>CAVYEC010000003.1:0-4776822 GCA_963767535.1 uncultured Planctomycetota bacterium
TTCAGGCACCGCGCTAGCCAAACTGCGCCACGCCCCGTCCAGCGTTCCTCTGCCGAATTTGTTTCCGGCCTCGGAGCGCTGCGGCTATTCTATCTCTCCGGAGCCGATTTGCAACGCCATCTCGTCCTCTGCCATGCCTCCGATCGGCCGGACGAATCAGAGACGGAACAGAAAATGCAAGAATGTTCCACCGTCCGCATGAGAATGGCAAACCATGCGCCTTCCGTGCGTAGGTAAAGAGGTGCAATGGGTTTGCTCAAGAAAAGGAGACAGGAGCATGTGGTCTATGATTCGGAAACTCCTCGCTGCCGCGGTCGTCGTTGGACTCGGAATCGCCGTGATGCAATATCTGACGAAGCGGCGAGATGTCCCGCCGGAACCGGAACCCGTTCAAGATTATGATGCCGTCGATGAGGCGTCCGAGGCATCGTTCCCGGCCAGTGACGCCCCGAGTTGGACGCCGATGATGTGAAGATTCGCCCGTGCGCAGCTAATCCAACTGCTGGAGAAACCCCTCCATCTCGTCTGCGGCGTGCGGATCGCCCATTTGACGGGCCGTCGCGATACCGGTGCGGTAGATCGTCCGCGCTTCTTCCTCCCGGTTCAGCCGTACCAGCGCGCGGCCCGCCTGCATGTACGCGGGGACGTAGTCCGGCGCTACCCGTATCAACTCCTCAAAACAACGAAGCGCCTCCGTGTCCTGGCCGGCGCTGACATGTTCCATCGCCAGGCCGTAACGCAGGAAGGGATCGTTCGGATCTTCCGCCAGCATCTCCTCGATCTGCTCTTTGCGCGATTTGCCCCCCATCGCCCCTCCCCCTCTGTCGTGGATCGTGAATTGTGTCTTTTCGATTCACGATTCACGATACACGATCCACCAATCCTGGCAACACCGGCACGGGTGTCGAAATCCGTGCAATCGGTACAAGCAATACAACTCGCGCCGTCCGTGCCACCGGCCATGGCGCGGCGGGGAGATGGCGAACCTGGCGAGTCGCCTTGTAGCGTCGCCCGGCTCGCGGTCGAAACCAACTACGAAGTACCGGTACGATCGGGGGATCGGATCCGTGCCCCGGGCTTTGTTCTATCAGACTCTCGAAAGGCGCCATGAGCATGCAACAATCCCTGATGGCCGGGTTCATGGTTAAGGGCGGTAAAAGGATGTCGGCCTATTCGCCCCAAGGCTGGTCGTTGGTACTGGTGCTGCTGGCCTCGGCCGGATTGCTCCAGGCCGCCCCGGACGGATCCGGCCCGGCTCCCGTTATTTCCACGGCTGCTCCAGCGTCCGGTTCGCGCCTTTCCGATGCGTCGCGTTCCAACTTGCGCGGCTGGAACTTGCGGCAAACGCCGGTCGTCGAGGTGGTGCGTCGCGTCCGTGACGCCGTGGTCAACATCCACAGCGAACGCACCGTGCGCAATTCCGGTTTCGATGAGATGTTTTCCAACTCCAGCTCGCAAAGCCGGGTCAACGGAATGGGCACCGGCATCCTGATCGACCCGCGCGGCTACATCGTCACCAACCAGCACGTCGTCGAGGATGTCGCGTTGATTCGCATCCGCCTGGCCGACGGCACCACCGCCAACGCGCGCGTCCTGGCCCGCGATCACGAGTGCGACTTGGCCTTGCTCAAGATCGATGTCGATCGCCTGCTGCCCACCATCCCGCTGGGCACCACGCGCGACCTCATGGTCGGCGAGACCGTGGTCGCCATCGGCAACGCCTACGGCTACGAGCACACCGTCACGGTGGGCGTCGTCAGCGCCACCAGCCGCGACGTGAGTCTCAACAAGGAAGTGTCCTACAAGGCGCTCATCCAGACCGACGCGAGCATCAATCCGGGCAATTCCGGTGGGCCGCTCCTGAACGTGCATGGCGAGTTGATCGGCGTCAACGTCGCTATCCGCGCCGGCGCCCAGGGGATCGGCTTCGCCATCCCGGTGGACACCATGATTCGCGTGGCCGGCCGAATGTTGGCTTCGCGGCGCCCCAGGGTGGCGCGCGCAGCCGGTTGGGAATGGGTGTCAAGGATGAGGTCCGCGCCGCCCCGCTGGGCAGCGGACCCGGCGAGACGGCCCCCCTGCGCACGGTCGTCGTGGATTATCTCGAACAGGGCAGCCCCGCCGCCCGCTCCGGGCTGGAGCACGGCGATGTCCTGCTCGCCGTGGGCGATACGCCCATCGTCAGCAGTCTCGATCTGGAACGCGCCCTCTTGGACCGTCCGGCCGGCGATCGCATCGTGCTGCACCACCGCCGCGGCACGTCGGAGAAGACGGCCGAAGCGGTCCTCGAGTCCGGGCGAGGCGTAGCGATCGAACAGGCTTCTAACGACGCAATCTGGCAACGGCTCGGATTGCGTCTACGGCCAGTCGGCTCGGAGGCCGTCAACCGGATCAACTCGCAATTCCGGGGCG
Organism: uncultured Planctomycetota bacterium; assembly: GCA_963767535.1. Taxonomy (GTDB): domain Bacteria; phylum Planctomycetota; class Planctomycetia; order Gemmatales; family Gemmataceae; genus JAJPHU01. Next base: position 2,413 of record CAVYEC010000003.1, read on the forward strand.
GGTTATCGGTTACGGACGTTCGCCCCGACGGTCCCGCCGAGCACGCCGGCATTCTGCGCGGCGACATTTTGATCGGTCTGCACAAATTCGAGATGCTGAGCACCGATCACGTTCATTACGTCCTCAGCCAGCCTGAGATTCTTAATTCGTCGCCGTTGCCGTTCTATTCCATTCGCGGCGCGCAGCAGCGGAGTGGGAAGATCCTGCCGAGCGATTGATTCCGTCAGGGAATGCCCCGCGAATCTTCCGCGATCAAGCGGACAAAATCCTCCCACGCGATATTACCGCCGGTGAGAATGACGCAGGCCGGTTCGGCAATCTCCTCGGCATGCGCTCGCGCGTAGGCCACTGTGATCGCGCTGGACGGTTCGACGGCCAGCCCCTGTCGCCGGTACAGATCCGCCATTGCCTTGCGGATCGCGTCCTCTCCAACCAGGCACATCGCCACGCCGTCCGCGGCGATGCGCTCTTGAACCACGGGATGCGGATCATCCAGCACGAGACCATCCGCGATGGTTCGCGTCCGTGTGTGTGTATAAACGGCATACGTCGGATAGTTGTACGCTTCGCAACCGATCAGCTTCGGTCGATCTGGCTTTCGTCGCAGCGATTCCGTCAGGCCCATCAACAAACCGCCGCCGCCAACCGGAAAGATAAATGTCCGACAGTCCGGCAACTCGCGCAGAACTTCCTCGACGATGACCTGATAGCCGTCGGTCCACAGCGGATCGAGATGCGGATGCACAAAGTAAGCGCCGCGCTCTCGGGCGATCTCGGTAGCGCGGCGCAGCAACTCGCTGCCACCACCGGGAATTTTGACCAACTCCACGCCCAGCGCTTGCAATTTCTCGTCCTTGTCCCGGCCGATGGTTTGCGGCACGACGCCGGTGACGGTGAAGCCGAAGGCACGGGCGCCGACGGCGATGCCCAGGGCGGTGTTGCCCATCGACGGCACTACCAGATGGCGTGTGCGTCCTTCTTGGCCGAGACGGTTCAGTAAATGCACGGCGCCGCGGATCTTGAAGCAGCCCGACGGGGCCAGGTGTTCGCACTTGGCGTGAATGGAGCGGTCGGGGAACAGATTGCCCAGCCGTATCAGCGGCGTCGCAGTCGTGGCCAGCATGATCGTCCCACTTTTTTTCTTTCTCCCGTCACAAAAGGGCCTGGGTCGCCTATGTGAGGGCGGATGGGTGAAGCGAGTTCACGGCGAACTCCCGACCCCCCGAACCTGGCCCTATCGCCAACGTGGAGAGAACCATGATGACTACCAAGAAAAGCAGCCGTTTCACCAAGCCCAGTCTCGAAGTCCTGGAAGGACGTTCCCTGCCGTCGTTCTTGCTGTCCGGTGCCGTCAACCAACTGGCCCAACCGCTCAACAACATGGTCGCCGACCTCAACGCGGCCAAGACCGCCCTGACGACCGCACAAACCGCGGTGTTTAACGAGCAGTTCAACCAGGATTCCGTCGCCACCGTCGCCCAGAACTTCGCGCACGGCGTGGCCGCCTACCAGCGGATGCTCAACGACGTGCATTCGATCGCCGCCACTTCCACGGCGGACCTGGCCTTCATCAACATGGCCGCCGCCTACGAGTTCCAGCACGGCGACTCGATGGATCTGCTGGTCCTGCAGTTCGGCCCTCAGTTCGGCCTCAACGTTACCACACCGTTGACGACGCCGGTGGGCCAGGCCAATACTACGCTGCAAAGCGTGCAGTCCATCGTCAACCAAACTTACCACAACGTCGGCCCTTCGTTCCCGGTGAACATGGAGTTCAACCTACCGTCCATCGCCAGCCAGACGACGACCCCATCGTTCTGATTCACGCTCCGGTAGGACGTTCGGACTGGTTAGCGCCGCTTCGCAGAAGCGTGAAGGTTGCACGCTTCTGCGAAGCGGCGCTAATCGGTTGTTCGTCGCCCCAGCGCGTTGCGACAATACTTCAGGAGTTCCAGCTCGGCCAACTCCTCCTCCAGGTGGTCGCAGGCCGACGGGCCGAGCGATTGCTTCACTTCCTCCAGAAGCAGGCCGGCGAAGCGTTCGCGGGCGCGGTGCAGAATTTGACGCACGCCGGCGGCGGTCAGCGGCCTGCCGAGTTGGGTCGAAAGCATCTCGGCCATCGCCTCCGAAGATAGGTCCTCATGCTCGAACCGGAAGCGGAGGAATTGATAGTACGGTTGTCCGCAATCTTCCTGGACCTGCGCCAGTGTCCGCCAAGCCCTCTCGATCAGCTCCGCGCGCCAGCTGGTCCGGAAAACACGGTCTTCTTCCTCGGAAAGCGATTCGGCATCATCGGCCGGCTCGTTGTCCTCGAAGGCGACGGGGCGCGGTTGTTTGCCCTTGCGGCGGCGATATTCGCCGACCAGATGGAACAGGCACGTTTTGACGTAATCGCGGAATCGGCCGCGCGTCGGATCGGCCTTGTGAAAGCGCCCTTCCAGAAACCGCACGGCGAAATCCTGGCTGAGATCGGCGGCTACGTCGGGATCGCGCACGCCAGCCAGAAGATAGCGATAGACGGCGCCGAGTAGCGCTGCATGAGTTCGGCGCGGGCCTGGGCTGCCTCATCGCCGCCCGCGCCGTGGGCCTGACGCAACAGGGTCCAGTGGGTGTTAATGACGCTCAGCCGTTCCTGCAACTCCTGCTCGTTCATGGGGCGTGCCTCCCAAGGATATAGGCACGAAAGGCGGCTACGCTCCGTCAGAATACCTTCTCGCCCGCTGCTCCGCCAGGCTCTAACCCGACCGGACCAGGGATATAATAGGACGAGTTGTACTCGCTCCATCCCGTCCGAGGCAGGTCCATGCCCAGGCGCTTCATCTGCCGGCAGAATCACGAGTGGGAAGCCTCTCTGGATGCCGGCGAGACCGCGCTCGCGGAACTCGCCTGCCCGGTCTGCGGCGGCAAGGATTTCACCTGCTTGCAAGAAGAACTTGCGACAGACGCTTCCGGCACGGTGCATGCCCCGTCGGTGCCCGGCCCCGGTTGGTCCTTGCCGTGTCTTCCCGGCTTCGATGTCGTCGCCGAGCTGGGACACGGCGGAATGGGGATCGTCTACAAAGCCTTCGATCGCCGGCGCAAGCAGATGGTCGCGCTGAAGACGCTGCAAAGCTTCACGCCGGCCGCTCTCTATCGCTTCAAGCACGAGTTTCGTACTCTCGCCGAGGTCACGCATCCCAACCTCATTACCCTCTATGAGCCGATTTCCGACGGCCAACACTGGTATTTCACGATGGAGTTAGTGGAAGGCGTCAACTTCCTCCGTCACGTCCGGGGAGACCCCTTCGCCGCCGGCCCGACTCAGGAGAAGCGCCTGCCAACAAACGACCACACAGTCACCTGGGAACCCAAGCAGTGTCCCGGTCCGACTCCCGTGCAAATCGGCCGATTGCGCACCGCGCTTCGGCAGTTGGCCGAAGGAGTGTCGGCCTTGCACGAGGCGGGCAAGTTGCATCGCGATATCAAGCCGGCCAACGTGCTGGTGACACAGCAAGGTCGCGTCGTGCTTCTCGATTTTGGCCTGGCGGCCGAGCTGGACCCGCAGGGGCTTCACGAAAGCAGTCAACCCCACCTGGCCGGCACCGTGCCCTATATGTCGCCGGAGCAACTCGCTTGCTTGCCCCTGTCGTCCGCCAGCGATTGGTACAGCGTCGGCGTGATGCTGTACGAGGCGATGACCGGCCGGCTGCCGTTCGAGGGCCGAGTCGAGGAGGTTTTGCAGGCCAAACAGGAGCGGGAACCCTCGCCGCCGGGCAGCCTGGTCGTGGACGTGCCGGAAGATCTGGAGGCGCTATGCATGAAGCTTTTGCAGCACCGGCCGGAAGCGCGGCCTTGCGGAAAAGATGTTTTACAGCTCCTCAAAGGAGAAGAGGGTTCCACTCTGAAGCAGGTGAGGCCGGTTCCGGAGGAAGGATCGCCGTTCCTCGGTCGCCAACACCAATTAGCGGCGTTGCGCCGCCTACGAGGCGGTTGGCCAGGGGCGGACGAGGACGGTCCTGATCCACGGACCATCGGGCATGGGCAAGAGCGGCGCTAGTGCGTCACTTCCTGGATGCGGAATTGCTGCTCGAAGAGACCGTCACTCTGACGGGACGCTGTTACGAGCACGAATCAGTTCCATACAAGGCATTGGATAGCCTGGTGGACGACCTGAGCGGCTACCTGCGCCGCCTGCCCGAGTCGGCGGTGCAAGCGCTGCTGCCGCGCAATGCGCAACTTCTCGCGCGGGTTTTTCCGGTGTTGCGGCGAGTGCCGGCGGTGGCGGCCGCGCCGGCGCGAGCGCTGGACCTCCCCGATGTTCAGGAGTTGCGTCGCCGGGCGTTCGCCGCCCTGCGCGAACTGCTCGCCCGGCTCGGCGATCGCCAGCGGTTGATTCTCTTCATTGACGATCTGCAATGGGGCGATGCCGATAGCGGCCTGCTTTTGGCCGAGTTGGTGCGGCCGCCCGAAGCTCCCGTGTTGTTGCTGCTGGGCAGTTATCGCCGCGAAGACCGCGATGCCAGCCCTTGTCTCCGTATCCTGCGCGACACGCCGGAGTGCTGTGAGGTCGCGGTGGATGCTCTCGACGAATCGGAAGCGTGCGACCTGGCTCGCGCCTTGCTCGAACCGGGAGCGCCGGCGGGACAGGCGGAAGCCATCGCCCGCGAGTCAGGCGGCAACCCGCTGTTTATTCAGGAGCTAGTGCAATACCTGCGATCCGGGGGGGAGCCGCGCTCTTGACGCTTGATGAGGTTCTTTGGGAGCGGATCGAGCACCTGGGGACGGACGAACGGCTCTTGCTGGAAGTCGTGTCCGTGTCCGGCCGGCCACTCGGTCAATCGTTGGCGCGACTGGCGGCCGGATTGGAGGGGGACGAACGCGCCTTGGTGGCTCACTTGCGCGATTCGGCTGCTCCGCGGCACCGGCTCGACGGAAGAGGAGGAGATCGAGACCTATCACGATCGCGTCCGCGAGGCGGTGACGGCGCACCTGCCGGCCGACGTTCTGGCGGAGCACCATCGCCGGCTGGCCCGCGTGTTGGAAGCATCCGGCGAAGACGATCCCGACGTGCTGGGCGATCACCTGCAACGGGCCGGCGAACGGCAACGAGCCGGAGCTTGTTTCGCGCGGGCGGCGAAAGAGGCGGCCGACGCACTGGCCTTCGATCGGGCGGCGACCCTGTATCGCCGCAGTCTCGAACTCGGAGCCATGCCGAGCGACGAAGCGCGCGGCCTGCGCATCCGCCTCGCCGAAGCACTGGGCAATGCCGGACGCGGGCCGGAGGCGGCGCGAGAATATCTCGATGCCGCCAAGGATGCCGGGCCGGAGCAGGCGCTGGATCTCCGCCGTCAGGCTGCCCTGCGCTTGCTCACCTGCGGCCATTATCGCGAAGGACTTGATGCATTGCGCCCGGTTCTGGATTCGGCCGGCTTGATGTTACCCGGCAGTCCCGTTCGGGCATTCTGGCCGCTGCTGCTGGCACGATTACGGTTGCGCTTGCGCGGGCTGAACTTCGCGTTGCGTCCATCCGAGGAAATAGCTTCCGAAGACCTCCGTTATATCGACATTTGCTGGGCGGTCGGTGTCGGCCTGTTTCCGGTGGATTTGGTCAGCGCATGGCTATTCCTGACTCGCGCCTTGCTGCGGGCGCTGACGGTGGGGGATTCCTTGCGCATTGCGCGGGTTGGCGCTGGAGGCATCGTTTCTGGTCAGCCGCGGCGGCCGGCGTAACGGCCGGCTCGCTGCCCTGGCCCTGGAGAAAGCCGGCCGTTTGGCGCGAGAGGGCAAACACTCGGCTGCTGCCGAGCTGGTCCTGCTGACGCGCGGGATGGCCGCTTTCAGCGAAGGACGCTGGGCCGACGCCTGCGCGCTGTACGACCAAGCCGAGGCCGTCTGCCGCGAACACGGCGTGGGCGTCGCCTTTGAAATCAACCTGGCGCGGCTGTATTCGCTCGTCGCCCTTTATTATCGGGGCGAGATTCGCCAAATCCGCGCACGCGCCGCCCTGTTGTATCAGGAAGCGCGCGAACGAGGCGATTTCCTGACGACCATGCTCGCCGGATTGATCAAACTGTACAGCCCCCTGGCGGCGGACGATCCCGACAGCGTGCGCCGGGAGTTGGACGAAATCCGCGAACATTGCCCCGAACAGGGCGTGGAGTTATTGCGGCACAACGTACGCATCTGGCAAATGAATCTCGATTTGTACCAGGGCGACGGCGCGGCCGCCTTGCGTCGCGCCCGCGAGCCGGACACCGTTATGGAACGCATGTTGGTCCGGCGCAGCCGGCACCTGCGCATCCCCTGGCAGTACAAACGCGGCTGTTGTTTCCTGGCTGCCGCTGAGACGGCCGCGGATCGCGGTTCCCTGCTGAAGTCCGCCGTGCGCTGCGCTCGGCGGTTGCGGCGCGAAAAACTTCCCTGGGCCGACGGATTGGCCGGTCTGCTTCAAGCCGGCGCCGCCGCTTGCCGGGGTGATCGAGGCGGCGCTTGCGTGATCCTCCGTGAAACGATTGCCACGTTCGAGAAGGTTGGAATGCCCCTGCACATGGCTGTCGCACGGCGACGCCTGGGAGAATGCCTCGCGCACTCAGATACGATCGCCGCCGCCGATGCCGCGATGATGGGCGGCGATATTCGCAACCCCGCGCGTTGGACGGCGCTGTATGCGCCGGGTTTCGTTTCCACATAGCCCCCGGCGTGCCCGGGGAAGGCTTCACCCCCCGGCAAGCCGGGGGCTATGTGCATGGCACGTCCACCGTCGTCGCTCCGTGTAGGTGTAACAATTCGCGATACCACGCTTCGGCCTGCGCGGCACGCCCCGGTACGCGCCGTGGTGCCCCAAATCAGCGACAATGTGCGGCGCGTTTCGGAAGTGGTCTTGGTGCGCTGGGCGTCCTTGACGGCATTCGCACATGGGCCCTCGGCGTCGAACAGGCAGAGTAGTCCGCCCAGGTCGATCGTCTGTCTCGAGGCGTTGAAGACATACGACGCCCCGGCCGGCGCCACACCAACGCGGAACGGACCACGCGCCCGGTCCAGATCGACAACACTGATCGGCAAGCCGCTGTGCAGAGACACGACGTTGCACGCATCGACCGCGACATTGATCGACGAGAGCGTCTCCTCGCGCACGGCCTTGAGCAGATACTCGGAGGCCGGTTTGCTGCGTCCGGTCGGTTTGAAGCCGCCTTTTCGCAACAGCACCCGCACCGCATCGCGGACGACATCGTCCGCGTGCAAGGGGGCCGCCGCGTCGAGAGCCAAGAGGGCCCGCAATTCCAGGGGTGCCGGCGTCTGACCGAGGAGATGCGGAAAGGTGGTGACGAAGGCGTGTAAATCGAGCAGGGGATGAGGATCTAGGGTGAGCATCCCGTTGTTATACGGCTTCCGCCCTTTACGTCCCTTTCGCCTTTTTCCCTACTTCGGGGTGAAGGGAGTGACGGCTGACTTGCTCTAGTTCGCTTCCTCGTTTCCATGCTAGCATGTTGCCCCACGGACGGTCGCACTCGGACAGAGGAGAGGCGAGCGAATGAATCGCAGGCAATTTCTCAAAGGGGCCGCCGGCACCGCCCTGGCCGCCTCGGTGGGGAGCTTCGTTTACGGTCGCGCCGAGGCGGGCTGGATCGAGGTGACTCATCAGACCGTCTTTGTGCCGCGTCTGCCGCCTCCGTTTGCCGGCAAGACCCTCGCCCTCTTGACCGATCCGCACCACGGGCCGTACAACAGCCTGTCCTTTATCCAGTCGATCGTCGAACTCACCAACTCCCTGCGGCCGGACTTGATCGCGCTGGGCGGCGATTACATCCAGGGATCACCGCGCCATTACATCGCTTCCGGCATCTCCGCCCTGGGCGCACTGCGCGCCCCCCTGGGCGTGTACGCGGTGCCGGGCAACCACGACCACCTGTACGGCCACATCGGCGCCGTCCGCCGAGCGCTCCGCGACAACGGCATCCTCGACGTGACCAACACCGGCCGCTGGGTCGAGCAGGACGGACATCGTTTGCGCATCGGTGGCGTGGACGATCTGTGGCACGGCAAGCCGAACCTCGACGCCGCTCTGGGCGACACGGCCGACGAAGACGTTTGCCTGCTGTTGTGTCACAACCCCGATTACGCTGAGAAGCTGACGGATCGGCGCGTCGGCCTAATGCTGTCGGGGCACATGCATGGCGGACAAATCGTCCTACCCGGGCTCGGCTACCACTGCCTGCCCTCGCGCTACGGCGTGAAATACCTGCAAGGATTGGTGCAAGCACCGTGTACACAAGTGTTTGTGTCGCGCGGCCTGGGCACGGTCGGCCTGCCGGTGCGCATCCGCTGCCGTCCGGAGATCAACCTGTTGACGCTGGCCGTATCCTCCGATAGCTAGATACGTTACATATCCTTAAGGTTCTTGACAGGATAGGGCGAAACACTCATACTCCACGTTGGATTCTCTCATGCCTCCGGCATGAGCGATCACCCCACGGGGTCAAAGCGGCGGGTCCTTACCCGCTCTCGTTTTGGCGTGGCCTCTGTGTCGCCCACAAGACCCTCCACCAAAGCGCGTCCCGCCGTGTTACTACTGACAATCGATTGTCACAAGCCTGGCGAACGGATTTGTCCTTTTTCGCCGGGCCGATCGCCGTGCGTTCCGCGCTCGGCACGGCGGCGACGCGACCGGGGCGGTTGAGGTGTCGCCCTGGACACGCTTTGGTCTCATCCTCTCTGGGAGTTGTCATGTTCTCATTCATGCGCCTGATACGAGCGGGGTACATCCTGGGTCTGTGTCTCTGCCTTGCCGCTCTGCTGCGACCGAGTATGTCCAACGCGCAATTCCGCGGCAACTTCATGCCTCCTCCACCCATCATGCCGCAGATCAACAACCAGATGACCGACAGCACGGCCGGCTGGATGATCTATGGCCGTATGGCCGGCATGGGCGGCGGAATGGGCGGCGGTATGGGCGGCGGCATGATGGGCATGCGTGGCGGCATGATGGGAATGGGCGGCGGTATGATGGGCATGATGGGCATGGGCGGCGGCATGATGGGCATGATGGGCATGGGCGGCGGTATGATGGGCATGCGTGGCGGCATGATGGGAATGGGCGGCATGATGATGGGCGGCATGTCCATGATGGGTGGCATGGGCATGGGCGGAATGATGGGGATGATGGGCATGGGCGGCGGCATGATGGGCATGATGATGGGCGGCATGGGCATGGGCGGTATGGGCGGTATGATGATGGGCATGGGTGGCATGGGCGGCATGGGCGGCATGATGATGGGCGGCATGGGCATGCGCGGAGGCATGATGGGATTTGCCGGCAAAGGTATGGGCGGATTCAACGGACGAAACGCACTCTGATATTCGCGGAAAGACTCGTCGAGCCGGCCGCGTCAGCTATCACCTGGCAGCTGACGCGGCTGGTTCGTCTGTATTTCCAAGGAGGCATTGATGATCGCCGGATTTCAAACCTTCGGATGGGTTCTCCGAATGAGTATCGCTTCCCTGGTGCTGCTCGCCGGGGTCGCGGTCCTTTACGGGGAGGACGAGATCAGCGAGAAGGAGAAAACGGCCGGGTTCAAGCCGTTGTTTAACGGCAAGGATTTCACCGGCTGGCGTTTCAGCGGCGGCAAGGAAGATGGGGCGCGCGAGGCCGCCAATTGGAAGGTCCAAGACGGCCTGATCCTGCTCACCGGCGGCAGTGAGCCACACCTGGCCACTTACCAGGAATATGCCGATTTCGAGTTTCGCCTTCAGTGGCGTGCGCTGCGCGATCCCTACAACAGCGGGCTGTTTATCCGCAGTGGCCGAAAGGTCAACGCGAACCAGATCAATTTGGCCAAGGGCAAGGAAGGCGACTTCGTCAACGGCAAAGTGAAGGGGGCCAAGCCCGTGCCGCAACTTCAGAAGCCAGTCAAGGAGTGGAACGACTGGCGCGTGCTGGTGCGCGGCGACAAGGTGACGTTTTGGTGCAACGGCGAACTGGCGTGGGAGGCGACCGGCATCCGTCCGGACAAGGGCTACATCGGCATCCAGGCCGAGGGAGCGCCGATAGAATTTCGCAACCTGCGCATTCGCGAGATCCGCGATTAGCGACGCCTGGCGGAAGCGTTCTCAATTCCCGCGCATCCACACGGCGAATTTATCGCCATCGACGGCAAGGTGCCAACCGCCGCCGGGCGACCAGTTGCGACGCCCCAACTTCATCGCGATCTTGTTGTCGATGATCGCCGCGTACAACCCTCGGCCTGCCTCCCTGATTTCTACCTGACTGCGGCAATGGATGCCGCAGTAACGGCGCAGGTGGATCAGGCGCTCGATGCGCTGCCGGGTTGGCTGGCCCCAATCGAAAAAGTGTGGCCAGAACACGCACGGTGTGCCGGGGTGTGTCAGGATGTACGCATAGCCCATTGCGACCATCTCACCCGGAAAGTGGCGGGTGCCGTCGTTGTGGCAGCTGTGTTCGTAGTCTCGGCGATATTCCGTGTCGTGATTGTCCAGGAACGTCACCGACCGGCTCGGCCAGAAGCCGAGCAGCCCGCCCGGCACGGTCCGGCCGTTGTGGGTGGAACGGAGGCGGTGGAAGTCGTCGTTCTGGCACGCATCGTAGAGTAGATAGCGAGTCGGGAAGTCGAAGGCTGTGGTTTTGCCGCCGGTGGCGTCGAGCCAGGCCGTCACCTTTTGCCGATCGCCGTCGTAGAACTCACCGACCGAAAACTCCGGCGCGGTGGCGTCGTTGTACTCGCCGATGAACTGGCCGGCGTAGCCCTTGGTCAGGTCGTAGCGCCAACCCTGGAAGCCCAGGCTCTTGAGACGCAGAAGATAGCTTTTGATGGAGGCGCGGACGTCGGGGTTGGTGTGGTCAAGATCGCGGCCGGCGGCGTGGTGCTCGCCGGAATCGGGGTTGCCCGTGCCGACGCCGGATGAGTCGTCGCGGGCGATGGCGGCGCGGTTGTCGGGGAAGGGCGGATCGTTAAAGTCAGCTCCGCTGGTGGCGATGCCGACGCGGTGGTTGATGACCACGTCCGCCAGGGCCTTCACGGGTTCCAGGGCGCCGATGGCCGAACGCAATTCGCCTTCGCTGCCGTAGGCCGAATCCAGTATGTTCCAGCGACGCGGAATGTAGCCTTGCGGGGCCAGTGAATCGGAAGGCGGCGGGAACCAGACCCAGGTGAAGCCGGCCGACTTGATCCCGGCCGCGTTCTCTTCCAGGACGCGATACCAACTCTTGCGGGCGCCAGTGGCGCGCTCGACCGCGCCGACGTGAGAATCCCAATGAAAACCTTCCAGAAGGATGTCATGCCCGTTGCCGATATATTTACGCGCTTCGACCGAAGTCGCGTTGGACGGAAACGAGACGACGGCGACCCACGGCACCTTGATTTCTGGCTGCATAACACGAACCACCCTTGAACTGTGGACGCGGCCCGTCCCAAGTTCGCCGCGTGCCAACCCTCTTTGGTGATGCCTCAACCAAGGCCCGTTTCCGTCCGAACCTCCCCTTTGAGATGAGGCGCCGTCTCCACGGCCGATGGACCCTGGCCCGGTACGCCGGAGCCATTCGGGATATAGTGAGAGCAAGCGGTGCGCCAAATGAACTTTCGCCGATCGCACACGGCCAGGCGAGAGCAAATCTCCGATTTTCTCGGAGAAACCGTGCCGATCGCTTGCACACATGCACTTGTTCTCACTCTTTTCCTGATCGGTAGGTTTTCTCCTGTTCCCTCCTCTTAGGCGATCCGAGCAAAGAGGGGAATCGGAACCGAAGCGACTGAGAAAGGACCTGCTCCGCGAGGTGGAAAGGGGGAGAGGAGCGGCCTCAAGGCAACTCTACATTCGGAATGGGAACGGGGCCAATGAAGTTGAGGCCTGCGCACGGGAATTCAAACGGCTGTCCGCCGTTGTGGGGCTGCCAGACCCAGAAGCGCTGCGCAGCCGAGTCGCGGCTTCGACGAGCATCTGCGGCGGATGCGGCCACTGTTCCAGGATCAACGCGCCCTGATAGTCCCGATCGTGCAGACGCTCCAGAAAGGCCCGGATGCCGGAATCGTCCTCGCGGGAAGGGCCGGTGAACAGCGTCAGATGGCTATCGTAGTCGCCGTGGTTCTCGTGCGCGTGAACGTGAATGATCGGAACGGCGGGGGCCAGCGCGTCGAGGTAGCGGACAAAGTGGTTGCGCGTCAGGGCGCACAAATTGGCGTGGCCGATGTCCAGACACATCCCGACGGTCCCAAGCGGGATGTCGATCAACTCCGCCAGGCACACGAACGTTTCGTTGAAATCGGCCGGCGTCGTATGCGGCGTGTTCTCGATGCTGACGCGCACGCCCGTTGCCGCGGCATGATGCAACACCGGACGGATCGCCTGGGCGTAGCCTTCCGGTCCCTCGTCCATGTACAGATGCAGATTCACCAGGACCGCGCCGATATCGCGGGCAAAGTCGATACTGCGGATCAGGAGGGGAATGCCGTCCGCGTGCAGCGGATTGGCCTGCCAGGGGGCGTGAACGGTGAAGCGAATGTCGTGCGCTGCTCCGGACTCGCGGATGCGGGCACGGCTGGCGGCGTCCATATCGTCCTCATCCCAACCCGTCGAGCTGCCGTCGGCGTTCGCCTTTTTGTCCGCGAACCACTCGAAGGCATCGAAGCCGTGACGGAGGGCAAAGCGAAACGGTTCAAGGGGATCGGCACACGAAATGGCCGTCTGATTGCCGATGCGGATGCGCTGCATCGCGAAATCCTTTCTGGTTTAGCCGCGACCCGTAGGGGAGTGTCGTTCGCGCTCCCCTACGGGTCGCGGCTAAACGACTCATGCCGCCAGCGAGTCGTCGTGGAGTCCGACCTGGGGGCGGGTCTGCACGACGTGGAACTGGCCGCCGGCAATCGCTCCTTCGATGTCCTGGGCCGAGCCGAGTAACTGCTCCACTTCCACGCCGATGCGGGCGATCGCACGCAATAGCTCGTCGCGAAACGCCGCGTCCCAGACGAGCTTTTCGCCGCGATAATCGAGCAGTCGTTTCTCCGCCTCTTCCGCCAAAAAGCTATCATACAAACCCGCACCGGCAAAGCCTTCCAAATCCTCACCGTTGGAATCGGAGCGAAAGATCACACCCCGGCCGTAAAGCCCCACGCTTTTGCCCGGATAGGACAGAAGCTCCGGTTGAGGATTCTTCTTGGAGCAAACAAAACTGAGCGCACGACCGGGATAATTGCCGACCAGCGTTTCGCCCATGCCGAGCACGACCTCGGCAAAAATCTCGTCGCGCGAGCCGGTGAGCGGATTGACGGTGTGGATCACGAAGGCATAATCGGCCGGCACGACCTGCTGAATCAGCACGGCCATGTGCAGACTTTCGTGCGGGATGCCACGGGCGCGGCGCGAGAAGTAGCGCGATCGTTCCATTTCGACGCCCAAACGCGGCGGATGGCGTGCCAGGTCTTCTCCCACGGCAGGGACGGCAAAGCGGCGCGCTGCCAGATCTCCCGCAGCGCCGTCTGCAACGGAGCCGGCGCGTTCAGTCCCATCAGCAACTCTCGCACGCGCACAGCGCCACCGAGGGATCGCGTTCCGCCGTCGCAATCAACTTCTCGTACTCGTCGCGCAGTTTCCGATTCAGCACGTCGGCCAGCACCTTCTCGAACACCCCGAATGGTAGGGCGATGGAGGTGGGCAGGTGAATCCAATCGGGCAGCCGGCCGCGCAGGCCGTTGAGGTTGTTGGACTTTCCGCCCACGCTGCCGGGGGCGAACTGGTCTTGCGTGATTGCCCAGCCCCGGAAGGTAGGGTTGGCCGAGGAACGAGGCCCACCAGCATAGGCGTGGTGGGCCTCGTTCCCCTCGGCCCACCCTACGGCCTTCTGCCTTTCGTCGTATTCGACATCGCCGCCCGGTGTGACGCGCAGCGCGAGCGATTTTCCGGCGGATTCTTTCAGGCGCTCGTATTCCTCGGTGTCGAAGCAGGTGGCGAACAAGACGCCGGCGTTGCGGGCGCGGACGGCTACATGCGAAACAAGGTCCGGCGCATCGGTCGTGAGGACCGCCGTCACCCCTTCGGGGATTTCCTCATCGCCGCTGACGTTGTCGGCGATCAGTACCGTCGCTTCGGTAAAACGCTCGGCCTGCACATCGAGCAGGCGCTCGACGGGACGAATCCGACCGGCCGCACGAGCGGGACTGATGACCTGCCAACCCCCCAGCCCCGCCGCCTGGCGCAGGATGCCGTCGAGCGGGCGCAATAGCAGGGCCAACGTGAAGGCCGGGCCGCCGCGGATCACTTCTTCGCTGAACAGCGGCACCGTCCACGGCTCGGCGCCGAAGGCGGCGCCCAGCACCTCCGCTTTGGGTTGCAAGCTCCGATAAATCTCGCCGGTGAACTCCCGTACCCAGCGGGAGACGCGCTCCGTCAAGCTGCGGGCGTGCAGCGCCCAATCCCGGCCGTCGCGAGGTTGCGCCAGAAGTGCCTCCCAATGACCGGCACATACGGCCAACTCGGAGGAATCGACCGCGAGATGAAGGTTCCAAAGCACCGACTGGACCAACTCCGCCAACTCATTCCGTTCGAGCTGGCTGACATTTTGCCGCTCGATCGCGCCGCGCAAGAATTCCTCCAGGGCCAGATCGAGAAAGAGCAGATCGCGACACGCCGCGTCATCCCCAACTCTCGCCAGCACTTGAGCCAGTCCTTCGCGCGCCGCGGTGACTGCGCCCGCCAGCGTCTTCACGGTCGTTCCCTGCCCGCGCAGCGCCAGCAGCGCGTTGAGCTGGTGGTTCATCCCGCCGTCGAGCCGGCCGCGCGCCGCGGCGATGGCACTATCGAGATCGGTGCCCGAATGCACGGATTTAAGGGTTTTCAGGAAATTCTCGAATTCGCCGATCAGCGCGTCTTTTCGGCCGCCTTGAAACGTCGGATCGGTTCGGATCGGCCGCTCGAAGCTGTGCAAGCGCTGGCGCATGACGCCACCCTGCTCCAGAGTACGGTAGAACGTGTTCGTATCGCCGTTACTCCGCAGGAACGCGAGATACGCCTCGCAAATGACGACATCATCGGGCGTGGTGTTGTTGTGCAGCTTCTGATGCCACTCTTCGATGAAGTTGCCGGCAGCCTCCTTGAGGTGATTGCGGTGCATGATGTGCAAGATCTCGTCACGGACGCGCTGGCCCTCGCCGCCGCGACCCAACGTCGTGAACATCTGCCGTGCCCAAAACCGGCAGCGCGATGGCGACGAATGGCGACGCCAGATGCCGGCCAAACGTGCCGTGAGCCGATCCTGAGCGTGACTGAGTTCACGCGGCTTGGTGTTATAGTTGCGCTGCCAATCGAGCTGGCGGATGGCGCTGTAACGCAGCCAGGCGAACAGGAGCGCCATCGCCTCCTCGTCGTCCTCCGCCGCCCCCAGCAGATCGTGACACAGATTGAAGCGGTGCATCAGCGTCCACGAACCCGCTCCCTTTTCCGCGGCGATAATCTGCTCGGCCAACTCGTTCAATTTCGGCGAGGTCAGCCGGGCATCGGGTTCGCCCGGAAACAACGGCAAATACAGATCTTTGCCGGCGCATTTGAGCCAGCCGACGTCGGGCTGCCGAAGGACAAAGCGCATCCCGCGCGGCCCCGAACCCTCGACGGGTGATGGGAAGTCTAGTTCCAGATAGTGCAGACCGTCGCGTGGGGTGAAGGGTGTCTGCGCGGCTTTATCGTCCACGAGTGAAGTGCCCGCCGGCCGATAGTTTTCTGGCGGTGCTTGCCACTCGAATTGAAATTGCCGCGCCAAACCCCAGTGCAGGACGAGCGGCCCCGCCGCGTCACAAACGAAGCGAATTTGCACTCCCTCCGCAGTCTTCCGGACGGCCGCCGCGAGGCGATCACCGCCGTCGAGTGGAAATGTCTGTCGCGCGGCATCCTCCTCGGGTGTCCATTCCCGTCAGCGCCTCTTCCGGGTCCAGGCCTCGTTGACGTGACAGCGGCACAAGGAAATCGTGGCCGCCGCTTTTGATCCAGCGATTTTCCTTCGGCGAATAGACGACGAACGCCAGGTCACGCCACGCGCTGGCCGCGTTGAGGTGAATTGTCACCTCTTTTCGGTCGTCGCCGTTTGCGGTAAACGGCGTACGGACGGCAGCACCATCCGTCGCGGTCGTTCCTCGCGGCCAGCATTCTTCAGGAGGACGGCTCCACGCCCCGCCCGGACGAAGACTCAGGCCCCAGTGCAAAATGTAGTCCGCATTGTTTTGTATGCCGATCGTCAAGGTGAGCTTGTCGCCGTTGACAACCTGCTGGACCGACAAACCATTGTCGAACTGGGTCATCCTGCCGTTTTGCGCGTTTTCCGCCATCCTGAATGCTCCTCCGGGCACAGACATCTCATCTCACGGACGCGGCAAACAGGGAGCAATTTATATGCCTGAACCAAGGCGGCGAGCGGATCGGGAGATGTCGCGTTTCGTCGTGATCCGCGGAATGCCGAAATCAGCCGGTCCTTTGTCCTCTTCACTTGTCCGTTTCCGCGGACAATCCATAGGCCCGCAATGTCTGGGCCACGCGCGATTCGCCGGCGGCGTCGAGCGGACAGAGCGGCAAGCGCAATTCGCCGCTGTCGCGGCCAAGCAGTTTCATCGCCGCTTTGACCGGAATGGGGTTGGTGGCCACGCTGAGCATGTCGCGGCACAGCGGGAACAGGCGCCGATGCCAGCGCAGCGCCTCGGCCGGCTTGCCGGCGTCGTAGGCCGACACCAGCGCCTTGAGATCGCGCGGCACCAGATTACCCACCACCGAGACGACACCCCGGCCGCCGATGCTCATGAGCGGAAGCGTCAGGCTGTCGTCGCCGCTGAGGATGGTCAGCTCGCACAGGGAGGCGATGTGCGACGCCTGGTCGAGCGAGCCGGTCGATTCCTTGATGGCGACGACGCTGGGGATTTCCCCCAGCCGGCCGATGGTTTCCGGCAGGATGTTCGAGGCGGTTCGGCCGGGAATGTTGTACAGCACGATCGGCAGGTCGCACGCCTCGGCGACGGCCGCGAAGTGGCGATAGTAGCCTTCCTGGGTCGGTTTGTTGTAATACGGCCCGACCATGAGCGCGCCGTCGGCGCCGGATCGCTTGGCGAAGCGGGTCAGGCGGATGGCCTCGCGGGTGCTGTTGGAGCCGGTGCCCGGCACGACCTTGATCCGCCCGGCCGCCTGCTCGACCACCGCCGCGATGACGCGCTCGTGTTCCTCGTGGTCCAGCGTCGGCGATTCGCCAGTGGTGCCGACCGGCGATAGGCAGTCGGTCCCCTGTTCGACGTGCCAATCCACCAGCTGGCGCAGGGCGGCGAAGTCGATCTCGCCGCCACGAAACGGCGTGACCAGCGCCACCGTCACCCCGGCGAACTGTTCTCCCTTGGTCTTCTTCATTTGTGCATTCTCCTCGTTAGGTGGTTAGGTGGTTTGTAGCAACCACCTAACCACCTAACCACCTAACCACCCACTTTTTTACCGAAAACCGCAAGAAGACAACTGGTCGAACGAATAAAATAATGGAAAAGAGGCAAGGTGCCCCCGCGGGCGGACACCGGAGACGAAGGCAATGCTGGAACGCATGGTGGAAACGCTCGAAGCGAACCTGGCCGACCTGGGCCGCCGGTTGTGGCAGCCCAGCACGCGGGAACGCTTGCAGGAGGAAATCGAGCGCCTTACCCTGGAAATGCGCGAACGGCATGAAGAATTGTCCCGGTCCCGAACGGAACTGGCGAACCTGAAACGCCGCCTGCGCGACAATCCGACTGCCGCCGCCCTCTTACACTCGCGCATCGAGACCGCATTCCGCCCCCGTCAACCGGAACAAGCCTGGCGATGGGCGCTGCATCTGGATCAGCTGCGTCAATCGCTGGCCTCGGATCAGGAAGCCTGTCCTCGCATGGAACAGACGTGCTGGAGCCTGCAATTTCTCATTCGCCAACTCGAACGGCGCATCGCCCGGCTCCAGCAGCAACTCCACTACCGCTGAACCCTACCGAGTCGCCGATGCCGTTCGCACTCCCCACCGTCGTTTTTTTCGACGCCGTCGGCACGCTCATTTATCCCGAACCGTCCGCGCCGGCCGTGTATGTGACCGTCGGCCGCCGCTTCGGCAGTCGATTGGATGAGGCAACCATCGCAGCTCGTTTCCGCACCGCTTTTCATCGCCAGGAAGAGGCCGATCGCGCCGGCGTTCTGCGCACCAGCGAAGAGCGCGAGATTGCCCGCTGGCGGACCATTGTCGGTGAAGTCCTCGATGACGTGCCGGATGCTGAGGCATGTTTCCACGAACTCTACGCCCATTTCGCCCGCCCGGACGCCTGGCGCTGCACCGCCGGAACCCAAGATGTGCTCAACGCGCTGGCCGAACGTGGACACGTCCTGGGCCTGGCCTCGAATTTCGATCGCCGGCTGCGCCATCTGTCCGAGAGTTTGCCACCGCTGCGTCCGATCCGGAATCTCGTCATCAGCTCGGAGATCGGCTGGCGCAAGCCCGCTGCGGAGTTCTACGCGGAGATGATCCGTCAGGCGTGTGCTTCCGCGTCGGAGATCCTGTACGTGGGGGACGACTTTCTCAACGATTACGAAGGGGCGCGAGCAGCGGGCCTTCAAGCGATGCTCCTTGACCCGCGGCAGAACACGGCACTCCCGACGCAGGCTCGTCTCACATCCTTGCTCGAGCTTGTTGAGCATGGCTTCCCCTCCCACGCGAATGCAAACGAGCGCTAGAGTTCGAGAGCCGGAACGGGGCCAAAATGCCTTTGCTTCATACAATCGCCCCAGAATGAACCGCGCCGCCCATGCCATAAATCAACCGAAGGAGAAGCCATGATGCTCGCTGTTTTTACGAACCAGCGCGTGCTAATTCTCGGCGTCGCGCTGGCCCTGGGTGTTTGTCTGAGCGGCTTGCTGACCAGCCCCCGCCAGGGCGACGCCGCACAGGTCGTTCCCTATGAAAGTGGCATCGTCTGGGAGGAGCCGAAGAAGGTCCAGACGGACGCGCCCGGTAGCCCGCCCTCCGACGCGATCGTGCTGTTCGACGGCAAGAACATGGACGCCTGGGAAGTCGGCAAGAAGTGGACCCTCGAAGACGGCGAGGGCGTCGCCCGGAGTGTAGCCCGCACCAAGCAGCCGTTCGGCGATTGCCAGCTTCACGTCGAGTTCGCCACGCCCAAGAAGGTCGAAGGCAGCAGTCAGGGACGAGGCAACAACGGTATCGGCCTGATGAACGCACGCTATGAGATTCAGGTTCTCGACTCGTGGGAAAACCCGACGTACCTGGACGGCATGTGTGCGTCGCTTTACAAGCAACGTCCGCCGCTGGTGAACGCCTCGCGCCGGCCGGGGGAATGGCAGACGTATGACATCGTGTTCGAGGCCCCGCGCTTCCAGGACGGCAAGCTGTCCCGCCCCGCTTACGTGACGGTCTTGCACAACGGTGTCCTGGTACAAAACCACGTCGAGATCCTCGGCAACACGGCCTACGATCGCCCTCCTTCGTACACGCCGCACGCGGAAAAAGAGCCGCTCGTGCTGATGTACCACGGCAACCCGGTTCGCTTCCGCAATATCTGGATCCGCGAGATCAAGGAACTGCAAGGAAAACGGCCGGAAAAGAAAGAGAAATAGTGCAATCCTCGTTGCGCTCACTCCGCAGAAGCGTTCTTCCACACGCTTCTGCGAAGCGGCGCTAACCAGTAACGGAATTGCCGGATGGGCCGAAGAGGCGTTCAAACGGCCGTATCGTGGCTTTCGTCGGCGTTTGATCCAGCACGGCGAACACCACGCGCTCGAAAGCGGTGCGGAACAGGCCGTCGTCCGTCAAGTGGCGGGCGAACCAGGCCGCCACGCGCTCGGGGTCGTTGGCGAAAACGCCACAACCCCATGCGCCCAGCACCAGGGTTTCGTGTCCATGGACGATCGCCAGCGACAAAAGTTTCTCCATCCGTGCCAGCATGACGGGTTCCAAGCGGCTGAGGTTTTCCGGCTCGTTAGTTCGCACGGCGCCGGCGTTGACGGCCGGGGCGGTGACGAAGGAGACCAGATAGGGATGATCGAGAAGCGAATCGTCGTCGTCGCGGAACACCGGCACGTCGGGAGAGTAAATCATGTGGTCGGTGTAAAGGCACGATCGAAACTGCCGGTTAGTGTCGTACATTTCCCGAAGCGGCGCGATGCAAGCGTACAACCCGGAAGCCCGCGCCAGACTTTCCTCCTGGGCCTGGCTGCCCTTGAGAAAACCGCCGCCCGGGTTCTTCGCCGACGCGAAGTTGAGCGCCAAGATGCGCGGGACTCCTTGCGTTGTCATCAGCCTCCGGGCGGCGTGCATTGTAGTTTCGTTGACAACCTCGAATGCTACAGGCGGACGATCGACGCGCCTGCGCAGGATTTCATCGCGACGTGAAAAAACACCGCCAAAGTGGTCGGGAGTGTAGAGGACGGATTGAGAGCGAGCCAATTCCAAAGGTTCCCGGATTGATACTTCCGCGCCGATCGGCAGAGCATAGCGACCCTGTTCCAGGATGGAAACGGTTTCCTGGGCGATCTGTGCCCGTGTTGCGCGCTTGGACATGGCTTTATCCCCTATTCGTTGTCGCTGTCACGTCCAACGATCGACTGGGATGGGATAGTTGCGCAGCTCCCGTTTGGCCAGCCGGCGCTTGCCGGCCGCGTAAACCAATGCACCATAGTTTCGGTGCGCCGTCACCGTGTCTATCTTCGCCACACGCAGGTTCAGCACCACGTCCCAATCCGAACAGTGATCGGGGAAGGCCGGCAGCGGTTTCAGGGTAATCAGATGCCAGGCCTCGTCGAGATAGCGGCACTGGAGTACCTCGATGACGGGGATGAAGAGAGGCATCGTTTGTTTCTCGGCCGGTTTCTTTCTCCGCCTCGGTCGCGTCGGGATGCGTTTGAGGAGGCCTGTGCGCGGACAAACGTACCAGGGGCTTCGTCTCCAGCACATCTCGCGCAGTGGTTGGCCGTGAGCCATGCCGCCGCTCCCGTAACAGGGCACACCGTCGATGAGAATCACGCAGGTGACTACGTAGTCCTCGACGTGATCGCGGACGTGATCCTGGACGGCCGAATTGTGGTTGATGTTGGCGCAGATTTCCGAAAAGACCTTGTCCCACGGCCGTCCCACCTGGGAGTCGAGATAACGGCGGAGCGGCCCGAAGTGTTCGTTCAGGATCTTAGTGTGGTCCTGCCAGCGATCTTTTATGCCTTCACGGATCGGCGGCGCGTCGTCCAGAAGACGGTTTAGCCTGCGCTGGTAGCCCTTGGGCTTGTTCCATGCCCAGCCTCGTTTCCGGGGCCGTTCGACGATCACTTTAGCCATATCGGAACGCATCTTCGATGTCCAATGCTCATATTTCTCTATAACCGCTTCCTTACAGCGGTAGAATCGGCGTCTCTTTCGGGACACGCGGGCACCCGATTAGGTTCCTGGCTCTGCTTGTCCGTTCTCCCTGGGCCGAGTATGCTCCGATAGTCCGGTCACTTGCCGCATCGTCGCAACATCCGACCCGGAGGATCCCATGCACGGCAATTACAAACAGATGACCGATTTCCTGCTGAGCCTCGGAACCGAGCAGGTCAGCCACACCAACAAGACGTATCTGGCTCACGTCATCGGCGTTTATCGGTACATGGAAGTGCGCGGCTGTACGGAGGAACTATGCCGGGCTGGGATGTTCCACTCGATCTACGGCACCGAACTGTTTCAGCGCTTCGCCCTGCCGCTGGATCGCCGGAGCGAGGTGCGGGTGCTCATCGGCGACCGGGCCGAGCTCCTGGCCTATCTGAATTGTGCCATGGATCGCGCTTCCCTCGACAGGGCCGTCCTGCAGAGCGAAGGGCCCTACAAGATCCTCGACCGCTTCACCGGCGCGGAGGTCCAACTCTCGGAAGACGAACTTACCGACCTGTGCCGTGTCCATCTGTACGACTGGCTCGAACAGGCGCCGCGTTCGCACATGCCGGACTACCGGCGCGAGGCGTATCGCCAAATGGCGGTTCGGCTGGGCGGACCGGCCCTGGAGTCGTATGACCGCGTTTTCGCCACGTTGACGGCCGCCGACGGAAACTGACCTCGCGCCGGCGAATCCCGGAGCGTTGCTCGTGTCTGGCCCTGACCATCTCGATGACACCATCTGGCGCCCTACTGTCCTGGCCCTGCTGCGCGACATCAAGGCCAACCCCGACGACGATACGCCGCGTTTCATCCTGGCCGACTGGCTGGAAGAGCATGGCGACGCCGTGCGGGCGGCGCGGGGAGAGTTCCTGCGTCTGCAATGTCTTGCCCAACGAACACCCAACGCCGAGCGCGAGACGGCGTTGCTCCGGCGGTTCGAGCGCGAATGGCTGGGACCGTTGGCACCGCTGGCCCGTTCCTGGAGTTGGCAGCGCGGACTGTTGCATCTGGAGATCTACGCCGACAGCCTGCTCGACGACTCCACGGACCTGATCCAGACGGAGGCGTTCGGGTGGGTCGATGGCGTGAGCTTCCGCCAACTCAATGCGCGAGTCGGGTCACGCGCCTGGCCGAAGCCGCGTGGCTGAACTGGATCAATACCCTCGACCTCGGCTTCAACCATATCGGTAATTCGGCCGTGGCCATCCTCGCTTCCTCGCCGAACCTGACCAATCTGCGCTCGCTTTGGTTGCGCCGAAATAGCCTCGGCGACGAGGGGGCGACGGCACTGGCCGGGCCGGCGGGACTGGTGAACCTGGATACGCTGTCCTTGATCGACAACCAGGTCGGCGATGCCGGTGCGCGCGCCTTGGCGGCCTCTGCGTTGCTTGGCAGCCTGAAATTGCTGAATTTGGAAGGAAATCGCCTGAGCGGTCTAGGCATCAGGGTCCTCAAAAAGGCGGCTCAAGCGCATCCTCGCCTTTGGCTGCATCTGGGTGTGCAGCGGCATCGCTGAGAGCGCTTTTTGGAAGTTCATTACCTGGAAGGTGCGGACTTTGCGACGTGCTGAAGCGCCTCGCCGCCGAGTCGATATAGCGTCCACTCATCTAACGGCACGGCACCCAGCGAGCGGTAGAAACGCAGGGACGGCTCGTTCCAGTCGAGGACCGCCCAGTCGAGCCGGCCGCAGCCGCGTTCGACGGCCAGTCGCGCCAGCGTAGCCAACAGAGCCTTACCGTGCCCGTGGCCCCGATACTCTGGCCGGACGAAGAGATCCTCCAGGTATATTCCCGGTTGGCCGAGAAACGTCGAGAAATTGTGGAAAAAGAGGGCGAAGCCGGCCACCTCGTTGGCTTCCTCGGCCAGAAGCACCTCGGCGAACGAGCGCGGCCCGAACAGGTGCTTCCGCAGCTCTTCCTCGTCGAGGAAGACCGCATGAGAAAGTCGTTCGTACTCGGCGAGGGCGCGGATCAGGGCGGCGATGGTCGGTGTATCGGCGGCGGTAGCGGGTCGGATCATAACGACGTCTCACGGGATGCGAGCAGCGGTCAGCGCAGGTAATCGCCCAACACCCACTTGGCAATCCAGAAGTACAAGACAATGCCGGTCACGTCCACGGCTGTGGCGACGAAGGGGCTGGAAGCATAGCCGGGATCGCGGCCAAGGCGCTTCAGAATTAAGGGCAGCATCGAACCGACCAAGGTGCCCCACAAGCAGATCGACGCCACAGCTAGGGCGATCACCAGCGATAGCCGATATCGATCCACCGGCTCGTGAAAGACCTTGCAATCGCCGGGGAATTGGTAGGTCACGTAATCAGGATCATGCTTGTCTGCCATAATCGCCACGTTGCTATTTTCCGGCAGGGCCACGGTGGTTTCGTGCTGATCCATCATGCTTTGTTCCAGGCCAGACGGAATTCGTATCTTCGTGATCGTTTTCTTCCACCACAACCACCCCTCTTCCTCTTGCTCCGCGACCAGAGGCTTCGTCTTGCTCACCTTAACCTGGAACGGATCGTGACGCGCCGGGGCACTGCTGAGGACGCTTCGGGGAGTGATCGAGGCGCGGCCAAAGCCGATTAGACCCAGCGTCGCTCCCAGGACCAATCCCATGACGATCTCGTGTCGCAGTACGCGGAACCAATCCTTGCCCGCGACCTGCCCCAGGGCCATGGCGCGCGTGATGAGTGTGGCGGCCTGCGAGCCGGAGTTGCCGCCCGTCGAGATGCACAGCGGCACGAACAAGCTCAGCACGACCACGGCGGCGATGGCATCCTCGAAGTAGGATAGGGCCGTGAAGGTGAACAACTCGGCGACGAACAGGAGGGCCAACCATAATGCACGTTTGCGCCAGATGAGAAAGAAACCGGCCTCCAGGTAATTCTCTTCCAGCGGGTTGACGGCACCCATGCGATGCACGTCCTCGGTCGCCTCGGAGACCACCACGTCGATCACGTCGTCGTAGGTGACGATGCCGACCAGCCGATTATCGGTGTCGAGCACCGGAATGGCCAGCAAATCATAGCGCGTCATATCCTGGGCCACCTTCTCGCGGTCGTCGGTGACGCGCACGGTGATCGGCTGGGTGTCCATCAGGTCGTTGATGTTGGCCTTCCGCGGCGCCAGGATCAGCTCGCGCAGCGACACCACGCCGAGCAGCCGCCGTTGGTCGTCGAGGACGTAGAGGTAGTAAATCGTCTCGCTGTCGGGCGCCTGCAAGCGGAGGCGCTCGAGCGCCTGCTCGGCGGTGATGTTGGCCGGCAGCCAGGCGTAATCGGTCGTCATCAAGGCGCCGGCGGTGTTCTCGGGGTACTTGACCAGCGTGGCGATGTCGCGTCGGTTGGCCTCATCGACCAGGCGGAGCAGGCTTTCCATCACCTTGGGATCGAGATGGCGGAGCAAGTCGGCGCGGTCGTCGTGCGACATCTGCTCGATCAGCCGGGCCATGTGCGGCCGGCCCGTGCCTTCGACCAATTGTTCCTGCCATTCGAGCGGAAAATAGACGAAAATCTCGGCCTGGTGAGCGATCGTCGTACTGTTGAGGATGCGCCAGACGTCCTCGACCTTGAAGTCGTCGGCCAACGATTCGGCAACCGTGGCCGGGTGCAGCGTCTCGCAAAACGCCTCCATCGCCGGAGTATCTTCTTTCTCCAGCAGCAGACGGGCTTCCGGTGTGAAGAGGGGATGCGACATAGTTCTTCCCGATTGCGGATTGCGGATTGCGGATTGCGGATTAGCAGACTTCTTCAATCCGCAATCCGCAATCCGCAATCCGCAATCGAAGATTGTCGATCAGGCGCGTGCTGCCGAATTTGACTGCGAGTGCCAATAAAACGGAACGGGCCGGCACCAGTCGGGTAAGTGCCTCCAAACTGTCGGCGTCCACGACGGCCGCGTAATCGAGAGTCGGCGCCCGACGTGGACGCAATCCGGTCCACCATCATCTGGCGGACACGGGCGGCGTCTCGTTCTCCCGCCTCGATCCGCTGCCGCGCCTCCGTCAGGGCGCGGTAGAGGGTGACGGCCTGGCGGCGCTCATCCGCTTCAAGATACCGATTCCGCGAACTCAGAGCCAGACCATCCGCCTCACGGACAATCGGACAGACACGCACCTCGACGGGGACGTTCAGATCCTCCGCCATCTGCCGGATGATGCGGGCTTGCTGAGCGTCCTTCTGGCCGAAGTAAGCGCGGTCGGGTTGAACGAGGTTGAACAGTTTGAGGACGACGGTGGCCACGCCGCGAAAATGTCCCGGCCTCGAAGCTCCGCACAGACCGTCTTGCAAAACCGTCACCTCGACGAAGGTGCGGAAGCCGGCCGGGTACATGACGACCGGCTCGGGATGAAAGACGAGATCGACCCCGGCCCGCTCGCACAGTTCCAGGTCGTGTTGGAGGGGCCGCGGATAACGGCTCAAATCTTCTTTCGGCCCGAACTGCGTCGGGTTGACGAAAATGGACACAACGACATAACCCGTCTCGGCGCGGGCCGCCTCGATGAGACTCAAATGTCCCTCGTGCAGCGCTCCCATCGTCGGCACCAGGCCGATCGTCTGGCCGCGCCGGCGTGCATCGGTGACGGCATTGCGCAAAGGAGCGATGTCCGTCACGAAGAGGGGCTTCATGGGGCGTTCTCCGGCTTCGGCGTGCCCTGAGCGGCCAGTAACATGCCGAGATACGAATGGCGTTCCAATTCGCTCAGGCCGAGTGCGGCCGCGGTGTCAGCGAGTATCGTCCGGGCCTTGTCTACCTGTTCTTCCGGCGCGAGGATTTCGACCTCGGCGAAGCGACCCAGATGCTCGACTTCATCGAGGCAGACCGTCAATGCGAATCCCTCCCGTTCCAGGTGGCGCGTACGGCGATGCTTGCGGACCACAGCGACCGGCCGGTAGCCGAGATGAACGAGCAACTGCATGAACTGCTCGGCCGCCTCGTCGCCGTCGCGCAGCGGGATCTCCAACTCGGTGCGGATTTTGACGATATCCTTGCGTTTTGGCCCCTTGTAAGTAAGGAAATTGGCCGTGCCGACACGGCGCAGGCGAAAGGCTTCGTCAGTGTGCGCGAAATCGCGGTCGGGGGCGTTGAAGTAGTGGTCCGACTCGGTGTGTTCCTCGCCCGGACGCCCCCCCCATTCGGCGAGGCGCTGTTCGATGGCGGCGAAGTCGGCGTGTGCGAATTTTTGTTCGATTTCGAGCATGAGGCCGGCGCTCCTGGATGCCCACGGCTGTAAACGTCCGGATGATCCGGTAGAATCATGGCATGGATACGGCGCGGAATCCAGGTGGGTTTTGGCGTGCCGCGGTTGCGTGCGGGAGATGGTATGGCCGACAACCAACAGGGGGGTGGTGCCCTGCCGGGCGCTGGCGGACGGTTTGTCGAGTGGGTGAGTTGGCCAATGGCGAAGGCAAAACCGTGACCGTCGGCGGCCGGCTCATCGCGGTCTTCTTTTTCGAGGGCAGCTACCACGCCATCGACGACACCTGTCCGCACATGGGCGCCTCGCTCAGCGGCGGTTATGTCGAGGAAGGCATCGTCACCTGCCCCTGGCACGCCTGGCGCTTCCGGCTCTGCGACGGCGTCTGGGCGGACAACCCGCGCATCAAGATCGGTTCGTACCCGACCCGCGTCGAGGGCGACGGAGTGCAGATCCAGGTCGGCGAGACATCGGGAACCCCAAAATAAAAGGGCGAGCGTATGAGGCACATCCGCTTGGTGAGTGGCGTTGCCTTGCTCTCGGCCGGGATCATGATGACCGGACTGGCTGCTCAGCCGCGCCGTTTGCCGGAACAACTGCCGCCGCCCGTGGAGCGCGTCGTGCCCAAATTCGAGGCGGTGGCTGAAACCAGCCTGCTCATGGAGGGATTGGCCCAACCCAACTATCGCGCCCTGGAAAAGCACTTGCAGGGTAGGGGGCCGGCCGACGCCGATACCTGGATGTTCGCCCGCGGGCAGGCGCTTTTGATCGCCGAGACCGGCAATCTGCTGTTATTGCGTCCTCCGCGCGGCGAGGGTCGCGATGTCTGGATGCGCCGCGCCATGGACTTACGCCAGTCGGCCGGAACGCTCGCCCGACAGCTCGGCAGCCGTGACTTACAACACAGCCGAAACGCCTTTGCGGACCTGACCATCAAGTGCAATAGCTGTCATCAAACCTTCCGGGTTCCGAAGCGCATCGGGCCGAATGCCGAGCCGCCGACTCCGGACATCAAGGGCGGCACACGCGATACCGAGTGATTTTTGTCTCCGCAGATTGCTTGACAAGCCGAGCGCCGCCCTTTACGTTGTGGCCGAGTGCCGGCGGTTTTTCGATAAGATTGACTGCCGAACCGCGAATCAGTGAATGAAGGCAGCGTAGCGTAACTATTCGGCTCACCGTACAGGCGAGAACCATCCATGTCCGTCGCGCAACCGCAAACGCCGTCGCCAAGCACGACCTCGTCCAACCGGCAAATCACCATCGTCAGCCACTGCACCCTGTTCTACTGGTGGCCGGTCTGGGCCATCGGCTTCTTGCTGGGCATTCTCTCCCTGGGGTGGGGCCACCGAATGGCCATCGTGCCGCCGGGAACGGAAGTCGTCGAAAATGCGGAGGTCATTGGGCCGACGAAAGAAAACAAGGAGACTCGCTACAAGGACCGTGAGGTTTTGGTATTGCCCGCCGCAGACCCCAAGAATCCCGAGAGCAAACTTTCCGACGACTCCCTTCGCTTGCACATTGCTCGGAGCAAGAATTTTGGCGTCCTGTTCGCCACCGTCTTGCTGCTGGTCATCGTCATCACCAACGTCCCGCTGCGCGGCATGTGGTCGTTCATGGTGATCTTCCTCATCATCGCCCTGTCCATCATTTTCGCCCTGGCCGGTTGGTGGGAAACCATCCTCCGCCATCTGAGCTACCTCGACATCCGCATCAACGCGGGCGGCTATTTCTTTATTTCCACCATCCTGTTCCTCATCTGGCTGTTCACCCTGCTGATCTTCGACAAGCAGATTTACATGGTCTTCACGCCCGGGCAGTTCAAGGTCTGCACGGAGGTCGGTGGCGGCGAACAGGTTTATTCGACGGTCGGCATGACGCTGGAACGTCAGCGCAGCGACCTGTTCCGTCACTGGATTCTGGGACTGGGTTCGGGAGATTTGATCGTCAAGACGACGGTGCGCAGGCCCATCACTTCGAGATGCCGAACGTGCTATTCATCGGCCGAAAAGTGCAGCAGATCGAGGACATGGTGCGCCAGATCCCGGATCGCTGACACACATAGCGCCCGGCTTGCCGGGGGGAATTTGTTTCCCCCGGCAAGCCGGGGGCTATATGAGTACGCTCAATCCTTCTTTTCGTCCATTGCCTTTTTGACGGGCTGGACGAAGAACGGCTGCGGCGGGTTCTTGGCGGCCGACAGCTTGGCGGCGTGTTCCTCGGCCTCCTTGCGCTTGGGATAATCAAATTCCGCCACGCACTGATGGGAGTTGTTGTACACGCCCCAAACGACCTTCATGCGCACCACCTTGGGCGTGCGCGTCCGCTTGGGCTTGGGTTCCTTGACGGGCTTCTTTTTCTTCTTGGCGCTTCCTCTTCGGCTTCCTCATCGCCCTCTTCGGCTTCGCCCTCCGACTCGATTTCTTCGTCGGACTCGTCGCTCTCTTCCTCGTCGCCCTCGACTTCGTCTTCGTCGTCCTGCTTGCGGCGTTCGGCCGCCTCGAAATCGGCGCGGAGGTCTTTACGATTGAGAATGCGTCGTGCCATGGATTGTCCTGCCCAACAGATGGTGATACGAGGTCATTGCTCTTTCCAGCCAAGCATCTAACCTAGCGAGCCGCTGCCGCGGTTGCAAGCCGGGTTAACGTCTAGATCTGCGCCCCCATATCGTAGTGCTGTTCGTCCTCGCGGATGCCGCCCATACCGTCGCCGATCTTGCGGTAATCCTCGACGAACTCGATACGGCGCAGGAATTTCACCATCTTGAAACCCAGCTTCGTCTCGAAGCGAACCCGCAAGGGCGCACCGTTCTGAAGCGGCAGCTCCTGGCCGTTGAGTTCGTAGGCCAGGATCGTCTGCGGATGGCGAGCGATGTCCAGATCGACGCACTCGTAATAGGTCTTGCCGCTCTTTTCGTGTTTGGCGAACGACGTGAAGACCAGATAACGAGTGCCCGGCAGCGGCTTGCAGTGATCGAGGATTTCGCGCAACGGCACCCCGCCCCAGCGCCCCACCGAGGTCCAGCCCTGGATGCAGTTGTGCATCGTCGTCTGCTCCTGCTTGGGCATGGAGCGTAACTCCTCCAGCGAGTAGTTGTGCGGATGCTCCACCAAGCCGTTTACTTCCAACCGATAGTCGGCGAACAAGTTGCTCAAGAGCCGCTCGTAGGTTTCGTCGTCGCCCTTGGCCTGCGGATAGGCGCTGATCGGCGGATAACCGTTGGGCCGAAAGTAGGGCGAGATGTCCTTCTCGGAATACTCCTGCGCCGACTTCGTGTTGTGGAGCAGTCGATCCCGGATCGGATCGACGATGGCGGACAGAATGATGTGAACCTTCCGCTTGGCCTTGGTGGAAGCGATCGTGGCCGCCACATGCAGGAGCACGATGGTGAGAAGGATGCTCACCCCCAGGCAGACGCCCAGCCAACTGCCTTCCGAGTGCGGTTCGTTCAGTACCTGCTTGTCCATCTCCTTGGCGAAGCCGTGCCAGAACACCATCGTGATATGGATGACGGCATACATGCCGATCATCACCAGGCCGATGAAGTGCAGGCTCCGAGCCGCCTGCCGGTTGCCGAACAATCGGCCGTACCAGGGAAATCGCGCCAGGATCGACGGCGATTGGGCCAAGCCGGTCAGGATCTGAAACGGGACCAGAAAGAAGATGAACCCGAAATAGGTCAGTTGTTGCAGCGAGTTGAATGGCAGGTGTTCGGGGTCGTAGCAGAACCGGGGATCGGTGGGTTCGGGCACGCCGAAGTTGAGGTATTCGATCATCGTCCGCCAGGCGCAGGGGATGATTTCCCACGAGGTCGGCACCAACCGCTGCCATTGATCGGTGGTGAACATCACCAGGAGGTAGCTTAGCCCGACGATCAACCAGCAGATGGCGCTGAAGAAGTGCCAGTAGCGACCCAGACCTAGCCCCTCTCCTGTGGGGAGCAGGAGCAAGCTGGGCCATTCGTGCTTTTCCTCGTCCGAGGAACACCACATACGGTCCTTGGGTAGTTTCTTGCGCAGCAGGTCGAGCCAATCGCTGGTTGGCAAGGCGTGGATGTTCCAGTAGAGCTTGGGGTGCGCCGCCAGAATTGCTAGCCCGCTGCGAGCGATGAGGGTGATAAACAGCAAGTTGAACCAGTGCGTCAGGCGCACGCCAAGGGGGAATCCCAGCTCGTGATCCAGGTACATCGGTCCTAACTCTCCTTTCGCGGCGAAAACAGACTGGCGACGAGCCTGCCCAGCGCGCGCTCCGAGAGATGACCCAGCAGGTCGATCCAGCGGACCACACCCTGGATGCGTCCCTGCCCATCGACGACCGCCACTCCTGCATCGGCGAAATGCTTCAGCAGTGCGTCTAGACGCGCGTCCGCCCGCACGGTCGGGGCGTCGTGTTTCATCAGGTCTTGAACGCGCAAGCGGCTCAGATTGTCGCCGTGGTCGGCGATGGCCAGAGCCACGGCGCGATCGGTGAGCAAACCGACCGGCCGACCGTCGCTGACAACGAAGACTCCGGACGAGGCGGTTTCGCGCAAAATGCGAATCGCTTCCCCAAGCGGTGTGTCGGGCGAGCAGGTAGCCGCCTCGCGTTTCATCACCTCGGCGACGGTGAGCATGGGGTTGAACAGAATCCGACTCTTTGACCAGGGGCAGGGGGTGGGGGTGCGAGGTGGGCGAGGGTTCCCAGGGATGTTCGGTTTGCCACGGGTTGGCGTTCTTGGTCGTCCAAGGCTCCTGCTGCTTGCTGGCGGTCACGGCGGATTCCTCCAAATCGAAATGAGCGGAAGGCCGAGAAGCGGTGGATAACGAGGAAGGTTGAAGAGGGACGAAAGCGGCTCCCTTCGGGCGAATCGCGGCGCTTGGCAGTTACTTTTCCACAAAGAAATGCTGCAAGGATTGTGCCGAGTGGCGGGTTCGCGGAATCTGCGGCAGGTGAGGCTGCACGCAGATCAAGGGATTTCCTATCATAAGTTTCACCCTATCAAGAAGTTTAGTCGCAAGCCGGTAAGGGATCGGTCATGGCGGAAATGCGGCGGCTGACACTGAGGGAGAGTTTGATCCTGATCGCCATCCTCGCCTTGGCGGCGGGAGCGCGTGCCGGTTACCTGATGTCCTGCGCTGAGAATGCCTCCAGCCGGCCCTCTGGTCGTGGAAACCACGCCGGAAGATCTGGAAACCCTCGCTACCAATCTCAGGGACAAGGGCCGATTCGCCAGCCGTGCTCCGTTCGCCGAAGGGGAGGAGTACACGGCGCATGTGGCCCCCGGTTATCCCTGGCTGATGTCGGCCATGGCGCGTATGGTTGGGACGGGGGAACGCGACGGCGTTCTGCGCTGGCTTCAATTCGTTCTGGGAACGCTCACGGTCGCGCTTTATTATCTTTTCGCACGGCGGGTATTTCGCAATCCTGTCGTCGCCTTCCTAACCGGGTTGCTGTGCGCTCTGCACCCCTTTTGGATCATCGACACGGCGGCGCTCGCCGATGGGGTGACAGCGACATTCTTGCTGGCTTTCGCGCTATTCCTCGGCGCACGCTACCCAGACGAGCAACCCGCTGTCGAGTTTTCTGTTCGGCCTGTCGCTTCCGGCGTTGGCCCTCGTGCGGGCAGCACTGCTGCCGTTCGCCTTTGTGGCGCTGGCATGGTTCTTGTGGCGCAGCCGGACCCTGACGCGCGGTTGGCTGTGTTCACTCCTGGCGTTCCTTGGTTTCGTCAACGGTCTGGCCCCGTGGACCTTTCGCAACGTCCAACTTTTCGGTGAGCCGTTGCCGATCGTCGATTCGGCTTATTTGCACCTGTGGATCGGCAACAACCCCGAAGCGACCGGCGGTCCCGCGACCGAACAAGCCATGAAGACGGCGCCGGTTGAAGATCTATCCAAGAACGCACATCAGCCGGATCGCTACGCTCACCTGGGAGGCGTGGTTGTGCAGGAGATCCGCGATCGCCCGGCCGAGTCGGTGCGGCGTCGGTTGCGGGCTGGACTGCATTTCGTCTTCGGAGAACGTTGGTTTACCGAGGGCCGACTCGCCGACCGCACCGAGTCGGCGGAAGTCGCTGCCCGACTGGTTGGCGTGGTCGTATCCGGTGATTCTGGAAAGCACGTTGCTGGTCCTGCTCCTCTTGGCTCTGCTCGGCTGGCGCTGGACGTATGCCTGGCGCCGGTCGGCGATGCCGTTAACTCTGGCATTGATCTGGATTCCGTTACCTTATGTGCTTAGTCACGCCGAAGCGCTCTCGGGACCGCGCTTGCCGCTGGATGGCGTGCTGCTGTGTTATGCGGCGTTCGCCCTGGCGGGTTTGTTCGCCGGCAGGGAGCGGCTCTGGGCGGGCGAAGACGCCGGCGGAGCAGAGTCCGTTTAGCGACACTTCGCAGAAGCGTTCCGCCGATCGTCATTCAAATACCAGCGTCCCAAATTTCTGAAACTCATGGAAACTCGGGCCGACACGCGTCCAGTCCCAGCTCATCGTTTTGCCGTCGTCGTAATCCATGCGATAAAAGTTCGCCCGCCAGCGCGTACCGGATTTGGGAGGCGTGTTGCGCAAGGGATTGAGCAATTCGTAAGGGATGAATACTTCCGCTTTCCAGCCCTTCACCGTCGCCCCCGACTTGACCGGACCATCGACGGCGGAGGTCGCCTTGCGCGTCTTGCGGCCGCCCTCATAATGCCAGGGCCGCCAGCCCAGGAATTTGCCTTCGACATTGGGAATCAGGATCGGCAATTCGACGTTGAGTGGCGAAATCTCGTACTCGAAATAGAGCGAATCCCGCTCGTCCGTCCAGAGGAAAACCTCGAAAACATCCTCCTTCCACAGGTCAGCAAAATCTTCCGTGTTCGTGGCTGTTATCTTCTTGTCCGTCGCGTCCATCAGGACGTAGAGACCTTTTTCGGAATACAGAACCTTGATCCGCGTTTGGTAGTCGTTGCCCGCCTCGGTGCGGCGGTGGAGCAGCTCCCATTCGGCTTTTTTCCACTCCTGAGCGGTTCCATCCCCCTTCAACTCGAAGTCCTTTGTCGCGCGGACACGCAATTCGCGGCGCGCCTGTCGTGCGGGTTCCTCGCTCTTGAGACCGACCGAGCCGGCGATCAGAGCAAGGACGGTGAGCATCGCCAGCGGAATACGCGCATTCATCGGAAATCCTCCTGATGGATAAGGGGTTGGCGGATTGAGGGCAATCCTATGCAGGCGGGCCGTCCGCGTCCTCCGTGGATACTTTACCCGTGGAGGATTCCGGGTTAACCCAACCTTTGCGGGAGTTCATCATGCGCATCCTCTTCGCGCTGTCGATCCTGGCCGCCGGTCCCCTTGCATTGGCGGCCGAGCCGAAATCCGCTCACTGGAAGGCCGGCGTCGCCGTGCAGGTCATCACACCGGAAGGGTCGATGTGGATGGCCGGCTACGGCAACCGCAACAAGCCGTCCGAGGGCAAGCTGACTGAGTTGTACGTCAAGGCGCTGGCCCTGGAAGATCCGCACGGCGCCCGGCTCGTGTTGCTGACCAGCGATCTGGTAGGCATCCCGCGCGAGTTGTCCGAAGCCGTCGCCGCCGAGGTGATGCGGCGCACCCGATTGCCGCGCGAACGGCTTCTGTTTACCGTGTCGCACACGCACTGCGGCCCCGTCCTCAGCAACCCCCTGCGGGGCATGTACGACATGCCCGCCGAGGAAGCGAAAAAGATCGGCCCGTACACCGAGAAGGTGAAGGGTTGGATGATCGACGTGATGATACGCGCCCTTGACGACATCAAACCGGCCCGGCTGGCTTTCGGCACCAGCACGGCGCGCTTTGCCGTCAACCGCCGCAAGCCAACGCCGCAGGGCGTCATCAACGCCGCCAATCCCGAAGGCCCCGTCGATCATGACGTGCCGATCCTGAGCGTGCGGACGCCGGAAGGCAAGCTCCGCGCCGTCGCCTTCGGATACGCTTGCCATAATACGACGTTGCAGTTTTACCAGTGGTGCGGCGACTATGCCGGCTTCGCCCAGAAGTATCTCGAAGAGAAGCATCCCGGCGCGACGGCGCTGTTCTGGATGGGCTGCGGCGCCGACGCCAATCCGCTGCCGCGCAGCAAGGTCGAATTGTGCATGAAGTATGGCCGCGAGTTAGCCGACACCGTGGAGGGCGCTCTCGACGAGCGTCTGAAACCGATCACGGGTGACAGCTCGGCCAGGTATGCGACGATCGCCCTGCCGTTGGACAAAATCCCCGATCGCGCCAAGTGGACGGCCGACCGCGCCAGCAAGCAATTCGCCGCCCGCTCGCGGGCCGAGCGCTACCTCAAAATGCTCGACAAGGGTGAGAAGATCGACGATCACTATCGCTGGTATCCGGTGCAGGTGTGGCGCTTAGGGGAGTTGACCTGGGTGATGCTGGGAGGCGAGGTGGTGGTCGATTACGATCTGCGCCTGAAGCGCGAGCTGGGCCGCGACCGGCCGCTGTGGATCGCCGGCTACGCCAACGATGTCATGGCCTACATTCCGTCGCTGCGCGTGCTCAAGGAGGGCGGCTACGAGGGCGATACGTCGATGATTCCTTACGGGATGCCGACGAAATGGCGTTCGGACATTGAGGAAAAGATTGTCTCCAAGGTGCATGAACTGGTTGGGGAAGTTCGGCCCGGTACTGCAAAACAACCTTGAGCGACTATGAAGGGGCCGCGACGATACGGGCCAGTTCGCGGAGATCGAGATTGCCGCCGGAGAGGACGCCGACCACGGTTTTGCCCGCGAGTTGTTCGCGCATCCTCAGCGCCGCCGCGGTCGAGGCGGCACCGGCTCCCTCGGCAAGATTGTGGGTCACACGCAACAGAAGACGGATCGACTCGCGCAATTCCTCGTCGCTGACCAGCATCATGTCGTGGACATGGCGGCGCATGATTTCCAGGGTCATGTCGGCCGGCACGCGCGTGGCCACGCCCTCCGCGAAAGTGCGCGGCGTGTCCATTTCCACTCGCCGGCCCTGGCGCCAGGACAGCGTTACCGCCGGGGCCAGTTCGGATTGCACACCGATGATCCGCGTGGACGGCCGGCGCGCCGCGGCCACGAGGGCCGTGCCGCAGATACCGCTACCCAGGCCGACCGGCACAAGAATGACATCCGCTTCGGCTAGCGCGTCGAAGATTTCCAGCCCGTAGGTGCCGACGCCAGCGATCAGGTCCGGCTCGTTGGCCGAATGCACGTAACGAAGTCCTTCGCGCTGACAGATCTCTTCGCAATGCGCCCGCGACTCGTCGAAGTCACGGCCGTGCGGAATCAGTTCGGCGCCCAAGGCACGCATGGACTCCATTTTGTCGGGATTGCCGTTGGCCGGCACGACGAGGAGGCAGCGAACGCCGAACAGTCGGCAGCCGTAGGCGAGCGATTGCCCATGATTGCCGGTCGTGCAGCCGATAATTCCGCGGCGTTTCTGCTCCTCCGTCAAGCGGCTGACAACGTAAATGCCGCCGCGGACCTTGAAGGCCGTCGTCGGCGTGTGGTTCTCGTGCTTGAGGTAATAACGGCAGCCGAGCAGCCGCGACAGGGCCGGCCATTCGTAGATCGGCGTCGGCTGGAGGTAGCGATGCACGACCGGCTCGGCCGCGAGCACGTCCTGGTAAGTCGGCAAATTCACGCCCGGTCCCCCTCCGGCTTGTGGATGGACAACAATCATTCGGCCCCAAACAGCTTACTCGGCGGGGGTGCGGATCGCAATTGCTACGGCGGATCGCCGGCCTATTCCAGATGCGGATAAGCGTCGATCAGCTCCCGCTCGTTGGCGAACTCGTTGGAGGGCAACTGACTCAACGCTCCGATCACATCGTTGGGCGCCCCGCTCTTTCGGGCGGCGTGAACGAGGTCATCTTTTTTGGCCGGGAACTTGGTCCCTTGCAAGTATCGCAACACGTTGGCGTCGGTCTTACCGCCAGCTAACCGTTCCATGAATCGCTCCTTTTGATAATTCACCGGACGAACGCAGTTCTTGCTACCGGAACAAGTGGGTTCCATATGGATTGGCGGCAACTGCCATGCCGGGATATGCTTGGCCGTCTGCGGCACACTGCTTGCATCACTTTTCTTGTCGGGTCGGTGGATGTCTCACTCGATCCGGACGGAACAACGAAGGGAGGACAAGACCATGCGTGAAGGATTGACCAACGCCGGCAAGAAGGAGCAGCGGCAAATCAATCAGATCATCGACAAGCAGGCCAAGGAGGGCCGCCAGGGTGTCAAGGAAACGTCGGCCCACACCGTCCCCAAACAGCACCGCATCAAAGGCGCGAAGACGAAGTAAGGCGCATCGCTTTGCCGATGGCCTCAGCCAGCCGAGGGAGGAGCGGGTCATGAGTGCGAAAATCCATTTTCCGGCGACGGTCTCGCGCGGCCAGCGCCGGCTCAGCCGAACAACGGCCTGGAGCGTGTCGGCCTATGTGTTGCTGATCCAGGGGTTGTATTACGTCCTTACAGGGATTTGGCCGCTTGTCAGTATCGATACGTTCCAGATGGTCACGGGACCGAAAACTGATCTCTGGCTGGTCCAGACCGTGGGGGTGCTGATCGGAGTGATTGGCCTGGTTATGCTCGCGGCCATTTGGCGGGGCTGGGCGACTGCCGAGGTGGTCCTTTTGGCCACCGGCAGCGCGCTGGCATTGATGGGGATCGACATTGTGTTCGTCGTCTGGCAAGTGATCTCCCGTATCTATCTGCTCGACGCCGTCGGCGAGGGAGTTCTGCTCGTGGCATGGATTGCTGCCCTCGTCTACGAGGCACGCACGAACTGGAAGCGCTCCGCGACCTGTTTGTAAATACCAGCCGCGAGCGCCAGCGAGCGGGATGTACTCTCGCTCGCTGGCGCTCGCGGCTGGTAAGTCGTTGCGAATTGCTTGCACGTCGATTCATTCTCTTTACAATCAATAGATCGAACACTCCTAGCCGTGACCGCTCGAACGGCCTCGTCATTTTCCCGAACCTCCAGGGTTCCCCATGGGGCGCTGCACGACCAAGATTTTGCTGGGACTCGCCCTGATCGCTCCATGCTCATCCCTGAACGGCGCGGAACCGCTGCCGGCCGCGGTCGAATTCAATCGCGACATCCGCCCGATCCTGTCGGACAATTGTTTCCAGTGTCACGGACCCGACAAGGCCAAGCGCAAGGCGGACCTGCGTCTGGACACGGAGGCTGGTGCCGCTGGCGAGGCCATCATCGTTCCAGGGAAACCCGACGAGAGCGAACTGGTCCGTCGCATCACCGCGGACGAACGAACACGAGCGTATGCCGCCGGTGAAGTCCGGCCGCAAACTGAGTGAACGCCAAACCCAACTGCTGCGCCATTGGATCGCCCAAGGAGCGAAATGGCAATCACACTGGTCGTTCATCACCCCCGAACATCCACCCTTGCCGCGCGTACGGAATACGGCTTGGCCGCGCAACTGCATCGACTACTTCATCCTCGACCGTCTGGAGCGCGAGGGGTTGCAACCTTCTCCGGAGGCCGACCGGATCACCCTTCTCCGCCGGGTCACGCTCGACCTGACCGGCTTGCCGCCGACGCCGGCGGAGGTCGATGCCTTTCTCGACGACACATCCCCGGACGCCTACGAGAAGGTCGTCGATCGCCTGCTGGCCTCGCCGCGCTTCGGCGAGCGCATGGCGGTGCCCTGGCTCGACGCCGCCCGCTACGCCGACACCAACGGCTACCAGAGCGACGGCGAACGCTACATGTGGCGCTGGCGCGACTGGGTGATCGAGGCGTTCAACCGCAACATGCCGTTCGACCAGTTCACCATCGAACAGCTCGCCGGCGACATGCTGCCGGGCGCCACGCTCGATCAGCAGATCGCCAGCGGCTTCAACCGCAACCATCGCGGCAACGCCGAGGGCGGCATCATCCCCGAAGAGTACGCCGTCGAGTACGTCGTCGATCGCGTCGATACCACCGCGACGGTCTGGCTCGGCCTGACGATGGGCTGCGCCCGCTGTCACGATCACAAGTTCGACCCGATCACGCAGAAGGAGTTCTACCGGCTGTTCGCCTACTTCAACAACGTGCCCGAGCGCGGCAAGGCGATCAAGTACGGCAACTCGCCGCCGATGATCCAGGCCCCCACCCTCGAACAGCAGGAACAGGACGAAGGAACTCGACCCGCGGCTGGCCGCAGCGGAAAGACGGTACCGGGCATCTCCAACCTCGCATCGACGCGGCCCAGGCGGCGTGGGAGAAATCATTGGATTCGAGCTCAGCCGCATCGATTGGTCGATCACCGAGGGTTTGCTGGCGCACTTCCCGTTCGATGGCTAACGCAAACAAGAATGGCGTGCCCGCCCTCACGGACGGGGCGAATAGGTCGGGCAGGGCGACTTCGACGGCAAACGTTTCTTCGATGCCGGCGATGTTGCGGGTTTCGGCTACTACGCCAAGTTTTCCTTCGCCGCCTGGATTCGTCCGCAAGGGCGCGCGGCGGCACCATCCTTTCGCGCATGATCGACGTCCCGCAGGCGGCCGGTTACAGCATTCGCCTCGAAGACGGCAAAATCCACGTCAATCTTGTCGTGCGCTGGCTGGACGACGCCATCCGCGTCCACACCGAACGAAGCCTGCCCGCCGATCGCTGGTGTCATGTCGTTGTCACTTACGATGGCTCGCGCGTGGCGGACGGGATCAAGGTCTACCTCGACGGCCGGCCGGAAAAACTGGCGGTCGATCTCGACGACCTGAACCAGAATTTCCAGTCCAAACAGCCGTTGCGGATCGGCGCGGGACACGGGCCGGCGGGTCGCTTCCACGGTGCCATCGACGACGTGCGCATTTACGATCGCGTCCTGTACCGCCGAGGATGCCGGCATCCTGGCCACGGCCGACCCGATCCGCGATCATCGTCGCCGTACCGGCCGGACAAGCGCACGCCGCCTGCAAGCCCGGAAACTACGTCGCTATTTCCTCGATACCCAGGCACCGCCGGACATCCGGCGAGGCCCGCGAGCAATACCACAAGCTGTCGCCAGCAGAAGAAACAACTCGATCGAAAGCTTTCCGACGACGATGGTGATGCGCGAGATGCCGAGTGCCGCGCGATACCTTCGTCCTGATCCGCGGCGAGTACGACAAACCCGGCGAGAAGGTGACGCCGGGCGTGCCCGCAGTCTGCCGCCGCTGCCGCCGGGTCAGCCGAACAATCGCCTCGGTCTGGCTCGCTGGCTGGTCGATCCCGCCAATCCGCTGACGGCTCGCGTGACGGTCAATCGCTACTGGCAGATGCTCTTCGGCACGGGCTTGGTCAAGACCGCCGAGGATTTCGGCTCGCAGGGCGAATGGCCGACGCATCCCGAACTGCTCGACTGGCTGGCGACCGAGTTCGTCCGCACCGGCTGGGACGTCAAGGCCATGCTGCGCACGATCGTCACCAGCGCGACCTATCGGCAATCGTCGAAGGTGACGAGCGAATTGCTGCACCGCGACCCGGAGAACCGCCTGCTGGCGCGCGGGCCGCGCTTCCGCCTGTCGGCGGAGATGGTCCGCGATCAGGCGCTCTTCGCCAGCGGCCTGCTCGTCGAAAAGCTCGGCGGGCCGTCGGTGAAGACGTATCAGCCGGCCGGCTTGTGGCAGGAATTGGCCGATACGGATTACAAGCCGGACACACGGAGCCAACCTCTATCGCCGCAGCCTGTACACGTTCTGGAAGCGCACCGTCGCCCCGCCGGACATGATCGCCTTCGACGCCGCCGGCCGCGAGACGTGCATCGTCCGGCACGTCGCGCACCAACACGCCGCTGCAAGCGCTGACGCTGCTGAACGATGTCACCTATCGTCGAAGCGTCGCGCGTCCTCGCCGAGCGCGTGCTGAGCGCCGAGATGCGAACGGACGAGCAACGACTTGACCCGGCTGTTCCGGCTGCTCACCGCACGTCCGCCGCGGCCGGTGGAATTGAGTATCCTGCGCGCAAACCTGGAGCAGCATCGGGCGCGCTATCGCGCCGATCAGCAGGCGGCGCTGAAGCTGGTCCGAGTCGGCGAGTCGAAGTGCAATGACAAGTTGGATGCTGGCCGAACTGGCGGCGTATACCGCGGTGGCGAACCTGATCCTCAACCTGGACGAGACAATCACCAAGGAATGAATCATCATGAATCCGCTGCGCGAACACGCCTCGTTGCTGACTCGCCGCCACTTCTTCGGCCGCGCCAGCACCGGCCTCGGCGTCGTCGCCCTGGCGTCGCTCCTCAACGATCGCCTCCTCGCCGCAACGGACAAGAACGGTTCGCCAAGCATGCCGCATTTCAACCCGAGAGCCAAGCGGGTCATCTACCTGTTCCAGTCCGGCGCTCCCTCGCAGATGGACCTGTTCGACTACAAGCCGGAACTGAAAAACCTGCGCGGCAAGGAACTGCCCGACTCGATCCGCAGGGGCCAGCGCCTGACCGGCATGACGGCGACGCAGACGAGTTTCCCCGTCGCGCCGAGCAAGTTCCGCTTCGCCCGACACGGCCAAAGCGGCGCGTGGGTCAGCGAACTGATGCCGCATACTGGCGAAGGTCGCCGACGATCTCTGCTTCGTCAAGTCGATGTACACCGAGGCCATCAACCACGATCCGGCCATCACGTTCTTCCAGACCGGCGCCAGCTCGCCGGCCGGCCGAGCATGGGGGCGTGGGTGTCCTACGGCCTGGGCAGCGAGAACCACGACCTGCCGGCCTTCGTCGCCCTGGTCTCGCAGGGCACGCGGCAATCCGAGCGATCAGCCGCTCTACGATCGCCTGTGGGGCAGCGGCTTTTTGCCGACGCGCTACCAGGGCGTCAAGTTCCGCTCCGGCGGCGAGCCGGTGCTGTATCTCGTCCAACCCGCCCGGCCTGGACGACGCCGACGCGGCGGCGCATGCTCGACGACCTGGCCAAGCTCAACCAGCTCCAGCTCGCAGGAGCAAGGCGATCCGGAGATCGCCACGCGCATCGCCCAGTACGAGCTGGCCTATCGCATGCAGACGTTCGGTGCCGGAGCTGACCGATCTGTCGCGCGAGCCGAAACACATCTTCGACCTGTACGGCCCGGACGCGCGCAAGCCGGGCACGTTCGCGGCCAACTGCCTGCTGGCCCGACGCCTGGCCGAGCGCGGCGTGCGCTTCATCCAGCTCTTCCACAAGGGCTGGGACCAGCACACGAACTTGCCCAAGCAGATCGCCGGCCAGTGCCGCGACACCGACCAGCCCTCCGCCGCCCTGCTGCTCGACCTGAAACAGCGCGGCCTGCTCGACGACACGCTCGTCGTCTGGGGCGGCGAGTTCGGCCGCACGGTCTACTGCCAGGGCACGCTGACGGCGGAGAACTACGGCCGCGATCACCACCCGCGCTGCTTCACCGTCTGGCTGGCCGGCGGCGGCATCAAAGCCGGGCCTCACACATGGCGAAACCGACGATTACTGCTACAACATCACTCGCGATCCCGTGCACGTCCACGACCTGCATGCGACCCTGCTGCACTGCCTGGGCATCGACCACACCCGGCTGACGTTCAAGTTCCAGGGCCGGCATCACCGCCTGACCGACGTGCATGGCAACGTGGTGAAAGAAATCCTGGCCTGACCAACCCGTAGGGTGGGCCGAGTCTTCGAGGCCCACCAGCCTAGGCGTGGTGGGCCTCGAAGACTCGGCCCACCCTACAAGTGAGAGGAGCATCCCATGAAGAGTGAACTCTTGTTAAACCGTCGTACCCTGCTCGGCGCCGCAGGTGCCGGCGCGCTCGGCGTCCTCGCCGCCCCACACGTCGGAGGCGCGGACAGCCCGGCCGCCAAGGGCCGCATCAAGCAATCTGTCTGCCGCTGGTGCTACGGCGGCATCAAGCTGGAGAAACTGGCCGAGGAAGCCAAAAAGATCGGCTACCAGTCGATCGAGCTTCTGAGCATCGACGAGTACAAGGTCGTCAAGCCCTACGGACTGACCTGCGCCATGCTCGGCCGCGTCTCCATCGCCGACGGACTCAACCGCAAGGAGTTCCATGCCGGCATCGAGAAGGCGCTGCGGACCAATATCGAGTTCGCCGCGGCGGAGAACATCCCCAACGTGATCTGCATGGCTGGCAACCGCCGGGGCATGGCCGATGACGAGGGGTTGAAGAACTGCGTGACTGGACTCAAAAATGTCGCTGGTTTCGCGGAAGAAAAGAAAGTGACGATCTGCATGGAGGGGCTGAACAGCAAGGTCGATCACAAGGACTACATGTACGACTTCACGAAATGGGGCGTCGAACTGTGCAAGCAACTCGGTTCGCCGCGTTTCAAGCTGCTCTACGATATCTACCACATGCAGATCATGGAAGGCGATGTCATCCGCACCCTCCGGCAGAACAAGGAGTATCTCGGCCATTTCCACACGGGCGGCAACCCAGGCCGGCATGAGATTGACGAAACACAGGAGCTGAATTATCCGGCCATCGTGCGGGCCATCCTCTCCACGGGGTATCAAGGTTTTTTGGGGCAGGAATTCATCCCGCGCCGCCGCGAGGATGCGCTGCAATCGTTGGCCCAAGGCTTCCGCATTTGCGACGTGTGAGGTGGGACGAAATGCGCTCGAGCATGACGAAGGTGTCGGCGGCGATGGTGTGTGTCCTTCTGACCGTCAGTGTACCGGCTCGCGCGGAGGAGGCGGGGAAACCCACGGCGGAAGGACGACACGGGATGGTCGTGTCCGTGTCTCCCGAGGCATCCGCGATCGGCCGGGACATCCTCAAAAAAGGCGGAAATGCCGTCGATGCGGCGGTGGCGACGGCGTTCGCGTTGGCCGTCACCTGGCCGGAGGCCGGCAACATCGGCGGCGGTGGCTTCATGCTGGTTCACCCGCCCGGCGGGAAGAGAGAACCTGTCGTCATTGACTACCGCGAGACGGCCCCCGCCGCTTCCACGCGGACGATGTTCGCCAGCGGCAAACGTCCGCCCTCCGTCTTGCTCGTCGGCACTCCCGGCACGGTTCGCGGCCTCGCCCTGGCCCATAAGCGCTTCGGTCTGCTCACCTGGAAGGATTTGCTCGCTCCTGCTATCCGCCTGGCGGAAGAAGGGTTCGCCATCGACGCGGCTCTCGCATCGTCACTCAATCGTGTGGTCGAGCGCTCGCC
Source organism: uncultured Planctomycetota bacterium (assembly GCA_963767535.1). Lineage (GTDB taxonomy): Bacteria > Planctomycetota > Planctomycetia > Gemmatales > Gemmataceae > JAJPHU01. The sequence continues at coordinate 46,060 of CAVYEC010000003.1, forward strand.
GGACTTTCCGGAACTTCAGCGCGTTTACGGCAAGGACGGCGGAAAAAATCGTTGGCAGTCGAGCGATCGGCTAGTGCAACCGGACCTGGCGAAGACGTTGCGCCGGATTGCCGAGGAGGGGCCGGATGCCTTTTACAAAGGTGCCATCGCCGATCTCATCGCGGCCGAGATGAAGCAGGACGATGGACTCATCACAAAAGCGGACCTGGCGGCATATGAGGCGAAGGTGCGCAAGCCGATCCACGGCACCTACCGCGGCCATGACGTGTACGGCCCGCCTCCGCCCAGCTCCGGCGGTATCGCCCTTATTGAGATGCTCAACATCCTGGAGAACTTCGATCTTCGCAAGCAGGGACGTTTTTCTCCCGAGACGTTGCATGTCATGATCGAGACCATGCGCCGCGCCTACCGCGACCGCGCCCGCTATCTCGGCGATCCTGATTTCGTGCCGGTGCCTACTTTCCTGATCGGCAAGGACCACGCCCGCAAGCTGGCGCAGTCCATCGATCTCCACAAGGCGACGCGGAGCGAAACGCTCGCCCAAGACATTCCCCTTGACCGCGAGAGCAGCCAGACCACGCATTTTAGCATCATCGACAAGAACGGCATGGCGGTGGCCAACACGTACACACTCGAAGCATCCTACGGCTCGCGCATCGTCGTCCGGGGGGGTGGGTTTCTGCTCAACAACGAGATGGGCGATTTCAACCCCCGGCCCGGAGTCACGAACCGCCGGGGGCTGATCGGCACGGTGGCGAATGAGGTGGCGCCCGGCAAGCGCATGCTCAGCTCCATGACGCCGACCATCGTGACCAAAAATGGTAAAGTCGTCCTCATCACCGGCAGTCCCGGCGGGCGGACGATCATCAACACGGTCCTCTGTGTGGTTGTCAACGTAATCGAATTTGACATGCCGCTGCGCGAGGCGGTCGATGCACCGCGCATGCACCACGCCTGGTTCCCGGATGCCTTGCAAGCCGAACGGGGGCTGTGGGAGAAACATGCCGCCATCCTGCAGGCGCTGCGCGACCGGGGACATAACATCGAGAGGAGGCCCGTCGGCCAGGGCGATGCGCATTCGATCGCTGTCGATCCTGGCAACGGACACTATCGGGGGGCCGCCGACAGACGGCGCGACGGGTCGGCTGCGGGATATTAAGGGCTGACGGAAAGAACCTGAGCAGGGGGTAAGCCCCCCGAGGGAAGACTCGGGGCGCTTACGCCCCCCGCTCAGACCGTTTTTTCCGTTAGCTCTTTCCTCAGTTCGGGGAGGTCGAATCAGCGGATGCCTACCTCGGCCGCGGCCTTGGCATCGACCTGCTTGAGGGCCTTCCCCGCGGCCTGGCTTACTCGATACGTCTCGAAACGAACCATCGACGATAAGACCGGGACGACGCTTCTGTCCTTTTCTCCCATCTCCGCCAGCGCCTCGACGAACAACACACGATTCGACGACGGAATCGAGACGTGGAGGCCCTCGCGCCAGATGGCGGCGAGGACGGGGACGGCATCCTTGCTCTGCTGTTCGATAAGCCACAGCGCCCGGGCGGCACTGGCGCGGGTTTCGGCGTCGTCGTCCTTGAGGTTGGCGCGTAAGAGTGGGACGCTAGCCTGGGCGTCGTTGCCCATTTCACTCAAGCCGGACGAGGCATTCATGCGGAGTTGTTCGTCATCGTCTTGCAAGCCCCGCATTAGAATCGGCAAGACGGTGTCAGATTTCCGTTCGATGCGCCAGACCGCTTTGGCGGCCGCGCCCTGAATCAACACGTCCTTGTCCGCGAGCAGTTTGCGCAGCGGCGTCAGGGCCGCTTTGGCCGCTGGCCCGATCCGGCCCAACGTCCAGATAACGGTGCCGCGGAGGTTTGGATCCTCGTCGCCTAGCAACTCGCACAGGGCCGGCACCGCGTCGCGAGCGGAAGGACCGATCTCGCCCAGCGCCTCGGCGGCATGTTGCCGTAGCTCCCGGTCCTCGCCGGTCAGGGCGGTGCGCAACGCCGGCACGACTTTTGCCACCTCGCCGCCCGACACTCCCAGCGCTTCGGCCGCCGCCCCATGCACCCGTCTGTCACCGTCCTGGAGCGCTTCCAGCAAATCGGCGACGGCGGGGCGGGCGTCGGGACCGATCTGAGACAAGGCGCGTGCGGCGCTCGCCCGCACGCCGGCATTCTCGTCGCGCAACAGTTTTTGCAAGGCTGGAATTGCCTCGGCGCTGATGTCGCCCAGCGCGAGGGCGAACGCGGCCCGCACCTGTTCGGAGTCGTCCTGCAATCCATCGCGAAGAACTGGCACGGCTTCGCGGGCCGCCACGCCCATTTGCTGAACACTTTGAGCGGCCAGGATGCGCACCCGGTCGTCTTCATGCTGCAACGCCTTGAGCAAGACCGGCAAGGCGGCGGCATGATGGTCCACCTTCCACAAGGCTTCCGCCGCGTAGCAGCGCAGCATGGGATCGCGCTCCTTGATCGCCTCGCTCAACGACTTGACGGCACCCCGGGCGGCGGGACCGATCCTCCCAAGGGCTTGGGCCGAGCTCAATCGGACATTGCGATCGCCGTCCTTGAGCAGTGCGATCAAGGGTTCTACCGCCGGGGCGGCCGCGGGACCGATCCGTCCAAGGCAGACCACCGCCCGCGTCCGCCAGTCCGGCTGTTTATCTTTCAGGATCTCCAAGAGAAGCGGGATCGCCGAGCGAGATGCGGGGCCAAGCCGATTAAGGCTGAAGAGCGCCATATCGCGAACCGTGGCATCCTCATCCTTGGCCGCCGTCAGGAGGGCGGGGACGCGCTTGCGCAACGCTCCTGGTATACTTCCAAGTCCCTGGATCGCCCCCAAACGCACTCGCGGGTTCTTATCTTTGAGGGCCGCGTCCAGGACGGGCAGCGCGACTCGGGCATGAACGCCCATCCGCCCCAGAGCGCCGGCCGCTTCGGCGCGAACCGTTTCATCCTCATCCTTGAGCGCCTTCACCAATTCGGGAACTGCCTGGTAGGCTAACGGGCCGATCCAGGTCAGGCCACGGATCGCCGCCAATCGGACTCGCTCGTCTTCGTGTCCAAGCGCTTCCAGAAGAACCGGCACGGTGATCTTGACCTGACGATCAATCGTCCAGAGCGCAATACGCTGCGCTGACGCGCACCAGAGTGTCCTTGTCCTTGAGGCACTTTTGCAGAGTGGACACGGCGATGGCGGCAGGGGGGCCGATCTGAGCCAGGGCCATGGCCGCTCCGGCGCGGATCACCCGGTCTTTGTCGGATAACGCATCGGTAAGAGGCGGCACGGCCGCCTTGGCCTCCGGGCCGAACCTGGCGAGAGCGGCGAGGGCGGCCCGTCGGGTCTCCCGATCCTTGGACTTCAGCGCCTCCAGCAGGGCGGGCAGTGGTGCCCTCTCGTAATTGGGTTCTTGAGCGCTTGGCCCAGGACGCCCGGCGAGTCGCCGACCAGGATGAACATCAGCGCGAGCAGACAGCCCAGTATTAGATTCTTCATGACCCTCCTCCCGAACAGGCGATCAAACGGGAATCCCGATCCTGGCATCCCGAACGAGGCATGGGAGTTATCGACAAGCACGCCTGGGCGACACCCAGACGAAGCGCAATGCGCTCGCCGATACGTTGATCGCGCTCCTCGCGCTCGAAGCAGAAGGCGACCTGGGCGACACGGAAACAAAGCGGTTCGGCTCGTCCGACGAAGACGCCCGCGGCGCACGATCGCACTTCGCTGTCGAGCGGCTCGCAACACTCCAGGGGAATACCGAGCCGAATCTCCTGCCGGGTGATCCGGCCGTACCAGGGCTGCGAGGAAAACGCGCGGTCCTGGGGCACGCAGTATGCCAGGAAAGCACGATAGCTTTCAAAGCATTCGTTCCAAGGCGCTCCCGGCAGGGCGGCGTTGCCTGGCCGCAGCGCCGCCTCCAAATCGGGGCCGCTGCCGGCTCCCGGATCGAGCAGGACTCGGAAGGAGCGCTCATCGCCGCCCTGCACGGCGGCGCGTCGCAGAGCGTGCATGGGCATGCCCTCGGACAGAAGGCGTGCGGCCAGGGCGTGCGGCGTGCTGTCGATGGCGTTGGTGACGAAGTACACGCCCGGCAACCCCGATTGGGGATCGTGGACATAGATGCGCCAGTTCGAATGCACCGGCGAGGGCAGCAAACGGCGGAGTGGGCCGAGCAGGCGCGGGCCGAAGTGTCCGTGGCGATACGTCAGGTGCGTGAACAAGGCGTATCGGCTGCCGCGCCCAAGTCGTTGCAATTCCAGGCCCGCCGGTATGAACGGTTCCAATCGCTCCGCGTCCACGAGATAGTTAACATAAATAACATCGGTTATATCGCTTAGGAACGCCACGCCCGGCAGCCATTCGCTATAGGCGCGGAGCAATCGGCTGTTGGCCACGAGATTGAGAAGACGCCCAACCATGCCGCGCCACGGATGTCGCCACGGTGCCAGCCGCCCATGCGTCTCGTCGGGCCGGGCGCGGCGCAAGACCTGCTCCGTGACGACCGCCAACCACACGAGCAGCAGCGGCAATCCGATCGCGTTGGCCGCGCCCACGAGCAGCGAACCGGGCCGGAATTCTTCCGGAAGAAGCACGCCGGCACTACCGACCGCCAAGGTGCTCCAGGCGACAAGGGACAGCATCGACAAGGTTCGATTCCACGTTCGGGCGGCGAAGAAACACCAACTCCAGCACAGGGCCATGCCGAGATACAGGCTGCCCCCCCAGCCGACGACCAGGCGATAGACGTCCTTCTCGAATTGCAGATAGGATGTCGGATCGCCGCCGCGTCTGGCCTGCGCCGCCAGGTCGAGACCGTGTGTCACCCACAGCGCTTCGCCGCGCTGATCGGGGATGACGGCGAGGATCGTGAACAGAAGCACTGCGGCGGCGGGTAGACGCGGTATCCACGCCGTTCGCCACAGGGCCACGCCGGTCAGCAGGTCCATGAACGCGGTCAGCTGCCACTGCAGCCAGCCTAGCCGCCACAGCCAGGGGTGGTCCGCGAGGTACGCGATTCGGGTGGCGTCGACGGCGGAGCTGCCTCCCGGCAACCCGGGCAGCAGAAACAAGGCTGTGCCGATCATGGCGAGGAGGTGGACGGCCAGGTTGACGAGCAGAACTTGCTCCAGAAATCGCGCGGCCAGGCGTGGCTCCGTTTTGTTCATGGCTGGTACTGGGGACTCCAGAACGACTACGCCAGGCCGCACGCGGCAACCCGTCGGCGTTTCGCGTCATGGTAGCCGCTGGCGGGGAGCCGCGCCTACGATAATTTGTCCGCCCTTTTGCCTCGCTCTTTCCGCCTGTGGTAAACTGAGAACATTCTCGGCCCCCGCGAAAGGACACCCATGCGTTTCTCTCTCCCCACCGCCGTCTTCGCCCTGCTGGTCGGTTCGCCATCGCTCTTCGCCGGGCTGTATTACTCCGGCGAAACGTTCGCGGAACTGCCGTCGCAGTGGCGCGGCTTCCTGCTCGATCAGCGCACACTGCGCACCATCGCCGTCAAACCGAGTGGCGCCGTGCCCGCCGGGCCGATACGCAAACGCTACGCACAAGAAGCGGCCCGGCTCACCAAGTTGACGCAGCAGCGCAAGTTGACGGCCGACGAGCGCGCCGATTGGGGAGCGCTTTACATCCGGCTCGGCGACCCGGCGCGGGCCGTCGAAGTGATGCGGACGGTCCAGCGCGAGAACCCGATGCATTTCCACCTGGCCGCCAACCTCGGCCTCGCCTGGCAAATGCAGGGCGATCTGGCCCAGGCCGCCGCGTGCCTGGAACAAGCCGTTCGCCTGGCTCCTGCCAAGCTGCTTCCCGCCGAAAAACTACACCTCAAATTGGTTCGTTTACTGCGCTCGGCAGCGGAGCGACACGCAAGATCTCGACGACCTTTTCGGCATCCGCTACGTTGGCCCCAATGGCAAGTTCGAGCCGGAAAGATTGCCCGCAAATGCCATCGCCCTGGTGCAACAACTCGCGCTGTGGTTGCCGTCCGACGGTCGACTGCTGTGGCAACTGGCTGAACTGGCCGGGGCCAACGGCGATGCCGCCACCGCGGCCGCCCTCATGGATGGCTGCGTCACGGAGTTCGGGTTAAGGGCCGCCGATTTGCGCGATCATCGCCGCGACTATCGCAGTCTCGCGGATGAACTCGCCAAGAAGGGCAATGGCAACGGCAAGACGAGACACGAAGGCCACGCCGGTTTGTTCAAACCGCGCTCCCTGCGGCCGCTGGTTCATAAACTCGGTCGGACGCCGCTGCCGCCCATCGACCCCAAGGGCGTCAATGTCTTGCCGTGGTCCGTCGTCACCGAGACGATGCTGGACCGCCAGTATAGGCCGACATTTCCGCGCTACCTGAAGGATCTCGATGGAAAAACGGTGACGCTCAGCGGATTCATGCAGCCGTTGGGCGAAGACAACGAACTCGGGGCGTTTCTGCTCATCGAGTATCCAGTCGGCTGCTGGTACTGCGAGCAGCCGGAGATGACGGCGATTCTGCTGGTGGAATTGCCCGAAGGCAAGACGCACAACTTCACGCGCGAACAGGTCCATGTTCGGGGCAAGCTCGTACTCAACGCCAACGATCCGGAGAATTTTCTGTATACGATCCGCGATGCGACAATCAGTCAAAAAGAATGAGGCTCCAGCGATCACCCCTTTTTGAGGGAACCTCCATGCCAATACACGACTGGACCCGCGTCCGACCCAATCGGTTCCATGATTTCCACCAAAGTTGGACGGTCACCCTCTGTAATGCGCTCAACGCTTGTCCGCTTTCCTCCGGCTATTTTGCCATGCTCGAACAGAAGTCAGCTGACCCCAAGCCAGACTTTATCACCCTTGACCTGAATCCTCCTCCTGACACCTCGCCACCACCAGGCTTGTCCGTCGCGGCTGTGCCGCCGAAGACGCGGTTCGTTACACGCTACGAGACTGCAGGTTACGTGCGCAAGGCGAACCGTATCACCGTCCGTCACCCCGACGGTGATGTGGTGGCGGTCATCGAGATCGTTTCACCGGGCAACAAGGACAGCCGGCACGCTATCCGCGCCTTCGTGCGCAAGGCGGTCGAATATCTTGAGGCTGGGGTGCATTTGCTCATCGTGGACCTGTTTCCTCCGAGCCGGCACGATCCGCAAGGGATTCACAAGGTAATTTGGGATCGACTCCACGACGAACCTTTTCAACTTCCGCCGGATAAGCCACTGACTCTGGCAGCGTACTCTGCAGGAACAGAGACCGTCGCGTACGTTGAGCCTGTAGCCGTGGGCGATCCGCTGCTCGACATGCCCATCTTACTCACCGCGGAGCGATACATTCCCTGCCCGCTGGAGACCACGTACCAGACGGCCTGGCAGCAGTTCCCTGCTCCTCTGAAGGAGCCACTGGAGCTACCTCCGGCTCCTTGAGTGCTCGGACGCGATTCCCCTTCCCAACGGCATAATCGCCGCATCTCCACTCGGAAATCCTCACACCTGTGCCGGTTAATCTGGCGATGCGACGCTTGGGCGAAAAGATTAGGATAGAATAGATGAAGAGGCGTTCGTTTTGAGGCGGCTCAACGGGGTGTCGTCCGACACCCATCCCACGCGCGGGAGTTCTCCCATGACCCTGACCGCCGAACAACTCCAGCAGCAAAAACAGGCGGCCGAGGAACTGCTCTTCTCCGGCCCACAAACGCTGGGCTTCGCCAAGGGGCTGTTCTTTGGTCACTTTAACGCCGGATTGCTGAATCCCTATCCGCATATTCGTGCCGACGAACAGCGCCGCGTCGAGGAGAAGGTCGCCGAGGTGCGCCGCTACTGCGACGAACACATCGACGCGACTGCGATTGATCGCAACGCGGAGATCCCCACCGAAGTGGTCGCTGGACTGGGACGGATCGGCGTGCTGGGCGCAACGGCACCGGCGGAATACGGCGGACAAGGATTTTCGCAATTGGCCAATTGTCGGATCATGGAAGTGATCGGCGGCCACGATGCGGCGGTCGGCGTCTTCGTCAACGCGCATCACAGTATCGGCATCCGCGCCTTGCTGCTGTTCGGCACCGAGGAGCAGAAGCGGCGCTGGCTGCCGTCGCTGACGAGCGGGGAGAAACTCGCCGCCTTCGCCCTAACCGAACCGGAGGCCGGCTCCGACGCCAGCAACGTACAGACCACGGCCACGCCCACGCCGGACGGCAAAGGTTACATCCTCAACGGCACCAAGCGCTGGATCACCAACGGCGGCATCGCCGGGGTGTTGACGGTCATCGCCCGCACGCCTGGCACGGGTCGCGACAAGAAAAAAGAGATCACCGCGTTTCTCGTGACGCCGGACATGCCCGGCTTCAAAGTTCTTGAAGAGCGCATGGCCAAGACCGGCATCCGCGGCACTGCCACCGGCCGACTGGCCTTCGAGAACATGTTCGTGCCGGTCGAGAACGTGCTGGGTCAGGTCGGTAAAGGTTTGCGGATTGCGCTGACAGTGCTGGACTTTGGCCGGACCACGTTCGGCGCCTGCTGCACGGGAGCGGCCAAGACGTGCGTGCGCGCCGCTGCCATGCACGCCAAGAAGCGCGTTCAGTTCGAGCAGCCGATCGCCGACTTCGAGCTGGTCAAGAAGAAGATCGCCTGGATGGCCGCCCACGCCTTCGCCATGGAAGCGACCACGATGGAATGCGCCCATTTCATCGACAGCGGTTTCGAGGATTACATGCTCGAAACGGCCATGCTCAAGGTGTGGTCCACGGATGCCCTGTGGAAAATCGTCAATGACACGATTCAGATTTTCGGCGGCAAGGCGTACTTCACCGATGAGCCGTATGAACGCATGATGCGCGATGCGCGCATCAACATGATCGGCGAAGGGGCCAACGATGTGCTGCGGGCGTTCATCGCCATGGTCGGCATCAAGCCGGTGGCGGACCAGTTTTTGAGCGTCAAGAACGCCCTGGGACATCCGCTGCGCGATTTTGGGACGTTACTGAGTTTCGGAGGTAAGCAACTGCGGGCGCGTTTCACGACGCCGGAGGTGCCGGTGCGGAGCAGCTCGTTGCGCGAATCGGCGCAAGAGTTGGGCCGGCGCGTGCGCGACTTCAGCCTGGCCGTGCAGTCGATGCTGATAAAGCATCGGGAAAACATTCTCTTCCGCCAGTACGTGCAGGAACGATTGGCGGACGCCGCCTGCGAACTGTATGCGTCGAGCTGCACGCTGGCGCGGTTGGATGCGCTCATGACGGTCGGCAACGGGCACGCCGAAGAAGTGGCCCGCGACGTGGCAGCCGGTCGTTATTTCCTGCGTCTGACCAACCGGCGCATCAAGCAATGCTTGGCCGCACTATCGGACAACGACGACCCCGACACGACGGCCACGGCGGACGCGGTGTTGGCGAAGTACTGAGCCGCTCGCCCTATCGGCCGTCCTTCACGAACCAGTAAATCCCCTGTCCCGTGTTGGTGTAGGTGAGGAAATACATTTCGCCTTTCTCGTCCTCACCGAACGACAGCACCGGCACGTTCGGATCGCGAATCGGCCGATTGGCGACGACGCGCCGCTTGGTCGAGTCATAGCGAAGGCCCCAGATGCGGGCCGACACATAATCCGCGTACAGGTAATAGCCCTGCAATTCCGGCAGTCGCACACCGCGATAGACCGAGCCGCCCGTGATCGACTTGCCGACATCGTGGTGATATTCCCAAATCGGATCGATCAAGTCCTTGTTTACGTCGTCTCCGCGTTCCCCGAACGGGTGCAGCGCTTCGCGGCGGTTCCAACCGTAATTGCCGCCGGGGACAATAAGGTCAATCTCCTCGTAGAGGTTCTGGCCCACGTCGGCGGCCCACAAAACGCTGGTCTTGCGATCGAACGCCATCCGCCAGACGTTGCGCAGGCCGTAGGCGAAAATCTCCGGCGCGGCATCCGTCCGCGTGGCGAAGGGATTGTCGCGGGGGATGGAGTAATTCTTGCTTTTGGTTTTCTGATTCACGTCAATGCGGAGGATCTTGCCGAGTAGTGTCTTGAGATTTTGGCCGTTGCGGAAGGGGTCGTTGGCCGCGCCGCCGTCGCCCAGCGCGATGTACAGATAGCCGTCCGGCCCGAAACAGATGGTGCCGCCGTCGTGGTTCCAGAAGGGGTGCGTAATCCGTAGCAGTTCTTCCTCGGAGGAAGGGTCGGCCCGGTTGGGATCGTCCTTGCGCACGCGGAAGCGCGAGACGATGTTGGTGAGCCGCGGCTTCTTGACCGTGTAAAAAACGAAGAATTCTCCGTTTTCCCGATACCTGGGGTGAAAAGCCAGGCCGAGGAGACCTTGTTCGTTTTCGTTGTCGTTGTAGAAAACGCGCTCGTGGATATCGAGGAAGACGCGCGTTTGCGTGGCCGATTGGTCGTTGGGGAAGACATGAATGACGCCGTGCTGCGTGGCGACGAAGACGCGATTGCTGCCGTCGCCGGCGTGCGTCAGGACGATGGGCCGCAGCGGAATTGCCTTGCCCGCTTCGTTCACAGGCTCCCAGCCGGTCCACCGCAATTGGGGAAATGCCACGGCCGACCTCAAGGGCAGGGGAGTCTCGTCCACTTCCCGGCCGGGCACGATCGTTGGCAGGGCTGTCACCGTTCCCGCCTTCGTGTCGGCCACCAGGATCGACTTGCCGTCGGGAGCCAGACCGAGACCGGCGGCGGACTGGAAGCCGGCGGCTAGCGGTACGGCTTTCTCGCCCGGGCGGGCAATCACAAACACGCGGTCGGACCCATCGCTGCAATACAGCCGGCCAAACTTGTCCCAAACGAGGCTGCCGGTCCCGAAGCCGTCGCCGAGTTTGTTCGTGCTGCCATCGGCGAGGCGCAAGGCAGAAGATGACCCGATGCGGCGTCAATGGACAGCACATGCGACATGCCGTCCAACACCAAGCCGGAGGGGGAGGGCAAGGCCGGCGAGCGCTTGGCATCCGTCGCCAGTGCGACCTTGCCATTCGGAGCGATGCGATAGACCGCGCCTCCGCCTTTACCCTCGCCTGCATCGGCAACATACAGCGTCCCCATTTCGTCAATGTCGAGGTCGCCCAAGGACCGCGCCGGCGGAGAGAAGGCGTTGGCTGCGGCGAACACGCTGGGCTTGCCCTGGCGGTCGATGCGCCAGACGCGATTTTTGTCGGCGACGAACAGCCATTCGGCGCGGGCCACGATGCCGCGCGGGTCGTCGAGTCCGGCGACGAACGGAACCGCCTTGCCCTTGTCGATTACGATCACGGAGCCGTCGCCATCCATGCCGATTTCGCCCAGAGTGGTCACGTAAACTCTGCCGTCGGCACCGGCCGTAATGGAGGAGGGGTTTTTCAAACCGCGAATCAACGGTCGGGGCGGCTGCTCGGCGGCGATAAGAGGACGGACGAGGAAAGCAATGCACACGAGGCAGATGAAGCGTTTCAAGGCCGATCCTCCGGGCAGCGGGAAAACGGGTGCGATGAACCGGACCGCGCACGCGCTTGGGGCAGCTTAGGGAAGCGGGCGCACGCCGTCAATCGCCTCGCACGGATGCTGGCTCAATACTCGGCCATGTAGCGCAAGAACTGGCGGGCGCAGCGGTCGAGGTTCTCCTCGCCGCCGCCGCCCCGTAAAGGCGAGCACATTTCGTAAGCAACGTAGCCATCATAATCGGCTTCTTTCACAGCGCGGAAAAAGGCGCGGTAGTCGATGAACCCCTCGCCCATCGGCACGGCCCGGATCGCGTCTGCCTCGCGGGCATAATTGACCAGCGCCGGTTGATAGCGGAACCGTGGCCGGCGCACGTAGTCGGCGACGGTGGTATGCACGAGAAACGGGCCAAACTCCTTGACGGCGGCGGCCGGGTCCGTGCCTTGCAGGGCCGGCGCCCAGGCGTCGAACATCGCCTTGCAGTTAGGTTCGTTCACGTCCGTCAAGAGGTCGAGTAAACTCTCCCAGTGGACGGCCACGTCGTGATGGTTCTGCACGCCGATGGTCACGTCGAGCGGTGCGGCAAGATGGGCGCATTCACGCAGACACTCCACGCACCACGCCCACTGCTGCTCGAACGACGCGCCGCCCTGCTCGAAGCCGGTGAAAATACGTACGAGGCCACAGCCGAGATCGTGCGCCAGGCGGCACAATTCGCGGACATGGAGTATCTGCATTTCGCGCGGGAATATCGGGCCGGTCGGCCCCCATACAGAAATCGGTGTAGCCGGCCAGGCAGGCTACCTTCAAGTTCAACTCCGTCAATCGCTCACGGAGCCGGTGCCGGGCCGCGGCATCGTAATCGAGGACCGACAGGTGCGGCCGCTTGGCCATGAGCATGACCGCATCAAAGCCCAAGAACTTCGCTTTATTCAGAAAATCGTCGAGGGACAGCCGTAGTTGTCCCGGCCAGACGCCGGCGTAGCTGACGGAGTGCAAGGCGGTTTTCATAGCGATCATCCGCGTCCGAGAAGCAGGAGAACAAGGGCAGCATAACGGCTCGCGGCCATCGAATCAACGGGTGAGCATGAGCGAGCCGGACAGCGATTCCTTCAAGCGACGCAATCCTTCATCGAGCGACACTTTCGGCTCATAGCCGAGGTCACGGCGGGCGGCGCAGATGTCGAACCAATGGGCCGTCGCCAATTCGCGGGCCACGAAGCGCGTCAGGGGCGGCTCGCCGCTGGGGAGAAGGACTGCGTAGACCATCTCCAGCAGCCGCCCGATCTCGTAAGCCAGCCCGGTCGGAAGCGAGCGCGTGACGGGACCGAGGCCGGCGCAGACAAGAATGCGATTGACGAGATCCCACAAGGGCACCGGCTCGCCTTGCGTGATGAAGTACGCCTTGCCGGCGATCGGCGAACTGGGGGCGAGTCGGTCGGCCGCGAGAAGATGCGCGTCGGCGGCGTTGTCGATGTAAACGCTGTCGATGAGCTTCGGAACCGTGCCGATGCGGCGCAGCCGACCAGACCGAGCACGGGCGAGGATGCGCGGGATCAAGTGATTGTCGCCCGGACCCCAAATGAGATGCGGCCGCAATGAAACGGTTGACAGGGTGGCTCCGTTCGCGCGTAAGACCATTTGTTCGGCGATGGCCTTGGTGTGCGGATACGCCGCCTCATAATGCATGGGATAGGGCACGGATTCATCGACGCCGGCCATGTCCCGGCCATTAAAAACGACACTGGGAGAGCTGGTGTAAACCAGGCGCGGGATGCCGTGGTGACGACAGGCTGACAGTACGTTGGCAGTGCCGGTGACGTTGGCGCGGTGATAGTCGGCAGAGCGGCCGCCGACGCCGGCTTTCGCGGCGACATGGAAAACAATGTCGCAATCTGCCGCGGCCCGCGAAACCGCGATCCTATCGGCGATGTCACCCTGATGCTGCGTCACGCCGAGGGCGGCCAATTCGGGATAGTGACCGCGTGACAGGCTGCTGACGCGATCGCCGCGCTGGCATAGCCGGCGGACGATGGCGCTACCCAGAAAACCTCCGCCGCCTGTGACCAATGCGTTCATGCGCGCTGTCCCGCTGCCCAGACTGCTAGTTTCTCGCGGAAAATCTTGGCGTTGTGCCGGATGTCCACCGGAAAGCCTGGATGAAACAGGATCGTGCGGATCGAACGTGTGTGAACATGGCGAGCGCCCAGGGCGAGCAATTCCTGTCGCAATTCATCCTCGCTGCGTGCCATCGCGTCTTTCTCCCGCTCGACGCAGAGGACGGGTTCCACGATGCCGTTTCGCGATCGCCCAACGAGGGCGGTGCGATAGACCTCGGGATGGGCGTTGAAAACGCCCTCGCAGGGGGTGGTAAACAGCGTGCCCTCCTTCGTAATCACACGCTGCGATTTGCGGCCGCAAAACCAGACACGGCCAGACGCATCCATGTATCCGAGATCGCCCATGCGATGATAGAAACCACCGTGGATGGAATCGGCGATCTTCGCCAGCGCGGTGGATTCGGGGCGATGCCAGTACGTCGAGGTAACGACGGGGCCACGCACGGCGATTTCGCCGATCTCGCCTGTCGGTAGCTCCAGGTCGTCGCTCCAGGTGGGGATCGGCTCCTCGCGGATGGAAATGATCTTCACCGTCATGCCTTCGACGGCCCGGCCGACACAGATACCGGCTCCCTCGGCGGTGTGCTGCCGGGTTTCGCCGAGAATCTCGTTACTGCCGATCGAGCAGACGGGCAGCGATTCGGTCGCGCCGTAGGGCGTGTGAACCTGCACGCCATCCGCGAGGAGAGCGGTGAAACGCTGGACGGCCTGCCACGGCACGGGAGCGCCGGCCGAGATGACGCGGCGCAGAGTCGGCAGTTTGACGCCGTGGTCCGTGGCATACCGGCCGACGCGCTGGATGAGAGCCGGAGAGCCGAACAGGTTGGTCACGCCGAAATAGTGGATGGCGTCGAGGATTTTGCGCGGATCGACATGGGCGGGACGGGTCGCGTCCATTTCGGGGATGATGGAAGTCATGCCCAGCGCCGGGCCGAACAGTCCGAACAGCGGAAACGTCGGCAGATCGACCTCGCCCGGTTCGATGCCGTAAAGGCGGCGCAGCATTTCGACCTGGGCCGCGAAGATGCCGTGCGTGTACACGACGCCTTTGGCCACACCGGTGCTGCCGCTGGTGAACAGGATCGCCGCCATTTCGTCGGCGCGGGTATCCGCGAGGACCGGCAAGGGATCGTTAGTGCCGAGGCGCCGGACTTGATCCAGCGTATGTCCGCCCCAACCGAACCGACGGCCGACCGTAACACAAATGCGAACACTGCCACGACCCCAACCGAACAGAAGACGGGCCAGGTGCGCTTTCGGGATGCCGACGAACGCCTCCGGCTCGGCTTCGGCCAGGCAGACGCCCAGGTTTTTCGTGCCCATGCCCGGATCGATTAGCACGATCACCGCACCGAGCTTAAAGAGCGCGAACGTCAGCGAGAAGAATTTCCGGCCCGGCGTCACCATCAATACAGTGCGCATTCCGCGACGAATTCCGATGTGTTCAAACCCACGCGCCAGGGCGTCGCTCTCGGTGTTCAACTCGCGGTAGGTGTAGTGATGATAGCGGATGCAGCCGTGACGATCGCGCCTGAACGGCTGGGCGATGGCGAGTGTCTGGGGTTGTGCTTCCGCCATGGTCGCCAGGGCCGCGGCGATGTTGACGGTATCCTGAGCGTGCGAGGAGAGGGCAGGGGTGGCCGTCGTCATGGCTCAGCCCTCCGACGCAAGCGGATGACGCCGCAAAAAATCGCGGATCAAAAGCAGAATCTCGTCGCCGGCATCTTCGAGGACGTAATGTCCGGCGTCGGGGAAGCTGTGTACCTCGGCGGCCGGGAAGCGCCTACGCCATTCTTCGAGGAAATGCCGATCGAAAACGAAATCGCGCTCTCCCCAGCAAATCAGCATCGGCAGAGCGGCGAAGCGGTGCAGGCCGAGCGCAACCTCATTCACGAGATCGAAGCCGCGATCTCCCGGTGCGAGCGGAATGTCCTGCACGAAACGAAGCACGGCGATGCGATTCTGCCAGGAATCATACGGGGCAAGATAACCCTCGCGCACCTCCAGCGACAGGGGCTTACTCACGCAATAGCGCACGGCCGCACGATTGAAAGCGTTCAAGCCTCGCACGAGCAGCGGGCCGAAAATTGAACTTCGGCACAGGCGGAGCGACCACGGCAGCCGTTTGCCAGGAGGCAACGGAAACGCCGCCGTGTTGAGAATCACCAGGCGCTTGATCCGCTCCGGATGCCGATGTGCGTAGGCCATGCCGATCATGCCGCCCCAGTCGTGCAAGACGAGTGTGAGATTGTCGCGCAACTCGAGGTGATCCAGCAGCGTTTCCAGATCGGCGACACGCTGCCGCAGGGAGTATTCATAGCGCGAATCGTTGGGCTTATCCGACAGGCCGCAACCGATGTGGTCCGGAACGATGGTTCGGTAGCTGTCGCGCAGACTGAGGACGAGGTTGCGATAATAGAACGACCAGGTCGGATTGCCATGCAGCATTACCAGCGGCTCGCCCCGACCTTCGTCGAGATAATGATAGCGCAATCCGCCGAGGTCGAGGGATTGGCTGGCGAATGGATAGAGCGAGCGAGTCGGAACCGATGGGCCTGGCGGGGGAAGACTCGTCGCTGCTTGATACAAGGCAAATCTCCAGCCCGCGGAGGGGCGGGCGGTAAGGTTTCACGGCGTGCCTGGCAAAGCCTTCTTCTTTTCTATCGCGCTTTCCATTCCGTGGAAGGGCGGTTGTTGGCGTACCATGCCCGAAACCCCAACCTTCCTCGCCTTGACAGCGCCGCGGCCGGCATGTTAAGACTTCGCGGTTCCAACGAGGGAAATACCTTGGCAGCAGGACGACTGCCAGCCCCCCACGGACGGGGACCGACATGATTCATCAGCGCAGCCAGCTTCTCAGCTCCTGCTTTCTGCTCTCCGATTTGATCCTGACTTCGGTCGCCTGGTTCTTGGCCTATTACCTGCGCTTCGAGACCGGCTGGCTGCGCCTGGAAAAACCGCCTCCGGAGTTTTACCTGTGCTGGCGTCAGGTGCCGCTGTTGTGGGTGCTCAGCGCCGTCGCCTACCGCCTGGCCGGGCAATACGCCGTCGGCCGATTGCGCCGCTTCCGCGAAGAGATGGTCGCGGTGTTCAAGGGCAGCGTGCTTCTGTCGCTGTTGGTCATGGCGACCATCTTTTTCTTGCACGACCCTTACGAATCGCGAGCCACCATCCTGCTGTTCTGGCTGGCCAACGTGGTGCTGGTCCTCGTGGGCCGGCGGGCAGCGTGGGCGGTCATCCGCACCCTCCGCAGCCGGGGCTATAACCAGACTTACTCGATCATCGTCGGGGCCGGCCGGGCGGCACGGAAGATGGCCCGCGCCCTCCAGCGCGTCAACTGGCTGGGCATCAAGAACATCGGCTTCGTCGATGAGAAGACCAACGCGCTGTCGGGCGATCTCGATGTGCTGGGTTGCTTCGCCGACCTGCCGGAATTGATTCACAAATACGGCGTCCATCACGTCTTCGTCGCCTTGCCCCTGGACCGCACCGACGACGCCCGCCGGGTCTTCGCCATCCTGTCGCGCTCGCTGGTTGAGGTGCGCATGGTCTGCGACGTGCCCAACCTGGCCGGCCTGTCGCTGACGACCACCAACCTCGACGGCCTGCCTCTGATCGGCCTGCGCGAAAGTCCTCACTTCGGACTCAATATCGTCGTCAAGCGCGGGATGGACGTGCTACTATCCGCGATCGGTCTGGTCGTCCTGTCGCCGCTGTTGGCGCTAATCGCGCTGTTAGTCAAGCTGACGAGTCCGGGGCCGATCTTCTACCGCCAGGAGCGCTGCGGGCTGAACGGCCGGTCGTTTCACATGCTGAAATTCCGCAGCATGCGCGTCGATGCCGAGCAGCACACCGGGGCGGTGTGGGCCGTCCAGCACGACAACCGGCGCACGCGACTGGGGTCGTTTTTGCGCAAGACCAGTCTGGACGAATTGCCGCAACTTTGGAACGTGCTGCGCGGCGACATGAGCTTGGTGGGGCCGCGGCCGGAACGGCCGGTGTTCATCAACCAGTTCAGCGAGACCATCCCCAACTACATGGCTCGGCACTGCGTCAAGGCCGGCATCACCGGCTGGGCGCAGGTCCACGGTTGGCGTGGCAACACCTCGCTGCGCAAACGGCTGCAATACGACCTTTACTACATCACGCACTGGACGCCGTGGCTGGATTTGCGCATCCTGTGGATGACGATTTTCCACGGCATCATCCACCGCAATGCTTACTGAGCGATTAGCGACGCTTCGCAGAAGCGTTCTTGGGCGGGACGCTTCTGCGAAGCGTCGCTAAACGCAATTCAAGGAACAAGACGTTGGCCGAGCGTGGTGTTCAAGTGCAGCGCACCGCGACGGTGGCGGACCAACGTCTCCAGATATTGTCGAACCACGTCGTTGTAATCTTTCTGAGCATTCAGATATGTCAGGACGCTCTCCGTCCCCGCTTTGAATAGACGCAGTTTATCATCACGGATGCGCCGTGCCCGCGGCAGAATGTCGTTCTGGTAGCGCCGGACAGCGGCCTCCGTGGTCGTATATTCCAGACACGCACGCTGCACTTCCGAGGCGACTTGCCGTTCCCGGCCTTGCAGCTCAATGAGCGTTTGCGTCACGGTGTTCCGCGCCGCGCGATGTTGCCCTGGTTGCGGTTGAAAACCGGCAACGTGACCAATGCACCCAGGCTCCACGAGGTCGCGCTCTGGGCGCCGATGGGCGAGTTGTCCTGATACTGCCAGGGCGTGTACAGGACGAACACGTCGGCCCAGCGATCCGCCTTGGCCATTTGCACTTCCGCTTGCGCCCGTTGCACACCCAGACGATAGGCGTTCAAGTCGGGCCGGACGTGCTGGGCCACTTCCACCATTTCCTCCAGAGTCGGCAGCGTCAGCTCGAAGCCGCCGATCGCGCCGCGCAGCTCCAGACACTCGGCCTCGGCGGGCGGAAGATTTAGCAGTACGGCCAGCGCCTCCTTGGCTTGGCGGAGCGCGGAAGTCGCATCTTGCACCGCCAAAAAAGCCGAGTCGCGCTGGAGCAGCGCGCGATCCAGGTCGGAAGGGGAGGCTTGTTTGGACTGCACCAGCTTGGCCGTGGCGTTGACGACTTCTTCCAGCCCGGCGAGGCCGACTTGCTGCTGGCGTACCGCCTCACGGGCGGCCAGTACGTTGAGGTAGGCCGTGTATAAGTTGTCGATCTCCAGGCGCACGGCATCCTGATAGAGACACTCCAGCACGTTGCGGGCGCTTTGGGCGACGACGACGCGGCTTTTGCGCTTCTGATTGACATCAACAGCCTGGATGACCGTCACTTCATAGTTGACGCCGCCGGGCCGCTGCGGCGAGTAGGCGCCGTAGGGGACGTTGCCGACGTTGCCGAACACAAACGGATTGTTGCGGAGGCCGGCCGAGAGGATGTCGGCCTGGGCCTTGGAAAGCTCCTGAAAGCGCATGCGCAAGTCGGGGTTTTCCTGCACGAGCCGCTCGATGGCTTGATCGAGGGTCAGACCGTTGGGCGGGCCTTCGTCCACTGTCGCCGGCACTTCGAGCGCTCCATACAGCGGTGTCGGCGCGGGAAGCTGGGTCGTCGGTGGCGTGATGCGTGCCTGACCCGGAGTCGTGGAACTGGGAGGCTCGCTGCCAAGCGGCCGAGGCGCTCCGGGTTGGAGCGGGAACAAGCTTTCCAGCGCACCTGGTCCCGCACCCAGATGCTGATGAGTCTGAGCGGCTTCCTTGGCTCGCAGCCGGTTGGTGAGGATGATGAGATCATCCGCCAACTGGGCGATTTGTCCCTGCGCGGGCCGTGCGCTCGAAAACAGCATCCCTGCCAGGAACAAATAGCCGAGCGTGCGAACACACCGCATGGATGGCCGCCCTTCTTCTAGGTGCGATGCGGATTGGCGTCCGCATCGGTCCCTCTCGTTGGCATCGGACGCGCGGGATAGGCGGCTTGAATGAATTACGAGGAAGATGGGAAGGGGACGAAAACCCGGTTCAGCCGGCGGCCGGCAAGTCGGCTAGACGAAGAAGAAAGAACACAGCGGTTCGACTCCCTGCGCAAGAATTGCTAACTCCCTCTTGAGGTTTGACCGATCCGGCGAGGGGCAGGGGTTTGTAGCCTCACTTGTTCAAAAAACCTCGCGAGTCGGCTCACACCCATCTGGTTCGGCACTTGGTTCCCTTGGGGTGCCAATACCTCTCCCTTACCCCGCATCGAGATGGAGACATCAGGATGACGGACCAACCCCCCGGACGAAAAATGCGTGGTTTCGCGTCGATGGACCCGGCCAAACGGCGTCTGATCGCGAGCATGGGCGGCAAAGCGGTCCAGGCAACGGGAAAAGCGCATCGCTTTAACACGGAAGAAGCTCGCGAAGCCGGCCGCAAGGGCGGGACAGTGGCCGCCGCCAGGGGCACTGCTCACCGTTTCAGCTCCGAAGAAGCGCGAGAGGCCGGCCGCAAAGGTGGCAAGAAACGGAAGTTGGATGCCTAAGGTCGATCGAATGGCCGGACGCAGGACTGAATAAGTGTACAGAAAATGATCTCGTTTCGCCCTCGCTCAATCATCGTGATCGTGCGAAGGCGAACACCGCGACCTATTCCTTTCAAACTATCCCTATTCGTTTCCGCCCGTGCCTTCGCCGTCGGAACCTCCGGCGAAGCCTTCGTCGGCCGTCTGTTGATTCGCGCCCGTCGGCAGAAGCACCCGAAGGGGCCGGAATGCGCCGAGACGGAGGCCAACAAGAGCGAACTAGAGAGAACAGCGGGATCGGAAAGGGCAACACCATCCACGATCGCCCCGTCTTTCCCGTCGCCGCGCTGACCACTCAAGATCCGGTCAATGGTCGCTATACGCTCCTTCGCATCGGTGCCGAGAGTTTCCAAGCGATTGGGTAGGATTTGGCTGCGCGGACCACCCGCTCCATCTGACTTATCACCGGGGCGTTGTTCTTGCCGTTCGCTGCCCCGCGGTTGTTTGTTGCCCTCGTCTTTTTGTTTGGGAGGGGCTTTTTTCTGGTCCCGGTCTTTTTGGTCCGCTTTTTCAGGGCTAGCCTGCTTCTTGGCTTTTTTATCACCTTCCTGGTTTTGCTTCGGGGGATTTGGTTGGTTTCCCCGATCCGGTCGGTTGGCGTCCCCGGGACGAGGGGCGGCTCCCCCGCCTCCCGCCCGCGGCACCGCTTGATTGCCGCCATCGGTGCGCGTGCCCATGCCCTGACCGTAGGTGATGGTTTGGCCCCAGGGCAGGTTCTGCGCTTGGCCCTGCCGGTTGGCCAACCCCACGTTCATATAGGCGGGCGCCCACGGCTCGCCCGGCTGAGTGCCGGAGCCAAAACCAAAGGCATCATTCTGCCACGACCGGCGAGCCAACGGATTGGCCTGCCCACTGCTGTTGACCGCATTCAGTCCGAATAACTCGAACAGCTCCGCGGACGGTCCTACACTGTTGACGCCGGAAATAGTCAGCAGCGGCAAGTTCTGGTTGCTCAAGGAAAGATAGTTGGCTCCCGCCACAAACACCGGCGTAGCAGTCAAGAACGGCGCAACTGAATCGGCTGGGGGGTAAACGACGCGGCCGCCAGGCCCACGGGACCATTGAAGTTGATATTGGCGTCCGGAACCGTTCGATCTTCGAGCTGCTCGACGGCTAACGGAACCGGAAGACGGTGGCGGCGACGTTGGCGCGATGGGGTGCCGTCCGGGGGTGTATCGAAATTCAACAGCCCAAGCAAGGATGCTGAAGACATGTTGCCAATCCTCCCGACAGGATGCCCTTTTTGGGGCGTTTCAGAGGGGCCAAGTGCGTTTTAACCTCAAAAGGGGATGAGTGCAATATACGTGCCGTTGAAAACCCTCCGCAGGGTGGGCCGTTCGTTCTCATTGAACTTTCGCTGGCAACTTCCACTCCTCATCGAAAAACCCGGCCGTCACGACTTTGCCCGGCCAGCGCGACGAGGGCGGGGTTCGCACGTCAAGAACGGCGAAGTCGGGCAGTTTGGCCACCTGCCGCGCGTTATTCAGATAATCGTATTCGCGGAAGGTGAAGCCGCTGTTGAGCACGACATACCGCTTCGGATTGAGAGGATTGGGATAAACCAACACCGGCACATGATGCTCGGCGGAGTATTTCTCCTCGCCCAACTGAACTTCGCTCGCGTCCCAGCGCACCGGCAGTTTGTCCGCGATCCTGGCCAGCACCTTGTTGCTGGCGGGGTCTCCCCAGAGAACCAGATTGTGCGCGGCGATGTCCGCGTCGTTCACCGCGGTGTCCTCTTTCACGCGCACCTCACCGCGGAATTGCTTGCGCCAGTGATCGAGGGCGTGCTGCATCTCGCCCGACACCCAGGCATCGACCTTGTCGTTGAGCGCCTTGCCGGTCGGCCGAACCATCAGGAAGCTATCCATGAAGGCGTCGTCGATCGGGCCTTGCAGCCCGTGTCGCTTGCGCAGACCCTCGTCCTCGGTCTTCTCCACGACTTCCCAGCTCTTCCCCTTTTTGCGGAATTGCGCCGTCCACGAACGATCCGACAACACGGGGGGCGCGTTCTCCACGTCTTCGTCCTCGATGCGCACGCGGGGCTTCTCGGCCGCCTCGATCGGACAGGATCCCGGTTCAAAAGTTAAGGTCGGCGCCGGACACGTTCTTGGTCTCTATCGTCACGTCCACGTCTTCGCCGCCGAGGACCGCATCGACGTTGGCCCGTTCCCAATGTTGTTCCAGGCCGTCGATCCGCAGCCAGCGCATCTCGTTGTAGCGCAGCGTCCAGGTCGTGAACAGCACATGCGTCGGCACCAGGTCGCGGCCGTGTTTGACGATGTTGTCGATGCGCCGGTTCAACTCCTCCTTGGTTTTCCGCTCGTATGCGTGTCCGGTCTTCGGGCCGATCAGGTGGGCGAGCGTCAAGCCTTCCTTCTTCATCGCCTTGGCCATCATGTCGGCCGCCTGCTTCTGCGAGTCGCGCTCGCCGCTGTAGGCGACGACGGGGCAGTTAAACAGATTGGCCGCGTAGTCCGTGCAGTCGTACCAGTGCCAGAGTTTCTTCTCATACCAAGTCGGTTGCACTTTCTCACGCTGGAAGATCTTGAGGAAGTCGGCCGTCTCGCTGAAGCCGGCGCCCGGCGCGGCGGCCGCCCACAGGCCGGCGTAGTGGACGGCGAACTGCCAGCACGCCGCCCCGCCCATCGAGAAGCCGCGCATGACGATGCGGTCGTCATCGATGGGATAGTGTTTGCGGACGTGGGCCAGTGCTTCCAGACAGTCGATCTCGCCGGCGAATTTGTTGGCGTTACAGTATCGGCCGTACAAATGCAGCACGAAGGCGTTGCGCGGCGTGAACTCGCCGGGCGACGACTGCCGGCCGTTAAGGAAACTCAGCTCCGTCAACTTCTCGCCCCGGCCGTGGCACCAGATGTCCAACCGATGTTCGTAAGGACCATTGGCCGGATACGTCGGCGGTACGACGAGACCGTAAGGTTGCACCGAGCCGTCGATCTTCGACTGGTAGCCGCGCACCACCAGTCCGGTCGCCGTGGTCCACGGCGCCTTGCCGGCCCGCAACTGTTCGACACGATCCCGTCCCTGTTCGAGCAGCTTGCGGGCGACTTTTATTTCTCTGGGATCGTAAAACTCGTTATAAGCGAGGGCGTAATGGACGGCGTTGTGGAAGATTTGCACGTCCGGCAGCAGTTCCGCGAGCGCCGGTTTTGATTTAAGGTCCAGCCGCAGACGTTCGATCTCCTTGCCCAGCGAGTCGGTTGCGGTTTGCAGTTCGTTGCGGTCGGCGTCGGAGATCTGAATACCGGCGGGCGGCACCGGACGGACCTTGTCCGGCAAGTTATCGCCGGGGCCGTCGGCGAAGAGCAGGGTGGCCGGGAAGAAAACGAGCAGGGCCAGGAAACGGCGTTTCACCACGAGACTCCTTACTGGGGCGCGGTTGACTGACCTTGAACGCGAGTCTATTCTAGCCGGCCTGCCCCCTTTCGGAACGATGATTGATGAATCACGATGCGGATGAGCGCTTATTTCCAGAAACCTTCGCGCGGAGGCGTCCGCGTCGTTTCCTCCAGGGCCAACCAGCGCTGTAACGCATTCTCGATCCCGGTCCATGTCTCGAGGATGTTGGTCTCGGCCGGCTCGGTGTCCGCCAGCACGATATACAAGCGGATCACCGCTTCCCCCAGTGCCTTCACCGCGGGATCCCGGTCGCCGGCTGCGACGAGTTTCTCGAACAGTTCCTCCAATTTCGGAGCCAGCTCTCGAAGAACGGTGAGGCGAGTCGTCGCGTCGATCGAGGGAGTGGCGTGCATCGCTTGAAGCACATCGAGAGCGCGCAGCCGATACGGGGCACGATCGAGCTTTGCGGATGTACGGTCCTTCCCGCGTCCCTTGCGGCCGAAGAACATCGAGAGCAAACGCTCAACCACATTCGTCCCCGATGCAGGCGTTACCGCGCGGCTGGCGTAAGCCCCTTCGTCATCGAATTCCATGAGCATGGAATCGACGCTTTCCGTCTCCGACGGGCCGGCATCTTCGATTGCGTCGTAATCGGTGCAACCCGCAACAGGTGATGAGGGCGGAGGAGCTTTTCGCTTCTTCATGCTTAGTACCCGACCGGAGTGCATCGTTGGCGCGGCCGAAAGACAACTCCTCTCCCCATTCTGCCAACCCGACGGCCGCTCCACTGGCTGCACGATCCCATGCACTTGTCCGCCGGGATTGACCACCTCCGAGCGATCCACGGCCACGAACGCGGTGAAACGACACAAGACGCCGAAGCGCAGCGACGTGCTCACGATTTCGCGTTCGAGGGCGGCGCGATCGCCCGCGCCGGCCGTGTAGCGATCCTCCATCTCGCGCAGACGGCCGCGCGCCCAAACCGTGGTCAGGGCCGGGTTGTCCACGCGCCGGGCCGGGAGTTCCTCGGACCACTTCTCCCCCATCGCGTCGCGAGCTTGGAGGGCGATGCCGCCGTCGGCCTCACCGCGATACCGACCCGTGATGAGTAACGGCGTGCCGACGAACAGGTCGGGCATTCGCCCCGGCACCACGCTGTCCGGCACCAAGCGCAACCCCGCCGGTACCAGATGCAACCCCGTCAGCACCGGCGTTCCGAGGTGACGATGGATGGTCTCCATCACCTCATCGAGCCGATCCTCCGACTCGACAACCTCGCTCCGCCCGCCGCCGAGGTCCGCCAAGCGCCGCAGAAACGCCGCGTTCACCGCCCGATCAATGCCCAGCGTGAAGATCTGCAGATCCTTCACGTTCGACCCGAGCTGCCGTAGTATCTGGTCCTCGTTGCCGACCTGCCCGTCCGTCACCAGCACGAGGATGCGCTGTCGTCCCGCTCTCTTCTCCGGGGACAGCTCCTTAACCGCTCGCTTGAGCGGTTGCGCCATCTCGGTGCCGCCCCGCGCGTCCAGGTGGGCCAGGAACTCGACCGCCCGGAAGCGCAGGCGATCCGTTGCCGGAACGAGGCCATTGCCCGCGAATTCCGGCGGCGTCTCGACGGAATCGTCGAAGGCGAACACAGTGAAGCGATCATGCTCGGTGAGCGTATCGACCATGCGGGCCAGCGCCCGCCGTGCGGCGACCATCTTCCAGCCCGCCATGCTGCCCGAACGATCCAGCACGAACACCACATCCCGGCCCGTCTCCTGTCGGGGCTGTCCCACAGGCAGCACCAGCGTCAAAAGGAACGTACCCTCCGGCCCGTCTCGGTCGGGTTGCACGACCAGCGAGGTGGCCAGCCGCTCCCGACCCACGCGGAAGCGCAGGATGAAATCGCGGTCGAGTCGTTCGCCCGGCTGCAAGCGGAACAGCTTGGTCTCATTATCCTCGCTCTCGATGATCGTGTGCAAACTACTGCGAAAATCGCTCGGCGTCAGCGACGACAAAGGAACTTCGACGGTCAGCCCCAGCCGCACCGGATTGGGGAAACCCGGCAGAAGCACCGGCGGGCTGATGCGCGAGGCGTCCGGCACGGCGTCGGTGTCCGGCGACACACCATCGCCTATCGACGGGCCGGGCAACGGCACGCCGGGAACGTAACGCGGTGCGACCACCAGCGGAAAGCGGAACGTCGCCTCGCCATCATGGTAGGGCAGGGAACCGATCAACGTCATCCGCACGGTTGCTTCTTCGCCCGGCGTCAGGTTGCCCACGCGCATGGTAAACACACCCGGCCGCTCCTCTTCCGCGATCGCCGTCCGGTGTCCCTTCTCGATGGCCGCATCATACTCTTGCCGGGCCGCCCCGCGTTCCTTCAGTTCGCCCTCGACGATGCGCCCCGCCGTCTCCAACCGGAAGCGCGTCACCGCCGCACGGTCGGGCAGCGGAAAGATGTACGTCGCCTCCAACGCCTCGGCGTGAACGTTCACGAACGTCTGTGTGATCTCGACGCGCATCAGAAGACCGTCGATCCTGGCCCGTACGTCCAGCGCCTCAAGCGGCAGACAACCCCGCTCCGTCCGCAAGCGCCCAAATCCCGCCTCCGCGTCCTCCACCGGCCATCGGGAACGGCTTACTCCGTCGTCGAGTATTTCGGGTAGCGATCTCGTCACGGTGCATCTCCTTTCGTTTCTGCGGGCGCAGTATCGCGCTTCCCGAAAGGAGTACGTCCGGGAAGGGAATCTTTTGCACTTTTTTTCCGAAGTTGTCCTGGCCTCGCCGGGCGCAGCTTGGCCGCCTCGGACTTGTTACCATGTGGGCATGAGTCCGTTTTCTTGCGAAGGTTGTCGCGAGCGTGACGCCCGCATTGCCCAGTTGCAAGCGCAAGTGGCCGAGTTGGAACGCTTGCAGCAGGAGCGGGCCTTCCTGCGCGACCAGTCCCGAACCGAACGCGATCTGCGCTTATTGACCGGCGAAAGCGCCGCCATGAAGGCGGTTCGCCTGGCAATCCAGCAAGTCGCCCGCACAGATAGCACCGTGCTGATCCTCGGCGAAACCGGCACCGGCAAGGAGCTGGTCGCGCGGGCCATCCATCAGCTCAGCTCGCGCCGCGATCATCTCCTGGTGGCCGTCAACTGCGCCGCGCTCGCGCCGGGCGTCATCGCTAGTGAACTATTCGGACACGAACAGGGTGCCTTCACCGGCGCGTCGCGACGGCGGACCGGTCGGTTTGAGCTGGCCCATCAGGGAACCATCTTCCTGGATGAGGTCGGCGAACTGATCCCGGAAATGCAAGTGATGCTCCTGCGCGTGTTGCAGGAACGCATCATCGAGCGCGTCGGCGGCAGCGGGCCTCTCCCCGTGGACGTGCGGGTGATCGCCGCCACGCATCAGGATCTGGCGGCCGCCATGAACCAGGGTCGTTTCCGCGCCGATCTTTACTTCCGGCTCAACGTTTTCCCCATTCACGTTCCGCCCCTGCGCGACCGGCGCGACGACATTCCCGATCTGGTCCAGCACTTCCTGCATCATTTCGGCCGGCGGTTGAACAAGCCGATCGAGCGCGTCAGCCCGGATGCTTTGAAGGCGCTGCGCGATTATCATTGGCCCGGCAACGTGCGTGAGATGGAAAACCTCATCGAGCGCGCTATGATCGTCTCGTCGGACGACACCTTGCACATCGACCCGCACTGGCTGCAACCCGTGCCGCCCGCGAATGCGACCGGGTCGCGTTCCTCTCATTTGGCCGCGGTGGAACGGCAGGCTATCCTCGATGCGTTGGCCCGCTGCAATGGCCGTATTTACGGCCCGGCCGGTGCCGCCGCATTGCTCGGACTCAAGCCGACGACCCTGTATGGCAAAATGCGAAAGCACCGCATCTCGAAGCAACTCCTCTGCGACGGGTCATCTCTTTCATGACGTTCTGTGGTTAGAGTGACCACAGGGCGTTGCCGTGTCCTCGTTGCCTGCGTTCTGGCTTTCTTCGAAGCCTGGACACAAATGCTTTTGTTGAAAAGACTTTCGAGATGTGGTGTGGACACCCTCCGTGTTGGCACGCGACACGCAAAAGGAGAGGGCGTGTGAACTGCTTCCTTACAAGGAAAGGAGAACCGTTTATGGCCTTCGTCGTTTGCGAACCTTGCCGGGACTGCAAGTACACCGACTGCGTAGCGGTCTGCCCGATGGAATGCTTCTATCAAGACGAGAAGATGCTTTACATCGATCCGGCGGATTGCATCGACTGTGAAGCATGTGTGCCGGAATGTCCGGTCGAGGCCATCTTCCATGACTCGAATGTTCCGGCCCAATGGGTGTCGTTCATTCAGATCAATGCCGAACGGGTTGGGGTCTTGAAACCTCTTGGTGGCCAGATTACCGAGAGACAGGAGCCAAAAGTGGGACCGTCCTGTCGCGGCCAGCGGCGGGATTAGTAATGGTTCAGAAAGCAGTTTCGTACTGCTCACCAATGCCAGGTGGCTCGCCGCACCTTGAGCGGCACGTAATTATCGTTGTACGACCCGCGGAAGAAGATCTCTTCCACCGTCGCCCACAAGCGCACGACCAGCATGAGCATCTGGTAGAACGGGGCCAGCAGGAATACGGTGCAAATAAGCGCGTCGCGCTTTAGTTCCGTCGAGTAATAAAGGATGGCCAGTACCTGAACCACCTCGAACGTGGCGTAACTGCAATAAAGGGTCAGGAGAATCTTCCAACTATCGGGGTGTTGACGCCAAAAAAACCAGGCGAACCACACCCAGATGCCCGCCATGCAGAAGACGTTGAAGAACCAACTTTCCGCCAACAAAAGCAAGTTGCTCCAGCGGAAGTTCGCATGCCAGAAACAAGCCAAGTCCAGGTGCTTGCGGAAATGGTTGCGTACCGCGCCGCTGCGCTCCCAGCGGTGGCGCTGCTTGACGAGCGATTTCCAGCTCTCCGGCACTTCCGTGTAGCAGCAAGCGTAAGGGGCGAAGGCGATGCGATAGCCGGCCTTGCGGATAGTTAGGGTCAAATCCAGGTCTTCCGGCGGCCCGACATCCCAGCCGTGAACCATGCGGAGAACGTCGGTACGGAAGGCGCCGTGCGCCGCCGGAAACGATGCCCAGGATGCCGAGGCGCTCGGCGAGCATCCGGCCGACGAAGATGGTATTGAGGTACTCGTAAGCCTGCATCCAGGTGCAGAGGTTGACGAACGGATTGCGGGCCACCACGTTGCCGGCCACCGCGCCGATGCGAGGGTCGCGGAACGGCTGCGCGATTTCCCACAGTGATGCCGGGCCGAGGTGCGAGTCGGAGTCCACGATAACAACCACTTCCGCCCGCACGTAAGTCAGGGCGAAGTTCATGGCCGACGATTTGCCGCCCCGGTCGGGCCGGCTGAGTACCTGCACTCCCGGATGCGTCCGCGCGAAACGCCGGGACACCGCCGCCATCTCATCGGTCGAGCCGTCATCGACGACGATGATTTCGAGGCGCGGATAGCTGTCGTAGACGGACTCCAGCGTCGCCCCAATGGTCTCGGCCTCGTTGTAGCCAGCCAGGATGACGCAAACGGACGGACAGTAGGAGAACGGTTCGGTCGCCGGCTGACCGCGCAGCCGCGCACGACGGCGGCGCTCCAGTCCCACAGGCACAGGATGACGCGGCTGAAGGCGTAGCGAGGCGCGTCCGTGAGCAGTAACCCCAGGAGGAAGGTCAAAAGCTCATTGGTGTGCAGGCAGGAGAGCCAGTATATCCAGTTGCGGAGCACGGTAGCCTCGGAGTTCCACCAGATGAGCCTGGCTGCCGGGGAAGCGGTACGAACAGCGCAGGCACTGGGCCACCTGCTCGCGCTCGGTGTCGGTCCACGAACAATCCAGGCAGCGGTAAGGCCCGGTCGCGTACTCGAAATCCGATCCGACGATGAGCGGCCGTTGGCGGCACTTGGGGCAGATCAATTCGCCCGTGGCGGTCTCGAAGTCGGAGGCCAGACCGACATGGGCGCAGGCGAAGTGGTGGATGAGGGAGTCGTTGACCAGCGTGGCCGAGCCGCAGTTGACGCAGCCGTGGCGGAACGAGGGCAGGCATTGGCAGCGCGGGCACATCTGCACCTGATCGCGAAACACGAGTTGGAGCAGCCCGGTCTCAGCCCAGCGTGCGATCACCTCTTCGGCGAAGCCTTTCTCGAATTGCAGCGACTGCGGGCGGAAACGTGGTATCAAGTTCTCCGGCTTCAGCAAGTCGGCCGCGAAGCCGCCGAAGCAGGCGCCGACGTGACGCTTGCCGTCCTCCAACTCCCGCTGATGCCGAACTTCCAGACCGGCACAGCGCATCGCCCCGTCCGGGCCGCGTAACATCAGGACCAGCGCGTCGGTCTCCGACGCCGGATCGTTCGTGCAGGTCAGGCCGACGCCCCCTTCGCTGACATCGCGCAGCACCACCGCTTGCCGATGCTCCCAGTCGGGAGAGCCGTCGGGCAGGACCGGCACCAGCACGGCCGATTTCTGAACTGGGTAGCGCGGACTGACGCGGCGCTCGCGCAGATGAATCTCGGCCAACGTGTCGCCGCTCTTGGCCTCGGCGATCGTTTGGCCGTTGTCGGCCGGGAGCTGTTTGCTCGGCGACGCGGCCAAGGTGGTTCCCGAAGGTTTCGTAAGTAGCTCGCTCATTTCCAGACTTTCCTCGACAACGTTGTCCAGGAGTAAGGCAACCGGGCGGTCGTGCCCACGCGTAAACCGAGCCAGCGCTCCGCGTTGTCGCCCGGCCGAACGTACACGGGCAACAAGCGCTGGCCTTCCGAATAATGCCGCTTCAGATGCTCCGGCGCCGCCTCCAGCGTCTCGCCACAGCGGACGACGGCGCCCGACAGCGGACGCGACAGCGGCTCCACTTGCATTTCCACCGCGGTTCCTTCCGGGAAGAGGTCGCCGGATTGTTGCGGCACGTACAGGACGATCTCTAATGAACTCTCTTCCAGGAGCTTCACGAGCAAATCGCCGGCCTTGCAGCGCTCGCCGGCGAAATGGGCGATCTTGAGGACGACGCCGTTGGCGGGGGCGCGAATTTCTCCCTGTTCCATCTGCTCCTGGACGCGCTCCCGTTCCGCGTGCAGAGATTCGATGCGGGCCAGGAACGGCTTGAGGTGGTCGCCGCCGTAGTCGGCGATGCTATCGCCGGAACCGGCACCGGTCGGGCGGAGCGCCGCGCTTGCTCCATGCGCTGCCGCAACTCCTCGACGCTTTTCTTCAGCTGGACGATCTTCTGCTCCTGCCCTTGGCGGGAATACCGGATCTGATCGAAATCCTCCGGCGAGACGGCGTGCTGAGCGCGTGTTTGTCCAGCCCGCCGCATCGAGGCGTTCAGGTTTTCGAGCCGGGCCTGCTCTTGAAGCAGTTCACCCTGGGCCTCGTAGAACAGCGCCAGCGCTCCTTTACCCTGGTCGAGGTTAAGCGCGGCCTGCCATTTCAGCTTGGCCACCTCGCCGTCGAGCGTGGCCTGGGCAACGCGCAGGTCATCGCCGAGTTGGGCGAGGCGGTGTTTCAATTCGAGGCTTTCCACACTGACAAGCACTTGTCCTTGGCGAACTTCCTCACCCTCGCGCACATGAATGGAGCGCACGACGCCGTCCCACTGGGGCGACAACTGGAGGACGCGGCCCGTCACGGTCCCGTAAGCCTGGTAGCGGAAGAAGGCATCCCAGGCCTGTTTGCTGATGGCTCCGCAGAACAGGACCAGCAGCAGGCCGACAAACCAGCGCCCCTTGGGTCGCAGGGGCAAGGGCGTCGGCTGGCGCACGGCACCCGCTGCCGGCGGCACGTTGCGCGGGAACCCCGAAGCCGGCGGAGCAGGCTCGGCCAGCAGGGAGGAGGGATTCTTCGCGTCGGTGCTATTACTCTCCGGTTTCACTGCATCCCCTGTGCGACAGATGAACCTTGAACGAACCGGCCTCAATTCGCGGCGGTTCCTCGGTGGGCTGACACAACCGGGAGGGGGAGCTGGCCACCGGATTGGATGGGCGGAG
Source organism: uncultured Planctomycetota bacterium (assembly GCA_963767535.1). Lineage (GTDB taxonomy): Bacteria > Planctomycetota > Planctomycetia > Gemmatales > Gemmataceae > JAJPHU01. The sequence continues at coordinate 77,433 of CAVYEC010000003.1, forward strand.
GATCGGGCGCCCATGTGATGAAAAGGTAAGATGGGAAATGTATACTGTCAAATTGAAGTGGAACGAGAAATGCGGGCAGCGTGGAAGATCCCGGCTCGTTTGCCGCCTCCGACGCCGGCCCACCCCCATGTCCCCGGAGGGGAGGAAACCACTCGGCCATGCCAATCTTCGACCAGGGCTATCAACACTGGAAGGGGCCGCTGTCCGGGCACGCCTGGCGCTGGCTGACGATCGCGCGGCATGGCGTGCGCGTGCAGATGCAAAACCGCATTCTCCGGATTTTTTTGCTCATGGCCTGGCTACCGGCCATCGGGCTGGTCCTCGCGATGGTCTTGTGGGGGTTGACGGAGCAAAAGAGCGAGGGCGTGTTAACGGTCGTGCGTAACGTGTTCCCGGCGGACTTCGTGCAAGAGCCAAGAGAATACCGGGCGACCGTCTGGACGTTGGCTTATTCGTTCTTCTTCAAGTTCGAGATGTTCTGCATTATGCTCCTGGTAGTGGCCGCCGGGCCGGGCCTTATCAGCCAGGATCTGCGCTTCAACGCCCTGCCCATGTATTTCGCCCGTCCCCTGACCCGCCTGGATTATTTCCTGGGTAAACTGGGCGTCATCGGCGCGCTGGTGGCGTCGGTGGCCGTCGGGCCGGCGCTCCTGGCGTATGTCGTCGGCGCTTGTTTCTCGCTCGATTTGAGCGCCATCAAGGACACCTATAAGGTGCTGTTTGCCAGCGTGGCGTATGGCCTGGTGATCACGCTCTCGGCCGGCATGCTGATGCTGGCGATGTCGTCGTTGACGCGGCGGTCGTTGTACGTCGGTATCGCCTGGGCGGGGTTCTGGATCATCACCTCGCTGGTCGGCACCATCTTGACCACCATTCACCGCGAAAGTCTGCGGCTGGAACTCTCGGAACGGGAGATGGCGCGCTGGTTGACGGAGCACCCGCCGCCCCAGGGCACGCAAATGCTGTCCGGGCGGTTCCCGCAACCCCGAATGCAGATGAACCAGAAGACGGGAAAGTACCGACTGGCCGGCTTGCGGTCGGATCAGGAAGTGGAGGGCGACCGCTGGTATCGGGCTTATCAGGAAGAGATGCAACAGATCTGGGATAAGGCGGAGCAGAGCCGAGGGCCAGCCTTGCGGAGCGACTGGCGGCCACTTTGCTCCTACGTCGGCAACCTCGAACGGATCGCCGATCGACTGCTCGACACCGATAGCGCCTGGGTCACGATCGGACGCTCGATGGAGCGCTCGCGGGCGGCGGTCTCCGGCATGTTCGGTCCACGCGGTAAGTTCCGGCCGCAGGCCGAACCGCCCGTTTACGAGCGCCGCCTCGCCGATGAGATGGTGCCGCAGTATCCGTGGCAATGGTCCGCCGGCGTGCTGGCGGGTTTACTGGGGATTTCCACATGGACCTTGACTCGCCGCGTCAAAACGCTCGACCGCCTGAAGTGACGCCGGTCGTCTCCTTCGAGGGAGTCTCGAAGTGGTACGGCAACGTCATCGGCCTGAACAAGCTGACGCTGGACATTCCGGCCGGCGTGACGGGCCTGCTCGGTCCCAACGGCGCGGGCAAATCGACGCTCTTGCAACTGGCCACGGGGCAACTGCGCCCCAGCCAGGGCTCCGTGCGCAGTCCTGGGACAGCCGGTGTGGAACAACCCCGGCCTGATGCGGCAGATCGGCCTCTGTCCCGAACAGGACGCCTTTTACGAATGGATGACCGGACTCGATTTCGTCCGCACTTGCGCCCGCCTGAACGGGATGGGCCAGCGCGCAGCCCACGAGGCGGCGGAAAAAGCGCTGGCCACGGTCGGCATGACCGAGAACATGCGCCGGGCGATCCGCGGCTACTCGAAGGGAATGCGGCAGCGGCACCAAGCTGGCCCAAGCGCTGGTCCACGGCCCGCGCGTATTGTTTTTGGACGAGCCGTTCACCGGCACCGACCCGGTGGGCCGGCACGAATTGATCGAAGCGATCCGCGGCCTCGGCGCCGCCGGTCGCAGTGTGCTTGTCTCCAGCCATGTGTTGCATGAGGTGCAGGCGCTGACACCTAATATAATTCTGCTGCATCAAGGCCGGCTCGTGGCCGAGGGGCACGTCCGCCAAATCCGCGACCTGATCGACGCGCATCCGCACCGGATCGTTCTGGTCTGCGACAATTATCGCAGTCTGGCAGCGAAGGTGGTTGGTTGGGAAGATGTCGAGGGGCTGAAAGTGATGGACCGCGAGAGCGCTCTCTTGGTCGAGACGCGGCGGCCGGATGCCTTTTACGGCCGATTGCCGGATTTGGCGGTGAACGGCGTGGACATCCGCGAAGTGTATTCCGAAGACGATAATCTCGAAGCCGTGTTCAAATATTTGGTGAGCAAATGAAGCCCGCGATCCTCGCCGCACCCGCGGATGTGCCCATCCGTCGTGGATTCGACTTCACGGCGCTGATGGCGTTGGCCGTCCTGACGCTGCGACAAAACCTGCGTGGCCGGCGCTTGTTGATACTGTCGCTGTTGTTTCTCTTGCCGAGCGTCCTGGCTGTCGTGATCCGACTCACCCCTTTTCCTCCGTCGTCTGAAGAGTTGGAGTTCGCCCTCATCCTGAACCTCATCCCGCTCGCGCTGGCATCCCTCACGGCGCTTTTGTACGCGGCCGGCACTATCCAGGATGAGGTCGAGGAGCAAACGCTGACCTATTTGCTGATACGCCCGCTGCCGCGCTGGGCGCTGTACGTCGTGAAACTCGGCGTGACCTGGTTGGTGACTTCCGGGCTGACGGCTCTGTTTACGACTGTGGCTTACGCGGTCATCTACTGGGGCACTCCGGAATTGTGGGGCAATGTGCTGCCGGTACGGGCGGCGAAGACGGCGGCGGTCCTGGCCCTGGCTCAAGTGGGCTATTGCTCGCTGTTCGGCGTCCTCGGTATGACCACGCGCCGCGCCCTCATCCTCGGCATCGGCTACATCGTCGCCTTCGAGTGGTTATTGCCCAACTTCGAGTCGGTGGTCCGCCGGCTGACAGTGATGTATTACTTTCGCGTCCTCACGGTTCGCTGGCTGGAGCCACAAGGAAGCAAGGAATGGATGCTTGATCTCACCCTCGCTCCCAGCGCCGGAGAGTGCGTGCTGACACTGTTGGGAGTCAGCGCGGTCCTCGTGTTGCTCGGCGCGGTCATGATGATGGGTCGGGAGTTCCGCATGAAGACGCCGGAGGGCAGTTAGGCAGGACTCTGGAGAATCATTCACACGAGCACGGCGTCGCCGTACCGCTCGCGCAGCAGACTTTCCTCCGTATCGGTGATGACGTTCGCGCAGATCCAGGAGCCGCAGGCGCTGCCAGATGGACGCGGCCGCCAAGAACTCGGCCCCGGCCTTGCCGATACGATTGCCGTTCAGATCCAAGGTGGTCAGTCGAGTCAGACGGGGCGATTGAGCTAACACCTTCACGCCGGTATCGCCGAGCCGACTCTCTGACAACACGAGCATTTTCAGCCGGGCCAGGTTCTTCGAGGACGCCAGGGCGCGGAGGGCTTCCTCGCCGATAAAATTGCCCGCGAGATTCAGGCTCCGTAACCGGCCGAGATTGGGAGCAGTGGCCAACGCTTTCAAACCGGGGCCGCCGATGGCGTTGTGAGCCAATCCCAGCACGGTCAAGCGCGTCAGGTAGGGAGACTCCGCTAATGCTCTGGCGCCGGTATCGCAGATGTTGTCGGAGTGGAGATCCAATTCGGTGAGCGAAGCCAGATGGGGGCAATTCGCCAGCGCACCGCACCCTTCGGGACCGAGCGTGTTGTCGCGCATATCGAGACTGGTCAGGTTCGTCAGGTGCCGCGCCTCCGTTAGCGCGGCGAAGCCTTCGACGGCCAGACAGATGCCGCGCAGACAGAGTGTTCGCAAATTCGCTACCGCGGGAGAACCCAGTAGGGTCGCCCATCCGCTCAAAGGGTGCAACAGGCTCGCATCCAGGCTGCGGAGTTGCCCCAGCAACCCCGACTCGACCAGCAACCGTATGGGCGAGAGGAGTTGCGGATCGTTGGAGCGCGTGCCGGAAATGTTGAGGCTCGTCAGACGGGGCAGGTGGGACGGCTGGAACAATTCCTGCAATCCGGCGACGGAGGTATTCGTCGCGGCCAGGCTCAACTCTTCCAGTTTTTCCGCCGGCGCTCGGGCCAGCAGACGTACCGCTCGATCGCCGATGCCCATGTTTCGGCTCAAGTCGAGCCGCCGCAACCGCCCGAACAAGGCGGAATGAACGAGCGATTGCATCCCCGTCGTGCTGATGCCATTGCCGGTCAGGTCGAGACTGTGCAGGCGAGAAAGATGCGGCGAGGTCAGCAGGTTTTGCAGCGCACGGTCGTTGAGATGGCAGCGGTGAAAAGCCAGCGACTCGACCCAGCGCAGGGCGGGGCAGGCGGCGAGGTGAGGAATGTCCTTGGGACCAATCAGCAGATGCACGGATCGTACCGGCATGGAGTCGAACAGCGTTTCGGCGTGACGGAGAAAATCCTCGCCGCGGATCGAGACGTATTCGACAAAGCAGCGGGAGAACCGCCATTCTCGGGCGATTCCGTGTAGAGGTTTTGTCCATTCCGTTTCGTGCTCGGCGAGGAGATCGTCGGCCTCGTCTTCGAGAAGGTCGCGATGCGGATCATCGGCCGGCAGCGAAGCCAGGCGACATTGCGCGGATGAAGTGAGCTTGGGCCTCCCGTGCGGTGCCGCCTTGCTCTTCGAGCCAATCGGCGAAGATCAGCCGACGTGCGTCGTCTTCGGGTTCCTCGCGGATCGCTTGCAAAAATGCCCGTTCGTGATCCATCGGCCTTTCTCGTCAGCCTCCAGAGCGGGGGCGTAAGCCCCCCGAGTCTGCGCTCGGGGGCTTACGCCCCCCACTCAGGGGGTTTTCTGCTCCGTTTTTTCGTTGTCGCGTGTGAACTCGCGCAACTGGATGCGTGTCTGATGCTGCTCGGCCCGCACGCCGCTGACCGTCCGCCCCTTCATGTAGTCGCGCTGCCAGCCGCGCTTCACCGTCTCGGGATGCTCCGACGCCAGTGCCGTATTGAAGGCGGTGCGCGACTTCTCCCACTCCCGATACTCGCGCGCCACCTCCGGGTCGGCGTCTAGCGGCACGTAGCGCGGCTCCATCTCTTCGGACAGGCCGCGCGGGATCGGCACGACCATGCAGATCGGTTCGCCGCGCTCGAAGCGGACGGGATAGTGCGGCCGGGTCAACTTCCAGTTCATGGTGAACGTGGCCAGCAGCCAATCCGTCTCAACGATCCCTTCCAGCGGTTGCACGCCGTCCTTGAAGTAATTGGTCGGCCCCTTGACCCACAGGTTGATACCGCGCGGCGTGCGAAACAAGTAGGGGATCGAGAACGTGACGACGCCATTGCCGAAATGGCTGGTGATGCGCGGGTCGTTGTACACCACGGGGGCCGGATCTTCCATCGACACCATGATGACGGCGAACGGGTCGGCCGCGCCCGGCGGCTCGAAGCGAATCTGGACGCTCTCCTTGGCGATGCCTCCGTCCCAGATGACGGTGAAGGTCGCCGGTGAGGGCAGCGTCCAGCCGACCTGATTGGCGATAGCCAGGGGCAGGCAGCGGTAAGCCGCCCGCTGGTGGGTAGCGTCCATCCAGGCGCGGTCCACCGGCCCGCTGGTCAACGGCATGTCGGCGGCCTGGAGCAACTCGTACGCGATAAGCCGGCGGTCGTTGTCGTTCATCCCTCAACCCTCCGGCAATCGCTGCCGGCGTGCCTCGCAAACCAGCTTAGGGCGCGAGGAGTCATCGAAGAACGGCGGAAGATATGCGCTGGGACTCGATCGTATCTAAACATACGGCATGGGGCAAAGCCACGCTACGTAAGTGTTTGTACTTCCGAGGCTCGATGAAGTCAACCGGAGAGGAGATCCACACGGCGCATGGGACAAGTAGTTGTCAGGATGCGCTCGGGGAGCCGTTGAGGGGCAAGAAGGTTTGGCTGACCGGCTCGATGACCGGCGGACCCTCCACGATTTTTCGCAGTTGGGCCGCTTCGCGTTCGCGCTGTTCGGCCAGGCCGCGCAGCTCGCGCATCTGGCGAAATCGACGCACGGCCAGTAGCATGGCCGGCGCCAATTCGCGCTCGGTGATCGGTTTGTGGAGGAAACCGAAAACGCAGGTCGCTTGCGCGGCGCGGGCCAGCTCGTCGGGCGTGGGGTGTGTGCTGACCAGGACGACCGGCGCCAGCCACGCATTACTGATCTGTTCCGCGACGGTTGGGCCGTCCGCGTCCGGCAGGCGAACGTCCATGAGGACGAGGTCCGGCTGCACGGCCGCACACAACTTCCCCAGGTGGTAGCCGCTGCCGACGGCGACGACTTGATGGCCCAAGCGGCCCAGTAACTCCTGATAGAAAAGCCGCATCCACAAATCGCCATCGGCCGCGATGACACGCATGGCGGCTGGTTTAACGACAGGATTGTTGGCGACCCTCGCCTCATCTTCGGGCGAAGCCCAATCACGTCCGGCTATCATTGCTCTTCTCTGGTAACACGGCCGATCGTTCGGGAACGCAATCCCCGCATCAGGCCGCAGCGAATCAAACCCCTACTACCGAAGCAGAAGACATGCCAGCCCGTGGATCGGGCCTGAGGATGCCGGCGATTCGCTGCAAATTGAGAAAATGAAAAGAGTTATGGGTTCTCGTTTTCCGCCGGATCGGGGAAAATGCGTCCTCGCGTCGTTAACAAAAAGAAGCGCTTTGTTTCCGGAGATCAACGAATGTTGCCTGATGTTTACGTGCCGGGGGTGGGACGAGCCAGCCATTGGGACAAGGAGCGCGGCAACTCCTCGACGAACTTGCTGCGCGGCAGTACCGGATCGCAGCCGGCCGACCGCGCCGCTCGCAAACTTTCGGTATCGACGTGCGAACCGTAGGCGATGACACGCGGCAAGGCAGCGTCCGACTCGCGCAGACGACGGAACAATTCGGATAGATCCAGCCCCGGAAATGCCAGATCGAGAAGGATACCTGATGGCGTTTCTTGCCGGGCTATCTCAAGGAGTTGCTCCATCGAACGCACCGGCTGTACCGTCAGTCCCAGGGCGCGGGCCTCGCCGGTGATGCGGCTGGCGAAAATCAGGTCGTCGCACAGGAGTAGTCCCGTCGGCATTATCTTTGCCTTGTTGGCGCTGCGGGCTGGTCCAATTAAACCAACTGTCCCAACTGCTGATAGAGATAAAGCGAGGCCCACGCCTTGGCGTCGATCCGCGCCGTCTTATCGTCGCACAGCCGGCAGACCGCGGCGAAGTCCAGCAGCACCACTTCGAGATCCTCCGCCGCGTCCAGCTTCGGTTTCGTCTCGGGCGTGGACCGCGCATCGACAAATGCCATCGCCACGGCCTCGTCCGTCATGCCGCTCGACGAGTACAAGGGTTGCGTGATCCGCTTGACAAAGACCACCTCCATGCCGGCCTCTTCCATCAATTCCCGGCGTACCGTCTCCTCGATGCTCTCGCCCGGTTCGAGCAGGCCGGCCGGGAAGGCGAAGACATACCCGCCGACCGGCACACGAAACTCCTTGACCATCACGAGACGCGGCGGCTCGCCTGGCACGCGCAGGACCGGCACAATGACGACGGCGTCGCCGGCGTGTTCGCCATAGGGTTTGGCCCGGCGCGAAGCGAACAGCCAGCGGCCGGGCGCCCGTTGTGCTCGAACGTGGCCGCGAACAGGTTCAGCCACTTCTCGTTGGTGATTTTCTCGACTTTATCTATGTGCATAGTTAAATCGCTTCGGGGCCGCGTTCGCCGGTGCGGATGCGGATGCAGTCCTCCAGGGGCAGGATAAAGATTTTGCCGTCACCGATCCGGCCCTCCGGTCCGGTGCGGCCGGCCTCCATGATGGCGTTGACGGTCGGCTCGACGAAGTCCTCGTTGACGGCGATTTGCAGCTGTACCTTGCGCAACAGGTTCACGGTCAACTCGTGCCCCCGGTACACTTCCGAATGGCCCTTCTGCCGGCCGAAGCCCTGCACGTCCACGATGGTCAGGCGGAAGACCTCGACCTTGTTGAGGGCCTCCTTGACGGCCTCCAGCTTGGACGGCTGGATGATGGCGAGGATGAGTTTCATAAATGTCCGGTACCCGTCGTTGCCGGTCGGAGAGGTACTCTCGATATTACGGCAAGAGGTCGGCCACGGCGAGCGAAACTTGCGGTGCAGCCAACGGACTGACCGTGGCCGGCGGCACCAGCGTGCTAAGCGTGGCGTAGCCGTGGCCGTAAGGTTGCGTGGGATCGGGCCGAGGGTCGCGGCGGACTTCAAGCTGATTATTAACCAGATTGACGATCCAGTAATCCGCTATGCCGGCGCGGGCGTAAAGGCTCGCCTTGCGCGTGCGGTCGAAGTGGAGGGTAGTTTCGCTTACCTCCACGATAAGGACCGCCGTCGTGGGATGATCGCTGTAGTCTTCAAGCCGGCCGGTGACAACGGACAAATCCGGTTCGGGATCCGATGTGGAAAGATTCAAGGGGAATTGCATCCGCACCCAAAAGCCGGCCCCCAGAACGCGCTGTAGCACTTCGCCCACGTGGGCAACGGTCGAAGTGTGTGGCCAGTTTTGCGGACTGAAAACCATGATTTCTCCCTCGATCAATTCGACACGCTGGCCGAAAAACAGGCCCATTTCCCCCATACGATAATACTCCTCGCGCGTCCAGAGCCGCCGCGTCGGTTCGGCCAGAGTCGGTGGAACGACCTGCACGGGTTGCGCCGTGGTCACGGACATGCCTTCCTCCTCATTTTCGACGGCTCGAAGGAGCGCCGATCTCCGCGATCAAGAATCCGGCCAGCGTACCCAGGAGCGCACCGGCCAAACCGCCTCCATCATGGGGAATATGTGCGGTGCCGAGCAGCAGGCCCGTGACGCCGCCGAGCAGGGCGGCGGGGAGGCGTTTGCCGAATGCTGCCATGCTTCCGCCAATGACCAGGCCCAGCACCGCTCCCACGGATGCGGCGAACAGAGCGCCGGCGAGAGCGCCAGCTCAGCGCACCCAGCACGACACGAATGTTCCAGAGCTGTCGTTCCAATGATCGAATCCGCTCCATCGCCATCTGAGGAACCTGGGGGACACGTTTTCTTTTCCTGAGCTTTTCCTTCGGTATTTCGCGTCCCAACAAGCGCAGGGTTTCCTCGCGAATTCCCTCCAACGTCAGTCCGAGATTGATGAGAACTTGCGAGGACACGCTTTCCTTTGAAGACACCAGGCCCAGGAGCAGATGTTCGGTGGCGACGTGACGGTCATCGAGCAGTTCGGCCTCTTCGACGGCGTGGGCGATCACCGACTTGACACAAGGCGTCAGCGGCAATTTCTCGCGGCGGTACCGGTAGGGGCCGCGCTCCACAATCTTCTCGACTTCCCGGAGGACGTTGTCCCAATGAACGCCGATGTTATTCAGGACGTTGGCGGCAACGCTCGATTCTTCTTGTATCAGTGCGAGGAGGAGGTGTTCGGTGGTGATGTAATCGTACTGGAGGTAAAGCGCCACCTGGTTGGCCGTTTGCATCACCGAGCGTGCGCGATCCGTAAAGTGTTCGTACATGGTCCCGCCTCCTCACGCTTGGGCCGTCAGCAACTCTTCCAGATGGGCTTGGACCGACTCCGCCAGCACATCGAGATTGTAGCCGCCCTCCAGGCAACTCACCAAGCGTCCGCCGGCGTGCGTGCGAGCCACGTCCAGCACTTGCCGCGTCAGCCAGGCGAAGTCCTCGACCTCCAGACCCAGCGAACCGATCGGATCGAGCGCATGCGCATCGAAACCGGCGCTGACCAACACCAGTTGGGGTTTGATCTTGTCCGCGGCTTTGTCCAGGGCGGCGCGGAAGGCGGACTGATAGTCGCGCCGCACCTGATAATCGCGATGTGCCGTGGGATAGCGAACCGGGACGTTGAGCGTGTAGCCCAGCCCCGCCCCTTGGCCGGTCTCGTCGGTGTCGCCGGTGCCGGGATAGAAGCCCATGCCGAAGCGATGGATGCTGAAGAACAATACGCGCGGGTCATCGTAGAAGGTGTCCTGCGTACCGTTGCCGTGATGCACGTCCCAATCGACGATCAGCACGCGATCGAGTCCGTGAGTCGTGAGGGCGTGGCGGGCGGCCAGAGCGATGTTGTTGAACAGGCAAAAGCCCATGCTGCGCGTCGGCGTGGCGTGATGGCCGGGCGGCCGGACCAGGCACAGGGCGTTCGTGTCGTCGCCGCGCAGGACCGCATCGACCGCCGACGCACCCGCCCCCGCCGCGGCGAGGCCGACCGTGAAGGAATCGGCACTGACGACCGTATCGGGATCGAGTCGGCCGCCGCCGCGCTCGGCGATCTCGCGAACGCGCTCTACCACACGCAGCGAATGCAGTTCGGCCACCGTCTCGGCGCTCAACGGTTGGTAATTGCCAAGCCGGCAACGGGCCGGCAGGCCGGCGCTTTCCAAACGGGCCGTGACGGTGCGCAGACGGTCGGCCGTCTCTGGATGGGGGCCGGTCTCGTGCCGGAGGAACAGGGGGTCGGTGTAAAGGAGCGTCATGCCCGCATTTTACCGCCGACCGTACAGCTTGCAAATCGTGGGAGGACTGCGCAGGATGAGCGGTTCCTTGCCGATCGTTCAAACGCCGGTTAGACTGTCCGAGATTGATCGGTAGTTTTTTTTCTGGCGGCGCCGAATGCGCCCCACGAATGTTGCTGCGTAGGATGGGAGTCGGGAGTATCGCCGGGAGAAACCCAAAACCCTCACGAGGCGAGCCTGGTCCCATGACGCGAACACGATGGCCGATCGTCTGCGTGTTGATGTTGGCAAGCGCGTGTGGGGGATGCCGGCCGCCTGAGCGAAACGTGCGCAATCTGGTCCTGACCGGCTCCGGCGGCATGGCACCGCTGTTACTGGAAATGGGCAAGCGCTTCGAGGCGTCGCATCCCGACGTGCGGGTGGACGTGCAGAGAGGCGGCTCGGCGCGCGGCGTCAAGGACACTCGGCAGGGGTTGGCGGACATCGGCATGGTGGCCCGCGACCTCAAGCCGGATGAAACGAGCCTGCACGCCACGCCGATCGCCCGCGACGGCATGTGCATCATCGTGCATCAGACCAATGCCGTGAGGACGCTCACCGACGAGCAAATTGTTCGCATGTACACACGCAGCGTCGCCAACTGGATGCAGGTCGGCGGCCCGGACCTTTCGATCACGCTGGTTCACATGGAAGACGGGAAGGCGCTACTGGAGTTGTTCCTGGATCACTTCAAGCTGAAGTCCACGCAGGTGCGGGCCGACGCGCTGGTCGCGGACAGCGAGCAGGCGATCCGGGCGGTGACGGGCCGGCCGGGGGCGATCGCTTATGTGTCGTGCGGCCAGATGGAAGCATCCGGGAACAGCACGCCCGTCCGCTCCCTGCCGTTTGGCGGAAAAATGCCGACAACAGAGCAGATCCGCGACGGCACCTACCCCCTGTCCCGGCCACTCAATCTCGTGACCCGCGACGCGGCGGACGGGTTGGCCAAGGAGTTCATCGACTTCGCCCGCTCCAATAACGTGATCGACTTGATTCAGAAGTACCACTTTGTTCCGCTGGAAAAGTAAAGAAGGCGAGGTTCGGCGATGCACCAAGTTCGCTTCATCATGGTCGGCGGTTTCCTCGGCGCGGGCAAGACGACGACGCTGGCCCGGCTGGCCCGCTTTTATCTCGACCGCGGCCAAAAGGTCGGCCTCGTCACCAATGACCAGGCCCAGGATCTGGTCGATACCACCAGCCTGCGGGCGCAGGGCTTCCCAGTCGAGGAAGTGCCGGGCGCGTGTTTCTGCTGCCGTTTCAACGACCTCATAGGCAAGGTCGAACAACTTGAAAGCAGCCAGCGGCCGGATGTGATCCTCGCCGAGCCGGTCGGTAGCTGCACCGACCTTGTCGCCACGGTGGTTCAGCCCCTCAAGGATCTGTACGGCAACCGCTTCGAAGTCGGTCCCTATCCGGTACTGTTCAAGCCCAGCCACGGCCTGCGCATCCTCAAGTCGGAAGCGGACTCCGGCTTCTCGCCGAAGGCCGCGTACATTTTCCGCAAGCAGCTCGAAGAGGCCGACGCCATCGTCATCAACCGCATCGACGAACTGGACTCGGCCGCACTGGAGGAGCTGACAAACCTCGTCAAGGCGGGTTATCCCGGAACGCCCGTACTGCGCCTGTCGGCCAAGACGGGGCAGGGCTTCGACGCCCTGACGGCCTTGCTCGATCAGAAGGGCAACTTTGGACGCAAGATCCTCGACATCGACTACGACATCTACGCCGAGGGCGAGTCCGAGCTGGGCTGGCTCAACAGCAGCATCCATGTGGCAGGGAACAAACCGATCGCGCTGGATGCGCTGCTGTTGGACGTGGTGGGACGGTTGCAAGAGGCGCTCGGCCGGCTCGGCGGCGAGGTGGCGCATTTGAAGGCGATCGGGCTTTCGGACGTTTCCTTCGGCGTGGCCAATCTCGTGAGCAGCAAGGGCCGGCCGGAACTGTCGCTGCCGGCTCGCGGCAATGTGACGGAGCTTGATCTGATCGTCAACGCGCGGGTGGCTCTCGATCCGGAGTTGATTAAGGAGCAGGTGCGGCAGACGGTGACGGCGGCGTCCGCGGCCCGCGGCGCGACGGCGGAGTTTCATACGATGCAGAGCTTCCGCCCCGGCCGCCCTCAGCCCACGCACCGCTATGCCGTTGCGAAATAAATGGAACCGATGCTGACGACGATCCAAGGCATCAGGCTACGCCCTCTGCGCGGCGAGATAAATCCGATTCTAGTTGCCGGATTGCTTCTAGCAACTGTGTGTCCTCCAGGTTCCACAGCGTTTGGTCCCACGGTCCAGCAGCCATGAATGCGAGGTTGGCGATGAGTTGACCGAAACGCACGTCGGGAGCCAACTCGCTCAGACGGGCGAGGCGGGCCAGGATTTCTTGTCGGGTTGAATCCGTCATGGCAGGAGGTCTCCCAAGGTCGGCAACGATCTGAATGCCGCCTGTATCTTGCCGATGATCTCCACGCGGAGGAGCGATCCCGGAGCGAGTTTGGCAATCCGCGTAGCGCGTGTGACGCCGTTGAAGATCACAAACTCCCCGTCTGTGCCCTCGTACACTCACGGAGGAGGCATCCCGACGGCAGTGGCCCCAAACGGGGCGATCTGCTTGTGGAGCTTAATGGGATCGGCTCCGGTCGGCCGGGATGATGGTACACGCAATGTGCTGGGATCGACATCGCGGAACATCGCGGCCCACTCCCGCAATCTAGCACGTCGAAGAGACTTTCAGAAGACCGTTTGGCCCGAGACCAAGTCGAATTTGCCGGGCTACACGAAGAGTAATGGTGAAGCTTAACAATCGATCCTCACCGATTCGGATACCCGTCCGGCAGCCGTAACAATCCTCCGGGCAAAACGCGCATCTCCTGCAAGCACGCCTGGGGCAAACGGCTGCGGTTGGGGGCCAGCGCCGCCAAGCCGGCGGCGAAGGCGGCGGCTTCTGCGGTGCCTTCGTTCAGATCGAAGGCCAACACATCCGGCTTGGGTAGAAGATCGAGATTGAACGGCGCACCGGCGGCGCTGTAAGGCTGCCGGCCAGCGCGGTCGTCGGCCGCGCCGACGGTGATCGCCGTCCGGGCGTCGGCCGGCATGCCGACGCTGCCGCCGGACGTGACGTAATCGCTAAGCACCGCCCGGCCATCACCCTGCTGCGTACCAACAAACAGACGCAGATAGAGTTCGCTGTGTTTGCGCATCGCGGGCAGCGTTGCGTCGCCCGGCGGATAGATCGTCTCCGGCGCCCGACCCTCGATGCGAACGGCGTAGCGGCCGGGTTGGTTGATTTGCAGTTCCAGGGTTTGCTCGTAAGTCGCCCAGCTCGCCGTCGCTTGCAAACGCTGAGGCAATCCGACCGATTGCCCGATCACTTCGAGATCGTCGGCCGGTTGACGTGTCCCCGGCGGGATCGAGTTGCCGCACCAGCACCAGACGCAGACCGCGCGCCAGCGGCTCACGGTACGGATCTTCGCCCAGCCGGGCGTACAGCGGGTCGTGGGCTTCCCGCCACTGGACCGTGATGCGCAGACGGGTACCGGCTGGGATGTCGGCGCTGCCTTTGCCCGCGGTGGTTCGCCAGGACAGGAAATTCAGTTCGGGTGTCCACAGGTTCGCGGGTAGGGGTTGGCCGGGCGGGGCGAACTCCATGACGCGGTTGCCGTCTACGTCGCGGAAAAGGCCTGTCCAACTCTGCCCGGCCGTGTCGCCGGCCGCCTGGAACCACAGAGCGGCACGGAAGGGACGGTCATCGAAATACCGGCTCAGCGTGCTCGTGCCATCGACGGGGAAGCCATCGCTCCAGGTCAAGGCCGACGCCACGACCCGGATGCCGCGCAGCGAGGCCATGTCGCGCTGGAACTGCAAATAGCGACGGAGGGTCTCGTAGAAAAGGGCCGCGTCTTTCTCGTAGGCCTTCTGTTTCTCGAAATACGCCTTGCGCCGGTCGGCTGCCTCGCCTTCCTGACGGAAGTCGTTGAGGACATCGCGGCGCTCTTCAGCGAGCGCATCGCGGCGCTTGTCCAACTCGAACTGCTCGCGGTCGAGTTGGTTGAGGCGGTTTTCGAGGCTGATCGAACGAACCGGATCGCCGTTGATGGAACGCGCCACGGTTTCGAGCATGTAGGGCGCCGCCGGATCGACCCGGATCAATGTCAGGCTGACTTCCGGCGCAATGCGGGCGATGGTGAGGGCGAGGCGGGTGCCCGCGCCCAGCCCCTCGGACCCGATGGGGAACGGATCGGGCTGTATGTTGGCGTTGCGTTCGCGGGTCAGGTCGATCAGGCGGGTCCCGGCTGGCAGCCCTTTGCCGGCGAGCGGTTCCCAACCGCGGAAGTTGCTGTCCACGACGGCCAGTTGCGTACCCTGGCCGCGCTGTCCGAGTGCCTGCAAGCGAGCCGCCCCGCTGGCTTTCAGCAGCGGCTGCCAGCGCGTGTTGTCGAAATCCACCGGCGGACGAGCCGGCTGAGCGAGCCTCGGCAGACGCACTCCCGTCACCTGCGATAGCGCCGCCAGCGCGGGTGCCTGGGCGGGATTGGCGACCACGGTGACGAGCGGTCCAATCCGGCCTTCCACAATCAGGCCAGGTGCCGCAGCAGCAAAATCGCCCCGATAACTGGAATCTTCCGCCGGCGGCGCGGCCAGGATTACTTCCAGACGCCTCGGCTGCGCCGTGCCGCCGGCATCGCCCAGTAAGCGCGCAGATCCGGCGAGAGTTTTTCCTGACCCTTGGGCACTTGCGGCGGTGCCGGGCGGGGCACAGGCGGCGGCATAGCGGGAAACACCTCGGCCCGACGGACGGCCCAAAGATTCCGAAACGGGGCCGACAGACGTGCGGCTGCCGGCTGCTCGCGCAGATCGGTCAGAAGCATTTCCAGCCGGTTGTACGGCATGGAACCGAGCAACCGGGTGTACCCGCGATGGTCATAGCCGACCGCGCCGCGGAACTGCAAACCGGCCAGTACCTCAAACGTCTGGTCCCAGAGCTGATACTGACCCAGCGGGTTCAAACCGCTAGACAGTTCCAGATCGACGCGGACCAGTTGCGTATTGTCCTCGGGCAGCTTCGCCCCGTGCGGGATGAGCAAAATGCTCCGGATGTGCCGTTCGGCGAGAAGATCCGGCACACGCCCGGACGGGATGGTGCCGCGCAAACGCGTCCGGGCGGCGTCCTCCGGTTCGTTCTCCGGCACGACCTCGGTTGGGTCGCGCTGGAAGCCGATCTTTCTGAGGTAATTCATCATCTCGTAATACTGCGTCAAGCGTTCGTTGCGGAACGCATTGATGCGATACGAAATCTGCACGTCATACGATTCCGGCGGCAGCGGGGCCGGTGGCGCGGCGGCACCGATGGTCTGCCCCGATGACGACAGGATGAGGACGAGGAGCGCAAGCAGTCGGCGGTGGAGCATGGACGGTTCCTCTTGTGAATTATTGTATTATGCCACGCTCGCATCACTTATCGGGCTTGCGGCGGAAGGAGCGAGAAGCGAAAGTGATGGCCCCGGTCTCGTGGCGCCGGTTGAAGGAGCGAGAGGGACGGTATCAGGATTAGCGGAGGTGCGGTATGTCGTTCGCCGGGCAGGTCGCCATCATCACGGGAGCGTCCAGCGGCATCGGTCAGGCCCTGGCCCGCCGGTTGGCCGGCGAGGGTTGCAAGGTCGGCCTGATCGCCCGGCGACAGGCGCAGCTTGCCGACCTCGCCGCGGAAATCGAAAAGTCGGGCATAACGGTCGCCTTCGCCACCGCGGATGTCTCGAAACGACAGCAAACGGTCGATGCGATCCGTGAAGTCTCCTCCCGCCTGGGGCCGGTCGATCTGCTCGTGGCCAACGCGGGAGTCGGCGCCGACCCTCGTGGAACCGTTCAACGTCGGCGACATCGAGAAGATGTTCCAGGTCAACGTGCTGGGCGTCGTTTATTCGTTGGAAGCGGTGCTGCCGCAAATGCTCCAGCGCCGACGCGGGCACATAGCCGCCATCTCCAGCATCGCCGCTTACAAGGGGTTGCCGGGAGAGTCCGGTTACACATCGAGCAAGGCGGCCCTGAACGTGTTCATGGAAGGCTTGCGCGTCCAGTTGCGGAGCAAGGGGATCGCCGTGACGACGATCTGTCCGGGCTTCGTCCACACGCCGATGACGGAAGTCAACGAATTCAAAATGCCCTGGCTGTTGACGGCGGACGAGGCGGCCCGGCGCATCGTCCGCGCCCTGCGGCGAAAACGCAAAGTCTACAATTTCCCCTGGCAGATGGGACTGTTCATGCGCTGCGCCGCTGGGCGCCGGACTGGCTTGTGGAACGCTTCATGCAGTCCTACAACGACGATCCACCCTTCCCCAAGACACCTCTTTAAGAAAGAGAAAAAACCACGAATCACACGAATAACACGAATAAAAGACAAAAGACAAAAAAGAGAAAAAAAGAGATAGGAAGAAGAGTTGAGGCCAGGTTTTTCTGTATCTCTTGTCTTCTTGTTTTTTGTCTTTTATTCGTGTGATTCGTGTGATTCGTGGTTTTTTCTCTTCTTTTCTTCACTTCACCTTGCCGCCGGGGAGTTGACCCAGGTTGGAGAACAGGTGGGCCAGCGAGCGCATCAGGCTCTTCCAGTCGCCTTCGTGCAGGCTCTCGTTGGGCGCGTGGGCGTTGCTTCTGGGATCTTCGATGCCCATAAGCAGAGCCGGTGCGCCGCCGAACAGCTCGGCCAGGGGGCCGACGAAACCGATCGTGCCGCCGCAGCCAATGGAGATGGGGTCTGCGCGAAAAGCCCTGTTTCATGGCATCGACCGCCGCCTCGAAGGCCGGGCCGGTCGGGTCGGTCATCCACCACTTCACCGGTTTGCCCTGCTCCGTGACGCGGACGCTGCACGCCCCACGGCGGGTCGGCCATCAGCACTGCCTTCAACTGCTCGTACACTTCGTGCGGATCCTGATCGGGCACGATCCGGCAACTGACGATGGCGCTGACGCGCGGCAACACCTGGTTGGACGCGCCCTTGATGGAGCTGGCTTCCTGGGCGATGACCGTCACGGCCGGCTTGCGCCATGTCTGCTCGTAGACTCCGTTTTGGCCCTCCCGAGCGAAGCGAACGCCCGGTAGGATGCCGAGATCTTCGCGGAACTTGGCTTCGTCGCCGGGCAAGGCCGACAGGGCTTTTCGTTCCCGTTGGGTCAGCGGACGAACCTTGTCGTAAAAGTGCGGAATCGGCAACGGCCCGTTGCCCCAGTACAGGCGCGACAAAATGACGTTGAGAGCGAGGGCGGCGTCCGCGAGTGCGCCGCCGGCCATGCCGCTATGCACAGGCAGTTTGGCGCTCTCGACTTCGACCAGGACGGCCACGATGCCGCGCAGCGCGTAGGTGATGCTTGGCAAGCCCGTATCGAGGTTCTCGGTGTCGCAGACGACGATGACATCGGATTGCAGCCGTTTCTGGTGCTCGCGGAAAAACGCCATCAGGTTTTGCGAGCCGATCTCCTCCTCGCCCTCGACGACCATCTTGACGTTGACCGGCAGTTCTCCCTTGGTCTTCAGCCAGGCGGCGAGGGCGGCGAGCTGGGCGGTGATGGCCCCCTTGTCGTCGGCGGCGCCGCGTCCGAACAGCCGGCCGTCGCGCGGCGTCAGCGTCCAGGCGGGAGATTGCCATTCTTCCACGTAGTTGATCGGCTGCACGTCGTGATGGGCGTACAGGAACACGGTCGGTTTGCCGGCGCGCGCCCAGCCATTCGCCATAGGCGTAGGGGTTGGAGCCGCCCGTCCGCAGGGTGGTGACGTTGTTCAGGCCGGCGCGGCGCATCTGCTCGCAGGTCAGCTCGGCCGTCTGCTCCACTTCCTTTTGATGCTCGCCGTCCGTGCTGATGCTCGGGATGGCGACCAGCTCGGCCAGGTCACGCACGAGATCGGCATGGTGCGCGGTCAACCAGCCGAGGACGGATGCGTCAGCGCCCATGATGGCTCCTCGCTTCGGTAGGTAATAACAGACAGGACTCCGTCCCGCTGTTCTACACGACGGCGAGTTACTGTCTACTCTGGAACAGTGGGGCGCACATCTCGAACAAGCGCGAGAGGAAGATCAGGCAGCCGATGATGCTGGCGGTGATGCTGGCCAGCAGCACGGCGCCGGCGGCAATGTCCAGACACGGCCAGGCCCTCGCCCGGCTCTCTTCATCCAGCCCGCGAAACAGCGTCACGATCGCACTGTTAAACAACTCGGCCGTCAGCACGCAGCCGACGCAGCCCAGCAGCAGGCACCACTGGACGAGTTCGCAGTGCAAGACGATGGCGGCGGCCAGCACGAGGACCGTGAAGAAGAAATGGATGAAGAAACTGGAATGACCGCGCACCCCGAGCTTGATGCCGCGGAAGGTGGCGCGCAGCTTATCGCGCCAAGGCCGCTGCGAACGAACGCGGACCAACGACTCCTGTACCTCACTCGTCGGTGGTGGCGATTGTAATACCATCATTATTTGTTTCCGCCCCTTCATCCGTCATTTAGCCGCGAGCCGTAGGCGATCGCGCCGCGCTCGCCTACGGCTCGCGGCTAAACGATACCTACTTCAGCACCCCAGAGCCGCCGCCGGCCGCCGACATGGGACCGAGGCGCGGTTGGCCGGGAGCAAGTTCGGGACGATGTTGAACAGCACGCCGAAGTTGTTCTGCAAGGCGTTGTAGCTGACGCCCAGGCTGACCTGAATATCCGACCCCATGCGCGTGAACATGATCGAGTTGGCCAGGGCTTCGTTGGTACCGAAATCGTAGGTGCTGCTGGCCGTCGCGGCATATTTGGGACTGAACACATAGGTGACGGATGCGGTAACGGCCCGGACCTGGAGCGGGTCGATGTAGCGGAAACCCAAATAAAAATTGGTGCGGTCGGGCCGGTTGAAGTAACTCCCCAGCGTCCACACGCGCACGCCGCCCGGAAACGGGTCGGTCCAGCCGAAGCTGGAGAGCGCCGTCCGGTCGCCGAGGTTCCACAGGTAATCGTACTGGAGGAAAGCCCACTGGTGGCCGAAATTATCGCGGTTGCCGGCCGGGAAGAAAGAGGCCGAGGTGTTCAACATCATCCAGTCCACAATGTGCTGGTTGCCCGGATAGCCGCGCTTCGTCTGCAAGCGCTGGCGCAAGTCGAGTTGAAGTTCCTCGATGGTGCTCAGGGTGTCGATGCGATCGAACAGCAGCCGGCGGATGGCCATCGTCTGCGGCGTGTTGAAATAGGGCGAGTAAACCAGGCTTAAACCATGATTGCCGAAGACTCCATTGGGATTGAGCTCGAATTGATAGGGCCGAATATCCCGGAGTGCCTGATTGGTGGCGTCGTCGTTGAGACGGTCTAGCTGCGGGAAGCGAGTGTAAGGTTGATTGGTGTAAGCGTAAATGTAATTGGCGTTGAAAACGATTTTGTGATTGAGGCCGTTGATATTGAACAATTCGTTTTGAGCGCCGGGATACAGGTGCGTCAGCGGAATGCTCGTGCGGACGCCGCCGGCCTCCCAGGCACGGCCGATGGTGTTGCCGTACAGATCGCTGGAGTACTCTGTCAATTCGGTTCGGCCGTAAGGCATTATTTTCAGCGGCCCCAGGGTCAGGGGAACTTGCGCTTCCTGCATCCAACTGGCCCGCATGGTGTTGGTGGCGATGTCGGTCACGCTGACCTGCGGCAGCGGGTCCGTCGAATCGCGCAGCGAGGCGTACTCCAGGTTGCCGTGCGTGTTGTAGGTGATCGTCTTGAAAATATCTTGGCCGATAATCCAGCCGTCGAAGCGCGGCAAATCCTGCGTCGTCGTCACCCAGCGGCGGATACGCGGTTGGACCAAAGCCGACCAGGCCCAGTTGTCCTGCTGCTCCTTCAGGAACAGAAAGGTGTCCAGGTTGGGATCCATGTCAAAGATGCGCTTGTAGTATTGCTCGACAAAGTTGCGATCGCTGATGGGCACGAACTGTCCGAGGATGCTGAAGCCGTAAGGCATTTCGTCGCCGGTGAAACGCGTGGGCAACCAGCCGCGGAAGTTGGTCGGGTTGAAATCATTCACCGGCCGGACGCCGCCGAGGATGTCGAAGTCGCGGTCGATCATCCCGAAGCCCTTGATCTGCCCGCTATAGCGGCCCGGAATGCCGAACAATTCTCGACCGCTGTAATCGTAAACGCTGCCGATACCGGGGCCGCGGTAACTCATATAATCCAGGTTCAAGAGCCAACGCGTGTTCGGCCGCGGTTGCAGACCCAGGAGCTGATACACATTCAGCGACTCGCCGAACATGGGGCCGAATATATGGCTGTAGCCGAAATTGAAATCTTGTAGCGGGCCGAGCGGTTGCTGAGCGGTGGTGTTCAACTGTGGCAGCCAGAAAAAGGGAATGTTCTCCAGCTCAAAAAACGCATTGGTTCCCGTGATTTTGGTTTCCTGCACCAACAACGGTTGTCCGGTCTTGCGGTCCATCACGGGCAGGCCGAAGATGTTCGTGAGCGGAACTTTTTGGTCCTCGATGAAGCCGTCGCGGAGATAGATTTTCAGGCCGGGGTCGGATGGCAGCCTGCTGGAAAATACCTCGCTTCGGACCATCTCGAAGGTGTTGACGGACGTTTGTCGAAGTTCCTGCGCCGTGGCGACGATCGGATCCTTGATGAGCGGTTGGCGCAGTTCGAGCCGGGCGTCCGTGGCGATGGCGACGTTGCGGTTGACGTCGTAGTAGACCTCGTTGGCGGAGATCGAGCGCTCCTCGCGCTTGGGGTTGACCAGTGGCGCCTGGCGGATGATCACATGGCCGGAAAGATAAACTTCCAGGTCGTTGCTGGTATGGCCGGAGGGCTGCTGGATGTTGGTGGCCAGTTGATCGCCGTCGCCCTTGGTCCAGATGACGATGCGGTCGGCCTCCATATCGATCATGCCCATGTTGGGCGCGTTGCGGACTTGCAGCATCACGCCGCCGGTGATGATGTAGATGGACTCGCCGTTCGGCCCTTTTTCGAGCCTGCCGTTGAATGCACCGCCCTGGCGCGGCGCGACCATGAAATTTCGACCCGGGGCGATGACTTTTCCGGGTGGCGGCGGCGTCCGTTGCGAGGGCGGGGGCAAAGGCGGCGTTGCCGGCAGGGACGGTGACGGAATAATCGAGCCGTCCGGCGCGCGCGGCTCGGTTTGGGCCGGTGTAGTCGGCAGGGGCGGCTGGGGGCCTTCGCCCGGCTGAGCGGTAGGCTGGACCGGTGTTCGACCGGACGGCGAGGGCGGCGCGACCTGGCCGGAATTACCCGGCAAGCCGCCGAAAAAGGGGTCGCCCGGCGGCGCGGCGAAGCAAACGTGTTCGACCACGCGGCTAGGAGCGGCGGAACTTCGCGGCGAAAGTGGGGCCGTGGACGGAGCGAGGCTCGGTGGAACGATCACCGGCGGGGCGGTAGGGCTTGGCTGCGGTTTCTGGGTCGGCAGCGGCGCCAGGGTCGGCGGCAGAATCAGATGGCGCTCCTGGGTCGAAGCAGGTTGCAACGGCGAGGCGGATCCGGTGTTGGAGGCCGGATAGGTCGAACGCAAGGTTTGCGGGCCAAGTCCCTCGGCCCGGCCACGCTGGACAAGCGGATCGTCGGCGCGCGATTGCTGGGCGAGGGGAGTGCGGTGGGCGTGTAGTCGAAACTCTCCGCGCGTGGTCAGGTCCAATATCGCCCGCGGATGGTCGTGCGGTTCTGTGCCATCTTCGATGCGCACGTCGCCCTCGGTGTAAAGCTCCATGCGCAGTTTGCCGGTGTCTCGGTAACGACTCACGTCCACCCAGGCGACTCCCTGCTGGAAGCGCACTTGCACGATCCCTTGCTGCGCTAGAACCAGTCCGCGCAGCAGGAACACGCAATACTCTCTCCCCCCGTACTTCTCCGTCCACGAGGCGATCTCGTCGGCGTCGAGGATGATCGGCTTGGAATCGCCGGGCAAGTCGCGCTTGAGCCGATACGTGCTCGCGCCGGCCGCGGCCTGTCCGGGCGCTGGGCGGAAACTTGCCGGGTGCCGGACGGCGGCGGCGAAGAAGGCACATCCCACCAGTGCCGCGTCGGAGTCGGTGGGGGTGAGACAGTGGCGGGCCGCTGGTCCGGGCGCGGCGGGGCGACGCGGTCTTGGGCGAAGAGCGCGTGCGACCCGGAACTGCCGGCCGCGATCGCCAACGCGAACGCACCTGCCAGCCAGCGGAACAAGGGATGCCTCACCACGCTGTCTCCTGATGAAGTTCGTCACCCCGACTGTCGCCGTGCTCGTTCGCCTGGGCCGGGCACCATCCGAGCGCGGTCGTAGACAAGGCTCTACGTGCGAGCGGCGGAGTATAAAAACGCGGTAAGAAGTGTCAAGTCCAAGGGTCGATTTGCCGACAAGGCCGGTTCCGACGATGGACCGTGGGGCTATGGGCTGTCTCGATAAAAGAGAGCCATCGGGAGCGTCTAGCCGCGACCGCCAACGAGCGGATGCAACTCCCGCTCGCTGGCGGTCGCGGCTTGTAAGGAATAACGGTCCCGCTCGGCAGACTAGCTCAGGATCTCCTTGATGGGCCGGCCGAAATCCATCTCCAGCCGCTTGTGGCCGGGAACCTCCAGCCGATGCGGGTCGAGTCCGAGTTGGTGCAGCACGGTGGCGTGGATGTCGGTGACGTAGTGGCGATCCTCGACGGCGTGGAAACCGATCTCGTCGGTGGCGCCGTGGGCGACACCGCCCTTGATGCCGCCGCCGGCCAGCCAGACCGAGAAGCCGTAGGGATGATGATCGCGGCCATCAGCGTTCTCCGCCCCCGGCGTGCGGCCAAACTCCGTCGCCCAGACGATCAGTGTCTCGTCCAGGAGACCGCGTTGTTTGAGGTCTTTGAGCAGGCCGGCGATGGGCCGATCGACGCGGGCGCAGTTGGAGCCGTGATTTTGTTTCAACTCGCCGTGCGCGTCCCATCCGCCGCCGCCCCCGCCGCCGTCGTATATTTGCACGAAACGCACGCCGCGCTCGACCAACCGGCGCGCCACCAGACATTGCCGGCCGTAAGCCGCCGTCGTGTTGTTATCCAGGCCGTAGAGCTTGTGGGTCGCCGCCGTCTCGCGCGTCACGTCCATGACTTCGGGCACTGCCAATTGCATCTTCGCGGCCAGTTCGTAGGCGCGAACACGGCGCGCAAGACCGGATCATCGGGATACTCCACGCCGGCCAGTCCGTTGAGATCCCGAAGAAGATCGAGTTGACCCGTGCGCTCCTCGCGGCTGACGGTGGAACCGGGTGTGCCGAACGGCAGCGGATTCTTGGGGTCTAACGCAAGCGGGACGCCGGCATGGTCGGGACCGAGATAGCTGGCGCCGTGGATGGCCACGCCGCCGCAGCAGTCACCCGGTGGGGTGCCGAGGACCACGAACGCGGCAGGTTGTCGCTCAGCGATCCCAGCGCGTAGTGAATCCACGCGCCGAGCGTCGGGTGAAAGCCCTCGAAGACGTGCCGGCCGGTGTGAAATTGCAGCTGGGCGGCGTGGTCGTTGTCGGTCGTCCACATTGAGCGCACCAGGGCCAGGTCGTCGGCGCAAGTCGCCAGGTGCGGCCACCAGTCGCTGATTTCGAGACCGCTTTGGCCGCGCTTGCGATAGCCGACTTGCAGCGGATACAACTTGTTGAGAAGCGCTCGCGGCTTGCCCTCGAAGTCCATGACGTTCTTACGGTAATAGGGCGACTCGACGACGGCTTTCTTGAACGGCGATTCGTCGATGGTTTTGCCGGCGTACTTGTTGAGGGCGGATTTCGGATCGAACGTCTCCAGGTGACTGACGCCGCCGAGCATGAACAGCCAGATGACGCTCTTGGCCTTCGGGACCAGATGGGGCACCCCAGCCGACACGCCGGCGCGGGCGATGCCGTCGCGGGAGAGCAGGGCACCCAGCGCCAAGCCGGTGAAGCCCATGCCCACGTCGGCGAGGAAGGTGCGCCGATTCACTCGGCCACAGCAGTGGGCGGCGGATGTGGGTTGAAACATGGCGGCCTCCTTCAGCGGATCGTCACGAAATCGTTGTGGTTGAAAAGCACCAAAATGAGATTTTCGCGGGCACGCTGGGTCGGATCATCGGCGGGCGGCGTCACGGCTTCCCTGAGGGGCGGGAAGGGTGTCAGCTTCACCGGCCGGCGAAACAACTCGGCCTGCTCGCGCAGAAAGCGCTGCGCAGCGCTCGCGCTCCGGGGTGGTCGGCGGACGGCTTAGCACTTGCTCGAAGGCGGCCGTCACAAACGGTTCGGGACTGGCGAATTCCGCCGTCAGGCGCCGCGCCAGCAGACGTGACTGGTTGAGGGCCAGGGCGCTATTGAGCAAGGCGAGCGCCTGCTGTGGCAGGACGCTCTCGCGGCGCTCGAAGCACTCGGTCGGACTGGCGGGGTCGAAGGGGTCGAGGAACTGCATCCGGTACTCGGTGTTGAAGCGGAAATAGAGGCTGCGCCGCCGCGAGGTCTGGCCGAGCTTCTCGTCGAGGATCGGGCCGCCCGGCGTCGGGTCGAGCCGGCCTGATGCGGCGAGCAGAGTGTCGCGTACCGCTTCGGACTCCAGGCGGCGCGGATTCATGCGCCACAGGTAGCGGTTGTCGGGGTCCGCCGCCAGGCGTGCGGGATCGGTGCGGGAGCTGAGGCGGTAAGCGGCGGAGGTGACGAGCAAGCGATGCAGTCGTTTCATGCTCCAGCCGGACTCCATGAACTCGACGGCCAGGTATTCGAGCAGGGCAGGGTGGGTCGGACTTTTGCCGTTGAGTCCGAAGTTGGCCACCGTGGCGACGAGCGGCTTGCCGAAATGCCGCATCCACATGTGATTGGCCGCGACGCGGGCCGTCAGGGGGTTGTCGCGGTTGGCGATCCAGCGCGCCAGCGCCAGCCGCCTTCCGGTGCTTCCGGCCCGGTTGATGTTCACGAGCGAGGTATAGGTCACGCCCTCTTGCTCCACGGCGGCCACGGCGGCGGCGGCGGCCTTGCGGGCCGCGGCTTGCTTTTGTTTCGCATTTGCGCCGGTCGCCTGCTCGGCTTGAAGAAGTGCCACCCCCGCCCGGAGCGCCGCAGCACGACGCTCGGCTTTGCCCGCAGCTAACGCCAGCGCTGTGCGGTGGATCTCGTCCGGTGGTTCCGTGAATTCGGCTCGTTCGGCGGCGGCGCGAGCCTCCACGGCAGAAAGCACCGCCCGCGCCGCCTCCTGTTTCCGGATTGCCAGAGCGGCCGCATCCTTGGCCTGCTTCAACCGGGACACCGGAGCGGCGCGAACCGCCTCGTCGGCCTTTTTCACTTCGACCTCGGCGCGATTTAACTCCGCCCGCGCCAATCGACGCGCCTCCTCGGCCGCCGGCCCGAGCGCTGAAGGAAGTCACGCTTGGTAAAATGCAGAGGACGTACCACCAACTCGCCGCCCAGCACCGGTGGCAGGCCGGGAGTCAGGGCACGCGATTTGTCCGGCGTCCGCTCATCGCCACGACGAAGAAGATACGTCGGGGTATCGAATCGAGCGTCAAAGGCGCGGGCAATTCCGTCCTTGTTGGTGTCCGGCTGGCCGGGCGCAGGTCGATGCGAATGTCGTGCGGCTCGAAGAAGGCGCGGAAGCGGTAATAATCCTGCTGGGCCAGCGGGTCATATTTGTGATCGTGACAGCGGGCGCAGCGGAGCGTGAGGCCCAGGAAGCCGGCCGCCGTGTACTCCACGGTGTCTTGCAGCCAGGCGGTGCGGTTGAACTTGTACCAGTTGCGGGCCAGGTAGCCGGTGGCCCGCAGCGTGTCGGGATCGGCCGGCGCGATCTCGTCGCCGGCCAGCATCTCGACGATCATGCGGTCATAGCCCTTGTCGGCGTTGAGCGATTCGATGATCCAGTCGCGCCAGCACCAGATGTGCCGCTGGCTGTAGCGATACTCCTCGCCGTTGCCGAAAGGATCGCTGTAGCGCCACACGTCCATCCAGTGCCGGCCCCAGCGCTCGCCGTACTGGGGCGAGGACAACAGCCGATCCACCACCTTTTCGTAAGCATCCGGCGATGCATCCGCGAGAAAAGCGTGCAACTCCTTGCGTGTCGGCGGCAGTCCGATCAGGTCGAGGTAAACGCGGCGAAGCAGGACGGGCTTGTCGGCTGGCGGATTGGCCGTCAGGCCATGCCGAGCGCGCTCGGCGGCGAGAAACGCATCGACCGGATTGGCCTGGGGCACAGCGCCGGAAACGTGCGGTACAGGTGGCCGGATGGGTGGACGGAAGGCCCAGTGATCGCGCGGGTCGGCGGGGATCGGCTCGTCGGGCATGGGTGCGCCGCTGTCGATCCATGATCTCAACAGAGCGATCTCTTTCTGGGAAAGCCCTGTGCCTTCCTGTTCGGGCGGCATCCGCGGGCGGTCGTTACCCATTACGGCCTCGATGAGCAGCGATGAACCGCTCTTGCCTGGCACGATAATGGGACCGTGCTTGCCTCCTTTGCGAATAAGGGAGGCAGCATCGAGTCGAAGGCGTGCCTTCTGCCGGACGGCCCCGTGACAGGCGTAACAGCGAGCGGACAGAACGGGTTTGATGTCGCGCACGTAATCGACCTCGGCGGCCGCGACGGAGGAGGCACCGAGAACGACAAGGAGAACGGCGAAGGGTGCGTTTCGCATGAGGACACCACGATCAGTCGGCGACAACGAGGAGGACGGCGGGATGTCCGAGGGCCGAAGGAGGGCAAACCTGGACGGTTGCGTTTAGTATGGGGGCGCTGCAGGCAGGTCAACCGAAATGCCTGTCCGGTTGCACGATCAATTCGTCAACTCGATGTGCAGATTCCGCAGGGTGAAGGTGACCGGCTGGCCTCGGGCGAAAACCTGGATGCTGAAGCCGCTAGGAACATCATCGCGCCCGCTGGCCTCCCACGACTCGCCTTTGAACGGCTCCAGCACGTCCTGCCGGACTCCATAGGTCAACCGAAAGGCGATCGGACCCGGCGGCGCGACCGTCTCCCGGACGAGCATGTTGTTCCGCGCGAGTTGCACCTTGCGGTCGGGCAGGTAGCGCAGAGTCACCGGATCGCGCAGCGAATGGGAATGGGCGACGAGCTGGCAGTACGAGAGGTCGCCGCTCCACTCGAAGGTGCCGGAGATGACGCCGTGCCGGATGCCGACGGGAAAGGAGAGGACCGTCTTGCCGTTGGCGGGCAGTTCGCAGACGAACTTATCGTCGCCGTATTTCCAGGGCGATGGGGAAGGGGCGAACGACTGCGGCCGGGAGCCGACGAACAGCTCCAACCCCTCGGCCCCTTTCAGATCGAGCCGCCGGTCGCGGTACAGCTTTCGCCCCGCCGTAATGGCGGCCCGGTACGTGGCTAACTTGTTGGCGTCGAGGTGTTCGCCCGGCTCGACCTGCTCAATCGTCCGGGCCGCCTCGTCGAAATCTCCCTGCCCCAGCGCAACGCCCGTTTGCGCCAGCGCCCGGTCGTTCTTCAAGTGCGTGTTGTACTGGGTCGTCAACCGCCCGGTCTTGGCATGAACCAGATTGTAAAGGAACTCCCACTCATCCCAGTCGGGGAAGACGCTGCGCTCGACTCGATTGGTGTGGCGCAGCCGCTGGCAGGCGACGACAACATCGTCGAAGTGACCGCTGTAAATGCCCCACTCGGCCAAGTAGTTGAGGGCCATATTGCGATTGGTCGGGTCCGCGTCTTTCTCGGCGGCGCGGTAGTATTCGAGGACGCCATCCCACATATCCTGCAATTGCAGGATCTGATAGTTCGCGGCGTGCTCGCCGGGGCTGAGGCAGCAGTCGCGCACCGCATAGGGGAACATGCCCGGGATGCCTTCATCCCAGAAGCCGGTGGCGGCGCACTGCCGGCCGAAGGCGATCATCTCCTCCTCCGAGCCGTGCCAGCGCGGTCGGAGGTATTCCATCTTGGCGCTGTAGGCGAGGCGAAAGCGCGGGCGGAGCTTGACCGCCTTTTGGAAGTGGTCCTCCACGAACTCGCGCGGCAGGCCCAGCCCTCTGGCCACGGTAAGAAGGTGATAATGCGCCACCCAGCCGTCCGGGTTGATTTTCAAGGCTTGTTCCAGCTCGCGGCGGGCATCCTGCAAGCGCTCCTCGAAGCGACGTGCCCCTTCCGGGGTGACGGTGGAGGCCCAACCGCTGCCGCGCGCCTGCCAGGCCCAATCGATGAGCTGCTCGCCCCGCGCCGTGCAGCCGGTATAGCCCGGCTCGGCCTTGCGCCACAGCTCCAGAACGTGCGGCGCAAGCCGTTCGTCCTTGAGCAGCGCGGCGCATTTGAACAGGCTGGTCTGAAAATAGGTATCGTCGCGGTGCGAGGCGGCAAACGGCAAGAGCATCCGCAAGTCGCGGGCGGGGTCGCCCTGGTTGCGCACCTGGACAATGGACGACAGATGCGAGCGCGGACACTCCAGGGGCGGCTGCATTTGCCGGAAGCGGGGCACGGCGGCGGCAGAGCGGCTGAAGTAATTCTCCCAGGCGAGGACGCAGTGCGGGTTGCGCTCCAGGAGCGGTTCGATGATCTCGTCCTTCTTGCCGATATTGCCGGTGGCGAGAATGCCGAGAAGGATACGCAGGTCCGCTTCGTCGCGCGCCGGCGGTGCGGCCACGATCTCGCGCTCCCTGGGCGTCAGTTGCACGCCCAGATATTCCAACACGTCTTGGGCGATGAGACTGGGCACACGATGCCGTTCGTTCCGTTTCAGGGGGTGCGTGAAGGTGCGGTCGCGGTACTTCTCGCCGTCGCCGTGACAGGCGATGGTCAGCAACTCACCGTCGTCGAGGCCGACCAGTTTGGGGATGGCGTACAGTTTGGCTCCGAGTGCCGCCAGGCAGAGGCGAATCGTCTCCGCGTCGAGCGTCACGCCCGGTTTGAGAGCGCCGGCGTCGCGGAGCACGTTCTGGGTGAGCGGGGCGCAGATGTCGATGTGCTTGCGGTCGGTATAAACGGCCGCGAACGTGGCCAGGTGGCTCAGGCCGACTCCCTCGGACGACACCCGCTCGTCCGCTCCCACTGTCGGGAAGATCAGAAGCGGCGGTTTCATCGGCTCGGCGGGGACGGCGAAAGCCTTGTCCAGTTCCGCGATCAGAATCCTCGTTCTTTGGCCTGGCTTCGGCACGGACGGGGTACGCCAGCAGCGCCAGCCAGGCCGTGCCCAGTAGAGCCGAACGACAAATCCACTGCGGCCGGGCATCCGGCGAGAGAGGACGCATGGATCATTCTCCGAAACGAAGTTCACTAAGACCCGCCGCCGACTCGTCCTAGCAAGACCACGACCAACTCAAGGACAAACGCGGTGATACCAAGGACACCGAGGACCTTGAAGGTCCCGGACCAATACTCGATCGCGGTATCGTACTTGGGATCCTGACCCGGTGGCTTACCGATCACTCGGTAAGCGAGCAGTAGAAACCAAACAGAACAGAGCACCTCAAAGATCGTGCCGGTTATGCCTACCCAGCCCATGCTCAGCTCCTGCGTTCAAATGTCTCTTTCCTCGGTCGCAATAGCCTTAATTTGCCGGCTTGTTGGCGTGGGCGCGTTCGGTTATGCGCCAGAGTTTGAGGATGCCGTCCGAACCTGCCGTTAGCACGAACCGGCCGTCGCCGGACACACGGACGCAGGTGATCACGCCTTCGTGAGCTT
Organism: uncultured Planctomycetota bacterium; assembly: GCA_963767535.1. Lineage (GTDB taxonomy): Bacteria > Planctomycetota > Planctomycetia > Gemmatales > Gemmataceae > JAJPHU01. The sequence goes on from CAVYEC010000003.1 coordinate 107,578, forward strand.
CGACCACGCCAAGTTGAAGATCGAACGGTGTTATCCTCTCCGAATCCTGGCGCTGCCGCGTCCACAGGACCCGGCTTTCCAACTTCTTACCCTGGCCGCCTTGCACGATGACCGAACCGTTGGGCATGAGGGCGGCGCCGCGCAGCGGACTGCCGACGAGGGACTCGGCCGGAAACTCCTCTCCGCTGGTCAGGTCGCAAAGTCCCGTCAGCGTCACCCCGCCGACGACTGCCCGCTTGCCGTCCGGAGTAAACAGGGCAATGAACACGGGAGCGCCGCGGTACAGATAGCACATCTCGCGTCCACTTGGCAGCTCCCGCTCCAGCGCGCTGCCGTCGTCGCTTCCGGTCAACACGTGGGCGCCATCCGTCGAAACCGACACGCAGTTGATCGGACCTTCGTGGCCATACCACTCCTGGAGCTGTTTTCCCGTTTCGATGTCCCACAGACGCAGGGAGCGATCGACGCCGCCGGAAAGCAACTGCTTCCCGTCGGGAGTGACGGCCGCGCACAATACGCCGCCGCGATGGCCCGTGAAGGTGCGAACGGTCTTTTTCGCGGCCAGATCCCAGAGCCGAAGAGTGCCGTCTTGACTGGCGGAGACGGCCCGGCCGCTGTCCGGCGTGAACGCCACCGCCCGGACGGGCGCGCCATGACCTTCGAGTCGGGCTAACTCCTTGCCGGTGTCCAGCTCCCAAAGGCGGACAGTCATGTCTTCGCCGCCGGAGAGCACCCGGTGCGCATCGGGAGAGAGGTCGGCGCTGTGGACGGGACCGCGATGGCCCTCAAAGGAGCGCATGGCCACGAAATCCACGTTCTTGTGGTCCGGTCGTCGCGGGGACGGTCCCGGCGGCGCCTGGAGTTTGGGAGCCGGCGGCAGCGACTGTAATTGTCCGGGCTGAGGAACCGTGGGCTGCGGAGTCGCGGGATTCGGAGGCGTCCAGGTAGGGGGCGGCGCGAGGCTTCGTTCCTCCTCCGCCAGCCGTGTCCGCTTCTCGCTCCAGATCATCCAGCCGAACACGCCGAAAGCGCCAGGACCAGGATGGCCAGTCCGGTCAAACATCCCCCGCCGATCAGCCAGGGGAGCCAATCGCGCCCCTCGTTGTTGTTCCGGTCGCGCATGTTCCGTTGAAACGATGAGGTGTTAACAGGCGAGTCTATAAATAAGCTTATCCCTCCAGAGCATGATGTCTACCCCGGTTCGTTGGCCTTGCGAGCTGTCGCGGATGGTTATTTCTTGCCGCGCACCTGCTCGAACAGGAAGACGCCCTTCTTGTTGGATGTCACCACGTCGAGCAGCTTGTCGCCGTTGGTGTCGGCGACGACGAACTGGGTGCCCATGCCGGAATCGCTGTCGATCTCGTGGGGCACGAAACGGGTCAGGCCGTCGCTGTTCTTCTTGGCCTCGAACCAGTACAGCTTGGCCGGCGCGTTCGGGTCGGCATCTCCGTGGGGTCCGTGCGCCACCAGCGTTTGCCTGTGACCAGATCCTTCAGGCCGTCGCCGTTGATGTCCACACAGTGCATCGCATGGGTCTGCGAGACGAGCTTGGGAAACAGCGCCTCGCGCACAAACGTCGGCGAGCCTTCCTTGCCGGGCCGTTGCAGGTACGCCCAGATACCGTAATTGTGGGCCGAGCTGCTGACGACATCGGCCTTGCCGTCGCCGTCGAGATCATAAGGAAACATATCGGCGCAGGCGTCGCCCAGGTTGGCGGGATGGAACTTCCAGGGCTTATCTTCGGGGCTGGCGGGCTGCTCCCACCAGCCGCCGGTGCAGATCACGTCGGCCTTGCCGTCGCCGTTAAGATCGCCGGCCCCCAGACCATGCGCGAACTTGAAGGTGCCGGGGATGACGTGGTCCTTGCTGCTCGGCTCGCTGATCGGATACATCCGCCAGAGCGCCTCCGGGTTCTGGCTGGGACCGAAGTAGGCCATCTGCCCTTCGTTATCCTTGCCCTTGGGCTGCCAGCCCATCAGCAGGACGCGCTTGCCGGTGCCGAACAGATCGACGTAGGCCGGCGTTTCGTTGCAGGCGCTGTGCCAGATGACGTGCTGCTTCCAGTTGCCCTCCTTGTTCTGGGGGTTCTCGTACCAGTGGCAGGGGGCGCCGGGGAAGCCGACGACGATCAGGTCGGACCAGCCGTCGCAGTTGAGGTCGTCTGCCCAGCAGGCGAAGGTGTTGCTGTAGACGTTCTTGTCGCCTTCGCGGTAGTCTTCCTTGCCCGGACGGATGGCGTGGACCTTCCAATCGGGGGCCTCGTACCAGACATCGCCGACCAGGACATCGACCTTGCCGTCGTGGTTGACGTCGGCGACGGCGACGCCTTCGGAACGAAACTTGGTATCGAGGACGGTCTTCTTCCAGGTGATGCCGGTGTCGTCGCTGTTTTTCTCGTCGGCGGCGGGCAGGAGGGGGAGGGCGAGGGCTGGGGAGACGACAAGGGCGATCATCCAGGTGCGCCTGCCATGTTCTGTCCTCGTGCAAGGAGTGTCGGGGGAATCACGGGGATGATTATGCGGCGGTCATGCGGGTCGTGTCAATGTTCTGCTTGCGGCAGTTGCCGCGGCGGGTCGATCCCGCGACGATAAGCTAGGGACGGGCGAACTTTTCTCCCTCCCCCCTTGTGGGGGAGGGTAGGGGTGGGGGGTAGAGCGCTCTCACCCCCCCACCCCTACCCTCCCCCACAAGGGGGGAGGGAGTTTCTTCGGTGAGGGAAGGCGACCATGCGCAGTTTCAGTAGCCTCAGCGAGCAGGAGATCCTGGCCCTGGCCATTTCGCTCGAAGAGGAAGACGCCCGCATCTTCGACGATTTCGCCGACGGCTTGCAGGCGACCTACCCGGCCCAGGCCGAGGAGTTTCGCCGCTTGCGCCGAGGAGGACGGCCATCGCCATCGCTTGCTGAACCTCTACCGCGAGCGCTACGGCGATCACATTCCGCTCATCCGCCGGCAAGATGTCAAAGGTTTCGTCAGTCGCCGGCCGGTGTGGTTGGTGCGCCCCTGGGACTGGACGCGGCGCGCAAGCAGGCGGCGCTGATGGAGCTGGAAACCAAGCGCTTTTACGAGAAGGCCATCCGCAAATCGACCGACGCCAGCATCCGTCAACTACTGGGTGATTTGGCCGAGGAGGAACGCAAGCACGAGCGGATCGCCGAGGGCATGGTCGCGGAGGATCCGGACACGGAGGCGGCGGCGCGGAAGCGCGAGTTCGTCCTGCAAGTGGTCCAGCCGGGCCTGGCGGGACTGATGGACGGCTCGGTTTCGACGTTGGCACCGCTGTTCGCGGCCGCTTTCGCCACGCGCGACACCTGGAAGACGTTCCTCGTCGGTCTGGCGGCCAGTCTCGGTGCCGGCATCAGCATGGGTTTCGCCGAGGCGCTGTCCGACGACGGCAGTCTGACCGGCCGCGGCCGGCCGTGGGTGCGCGGCCTGATCTGCGGGCTCATGACGGCCCTGGGCGGCCTGGGTCACACCCTGCCGTACCTGATTCCGGAGTCGGTCCCCAACGCCTTTTACCTGGCCACGAGCATCGCCATCGGCGTGGTGGCCGTGGAACTGGCGGCGATCGCCTGGATTCGCAATCGCTACATGGACACGCCGCTGACCTCGGCGGTCTTCCAGGTCGTCGTCGGCGGCGTGCTCGTGTTCCTCACCGGCGTTCTGATCGGCCATGAATGACCTGGCGGAGAATCGGATGCGCAAGCCAGAAAACCTGCGGAAACTGGTCGCGGAAGTGTTTGGCACCTTCGCCCTGGTAGTCTGTGGCACGGGTGCCATCGTCATCGACGACCTTTACGGCGGCGTCACGCACGTCGGTGTGTCGCTGACCTTCGGCCTGATCGTGTTGGCCCTGGTTTACGCACTGGGCGACATCTCCGGCGCGGCACATCAACCCCGCCGTGACTTTGGGATTTGTCGCGGCCCGCCGCTTCCCGCTGGGTTCGGCCTTGCCGTACATCGCAAGTCAGTGCGTCGGCGCGGTGCTGGGCAGCCTGCTGTTACGTCTGCTCTTCCCGACTCATGCTACGCTCGGCGCGACGATCCCGGCCGGTTCGGATTGGCAATCGTTCGTGCTGGAAGTTTTCCTGACTATGCTTCTCATGGTGGTGATCCTGGCCGTCTCGACGGGGGCGAAAGAGAAGGGCATCATGGCGGGCGTGGCCGTGGGTTCGGTGATCGCGCTGGAAGCGCTGTTCGCCGGCCCGGTGTGCGGGGCGTCGATGAATCCGGCACGCTCGTTGGCGCCGGCACTCGTCAGCGGAACCTTTAGGAGTTTGTGGGTGTACCTGATCGCTCCCGTGGCCGGATCACTGCTGGCAGTCCCTTTGTGCGCGGTGATGCTGGAGCCGCATTCTCTTCCCTCGTCCAAAGGATCTTCTTCCTGAGCACATAAGCCCTCACCAGGGCCGTTTCGGGTTGGAGGGAAGACCAGGTTGCCACTTTGCCAATGGCACCTCCGTTTGGCAATGTGGAGTCAACATATCGACCTATTTGATTTCAATGCTTTATGTCGATTCCCGAGGGCGAGATTGCCACTTTGCCACTCTGCCAACACCCCGTTTGCGGAAGCCGTCTTCCCACAAGTGCAGGGACAGTTGCTCAACCTCAAGCAAGACCGCTCCCAAAAAGGGCAGCTTTCCTGCGCAAACAAGCGGTCAGACTTAGAGCGAGCGGAAAGTATTGTGGCGGCACGCTGCTAGCGTGCCTGGAAACCGGCACGCTAGCAGCGTGCCGCCACCGTTTGTTCCGTCCACTCTTAAGACCTACGCTTCAGGAAACGACCCTGAACCCTCCCAAATCCGCGCTGGCAAAATCTTTCGTTGTCGCTATACACGCACCCATTCGGGGCGTCCTACGCGGATGCCATTCGGCCCAACCCTCCGGAGGCGTGTCATGGTGCGAACGGTTTGCTGTCTGGTCGTGGTTTTGTCGGCCGGGGTTGCGCAGTCGGCCCCGCCTGCCAAGCTAGTCGCAACAACGTCCCAACCGCGGGTCCGTTTCCTGTCTCTGGCCGAGGCGCGGGCCATCGCGCTGGAAAATGGCCATCTCGGGCAACCCAGCCTGCTCCACCCCGGCGTCGGCCTGGACAATCTCGTTACCGTTCCCCAGGGTGCGACGTCCGTCTCTTTCCGCGTCCTCGCTCATCCAACGCCGAAAGCGAAAGGCATTCTTGTCACCGGCATTGACACCTCCAAGTCGCGGGACGAACTGGAGCGCAACATAAACCAGATGCTACTCAACGTCGAGGTGGCCTACTGGAACCTGTACGGCTCCTACTGGCAGCTCTATAGCCGCGAGCAGGCGCTGCGTTTCGCCTACGAAACCTGGAAAGTCACCGGTGCCCAGTTCAAGGTCGGTCGCGTCGGCCTGGCCGAACTGGCCCAGGTCCGCGGTCAATACGAGCTGTTTCGCAGCCAGCGTTTGCAGGCGCTCGACACCGTGCTCGATAACGATCGGCAGCTGCGGGCCATGATGGGCCTGCCCATCGACAATGACGTTCGGATGGTGCCGTGCGATGCGCCGACGCTCGTGGATAAACACCCCGACTGGCAGGCGGCGTGGACGATGGCCATGAGCCGTCCCGAATTGCGCATGGCCCGCGACGAGATCAAGACGGCCCGTTTGAAGGTCGTGGCGGCGAAGAAGGCCAAGGATGCGGGAATCGAAGACGACGCGGTGACGACGGCCGATTATCGGTTCACGGAAACCGACGGGGTGCGCAAGGCCCATCTCCAACTCGCACGAGCCAACGTGGTGCTGCAAGATCAGGAGTTGAAGGCGGAGCGCTTCCTGGGTCTGTACCATCGCCGGATGGCTTCCGGTTACGCCCAGATCAAGGCGGCGCAGGCGCAGCGCGAGGCGTTTGCCACCCAGTTGCGCGTCCGCTACGACCTCTATAGCGTCGGGGCCAACGAACCGGGCACCGAGGGCCGATCCGTCTCGCTGAGTCTGCTGCTGGAATCGCAGCGCTTCTGGGCCGACGCTCTGGCCACCGAGTTCCAGGCGATCACCACGTACAACAACGCGCTGGCCGGCTGGGAGTACGGCAAGGGCACGATCCTGGCTCATGCTCACGTCACCCTTACCGACGAAGCGTCGGCCGAAAACACGGTGCGGGCCGTCGTCCACGAACGCATTCGGACGCGGGCGCAGGTGAGCCGGGAAGCGGGTGTGCTGGCCAACTCGGTGCTGAATGTGCCCACACCGCTGATCGCCAACGGCGATACGCTACCGGGAAAAGCTCTCAGCCTGGTGGCGCTGTGGAAATGCTTCCCGCCCATGCGCGATGCCGCGCCGCTTCCACCGTCGGATTGCGATGCCGTGCGCGAATGTGGCAACGGCTGGAGCGAGTGGAGTGTCTTTGACATTTTCGCCTCGCATCACGGCAACGCGAAAAAGAAGCCGTGAAGCGGGACTTGTTAGCCCGCGGCGCCAGCAAGGGTTTTTATTCTCCCTTGCTGGCGCGGCGGGCTAACAAATCATTCCTCCTCCCACAGCCACGGAACCGCGTCGGCCAGGACTTGCCGCGGCATTTCCTTGCTCGTCAACAGATGGGCCTGTAATGATACCTGCTGCAACCACAATTCGCGCGGCGACACAACGCCGCAGCCGCGGACTTGCGCTTTGCGCAACAACTCCGACGCTTGCAGCGGAGACGTCATATCCAGCACTGTCATACCCGGCTTCAGATAGCCGGGGTGGACCGCCGATTCGCTGTCGCACACGATCAGCACATCATGGTTCGTCGTGTACAGCGCCTCCCACTGCACGAAACGGCACTGCATCTCCTGGGCGAGCTTGTGGGCGATGTCGCGGTCGCGGCCGGCGAAAATCAACACGCAGCCGCGCTGCTTCAGCTCGCGGGCCATCATCCGCGCCTGGTCGTTGACCCCGGCCAGCATGATAAGGCGACCGGCCAGGGGATGCTCGGAGCCGGAACGCGCTCGCATCGCCGACTCCAGGGAGTTGGTCGCCGATGGGATGGCCGTGTCCGCGGCGTGCCACTCGTTGTCGCGGTGCAGGATCAGGTCGGCCGCGCCCGTCCGCGCCGCCGACGGCTCGCGCTGGGTGGCGATCTGCAAGATCGACTGGCGATGCTCGTCGTCGATGACCGCGCCGGCCAGTTTCACCGCTTCGATCACCTTGCCGAACAGCCGGACGTTGCCGACGCCCATCGGCAAGCAGCGGGCCGACAAATTCAGATGCGCGAAGGCGGCGTTGAGGGCCGCGACGGTCGCCCGCTCGCGCTCGCCGAAGCCGGTCACGCCGATGAAGCGCGTGGATCGAGTAATCGCCCGATAATGGTAAACCTCCTCGAGATCGCTCACGGTCGGCTGATCGGGATAGGCTTCCATGCCGCGTTCCAGCGCGGCGTAGGTCCACGGAGCGCCGATCTTCGCGCCCAGGACGCTGAGCATGACGCCGGGTTTACCGAGGCCGACCACCACGGTCGGCACCGGTGCTTTCGCCAGAATCTGCACGAGCGGCCAGGCTTCCTCCGGCGTGCGCGCCAGCGTGGTCAGCTTGATGACATCGGGACTTTTCGTCTGCGCCAGGGCGTAGATGTCGGCGATGTCGGCCGGCGTCTCGTCGCGGTTGGTGTAGGAGATGACGCGCTTGCTGGGCGGGAACTTGCGGATCTGGTCGGCCACGTCCAGTTCGATCTCGACGTAGTCGGCCTTGCTGATGATGCACTGGCGCAAGAGCGCGAGGCGTTCGTCCTCGCTGCCGTCCCACATCCCGCCGTCGCGCGGCCGGCGGCAACTGATGATGACGGGTTTGGGTTTGACGGACAGGATGTCGCCCAGGTCCGGGGCTTTGCCGAAGCGGTCCAGGCGCACTTCCAAGAGGTCGCAGCGGCGGGCGGCGTTGAGCATGTCCGCCAGCGCCAGCCGGCGCGACTCCTGCGCGATCGAGATGCAGATCATCGGCCGTCCTCACGGAGATTGCGGCAGCGTTGGATGTCGTGCAGTGTGACAGAAGGCCCATCGGTGTGCAAGAAATCTCTGGATGCCGGCGGACGCGGATTTCGGAAAAAAACCATACCTATCGACGCCTTTTCTGACACTATACAACAGAGCGCCCACGCACCGGCAAAGGGACGATCATGGCCAGCGCACAATTCAGCAGCGTATTGCGACACATACATCAGATCTCCGGATCTCCCGACGCCCCGGAGATGAGCGATGCGCAGCTCTTGCAAGACTTCCTGTCCGAGCGCGACGAGTCGGCTTTTCGCCTGCTGATGGAGCGCCACGGCCGTATGGTCCTGAATGTGTGCCGCCACGTCTTGCGGCAGCATCAGGACGCCGAGGATGCCTTTCAGGCGACCTTTCTCATCCTGGCCCGGAACGCCGGCTCCATCCGCAAGGGCACTGCGCTGGCCAGTTGGCTTTACGGAGTCGCCTACCGCACGGCGCTGAACGCGCGGGCGCGGATGATGAGACGACGACAGCACGAGAGGAGGGCGGGTCAAGTGGCACACGCGGAGCCGGACCTGGACCTGGCCTTGCGGGAATTGCAAGCGGTGCTGGCTGAGGAAGTCAACCGGCTGGCGGAGAAGTATCGGGCACCGTTCGTCCTGTGCTGTCTGAATGGCCTGAGCAAGAGCGAGACGGCCCGGCGGTTGGGCTGGAAAGAGGGCACCGTCTCCGGCCGGCTGGCGGAGGCACGCAAGCGTCTTCAGCTGCGCCTGACACGCCGCGGCCTGACGTTGACGGCCGCCCTGTGCGCCGGCGCCTGGAGTGCTGGTGCCAAGGCAAGTGTGCCTTCGGCCCTCATCCGTACAACCCTTCAGGCCGCATTGGGCAACGCGGCCGGTGACGTTCCGCCGGCGGTTGCTTCCCTGGTGGAAGGAGCGAAACGAACCATGTTCCTCGGCAAAGTGAAGTTCGCGGGTGGGTTGTTCCTCGTTGCCGGTCTCGTCGCTGCCGGTGTCGGTAGCCAGATTCATCGCGTTTTCGCCACCGCGCCGGCTGCCGAATCACCGGCCGCCCCCCAAGCGGACAAGCCGAAGGCCGGCAAAGCCACCACTCAGAAAGACAAAAATGTCACGGTGAGCGGCCGGGTTCTCGATCCGGACGGCAAACCGCACGCGGGCGCCCGGCTGCTCCTGCCCGGAGCCGTCTGGGGCAACTCCGAAAAAGGAGCCCTTGTTGAGTTGAAGAGTGACAAGGACGGGCGTTTCCGTTTTTCCATCGACCCCTCACAACTGGTTCGAGGACGATCCCTGATCGCCACGGCCGAAGGATACGGTCCTGACGGCATCGACGCCGACAAACTCGGTAAGGGCGAGATCACCCTACGGCTGGCCAAGGATTTGCCCATCGCCGGACGTGTCCTTGATCTTGAAGGCCGGCCAATCAAGGATGTGTCCGTTTCGGTTCGTTACATCGAGATCCCGTCAGAGAACGATCTGACGCCGGTCCTCAAGAGCTTTCGCCCCGACGGCAACCGCGTTTTTCACCATCCCTTGAAGTCGGTCTACGGTTCGCAATTCGGGATCGTCGCCCCGGTGAAGACCGACGCACAGGGACGCTTCCGCATTACCGGCGTCGGTGTGGAGCGGGTGGTGCAGTTGTGGATCGAAGGGCCGACCATCGAACACAGGATCGTTTGGGTGCTGACGCGCCCGGAATCAACGTCAAGGAATTGATCAAGTCCGCTCCCAAGCAGTTGAGTCCAGAAAGAAACAACCCGCTCATGCCGGATATTTATGGACCGACGTTCGATCACCTGGTGGGTCCCACCCGGCCGATCGTCGGCACGATCCGCGATCGGGTAACGGGCAAGCCCGTGGCCGGGGCGTTCGTCAACGGCAGCGCCGGCGGCTGGTGGGGAAACTACATTCTGACCAAGACCGACAAGGACGGCCGCTATCGGATTATCGGCGTGGCCAAGGCGCCCAAGCTTCGCATCCGCGCCGGTGCGCCGGAGCAAGACTACCTGCCGGGCGGCAAGGCCATTGGCGACAGCGAGGGACTCGGTCCCATCACACTCGACCTGGAGCTGACCCGCGGCATCCGGGTGTGCGGCCACATCACTGACAAGGCCACTGGCAAGCCGGTGCCCGCCGCCCTGTGGTATTTTCCGCTAGCGGACAACAAGTACTTCGCCGCACTGCCGGGCAAGGAGGAGGCGAATTTCGAGGGCATGGGATTTCGCAACGAGAAGGATGGTACATACAGCCTGCTCGCCCTGCCCGGTCCCGGAGTGATTCGAGTTCGGGCGGAAGTGGAAGGCGGAAATCCTTATTCTCAGGCAGTCCTCGATCCGGCCGACCGGCCCAGGGCGGACTTCAACCAGTCTGGCTTGGGGCCGTGTTTCATCAGCGCCGAGGATTCTTCATGCCCCTGTCGGGTCACAATGCCTACCGCCTCCTTGATCCCAGCCCGGACGCCGGCTCGATCACCTGCGATATGCAGTTTGAGCGCGGCTTGAACCGCCGGGGCAAAGTCGTGGACCCCGACGGCAAGCCGTTGACGAACGTTCTTGCCGCCGGCCTCGTTCCTCTGGGCGGCCACAAGACCCTCGCGGACGGCTCCTTCGATGCCGTTGCCCTCAACCCCGCCCAGCCGCGCCTCGTCGCCTTCCTGCACAAGGAGGCGCAAGCTCGTGGGGCACGTCCTTCTCGCCGCAGACGCCAAGGAGCCGGTCACGGTTCGGCTGCAACCGGGGGCCGTCCTGACGGGGCGCGCGGTGGATGAGGACGGCAAGCCGCTGGCCGGCGTTTCCGTTAACATCGGCTACCAGGCGCCCGAGATATACGGACTGGTCAAAGAAGCGTTCGGCGACAACTTCGTCAAAACCGACTCCGAAGGGAGGTTCCGCGTCGAGGGCATTTTCCCCGGTATGAAGTTCGTTTTCGGCTTCGCCAAGGGCCGTGACTTCCTCGTCCCCGACAAGAAATATCTGTATCTCACGCTGGAAGAGGGCACGCGGGATCTCGGCGACATCGTGGCCAAGCCGTTCCGGCCCGAGTAATACTGATGTTCTCCTCACATAGCCCCCGGCTTGCCGGGGGTGATTTTCCCCGGCAAGCCGGGGGCTATGTGCAAGCGACGAAAAATGTAAACTATCCGGCCCTTCTCCTGGCACTATAAGCGTGGAACAATGATCCCCGGAGAAGATAATCATGGCCACTCAACTTGCCGGCGTCCTGCGCCACCTTCACCGACTGGCAAACGCTCCCGATAACCCCGAATGGAGCGACGAACAACTTTTGCATCGCTTCCTTGCTGAGCGCGATGAATCCGCCTTCCGCCTGCTGATGGAGCGGCATGGCCGCATGGTCCTGAGCGTCTGTCAGCATGTGCTCCGTCAGCAACAGGACGCCGAAGACGCTTTCCAGGCGACGTTCCTGGTGCTGGCGCAAGGCCGGCTCCATCCGCAAGGGGACCGCGCTGGCCAGTTGGCTCTACGGCGTCGCTTATCGGATCGCGCTCAAAGTGAGGAGCGAGGCGTGCAAACGACGACTCCACGAGAGGCGGGCGGGTGAAAGCGGACAAACCAGGGCGGAGTTGGATGTGGCGGTGCGCGAGCTGCAAGCGATCCTCGCCGAGGAGGTCAACCGTCTACCCGAAAAATATCGTGCCCCCTTCGTCCTGTGCTGCCTGGAAGGCAAAAGTCGCCATGAAGTCGCCGCGAAACTGGATTGGAACGAAGGCACGCTCTCGACCCGACTGGCGGCGGCGCGGAATCGCCTGCGTGAGCGGCTGCTCCGCCGTGGTGTGACGCTGGCGGCGGCGCTGTGTCTCGAAACGGTGGCAGAGGCCACGGCCGCGGTCCCGGCCCCGCTGGCTCAGGGCACGATCGAAATCGCTCTCGGCATCGCCTGCGGTCAGGCCGCCGCCAGCGTCGCACCGGCGCCTGTGGCGGCGCTGGCTGATGGCGTGATGCGGACGCTATTTGTCAGCAAAGTGAAATACGCCGGGGTCCTGATCGTCCTCGCTGGCCTCATCGCCGGAGGTACCATGCAGGTTCACCGCAGCCTTGCCGCCCCGGTGGGTGCCGAGCAACGGGCAACGACCGTGCGCCGAGCGGAGAAGACTGCGCCCGAGAAAACCACTGCGCCGCCGACGAGTCGATCGTTGTGATCGGCCGGGTCGTGGATTCGGATGGGAAGGCTGTCGCGGATGCCTCCATCCGGTTGCGGAGCTATTCCCTCAACAAGAAAGCGACTACCGAAATTCGGGCGACAACGGGGCAGGACGGACGGTTTCGTATAAGCATCGCCAAGGATAAATGGGAGGGTTTTGGCCTTTTGATCGCAACGGCCAAGGGGTACGGTCCCGATTGGGCAAAGCTGGACGGCCCGCGCGACAAATTAAGAGAGACGACTTTGCACCTCGTGAAAGATGATGTCGCGATCACTGGCCGCATCCTCAATCTGGAAGCCAAGCCCGTGGCTGGCGCTATTGTGCGTGTGTATCGCATCGGCAAGAAGAACAATGCGGACGAGCTGGCGCTGGGCCGAAAACCAACTCCAGTGGCTCAAATCCAGGGGCAACCATTACGTCATGGACCCGGAATCGACTTTGCAAAAGGCGGAGCTGGCGGAAAGCTCGATGTCGGCGACGACGGGCGCGGACGGACGGTTTCGCATTCGCGGCGTCGGCCGGGATCGCGCGGTGGTCCTCGACATTCAGGGTCCGGGCATCGAACATCGCCGCATCTGGGCGGTGACGCTGGCGAACCCGCCGAAAGCGCTGGCGAACCGCACCACCGGGCTTTACGGTCCCACGTTCGATCACCTGGCTCGCCCGGCCAAGCCCATTACCGGCACCGTCCGCGACAAGAAGACCGGCAAGCCGGTGGCGGGAGTGCGTATCATCGGTCGCGTGCCGAACATGGGCTATGCCCGCGGCGGCTCGCCGGTCGAGGCGACTACCGACGCCATGGGGAATTACCGGCTCGACGGTCTGTCCAAGGGCAAGCAGTATACCGTCACCGTGGACACCCTCGCGGGAATGACTTACGTTCCCGAGGAAATCACGTTGGAAGACACGGAAGGTCTGCGTTCTCTGACAGCCGACTTTTCGCTCGACCGCGCCTCCGTCGTCGAGGGCCGGCTGATCGACCGCGACACCGGCAAGCCAGCGCAAGGCTTCGTGCGCTATTTCCTTCTGCCGAAAAACGAACGGTATCTTCGCTTCCAACCGTGGGCGCTGGGCGAATTGCCCCAACTGATCCTCCAGGGCCAGGCGGTCGGCAGCGACGGCCGCTTCAAGCTCCTTGTTCCTCCCGGCCCCGGCCTCGTTCTGCGCCTTCGGCGAGGGAGACAACTTTCTGCGGGCGATGGTTAGCGCCGAAGATGCGCGGATTGGCGTCGGCAAGCTGTCCCTGAACGTGAAATACGAGGAAGTCCTTGGCATTGTGCCGATGGTCGGTCATGCCTACCGGATGGTCCATCCCGGATCGGAACCCGAACGACTGGCGTTTGACGTGAATTTGGTCCAGGGTCGTCGCGTGAACGGCACCCTCATCGGGCCGGATGGACGGCCGGCGAAGGGCGTGCAAGGAGTGGAATTGATCAATCCTCTGCACATCCAGGTCGAGGAGCAAACCGGCTCCTTCACGGCCACCGGCGTCGATCCGCGCGTCCCGCAGGATCTCGTCTTCTATCAGGTCGAGCGCGGGTTGGTCGGTCGCATCGAGACCAAGGGCGGTGCGGGCGAGCCAGCGACCGTTCGCCTCCGGCCGTGGGGCCGGCTGAAAGGGCGTCTCGTCGATCCGGAAGGCAAACCCATCGCCGGTGCGCTCGTGGACGTGATCTGGGTGGACCGCGAGGGCGAGCTCCGTCGCTTTCCCACCGGCCCCCTGGCCAAGGCCGTCGCCTCCGACGCGGAGGGCCGATTCCAGGTCGAGGGGGTCGTTCCTGGTTTGACATTTCGGCTTAACGTGCTGGATGGCAGCAAGAAGGGTCCGCCGTATTACGTGCTTCACCAGGGCGAGAATGTTACCGTGAAGGCGGATGAAACGAAAGACCTCGGGGAGATCAAGGTGCGGGCGCGTCGGGATGAGTAAGAGGGATTCGGCGAGTGTCGATGGATAAAAATCAGACTATCCGGCGCTTCTCCTGGCACTATACGGTGGACGAACAATCCCCGGAGAAGACGATCATGGCCACCCAACTTGCCGGCATCCTGCGCCACATCCACCGACTGGTTCCATCGCCCGATGCTCCCGATTGGAGTGATGAACGGCTCCTGCATCGCTTCAATGCCGACCGGGATGAGTTGGCGTTTCGCCTGCTGGTGGAGCGTCACGGCCGCATGGTTTTCAGCGTCTGCCGGCATGTGCTACGGCAGCAACAGGACTCGGAAGACGCTTTCCAGGCGACATTCCTGGTGCTGGCTCAAAGTGCTTCTTCCATTCGCAAGGGGACGGTGCTGGCCAGTTGGCTTTATGGCGTGGCCTATCGCACATCCCTCAAGGTGAGGGCGGAGGTGAACAAACGACAGCTCCATGAGAGGAAGGCGTGCGAGAGGGCCAGAACGCAGGCGGAGTTGGACGTGGCGGTTGCGCGAGCTGCAAGCGATCCTCGCCGAGGAAGTCAACCGGCTGCCCGAAAAGTACCGTGCCCCGTTCGTCCTATGCTGCCTGGAAGGCAAAAGCCGCACCGAGGCCGCCGGACAACTGGGCTGGAAAGAAGGCACCGTGTCGAGCCGGTTGGCCGAGGCGCGGAAGCGTTTGCAGCGGGGTTTGCAGCGCCGCGGGGTGACGCTCGCAGCAGCGTTGTGCGTCGAGTCGCTGGCCGATGCCTCGGCCGCCGTTCCCGCGCAACTGGCACACCAAACGATCGCGGGCGCAATCGGCATCGCGGCTGGTCGGAATGCGGCGAGCGTCGCACCGGGGACGGTCGCAACCTTGGCGGCGGGGATGACGCGAACTCTGTATCTCGGCAAGGTCAAGCTCGCGGCCATCCTGCTGGTTGTCCTCGGCTTCACGGCCGCCGGCGCCGGAGTGCTGATACAGCAGACGCCGGAGGCCAGCGAGGAGCCGGTGAAAAGTCCGATCGCGATAGCTCAAAGTCCGAGGCCCGAGCCAGTGGTTGTGAAGCCGTCCGCGGCGGAACACAAGGACACCATTGCCTACAGCGGCCGGGTTCTCGGACCCGACGGCCGGCCCGTTCCGGGCGCGAAACTGTATCTGACACCGTGGTACGGCTATCCCCATGAGCCGGACCCATCGCCGGTGTATGCCACGACCGGGGCTGACGGCCGCTTCCGGCTCACGGTCCCCAAAGCGAAATTCGGCACCATGCCCACCGTCGTCGCGGCCGGGGCGGCGAACTACGGACCCGATTGGGTGGGAATTGAGAAAGACGGCAAACGGGATGACTTGACGCTGCGGCTTGTGCCCGATGACGGGCCGATCGTCGGTCAAGTCGTCAATCTGGAAGGGCGGCCGATTGCGGGCGCGACCTTCACCGTGATGCAAATCAATGCCGCGCCCAAGGAAGATCTCGGCCCGTGGCTCGCCGCCGTCAAGGCCAAGGAAGGGCTGAGCTATGCGATCGAACAAAAGTATCTTTCGCGGCACACGATCGCACTGGGCCTGAAGGCGACGACAGACGCCGACGGCCGCTTTCGGCTCGACGGCATCGGCCGCAACCGGCTCGTCCGGGGCCAACTCGATGGGCCGACCATTGCTAGTCAACGGCTCTGCATCCTGACGCGGCCGGGGAAGATCATCGAAGTGACGGAACACGAGGGCAACCGTGAGTACCACGAACCGCGTCGCGTCACGACCTATTACGGGTCCAACCTCCGGCTCGTGGCCGCACCTTGCAAGCCGATTATCGGAGTGATCCGCGATAAGGACACGAAACAACCGCTAGTCGGAGTCGCCGTTCGCAGCTACACGCAGGCTACCGGCCCAAGCAGTTTCCGAGCCGTGGAAGCCGTGGTCCGCACCATGACCGACGCCCAGGGCCGCTATCGCCTGACGGGCCTGCCCAAGGGGCTGGGCTACAGTATCGCAACCCTGCCGGGCAGCGGCCAACCGTATGTCAACACGAAGATGGATGTGCCCGATAGCCCCGGACTGGAGTCCGTGACAGTCGATTTCGCACTGAAGCGCGGCGTGTGGATCGAGGGCAAGTTGACGGACAAAGCGACGGGCAAACCTTTGAAGGGGTCCGTGGAGTATTTCTCGTTGTACAGCAACCCGAACTTGCGTGACTACCCCGGTTTCGATGGCACATTCCTGTCTTACGGTGCCGGCGCCGGAACGAAAGAGGACGGCTCATACCGTCTCGTCGGCTTGCCCGGACCCGGGCTGGTCGCCGTGTATTACGAGGACAACTACCTGCGTGCCCCGGAACGAGACGACGAATACGGGATCAAAACACCTTTCCTTCAGACGTCTCCTTACCATCTCTATCATCCGGTCAACTACGCTGCCCTTGCCCGGATCGATCCGCCCAAAGGCATCGATTCCGTGAAGCGCGACGTGACGCTCGACCCCGGCTGGACGTTCACGGGAACGCTGCTGGGGCCGGACGGCAAACCGCTGGCAGGCGCGAGGGGCTTCAGCCTGACGAGCAGGCTCCCTGCTTGGGACTACGAGGGGATGAAGACGGCCGAGTTCGCCGTCCGGGGCTTCAATCCCCATCGGCCGCGCGAAATTCTTTTTCAGCACCCGGAAAAGGGACTGGTCGGTATCGCCCAACCGCCGAAGGAAAACGGCGGCTCCGTCACGGTGCGGATGGAACCGGGCGGCGACGATCACAGGCAGGCTCGTCGATGCGGAGGGAAAGCCACGCGTCGGCGTGGAACTGGAACTGCGGTTCCGTCCGAAGAAGGGTCGGGGTTGGGATTATTATCCCCCTGACAGCATCAAGACAGACAACGAGGGCCGATTCCGCATCGAGGCGCAGCTGCCGGGCTACGAGTTCCGTCTGTCCGACAACAAGGGCGAGTTGCCCTTGGACGCAGCGCCTCGTTCGGGACAGACGAAAGCCCTGGGCGACGTGCGAATGAAAGCGAGCAACCAATGAAAACGCGATCTGATACCAAGCCCCCTGGAGCGATTGGCCAGTGGGCAGCTTACGTTCCCAGCGACAAGGTTCCCTGGAACCTCCGGCGGGTCGTCCACCTGCACTGTCGCGCCGGTTTCGCCTCCACCTGGGGCGTGATCCAACGCGATTTGCGGGAAGGGCCAACGGCGAGCATTGATCGTCTGCTGGCTGGCAAGGTCGCGGGGCCTAGTGTGCCGGATGACTTCGCCCGCATAGCGGACCTTCTCGGCGAATCGGCGTTATCCGCAAACGATCCCGCCCGCCTCAAGGCGTGGTGGGTATACCGAATGCTATTCGGGCCCGACCCGCTGACCGAGCGACTGACACTGATGTGGCACAACCACTTTGCCACCAGTAACAGCAAGGTCGCCGATCTGTCGGCGATGCACCGGCAAAATGAACTGTTCCGTTCGCTCGGTCGCGGCCGATTCGGCGACTTGCTCAACAAAGTCGTGCGCGACCCGGCGATGCTCCTCTGGCTGGACGCGCCGGCCAACCGCAGGGAGCACCCCAACGAAAACCTGGCCCGCGAGTTGATGGAGTTGTTCACGCTCGGCATCGGTCCTTACAGCGAGAAGGATGTCAAGGAAGCCGCCCGCGCCCTGACCGGCTGGGCGGTGGATGATGACGGCCGATTCGGTCAAAAACCGAATCATCACGACGACGGCGAAAAAACCATTCTCGGCCGCAAGGGGAAATGGAACGGCGACGATCTGGTCAGGCAACTGCTCGAACATCCGGCCACGTCGGAGCGATTGGCCGATCGTCTGTGCGGATTGTTCCTCGGCGAGGGAGCCGCGTCCGCCTCCGAAGTCGCGGCGCTCGCCCACGGATTGCGCACCCGGCAACTGGACATCGGCTGGGCCGTCGAGACGATCCTGCGCTCCCAGACGTTCTTCGCCGACGTCCACATCGGCAATCGGGTGATAAGTCCCGTCGAGTATGTCGTGAACGGGGCGCGGCGCTGGAGATGTTCGATCCGCGCCCAGTACGCTTGTGCTGGCCGACTGGGCGGCGCGGTTGGGACAAGACCTGTTTTATCCGCCAAACGTCGGCGGTTGGCCGGGTGGTCGCGCCTGGATCAGCACGCGCTCCGTGGTCGGCCGGGCCAATTACGCCGCGGCACTGGCCGGCGGAGACAAGGTGGGCCGTCCGCCCTTCGATGCACTGGCGCTTGTTCAACGCCACGGACGCGGGCGCGATCTCGAGGACACGTTGATGTTTTTCGGTGAATTATTGCTCGGCACTTCGCCCGCGCCGGCCTGGCGCGCGCGGCTCGTGGCCGCGCTGGAGGTTAAACGCGGGACGGAGGCGGACATCGCCCGCCGAGCCGTCGCCGTCATTTTGGCTTCACCGGAAGCGCAGCTCGCATAAACCCACATAGCCCCCGGCTTGCCGGGGGGATATTTCCCCCGGCAAGCCGGGGGCTATGTAACATCGGAGGTTCCATGTTCTCACGCCGCGATTTCTTGAAGCGTTCGTCGCTCCTAGCCCTGGCCCCGACCGTTCCCGGCTTTTTGGCCCAGACGGCTTACGCCGCGCGCAACGAGCGTGACGGCCGGGTGCTCGTCGTCCTGCAACTGGACGGCGGCAACGACGGCCTCAATACGGTCGTGCCGTTCGCCGACGACAACTACGCCAAGCTCCGCAAGCGTCTGCGCGTGCCGGCCAAGGATCTCATCAAGATCGACGATCATTTCGGCCTGCACCCCGCGCTCCGCCGCGCCGGCAAGCTGCTGGAGTCCGGCAAGCTCGCCATCGTGCAGGGCGTCGGCTATCCCAACCCGAGCCGGTCGCATTTTCGCAGCATGGCCATCTGGCACACGGCCCGCTTCGACCACGAGGAACACAACGGACTTGGCTGGATCGGCCGTGCTCTTGACGGCGGCACGCGTGGTCGCAACGGCGAACCTGGCTCGCTCTTTGTCGGCTTGGAGTCGCCGTCCGTCGCCCTGCGTGGCCGGCGCAGCGCGACCTCGGCGTTGTCGCGTCTGGAGGACTTCGCCGTCACCGCTGACGCCGACGCGGTTCGCGCGGCCTCGGCAGAAGAAGCGGACGAGCTGTCCGCCTTCGTCCGCCGCACGACTCTGGATGCGTATGCCGCCGCGGAGCGGATGCAGGAAGCGGCGCGGGCGGAAGAGGGCCGGATCACTTACCCCGACACGGCGCTGGCCGGCCGGTTCCGCCTGATCGCGCGTCTGCTCAAGGCCGGCCTCGGAACGCGCGTTTTTTACACGCTGCAAGCCAGCTACGACACGCACGCGCAGCAATCCTTCCCCCACGCATCTCTTCTCGGAGAAATGGCCGGCGCGCTGGCCGCGTTCTTCGACGACCTCACCGCGGCGAAGCTGGCCGATCGCGTGTTGGTGTTGGCCTTCAGCGAGTTTGGCCGCACCGTGAAGGAGAACGCCTCGGGCGGGACCGACCACGGCACCACTGGCCCTGTGTTTCTGGCCGGGCCGGGTGTGAAGTCGGGCCTGATTGGGACCGCACCGAGCTTGACGGATCTGCAAGATGGCGAGCCGAAGATGACGGCCGATTTCCGTCGCGTCTATGCGACCGTGCTGCGCGAATGGTTGGGTTTGGATCCGATCGCGGCCGTCGGCGGAACGTTTGAACCACTGCCGCTGTTTCGCAAGATATGAATCGCCCACTGAGCGGGGGCGTAAGCCCCCTGAGTGCAGACTCAGGGGGCTTACGCCCCCCGCTCAGGGTTTTTCCATGATGGATATCACGACTGGCGCAGCTCCACACTCTGCACGCCCTCCAGCCCGTTCAACTCGGCGACGAGCGCGACGGCCTCGCCCTGGCGACGCAGGCGCACGGCGTAGTTGAGGTCGATGGCCGCACCCTGCCGCGACGTGACCGCAGCCGTCAATTCCCAGTATTCCAGGTGTGAATCAAACACTTTGCGGAGCAGCGCGTCGGGGTCGCGGCCGGCGCCGACGCGGACGGTAAGCAAACGCGCACTCGGGGCCTGTCCCTCGACGAATTTCCGCGGCCGAAACAGGAAGGCGGCGACGGCGGCCACCGGAATGCCCACCAGCGTCACTGTCAGAAAACCGGCGCCGACGGCCATGCCGACCGCCACCGCGAAGATGACGAACGCCGTGTCGCGCGTATCCTCGACCACCGTGCGGAAGCGGACAATGGCCAACGCTCCGACCAGACTGAAGGCCCGCGCCACGCTGTTGCCAATGACCAGCGTCACCATGCAGATTAGCACCGTCAACAGTACCAGCGTGGCCACCAGGCTCGGCGCACCCCTCGACCTTCCGCCGCGTCCAGTAATAAATGCCGGCGACGACGCAACCCAGGACCAGGCTGGCACCCAGGCGAAGCCCCAGTTGATCCAGGGGCATGTCCACGCCGTTGGGAAATGTGTCCTTGAGCCATTCAGGCATCGACGGCCCCTCTGCGTTCGGCGGGCACGCCCCAGGCGCTGACACAGGAACGGTACTTGGAGACCAGACTCGGATCCAGACGCATCGCCTGCACCAGCTCCTTGAACAACACCGGCAGGGCCACGCGGAACTTCAGTTCCAAAATCACCTGGCCGGTCAAGAGCGGCAGTCCGCCGTCCTCCGCCGGCACGGCCCACTCCGCCATGCGCGAGCCGCGCATCCGGCGATCGAGTGTCAGCCGGAACGGACCCTCCGATCCGCTGCCGATGTAGGCGTTTCGCTGATAGACGACCAACGCCGACGGCTTCAGCCCGCGATCGAGCAGCCGGCGGTGGAACCAGTGACCCGGCCAGGTCGTCACGGACAGCGGAGCGGCAAGCAGCGCCAGTTCTTCGTCGGGGATGGGATTACGCAGTTTGCGCACCCGGTCGCCGTCCTTGGTTTTGCGTTCCAGGTAGACGCGCGGCTCGGTGCCGTAGCGGCGCAAACGGTGCTTGCTCCGCTTGAACGACGGCGTGCGGTGGAAGACGTCGAGCGCCGGCGTGTCCAGATACAAGGTTGTCGTGCGATAGGTGCCGCCCAGCGCCGGGTCGCCGTGCGGGTCGGGCGCCATTCGGGTCGAGGCCCACGCCTCGGCCTCGCGCGCGCTGCGCCTCGTCCACCAGATATTTCAGCTCGAAGGCCGGCCCCTCGCCCTCACCCGGCTCGGCCAAAGACGGAGAAAGAATCGCATCCCCCGGAACCTCTATCATGGTTGCCTTCCCCGATGTCTCGTCGCTGAGCGGTAAACCAGGATGAACGCTCCGTTCATCTCTCCTGCACGGATTCTTCACATTCTACCAGTGACGGCGCGGCCCGAAATACCGCCGCCGAAATGGTTCCTCATTTGAGTTCGGATCGGTCGAACTTGCCGGCCTTTTTGATTTCCGGTCGGGCCAGCAGGAATTCGCGCCGCTTGGTCAGGTGCGTGCGGAGCGAATCGAGGTTGCGATGCAGGTGCTCGACCGCTTGTTTGGGATCTCCCCGTTGCAACTCGGCACGATGCTTGACCTCGTCCTCCAGGCGCTCGCCCATCTCCTTGATCCGCGGGAAGAAGACGTCCTCGGTGTACACGGTCTCCAGTATCTCTTTCGTCCGCGCCAGGAAAAGCTTGCGGAAATGGGGGTTGGCCAGGAGCGGTTTGGAGAGGTAGCCGCCGGGCCGCCACCAGATCGAACCGAAGCCGAAGCCGCCGGGCGGTCGCTGTCCTTTTGGCCAACCCGGCGGCGCGTCGCCCTCCATGCCGAAAGTCAGAGGCATGTCGAAGAATACCTCATAGCCGCGGATGCCGTCGTGGAAGCCCCAGGTCTTGTCCTGGTCCCACGGGTAGATCGTCCATTTGCCCGTCCCGTGGACATCGTGATAGGCGAAATAGTTGTTGAAATAGCCGTCCCAGTGCGACAGGACCATGTTGACCGCGAAGTAGTTGATGACCTGCTCCACGGCGAAGTTCTTCTTGATGATGGCCCACTGCTCGTCGCCCTTGGTGCGGTTGAGCTGATCCACCAGCTTCACGAGGTCGTCGTGCCCCTCGTGGACATGCGTTTTCTTTTCGTGGGTGCCGACGACACCGTTGCCGTTCCAGACGCACTTGTACAGGTTGCCGTCGGTACGGAGGTGGTTGTGCCGCAAAAAGGCGCGGTTGGGCTGCTCGATAAGAAGCTGAAAGCCGATCGGCTGGCCGTCGATCCAGGTGCGAACGTAGTCGGTACGGCAGGCGGCGTTCCCGGCCTTGCGGTAGACCTCGTAGGCCAACGGCTCGGCCAGGGTGAAGCGGTCCATGTACTCGTAAATGAGGTTGATCGTCGTCATGCCGTCGAGCGTGTGGTCCTTGTGGAAACGGACCTTGCGGCCGGCGTTGCGCTCCGAGATGGTGATGAAGTCGAACAACTCCAGCTCTCCGGTTTTGGCGCGGACGTACACGAACGCCGACTTGCCGCGCGCCGATGTCGCCGCGGCTGGCCGGCCGAAGCCGAAGCGAAACAGCCCGCCGCCTGCGCCGGCGCGACTGACGTTCATTATCAGCCCGAAGGAATAGTTGCCCGGCCGAAAGGGATCGTGAACGTACACGGACAGGGCCGGCCGGACTTCGTTCGCGCTGGGAGAGATGCGCTCGCCGCCCTTGCCGTCCACGGCGCGAATGCGAAAGCGCACGATCTGTCCCGCCTTCTGGCCGGGGATGCTCGCCGCATAACGGCCTTCGGGGGTCTTCGTCATCCGCACCGTCTTCTCTTCCTTCTCGAAGCCGGAGCCGGCGACGCGATAGCGCAGCTCGACCTCGCGCACCTCGTCGGCGGAACGGACATCCGCCTCGACTTTCACTTCCTGTCCCGGCGCGGCGTGGCTGGGCGTGAAGGTGATTTTCGACACCACGGGCGGTAAGCGGTGGGCGTAATTGGCATTCTTCGCTCCGGGTGTGCCGGGCATTTTGCCGCCGCCGGCCGGCGGCGACGACGCCCAGTTCTCTGGCCCTTCGGCGGACGCGACCGGGGAGATTCGCTCCAGCGACGAAGCATAGCCGTCCGGCGCGATCGGCCACGGGGCGCGACTGCGGTATTTCACGCCGTCCACCTTGCGGCCCTGCGCGTTCACAAGCTCGATGTGTCCCTGGCCGTGATTGAGAGCGCCCTCGAACGGCCCGGCGGCGTCGAAACCGTAGTGTCGTTTGAAGCGATTCCGATCCTTGCAGACCACCAGAAAGCCGTTCGCCTCGAGCTTCGTCCCGCGCGGGAACTCGTAGCGGATGTTCTTATCGAGTTTCCAGCCGGACAGATCGACGGCTGCCGGGCCGGTGTTGTAAAGCTCGACGAATTGCAGGTCGTCGAGATCGTCGGGGGCGTGATAGAGGATCTCGTTGACGACGACGGCGGCCGGGGCCGGACTGCACACGGCGGCGAAAGCGAGGACGAGAGCGGCGCCTCGAATGCGAGACATGGCGACTCCGGGGTGAGGACCACGATCGGTATCGACGCCGGCCCGGTCAGGGGCACGCATCGGGATAATCATCTATGTGTAGACGAGAAGAAGGCCGGAGTCTATCTCGAAAGTGTGGGAACCTGTCACATAGCCCCCGGCTTGCCGGGGGAAATTCAAACACCCCCGGCAAGCCGGGGGCTATGTGCCGGAAACGATCACGGCCCGAGCGCCTTGCCTGGCAACATTCGTTGCAGGGCGTACAGGAACCCCGCGAATGCACCGACCAGGGCCATTCCCATCCACACGACCCAGGCGCGACGCTCCACACTCGCGCCGATACCTTGTAATACCTGCTCCGCCCAGCCGGGTTTCGGGATTGCGACCGCCGGTGCTGCCGGTCGCGGCGGCAATGGATCATCCACTACTTCCCGCCTGTCACTCTCCGTTCTCCGCCAACGGCTCCCCGGATTGCGGATTGCTCCCGATTGCGGATTGCGGATTGCGGATTGCGGATTGGAAGCGGAATCCGCAATCGGAAAGGGATCGCGTCCCTGCTGCCGTGCCAGGTCGCACCACGGACAGCGATCGAGGCCGCGGTGGTGGACGTGATGAGGGTTGCTCGCGCAGGTCGTCAGCTCCTGCTCGGCTTCTTCCAGGGCATGTTGCCAGTGGGCGGCGTCGGGACGCAGGGCCGGCTCGGTATGGGCATCCTCAAAGCAACAGCGCAGGCATTCCTGAACGGACGGCGGTAGGGCGAACCAGGGCGGCGCGTGAGGGCTGGGACGAATCGGACTGGTCCGTCCCCATGAATACGGCCACCAGCCGGCCGCGATCCGGGCCGGTATCGAATCCGGTTCGCCGCTGCCGGTGCATGTGCCCGCGAACGGATGAACGCCCTGCATGAGCAGTTGAAAGACCAGCACCGCCAGGGCGAAGGCGTCGTGCTGGGGCGTTCGATCCACCTCGGCGAAGGAGACGCCTTGCAGTTCCGGCGGCGTGTACTCCGGCCGGCCTACACGGCAGCGATAGACGCGATCCCGCCCGCGCACCTGGAACGAATCCACGTCGAGGAGCGTCACGAGCGCTTGCGGTGTAACCAGCACGTTCGATTCGTTGAGATCGCCCAGCACGTAGCCGCGTTCGTGCAGGGTGCGCACGGCCGCGGCGAGGTTGCGTGCCGTACGCAAGAGCGAGCCGTAATGAAATTGCGGGCAGATCTCCTGGCGTGCGGCGGGGTTGTAGAACTCCCAGATCAGGTGAATAGTGTCGAAGCGCGGCATGAGGTAGCCGACCACCAGGCCCGCGCCGCCGGCTTCGAGAAGCCGGGCGGTCGGCCAGGCGACGGCTCGGTTCTCGCCGGGCACCAACGGCGGGGCCGGCGGGTCGGCGAGCATGACGGCCAACTTGTCGGCGTGTTCGTCGGTGGGATTGTGGTAAATCTTGGCGGCCAGGTCGGTTCGGCCTGGAACTGCGTAGATGGAGGCTTCGCCGCCACGGCCCAAAAGCGGGCCTTCCAACGAGATTTCGTGGTCGTTACCTTCCAGCCGCACGCGCATCAACAGCCCCCGAGAATCGCCTCGCCGCTTGGCCCGTCGTTATTTTAGTTTCGGGATCTCTTTGTCCTTGGGCGTCTGGGTCGTGATGCCTTCCAGCGGCTTGGGAGCACGGCCGGGGCTGGTCACATCCGGCTTGGGCACCAGGGCGGCATCCGGTCCCTGAATGATGGATGGCCCGGCTGGCTCTGGGGCGCGTCGCGGCTTGTCGCGCACGGTGAGCTGTAGATCGCGGGCCAGGTTGCTTCGCCGCAGTACCAGAAGGGCGAAGCAGGTGCCGACCGGGTCCGAATAGGGGGCGTGCCAGCTACCGTCGGACTGCTGCACATCGACAAGCATCTGGGCCGCCCACGGATACCATTCCTTGTCGCCGATCGTGCGCAGGTCGTAGATCATGGCCATGCGTTCGAGCGACCACAGAAAATACAACGGATCGCGTGCCTCGACGCCGGAGATGCGTCCCCCCGTGAGCAGGATTTTACGGATCGACAACCCCAAAAAGTCGAGCGCCTCCGTGATCGCCTGGTCGCTCACCGGCACGGGCTGGTCCGATCGAATGTCTCTTCCCTGGCCGGCGATCATGCCGTGACGCATCGCCAGGCTCATGAGGCCCGCGCAGGTCATGGAATCCCGATAGGCGACGACATTGGCATGGTAGGACCAGCTACCGTCCTTGAGCTGGATGGCGCGAAACAGTTGTTCCGTGGCCAGAAGCTGCGCGCCGGGCCGAGACGCCGTGCCGTTGCGCCACCCACAGTCCGAGGAGGGCGAACTGGGTGTTGGAGTTGTCTCCTTGGAAGACCAGTCGTTTTCGCACCGGAGGTTTATTGAGTGGAGTCCCGTTTTTCCAGGAGATGATTTGCGGCGTCTGCGGCCCGCGGGGCGTGGGCTTCGGCAGGCCGCCCGGACGAACGGGGCCGTCAACGGAACACGAGTAGCTCCAGGCGCCGCAGTCGAGTTGGCCGTTGAGCAGACGTTGGCCGAACACGCGGATGAGCGGCCGATCGTTCGGATCGCCCAGGCGATCCAGAAACAGGATGGCCAGGGAGAGTTCGTAGGTGGTCGCCAGGTCTTTTTCGCGCGTCCGCAGCCAGCCGGCAATTTGTTGCACGGCTGGGTCGCTGCCGGGGACGTCGCACTCCAACAGCGTCAGGCCGAGTAGACCGAGATAATTGCGATACGCATCGTGCCCATTATGATTCTTCCGCAGATAGGCAATACCCCGGTCGATCGCGCGGTTGACGCGCTCCGGCAGCGTCAACGGCACGGTGGGCAGCGACGGCATCGGTGGCATTTTCGTCACGGGGGCGGCCTCTTTCCGCACCACAGGGGCGAACGGCGGCGGCGGCGAGATCGGAAGGATGGGCATGATCCGCACGGGTTCGGAAGGAGTCGGTTCGGCGGTCGCCGGTTCGACGGTCGGCGGCGCCACGGGAGTGCTTGCCACCTTGTTCGGAACGTCGTCGATGAGGTGATAGGCGTAAACGAGACCTCCCACGAGAAAAATCAGGACGCCGACCACCAGGCACCCTTTGAGCATGTGCCGGCTCGACAGCACAGGCGATGGCTCAATGGGAGTCGGAGGCGGCGGAGGATCGGCCGGCGCTTGCACAGGGAACTCGGTGCCGCACAGAGGGCAAGTGAGGAGACCCGTTGTCGGTTTGGGCGCCTCGAAAATGAGATGGCATTCCGGGCACGTTCGCTTCGGATCCGTCATAACGTTCCTCCTGAGCGGGGGGCGTCAGCCCCCTGAGTCTTTCACTCAGGGGGCTGACGCCCCCCGCTCGGGGTGTGGCAATTATTCCGTCCCCCAGTCGATGGGCGGCAAGGCGAGCTGCTCCTCGGCCGGCGCGGCAGCGGCGCGGGCAGTGCTGGCGGACAACCAGGCGAACAGATCGGCGAACCGAAGACCATCCAGCTTCCAGGGTGGACGAACCGATATTCGCGCCAGCAATTTCATGTTGGCTCCCTCAACGCCGACGGCGTGAAAGGCGGCCTTGCGCGCCGATTCCGCTTCGCGAATCCGCTGGACCGCTTCGCGCGTCGTCTCCAGCGCTTCGCCCTGCGGCATCCCGTCGGTGACTAGGAACACCCACGGGCGCGAATACGGGACCGCGTTGGCCCGGTAGCGCCGCTCTCGCGCCTCCAGAATGTCCAGCGCCAGCAAGATACCGGCGCACAGGGGCGTCTCGCCGCGTGCTTCCAAGACCGGCGGTTGAAAACAATCGACGGTGGTGAAATCGTGGACCACATCCACCATCGCCCCGAAGACGACCACGGCCACCTCGACCCGCTTCCGCGCCAGCGGCACGGCGAGCAGTTCGTCGCGGAAGACTTGCAAGCCGCGATTGAGGGCCGCGATCTGTTCGCCGGCCATCGACTGCGACGTGTCCAGCACCAGGACGCAGGGGCAGCGCGGCTCCGGGTTGTCCGCGAACTCCAGGCTGTTGTCGAACAGGTCCTCGCCCCAGTCCGGACCGTCCACGGGAGAGGAGTCCATCGCCGTATCGCGCACATCCGCCATCGTTTACGGTCTCTTGAACCCGGACGGTCCCCGCCCGGCGCACGGAGATCGGCAGACCATCCCTTCGATCGTCTTCCTCAAGTATGGGGTACGCCGCGAGCGGATGCCGGAGGGGCAACCGTTTTCATGAGTTGTGGAGAGGTGGACTTTCTGGTAGAGGTTTGGTTTGTGGCACGCTGGCAGCGTGCCCTACGTAGGACACGCTGCCAGCGTGCCACACAAGCCGCCACTACCGGCTTTCTTCATCGGCCGTCCAGTGTCCGCACCACAGCCGGCCGCAAGGCCCCTCGACGGCCAGCACCCCGACGAAACCCTCGTCCGGAATGAGACTGTGCATGGTCCAGCACCCGCTTCGGCGGGATCGTAATGCGTGGCCATAAGCGCCGCCGGCTCGCCCGGACGCAGTGTCACGTCGAACTGATCCAGCGGCAGCGACAACCCCTTGCCATTGGCCTTGATATAGGCTTCCTTGCGCGTCCAGCACTGAAAGAAGGCTTCGCGCCGCAGCTCTGGGGCCAGCGAACGAAGGACTGCCACCTCGCACGGTGAAAAGAAGCGTTCGGCCAGTTGCTCGCCGTCGAGATTGGCGCGGATGTGTTCGAGATCGACGCCGATGTCCCGGCCGCGCGTCACGGCCAGGAGCGCCAGCCCGTGCGAATGCGAAAGGTTGAAGCGCAATTCCGTACTGCCGAACTCGGCGGCCAGAAGCGGCTTGCCGTAATTGGTGTACGCCAACCGCACTTGGCTCGGATGTCGATTCAGGTAGCCCGCGACCAGGGAGCGCAGCGCGCCGCGTCCGGCGATGAAGTGCCGGCGATCCTTCTCGAAGTAAAATCTCTCGGCCCGCTGTCGTTCGTCGTCCGCCAGGAAAGTTCGCAGACGGTCGAGGGCCGCGTCGCCGCACTCCAGCGGAATGCGCCAGACGTGGACCTCGGCGGCCATCAGTTCGGGCGGCCGGGTCGCCGATTGCCATTCCGGATGCGGTGTTCGTTTTTCCACGGACTCGATCGCTTCTACCAGCCCGCGGCGCCAGCAAGGGTTAGGGTTATTACCAGTCCGCGCCGAGGATGTCGCCGTTGCTGGGCGTCATGGCGGCCTGCCATGTCGTTTTCGAGATATCGACGGTGACTGTCCGCACGCTGCCGTCGTACATCGAGACGTTCACATACCTCTGATAGTTCCGCAGTGCCGAGACGCCGCTGAGTCCGCCGCAGCTGACATCCGGCCGTTCGTCGTTGGGCTGGAGGCGGCTGTTGAACAGCCCTTGCAGGAAGCGTCCATCCATCCAGCTGGCGCAGCGGTCGCCGGCGATGTTCTGGTTGTCCTTGAAGTACTTCACGCCGGTGTTCGGGCCGACGGCCTTGAGGTCTTCCTTTTTGAGCAGCACGTACTGCCGCCGAACGTCTGTGGCCTTGGTGCCGCCGTCGCCCTTGAGCGTATCGCCTGCCATGATCGTGTTGCTCGTGCCGTCGGTGATGGTCGCGGGAAATTTTGACTTCGAGTTGAGGAAAACCACCTGATCGTTGAACAGGTAGTTGGTGGCACCCCATTCCGGTTTCACTGTCGTAACGGCGTCGAGCGGAGTCAAAAACGTTTTGATGATGATCCCACGTGCCATAGCGTTGGCCTCGTCGTCGATCGACTTCTTGAAGTCGATACGATTGTAGAGGTTGTTTTGCTCGATGTACGGGAGAATCTTGGCCGCCGCCGAGAAGTTCTTGTCATCGACACCTGGCGGCAGCGTGCCGGCATTGGTGTCCGCGTAGTTAATCATGGCCAGGGCGATCTGCTTGAGGTTGTTCTGGCTTTGCGCCGGGCCGCCGCCTCGCGCACTTTTTGCACGGCCGGCAGGAGCAGGCCGAGGAGGATGGCGAGGATGGCGATCACGATCAGCAGTTGAAACAGCGTGAAACCGCGTCGCAGTTGCTTGCGCATGGTCCAATCTCCTGTCGATCTTAATGGGGCCAAACTGTCCAAATCACCAGTCCGCGCCGAGGACTTCCCCTCCGTTGGGAGTCAGCGCCGATTTCCAGGTCGTGTGAGAAATCTTGCGGGCATCGAATGGAGCGCACGCTGCCGTCGGCGATGCCGACCTGGACGTAGTCGTTGAGGCTTCGCAGGGCCGAGACGCCGCTGACGCCGCCACAGCTAACGTCCGGCCGCTCGTCGTTGGGACTCAGCCGGCCGTTGAACGTGCCCTGGAGGAACCGGCCGTCCATCCAGCTGGCGCAGCGGTCCCCGGCGATGTTCTTATCGTCCTTGAAGTATTTCACGCCGGTGTCCGCGCCGACCGCCTTGAGATCCTCTTTCTTCAGGAGCACGTATTGTCGTTTGACATCCGCGGCCTTGGCGCCGCCGTCGCCCTTGAGCGTCTCGCCGATGACGATGGTGTTGCTCGTGCCGTCCGTGAAGGTGTTGGGGATTTTCGACTTGGAGTTGAGGAAGAACGCCAGATCGTTGAAGAGGTAACTGGTCGCGCCCCATTCGTTCTTCACCGAGGCGATAGGATCTTCCGGGCTGAGGAGCACCGTCATCCGGATTTTGCGGGCTTGCGCGTTGGCCGGGTCGTCGATCGACTTCTTGAAGTCGATCAGAGTGAAGACGTTTTGCTGCTCGATGAACGGCAGCAGTTTGCTAGTGGCCGAGAAGTGGTTGTCATCGACCCCCGGCGGCAAGAGGGCGTAGGTGTCGTTGTAATTGTGCAGGGCCAGGACCAGTTGTTTGAGGTTGTTCTGGCTCTGCGTTCGCGCCGCCGCCTGACGCACCTTGGCCAGCGCCGGCAACAGGAGACCGAGGAGAATGGCAAGGATGGCGATCACGATCAAGAGTTGAAACAGCGTGAACGCCGAACGGGTGCGCTGGGTCATGAAGTCTCTCCGAATCATAATCCTTTACCAGCCCGCTCTGCGGGCTGGTGTGTAACAGTGTCATAGTACACAGGACAGGGCCATCTCGTCAAACAGAAAATGCCGACGGTCACGCCCGCTTCGGTTTCAGTCCTTCCAGGCGCTCGAACTTGTCGCCGAGGACGGCCTTGCTGTCGCAGTGCAGCCAGTCGTCGAGCAGCGTGGCGTAAACGCGGCGGAAATCGACGGCGTATTTCAAATCGCCGCTGTCGAGGTCCTTCAGGCTAGGATGTTCGCCGACGACGCCGCCCTTGAGCGCCGGGCCGGCGACGAACAGGCACGACGCCGCGCCGTGATCGGTGCCCTTGCTGTCGTTTTCCTGCACGCGGCGGCCGAACTCCGAGAAGGTCATCACCAAGACACGCTTATCGTGGCCGCCGTTTTTGAGAGTGGTGAACATGTTGGCGATGCCGTCGGCCACCTGCGCCAGCAGTTTGCGGTGAGTGTCGGCCTGCGTGACGTGCGTGTCGAAGCCGCTGAGCATCACGTAGAAGATGCGCGTCCCGAAGCCGGTGATGATGAGGTTGGCGACCAGTTGCAGTTGCACCGGCAGCGAGTTGGCCGGATAGGGACCGTCCGGCCCGAAGAGCGTGTTGGGCTGGGCGCGCTGGCGAGAGAGCAGCTCTTGCAGGCGTTCCACGCTGGTCATGGTCCGCAATTGGCGGAGGCGGACGAACTGCAAGATGTCGTCGGCGTTGTCGTCCTTTTCGGGGGCGGACAGTTCTTCGAGCAGTTTCCGTCTCGCCTTGCGATGGGCGACAGTGCCGCCGCCGAGTTCAAGGCGGAACGGCTGGCGGTTGTTGATGCTGACCGCGCCACCCGGTGTGCCCTGCACGGCCGGCGGTTGGCGGTCGGAGCCGACATGCACGATCGGCACGAAGCCGCCCTGTCCCTGCAATTCGTTGACACTGCGGCCGAGCCAACCGCTCTTGATGTTCCGCCGCGGGTCGGCCGTCTGCCAGATGTCCATCGACTCGAAGTGTGAACGGTCGGGGTTGGGATAACCCACGCCCTGCACTACGGCGAGCTGGCCCTGGTCCCAAAGTTGCCGGAAGCTGCCCATGCCGGGATTGAGACCGAGCTGGTCGTTGAGCCGCACCACCTGGTCTTTGCCGTAGCGCAGGCTGGGCCGATACTTCTGATACAGGTCGTCAGCGTAGGGGATGACGGTGTTGAGTCCGTCGTTGCCGCCGTTCAGCTCGATGACGACGAGGATGGTGTCCTTGCCTTTTTCGGCGGCGCGGGCGGTGTTGGCGAGGAACTCCGGCACGACGGAGCCGAAGGCCAACAGCGATGAGCCTTGCAGAGACCGGGTCAGGAATTGGCGACGTGTGAACATGGAAAACTCCTTTAACATCACGCCAGATGGTATTCCGGCATGGTCAGGATAGCGTGGACAGTTTCGCGTACGCGGCGATCGAGCACGGCCCCTTCGGCTTGCCCTGCTCGACAAAAGCGATCAGTTTTTCTTCCGACGCCGACCGCACACCGCCGGGCAAATACACGTCGAGCAGCACACGGACAATATCCTTGGCGTTCTTTGCTTTCTCCTCGTGAATGACGCGGGCCGGGTCCAACGCTTTGGGTGGTTCGGGTTCCTCCGGCTGGTCGGTCGGCTTGGCCGGCGCTTTTGCGGCATCGTTGGGAGCGGTCGGCAGCACAGCCACTTCCGGCTGCCCGTCGTCGAGAAGAATATTGCCATTGCCGCGGCCCCACAGCGTTCCCATCGCCAGAAGCTGTGCGAAGTTGTCGCGGGCCAGCACGGTGGACGTGTTCAGCCATGACTTGCCGCCGCGCCATCCCTTGACGTTGGGCGGCGCGAACAGGAGCTGTCCCGTCGCGTCGATGGGACGCACCAGATATTGCTGCGGCAGCGGCTGATGGTCCTTGTCCTTGGCGTCGTAGTCGCGATACACCGAACGCACCGCGCCGAGTACGAACTCGACCGGACTCTTGATGCGCTGCCGGAAGGCGTAGTCCGAGAAAAAGTGTCGCGACGACAGCATGGTGCGCACGAGGAAGGCGATGTCATAATCGCTCTTGCGAAACACCTCGGCCAGCGGTTCGAGGAAACGGTCGGGCGGCTCCTGCGTCTCGCTTACGAAAAAGTGATACAGCTTGCGGACCAGGAAGCGGGCGGCGGCCGGCTGGCGGAGGAGGATGCGCACCACGTCGTCGCCGTTCCATTTGCCGGTCTGTCCCAGGACCGTCTTGGCTCCGTCGTCGTGCAGGCGCGGCGTGAACTCGAAGACAAAGGCTTCGGCACCGCTGTCCCAGGTGGTCGCCCAGCCAGTGAAGGCGCGGGCGGCCTCGCGGATGTCCTTCTCCTTGTAGTTGCCGACGCCGAGGCTGAACAGCTCCATCACCTCGCGGGCATAATTTTCATTGGGCCGGCCCTTGATATTGAGGTTGGAATCGAGCCAGACCAGCATGGCCGGGTCCTTGCTCATGGCGAGCAGCAAGGAGCCGAACTTGCCGAGGGCGTGCGCGGAGGGTCTTGTTTTGCTGGAACATCTCGCGCGTGCTTTGCACCTTGGCGATGCTGGTGGCGAAGTGGTTGTGCCAGAACAGCGCCAGCTTCTCGCGCAGGGGATGTCCGCCGTTGAGGATGCAGTACAGCCACCAGCTGCGCAGTTGCACCTCCTCGTTGGCCGACGCCATCGACTCGCCGGCCGTCAAGAGCCGGGCAGCAGATCGTCGCAGCCCGGTTCGCCGCGGAACAGCAGATCAAGCGTCGCCGGCAAGCCGCGCTTCTCGGCCTGCCGCAGCTCGTCGAGGTTGGCACCGAAGGCGGCCCGGCGGTAGAGATGGCCGGCCCACTTCTTGTCAAAGCGGTTGCGGCCGTCCGGCTGCCAGGCTTGCCACTCGCGCACGGGGTCGAGACGATCCAAGGGGGGGAGAGCATTCGGAGCCATAAGCGTTCCTCGGAAAGAAAGGGCTGAGCCACCTAGACCATCCTCCGTGACGGCAGGGTCCGAGTGCGAACGGATGCCGCCGTGGACATCACTTGATCTGTATTCCGGATTATTTTCGATCCGATAACGGAAGGCAAGGAAAATCTCGGCGGCGCCGCGGGAGGTCGATCGGAGTCGGGCGACGCGATGACGGTAATCCCAGAACTTCCCGCGCTTACCTGGTCCTGATAAGATTATCATCCCGATGGAGGCAGACGGCTCGAAGAGACGTTTCCGAGATCGGGAGAGCCGTTCGGAGAGGTGCCAGAGTGGCCGATTGGGCCGGTCTCGAAAACCGGTGTGGCAGCAATGCTACCGAGGGTTCGAATCCCTCCCTCTCCGCTCCAAACCGATGGGTTTTTCCAAACCCTTTGGAGTAAGTAGTTTGCGATCGCGAATCTGATTGGCCCAGTCGAGTGTGCCAAGACTGGGTCAATCCTCACGCCCGCGCACCACCTCACGGCCCACTCCAGGGCTTTCGGAGAAACCCATCCGGCTTGCGTTTCGGCACCTGTTCGCCCCCCATGATCGAGATCCTCAGGACATTGCTTCCTGCCTCGGCAGCCTCCCACAAATTAAGAAACCTCGCCGTCGGCAACGCCGCCGCCGGCCTCATCCAGAAACCGCAGACGCTTCATCTGGCGCTGGGCCTCGTCGTCGTGCAAGTGGTAATAGTGCCGCACCATCTTGCTGTCGGCGTGGCCCAGCCAGGCCATGACCACCTGCTCCGGCACGCCGCTGTTGGCACACCGAGAGCAAAAATAATGGCGGAAGGAATGCAGCCGGCCGCTGGCAAAACCGGTCCCCCCTTCGGGGTTCCCGAAGCGTTCCGCCAGCGGCGTCAGCACCTCCCGGATCAGGATCCGCCGCACCGTGTCCGGCTTCAGCCGACCCAGCCTCGGGCCGTGAAACACCATCCCGTCCGGCGACCGCGCCAGTCCCTCCAGCACGCCCCGCAGCTCGGCGTGGATGGGGAACGAACGGTCCCGGCCGCTCTTGGTCCGACGCGCCTTCTCGCGCGGCCGGCCCCGGGCGCGGGTGCTCTCATCGGTCAAGGAGATAAGGTTGTTCTTGAAGTCGATGTCGGACCAGCGCAGCGATGCCAGCTCCGAGATCCGCAGTCCCGTGCAGGCCAGCGCGGACAGGACGTCGGCCAGCCAGCTCAAATCCTGCCTCCGGCGGCACGCTTGTACCATCGCCCGCACCTCCTCGGGCCGCCAGCAATAGGTGCTCGATCCCTGCGGTTTACTCAGGGGCAGGCGAACCAGGCAAGAGGCGGGCAAATGGCCTTCCTCCACCAGCCATTTGATGGCCTGTTTCAGGGTCGTCAGTTCCAGGTACTCCGTGGCGTAGGCGTAGCCTTGGTCGTCGAGGTGGGCGGCGTAAGCTTCCAGGGTCCGGTGCGTGACCTGGTTCCAGGCCGTGACCCCCTCGTGCCGGGCGAACGGCTCGAACTTATCGAAGACCGCGCGGTAGCGTTTCGCCGAGGCGGGCCGGGCGCCGCCCACGACGCGCGGCCGCCTGACGTGCTCCAGATACAGACGACCCCCTTCGGCGATGCTCAGTTGGCCGGCTCGGGCGTCGGCCAGCGTGGCGCGGTCGGCCAGCCCCAACTCGACGGCCTTGACGAGGTCGAGTTGCTTGAGGGCCTCGAGGGCCTCGTCGTAGTCCCTGGTACCCAGGGAATGGCGGCCGGCGTTGGGGCGGTTGGAACGGCCGTCGGCGTAGTAGACGCCACCGCGCCGGCCGAGCAGCCACACGAAGTGGGTTCCGACGACGCGCTCCTTCTGACGTTTGGCGGGCATGGCAGGTTCACGTCTCCTTGGTCGGGGTCGGGTTAGCCTGTCGAGTCCACTTGGGGCGCGGACAGGACAGTGGGGGGCAACCAGCGGCGGCATCAGGATGCGTCGGGGATGTCGGGTCCGCTGCTTGTCCCTGGTGTGCGGCAGAGCCGATAGCAGGTTCGGACTCGAGCGCTCTGGCGGGGATCAGGATGCGGCCGCGAGGTCCGCCCGGCTGGCAGTAAGGTAGTTTGCCCTTCCTGAGATAGCGGTGGACCGTGGCCAGCGACAGGCCGCTGAGCCGGCTGAACTCGCCGGGCGACAGGTACGACTTCGGCGTAGTGTTGCTGGGGGTGGTGCTGCCCGCCATCTGGTCACCGCGGCTGGTGGTACGGTCCTGCTCCCGCGGCACGGGCCAGCTGCCCATAGCGCGGGAGGAAAGCCGAAGCGGCTCTCCACCTTTTGCCGCTTGCCAAATAGTGGGGGCATTATTTTCCTGAGGCTCCAGGACGCTGGCGAGATGGCGTGAAAGGGGTCTGCACGCGGCAAGCGAGACGGTTGCCAAACGAAGGCATCCGCTTGGTAATCGAGAGCCGCCGGTCGCGATGGGTGAGGTCGAAAATGATCGCCGCGAGGGTCCATTACTCTTGGGCGATGGTATCCCAGCGAAACGTCCTCGTCAGGCGGCCGGCACGGGGACGGGTTCGGAGAATGAGAGGAAACTCCGAAAGGTTGATCCAGAAGAGTCCGCGGATGATTTGGCCAGACGGCTACATCAGTTCCTCAAGTCGCTGGCGGAGGAAATCGATAACGCCGTCCGAGTAAGAGGAGGGGAGTTCCAGTTCCTTCCGGATCTCGGCATTGCTCTTGCCCCGTGCCAGCAAGGCTTTGACATCGAGGACGAAAGAAACGTAAGCGATCTCGTTGTCAGAGACACCAGCCACGTTCAGAATACGGTTGGATTCCCCATCGGCCTGGGTTGGTTGCAAGACCGATTCCGGCACGGGCCGCGGCTGTGAGGCGCGCCATGGCCGCAGGAGAGTCCGCCTCGGTAGCTCTTCCGGGTCCAACCACTCGTACACTTTCAAGAAGCCGAGCAAACGAGCCCACCGCTCCGGCGTGTAATCGCACCCGATGATCAATCGAAAGGCCGACCGATAGCGGTTGGCCACTGTCGAGATCGGCACACCGATCTGCTGCTCGATTTGCCGCAACGTCTGCTCCCGAGTGCTATCGTAGTGGTCCGTCGCCCAGCCCTCTCGCAAATCCCAGACGGTCAGGTAGTCCTCCAGCTTATCATCCCGCCGGCGCCGCTCCTGAATCCCCATTTCTTCCTTCCACTGGCGGAAGAGTTCTTCGACGGCCTGGACCACCACGCGCTGCGGGGCGTTTATGTTGATGCCCAGCACAGGACGCTTTGGAAGAGCGTCAAACGCGGGGTGGACGAGTCGGCGAAGTTCCGTCACGAACTGATACTTTTGCGAGGCCGGATCCTCCGCCGATTCGGCGGAAGCGACGAGGTAGTGGCCGAGTTCCTGGCGTGCTTCGGGTGGCAAATCGGCCAGGAGCATGCCGGCCAGGCCGCGGAAGGTGACGGGGGCGACGGCTCCGCTCTGCCAGCCTTGGCACAGGCTGCCGGCGCCCAGGCTTTCGGCACTCGCGGCCGGGGGCGGCGGGTCGCCGCTAACTCCGATCAGTTGCAGGAGCAAGACGGCAGCCGTCACCTCCTCTTGCTGCTGGGGGTCGGTAGAGGGCTGTTGGTAGTGACGGTGGGCCAGTTGCCAAAACCGCAGGTAGTAGGGGTGACGCCGGGTCACCTCCCAGCGATAGGCGACGGGCAGGTCCATCAGCAGGGTGTGCGGCCGCGGGATGATCCAGGATTCTTCGGACATTTGCTCGCTCGGGATTACGTGGTCGGACAACGTCCTCTCCTCTCGTGGGCTTAGCGATGGGATCGTCGAGCAAACGAAAGTACCGGTGATTTCCGGGCAAGCCGACCTCGCGGCGGAAAAAGTTGCCCAGCCTCACTCTGCTCATGAAGGAATAAGGCGACGTCCAAATGTACGAGCAACCGCACTGGCACCGCGATCGCTTTCTCCGGGGAGGCCTCGAGATTGAGAACAGACAGTTCTCGGCCGTCGCGGCTAGCGTCAGCCGCGAGAGCAGTCTTCATTTCGTCGGGGAGATTGGCGACGGAGCGTTCTGACAGACTGGATGCCATCCGTGGTTACTTTCGGAGTGTGGAGTACATGAGGAGACACCGATCCATCGATCCTCCTCCAGCGTACATCATATTACCACGGCGAAGCGCCACCGTCAAATTGTGGTGGTGGTACAGTTTGACATTCTTCTGCTCGGATTTATGGGGTAGCGGGGGCAAACTGTACCACCACCAATTGTCGCGTCTTCACTGCGGTCCAGGTATTTTAGGAGCGCCCCCTCGATTTCTGGCCCTGTGATCGCTGCCACGGTCGGGCCGGTATCCTGGTGACCAGGTGGAGTAAGGTAGGTACATGCCTTATCGTGATAGGGGGGGCTCTGGCATCCCCGTGGGGATCGTTGCTTGGGCATGCCCTGGTCAGCCAATGGAACGGCCCTGCTACCCGTCCCGAGCGCGGCAGGGAGCGAAAAGGTTCCGCAAGAGAAAGTCGAACGCCGGAGATCAGGTCTCGACTCGGCGGCGTGCCTGGTCGAGCAAGTGGCGGGCGTCGGGTAGAACTTGGTCCGCGAGCCAGGCCAGGTAGGAAGGGTCGCGGCGTGCGACCTCGTGTAAGGGGACGTCGCGGTGCTTGCCGCGGGCGAAGACCAGCACTTCGCCCAGACGCCGGAACCAGCCCTCGACGTCGGCTTCGACCAGGTAGTCGTGCAACTCCGCCACGCCGCGGGGCACATCGCCGTGCTCGCCGAGCATGGCGTCGAGGACGGCCGCCGCGGCCAGAGCATCGTGGGCGGCGTGATGAGCGTGGGGATGGTCGCGGCGGCAGTAGCGTCGCACGGCGGCCGCCAGGTTGCGCGGCTCCAGGCGGTGAAACAGGGTCAGGACGTCGACCACCTTGCGGCCCGTCAGCGGAAACTGCCATCCCGCACGCCCGAACTCGGCGACCAGGAAGGGCAGGTCGAAGCGGGCCACGCCGAAGCCGGCCAGGTCGGAGTCGCCAATGATGTGGGCGACCTCGGCGGCCTTGTCGGCGAAAGTCGGGCAGCGAATGACGTGCTCGTCGCGGATGCCGTGGACGGCGGAGGCGGACGGCGGGATCGGCCGCTGCGGGTTGAGGCGCAGCTCCAGGGCCTGAGGGTCGGCGCCGGGGGCGAAGCGCAGCAAGGCGATCTCGAGGATGCGGTCGCGGCGGGGGTCGGTGCCGGTGGTCTCCAGATCAAAGAAGACGAGGGGGCGATGGACGCGAAGGTGTGTGAGCAAGTTGATCCTCCAAAAGGGACGGCGAGGACCGCACCGCTTGAGGACAGGGGCGGTCCCCGCGCTAGAGTGGCCCTCGCCCGATGCGAGGCCGAAAAGCGCGAGGTGGAAGTTTCAGGACGGAGTGGTTCGACCTTGAAATGCAAAAGAGGCCAGCCGCCAGCCGAAGTGGGTGTTTAGTGTTGGCGTGCCGCTTTGGGTGACGGGTTGCCAGCCGGAGAGGGTTGTGTAGGTCGCCGCCCCTGACTATTCCATGAACTTGGCGGCACATGGGCCCTTCCTAGCCCCAGATGACGTTGAGGGAGGAAGTTCCCGAAATGGATTGGGAGCCGAAGGGCTAACCCTTCCCTCCTTTAATTATGACACATTTTGTCGTCGAATTTAGCTGTTGGCTCGCTTTCCAGGGACTTGGGGGTTGGGACGGAGCGATCTGGCTGCCCCATAGTTCTGTGTCTGGTATACTCGTACCGTGGTTGTGTCCGGAAGGCTCTGAATCGGCTTTCATCGCCAGGTTGCCGGATGCGCTGCGGCCCCCTCGGATCGGGGGTTGGCAAGCCCTGTCCGGCCCTTCGCAGGAGGAGACAGCGAATCGAATTCTGCCATACCCGACGGCCTGTTGGGGACCATGTTCCGTAAGAGGCCGCCAGCTTTAATCTTGCATCGAGAGAGCGGTTGACCACGCCATCAAGGTATCCGATGCGTTCTCTTCCGAGAACCGTCACGATACCTTGATGGCGTGGTCAGGAAGGGGACCGTTGAACCATTCAGCTCTTCCCTTTGATCGGTTGCCCTTCTCGTCTGACTTGTTAACTGATCTGTTCCCAAGGAACGCTCCGGAGAGCGTCTGGTCTGGACACGGCATTCTCCTGATTGGCCTCGACCGCTGCGCGCATCTTCCACGCTGACCTCATCTGTCAACGCACCGACCTCGGCCAACCACCACCTCATTGACTAACGACACGCCCACTGTCCCGCAACCGCCCTTTCTCTCACGTCTCGGCCACGGCCACCGCCTCCAGACGATAGCCCAACTCCGATGCCCGACGCGCCAAACCCTTCACCAGACGCGCACGATACGACGCCTCATAGACGGCCATGTCCTGACGCACGTACTCCTCCCCGTATTTCAACAGACGATACACACGCTCCGCCAACTTCCGCGCCGTGGCCACAATCGCCTTGGGAGCCCCGGCACTGCGCCTGGATACGACGGTAGAACGCACCCAAGGCATTCTTGGCGTTGATAGCAACCCTGTACCGCCAGGCGGAAGGCACGCCCCGCCCGGTGGGCACCGCGACGCACACGCCGGCTTTTGATCTTCCCTGCCGAACTCTGGTGCTGCGGACACAGACCCAGCCACGACGTGAACTGCTTCACCGTGGCGAACCGGCTCACGTCTGCACCCACCTCACTGAGAATCACCAACGCCGTGCCCTCATCGACTCCCTCCAGAACCGTCAGATCCACGCCGGACATCCGATGCAACGCGCTCCGCACGTCGAAGGTAGGGCCATGAGCCCTCTTGTGTTGCGGACGCGACCGCTGCGGTAGCGGCTTGCCATCCCGACGATCCGCGAAGCAGCCTAACTGCCTCTGTAACTGGACATCACATTCCCGCATTTGCTGCTGGTAGAACTGGTATAAAGCCAGCGCCTGCTTGAGGGCGAACAGGTGCTCGTCACGCCAGTTGCCTTGCAACGCCCGCGCGATCTCCGCCTCCGTCCGCTTGCAGTTGACGTTACGCAGCTTGGCCAGCTTGTGCGGATCCCGCTGGCCACGCAGGATGGCCTGGAGGATGGACATCCCCGTCAAGCCGACCACGTCACTGACAACTTCGGCCAGCTTGACGTTCATCTGCTCCAAGGCTTTCTGCATGTGCTGCACATGCTGTCCGGCGTAGCGGAGAAGCATCTGCCGCTGCCGCAGGTAACTACGCAGCACCACCACTTGGTCGGCGGGACGGAACGAGGCGGTGAGCAGGCCGTAGCTATGCAGACGCTGCAGCCATTGGCAATCGAGCACATCGCTCTTGGGCCGACCGGCGCGTGCCGCGACTG
Source organism: uncultured Planctomycetota bacterium (assembly GCA_963767535.1). Classification (GTDB taxonomy): domain Bacteria; phylum Planctomycetota; class Planctomycetia; order Gemmatales; family Gemmataceae; genus JAJPHU01. Next base: position 148,153 of record CAVYEC010000003.1, read on the forward strand.
ACGTGGATCGACCAGATAGACTTCGAAGCCTCGGGACTCCAGCAACTCGAACAGCGGGATCCAATAGATGCCGGTCGATTCCATGGCGACCGTCTTGACGCCGCACTGGGTCAACCAGTCGGCCAGTTGGTGGAGGTCAGCGGTGCAGGCGCCGAAACGGCGGACATGTGCGGGCAGGTTGACCGGGTGGCCGGGCGGGGGCGGCGGGGCCGACTCCGCGGGGACGGCGACCCAGTGGACGGCGGCATGGATGTCGATGCCGGCGGCATGGGGATTGATCTGGTGAAGCGACTGGGCGGAAGGGCGTTGGCGAAAGTTCTTGTGCTTGCGTGGTGTCATGGTAGCCTCCGTTAGTTGGGGAACAAGAGCACAACGGAGGGCCGCCGGCGCGGGAGGACAGGACCGGAACAGTTTCCCAAACGGGGACACGAAGGACCGTGCCGCCAATGATGTCGTCGCGAGCTCCCGGGGCCAAGTTGACAGACGGGCACGTAGCACCAATCAAATGTCGGCCACCTCGACCGGCTGCCCTCACCCCATAACTTAAGCGACGGCAAGACTCCTTAAAAGCCCTTGCTCTCCCGTTCCTTTCGGATGTCTGGCGGCGCAGCCGCCTACGGCGTTGACAGGGGACCCCGCCCTTCACTTCCGTGACGCTTTCGATGAGACATGGGTGCGAGAAACTCGTGCGGATGCAGTGGAGGTATCGTTCACGGGCCGATGGTGACGGGCGAACGGGGCGTTCTCCTCCGGGAGAGGCAGCAGAAATGTTTCCATTGAAGCCCTGGTGAGGGACTCGCTACTGCCCCTTGAAAAACACGGATGTGTCCGATCACGAGGAGGACTGGCACTTTTTGTGTGCTGTCCGTATTCCGACTGCATGGGAAAAGGGGAAGAAAGAATGTCACGAGATGTTTTGGACGTGCAGCATCGTCTTTTTCTGGAGGCGGCCCTCGAAGAAGCCCGGAAGGGGCTTGGCGAGGGCGGGATTCCTATTGGCTCCGTGCTGGCGATCGAGGGCAAGATCGTCGGCCGGGGCCACAACCGCCGGGTCCAGAGGGGCAGCGCCGTCCTCCACGGGGAGATGGACTGTCTGGAGAACGCGGGCCGCCTCCGGCCCGACGAATACCGCCGCGCCACCCTCTACTCGACGCTCTCGCCCTGTGACATGTGCAGCGGCGCGATCCTGCTGTACAAGATCCCTGTGGTGGTGGTCGGCGAAAACCGCACCTTCCAGGGGCCGGAGGACTACCTGCGGTCGCGCGGCGTCCGGTTCCTCCTCGCGGACGACCCGGAGTGCGTGCGCCTGCTCCAGGAGTTCATCCACGAGCACCCGGACCTCTGGCGGGAAGACATCGGGGTCGTGCCGCCCGGTACGTAAGACGACCCGAAGGGCACATCAAGCGGCGATGTACCACCGTCATTGGAGGTTCGCGGGTCCGAACGCATCCGGCAGTAACTCCGACAGGTGCTTCTTCAGCACCTCCGGACCGTCGCAAACGCTCAGGACGAGGGCGTCGGGTCCGAACTCGTTGACCACCTGCCGGCACGCCCCGCACGGGGCCGAAGGTTTCGGCGTGGGCGTGTAGATGACGAGTGCGGCGATCTTTCGCTTCGACCGGGCGGCCATGTGGAAGATTGCGTTGCGCTCCGCGCAGATCGTTAGGCCGTAGGAAGCGTTCTCGACGTTGCACCCGTCGAACATCTGGCCGCCGTCCGTCAACACGACGGCACCGACGCAGAACTTGCAATACGGCAGTAGGCTTTTTCGCTCACCGCCTTCGCCCGCTTCGACATCTCCTGCAAGATTTTCTCGTCCGGCTCGGCCATGACTTTCTCCTTCCTAGTCGGATTGTGCGTCAACTCGGCTCCCCCACCGGTATTTCCGACAAACCCTGTGACTGCAGCCGGCAAGACAATCAATCCCATTTCTCGATCAGCCGATCTTACCCCAAGAACCTACAGTTTTTTTCCCACGGCCGCGTCCGGGGAGTATCCTTCATTGCCCCCTCGTCCCCGGAGACACTGGTGAAGAGAGCCAACACCGCGGCGGAAGGCGCATCGTTCGTCGTGACCGACGCAGCCGTCGAGAAGCTGAACGAGGTGGCCGCCGGCGGAGGCTACTGGAACCCCGACCTGGCGCCGGTGCCCCACTCCGCACGCAGGTGGGGCCTCAAGGACATCGCCGCCCTCTGGGTCTCCATGTCCGCCTGCATCCCGACCTACATGCTCGCCTCGTCGCTCATCGAGGGCGGCATGAATTGGTGGCAGGCGGTGCTCACCATCTTCCTGGGCAACCTCATCGTCCTGGTGCCGATGGTACTCAATGCCCACGCCGGCACCCGCTACGGCATCCCCTTCCCCGTCTACTGCCGCGCCGCCTTCGGCCTCCGCGGCGCCAACATCCCCGCCCTGCTCCGCGCCCTGGTCGCCTGCGGCTGGTTCGGTATCCAGGCCTGGATCGGCGGCTGGGCCATCTACAAAGTACTCGAGGTCTACGTCCCCTGTCTCTCTCAAAAACGCTATTCGAGCGGTTTCGCAGACGATTGATTGCAAGAGTTCAGGTGGATTCCGCTCAAAAACCTCAGTGAGAAGCAATCAAAGACGCCGTTAGCGCGAGCCCATGAGGAGGACTCAGATAGCTGAACTGTTTGATTTTTGCTGAGCGGACGGGGAACGGACTCGTCGAGGTCGAAAACGACTTGCCGTTCGTCGGCCCAAGAGTTCACGCGCAGCGTTGGTAGCGATGGTGCAAGCCACCTACCATCGGCTCGGCGACAACGCGACCTCGCTCGGGAGGTTCGACAGCTCGCGGCTCGGGGGCATTCTGTCCCAATGAAGCATGCGGTCCTGGCTTGGTGATAATAAGTGAAATAAGAACGAGAGCAAGCGATGCAGGTGTCGTTCGCCCAAGACGATGACGTGGTTGAGCAACTCGCGGCGGATCGAGCCGATCAGGCGTTCGACGTAAGGATTTTGCCAGGGCGACCGAGGGGCGATGACGACTTCTTCGACATTCAAGCCGGCCAAACAGCGTCCGCACTTCATCGCCAAAAATGCTATCGCGGTCGTGGATCAGGTAACGCGGTGCGGTATCGAACGGGAACGCTTCGCGCAGTTGCTGAGAGACCCACGCCGAACTCGGGTTGGAACGTCACGCTGAAATGCACAACCCGGCGACGCTCGTGGCTGAGAATGACCAAGACGTACAACAGGCGGAACGTGGCGGTGGGCACGACCAAGAAATCCATCGACGCCAGCGTGCCGACGTGGTTGTTCAAGAACGTGTGCCACGTCGGCGAAGGCGGCTTGCGGTGTCGCGGTCGGTACTTGGCCACGGTCGCTTCGGCAACGTCATGGCCCAGCAACCGCAGTTCGGCCTGGATGCGTGGACTGCCCCACGTTGGATTGTCGCGGGCCATGCGACGAATCAGCGCGATGATTTCCTTGTCCAGTGCGGGACGGCCCACTCGGTTGCCTCGGGACTTCCAGCGCCAGAACAAGCGAAATCCTTGTTGATGCCAACGCACGACGGTATCGGGTTGAACCAGGACAATCGCCGAACGCCAGTCGGAGTAAAGTCGCGAAAGGATAACCCAGAAGAGCCGATCGCGTTGCCGCAGCGGTGGTCGTTTGCGTTGCCGGCTTAGCACGGCCAGTTGCTGACGAAGAGCCAGATTTTCCAGGATGAGTTGGCTGCGGGACAACAGCCACACTCGGACAAGGCATTGAAATTGGCGAATCAGTCCCATGCCCGTTTGTCCGCTCCGACTGAATCCTTGTTGAGATCAAGCGATCGCAAGATCAGGATCGCAGTTGGCGGGGAAGAGAAGCAAGCCCTGTCGGGCTGCTTTCGGTTGCGTGTCGAGGCCGTTACGGAGGAATAGGAAGCAGGAAACGATAATGCCGTTGGAGTGGAGCGGCGAAATTTCGACACCGACCGTCAAACGAAAGGAGGACCTATGAAACAGTGAGCATTCCTGCCATGATGGCATTTCTGGGAGGAACACGTCCGGCGTGCGGGCGACACCACAGAGCCTATCCGTCGCCGCCGCCCCCGCCGGAGGATCCCCCTGAGCCAGGAGGAACGCGAGGTCCTCAAGCTTCTCGATGCCCTCTTACGCGGCCAAGGATCCCAGGCCGAGGCCGTGCGGCCGCTCGACCGCAGCACCCAGCAGATGGGGTAAAATCCAGCCGCTCCAACCGGGATCGAACCTCCGTTACCCGAGTCTTCCAAGTCTGCGACGGCGGCCTCGCCGCCGTTCGCAAGGAGTGAAGGGTCGCGAGCCCAGCCCGCTGTGCAACGGTGGACAGGGCTCGTTACCCCGCTCGTGGGGACCAGACTTTCAGCCGACCACGGCGTCGGGGTCGATGGTGGCGGGACGGTCCGGCCCGGAATGGCACCCGCACACGTCGTACTGGGGATGCTCCTGGTAGACTGTCTTGCCGAAGACCGGCCGGCGGTCGACCCAGGTCAGGACGTCGGCCCAGCCCTCCTCCCCGCTCTCAGGGCAATAGACCCGGAGGCGGGACTCGCACTTGCTGGTCACCGGCATGCCGCTCGCCGACTGCCACTTCATAGGTATCTCCTTCTGGGGCTGAGGGATTCGTTCTTGAGTCCGGCTCATGCCGGAACACTGTGCCGGGCGAAAGCGCTCCACGTAACCGTCCGCCGTGTACTTGCTGGGCTTGAGAATCACAACTCGCAGTAGCTGAGCCATGAGACCTCCGCGATTTCGCTTTCCCGCAGCAGCGCCATTGTCAGGCGGAACCTGAACGAAGCCCCACAAGAACCAGGACGGTGCTCGCAGCCAACCTGATTGCCGTGCGAACGCCATCGAGAACCGCCTCACCGGTCCCCTCCTCCACGCGAAAGAACTGGTCGAGCTTGTGGAATTCCGCCCCGATCTCTTCCTTGTGCTTTAACGCCATGACGACGAGTTGCCAGTCCTTTGACGTGTAAAGCACCTGGCGAAAATCGCCATTCTTGACGGCGAGACCCTCGATGTCTTGCACAAAGCCTTTCATAACGACTCCTCTTTCGTCACCTTGCCCCACGGGGGTGTTCGATGCCATTCAGAACAGGCACACTCTTTTCCGGCCGCCGAGCCGCGGGAAAGGCGGAAGGAACCCCGCATGGCCATGGGAAGGCCCGGCATTTCTGAAGAGGAAACGCCGGTCCTTCGAGGAAGGCCCACTTCGGACTTTCCCGGCTATTTGAACATCTTCTTCAGATCGTCGAAGGCATTTCCTACACTGTCCTTGATCTTCTCCCCGCGGTCGGGGGCTGCCTCTTTCAGCTCGTCGAGCTTCTTGGCCGCCGTGTCGCGCTTCACCTTTGCCTCTTCGACTTTCTTCTCCAGATCCTTCTTGGCCTGGCCCTCGGCCTTGGCGGCGCTGGCCTTCAACTCCGCGTACTTCGCGTCGAGTACGTCCAGTTGCTTGCGCATCTCGCGGGCGTATTCGTCCCGCTTCGCCTTGGCGGCCACCTCGGGGTCCTTCGCCACGGTGATTTTGAACTCAGTCGAGCCGTCGGCTCCCTTCGTCGGGTGCCCGATCACCTTGATCGTGAATTCACCCAGCGAGGCGTCGGCCGCCGCCTTGAGTGTGACTTTCGTTTCCGTCTCCCCGTGCTTGATGACGGGGCTGGTGGGATCGAGGGTCACGCCCTGCGGCACGTCGGCGAACTTGAGCGTGACGTCCTACTGGAAGTTGGTGCCCCGCCTGATGCCAATCGAAATGGCTTTCGTCTCCCCCTGCTTGAGGCTGGTTGACGTCGCGGTGAGATCGAACGTGTTGTCGACCGGCCCGTAAAGGGGTTTCTTGGCGGTTGGGTTGGTTGCCCCCGGCCCGCCCGCACTGTCCTTGCCGCCGCAGCCGACCAAGGCAACCAGTGCCACCATCAGCAGACCAGCGAATGTGCGTTTCATGAGTATTCACCTTTCTCAAAGCCAGACCCGTTCGTGCTCGCTCCGCGCGGGTCAACACGGGTCCGTAAGTCCGCCGCGAAGAAAAAGTGGGAAAGGAGGCGGAGACCGGTATTCCCCTTCCCCCCGCCTGGCACAGTCGCCCCTACTTGGGAGCGACCGTGCCGAGCGGCCCGGGAGCGCTTACGGCTTCAGCGCATGCGAGAACTCGTCAAGTTCCTTTTCCGCCTGCCCTTTCTCGTAGCCGTAGCGCTCCTGGAGCTTCCCGGCCAGTTGGTCGCGCTTGCCGGCAATGACTGTCAAGTCGTCGTCGGTCAGCTTGCCCCACTTCTCTTTCACTCTGCCCTGGAACTGCTTCCAGTTGCCCGCGATCTGATCCCAATTCATGACATACCTCCTTGGAAAAAGGATGCTCCAGCCAATCAAGCCGCCGGCAACTTGACCCCGTTTACTCGATCTCTTCCCACGGGACCTTTCCCTTGACCGCACCGGCGCCCGAGCTAGCGAACACGGCGATCAGAAGCACCAGCGATTGCCCGGAAAGCTACTGCCTACTTTCCTTGCACCAGTTCATGCTCCGCTTCCACCCAGAATTGGATGCCGTCCCCAGTCGGCTTTCCTGCGCTCTCCCATTTCCGGTAGGCGCAGAGCCGAATTTCTTCCGCCGAGACCAACTGGGCGTTGCGGTCCTTGTCGCCAGAGGCGACGGCTGTTGGCGTTGTCGGTCCAGTCGGACCAGACTGTGCCCGGTGTTGCACGCTTATGGTGGTGTGTGTGCATGAGTGCGCTCCTTCGTATCCTTAAGCCACTTGACAGGTCACAAATACCGCTGATCACAATCGAGATCGGTCGGGCTCAGCGAGGAAGGGTGGGGCGGGGACGTGCCATCCTTCCTCGCCAGCGGTCAGAAGCCGTCTTTCCGTGAAGTCGCTCGGGAAGCTTCTGACCTTCTGACGACAGGCTCTCCGTGCTCGTTCACTTTTGCGAGTGCACGTGTCTGGTCTTGCTGTGCCTGTCCGCATCCTGGCTATGGCCGTCAGCCGAAGAAACGTGCTCCTTGACCTGTTCGCGATTGCCGCTCCAGGTTTCCGTCGGGGCGTTACCGCCGAGCAGGAACACCTGGACCACGGTGCCGGTCGTGAAGGCCTGCACCACGGCGCCGCTCGCCGGCTCGACTTCCGCGGTCGCCTCGCGCACTTCCATCCCGGTGATCCGCTTGATCTCCTGCCGCAGCGACTCGGACGAGCTGGCGAACAGCTGCCGGTGAAACTCCTGCACCTGAGCGGCGCCTGCCGCAGTTTTGGCCAACTCCTTTTCGGCCGGCGACAAGGCCTCGTGCATCGTGATCACGAGGGTGCCCTCACTCAGGACCACAGTCACCGACTTGGGCACGTGGTTGCCCGTTCGGCGCTGCTCGAACGCGATTGCCGCCTGGGCAATCTGTTGGGCCATGGTTGATTTAGACTTGTCCATCCTTTTCCTCCTCGGTGGTTGCGCCCGTTTCGCGCTCACAAACAAAAAGGCCGACGTGGCGGAAAACGCGGAGGTTTTCGACCACGTCGGCCTACTCGTCAACAAGCCCCCCGGCACGGCCAGGTTGCCCTTCGCCCAGTCTTCCGACGACTGCGATTCAACTGGTTGTCAAAGCGGACCCACGGTTCATCGGCAGCCCGACAGGGCCAACCCCACGGCAGCGATTCTGGCGGGCGCGCCCACTGTCCATGCTCAAGGCCGGGGGACGAAGACGCTGCCGGCACCGTCCCCGGAGGCGCTATCACTCGACAGATCGTACGTCCGGTGCCGGGAGTGATGGTGGTCCGGTCGTTCCGCCATGCGGCGCAGGATGGCGACCGCCTCCTCGTAGCGGTCGCCGGCATGGACGGTGACCAGGGAGCGGCCCGAGTGAAACTGCTGCTCGCTGTGACGAGCCTCTGCCTCCGGAATGTTCAGGCCGATCAGGGCGCCGAGGATCCCTCCGCTCGCCCCACCCGTGACCGCCCCGCCCAAGGCCCCGGCTAGTAGTCCGCCCACGATCACCGGGCCCGCAACCGGGAGGACAACCGCGGCCACCGCCAAGCCCAAGGCGGTGCCGAGGACCACGCCGACGGTAGCCCCGACGGCCGTGTCCTTCCCCGCCTGTGTGCCCGACTCCACCGGGGGAGCCTCCATCTTTGCCGGATCGTCCGCAATGAACCCAATCTGGTCGGACGTGAATCCGCTGCTCCGCAACTCCTCGATGGTCTGTTCGGCGTGCGTGAAGTCCGTGAAGACGCCCACCCCCGTGTCTCGATCCATTGTCGCCATGAACCACCTCCCTTTCTTTCGTGAGCAACCTGAGCGGTCCTTGGTATCCCCGCAGGGGGAGGCGTCCGGACACGAGCACGTGGAACTTACGGCTTACGAGTTTCCCTCCGACTGAGCAGCCTCTTCAGAACGGTCTCGATGTTGACGGAGGATCGCCTCGGCCCGAGCAAGGTCCGCGGCCTCGACCCAGACCTCGGCCGAGAAGCCCGGAATGTCGCCGATGCCGGCGTCCAGGTAGTCGCCAAGCACTTGACAAAAAATGCCCTCGTGCTCGAGCGCTTGCTGCCAGATGTGGGCTTGGAACGGATTCGGGGCTGCCGCGAGGCGAACAACATGGTGCTGATCTTCCGAATTCATGGCATCCCTCCTTCACCTCGGCAGATATTCGCCATTGCGTAGCCGTTCACGACCCGAACTTGTCCGTGCCTCTACTGGCCGTAAAATGTTGATATGCCCCCTGTTCCACCAATTCCTGCTGACCTCTGGGACCAGATACCGCCTGCCGCCCAGGCGGCCATCTTGGCCCTCATCCAGCAATATGAGCAGCGGTTGCAAGCCCTTCAGCGGAAGGTCGATCAACTTGCCGAACGCCTCAACCAGAACTCCACCAACTCCTCCCGCCCGCCGTCCAGCGACCCGCCCCACGTCAAACGCCGACCGCCCGAGCCCTCGTCGGGCCGCAAGAAGGGAGGGCAGCCCGGCCACGCACGCCAGCAACGCTCCCTGGTGCCCCCCGAGCAGGTCAAGCAGACCATCCCCCTGATGCCCTCGGCCTGCCGCAAGTGCGGGCAAGCCCTTCACGGCGAAGACCCGCAGCCCCGCAGGCACCAGGTCGCCGAGATACCGCCCGTCCAAGCCGAGGTGACGGAGTATCGCCTGCACCGTAACGCCCCGGCGAATCACGTCGCTCGTCGGCTGGTAGCGCACGGGGCTTGGACCCACTGATCGTAGACCAGCGGGTTTGAAGCGCGTTGATGGATCGAGGTTTACTTGTCGGTCGCATCTCGGACGAGTTGACCTCGCGCCCGCTTCAATAGCCAACGATCCGGCAACCAGTCGAGCAGTTGCTCCGCCGTCGGCGTCTCGCCCAACGCGAACAACCCCGGCAGTGCGTCGCGGAGGTACGCGAACGGGTCGATCCCCAGATGCTTGCAGGTGCCGACGGCGGAGTACAACACCGCTGCCGTCTGCCCGCCCACTTCGCTTCCGATGACGCCCCAGGCATTACGGCCCAGTGCGATCACGCGAAGCGTTCTTTCGCTCAGGTTGTTGTCCAGCGCCAGGAAGCCCTGTTCGAGGTATCGCTTCAACGCATCCCAGTTGTTCCAGGCGTACCCGATCGCACTCCCCAACGGCGACTTCGGCAACACGCCTGGCTTCTGCTCGTCGAGCCACATCAACAGTTCTCCCCACACCGGCTCGGCGTCGCGTTGCCGCAATTGGCGACGTTGCTCTTCACGCTGCTGGCGCTGGTCCCGTTGCGCCAGGTCGTCCGAGGGCAGCAGCAACGGCGGCAACGACCGTTCGACGGCGTACAAGCGACCGATCATCTCCAGCGCCTTGCTCGCCCGTTCGTCGCCAGCGTCGCCGGCGGCCACGAACTTGCGCCGGGCATGAGCGACGCAACACACGTGCTTCACCCGGCCGTCGCGGTAAAGCCCCTCATACTGGGCCAGCGCGTCCGCCTGCAAGTAACCCGCGTACCCGGCCAGGAACCGCTCCGGCCCTTGGGCCGTGTAGTCACTGGTAAAGTCGAACAGCACGTACGGATAGTCCGCGTCCCCGATGCACGTCCACAGGTGCGCCTTCTTGGTGCGATTCGAACCAGGCACCCGCAACTTCACACCGGTGTCGTCGCCGTGGATCACACGCGACAGCAGCAACCGCCGATGCATCAACTTGTAGAGCGGCGTCAATAACTCCGACGCCCGGAACAGCCAGTCACCCAGCGTCGAGGACGCGATCGTCACGCCCGACCTCGCCAGTTGGCCGGCGAGTCGATGCACGGGCGTGTGGTCGGCGAACTTGGCGGTGACGACGTGGGCCAACAGCCCCGGACCGCACAACCCCTTTGCAATCGGGCCGACCTGAGCGGGGCCAGCGGTCTGGAGGCGTTGCTCGCCCGGCACGGTCTGGGGATTGCAGTGCCGGCAGGCGTAACTCTTCTTGACGGTGCGGAGGACGAAAAACCGAGCGGGTTCCAGGTCCAGTTGCTCGGTGGTCTGCTCCCCGATGCACGCCCGCGACCGACCGCAGCACGGGCACAACTTCTGGGCCTCGGTCAGGTCGTGGATGACCTCGCGACGTTCGAGATGTTCGGGCAGCGGCGAGCGTCCGTGTTCATCGCGCCGGGGCGGCGGCTCCCCGGCGGCGGTCGTGGGCGGTGGTGGGCGGCGCTCGCTGCGGCGACCAAATCGGTGCTTCAGGGCCGCGTCCAGTTTGGCCGTCAGTTCGGCGATCCGGGCTTCGAGTTGCTGGTTGCGGGCCAGCAACTCCCGCACCATCGCCTGGAGCGTGGGAACGTCGGCCGGCAGAGAGGAATCGACCAGTGGTGCTGCGGCATCCATGCCCTTTGAACACCGATCAGGCCGGCGGGTAGCGCGAAGATTTTGCTTCGGGTGGAGAGAAGCGTTTGAAGCGTCGGACGCGGGACAGGTCGATGCCGTCGAGGATCATGGCGAACTGGGCGGCGGTCAGTTCGATCCCGGCGGCCGTGGCTTCAGGGAAGTGGTAACGCCCGGCTTCCAATCGCTGGCACCACAGACACAAACCATGACCGCCCCAGTACAGAACCTTGACCCTGTCGGCCGAGCGATTGGTGAACACGAACAGGTGGCCCGAGAGCGGATCGGCGGAGAGTTGGGTGCGGACCAACTGGGACAAGCCGTCGAATCCCAGGCGTAGATCAACGGCGGAGGCGAACCAGAGTTTGGTGGTAGGTGGAACGGTCAACATGGTCGCTCCTCCAATCCGCGCAGGATCGCGACGAGGAGTTCCGGGCGGACATCGGCGGGGAACCGAACAACGGCCCCGGATGGGAGGGCCAGTTCGATGGGCGTCGCGGGGGCGGGAGGTGGTGTGAGGCGGATGGGCACCACCTTCGGTTCGTTTGGGGTGGGCATGGACGGTTGAGCGAGCCGTCGGCGCCACAGGTAGAAGTTGGACTCGGACACGCCTTCGGTGGCGCAGAACGCGACGACCGTACGGTTGCCGGCCGCGAAGCGTTCGAGGCGTTCGGTCCAGCGCTGGGTTGCAGCGGCGTCAGAACGGGAGCGAGAGGACAAGGCGGACATGGTGACATCCTCCGAAAAAGGGAACGGATGCCATCCACCATAAATCACATGTCAATCACGTGATCCGCCGGGGCGTTACCCTGCACCGGCTCACCTGCCCGGCCTGCGGCACCCGCACCTGCGCCTCGTTGCCCACCGGCGTGCCGGCCGGGGCTTTCGGCCCCAGGTTGCAAGCCCACCTGGCTGTCCTGGCCGGGGGCTACCGCCTGGGGAAGCGTCCCATCCGGCAGTTGGCCTACGACCTGTTCGGCCTATCGATCTCGACGGGGATGGTCGCCAAGCTGGAGCGGTCCACTGCCGACGCCTTGGCCCAGCCGATGGCCGAGTTGCAAGAGTATGTCCGCACACAGCACGCCAACGTCGATGAAACGTCCTGGCGAGAGGCAATGCACAAGGCGTGGTTGTGGGTCGCCGTCACGCCCCTGGTGACGGTCTTCCACATTGCGGCTACCCGCAGCGGGAAGGTCGCCAGGGCACTGCTCGGCTCAGCCTATCAGCAGGTGGTCACGTCAGATCGCTGGAAGTCGTACAACGGATTCCGCCGCCGCCAGTTCTGCTGGTCGCACCTGCGTCGGGACTTTCAGGCGATGATTGATCGGCAGAACAGCGGGGCAGGTATCGGGAAGCAATTGCTGGACCTGTCCGACCGGATGTTCGCCTGGTGGCATCGAGTCCGAGACGGCACGCTGCGCCGTTCCAGCTTTCAGGTCTATATCAGTGGGCTGCGGGCGGAGGTCCGTGAGGCATTGGTCCAGGGAGCGGCTTGCGGCTGTCCCAAGACGGCGGCGACGTGCCGTGAATTGCTCGCCCACGAGCCAAAGTTATGGACCTTCGTGTGGCATCGGGGCGTCGAGCCGACGAACAATGCCGCCGAACGTGCTTTACGACACGCCGTGCTGTGGCGGAAGGGGAGCGGCGGTACGGATAGCAGCCGGGGCAGCCGGTTCGTCGAGCGAATCCTGAGTGTCCGGGAGACTTGCCGGCAGCAAGGCCGTGGCCTCTTGGGGTATCTGGCGGCGTGTTGCCGAGCCCACATGGAGGGCAAGGCTGCTCCCTCACTGTTGCCGAAGGTCGGCCCCCGCATGGCAGCGGCGTGAATTCCAGGCCGAATAAGCGTTGGCGTGACTGCCTCGTGTGGCGAAACACGCCATGCGGTGAGTGGTGACGAATGCGTGACAACGGGTTGCAGGCCGACCGCCAACATCAAGTCCCGTTCATGTGGCGAGAGCATCCGAGTGCGCAATGGTCTTGCGAGGTAGCCCAATGTGGACGAGAGATATGATTGAGGCTGTGAGAAAGGCTGTTGCTCCCTGGCAAGGTGGCAATGCCCGATTGTGGTATTATGCCGCCTCGCATTCGCAACTGCATTTACAGATCACGAAGACCGAGCGAGGTGGCCAGCTTCACTTGGTATGCGAAGGTTGTTCCCATATCACGTCGCCGACGGGCTGGGCAGATATGATGCTTGAAATAACTCCTCTCGATGACGAAGAGAAGCGCATCATTGTATCGGACCCGGTTGCTGGATTTCGGGTCGCTTGTTCCCTGATTTCGACTCGGAAACAGGTAGGTGATCAGTTTCATGGGCCTGAATAAGCTCGCCCCATGAACGGGTACCGCCATTGCTTTCTCTTGGTTTACCGTTTCCGGGGAAAATACTTCATGAAACACACGATCACGCCTGTTCGGGCAAGTCGGGTTCGGTCGCTACTAAGCGCTGGATCTTGGACATCTTGGCGCCCACAAACAGTACATTCACCACGTTCATTTCCATGCCCCGCCCGCCCATCGTTTGCATATGCAGATCGCCCGACCCCAGGCCGATAATCCAGTGGCGAAAGAAGTCGTCCTGCCAGTTCAACGAGATCGTGATGTTGTCGGTGTCGTAACTATTATTGACGATCCCTCCAAGATACTCGTGGGTGACCTGCCCTGGTCGGGACCTCCAGAAACTCAGGTGACCATGCTACCGGCCGTTTCCTCGCGCCGTTGCCGGAGTTGCGCCGACCCCGGTATAGTCTTCTCGGATTGGGCCGCATCCTTCACTCCTGGGGATGCGTCCTCGGGTCGCCCACTCGTCAGCGCGGCAGCACTCGCGCCGTCCCGGCCACTCCTCAGGAACGGCGCCAACAGTTCGATCGGCAACGGGAAGATGATGGTGGAATTCTTCTCCGAGGCTACCTCCGCGAGAGCCTGGAGGTAGCGCATCTGCATCGCCATGGGATAGGGAGTCATGATCTGGGCGGCTTGCCGGAGTTTGTCCGCGGCCTGGAACTCTCCCTCCGCGTTGATGACCTTCGCGCGCCGGTCGCGTTCGGCCTCCGCCTGATGGGCCATCGACCGCTTCATCGGCTCGGGGAGGTCTACGTCCTTGACTTCCACGACGGAGACTTTCACCCCCCACGGCTCCGTGTGCCCATCGATGATCTCTTGCAAGCGGCGGTTCACCTTATCCCGCTCCGTTAACAGGTCATCGAGTTCGGCCTGACCCAACGTGCTGCGCAAGGTCGTTAAGGCCACCTGCGAGGTGGCGAACAAGAAATCCGCCACCTCCAGCACGGACCGCATCGGATCAACGACCCGAAAATAGAGCACGGCATTGACACGCACCGAGACGTTGTCCCGGGTGATGATGTCCTGAGGCTCGATGACTTTTGCTATGGTCCGCAAGTCCACGCGCATCATGCGATCGACGGGCCAGAAGACCATGATCAGCCCCGGTCCCTTGGGCTTGGGCATGGCCCGGCCCAAGCGGAAGATGACACCGCGTTCGTATTCGTTCAGGACACGGATGCAGCTCAACAGGTACAAGGCGACCAGTGCCAGGGCGCCACCCAGGCCGATTGCCGTGCCGATCATCCACATAGCTGAAACCTCCCCAAGTTGTTGGCGGGCAAGGCGGTTCGCCTGCCCGAATCTCAATCTCTCGTCAATCTTTTTTGCCGAGGATGTGCTGTGCGGCGACGCCGTAGGAAACACCGAACGGCACGTGGAGCCTTCCGTGCTGGCAATAGCCTGCGGGCAGCTCGTCGGTGCAGGAGCACAGTTCCTTTAACTTGGCGACAGCCTCGTCGTTAAATTGCCCGTTGTCGCCATCGAGCCACTCCAGAAACCATTGTCGCAGTTCGGAGATGGCGTGCATTGTAGTCTCCTTATCTTCTGTGGTGAAAAACCCAAGTAACCCGGGGGGACCCGTCCGTGTCGCCCCGCTCGCTTTCTGACCTCGTTCACGTCCGCGCACAACTTGGCTCGCCATTGAATTAGGCCATTGAATTAGGCCATTGAATCAGGACAGGTCGTACTCTATCGGTGCAGATCGAACGTGGTTCTGCCTCTGCGGCGTTGCACCGAACCACTGAATCAGGCCGCAGTTGTCGCACATCAAATTCGTGACTTTCTTCTCCGTCGCCCAGTTGAGGTGAGCGAACGAGATGCCCACCGTGCTTAGCAGCGCCGAACCCTCGATGAATTCCTCGGCCTGGCAGTGAGGGCAGAGCACCGGGAGGCCGCCGGCGACGAACCGACCCGGACCTGGGTGAACGACCGCCTTCACGCCCTGCGTGATCCCTTGCCAGATGCTCATAGGGTTTCTCTCTTTTTGTGAGATGCCTGAAAGAAACAAAAAAGCCGACGCGGTGGAACACCCGGAGGTATTCGACCGCGTCGGCTTACTCGTCAACAGGCCCCCCGCACGGCCGGGTTGCCCCTCATCTAGTCATCCGACGACTTCCAATCAACCATTTATCAGAGAGGATTTGAATTCTTTTAGGCACTATTCATTGTACACTTCGTAGTGGAATAAGCAAGAGGTATCCTGGTTCCGCGCTGCGTATCCTATCCCTCAGATTACCTGGGATCTGCTGACGCCTATTCTGGAGGAACTACTATGCTATCGCCCGTGCGGGCTCCCACTGGGTACTGGGTGAGGTAACTTTCGAGGTTAGCATGAAAACGCAGGGCGAGATCGAAGCCGCGATCTGCGAAGGGATCAGCCGCTTTGAACAGGAATACATGGGTCGTGGCCCCAAGGACATTCACGCCCACCTGCTCGGCGATCTCCTCGTCGTCCGCCTCCAGGGTGTCCTGACCACGGCCGAACAGCAACTGGTCACGTCGCTCCCCCCCGAGAAGGGCAGGGACCTGCTCAAGCAGGTACGCACCCACCTCATCGAGACGGCGCGGCCCCTCCTGGAGGCGATGATCCAGGAGGTCACCGGTAGCAAGGTGCTGAGCCTGCACCACGACATCAGCACCTCAACCGGCGAGGAAGTCGTCCTCTTCACCCTGGCCCAGTCGCCTTTGTACCGCCAAGCGAAGAACCAATAGCATCGCTTCGCTATCGTAGTCTTCCGCTCAAACATCAAGAGATTGTCCACAAACTCCTTGCGTTCCGGAGAGGAAACCGTATCATCATGAGTTGGCGAGGAAACTCGGCAGACTAAACGAACGGCAACCGCCATCAGGCGGGGGCCGGCTGAAGAGTAAGCCGACTGGGTGGAACCACGACAAAGTCGTTCCACCCGGTCGGCTTTTTGCGTTTGATCCGGACGAACCCGGTCGGCCGGCAGAAGGAGAGCCGATTCGGCGTTGTCAACGAAGAGATAGTTACTCCTAGCGGGCGATAGGGACCTCTCCAACGTGACCACCCGTTGAACAAAGGCTCAGACCGAGGGCTGGTGCCCGGCCAAATGACGCACGGAAAGGAGCGGTCATGAACGAGGATTACATGAACAACCTCTCGCCGCAACAATTGGGGGAGCGCTTCGACCTGCTGGCGGCCGATGCGAGGGAGTACGCCATCTTCTTGCTTGGACAAGATGGGCGTCTGATGTGTTGGAACCCCGGAGCGGAACGGCTGTTCGGCTACCAGTCGAGCGAAATCATCGGACAACATTTCTCCCGCCTCTTCTCGCCGGAGGACATTCGCAACGGCCAGCCCGAGCATGAACTCCGGACGGCATTGGCGGAAGGTCGGGCCGACAGCGTGCGCTGGCAAGTTCGCAAGGACGGCAGCCGGTTTTGGTGCCGGGCCACCGTCACACCCCTTCGAGACGAGCATAATTTTACTGTGTCCCTCAAGTCCGTTGGTTAAAGCGTCGCGGTGGCAAGCGTTTCCGTTGTCGCCAGTGATAAAGACGTGCTTCCTCGTTGCGACGCAAACGACGGCTCATCCGCCGCCGACTCCGTGGCGGACGGTGATACCCCAAACGCTCGCTCAGCAAACACGCCAGCAAAGCCGCCACCTGCGGCACCGTCAACGCCGGCGTCTGCCTTTTTTCCCCGCCTGGTCTCCTCCGTCAGGAACCAGGTCGCCAACAACGCTAACGTCTGATGGTGGTGCCAACCCGACCAGGTCCGCACCTGATAATCGCCCAGGCCCGCCTCGCCCTTGGCACGCCTCAGGCACTCCTCGATCCGGTGTTGGGCCTTGAACACACGAGCGAATTCGGACACCTCCGTGGCCAGCGGAGCATTGGATAGCAGGTAGTCGTGCTTGCAGGAGCCATCGCCTTGCCGCTCACGGAACACCACCAATAACTCCGGCACATCCGACACCCGGCCTTCCGTGCGGGCTTGCACCAACGTCCACGCCATCTGCACCACCAGCGGGCCTTTCTCGCCGTCGCGGACCTCGACCGTCTCCCAGGCCGATTCCGCCAAGGCCGCACACCACTGCTGCACCGATACAAACGGCACACGCCGCCGCCGGCCACCTCTTGCCGAGGGCGGAGCGGTCGCCGTCAGGTCCCGCACCGACGTGTTGCAGGGAACGGCCAACAGGTAACGTTCTTCGCGTGACCGCAATTGCTCGCGAAACCACGAGCAACGGCCCAACTCGTCATCCCCGGAGATCCAGGCATGCGGCAGTAATGGTCCCCGCTCGTCCAGCATTTCCAAAGCCAGTTCATGCCGCGTGCGGAAGCGGACATCCGCCGGCACACCGGCCTTCTGGCGGCGACGCTTCCGCCGGGCCCATTCCTTGGGCAAGTAAAGGCGGACATCGACCAGGGCATGTTCCGAGCGGGAGACGTAGCCGAGGTAGATGCCGACCTGACAGTTATCGACCTTGCCCAGGCGGCCGCACCACTGCCTTTGCACGCCGACGGACTCCTTGCCCTGCTTGGGGAAGGCGGAAGGGTCGAAGACCAACACACCATCGTCCCGGCCCAATTCGGTTCCTACCTGGCGTGCCAGTTCGGTCAGCAGGGGCTGATGGTCCCAGTCGGCTTGTCCCATGAACTTTTGCAAGCCCTGGCGTTCGCGGTCATGGAGGTAGGCGATGGATTCGACATTCTTGCTGCCGAGGTCGGACAAGAGTCCCTGGACGTAGTGGTGGGCGTTGGCCTGTTGCGGGGGCGTTGGCAGGGCGTCGAGGAAGGGTTGCAGGAAGGTCTGCAGTCGTGGCAGGACGCCCCGGAGCAGGGTGGGCGGGACGTGGGCATCGTCGAGCAATTGGGCCAGGCGGACGCGAAAACGTCGTTCCATCGGCGAGCTCCTTTCAGCGGCTGGCGATCACTGAAAGAAGGTTATAGGCCAAGAAGTTACGAGCGAGCAGAGCGGAGGACACAGTAAAAATAAACAGGTCCGGTCGTTCGCCAGGGTGATGCACGACCTCACCGACATCCAGGCGCAGGACGCCCAAAAGAAGCGGGCCGACGACCTAGCCGAGGCCAACCGCAGCAAGGAAGAGTTCATGGCCTTGCTTTCCCACGAGCTGCGCAACCCGCTCTCGCCCATTCTCAACGCCTTGAGCATCCTGCGACAGATGAGGACGGACGACCCGGTCATCGAGCAGGCCGGAAACATCATCAACCGCCAAGTGTTGCAGATGGTGCGCCTCGTGGACGACCTGCTGGACATCAGCCGCATCACCAAGGGGAAGCTGAGGCTTACCAAGGAAAAGGTGGAACTGCGGGTCGTTGTCAACCGTGCCGCCGAGACAGCCCGCCCGCTCCTGGACGCCCGCAAGCACGATTTCTCCGTGTCGCTGCCGACCGGACCGGTGTGGGTGGAAGCGGACCCGGCCCGGCTGGAGCAGATCGTCGTCAACCTGCTGAACAATGCGGCGAAGTACACCGATGCGGGTGGGCTCGTTCGGATGAGCGTCCAGCAGGAAGGGTCCGAAGCGGTGATCCGGGTGCGGGACAACGGCGTCGGCATCGCCCCAGAGATGCTGCCTCGCATCTTCGAGCTGTTCACTCAGGTGGATGGCGCACTCAGCCGGTCGCACGGCGGGCTGGGCATCGGACTGGCCTTGGTGCGCACCTTGGTGGAGATGCAAGAAGGCAGGGTGCTAGCGCAGAGCGGCGGTCTTGGCAAGGGCAGCGAGTTCACGGTCAAGCTGCCGGTGGTGTCCGCCACGCCAGGGCACCAAGCGAAGACCGTCTTGGAGCCGGGCAAGCATACCGGACGCCCCCTGCGAATCCTTGTGGTGGAAGATAACGTCGATTCTGCTGACAGCCTGAACCTCTTGCTACGGCTGTATGGGCACGAGGTTCAGGTGGCTCGCACTGGCCCGACCGCCCTGGAGATGGCGTCGGCTTCTCGCCCTGACCTGGTGCTATTGGACATTGGCTTGCCGGGCATGGACGGCTATCAGGTCGCACAGCGTTTACGAGAGAAGCCGGAATTCAAGAACGTGATGTTGTGTGCATTGACGGGATATACCCCAAGTGAGGCGGACCGCCAGCGTCAGCAGCAAACGGGGTTCGACCACTACTTCGTCAAGCCGGTGAGCCTCGAGACGCTGCTGGAGCTGTTCAAGACGGTTGTACAACAACGCCCCTTCCAAGACGGCAGGCCCGAAGGCGCCCTGTCATGAAAAGCGGAAGGTCTTCCAGTGTACGGACCAGTCGGCAACCGGGTGTGCTTGGGAATGGGGAGCGCTTCAACTCTGCGATCAGAACACAAGTCGAGATCGAAGCCGCCGTCCGCGAAGGAATCAGCCGCTTTGAACAGGACTCCAGAGGTCGGGGGCCGAAGAACATCCACGCCCTCCTGATCGGTGATCTCATTGTGGTCCGGCTCCACGGGGTTTTGACCGCCGCTGAACAACAACTGGTCAAGTCGCTCCCCCCCGAGAAGGGGAGAACCTTGCTCAAGCTAGCGTGGTCCCATCTCATCGAAACGGCCCGACAGCTTCCGGAAGCACTGATCCGGAATGTCACCGGCGTCAAGGTCGTGAGCCTGCACAGTGACATCAGCACCGTGACCGGCGAAGAGGTCGTTCTCTTCACCCTCGCCGAGCGAGGAGCCAATAGACCCATTTCGCTGGGCAAGCACAGAAAGATCAAGGACGAGACTTGCTGTCGGGGATCGGCTTTGCCCTCGACCGAAACGAGGACTCCGGGAAAGCGCAGGGCTTGGCAATGACAATACTCGTGCGGACGAGGGAAGAAAGAAAAGGAGAACTGAAGCGTCTTGGGGCCATGCCGAACGGCATTGACAAGCTGCATGCGATCCTGACCAGGAACTTCATCCCCTTCAAGAAACTACCGATTGGGACGCTAATGATCGAAACCATCCTCGATCACGAGTATTCGGATAAAAGAGTGACACAGGAGTACCCCTGCCTCCAAAGGCCGCAGAAGCCGGAAAAAACCTGCTACCCTGCTCCGGGGTGACTCCTGGCATGTCGAGCAGACTCGGTTCTCCGAGGGCTTTAGCCGGTTATTTCCCCGGCGACAGGGGGAGGGGGAGGAAGGAGCCGAAAAGGTCTCCCCTCAGCGGCGTGGTCTTGTACCTCGTATTCATGGACCGAAATCTCCACGCCTGGAACGTCCTCTTCAAGGCTGTCGAAATTGAGCGGGACACGCACGATTGCGGCGTCCGCTTCTACCGGCGGAGTACCGACCCCGGGACGGGCCTGCGGCGAAGAAGGGCGGCAAGCAAGAGGGGGAGTGAGGGATGACGCTGATCGTCCTGTCCGTCATCGGCCTGGCCGTGTTCGTCCTGCTGGTCAACCTCGGGCGCCGCGAGCGGGGCGAAGACTGACCGAACGTCCTTTGGCCGCGCGCCCCTGCTCCACGCGGGGCTGGCGGGACGGTTTCAACCACCCGAGTTCAGGAGTTCCCTTTGAACGCACAAATAGCAACCAGACTGGAAGTGCTGATCGAGGCCCTTGAGTACAGGGCTGTTGCCCACGTCGCCGAGAAGACCTCGGAGGGAGCGCGGGAGGCGCAAACCTGCGACGCCATCGTCAAGTACCTCGACGCGCTCAATGCACCCTCTCGGGAGACCGCCGCCCTCGAAACCGAGAAGGCGTTTGAGGAGTTTCGGCGGAACTTCGGCCGCAACCTTACCATGACGGACGTGCTGTCCCATGTGGACAGCCTGCCCCCTGGAAGTGACTTGGAGGCGGTCATTGGGACACGTATCGAACGACTGACCACACAGCGTGCGTCCGGGCCGGCCAAGAAGGGTAGGGACCGAAAGGGGTTGCCATGACAGAGCGCAGGGAGATGCCGAGGAAAGCGGGCAGGGAGGTGGCGAGCGCGATCACGGTCCGCCTCGGGATGGGGGCCGGCGGCGTTCTCGGCGGGTTTGCCGGCTACGGGATAGGGATTCTCAGCACACCAGCGCGGGAGGCGCGTCCCTGGCTGACCGCGGCCGCCGCCGTCACCGGATTTGTCACCGCATGGGTGGTGCTGACCTGGCTCGCCCGAAAGCACCGGGGGGCGGGGGTCATCGCCGGGGGTATTCTCACCCTCGCCGCCGCCGCGTCCCTGATCGCTTGGTTCGCCCGGCCGAGCGGCGGCTAGAAGTGCCTCACTCCTGCGGTCCTGAGCTCTCCCGGAGCGATCCTGACCGATCGCCCCCCACAGAACGGTTGAGACATGACCGGAGAGCTAAAGCCAGGCGATCGCGTACGTGTCAAGGACGGGGCCAACGTATCGGACTATTTTCCAGGCGACAAAGGCACAGTGTTGCGTGGGTCAGAGGTTGAGCACGGGGAACCCTGTTACCTCGTGGCGATGGATGAGGACAGCGGCAACGGCGCAGCACGCTTCGCCGGGGGCGAGATCGAACCGGATGTACTCCCACCTGCTCGTTCTCGACTACGTTGTGTTGAATCCGCGCTGGGGCGGTCTGAAACTCGGCCTGCTGGCCGGCCCGCAAGATGGTAGACCTGCTGGGCGGCTGCGGATTGGTCGTCAGTCAGATTGCACCGTTGCGTCCCGTCGCCTATGACATGCTTCGGGTTCCGAAGTCCTGGCTGCCGCATCAGAAGACAGCAGAGGGCAGGAGGCAGTCGGTGGTCAAGCTGCGGCGTTACTTCCGGCAGATGGGCTTCAAGCGAATTGGCCGGACCTGCTATTACGGGATGTCGATGGCCAGGAAGGTGCCGACGCTCGCGGACTTGTCGCGGCCGTCGCAGTAGTCCTCGTGTTTTCCCCTTTCCCTCTATCTTCGTGGCGCAAGCCTGCTATAATCACAATGTACCTGGGTCTTGCGAACGCTTCTTTGGTCGTCACCCACTTCCATTCGGCCTTCTCTCCTCCCACGTAACCGCGTTTCCGGCCGCGATGCGGTCCCACGGAGGGACGTACAGCCGCAATATGTTTTTTTTTGGAGGCCCTCATGGGCAAAAAAGTGTACGTGGGCAATCTCGCCTACACCGTGACCGATGGCAGCCTGGAGCAGATGTTCGCCCCGCACGGCAGCGTCCAATCTGCGCAAGTCATCATGGACCGTGAGACCAGCCGGTCGAAAGGATTTGGCTTTGTCGAGATGGACAACCAGGCCGAGGCGCAGGCAGCGATTACGGCCCTCAACGGCAAGGAGGTGGATGGCCGGACTCTGACCGTCAACGAGGCCAAGCCACGCTCAGACCGGGGCAGCGGTGGCGGGCGAGGCGGCTCGGGTGACGGCCACGGCGGTTACGGCGGAGACCGTGGTGGTCGGTACTAACAGAAAACCCAGGACGCCCCTACCCTCTGCTCGGCGGGCGGGGGCGTTTTATTTACTCGTGCCTCAGGTCATGCGCCCCTCGGGCTTCTCGGATGGCGGCCCTGTTGTCCCGGCAATGGCCCGTGGACTTCCGCGCCCAACAACTGTCGCAAGAGTGCCTCACCCCGCCCCCGCAGCACCCGCACACGCTCCATGCACAACCCCAACTCTCCCCCAATCTCCCCGAGAGATCGGCCGCGCAGGTGGTATTGGAGGACGATGAGCTGCAACCGTTCGGGGAGTAAGGCGAGGGCTTTATTAAGAGCTTTAATCTCCTTCCTTTTGCACTCGGTGTCGGCAAGCCGACGGACCGGGTCGGCTTGGGGATCGATCGGGTCAAAGGGCAAGCTGTCCCGGCCGGGATACATGCGGTCGAAGGACACGACTCGAACTCGCTCGAGGGCGGCGACGCGGTCCTTGCCGCGGACGTTTCCCGGCACACGGATCAATGACATGTGGCGGGCGGCACGCATCAGATCCATCAAGGCCGCCTTCGAGGCGTAGGTACTAAACTTGACACCGCGGCCAGGCTCGAAATAGTGAGAGGCACGGACGATCGAGAGAAACGCCGTGCCGCGGACATCATCGGCGCCCAACAGACGGAAGAGGTCCGGGTGCAGGGTGAGATCATTATGGTTTGCCTAATTTCGGCCCCTGCTTGAGAACCTCTTCCAGGAAGGCCACGTCGAGCGAGGCCTCGTAGCGCTTGGTCGGGATGCTCGCCTTGCCCGGATGCCCCTTGAGCAGCCCCAGAGCGAGGCGGCGCAGCAAGGCGATGTTCTCCCCGCCGTGGCGGCTACAGATGCGGCTGGCATCCTCCCCGAACGTGACATCTAGTTGCCAGTGCAAGTTGTTTTCGATCCGCCAGTGGTTCCGCAGGATCTCACCGTAACGCTTGGCCTGGCAACGCCGGCTCCCGCTGAAATAACGCTCCTCACAACTGGTCTTGCCGTTGACCGTCCGCTCGCTGTAGCACTTGCCGATCACTCGCAGCTTCGGCCACGCCTGCCGGTCGCGGATGCCCGTCGGCTCCGCGATCACCTCGTAGATGCGTCGCTCGTGCCGACCGTGGCTCTCCTCCACCGTCTCGTGCTTCGTGTAAGCCGTATCCCGGCAATCCGCATCGTAGGTCCGCACGAAGCAGTCCACGATGTCGTCCCGCAGCCGCTCCTGGTTGCCCTTGACCATCAGCACATAGTCGCCGCCCCCCTCCACGATCTGACGGGCAATCTCCTTCTAGCAGCCCATGGCGTCGAGCGTCACCCAGGCCCCCTTCAAGTCCAGCAGTTCCAAGAGTAGCGGGATGGCCGTGATCTCGTTGGACTTGTCTTGTACGGCCACCTGGCCCAGGGTCAGGTTGGCCTCCGTCGCCCAGGCGCTCACCAGGTGTAGGCGGTCCAGCGACGACGCGCCGCCGCCGGAGTGCCGCAGGGTCTTGCCGTCGATGGCGATGTGCTTGACGCCGAGCATCTCGCTCAGGTGGTGCAGCCAGGCGACCAGGGCGCGTTGCAGGGGCTGGGGGGCCAGGCGGTCGAAGACCCGCCGAAAGGTGTGGTGCGAGGGGATGCCGTTGGGCAACTCCAGGAAGCGTTTGAACCAGTCCTGGCGTCGGCGGGCGAAGGTGGCCACTTGGGGCCAGGTGTCGGCGCCGCCCAGGACAGCGCAGAGGGCCATGGTGATGATATCGTGGAGCCGGTGCCGCTTGCAGCGGTCGATGCGGGGGTCGGGGAGGCGGTCGAGGTACTGGCACAAGGCGATGGGGGTAGGGGCCATGATTCTCCTCCGTGAGGACAGCCTTTACCGCGGAGAATCGTAGGCCTGATCCCTTGACGAAATCAAGTCGCCGCCGACAATTGGGCAGGTTGAAATGATCTCACCCTGGGTCCGGGTGGCCCTTGCGAAACAGCGCCACGGCCTTCAAGGCATATCCCAGGCTCGAAGCGGCCAGGTCCCGGCATTGCTGTGGTGTTCGCTTCTTCGGCGGTGCGATCATCCCCTCTAGAGTCATCGGATCACCTCATGTGAGTGGCGCTGTGTCCATCCCTTGCTACGCAAAGCGAAAGCCGACGTGGTCGAATACTCCGGGGTATTCGATCACGTCGGCATACCCCCGGCAGGGCCGGATTGCCCTTCATCCATCGACTTCAGGTAAACTATTTATCAGAGCCGATTTGGATCTTACTAGGCTTTGTTATTGTAGAGGTCGGACCAGGGAAAGCAAATGGATTGTTGTTCCGCCCCGTCCTGTTCAACAATTCCGTCCATCCCGACACGAGCGACAGCCAGCGGCACATCCAACACCCCAGCTGACTCGCGGGGAACCGCTCGATGATAGGCCGAATCCTTCCTTTGAACTTGGCGCAAGGTGAGCCGGCTCAACTTATGGCCCCATGACACATCGCGCAGCAATATGGGCGCAGGCCTTACGCCTGTCCCTCCTGAAAATGCCATTCGGTTAGTCGCGCAGCCGGTGGCGGAGCGCGTATCTGTGAGCATGGACCCGGAACCTTTCAGGCGCAGTGGCGCCGCACGAAGCAAAAGAGTGTCCAGGATCGAATCAGACCCCTGCAACGTCTGTTTTACCTCTACACGCGAAGCTTCCGCTTGCTCTTATGAAAGAGCGAGAGGGGCTAACGACCAGATGCTCAACCGCAACGGCAGTAAAGATGGTGTAAGCCGCCCACCATCGGCTCGGCGACGACCTGGCCATACTCCGGTGGTTCCACTGCACGCGGCTCGGGAGAATTGTGACCCAACCCCATGTGAGGCCGCGCCTGGTGATAATACGCCAGGTAGGCCGCGAGAAGCCGACGCAAGTGCTCCTCGCCGAGAACGATGACGTGATCCAACAACTCGCGGCGGATGGAGCCGATGAGCCTTTCGCAGAAGGGATTCTGCCAGGGCGATCGGGGGGCGGTGACCACTTCCTCGATGCGGAGTCCGGCAAGGCAGCGCTGCACCTCCTCGCCGTAGATGCCGTCCCGGTCGCGGATCAGGTAAAGCGGCGCCGTCTCGAATGGGAAAGCCTCCCGCAATTGCCGGGTGACCCACGCCGCCGTCGGTGCCGTCGTGATGTTGAAGTGAACGACGCGGCGGCGGTCGTGGCGGAGGATGACAAAAACGTACAGCAGGCGAAAGGCAACGGTGGGCACCACGAAGAAGTCCATCGCGGCCAGCATCCCAGCGTGGTCGCGTAAAAACGTCTTCCAGGTCTGCGAAGGTGGTTTGCCCTGATGGGGCCGCCGCATGTGCTTGGCGACAGTGGCCTCGGCGACCTCCCGACCCAGCAGTCGCAGTTCCGCCTGGATGCGCGGCGCACCCCAGGTGGGGTTCTCGCGGGCCATCCGATGGATCAAGGCACGAATGGACTTATCCAGCGGCGGACGCCCCGCCCGACTCGCTCGGGACTTCCACCGCCACCACAGGCCGAAGCCCTGCCGGTGCCAGCGGACGACGGTGTCCGGCCGGACGACGATCAGCGCCGAGGCCAGTCGGAGTAGATCCGCGAGAGGAATACCCAGAAGAGCCGATCGCGTCGATACAGTGCTGGTCGTGGTCGCTGTCGGCTCAGGACGGCCAGTTGCTGGCGCAGGGCCAGGTTCTCCAGAACGAGTTGGCTCGGCGGTAGCGCGAACAAGCGGAGGATGCACCAAAGCACACGGATCAGGCTCCTACCGACTTTCGTTACGGAAAACATTTCCAGACTCCACGGGCCAGTGAAACGAGGATGATCGCCGTCTGCGTTGGGGTGAAGCAAGACCGAACGGATACTCGGTTCAAGGTTGCGGATCGAGACGGCTTGAAGTCAACGGAAAAACCGTAACACCGTTGGGGGTGGGAGGTGCCTTCGAGCTTTCGGTGCCGACAGTTCCGTGCTGGAGGGCTCATGGGAAGGGGAGGCATTCTGTCTGCATCGCCTTTTCGGAAGGGATCCGGAGTACGACCACCTGAAGAGGGTGGGCAAGGTTTGTGGCGGTTTTGTGGCATTGGGAAGGAGCCTTCGAGAGAAACCGATCGGCGTTCTCCTCTTGATTCTCGGACGTAAACACATAGAATACCTGTAGTTGCCACGATCGGAAGATGGCAGCAGGCCAGCGGTCAGAGAATCCCTCCCTCTCCGCTCCTAGAGAGCGAGGTGTCGCAAACTTTTGTGGATAGGAAGCTTGCGACACCTCGCTCTTTTGCCATACCCCTACTGTCCCGATCTTGTCCCGGTTCTCCGCCTGCTCACCACTGTCTTATTACCTGCGCGTAACTGTCGGCGAACATCTTGATTCGACTGTCCGCACAGGGCATTTCGGCGACACATACAACGCGCTTTTCGCCGATACGCCGGTTCATCCGAAGACGACGTCTTTTTCGACCCAGCGCTCGGCACCAGAGGGCATGGCTCGCGCCCCACAGGTTAGATCCATTTATGGGCCTTCGCATGGCCCCTGCCTTTACCCTGCAAGGCGGACCTTTGACCAGAGATGGTCGATCCGCTTCTGGAAGCGACGCCGTCTCTTGCCGTGCGTCATCCTGCCCGAATTGGAGGAGGTGTATGCGACCGGCGCTTTTGCCAATCATGGCCCCGCCTCCCCGTTACCTTCGCATCCGGTTGCCACGGGGCATTAAAAAACGCCCAAGCCGTTCTCGACGTGGTACGACCCTGCGCCGCCAACCGAAAAGAACCATCTCCCCGTCGGTACTCGGCCCACTCCGAGGATATCCTGGCGTCTCAGTTTCAGCGCCGACGGCATGGGCTGAATAGGCTACCCGATTAGGCCCGAGCGGACTTAGATCGACCCGTAGACTTCGAAGTCCCGTCGTTCCAAACATGCAACGAACAACTCTCGGAAAGTGTCGGCTAACCCGAATTGCGCACCGAGTCTCAGCAGAGGAGGCGTCAGACGCTGTCGAGAGGTTGTCATCGTGATTGTCGAGCCGCCCTTCGCTCCTGCCAACGCGCCATCCCTCGCTGGCAGCTGTCCAGACTACCCCTTTTCGCACTCCCCGCGCACCCCGATACGGCATCGTCCGCCAACGACGCTTCCCTCCCCTTCCCCATTCCGACCCCGCTGCTCGCAACGCCTCAACCAGAGGCCACCTCGGCGACAAAGGCAGTCACTCCCGACAAGACCCGGCACCACGCCCCACGATACGGCCACGTCTCGGAAAAATGAAAACAGATCCTCCGCACCCCCGTCACCACCACCGCGCCTACTTTCCACAAGCGCTGACGTAAGGTGCTCACGCTCGCCGTCGCCACCTCCGGCACCGACGACGACGCCTCCCGGAACAGCACCACGATGGCGTAGGCCAAGGTATGCACCAGCAAGCGGAAGGCGTTGGCGCAGAAGCCGCAGGCCGACAGCCGCTCCGACCGTAAGCCGTTCTTCATCTCGCCGATCGGCTGCTCCGGCACCTTGCCCCGCCGCACGTAAAAATCCCGGTACACCGCCGACGCTTCTTCTTGCAGGTTGGTGACGACAAAGCGTCGTTGGCTGCCCTGCGGCGTCACCTCGATCTTGGCCACGATCCGCCGGGGGTGCGGCCAACTGTCGGCCTGATAACCGGCCAACGACTCGAAGCGTTGCACCACCGGCTCGCGGCGGCCGTAGAGGCGGTGATACAACTCCACGTCGGCCAAGGCTTGCTCCGTGGCCCGCTGCAACACGGGGTTGCTGGCATAGCCCAGGGCGTAGGGCAGGTCGTTGGCCTCGCAATAGTCATACAGGCTGGGCACCGCCAGGCCGTTGTCGGAGCGCACCTTGAGGCGGACGCCCGGCCAGGCCTTCCGTAGTCGGGTAACGATGGCGTTGAGGATATCCACGGCTCCCAGGCTGGCATGCACCGCTCCGGGCCGTAGCCAGGCCGCCAGCGGAAAGCCGGTGGCCCCGTCATAGACGAACAAGGGCAGGTATTGATGCTGGCGGTAATAGCCGTGATAGCCGCTGAGCTTTTGATGGCCATGCACCGGATCATCGCTGGCATCGACATCCAGGATGATCTCCTCGGGCCGCCTGCGACGCGTGCGGATAAAGAGGTCGATCAGGTAGTCGTTGAGGATCTTGATGCGGCCAGTCTGGGCGGCGCGGACCTCCCGCAAGACCGGACGTTCTGGCAAAGGCATTTCCGCCTGCCGTCGGGTGTAGGCGTACTGGAAGCGTGCCAGGGTCGAGCCGCTGGCCAGGGGGTTGTCGGCATCGGGCGAGACATCGGCGAGGATTTGAAAGAGGGGGTCGCCGCGGAGCTGCTGGGCGTCGTTCCAGTCGGGGTAGCCGGCGAGGATCTGGTAGACGGCCTGGGTGAGCAGGGCTTCGACGGAGTGTTCGATGTACTTGGGGGATCGGGGGTCGGGGAGTCGTCGGGCGAGGTCGGCGATGACACGGAGGGGCTTTTCCAGGGCGCGGACGGCGAGCAGTCCGGCATCGGAGACGATGCGCCCGCCGTCGAAGGCGATGTGGAGTTGTTGTGAGCCGACGGGGAACAGGGTAAAGTGCTCTTGTTGCTGGCGGACCATGATCTTGAGCCTCCGCATGTTTCTAACGGCTTGGGAAATCACCGTTTAGATAGTGCGTGAGGCTCAATTTACATAGACTCGGTGCGCAATTCGGGCTAACTTCCATCCCATATCGCCTGCCCCGCATGCTCGAAGTTGATCGACGAACATCTCTCTATCGGCGGGGAAGGCGCGCTACGAAATCAGGGTGGCCGGACATCCTTTGGATGTGGCGAGTCGTGTGCCCTTCTCCGCTCGAACCGGGAAACGGCACCTCGAAATGCTAAAAAAAAGCCCTCGGGTGTCCGATAAACGGGCTCCCGAGGGCATTAGCGGGCCATGTCCCGAGGGGCTACGACGGAGGCGAATCGCTTCCGCCGCCAACTTCGCGGGAAGGCCGCGAACCGGGCTTCTTCAGGCTCTTACGCCGCGTACGGCCGTCCGGCACCGGCAAGCCGCGCGAGGTATGCCAATACGCCAGCGCCTTGGTTATCGTGTTCTTGTCGCACTGCATGGTCCTCGCGATTTCCCCCACGAGCAGCCCCTCGTCGTAGAGCCGCTTGGCCTCGTCCGCCATCTCCTGGTAGCGCGGGGGGTGCAGGTGCTTCTGGCCCAGCGAGGCGCGCCGGGACCGCCCGTCGGGAGGTTGCTCGCCACGACGCTCGAACCAGCATTCCAGGGCCTTGCGGGCCAGGTTGCGGTTGATGCTCAGCTCGGCGGCGATCGCCTTGATGAGCAGCCCCTGGTCGTAATAGTGCTTCACCAGGTCCGCCAAGCCCTCGGCCTCCGTCGGCATGCGATAATCGATTACGACTTCCGTTTCCTCGCCGCCATCGCTGCATGGACCGCCGGTGGCCTTGGCGACTAGCTGCGACAAAAGCCGCAAGCGGAATCGTCCCCGTAGCCAACCGCGCTGGGCCCTGCGCTCGCCCTGCTGCTCCAGGTCGATCCGCCCGCCCGTCAACAGCTCGACAACTTGCCGGGTCATGCCCTCGTCTTCGGGCGTCGTTGCCCCACCGGCGCCGGCCAGGATGTCCCCCATCCGGGCCAGCAGTCCGTCCACTTCCTGGGCGGAGGGAATTGCCACCGACCGGCTCGTCTCTGCCTCCATTCGCGCCAGGTCCGCCGCCGCCTGGGCCCTCTCCGACCGCAGCCGGCGCAGCGTCTCCTCGGCCTCGCGCCGGTCGGCGTCGCTGTCGCCGACGTTCGTGAGCACGAACTGGATCTGCCGGCCGAGCTTCTCATGGCGGGCCCGAACCTCCGCCAGGCGTGCCGGGTCGGGCTGCTGGCGGCGGATCGCCTCCTGCTGGCAGGCCGCGATCACATCCTGAATTAGCACCAGGTCCGGGCGGATCAGCTCGGCCAGCTTCTGGCAGGTGAGCTGGAGGGCCATCACGCGGTTGAGCTGACTATTTTTACTGTGTCCTCCGCTCTGCTCGCTCGTAACTTCTTGGCCTATAACCTTCTTTCAGTGATCGCCAGCCGCTGAAAGGAGCTCGCCGATGGAACGACGTTTTCGCGTCCGCCTGGCCCAATTGCTCGACGATGCCCACGTCCCGCCCACCCTGCTCCGGGGCGTCCTGCCACGACTGCAGACCTTCCTGCAACCCTTCCTCGACGCCCTGCCAACGCCCCCGCAACAGGCCAACGCCCACCACTACGTCCAGGGACTCTTGTCCGACCT
Organism: uncultured Planctomycetota bacterium; assembly: GCA_963767535.1. Classification (GTDB taxonomy): domain Bacteria; phylum Planctomycetota; class Planctomycetia; order Gemmatales; family Gemmataceae; genus JAJPHU01. The sequence continues at coordinate 178,795 of CAVYEC010000003.1, forward strand.
CGGCAGCAAGAATGTCGAATCCATCGCCTACCTCCATGACCGCGAACGCCAGGGCTTGCAAAAGTTCATGGGACAAGCCGACTGGGACCATCAGCCCCTGCTGACCGAACTGGCACGCCAGGTAGGAACCGAATTGGGCCGGGACGATGGTGTGTTGGTCTTCGACCCTTCCGCCTTCCCCAAGCAGGGCAAGGAGTCCGTCGGCGTGCAAAGGCAGTGGTGCGGCCGCCTGGGCAAGGTCGATAACTGTCAGGTCGGCATCTACCTCGGCTACGTCTCCCGCTCGGAACATGCCCTGGTCGATGTCCGCCTTTACTTGCCCAAGGAATGGGCCCGGCGGAAGCGTCGCCGCCAGAAGGCCGGTGTGCCGGCGGATGTCCGCTTCCGCACGCGGCATGAACTGGCTTTGGAAATGCTGGACGAGCGGGGACCATTACTGCCGCATGCCTGGATCTCCGGGGATGACGAGTTGGGCCGTTGCTCGTGGTTTCGCGAGCAATTGCGGTCACGCGAAGAACGTTACCTGTTGGCCGTTCCCTGCAACACGTCGGTGCGGGACCTGACGGCGACCGCTCCGCCCTCGGCAAGAGGTGGCCGGCGGCGGCGTGTGCCGTTTGTATCGGTGCAGCAGTGGTGTGCGGCCTTGGCGGAATCGGCCTGGGAGACGGTCGAGGTCCGCGACGGCGAGAAAGGCCCGCTGGTGGTGCAGATGGCGTGGACGTTGGTGCAAGCCCGCACGGAAGGCCGGGTGTCGGATGTGCCGGAGTTATTGGTGGTGTTCCGTGAGCGGCAAGGCGATGGCTCCTGCAAGCACGACTACCTGCTATCCAATGCTCCGCTGGCCACGGAGGTGTCCGAATTCGCTCGTGTGTTCAAGGCCCAACACCGGATCGAGGAGTGCCTGAGGCGTGCCAAGGGCGAGGCGGGCCTGGGCGATTATCAGGTGCGGACCTGGTCGGGTTGGCACCACCATCAGACGTTAGCGTTGTTGGCGACCTGGTTCCTGACGGAGGAGACCAGGCGGGGAAAAAAGGCAGACGCCGGCGTTGACGGTGCCGCAGGTGGCGGCTTTGCTGGCGTGTTTGCTGAGCGAGCGTTTGGGGTATCACCGTCCGCCACGGAGTCGGCGGCGGATGAGCCGTCGTTTGCGTCGCAACGAGGAAGCACGTCTTTATCACTGGCGACAACGGAAACGCTTGCCACCGCGACGCTTTAACCAACGGACTTGAGGGACACAGTAAAACTATAGAGTGGCCGTTTCTCCGCCGGCAAGTCTTGGCAGACCGGACAAACCATGAGCAAGCCTTGCGTGCCGCCGACGTGCAGACGCCGCCCGTGCTCCGCACAAAAGAAGAACCCGTTGAGCAGTTTCGGCCGCGTTTTGCGGTTGCCGTCCTTGGGCCGGCGTCCGCCGCCGCGGGGCTCCTCCGCGAGCCGCTTCTGCGCCCGATGCCACTGCTCGTCGGAGACGATGCGCAGTTCCTCGAACTTTTGCTCGCCCAGCGGCCGCTCCCGCGGCACCTGGCGGGAATAATCCTTTTTCGACTGCCAGACCATCTTCGTCTTGCCGTACATCCACCAGCCGCGGTAACGAGGGTTGGACAGGAGCAAGCGCACCGCCAGCCGCGACCATCGTCCGCTGACCGCCTTGGGGCCCAGCGGCGCCGAATCATCGTCATTGAGCCGGCGGATGATCGCGGAGATGGACAACCCCTCCTCGACGTACCAGGTGAAGACCTTCCTCACCCAGCCGGCCGCCTCCGGATCGATCTCGTACTCGCAGCGGGCCCGCTTGCGCCGCGTGGGTGCGCCGGGGACCTCGCAGGCTCGGTAGCCGAAGGTGATGGTGCCGAAGACCATTTTCTTGTGGAACAGGCCTTCGTGCGCGGCGCGGACGTTATCGGCGTACATGCCTGAGACAAACTCGTCGGCCATGGCATGGAGCTGCAGCAGCATGCGCCAGCGTTTCTCGTCGCTGCTGTCAACCCCCGACTTGACGAACAGGCAGCGGATGCCGCGTTCGACGACCTCCCCCTCGACGAACTGCAAGGCCTTGTAGGTCTTGCGAAAGAGCCGGTTGGTGGTGAAGACGAGGAGCACCTGTGTGCGCTTGCCGGCGAGGAAGGTCCGCAGTTCTTGCAGGCCGGAGCGGCGTTCCTTGCAGCCGCGCACAGCCACATCGAAGAAGACGTGTTCACGCGGCACGAAAATGTTGTCACGCACGGCCGCCTGGAAGAGACTGCGCACCTGGTCGGCGATACTGTGCTGGAAGCGCGTGCTGTATCGTGCGTAGATGGCGCCGGTGCTCTTGGCCTGCTCTCGCGGCAACTGGTTGTGGAACTCGCCGACCAGCTGGTCGATCTCCCGCGCCGTCTCCTCTTCCAGGCGGCGGCGATCGTCCTCGGTCTCGTCGCGACCGCGGGGGCCCTTGCGGCGCGAGCGGAGCCGGCTCCCATAGGTCCCGAGGAGGTTCATCGCGGTCGGAGTGCAGGACAGGCTGGCCGGCCGCTGAATTCCCGGCCCAGCGGCGTCGTTCCGGCCGGGGCCGATCTCCGGACCGAGCAGAACAGCGAGGATGCTATCCATCCACATGGGCGGCAGGGCCAGAGCCGTCATCATGACGGCCAGGGCCACCATCGTGAGGCCGTTCCAGAACATCGGGTTCTTCATGGATTATTGCTCCTTTCCGGCGTCGGCCGCCGGCTTGCCGTCCCCGAAGGGGACTTTGCTCATGAATTGCTGGGAGTCGTCGTCGGACAGTCGGTAGTAGACGCTGGCCATCGAGTGGTCGGAGCGGTGGCCCAGCCAGGTGTCCACGACCCGCTGCGGGATGCCCACGTTCACAACAAACGTTTCGAAGAAGTGTCGGAGGGAATGAAGGGTGAAACCGCCGGCCTTTCGCCCGACCGGCAGCCCCAGTTGCTCTGCCACGCGCTGGAAGTGCTCGTTCAGCTTCTTGACGTTGAGCTGGTGGCCGCCGTGAGGGTATTTCCGGCTGGGCGGCATGCTAAAGACCCATCCGCGCGGTCGGGCCGGCAAGGCCGCCAGCAGCGGTCGCAGTCGCGCGGGGATCGGGACCTTGCGCGACAGCCGGGTCTTCGTCTCCGATCCGACACGCGAGCGGATGTGGACCCAGTTGCCGACCAGATCAATGTCCTCGGCTTGCAGGTGTTGCAGCTCGCCGGCCCGCATGCCCGTATAGGCCAGCACCGCGATCGGAATATTATGAGGCTCACGCACCGCCGCCAGGATGCACTTGACCTGCTCCAGGCTGGGGCCCGCCTTGGGCTCCAAAGGCGGCTTGACCAGCTTGATGTCGGCGACGGGGTTGTCGGCGATGAGCTTGCGGCTCCTGGCCCATTTCAGGAACTGCTTGATCACCACACCCTCTGTGTACATCGTCTTGGGGTGATGGTCGTGCTTGCGCAGGCGCCGGAACCGATCGAACAGCGAGGCCGAGAACAGTCCGAGCCGCGTGACCCGCTGATCGGCCAGGAAACCGACCAGGGTGTCGAGGATGCCACGGTACTTGACGAGGGTCTTGGGGGCGCGATGTTCCGTCTCCAGGAACGCCAGGTAGTCCTCGACGGCCTGGCGGACGGTGACCGGCGGCGGAGGCCGGTGGAAGGTGCCGGCGGCCAGGTCCAGTTCCAGCCGCATGGCCCTCTGCAGGGCCACCTTCTTGTTGGCCGTCCGCAGCGACTGGCGGCAGTGTCGGCCATCACGCCAGAAGTCGGCGCACCAGATTCGTTTCTTGCCGCGGGGGTAGATGGTCACGTGCTCCCCGACGCGGACACGCCCGGGGGTATCAGTCATGGGTCCAGTCCTTTCCATTCATAAGGGTGTCGATTGCGCGGTCGCGCCAGAGGAGGACGTGCTTGCCGCGCTTGCGGAAGGCTCCGTCGAGGCGGCCCTTGGCGATCCACTCGTAGATCGTCTTGACGCTTAAACCGAGGAGGTCGGCCAGCATGGCGGGTGAGAGGATGACGGGATAGTGGTCACCGGGTGCGCCCCGGAAGGCTCGGGCGATCTCCTCGGCGCTCAGGGCTGGTCTGCGTCCATTCACGTTGGGGCTCCTTGCCGGCGCACGCTGGCGCCTCGCGGAGTCAGCTTGTCAGGCAGGGAGCAAACCTGCGGGGTACGAAAAAAAGAATTCTCGTACCCGGTTCTCACCGGGTCCGAGATGGCTGTCGGAGAAGGTTGGCGGGAATGGGAGGGATCACCGACGAGAGGCGTACCGGGCGGGTTCAGCGCTGGCGGCGGTGCAGCCGGGCTACGACGGCACGTCGGCCTTTCCGGCAAGCGGTGATGGCCTTGCGAGACTTCCGAACTTTCTCGAGGGAGATTCCCAGCGTGACGGCGATGGCTTCCTCCATGCGGCCGACGAACCCCCTCGGCGGGGGGTCGGCGCCGACGCGGGACCGGATGGTGCGTTCGAGGTGGAGGACGTCGAACATGCCGGCGTAGGCCTTGAAATGCGGCAGGCCGGCCAGGCTGTCGTCCAGGCCCTGCTCGCGGGCGAACCGCCGCTGCAAGTCGAGGACTTGCCGCATCAGGTCGTCATCGCCTTGCAGCGGGTAGTGCAAGGGCAGGACGAGGTGGAGGCCGTGACGGGGCTGGGCCGGCACGTCGGGCGAGAGCCGCGTGGGCAGGAGCGGGCCCTGGGGCTCGGGCAGCTCCCAGGTGGCCAGCTGGGTAAGTCCCAAGTGATCCAGGAACGTACGGACGTCCTCCTCGAAGGTGATCGCCTCGGGGATGCGCCCGGTCCAGAGCAGGTCGGACGGAAGTTGGACGGCGCGGTTGAGGGGGAAGAGGGGGCGATGCTCCTCGGGCAAGGCCCGCCAGCGCTCGGCGAGGAGGCGCGTCTGGTCGAGGAAGGCCGGCTCGGTGAGCAGCCAGCCGACGTACCCCTTGAGCCGCAGGGCGGCATCTTCCGCTTCCCGCGCCAGCTGCCTGCTCTGCAATTGCTGCTGACGGGACCAGCCCGCCGCTTGCATCAAATGGGGATCCGGCAAAGGCAGCGGATCACAAAGGAACCGATAGTTGACCGGGCAGCCTCGCCAGCAGCCGGTAGCGCGATGTCCCTGGCAGAGTTTGGTGAAGGCACGCTCCGCGCGGGCATCTTGGGGGGAGAGTAATGCCGCGGAGCGGCCGTATGTCCGGCTCAGTCGCTCGATGGCCTTCTCCGGCAAGCAGTACAGGGGCTCGTCGAGGTTTCGCGCCGACGGCCAATCGGGGTAGGAGGAGCGGAACGTCTCTGCATCAGCTAGTCAGAAGCGGAGGGGGCCGACCACGCTGACGTTGACGATGATTGGAGATGGATCGAGCGGGTGGTTAGACATTGCGGAGGACCCGAGGGCGCTGCCTTTACCCTACCACACATCGGCGTCCGCGTGAAGCTCGTGTGACGGGGGAGTTTCCCTCGGATCAACCGGGCGTTGAGAGGCTTCTCGGACGCGGGTAGAAATGTTCTGGGATCATCCGGGCAATCCGGCCAACCACCGAGAGGACGTGCTGGGGTCCTCTCCGGTCGCGTCAAAACTAACAAACCCGAACCTCCCGGGTGGCTTGGGAAGTTCCGATTTTTAGGCTCCGGCCTCGGGGGACTCCTGCTTTTCGGCCGCAGCAATGGGCGGATGTCGGGAGCGCAGCCAGAAGCGCGCCAGCAGGCGGCCGAGCAAGCTTGCCAGTCGTTGCCGGAGGGCGGCTTGGAGGGGGTCTGGGGCTGGCTGCCGGCGGGTATCCTGGCCAGGGGAACCGTGAGAAGGATCGGTTAGCACGAGAAGATCTCCAGTTGGGAATAAGGGAGTTTGGGAGGGGAAATTCTTCCGTCCGCTAGCCTCGAAAAAGAGTCCGAGAGGAGAGGTGCCGCAGAAAAAGCGAGCCTGCAATCACTCGCGCCTCGGACGGCGGGTGACAGTCCTTGCATCTCGAGTGCGGGGCTGATGGACAGGTAGCGGCCAAATCTGGCGCGCGTCGTTTTAGCCGCCGGTTCTCCCGCGTCCGGGAGAACGGGGATTTGACGCCGGCGTGCCCCGGTTGATCCCGAGTCACGCCGGCGGCAATAGCTCCATGCCCTACCGCGGTCGATCGGAGGCCGGGCGGCGCCGTGACGCTGCACGCACCGGCTGCGGCCTGGATCCGGTCGGTGGTCCGCAGTATCCGCGATCGATCCGATCCCGTTCTTTCCCGCGGCATGGGTTCCTGCCGGGGATGGTCCTCACCGCTTGCTTCGGAAGGGGCGGATGTCACCGGTGTAGAGGTTGGCGACCACGAGCGTCCCCAGGGCCAGGCCGAAGACGAGCCAGGAGCCCGTGACCGCACCGGCGGCGCCGGCCACCAACAGGCTGCCGTTGAAGAACGCGCGATTCAGCTTTCGTCTCGCCTGCATCGGATGCCTCCTCGTCTCATTGCACCAAGCACGAGCAGCCCGTCATCGACGCGAGGACGGTGGCTACTCGGGCGGATTCTTACCGGTACCCGGCAGATCGAGTCGATCGTGGTGCCGGGCGTGAACAGGTGCGCCTGCACAAGAAATCTGTCACCCTTCGCCCGGGATCACACCGAAGCGCTGCCAGTCGGCGTGGAACTCGCGGCGCAGCTGCGAGACCCGCCCGGGGCTGAGTCCGTGCCGCCGGGCCACGTCGAGCGTCCGCTCGCCAACCATCAATGCGTCGAGGATGCGGCGGTCGCGCTCGGCCCGCGTCCTCCGCCAGGCGGGGAAGTCGATGCGGAAGGCGGCCTGCTCGTCCGGCGGCGTCCGCCGGTTGTCCGCGAGCGCCTCGGCGAGCGGGTCGCGGCCGGCTGAGCTGTATTCCGGCAGCCTCTGCACCCCGAAGCGGCGGCGCCGCCAGGCCAGGGGCGACAGGACGTCCCGGCTACTCTCCTGGCCGCACAGCCCCCGGCCGCAGCGGACAGCGCGGGCGGCGAAGGCGGCCAGCGCGCCGGCGAACCGGGAGGCGTCCTGGCCGCGCCGGGCCAGGCGGACGTGCCACTGCCAGGCCAGCGCCACCGTCTCGGCGACGGCGTCCTCCCTCCCCGCCGGGCACCTCAGGTGGCGGAAGTAGACGCGGGCGTGCCGCTCGACCCGCGGCAGCAAGGCCAGGAAGCTCTTCTGCAATCCGCGGTCGTCGTCGCTCGGGCGGTGGGAATGTGCTATTGCGATCATGACAGGGACCTCCACGGGACCGCCCCCGCGGGGGCGGTCGTGTCCAGGAACACAACCGCCCCCGCACCACGCGAGGGCGAACCATCAGCCAAAACGTTCTCGGGGGTGGCCCGGCCCGCGCCCGCGACGATGAGGTCGTCGCGGGCATTCGTAGCGCGTCCGGTGCACGAAACGGCCATTCATCCTCGCGGCGAAGCAGCCGGCGACTTGCCTTCTCTCCGTGATCCTCCACTCCCTGCCATCGAATCGGCGCGCTCCCGGCCGGGAAGTACCGCACCGCGGAGGACGTCGCTTCGTTACGGTGTCGGGATCAACGAAAGGGGGAGACGCTGGGGCCACTCCAGCGGCAGCGTCCGCCAGCACAGCCGGCAGCGGTCGCAGGTGACGGGCGCCCTCCGCCCCACGCCGTCCTCCGCCGGGCAGACGCGCACGCCGCGGATGCGCAGTCTGGGGCCGCCTCCGTAGATACCGAACGCGGAAGGTGAGGTGCACGTCGCGCGGTGGGGCATCGTCGGGGGCGGTCATGAGCCAGGCCAGGCGGACGCCGGGCGGGACGGACGCAGGGATGCCCGTGCCGCGGTCGCAGGAGTACCAGGCCCGGCAGTTGGGCAGCCCGGCCATGGGCTCCAGCACCGGCCGGATGGCGTCATCCCGCCACGACCGCGTGTAGAAGTAGAAGCGCACGGCGGGCAGGCGCTCGAGGACGCGCAGCCACTTGCGGGCGTAGCGGGCGTCGTAGAAGTCGCCGCCGGTGTGGATGCGGACGACCGCGACCTCGTGGGCGAGGATGAAATAGCGGACTCGCCGGGGGAAGTCGCGAAGGCGACTCAGGCGCAGGTTCCTCTCGTAGCGGGACAGGACGCCGGGCCGCAGGCGCTCGACGTGCCGGGCGTAGCAGTGTTGTTGGCATGGGGCGGACAGGCCGACGCAGACGTCGGGCCGCCCCGACGGCAGGCCGAAGCCCCAGATGAGGGCGCCGCCGAGCTTCTTGTTTCCAGGGGTGAGCATGGCTCCTCACAACAGGAAGGGACAAAAGAAGCCCGGCGGGGGTGAGCCCGCCGGGCGGAGGGGAGAGACGATTACAAGCCGGGATTGGGGCGTTACGGCAGCTGCGCAATGCAGCGCCGCCGCGCGATCTCGCTAGGGCTGGTCAAGGAAGGTACAGGTATTTCCCCTTTTTGAATGGCCCGGACAGGCTTGTCATTCCCATGGGTCGAGATGAACGGGGCGTCCGTTCGTCGCATAAGAGCGGTTAACGTTGCCACTTCTATGGGCCCTCATTGGTTGTCGGCCGAGACAGCTCGTCGCATTCAGTGGGCTTCGCCCATGTCCTTCGATTACGAGTAGCCGCTCATGCGCCGGCTACCCTGACAGCGGGTGCGAACGGGTCGGGCAGGCCTTGTCGCCCACGTCTTAGAGACCTGTTCGGCCCACCCGGGCAGGGGAGGAAACCTGGGCAAGCTAAACCTCCCCAAACTATTATGCCACAAAAATGGTATAAATTTAGGTGCGTTAATCGATGCCGCAGGAGGATTGGAGGGCAAGGGAGGACGCCTGCGAAAGTTACTCTCCCCTGGGCTGCCGTACCGGGCGGATGAAGTTGGCCCGGTCAGCCTCATCATCACGTATCCGTTTCCGGCAGGGGGTGATGACAGCACCGTGAGATCGAAGCCGGGGCTGGGCCGTGTATCTGCTGTGGAACGGCCGGCCTGCGAGGCCAAAGCACTCCGTGTCAGAGTGCGAACCGATTCGGGAAGAACTTGCTAGCATCGCGGCCCCACAAGTGCTGGTGGATGCCGCGGTCGATTCGACCTCCGCGCCAAACGCTTCAACACGAACTCACCTCGGTGTGTCCGAACAACCGCCGCGCCCAACGAAGCTCCGCCAATCTGCAGCGTTCCTCTCGACCGAAGATCGAAGCCAAAGTCGCCAGCGCGGAGGACCGCAACACCGCGGTCGGTGAACTGCCGCACATTCGGAGTTGGTTCTGACCCTCTGGCGGCCCGATCAACCCTGATGCTGCCGCACCTTCTTCACAGCTGAACGACCTTCAACGCCGGCCAGCGAAGGCACGCCTTGTTACGGGCCACGGCAGCACATCCATCTTCAGCCCCACGTCCCATCCCGTGCGAGCCTGTTCGCCACGAAATCGGCTTCGTCGCAGGCCGACCTCAGCCGACCGATAAAATGATCCGCCGCAGATAGGCGACATTTCCTCGACCCGAAGTTCGTCCCGTATCTCGCCATGTTTACTCTCGTCGCCGACCGTCCTTGTCGGCGGCAGGTCTATTCCGGTATGGGGTGTCCCCGATGCCCCAATGCGAGAAGACAGTTCGATTCAATGCGGCTCAGCGATCAACAGAAGGTCTTTCTATATCGTCACTTATGTTATGTACTTGGATTGATTGAATTCGGCTTCCTGGTGTCCACGACCAAGCCGAATTCAATCTAGCGAGAAGCATTCTCGCATAAGGGCCGTTAACCCGCGTGTTGTAGTTTCGAGTCTCGTTCGGGAAGCCCTACGCCAAGGCCGTTGAACTGGTCGGACGCCACTGGTCGGGCAAGCACCACGCCGTCGTCCAGGGGATCGACCTCGTGTCGCTGCTGTGGACCGACGGCGACCGCCACGTCCCTTGCGACTACCGCATCTACCACGACGCCAAGCACGCCACCAAGAACGACCACTTCCGCGCCATGATCCGGGCGGCCACGAGCGGCGGTCCCGGCCTGGTGATCGGCATCAGGAAGGGGGTCTTCCGCAGACTTGATACTGCTGGTAAATCCACTACGCTGCCACCTGTGGGGTCATCAAGCGGGTGAAGGCCGATGCTCGAGTCGCCTCTCGGGGCTTCTCCGCGAGCCAAGCACCGATACGCAACACATTCACTGCTGACGCCGTGGCCAAATGCTGCAAGTGCGTCTTCGCCTCCCCGGCGTAACGCGATCGCCGCAGACCACAGGCCCGCACTCCCTGGGAAATCGTCCCTTCCACCCCCGCACGCTGACCGTAATCCTCCTGGTACTCCGCGGTCGCCTCACGCAACCGCGCCGTCCCTAACGCCTCGTACTGCTCACGCGGGCGGATCGTCACCGTCCGCCGTTTGCCCCGCGTACATTTCCCCTTGCTGGGGCAAACCCTACAGTCCTTCGCCGAAAACTTCACCTTGATCACCTGGTTGTGGCCTTTGTCCACCGCCGGACTCCAACCGCTGCTCAGCCGCCCTTCCGGGCACGTCAGACGCTGCTGCTCCCAGTCCACGCGAAAGTTCTCGGCCGCGAAGCCCTCCGCCGCGTTGGCCTGCTAGTGATAATCGCCCCGCGTCGGGCCGACCAGATCTACCCCGTACTCCCGCTGGCTCTGGACCAACAACTCGGCATCGACGTAGCCGGTGTCGGCCAGGTGCTTGCTGGGCAACAAGTCCTTGGCCTTCAAACCCGCGTGGATCACCGGCGTCATGTCCCCGTCGGCGACCGGCCCCGGAGTCGTCTCGACCTGGGTGATCAGGTGAGGCGTGTCGTCATCGCAGGTCTCGGTCAGATGGACCTTGTAGCCGACCCAGGTCGTCGTCTCCTTGCGGGCATAGCGGGCCTCGGTATCGTACGGCGAACTGATGGACAGGCTTGAGGGTGGGGTTCCATCCGCCTCGGTACGCCAGCGAATGGTTTCCCCCTCCTGATAGAATTGCTGAACCCAGACCCGCCGGAGCGTCAGCACCGCCGGTATCTTCCTCAGCCACGCCGGCGCACCCGGTGCGTCGATAGCCGTCAGCAAGGCGCGGCCGTCTTCGCCGACCAATCGGGCGAAGGCGCGACGCGGCTCCTGGCCGCCTGGGATGCGTGATTCGTCGCAACGCCGACCATAGCGTTGCAGCCATGCAGCTTGGCTGTTGGCCAGCAGCCACTCGGGGGCGGCAACGGCGAGGACATTGAGGGCCTGGCGCAGCGTCTCCTGGGCGCAGAGCAACCGGTTGGTGGCCCGGATGCGGCCCAGGACGTGGGTCGAGTCGGTACGTTGCCGGCCGCGTGCCTTGAGCCAACCCCGCTCTCGACAGCGGTCCAGGATGGCGTCGAGCAGACGCTGTTGGGCCGAGCCGGCCAGGAGGCGGGAGCGGAACTCGCACAGGACAGAGCTGTCGAAGCCGGGGTCGGTCAACTCCAGGGCGAGGGCGTACTTCCAGTCCAGGCGGGCGCGGACAGCGTCGGCCGCCTGTCGGTCGGACAAGTTCTCGACGAACTGGAAGACGGTAACGAGGGCGAGCCGCCAGGGGGCCTCGGCGGGTCGGCCGCGCGTGGGGTAGAGGGCGGCGAAGTCTTCGTCGGCGAAGAGGGTGCCCAGTTCGTCGCGCAAGGCGAGATAGATGTTGTCGGCGGGGAAGGCGGCGTGGGCGACGCGAGCGGTTTCGTGGGGAACAGAGACGAGCGCTTGGAGTCGCAGGGACATCGAGATCCTCGGTTCTGAAAAAAGTAGAAGGGAACCAAGGAATTCTATGCGAGGGCGCCTCCTCGAATTTGCCAGCAGTATCAAGTCTGCGGAAGACCCACCCTGATGCCGATTACCAAGCAACGTCTGCAACCGTTCGATACTGTCCTGAAGGGATCTCCGATGAACAATGAACCATCCTTGGCTGGACCCTTCATTCCCAACCCCCTCGGCAGAGGCCGGCGAATTGCCGGCGGAAGTGGATCGCCGGCGAGTGCGGTCCCTGACGACCTCGATATTCTCCGTACCATCGTAGAGGGGACCGCTGGTAGCACCGGTGAGGAGTTCTTCCGGGGTACCCGTTCATGGGGCGAGCTTATTCAGGCCCATGAAACTGATCACCTACCTGTTTCCGAGTCGAAATCAGGGAACAAGCGACCCGAAATCCAGCAACCGGGTCCGATACAATGATGCGCTTCTCTTCGTCATCGAGAGGAGTTATTTCAAGCATCATATCTGCCCAGCCCGTCGGCGACGTGATATGGGAACAACCTTCGCATACCAAGTGAAGCTGGCCACCTCGCTCGGTCTTCGTGATCTGTAAATGCAGTTGCGAATGCGAGGCGGCATAATACCACAATCGGGCATTGCCACCTTGCCAGGGAGCAACAGCCTTTCTCACAGCCTCAATCATATCTCTCGTCCACATTGGGCTACCTCGCAAGACCATTGCGCACTCGGATGCTCTCGCCACATGAACGGGACTTGATGTTGGCGGTCGGCCTGCAACCCGTTGTCACGCATTCGTCACCACTCACCGCATGGCGTGTTTCGCCACACGAGGCAGTCACGCCAACGCTTATTCGGCCTGGAATTCACGCCGCTGCCATGCGGGGGCCGACCTTCGGCAACAGTGAGGGAGCAGCCTTGCCCTCCATGTGGGCTCGGCAACACGCCGCCAGATACCCCAAGAGGCCACGGCCTTGCTGCCGGCAAGTCTCCCGGACACTCAGGATTCGCTCGACGAACCGGCTGCCCCGGCTGCTATCCGTACCGCCGCTCCCCTTCCGCCACAGCACGGCGTGTCGTAAAGCACGTTCGGCGGCATTGTTCGTCGGCTCGACGCCCCGATGCCACACGAAGGTCCATAACTTTGGCTCGTGGGCGAGCAATTCACGGCACGTCGCCGCCGTCTTGGGACAGCCGCAAGCCGCTCCCTGGACCAATGCCTCACGGACCTCCGCCCGCAGCCCACTGATATAGACCTGAAAGCTGGAACGGCGCAGCGTGCCGTCTCGGACTCGATGCCACCAGGCGAACATCCGGTCGGACAGGTCCAGCAATTGCTTCCCGATACCTGCCCCGCTGTTCTGCCGATCAATCATCGCCTGAAAGTCCCGACGCAGGTGCGACCAGCAGAACTGGCGGCGGCGGAATCCGTTGTACGACTTCCAGCGATCTGACGTGACCACCTGCTGATAGGCTGAGCCGAGCAGTGCCCTGGCGACCTTCCCGCTGCGGGTAGCCGCAATGTGGAAGACCGTCACCAGGGGCGTGACGGCGACCCACAACCACGCCTTGTGCATTGCCTCTCGCCAGGACGTTTCATCGACGTTGGCGTGCTGTGTGCGGACATACTCTTGCAACTCGGCCATCGGCTGGGCCAAGGCGTCGGCAGTGGACCGCTCCAGCTTGGCGACCATCCCCGTCGAGATCGATAGGCCGAACAGGTCGTAGGCCAACTGCCGGATGGGACGCTTCCCCAGGCGGTAGCCCCCGGCCAGGACAGCCAGGTGGGCTTGCAACCTGGGGCCGAAAGCCCCGGCCGGCACGCCGGTGGGCAACGAGGCGCAGGTGCGGGTGCCGCAGGCCGGGCAGGTGAGCCGGTGCAGGCGATACTCCGTCACCTCGGCTTGGACGGGCGGTATCTCGGCGACCTGGTGCCTGCGGGGCTGCGGGTCTTCGCCGTGAAGGGCTTGCCCGCACTTGCGGCAGGCCGAGGGCATCAGGGGGATGGTCTGCTTGACCTGCTCGGGGGGCACCAGGGAGCGTTGCTGGCGTGCGTGGCCGGGCTGCCCTCCCTTCTTGCGGCCCGACGAGGGCTCGGGCGGTCGGCGTTTGACGTGGGGCGGGTCGCTGGACGGCGGGCGGGAGGAGTTGGTGGAGTTCTGGTTGAGGCGTTCGGCAAGTTGATCGACCTTCCGCTGAAGGGCTTGCAACCGCTGCTCATATTGCTGGATGAGGGCCAAGATGGCCGCCTGGGCGGCAGGCGGTATCTGGTCCCAGAGGTCAGCAGGAATTGGTGGAACAGGGGGCATATCAACATTTTACGGCCAGTAGAGGCACGGACAAGTTCGGGTCGTGAACGGCTACCTTCCGGGATTTGGTACGCCACCTGACCTCCGCTATCGGTGTGCCTTTTCGCCGCCGTCTCCGAGTTCGCCGGCGTGAACACGCGCGTTCGCACCCTCGCCTTCTGGCGCGGGGGCGGATCCAAGAGAATTTCGAGTACGACCTTCCCGGCACCCCCTGCGAGGACGTCATACGCGGCCGGCTGTGTCACCACCCCGCCGGGGTGAAAGACCGGTTCCCGCAGGCCAAGCCGCTCGTCGGGCTGGGGGTCGAAAGCTACCTGGGGACGCCGCTGCTCGACAGCAAGGGCAACGTGCTCGGCCTGCTCGCGATCTTCGACGAGCGCCCCATGCCCGCCCGGCCCCGTCATCTCTACATCCTGCGGATCTTCGCCGCACGCGTTGCCGCGGTACTGGAGCGGCTGCGTGCCGAGCAACGGCTGAGTGCCAGCGAGCGACGCTATCGCGACCTTTACGAAGAAGCGCCGGTCGGGTATCTGTCCGTCGGCAGCGACGGCCGGATTCTCAGCGCCAACCACCGGGCGACGCAGTTGGTCGGTTTCTCCGCGGAAGAGCTGGAGGGCCTGCCGGTTGCCGACCTCTTTGCCGACACCCCGGCCGGAAAGACGCGCGACGCCGAATCCTTCCAGAGGTTCCTGGCGGGCGAGGAATTGTCCGGACTGGAAGTGGAGATGCGTCGCAAGGACGGCCGGCCGCTGTGGATCAGCCTGTGGATGAGACCGATCCGCGGGTCAGACGGCCAGGTGCGGGCCAGCCGCTCGATCTGGGTGGACATCACCGACCGAGTCCTCGCTGAGGCCGAACGCGCCCGCCTGCAACAGCAGAACCTCTACCTCCAAGAGGAAATCAAGGCGGCCCGCAATTTCGACGAACTCATCGGCCAGAGTACCGCGCTCCAGGCCGTGCTCGACAAAGTTCGCAGCGTCGCCCCCACGGACGCCTCCGTGCTGATCACCGGCGAGACCGGCACCGGCAAGGAGCTGATCGCCCGCGCCATCCACTCAGCAGGCAAGCGCAAGGACAGGCCGCTCATCAAGATCAACTGCGCCGCCTTCCCGACTGGCCTGGTGGAGAGCGAGCTGTTCGGCCACGAAAAGGGCGCCTTCACCGGCGCCATCTCCCGGCGCCAGGGCCGCTTCGAGCTGGCCGACGGGGGCACGATTTTCCTGGACGAGATCGGCGAGATTTCCCCCGAGACGCAGGTCAAGTTGCTCCGCGTCTTGCAGGAGCGCGAATTCGACCGGGTGGGGGGCAGCTCGCCGATCAAGGTCGATATCCGCGTCTTGGCCGCCACCAACCGCGACCTGTTCCAGGCGGTCCGGGAGAAGACATTCCGCGAGGACCTCTACTACCGTCTCAACGTCTTCCCCATCGCCCTGCCGCCCTTGCGGGAGCGGAAGGAAGACATCCCCTTGCTGGTCCACTTCCTGGCCCACAAATTCGCGGCGCGAATCGGCAAGCGCATTGACGGGGTCACGGAGCCGACGATGCGGCGGCTGGTCAACTATCCCTGGCCCGGGAACGTCCGCGAGCTGGAGAACGTTCTCGAACGCGCGGTCATCCTGACGACGGGCGCCACGCTGGCTATCGCCCCCGACCTCCTGCCTCTGTCGGACGCGGTGCCAGTCGCCCGGCAACAACCCACCCTGGATTCCGTGGAGCGCGACCACATCCTCGCCATCCTGCAACAGACCGACTGGGTAGTCGAAGGCCCCCGGGGCGCGGCCCCCATCCTGGGGCTGCACCCCAATACCCTGCGAAACCGGATGAAAAAACTCGGCATTTCGCGCGCTCTCCCACCAAATCCGGTAGCCACCACCATCCGCGATGGCACCGCCCCCTGACTTTTGGGGGCCGCGCCCTGCGCCCGTCTCCCTCGAACAATTGTAAGTCGTAATAGATCTAATGGTTCGGCGCGAATCCACGGCTGGTGCGTAGTAGCGGCACACGGGTAGCTTTACCACATCTCGACATTAACGTAGCAATCTGGTGGGAGTTCTTTATGCTCCGGCTCACTCGGATTGCGCTGTCACACTCGACCCAGACCATCAAGCTCGAAGGCGAGTTGTTGGGGCCTTGGGTTGAGGAGGTGCGCAAAGCGTGCGCATTGGGCACGGACCTGTCCGGCCGGACCAGCCTTGATCTCCGCGCCCTCACCTTCGTGGATGCAGCCGGAGAGGGGTTGCTCCGGGATCTGATCGGTCGAGGCATCGAAGTCGTCGCCTGCTCGAACTATGTCGCGGAACTGTTGCGGTCCAGCGCGGTGGTACGGCTTCCCGATCTGGAATGACTCATCGACGACCCCCTTCGGTTCGCCAGGAGAACGGCTCATGTTGTTTCGCGTTCCGCTGTGCGCCTCTATCTCCGGCGGGCAACCGTCCCGCACCTACTATCAGGTGCTGGACATCTCTCCGGACGAGTACGATCCGAGGGTCATCGAGGAGGCGGCTCTTGGTTGTTCGGCTTACGTTCGGGCCTATCAGCTGACGTGTGAGTCGGAATGTACTCTACGGCTGAACGAAATCGCCCAGGCCCTGATCACGCTCCTCGACCCGAACCGCCGGCGGGAATACGACCGCAGCCTCGGCAAGCCCTCCAGTCCGGCAGGGTCGAAACGCCTGCCATGCGGTAGACGAGATGATTCTGTCTTGCTGCGGGGCAAGAGTGTCCAGCCCCCTCGGGGGAAGGGTGTCCTTGTGTTCCTCCTCGGGGATAGGGGAGCTTGTGACGTCAAACTGGTGTACCCGTGGCCGGCCATGCGAGAGGCCTCTCACTGGACGGACTGAGCGGGCGAGACTTGCCCGGAGAACAGTGGAGAAATG
Organism: uncultured Planctomycetota bacterium; assembly: GCA_963767535.1. Taxonomy (GTDB): domain Bacteria; phylum Planctomycetota; class Planctomycetia; order Gemmatales; family Gemmataceae; genus JAJPHU01. The sequence continues at coordinate 195,577 of CAVYEC010000003.1, forward strand.
GAACATGTCTCCCCCACGGAGAAGAATACATGGCGATGCAACCCTTGCAGACCCGTCTCAAACCCATTCCGGCCCACCAGCTCCCGTCGCCCTCCGATGCCCAGCTGTTGGAGCGCTTCCTGCGGCAGCGCGACGAGGCGGCGTTCGGGTTGCTGATGCTACGGCACGGCTCGCTGGTGTTCGGCGTGTGCCGCCATGTACTGCGGCACACCGAGGACGCGGAGGACGCCTTTCAGGCCACCTTCCTCATGCTGGCACGCAAGGCCGGCGCTATCAGCCGGCATGAGTCCGTCGGCGGCTGGCTGTACACGGTCGCCTACCGCATCGCCCTTAGGGCCAGGAGGCAGTCGGCCCAGCGCACGCACCGGCAGAGGCCGCTCGAAGACGTGCCGGACAACGAGTCGGGAAGCGATCCAGCGGACAGGATAGCGTATCGGGAGCTGGACCAGTTGCTGGACTGTGAATTGAGCCGGATTGTGAATGCCGATCGAGAAGTGCAGCGCCGTGACGACCGAGATGTGCAGCGCTCGGGTTCAGGGTAGCAGACGACTGCGGACACCGACAACGGCGTCCAACGCGCTTCGCCATCTGCTCTCCTCATTTACTTCTCCTCATGGGCACCTCTTTTCGCCGACGCCTGCCGCCGACGCCGCGCCTCCTTCAGCCGGTAGCTCTCCCCCGTCGCCTCCAGTAAGTGACAACGATGTGTCAGTCGATCCAGGGTCGCTGCCACCAGCCGCTCATTACCCAGCACCTCAGTCCAACGCTCGAACGGTAGGTTCGTCGTCACCATCACGCTCGTCCGCTCGTACGACGTGCTGATCACGTCGAACAAAAGCTCGGCGCCGACCTGGCTCGCCGGCACGTAGCCGAACTCATCCAGCACCAACAGGTCCAGACGCGCCAACTGACTGCGCAACCTGCCCAGCACACGTTCCTCCCGCGCCTCCAACAACTGCGTCAGCAATTCCGTCACCCGGAAGAAACGCACTTTCTTGCCACGCTGACAGGCGGCGGTGGCCAACCCGATGGCGATGTGCGTCTTCCCTGTGCCCGGACCGCCCAGCAGGAGGACCGACTCGCGGCGGTCGATGAACTCGCAGCGCGACAACTCCACGATGAGCGCCCGGTTCAGCGACGGCTGGGCCGTGAAGTCGAAGTCATCCAGCGACTTCATCTGCGGGAACCGGGCCGCCTTCAGCCGGCGGGCGCACGCACGCCGCTCCCGGTCGGCCAACTCTTGCTCGCACAGCCGCAGCAAAAAGCTGAGATAGTCGCCGTTTTCACTGGCACATTGGCGTGCCACCGCCTCGCACTCGGCCTTGATCGTCGGCAGGTGCAAGGCCGTCAGGTGATGCCGCAAGAGGACAAGGTCGGCCGCGGCCCCGGTCTTGGTTTTCATCGCTTCACCCCCTTGGCCGAGGTCAAAGCGCCATAGGCGGCCAGGTCGGGCGGCGGCACGTGGACCGCCAACAACTGCGGCCGGCCCGTCAAGTCGAAGCCTGCCGCCGGCCGCTCCCGGGCACGCTCCACCAGCAGACGCACCGCGTCCGCGTCGCCGACCGCCAGGGCCAGGGCGCGCTCGACGGCTGCCGTTACCGCCGTCAGGTCGTACGTCTCCAGCAGACGCAGCACCCGGATGTATTGCCGTGTCCCCCCCTTGGGATTGGCCTCTTCCAGACGCCGCCGTAACGCCGCGAAGGCGTCGGGCAACGACCAGCCGGCCAAAGGCCGGGCATAGTCCAGCGCCCCGGGCTTGCGTTCCAACAACGCTAGGTAGTGCAACGGCTCGAACGTCACCTGCCCCTTGCTCCAGCAGCGGATGTGCTCCGCCACCACCGTTCCGCGCCGGTGGAAGCGCACGCGGTCGATGGTGCCGATGGCCGTCAGCGATTGGTAGGCGCAGGCCGTCGGCACGGAGTAGTCGTTGCCGTCGAAGCGGCCCAAGGACAGCGAGTTGATGACGACGGGCTCGACCCGCCGGGCCTCGAACGGCTCGGCCGGCAAGGATAAGAAGGCCGCCCGATCCGCAGCCAACAACTCGGCCGTCGCCCGGTCACGGCCGCCGCCGGTGCGCGCGAACTCACGCCGGCAAGCGGCGGCCAGTTGGCCGTTGAGGTCGTCCCACGAGTCGGCCTGGGGAACCGGCACCAGGAAGTTGCGACGCACGTAGCCGACGCCGTTCTCCACATGCCCCTTCTCGTGGGCCTGGCGGAGCCGACAAAAATGGGCGGCGAAGCCGAAATGGGACTGGAGGCGGAGGAATTCCCGGGTCAGGCGACGTTCGTGGGGGCCGGTCAGCTTGACCACGGCAATCTTGCTGTTGTCGTAGCTGATCCGCGTCGCCACGCCGCCGAAGAAGGCGAAGGCCCGGGCATGGCCCTCGTGGAAAGTCTCGGTGCATTCCCGCGGGAACAGGCAGCCAAAGCGTGCGTTGCTATGCGGCAGGGTCAGCACGAACAGGGCGGCCTTGTGCGGCACGCCGGCGACGACGACCTCGGCGCGGCCGAAGTCCACCTGACCTTCGCCGGGCGGGTGGAGCAGGGGCACGAAGACTTCGGCCTGGGACTGCTTGTAGGCGCGGACGGCATCGCGGACGATGCTGGGACAACCGGGATAGCCATGTTCATCGCGTAAACGTTCATAGATGCGTCGTGCGGTGTGACGCTGCTTGGGCGGTGCGTGGCGATCCGCGTCGATGATCTGCTGGACGATGGCGAGGAAGGGGCCGAGGACGGGCTTGGCTCGCGGCCGGGGGGTGTGGAAGGACGTGGGTTCCGGTTGGTGGACGATCTTGCGGATGGTCCGGAAGTTGAGGTGGTATTGGATGCAGGCTTGTCGCATGCTGATCTCGCCGGTGCGGATGCGTCGGCGGATCTGGGACCAGAGTTCCATGTTGGTGAGCACTCCTGCCTCCCGCAGTCAGGGTCCAGGGCAACCCTGAGCGTAGCGGGAAGGCGGTTAGGAGCGCTGCACATCTCGGTCGTCACGGCGCTGCACTTCTCGATCGGCATTCACACCGGATCCCTGAAAAATATCGGGTGGCCTTTCTCCTCTGCCATGTGGAAGGCAAGACGTGCATAGAAGCAGCCGAGTACCTCGGCTGTACGAACGGGACGCTGCAGTCGCGAGTCGCACGGGCGCGCGAGCGCTTGCGTGACCGGCTGGCCCTGCGAGGTTGGACGGCCCAACGAACGCCCCGAGGAACGGACTGTCAATGACAGCTGTATGGATGTTGGACGATTCTTTCGCCCGCTCTGAAAGGAGCCAAACCATGTTCCGAAGATTCTTGTCCCTCAGCGCCGGAGTCTTGGCCCTGCTTTGTGTTAGCGGGTTTCCGGGCCGACTGCACGCCCAGGCCGTCCGCGGCGGTTTTCGCCCCGGACTTCCTGCGGCCCAAGTGGGCCGGGTCAGCCCCAGCTTCAACCGGGTATTCATCGGCCCGCGCTTTAGTGGGTTCAGCCCCGGTTTCAACCGGGGGTTCATCGACCCGCGGTTTGGCGGGTTCAACGGGGGCTTTGGCCGACGGTTCATCGACCCGCGCTTCGGTCGGATTAACGGAGGCTTTGACCCACGAGGCTTCGGCGAGTTCAACAGTGATTTTGACCGACGGTTTTTCGGCCCGCGTTTCGGCGGGTTCTGATCCAGCCTCCCTGACCGGAACCTGTTCGCCAAGACCCACCAATCCTGCCGGCGGGCAAGAGCGCCCGCCGGCATTGTCCGCGTCGCTGCTGGCGTTGGGGTTGCCTTCCAGGCAGGTGTTGGGGGCAACCGCCATGATTTCGAGGTCCACCGTTCCCCGTTTAGCCATCGACGCCCTGCTGAAAGGAGATGGTTTGCCTGTCGTCGGCCGGCGTAGCCCTTCTGCCCGGCGACGGCCGCGAGTACGAGGGATAGACTGGCTGCGAGTACTAGCTTCCGCAACGTTACCGAACGTGGGTTAACTCGACTAGTGTGCGGCACTTCTCACATCATGTCAGGCGCTCGTTCATTACCTCGCACGCCCAGCAACTCCGCTAGCCTCCCTGCCTCCCAGCCCATCCGAGCGGCGATCATCCCCACTTCCGCCTGATCCTTCGGCATCCGGCAGGAGCACAGGGTTGTCAAGCGCTCCATGTCGATGCCAAACGCTTTGGCTTGCTGTTCGGGGCTGATGCCCTGCTCGCGGCGCAGTCGGGCCAGCTGGTGGCCGACGACGGAGGTCTCTGCCGCCGCGGAGTCGATGTCAAGGGATCGAAACGGTTCGCTGGTATTCATCGGGGTATCCTCGGTGATGTCGGTGGATGGCGACCGCGGCGCCGGAGCGTGCCCGGTTGCGTCCGACGGGACTGCACGCTGCCGTTATGGGGAAGAGCCAACCCGTCCCGTCCATGGGTAGAATACGGTGCGCAAGGGAAGGATCTGGTGGCGTCGATCATTGTTCGCTCTCGTAAAGCTCCTTTTCCTGCCTCTTGAGGTCGGCAGATGCCTCGAATGGGGGTAGGGCTTTCACGGCAGCTTCCATCGCGGCCTCCTTGGTGGAAGCCCGACCGGCAGGTCCCTCGTTGTCGATAGGTTCCCTGCTCACGACGGGGTAGTTCACCAGGTACCACACCCAGGGCTGAGGGCCGGCCGGGTCGTCGCACTCCACCATCGCAGCAATGCCCGTGGCTTCATCCGTGGCATCATGATACGTTGCCCCCTGCATTTCCAGCGAAGGTTTCCATTGCAGACGCATTGCGATTTCTCCTTGTGTTAGGTGGTTCCGACCACTTCTTGTTCTCGTCTCCCTTCGGTGCGGCCTCGCCCTCTCCCGCACCTGGCCAGCGCCTGTCGCGATACGCCGCGTTCGAACTGCTCTCACGGAATACGTTCCCAGCGTTCTTCCCTCCACGACAGCGCCCAGTCTCGGCGGAACGCAGCCAGTTCTTCCGGCGACACGGGCGTGACCGGCTGGCCGGCGAATTGCTCGTGTTCCCCGGTGCTGAGCGTGAACGCCGCATGGTGGACCGCTCGGGGCGAGACCCCAAGACGGAGCCGATCCATCTCCACTCCGAGCAGCCGGACCAGGAAATAGATGAACATTTCGCCGACCGCGTGGGTCGTATATCCGCAGCTCGGCGAGTTGATCGATAGGTCGTGATGAAACCAGTCTCCCTCGCGGCCGACTAGATACAGCACTGTCAGGCCGGCCGACGTCAGCAGGCCCCGAGGGTCTTCGGACATGCAGACCGCGTCGGAGCCCGGGACGATGACCCTCTCCAGCGCCGCCCGCTTGAGGGCCGGCAGTCGGGCGCTCACCTCTTGAAAGTGTTCGTCCGAGAACACTCTGTTGTACGCAGCGAAGCCCCTCAGGAGCCAGAGGCTGGCCAGTGTCAGGACGAAAACGATGGTCAGCAGCATTCCGATGATGAGCCGTTCCATGGTGCGACTGCCCTTGCCCTCGGTCGCCGTTGGGCTTGCGGCTGACTCAGAGGATGAATCGCCGCCCTCCTCGCTCATCCGGCGGGGAATGCGGCCCAGACTGGCCTTCCGTCAAGCCCTTCGTACTTGCACTTGCGCTTGTTTGGATGGCAGCTTCACGTTCCAGGCGAGGCGCAGCAGGGCGAGAGAGCGAATCACCGCATAGCTTAAATCAATCTGCCACCAGCGCAGGCCGTGTCGGGCCGAGGTCGGAAAGGCATGATGCGTGTTGTGCCACCCCTCCCCCATCGCCAAGATGCCGAACAGGAAGTTGTTCCGGCTCTGGTCGTGGCTCCGATAAGGGCGCATGCCCCAGAAGTGACAAACGGAGTTGACGCTCCAGGTCACGTGATGGACCAGGAAGATTCGGGCCAGGCCGCCCCAGGCCAGTCCGTACCACACGCCCCGCCACGACCCCGCCAGCAAGCCGCCCAGCACCGCCGGGATCAACAAGCCCAGAGCCACCCATACCAGGAACAGCGCGCTGACCACGCGCAGGAGGGTGCTGCGGCGGAGGTCCTTGACGTAGCGGGACAGGTCGGGGGGGTCGGCCTGGAAGATCCAACCCAGGTGGGCGTGCCACAAACCGCGCAGCAGGCCCACGATGCCCCGGCCGTGCAGATGGGGCGAGTGCGGATCGCCGGTCCGGTCGCTGTGCGGCGTGGTGCCGCCGGTGCAGGGCGACCCACTTCAGGAGCGACCCCTGGACCGCCATCGAGCCGAGGACGGCCAGGATGACCTGGACGACCGTGTAGGTCTCGAAGGCCCGGTGGGTGAACAGCCGGTGGAAGCCGACGGTGATGCCCAGGGAAGTCAGGACGTACAGGCCCAGCAGCAGCCCCAGTTCGACCCAGCTGAAGCCCCAGCCCCAGAAGCAGAAGACGGCGGCCCCCAGGCCGACAAACGGCAGGACGACCGCGAAGAGGTTGGCCGCCCACAAACCCAGAGGAAGTCGGCCGTGGGCCGCCTCGCAGGGAGGTAACTCGGCGATGGGATCAGCGACCGGCAGAATAGTTAACTCCGTCATGAAGAAGCTCCTGGCTGTCTCCGCGGGCGGGGGCGACGGCGTGAGGTTGCCTATTTCTTCTGTGAGGTGCCTACCAGCTTGCCTTCTTGACGCCCGGGATCAGCCCGTCACTGGCCATGTTGCGGAAGCAGATGCGGCAGATGCCGAACTTGCGATACACCGCCCGCGCCCGGCCGCACAGCTTGCACCGGCGCTTGATACGAATCCGCTCGCGGGGCGGCATCTTGACCTTGTCGGGAGTCCGCCTGCTGGCCTCCAGCTTCGCCAGTTGCTTACGGAATTTGACGTTCTGTGCTTCGGTCGTCATGGTTGCACGTTTTCCTTTCGTTACTGCTCTGTTCTCAATCGGTCGATGTCATGCCCGCGCGCTTGTACGCCCGCACACGGGTACTCCGCAGAGCCGCGAAGGTGGGTGAACTCCTTCGAGCAACTCCCCAGCCCACGCGCGGTAATCATCCGGCCGAGTGCTTCCGAACCCTTCGGCCAGGGCGCGGGCCGAGTGGCCTTGGCAAGCGCCGCTCCCGCCACGAGGACCACTGGACAGAGGCCGTAGGACCCGAAGAGAGAACCGCGAGCGAAACGTGTCGCTCAGTAATCTGGCGACGGCCTCAGCCGTTCACGCCCCCGACCTTTACCCCCAGAAAGACCGCCTTCGGTAGCCGTGTCCCGCGAAAGACAACACGGCGAGAATCAGGAATACGACGAAGAGGATCTTCGCCCCTTCCCAGGAGTAGTTTGCCACTCCCGCGAAGCCGAAGAAGGCGGCGATCAGGGCAATGACGAGGAACAGGATTGCCAAACGTAACATGTCAGGTTCTCCTCCAAAAAGGTTGGCCTTCGTTGGCGAGCCGCCCGTCAACACGCTCGCAGTGTGTCGGGACAGAGCGGCCTCGCGCCGCGATGGGGCCTATGACGACGTGAAAGGATCTGGATCACTCTCGAACTCCCGGCGCGTCTGCTCGCTGAGGAAGTGATAAATCTTGCCCTCGAGCTCGAGACACGACTGCGCGAACGCCTTCGGGAAGCTGAGATGTGCCACCGGGTCGATGACCATGTTGTCGCCCTGATACTGTGTCACGAACTGGATCGCCAGGTAAGTATGCACAAACCCGACAATCCGATCGTCCAGCCACTGGGCGATCTCGTCGGAGTCGTACTCAATGGGACCGAGGGGGATTTCCAGCCGGAAGTGGCGATCGAACTGGATGAAGACCGGCAGGATGTCCAGGTTGTAATCAAGCAGCGCGTTCCCCAGGGCCCCGTCGTGAGACAGGCTGAACGCCACGGTGACTCGGACCTGGTCCGAGTCCAGGCGGAGCGATACCGAGTCCCCGTGCGGCGACGGCTCGGAGGTCGTGTCCGCCTCGGGGAAACGATCCCGGAGCTGTTGCAGCCGAGGAGCTGTCAATTCGTTGACGCGCTCGCGCAGGCCCGTAAAGGTTTTGAAGCGCGTGTGGCTTGCCTCGGAGATGCGAATCGATTCCACTTGCATCCCTCGGATGCGCTCGCGTGTGGCGGCGAATTCGTCATCGAGACGGCTCGTCAGGGTGTCGCTGCTCGCCATATGCAAGTTCCTTTCGATCCAATGAACCGTGGTTACAGGTCGCCGTTTTTTGGCGCAACCACATGCCCGCTTGAGGATCCAGATATCCAACGGAAGTCGCCCCCGTAAACGTGCTGCCCGATCCCCTTGCCCCAACAGTCACCCGCGCCGGCCCCTCGTGGGGCGAGCTGCGTGCAGCCCATCAAACCACGACAGGAGGTCCGGTTACTCGAAGGTCGGGCTGTTCCTCGCCAAGACCGACACGAGGAGACCTCCGTTCTCCCCCCGCGTACAGGTCTTTCACGAATACCTCGAACAAGCGATGGCACCGCTCGCAAGCGAGAACGCTGTCGTCGCCACAGCGCTCCACAAGGGGGGCATGGCCTAGCAACAAACAAGACAGTTTTCGCAACAGCCTCATCTCTCAGACTCCAGTTAGTTCTCTGAGCTCGGGCCGTGAGTCGCTGGATTGCACTGCTCTGCCCTGCTGGCGATTTAGCCCACCAGCCGGCGCAGGAAGGCCACACCTTCGGCTACGTCGGACAGGCGGTTGGCGCCGGTCTCGAACTCGACGGTCAGCCAGCCACGATAGGCGACTTCATCGAGTACGCCCAGGTACTTCACCCAGTCGATGTGGCCCTGACCCGGCGGCACCTCCCGGGCGGCCTGGCTCGAGCCGCAACGGCGCACGTCCTTGGCGTGGCTATGGAGGATGCGGCCTTGCAGGGCGCGGCGCTATCATAGGGGTCGAAGCCGTGCTCCAGCAGGTTAGCCGGGTCCAGGTTAGCGCCCAGGCCCCCGGTGTCCAAACCCCGCAAGAACGCGGCCAGCGCACGCGCCCGATTCCAGGCCGGTCTCCAGAGCGAGCCGGGCGCCGACGCGGTCGCCATACCGACCGACGGTGAGAAAGGAGTCGCGCAGCCGGACGCCGCGCGGGCTGTCGGGCTCGTCGGAGACTGCGCCGGTCTGGAGGACGGCCAGGCGCGGGCCGAGGTCGAAGCTGAGGGCCAAGACCTTGCGGACGTGTTCCAGGCGCGGCTGCTGGTCCTCGGCGGCATCGAGGCCGCGCGCCAGCGGGCAGCCCAGGGCGGTCAGCTCGAGGTTGTGGCCCCGCAACAGGTGACGGAACTCACGCCGGCCGGACTGCGACAGCTCGTTCGGAGACAGCTCGCCGACCGCGTCCACCCGGACACCCGGCACTCCCAGGCGTGCGGCCTCGGCCAGGCCGCGGCGTAGCGGCAAGCCCAGGGACTCCAGCCGGATGCCGATCTTGAAGCGGCTCATGGCTAGGACGTCCGCTCCTTCCTTTCCGGCGGGCATCGGCTCAAGCCATCGACCCGGACGTCCGCGATCCCTTCGCCCGGCAGAGCACGCCGCAGGCTTTCGAGTATCCCCTCACGATCGCGAGCCGCTTCGCCCGCAACCGAGAAAGAAACTTGCGGCAGGTCGGTCCCCCGCCAGGGGTTCCCGGACGGGAAACCTGCCGGCCAGCAGGTCGGCCAGGGGCTGGTTGTCGAGGTACGGGTAGATGCCGGCGTTCCCCGCCGTGCGGTTACACCAGCCCCATAACGCGGCTCCCAGTGCCCGGTTTTGTTCCGGCGTCGCCTCCCACCGCAGGACGACCTCGCAGTTTATGGACATGATTCCTTCCGGGGATAAGTTCCGGCAACATCGTCTGGGGATCGGTCGCGGTGCAGGTCTGTTGACGCGAGCATGAATGCCGCGAATCGATGCGGGACCAGCCGGGTCCCTAGGCGTTCACCGTGATCCGCCGCTGCCTGAGCGCCGCGGCCTTCGGTAGATGCACGGTTAGCACGCCGTCCTTGAGATCGGCGCTGATCTTCTGCGCATCGACGTCGTCGGTGATCGAGAACGCGCGGTAGAAATCGCCGACGCCATACTCATTCAGCAGGTAGCGCGGCTTGGTAGCCGGTGGCGTCACCTTGCCACGGATCTGCAGTTCGCGGTTCTCGAAGCGGACGTCAACGTCCTCCGGTTTCACGCCCGGCAGATCGACATAAAGCAACAACTGGTCATCGACCTCGGAGATATCCACTCGTGGCTCGAAGACGACACCACGGGTGTGATCGGCCTTGCCTTTCTCGGTGCGGACTTCCTTCGACGGGTTCTGGAGTTCACCGATTTCCGTGCTCATGATTGTCTCCTTCTTCCGAACCTGCTCCCCGTTTAGCACTGCCTGACCTCGATGCGGCGCGGCTCGGCCTTGGGGCTCTTCGGCAGCTCGACGTGGAGGGTCCCCAGTTCGAAGCGGGCTTCGATGCGGTCAGAATCCACCAGGACCGGCAGGGTTAGGATGCGGCTGAAGGATCCGAAGCCCCGTTCCTGGCGATGGTAGGTCGTCTTGCTCGTCTCCGCTTGCTTACGCTGACCCTTCAGGGTCAGCTGATTGCCATCGGTGACTGTTATCTCAAGATTATCCCGTGTGATGCCCGGCAGCTCGGCTTCGACGTAAATGTTCTGGTCATCGTCCCAGACGTTGACCGGCGGATACGCTGCGGGCACGCCGAGGAGGCCGGCTGGGCCGCGCGTGACGAGGTGTTGCAAGACGCGGTTCATGTCGTTATGATCCCGCTCACACTCGTTCCAAAGCTGTCCCAGAGACTGCCAGCGGACGGTTGACATAGGTGATCCTCCTGGAAGCCGATCGACGAACCATGCCGCAGCGGCTCGAGCTTTCGATCGGATGGGTCGGTTGCTCGAAAGCGCTTGCCGCTTGGGCGATTTGTTGCGCCCTAATTGGACCGGACGTGTCCATCGGGTTGGCCCGGGCCGCCAATAGCGAAAAAAGCCGACGTGGTCGAACACCGCAGAGGAGTGTTCGACCACGTCGGCTTACTCGTCAATGGACCCCCCGGACGTACCGGTGTGCCCCTCATCTAGTCTTCCGACGGCCTGATCAGTTTCTCATTGAAGGAGGCAGGATTAAACATTTCACGCCTCTATTTAGTATGTTATACTTAATGACTGAGAAAAACAAGCGTATTCTCGTCCGATAAGGAGATTTTTCCTTCGACCTCTCGGACCCGGTCGCGGCACGGACTGTCCGCGGAGGCAGACGGTCACCGGCCCGGGGCAGCGACTCCCAGCCCGTTGTGTGGGTCCCGCCCAGGGCTTCCCAGGCCGGAGACGGCATCTCATCCTCATGTAGATCCAGACACCGGCCGGCCCAGTCCAGCCACCCCCGCGATGGTGAAGGCTCACGCTCTTTTCGCCGTCCACGTGTCGGCCTACTCACTGTATACGTACTTGTCGGGATCACCCGAGTAGCCGCTCCCTGTCGTCTCGACTCCATCGATCTTGTTCTTGAGGATGGTCGTACAACTGCCGTCGGGGATCGCCCTCCCCTCCCTGCAAATTCCCAAGACTGTCTGCAAGTGGGTCGTCGTAAAGATCTCGTAGACCTGGTCATTGAGATTGAACAGAGTGAGCTGGCCCCCCGCGGCTTTCAGACGCTTGTGGAGCGTGATGAGCGTTCCCAATTCGAGGCTGTTCAGGTACGCGACGTTGGTGAAGTCCAGCAACAGATGGCACGCCCCTAACCGATCGGTGCGACCTTCCAGTTCTCTGGCGAGCATGTTCTCCACGTCGCGAACCTTATCCGCGGTGAACGTGATGACCCTGACGTTGTCACCCTGTTCCACTTTGGGTGATGTGTGAGCTGTGGGCGGATTCATCTGGCATCTCCTTGCGGCCGTTATTCGACCTGTGCGAGCTGATCTGCCTTGCGGCAGGGGCGGTGTTTCTCGGGCGTTGGCTTCTCCCACGGGCCGGCCTCCACCAGCTTGCCCGCCTCCGAGAGGAGCATGCCCGCCCAGCGGTAGATGTTGTTATCAATCACCTGCTGTCGGAGGTGGCGCATGCGACGCTCCTGTTCTTCCTCCGGCATGGTCAGCGCCAGCCGCAACGCCTCGGCGAACTCGTCTGTAGCATACGGGTTGATTAACAGGGCGTCCGCCAGCTCCTCGGCGGCCCCCGTGAATCGCGACAGGACAAGCACGCCCCGCAGATCATCCCGCGCCGCGATGAACTCCTTGGCGACGAGATTCATGCCGTCGTGCAGCGAGCTGACCACGCAGCCGGACGCCATCCGGTAGAGGGGGTAAAGCTGCTCGGGGTCGTGGTGCTCATTCAGGAAGACGAGGGGCCGCCAGGCGTGGTTGCCGTGACGCCAGTTGATCTCCTCGGCCAATGCATCGAGTTCCTGGTTGAGCCGCCGATAGGCCGGGATGTGTACCCGGCTCGGCGCCCCCACCTGCACGAAGCTAAACTTCTCCTTAAGCTCCGGGTGGAGGGTGAGGAGGCGGTCTACCGCGCGGAAGCGCTCCGGGATGCCCTTGGTGTAGTCCACCCGGTCAACGCCGAGGAGGACAAGTTGGTCGCGCACGCCCAGGCGTTTGCGTATCCGCCACTCCTCCTTCTTGCCCTCGGCCGGCGCCGACGCGGTCACCAGGTCGGGGTCGATGCTGATCGGCTGCGGCCGGACGTAGGTGGTCTTGCCTCCGCGGGTCACGGCGAAGCGCTCCATGTCCACGCGCGACTCCAGGGCGCGGTCCACCGTCTCCAGGAAGTTGTTGCAGTGGTACTGGATGTGGAACGAGAGCAGGTCGTTGCCCAACAGCCCGTCGAGGATCTCTTCCTGCCAGGGGCAGATGCGGAACACCTCCCGGTTGGGCCAGGGAATGTGCCAGAACTGCATCACCACCAGATCCGGGCGGGCGTCCTTGAGCATCCGTGGCAGCAATGCGAAGTGGTAGTCCTGGACGAAGACCACCGCGGGTTCATCGCCGACCTCATCCAGGACAGCATGGGCGAACTTCCGGTTGACGGTACGGTATTGCTCCCAGTCGCCGGCATCGAAGCGCGGCGCGTATGGGCGATGTGGCAGAGCGGCCAAAACGCCTCGTTGGCGACACCGTAGTAATATCCCTGCAATTCTTCCTTACTCAACCAGATCCGCCGCAAGATGTAGGACGGATCGTTGGGAGGGACCGGCACCCGCCCGCGTTCATCGGCGACGGCGCGGTCCGCATCGCCGCTGCCATGCGCCACCCACGTGCCGCTACAGGCACGCAACATGGGGTCCAGCGCGGTGGTCAGACCGCTGGCCGGCCTGGTGCAGCGGATGTCCTCGCCTTCGTAGACGTGGATGAAGGGTTCCCGGTTGGCTACCACGATCAGCCTGGCCGCGCCGAGGCGGCTGCGGGTCACTTCTTCCAGACGCTCTCTTGTCCAGGACATAGACCGCTCCTTTCGGTGTTCGGATCCCTCAAACCACAGGGATGAGGCTGAGCCACTCAAGTAAGCTCCTTGCTCAGCGGGCAAAGCCAGCTGCCGCGCCTACCCCCTGCACCTCGACCGCCATGCCCGTGGGGTGCCGAGCGGTGCGTTCGGCCTGTCGATCTCGACAGGTAGGATCGGCGAACTGAAGCGGTCAGTCACCCAAGCCTTGGCGCAGCCGATGGCCCCGACGACTCCAATGACTCCTCATGCACGGCGACTAGGTAGGGAGTCGGTCGCCTGCCCCGCTGCACGCTCCGGATTGGGGTCAACGGATTATTGTCACCTTCGGCAGGGCATGTCGAAGGTCTTGGACTCCCGCATCGGTGACCTTCGTGCCTTCGAGGTTCAGCTTTCGAAGCTTGGTCAAGCCTTTCAGATGCATCAGCCCGAGGTCCGTAACGCCGATCGTGTTTTCGAGGTTGAGTGTTTCAAGTCGGGTTAGCCCCTTGAGGCGTTCCAGGCCCTTGTCCGTCACCTCGGTACCCCCCAGATCAAGCCTCCGGAGCTTGCTAAACCCTTTGAGGTGTCTCAGCCCCTTGTCCGTGACCTTCGTTCTGCCGAGTTCCAACACTTCGAGGTTGGTCAGCCCCTCGATGTAGACCATGCCGTCGTCGGTGACCGTGGTCTCTTTGAGGAACAGTTTTTCGACCGTCGTCAATCCTTTGAGGTGTTCCAGGCTGGCATCGATGACCTTGGTGTGCTTGAGGTCGATCGCGACCACCGGCATGCCCCGGCGTTCCTTGTCCACTTCAACCTTGCCACCCAGTTTCTCGATTTGGGCAATGGCCCGCTCCTTCTCCGTCCTGCTGTCCTGTTCCCGAAGCACAGGTGGGGTCGTGACGAGGATAATCCCTACGAGGGCCATCGGCGCGTACAGTCTCATGGTGGACCTCCGAAAAAGGGGTGGGAGCGCTGTTCGGTGCTGGCAATGGGCCTATCCACAGGTGCGTTGCTCGGGCGGTTGCTTCATGCTGTCCTTGAACAGCACTTCGAACTCCTGGCCGACCTGCTCGGCCTCACCCTTGAGTTCGTGCAGGAACTTGCGCTCCTCGTCATCAATCTTGCCGTCGGCGAAGAGCATTCGCCGCAGCCAGGCGGTCTCCTCGGCGTTGATCCGGCCGTGCGCCAGGATGTGCATCTTGATGGCCTGGTAGAAGAATCGCTCGAAGGCCGGCGTCATGTGTTGCACCCGCTTGTGCAACTCGACGAGGAAGTCGGCCTCCGCACGGCCGATCGTACCGTTGTCGTAAAGCTGCTGGCGCAGCACGTTCAGCTCGGGGCCACCGACCCTACCCTTGGCCAGGATGTCGTGTTCGATTTGTCGCAAATCCAGCATGATTGATCTCGCCTCGACTTTTCGATGCATCTTGACCGGTTGTCCGGCCGTAACGGTGAGACGCTCTCAGCGGTCTTCCCAGCCGGCGATGATGCGTTCGAGTTCCTCCTTGTGCCGTGTTTCATCGGCCACCTGGCTCTCGAGGTCAGCCTTGAGGCCCAAGTCACCGAAGCTCTCTGCCTGGCGGATACGCGCGTTGTAGTCCCCTATGGCCTGTTCTTCCGCTGCCAGGGCTTGCCCCAGCATCTCCCGCGGCTGGTTGGCGTACGGCACCGGCCTGGGTTCGGTAGTCGGTTCGCCTCTCAGGGCGGCTATCTTGTCCGCCAGGAATTGGGCGTGGCCCTGTTCGTCCGCAATCTCGGCCTGAAAGAGGGCTCGCAGTTCCCTGCGGTAGGGCCCGGTGAGCTTGGCCGAGTAGTGGGTGTACATCAAGATTGCCTGATACTCCCCGGCCAAGTCGTGATTGAGACCCTCCACGAGGGCCTGTCGGTCCACGACTGTCGAGGTGCGATGGTCGCCTCGTTCGACTTCGGTTGTTCTCTTGTTCTCTTTCTGCGTTTGAACTGGCATGGTCGTGATCTCCTCGTGGTTAGCGTGAATGTCTCCCCCAAATCCAAGCAAGCGCCGCCTCATTGCGATGAACGTTCCGTGGCCCGCCGAAAGGAGCGCTGGATCAAGCCGATTATGGTCCAGCCGCTCACCATCCCCAGTAGATAGACGACGGCAATCAGGAGCGACGGTGGACAGCGAGACGCTTCGGCCGAGATACCAAAACGTGATCGTCTCCTTGTTTTGCAGAGCGTCCACGCTGATCGCCGCGAGAAAGAACAGCAGGATGAAGAAGAAAATGATGCGCGTCAGGATGCCTCCCTCAGGACGCCAAGTAGTTCGGGATCGCTTGATCACTCCAAGCCTGTTCCAGATGGCCTTCGCGCCGAATCCTGTTCACCGCTGGGCGCAGGGGCCTTCGGGAACAACCTCTCCCTCTTACTTCTGGGGCGATGACACGGGCGTGGCGGTCTTGTTCTTCTCCTCGGCCGGCGTCGTAGCCTTGTCTTTCATGTGGCTCCCCAGATTGTGCAGCTTCTCCTCGGCTGTTTTCTTGTCTGCTTGGATCTTGGCCGGGTCCGCCGAGAACGTGATGTTGGAGTTGCTGTCGGCGCTGTTCGACGAGACGTGGAACCACCCCCGGTAGAAGCCCAGGGCGACGACGAAGATCACGATCGCAACGAGCACCATCAGGAAGGCTTTCATGACTTTCCCCTCAAGGGATCTGTAAATCGTTCTTAACGTGTCCGGGTATGAGCGCACCAATGAAGCGACTGCTTCCCACGCACACGAGCACGGTGACTTTGAGGATGTGCTCGAAGGCGGCGGACGCTCCGACCACAACCGTCTCCGGGCTTTTCCTCGACAAGACCAATGGGCAGAACCTCCGTTTTCATGACTGCTGTTCGATGCGAGAGGGCAAGGGACACACCGTAAGCCCACCGTGCGGCTTTGGTCTCATTCGCTTTGGTCATCATCGTCCCAGGTGGGTCCAATCGTCATTTCGGTCTCCTCGACTGACCGCGCCCGCCGGTCTCGTTCGCGCAGCAGCAGGGTTTCCAGGTCGGAAAGCTCGATCGGCTTGACCAGGTAATGGTCGAAGCCAGCCTGGTCGCCGAGCCGACGATGGGCGTCATCCGCGTACCCCGTGATGGCGATCAGCAGGGTATCCTTGAAGCGCTCCTGCCGGCGCAGTTGCCGCGCCACCTCACAGCCATTCACCTTCGGCATCGCAAGGTCCAGCAGCAGGACATCGGGTTGGCAAGCGGAGGCCATTTCCAGGGCCGCTGCCCCATCGTAGACCGCCTGGCCGCCGTGCTTCCACAGGTTCATCAGCAGCGACAGACTGTCGGCCGTGTCTCGGTTGTCATCGGCGATGAGGACGCGGAGCAGCCGTTTGCACTCAGGGATTTCCGCGATCCCATCGCCGTCTCGCCCCGCCGACCCAAGCTCCTCGGGTGGCGCAAGCAGCTCCCGAGCGCCGCCGCCTCCGAAGTCTGGAATCAATTCTCGCCCGATCATCCTCATGGCAGAACCTCCGTTTCATCGTTGAATAGTGGTTGTCCATTGCCGCTCCAACTGTCCGGGAGTACGCTGTGGGCGAGCAGGAACACCTGCACCACGGTGCCGCTGGTGAACACTTTCACCACCGTGCCCGTGCCCGACTCCACTTCCGCCGTCGCCTCGCGCACCTCCACGCCGGTGATTCGTTTGATCTCCTGTCGCAGCTTGTCCGAGACGTTGGCGAACAACTGCCGGTGAAATTCCTGCACCTGAGCGGCCCCTTCCGGACTCATGGCCAGGGCCTTCTCGGCCTGCGACAAGGCCCCGTGCAGCGTGATCACCAGCGTGTTGTCGCCGAGGACCACGGTCACCGATTGGGGTGGGCGGCCCGTGGTCTCCTGCTCGAAAGCAACCGCCGCTCGGGCGATCTGCTTCGCCATCGGAATGGCTCGTCCATCAGATTCGACCTTCGTGGTTGGGACCATTGCGTCTCCCTACTGACCTCGGTCGCGTAATCGGGACCAAGGATTGTCATTGGATCTCGTTCTTTCGTCGCAGCAGCCACGAGGTCCAGGTCAACCCGCCCGCGAGCGCCCGACGAACCCGCCAGCGATCTGTCCGGTCTCGGCCCAGGCGAGTCCGCCGCAAAGCGCCCCGACGGACCACCCGGCCAACAGTGCCATGACGAGCACCAGCAAATGGGGGCGTGTGATCCGCCCGACCAACCCTCCTCCCACGGCCCCGGCGACGGCCCCAACGGGCAAGGCGATGGCGAAGGCCCCGGTACTCCAGCCCGCCATCCTCCACACACTTTGCGCGAGCGTAATCCCGGCAACGCAGCCCAGGAGCATCCAGAAGACGAGCATCAACTTCGGAGCCAAGGGCAAGAGAGGTGCGACGGTTGAAGGGTGCGCTTTTCGCTGCCGTCGCGCCACTTTCGGATAGATCCGGTCCATCGGCTCCCCCTTGGCAGTTGAGTCCATCGCATCTACTCCACCGATAAAAAAAGCCGACGCGGTGGACACCATCGGGGTGTCCACCGCGTCGGCTTACTCGTCAACGGACCCCTGGCGCGGCCAGTTGCCCTTTGGCTAGTCATCCAACGAATTCGGGCCAAGTTTTTATCAGGGCCGATCAGGCGTTAAGTCTGGCCCAAGTGATAATATTAATTCTACCGTTCAAATCGGAGAAAACAAGTCGATTATCGCCCCGCGCCTGATTTCCATCCCGTCCCCCCGACCCCTCGGGCATGGCCGCCAGCCTTCCTGGGCTCCCTTCCATGCTTCGGGCGCGATAGGTTCTTTCTCAGGTGCGCGAATACTGAAGCCGGATCAAAGGGGTCGTCTTGAGCACGCTCCCCTCATCGTCCGCGACCACGAAGTAACTGTGGGCAACCCTGGCGGACGTGGCGTTAACGCCGACGAAAACATTCACCCGGTAGTGCCCCTCCCACAGCGGCCGGACTTGCACGTTCAGTAAACCTTCCGGCTCGCCCAGGGCATGGAGCACCTGTTCTCCGACGAGCGCGTTCAGGGTCTCCCGCTTGTGCATCTCCACATCTTTGGTTCGCTCAAGCTCCCGAGCCGTTGGCCCTGGATCTTTCGGTACCTTCGATCGAGTGTTCTCCATACTCATCGGCGATCTCCCCTGTTCTTCGGTTTCGGCTGATCGGCAGTTCATCGGAACAGTTCCGCTATCGAGCGTCTTCCTTCTCCGCCAGAAGGGACAAGGAAGACGGCCCATGGCAGGCAAACCGAAGTCGGTGCCGGACCCCCGTACGCGGTAGGTCGAAAGCTACCAACACCGGCCACAGCGGGTCGTCCGAGCAGTTAATGTCCAGTCGATCCGGCAACTCGCCGTACCGGGTCCGCAGGTAACCATTGACCCACTCCTTAACCCGGAAGACCCGCCGCCGCTGCCGCCAGCGGTAAGCGGTAAAGGCCGCGAGGGCCGTAAACACCAGTGCTATCACCCCAATCAACACTCCGGCATTTCCGTCCATTTTTCCCTCCCTTGACCTCTCGTCTTGTCGCGTTTATCGGCTTGCGGCCTACCGCACCGTGATCCCGAGGATAAACGTAGGGGTAGACGCGCCGGGGGCCTCAGGTGAGGTAGTCATCGACGTCGTAGCGCGGCAGGACCACCACGAAGCTGGTCCCGTGCCCTTCCCCGGAGTCCGCTTTCATCGTCCCCCCGCTCTGCTCCACCAGCAGCTTGACGACGGCCAATCCGACTCCCAGTCCGGCCGCCCGAGCGGGGGCCGCCCGGTAGAAAAGCTCGAACACTTGCTGGTGCTTACTCGGTTGCAGGCCGAGGCCGTTGTCCGAGACGCGGAACTCGTAGCTTTCCGACGATACGTGCAACCCCAAGCACACCCAAGCCTCCGCCTTGCCGGGGTCACGGTATTTCAGCGAGTTGGAGAGGAGATTATCCAGGATATGCCGCAAGCGGGCGGGGAACCACTCCACATGCTCACTCTCCAGTTCCATGCGGAGGACTACCTCCGGTGCCCCGACTAACCGCTGCTGCCAGCGGAACACCTGTTCGACCAGCGGGCGCACCGCGATGGCGGTCACCTGGTCGTGGGCTGGATGGTAACCGGGCGAGTCTTGCAAGTCTCGCAGCACCACCATCATTTGCTTGGCAGTCTGGTTAATATCCGGGAGCGGCGGCAGCGTGTTCCCCGCCGCCGATGCGTCGGCGCAGAGGTGTTGGACCCTTTTCAAGGCCCCCAGCACCTCATGCCGGACAAATTGTCCCTGTTTCCGGAGCCGGTCCACCTCCAACTCCAGGTCGGCAACGTAGGCCAACAGCAGCTGGATATTGGACGTACGGGGGTTCGATTCGGACAGAGATTGCTGCATACGTCTTACTCTTTTTCAGGACGGTTTTCCTGGGAATACTCGGCTGGTTGTGACGGCGTCCGCGGCAGCGGCTCTCCCTCGGCAAAATCCGATCTCATCCGAGTTGGAAGGTGTCGTGGATACGGCCCAGTTCGCGTTCCACGACGACCATTTGTTCGTAGAAGGCGGCGACTGCTTTGTCCTTCGCCTCGGCGGAGGTGCCGTCCAGGTTGCCGGCCCGACACATGAACGCAACGTAAGCGTTGATCCGTTGACTCAGCCACACGATCCGCTGCTGATGCTCGGCGGTGGTCCAGGGGGGCATGGGCCAGGGTCGAGCTTGCCGCGCCCCCTCGGAGGCCGGGGCGATGGGCTGGGACGCGGCTTCCTGTTTCGCGATCATGGTAGATCCTTTCTTCTGGGCCTATCGAGTAAGATGCCGCACACCACGGCAGCGCACGGATGCCCTGGCTTCTCCCGAATCGGGTATTGCGGGTATTGCTGTTTCGTTGTCATCGTTTTTCTCAATGAGGATCGGGGAGTCGTAGAATGAAAAGGGGTTCTTCCGGCAAGCAACCCTCCAAGTCCGAACGGATGTCCGGAGTCAGGACGCCGACCTATCCCTTTTTGGAAAACGTCACCGATCCGGAAGTCTAGACCCCCTCGCACCACCCCACCAGTCCCATAGTTTGATCATTAGCCAGAAGGGGCCGAAAATGACCGGCCATACCTCGGCCCAGCCGATGTTTAACTGCATGGCCGGGTGGTCCCGGATATTCATCGCCAAGGCGATGAATCCACTCAGTGACCAGCCGATAAGCAATGTCCACCAATACCATTCCATCGTTCCCTCTCTTCCGAATCGGCCGCGTTTGATCGGCCCTTAGCTTTCTCTAGGCACCCGCCCATGCCACCCCTCGGATCGCCGGCCGCCATCCTCGCGCCAGCGATTCTCCCGGAGTCCCCCTTCCGCGTCGAGCGTGTATGCCTCCGTACCCTTATCCGCCCCGGAGGGGACTTCCGATTCGTGGATGGCCAGCACGGCCACCTCCAACTCCAGAGACTGACCGGACCAGCGGCGGTTGGCGTCAACGACCATCGTGATCTCTCCCAGTTCCACAACGACTCCCAAGCGATCCAATGCTTGGGAGTCTGTTCTCTCCCATCCAGTACGGCCAGACCTGCTCCATCCTGCCGGCCACTATACTGGCTCCTCGCGGAATGGCCTCTCTCAAAGAGGCCTTCGTCCGTTGAAGCCGCCGAAGCCTTTGCCGGCGAACCCGCCGATGCCACCTTGTCCGAAACCGTTGAGGCCGACGCCCAAACCTGTCAGGCCGACGCCATTGAATCCGCCGAAGCCGTTGAAGCCGCCGACGCCGGTGAAGCCGCCCCGCAAGCCGGTAAGTCCGAAGCCGTTGAAACCACCACCGAGGCCAAAGCCGTTAAAGCCACCGCCCAAACCGACCAGGCCGAAACCGTTAAAGCCTCCAGCGATGCCTCTCAGGCCCAAGCCGTTGATTCCTCCCCCGAAGCCGGCCATGCCGAAACCGTTGAAACCACCGCCCAGGCCGAAGCGGTTAAATCCGCCCAGGCCGAAACCGTTGAAGCCGCCCAGACCAAAGCCGTTGAAGCCGCCCGCGAAACTGTTCAGTCCGTTGAATGCTCCCATAGGGGGGAATCCCATGAAGGCGCCGAAGCCGCCCAGGCCCGCCATACCGAAATTCCCCGTGCTGTCGGTATTGAGGTTGTTGAGGGGCATGATCGCGGGCGGAGGGACGTTGCCCCTGCGGAACTGCCCGCTCGATGGGCCGGGCCGGATCAGCAAGGAAATGAGCACCAACAGCCCCAGGGCGTAGCCCGCCCTGAGCCAGCGCATGGATGAGTACATGACGATCTCCTAAACAGAGAAGGTTCCGAGGGCGTCCCCGCGGCGCCTTGAACGCCGCGGCCCTCGTACCAATTGCCCCTTGGAAGAACATTCTTACCAGCACGCCATTCAAGATGGCTTCATGCCGCGTGTCCCCTGAGGATCCGAGACTCCTGGCGCAACTCCCATGCCGGTCAGGCGAATTTAGGCAGCTTCTTCGGTGTTGATTGCTTGAGTCTCGCCGGGTGGGGTGAATGTCCTTGGCGCCGCTGCGGAAGAGAATGGGATCGTCGTTGGGTTTGCCATTCTCACATAAACATGCCCTTGGGCACTATTCGCGGCGTCGCGAGGGCTGTCAAGTAAGCCAATGGAGCACCCTTCCTTGACGCGGCTCCGCGGCCTGGCACACCCTTTGCGAGCCTTATTTGTCGCCCGGCTGGACAACGCGCATAACGGGTTCCTTCGGAATGCGGCCCCCCGCAGAGGACAATTCTCCGGCGCTGGCGCCTGACCTCGTGCAACCTCGAACTCGTGGCCCGCCCCGCCGCGCCTGACTCCCCGCCGTCGGTGCGCCATCCAACAGATGCTGGAGTCGGCGTTCGATCATGTCGGAAGGGGTCAGCCCGTCACGGGCGTCGGCGACCAACACTTCCTCCGGGGGGTCGGGTGTGGGCAGTCCGGCCGAGTCGGGAGAGGATCGTTGCCCGCCATGCCGGTGAAATTGGTTCACGGAATACCTGACTTTTCTGACGTGAGCGGTGTCACGACCGGGGCCACGTTATCAACGGGCTTGCTTGCCGTCAGTCTGGTCGGGGACCGTTTCCTGAGCCGCGGATTGCGTGCCAGCCACTCGTCAATCGCCCGCTGCGGCAACCCGTAGACGGGGTCATATTGCGCCTCAGCCGGCGGCACTTGGTCTCCCAAACCTAGAAGCCTCCCAAACCGCCCCGGCATGAGCCACCCCTCTCTTTCGGTCGCGGTATGTTCCCTTGCCGGAGTGGACTTCTCCATCAGGATCGTCCTTGGTGATCGACCCGCGCCCAGAAATGGAAAAAGCCGGCGTGGTCGAACCTGTTGGAATTCGACCACGCCGGCTTACTCGTCAACGGGCCCCCGGCTCGAGCGGGTTGCCCCTCATCTAGTCATCCGACGACTTCAAATAAACACTTTATTGGAGTTTATTTGCCTGAATATCTCTCAGGCTCCCCAACACCATCCAGTATACGGCCCGGAAGGGAGAAAGCAAGTAGATTTAGTGTCTCGCGCCGACTATCATACCCTCAGTTCGTTCGCGGACGGATGACTTTGGTCTACCCGTCACATCCGGGCCATCGCCCGTGAAAGCTCTGAGCGGGGGTCGGGACGCCGTCGAGGCCAGCATGAAAACGCAGGGCGAAATCGAAGCCGCGATCTGCGAAGGGATCAGCCGCTTCGAACAGGAATACATGGGCCGGGGCCCCAAGGACATTCGCACCCACTTGCTCGGCGACCTCCTCGTCATCCGCCTCCAGGGCGTCCTGACCACGGCCGAACAGCAACTGGTCACGTCGCTCCCCCCCGAGAAGGGCAGGGACCTGCTCAAACAGGTACGAACCCACCTGATCGAGACGGCGCGCCCTCTCCTGGAAACGATGGTCCAGGAGGTCACCGGCAACAAGGTGCTGAGCCTGCACCACGACATCAGCACCACAACCGGCGAGGAGGTCGTCCTCTTCACCCTGGCCGAGTCGCCTCTCTTCCGCGAAACCAAGAAAAAATAGATCCTCCCCTGGCGGGTAGGCTGCGGAGGCCCCTCCGTGGTCCAGGAGTGTTCAACGACAACGGTACTTTGCCGCCGTCCCCAAAGGAGCAGTCCATGCCGCCCTCCTCCGCTTCGGACCCGACGGACGACACGACTTCCGACGAGCACATCCCGCCGGAAAGTCCTCCCAATGCACCTCTCCGCCCCGCTATCGTCGGCATCGGCGCCTCAGCCGGCGGGTTGGAAGCGCTCACCCAGCTACTGCGACACCTTCCCGCCAGCCCCGGCGTGGCCCTGATTGATCCTCGTCCAGCACCTCGACCCTCACCATGAGAGCCTGTTGACCGGGCTCCTATCCCGCATGAGTCCGATGCCGGTCCAGGAGGCCAGACCCAGAGGATCACCGAGATGCCGGGGTGGTTGGACACGTTAACTCGGGTCTGGGCGGCGAGGCCCAGAGTCGGAGAGTTCTCGGCCGAAAGGGGGAATAGTGTCGGAGAAACGGGCGCTTTCGGGGCGGCTGGTGATCGCTCTCGTGGGGGCTGCGGGGAGGCCGAGATAGTCGGTTGAATGGTACGAAAACGCGCGGCAAAGGGCGTCGAAATGGCGGACGCCGGGAGTTTGCACTCTCGGCGTCGGGTGTCATCTGCCGGGGTGGCCAATCCGCTCCCGATCGTCAGGCTCCTCGGCTTGTAAAGGCGATCTGCTCAGCAGAGCCGATCAGAAAACGAGGGTCAATTGGAACCCACCTTTCTTGCTGTAGTGATTTTTGCGGCGCGAAGACCGCTCATTCCGGGTCTAATAGAGTAAGAGGACCATTGCCATGAACCGCCTCCCCGACTCGGACCCGGAGCAGCTTTTGCGCCTGGCCCGCGCCGGCGATGGTCCGGCCCTAGGACAGCTGTTTGAGCTGTACCGCGGTTATGTGGAACTGCTGGCCCGGCTGCAAATCGGACGGCGCTTGCAAGGGAAGGTCGATGCCGCCGATTTGGCTCAGGAGACGTTCTTGCAAGCGCATGAAGGCTTCGCCCAGTTCCGGGGAACCAGCGAGCCGGAACTGGTCAGTTGGTTGCGGCACATTCTCGCCTCCCGTCTGGAGAAGCTGATCCGCCATTACTGCCGCACTCAGCGGCGGGACGTGCGCTTGGAACGCCAGTTGGCGGTGGAGTTGAATCAATCGTCGCGCCTCTTGGATCGGGGGCTGGCGGCGCCGGGCAGCACTCCCAGCCAGCGGGCCCTCCGGCGCGAGCAGGCTGTGCTGCTGGCCGACGCGCTGCGGCAGTTGCCGGACGATTACCGCGAGGTGCTGATCCTACATCACTTGCAAGGCCTGAGCATGCCCGAGGTGGCCCACCGCCTGGGCCGTACCCTGGACAGCGTCAAAAACGTGTGGCTGCGCGGCCTGGCGCGCTTACGACAGTTGATAGGAGACTTCCCATGAAGCACACGGAGGACTTTCAGCCCGTCACGGTTTCGCCCCCGCCCCAGCCGTTGCCGCAGCTGGAGGATCCTCGGGTGCTTCAGGCCGTGGAGGAATATCTGGCCGCGCACCAGGCCGGGCGCGGGCCGCCACGACACGAGTACCTGGCCCGCTATCCGGAGATCGCGGCGATCTTGGCCGATTGTCTGGATGGCCTGGAGTTCATTCAGGCGGCCGCCCCACATCTGCACGAGTCCGTCCCGATCCCCTCGGACAAGTCCGCGGCAGGAGACGTTCAGCCGGAGGCTCCTCTGGGCGATTACCGCCTCGTCCGCGAGATCGGCCGGGGCGGCATGGGCGTGGTCTACGAGGCGGTGCAGATGTCCCTGGGCCGCCGCGTGGCCCTCAAGGTGTTGCCCTTCGCGGCCACTCTCGATGCCAAGCAGCTCCAGCGCTTCAAGAACGAAGCCCAGGCGGCCGCCCATTTGCACCATCAGAACATCGTCCCCGTCTATGGCGTCGGCTGCGAACGCGGCGTCCATTATTACGCCATGCAGTTCATCGACGGGCAGACCGTGGCCGACCTCATCCACGAACTGCGGCGGGAAGCCGGCGTCAACGAGATGACGGAAACCGCGTCGCGCGGAGCGGCCAACGCGGCCGCTCTGCAAGTCACCGGACCCTATGTGTCGGCACACCCCGCGGCGGACACGACCCCACGGGCGACCGAGGCCGTCTCGACCAACCCTTCCAGCCGGAGTCCAGCCTTCTTTCACACAACGGCCCGCTTGGGCATCCAGGCGGCCGAGGCGCTAGAGCACGCCCATCAGTTGGGCGTGGTGCATCGCGACATCAAGCCGGCCAACCTGCTGCTGGATAGACGAGGCGACCTGTGGATCACTGACTTCGGGCTGGCTCATTGTCACAGCGAGGCCGGGCTGACGATGAGCGGCGATTTGATCGGCACGCTCCGCTACATGAGTCCGGAGCAGGCGCTGGCGCAGCGGGTGCTGATCGATCACCGCACCGACATCTACTCGCTCGGCGTTACGCTCTATGAACTCTTGACGCTGGAACCCGTTTTCGATGGCCGGGATCGGCACGAGTTGTTACGACAGATCGCCTTTGACGAGCCGCGTTCGCCGAGGCGTTTGAATAAGTGCATCCCGGCGGAGTTGGAGACGGTGGTGCTCAAGGCGATGGCCAAGCATCCCAATGAGCGTTACGCCACGGCCCAGGAGTTGGCCGACGACCTGCGGCGCTACCTGGACGACAGGGCCATTTTGGCCAAGCGACCGACGCTGGTGCAGAAAGCACGCCGATGGTCGCGGCGGCACAAGGGCGTGACGAGGACACTCCTGATTTCCGCAGTCGTCTTGGTGGTAACGGTGGCCGTCGTCGCCTCGGTGGCCGCGTTATGGCTCGGCGAGGAGCGGGACGCTACCCGCGAGCAATTGCGACTTACCAAACAGGCCGAGGACGAAGCGACGCGCGCCCTCTATCGCTCGCTCGTCCAGCAGGCGCGGGGCAGTCGCCTGAGCCGGCGTGTCGGCCAGCGGTTCAAGAGCCTTGAGGTTCTGGCGGAAGCGACCCGGATGGCCCGCGCGATGAAGCTTCCGGAGGAGGACTTCCGCGAACTCCGCAGCGAGGTCATCGCCTGCCTGGCCCTGCCCGATTTTCGCGTCACCAAGGAATGGGACGGTTGGCCCACCGGCAGCCTGACGGGAGATTTCGATAACGCGCTGGAGCGCTACGCCCGCGTGGATCGGCAGGGAATCGTTCACATCCATCGTGTGGCCGACGGTGGCGAGATCCGGACTCTCTCGGCCTTCGGACCGGGAGACCTCGGACCGGGAAACGAAACGTTTCCCTACTTAAGCCCCGACGGCCAGTTCCTGCTGCTGCGCGCGGCGGACAGATCAAGGTGTGGAAGCTGTCCGATCCAGGATCCGTCGAGTTCATCCCGGAACTGATCGGTGTCGTCTCCTTCTCCAATGCCATGGCTTTCAGTCCGGACAGCCGGCAGCTTGCTCTCGGGCAGGCGGACGGCTCCATCCACCTATACGATCTCTCTTCCGGCCGACCGCTCAAGCACAAGCAACTGAGCGCCGGACCCGCTATCCATGGTCTGGCGTTCCATCCCAAGAAGCGGCAACTGGCGATCAACCACGCTTCCAGCGTCCGAATTCTCGATCTCGATACGGGAAAGGTGCTCCCGGACTTACCGCAGCCCGCCGGCGCTCATGGCATTGCTTGGCATCCGGACGGCAACACGTTGGCGGTGGCTGGAGGCGACCGGATCATTTATCTTTGGGACGTGGCCCTGCGCAAACCCCTTGCTCGACTGGAAGGACACAAGGGCGAGGGCATTTCCTTTAATTTCAACCGTACCGGCGACCTGCTGGCCAGCGCATGCTGGGACGGTATCTTGCGCGTCTGGGATACCCGGACGGGGCAGAAGCTATTCTGCACCCCTGGCGCGGGAGGCCTCCGCTTCAGCCAGGGCGAGCAGCTAGTGGCCGTGAGTACCGAAGACAACAAGCTCAAGCTGCTGGAATTTACCGTCGGGCGCGGCTACCGCACCCTGGTGCGCGAACAAGTCCCAGGCCGGGAAGCCGATGTTGGAGTCTGCGCCACCAGTCCCAAGGACGGGCTTCTGGCCGTGGAATTGGCCGATGGCGTCGGCCTCTGGGATCTGACCGGCGGTACGTCGCTCGCCTTTCTCAAGTTAGGAAAGCAAGTTGTCTTATTTGAACCCTCGGGAGCGCTGCTTACCAGCGGGCAGACCGGCCTGCTGCGCTGGCCGATCCAGAGGGATTTAGCAGCGCCCGGGTTGCTGCGGATCGGGCCGCCGCAAAAACTCCCTCTGCCCGCTTCCCTGAATCATATTGCGGCCAGCAAGGACGGCCGAGTGCTGGCAGGCTCTGGACTGGTCTGGAACCAAGATTTGCCGGTGCCGCCTCTCCCGCTTCCCTTTCACTACGATGCACGCTACATCGACGTCAGCCCCGACGGCAAGTGGGTCGCCACGGGCAGCCACTGGGGCACGAAAGTTCTCATCTCCGATGCGCGGACGCGGACGGGAAAGCCAACCCATGTGTTGCCGGTGGAAACCGGCTCCCGCGTCCGATTCAGCCCGGACGGCCGCTGGCTGGCCACCACCGGCGACGGCGGCCGATTGTGGGCCGTCGATTCCTGGAAAGAGGGCCGCACCATCGGTGGAGGTATGAACGTCTTCTCCCCCGATGGCAAACTCCTGGCGGTGGAGACCGGCCACGGCGTGGTGCGGTTGGTCAATCCGGATACCGGCCGGGAATACGCCCGGCTGGAAGATCCCAACCAGCACGGCGCCTTTTGGATGTGTTTTAGTCCGGACGGCACCCAACTCGTTCTAACCACCCAGCACAGCAGTTCGATTCACGTCTGGGATCTGCGCGATTCGGGAGCAGTTGGCCAAGATGGATCTCGATTGGGACCTGCCGCCGTACCCGCCGGCCGGGGAGAGCGCGGACAGGAAGCCCTTGCGGGTCCAAGTGGACCTGGGCGATGCCCTGAGCCACCCACTCGCGCTGGCCAAAAACAACGAAGCCTGGCAGTTGGCCACCTGCCCGGAGGCGAAGTCGCGCGATCCCCGCCGGGCCGTCGAACTCGCCAAGCAAGCCGTCGAGCTGGCGCCGAAAGAAGGAATGTGCTGGAACACCCTGGGTGTGGCCCACTACCGCGTGGGCAATTGGAAGGAAAGCATCGTCGCACTGGAGAAGTCGATGCAGCTTCTGTGCGGCCAATTCGAGGGCTTCAACACCTTGTTCCTGGCCATGGCCCATTGGCGGCGAAACGATCAAGAACGAGCGCGCAAGTGGTACAACCAAGCCGTTGCGTGGATGGAGAAGAATAAGGAAGCGCTGGAGAAGGACAAGCCGCATCAAGAAGAATTGCGTCGCTTCCGCGCCGAAGCGGCGGCCTTGCTGGAAGGGAAAGCGAACAACGATTAACCGCGGAGGCATCGAGGGCGCCGAGCAAGAGCTCTTTGAAGTGTTCGCCGTCTCGGTGCGCCCGAAGACTCCCTAGTCTTCCTGATTCACGGAAAAGCGGCCGGTGAGCATTCGCCGCCAAGCAAAGGACTCACCGGCCCCCACCGCCCCGGCGCTCAGTCCGCGCCGGCCCGATGGTCTTTTCATTCTATCGCGGACCTACTCCACGAAAAGGAGACGAACTCCCCGGTCAAGAGCGCCCTCCAGAACGCACTCGCCGGGATTACGGAACGGAATAGGGAACGCGGTTTCTTGGAGAGAAAGCTAGCGCGGAAACGGACAGCGTTTGGTTTCCGCCCCGCAGCGGCAATGGTTGTCAGCGCGGGAGACCTCGGGTTCATCCGACGGTGCACGGCCCTCGCGCCGGCGCTCACGGAAAAGGAGACATCATGAATCGCTTTTTATGGTCCCGTCAGATCCAGCGTTGGTTGGCCGGCTCACGGGGGCCGAAACCGCGAAGCAGCGCGTTGCAACGGCCGAGGCTTCGGCCGGGCCTGGAGCAACTGGAAACGCGGCTGGTGCCCTCGACCAACACAGTCAACGTCACCGACCCGACGGAGAACGTCCACTTCGCTCCGGCGACGGTGACGATCGCCCAGGTGACGGCGCCGGGGGCTTCGGTCAGCCTCGTGGATGCCATCAACGCGGCCAATAACGACGCCCAAACGAATCCCGGCAACACCACGACGATCAACCTGGCCAACAGCGCCACGTACACCCTGACGTATGCGAACAGCTACATGTATGGGCCGGACGGCTTGCCGGCCATCGCCAGCAACATCACCATCCACGGCAACGGTTCCACCATCACCCGCGACACTGCCCTGGCCGACAACACGCCGGACTTCCGACTGTTCTACGTGTCGGGCGGTATGGAGTTGGCGCCGGGCAGTCTGACGATGGACAACGTGACGCTGGAGAACGGTGTGGCTCAAGGCGGCAGCAGCAACGGGGGCGGCGGCGGCCTGGGGGCGGGAGGGGCGATTTTCAACCAGGGCACGCTGGCGCTGAACGCCGTGACGCTGGTGGACAACTCGGCGTTCGGCGGCCAAAGTGGCGACGCCCAGATCGGCGCCGGTGCCAACGGCGGCGGAGGCATAGGCGGGAATGCGGAAGCGACTACGGAGGGTACCAGTGCGGAGGATGGGAACGGCGGCGGCTTCAACCCTGGCAGCGTCGCCACCACGAACGGCTTCGGCGGTTTCGGTGGAACCGGCGGACAGGGAGGAACTGCGGATATACCCGACAGGTTAGGTGGTAATAGCGGCGGGGGAGGCGGTTTCGTGGCGGGAGCCAATGGAGCGAACGGCGCGGACGCTAGCCTCAGCAACTTCGCCTCCGGCAGCGGCGGTGGAATCGGCGGCGGTCAAGGAGATTATGGCGCTAACGGCGGCGATGGCGGCACTGGCGGCATCGGCGGCCCCGGTGCCGGCGGGGGCGGCCCCGAGGCCGGTGCCCAAGGCGGCGGCTTCGGCAGTGGCGGCCTCAGCGGCGGCTTCGGCGGTGGCGGTGGCGGCGGCGTCGGGGGTGGCGGCGGAGGCGTTCCCGCTGTTGCTGGCAACGGCCCGATCGCCACGGCCGCCGAGGGCGGCGGTGGCGGCTTCGGCGGCGGCGGCGGCGAGGGCGGCAACGCCGGCATCGGCTCCTTCGGCGGCTCCGGCGGCTTCGGCGGAGGCGCTGGCGCTGGCGGGGCCGTTGGTCTCGATAGCTTCGGCGGCTTCGGCGGCGGCAACGGCTTTCGCATCTCCGGTGGCGAAGCCGGAGGCGGCGGGGGCGCCGGTCTCGGGGGTGCTATCTTCAACATGGGGGGCGACTCCGCTCATGCCGGCAGCGGCCTGACCACCATCGTCAACAGCACCCTCACCAGCAACCGCGCCCAGGGCGGCGGCGCCACCGGAGGCTTCGCCGGTTCCGGCTACGGCGGCGCCCTCTTCAACCTTAACGGTCAGGCTACCCTGACCAATGACACGCTGGCTGCCAACTCTGTCAGCGGCAATGGCAACAGCTCCTTCGTCCTCAGCTCCTCCGATGGCGGCGCGGTCTACAATCTCGCCAACGGCAACGACATCAATACGGGCCGGCCGGTCACGGCCACCCTCGTCCTGAATAACAGCATCCTGGCCACCAGCACTGGCGGCAACTGTCCCTCTCAGAAATAGTATCAGTCCATCCCCGCGAGGATTTTTCCCACCACGAGAGGATATGGAGATCAGTAAACCAGAGACAGGAAAACGTCGAGGAAAGGTATTCCGAGCGATCGGGAAGTCCCACAAGTCGTCCGCCAGGGCAGGTTCTTCGCCACACTACGGACGCCCAGCGCTGCACCCGGAGAGCGAAAAGGGAGCAAGGGTCGTCGCTCTACGCACAGCGACGATAGCGGTGGTGCAAGCCGCCCACCATCGGCTCGGCAACGACCCGCCCGCGCTCGGGAGGTTCTACCGAACGCGGCTCCGGAGCATTCTGAGCCAGACCCCAGTGCGGCCGCGACTGGTGATAATAAGCGATGTACGAAGACAGCAAGCGATGCAGATGTCTCTCACCACCAACAATGACGTGGTTGAGCAATTCGCGGCGGATCGAACCAATCAGCCTTTCGCAGTAAGGATTCTGCCAGGGGGATCGCGGAGCTGTGACGACTTCCTCGATGCCCAGACTGAATAGACATCGACGCACCTCGACCCCGTAGATGCCATCGCGGTCGCGGATGAGGTAACGCGGCGAGGTCTCAAAGGGGAACGCTTGCCGCAATTGGCGCCGACCCACGCTGCGGTTGGCTGGATCGTCACGTTGAAGTGAAGTATGTGGCGGCGCGGGTGGCTGAGAATAACGAACACGTAGAGGAGGCGGAA
This sequence comes from uncultured Planctomycetota bacterium, assembly GCA_963767535.1. GTDB lineage: Bacteria > Planctomycetota > Planctomycetia > Gemmatales > Gemmataceae > JAJPHU01. The sequence goes on from CAVYEC010000003.1 coordinate 227,029, forward strand.
AGTAGCCGTGGGCACCACGAAAAAATCCATCGAGGCCAGCATGCCGACATGATTTCGCAGAAACGATTTCCAGGTCGGCGAGGAAGGCTTGCGGTGGCGTGCTCTGTACTTGGCCACCGTCGCCTCGGCAACCTCATGGCCTAGCAGTCGCAACTCGGCCTGGATGCGCGGCGAGCCCCAGGTTGGGTTTTCACGGGCCATACGCCGAATGAGCGCCCGGATTTCCTTGGCCAGCGAGGGACGTCCGGCCCGCTTCGTTCGGCACTTCCAACCCCACCACACACGGAATACTTGCCGGTGCCAACCGACGACGGTGTCCGGCTGGACCAGCACGAGCGCCAAACGCCAATCGGGCCACCACTTTGACAAACAGAGCCAGAAGAAGCGGTCGCGGCGTCGCAGGGTTGGCCTTGGCCGCTGTCGGCTCAAGACGGCCAGTTGCTGACGCAGGGCCAGGTTCTCCAGGACGAGTTGGCTTGGCGGCAGTCGGAACAAGCGGAGGATACACCAAACCGCACGGATCAGGCTCATACCGGCTTGCTCGGGGGACAACGTTTCCAGACTCCACGGAGAGGATGGGCAAGGTTTGTGGCGGTTTTGTGGCATTGGGAAGGAGCCTTCGAGAGAAACCGATCGCCGTTCTCCTCTTGATGCTCGGACGTAAACATATAGAGTACCTTCAGTTGCCACGATCGGAAGAAGGCAGCAGGCAAGCTGTCAGAGAATCCCTCCCTCTCCGCTAGCCTCCCAGCCGATCGGTCCTAAGTGCTTGGCACATCGCTCGCCGGTAACATTGCTCCTGCGGGACGAAGTGGACACCTGCCTGGAAGGGCCATTGTCCGGTTGCTTCTTCGCCGCGGCCTTGTAGTGCCGGTCGGCGAACTCGAAGAAGATCTTCCAGTCGGCCGGCAGGACCGCGTGACCGCTACTGTGGTAATGGTACGCCAGGCTGCCGTCGGCGACCGGCTCGTCCAGCGCCCGCATCCGGGTAACGCCCAGGTCCTTCGCTCCCAGCAGACGGTAAACCGGCCCGGCGGCCACCAAGGCGAGGAACTGGCCCTTGGGATCGCTCCACTGATCCTTGATTCCGCCGCTGACGAAGACGGGGCGAGGAGCGGACAGGGCGATCAACATATGCTGATCCACCGGCAGGTCGTTCCACTTGCCGACCCACTTTTGCAGATTGCCGGCAAACTGATAGCCGAAACGCTCGGCCATGTCGTCGAGAGTCTCGCCCCAGTCGCGGCGGATCAGCAACGCGCCCATTTCGCCGGGAACAGCGGCGAACACCGCTGCCACCCGCTCGTCCTGAGCGCTGGCCCACAGGACGGTCTTGCCCAACCGCGAGGCGCCCGTAATGGCGATTTGCTTGGCGTTGACGAATTTGTCCGTCTGGAAATAGTCGATGGCCCGGCTCAGCCCCCAGGCCCAGGCGCTGATCGTGCCCCACTCGTCGGCCTCGGGTTTGGTCTGCCCTTGCTTCAGCGTCAAGCCGATCGCGCCCTCGGTCCAGCGGTTGGGCCGATCCGGTTGGATGTCGGTGTAGCCGAGCGCGGCGTAACCCCAGCCATGACTCAAGGTTTCCTCGACGAGGTCGAACAGGCCGGGCGGCCGGCCGCCGGCTCGCAGCGCAAAGGTAAGGTTCAACAGCACCGGAATCGGACCCGTCGCTTTGGCCGGTGTGAAGACGGTCAGGTTCATCCGGGGACCATCTTTCTTCTCACCCATTCGGCCGACGATGCGCCGCATGATGGCCATGCCCTTGCGGGCGTTGTCGTCGGTCTCGGTCACTTCCCATGTGACCTTGGGAGCATTCGCCGGGATCGCGCCGTAGATCTCGTCGCGGAAGAACTTCAGGATCTCGGGACGGCGTTGCTTGAGCCACATCTGTGCGGTGGTGACGGGGCGCTTATCGAACGTGACAAGGGGGTCGGGAAGTGTGTAGGGGGCGACCTTGTCCTCGGAGTAGTTCGACACGTGGCCCGTAGCTTTGGCGAGGCGAACGGGATTGCCTCGTGGGTCGCTCTTGCCGATGTAGGGAACGTTGTCCGGATTCCCGGTAGTACCCGGCGCGGGAAGTTTGTCCTTGTCCGGCTGCGAAGCCGGCGCCTGGGCCGCGGTCAACTCGATGAAACCGAGCAAGAGGGCCAGCGCGGCGGCACAAATCCACATTCGCATTGGCGATCTCCGGATGGGGAAAGAAGAGACTCGGTCAAGGATGCGACGATACGGACTAGGTTGCTAGTATAGAACATGCCAGGCACGCCGCACACCATCGGAAACCGCACACCGGCTGGGTCCCAAGTGGGATGCGACCCGAAGAAACCAGTCCTTCGGAGGAAGGCAAAAACCATGTTCTCACGCATCGCCGCCATACTGTTGTCCTGCTTCCTCCTGGCCGTCACCGGCGCGCCCACCTGGGCCGATGGAACTTTCTCCTGGCAGGAATCCTACGCCAAGGTCCTTCCCCAGGGCGATCTCGAGTGGACCCCGAAGCCCTTCCGCTTCGAAAAGGGTGCCTCGGTCCGCTACATCGACTTTGACGCCGGCAATGATGAAAACGACGGCACCACCAACCAGGCGCCATGGAAACACCACCCTTGGGACTCCCAGGCGACCGGCAAGGCCAAGGTCTGTAGCGGTATCCACACTTACGTCTTCAAAGGCGGTGTCGATTACCGCGGCGAATTGAACGTGCGCGAGGCCGGCAAGCCTGGCGACCCGATCCGCCTCACGCGCGATCCGAGTTGGGGCCAAGGCCCGGCCGTTCTCTGCGGGTCGGAACGCATCACCGGCTGGAAGAAGGGTGCGACGCACAAGGACATCCCCGAGCCGGACAAAGTCTGGTGTGCCGACGTAAACTTCCGCCGCGCAGCGTTTGGCTGGTCCGCAAGGAGGGCGATTCCCTCCGCATTCCGCTGGCCCGCACCCCCAACTGGAAACGCTCCAACCCCGTCGACGTCAAGAGCGAATGGTGGGTCTGGGACAACCCGCGGAAGCCCTTCGGGAACACCATTCGGAACGCGGCCGGCCAGCAGGTCCACCTCGGCATCGATACCAAACACATCAAGGACAAGCCCGAAGACTACTTCAAGGGGGCGCTGATCTGGCCCGAGTTCGGCTGGGTCATGAGCCAGCCCTACCCCACGCAGGTGGAAGTTGTGGACCTCACGCAGAACGGCCTGGGCTTCGCGGGCTGGACCGGCGGCGGCACCGGCGGCGTGATCATGCGCAACATGCGCTACTACCTCGAGGACAAACCGCATTACCTGGACGACCCGGAAGGGGAGTTCTGGTTCGAGAAGAAGGGGGCAAGCGGACGGCTGTACCTCCGCCTGCCGGGGGACGCCGACCCGAACGAGGCGCGCGTCGAGGCCGGGAAGCGGCCGAATCTTGTGAACGGGGAGAAGGTCGAGCACCTCGACATCTCGGGCTTAATTTTTCGCTTCACGCCGTCGATGTGGGACTTGACCTCCACGCCGTGGGATTTCCGCACCACTCCCTGGGGTGTGCGCCCCGAGCTGCATCCGGGTTGCGTGCGGGCCTGGGGTTCGGGGAAGGGCATCCGCATCGCGAACTGCCTCTTCGAGCACGTCTTCTTCCCCATCCGCATTCGGGCGCTCCTGGACGGCCAGCGAGTGGACGACGTGCGGATTGAAGACAACGAGTTCCGCCATACCGATAACGGCATTCTGTCCGTCGAGGACGGCTCCGGCTGGGGCTACGCGAAACTTCGCGGCCGGCTGGGGGACGTGCGCGTCTACCGGAACCGATCGTTCGAGACCGGCACGCGCCCGCGCTACAGCTCCGGAACGGGGATCAACGTCTCCGGCGCCCGGACGGTCGAGATCGCGGGCAACGTGATCGAACGCTCCTACGCCCAGGGCATTGATGTGCTTGGCGCCAAGACCAGCGGGATGTGGGGCGATGTGCCCTTCACGCGCATCCTGATCCACCACAACAAAGTCTGGGAGTCGATGCTCAACTGCAACGATTACGGCGGCATCGAGACCTGGCAGGGTGGCCCGGCGTACGTCTTCGACAATCTTTCCTACAACGCGCAGGGCTACCGCAACTGGGGTCACGCCACCGGCAAGGACGCGGGTTTCGGCCACGCGTACTACCTGGACGGCACCTTCAAGAACTACCACTTCAACAACATCGCCTGGGGAAAATCCAAGGACGCGGCCAGCCCGGTCGCGAACTGCTCCGCCTTCCAGGAGATCATCAGCTACCAAAACACCTTCTTCCAGAACACGGCCTACAACTTCCACGAGGGTTCGCGCCGCCAGGCGCCCGCCGCCGGCCGCAACAAGTACCTCGGCAACATCTGGGACGGGATGGGCCAGTACGTCTTCCGCCACGCCGACCCGGCCCGAACCGAGGCGGAGGGCAACGCCAAGGACGCGGGCCCGCGCCGGGGTCATTTTGCCCTTGAAACCGACGCCTACGGCCGGAACGTCTTCCACGACTTCGCCGAGATGGGCATCCTGGAGCCTTCGGGCCGCTGGCTGCGGACCTTCGACGACTTCAAGGGCGCGTTACAGAAGAACAAGGGTCTGCTCTGTGAATTGGGCGAAGTCAGCAAGACCTCGCCGCTCCGCGACCCCGCCAAGGGCGACTTCCGCCCGGCTAAAGATGCCGCCGGCATCGGCAAGGGCGTCAAGGTGTTTGTACCGTGGGCGTTGAGCGGTGTGGTGGGCGAGTGGAACTTTTATCCCGCCGGCAACGATCCGGCCCATCTCCTCGACGAGCACTGGTACATGACGGACTACTACGTCTCGCGCGAGGAGTATTACAAGCGGCCCACGTATCCGCTCAAGGGCGTAAACGTGACGCGGGAGGACTACGTGCAAGGCAAGCTGGAGGACTGGAGTGCCGGCGCCTTGAGCTTCTCTCCTGCCAAGAAGCAATACGCCACCCTGTCGCACGCCGAGATAATGAAACCGTTTTCCTTTCGCGATCTCAAAAAGAGCCGTCATGAAAACGCGAGGCCGGAGCCATGCACGATCGAAGGCGAGGCGCTCAAGAACCCGCAGATTTACGCCTCGAATTTGCTCGTCGAGGTGTACTTCAAGACCGCGCCCGGACATACGGACGGCGTGCTGATGGAGAAGAGGAAGGGCAACGGCTACAGTCTCATGGTTGGCGCCACGGGGAAGCTGTCCTTCCAGGTCAGGGGCACAGGCGCCTCGGCAATCGCGGAGAGCAAGGTGAATGTGAATGACGGCCAATGGCACCATGCAATCGTCGAGGCCGACCGGCAGGCGCGGACGCTGACCGTGTACGTGGACGGGAAGAAGGATGGGTCGGCCGAGGGCGTGGACGCTTCCGTCTCGCTGGCCAACGACGGCGACGTTTACGTGGGCGGAACGCCGGAAGGACGGTGCCTGGACGGGACAGTGGATTTTTGCGCATTGCGCAGGGGACGCTCGCCGACGCGGACACGACGATCGAGGAACTGTACGCCTGGGAGTTCGACGGCCCGCAGATGCGCGACTTCACGGGTCGCAAACTCACTGGCACTCGCAACGCCGGCGCCATTGAATTCGCGCCGTAGTCGATTCGTGCTGGGTCGGGTTCATCGTGCTTCGTCCGGACGGCCATCTGGACGGGTGGAAGACGAGATGCCGCAGGCCAGTCCTCTTCGACGTCCCGATCTTCGCTGGCGAGTTGGCCGTCGGCCGGCTCGCAACCCGCGGGCGGACCAGCGCATCGCTCTGGACGGCAGGCAGACGAGGCCTTCGTTGGTAGTTCCGCCTTGAGGCGGTTGCGGAACCTGCCCCGGGATCGATTGTTCGTAGTAAAGACCCTGGGTCTCTGGCAGCAGGACAGTGAGGCGCCTGCCGGCACGCAAGGCTTCACTTGCTACAATGGGCCTGCCTGCCCCGTTACCTGGAGAAGCCCATGAGCGAAGCCCGCTTCCTGGCCGCGATCGCCGCCGATCCGACCGACGAGTCCACCTTGCTCGTGTTCGCCGACTGGCTGGAGGAAAGGGGCGATCCTCGAGGGGCGTGGATTCGCGACAAGCAAATCCGCCCCTGGATGGGCGCGATAATGCAAAGCCCGATCACAGCCCTGATCGAGTCCTTAACGAAGGGTCGGCGCGTCGTTGCGGTCCGCCAGGCATGCGCCCGGATCGGCGCGCCCATCGTGCCGGCCCTGGTGGAGCTGTTTGGTCATGAAAACCCCTACGTCCGCCGGCAGGCGGGACAGTGCTTGCGGAAAATCGGAAAAGCGGCGTGGGCCGCTGTTCCTGCCCTGCTCGTCGCCCTGAAGGACCCCGACTGCTCGGTTCGCGAGGTGGTCGTCAGGGCCCTCAGGGACATCAAGCCGGCCCAGGATACCGATACGGCCCCGCTCCGAGATGCCCTGAACGATGAGGACCACAATGTCCGCCGGCTTGCCTCGAAGGTGCTCGGGTCGATGCGTGCCACAACGGACGTGGCCCAGGAGTTGCGCGACCAGCTGTGCAGCGCGGACCCAGAGAAACGCTCTGCAGCGATCGAGGCGCTGGCGGCGCTCGGAGTGGCCGACGCCGTTTCTACGTTCGCGGAGATGCTCGATGACCCCGTTGCCTCAGTCCGAAGCGCTGCGGCGCAGGCGCTGGGACAGGTCAAGGATGCCGAAGCGATTGGCCCGCTGTGCCGGGCTTTGAAGGACGCTGACCCGGCCGTCCGGCAGAGCGCGGCCGAACAGTTCTGCTGCCTCGGGCACACCCCCACGGAGGAAGCGATTGCTGGGCTCCGGATCGCCCTGCTCGACAGCAGCCCAAAGGTTCGGAGGTCGGCGGCATATGCCCTGGCTTGGTGTCGGCAGCGAGCCGCCTCGGCCATTCCCGAACTGAGCCGCAACGTGAGGCACGAGGACACGGAGGTCCGATTGGCCGTGATCGACGCCCTTGTAAGCGTAGGGGCCGACGATCCCGCCGCGCTGGCGGCTTTGGTCCCAGCCTTCGAGGATGCGGACAACTGGGTGGCCACGCGCGCGGTCCAGGCGCTGGTGAGCTGGACGTGCTTGTCCTTTGAGGCGGCCGAGGCGCTGCACCGCTACCTCCGCCGAGCCCAGGCAGGCGAGGGCTGGGAACTCGATCCGGAATGGGCCGATTACTTTTTGAGAAGGCTGGGGATTTCCTCCTTCAAAGGAAGTGACAAGATCCGGGATGAGGGAGTGGGGGAAAACGAGACCTGGCCGGCTGGAGCCGACTGAGTGATCCAGAATATCGGATGACGGGACTCTTTATCGCCGCCTCTTCGGGCCTGGCTCGATTTCAGTTGGCTGGTGCGGCCGGCGCGGTTAACTTTGGAGGGTCGCCTCCTCACCCTTTTCCAGGGAGCCTCCCCGATGGAACTCGCATCGAGACGGTCATTCAACAAGACAATGCTCGGGTCCCTGCTTGCCTACGGTCTGATCGAAACCCTCGCGGCGGGCGACCTCTTCGCCGCGTCCGTCAAGCCGGTCCTGAGCAAGTGGCTGCGCGAACTGGCCGAACTCAGCCAGGACCTGAAAGACCACAAGCTGAAGGATGTCGATTTCCAGGCGAAGCTCGAAGCCCTGTACGAGCGAGTGGACCTGGCCGAGTTGGTCCGCTTCGTGGACCTTGACCGCCTGGCCGAGAAAGTGAAATACCCTTCCCGCGGGGCGGCGAGCGTGGGCCTTGATCTGAGGAAGGTCGAAGGACTGCCGGCCCGGCTGGTCTTCGGCAAGCAGATCTTCGCCTGCAAGAAGGGCCGCTCGATCGTGCCGCACGGCCACGACAACATGGCGACCGGCTTCATTGTCCTGCGCGGCGACTGGGTCGGCCGGCACTACGACCGCGTTGAAGACAAGACCGACCACTATCTCATCAAGCCGACGATTGACCGTTTGTTCAAGCCCGGCGAGTGCTCGACGATCTCCGACCACAAGGACAATGTCCACTGGTTCAAGGCCGACAGCGAGACCGCCTTCATCTTCAACATTCACGTCATGGGCTACAACACGGAGAGCAAGAAGAACGCCGCACGGGTCTACGTCGATCCGGACGGCGCCCGGACTTCGGACGGTTTGATCGTGGCGAAGAAGATCAGCTCGTCGGAATGCCACAAGAAGTACGGGTGATGCGGTCGTTGCTCGCTTCGTTGATGATGGCATCACTTTCCCCCTTTCGGATCACTCGTTCTCTTGTTCGTGTTTGGGGCCCTTCTCGCCTCCCTTGCTGTCGGTGTGGTCAGCTCCACCGGTGGCGCCTTACTCCGGTGGGCGCACTCGTAGGCCCGCAGCCGCCGCAATCGCCGCCGTTCCACGGCGTTGGCCCACACGATCCAGCGGCTCTTGTCCCCTGCCAGCTGCCGACCGATGAGATACCCGGACCGTAGCCATCTGTGAAGCACGATCGGCTTGACCCCCAACTGGGTGGCCAGCACCGGCAGCCACCACTCGCCTTTGCCCGGCCCGGCCCCCGGCTTCCCCAACCCCGCCGGGATGCCGGTCAGGCCGAACCGTCCGAACAGACGCCTGACCGTGCCCTCCGTGAAGGCCTGGCCGCGTGGCATAATGAACCCTTCCCGATTGAGCACCGCAGCGATCTGTTGGCCCGTCATGCCCTGCCCGCGCAGGATGCTTACCCGCTCCTTCAACTCCTCAAAACGCGCTAGCCGCTCGTAGCTCCGCAGCCCCTGCCGCACGACGTGGTGCCCCAACGCCCCTCCCCTCCAGTAGACCACGACATCGACCAACTCGGTCTCGCCCTGCCGCGCCAGCTCGACCCGATCGATCAGCAACCGGACGACCCCTCGCCGGTCCGTCCCGCGCGTCGTGGCCGCTTGCCATAACCCCGGCAGGTCGGTCGCCAGTGCCCGGATGCGCGCCCGCTCCGCCACTGTCAACTCGCGCGGCTGCTCGGCCTGGAACCGGGCGTAGTCCTCCTCCACCCGCAGGGCCTCCGCCAGCCTCTCCTCCCAGCGCCTCTCCAGCTCCCGCGTTACCAGCCGGTTCTCCGGCTCGGCCGCGTCGTACTGCCGCCGCGCCCGCTCGGCCTCATAGCGGGCCCGCTCCATCTTCTGCTGCCAGGTGGCGTGCAGGCGGTCCCGGTCGCGGCCCGCCTGCTCGGCCGCCCGCAGGCTCAACTCCAGCGCGGCCGGCTGCACCGCTTCGAGCACCAGCGACTCGATGAGCCGGTCCACCGGCAGCGCCGCCAGGCTCTGACAAAGCGGCCCGCTGCCCTCGTAGTGGCCGGGGTCGCAAACGTACCGGGGTTCGCGCGGCTCGTGCGTCTTCGCAGCCGCCATCGGCCGACCGCACCGTCCGCACCGGGCGATCCGGTTGAGTAGCGTCGAGGTGCGGGAGCACTTCTTGCTCGTGCCCCGGCCCTTATCGTTCTCAGCCATCCGCCGCCGGTTCTCCTCGTACTGCTCCCAACTATTTTTACTGTGTCCTCCGCTCTGCTCGCTCGTAACTTCTTGGCCTATAACCTTCTTTCAGTGATCGCCAGCCGCTGAAAGGAGCTCGCCGATGGAACGACGTTTTCGCGTCCGCCTGGCCCAATTGCTCGACGATGCCCACGTCCCGCCCACCCTGCTCCGGGGCGTCCTGCCACGACTGCAGACCTTCCTGCAACCCTTCCTCGACGCCCTGCCAACGCCCCCGCAACAGGCCAACGCCCACCACTACGTCCAGGGACTCTTGTCCGACCTCGGCAGCAAGAATGTCGAATCCATCGCCTACCTCCATGACCGCGAACGCCAGGGCTTGCAAAAGTTCATGGGACAAGCCGACTGGGACCATCAGCCCCTGCTGACCGAACTGGCACGCCAGGTAGGAACCGAATTGGGCCGGGACGATGGTGTGTTGGTCTTCGACCCTTCCGCCTTCCCCAAGCAGGGCAAGGAGTCCGTCGGCGTGCAAAGGCAGTGGTGCGGCCGCCTGGGCAAGGTCGATAACTGTCAGGTCGGCATCTACCTCGGCTACGTCTCCCGCTCGGAACATGCCCTGGTCGATGTCCGCCTTTACTTGCCCAAGGAATGGGCCCGGCGGAAGCGTCGCCGCCAGAAGGCCGGTGTGCCGGCGGATGTCCGCTTCCGCACGCGGCATGAACTGGCTTTGGAAATGCTGGACGAGCGGGGACCATTACTGCCGCATGCCTGGATCTCCGGGGATGACGAGTTGGGCCGTTGCTCGTGGTTTCGCGAGCAATTGCGGTCACGCGAAGAACGTTACCTGTTGGCCGTTCCCTGCAACACGTCGGTGCGGGACCTGACGGCGACCGCTCCGCCCTCGGCAAGAGGTGGCCGGCGGCGGCGTGTGCCGTTTGTATCGGTGCAGCAGTGGTGTGCGGCCTTGGCGGAATCGGCCTGGGAGACGGTCGAGGTCCGCGACGGCGAGAAAGGCCCGCTGGTGGTGCAGATGGCGTGGACGTTGGTGCAAGCCCGCACGGAAGGCCGGGTGTCGGATGTGCCGGAGTTATTGGTGGTGTTCCGTGAGCGGCAAGGCGATGGCTCCTGCAAGCACGACTACCTGCTATCCAATGCTCCGCTGGCCACGGAGGTGTCCGAATTCGCTCGTGTGTTCAAGGCCCAACACCGGATCGAGGAGTGCCTGAGGCGTGCCAAGGGCGAGGCGGGCCTGGGCGATTATCAGGTGCGGACCTGGTCGGGTTGGCACCACCATCAGACGTTAGCGTTGTTGGCGACCTGGTTCCTGACGGAGGAGACCAGGCGGGGAAAAAAGGCAGACGCCGGCGTTGACGGTGCCGCAGGTGGCGGCTTTGCTGGCGTGTTTGCTGAGCGAGCGTTTGGGGTATCACCGTCCGCCACGGAGTCGGCGGCGGATGAGCCGTCGTTTGCGTCGCAACGAGGAAGCACGTCTTTATCACTGGCGACAACGGAAACGCTTGCCACCGCGACGCTTTAACCAACGGACTTGAGGGACACAGTAAAACTAATGTAAGCGGGGACCCGGTCGTGCAATAGGCACAGCCACTCCTCCTCCGGGACGGAACGCAGCCCGACCTTGCCCTCGGCCTGCTTGGTCCGATCGACCTGGCGCCGCCCGTACACGTACGCCCCGGCGTAGAACGGGTGGCGGAGCATGTCGTAGATGGTACTGAGCCGCGGCCGACGCCAGGTCAGGGCGCCCTTATCCGGTCCGTGGTACAACCGCACCCCCAGGCGGATGTCGTGGGCGATGAGGTAGGCATGCGCCTGCCGCGCCGACCCCAACTCGGCCACCTTCTCGAAGACGATCCGGACGGACGAGCGGGCCTGCTCATCGGGCTCCAGGGCAATGCCCCCTTCTGGCGTGCGGACATACCCGATCGGCACGAAGCTGAACAGCTCGCCGCGCCGGGCCTTGTTCAACTTCCCTTGATGCAGCCGCGAGCGCAGCACATGCAACTCGGCCTCGCTCATCATCCCGCGCAGGCCGAGCAGCATGCGGTCGTTGTGGTCGATCGGGTCGTACACCCCGTCGGCGTCCGCCAGCAGAACCTGGAACAAGGCGCACAGCTCGAGGAGTTGGTGCCAGTCCTTGCAGGACCGGGCCAGTCGGCTCATCTCCCGGCCGAACACGATGCCGACATGGCCCAACGAGACCTCGGCCAGCAGCCGCTGGAAGCCGAGCCGGTTTTCGACTGACTGGCCGCTGACTCCCTGGTCGTCGTCGATCACGAGGACGCGCGACTCCGCCCAGCCGAACTCGATGGCCCGGCGGCGTAGCTGGTATTGCAGGTCGGCGGATTCGCGATGGTCGGCGACTTGCTGGGGGGTCGATTGCCGGACATAAACGACCGCCAAGCGGTCCAGATGGCGGGCTAGGATCTTCTGGGCGGAGAGCGGGACGAAGGGCTTAGCGCTGCTCATGGCTTTCCTCCTCGGTGCTGGCCGCGAGTTGCCCGGCGAGCATCCGGCCGAGGAGGCGAAGCAGCTCCTCCCGGTGCGTCGTCGGCAGGTCGTGCCACTGGGGTAGGAGAGGGGGTAGACGGGGCGTCAGGCGCGGGGGGGCGCAGGGTTGGGTGGGGACATGGTGTGGATCCTCCGTTGGGTGTCACTGCTTGTCGTTGACACCAGCGGGCCAGCTCCAGCAAGGCCCACGCGTCTACGACGACAGGTGTCGTTGTAGTGGTCTTGACAACGGTCGTCCCGACAGGGGGTTCCTGTCGGGACTGTCTTCGTGCCGATGATGACTCCGATCGGAGCACCGCTGGTATCGGCAATCGGCGCGCCGATCAAAACGCAGAGCGAGTCTTGATGGCTGGGAAGGGGTTTAATCTGTCGGCTGGGTCTGGTGGACTCATCGGGGGTGCCGACGTCCGATTCGATCCGGCCCTTTCTCAAGGAGTACGAGTATGTTGCGGAAAGTCGTAAGTGTCGTGGTCATCGTGTTCCTGTCGGTCGGCGTCGTCTTCGCCGATGAGTTCGGAGCCCTCATCACCAAGGTGGACGGCAACAAGGTCACCTTCTACCCCTTCGAGGGCAAGGGCAAGGACGCCAAGAAGGGCGAGGAGAAGACCATGAAGGCCGCCAAGGACGTCAAGATCGTCAAGGCCAAGTTCAACAAGGAGACCAAAACGGTCGAGGCCGGTGACGAGATCGAGGGCGGCCTCAAGCACAAGATGTTCAGCGAGATCCCCGAGAAGGGGTACTTCGCCCGGATCACCACCGACGACGACAACAAGCGGATCAAGGAGATCCGCGTCTTCTCCTTCAAGAAGAAGAAGGAGTAAGCCGATTGGTGCGGCCACCGCGCCATCGTGGGTTCGTCCATCCTCAACAGATCGCATGACCGAGTGTCTCTCCTGAAACGGCCATTCGGTCAGCGGCGCAGCCGGTGGCGGAGCGCGTATCCGTGTGGATGGAACGGCAAAGTGTGATGGGCGAAGCTTCTCGGAAGCGTGAGAACAAGCACGCTCCCGCGAAGCTTCGCTAAACGCCAGACGTTTCCGGAGAACGCTCTAGTGTGATGCGGGCGGCGGTCCCGTACCCACCGGCGGAAGGTAGCCCGGCCGCGAAGTGTCTACCGGCAAGATCTCACCCGGCGGCTTGTCGAACGAAAGCTCCTTGGCGGGATAACCCAGCGCGTGGAACATCTCGAATTGCGCGATGTTGTACTCGGCCACCGTGACGATGTAGTTGTCGTAGGCCATCCATAACAATTGGAGGGCGAACACCACTTCCTGCGGCCGAAAGACCTGGATCAGGACGTTGCCGAACCGTTTGGTCTGCTTCAGCCCCTCGTAGCTGCCGTTGTAATTGACGAGGGCCGCGCGAACCTGGCGTTCGGCCTGGACGACGCGGGCCGCCGCTGACTGGAGATCGGCCTGGGCGCGGGTGATGTCCCCGGCCACCGAGTCCTGGATTTTGAACAGCTCGACGATAGCGCTCGAGGTCAATCCCCGCTGCTCCTTGATCGCCGCCAGGTTTCCCAACCCCATGTTCTGAGCGATCCAGATGAGTTGAGGGCTTATGTCGTCGCGGCCGCTCCAGATGTTCATCTTGCCGCCGTTGCCGACCCCGTAGCCTCCCACCTCCAGTAATTCGTAGGGCGTCTGGAAGCCGTTGATAAAGGCGGCGGGGGTGAGGGGACGTAGCTTTTCCCGGCGGATGGCAACCAGCTGCGCCTGAATCAGCGCCTGATGCGAGGCGAGTTCGGGGCGGTTGGTCAGACCGATGGGGATCAGGTCGTCCAGGGGGCGGTCGGGGTCGATCAAGGTCATCTGCATGTGGTCGCTTTCGAGCGGCTCGACCACGGCGCGGGGGTCCAGGCGAAGCACCTGGGTGAGGTTGGCGCTGGCAACGCGCCAGGCTTGGCGAGCTAAGACGGATTGTTGCTCCAGGTCGGCGAGCAGGTTGCGGGCGCGCTCGATCTCGACCGTCGGAACCAGGTCTCGGCTCAACTCCGTTATTTCCGCGACTAGCCGGCGGCCCCTTTCAACGACATCAATTGCGACGGCGTACACGCCGCGATAGCGGTGGACGTTGAAGTAAGCCTGGGCGGTCATCAGCAGAGCGTCGTTCTTGGCACCCTGGATGTCCCAACGCCGGGAGTTGAGGATCTGCCGCGTGCGCAGAGGCTCGAAGATCAGGTCGGAGGTGAATTGGAACTGGGGCGAAGGAAGCAGTGGGGTGGCTGGCACGGGTTGGAAGAAGAAGTTGGGGACGAGAGGCGACAACGTGAAACCGCCTCCCCCGTAGAAGAAGTTGACGTTTTGGTTGAGCGGTTTTCCCAGGCCACCCGGAGCCGGTTGCCCCAGAGCGTTGACTCCTTGCGGCACATTGACGCCCCGATTGAGATCGGGTCCGCCGCCGTCGTGGCGGATGTAATCGAAGCCAAGGTTGAGCGTGGGCACCCACAGGACCTTGGCCCTCTGTAATTCCGCCTCGGACACCCAGGCTTTGGCCTGCGCGAGGGCCACGATGATCGGCCGCGCGTCGGCCAGGCGCAAGGCGGTGGCCAGGTTGATCGGGAAGCAAAGGTCGCCGGGTTCTGGCGGGGGCGCCTTCAGGTCGATGACCTCGCCGCCGGGCGGTGTCGGCACTTCCAGTGGCGACTTCTCCTCGACCGGACGCGGGGAGGGAAGGGCTTGCTTGGCATCCGGCACCGGAACCGTTGGCGGTGGACCCTGCGGCTGCGCGGAACAGGGCGACACCCCCCAACCGGCGACCATCAAGACCACCAGGACAATCCGTAGACGGTTGAATCGTTTCATCGGGATGGCTCCTTCATCGGCTATCGGCTATCGGCCATCGGCTATCGGCTGCAAGAGGAAAGCCGGTGGCCGATAGCCGATAGTGGTTAGCGGGTTGGCGGCGGCGGTCCCGTTCCGACCGGAGGCAGATACGTGGGCCGAGTCGTGTCCACATCCTTGACTTCGCCCGGCGACCGGAAAATCGCGATTTCCCGGGCGGGGTAGCCCAGGGCGTGGAATAACTCGAACCCCGCGGTGTTGTACTGGGCCACCGTGGCGAAGTAATTGTCATAGGCCAGTTTCAGGAGCTGCAGCGCGAAGACTGCTTCCTGCGGCCGAAAGACCAGATGCAGGACGTTGCCGAACCGTTGCGTCTGCTTCAGCCCTTCGTAGCTGCCGTTGTAGTTGACCAGGGCGCCTCGCACCTCGCGTTCGGCCTGGACCACGCGGGCCGCCGCCGACTGGAGTCTCGCCTGGGCACGTGTCACGTCCCCGGCCACGGCGTCCTGGACCCTGAATAACTCGACGGTTTCCCGCGACGCCTCTCCCCGCCGCCATTTGACCATCGCTAGGTTCCCTAATCCCAGGGAATCGGCCTTCCACAGGAACTGGGGGCTGATGTCCTCGCGGCCGCTCCACAGGTTCAGCTTGCCGCCGTTGCCGATTCCAAAACCACCAAATTCGATTTGTTCGTAGGGGGTCTGGAAGCCCTGAACCATGACGACAGGGAGCAGGGGGCGCATCTTTTCCTGGCGGATGCGAACCAGCGTAGCCTGGACTAGAGCCTGATGCGCGGCCAGCTCGGGGCGGTTGGTCAGACCGATCGGGATGAGGTCGTCGAGCGGGCGGTCGGGGTCGATCAGGGTGAGTTGCATATGGTCGTGCTCGAGCGGTTCGACCACGGCGCGGGGATCCAGACGAAGCACCTGCGTCAAATCGGCGCTGGCGCGACGCCAGCCCTGGCGGGCGAAGACGGCTTCCTGCTCCATCATGGCGAGCAGGTTGCGGGCACGGTCCACCTCGACCGCCGGAACCAGATCACGGCGCAACTCGGAGATTTCCCGGACCAGTTGGCGGCCTTTTAGGACGACATCGAGGGCGCCGGCGTACTGGCCGCGGAACTTGTGGACGTTGAAGTAGGCTCTGGCAGTCATCAGGAGGGCGTCGTTCTTGGACGTCTGGATGTCCCAGCGCCGGGCGTTGAGCACCTGTCGCGCGGCCAACGGCTCGAAGAACATGTCGGTGGTGTTTTGCATCAGGAAGAACGCGCCGCCGCCGTAGAAATAATTGATGTTCTGGTTCTGCGATCGGCCAAAGCTGCCGGGCGCGAGCTGCCCAAGGGCATTTTCATTGCCGGGAATATTCACGCCCCGAATCGTATCCGGGCCGTTCCCGTCGTGCCGGATGTAATCGAAGCCGAGGTTGAAGTCGGGAACCCAGATGAGCTTGGCCTGTTGCAGTTTCGCCTCGGCCACCCAGGCACTGGCCTGGGCGGAGGCCACGATCAGCGGTCGGGCGTCGGACAGCCGCAGGGCCGTGGCCAGGTTGATAGGAAAGCGCAGGTCTCCAGCCTCCAACGGCGGAAGCGGTAGATGCACGACTTCGCCGGACGGCGGCGGCGGAATTTCCAGGGGTGACTTTTCCTCGATCGGGCGCGGCGGAGGAAGGGCCGGGTTCGGCTCGCCGCGCACCGCCGGAGGGGAAGGAGGCGGCGCCGCGGGAGGCGGGGCGGGGAGTTGGGCCTCGCAAGGCAACACCCCCAACCAAGCCCACTGCCATACCGCGAGAGCAATCCGCAACCTGTCGAATCGTGGCATCCGGATGACTCCTTCATCGCTTCGGCGAATCGCCGAGAGCGGAAAGCCGATGGCCGATAGCGGTTAGCGCGTTACGGGAGGCGGTCCCGTTCCCACCGCGGGTAGGTAGTCGGGCCGCGATGTCTCCACCGGGACGATTTCGCCGGGGGGCTGCTGGATCGAAATGTCCCGGGCGGGATAGCCCAGCGCGTGGTACAGTTCGAATTGTGCGATGTTGTAATCGGCCACCGTGGCGAAATACTCGTCGAAAGCCAGGCTCAACAGCTTGAGGGCATAAACCACTTCCTGCGGCCGATAGATCTGTTCGAGTACGTTCTCGAAGCGCCGGGTCTGACCCAGGCCCCGGTAATTCCTCAGGTACGTGGTGAGGCCCGTTCGCAGCGCGCGTTCGGCCTGCACGACGCGAGCCGCCGCCGACTGCAGGTTCGCCTGGGCCTGCGTTATTTCCGACGCCACCTTGTCCTGCATCTGAAACAGCTCGGCCGTTGCCTGTGACTGCTCCCCGCGCCGTTGCTTGATCAAGGCGAGGTTGCCGAAACCGAGATTATCCAGTTGCCAGACGAACTGCGCGCTGATGTCGTCGCGGAAGCTCCACAGGTCCATCTTGCCACCGTTGCCCGTGCCGAAGATTCCTGCCTGGGTCGTCATGCCGCCGGGAGTCTGCCAGCCGGTGAGCAGGATCAAAGGCAGGGCGGGGCGCATTTTTTCCTGGCGGACCCGTACCATCTTCGCCTGAATCACCGCCTGTTGCGAGGCCAGCTCAGGCCGGTTGGACAAGCCAATCGGAATCAACTCGTCCAACGGCCGCTCGGGGTCGATCAGGGTGAGCTGCATGTGGTCGTGCTCCAGCGGCTCGACCACGGCGCGCGGATCCAAACGAAGCACCTGCGTCAGATCGGCGCTGGCAATGCGCCAGTTTTCGCGGGCGGAGACGGCCGTCTGCTCCAGGTTGGAGAGCAAGTTCCTGGCTCGGTCCACTTCGACGGCGGGAACGAGGTCCCTTCGCAGCGCCTCGATGGCCGCGATCAACTGGCGGCCCAACTCGACGGTGTACGATGCGCCGGCATACTGGCCGCGATACTTGTGGACGCTGAAGTAGGCCCGGGCGGTGTCGAGCAGAGCGTCGTTCTTGGAAGTCTGGATGTCCCAGCGGGCGGCCTTGAGTTCTTGCCGCGAGGCCAGGGGCTGGAAAATGGCGTCGGTCAGGGCGATGACCTGATATAGGGCGACGCCGGATATGAACCAGTTGAGGTTTTGGTTGAGCGGTCTCCCGAAGCTGCCCGGCGAGGGTTGGCCATTCGCGTCTAGCCCCTGCGGGACGTTGATGCCACCGTTAAAGTCGGGGCCGTACCCGTCGTGCCGGTAATAGGCGGCGTTCATCGTGAACGCGGGGATCCAGAGAACCTTGGCCTTCTGGAGCTTCGCCTCGGCGACCCAGGCGCTGGCCTGGGCGGCGGCGACGACCAGCGGCCGGGCGTCGGCCAGGCGCAAGGCCGCAGCCAGGTTGATGGGAAAGCGTAGGTCGCCGGGTTTCAAATCCGGCAGTCTCAGGTTGATCACCTCGCCACTGAGCGGGGCCGGTATTTCCAGGGGCGATTTCTGCTCGACCGGACGCGGCGGCGGAAGGGCCAGCTTGTCCTCCTCGCGCGGCTGCGCGGCGACTTGGGGGGCGGGTGTTTCCGATGATTGGGTAGCCAGAACCGGGTGGTCGCTCCAAGGTTGACGCGGCTTGGCGAGGAGGGGAAGAGTCGTAGCGGGGGGGGCGGGGGGCTGGGCGCGGCCGGGTGACAGCTCGAACCAGCAGAGCGGCAGGGCCATGACGAGGATCAATACTTTGTCGAATCGTTGCATGGACTTCGCTCCTTCGCCCCTTTATCCAAGCTGAACGCCTCCCGGACGAATGGGCATCGGGGGACGTAGGGTTTATTCGGCTGTTTGCGCGGACAAGGATTATGGCGAAAATAGAGATTTTGAGCCTTCGCCCCTATCGCCTTGCCATGTCAGGAGTTGGAATGTTTCGCGGTCTCGGTGCGAACGGCAATCCCATTTCGGGAAAGTAAGGATCAGGGGCCGATCCAAAGCCCCCGAGCCGGTTGGACCCTCCTCGGACGCTCGGGATGGACGCACGGATTGATCGGTCGCTTGCCGGCGCGAAGGGGAGGATGACGGCGGAAGGGGAGTTCTTTATTCTGGATACAATAGGGATTTCGTTAGTATCTTTTTGTCGAAAGGCCTCGAATTCTCGGTCGATCCCGATCTGAGAATAGGAAAAAGGAGAGACGTGTCATCCCCAGGCTCTTTCTTTCGGTTTTGTAATCTTACGGGAGAAAAATAAAGGAAGAGTAATAAAACGGGACTCAATCTAACAAATTTGTAAGGACAATTGCCGTAGTTCTTTTGGCCATATGGACTTATACTTATCTAGTAGCAATCACTCAGGCAAGGGAGACTGATGGCCCTTGACCGTGTATCCGAGTAGGGACGCAACACAGGATGGGTACTTTCCCGCCGACAGATACGTGTGTGCGACACACGATATCATCCCATTCCATCCTAGCGATTGCCACTTTTCATCTCCGCTCCCGGAGGTGTCTCGCCCGCGATGAATCATTCGGATTGAACGGCATTACGCTATTAGCCATCTATCGAGTCGCATGTTTCATTTTCGGGCTGGAATCGGGAGTTGGTTCTCCCGTTTCCGCCTCCTTCCAGTACGGCCGCATTCGGTAGCCCCATGAGGGGCGAAAGCAAGTCGGCCCAAGGAGATGAGTTAGGAATGTCAGCGGAATCTTCGCACAAAGGGGGATCGGGAGCGAACCCAACGGTCTTCGCGATGCGTCACCCGATCACGACGTTGATGCTGGTGGTGGCCCTCATCTCCGGCGGCTTCCTCGCCTACACCAAAATGCGGGTGGACATCTTCCCACCCCTCAACGTCCCCAAAATCTACGTCTTCCTCGACTACGTCGGCATGTCCCCCGCCCAGGTCGAAGGCTTCATCGTCAACCAACTCGAACTCTACTTTCAGTACGTCGATGGCATCCAGGACATCAACACCCGCAACATCCAGCAAGTCGCCCTCTGTGAGCTGTCCTTCTTCCCCGGCACCGACATGGGACAGGCCATGGCTCAGGTCGTGGCCATGTCCGACCGAGCCATGTCGTGGATGCCCAAGGGCACCCTGCCGCCCATGATCATGCGTATGGACGCCGGCAGCGTGCCGGTCGGCTACCTGGTCTTCGAGAGCGACAAGACCTCCCTGGGCGACATGGGCGATTTGGCCCAGAACATCGTGCGTCCTCTGGTGCAGAAGTATGTGCCGGGCACGGTGGCCATCTCGCCGTTTGGTCCCAACATGCGTTCGATCGTGATCAACGTCGATCCGCACAAGTTGCGCAAGTACAACCTGACGCCGGAGCAGGTCAGTCAGGCGTTGGCCTTGGGCAACAACATCATTCCGGCGGGCAACATTTATGTGGGTCCGACGATGCCGCTGGTGGAGAACAATGCGACGGTGGTGGACATCAAGCATTTGGGTGCCATTCCGTTGAAGCTGGGTCAGAATGTGTACCTGCGTGACATTGCGACGATCCAGGACAATACGGACATCACGTATGGTTATGCGTTGGTAAACGGCAAGAAGTCGGTGTATTTGCCGATCATCAAGAAGGACACGGGTTCGACGTTGGACGTGGTGGCGGACGTGCGGACCAACATGAAGATGTTCCAGGACGCCACCAACTCCACCATGCGCGAACGACGCAAATTGCGTCTGGCCCAGCAGGGAATCACGTCCGAGGAAGCGATCAAGGAAGCGGACCAGGACGACGTGAAGGTGACGTTTGAGTTTGACGAGTCGCCGACGGTGGTGGCGGCGGTGGAGAGCGTGGCGACGGAGGGTGCCATCGGTGCGGCCCTGACGGGCCTGATGATCCTGTTGTTTTTGCGTGATCCGCGCAGCGTGCTGGTGGTGGTGTCGAACATCCCGCTGGCGCTTTTGGGTTCGCTGTTTGGCCTGTACATAACGGGCAACACGATCAACATCATGTCGTTAGGCGGACTCGCCTTGGCCATCGGCATCCTCGTCGATGAGGCGACCGTCACCATCGAGAACGTCCACGTCCAGTTGGGTCACACCTCGAACCTGGCAACGGCGGTGCTGCGGGCTAGCAACGCCACGGCCGTGCCGCGGCTCCTGGCCCTGTTGTGCATTCTGTCCGTGTTCATCCCGGCGTTCATCATGGGTGATCCGCTGCGGGCGTTGTTCATGCCGCTGACCCTCGGCGTCGGCTTCGCCATGATTTCTTCCTATCTCCTCTCCAGCACGTTCGTGCCGATCATCTGCGTGTACTTGCTCAAACACGAAGCGGGACACGGCGAGGAGAAAGGTGGTCTATTCGATCGGATGCTGAAGGTTTACGGCAAGTCCGTGAGCTGGTTCGTGCATCTGCGCTGGATCATCGTACCGGCCTATCTGGGCGGTTGTCTGCTGATCCTCGCCGTCCTGGGCTTGCAGGTGGGCAGGGAGTTGTTCCCGCAAGTGGATTCGGGCCAGTTCGTGCTGCGTTACCGTCCGCCCCCCGGCTCCAACTACGAGATCACCCGGCAGATGGGCGTCAAGTGCCTCGAAGAGATCGAGCGTGAGGCCGGCGCGGAAAACATTGATATCACGCTGGGCTACGCCGGTCAAGTGGCGCCGAACTTCGGCATCGACAACATGGTGCTGTTCATGCGTGGCCCCGACGACGGCACTCTGCGCGTCGCCTTCAAGGAGACCGCTCCGATCAAGCTCGCCGGGTTCCGCGAACAGCTTCGCAAAGCTCTCCCCGAACGGGTCATCCCCTGGCTGGCCGAGCGGCTCGAAAAGGAAGGATTGTCCCACACGGAGGCGGTGGCGGAATCCAAGAAGGCCACCTTCGGTTTTGGTCCGGGGGACATCGTGACCAACGTGATGAGCTTCGGCTCCTCGACGCCCATCGGCGTCCGCATCGTCGGCACCGACCTGAAGATGGTCCGCTCCCACGGCGAGAAGATTCAGGCGGAGATGAAGAAAATTCCGTATCTCCGCGACGTGCTGTTCGAGCAACAGCTCGACTATCCCACCATCGAGGTCGAGATCGACCGCGAAAAAGCCGGACTCAGCGGCGCCACCGTGGATGACGTGCGCAAGGCCATCGTCATGGCGGCCTGCTCGACTCGTTTCGCCAACCTCAATTACTGGGTGGACGTGAAGACGGGCTTCGACTATCTGGTGCAGGTGCAGATGCCGCCTCTGGAATACGGCGGCGTCCTGAACAAGCCCGAAGACATTGAGATCTTGCCCTTGGAGTCGGTCAACCCGTTGGTCAACCTCATGGTCCGCGACGTGGCGAAGGTTACGAAGAGCGTGCGTCCGGGTGAGCTGGACCGCGACATGTCGCAGCGTTACCTGACCCTGACGGCCAACGTGGAAGGCGAGGACATGGGCCGGGCCGCGGATCAGGTCGCCGAGGCGATCGACTCTGCCGGGACGCCTCCCCAGGGCGTGCGCGTGGAGAAGATGGGCCAGTTGCCGGCCATGAACGCCATGTTCAAGGCGTTGAGCATCGGCCTCGGTGTGGCCGTGTTCGTCATCCTCGTACTCTTGACCGCCTACTTCCAGTCGCCGCGACTGGCCATCATCGCCGTTGCCGCTGTGCCCGGCGTGCTGGCCGGCATCGCGGTGATTCTGTTCTCAACCAACACGACCCTGAACATCGAGTCGTTCATGGGTTCGATCATGTGCCTGGGCGTGTCCGTGTCCAACTCGGTCATGCTCGTGACGTTCATGAACGAGCACTGGAAGAGCGGCGCATCGTCGATCGAGGCAGCCATTGTCGGCGCGGGCGAGCGTCTGCGTCCGATCTTGATGACGGCATGCGCGATGACGGTGGGCATGGTGCCGATGGCGTTGGCCTTGGAGAAGGGCAGCCAGATGCAAGCGCCCTTGGGTTTAGCCGTCATCGGTGGTCTAGTCATGTCCACCTTCGCCACCCTGCTCGTGCTGCCCTCCATCTTCGCCGTCGTGATCGGCGGAAAAGTGGCCCGCTCGCCGTCGATCTATCCGGACGATCCCGAGAGCACCTATTTCGACCCGAAGGCTTATGAGATCGTTGATGAGAAGGTCAATCCTCATGCGGTCGAGCATGTGCCGTCGCACGCCCAGGCCGGCGGGCATAACCATCCTCTCGATAGTGCGGAAGTGGTTCACATCGAACGAATGGCATCGCACTCGCAACCCGGCGAACCCAGCCAAGCCCCCGACGGCGGCCCGGAGTCGGGGCAGGCAACGAACGCGCCGGAGTAATCCTTTTTTCCAGGAGATCATTGATGCGTAGGGTTTATTGGTCGAGCGTAAGGAATCGTAGCAAGAGTTTCCGCTGGTTGGCGCTGGGGCTGCTGGCCGCCGTGGCGGCGCCGGGCTGCGGTCACAAGACCGCCGAAACGACCGTTAGCGTCGCGGAGCCTCCGACCATGCGGCTGGTTCAGCCGCAGTACCGCAAGATCGTGCGGGACATCGGTCAGCCGAGCTTTGTCGAGGCGTACGAGCGCACGGCGATTTATCCGAAAGTGACCGGCTACATCAAAAAATGGAACGTGGACATCGGAGATAAGGTCAAGAAGGGTGACGTTCTCGCCACTCTCTTCGTGCCCGAGCTGGAAGAAGATTGGGAGACGAAGAAGCGCACGGTCAAGCTCGATGAGGAAAAAGTCGATCTGGCCCTGAAGATCGTGAAAGTGGCCGAGGCCGACGTGAAGGCGGCCGAGGCGCGGCTGGATGAGGCCAAGGCCATCCTGGCCAAGTACGAGGCCGACGCCAATCGTTGGGATTCGGAAGTCAAGCGGCTCAAGCGCGAGGTCGCCAACGGCGTGGTCGATCCACAGGTCCTGCTCGAATCGGAGAACCAATGGAAGGCGACCCTCGCGGCCGTGGCTGCCGCGAAGGCGACCATCGCCAAGGCGGAGGCCGAGCTGCTCTCCAAGAAGGCGACGCTCTCGGAAGACGTCGTCGATGTCTCGGTCGCCAAGGCGCGCGTGGCCGTGGCCGACAGTGACGCCAAGCGCATGGAAGCGTGGGTGGGCTACCTTCAGCTCATCGCCCCCTTTGATGGCGTCATCACGGCCCGCAACGCCAACACCTGGGATTTCGTCTTGCCGTCCACGGGTGATCCCTCCGCCGACAATCGTGCGCCGCACCTGTCGCCCAGCGCCAGGCCGCGCCGATCTACATGGTCGATCGGACGGACATCGTCCGTATCTTCGTCGATGTGCCCGAGGCGGACGCCAACTACGTGCAGGTCGGCACGAAAGCGAAAGTTCAGATCAAGGGCTTCCGCGATCAGTGGATCCGCGGCACCGTGACGCGCACCTCCTGGCGCTCAACTTCAAGAGCCGTACCCTGCGGGCCGAGGTTGATCTGCCCAACACCGACAGCAAGATCCTGCCGGGCATGTACGCCTATGGCAAGGTCATCATCGAACGCAACAACGTGCGGGCACTGCCGGAATCCGCCCTCGTCCACAGTGGCGATCAGACCTTCTACTGGCGGTACGAGAACGGCCACGCGCTGCGAACCGAAGTGCAAACCGGCTTCAGCGATGGCGAATGGATCGAAGTCACCAACCGCCAAACGCAGGCGAAAACCAGCATCGATGAGCCGTGGGCCCCGATCGACGGGACGGAACAGGTCCTTACCGGCGATCTGGCTCTCCTCTCCGAAGGCGCCGAGGTGCGCTTGGCGAACGCCCCCGCGGACAAGGGCGATCTTGCCAAAACAACGGGGGAGCATGGGGCCGCCAAAAAGGAGCCAGCGAAGCCCGAATAAATTGCCTGGGTAGTGGCCGTTGGTGCGTCACGCTGGCAGCGTGACGCACCAACGGCCACTACCGTTTCCTGAGTATGGTTTCCCTTGCTTCGCAAAAGCAAGTGAAACCATACGGGAGGATCGCGGAAGCACTCTAATATCCGCTCGTCCTCAATACACCCACGGGGCCAGCCACCTTTATCTCTCTCAAATAGAGGGTATAAGGGGCTGGTCCCGTGGGTGTTTTCGTAGGTATCTTCGAACTTATTACACAAGAGCGATTTGGTGTCCTAACGAATTTGTAATATGAATTCTCTGTCATTTTCTTCGCAAATGAGTTACTCTTTGTTAATGATTACCATTTATTAATGGTGATCCTAACAGTGGTCGCGCCAGCCGAGGGTTCGTGGGTAGGCTGGTATTCGGCTCGACGACACCACTCTTCTGACTCGTATTCAGGAACAACGCCGTGCGGTCGCGCCGGAAGCCAAGGAGAGGCTGGCGGCCGGCATCTCGCGCCCGAGCGGCCTTCTTCCATAACGGTCGCAGTTCGGAACTAGATCGTGACACTTTGAGGGGAAGCAGCCGTGCCGAGTCCGGCCCGGCCTCTGAGTGGAGAAATAGCGCAACGATCCGTTTGGTCCGCGGAGAGTTTCCCATGTCAGCGCGATCAGCCAAGCTAGCCGGTTCTGAGGCAAATCCAACCGTCTTCGCGATGCGTCACCCGATCACGACGTTGATGCTGGTGGTGGCCCTCATCTCCGGCGGCTTCCTCGCCTACACCAAAATGCGGGTGGACATCTTCCCACCCCTCAACGTCCCCAAAATCTACGTCTTCCTCGACTACGTCGGCATGTCCCCCGCCCAGGTCGAAGGCTTCATCGTCAACCAACTCGAACTCTACTTTCAGTACGTCGATGGCATCCAGGACATCAACACCCGCAACATCCAGCAAGTCGCCCTCTGTGAGCTGTCCTTCTTCCCCGGCACCGACATGGGACAGGCCATGGCTCAGGTCGTGGCCATGTCCGACCGAGCCATGTCGTGGATGCCCAAGGGCACCCTGCCGCCCATGATCATGCGTATGGACGCCGGCAGCGTGCCGGTCGGCTACCTGGTCTTCGAGAGCGACAAGACCTCCCTGGGCGACATGGGCGATTTGGCCCAGAACATCGTGCGTCCTCTGGTGCAGAAGTATGTGCCGGGCACGGTGGCCATCTCGCCGTTTGGTCCCAACATGCGTTCGATCGTGATCAACGTCGATCCGCACAAGTTGCGCAAGTACAACCTGACGCCGGAGCAGGTCAGTCAGGCGTTGGCCTTGGGCAACAACATCATTCCGGCGGGCAACATTTATGTGGGTCCGACGATGCCGCTGGTGGAGAACAATGCGACGGTGGTGGACATCAAGCATTTGGGTGCCATTCCGTTGAAGCTGGGTCAGAATGTGTACCTGCGTGACATTGCGACGATCCAGGACAATACGGACATCACGTATGGTTATGCGTTGGTAAACGGCAAGAAGTCGGTGTATTTGCCGATCATCAAGAAGGACACGGGTTCGACGTTGGACGTGGTGGCGGACGTGCGGACCAACATGAAGATGTTCCAGGACGCCACCAACTCCACCATGCGCGAACGACGCCTGCTACGTCGCAGTCAACAAAGGCTCAAGCCGATCGGCGATACTGTCTCTCAGGACCAGGACGACGTGAAGGTGACGTTTGAGTTTGACGAGTCGCCGACGGTGGTGGCGGCGGTGGAGAGCGTGGCGACGGAGGGTGCCATCGGTGCGGCCCTGACGGGCCTGATGATCCTGTTGTTTTTGCGTGATCCGCGCAGCGTGCTGGTGGTGGTGTCGAACATCCCGCTGGCGCTGCTCGGCTCTCTGTTTGGTTTGTACATAACGGGCAACACGATCAACATCATGTCGCTGGGTGGTCTGGCCCTGGCCATCGGCATCCTCGTCGATATGTCCACGGTGACGATTGAGAACGTCCACGTCCAGATGGAGCGCACGCCAAAGGTCGCCACGGCGGTGCTGCGGGCCTGCAACGCGACGGCCGTGCCGATCTTGCTGGCGCTGTTGTGTATTTTGTCGGTGTTTGTTCCCGCCTTCATCATGGGCGATCCGCTGCGGGCGTTGTTCATGCCGCTGACCCTCGGCGTCGGCTTCGCCATGATCTCCTCGTATCTGCTCTCCAACACCTTCGTGCCGATCCTGTGCGTCTATCTGCTCAAGCCCTCAAAGGGTCATGCGAAGAGCCACGGTGGTTTGTTCGATCGGATGCTGAAGGTTTATGACAAGACCGTCCGATGGTTCGTGCGTCTGCGCTGGGTGGTCGTGCCGGCCTATCTGGCGGGCTGTGCGCTGATCTTGGTGGTGCTGGGCTTGCAGGTGGGCACGGAGTTGTTCCCGCAAGTGGATTCGGGCCAGTTCGTGCTGCGTTACCGTCCGCCCCCCGGCTCCAACTACGAGATCACCCGGCAGATGGGCATCAAGTGTCTGGAGGAGATTGAACGCGAGGCGGGGCTGGAGAACATCGAGATCACGCTGGGCTACGCCGGTCAAGCGGCGCCGAACTTCGGCATCGACAACATGGTGCTGTTCATGCGTGGCCCCGACGACGGCACCCTGCGCGTCGCCTTCAAGGAGACCGCCCCCATTAAGCTCGCCGAGTTCCGCGAACGGCTCCGCAAGGCCCTCCCCGAACGGGTGATTCCGTGGCTGGCACAACAATTACAGAAGGGTGGATTGACCCGAGCGCGGCGCTCGCGGAAGCGAGGACAGCTTCCTTCGGTTTTGGTCCGGGGGACATCGTGACCAACGTGATGAGCTTCGGCTCCTCGACGCCCATCGGCGTCCGCATCGTCGGCACCGACCTGAAGATGGTCCGCTCCCACGGCGAGAAGATTCAGGCGGAGATGAAGAAAATTCCGTATCTCCGCGACGTGCTGTTCGAGCAACAGCTCGACTATCCCACCATCGAGGTCGAGATCGACCGCGAAAAAGCCGGACTCAGCGGCGTTACCGTCGAGAATGTCCGTAAGGCCATCGTGATGGGTTCCTGTTCAACCCGTTTCACGAACCTCAATTACTGGGTGGATGTGAAGACGGGCTTCGATTATCTGGTGCAGGTGCAGATGCCGCCTCTGGAATACGGCGGCGTCCTGAACAAGCCCGAAGACATCGAAATCCTCCCGCTGGCATCGGTCAATCCATTTGTCAACCTCATGATCCGCGACGTGGCGATGGTTCGCAAGAGCGTGCGTCCGGGTGAGCTGGACCGCGATATGTCGCAGCGCTACCTGACCCTGACGGCCAACGTCGAAGGCGAGGACATGGGCCGGGCCTCCAAACAGGTTGCCGATGCGATCGACTCTGCCGGGACGCCACCGAAGGGAGTGCGCGTGGAGAAGATGGGCCAGTTGCCGGCCATGAACGCCATGTTCAAGGCGTTGGGCATCGGACTGGGAGTTGCCGTGTTCGTCATCCTTGTGCTCCTGACCGCGTACTATCAATCGCCGCGTTTGGCGGTGATCGCCGTCGCCGCCGTGCCCGGCGTGCTGGCCGGCATCGCCATTATCCTTTACTTCACGAACACCACGCTCAACATCGAATCGTTCATGGGTTCGATCATGTGCCTGGGCGTGTCCGTGTCCAACTCGGTATTGCTGGTGACATTCATGGGCGAGCACTGGAGGAGAGGCGCGTCCTCTATCGAGGCGGCCATTGTCGGTGCGAGCGAGCGTTTGCGTCCGATCTTGATGACGGCGTGCGCGATGACGGTGGGCATGGTGCCGATGGCGTTGGCCTTGGAGAAGGGCAGCCAGATGCAAGCGCCCTTGGGTTTAGCCGTCATCGGTGGTCTAGTCATGTCCACCTTCGCCACCCTGCTCGTGCTGCCCTCCATCTTCGCCGTCGTGATCGGCAACCGAGTGGCTCGTTCGCCGTCGATCTATCCCGACGACGCCGCCAGCGTTTATCACGATCCGTTGCTCTACCGTGTGGGTGCAATCGAACACAACGTCAAACCGGGGGCGGATCGGCCGGCGCCATCGCATCGACAACCCGACAAAGCCAGCACCGCCACCAACGGCCACTCCGAACCGAAGCCCCAACCGCCGTCGGTCCCGACGCCCGCGTGAGGGATATTCCGAGCGGCGAGCGTTCGCGCACGGTCCCTTCGCGCGCTTGCGAACGTTCGCCGCTCGGAACAACGGATATACTACCTAATAGGAGGCAACGCGGTTGCCGGCATCGTTCCCGTGCTCGTCCGAGACATGCATCATGCAAACTTTCGCTAATATTCTGGTTGGTGTCGATCTCGCCCGCTGCAACCCGCTCGATATTTCCGGGCTGAATCCGATCGCCCTGGAACCGATTCACTGGGGCATCTCCGTGGCCAAGGCCAACGCGGCTCGGCTTTTGTTCTTTTCCGCTATCCACATCAGCGAGGACGACTTGTACGCGCTGGCCGAGGAGGACCGGCGCAAGTCCGCGAGGCCATTTTTCAGGG
The DNA here is from genome assembly GCA_963767535.1 of uncultured Planctomycetota bacterium. GTDB lineage: Bacteria > Planctomycetota > Planctomycetia > Gemmatales > Gemmataceae > JAJPHU01. The sequence continues at coordinate 255,850 of CAVYEC010000003.1, forward strand.
CGGCGGCAAAGTGCTGGAGGCCCTGGTTTTGAAGGCCAAAGAGCAGGGGGTCACGGCCCAAAGCCAACTCGTTGCGGGCGATGGTTGGTTGGAGATCATCCGGCAGGTGCTGCGCGGCAAGCACGATCTGGTGGTGATCGGCAAGCGCGAGGAAAACGATCTTCGCCGCATGCTCTTCGGCAATACGTCCATGAAGCTCTTGCGCCGCTGTCCGTGCCCCGTTCTCGTGACGAAGCCGCCTACGTTCGCCAGCGGCGTTTTGGGGGCTAACGTCCGCCGCAGCCCGGAGACCGATGTTTCTCCCCTCAACATCCTGGTCGCCACCGACCTGAAACCTTCCTCGGACCACGCTCTGCGGCTGGGAATCGCCCTGGCGCGGAAGAGAAACGCGCGACTCCATGTCCTGCACGTTGTGGAGTACCAGCTCGACGAGGTCTGCAATATCGGTTTGCCGGACGCCAAGCAGGCGGAATACCGCAAGAAGGTGCGGGCCGTCGCCAAGGAACGCCTGCAAGCGCAACTGGACAAAACCGACTACAAGACCCTCGGCTCGCACATCGAGGTTCACCTGGCCGGCGACGTGGGGGTACCGGATGTCGCCATCCAGCATTTCATCAAGGACCACGACATTCATCTCTTGGTCATGGGCACAATCGGAAGGGGGGGCATTCAGGGCATCATGATCGGCAACACGGCGGAACGCTTGCTCCCCGAAGTCCAATGCTCCGTCCTCGCCGTCAAACCGCCTGATTTTGTTTGTCCGGTCGAGGGGTGAGCGAGGGAGGCGCAACCGTCGTTATTCGGCCTTGCGCTCCCATTCCGAAGTGCGGTCTGCCCCACGCCAACCCTTTATTACAAATTTGTAATATACGCTTCGTTTTATTACATTACTCATTTGTAATGCGCACTCTGTATTTATAACGGCAAATAAGATATGATATCAGTTGCGAAGCAGCTATTATTACCCACGGGAAGTTGTTCGTTGGGTAAATCAGGTCCATCGTCGGACCCGCCGGTAGTGTAATGATCGCCGTCCGGAATAACGGGCGGACGGCAGGATAGTAACTTGTAGGGAGCGGAACGATGTCCACTGCGGTTGCGGATCGGGATGCCATTGTCGCAAAGGCGATCGAGATCGCGTCGGCGGAGGAGCGCGGCGCTTTCCTTGCCCAGGCTTGCGGCGGCGACGCCGCGCTGAGGCGGCAAGTGGAGGAGCTCGTCGCGGCCCATCTGCGGCAAGCGGGCCAGGAGAAATCCAACGGCACCACCGTTCACGATACCGTTTCTCCCAGGCGCTTGCCGCACCAGGCCGGCGCCAACTACACCGCGAACCACACCCATTCGACCGACCCGGCGCACCCCTCGGCGAAGGAGAAGCAAAAAATGTCGCGCGGCGTGGTGATGACGGGGACAATTCTGCTGCTGTCGGCCACGCTGGGAAGCGTCTGTGTGGCCGTTTGGTCCTGGCGAGCGGAGGAGCACGCGCGGGTGGCGGCGGCACAGGCGATCGACGATGGCAAGAAGGCGAAAATGGCCCAGGAGGAGGCCGAGCACCAGCGCGAGGACTGCGCTGGCGACGCGGCAGACGCTTACCGCGGAACGCGACCAGGCGCTGGCCGACATGCAGGCGGCCCTACGTTCGGAGCAGGACATGAAATCCGTATTGTCCTTCGTCCAGAACAAAATGTTGTCGGTGGGTCGTCCTAAGGATTGGGCCGAGGGGCAGGGCAAAGACGTGACGCTGCGGAAAGCGGTGGAGGCGGCCGAGGCGAAGGTCGTCGAGACGTTCGCGGAGCCTTCGCTGGCGGAGGCGGCGATTCGTGAGATGCTCGGCGCAACCTACCTGGATCTGGGCGAAGCGGCGCTAGCGGTTCGGCAGCAGGAGCGTGCGTTGGCCTTGCGGGAAGCTCTGCTCGGGGCCGATCATATCGACACGAACGACAGCCGCAACAAACTCGCCGTCGCCTACCGGTTCGCCAACCGTCACGACGACGCCGGCCACCTCTTCGACTCCACGCTTCCTTCGGCCCCTCACGCCGCCGCCCTGGCCATTCGCGGCTCGATGCTGCTCTCCCAGAAGAAACCGGCCGAGGCCGAGAAGCAGCTGCGCGAGTGTCTGGCCATTTGCCAACAAGTCCAGCCCAACAGCTGGACCACGTTCGACGCCAAAGTGCGACTGGGCGAAGCGCTCCAGGAGCAGCAGAAATATGCCGAGGCCGAGCCGTTGCTGGTGTCGGGCTACGAGGGTTTGAAGCAACATCAGGCCGAGATTCCGTCCTGGGATAAACCGCGCTTAAACGGGACCGTCGAGCATCTGGTCCATCTCTATGAGGCGTGGGGCAAAAAGGCCCAAGCCGATAAATGGCAGAAAGAGCTTACGGCGGCGCAGGGCCCCAAGAAATCGTGAACCTGCGGTATACCGTAGAGCCAACATCCCCAACAAGCCGTGAGCGCCAGCCAGCAGACACTCTGGCGCTCGCGGCTTTCTCCATTCCGGTCACTCCTCCCACACGGCGCAGGATGAAGGACAAGACGGGTCGGTCTTCTTTAGACCGCCCAATCGTTGCGGTCCTTTCGTCAAGACGGTACACTCAAACGGAATGGGTGTTTGACTCGACGTCCTCTGATTCCACCGCACGGGTTCCGTGCATTCTCTCCTCAATTGTCTTCGTTGGATACTCGAGGTGTGTGCCGTGGGCTGTGATCCACTCCGAGGCGGGGGAAAGCGGAAGCTGTTTCTGGGTCTGACCGCTGTTATCCTGGTCGGCGGCTGCTTGCTTGTCGTCCTGGGTCGGCTTTCCGAGCATTCCCAGGGAAAATCCCCATCTCTCGTGGGCATCGTTTCCTCCCGCGCCGCCTCCTCGACCAATCCGGTCCAGGTCGCCCGCGGCCGGAATTTGACCGTTTGGTGGGAAGTGCTGCCCGGCGACATTCTTCGCAAGTCCGTACCCACGGGCGCGGAAAGCAATATCCACCCGGCGGATTACGTGGGCCGTCCGAATGCTTGCCAGCCCTGCCATCAAAAAAACTACGAAACGTGGTCCGTACACCCTCACCGATGGATGAACGCCCTGGCCGATCCGACCACCGTGAAGGGCGATTTTTCCAGCGGCGCGGGCCTGTCCTATCGGGGAGGGCGAGCGACTTTTATCCGTGCAGGCGATGGCTTTTTCATGCATCTCCAGCGCGGTGAGAAAAAGCGAGCGTATCGGATCACACAAACGATTGGCTCGCGATTCTTTCAGTATTACGTCGGCAAGCAGCAGGAGGGGCCGGAACTGAAAGGTCACCGCTTCTACACAACCGACCACGTCTTGCCGTTCGGTTACTGGTTGGCGCAGAAAGAATGGGCGCCCATCGTTCATATCGGACCCGAAAAGGCGGACGAGGAGAGGCTCGACCCGTTCGCGCCGCCGGACGCGGGGATCAACTACGCCGAATATGCCGTCGGCTGCAACGCCTGTCACACGACCTTTCCGCTGGCGGATATGTTTACTCGGCGGACGGGGCAAATGGGCGAGTTCGCCCCCTGGCCGATGCACTGGTCGATGCGCGGTTTCCTGGAGACCGCTCATCCCGAACTGCTCGACGAGGCGACGGGGTGGGGCAAGTACAACCCCAAGGGGACGAACCCCATGCACGACTGGGATGCGTCCGGGCACGCCGTGACGCTGGGCGTCAGCTGCGAAGCGTGCCATCTGGGAACCCGCCGGCATGTCGAGAGCGCGGGGCGTGTTCCTCCGCGTTTCGCTCCGGTCAGCCCATACTTGCGAATCGAGTCGAAGGTGCCGCCAGCCGCGGGCGCACGCACGAGAACCTCAACTGGACCTGCGCCCGCTGCCATGTCGGCGTCCGGCCTCGGTTCGCCGCGGGAATGTCCACCTGGAATTCCGTGGAATACACGGACGCCATGCACGGGAGCTGCTATTCGCGACTCAATTGCGTGGACTGCCACAATCCGCACCGGACGATCGGGCCGCGCTGGTCCCTGTCGTCCGACGAGGATGACTGCGCTTTGCTTGAAGTGCCACCAAACGTATCAAGCGGCGGACAAGCGCCTCCAGCACACGCATCATCCCCTCGGCAGCGAGGGGGCGCGCTGCATGAACTGTCACATGCCGCGGATCAACGAGGGCGTGGAAGACGTGGTGCGGACGCACATGATCTACTCGCCGACGCGGGCCGATATGATCGAAGCCAATCACCCCAACGCCTGTAACCTATGTCACACCGACATGCCGATCGACTGGACACTGCGCACGCTCAAGGATTGGTATAAGGCCACGTATGACTCCGAGCGGATCGCCGAGAACTATCCCCGACGCGACAAGCCGGTCGGTCTGGGTTGGCTGGACAGCAAAAATCCCTCCGTCCGCCTGGTCGCGGCCGAGGCGATGATTCGCAACCGGGCGTCCTGGGCGATGCCGCGACTCTTGGACGCCCTGGACGATCCCTTCCTCATCAACCGCCAATTCGCATACAAGGGATTGCAAGAGATGCTTGACGTGAGGTTGGCCGATTTCGGCTATCGCTTCTACATGATGCCGGAAGAACGGCAGAAACCGCTCGCCCAGGTGCGTGCGCGCTTCACGCCGGTCAAGCCGTGATGAATCTCGCACGGCAAACGCCGCGATTAGCGACGCTTCGCAGAAGCGTGTGAGCCTCACACGCTTCTGCGAAGCGTCGCTAATCATTTCTTAGGGCTCGACCACAATTGATTTCGTAGGGCACGCTGCCAGCGTGCCCTACGAAGTTGTTCTTGGACGCCGCCTTACGTTCTTGTAACCTTCCCCTCTCCACACTGTCATGGAAAAAACAAAAAAACGTAATCCACGAAAAAAGAGTCGCGTTTGACTCCGACCATTTCCCAGAAGTTCCGCCCGGGCAAAGATCCGAGCCGCCAGCGCCAGCGAGTGCGGGAAGTCGGTTGCAACAGGCGCTTTGCGCCGCTATTCTTAGCGTCAGGAGTCCAGAAACCCATTCCCGCATCTATCTATCCGAGAAGATCGGCGAGTGTCCGTGTGCTCGCTTGGTCCGGTTTCGGCACGGAGAGAACGCATGTCGTTCCCTGGTGAACTCCCTCAGAAGGGAGTCGAGACGGCGAAAAAGCCGAGCGCTCTCGCGGAAGGGGACAAAACACCGTCTTCTCCGCGGCAGCGGGGCCTTCTTCTTGGGCTGTCTTTCGTGGGCGTGGCATCCCTCGGTTATCTCCTCGGGGCAGCAGTCCTTTTTTTTGACCTACCGTCCTCCTCCTTTCTGCGCCGCTCTTTCGTCGGCGGAGTATCCTGGTACGAACGCCACGACGATCCGCCGCCTCCGGGCGAGTCGTCGATCCCGCTCAAGGTGGGTTCGATCGACAAACCGGACCAGACGTGCGACGGCTTCACGCTCCTCATGTACGGCGGCGGAACGAAGGCGATCCTCGTCAACATGCGCGGCGAGACGGTCCACCAGTGGCATGTGCCGTTTCACGAAATCTGGTCCGCTCCGCCCCATCTTCGAGGCGAGATCAAGGATGCTTCCGTCTATTTCAACGACGGCCATCTTTATCCCAACGGCGATTTGGCAGTTGTCATCGAAGGGCCGATCAGCGTGAAAAACCCTTCCAACGGATTCGGCCTGGCCAAACTGGACAAGGATTCACACGTCGTGTGGAAGTATGCCGAGAAGTGTCATCACGATCTCGATGTCGGCGAGAACGGCACTATCTACGTAATCGTCAACGAGTTCATCGACAAGGTGCCGCCGGGGATGGAGTATCTTCCCACGCCGTGCATGGTTGATTTCGTGGATGTCGTCTCGGCGGCCGGCAAGCGGTTGAAGCGGATTCCGCTTCTGGAGGCGTTTCACGACTCCCCCTATGCCCCGTTGTTGTGTCCGCTGGAGAAGCCGGCGCCGTTGGCGGGGCGTCCCTGCCCGGCAGGACGATGCCGGCCTTCCGCGACGACCAGCGCCGCCTGGACGTCCTGCATACGAACGCCGTCAAGGTCTTGAATCGCGCGCTGGCCCCGAAGTTCCCGCAATTCAAGGAGGGACAACTCCTCATCTGTCCGCGCCATCTCGACGCCGTTGCCGTACTCGATCCGGACAGCGGCAAGGTGGTGTGGGCCGCCCGCGGTCCCTGGCGCGCCCAGCACGATCCGTCGTTTCTGGACAACGGCCATCTGCTTCTCTTCGACAACTTCGGCTCCCCGCGGGGCTCACGCGTTCTCGAATACGATCCCGCCATCCAGGCGTTCCCCTGGTCCTATCCGGCGGAGAACGGAACTCCTTTTTTCAGTCACATTCGCGGCATGAGCCAGCGATTGCCCAACGGCAACACGCTGATCGTCAATTCGGATGCCGGCGAGGTCTTCGAGGTGACACCGAGCCGGGAGGTGGTGTGGTCCTGTGCGTGCGGCAGTGAGCTGTACCGCGCCCGGCGCTTCACGCCCGACCGAGTGCCTTTCCTGAAGGGAGGTCCGCGTGCCCGGCCCTGATTCGTTCGCCTTCCTGGTTTCTCTGGTTTTCTGGTTGCCCTTCCCGGGGCCGGACGTGGTGTTGGCTTACGGCCCGGCGCCGGGGCTGGAGTTCATTCCTTATTTTTTGGGTTTACTGGCCTGGGCGGGGCTGGCCTTTGTCGCCATCATCCTGGCGCCTCTCTCTGCCCTGCTTCGCCGCATCCGGAAAGCGCGTTGCGCTTCCGCTGCGGAATCGAAGACCCTATCCGTACCGGAGTCGCCAGGTGAAGGCAGCGACGACAGAACCTGAGAATCGGCCGTCCGAAGCGGGGAAAATACGCGACGGCAAGGAATCTCCCTTTTTCGTGCCGTTCTTTTTGCATCTCCTGGGAGGTTGGGTCCATCGCCACCCGGCTTTGTGGCGGTGGTTGGGCGGCCTCGAATCGAATCTTCTCACGGAAGAGTTGTCTTCGGTCCCCGTCCACATGCCGATTTACGTCGCGGGCCTGGCCCGTTCGGGCAGCACCCTGCTGCACGAAGTCGTCTGCTCTCATCCGCACGTCGCCACACTTCGGAGCAAGGATTATCCGATGCTGTTCACGCCCTACTGGTGGCGGTGCGCCATCGCGAACACTCAGCCGCAGCCGCCGCGCGAACGGCCGCACCGCGACCGCGTGATGATTACTCCCGATAGTCCCGACGCGCTGGAGGAAATGCTCTGGATGGCGTTCTTTCCGCGCTGCCACGATCCCTCCGTCTCTCAACTCACGAGCGCCAAGGAGGGCCACGCTTCCTTCGAGGAGTTTTACCAAAACCACATCCGCAAGCTGCTGCTGGCGGAAAAAGCGAGCCGGTATGCCGCCAAGGCGAACTATCACGTCGCCCGGCTTCCCTACCTGGCACGCCTGTTTCCCGACGCCCGCTTCCTCATCCCCGTGCGCGCGCCGGCGACGCACATCGAGTCGCTACTGCGTCAGCACGATTGGTTCAGTCGGGGACAGCGGCAATACCCGCGAGCGCTCGCTTTCATGCGCCAGTCGGGACATTTTGAATTCGGTCTGGATCGACGGCCCATGAATCTCGGAGACGGGGAGCGGGTCCGCCGGATCGAGCAAGCCTGGGCCTCCGGCGAGGAAGTTCGGGGTTTGGCGATGTACTGGAGCATGGTCTACGACTATCTCGCGGACTTACTGGACTCGAATGCTTCCGTACGGAACGCCGCCCTGGTTGTGCGCTTCGAGGATCTTTGTGACGCACCCACGGAAACTCTCCGCGCTGTGTTCCGGCATTGCTCTCTGCCCGACGCGGAACACATCGTGGAAAGCCGTGCTCCCGGCATCCGCGCCCCGACGTATTATCAGAGTCAATTATCTTCCGACGACCTGGCCCTCATCCGAGCGGAGACTGCGGACACGGCCAGACGGTGGGGATATTGAAGAAGCGATGACCTCTTGATGTCCGGCTCATCCGTCCGCCGAGTCCACCTTGATGACGATTGCCGTCATGTCGTCCAGTTGCGTGCTGACTCCGCAGAAGGTCCGAACCGCCCCGTAAAGGTGATCGAGAACCTGCCGGGCGGTTAAATTCCAGTTGGCCCGTACCGTCTCCAAAGCGCGTTCGACGCCGAAAAGATCCTCGTCAGGAGAATGGGCTTCCACGATCCCGTCCGTAAGCAACAAGACGCCCTCGCCCGGTTCGAGGACGATCGGAGCAACGGCCGTGAAGCTGGTCTCCGGCAGGATGGCCAGGGGCATGTGGGTGCTGGGAAGAGGGGTCTTCACCGCGCCTTGGGAGTTCAGGACATAGCCTGTCGGATGACCGGCGCTGACGTAGGTGAACGAGCGCGTTTGGGGTTGGAGCTGCGCCAGAAGCAAGGTGGCGAATCGACCTTCCAGGACATCGTTCGCCAAAGCGCGGTTGAGAAGGCTGACGATCTGGGCGATGTCCGTATGCATCATCACGAACGTGCGCAAATACGCCCGCGCCTCGGCCATCAAGAGGGCGGGTCCGAAGCCGTGGCCGCTCACATCGCCGATAACAACCCCAAGGCTGCCGTCGCGGAAGGGAATATAGTCGAAATAATCTCCGCCGGTCGCTTCGGCCGGGTAAGACGCCCCGCTAATGTCGAAGCCGGCCAGCGGTAAGGGAGCGGCCGGAAAGAGCTTTTGCTGGATTTGCCGGGCGATGCGAAGCTCTTCGTGCAGCCTTTCGGTTTCCCAGCGCTTTTTCGCCTCGGCCAACTGCCGCTCGTGTTCGCGTTGTTCGATCTGCCGGAGATAGTCCGCCTGGCGTTTCAGCTGTTGCGTCTTCTCGAAGACGCCCACGAACGCGGCCACCTTGGCGCGCAGCACGTCGGGAACGATCGGCTTGGACAGATAATCCACCGCCCCCAGCGAATAGCCTTTCGCCATCTGCACGTCGTTGGTTTCAAAGGCGGTCAGGAAAATAATCGGCGTGTGCCGGGATCGGTTGCGTTGGTGGATCAGCGCGGCCGTCTCGAAGCCGTCCATCTCCGGCATTTTCACGTCCATCAAAACGACGGCGAAATCATCCTGGAGAATGCACCGCAGCGCTTCGCGGCCGGATTGGGCCTTCACGAGTTTGCGTCTCGGCGCGGCCAGCACCGCTTCCAGGGCGAGAAGGTTGGCCGGCTGGTCGTCCACGAGCAGGATGTTTACATCCTGGTCTGACCCCTGGACTCCGCTATCCCCGGAGTCAAGTTGGGAAACGGACAAACCGGAGTCCGGGGGGGAGGGCGGCTTTGGTATGGGCGTGGGCACGTTGCTTTCTCCTCACCTCCTGAGAGGCATTTTTATCGTAACGGGGCCATCGGCCTCCTCTCCCGGAATAGGTAGGACGCAATTACCATGCCGTCTGTGGCGTTTCGCTTGCTTCAATCCGGCGGTATAGCTTCTCGCGCTCGTCAAGTACCTCGTAACGAGCTTCGTAGGGAGTGATTTTTATGGTCTCCTTATTACCCAAACCGAGAAAGCCGGAAGTCGCGAGGCTTTCATACAGCAAACGGTGAACTCGATTCGTCAGATCATCATTAAAATAAATGAGGACATTTCGACATAGGATCACATGAAACTCGTTAAACGAACTATCCGTAACCAGATTATGTTGGGCGAAGACAATGTTCTCCGTTAGACAGCGCTGGAAAATGACATTACCGTAGTTGGCCGTGTAATACTCAGAAAGGGAGTTTGTGCCGCCCGCCTTCAGATAATTGGCCGTATATTCCTGAAGCAAGGCGAGGGGAAAAATACCGGCTTTCGCACGGGCCAGGACTTCCTCGTTCATGTCCGTAGCGTAAACTCGGCACTTGGAGTAGATCCCTTCCTCGTGGAGAAGAATCGCCATCGAGTAGACCTCTTCGCCGGTGGAACACCCCACATGCCAGATGCGCACAAAAGGCAACTCCCGTAAGTGCGGCAGGACCTTCGCGCGAAAGGAAAGATAGAAAGATGGATCGCGAAACATGGCGGTCACGTTGACCGTGACCGCGAGGAGAAAACGCTCCATACAGGCAGGTTCGTGAAGGATTTTTTCCTGAAGCTCCGGGATGCTGCGCAGCCCCTCCGCACGCACCTGGTTGCAGATGCGACGCCGAATGGAAGCGTAGGAATAGTCGCGGAAATCAAAACCATAACGACGGAACACGGCTTCCAGGAACAACTGGACTTCGAGGATTTCGATCTCGTCGTCAGAAGAGGAGGCCGGCATGACGCGAACTCGCCTGGAAAATACAAGCAGTCCCACGAAGAGGTGGGTACACCCTTCCGGGTGGTGGCCGTTTGTTTGGCACGCTGGCAGCGTGCCCTACGTAGGGCACGCTGCCAGCGTGACACAACCAAACCACTACCCCACTTCCGTGTCCGGATTTATCGGTACAACCAAACGCGAAGCAGCGAAACGAGCTGCCCCGCGTTCACCGGCTTGGCGATGTAATCCGACGCCCCGGCTTCGATGCACTTTTCGCGATCACCTTTCATGGCCTTGGCCGTGAGCGCGATAATCGGCAACGACTTGAACGACTCCATCTTGCGGATGGCGCGTATCGTTTCGTAGCCATCCATTTCCGGCATCATAATATCCATCAAAACGATGTCGATCCCCGGAGTCTTCCGGAGGATCTCAATACTACTTTTTCCGTTCTCGGCCGACAGAACTTGCATCTGATGATGTTCGAGGATCGTCGTCAACGCAAAAATGTTGCGCAGATCGTCATCGACAACCAAAACCTTCCGGTTCGCTAACACCGGGTCCGTCTCGTGGATCTGCCGCAGGATGCGTTTCTTGACTTCCGGCAGGTTGGCTTCGACCCGGTGAAGGAACAGGGCCGTCTCATCGAGCAGGCGCTCGGGCGAGCGAACGTCCTTGATGACGCTCGCCTCGGCCAGCCGGTTCAACTCCACCTCTTCCTCATGCGTCAGCTCCTTACCCGAATAGATGATGATGGGAAGATCGCGGAGCTGGGCCTTGCGCTTGATCTTGTGAATCAACTCGAAGCCGCTCATGTCCGGCAAGAACAGGTCGAGCACCATGCAATCGAACCGCTCGGTTTCTAGTAGCGAGAGGGCGTCCTTCCCCGTGGCGACACCAGTGGTATGAACGTCGCCGTTGCCGATCAGTTCGACAACATTATTGCGGTGCGATTCGTCGGCCTCCACCACGAGGAGATCCTTGACGCGCCGCTCGACGAAGTTATGGATCTTGGAGAACGCCTCCGCCAACGCCTGCTGGCTGGTCGGTTTTTTGAGGTAGGCGATGGCCCCAAGCTTCAACCCGCGCTGCCAGGCTTCCTCGACAGATATGATTTGCACGGGGATGTGCCGGGTGTTCAAGTCATGCTTGAGATGCTCCAGGACTTTCCAGCCGTCCATGTCCGGCAAACGAATGTCGAGAGTAATGGCGTCGGGCCGAATCTGACTCGCCAATTCCAGACCGGCCTTGCCCCCCAGCACGACAAGCCCTTTGAAGCCCCGACTTCGGGCCTGATCCAACAGGATGCGAGCGAAGACCGGATCGTTTTCCACGATGAGCAGCACTCGGTCTCCCGACTGAATCGCGTCGCGGTCGTCCTGGACCTCGTGGGCCAAAAGCGCGGACGGGTTCGCTCCACCCGTGGGGGCGCTCGCCGTCCGAGACGTTCCGTCTCCAGGAAGGCTAACCGGGCGGGATGCCGGCTGCTCCCGGGAAGGGGTCCGGTGTTCTTGAGGTAGGTAGAGGGTGAACGTGCTCCCCTTACCCACGGTGCTTGTGACCCGGATCTCGCCGCCGAGCAGTTTGGCGATTTCCCGACTGATCGATAGTCCCAGACCCGTGCCTCCGTATTTGCGGCTGGTGCCCATATCGGCCTGTTGGAACGGCTCGAAAATGACCCTCAGCTTGTCGTCGGGAATGCCGATGCCCGAATCACTCACGGCGAAGGCGATGACGCTTTCCGCCCCGTTGAGGGCGCTGTTTTCATGGCCCCAGCCGGACGCGACGCGCTCCACCTTCAGGCGCACCTGGCCGCGCTCGGTAAATTTCAGGGCGTTGGAGATCAAGTTCCGCAACACCTGCTCCAAGCGCCGGGCATCGGTCAAGATGGCCTTCGGCAGATTGCCGGCCAGCTCCGTGGTAAAGGACAATCTTTTTTTCTGCGCCACGGGGAGGAAAGTCCTCTCCACGTACTCGCGCAGTTCCGGGAAGGGAACGTCGCCGAGATCGACCGCCATCGTCCCCGATTCGATCTTGGCCATGTCCAGAATGTCGTTAATCAACTCCTGAAGATCCGAACCGGACGTGAAGATGGTTTGCGCCACTCGATCTGCTTGGCCGTCAGATTGCCTTCGGGATTGTCGGCCAGGATCTCCGCCAGGATGAGCAGGCTGTTGAGCGGCGTGCGCAGCTCGTGCGACATGCTGGCCAGGAACTCGGACTTGTACTTCGAGGTCAGCGCCAACTGCTCCGCCCGCTCCTGCACGGCCAGCTTGGCCAGCTCGATCTCCCGATTCTTGACATCGACTTCCGCCTTCTGGGTCATCAATTCGCGGGCCTTCTCCTCCAGCTCTTCGTTTGACTGTTTGAGCGCCTCCTGCTGCTTTTTCAGGAGTTCTTCCGACGCCCGCAGTGAAGCGGCTTGTTCCTCCAGGCGCGCGTTGCTCTCCTTCAGTTCTTCCTGCTGAGATTGCAGCTCCTCGGCCAGGGACTGCGACTGCTTGAGGAGCGCCTCGGTGCGCATGGTCGCCGCGAGGGTGTGGAGCACGATGCCGATGCTCTCGGCGAGCTGGTCGAGGAAGACAAGATAGGTCTCGTTATAACGGTTGAACGAGGCCAACTCGATGACCGCTTTGACCTCACCTTCAAAGAGCACGGGCAACACGACAATGTTGCGCGGCTTACCTTCGCCGAGGCCGGAGCCGATCTTGATGTAGTCATCGGGCACTTCCGTGATGACGAGCCTTTCCTTCTCCAGGGCGCTCTGCCCCACCAGTCCCTCGCCGAACCGGAACTGGTTGGCGAGGTGCTTGCGCTCGCGGTAGGCGTAACTGCTCAGGAGTTTCAGGGTGGGCGTTTCGCTCGAGGAATCCACAAAATAGAACGTGCCGTGCTGCGCGGAGACGACGGGCGCCAACTCGGAGAGGATGAGCTTCGCCACCGCCATCAGGTCTTTCTGCCCCTGGAGCATACGGCTGAATTTGGCGAGGTTGGTCTTGAGCCAGTCCTGCTCGCTGTTTTTCAGCGTGGTCTCCTTGAGGTTGCGGATCATCTCGTTGATATTGTCCTTGAGGGCGGCCACTTCACCTTCCGCTCGCACGGTGATGGAGCGCGTCAGGTCGCCCTTGGTGACGGCGGTGGCGACATCGGCGATGGCGCGGACTTGCGTGGTCAGGTTGGCGGCCAACTGGTTGACGTTCTCGGTCAAATCCTTCCAGGTGCCGGCGGCGCCGGGCACTTTTGCTTGACCGCCCAGCTTGCCTTCGACACCGACTTCGCGGGCCACGCCCGTCACCTGATCGGTGAATGTCGCCAACGTGTCGTTCATCTCGTTGATGGTGTTGGCCAGGGCGGCGATCTCACCCTTGGACTCCAGGGTCAAGCGCTGTTTCAGATCGCCCTTGGCGACGGCCGTTACCACACGGGCGATGTTGCGCACCTGGGCCGTCAGGTTGGCGGCCATCATGTTGACGTTGTCGGTCAGGTCTTTCCAGATGCCGGCCACACCTTTCACATCGGCCTGCCCGCCCAGCTTTCCTTCGGTGCCAACCTCCCGCGCTACCCGCGTTACCTCCGAGGCGAACGAACCCAACTGATCCACCATCGTGTTGATGGTGTCCTTGAGCGCCAGAATCTCACCCTTCACCTTGACCGAGATTTTCTTGGACAGGTCGCCCTTGGCGACGGCGGTCGTCACCTCGGCGATGTTGCGCACCTGCCCGGTAAGATTAGCGGCCATGCTGTTAACATTATCCGTCAAGTCCTTCCAGGTGCCCGCTGCTCCCTTGACCACAGCCTGCCCGCCTAGTTTGCCGTCCGTGCCTACCTCCCGCGCTACCCGCGTTACCTCCGAGGCGAACGAACCGAGCTGGTCCACCATCGTGTTGACGGTGTTCTTCAATTCCAGGATCTCGCCTTTAACGTCCACGGTGATTTTCTTGGACAAATCACCGTTGGCCACGGCCGTCGTCACCTCGGCGATGTTGCGCACCTGCCCGGTGAGATTGGCGGCCATGCTATTGACGTTATCGGTCAGATCCTTCCAGATGCCCGCCACGCCCGGAACCTCGGCCTGTCCGCCGAGCTTTCCTTCGGTACCGACTTCGCGGGCCACGCGCGTCACTTCCGAGGCGAAGGCACTCAACTGATCCACCATCGTGTTGAAAGTCTTTTTAAGCTCCAATATTTCTCCGCGTACTCGAACCGTGATCTTTTTCGATAGATCGCCGTTGGCCACGGCGGTCGTCACCTCCGCGATATTGCGGACCTGGCCGGTGAGGTTGGCGGCCATCCTGTTGACGTTTTCCGTCAGGTCTTTCCAGATTCCGGCCACGCCTTTCACGTCGGCTTGCCCACCCAGTTTTCCATCGGTTCCCACTTCGCGGGCCACTCGTGTGACCTCCGAGGCAAACGAGCCGAGCTGATCCACCATGATGTTGATGGTGTCCTTCAACTGCTGGATCTCACCTTTGGCGTCTACCGTGATTTTTTTGGACAGGTCGCCCTTGGCGACGGCGGTGGTCACCTCGGCGAGGTTGCGCACCTGCCCTGTGAGGTTGGCGGCCATGCTGTTGACGTTATCGGTCAGATCTTTCCAGGTGCCCGCCACACCTTTCACGTCGGCCTGTCCTCCCAACTTACCGTCCGTCCCGACTTCGCGGGCTACCCGCGTTACCTCGGAGGCGAACGAACCCAGCTGGTCCACCATCGTGTTGACTGTCCCGCCGATGCGAAGGAACTCGCCCTCCAGGGGCCTTCCGTCCATCTCCAGCGCCATTCGTTGCGAGAGATCGCCTTTGGCCACAGCACCGATGACGCGGGCCACTTCGACCGCCGGCTGGACCAGATCCCCAATGAGCGAATTGACGAACTCAACCCGGGCGGCCCATCCGCCGCCGGCGTCCGCCAGCAAAGCGCGCTGCGTGATCTTGCCTTCCTTCCCGACCACCCGGCTCATGCGCTCCAATTCGTTCGTCGATGCTTCTAGCAGCTCAACCACATCGTTAAATGCGGCCGCGATTTCGCCGGCGATGCCAGTCTCGGCGAGGGAGAGGCGAACACTAAAGTCACCGCGCTTGACAGCTCTCAAGGCACCCAACAGTTGTCGGCGATCGAGGTTCCCGTTGGTAGGCCGTTTATCGGGCATGGTATTCTCCCGACAGAGACTCAACCCGGTCCGTACCGGACTACCCTCCGTACTTCAGCAAACTCGGTGCCAGATCAGTCTGCGTTGGTGCATCTTACGATCGAGATCCGTCGGTTAGTGCCCGCTTATGTTGCACGCTGGCAGCGTGCCCTACGTAGCGCACGCTGCCAGCGTGACACATAATTTGCCCTGCACAAGTATCCGATTCGTGATGGGATGGGGCTGAATGGATTACCAATGGCGGAACCCGGCCGTACATGCGGAAAAAGGAGAAGGGATCAGGGGGCAGCACCTCCTAGCTAGGGAGACAGGGGTTGCTCGTGAGAGGCGGAACACCCATTCAATGGCTGAGAGCGAGCACGGCATAGGCCGTCGCCGCGTCCGACATGAACTTGCCGGCGTGGCTGTTCGGATCCCGTTTCTTGTTGACCGAGACAGCCCGCCATCCGCCCGTTGCCGACTGATTGCGCTTGAGCCAGTCCAGTCCCTTGGCGATCTTCACGTCGTCTTTTTGCACACCGGCGGTCTGGAGGACATGCAGGACGAGGCCCGTCGCGTAGCCGTCGGAGGCGGTCTCCTGCGCTGTACCATCGCTCCTTACCCACGTCCCCAGAGAGGGCAGGCTCCAACCACCGTCCTCTAGCTGCCGGTCGAGCAGCTGATCGACGAGCTTCTTCTGCTCGGCTTTGCTTAGGGTTCCTTCGAGTCTCGCGGCAGCCCACAGACTCCAGGCTCGGTTGTGCAAGTTCTGTTTCGTCAACCCGTTTTTCAGATAGCCCTGGAGCAGCTGGACGCGGGCCGCGTTGTCGGCGTTGACGCCGGGCTGGTGGTAACTCGGTGCCGTCCCCACGGCGATGGCAGCCAGCGCGGCCCCAAAGTAGCGCGCCTCCCGCCATTCCCAAGGCCCCATGCTGAAGTCGAGCCAATCCCACGATCCCTGCTGGTCGCCGGCCTGGACCTGGGTTTCCCACAGGTTTGCCAACGCCTGTCTCGTAACCACACCCGGCGAGGACCGGCCCTGATAATGGTCGTCGAAGGCGAGAAGGACCGCGTTGAGAACGGCCTCCGTTCCCCGAGATTCTTTTTTCTTGCGGTCGTTGAAATCGTAGAGCAAGCCGAAAGGTTCCGTATCCAGTTGCTTCCAGTTAGCCACGCGCTTCCGCGTCTGGTCGAGCAACTTCCTCTCCTGTTCCGTCGGAGTGGCGGCACCGACAAGCTTACGCAGGACAGGACGTGACAAGGCGTAGCCGAGGAGGGAGTGACAGCTGACGCATGTCGTCTGCGTCTGCCCGTTGCCGCGGAAGGCTGGCGAGAATGCGAACCAGACCTTCGCGCGCTCGTCAAGGTGTTTCCCAGCTTCCTCCGGCTTCCAGCCTGTGTCCTTGCCATCGGCCCGTGCGATCGGGCAAGCGAAAAGTACCATGACGATCAGTGTGACGGAGCGACCGTGCCGGTGTTGCATGAAGGTCATGGCAATTCCCATCGAAATCGGGCGACTGTTACTCGGAAGAAGCTTTCTCCCGTTGATCGAACCCCCACGCTATAAGATATAGATTGCGCCGCGGTAGCTCTTCTGTTCTTCGCACCAAAGGTACTGGTCCATGAACGATCCCGAATTGTTCCTCGCTGAACACTTGAAGTTGACGCGCCGCTTTTTTCTCGGCATGGGTGCGGTATGCACGACGGTGGGGGGCGTCCGGTTATCGGCCCAAAACACGGATCTATCCAGGCCGGAATTGTCCAAAGCCCTGGCCAAACTGGAACCATTTTTCACGCCGCCGGCGGCTTTTCGGGATGTCTCGCGCGGTAAGCCATTGCCTCATTCCTTGCCCGAACACAAGAAACGGGAAGTCGGTCTGACGCGCGAGACGTGGAAGCTCGAAATCCTCTCCGACCCGGAGCACCCTGCGACCCTGGGCCAGACGTTTTCCAAGGAGAAGGGCACGGCGCTGGACTTCAAGGCTCTGCTACAGCTCGCCGACAAGCACGCCGTCCGCTTTGCCAAGGTGATGACGTGCCTCAACATCGGCTGCCCCCTGGGAATGGGGATCTGGGAGGGCGTGCCGCTCCGCGAGGTGGTCTGGCTCACCCGCCCGCGCGAGAACCTTCGTCGGGTATTTCACCACGGCTATCACAACGACGATCCCAAACAGATTTTCCGCAGTTCGCTGCCGATCGACCGGGTGCTGGAGGATCCCTACGACCTGCCGCCTGTCATCCTGTGCTACAAGCTGAACGGACAATGGCTCGAGAGCCAACGGGGAGGGCCGGTGCGGGTCGTCGTGCCGGAGGGTTACGGCTTCAAGTCGGTCAAATGGCTCACGCACGTCGTGCTGACGAACCTGTACCACGCCAACGACACCTACGCGCAGGGTAACAACGACATCGACAGCGCGTTAAAGACCTTTGCCGCGACGCTCTCAGTGCCAGCCGAGGTCAAGCGCGGCGAGCCGATTCTGATCACCGGTTACGCCCAGGTGGGCATTTCGGGATTGTCGAAGGTGCAGATATGGATTCACCCTCGCGACGCGGCCTGGCCTGCGGAGGATCCCAACTATGCGAAGGCGACATGGACGGACGTGCAGATCCTTCCCCCGCCGAGACAGTGGGGCGGCGATTTACCGGAGGGCAAGATCCCGGAAGGTACATTGGGCTTCGACAAGGTGACGGGCCAGCCGCTCGCCTGGCCTCTTCGATTGGGAAAAGTCCACTGGGCGTGTCTCCTTCCCGGCCTGCCCGCTGGGGAATACACGCTGCGTTGCCGAACCATCGACGGCAAAGGCCAGGCGCAACCCTTGCCGCGGCCGTTCCGCAAGTCCGGTCATTGTGCCATTGAAGCGTCGAAGATCACCGTCAAGACGTGAAATGTCGCGGTTTTTGTTTCCTCAATCCGAGACTCCGGGACTGGGCATACCACCACTTTCCAGCCGCTGCCGGAGATGGGTCAACTCCAGCTGCATCGCGGCGATGACCGAACGGTAGCGCTCCTCGCTCTGGCGCAAAGCCAACTCCGCCCGCTTTCGCTGGGTAATGACGCGGGAGACGCCGAACACGCCGATGATGGTCCCTTCCCGGTCGCGGTAAGGCATCTTGGTGGTGGACAGCCAGTCCTCCTGGCCGTCCGGCCAGGTGATTTTTTCGTCTTCCTCGACCAGCGGCTGGCCGGTTCGCATGATGTCCTGGTCGTCCGCAGCCGTGTTCTGGGCGGACTCTTCACGGAAGAAAGCAAAATGGGTTTTGCCGACGACTTGCGCCGGATCGGCAAAGCCCAACCGGTGGGCCGCGGCCTTATTGACGCGGATGAAACGGCTGGCGGTGTCTTTGAAGTAGATGGCGTCTGGTAAATGGTCCATGAGCGTGTGGAGCAAATAGCGCTCGTGGGCCAACTCCTCCTCGGCGTTCTTTCGATCGCTGATGTCCTCATGAGAGCCGGCCATGCGGTAGACCCGGCCCGTCAGATCGCGCAAGACGAAGGCCCGGCTGCGGATCCAGCGGTAGGAGCCGTCCTTGTGGCGCATACGGAACTCCACCCAGGACAGCGATTCGCGGCTCTTGAAATGGGCGCGCAGCTCGCGCTTGACGCGATCGAGGTCATCGGGATGAACGCGTGTTTCCCACTCTTCGGGCCGGTTGGCGAACTCGTGCTCCTCGTAGCCGAGCATCGCCTTGTATCGGGGGGAATAGTAGACCTCGCCGGTGGTGAGATCCCAGTCCCACAGGCCGTCCTGCGAACCTTGCACCGCCAGCTCGAACCGTTCCCGGCTTTTGCGCAGCTCCTCCTCGGCCAGCTTGCGTTCGGTGACATCCCAGCCGATGGCCTGCACGCCGGTGATCTTGCCGGAGGCATCTCGGATGGGTGTTTTCAGAGTATGGCAGTAGCGTTTGCCCACAAACCAAATGACTTCCTCGATGTCCTCTAAGAAAGCGCCGGTTTTCATGACCTGCTGGTCGTCCCGGTGGAACTTCTCGGCCATGGCGGAGGGGTAGATGTCGAAGCCGGTCTTGCCGAGAAGCTGATCGAGGGGGCGGCCCACGAGTTCGCAGAAGCGATGGTTGACGAAGGTGAACCGGCCGTCCTGGTCCTTGCGGCAGACGGCGCATGGTAGGCTCTCCACCAGGGAATGGTAGAGCGCCTCCGACTCCCGCAGCGCCTCCTCGGCTTTTCTGCGCTCCAGCTCCTGCCAGCCCTGGACCTCCTGGGAAAGCTCGGCGGCGGCGGCGGGACGATCTTCTGGCTGCTTGGCCAGTGCCCGCAGGCAGAGAGCCTCCAGGGCCGGCGGGACCTCGGGCCACAGTCGCCGAGGCGGTGCAGGCTCTTCCTCGCGCACCTTGCGGAGCACTTCCTCCGTGGTGGGTCCGGTAAAGGGCGGTGAACCTGTCAGGATCTCGTAGAGAATCGCGCCAAGCCCATAAACATCGGTACGGCGGTCGATCCGTTCGAGCCGGCCGGCGGACTGCTCCGGCGCCATGTACGCCGGCGTGCCCAGCGCCTGGCCCTGCATGGTGTAGCCGCTGTCGGCGCCGGCATCGTCGAGAACGACCACGGTCGGGGCGCTTCACCTTCCGGCCGGCCCACCAGCTTGGCCAAACCCCAGTCCAGCACGACGACTTCGCCGAAATCGCCCAGGATCACGTTCTGGCCCTTGAGGTCGCGGTGAATGACCCCGCGCGAGTGCGCATAGGCCACGGTATTGCAGACCGTGACGAAGGCATTCAGCAGCACCGGCAGCTCGAGCGCATGGGCCTGACCCGCCAAACGCTTGTCGTGGTAGTCGCGCGCGGCTGTGCTCAAGGTGCGACCCTTGACGAAGCGCATGGTGTAAAACGGTTGCTGGCCATCGCGGCGCGGACCAGTTCGTACACCGGGATGATGCCGGGATGTTCGAGCTGGCCGGTGATCTGCGCTTCCTGGAGAAAGCGCGCCCGGAGCGTGGCGTCCTCGGCGCGCTCCGGCGCAGCTCCTTGAGGGCAATGTCTCGTCCCAGGTCGCTGTCGTGAGCCAGCCAGACGCGACCGATGCCTCCGGTGGCGTGCAAGTGGAGCCGGCAATAACGCTCCGATTGCTCGGGAACGTGGTCGATGGTCGCTAGCTGCGACTCGGCCGGCAGGGGGCCTCCGGCGAGCGAGCGCTGGATGTCGTCGTCAAGAAGGGCGGTGAGCGAGCGTTTGATGTCGTCGGGGAGAGCGGCCAGGCTGGCGTGCGCGTTGCCGCCATGTTTCCGCAACTTGCGCTCCAGAAGATACTCGACATGGGACTTGTCAGCCGGCTCGATCCAGCCTCGCCCCAAAAGCAGATCGCCGAGGTATTCCTTCTTACGAGTGGTCCAGAGCAAGCACGCCTCGATGAACTGCGGAGCATCGATTAAACCCGCCTGGAGAGCGAGCACACCGAACAGCAGGTTGCGGTCGGTATCCATGATGGTTTACCTGAGATGTGCGAATCCTGCCCGTTTGAGTCGCCCAAAGATCAACGCGAGTGTCTCTTCGGCTTACCGGAGCGGGACGGCATTTTTCTTGATGTACTCTTCGAGCGCAGAAGCGCGCGATCTCCCGCCGATGTGGTGGAACGCCTCGGCATATTGAAAGCCATGCTTTTGGCCCAGGGCGCGGTGGCGGGTCAGAACGAACTCCTTGATGTAGTTGCGGTCGGCGGTCACGTCGTCGTCGCCCAGGAGCGGGAGCTTCTGGCCGCGCTTGGCCAGCTCGGTCCGCAGCCGTGATCCGTGATTGCCGGCCGGCCCCTTGGCCCGGTTGGAGCGGTTAGCGTCTATGATCTGCTCGACAACGCCGCTGACATCCACGACGCGATTGATCTCCGGCCGACGGGCATAGTAATACTTTTCCTGGACCGTGTGCGGCTTCAACCCGGCATCGAACTGCTCGGGATAATCGTGCGCCCGGCCCGCCATCCAGCAGGCCGCTTCCAGCCCACGGGCGATCCGCTCGTGGTCGGGATTTTCCTCGTCGTGTCCCCAGGGATCCCAGCACACGACCGTATCGACCTTGAGCAGGCGGATCAAAAAAATGAGCCGGCATTGCAGCTCGTTCATCGAAACGTCCGCCATGCGGTGATTGGAATAATTCAGGTCGAAGGTCTTTTTGAGACCGAGGACGCGGGCCACCTCGGCGTTGTCGCGCTCGTTGCCGAGCACATGGTCGCCGATGCTGCCTGGCGTCCCCAGTCCGGGGGCGTCGCCCATGTCGTCGTTCGTGGCTCGGACGAGATAGCCGGTGTAACCTTCCTTGACGAGCTTGGCGACCGTCCCCGCCGCCATGAGCGGAATGTCATCGGAGTGGGCCTGGACCGCCAGCAACACCTTGCCCTTGTACGGCGTCCCTTCCGCCGCGCGTTCGAGAAAGACTTCCGAGCGGGGTTCTTGCGCCCGCGATTCTTGCGGTTGTGCGGACGCCAAAGCCGTGCCGGCTAGCGTTGCCGTGAGGACGTCTCGTCGATTGGGGAAGGTGTCTTGGGGTTCCACGGTCGGCCTCCTGGATAGCGAACTCCGAAATCGGTGATGATTTCAGGTCAGAAGTCCGTCGGGCACGGATCTTCTTATGTCCAGGACCGTTGACTGGCATCCGCCCGAGTGCGCTCCCGTGCGACAAAAAAAACGCACCCTATCTCATCCTCTGTTGCAAGATAGGTCACGCCGCTGTTTGATTTCGGATCATTACCCGGCCGTTGTGGTCAACGTTCGGCACGGTTTGGAAGTGGGACCGGGAGAGGGTGCCAGAAAATGGTATGGCATCGGCCGCACTGCGTCAGCGCGTAACAAGCGTCCTCTCGTGCGTGCCAGCGGAAGAGAATTGGGGATCGTTCGGGCAGGAGCCTCCCGCACCGGCAGGTCTCCTCACCGTCGGGCATCCCGAAAGCGAAGAGCAGTTTCCAGATGCGGCCGGCGAAGCCTCGCCAACCAGGGACCGCTTTGCGGGCGGGGACGGGCCTGCGACACCAGCGGACATCCTGCGGGGTTCGCATCCCGATTTGCGCGCTGGCCTCGACGATTTCATAGGGCGGCGCATCGCATTCGATCAGAACGGGGCTAAGCTGGACGGAGCTTTCCACGGCTTCCTCCGGTTGCTTGCGGGAAATGGCCCTCGGATCCGGTCCCGGCGGCGATTGGCCGCGTTTGTTGAAGGGTTAGAGCAAACAGGATGCCGAGAACGAACCGCGATCGAACCGTTTTTAGCGATGGCGGGATGACTCGACCTTGCCGGCACCGTTTTGGCGCTTGACCGCCACTTCCGCGGCGGGATCCTCCGACGGCGCTCCGTGCAACCGCGCCTCCAGCACCGCCCGGTTCTGCATCTTGAAGAACTCGCCGCGACGGCCAAGCTGGGTGCTGAGGAATCCGACCTCGGACACTTGCCAGGGTTCCCCCTCGAAAAAGACCTCGCGGACGTTGTGTGTCCGCAGCTGCAATCCCGCCGTGATGTCGGGCAGATAACCGCGCACCATCCAGAGAAGGAAGCCGAGGACGGCGAGGGCGGAAAGACCGATGAGGACGCCGGCACTGGAAAGCAGCACGGCCACAGCCAGCACGGTCGTGGCGGCCACGATCCCCAGGGCGGTATATTGCCCGGCACGTTTCTCCGGTGTGGCGGCTTCAGCCGACGCCAGATCGCTCGCCCAACCGGCGCCGAGACAGCCAATGAACAGGGCGGCGAGAGCTATCAGCATGTGTTGGGCCAACTGCCACAGCGCCTGGGCGGAAGTGCGGGTCAACGGCCAATCGAACAGGTCAGCGGTGATGAGCAGCACCAGAAGCGCGACCAAAGCGTAGACGCCCGCCCCCACCGCGCCCGCCATGTCCCAGCGCGGCGCTCCGCCTCCATTGCGAGACGGCGACACCGGGCCGGCCGATCTCGGCAGGCTGTGCAGACACTCAGTCAATCGTCTGGCCAGCAGTCCGCCCAGGGCCAGAGAGGTTGTCAGCACCGCAGCCACGGCCCAGGTCCGTTTGATGGCCAATTCCAGCGTGTGGGCCAGTTCGACACGACCCGTCTTGTTGGCAAACCACCATACCGCCCCCGCCCAAATGGTCAGCCGCACCAGGAGGCCGGCGATCCACGTCGGCGTGAAGCCATGATCGGCTTGCCCGGCCGAGGAGGATGAGCCGGGAAAACGGAGGGCGGCGTCAAAGTTTCGGGCGCGCAAGGCGCGTGCCACCATCCCCCCTAGAAAATGCCCACCCAGGAGGGCCGCCACTACCAGACCACCGTTCTGGAGGGCCGTTTTTGACTCCGGGGTCGTGTTCTGCCACCAAGTTTGCAGTTCTTCGAGCATGTCTACCTCGGCACGCACAATCGGAACGAGACAGAAAAGCAGCACGAGTCTGAGGGGGGAGCGAGCAGAAAGGCTGTGCTCAAGCGTAGATCACAAAGAAGAGAAGTCAAAATAAATGTTCAGATTCATTCGGCGCTGGGGTGCGGTAAGGGATTCTGGCGGGTAGGGTGGGCCGAGTCTTCGAGGCCCACCAGCAGGGGCATGGTGGGCCTCGAAGACTCGGCCCACCCTACAACAAGCGGAGCTTGGGAGCGAGTGGGCAGAATCACAATGTCGTCTGCCGCTACTTATTGTTCTGCTTTTCGGCCTGATCGCGCCACAGCCAGCGCAGCGATTCGGGCAGGATTGCCCCGCCGTGCTTGCCGCTGTGTTTGCCGTCGCCCATCACGAACTGGTAGTCATAGTGGGCGAACTTGAGCGCCGCCGCCATCTGGCGGTTGGCCAGCGGCCAGTTTCCGAACACATTGTCCAGGTCGTTCTCACCATCCTGCAAGAAGACGCGGATCGGCTTGGGGTTTTTCACGGTCTTGCGAACCAGGCCGGGATACACATCGCCGCCGCGGATGTTGGTGAAGCTGCCGACGTGGCTGAGCACCTTGCTGAACAGATCAGGCCGCTGCCACGCGACGGTGAACGCACAGATGCCGCCGCTGCTGATACCGCAAATGGCACGTCCCGCCGCGTCCTTGCGCAGGTTGTACGATTTGCCCACTTCCGGGAGCATTTCCTTCTCCAGGAAGCGGGCGTACTGGTCGGATAGCGTGTCGTACTCGAAACTGCGGTTGGAACGCGGCTTTTCGTTCGGTTTGTCCCCCGGATTGATGAAGATGCCGATGGTGACGGGCATCTCCTTTTTGTGGATCAAGTTGTCGAAGACGGTGGGGACGCGGAATGAACCCTTGAGATCCTGGTAGCTGCCGCCGTCCTGGAAGACCATGACACAGGCCGGTTTCTTCTCGTCGTACTGGGCAGGCACGTAGACCCAATAATCGCGGACGGTGCCGGGAAAGATTTCGCTCTTCCACTTGGACTTGGTGACTTTCCCCCTGGGAACGTCAGGCTGCTCCATCGAATCGGGGCCGAGCTTGTAATCATCGACAGCCAGCGCGAGGGACGCCGCGGTCAGGAGGAGAAACAGGGCGACGACGCGGGACAGACGCATGGTGAGCCTTTCCGGAAAAAGATAAATCGTGTCGATCACTTGCCCGGTGTGCCGATTGCGTAAAGCGTGTCCCAGCCGCGCAGGTAGATACGGCCGTTGCTTACCGCCGGCGAGGCGGTGAACCGATCCG
Organism: uncultured Planctomycetota bacterium; assembly: GCA_963767535.1. Classification (GTDB taxonomy): domain Bacteria; phylum Planctomycetota; class Planctomycetia; order Gemmatales; family Gemmataceae; genus JAJPHU01. The sequence goes on from CAVYEC010000003.1 coordinate 280,720, forward strand.
GCAGGCGATTCTCTGCGACTCGCACGAACATCGGGCCGGCCTGGACGACGGTCACGACCCCGTCGCGGGCCGTCAGGTAGATCTTGCCGTCGGCCTCCAGCGGCGAGGCCCGGTAAATCGAGCTGTGAATGCGCTGGTTGTAATGCTCCTTGCCCGTCTTGGCGTCCAGGCAGATCAGAAGACCGCCGCCCTCCCGGCACAGGTAGACCAGCCCGTTGTACACGAGCGGCGACGGCACATCCGGCGTGCCCTTGTACAGACGCCATTGCTCATACTTGCTGCCGGGCATCACCAACCCCTCCGCGTTCGGCTTCAGGCCGACGACGCCGTGATCCTTGGCGGACGGGATGACGATCAGATCCGGCGACGCAACGGGCGAGGCGACGAAGCGCAGGTCGCCGCGATAATGGTCCTTGGGGTTGAGGCCGCCGACGCGCCAGATTTCGCTGCCGTCCTGGAGGCGGTGGGCGACGGCGTAGTCGTTGCCGTGCGTGATGAGGTAAGCGTCGTTGCCCTTGCGCCAGATGATCGGCGAGGTGTAGGAGTGTTCGTTTTCCTGGCGGCCGTCGCTCGGACGCGTCACCTTCCAGATTTCTTTGCCGGTGTTCTTTTCCAGCGCGAGGACGAGCTGGCTGCCGGAGTGAATGAGCTGCATGTACAGGCGGTCGCCGTCGAGTAGCGGAGTGTTGTGCATGCCGTGCTGGATGCGAAATCGGCCGTAGCGATCTTGCACGTTGAATTTCCACACTTCCTTACCGTCGAAGTCGTAGCAGCCCAGATCGCCGGTCCCGACGTAGGTCCAGACGTGCTTGCCGTCGGTGCTGGGCGAGGGCGAGGCGTTGTTGCCTTCGCCGCGCATGAAACGCTGCCGGCCGGTGCCGAGCTTGGTCTTCCACAACTCTTTGCCCCCGGTATCGACGCACAGGAGGACGAGGTCGTTTCCGTCTTCGCTGGTCAGAAAAATGCGTTCGCCCCAGATGGCCGGCGTCGAGCCGGCCATGCCCGGCATCTTGAGCTTCCAGGCGATGTTTTTCGACTCATCCCACTCGGTCGGCAGGCCGGTTTCCTTGCAGATGCCGTCGTTTTCGGCGCCGCGCCACTGCGGCCAATTGTCGGCGACGGCGAGGTTCGCGGCGAAGACGAGAATAGAACAAGCGAGGAAGGAAATGGTACGGATGCGCATGATGAAGGATCCCGAGAGTGTCGATTCGGCGGGAAAACTATGGTTCTCCGTATACCACAGATAGGAAGGGCTGTCCAGGGTTCGACGCCCCAATCCTCCCTGAAGCTCTTTATGCGCCCTTTTGCTCGCAAGATTGTTCGACTATCTACCGATCGTCGTTCTTGAAGAGGTCAAGACATCTCATTTTCGGAGAGACTGCCCATGCGAATCGATTGTCACGTCCACGCCATCGCGTCCACGCCAGGACACGGCCGGTTATCCGAGCAGCTGCTCCGGCGCTGGAACATCCGCTATCTGCGCTGGCGATTGGGTGTCACGAGCAACGATCCTGAAACGATGGAGAAACAGGCCGAGACGCCCTGGTCGAGACCATCAACACCACCGACAGTCTCGACGCGGTGGTTGTTCTGGCCTTCGACGCTGTCTACGACCGCGACGGTAACCGCGACGATGCCAACACGCACCTTTACGTCGCCAACGATTACGTCGCCGAGCTGGCGTCGCGGCAACTGAAGGTACTGTTCGGCGCCTCCGTCCACCCCTATCGCAAGGACGCGGTGGCCGAACTGGAGCGCTGCGTCCAGCGCGGGGCCGTGCTGCTGAAATGGCTTCCCGTCGTGCAGAACTTCAACCCCGCCGATGAACGCTGTTTTCCGTTTTACGAAGCGCTGGCCCATCACCAGCTGCCGCTTCTAAGCCACACCGGCGGCGAGCGCACCCTGCCCAACCTCAATACCGACGTGGAAGATCCCACCCTGTTGGTGCCCGCCCTGGAACGCGGTGTCACGGTCATCGCCGCCCACTGCGGGACGCGCGACCGCTTGACGCACCGCGATTACACGCCGGCCTTTGTTCGACTCGCCCACGAACACGAACGACTCTACAGCGATACGGCCGCGCTCAACCTGCCGACGCGCTCGTATGCTTACGACACCCTGCTAACCGACGAAGTGGTCCGAGCCAAGCTCGTTCACGGCAGCGATTGGCCGATCCCATCCATTCCGCCACGTCGCATCGGCTTGTGGAAAGCCACTCAATTATTACTTTCCGACGGCAATTGGCTGCGGCGCGACGTGGCCATCAAGCGATGCCTCGGTCTCGGAGACGATTACTGGAATCGTGCCTCGGGGTTGCTGCGTCTGCCCAAGTGATGAGTGATTTGGCCCACGATTTGCTGCCAAGGGGTGAAGCTGAGCCGGGGAGATGTGCCTCTCCGCCCATTCAGGTGTCCAACGCTGGAGCCGACATGCAAGCTGCTCGGACCCTCCCCAAGCTGGCCAATCTCTCGACGGAAACGTTGCCGCCCGCGGCGGAAACCAAGCCGTCCAAAATCCTCGTGGTCGATATCGGCGGCTCGAAGATCAAGATCCTGGCCTCAGGTCAGGTCGAGCCGCGCAAGGTGTCGTCGGGCAGGAAATTGACTCCGTTCCGCATGGTGGAGGCGGTCAAGAAACTCGCGGAGGAATGGGAGTATGAGGCGGTATCGCTGGGCTATCCGGGCCTGGTCGGCATCCACGGCCCGCGTTCGGAGCCGGGCAACCTCGGCCCCGGCTGGGTCGGTTTCGACTTCGCCGCCGCCCTCGGCTGTCCCGTGCGCGTCATCAACGATGCGGCCATGCAAGCGCTAGGTAGTTACGAGGGCAGCCGGATGCTCTTTCTCGGTCTAGGCACGGGTCTGGGATCGACCCTCATCGCGGAGAACACGATCATCCCATTGGAGCTGGGCGAGATCCCATTCAAGGGGGGCGAGAACCTCGGCGCGACGCTGGGGAAGAAAGGCTTGCGGCGGCTGGGCAAGGAAGCGTGGATCGCGGCCGTCAAGGAAGTCGTGACAGCGCTGGGGACGGCGTTCGTGGCCGATTACGTGGTGCTAGGCGGCGGCAACGCCAAGCGACTCAAAAACCTGCTTCCGGGCGTACGGCTGGGACACAATCTCACGGCCTTCCGAGGCGGCCTGCGATTATGGAACATCGAATACGCCTCAACACTGTCTGCCGAGGGCGTCCAACCGCCGGTGTATCAACCCCCCACCGACTGGCGGATGGTATAATGCGAATCCGCGTTGACTGAACGCGATTTTTTCCGAGTTCTTCGCGGAAAGCCGTCATGAAGATTCGATTTCTCAGCGTCCCTTTGTGTGCGTTCGTGTTCGGCGCCGCGCTCTGGGTGGGCAAGCAAAAGGTGGAAGATCGGCGGCCGGCATCCGGCTGGAGCCAGGTACGCCGGGGATTTATCGCTCTTCCGGAATGCCGGCCGGTTATGCCCTCGTTGTCGGGGAGCACGCTTTGCTTATTGATGCCCCCCATTCCGCCGAAGGGTTAAAGATTCATGGGGTTCGCAAAGTTGATGGTGTTCTCCTCACCCATCACCACCGCGATACGGCCGCTCTCGCGGGCCGATTCCTGGCCGACGGCGTGCCGGTTCGCGCCCTGCGCGCGTCGGCCGAGTGGCTCACGCCGGAAGGCGTACGCGCTTACTGGCGTAAATCGCTGCCACTTGCGCAATTCGCGGACGGCTTACCTCGTGCTGACCGGAGGGGTTGGCCGGCGTGGATTGCTCGCTGACCGACGGCCGGACGATCGACTGGAACGGCTGGCGCGTGCGCGTCGTCGAGATGCCGGGCCATTCGCGCGATCACGTCGCCTTCGCCGTTCGCAAGGGCGAACGAAGGGACCGCTGTTCGTCTTCTGCGGCGACGCCCTGGCCTCAGCGGGCAAGATGTGGTCGCCCTACACGACCGACTGGGACCACTGGACCTGGCGCCGGCCTGAAGCCGGCTCACGAATCGCTGCGCAAGCTGGCCCGGCTCAAGCCGACGCGTGCTGCTGCCGGCACACGGACCGGTCATCGACAAGGATGCCGTCCCGGCGCTGGAGCAGACGGCGACGGCCGTCGAAGAGGTTGCCTTCCTCAAGAGCTTCGAGCGCTACACGAAGGATCGCCTCAAGGACCCGCCGAGCTATCGCTTCCTGGCCAAGGAGCAAGCCGAGTCCGAACGGCTCCAAGCCGTGGTCGCAGAATCTCCGAGCACCTGTTCCTGACCGGCAACACCTACGTGCTCATCTCGAAGGAGGAGCAGCGCCTTTCTCGTCATCGACCCGTGGGATCCCCACAGCGCCCGGCAGATCCCCAAACTCAAGTCCGATCGCGGCCTGGGCAAGCTCGAAGTGGTGCTGTGCAGCCACGCCCATTTCGATCATTACGACGGCGTCTATTCCATCCTCCAACGCGAAAAACCCGCCTTGTGGACGCTGGATCATGTGGCGATTCCGCTGGTCGATCCGTCGCTTCTGCGCGCGCCGTTTCTCGACTCGCGGCCGGTGAAGTTCGACCGCCTGGCCAAAGACGGCGAGACGCTGAACTGGCGCGAGTATCGGTTGCGCTTCCGTTTCCTGCCCGGCCAGACTGAGTTCACGATGGGCGTGCAGACGGAGATCGACGGCAAGAACTGCTTCTTCACAGCGGACAACTTCTTCCACCAGGACCAGTTCAGCGGCACGGGCGGCTGGATGGGCCTGAATCGGAGTTTCCCGCTCTTGTATGCGGAAAGTGCGAAAAAGGTCCTGGAAGCCCGTCCCGACTGGGTGCTGGCCGAGCACGGCGGCGCGATGGAGTTCAGCCCCGAGGATTTTCGCCGCCGCGTCCGCTGGGGCGAGGAGTGCGCCAGGGCCGCCGACGCCGTTTGCGTCAGCGGCAACCACCGTCATGACTGGGATCCGCACCGCATCCACGTCGAACCGCTGATCCAGCGGGCCAAGCCGGGAGGGACGGTGAAAGCTACCCTGTTCGTCCACAATCCACTATCGCAACCGAAAAAACAAATGCTGACCCTGGAGGGGCGCGGCCGCTTCGCCGATCCAAAGTGGGATCTCGACGTTCCGGCTGGTGAGACGATCAAGCGAGCCTTCACGCTCGCGCTCGATCCGAAGATCCCATCCGGTCGGCAGGTCTATGTCCTGCGTGGCACTTCCGGAGAGACGGCGGACGATGCGGACGCTTTCCTGACGGTGGATATGGGACCTTGACACGACGGCTTGAGGCAAAGTCCGGGGCCAAAGAATCAGGACGCGGAAGGAATGACTTGTCTTTCCTTCCGCGTCCTGATTTTGCTTATCAGCCGGGGGACGATCCCCAGCGGTTTCGCGCGTTGGTCGTTATGGGCTCCAATCGGATCCCAGGACCCCGCCGTCGTTGGGCAGGACGAGGAATTGCCAGGTGGGCTGGGAGATGCCCTGCGCGATCATGTGGACGCCGCCGTCAAAGGTGGCGACCAGCATGCCGCCGGTCGTGCTGGAGTTGAGCAGGCACGCGTTACAGGCGTTTATGGGCGGATTGAACTGCGGCAAGACGATGGCCCCGAGCTTGGTGGTGGATTTGCCCGTCCAGCTGTAGAAGGCGGGCATGGAGCCGATCGTGTTGGAGGTGGTATAGCCCGTGCGATTGCAGCCGCCGCCCGTTTCGCCCCAGTAGAACACCGCCCCCCCGCTGACCGGACAGATCATGCGCTTCTCGGCAAAGGCGAGCGTGTTGGAGGTGCCGTCCGGTATGCTCGCCGGGAAGCGAGCGATCGGCGTCCACGTCCGGTCGGGCCACTGGGTATTTTTAATGGGGGAGAGTCGCAGCACATATTCGTTGGGCGCGTAGCTGGTGCCGAAACGGGGCGAGCCGGCGTCGGGCATGTTGCTCGCGGGTGCGGAGGGGTCGGCGGGGCTGGCGAAGGTCTTGATCTGCCAGCCGCACCACCACGAATCGTAGTGCTGCGTCTGCATGAAATTGAAGACGTTCTGCTGTTCGATGAACGGCAGCATGAAATAGTAGGCCGTGCCGATCATCGACTGATTGAACGTCGTGTCCCTGATCGAACCCGGCGGGGCCGGGAAGACCCCGTCCACGTCAGGCAGCATCCCGTAGGTGTCGCTCATGTTGTGCAGGGCCAGCGTCATCTGCTTGAGGTTGTTCGAGGACTGCGCGGGCCGCGGCGTCCCGGACTTTTTGCACGGCGGGCAGCAGCAGGCCGATGAGGATGGCGATGATGGCGATCACCACCAGCAGCTCGATCAGCGTGAAGCCACGCCAACGACGGATCAGACGCACGATAGGCATTACGACCTCCGACAAAGGAAAAGAGGATAGATAGAGACCTTGAGTCGCCATCCGAAGGGATTGTTCAGATTCGCAAACTTTGCGAACGGGACAAAAAACGAGTCGCCAGGTGGAACAATCCACCCATGTCATCGAATGTAGAAACCAGCCCACGACCTGTCAATGAAAAAAAGATGAAAATTCTCTCATAATATTCTCATGGACTGTACCTTCCGAAGTCGCGGACCTGACCGACCTGATCGCGTTTGGCGCTCAGAAGGTGGAAGTGCTGGGCCTCCGGATACGCTCTTCGGGGGCTTTCGCCCGGTTCCGCGAATCGCCTCAAGGATCCGTCGAGTTGTCACCGTCACGCCGAGGATCCGAACGATTCTAATTAATCTAATACGGGTCGCAAATATATGTATAGCTCGACCTGACCGTTACCCCCCTCCTTGACGGTCTCCAACCAGGAGCGCCTCCTTCCTCGTCCTCGACCTCCTCCTTGACGATGGCTGCGCAACCGTGACACGATGGCTCGGGGCGGGACCTCCAAACCGAAAGCGGAACGCGGAAGGAAAGACAAGTCTTTCCTTCCGCGTTCCGCTTTCGGCTTCCGGCCTGGGGACGATCCCCGACGGGCCGGCGGTGTCGGTCGTTATGGGTTCCAGTCAGGCCCCAGAACCCAGCCATCGTTGGGGATGACGACGGCCTGCCAGGTCCGTTGCGAGATGCCCTGCGCGACCAGGTGGACGCCGCCGTCGAAGGTGGCGACCAGGATGCCGCCGGTCGTGCTGGAGTTGAGCAGGCACGGGTTGCAGGCATTCACGGGCGGGTTGATCTGCGGCAGCGCGACGGCGCCGATCTTTGAGGTGGAGATACCCGTCCAGCTATAGAAGGCGGGCATGGAGCCGATCGTATTGGAGGACGTGTAGCCGGTGCGATTGCAGCCGCCGCCCGTCTCGCCCCAGTAGAACACCGCGCCCCCGCTGCGGGGACAGATCATGCGCTTCTCGGCGAAGGCGAGGGTGTTGGAAGTACCGTCCGAAATGCTCGCCGGGAAGCGAGCGACCGGCGCCCAGTTCCGGCTCGGCCACTGGGTATTTTTAATGGGGGAGAGTCGCAACACGTATTCGTTGGGTGCGTAGCTCGTGCCGAAACGCGGAGAGCTGGTGTCCGGCTCGCTGTTGGCGGGTGCGGAGGGGTCGGCGGGGCTGGCATAGGTCTTGATCTGCCAACTGCACCACCACGAATCGTAGTGGCGCGTTTGCATATAGTTATAGACGTTCTGCTGCTCGACGAACGGCAACATAAAGTAATAGGGCGTGCCGATCATGTACTGATTGAAGGTCAAATCCTTGACCGCCCCCGGCGGGGCCGGGTAGTGCCCATCCACGTCGGGCAGCATGCCGTAGGTGTCGCTCATGTTGTGCAGGGCCAGCGTCATCTGCTTGAGGTTGTTCGAGGACTGCGCGCGCCGCGGCGGCCCGCACCTTTTGCACGGCCGGCAGCAGCAAGCCAATGAGGATAGCGATGATGGCGATCACCACCAGCAACTCGATCAGCGTGAAACCGCGCCAACGACGAATCAAACGCACGATAGGCATCATGACCTCCATAAAAACAAAAAAGGGCGTTTAGTTTTCGCGTCGGTCGAGGCAACCTTACAATAATGTAATCTTTACAACATGAATAAAATGTGTCTTAAGATGGAATTAGCGAGCCTTCCACCTCAATGGATCCACTGTACGAACCTGCCTCTGCACTGTCAATGAAAAATGAGAGTATTTCTCATCTTTTTTCCCCGCCTTCGGACGAGGTTCTTTCGGGACGGACCCCGGCCGAACCGCGGTGTCGGCGTCTCCTTCCCCCTCCCCACTTTACCGGCGCACCCGCAGGGGATGCCGAATTGTTCCTTGTTGCGTGACCCGATCCGCTTATACTGAACGGGGACTGTGCCTGCGATTCGAGTCTTCGTGCGCTTTGTTCGCCCGAGTCGGCCTCCGCGCGGGCCGGCTCGGATGACTCTTATTCCGCGGTGTTGCTGAATGACCCTCGGACCTGTCTCTCCCGGCCCTCACCTGACTCCGCAAGGGGGCGGAGGAGGAACGGACTCGGCCTCGATCCCCCTGGCTGCCCCCCAAACGCATCCGGTTTCGCAGGGCCTTTTGGAGGAGCCGGCTTTCCGTGCCGGAGTGATCGACGGCTTCTTCGCCGTGTTGCTCTGTGGTCTGGCCTTCCTTCTCGCTTCCACCCCCTCGCGCAACAGCGATCTGTGGTTGCACCTGGCTTCGGGTCGAGCGCTGAGCGGAGGACGGCTGCCGGATGGAACGGACCCCTTCTCGTCCACCACCCAGGGTGTTTATTGGGTCAACCATACCTGGCTCAGTGATGTTTTTCTGTTCCAGCTTTACAACCTCGGCGACGGCGCGGCCCTTGTGGTCGGGGAAACGATCCTCGTCTTGTTGGTAGCGGTTCTGCTCTGTTGTTTTCGACGGCCCGGCGAGAGAATGGGAATGCTAGGGCCGGCCGGTTTCGCCGCGATGCTGGCGCTGGGTCCGTGGCTGGTTTTGCAACCGATTTTGCTGTCGCTATTCGGCGTGCTACTGACGGTGTACTTGCTGGAGCGCCCCGGTCAGCTTGCGGGAGATGCAACCGAGAAGGCGCGAAGGCGGCGTTGGTTGCTTGTGCCGTTCTTCGCCCTGTGGGCCAATCTCGATGGCTGGTATGTCCTCGGTCCCGTCCTGGTCGGTCTGTACGCGCTGGGCGAAATCCTCCGCCGTCTGACTGCTCCCGCGCATGCTGAACACGCGAACGATCTCCGGTCGCTGGTTTTGTTAACGCTCGCCGGCTGGGCCGCCTGTCTGGCCACGCCTTACCACTATCACATCTTCGCCTGGCCGCCGCCGTTGGGGTTGACGGCCACGGAGAAGGCTCTGCGAGACGATCCGCTCGGTCAAACCTTGGTGCTCTCTCCCTTCGGAGCGCGCTTTGCCGCGTCGCCCGTTTTGCGCAGCCCCGGCGCTTGGGCGTACTACTTGCTCCTGGCAAGCAGTGCCGGTTCCTTTATCCCGGCGCTTCGCAGAGTGCATCCAGGGCGCTTGCTGGCCTGGTTGGTCCTGGCGGCACTGAGCATTTATCAGGCTCGCACCATCCCCTTTTTCGCCGTCGTGGCCGCCGCGTTTCTTGCCCTCAACGTCCGGGAATGGTCGCGGGGTAGTCCCGTCTCGGAGACGCGCCAGCGATTGCGCTTCGCCGCCGACCGGGTGGGGGTACTGGTCGGCATCGCCCTTTTGGTGCTGGCTTGGCCGGGGTGGTTGCAGCCCGCGCCGTATCAGCCGCGCGGCTGGTCGGTTGAGCCGGATGGGTCGCTGGTGCGCATGGCGGAGCATCTTAAGCGCTATCATGCGCAGTCGCGTTTCCGGCCCGATCGCTTCGCATTTACCTTCAGCCCGGAAGTGGCGCACTACCTGGCCTGGTTCTGTCCCGAGGAGAAGGGCTTTCTCGATTCCCGCTGGCCGCTGTTCGATCGCGTCGCCGAGGATTACGCGGCCATGCGGAACTGTCTTCTGTGGGGCGAGGGCGACGCGATCTCTGATCTCTCGGCTTCGCTCATCATCATTAACCACGACATCGATCGCATCCTTCTGCACGATACCGACTGGGAGCGAACCGCGCGGGCGTATCGCTACTTGTTCCACGCACCGGATTGGGAGTTGTTGGCCGTGGCGGGCGGCGCGACACTGTTCATCCATCGCACGGGTGCAGCAGCCTCACCGGATGCGTTCGACGTTCGCCGCGCGGCTTACCACCTCGGCGCGGAGCAACACGCCCCGCCGGCCCCGCGCCCGCCTCGACCGCCGGGGTGGTTCGACGCATTCCGTCCCCATCCCGAGAGCCGCTCGGCGGATCGAGAAGAGGCGGCGTTGTATCTTCTCACCTTCGATCTCCAGGCGGAGCAACAACAGACTCGTCTTGTCCGCCAATGGCTGCTGGCTCAGGCAGCCGGTTTGATCGGCTGCGGTCTGACCACGGAACCCGCCGCCACCGCCGGCACGCTGGCGCTGCGCCTCGATCTGACGCCCTTGCTCCCCTCCGACGCATCCAACACGGCGGCACCGGCATCGTCCCCTGGAACAGCGGCGGAGCAGTTCGCCACGATGTATCTGACGTCGCAGGGAGGCGGTCCTCCGGAGCCGCTGTATTTGGCCGTGCGTGCCGCCCGGCGTGCCCTGGCCGTCAATCCCGATGACGCTCGCGCCTTTTGCTCCTGGGCGAAGCCTACCTTCGACTCGCCCGCCAGACACGCGAACCGAACTGGCAGGCCATGCTCCCCGACCTCGCCGCGCTTCGCCAGGCCCAGATCCTGACGGCGCTCGAGCAGGCAGTCGCCCTTCGGCCCGATCTCGATTCCGGCCACGCCTTGCTTGCCCAGCTCTACTGGGAAGAGGGGCAAATGGATCGCCGATTCGATCATCTGCGTGCCCTCTTGCGCATCGCCGAGCAAGCCGACAAGCACTCCGCGGCGGCCGACGCCTTGCGAGCCGAGGTCGAGAAAATGGAAAAGCTGGTCGCCCAATCGGAAAAGACGTACCAGGCGAACCTGACGGGCAAGACCGATCCGTCGAAAGTCCTCGACCGTGCCCAGCTCGCGGCGCGGTTCGGGCTGTCGCGCCGGGCGCTGGAGATGATGCAGGAATCGTCTCCGGCCATTTTCGGCCGGGCCGGCGTCGAGTATCAACTGGATCTCATGATGCAAGCCGGACAGTGCTACGAGATCCGCGACTTGCTGGAGCCGGAACACGAACAAAAGATCAACTTTGCCACCTATCATTGGGTCCAGGCCCGCGCCGCGGCCAGTTGTGGGGATTATGCCGGCGCGGAGGCGGAACTGGATCGGGGCAGCGAGCCGATGCGCCGGATTGGCCTGTCGTCGAAGATGTTTGTACCGGTGCGTTCGGCGGTGGCGTTTCATGTGGGACGAGCCGTGCTGGGCCGCCCTCCCGAGGCGGAGGGCGCCGTGGGATGGGCGACCGCGCTTCGTTTTCAATTCAAGGGCCTGGATTTTTTGGCTCCGACGGCCGAGCTGATGCGTCAGGAGGCGGATCGGCTGGTGCTGCGCGGCCTCTTGGCCCTCGAATCGGGAGCGGTAGGGGAGGCCCGACGGCATTTCCGCGCCGCCCTGGACGTATGGGGGAGCGATGCGGCGACCGCGACGGGCGCCGGCGTGGACTTTCGTGCCCGCCCCGTCGCGCAGGAGATGCTCCGCCGGATGCAAGAGTAAGGATGAAGTCAGAAGTTTTGCCGGTTAGCGCCGCTTCGCAGAAGCGTTCTTGCGAAGAACGCTTCTGCGAAGCGGCGCTAACCGAAATACCGTTTACAAATAGTATGTCCGGCGAACCTACGAAACAAACGACCCTGCGACGACGCGCTATCTTCGCGGCCGTGCTGGCGGTGCTGGGACTCGCCGGCCTCCGCTGGTCCCCTTGGTTTACCACGCGCTCCACGGATACCAACGATCTCGCGTCCACGGAATCAACCGATCCGCGCCGCGCCTACGACGGACCCTATCGCAACATTCACCCCGAGGTCGGCTACGTCGGCGATGCCTCGTGCGCCGTCTGCCACGACGACATCGCGCGAAGTTTTGCCCGTCATCCCATGGGCCGCTCTCTCGTTCCGGTCCAATCGCTGCTCGATCAACAACACTACACCCCGGACACGCATAATCCCTTCAACGCCCTGGGCCGGCGTTTCGAGGTGGAGCGCCGGGGGCAACGAATGACGCATCGCCAGGTCGTCCTCGATGGTTCCGGCAACCCCGTGGTCGAATTGTCGCTGGAGGTCCGCTGGGTCGTCGGCTCCGGCGCCAAAGGTTATTCGTATCTGTTCGAGCGGGACGGCTACTTGTTTCAGACGCCGATTAGCTGGTTTTCGCAGCAGCGGCGCTGGGATTTGTCACCGGGATTCGGACCCGATGTGTTGACGGGACGGCCGCTGACGGCCGGCTGTCTCTTCTGTCACGCCAATCGCGTCCGGGAACACCCCGATCAGCCGGACCGTTTCGTGGATCCGGTGTTCGAGGGCCAATCCATCGGCTGCGAGCGCTGTCATGGACCGGGCGAGCGGCACGTCCAGAGTGCGGATCGCTGGGACATCGTCAACCCCGCGCGCCTGTCGCCGCCCCTGCGCGACGCCGTGTGCGAGCAGTGTCATCTGGAAGGCGAAGCGCGGATCGTACGCGGAGGTCGAGGATTGTTCGATTATCGTCCGGGCTTGCCGCTCAACGAGTTCTGGGCCGTGCTGGTCCACGATCGGCAACGCGGCGAAGACAGCAAGGCCGTCAACCATGTCGAGCAGATGTACCAGAGCAAATGCTTCTCGCGCCGGTCAGCGATCAGAAGCTGGGCTGCATTACCTGTCACGATCCCCATGTTGCCGTCGGGCCGGCGGAGCGGGTAGCGCACTATCGCGCCAAGTGCTTGCAGTGTCACGACGGGACGAAGGAATCGCCCGTCTGCTCGGAGCCGTTGGCCCGCCGCAAAGAGGTGAGTCCGGCCGATAGCTGCATGGAGTGCCACATGCCGCGCTACCGCAGCTCGGACATCATTCACACGGCCTCGACCGATCACCGCATCGTCCGCCGGCCGGCGCGACAGCCTCCTCACGAGGCCGATCCGGAAAACGCCGCACTGGTGGATTTCTACCGGGATCGCTTTCCGGGTGGAGACCCGCAGACCGAGCGCACTCTCGGCCTGGGATTGGTGAAGCTGATGAATGAGAACATGCTCCAGCCCCAGCGCCACGCCGATCGTGCCTTGCGGTTCCTCGAATCGGCGCTGGGCGCGACCCTTCCGATGCCGCCGTGCGCGCGGGCAAGGTAGAGGCTTACTGGCAACTCCATCGGCCGGCCGAGTCGCTCCGCGAGGCGGAAGCGCTTTTGCCGGAGCAGCCGTCCAACTGGCAATTACTGGTTCAGGCCGCCTACGCGGCTCAGACCGCCGGAGAGCTAGACCGCGCCCGCGAATACTGGCGGCGGACGGTGGAGATCAATCCGTTCCAGCCGGAGTATCAGGTTCGTCTCGTGGCGCTTCTGCTTCGGGCCGGCCGGCTGGAGGAAGCGCGAAAACATTGCGAGCAACTCCTGCGCCTGGATCCGTTCAACGTCTCGGGCCGGCAGGCGTGGGTGGGGTTCTTGCTCCAACAAGGCCAAAAAGCCGAGGCGCAGCGGGCCTTCGACGTGATCCGACAACTGCGTCCGCCGGACTTGCCCCAGCGCGAGAAGTGGTTTCAGGAACAAATACATCCATAGTCCGTAGTCCGAAGTTAGTAGTCCGTAGCAAAAACCCTTGCTGGTTTTTGCTACGGACTACGGACTATTTCGTCGATCTGCCGTCGCTGCTCGGCCGCCTTGTCCGGCTGGTTGGTTCGTTCGTAATAGGCCAGGATGCCCGGCGGCTGGGAAGGTGGCGAGGATTGATCGCCAGGGCGTGATAGAGCCAAGAAAGACCGCGTTTCTCTTCATCCAATTGCAATAGCAATTCTCCGGCTTCGCCGGCCAGGTCCGCGTTCTTGGGATGAGCCGCCAGTTCTTTCCGCAATAAGTTCGTGAGCCGGGCCAGCTTTTTGCTTTCTTGTTCCCAACGGGCATGCTCGCGCTCTGCGTCGCGCTCCCGGTCGGGCTGTCCTTGCAAACTTCGGTACAGGCTGTAGCGTGCTTCCTTGTCGTGCGGTTTGACGTGGAGGGCCTTGTTCAACCACGTCTCGGCCTGGGCGGGGTGTCCGAGTGTCAGTTCCAGTTTGCCGCGCTGGAACAAAGCCCCGAAATGGTCGGGGTTCGTCCGGAGCACGGCATCGAGTAGCGCTTTGGCATCCTCGATCCGGCCCGCGTCGATCCAGCAGGGCGCCAGGGCGGCGGCCACGTCGGGATTGTCGGGCTGCTCGCGGAGGAGCCGTTCCAGATGAGGCACCGCATCTTCCGGCCGCGGACTCTCGGCCAGCACTTGCGCCAGGCGCAGCCGAATGTCCGAGCGTTCCGGTTGCAATTCCAGCAGGCGCTCGTAATCGCGAACCGTTTGTTCGCGCCGGTCCAGTTGCAAACTCACCCAGCCGCGCCAGTCGAGGGCGCGCACGGAATCGGGGGTGAATTCAAGCCACAGATTCAGACAAAGAAGCGCCTCCAGATAGCGCATCTGCCGAAGATAGACGCTGGCTAGAGTTTCGAGGATGGCGGGAGCTTCGGGGTGCTGCCGTTTCGCCGCGGTGAGTAGCTGGGACGATAATTCGTCGATCTCCCCCTGCTGACAGCGGAGCAGCAGCCATTCCAGTTGCACTCGCTCGCTCATGCCCTCAAGCTGCCCGCAGCGAAGCAGATATTGCTCGGCCTCGGGATAGCGTCCTTGCAAGCGGCGAATGCGGGCGGCCAATAAGAAGGTGGAAGGGCGACGGCGGCGCACTTGCAGGGCCAATTCGATGTGATGGCCAGCCTCGTCCATGTGATCGTCGGCGAGCGCTTCGGCGGCCAATCGCTCTTGCCGAGCCGCCCAGCCTTCGCACGCCGCCCAACCCCCGGCCAACAGGAGGATCCCAGCGAGGAGCCAATACCAGCGACGCCGCCGGCGGGGCGGGACGGGGCGGGCGGCAGGGGACGAAACGTCGGGGGTGGCCATGGCGGCGCGAGGGGCGGAAGGACAGGTCAATCTTTCAGCTCCAGTTCCAGGGTCTCCTTTTTGCCCTTGGTAATCGTGCATTTCAGGTCGGTGGACGAGGCCCTTTTGTACTTGTCCGGAAAGGCGATGGTGGGAGCTTCCTTGTGCGACTGCTGGAACTTCTGTCTCATCTCCTCCGCCTTGGCTGGATCCATGCCCTTGGGAAGATCGGGCATTTTCATGACATCGGGCGGGAGCTGGGAGCCTTCAACGACGATCTTGTATTCTCCCGGAGGAATGTCGGCAATGCTGAAGGTTCCCTCCTGACTGACCGAAACATTGACAGACTCCTCCTCGCCGCCAACGGGAAGGAGACGGAGCAAGGCCCCGTTGACCGGCCGGCCCTTGTAGGTGATTTTCCCCGAGAGAGACCCCCCCTGATTCTGTTTGGAAGTGCAACCCAGCAGGGCAAAGACCACAGCGCAGACGACGATTCGCTTCATGGCACACCTGGAGAAAAAAGGGCGTCGCACCGAACGGGGACTTGGTAGAGCGGGAAAACTCTCTGGTCGAGACACGACCGGCGTTTGGTGCGCGGATTTCCTCTCAACATACGGGGCGGCCCAAAGCTGTCAAGCCCGCACTTTGTCGAGCGAGCGGCGTTCGGGCCAAGCGCGTCAGCGTTTCGGAGAAGTCTTTGCCGCCTCCAACTCTCTCCGCCATTGGGCCGCCTTGTCCGGCTTGTCCCAGGCTTCGTAGAGCTTCACCACCCGTTCGAGCCCCTCGGTGAGATGCCCCTTGTCCCGCGTCGGGATCTTGGCCGCGCGTTCTTTCATTCCCTCGTAGCCCGAGAGAATCAGCGGCTCGGCATCGATGAATTTCTTTTGATCCAAAAGCGCCTGGCCCAAAAGCGACTTCGCCTCGAAGGTCGTCCAATCGTCGGGCTGGATCTTCTGGCGGATGGATAGGCAGGCGCAGCTTCAACTCGGCCTCACCGGGTTTTTTCTCGGCCAAGAGCACCGCGCCGCGCACGGCCAGCGAGGACGCGTAGACGGGCGATTGCAGGTTCTGATCGAACAGCCGGCCGGCGTCGTCGGCGCGGTTGGCGAGGCGGTAGGCGATTGCGAGCTGGTTGCGGCACTCGGCCGAATCGGGGTGGTTGACGCCAAGCATGGCTTCGCGCAATTCCAGCGCGCGCTTGTATTGTTTGACCGCCAGCGCCGGTTCGCCCAGACTCAGGTAAGCCAACCCGAGCATCTCCCGAACCGATGCCTCCGCCAAAGGCCGCTCCGCGAACTGCCGGGCGACCCGCGGCTCGGCCAGGTCCACCGCCTTGCGCAGCGTCACGTCCTTGGCCTGGCCCCCGGTCCAGAACGCTTCCGTCAGCGACACGTCCGCCGGCCGGCCCGCGGACAACAGCCTGTCCTTGACGAAGGCGATCACGGTTCGGGCGTCTTCCTCCGCACTCTGCGCCGCCTTCTCCCCTTGCTGCGCCTCGTCCCGTTCCTTGACCGTCTCCTTTCGCGCCGCCTCGGACTGCTGGAGCTTGGCCTTGGCCTCGTCGGCGTCCTTCTGGGCCTTCTTCTGTTTCTCGACGGCCTCCTTTTCCGTCTTCTCAGCTTTCCCTTCCTTGTGCCACTCCCACGCTCCGAAGCCGATACCGCCCAGGCCCGCGAGCAACAAGAGGATGAACAGCACCGCCATCATCGCCAGCGAGCGCGGATGCTCCTTCGCCGTTCTCCAAATCTGAGTCGAAGCGTCGGACGGGCAGGCTTCCATCGACTCGTGAGCCAGGTAACGCTGAATGTCGCGGGCCAGATCGTGAGCGGTCGCATAGCGGCGGGCGCGATCCTTCTCCAGCGCCTTCAGGACCAGGCAATCCAAGGGACCGTGCAGCTCATCGACCAGTTCCTTCGGCTTCGTCTTGCGCTGGGCCGAGACCGACGCCAGGCCGTCCTTTGACTCGCTCAATCGTTTGCTGGGCGGAGGAGGCTGCTCCTCGCGGATCAAGCGAGCGGCTTCGGACCTCGACGCATTTTTCAGACGTTCCGGGGTCAACGGGGTTGTGCCCGTCAATAGCTCGTAGAGCAGCACGCCCAGGGCATAGACATCGCTGCTGGTATCCATGTCCTGAACGTTGGCGTCGGCCTGCTCCGGACTGAGGTATTCGGGTTTGCCGCTCGGACCGCCGGGGACGGTCGCGGGCGAACTTTCGCTCGGTTTCGCCGTAGCACCTTGGCTATGCCGAAATCGAGGACTTTCGGTGCCGGCTTGCCGCCATCTTCGGCCACCAGCACGTCGGAGGGTTTGAGGTCGCCGTGGAGGATGCCCTTCTGATGGGCATACTGCACGGCCTGGCAGACGGGGACGAACAGCTCCAGCCGTTGCCGCAGGGTGAATTGATGATCGTTGCAATAGTTTGTGATGGGTACGCCATCAACCCATTCCATGACGAAGTAAGGCTGTCCCGATTGCCGGGTGCCGGCGCCCAGCAGCTTGGCGAGGTTGGGATGGTCCAGCAGCGTGAGCGCATTGCCGCTCGGCCTCAAAGCGGGTGATGATCTGCCGCCAGTCCAAACCCTCCTTGATGAGCTTCAGGGCGACCATGAGGCGCACGGGTTCTTGCTGCTCGGCCTGAAAGACGATGCCCGCGACGCCCTCGCCGATTCGCTTCAAGAGCTTGTAGGGACCGATGCGCGTGAGTGGCGGTTCGCGGCCTTCCGCGTTGTTCGCCGTGCCTTGCTCCGGAGAAGGTGCATCGGCCTCGTCGGTGCGCGTTGGCTCATTCCGGCTGTCGCCCTGGGAATGGGCCGCGGACTGCTCTTCCATTTTTTCTTTTGGCATTGTGTAAACCCTCGGTTGTTTCCGAAAGGTCGCCACGGATGAGAGGGTGCGAACCGTCATCCGTCAGTTTACATCGCGTTATTGCTTTCTTGCGCGGTTTTTCCTTCGATCGGCGGCGGTGCGGCCGTCAGTCGCACCTCGGCCCCTTCGGTGAGCGTGGTCAACTTGGGACCCATGAGCACTTGTTCGGAGCTGTCCATCCGCTCCCACTGTTCCTCGGTGGAAGACTCGGACTTGACGTGGCGACTGGTGACTTCGACCCAGTTGCCCTCCGTGATGCCGGTGTGGACTTCGGTGCGCTTGGCCTTGCCGTTATCGTAGCGCCAGATGAAGGTTTTCCCGCCCGCATGGGACAGCGCGGACTTCGGCAGGGCCAGGACGCTGGGTCGCTGGACGACCACTTTGCCGTAGGCGTACATGCCCGGCAGGATCTGGCTGCCGGGGTTGGGCAGGTCGATCTCGGCCCGCATGGTTCGGCTCTTGTTGTTGAGCGCCCACGACAGGCGCGTCACCGTGGCCGGCAGCCATTCGTCACGGTAGGCCCAAACCTTGACGCGCGCCTCCGTCCCGATCTTGACGTAGTTGGCATCCCGCTCCGGGACATCAACGAAGATGCGGACGATGTCCGTGCGATCGACCACGTAGATCGGGGCGGCCTGCCCGCTAGGGGACAGGTCGGGGGTACGCACCATTGACGTCGGGTCGCCGGTTTGGGGCAGGACGAAGTCCCAGGTGTTGGCGTTGCGGACCACGATGATGCCGTCGTAAGGCGCGAACAGTTTGAGATAGCCCACCCACGCTTCCAGCCGTTTCGCTTCGCTCTCGGCGACGAGCACCCGAGCGCGGGCCACGCCGACCGAGACGATCTCCTCCTCGAGCGCGGCAATCTTGGCAAGCAGCTCGGCCTCCGCCTTGGCGACCGTCGCCTTGGCCGAGTCCCATTTGGCAATGTCCGAGCGGTGCTGGTTTTGCGATTCCAGAAGGATTTGCGGGGCGACGACTTTCCGCTCGACCTCGCGCTTGAGGCGCATCGACTTCCGATTCCCAGCGATCGACCTCGGACTTGTAAGCGTCGAGAATGCTCTGGGCCTCGGCCAGCCGTGCCTCGGCCGCCTTCACGTCGGCGCTGGGCCACCTTCACGCGCTTGAGGGCCAGCTCGACCCGCTCCTTATCGTACTTGACCGTGGCCTTCTTCGTCTCCCAATCCTCGCGCAGCTCCGGCACGAACAGGTCGGCGAGTATGTCGCCCTTTTTCACCTTGTCGCCGATGTCCACGTTCCATTTCTCGATGAACGCGGTCACTTTGGGATAGATCGACGTGCGCTCGTAGCTTTGCACGAAGCTCGGCTGTCCGACGACACGGGTGATTTTCCGAAGCTGCGGATAGATGACATGCAGCTCCGGCGGTTCCGAAACGCTCGGGGCCGCTTTTCTGTTCCTTGGAAGAGCAGCCCGAAGCCGCCAGGACGGCCAGAAGCCAAAGCGCTAGCCTTCGACGGCAGAAGGCGATACTAGATCGAATCGCTGTGGACATTCCTTATCTCCCGTTTTCATGCTGCGAAACTTCTTTCGCCCCGTTCGTGCTCGGCGCGGCCTCGTGGTCGCTTCCGTTGGCGTGCGCGTAGACATTCGGATCGTAGTGGGCGCTTTCAGGGTTGTCTGGGTAGAGCGAGGGCGAGGTAGCTTTCTGTCGGCCGATCACCAGGGCGAAAATGGACGGCAATACCAGCAAGGTGGCAAAGGTGGACATCACCAGGCCGCCGATCACCGCCCGACCCAGCGGGGCCTCCATCTGGCTGCCGCGTTCCAGCGCCAGCGCCATCGGCACCATGCCGACGGTCATGGCACACGCCGTCATCAAGATCGGCCGCAAGCGTTCGCTGGCTCCCTGGAGGGCCGCCTCGTCGGACGGTTTGCCCGCCTTCCAGTGTTCGTCCATGAACGTCACCATCATCACCGAGTTGGACACGGACACGCCCAGGCACATGATCGAACCCATGAACGATTCGATGTTGAGCGTGGTGTTCGTGAAGTAAAGAATGGTCACGATGCCGGCGAGGACTCCGGGCACGGCCCCCACGGAGGTCAGGGCGAGCCGCGGCGACTGGAAATACGCCGTCAACAGCACGAGGATGACGAACACGGCGACGGCCAGACCGATGCCCAGCGCCTTGAACATCTTTTTCATCGACGGCAGCTGGCCCATCTCCTCGACATGCACGCCGCGGGGCGGCGCCCGGCGTCCTCAATCGCCTGGCGAACCTGGCTGGCGGCCCGGCCCATGTCTTCGCCCTCAACGTTGGCGATGATGGTCAGGTACGCGCTGCGACATATCGCGATCGTACTCGCCGGGCTGGACGCTGCGTGTGGACCATGCCGTCCTTGAGCACGTCGCGGACCATGAGGGGCACATCGGGGTTGACCGACTCCAGCGGCAGCTCCTCGATGTCTTCCGGCCTGATTCATCCGCAAGGGCGGCACCTGGATTTGCACCAGATAGTCGAAGCCGGTCTTGTCGTTGATCCAGTAGTTGAGGTCGGTGAAGCGGGTCGAGGAAGTCGCCATGACCAGGGCGCGCTCCACATGCTTGACGGTGACGCCGATCAGTCCCGCCAGTTCGCGGTCGATCTCGACCTCGACCGAGGGGTAGTCGAGCGTCTGTTCGTAGCCGACGTCGCGGAGATAGGGATTGCGCTTCATTTCGGCGACGACTTTTTCCGCGTGCTTGCGAACCTCGTCGTAATCGGTGCCGATCAGGCGAACCGCGATCGGCTTGGAAGAGCCGAAGCTCATGACCTGGCTCACGATGTCGCCCGGCTCGAATCCGAACGTGCAGAAATCCGCTTGTTGCTTCGCCTCCTCTTCGGACAAGCCGCCGGAACCTCCTCCTTGTTGCAAGCGATGGGCGATCCAGGGAATCACCCGTTCGGGCAAATCCTTGCGGAGCCGTTCGCGGAATTCGTCGAGCTTGATGCCGCTGTCCTCGCTCGAATTTGATGCGCAGCCAACCGTCGTCCGGCCCGCGCATGAACAGCACCATGTTGTCGATGCCGAAGTTCGGGGCCACTTGGCCGACGAAACCCATCGTGATTTCGACGTTCTCGGTCCCGACCTCCTTCTCGATCTCTTGCAGGCACTTCATCCCCATTTCGCGGGTCAGTTCGTAGCTCGATCCGGGCGGCGGCCGAAACCGCAGCACGAATTCTCCCGCATCGACCTGCGGGAACAATTCGGTGCCAACCTGTAACCCCAAAATCCCCAGGATCAGGCCGCACAGGACGAGATAGATCGGCACCACCCACCAGCGGAGTTCGATGAACCAATCCACGATCTTGGTGTAAACCGCGACCATGCGGTCGAACAGACCCGGCTTCTCCTCGCCGTCCTGCCGTTTCCGCGTGATGCTCCTCGTTGTGCTTGAGCAGGTAGACGCTCATGATCGGCACGAACGTGCTGGAGAGCAGGTAGGAGAAGATCATGGCGAAGCCGACCGCCAGGGTCAGCGGCATGAACAGCGCCCGCAGCGGGTCTTCCATGATGAACGCCGGGATGAACACCGACAGAATGCACAACAAGGCCAACAGGCGCGGCACAGCCGTGGCGTTGCTGGCGTGCAGGACGGCCGTGGCGATGTTCTTCGTTTGGCCCATCTGCACGTGGGTGTTCTCGATGGTGACGGTCGCCTCATCGACGAGGATGCCGATGGCCAGCGCCATGCCGCCCAGCGACATGATGTTGATCGTGTTGCCCGTCACCCACAGTCCGAACAGCGATCCCGTCAGAGCGAGCGGGATGTTGCAGACGACGACGAGCACGCTGCGCCAGTCGCGGAGGAACAACAGAATCATCAGGCCGGTCAGGCCCGCGCCGATGGCGCCCTCGGTGGCCACGCTCTCGACCGCGTGAACCACCGTCGGCGACTCGTCGAACTCGAAGCTGATCTTCACGTCCTGGAGGGACGGCGGCGCGGAACGTGCTCCATCGACTTGTGAACGTCGGCCACCACTTGCAAGCGTCGAGCCGGTGTCCTTCTTGATGATCGGCAGATGGACGGCGATCTCGCCATTGACCAGGGCGTAGCCGTAGGTGATGTCGATGGCGTCCTGGATGGTCGCCACGTCGCGGATGTAGACGTTCTTGTCCAGCCGAAGGGGGATGTCCCCGAGCTTCTGCACGTCCACCACCGTGGCGTTATTGTGGACGATCGGCATCGAGTCCTTGATGTAGATGTTCCCGGAGGGGATGACGACGTTGCCTTTTTTCAGGGCATCGACCACGTGCCGGGGGTTGAGGTTGTAAGCGAGGAGTTTCTGCGGATCGACGTTGATGATGATCGAGCGCATGTTGGGGCCGAACGGCGAGATGGCGACCGTGCCGGGGACGTTTTTCTGCACGAGCGGCCGGATGATGTTCTGGGCCAGGTCGCCCATCGCCCCGATCGAGGTTTTGTTGCCTTCGCTGGTGAACACGAGGTAGCCGATCGGAACGCTGCCGGCGTCCATGCGCATGATCATGGGCGGCAACGAACCCGGCGGCATCCAGGCCATGGCTCGGTCGGACATGGCCACGACCTGGGCCATCGCCTGGCCCATGTCGGTCTTGGGGAAGAACGACAGCTCGCACAGGCCGACTTGCTGGATGTTCCGCGATTTGATGTCCTCGACGCCATCGACGTACTGAAAATACAGCTCCAGCTCGTTGACGATGAAGCCTTCGATTTGGTCGGGACTCATGCCGATGAAATCGAAGAAGATGTAAATCTTGGGGACGTTCAGCGAGGGAAAGATGTCCACGCGCATCTCGCAGATAGGCCAGAAAGCCGAGACTGATCAGACCCACAACCAGCATCAAGGTGGTGATCGGATGATCCATCGCCAGGACGGTGGGATTGGCGGATCCCGCTTTCTTCGTTGATCGCGGCCATGATGCAACAAGCTCCCTAGCGGGCGCGACGGGCCGTTACACGATTAGCGACGCTTCGCGGAAGCGTTCATCAAACGCTGCCGCGAAGCGTCGCTAAACGGAAATGATTCGCCATGCGGGAATTGGTAAAAGCAACTTCTGTACCAAATGCGCAGCGCCGGAATCCCCGTCAATTCCTTCCTCGAACGACTCGTCCAGAATAAACGCTCTGGCTTCGGAACGGCTGCTCGAAATCTGTTGAGATTGGGCAAGCTGTAAGGGGCGAAAGCAAAAAATCGCTGCATTCGTCATAATCGCGCGGACTCCGACGAACCGATTAGATTCTACAGTCCTCCGACTTTGTGCGCGCGAGGGGACGAGCAAAGACAGGAACAACGGGCGGGGAGGGTGGATGGCAGTGGGCAGGGGGATGCTCGCGCTTGCGGTTGCTTCGCTCTGCTGGATCGAGGCGCCGCCCTGTTGCGCCCAGAACGCGGAGCCATCGCCGCGCGTCCCCCTCGTCCGGCCGCGACGCCCGTGGATGGATCATCCCATCCCCGTGGAAGTTCCCAGCGCTCCGATTGATCCTCCGGCGAGCGCGAAGAGCCGGAACCGACCCTTCCGCCGCCGCTACCGGAACAGAAGTCCCCCCTGGAGCTACCGTCCCCGCCCGGCGGGGAGGTGGTGGAGTTGAAGCCTCCGCCCCTGGAACCCGGGGACCGGAGCTTTCCGATCAACCTGGCGACGGCCCTGCGCTTGTCCGACGCCCGGCCGATGATGGTGGCCATCGCCCAGGCCAGGGCGTGGGTGGCCGAGGCGCAGCTGCAGCGCGCCAAGGTACTGTGGGTGCCTGCGTTCATGATGAACGTCGTCTATCTGCGGCACGATGGCCCAGTGGACTTCAACCAGGGCATCAATATTCCGCAGGGGGAGAACATCTTCGGGCAACCCGCTCCGGGCAGCTTCGGCAAGCCGCTCAACCAGAACCTCAACTGGTTCTATGTCCGGCGTCTCCTTGTATCAGGTCGGCGCCATGACCGACGCCATCTTCTAGCCCCTGGCCGCCCGGCAGGATTTGAACGCCAAGCGCTGGGACATCCAGACGGCCAAGAACGACGCCCTGCTGCGCACGGCGCGGGCCTACTTCAACGTCCACAAGTATCGCGGGCAGTACGCCGGCGCGATCTATACCGTCGAACGCGGCCGACGAGCTGGTCGGAAGCGATTGCCGCCCTGAGCCGGGACCTGGTTCCCGGCGTCGAAGTGGACCGGGCGCGGAACCTGCTGGCCGACCTCGAGCAGCAGGCCGTCTCCGCCCGCGAGGAGTGGCGCGTCGCCAGCGCCGAGCTGACGCGCGTCCTTCGCCTCGATCCGCGGGCCGTGGTCGAGCCGCTGGAGCACGATCACTTGCAACTCACCTTGATCGACCCCGAGCGCTCGCTCGACGATTTGATCCCCATCGGCCTGACCAACCGTCCCGAACTGGCTTCGCATCAGGCGATGGTCCAGGCGGCGGTCGGTGCGCATCCGTCAGGAGAAAATGCGTCCCCTTCTGCCCACCGTCCTGATCACCGGCTGGCAGACTCCCGGCGGGATGATCGACCAGGTCGGCATCTTCGGTACCGGCAACGGCGGCAAGCTGAACCTGTGGAGCTTCCGCGACGACATCAGCGCGCAGCTCGTTTGGCAACTGGACAGCCTTCGGCTTCGGCAACCTGGCGCGGATCAAGCGAGCAGCGCGGCGAGCAGTCGCGCGCCATCGCCGATCTGTTCCGAATGCAGGACGATGTGGCCGCGGAAATCACGCAGGCCCAGGCGGATCTTCAGTCGGCGGCGGCCCGGGTGACGCAGGCGGAACGCTCGCTGCGGACGGGCCTCATCACATTCAACCGGAGCCTGGAAGGGTTGGGGCAGACGCAGCGTTTCGGCAACGTCCTGGAGCTGATCTATCGGCCGCAGGAAGTCGTCTACGCTCTCCAGTTGTTGAAGGTGGCCTTCGACGAGTATTTCGCCACGGTGGCCGAGTACAACATCGCGCAGTTCCAGATGTTCCACGCGCTGGGCTACCCGGCCCGCGAGATCGCCACGTTCCGGCTGCCCGGCGAGATCGATGCCGGTGGATACGTCGCGGCCGTCGTATCTGCCGCCGGTGGGCGTCGGCCCGCCGCCGGCGACCCGCTGACCCACATAGCAGGTAGGGTGGGCCGAGTCTTCGAGGCCCACCATGCCCCTGCTGGTGGGCCTCGAAGACTCGGCCCACCCTACGATTATCGAGAGGCAAGCGAATCCGGAGCAAGCCATGTAAGGAGCTATCTCGATGGAGAGATTCAACAGACGGACGATTATCCTCGCAGTTTGGCTACTTTCATGGTCGGCCTTGCCGGCGACTGCCCAGAACCTTCCGCCGCCTCGGCCCGCGCCCATGCCTGCCGATCCCGCGCCGGCAGCCGATGCGATGCAGGGCGAATCCGCCGAGCATCCGAGCCAGAAATCGCCCCTGGAACTGCCACCGCCGCCCAGCGGCGAGGTCGTGAAACTGAAGCTGCCGCCGCTGTGAGCCGGCGATCTGCGCTTCCCGATCAATCTGGCCACGGCCTTGCGACTGGCCGACGCCCGACCGCTGATCGTGGCCGCCGCTCAGGCGACAGCCTGGATGGCCGAGGCCCAGCTGCAGAAAGCCAAGGTTCTCTGGGTGCCCGACTTCAACCTCGGCTTCGATTACATCCGCCACGACGGCTTCGGCCCGGACACCCTACGGGGCGTGAATATTCCGACGGGAGAAAACGCCTTTCTGCAAAATTCTCCCGGCAGCTTCGGCCGGCCGCTCTACCAGGGCATCAACTTTTTCTACGCCGGCGGCGCCTTCTTCTTGATGCAATACGCCACCGACATCCTCTTTCAGCCCCTGGCCGCACGGCAAGTCCTCAACGCCGCTCGCTGGGACATTCAGACCGCCAAGAACGACGCCTTGCTGATGACCGCCAGGGCCTACTTCAACGTCCACAAGTTTCGCGGCCAGTATGCCGGCGACCTGTATGCCGTCGAGCGCGGCCGTGAGCTGGTCGAGTTGATCAACGAGCAGGCTCGCGATCTCGTTCCGGCAGTCGAGGTGGACCGAGCGCGGAACTTGCTCGCCGACCTGGAGCAGCGAGCCGTCTCCGCACGCCAGCAATGGCGTCGTGCCAGCGCCGACTTGACCCGTGTGCTTCGTCTGGACCCCCGCGCCGTGGTCGAGCCGATGGAGCAGCGATCACCTACAAATGACCTTGATCGATCCGGATCGATCGCTCGACGATTTGATCCCCATCGGCCTGACCAATCGTCCCGAATTGGCCTCGCATCAGGCGCTGGTGCAGGCGGCGCTGCTGCGCATCCGTCCAGGAGAAAATGCGGCCCGTCCTGCCCGTCATCGAGTTCAACGGCTTCCAGACGCCCTACGAACAGCTTCAATTTGGCGCTTTCGGGATCGGCAATGGCGGCAAGCTGAACTTGTGGAGCTTCCGCGACGATGTCAGCCCGCAGCTTATGTGGCAGGCCGAGAGCTTGGGGTTGGGCAACCTGGCGCGGGTCAAGGAGCAGCGCGGCAAGCAGTCGGAGGCCATCGCCGAATTGTTCCAGATGCAGGACGATGTCGCGGCGGAAATCACGGCGTCGCAGGCGCGTCTCCAGTCGGCGGCCGCCCGCGTCGTCCAGGCCGAACGCGAAGTCCGCGGCGCCCTCATCAATTACAACGGCAGCTACGAGGGACTCAAGCAGACGCAACGGTTCGGCAACGTGCTGGTCCAGATTTTCCGGCCGCAAGAAGCGGTCTTCGCCCTCCAGCTTTTGAAGGTGGCCTTCGATCATTACTTCGCCACGGTGGCCGAGTACAACATCGCGCAGTTCCAGCTCTTTCACGCGCTGGGCTACCCAGCCCGCGAAATCTCTTATGTACGCAACGTTGGCGAGGTCGTGCCGGTGGACACGACGCGGCCGACGTATCTGCCGCCGGTGGGCACGGGACCGCCTCCGCCCACGCGCTGACCGGCAGGTAGGGTGGGCCGAGTCTTCGAGGCCCACCGGCGGGATCATGGTGGGCCTCGAAGACTCGGCCCACCCTACGAAGAACGTTAGGCGAGCGAACCGAGAGTAAGGCATGGAAGGAAGCATCCCAATGATGAGATTCAACCGTTCGGGAATCGTCCTTACAATCTGGCTGCTTATGCGATCGGCTTTGCCGGCGACCGCCCAGACCCTTCCGCCGCCGCGCCCCACGCCAACCCCACTGGACCTGGCACAGACGCGCGAATCCTCCGCGGATCCGATTCAGAAGTGGCCCCTGGAACTGCCGCCGCCTCCTGGCGGCGAAGCCGTGCGGCTGCGGGTGCCGCCGCTCGAAGCCGGCGACTTGCGCTTCCCAATCAATCTCGCCACCGCCTTGCCGCTTGGCCGACGCCCGACCTCTCCTCGTGGCCGCCGCCCAGGCCAGCGCCTGGGTGTCCGAGGCGCAGCTTCAGAAGGCCAAGGTTCTGTGGGTGCCCACGCTCAACCTCGGCTTCGATTACATCCGGCACGACGGCTACGGCCCGGATCTCAACCGAGGCGTCAATGTCCCGCAAGGAGAAAACGCCCTGGGGCAGCCTTCTCCAGGCGACCTGGGAAGACCGCTCAACCAGAACATCAACTTTTTCTACTCCGGCGCCGGCTTCACCTATTCGCCCGTCCACCCCTAACTATTTCATGCAGGCCGAACTGGGCGAGCCTCTGCTTCCCTCGCCGCAGATGCAAGCCGTCACCGACATGCTCTTCGAGCCATTGCACGAGCGGCAAAACTTGAATGCCGCGCGCTGGGACATCCAGAGCGCCAAGAACGACGCCTTGCTCAAGACCGCCAAGGCCTACTTCGAGGTCCACAAGTATCGCGGCCAGTACGCCGGCGCAGTCGATACCGTCCTCAAGGGGCGCCAGCTCGTCGCGGCGATCGCCGAATTGAGCCGCGATCTCGTTTCCGGAGTCGAGGTCGATCGTGCCGCGGAACCTACTCGCCGACCTGGAGCAACGAGCCGTCTCCGCCCGCCAATACTGGCGCCGCTCCAGTGCCGATTTGACACGCGTCCTTCGCCTTGATCCGCGCGCGGTGGTCGAACCGCTGGAACAGGATCATCTCCAGATCACGTTGATCGACCCCGATCGTTCGCTCGACGATTTGATCCCCATCGGCCTGACCAACCGCCCCGAGTTGGCGGAGCATCAGGCGCTTGTGCAGGCGACGCTCGTGGCCATCCGTCGCGAGAAAATGCGTCCTCTCCTCCCCTCCGTCCTCATCAACGGCTTCCAGACACCCTACGAATTGCTCCAGGTGGGCGGTTACGGCGAGGGCAGCGGCGGCAAGCTGAACCTGTGGAGCTACCGCAACGACATCAGCCCGCAATTACTGTGGCAGGCCGACGCGATGGGGTTGGGCAACCTGGCGCGGATCAAGGAGCAGCGGGGGAGGGCGTCGTTGACCCTCGTCGAGTTGTTCCAGCTCCAGGACAACGTGGCCGCCGACGTGACGCAGACGCAGGCCGATCTCCAGTCGGCCGCGGCCCGTGTCGTCCAGGCCGAGCGTCAGGTCCGCGCGGCCCTCGTCAATTACCAGGGCAACTACGAGGGGCTTCAGCAGACGCAACGATTCGGCAACGTCCTTGTCCAGATCTTCCGGCCGCAGGAAGTGGTCTTCGCCCTCCAGCTTTTGAAGACGGCCTACGACAATTACTTCGCCTCGGTCGCCGAGTACAACCGGGCGCAGTTCGAGTTGTTCCACGCTCTCGGTTATCCGGCTCGCGAGATCGCCGTTTTCCGGCGGGCCGGCGAGGTCGCGCCGGTGGATCTTTCGCGTCCCGGCTCTTTGCCTGCGGTCGGCACGGGGCCGCCGCCGGCAACGCGATGAATGGAGTGAATAACCAGTCCCCAGCGCCTAACCGTTCACGGGCCGAGGGTGACAATCGTAGAGGTCCGGTGAACCCCGGGGAACAGCAGGAGGATCAGCATTTCGAGAGATCGACCAGAAAGAGACCTGGCGGGAATGTCTCTACTCGTTTCAGCCTTTGGTGATGTCTGCTGCTGCCGCGCCTACTATGAGTGAAGACGCTACGACCAGGGCTTCTGCCCCTTCGACCGGCAAGCCGGCATCGGCCCATACCGCCTGACGCCCGCGGCCGAACAACTGGCCACCCGCGCCTGGTGGGCATGTGCCGCGAGTTGTACGAGCACCAGGCGTGGCTGTGGACGTTTTTGGGGCAGGGGGTCAAGCCGCCCAACGACGCTATCGAGTGCGCCCTACAGTACGCGGTCATCTGGCGGAAGCTGTCCTTCGGCACGCGGAGCGCAGGTGGAAGCCGCTTTGTCGAGACGAAGCTGACGGCTATCCAGACTTGCCGGCAACAATCCCGCAACGTCTTCGCCTATGTCACGGCGGCGGTCCAAGCCCACTTCGCCCCGCAGCCCATGCCCTCACTGCTCCCTGAGTCGTGAATCATTGCGCATGAGATGAAGGAGGCCGTCCCTCACGGGCGGCTTTTTTCGTAAAATGAGGAAACAGCAGCCCCGGCGGTGATAAGGAGGCAGACTCATGTCGGAGGAGTCCGGTCATCCTGTACTGAAATACGCGCTCGGCTTCCTGGTCGGTGCTTTTCTCATCGGCCTGATCTGGGTCATCACCCTATTCTCCAAGCCCCCGTCGATTGCGCCGAGTGTGGAGTGGGGGAAGTTCTCCGGCAACCCGAAGACGGAGTGGCTCCCCGACGGACGCACGATGAAGGTTTTGGAGGATTTCACCTACACGGACTCCCGGAACAAGGTCTGGGTCGCCCCCAAGGACTGGGTCGTGGACGGTGCATCCATACCGAAAGCCTTTTGGAGCATCATTGGCGGGCCGCTCGAAGGGTCGTACCGCAACGCCTCCATCTGCCATGACGTGGGGTGCGACCGCAAGGAGTTTCCCTGGGCCGATGTCCACCGCATGTTCTACGAGGGCTGCCGCTGTGGGGGCCTCGACGAGAAGCCGGCCAAGATCATGTACGCCGCCGTCTACTTCTTCGGTCCGCGCTGGGAATTGACAATGCAGTCGCAACCTAAGGAGGTCATCGGGCCGAAAGGAAAAAAGATGATGATGACCACGACTGCCCGTGTCGCCGTTCCAACCCACGTTACGCAACAGCCGAGCGAGGAAGTGAAGGCCAATCTGGAAAAGTACATCAACGAAAAGAATCCTTCCCTGGAACAGATCGAGAAGCTCGATCCCAAGGAGTTCGGTGTTCCGGTGCCGGAGTAGGAATGATTCTTGTCGTCCTAGCCGAAATTCTGGCATTTAGAAATCAAGTGTCATCCTCATCGAAATACTGGCGCTCGGCAAGCATGAAAACGGTTCAGTAATTCGGTTCCTCGTCAGCTTGTCCCAGACCCTTGCAAAGCGCCCACAGCGGCGGGCGACGAGTGTGGCGGCCGTGTACGTTCCGAAGCCACCGCTCCAACCCCTTGTCGTTGCCTGTACGGTTGTCACCCTCGACCTGTGATCGGATACCGCAGCGCCGTCAAGGCCCTTCTAGCCCGCGCTGCGGGCTGGTTAAAATCATCTTTTCGGTGGCACGGGCGCTGTCAGGTAAGTAATCAGGTCGGCAAGATCCTGTTTCGTTAGCTCCTTCTCCAGCCCCTCGGGCATGAGCGATTTGCCGGTGCTGCGGAAATCATCCAGCTCGCTCCGCAATAACACTTGCTCCTTGCCTTCCTGGGCACGCAGGGTAATGCTCGTCGCGCTTTCGCTGGCCAGGAGGCCGGTGTAGGATCGACCCGCGCGTGTGACGGCGACATACGCGAGATAGCGCGTATCGACGTTGAGATTGGGATCGAGCAGTTCCGTCAGCAAATAGAGCGGCGTTTTATTGGCGAGCGCTTGCAGGTCCGGCCCGACCGCATGGCCGGTGTCCTCCAGTCGGTGACAGATGGAACAACTTTTGGCGAAGACGGCCTTGCCGCGTCTAGCGTCTCCAGGAGCCGTCGCCGCTTCCTTGTAGGCGTCCAGCACCCGCCGGCGATCGGCGCTGATGGCGCCATCGAAGACCTTGGCGGCCCGAGTCCGCATTTGTTTATCGCGGTGAGCGAGCAGTCGTTGCCGGCGGGCGGCATCCACCTGGGCGGCCGGGATCGACTTTTTCTCGATGGCATCCAGCAGTTGTCGCTGCCAGGCGTCCCGGCTGAGGAGCAGATCGAGGATTTGGCCTTTGAGGGCGGGCGCGTGGGCGTCCCAGTCCGCGCTCAGAACCGCCGGTATCCTGGCGTCGTCGATGCGGCCCAGCGCGGCGACGGCGGCGGATTGCAGTGCGGCGGAGTTTTGCGGTACGAGAAGTCCACTGAGCAGTTTCAGGTCGGCGTCGCGCTGCTTCGTGTTCCGGCCGAGGAGAGGCAGAGCAGCCAGTCGATCCCTCTCCTTTGCCTCGGCGTCGGCCGCGGTGGTCCGGGCCTGCCGGATCATCTTCTCGATTTGGTCGCGGGTGTCTTGGTCATCGAGCTGGCTGAGCGATTGGCCCCGCCGGTCCATCGCCTCCAGTAGACCGGCCAGCGCCGCCATCTGCCAGGGAGCGAATCGACCCTCGTGCGCCGCCGTCACTTCGCGAAGCATTCGCGGAAGTGTCTTGGGATCGCCCAGCGCGGCCGCCATTCCGAGCAGGGCGCGGACGACACGCTGGGGAGGAGCCGAATCGGCGCTTTCGCGGCAAACTCCAGCGAGTACATACGGCATATTATCAGCGTGAACGCTGCTTAACGCCGCCGCCGTCAGGTAGGCATCCTCCGCATGACGGCGTAGCAACTCAGCCAGGGCCGAGGCGGCGCGAGCGTCGGGCCAGGCGCCCAGCGTGAAGGCCAATTGCAGCCGCACTTGAGCGTCCGCATCTTTCACCAGGGCGAGCAGGGCCGGCCCCAACTCCGCGTTTTTGGTCAGGCATTTCTCGGCGAGCCTGACGGCGTGACGGCGGACGCCGGGATGCGAATCGCCCAAGGCCGTGCGAATCAGCTTCGGCGACAGACTACCGAGGCCATCGAGGACGCACAGGGCATGGAGGCGCGCTTCCGGGCGGTGGCTCTCCGTCAGCTTCTCCAAAATCGGCGCCGCTTCTCTGTCCTGTCTCCACAGCAGCATCTGTCCGGCCAGGTCGCGTTGCCAGCCGTTGGGCGAATCGAGGGCCGCCACCAGGTCCGCGGTGTCGAGTTTGTCGAGACGCGGCATCAGCCGCGGCGGTTTGTCTTTCGGTCGAATGCGATAGATGCGGCCCATCGTACTGCCGGCGCGGACATCGACTTTCGCCAGGTCTTCCGGCGGAATCCAGCGCGGATGCTCGATCACGTAGCGATACATATCCACCACCCACAGCGCGCCGTCCGGCCCAGTGCGGACGTGCACGGGCCGAAACCAGCTATCGGTCGAGGCGAGAAACTCCGACGCGGTTTCGTCGGCCGTGCGCCGGGTCGAGAAGGTGCTGCCGCGCGGCGACAGCTTCATGCGATGCACCACCAAATTCACGGGTTCGCACACGAAGACGTCGCCCGTGTAGTCTTTACCGAGCAGGTCATCACGGTAGATGCCGAGTCCGCACGCGGCCGTGACGTGGTTGGCCGGCCCCGACAGCTTGAAAAGCTGGACCTGCTGGCGAATCGGATAAAGACGGTTCCAACCGGGATAGTCGGTGACGAGCACTCCCGCAGGCGGCGGGGCCACGTGCGGATTGCGGCTCAAATAATGGTCGGGCAGGGGATAGTGACGGCAGAGCGTGCTGTTATCGCAGCCGAACCAGTCGCCCCAGTCGTTGCGGACGCGGCCCTGTTGCGTGCGCCCAGTGGCCGGCTGCAACTCGCCCGTGTCCGGCTTGATACGGAGGTCCCGGTCGCCGAGCGCGAACGGTTTATCCTGTTTCCAACCATGAATCCGTCCGCCAAAGAGACCACAAGAACCGTGGACCCAGGCGTCGAGACCGTATTCGAGACTGTTGACGCGGGCCTGGTAATTATCGGCGCCGAACCCGCTGTACAGCTTTTTCACGACGTCTGCTCTGCCGTCGCCGTCGCTGTCCTCCGCGTAGAGGATGTCCGGCGCGGCACAGACCAGCACACCCTTGCGCCAGACCGTGACGCCGGTGGGGAACGGAACGTTGTCGAGAAACACCGTGGCGTTATCATAACGTCCGTCGCCGTCGGTATCCTCCAGCACCTTGACGCGGCCGCCAGGTTTGTAATCGCCCTTAGTTCCGGCCGGATAGTCCGCCATCTCGGCGACCCAGAGCCGGCCGTCCGGACCCCAGTCGATGGCGACGGGACTCGTCACCAGTGGTTCCGCGGCGACCAGCTCCACGGTCAAGTCCGGCTTGGTGTGCAACGAAGAGAGCGATTGTTGCGGCGATTGCGGCCTTGTGCCGCCGGTCTTGCCGGAGTCGATCGGCGAACGAAAGCGCCGGTCGAGTTGAGTGTGAACGGCGTCGATGATTTTCTGCTCCAGGCCCGCACGCAACGGGACCGGCACATCGTAATAGACCATCGCGCCGCCGCCTTCATACCCGCCTTCCTTCAGCACGCGCTCCGAGGGAATGTAACACGGGGCATCATTGGCATAGGCGTTGATCCATAGACGCAAGCCGTCCAACTCCCGCTTCAGCCGCAGGGAGTAATCGACGACGACTTCGCCCGGCAAAAAAATCATCGCCAGCGAATCGCCGAACGTCCACGTTTGCACGGCGTAGTCGATCTGGGTGCGGAGAGGCTCCTTACGGTCGATGCGGGCGAGGTTGACGCGGGCGTGATAGCCGATCGCATCGGTGCGCTTGGCCTTCGCCTCCCACTGTTCGCGAGACGGCAGATCCGCCAGCGGCAGCTCGAATCGTCGCACAGAGGCCGTGATTTCGCCCTTGATCAGCGTGAGGCTGCCGCCGGCGAGGCGCTTGACCTCACGGGCGATCTCGGCCCCCTGGCGCGAGGCGATTTCCATCTTGTCGCTGGTGACGCCGGAACTGGGGTTGGAATCCGCGCCGCAGCCGACCGAGACGAGGGCGACGGCACCCGGAAAATCGTCCTGAATCTGTTCCTGGGCGAACCCTGCCCAATCGCCGCTGACCTTGTTGTTCGACAGCGTGACGCAATGGCAGGCGTAATTGACGTAGATCGCCCGCACCTTGCCCTTGAGATCGCGCACCACCAGGATCGGCAAATCATGATCGACCGGCCCTCCCTTCGTCCGCCGGTTGATGGCGAAACCGACGCGGCCGATGCCCCAGCTCAGGCGCGCCGGTTTGCGGTCGGCCAGAGACGCGAGGGCGACCTGTTCGAGTTTATCGGCCAACTCGGCGGTGTAGCGGTCGATGTGTTCCTGATGCTCCTTCGGGATGGGCATACCGAAGAGTGTCGGCGCAACACCCGTGAGCATGGGGGCGGTGTGTGTATGGCTGGCCGTGATGGCGAGTCGATCGCGTTGTAATTGGGTCTTTTTTTCCAGACGCGATGTGACCGTTTCTGTCATGGTGGAGGGGATGCCGAGGTTGTCCACCGTGAGGAGAACGGCGGGCGTGCCGTCATCGATCACAATCGCCTTGGCCCAGATGCGCTGCGTCACACCCTCCGATTCCGTGCGCCGAAAACCGAAGCCGCTGAGCCGAACCGGATAGCTCGGCGTGATGTCGATTTTGGCGACACCGACGGAGTAGGTGTCCGGCGCAGCCGCCAATGCGGAGCAGGGCAAGGCGAGGCAAACGGCGAGCGCGGCGAGGGAGGGACGCATGGAACGATCTCCGGAGGAGGCGAGAGACTGTCGGCGTCTATGATAGCCGCCGGTTCCGGAGGCGAAAGGGAAAAGGGGGATGCGACGGATCGGGTCAGCGACGCGGATTGGCCGCGCGATGGATCGTGAACAGGATCGGCACCTCAGCGCGGAAGCCGAGATCCTGCGTGCCCTGGCCGACATCGAACTGGAACGTGGCCTCGCGTTTGCCGGACTGACGCGGCGTCAGGCGAAGCAGACGGTACTCCAACCGCTGGCCGGTGAGCTTCGGACGAAACGGCGCGTCCGTCAGCAATTTCGCTTCGAGCCAGCGATCCTCCCTGAGCTCGCCCGCGCCGACGATCTCGGGGCCATAAAGACGCAGAGTGTGCGTCACGCCGCCGTCGTTGTCGATCTTGATGAGGACAATTGTTTCCTGATTTTGTCGCAATTCGACGGTGGCCGGACCCCGCGCCGCCTTGACGCGGCTTTCGGGGTTGATGCTCACGGCGAGGAGGCAGTGCGGATCGAGGAGTTTTTGCACGCCGCGGATCGCCTCCCGTGGATCATCCGGTTGGCGATCCAGAAGCGCCCGCACCGAGCGCACGGTCTCGGCGGGTAACAGGGCAGGGGACTTGTCGGCCATCTTGAGTAAGGGACGGCACTGATCGCAAAAGGGACGCCACTCGGCATCCTCGACGAGCGGCAAGGTCGTCTGTGCCGCGACGGTGAGAATGACCACAAGAATGGTAATCGGCGCGAGGAAGAATGCTCGGTGCATGGGAGGAGTCCCGAAGAACGTAAGTACCATTCACCGATGGAAAGAGGCCCCGGGCCGGTGCGAAACCAGGCCCGGGGTGCGCGCGACTACTTACCCGGCGGGGGCCGCAGCTCGTTCGGTGGGCGCTGCTCGAGCGCCGTTGGACGCATCGCCGTAGCCCTGGCCCGAACCGTAGAAGATCAGATTGAACACCGGCTTCGCGCTGCCGGCGTACTGCGGATCCGCCACGTTCGGGCTGTTGTAGATACGCGGGGCTACCCCTTGGTAGACGCCCAGCGTAGTGCCCCCATTGGTCGTGTACGGGACCGTGATCTGCGGTCGTACACCCGGGAATGTCGGATAATAGGCCTTGCTGCTCGGCACGCGATCGGCCCGCGCCGACGCCGCCAACAACAGGCCGAGGCACAGGACGGCAAGTCCCATGCCCCATCGCCATCGCTGCATTCGTTACCCTCCTTCCTGTTCATCCGTTTATATCCTGTCCACGCTGGACAGTACATACAAGCATAACATCGCTAGCTCAGCCGGGCACGAACCTTTGGGCGTTCGGCTCCCTTCTTACGGAGTATTAACCCCTCGGTAGGACGAGGGCGATATGTCAACCTCTGCTTTGGATCGGCATTTTTCGCCTCTTTTTCGCGTGCCGATCCGTTTTCGACGGTTGACCAAGCCCGAAAATTGCCCTAAAGTGAAGGGACCACCCTAACAGGCGCCCCATTCCCGAGCCCCGTGAGGCTATCTGTTTCACGACGCTTCCCGAAGGCGTCGCGAAACATCGGAGCCTCTCCACGAGCGCGCGTGTCTGACAACTCGCGACAGGAGGAACAGAGTTCCGTGCAGAAAAAAGGCAAAGAGTCAGGCCGATCGTGGCGTCGTTTTCTTCCCTGGTTGTCGCTTCTGTTGTTTCCGCTCTTTCTCCTGACGTGGTTCTTCAATCGCGAACCCAGCTACGTTCCTCTGAAATACGGCGAATTGATTCAAGTTCTCAACGCCAGCCGTCAGGGTCACGGCGTCACCCTGCAAAAAGTGCAGGTCAACCGAACCGACATCCGCGGCGAGATCGTCACGTCCGACCTCGCTTCCGGCGGCGACGGGAGCGGCAAACACCAGCAAACCGTTTCCTTCCGCACGCCACGCATCGGTCTCGAAGACGACGCGGGCCTGGTCGCCTTGCTCAAGGACGCTGTCGGCGCCGGGTTCCAGGGGGCCGAGGAAGAGTCGCCGTGGAAGCTGGTCGGTAACAGTCTCCTGTCGATCCTGTTTCTCGTTTCGCTCGGCCTGGGTCTCGTGCTGATGATCCGCTGGATGATGGGCGGCGGCTCGCCGCTGACGTTCGGACGCAGCAAGGCCAAGGTGTACGCGCAGAAAGACCTCGAAGTGACCTTCCGCGATGTGGCGGGCATCGACGAGGCGGTGGCCGAGCTGCGCGAGGTGGTGGATTTCCTCAAGACGCCGCAGAAATATCAGGCGCTCGGCGGCCGTATCCCCAAGGGCGTGCTGCTGGTCGGACCTCCGGGGACTGGCAAAACGCTGCTGGCGAAGGCGGTGGCCGGGGAGGCGGAAGTGCCGTTTTTCAGTCTCAGCGGCAGCGATTTCGTCGAGATGTTCGTCGGCGTTGGTGCGGCCCGCGTGCGCGACCTGTTCGCCCAGGCCGAGAGCCGGGCGCCGTGCATCATTTTCATCGACGAGCTGGACGCGCTGGGCAAGACGCGCTCCGGCGCGACCATCGGCGGACACGACGAGCGCGAGCAGACGCTCAACCAATTGCTCGTCGAGATGGACGGCTTCGCGTCCAACCGCGGTGTCATCCTCATGGCGGCGACGAACCGGCCCGAGACGCTCGATGCCGCCCTGATGCGTCCCGGTCGTTTTGACCGCACCGTCGTCGTGGACCGTCCCGACATCCTCGGCCGCGAGGCCATCTTGAAGGTCCACGCCCGCAACGTCCGGCTGGCGCCGGAAGTCGATTTGCGTCGCGTGGCCAGCCTGACACCGGGTTCGGTTGGCGCGGACCTGGCCAATCTCGTCAACGAAGGGGCCCTGATGGCGGCCCGCAACGGCAAGGACGTGGTCGGCGTGGCCGAGCTGGAAGAAGCCGTCGAGCGGAGTGCAGTCGGTCTGGAGCGGAAGAGCCGCATCATGAACCCCGACGAGAAACAGCGCGTCGCCTACCACGAGGCCGGCCATGCGCCGTGGCTTGTTCGCTGCCAAATACCTCGCCGGTCCACAAAATATCCATCATCCCGCGCGGCGTCGGTGCCCTCGGCTACGTGCTGAGCCGGCCGGAGGAGGATCGCTATCTCGTCACGCAGTCGGAGCTGGAAAGTCAGATCAAGGTCGCGCTGGGCGGCACGATTGCCGAGGAATTGGTGTTCCGCGAAATCTCCAACGGTGCCACCAGCGATTTGATCCAGGCCAGCCGCATCGCCCGCGGTATGGTCAAGGAATACGGCATGAGCCGGCTCGGTCGGGTCAATTATCACGAAGGTTCCGGCTCGGTGTTCCTGGGCGGCGCGTCCTCGGAAGGCGAGCGGACCTACAGTGAGCGGACGGCTCGCGAGATCGACCTGGAAGTGCGCAAGATCATCTCCGACTCGACCACGGCCGTGCGCGAAGTGCTGTCGTCACGCCGCGCCGCCCTCGAAGCGATTGCCCGTGGGCTGATGGAAAAAGAGGTCATGGACCGGACGGAACTGGCGCAACTTCTGGAGCAGCATACGCCGGGCCCGCGGTTGGTGCCGGGTTCGGAAGCACTGCACGGCCCGCCGGAGCCAGCCGAGGACAAGGAGCCGGAAGAGAACGAACCGCGTGCCAGCGCGGTGCCGTAAGTCCCAAAAAAACTAACCACAGAGTCACAGAGAGCACAGAGAGAAGACACAGAAGGAAGAACAGCAAAAGAAGGCAGGCGAGCCGCATCGGGTGCGACCCGCCTGCCTTCTTTTTTATTCTCTTTTTGGTTTTCTTCTGTGTCTTTTCTCTGTGCTCTCTGTGACTCTGTGGTTAGGTTCTTCTTAACTTGCCCCGATGCTAACCATCAAGTTGTAACAAGCGTGTGCGCCGACGGCGATGCCGAAGCCGCGCATCTGAAACAGCACCGCGAAGTACACGCCGGCGATCAGGCGAAACAGAAACAGATAATTGCCGTAAGGCTGCCCATACGGCCCGATGTGGTGTGCGGCCGAGAAGAGCAGCGCGGACGCGCTGGCGGCCAGGAACACGGCCACCAGCCCGTTGACATCCACCATGCGCAACAGCCGCACCAAACAGGCGAACAGGATCAGGCGAAAGAGCGCTTCCTCGTAGATGCCCGCCCCCAGATACGTGATGACTTGACCCACGGCGGGTTCGGCGACGGCGACCGTGGACAGCGCGATGCCGAACTCCTCGAGCAAGGGTCCCAGCGCCCGGCTGATGCCCCACAGGCCGATGGCGAAGGCGACGCTCTCGAGGACCATGCCACTCAGCACGGCGAGCAATTCGATCGGCCGTTCTTCGCGCTGCCGCCACGTCCACACCACCATGAGCGCCAGCAAGGTCGCCGGGGGCAGCCAAACCCACGATATGCCGACGCGCGTCAGTCCGACACGCAGCCAGTTGTCGGCGCCGTTGCGCAAATTCTCCGGATGCGGCCCACCCAGAAGCGCGACGCCCCCTTCGTAGGCGATCACGAGCGGCAAGACGAACAACAAACACGGCCAGGGGTGCCGGGTTGATCGCAGATAGCTCATGTGACTGGTCATGCCGCCGCTCCTGCCGGTCTCTCCTTACATCCATTCCGGATAGCGCGTGCCGAGCAACTCACGACTTTCCGAAACGGAGAGCGTGCGGACGATGCTGGGACTGTCGCACTGGGCCAGGTCCACATGATGGGGCAGGGGCAACGGCTGGCCGCGATCGTCGGTCAAGAGCGCGACGACGGGCCGGGCCGGGCTATTCAGATCGCGACGCAGTTGCGGCGTCGCCACCACGACGCCGACCGCGCCGTCGGCCAACTCGACCACGGAGCCGACCGGGTAAAACGACAGGTGCAAGAGGCACTCGGCATAATGGCGGTCGAGCAAACCCTGCTCGGCCAGAAGCAGCGTGTCGGTCAGGGCCGTGCGCGTTTCACGGGCCGGCCGGTGAGGGCG
This sequence comes from uncultured Planctomycetota bacterium, assembly GCA_963767535.1. Classification (GTDB taxonomy): domain Bacteria; phylum Planctomycetota; class Planctomycetia; order Gemmatales; family Gemmataceae; genus JAJPHU01. The sequence goes on from CAVYEC010000003.1 coordinate 320,046, forward strand.
GCGTGTGCAGAAACCGGCATAGACATCGCAGACGGTCAGGAGGCGTGTCAGCGGCTTGATCTGGTGTTCGCGCAGTCCATCCGGGTAGCCGGTGCCGTCCAGCCGCTCGTGATGGCCGCCGATCACATCGGCCAGCCAGGGCGCATCGAGCAAGAGCGGGGCGGCGAGAGTGACACCGACACGACAGTGCGACTCAATGACGCGGCGCTGCTCGTCGTCAAGCGGCCCGGAATGCGTGAGGATCTCGACGGGCACGCGGAGCATCCCGACATCGTGAACCAGGGCGGCCAGAACAGCGTCGAGCGCCCGGCCGCGCAGCTCTGGATCATGACGAATAATTCGGCTTACCACGCGGGCCGTGGTGAGGCTGTGGCAGGCGATGAAGGGGGCGGGCCGGCGCGGATCGCCTTCGAGAAAGCGCAGCGGGACACACTCCTGCGCGTCCTTCATTACCTCCTCGGCCAATTCAAGGAACGATTGTTTTTCAACTGCTTGTCCCGCGTCCAGCGCCGACAACACTTCCGCGAGCCGAGCCACCCGTCCGGCTTCCTGGCGCTGCCGATGCACGCCTGCGGATACTGTTAAAAGACGCGCCGCGACCACGTTCAAAATGGCTTCCAGTCCTTCGCACAAATACAGCTGGGCGCTGGTCGTGTCGGGAAACAGCGGAATCATGCGCAGGGCCGTATCGGTCAGCGAAACCGATTCGCGATAAAGACGGGTTAGAGGATCGTGACGATCGAACAGCGGCGTATCGGCCGTCCTCTCGGTGTTTGTTGTCTCGAAGGCGTCGGCCAACTGGCGGAGGCGAAGCAACAAATCGCGTCCGCGTTCGAGCACGCGCCTGGCCCGTGAGGTCAGTTGGCGGGGCAAGGATCTCGGTTCGTCGCCGCCGGCAGGTCCGGTGAGGGGACGCACAACCCGATCGAGATGGCTGTCGTGTTCGCCATCCTCGGCCACGCGCCGCTCGAAGGTGAGAAGACCCTGGCCGGCCGCCGTGGTTTCTTCGGCGAGCGCGGCCGCCGCGGAGCGGGCCTCGTTGGCTAAACCCTGGGCCTGTTCCAGCCGTTGGCGGAGCGCCTGGATCTTACCCAGCAAAATCCGGGTTTCACTCATCGCGGTCTCCTGCGGCCCTTTGCCGTCCTCGTTTAGCGACGCTTCGCAGAAGCGTGAGAACAAATACGCTTCTGCGAAGCGTCGCTAAACAGTTGGGACACATCGGACCCTCTATGAGATCGGAGGTTCGGAGATAGCGACTTTAAGGGCAACCGTGCCTGTGCCGGCTTTCCGGGGCTATTCGCGTAAAGAGGCACCGCTGCGGGGCTAGGAGAGTGGAGAAGCCGCGGATAAAATAACCCATCCTCCCCGCCCGAAGGGGAGATCAAGGGGACGAATACGTTCATGGCGCAACTTCGCGATAACTCGGCGGGACAGAAGTCCGGTGAGGGCCTAAAAGTTCTCGTCATCGACGACGAGCCGTTTCACGCCGAGACGGTGGCCGAGAGCCTGGAGCGTGTCGGCTACGAATGCGTCGTAGCCACCAGTGGCACGGCCGGGGCCAGGCGGATCGAGCAGGACGATTTCGATGTGATTGTCACCGATTTGAAGATGGCGGACCTGGACGGCCTGGCCATTCTGCGCAAGGCCCGCGACGAATCGCCCGACGCCGAGGTCATCATGATCACTGGCCACGGCGACGTGAAAACGGCCGTGGAGGCCATCAAGCAAGGGGCGGCCAACTATCTCGCGAAACCCGTCGATCTCGCCGAGCTGCGCGCCATCGTGGACAAGGCGGCCGAGCGCCTCCGTCTGGCCAAGGCCAACCGCGAGCTGAAGCGGCAGCTCGACGCGAAGTTCGGCTTCGAAGGCATCATCGGCAACAGCCCGGCCATGCACGAGGTCATCAAGGCGTGCCAGGCCATCGCACCCACCAACGCCACGGTCCTCATCCTCGGCGAGACCGGTACCGGCAAGGAACTGATCGCCCGCGCCATCCACAACAACAGCCCGCGCAAGAACAAGCCGTTCGCGCCGCTCAACTGCACCGCCTTCAATGAAAACCTGCTCGACGACGAGCTGTTCGGCCACGAGGTCGGCGCCTTCACCGGCGCGGACAAGACTGCGCAAGGGCCGCTTCGAGTACGCCAACGGCGGCACTCTGTTCCTCGACGAGATCGGCGACATGCCGATGACCCTGCAAGCGAAACTCCTGCGCGTGCTGGAAAACAAGGAGGTCTTCCGCATCGGCAGCAACGAGCCGATCAAGGTCAACGTGCGCCTGGTCTCCGCCACTTTCCGCGACCTGGAGAAAGCTATCGCGGAGGGCACATTCCGCCAGGATCTCTATCACCGGCTCAAGGTGATGACGATCAGGCTGCCGCCCTTGCGCGAACGGCGCGAGGACATCCCGCTTCTGGCCGCCCACTTTATCAAGGAGATGAACGCCCAGCACGACAAGCACGTTACGAGCATCGCCGAGCCGGTGCGGCAAAGCGATGGCCGTCTACGATTGGCCCGGCAACGTCCGCGAGCTGCGCAACTTCGTCGAGAGCATGGTCGTGCTCGACACCGACGGCGTTCTCGGACTCGACGACGTGCAGGATAGCGCCGTTCTCAAGAAAGCGACGCCTTCCGATGGCCGGCTGGCCGGCCCGTCCCATCTGGTCGGCCGGCCACTCACCGAAGTGGAGCGCTATTACACCGAGCAGGCGTTGGCCCTGACGGAAGGCAACCGCGAGGAGGCGGCCAAGATGCTCGGCATCGGCGAGCGCACGCTCTATCGCGTCATTCAGGACTGGAAGCTGCAAGACAAGATTCGCCAAGCGATCGAGGACGCCAACCACGACCTCGCCGCCGCGGCGAAGTCGCTGAACATGAAGGAATCGGCCCTGGAACGCAAAATCAAAAAATGGGGCTGGCAGGAGTAAGAATTTGGACCACAAAAACAGACTTAAACCACGAAACACACGAAACACACGAAAAAAAGAATAAGAAAAATCGACCGTCAAACTCTCTGTATGTCTCTTCCCGTTCTCTTTTTTGTCTTTGTCTTTTTTTCGTGTGTTTCGTGTGTTTCGTGGTTTAAGTCTTCTTGGGAACTGGGAATGGCGCGAATTCAGCAATTGCCGTCGCTCGTCGTCAACAAGATCGCCGCCGGTGAGGTCATCGAACGGCCGGCCAGCGTTGTCAAGGAATTGCTTGAGAATGCCGTCGATGCCGGCAGCCGGCGCATCGATGTCGAGATCGAGCAGGGTGGCAAGGACCTTATTCGCGTGGTCGATGACGGCTGCGGTATCGTTGGTGAGGATTTGCCGTTGGCGTTCGCCAGCCATGCCACCAGCAAGCTGCACTCGGCCGACGATCTCTTTCACATCGAAACCTTGGGGTTCCGCGGCGAGGCGCTCGCTTCCATTGGTGGTGTGGCGCAGGTTTGTCTGCAATCGCGGCCGGCGGATGAAGAATGCGGCGCGCAGATAACCTGTCACGGCGGCGAACTGAGTTCGGTCAAACCGTGGAACGGCTCGCCAGGCACACGCATCGAAGTGCGCCACCTCTTTTACAACACCCCCGTCCGGCGCAAATTCCTGCGGACGCCCTCGACCGAAATGGGCCACATCAGCGAAGCGTTCACACGCCTGGCCCTGGCGCATTCCCCTACCGAAGAACGCCAGAACGGGTTGCATTTGACACTGCGGAACAACAATAAAGTGGTCTACGACATCCCGTCCTCCGCGGTGTTGCTTGATCGCATCGCGTCGTTTTTCGGCGCCGAGGTCGCCAATCAGCTTTACTCCGTGGAGGCGCGCCAGGGACAGGCCACGCTGACGGGATACATCGCCGATCCCGCCTGCGAGCGCGGCACAACCCGAATGCAGTATCTTTTCGTGAACGGCCGGTGGATACGCGACCGCAGCCTGGGACATGCGCTTCAGGAAGCGTATCGCGGCCTGCTCATGACCGGACGCTATGCGGTGGCGTTTCTCTTCCTCGATCTGCCGCCCGAGCAGGTCGATGTCAATGTCCATCCGACCAAGGCCGAGGTGCGTTTCCGCGACAGCCACGCCATGCACCATCTCGTTTTTTCGACGATCCGCCAGCGCCTACGGGCGGCGAACCTGACCGCGCGCTTGCAACTGCCCTCGACCATGCGGGCCACGGAAACAATGGGCGCACCCCCGTCCTTTCCGCAGCCGCAAACAGCCTCGTTCGATTCGGCCCCGTGGTCGCTCTTACTACCGGCGCCGGCCGAGCGAGAGCTTCCGCTGCCTTCCACCGCGCCATTGGCCCCTGTTGAACCCGTTCCCGCCGCGCCGGCACCGACTCCATCGGTTCGAGCATCGGGGGGCCAGCATTCCAAGATCATTCAACTTTATGATTCCTACCTCGTCGTCGAGACGGACGAGGGAATGCTGGTGATCGACCAGCACGCCTTGCACGAACGCATCCTGTACGAACAGATCAAACAACGCATCCGCTCGGGACCGTTGGAGACGCAACCGCTGCTCATTCCCGAGCCGGTCGAATTAACGGCCGAGCAGGCGGCGCGGACGCTGGAGCATCGGGAAGCATTGGCGGAGTTGGGACTGGGGGTCGAACCCTTTGGCGGCGGCACGGTCCTGCTGACGAGCTATCCCGCCCTTCTCGGCCAGCGTTCTCCGCAAGCGATCCTGCGGGCCGTGGTCGATCACCTCGTCTCGCAGGAGCGTACACCGACGCGGGAAGTAATGTTCAACGATTTGATGAGCCTGATGGCCTGTCATGCCGCCGTTCGGGCCGGCGACCGGCTTACTCCCGAACATATGACGGCACTGGTTGAGCAGCGCCAACTCGCGGACGATACGCACCACTGTCCGCACGGCCGGCCTACCGCCTTGCTATTCAGTCGTCACGATCTCGAACGCCAATTCCGCCGCGTTTAGCGACGCTTCGCAGAAGCGCGAGAAGAACGCTTCTGCGAAGCGTCGCTAACCGCACCGGCTCGTGCGAGGTTCTGTCATTTTGTGTCAGCGACCCCCCTTCTGCCTGCCAAATTGACGGCCTCTTCCTACCCACCCAAACACCGATGGTAACGTAAATTATCTATCACCAAAAGTTTATGTCATCCTATCACCGTGGCACACGGCTTGCTTCCCTTGGACGCATGGCATCAAGAGAGAGATTCCCTAACCTGGCGTGGCTCCGGTCGGATGACCGGGGCGAATCCATTCGATAAATCAAGCCGGCGGACGGAAGTGAAACCCGTGAAAGGAGAAGCGTGAATGGGGGCCAAACAGCTTACCTACAGCGATGAGGCGAGGCAAAAGTTATTGTCCGGCGTTAGCAAGCTGGCGCGAGCGGTGCGCTGCACCCTGGGGCCGCGCGGCCGGAACGCCGTGCTCGACAAGGGCTGGGGCAGCCCCAACGTCACCAAGGACGGCGTGACCGTGGCCGAGGAGATCGAACTGCAAGACCCCTACGAGAACATGGGGGCGCAGCTCGTCAAGGAAGCCGCCAGCAAGACCAGCGATGTCGCGGGGGACGGTACCACCACGGCCACCGTTCTTGCCGAGGCGATCTATCGCGACGGTCTGAAGATGATCGCGGCCGGCCACGATCCGATGGCCCTGACGCGCGGCATCCAGAAGGCCGTCGAGCGCGTCGTCGAAGAACTCGGCCGGCTCGCCGAGAAGATCGACGCCAAGGACGCCAAGGAAATCACCGAGGTCGCCACCATCGCCTCCAACAACAACGCCGAAATCGGTAAGAAGTTGGCCGAGGCCATGAAACTCGTCGGCGCCACCAACGGCGTCATCACCATCGAGGAAGGCAAGACGGCCGACACCGAAGTCGTTGTCGTTCAAGGCATGCAGTTCGACCGCGGCTACCTCTCGCCGCACTTCGTCACCAACCAGGATACCGTCACCGCCGAGCTGGAGAACCCGTACATCCTCATTTACGAGGAGAAAATCAGCTCGGCCAAGTCGCTCATTCCGCTGCTCGAAACCATCTCGAAGAAGAAGGAGCCGTTGCTCATCATCGCCGAGGACATCGAGGGCGACGCGCTGGCGACCCTGGTGCTGAACAAGCTCAAGGGCATCCTGCAAGTCTGTGCCGTCAAGGCGCCGGGCTACGGCGACCGCCGCAAGGCCATGCTCGAAGACATCGCCACCTTGACCAAGGGCAAGGCCATCTTCAAGGATCTCGGCATCCAGCTCGAAAGCATTCAACTGAGCGACTTGGGCCGGGCCAAGAAGGTCAAGATCGACGCCGAGAACACGACCATCACGGAAGGGGCCGGCGACAAGAAGGCCATCGAGGGCCGCTGCGAGATGATCCGCCGCGAGATCGGCACGACCGACAGCGAGTACGACCGCGAAAAGCTGCAAGAACGGCTGGCGAAACTGGCCGGCGGCGTCGCCCAGGTCAAGGTCGGGGCAGCCACCGAGACGGAAATGAAAGAACGCAAGGCCCTCTATGAAGACGCGCTGCACGCCACCCGCGCGGCCTTGGCCGAAGGCATCGTCCCCGGCGGCGGCGTCGCGCTGTTGCAGGCTCGCAAGGTTCTCGACAAGTTCGAGGCCGATGGCGAGGACGAACAGGCCGGCGTCACGCTCGTCAAGAACGTGCTGGAGATGCCCTGCCGCGAGATCGCTGAGAACGCGGGTCTCGACGGTTCCGTCGTGGTCGCTACCATCCGCCGCAGCAAGGAGAAGAACTACGGCTACGACGCCGACAAGGGCGAGTATACCGATCTGCGCAAACGCGGCATCGTCGATCCCGTCAAAGTGACGCGCAGCGCGCTCCAAAACGGAGCCAGTGTCGCCTGCCTCCTCTTGACCACCGAATCCATGGTCGCCGACATTCCGGAGAAAGAAAAGAAAGATGATCACCAAGATCATCATGGCGGTGGCATGGGTGGTATGGGAGGAATGGGAGGTATGGGTGGCATGGGCGGCATGGGTGGCATGGGGATGATGTAAATGGCAAAGGGACCGGCGGTCCTCCGTCACCAAACGGTGTTTCCGGGTATTTGTCACCATTTATCACAAGGCCGACTGCTGGTTGCTTGAGAGGAGATTCCGACATGGCGAAGGAAAAAGACGTCAATTTGAAGATTCGCCCCCTGGATGACCGGGTGGTTGTGGAGCCGCTCGAGGCCGAGGACAAGTCGGCGGGCGGCATCCTGTTGCCGGACACTGCCAAGCAGAAGCCGCAGCGCGGCCGAGTGCTGGCCGTCGGGCCGGGCAAACTCCACGATAACGGCAAACGCATGACGCTGGCCGTCCAGAAGGGCGATGAGGTCATCTACGGCCGCTACGGCGGAAGCGATATCGAAGTGGACGGTCGGGAAATCAAGATCCTGCGGGAAGGCGACATCCTCGCCAAGGTCACGAAGTAATAATCAATACCCCGTTTAGCCGCGACCCGAAGGGGAGCGCGGGGCCGACGCACTCCCCTTCGGGTCGCGGCTAAACGGATTAATGGGAGAATGAACTGATGGCGAAACAACTGCTTTACACCGACGAGGCGCGCAAGAAGCTGCTCGCCGGGGCCGATAAGCTGGCCCACGCCGTGGGCATCACCCTGGGGCCGACCGGACGCAACGTTATTCTCGACAAGAGCTTCGGCGGGCCGACCGTGACCAAGGACGGCGTCACCGTCAGCAAGGAAATCGACCTGCCCGACCCGTTCGAGAACATGGGTGCCAAGCTCGTCAACGCCGTCGCCCAGAAGACCAGCGACGTGGCCGGCGACGGCACCACCACCGCGACCATTCTGGCGTTGTCGATTTATCAGGAAGGTCTGCGCAACATCACCGCTGGGGCCAACCCGATGGCCGTCAAGCGCGGCATCGACAAGGCGGTTGAGGCGGTCGTCGAAGCACTTGACGGCATGTCCAAAAAGCTGTCCAAAAAAGAAGAGATGGCGCAGGTCGCGGCCATCAGCGCCAACAACGACGAGAAGATCGGGCAACTCATGGCCGACGCCTTCGAAAAGGTCGGCAAGGACGGCGTCATCACCGTCGAGGAGGGCAAGACCTCCGAGACGACGCTGGAGTTCGTCGAGGGCATGCAGTTCGACAAGGGCTACATCTCGCCGTACTTCATCACGTCGCAGGACATGACCTGCGAGTTCGAGGACGCCCTCATCCTCATCTATGAGAAGAAGCTCAACAACGTCCGCGATATGCTGCCTCTGTTGGAGAAGGTGGCCCAGTCGGGTAAGCCGTTGCTCATCATCGCCGAGGATGTCGAGAGCGAGGCGCTGGCCGCGCTGGTCATCAACAAACTGCGCGGCGTGTTGCAAATCTGTGCCGTCAAGGCGCCTGGCTTCGGCGACCGTCGCAAGGCCATGCTCGGGGACATCGCCATCCTGACCGGCGGCGAGTTCATCAGCGAGGATCTCGGCCTGAAACTGGAGAACGTCGAGCTGGAGCAGCTGGGCCATGCCAAGACGATCAAGGTCGAGAAAGAAAGCTGCACCATCATCAGCGGTGCCGGCAAGAAGGCCGACATCGAGAAGCGGATTACGCAGATCCGCGCCAGATGGAGCAGACGGAGAGCGAGTACGATAAGGAGAAGTTCAGCGAACGGCTGGCGAAGCTGACCGGCGGCGTCGCCATTGTCCGCGTCGGTGCGGCGACCGAGGCCGAGATGAAGCAGACCAAGGGCCGCGTCGAGGACGCGTTGCACGCCACGCGTGCGGCAGTGGCCGACGGCATTGTGCCCGGCGGCGGCGTTGCGCTCCTGCGTTGCGTGGCGGCCGCGACGGCGCTCGCCGAGAAGCTCAAGGGCGACGAACGGCTCGGCGCGGAGATCGTGGCGCGGGCGCTGGAGAAGCCGATCCGCACGATCGCGGAGAACTCCGGGTCGGAAGGGCCGGTGATCGCCGACGAAGTGGCGCGGCAAAAGTCGGCGAACTATGGTTATAATGCCAACACGGGCGAGTTCGTGGACATGTTCAAGGCGGGTATCGTAGACCCGGCCCGTGTGACGCGCTCGGCCCTGGTCAATGCCGCCAGCATCGCCGGCCTCATGCTCACGACCGAGGTGATGATCACCAAGATTGACGAGGAGGAGCCGGCCAGCAAGGTGCAAGGCGCCATCCGATAACCGAGAAGGAGCATCCCTCTTCGGTTAGCGACGCTTCGCAGAAGCGTTGGAGACACGCTTCTGCGAAGCGTCGCTAACCGAAGAGGGAGATCAGATCATGCCTATGGCCGCCAAGCGGGACTATTACGAGGTCCTCGGAGTTTCACGGGACGCCGACGACGAGACGCTGAAGCGGGCCTATCGCAAGTTGGCCATGCAGTATCACCCCGACCGCAACGTCGGGGACCACGAAGCCGAGATCAAATTCAAGGAGGCCGCCGAAGCCTACGAAGTATTGCGCAACCCGCGCAAGCGTCAAGTTTTTGACCGCTACGGCCATGCCGGGCTGGAAGGCGCGGGGTTGCCGAACTTTGGCAATGCTGACGCGGTCATGGATCTCTTCGGCGACATCTTCGGCGACCTGTTCGGCGGCCGTCGCCGCCGCGGCCCGGCTGCGGGCCGCGATTTGCAGATGGCGATCGAGATCGACTTGCTGGAGGCGGCTCGCGGCGTCAAGAAGGAAATCAAGATCCCCCGGGCCGAGCCTTGCACGGATTGTTCAGGCAGCGGGGCCAAGCCCGGAACCAAGCCGGCCCAGTGCCGGCGCTGCGGCGGACACGGCGTCGTCATTCAAGGACAGGGGTTCTTTCGCATTCAGCAAACCTGCGGCGCGTGCGGCGGTCAGGGAACGGTAATCACCGATCCCTGTCACACCTGCCGCGGCCGCGGCGCGGTCGAAGTGCAACGCGCGCTGACCGTCAACGTCCCGCCCGGCGTGGATAACGACATCAGCATTCGTTTGACAGGCGAGGGAGAGGCCGGCGAGCGCGCGCGCCGCCGGGCGACCTCTATTGCGTGATCCGCGTCAAGAAGCATCCGCTGTTCGTCCGCAACGCGCAGGATTTGCACTGTGAAGTGCCGGTGACATTCAGCCAGGCCGCGCTGGGCCGGCCCATCGAGGTGCCGACGCTGGACGGTTCGTTTATTCATCAAAACCTCAAACGCGGCACACAGAGCGGCGACGAGGTTCGCATCCACGGCAAGGGCATGCCGCACTTGCGCGGGGGCCGACCGGGCGACCTGGTGGTTCACGTCCGCGTCCTCACGCCGCGCACCTTGACCAAACGGCAGGAAGAACTCTTGCACGAATTGGAGGAGATCGACGGGACCGAAGTGCCGCCGGAGCGCAAGAGCTTCCTCGAACGCATCCGCGAGTTCTTTACGCCCGATGAGGCGGCTGACAAGCCGTAGTGAGCAGGGGAGGTGAGCGGCCATGACGGAACGACATCATTCCACGACCAACGCCGCGGATACGAAAACGAACGAGGCCGGGGAGCGAGTGCTAACCGATCTGGAAGCGTTGCGCTCTCAACTCCAGACGGCCGAGCAAAAGCGTGACGAGTATCTCGACCTGGCCCAGCGCGTCCGGGCCGACTTCGAGAACTATCAGAAGCGGATGCAGCGCGATCTGGCCGTGGAGCGCCGGTTCGCCCAGACGCCTTTGGCCGCCGACCTGTTACCCGCCCTGGACAACCTCGAACGCGCCACCGCCGCTGCCGAGCAAGCCGGCGAGAAGGGGCCGCTCGTGCAAGGTGTGGCGATGGTGCATACGCAACTCTTGGACATCCTACGCCGCCACGGCGTCACGCGTATGGAGGCATGCGGCCAGCCGTTCGATCCGAATTTGCATCAAGCGGTCATGCAACAGCCAAGCAAGGAGTATCCGCCCATGACCGTTGTGGACGTGATGGAGCAGGGATATATGCTTCACGATCGGGTACTGCGCCCGCGCGGGTGGCCGTTTCCAAGGCCCCGGACAAACCTGAATAACGCCGCCCGCGGTTCGATGCCGAACCGCGAGCGGCCCTGGAGAAGAGGGATTTACCATGCCGACCTACGAATACCAATGTGACGCCTGCGACCATAATTTCGACGAATTTCAGTCGATGAGCGAGCCGGCCCTGAGAAAGTGTCCCAAGTGCGGCAAACTGAAGTTGCGCCGCGTCTTCGGCACCGGGGCGGCGATCCTCTTCAAAGGCTCCGGCTTCTACGAAACCGATTACCGCAGCGAATCGTACAAGAGCGCGGCAAAGGCGGACAAGGACGCCGCGAGCAAATCATCCACTGACGGCACAAGCGATAAGGGCGGCACAAACGGCGCGGCTTCGTCGGACGGCGGGGGCAAGGGCAAAAAAAGTGCGGAGAAAAGCAGCAAGTCCTGAGCGAGTTCGGCCGATGATAAAGGTGTCCTGCCCGATCTGTGGTCGAGCGATGGAAGGGCAGAGCGTGGCGGAATGGCCCCAGTTCCCGTTCTGTAGCGCGCGCTGCAAAACCATCGACCTGGGTCGTTGGCTGGGCGAATCTTACCGCATACCGGCCGAGGAACCGGAGGAGGACCGATCCTCCGCGGAGCCGGACCTCCCCTAAGCCGGCCGACCTTCGGCCGTTCCCATAGCTGAGAGGCGTGGCCCCCGCGGGCCACGCCTCTCTTTTTTCGCTCTTCTCGTGTCTGGCAATGCCTGACACAATCGAGGGAAGACGCCATGGGCGGGGTGCGTGATGCGTTACCTCATCGACGGTTACAATCTGCTTCATGCGATGGGCCTGCTGTGCGGCAAGGTCGGGCCGCACGGCCTGGAGAAAGCGCGTCTGGCGTCCTGGGGCACCTGTGCGCCTGCCATCGGACGGAGGTATCGACTGTTACCGTTGTCTTCGACGCCTCGGGCGCTCCGCCGGGGGCCGTGTCCGAGGAGGAGTATCAAGGCATTCACATCTGCTACACCCTGGATGGCGAAGCCGACGACCTGATCGAAGACCTGATCCAGCGCGAGGCGACGCCGCGTCAGTTGACCATCGTTTCCGACGACCATCGCCTCCAGCAAGCCGCCCGCCGTCGGCGCTGTCCGGTGCTGGGTTGCCTGGACTATCTTGATGAGATGGAGCGCTTACGGCAGCGGAAGCCGTCCTTGGAGTCCGCACCGGCGAAGCCGCAGAGCATCTCCGACGACGAAACACAGCACTGGCTGCGCGAATTCGCGGATCTCGCCGACGATCCAAAAGTGCGCGATGCACTTGGGCCGGACTTTCGCGAAGAATCGTCGTGAAGCGATATCGAGACAAGGAAAGGTGCCGAGGAATAGGAGTGGGCGCTACTGGACTTGAACCAGTGACCCCCAGCTTGTCGAGCAAGAGCATATCTGACGTAAGTATTGAAGACAAAAGACTTGCGACAACGGACGATTCCAGTTGCACCAGTGGTTGCACCAGCGACGGGAAAAGCGTGCAAGTTGACCCTGTGGGAGCGCTCGCCGCCGCGCTACTGGCATTGTCGCCAGAGGACCGCGCCCGGCTCGCCGCGCTGCTCGCCGGGGGATAGGTGTCTGATCCGTGGCGGACGCGACGCCTGTAACATGGGTGCGGTCGCAAGCGAAAGCGGCCGTACCCGGTTCAACAGTTGACAGCCGGCTCAAGGGTGTCAAAAGATGGCATATGGTGTCAACTCTTGACAGCTTTATGGCGGCGAGACCTGTAGTCGGTCGCAAACGAAAAAATTCGGTTTCTGGCGTTTTTTTTCTGTCTTTGGGCTTCTGGATTCTCGCGGAGGGGTCCCGCGAACTTCACCAGAGAGCAAACGCTGATCGTTGCTCCGGCCCTACGTCTGGGGATCGGATGCCGGGAGCGAGGATCGGGGGGTTACGGGCTGATGACGTTCACGGAGAGCTATCGGCAGTTAGCTAACGGCGAGGTGCGTCTTCAAGTCGCCCCTCGAAAGACGGCCGGTCGATCGCGTCAAAAATGCCGAACCAACGAATCTCTTTGCTGTCGATGTCGTAGATAATCTTTACGTCTTGCTTTTCCTTGATCGCATTCCAATCCGTTTTCTTCCCGTCGTACCGCACTTCCGTTTCGCGGATAATCTGTGCTGTCACTTCCTTGCCATTCGGACGCTTGATCGTCACTTTGAAAGTCTTCTGATCGTACTTCGTAACGGTTCCGATGATGATGTACTCGCGTGGAACCTCCCGCCTCTGCGCCGCGGCCGGGCTGACCGCGAGCAAAAAGACCACTACTGCCGTTGCTGTCCGCATGGTTGCTCCTTCTGGGTAAAGTTCGGGCGACGGGTCGAGTCTACTGCTGCGGAAGAGCGATGTCAACGCGGTAGGCGTTGGTCCGCACAGAACGGCCTGTCAAGGCGTCAGGCGAACGAAAACGACCCCAGTTCACCCGCGCCGTCCCTCTTGATTTCGAGCGTGCTAGGCTTGTTGGATGGGTAGCCGCGCTTCAGACGTGATGAGCGGTTCAATGCTGCCCGATGGCACCGGGGCTTGTTACCTCTGCCCGGCGCTATCGGGCTGGCCCATCACCGACGAAGAGGTAACATCGTGTCCGAGCAAAGCCTTGTCGAACCCCTCGAACGGTTTTTTCGCGCTGTCTGCCGGTATTTCGTCACGGTGGGGAAAGTGAAGGCGGACACGGTTATGTTGCCCCCATCGTGCCTTGACCCCGAAGGGGCTAACCGGATCGCGCAGTTCGGCACCTCCGAATATCCAATCTCGGCTGACAGCCTGACAGGTCTTCTCTTTGGCAACGGTTCCGTGCCCCTAAGCCTAGACCCTGAACCCTTGCCCGAAACGAGTTTTTTCGCGGCACTAGATGTTTCGCGGACCGGAAACGAACTGGTTTTGGCTCTGACCGCTCGACAGAAACCAGCGCTGCGGTTGAGGCGATTTCTCCGTTCCGTGGCCTCCGCTCGATCCGATCAAGCATGGAAACAATGGTCAGACCTGGAACTGATCCTTGAAGGAATCTGGCATATCTCAGCGACGCCGATTTCTTCGGGGGGGGCACCGCCAGGCTCTCCGACGCCTCCCACCGAAGGGAACGAAACGGTTGCCGTGTCTGCCGTGGCGTTGCCCCCCTCCGAAGGGGATGCCGCGCTCGCCGCGTTCCTAGCGGACAATCCGGGGGCGACGGAGAAAAAAGCTCTCGCCGCGGTGAACGCAGCCTTGCCGCCAAAGGAGGAACAATGGAACCTCGATAAGCTGCGAAAGCATCCTATCTGGAAAGTGGAGCGAAAAAACCGGATGATCGGCGAGTACATGGATTCGTATTACGAAGCAACCGGCAAAGATGCGACGGTGAGTCAGATCGTAAAAAACACGGATTACGCTCGTGACACGATTCAAAAGTCAGAAGCCTATCGGGATCGTTTGCCTGCGCGAAACGCTCGCCGGGATCAGAAACGACAGGACAAAGTGCGGGAGGAGAAAGACGAGAAGGACCGAAAGCGGTGCGCGGAAATGGGAGAATTACTTCGGGCGTATGCGATGGAGTGCGCCGATCACTTCTTCTATTGCGGCGGCGACGATCCGCACATGCTCAAGGTTCATCTAACGCAATGCGCGACGAATCCCCCAAAGACTATTTGTCGGGCGTGGCCGGGCTATGTTCGTCGATTGCGCGGGGAGAAGCTCACCCGGCTGTTTAAATGGGCGCGACAACGGCACGAAGAATCCATGATGCACGAAGATGAAGCCGCCATTGATGAAAAGTATCGCCGCATCAAACGTGCTGCCCAAAAATGGGATGACAACCACAGTAAGTAGTCGTTCGGGCTGCCCGAACGAACGGGGTGGGTAATCGCCCCGGACTTTTTTTTCCCCGACTTCATTAGCGGCGAACCCCGGAGAAATCCGGGGTTTTTCTTTTCACAACCTGTTCGGTCTGCCGCGTTCGGGCTTGCTGAGAGCGAACGAACGGAATTTCTCCCCCATTAGTATAGGGACGCACAAGAGCATTGCTCATCCGCGTTGGACGGGCTGACAGCGTCCCTCGACTTGGGAGGTACGGACAATGGACCCTTACGATTCGTTGCGGACGCCAGGGCAGATTGCCCGCGATTTGAGCGTACCGCTGCATCGTGTCCAGTATGCGATTCTTTCACGCGGCATCAAGCCGTCAAGCCGCGCGGGGATGCTGCGGTTGTTCGGCCCGGACGCGGTTGAGCAAATCGCCGAAGCGATCCGCACGCGAAAGGGGGCTGCGCGTGGAAGCAATTGAAACGGATCGGTTGATTGGCGTGAAGGCCGTGGCCGCGATGCTGGGCGTTTCCTGGCGAACGGCCCTGCGCTGGGCGGACGCCGGCTTGATGCCGTGGGGCGTGAAGATCGGCGGCGCCGGCGTTGGCGCGAAGCTGAAATTCGGTACTGGATCAAAACGGGTTGCAAAAACATCGGAAGGATATTCCATGAGCATTAACAAACATGCGAATGCAAAAATGGCATCCGCTGCCGTGAAACTCCGCGACAAATTAGTGTGGGGTATGCAAATTGGCCTGTTGCAGTCAATCCTCGACGCGGGCGAGATAACCCCTTTCGATGATCGACTGATTTACAACCTCTTCGGGCCTACGGCAATTCACCAACTGGCTCGCGCGGGTTTGGTCCGGCGCGTCTTATACAGCTACGAAAACATCCCTCGATATGACAACTGCGGCACACCGGATTTCAGGAACCCGCGATCACAATGTCTGCGTTATGCGTGGGAAGGGGCTTGCGATGATGCAGCGTTGGAAAGCTACATCGTAAGTCTTACATCGAAACTTCAATCGGAGAATCTGAACTAATGGCACAGCGGAAAAGTTTATCGGAGATTTTGGACGGCGCCAACAAGGAAGCCTTAGCGAAAACGTGGGGAGAAACCCAAGCGGCTGCGGACTTTGCGCCGCTGCCGAGAGGCGAGTATGAGGCGATGATCATTGCGGGCGAGCTATTCACAGCCCGCACCGGGACGCCGGGTTACAAACTGACTTTGGAGACTTCGGAGGGAGATTATAAGGGCCGTCGATTCTGGTGCGATTTGTGGCTGACATCGGCTGCCATGCCGATGACAAAGCGAGACCTGGCGAAGATCGGCGTCACGGAACTTGTCCAACTGGAAAGACCGCTGCCCGCGCGAATCCGCTGCCGCGTGAAACTCGCGCTCCGCAAGAATGATGAGGGCGCGGAATACAACCACGTCTCGCGGTTTGAGGTAATGGGCGTTGAGGCGCCCGATCCCCTCGAATTGTCCGCGACAACTTCGGAGGGTAAATCGTGACACCTTGCCCCTACGGATTTTTGATCCGAGGGGCAGCGACGGGGCGGCGTCGGCTCACCCAAGCTGACGCCGCTTTCGTCGCGTTTGCCTCTTGCGATCCGGTTGCAGACGTTGACCGTGAATCCTTTCTGTCCGTGTTTCAGTACGGAGAAGACTTCCGGCAACACCTGGAATCGACCGGCTCAACGAAGGACTTCCAAGGTATTTGTTGGGCGCCGTTCCTTTGGTGGGACATCGACGCGGCCGATGATCCGCGAGGCGCACTCGATATCGCCCGCCGTCTCGCCGCAACAATCCTCGACAGATACCGCGCCCTTGACGATGCCGACTTGCTGCTGTTCTTCAGTGGGTCGAAAGGGTTCCATGTCGGTTTGCCGACGTGCTGGGGGCCGGCGCCGTCCCTCGACTTCAACCGCGTTGCTCGCCGCTATGCCGAAGGGATTGCGCGGCTGGCCGGCGTCGGCATCGACGCGAGCATTTACGACAAGGTGCGACTGTTCCGGGCGCCCAACAGCACGCATCCGAAAACGCGACTGCACAAGCGTCGTCTCTCGTTTGATGAATTGATGGGGCTATCCGTGGATCGCATTCGGCACCTGGCGGAAGATGCCGAACCCTTCGGGCTGCCGACGCCGCCCGCCCGGTGCGATCAAGCTGCCGCCGACTGGCAAGCTGCCGCCGCGCTGGTTCAACAAGTGGCCGACGCGAAAGCACAACGCCGCGCCGCAGCTGCGGACGGAACGCCGAAGCTGAACCGGGCGACGCTGGACTTCATCCGCGACGGCGCCGAACAGGGCGACAGACACCGATTGCTATTCAGCGCCGCCGCGAACCTGGCGGAGTTTGGCTGCCCGCCAGCTCTGGCGATTGCGCTGCTCACCGATGCCGCCCTCGATAGCGGGTTATCGCCCTCTGAAGCGCGCCGGCAAATCGAATGCGGGCTTGCCCATGCGAAAGGGGGAGCGAATGGCTGAACCTCGATACGTGGCAGGCGCCGACGTGCTGACATCCTGGCGCGAGGATCTGTTGTCCGGGACGGCGCCGACGTTGTACCCCATCGGCGCCGGCGACCTGGAATCCATCCAGGTAGGGCCGGGGCTGGTGACGCTGTTAGGCGGCGCTCCAGGGGCCGGCAAGACGGCGTTGGTTATGCAATGGGTTCTCGACGCGCTGCGGTTGACGCCCTCCCTTCGGGCTTGCGTCTGCAATGTCGAGATGCCATCGGCGGAACTACTCAACCGGCAACTGTCTCGCCTTTCGGGAGTTGAACTGTCCACGATCCGGCATCGCCGCCTTGCGGCGGAACACGCCGAGCGGATCGACCTGGCGCTTACCACGTTGGAACCGCTCGCCGAACGGCTGTGCTTCGTCCGCCCGCCGTTCGACCTGGCGAACGTGGCCGCGACAGCCGACGCCTTTGACGCCGGGTTGCTGGTGCTGGATTACCTCCAACGCATTTCCCCGCCGGGAGAGCATGGCGACAAGCGCGGATCGGTTGATGCCACGATGGATTACCTCCGTCAATTCGCCGACGCTGGCGCCGCCATTATCGCGGTTGCCGCCGTGGGGCGGACCAAAGATAGCAAGGGCCGATCCTCTTACGACACAAATGGTCTGGGGCTGGCGAGCTTCAAGGAATCGGGCGAATTAGAGTACGGCGCCGATTCCGCATACTTGCTCACCCCGGAAAAGAACGGCAGCGACGCCGTGACGCTCCGTTGCCTGAAGGACCGCAACGGCGAACCGCGAGATATTGCCCTGCGATTCGAGCGACGGTTGCAGCGTTTCGACCTGGCGGACGCGGCCGCGGCGCCGAAACCGGATGCTGGCAAGCTGCAAGCCGCGCTTGCCGCGCTCTGGGCTGACACAACACCCGCCGGACCCGACGAAGAAGGGAGCAACGCATGAGTACATATTCCGACCGCTTGCCCGTACCACTAGGCGGACTTCCGCCGATGGAACCGCGTCCCGAATCGACCCCGCCCGAACTGTGCCGATCCGCCCCTGCGAAGGGGAAGACCGGCAACGGTCAGACCGGCCAGCGGTTCCGCGTCCTGAACGACTTCGTTGATTGCACCCTGGCGGACCTGAACCGGGCGGAAATCGCCGTCTGGTTGATCCTCTACCGCGACACGCGGGACGGTTCCGCACGAACGTCTATGGCGGACCTGGCGCGGCGGGCCGGCTGTTCGCGCCGCAACGTGGTCCGTGCGGTTCAGCGGCTCGAAACGCTGCGGTTGCTCAAAGTCATTTACCGGGGCGGGTTCCACAAAGGATCGTCCCGCTATTGCGTCCGACCCTTGAGCAAAAGCGCCTGAACGCTAGGTGAAGTGGGCGTCACTCTGCTAGGTGACATTTCCGTGCAATCTTCGGTGACGCCCACTTCACATATCCCATAAGGATTCCATAAGGGCGACGCCCCTTATGCTACTCCGTAGCTGGGGCGTCGCCCTCAGAAGTTGGTACTCATCAGCTACGCTTGACGAAAGGAAGAGTGATAGTGATAATTGTCACTGAGGGATGCCATGAAGCAACAAACCATCTCCGACGTTCTCCGCGACGCCATTCGTCAGAGCGGTGAATCGCAGTACGTGATTGAGCGGGCTACCGGCGTCAAGCGGGCGAGCATGATTCGATTCCTGCGCGGCGAGACTTCCCTTCGGCTGGACAAGGCCGACGCACTCGCCGCCTACTTCGGGCTGGCATTGCGGCCAGTAGGAAAGGATCGGTGAATTGTGGGGAGCGTATACCGAAAGACCGTTACCCGGCCATTGTCCCGCGACGCGGAAATCTTCACGCGCAAGGGCGAGCGCTTCGCCAGGTGGAAAGACCGCAAGGGCAAGACGCGGACGGCGCCGATCACTTCGGGGCGGGACGGCAGCGACCGTATCACCGTGGAATCGCCCTTCTTCATCGCCAAGTATCGGGACGGCGCCGGCGTCATTGTCGAGACCTCGACCGGATGCCGGCATGAGGACGCCGCCCGAAAGGTGTTAACGGACTTGGAGCGCAAAGCGGAGTTGATTCGTTCCGGCGTGATGAGTGCCGCCGAAGCTGCCATAGGCCGGCATCAGACGGCGCCGCTTGATGACCATATCGACTCCTACCTGACCCATCTCGAATCATCCGGGGCTTGCCCGGAACATCGCTCGGAACGACGCCGGCAGCTACGGTGCATCGCCCGCGAGTGCGGATTTAGTGCGCTGGCCGACTTGGACCGCGCCCCACTCGAAACATGGCTTGTTCAGCAGAGTCGCAATGGCATGTCTGCCCGGACACGCAATTCGTACCTTGTCGCGGCCCTGGCTTTCTGCAACTGGTGCGCGTCGCCGACTGTCAACCGACTGGCGAGTAACCCCTTCGCTGGGATCGGCAAGGCGGATGAGAGAGCGGACCCACGCCGGCAACGGCGAGCGATGACCGAAACCGAATTGGTGCGTCTGCTGTCCGTCGCCCGCGAGCGACCGTTGCTTGATGCCTTGACCGTCCGCAAGGGCCAGCGGAAGGGTGAACGCTACGCCAACGTCCGCCCCGAAGTGAAAGAGCGCTTGCGGCTACTTGGCCGGGAGCGCGCCTTGATCTACAAGACGCTGGTACTGACGGGACTTCGCAAAGGCGAATTGGCATCGCTCACCGTGGGGCAACTGCACTTGGACGAAGCAGTCCCTTTTGCCGCCCTAGATGCCGCCGACGAAAAGAACCGCCAGGGCAACGAAATCCCTCTCCGCGATGACCTGGCATCGGACTTGAGGCAATGGCTGTCCGACAAGCTGGCGCGTCTTCAGGGTGACGCCAGAGCGCACGGCGAGCCGATTCCCTCCCGGTTGCCCCCGGACCTACCCGCGTTCACCGTGCCAGACAAGTTGAGCAAGATTCTGAATCGAGATTTGCGCATGGCCGGCATCCCCAAACGAGATGACCGGGGCCGCGTTCTTGACGTTCACTCCCTACGGCACAGCTTCGGGACGCTGTTGAGCAAAGGCGGGGTAGCTCCGCGAACGGCGCAAGCTGCGATGCGTCACAGCAAGATTGATCTTACGATGACCGTGTACACCGATCCCCGCTTGCTTGACGTGGCCGGCGCCCTTGACGCACTCCCCGCATTGCCCCTCGACACGCCCCCCAACGAAGGGGAAGGCGTGATGACGGGAACCGATGGCCCCCAGCATAAGGTAGTGCAACTGTCCGTTAATTATGTTGCACCACTGGTTGCACCAACTTCCGACAATCGGTGTCCGCCGCCGTCCACTTGTGGCAATCCGAACAGTAGTGAACCGATGGTTCATTCGAGCGGGAGTGTCGCCGTAAGTGGCTGTCTGGACAAGAAAAAAGACTCACTGACACAGCCTGTCAGTGAGTCTCCGGTTATGGGCGCTACTGGACTTGAACCAGTGACCCCCAGCTTGTCGAGCTGGTGCTCTAGCCAACTGAGCTAAGCGCCCGCGATGATGCAAGATAGGCGGTTCGGGCCGTCCCGTCAAGGGTAGACCACGACACCGAAAACGTGGCCGGAGACAGACGCCGTTGTCCCGCCGAGACGCTCTTGTTACATTCCCACTCGCTCCGGTCTCTCCTTGAGACATTCGCATTGGCCCGAACGCCAGCACGGTTTTCGCTGTCCGAGGAAGGATCCTCCCATGAAATGCCTTGTCACCGGGGCCGCCGGATTCATCGGCTCCCATCTGTGCGAAAACCTCCTTCGGGACGGTCATGCGGTCGTCGGACTCGACGCATTCATCCCGTTCTATCCCCGCCCCGTCAAGGAAGGCAACCTGGCGGCTTTCCGCCATCATCCGGCCTTCGTGTTTCATGCTCTCGACCTCCGCACCGACCCGCTGGAGTACGCGCTCTCCGGAGTGGAAGCCGTCTTTCATATCGCCGCCATGCCGGGTCTGACACGCAGCTGGACCGAATTCGATCTGTACGAGAGCTGCAATCTTCTCGGTACGCAGCGCTTGCTCGAAGGCGTGCGGCGACTGCCCGCACTGAACCGATTCATCTACGCCTCTACTTCCTCGGTCTACGGCCGATACGGTTCCGGAGACGAGACGCTGCCGACCCGGCCGATCTCGCCGTATGGCGTCACCAAGCTGGCGGCCGAGAACCTGTGCCGCGCCCACGCCGAGGAGATGGGGTTGCCCCTCGTCGTATTGCGTTACTTCTCCGTGTATGGGCCGAGACAACGGCCCGACATGGGCTATCATCGCTTCATCGACGCCATGCTTCAGGATCGGCCGCTGTTGGTGTATGGCGATGGTCTGCAAGCGCGTGGCAACACCTACGTCGAGGATTGCATCGCGGCCACGGTGGCGGCCTTGAAGGCGCCCGTCGGCGAGGTGTACAACGTCGGCGGTGGCGAGACGGCCAACGTCTGGGAGATCCTCGCCAAACTGGAGAGCATCCTCGGACGGCGCGCGATCGTTCAACGCGAACCCGCGCGGCCGGGGGACCAACGCTTCACCGGGGCCGACACCGTAAAACTCTCCCGTCATCTCGGCTGGCAACCGCAGATCGGTCTCGAAGAAGGACTCGCCCATCAAGTCGCCTGGCAACAACTCCAGTTGCAACGTCGGGCCGCGTGAGACGATACCTCACTCATAGCCGATGCGATGGAGTAGTTCCGGCGTGAGGGTCCAGGGTTCGGGCGGGATGGAATCCAGCCGAAACCGGGGAAGCAATGCAGGCACGGTGATCGGCTCGATCGCGTCGATCCAACCGCACGACCAGGCCAACAGACCCAGCAAACTCTCCGCACGAACGCCCGCTTCTCGCAAGGTAGACAAGCGTGTGTCGCCGTGTCGCTTGGCCAGTCGGCGGCCGTCGGTACCGACCACCAGCGGTGCATGCACGAAACAAGGCGGCGTCAGCCCGAGCGCCTGGTACAGCAAAAGCTGCCGCGGTGTGGAAGGAACCAGATCGTTGCCCCGCACCACTTCCGTTACGCCCTGGGCGGCGTCATCGACTACAACGGCCAGTTGATAGGCAGGAGACCCTTCCGCGTTGCCGGCCTGCGGTGCCTTCCAGACAACAAAGTCGCCGCCGAGGGAACACAAGTCGATCGCCGTCGGCCCGCGAAAACCATCGACGAAAGTGGGCGAAATCGACGGAACGCGAAAACGCCAACACCAGGCCCGATCCCCGAGCGAACCCGCATCCCTTGCCCTTCGACCGGAGCAGGTGCCAGGATAGACCGGACCTTCATGCTCCGCATGAGGAGCACTGCCGGCGCGTTCCACGTCGGAGCGCGTGCAGGTACACGGGTAAACGAGTTCCTGTTCCTGGAGTCGTTTGTGGGCGGAACGATAAATCGACAGGCGCTCGCTTTGCACGACATGGCTCTCATCCCAATCCAGGCCGAGCCAGCGTAGATCCTGACACGCTTGCTCACCGGCGCCCGCCTTGACGCGCGGCGAATCAATATCCTCGATGCGCAGCACAACACGTCCTCCTCGACTCGCGCCGACAGCCAGGCGATGAGATAGGTACGTGCATTCCCGATGTGCTGCGCTCCGGTCGGCGAAGGAGCGAGGCGGCCAACCACGGGACGAACGGGAGGGTCGCTCATGGCGTGTTCCGCGTTCGGGATCCGGTACATTGTTCGGCGAAATGCAGCAGCTCCCGCGCGACTGGATCATCGGGCCGATTGAGCCGGAACAGGATATCGTGATGAGTGGAACCGTCGATCTGCCGGTGGGCAACGGGGACTTCCGCTTGCCGCAAAGCCTTCTGGAACTCGTGAGCCATTTCGCGCAAGAGCGGGAGTTCTCGTTCCGCATTGAGGAGCAAAAAGGGCGGCAAACCTTTGTGGGCGTGGGTCAATGGCGAAGCGTCTTTACACACTTTTTCATCGTCGCCGAACACAAGACTGAAAGGGTTCGCTTTTTCGCCGGCCAGCGTCAGAATGGGGATCAACGCAGCGGGCATTCGGGGCCGGCCATCCTGGTCGAGGACGCGTGTGCGTAACATTTCGCGTGACATCAGGGAAAACTCGTCCGGAGCGGGAATGCGATAGACGCCGCTGACGGCGATCACGCCCCGAAGCGCCTGCCGATCCTCCACAGTCAAACCAAGGGTCTTGTCTTCCCAGTACGTATCCGCCGCGGCCAGGAGAGAGACGAGATGCCCGCCGGCCGAATGCCCACACAGAACAATGCGATCCCGGTCGCCGCCGTAGTCCGCGATATGCCCGCGAACCCAGGAGAAGGCGCGGGCCACGTCCTTGACGTGTTCGGGGTGCTTGACGGAAGGCGAAAGGCGATAATTGATGGCGACGATCACGACCCCCTGGCGCGAGAGACTGGCATCCCGGACGGTAGCGGCCGCGGAAGTTCTTGTCGCCGAACATCCATGTACCACCGTGGACCAGGATAATTACGGGAGCGTGCTTCGCCTCGCGGGGCGCGAACACGTCGAGTATCTGCCGCTCCTTGTCGTGCCCATAAGGAATGTCGAGAGTTTGCCGGATGCCGTCCAGTTCCTTTGTCGCCGCGGTCGCCGACTCGGGCGCCAGGATTGCGCTACCCAGGAACAACACCAAAAACGTTGCTGCTCTCGAAAGCTGAATCCAAGTCGATATTGGTGTTTTCATTTTCCGAAATCCTGATTTCATCTCTTCGGCCCTTCCGCACGGATTCGGGAATGACCTCGGCAGCGGGGCTGGCGGCAAGAGGGCGAACCGTTTCATTATACTGAGGGCGTGAGAAGCTGGTTTCACTCGGTGAAGCGCGGCGTCAGGGAAACATGGACGGAAAGGGCACGGCAGGGGGGGCGAATTCGGCTTCCCTTTCTCCGGGCCGACGATTATAGGGCGTTCGGGGAGGTGGGCATGAGGCGGGTCGGCTCGGTCGCCGTTCTGGCTTTCTTCATCGCGGCCTGTGCCCCGACCATTCAGGAGCGCGTCCAGGTATTCAACGAGGACGGCGTTCGTCTTCTTGAGAAAGGCGAATATGCCCATGCCCGCGAAGAGTTCCAGGCCGCGCTGATGCTGCGGCCGAGCAATCCCGATCTGCTCTACAATCTCGGTCAGTGTTCCGATCAACTCGGCCAGACCGCGCGGGCGGAGCAAGAGTACCGCGAATGTCTGAACAACGATCCCAACCATGCGAAATGTCGCCACGCCGTGTCGGTGCTGATGGTTAACACCGGCCGGCTCACGGAAGCCCAGCAGATGGTTCAGGATTGGCTCACTCGCGAACCCAAGTTGTCGGCGGCTTACGCAGAAGACGGCTGGCTGTACAAGCAGGACGGCGACCCCATCAAGGCACTGAAGCGCTACCAGCAGGCCATCGACCTCGATGCCCGCAATACCCGCGCGCTCATCGAGATGGGGTCGATTTACGAGGAGCGCGGCTATCCCGATCGAGCCTTGCTCCTGTATGAAACCGTCCTCGACTACGATAAGAAGCAGCCGGAGGTCGTGCGCCGCGTCAATCAGCTACGTGCGCGGGGCGTCGGCAGGCCGCGCCCCGATTCGTAGAATGGCCGGGGGGAAAAGGAACATGACGACGATTTATCATCTGGTCCCGGCGAATGTCTGGCAGAAAAATATCGGCCCGACTTATCGCGCGGATTCTCTGGCAAGCGAGGGTTTTATCCACTGCTCGTTTGCCGGGCAGGTCGCCGCGGCGGCCAACCGCTTTTATTCCGATCAGAAGGACATGCTTGTACTGCACCTCGATCCGTCACGGCTGACCAGCCCGGTGCGTGAGGAGCCGAGCGGAACGGGCGAGATCTTTCCGCACATCTACGGTCCCCTCAATCGAGATGCCGTCGTCGCGGTGCAACCACTCCCACGCGGAGCGGACGGCCACTGGCAGTTCAACCTTTGAAAGACTCGCCAAAAGTCCAGCTCAGCGGGCCGTGACCAACTCCGATCGGCTCTCCTCGGGAGCCGGCTTGGCATTGGCCGCCACCTGCAAGAGCGGGATGATCTGCTCGCGACTGGCTTGCAGGGTATTGGCGACATGATCGGCGCCGGCATCGCGCAGACGCTGCTGAATCCGATCGAAGTTGTCGTGATCTCCCCAACGACCGACGACGATCTTCACTTCAGGCGCCTGCTGGCGGATGCGTTTGCACAAGTAACGCGCCTGGGAAAGTCCGCCCGGCGGCAGCGAGCCGATGCAGACGGCCGCGGGGGGGAGTCGAACGATGCGCTCCATCATCTCGGCGCTGAGACGGTGCGCGGACAGGACTTCCAGGTTATAACCGGACAATTTCAGTAGCTGGCCGAGCATCTGCAAGGCCAGCTCGTCGGCCTCATCGCGGCTGGGACAACCGAGCGCGATGGCCTGCGGCGGCGCGGCTTCCACATTCTTGGCAGATTCCGGCTTCTGGGATGACAAGACCGAGACGAGGTTTTCCTGGGTGTCGCGCATCCCTTGGAGAACCAGATCATACGTCTCCGCGTCCAGCTCGCCCCGGTCGTGATCCTTTCTAGCCAGGAGCAACGCCGGAAACAGAACTTCCTCGAAGACGGCTTCCGGAGTATGCGTGCCCAGATAGTCCTCGACCAGATCGGTGGCCTCGTCGATGTCGCGAGCCACCAGGCGCTGATAGTACGTCACGTCGGTGCTGAGGGCCGGCTCATCGCCGAGGAGCACCTCGAAGAAGTGCAACTCCGGCACGTATTTGCCTAGCACGACGAGGATGACCGTAAGGGGAGTGGACAGGATCAACCCCACCGGTCCCCAAAGCCAAGTCCAGAAGGCGGCAGCCAACAGAAGGGCCAACGGCGAGATGCCGGTGCTGTGCCCGAAGACGAGAGGCTCGATCACGTTGGCGGTGAGCAGTTCCACGACCACGAAGAACGCGAAGATTCCCAACGGCAAACCCCAACCCGGCAAGGTCGCAATCGAGAAACCCACTACCAGGGCGGCGCCGACCCACGTACCCAGATATGGGACGAAACGCAAGCTGCCGGTGATGAATCCCCACAAGAGAGCGTACTGCCACAACTGGCGATGGCCGGACAAGAGTCCCGCCGCGAACAGACCGATGGCCAACGTCACGCCGAAGAGCGCGTTGACGAACACCTGCATGATGAGATAGCGGCTGACGCGTTGCGCCCCTTCGTCGAACGCCTGGGTCGTGACGATCAGCCGACCATGTCCGAGCAGGCGCACGCAGCGGTTGCGCAAGTTCTCGCGCTGAACCAGCATGAAGACGACGAGTACCAGAACGAGAAAGGCACTGCCCAGCCCTTCCGCCGCCGGCCCAATGG
This sequence comes from uncultured Planctomycetota bacterium, assembly GCA_963767535.1. Lineage (GTDB taxonomy): Bacteria > Planctomycetota > Planctomycetia > Gemmatales > Gemmataceae > JAJPHU01. The sequence continues at coordinate 346,437 of CAVYEC010000003.1, forward strand.
CTTCTGCGGCGCGGCTCCAACCCGACGGGGCCGCCTGTACGTACAGGGGGTCAGCCGGCGTCGCGCCGGGCTGCTTGAGCTTCTGAGCCTGCTTGCTCGTGGCCGTCTTATCTTGATTGGTTTCGCTTTCATCCGGTTCGCCGGACTTCTTCTCGGCTTGTTCGGCCTCTTTCTTTTCATCCTTCTTGGTCTGCTTCTTCTTGGCCTCCGCTTGCTTGGCCTCCACCTCCACCACTTGGCTGGAGATTTCATTCACCGATTTTTCGAGTCGCCCCCAGAACCCGTCTTGGCCCGCCCCACGAAGCGAATCAATTTTGGCCGCGATGTTCTCCTTGTATTGGGGCAGGTTGGCGACGAGGGTATCGATTTGCTTGGAGATAACGTAGCCGACGCCGCACAGGAGGAACAAAGCCAGTGAAACCACCACCAGCACGGAGAAGATGCGTCCCAGCCCGCGCCGCTGCAACGCGGAGACGCAAGGGGTCAAGATAAAAGCGAGCAGGACCGCCAGGGCGACCGGAATCAAAATCTGCGCGCCCAAAACAGACAGGCCGTGACAAGGACAAGACCACACAAGACGTAAAACGAATCGCGGTTCTTCGACGGTGAAGTATTCGCCACGGAAGTGATCCTCGGTTGAAGTCGTTGACATACTGTCGAGAGAAGAGGCGCGACGGACTAGACGAACAAACGGAGTGCGAGCGACGTGTGAGATCCGCGTCGCTCGCGCTCCGCAAGGCTCGATGTTGCTCCACGAAGTGTCGGGAGCAGTTCAGGCAGGCGGTGTACGGAGGAAACCGCCGAGGAAGGACAGGACGGCCAGGACGATGAACACGAAGAACAAAATCTTGGCGGCGTCATAGGCCATTCCACTCACCATGCCGAAGCCGAACAGGGCGGCGATGAGTGCGATCACCAGGAATAGAATCGCAAGACGCAACATGGCTGAAATCTCCTCAATAGACCCACTTTAGTTCAATGGCACAACCTCGCTCCGCTGCCATCGCCAACCCTCGTCGGGTCTTCCGCGCTGGCGAAATTTGGTAGAGCATTTGCCGTGCCGGAAGAATCGCCAAACCATCGGTTCACTCGCATGGAGTGTTCACGATTCCGCTTGTCCGTGGCGGGAACGCATTGCTAAACTGACCGAGGAGAGTCCCGACCCAGGCTCAGTCTTCGGATTTGCTGGCGGAAAGGCGTTGCGAATGCTTTCGTTGCTCACGGTTGATCGCCCGGTCCCTCATCGGCGCTTGCCTTCCTGGTTGAAGCGCAGGCTGCCGCGCGGGAATGGGAATTTCTTCACCCAGGAATTATTACGGGAGTTGCGCCTGGAGACGGTGTGTGAAAACGCCCGCTGCCCCAATCGGCCGGAGTGCTATTCGCGCCGCACCGCAACTTTTATGATCCTCGGCAACGTCTGCACACGCCCGTGCGGTTTCTGCTCGGTGCCCAAGGGAATGCCCGAACTTCTCGAGGACGACGAACCGGCCCGCCTGGCCGAGGCGGCCCATCGGCTCGGCCTGCGTCACGTCGTCATCACGTCGGTGACGCGCGACGACCTGCCCGACGGCGGCGCGGACCATTTCCGCCGCTGCATCCTCGCCGTGCGCGAGCGCACCGGGGCGGTGGTTGAAGTATTGACGCCGGATTTTTTGGGCGATCTATCGGCGGTCGATCGCGTGCTGGAAGCGGCACCGGAGGTTTTCAACCACAACATGGAGACGGTGCCGCGGCTGTACAAGAAGGTGCGCGGCAGGGCGTCCTATCAGCGCAGTCTGGATCTATTGGCCAACGTCAAGCGCCGCTCGCCGGGCACCGTGACCAAGAGCGGTCTGATGCTCGGCCTGGGCGAGACGGTCGAGGAACTGTTCGACGTGCTGTCCGACCTCCGTGCGGTCCGCTGCGACACCTTGACGCTGGGGCAGTACCTCGCGCCGACCTTGAAACACATCCCCGTGGCGCGTTACGTGCCTCCGGCGGAATTCGATGCGCTGGCGGTGTTGGCCCGTTCGCTGGGCTTTGCCAACGTGGTGGCCGGGCCGTTCGTTCGTTCCAGCTATCACGCGGATGAGATGGTGGGCGATCATGCGCACGTCGGTCCTCCTGCCTGAGCTTGGCGCCGCGCCGGTTCGGCTCAGCCTGTGGTTTTCTTCACCGGGCGATACCGTGTTCGCGGGGGACCGGCTCGTTGAGGTTGTCGTTTCCGGCGCAACTTTTGACGTATCCGCGCCGGCGACGGGCCGGCTGATCGAACGCCATGCCTGGCCGCGCGATCTGCTCACGACCGGTCAGTTGCTCGGCGTGGTCGAGTCCGATCCCCAGGAAGATTGAGGTTCCTCAAGCGCACCATGCCCCGTCCTCCGTTCCTTTCACTCGATGGTCTGGACGGCACCGGCAAATCGACCCAATGCCGGTTGCTGGCGGACTGGCTGCGCGTTCGAGGCCATGCCGTGACGACCTGCGTCGATCCGGGCGGCACGGCGATGGGCGGGAAGCTTCGCGAGTTGGTGCTGCATTTTCGTCCCGACATTGATCCCATGTGCGAAGCGCTTCTGTTCATGGCCAGTCGGGCGCAGCTCATCGCCGAGGTCATACGTCCGGCCCTCGACGCAGGGCAGATTGTTCTATCGGATCGTTTCCTGCTAGCGAACGTCGTGTATCAGGGACACGCGGGCGGACTGGATGTGGACCGACTGTGGGAAGTGGGCCGATACGCCGCGGGAGGATTGGAGCCGGACCTGACGATCGTGCTGGATCTGTCGCCCGAACAGGCCGCGCTGCGTCGTGGTCAACCCGGCGACCGCATCGAGAGCCGTGACGCGGCTTATCACAACCGATTGCGGCGCGGTTTCCGCATCGAGGCGGAGCGCCATCCGGATCGCATCCGCATGGTGGACGCATCGTCTCCGATTCCAGTCGTACAGGAAGCGATCCGCCGGGAGGTCGCCTCGGTGCTTGGGATCAGAGGAGGATGAACCTTGGCATGGCAACGGATTCGAGGGCATGACGCCCTGATGGAAGGATTCCGGCGTGCGGTGCGGCGCGGCCGGCTGGCCCATGCCTATCTCTTCATCGGCCCTTCCGGCGTCGGCAAACGGCTTTTCGCCGTCGAACTGGCCAAATCTCTTCTCTGTGAGAATGCGGCCCTGGATAGTCTGCAAGCCTGCGACCGCTGCCCGTCTTGCATCCAAGTCGAGGCGGGCACGCACCCCGATTTCTATACCGCCGTTCGGCCGCCCGAAGCGCTGGAATTTCCAATTAGTCTGATGCGCGAACTATGTCAAAGTTTCGCGCTCAAGTCGGCGCACGGCCGGGGCAAGGTGGTCCTGATCGATGATGCGGATGACCTCAACGAGGAGGCGGCGAACTGTTTTCTCAAGACGCTGGAAGAGCCACCTCCGCGCTCAATCCTCATCCTGATCGGCAGCTCCGCAGATCGACAATTGCAAACCATCGTCTCGCGCTGCCAGGTCATCCGTTTTACCCCGCTGTCGGCGGAAGTGGTCGATGAACTCCTGCAAACACGAGACATCGCGGATGCGGCCCTGCGAGCGCGGCTAGTTCGGCTCAGTGCCGGCAGCCCGGGACTGGCGAAGGAACTGGCCGAGCCCGCCTTGTGGGAGTTCCGCCGCGATCTCCTGCAAGGACTGACGAAGACGCCGATCGACTCCGTGGAGCTGTCTCGCAAATGGATGGAGTTCGTCGAGGAAGCCGGCAAGGAATCCGCCGCCCAGCGTCGCCGTGCCCAGCTCGTGTTGCGCCTGGTCATCGACTTTCTCGATGATGCCTTAACGGTCGCCCTGAACGGTGTCCCCCGGCGCACCGAAGCGGAGGATCGTCCGGCCCTCGACGCGCTGGCTCGTCGCGTTGATACCGATCGTTTGCTCGATGTGCTGGGGCGCTGTCTGGAGGCGGATCGCCAGATTGACCGCCGCGTGCAACTGGTGTTGATCCTCGAAGGATTGATGGATGCGCTGGGCCAGAGGTTGTAGGTTGCAGGGTGGGTCGAGTCTTCGAGGCCCACCAAACCCATGCTGGTGGGCCTCGAAGACTCGGCCCACCCTACAACTCCAAATAACGCCGCTTGTTTCCAGATCCTCCGCGCTCTACTCTGGCCATCATGAAACCTCCCCCCTCCGAGGTCGGCAAGCGTGCCGCCTCCCGCTTCGCATCGTTTCGCTACGCCTTCGCCGGCTGGTGGTACGTTTTACGCACCCAGCGCAACGCCTGGATTCATGCGGTCGCCGCCGTCGCGGTTTTCCTCTTTGGATTCTGGCTGGAGATCAGCCGGATCGACTGGGCGATTCTCGTCCTGACGGTCGCCGTGGTGTGGGTCGGGGAGTTCACCAATACGGCGGTCGAGGCCGTGGTGGATCTTCTGGCGCCGAACATTCATCCCCTGGCGAAAGTCGCCAAGGATGTCGCCGCCGCGGCCGTGTTGATCGCCGCCCTCGCCGCCGTCGTGATCGGTCTCCTGATTCTCGGCCCGCCGCTCTGGAACCGACTCCTGCCGTTTTTCTCATGACAAGGGTGTCAGAAGGGAAGTCATGACGGCCTCGGCCCCGGTGGGGTGCCAGTCGCCCCACCATTTGAGAAAGCGCCGCCGTTCCTGCGGCAGCCGGCGCTGATGCGAGCGAGAAAGCTGCTCGATACCGTGCTGAAGTCGCGGCCAGGCTGTCGGACAAGTGATGCGAAGACGTTCGCGGAGCGCGTGCAGTCGCTCTGAGGCGACGTGGCTGTCATTGGCCCGGCCGAGGATTTCTTGCATCTGCTCGACGCGCGGATAGATCTCGTCGCGGAAGGTGGGATCGAAACAGTCGGCGAACACTTCCATCGCATAGCGCAACCGTTTGCCGGCGATGCGCACCTGATGCAACTGCGTGTAGTCGGTGAGATCGCCCATCGTCGCCTGTTCGAGAGCTTGTAACCGCTCGAACAGTAGTGGGCGGGCGAGATCGACCAGAATCGCGGGCGCGGATCGTCTTGGGCGGGACGAACCGATTCGACGATGTGGGCCAGGAACGTCTCGAACGTCGGGCTGATTTCCTGATAGACCTCTTCCAATTGGGCGTGGGCGGCGGTGCGCTGGCCGTGGGTGTAGCCGATGAGGAAATCCAGCCCCGCGCGGTGCTTGGCGTCGGCCTCTTTCTCGCGCGTCAGCAAGTCATCCAGAAACACGTCCCAATCGCGGGCGCCTCCGGCGGCGTGACGCAATTTACGCAGGCGTTCGCGGCTTTTGCGATGCACCTTTCTCGGCAGGCAAGGCTTGAAAATGCGCAGGGCGGCATCGGCGCGGCGCGTGCCAACGCGCAATTGATGGACGTATTCGATATCGCGATCCGCCTCCAGGGCAGCGCGGGGCAAATAGTCCTTGACCACTTGCAGGCGGACAAAAAGGACGTGCCGCGCCGCCTCCTCTAAGGGAGTGTCCGGTTTAAGGTCCGCGATCCATTTTCCTTCGGCCATAATCGACACTCAATGTCCGTAAAGCCCCGCGATGCTCGCCGATTGCTCGCGCTGGTGCAGCCAAGACGCGACCTCACCGGTTTCCGCGATCAGTTTCTCGACTTGCCGCCGCTCATCGCGCAGCGCCTGGGCCACGTCGCCGGGGATCGGTGCGTAAATCGACTCCAGCTCTTGCCGGATGCGTTCCTCCAGTCGGCGCCGGAACTCACCGCGGATGGCAGGCCAACGCAGCGGCAGGAGCAGGGTAATCAACAGGTGCAGGATCACCAGTACGATCAGCAGCACGATCAACGGCAGCAGCACGTCGGAGGTGTGAATCATCACCTGATTGTCGATCGGGTTGAAATAGCGCCACAAGAGGACAATCAGGGCCGCCAGCAGCGCAATGGGCGGCACCCAGTTACCCAGCAAGACGACCACCGCCTGCGTGATCCGCCGCAGGCCGGTCGGCTTCGACCATTGCCGTTCGACCTGCTCAAGTACCTCGTTAAGAATGCCGGCGTAGCGCTGCCGCCAATCGAGTGCCGCGCGGGCCTCGATCGGTTCGGTGAGCACATTGAGTGGGAAATTCTGGTGGTCGGCCTCGACGAGCAGGCGGTTGGCCAGCGCCTTGCCGCGGGCGTCGAGGTGGCGATTCCCGGCCACGTCGCTGCACGCGGAGGTAAAAGTCGAGAGGTTCCAGGTGGTCGGCGTTTCCACCGCGTTTTGCGAGCGCGGCATGAAGGGCAGCCGATCGCGCAACGTGCTGCCGACGTACTTGGCACGGGTGAACAAATGCAGATACCACGCCATGATGCCGTGGAAGCGCCGCTGTTCCTCCAACGCGAAATGGTGCTCGATCTCGCGCTGATACGGTTCGAGGGTGTTGAGGAGGACTTCACTTGTGGCCGCGGCTTCCTCGCTCAGCGGCCGATCCCAGGCGGCGCGGGTTCGTTCGGCGGTTTCCGTGAGGTCCGGCGGACAAGCTGCGGTGAGGGCTTGCCCCATGTGGTCGAGCAACTGGCTGACGCCCCGCGCCTTGATGGCCTCGATCTCCAGGCGCGTCAGGCCCATTTCCAACCACTGCACGAGGTCGCTGAACTGTTCCCCCTCCGGCCGTTCCGGCGGAGAAGCGACCCCGTTGCCCAAGGGCGAGCCGTTGGCCAGCGTAGCTCGATCGACCCAGAGCTGGGCGCAGGTACGGAAGAGCAGGGGGGATTGAAACCCCTCCGCTTGCAGATCGCGCAGCAAGTCCTCATCCGGCCGCACGCCGCTGTCGCTCTGGTGCAGGCAGCGATCCCACTTGTTGAGGACGAAGGCGAATGCGCGGCGCTTGCGCTGCTGCAAGAACAACTCCCAACCGAGCTTATCGTGATACTTTTCCTGCGAACCGACGTACAAAACGATGTCGGCCACGGGCAAGAGACGCAGGAGCTTGTCACGGTTGGTGAGGTCGTTGCTGTCGAGGTCCGGCGTATCGACGAGGATCTTCTGTTCGAGCGCCGGCCGATCGTGCGGGGCGAGCCGGCAGTGTCGAAGGGCGGGGTCGAGGCGATCGGGCTTGACCGACTCGTGATAGTACACCACCGGATCGCGTGTGGTCGGCCGCGTGAAGGACGCCTGGGCGATGGTCCCGCCAGCGAGCCGCGTTGAGCAGCGTTGATTTGCCGACTCCCGTTCCTCCCATGAGCATGATGACGAGAAGCGGTCGATCCACGTCCAGCGCCTCGGCCTGCCGGCGCAGGTCGATGGCTACGCCTTCGAGGGTGGCCCGCGTGATGGTCGAAAGGGGATAGCGGTGCGGCGTGTCCAGCCATCCGCGCAGACCGCGCTCCAGGCCGCGCAGCGCCGGTGACAGCGTTCGCAGCAGGGGAGTGGTGTCCGTGACGGCGGCGTTGCTCATGGAATGTAAGCCTTTCGCGTGTTGTTCCCCATCCTACCGGGAGCGAGGGAATCTCGGAAGCTCCATTTATATTGCTCGACACTTCGCCGGCGGTAGCGGAGAAATGGATTGAGAGCCAATGAAACTGCCCATCGTTTGGGATGAAGGACGGGCGATGGGATGGCATCTCTCGATGAGTAAACCGCCCCCATCCTCAAGCGGTCGGAACAGTCTCCCGCATCGCCATCTGAACGCGCGCGTCCAGTTCGCGATGGCGACAGGGATGCGCCGCAGGGCCAGTTGCAGGCGCTCGAACGCCGAGCCGCCGGTGGCCGGCCATTGCGTCAGCCACTCGGCTAGCGGTGCGGACAGGTGCTGTTTCATCAGCAACAGTTGCCGTTCGCGGGTTTGCTCGCGCTGGGTATCGACCACTTGCTTGCCGAGCAGTTCGACGAGTTGATGGGTCAGCGAGGCGACCAGCGGCACGAGGATGAAATCATGCCAGGTGATGCCACCGGCGGCGAGCGTGCCGCCGATGGCGGCCATGTCCAGGGCGAACTTGCTGCCCCGAAGCGTATTCAGCACGGCTGGCGTTTTCTCCAGTTGCTCGTAGATGGCCCGTGCGGTGCGGTCCACCTCGGTCGTCAGGCCGGTCTGGAAATTGCGATAATCCTGCTGAAAACGCTCGCGGATGCGCTCAGCGAAGGAGCCTGCATGAAAACCCTCGGCCACATGCGCCCACAGAGCGTGGTCGTCGTCGTGGCGGGCTGCTTCCCTACGGAGCAGATCGATCCAGCCGTTCAACGCGTCGTCGAGGATCGGTAGTTCCGGCCGGCTCGGAGCATCCGGCCGGCTGATCGCCTTGTTGACCAGCCCCTTCAGCAGACGGTAGGGCGTGCGCAATACGAAGAGTGTGCCGCTGACCACCTTGCCGACGCCGGGCAATTCCAGAAGTTCCATCAGGCGGACGAGGGCTTCATCGAAACCGCGGAACTTCTCGCTGGTCAGGTATTCGCGGTAGTAACGCTGCTCGAATTCCGCTTGCCCCGCGACGACGACGGCCTGCCAGCTTTGCATGGCGCGGAGATCGTGTTGGGCGACGGACAGCAGTTGCTCGCAGTGGCGAACGAGGAACTGGCTGGCGCCCTGCACGGTTCGCCGCCGCGCGGCCTGCGGAGGCGTGCCGAGGACGGCCACTTGATTGAGCAATGGAATGCGGTAGCGGGCCGCCTGGCGAGCGGGGTCGGCGAGTTGGGCCGGCGTCAGATACGGGATGGCGAGGGTGCTGACGACGCCCCCGCCGGGAGGATGCGGTAGATGGCTACCCACTTCCTTGCGAAAATGGGCCACGATTTCCGGGGCGTCTGCCTCGCGCATTTTCATCAGGCAAACGACGACGGGTTTGCCCGTCTGCAACAGCAGGTGAAGGAACTGCGTCGGCACCTCGTCGTTGTAACGCTCGTCCGAGGCGACATAGACGATAATGTCGGCCAATGCCGCCGCCTCCATCAGGCGGGGGATATAGTTACCCGCCGCCCAGGTCGTCATGTCGGGGCAATCCCAGACGATGACATCCTTGACATCCTTAAGCAACTCGGAGCCGGTCGGATCGGCGGCGATGCGGCGGACCTGATAAACGTCTTCATCCAGGCTGGACGGACTGGCCACCGTGAGAGGTTGTAGCGGTCCTAGAAAGCCGAGGTGGCCCGCCCAGTTAAGTGGTCCGTTGGCCGTGGTGTAGGCAATGGGATGGCGGGTGAAACCGGCCTGCGCGTTGGCTTCCGCCGCGACGGCGCCGCTGAGCAGGTTGGCGACTGTGGATTTGCCCGCGCCCGCCCCGCCGACCACGACGACATGAAGGGGCACCGGCGGCTGATCGTCGAGTAGAGGGCCGATACAGTTGCGCACCAGCGCGGCCGCCAGGCGCAATCGGCCTGCCGCCCGCGCCTGGTCGGGTTGTTTGCGGCAGTGCTGCTCCAGCCAGCCAAGGTCGGCGGCGAGCTGCGCCGTCAGCGCCCGCGCCGTGAGTGTTTCCATGTCGGCTCTCCGCTATCGGCCATCGGCTTTGGAGAATAGCCGATGGCCGATGGCGCTCATTTTACCCCAAACGTCTCAGGATCGAAATGCAGACTGGATCGGCGGTGAGAGGGGACGGTCGAGCCGGAACTCGTCCAGCGGGATCGTCGGTTTCTCCCCCAAAATGAGTTGCTTCATCACCATGCCGGTCGCCGGCGAGAGTTGAATACCGGCCCGGAAGTGGCCGGCGGCGATGAAGAGATTATCGATGCCGGGTATGAGACCCAGATACGGTTTGCCGTCGGGACTACCGGGCCGCAAGCCGGCCCAACAGCGTTCGACAGTCGCGTTCGTCAACTCCGGCAATAGGGATGTGGCCAGAGCGAGCAAGTCGGCGATGGCTGAAGCGGTGGGCCGCGGATCGAATCCGGCATCTTCCTCCGTGGAACCGACGAGTATGCGGCCATCGCCGCGCGGCACGAGATAACGTTTGCCATGCAGCACAAGCGGACGGATGCCCGAAATGCCGGTATTCAACAGTGCGATTTGCCCGCGCACCGGCCGGATGCCAGGTCGCCAGCCCATCGGTTCCAGCAGAGCATCCGTCCAGGCTCCCGTCGCTACGATGTATTTCCCAGCCGTGAGCCGACCGCGATCCGTCTCAATCCCATCAATGTGGTCGCCTCCCCTCAGGATGCGTCGCACAGGGCAATCGGCAATCAGTTCAGCTCCACACTTCGCACAGGCTGTCTTCAGCGCCCTGAGATGCCGCGGGTTGCGCACCTGGGCCATATCCGGAAGATAATACGCTCGATCCGCATAGGGAGCGAGACCGGGCTGGAGACGTTGCAATTCGTCGGCGCCTACCTCGCGGAAGGCAATGCCCTCGCCCCGCCATTCGTCGGAAGGCGTATCCGCGGCACTGTCGAACAGTTCCAATCCACCGCAGACGAAATAACCATTGTCGATCCCCGTTTGCTCGCGCAACTTCTGCGAGAGGGCAGGGTACATGGCCGAACTGTGCGCGCGAAGCAGATCGAGCGGTGTCCGCGCGTGGGCCGGATCGCTGGGGGAGATGATGCCGGCGCGGCCCAGGAAGCCTGCTGGCCGAAATCACCCTTATCCATGATCGCGACACGCAGACCGGCTTCCGTCAGGAACCAAGCCGTCGTCAGTCCGATGACTCCGCCGCCGAGGATCAGTACGTCGGGATGCTTTGTCATACGGATTGTTATAGCGAAAGGTTTCAAGACGAAGCTTTCGATGAGGGAACGATTGAGCACGCTGCAGGGGACACGTCCGGACCGCACTGTTCCGGAAGCGATCCGAACCGTTACAATTCCTAAAAGGAGGAACATATCGGCGTTATCCCCGCCGAGAGAGGCTGAGCCAAGGCCGCAGAATTATTCCTCCGAACCCGTCCTCCGGTCGGGTTGTCCTCGCATTCATGAACGCTACGGTGATGATGGACGCTCATACGCTTGAGCTTTTGGAATTTAACAAGATCCGTGAACTGCTGGCCGGTTACGCCGCCTGCTCGCTCGGCAAGGAGCTGGCACGCCAGCTCGAACCGGGTATCGACGCCGAACGCATCCGCAGCGAGTTGGTCCTGGTCGGCGAAATGGCCGATGCCCTCGGTCAAGGGTTGGCGCCGCCCTTCGGCGGGCTGCATGATGTGCGACTAATCGTGCGCCGCGCCGCCATCGGAGCGCAACTGACAATCGAGCAACTCTTGGAAGTGGCCGACACTCTCGCTTGCACCGGCAACATCTATCGCTATCGCATGAGGCTCGGCGATCAGCAGCAGAACCTGGCGGACCTGATCGCGCCCATCGAGGATCTGGGTCCGGTCGCCAAGACGATCGCCGGCTGTATCGACGGCCGAGGCCATGTTCTCGACATGGCCAGTCGGGAGTTGGCCCAGGTTCGCCAGAAGCTCGGCGATGTCGATGAGCGCGTACAGAATCAGATTCGCCGGCTCCTCCGCGATCCCGAACTCCGCAAGATCCTACGTTATCCCAACGCCACCGTCAGCGGCGATCATTACGTCTTGCCGGTCGCCGTCAATCACCGGCATAAGCTGCAAGGCGTTGTCCACCGTACCAGCAGCTCGGGCGAAACGCTGTTCATCGAGCCGGCCGGCATCGCCAATCTCAGCGCCGAACGAGCTGTCCTCAAAGGTGAGGAAGACCGCGAAATACGCCGCGTTCTGCGTCGTCTCAGCGGCGAAGTCGCCCGTGTCGCCAAGCCGCTTTCCTTCGCCATCGATATCCTCGCCCGACTTGATCTTATCACCGCAAAGGCTCGCTTCAGTCGCGAGTATGGGATGTATGCTCCCGAAATCAACATGGAGGGGCAACTATGGCTTCGGCAGGCACGGCATCCCCTGCTCGAATACCTCTTCCGCGAAGAGCAACGATCGAACAAACCTTCGGAACCATCAACACCCGATTCATCGAGCGAAAATCAGACGACTCCCCAAGCATCTCCTCGTCCACCTCGCACCGTTGTCCCCATCGACATCCGCCTCGGTTTCGGTTTCAACCTACTTATCATTACGGGACCGAACACCGGCGGCAAAACGGTGTGTCTCAAGACGGCCGGCCTTTTGTGTCTGATGGCGCAATCGGGCATGCACATCCCGGCCGGCGAGGGGAGCAATGTCCCGGTCTTCCACCACGTCCTCGCCGACATCGGCGACGAGCAGAGCCTGGAGCAATCCCTCAGCACGTTCAGTTCCCACGTCTCTCGCATCACCTATATCCTCCGGGAAGTGGATTCGCCGAGCCTGGTGCTACTGGATGAGTTGGGGGCGGGAACGGATCCGACCGAAGGGGCGGCCCTCGGAAGGGCCATTCTCGATGAACTCGATCGCATCGGCTGCCGGGCGATGGTGACGACGCATCTCGGCGACCTGAAAACCTATGCCTTTCACAACGAACGTGCCGAGAACGGTGCAGTCGAGTTCGATGTGGAGACGCTACGGCCCACGTATCGGCTGCAGATCGGTCAATACGGCATGAGCAACGCGCTGCAAATCGCTCGGCGGTTGAAGTTGCCGCGCGACCTTGTTCGCCGTGCACATCGCTATCTACGTCGCCGTCAGCGCCGCGGCCCCGAAATGGCCCAGTTGCAGCGATTGCGCGAGGAGGCGGAGAAAGCCCGTGAGGAAGCGCTCGTGGCCCAGCACGAAGCCGAACGCCAGCGGGCGGAATTGCGTGAAACAACGGAACGGCTGGAGCGTGAAAAAGAAGAAGCCGATGCTCTACGCGAAGCGCGTCTGAAGTTGCAGCCCAACGATGTGGTGCGTGTGCCGCGTTTCGACAAACCGGGACGCGTCGTCCGCGTCGATTTCAAGCGCAATATAGCTCTGGTGAGCGTCGGTTTGGGGCAGTGGGAAGTGCCGCTCGAAGAAGTCTTCCCAATGGGAACGTAATCCGATTCGGTTTGGTGGTTATTTCTGAAGCGGCCAGATCACCCGACCAGGCGTGGTCGTGCGGATGCTATACAGCGTACCGCCTCCCGTGATATAGAGCGTTTTTAGATCGTCCCCGCCAAATGCGCAATTTGTGACCTCATCGCGCGGGACAGGTAGAAAAGCGAGCAACTTTCCCACCGGACTGAGGACATAGATTCCCCCTTTGATTTTGGGATCCGGCTCGAAGGGCGGATTCCGCTTGTTCAGTCCCGCCGCGACGTACAGACGCCCCTGCTGATCCTGCTTGACTCCGTCGGGGCCACGCCCTTCGCCCCAATCATAAAGAAGCTTGCGGCTCTCCAGGGCAACCGTCCCGTCCTTACGAAGATCGAATCGCCAGAGTTTCCGCGCACCGCCTTTGGAGTTGTTATTGTTGTCTGCGACGTACAGATACCGATCCTCCGCGGAGACGAGCACACCGTTGGGTCGTTCGACTTCGCGGCCGAGGATGCGCGTGACTTTGCCATCGGGGTCAATGCGATAAACGCCTTCGATGGTTCGGCCCTGATTATCGCGAATCTCCATCCCTTCGCGGCCGCCATAGCGCGGGTCGGAGAAATAAACGCGCCCACGCGAATCAACCGTGAGATCGTTGGGTTGGTTGTAACGCTTTCCTTCGTAGAGATCGGTCAAAACGGTGATTTTGCCGTCTAGTTCCGTCAGCGTGACGCGCCGCTGTCTCGGCTCGCAGGCGAGCAGCCGGCCCTGAGAATCGAACAGCAACCCATTCGTCCCCGCATCCTTCCGATAGATACGCACCTTGCCGTCGCGGTCGAGTTGCGAGATGTTTCCGTTGCCGCTGCACACAATCCCTAGCCGCGGATGCCAGGCCGGTCCCTCTCCGCCGATGCCGTCGCCGGCTTCAACCTTCAGTTTCCCTCCCGGTGCGAATAACGGTTCCTCGGCCGTGGCTGCGGAAGAAACCGCCATACACAACAAACACATCCGAACCAAGAGGCAGCGCACAACCGTTGTCCTTACTAATGGGGATTCTCTCGCCGGCCTCACTTGGTGAGGCCGGCGAGTATTCCCTGTACAGACAGAATCGAGACTCAAACGGTGGGCAGTTGCCACGGTTCACTTCGCTCCCGGTCGAGCCATTTATCGGCTTCGGTGTCGCCCACAAATCGCCAGTGCTCCGGATCCCGGCGCAGTTTGCGATGGTTCCAGTACGCCAGGTTGCCCAGATGGCAGACCGTCACGGAGCGGGCGCCGATCTCCACATCACAGAGGGGTCGGCGGCGCGAACGGACGCACTCAATCCAATCGCGTTGATGGCCCGGCGACTTGTACAGACGCACGTCATGCACTCCGAGCGGTTGCTTGATGATGTCCGCCGGAGAACTGGCCAAATACCCGCGATCGACGAACACCTTGCCGTCGCTGCCGACGAAGGTAAGGCCGCGAACGTTTTTCCCGGCATCATCCTTGTCGGCGTGTATGACCTCGACTCCGTTGGCGTAACGATAGCGAAGCCCTTTTTGGGCCTTGGGATCGTCGGGCGGAATGATTTCGACGGGTCCCGATTCGTCCATGCCGAGCGCCCATTGCGCGATGTCAAAGTGGTGGGCACCCCAGTCGGTCATCATGCCTCCGGAGTATTCGCGGTAGTTGCGCCAGTTGGGGAAATGCTTGTGAACGCCGCGCGGACTGAGCACCGAATTGTACGGCCGCTTCGGCGCCGGTCCCAGCCAGCGCTCCCAGTCGAGACCGGGTTCGGCCGGCTCCTCCGACAGATCGCACGGCTTGCTCGGGCCGCCGACGTTGACATAAACCGTCTTCAGTTTGCCAACGCGACCGCTCCGCACCAGCTCACAAGCCAAGCGGAACTCCTTGTCCGACCGTTGCTGGCTTCCCGTCTGGAAAACACGGGCGTATTTGCGTACGGCGTCGCGCATCGCCTTGGCCTCATGGATGGTCAACGACAGCGGCTTTTCGCAGTAAATATCCATGCCGGCGCGACACGCCTCCAGGACGGGGATCGCGTGCCAATGGTCCGGCGTGGCGATGACGACCGCGTCGATGTCTTTGCGGGCGAGCAGCTCGCGGAAGTCGTTGTAGGCCGTGCAGCCCATGTATGAGCCGCTTTTGTTTTTCTCGCCGTAGCGCTGCTCGACGGTCTTTTTCGCATTCTCCCGGCGGTTGGTGTCCACGTCGCAAACGGCCAGGACTTGAACGTCGGCCTGGCCGAGAAAGTGGTGCAGATGGCCGCGATTCTGCGTCCCCACGCCGATGAAACCCAGCGTGAGGCGATCGTTGGCCGGTGTCGTTTTTTTGTCGTCGGCGCGAGCGGAGACCGTTGCGCAGATCGGTAGCGTCAGGCCGGCGGCAGCGGCCCCTTGAACGAAGCGACGGCGCGTGAGGCGAGTCTTGTGCGGATTCATGGCGGTCCTCTCGGTTGTTCGAAAACCCGGGCGGCTTGGCAGTTGCCGATCGAGATTACCGCAAATTCCATGAGATACAAGCAAGACTTTTCAGGCCTTGAGTTTTCGCGCTGCGCCAGCTGAGAAGGAAAGCGGAAAGGGCTAGCAAGAACGTGACTCCGAGGAGGGCATCTTTAAAACGCTCGCGCCAGGCCGAGCGCTGATCGAGCGACAAGGGAGAGCCTTTCTGTTGTTGCGGCGCAGCGTCCGCACCGGACAGGGGGCCCTGGTCTGGGTCCAGCTTTTCACGGGGGATGACGAAGGAGGTGCGATGCCCCGCGCCAGCGGAGACAACTACTTCCAATTGTTCCGCGATCGGGTACTGGAATTCAAATCGCCCCTCGTCGTTCAATTGCCCTTGAATGAGCAGACGTTTTTCCGGGCGAAAAACCTGCACTTTCGCTCCTTTCATCGGGTGAGCACCGGGATCGAACCAACCCTCGATCTGTATGTACCGATTCGGGAGAACCGTAAAGTCGGCCTGAGGGCTATGAGCATAGACGGGATCGGCGGCAAGCAAAATCGTGAGTGCGGCGAGGAGCAGGGCAGGGGGGTGGCTCCTATGGATGTCCCCATACACGGACGAGTCCGGCTCCGTTTGAGTTCGGGTGACGGTTTGCGGATCGTCCGCCGCCGCCTGTTTTGGCGTATGCCACTTACGCAAGGCTTCCGGGGGGATTCCGAGCATCTCCGGTTTGACGCGACCCAGAAAGCTCACTGTGAAGCCGAGAACGACGCCTTCGAGTACGACGATGGGAAGGTGAGCGTAAAACACAAACCAGACAATCGCATTCCAATCTTCCGCGCCGCCCCAGAAGAGGACCACGGCATTCAGGATGAGGGTCGCTAGCACCGAGGTCATGCCAATGATGCAGCCGAAAAACCAGAGAAACGCGCCCGACTCGCGACGCATTCGCGGCAGACGCCAGAGGGCCGCGAACATCCAGCCGGCCAGCAACGCCGGCAAGGTCAGAACACAGGTATTGATGCCGAGCGTGTAAAATCCGCCGTGGCCCAGGAGGGCCGCTTGCAGCCCCAGGCCGATGAGGATCGCCAGAGGCGCCCGGCGACCCAGCACGACGCCGACCAGGCCGTTGAGGAGCAAATGAACGCTCGTCGGTCCCAAACGCAGGTGCATCAAGGTGGCGACGAAGAAAGCCGAGCTGAGGACGGCGATGCGCGGAATCTCCTCGTCGCGCAACTGGAACGCCGCCAGCAAGACGAGTACTCCCGCGACAACGAAACCGCCGGCCAGCCAGGGGACGGTCAGCACGCCATCGGAGATGTGGACCGCCCAGGGCAGCCCCAACGAAACCGCCATCCCACCCATAAAGCTCCTCGAATCACTCCTGTGGAGCGGGTTCGTCCACGAATACCCACAAAGTGCAACGTTGCCGCACCGGATAAACCTTACCCTCGCGCATGCGCGTCCCCAGCGGACGGGCCGCCGTCAGGCACCACCAACCCGGCTCGGTCAGCGTAGTCGTGGCCACGCCGTTGGGATCGGTCTTGACGGTTCGCGTGATGTGCTCGTCCGGAGGAAGTTTCGCGGGAGGCGCGGCGTTGTAGCGTTCGATTTCGACCAATGTGCCCGGACGCATTCGGTCTTCCTTTAGCCGCGGATGGACCTGGGCTTGAAAGACCATGCCCGGACGCAGTCCGTAAGGGCGAGTCAGCGGCACAACCTCAAAGTCGTCCGAGGCGGCCGCGTCCCAACCTTTCTGCGCCTGGACGTGCAGGACCACCTTCACCGTGTCTTGCCGGAATTCGCCATCCTCCTCCATCCAGATGGGAGGTGTTCGCAGGACAAAGACGTAGTCGCCTCGCTCTTTCGGCGTGAAACGCAATTGAAAGGCCGTCACTTCCCGGGCCTCGCCCTTGCGTGTGGTCTTTTCGAGTTGGTCTGTCAGTTCGGATTTCTTGCCATCGGGGGCGAGAACGATTAGGCTCTGGGGAGAGGGGGCATCGAACAGTTGATGCTCGAAGGGATGGCCCCATTGGTAGGTGAAAGTGAGGGCTTGGCCCTTCTTCGCCGTGGCGGTTTGAGGCAACAGCATGTTGAAATGCGCCGCCGCAGAACTCGCAAACCCTCCCAGTCCTACCAAGATCAAGCCGAATCGCCATCCCATGTTCACCTCACTCTCCCCTCTCGCATTCCGGCCGTTGGAGTTATCATACGATTTTGCAATTCGTCATACCACTGATCGTCCAAGCGGGGGTAAACCGTGTTCCACTGCGGCCTTTGCCTGGCTCTCTCACTGTCCGCACCGGTTCCGCGAGCCGCCCCGGAAAACGACCTCCTCCGGGTGATGAAAGGGCATACGGCGCGGGTAATGTGCGTGGCCTTCTCACCAAATGGCCGGCTCCTCCTGTCGGCCAGCCAGGACCGTACCCTCCGCCTGTGGAGCGCGACCAGTGGTCAGGAGTTGCTCCACTTGCAAGGACATGCGGGCCTGGTGCGCTGCGTGGCATTCAGCGCAGACGGCTCACGGGTACTCTCGGCGAGTTACGACCGGACAATCCGCTATTGGGACGTGATCCGGGGGGTGGAACTGCGCCGTTTTGAGGGACATACACGAGATGTGAATTGCGTCGCACTGTCGCCTGACGGCCGACGGTTCCTGACAGGCGGCGACGATCACACTGTGCGGCTCTGGGATCTCGCAAGCGGCGTGGTATTGCGCTGCTACGAGGGGCATCGGGATTGCGTCTACAGCGTGGCGTTCTGCCCGACGGGCCGTCATGCCATGTCGGCCAGTAAGGACGGGACGGCGTGCCTTTGGGACTTGCGAACCAGACGGCGAGTCCGCTGTTTCCAGGGGCACTCGGACGGCGTCGTCAGCGTGGCCGTCTCCCCGGACGGCCGACACGTCCTTACCGGAAGTTGGGACCACACGGTGCGTTTGTGGGACGTCTCCACGGGACAGGAAATCCGCCGGTTTGTCGGACACAATGACTTTGTGTGGACGGTCTGCTTCTCGCCAGACGGAAACCGAGCGTTGTCGGGCGGCGCGGATCGAACGATGCGGCTATGGGATGTGAACACGGGCGGCGAGATCCGCTGTTTCCGGGAAGCTCGTAAGCTCCTGTGGTCCACCGCCTTTTCGCCCGATGGAACGCAGGCCGTTTGCGGAGGCGACGACGCGATGCTGCACTTATGGCGGATTCCGAGATGAATCGAGGGAATCGATCTCGCCGAATGAGATCTTCCACACGTTCTTGCTCACTTCTCCGCCGCCGCGGGTTTGCCGAACACTTCACGGAAACCTTCCAGGTGTTCCGCGAGCAATTCTTTCAGCCGGGCCGTCTGTGTCGGGTCCAAGCGCTGGAAGTGCAGGGACAAAAGATCGCCGTCCTTGCGCTGCGTGCCGATGTTGGGCGCCACGCCGAGGTCCTCGACCCGGCTGAGGTTGAACTGTCCCTTCTTGCCCAGGAAGTGACACTCCAGGGCCACGGCCTTTTTGGTCCGCCACTGCGCCCAGGCCCGGCCGACACCTGGCACGCGCAGCGTGATGGCGTCGTGCGCGTCCCAGCGCACTTCGAGTCCCGGTTCCACCTCACGCACCACTTGCAAGAGGCGCGTCAAAAGCGCCCGGTCCCAGCGCAGCTTTTTGCCGGGCGGGAAGCCTTTGTCGCCGAGGTGCCAGCGTTCGCCGTTGATCTTCCACGGCATCACATCTTCCGGCTTGGTCCGCAGGCGCTTCAGGTTTTTGTGGAACGATTCGACGGCTTCGGTCAGGAACTCGCGGAACGCCGGGGTATCGACTTCAGCCAGTCGATGCACCAGCACCGTTACGGATTGCCACGGTCCTTTATGATTCGTCGTCCAGACGCGCTCGTTGCTGCCGTAGACTTCCAGTCCCTCCGTTTCGTTGAGCGGACGGATACCCAGCCGGCGCACGAGGTCTGCGTCCTTGAAACGATTCTTTTCGACGCGGAAGACTAGCCGCAGCAACCATTCCATTCCGGTCATGGCGTGAAGAAACCAACCCTGCGTGCGAACGGGGGCGGCGATCTCGACCACCGAGCGCTGGTCCCAGGCCGTGTCGCTGAAGTCGCCCAGTTCATGGATGGCGCTCGTCGATCCAATCGAGGATGTGGCCCTCCCAGCGGCAGGCTTTGCCCTCGTTGGTGACTCGTTCGACGGTGTGCCAGCGCCGGCCGTCCGTCTGCCACGGCATGGCCGCGTCCTTGCCGACGGCCTCCAGCTCGAGATCGTCCACGCGCGGGGCCTCGGCGGCATGGGGATCGTAGATGGTCCGCTCGACGTGCGGGCCGGCCGACAGGATGGGAGCGAGGGCGGCGGCGGTGTGGCTGGTGCTGGTCGCCTTGATGACTTCTTCCGGCGTGCCCTGGATCACAATACGGCCACCGTCGGGACCGGCTTCCGGACCGAGATCGATGATCCAGTCGGCCGTCTTGATTACATCCAGGTTGTGCTCGACGACGAGGACGGTGTTACCGAGATCGACCAGGCGGTTGAGGACGTCGAGCAATTTGTGGATGTCGTCGAAGTGCAGCCCGGTGGTCGGCTCGTCGAGGAGGTACAGGGTGCGTCCGGTGCTCGGCCGGGACAGCTCGGCGGCCAACTTCACGCGCTGGGCCTCGCCGCCGGACAGTGTCGGGGCGGCCTGTCCCAGCGACAGGTAATCGAGTCCCACGTCGGCGAGCGTCTGCAAGACGCGGCGGATCTTCGGCAAGTTGGCGAATAGTTCCAGGGCTTCGTGGACGCGCATGGTCAGCACGTCGGCGATCGAGAAGCCCTTGTATCGAACGGCCAACGTCTCCGGGTTGTAGCGCTGCCCGTTGCAGACGTCGCATTCGACCCACACGTCGGGGAGGAAGTGCATTTCGATCTTTTTCTGGCCGTTGCCTTCGCACGCCTCGCAGCGACCGCCCGGCTTGTTGAAGCTGAATCTCTGCGGACGGTAGCCGCGCACTTTTGACTCGGGTAGTTGGGCGAACAACTGGCGGATCAGGTCGAAAACGCCCGTATACGTGGCGGGGTTGGAGGAGGGCGTGTTGCCGATCGGATCCTGATCGACGTTGATGACCTTGTCGATGTGTTCCAGGCCGAGGATGTCGTCGTGGGCGGTGGCGGCGGTGCGGGCGCGGTGCAGGCGACGGGCCAGTGTCAAATAGAGAACCTCGTTGACCAATGAACTTTTGCCGGAGCCGCTGACGCCGGTGACGGCGATGAATGCCGCTAATGGGAAGGCCACGTCGAGGTTCTGCAAGTTGTTCTGGCGGGCGCCCTTGACGGTCAACCAGGCTCCCGAAGGAGAGGACCGGGGCTGGCCTTTTCCTTTCGGTGTCGGCATCCGGCGGTTGGTCGGTACGGGGATCGACTTCTTGCCGGAAAGGTACTGACCCGTGAGCGAGGATTTGCTGCGCAGCACCTGCTTGACGGTTCCGCGGGCTGTGATGTCGCCGCCGCGGTCGCCGGCGCCAGGGCCGAAGTCGAGCAGATAATCGGCGGAGGCGATCACCTCGCGGTCATGCTCCACCAGGATCAGCGTGTTGCCGAGGTCGCGCAGGTGTTGCAAGGCCGCGAGCAGACGCCGATTGTCGCGCGGGTGCAACCCGATGGTCGGCTCATCGAGCACATAGAGAACGCCCGTCAGCCCGCTGCCGATCTGACTGGCCAGGCGGATGCGCTGCGACTCGCCGCCGGACAGCGTGGGAGCCGGACGCGACAGCGTTAAGTAATCCAGGCCGACATCGACGAGAAATTGCAGCCGGTTGCGCACCTCGCGCAACAGCTCGCCGGCGACTTGCTGCTGACCTTGCGTCAGCCGCAACGACTTGAAGAGATCGAGCGTCTCATCCAAGGGTAGGGCGCAGAGCTGACCGGGCGTAAGGGCAGGGCGATCGGTGCCAAAGGGTAGCCGGCAAGCGGCGGCATCCTCCCGCAAGCGCGACCCATTGCAGGTAGAGCAAGCGACTTCACTGACGAGATGATCCAGACGCTGCCGGTATGCGGGACTGACGCGCGCCGCCTCGTCGATGGCGGGGAACAAACCTTTGTACTGAAAGCGCACACCTTGATCCGGTTGGCCTTCGTCGGACGATGGTTCAAGCTCGATCCAGGCGTCTCCCGTGCCGTGCAGAATGATGTGCTGCTGGGCGGCCGTCAGCGCTGCAAACGGCGTATCCAGTGAGAAGCCGGCATGTCGCGCCAGAGCTTCCGCGAACCGCACGAACGTGGGGTTCGCCGTCAAGTCCGGCCAGGCGGCCAGTGCGCCGTCGCGCAGCGAGCGTCGGGGATCGCGGATCAGCAGGGCGGGACTGGCACCTTGCTGGACGCCCAGACCTTCGCAGGTCGGACACCAGCCGAGCGGGCTGTTGAACGAAAAGTGATGCGGATTCAGCGGCTCGAAACTTCGGCCGCAGCGATCGCAGGCGAAGTGCTGGCTGTAGCGCTCGACGCGCCAGTCCGGCTCCTCCTTGCCGTCCTCAACGTGGGCCACATGCAGCACGCCGCGACCCAGGTCCAAACCCGCCTCGACCGCATCGGCGATGCGCGTCCGCTGATTGGGCCGCACCACCACGCGATCGACCACGACCTCGACCAGATGCTTGCGGCGATGATCGATAGGGGGCGGCTCCTCGATGTTGTACGAACGCTTGTCAACCCGCATCCGGACGAAACCGCTGCGGCGAACCTCGTCGAATAGGGCGTCGTACTTCTCCTGCCCGCGCCGCTCCAGCGGGGCCATGAGGTACAGCTTGCTCCCCTCCGGCAGCGACAGAATGCGCTCGATGATCTCGTCCGTCGTCTGCGTGCCGATGGGAATCTGGCAATGCGGGCAGTAGGGCTGCCCCAGCCGGGCGAAGAGGACGCGCAAGTAGTCGTACACCTCGGTGACGGTGCCGACCGTGGAGCGCGGACTTTTGCTCGTCGTCTTCTGCTCGATGCTGATGGCCGGCGACAGGCCGCTGACGTGCTCGACTTTCGGCTTCTGCATCTGGCCGAGGAACTGGCGTGCATAAGCCGACAGCGATTCGATGTAGCGGCGCTGGCCTTCGGCGTAAATCGTGTCCAGGGCCAGCGAGCTTTTGCCCGAACCGCTCGGGCCGCAACAAACGCTCATCTGTTCGCGCGGCAGCTCGACGGTCAAATTCCGCAAGTTGTGCTGCTGCGCACCCTGCACGACGAGATGACGAATTTCCTCCTTCGGGACACGATCTCCGGTGAGCTTTCGTCGTTTCGCGGTCTTCTTGCGTCCGTTTTTCTTCGGCTCCAGGACGGGTCGGAGGGCCTGGCCGGTAAAGGAACTCTCGCAATCGGCGACCTGTTCCGGCGTCCCGACGACAACGACCTCGCCGCCGCCGCTGCCACCCTCCGGGCCGAGGTCGATGATCCAGTCCGCCGTTTTGATCACATCCAAATTGTGCTCGATCACGACGACCGTGTTGCCCGCCGCGACGAAGCCGTGCAACACCTGTAACAATTTGTGAATGTCGTCGAAGTGCAGTCCAGTGGTCGGCTCGTCGAGGATGTACAACGTCCGCCCGGTCGCCCGGCGGCACAATTCGCGGGCCAATTTGATACGCTGCGCTTCGCCGCCGGACAGGGTGGGGGCGGGCTGGCCGAGCTTGATGTAATCCAAACCGACATCGTGCAGTGTTTGCAACATGCCGCGAATTTTGGGCACATGCTGGAAGTGCTCCAGAGCCTCCTGCACGTCCATCTCCAGCACGTCGTGGATGTTCTTGCCCTTGAAGCGGACTTGCAAGGTCTCACGGTTGAAGCGCCGGCCCTCGCAGACCGGACACGTCACCCACACGTCGGCCAGGAAATCCATCTCGAGCCTGTTGGAGCCGTTGCCCTCGCACGCCTCGCAGCGGCCGCCCGGCTTGTTGAAGCTGAAGCGGCCCGGTTGATAGCCGCGTATCTTGGCCTCCGGCAACTCGGCGAACAGGCTGCGGATCTCGTCGAAGACCTTGATGTAGGTCGCGGGATTGGAACGCGGCGTCCGGCCGATCGGCGACTGGTCGATGTCAATGACCTTGTCGATCTGCTCGGTTCCCGTGATCCGGTCGTGTTCGCCCACCGGGATACTTTTGCCGTTGGCCGGTTCGTCTTCGTCGGCGTCTTTCGCTGGCCCGGAAGCGTGGTAGCGTTGCCACAGACCTTGCTTGAGGATGTCGTTGATGAGTGAACTCTTACCGGACCCGCTGACGCCGGTGATGCAGACGAACAGACCGAGCGGAATCTCGACCGTGATGTTCTTCAGGTTGTGATGGCGGGCGCCGACGATGCACAGGTTGTTGTCCATGTGCGGCCGGCGCAGTTTCGGCACGGCGATTTGCTTGGCGCCAGAGAGGTATTGTCCCGTGAGGCTCGCAGTATTGGCAACGACATCGGCGTAGGTACCGGCCGCCACCACTTCGCCGCCGCGTACGCCGGGGCCGGGGCCGAAATCGACGAGATAGTCCGCGGCCCGCATTGTTTCCTCGTCGTGTTCGACGACGACGACGGTGTTACCCATGTCGCGCAGACGGAGCAAGCTGCTGAGGAGACGCTCGTTGTCGCGCGGGTGCAGCCCGATGCTCGGCTCATCGAGGATGTAAAGGACGCCGACCAAGCCGCACCCGATCTGGCCCGCCAGGCGGATGCGCTGCGCCTCGCCGCCCGAAAGAGTCGGGGCGCTGCGATCGAGCGTCAGATAGTGTAGACCCACATTGAGGAGGAAACCGACCCGGCCGCGCAATTCCTTCAGCACCTCGCCAGCGATGGTTTGTTGCAAGGGCGTCAAGGTCTTTTCGAGGTCGCCCGTTCGCGGATCGAGCCAGGCGGCAAGGTCGCCGACGGGCAGGGCACACACCTCCACGAGAGTCTTGCCGCCGACCCGGACGGCGCGAGCCTGGGGGTTGAGTCGCTGGCCGTCGCAGGTCGGGCAGCGGACGACGCGCATGTACTTTTCCAGCTGCAATCGTCGGGGACCGGCAGCCGTCTTTTTGAAGCTGCTAAGCAGCTGGGGGATGATGCCTTCCCATTTATCTCCGTGTTTCCAGACAGCACCATTACGCTGTTTCCATTCGTAAGTAATGTGCCGATCGCCGCTGCCATATAGGAGCCAATCCTGGTGTTCACGCGGCAGGCGCTGCCACGGCGTTTTCAGGTCGATGTTCAGCGTCTGGGCCACCCCTTCGTAAATGTGCCGTCGCCAACGGCCCATGCCGCGCAGTTTGCCGACCAAGGGAATGGCCCCGTTGAAGAAACTGACCGACGGATCGGGTATGAGCAAACCGGGATCGAATGAATAACGCGTACCCAGGCCGTCGCAGTCCGGACACATGCCGTGCGGGCTGTTGAAGCTGAAAAGCTGCGGGCTGGGCGGTTCATAACTTTTGTTGCAATGCGTGCAGGCGTAGTGGGCCGAGAAGAGGATGTCTTCGCCCTCTTCGCGTTCATCGCTCGGTTCCACCGCGATGATGAGCGATCCTTCGGCCAGACCCAGCGCTTGCTCGATCGCCTCGGCCAAGCGCGAACGCACTCCGGAATCGTTCTTCAGCCGGTCGATGACGATCTCGATGTTGTGTTTAATCCGGCGGTCGAGCTTCAGGTCGTCGGTCAGACGCACGACTTGGCCATCGACGCGGGCACGGACGAAGCCGCGCTTAAGCATATCCGCGAACAGATCCTTGTACTCGCCCTTTTGACCGCGTACGACCGGCGCCAGGACCAGGAAACGCGTTCCTTCAGGCAGCGCAAGGATTCGGGAGAGAATCTGTTCCCGCGTCTGAGCCGTGATGGGTCGGCCACAGACGGGACAATGCCCCTGACCGATGCGTGCGTACAGGACGCGCAGGTAATCGTAAATCTCCGTGATGGTGCCGACGGTAGAACGCGGATTGCGGCCGGCTGCTTTCTGCTGGATGCTGATGGCGGGAGATAGGCCGGCGAGGTAATCGACATCCGGTTTTTGCAGTTGGCCAAGGAACTGGCGGGCATAGCTAGACAACGACTCGACGTAGCGGCGCTGTCCTTCGGCGTAGAGGGTGTCGAAGGCCAGAGAGCTTTTGCCGGAGCCGCTGACGCCAGTGAAGACGATAAGCCGGTCGCGCGGCAGATCGAGGTTGACGTTGCGAAGGTTGTGCTCGCGGGCGCCGCGGATGACGATGGTGCTGTTATCCATAACGAACAAACCGCTGCTCCTGGGGGAAGAATACCCAACCCAGTAGTATACGGATGTTGCGTAGTGGATACAAGAGCGGTAAAGGATCGCATCACGTCCCGGTTAGGGACGCTTCGCGGAAGGACTCTTGAGTGGAACGCTTCTGAAAAGCGTCGCCGACCGCGGAGAAGGACGCGGCTCGGCGTCGGTAGTGATGACGGACGCCCCAGCTGAGCAGCGCGGCGACCTGGATCGGCCAAAAGTACGGGACCATGTGCGTGATCCACGGCCCTTCGTGCATGAAAAGAACCAGGATCACACCCCAGGCACTGAGGAGCACGAAATCAAGTTGGTATTCGGGATAGCATTTCAAACACAGCGCCAGGATGTAATAGGCAGGGGCCAGGAGCGGTACAAACCAGCGGATGGAGCAGCATTGCCCGGAAGAGTTGTTTGATGTGGCCGCGTACAAAAGCCAGGTGCCGACGCAGCTACCCAGCGCCCACAGAACCGCCTTTCGGTCCTCCCGGTTCCATCGCAGGAGCATCGCCACGGCAGGAAAAACCAGGAACAACGGTAAGTTATGACAGATGAAACCGCGCTTGCCTCCGATCATGCTGGCCGCATAGAGAAGGAAGGACAAGGGGCCGCCATGAACCCAGCTTCCGGTTAAATTGCGGACACCAAACGGGGAGCCGGGCCAGAGGAAGTATTCCGGGTTTGCGTTCGCGGGTTTGAGGGTGCCGCCGATGGAATAATTGAGCGCATGATGCAGCACCAGCCAAGGACAAGCCGCGAGGAGGAAGATAAGGAAAGAGACGCGGCCCCGGTTAGCGACGCTTCGCAGAAGCGTCTGGTATCCCAGGATCAGCAAGGTAGTGCAGAGCAGGATGACCGGGCCAACACCCAGGTCGATCGTGTATGCCAGACCCGCCAACGTTCCCAGGGACACGAATCGCCATCCGGAGACCGACCCGCGTTGCCCCTCGTCGAGCAGCCAAGCCACATGGAGGACCAGTGCCGCCGTCACCGACAACAGGAGGATATGGTTGTTGACGTGCTGAGCGTAGGGCAACGCCACCGTAGCCAGCGCGAAACTACCCGTCAGGATCAGACGAAGTGACAACGGCAAGCGCAAAGGACGGCCCAGGCGATAAACGCACAGAACGGCCAGAACATAAGCCAGGCCGGAGGACGCCAGCGTCATCGCCGTGCAAAAGCGATCCGGGTGGGCGCGGGCGGTCCAACCGGTTGCCCATTTCCATAGCTGATATTCACCCGCCATCAACAAGGCGGGGACCGGCGATTTGTCGGAGTAGAAATGGCCACGAATGAAGAGCTTATCGAGAGTGCCGTGTTCGAGCAGGACGGGCACGGTCGGATCGTAGGGCAGGGGGGTTCCGGCATGCTGCCCCTGCGGGACGCGCACGAAGATGGAATCGTCAATGCGCCAGGTTCGCTGGTCGATCAGCGTTTCGACCGTGGCCAATCGGCTGCCGTCGTTCCAGCTGCCGGCGTAGGGGCGGGCGCTTGGCCAGCGCGACGCCGACGGCGAGGGCCAAAATCAAACCCTCGACCCATTTCTCCCGTCGTTCTCGGTAGGGAGTCGATTCGGTCATCGCATCCTCGCGGACAGGACATCAAACGAAGATCCGGTCGTCCCGTCTATACCTTCCCGGTGCGTTCCGCGAAAGATCAAGACGGCGGCGACGGCGAGAGGTTCCTTTTGACAGGCCGCTGGGGATGTGCCATCATAAACGACGTGATCGCTGTGGCTTAGAGCGTATCGACTTCTCCCGCGTGCGCCGCCTTTTCCCCCGGCGGGTTCGGGAACTTCCAGAGTGCCGCTTTCGTCCAAAAGTGGTGGGTAATGGTGAGTAGCGCGGACGACCAACGCCTCATCGCGGAATGTCTGCAAGGCCAAACGGCGGCCTTCGGGGTGTTGGTCCGTCGCTACCAGGAACGCCTCCATCACAGCGTCTATCGGCTGCTGGAAAATGCCGAGGACGCCCAGGACGTGGTGCAAGAAGCGTTCCTCAATGCGTATCAGTCGCTCAACGGCTTCAAAGGTGACTCGCTGTTTTTCACCTGGCTGTATCGCATCGCCTTCAACACGGCCATCAGCTTTAAGCGCAGGCATCGGGTCATGGTCCGTATGGAGGGTGGACCCGAAGGCGAGCAGAGCATGGAGCCGCTCGACCCATCGGAACACACCCGACCCGGACATGCGTTGGAACAGGCCGAACAAGGGCGGCAGATTCAGCAAGCCCTGCAACGATTGTCGCCGGAGCATCGCGCCGTCCTGGTCATGAAAGACATGGAAGGCATGAAATACGAGGCGATGGCCGAGATCCTGCAAGTGCCGATCGGAACCATCCGCAGCCGATTGCACCGAGCCAGGCTGGAGCTTCGGGAACTGCTGGAGAAGTGCGAACGGATCGAGTAATCTAACCGGGTCGCCGGCCTCAAAGGACCGGCGGCCGATGAGGAAACGCTGTCCATGCTCCCCGATCGTCAGCGCCAGTTGTTGACCGCGTTCGTCGATGGCGAACTGAGCAGTCGCCAGAGACGTCACGTCGCGCGTCTGCTGAACCGATCGGAAGAAGCCCGACAACTGCTCCAGAAACTGCGCGGACGTCGAGGCGCTTCAGCGCTATCCCGCGCCCCACTTCCCCTTGGATTTGTCGGACGAAATCCTGCACAAGATCAAGGAACGCAATCTCGCACCCGGCCAAGTTTCACCCGCCAAGACAGCGAGAGTCGGTTTCTGGACCGGGCCTTTCGGTGCCTGGGCCGCTGCCGCCGCGGTGCTACTCTCCCTGGGGTTGGCATCCTACCTGTATTTCGCTTCTTCGCTGGTCCCGTCGGAGAATCGGGAAGTGGCCGAAAAGGCTTCCCAGACCGGACCTCCGGACAGCATTCCGGACGAACCAAAACGTATTGCCGCGGCCAAGACGACAGGTCCCTCAACAACCGCTCAGACCAAAACAACCTCGAAGTCCGATGGCCCCCCCCCCATCCGGCCCATGATCAAAGTGCGCCACAACGTCACCGCCAAGGCCGCTCCCTCCGAAAAAACCTCCGATCCACCCAAAGAGGAGAGCGTCTTGACGGATCGCATGGAGATGTTCGAGTACAGCAAAGTGGAAACGGTCCTCCCCGTCGTTCTCAAAGTGCGGGAATTGGACCAGGATTCCGTCCGAAACCGGCTCATTACCGAACTGCGCAAGGATGCCAATCATCGTCTGGAACTCCCGTGCCCGAATCGGACGAAGGCTTTCGAGCGCGTCCAGGCAGCGGCCAAGGTCATGAACTTCGGCCTCCTCATCGAAAAACGCGCGCAGGAGCGTCTCAAGCTGCCGGCCCTGAAGACGAATTATGTCATCTATATTGAGAACATCACGCACGAGGAATTGGCCCGTTTCGTGCATCACATGGGTGCCGAAGACACGAAAAATGGGAGTGGCAAACCGATCGAGAACCCGTTCGATCGCCTTGTTTTGACGCGCATGACACCGCAGCATCACAAGGAACTGTCCGCTCTGCTCGGAGTCGATCCGACCGAAACACCGCCCAATCCCAAGGGACCGCTGGAGGCCGACCCGCATAAACCGCTATCGGATCTGACCGCGGAACAAGTCGGCAAGGCGCTGGCAGGGCAGGGGGGTACGCCGCGATCCGAGGCGGGCAAACCGCCTCACCTTTACGCCCTGGTTCTCCCGTACAATCCAGTGCGTCCGCACTCCGGTTCACCCGAAATCAAGCGCTTCCTCGAAAACCGCAAACCCGCCAAACCTGGCACGATCCGCGTTCTCCTTGTCCTGCGCGGCTGAAGCATTCGCTCGATCGACTCGCCTCCGCCCTTCTTTCGGCACGTAACGGCTCCGTAACAACGCGGGAATTCTCCGCTTCTCAGGCAAGCCAAACGCCGCCAGCATCGTCTATGTAATGGGAGGAGAAACCGTGTCCTGAAAAGGAAAGGGAGACCCATGTGCCGTTCTCTGTCGGTTGTGGCCGTCTTGATCGCCTGCGGGAGTGCGGTCCAAGCTCATGGCCTGCTCATCCCCGAAGACAAAAGCCTGCCGCCCCTGGCCATGCTCAACCACAAGGTGACGATCACCCTCGACGACCAACTCGCCGTCACCCGCGTCGAACAAACTTTCCGCAACCACACCGACCGGCAGCTCGAAGCCACCTACGTTTTCCCGGTTCCCAAGGGCGCTTCCGTTCATCGCTTTTCCATGTGGATCGACGGCAAGGAAACCAAGGGCGAACTGGTTGAGGCAAAAAAGGCCCGCGACATCTACACGGCCATCGTCAGGCGCACACAGGATCCCGCGCTCCTGGAATACATGGACAACAACCTTCTCCGTCTGCGTGTCTTTCCCGTGCTTCCTCACGCGGACCAGAGGGTCGCCCTCTCCTTCACCTCCGTCGCTTCCAAGGAGGGCAGGCTGGTCGAGTACGTCTATCCCCTGAAGACCGACGGCAAAGCCACCCGCACACTGGAGCAGTTCTCCATCACGGCGACCATCAAGTCCGAGCACACCGTCAACAACGTCTATAGTCCCACTCACTCCATCTCGCTGCGGCGCAAGAATGACAAGGAAGTCTCCGTCAACTTCGACAAGGAGCAGGAGATTTTGGACAAGGACTTTCAGCTCTTCTACGCCACCGGCGATAAGGACGTGGGCCTGACGGCCCTGACGCATCGGCCGATGAGCGGCGACAAGGGCTTCTTCACTCTGCTCATCACACCGCGCGTCGAGATGCCCAAGAACTACCAGATCCCGCGCGATGTGGTGTTGGTGCTGGACACTTCCGGCAGCATGCGCGGCCCCAAAATGGAGCAAGCGCGCAAGGCGCTGAAGTATTGCCTGGAGAACCTGACTCCCAACGACCGCTTCGCCCTGATCAACTTCGCCACCGTGGTCAATCGCTACGAACACAAGCTGCTGCCGGCCAGCGCCGAGCAGATCGCGAAGGCCAGGAAGTGGGTGGACGATCTGGAGAACACCGGCGGCACCGCCATTAACGACGCCCTGGCCTCGGCGGCTG
The DNA here is from genome assembly GCA_963767535.1 of uncultured Planctomycetota bacterium. Lineage (GTDB taxonomy): Bacteria > Planctomycetota > Planctomycetia > Gemmatales > Gemmataceae > JAJPHU01. The sequence continues at coordinate 376,863 of CAVYEC010000003.1, forward strand.
GATCTGCGCGGCAACGAAGAAGGGCGATCCTTCACCGTGGTGTTTTTCACCGACGGACAGCCGACCATTGGCGAGACGAGGCCGGACATGATCCTCAAGAACACGCTGGCCAAGAACACGGCCAACACGCGAATTTTCACCTTCGGCGTAGGTGACGATGTCAACGCGACGATGCTCGACCAACTGGCGGAGAAGACGCGGGCCATCTCCACCTATGTGCGGCCATCCGAGGACATCGAGAACAAGGTGAGCGGACTGTACAGTAAGATCAGCAATCCGGTTTTGACGAACCTGAACCTGTCGGCCACCAACGACATCAAGTTCAGCGAGGTTTATCCTCCGGAGCTGCCGGATTTGTTCCACGGCAGCCAACTGGTGGTCCTGGGCCGCTATTCGGGTCAGGGGTCGGTGGCGGTGAAGTTGACGGGTCGCGTGGGCATGGAGACCAAGGAGTTCGTGTACGAGTTGACGTTCCCGGACAAGACGGGTGAGGAGCGCGACTTCGTGGAGCAGTTGTGGGCGCGCCGCAAGGTTGGCTACCTGCTCGATCAGATTCGGGCCAACGGCGAGAAGAAGGAGTTGGTTGACGAGGTGCTTGTTTTGGCGAAGAAGTACGGCATCGCCACGCCGTACACCAGTTATCTTATCGTGCCCGACGGCCCCGTGCCGGTAGCGGGTCGTCCTCTGGGGCGCCCGGATGTCCGCTTCAGTGCCGGCGGGATGGGGGTAAACGGCGGCATGATGGGTATGGGTGGGGGCGGAAGGCTCCCGGCAGGACTGGCTCCTGCGGCGCCAACGAGCGCTCCCGTGCCGGTGCTCGATTTCGCCAAGCGCAATCAGAACAAGCCCGGCGAGCTCGCGGAGAAACGCGGCGAACGCGCCGACGACGAATTCCGCAAGGGCGGTGGAAAGGATGCCGAGGCCAAGGCCCTGGCGCGGCGCGCGATAAAAAAGAAGCCTACGACCGTGCCCGTTCACTCCTGAGTCTTCGGGCCATCGAAGGAGTGCAGGCCGGCAAGTTGGGCGTCGATCTTTCCTGTCAGACGCAAAACCTCCGCACCCAGTGCCGGTTGGAGCAAACAGCCCTGCGCAATGTCTACGGCCGCAATTGCCTGGAGATCGGCGGCGTGTGGATCGACGAAAAATTCGACGCCAAGATGCCAACCCTGATCGTCAAGGCGGAGCGCCGGCTACTTCAAACTGCTCGAACGACGGCCCAAACTCAAGGACGTGTTCCGCCTCGGCAACCATCTGGTCTGGGTGGCGCCGTCCGGGACGGCCCTCGTCATCGACGCGGCCAACGGCAAGGAGAAGCTGAGCGATGAGGAAATCGACAAGCTCTTCGTCGCCAAGAAGTAGACTGCACAAGTGAATCCTCTCCTCGTTCCTCCACGCCGGCGCGCCCAACCGGCGTGGAGGTTCCTCTTTCTGCTTTCACAGTTCGCATTCGGTAGAGCGCCGGTTCTTGACAGCCACCCTCCCGGCTGATAACCCATCAACTCAGCAGTTGCTTGTCCTCTTCCTCTTCTCAGGAGCACACCGTCATGCGCGTCAATGCTTCCTCGTGCGATCGCCGCCATTTCTTGAAAGCCGGTTCCGCCGCCGTCCTTGGTTTGTCCGCCGTGCCGAAATTGCTCGCGGACGAGGACAAGAAAGAGAATTCGTTGGGCGGATTCAAGCTCGGTGCGCAGAGCTACACCTTCCGCCAGTTCGATCTGGAACAGACCCTGAAACAGATGAAAGAACTAGGTCTGCACTACGTCGAATTCTTTTCGGGTCTGCCGCGGCACAAACATGCCCCGCTGACGAGCGATCCCAATCAAATCGCCGCCCTGAAGAAACTTTCGCCGAGTACGAGATCACCCCCTTGGCCTGGGGCGTACAGCACTTCACCAAGAACACCGATGAAAACCGCAAGAGCTTCGAGTTCGGTAAGGCACTCGGGATCAAGATGTTCAGCGCCAACCCCGACAAGGACGCCTTCGACAGCCTGGACAAGCTGTGCGACGAATACAAGATCGCCATCGGCATCCATCCGCACGGACCCGTCGGGAAGGATCGACTGGATCAATGGTATTCCGCGGAGATCATCCTGAACGCGGTCAAGGACCACAATCCGCTGATCGGTTCGTGCCTGGATACGGGCCATCTCATCCGCGCCGCCCAACTGGGCAAGAAGCTCGATCCCGTCGAGCAGATTCGGATCATGGGCGAGCGCAACTTCGGTCTACACCTGAAGGACCACGACAACAAGAATCAACGCGACGTGGTCTTCGGCAAGGGCGTGCTGGACGTGCCGGCCGTCCTCAAGGCGTTGCGGGATGTGCAATTCAAGGGACTCATCAGCATCGAGTACGAGGCCAACGAGAAGAATCCCGCGCCGGATGTCCGCGAGTGTGTAGCCGTGGTCAAGGAATCCGTGAAGAAACTCGGCTAACGCGCCGGCCGGATAGCTCTTCAGTGCTTTCGTCGGATTCGCCTATAATTACATGTGGCAGCAGCCGATTCCCTCGCGGCTCAACCGTGGGACCGGGGACATCATGACACCCGAGCAGATCGCGGAGCTTCGCCGGACGAAATACAACGCCACCGTGGCGCGGCTGGTCAAAGTCCACAGCGATTTGCTCATCATGCGTGTTCGTCCGGATTTCAAGCTGCAAGCCCACAAGCCCGGGCAGTACGCGGCCCTCGGTCTGGGTTACTGGGAGCCGCGTTTTCCCGGCACGGCCGAGGAGAGCTTGGCCGCGGCGGAGGAAACCAAACTGGCTCGGCGATCGTATTCCATCAGCTGCTCGGTCCTTGATGACGAGGGGCAGCTGCTGGACCGCGACAATGCGAACTGGTTGGAGTTCTACATCGTTCTCGTCCGGGATAGTGACAAGCCGTTGCCACCTGCCTTGACGCCCCGGCTTTTTCTCCTCCGCGAGGGGGATCGTTTGTTCCTGGGTGAGAAGATCGCGGGGCATTTCACCCTCGATCCCGTGCGGCCGGACGATACGGTACTTTTCCTGGCGACGGGCACCGGGGAAGCCCCGCACAATTACATGCTGTGGGAACTGTTGCGGCTCGGACACCGCGGCCGAATGCTCTCCGCCTGTTGCGTTCGCTACCGTCGCGATCTGGGCTATCAGGCCGTCCACGAAGAGTTGATGCGTCGTTACCCTCATTACATCTATTTCCCGCTCACCACGCGGGAGGCCGAGAGCAAGGACAACAAAGTATATATCCAGGATTTGATTACCGGCGGGCAGCTCGAGCAGCATCTCGGTCACGCCCTGGAGCCGGCACGAACGCACGTTTATCTGTGCGGCAACCCGAATATGATCGGCGTCCCTGAGAAAGACCGCGCGACCGGCGAGCGCCGCTTTCCCCAACCGCCTGGTGTCATCGAGATTCTGGAGCGTCGAGGCTTCCAGATGGACCAGCCCAGCACGAAGCTCAAGGGGAACTTGCATTACGAAGAGTTCTGGTAGTATTTTGTGAAGCGTGAAGCGTGGATCGTGGATCGAAAAGAGACCATTCACGATCCACGATCCACGAGTTTGGGAGGCGAACGTGACGGAAGAGGTAATTGGCGGTTATCGCCTGCTCCGGCACATGGTGACGGGTCAGACCAGCCAGGTCTGGGAGGTGGTGGAGAACGCCAGCGGCCGGCATTACGCCATGAAACTACTCTTGCCGGAGAAGGTCCACGACTCAATCCACCGCCAGTTCCTTTATCACGAGGCGGAAGTCGGCAAGGAACTGGCCCATCCCAATATCATCCGCATCGTCAAGGTGGATCGCGGCAAGGATAACCCTCACATCGTCATGGAGTATTTCCCAGGCGGTAACTTGAAGCTTCGCATCATGCGCAAAGAGCATGATTTCCTGCGCGAAAAGGCGACCGACATTCTCAAACAGGCGGCGACCGGCCTGGCCTTCATGAACGCCAAGGGCTGGGTCCACCGCGACGTGAAGCCGGACAACATCCTCGTGACCAGCGGCGGCGACGTGCGCCTGATCGACTTCGCCCTGGCGCAGCGAATTCCGACGGGCATGGCCAAGCTTTTTTTCCGCAAGGCCAAACCGCAGGGCACGCGTAGTTACATGTCTCCCGAACAGATCCTCGCCAAGCCGCTGGACGGCCGGGCCGATGTGTACAGTTTCGGCGCGACTTGCTATGAACTGGTGTCAGCGCGGCCTCCGTTCCGTGGTCTCAGTTCCCACGATTTGCTGACCAAGCACATCAACGAAAAGCCGGTGTCGCCGAAGTATCACAACCCGGAGGTTACGGACCAATTTGCCGATCTCGTCCTGCGGATGCTGTCCAAGAAAAAAGAGGATCGGCCGCGCGATTTCCACGAAGTCCTCATGCAGCTGCGCGGCATTCGCATCTTCGCCCCGAAAAAGGAATGACCCGACTTCAAGCGGCTCGATCGCCAGCTACCCCCTCCAACGTCGGGTAGGGCAGGGGAACCGTGCTTGCGCCCCGCCGCGCCGCAGCGCGATCAGACATCCGACCAGCAACAGCAACGTCTGCCACGTCACGACGCCATACCAGAGGCTGAGGGTGTACAATTTCTCGCCGAGGGGATCTTTGTTCGAGGCGAGGCCGAGGAAAATGGCTCCCAGAAGCACCGCCCCTAGGACTTTGCTCCGCGAGTTCAGCGCCTCTCGTGCCAGACAGAATCCGGCGACGATCAGCGTTCCGAAGTGAGCCTTGCTGGACATGGGTGAGAGGAGCAGCATCAAGAGCAAGACGATGGCCGACTCCCACGCTTGCCGTCGTCCATCCGACTCGGCCGACGGTTTTCGGAACGGTCGCCCACAGACCCAAAGCACTCCCGCGAGGATCATCAACTGGAAACTGTAGACCCAGCCGCGCAGAAGCTGCGGGGGGATTGCCGGCTCGCGCGAGAGGACCTCGCAATCCGTCGCAGTCCACTTCCAGTTTGTGGTACACCAGCGCTGACCCATTCCGGAAATCGACTGGTTATAGACCGGGTCGCTTCCCCAGGAACCGACGTAGTGGTTTGACGCGGTGAGCGGTTTGAGAAACCGAGAGGCATACTCGACAAGCCACGGCCGGCCGGATGAGGCGGTGTGGATGCAGTCGGGTAAACCGTTCACCCCTAGGGCCACGATCAGCACCCAGGCCGCCGCGGACGGTCGCCCGCGCCAGACAAAATAAGGCACCCACAGGAGGGCGGTACACTTGCACGCCGCCGCCAGGCCGAACAAAGTGGCAGCCAGAAGCGAGCGGCCGCGCACGAGCATCAGACAGCCGCCGGCCAGGGCCGCGTCGATGAGAACGTCTGTCTGCTGATGGGCCAGACAGTTATGGATATAATAGATGCCGCACAGGCCGCCCAGTACAGCGGCCCAGCGCTCGCGCCCATTTGTGCCCGTTCCGTCCAACCTCGTACCGCCGGCGACACGCCAACTCCAGCACAGCAGGGCGACGAGAGCGCTCAGGTTGACGAACAACCAGGCGAGTCGCCCCCTTGTCCCCGAAAGGGCTGCGAAGGGCAGGGCCAGCCAGGCCATGAAGGGAGGATAGAGGTAGCTCTCGCCGGGGGCGTACATATCCTCGCCTTGCCACAATTGCGAGGCGGCCCGCAAATAGACGGTCTCCCATTCCGACTGCCTGCGCAAGCAGAAAAACACGCTGACGAGAATCAACGCTGCGGTCCCCGCCACCGTGAAGGGGTGAGTTTTGATCCAGTTCCACCGACTGGACGGCGAGAGCGAGGTAGCGGTCATCTCCGGGACTCCCTAATTACAATCGGCAAGCGGCCGGGGCCGACGGCCGAATGGGGATAGCATGGCCTGTACTCACCCGGCAAGACCAGTTGGCCCCATCGCCCCCTCTTCGGTATCCTGTACTCCACAGCCGCTTGTCGAGGGTTGGAGAGCCGGAAGCCGAGGATCGAGACATGCCTCCGCGCAATCGTTTGCCGTTCGAGTCCGATATCTACGATCTGGAAGAACTGCTGGAGCGCCTGGAAGCGGGCGCCAACGGACAGATCGGCAGCAGCGAGGAAATTCGCCGGATTCGCCGCGAACTGGTCAACCTCAAACGGAAGATCTACAGCAATCTCTCCCCGTGGGAGACCGTTCTGGTTGCCCGGCACAAGGAACGGCCGCAGACGATGGATTACATGCAGTTGGTCTTTGAAGAGTTCGTCGAATTGCACGGCGATCGGGCGATCGGGGACGATCGGGCCATCCGCTGCGGTTTCGCCCGGCTGGGCGATTTCCGCGTCATGTTGATTGGCCATCAGAAAGGACACACGCTCCAAGAACGCACGCAATGCTTTTACGGCTGCGCTCACCCCGAGGGTTATCGCAAGGCACTCAAGAACATGCGGTTGGCCGCGAAGTTTCGCCTACCGATCATTTGCTTGATCGACACGCCCGGCGCTTTTCCCGGCATCGGCGCGGAGGAACGAGGACAGTCGCAGCTGATCGCCACAAACCTGATGGAGATGTCTCGTCTGGAGACGCCGGTCGTCTGTGTGATTATCGGCGAAGGTGGTTCGGGCGGTGCCCTGGGCATCGGCATCGGCGACCGCGTGAGTCTCCTGGAGCACGCCTACTATTCCGTCATCAGTCCAGAGGGCTGCGCGGGCATCTTGTGGAAAGTGGCGACAGAGACCACGACCCCGCTCGCCGCCGAGGCGTTACGGCTGACGGCGCGCGACCTTCTCCGCCTCGGTGTCATCGACGATGTCATCCCCGAACCGCTTGGCGGCGCCCACCGCGATCATCGCGAGATGGCAAACACCTTGAAATCATACTTGCTCCGTTATCTCCGCGAACTCCGTCCGCTGAAAACCGACGCCCTTCTGGAGGCGCGGTATCAGAAATTCCGCAAGATGGGCTTCTTTCTCTCGGGGCAGGAGAGGAATGGTCACATCGAAGACCCTTCTTGAGAGCTGTCACGGAGATCTCGACTCGGCGGCACCGCCCATGTTGGCGGTCGTTTCTTGAGTTGCCGGCACGCGGTAAATCAGGAATGTCGAGGTTCGGTCCACCGGGGTCAAGCGGCGCACCGCTTGGGCCAAGGCGTGCAAATCCTCGAAGTTTTCACTGACGCTGCCGTAAAGGATCGAGGTGCTTACGGCCAGTGTGTGACCGCGGGCCGAAAGGGGTAGATCATCTGCCCCGAGCTGAAAGTTTCCGACAATCAGGGGGCGAACCGGCATTTTCCACAGGCTCGTATCGGTGCCGTAATAGACGACCTGCAAATCCGTCGCCTGATGCTCCAGCTGCCAGAGCGCAACTCTTTGAGGCCCTGGCCCCAATCGTAGTTGGAGTCGCTCAGGCAGCGATAACCGTTGGCCGTTCCTCCCCATAGTTCATTGGTGTAGCACAAGCCATTGGGCCAGACGGACGCGGATGCCCAGAAGAGCCACGCCCCGCTCAGCACGCAACTGGCCGTCAACACAGGGCGGAGCCAACTCCACCTCGCTTGTCCATGGGCGACCACAAGGGATGCCGACAGCCCCACAAGGGCCAGGGGGATCAACGGCAATACGAGGCGGACGCCCGTTTGCACGCGGCAGGCGAGGCTGAATACCAGCAGGGCGAAGGCTGCCATGTTGGCCCAATTCCGGAGCGCTCCGCGGCAGATCGCGACCAGAAACAGCGGAAGGAAAAGCAACGGTAAAGGCGATTTGATGCTCAGCGCTACTGGGAAGTAATACCAAATTGCCCGGCGGGCGATTTGGTCGAACAGGAATACGCCGTGACCCTGGATGTTATGGCGGAATTGCCGAACGAGGGCCATCCCCGCATTGCTGAAAATGCGCAGGTGCTCCGCGAACCAGACCATCCCCGTCCGTCCCGGTCCATCGGGCAACTGCTCGGCCCAGTTGACGAAGGAAGGCGAAGGCAGCCAATCCGAACCGCAATACGCGAATACCGCGATGCAAGCGATTAACCAGATCTGAAACAGGTCGCGTCGAAACGGACGCCCGAACAGGCTCTCTATCCCATATCGCAGAGATGGGTTTTGTGTTCCCGCTACCGTGCCGATCGAGCGACGATACTCCCATTCAACAATGGCGAGTCCAATCAGGCCGAACACAAGTCCGGAAGCCTTGCACAGAACAGTCAGGGCGAACCAGACCGCCGGCACCAGAATGCGGCGCCGCCACGCGCCCGTTCTTCCGATGCGAAAGTGGTACAGCGATGCCAGCAAGCAGGCTGATACGGCGACATCGGTGGTCGCCAGTCCCGCATGGGCCAGCAGGTTGGGTTCGCACGCCAGGAAAGCGATAGCTAACCGGCCCCCCCAGGCTCCGGCCATCTGGCGACCTGCCAGCCAGCCGTAGATCAGCAGCAGCCACCAAAACGGCAGCGTACCCAGTCGCGCCACCGGAAGGAGGCGGTCAAGGTCTCGAAACGGCTCAAATGGCTTTCCTCGCCAGCGTTCCCAGAGATGCAACGGGAGCGTCTGGACGTGAGGGGGTAGGGGCATCGTGCCCAGGTCGAGCAATCGTTTCGAGCTGCCGGTTTTCCAGCTTTCCAAGCCATAGGCAATGTACGTCGGCTCATCAAACGTTGCTCCCAAGCTTGCGGCTGCCGAGACGCAAGCAATCGAACTGGCGACGATCCAGAACAGCACCCACACCCCATCCAGCAGTCCGCTCCGGGACCATCGCACCATGCGTTGCCTCCCGCTCCCTGGGCGTTCCTCGGCGGGATGTATCTGTTCGCTTCGCTTAGGTCAACATCGGTTCCGAAATGAAGAAAATTTGGGTTGAGTACGTAAGTGGTTGAAATTAAGGGGCTTGCGAGGCCGATATCGTAGTGAATAATTAAACATAATAGCTCTTATCGGACTCTTTTGCTTCATCTGCTCAACTTCCACCATATCCTGAACTGGAATGATTGAGTCCGATAAGAAATCTTATGTTAAAATAATGCTGTCTTTCGTTGACCGACATTTCTATTAGGGTGGTCTTGGAAAGTGCGGCATTTTACGAGACTTTCGGCGTTCGCGGCGGCAAATCGGATGGCGAGCGATACTCAAGGGTGAAGGCTGGCCGTGGCTCGCCTCTCAAAGATGACCGCCCAGGTATCGCGGTAGAGTTCTTGCCATAGCGGGCTCTCGGCGAGGCGAAAGGTCAATGGGGCGTTGGGCTGGATACAGATCAGTTGCACGTTGGCGCGCTCGAGTTTATCATCCCAGCACGGATCCGTTCCGAGAATCGAGAAATAGTCTTGAATGTGCTCCTTGCCCTGTACTTCGTTACGGTCATCGATCCAGTTACGGAAGTCGGAACCGCCGTGCCAGGTCATGTAGCCGCCCCAATCGTAAGAATGGAAGACGACTGGACGTTGACCATGCGTTTGCCGCCACTCACGGTGTATCTGCAAAAAGCGGTCGAGTGCCTCGGAGGGAATGATGTCGGGTAGATGCCTGGCCAGGCGGCCCTCCGAGCAGCGCGCCACTCCCAAAAGGAATACGGCACCGACAATGCTCCATAACCAAGGCAAAGCGCCCGGACGAGCAGCGAATAATCCTCCGCCCTCCCCCGAAGCCAAAAAATGGCTCGCCCGTTGTTGCAGCCAGGATATGCGGACACTCGAACGGGCCAACAACGGGACGACGACGATCACCCACAACGGGACATAGCGGAAGCCGTTGAGTGCGAAATGGAACCACAGCAAGGAGAGACCGAGTTCAACGAGGTTTGGACGCCGTTGGCTCACCGCCAGAAGCATCGGGAATAGAAGCATCAGCAATTCAAAACGGATCGCGCCTTTGCCGTGAAAGTCGGGCGACTTCCATTCCTGATGCAGATCCATGAAAAACGGTTCACCGAGCAACTGTACAATCCAGCGATAGAGCGAAAACCCATAGGGGTTGAGGAGCGTTGCAAGGAAGACTGCGCCCAGGAGCAAAAGCAGGTGAACGGCCCGGCCACTGGCCGCCCTTCTCTCCTCGCACTTCGCGGCGAAGACCGAGAGGGCCAATTCGATCAGCGCGGTGGCACCAAGCAGCGTGAAGCCGGCGAGGAAGCCCCCGTGCATGTTGGCCCAGAGCGCGAAAAGCGGGATCAACCAGAGAGTCGTTCGCCGCGAGCAACCGCCTTCGTGATACCGGACGCAGAGCCGAGCCGTCAGCAGCACGAACAGCATGGTGAACAGATTTGGTCTCGCAACCCAGGAGCAAGAAACGCCCATCGCAGCCTGCGAGGTCCAGAACACGGCCACGGGCCAGGACAAACCGTCATTCAGCAACATGCGGTAGAGACAACGCAAGGTGAAGGCGATCACCAGGGCGGCGACGGCGGCGATCCCTTCCAGACCCGCCCAGCGCTCTCCCAGCCAGAACGGGATCTCGCCGAGCCATTGATTGGTGTACCACGGTTGTGCCTGGCCGTCACGCGGCTCGGAGAAGGAATCCTCTGTGAGCCAACCGCCCTTGGCGAGCATGGCGTCGATGTTGCGCAAGTGCCATCCTAGGCCCGGATCATCGAGCAAGCCCTGGCGCGCTGTCTGGAAAATAACAAGCGATAGAACGAAGAAAAGAATGTCCGACCCGCTGACCTGATACCAGCGTAAGGGCGCCTTGGGGAACGGTTTGGCGGAAAGTTCCGAGTTGGGTGACGATTGCTCAACGGAGCCGCGATCGAGTTGCGGGGAGGCCGAGATCTGCATGATAGAAGAATCCTTCACTTCTCTTTGAGGCAGAGTGTCACGGAGCGCTCAGTGCGGAGGGATGACACAGCAGAGTCGCTTCGTGCCCTGTTGTCTGGGCCGTGCGGTAGCCGTTCACCGGGGTTGCATTTTCGATGACGGCATCCACGACAAAGAGTGGGCGGCGCTGCGTGTGGCGATGCGTCCGCACCACATATTCGCCGAGGACCGCCACGCACAAAAACTGCACGTTCCAGAGAGCCAGGAAACCGAGCGCCGCCCACATCCAGCCGGCCGGTGCGATGACACCGCACGCCCAGAGGACGGTGACAAGTCCGATGAACGCCATGCTCAGGACGGTCATTCCCGCGGCCAGCAGAGTGATGCACAGGGCCGGCAACGTCGAAAAGGCCGTGATCGTATCGAAGGCCAATTTGACCAGCCGGCCATAGCGATACTTGGTCTGCCCCGCCGCCCTTTGACGACGAACAAACGGGACACCGACCTGGCGGAAGCCGACCCACCCAATCAGCCCTCGAAAGAACCGCGGGTCTTCCTCAAACTGCCGATACACATCCAGCACGCGCCGATCCATCAGGCGAAAATCGCCGGTGTCTGCCGGGATAGGCACGTCCGCGATTCGGCCCATGAGTCGATAAAAGAAGAAAGAGGTAAGTTTTTTCAGGGCGCTCTCACCCTTACGTTCCTGGCGCACGCCGTAAACGACTTGATGACCTTCACGCCACTTGACGACAAATTGTTCGATCAACTCCGGTGGGTCTTGCAAATCCGCGTCCATGACGATCGCCGCCTGCCCGCGCGCGTGGTGCAGGCCGGCGGTGGTGGCCATTTCATGCCCGAAATTGCGCGACAGGCAAACAACGCGCACCGCCGGATCAGTCAGCGCCTTGGCGGTCAGGAGGGCGCGCGACCGATCCGTACTGCCGTCATCGACAAAGATGATTTCGTAGGTCTCGCCCAGCTTGAGGAGATGCTCCGTGAGGCAGCGATACGTTTTTTCAAGCACCGCCTCCTCGTTGAGCAACGGAACAACAATGCTCAACACGGGTACCGGGGCGGCAGGCAGCGGGGAAACACTCATCACATTCGCCTTGTCGGACTCGTCATGCATGGCTCCAAAAGCAGGGAAGAGGCCCGAAGTTCTCTCCGGGCCAAACCCTCCCCCTGCCGGAGTCGTGTTTCAACTATAGCTTGCAACGGTGGGACAAGGCCAACGGCCGCAGGCACGAGAAGGAGCGAAGCCGGAAACGGGCGCGGATCGGTTTTTCTTCGGAATTCTTGCTGGCGTTCGAGAGGTGGCGGCGGTTCAATGATTCATCATGCAAACTCGTGTGAATCTTGATCGCAACTGTCTGAGAGCCGGCATGGTCGGCCTCGGTATGATCTTTGAAGAGACGTACAAACCGCTCTTCGAGCAGCTGTATGCCGATGGAATGTATCGGCGCGACTTCGGACTTGTGGACGTGAACCTTGCCGCCGTGGCCAGCCGGACGGGGGTACGAGGGGAACGCTATCAGAGGAGCGCCGGCACCTGGTTAGGGACGTTTGTCAATTGCAAAGGCCCCGACGCCGTCGAACAGTTACTCAGGCAAGACGTGAATGCGGTCTGCGTGGCGACGCCGGATGATCGCCATTTCGAGGCGGCCCGTCGCGTTCTCCAGGCCGGCAAGCATGTCCTGATCGAGAAGCCCTCCGTGTTGCGCTTGCACGAACTCGATGAACTCAACGCCCTGGCCCGCCGGCATGGTGTCCTCGCCAAAGTGGTGTATCACAAGCTGGCCGATCCGGATCACAAGAAACTGCGGACCCATGTCGTCGATGGCGTGCTGCGCCACGTCAACAACGGATACTGCTCCCTGCTCGAACCCAAGCAGATCAGCGGCCAACAGTTCTCGGAGTGGATTGCGGGACGTAATCCAGGCACTTACGTGGCTGTCCATTACGTGAAGCTCATCGACTTTACCTTCGGCTCATCCTTGCCGGGTGGGGCGAAACTCGCGCGCATCCAAGCGACCGGACAGCGCGGCCTCGTCGGTGCGGCCGATGGTTCAACGTGGGATTCGGTGCAGCTGCAAATGATCTACGCCTATTCCGACGGCCGTGAGGCGGCGTTCGACATTCATACGAGCTGGGTGACACCCGATAATTTTCCCGGCTACGTCGAACAGGAAGTGCAGTTTCGTTTCGACAACGGCGTCTGGAACGGGCACCAGCGCAAGCGAGGCGTCGAGGTGACGGTTGAGGACCGGACGCCGGGCGAGATGAAGTACACGCCCAATCACCACTACAACGCGACGTTCCTGGAGCCGTGGGACGAACGCAGCCAGCGCGGTTATGGGGTCGAAGTGTTAAGGAGATTTTTTGAGGAAGTGGCTTACGTTGAGTTCGGGGGGGCCGCCGGCGAGCGCGGAGAGCGCTACGCGCGGATACAGTCGTTGACGTACAACGACCTTTCGGCGGATCGGCCGACCGTGGCGACCGTCCAGGCGTTGGAAGCGATCTTGCAGCATCATGCGGCTGGACAGCCGGGTTGCGTTGTCACCGTCAACGAGCCTGTCGGTGGCCTGGTCCTCCGGGCGCCCGGTCGGGCTGAGCCGGTCGTGCTCTACCCCAATCCCGTGTAGGTCGCCTACAAATGCGAACTCGATCCGCCGGCGCGTGTCCATTCCGATAAGCAAGGTCAAGAGTCGGCGAATTCGAGGGTCCGGGTGAATTATGGAAACGAGAAACCTTGTACGGATCAGCAAGTATTTGAGCAAACATTTGCGGCACGAACCGGAGCGACTCGGGCTACAACTCGAACCGGGAGGCTGGGTGTCGGTAGAGGCTTTGCTCGCCGCCTCTGCCGCCGATCGTTTCCCCATCACACGAGACGAGTTGGTCGAAGTCGTGCGGAACAACGATAAACAGCGCTTCGCTTTCGATCCCTCGCACACGCGCATCCGGGCCAGCCAGGGCCATAGCACGCCGGTCGATCTGCAACTGGAACCGGCCACTCCTCCCGCGATCCTGTATCATGGAACCCCGTCCGGCATCGTGGAGGTCATCCTGCAAAACGGTCTGAACAAGATGGCGCGGCATCACGTTCACCTGTCGGCGACGGTTGCCACCGCCGAAGTGGTCGGCAAACGCCGCGGTCGTCCCGTGGTGCTGGTTGTCGATGCCGAGGCGATGGACCGGGATGGTTTCGTCTTTTACTGCTCGGCCAACGGAGTTTGGTTGACCGACCATGTTCCGCCGAAATATCTCCGACTGCTGTGAGCTGCCCACCTCTGGAGGCTTCATGACTGCCCCCCTGCATCATCCCCATGAGACATCTTCCAACCCGGTGCGCGACCGTGTAGCGCGGTACGAACCCCGCGCTTTGCGGACCTACACGCCGACGCAGGCCGTCCTGGAAAAAAGTGCCGGCGTGTTCCACTGGACGCCGGAAGGGCGCCGGCTTTACGACTTCACATCCGGCGTCCTCGTGGCCAACCTGGGACATAATCCGCAATCCTGGATGCAGCGATTTGTGCGCAATATGAAGTGGTCCCTCGAAGGAGGCGCTGGCGGATGATTCCGGCATTGCGGCGGACTACTCCCCTGCCCTGCCGATGACCGCGTACAACGCCGTGACGCGCGTGGAGATCGACGCCACCCAGCGATTGATTGAACTCCTCCGCGGCCGGCCCGGTGGGGATCGTTTGCAACAAGTACTGTGGGCGGCATCTGGTTCGGAGGCCATCCAGAAAGCGCTCTGGGCTGCGCTGGCCCGCGATCGGACTCGGGACATCATCCTCGCCACGCGCTACGGGTTCCACGGCAAGAAAGGGTTGGCCGGCGCCGTCACCGGATGCGAGACCGATCACGACCGCGACCCGCGCGTGCGGTTCATCCGCTTTCCAATGGCTGAGTGCGCCGACCTCAGCCAGCGCGGAGGGCCGTTTGATCCCGCGCCATTTCGCCAGGAGCTGGAAGCCCTCGCCCATCAATTCGGTCGGCGGTTGAGTGTGCTCATCACGGAGCCTTACCTGGGCGGCGGCGGATCGTATCACCCTCCCGCGGCCTATTTGCAGACGTTGCAGGGTTTCTGCCGGCAACACGAGTTGATTTTCATTCTCGATGAGGTTCAATCCAACTTCGGCCGAACCGGGGAGATGTTCGCCTATGAAACTTACGGCCTGGAGCCGGACATGGTTGTCCTGGGCAAGGGGCTGGGCAATGGCGTTCCGGTGGCGGCCGCCGTGGGATCGACGGACATTCTCGCCAGTCTTGAGTACGGCGAAGGCTCCGACACCTGGAGCGCCAATCCCCTGTGCTGTGCGGCCGTTCTCGCCACCCTGGATGAGTTTGCCTCCGGAGAGGTGCTGACTCACTGTCGCCGCAGCTCGTCTGTTCTCGAAGCGGGACTAATCAGCCTGAAAGAGTTGCCCTTCATCGCACGAGTGCGCGGCGAGAAGGGCGGCATGGTCTGGGGAGTGGAATGCCGCGAGCACGCCGGCCGTGCGGCCGGCGAGTGGGCCAACGCGATCGTTCTGGCTTGCTATGAGGGGGAAGGAACCAAGGGCGATGGGATTCATCTCATGGGGCCGCTTGCCCAGAAAGTTCTCCGCATTGCCCCGCCGTTGGTCATCACGGAGAACCAGGCGCGGGATGCGATGGAATTGATGTTCCGAGTGCTCGCTCGCCTGGCCAAGAACGATTGAATCGCGGCTATTCAAAAAACTATCACCACGGAAAACACGGAAAACACGGAAAGCACGGAAAGAAAACAAAATACAAAGATAAAAAAGACAAGGTAAAGAGATGAGGTGCTCCGATCTCTCCTTGTCGGCCTTTTCTTTTGTTTCTTTCCTTGCTTTCCGTGTTTTCCGTGGTGATCTTCCTTTGGAACCGGCCTGTCGGCGTTGATCTTTTTCGGCGAAAGGATTATCCCCTGCTCGGATCGCTCCCGGTTCTTGTGGAGCGCGGACTTCTCTTCGCTTGCCATGAGGCTTACGGATGAGCCGACGATCTTTTGTGCTGGCCGTCGCCATTTTCCTGTCCATGACGTGCGGAGTGAGCGCGGCCATGTGGATGCTGCTTCGCTACGAACCGGGCCTCTATCTGCGGGCCGCCATGCCTCCTGGCGAAGATCGTCATCGGCTGTCGGTCAAGTGTCAGCGCGAGTTGATGCATCTGTACAACTCCGTCACCGACCACGACGAACAGGAATGGGGGCATAGTTTCACGGATGGCGAAATCAACAGCTATCTCGCCGATGATTTTGTTCAGAGCCGACTGGACAAGCAGTTGTTGCCCGAAGGCATTAGCCAGCCGCGGATCGTGATCGAGCCGGACAAGGTTCGTGTGGCCTTCCGCTACGGCAGCGGTTTGTGGAGCACCGTCGTCTCGATTGATGTTCGCCTCTGGCTCGTCAAAGGCGAACCGAATGTCGTCGCCTTGAAGCTCGTCGGCTTCCACGCCGGCGCCCTGCCGATCTCGGCGCAATCGCTCTTGGAAAGCATTTCCAAAACGTGCCAGGACAACGGCATCGCGGTCGATTGGTATCGCGATGAAGGTTATCCGGTCGCCCTGCTCCGCTTCCAGGCCGAACAACCGCATCCCACGCTGGAGTTGGAGCGGATCAAGCTGGATCAAGGAGCCATCCACATCCAGGGCCGCACCAAGGATCCGGCCTCGCTGCGAGCTTTTCTGGCCAATCCGCTGTCCGGCTTCCGGCTTGTCTCCGAATGACGGCGCGGCCCTGTTCCATCCCGCGTTAATTCTCGACTGAGCCGGCAAGGAATTCGCCGTTCCAGAGATCGCTCTCCACCCTCAGAAGTCGCAGCTCTCCCCATAGCCGTTCGCTCCGTAAACAGACTATCAAGTGATCGTCGGTCTGCTCCTTGCAGACGAAAGTACCACTTGTCCAGCGGACCACACGGCCGCGGCCGCCGCTGATTGGCCCTTCGTAATCCAAGTAGTGCAAGCGATGATCGTGTACCTGGACGGCGTTCACCCCTTCGCCGGTGCGAGGAGGCGAGGCGAAACGCCAGGTCAGGAGGACGGGGCCGGACTCCAGCATCAAGTCCCAGTGCAAGTGCGGATGATCGTGCTCGAGAATGACAAAACGCGGCATCTCTGAAGAATTCTCCAGGGCAGCTGCGAGACGTTGCGATCCCTCCATTCGCGCCAGACCGCGCAGTCGTCACAGACCCGACCAGAAAGGGAGGAAATCGCCCAAACCGACAGCCCATCGCCTTGCTGGGCAAACTTCTATCGGCTAGGTTTCAGATCAGACAACCGCTCCGCCCTTGAGCCATCGAGGTAGTGGCTGGGTGGCGCTCGCGTTGAGTCGCCATCTCGCGCTGGGAGCCACTACCTCGAGTTTATCAAACCCAACCGACCCACGAACCCCAGTTCGTGGGTCGGTTGGGTTTTTACTTCCCTCTTTATCTGCCGTGGAGTACAGGTCGGAATCAGGCGGCCATCGGCACCGTGATGGCCGCGCTGAGAGGCTTGAACGCTTTGATAACTAGCAATCGCCCGAGACACCGTTCCAGTAGCGGATGCGGCATCCAACGCCACAAGTGCGGGACTTCCGAGCGGCGCAGATGGCGCTTGTAAACGCGCGGTTCCACGAATCGACTGAAGAGCTGGCGGAGCGTACGTCCGCTAAAGCAGGTGGCCGGTGGGGGCGGAGCGGTTCGCGCGGGAAGCCAGGAATGCCAGGGCAAAAAACGACGTCGCCAATAGTCGATGTCGAAGCGAGCCGGCGTGACGGCCAGCACTTTCCCCCCCGGTTTGAGAAGGCGATAGATCTCTTCGATCACCGACGAAGGGTTCGGAAGATCTTGCAAGAGATTGGTTATACAGATGACATCGATCGAAGCCGTTTCGAGAGGGATTCCCCCCGGATTGGCGTGTAGGAAAACGCCGCGCAGACCGCGCAGCTCGAAGTTGCGTTGGATGAAGGAGAGTTGTTCGGCGGAGGGACAGCAGGCAATCACTTCGGCGCCGTGTCGGGCGTATTGCACCCAGTCCGTGCCCAACCCATTACCTAAGCCCAAGAGTGTCTCGCCGCCGTGCTTGGTGAATTCCAGCAAGCGCGGGATCCAGCGGCCCTGCCGGCCGTGTCGGGCGTGCTCGATATCCAGGAACCACTGCAAGCTGAATGGCTCCGCAACTTCGCGCGTTCGGCCGTTGCTAAACAGGGTTTCTCCGGCGTACAGGCGTTCGGCAAATTCGTGGGGAGGGCCAGCCGAACCACGTTCTCCCAACTTGGGAGGGGCTGGCCCTTTGATCAGCGTCGGCATCCAGCCCTCCCAGAGTTGCAGCTTACTGGAATAGGAGTCCGCCATCCGATGTCCCCTTGTTCCCGAACCAATCGCCCGCCGGTGGCGCTGAGCGAACGTCCCCCCGAGCACAGGCGGGCATAGCCCATCGGCCCCAGCACGTCAAGATGGTCTGAAGCGCGAAAAGCCAAAGCGGTCGCCTGGTAAGACGAACGGGGCAGGCTGTCCTCTTACAATAGACCGTGTGGAACGCGGACATTCCGCGAACGACGCCGTTTGGCCCGCTTACCGAGCCGGCGTTGCCTCGCCAGGTCGCCGAGATGACCATCATGTTCGACCGGATGAAGCGTTTGTTTTCCGCCAGGGAGCGCAAGCGCGCTTGCAGGAGCATCTTGAAGGGCTGCGGCAGAAATTGCCCGTGCCTGTATTCTGGATGTTTGGCAAGACGCAGAGCGGAAAGACTTCGATTATCAAATATCTAACCGGGGCCGAACGCGCCGAGATTGGCAAGGGGTTTCAACCCTGCACGCGCTTCTCGCGCCAATACCAGTTTCCGCTCCCGGAAGCTCCGCTGCTCACCTTCCTGGACACGCGCGGACTCGACGAACCGGGCTACGACCCCGCGGAGGATCTGGCCCAGTTCAACGATCAGGCCCATGTGTTGATCGTTACCGTGAAAGCGCTCGATCATGCGCAGGAGAACGTCCTCACCCACTTGCGCACCATCCGCCGGGCGAAGCCAGGACGGCCGGTACTGCTGGTCCTGACCTGCCTTCACGAAGCCTATCCGCAACAGCAGCATCCCCTGCCCTACCCGTTCGGCGCGAATGCGGAGCCATCCCAAGCCCCCCCTGCCCTGCCGCAAGATCTGCTGCGCAGCCTGGCGGAACAGCGGCGCCGGTTTGAGGGACTTGTGGATCAGGTTGTGGCGGTCGATTTGACGCCGGCCGAGGAGGGGTTCAACGATCCGGATTACGGCGGGGCGCAACTGCGACAAACACTCGTGGAATTACTTCCGGCCGCCTTCCGCCAAACCTTGCTATCGCTGGCAGAGGCGAGCCGTGGTCTGCAAGATTTTCACGCCCGCCAAGCGCTGCCATTCATCGTCGGCTACAGCACCCTTGCTGGCAGCGCCGGTGCCTTGCCGGTGCCCGTGGTCGATCTGGTGCTGCTGTCCGGCATTCAGTCGCGTATGGTGTATCATTTGGCCCAATTGTACGGACAACCTCTGAGCGCAAAGCGCTTCCTCGAACTCGCCAGTACGTTGGGCCTGGGCATGCTTCTCCGCCAGGGATCGCGCATGCTCGTCAAGTACATCCCCTTTGTAGGGCCGATCCTGGGCAGTGTGGCCAGCGGCGCGTTGGCCGGCGCCTCCACGTTCGCGCTGGGCAAGGCGTTCTGCTATTACTACCAGGCGGTCCACGAGGGCCATGTGCCTCGGCCGGAGGACCTGCGCCGCTACTACCGGGAGGAACTCGCCCGCGCCGAGCGAGCTTGGAAGACCAAGTCGTGAGAGGCGGCGATTAGTGATCTGTTCAAAAAATGAACATCATAACATGAGAATACCCTTTCCCAAAAAATGCCGAGAGGCTGTTTGCCAGTCTGCCAAATCACGAGAGCGTTGGCAAAGTGGAAAAGAGAAAAAATGACGAGAAAACAAGTGATTTCGGGGGTGACTTTGCCATTTTGCCACTTTGCCATCACTTCCCAGGGCACCACCATTCGAGAAGATAATTTCCCAAAATGAACGCTTCGCGAGCGAGTAGAATGCAAACACGGCTGCCCCAGAGACCGGCTTGAGAGTAGGGCAGGCTAGTGAGGCAAATCCCATGAGTCGATGGCGAATTGGCATTGTGATCGGACTGACGTTGGTGCCGTTTCTGTTCCTGGTCGGTGCCGGCTCGTACTATCTCTGGACGCTGCACTGGGGGTTCTTCGCCTGGTGGCCGATGGCGCTGTGCATGGCCGTTGGTTACACCCTGGGTTGGTACTGGCAGCGGAAACGGCTTCTCCTGCATCCCCCGGACTTCACTGCCCTGCGACACTGGACCGAGCACGACAAGCAGGGTTGGAGACTCGTCGAAGCGCGGGCGAAAGCCGCAAGCTCCCTCCCCGCCGCCAAACTGACCGACCTTCGCCATTATCAAACGACCGCCGAGGAGATGGCCGCGGAGCTGACACACTTTTATCATCCCGGCGAGACCGATCTCGTCAGCAATCGAACCGTGCCGGAGATCCTTGCCGTCATCGAACTGGCGGCCCATGATCTGGCGAAGCTGGTGGATCAGTACGTCCCCGGCAGTCATCTGCTGACCATCAAGGACTGGCGCCGCGCCAAACAAGCCCTCGACTGGTATCAGCCGGCGAGCAACGTTTACTGGGCGATCACGGCCCTGTTTTCACCTTTGGAAACCGGAGCGCGCTTCACGGCCTCAAAGCTCGGTCTGTCGCAGCCGTGGCAGATGCTCCAGCAGAACCTGATTCTGTGGTTTTACACTGCCTTCATCCACCGCCTGGGCACCTACCTGATTGAATTGAACAGCGGCCGGCTTCGCATTGGTGCCGCGCGTTACCGTGAACTGCTCGAAGCCGCCGCGCCACCTTCGACGCCGGCCGTCCCCGAGAAAGTCTCAGTCACCCCGAAGGAAACTGCGCGCCAAGTGACCATCGCGGTGTTCGGACAGGTAAAGGCCGGCAAATCGAGTCTCATCAACGCCCTGCTCGGAGAACGGCGGGCAGTAACGGACGTGCTGCCGGCGACGGCCGGCGTCGAGCGCTATGACTTGCACCCGCAAAACATTCCTTCTCACCTCGTTCTCCTCGATACGGTCGGTTACGGGCACGAAGGACCGAAGGCCGACCAGGTGGCGGTCACACACGATTGCGCTTGCCAGGCCGATCTTCTTCTGGTTGTTGTGCATGCCCGCAATCCGGCACGGCAAGCGGATCTGCAAATGCTGCTCGATTTGCGCGCCTGGTTCGCCTCGCATCCGGAGTTGAAGCAACCGCCCCTCTTGGCCGTCATGACGCATATCGACTTGCTGTCGCCCGCCCTGGAATGGTCCCCGCCCTACGATTGGCGAAAGCCGACACGCCCCAAGGAAGAGAACATCCAGCAAGCGATGGCGGCCGTGTGGGAGCAAGTCAGCGGATATGCGGCGGGCGTGGTGCCCGTCTGCACCGCCGCAGGCAAGGTCTACGGGGTCGAGGAATGGCTGCTGCCGGCCATTACCGGACAACTGGACGAGGCCCACGGCGTCGCCCTGCTGCGCTGCCTGCGCGCGGAGATCGACGAAGACAAACTCCGTAAAGTCTTTTATCAACTGCTCGCCACCGCAAAGCAGGTGACGCAGATCGCGTGGCAGGACAGGAAGCAGCAACGGACAATTGAGGGCGGCACAAATCCTTGACAGGGACAGGCCCGGATGCGACTAATAGAATACTCGATGCCTCACCCGCATTCCTCCCCCCGTAAAGGAGATCCTACCTTGACGCATGCCATTTCCACGACGAAAGCCGCGACGCGGCGCGATTTCCTCGCCGGCGCGGCGGCGACCGCCGCCGGCGCCACCCTGGCTTCCCTGGCCCCCAACGTTCACGCCGCTGGCAGCGACATGCTCCGCATCGGACTTATCGGCTGCGGCAATCGCGGCACCGGCGCAGCCGAGCAAGCGCTGACCGCCGACAAGAACACCAAACTCGTCGCCCTGGGTGATATGTTCGAGGATCGACTTCAGACCAGCTTGAACAATCTCAAAAGCAACAAGACCGTGGGCGGCCGGGTCGAGGTCAAGCCAGATTGCTGTTTCCTCGGCTTCGATGCCTACAAGCAGGTCATCCCGCTCGTGGACGTGGTCCTCTTGACGACGCCGCCGCACTTCCGGCCGATCCACCTGAAAGCTGCGGTCGAGGCGGGCAAGCACATCTTCGCCGAGAAGCCGGTCGCCGTCGATGCCCCCGGCGTTCGCTCCGTGCTCGCCTCCTGCGAGGAGGCCAAGAGCAAAAACCTGTCGGTCGTGGCCGGCCTGTGCTGGCGCTATCACCACGGCATGCGCGACACGATGAAGCGCGTCCACGACGGCACCATCGGCGACATCACCGCCCTGCAATGCACCTATTACACGGGGACGCCGTGGAAGCGCGAGCGTGAGCAAGGCTGGACCGACATGGAATGGCAGCTGCGCAACTGGCTGTTCTTCACCTGGCTGTCCGGCGATTTCAACGTCGAGCAGCACGTTCACAGCCTCGACAAGATGGCCTGGGCGATGCGCAACGAGTACCCGGTTCGCGCGACCGGCTGCGGCGGCAGGCAAGTTCGAACACAGGAAGTTTATGGCCACATCTTCGATCACCATACGGTCGCCTACGAATACGCCAACGGCGTCAAGTTGTTCAGCGCCTGCCGCCAGCAATCCAATTGTCCCAACGACGTGTCCGATCACATCACGGGCACCAAGGGCGCCTGCCATATCGAAACAGGCCCCTTCGAGGGGAAGGTCGTGTCGCTGCCCGACGGCAAACGGCTGTGGACTTCCAGATCGACGAAGCGCGGCCGCGACAACATGTATCAGAACGAACACGACGAGCTATTCGCCAGCATCCGATCGGGCAAGCCGATCAACAACGGCGAGTGGATGGCCAAGAGTTCGTTGATGGCCATCATGGGCCGCATGGCCACGTACACAGGCCAGGTCATCACCTGGGACATGGCGATGAATTCCAAGGAAGACCTGACTCCGCCGGCCTACGTGTTTGGCTCGCTGCCCGTTGCCCCGGTGGCGCTGCCCGGCGTGACGAAGTTTGTTTGACGGCACTGAGGGAGGGCGGTTTGCTGCGGAGCCGCAGACCGCCCTCCCCTGCTCCGCTCCGGCGAAAGAACCCGCTGCGCTGCACGGAGAGCAAAATGACTCGCGGCGATCAACCTCGCCTCGCCATCCTTGGTGCCGGGCCGATCGGCCTGGAAGCCGCCCTGCAAGCCGCGACGCTGCGGTTGCCCTTCACGATTTATGAACGCGGTCGAATCGGCGAACATCTCCAGCGCTGGGGGCACGTCCGGCTTTTCAGCCCCTTCGGCATGAACAGCACTCCGCTCGGACTAGATCGCATTCGCGCCGATCAACCGCGACACGATATGCCGGCCGACGGCGACATCCTGACTGGACGTGAACATCGCGCGGCTTATCTCGAACCGCTCGCTCAATCGCCGATCTTGCGCGAACACATCCGCACCGAAACCTCCGTCCTCTATATTGGCCGCCAAGGTTACCTCAAAGAGGATGATCCGGGCGGTTCCCGTCGCGCTCAACAGCCGTTTCTTCTCCTGTTGAGCAGCGGCAATCGTGAAACGATAGAGGAAGCCGACATAGTGCTCGATTGCACCGGCACTTATGGGCAACCCCGATTTCTCGGCGACGGTGGCATCCCCGCCGTCGGCGAACTGCCGGCCCGTCCGCACATTGCCGGGGGGTTGGAAGATGTCCTCGGCGATCGACGCGCCCTGTTCGCCGACAAGACAACGCTCGTTCTCGGCTCCGGCTATTCGGCCGCTTCGACGGTTTGCAATCTCGCCGCACTGGCCGAGAAACATCCCGCAACGTGGGTGATCTGGCTGGCGCGTGGCAGCGGCACGCAACCGATCAAACGATTCGTCAACGACCCACTCAAGGAACGCGACCAACTCGCCGTCCGCGCCAACCGGCTCGCGACCCGCGGCGACGGCAATGTCGAGTTTCATCCGCAGTCGGTCGTGACCGACATCGATTGCGCCGGTCCCGACCGCGGATTCAAAGTCCGCGTTCGTTGTGCCGGCAAATCGACGACGTGGGAGGCGGATCGACTCATCGCCAACGTCGGATACACGCCCAACACGGACCTGTATCGCGAACTACAGGTTCACGAATGTTATGCCTCCCTGGGACCGATGAACCTGGCGGCGACTCTGCTCAATCACGCCGGCGGCGACTGCCTAACGATTCCTTCTCAGGGGGCCGCGACGCTGCGCAATCCCGAGCCGCATTTCTACATCCTGGGCGCGAAAAGTTATGGCCGCAATGCTCAGTTTTTGCTCCGCACCGGCTTCGAGCAGGTTCGCGATGTATTCGCGCTTTTGACTGGCGATAGGGATTTACAAAATCGTTTTGCTCATCTCCGTCGGCTATCCAAACCTTCGGGATGAAACTCCGCGAAGCGGACAGCGGAAGGGAGTTCGTGGCACAACCTCGCCTTCCGCTGTTCCAAGGGTCGATCATTTCTTCTTCTTGAACGTGTCGATTTTGCCTTTCTGGTCTTTCGCCGTGAATTCCGTGTCGGTGAGCTTGGTGATCGTCACCGTCTCCTTGGCCTCCTTCCCGTCGCGTCCTTTCCTGGGCTTGCCGTTGGCATCCAGCAGGGTGATGGTGAGTTTATCTCCCTCCACCGTATAGTCGGCCTCCAATTCTTGTTTCTTGCCGTTCACCTCGAAGCGCATCTTCATTTTGCCGCCCTTGGTGAACTCGAAGATGGTGCCCGGCGGAACGGTCTCTCCCTTCTCAATCTCCCAGTTGCCGATGATTTTTTCCTTGTTTGACGGCTCCTTGGCGGCCGCTGCATAGGCGGCCAACCCCACGACGAAACAGATCCCGAGGCTCCAGCGCGGCAAGGTCATCCGATGCTCCTTTGAAAAAGGTACCAGGCCAGCTTTCCGAGACGGAAAGCGCACGCCGAACGACATTATCCAAAGACCGATTTCACGAGGGAACGAAAAAACATCGTTCTCTCCTCACTACCTGTGGCATTGATCCGATGAAACCTATCGCGGAATCGTGCTCCTTCTCCCAGCAAGTGTCGATGCCGGGATAGGAGCCACGGCGTAAGATGAGGTTTGGATGTGCAACTTCGTTGAACGGGCGAAGCCTTGACCACTTCTACCCCACTCCCGATCCTCGACTCCTCTGCCCCGCTCGTGCCCTTGGCCCATCTTGACGACCTCTGGTTCCAGGTTTCCGGGACACTGTGTAATCTCACTTGCCGGCACTGCTTCATCTCGTGCAGTCCGCACAACCATTCCTTCGAGATGCTTGATTTGGAGACCGTACGGCGCGTGCTGGACGAATCCGTGCATTTAGGAGTCAAGGAGTATTATTTCACCGGCGGCGAGCCGTTCCTTCACCGTGATATGACGGCCATTCTGGAGCAGACGCTGCGTTACGGCCCCGCCACGGTGTTGACAAACGGCACCGTCTTCAAGGACGAATGGCTTCGGCGTCTGCGCCGTGCCGAGGAGGGTTCGCCGTACAGCCTCGAATTTCGCGTCTCGATTGACGGGTTCACGTCGGAGATGAACGATCCCGTCCGTGGTCCCGGCACGTTCGATCGAGCGATGCGCGGTGTGAAACAACTCGTGCAGCACGGCCTTTTGCCGATCATCACGGTCGCGCGAACCCGCGACGAGACCGAGGATGAGGCGTTGTTCGCGGGATTCGTGCAACTGCTGCGGACACACGGCTACGATCGTCCGCGCATCAAGATTTTGCCCACTCTTCGCTTGGGGGCCGAAATCGAACGCCAGCGTGGTTATCGCCGCGAGGAACGAGTAACACGCGAAATGATGGACGGTTTCGATCCAGGACACCTGATCTGCAACCACAGCCGGATCGTGACGGATCGCGGCGTGTATGTGTGCCCCATCCTGATCGAAGCACCCGACGCCCAGCTCGGCGCGACCTTGGCCGAATCACTCGGCGATTTTCCGTTGAGCCATCACGCTTGTTACACTTGCTACCAGTATGGTACGCTCTGTGCGAATCCATCCAGCGGCGCACGGGACGAAACCTGATGTCGGAACGCATCGCCATCTTCGGCGGCATCTACAACAACTATCTCGCGCTCGGGGGCGCTCTGAAAGATGCCGGCGCCCGTGGCGTCGATGCGCTCTACTGCCTGGGCGACCTCGGTGCGTTCGGCCCTCATCCTGATCGCGTTTTCCCGCTCTTGCACGAACAACAGGTCCAGTGCATTCAGGGCAATTACGACAACTCGATTGGCAACGGACTCGCCGATTGCCAGTGCGGCTACACCGACCCGCGCGACAATCATTTCGCACGGATTAGCTACGCCTACACCTTCGAGAACACCAGCCCGGTCCACCGCGCCTGGATGCGCGACCTGTCCATGCAGCGCCGGATACAACTGGGCCGTTATCGTCTCCTCCTCTGCCACGGTAGCCCGCGGCGGATGAATGAATTCCTCTGGGAATCGACGTGCTCGACGCATTTTCTCGAACACCTGGCCCGAAGCCACGACGCCGACGTGATCCTGACCACACACACGGGCCTGAAGTGGCACCGCCCGCTTGCCGACGACCGGCATTTCATCAATGTGGGCGTCCTCGGCCGGCCGGAAAACGACGGGCGAACAAACGTCTGGTACACGCTGCTGGAAGCGGGGCCGAGTCTGCGTGTCGAGTTCGTGCCCGTCGAGTACGATCACCTTCGCCTGGCCCGTGAGATGCGCGAAGAGCGCTTACCCGAAGAGTTCATCGAGACTGTACAGACGGGCTGGTGGACGACCTGCCTGGAGGTATTGCCCGCCAAGGAACGGCGGCGGGGCAAGTTTTGAGTCAGGAGGACGCGCACTTCCATGATCCTCGTCACCGGCGGCGCCGGCTTCATCGGCAGCCATCTCGTGCGGTTTCTGGTCCAGCGCGGCGAGACCGTCCGCGTTCTCGATTTGCCCGCGCCCCCAGTGCGCATTTGCCGCTGGACCGCATCGACCTGATACGCGGTGACATCCGCGACAAAAAAACGGTGCGGCGTGTCGTGCAAGGTTGCCGGGAAGTGTATCATCTCGCGGGCAATCCGAACCTGTGGGTCCAGCGCCGCGGCGAGTTTCGCCAGGTCAACTACGTCGGCGCGGTCCATGTGATCGATGCGGCGCTGGCGTCCGGCGCCCGGCGCGTGCTGCACACCAGCACGGAAAGCATCCTCACCCTCGCCCGGCAAACGGGCTCCATCACCGAGGAACAGCGCGTTCACTACGAAGATGTAATCGGTCCTTATTGCCGCTCGAAATACCTCGCCGAACGGTACGCCCTCCGCCTCGGTCGGTCGGGCGCGCCGGTGGTCGTGGTCAATCCGACCCTGCCCGTCGGTCCCGGCGATTTTGGCCTCACTCCGCCGACGCAAATGATGCTCGACTTCTGCAAGGGCAAGCGCCGCGAATACGTCGATGCCGAGTTGAACCTGATCGACGTGCGCGACGTGGCCGAGGGCATGATTCGGGCGATGGAACGCGGGCAACCGGGACGCCGCTATTTGCTGGGACACGAGAACCTGTCGATCTTGACCGTCTTCCAAATGCTCGCCCGATTGACCGGGTTGCCGGCACCGCGTCGGCGAGTCCCCTACCCTGTCGCCCTTGCGGCGGCCTACGCCAGCGAATTCATTTCCGATGTCCTCACCCACCGGGCGCCGGCGGCGACCGTCACCGGCGTCAAGCTCACGCGCCGCCGTATGCACTTCGATCCGCGGCGCAGTCTCACCGAACTCGATCTACGGCCGCGTCCCGTTGTCGATACGCTTGCCGAAACCGTGGCGTGGTTCCGTGCTGTCGGATGGCTCAACGGTTGCGTCCGTGCTTGAAAGGCTCTCGTTTCCGCGCGGTGCATGAGGTTGAGCGAAACGCTTCTGCGAAGCGTCGCTAATCGAACGCACGGGCGAATCGAATTCGATCCTCGGCATGTCCGTCCGCTTCCGTCAGTTCATCTTGCGGCATTTGACCGCGAGCGGGTACATTACGCCGGCCTTCGGCGTCGAAGGAGATAGTCGCAGGAAGCGGAAAGGACTCCCGTGCAAGGACGACACACGCGAACGCGGCCGATGCCGCGCCGGCAGGAGGCCGGTCTCCGACACGATTCCCCCTCCTCTCCCCTGCGTTGCGCCATCGAGCAGGCCCGCCGCTGCTTGCTCGACATGCAGCAGGCCGATGGCCATTGGGTCGGCGAATTGCAAGGCGATACGATCCTCGAATCCGAATACATTTTGCTGTTGGCTTACCTCGGCCGCGAGGACGACGAGGTTTGCCGCAAGGCCGCGCGCTACGTCCTGAGGCAGCAGATGCCCGAAGGCGGCTGGAACAATTATCCCGGTGGCCCGGCCGACCTCAGCGTCTCGGTCAAGGCGTACTTCGCCCTGAAGTTGACGAGCCACGATCCCGAAGCCCCGTACATGCAGCGGGCACGCCAGGTCATTCGTTCACTCGGCGGCGCGGCCGGCTGCAACAGTTTCACGAAGTTTTATCTCGCCCTCCTCGGTCAGTTTCCGTACGGCAATTGTGCCTCCGTGCCGCCCGAAATGGTGCTGCTGCCGCGCTGGGTGTACATCAACCTCTACGCGATGTCCAGCTGGACGCGCACCATCGTCGTGCCGCTCAGCATCTTCTCGGCCTGCAAACCCATTCGCCAGCTGCCGGACGATAAGGGGATCAGTGAGCTTTTCCTTCAGCCGCCGGAAACCGCCCTCTGGCCCGCCCAACCGACGGGCCGTCTGCTGAGCTGGACCAATTTCTTTCTCGGCATCGACTATCTCTACAAGAAAGTCGAGCCATTGCTCGGCCCGATTCGGCGTTTCGCTCTCCGCCGTGCGGCCGACTGGATGCGTCAGCACCTCGCGGAAAGCGACGGACTCGGAGCGATTTTTCCGCCGATGATCTACACCGTCGTCTCGCTTCGATGCCTCGGCGTGAGCGACGATGCACCGGAAATGCGCTGGGCGATTAAGCAACTGGAAGACTTGGTGATCGAAGAGGACGGCGAGATTCGTTTGCAGCCGTGCTTCTCGCCGGTGTGGGACACGGGCATGAGCCTCAACGCTCTGGCCGACACCGAATGGCCGAGCGACCATCCTGCGATCCACAGGGCTGCTCGTTGGCTCCTGGCGAAAGAAGTGCGGCAAAAAGGCGATTGGAGCTTGACCAATCCTGCTCTTGAACCGGGCGGCTGGTTCTTCGAGTATCGCAACGCCTTCTACCCGGATACCGACGATACGGCGATGGTCCTCATGGCCCTGGCCAAGACGAAGCAAGCGAACTCCTCCACGGGACGCCCCGCCGCCGAGCGCGGTCTGCGCTGGTTATTGGGAATGCAAAACCGCGATGGCGGTTGGGCTGCGTTTGACCGTGACATCAATCGCGAAGTGCTGACGCGCGTTCCGTTCGCCGATCACAACGCCATGCTCGACCCGAGCTGCCCGGATATCACGGCCCGCGCCCTCGAAGCGCTGGGGCATTACGGCTTCGGCGTCGATCACCCCCAGGTAGGCCGCGCTCTCGATTTCTTGCGCAAAACGCAGGATGAGGCCGGCTGCTGGATCGGCCGCTGGGGTGTGAACTACCTCTACGGCACCTGGCAGGTGTTGTGCGGTTTACGCAGCATCGGCTTCGACATGCAAGACCCGATGGTTCGCCGCGCCGTCGCCTGGCTGCGGAAAGTGCAGCAACCCGGCGGCGGCTGGGGCGAGACCTGCCGAAGCTATGACGATCCCTCGCTGGCCGGCAAGGGCACGCCGACCGCCTCACAGACCGCCTGGGCACTGCTCGCGCTGCTGGCCGCCGGCGAACAGGACACTGATACGGTTCGCGCTGGCATCGACTATTTGCTGAACACACAGGATGACGACGGCAACTGGCGCGAGGACCAATTCACCGGGACGGGGTTTCCCAAGGTTTTCTACCTCAAATATCACCTGTATCGTCTCTATTTCCCGCTCATGGCCCTGGCGCGGTACGAAAAAGCTGTCAGCCATCAGCTTTCAGCTATCAGCCAGACAAAGTCACTTGACTTACCGGCGGCGATTCCCAGTTATCGGTTCCCACCCGAGAACGAATAACATCGCTGTCTGGCTGATCGCTGAGAGCTGATAGCTGACAGCTCGGAAGGAGTTTGATATGCGTTTCCCGCTGAGTCTGACGACGAACATGGTCGGCTACATGGCCCGCAAGAAATTGTCTCGGGAGAAGCGCTATCCGCTCGTACTGATGCTCGAACCGCTGCACGCCTGCAACCTGACCTGCACCGGCTGCGGCCGTATCCGCGAATACTCACAGACCATCAAGGACAAACTCACCGTCCACGAGTGCCTGGAAGCCGTCGATGAGGCGGGTGCTCCGATCGTGAGCATCTGCGGCGGCGAACCGCTGATCTACCCCGAAATCGGCGCCCTGGTGCGCGGCATCCTCAAACGGCGCAAGAACATTTACCTCTGCACCAACGGCATGTTTATTCAGAAGCGTCTCCACGAGTTTCGCCCGACCAGCCGATTCTTTTTCAATGTCCATCTCGACGGCCTGGAGGAGACGCACGACCTGGCCGTCGAACGAAAAGGCGTCTTCAGGGCCGCGGTCGAGGGGATCATCGCCGCCAAGCGCGCGGGCTTTTTAGTCTGCACGAACACCACCATCTACAAGGAAACCAACCTCGACGAGATCGACCAGCTTTTCGCTTACCTGACGAAGCTGAACGTCGATGGTTTCATGCTATCGCCGGCTTACGGCTACACGGCAGTGCAGCAGACGAACCCCAAAGGTGCGGCTGAGATCTTCCTGACCCGCGACGACATTCGTGCCAAGTTCCAGGAAGCGGAAAAGCTCCTGGGAAAATATCGCCTGATGTCGTCGCCGATTTACCTGGAGTTCCTCAGCGGCAAGCGCGAGTTGACTTGCACCGCCTGGGGCAATCCGACCCGCAACGTCAAGGGCTGGAAAGGACCCTGCTATCTCATCACGGACGAGCATCACGAGACGTTCAACGATCTGATGGAGAACACCGACTGGGACCGCTACGGTTACGGCAAGGACCCGCGCTGCGAGCATTGCATGGTCCACTGCGGCTACGAGCCGTCAGCGGCGCTGGGCGTCAACAAGCGCATGGGCGACAGCCTCAAAATGTTAATGTGGCAACTGTCTTGATGTCGGCCGACATCGCGATCACCGATCCCTGCATTGTCTTTGCCCTGCGCCGGGAGTCGATGCGGTTTCGGCGTGATTTTCCGTATCAGCAGCGCTTCCCCGGCGCTCCCTGCCGCGCACAATTCCGCGGCCCTCCTTCGCAATCCGTCCTGATGCTTGAGACCGGCCTCGGCGCGGCCGCGATGGAATCCGCCCTTCGCTGGTGCCTGAGTCCTCCACGCTTTGGCGATGTACCCTACCGGCCGCGGTTCATTCTGTCGGTTGGATTTTCGGGAGCGCTGCGATCGGAACAGAAAGTCGGCGACCTCATCCTGGCAACGGAAGTGGTAGATCAAAGAGGGAACTGCTGGCCAACGGTCCTCGCCCCTGCCCTGCCCTGCTGCCGTGGCCGGCTCGTGACCGCAACCGAAATGGTGGGCGATCCACGGGAAAAACAACGACTCGGTCACGAATCCGGCGCGGCCGCCGTGGACATGGAATCCGCCACTGTCGCCCGCCTCTGTCACGAACACGGCGTTCCATTTGCCTGCCTGCGTGTCATCTCCGACGCGCTGGACACTCCTCTCTCTCCGCGGCTCCTCGCCCTGCTTCGTGGCGGCCGCGTCTCGCCGATTCGACTGGCCTGGCAGGTGATGCGCCATCCCACGTTGATCGCGGAACTAGGGCGGCTGGCGGCCCAGACGCGCAGGGCCGCCGAACAATTCGCCTTCATCCCTTCTTTACTGGCGGAAGTTTAATCAGGAAACCGGCGGCTGAACGCGACGGACCTCGAAGCAATTGCGGCCGTGGTCCTTGGCGTCCTTGATGGCCCCGGCGGCGAGTTTGTACATCGTGTCGAAATCGACCGGCACGTCGATGTCGGCCACCGCGAAACTGATACTGACCGAGATGCGAATGGAATACGTGTCGTAAGGAATGGTCGTGTTGGCCACCGTCGAACGGATACGCTCGGCCAAACGGATCGCTCCTTCTTCGTTTGTCTCCCGCGCGATGACGAGGAATTCATCGCCGCCGATGCGGCCGACCGAGTCTACTTCACGAAGCGAACCGATCAGAATGCGGGCGAGCGCCTTGAGGACCTCATCCCCTCCGGTGAGCAGATACTTCGTGTTGATGTCCTTGAACCGATCGATGTCGATGAGTCCGATGGTCAGAGGGCTGGGATAACGGGCGTGGCGCTTCAGCTCAAATCGCGCCAGCTCGTCCATCGCCCGGCGATTGAATAGCCCCGTGAGGGGGTCGGTCAGCGCCAGCCGTTCCAGTTCGCGGGCGCGCTGTTCGAGGAGGTGATTGGCTTCTTCCAGCGCGCGAGTGCGTTCGGCGACGCGGGTTTCCAGTTGGCGATTGAGCTGCTGCAACTGATCCAGCAAGTCGTCCCGGCTGTGTTCGAGAGTGCATTTCTCGGCGGCGTTGCGGAGGATCACTAAAAGATCTTCCGTCCGCCACGGCTTGAGCAAGTAATAGTAGACGTGGCCGCGGTTGATGGCATCGACGGCGTCTTCGAGGTCCACGTAGCCGGTCATCAGCAGACGAACGATGTGCGGGTAGTGTTCGCGCACCCATTCCAGCAGTTGGATGCCCGTCTGACGGGGCATCTTTTGATCGGTGAGGATCAAGTCGATGGGCTGACGGGCGAGGACGGCCTGGGCGGACTCCACGCAATCGGCCGTGACCACGTCGAATTCCGAAGCCAGTAAGGCCGTCAGGGTCGGCAAGATGTACGGCTCATCATCGACGATCAGCAGCGAGCATTTTTGTGCGTTCACTTCCGCACTCCCGTTGCCCGCTCCCGATTCTACCGGCCCGCCCGACCGCTTGGCGGACGCCCGATCCGGGCGGCACGGGCAGCGCACGACCAGAAGGCCCGGGAAAGGACAAAAAAATTCTACCTCACGCCAGAGCGAAATCAAAACGATCGGCCGCCACAGGCGCCTCGTCGAGCGTGGATTCCCGAAAGCGTTAGGGGCGATTCGGTTTGTGCAGCATTGGGGCCGGAGAATCGGCCGTCACCGCCCCGACAAGCGGAACCAAAAGTACCGGGCGAGAGGCCATCAACGGGTTTGTAAGTTAGGAATCTTGGCCGTGGCTGTGTGGTCGCCCTGTTGCTGTCTGCGCCGGTAGGGCGATCCCGGGCGCTCCCTGAGGTAGCGGTCCAGGCGCCCATCCTCGCTCAGGGCCGCCGCACGCAGTTGTAGGATCGCCTCCGCCCCCTCCCCGCGGTTCCAGTACTTCTGCTTGCTCTTCACCCGTGCGTTAACCTGCCCCACCAGCGACTCCACCAGACTGCTCGTGACCGGCAGCCCTTGCTGCCTGTACTCCGGGTACTTCATGCGCTCCTTGTTGTGGCCGAAGTAGCCCAGCGCCTCCGCCACCGTGCGCCGCGGGTCACTCGCCGGCAGCTCCTCCCCCGGTGGCGGCCGCCCCACGCGCCCCTGCCAGTCCTGCAACTGCTCGATCACCTCCGCCACCCGGCCCTGCCAGCACGCGCGCAGCCACCGCACGTATTGGTCCCAGCGCTCGGCCTCCTCGGCCGCCAGCGCCCACGCCGCCCGGTACACGTAGCAGAGCACGTGCAAGAAGTCGGCGACCGGCACGAAGCCCGCGAAGTCGCGCTGCTGCAGCTTCCAGTTGTAGGCCGCCCCGTCCGCCACGAATGCCTTGCGCCTGCGCCCGGTAGAAGTCCCGCTCCTTGGCCTCCACCGCCACCATGCGCCCGAACGCCCGACTGTTGGCCATGCTCGCCACGCACGTACGCACCCGCTTGCGCGGCGGCCACGACTCGTCCTCGGTGTCGCGCCGGTCCGCCGGCTGCCGGGCCTGGTTTTCCAGGGGTCCGGCCGTATCCGCCGCCTCGCCCGCTTGCCCCGCCATCTGTTGCACCAGTCGCTCGACGCGGCGCGGCAGCAGGAACGACGGCGGCGGTTCGGGCTGCGGGTCCTGCGCGGAGACTTTGCTTTCGAGACTGACCAGGCAGGCGATCTTGTCCTCCTTGTTCTGCGCCGCGTGGACGCCCGCGCCCGCGTCGGTGGCGCGGGTGCGCAGCCGCCCGCCATCGACCTCGACGGCCACGACCCCCGGCGTCGCCGCCACACGCACCGGCACTTTGCTGCGGCTGAGGCCTGCCTTGCGGTCGCGCTGCCCCACCAGTTCGGCACCGACCAGCCCGGCCAGGGTGCGCACGTGCTGCGCGGAAATGGGCAGGCCGGTCTGTGTCAGAGCGCAGGCGGCGTCGGCGAAGGAACCCAGCCGCGCGGCGAGTTGGACGATCAGGCGCAGGGCAGCGGGGGAGTAGCCGTGGTTATCCAGGCGCAGTGGGGTTCGCTGGGGGGAAAAAGTCCCGCCGGCAGGCGGGGCAGTGGCAGGCCGGCTCGCTGTGGCGGACGGTGGCCCCGGGCGTGGCCAGGTCGCGCGGTTCGCGTCGAACCGGACAGGGGGTGCCGCAGGCGGGACAGGGTTGCTCTTCGCCAAGAGTCTGGGCCTGTTGCTCCAAGGTGGTGGATAGGGTTCCCTCAGTCAGGCCGGCCGCGGCAGCGCGGGCAATTTGCTCCATAGCGTCGAAGTCCACGTCGAGGCCGGGGCCACCTTCACCGAAGGCGCGTTTGGCGACGATTTTGCCCCAGCCGGCGGCCAAGTCGCGGATCTCCTGGAGCATCTCGGGGGTGAGCTGACGGCGCGGCATGGCGTGTCCTGTCTTGTGCTTGCGGAAATGGTAGAGAGCGAAGTCCTTCAGCCTTTGTATGACCCACCCCTCTCCCCTGCAAAGCTGTTGATGGCCTCACCGGGCGAGTTTTCGATAATAAATCTTGATATGGCATGGTCGGGACTTTACAATAAGCCGGCACGTTAGGAAGATCAGGGAGAACCCTCCTCTGTCCGCATACGGTTCCAAAGGATTGCGAACCCGGTAAGGTGGCCTTTCCTCCCTGGCGGCACAGTCCGCGACCGTATGCCCAGTACGCCGACCTGTTCGGAGCCGCGCTCTCACGGATGAGTTCGTCTCGCCCTTGCCCGCGGTCCCGCAGGAGCGGCGTGTTTTTGTTGGAAGGATTAACTGAGACCGTGTCCCAGAAAGCCGGCCCCACTCAGTTGCCAGCGCGGGCGACCGTAGCTGGCTTTTCGCGCTGGGGTACGGGGGTAGGTTCTTGTCGTCGTTCGTGGACGAACGGCGACGCCTCGGCGGTGTGATGGGACTTGTTCAGCCTCTAGACGTAGGGAAAGAAGGCCATGAAGACGCGACGTCGGAAGCGCCAACCAGTGACCGAAGAGACGGCCCCCGCGGCGCCGACCACGATTTTCTCGTCGGACCTCCTGACTCCCGAAGAAGAACGCGAGCTGTTGGCGGACTTCTGGGAGATCAAGAGTGAACTGGTTCGAGTGCTGATCCGCAACTTCTCTCGACTCCGCCAGCATCGCCCCGCCCTCGAGCCTTGGCCCATGGCTCAGTTCATTCGCGATCACTGCGATAACGAAGCCCGAGGAGTCGTCGCCGTTCGCCGCCTCCACGACCGCTACATCCATCTCAAACATCGTCTCGCTTCGGCCAACATCCGGTTGGCCGCCCACGTCGCCAAGCGCTTTCGCCACCACGCCCTCAGCTACGCCGACCTCCTCCAGGAGGCCGTCTGCGGTCTGATGCAGGCGATCGATCGCTTCGACGTCAGCCACGGCACCCGCCTGGCCACCTATGCGACCTGGTGGATCCGCCAGACCCTGCAAATCGCCGTCGCCCGGCAGAGCCATCTGGTCAGCCTATCGCCGCACCACTTGCAGGAACTCGGTCTGCTTCAGCAAGAATCCGAGGCGCTGGCGCACGGCGGCAAGCACCTGCCCAGCCCGCAGGAACTCGCCTCACGCACCGGCAGCAGTCTGGAACACCTGACGCACTTGCAGACCGCGACCCGCACGCCCGTCTCTCTCAACGCGGTCCTTGACGACGACAGCGACTTCAAGCTGACCGAAGCGATGCCCGACAACGAGAGCACGACGTTGCGGCAAAACTCGGAGCGTCAGGAAGCGCTGCATTACCTCATGGAGAACCTGCGGCCACGCGAGCGCAAGGTGCTCGATCTCCGTTTCGGCCTGACCGGCAATGGCACGCACAGCCTGCGTCAGATCGGCCATCTGCTCCGCATCAGCAAGGAGCGTGTGCGACAGATCCAGAATCGCGCCCTGGAAAAGCTGCGTGCCTCCGCCGAGCGCGTCGGTTGGGAACCGAGTTTGTTGCTCGGTTGAGATCCGGTTTTGCCGGGCAAATCGAAACCTCGACGGGCCGTGCCTCCCACTTGGGGCGCGGCCCGTCGTTATTTGTACGGCCCGATTCGGTCGATTTCGGCTAGAATGGCACGAGGGCAAACGAGAAAGAAGGCAGCGGAGGTGCGAGCATGATCCGGCGAGGAGAAAAAGACATGGGCCGCGTTACCGTCGAAGTCGAGTTGACCAACGCGGAAGACCTTGTGCTGGTTAAAAACGGCAGGTTGGAAGCCGATCGGGTTCGTCGAGTTCGCATGTCCGGGATGGTGGATACGGGGTCCAATTATCTGGTGTTGCCGACGGCGACGGCGAAGCAACTTGGCGTGCCGACGATGGGCAAGGCGGCGGTTCGCTACGCTGATCAGCGGCGGGGCTCACGAACTGTGGTCGAAAATGTGCGGGTGGATCTGCTCGGGCGGCACGGCAATTTCAAAGCGATCCTCGAACCCAAGCGAGTGGATGTCTTGATCGGCGCGATCGTGATGGAAGACCTGGATCTGCTGGTCGATTGCAGCACGCAAACGCTTCAGCCGCGCGACCCCAAGCAGATCATCGCCGAAATCGAGTGAGTCTGAAGGAATGTCATCCCTAGCCTCATCCGACTGTTTTTTTTCATTTTCCCCTGGCGGGTGGGCTGTTTTCGGTTACAATTCTTTCCTACTTGTACTCGATGACTCGTTCATCGCCTTCACTCCGTACCGAGGAAAGGAGTCCTCTATGTCGGATCCCACTCCCTCCGTTCGTATCGGCATCTACGGGCAAGATTACGTGTGCGGAAAGGAGAAGCACGGCTGCGGCCTGTGGCCGGCCGGCATTGCCGCTTGCCTGACGGCGGCGGAAGCGGAGCCGGTATTCATCACCGATGTTGGCGACCGCTCCTGGGACGAAGTCTTCGACGGACTTCACGGCGTCGTTCTCTCCGGTCATGACGCCGACGGCCGGCATCCCTCCGCCGAGGCCGAGGAGATCTGCTTGTGGTGCAACAACCGCCGCTTCCCTCTTCTGGGCATTGACCACGGCTTGCAGGTGCTGAACACGGCCCACGGCGGGACCGTCTATCTCGACTTGCCGCGCGATCTGCCCGAGGCGTTGCAACACCGCCATCCGCCCGAACGCGGTTTGCGTCATGCCATCAACGTCCTTCCCGACACCGGCCTGGCGGCGCTTTACGGTGAGGGGGAGGTAGTGGTTAACAGTGAACATCGGCGGGCGGTCCAGCGTGTCGCGCGTGGCTTCCGCATGTGTGCCCAGGCGCTCGACGGCGTTATCGAGGCCATTGAGGCGGAAGGCGATTGGTTCGCCCTCGGTGTACAGTGGCATCCCGCTTCGGCAACGGCCTCGGGGCTGGATATTCAACTGTTCCGCGGTCTGGTCCAGGCTTGCGGTGTGCGCAGCGAGAAGCCTCTCGCCGCCTGTTCCGCGGCCTAGGGCGTTTAGCGACGCTTCGCAGAAGCGTGCTTCTCACGCTTCTGCGAAGCGTCGCTAACTAAAGCCCCCGCAGATTATGAATCATCAACTGACTTCGCGCAACGATCGCGCACTTGGGCGGCTGTCGCGGTGCCCGTCGTGCCAAGTTGCTGAATGGTAATTGAGGCGACGAGATTGCCGAACGCGGCGGCCGACTCGACTCCGACACCGCACGCCATCGCGCAAACGATGCCGGCGCTCGTGCTGTCACCGGCCCCCACGATGTCGAGGGGGCCACTCACCGGATAAGCCGGGATACGCTTGGGACGGCAAATCGGGTTCTCGGACGGATAGCCAATCAAAGTGCCGTGCGCGCCATCCGTACAGAATACCCATCGTTCGGCTCGCCGGGAGAGGGTTGAAATCGCTCGTTCCAGATCCGCACTCTCTTCGCTGTATGATAGATCTACTGCCCGCAGCGCCTCATGACGATTTGGTTTCAGACACAGAGCGCGAAACAAGCCGATGCGTTCCCGGCTGTCGGCGAGAACGAACTTACCGGGAT
Organism: uncultured Planctomycetota bacterium; assembly: GCA_963767535.1. Lineage (GTDB taxonomy): Bacteria > Planctomycetota > Planctomycetia > Gemmatales > Gemmataceae > JAJPHU01. Next base: position 414,939 of record CAVYEC010000003.1, read on the forward strand.
CCTTCTTCGCCCATTCGGTGAGATTGCTCCGAACGGATGTCGTCAGGACGCCACAATCCGGCTCGCTCACCTGATCGAGCACCACCAGCGCATCCACTCGAGGCCAAAGCTGTTCGATGTGCTGCTTGATTTGCTCTTCCAGCGCGGCGGGCATGGGACGCCGGTTCTTGATATCGAAACGGTTTAGCTCGCGCGGCGATTGCCCCTTTTGGCAGAGCATGGGTTTGGTATAGGTCGGTGTGCGACGATCGGCGACGCGAAGCAGACCATACGGCTCGACGACTTTCTGTCGTTCCAGGCTCTGCCGCAGTTCGTAGCCCTCACCGTCGTCGCCGAGAACGGCGATCGGACAGACCAGGCCGACACCCAGAGCGACGAGATTGTTGATGACCGTGCCGGCCGCGCCCGGACTGGAGCGGACGTTCTCAACCTGATAGGCATCAAGCCCGGTCTCCAGAGACGGCTCGGTCAGGGACGCATCGAGATCGAGATATCGATCGAGGAACAGGTCGCCGACCACGCCGATACGCAGGGAAGGGATGCGCTGCAAGATCGTCTCCACGGTCGCGGAATCCAGTGGGGCCGATCCGGCCATGTGCGCCTCCCCTACCCTTCGAATTGCCGCTCCGCTTGCAAAGCCGCGTGGCGAAGGTGCGGTACGGTATCGCGGTGATCGCCCTGGACGTAGAAGCTTTCGCCGCCGTCGGCCACTGTCCGCACCAGGATGGTCTTCCACGGCCGATAGTAGTAGCGCGGATCGTTCTTGGGAGCCTGCTGGCGAGTGTCGCCCTCAAGCGGAACGAGGTCGAAGACGGCGGTCGTGAACTGGCGGATGACGCGCCCCTCCTGATGGGCGACGTTGCGCGCCATCGCGAGCGCTTTCAAATAAACCTCCGGACCCATGACGGCCGAGCCGAAATTCAGCAGCACGCCGCCCTCCAGGCGCGTGACGGTCTGGGTGAAGGCCAAGAAATCCCTGTAACTCGTTTCACCCAGAGCGGCCCCGTCGCAGTTGGGGTGCTCGTGCAGGATGTCGTAGCCGATGCCGGCATGAACCGTGACAGGTATCCCCAGCCGGACCCCGGCGGCGAGGATGCTGATGTCCGCGTAGGGGAATTTCTCCTCGTGGATAACGTGACCCAACCCCTCGCCAAGTCCGAGGCCGAGACGCGCCGCATCGCGGATGACCTCATTCATGCGGCCCGTTTCGCGCCAGAGACCGAATTCGCCGCTCTGGATGTAACGCGCCACGCTCTCCGTGGTCGCGCCGATGAGGGCGAACTCCCAGTCGTGAATGGGGCCAGCTCCATTCATGGCGATGTGATCGATCAGGCCGCGTTCCATCATGTCGATCAGGTGCCGCGATACGCCGGCCCGAATCACATGCGCACCCATCATTAGAATGCGGGCACGCCCTCCCCGCCGCGCTGCGACGAGACGACTGCCGAGGACAGGCAAGGCGGGATGATCGAATGTCGCCAGCGGAGCATTCAAAGGCAGAATCGCCGACAAATTCAGGTCGTGTTGTCGATGATCGAGAGGCTGAATCCGCAGACGCGAACGGTCAAAAAGGGGATGGGGCATGGTACTATTGGTCCGGACGAGTGATTTCCTCCGCGTCAATTTCCCAGCACGGGGCGCACACCGTCGGGCAGTTCGATGCGTTCCAGGGTTTTCGGATCGGGCGTTTTTACTTTCGCTCCCTGCCCCCAGGTGCATTCGCGGACGATGAAATATTTGTTGACCGCGATGGCATTGGCCGTGTGGGGTTTGATGCTGAAGAAAAGATCGGTTTGCTCGGGTTTTGTGGAGAGAAACTGGTCGCGCTGGAAGACGATGTGTTGCGGAATGCTCTCGCCCCCCTCGCAGTTGGTGATCCAGACGGCATTCTTCTGGAACCCTTGCAGGATAAGGTCTTCGAGGATTGCTCCGGGACAATGGTGGAACAACGTGACCAGAGTCTCGATCCGGTCCTCGCCGTCGAGCGTGACGTTCCTGAGGCGGAAACCGGGAGCCTTGTTGATCATCAGGAGTTTCGATTCCCGGCGCGCATTCTCCGCCGGCCGCCAAACGACCTTCTTGCCTGCATCGGCTTCAATCGTCACGTTGGGGAGCGTGACCATCACGTCGCCCTCGGCGACATTCTCTTCGAGGATGATGCGAGCCGGTTGACCTTTTCGGGTCAAGGCGGTTTGCAGGGCGGCGGTAATCGAGTTGTGTGCGCCGTCCGTACCTAGGTGGTTGACGCGGAAAGTGGCGGTTTCATTCCGGTCGATCTTATTCTTCTCGGGTTTCTGCCCGAACAGCCACGCCAGGAGGGCGAAGACAAGAATGATAACCAGCACTACCGACGAAACGATACCGACGACCCAGCCGACCCGGCGGTTAGGAACGGTGGCGGGGGGCAACCCTCCCAGGCGCTTCGTCGAAGAGGCCGGCCCTTTGCGTGCGGAGCGCGGTTTTGACTCGACCGGCGAGGTGACGGGACCATTCTCGGCCGTGAGTGTTTCCCACGAAGGGACCGCCTCGGCGTCATCAAGGGCGTCCGGCGACGGCATCTCGTTGGCAACGACGGGCGCACAGGCGGACGATTCCGGCGGACAAACAGGCGCCTCGCCGCGCTGCGGTTGGGCGACGGGAGCCGGCGCGGGCCGGACCTTCGGCGGAGCAGTGACGAGCACCGGAGCCGGACCGTTGGGTGTCGCCGACTTGGTTCCGGGTGTAACGGCCGGCTTCGGGGACTGCATCGCCTTGGGGCCGGGAGGCGGAGGGTTGCTTTTGCGTAGATCGCGCTGCGGCAGGGTCGGCGGCTGGGCCGCGGGAGTTGGAGCCGGTGGCGCGTTCGACGTCGGTGTGTTGGACTGCGAGACCTGCCACACTTTGCGCGCGGCCGGTGCCAGCTGCGCGCCGCTGGGAGGCGTCTTCGGACCGGTCGTGGCAGTCGAGTCGCCGGCGCCACTTCCCATCGCGGCGGGGCTGAGCTGCGGCATTTCGCTGTCGGGAGGCGGAGGGATGGGCGTCTGCGTCCACGGGGCGAGGGCGTCGGCGACAGCGGCCGGCGTCTGGAAGCGCTGTCCGGCATCCTTGGCCATCATCTTTTCGACAATGGACGCAACCTCCTCCGGCGTTTCCGGCCGCAGCTGGCGCAACGGCTTGGGCTGACGAGTTTGATGCCAGATCAATTTCTGCGCCACCGACCCTTCTTCAAACGGCCTCCGACCCGTCAGGCAGAAGTAGAAGGTCGCGCCCAGAGAGTAAATGTCCGCCCGGATGTCCACCGAATGACTGTCGAGCGCCTGCTCCGGGGCCAGATAGTCGGCTGTGCCCAGGACGGTTTCGTCGAACTTCTTGGTCAGGACATCGTCCTCGTCGTGGAAGAAGCGGGCCAGGCCCATGTCGAGGACCTTGACGATCCCGTTGCGATCCACCAGGATGTTGCCCGGTTTGATGTCGCGATGGATCAGTCCGCCTTCGTAGGCATGCTGCAACCCTAGGGCGGCCTGGCGAATGTAGTGGCAGGCGCGCAGCACGTCCATCGCACCTGACTTTTTGACGATCTCCTGCAAACTGGAGCCGTCCACATGCTCCATGACGAGGAAGTGCAGTTTGTCATCCTGATCGATGTCGTAGGCGCGGACGATATTGGGATGATCGAGGGCGGCGACGGCACGGGCCTCGCGCTGAAAGCGTTCCAGTGACGAGGTGTCATCGGCCTTGGCCGTCGGCAGCACCTTGACGGCGACGCGGCGGCGCATCAGCTTGTGTTCGCACAGGTAGACGCTGCCCATGCCGCCTTGCCCGAGCCGTTCGAGCACTTTATATTTGCCGATCGTGAAGCGGCGCCATTTGCCTTGCAGGAACTGCTCGGCCTGGAACTGCGTAAGAATGCCGTCGCGCACCAGCACGCCGGCCAACAGCGACAGATCGTCCGGCAACGCCTGGGCGGACCGCGCCTTGTCGAGGTACGCGCTGAGTCGTTTGTCCTCCACGACTCCGCTCTTGCGCACCAGCTCCAAGAATTCATCAATCGTCGTTGGCGACGGCATCGGCTTTCCTTTTGCTGACGCGAATCAGCCTTGCGCCGCGGCGAAACCCAGACGCGCCCGGCCCGCACAACCGGCCCCACGTCTTCCTAACTATAGATCGAGAGCGGATGGAGAGGAAGAAAACTCATCCACCTGGGCCACGCATTCGACAGGGGGAACGACCGCCTCCGGTCTCGAGCCGCTCCGATCTCGAGTGACTCCCACTGCCCAGTCCACGACGAAGGGTCTCGCACCAAATCTCACCCCCGCCCCTCTCCCCCAAACGGAGAGTGTGCCAAGCGGTTGGCCCCATTGCAAGGGGGTAGCTAACGTAATTTCGGAAATTGTTCGTTCGCGCACCCCCGACCAGACTTTGCGATCACGGGAGCGCGCGATGGACGGTTGAACATCTCAAGCTAGTTTATCGCCTCCTGCGCCTCTTGGCCATACCCTTCTTACGAATACTTTGCCGACCTGGGGCGACGCCGTTTAGCGACGCTTCGCAGAAGCGTGTTTGCACACGCTTCTGCGAAGCGTCGCTAAACGAAAGACGCGTGTTTTCCGGTGCGAGATGCAGTAGCATAAAGTCATGAGGCCGTGCATCAGCCAATCGACCACGATGGCGAGCCGTTTCGCGGAGGACATCAACGGCTACGCCGACGCCGGCTGCCACGCCGTCGAAGTCTGGCTGACCAAGCTCGAATCGCATCTGGAGACGCACTCCGTCGCGGACACCCGGAAGTTGCTCGAAGACCGCGAGATGATTCTGGCAGCCGCTTCTTACCAGGGTGGGCTACTCCTCTCGCAAGGCGAACAGCGCCAAGCGCATTACGACCATTTCAAACGCCGCCTCGATCTGTGCCAAAGTTTCGGGATACCGATACTGCTGGTGGCCGTCGATTTCGTGGAGAAGATCGATGCGAGCGGACTGGAACGCGCCCTGGTGTCGCTAAAGCAAGCCGCTCAATGGGCTGCCGCCTTCAACGTCCGGCTCGCCCTGGAGTTTCGCGGCTCCGCTTCTTTCTGCGCCAGTTTGGATACGGCCGCGGCCCTGGTCACGCAGTGCGGCGAGCCGAACGTCGGCGTCAATCTCGATGTTTTTCATTACTACACGGGACCGAGCAAATTCGAGGATCTCGCCCTGCTGTCTCCCGCGAATCTCGCCTTCGTACAGCTTTCCGATTTGCTCGGTGTCCCGCGCGAGCTGGCCACCGACGCCGATCGTATCCTGCCGGGCGAAGGTGATTTTCAACTGGGTCCGATCCTTCAGCAGTTGCGCGCGATCGGCTATGATGGCTGGGTGTCGCTCGAATTGTTCAATCCGACGTTGTGGCAAATGAAAGTCGCGCAGGTGGCCGAGCTGGGCTGGCAAACTTTGCGCCGCTTGTTACCCGAATAGGTGATACAATTAGATCGGTCCTTGGCCGAAAGCCGACTGGACCTATCCGACCCGGCAGGCTACAAGGGGCAACGTGGCCCCGGTTTGCGGGGTCTGCCGGCGCAACCCGCGGAAGCGCCGGGCGTGGACGGTGGAACGGAAACCGAGGAGGACCGCCGTTCTGTGGACGGCGCGTCAATCGTTACGCGAAACGATGGGCAAACCGAAGCTGGCCAAAGGCACTCGCGAGGGCACCGCACCGCCCTCCTTGAAAATCTGTGCGGAGGAAAACGTCGAACCGCCCGGTTCATCCGACCGGCCGCTTTCGACTTACGAGACGTTGGTCCGTTCTCTGAGCGACCGTCTCGTCGAAGCGCAGCGTCCCATTCGCATTCTCGACGCGATCAAGTGGGACGACGACATCGAGCGGGCTTTTTTCGCCGCCCGTTGCCGTCAGTTACCCCCTGTCACCCGCGATTACTATCTCGCTCGCCCGCTGCCTTTCGATCCCGAACACAAGCGCCAGGAATTTCTCGGCATCGAACGCGATATTCGGCAATTTCTGGGCAAGTACAACGCGGCCGGCCAGATCATGACGCGCATGTGCGCGGAGTACCGCCAAGTCCTCGACCTGCTCGTCAACCGCGGCACGCCGGCTTTCAGCCGCCCTCTCCGAACGCCTGTACGGCAGCTCCGCCGACAGTTTTCACGCCGGCGATCCCAATCTCGCCGACCTTGGCCGCATGTTGGCCGGCACTCTCGATAATCTCTCTCGGGACGGAGCGCTCAAACCCGCTGAGCCGATACTGGATGGTGTCGAGACGGTGCGCGTCCTGTCGGAGCGGCTGGCCGAGTTCTTCCGCAATCCCTTGGCCGTGCGCGTACGGCTCTCGGACGGTATCGTCGCCGATGCCGCGGCCGGCGGCGACTACATCAAGCTGCGCGAGGATGCCACGTTCACGCTGCGCGAGATCCGCTTGCTGGAAGTCCACGAAGGGTGGGTTCACCTCGGCACGACGCTCAACGGACAGGCCCAACCGATTTGCACGTTCCTCAGCAAAGGGCCGCCTTCCTCAACGGTCACGCAGGAGGGCCTGGCCGTGCTCACGGAGGTATTGTCGTTCGCGTCACACCCTGGCCGGGTGCGCCGCCTCACGCATCGCATCGAGGGCGTCGCCTTGGCCGAATCCGGCGCGGATTTCCTCGAAGTCTATCGCTTTTTCCAGGGAGAGGGCTACGAGCCGCGCGAGAGCTATCAGCACACCATGCGCATTTTCCGCGGCAGTCTGCCTGTGGGATGTGGTCCTTTCACCAAGGATCTCTGCTACAGTCGGGGATTCGTGCTGCTGTATAACTTCATGCGCCTGGCCGTGACACGCGGCATGGTCGGCCGCATTCCGCTTTTGTTTTGCGGCAAGACGAACCTCGACGACATCAAAACGCTGTCGCTGCTGGCCGACGAGGGGCTGCTGGCACCGCCGCGCTACATCCCGCCTCCTTTCGCCAACTTGCACGCCTTATCCGCCTGGCTCTGTTACGCCAACTTCTTCACGTCTCTCTCGCACAAGCGCATCGAGGAAGACTACTCCGGCTTTTTCTAATTCGACACATAGCCCCCGGCTTGCCGGGGGGAAATACAATACCCCCGGCAAGCCGGGGGCTATGTGTCTGAAATCGCTGGAGGAATCTCCGCGTGGAACGCCCTATCGTCGTTTGTGGTCTGGGCCGCATGGGCACGCGCATCCTCGATTACCTGCGCGCCGCCAACCTGCCGGTCGTTGTCGTCGATAATCGCTGCGCGGCCGACGATCCGCGTTTGCAGGGGATGCGTTTCGTTTTCGGAGATTGCCGGCAGCGCGCCGTTCTCGAAGCGGCGGACGTGGCCGGGCGCGCGGCGTCCTCATCCTGACCAACGACGATCTGGTCAACGTCTCCACGGCCTTGATGGTGCGAGCCATCAACCCGACCGTGCGCGTCGTCGTGCGCATGTTCAACCAGAACCTTCTCGACCGGCTCGGCCGGACACTGGCCAACGTGTCCGCCCTGAGTACGTCCCTTTTGACGGCCCCGGTGCTGGCCATGACGGCGGTGTCTGGACAGGCGATTGGCCGCCTTCACCTTGAAGGGCGATGCGGCATCGGAACGACAGGTCGTGGAGTTGCAGGTCAGTCCCTCCTCACTGATGCGCGGGCGCTCCCTGGCCGAGGTGACGACGTACCGCGAAGCGGTGGCGGTGGCCCACTTGCCCCATGAAGGACCGGATCGTTTCCTGCTCGATGTCGATCACGATGCCCGCCTCAAGAGCGGTGACCGCCTCGTGGTGTGCGGCCCGCCTCGTCCTTTGACCTCGCTGATAGGCGAGATGGACGCTTCCGACTCGCCTCATCTGCTCTGGGCAACCTGGCCGCGCCGGATGGCCCGCGTCGTCCGCCGCACTCTGGCCGAGATCGATCGCGCCGTGCTCATTTGCACCGTTATTCTGTTCGCCGTCATCCTCGTCAGCACGCTGATCCTGTGTCTGGGCGTCGAGAAATACAAGCTGATCGACGCGCTGTTCCGCACCGTGAGCGTGATGGCCACGGGAGCCAGCATGCACGAGGAGGACTTGCAGGATTCGCCGGGCATGAAAGTTTTCGTGGCCGCGTTGCGGATCCTGGGTGCGGCCCTCACGGCCGCGTTCACTGCCATCGTCACCAATTACCTGCTCCGCGCCCGCCTCGGTGGCGCGCTCGAAGTTCGCCGCATACCCGACGGCGGCCACGTCATCATCTGCGGTTTCGGCGCGATCGGTTTCCGCGCGGTCGAGGAATTGTTGCGCTACGGCGAACAGGTGGTGGTCATCGAACGGGATCCTGCCAACCGCTTTGTGCGCGCTGTGCGCGGCTCGGTGCGCCAGTCATTATCGGGGACGCTGGAGTCAAGGAAGTGCTGAGTGAGGCGCACGCCGCCTCATCGCGCGCGGTGATCGCGTCCACGGATGAAGACCTGACTAACTTGGCCATCGCGCTCTTGGTCCGCGAGTTGCATCCGCATCATCGCGTGGTGTTGCTTCTGGCCGATCCACAGTTGGCGACCATGCTGCGCGAGGCGGCCGACGTTCGCTACGCCCTGTCCGTGCCAATGCTGGCCGCGCCGGCGTTTCTGGCCTCGCTGTTTGGCGATCGCGTTCTGAGTGTTTTTCAAGTCCAGGGCCGGCTCTTCGCCGTCATCGACCTGGTGATTCAGCCGGGTGATCCGTTCGTGGACCATTCGGTTCGGGCGATGTCGGTGGATTATCATTTGCAGGCCGTGGCCGTGCTGCCCGCGCAGGGTCCGCCCCCCTCTCCTCTCCTGGCCAGCCGACTGAGCGTCAACGATCGGCTGGTGGCGATCATCGCGCTGACCGATTTGGAGCGATTGCTGCGCCGCGAGCCGTGTTCCGCTGCTTTCGCGGTTGACGTGCTGCGTTTCCCGCTACCGGCCCGCGCCTGGTTGGCCGGATTGATGCGCACCCTGCGCCACTGCACCGATGAGGAAGCTGAGCGAAGCCTGGAGCAGTTACCCTTGTGTTTGGCCGATCACCTGACGCGCGGTCAGGCGGAAGATTTGCTTGCCCGGCTTTTCCGTGAGCGCGTGGAAGCCAAGTTGTCGTCATCAACGGGGCGGGGGGCGTAAGCCCCCCGGAGTCTGCACCCAGGGGGCTTACGCCCCCGCTCCGATGGGTTTCCTAACGCACGTCCAGTTTCTTCAGGGCGTACTCCGCCGCCTTCTTGAGAGCCGGATCTTTGGCCTTGGTCGCATCCTTGAGAGCCTGGATGACATCAGGCCGCTTCTTCGCTTTGTCGCCGAGTTGTCCGAGGGCCACCGCCGCCATGTAGCGGGCGTCGCCTCCGGTGTTCGCCGCCACATTCACCTTGCCGCGGTTGGCCTCGTTGTCCGCGCCTTCCACCTTGGCATCGGTGCGGTTGTAAACGATGAGCGTGTCGTTTTTGAGCATCTCCAACAGAACGTCCGCCGTTTTAGCGGGCGCCCTGTCCTCAAGCGTGTTCGCCAGGATCCGGGCGGCGTCGTACCGGACCAGGGCATGATCCTCCGATTTTTCATCCAGGACTTTGGTCAGCACCTTGTCCACCCCTCCCTGGCTGATGTCTCTCATTTCCACCAGCGCGAACACGCAGCGCTGACGCACCAGCCGATCGGTGTCCCTCTGGATGGCGGCGAGGAGGGCGGGTAGGGCTTTCTCGTTGGCCGGATATCGCAACTGGGCCAGCGCCTCGGCGGCGTATTGCCGGACTTGCAGCGGTTCGTCCGACTTGAGGGCTTCGGCCAGGGCCGGCACCACGGGCTTGGCGGCAGTTCCAATGTGGGAGATGGCCAGGGCGGCGTTACGCCGCACCACGGGCGGATTGGTCGATTTGGTCAAGGTGTCGGCGAGGTCGTACATGGCCGGCTCGGCGTTGGGGCCGAGGTAAACGAGCGCGGCGGAGGCCAACTCCTGCACATGCGCGTCGGGATCTTTGAGAGCGGTTCGTAGCACGGGCAAGGCCGCCGTCGCTTCCTCGCCGCCGATGCGGGCGAGAATCAGGGCCGTGCTCAGGGCGATCTCCGGATCCTTGTCCGCAAGCAATTGATCCAGGCCGCGGGCGACATCCTTGTTTTCGGGACCGGCAAGCTGAGCGACGGAATCGAGGGCGGTTTTTTTCGCTACCTCGTCGGTTTCCCGCTTCACCATGTCGATGAGCCGGGGCACCGCCGTTCCACTCGCCTTGCCCATCGAGCCGAGCGCCCCGCCGCGTCTCGGCGGACGAGGGCATCGCCATCGTTCAGGCAGCCGCACAGCGCCTCGACCGTCTTGCCGGCTTCTTCGCCGATTCGACCCACGCCCAGGCGGCATTCTGCCGAACCGAGGCGTCCTTGTCTTGTAGCGCCGCGCGGAGAGTGTCCACCGCCTCGGCGGCCTGCGCACGAACGCGCCCAGGGCATAGGCCGCGCTTCGTCGCACATGAGGATCTTTGTCCTTTTTCAAAGCGTCGGCCAAATCGCCGTTGACACTGCCCCACAGGGAACGGTCGCCGTCGCCGATCGCCTTGGCGATGTCGCCGATCGCGGCGGCGGCCATGTCGCGCACCTCGGCGCTATTGTCCTCGCGCAGAAGTTTCTTCAGATCGGGAACGACGGACCGGGCGCTGTAGCCGAAGCGTCCCAGGGCGAAGGCGGCGCTGCGGCGCACCTTCGCTTGCGTGTCGCGCAAGTCCTTTCGCCAGACATCCAGTGATTTGCCGAGGAAGAAAACCTCTCGAGCGTGCGCCGGCCGCGTAACGGCCGGCGCGACGAGAAACACCGCGACGAGCAGAGGAAGTCGCTTCATGATGGTGTGCCGATTTCCAGGTGCATCGGGCGGACGGTCTTTATCGTTTGCCGCCCGGTTTCTTGTTCAGGTCTTTCAAGTCCTTCTTGGCCGGCTGCCCGACTTTGTCGGTTCGCAGCTTGACATCTTCCTTGGGTTTCTGGATCTCCTCGATCATCTTCTGGACCATGAATTTCTGCTGCTCGTCGAGGTCTTTGCGATTGGCCACCTTCTTGAGCGCGTTCATCACATCGGGACTGGCCACGCCGATTTGCACGAGAGCGGTGCAGGCCGCCATTATGATGGGGATGGCATCCTTGGCGGTGCCTTCGATTTCGCTGGCGCTGATAAGCGCGCGGAGGACTCGATCACTTCGGTCGCCCATCCGGCCCAGCGCCTCGCAGGTGGCGAGCTTCACCTGGGTTTCCTGATCCTTAAGAAGGCGGATGACATCTCCTACATTCTGGTGCGCTTTGACGCCCAGCGCACCCATGGCCCGGACGGCGTGCGAACGGACATCGCGCTCGCGGTCGCCCATGTATTCGACGATGGTTTTCAGATAGTTTTCATCGACCTTGTCATCCAGGGCCATGATGGCGACGTGCGACCACAGTTTGACGACCTTGTCCCGGCTCTTGAAGGTAAAGGGGCCTTTGAGTTGGTTCATCACCTGCGTGTACATGTTGGGATCCTGCGGCCGGCCCATTCCGCCCAGCGCCATGATCGCTTGCAAGCGCACCTTGCGAGTAGGCTCGGTGGCCGGGTTCAAGCGCGCGATCAGCGCGGTGGTGACGCGGGGGTCCGGTCCCTTGGCCGGATCAGCGCCGGCCGCGCGAAGGGCGATGATGCAGGCCTCGCGCACCTCAAAAGTGCTGGTGTTGCCCATGCCCATCACCACGTCGGTGATGATGTTTCGAGCGTCCGGACCGAAGCGGGGTAGCGCCCGCGCCGCTTCGAAGCGGATAATGGTCTGCGGATCGTGGGCGACGCAATGGCCCAGCGCCTTGACCACGATTTCGCGATCCCCCGACTTGACGCCCATCATACCCAAGGCCAGCACCGCCTTGGCCCGTGGGCTGGCGTCCCCGTCCATACGGGCAATGTAGGCCAGTTTGCGAACCGCGTCCTCGCCGCGCAGCCGGAACATGGGCATGACCATGATCGCCTCCGCCCGCACGCTGGGGTCGGGATGGCTCAGGTCGTGCATCCATTGATCGAACGTCTTGCCGCCGACTTCGGCGGGCGATTCGGTGTAGCCGGAGGGATATTTCGGGGCGTCGTCATTGGGTTTGGCCCGGAGCGGAAGGGCGAGCAAAGGCGAACACAGCGCAGCCAGCAAGAGATCGCGGCGTGAGGATGACATGGCATTCCCCCTAACAACATGAAAGCTTCCCCGTTCCCCCAGGATACCACCACCGGCAGATGAAGAGCAATGAGGAAAGACGAGAACGAGACGTTCCGCGAGCCGTTTGCAGCGAACAGACGTGATGGGAGATGCGTGCCGAGTTTCAGCGATGGGAAGCTTGCCCGCTCGCGGACGCCGGCTTGCCCTCGACGAGAACTCGCGCAGCCGGCCCCTCGTAAGTATTCTCGTCACCGTCCCAGACTGTACCGACCCGCCAGCCGTCTCGATCCGCATAGGCGGTAAAACTCAAAAGCGCCTGCCCGAACGTGAAACGGTTGCCGTGGGCCATGATGCGCACACTGGCCGGCAGCGCGCGGAAGGCAGCGATGCGGCCTGCCTGAAAATGGTTCCCGGTCAGATCCAATTCGATCCGGGTCGATTGCCGCGTTTCCGGCGCCCACATTGACAAAGCAGCCCCAGAATCAGCCCGAACCGTGACACGGCTGTCCGTCATCCGAACGCGGCAGCTCTCACCTTGCCCTACCTCGACGGATAGTCCCACGGTCCCCGCGTCGATGCGACAGCGGCGTACGCTCACTTCGTCCGCGTTGCGAGCGACGATCGCCGGGCCGCCCCGAGCGCATTTCAACTGGCAGTCACTCAAGTGCAAGGATGCTCGTTCGCAGCGAATCACCGAACCGGAAAGCGATTGCCGCCGGCCGGGCGAGTACTCGGCGATTTCCAGATCCAGACCCTCCAAAGTCAAGGCTCGATCCGCGTCGAGCAGCGTTTGCCACGGATCGTCCTCGCTCGCCCGCATCACAACGCGGGGCCGGACGCCGGGGCCGGCCCGGAGGGTCAAGGTTTTTCCATGCACGTCCAGCGGCCGAGATAGAACGAGTCCGGAGGCGTGGAGCGTTACCGTATCGTCATCTTTCGCCGTAGCGATGGCCTCCTCCAGCTTGGTAAAACGCTGCGGATTACCTTCGATCCGAAACGAGGGCACCACTGCCTCGACGGTGGGACCGGCGGGTTCGACGGGTTGGTACAAAAACCAGCGTGCCCCTCCCGCCGCCGCCAAACCGGACAGCATCGCAGCCAGGGCCACGGAGAAAAATCGCGGCGACGCGCGCCTTCGAGCGGCCTCACCCGATTGGCTTTCGGTCAGCGAAACTTCGCAAGTCGTCTCGCCCGTGCCGACGGCCGACAATTCTGCCAAAACAGCAGCGGCCGTGGGATAGCGCTGGTCCGGATCGCGCGCCATCATGCGTTCGACGATCCGGACGATTGCTTGCGGCGTCTCCGGCCGCAGGTCGCGCACTGGGGCGGGCGAATCGAGACTGTGCTTCAACAGCTTCTCGCTCCAGCTCCCGCCCGGATACGGCACCTGCCCAGTGAGCAGAAAATAAAACGTGCAGCCCAGGCTATACAGGTCGCTCCGTCCGTCCGCCCGCCGTGGGTCGTTGGCGCATTCCGGCGCCAGGTAATCCGGCGTACCACACGGTTCATCTTCCGCACCCGACGAAAGGTCCGTCCATCGTGCCAGGCCCAGATCGAGCAATTTCACGGTGACGCCGGGAGCGGCGAGCATGAGATTGGACGGTTTGATGTCGCGATGAATCAGCCCGCGCTCGTGGAGATACTGCATCGCCCCGGCCGCTTGCCGCACGATCTCACAGGCCAAGATAAGCGGAAGAGGCCCGCTGTCGTGGACCCGGCGTTCGAGGTCGATCCCTTCGACGTACTCCATCGCCAAATACCATCGGCCGCGCGATTGGCCAGCGTCATAGGCGGCGACGATGCCCGGATGGTGCAAACGACCAGCCGCTTCCACCTCGCGCTGAAACCGATACCGAATCGTCGATTGGTTGTGCCGCACGGATTTGCGCGACGCGACCTTCAAGGCGACCATGCGCTTCATCAGCCGATGCTCGGCCCGGTAGACCGTCGCCATGCCGCCGCGACCGAGTTGTTCGAGCAGGATGTAAGGACCGACCAGCAGACGCCGTCCTTTTCCTGCCAGCACTTGTCGCGCCTGTAAAGCCGTTAGCAGCCCCGCCTCGACGAGCCGGCGCGCGCACTCGGCCGGATCGTCGCACGAGTTTGGCGCTTCGGCGGCCTGCCGCGCCTGCTCCGGCGACAAGAGTCCCAGCGCGCACAGTTCGCGCAAAAGTTCGTTCATGCGTGAGTGAGTCCGTTCCATCCGTGTCGTGGACCCAACTACTTCACGGGCTGCACGGGACGGGGCAAGCTGAACCAGGCGAGGTTACACACCTCGCGGTCCTCGGCGTCCAGGGTGCAGTCCACCGCAGCCAGACTGGCGTCGAGCTGTTCCGGCTTCGACGCGCCGACGATGGCAGCGGTGATCCCCGGCTGATTCATCACCCAGGCGACGGCCACTGTCACCAGGGATTTGCCGCGTGGCTCAAAGTGTTTGCGCAGCTCGCTCACCGCCTCAAGCTGCGACTCGTGCCAATAACGCTGGCGATACAACTCGCCGGTCTTGCCGAGCGTGAACCGCGTCCCTTCGGGGGGTACTTCCAGGTTGCGATATTTGCCGCTTAAAAATCCGCCGGCCAGCGGGTTGTACGCGATGACGCCCAATCCCTGATTGCGGCACAAGGGCAGCAATTCCTCTTCGATTTGCCGGTGCAGCAGGTTGTAGCGCGGCTGCACACAGTCGAAACGCACCAGGTTCAGTCGGGCGGACAATCCCAGGTCTAGGGCGACCTGCCAGGCCGGGTAATTGGAGCAGCCAAGATAGCGAACCTTGCCGTGCCGCACGACATCGTCCAGGGCGCGCAGCGTTTCTTCATCCGGCGTGTCCGGGTCGGGCGAATGCGTCTGGTACAGGTCGATGTAATCGGTGCGCAAGCGGCGCAGACTATCCTCGACCGCTCGCAGGATGTGCCGTCGTGACAGCCCCTCGTCATTGGGGCCATTGCCGACGCGGATGCGGCACTTGGTGGCCAGCACGAACGCATCGCGCTTGCCCTGGAGCCAGCGACCCAGGATTTCCTCGCTGCGACCGGCCGTCTCCACGCTCGACGGCACCGGATACACGTCGGCGCAATCGAGAAAACTCACACCGCGCTCGGCCGCCTTGTCGAGGATGGCGACCGAGGTGCTCTCGTCACACTGATGGCCGAACGTCATCGTCCCCAGGCAGAGGGCCGAGACTTTCAGGCCGGTCTGTCCCATACGGCGGATAATCATGGTGGATCGCGCTGGCTGATGGTGTTTGGTTCAGGCCCGCTTCGAGCCAGTCAAGGGCGGTGGAATAGGTGTAACACAGCGGGGGAAAACGGGCAAGATAGATTGAAGGTCGAGCCGAATTGTTCGATTTACCACGTTTTCACAGGATCAGCCCCCCTTCCGTCCATCCGCTGCGTGTCACCGATTAGGCTCCAGAAAACGTATCCGTTGGTTAGCGCTCTGTAAACCGCAACTGTTAACCAAACGAAACGCCAATTGGGGAATTCGCCGGATAAACGCGACCTCCTCGCTCCAATTCCGTAATGTTTGGGGAACGAGTGGTTGACAGTTGAGTAAGAGCAAGTTCTCTGAACAAAATGGGTTAGGAATAATGCAGGAAATGGCTTGCGGAAGGATGGCGCTTTTTTCTGACTACTGGCGCAAAATTCGCTTATCTTCTTTAGTTTGGACAAAAGAAGAACCGGGAAGAGAAAACGGCTGGAATTCGATCTCTCGTTCATCCAACGGGGATGACGGATACAGTGTTGTTTCCCTACCCGGAGTCTCCCATGAATCCGTGCGAGCGAAGAAGCCGTCAGGATTACGTTTCCGCTTGCCGTCGTATGCCGGTTCTCCTTGCTTTCATCTTCTGTATCCGTTCACGGGCCGAGGGTGACAAGCGTATAGTCCCGGAAATCCACAGGGAACGGCTGGAGGCCCAGCATTTCGGCGGAAACGACTAGGAAGAGGCGGGAAAGAATTTCTCTACTTGTTTCAGCCTTTTCAGCGGCCAACATTACGGCAAGCAGGACAGGATCCCCTGGCCGCTCCAGCGCAGGCCCACTGGCGGGATCGCTTTTTTCATCCCATCGGCTTCCGGTTTTCCTTTGGCATCCCCAAAACGCGGCCGGATAATAACTTTTTTCGTCCCCCTCCCTGCGCAGCCTGGACATGCGAGAGTCAGGACGGCGTGTCGTTGCCTGGCGAGCGACACCCAACCGGCGGACGGCGTCCATCCGCCGGGGGAGAGGTTCAGGCGAGCGGGAGTAGCTGAGTATCAGAGGCCGTGCGCCGTCGCGCACGGCGTTCAAACACTTGCCCGCCGGAGCCGAATTACTGAACCACTTTTGCTGACAAAAGCTGCCATGATTTCGTAGAGGCTACACATCAGAAGACCCAGAACTCCGTTCTTGAGATCAGACTTCGATGAGCACAACTATGTCCTACAATAGCGAACGAAACCCATTTATCGACATATTTCGTGGCCTAGGAATTATACTGGTTGTAGTCGGACATGTGATCGGTGGTTTGATATATTCGCCATTCGTTGAGGAGAAGGAGTTGCTCAGTGCGTGGCATAGATGGATTTATCTTTTTCATATGCCGGCTTTCTTTTTTGCGGCCGGCTTGTTCGCAGAACGATCGCTCAAGAAAAGTGGTGTGCAAGAGTTCGTGTTGGGGAAAATGCGCGCCCTAATGTATCCTTATGTCCTGTGGGGACTCATTATGTGGTTAGTACACGGTTTGACTTATCAATACACAAACACTCCTTTCGACCCCTACAAGCCGGTACGCATGCTCTACGAACCATATGCCGGGTACTGGTTCTTGTACGTGCTCTTTATATTGATGGTAGTGTTTGCTGTTTGCTGGACCAGTCGAATCGGGAAGGTGCTCTTCCTAGCGGGAGCCGTCAGCGGGTGTCTCATCGACATGGCTTGCCCCGAGTTTCTTCCATCACTTGTTTCGGCCCCGCTCCACTACTGGATTTTCTTTTCGTTGGGCATAATGCTGGCAAGTCTGACACATCGATTTGCCTCGAACACGCCTTCATATTTCATCATGATATCGGGTGTGGCGGGGTTCGCAATCATGACTTTCATCTCGCCAATGCGTGAGGCATACCCATTCATAGGTATTATCGCCGCAATAATGGGAATAACGGGGTTGTGGGGTGTCACCATTTTGTTCGGCCGCTGGGGGCCAGGCCAGTATCTCGCTTTCTCACCCTCTGCGGCCGGTATTCGCTCGAGATTTACCTCGTCCACCCGCTTTCCTCCGTCTTAGCACGATTGATTCTTTACCGCATTTTTCGCGTAAATGAAATCATCCCGCATGTTGTCATTGACTCGGCCGCCGGAGTTGTAATACCATTGCTGGTTGTTTGGCTCTCCCAGAAAGCACGATTCCCCTTTTTATTTACTTACCGAAAAACCTCACACGTGCCCGTTGTTTCCACTGCTTCGGAACCATTAGTTGGATCTGGTTGATTATTACGAAAGAAGACTTGATCCGAGGGACGAAGTGGGGGACGCGGCGTTGTCTGGTGTGCCACATACGTTATTTTGTCCGTTTTCCGGGGCTTAATCTGTAGAGGAATTCGTCCATCGGACCATACCAGATAGTCGAGCGTCTCGGATGTCCGCCCCTGCTCGGTCGTCTCCCTTCGGCTCCGCATCGGCCTCGTCTTCGTGCCATTCCACGCCGAAGTCCAGCCCCCGGCGATTGCTTGGGACTCGGCTCCTCGCTGTACGCTTGTCACCCTCAACCCGTGAACAGTTACCATCTTCTCTCTGGTCCTTGCAACTCCTGTTCGCGCTACCGTCCTGTACACTTTTTCACAAGGAGGAAATGGACCGGCTGGCGACGGTCCTGTGAGTGCTGAAGCTCTCTTCTCCACATTTACCAACCTCCACACGATTGACGGCCATACCTACAGCGGCATCGAAATCCAGATAGCGAACCCCCAAACAATTACAGGTGGTGAGGGGCAGGCGATCAGTGGGATCACCTTCAGCCTGGGAAATAGTTTGCAGCATTCAGGGATTTCGCTCGTACAGGACCAAGGGCCGGAAGTGACGGTCCAAAAGCAGGGACCAATTGTCACAGGGCCGAACACGGTGACGGGAACGCAATCGACTTTTTCGGGGAATTATCAGCAGAGTCCCCCTGATCCCTTCTTCCACTGGGGCTCTTCGACATCCACTTCCGCAGTCACACTCCAAACTGTGGGGAATGCCGCCCAGGGAGGGAAGCCGAACCATCTGATCATCGGCGCGTCGTCCAACGGTTCGTATGACTCGAGTTACAATGAACACGATCCCGAGTTCTTCAGCCCGAACCTAGGTCAGGCAACCACCTTCTGGATCGGCAATTGGTTAGCGCCCTCGGTCGCCTTGTCCGACTGACCTGTCCCACAGAGCGCAGCTGCACTCCGGGTTTTTTGCTATCTTGCCTGCATGGACGAACCCGCTTGTTCAGGCTGCCAGGCGTTGCAACGCCGCGTCGCCGAACTGGAAGCCCAGGTCGAGCGACTTACCCGCCTGCTCGAACAGCAGCAGCGCGCCGGCAAGCGTCAGGCAGCCCCTTTTGCTAAAGGCCTTCCCAAGCCCAACCCCAAGAAGCCGGGACGCAAACCCGGAAAGGACTACGGCACCAAGGCGCATCGGCCGCCGCCGGAACGCATCGACGAGGTCCACGAGGCTCCCTTACCCGAGGCTTGCCCCGACTGTGGGGGTCCAATCGAGCCAACTCACGTCGATCAGCAGTATCAGGTCGAGATCCCACGACAGCCGGTCCACCGCCAATTTAACATCCACGTCGGCTGTTGTCGGCGGTGCCACCGGCGCGTTCAGGGCCGACATGCCTTGCAGACCTCCGACGCTCTGGGGGCTGCGGCGTCGCAACTGGGGCCGGACGCTCAGGCCACGGTCGTCGAGTTGAACAAGCAAGCGGGTCTGTCGCACGGCAAGGTGAGCCGCGTCTTGGAGAGCTTATTTGGCATCTCCCTGACACCGGGCGGCAGCGTCCACACCGTCTTGCGAGCAGCGCGGTGCTGCGAGCCGGTCTACGAAACAATCTGTCAGTCGGTCGCGCGGTCTGCCTGGGTTGTTCCCGACGAAACCGGCTGGCATGTCGGCGGCTGGGGTGCCTGGCTGCATGCGCTGGTAAGCGCCGAGGCGACCGCCTACGTCATCGACCCGACCCGCTCCGGTGCCGTGGCCGAGCGTCTGATCGGCGCAGACTACGCTGGAGTGATGATTCACGACGGCTGGTCGCCCTACGACAACTTTGAGCAAGCGCGCCATCAACAGTGCCTGGGCCACCTTCTACGTCGCTGTCACGAGATGCTCCAGAGTGCCGCGGCCGGCGCGGTGCGGTTCCCACGACGGATCAAGGAGCTACTGCTAGCGGCCCTGGGCCTGCGCGATCGCCATGCCGCGGGCCAGGTCAGCGATCATGGTCTGGCAGTGGCGCGAGGCCGGCTGGACAACGAACTGGCCGATGCCATATTCCCCCTCAAGAGCAACGCGGCCAACGAGCGGCTGGCGCAGCACTTGTGGAACCACCGCGATCAGCTCCTGACGTTTTTGCATGTGCCGGGTCTGGACGCCACCAACTGGCGAGCGGAGTTGGCCATCCGCTTCGGCGTCATTTTACGCAAGGTCTGGGGAGGCAACCGGACTTGGGTAGGAGCGCGAGCGCAAGCGGTGCTGATGTCGGTATGGCGAACATGCTGGCAGCAGGGACGTTCGGCCCTAGACTTCCTCAGCCAGTTCCTTCGCGGTGAATCGGTGATCCTATCCTTGCCCCCGTGACCCACCTGGTGACAACTCACGCAACTTGCAAAAGTTCTTTCGCCAACGACTATCTGCTGATACCATGCGCCAATCAAATGCGATCAGGAGAAGGCAGCTATGGCGCTCATTTTCAGGGGTAAAAGCCGCTGCCCGATTTGTGGCGACGTAATCGGGCAAGAGGACGATATTGTGGCAACCACGCATTTCATCACAGGCCGAGAAGACCCACTTTGGCGATTCTCGGACGCTGCAATGCACAAGAAGTGTTTTCTCAGTTGGGAGCTGAGGGAAACATTTGTTGCCCAATTCAACGCCGAGATGGGAGCAATTACCTGGGGAAACGGTACTTTTCACGAGATGCAACCGGACGGGAGTATTCTCTCGAAGAAGCGAGAAGCGTGAGGCGACGACCGGATTAACGGCCCGCTGAACGAAGCTGCTAGAGAGGAACACGCTAATCAAATACCTGGATCGTTGATCCAAGCGTCTCGAACATCGACCCCACCAAGGGTTTGACAACCAACGATATCACGAGCGTGAACTTTTTCTTTGGCACAGGGCCGGCGGAGGGAGGACCTGCCACGGGTTCTAATGTGCCTCCCCTAATCTCTACTCCCGAACCTTCTTCCATTGTCTTGCTTGGCGGCCTCGGGGCGTTCGGCCTGGTAGGCACCGCGGTCCGTTCTTTCCGGCGACGACTCGCCGGTGCGTTTTAATCGCACCTGTCCACCCGCTCGCATCGCCAGCAAGGGAGCGCATCACTCTTGCCGGCGATGCGGGCTAGTGTTGTTTTTTCCCAAGGGTGCCAGCGCGGAGATGGCGGATAGGGTGGCTTCCTCTATGCGCTGCTCCCAGCGCGGGTCGTCGGTTTGGAAGGGAAAAAGCAAGCCGCGCGAACTGCTGACGATGGCTGACAGGCCATCCTCACGAAAGGCGGGGGCGACATCGGCGGCCGTGCCGCCTTGAGCGCCGAAACCGGGTAACAAGAAAATCACTTCCGGCATCCGACGCCGCAGCGCGGCTAACTCGTCCGGATAGGTCGCGCCGACTACCGCACAAACATCACCCAGACCGCATTTTCCCAGGTTCTCGCGCGCCCAACTCGCCACCGCCTCGCCGACATACTGATACACAGGGCGAGCGGGGGCCGGGCCGGACGAGACGAGCAGATCTTGAAACAGACCCGCTCCCGGATTGCTGGTGCGGACCAGCACGAACACGCCGGCCGAAACGCGGCGGGCGCTCTCCAGAAACGGCTCAATCGCATCGCGGCCGAGATACGGATTAATCGTCAGGGCGTCGGCCTCCCATACCGGATGGACGCGGCCGGCGAGGCGCGTGCCGCCGAACGCACTATCCGCGTAGGCCGTAGCCGTCGAGGCGATGTCGTTGCGCTTGCCGTCAAGGATGGTCAAAAGCCCCCGCTCGCGTGCTCTGCGCAGCAAACGCTGCTGCACGGCAAAGCCTTCGGGACCGCACGCCTCGAAGAAGGCGCTCTGTGGTTTGACCACGGGCACGAGCGGGGCCACGATCTCGAGCACCCGGCCGCAAAACTCCTCGAAGGCGGCGGCGAACGAGGCTAGCGTACCGCCGCCGTGACGCTCGCGCACACTTACCGGCAGCGATTCCCAGCGCGGATCGAGTCCGACGCACAGGGCGTTGCTTTTGGCGCGAATCGCGGCGGCGAGGCGGTCGGCGAAATGGGTCATGCGGAGGGTTCCTCCGTACCAGCCCGCAGCGCCAGCAAGGGACGCCCCTTGCTGGCGCCGCGGGCTGGTTGCGTTTTTTTGTACCAATCGAGGGTTCGCCGCAAGCCCTCGTGGACGCCGACGCGCGGCAGCCAGCCTAGCTGCTCGCGCGCACGGGCCGTGCTGAAGCGCGTCGAGCGACCGATCAGCGCGACGGCGTAACGCGTCATGTGCGGCGGACGGCGCAGGAAGATGACACGCGCGATCACCTCGGCGAGAAAACTGCCCCAAAAAGCCAGCCAATACGGCGCCTGCCGGCGGACGTGCGGCCGGCCTAGCAGGTCGGACAGGAAGTCCAGAAACTCACGCTGTGTGATCTCGCCCTCGCTGCTGAGGTTGTACGCCTGCCCCCGCGCCTGCGGATGGTTGGCGGCCCGGATGGCACCGTCGGCCACGTCGCCGGCATAGACAATGTTGAGCAGGTTATCGCCCGACCCGATGAGAGCTACCCGGCCGGCATCCAGCGCCTTGAGGATGCGCGGTAGTGTCGTCCGATCGCGCGGGCCGTAAATCCAGCTCGGCCGTACGATCGTCAAATCCCCCGGATATTGCCGGCATAATTCTTCGGCTCGCACCTTGGCCCGGCAATAGTAGTCCCATACCCACGGGTCTTGGCCGAGCGGTTCGTCCTCGGTGAACTGCCCCGCGCGGATGTGCGGATGGCCGTAGACGATGATCGAGCTGACGTGCAATACGCGGCCGACACCGGCGATTCGGCAGGCGTCGAGCAGGTTGGCGGTGGCATCGATGACCTCGCATTGGAACACGCGCCACGGTCCCCAATCGCCGACGCGGGCGGCACAGTGGTACACCACGTCCGCGCCTTCGACGACACGCTCCAGGCCGTTCGGCTCGGTCAGGTCGCCGCCGACCAACTCGACGCCGATCTGTCGCAGGAACGTTGTGTCGCTGGTGGGACGCACCAGGGCCCGGACACGTTCGCCGCGCTCGCGCAGCTGCTCGGCGATATGGCTGCCGAGCAAACCCGTCGCCCCCGTCACCACGTTCAACCGGGCAGTCAAAGCGAATCCTCCTTCCGCACAATTCGATGATTGTAACGGTATAAGAGGAACGCGGCCAGCCGATCACAGCTTCTTACACCCTCCCCCCTAGTGGGGGAGGGCAGGGGTGGGGGGTGCGAGCGCCTCTACCCCCCACCCCTACCCTCCCCCACAAGGGGGGAGGGAGAAGACACGCCCGGACCCCTGGCAAACGGCCAGCCGCCGGTCTGCCGCGACCAAAGCAAAAACGCCGCGATTCCTGCCAGCAACGTCAGCACGCTAAGGCCAGCCAACTTCGGTGCGGGGGCAACGAACACGTACAACCACCCGATCAAAGCCAACCCGCACGGCAAAGGCGCCAACCAGATGCGGAACGGTCGGGGTCGATCGGGCTGCGAGCGTCGCAGCAAAAACAGACCGATAATCTGGCCGATAAACTGCACGAGGATGCGCGTCGTGATGAGGGCGCTAATGACGCTTTGCAGATCGAAGAAGCTCCAGAACAGCGTCAAGGCACCGACCAGCACGAGCGAGACGTGCGGGATGTGGCGCCGGGGATGGACGCGCCCGACCGCCTGGAAGAAATGTCCGGCCTGCGCCGCCCCGTAAGGAATGCGCGAATAACCCAGCAGGCCGGCGAACGCGGAACCGAAGCAGCTCCCTATGAGCTGCACTGTCACCAGCCGCACGGCCCAGGGTCCGTGAATGCGTCCCATGAAGTCGGCCGGAAGATTGTACTCGTCCTTCCACCGCGCGCCCGGCCAGCGCCTCTTGCCACGGGACGGTCCCCAGCATCGCCAGATGCAGCCCGGCGAACAGGATGCAGACGAGAACCGCGCTGAGCAGGATGGCGCGGGATCGTGCGTCCCGGATCACGGACCTCCTCGCCGATGTAACAGATGTTGTAATAGCCCAGATACGAATAGAGCGCCAGGACCATGACTTGACCCAGCCCCGTCGCCAGGTTGCTTGGCTTCTCGGCGCCGACAGCAAACGCCCGCGCCGCATCAAAGTGAAGAAAACCCTCCACGCAAATCCAACCGATCACCGCCAGAACGCCCAGCCAGAGAAACATGGTCATCCGGCCGAGCACATCAACGCGGCGATAAAGCAAGACGAGGATGAAAACGCCGATGGCCATGCAGCCCAGGCGGGCGGGGCTGATGGTCAGGTCCATCCCCTCCTGCGGCCACAGATCGACTTTGAGGGTCTGCGCCTGGTTGTATGCCTGAAACGAGGGACTGAGCGATTGCGAAAACGAATCCATCGCGATGAGGCCGGACGCGATCTCCAGCGGGCCGCTGAGGAGGAATTGCCAGATGAATAAAAAAGCCATAAGCCGGCCCCAGCGTTCGCGGCCATAACATTCCAAGAGATACAGGTACGAGCCGCCCGAACCAGGCAGCGTCGCACCCAGCTCGCTCCAGACTAGACTGTCGAGGAGGATCAGGACGCCGGCCGCCAGCCAGCCGAGCAGAGCATAAGGTCCGGGCATCTTTTCGAGCATGGGCGGGATGGTGATGAACACGCCCGCTCCGACGATAGTGGTCACATTCAGGGCCGTCGCCTGCAACAGCCCGAAGTGACGCCGCAAGCCGCCATCGCCGTCACCCACGCCGAACCTCCCTCATGTCACATAGCCCCCGGCTTGCCGGGGGATTGTACTCCCGGCAAGCCGGGGGCTATGTGATTCATTTATTTCTCACTTGCTTTACGCCGTGGAGCGTGCATCATGGGATGCTATCGTACCCACCCTATTCCCCGCTTCGCCCTCGTACAAGGAGTAGACAGCATGAATTGGTCGCGTATTCGTCTCGCCCCGCTGGCGCTGGCCGCCGTCGTCGTGCTGGCCGGTTCGCTCCAGGCCGCTGGGCCGCGCGACAGCCTGACCAAGGGCACGCCCGAACTGCAATCCATCGGCGCCCTCGCCTTCGGCCCCGAAGGCATCCTGTTCATCGGCGACCCCCGCGCGGCCGCCATCATCGCCCTCGACACGCAAGATCGCACCGCCAACGGCACCGATCGGACCAAGGTCGAGGCGCTCGATGAGAAGATCGCCTCGCTCCTGGGAATCGAAGCTAGCCAGGTCACGCTCAACGACCTGGCCGTCAACCCCCTGTCCGGCAACACTTATGTCGGAGTCACGCGCGGCAAGGGCGCCGACGGCAAGCCGGTGCTGCTGCGCGTCGAGCGCACCGGCAAGATTGACGAAGTATCTCTGAAGGACGTCGCCTTCGCCCGCACGCCGCTGCCCAACCCTGGTAAGGGAAGAAGCGCCAGCGACGTCATCACCGACATGGCCTACCTTAACGGCAAGCTGTTCGTCGCCTGCTTGTCGAACGAGGAGTTCGCCTCGCAGTTCCGCGTCATCCCCTTCCCGTTCGGAGAGAACGGCAAGGGCACCGCCGTCGAGATCTTCCACGGCTCGCACGGCCGTCTGGAGACGAAATCGCCCATCCGCACCTTCGCCGCGTACGAGATCAAGGGCGAGGCGAACCTGCTGGCCGCCTACACCTGCACGCCGCTCGTGCAGGTGCCGGTCGCCGAGCTGAAGCCGGGCGAGAAGGTCAAGGGCAAGACCATCGCCGAACTGGGCAACCGCAACGTCCCGATCGACATGATCGTTTACCACAAGGACGGCAAGGATTACATCCTGATGGCCAATAGCGCCCGCGGTGTCATGAAGATTTCCACCGAGGGCATCGACCGAACCGAGCCAATCACGAAACCCATCCCCGGTACGGCCGGCCTGAAATACGAGACGATCCAGGCCCTCCAAGGGACCGTTCAACTCGACGTCTTCGACAAGGACCATGTACTAGTGTTGCGCAAGGGTAAGGACAACCGGCTCAACCTGGAGACGGTTGAAATGCCGTGATCGGCAACATAGCCCCGGCTTGCCGTGGGGGTGTTTCCCCCGGCAAGCCGGGAGCTATGTGTGGAAAATCCTCGTGCGGTCGGTCGCCCCTCGGGGCAGTATCTAACGGTGAGCCACCCGACCCCGTGGAGATTCGTCATGGCCGCTCCATCCGCGCACGTCTTCTCCCAACTCCAGCGCTGGACCGCTTCCCCATCGGAAGTAAACCACTCGGACGCAATCCTGCTCCAGCGCTTCATTCATCAGCGAGACGAGTCCGCGTTCTCCGCCCTGGTCGCCCGGCACGGCGCGATGGTGCTGCGCGTGTGCCGGCGCGTTCTCGGCGACATGCAAGACGCCGAGGACGCTTTCCAGGCAACCTTTCTCATCTTGGCCCGCAAAGCCGCGTCGTTGAAACAACCCGAAGCCCTGCCCGGCTGGCTTCACGGCGTCGCCCGACGCGTGGCCCTCAAGGCACGGACGAAATCGGCCTGCCGTTCCACGTCCGATATGTCGCACTGTGATCCGCTCCCCGCTGCGATTGCCGATCCGTTGACGCAACTGAGCGCGCGCGAGTTGCTCGCCATTGTCGATGAGGAAGTCCAGCGCTTGCCGTCGGCTCAGCGGTCGGCGGTCGTGTTGTGCTGTCTGGAAGGACACACGCAGGAAGAAGCGGCACGAATACTCGGCTGGACGCCCGGCTCGGTGAAAGGTCGCCTGGAGCGCGGCCGGCGGCGTCTTCATGACGCGCCTTTTGCGTCGCGATATCGTCCTGTCTACCGCACTATCGATCGTGGCGGTATCGCGCGGCGTCTCCGCGCCGGCCCTATTGCAGAAGAGCGTCGTCCGCGCGGCCCTCGGCGTCGGCACGGATAGCCAGGCGTCGGCACTGGCCGAGAGCGTCCTCAAGGGCATGTTCCTGAGCAAGCTGTCCACCGTGACCGCCCTTGTGGTGTCGCTGGCGCTCGCCGCCTCCAGCGTCCTCGCGCTGGTCCACCGCGATCCTTCGGCGGAAGCCCCTGCCTCCGAACCGCCCGAGCCCGCGGAGGCTTCCGTATCGGCGCCGCGAGTCGATGCGTTCGGTGATCCACTGCCGCCCGGAGCGATAGCGCGATTGGGTACGGTGCGCTTCCGGCAGGGTTTGCCCATTGAGTTTCTGTCGTTCACCCCGGATGGCAAACGCCTGTTCTCGCACGGCGGCGATGGAGTGCGCATCTGGGATAGCGCCAGCGGGAAGCAGCTTCGCCATGTCGTTCCCAACGAGGAAGCCACCAGCAATGCGATCGACTTGTCGCCCGACGGCAAGCTGATTGCCGTGGCCCAGGGCGGTCGCGACAAATGCCTGCAACTGTGGGACGCCGACAGTGGACGCCTCATCGCCTCCCTGGAGACGAAGTATGCCCTCCACGTCCGCTTCGCGCCCGACGGCCGGTTGCTGGCCGTGACCGCCAACAATCCCGGCGGCGTCGAGTTGTGGGACGTGGCCGGGCGAAAAAAACTGCGCGCCTGTCAAGCGAATCCGCCCCAGTTCGTGGAACGACTCGCCTTCTCCGCCGACTCGCGGCGCTTGCTCACCACCGCGCGGGACAAGCGGATGCGCCTGTGGGACGTGGACACGGGCCGAAAACTCCAGGAATTCTCGTTCGAGGGCGACCCGTTCGACCGCGAACCGGGCGTCCTGTCGCCCGATGGCAAGTGCGTCGCGATCATCGAGGCGAACCACAAGCGCGAACCCTCGCCGGGCGCGGCCGAATGGGTCGCGCGGATCAGTTTGTGGGACGCGACGAGCGGCAAGCGGACACGGACGCTAACACGCCCGACCCACCGCGATACGCCCTTCAGTTCCGTCACGTTCACCGCGGACGGTAAACGACTCCTCACGGGCGGGCCGGACCAATTCCTCCGAGTCTGGGATCCCGCGACCGGGAAGGAATTGCGACGACTGCCCTTCGAGTCCGGTTTGCCGCACGTCCTGGCCTTGTCGCCCGACGGGAACATGCTGGCCGCAGCTGTGTACGGCGGACGGGCCGTCCGCATGGTGAACCTGACCGACGGGAAGGAACGAACGCCGCTCCTCGGCCACCAGGCTTATATCAATGCGGCAGTCTTCTCGCCCGACGGCCGGCTGCTCGCGGTCGGCAGCCAGCATAACCACGCCTGGGCGACCGACGACCAGGGCAAGATCGTCGAGGGGGCGAAACCCGAACACTACCTGATGTTCCTGGACCTGGCCACCGGTTGCGTCGCCGGACGCTTCGACCAGGTGACCACGGATGCCAGCAGCCTGGCCTTTTCGCCGGACAGCCGCATGCTGGCATGGGGCGGCTACAACGATCCGACCGTCCACCTGCTCGAAGTGGCCGGCGTCCGCGAACGCCATCGTTTCGTCGGCCATCGGGGCTTCGTGTTTGCGCTGACATTCTCCGCCGACGGCCACGTCCTCCTTTCGGGCAGTAGTGATACGACCGGCTTGATCTGGGACCTCGCCCGCCGACCCGATCCACGTCCGGCACCGAGCGCCGCGGAGATGGAAAAGCTCTGGAACGATCTTGACGGCGAAGACGCGGCTCGAGCTTACGAGGCGATCGTCAAGCTCGCCGCCGCACCTGATGTTGCGGCCCCATTCTTGCGCCGTCGAGTGCGACCTGTGCCGTCGGTGAACGAGAAATACTTAGCCCGCCTGATCACCGACTTGGACGACGGCGAATTTGCCACCCGCCAGAAGGCCATCAGGGAGTTAGAGAAATTAGGCGATCGAGCAGTGCCAGCGTATTGCAGAACTCTCGAAGGGAAACCGTCCATCGAGACACGCCGCCGCCTGGAAGACCTGCTGGAAAAATCCGGCCCGGCGTGGTGGGACGTTTCGGGTGAGAGGTTACGTTCGTTACGGGCGGTCGAAGTGCTCGAATTGGCCGGCACGAAGGACGCCCGTGAGACGTTGGCGACACTCGCGGGAGGGGCTGGAGGGGCACGGCTCACCGAACAGGCGAAAGCGGCGCTCGAACGCCTGGCAAACCGAATGCGGAAGTGACTTCGAAAAAAACGTGGTCCCTCCGCCGCTCGGCACGGCAGTATCTTAAGGAGAACTGTCGCTGGTGTCGGGGAGGACCGTCATGGCAATGCCAATCACCCACGTCTTGGGCCGAGTGCATAACTGGAGCGACGATGCTTCCGACGCCGTCCTTTTGCGTCGATACGTTCAAAAGCGCGAGGAAATCGCTTTCGCTACCCTGGTTGCACGTCATGGTTCGATAGTGCTGCGGCTGTGCCGGCAAATTCTCGTAGATGTCCACGAGGCCGAGGATGCGTTCCAGGCGACCTTTCTCATCCTTGCTCGCAGGGCCGGATCGCTGAAACAGCCCGAAACTTTGGCATGTTGGCTGTACGGCGTCGCCCGTCGTGTCGCCCTCAAGGCGCGGACGAAAGCCGCAGCCCACACGGGCAATGTATCCGCCGAAGATTCGATTGACTCCCGCCCCGACCCGCTGACCCGTTTGACCGCGCGAGAATTGCTGGACATCTTGGACGAGGAAGTGCGGCGCTTGCCGCCGGCGCAGCGGTCGGCGGTCGTCTTGTGTTGCCTGGAAGAGCATACGCGGGAACAGGCGGCCCACATCCTCGGCTGGACACTCAGTTCGGTCAAGGCCCATCTCCAGCGCGGCCGGCAACGGTTGCAGGAACGATTAAAACGTCGCGGTATCGCGCTGTCGGCGGTCCTGGCGATTGTTGCCGTAGGCGCAGGGCCGTGTCTGGAAGAGTGCCGATTTCGTTGCGGGACTATGTCATTCGCGCGGCACGAGGCGGCACCGAGAATCAAGCGGCGGCGCTGGCGGATAACGTCCTCAAGGGGATGTTTCTGAACAAGCTGGCCGGCGTGACGGCCTTGGTGATGACGGTCGTCCTCGGCATCGCCGTCGTCGCACTGACTTACCGCAATCCCGCGGAGGAAGCTCACGTCATCGAACCGCCCAGATCCGCCGAGACACCCGCACCGACTCCGCGTGTGGATGCGCTCGGCGACCCGCTGCCTGAAGGGGCGATCGCGCGCTGGGAACGGTGCGCTTCCGTCACGGCGGCCATGTCGATGCCATTGTTTTCACGCCGGACGGCAAGCGCCTCATCTCCAAGGGCACGGACGGCGTGCGCGTCTGGGACGCCGCCACGGGCAAGGAATTGCGTCACCTCGCAGTGCCGGCCGGCGAATTGTGGCATGGGTCCGATCTTTCCTCCGATGGGGCAAGGCTCGCCGTCGTTCATGGACAGGCAAGTTCCATCGACTTGTGGGACGTGAATCGTGCTGAGAAAATCGCCTCGCTGGGCAGCGGCGATTACTCCGAGGCTCGTCTCTCCCCGGACGGAAAGCGCCTGGCCGTCTGCTCCAAACTATCGGGGATCGAGCTTTGGGATGTGCCCGGCCGGCAACGGTTACAGGCGTGGAAGGCTCACAAATGGCAAGTGTGGTATCTCGCCTTCACGACCGATTCGCGGCGGCTGGTCAGCAGTGGCACCGAAGGCAATATCCGCTTCTGGGACGCGACGACGGGCCGGCAACTCCAGGAACTCACGCTCTTCACTAAAGAAAATCTCCCCTTCCCCAATGACATTCGTCTCGCGCCCGACGGGAAAACCCTCGTCATCATCGAAAGGAGTGAAAAACAAACGTCCGAGGCCGGCCCGGCGCGATGGCAAGCACGCACCGGTATCTGGGACACGATGACCGGCAACAGGGTACGGCAGCTAATCTGTCCCGCCAAGGAAGATTGGCCGAATCACGCACCATCCTTCGGAGCGTTGACGTTTACGGCGGACGGCAAGCAACTTATCACCAGCGGTCCTGACCATTTTATCCGCATCTGGGATCAGGCGACGGGCAAGGAGTTGCGTCAATTACCCTTCGACCCCCAGCCCTCGTCGTTCGTGGCCCTGTCCGGTGACGGCAAGACGTTGGCGGCGGTAGCCGGCAGGCGAACGGCGATTCAGCTTCTTGATCTCCTGGGCGGCAAAGCGCACACGTCGCCCGAAGGATACCCGGCGAATGTTTCCAACCCCTGGTTCGCGCTGTTGACACCCGATGGTCGAACGGCCATTACCGGCAGCCGGGAAAAAGCGCTGCTTGTCTGGGACGTGTCCTCCGGTCGAGTTCGGCAGCGCCTGGAAGGGTATGAGGAGATCATTGGCTCGCTCCGGATCAGTCCCGATGGCCGCACGCTGATTGCTCACGACTACGCCAACACCCTGCACATTCGGCAACTCGCACACGGCGAGGCGCTGCGTTCGCTTAAACTGGATTTCTCGTGCGGCGGTGTTAATACGATGATCGTGACACCCGATGGCCGTTCCCTGGTCGTGGAGGACAGCAAGGGGGTGATTCATCTCCTCGATAGG
Source organism: uncultured Planctomycetota bacterium (assembly GCA_963767535.1). Lineage (GTDB taxonomy): Bacteria > Planctomycetota > Planctomycetia > Gemmatales > Gemmataceae > JAJPHU01. Next base: position 445,779 of record CAVYEC010000003.1, read on the forward strand.
GACACGGCGAAGGAGCGAATTCATTTCCAGGGTCCGGCGTTCCTCTGGGGACTTGCCTGCACGTCGGACGGCCGTTCGCTGGTGGGCTGGTCCGGCGACCGCAAGGTCCGCGTCTGGGATCTGGCCAATGGTGCCCAAAAGCGGGAATGGCCGGTGCCACCGGACATTCGGGCAAGAATGGCCGTCATTCAGGGCGGCGGGCATGGCAGTGTTTACTCGGCCGCCCTTTCTCCGGATGGCCGGCTCCTGGCAATGGGCAGCTTGCGGGGACCGCCGAGCAGTGGGCAGAAGCGCGAATATCCTCTGGTTTTCAAGGATCTGGCCACGGGTCAGGACATTCGTCGTGGCGACCCCCTGCCCTGGGATCCCGAACGTCTCGCCTTTTCGCCGGACGGCCGGCTCCTGGCCTGGAGCGGCTCGGCTCGCGATCCCGCGATTCACTTGCTGGAAATGGCCAGTGGCCGCGAATGTCGCCGTCTCCTCGGCCATCGGGGTCAGATCACCGCCTTGCACTTCAGCGCCAACGGTGAACGATTGATCTCGGGCAGCGACGACACCACCGCATTGGTCTGGGATGTTCGTGGTCGATTGGAACCGCGTCGAACGCTCTCCGCCGCGAATCGGGAAGCCTTGTGGGCCGACCTCGCCTCGGCCGATGCGGTTCGTTCCTATCAAGCCATCCGTAACCTCACCGCCGCGCCCGCCTCAGCGGTTCCTTTCCTGCGGCAACGATTGCATCCGGTCCCGCCCGCCGACGAGAAGCGCGTGGCCCGCCTGATCGGGGATCTCGACAGCAACGACTTTGCCACCCGTCGGAAGGCCGTCGCCGAGTTGGAGAAGTTGGATGATCGGGCACTGCCGGCGTACCGCAAGGCGCTGGCCGGCCAACCGTCCATCGAAACGCGCCGCCGCCTGGAGGAATTGTCGGCGAAAGCCGCGCCGGAATGGTGGAACGTGTCGGGAGAGCGCCTACGCTCGTTGGCGCGATCCAGGTGCTGGAATGGACCGGAACCAAGGAAGCGCGAGAGACGTTGGAGTCACTCTCGACCGGCCTTGCCGGGGCATGGCTGACGGAGCAGGCGAAAGCGGCGCAGGTGCGATTGGCCAGCCGTACAGGAAGCTGATCTTTTGGGAGCGGTCCTGCCTGAGGTTGAGCAACTTCGCTTCTTTTTTGGGGAAGGCCGCTTCTTGCCGGAAGGCTGTTGGCAAAGAGGCAAAGTGGCAAAGTCGCACCGCTAAATTGACGTAAACTGCTGAAAAGAAAACCATTAGGTTGCGTGTCCCACTTTGCCAACGGCTCCGGCCGTTGGCAAAGTGGCCAACCGTCTTGTCGGCGTTCTCTCTCCCCCACCGGCCGCAGGTGGCAGCCAACCCGTAGGTCTGCTATCATCTGCCGATAGGAACATCTCCGCCTGGCTTCGGCCCGAGGCGCCCATGAACCAGCCGGCCGACTCCGTTCATACCGTACCGGAGACAGAGGGGCAGCCGACTCCTTCGGCCCCCCCGGACCTCCCTGACACCCCTCCCGCTTACATCGGCCGCTATCGCGTCGAGTCGCTCCTGGGCGAAGGCGGCTTCGGACGAGTTTATCTGGCCCGCGACGAGAAGCTAACGCGCCATGTGGCGATCAAGGTGCCGCACGCCCGGCTCGTGACCCAGGAGGGCGATGCCGAAGCCTATCTGACCGAGGCCCGCACCGTCGCCAGCCTCGACCATCCCAACATCGTGTCGGTGTATGACTTTGGCAGCACCGACCAATTCCCCTGTTTCATCATCGCCAAGTATATCGACGGCAGAAATCTCAGGGCCAGCACCGAGCAGTCGCGGCTGTCCCTGGAAGAGGCGTCCCGGCTGGTAGCCACAGTCGCCGAGGCGCTGCACCACGCCCATAAACAGGGCATCGTCCATCGAGACATCAAACCGAGCAACATTCTGCTGGATAAGAGCGGCAAGCCCTACGTGGCGGACTTCGGCCTGGCCCTGCGAGAGCGGGACATCGGCAAGGGGCCGCGCTTCGCCGGGACGCCCTCTTACATGAGTCCGGAACAGGCCCGCGGCGAGGGCCATCGCGTGGACGGACGGTCGGACATCTTCAGCCTGGGCGTCGTGCTGTACGAATTGCTGACCGGACGGCGACCCTTTCACGCCGACTCCCGCGACGAACTGCTGGAACAGATTGCCGCGCAAGAACCTGCGCCCCCCCGGCAGTTGGACGACCGCATCCCTCGAGAGCTGGACCGGATCTGCCAGCGGGCACTGGCGAAACGGGCCTCGGAGCGGTACTCCACGGCCCAGGATCTGGCCGACGATTTGCGTCACTTCCTAACACGGGCCACCGCGATGGAGCGCTCCACGATCACGGGCGGGGCGAGGCACGAAGCGGCCGCCGCGACCCCGGCGCTGAACGCCGTCCGGCCCCCAGGCGGTCAAGGTCGTGCCCAAGGGGCTGCGCTCCTTCGATGCCGAGGATGCCGACTTCTTCCTCGAACTGTTGCCGGGGCCGCGATAGGGATGGGCTGCCGGACAGTATCCGCTTTTGGAAGGCGCGCATCGAGACCACGACTCCGGAAGGCACCTTCGCGGTGGGACTCCTCTACGGGCCGTCGGGATGCGGCAAGTCGTCGCTGGTCAAATCCGGTCTGCTGCCGCGATTGGCGAAAGAGGTGACGGCGGTCTACGTGGAAGCGACCGCCCGGGAGACCGAAGCCCGCTTGCTCCGGAGCCTACGGCGCCAAGTCGCGGACTTGCCGGATGACCTGGATTTGGTGCAATCGCTGGCGGCGCTGCGGCAGGGACGGTTTCTGGGAGCGGGGCGGAAGGTGCTTCTGGTGCTGGACCAGTTCGAGCAATGGCTCCATGCCCGGCGAAGTGAGGAGAACGCGGAGCTTGTGCAAGCCCTGCGACAGTGCGACGGCGGACGAGTGCAGTGCCTCGTGCTGGTGCGGGATGATTTCGGCATGGCGGCCACGCGCTTCATGGCCGCCCTCGATATTCCCATCGTTCAAGGGCACAACTTCGCCACCGTGGACCTTTTCGACCCCCTGCACGCCCGCAAAGTGCTGGCCGCTTTCGGCCAGGCTCACGGCCGGCTGCCGGACAACCTCGCCCGATGCAGCAAAGACGAAAACGCCTTCCTCGATCGCGCCATTGCAGGTCTGGCCCAGGACGGCAAGGTCATTTCCGTGCGCTTGGCCCTGTTTGCCGAAATGGTCAAGGGCAAGCCCTGGGTTCCCGCCACGCTCAAAGAAATTGGCGGCACCGCGGGCGTCGGTGTCGCCTTGCTGGAAGAGACCTTCTCGTCGCCGACCGCCAATCCCCGCCATCGCCTCCATCAAAAGGCGGCCCAGGCGGTCCTCACCGCCCTCTTGCCGGAAGCCGGCGCCGATATCAAAGGACACATGCGCCGCCACGACGAACTCCTGGCGGCATCGGGCTACGCCGACCGCCCTAGGGAGTTTGACGACTTGCTCCGCCTGCTCGACAGTGAGCTGCGGCTCATCACGCCGACCGATCCCGAAGGCGAACCGCCGGATGCTTCTTCCCCTCCCGCCCCGGCCGGCGGGCAATACTATCAACTCACACACGATTATCTCGTCCATTCGCTGCGCGACTGGCTGACCCGCAAGCAGAAGGAGACGAGGCGCGGCCGGGCGGAATTGCTGTTAGCCGATCGTGCGGCGGTGTGGAATGCCCGCCCCGAGAATCGCCAACTCCCCTCGCTGCCGCAATGGTTGCAATTCCGCTGGCTGACGCAGGAAAAAGACTGGACGCCTCCCCAGCGCAAGATGATGCTCCGGGCGACGCGCTATCACCTCGCGCGGGGTCTACTCTGGGCGGCCATCCTGGTGCTTTTGGGCCTGGCCGGTTGGCAAGGGTACGGCCGATTCCAGGCGAACCACCTGCGCGACCGTCTGCTGGAGGCAAACACGGCCGATCTACCGGGCATCCTAAGAGACATGACCCCCTACCGCCGCTGGGTCGATCCGCTCTTGCACGAGGCATACGCCCAGGCCGAGAGGGACCACGACAGTCGCAAGCAACTGCACGCCAGCCTCGCCCTCCTGTCTTCGGATCCGGGGCAGGCTCCCTATCTGTACGGTCGGCTGCTCACAGCCGATCCTCAGGAGTTGGGTCTCATTCGCGAAAAGTTAGCTCCTCACAAGGACGAATTCGTGCCGTCGTTGTGGGCCGAACTGGCAGATGGCAAGAATCCCTCCCGCCGCTTTCGCGCGGCCTGCGCCTTGGCCGAGTACGCACCCGGCGATCCGCAATGGGAGGAGTACTGTTCCTTCCTGGTCCGGAGTCTGGTGGGTGAAAACGCCCTGCATCTGGGTTACTGGAAAGAACTCCTGGAACCGATTGCAGACCGCTTGCTCGCGTCGCTGGCGGCCGCCGTGGAGGATACTCGATGGGGAGAGTCCCAACGTCGCACGATCACCGATCTCTACCGCGGTTTCGGTGAAGGTCGGCCGGGAGCTTTTGCCTCCCTGGAGGCACGGTTGAATGCCGAAGAGGAACGAGGCGGCCCGGAAGCGGATCGGATTGACAGGGCGATGCGGAGGGCCAATGTCGCGGCTTCCCTGGTCGAGCTGGGACGGGTCGAGAAAGTCTGGCCGCTCTTGATCCACAGCGAGGATCCAACGCTGCGCAGTTACCTGATCGAGCGTCTGGGGTCGGCCCGGGTCGATCCTCATATTCTGCAAAACCGCCTGGAGACCGAATCGAATGTCTCGGCCCGTCGTGCCCTCGTTCTGGCACTGGGAGGCTTTTCGGCGGATCAACTACCCTCGCTGGAACCAACGCTCCTTGATCTGTACGAGAACAACCCGGATCCCGGCCTTCATGCCGCCGCGGGCTGGCTCTTGCGCCATTGGGGGCGCGGAGATCAGCTCCGACCAATCGAGCAGCGACTCGCGACCGGCCGGGTCATCGGTCGCCGGAGATGGTTCGTCAACAAGCAGGGCCACACGTATGTGCTCCTTCCCGGTTCGCCCCTGGCAATGGCCGCCACCGAGGTGACGGTGACGCAATTCCGCGTCTTCAAAGTAGGCCACCAGATCGATGAAAAAGCGGCACCGTCGGCGGATTGTCCGGTGAATTTCATCAAGTGGGACGACGCAGCACAGTATTGCAACTGGTTGAGCGACCAGGACTGGATCGGCAAGACCGAGTGGTGCTATGTGAAGAAGGACGGGAAGTGGGAAACGGCACCCGATTATGAGCGCCTCGCGGGCTACCGTCTGCCGACCGAGAAAGAATCGACCTTCGCCAGCCAGGCCGGGGCACGAACCCGATGGTTCTGCGGGGACGTCGGTCCCGAGATCATGGGACGGTACGCCTGGTGGTACGGAAACTCGGGGGACAGCGGCACCCAGCATACCTATCCCGTCGGGACGCTGAAGCCCAACGATTTTGGTTTATTCGACACGCTCGGCAATGTGAGCGAGTGGTGTCAGGATCTCGACAGGCCGGCGAAGGTGCCCAATGCCCGTGCCGAACCGACAGGGGTCATGGGCGTGATCCAGGGCGGGTGTTACATGAGTCCCTTCTTGAGTGTGGGGCCGGGAGGCCGGACCCGGTTTCACCAGGGCATGTCGGCCGCGGTAATCGGCTTTCGTCCGGTAAGATCCGTTCGCTAATCCCGGCAAGGTTCCGGCAGCGGAGTAGGTCGGTAGGCTCCGCCCGATTCTTCCTCCTGTAAGGGAGGTGCCAAAAGAAGGGCGGGAGACAGATAGTCGCTCGTTCTCTGGCCCGCGGATGGGGAAAACGCTCCGATGTCAAGGCACGCCCCGTGACGTGGGGTACATTTCTGACATGGCCCGAACCAGCCGGGCTTTCTCAGCACCCCTCGGAGCAAGGCCATGACTCGTCTCAGAACCGTAGGTGGCGCCCTCGCCCTCGGCGCGGCGCTCCTGCTGACGTGCTATACGCCCGCGGAAGCGGGCCGGAAACCCTGTGGCTCGCCCTGTTGCAATGGCGCCGGCTCGCCCCTTGCCGCGGGATTCTGCGGCCTCCGCGTTCCAACCGCAGCTCCCGGAACCGCCTGTTACCTTGTGTTGTGTCAACAATGTTCTCGTACCGCCGACAAACGGCGTAGGATCGAATTGCGCCTCAACTCCCCTGGTCCGATTACATGAAGTCCTGTGGTTCTGAGCGTATACGCACAACAACAGAGCCCTTGCAAGGGAGTGTGGCCTTTGTCGGCGCGGGCCCAAATTTTCCCTTCACCTTTGATCTCCTGGTGAATGGTAATCTTGTGCCTCTCATGATCGACACGAAAAAACCGTACGGTGAATACGCCGTTCGGCTGGTGCTGATGGCCTATGAAAAAGGGCTTACGCTGCGTGTGCTCCGCGATCTCGATCATCCGAACTGGGCAATCGTCGTCTTTATCTGAAAACCTTGACCCTCGACAACAGCTTGAGAAGTACCAACTCGACGGATGCACTTTGAATGGCCGTCGGGCGGTAGCGTGAGAATCGCTCGAAACCCATGACTACCGCCCGATCTCTCCCCCTCTGCTCACCGCGTGGACCGATTCCCCGTGGACATACCCCGGCGTCTACAATAGATGCGCAGTTCTACCGTAGGGCAACCGGGGTGAAGCAGCATGGGCTACCGCAACCTCCGCGATTGTGTCGCCGATCTCGAACGCACGCGGCAACTCGTCCGCATCGAGCAGGAAGTCGGTCCCTACCTGGAGATGGCCGAGATCCAGCGCCGCGTTTACGAGGCCGGTGGCCCCGCCCTGTTTTTCCGCGGGTCAAGGGCTGTTCCTTCCCGATGGTGAGCAACCTCTTCGGCACGCCGGCACGCATCCGCTACCTGTTCCGCGATACCCTTGAAGCCGTGCGACATCTCGTCGAATTGAAGGTCGATCCCGGCGCGTTCTGGAAACGGCCCTGGAAGTTCCGCGACGTGCCCGGCACTCTGATGCACGCCTGGCCGCGCTTCGTCGCCAGAGGGCCGATCCTGGCGGCACAAACGACCGTGCGTGAGTTGCCGCAGTTGCAATGCTGGCCGCGCGACGGTGGGGCCTTCGTCACCTTGCCGCAGGTGTACACCGAAGACGTGGACCGACCCGGCTGGCGGCACTCCAACCTCGGCATGTATCGCGTTCAGTTATCGGGCAATCAATACGAGCCGGATCGCGAGGTGGGGTTGCACTACCAGATCCATCGTGGCATCGGCGTGCATCATGCGGCCGCGTTGCGGCGCGGTATCCCGCTCCGCGTCAACGTCATCGTCGGCGGTCCGCCCGCGCTGACGCTGGCGGCCGTTATGCCGCTGCCCGAAGGGATGCCGGAACTGGCGTTCGCCGGCGCTGGGGGGACGGCGCATCCATCTGGTAACTCCCGAAGCCAACGGCGAGGGCGCGTCGTCTTTTTTGCCCATCCCAGCCGAGGCGGATTTTTGCATCGTCGGCCGAGTCGATCCGCAGCGGCTGTTACCGGAAGGACCGTTTGGCGATCATCTCGGCTATTACAGCCTGGTTCACGATTTTCCAGTCCTCCAGGTCGAGCGCGTTTATCATCGTCCGGGCGCCATCTGGCCCTTCACCGTCGTCGGCCGTCCGCCGCAAGAAGATACTTGCTTCGGCGACCTGATTCACGAGCTGACCGGCCGCGTTATTCCAACCGTGGTGCCGGGCGTTCACGCGGTTCATGCGGTGGACGCGGCCGGCGTGCATCCGTTGCTGTTGGCCATCGGCAGCGAACGCTATGTGCCCTTTGCCCAGGAGCGCCGGCCGCAAGAACTGCTCACCTGTGCCAATGCCATTCTCGGTCAGGGACAGCTTTCGCTGGCGAAATACCTGTTTATCGCGGCCCGCGAGGATGATCCGGAGCTGGACATTCACGACATCGAGGCATTTTTCCGTCATGTGTTGGTGCGCGTGGATTGGCGCAGGGATTTGCACTTTCAGACCTGCACGACGATCGACACGCTCGATTATTCGGGAGGCGGATTGAACGAAGGCTCGAAAGTGGTCATCGCCGCGGCGGGGCCGAAACGGCGCGGCCTGAGCACCGATTTGCCGGAGAACTTCAAGCTGCCCAATGGGTTCAGCGAGCCGCGCGTCTGTCTCCCGGGTGTGTTGGCCGTGCAGTCGCCGGCTCATTCGCTAGCAGACGGAGGCGAAACACCGGCCGACGTGGAGCGATTTTGTCAGGCGCTGGCGACGAGCGATGCCCTGGCGGGATTCCCGTTGGTGACGTTGGTCGATGATAGCACTTTCACCGCCCGCGCACTGAAAAACTGGCTATGGGTCACGTTCACACGTTCGAACCCAGCCGCGGACCTGCACGGAGTCGGCTCCTTCCTTCGCCAGAAACACTGGGGTTGCACGGGGCCGCTGGTGATCGATGCCCGGATCAAGCCGCATCATGCTCCGCCTTTGGAAGAAGATCCCGCCATCACGCGGCGCGTCGAAGCCCTCGCCGTTCCGGGCGGGCCGCTCTATCGCATCATTTGAGCAATCGTGTCAGGGCAACTCGACTTCCGCCGGCGCCAATACGAATTGATCTTGCCCTTCGGGCGGCGTCGGCAGTGTGTAATTCTTGACGCGCCAGCCGTGATGCTGCAAGACGCCGCGAAAAGGCGGTTGGCCGGTGACGTTGCCGGTCAGGCGGATGGCCGACGGGTCGAAGTTCGCCGGCACTTCCACCGTCTCGCCTTCGTTCTGAGGCAACACCGGCTCCAGGACGAGATGTTCCGTGATGACCGTCTGCGACTTACGATGCAGCTCGCGCACGCCGGCCCCTACTTGCTCGTCGGCGGCACCTTGGATGTCCTCCAGCAGAAAATCGAGCAAGCGGCCCTCGCGTTGCAACAAGGCCAACAATCGCAGTGGCTCCGGCGATAGCTTCGTTGCTTTCTTCGGTTCTTCCGCTGGTGCCGGTTCGAGCAGCGGCTCGACGCGCTGGGCCAGCACCGCATCGCCCATAACCGCGAAGAACGCCCGGCAAGCCAGAGCGAGACGGCTCAGGCTGCCCTTGCCGGCAATCAGCAGTACAAGCAGTATCGTCGCGACGACCACGGCCAAGGTCAGCAGCACGGCTTGATAGGGTTCCATGAGCGTTGACATCTCCCTGCGAAGTACCGGGGACGCGACGTGAGGCTCTGCTGCGCCTTTATATGGATGATCTGCGGCCCCGTCGCCTTGGACGGACCTGTCTCTGTATGTATAGTAAACTGTTGATGATCGGATGATCCCCGCCACCCCGAACACGACAGAGGTTTTTGGACAATGGTCGAGACGCAGGCGACACCGCTATCCGGAGCGACGATCCTGGTTCAGTGTTTGCTGAATCACGGTGTCGAAGTCGTCTTCGCTTATCCGGGCGGCGCCAGCATGCCCATTCACCAGGCGCTGACCCAGGTACAGCCGCGTCTGCGGACGATCCTACCCCGGCACGAACAGGGCGGCGGTTTCGCGGCCGAGGGGTACGCCCGTAGCACCGGCAAGGTCGGCGTGTGCGTGGCCACCAGCGGTCCTGGCGCGACCAACTTCGTCACTTGCCTGGCCGACGCCAAGATGGATTCCGTGCCGCTGGTCGCCATCACCGGCCAGGTCGGCACCGCCGTCATCGGCACCGACGCTTTCCAGGAGACGCCCATCGTCGAGGTGTGCCGGGCCGTCACCAAGCACCATTATCTCGTGACGCGCACCGAGGATTTGCCGCGCGTTTTCAAGGAAGCCTTTCACGTCGCCAGCACCGGCCGGCCTGGTCCGGTGATCGTCGATGTGCCCAAGGACATCCAGCAGCGCGAGATCGTCGTCCCCGATTGGGATCCCCCCATGACTTTGCCTGGCTACCGGCCCTATCGCCGAGCTAGCCGCGCCGAGTTGACGAAAGTCCTCGACCACATCCGCCAAAGCAAGAAGCCGATCATTTACGCCGGCGGCGGCATCGTCAGCAGCGACGCCGGGCCGTACCTGCGCACCTTCGCCGAGCGCACCGGCATCCCCGTGGCGCTGACGCTGCTGGGCCTGGGCGGTTTCCCCAGCGAGCATTTCCTGTGTGTGCAGATGCTCGGAATGCATGGCACCATTTACGCCAACTACGCCATCAACGACGCCGACCTGCTCCTGGCCCTGGGCGTACGTTTCGACGACCGCGTGACCGGCAAGGTCAGCGAGTTCGCCAAGCACGGCAAGATCGTGCATATCGATATCGACCCGTCCGAGATCAACAAGAACAAAGTAGCACACCTGCCGATCTTCGCCGATGTCCGTGACGCTTTGAAGGATTTGCTCCAGATCATGGATGAGGAAGGTTCCGCTCCCGCGGCGCGCGGCGGCCGTTTCGCGGAGTGGATTCGGCAGATCGAGCACTGGCGCGAGACCGAGCCATTGCGCTACGCCGACCGCGACGACGCCATTTTGCCGCAATACGCCATCGAGCGGATGTGGCAAATCCTCCGCGACCGCGGCCAGCTCGACAACACGATCATCACCACGGGTGTGGGTCAGCACCAGATGTGGGCTGCGCAGTATTTCCACTTCAACACGCCACGGCACTGGCTGACCAGCGGCGGACTCGGCGCGATGGGCTTTGGTTTACCCGCGGCCCTCGGCGCTCAGGCGGCCCACCCGCTGAAGTCTGTCATCGACATCGACGGCGACGGCAGTTTCCTCATGAACATCCAGGAATTGGCCTGTGCTTTCACTGAGAAACTGCCGGTCAAGGTGCTGTTGCTCAACAACCAGCACCTCGGCATGGTTGTTCAGTGGGAGGATCGCTTTCACGCCGGCAATCGCGCCCACACCTACCTCGGCGCCGGTCACAATGAGGAGCCGTATCCCGATTTCGTGACGCTGGCGAAGGGCTTCCGCTGTGGGGCCAGCCGCGTCAGCGAAAAAGGTGATTTCGACGCCGCGCTGGAGGAGATGCTCGACAGCAAGGGACCGTATGTGCTCGACGTGAAGGTGCCCTATCAGGAGCACGTCCTGCCCATGATCCCCAGCGGCCGAACCGTGCGCGACATCATCAAGGCGTAACCCAAACCAAAAAACTTGTCGCACTCGAACCTTTGAGCGTCGATGACTCTCCAGGATGGGATATAACCATAACCTGGAGGGTCGTCGGCCATGAAGTTTGCCATCCCATCCGGGCGTTTCGTGACGCTGCTTTCCGGGGCCATTCTCGCCGCAGGGCTACTGATTTTTTATGTTGGCCGGCAGTATACCCCCCCCTCATTTAATGGCGAAGTGCTGCGCTGGGGTGGCGATGCCAGCGGAGGCGCACCGTACATCATCGAGCGAGGTCCGCATTGGCCTCCGGTCGGCTTGGAGGGCGAACTCGCCACGCTTCTGGCAAACCGGCTCGATGTTTCTTCGCAATTCGTGCAAAAAGACTGGGACATGCTGCCGCAAGACCTGGGACGCGGCGACATCGACGTGATCCTCAACGGCTTCGAATGGACGCCGGATCGCGAACGCAAGATGGTCTCGACCATCCCCTACTACGTCTATCGCTTGCAGCTCATCGTCGCGCCCGGATCGCCCATCCACGACTGGGACGACCTGCGACGGACGCGCTCCGGCAGACAGCTCAAGGTGGGCGTGCTGAGCGATTCGGCGGCCCATCGCTACCTCGAAAAAACCTACGGCGATCGGGATTTGCAAATCGTCGCCCTTTCGGTCGAGGGCAGCACCGGACTGATGGGCATGGTGCGCAACGGCAAGCTCGACGCGACGGTACAGGACAACTTGGCGGCGTTGTATTATGTCGGGCAGAAGCACGACTACGGCGATCTGCGCATCGTGGGGCCAGCGATCGAGCCGGGATATTTCGTTTTGTACGTTCGACCCAATGACGACGAACTGCGCCGCCGTCTCAACGCTGCGCTTCGCGCCGCGCTGGGCGACGGTAGCCTGAAGCGCCTTTGCGACAAATACGGTCTGTGGAACGAGGATCAGGAGGGGTTGGCGCGTGTCGCGGATCATTGGCCGCCGACGACGGCGGAGGCGGAACAAAATTTCGCCGACTACGCCTGGCTGCTGGCGAAAGCGGCGGTCGTGACTCTCCTGCTCGCCTGCCTGGCGATGCCGTTGGCGATGCTGGCGGGCCTCGTCGTCGCGGTCGGCCGGCTGTACGGCCCGCGCTGGCTGGACTGGTTGCTGACCGTTTACGTCGAACTGCTGCGCGGCACGCCGGTGCTGATGCAGTTGTTCGTGATTTATTATCTGTTGCCGGAGGTCGGCGTGAAGATCGACGCCTTCTGGGCCGGCGTGTTGGGGTTGGCGATCAACTACTCGGCTTATGAGGCGGAGAATTATCGGGCCGGCTTGCTGGCGATCCCACGGGGCCAGATGGAGGCGGCCCTGTCGCTGGGCATGACCACGCCGGTCGCTCTGTGGCGCATCATCGTCCCGCAGGCCGTACGTCTGGTCATCCCGCCGGTGACGAACGATTTCATCGCACTGTTCAAGGACACGTCGGTATGCAGTGTCATCGCCGTGGTGGAACTGACGAGCCGCTACAGGACTCTGATGGTGAATCATCCGCACTACCTGCTGCGGCTCGGCCTGGTGACGGCTCTTTTATATCTTCTGATGAGTTATCCGCTGTCGCTGGTGGCGCGGCGGCTGGAAAAACGAATCACATAGCCCCCGGCTTGCCGGGGAAAACAACCCCCGGCAAGCCGGGGGCTATGTGGAGGAGCCATGATCGAGGTGCGCGAACTGGTGAAGAATCATGGCCCGCTGCGCGTGCTGGACGGCGTCTCGCTGTCGGTGCGCCGCGGCGAGGTGGCGGTCCTCATCGGCCCGTCCGGCGGCGGCAAAAGCACGCTGCTGCGCTGCATCAACGGGCTGGAGACGTTTCAGCAGGGCGAGGTCCGTGTGGACGAGATCGTTTTGCGGCCCGGCGCGGATCGCGCGAAACGCAACGGCCTGCTGCCGCAGCTGCGCCGGCGCGTCGGCATGGTGTTCCAGCAGTTCCATTTGTTCCCCCATCTGCGCGTGCTCGAAAACGTGCTGTCCGGCCCTCTGTGGGTGCTGGGCCAGCCGCGCGGGCGAAGCGGAAGGAGATGGCTCGGCAACTGCTGGGTCGCGTGGGTCTGGCCGACAAGATCGACGCCTGGCCGGAGCAATCTGTCCGGCGGCCAGCAGCAGCGCGTCGCCATCGCCCGCGCCCTGGCCATGAAGCCGGAAGCGATCCTCTTCGACGAGCCGACCAGCGCACTCGATCCGCGCATGGCCGCCGAGGTGCTGCGCGTCATCGCCGACCTTGCCGAGTCGGGCCAGACGATGGTGGTGGTGACGCACGCCATGGGCTTCGCCCGCCGCGTGGCCCACACGGTCCACGTCATGCACGAGGGCCGCATCGCCGAGTCCGGGCCGCCCGAGCAGATATTCGGGCAGCCACGCCTCGATGTGACGCGCTCGTTTCTGGCCCAGGTGACAGCGGATTGACGAGCGACCGTTCTCCGTTCCAGTCCGGCGCTGCGGTTGTCGGCCGTTTGCGATATGGTGTCCGAAATCGGGTTCGTCGCCGGGCGGTGCGGATCAGGAGAAGTTGTGCCACTCACATCGCGGCAAATATCTGGAACAGAAGACGTCGCCGCCCGCGTAGGAATACGCCCGGCGTCTGGAGCAGCGACGCCGGCGCACCGCGGAATTATCCTGGCGGGAACGGCTGGCCGGCAACGGCCGCGTCGTCGTCTTCCTATTCGGCGTGGGTCTCGCCTTGCTCGCCTTCGGTGCGCACCTGGCTTTCCCCGGCGTGGCTTCTGGCGCCGATTCTGCTCTACTCGATCCTCCTGATTTATCACGAACGCGTGACACGGGCCTGGCAACGTTCCCGCCGCGCCGTCGCCTTCTACGAAAATGGCCTCGCACGCCTGAACGACGACTGGAAGGGGCGCGGGCAGACCGGAGCCAGGTTCCAGGATGATACGCACCCTTACGCCGGCGATCTGGATCTGTTCGGCGCCGGATCGCTCTTTGAATTGCTGTGTACGGCCCGCACGCGCACCGGCGAGGACACGTTGGCCGCCTGGCTGCGCCATGCGGCCGCGCCGGATGAGATTCGCGCTCGTCAGGCCGCCGTCGCCGAGTTGCGGCCGCAGCTCGATTTGCGGGAAGACCTGGCGTTGCTCGGCGGCGACGTGCCGGTTGGCGTCGATTTCGACGCCCTGGCCGCATGGGGGGCCGAGCCGCCCTTGCTAACGAAACAGTGGCCGCGGTGGGTGGCCCTGGGCATCGGGTTGCTTACCACGACCGCGCTGGCCGGCTGGCTGCTGACCCTGTTCGGCCTGCTCGACGATAGCACGGCTTTCGGTGCGATTTTTCTTGCGAACTGGATCACTGTCCGTTCGGCCGTCTTGCTCGTGGTGCAGCTGAGCTTCGCCGGCTGGTTGCAACGTCGAGTGCAGCGCGTGCTCGCCGCCGTCGAGCGGCGCGGCCGGGATCTCGCCTTGCTGTCGAACGTGCTCGCCCGTCTGGAACGCGCCGTCGTTCACGGCCCCGCGTCTAGGGCGAGCTGCGCACCGCCCTGGATACGACGGCTCATCCCGGCGAGCGGCCGAGCCGTCGCCCCCGTCGGAGCGCATCGCCCAGCTGGGCAATCTCCTCGATCTGCTCAATTCGCGCCGCAATCAGTTGTTTATGCCGCTGGCGTATCTTTTGATGTGGGGCACGCAGATGGCCCACGCCATCGAATCCTGGCGCGCCGTCGCCGGGCCGGCCATCGCCCGCTGGCTCGCCGTCGTCGGCCAATTCGAGGCCCTTTGCTCGCTGGCCGCCTACGCCTACGAGAACCCCGACGATCCGTTTCCCGAGATCGTGACAGAGGGCCCGGTTTGCTACGACGGCGAGCAGATGGGCCATCCGTTCCTTCCCGTATCGCGCTGCGTCCGCAACGATTTACGCCTGACCGACGGCTTGCGCGTCCTGATCGTCAGCGGATCGAATATGTCCGGTAAGAGCACGTTCTTGCGAACCGTCGGCATCAACGCGGTCCTGGCCTTGGCCGGTGCGCCAGTGCGCGGCACATCGGCTGCGTCTGAGTCCCCTCGGCGATCGGCGCGACTTTGCGAATTCAGGATTCGCTTCAGGCCGGGCGTTCACGCTTCTACGCCGAGATCCTTCGTGTCCGGCAGATTGTCGATCTGACGCGGGGCTCGCTGCCGCTTGCTGTTTTTGCTCGACGAGATTTTCGCCGGGACGAACTCGCACGACCGCCGGCTCGGCGCCGAGGCCGTGGTAGCGCGGTCTGGTCCGAGGCGGGCGCCTCGGTCTGGTGACGACGCACGATCTATCCCTGACGCACATCGCCGAGCAACTCGGCTCGCGCGCCGTCAACGTCCACTTCGCCGACCACTTCGAGAATGGCGTGATGACGTTTGATTATCGGCTGCAGCCCGGCGTCGTGCAGCACAGCAACGCACTGGCGCTGATGCGCGCAGTGGGACTGGAAGTGTAAAGAGTCGGGAACGAAAGGCTTTACCAATCCTCTACGCAAGGAGGGCTGGTAAAGCCTCCGATGAGCGTTTGCTATTCTTTATCGCTGGGCAATACGGGCAGGCCCGGCAGGGCGGTCGGTTCCTCGGTTTTGCGATAGCCGAGCGAACGCAGCACTTCGAGCACCTCGCTCCAGGTCGGGAACGGCCGGCGGTTGGAGCGTTTGTACTGGTCCATCGCCTTCATGAAAATGATTTCTTCGTCGTTGTAATCCTTCTCGCAGGTGGTCGGATCGACCTGGCGGCGGCGCTCACCTTGATGGCGGCGGTCCTGACCGCTGCGCCGGTCCACCGCGACGGGGATGGAACGCTTGCGGCGGTCGTTCTGGTGGTGACGGCGGTCGCTGCGGTCGCCGCTGCGCCGGTCGGTGACGACGAAATCGGAGGAGGGGGGGTTTTCGCTGCCCATGGGGATCTACCTCGTTGCCCTGCCGGATGTCACACCCGAAACTCGTGCGGACGGGGTGTGAAGTTCGTCGCGGACGGAGTTTGGGGAAATATAACGAATCTATTCCGAGTATAGCTCACGAATCGAGAAGAACAAATTCAACGGCACGAAATCCGTGTCAGTGACTTGACAGCGTGTCCGAAGAGAGACTGATGAGGCCAGTATGGCCCGGTTCTTGCACCTATTATTAGGACGGAATTCGTTTCTCCTGTTTATTCGTTCGTTCGCGCAAGTAAGCGGCCAGCGCGTCGGGCCAGGAGCGAGGGATCGGCAAGTTCAGTGTACGTAAGCCCATCGGATCGAGTACGCTGTAAGCGGGCCGGCGTGCTGGCGCTCCGTATTCGCCGCTCGTGATAGGCGACAGATTCGCTTTCACCTCGGACAACTCAAAAATCATCCGCGCCATTTCGTGCCAGGAACAGGAGCCGGTATTGGTGACGTGATAAAGTCCCGGCCGTCCGGTTGACAGCAAGCCGACCGTCGCCTCGGCGACATCGACCGTATAGCTGGGCGTGCAGATCTGATCGTCCACGACGCGCAGCGGTTTGCCTTGGCTCGCCAACCGCAGCATCGTCTCCACGAAATTGCCGCCCTTGCCGCCGCTGCCCCAAACGCCGTACAACCCGCAGGTGCGGATGACGATGTGGCGCGGACAAAGGAACGCACCAAATATTCGCCGGCCAGCTTGCTCAGCCCATAGACGCTGACCGGCCCCGGCGCATCCGCTTCGGTCCAGGGTTGCCGCCGCGCCGCGTCCAGACCGAAGACATAATCCGTGCTGAAGTGGACGAGCAAGCGATCGTGCTGGCCACACCAGCGCGCCAGTTCCCGCACGCCCCAGGCATTGACGGCGAAGGCTTCGTTCGGCTCGCCCTCGGCGCGATCCACGAAGTTGTAGGCGGCGCAGTTGATGACCACGTCGGGCCGCACTTCGTCGAGCATCGCCCGCAGCGATTGGGGCCGAGTCAGGTCCGCGGCGGGCGAGCCGGCGCGGCTCAGGGCGATCACGTCGCCGGGCAGTCGCGGACAGAGATCGCGGCCGAGTTGACCCGCCGCTCCCAGCACGGCGTAATGCATCGAATGTCTCCTCGCTGGTTAGCGACGCTTCGCGGAAGCGTCCACTGGACCGGGACCCAGCAGCCTTAAGATACGCATACAAATCGGCGATATCGCGATCGCTAAGCTTGTCCAGAAGTCCGGCCGGCATCAGCGACGTGCTGGTCAGCCGCCGCTCGCGGATTTGCGGATTGGTCAGACGGATCGTCGTGGCCGGGCCGGTCTGCAACAGGACGCTATCGACGGCCTCATACACGATCAATCCCTGGTACACCTTACCGGCGCTCGTCGCGATTTGCGTGGTGCGGTAACGCGGCGATACGTCCTTGCTCGGCTGCAAGATGGCCGTGAACAGATCGGGACGCGAGAACCTTCCCGTCACCCCATGCAAGTCCGGCCCCAGCGCCTGCGACCCCGAATGACACGAGGCGCAGCTCGCCTTGTTAAAGACAACTCGGCCGCGCTCCGCGTCGCCGGCCGGCCAGTCCACGGTCGCCAACCGTTTGCTCCAGGCGGCCACATCAACGCCATCGGTATCGTTCAGCCGCGCCGCCCGCTCCGGGTAGGTTCGCCCGTACCACTCGACCCAGGCGGAGGGCGTTGTCAGGTGTTGCCCGGTGCGCCGAGTCAAATACGCCATGAGGCGGTCGCGCACCTTGGTTGTCTCTTTCCCTTCGGAGAGCCGGAGGAGGGCGAGTAGGACGGCGAGGAGTTCATCCCGATCGGGCGAGCGTCCGGCGGCTAGTTTCGCCAGGGCGTCGAGGGCACGCAATACGATGTCAAGTTGAGACGATCCCAGGCCGCTGACGAAACGCTGGCGGTCCTCCTCGCACGGTTGCCGGGCCAGGATGGACACGATGGCATCGTCCACGCCGCGTTCACCCCAGAGGCGGCGCAGGACGGGGGCGATCCGCTCGTGGGGTAGATTGCCCAGCAGGGCGACATGCTCGGTGTTCCAGGGGAAATCCGCGTCGTTTTCGCTTCGCTTCAGCAGGATCTCGGCGGCCCGGCGGCGATCGAAACCAGGGCAGCGTGTGAACAGGACGTGATCGGGCCGGCCGAAATCGGCTTGGGCGATCAAGACCGCATTCAGGGCGGGATCCTTGCGGGCCAATTCGGCATGTAACTCGGCGACGCGCAGCGGCCAGTTCGTGTCCCGGTTCAGATGACGGCGGGCGATCTTGGCATCCAGGGCGAGGAGTGCCGCAGCGGTTCGGCGCGTGATGTCTTCCGTGCGCCGGCCAGCGCAGCCGGGCCAGCACGATCAGATAATGAATGTCCTCCACCGGATCGGAGTCGGCGGTCAGACGAGCGGCGATCTTGTTGAGGAGAGAGGCATCCTGGTCCTCAATCACCGCCAGGGTGCGCGACAGCTCGCGGTCGAGATCCGCATCGCCGGACGGAAAGGCGTTCCGCAGTGCCACCGGCACGGCCGCCGGGATCGCGATATCCTGCCGGCGCCGCGAATACCCTTCCCAGACAGTGCCATTCGCTCTCGGCGACATTAGCCCGCCCAGAGCCAGCTGCACGACGCGCACCGCATCCAGCCGGATCTCCGCAGCGATGCTTTTGCTCAGAAGGTGGACAACACCGAAATTCGGCTGCCTCAATCCGCGCGTGACTTCCATGCGGGGATCGTCGGCCAGTTCGTATTCCGCCATGAGCGCTGAGACCGCCTGACGAAGACCGCGATCTTCTTGACTGCCGTTGACGCGGACCACCCGTCCGAGTTGCTCGGTTGTGAATCGATCACGGTGACGGCGAATATAATCGAGAGCGTGCCGCCGAGCATGTAAGTCGGCACCGGTCGCCTGCTCAATCCACTTCGGCTGTTCCGTGGGATGCCATTCCAGCGAGCGAGCCACGGGCTGGAGATGAGCAACCGACTCGGTTTTCGCTTTCAACAATCCCTTCGGATAGCGGATGCGATAAACCGCCCCGCGCGTACCCCGGCCGCCGATAGAAACATAAAGCTCGCCGGTGAGCGGATGGACGGCAACGGCCGTCGGCGCGAAGCCATTGTCACCGACCACCTGCAGGAACACCTCTGGGCGTGACACATACGAGGAGCCGCGACGTTCGAGTTGCAGGAAATAAATCCGCCCGAACGTCCAGTCGCACAGAAAGAGGCCGTCGCGGTACTTGGCCGGGAACTGCGTATGCCGGTAGCAGGCAACACCGGTCGGCGATCCGCGGCCCAGGGTGGCGACCGGGGCGATCACATCGAGGAAATACGGCGGCAGTCGCCATGTCTGTGCGTGCTGTGGATTTTGCCAACCGTAATGGCCTCCGGGGACGACGTGATAACAGCGTGTCGGCTCGTACCACGGCAGCGACACGCAGCGCTCGTTGTCCGAATCGTAGGTGAATAGGTCGCCGGCGCTGTTGAAATCGAAAGCGTAGGCGTTGCGGAATCCGTCGGCGATGATCTCGCAATCCTTGAAATCCGGCGACAAACGCAGCACACAGCCGGCGACAGGTTCGCGAATGGGCGAGGTCGGCAGCGTACCGTGCTTGAGGCCGATGCGGGTGTTGTTGCCGCACAGAATATACATCCAGCCGTCCGGCCCGCGCCGCATGGCATGGGCTTCATGCTCGCCGCCGGTCTTGAACGGGTAGATCAACTCCGGAGGGCGTAGCCTGCCATCCCCCCCCGCGTTGCGATACCGGCGCAGGCCGCCATCACCCATGCAATAGAGGGTATCGCCCTCCCAAAACAGGCCCATGGCACCGTCTTTCGGAGCACCGGCGAAATCCAGCGCTCGGTCGGCGCGGCAATCGCCATTATCATCGACCAGTAGCCGGATATAACCGCGGCCGGAGACAACGACCTGGCCGCGCGGATCGAGGGTCAGGCAGTAGATGTCATTGGCCAGCGCGCTGTCGGCGAACTCCGTGACCTCAAAGCCGTCCGGCACACGCAGACCCAGTGGCAGCGTCGGTGCGGACAAGAGAGGAAAAACCAAGAAGACCCAAGCGAAAAACGATACGAACGCGCGGCGCATGGTGAACAAACCGGGTTGGAGCAAGCGGGTGGGCAGCATGGATTATGGTCGCGTGGGACCGCCGCGTCAACGTGATGCGGGTCGGCTCGCTTGAAAACGAGAAACCCATGCATGATCCCTGCGCCGCCGGAGCCGGGTCCGGGTCGTGGCAGAGCCGTTTGCTGCTCCGAGGGTCTTGGTTCTGGCTCCTGTTTGCGCAGGAATGCCTCACTTTTTGGGAGTAGGAATGCTTGAGGTTGAGCAATTTCCCCTCCGATTTGAGGAAAGCGGCTTCCTATTGGAGGCTGTTGGCAAAGTGGCAAGTTGGCAAAGTCGCCCTCCAGAATCGACGCAAAACATTGGAACAAAATAGGTTGATATGTTGACTCCACCTTGCCAACGGAAGGGCCGGTTGGCAAGGTGGCAAACCGTCCTCCCTTCCCTTTTTGACTTCCCGCCAACCCCCTCAACTCTGCTCCGACCAGATCACGGCCGCAGCTTTGTGGGATTTCATCTTGCCAGGTCTTTCTCACTCGCGCCACAATAGAGAATCTGGATCATCCTCTGATCGGCCGGCCCCGCCGGCATCGTTCTTTTGGAGGGTCAGCGTGTGGTCCCACTCCGTCGAGGCGTCCTCCGGAACGGGTTTACGCTGGTGGAATTGTTGGTGGTGATCGCCATCATCGCCATTCTGATCGGCTTGCTCTTGCCGGCCGTGCAGAAAGTCCGCGAAACCGCCGCCCGCTTGCAATGCCAGAACAACCTCAAGCAACTCGGATTGGCCACGCAAAACATCAACGATGCCATGAGCGTCCTGCCGCCCTTGTGCGCTCCGGATGGCTGGACGGCCCTGACCGCGGCCGCCCCGTGCTACAACGGCGGCCCGTGGACCTGTTTCGCCTTCTTCCTGCCGTACCTGGAAAAGCAGAACGTCTACGCCAAGCTGGTCAAAGGCAACATCCCGCCCAGAGCGGCACCGATTACACCGGCGGCTATTGCGGCGGGCAGTACGAAGTGGTCATCAAGACGTACATTTGCCCCTCAGACCCTTCCGTCTCCAACGGCCTTTGCATAACCACCTACGCCGGCGGCAATCGGTTCGCCGCCGGCTGTTACAGCGCCAACTACTTCGTGTTCGGCAATCCAGGCGGAAGCAGCGATTACTGGCGCGTGCAGGGGGCCAACGCCCTGCCGCGCTCGGTCCCGGACGGGTTGTCCAATACCATCGTTTTCGGCGAGAGCTACGCCTCGTGCGGTATGTGGGGCGGGCCGTCCTTCGCGTTCGGCTCCCTGTGGGCGGACTCGACCTCGAAATGGCGTCCCATCATGTGTCACAACAACGTCCTACGGGAGGGTTTGCCCGGCTACTCGCCGTGCTTTCCGTTCCAGGTCCGGCCCAAGCCATTCGTCAACTGCGATCCCAGTCGCGGCCAATCGGGCCATAGCAGCGGCATGAATGTTTGCCTCGGCGACGGCAGCGTCCACTTCGTCAGCCAGAGCATCAGCCCCACCACCTGGGCAATCGCCTGCGACCCGCGCGACGGCAACGTCCTGGGGGCCGACTGGTGAGCGACTCCTGCCGGGACGGAATGGGACTTCCATGAAGATCGCCGACCTCTTCTTCTCGATCCAGGGCGAGGGCCGGCTCCTGGGCGTGCCGTCGGCATTCGTGCGCACCACGGGTTGCCCGCTGCGCTGCGTCTGGTGCGATTCTGAATACACGTCCTGGCGGCCGGAAGGCGAAGCCATGTCCGTCGAGGAAATCCTGCACCGCCTGAACGCCTCCTCCATTCGGCACGTCGTCGTCACCGGCGGCGAACCGCTCATCGCGCCGGGCATCGGGGAATTGTGCGCCGGTCTGCGTCAGCACGGCTATCACATCACCATCGAAACGGCGGCCGTTGTTTTCAAGGAGGTAGCCTGCGACCTCGCCAGCCTCAGTCCGAAGCTGTCCAATTCCATTCCTCAGGAGCGTGAAGGCGGCCGCTGGGCCGAGCGGCACGACCGGCAACGGCTCCGGCTCGATGTCATGCAGGCGTTCATGGATCGGACGGACTATCAACTCAAATTCGTGATCGACCAGGCCGGCGATGTCGAGGAAGTTCGCGACATAGTGGCTCAGCTGCGGGATGTGGACCCGGCAAAGGTGTTACTAATGCCGCAAGGCACCAGCCACGAGGAGTTGGCCCGGCGGGGTTCCTGGCTGGTTGAGGTCTGCAAGCAAAACGGTTTCCGCTATTGTCCCCGCCTGCACATCGAACTGTACGGCAACCAACGCGGCAAATAATTGGCCGTGTGCCGGATTCGGCTCGCTGCCCATCCTGCTAACAAAGCGTGCATAAGAAACTGGCAAATGGAAGCCCTTCCATCCCGGGTGCAATCCGAAATCCTTTCTCATCTATCTGCTTGTCCCCATGGAAGTTGCGAAGCAATTATTGCCCGCCACTCCAAATGGCATTCAACGTGCTTACTGGGTGATGTCCTCTCTCCCTAGGGACGGCTGTAACGGCCGAGAATGGCGTGGTAGCGCCGTTGCCGGAAACCAGGATGTCTGGAGTCCGTCTCATTCTCTATCGAGTAGAAGGGCCAATGACACCGGAGCGAAAACGAGCGACGCACGGGGGCCTGCTGGCCGCTCTCGGCCTGGCTGGTCTCATCGTGTTGGGATCGCGTAACCTGACGCGCTTTGATCTCGCGCTCGTCGGCTACACCTTCGCCACGCTGTTCGCCGCTTTCGGCATCGCTTATCGCTGGGTGATGTGGCTGCAACGTCCGCCGACGGCGATGTACTGGAGGCGCGGTTGGCAATTGCTTTTGCGCAACGGAGGCTTCGGGCACCACGGATTGCGCTTGATCCGGCGACTCGTCGCCGACTTCGCCGGCAACCGTTTCATCTGGCGGCGCGGCTTGTTGCGCGGGGCCGCCCACTTTTGCATCATGTGGGGCTGCCTTCTCGCCTTTGGTATTACCTTCCCCCTCGTATTCGGTTGGGTGCATTTCGAGACGGTGCCGGGTGATCTGACCTCCTATCGGATCCACGTATTCGGCTTCGCAACAGCCGATTTTTCGATCTCTTCCCTTTTCGGTTTCCTGATTTTCCATGGATTGGTTTGGGCGTCGCTTCTGGTTGTGATCGGCGTCCTGTTAGCCCTACGCCGCCGGCTGCGCGACCAAGGGGCGGCGGCCCTGCAACAATTCGGGGAGGACTTCCTGCCGCTGGTGCTGCTGTTCGCCATCAGCATCACCGGCTTATTGCTCACGGTCAGTTACACCTGGCTGCGCGGATATGCCTATGAGTTTCTCGCCATCCTGCACGCCGTTACCGTGATCTTCACGTTACTTTGGCTGCCGTTTGGCAAACTGTTTCATATTTTCATGCGGCCCGCTCACCTAGCGGTGGGCGCGTACAAGGATGCCGGCCGGGAGAGTGAACAGGCACATTGCCGCCGCTGCAACGCCGTCTTTGCTTCGCGGATGCACGTTGATGATCTCATCATCGTTGAGAAGCAACTCGGCCACCGCTATGACATCCCCGGTTCGGCGGTACCGCATTACCAGTGGATCTGTCCCGCCTGCCGCCGCGCGCTTGTCTGCTTGGCGCATGCGGCGCTCTGGACGGGCAAGGAAGAGTCGCATTCGGATGCGAAGGTAATTCCTTCTCCTGTTGTCGTGACCTTGTAAGAACGGACGATCATGGCCACGCAACCTGTTGCACTTCCGAACATCGTCGAGCGGTTCGGCCCGCGTCTTTCTCATTCCATCGCGCCGAGAGGGGCTGGCGCTGATTCGGATCGTCTCGTCAAGACGCACTGCTGTTTCTGCGGCCAGCAGTGCGGGATTCAACTCAAGGTCCGAGGCAATCAGGTCGTCGGCTTCGAGCCGTGGGAGGATTTTCCGTTCAATCGCGGGATGCTTTGTCCCAAGGGTATCAAGCGCTACCTGCAGGGTTCACACCCGGATCGTCTGCTGCACGCCTACGCGCGCGATCCCGCTGCGCCGGGAGGGTTCCACGCTATTGCCTACACCGACGCGATTCAGAAGGTCGCGTCGGGGATCCGGCGCATTCAGGATGCCCACGGACCCGACGCCTTCGCCGTCCTCAGTGGCGCGAGCCTGACGAACGAGAAAGCGTATTTGATGGGCAAGTTCGCCCGCATGTGCCTGAAGACCGCGAACATCGACTACAACGGTCGGCTGTGCATGGTCAGCGCCGCTGCGGCCAATAAACTCGCCTTCGGCATCGACCGGGCCGCCAATCCGTGGTCCGACATCCTCTCCGCCGAGGTTGTCTGGATCAGCGGGGCCAACATCGGCGAATGCGCCCCGATCACGACGCATTACGTCTGGCAAGCCCGCGAAAGAGGCGGCCGCGTGATCGTCGTCGATCCACGCATCACGCCCGTCGCGCGCACCTGCGATCTGTTTTTGCCCGTCAAACCCGGCCGCGACGCCGCGCTCTTCAACGGCATTCTCCATCTAATGATCGAGAACGACTGGCTCGATCATGACTTTATCGAAGAAAACACGACCGGATTTGAGAAAGTCGCCGAGCAAGTGCGCAGCTGGACGCCGCGGCGCACCGCCGAGGTGACGGGCATTGCCGAGCGGTCCATCCGGCAGGCAGCCGAGTGGTGGGGCATGGCACGGACCAGTTTCCTCTTGCACGCGCGTGGCATCGAACACCATAGCCACGGTGTTCAGAACGTGCTTGGGGCGATCAACATGGTGTTGGCCTCCGGACGAATCGGTCGTACCGGATGCGGCTATGCGACCATCACCGGGCAGGGTAACGGCCAGGGCGGCCGCGAGCACGGTCAGAAGTGCGATCAATTGCCCGGTGGCCGAGACATCTCGAAACCCGAGCATCGCGCAGGTGGCTGCGGTCTGGGGCATTGGGGCCGACGAACTGCCCGGACCCGGCGTCGATGCTTATGAGATCTTCCGCAAGATCGAGCGCGGGGAAGTGCGCGGACTTTTGAGCATTTGCTTCAACCCCAAGGTCTCGCTGCCGGATAACCACTTCGTCGGCCGGATGCTCGACAAGCTCGAGTTCTACGTCGCCATCGACTTCTTTCTGAGCGAGACCGCCCGTCACGCCGAGATCGTGTTGCCCGGCTCGCTTCAGGAGGAGGACGAAGGCACTGTCACGCAGATCGAGGGTCGGGTCATCAAGATCAACCGCTGCGTCGATCCGCCCGGCGACGCCCGACAGGACTGGCGCATTATTCAGGACATCGCCCGTGCGCTGGGCGCGAGAAGGGATTCACCTTCCGAAATCCTTGTGAGATCTTCGCGGAACTGCGCCGAGCCTCGGCGGGCGGCATCGCCGACTATGCGGGCATCAGCTACGAACGCATCGAGAAGGAATATGGCGTTTTCTGGCCCTGTCCGTCGGAAGACCATCCGGGCACGCCGCGCCTGTTTGAGGCCGATTCCTGGAATCTGATCGCACGGGGTCGAGGTCGATTTTACTTTCCCGACGGCAAGGCACGTTTCCACGCGGCCGAATATACACCGCCCGCCGAGGACGTGGATGCGGAATACCCGATCATTCTGACGACGGGACGGGTCGTCAGCCAGTTCCTTTCTGGCACGCAGACGCGCCGCATCGGGCCGCTGGTCGATCAGTATCCCGAGCCGCGCGTCGAGATGCACCCGCGCCTGGCGACTCGGCTCGGAATTGCGGATGGCGACTGGACGAAGGTCGAATCGCGCCGCGGCCATTGCACCTTGCAGGCGCAGGTAGTGACGACTATACGGCCCGATACCGTGTTCGTGCCCTACCACTGGGCCGGGGCGCGGAGCATCAATCAAGTCACGATCGCCGCGCAGGATCCGATCTCGAAGATACCGGAATTCAAGGTGTGTGCCGTGCGCGTCCGCAAGGCCGACGCGACGCAAGAGGAGACATAGCCCCCGGCTTGCCGGGGGAAATCAAACACCCCCGGCAAGCCGGGGGCTATATGAGGAGCAGAATGCCGGTTCCCGACCAATATGGCTTCTTCATCGACCCCGGCCGCTGCATCGGCTGCCAGGCGTGCGTGCAGGCGTGCAGCGAGTGCGACACGCACAAGGGGATGCCGATGATTCACCTGGAGTACATCGACCGGGCCTACTCCACCCAGACGATGCCGATGGTGTGCATGCACTGCGAGTCGCCGACCTGCGCCGAAGTCTGTCCCGCCGACGCCATCAAGAAGGGCGAGGACGGAGTGGTCCGCAGCGCGCTGAAGGCGCGCTGCCTGGGCTGCAACAACTGCGTGCTGGCCTGTCCGTTCGGCGTGCCCAAGATGAACAGCGATTTCGATCTGATGATGAAGTGCGACATGTGCTACGACCGCACATCCGTCGGCAAAAAACCGATGTGCGCGTCGGTCTGCCCTTCCGGGGCGCTGTTTTTCGGCACCCGTGAGGATGTAGAGCGGCAGCGGCCGCGCTCGGCCTCGATTAACCGTTTTCAGTTCGGCGGCCAGACCATCACGACGAAGGTCAACTTACTGGCCCCGCGCAACGGCCCAGCGCCGCTTGTCGATGTGACGGCCGCCATGCACGACGCGGCTGGCGACAAGGTTTTCACCCTCGATCGGATGGACATAAACCTGTTTGAGCCGAACGAGGAGAGGTGAATGGACGAGACGGCGAAAAAGAACATGGCCGCGACGAATGGACCGGCGTCCGACGAACCGCCGGCGTGGCGCGAGGATTTCCCGATCGACTGGCCGCAGGATCATTTCGTGGCCCGCCGTGACTTCACGAAGTTCCTCGTGCTGACGAGCTTGCCGTTCGCGCTGGTGCAGGTCGGTCTCGGCCTATTAAATGGGCTTCGCCGGCGCGAGCAATCGCCCGTCAAGGCCATCGCGCCTCTCGCCGACATTCCGGTCGGTGGCGCGCTCGTTTTTTATTTTCCGGAGGACCACGACCCCTGTTTACTGCTGCGTCCCGACGAGAACACGCTGCGGGCCTTCAGTCAGAGATGCACGCATCTTGGTTGCGCGGTGACGCCGGAAGTCGAACAACAGCGCTTCGTCTGTCCCTGCCATCGCGGTTACTTCGCCCTCGACGACGGCCGGCCGTTGGCCGGTCCGCCGCGCCGTCCCCTGCCCCGCATTTCCCTGGAGGTGCGCGAGGGCATCCTTTACGCAATCGGAGTGGAGGTCAAACACGCATGAACCGTCCATTGACCCGCGAACAGATGACGACCATTCTGCAAGGCATTCTTTGCCTGGTTGTCCTGGTGGTCCTACTGCAACTATGGCTCCTGACCGCGACCGTCCATGCCTGGATGGGTGGTGATGACAGCGTTCTCTGGCCCGCCGCCGCAGCCAGTGTTGTCTGCGCCCTCGCCAACGGCGGGCTGCTGCGTTACGTAAACCGCCTTGCTGTCTGACGATGAATTTCCGCCCGTCTCCTCTCCCTCGGGCTGGTTTGGTTTCCGAACTCTTCGATTGAACCCGAGGGTGACGATTCGATGGGAGCGACCAACAAAGCAACGCGCATCCACTTTTTCACCTTTTCGACACCGCCGATGCGAGCGTTCCACATGACGTGGTTCGCCTTCTTCCTCTGCTTCTTCGCCTGGTTCGGCATCGCCCCGCTGATGAAAGTAGTCCGCGACGAACTACAACTGACGAAATCGCAGGTCGGTTGGTGCATCATCGGCTCGGTGGCGATTACCATCCTCTCCCGCGTCCTTGCCGGCTGGCTGTGCGACCGCTTTGGCCCGCGCCTCACCTACACCGCCGTGCTTGTTCTCGGCTCGCTGCCGGTGATGAGCATCGGCCTGTCGCACAACTTTGAGATGTTCCTCCTCTTCCGCGTCCTGATCGGCGCCATCGGCGCTTCGTTCGTCATCACGCAGTATCATATGTCCGTGATGTTCGCGCCCAGTTGCGTCGGCACGGCCAACGCCGTCACCGCCGGCTGGGGTAATCTGGGTGGCGGGGTCGTGCAGATTGTTATGCCGGCCGTGTTCGCGTTCCTCGTGGGCACCCTCGGGCTGAGTGAGTACTGGGGCTGGCGCGCCTGCATGATTGGGGCCGGGGTCGTTTGCCTTCTCACCGGCGTGGCCTATTACTTCCTGACTCAAGACCTGCCGGAAGGTAACCTCCGCGCGCTGCGTGCCGCAGGGTTAGTCCCGCCTGAGAAGACGACCCGTGGCACATTCTGGGAAGCGTGCCGCGATCTCCGCGTCTGGGCGCTGTTCACCCTCTACGGCGCTTGTTTCGGCATCGAGTTGACGCTCGACAACGTCGCGCACCTTTACTTCACGGATTACTTTGGTCTCGATTTATACTGGGCCGGCATCGCGGCGGCTTCCTTCGGCACGATGAACATCTTCGCCCGGGCGCTGGGCGGTCTGCTGGGTGATCGCTGCGGTCGTCGATGGGGTCTGCAAGGCCGGGTCGGCTGGCTGTTCGTCGTCATCCTGCTCGAAGGACTGTCGCTGATGTTGTTCGCAGGGATGCCGAACCTGATCTCGGCCCTCTTGGTAATGCTCGTCTTCAGTCTGTTTGTGCAGATGGGTTGCGGGGCTACGTTCGCCGTGGTGCCGTTCGTCAATAAACGGGCGCTGGGATCGGTCTCAGGCATCGTCGGAGCTGGTGGAAATGCCGGCGCCGTCGCCGCCGGTTTCCTGTTTAAGAGCGATCTTTCTTGGCCCACCGCGCTGCTGATTCTCGGTGGATTAGTGACGGCTAGTTCGTTCCTGGCGCTGCTCGTGCGACTCGCCCCGGAGACGGCGGAAGAAACGCAATCCGGTGTCCAACCCGCCTCCGAGACGGAGGTCGCGTTAATCCCGGTTCAGTAAAACCTGAGCGGGGGGCGTCAGCCCCACGAGTCTTCCCTCGGGGGGCTGACGCCCCCCGCTCGGGAGACTCGCCGTTTATTTACACGGTGCCGTCATCTTTTGCCTGTCTTGACACGCATCCTCCGCACTTTCGTTACATGCGCTCAATCCCGCACATCCCGACGGGCGATAACGTGAAGGTACGGTCCCTCCGCCCGTATCCTCACGTTGAGGCCCCGCAGTATGACCTGCCACGCTTGGATCTTGCTTGTGCTGCTTTTACCCGCCACCGCGCTCCAGGCGGCCGAGCCGTCCTCTCCTTCGGCGGGTCTGGGGGCCTGGCGGAAGGGTCAGCAGAGCGCTGCTCGAAGGTCGAACCGAACAGGCCATCGCCTCGTTTCAAGAGAGCCTGGAGCAAGACCACTCCCTGGCTCGCAATTATCTCAGTTTGGCGGCCGCTTACCTGGCCCTGGGACGGGAAGAGGAGGCGGCCCGCCATCTGGCTCGATACCTGCTCGCGGAGCCGGATCATTTCGTGGTACGCGGCCAATACGCGGATTTGCTGTTGCGGTTGAACCGTCCCGAGGCGGCCCGCGAGCAGTTTGAGCAGTTCGAGGTAGACATTCAGGATCAGGAGACGCTGGCCCGCGAACAACTTCCCCATTGCCATAGCCGGCTTATGGACATCGCCGAGGCGGCCGAAGACGAGTATGGGATGCACCTGCATCGCGGCATCGGTTTGTACTGGCTGGCCCTCCAGCGGGCCGTCTTGCCCGATCCCAAGGGCGAGTTCTCGAGTGAGGGCTTACTGTGCCAAGCGGCCAGCGAGTTGACCTTGGCTCACCGGGAGAGACGCGAAGAGGCCCGTCCGTGCTGGTATCTGTACCAGGTGTGGACTCAGTTGGCGCAGCGTCAACCGGCGACACGCTGGCTCCGCGCCGCCGAGGCCGCCGCCCCTTTTAGTAAACTTACCGCCACGGAACGGCGCGATCTCTATCTCGCCTGCCGTCACCATTTCCTATCCGTCTCGCACAAGTAGCGCCAACGCTCCGCGCTTGCGGCGCGTTTTCCCTTTGGGAAGGGAGACGCAGCGCTGCGGGCCGTTGACAGCGATGCTGTCGGGCTGTTAGCCTCACAAGATCGGTTCGTTTGAACGACTTGAATTCGACCGGGCGCACCGGGAAATGCATATCCTTCGAGGTGGCTTCTGATGAATTCGCATCCTTCTCGCTCTCGCTTGCTCATTGGCTTGGCACTGGGTCTGTCTCTACTGGGGCCGCTGAGCGCGGCCCGGCGCAGTCCCTGAGCGATGGTTGGAACGTTCTGGACGCGAAATACCGTTCCCACCGCGGACTACTCCGCGATCTGTTCAAGGGCACCATTCAAGCGGATCCCAATGACAAGGGGCACGTTGAGGCGATCGACACTGAGGCCCGCTACATGACCTATCGTGTCTATCTGGACCACCTGGAAGTCCCAACCCCCCGGAACGAAAACCGGATCGACAAAGCTTTCAAGGACTTTGAGGGCGATCTCAAGGACATCAGCCTGGCCAAGGTCCCCCAGGCGATGCAGCCGTTGGCCGATGTGTATCGAGACCGGATTCGAGTTCACGCCCTGGAAGTTATCCAATTCGAGAAGGCCAAGCCGATCCACAAGATCCACAACGCCCGCATCTTGGCTAAAGTGGTCGATCTCGGCCAGGGCAAACAACTCGCCGAGACGCTCCTGACCGTGCTCCAGGATGACAAGCAGAACGGCGGCGTCCAGTACTACGCCTTGCACGGCCTGCGGAACCTTTTAGGCCTGGCGCAGAAGCAGCAAGCGCCTCCGCTTCTGAGTAAGGACGACGAGGCGAAGTGCGCCGAGGCAATCATCGCGTTTCTGGGCCGAAAGCCGAACTTGCCGGCCGGGGCGCCGCAGCAGGAGATTGACGGGTTCCGCATCTTGCGCCGAGAAGGAGTGCGAGCGTTGGCTCAGATCCATACGCCGGCCTTCAGTGACAAGGTCCGGCCGGCCCTGACGCTGGCTCGCTTTGCCGGCGCCGACGAAAGCATTCAGCCACCGCCGCGCGTCGATGAGCGGATGGAAGCGGCGCTCGGCCTGGCGCGCATGCCCTCGGCGCAGAACAAGCAGTATCAGCCCGACTACGCGGCGGGGATGATCGCTCGCTGCTTGGGCGTCTTCCTCACCGAGGCCGAGAGCCAGCGCGAGAGGACCACAGATCGAACGCGGGCCTGGAAGATCGACGCCGCGCACTTGATTGATGCGCTGGCTGCCTTGAAGGCGGACAGCGGCAAGAACGCCTACGTCAGTCAGGTGGTGGATCGGGCGACGGGTTTGCTGAACCGCATCGTGAAAGGGACCGAACTCGACGCCGGGCAAAAGACTTGGTTCACGACCTCGGCGAGCGATCCGCCCAGCAAGGAGTTGTTCAAGGGGGCCGCGGATACGGCTGTCAAACCGGGGAAGCCTGAGGAACCCGCGGAGAAATAATCACATAGCCCCCGGCTTGCCGGGGGAACGCATCCCCGGCAAGCCAGGGTTTATGTGGATTCGTTATAATGTCCCACTGCCGCGCTTCGACCACCACGGCAGTTGCAGGCCGCCATCGAGCGAGAGCGTGCTGCCGTTAATGTAATCCGAGGCGGGATCGACCAGGAAAACGATGCCGCGTGCAATCTCCTCCGGCCGCGCCAGCCGACCCCACGGCAGCGCGGCCGCCGCTTTTTGTATCGCTTCTTCGGTGAAATACTTCCGCTCCCCCGGCGTGTCTGTCCAGCCCGGATGGACGATGTTGACGCGGATGCGTTGGGCGAACAATTCAACCGCGGCCGTACGCGCCATTTGATCGAGGGCCGCCTTTGCCATGTTGTAGGCCATCGCGTTCGGAAAGGCGTTGACCGCGTGCGGGGAACTGACAATGACGGCGGCGCCGCCCTGACCTTGCCGGATCATCTGATTAACGGATGCGCGTAGTCCGTAAAAGGCACCCCACATGGTCACGTCGATGGTGCGGCGAAATCCCGCCATGTCGGCGCGATAGAACGCTTCCTCGTCACTGTAAAAGGCGTTGGAAACGAAGATGTCGAGCCGTCCCCACTCGGCCGCGATCCGCCCCACCATCGCTTCGACGGCCGGCTGATCGGCCACGTCCACCGGACAGAGTAACGCGCGCCTGCCTAGGCCGCGAATCTGCTCGGCCGCTTCCGACGCCCATTCGGGATAGGTCAGGTAATTGATTGCGACGTCGGCTCCTCCTTGGGCCAAGGCCAGCGCGGTCGCCCGCCCAATCCCGGAGGATGCGCCCGTTACCAGGGCAACCCGGCCTTGAAGTATCATGGTCTCGACGTTTCCTTCCTGAGACAATAAAAGCAGTCCCGTCCGCGCAGACGGTGGACGCGGCCAGTATATCCAGCCTGTGGGCAAAGGATAGGTGACGTGCAAACTCCGCCGAACGCGGCCTCACTCCCGTCGCCCTGGCGACACGAACTTCCGTGGCGCTGGCCCCGAGCCGCCTACATTCACATCCCCTTTTGCGCGCACCACTGCGGCTATTGCGATTTCGCCATCGCTACGGGACAGGACCATCTCATCGAACTGTACCTCGACGCACTCGACGCGGAACTCGCCACGCTTGGCGAAGCGCAATCCGTACGGACGCTTTTCCTCGGCGGCGGCACACCCACGCACCTCAGCAGCCTTTCAACTCGAACGATTATTGTCTTCTATCCGGCGCTGGCTGCCGTTCGTATCTCCGGCTGAGGCGGAATTCTCGGTCGAATGCAACCCTGATACGCTCAGCACCGACAAGATCGACGTGCTGGCCGAACACGGCGTCACACGCATCAGCCTGGGGGCGCAGTCGTTTCATGCGGAGTTGCTCCATACGCTGGAACGGGCGCACGATCCGAGGGAAATTGGCCGCGCCGTCGAGCGCGTCCGGCGGCGGATCGACAACGTCTCGCTCGATCTGATCTTCGGCGTCCCCGGTCAAACGGAATCGCACTGGCGGAGCGATCTCAGACATGCCCTGGCGCTGGAACCGGATCACCTTTCGACCTACGGGCTGACCTACGAGAAGGGAACCCCGCTGTGGAAACGCCGTCGGCGTGGCCAGGTTCGCGCGCTGGACGAAGGCGCTGAACTGTCGCTGTATGCTCTAGCCATCGACACGCTGGAGGCGGCCGGCTTTGAGCAGTACGAAATCTCCAATTTCGCCCGGCCCGGACGGAGTTGCCGACACAACGAGGTCTACTGGGCGAATGAAGCGTACTTTGGTTTCGGCATGGGGGCGGCTCGCTACATCCTCGGCCGGCGCGAACTGAACACGCGCGATCTGTCCCGTTATATTCGCCAAAGTCTATCTGGCGAATCTGCGGTCATGCAGTCCGAGGAATTAGGGCCGGAGGAACGCGCCCGCGAGACGATGGCCGTGCAGTTGCGCCGGGCGGAGGGGATCGACCGCGCCTCGTTTCAGATCCAGACGGGTTTTGCTCTCGATGCCCTGGCGGGGGAGGTACTGGCGAGGCATATCGAGCAGGGGTTTCTCGCCGACACGGACGGGAGTGTTCGCTTGACCCGGCAGGGCAAATACGTGGCCGATGCAGTGATCGAACGTTTGCTGTGAAGAATGAGCGAGTATTGATGAGTACGGATAAGAACTTGCCGGGAATTCTCGGTGGCGAACCGATCCGCCCGCAAGGTCCGCCGGAATGGCCAATCGCCGACAATGCTGTCATGGAAGCGATGCGTGCGGCCTGGGCCGACGGTTCGTGGGGCCGCTACCACGGAGGGCATGTCGAACGGCTGGAGGAACGTCTGGCGGCCGAGCATTGCGTGCGTCACGCGTTCACCTGTGGCAGCGGGACGTTCGCGGTCGAGTTGGCGCTGCGCGCTTTGAAGGTCGGTCCCGGCGACGAGGTCGCGATGGCCGCCTACGATTACGGCGGCAACTTCCTCAGCGTCCACGCCGTTGGCGCTCGCCCTGTGCTGGTCGATGTCGATGCGGACAACTGGAACCTCGCACCGGAACAACTCGCGTCCGTGTTCGGCCCGTCCACTCGCACCCTGATTGTCTCGCATCTGCACGGTGGTCTCGTGCCGATGCGCGAAGTTATGGAATGGGCCGAGCACCAGGGCGTACCCGTTATCGAGGACGCGGCGCAGGTTCCCGGGGCGAAGGTGCAAGGACGGCGAGCGGGAACCTGGGGAGATGTAGGTGTGCTGAGTTTTGGCGGCTCCAAATTGCTGACCGCCGGGCGCGGCGGCGCGATCTTGACGTCTCGGGCCGACGTGGCCCAACGTGCCCGCCTCTGGCTCCAGCGCGGCAATCACGTTTGCCCTCTCTCCGAACTCCAGGCCGCCGTTCTGTTGCCCCAACTGGACCGCCTTGGCGAGCGCAACTCTCATCGGTTGAGCCGTGTCCAACATCTCCGTGAGGCTTTGAGTCGCATTGCGGGGTTGCGACCGTTTTGCAATCGCAACTTGGACGACAGCGAACCGGCCTATTACAAACTAGGCTTGCAGTTCGACGCCAATCGTTTCGGGTTGAGCCGCGAGCGCTTTGTGACGGCGGTCCGCGCAGAGGGCATCGCCCTGGATGAAGGATTTCGCGCGTTGCACCTGGGCCGTTCTCCCAACCGTTGCCGTGTGGTCGGCCTTCTTCCCGAGGCCGAACGGGCGCATCGCGGAACCGTGGTGCTGCATCATCCGATTTTGCTCGGCACGGAAGCCGACATCGAGCAGGTCGCCACCGCAATTAGCAAGATCCACGTCCATGCCGAGCGTCTCCGGTAACACGGACGCTCGGCGTTGCCGAGGCCATACCGGTTCGTCACAATAAAAGTGTTTCTCGTTCGATCTCCTTGCGGAGTGAAGAAGATGGCGTTCGTGAAAGTGGCCTCGGTGCAAGAAGTGCCGCCGGGCAAGTCGAGGCAAGCCACGATAGGCAACAAAACCTTGGCGCTCTTTAACGTCAACGGCACAATCTACGCCATCGACGATACATGCCCGCACCGCGGCGCGTCCCTAGCGGAAGGCGAACTGGAGGGACACGAGGTAATCTGCCCGTGGCACGCCGCTGCGTTCGATGTCACCACCGGCGCTCATCTCTGCCCGCCGGCCCGCAGTGACGTAACTTCCTACAAGGTTCAGGTCGTAGGCGACGAAATCCAGGTCGATCTACCAAATTGAACCAGCCCGACGCGCAGGCTGCGCGGCGGGCTGGTTTTTTCGCCTCGACTATTCAGTCGATGCGGGCGAAGCGCCAGACCGGCACATGCGGAGGCAGACAGCCCGCATAGTATGCCTGGGGGCCGACCGCCTCGCGCAGTTTCTTGAGCGCCTGACGCCGGACGGTCACGTAGTAGTAATCGCAGCGGGCGTCGCGGACCGTGTCCCAAATCTGATAAAGTCGATCCGCTTCTTGCAATGCTTCGTGCAGCTCCCACCAGCACGTTAGATCCAGTGCCTGCCGGCTATCCAGGTGCTGGCGATAGGCGCGGTTGAACGACAGCAGTTCGTTGATGAGGCCGCGATCAGGGAAGCGGATGCAATCGCACAAAGGCGGCGCGTCGGTCAATTCTTGGTGCCGGCGGCGCAGGAGCTTGAGGTCCGCGCCGAAATCCTCCGGCCGGGTGAGCACGTAGCGAACCTCCCGTGGGTCGAGGACTTCCCAGGAGATGGCCAACGTTTGAAGCGTCGGTCGTACGGTGGCGAACTCTTCGGCGCAGGCCGGCAACTCGACTTTATCCGGCGGCGCTGTCAGCAGGGCCACAGCTAGTGCATAGTTCAGCGGGAACATGCCTCGAACTCCTAACGGTCGGCGCGAAACGTCCACACAGCCGCCCGGAGACGGCGCGGACGCACCGGCGAACCGCGTTTGCACGGGACCGGATCGGACGGAAAGTGCGGGCGTAAAAACTGTGGGTCGCGCACCGAGGGGAGCATCCGTGAAAGTGGACCCTAGCAGTCGGGTCAATCGGAGCAGCAACCTCTCTCTGTCAACCGTAGCTCACAAAATCCTTTCAGGCTTCAGGTGAGAAATCCTTTCTCCCTATTTTCTCCCTCGAAGGTCCGTTAGGACCGGGTAGGAGACGACACTTGTTTAAGTCTATCTTCTCGACCCTTTTTTCACCAGCCGAGCCTGACTCCGTTTCCCAGGAGTACTGATGCAATTGCCGTGCCGAACGTTTTCCGACCCACATTCGGCCAGAAAACCCCCAAAGTTGTACGTTGTTCTTTCTCGTGTAATACAATGTAAGTCTTTTTGCGTGAATAATTTGCGCGTTCCGGCGGGGAAGAACTCTCTTGAGCTTCCCGCGTCAAAAGGGGCAAAGCGCACTTGATAGGATAATTCCCGCCGTTTACGCATTTTGCTACTTTGTTTAGCAACACTTGATCGAAATCAGTCTTCGGAAAGGGCATGCGAAGTCCAGAAAGTTTTATCCGATTGATGAGCCGAAGAAGCGAACAATAAACATGGAGAACCCAGCAAGTAGGTAGAATCTTTCGGCACATAGGTGGGACCGATGACGGAGAATGCAGCGTGACAAAGGAACCGCTCGTTTACTGGAACGATCGCATCGTCCCTGTTTCACAGGCCCAAATCGCAATCTGGGACGCGGCCGTTGTGCAGGGGGCCACGGTCACGGAGATGACGCGCACGTTTCACAAGCAACCCTTCCGCCTCGGCGACCACCTCGACCGTCTGTTCCGCGGTTTGCACATCACAGGCATGGACATAAGCATCTCGAAGGAGAAACTAACGGCGATCTCGCAGGAACTCCTCGTCCACAATGGCCTACTGGTGGACGATACCGCCGAGTTGGGTCTCGTGCATTTCGTGAGCGCCGGCGAATATCCCGTTTATGCCTTCGGTCGAGTGCCTCGCATG
The DNA here is from genome assembly GCA_963767535.1 of uncultured Planctomycetota bacterium. Taxonomy (GTDB): domain Bacteria; phylum Planctomycetota; class Planctomycetia; order Gemmatales; family Gemmataceae; genus JAJPHU01. Next base: position 482,417 of record CAVYEC010000003.1, read on the forward strand.
ACACCGACGATTTGCGCTGCACACGTTTCCGCTGCCCTTCGCTTCGTGGGCCGACAAAATGAAAAAGGGAACGCGGCTGGTAACGCCCTCGATTCGCCAGGTGCCGCCGGAGTGCTGGGATCCAAGCATGAAATGCCGCAGTCGAATGCATTACTATCTCGCCGAGAAGGAGGTTCATCGCACCGATCCGGATGCCTCCGCCCTTCTGCTCAATCTGGCCGGCAACGTGACGGAGACGAACACGGGCAACTTTCTCATGGTCGAGGGGGATACGCTTATCTCGCCGACGTTGGCGAACACGCTGCCGGGGATCAGCCGGGCGACAGTGATCGAGTTGGCCGGCGAACTCGGTATTCCTTTCACCGAGCGCGACATCACTGTGGTCGATGCGCAGAGCGCCAGAGAGGCTTTTTTGAGCAGCACCTCGTACTGTCTTATGCCGGTGACGAAGATCAATGACGCGGTAATCGGCGATGGCCGGCCCGGTGCCGTGTACCGCCGACTGAAGACGGCGTGGAGTAGGCGCGTGGGTTTGGACATCGAACGGCAGATCGTGGTTAGTTCGTCTTCGCCGCCCGCCGGGCAATAAGGGCCGCCACGTAGCCGCCCTTGAAGCCGCTGTCGATGTTGACCACGACGACGCTGGCGGAACAGGCGTTGAGCATGGTCAGCATTGCGGCCAACCCCTGGAACGAGGCACCGTAACCGATGCTGGTCGGCACGGCGATGACCGGACAATCGACGAGTCCGCCGACGACGCTGGGCAGCACCCCATCCATGCCGGCCACACAGACGATGGCGTCGGCGCCGGCGAACTGCTCGCGATGGCGCAGCAAACGATGAATCCCCGCCACGCCGACATCCGCCAGGAGCTTCACGTCGCAACCGAGAGCGCGGGCCGTGACGACCGCTTCCTGGGCCACCGGCAGATCGCTCGTCCCGGCGGTGAGGACGACCACACGTCCACTCGTCTGGTGCGGTGTCGCCGACGGCACGGGCATCCAGAAGGTCCGTGCGACGCGATCCTGCTCACCCTGCGGAAAGAGTTGGGCGAGATGAGCCGACTGTTCGGCGTTGACGCGCGTGGCCAGGCAATCCTGGTTGGCGTCCACGAGTTGGCGAACGACGCCCTCGACCCACTGCGGCGTTTTGCCCTCGCAAAAGATGACTTCGGGGAAGCCACAGCGTTGGCGGCGGTGCAGATCGACCTGGGCGAAGCCGAGGTCCGCCACCGGCGATTCGCGCAGCCGCTCTAGGGCCGCGTCAACATTCACCTGTCCGCTCTGGACATGTTCGAGGAGTTTGCGCAGATCGTCACCGGTCATGGATGCCTCGCGGGAGAGTGCGCCGCTTGTGTCCGCGGATTATTGTAGAAACTCTCGCGCCGGCGACCGAACGCGCTCAACTTGACGCGGTGGGAAAGGCTCCCTAGCATACGGTTGTCGTTTCACGACGACGTGGCCCCGTCGTCTAGAGGCCCAGGACACGGCCCTTTCACGGCCGCGACAGGGGTTCGAATCCCCTCGGGGTCAAACAACTCCTTCCTCATTCCTCATTCCTCGTCCAGCGGGCGCAGACGGCGCAGCACGTCGTGGGCGCTGATGACGCCGATCAGATAGTGATCGCGGTCCACAACGTAGAGTTGATGCACGTTCAACGTGAGCAGTTGATCGACGACTTGTTCCACGGATGTTTCCGGCGTCACCGAAAAGACGGCGGGCGTCATGATGTCGCCCACGACGGTGCCGTCGATGGCTGGGACAAGGGCGCTACGCAGACGTTCGCGCTCGTGGATGAGGATGTCGGCACGACTGACGACGCCGATGGGCCGGCCGGACTCGTCGATCACCGGTGCGGCCGAGAAACCTTTCTCGGTCAGGATGGCGATCGCTTCGGGCACTGTCGCCTCGGCGCGAATCGACATCGGGCTGGGCGTCATCAGGTCGGCGGCGCGTACGGCGTCCAGCGTCAAATGGGACACGAGCGGCAGCGTCTGTGTGCTGGCCATCGGACACCTCAATTCAGGAAAGGAAACCGGGACCGGCCGAGACTGGGCCATGAAGGGAAATCCTAGCAAATGGCCGGCCGTTCGGCAAAACCAAGTTGGCCGATCCGCCATGCGAGTGACCGTCCTCCGGCGAGTTCCGCCTTCCCCGATGCGGACGGACCATCTATAATCATTACCATTACCTGCCTCGAAAGGTCTCCACGATCCCCTCCGGCTGGGACAGGTTCGTCGCCCGATTTCGACGTTGTTTTGTTTTCTCGGTTGGCCGGCCGGTCGGAAAGGTCCCTCATGCCGCTCGATTGGACTCCCTTTGTTGAACTGGTGCGGCGTCACCAGCGCTTCCTGTTGACCACCCACGTCCGTCCCGACGGCGACGGCATCGGTTCCATGCTAGCCCTGGCCGACGTGCTGGAAGCGCCGCCCCTAAAAAAGACGGTGCAAATGACCGTCGCCAGCGTGTACCCGCCGCGCTACGACTTCCTCGACTCCGACCGGCGCATCCGTCGCTTCGAGCCCCCCGGCGAGGTTTACCGCGATACCGACGCGGTCATCGTCCTCGATACCGGCACCTGGAATCAGCTCGGCGATTTCGGGAATTTCCTGCGGACCTTGCCGGTAGAAAAACTGGTGATCGACCACCACCTGACGCAGGACGACCTGGGGGCCATGCGGCTGGTCGACACGTCGGCCGAGGCGACTGGACGGCTCGTTTTCGAGTCGATCACGGCCCTCGGAGGACCGATCCCGGCGTCGGCCGCCCACGCTCTGTTCGTGGCCGTGGCGATGGACACGGGCTGGTTTCGCCACAGCAACACCACGCCCGCCACCCACGAGCTAGCCGCCCAACTAGTCCGTGCCGGTGCGCACGTCACTGAGGCGTACCGCTGTCTGTTTGAGCAGAACACGCTGGGTCGTCTAAAATTGCTGGGTCTGGTGCTGTCGCGTTTGCAGGTCACGCACGGCGGCCGGGTGGCGCACACGGAAATTCGCCGCGACGATTACGCGGCGACCGGGGCGCTGCCGCAGGACAGCGAAGATCTGGTCAATTACACGCTCAGCCTGGCGGGCGTGGAGGTCGGTCTGTTTTTCATGGAGCAGCCGCGCGGCGGCGTCAAAGTGAGCTTCCGATCGCGCGAGCGCATTGACGTGGCTCGGCTGGCCGAGCGCTTCGGCGGCGGCGGCCATCGCCTGGCCTCCGGCGCCATCCTCGAAACAAACCTTGACGACGCGCGCGCCCGCGTCCTGGCCGCCGTTGGCGCCGCCCTCGACGCCACGCCTTGACCCACCTGCTGGAGTCCCATCGCATGAAATCCAACCCTTTTCCTACCGAGATCACTCTGCGGAATCTGCCCCTGGCCGCCCGCCTGACCCTGGGCCTGTTCTTGATTTCGGTCGGCATCGGCTACACCTCGGCCCTCGTGCAACTGCACTTGCAACACGCCACGCCCGGCGAGTTGCTTCCCACGCCCGACGACGCGGTTCGCATTTTCCACGGCGATGTCGGCGAGCGGCCCAAGAGCAAGCTCGAACAGGTGTTGCCTGAAAGCGATCAAGGTCCGTTCAACGGCAGCGGGCAGATGACCGCCGCCTTCACTCGGCGGGCGGAAGACTGGAAAAGCGCGATCTCCCAGAGGGCGAAGGAGCTGGCCAAGAAAGCGAAAGGCGATCCCAAAGACCCGGCCATTCGCCAGGCCGCGGAAGCGGAAGTCCGTCACGAGCGCGACACGGAACGAACGGCGCGTATTAGCCTGGATCGGGTCCGGGGCGAGCGAGAACGAATACAATGACAATGCCTTTCCGCTGCCGGCCAACCTCGCGGACCGGCCCATGACCAAGAGTTACCTTGTCGAGGAAGACGGCAAGCTCGCGGGACCGCGCTGGTCAAGATAAAATCCATCCTGCAAGATCGCTGTGTTCGCTGCCATGCGCCGGATGGCGAGGACGGGCAGGCGATGAAGTACCCCCTGGACACGTTCCCGCATCTGAAGCCTTACATCACGGTGAAGACCTCTAGCGGCATGACCCTGGAGAAACTGGCCCAGACGACGCATGTCCATTTGCTCGGCTTCTCGATGCTGTTTGGACTCACGGGTCTGATCCTTGCCTTCAGCAGTTATCCCCGGTCGCTGCGCGTGCTGCTCTGTCCGTTGCCGCTTTTGGCGCAGGTGGTGGACATCAGCTTCTGGTGGTTGGCCCGGTTGCCGGAACCGCACGGGCCGATCTTCGCCCAGGGCGTCGTCGTCAGCGGCACGCTGGTCGGTGCCGGACTTTTCCTGCATATTGTGCTGAGTGTGTTCGACCTGTTTAGTAAAAAGACGTGGTTTGTCTTGATCCTGCTATTCGCCGCCGCTGGTTACGGCGGTTACGTAGCCAAGGAACGCGTGATCGATCCATTCCTTGCGCAGGAAAAGGCACCGGCTGCGGAAACGAAATAAGCGCTCCGCATTTTCACGGCGGATCGAAACCGCCCTGGCACCACGGATTGCAACGGCAGATGCGCCACACGCCCTTGCACGCGCCGCGCAGCGGCCCGTACTTGTTCACCGCGAGAATGAAATACTCGCTGCAACTGGGGTGAAAACGACATACCGCAGGCAACATGGGCCGCAGACAGACTTGATAGAAGCGCACGCCGGCAATAAGCACGGTTGCCAGTACGAAGCGCACACCATTCAATACCCGGCCGGTCATGGCTTGTCGGCCTCTCGTCCCAGCTTGCGCGCCGCCTGGCACACCAGCCGCGGCAGCGATTGCTTCAAGTCCGTCAATTCCGGCGGCTGCGGCCGGCGCGGGATGAGGATCAGATCGAATCCCACCGGCATTTCGTGACGGGTCAGGCGGAAGGCCTCGCGGTACAAACGGCGCAGCCGATTGCGCTGCACGGCCCCACCCATCTTGCGCGATACCGACAGCCCCAAGCGGAGATAGGGAAGACCATTCGCGCAGATATAGACGATCAACCCGTCATCGCTGACCGATCGCCGCCGGTCGTAGACGCGGCGGAAATCGGCCGGGCGGCGCAGATGCTCGTGCGGCCGAAAGCGAAAGGAGGGCGCGCTCGGGCTCGACATGGTTTGCTCTCAACTCCAGGGCAGGTTCGCACGCGGGCTCTGCGGATTCAGACGCGCGAACTCCTCGATAAGTTCGCGGCTGCGCTCGTCGGCGGCCCTGGGCGCCACGATCTTGATCTCGATAAACTGATCGCCTCCCGCGATGCCCTTGCCGCGCAGGCGCAACCGCGATCCGCTCGATGTGCCCGGCGGCACCTTGACCGTCAGATGCGTGCCGTCCAAGGTCGGCACATCCACCTTGGCTCCCAGGACGGCCTCGGCGACGCTGACCGGCACGTCGAGAATGACGTTATTACCTTCGCGGCGGAAATAGGGATGCGACTCGATCTTGATGCGAACGAGCAGGTCGCCTCCGCCCGGACCTTGGCCGGCCAGGCGGAGTTTCTTGCCTTCCTCGACGCCGGCCGGCACCTTGAGGTCGATCTGCCGGCCATCGACGGACAGTGAGACCGTGCCACCCAGCGCCGCAGTCACGAACGGAAGCGAAACCTCGGCCTCGGTCGCTTCGGGCGGATGGGCCGCGCGGCCGCGGCCCCGACCGCGTCGGCCGAACATATCCCCCATGCCGCCGGCGCCGCCGAACGCTCCGAGTATGCTGGCGAGATCCTCGGGGTCGATGCCCTGGAACTCAAAACCCTGTCCCCCGCCGGCCCCAGGGCGAAACGGTCCTTGCCCCCCCGCGGCCCCAGGTCCGGCAAAACCGAAACGATCGTACTGCGTTCGCTTGTTCTTGTCGCTAAGAGTATCGTAGGCTTCCTGCACTTCCTTGAAACGCCCTTCGGCTTGCTTGTCGCCGGGGTTGCGGTCGGGGTGATATTGGCGGGCGAGTTTGCGATACGCCTTCTTGATGTCGGCGTCCGAGGCGTCTTTGCCGACGCCCAGCACCTCATAATAATCGCGCGGCATGGTTGGTTGGTCCGACTGCGAGAGAACAGAACCTACGTTATTCTAGCGCGGAAAGCGACACGGGAAAAGTTTAGCCGCGACCCGCAGGGGAGCGCTGTCGCGCTCCCCTGCGGGTCGCGGCTAAACGGCAATGCCTCAAACCAATCCTTCCTCGCGCAGCATGTCGAGAGTTCCGGCGACGGCGTCGATCGTTTGCTCGATGTCCGTCTCCGTGTGGGCCGCCGTCGTCATCCCCGCCAGGCCCGGCAGATCGACGCCGTGCAGCAACATGCCCTGACGGAAGGCGTGCGAAAGCCGACGGTCGCCTGCACCGCCTAGCTCGTTCAGTGCTCCTCCATAGGGGATGAAGTCATCGCTGTTGGGCCGTGGCCCCTGGTAGCCGGGCAGCAACCGGAAGCCGGAAAAATCGCCGTAAGCGACCCACGAATCGCCGCGCTGGGAGAACAGGGCGTTGAGTCGTTGACGAATCTGCTGAGCCACTGTATTGGCACGCCGGCCTGGTTCCCCGTCGGCGACGAGTTGCAGCGTGGTGATGCCCGCGGACGCCGACAGAGGATTGGCGTTGAACGTGCCGGGATGACGCATCTTCGGTTTGCCCGGCCGAAATTCGATGTACTCCAGGATGTCGGCCCGTCCGCCCACGCAGCCACCCGGCAGTCCGCCAGCCAGAATCTTCGCCATCGTCGTCAGGTCCGGCTTGATGCCGTAATGCCCCTGGGCGCCGCCGGGCGAGACGCGAAAGCCAGTGATGACCTCGTCGAAGATCAGCAAACGGTTCTGCTTCGCCGTTATCTCTCGCAAACCCTTGAGGAACGGCCCGCGCACCGGCACTTGCCCCCAGTGGCCGCCCGTCGGTTCGAGGATCACACAGCCGATCTGCGGATCGTCGCGCAGGGTGCGTTCGACGGCATCGAGATCGTTGGGCGGAATGATAACGGTGTACTGGGCCACTTCGCTGGGGATGCCCGGTACGGCCGCATCGTGTGGGGCGTCCGCGCCGGGGATGAGGAAATCGTTCCAGCCGTGGAAATGGCCGGCGAACTTGAGAACGCGCGGCCGGCCGGTGAAGATGCGCGCCAACCGCAGGGCCATCAAGGTCGCCTCGGTGCCCGACGACACGAAGCGGACGCGCTCGACCGACGGCACCAGGCGCCGCACCCATTCGCCCCATTCGATCTCGCGTTCGTGGCAGGCGCCGGGATGCGTCGCCTTCTCCATCTGCCGCTGCACCGCCTCAACCACGGCCGGATGGCTGTGCCCAAGCAGGAGCGCCCCGTGTCCGGACCAGAAGTCGATCAGCTCGCGGCCCTCGACAGTCCACTTGTGCCCGCCCTGGGCGCGATCGACGTAGACGGGGAACGGCTCCAGATGGCGCAGATCGTGCGTGACGCCGTTGGGGAAGAGGCCGCGGGCTTGCTCGTGTAGTTTCCGCGAACGCGGGAAGGCCGCCGCGTAACGCTCGGTCAACGTCGAACGGGACAGGGTCGCCTGAGTCATGAAAGGTTCTCCACGGAAAACGGACCCGACCAGCCCGCAGCGCAAGCAAGGGATGAAAACCCTTGCTTGCGCTGCGGGCTAGTGAGTTGTTACGAGTCCACCAATTCATAAGTGCCGCCGCCGGCTTTCTTGAGCTTGCCCTGTTTGACCAGCTCGTCCCAGACGGCCTGCGGAAACTGGTTTGGCGGCGAGATGGCCACGATCTTCGCGCGATTGTGACTCAAGGGGCCGCCGCCGAGCTTGGATTCCTCATCCAGTTGCGTCAGCCGCAAACGCTTGCGGAACGCTTTGAGCGCCTGTTTGAGTTCCTGGGCCCTGGGCGTTCCACCGGCTGATGGTGTTTCCGATGTGGACACGGTTTCGTCTCCATCGCGGGGTCGAAGGTCCGCTGCTTATGATACGGGTTTCAGCGGGCCAGAAACCACGGTTTCGCGGTCGAATCATTCTTGAAGAACCGCAAGAGCTGTTCGGCCACCTTGCGACGCCCAGCCGGCGAGGGGTGCGTGCCATCCTGGGCGAAATCCTCCTCCGTCCAGATCAAGCCGTCGTGTCGTTTCGTTTTGCCGTTGCCCCACAGGTACGGTCCCCAACTGAGCCACGGCGACTGGACCTCGCCGTTGGCGGGATCGGCGTTCAGGGCCGGGTCACCCTTGAGCTGTTGCTCGATGAGCCACTTCACGGCGAAACCCGACTCGAAAGCGTACGGCTCCGGATTCAAACGTGTTTTCGCATAGCCGCCGAATATGCGACTGGACAGGTACACCATCTTCAGGCTGGGAAACCGCTGGTGCATCAAGCGGACGATATTGGCCATCTCCGCTTGCAGCGTCTTGGCGTACTTTGGAAAGACGTGGCTGGGGCCGGCGTCGGCCTCCTTGAGCCAGGCGACTTGTACTTGCTTTCGAGTCACCCCCGACTTGCGGAGGCGTTCCTCGACCGTGTTCCAGAATTGTTTGCCGCCAGGCGTTTCCTCATTCTGAATCACGGCCGCCGTCATCCCGCCCTGCGCCCATCAACCAGGACCAGCCGAGGATTCTTGTCGGTATCCTTCTCGGCGATCGTTTTGAACACCGAGAACTCCTGGGTCGTGTTGCTCATCCCCACGGACAGGAGCACGATTTTGCCGTCATCGACAGGTTGGCCATCTCGATCGAGCGGCCGTACCTCTTTGGCCAGTTCTCGACCGGCTGCTTCGTGGGCCGCCGGTCGCTCATTCTTGCCGCCCGGATACAGCCCGCCCGGCGATCCCTTGTATTCTCCCTCGCCTAGCTCCGTCAGTGGTTTCAACCCGGTCAGGTCCACTTTCGGCGGCGGTACGGCGACGGGATTGCCCCCCAACTTCACCCCGATCAGCACATCCTTGCCGTCCTTCTTGCCGGCTTTGAACATCACGGCGGCGCCGGGACGGAGGCGTTTGTCGGCCAGCCGATCCTTGATCGGCTGGCCTGCCTCGTCCATGAACCGACTATTTTCTCCGGCAAGGAAGGTGTAATCCTTGCCCTGGAAGGTGATGACGATGGTTTTTTTGTCGGGATCGACATTCTTGATCTTGCCCCGTTGAATGCCCTCCTGGGCGAGCAATACGCCGGCATAGAGCAAGAGACCGCCAACCACGCTGCAAACCACGCGGTGCATTTTTACCCTCCGTTTCCCTTCACCCCCGCTCGTTCCGCGCTTGGTGCCTGACGCGATTCCGTCAGAGCATCCTGCAATTGTTCGACAGCCTGCCGCAATGCTTTCCAAGCCGGCTCCGCCTGACTCAGATCACCTTGACGGGCGATGGTCTCCAGGCGCAGGGCCGTCTCGAAAACCATTTTGCCGCCGAGGATGCCGGCCGCCCCCTTGATCGAGTGGGCCGCCCGTTTGAGCTTCAGAATATCGGCCGTTCGCAGAGCGTCGCGGGCCTCCTCCATCATTCGAGGACACTCTTGCAGGAAAACGTCGATCAGTTCGCGCAGCAATTCCAGATCACCACCCACATGCTCCAGGGCTTCGCCGCGATCCAGGATCGCCGCCGAAACAACCGTCTCGGCCGAGGGCGTGGCGGGAAGTAATTCGGATATGGCCTGGTACAGCTCGCGGGCCTGGATCGGCTTGGCAACGTAACCATCCATGCCGGCCTGCAAGCAACGCTCCCGATCGCCCTTCATGGCGTGTGCGGTCAACGCCAGGATGGGGACATGCTTGCCCGTGTCCCCTTCGCGCCGGCGGATGTACGCGGTCGCCTCGAAGCCGCCCATCTCCGGCATCTCCACATCCATGAGCACCAGATCGAACGGTTCGCGCTCCAGCGCGGCCAGTGCCTCCTTACCATTCCAGGCTACCACGACGGAATGCCCGCGCTTTTCGAGGATGCGCACGGCCAAGCGCTGGTTGACGGTATTATCTTCGGCCAGCAATATGCGCAGTCGTCGCTCCACACCGGGGGTGGACGGTTCCGGCGGCTCCGGCGCGCTGCTCCGGGTGCGTCGGCTTTCCTTCGTGCTGAGCACGTCGAGAATGGTGTTGAGCAGTTCCGATTGCTTGAGCGGCTTCATGAGGCAAGCGCTGATGCCCACTTCCCGGCAGCGTTCGGCGCTGCCCTGGCGGTCGGAAGATACCAGCATCATGATGGTGGCCCCGACGAGTTCAGGCTGATTACGAACTTGATCGGCCAGCTCGAAGCCGTCCATGTCCGGCATCTGCGAATCGAGCAGTACCAGGGGATATGGCTCTCCCGCGTTGGCCGCCCGCCGCAATTCTTCCAGGGCTTGCCGCGCACCCTCGACGGCCACCGGCTTCATGCGCCAACTGACGAGCATCTCCGACAGAATAACGCGGTTGGTCGCGTTGTCATCGACGATCAGCACGGGCAGATCGAGGAGGTCGCCCGGCTCGCTGAGAATTGGCGCCGCGGCCGGCCCCTGCGGTAGTCCGAATCGCGCGGTGAAGTAGAACCGGCTGCCCCGCCCGTTCTCTACCGGACTTTGCACTTGCAGATGCCCGCCCATCAGAGACACCAACTGCGAAGAGATCGCCAGTCCCAGGCCCGTGCCGCCAAAGCGCCGGTTGTCGCCCCCTTCTACCTGCTCGAACGGTTCAAAGATGATGCGGTGTTTATCCGCCGGGATGCCCATGCCCGTGTCCGTCACTTCAAACGTCAGAAGAAGAAAGGAGGAAGGAGGAATCGGAGGTTTCTCTTCCTTCATCCTTTGGAGGGAGACAATTACTTCTCCCTGCGAGGTGAACTTGATGGCGTTGCCCACCAGGTTGACAATCACCTGCCGCAGCCGCCCGAGATCGCCGACGAGTTGATCGGGTACATCGGGGGCGATGTGGCAAACCAGTTCCAGCCCCTTCTGCTCGGCGCGAAGGCCCAGGGTGCGCACGGTGTCGTCGAGGCTGTCGCGGACGGCGAACGGGGCCGGCTCCAGGTGCAACTTGCCCGCCTCGATCTTGGAGAAATCGAGGATGTCGTTGATGACGGTCAAGAGTCCGTCGGCCGACGCCTTGACCATTTGCAGGTACTCGCGCTGCTCGGCCGTCAGTTCGGTCTCCAGGGCCAGCTCGGTCATGCCGAGAATGCCGTTCATGGGCGTGCGGATCTCGTGGCTCATGCGGGCGAGGAACTCGCTCTTGGCCCGATTGGCAACCTCGGCCGTTTCCTTGGCCTGCTGCCATTGTTCCTCCATGCGCTTGCGCTCCGTGATGTCGTGGCTCATGCCCACCAGGCCGATGACGGTCCCCGTGCGGTCGAGCAGCGGCACCTTGGTGGTCAAAAGCCATTTCTCCGCGCCGGATCGGTCGATCAGCAACTCCTCCCGATTCACCAGCGGCCGGCCGGAACGACAGACGGCCTGTTCGTCCTGATAATATTTCTCGGCGAGGTGGCGGCCCAGGAAGTCGAAATCCGTTTTGCCGACGACATCCTCCAAACGCTCGGCACCCAGCGAGTGCAACGTCGCGGCGTTGGCCGTGACGAACCGGCTGGCGGTGTCCTTGACGAAGATGTGATCGGGCAGGTTATCCATCAAGGTGCGCAGCAGATTGCGTTCGCGGGACAGGGCTTCCTCGGTCGTCTTGCGTTCGGTGATGTCTCGGGCCGCCGCGTAGATCAAACGCTGCCCGACGAAGGGTGCCGCCGTCCACAGCATCCAGCGGTAGGAACCGTCTCGGCAGCGATAGCGGTTCTCGAAACAGATGGTGTCGCCCCCCGCGCGGAGCTTGGCGGTCTCGGCTCGGGTGGCCTCCTGGTCGTCGGGGTGGACGAAGTCCAAAAACGGACGCGCGAGCAGTTCCTCCAGGGGGTAGCCGAGGATGCGCTCGAAGGCGGGGTTGAGGCGCTTGAAATAGCCGTCGAACCCAGCGATGCACAGCATGTCCAGCGACAAAGTGAAGAAGCGGTCGCGCTCCTCCTCGGCCCGCTTCAATTCGGTGATGTCGCGGCAGATGCCGACGAGGCCGACGATCGCGCCATTCTCGCCGGGCAGCGGCACCTTCGTAAGCGACATCCAGCGGCGGTTGCCTTCCCGATCGGTCCACGGTTCCTCGCGGTCGAGCAGCCCCTGCCCGGATTCGAGAATGCGGCGGTCATCGGCGTGATAGCGGGCGGCGCGCTCGGGGGGAAGAAAGTCGAAAAGGGTCTTGCCGACGACGCCGCCGGCGGCCCGCATCAATGTCTGATGGGCCTGGTTGTCGGTCACGTAACGCCCGTCGGCGTCTGTGACGAAAATGGCGTCGGGCAGATTGTCCATCAGGCTGCGGAGCAGGCGGCGCTCGCGGTTGAGCTGCGCCTCGGCGTGCTTGCGTTCGGTGATGTCGGAGAGGACGCCATCCAGTCGCCAGGAGCTACCATCCCCGCCGCGGGTAGCGCGGACGCTCTCGCGCAGCCAGCGCGTCCGGCCGTCCGGCCAAACGACGCGATACTCCTCCTGACTGGGCTGGCCTGCCCGGAGCCGTTCGACCGCCCGATGCCAGGCCGGCAAGTCTTCGGGGTGAAGAATACGCTCCCACTCGTGCAATCCGCCCAGGTAGTTCTCGGGCGGTCGGCCGGTGAGGTTTTCGACTACCGGGGAGAAATAGCGATATACCCACCGCCGGTCGTCACACTCGCCGCTCCAAAGGCAATCGGAGACGGAGGCCATCACCCGACGCAGGTCCGCCTCCATTTTGGCCAGCCGCGCATGGGCCTCGTGCTGTTCGCGCACGTCGCGGGCCGTGATGAGAGCGAGGGTGCGCGGCCGGACGTGCAGTCGCGACACTGTCAGGTTAACGGGGATCCACACGCCGTCCTTGTTCGGTGCGCAGCAAGAACCCGTCCTGGGCGTGGAACACACCGGTTCGGGTGGCGGCATCGCGGAGCCGGTGTTGACCTCCCTTGCCGCCGAAGCGAAAGAAATACGTCGCCGGACGAGAAAGCATCTCGTCGCGCTCATAGCCCGTCAGCTCGACTGCCATGCGGCTGACGGCGTGGAGGTGATCGGTATCGGGATCGAAGAGGAAAAGGGCGTCGCCGGCTTCTTCGAGCAAGGCCTGGGCCAGGTCTTTGGGATCGGAGTGATTCATGGCGTGCCGTCTTCCCGCCTGGAGTCCGGCTCCTCGTAGGATCGTCGATGTGCGCCCCCTCTCCGCGAGGTTCGGAGGTGCCGGCCGCTTCTGACATCCAGGATTGCTTCTGGAGCTTACACCCGACGGTAGGGGGAAGCAATCGGAAAGCGGGATCGTGGCGGAGTATCCTACACATAGCCCCCGGTTTGCCGGGGGTGTTTGTCTTCCCCCGGCAAGCCGGGGGCTATGTGTAGGAACAAAAAAGGCCCCGCACGAAGCGGGGCCTCAAGGAGAGGGAGACGATGCTTTCTTCAGACCGACTTCTTAGGGCATTTCGAGGTCTTGCTCCTCGGCGATGGACCGTAGTTTCTTCATGGCCCGGGCGTTGAGTTGCGCAGCGCGCTCCTTGGTGATGCCAAACTGCTGGCCGATCTCTTCCAGCGTCATGCCCTTGGCGTGGTCGTCCAGGCCGGCCCTCATGCGGATGATCTCGCGCTCGCGCGGCTCCAGATATTCCAGCAGACGGTTGACGCTGTGCGTCGCCCGCTCGTGCGTCGCCACAATTTCGTGCTCGTCGCTGCGCAGTGTCGGGGGCGACCTCGAAGACCTCTTCGTGACCCGTCACGAAGCGCTCGCGGCGGTGTTTCTCGTCCGGGATGCTGCGGGCGAAGTTCTTCATGATCGCCCAGCTCGCGTAGGTGCTGAACTTGAAGCCCCGGCCGAAATCAAACTTCTCGACCGCCCGGATCAACGACATATTGCCGTCGGAGACCAGCTCGAAGAAATTGTCGGTCTGGGCCGCGTGCCGCTTGGCGATGCTGACCACCAAACGCATGTTGGCGTTGATGAGCAACTCCTTGACGTCGTTGGCCTCGACTTGCAGGGTTTCGATCTCCTTGAGCGCCTTATCGCGGACGCGGCCGGGATCGACCTCGTTTTCCTCGCCGCCTTCCTTGCGGAACTGATTGCGCAGCCTGGCCGCCTTGTGCTTGAGGAAGTTCATTTTGCGGAATAGGTGCTGCTCCTGCTCCTTGCTCAGAAGCGGGTATTCGTAGCACGAGGCCAATTCGGGCGGTACATCCTTCGGCGCGTGCATGGCACGCCGCTTGGCCTCGTAGGCTTCGACGTCGGGCATGGGGGCCGTGATGACCGCTTCCATGGCAGGATCGTCGTAGGAAGGATGCGGGATATAGTCGAGGGGTTGCTCCAGCAAGCGCTGGGCACGCACCTCGTTAATCACCCGGTACATCGAGGTCCGAGTGCGTTGAAAGCGTTTGGCGAGTGTATCCACGTTAATCCCCCGACGGTAAGAGCTATAGATCGTTTGTTTGGTTGCCGCGTCCAGCGGCCCGGTCAGGTTGGGGAACAGGGCCAGTGCGGGGTTTTCGCGATCATAATTCTTGATAGTGTACCGCACGGTCTCCACCGACCGTCCCAGGCGGCGGGCGATGCGCCGACTGACCTCGGTGAGGGAGCCGCCGCCGACGCGCGACAGACGCCGGGCACGCCGCAAAATGTCCTCGCGCTCGTCCTCCGACATTTGCGAGAACCGGCTGCCCCGTTCGACCCGCGCCCCTGCGTCGCCAGGAAGCGCTCGACCACCGATTGCATGAAGCCCAGCTGGCGCTTGCCGCCCAGCATGATCGGTTGACCGACTAGGCCGAACTTGCGCCAGCGCCGGATGGTCTTGGTCGAAACATTCAGCTTCTTGCTGATCTCCTCGAGCGTAAGAACCGGCTCCGGCGCGTTTTCGACCGGAAGCGGTAGGGCCTTGATCTCGGTTCGCTCGGCCACGCGCTCGGCGAACGTCTGCATCATCAGACGCATGGTCTGAATCATTAGACGCAGGTCGTGGGCCAACTCGTCGCCGGGCAGAAGCAAGTTCGGATACGTATCCGGACGGAAGTCCGTGATGCGCCAGCACACGAACTGATACGGATAGCGTTTGCCCGAGTCGATCTCGGCAAGGAGCTGTTCCGCGCGGGCCAGCTGCTCGGCCCGGCGGGCCGGCGGGGCGAAACGAACCTGTTGATCCGTCAACTGTTTCAGGGCCGGATGCTTGAAGCCAGTCACAGCCACCACTCCTTTTTTGGCCTTGTGCCCGAGTCCTTCTCGGACTTGGCCTCTTGGTATGAGGCGCCGGCCGCGTTTGTGGGTCCCGGTCGGTGCCGGATTTATGGTCCTCGCTGGGTGAGGACGCCACGAATAGACTTCGCGGCACTCTTCGCTTTCCGTTTTCCGCCCCGGAGAAACGCTCCTAAATCGTTTCAGTCCGAGACGCCCTGAGTCCGATCTAACTCGAAGGCTCAGGTAAGACGCTCTTGGGTGGGGCAAGGGTTCGGGATAATCTGTTCCGAATCCGATTGGCCCTCCGCCCCCACCCCAAGTTCCTCTTTACACGTTGGACAGTAGCG
This sequence comes from uncultured Planctomycetota bacterium, assembly GCA_963767535.1. Taxonomy (GTDB): domain Bacteria; phylum Planctomycetota; class Planctomycetia; order Gemmatales; family Gemmataceae; genus JAJPHU01. The sequence goes on from CAVYEC010000003.1 coordinate 497,839, forward strand.
GGTATTTAACTCGCTGTCGTCTTATTCGCCTGATGACGGCTGTTTCTTGTTGAGCCTCTCACCCGCACCGAGTTGCGAGCCTCTGTCGCTCGCATTTCTCTCTATTGCAAAACCCGGACCATTCTCTCCTGGTTAGACGATCCGCAACGGCCATCCTTTCAAGGAATCGACGCAGATCCTTGATTTTTCTGGCTTTTCGCCGAATCCTAATCGTCCTAGTGAACCAGCATTTTCCAGCCAAGCTGTGCTAAATCCCCTATCTTTCTATACGCTTTTACACTATCTTTGTTCAAAATTGCAAGACTGACTGAATACAATACAGGCTTCGGGCAGGGCTTATTCCTTGCCCAGACGGCAAAACTCCCCTCCTTGAACCCTAAACGAATGCCGCTGAGGAACTTGCGCCAGCTGACCGATGAGTTCACCGGGTAGAATCATGGCAGAAGCTAGTCTGCCATCCCGGCAGGGGCTTCGTTCCGTCCAACGGAGCCGAACCATGTCCCTCCTTCTGATCCAGTGCCGACTTCACGTCACGACCTTGTTTCTCTGCCTGAGCTGGGCCGCTTCTCTCGCTGCCGAGGAGCCGATTCGTCTTCAAGAACGGTTCCCAGTTGGCTACGAATATCACGCCCGCACGCGGGTGGAGATTTCCGGCACCCTGACGTTGCCTCCCGAAAAGGACAAGCCCACTCCCAAACCGCTGACGGTGCGCGGCTCCAGCGCCATCGAATACGACGAACGCATCCTCGACGCCGGCGCGGATGGTCAGGTACGCAAGACAGCCCGCCTGTGCCGGCGCACCGACTTCCGCCGCACGATCGGCGACCGTCCGCAAGAGAACGCTCTCCGGCCCGAAGTACGCCGGCTCATCCTGCTGCGCCGCCAGAACTCGGAAGTTCCTTTTTCGCCGGACGGCCCGTTAACGTGGGGAGAAATCGACCTGATCCGCACGGACGTTTTCACGCCGACGCTGGCGGGACTGCTGGCGGACCACCCGGTTCGAGTCGGCGACCGCTGGTCCGCGGCGCAATCGGCCATCCAGGAACTTACTGACCTCGAACACATTGATGAGGGGACGATCGAGTGCCGGCTGGAACAGTTAACGACGGTGGAGAAACGTCGTCACGCCCGCGTCTCCTTCCGCGGCAGCGTGCGCGGAGCCAACGAGGACGGCCCGAACCGCCAGCAGCTGGAAGGCTACTTCTTTTTCGACTTGGAGTCCAATCACCTCAGTTACCTCTACCTCGAAGGCAAGCACTTCATGCTCGACAAGGAGGGCAAGGAGGTGGGCCGGATAGAGGGGCGGTTCGTGCTGACGCGGCAGGCGCACACGAGTTGCACCGAACTGAGCGAAGCGGGTCTGAAAGGGGTAGCGGTCGAGCCGAACGGCGACAACACCCTGCTGCTGTACGACAATCCGGATCTCGGCTTGCGCTTTCTGTATGCACGGCGCTGGCGTGTTGCCGGCGTACGCGGCAGTCAAGTGACGCTCGACGGTGCGGACGGCAGCGGGATACTGTTGACGCTCGATCCGCTCGCGCGTGCTCCGACAGGCGAGCGTTTCCTCGCCGAATCGCGCGAATGGTTGGGCAAGCAAAACGCCCGCGTGGTGCGCGTCGATCCGCCGCGGACGGTGCGTTCGTCGCCGATATTGGAACATTTCGGCCTGGAGGCGGAGATGGGCGGGCAGAGGTTCCTGATGGATTATTATGTGACGCGGCAAAACAACGGCGGGGCCACGATCGCCACGCGCCTGGTCCCGCGCGATCTGGATGCGGTGCGCAAGGAAGTGGAACGCATCGCTGTTAGCGTGGTGGTGACACGCGAACAGGCGGCGAAATGAACCGAAGTCGTCATCCCAACCCACCGCTATCTGGCGGTGGAAGCATCCTCAATGATTGAACTGGAACGCCTTGGCGTTGATGAGCGCCCAAGCGAGATCCTGGGCACCCGGCAGCCGCTTGTCCACCGGCAACGGATGCTCGGCGACGATCTGGCGCAGCGCGGCAATTCCGGATCCATCGCCCGATAGTAGTTCATCAGTTCCACCTTCTGTTGGGGCGTGCGCTTGGCCGGTTCCGTGGCGATGGCCTTCGCGATCGCCTCCGGCGGTCCCTTCACCGAGAGGGGCGTCTTGGCCGTCGTCACTGACAGACGGAAATGGCCGATGTTGTGTTCCTTACCGGGGAAGCGCTGCAACATCGTGATGGTCAGATTCGCCCCGGCCGGCAAGGACAGCGGCGTCGCCAGCTCGAAATAGGCGGCGTGGGCCTTGCCGAACTCTGGCATGATCCCCCAACCGGTGTCCGGGTTGTTGTCGATGGCACCCGTGACCGCCCAGCCTTGTTGCGAGAAATCGGCCTGGGCGTTGCGCAGGCCAATCGGTTTGCCCTTTTTCTCGCCCGCCAGGCTGAACGCCATCTTGAACTCGTTGAGGACGAAGTTGCCATTGGGCGCTCGGCCCGGCCCCTTGGCCGGCAGACTCGCGTCGGGCAGCACTTCCAGGCGGATGCCCGTGATGGCGGTCAGTTTGGTCTGGGCCGTGATCGTGTACGTTTCCGGCGACGGGTTCTTTCCGCTGGCGAGGATGGAGCCGTCCTTCTGCGGGTTCAGGATCGCGCCGCCCTTGGAGACGGCCTTGACGATTTCCAGAGTCGTCCACGAAGGCGGGACCGTGTGCTTGATCCCCTCTTCCCACTGCGTTTGCCGTGCGCCCAGTCCTTTTTCGTAAGCGGCAAGGTTCTCCTGATGCTTCTTCGCCTCGGCGACCAGGGTTTCATACGTCTTCTCGCCGTCCCGGAGCGATTGTAAACCGAGGGACATCTCCGACGCCGTCGGCAGCCGGCCCAGGAAAGCGAGGAACAGTTCCTCGATGACCTTGCCATTGTCCTTCTCGGTCGCCACCAGCTTGGCCAAACGATTACTGGGATCCTGGATGGCGCTGGCCGCGACAGGACCGTTGACGAGATTGAGGACCGAGCCGAGCATCATGGTTTCGGAGCGCTCGCACTCGCAGGCGCTTTCGCGGGCCGGCTTGCCGAACTGCACGAAGAAGCCGCCCGGCACATCGTCGCGCGAGTCGAGCATCTGCGCCGCCCGCGCCCCGGCGGTAAGCCCGGCAGACGGGTCAACGAGCCGCTGGCGCGATGGATGGCGTCGTACAACACTTCCGCCGGCAAGCGGCGGACCAGGGCATGCGAGTAGTTGATCTCATCGTCGCGGTTGTAGGTGTTGGTCTGCACCGATTGCTGATAGACGCGCGACTTGCAAATGGTCCGCAGCATGTGCCGGACGTTGAAGCCGCTCTTCACGAGATCGTCGGTCAGCGCATCGAGGAGCGCCGGGTTCGTCGGCGGGTTGCCGGCCCGGATGTCATCGACGGGTTCGATGATCCCCTTGCCGAGCAGATAACTCCATAATCGGTTGACGTAACTGCGGGCGAAATAGGGATTGTCCTTCGACGCGATCCAGTGGGCCAGTTGCTCGCGGCGGCTGGCGGTGGACGGTGCGAGATCCTTGTGCAAATACGGGAAAGTCGGCGGCGCCACCTGGCCGGTGCGGATGTGGACTTCCTCGCCTGCATTCTTGTCGGCGATGATCTCGACGAGGGGTTTGGCACCTTCGACATCGGTGCCGCCGACGCGCTGGCCCTTGAATTTGGGATCTTCGCGGAGGCCGACCTGCGCGAAGAAGGCGGCGGTTTGATAATACTGGTCCTGCGTCCAGCGCTCGAACGGGTGGTCGTGGCACTTGTTGCAGTTGAAGCGCACGGCCAGGAACAGTTGCGTCGTGTTCTCCATGATCGCGCCCGGCTCGCGCAGGATCTTGTAATAGCTGGCGGCGGGGTTGTCCATGTTCGAGCCGCTTGCCGTCAGGATTTCGTGGGCGAAACGGTCGTAGGGCTGGTTGTCGGCGATGGACAGGCGGATGTAATCGCGGAAGGCAGTGGCTCCCTGTTGGCCAAGGAACTTGCGGTTGACCTGCAACAGGTCGGCCCACTTGTTCGTCCAGTGCTCGATGTATTCGGGACAGCCGACCAGGCGATCGACCAGCGCATCGCGTTTGACGCGCGTCGGCCGATTGTCGGCGAGGAAGGTGCGGATTTCTTGCGGTTCGGGCGGCAAGCCGGTCAGGTCGAGATAAATGCGGCGGATGAACTCCGCGTCGGTGCAGAGTTCGCTGGGCAGGATCTTCATCTGCTTCAGCTTGGCGTCTACGAGCTTGTCGATGTAGTTGTATTCCGGCACGTCGCGCCACTGGTAGCCCTTGCGGTCTCCCATGATGACAATGCCGGCAGCGGCGTAAGCGCCCTCGTAACGGGCCAGGATCGTTGTCTCACCGCGGCGCACCGCCGTCACGGTGCCGGCTCGGTTGACGGTCGCCACCTCCGTGTTGCTGCTCTCCAGAAACGCCTCGACGCTGACATCGCGGACGCTGCCGTCGCTGAACGTGGCCCGGACGGCGATCTGCTGTTTCATCCCCGCCAGTGGGATGACGGAGTTTTTCGGGGTAACGTCGATAGCCTTGACGCGCGGGCTGTTCAGATCGAGCTTGACGCCGTCGGCGATCCAGCTGCGCAGCAACTCGTAATACGGTTCGGCCGGTTGGGTGAGCACGCCGCCTACGTGGGGCACGGTGCCGGTGCATTTGAGCAGCATCAGGCTCGCGTCGGGGGCTGCCCGGTTGAAGCGCCGGCCCTTGAGATCGTCGGTCAGCGAGCGGTGATCGAAGATCGGGTCGTAGCCGCGCAGCGACAGCTTGAAGCCGTTCTTGCCCTTCTGGGCGCCGTGGCAGGTTCCCGCGTTGCAGCCCATACGGGACAAGGTCGGCATCACGTCGCGCACGAAGCTGACGTTGTACTTTTCCTTCTGCCCCTTCACCTGCACCGGCAGCGAGAGCGTCTGGCCTTGCAGACTGACTTTGAGAACGCCGCTGCCGTCGGCCACTGGACGTACCACGCCGGTGGTGTTGATCTGGACCTGCGGCGGCGCATCGAGCTTGACCAGCCGGGTCACGTCGAGTTGTTCGCCCGTGGCGAGCTGGCCGGTCAGCACAAGCTGGCTGTACTCGAAGGGCGTCTTCAAGTCGATGTGCGTCGGTTGGGAGACCAGCTTGACGATCTTCGCACCGGACGGCAACTGCTCGGCCGGCTCATCGGCGGGTGCCACGTTCGCGAACAGGGCGATCATCAAAGTGGCGAGGAGATGTCGAGTCATGGCGGACCTCTATATGTTATGGCGGACGCATTCGTTAATCGACAATCACCGGGCCTGGACTGTTCGGAGCAACGGCACGGGAACGAATTCCTTGATGACCTTGCCCGTCTTCGAGTCGCTCAGCCGCACTACCCCGTCGAAACCGGCCGCGGCGATCTGCTGGCCGTCGGGTCGAAACGACACGGAATAAATCGGCCCGATGCCGGTCTGCTTCGAGACGACCTTGCCGTCCGCAGTCTGATAGACGCGCAACTCGCCCCGGCCGTCCAGACTGCTGCCGGCGGCGAACAGGCTACCGTCGGCGCTGAAGGCCAGAGCGTAGATCAGGCCGGGCATCTTCTCGTATTCGCGGATTTTGTTGGCATCGTCGCCGATGACGCGCTTGGTGGTGCGGTGCATCTTGTACAGACGCGGCACGCCGTCGTCGCCGCCGATGAGCAACTCATCGTACCACTTTTCGCTCTGATCCGTGCCGGCGGCCGTGTTCTTGACCTTCGTGTCTCGTTTGATCGGGTTGCGGGCCACGGCCAGAAGACCACCCTTGAGCGCCCCCGGCGTGATGCTGGTGATGTTGTCGATGAAGCGCTGCGTCGCCACTTCCGTCAGCTTCATCGAACGATCCCGGCCGATGGAGACCAGAAACGTCGAGTCCTTGGAGAAGACGGTGCCCAGCACCCAGTCGTCGTGCGCCCCCTGGTAAAGCACCTGCTTGCCGGTGCTCGCCTCGATGGCGCGGACGGTGTTGTCGGCGCAGCCGAACGCCAGCAAGCTAGCGTCGTGCGACCAGCTGACTCCATAAACGGTATCGAACGTCGCGGGCACCGACAGCTTGAGTTTGCGCCGGGCCACGTCCCACACCTGGATCTCGCCGAATCGCCCCGGCGAACCACCGGCGATGGCCAGCGATTTGCCGTCCGGCGAAAACGCGATCGACTCGATTCGCTCCGACAGCCCGACAAGCCGGCCGACGAGTTCGGAACCGTCGGCCTTGTGCAACAGGACTTCGTGATAGCCGGAGACGGCGAGCAAGCTTCCGTCCGGCGAGTACGTGACGCAACTGAGATCGGGGGGCAATGTGTAAACCGGCGGATGCGCCGCATCCACGACGTGCTGCTGCGTTTTGGGCGTATCGTCTTTCGCCCCGGCCGCGATCCATTTCTTGATCAGCTCGATATCCGCCGTGGACAGCGGATCCTTGCCCTTGGGCATGGCGGGTTTCTTGGCCCCCTTGGGCAAAATCTGTTCGATAACTTTGCTCAGTTCGGGCCGACCGGGCACGATGCCGGGCTGTTCGTGATCGCCCTTCTTGAGCAGGTCGGCATAGCCGGTCATGACGTAGCCGCCCTGCGGCTTGGCCGGCTGATGACAGCCCTGGCAGTGCTGCTGGAAGATGCGGCGGACATCCTTGTAGTAACTGACCTCGCTCGGTTCCTTCTTGTCGGACGGCTCGGCGGCAGCGCCGAACGACGCGGAAAGTACCAGCAGTCCGCCGACGAGGAGGAGAGATCGACCCGGTGTCATGGAGTACCTCAGCAAGCGTTTGCATGGCTCTCGGCGAGCAAGGGAGTACGGAGGGCCATGCCTTTGAGCGTTGTCCACCTGTTTGCCACTTTGCCAATTCTCAAGGACGTTGGCAAAGTAGGCGTCTCGTTTTAAACTACAATTCACAAAGCTTTTGCGTCATTTCCAAAGGGCGACTTTGCCAGTTTGCCACTTTGCCAAACTCCGATCCGGCTTACGTTTTCGGGAAGCTGTTTGCTCCTTTCCGGCGTGTGCGGAGGAAACGGCGCGGCAAGTATTTGGCTCTTGTTCATCACAATGGTCATCAAACCGTTCATGCGCATACGGGCAGGAAGTTATCACTCGGATAACAAGGGGCAGCGTGGCGGGCAGGTCGTAAACTCTTGGGATTATCTTCGCAAATGCGCGAACACGGTTCAAGGATTTTCGTGTCCGTAAGAGGAATTTTCGGAGACGATCTTGCCTCGGAACTTGAGCGGGCCCGGTGCCCAGAACCGAAAGTTGATTGAGAGCAGAGCATGGTGAAGAAGGGTTGGCGGACTTGTACCGATCCCGTTCGGATGATGCGGGCACTCCGGAACCAGGCGGGTGAGCGACGGCTGCGCCTGCTCGTCTGCGGTTGGGCCCGGCAGGCTTGTCCTGCTGACTACCGGAGCCGCAAGGTGGTTGAAGTAGCCGAGCTTTTTGCGGACGGCGAGGCGACGCCGGAGGAGTTGAGTTCCGCGCGGAGTGCCGCGTTGATGGCCGCCGGCGATGCCTGGAAAGTCTACACGGTCGCAACCTTCAACACACGCCAAGCGGCCCGTTTGGCGTATCTGAGTGCCCAGGTAGCTGCGTTTGTTACGGAAGAAAGTAGCAGGACGGCCGTGCGATTCGCAGCCCAACTCGTTCCCCCGGCGAAGCAAGTTGAAGTGCTGCGGTGCATCTGCGGCACTCTGATCTATCATCCCGCGCCTCTCGATCCGGTGTTGCTGACCTGGCACAGTAGTCTACTGGTTTCAATGGCTCAACGAATGTATGACACCCGCGATCGCGGGGATATGCCGATCCTGGCCGACGCCCTGGAAGAAGCCGGCTGCACTAACGCCGACATCCTCAACCACTGCCGCCAGTCGGGCGAGCATGGGCGTGGCTGCTGGGTGGTCGATCTCATCCTGGGCAAGGGATAGAAACAGGACGGGTGTAAAACTCCTGTCAACCGAGGAGCATCGAGCAAGGCATGGCTGGCGCTAGTCACGTTTGTCTTTGACGGGGCCCTTATAACCGGGCAGGGCGTCGATGCGCTTGCGGAGATCCGCCACGACGCGCAAAAAGCGCTCATCATTGAGCGAGCCGTACTGCTTGGCGAACTCGTCGGCGGTCAATCCTTCTACCAAACCTCTGGGCGGCAGCGCATAGTCAGCGACCGTGAAGGATTTCTCGATATCTGCCAGGCGTTCCGGTTTGTCGAGCAAGCGGCGGGCGAAGGCGATGCCGGCGAAGTCGGCGGACAGGTCGGCGAAGCTGAAACCGCTGCCGCCGCGCGAATCGAGCATTTCCTTGAGTAGTCCCGCCGTCTCGGCGGCCTGCTCTCCCATCGCGGCGGTCAGGGCGGCCGACACGGAGAAATGCTGCGCCAGGTCGTGCCGTCCATGCAAGGTCGGCGAACCCAATACATGCAACCGCTGCTTGCGGGCCTCGTCCGACTCGACTCTCCGCCACAAGGTCCGCGTCATGAGGTTCGAGCGTAGAAGCGACGAATCGTCCAGGGCGATGCCCAGCGCCAGGAGAAAAGCGGGGGCCGCTTGCTCTTTGGGCAATTGGCGCGCGGAGGCTGCCGCCGCACGGATGTAAGAGACGGTCAAATCGTCGCCCGTCCGCCGGCCCTGTTCGGGACGACGCTGGTTTTCGGTCGCGGTCTTCACAATAGCGGCCAGCACAGTTCGCGCATCGCCGGCCAGGCTGTCGGACGAAGCCTTCTTCGGCGCCTCGGCGGGCGTGATGGTCCAGCCGTTGGGCAACACTAAGCCTTTCTCGGTCGTGCCGGGGCGCGAGGGCCGTTCCTCGCCGGCAACACACAGGGCAACAAACAACGAGAGCGATACGACGCCGGCTGTCCGCTGGTACACGAGGGGACTCCTGCAAGCGGGGTGGAAGGCGGGTATTCGAGAACCAAGGCAAGATTATTGTCGGCAGGGACGGGCGCAAAGGAAAGCTCCGCGTCTCTTCCGTGCAACGGAGGAGACGAGGAGCTTGGCCTCTTCACCGCGTTTACTTGCTTGACGTACTGGTGCTGGTCGCTCCGGGCCGGCCGGTGTGCTGGAGCATCTCCTTGCAAGCTTTCTCACACTTGCGGCACTCCTGGGCGCACTTTTTCATGTGTTCGTCGTCGGGGAACTTCTCGCAGGTCGCGCCGCACCGATCGCACGCCTCGGCGCAGGCCTTACAAATCAGGTCGGAGAACGGCCCCTGGCGGGCGACGATGCAGGCGGCGGCCCCGCAATGGGTCGCGCAATCCTGACAGGTCTGGAGCGATTTCAGGTGGTCCTTTTTGCCCTCAGCGACCCTGTGCGCACAGTGGTGCGCGCAGGAGTCGCATTCGCGCTGGCAGTCACCGCACGCTTTGGCGCAGCTTTCATAGGCCATCGCATGATGATCGTGGCCAACGGTTTTGTCATCGGCGGCGTGGCCGCTGCTCAAAGCGAAGGCCATCCCGAGAAGGAATACAGTCAAGACGCGCATGGAAGCATACCTCCGTGGGAGAAAAAAGGGGTTGCCGAACGGTTCACCTCTTTTTTGTCTGCATTTTTTGTTCCAACTTTTAGTATCTGTTACATAGCCCCGGGCTTGCCGGGGGAAAACCTACCCTCGGCAAGCCCGGGGCTATGTAACGGAGATCTTTCATGCGCATTGCCATCGGCCAGGTCTGGCAGGAAACAAACACGTTCAACCCCCTCCCTACCACCCGCGCCGACTTCGAGCAATTCGGCATCGTTCGCGGGAAGGAATTAGTCGAGCGCATGGCCGACACCAACGAACTTGGCGGCTTCATTCAATCGCTGCGCTCGTGGCCGGAAAAACCGGAGATTGTGGGTCTCGTTCGCCTCCCGGCCTGGCCGGGCGGGACCGCGACCGCCGACACGTTCGCCTGGATCCGCCAGGAGTTGTGTGACGCCCTCCTACACCGATTGCCGGTGGACGCGCTGCTAATGGCCCTGCACGGCGCTTTGGTGTCCGAAGCGGCTCCCGACGTGGAGGGCGAACTGCTGCAAGCGTTACGGGAGATGGTCGGCCCGCATGTGCCCGTGGTGGCCACGCTCGATTTGCACACCAACATCACGGAGCGCATGGTTCGGAACGCGGATGCTCTCGTGCTCTATCACACGGCTCCGCACATGGATGTCTTTGAAACCGGCCGGCGCGGCGCTGCCGTGATGCGCCGCATCCTGGCGGAAAATGTCCGGCCCATTACCGCCTTCCAAAAACTGCCGCTGGTAGTCCCCGCGGAGCGAGCGAACACGCAGAATCCTGCGAGTGTGAGCTATGCACTGCGCGAACGCTTGCAAGAGTTAGAGCGCGATCCCCGCCTCCTCGCCGCCGGCTTGGCCACCGTGCAGCCCTGGCTTGACATTCCGGAGTTGGGATCCGCCGTGGTGATTGTCGCCAATGGCGATGGCGAATTGGCCCGAACCATCTGCGGTGAGTTTGCCGCCGATGTCTGGCGACGAAGGCGCGACTATCTACCGGAGCTGATCTCCGTGGCGGACGGCGTGCGCTTCGCCCACGAAAACAACGAAGGTTTGGTTGTACTCAGCGACAGCGCCGATTCGACCACGTCGGGCGCTCCCGGCGATAGCAACTGGGTGCTGCGCGAACTGCTACGTTACGATTGGCCACGCCCGGCCCTGGTGACGTTGGTTGATTCCGATCTCGTCGAAGCGGCTCGACAGCGGGGCGTCGGAGAGGAACTTACCGCGGAGCTGGGAGGCAAACGCGATCCGCGTTTTTCGCAGCCGATGACCGTGACGACGCGCGTCCACAATCTTTTCGACGCACGGTTCGTTCTGTCCGGTCATCTGGCGCGGAACCTGCCCATCGACATGGGTCCGTCCGCGGTCCTGCGGTCGGGGCAAGTTCACATCGTCGTTACATCGCGATCGGGTCCGCACTTCGCTCCGCAGCTATTCCAGACGGCCGGACTCGATCCCTTTGCCGCGAGCGTTCTGGTAGCGAAAAGCCCATGCGGTTTTCGCGCCGCCTACGAGGGCCACGCCCGAAAAATCCTGGTGGTGCGAGCGCCGGCTGCGCGCCGTCGGACTTCTGGAACTACGAATATCGCCGGATCGATCGTCCCCTGTGGCCTTGGGACGAGATCGAAGACTGGAAGCCGTCACCAACCGCTATCCCTAGCCCGGCCGCAGGCCCTACTTGAGCCTTGAAGTGAGGCCCTTCTTGATCCCCTCGCCGACGTTGTTCTTGCCTAGGTAAATGTCCCATACCGCCCGCGAAAACTCGCTGTTTTCGATCGTGAATTCGCCCTTGTTGACAATGTTGCAATGGAGTCCCTCGCCTGGCCGGTGCGTCAGATAAATGTGATCGTCTTTTTTGAGGTCGATTTCGCGCAGCTTCTCGGCCAGAAGAGTTACCTCATTCGTAAAGGCGGGGACGGGATAGTTCTGGCGAATGGCGACGACGAACGCCTCAGCGATGTCGCCGCCGCTGACATCGCGTTCCATCACCAGGTGCAACTGCTTCGGCTTATCAACCGCCGCCAGCTCCTCGGCCGTGTGAACACCGGCGCCTTCGAGGACGTAACTGCCGATGGAATAGACGTTGATAAAGAATTTCTGGCGCAGGGCCACGCCGGTCAGCACGAGCGCGACCGGCTTGCCGCCGACCGTGATACCCATCGTGGTGGTGAATTGCGTGCTGCTGCCGCGCACTCCGACCAGTTCCGTGGCCGATGACCCGGCCCCAGCCAGAAACAACACTACCACCGACCAGAATCGGACTCGCTTCATCGCTTTCTCCTCCGCGCGGCGGATCTCCCCGACGTTGGGGACTGAGCCGCGCGAAGGTGATGCATGAAACCTGGCGTTTTGTCAAGATGTAACGCCTCCGGCCCTCACGGTAGCTGCACGCCGAAGGTTTCGCTGAAGCGGTTCGTCCAGTTGGCCAGGCCGACCGTGGCGGCGAGGACGACCAGTTGCGCCGGTGAAAGGCTTTTGGACAGGGCGGCCACGACATCGGCGTCGGCCTTGCCCTGCTGCGTCCATTGCTCCGCGAAGCGGAGGACTTGTTTTTCCTGGTCCGTGTAGGCGCTACTCTGCTCGTAATCTTCGAGGTTCTGCACCTGCACGTCCGTCAACCCGGCCTTGCGACCAAGGCCCGTATGGTAGTGCAGTCAGTACTTGCAATGATTGAGTTGAGACGTCTTCAGATACGCCAACTCGCGCAACTTGGGATCGAGATCGCCCTGGATCGCCCGATCGAAAGCGAGCGTCGCTTGTAGGACCTCGGGGGCGTGGCCCATGGTGCGGAAGATGTTCGGCACCATTTTGAAGGCGGCCTGGATCTTGTCGAAAAGCGTCTTGGCCTGGGGTGTTGCTTGATCGTCCTTCAGCGGCTGGATACGCGGCATGACGGCCTCCCGTCAAAAGGGGAAAGGGGATCGGTCCAGGAACATTCCGCAACTCGAGGCTGTTATCTTATGATTTCCGTGGTATCTTGGTGGCGACTCCAAACCGACGAAGCGACAGCTTCAGCTGCTGTTTCGTTTCGCACCCTGATCGGCTGGCCCACATGACACCTTCACCGCGCTCCAGTCTTCGAGACGTACTCACACTGGACCCTCAGGCGGCCGCGGCGCTTGATGCCGTCCTCAACGACTTGCAATCGGGCCGCCCCGTGGACCGCACCGCCCTGCTCGCCCGCCATCCGGAATTGGCCGGTGCCCTGGGCGCCCTCGGCGACTTGTTCGGCGAGCGGACCACGGTTTCCGACTGTCCGTCCGGCGTCACACCGATGTCCCGGCTGGAACAGATCGGCCCCTACCGTGTGGAGCGCGAATTGGGGCAGGGCGGGTTCGGCATCGTTTACCTGTGCTTTGATCCCGACGTGAAACGCCGGGTCGCCTTGAAGATGTTGCAACCGGATCGGCTCGATGAACCCGAAGCGGTACGCCGCTTTCAGCGCGAGGCGTGCGCCATCGCCCGCCTGGCCCATCCGGGAATCGTGCAGCTCTTCGATTACAGCCGACAAGGGCCGCCGTATTATCTCGTCACGGAATTCGTCGAGGGAGTCGATCCGCGCCTCTGGTGCAAGCGCGGCGATGCGGGCCTGGCCGGGGTGGTCGATCTCGTAGCCCGCATCGCCGAGGTCGCCGAACACGCGCACGGACAAGGCGTTTACCACCGCGACCTCAAGCCGGGCAACATCCTCATCGACGTGGAAGGCCGGCCGCACATTCTCGATTTCGGTCTGGCGCGGATGGATTTCCTGACCGATACAACCAGCGCCCGGACGGGCGACGGCCACATTCTCGGCTCCCTGGCGTACATGGCCCCCGAACAGGCGGCCGGCCACAGCCATAATGCCGACGCGCGGAGCGACATCTATTCGCTGGGTGTCATCCTCTACGAATTGCTAACGGGCCGGCTGCCGTTTGAAGGCCCCGCCTACGCCTTGCCGCTCCAGGTTGTGGAAGACAGCCCGCCTCCGCCGCGTTCGCACAACCCGGCCATCCCGCGCGACCTGGAGGCGATCTGCCTCAAGGCGCTGGCCAAGCGACCGGAGGACCGCTACGCTCATGCAGCCGATCTCGCCGCCGACCTGCGCGCCTTCCTGCGCGGCGAGGCCGTCACCGCCAAACATCTGCCCTGGCTGAAGTGGCTGGAGCGCGGTCTCCGTCGCCGTCATCGCGATATTCTGTCCGAAGGTTGGCCGCGCCTCCTCTTGGCCGTCGGCCTGACCATTCTGGTTGGCTGCGCCCTGGCGAATTATTGGGAGGTGACACTGGAACCGGACCATCGCTGGCTGCCGACCCTGGCGACGAAAATCGTCCAGGTGGCCATCATGCTTTACCTGGCCGTGCGCCTTCGCCCCGTCAAGGAACGCGGAATGACGGCCGTGGAGCGACAAATCTGGAACCTGGTGCCCGCGTATTACGGCGGATTTATTTCACTCGTTATCGTCAATCACTTTCTCGATAAGCCGGTGCCGCTGGCGCCGGTCCTGGCGGTTCTGAGCGGCATGGGTTTCGCCTCGCTCGGTGCTACCATCTGGGGATCGTTCTACGTCTGGAGCCTGGCCTTCTTCGCCCTGGCCGTGTTCATGGTATGCGTTCCATTCGGGCTGACCTACGGCTTGACGCTGCTCGGCTGCGGCTGGTTCGTGCTTTTGGCCGGGGGTGCCATACAACTCCACTTCACGCGCTGATACGACTCACGCCGCCAACGGCTGGGGCAGGGATGCAGGGCGATCCTCGCTCATGCGGAGATGATCGGCGAGGCGATCCAGTCCCTCGTGCAACCGGCCGTCGTCCGTCGCGTAACTGATGCGGATATATCCCGCCCCGCTGGGTCCGAAGAGATCGCCGGGAGTGACGCACACCTGTTGCTCGCGCAGCAATTCTTCCGCGAATCGCCGTCCGCTGACGCCCCTGTTCCACACCGGCACCCAGAAGAAAAACCCTCCCGCTGGCCAAACCGCGTTCAACTCCATGCCCCGCAAGCGCTCGAAACCGTAACGGCGGCGCGAGGCGAACTCGGCGAGAATTGGCTCGAAGTCGCGGTCATCCGTACGCAGAGCGGACAGGGCGATTTGCTGGGAGAGGGTGGATACAAACGGCGAACGCAGGGCCGCGGTGAACCGACACGGGCGCAACAGATGACGATCGGCGGCCAGCCAACCGACGCGCGCCGAGGCCAAAGCGTGGCTCTTACTGACGCTGCCCGCCGTCAGCGTGCGCCGGTGCGCGTGGGGCATTGTCCCAATGCTCGGAAGCGGTCCCTCGTGATGGTAGCGCTCGAAGGCCGTGTCGCTCAGGATCAGCACGTCATTTCGATCCGCCCACCAGGCGATTTGTTCGAGGTCTTCGGCGTCGATCACGCCGCCCGTCGGATTGGCGGGACAGTTGAGCACCAGCAAGCGCGCCCCGCACAACGCGCGGGCCAATTCGTCGAGGCGAAAACGCGTCCGGCCGTTGTCCGTCCAGGTCGTCAACCACCGAATGCACGCCTGGCGAGTGCCGATGAGCAGCGGATACAACGGCGAACACGGATCGAACAAGACGACGCGGTCGCCGCGGTTGACGAAGGCATCGAGGACTGTTTGCACCGCCCCGAGCACGCCCGCTGTTATCAACACTTCATCGACGGGGTTGAGAGACAGATCATTCTCCCCGGAGAGTTTCTCGGCCACGGCCTCGCGCAATTCCACCAGACCACCGAACGGGGGCCAACCGCGTCGATCCGCCGGCAGCTTAGTGCCGGCCGAGGGCAACAGATCGAAACACGGCGACCCGCGCGAGAGGTCGATCACTTCCGGGCCGTGCGTTTCCAGGCCCGCCGCGACCTGCTCCAGGTCCCAGAGCGGAGAACCCAGGAGCCGGTTGCTGTAATAGCGCAAACAATCGACACCACCGAGATAGCGCTGCACGCTCGGCAGCAGACGAGCCAGTCCCGTGTGAATAAGGAACTTGAGCAGAAAGAGAGGTTGTCTCAAGGCAATGCCTCGTGGACCAGGAATCCAGCGTCTCACCGGGTGCCCATCCAGAAGCGCGGGCATATTACCCACGTGCATTCTTCCTCACAACGGGAACCTGGCGGTGGGCGCCGCGAGCCGAGCGGCATGGGGAATCCGGCTCGGCTCGCGGCGCCTACCGGCTTTGGCATGATACGTGCATCTTCAAAGGGTACGGAGGCGAGAGAAGCTTGCCTCGGAACAGAGGACTGGAAAGCCCCGGCATTTCGGGGCCAAATCCAGCACCTTCCGCACGGCCCGGAGTAGGTGAACTTTCGTATTCGGCCGATGTTTGAGAAAGGGATACCCATGACACGCACACTCGCCATTGCGTTGTCCAGTCTTTTGACGTTCGCCGGAGTCAGCCAGGCCCAGTATTATTCGCGCACGGGCACGACGAACTATGGGAGACTGGAGAACAATTATCAGCCCGCTCCTACCACGAACGATGCGGCCCGCTACATGCGGACCTATCGCTCTCCCAACGGGGGTTTGGGCACGGGTGATCGCAACAACCCCGCCCGCGATGAATTCAAGCCGTTAGGGTACATCAATCGGCTTTACGTCAACACTTTGGGCCGGGAGCCGTCGGACGCGGAAGCCCGCTACTGGCTGGCCCGCATGGATAACACGCCGCGCGAGACGATCGCCGCTGAGATGGCGGTGCGCGGCAAGTGGGCCGGTCACTACGACCCCCGCTATAACCCGGATGTGGATTGGGGACCGGGCAACGGTTTGCTCCCTGACCCGGCCGGCCTGAGCTTCCGAGATCCGGGCGGCCCGTACTTCAAGAGTCCTTACTGGCCCAATTACGAATATCGTCGGGCTGTCCGCGCGTTCAGCTACGGGACGGTTCCCTAACCGGCGATCGCAACGTATGGTTCTCCAACAGCGGCGGCTCTTCGAGCCGCCGCTGTTCTTTTTTGATCGACCGTGTTTATTTTTGCCGCTCCAGGATGACGACCGCGTGCAGTCCATCTTCGAGAAACGTCAGGCTGGCGCTCGCCCCGCCGAAGCTGTTGAGCAATTGGCCGGGGCCGTGGCTGTCACTGGCGGCGAGAGGTTGCTTCGGATCGCGAGCGCTGCCGTGGACACTGCACGAACATGATCGGCCATCCGGCGCAAGCACATACCGACCGCCTTCGGGGCAGAAGAAATGAACGCCATACATCTGGTCGGCCAGCCGGCGCATTTCGTCGCTCAATCCCTCACGGTCCTTTTCCCCTTTTCCTTCGCTCGCGGCCAGGATCGCGCGGCCGGCACTGGCGAGGGGTCCGAGATTGCGTAAGCACGCCATCCGGTTATTTTCCGCCCAGCCGAGGCGATAATCCGGCAACACCTGATTCCAGTTCTTTGCCCGCAGCCGGACGAAACCGTGCGCAATCGTGTCCGGTTCGATGGGAGCTTTCTCGCCGTCCCTGCGCGGGACAGCTCCGCTTCGGCGAGATCTTTGAGCACACTCGCCTTGCTTGCCACATAGAACCCCGAACCGATTCGCGCCCAGTGGAAGCGCCACTTCACCGGCCCCAGGCTCAGACAGTGACATCGGGCCGTCACATCGCCCGGCAGCTTGTTCTTGTAGAAATCCTGATCCAACGAGAACCAACCCATCCCCGCCTGCTCGCCCCGCTTAGCGGCCAGCACTTTATCCAACCCGTCGAGGAAACCATCCACGACCTTGGCGTCGCGCACCGGGACGGCCACATAGATGGGCGAATTGAGCGAGGTTATCAGGAAGGTGAGCAACCAATCCTGAGAGCTGAGGTTTTGTAGGTTGCCGTTGAAACTGCCGAAGAGCAACTCGAAGAAGCGCGGCATGTCGAGATCGAACAGGAGGGGACTATCGCAGACGTTCAGACTGATCTGGTCGCCCAAGCCGCGCGTTAGCAAATCCGTGACATCGACGGGCAATTTTTGTTGGCCCATGCCCAGCCACTCGCCCAGGTTCTGCTCCAGGTTCGCATCCTTCAGCAGCGTTTTCTTGTTGACGTGGGCGGCGACGCTGAAGATGTTCCGTTTGGGCACCGGCAGCGCGTCGAGGGGTTCGGCCTTGCCCCCCAGGGCACGCGCCAGGCCGGTGTAAATGGAATTGTTGATGAGCGGCAAGACGATCGTTTCCATGCGGTAACGCTGGGGAGTGACCTGGATGCGCAGGGCGATGGGGTCGAAATACGTCCGCCAGTAATTGTTGTACTCGTTGCGGAAGCGCTCGTACTCCTTGGCTTCGTCGGGGAAGACCCAGGCCAGCGGCGTCTCACAGCAAGGCACCAGATGCCGAGCATGTCCGTGATGCGAACAGACGCCGTGCATCCCATCGGCGGACAAAGTGTAGGTCCCGCCGTCCGGACAGATGAGATCGTCCTTGTTGAAGGTGCCGGGGCAGCAATCGGCGCGTTCGAGTTCTTC
This sequence comes from uncultured Planctomycetota bacterium, assembly GCA_963767535.1. Taxonomy (GTDB): domain Bacteria; phylum Planctomycetota; class Planctomycetia; order Gemmatales; family Gemmataceae; genus JAJPHU01. Next base: position 515,703 of record CAVYEC010000003.1, read on the forward strand.
CAGCGACTTCGGCATCCGGCCGCGTTCGGTGCGATACATCATCGCGGCGTGTCCGATCATGCGAACATGGTTGTAACAGAGCATGCGCCGCCGCTCGGTGAGTTTGAGTGTGGGGCCGACCAGACGGCGGATGAACGGATCGGACAGGTAGATAAAGCCGTCTTCTTCCTTCGCCCCGCGCGGCATCCGCGTGCGGATGTAGGCGAACTCGGTGCTGTCACCGAGGCGGCGAACCGGCTGGCCGTCGACTGTTTTTCCCCTAATCGCTTCGAGGACGCGCCGCAGGCCGACCTTCGAGTTGCTGCGCACATGCAATCCCGGCTCGGGGTAGGCGCTGATAGACGTGAATGTCGCGCTCCGGCGTGCCCAGATGGACATAGCGCACTCCCAGGTATTTGCCTTCGCTGCGCTTCGCATCGGGACGCGCCTTGGCCGCGGCGTCGAGAAAGCCGTCCATGCGTTTTTTCAGCACGTCCGGCTGTTTGGCCCGAAACAGCAGCGTCACATCGCTGCCCTCGGCGAAGAACAGGTCGTTGCCGGTAATGGCGACTTCCTCGACGACGGTATCATAGAACGGTTGCAGCAGGCGGTTGGTTTCCAGGACAAGCTGCTTGCGCAGCGTTTGGCCGACTTGCTGCGTGCGCGCGTCGCGATCGGCCTGGTTGAACAAATGCAAGCTCCATAAATCGCCGGCGTCAAGAACGTCGAGCATCTTGCTGAGCGAGCGGAACTCGATGAAATACGAATCTTCCTGCACCATGCGGGCCAAGGGCGAGATGTCCGGCTTTTTGTCGCCAAGCATCTTTTCCCAGGGATGGCTTTTGATCGCCGGCCCTTGCAGTGTCTCGACATCGACGATTTCGAGTCGGGGCGGCTCTTCTCCGCGACGTTCATCGGGACGGACGCGCATGCGGTCCAGTTGCAGGCTCTCTTGCACGGCCAGCGCGCCGGTGAAGATGCCGAACAGATCGACCTGTTGCCGGCTGTTGGCGGATGAATTGAGGCGTTCGACTTCCCGAACCGCTACATGGAGGCGGTTGGAACGACGGGCCAGTTGCAGAGCGACGTATTGCAGGTAGGGATCGTGCGGATAAAGTTCCAGTTGTTGGAGTGCCTCGTTGAGCGTCCAGGCTTGCGCCGTTCGAGCCGGCGCCTGCTCCGGCGCGGCCGCCTTCGGCAGATTCGGAGCGAGGATCAGTACGGGCACGGAACCGACGAGGGCCAGCAACGCGAATCGGACGTGCGCAGGGAGATAGATGAACGGTCATGGGGGATCTCCGTGAAGGACCGGAGCATGAAAGAGCGGTCTGCCGTACTGAGGATTACCCTCTGCCGCGACGCCGGGTTTCATAAACGGAGGCGAAACAACGGAGGATCGCATGATCTCGCTGAAATCGCTGGGCGACCAGGCGCTCCTCGCTTCCTTTGAGACCGAGAGCGGAGCTTTGCACTGGGCCGAGGCCGTCCGCCGTCTCGCCGCGCCATGGCTCGTCGATGTGGTCCAGGCTTACAGAAGTGTGGCCGTTTTCTTCGACCTGGATCAAACAACTCTCTCAGCCGTCAACCTGACTCTTGACGCCCTCACACGGGAAGGCATCCCGACGGTCACGACCGAGGCGCGCTTGCATCAAATCCCGTGCTGTTACGAGTTCCAGTTGGACTTGCCGCGCGTTGCCGAGGCCACGGGGTTGACGACGGAACAAGTGATTCGCGCCCACCTCGACACGGAGTACACGGTCTACGCCATCGGCTTTTGTCCCGGCTTTCCCTACCTCGGCTACTTGCCGGATGCTTTGTGCGGCGTGCCGCGTTTGTCCGCGCCGCGGCTGCGTGTCGAAGCCGGCAGCGTCGGCCTGACGGGCCGGCAGACCGGCATCTACACCGAAGCCCGGCCGGGCGGCTGGAACATCCTCGGCCGCACTCCGCTCGAACTGGTTCACGTAGCACACGGCTATTTTCCACTGCGTACCGGCGACCGCGTCCGCTTTGAACGCATCGACGAGACAACTTACCGGCAACTGCTGGGGCAACGTTTGTGAATCCGCGCGATCCGTTACAGACAAGTTACATATCTTCGGTTGTTTACTGAGCCATCGTTCTTCTATTCTGAGGACACAACAACTCGAAGCATCGGTCTTCGCCCCATCTCTCAGATAGGAGGAATCGTCATGGCACGTTCTGTTCGCGGATTGGCGCTGCTTCTGCTGGCCACCGGGCTGGCTTTCACCCTCGCCGCCGAGCCACCGTCCAAGGCGCCGCCCGAAAAGGCTGCCGGCAAGCCGGCCGTCGTGTACCGCTTCTCCGGCCCGTACACCCACGACAACCTGACCATCTTCCTCGTCCACGGCGACGACCAGATCCAGGGCAAGGACATCCTCACCCTGGACGAAGCTCTGAAGCAGAAGAAAGTCGTCGTCCACGAGACGAAGAACGTCAACGAACTGGCCATCGAGAACGTCTCGCCCGACGAAGTGTTCGTGCAAGCCGGCGACATCGTGCGCGGCGGACAGCAAGACCGCACCATCGCGTTCGACTCGATCGTCCCGCCCAAGTCCGGCAGACTGCCGTTAGCTTCCTTCTGTGTCGAGGCCGGCCGCTGGACCCAGCGCGGCAAGGAGGTCGCCGGACAGTTCAGCAGCTCGGCCAACTGCCTCGCCAACAACGGACTCAAGATCGCGGCACGCAAGGGCGGCGCGATGCCGACAAACCAGAATTCCGTCTGGGAAAATGTCGCCAAGTGTCAGGAGGACCTGAAGCGGAACATTAAGGCGGACGTGAAGGCCGGTGAATCGAAATCGAGCCTGGAATTGACGCTGGAACACAAAAAAGTCGTTGAGGCAATCAACGCCTACGTCAAAAAGCTGCAAGCCAGCCCGGAGGACAAGAAGGACGTGATCGGCTACGCCGTGGTCATCAACGGCAAGGTCAACAACGCCGACATCTACGCTTCGAATGGTCTGTTCAAGAAGCTCTGGCCCAAGCTGCTCAAGGCCAGCGCCGTCGAGGCCATCTCCGAGTGGAAGAAGGACCAGAAGTTCGAGCCGGCCACGGCAGAGGCGGTCAAGGCGTTCCTCGCCGACGCCGAGAAGGGCAAGAAGACGGAGAAGAAGATCACGGAGCGCTTCAAGCAGGTCGAGCAGGAGAGCGCCAAGAACATCCTGTTCGAGACCCGCGACCGCGATAACCAAGGCGCTCCGCGTGCGCCGCAGCTACGTCAAAAAATAACAAACACTTCGATTCGCTTGCTTCGCAGAAGCGTTGGAAACACGCTTCTGCGAAGCGTCGCTAAACTCCTTCAGACGTGACGGCGGATCGTTCATACACTGCTTTCATGTCCCAGAAAACCCCCGCTTCCGCTCCTCCGTCGCAGCTCGGCTTCCGCATGCCCGCGGAATGGGAGCCGCACGAGGCGACATGGATCGCCTGGCCCCACCAGCGCGACGATTGGCCAGACAAGTTCGGCCCAATTCCGTGGGTTTATGCCGAGATCGTCCGCCATCTGCACGAGGCCGAGGAGGTGCGCATCCTCGTCAACGGTTCGCGCTGCCGAACAGGCGGCTCGCGCCGTGCTCGAAAAACTCCCCCTCCGTTTTGAACGCATCTCTTTCTGCGCATCCCCACGGATCGCGTCTGGACGCGCGATTATGGCCCGCTCTTCCTCACGGCGCCGGGACAGTGCGCGCTCGTCCAGTGGTGGTTCAACGGCTGGGCCAAGTATCCCGACTGGGAGCGCGACAACGCCGCGGCCCGGACCATCGCCAGCCGACTAAAGCTGAAATCGTGGCAACCCCACGTCAACGGTTACGAGGTTGTCCTGGAGGGCGGCAGCATCGAGGTCAACGGCCAGGGGTTGCTTCTGACCACGGAAGAATGTCTGCTCGGCGAGATCCAGCAGCGTAATCCCGGCTTCGGCAAGCAGGAATACGAGCAGGTCTTCGCCGATTACCTCGGCGTTCGCAAGGTGTTGTGGCTGGGCCGGGGAATAGCCGGCGACGACACGCACGGACACATCGACGATCTCGCCCGCTTTGTCGGCCCGCGAGCTGTGGTCACGATGGTCGAGGAAGACCGGAGCGACGCGAATTACGAACCGCTGCAAGAGAACCTGCAACGTCTGTGCGGCTTCACCGGACTCGACGGACAGCCGCTGGAGGTACACCGGCTGCCAATGCCGGCGCCGGTGTGGTTCGGTGGCCAGCGCTTGCCGGCCAGTTACGCCAACTTCTACATCGCCAACGACCGTGTCCTGGTGCCGACGTTCAACGATCCCAACGACCGCCGCGCCCTCGACATCCTCGCCGGCCTGTTTCCCAACCGCACGGTTGTCGGCATCCACGCGGTCGATCTCGTTTGGGGTCTGGGCACGCTGCACTGCCTGACGCAGCAGCAGCCACTCGCCGGGGAATCGGATTGAGCCGTCTTTCAGCCGAATCAATACCTTCGTTCACCGGCTCTCCGGAAAACCGAACACGAAAACCGCCAGCAGACAGGTCATCAGCAGCGCGCCGACCGCGAACGCCTGCGGCAACTCGCCGCCCGCCCAGATGCGCAACCAGCCCATCAACAGATTGCCCAGCAGCATTCCCAGGCCATTGACGAAGGTGACGAGCGCCTGAACGCTGGCCCGCAAGCCGTCGTGGACCCGGCTGTTGACGAACACCTGTCCCGCCACGAAAAAGCCGGCGATACACACGCCGTTGAAGCACAACGAACCGGCGACCAGTTCGACCGGGCGGCCGATCGCCTGTGAACTGAGCGCGGCCGTCCACGCGGCCAGGCCCACCAGCATCGTGCCGCGAACATTCAGTCGAAGCAAAAGCATCGGCAGCAGGCCGAGCGAAATCACCTCCGTGAACTGGGCGATCGTCAGCGTGAGCGGCATCCAGGTGTGCGAGACGCCGAGTTTCGCCAGGAGCAGCGGCGTGCCCTGCGTGGTGAACGGGTACGTGATGCACACGCCGAACAGGCAGATCGTGTAGATGAAAAACGCACGGCCACGCAGCAGTTGCAGGGCGGCCAACGGGGCGGGTTTACTGTCCTTCGACGGTTGCGGCGGCGTGTGCGGCAACGTCAGCGAATAACTACCGAGAACGAACGATAATAGGCCGGCCACTTGAAAGAGGCCGGGGATGGAGCCGTCCGTCCGGTCGGGTCGGAACGCCTCGCCCCACTGGATCATCGTTTCCCGATGGGAGAGCCAGAACCAGAGACCCACTAGCCAGGCGGCGGCCATCCAGCCGACCGTGCCCCACATGCGGATCGGGCCGAACTGACGTTCCGGCTGCTTCAGGTGCGAGAAACAGATGCTCGTGCCCAAAAGCAGGATGGGGCCAGTCAACAGCCAGAAGACGAGCGTGGCGACGAAGACGGCGGGCCAATCGCGCAAACCGGCGAGCAGGCACAAATCGAATGAGGCCAGCAGGGCGCACCCGCCGAGGAGTCGTTCGGCCGAGATCCAGCGGTCGGCGACGTGGCCGGCCAAAAGCGACGCGCAGACGGTGGCCATCGACTGCGTGGCGCAGCACGCCGCGACTTCCATCGGCGTGAACTGCAAGTGTTGCAGGTGCAGGCTGTACAGGGGCAGCATCGCGCCGGGCGGCGCGTACTGCAAAAACATGAGTAACGATAGGCGAAATCGCAAGGGAGGTGGTCCCCGTTTAGCCGCGACCCGCAGGGGAGCGCGAACCGCGCTCCCCTGCGGGTCGCGGCTAAACAGTAATTCTCTCAAGTACCCTCGTCGTCCAGGCAGGCGGCGAGGTATTCGCGGTTCATCTTGGCGATGAACTGCACGCTGATCTCCTTCGGGCAGGCGGCCTCGCACTCGTAATAGTTGGTGCAGTTGCCGAAGCCCTCGCCGTCCATCTGCTCGACCATCTTGCGCACGCGCGCCCGCCGTTCGGGGTGTCCCTGCGGCAACAGGGCCAGGTGCGACACCTTGGCGGCGGTGAACAGCATGGCCGAGGCGTTCTTGCACGCGGCCACGCACGCCCCGCAGCCGATGCACGCCGCCGCGTCCATCGCCCGCTCGGCGTCCGGCTTGGGCACCGGCAGCGCATTGCCGTCGGGAGCGCCGCCCGTGTTGACCGACACGAAGCCGCCCGCCTGGATGATGCGGTCCAGCGCGCCGCGATCGACCACGAGATCGCGCACCAGCGGAAACGCCCGCGCCCGCCACGGCTCGACGTAAATCTCCTGGCCGTCCTCGAAATTGCGCATGTACGTCTGACACGTCGCCACGCCGCGCTCGGGACCATGCGGGATGCCGTTAATCATCAGGCAACAGCTGCCGCAGATCCCCTCGCGGCAATCGCTGTCAAACGCGATCGGCTCCTCGCCTTTTTCCACTAATTCCTGATTGACGACATCGAGCATCTCCAAAAACGACATGTCCGGCGCGATGTTGCGCGCATCGTAGGTAACCATCTGGCCCTTGTCCTGGGCGTTCTTCTGCCGCCAAACGTGCAAGGTGAAATTCATCTTTATTTGTAACTCCGAACGCTCGGGTGTACTTCCTCGAAGATTAGCTGTTCCTTGTGCAGAACGGGCGCTTTCTCGGTGCCGGCATGTTCCCAGGCGCTGACGTAGGAATACTTCTCGTCGTTGCGCGCCGCCTCGCCGTCGGGCGTCTGGTGCTCGATGCGGAAGTGCGCCCCGCACGATTCATCGCGGTCGAGGGCGTCGTGGCACAACAGCTCGGCGAACTCCAGGAAGTCGGCGACCCGGCCGGCGTGCTCCAGCGCCTGGTTCAACTCCTGCTCTCCGCCGGTTACACTGACCTCGTTCCAGAACTCCTCGCGGATGGACGGGATTTCGTTGAGCGCTTTTTTCAGGCTCTGCTCGCTGCGGGCCATGCCGCACTGGTCCCACATGAGCTTGCCGACCTGGCGATGGATGGCCTGGCGCTGCGCTTGCCCTTGATCGACAACAGCCGGCGGATGCGGCCGCCGACCTCGTCCTCGCAGCGCTTGACCTCGGCGTGATTGGCCGGCACCGGCGCTTGCTTCGTGGTCGTCAGATAATTGCTTAGCGTGTACGGCAGGATGAAATAGCCGTCGGCCAAACCTTGCATCAGGGCGCTGGCGCCGAGGCGGTTGGCGCCGTGGTCGGAGAAGTTGGCCTCGCCGATGACGAACAGGCCCGGCACCGTGCTCATCAGGTTGTAGTCCACCCACAGGCCGCCCATCGTGTAATGCGGGGCGGGGTAAATGCGCATCGGCCCCTTGTAGGGGTCTTCACTCGTGATGTGGTGATACATATCGAACAGGTTGCCGTAGCGCTGGCGGATGGTGTTCTCGCCGAGCCGGCGAATGGCGTCGGCGAAGTCGAGGTAGACGCCGCGCCCGCCCTCGCCGACGCCGCGGCCCTCGTCGCACACTTCCTTCGCCGCCCGCGAGGAAATGTCGCGCGGGGCGAGGTTGCCGAAGCTCGGATACTTCCGTTCGAGGTAATAATCGCGCTCGTTTTCGGGGATCTGGTCGGGACTGCGCCGGTCGCCGGCATCCTTGGGGACCCAGATGCGGCCGTCGTTACGCAGCGATTCCGACATGAGCGTCAGCTTGCTCTGATGATCGCCCGTGACGGGAATGCAGGTGGGATGAATCTGCGTGTAGCAAGGGTTGGCAAAGGCCGCTCCGCGCTTGTAGGCGCGGAAGGTGGCGGTTACGTTGCAGCCCTTGGCGTTGGTGGACAGGTAAAACACCGGACTGTAGCCGCCCGTCGCCAGCACCACGGCATCGCCGGTGAACGATTGAATCTGGCCCGTCGTCAGGTCACGGATGACGACGCCGCGCGCCCGGCCGTCGATGACGATCAAATCGAGCATTTCCGTGCGCGGGTGCATCTTGACGCGCCCCGCCCCGATCTGCCGGCTCAGCGCCTGATACGCGCCCAGCAATAACTGCTGTCCGGTCTGCCCCCGGCAATAGAAGGTGCGCGACACCTGGGCGCCGCCGAAGGAGCGGTTGTCGAGAAGACCACCGTATTCACGGGCGAACGGCACGCCCTGGGCAACGCACTGGTCGATGATGTGAACGCTGACCTGGGCCAGTCGGAAGACATTGGCCTCGCGCGAGCGGAAGTCGCCGCCCTTGATGGTGTCGTAGAAAAGCCGGCGGATGCTGTCGCCGTCGTTCTGGTAGTTCTTGGCCGCGTTGATGCCGCCCTGGGCGGCGATCGAGTGGCGCGGCGCGGGCTGTCCTGGAAGCAAAAGCTCTCGACCTGATAGCCCAGCTCCGCCAATGACGCGGCGGCGGAAGCGCCGGCCAATCCGGTGCCGACGACGAGGACGCGGAACTTGCGCTTGTTGGCCGGATTGACCAGCTTCATCTCGAAGCGATGCCGGTTCCACTTCTCTGCCAACGGCCCGGAGGGAACCTGGGGATCGAGTTTCATGGCTGCCTCTCCGCACGGGCGAACGACCTGTCAGGAACCCGGAATCCAGCCCATCAGGATAACGAGCGGAATCGAACAATTGCCCACCACCAGAACCACGGCCACCACCGCGCCCAGACCGTTGACCAGCCGTTCATAGCCCGGCTTGTTCAGTCCCAAATGCTGCAACCAACTGCTGCCGCCGTGCCACAGGTGCAGGCCGAGAAACACCTGGGCGACACCGTACGCCAGCGAAACCTGCCACTGCTGGAAGCCGGCCACGACCATGCCGGCCACGTCGGTCTGTTCCTTGGGGTCTTGAGGTATCGCATCCTTGAAATGACTGGGATCGACGACGCCGAACGTGAAGTGCAGCAGGTGGTAGATGATGAAGAGGAGGAGGACGAGGCCGGTGAGCAGCATGTGACGCGACGCCCAGCTCGCCTGGATGGTGCTTTCGTAGACGTAGCGGACGGGACGGGCCGACTCGTCTTCCTGCGTCAAACGGATGGCCAAAAACAGGTGGATGACGAAGATCGTCAAGAGGCCGCCGCGCGCCGTCCATAAAAGGAACGGGTGCTCGGTTAGGCCGTGGGCGTAGGAATTGAGCGCGTCTCTGCCGAGGTAAATGAGGAGGTTTCCGATCATGTGGCCGATCACGAACAGCATCAGCCCCAACCCGGTAAGCGCCATGATGAACTTGGCGCCGACCGACGAGCGGACCACCCGCGAAAACCGATTCATCAACACCTTCTCCGACCGATCGTGGACCGCCATTCCCGACCGGACTGCAAAAACCCATACATTCGGCGGCCGGCCAGCCCGATACGCTGCGCTGGCTCTCTCTTTACTTTATAGGCGCTCGCTCGCCGAGAGCGAGGGGCGATTCCGCAAACCTGTTCCGATCCTTCGTGAGAGGAGTGGTTTTTTCGCTCATTCCGCTGATTCCAGCCAGCCATACGCCTCCGGCCGTCGGTTGGCCAGACACGGAAGCTGCCCCCGCATCCGATCCTGCTCGGCGAAATCGACATCGGCAACGATGTAGCCCTCGCGATCCGGCGCCTGCGCCAGAACGACGCCCCACGGATCGACGATCATCGACCGCCCGAACCAGCGCAGCTTCGGCGTGCTCGCTCCCGCCTGATTGGCGGCGATCATAAAAACCTGATTTTCAATCGCTCGTGCCCGCACCAGAATATCCCAGTGATCGCGGCCGGTGCGCTCCGTGAACGCCGACGCCAGCGCGATCAGCCGCACACCGCCAAGGGAGAGGATGCGGAATAACTCCGGGAAACGCAGGTCGTAGCAAATCGACAGTCCGAGGGTGACGCCCTCCGCCTCGGCGGAGACGATCTCCCGTCCCGGCATTATCGTTTCCGATTCGTGCAAACTCGCTCCAGGCACATCGCAGTCGAAGAGGTGGATCTTGCGATACGACGGCCCGCGTTTCGCCCCGCGGATCAAGCAAACAAGAGGTGTTGAACAGCTTATTCTGCCCGGTAACGCGCTCCATGATGCTGCCGGCGACCAGCCAGACGCCATACCGCCGGGCCAGTTCCTTCGCCCAACGGATCGTCGGTCCCTCCAGCGTTTCCGCGCCTTGCCGCAATACCTCCGCATCGCCCAGGACGTTGAACATCTCCGGCAGGACGATCAACCGTGCGCCGTCGGCGGCTGCCGCGCGCGACGAACCGCTCGGCCGCCTCCAGGTTGCGGGCTTTGTCCGCCGTCGAGGTAAGCTGCACCGCCGCGACACGCATGGGATCTCCCCCTCACCGCCCAAACGGTTTACTCACTTCCTGCTCGGCGAAAGCCAGGTTGCAAGTAGGTCCATCGTCGCGCAGGATCTTGGCCGCGAGGAGACGATTGGTGGGTGCGAGAATGCTGAGGTGCGTCGCTCCGCGAACTGGCAGGAAATGGACATTGGGATTATGCGCGGAGCGAGACATTGCGTTGAGCGCACCGATGTTTCCCTGGACGCGCCTTCCAGCACGAAGGTCGGACTTTTGATATTGGCCAGCCACCGGCCCGGCGACCGCAGCTGCGATCTCCTGTGGATTGGAAGTGTCAAACGGTAAATACTGCGGAGGATACCCGGCCACATTATCCGCCGGCCCGAAGGAAAAGATGGCCCGGAAACGATCAGAGCATTCGGCCACCAGGAGGACGAGCGTGCCGCCGGTGCTGTGACCGCCCAGATAGATGTGGTTGGGATCGACGTAGGATTGCTTGCCGAGGAAATCGGCCGCGGCCAGCACGTCATCGACCTCGCCGAGGAAGCCCTCCTTGTTCCCCGGATTATCGTTGCCGCCGCGCAGGGACGGGAACATCATGATGATCCCCGCCTTGCGGAAGGCGCTGGCGGATTGATCGTTTTCGCGGGCCTGGTCCTGCCAGCAACCCTGATCGATGGAGTTGCAATCGCCGCCGGTGATCCAGATGATGGCCGGGTGCTTCTTGCCGTCCCCGGGGTCGGGCGTGAGATAGGCGGCGAGCTTGCCGACCGGCGATTCATAGTGGACAAGATGAAAGAGATGAGGCGGCGGCTGGGGAGCGGGTTCCTTGTCGGAGCCGCGTGAAACGAGCCTCGGCCGAAAGCCGCGACGCGCCTCGGTCAACGACGCGGCCTGCTCTTGCTGTTGTCCGCCGGAGCCGCCCGTAAACTTTACGGTTGGAGTTCGCCCGCCGCGACGGCAACCCACCAAAACGACGATTGCCAGCAACGTGAAAACAAGCCGTTTCATGTCGGAAAGACCCTTCCAGATATCAGGCGACAAAGCACGATCAATCAGGAGGCAGCCGGATCATCGACTTTGCAAATCCTCGCAGCTATCCGCCGCTCAAGCCCGTGTAAAGATCGCGCAGATGTTCCTTCAGGTCATCCAGCGTCTCGCCTTGGGTCCAGTAATCCGGGAAGTCTTGGAGGTAGCCCAGCCAGGCCCCATCCTCCTCCCAAAAGACGAATTTGACCGTTGGCATTGATCGATCTCCTCAGTCAAAAGGGGTAACGAGGTTAGTGTATGCCAAAGCGTGCGTGCGCGACAACCAGAGTGGCCGAGCAACGCAGCTCGGCAACCGACTCACGCGAGAGATTTATCCCGATTACAGTCCGATTTCCTTGTTCACCCGCCCCCAGATCGGCGTTTGGGCCGCCGGAGAGAGGCCATGCGGGCATGGGCGGCGATTTTCTCCAGCCACTTCGGCACCTCGCTGCGCGGCCGCAAAACACCGTTTGGTGACGGTCGCGGACTCGCGCCGGCCTCCTTTTTCTCCGGCCGAGCGGGATCTTCTTGGCGGCGGGCTTCTTCGATTTTGGCTTCCTGGCACGCCTGGGGCGGAGGCGCCTTCATCTCCCTGGCCGCCATGTGCTGCGCATAAGGCTGCGCCGCCCGCACCATGCCGGAAGCCGTCGCCGCCGGAACCGTCATGATCGCCTCGGGCAGCTCCTGGGCGATCTGGGCCAACGGCTGCATGAGCTGACGCCACTCCTCGATGTCCAGCGTGTCGGGGTTAACGGTCTGCGGCGGCTTTCCCAGCACGTAGAGGAAGAGGAGCTTGAGGGCGTTCATGTTACCGAACTTGGCCTGCACGACCAGATCCTGGGCGATCCGCTTCATGTCCTGTTCGCGCACCGTGTGGATCAACACGGAGTGCAGCTTGGCGATGTGGCGGGCGAAGGGATTGCCCGTGGCGCCGGGGTTGTCTTTGGTGAAGCGTCCTTTGGCGTCGCGGCCTTGGGGGGGATCGGCGTGGTGGGCGGCGGCCCTGTTCAACAGGCTCTCGAGTTTCTGTGCCAGGGTGGGGACGGACGATCCACGGGGAGGGGTAACGCTCATGGCGGGACCTCGAAAAGAAGGGAAACGGGATGTGCAATGACCTTAGTATGCCATAGTGAACAGGTTTGCACGAGAGCAATTTGACATTTTTTTCGAGAAAGCGGTTAGAAGGATTCTCGCTGTCGGCGACCTCGACTCTTTTCCCCTCGGTAAATCGCCTGCCGAACCTTCCATCTCCTTGCAACGTACTGTCTCCATGTATAATCTCAACACGGGTGGGCCAGACTCGCCAACCGTGGTCCCTCACCAATGAACCTCTGCTCGGCACCCTGACCCCACGATACCCAATGCCTTTTCTCGACCAACCATCTCCCTCAAGCTCGGCCGGACGCTGGCCGCGCTATTTGTGGTGTGTTCTCCTCGCTGGATTCGGCATGGCGTTGTCCTTGGCGAAGCGCGCCGGCCCAGGAAGCGGCGGACGCAACCCTCCGCCTCAGCGGTGTGAATCCGGGCGGCGTCCGCGGTAACGCCACGGAAGGCTGGGGGTCGTACATTTTCGGGCTGACAAACCTGGGAGACACGGATCGGCTGGCTCGCGTCCTCGTCCTGTACGAGCCGGAGGAGCATGTCCAGTATGGCCGGGACGTCTGGGTGCCCGCCCATTCGGTCCTCTCGTCGTGGATGCTGGTCGGCCCGGCCAACCAGCAAGCGCCGGAAGGCATCCGCGAAATTCAAAATTTGCTGTACGACCGCACCGACGGCAAGGAGACCCTCGTCCGCCCCCGCGGCGAACGGGTCGTCCGCTCCCGCGGCGTCGTCTACCGCAAGCGCGAACCGTCCACCACGAAAATGCTCGACGACGAGATACCGGAACCGCCCCCGTTCGGCCGGCTCCCCCAGCCGGATTCGCAGAATGAGGAGTCTCTGACATTCGTCCGCGGGTTTCGGTTCATGCTCCAGCTCTCCGACTACGTGCACCGGGTCAACGCCGGCCCGATGCCGCCCATGAGGGAAGCGTTTGACGGCATCGATCATTTTGTCATCGCTTCCAATCGTATTGGCCGCGACCCCGCCGGAATGCAGGCGCTGCGCCACTGGCTGCAACAGGGCGGCAAGGTCTGGGTCATGCTCGATATCGTCGATCCGGAAGTCATCGCCCCGCTGCTGGGCGACGCACTGGATTTCCAACTCGTCGATCGCGTCGGTCTGACCAGCTTCCGGGTTCATTCCCACCCGGCGGGAGAACGGATGCCGGACCCGCCCACTCAGGAGCACGATCAGCCGGTGGCGTTCGCGCGTATTTTGCTGCCGGCCAACGAGTCGGTGCGGAACAGCGTCAACGGTTGGCCGATGTGGTTCACCCGGCAGGTGGGCCGGGGCGAAGTCGTGTTCACCGCGCTCGGCTTCCGCGGTTGGGTTCGGCCCCGTCAGCCCAATGAGCCTGTACCGTTTGTGCATGCATCTCCGCAGTTCCCCATCCCCATCTCGCCGTTGGATCAGGTCGGCCTGGTGCTGCAACCCCAGCGGGAGAAAGAACCGTTTCGCATCGAGTCCTTTCAGCCGATGCTGACCGAGGAGATCGGTTACTCGGTGGTCGGTCAGGGCACGGTGCTGTTGACGTTCGGCGCGTTTTTGCTGTCGGGGCTGGCGCTGGGCATGGGACTGCGGCGGTCGAGTCGGCCGGAGTTCCTGGGCTGGCTGGGGCCGGCGATCGCCCTGGCGGCGGCCGGCGTCTTCCTGCTAATCGGCGAGTCGTCGCGGCGGTCGGCGCCGCCGACGCTCGCCACGGCCCAGATCGTCGATGCCGTCTCCGGTCAGGGCGAGGCGGCGGTCCATGGCCTGATGGCCGTGTACTCGCCGGACTCCGACCCCATCAAGGCCGGCACGGACAACGGAGGGTTTTTCGACCTGGACATGGTGGGTATCGAAGGCCAGACGCGCCGGCTCGTCGTGACCGACCGCGACGCCTGGCACTGGGAGAACCTTTTTCTGCCGGCCGGCGTCCGCAGCGCTCCCTTCCACGCCACCGTCCGGCTCGACAAACCCATTCGCGCCGTCGCCCACCTCGGCCCCGAAGGGTTAGAGGGCAAACTGACCGGGCCGTTCTCGGACCTCGCCGACGCACTCGTGAACACGCCGAGCGGCCGCAACCTCGCCATTCACCTCAGCCCGGACGGGTCGTTCCGTGCCGGCAACGCCGACATTCTGCCCAAAGGCGAGTTCCTCAGCGGGGCTGTGCTGAGCGATCAGCAGCAGCAGCGACAGAAAATCTACCGTGCCCTGCTGGATCGGCCGCGCGCGATCCACGCCGCCGCCGGACACAATGTTCTGCTCGCCTGGGGCCAACCGTTCGACCTGCCTTTTGTGCTAGCCCCGGCGAAAGCCGAGCGGGAAAGCACGGCCCAGCGTCACGTCGGCAGCGCCCTGTTTTTCATCCCCTTGACCCTGGAGCGGCCCACTCCCGGGGGAAGCGTGACCATACCGGCCCCGCTCATCAGCTATCAGCGGCTTGTCGAAGCGGGTTCCATTCGGCCGGTGATGGAGTCCAATGAAGGCATTGACATGCACCTTCGTTTCCAGCTTCCCACCGAGGTGCTGCCCTTCCAGGTTGAACGTGCGCGGCTGCGGTTGAAGATCGACTGCGCCGACCCGGCGCGTCGCCGTCTCCGGACGGGAGGGCGACCGTCGCGTGGAGTTGGCGCAGGCGAATAGCCCCCTCGATCCCATGCGGATCGAGATCACCGACAAAACCTTGCTCCGCCTGGACGCGGAAGGCGGACTGCACCTGTACGTCACGATCGGCGAGGCGAACGGAGACTCCAAGGGAGATTGGGCAAACGCGGCCCCTCCGGGGTTTTATCCTTGACCGAGAAATGGATCATCGACTCCCTCGAACTAGAAGCCGGCGGCCGAGTCGCGCCGGCGGAGTAGGAGAATAGAACATGGGCCCTGGTCCAGTCGTCGAGACCAAGGAATTGACGAAAAAATATGGGAAATTTCTGGCCCTGGACCGGCTCACGATGACGGTCGAGCGGGGTCAAATCCTCGGCTTCGTTGGGCCGAACGGGGCCGGCAAGACGACCACGATCAAGATCCTGGTCGGCCTGGCCCGCCCGACGAGCGGTTCGGCGCGGTCGCCGGCGCCGACTGCGTGACGCAGGCGCGCAAGCTCAAACGCCTGGTTGGCTACATGCCCGACACGTTCGGCTCCTACGACAACATGCGCGTCGGCGAGTACCTCGATTTCTTCGGCGCCGCCTTCGGCATTCCGCGACGAGAGCGAGCCAAGCGGATCAGCGAGGTGCTGGCGACGGCCGGGGCCACGACGTTCCGCGACCTGTTCGTCGAAGCGCTCAGCCACGGCATGAAACAGCGCGTCGCCATCGCCCGCACCCTCATGCACGACCCGGAAGTGCTCATCCTCGACGAGCCGGCCAACGGACTCGATCCGCTGGCCCGCATCGAGATGCGCGAGCTGCTTTTGAGCCTCGCCAACCGCGGCAAGACCTTGCTCGTCACCAGCCACGTATTGCCCGAGCTGGCCCGCGTCTGTCACCGCGTTGTCATCATCACCCGCGGCCGGCTCCGCGCCTTTGGCACCCTGGAGGAAATCACGCGCCAACTCAACCAGCTTCGGCCCATGGAAGTGTTGCTCGCGCATTCCGAGCAGGTGGACCGCGCCGCCGAGATCATCCGCCGGCACCTCGAACCCGGCGCGGAAGTGAACACTCTGCCGACCGAGGCGACGGTCCTGTTCCGCACCGCCAAGCGCGAGGAAGAGCTGACCGGACTCTTGTCGGCGCTGGTTGCCGCCAACCTGGGTGTGACGCAGTTCCGCGAAGTGCAGACCGACCTGGAGGAAGCGTTCATGACCGTGGCCCGCTCCGACGGCGACGAGGAGCCGATCATGGCGGAAGAGGCGATCACGGCGGACTTACCGCCGTCGCGGCAGGCGATCCAGCGACGGGGGGATCAGAAATGAATCCGATCGTCAACCGCGAGCTGCTCGAAGTCCTGCGCACGCGCCGGGCCATCGCCTTGCAGATCAGCCTCGCCCTCGCCTGCGCCTTGCTGGTGTTGGCCCGTTGGCCGACCGGCGGCACGGCGGACCTTAGCGGCGCCCGTTCGCTCCAGGTGTTGCGTGTGTTCGGTTACGGACTCCTGGCCGGCATCCTTCTCCTGATCCCGGCCTTTCCCGCGACCTCCCTGGTCCGCGAAAAGCTCAACGGCACGCTGGCGCTGCTCTTCAATTCGCCGATGCGCCCGTGGTCGATCTATTTAGGGAAGCTGGGCGGCGTCCTGGGCTTCACGGCCATTCTTCTCGTCATGACCACTCCCGCGGCGGCGGCCTGCTACGCCCTGGGCGGCGCCGGCTCGCAAGGCGGCATCCCCGCGCTGTACGGCGTCCTGGCCATCGCCGCCGTGCAACTGTCCACTCTCGCACTGTTGGTTAGCTGCAACGCTCGTTCCAGTGACGGCGCGCTCCGCGTCACCTACGCTCTCGTGCTGGTCGTGTGCGTCCTGACGCTTCTGCCCCACGAATTGTTACGCGGCCGATCCGACGAGATCGCCCAGTTCGCTTCCTGGCTGCGCTGTCTGTCGCCGGTGCCGGCCGTCATGGAAATCCTCGGCCACGGCGATGTCGGCGCGCACGGCATGTCCGCCGGCACCAGCGTCCTCGTCCGCTATCTCATCCTGGCCGCCCTGTTCAGTCTCGTTTGCGCCGTTTCCACCATTAGCCGTCTCAATCACCGCCTGTTCGATCGCGCCCGCGCCGCGGGGGTGATGACGCAGGACCGATCCACGGAACAGCGCGTGGCCCGCCGTTTTTTCTTCCTGGTGGATCCGCAGCGCCGTTCGGGCAGTATGAGCCTGTGGCTCAACCCGGTCATGGTGAAGGAATTTCGCTCGCGCCGCTTTGGCCGATCGCACTGGACGTTGCGCCTGATCGCCCTGTGCGCCATCCTGTCGCTGGGCCTCAGCTACATCGCCGCCTCCGGGCGCTCGGCTGGGGCGTCGAGGTCATCGGCGGCGCGCTCGTGCTGCTCCAGATCATCCTCTTGATTCTGTTCGCTCCGAGCCTGGCGTCCGGCCTCATCAGCACGGAGCGCGAAACGGGTTCCTGGCAACTTCTACGTATGACGCCGCTGACTCCCGGTTCGATCCTGCGCGGCAAACTGCTGAGCGTCGGTTGGCCGCTCTTGTTGCTCTTGTGCGCCACCCTGCCTGGCTACGTGGCGATGGTGACGGTGCGGCCGTCGATGGCGCAGCAAGTCCAGCGCGTCGTCATCTGTCTCGCTCTGACGGCGGTATTCGCAGTGCTGGTCAGCGCCGCGGCCAGCACCCTGTTTCGCTCCACCGCCGCCTCGACGACCGCTTCGTACCTGGCACTGTTGGCCTTTTGCGTGGGGCCGCTGCTCGTCTGGTTGGCCCGCGAGGCGCCGTTCGGACACGCCACGGTCCAGGCCGCCCTGACCATCGACCCGGTGGCCGCCGCCCTGCAAGCGTCGGACACACCGGGTTTTGTCCAGTTTGAATTGCTGCCCGCCAACTGGTGGATTGTCGGTTCCGCCTGCGTGGTCCTCTTGTTCTTTCTGGGCGTGCGGACCTGGCAGCTTTATCGACCGGAATAAGTTCAGCTGCGAGCCGGAGGCGAGCGCGGCCGCGCTCGCCTCCGGCTCGCGGCTAAACGAGAACAGTGGATTCTGATTATGCGGACTAATTTAATCCGTTTCTCGATGGCTTCCCTTACTTCGTATCTGATACTCTGTATATCCGCTTACCACGCGGAGTGCCGGGCGGATTTCGATGCGGTCATCGACTCGCCGATGTACCGCGACCCGGACATTCCTCTTCCGCCCGTGAAGACTCGATTCCCGGAGGGGGCCAAGGCCCTGTGGCTGCGGGCGCTCGGGCGCCCGGAAGTGGACATGAAGTGCCGGGCCGCCCACGCCATCGCCGAGGCCCATCGACGTGGAGTTAAGGGCATGGAGACGACCATCCCCGCCCTCGTCGCCCAACTCGACAAGGCCGACCAGTCGCCCGCCGTCCTCCTGCTCGTCGCCCAGGCCCTGATCGAGCTGGACGCGCGCGAGGCGGCGCAGGCCAGTCTGTTGCGGCGCGCAGTCCGGCGACAACGACCTGCGCGGCGCCATCGAGCCGGCCCTGGCCCGTTGGGACTATAAACCCGCCCGCGCCCTTTGGCTCGATCGCCTCCGGGACTCGGCCACGCTCCCGCGCCATCTCGTCCTGGCCATCCGGGGGCTGGCGACGGTTCGCGAGCAGAAGGCGGCGGATCGACTCCGTGAGATGGCCCTCTCCGATCGCGCAGTCCGGCCCCATCCGCGTGGAGGCGGCCCGCGCTCTTGGCACACTGCGCACCGAGGGACTGGAACAGGACGCCGCGAAGTTGTCCGCCGATGCCTCGCCGCGCGGCCTCGTTTCTCGCCTGATCGCCGCCTCGTTCTTGCGTCAGCATCGCAGTCCGGAAGCCATCCCGATCTTGCGGAAACTCGCCACGGATACCGAGCCGGCGGTGGCCGCCCTCGCCGTCGCACGACTTTTTGAAGTCGATCCGGAATTACTCGTGCCCTCCCTGGGAAAACTTCTGGCCAGTCCCGATGCTGCTATTCGCTCCTATGCCGTCGATGTCCTGCACCGCCGGCCCACGGAGAAGCACCTACGTCTTCTGAGCGAGCGTTTCGACGACCCGCATATCGACGTGCGCCGGAAGGCCCGGCGTTATACCCACGAACTGGCCGGCGAGAAGAAATGGCGCGAGCAGATCCTCTCCGACGCGACCGCCCGTCTGAAGGGCGACCGCTGGCGCGAGCAGGAGCAGGCAACGATCCTCTTGACGCTCCTCGATCACAAGCCGGCCTCGGCGCGAATGGTGGAGTTGTTGCGGTCGAACCGGCCCGAAGTGAAAGTCACGGCCGCCTGGGGACTGCGACGGCTGAACGTGCCGGAGACGCTTCCCGGCGCGCTCCAGTACGTCCAGGACGACATCGAGGATCCGGCCGGCCGCAAGAATCCCGTCAGCATCGAGGTCCGCGATCACACACTGTCGCAGCTCCATCAGTTCTTCGGCCGCCAGAAGTATCGCCCCGCCGAGACTGTCCTGGGCGGCTTCGTTCCCAAATTGGCCCACAATTTTGCCGGTGAGTCGCGCCGCCGCGATCTGGGCGCTCGGCCTGATCCTGGACGGCAAGACGGACGCCGGCCTCGCCAAGAAACTTGAGGTAAGGCTTAACGACATGGGTTCGATTCCCCCGGAAGATTTTCGCGTCCGCTGGATGTGCGCCATCACGTTGGGACGGTTGAAGGCGAAGGAGACTTTGCCCAGCTTGCAAAAGTATTGCCAGGGTTTCAAGCCGTCCACGGATCGCGTCGGCAACGCCTGCGGCTGGGCCATCGAGCGCCTTACCGGCGACAAGATGCAACCCGCCGAAACGCTCATCCGCGAGGACCGCGACTGGTTCCTTGTTCCCGATAAATGAAACAACGTTTGTTTGGCGACGCTTCGCAGAAGCGTGCGCAACACGCTTCTGCGAAGCGTCGCTAACCGTGTGGCGGATGATCCGGCCGCACCTGGATGCCCTCTTCATGTCCGGCAGGTCGGGCCAGATCGGGATCGGGCGGTATAGGCAGGGCATGACTGGTATCACTCGGAATGTCGCGGCCGAACCACTGGAGGACGTAGAAGAACACGGGCGTCAGGAAGATGCCGAACAGCGTCACGCCGAGCATCCCGGCGAACACTGCCGTGCCCAGCGCACGGCGCATCTCGGCGCCGGCCCCACTGGCGATCACCAGCGGCACGACGCCGAGGATGAAGGCGAACGAGGTCATCAGGATCGGCCGTAGACGCAACCGTGACGCTTCCAGCGTCGCCTCGCGCCGAGATACACCCGCTTCCTGGCGCTGCTTGGCGAACTCGACGATGAGGATGGCGTTCTTGCTGGCCAAACCGACCAGCACCACCAACCCAATCTGCGTGAAGATGCTCACGTCCATCCGCGCGATCGCCACGCCCGCCAGCGAGCAGAGCAAACACATCGGCACGACGAGGATGACCGCGAGCGGCAATTTCCAGCTTTCGTACTGCGCCGCCAGTACCAAAAACACGAACACCACGGCCAAGGCGAAGACGTACATCGCCGTGCTGCCGGCTTGCTGCTGCATGAAGGTCAGTTCGGTCCAGGCGAAGACCATCGAACGCGGCATTTCTTTTCGCGCGATCTCTTCCATCAGCGCGACGGCCTGTCCCGAACTGGTGCCCGGCATGGTGTTGCCCGTAATGGCGGCGGCCGAGTACATGTTGTAGCGCAGGATCATCACCGGGCCGGTCGTATCGCGCACCGACAGGATCGTTCCGAGGAGGACCATCTGCCCCTGGTTGTTGCGAACTTGCAATTGCCGGATGTCGCTGACGCGGTCACGGAAGCCGGGGTCGGCCTGGACGTTGACCTGCCAGGTCCGGCCGAACTCGTTGAAGTTGTTGACGTAGTAGGAGCCGACGTTCACTTGCAGCGTGTTGAAGACCTCGTCGAGTGGCACGCCCAGGGCGAGGCACTTGGTGCGGTCGATCTCGAGATAGAGCCAGGGGGCGTTGGCGCGCGAGCTGTTGAAAAGCCCCTGCAAACCCGGCGTCTTGTTGCCCCGCTCGACGATCCGATCGCTGACGTGCTGGAGTTGGTCCAGGCCGAGGTTGCCGCGATCCTCGACGATGAGCTTGAATCCGCCGGTCGTGCCCAGCCCCTCGATCGGCGGCGCGCCGAAAGCGGTCACCACCGCCCCACGCACCTCGCGCCGGCAGCGCGCCGCAGCTTGGCCGCGATGGCGTCCGCCGACAGATCCGCGCCGTGCCGGTCTTCAAAGCCCTTGAGCAGGACGTACATCGAGCCGAGGTTGGGCGCGTTGGCGCTCAGGATCAGCGATTGCCCGGAGATGCCGAGCGTATGCGCCACGCCCGGCGTCTCGTGGGCAATGGACTCGATGCGGGCCATGACCCGGCGCGTGCGTTCCACCGAGGCCGAGTCGGGAAGCTGCACATTGAGGAGGATGTAGCCCTTGTCCTGTTGCGGGATGAAGCCGGTCGGGGCGCGCTGGAAACCCCAGTACGTTAGCGCAAGGAGTGCGCCGTAGACGAGCAGGGCGAGCATACTGACGCGCAAGAGGCCCCCCACCATGCGCGTGTAAATCGCGGTCCCGGTATTGAAGGTCAGGTTGAAAAGCCGGAAGAACCAGCCGAGGATCAGGTCGAGAAATCGGGTCAGCGGGTCGCGGGCCGCTCCGCGCGGCTTGAGCAGGATGGCCGCCAGCGCGGGGCTGAGCGTCAGCGAATTGAGCGCGGAGAAGACGGTCGAGACGGCGATAGTGACAGCGAACTGACGGAAGAACTGCCCAGTGATGCCACCGATGAAGGCGCACGGCACGAATACGGCGCACAGCACCAACGCCACGGCGACGACGGGGCCGGTCACTTCGTCCATCGCCTTGCGCGCCGCCTCGCGCGGCTGAAGACCGTGTTCGAGCCAGCGCTCCACGTTTTCCACCACCACAATCGCATCATCGACGACGATGCCGATGGCCAGCACCAGGCCGAACAGCGACAGGTTGTTGAGCGAGAAGCCCAGCGCGGCCATGACCGCGAAGGTGCCGACGATGGCGACGGGCACAGCGACGAGCGGGATCAACGTGGCCCGCCAGTTTTGCAGGAAGGCCAAGACGACGATGGCCACCAGGATGATCGCGTCGCGCAGGGTCTTGAAGACCTCGTTGATCGACTCGCGGATGAACGGCGTCGTATCGTAAACGATCTCGTAATCCATCCCTTCCGAAAAGCGCTTTTTCAGCTCTTCCATTTTGGCATAGACGCCCCGAGTCGTCTGCAAGGCGTTGGAGCCGGGCAACTGAAAGATCGACAGGGCGACAGATGGCTTGCCGTCCAGCGTGGAGGACTGATCGTATTGCTGCGCCCCCAGCTCGACGCGGGCCACGTCGCGCAGCCGGACGATACTCGCCACCTGCGCCGGCACCGTCTGTCCCCCCTGTGTACTCCCCTGCCCCGATTGACCCGACGCACCCGACGAGGACGAACCGCCCTGGTCGTTACCGGAAGAGCCTGAATCACTCGCCGAGCCGCCCGCGCTGCTCTGGCTTACCTTGAGGATGATGTCGCCGAATTGCTCCGGATCGACCAGCCGGCCCAGCGTGTTGATCGTCAACTGGAACTGCTGTCCCCGCGGCACCGGCTGCTGGCCGATCTGCCCGGCGGCGACCTGCAAATTCTGCGAGTTGATGGCGTTGACCACGTCCATCGCGCTGATGCCCAGCGACGCCATCTTCGTGGGATCGAGCCAGGCCCTCATGCTGTAATCGCGCTGGCCGAGGTAGGTGATGCCCGCGACGCCCGGAAGTCTACCCAACTCATCCTTGATTTCGATGGTGGCGTAGTTACTCAGGTCGAGATCGCTGTATCGGCCGTTGGGCGAGACGAGGTTGACGATCATCATGGTGCTGGGCGACATCTTGCGGACGTTGATTCCCTCGCGCTGCACCAGCGAGGGGATGACCGGCAACGCCAGCGAGACGCGGTTTTGCACCAGTACCTGCGCCATGTCCGAATCCATGCCCATCTTGAAGGTGACGGTCAGGTTGTAGGTGCCGTCGTTGGTGCATTGCGACGACATATACAACATATTCTCGACGCCGCTGACCTGCGCCTCGATCGGCGCGGCCACGGTATCGAGCACGGTTCGGGAGTTGGCGCCCGGATAGACGGCCGTCACCAGCACAGTCGGCGGCGTCACGTCCGGATACTGCGCCACCGGCAGACCGATCAGGGCCACGAAACCCGCCAGCGTGATGACGATGGACAGGACGGAGGCGAAAATCGGACGGTCGATGAAAAAGTGCGAGATCACGAGGATTGCTCTCCGTCGGAAGGGTTGGCGGCGAGCCGCGTTCCTAATCGTCCGTACTATGTCGCCGTTTATCCATCTGGCGTGAACGCACCGGCACGACCTCGTAAGTGAACCCTCGAGCGGTCAACACCTCCAGATGAGTCGGCAGGACTTCGTAGACAGGATCGTCTGCGATCAGTCGTACCGGCGCAACTTCGATCATCGCGCGCCAGGATTTGCCCCATTCGGCTTTGGATAAGCGAATTGTCGCCATCCGCTGTCTATACTCCATTGGTTAAAGCACCACCTTTAATTGCACTTCACCAATCTGAACAATATCCCCCGCCCCCAATGGCTTTTTTTCCCCAGGCGGAACTCGCCGGCGGTTTACGTAGGTGCCGTTCGCGCTGCCGAGATCCTCGATCACCAAAGTTCCCCCTTTACAAGTGATGGCTGCGTGTTGACGGGAGGTCCAGATCCGATCCGGGGCGAATTCCTGGAACTCCAAGTCAATCTCGACGGGCTGCTCATCAGCCCGTCCAATGATGTTCCGTCCTTCGCAGATTGGATACTCCATATTCGGGTGCGCACCGCGCACGACCAGTAATCGCGCTTCACCCCACCGGCCTCGATATCCGGATGGTGCTGAGGTGCATTCTCCCTCGGCCGGATGCGAACCTCGATGACTCCCTCAAGGAGCAGAGTTGCAAGGACTATGACGGCGATAAGAAGCAGAAGCGTCAAGCCAGCGTGAGCGATTTGGAGTCTCTTCATTCAGAACCTCCACGTCTGCAAGGGCGATCAGGCTTTTTCTTCTTTGGTTTCGCCGATCCTTTGGAGGGGCGAGTCTCCTCGACCTGGGTCCAGAACTCTTCTTCGCTGAGCCACTGACCTTCACGAAACTGTTGGCGGGAGCGCTCCAAGATGGCCCGGAGGCGCGGCGAATACTCCAGCAGAAGGCGCTCGATTTCCTCCTCGTCTTGCACGCCGACAATGACCGCGACCGGCCGGCCGTTGCGCGTCACCACGACCGGCCCACCCTCGCTGGCCTTCAGGAAGGCGCTGAACTGAGACTTTACTTCCGCTACCGATGCGATCTTCATAATTGCACCTCCTCCCCGCCGATCAATAGTCGCTCCCGCTGCTTCTCCCCGATAGCCAGGATCTGGACCGTGCGGGCTTCTTCGTCGATGTCATACAGGACACGAAAGCGGTTGTCCGGGCCGAAGCGGATCTCCCAGGTTGCCGCGAACAGGGCTGGCTGCCGCAACGGCTTGCGATTCGTCGCCTCGGAACTTGGCGTGAACCGTAGTCGCTCTCCGATCTTCTCGCGAATGAGGGCGTGGTATTTCGCGTCGATGGCCCGCAGGTGCTTCGTGACCACGGAGGCGAAGGCCAAGGTGTAAGGCTGCTGCCGTGCCATGATGGCCATAATTCTGGCCATCTCCCGTCCGCCTGTCAAGGAGTTGCAGCCGGCGGTCGTCCGCCAGTGGCTCCCCTGATCCTGCGGCCAATCGCGGGAATCAATAGCGCCAGCACCACGCCGATCGCGAAACCGGCCAGCGGCGCCTGCGGCAAGCGGCCGACGCCGAGTTTCGCCAGCCAGTAACCCACCGCGCTGCCCAGCAATCCGCCCGCCAGTGCCGAGCCGACCCAGCGCGTCGTGAGGTTCGTCAGGAAGCGCGTCTCGCCGAGCCAGGCGATGACGTAGAAGAACACCGGCGTCAGGAGAATGCCGAACAGTGTCACGCCCAGCATCCCGGCGAACACGGCGGTCCCCAGCGAGCGGCGCATCTCCGCCCCGGCCCCGTGCGCGATGACCAGCGGCAGGACGCCGAGGATGAAGGCGAACGAAGTCATCAGGATCGGCCGCAGACGCAGCCGGCACGCCTCCACGGTGGCGTCGAAGCGCGACCGGCCTTGATGGCGCAGCTGCTGGGCGAATTCGACGATGAGGATCGAGTTTTTGCACGCCAGGCCGACCAGCACGACCAGGCCAATCTGCACGAAGATATCGACGGGCTTGTGGCTGAGCAGTACGCCGGCGACGGAGCAGAGCAGACACAACGGCACCACCAGGATTACCGCCAGCGGCATCGCCCAGCTTTCGTACAGCGCCGCCAGCGCCAGAAAGACAAACACCACCGCCAAGGCGAAGACGTACATCGCCGTGTTGCCCGCGCGGATTTGCATGAACATCAGCTCGGTCCATTCCGCCTTCATCGAGCGCGGCAGGGTTTGCCGGGATAGCTCGTCGATGGAGGCGATGACCGGCCCGCTGCTGACGGCCGGGTGAATCATGCCCGTGATCGCGGCGGAGGGGTAGAGGTTGTAGCGCGTCACCATGACGGGACCGCTCACGCCGCGCACGTGGACCAGCGTGCCCAGGGGCACCATCTGCCCCTTCTTGTTGCGCACTTCCAGCAGGTTGATGTCTTCCACATGCGAGCGGTATTGGCCCTCCGCCTGGATCGTCACCTGCCAGTAGCGGCCAAAGATGTTGAAGCTATTGACGTAAAGAGAGCCAAGGTACATCTGCAATGTCTGGTTCACGTCGTCGAGTGACACGCCGAGCGATTCGACCTTGGTGCGGTCGATGTCCATGTACAGTTGCGGTGTGTTCGAGCGAAACTGCGTGTTGACGCCGAGTAGGGCGCGGTCGGCCCGCATCCCGGAGGGGTTCGGCGGGCCGTTGCCGATCAGTTTCTCGGTCTGTTCTTGCAGGTTCGGCAATCCCAGCGCGCCGCGGTCCTCGACCATGAGCTTGAAACCGCCGGCCACGCTGAGGCCGGGGATCGGCGGCGCTCCGAAGACGGTCACGCGCGCGTCCTTGACACGCTTGGACCACTCGCGGCGAAGCCGGGCCATGATGGCCGTGTCGCGCAAGTTGGGAGTCGTCCGCTGGTCGAAAGGATCGAGGATGACGAACAACGAGCCGAAATTGGAGCTGTTGGCCGACAGCAAAAAGGACATCCCGGATACGGTTACGGTGTGGGCCACGCCCTTCGTCTCGCGGGTGATCTGCTCGACCAGGGCCACCGCTTCCTGTGTGCGTTGTAGCGATGCCGAATCGGGCAACTCGACGTTGACGATCAGCCGGCCCTGATCTTGCTGCGGAATGAATCCGGTGGGAGCGTGTTGGAAGACCCAATACGTCAGCCCCAGCAAGCCGCCGTACACGGTCAGCACCACGATGCTGACCCGCAGCAGGTGTCCTACCGACCATGCGTAAGCCGCTGTGCCGGCACGGAACGTCGCGTTGAACAGCCAGAACAGCCAACCCAACGTCACGTCCAGAAACAAGGTCAACGGATCGCGGCGGCCGCCGCGCGGCTTGAGCAGGATGGCCGCCAGCGCCGGACTCAGCGTCAGTGAATTGAATGCGGAAATCACCGTGGAGACGGCGATGGTGACGGCGAACTGGCGGAAGAACTGCCCAGTGATACCGGAGATGAACGCGCACGGCACGAACACGGCGCACAGCACCAATGCCACGGCGATGACGGGGCCGGTCACTTCGTCCATCGCCTTTCGTGCGGCCTCGCGCGGCGGGTGTCCGTGCTCCAGCCAGCGCTCGACGTTCTCCACCACCACGATCGCATCATCGACGACGATGCCGATCGCCAGCACCAATCCAAACAGCGAGATATTATTGAGGCTGAAGCCCAGCGCGGCCATGACCGCGAAGGTGCCGATGATGGCGACGGGCACGGCCAGAAGTGGGATCAGCGCCGCCCGCCAATTTTGCAAAAACAACAGCACCACGACGGCCACCAGGACCACCGCCTCCAGGAGCGTCCGCACCACGTCCGTGATGGATTCGCGGACAAACGGCGTGATGTCGTAGGCGATGTCGTAGTCCACGCCGTCGGGGAAGCGCTCCTTGAGTTCTTTCATCCTGGCCCGCACGGCGTCGGCCACGTCGAGCGCGTTGGTGCCGGGCAGTTGATAGACGGCGAGTCCGACGGAGGGTTTGCCGTCGAACGTGCTGGCCTGGTTGTAGTTCTTGGCGGCCATCTCGACGCGGGCCACGTCGCGGAGGCGGACGATGCTGGATGTCACTCCACGCGGCGGTCCATAACCGATTCCCGGAGTAGTTCCGCCCGGCAGGCCGCTCGTTGTACCCGAACTGCTCACGCTACTACTCATGCCGCCCGAGGGCGGAGTCTGAAGGCCGCGGCCCAGCGCTGCGTTATTGGCTGTGGTGGATGCGGTGGTCGCATCCTGCCGGCTCGTGGTCGCAATGCCCGGCGTGCTGCTGCTTGATGTGTTACCGCTCGTGGGGCTGCTGCTGGTCGTGCTGACCGTCGGCGAAGTGGTGTTCGTCCTGTTGCCGCTGTTCATCGTCAGGCTGAGCGAGCCGCTGCTGAGCGAGTTGCCGGGCTGGGTGCCGCCGTTGGTCGTGCTGCTGCCCGGCGGCGGAGCAGTGGGCACATACGGGGCCGGCTGAGAGGACACGAACTGACCACCCAGGCCGACCTTGATGATGATGTCGCCGAACTGCTCCGGATCGCTCAGCCGGCCTAATGTATCAAGCGGGATCTGAAGCGATTGCCCGCGCTCCGTCGGCGGCTGGCCGAACTGCCCCGCCGGGGCTTCGATATTCTGGCTGCGGATCGCCGCAGCCACTTCCAGGGGCGTCATGTTACACGACGCCAATTTTTGCGGATCGAGCCAGGCTCGAATGCTGTAATCGCGCTCGCCCAGGATGTTGATGTCCGAAACGCCTTCCACGCGGAACAGCTCGTCGCGGACGTTGATGTAGGCGTAATTGCTCAGGTAAATGTCGTCATAGCGGCCGTCCGGCGAATAGAAATTGACTACTAGCAAGATGTCCGGAGTCTTTTTCTTGATCGTGATGCCTTGCATTTGCACCGAGTTGGGCAGCTGCGGCATGGCCAGCGTGACGCGGTTTTGCACCAACACGAGGGCGGTGTTGAGGTCGGTGTCGAGGTCGAACGTGACGGTCAGGGTGTACGAGCCGTCGTTGCCGCACTGCGACGACATGTACAGCATGCCCGGCACGCCGTTGACCTGCTGCTCGATCGGGGCGGCCACGGTGTCCGACACGACCTGGGCGCTGGCACCCGGATAGGCGATGGACACGGACACGCCCGGCGGCGTGATCCGTGGATACTGCGCCATCGGCAGCGAGCGCAGGGCAATAACGCCCGTCAGGGTGATGACGATCGACAGCACCGTCGCGAAGATCGGACGGTCGATGAAGAAGCGTGAAATCATGTCCGCCACCTAGCAAGGATGAAGGAGGAAGGATGAAGGATGAATCAGAATGTCTTGATTCATCCTTCATCCTTCCTCCTTCATCCTTTTAGTGGGCGGTGGCTGGGGCTTGGAGGAGACGGGCGGCGGGGCCTGGCCGGTGCCGATGGTCGGCATGGGGATTTCCTCCGGCTCGACCTCCATGCGCGGCCGAACCTGCTGCAAACCACCCACCACGACCCAATCGTCCGGCTCGATTCCTTCGACCACGCGCAGACCGTCCTCTTGCAGTGATCCCGGCGTGACGCGCTTGTATTGCACCTTGTGCTCGGCATCCACCACGTAAACGAACTTCAACCCCTGGTCCGAGCCGATGGCTCGGTCGGCGACGAGCAGCGCCGCATGAGGTTGGCCGATCGGTAGGTGGATGCGCACGTACATCCCGGCCATCAAGAGCCGCCGGCCCTCCGGCGGCTTGGGATTGTCGAAGCGCCCGCGCACAGTGATGGTCCCGGTGTTGGGGTTGACCTGATTGTTAATGAAATTAAGCGTTCCCTGATGGCGAAAGTCGCTTTCTCCTTCCAGGGCCAGAAAAACGGGGATTTCCGTGGTGTTCTTGGGAGCCTTGATCTTGCCCTCGTTGATGCGCTTGCGGATCATCAACACCGTGCGCTCATCCATGTCGAAGTAGGCGTAGATCGGATCCTGCGACACCACCGAGGTCAACGGCGTCTGGTCCTGGTTGACGAGATTGCCGAGCGTGTAGTAATAGCGGCTGACGCTGCCCGTCGATAGGCGACTTGACCTCGCAGAAACTGAGGTTGAGCTTGTAAGTTTCCAGGCTGGCCTGCGCGGACTTGAGCGAGGCGTCGGCCTCCAGTTCCTGCGCCTGGTAGGTGTCGAGTTCCTGTAGCGAGAAGGCGCCCGGTTCGCGGGCTGGCGACGGTCTTGGCGCGTAATGTTGTTGGCCTTCGCCAGGCGGAGCCGGGCCTTGTTTTGATTGACCTGCGCCTCGGCCTGATCGACGAGTGCTTGATAGGGACGCGGGTCGATCTCGAAGAGCAGATCGTCCTTCTTGACCTCGGCCCCTTCCTTGAAGGGCATCTTCGTCAGATAGCCGGTGACGCGCGGGCGGATGTCCACGGAGTTGATCGCGGCCAGCCGTCCGGTGTAGTCCACGAAGTCGGTGACGTTCCGCTGGACGGGCTGACTGACGGGGATCACCGGCGGTTCGGAAGACGCATCCTGCGCGGGCGGCTGCCCGCAGCCGGCCAGCATCCCCACTCCGAGCGAGCATCCGAAGAGAACGAGCGAAAGAAGTCGAAGTTTCATGGTGTGGTCGGCCCTTGAGTTGATCGTCTTATCGTCCCACCGAGAGGATGAGCGGATTGTACACGAGGGAAACACGGCGACAACCACCGCCGCCGAAAGGGTTGTTCCCGTTTAGCCACGAGCCGTAGGCGAGCGCGCGGCGCGCTCGCCTACGGCTCGCGGCTAAACAGATCTCGCGCTTCCATCCATGCCCAGGTTGCGAAGAGACGCGCCTTCTCGGCCCAGCTTTCGCCGGTCAGTCGTTGGCGGGCCAGCGCTTGAGAAGACGGCAGGCCGGTCTTGAGGCGCAGATGCACAACTCGCGCAAACGCCTCCGGCGTGGCCACCAGGTCCAAGCAATCGGCCCAGGGCGCGTCGCCGGCAGATCGCGAACCACGGCTGGCCTGCCGGTGGCAAGATATTCCTTCAGCTTGAGCGGCTGCATTGCCCGTGTGACCGGCAGGTCGGCGTAAGGCATGATGAGGACCGCCGCCTCGCGGGCCAGGCGCGGCAGCTGCGCGAACGGCACCGGCCCCAGACGAACCACACGCCGGCAACCGATCAAGGCCGGATCCGGCTCCGCCTCGGGTCCGGCCAAAAGGATGGTGCCTTCCGTCATCTCCTCCGCCAACCGGCGCACAAACGCCGTGTCCATGCGCCGGTCGATCACGCCCCAGAAGACGATCCACGGCCGCTCCCATTTCGTCACGCCGGGCAACGGCTCCGCGCCCGTATTCGTCTGCCAGAAAGTGAAATCCACGCCGTGCGTCAGCAAGTTCGCCTGGCGACCCAGGCGGGTTAATCGCTGCTGAAGGACTTCGCTGACCGTCACGAGGCGATCCGCGCGTGCAATGACGAGTTCCTCCATGCGGCCCAGGGCGGTTCGGTCCAGGCCGGGCCATTCGCTGAAATCGTCCACGCAGAAATAAACCCAGTGTCGCACCGGCAAGCAGCCCATCAGGTCCGCGACGATCGGAATCTTCGTGATGGCGACGGGAGGCTCCGGCAACGACTTCACCAGCGGCGTCAGTTGGCGCAGAACAGCGCTCGGTTGATCCTGCGGTCCAGCGAGGTCGAGAACCACGGCCACATGACGGGACTGAGGACGCGCGGGTTCGCCGTGCTTGGTGTCGGGTAGCTCGGCACACGCAGCCATTGACGGAGCTTCTCCAACCCGCGCGACACCGTGCGGAGGTTCCAGGCCGGGCGGCGCGTGCCGATCGTGTTGACCCAGTAAACCGCATGTCGGTCGAGCAGATGCCGGATGATATGTTGCGCTGGAAACATGCCGGCCCCAGTCCTCGGCGAAGACAAGCAACGCTCGATGGCTGCCGGATGGGGCGTCCGCCATGAGAATCTCCGTGATCAGCGACGCTTCGTAGAAGCGTGTGGGTCTCGCACGCTTCTACGAAGCGTCGCTAAACGGTATCGTGCTTACATTCTTCTCCAACCACTGCGGCCAGGCCCGTGCCCGCGCTAACCCCGACTCCCGGTCGTGTCCGACGAGGCGCATCCCTGGCAGGCCGCACACGAACCGCTTTTTTCCACTGGTGAACGGCTCAAACCGGCTGCCGCCACGCCACTCCAAACGCAGCTCGCTCCCCAGAAAAGAACGCATTATCTCCTCCGCCGC
The DNA here is from genome assembly GCA_963767535.1 of uncultured Planctomycetota bacterium. GTDB lineage: Bacteria > Planctomycetota > Planctomycetia > Gemmatales > Gemmataceae > JAJPHU01. The sequence goes on from CAVYEC010000003.1 coordinate 546,920, forward strand.
CCGGCGGAGTGTCTTTGCCGTGTCCGCTCGGTCCACGAACAGCACTACCACGCGGTTGGGTTCGGGCTGATATAGGCTGAAGTCGCGCAGGCCCGTCTCCGCGACAAGCCTCTCGACCACCGGACGCATGGGGCAAAGCTCGCCCTCCGTCGTGGCCAGCATATCGCTGGTCCGTCCCTCCGGTACGGGGAACACGGGCAAGCCGGTTCCGTCTCCCTCCTCCGTATTCGGCCGGCGCACCACGTCGCCGGTGGCGTAGCGAATGAACGGCATGATCTCCATGTAAAAGTGCGTTACAACGACTTCGCCCAACTCGCCCGGCGCCGCCGGTTTCCCGTCGCGCAGGATCTCGACCGCCATCTGCTCGGCGTTCAGTCGCAGATGCCCCGTTGGGTCTTCATGGGCGATCAGGCCGGCATCCTGCGAACCGTACTCCTGCGCCACGCGCACGCCGAACGTCTCCCCGATGATTCGCCTTTGGAAGTCGAACAGAACTTCTCCGGTACACAAAATCAGCCGCAGATCGTTCAGACGAAAGTGCGGATGAGCGGCCCGGACACGCTCGGCCAGCGCCGTCAGCCAGCTCGGATAACCGATGAGAAGTTTCGGCCGATAGGACAAACATTCGTGCAGGACGACATCGAGTCGCTGCGGCGAGAGGGGCCGCGCGTCGATCACTTCGTCGTTCGTCAGTTGATCGCGCCAATCGCGCAAAACTTGCAGGAGCCGGTCGCGCCGGCTGCGAGCGGGATAGCGCGGCCAGATGTGAAGGATGCGATCGCCCGGAAAGATGCCGTGCCGGGCCAGGCCGCGGTAACGCATGGCCCGGTCCCAACTCTGCCGGGTTCGGCCCCAGTAAAAAGTCAGGTTGTCGTCCGTGGTGCCGCCCGAACGGTGCATCAACACCTTGCCGGCGCAGCGCGCCAGCGCATCGCCTCCCGATGCCGGCCGATTTCCGCCCGCGTCAGGACCGGCACGGTCGAGAGATCCGCGTCGGGTCGGATGTCCGCCAGGCGGTCTCGCCAGTAGGGAATATGCTCGCGCGCGTGCGTGAGTATTTTCGTCAACCCCTCCCACTGTACCTTGCGAACCCACTCCGGATCGGGATTTGGTTGCGTCTCCAGCTGACGCCAGATGGAAAACGTCGAACGCCCCAGGAGCGCTTCGTGCATGGGCAGAAGGAGCTGGCGCACGACACGGGGGAACATGAGAAAGGGCCTCGTGCGGAGAGACGGGATTCCGGTGCTACCGTTTCGTCACTCCATCAATCCATTCTACCCCATTCGGGAAAAGCATTTTCCGAAAAAAAGCCGGGCAGCGGCTTGCGTTATTGCTTGTCCATTCCGCGGAGTGTACGATAAGCGGGTTCATGGCACGAATGATCCACGATGGTTCGGAAATTGTAGGCTCGTTTGCCGATCCCAGGCGTCGCTAACGTGGTGCCGACAACGACTTCACGACGAGTTCCGGCATGAACGGCCCCACCCCCCCCGATCGGACCACCGACCACATTCCCCCGCGCCCGCCAACCGGCGTGGGGCAACCGCCTCCCGAAGAGACGGCCCCAACGCTGCCCAACCGTCCACCTGCCTCGTCCGCGGGGTCGGGCGGTCTGACGGTCTCCGAAGGCCAGGTTGCGGCCGGTGTGCCCTCCCCCGTCGATCCCCGTACCGTGCTGGCCCCGCCGGCGCTGGATCGGGAACGGATCGGCCGCTACCGCATCCAATCGCGGGTGGGCAGCGGCGGGTTCGGCATGGTCTTCAAGGGGCGCGACGAGGAGTTGCAGCGCGATGTCGCCATCAAGATCGCCCATCCCCATCGCGTCAACACGCCCGAGGACGTGGAGGCGTTTCTCAAAGAGGGCCGAATCCTCGCCAAACTCGACCATCCCGCCATCGTGCCGATCTACGACGTGGGCCGGGAGGACGGCCTCTGTTATCTGGTCTCCAAGTTTATTGTCGGACTGGATCTCGCCGCCCGCGTCCGGCATGGCCGGCTGTCCTACGCGGAGTCGGCGGGCCTGATCGCCAACGTGGCCGACGCCCTGCACCACGCCCACCAGCGCGGCATGGTGCATCGCGATGTCAAGCCGGCCAACATCATGCTCGTGGCCGAGGACCGACCCATTCTCGTTGATTTCGGCTTGGCCTTGCGCGACCAGGATTTCGGCCTTGGCCCCGTCTGTGCCGGCACCCCGGCCTACATGAGTCCCGAACAGGCCCGCGAGGAAGGCCACCTCGTCAACCTTCGCTCCGACATTTACAGTCTCGGCACGGTCCTCTACGAGTTGCTGGCCGGGCAGCGGCCTTTCCAGGCCGACGACCACCACGCCCTGCTCGAATTGATCAAGACGCGCGAGCCGACGTCCCTCCGCCACATCGACGACACCATCCCGCGCGAGCTGGAGCGCATTTGCCTCAAAGCGCTCAGCAAGCGTGCCTCCGATCGCCACGCCACCGCGCGCGAACTGGCCGAGGACCTGCGCAACTGGTTGGCTGAACAGGTAGGGTGGGCCGAGTCTTCGAGGCCCACCGGAAGCGCTGTGTTGGGCCTCGTTCCTCGGCCCACCCTACCGATGCCGAGCGCGCACGGTCTGGCGCTCAAGGTCGTGCCCAAGGGATTGCGCTCCTTCGATTCCGGCGACGCGGACTTCTTCCTCAAGCTCCTGCCCGGTCCGTGCGGCCGCGACGGCTTGCCCGACAGCGTGCGTTTCTGGCGTCAACATCTGGAGGAAACCGACGCGGACAAGACGTTCCGCCTGGGCGTGCTGTACGGCCCCAGCGGTTGTGGCAAATCGTCCCTGGTGAAAGCGGGACTGTTGCCGCGACTGTCCAACCATGTGATGTCGGTCTACGTCGAGGCCACGCCCGATGATACGGAGCAGCGTTTGCTGCGCGGCTTGCGCCAGCGCTGTCCCGATCTGCCGGAGTCGGCCGGGTTGGTCGAAACGCTGGCGTACCTCCGCCGCGGCCGGCTCTTGCCGGCCGGCAAGAAAATCGTCGTGGTCCTCGACCAGTTCGAGCAGTGGTTGCACGCCCGGCCGATCACCTCTGGCGCGGGGGTGTGGTCTCCCGAACATGCCCCGGCACGGGCGCTGTTGCAGGCCCTGCGGCAATGCGATGGCGGACGGGTCCAGTGCGTGCTGCTGGTACGCGACGATTTCTGGATGTCGCTCATCCGTTTTTTACGCGAGCTGGAGGTGCCGCTGCGCGAGGGCGAAAACTCGGCCGCGGTGGACCGTTTCGACCTGGGGCATGCGCGCCGAGTTCTCGCGGCGTTTGGCCGCGCGTACGGCGCCCTGCCGGAAGGAGAGGCGAGCGCGGAGCAAAAGCGTTTTCTGGAACAGGCCGTCGCCGGCCTGGCGCAGGACAACGAAGTCGTGCCGGTGCGATTGAGCCTGTTCGCGGAGATGGTCAAGGGCAAGCCGTGGGTGCCGGCGACCCTGGAGTCGGTCGGCGGGGCCAAGGGCATCGGCGTGTTGTTCCTGGAGGAATCGTTCGCGGCGGCGACGGCCCCGCCGGAACAGCGCTTGCACCAGAAGGCGGCTCGTGCCGTGCTGGGCGCGCTGTTGCCGGAAGCCGGCAGCGGCATCCGCGGCCGGTTGCAACCGCGCCGTAAACTGCTCGAAGTGTCCGGCTACGCGGACCAGCCGCAGGACTTCGCGGAGCTGCTCCACATCCTCGACACTCGCTTGCGCCTCATCACGCCGACGGAGCCGGAACAGCCGGCCGGCGCGCGGGCACCGGGCGAAAGCGAAGTCTATTATCAACTGGCGCACGATTACCTCGTGGAACCGCTGCGCCGCTGGCTAACGAGCAAGCAGCGCGAAACGCTGCGCGGCCGGGCCGAGTTGCGTCTGGCCGACCAGGCCGCCTTGTGGGGCGCACGAACGGAGCGCCGTCACCTGCCTTCCTTGTGGGGCTGGCTCGACGCGCTCTTGTGGACGCGGAGCGATAGCTGGACGCCCACCCAACGCCGCATGATGCGGGCGGCCACCCGGTGGCACGCCATTCGGGCGGCGGTCTGGTTGCTCTTGCTTATCGCGCTGGGGTATTTCGGGGCAGCCGGCTGGAAGACTTTTCTCGACCAGCGTGACGCGGTGCTGGCCCAAACGGCGACCGAGCGCTTGCTCCACGCCGAGCCTGCCGAGCTGCCGCGTCTGTTGGCCGACTTCGACCATCATCGCCACATCGCCGAGCCGATGCTGCGCACCATCGCGGACGATCCCGACCGGCCGCCCCGAGAGAAGTTGCTCGCCAGCCTGGCACTTTTGCCGAGCGAACCCGACCGGGCGGCATCGTTATCGAGAGCGGTTTATACCGCCGATCCCGAGGAATTGCCCGTCCTCGCCGATGCGTTGCGGCCCTACCACGCCCGTCTCGCGGATGTTTACTGGCTCGTCCTTCGGGACCGACAGTCTCCCGCCGACAGACGTTTGCGGGCCGCGTGTTTGCTGGCGGCGTTCGCTCCCGACGACCCGCGCTGGGCGGGTGTCGCCGACGCCCTCGCGGCCGACTTCGTCGCCGAGAAAAACCCGCTGCACGCCGGCCAGTGGATGCAGTCGCTCCGGCCGCTTCGCCGCCCGCTTGTGCCACCCTTGACCAAACTTTTCCGCGACGGCACTACACCGGCCCGGACGCGCTCGTTCATCACGAGCATCCTCGCCGACTACGCCGCCGACGACACCCCCTTGCTCGCCGAATTGATCCTCGAAGCCGATCAGCGCTCCTTTGGTCTCCTGGTTGAATCCCTGCGGCGCGATCGGGCGCACGCGGTCGCTCGGCTCACCACGGAATTGCAACGCCAGCCGCAAGGAGATTGGAACGACGTTTCGATAACCGACCGACCCGCGCCCGCCCGCACCGTCCGCGAAGCGCTCGAAGCGGCGCAGGGGATGTTGACGGAGCGATTCGCTTTTTGCCAAACACTGCCGCTGGCCGACTTCGAATCCCTGACCCAAGAGCTGAATGGAGCGGGATATCGTCCGAGCTGCCTGCGACCCTTCGACACGCAAGACGGCCCGCGGGTGGCGGCAATCTGGGTGCGCGACGGTCGATCCTGGGATTGGGTCAAGGGCGCAACAGCTTCGGATGTGCAACGGAAGGACGCGGCCGTTCGCCGCAAGGGCCTCATACCCGTCGATCTGGCGTGGCGGGCCGAGAACGGCGCCGACCGGACCTTCACGGCCCTCTGGGTCACGCCCGCGGCGAACCTGATGGACGCCGCGCTGTACATCGAAGCGCCCGAGAAGCGCCACGGTGATTATTGGGGACCGCTGCTCAGTCGGGGGTTCGTTCCGCGCTCGAACCTGGTAGCCTTCGACCCCGACGGACAGAGACGACACAGCTCGATCCGGTGGAAATTCACCTCCGCCGGCCCGGAATACGATGATCGATGGGACGCCAGCGCGGCCGAATACGAAGGCCTGCTCGCCAGGGGTTGGTATCAGACCGACGTGCGGGTCGTCCTGACCGGGGAGGACAACCCGCCGCGTTACTCGGGCGTGTGGTGGAACGGCAAGGCGGGGCGGCAGTCGCGTGAGTGTCGCGGATTCTCTCCGGCCGAGCATAAAGAGGCGCTGCCGGCAGATGGCGAACGAGGGCTACCGTCCCGTCGCGCTGTCGGTGGCCTGGAATGCCCCCGCTGGTCGCTTCGAGACCGCCTCGGTCTGGCACCGGCCGATCCCGACTGAACAGGCCCGCGAAGATCTGGCCAAGCGCCAGGCGCGGGCGGCGACGGCCCTCCTGCAACTGGGCGAGCCGTCGGCCGTCTGGTCCTTGCTGCCTCTAACGCCAGAGCCGCGCGTGCGCGGCTGGCTGATTCACATCCTCTCTCGCACCGACACCGAGCCCGGCCTGCTGCTCGACCGCCTCCCCGTCGAGCCGGACGTGTCCGTACGCCGCGCCCTGCTTTTGGCCCTGGCTGAATATTCCGCCGCCACGACCCAATCGGAAGAGGACGCTCCCCTGCGAGCCACCGGCCGCGCCGACGAGATCGCGGCACGGGCGGCTGAGCTTTATAAAACGGACCCCGATCCCGGTATTCATTCGGCGGCGCAATTCCTTTTGCAGCGCTACGGCCGGGCGGCGCAACTGGCCGAGTTGAACGACGCCCTGGGCCGCGAGCCGCCGGGAGGCGAGCGCCGCTGGTTCCGCAACAGCCAGGGTCAGACCTTCGCCGTCATCCGCGAGCCGATCGACTTCCGCATCGGCTCGCCGGGCGACGAGCCGGGGCACATCCTTTACTCCGAGCTACAATACCGCGTCCGCATCCCGCGCAGCTTCGCCATCTCGATGACTGAAGTGACCATCGACGAGTACCTGCGCTTCCAGCAGGATCACCCCTCGGACACCAAGTACACGGCCGATCGTTTGTGTCCTGTCGCGGACGTGAACTGGTTCGAGGCGGCCGCCTATTGTCGCTGGTTATCCGAGAAAGAAGGCATCCCCGAGGACCAGCGGTGTTACCCTTCGCTCGACAAGATCAAGCCAGGGATGCAGATGCCGGCCGACTTCCTCCGCCGCACCGGCTATCGGCTGCCGACCGAGGCGGAGTGGGAGTACGCCTGCCGGGCCGGGACCGTCACCAGCCGTTATTTCGGCAATTCCGATACGCTGCTCCGCTCCTACGCCTGGACCCCCGAACTGCTCCGCTGGAAAGGTTCGCCGGTCGCCCGCCTGATGCCCAACGATTATGGCCTGTTCGACACGCTCGGCAACGCGATGGAGTGGTGCCACGATCGTCGCTTCGGTGTCCCGCTGACCGCTCCGGGCCGCGTGGACGAGTTCCCCGGCGGCGTCATTAACGACAACGATGAGAAAGAGGATGCGCGGGTCCGTCGCGGCGGTTCGTTCCTGCATCAACCCGATGACGCTCGCGCGGCCCAGCGCGATTGGGGTCGGCCCTTGAGCCGCCATCCGTTTCAGGGTTTCCGTATCGTCCGAACCTTGAAGTAAGGGCGAGCGACCCTCAGCCCTGTTGGAAGAAAGACTGTGAACGTGCCGCCCTCCCAGCCCGACGCCGTGCTGATGTGTGTTCACTGGCCGCACCCACGCGTCGCCGTCTTCATGCTGGTTCACGGCCTCATCGCCATCCTCAACCGCCTGGGACGCACAGTCTTCGTCCTATGTGACGGGCACGGTGTACGCAGTCATTTCGGCCCCCTGGCGGTCTGCCTCGTCGAGATCCCGGCCGATCAGCCGTTCGACTGGGAGGCCGCCTTCTGCGCCAAGCGTATCTATCCGAGCTTGAGCGCGTTTTTGGCCGAGGACGAGGCGCAGCTCGAGCAGCCTTCTCGAAAGCGTGGGGATTCTGCATGTGCATCAGGATCAACTCCTCCTCGAATCGCCCCATCCGCACGAAAGCGTCCACTTCGACATCCGGTTGGCCGATTACCTGACGGAACGAACCGGCCGGCGACCCGTGCTGGTGCGGACGCGCTACGAAGACTTGCAGGGCAACCTGGACGGCTTCATGCGCATGACGGGCATCGACTACGTCGCCCTCGGACGCGAGGAGCGCGAACAAATTCTGAACGAGGGCATTGATTTCGCGCCCGTCGTCGGCGAGCATGTACGGCGACAGCATGACGCGATGGCTTCCTGGGGATGGGACGAAGCGTTTCAGGCCGAGGTCCTGGACCATGCGTTGTGGCGTCAGCGCCAACTGGCCCGCTGGCGACGGGAAGTGATCGAATACGACGCGGTGGTCTGTTTGACTCGCTCCGAGGTCGATCAAACTCGCGACTTCTTGCTCGCGGACGAGGCGCGCAACTTGACTTCCATCCACGCCGGCAGCGACTTCGCGCCCGAAGCCGGACGCGGATGCGCCGGCTGCTCGATGGCTTTCGTTACGACGACGGCCTCTTGTGCTGGCGCGGGGCGGACGGAGAGCGGGAAAGGGTGCTCTTGACTTCCGAGAGTAAAAAGGTCGTTTTTGTCGGCCGGGCGATTCGCGTCAAGGGCGTCTTTGAGTTGGTGGAGGGCCTTCGGGATCTTTACCATTCCGGCAGAACGGACGTGCGCGGCATCCTGGTGGGCGAGTTTCCGCTCGACTTTCGCCGCCAACTTGTCGCGCTCGATCCGGAGCACGCGCGGGAGTACCTTTTGTTTCCGGGCTGGCTGGAGGATCCCGACCACCTCGCCGCTCTGTTCGCTCTGGGCAACGTGACGGCCGTACCGAGCCATTGCGAGGCGTTTTGCCTGACGGCGCTGGAGAGCTACCGCATGGGCAGGCCGTGCGTGGTCACGGAGAGGACCGGGGCCGGCGAAGTGTACCTGACCAACCCGCGCCGGCACGGCTTCGACATCGCCCGGCCGGTGCGACGGCAAAACGACGCGGGCATCACGCGCTATTACGGCGTCGATGTCGTCTCCCTGGCGGCGGAGCTGGCCTTTCTGCTCGATCACCCCGCCGAGGCGCGGCGCATGGCGGAGGACGGCGAGCGCTTTGTTCGCCAGCATTATTCCATCGAGCGGATGGGGCTGCGCTACGAAGAGTTGTACAACCTCTTGCTCGCCGGAGAGCCGGCCGACCGACTGGACGGTTAATCGGGAATGAGGCGATAGGGCGGTGACGATGGGGTCTGGATAGGGGACACGGTTTTCTTCTTGAGGAGCTTCGGCATGTCCAGGCAGCAGATGTTAGATCGCTGGCAGTTGCGTTCGTTGTCTTTGTCCGGCACGGTCGCCCTTCCGTCGCCCTACCCGGAGCTGGGCAAGATCTCCTTGCAACCGGGGGGCGTGATCTATCACGGGGCCAAGGGCGAGTCGGCCCAGGAGGACCTGGTCGTCATCGAGCACGTCCAGTCCAACCGCGTCACGATCACCCGGCGCGTCTTCTTGCAGGACGTGAGGGCGGTGGCTTTTTGGCCCCTCGACGCGACCCCGAATAACTGGTTTTTCGGGCCGGAAATCGCTCGGGAACTTCGCGCCCGCACCAACGCCAATAACTGCGAGTTGATGATGGGGATCGCCTACGTCCGCGAGTCGGCGTCCGTGCTGATGGAGGTCGAGGTCGGCATGACGGCGGCCGAGAGCGCCGAATACTATCCGCCAGTGCTGGAGCGCTCCGACGCCCATTATGAGATGAGGCCCCACATCACGGACTGCCACGGCGGCGGCTGCGGTTGTCACAGGCCGAAGGAGTATCTCGCCCGGATGCCCTGTCACCAACCACAGTTCAAGCCGCGCATCGCCCCCTGTCACAAGCCGCGCTAGCGACTCCGGCCGGAGAGTGACTCGCCATGATCGAAGAAGTCTTCCTCGCCGCGCGCTGGCCGCGCTCCGCGGCCAGAGCCGGCTCAGCCCGGACGTGCTGAACATCGAGGGCATGAGCGACGCGCGCATGCGGCACCTTCTCAACAACATCGGCAGCCGGGTCCGCAACTATGTCGAGATCGGTTGCTACCACGGCAGCACGTTGATCGCGGCGGCCCACGGCAACCCGGACCTTTTCGCCCTGGGCATCGACAATTTCAGCGAGGATTTTCCGCCCTGGAACACGCGCGGCGGCCCTCGCCAACAGCTGGGCGTCAACCTCCGCCGATTCGCCCCGCACGCCCAGTTCGTCGAGGGCGATTTCCATAGCCTCGTCGTCGATCAGTTGCCGTCGATCGACTGTTTCTTTTACGACGGATCGCACGACCCGCAATCGCACTATGAGGCGATCCTTCACTTCGCGCCGCGGTTCGCCGACGAATGTTTGCTCCTGGTCGATGACTGGAACTCCAACGCCGCCCAGGACGGCACCCACGCGGGCCTGTGCGACCTCCGCGCCGACTGGCGAGTCGTGTGCAGCGCCGCCCTGTGCGACACCTGGAACAACGTCGGCGTCTTTGTGCTTCGGCGCATCGACGGCTAGGAGATTTGGGAGTCTGTCCAATGTCCGCGGAAATCGATGTCGATGTTGTCATTCTCAGCCGGGACGAATCGCCCTTGCCCGCCGAGATCCAGAACGGACTCGATGCGCAAACGGGCGTGCGTTTGATCGTGCATCGGGTCATCGGAACGCAGCTGCCTTCCGATGCCTGCCGCTGGGCCACGATCGCCCGCGCCCGCAATGCCGGCAAAAGCCTCGGCCATTCCCCCTGGCTGATGTTTCTCGATGACGACGTGCGCATCGCCCCGGACGCGGTCGATCGTCTCCGCCGCGGTTTACTCGCCAATCCCTTGTTCGGCGCGCTGGCGGCCGACTACCTGGGCGAAGCGGCCGGTATCCGTTCCACGCCTCATGTGGCGATGGGGGCGACGCTGTTTCGCCGCCCGGCCCTGGACCGCATTCGCTTCCGCTGGAGCGAGAATCGCTGCGAGTGTCAGTGCTGTTGCGACGACCTGCGCCGGCAAAACATCGGCATCCGCTACGCCCCGGAGGCGCGGGCCTGGCATTTACAGATAAGCAAGGAACAGTCCCCGGCAGAGAACGAACCCCGACACTCGGCCTCGACGAGCGGGCCGGTCTTGCCGAGCAGAATCCTGACCGCGTTCGACCGCCGCCATTACGATAAGGTGCGCCGTCGCTTTCTGCGTTCTCTGCGCGAGTCCGGCAACGACGAGACGGTGACGGCGGTAGGCTACGGACTCTATCCGAGCGAACGGACGATGTTGTCGGCCCTGCCCGGCGTGGAGGTGTTTTCCTTACCGTTTACAGGCGTGATGACTCCCGTGCGGCGCTTGCACGATTTTCAGACCGTGCTGGAACGCTGGCCGGCCGAGACGCCGGTAGCGTACTGGGATGCGGGCGATGTCGTTTTCCAGGGCGAGGTGAAATCTTTGTGGGACACGGTGCGCGCTCATCCCGATCGACTGCTCGCCGTCCGCGAGCCGTGGGGTCATCCCGAGAATCCCGCCGTGGCGGCCTGGACGCTCAGCATTACCGATGGGCAAGCGCGGGAGCGAGCCTTTCGCCTGTTGTCGCAGCGGCCCTTCCTCAACAGCGGCTTCGCCGCCGGTACGGCCGGCTCGTTGCTTGCTTATCTCCGCGAAGCGTGTCGTCTTCTGCACTCGCCGGCTTTGCGAGGATCTTCCGACTGGGGGGACCAGACCGCCTTGAACTTGTATTGCCATCTAAATCCCGAGGTGTGGCACGAGGTCGAGGAAGGTTGGAACTACTGCGTGCATGACCGCCCGATGGGAGAGGTGCGGGTAGGTCCGGACGGCCGCGTCCACAGCCGACGCGGAACGCCGATTCACGCCGTCCACGGCAACGCCCATTCTCTGCGTCAACTGGAGCTTTTTTGGGTATGAAAAAGGCTTTTTGTTTAGCGACGCTTCGCAGAAGCGTGGGAACACACGCTTCTGCGAAGCGTCGCGAAACAACCGTGTCTCAGGCCAGGATCGCCTTGACCGGATGATGCTCCTCGACGCCGGTCAGCCGCATATCCAAACCCTGGAACTTGAACGACAGCCGGCGGTGGTCGATGCCGAGGCAGTGCAGGATCGTCGCGTTCATGTCGTGGATGTGGACCGGGTTTTCGACGACGTTGTAGCTGAAATCGTCGGTTTGTCCGTGCGTGACGCCGCCCTTGATGCCGCCGCCGGCCATCCAGACGGTGAAGCAGCGCGGGTGGTGATCGCGGCCGTAGTTCTCGCGCGTCAGCTTGCCCTGACAGTAGATCGTCCGGCCGAACTCGCCACCCCAGACGACCAGCGTTTCGTCGAGCAGGCCGCGCTGCTCCAGATCGCGGATCAGGGCATAACACGACTGGTCCACGTCACGGCACTGGGCCGGCAGGTCGCCGGCAATGTTGAAGTGCTGGTCCCAGCCTCGGTGGAAGATCTGCACAAAGCGCACGCCGCGCTCGGTCAGCCGCCGGGCCAGGAGACAGCTCGCCGCGAACGTGCCCGGCTTGTGAACGTCCGGGCCGTACATATCGAGGACATGCTTCGGTTCGCGAGACAGGTCCATCAGTTCGGGCACCGACGACTGCATCCGGAACGCCATCTCGTACTGCGCGATACGGGCCTGTGTCTCGGGATCGGCGACCTGATCGAGTTGATGCTGATTCAGCCGGGCAAGGGAATCGAGCATACGGCGGCGCGTCTGGGCGTCCACCCCGGCCGGGTTGGACAGAAACAACACCGGATCGCCGCTGGAGCGGAGAGCGACGCCCTGGTGCTTGCTGGGCAAAAAGCCGGTGCCCCACAGGCGGTTGTAAATCGCCTGCGCCTCCTTGCGTCCGGTCCAACTGGCGGTCATGACCACGAAGGCCGGCAGGTTCTCGTTCTCAGTGCCGAGTCCGTAGCTGAGCCAGGCGCCGAGGCTGGCGCGTCCAGGGAGTTGATGGCCGGTGCAAATGTAAGTGACGGCCGGGTCGTGGTTGATGGCCTCGGTGTTGACGCTCTTGATGAAGGCCAATTGGTCCACGATTTTCGCCGTCCACGGCAGCAGTTCGCTGACCCACGCGCCGGACTTACCGCACCGTTTGAACTTGTATTTCGATGGCGCCAGCGGGAAGCGCGTTTGGCCGCTGGTCATGGTCGTCAGCCGTTGGCCCATGCGGATCGACTCGGGTAGCTCCTTGTCGAACAGCTTGTCCATTTCCGGCTTGTAGTCGAACATATCCATCTGCGACGGGCCGCCGTTCATGAACAGATAGATGGCGCGCTTGGCTTTCGGCGCGAAGTGCGGCAAGTCGGGCAGTCCGCCCGTCGCGGTTGCCGCACCGGCGCGTCCGGCCGTCAGCGTCGCCAGAGCGGCCGTTCCCAGACCGAGGGCGGCGCGGCCGAAGAAATGGCGGCGGGTGAGGGTTTGTATGTGTTCGTGGACGGGATTCATAGTCGCAGCTCTCTTGTCTGGTATTTGCTCGTCACCTCTCGTTCCCAAGCGGAGCTTGGGAACGAGAGGGTCGAGAGGGGTTAGCCTTTGTTGATTACTTCATCGAGGTTCAGCAACAAATTAGCCATCATCGTCCACGTCGCCAACTCGCTCGGATTGAGTTTCGCATCGGGTTTCAACTCCCCCACGTAAATAAGCTGCTTCGCCTTCGCCATATCCCGCGTGTACTTCGCCAGGTTGTCTTTGTAGGCGGCGAGCAACTCGGCCAGTTCCTTCGCATCGGGCCGCCGGGCCGTCGTGAGGCGGAACATATACGTCAAGCGATCTTCCGCCGTCGCTCCGCCCTCCTTCATCGTCCGCTCTGCTAGCGTGCGGGCCGCCTCGACGAATTGCGGATCGTTCATGAGCAGAAGCGCTTGCAACGGAGTGTTGGTGCGCTCCCGGCGGACGATGCACGCTTCGCGCGAGGGCGCGTCAAAGGTGTTCATCTCCGGCGGCGGGGCGGTGCGCTTCCAGAAGGTGTACATGCTGCGGCGATGCACTTTTTCGTGACCGTGATCGGGGGTAAAGCGGGCCGTGTTGCTGCCGGTATAAGCGACCGCTTCCCACAGGCCGGCCGGCTGCGGCGGCTTGACGCTGGGACCGCCCAGCTTCTCGACCAGCAGACCGCTGACGAACAACGCCTGATCGCGCAGCATCTCGGCATCCAGGCGGAAGCGCGGCCCGCGCGACAACAGCCGATTGTCCGGATCCTTTGCCAGACGATCTTTCGTGACGCGCGACGACTGGCGATAGGTGGCCGACAGGACGATGCGCTTCATCATCTTCTTGATGTCCCAGCCGTCCTCGCGGAACTGGATGGCCAACCAGTCGAGCAGTTGCGGATGGCTGGGCGTCTCGCCCTGCGCTCCGAAATCCTCGGTCGTCTTGACGAGGCCGGTGCCGAAACAGTGCTGCCACAGACGATTGACCTCGACTCGGGCCGTCAACGGGTGATCGGACGACAGGAGCCACCGCGCCAGGCCGAGCCGATCGCGTCCGGCTTTCTCCGGCAGCGGCGGCAAGAACTTCGGCGTCTCACGGCCGACCTGTTCGCCGCGCTGGTCGTACTCGCCGCGCTTGAGCACATAGGCCGGCTTGAGCGCACCGGCGCGCTCCTTGAAAACCAGCGTGGCCGGCGTTTCCTTGTCGATCCGTTCGCGCTCTTTTTCCAGGTCGGCGATCCGCTTGTGAAGTGGGTCAAACGATGAGCGTGTCTTGGCGTAGGCGTTCTCGATGAAATAGTCGCGCAGATGCTTGTTCTGCTGTTCGTTTCGTTTCTCGCGGGGGATTTTGACGATTTGCTGAAGGGCGGGCGGCAGGCCCGCGCCGACGGCGGCGTTCTGGACGCGGAGCCAGGCCGACAGCGTGTGGAACGGCTGATTGCCCTGCGGCGTCCGCGTGACGATGCCGGCCCGGTCCCAGTACACCGTGCCGCCGAACTGCGTGAACGCCCAGCCGTTGATGACGGCACCGGGTTTCAGACCGACGCGCTCCGCCTCGATTTCCAGGCGCACCCATTCACCCTTCTTCGGTAGCTGGCCCATGTGCCGGCGCTCGGGCGACTTGTCCCGTCCCCAGTCGATCGCATTGTCGCCCCAGTAGGCTCGGTGGTCCCAGCCGCCGGTGTGCCACTGGAGCATGATCTCCTTGGGCGGGTTGGCCGGATCGAGATACACATAGGCGAACAGCGTGTCGGCGGCGCCGACACGCAATCCCGGACTGGCATTCTCGAAAAAGTGCTGGCTCAATCCGGTCGCGGTTCGCACGCACGACTTTTCGCCGCTGAAAACGGGATGCTTGGGGGCGCGGACGAAGTTCCATCGGCCGTTGGTGCCGCCGTCGCTGGACGGCTTCGCCCCGGCCGGGATGGTGTCGTCGATCCACACGAACTCCCCCCGCACCGATTGTTCTGGCTCCCTGGCATCGGCGCTGGCGTCGTAATGAACTTTCGCAACCTCGGCGTCGATCTCCTTGCGCACGGCGTCGATTTTTTGCTGTACGCGGGCCAGGTCCGCCGTCTGCTCGGCTGTCGGCACCTTCACGACGGGGGCGGGCCGGGCCGCGTTGCCGTCCAGGGCCGGGCCGTCGAGGTTGTTGAAGAACGCGAAGAGTTGATAGAACTCCTTCGTCTTGATCGGGTCGAATTTGTGATCGTGACAGCGGGCGCAGCCGACGGTCAGCCCCAGGAACACCGTGCCAGTCGTCTCGACGCGGTCGAGGACGTTGCGGACGTAAACCTCTTCTTCGATCGAGCCGCCCTCGCTGGTGGTGACGTGGCAGCGATTGAATCCCGTGGCGACGATCTGATCGAGCGTCGCGCCGGGCAGCAGATCGCCGGCCAACTGCTCGGTGAGGAACTGGTCATAAGGCACGTTCCGGTTGAAGGCTTGAATGACCCAATCGCGGTAGGGCCACATCTCGCGGAAGTTGTCCAGGTGCAGTCCGTGCGTGTCGCCGTAGCGGGCGGCGTCGAGCCAGAAACGGGCCATGTGTTCGCCATAGCGAGGCGAACGCAACAGCCGATCGACCACTTTCTCGTAGGCGTTGGGTGACGAATCGGCCAGGAACGCATCGACCTCGGCCGGCGTCGGCGGCAGGCCGGTCAGATCCAACGTCACCCGGCGGAGGAGCGTCGTCCGATCCGCCTCGGCCGTCGGCTGCAACCCGGCGGCTTCCAGCCGGGCCAGAATGAAATGATCGAGCGGATCGCGCGGCCACCCCCCCTTATCCCCCCCGTCCTCGGGGGGGATAAAGGGGGGGTCGGCAAATCCGGTTTGCTCGGCGGGACGAACGACCAGTGGACCGCATACGGCGCTCCTTGCGCGATCCAGCGGCGGAATAACTCGATTTGCTGAGCGGTGAGGTGTTTGCCCGTCTTCGCCGGCGGCATTCGTTGGCCGGGATCGTCGGACGAGATCCGTTCGATCAAGGTGCTTTCCTCGATTTTGCCCGGCACGATGGCGTGATCGCCGCCGCGCAGCTTGGCCAAGGCACCGTCGCGGGTGTCGAGTCGCAGTTTTGCCTTACGCTGTTTGGCGTCGGGTCCGTGGCAGGCGAAACAATTGTCCGACAGGATGGGCCGAATGTCGCGGTTGAAATCGACCTTCGCTTCCGCCGCCCGGACGACCGCCGGACCAGTTAGCATGGCCGCGAACGCGGAGGCCAGTCCCAGGGATCGCCGTACAAGGTGCCAATGCGCCAGCAAGGTCATCGAGTCAACTCCTGTCCGCACCAGTCCAAACAACGAGGGTCTCGTTAGGGTAGGTTGCAGCGCTCCGAACGGGCGTTTCGGAGAATGGAGCGCGACTTCCGCGGATCCTAGACGGTCGCGCCCCGTCGTGGGTGGGTGTGTTCAGGATACGACGGCTAACGGGGTCTGTTCAATCTTAATCTCGGATTTTCGGCCGGCTACGGTTGTATCGGATGTGAGGCCATCACCCGGCTCATTCCCCTACGGCCCGCACAGCTTACCGCACGGAACGCCGTCGTGAAGGCGAAAATCCTTGTTCCTAACGATGACACCGGGTATCTTTCAAACGGGCACGCCCCCTCTCTCCACGCGGCAAGGATGGCATGAACTCGCATCCATCCCCAGGAAGGACCATCGAACGTGAGTGTGCAACTGGCCGTCCCGGAAAGCAAGCCTCTCGTGTGGACTCGCCGTCACCTGCTTGGGCTGGAAGAGTTGAGTCGGGCCGAGATCGAGACGATCCTCGACACCTCCGAGGGTTTCGTCGAGGTCAGTCAACGGCGGCGCAAGAAACGCACCGACCTCAAAGGTAAGGTCGTTGTCAACCTGTTCTTCGAGGCGTCCACGCGGACCCGTTCCAGCTTCGCTTTCGCGGCCAAGCGCCTCAGCGCCGACACGCACGATTTCACGGTCAGCGGCTCCAGCGTCAGCAAGGGCGAGACGTTCATCGACACGGCCAAGAACATCGAGGCGATGGGCATTGATGTGGTCGTGGTCCGCCATTCCGTGCCGGGCGCACCGCACCTCCTTGCCCATCATCTCCAAACCAGCATCGTCAACGCCGGCGACGGCGCCCACGAACATCCGACGCAGGCGCTGCTCGACATCTTCACCATTCGCCGGCTCAAGGGCCGGGTCGAGGGGCTGACGATCGGCCTGGTCGGCGACATCGCCCACAGTCGCGTGGCCCGCAGCAACATCCACGGCCTGCTGAAGCTGGGGGCGAAGGTCATCGTGTGCGGCCCGCCGACGCTCGTGCCGCGCTGGATCGACCGGCTCGGCGTCGAGGTCGCCCATCGGCTCGACGATATTCTGCCGGTTTGCGATGTCGTCAACGTGCTGCGCATTCAGTTCGAGCGGCAGCGCGGCGGACTGTTCCCGTCCATTCAGGAGTATTTCCGGCTGTTCGGTATGCACAGCGAACGGCTGCGGCGTGCCAAGTCGGACATTCTCCTTTTGGCGCCCGGCCCGATCAATCGCGGCGTCGAGCTGACGCCGGAGGTGGCCGACGGGCCGCACAGCGCCATCTTGCAGCAGGTGACGAACGGCCTGGCCGTGCGCATGGCCGTGCTGTATCTGCTCTGCGGCCAGCCGACCGGCGAAGGGTAACACATAGCCCCCGGCTTGCCGGGGGAAGGAAAACACCCCCGGCAAGCCGGGGGCTATGTGTTTGGTTTCCGAGCCATTGCACCCCGCTCTTGCGCTCGTTACCCTGAACACATCATCCGTCGCTTTGACTCCCTTTTTCGAGGATCGCCATGCGCCGATCATTGCTTTCTCTGGGTCTGAGCTGTCTCTTCCTTGTGCTGGGGTTCGCCGCGCTACGGGCAGAGGAGATGCCTTCGTTCAACCGCACACGGGACGTGATTTACGGCCGCAAGGCGGGCCTGGCCCTGACCCTGGACGTGTTCACACCCAAGGAGAAGGCCAACGGCCGCGGCATCCTCTTCGTCGTCAGCGGCGGCTGGTTCTCGCGGCCCGAACTCATCCACCCCGAAATGTATTCCATCCTTCTGGAGCGCGGCTACACCGTCTTCGCCGTCGTCCACGGGACGCAGCCGAAATTCACGATTCCCGAAATCCTCGAAGATCTCCATCGCGCCGTGCGCTTCGTCCGCTATCACGCCAAAGATTACAAAGTCGATCCCGACCACCTCGGCATCACCGGCGGATCGGCCGGCGGCCATCTGTCGCTGATGATGGGCATGGCCGGAGACAAGGGCAATCCCAGGGCCAACGATCCGGTGGACCGCGTTTCCAGCCGTGTGCAGGCGGTAGCCTGCTTCTTCCCGCCGACCGACTTCCTCAACTGGGGCAGGCCCGGCTACTTCCTCGACCTGGCCCACATGCGCCGTCCCTTCACGGCGGCCGTCGATTTCAAGGAATACGACCGGGAGAAAGCCCTGTACGTCCCGATCACCGACGAGAAAAAGGTCAAGGACATCCTCCGCCGCATCTCGCCGATCGCCCATGTGACTCCCGATGATGCGCCGACGCTCATCATCCACGGCGACAAGGACCATCTGGTGCCGTTGCAGCAATCGGAGATCATGGTTGCCAGGCTGAAGGAGGTGGGCGTGCCGGCGAAGTTGATCGTCAAGAAGGACTGCGATCACGGCTGGATCACGATGGTCAAGGACACGCAGACGTTCGCGGACTGGTTCGATCAGTATTTGAAGGACAAGCCGAAGGCCAGCGAGTGAGGAATCCCAGTTTCACCAGCCCGAAGCGCGAGCGAGGGGCTTCCCTCGCTCGCGCTTCGGGCTGGTAGGTTTTCCCGCCATGACGCCAATCTACCTCGACTACAACGCCACGACGCCGCTCGATCCGGCCGTCGTCGAAGCGATGCTCCCGTACCTCCGGGAGCAGTTCGGCAACCCATCGAGTACCCACAGCCTGGGCAAGACCGCGCATAACGCCGTCGAGCAGGCCCGCCAGGATGTGGCGCAACTGCTCGGGGCGCACGCGGACGAAATCGTCTTCACCGGCGGCGGCACGGAGGCGAGCAACCAGGCGATCAAGGGATCGGTGTTCGTGAAACTGCGCGGCATCTTCGGCCGCTCGGCGCGCGACGCACATATCATTATCAGTGCCATCGAACATCCCGCGACGACGCAGCCGTGTGAGTTCCTCAAGCGCCTCGGCTGCCGCGTCACCGTGGTTCCGGTCGATGGACGAGGACTGGTCGATCCCGACGCGGTGCGCAAGGCGATGACGCGCGGCACCAAGCTGGTTAGCATCATGCACTCCAACAACGAGGTCGGCAGCTTGCAGCCGATCCGGGAGATCGCCGCCCTGACGCGCGAGCGCGGCGTCTTGCTGCACACCGACGCGGCGCAATCGCTGGGCAAAGTGGCGGTCGATGTCAACGATCTGGGCGTCGATCTGCTGACGCTGGCGGGGCACAAGCTGTATGCCCCGAAGGGTGTGGGTGTGCTATATGTCCGACGCGGCGTGAAGCTGGAACCGCTACTGCACGGTGCCGATCACGAGGGCGGCCGGCGGCTGGCACGGAGAACGTGCCGTATCTGGTGGCACTGGGCACAGCCTGCGCCATCGCGCGTGAGGGATTGCCGGAGGCGACGCACCGATTGCGAGGATTGCGCGATCGGCTGTGGGAGCGCTTGCGGGCCGGACTCGGCGAGCGCGTGATACTCAACGGCCATTCCGACAAACGGCTGCCGAACACGCTCAACGCCAGCTTCGTCGGCCACGTCGGCGCGGAGCTTTTGGAGAAGGTGCCAGAAATCGCCGCCTCGACGGGGTCGGCCTGTCACGAAGGCAAGGTGACGCAATCGCCGGTGCTGTGTGCGATGAGCATACCTCCAGAAATCGGGCGCGGGGCGCTGCGGCTGACGGTCGGCCGATTCACGACCGAGGAACAAGTGGACCGCGCCGCCGAGATATTGGTCAAGGCTGCCACATAGCCCCCGGCTTGCCGGGGGTAATCGACTTCCCCCGGCAAGCCGGGGGCTATGTGGCCGGAATCACGCTATGAAACCAACCGATATTCGCATCGCGGAGATCAGGCATTCCTACGAGGATTTCATCTACCGCTCGCCGATCAAGTTCGGCGGCGTTGCCGTCGATCGCGTCACGCTTTTGAACGTCGAGTGCCGGGTGCGCACGACCGCAGGCAAAACGGCGCGCGGCTTCGGCTCGATGCCGCTCAGCAACGTCTGGGCTTTCCCGTCGCGCGTCCTCGATTACGACACGACGCTCGGGGCCATGAAGACACTGGCGGATCGCATTGACCGCATCGCCGGCGCTTGTACCGAGACGGGACATCCCATCGACCTCGGCTGCTTACTGGAACCGGAGTACGAGCGCGCCGCGGCGGGGTTGACTCAGGAATCGCACCTGGCCGAGCCGATCCCGCGTCTGGCCACGATGGTCGTCGCCAGCGCCTTCGACGCCGCCGTTCACGACGCCTTTGGCAAGCTCCACGGCCTCAATTGCTATCACACTTACGGGCCGGATTTCCTCGAACACGATCTGGGCCATTACCTCGGCAGCGAATTTCAGGGCGAGAGGCTGGATCACTACATCGCCCAAACCCCGCAACCGCGGATGCCGTTGTATCACCTCGTCGGCGCGCTCGATCCGCTGACGGCGGCGGACGTGACCCGGCCGGTCGGCGACGGCCTGCCGGAGACGTTGCCGGAGTGGATTCGGTATAACGGCCTAACGCACATCAAGATCAAGCTCAATGGCGACGATTTATCCTGGGACGTGGAGCGCGTGGCCGGCGTCGATCGCGTGACGGAGGAAACGCAGCGACAACGAGGTGTCAGCAAGTGGTGCTACTCGCTCGACTTCAACGAACGCTGCGCGAACGTCGGCTATTTGCTGGAGTTTCTGCGGAAACTGTTCGAGCGCACGCCGGCGGGTTTCGAGCGCATCGCCTACATCGAGCAGCCGACGGCCCGCGACCTGCACGCCCACCGCGACAACGTCATGCACGAGGCGGCGAAGCTGCGACCAGTGGTCATCGACGAATCGCTGGTGGACCTGGAGAGCCTGCGGCTGGCCCGCGAGATGGGCTACACCGGGGCGGCGCTGAAGGCGTGCAAGGGCCAGAGTCAATCGCTGCTCATGGCGGCGGCGGCCCGGAAATACGGAATGTTCTTGTGCGTGCAAGATCTGTCCTGTCCGGGGGCGTCGCTGATCCACTCGGCCGGACTGGCCGCTCATGTGCCGGGCATCTCCGCGATCGAAGCTAACTCGCGCCAGTACGTGCCTGTCGCCAACCGGGCGTGGGAGGAACGATTCCCCGGCATCTTCCGCGTCACGGACGGGACGATGGACACGAGCTGTCTTACGGGGCCGGGATTGGGTGCGGTCCCCTGACGCTATCCTCCCGCCCTACGGCGAGTTACAATGGCCTGCATCCGCATCCCGTCGGAAACGTCCTGGTCCGAGGCGCGCCATGCTCTTTTCGTCGCGATTGTCCCTGTCGAACTTGATCGAACTGTGCCGCTCGCTCCGTCATTACCTGGGGGCGGGCCTGCCGATCGTCGATGCGTTCCGTCAGCAAGCCAACAAGGGAGCGCTCGCCGTCCGGCCCGTGGCCGGGCGCATCACCGCCGCCCTCGAAAAAGGCGATAGCCTCGAAGACGCCCTCCAGCGCGAGGAGCGATTCTTTCCGCCGTTGTTTCTGGCCCTGGCGCGTGTCGGCGAACAGACGGGAATGCTGGCCGAGATCTTCGCTGAGCTGGAGAAGTTTTTCCTGCGCCAGCGCACCCTGTGGCGCCAGTTCGTCTCCCAGATCACCTGGCCGGTCATTCAGTTCGTCTTGGCCATTTTCGTGATGGCCGGGCTGATCCTCATCATGGGCATGATCGCCGAGTCGCGCGGAGGTGAACCGCTCGATCCGCTCGGCCTGGGACTGGCCGGCCCCACCGGGGCGATGATTTTTCTCGGCGTCGTGTTCGGCATTCTAAGCGGGCTGACCGCCCTTTACCTGATTTTCAAGCGCGGCCTCCGTAGCAGCGTGGCGCTGGATGAGTTTTTGCTCCGCCTGCCGGCCATCGGTCCTTGCCTGCGTGCATTGGCGCTGACACGGTTCTGCATGGCCCTGCGCCTGACAACGGAAACGGGCATGACGATCATGAAAGCCATGCGCCTGAGCTTGCAAGCGACGGGCAACAAGGCGTTTGCCGTCCAAAGTGAGAAGGTCGAGGGCAAGCTGCGCCGCGGCGGAGAGTTGACGATCGCCCTGGCGACGAGCGGTCTGTTCCCCGAGGATTTTCAACACATGATGAACGTCGCCGAGGAATCGGGCACGCTCTCCGAAGTGCTGGCCCATCAGACGGAGCATTATCACGAGGAATCGGGCCGCCGGCTGGCGGCGCTGACGAGCGTGGCGGGCTATGGATTATGGCTCCTCGTCGCGATCATCATCATCGTGGCGATCTTCCGCATCTATTCGTTTTATCTCAGCCAGCTGGGGTAAATACTCCTTGCCTGCGGTCATGCCTGGCTTGACCCAGCCGGGTTCGACCACCGCGATGTCACACAGACCCAGCGCTGTTTCTCCCATGAGCCGGACGAGCAGTTTCATCAAGCGCGGTGGCACGCCCGGCAGATCCGTCAGACCGAAGGGCACCGCCTCCACGATCCGCACATCGGGCGGTAAGAGTTCCCGCAGTCCCCGAAGCGAATGCCGGTGCGTGCAAAGAATGACGGTGCGCGGCCGGACCCGGACGAGGGTTCGCAATTCCTCAATGTCCTTGGTGCGGTAATTACGCAAATCATCGCGGCCGAGGTGGAAGGCCACGGAATCGCAATGCCGTGGATAACAGACAACAGTGGTGGTTTTATCTTCACACAGTCGGCAAACTTCCTCCGGCCGGCCGACCGGCGAACGGTATTCGGCATACCACGGTAGGGCGACATGATGGGTCACGGCCAGCATGAGAAACATACCGGCCGTCGCCACCCGAGGCAGCCGCGACGCTTGCCAGCGGCTGTTGACGAAGAAATAACCCAGGGCCAGCGCCAATGGCGGAAACGCCGGCATGATGTACGTCGGCAGTTTGCACTGCGACAGTGTGAAAAAGAACACGCACCAGCCGCCGCCAAGCAGCATGAAACTCAATTCGACACCGCGCCGCCCGGCGCGAGCGGGATCGATGGTCAGGAGGAAGCGCAGAAATGGCACGAGCAACAGCGTACCCGGCAGCAACCCGCCGAGAAGGACCGGCCCGTAGAACCAGAGACCGTGTTCGTGCGCGAACGGGGCGAGGAAACGGCGGACGTTATGTTCATAGAAAAACTCACTCGCAAAGGCCGGCACACGCAGCGACATGGCCACATACCACGGCAGCGTCACGGCCAGGACGATGAGCAGAAACGCCACCATACCAGCTCGACCGATGCGGCAACCGGAACCCGTTAGCCGGTGCTGAAGCCACAAGGGCGGCAACAGCAGCACAAGCGCGACCGGCCCCTTCGTCAACACTCCCAGGCCGCAAGCCAGGGACGCCAGCAACCACCAACCCCAACGCAGACGCTCGCCGCGCACCGCCTCGAAGGCGCTCAAAAGCGCCAGCGTCGTGCAAAAGGTCAGCAAACTATCGAGAAGTAATAATCGGCCAACGCTGAGAAATCCCGGCGCCAGACTCAAACCGAGGGCGCCCCAGAACGCGGCGCGTTCGCCGAGACTGCACCGACCGAGAAAATACGCCAGCAGAATGCAGCCATGCACCGCCAGCGCCGGCACTAGCCGGGCCGCCCAAACCCGGACGCCGAACACCGCGTAACTCGCTTCGATCAGCCAGTACAATAGCGGCGGTTTATCGAGATACGGCTCGCTCTGAAGATACGGCACCACCCATTCGCCGCGCTGGAGCATTTCGCGGGGAATCTGAGCATAGCGGCTCTCGTCGGGTTCAAAGAGGTGAAACGACAGGCACGGATACAAAAGCGCCGCCGGAAGAACGAACAGGATCAGCACGGATCGAAAACGGCACGGTTCGATCGCGCGGCGAGCGCAGCCGGGAAAGAGGACATGCGACCACAGATAGGGCAACCACGCCGGCAGCGAACGTGGCAACTCCGGGAAGGAACACTCGCCAGAATGCGAGACGATTGGAATCGCCGTATCATCCATGACCGAAACCTCACCGGGTGAATCCCTTCAACCCGCCCAGATGATGCCAGAGTCCCGGCCCACGGTCAATGTAAGTACGGGCGCTCTCGCGTGCGAACCGGAAACGAGAAGCGTTTCGCCGTCCATTTCGTTTGACGATGGCCTATACTTTTCAGTATCTTTGGAGGTGCTGCCCGACTGCCCCGCCTCGCCTGTGCCCCCGACCCGTGTCGCGGGTCCCCACCGTTGTTCTTCTGGAGGCCCATCCGTGTTCTTTCGACACGCCTCGCCTCTTGTTTGGTTTTCGGTCGTCCTCAGTATCTCCGCCGTGACACCCTGCCGGGCCGGTGTCGATGTCCAGGTTGCGCCAGCCGCCGTCACACTCGACGGCAATTTCGCTGCGCGCAGCTCGTCGTGACGGAACGCGGCAACGGCTCGGTGAATGAGCGCTCTGGGGATCTGACGCACCAAGCGCGCTTCGTCTCCTCCGATCCGCGCGTCGTCACGGTGAGCGAATCGGGTTTGCTCTTGGCCCGCGCGAACGGCTCGGCGAGCGTCCGTGTGAGCGTCGCCGATTGCGTGCGTGAGGTGCCCATCGCCGTCAAGGGAATCGTCGCCCGGCCCGCCATCGGCTTTCAGGAACACGTCATGCCGATCCTGGCGAAAGCCGGCTGCAACGCCGGGGCGTGTCACGCCAGCCAGTACGGCAAGGGCGGATTCAAGCTGTCGGTGTTCGGCTTCGCGCCGGAAGACGATTATCGCGCCATCGTCCGCGACCACCTGGGCCGGCGGGTCAATTTGATTGCGCCGGCATCCAGTCTCCTGTTGCGCAAACCGACCGGCGGCGTGCCGCATGAAGGCGGTCAGCGCCTGCAAGCCGGTTCGGTCGATTATCAAATTCTCGAACAGTGGTTGACCCTTGGCGCGCCGCCGCCCAATGCCAAAGCGCCGAAGGTCAAGTCACTGCGTGTCTGGCCGGCGCGCCGCGTCGGCCCGCTCGGGTTCACCCAGCAATTGCAAGTCGTGGCCAGCTACGATAACGGCCAAACGCGTGACGTGACCGCACTCGCCAAGTTCGCCAGCATGGACGAAGGCGTATTGCGCGTGTCGCCGATGGGTCAGGTCACGACGGTTGGCCGCGGCCAGGGCGTGGCCCTGGCGAGCTTCGAGGAGCAGTCCGAAATTACCACCTTCGTTGTCCCTTATGCCGATTCGGTGGATCTGGCCGGCTGGGTGGACAATAACTTCGTCGATCATCTGGCCGCCGACAAGTTCCGCGAGATCGGCATCTCTCCGTCCCATCCTTGCGATGACGCGACCTTCCTGCGCCGCGTTTACCTCGATGTCACGGGCACGCTGCCGACTCCCCTGCAGGCGACGGCCTTCCTCGACAGCAAGGAGCGCGACAAGCGCGATCGGCTCATCGACGCCCTTTTGGGTCTGACGGGCGATCCGGCCCGCGACGTTCACAACAACGCCTATGCCGCGTTCTGGGCGCTCAAGTGGGCCGACCTGATTCGCTCCAAGAGCGACCCGCTCGGCGAACAGGGCATGTGGGCGCTCCACAACTGGCTGACCGCCTCGTTCCGCGATAACAAACCGTTCGACCGCTTTGTCCGCGAACTCATCACGGCGCGCGGTTCGACCTTCAGTAACGGCCCGGCCAATTATTATCGCATCGCCAACAACCCGCAGGATCTCACCGAGGCGACCTCACAGCTTTTCCTGGGCGTGCGCTTGCAGTGCGCCAAGTGTCATCATCACCCGTACGAGACGTTGGGCCAGGCCGATTACTACAGCTTTGCCGCGTTCTTCGCGCGCGTCGGCAACAAGGGCAGCCAGGACTTCGGCATCTTCGGCAATGAAAACGTGATAACGGTGCTTTCTTCCGGCGAGGTCGGCCACCCGCGCACGGGCCAGGTCATGCCGCCGACGCCGCTGCACGGAAAACCCGTGGCCGAAGCGCGCGACCGCCGGCAAGCGCTGGCCGCCTGGCTGACGGCCCCGGACAATCCCTATTTCGCCCGCAACATCGTCAACCGCTACGTCGCCTATCTTCTGGGCCACGGCCTGGTCGAGCCGATCGACGACATGCGCGCCACCAACCCACCGAGCAACGTCGCCCTGCTGGACGCGCTCGCCGCGGATTTCGTGAAAAGCAAATACAACGTCAAGCACTTGCTGCGGACGATCCTGCGCTCGCGGCTGTATCAGCTCGACTCCCAGCCGACCAAATCCAACGCTTCGGACAGCCGCTTTTACAGTCATTACAACGTCAAACGGTTGTCGGCCGAGCCGCTCTTGGACGCCGTGGACGCGGCCACCGGCGTGCGCACCAAATTCGAGAAAGTGCCGCTGGGCACGCGGGCCATCGAGCTGCCTGACGCACGCTACAACAATTATTTCCTCAACACTTTTGGCAAGCCGCGCCGCGAAGGAGTTTGCGAGTGCGAACGCGTCTCCGACCCCAACCTGGCCCAGGCCCTGCACACACTCAACGGCGACGTAATGACCGCCAAGATCGTCGATGCGAACGGCCGGGTCGCTCGCTTGCTGGCCGCCAAGAAAACCCACGAGGAGATCGTCACCGATATCTATTTGGCGACCCTCAGCCGCCGTCCCAGCGAACAAGAACAAATTGTCTGGCGAAGGCATCGGGCCGAGTCCGCCGATGCGAAAACGTTCTACGAAGACTTGCTCTGGTCGCTGCTCAACTCGAAACATTTCCTCTTCGTTCATTAGCAGAGGTATTAACAACAGAGTCACAGAGAACACAGAGAAAAGACAACACAGAGGTGAAATAATGTTGACGAGAAAAGTAGTGAGACGGAATTTGCTCTCTCTGTGTGTTTTTTCTCTGTGTTCTCTGTGCCTCTGTGGTTCATTTGTATTTGCCGAAACGTCCTATCCGATGGTAATGTGCCTGCGGCCGGTGGCCGTACAGGTTGGGCAAACGACCGAATGCGAGGTGGTCGCGCGCTACAACCTCGACGGGGCCTACAAGGTTTTCGTCACGGGCGAGGGCGTCACGGCGATGGTTGAGGTGCCGAAAACGCCGGTCCAACCCGGCACGCCGAAGCCGCAACGAGACACGATCAAGGTGCGCTTTCAGGTTGCCGCCGATGCGCTGCCGAGCGTGCGCGACGTGCGCGTCGCCACTCCGCAGGGAGTTTCCACGCTGGGGCAAATCGTGGTGGTGCGCGACCCCATCGTCCGCGAGTCGGCCAATAACGATACCTTGACGACGGCCCAGACGATCACGTTGCCCGCGACGGTATGCGGCGCGATTGAAAAAGCGGAGGACGTGGATTATTACAAGTTCAAGGTCGCCGCCGGGATTGCTCTGACGTTTCATGTGCGCTGTCAGCGGTTGGAGAACCGCATCCACGATTTGCAGGAACACGCGGATCCCATTATTACCGTGCGCAACGCGACCGGCACTGTACTGGCATCGGCCGATAATTATTTTGCCGGTGATCCTCTCCTGCATTATCGGTTCGCCAATGCTGGTGAATACTACCTGGAAATCCGCGACACGCGCTACGGCGGCAATCCCTATTGGCAATACGCCATCGAAATCAATGATCGGCCGTTTGTCACCAATGTGCATCCCCTGCGCATGACGCCGGGCCGAGCCTCTCGGTTGCGACTGAACGGCTACAACTTACCGTCTGAACCGTTCGCGTCTATGACGCTGCCGGCCGATGTGCCGGATGGTCCGCGCGAGGTCGTCCTGCCGGTCGGCAAGAACAAAACCAACGCGGTCCCGGTGTTCGTCAGCCGATTGCCCGAGGCAGCTGAAACCGACAAGGAACACGCGACGCCGGCCAAGGCGCAGTCCATCGCGGTGCCAAGCGGCATCGGCGGTTGCATCGCCAAAGAGGACGAGGTCGATTGCTATTCCTTCGAGGCCAAGGCCGGCGAGCGTTTCACGATCCTGCTCCACGCCCACCAGCTCCAGTCGGAACTCGATTCGCTGATTCGCATCGTCAACGCCAAGGGCGAGAACCAGATCGAAAATGACGACGCGCAGGATCGCTACACGCACGCTGACTCGCGCATCGAGAACTGGGTGGCGCCGGGAGCGGCTCGTTACACGATCGAAGTCCGCGACCTTCATTCCCGAGGCGGGCCGAACTTCCCTTACTTCCTGGAAGTCGTCCGCAGCGAACCGCATTTTCTTCTGGAGATCGACACGGACAAGACGCCGCTCGCCCCCGGTCTGGCCAGCGCCATCTTCGTGCGGGCGGTGCGGAAGAACGATTTCGCTGGGGAGATTCAGCTGGGTATCGACGGTTTGCCTTCGAGCGTGACGGCCCAGTGCGGACGCATCCTCGCCGGCGCGACGGACGGCTGCATCCTCGTCAAGGCCGCCCCCGGCGCGAAGCAAACAGCCGTCAATCTTCGCATCTTCGGCACGGCCCCGCGGCCGGACGGCAAGGGCAAGCTCGAAGCGACGGCCCGCCCCCTTCAGGAAATCTACATGCCCGGCGGCGGACGCTATCACTTCCCTTCCGACATGCACACGCTCTCTATTAGCGATCCCGTCGATCTCAAAAGTGTCAATATTAGTCCTGCGTCCGTCACGCTCAAACCGGGCGAATCGAAGCGGATCGACATCACGATCGAGCGCACTCCGGGTTTCAAGGGCAACGTGACGCTCGACACGGTTTATCAGCACCTCGGGACCATTTACGGCAGCAGCATGCCGCCGGGCGTGACGATCGACGAGAAAGCGAGCCAGACGCTTCTGAGCGGCGAGCAGTCGAAGGGACATATTACCCTCAAGGCGGCGCCCGACGCCAAGCCGGTGACGAAACAGCTCGTGCCGGTCATGGCGCACATCTCCATCAACTTCGTAATGAAGTGGACGTTCTGCGGGGAACCGCTTTTCATCACGGTCGAGGGCGTTCAGCCCGCGAAGTAATCTCTTTCGTGTCGCGCGTTAGTCTCGTCGCGCTTTTCGTCCTGTTGTCGGAAGCGGATCGGCCGGACTCGCCGCGTCCATCCCAGGGGAGCTGTGATGAGTACCTACGTGAGACGCGAACGTCTGCTCGCGCTAGGTCTGGTCCTTGTGACGACGGTCTTCGGGTGGGGCACGTATGCCGCGGAGCCGGCCCGCACGGATAGTTCGGGTGATCCGTTGCCGTCCCTGGCCCGGCTGCGCATCGGCACGACGCGCTTGCGGCACGGCGGCGCGATCCGAGCCGTCGCCTATTCGCCGGACGGCCATGTCGCCGCGTCGGCGGGACTCGATCACTTCCTTCGCTTATGGGATCGCGCCACCGGCAAGGAATTGGCGCATTGGCACACGCCCCGTTGTGTCGCCATCCACTTCGCGGAGCGCGGCAAGTCGCTACTTTGGTGTGATGAGCGCGGGACGCTTTACCGCTGTGATGCCAGACTGCGCGGCGAAGATCTGACAAGCCAGCGCGTCCATAGTTTCGCTCTGACGGCCGCCGAAAGGATCGACGCGGCCGCCTTCACACCGGACGGCTCCGGCGCGGTCCTGGGGACGAGCGAGGGCGACGGTTACGGATGGGGGTCGGCCGGTTCGGGTCGTATCCACTTGAACCCCGGCATTCAGGGGCTTGCCCTCGCCTCCGACGGGCGTTCTCTCGCGGTGAACAAGGGGCGCGAGGGGGTCAGGCTGTTTGACATAAGAGGCGTGCGAGAGGTCCGTTCGTTCGGCACGGAGGCCGTGCGGAGCATGGCGTTTTCTCCCGACGATCAAACGCTCGCCGTGGGCGATTTCGAGAACCGCGTCCGTTTGTGGGACGTGCGCACCGGCCGCGAATTGAGACGGCTGGAAGGACATGAACGAGTACCCATCACCGGCCGAAACGGTGTGTTTTGCCTGGCGTTCGCACCCGGCGGCCGGATATTGGCATCCGGTGCGGCAGACGGGACGGTGCGAATATGGGAAGTGGAGACCGGCAAGGAAGTAGCCCGTTGCGCCGGACACGGCGCGAGCGTTCTGGCCCTGGTCTTCGCACCCGACGGCAAACAACTGGCGTCCGGCGGCGGCGATCATGTCCTTCGTGTGTGGGATTCGGCGACGGGGCGCGAAGTCGGGCCGGTCGCCGATCGCGCGGGGTCCGTGATGGGGATGAGTGTGTCGGCGGACGGCCGGACGTTGGCGCTGGTACGGATGCCGGGACGGCTGGGCCTGTGGGACCTCACGGCTGAAAAAGCTCGGCAGAAGCCACCGCATTTCCCAGACCTCGTTCGCGCCGCCGCCTTCAGCCCGGATGGTAAGACGCTGGTGAGCGCGAACGTCGCGGGACAGGTACAAGGATGGAATCCCGCCGCTGAAGACAAAGTACGGTCGATCGCCAACGCACACGCGACGATCCGCTTGTTGGCCGTCGCCGGGGATGGGCAGACCGTGGCCTGGTGCGGCGGGGATCGCCGTATCGTCGTTTGGGATGCCAGGGCCAGCAAGATGGTGCGCGAGATTCGCCCGCAAGGAAACACCGTGTCCGGCCTGTTTTTCAGTCCCGACGGCCGGACGCTCCTCAGTGTCGGGACGCTCGGCGTCCAGTTGTGGGGCGTCGGGAGCGGGGAGGCGGATCGCCAGATTGCCGGCATCTCCGGGGGCGTGCTGGCGGCCGCGATTTCGACGGAAGGGCGCATGCTGGCCACGGGTGGGCCGGACGGCACGGTGCGCTTGTGGGAAGTGGCCAGCGGCAACCAGCGGCGGGCGATGTACGGCGACACGGCGTATGTCCGTGCCGTCGCCTTCGCCCCAGATCGCGCGACTCCTGGCGACCGGCAGCAGTAACGGCATCGTCCGCTTATGGGATGTGTCCACCGGCCAGCGCGTGCATACCTTCGACGCCCATCCGGGAGGGGTCGCCGCCCTCGCCTTTGCGACGCGCGGTTCGACTCTCGTGACAGCGGGCGAGGACGGCTCCGTGCTGGTTTGGGACTTGCCCGGCTTGCTGGAGGTTGGCCGCGCTCGCACCGTCGATCTGACGGAGCGACAATTGCAGATACTATGGCAGGATCTCGCCAGCACGGATGCGGCACGGGCTTTCGAGGCTGTGCAGACCCTGGCGCGGGCGCCCGCGTCGGCAGTGCCGTTCCTGCGCGAGCGCGTGCGTCCGGTGTCGTCGGAGCGGCTGACGCAACTCTTGAAAGAACTCGACAGCGACACCTTTAACGTCCGCTCCGAGGCGATGAGGGAGCTGGCGTCGCTGGGTAAGTTTGCCGAAACGTCACTGCGCAAGCTCCTCGCGGGCAAACCTTCCCTGGAGGCGCGACGCCGAGCGGAGGAGCTGCTGGATCTGTTGGCGGAGCCGGTCGCCATGGCGGAACACTTACGGCTCGTGCGGGCCGTCGAAGTGCTGGAGATGATCGGCACCGAACCGGCCCGGAAGGTTTTGCGTTCCATCGCAGCGGGGGCGACCGAGGCACCCCTCACCCGCCAGGCGAAGGACTCGCTGGCACGGCTGGAACGCAACTAACTGGCCGGCGAGACGGCCATCTCGTAGGGTGGGCCGAGTCTTCGAGGCCCACCAGCATTGCTGTGGTGGGCCTCGAAGACTCGGCCCACCCTACGGTTTCGCCGGAGTTTTCCGTGAGTGTACTGCCCGCGTATCCCGCCCTTTATCAGATCAACACGCGCATTCTTTTGGGCGAAATCGGTACGGGGGCGACCCTCGACGACATCCCCGACGGCCTGCTCGATCGGCTAACGGCCCTCGGCTTCGACATCCTTTGGATGCTGGGCGTTTGGCAGACGGGGCCGGCCGGGCGGGAGGTCTCGCGCACACACAAGGAATGGCTCCAGGCTTTCGCCCACGAACTGCCCGATGTGACGGAAGCGGACATGTGCGGATCGCCCTTCGCCATTGTGAATTACACCGCCAACCGCGATTTCGGCGGCGACGAAGCGCTCGCTCGATTGCGGCAGCGCTTGCAGCGGCGCGGCCTGCGACTCTTGCTCGATTTCGTGCCCAATCATACCGCCCTCGATCACCCCTGGACTCAGATGCACCCCGAATATTACATCGCCGGCACCGAGGCGGACCTAAACCGCGAGCCGCACAACTGGCATCGGGTTCCGAGCGGCGCTCGTTCTCTGATCCTGGCTCACGGACGCGATCCGTACTTTCCCGGTTGGCCCGACACCTTGCAGCTCAATTACCGTCATACCGGCTTGCGCGCCGCCATGCGCGACGAATTGCGGCAGGTGGCCGACCGCTGCGATGGCGTGCGCTGCGACATGGCCATGTTGCTTTTGCCCGATGTGTTCCGGAAAACCTGGGGCAACGCATCCCTGCCCGGCGATCGGAGCGCCGCGGACGATACACCGTTCTGGCCCGAGGCCATCGCCGGTGTGCGTTCCTCGCATCCCGACTTTTTGTTCCTGGCCGAAGTCTACTGGGACCTGGAGTGGGTCTTGCAACAGCAAGGGTTCACCTACACGTATGACAAGCGATTGTACGATCGGCTGCGCGGCGGCAAGGCCGGCCCGGTACGCGCCGATCTCGGCGCCCGTTGAACTTTCAGAATCATTGCGCCCGTTTTCTGGAGAACCACGACGAAAAGCGGGCGGCCGCCGTGTTTGCACCGGAGATCCATCGGCCCGCTGCCTTGCTGACGTACCTGACGCCTGGATTGCGGTTTCTGCATGAGGGCCAGTTCGAGGGCCGGCACGCCCACGCCTCGGTCCACCTCGCCCGCCGTGTGGCCGAGCCGGTCGATGCGGTCCTTCGCAGTTTTTACGAGAAGCTACTCGATTGTTTGAAGCGTCCGCAGGTGCGCAACGGTCGCTGGGAATTGTGCTCCTGCCGTCCAGCGTGGCAGGGCAATCCGACGGTGGACCAGTTCATCGCCTTCACCTGGAAACACGAGCAAGAACCGCAGCTGCTGGGGACGGTGAACTTCGGGGCGACGCGGGGACAATGCTACGTGGCCATGCCCTTCGCGGAGCTGCGCGGCAAGCAAGTGCTGCTGCGCGATCTCCTGCAGCGCCACGCAGTACGAGCGGGACGGCGATGAACTCCTGTCGCGCGGGCTGTATCTGGATGTGTCGGCGTGGGCGTATCACTTCTTCGAGATCATCGTGAAATAATTCCGGGGCGGCGAAAAAAGTCGAAGAATCCTCTCTCCGGTGCCCTCTATATAGGACAGAATGGGGGATGCCCCCGAGAGAGACGATCATGGCGCGGCGAAAACTCACCGAGTTGGCTCGTTACCTACGCCAGATCACCGCCTCGCAACCGGGCGATGGTCTGACGGACGCGGAGCTAGTGGAGCGCTACGTCCGTTACCGCGACGAGGCGGCGTTCGAGCTGTTGCTATGGCGGCATGGTACGCTTGTCCTCAATGTGTGTCGCCGCCTCTTGCCCCGCCAAGAGGACGCCGAGGACGCCTTTCAGGCCACGTTTCTTACTTTCGTTCGCAAGGCCCACGCGATCACTCGCCGCGGATCGGTCGCAAGCTGGCTGTACAAGGTCGCCTCCCGCGTTGCCCTCGAAGCCAGGACACGAAGACAAAAGATCGCACGTCGGGAAAATGGCGGTGCCGAAACGTTGGCGGTGCAGCCCTCCGTCGATCCCGCCTGGGCGGAATTGCGGCCGATCCTCGATGAAGAGTTGAGCCGTCTACCGGAGCGATTGCGCCGCCCTTTCATTCTCTGCTATCTCGAAGGCAAAACCAACGAGGAGGCCGCCCGCGAGATCGGCTGCCCGGCGGGCACCGTCTTTTCGCGCCTGTCGCGCGGCCGGGAAATGCTTCGCGATCGGCTGGTGCGTCGCGGTGTGGCGCTGTCGGCCGCGGCGCTAACCGAACGCGCCGCCGAGGCCATTCCCGCCGCAACTTTGGTGAAAACAACTTTGCGGGCCGCGTTGCTCTTCGCGGACGGCGGCTCGATATCGACCCAAGCAACCGCCCTGGCGGAAGGAGTGTTGCGAACCATGTTCGTCACAAAAATCAAAATGGCGGCGCTGATCGTGTTCGTCCTGGGATTGCTCGCCGCGGGAGGCGTGCTGACGCGCGACGCGCTGAACGCGGCCCCGCAGCCGGAGGCTCGGAATGAAAAACCGGCGGAAATCGCTCGAAAAAGCGATGACAAGAAAACGTCAGTCCGGGTCGTTCAACCGAAGCGTGGCGGGCTGGAACGCATCGGAGTATCGAACGGCCATGTGCGGGCGTCCGCCCAGCAGCAGGTCTACGCGGCCATTCCCGGCTACCTGAAAGTGCAGCCGGTTGACCTCGGTTCGATCGTGAAAAAAGGGGATGTCTTGGCGGAAATTGGTGCGCCCCTCGTGGAGTTGGAGGTGTTGCAGGCGAAAGCCACCGTCGAGTTTGCCAGGGGACAATTGCAGGAAGCGAAGGCGAGCGTCGAGACCGCTGAGGCGGAACTCAAGGCCGCGTTGGATCGCATCAAGTATTGCGAGGCGAGCGTGAAAAGCGCCCAGGCTTATCTGAAATTTCGCAAGTTGCAGGCCCAGCGCTACCAGGATCTTCTTAGCAGTAAGAGCATCGACGCGCGCCTGATGGACGAACAGGAAAATCGGAGCGAGGCGGCTCAGGAGGCGGTGAACGCGGCGCAGATGGCGCTGGCAAGCGCTCAATCCGACGTGACCGTCAAGCGGAGCCGAGTGGCCAGAGCCAAGGCGGCCCTTATGACGCCGGAGGCGAAGCTGATCATGGCCCGATTGGACCTGGAGAAGGCCAAGATCCGCCTGGGGTTCACGCGCATCGTCGCCAGCTTCGACGGCGTGGTCACGCAACGGAGTTTCGATGTTGGCGATTTCATCGCGTCCGGCGATCAAGGCGCGCGTCGCCCGCTGATGACGGTGCAGCGGACGGACGTGGTGCGCGTCGTCACGGGTGTGCCCGAACGCGATCTTCCGTTGACCCAACCCGGTGTTCCCGTCGATCTGGATTCCATGCGTGATGGCGGTCTCAAGCTGTCCGGCCTCAAGGTCTCGCGCATCGGCTTCGCGCTCGATGAAAGAACAAACACCATGCTTGTTGAAATCGACGTGCCCAATCCGAAAGGGCTGCTGCGGCCGGGCATGAATCTAACCGCTATATTCCATCTCGCCAAGGGATCGCCCGATGCGTTCACCATCCCCGGGTCGTGCCTGCTTCACGGGAGCCAAGCGCCGGGGACTGGGTGGATTTACGTCGTTCGAGACGGCAAGGCGCACCGGACCCGGATCGAGTTGGGCGAGTCAGATGTCGATGACAATAACGTGTCGAGGGCGGATAAGGTGGAGGTTCGCGCCGGCCTGAAAGCGACGGATCAGATCGTGGCCGACCCGAAAGGTTTATCCGGTGATGTGGTGCCGGTTGAGATCAAGAAGGCGCCGTGACGCATAACGATCGTTTCCGCGCCCCTTCTTGTTTAGCCGCCAGCCGCAGGGGAGCGCGAAGTCCGCGCTCCCCTGCGGGTCGCGGCTAAACGAACCCTTTCTCCACCGCGCCTGAAAAAAACCGGGAAGGTTCCCTCGCCATTGCCCTCTATAAAGGACAGAGAAGGAGGCAACGGCGAGGACCATTCCATGGCGCGGCGAAAATTCACTGAGCTTGCCCACTATTTCCAGCAACTTGCGGCCGTGCAAGGTGGCAGCGGCCTGACCGACGCGGAACTGGTGGAGCGCTATGTCCGTTACGGCGATGAAGCATCCTTCGAGTTGCTGCTGTGGCGACACGGCGCGCTCGTCTTCAACGTCTGCCGCCGTCTCTTGACCCGCGAAGAGGATGCCGAGGACGCCTTCCAGGCCACGTTTCTCACCTTTGTCCGCAAGGCCCATGCGATCAGTCGCCGCGGTTCGGTCGCCAGTTGGCTATACAAGGTCGCCTACCGCGTCGCCCTCGAAGCCAGGAAACAGAGACAAAAGATCGCCCATCGAGAGAAGGCCGGCGTCGAAAACCTCGCGGCGAGTCCTTCGGCCGATCCGGGTTGGGAGGAATGGCGCGCGATCTTCGATGAAGAATTGACCCGCCTTCCCGAACGGCTGCGCCGGCCGTTCGTGCTCTGTCACCTCGAAGGCAAATCCAACGAAGAAGCCGCTCGCGAACTCGGTTGCCGTCTGGGCACCATTTATTCGCGCCTGTCGCGCGGCCGAGAAATGCTGCGCCATCGGCTGAAATGCCGCGGTGTGACGCTGTCGGCCGCGGCGCTGACGGCAGCACTGGCGGAAAACGCGGCCGAGGCGGTCCCGGCCGTTTCCTTGATGAAAACCACCGTCCAGGCGACGTTGTCGTTCGCCGACCTGTCGGCGGCCGGCAACGTCTCGCCGCGGGCATCGACATTGGCGGAAGGAGTGTTGCGGACCATGTTCTTGACGAAAATCAAAATGGCGGCGCTCGTGGTACTGGTGGTCTGTGCGGCCGCGGGCGGCGTTTGGACGCATCGGCTCGCGGCGTTGCCGCCGCCCGAGACACCGAGGGAAGAACCCAAAGCGAAACGAGAAGTCCCTCCCCAAGCCGAGTCGAAACCGATCGCCGTGCAAGTGGTCAAGCCGAAGCCGGGCGGACTGCCGCTCGTGGTGAGCGGGCCGGCCGAAGTCGTGGCGGCGCAGCAGCAACAACTCGGGACGCTGATAGCCGGTATCGTGAAGGAAGTCACCGTAGATATTGGCGATCGTGTGAAAAAGGGACAGGTCTTAATCGTTCTCGATGCGCCTTTACTGGCCGCGGAACTGGAACAGGCGATGGCCGCACTGGAGATGGCGGAGGCACGGGTGCAGGAAGCCAGGGCAACGGTCGCCGCCGCGGAAGCCGAAATTCCGCCCCATACTTCCGGCGTGAAAATCCAGTCTTTCAAGCTTGATCAAGCGCGGGCAGCTCTGAAAACTGCGGAGGCCAACGTGAGGATGAGCCGCGCCGTCTTGAACAAGGCGCGCATCCAGCTGAGCTTCACACAGCTCACCGCCGCCTTCGACGGTGTCGTGACCAAGCGAACGGCTGACCCCGGCAATTTCGTCCAGCCCATCGATTCGCGCCTGCTCCAGCCGCTCCTGACCGTGCAGCGCCTCGACACGGTGCGCGCGGTGGTTCGCGTTGCCGGACGTTTCGCGCCATTCGTCGAACGCGGAAAGCCGGTCGAGTTGACATTTACCAAAGGGGGCGTCAGCGAACACAAGATCGCTCGTTTCAGTCCCACGCTCGACGGGAGCGACCGCATGATGATCGTAGAAATCGACGTGCCCAATCCGAAGGGGCTTTGGCTGCCGGGCATGTACATCCCCGCCAAGCTTCATCTCACCAAGGCATCGCCCGATGTGTTCACCCTCCCCTCATCCTGTTTGGTTGGCGGGAGCCAAGGGCAAGGTAAGGGTTGGATTTACG
Organism: uncultured Planctomycetota bacterium; assembly: GCA_963767535.1. GTDB lineage: Bacteria > Planctomycetota > Planctomycetia > Gemmatales > Gemmataceae > JAJPHU01. The sequence goes on from CAVYEC010000003.1 coordinate 584,113, forward strand.
TTGTCCGAGAGGGCAAGGCGCACCGGACACAGGTCGAACTCGGCGTGTCAACGGGGGATAAGGTAGAGGTTCTGATGGGATTGCAAGCGACCGATCGCATCGTGACCGACCCGATGCGCCTATCCGTCCCTGTTGGTCAATCCGGCAGGATGCGTTTGCCCGGCGACGTCGTTCCGGTCGAAATCACGCAGGACCCGTGACCGTTTGGGCCGCTTGTGGATTCGCTCCGGACTGGAAGCGGTTCGCTTTCTCCTCGATCAGTTGTTTCAAGAGCGAGCGATGACAGTGCGCGGCGTCGGAACAGGCCGACGAGCATAACAGCGTGATCGTCTTTCCCTCGGCGGTTTTCTCGGCCAGAACGGCGATGCTCTCTTTTTGCTGTTCGCCCTCCATCTCGGCGAGATAGCGACGGCGATATTCCTCCCAGTTGATCGGCAACTGTCCGTGCTTGCCGTAGAACGCGGCGTGCAATTCCTTGCTCGGACCGAGCTGGCTCCACCACAGGTCCCAGGTCTCTTTCTTCTTCGGCAGCGCGCGCGGGCGATAACGGCAGATCAGCAGGCGAAAGCCGTCGTCGGCTTCGCGCGGGTCGTCCCAGCGTTTTGTCTTGATCATCGCGGTCCCTCCGCCACTACAATAGGCGTGAACCTTGGCCTTTGCAATGAAAGGGATGCCATGGAACGCCTGGCCATTCTGTGTGTGTGTTTGATCATGTTCGCTGTGCCGGCGGCCGTCTACGCCGAGGGCAAACGGCCCATGACGATCGACGACCTGTTCCGCTTCAAGCGCGTCAGCGACCCGCAAATCAGTCCCGACGGCAAGCTCGTCGTCTACGTCCTCACTACCGTCGATCTCGATGCCAACAAGTCTTCGTCCTCCCTCTGGCTCGCCTCGACCGACAAGGGCGAGCCGCGGCAGTTGACGAACACACCGAAGAAAGACCGTCATCCACGTTGGAGTCCGGACGGCAAGCACATCCTCTTCGAGTCCACTCGCTCCGGCGACAACCAGTTGTGGTTGATCGACCTCGGCGGCGGCGAGGCCCGGCAGCTAACGACGATCAGCACCGAGGCGAGCAATGGCATCTGGTCGCGCGATGGCAAGTACATCGCGTTCGTCTCCGCGGTTTATCCCGAACACTCGGACAAGCCATTCAAGGAGAGCGACGCCCTCAACAAGAAACGCAAGGGTGAGATCGAGAAAAACCCGGTAAAGGCGAAGGTCCACAAGCGCCTGTTCTATCGTCACTGGGATGCGTACGTCGAGGACAAGCGTCAGCATCTGTTCGTGATGAGCGTACCAGCCCCAAGCGCTAGCGCGGGGTCCGAGGAACCGAAGGACGTGACGCCCGGCGACCGCGATGCGTTCCCGACCTCGACCACCTTCAGCACGGGGGACAATTTCACGTTCAGTCCCGATGGTATGCATCTCGTATTCACGGCGGTGCCGGCGAAGGAGGAGGCGTGGAGTACCAATTACGAGATTTGTCGCGTGCCGATCACCGGCGGCTCGAAGGATTGGGAGAGCCTGACGAAAGACAACACGGCGGCCGACAGCGGGCCGGTGTTTTCGCCGGACGGCAAAAAGTTAGCGTATCGGGCGCAAAAGCGGGCGGGATTCGAGGCGGATAAGTGGGAGTTGATGGTCGTTGACTGTGATTCGGGCGGTGCATTTACCGGACAACCACGGAGTGTTACCCGCGAATTGACCGGAAAAACGGATTTGTCGGTAGACGATTTTGTCTGGGCCGACAATGACAAGCTTGTCTTCTCTGCCGATGAAAACGGGTTGAAGCCACTGTTTCAGGTATTCCCCTCGGCACCGGGACAGGAGAAAGCCGTCGTTACTCAGGCAGGGACGGGGGCCAAGTCGAACCTGTCCAGCAGCCACGAGGGTAAGCAAATCGCCTTCACTTTAGCTCTCACTGAGTCAGCCGACGGAAGTCCTGACGTGTGGAAGCGACTTGCGGAGTTTGGCCGTTCAGAACGTCAGTCACGCCAATGAGAAACTTCTCGCCGAACTCGACCTGCCGCGTCCCGAAAGCGTGAAAGTCAAAGTCGAGGGCGGCGAGATGCAGATGTGGATCCTGAAGCCGCCCGGCTTCGATCCCGCCAAAAAATGGCCGCTCGCCTATCTCGTTCACGGCGGCCCGCAAGGTGCCTGGGAGCGACGGCTGGAGCTATCGCTGGAACCCGGAACTGTGGGCCGCACAGGGTTACGTCGTCGCCCTGCCCAACCCGCGCGGCAGCACCGGATTCGGCCAGAAGTTCGTCGATGAAATCTCCGGCGACTGGGGCGGCAAGTGCTTCGACGATCTGATGAAGGGCGTCGATTACCTGGAGAAGCTGCCCTACATCGACAAGGAGCGCATGGCCGCCGCCGGCGCGTCGTTCGGCGGCTACATGATGGATTGGTTCCAGGGCAATACGAACCGCTTCAAGACGCTCATCACGCATTGCGGCGTCTATAACTTTGAGAGCATGTACGCCATGACGGATGAGCTGTGGTTCGACGAATGGGAACACGGCGGCCCGCCGTGGGGCAAAAATCGCCATTCTTACGAAAAACACTCGCCGCATCGCTACGCCCAGAAGTTCAAGACGCCCATGCTCATCATTCACAACGACCTAGACTTCCGCGTCCCCGTCAGCCAGGGACACGAACTGTTCACTACCTTGCAGCGCTTGCGCATCCCGTCGAAGTTCATCAACTTCCCCGACGAGGGGCACTGGGTATTGAAGCCGAAAAACAGCGAATACTGGCATAAGGAAGTATTCGCGTGGCTGAAGGAATACGTGCCGCCGGGAGGACGTTGAATTCACATAGCCCCCGGCTTGCCGGGGGAAAATGCCCACCGGCAAGCCGGGGGCTATGTGAACTGATCTGGCGTGCCGCCGATTTGGGCGTATGATGCTGCCCGATAAGGGAGGGCATCAACCATGCGCGGATCAATCGGGCAAGTCGCTCACGTTCAAGAAGATCGTCATGGGTTGTCTCGTCGCGTTCGGCCTGGCCGTCGGCGTGATGTGGCTGGTCGATCCCGATGCGTTCCCGATCAAAGGTCCGATCTCGGAAGCCGAGCAGCCCGGATCGACGCCGGCCGGCGCGGACGCCGGACCGCCCTTGTCCGAGGCCGAACGCATCGGCCGCTTGCAGCGCTCCATCGACACTGATCGCAAATACTTCGCGAGCCTCAACGCCCAGTTCAAGGACCCCGGCAGCGAGTACAATCGGGCCGAGAAGTGGTTTCAAAAGGTCGATGCGGAGCGCGAGGAAACCCGGCAAGCGATCGCGGATCTCAAAAGCGCGGGCAAGTTGGCCGAGGCGACGGCGCGCGAAACATCGTCGAAGGATCTCGAACAGCGCTGGCAGCAGGCCCGTGACCGCTTCAACCTGGCCATCAAAGAGCACAAGACCCTTCAGGAAAGCGTCGACGCTCTGACACGCAAGATCCAGGAGGACCGGCTAGCGCTCGATCGTCTTTCCGGTGCCTCCGCGCAAGCCAAGAACACTCCACCACCAAGCGATTCGGCGTCCACCGCGCCGCCCGCATCGGGAAGTGCCTCCCCCACCAAGCCGGCCCCGACGACTCCCAGCATGCCGTCGCTGTTGCCTGTGCCGGAGATGCCTTTCTCCCTGGCTTCCTCGTCCACCGCATCCGCGCCTTCCACCCCATCTACTCCGACAGCGACACCGCCGGCCGACAACGTCTCGCGCGAAGTCGAACGGGCGCGCCAGGACGCCAGGACCAAGGAAGACGAGGCGAAAAAGGCCGAGAACAAGGCGCAATCGCTCACCGAACGCCTCGAAGAGCTTCGCACCAACATCAGCCTGACGAAAAAACTGCTCGACACGGATCGCCAGGAATCCGACCGCGCACAGCAGGCCAAAAACGCTCTCGACGCCGAGTTGCAAACGAAGATGGCCGCGAAGGCGGCCGAGGCCGAGTTGAAGGAAATAGTCGCGGCACGATCGAGTTCGCCCAGAAACGCTTCACCGACGCGCTGGCGAAAGTGCGTTCGACCACGGACCACCTGCACGAGTTGCAGACGGAATTGACCACCTTGCAGTCCGAGCAGAACACGGCCCAGCGCGACGCCGACGCCAAGAAACACGCGGCCGAACTCGCCGAGGACCGCATCGCCCAGTTGCAGAACCCGTTCCGGCCGCGCAACATCGTGCAATGGCTGTTTCACCACGGGCCGCGCCTGGTCCTCATCGCCGTGGGCATGTTGATCTTTCACCGCCTGTCGCGCGTCCTCAGCCGCCGGGCCGTCCGCCTCATGGCTCAGACGGGGACCGCCAAGCGCGGCACGCACCAGGACCGCGAGAATCGCGCGCAAACGCTGGTCGGCGTCTTCAACAGCGCCCTGTCGCTGCTCGTCCTCGGCGGCGGTTCGCTGATGATCCTCGACGAAGTCGGCATCCCCATCGTGCCGCTCATGGGCGGGGCGGCCGTGCTCGGCCTGGCCGTCGCCTTCGGGGCGCAGAACCTCATCAAGGATTATTTCTCCGGTTTCATGGTGCTACTGGAAGATCAGTACGGCATCAACGATGTGGTGCGCATCGGCTCCATTTCCGGCATGGTCGAGCATATTTCCCTGCGCACGACGGTGCTGCGCGACCTGGAGGGCGTTGTCCACTTCATCCCGCACGGCACCATCACGACGGTCAGCAACCTGACGCACGGCTGGTCGCGAGCGCTGTTCGACATCGACATCGGTTACGGCGAAGACATCGACCGCGTCATGGAGGTGCTGCTCGTCCTGGGCCGGGAACTGCGTCAAGATCCGCTCTACAGCCCGCTCATTCTCGACGATCCGGAAATGCTCGGCGTCGATGAGCTGGCCGATTCGTCGGTCGTTTTGAAGTTCTTCCTCAAGACGCGGCCGCTGCAACAATGGACGGTCAAGCGCGAGATGTTGCGGCGCATCAAGAACCGGTTCGACGAACTGGGCATCGAGATCCCATACCCGCATCAGACGGTGCATCACCGCTACGACACCCCGCCGCCCGCCGTCGCGCCGCCGACCGCCAAGCGCCGGCGTGACGAATCGTGTTTACTTGGGATGCACGTTGAAGACCACGTCGGCCGAGCCGGTGTTGCCCGCGGCGTCGCGCACCTTGAGGATCAGCACGTACGTGCCGGGCTTCAGCCCTTCGGTCTTGAATGCGAACGTCTCGGATTTGCTGTCGAAGAGGCCGTCGTCCGGGAAAATGTTGATCCACTTCTTCCCGTTGACGGCGAAAGACGCCACGGTCAGTCGGACCAGCGGTGAGCGGGCCGTCGCTTGCAGGAGGACGCGCTCGCCCTCCATGCCCGTTGCCTTCACCGTCACCGCCGGAGCTTCGTGGCAGACGACGAACGGCAAGCTGACGCGCTCGGCCGTCAGCGCCTCTCCCTCCGGGTTGTCCTTGCGATCGCTGGCCAGCACCTTCATCCGGTAGACGCCCGAAGGGGTCGTGGTCGTGTCCCATTCGTATTCCGTCTTGTCGAGATCGTCCTCCAGTTCGACCCAGTTCTTCCAGCCTTCCTTGCGAACATAAACGCGATAATGGAGATCGTCTTCGTTGGCATCGACGGCGGACCATTTGAAGCGGAGTTTCTTGGGGTTGTCGAGGTTCACCGCGTTGAGATTCGGGCGCTTCGATCTTGGTGATCTCCGGCGTCTGATTCGTGGTCCTATACCGTAGGGTCAAGCCGCGAACGGCGGGCGTGGCCTCCGGGTGGGTCGTCGTCAGCGTCACGCGGTATTGCAGGAAGCGGGCCGTCGGTGCGGTGATCGTCGCACGGGCGGCGTCAGTTTGTTCGGAAGACCAGTCGCTCCAGGTGTCGTCCGGCTCGGCCACGTTGCCGCTGCGCATCGCCACACTCACGCTCGTGCCGGGCGGCATATCGCCCTCCCAGCGGAGCGCGCCCCATTTGCTGATAATCTTGGCGTCGAGCACGTCCGAGACGACCGAGCCGTGCGACGCGAACTTGTCCGAAAGGATGTACAGTTTGCCGGGATCGCCGGCGCCCAGAACGATGGTTCCGTCCTGCCGCCGGCACAGGCTCAAGATCTGGCCGTGGTCGAGCCGGGCGATCTCACCGCGCTCGCGCGTCGTCTCGTTGACCTCGAAAAGTTGCCCGTCCATGCCAGTGCCGACGACCAAGCGTTCACCCTGGAGCAGCAGGCTCAGGATCATCGCTTTCTCGCGGAAGATTTCGCGTACCGTGCCGTCCTGTGCGATGCGGTAAACCGAATTCTCGCCGCTTCCCGGCGTCGAGGGCGCCGGCGCGGAATTGGAGTGAACCGCTTCCTGCTCCTCCGAGGTTCCCGCCTTTTTCTCGCTCGCCAGATATAGTCGATCCGTCTTGGCTTTCTTGTTCGAGACTTCCTCGGTCGCGGAAGAAGTCTCGCGTCGCGCGCCGAGCGTCGTTCCGCGGCTCGATGCGCCGCTTCCGCCGCCTTGGCGTCGGGTGGTCGGCGAACTGGTGCCGACGTAGACCGCGTCGGGCGTCACCTTCAGCGTGCGCACCTCGGCCTGGCTCGCCTGATACAAGACAAAACCCTTGCCGTGCGGGTCGATGCGGTAGACGAGTCCGCCCTTGTCGGTCCCGGCGTAGATCATGCCGTCGCCGCCGGAGGCCAAGCAGAGGATGTGTTCTTGCCGAGTCGCGTAAAACACATCCGCCTTGCCTTCCGCGCTGAGGCGGTAGATTTTGCCGTGCGGCCCCGTACCGGCGTAAACCGTCTGATCTTTCGGATCGACTGCCAGCGACCAGACATAGGACTCGCCGGTCTCCGCGAACGGACGGACCTGTCCGCGCGGGTCGATGCGGAGGACCTGTCCGTTCGGCCCGGTCCCGGCATAAATGCTGCCGTCGGGCGCGGCGGCCAGGCACAACACCTGGCTTTGCTCGCCGGCATGGACGACGACCGGCCTGCCCTCGGCGGGCACCTTGTATATCTTGCCCTCATTGCCCGTCGCCACATAGAGGTTGCCGGCGCGATCCTCAACCATGTCCCACACATGGGAGGCGTCCAGACCCGCCAGCGGGCGCAGTTGCCGCGATAGCCGCAGTGTGCCCTCACTGCTGACGACCGCCTGCTTGAGTTGGGCCTTCTCGTACTGCGCCGGCGTGTGCTGGTGCCAGACCTTGACCTTGGCCGCAAGAAGCGGCGCGGGGCAGACGAACAACAAGGCTCCAAGAAGCAGCAAGCGCGCTCGCAACATAGAATCTCCCGTATCCGCTTTTATTCTTCACTGGTTTTCTTGTGCCGCACGACCGTGAAGCGCACGACTTCCGAACCCTGGATCACCCAGTCGGTCGCCTGCCGCGCCACCAGGGCGCCGGTCATGGTCTGGGTGCCGGTGCGCGCGGCCGTTGCCGAGGATCTGAACCATGCTCGGCGGCAGATGCGGCAATGCCTTGCCGTCGAGCGCCACGCCCGCATCCGCCACCGGCACGCGCAGCACCAGGTTCGTCCGCCGGACGGCCGTTTGCACGCGGACGGTCTCGAACACCTGTTCGAGATTGGCTGGGTTGCTCAGGGTCGGATCTTCACGCATGGTCAGCCGCGCGTTGAGCAGGTCGTCGCAGACGGTGGCGGCGTAGGCTCCCTCCGGCAGATCGGCCGGCAGCTTGAGCGAGACCGGCACGCGCTGCCGCGTCCCCTTGTACGGCCGCAGGAACACGGTCGCCTTGACGGTTTCGCCCGGCTCGAACGTGTCGGAGGCCAGTTCGACCGCCTCGATCTCGGCTGTGCGGCGTCCGGATTGCACCTGCGTCTGGCACTCGATCCGGCGGATGCGCACCGGCTTGAACGAATTGCGTGTCAGGATGTTGACCACCGTGCCGACCTGGCTGTACAGCGCTTGCGGCGCCCGGCTGCCGCTGAAGCCGGAGAACGTATCCTTGATGACGAGCGGAGCATGTCCGTCCATTTCGATGCGCGTTTGCATCTCGGCCGTCATCTCATCGGGCAGCTCGCCCTCCATATCGACGGCGTTGGCCAGGGCCGTATACACCAAAGTCGGCAGTAGCGTCGGCTGCCGAGCGAGTCTCGACGTTGAAGGTCCGCGCCGCGCTTCTTCCCCCAGCGCCACGGACATGCGCACCGGAAGCATGTCGGCCTTGCGTCCCAACCAGCCGGCGATGCAGGTGCTGACGTCGGCGTTGATGACGCCCACGGATTTGAGCGGCGCGCCCATTTTGAAGCTGACCGTCTGCCGCGGATAGACCGTGATGATGTAGCCGGACATGAGCGGGAACTCGCACGAGCCGAGGCTCATGAACGGATGGCCCCAGCCGTAGATGCGATCGCCCTCGACGTGCGTGACAGTGCCGATGCCCGACAGGTCGAAGTCGCCACGGATCAGCGAGATGGCCAGCGGACTGCCCGGTTCGAGCGGGGCGTCTTTCTCCTCGTCAGCGACGCGGGCCGGCGCGGCCCCGCCCTGCATGGGCACCATGCCGAACTCGCCGCAGCGGTCGTGCAGCATCTTCAGGCTATGTTGCGTGAACCCCGTGGCCGACAGAGGCGTGCGCAGAGGCGCCATCCACAGTTCACTGGCGTCCGGCCGCGCGGGGTTTATCGAAACCCTGCGCCACGGTGACGGTGTCGAATTCCTTGCCATCGATGACAAGCGGTTGTCGCAGTCCGACGCGCGTCGGCTTGGCGCGTTCGGCCAGGTCGCGGCGCTCGAACGCCTCGACGAAGCCGTTCATCTGGCAAAACGGCGTGATGCCGGCGATCGGTTCTTTCGCATAGGCCCAGGCGTAGGCGACGGCGCCGACCAGTTTGTTGTCGATGTAGACCGGGCTGCCGCTCATGCCGGCGATGACGCCGGTCTTGTCCAGGTTCAGCCCGGACAGCCGGCAAACCACCATGTCTCGGCCGGGACTGGTGTTCTTGAGCACGCCCAGCACTTCGGCCTGAAACGTCTCGATCTTGGTGCCCTTCATGACCGTCCGGCCGACGCCTTTCATGCCGGGCCGAATGTCATCGACTTGCCAGTAGCAGCCCGGCTTGGGCGCGGCGACAGCGTGAGCGCCGGTCCCGAAGGCCAGCAAGAGCGCGATCGGCAGAGGCGAGAAAAGGACGGGACGAATGGCCGAGGTCATCATTGCGCCTCCAAGAATCTCTACTGTGGTTGACCTCATCCTCATGGAGTCCGTCCGGTTTCCGCGCGGGCGAGTGGCTCGGAGCGGCCGGCGGGATCCAATGATCCCGTGGAGAGGATGGCTAGGGAATCCGTGAGCCAGGCGCGAGGAGAGAACTCGTGCGGACATTTTCGGCGGCGAAAGGGGGATTGCTCGGGAAGCGGGAATATCAGTCCGTTGAAGCCGCTCGCCACCTGCCTCCCTGCCGGTCGCGCGGGACCGCCTTTTGCCCCGACGCCGGGTGTTCCGTTCCACGAAATATCCGGGGGGCCTATTAAGGAACACTCGAAATCTACCTCATTTTCGCCGAGAAGTACAGCCGACTTGCGAAGGCAGTTCGCAGTCGGAAGGCGAGAAAAACGCATCTGCGGCCGTTGCAATCGACTTCCGCTCGGCCTTTGAGGATAATGATGGACGGGCGTATTCGTCCGGACGTGCCGGCTGGGGCGTCCTTCCATTTGTTGCCGGGCATGACATGAGCGAGGCCGGTCCCCATCCCGCCGAGGAGATCCTGCGTTTGTGCGCGGCCGCCGCGCCCGCGCCATGGTATCCGAAGCTGTTCGCCAAGCAGGCCGAGGTAGAACCAGCGGCTGCTGGCCCAGCTGCTCGAAGAGATGTGGCTCGACCGCCTGATCGAGAAGGTGTCCGGTAGCGCCGAAACGGGACCCGGAATATCGCTGACACGCCTGGGCCAGCGCGTCCTGCTCGAACCGGACATGCTGGAGCGCCTGCGCCGGCCGGCCGATCGGTCCCAACGACCGCGGCGCGATCGTCCGCCGGGTGTTTCGCGCTCCGCTACGGCCTTACGTCACACGCCTGATCGTCCTGCTCAACGTGGTGGTGTTCGTCGTGGGCTATTCCATCGCGCGACGAATCGGCGCGGGCGACGACTACCTGCGCGGCAATCCGATGACGATCCAGGTGGCCCAGCTGCTCGACGGAATCGGTGCCCTCTCCCCCGCCGGAGTGATCGAGGGCCAGTGGTGGCGGTTGGTGACGATGGGCTTTGTCCACGGCGGCTTCCTGCATCTTTTGATGAACATGGTCTTTTTGTACCTGGCCGGGCGCTACATCGAGCAGATGTGGGGGCACGTCCGCTATCTGCTGATTTACCTGGCCGGTCTACTGGGCGGTAGCTGTCTGGCGATCGCCCACACGCCGGGTCTGAGCGTGGGTGCGTCGGGGGCGGTATGCGGCCTACTCGGCGCGGAGGCGGTGTGGTTTTTTTTTAACGGCAAGTATCTGCCGCGTTCGCTGCTCCGGCAGGCGCGTTTCAGCCTGATTAGCTCGGCCATCCTGCTGGTGTTCATCAGTTCGTTCAAGGACGTGAGCGGCTGGGGACATGGTGGCGGCGCGGCCGCCGGAGCGCTGGCCGCCCTGCTCTTGCACCTGCAGCGCTTTGGCCCGCCGGTCTGGCGCTGGCTCGCCCTGACCGGCTTCGTGCCGTTGGCGTGGTACGGTTATTATGCCATCGACAACGCCCGCGCCACCGATCCGCGCTGGCATCTCGCCGAGAGGGAACAGTTCGGCGCCCGCTTCCGCCAGCCGATCCTGGACGCGCTGAAGAAGGTCGCGGAGGTCTACGACGATGACGTTTCCCCGGTGTTAGAAAAACACCCGACGCGGCGCGACCCAGGCGAAGTGGAAAAACTCCAGAAGGAAGTAACCGAGCAGCAGCGCGATCTGCTCAGCCTGGCCGAACGGCTGGACCGCACCGGCCCCTATTTCGACCCGGATACCGAACAGGCTTGGGGCATCGGCCGCGAGTACATTCTTGCCTCCGCCGAACTGTTCGCCCAGGTCGAACAGATGCTGCGCCTGGGCGAAAAGAGGACGGACCAGGAGAAGCGCGCAGCTTCAGAGCCAGGCCAAGAAAGTGCTCCAATTGAGCGAGACCTGTGAGCAATTGCTGAATAGTAAACCGTTTACTCGGCCACGATGACACTCTTGATAAAGGGGAGGGATACCCATGATGATGACTCGCACTTTACGCGGTTATGTGTCGCGGGCCGCCGGACGCTTGCGGCGGCTGACGGGTCGAAAAGCGGAGATCGACTACCGCCGCTGGTACGCGAACTGGGACCTGGAGTCGCGATTACTGGTCGATCGTCGGCCCGGCCACGAAAGAAGAGTACGAACAGCTCGGCATCGTCAAGCGACAGCTGCTCATTCAGCTCGGACTGACGCCGGACGCGAAGGTCCTCGATGTCGGCTGCGGAACGGGCCAGTTGACGGCCGCGCTGCACGAGTACCTGAGCGACTGCGGCCTGTACTGTGGTGTGGACATCAGCCCGGAGGCGGTCGCTTTCTGTCGTTCACGCTTTCTCCGGCCGAATTTTTCTTTCGCCGTCAGCCGCATGACAACGTTGCCGACGCTGCGCGATCGGTTTCATTTCATCGTGTTTTACAGTGTTTTCACGCACACCTACCCGCGCGAGACGGCGCTGTTACTCGTGGAGGCCAACCGTCTGCTGGCCGACGGCGGAGTCATTTTCGCCGACCTGTTCGCGGCGCCGCTGGTGGATCAATTCGCCGGCGATCGCGGCATGATGGAGATCAACCCCGACCCGCTGCTGCGTATGCTCGACGCCAGCGGCTTGCGGGCGGAGGCGGTCCTGGTCCACCCCGGCGAAAGGTCGAGTCAGCGCGTCTTCTACAAGATCACGCGCAAACCCAGTGCCGCGGGAGACGGTATTGGTTAGCGACGCTTCGCAGAAGCGTCCGAACCGGCGCAACAGAGTGAGATGAGGCATGAGTGTCTTGTTGAGCGTGCAGGGGTTGCGGAAGGCTTTTGGCCCACGTTCCCTATTCTCCGACCTGTCGCTCGACCTGCGGGCCGGCGAGCGCGTCGGCCTGATCGGCCCCAACGGCTCCGGGAAATCGACGCTCTTGAAGCTACTGGCCGGCCGCGAGGAACCGGACGCCGGCAGCCGATCGCTCCGTCGCGGCGCAGCGTCTGGTCTACGTTGCGCAAGATGATGCTTTCGCCGCGGGCCAAAGCGTTCGCGCCGTGCTGCTCGACGCGCTCGCCGAGGAGCCGATTGAAGAACACGAACGCGCCACGCGGGCCGCCATCACGCTCACGCAAGTCGGCTTTGTCGATCCCGAACAACCGGCCGACGCGCTCTCCGGCGGCTGGCGCAAGCGCTTGGCCGTCGCCCGCGCCCTCGTTCGCCGGCCGGATTTGCTGCTGCTCGATGAGCCGACCAACCACCTCGACCTGCCCGGCATCGTCTGGCTGGAGCGACTGCTGCGCGACGCTTCGTTCGCTTATGTCGTCGCCACGCATGACCGGGCGTTTTTGCGCGCGGTGGCCGACGAGATCATCGAGATCAATCGCGTATATCCGGGCGGTTATTTCTGTGCCGCCGGCTCTTACGACGACTTCGCCGCGCGGCGCGAGGAGTTCCTCGAAGCGCAGGCCCGACAGCAGGAATCAGTGGCCAATCAGGTGCGGCGCGAGACCGAATGGCTGGGCCGCAAGGCGGCGGCCCGCACCAGAAAAGCCGGCTTCCGCATCGAAGCGGCGACCCAGCGCCGTGAGGAATTGGCTGAGCTGAAATACCGCAACGCCGCGGCCGGCGCCGCCGGCATTGATTTCGTCGCCACCGGCCGACAGACGCGCAAGCTGCTCACGGCCACGGGCATCGCCAAGTCTCTTGATGGCCGGCAGTTATTTGCAGACCTTGATCTCTTTTTGACGCCGGGAACGAAACTCGGACTGCTCGGTCCCAACGGCAGCGGCAAAAGCACCCTCTTGCGCGTGCTGGCCGACGAGATCGCCCCGGACGCCGGCACCGTCACGCGCGCCGACGGACTGCGGACGGTGATGTTCGAGCAGGGTCGGGCAGCACTTGATCCGGCGATCTCGCTTCGGCAGGCGCTGTGTCCCAACGGCGACAAGGTGCAGTACCGCGATCGTTCGCTGCACGTCGCGGCCTGGGCAAAGCAATTTCTCTTTCGCTCTGAGCAACTGGACGTGCCGGTCGGTTCGCTGTCCGGCGGCGAGCAAGCCCGCGTGCGCATCGCCCAGCTCATGCTGCGACCGGCCGACCTGCTTCTGCTCGACGAACCGACCAACGATCTGGACATCCCCGCCCTGGAAGTGCTGGAAGACAGCTTGGCCGAGTTTCCCGGCGCGCTCGTTCTGGTCAGCCACGACCGCGAGCTGATGGACCGCTTCTGCACGGAGGTGGTCGGACTCGACGGCCAGGGCGGCGCGGCCCTTTACGGCCGCATCGCGCAATGGCTCACCGCTTACGAGGCCGCGACAACGGAGAGCCGAAAACCGAAAGCCGAAAACGAACGCCGGCCCACCGTCGCGCCGCCGAAGGCGCGGAAACTCAGCTACCGTGAGCAGCAGGAGTGGGAGCAAATGGAGTCGGAGATCCTCGCGGCCGAGGAAGTCGTCAGCGAACGACAGGCTGAGGTGGAACGGGCCGCGACGGCGGGACATACCGTCCTGGCGGACGCCTGCCGGGCATTGGAAGAAGCCCAGCGGACTGTCGAACGTCTCTACGCGCGCTGGCAGGAATTGGAAGCGAAACGCGGCCCCTGACCGTCGTTGCCACCTGCCCTCTTGATTCGTCCCGGGCCGATGATACTTCATTCGTTCACGATCCAGTGAAACATCGTCGCCGGAAGAAACAAAAACGGAGCTTTCTTCAGGACTGGATTGCCTGCACCAGATCCACGCGAACATTGAGCGAACTCGTCGAGGACGACCAACCGCCGAAGAAGTTGCCGCCGGCGTCGCCGATACTCTGGATCCAGAACCAGACCTCGTACCAGGCCCCGCCGCGCAGGACGAAGGACGGGCTGCTCTCGTAATCCGCCTCGATCGGCGGCGGGTCGTCGTGAACTCCCGACGAACCGGCGCTCCACAATTGCGACCGGGAGTCCTGGGTCAGACTGTCGATGACGTTTCCGGGGAAGCCGTCATGGGCCTTGATGAGGACGTTCAAGTATCCGTCCGTGTGGGCCGTCGGCCCGAGTTCCGTATGCACCTTCGCGCTGTAATGGACGTGCAGGTATGGGTTCAGCACCACCGTGTTGTCCGCGGACTGCGGAACCACCCACAGCTCGACCCCCGCGGCGCCGTAGGCGTTCGTATGGTCCTTGTCGGCGGCCAGCGCCACCAGCACCGTCCCGGTGTCCTTGTCGGCGGAGACGGCGCCGTTGCTCTGCGGGTCGGTCCAGGAGCCGTCCAGCGGGGGGACGGTCTGGGTGGTTCCGGGCTGGGTGTTGATCTGGAGCGGCGACCGCAGCCGTCCTCTCGCGCCGTCCGGCGGCCGACGCTGCAGCCGGGCCGCGTCCAACTCGAATAACTCCTGCAAGGCCGCGCGCGTGGGCGGCTGGTCGAGGAGTCGGCCGAGCGGCTCGAAGACACGCTCGTGCAGACTGGCCTCGCGGTGGAATTGCTCGTGGCGGGCCTTCAGCTCGGACTTGAGCGCGGGTTCCAGCACTTTCAACCCTTCCGACGTGAAGCCAGCGGTCTGGGTGAGGTCACGATTCGATCCGAGGTTCAACGCCATTGTTGATTCTCTCCTTTCGCTTTCGTTCAGGAGCGCCCGCTCCCACTTTCCCCTATGTACGCTCTCTGAAGGATCATTTTACCGGCGCCAAGAATCACTTCCAACGATTTTTCTCCCCATTCGCCTGTTGCACGCCTTAGTGAAAGTGATGAAACGCTTGTTCTTGCGGTTTCCTGAGTGGCTCGCTACACTCGCGCCGACGGAGACCACCCATGTCCCGACCGTTCCTCACCTGTGAATGGCGTAACCTCTTCCTCGCCACCTATGCCGTACCGCCCGCCCTGCTCCGCCCGCGCCTCCCGCCGGGGTTGGACCTGGACATGCGCGACGGCAGCGCCTTCGTCAGCCTCGTCGCCTTCGAGTTCCATAACACGCACGTCCTCGGCGTGCGGTGGCCGGGCTATCGCAATTTCCCGGAGTTGAATTTGCGTTTCTACGTGCGCCACGGCAACGAACGCGGCGTGGTGTTCGTGCGCGAGTTCGTCTCGCAGCGCCTCGTCTCCTGGATGGCACGGACAATCTACAACGAGCCGTATCGCGTCGCCCCGCTGACAAGCCGATGTCAGGACGACACCGGCAGCCGGCGTATGGAATATCGACTGCGCCGGGCGGGCCGCGAACACGTCCTGAGCGTCACCGGCGTCAAACCGGCGTACCTGCCCGACGAACGCAGTGACGAACATTTCTTCAAGGAACATCGCTGGGGGTTCGGCGTCACGCGAGGAGGTCGGACAGTGCGCTACGAGGTGACGCATCCGCCGTGGGAGGTGTTCCCCGTTCACGGTTATCGAGTCGATCTCGATTGGGGGACCGTGTACGGTCCCGAATTGGAGATATTGAACAAGGCGACGCCGATGTCCACGGTCCTCGCGCTTGGCTCGGCCGTGGCGGTCTATCCGAAAGGCTGGCTCTCTCGTTAAGAGTTAGGGGATTTATTCCCTCCCCTTTTGTGGGGGAGGGTTAGGGTGGGGGGTAGAACTTTTCCATTCACAACCACTTCGACCCCCACCCCCAGCCTTCCCCACAAGGGGGGAGGGGGGTTTTCCGCCAGAACTAAGCGATCGTCGGCCCCGTTTCGACGATGAGTTCCT
The DNA here is from genome assembly GCA_963767535.1 of uncultured Planctomycetota bacterium. Lineage (GTDB taxonomy): Bacteria > Planctomycetota > Planctomycetia > Gemmatales > Gemmataceae > JAJPHU01. Next base: position 599,889 of record CAVYEC010000003.1, read on the forward strand.
CGGCCACGCAATGAACGCCGGTGAGGTTCATTTTCAAATGCAACTTCTGAACGGCCGGCTGCTGGCTCAGGTCGATGAGGATCGCTTCGTCCTCGACGCGGACGCCCGGTTTCTCGGCGAGGGTGTCGCCAAGGGTCTTGAGCAGGACGCCGCGCAGGATGCCAGCCGGCAGTCCCGAGACTTGCACGTTGGCCAAGCGCGCTTCGACCACGCTGCCGTAGCCTTTGACTTCCCAGAGGGTCTGGAAGGCCACTTTCATCAGCATGGTCGGGTAATCGCCCAGGACAACGATGCCTTCCGGGGTCAGGCGGATTCGCAGGTTCTCGACGGGCGGGTCGCCCGGCGCGAATTCCGCCACAAGTGCGTTGATTTCCTCTTCGGTGATCGACAACCGCAACGACTGTATTTCCATGCGTTTCTCAATTTACCGGGTCTGACATCGATGCCAGCGTCCATTCCGCTTCACTCGTGTACCAGACGGTCGCCCCGTTCACCAGATCGACTTTGACGACCGAGGCCGCCGCGACATGGGGTACGATCACCTCGAAGGGCTGTCCCTCCGGCGTCGCGGCGATCACCTGATACGCGGCCACGGATCGGTCCAGGACAACATATAGTTCCAGCGGCCGTTCGGCCGTGCCCACGACGCGGCCGGTTACGTGAAGTTCCACCCCGTCCGGCTTCGGGATGGCGATGCGGCGCAGGTCGCTTAAGAATGCGGTGCAGCGTACTTCCAGAGCCACCTCGCCCCACAGACCGCTCTGCCCGTTCCCGGGAGCATCAACAATCAGCTCATTGCGTCCTTGCAGCAGGGATGTCGCGTCAAACTCGAATGTCTCGTTTGGCTCCGGAGTGGAGCCCCGTTCGACGAGGTGGTCATTCAGACGAATTTCCGCATCGTCGGAGATTCCATCGAAAGTCAGCCAGACGCGCTCGTGCGCGTCGATCCGTCCGGGGAAGCCGAAGCATCGGCGGTAGCGGAGTCGCCCGTCGAAGCCTGGCAAACCTGCTTTCCCCCGGCTGCAAGGCATGGTCACGAGGTGCCGCGGCGGTACGGGTTGGCGAGCGCCCTGGTCCGGCGAGGCCAAAGGCTCGCAGTCCCACCGCGACCGCAAACGAATCCGATGAGGATACATGATACTTTCCTTCAGAAATCCGGGAGCGCTTGCAAGCGTAAGCGGATGGGGCGATCCGGTTGCAGGGTCAGTTGCGGCCGCGGCGAAACGGCCGGGCCTGGCGTGTGGGCGAAGCGAAAACGCTGGCCGATCGTGGCCAAGAGCAGGTTGATTTCCAGGAGGGCGAAGGCGTTGCCGATGCACACGCGCTGTCCGCCGCCGAAGGGGAAATACGCGTAGCGCGGCAGCCGCCGGGCCAGGCCGTCCGCCCAGCGCTCCGGATGAAATCGCTCCGGCTCGTCGTAGAAGCGCGGATCGCGATGGACCACCCACTGACTCATCAGGATGGTCGCGCCGGCCGGGACCGCATAGCCTCCGATGGTGCACCGGTGGATCGCCTGCCGGCCGATGGCATAGGCGGGCGGATAGAGACGCAGGACTTCCTGTACCACCATTTCCGTGTAGCGCAGCCGGGGCAGGTCGGCCACGGTGGGCGGCCGGCCGGAGAGAACGTCACGCAACTCCGCTTCGAGACGTTCCACGACTTCCGGATGCTGGGCCAGCAAATACCAACCCCAGGACAGGGCCAATGCCGTCGTCTCGTGACCGGCCAGGAGAAGCGTCATGGCTTCGTCGCGAAGCTGCTTGTCGGTCATGCCGGTGCCGTCGCTTTCGTGCCGGGCGTGCAGCAAAATCGACAACAGATCGCTCTGGCCGGTCTCTGTGCGGCGCTGGTGGATTAGCCCGTACAGGATGGCGTCGAGGTGGCGTACGGCCCGGCGAATCCGCAGGTTGCCCGGTGTCGGCACGCTTTCGGGGATGCGGAGGATGCGGAAAAACCGTTGGCTGAACGTGCCCATCGCCTCCTTCAGCGCCAGGCCGACCGCTTCGGATTGGCCCGTGACATCCGCTCCGAAAAGGGTCTTGGCCGCGATGGTCAGGGCCAGCTCGCGCATCTCGGCATGGATATCGCGAATTTCGCCGTCGCGCCACGAGGCGATTTGCTTTTGCGCGCTGGCGACCATGTCCGGTGCGTAGGAGTCGATGCGTTCGCGCAGGAAGACCGGCTGAATGAGCCGCCGCTGCCGAAGCCAGAAATCGCCCTCGCTGGTAAGCAGCCCGTTGCCCAGGAGCAGACGGTTCATGCGCAAGGCGTAGTGTTTGGTGAAATTACGGCTGTGCAGGACTTGCTCGATCAAGTCGGGGTGGTTGATGAAGAAGATGCGTTTGAGGCCGAATCGCAGTGTCGTGCAATCGCCGTGCTCGCGGGCGCTGCGCAGTAGAAGCCGAGCAGATCGCGGCGCATCTCGGGCAGATGGCCGCTGAGGAAATGCGCCTTGGGTCCGGGAGGGAATGGGTCTTTCCCCATGAAACCAGCACCGTCCTGTTGTTACGGCTTCTTCTCCAACTCGCGAAGCAACGTCGAGTAATCCTCGTAAGACGTCCGATCCGGCGACCCCTGCGCGTGCAAATAGATACTCCGGGAAAGCGAGCCGCGCAGTGCCACGATCGAGCTGGAGACGGTGCCACGCTCTTGTTCGTGGAAACACATCGGCGGATGGTCCGGCCCCCCCTGGCTGCACAGTTCGCGCAGCGTTTGCACGCACTGATCTGCCGACTCATAATGCCGTCGTCCCAGCCAGGACAGGGCGTAATTCAGCCGGGCGTCGCTGGCGTCGTTGACATCACGGTTGGTCAACACATGCACACCCGGCGGCAGCGGCCGGACGCGCAGCCAATCGCCGGCCTCGATCACGACGGCCCGCTCGCCGTCGGCACACAGATAATTACAACCGTCATAGCTCTGTGTCTCCAGAGCGCGTATCGCGTGTTTCATCGCGGCCTCGGCGGAAGGACAGCTCAGCAGCTCGCGGGTCAACAGGCCGCGGCTGCGCGGCCGATCGGGCACTTCCGACTTGCGGCGATTGGTGACGGCCACCAGCACGCGCTGGGCGTTGACCCCCAGCCAGGTTCCGCCCGCCACGGGATCGACTCCGGCGACGGCCCGGATCGGATCGTCCAGCAAACGCGGCGGCTCACCGCCGCGCCGATAGTATTCCTCCCGATTGGCCCCCACCACCACGGCCGCATCCTCGACCACGCGGAACAACAAGGCCAACAGACACATGGCATCGCCTCATCTCTCAAGGGTCGAACGGCGCGGGCGTTGGCGAAGGGAAGCAATCCGCCACGAGTTCTATTACGATAGCGTTTCGTGCCCCGTTCACAAGCTGAGGCCGAGAGAAAGCCACCAGCCGAGGCCATCAACAGCTTTGCAGGGGAGAGGGGTGGGTCATACAAAGGCTGAAGGACTTCGCTCTCTACCATTTCCGCAAGCACAAGACAGGACACGCCATGCCGCGCCGTCAGCTCACCCCCGAGATGCTCCAGGAGATCCGCGACTTGGCCGCCGGCTGGGGCAAAATCGTCGCCAAACGCGCCTTCGGTGAAGGTGGCCCCGGCCTCGACGTGGACTTCGACGCTATGGAGCAAATTGCCCGCGCTGCCGCGGCCGGCCTGACTGAGGGAACCCTATCCACCACCTTGGAGCAACAGGCCCAGACTCTTGGCGAAGAGCAACCCTGTCCCGCCTGCGGCACCCCCTGTCCGGTTCGACGCGAACCGCGCGACCTGGCCACGCCCGGGGCCACCGTCCGCCACAGCGAGCCGGCCTGCCACTGCCCCGCCTGCCGGCGGGACTTTTTCCCCCCAGCGAACCCCACTGCGCCTGGATAACCACGGCTACTCCCCCGCTGCCCTGCGCCTGATCGTCCAACTCGCCGCGCGGCTGGGTTCCTTCGCCGACGCCGCCTGCGCTCTGACACAGACCGGCCTGCCCATTTCCGCGCAGCACGTGCGCACCCTGGCCGGGCTGGTCGGTGCCGAACTGGTGGGGCAGCGCGACCGCAAGGCAGGCCTCAGCCGCAGCAAAGTGCCGGTGCGTGTGGCGGCGACGCCGGGGGTCGTGGCCGTCGAGGTCGATGGCGGGCGGCTGCGCACCCGCGCCACCGACGCGGGCGCGGGCGTCCACGCGGCGCAGAACAAGGAGGACAAGATCGCCTGCCTGGTCAGTCTCGAAAGCAAAGTCTCCGCGCAGGACCCGCAGCCCGAACCGCCGCCGTCGTTCCTGCTGCCGCGCCGCGTCGAGCGACTGGTGCAACAGATGGCGGGGCAAGCGGGCGAGGCGGCGGATACGGCCGGACCCCTGGAAAACCAGGCCCGGCAGCCGGCGGACCGGCGCGACACCGAGGACGAGTCGTGGCCGCCGCGCAAGCGGGTGCGTACGTGCGTGGCGAGCATGGCCAACAGTCGGGCGTTCGGGCGCATGGTGGCGGTGGAGGCCAAGGAGCGGGACTTCTACCGGGCGCAGCGCAAGGCATTCGTGGCGGACGGGGCGGCCTACAACTGGAAGCTGCAGCAGCGCTACTTCGCGGGCTTCGTGCCGGTCGCCGACTTCTTGCACGTGCTCTGCTACGTGTACCGGGCGGCGTGGGCGCTGGCGGCCGAGGAGGCCAAGCGCTGGGACCAATACGTGCGGTGGCTGGCGCGTGCTGGCAGGGCCGGGTGGCGGAGGTGATCGAGCAGTTGCAGGACTGGCAGGGGCGCGTGGGGCGGCCGCCACCGGGGGAGGAGCTGCCGGCGAGTGACCCGCGGCGCACGGTGGCGGAGGCGCTGGGCTACTTCGGCCACAACAAGGAGCGCATGAAGTACCCGGAGTACAGGCAGCAAGGGCTGCCGGTCACGAGCAGTCTGGTGGAGTCGCTGGTGGGGCAGGTTAACGCACGGGTGAAGAGCAAGCAGAAGTACTGGAACCGCGGGGAGGGGGCGGAGGCGATCCTACAACTGCGTGCGGCGGCCCTGAGCGAGGATGGGCGCCTGGACCGCTACCTCAGGGAGCGCCCGGGATCGCCCTACCGGCGCAGACAGCAACAGGGCGACCACACAGCCACGGCCAAGATTCCTAACTTACAAACCCGTTGATGGCCTCCCACCAGCCGCGAGCGCCAGCGAGCGGTAACTGTCCGCTCGCTGGCGCTCGCGGCTGGTGAGATAACGAGTGGCCTATTCCGTCCAACTGTCCCGTTCTTCACTTTTTTCCCAAAAATCCAAAAAAACTTGTCCACTAACTCGCGCCAATTTCGATTAGAGAGGTAGGGAGAGGTTCTGGAAGGGCGGCAACAGGCAACGAACCTACGGCAAAGTGAACTTCCGTGCAGGCGGAGCAGACTATGGACAAGGCATTGAACGGGCGAATAGGCGAAAGGACCGCGGAGCGCAAACGGCAGGACGAGACCGACCGGTCGGCGACCTTTAACTGCCCCTGCTGCGACAAGCAGACGGCGTACGATCCGTTTCGCTGCACGAGCCGGGGACAGCGCGAAGATCATGGCGGGACGGCCTACTGGTATCTGTACGTGCTGGTCGAGTGCCAGCACTGTCTGCATGAGGAAATGGTTTTTTGGATGCGCGCCAACTGAATCTGCCCTGATCGCGGGGTCTTCGTTCCCTTGCTTGCGCTGCGGGCTGGTAGGGGTCTTCTGTTCCCCCAAGAGGACGAAAGGGATATAGTTTAAAAGAGAGGCCGAACCGGACACTTTTGCCGGAGCCAGCCCGCGAGCATGAAAGACCCTTCGCCGACCCCCCCTGATCGTGACGGCACGACCGCCGACTCGGTGCGCAGTGCGTTGCGCTCGACGCCCCGTCCGCCGCGCTGCCGGGTAGCCATGTCCTTGTGCGGGGCATCGGCCTTCCGCGGCGCCACCGAGTCGCTCCTACACCGCCGGCTGCTCTTTGTCGCCCTGTTGACGCTGGCGCCGTCGCTCATCTTCCTGGTTCGCAACCTGCTGGACCCCAACCTGCCACCCGAAGTTGGGAACTTCGGCCGCTTCTTTCACGGCAGCGTCGCCGCGGTGACGGCCCTGATGGCGTGGGTATTGTGGAAGCGCGAGAAACTATCGCTGCGCACTCTGAGGGGCATCGAGCTGGTGATCTTCGGTTCGCTGGCGGTGTTCTTCGCCTGGCTGCAATTTCGCGACTTCGTCCACGGCCCCATTGCCCAAGCGTCCGCCTGCGAACAGGGACCACTCGTCCTCAAACATGCCATCGGCAACAGCGCCACCCGCTGGTTTTTCGTCATCATCCTGTACGGCGTGTTCATCCCCAACACCTGGCGGTGCTGCCTGCTGGTCAGCCTCGCCCTGGCCGTGACCCCGTTGGTCTTGACGCCGCTGGCCGCCTCGCGTCATGCCCCGCTCGAAGGCGAGTTCTTCTTCTCGATGCTCGACATGGTGACGCTGTTGGCCGTCGCCATCGCCATCGCCGTGTTCGGCTCCCACCGCCTCCAGATGCTGGAAGCCCAGGCGTTCGAGGCCCAGCAACTGGGCCAGTATCGCCTCAAAAAGCGACTGGGTTCCGGCGGCATGGGCGAGGTCTATCTCGCCGAGCATTTGCTGCTGCGCCGGCCGTGCGCGGTCAAGCTCATTCGCCCGGAGCAGGCGGGCGATCCGACCAACCTGCATCGCTTCGAGCGCGAGGTTCGGGCGATGGCGACCCTGACACACTGGAACACGGTTGAGATCTACGACTACGGCCACGCCGACGACGGCACGTTCTATTACGTCATGGAGTATCTGCCGGGGCTGAACCTCGAAAACCTCGTGGGTCGATGGGGGCCGTTGCCGGCGGGACGGGCCATTCACCTGTTGAGCCAGGTCTGCCAGGCTTTGGAGGAAGCGCACGGCGTCGGGCTATTGCACCGCGACATCAAGCCGAGCAACATCATCTCCTGCGAGCGCGGCGGCGTCTTCGACGTGGTGAAGCTGCTCGATTTCGGTCTGGTTCAGGAATCACGACTGACCAAGGACGCGGATCGGCTGACGCAGCTGGGCACCATCATCGGCTCGCCACCGTACATGTCGCCGGAGCAGGCGGCCGGCAAGAACACGCTCGACGCCCGCAGCGACATCTACAGTCTCGGCGCCGTCGCCTATTTCCTGCTGACCGGCCAGGCGCCGTTCGTCCGCGAGACGGCGATGATGATGCTCATGGCCCACGCTTACGAGCCGGTCGTGCCGTTGACGAAGGTACGTCCCGAAGTGCCGCTCGACCTGCAAGAAGTCGTCATGCGCTGCCTGGAGAAAGACCCCGCGAATCGCTACGCAAACGCCAAATCGCTCGAAAAAGACCTGGCCGCTTGCGCCGCGGCGGATCAGTGGACCGCGGAGGAAGCCGCCCAGTGGTGGCGCGAGCATCCTCTGATCGGTCCTGATGGGACTGTGCAGCCGGACGTGCCCACGCAAATCGCGGTGTGAGACGTCTCAATCCCTCACGGGAACCAGGACATCTAAAATCTTTGCCTCGCGCCGAACCGTGAACGTGATAATTGGACCGCCCTCGGCCAATTTCCTCCGCAAGATCTTCCGGAAGACCTCCATTGAGGGGATTTTCTTCTCATCGATCGCGGTTATCACATCCTCGGCGAACAACTTTCCGGCGAACGGTGATTCACCGCCAACCTCAACGATCCTTACCCCCTCCCGAAGTTGCCGATTGTCTGGTTCATCGCCGCGAACCTTGAGTCCCGCAGCGGCAGGATCGAAGAATTTAACGAACCTATTCGGTCCCCCGGAACTGAACGTGAATTGCGCTCCCCCGCCAGCCGCGAGGAGGTCGATGAGTGTTTCGCTGATGATCACGCAATGGTCTGTATACTTGGGGCAGGTGATTGTACCGCGAGCGATGACCAGACAGTCCTTAAGGCTCTGGGCCTTGAAATCCCCATCGCAGAGGATGACCGAGCGCATGGTATTCCCTTTGAGCTCGACATCTCCTCCGGCGACGATGACACTGCCAATGATTTCCGAGCCGGTGACATTCTCGGAGGCGAGAACGAGCCTGGCATCACCAGGGGCTAGAGAGATATTCTCCTCCCGACAGAGGATCGCCCTGGTCTTCCATATTTCGGAAAGCTTCTTCGAGAGCGGGCCTTCCAATGGTAGTTTTCCTTCCGCTTGCCGGCCCCGGTCGGCCATGTGAACCAGCCCCTCGAACCGGGTTTTGCCAAAGTCATGCTCCTCGCGTTCGACGAGTTTACCGGCGAGTTCCGCCACGACTTTCCACGCCTGCCCTTTGTCCGACTCCCTCCACAGAACCAGCCGTTCAACCATTTCATCGACCCGTCCTTCCCGACCCAGCATTTGAGCCTTGGCCAGGCCGCGCCGCGCGAGTTTTCGGGAGATGGCCTCAAGAATCGGAGGTACGCGGAGGCGGATTTCAAGGTCCGGCCGCGTCTTGAGGATTTTGCGCAGTGCGGGTGCCGCCTCCTCCATTTCCTTCAATGCTTTTGTCGCCGCCTCGCGCCGCTCAAAATTATCGCTCCCTAGCCCGAATTGCGCACCGAGTCTATGTAAATTGAGCCTCACGCACTATCTAAACGGTGATTTCCCAAGCCGTTAGAAACATGCGGAGGCTCAAGATCATGGTCCGCCAGCAACAAGAGCACTTTACCCTGTTCCCCGTCGGCTCACAACAACTCCACATCGCCTTCGACGGCGGGCGCATCGTCTCCGATGCCGGACTGCTCGCCGTCCGCGCCCTGGAAAAGCCCCTCCGTGTCATCGCCGACCTCGCCCGACGACTCCCCGACCCCCGATCCCCCAAGTACATCGAACACTCCGTCGAAGCCCTGCTCACCCAGGCCGTCTACCAGAATCCTCGCCGGCTACCCCGACTGGAACGATGCCCAGCAGCTCCGCGGCGACCCCCTCTTTCAAATCCTCGCCGATGTCTCGCCCGATGCCGACAACCCCCTGGCCAGCGGCTCGACCCTGGCACGCTTCCAGTACGCCTACACCCGACGGCAGGCGGAAATGCCTTTGCCAGAACGTCCGGTCTTGCGGGAGGTCCGCGCCGCCCAGACTGGCCGCATCAAGATCCTCAACGACTACCTGATCGACCTCTTTATCCGCACGCGTCGCAGGCGGCCCGAGGAGATCATCCTGGATGTCGATGCCAGCGATGATCCGGTGCATGGCCATCAAAAGCTCAGCGGCTATCACGGCTATTACCGCCAGCATCAATACCTGCCCTTGTTCGTCTATGACGGGGCCACCGGCTTTCCGCTGGCGGCCTGGCTACGGCCCGGAGCGGTGCATGCCAGCCTGGGAGCCGTGGATATCCTCAACGCCATCGTTACCCGACTACGGAAGGCCTGGCCGGGCGTCCGCCTCAAGGTGCGCTCCGACAACGGCCTGGCGGTGCCCAGCCTGTATGACTATTGCGAGGCCAACGACCTGCCCTACGCCCTGGGCTATGCCAGCAACCCCGTGTTGCAGCGGGCCACGGAGCAAGCCTTGGCCGACGTGGAGTTGTATCACCGCCTCTACGGCCGCCGCGAGCCGGTGGTGCAACGCTTCGAGTCGTTGGCCGGTTATCAGGCCGACAGTTGGCCGCACCCCCGGCGGATCGTGGCCAAGATCGAGGTGACGCCGCAGGGCAGCCAACGACGCTTTGTCGTCACCAACCTGCAAGAAGAAGCGTCGGCGGTGTACCGGGATTTTTACGTGCGGCGGGGCAAGGTGCCGGAGCAGCCGATCGGCGAGATGAAGAACGGCTTACGGGCGGAGCGGCTGTCGGCCTGCGGCTTCTGCGCCAACGCCTTCCGCTTGCTGGTGCATACCTTGGCCTACGCCATCGTGGTGCTGTTCCGGGAGGCGTCGTCGTCGGTGCCGGAGGTGGCGACGGCGAGCGTGAGCACCTTACGTCAGCGCTTGTGGAAAGTAGGCGCGGTGGTGGTGACGGGGGTGCGGAGGATCTGTTTTCATTTTTCCGAGACGTGGCCGTATCGTGGGGCGTGGTGCCGGGTCTTGTCGGGAGTGACTGCCTTTGTCGCCGAGGTGGCCTCTGGTTGAGGCGTTGCGAGCAGCGGGGTCGGAATGGGGAAGGGGAGGGAAGCGTCGTTGGCGGACGATGCCGTATCGGGGTGCGCGCGGGAGTGCGAAAAGGGGTAGTCTGGACAGCTGCCAGCGAGGGATGGCGCGTTGGCAGGAGCGAAGGGCGGCTCGACAATCACGATGACAACCTCTCGACAGCGTCTGACGCCTCCTCTGCTGAGACTCGGTGCGCAATCCGGGCTAGGTCTTGAATGAGATGCTCGATCTTCTGCCTCGGCGAAGTTTCCTCCGTTCCGCCACGAGACAAGGGCGGGTAAAAGGTGGCCAGCAAACAAGAAAGAACCCCCAGAAGTAGCAAGAAGAGCGTCCATCCCAGCAAGGATCGCTTCATGTTCAAACCTCCTCAAGCCCGACCGAAGAAGTGATATGTCCGCCAGCGATACAAGCACTTCAAGATACCGATTACCAGTACCGGAAAAAAGGATCCTGGGAGGCGTCCCGCCGCCCAGATCACCCTACCGCATTAGGGGCCTTGGAAGGGAAGACCACCAGGATCGTCGGTATCGGTGACGTTCGTCTCGGTCAACTTAGCCGTCCCTCGCGCTGACTGTTGGTAGATGCCTTTGCCGTTGCCGTTACCGAGGAGTAATTGCGCAGGGTGAATTCGGCCTTCGTTTAATTTGACCGAAGGCGAGGGGGTTGAAGAGTCCTAATTGGTCCGTGCAGCGTAACCGTCCGCTCCAGGAAATGTAATCAAATAAACCGAAAAATCGGCACGAGGCCCAGGCATCGAAGAAAAGGGCCGATATCTACGGGTTCAACCCTCTCACCATCGGTTGGCGGGTTTGCCCTCCTCTTCATCCGGCAATTTCGGATGCAAGGTCCGCGTACTCTGCACTTCCGCGCCGAAGGGACTGCGTAGCGGCAGGCGAAGAATGAACGTGCTGCCCTGCCCCGGACGGCTTTGCACCAGAATGTCGCCGCCGTGTTCGCGCAGGATCTTGCGGCTGACGGCCAGTCCGAGGCCGGTGCCGCGCGATCCCTTCGTGCTGACGAACGGGCGGAATATCTCGTCGATCTTCTCCGGCGGGATGCCGCCGCCGTTGTCGCGCACCTCGAAGCGCACCCACTCGCCCTCTTGTTCTCGCGCCGTCGCCACGACCACCTGCGGCGCGGCGGCGTCCTCGACGGCATCCAGGGCGTTGGAGACGATGTTCAGAAGTGCGCGATGAATGCCTTCGGGGTCCGCCGGACAGTCCGGTAGCTGTTCGTCCAATTGTGCCGTCAGCGCGACGGACAGTTCCTTCGCGCGCGGCGTCATCAGCTCGATGACATCGCGGGCCACGCTGTTGAGGTTGGTGATTTCGATGCTCGGCTCGCGCTCCTTCGAGTAGCTGAGCATGTCCATGACCAGATCGTAGATCTTGCCCTGGTTTTTCTCGATGTTCTTCCAGCCCTGCTGGAGCAGCACCGCATCCAGGTCCTGGATGCCCATTTTCAGAATCTCGCCGCCGCTGCGCAGCCCTTGCAGAATGTTCTTGATGTGGTGCGACAGCGCCGCGATGGTCTGGCCGACCGCGGCCAGGCGCTCAGCCTGCACCATCGCCTGATAATAGCGCGTCTCCTCCACCGCCAGGGCCGCCTGGTGGGCCAAAGCGCCGGCGAGGTAAAGATGCTCGCCGCTGAATTTGTTGGCCGGCTTGCCGCCGGGAATGGGAGCACCGAGCGGATCGCGCGAGATGGTGCGGCTGTCGAGGTAAAGGACGCCGAGCGTTTCGTGCCGGCCCTTCATCGGCACGCAGATGATCTCGCTGATGCCGTGACGGACGATGCTCTGCACCGCCTGGAAGCGCTCGTCGCGGGCCACGTCGGAGACGAGAATCCCCTGCTTCTCGCGCAGGACGTAATCCATGAGCGTCCGGCTGATGGGGATTTTCTCCTGCCGGTTGATGCCGTCGCGCCAGCGCACCGCTTTGGGTTGGAACTCCCGGCTGTCTCGCGCCGTGGGAGCCGACTCCGCCTCGGACGGCGAAACGTCGCGCAGCATGATGCAGCCGCGATCCGCGTCGAGGTGGTGAAAGATCAATTCGAGGATGCGTTCGAGAAGTTGATCGAGGTCGAGAATGTGACTCACGGCCTGGGTGGCCTGGTACATCAGGTTGGCCAGGGCGTTTTTCAGCCACGGCCCCTCGACCTGATCGGGGTGGGCGAGGATGCGGCTGCCCTCGGTTTCGCCGATGGATTTGATGATGGCCGACGGCAGCTCCAGGTCTTGCCGGCTGATGAGGCTAATGTGCTCGGCGAGGTCGCCGCGCACCGGCGGCTGCCAGGCGTCCTCGTTTCCGCCGGCGGAATAAACCAGCAGCGTTTGGCCGATCTGAATTTGATCGCCCGTTTGCAGCAGCACATCGCGGATCGGCTGGTTGTTGACGTAGGTGCCGTTGGCGCTGCCGCGGTCGAGGAGGCGGTAGCCGTCAGCGGTGCGAACGAACTCGGCATGGCGGCGCGACACCTCGGTATCGTGCAGTTTGACGCGGTTGGAGCTGTCGCGTCCGGCCCCGGCTTGCGGGCCGGTCAGCTCGAACTGCTTGCCCTCGTCCACACCCTTGATGACGATCAAGCGAGGCAAATCGGCATCCCCTTTAGTTGTGGCCCGTAGGCTGAGAAAATCGCCACCGCATGAGAATCACCGTACTCCCCAAATGTAGAAGGTGTCAAGCAAAACAGCTTGCCGACCTACCACTGCGGGTTATAATGCCTTTTTACCAGGACCCGCACGACTCCGACGGAGAGAGCACGGAGAGGATCGAATGCCGCACACGCGCAGCGCCAAGAAGCATCAACGCCAGAGCGAGAAACGCCGCCTCCACAACCGGGCGGTCAAGCGAACCATCAAGACGCACCTCAAGCGCTTCCTCGCCGCCGTCGAAGGGCCGGTCGAGAAGTTGCGCGAAGAATACAACCTGGCGGCCAAGAAGCTGGACAAGGCGGCCGCCAAGCGCATCATTCACCCCAACCTAGCTGCCCGCAAAAAAGCGCAAATGGCCCGCAAACTGCATCAGAAGACGGCGGCCAATAAGACTTAACCACATAGCTTCCGGCTTGCCGGGAGTGTTCCCCCGGCAAGCCGGGGGCTATGTAACTCAGGCCACTCGATTGCGGCGAATTGGCGCGAAGGGCTCCCGCTTTAAGCGGACGCGAACCGATCCGCTCCGCTCGTCGCGTCCTATCAGCAGCGTAAAGGCCGGCACCAGGAACGGCCGGACCACAAACGTATCGAGCAGCACGCCGAAGGCCAGGGCGAAGCCGATCTGCACAAGCGTGCTCAATCCTCCCAGCATCAACGTGGCGAACGTGCCGGCCATGATGAGGCCGCACGACGTGATCGTGCCGCCGGTGCGCGCCAGGGCGCGGCGCGTGCCCTCGACCGCACCGTAACGCTTGCGCTCCTCCAGCATCCGGGTGATCAGCAGGATGTTGTAATCCTCACCGACCGCCACCAGGATCGTGAACAGAAAGAACGGCACCCGCCAATCGACCAGGCCCAGCGGCCGGCCATTCCACCAGTGGGCCAGGAGAGTCGTGGCCCCCAGACTGGCGTAATAACTCAAGAGAACCGTCGCCAGGAGATAGAGGGCCAGCCACGGCCGGCGCACCAGGATCAGGAGAATGACGAAAATGCTCGCCAGCACGAGGGTGTTGATACGCAGACGATCGCTCTCGGTGACGCGAGCCAGGTCGCGGGCGCTGACGGTGATGCCGTGGCACTCGGCCCGCACATCCTCGGCACCCGGATATTTCGGCAGTTGCTCGCGCAACCACGTCTGAATCAAATCCAACGTGGCGATGGTTTGCGGGTCGAACGGATCGGAGCGCGGCACCACGTCGAGTCGTGTGACGTAGCGCGGCGACTCGCCGGGATTCGCGGCCTGGGCACGACCGACGTAAAACTCGGCGGCAGTGCGGTTGATCTGATCGCTCAGACCCTGGCAGACGTTGTTCCACACGGTTCGGAAGAGCGTGCCCTTCAAATTGGGCGTGGGCGGCGGCGCGGGCATGGTCACGGGACTGCCCAGCGGTTGCGTCAGACTGCGAACCTCGGCGACACTGTCCAGGAGGGCGAAACCCTGGCTCAAATGGCCGATGATGGCCTGGCCACGCGTACTCTCCCAGTCGGTGCTCGATTCGAGCAGGACGGTGATCGGACCGACCTCGCCGGCCGTGAAGTGGCGCTGGATGGCTGCCAATCCCAGAACGCTGCTGCTCGTCGGCGTCAACTCGGCGGTGGCCCGGTAATTCGGCTTCACGCCAAAGCCGATCACGGCCAGGGGCAAGAGCGTCAGCACCGCCGTCGCCCAGATGAGCAAGGGCCGGGCAACGACCAGGCGGCTGATCGGCCCCCAGATGCCTTCTTTCACGGATTCGTTCTTCAATCCATAATTCGCGATCCGCAATCCGAGATGGCCCGGCGGTCGAGTGGGCCAGAACGCAATCGGGCCGAGTATCCGCAACAGCGCGGGGGCCAGCGTAAGCGAAGCGACCAGGGCAACGGCCAGACTGATGGCGATGGCCGGCCCGCCGCAGCGCACCTTGGCGAACTCGGCCAAACCCATCAAGCCCAGACCGCAGATGACGGTTGCGGCACTGGCGGCGAGCGCACCGCCGACGCCGGAGATGCTTCGCGCCAGCGCCGCCGAGGCGCTGATGGCCCCGCGCAAGCTCCTCGCGATAACGGCTGATGAGAAACAGACAATAATCCGTGCCGGCGCCGTAGAGCATGACCACGGCGAAAATCTGGCTGATGTTGACGACGCAGAAGCCGGGGATCAGCGTACAAAGCGCAAGGATCTTCAGGGCCACCCACACGGAAACGGCGATGGTGCCCAGCGGAATCAGCGCCATCAGCGGGGCGCGGTGGACCATCAGCAGAATGACCACGACGAGAACGATGGTGGCCAGCGTCGTGCTTTCGAGGCTGTTGGCGCTGGCGGCAATCAGATCGCGGCCGATGCCGGCCGGCCCGGTCACATGGACGGCGGGAACGTCCGAACCGGCTAGGGCGAGCCGGCCGCGGATGAACCGATCGGCCGCGTCCACCGTGGTCCGCGTCTGCACGGCCAGGTAGGGCGTGCCCAGCGACACCTGAATGAGCGTGCATCGGCCGTCGGCGCTGACGAGGCGCTTGCCGAGGAACGGATCGCGGTGCGAGCAGATGCGGGCGATCTGCAAGGATGGTTCATCCTGGCGCAGCCGATTCAGCCCGGCGACGAGATCATCGACGAGGGCGGAGTCGGCCGGCGTCAGGGCGGTATCGGCCCGTTCGACGGCGACGAGAAGTCGGCTGGCGAACACATCCTGCGGGAACGCCTGTTCGAGCAGGCGATGGCCCTTGACGCTGGCGCAGCGGGCCGGCAGGAAGCGGATGTCGTCGTCGGCGGCCCGTTCGTCCCAGGCCGGCGCGAGGACGCCGACGGCGAGCGCGGCGGCCAGCCAGCACAGGCAGATGAGCCAGGGATGCGCCGCCGTGAAGCGTCCGAGCTTGTGAAACATTGTGTGTCTCCCCTGGTGAACGCGCCACTGCCGAAACCCCGCCGGGGCAGGCGGCGGGGCCGAGCGTGAATGGGTGCTTGTCACGAAGGTAGCTAGACACCGGAAGTAATCTTCGGCGGGGCAAGGACACGGCCTGTAGGGAAAATGCAGAGACGACCCGAAAGGCGGACGGTGCGGAAAAGAAGGCAAACTGTGCGGGTCAACTTCGACAGGGGCTGGCCGGTTGCGAGGAGGCGGCTGGCGGGTACAATGAGAAAGGACGCGGAGGCTCTCTCGCAGCAAGGACTCGACCGATTATGCTCACCTGCGCCTGTGGTGCCCGCTTCGACGTGGACGATACGCTTGCCGGCCAGGAGGTGCTCTGCCCGGAATGCCAGCAGCCCCTCCAGGCACCGGCCCTCGATCGTCCGCCGCAGGTCACAAGCGCCTGGGCGCTGGCCAGCATCGTCCTTGCCCTCGTCGGTGCCTTCACCGTTATCGGCACACTCGTCGCTATTCTCTGCGGCGGCATCGGCCTGGTGAGCATCGCACGCAACCGTCAGCGCATCACCGGGGCTGGCTTCGCCGTCCTGGGTATCTGCCTGGGATTTCTATTCACCGGCCTGACCGTCTTCGCCCTGAACACGACCGACCTGTTCGGCCTGGATACGTGGGTGCGCGAACGCAACATGACGGAGCAGGTGGATACGAGCGGACCGATGGAGGTGGTGCTGGGGGCCAAAGGGTTTGCCATCACCCGACCGACCGAGAAATGGGGACAGGTTCTCGGCAATCAGAGTGACGATCCCGTCGTGTCCGGCCTGCAACGCGACCGCGATCTGCTCTTGATGCAGGTGGCCCGCAATGCGTTCATCGACGTGCGGGCCGTGCCGCGCGGCCAGTTCAAGAGCTTGGAGCAGTGCCAGGACGACATCCTCGCCCAGTTCGACAGCAAGCGCCAGCCGAACCTGTTTGACGAGGATGACGACGACGCCTTCCAACCCGCCCTGCACGCCCGGCTGCGCGGGAATCGACCCCTGCCAAACAAGGACGGGGCCGAGGCGCGCGAGATGGAAGTGGAGGTGCGCTGCACCGGCCAGCCGTGGCACTTCGTCATCCGCCTGTACCGGCGTGCCAACGGCAGCATGTACATCGTCCGCGCGTACACGCCCCGGCGTCGTTTAACCCAGGTCGAGGGCGAGCTGAAAACGGCCCTGGACAGCTTCCGCCTCCTGCCGCGCTGACGCCTATGCGAACCTGCCATTTTCACGACGACCTCCCCGGAGTCGGCATTTGCATGCGCTGCCGGGTCATCATTTGCGCGGCCTGCTGCACGCGGCTGGATGGCGTCAACCACTGCCATGCCTGCCTCAAGGTCCTGGGAGTCAAACGCGAGGAAGCGCGCGAGGCAGGCGCCTGGTGGGCGGTGAGCGCGGTGCTGCTGTTGGGGGCGGCGTGGCTGGTTCTGTTCGGTCTGTGCTGGGCCGTCAGCGGGAACATGGCGCCGTGAGGCGGGCGCACGGGAACGAAAGACCGAGGCGACCGTGGAGATTCGTCCGATAAGTACCGGAGAGATCCTCGACGACGCCTGGCGGCTCGCCCTGGCCGACGCACCTCTACTCTTGCTGTTTGCCGCGCTGTTTTTGATTCCGTCCTTTATCGTGGTGCTGCTGCTTCTGGGGCAGCCGCCTCCCTCCGGGCTGGCTCGGTGCGTGTTGCCGGCTATCGTCGCGGGATTGCTGCCGTTGACGGGCCTGGCGTCTGGCGCAAGTCAGGAGTTGTTCCGGCGTCGCGCCGCGGAGCAGCCGGTGTCGATTCGCGGCTGCCTGGCGGCATCGCTGCGCCACGGATTGGAACACGCGGCCGCGCGTGCTGTGCTGATTTGCGGCATCATGCTGGGACTCTTCTTTCTTCTCCTTCCCGGTCTGGCCCTGTGGACGAGCAGCAGTTCCGTTCACGCACTCATTGGTGCCGGCAACGGCCGCTCCGGGGCGCTGTTGCGCGAACTCCGCCGCGATGCCGCCTTCGCTCCGTTCAAGTCCGCCGCGATCGTCCTGTGCCGGTTGCCGCTCTTACTGCTCGTCGCTTTGGAGTTGCATTTGCTCGGTGCCCTCATTTTGTGGATCGCGGATAATCTCGGCGGTTTCGATACAGCTCTGCTCGACATGGAATTGCGTTTTTTTGGTAACCCGATTTACACGACCGCTCTGTTTTTGCTGAGCTGGCTGTTCCTGACCCCGTTTTTCGAGGCGGGCAATTTTCTTCTGCACACCGACATCCGCACACGGCAGGAAGGACTCGATCTGCAATACCGCGTCGAACGCTTCTTCGCTGGAATTGTTCGGGCCACGCTGATTTTGGTCAGCCTTTTGTTTGCATGGGGACCCGTTCATGCAGCCGAGGGACCGCTGGAGACGGTGCGTTCCGTGCGCCAGGAGATCGAGGTGATCTGCGACGAGGTGAAGAAAGCGGAGCCGTATCCCGGCGGGCGGCATGGATCGATCGGCTGCACAACCTGGAGACGCGATTGGCGCATCTGGGCGACGGCCGGCGTTTCCGCTGGTTCGGGCAGAGTCTCACCGACTTCGGCGAGCGCAAACGGGACGATGCCCTGCGCGTGCTCGACGATCTGCATCTCCGTCTCGCGCTCCTGGAGGACTCGTTGGCAGCACCTTCCCGCGATGCGACGGAAGTCGGCGAGGATCACCGGCGCTCGCCGGAGGAAATCAAATCGCTGCTGCGCGGCAACGAAGGACGGAGACCCGACCGCGCCCGTACTCGCGAGCCAATCGAGGAGCGGAACGAACCGCAACGCGAAGAGATCCGCCGTGACGAACCGGACGCGCAAGGCTCCCGTGTGCGCGGCGGGGGCGGAGCGCGTGCGAGCGTCCCCTCGGCAGGAGGTGGCGGTTTTTCCACGCTGGGCTGGGTGCTGCTAGCCGGGTTGGGCCTGGCGGTCCTGGCCGTGGCCCTTTATCTGTACCTATCCACGCGGCCGACAGTTCGCGCTCCGAAGACGAAGACGGTTCGTCAAGGCCAAGCGCCGGCGGAGAGCGAGGCCACGCAGGTAGCGGAAGAATCGCCTGCGGAATTGTGGCAGAAGGCCGAGAGTTTGGCCCGTGAAGGGCGCTTCCGCGACGCCGTGCGCGTTTTGTATCTCGCTCTGCTCGCACGGCTGCACCGGCAGCAGCTTATCCGCTTCGAGCCGATGCGCACCAACGGCGAATACGTGCGGCAGGTTCAATTGTCCGAGCGCGCGCCGCCCGAATTGCACGAGCCGTTCGGTCGTCTGACCGATCTGTTTGAGGCGCGGTGGTACGGCGATCGCCCGTGCGAATCGAGCGACTACCGCGCCTGCCGCACGCTAGCCGAGGAGATACAAACATTGGCTGGAAGCTCGTAGTTCGTAGGGTGGGCCGAGTCTTCGAGGCCCACCAGCAGCGGTGTGGTGGGCCTCGAAGACTCGGCCCACCCTACGGGGCTAACCGAACAAAACGATGCCTATGCCGCGATTCGCTTGCTGGTTCGGGATCGTCCTGTTGCTCGGCGCGTTCGGCGTCGTGGCGGCGCACCTGCTGCGCGAGCGAAGTCTGGCGGGGCGGGACATGCCGGCCTGCTCGGTTTACTCGGAGGCAAGCGACGGACTCGGCGAAGCGGCGCACGTCCTGCGCCGCCTGGGTTGGACGCCGGTGGCCGTGACCCGGCCGGTTCAGTCCGGCCAGCAACGCGGCCTCTTGATCGTGACGGAGCCGCCGTCGCGTCGCCTCTTCGGCGGCGACGGAAACTCCATCTCGGAGGGCGACGCGCGGGCCTTGCTGCGTTGGGTGGAACAGGGCAACACGCTATTGCTCATGAGTGCAAAAAACACTGCCCTGCATCAGGTGCTGGGCGTCATCGTGAATGAAGAGGATCGCCACAACGAGGAGAGTTTCATTCCGGTGGACCTCGGCGCGGCGGGGGGCTATACCGAAGGCATCGAGCGCCTGAGCGTCGGCTCGCGGGCCACCCTGCGAACCCACGGCGGCGGTTTGCCTTTATGGTGGCTGGGCGATCGCATCGGTGCGGTGTTGCAGCGCCGCAAACAGGGCCGTGTGCTGGTCGTGTCCGACGCCCGGCTTCTGACGCGGGAAGGATTGGTTCGTTCCGACGGTGAGCCGCGCGAGGACAACGTGGTGTTCTTGGCGAACGTCGCAGCGCGGGACGCCCGAGACGGCAAGATTTATTTCGACGAGTACCACCACGGCCTGCATTCCGGCGGCGGCTTCTGGAGCTACCTCGGCTACCACGGCGAGAAGGCCACGCTGATTCTCGTGCTACTCGTGCTGGCCGTGGCGGGCTGGACCTGGGCGGTTCGATTGGGACCGGCCGTGCCGACGCCGCGCACGTCCGGTGCCGATGCGGTCGATTACGCCTCGGCGCTGGCGCGGCTGTATCAGCGAACAGGAGCGCGGCGTTTGCTGGCCCGCACCTTGGTGCGCGATTTTCTCAGTGCGCTGACCCGGCACCTGCGTTTGCGCCGCAATGCGCTGCCGGCCGAGATCCTGGCCGCCTGGCGGCTGCGCGATCCCGGCCCATCGACGCAGCACTTGCAGACCTTGCTGCACGGCGTCGGCGAGCTGCGCCGGGGCGACGTGTCCGAGCGACAACTGCTGGCGTGGACACAGGCATTCGGGCAATTTATACGGGATATGCAACTTACATAGCCCCTGGCTTGCCGGGGTATTCCCCCGGCAAGCCGGGGGCTATGTCCGGAGGATAGGTTCATGCAAGCCGAGGAGACCGCGGCCGTCCCGGAATGGGTGGAGTCGCTCTTGAACCGGGCGGAGCGCGTGGTCGTCGGCCAGCGCGACAGCCTGGAGATGATGCTGCTGGCGCTAGTGTGCGGCGGGCATGTGCTGCTCGAAGGCGTGCCCGGCACCGCCAAGACGCTCATGGCCCGCACGCTGGCGCGGCTTCTCGCGCTCGACTGCAAGCGCGTGCAATTCACACCCGATTTGATGCCTTCGGACATCCTCGGTACCAACGTTTTCAACCTGCAAAGCAGCCAGTTCGAGTTCCGCGCCGGCCCCGTCTTCACCGATATTCTTGTAGCCGACGAGATCAACCGCACCCCGCCCAAAACGCAGTCCGCCCTGCTGGAAGTCATGGAGGAACGCACCGTCACTCTCGACGGCGTCAGCCACGGACTGTCCGAGTTCTTCACGGTCGTCGCCACGCAAAACCCCATCGAATACGAAGGCACTTACCGCTTGCCGGAGGCGCAGCTCGACCGTTTCCTCTTGAAGTTGAACATCGAATATCCACCGCCGGAGGAGGAAGATCGCATCCTGCGTCTGTACCAGGGGCGCGGCACGCTCGGGGCGCCGCTGGACATTCTCTCTCCGCCAGCTCAGACACTCACGACGGGGACCAATGGGGCCGGCGATCTGAGCCGCGAGCAAATTCTGCGGGCACGGCAAGGAACGGGCAAGGTGGTCGCCAAGCCGGAGATTTGCACATACATCGGCCGCATCGTGCGGATGACGCGCGAGATGGACAAGGTGTTAATGGGGGCGTCGTCACGGGCTGCCGTGCATCTGCTTCAGGCGGCCAAGGTACGGGCGCTGATGAGTGGTCGCGGTTTCATCACGCCCGACGACATCAAGCCGCATTTGCCGGCCCGTGCTGCGGCACCGCCTGACCCTGCAACCGGATGCGTATGTCGAGGGATTTACGACCGATGACATCCTGAATACGGTGCTGGAGCGCGTCGAGGTGCCACGTTGACCGGCGAACGACCGGCTTACGCGAGCCGTTCCGTTGGGGGCAGCAAGCGAATCCGCGGCGGCAACAGCGGCGCGTGTCCCTTGCCGTCATGATCAAGTTGCCACGTTTGCACCCAATCCGTCCAGTAGATCGGCGTCGCGGAATAAAGAAGCGCTTCGGTGGTAAGAGGAGGCAGAGGCGAAGCGCCGTGCGAGCGCGGCAGCAACTCAGGATCTTTACGCAAATCGTAAACGCTTTCGCCGCCGGAAGCCGGCCAGACGACCAGCCCTTCCGCTGATACATCGTAAGCGACGTCCGGCGGCAGCAATGTTTCGATTTGCTCGCGTACCAACTCGACGCCGGCCAGTTTATAGAAACCGGCCAGGGCGTCGCGGAAGGCCGTGGTCTGCTCCGGCGAGAGCCGGGCCAGCCAGGTCGCACTCTCCGCGCCCGGAAAGCTCAGTCCGGCGACGAGCCAGCCGGCGTGTTCCTCGAAATCGACAAAAACGCTTGAGCCGGGGCCGCACAGCTCCAGGCGAATGCGGTTGATGCCGATCTTGGTCTCGCCGACGGCTATTTTGATTTCATCGGCCCAACTTTTGCTGCCGGCCAGGACCGCGAACAGGTTGCGTTCGACGAACTGGCGCAGACGGTCGCGGAGGTGGTGCAGCGCCTCATACTGCTTGCGCGGCGAGCGGCCCCGGCCGTGGCGAAGGCGGGCGTAGAGCTTGGGGACGGTGCCCGAGTGCAAGCCTGGACGCATCAGACGTAGCACTGTCTCGCCGTGGTGGCCGACGATCTCCGGGCGCAGGGTCGGCGATTGGTTGGCTCGATACAGACGCCAATTCTCCTTGAATTCCCAGACGAGAAAACCCGCCAGGCCGGGTAGAAGCGCGATGGCCCCGCCCGCGATGGTGCGGCCCAACGCCTTGCCCACCACTGGCTCGATCGGGGCCGCGAACAGCTCGAACAACGCCGGGTAAACGGGAACCAGGAGCTTGGCCGTCACCGTCACCGTCGGGAAGTGCTTGATGGGGTTGAACGTCGGCTCGACGAAGAGGTTGAAGATCACCCGAAAAACGTAAGTGAAACAGAACCAGATCAGGCCCAGCACGGGCTTGACATAAAGTGACATTCGATTGTCACCGGGACGAAAGCGCAGCCATTCGTCCACGGTATAGATGACGCGCTCGATTTCCTCCTGCAAACGGCGAAAAAGGTAAATCATCCAGCGGATCAGGCCGGGCACGATGTCGAAGCGTAAGAGCTGCCAGGTCCGAACCAGGCTGTCCGTCCCCACCTCCTCGATGTACAGTCCGAAACGCGAATTGAGAAGGACGCTGGCGGCCGCGAAAACGCCGAGGCCGGCGGTCAGCGCGATGGACAGGTTCAGCCCCCCGTAAAGGAGGCCGAGCGTGCAGAGGACGGACCAGAAGAGCGGTTTGAAGACGAACTGATAGAGAAACAGATACCACTCGCTTTGCAGGATGCGCCGCACCCAAGACAAACGCAAAAACCACGCGGGCAGCTCAAACAACAGAGGCGCAAGCCGACCCACAATTTCAGGATCGCAAACCCCAGGCCGCGACGGAACGGGGCAACATGAAACAGGGCGAGAAAAAACAGCCCGATCAGCGTGAAGGCATACGGGTTAATATGCTGGGCCGCCTCGGCGGCTTCCTCACTGCCCTCGGGTGGGCCGCCTTCAAACAGCTCCAAAATGTGATCCCACATTTTGAGCAGGGCCAGGGAACATCCAAACGGCAGGATCGCATACAGCGTCAGCACGCGGCCCAGATGCGTGCCGAAGGCGGCGGCGCTGAGGCGCTGGAGCCAGCGCAAGTAGATTTCGCCGCGATGATAAACCCCGTCGAGGTCCGCCGCCAACTGACGGTTGGCGCGAATCAGCGAATCTCCGAAGATGAACGTCCGCAATCCGTGAACGATCCCTGTCACGTCGCCGCCGTCTTCCTTGCTTGCGCTGCGGGCTGGTACGGATAGGTCGGGCAACTTGAGACGGTTGCGGGCGATGGCATCGCGCAGGTCGCCCATGCCGAGAAAGCCGCGCTCGATCACACGGTCGATCAACTCCTCGACGATTTTGTCACGCGCCACCTCCTCGGCGATGTTGTCCGGCCGCAAGCCAACCTTGTCCAGGGCGTCGCGGATGACCGGGCGCAGCGCTCGCGCAAACGCCGCTCGCATTGCTGGAGCGAGTCAATCAGCAGGGTGACGAGACGGCGACGGATCGGTTCGGCGATGCGAACGGCGGTCAGGCGGTGCGCGGCGGAGCGCAGGTGCTTGACCGTCAGTACCGAGCCGTGGTAGGGCAGCAGACGCTTGATCGGGCGGCGGCCCAGGGAGGCGATCCACTCGATGAAATCCACGGCATAAACGGGACGCTCCTGGTCGATGCACACCTTTTGCAAATCATAGAGCAACCGGCTCTCGCTGGGCCAGACACCGTGGGCGGCCGGTTCGAGTAAAGCCAGTAGCGCCTGCCGCCAATCGACGACGACCTCGTCGGCGAAGCCGAGGGCCTTCTGCAAGCGGACGCCGAACTGTTCGATCTCCCGGCGGGCGGCGGAGCGAGTCGGGCCGACCTGGCCAGTCGGAGCCAGCGGCAGCGCCCGCATTCGGAACACAGCGGCACGCACGAGATTGCCCCGCAAACTGGCTCGGTCGGCCCATCTTAGCAAGCGGCGATACTTACGAGGGGCATCGTCAACCGACGCAGCGGGCAAGGATGCTTGCGAGCTTTCCTGGTCGGGAGGCTCGTCCGGCGCCGCCAATTCGTCGATCTCCGTGGGAGGAGCCGGCTGCGGGTCCGCCGCACCTTCCAGGCGTGTGGCGGCGAACAGTCCGGCCGCGTCCACGTCCTCGGCGAGGATACCGTTGATCGAGTCGAAGTCCGTGAACGCCGGGAAGTAGGTCGGCAACCGATGCGGGGCGAAATAGCGCAGCTCCAAAAAGACCGCGGCGAACTCCTCGTAGACCGTGCGCACGTCATCGGCCGGTAAAATGAAATATTCCTGGCGCAGCACCGCGGCCGCCTCGTCGAACTCGGTTCGGCCCATCCGCCGAATACGATCGTTCACCTGAGCTTCGGTCAATGGTCCTTTCCCGCCGGGAGCGTGGAAGGCGACATGAATGCGAGCGTGGAACAGCAGGCGCCAGTATTTCCGCAGGGTTGCCCCCCGGTCGCGGGCCGCGAGGCGCTGGGCATCGGGACGCGGAAAAAGTAGCAGCGTCGGCGGCAGATCGCGGCCGGTTTCGATGCCCAATTCCTCGCGGTCGGCGATGCGAAGCAGGTGATCGCGCGTGAGGACATAGCTTTTGCGGTGGGGGACTTGCAGACCCAGGCCGGTCAGTCCGCGATCTTTCTTGATGACGCGGCGGAGGATGCGCGGCGGCACGAGCAGCGCGGCCGGCTCCGTCCGTGACAAGATGTGCTCCAGCTCCGCGATCGTGAGGCCGATTGGCGACGAGCCGTTCATTGCCAAAACCTTTTCCCGAAGACTTCGATACGCCGTCATGGTATCGTTCGTCCGCTACGATCGCTACAGACGATAGATTTTCTCCCTTCCGTAGACTTCTGCGCCGGCAGCCCCTATCTTTAACGTGATCTAGCGAGTCCGGTTAGCGCCGCTTCGGACGCTTCTCCGAAGCGGCGCTAACCGAGAACCTTCCACCGGACCACGCACGAGGAGACTTCGCCAACCATGTTCATCCCTTACGCAATGCCACGCCTCCGGCGAGCGAGCCTGACAGTGATTCTCGGCTCGCTGGCCGTGCTGCTTTTGACCGCGGCCTCCGCCCACGCCAGCGAAGCCGATCTGGCCATCCCCGATTTGCACAAAGGCACCTTCACCAGCCTCGGCGGACTCAGTGCCTGGTGGCTTTTGTTCTGGGGCGCCTGGGTCATCGTCGGCACCCTGAGCATCAGCCTGTACCTCCGCACGCAGATCCACCGGCTGCCCGCCCACCGGTCGATGCTCAATGTCGCCGACACCATCTACGAGACCTGCAAAACGTACCTGATCCAGCAGGGCAAGTTTCTGCTCATGCTGTTCGTCCTGATCGCCTGCGCTCTCGGTTACTACCTGCTCGGCTTCGGTCACGAGGCGGATGCCGATCAAGCCGCCGCTTCCGAGGGCATCAGCTCGTTTACCACGCTGATCCTCGTCTTGCTCTTCTCGGTCGTCGGCATGGGCGGTTCCTACGCGGTGGCCTGGTATGGTATCCGCGTCAACACCTACGCCAACTGCCGCACCGCCTTCGCCTCGCTGCGCGGCGTGCCGTGGGATGTCGTCAACATCCCGCTGCGGGCCGGCATGTCGGTCGGTCTGTTTTTGATCTCGCTCGAACTGGTGATGATGGTCGTCATCCTGCTGTTCGTGCCACGGCAGATCGTCGGCTACTGCTTCCTCGGCTTCGCCATCGGCGAATCGCTCGGCGCCTCGGCCCTGCGGATTGCCGGCGGCATCTTCACGAAGATCGCCGACATCGGCTCCGATCTCATGAAGATCGTCTTCAATGTCAAGGAAGACGACCCGCGCAACCCCGGCGTCATCGCCGACTGCACCGGCGACAACGCCGGCGACTCGGTCGGCCCGACCGCCGACGGCTTCGAGACCTACGGCGTCACCGGCGTCGCCCTTATCACCTTCATCACCCTGGCCGTCACCGAGAACGTCATCCTCGGCCTGTTCGGTCAGCCCGCAAATCCCATCGCCCGGCCGGACGAAGCCGCGGCCCACACCAACTACCTCGACTTGCAGGCGAAACTGATCGTCTGGATCTTCGCCATGCGCTTCCTGATGGACTTCATGTCCGGCGTCTCCTACTTCGTCAACCAGGCGATCTCGGAAAAGCAGTACGCCGGCCGCACCGAGTTCGACTTCGAGCAGCCGCTCACGCGCCTCATCTGGATCGCGTCCATCCTGTGCATTTCGACCTCGTTCGGCATGAGCTGGCTCCTCCTCAACGACCTGTCGGTCAAGGCCGGCGCGATCGTCCAGCCGATGCCGAACTTGTGGTGGCAACTGGCGACGATCATCAGCTGCGGCACCCTGGCCGCCGTGCTGATCCCCGAATTCACGAAGGTTTTCACCAGCTCGCACTCCAAGCACGTCCATGAGATCGTCACCGCCTCACGCGAGGGTGGCGCGTCGCTGACAATCCTGTCCGGCATCGTGGCCGGCAACTTCAGCGCGTTCTGGAAGGGCATGCTCATCGCCGGCCTGATGGCTGCCGCCTACGCCGTCAGTTCCGTGCAAACGGACTGGTTTAATGCCGAATTGGTCCACGTCATGGGGACGTATGGCTCCGTCTTCGCCTTCGGTCTCGTGGCGTTCGGCTTCTTGTGCATGGGGCCGGTCAACATCGCCGTGGACAGCTACGGCCCCGTGACCGACAACGCCCAGTCCGTCTTCGAGCTGGCCCAGACCGAACACATCCCCGGCATCAGCCAGGAGATCGAGCGCGACTTCGGCTTCACGCCGAATTTCGAGCGCGGCAAACACTACCTGGAGGCCAACGACTCGGCCGGCAACACCTTCAAGGCCACGGCCAAGCCGGTCCTCATCGGCACCGCCGTCGTCGGCGCCACAACGATGATTTTCTCGATCATCCTGCTCCTGCAAAACACGCTGATTAACGGCAAATCGCTCGCCGCCCTCAGCCTCACCGATGCGCCGGTCCTTCTGGGCTTCATCTGCGGCGGGGCGGTTGTCTTCTGGTTCTCGGGCGCTTCCATGCAAGCGGTCGTCACCGGAGCTTATCGGGCTGTCGAGTTCATCAAGAAGAACATGGACCTGACCAAAAAAGAGGCCGATATCGAGGACTCCAAGACGGTCGTGCGCATCTGCACGCAATACGCCCAGAGCGGGATGTGGAACATTTTCATCGCCCTGTTGACCATCACGCTCGCCTTCGCCTTCTTCGACCCGAATTTCTTCGTGGCATATCTGATTTCCATCGCGGTGTTCGGCCTGTTCCAGGCGATCTACATGGCCAACGCCGGCGGCTCGTGGGACAACGCCAAGAAGCTGGTCGAGGTCGATTTGAAGGAGAAGGGCACGCCGCTGCACGCCGCCACGGTCGTCGGCGACACGGTCGGCGATCCGTTCAAGGACACGACTTCGGTGGCGCTCAACCCGATCATCAAGTTCTCGACGCTGTTCGGCCTGCTCGCGGTCGAGATCGCCATCAACCTGCGGCTGGAGGCGGCCCGTCACGGCGGTTCGAGCTATGCCCCCGTCGTGGGCGTGGTGATGCTGCTGATCGCGCTGGTGTTCGTGTGGCGGTCGTTCTACGCGATGCGCATTCCCAAGGAGGAGCAGGCGCTACCGGAGAAGGAGGCGGCGTCGGAGACCAGGACCGGAGACCAGAATCCAGGTCGGCAGGCATTGATGTGGGAAGTGCTTGTTTAGCCGCGACCCGCAGGGGAGCGCGTCGAGCGCTCCCCTGCGGGTCGCGGCTAAACAGTTGCGTTCATTTCTCGCGGCTCTGCTTGGTCCACCAGCGCAACCACTTCAGGGCGGCCTGGTCGCGGTCCTGACGGCTGGCGTCAGCGGTGGGACCGAAATCCTGCCCCGTCAGCTCCTTCAAGGACGCATGGGCCGCCACCACCACGAGCGATTCGGGATCGCGTATCAGGGAGATCAAATTGGGGATGAGTATCTTGCTATCCTTCATGCCGCAGGCGAGCGCGGCGGCGCGGCGAATCTCGGCGTCCTCGTCCTGAAGATAGCTCGCCAGCGTCTCCTCTTTCATGCGCGTCAGCCGTTCGGCCAGGGCGTCGCGTGCCTTGCGGCGTGCCTCGCCTTCCATTTGCGGAATCGCCGCTGCCAACGCTTCGGTATATTTCACGCCCTTCTCCGTGCGCATCTGTTCCAGCATCGCCGTCTTCCGTGCGCCGGTCGCCTTCAGCAACTCGCGGGCCAGCCGGCCGCTGTCGGAGTCGGCCAATTTGGGATCTTGCAGCGGCTTGCCGTTGGGCTTTTTATTTCCGCCCTCGATGCCGGATTCCACACGGGCCCCCTTGGCGCCGCGCAAGCTGTCGCCGCCGATGCCGCCAGCGTGGATAACGCGCTCGCCGGGATCCTTGATCCGGCCCTTCAGCTCGGTCGTCAGATCGCCGGCCAGGTTGGCGCGCTTGAGGAACAACAGCGCGAAACAGGTATCCGCCCCGGTCGAGGCGTGGTCGCCGACCCATGAGCCGTCGGCCTGCTGATTGTTAAGCAGGATCTCGGCCCCCCAGCCATACCAGTCCTTGTTGCCGATCGTCCGCAGGTCGAAGGCCACCGCCACGCGCTCCAGCGACCAAAGGAAATAAAACGTTCGGCCACCCACCCGGCCCTCGTTCGCGATGCCGTCCGCTTCCGGACCGCCTCGGCCTCCCAGCTGCGGGACGCCGGTGTTTGGCGGGCGTTTGCCCGCACCTTGTGGTGGGTTGCCGGCCTCCGGCGGACGCCTGAAACCCGGCTGCAGGCGGATGTTCTTGGGGTTCTCGATGACCGCGCCAAGGGCTTGCAAGCCGCGGGTCAGGACGCGATCCTTACTGGGATCGAGGACCTTGGCCTCTGCCTTGCGATCCTTTGCCATCTCCATCTTGGAGGCGTCGGACACCGCCAGACAGATCAGGCCGGCGCACGTCATGCTGGCTGTCGAACGGAAGCCGATGTAGGGCAGCGCGGCCGGCGGCATGTTGGGAGAGCGGGGCATCACCCGATACGGCCAGCCGCCATCCTCGCTCTGGGTAACGCGGAAACGATGGCCGAGCCGGTCCAGGGCGCGTTCGACCGGCAGACCTTGCCGGCGCCCCACCCACAGGGCCAGGCCGGCGAATTGCGTGTTCGAGTTGTCGCTCGCGGCCCACCCCAACTGCGCGGTCGCGTTGGCCGCGACGGCACGCTCCGCGTCCGCGACCTGCTGGCGGATCTCCTCGGGCAGATCCTTGACCGTTCTTTTCACGCCCGGCTTGGGCAGTTCGCGCCGGCCGACCAACTCCTTGCGCTGGTCCACATTCGCTTGCAGACGGCGTCTCTCGGACTCGCTGATGCTGGGGCATTCGTAGACCCAGCCGCCGTCGGGATTCTGCCCGGCCAGCAAACGGACGGTGAGCGATTCGATAAGGGGAATGTCGTCGGGGTCGCCCAGCCGATCGAGAAACAGAATGGAAGAGGAAACCGAGTAGGTGTAGGTCATGATGGGGACTTCCTTGCGCACGGCCTTGGCGATGCGCTGCACGTCCTTGTCGTCGGCGGGGACGCCGCATTCCAGAAGGGTCAAGCCGGCCAGGGCCGTCCCCCCGATATTCAGGTTCACCCACGGGCCGGCTTCCGGGATGGCCGTGCGCCGAACCGCCTCGACCCCTCGCTCCACGGCCCGAGTGATGTCCTCCTGATCGACCGCCCAAGCCGGTGGTGCCCCCGCGGACACGGCCACGGCGAACAAGGCCCCTACGAGCTGCTTTTTCATGGTTTGTCCTCTGGCGATAGGAAGCGCGTCCCCTGACTTCCTCAGGATAACCTGTCGCTGCGAAAATGCCAGCGCCTTCCGGGCCGGAAAATGCCACGGGCCGGCGATCCAGAGGATCGCCGGCCCGTGACGTCGTCAGCCTTCGGAGCGGGGGGTGTAAGCCCCCCGAGGGAAGACTCAGGGGGCTTACGCCCCCCGCTCAGGGAGTTATTTATTGTCGCCGATGTTGGTGCCGCCATTGGTGGCCAGACGCGGCATGCCAGCGTCGAAGGCGGCGAGGGCGTGATACAACGCGAGGTAAGCCGATTGATCGCCGGGCGCCGCCGGGGCGAACCACAGGCCGTTGTCCGCCATGAATTTGACCAGCTCCGCAACAGTCTTGCCGCGCGGCTGCCAGTTGCCGCTGAGCAAGTTGGATATGTTGCGGTCGCGCAGGGCCGTCACCGCGTTGCTGACCTCCGTGAGATAGCGCTTGGCCTCGATCCATTCGTCCGGCGAAATCACGTTCACGCTGGCTTCCACAGCCGCGCTGAGGTTTTTGAGGTCATTCCGTATGTCGTTCAGCGTACTCTCGTCGGGAGATTTGTTGCCGGCCTTGACCGTCTGGACGGCCTGCCTCATGCGCTTGTTGATGTCCTCGCGGGGCTCCCGGAACGCCTCGGACATGAGCGCCGGAGTCCACTGGAGCTTGCCATCGTCCTTGAGCAGACCGACGTTGCCGCGGGTGTCTCCGGCGGTGGGATTGATGGAACGGAGGGCGTCCTCGTTGAGCGCGATGGTGGGGCCGCGAACCCCCTGCGACTGAAGCGTGATGGCGTTGCGCAACAACGTGTTGAGCGACTTACCGGACCATATTTCGGTCAAGGGCGGGCTGTTGCGAGCGCGATCCAACGCGCGGGCCAGTTGTTCCTGGCGGATCTTTTCGGGGTCGGGCATGTGGGCGCGTTCGTACTCGGCCTGCTCGATGGCGGCCCGGCGCGTCTGGAAGGACGATCGGATCGCTTCCTGGCGCATGAGCTTGGCCTGCTGAATGGTCACTTGATATTGGGCGTTGGCGTTGGTAAGCGAGGCCGCCCCTTGCAGGTAGCCTTGATAGGGGTTCATCATCCACTGCGTGCCAAGGTAGCCCAAGCCACCGAGACCGCCGGAGAGTCCATAGCCTCCGTAGCCGCCGCCGTTGAGCAGCGAGCCATAACCGCCCAGACCGCCCGCATAAGACGCGGCCAACCTCCCATAACCCAGGGCCGCCGGGCTTCCCCAGCCCATCGCGCCGAACCCGGGAGCTCCGAAGCCCATGGCACCGAAGCCGGCACCGCCATTGGCCAGGACGGATGCCGTCGCCAATCCGGCCAGACCCCGAGCAGGGGCTATACCGGGGTTGATCGCGCCAATCTGGGCGCTCGCCTTTCCGCCAGTAGATCCGAAGAGAACCGCAACGCCCAAGGCCGTCGCGCCGACACGTCGCAGGGATACAAACATGGCTACCTCTCCCGAAAGTCTGTTTGAGCGATGTTTGAAGCTTCGTTGTCTCGTCCCTGTTCCGGTGCTGGGTGTGCCCCCCATCCTAACTTTTTTCCGTAGCCACTGCAAGAAAACGCCCCAAGGAAGATATTCCACCTCGAAAGCTCAATCGACATACAAAAACTCATTGCGATTGAAAAGCGCGAGGCAGAAATCGGTGAGCGCCGCAGCTGTGCCCGGATCGACATTCTCCGGCACCTCCGTCGGCAGGGCCACCGGCAAACGCAAGCGAAGCCGATCGCGGAGCAACTCCGCCTGTTGATGCAAAAACTCCGTCGCCATCTGCCGCTCCTCACGGATGGGCTTGCGGGCCAGGGCCAACCGATAGGCTCGTTCTATCCATAGTTCTTCCCCGCTGGGGGATTGTCGCAAAAGACGTGCCGCGAAAACGCGGGCTTGCGCCGGAAAAAAGGACCATTGAGGAGAATGAGCGCCTGCGGAGCAAAGGTGCTGACCGGACGTACAGGACAGGAAGATAAAGTATCGGGCTGATCGAACGCTTCCAGGAACGGCAAGCGGACATTGCGTTTATTGTACAGGTAGAGGCTGCGACGGGTGTGCTGCCGAGGGTCGGGCGTGACGGGCCAGAGTCCGTCTGGTTCGCCTTCGGTGAAAATCAATTCGTAAACCTCCGATTCCAGCTGCACGCGCACCGGAGGCCCGCCCAGGTCCGAAGTGAGCGTTCCCGCTACAGCCAGTGCATTATCGCGCAGCGCCTCGCCTTCGAGCCGGCGTCGATTCATGCGGGCCAGAAGTCGATTGTCCGGATCGACCGACCGTGCCTTCGGATCGCTCCACCGGCTGGCCTGCTGATAGGCGGCGGACAGGACCATGAGTCGGTGCAAATGCTTGAGCGACCATCCGTGCGATACCAACTCACACGCCAGCCAATCGAGCAGCTGAGGATGAGAGGGCGACGAACCACGTAAGCCGAAATCATTGGGCGTGGCGACCAATCCCCGGCCGAAGTGATGCTGCCAGAGCCTGTTGACGATCACCCGCGCGGTCAACGGATGGTCCGGCCGCGTCAGCCAATGAGCCAGGGTGATCCGATCGGAGATGGGTTGCTCCCCTTGCTGGCGCTGCGGGCTGGTAGGATTCATAATACGTGGAAAAGCGGGCCGGACAGCCGCCTCGGGCTTGTGCGGATCGCCGCGCTTGAGCACATGGGCTGTCAGAGTGGCCCCGTTGTCCTGGATGGTCCACGCCTTGGCGGGCGGAGATGGTTTCTGGGCCTCCAGCTCGTGCATTTGCTCGCGCAACTCGGTGCGACGCTGGCGATCCGCCAGCGTGAGCGCGGCCACGATTTCATCCCACGTCACCTTGATCAGAATCTCCG
This sequence comes from uncultured Planctomycetota bacterium, assembly GCA_963767535.1. GTDB lineage: Bacteria > Planctomycetota > Planctomycetia > Gemmatales > Gemmataceae > JAJPHU01. The sequence continues at coordinate 632,513 of CAVYEC010000003.1, forward strand.
CATGCGCGGCCAACTTCCGTTGTTCGGGAGTGCGTTTGCCGGGTTCGGTGGCCAGCGCGGTGCGATAGGCCGGTTCCAGCTGATCCCGTTTGCTCCGGGTCAACCGTTGCTGGTACGGTTCTTCAAGTTGCCGGAGTTGCTTGCGCAAGGGCGCGATGCGTGCATCGAGGGCCTGGCGTCGGCGCTCATAAGCTTCGCGTTCGGCGGGCGTGGCCAGATCGACTTCTTTGGGGCGGGCAGCGCTGAAGAACGCTTGCAAGCGGTAATAATCGGCCTGGGAGAAGGGATCGAACTTATGGTTATGGCAGCGGGCGCAGGCGACGGTCAGGCCGAGGAAGGCGGTGCCGACCGTGGTCGTCATTTCGGTGAGGACCTCTTGCCGGCCGACGGCGACATCGACGTTCCCACCGACCTGATGGACGGGACCGCAACGGTTGAACCCGGCGGCAATTAAGGGGTCAAAGGAGGAAGCTCGAACCGTAGGGTGGGCCGAGTCTTCGAGGCCCACCAGCAGGGGCATGGTGGGCCTCGAAGACTCGGCCCACCCTACCCCTGCACCTCCCGACTTCCAGAGCAAGTCGCCGGCCAGTTGCTCGGTGACGAACAGGTCATAGGGTTTGTCCGCGTTGAAGGCGCTCACCACGTAATCGCGGTATCGCCAGGCATGCGGGCGCTCAGCGTCGGCTTCGTAGCCGTTGGATTCCGCGTAGCGAACCACATCCAGCCAGTGCTGCGCCCACCGTTCGCCGTAGTGCGGCGAGGCCAGCAAACGATCCACGACGCGAACGTAAGCGTCCGGTCGTGTGTCTTGTAAAAAGTCGTCCAGTTCGCGCAAGCTGGGCGGCAGACCGACCAGATCGAACGTCACACGGCGGAGTAGCGCGGCCCGAACGGCCGGTTCCGCCGGCTTCAACCCCGCCTGCTCCAGCCGGGCGAGGATGAACGTATCCACAGGTGTCTGAATCCACGTCGTATCGCGTACCGGCGTCAACGGCGGTCGAACGGGGGCGCGGAATGCCCAGTGCGTTTGTTGCCGGGGCGTAAAAGATGGTTCGACCGGCTCAGCTGCCCCGGCAAGGGTGCCCGCGATCAGCATGAGTAAGGACAGGGGTACACGCATAAGGAACCTCGAATGCGGGCGGTACCGGCGGGATCGAGATTTTTGTGCAGTATTTCGGCGCCCGCTGGAACTCGGAGAACTTGCTTTGCGTAGAATAATCTATAGGAGCATCGACCGCAACCGGTCGCAACCCCCCTGGAAGCTGAAAGCGTCTCCAAGACCGGGCTGGTTTCGGGGACGGTGAATTTACGGAGCTACCCTCTTGGTAGGGCGGCATCGTTCCATAGCATAGCAGGATCGTTTTCCTTGCTGTGGGGCACACGGCGTGCATTGAGATTTCTTAGCGCCGCCGTGAGCGGGGAGCGCACGAAAGGCCCTTGCGATGCCGCCGGCGCCTGAGAGGGACCGGCGGCAAGCGTATTTTATTCCTCTGCTACTGGCGGGGAACGGGACGGCCTAGACAGGATAGACGCCATGGTTATGAGAAGGACGAACAAGCGGGCGGAAAAGAGCACGGCCCCCGAGCCGGTAATGGCCCTTTCCGAGATGTCCGCGTCCCCGGAAGAGTCGGCAAGCGTCGCTCGGCGCGAAACTCCCTGGAGTGAGCTGCCCGACGATTCTTTTGCCGATGAGGCCGACGAGGGCGAAGAGGACTCCACGGAAGAGGCCGCCGTCGCCCCCACGGAGGCCGAAGGCGAGGATGCGCACGCCCCCGATGACGCTCTGGGTCTGTATTTGCGGCAAATGGGAGCGATTCCGCTGCTGAGCCGCGATCAGGAGTTGGCCCTGGCCGAGCGCCTGGAATACAAGCGCCGCCGTTATCGTCATGCGGCGATGATGAACTGGCGCACGCTGTCCGCTATCGTGGACACCTTCGAGCGCATCCGCGCCGGCCAACTGGCCCTCGACCCGACGATCGACGTGGTGACGACGCTGGGACTCAGTCGCGAGCGCATTCTTCAGCGGATGCCGCACAACCTGCCGACGCTGCACAACCTGATCAAGGCGGCCGATACGGATTTCCGCCATCTGCGGGCCGGCTCATCGGCCGGTCAGGTTCGCTTGCGCCGCGAGATCTCGGCGTCGCTTGCGCAAGGCGGTGCGCCTGGCCGAGGAACTGTCGCCGCGCATCGACTTGCTCGATCGCTGGACCGATGAGCTGCGTGGGCTGTCGCGGCAAATGATTCAGCTGGAACATCAAAAGGACTCCGGCGACCGTTCGTCGGCCGGCCGCGAACGCCGCACCAAGGCGGCCAAGCAGCTGCGCGAGTTGACCCAGGAAGTTCGTTCGTCTTCGCACGACCTGGCTGAGTTGGTGCGCGTCCTCGAACACCGCCGTATCGAATACCAGAAGGCGCGCCGCGAGTTGGCCGAGGGCAATCTGCGTCTGGTGGTGTCGATCGCCAAGCGCTACCGCAGCCGAGGCTTGCCGTTTTCGGATCTCATCCAGGAAGGCAACCGCGGCCTGATGCGTGCGGTGGATAAGTACGAACATCGTCTGGGCTACAAGTTCGGCACCTACGCGACGTGGTGGATTCGTCAGGGCATCACCCGCGCCCTGGCCGATCATGCGCGCACCATTCGCGTGCCCTGCCATCAGGTCGGCACCTTGGCCGCGGTCGAGCGCGTCCGAGGCGAATTGTCGATCGCGCAGGGCCGCGAGCCGACGGTGGAAGAGATTGCTGCCGTTCTCGGCGTGACGGCGGAAGAGACGCAGTCGCTGCGCGTGGTCGCCCGCCATCCGGTCAGCCTGCACGAACCGCTCGGCGGCGACGGTGAACGCGCACTCGAAGATTTCCTCGACGATCCGGACGCCACCAATCCGGGCCAGCAGGTCGATCAGCACTTGCTCCGCGAACGCATCGCCGAGGTACTGCGCTCGCTGACCCCGCGCGAGCGCGAGGTGATCGAATTGCGCTTTGGCTTGCGTGACGGCCAGCCGCGCACGCTGGAGGAAGTGGCGCGGGCTTACGGAATCACGCGCAGAGCGCATCCGGCAGATCGAGGCGCGCGGCCTTCTCAAATTGCGGCAGCCCCTGCGCAGCCAGCGCCTGGCGGAGTTTGCCGAGGCGGAATAATTCTGCTCCCAACGGAAACAAAGGGAAACGGCCGGCGTAAATGCTGGCAGTTTCCCTTTGACTTCGCGCACATCGCCCCTCTCCTCCCCCACTACGAACCTTGACACGATGCTCGCGGCCGTGTTGCAATGTGCCCCGTCTTGTGGTGCCAACAGCAAGCACTCCGACCCCATCGCGAGGACACGCCATGAGCAGCTCCACGGTTCAGTTTGTCACACGGATGAAGCTCCGCGAACTGCACCATCAACGGGCCAAACTCCACGAGGCTTATCAACAACTGGACCGGGAGATAGCCGCCACCGCGGACGCCGGCGAGCGAGTGCTCAAACTGTCGCAAGGACTGCGCGAACTAAAATTCGCGGGGCAGCCGCTGCATCCCGAAGTGGTGAACCTGGAGATCCTCCGGCACGCCATCGGCTCGGGGACGCTGTCCGCGGAGTTGCTGGCACTGTGGTTGAAGCGACTGGAAGACGAGTTGGCGGCGGGGCGATTGCGTTCGGAGTTCGTGTATCTTTTTGGGGCGCTTTTGGAAGAATGGGCGCGCGATTCGGCCGCGGACCCTCGACTTCGGGTGGAAAGTCATCTGGCCCATCGCCGGCTGCGAGAAGAGGCCCTCGACGCCGCCGCGCCCAACCGTCATGCCGAAGTGATCGAGCCGCTCTTCGCCGATCTCGGCCCCGCGCTGGCGGGCTTGGGGGAGCGCTTACGTGAAATGAGTCGGAAATCCCTGCACGCCCGGATCCAGAACGGGGAGCTGGCGCAGTGCTCGAACGGCTGGCGAAGGACATCTATCAGCCGCCGCCGTTGCGCCGGGAAGCACGCCGGATCCTGGCCAACAAGCTGCTGAGCAAGGAGTTGGATGACGCGCTTTCGATTCTAATGATGGACCTACCTACCTGGGATTGGCCGGCCGAGGGGCTGGCCACGCGGGCGCTGTGGACGCGGAACAAGTGGCGGCTCTATGTTCAGGAAGACCTCGCGACGGCGTGCCTGCTCGAAATACTTGGATTTCGGTGGGTCGGCATTTTCGAGCGCCTGATCGGCGACCAAAGCCAGGTCCGCGACCGCCGGGCGCGCTTGAAGCAGCTGATCGAGTTGAACGCCCCTGACGTCATTATCGAAAATGAGCGCCGCATGTTCCGCATCGCGGAACAACTCGTCGATCTGGGATTGCCCGAGGAAAAAGACATCTGGGACATCACCGAACCACCGGAGGGCTGGAAGCAAGAGGCGGAACACGACTCGATCCTTGAGAAGCGAGCCGCGGTGCAGCGTTCCTTGCGGAGGCTGGACGTGGGCCGCGACTACGACGGCGAATACGGCACGATGAACCGGGCCGTCCCGCTGGTTCATGCCGAGGTTCAACTGGCGCGGGCCGTCAGCCCGAATCGGCCGATCCACGTTCTCAAGGTCGATTTGAAGGACTTCTACGCCAGCATCCCGCACGACGTCCTGCTCACCGTGTTGCGCCGGTTGGGGTTGGCCGAGGAAGACCTTACGTTCTTCACGCGCTTCCTCTCGGTTCGGCTGAGCGACGAATCCGGCTCGGTTCGGCGGATGCGGCGCGGCGTGCCGATGAATCACGCCCTTTCCGGCATGTTGGCCGAATTGCTGCTTCGGTTGCTGGAAAAATACGTGCTTCAGCGGGCGCGCGTGCGGATCATTCGCCTGGTGGATGATCTCTGCATCCTCTCCCCCGACGCCGGGGTGACGTTAGCGGCCTGGAAGGCGGTCGTCGAGTTCTGCGCCGCGTGCGGGCTGCGCGTCAACGAGGAGAAGTCCGGGACGGTCTGTCTCGGCGGCCCGCCGGCGGACGGTTTGCCGCGCGGCCGGCCGCGCTGGGGCATGCTCGAGCTGGACGAACGGGGCGAGTGGCAACTCCACGAGGAAACGTTCTCCGCCCACTTCAAGCAGGCCCGCGAGCGGGTGAATGCGGCCCCCTCCATTTTGTCGCGCGTACAACTCTACAATGCGAACCTGAAATATCTCCTGGAGTCCCTGACACTCGGTGCGGACCTCGGCGAGCAACACCGCGACTCGGCCGAGCGGGCGGTCGCCCGATTTCATCACCACTTCTTCGGCCCCGACAAGGGGATCGTCGCCGGGATTTGCGAAGCCATCCGCACGCGCTTTGAACCGGGCGGCCGCGGTCTGGGCGATATTCCCGAAGGCTGGGTTTACTGGCCGATCACCGCCGGAGGTCTGGCGGCTGAGGAACCCGCTGGTGGTGGCCGGGCAGTACGCCGTCGCTTTCCGCGACCGGGAGCGCGTCCCGGTTCCCCCGTCGCCGCCCCCGCCCGGCTGGAACCGCCACGGCAACGAATGGTCGGCGTTCTACCTCCGCCTGCTGGAGCCGTTCGAACCGATGGAGCCGAGTGAGACGAAGGTCATGCAGAGCCTGGTGAGCGATTTCATTGCCCGGAGCAAGGACATTTCCGCCGGTCAACAGACAGGCCTCGACCCGTACTGGCGCTGGATCCTCTGCACGTACGGCCCGCAGATCCTGCAACGCTTTGGCTCGTTCCGCTTCCTGATTACCGAGCTGGTGCCCCTCCAACTCATCAGCCGGCAGCTGGTGCAGGACTCCTCGCTGGAAGACGGCAAGTCGGCCGAGGGTGAGGAAGACGCGGCGGGTGAAGCGATTCCGTTCTGACCGTTCCTCGCCTCGGGGTTCGCCTTGCTCGTTATCGCCGCCGCGACGACAATACGACGATCTTGAGAGAAAGGAGTCGCGGATGCCCCGTACTCGTTCGCCGTTTCCGAAGAACGCCACATTGGCGGACGCCCTAAAGCAATTGGGTGGCATCCCGCCGAGCCGTATCCGGTTGCACCCGCCTCCCGGCAAGGCCACGGAGAGAGACCTTCTTGCCATATTGGACCATGAAAACCGTCCCTGCGAACTGGTGGATGGCATTTTGGTGGAGAAACCCGTGGGTGCCCTGGAGTCCATCCTCGCCGGTCAAATCATCCGTCTTCTCGGCAATTTCGTAGAGGATCACGATCTGGGTCTAGTGACCGCGCCCGATGGAACATTGCGTTTGATGCCTGGCCTGGTACGAATCCCGGATGTGGCCTTTATCTCATGGAAGCAACTTCCCGGCCGGAAATATCCCCGTGAAGCGATTCCGCAGCTCATTCACGAGTTGGCGGTGGAGGTCTTGAGCGAAAGCAACACGCGCGGGGAAATGGAGCGCAAACTGAAAGAGTACTTCCTCGTGGGGGCGCAACTCGTCTGGCTGGTAGACCCGGACAGCCGAATCGTGGACGTGCATACGGCACCGGATCAGAGAGAGCGACTGACAGAGAAGGACATTCTGGATGGGGGAAGTGTCGTGCCCGGTTTTCGGTTGTCTCTTAAGGAGCTATTCGCGCGCGTGGAAAGGCCGGATCCCGGCCGCCCAAGACGATCCAAACGCCGCAAGCGTCGCAATCAGTAGCCCTGTGCCCACGGGGCCGGCCGTTTGTTGAAGAACGCTTCCAGTCCTTGCCGGCACTCCTCGGTCAAGCGCGGGGCGGCGCTGGCCTTGGCCGCCTCTTCCAACGAAACTGCCTGGTGGGAGAACGTGTGTAGCAACTCCTTGGTCCGTGCCAGGGCGTTCGGCCCCCCTTCCGACACGGAATGCGCCGAGCTCAGGGCGCGACTCAGCAGTTGTTCCACCGGCGCGACTGCGTTGAGGAAACCTACGCGGCACGCCTCCTCGGCGTCGATTAGCTCTCCTGTTAGGAGCAGATGACGAGCCATCCGTTCGCCGACGTGGCGGAGCAGGTGCGGCATGACCATCGCGGCCACCAGACCGCGTCGCACTTCGGGATAGCCAAACCGCGCCTCCGGCACCGCGACGGCCAGATCGCACACCGAAACCAACCCGGCCCCGCCCGCCACCGCCGTCCCGTTGACAGCGGCGATGGTCGGTTTCGGCAGCGTGTAAATCTTGTCGTACAGCGTCGCCAACCGCAGAGAGTCTTCCCAAACGGGACTATCGCCGGCCGTCAGCGATTCCTGTAATTCCGCGAGATCCATGCCAGCGCAAAAGGCATTGCCGGCTCCCGTGAGGATGACACAGCGAGCTGCCGCATCCTCACGCGCTCGCTCGAACGCCTCGGTCAGGGCCGCGATCAAACCTCGGCTGAGGGCGTTGCGGCGGTCGGGACGGTTGAGCGTCAACAGCACGGCGGGCGGCTTGGATTCATAGCGAACCAATTCACTCATGGATCACACTCGACTTCGGGCGCAGCATGGAAGCAACATCGTCGATAGGCGGCAGCGGCATGCGCAAGAGCGTCACGGCCAACGTCTTGCCCTGCGTGTCGATCCGCAGCGACCGGCTGGCGCCGCCCGCCAGAACATCGTACAGAACGAAGTTGAGCGCGAGGAGATTCGCCGTCTCGTAGCGAACGACGCGCGACGGGTTCAGGCTGCGGAAATAATTCTGGACCGCCTCGGCCGTGAGATGTTCGCGCAGCCAGGCATATCCTTGCGGCGTATAGGCCATCACCGCGATGTTGGCGTGATTGCCCTTGTCCCCGCTGCGGCCGTGGGCGAGGTCGGAAAGAATAAGCGGTTTCATGGGGCAGGTTCAATCCCGAGGGCGCGCAGTTGGGCGGCCAAGCGCTCGCGCACTGCTTCTCCTGCTCGGCGCACTGTTTCTCCTGCTCGACGCGTTCGCGGCCGGTGGGGATGACGACACCGTTCCGGTCGCACCAGCGCAGCCAACGCTCTTGCTGACCCTCAAAAGTACCCTCCCAAAACGTCAGACCTAGCTCGACACTAGGCAGCCAGGATGGGTCAATGGGCTGATACCCCCCATCGCGACGGCTGAACACCCGTAACAGGCCACCCTGCAAGAGATTGCGCGGATCGCAAATAATGTAATAAGGCACCCCGATGCGCTCGTATTCGTCCTTCTTGTAATCCTCTTCCCCCCCACGACGGTCGGCAACAAACTCAACTACCACATCGGGAGGCTTGCCGACGACCCACATCAGGTAGGAGCGATTCTCCTTGCGCGAGAGGTCCCGCTCGGCCGGCACTCCCAGGCTGAGCATCACGTCCGGCGCCAGGGCCGGCTTGTGTTCAGTGTAAAACAGGCTGACATTGGCCAAAGCCAGGAAGGGGCCATTCGGCGGCGTCCACGAACTGTAGAGCGGCTCGGTGAGCAGACGATACTGCTTCTCGGCGAAGATGTTGTCCACGGGCCGACCGTCCTCGATGACCAACTTCTCGACATTGGGGCGTTCTTCCGGCGACAATATAATGTCGTAGCTGACTCGCCAGCCGACGTGGCCGGGGGGAAGATTTTGCAAGGGCGTGATCGTTTCGTCTGACACAAGACTCCCCTCCTGCCGGACAAAGGGAACGAAGGAGCGTGCGACCTTCAAAAAAATTGTAGCCGTCCGCGCGGCCAAGCGACAGGCGAATCATCGCCAGGCCAAGCCCGCTGAGCCGGTTCGCTTCGTCTCCGCTTGGATTGGCGGCCGTCGGCAAGTTCCGTTGATTGGCTGGACGACGCCGAACGGAAATTACGAGAGGAGCAAGGGATCATGCTGCGAACTCTGTGGCTGGTGCATCCGGATGCGGAAATGTGTGCGGCCTTTCGGCGGCGGTTTGGGGATCTGCTCGATGTCCGTGTCATTCAAAGTTGGTTTGAGGAGTTGGGGCCACACGATTGCTTCGTCACGGCGGGGAACGCCTTCGGACTGATGACGGCGGGGATCGATGCCGCCGTGGTGCGGTTGGTCGGCGAAGGGCTGATGCAACGGGTCCAGCACCGCATCATGGATCAGTTTTTCGGGGAGCAGCCGGTCGGCACGGCGTTCATCGTTCCGACGGGACATTCCGCGATCCCGTTTCTCGCGCATGCCCCCACGATGCGGGTTCCGGGGAATATCGCCGGCACCGATAAGGTTTACGCGGCTACCTGGGCGGCGCTTCTGACGATCCATACCCACAACCTCACGGACGAGCGGAAAATCGAGGTCGCCGCCATGCCGGCGATGGGCACCGGCTTCGGCGGTGTTCCCTTCGATGAGGCGGCGCGGCAGATGGCCGCGGCCTATCGACATTACCGAGAACCACCGCACCGGCTCGATTGGGATTTCGTCGCGGAGCGACACAAGGCGATCTGTTACGACGGTGCCAGGCAAGTCGCCCGGTGAGAACGGACGGCCACGTTGATCGTTCGGAGCCTGAAGCGTAGGCGAAGAGTGTTTCTGCCTCTTCTTCGCTAACGCTTCAGGCTCCGAAAGAACCGCCAATCATTTCCACCTGCGACACGATGGCGCTCTTGGCGATCAGCGCCGGCCAGTAGGCGAACACCTCGCGCACCGGCGGCCGGCCCGTCGTGTAGCCAGTCACGCCCGGCGGTCCCGATGTCACCAGTGGCGCGATTTCCTTGGTGAAGCGCTCGACAACCGCGCGATTCGCGTCGCGCACGGCCACGCGCAGCACTACTTCGGGAGCATCCGTTGCCGGCAGGACGTCCGGCACGACATCGCCCGCACCCAGACACTCGATATTTCGATGCTGTGGCTCGACGCCGGCGCGGCGCAGCGCGAAGATCATTGCACCGCACGCTCTCGCCTTTCGTGCCGCCTCGGGGCCGGCAAGGACGAGCGTGCCGGCGGCGGTCCAGCCGTCGCGGTAGGCGATCGACACCTTGTACGAATCGGTGGCCGGCTTGCCTCGCGCCCGGTGATGCGCACCTCATCGCGGCCGATCTCCGCCAATTCAACGCTTGTGAAATCGGCCACCACGTCCGGCGTCAGATACGCGGCGGGGTCACCGACTTCGTAGAGCAGTTGCTCGCCGACCGTCTCACGATTGACCGCGCCGCCGCTGCCGTCCGGCTTGGTTAGGACAAACGCCCCGCTCGCTTCGATGTCGGCGACAGGATAGCCGACCCGCGCCAGATCGGTCTCCTGCCAGTTGCACCATAACCCGCCGGTCGCTTGCGCGCCGCACTCGATGAGATGTCCGGCGACCGTCCCGGCCGCGAGTCGGTCCCAATCGTCCCACGCCCAGCCGAATTCATGCACCGCGGGAGCCAGCGTCAGCGACGCATCCGCGACGCGGCCGGTGATGACAATGTCGGCGCCTTGCCGCAACGCTTCGACGATCGGCCGAGCGCCGAGGTAAGCGTTGGCGCTGACGATGCGTTCGCGGATGGCAGTCAATGGCTCGCCGGTGTCGAGATTGATGAGTGCGTGTCCGTGTGTAAGCAATTCATCGACACGCGGCAGGAGATCATCGCCGTGGACGATGGCGATTCGACGCCCTTTCAATCCGGCTTCATCGAGGATGGCACGAGCGCGCTGCGGCGCAGCCTCGTGGATTCATGCCGCCGGCGTTGGTGATGATTTTCAGTTCCGGCTGGCGCTGAAGGATGGGGACCAACTGTCGCAGTACGTCGAGGAAGTCCGAAGCGTAGCCGGCTTCGGGATGGCGTTGTTTTTGCAGCGCCAGGATGGACATGGTCAGTTCGGCGAGATACTCCAGGGTGAGGTAATGTAATCGGCCGTGCTCGGCCAGATCGCGCGGTGCGTCGAGGTTGTCACCCCAGAACCCGCAGCCGTTGCCGATGCGCACGCGCTTCATTCTGCCCCCTGAATCCGCTTCTGGGTTTATTCGGCCTCTGTCTTGCAGATTAGCCTGTCTGGGAGGCGTTGCCTAGTCGGAGTAGTTCTACCGCTGGCGGCGCGGAAGAATGAGCGCGGACAAGACGAGGACCAACGGCATGAACGTTAACCGCACCGGCATTCAGGCCGAGCAATCCGTCATCGGAATCCAATCCGAGAAGCCTGCCCCGCCGTGGCGACCACCCCACTGTCCGCCCCTGGTCTGTGAACCGCACCGGGGTACGTGGATGAAGTGGATGGGTGTCGCCTGCCTGTTGATCGGCCTTATCTCCACGACTCCCCTCCCGGTAGGTATCCTCGGAATACCCCTCTGCTTGGCGACTGGACGGATGGCCCGCTGCGACCTGAAGAAAATGAAGGAAGAGAGGATGGATCGCGGCGGCGAGGCGGCGACCGTCGAGGCCGATATCATCAGCGGGTTCGGCTTGTGGTTCAGCCTGTTCAACATCGTTGTCGTGTCGATGTATTATACCAACGGGTTTTTCTTAATTTTGGTATGGAGGCTGATCAGATTCTGATAGGGGTTTCGTACCAGAGGTTTCGTTGCAGGGCAGGGGTTTTTACGCAAAGTTTGGGTAGATAAATAATTCAGCGGGCCGCGTTCTCCACAGCCAGTTGCTCGGCGCACTTGCTCAGATCGGCGGTCACGCTCTTGGTCTCATCCTCGACCGAGGCATCACCCGGATGAAAAGCGAACAGACGCTCGCATTCATCCGCCGCCAGCGGATGATTGACGACTGGATTGCGGAACTCCATCTGCACCAGCAAGCGATCCACTCCACCTGACGCGGACGGACCCCACCATTCGACGCGCTGCGGCCAGAAGGTTTGGGCGTCGAGAAAGAGATGGCACTGGCGCGGCAGACCAACCGGCCAGGGTTTGTCCGCCGGAGCGAGTCTCGCCGACTCTTCCTGCGACCAGACGCCGACCAATCGAAGTTGCTCGCTCGCCTGGCGGATCGTCTCGCCGTGCACCCACACCAGCCGGCTGCGCAGGCTGCGCAAAAGCGGCGTCATGCCCTGGAAGTGCGGCCTTCGAAAAAACTCCTCGTGCAACACGGTCTCGGACGGGCCGCTCATGACGGCGAACACTTCCGACAGGTTCAGGCGCGTGACATTCTCCCACGGACCCTCGCCGGAACGGACAGCCTGCCAGGATTGTCGGCCGTCGCTGACCATGAGCAGCGTGCCCTCCGCCTCGCCCATGTGCGTGTGCATCTCCAGCCGGAAGCGGTGATCGGGCGCGAGGTGATACGTTCCCTTGGCCTCGTAGACGTAGCCGGGAAGTTGAATCTTTTGCCAGATCGCCATCTCCAGCCAGTTGACCCGGTCGGCCCGGAGCGCATCGATGGCGTGATCGAGGGCGCGCTCCACGGTGACATCGGCGACGGCGGCGGGAGCGGGGGCTACGGCGGAAAGCTCCACGGCGGCAGGGGAGGCGGGGGCGACGGAGGCGGCCGAGCGCGTCAGGGCGGCGGACAGGATGACCAGGCAACTGCCGCCGAGGACCGCCAAAAGAAATCGGTACAACCACATGGGTAAAGCTTTCCGGGTTTGACGAAAGATCACCTGCACGGCGGGCCGACTTATACCCGTGGGAGAGCAAAGACGAAAGATGAACTTGGCTCACCCGCCACAGTCGTGGTGCGCCAATCGTTCCCCGAGCGGGGGGGCGTAAGCCCCCCCGCTCGGGGAAGATCGCTAACCGTAACCGAGGAGAAGGTATGAACCGAACCAGGGGGATGCTGGCGCTCCTGGCCGTGCTGGGGATTGGGGCAGCCACGGCGGTGGGCGGGCCGTTCATGAGTTCGTATTGGAACAAAACCGCCGGCGACGGCGTTCGCTGGGGCCCGACGTATACCCCGGAGAACCCCACCGTTCAGGGGCCGTGGGGCGCACCGGTGCCGATCGCGGCGCCGTACAACGCCAAGCCGCCCAACGGGGCCGACGCCGCCCGCGCCATGCTGGCGCAAAGCATGCCGCTGGAGATGCTCCAGCAGAGCGGCTACTTCCAGGACCAATCCGTCCCGATTCAGTTGGTCGGCGGCCAGCAGTGCCCCGGCGGCGTGTGTCCGATCTCTCCGCCCGGCATGGGTGGCATGATCGGCGGACCCTTGCCGCAAGCCCTGCGTCCGCCGGGAGCCGTCGCCGCCGTCGGCGCGTTGACCGGGCCGACCGCTTCGCCGTTCCCGATTTCGCGCACCGAAGTGCGTTTTGTCGGGCCGGCCGGGATGCGCATTTCGTGGTACGGGCCGACCGCCGAGGGCAAGGGTGGTTTCAGCGCGACCTACCTGGACGCGCCGGCTAGCTACAACTTTTTGCAGGCGTCGATCTACCGACTGAAATTGAGCCATATTCCCAACCGTCCGGGCCTGTCGCTTTATCCGACGCTGGAAGTGGTGCCGGCCAAGGCGAAGACCTGCACGTTCCTCGCTCATAGCGCCGTCCCGGTCGTCTTCACCGAGGAAGATTTCGAGCAGGTTGCGGCCGGCAACTTCGTGGTCAAGGTCATCTACCTGCCCGATCCGCAATTCCAGGATCTGGCGGCGCTCGGTCCGGATGAAGTCGTGTCGTCGCGGCTGGAGCCGGGCGTCGATCCGATCGTCGAGGCCAAGCGGCGCGGCAACATCCTGCTGGTCGTCCGGCTGGGTAACATCAACCTGGAAGCGGAAAACACGCCGGCGATGGACGCGCCCAACCCGTTCCAGCCGGCGATGCCTCACGGCCCGCCGCCTCCAGGCCAGATGGCTCCCGGAATGCCGCCCGCCGGGCCGATGGTTCCGTATGGGGCGGTGAACGGCCGTCCGATGATTCCGGGCGGAATGAACGGGATGCAGCCGCCTCCGGGCATGGTCCCGCCGGGCATGGCCGCTCCGGGACAGATGCTGCCGCCGATGCCGGGCGCACCGGAGCACGTATCCGGCCGGCACGCAGTTCCCGCCTCAGACAGGTTTGCCGGTGAGCCAGAGCACGCGCAGCCCTCGATGGTGGAACAGACGCGCTACCTGCAAACCACCACGGCGGCCGCCCAGCAGACGGACCAGCCGCCGAGTCGCAAACCCACCGTGGCCGAACTCGCTCCCCAGAGCACCAATTGGAGGCAGTCCGGCTCGCGCTGAATCGTGTTCACATAGCCCCCGGCTTGCCGGGGGGCAACACCCCCGGCAAGCCGGGGGCTATGTGGCATCTCTCTTTCCATCTCGATCGGACCCTGCCATGAACGTTCGACTTTCCATCCTGGCGCTGATACTTCTCGGCGGCGCCGGCCTCCGCTCAGATGGTCCCGCCGCCACCGGGACGCGGCACCTCTCCGCTTCTGTTTGCCCGCTTCCTCGGCGGTCCCGGCCTGCGCGTGACCTTCTACCAGGGCCAGCCGCACGGCCGAGCCTTCAACGCGCCGGTCGTCGTCGGCTTGCGGCCGGGCTATCTCTATCGCCTGCAAATCAATCACCTGCCGGGCCGTCCCGGTGTCAGCCTCTATCCGACCCTCGAAGTTCGCGGCAGCCTGTGCTTGACGCCACGGCTGAACGCCGCGATGTATCCCGCCCCGGTCGTGATCTCCGACGCTGATATCGAGAACGTGCTGGCCGGCAACCTCGTCTCCAAGGTTGTGTATCTCGAAGATCCCGAACGAGCCTTGCCGCAATTAGTACCGCCGGAACAGCCTGTCGAAACCGATCTGCTGCCCGGTCGGCGATCTGGTGGCCGAGGCGCGCGATCGCGGCCGGCCCATGCTGATCTTGCGGATGGGTGGGCGGACGCTGGTTTCCGACGAGGAACTGGCGCAATCGACCGTGTCCGGCACCATCCTGTATCCCGGCGAGAAAGTAATGGCGCATCCGAGCCGGCCGCCCTGTCTGCTTTGGGATTGCCGGTCATTCTTCGATCCGCAGGTCGGGCCGAAACATCTCGACGAGGAATGCCTGCACGACGGCGGCGATCAACGTAACCGCGCCGGCTTCGACGCCGACGGCCGCCTGGCCGGAGTGGAACCCGAAGACACGGTCGCCGAGTACACCGACAGCTACGGCCGCCGGCATGTCACGCACTCCAACCGCGTTTGCCTGTGCGTGCCGCGCTTCGCGGCCCTGCGCTGCCTGACGCCGCAAATCCATTACGATGCCGTCGTGGCCGTCAACGACACCCGCCGGGTCGAAGTTCAGGAGCGCCTCGACGTGCGGACCCCACCGCTATTGGCGCGCAAATATGAACAACTGCAAGGCGCGGCAGGCCGACAACGGCCGACCGTCAACGAGGCCGTCACCGCCCTCGGCGCCGTGGTGCGTCTGGAAGTTCTTAACGCGATGGATGTCCAGGTTGGGCCGATGGGACTCTTGGGAACGAAAGCGGTGCTGCTGCTGACGGAAGTCGAGCGCACCCGGCTCGTGAAGCAGCTTGAGTTCGCCCGGCAATTGAGCAATCGGATCAACGTGCAGGGGGCGGAACAGATTGTCGGGACGGCGGTGGAAGGGCGAGTCGAAGCAGGGCCGCAGGTGGTGCGGGCCGAGGCGGAGACGCGCGATCTGACCGTCTGCTGCAATGAAACGCCCTGCCCGCCCGACAAGCCGCTCGTCTTGATCAAATGTGCCGATCGACAGTCGGCCGAGGTCGGCGACGTGGTAATGTTCATGCTCAAATACAGCAACCACGGCGGCAAGCCGATCACTGATGTGGCCGTCACCGACAGCCTTACGACACGCCTGGAGTACATCCCTGGCAGCTCGCAGTCCGACCGTCCCGCCGTCTTCACGATGCAGGCCAACGAGGCCGGCTCGCTGATTTTACGCTGGGAGATCGCCGGCCGACTGCTGCCGGGACAAAGCGGCATGGTCCGCTTCCAGGCGCGGATACGCTGAATTCAATTCGATTTACCAGCCCGCATGCGCAGCAAGGGAAAGAAGAACCCTTGCTGGCGCTGCGGGCTGGTAACTTAAGGTCCTCACTTGCCGGGCACAACGGCGATGGAGCCGGTCTCGGAAACGTAGATGAGGTTGCCGTTCTCTTCGTCCTTGAACACTTCGATGCCGTATTTCTTGGTGTCCTTGTTGAAATCGAACTCGCTGGCCTTGCGCGATTTGACGTTGAATCCGTGCAGCCAGGTCGGCGATTTGACCTTGTTCTCGTCGGCGGCGCGGCCGAACGGCAAGTGCGGCGCCAGTAACATTCCCAGCAGCAAGCACGCCACACCGACCAGCGGAATCTGCACACGTCGGGACATGGTGGACCTCACGTTAAAACATGGAATTTGTCGGCTGAGACGGTTCCCACAAGCGAAAAGGACGATCCAGCCGCGCCCGGCTAACGTCGGGGCAGCGTACTGAGAAGCGTAGCGATTGAGGACTGGTTGTCCACGAGCGGAAGCGAGTGCGGTCAAAAACCTTCATCCGCCAACCGGCGCACCAGGGCGGCATAATCGACCAGGCGATCCTTCCGAGGCGAAACCGGATGCCAGGAGCGCGGCCAGTTAATCAAATCGAGGTGATCGGCTTCCCAGTGCGTGCAATCTTCTCCCCACACGGCTGAGGCGACGGAGACGACGCCGTCGTTGGGCCCCTCCTTGTGGGCGAGGATGCGGGCCGGCAGCTGCCATTCCGGCGCGAACCAGTGCGGCCGAAAATCGCCGGCCACCGAGAAATACCGCACCTCCGGATCGTTCGGCGTCTGAAGGTTGAACTCGGCGCAGCGCGCCACGGTCAAATCGAAAAAAGCCTGATACGGCACGTTGGCAAACTCGAACAACGGCCGCAGAAAGCGTGTCAAACGAGACAGTCCCCAATCGGCGAAGGCGGTGCCGCGGTGGGGCGTGCCTAATGTGGTCAGAGTAAGGACGCGCCGCGCCATGCCCAGATGGGAAATGAGATAGCGCGAATCGAGTCCGCCCATGCTGTGGGCGAGCAAGTGGACCGGCTCGTATGGGGACTCACGGTCGAGCAGTTCCTTGAGCTGCCGGGCGCGATCGGCGATGCCGCGCGTCGGACTCAGCGACGCGACCAGCACCCGATTGCCCGCCTCGCGCAGCGCCTCCGGGATGCCCCGAAAATACCGCGCAGGACCCACGGCCCCAAACGCAGGTTGTCGAAGCCGCACAACCCATGCACCAGCACGATCGGCGCACGCAGCCGCGGAATGCAGGGTGTCGAGATGGATGTGGGGAGAACGGTGGACATGGGCCGCCCGATTATTCAGATGAACGGCGAACTCGGAATACCAACGTATTCTACGCGGCCTGCGAACGAATTGCCACATAGCCCCCGGCTTGCCGGGGGAAGACGAACACTCCCGGCAAGCCGGGGGCTATGTGGCTGTCACAGTTCCTCGTTGGCCACGGACGGATCGTCCTTGTTTTGGCTGTTGGTCGGCTGGAGCCTGGCGCGGTCGGCGGGGGAGTTGGGAAGGTTCGCCCGGTTGGACGGTTTGTTCCCACTCGTCTCATCGCAAACGGTGCCTGATTCGGGAGCTGACGACACATCGTCGGATGGTTGGCATTTCTTCGGCATGGCTTCCTCCGTCCTCGCAAGAGATAAGGGCTGACTTTACTGTTGTGCAACTGGCGTGCCCGCGGGGAATAGGAAAACTCCTTGCTCACAAGCGGGGCGTGCAGTAAAGTCGGCCATACATCGGTATTTGTGGATTTTCACCATCCGCGTTGAGGTTGCCGCCATGCTTCCGAAGCGTTCATCCGCACTCGTCCTGTCGCTTCTCTTGCTCGGTTTCGCCGTCGGTCACGCCGAAGATGTGCCCAAAGGGCCCCCGGCAGGCGCCAAGAAGGGCAAAACCACCGCCTCCGACTCCGGCAAGCCCAAAAAGTACGACGAAGTCATCACCAAGGACGCCCATACCACGCCGGGCATCTTCGCCGTCCACCGGATCAACGACAAGATCTATTTCGAGATTCCCGAAAGCGCCTTCGGCCGGCTCATGCTGTGGCGTGCGGAAGTGGCCAAGGGTCCGCCGGGCGTCAGCTGGGGCGGCATGGCCCTGGGTTCCTACGTGGTTCGCTGGGACCGGCGCGGCAACAAGATATATCTGTGGAAAGTCGGTTTCGCCAAACGCGCCGAGGGCAAAGCGGTTCAGTCGTCGGTCGAGTCGGCCAACCTGGATACCATCGCGGCGGCGTTCAACGTCGAGGCGGAGGGCAAGGACCGTTCGAGCGTCATCCTGGCTAACCCGCTGTTCACGACCGATCTCGCCGACCTGTCGGTCAAGGGCGCGGCCGGCGCTACCGGCGGCGTGGATGAATCGCGCTCCTACGTCTCCGAAGTGAAGGCGTTCCCGACCAATATCGAGGCACGTTCACTCTTGACGTTCCGGGGCGGCGGGGCGGGCGGAGGTCGAGGCCGATTGCCGGCCGGGCCGCCCACGGCGGAAGGCCCCGGCAGGAGCTTCTCCGCCCTGGTCCATTACAGCCTGGCCATGTTGCCGGACAAGCCGATGAAAGGACGCTATTTCGACTCACGCGTCGGTTATTTTACCGAGTCGTTCGAGCGCTACGACGATCCCAAGCCGTGGGTCGTCCGCCGACAGTACATCGCGCGCTATCGTCTGGAGAAAAAGGATGCCAGCCAGGCCGTCTCCGAGCCGGTCAAGCCGATTATCTTCTACCTCAGCCGGGAGGTGCCGGAGAAATGGCGGTCCTACATGAAGCAAGGCGTCGAGGACTGGAAGCCGGCCTTTGAGAAGGCGGGTTTCAAGAACGCCATCATCTGCAAGGACGCCCCGGATCGCGCCGAGGATCCCAACTGGGATCCCGAAGACGCGCGCTGGTCGGTCATCCGCTGGGTGGCGGAGCCGATCGCCAACGCGATGGGGCCGCATGTCCACGATCCGCGCTCCGGCGAAGTCATCTCGGCCCACATCATTTTCTGGCACGACATTGTGAAGCTGACGCAGTTGTGGTACTTCGTGCAATGCACCGCGGTGGACAGCCGCGCCCGCAAGCTGCCGCTGCCCGACGATCTGACCGGCGAGCTGCTGCGTTACGTGACGGCCCACGAGGTCGGCCACACGCTCGGCTTACGGCACAACCACCGGGCCAGCCAGGCTTACTCGATCCGTCAACTCCGCGATCCCAAATTCACGGCCAAGCACGGCAGCGTCGCCTCGATCATGTCCTACGGCCGGTTCAATTACGTCGCCCAGCCGGAGGACGGTGTCAAGAACCTGATCCCGGTGATCGCTCCCTATGACTATTTCGCCATCGACTGGGGCTATCGGCCGATCACCGACGCCAAGTCGGCGCAAGCGGAACTGCCCACGCTCGACGAATGGGCGGCGCGTCAGCTCAAGGAGCCGTGGCTGCGTTTCGGCGGCGAGGACGGCCCGTCCACGGTGGACCCGACCGTCTTGACCGAGAACATCGGCTCCGACCGCGTGGAGGCGACGGCGTTGGGTTTGAAGAACCTCGAACGCGCCCTCGATTATCTGATGGAAGCGACCACGAACAAGGGTGAGGACTACTCACTTTTGGAGGAAACCTACCAGGCCATCGTGACGCACGAGCGGAACTGGTACAACGCGGTAGCCAAGAACGTCGGCGGCGTGAAGGAGAACCGCACTCTCGGCGGCCGTGGCGGTGAAACGTTCGTGTGGGTGCCCAAGCAGAAGCAGCGCGAGGCCGTCCGCTTCCTGCTCGATCACGCCTTCGTCACGCCGACGCGCCTGCTCAACCCGTCGCTCGTCACCCAGTTCCGCTACAGCGGCGTTGCCAACGACGTGTTGGGCATGCAAAAGGATCTACTGCGGAGCTTGTTCAGCGCCGACCGCTTGAACCGTCTCTTCGACGCGGAGGTGCTGGCCCCCGATCGCGCCTACACGGCCGTGGAGCTTGTCAACGACTTGCAGGATGGTCTTTGGTCGGAATTGAAGGCCCAGGAGCCGAAGATCGAACCGCTGCGCCGAGGTTTGCAGCGCTCCTACCTCGACATCCTCAAGCAGCAGTTCGAGCCGTCGTCCACGGCCGCGACACCCTCGCAACCGGCGGGGCGGCAGGGATTACGAACGGGAGAGCGCGTCTCGGAATTGCGGGCGGCGGCACGGGCTGCCCTGCACGATCTCAGCAAGAGAATCTCCGACGTGTTACCGAGGGTCAAGGATCCCGTGACCCGCGCCCACCTGGAGGATTCACTCAGCGAGATCGAGGAAGCGCTGACTGTGAAAAAGAAGTAAGGCCGTCAAAGAAGTCCGCGCTCGAATCCATCGCGATCGGTTAGCGACGCTTCGCAGAAGCGTTCTTGCGAAGAACGCTTCTGCGAAGCGTCGCTAATCGTTTTACATCTTCACCCGGACGACGCTTCCCACATGATTCCGACACGCACAACGGTCTGGTTACTCTTGGCGGGCCTGGCACTATGGCTGGCCGGATACATTCTCCCCTTGTGGTCGCTGGATCGTGCCGCGGAGTACGTCGAGGCGATTCGCTGGCTAGTTTACGGATGGTTCGCCGGCATTTTTCTTCTCTTGGGGATCGACGCGCTTTTGGCGCGGAGGATGAGCCGGGCGGTGTGGCTGGGTGTTCGACGCGAACGGCCCGCCCGACTGTCGCTGGGCGTGGACAATGACGTGACACTGATCGTCGAAAACCACAACCGGCGAAAGTTGCACCTCTTTCTGCGCGACCTGCCGCCACCGGCTTTTCGGGCCGAACCGCCGCACCTGGAGGCAGCCGTACCGCCTCACGGCTGGTCGCGGCTCATGTATCGTCTGCTGCCGACCGAGCGCGGCAACTTCGCCTTCGGCGATGTGGCCGTGCGCTGTCGTGGGCCGCTGCGCTTGGCCTTCGTCGATCGTTTGCTGCCCGCCGCGGAGTCCGTGCAGGTTTATCCCAATCTCCTCGAAGTCCGCCGTTACGAGTCACTCGTGCGGACCACTCTGGTTCGCGCCGGCGGCTACCGAGCCAAACGGTTGCTGGGGGCGGGCAGGGAGTTCAGCCATTACCGCGACTACACGCAGGACGATGATTACCGTCACGTCAGCTGGAAAGCCACCGCCCGCCGCCGCAAACCGATCACGAGCGTGTTCGAGAGCGAGCACAGCCAGGATATTATTTTTTGTCTCGATATTGGCCGGATGATGGCCGCCCGTGTCGGCACGCTGACCAAGCTCGATCACGCCATCAACGCCGTCCTGATGCTCGCGCACGTCAGCCAGACGTTTCAGGACAACCTCGGCCTGCTCGTCTTCTCGCACACCGTTCATCTGTATTTGCCGCCGGCCAAGGGCCGCGCCCAGCACACGCGTTTCCTGCAAGCGCTGTACAGCGTCAAGCCTGAGTTGTGCTACGTCAATTATCGCGAAGCGTTCGCGCACCTCGTCGCCCGGCACCCCAAACGCGCCTTGACGATGGTTTTTACCGACCTGCTCGATAACGTCGTCTCGCGCGAATATCTCGACGCGGCCGCCCTGCTGCGTCGCTTCCACCTGCCGCTGACGCTGGCCGTGGCCGACGTGCCGTTGCAACAACTCGCCGACCGCCGGCCGGAAGACCCCAGCGAATTGTATGACGTGCTGGTGGCCCGCGACCTGCTGGCAGGACGCTCCGAACTTTTACGCAGCCTCGAACGGCAAGGCGTTCTCGTCCTGGATACGGTGCCCGATAAACTGACGATCGACGCGGTCAACCGCTACCTGACGCTGAAAACCGGCGTGCGGATGTAAGAAGAGAAAAACCACGAATCACACGAATAACACGAATAATAGACAAAAAAGAAATAAAAGACAAAAAAGAAAAAAGAGTAGGGCGAACCGTGAGGAGGCATGGGTATCCGGATGGGCGACGTGGACTCTTTTGGGAGAGACAGCAATGGAGCTGATCTACAAAGACGAAGCCTTCGCGATTATCGGAGCTTGCTTTGAAGTCTACAATGAACTGGGTTGCGGCTTTTTGGAGGCCGTATACCAGGAGTGCCTGGAGATTGAACTGGGGATGCGAGGCATCTCGTTTGTGCCCCAGGCCGGGTTACAACTAACCTACAAGGGGCGGCCTCTGAAGCAGCAATACCAACCGGACTTCATTTGCTACGAAAAGATCATCGTCGAACTGAAAGCGGCTTCGGATCTCGGCGACGATCATCGCGCCCAGGTTCATAATTACCTCAAGGCCACCGGCCTTCGTCTGGGTCTTCTGATCAACTTCGGCCATTACCCGAAACTGGAATACGAGCGGATCTTCCGCTAAATTCTTATTTGTCTTTTGTCTTTTGTTGTTTTTTTATTCGTGTTATTCGTGTGATTCGTGGTTTTTCTCTTATGGACCTCGCCACGTTTCTGCGGCAGCGTCGTCCCGATTGGCGGCGACTCGAAGAAATCCTTCGGCACGTCGAAGGAAGTGGTCTCGCTTCGCTCAATGATGAAGAAGCCGTCGAGTTTGGCCGGCTCTATCGCCGGGCTGCGTCGGACCTGAACCAGGCCCAGACCTTCGTCAGCGGCGAGGCGACCGAACGCTATCTCAACGAACTCGTCGCCCGCGCGTATCTCGCCATTTACGGCAAGACGCGCTTCGAGCCGTGGGGTCTGGTGCGCTATCTCTTCTGGGGATATCCCGCCGTTTTTCGCCGGTATCTGCCGCATTTCCTTCTCGCCACGCTGTTATTCGCGGTCGGCACCGTGTTCGGTTATCTCGCCTCGCGGTACGACAAGGACGTCGCCCGCGCGTATTTGCTTCCAACGAACATGCCGACCATCCAACCGGGCGGCGAAGGCGAAGAGGATACCACGCCGATGTACACGACGGACCAACTCACGGAATTTTCGGCTTTTCTGTTCACGCACAACGTCAGCGTCAGTCTCGTCGCCTTCGCGCTGGGCATCACGCTCGGACTCGGCACGGCCTGGCTGATGTTCTATAATGGCGTTCTCCTGGGCGCCCTCGGGGCCGTCTTCGTCGAGGCCGGCCAGCTGACAGCGTATGCCACCGGAGTCTTGCCGCATGGCGTTCTGGAGATCCCGGCTGCTCTGATCGGCGGCGCGGCCGGTTTTGTCCTGGCGCAGGGCATTCTGCGGGCCAGGCCGTGGCCGCGGCGCGAGGAATTGGCCCGCATGGGTAAGGAAGCAGTGAAGATGCTATTCGGTTGCGTGCCGCTGTTGGCCGTGGCGGCGTGCCTGGAAGCAGGCGTGGCGCGAGCGCCGGACTGGTTTCTCAGCAAGGGATTGAAGCTGGCCGTCGCGGGAGTCTTCGCTCTGTTGTTTCTGGGCTATGTGTTACTGCTCGGCTGGGGCCGGCCGGCAAAACGGGAGAGCGAGGCGTGATCCGCCACGAGGTACTCACTACCGAAAAGGTGCCTTTTAACTACCGAGTCGCGGGGCTGGGGTCGCGCTTTCTGGCCTGGCTGATCGACTTGCTGGCCATCATCGGACTGGATTTCATGGGCATCGTGGTCGGTTCGGTCCTCATCGCGGGGAGGCCGGGGCTGGGCAGGGCGGTGATTATCATCTGGCAATTCGTCGTGATGTGGGGATATTTCCTGATTTTTGAATGGCTCTGGAACGGCCAGACGCCGGGCAAGCGGGTCCTCGGCATCCGCGTCATCCAGTGGCGCGGCACGGCCATCACCTTTTTTCAGTCGGTGGTTCGCAACCTCTTGCGGGTCGCGGACAGTTTGCCCGTGCCGCTTCCGTTGGGTCCGGGCTTGCTCGGTTTCGTCGTGGCCAGCCTGCAACCGCGAACAGCGCCGGCTCGGCGACCTTGCCGCCGATACCCTTGTTGTGCATGTCGAGCGAAACACCAAGCCGATATTGGCCCTCTACGACACGCCGACCGAGTCCGACCGCCAGCGTCTTGCGTTGCTCCGCCAGCGGTTGACCCAGCTCGATCGCCAGCAGAAACAAACCCTGCTGGACCTGTGCCTGCGCCGCGATCAATTGCGCGTTCTCGAACGCGCCCGGTTGTTCCAGGCCGCTGCCCAGTTCTTTCACAAGCGCTTCGACCTGACGCCGGATGAACACGAGAGCGCGGAGAAATTCGTCCTGCAAATGGCCGCCGTGCTGGGCGAACGGCCCGGGGATGAGGTGCGTTGAATGATCTGGTTCGCCTGCAAGCAATGCGGCAAGCGTCACGGCCGAGCGGAGTCCCTGTCCGGGACGCTCGTTTTCTGCGAGTGCGGCCAGGGCAATCGCGTGCCGTGGTCGAGCACGGTGCCCGAGCCGGAACCCGAGGTGGCTCAACCCGCGCCTTCTCCGCCTCCCCCGCGTCAGCGTGTTCCTCAAGAGGAGGACCGGCCCGAACCGGAGTTGCCGAGTCCGCGCCGCCGGCGCGAACGACGCCGGCCCGACCCGGCTTACTGCCTCAACCACGAAGAGACGCCGACGGAAGCGACCTGCGACGCCTGCCATGGCTCGTTCTGTTCGGCGTGCGTGGTGACGTTGCAGGGACAAACGCTGTGTGGGCCGTGCAAGAATTTCCGCATCCGCGGACTGAATCGCCCGGCCCGCCTCTCGCCCCTGGCAATCGTCACTTTCGTCCTCGCCCTGGTCGTCACCGTGGTCAGCCTGTTTCTTACGTTCATGGCCATCGGTTTCCAGATGAGCATGGAGCACGGCACGGCCGTGGCGGTGGTGGTCTGTCTGATCGCCCTGTTCCTGGCGGGCGGCGAGATGGTCCTGGGCTGGCTGGCCCTGCGCCAGATCGACCGCAAGCCCAGCCTGGGAGGCCGGGCGTTGGCCATGACCGGAGCGGCGGCGGGGTTGGTCGGCGTGCTGTGGTCGGTGTCCATCGCCGTGTTCAGCATTGCCAAGCAATGGCAGGGTTAGGCCATGCATCACTGTCCCTCCTGCGATTACCCGTTGCCCTCCGACCGCGAGCGCCTCGGCGCGCGCTGCCCGAATTGTCGCGATCCACTCTACGAACCGCCGGGGCGCATGGGCCGGCCCGCCCGCGAAGACGAAGGCGCCTGCGCCCGGCACGCCGGCCGGGAGGCGGTGGGCACCTGCGGCCGCTGCGGTAATTATTTTTGCGAGGTTTGCCGGACGCGCTGGCGCGATCAACTCCTGTGCGCCGCCTGCATCGAGCGCGTCCTGCAATCGCGTGAGGCCACGCCCGAACAGGCCCGCACCCACTTTCGCCAGGCGATCCTTGGCCTGATGATGGGGGGCGGCGCCTGGATCGTTTTGCTCCTGGCCGTGGTGATGGCCGTCACGGCCGTCGTCAGCAAAAACGTCTTGCTAATCGTGCTGGCCTTCTTTCTGATTTTGGGCGCCGCGCTTTTGGGCGTGCTGGGACTCGGTCAGGCCACGGCCGCTCTGCGGACGCGCGGGCCGCACATGATCGCGGCCACCAGCGGCCTGATGGTCAGCGGACTGTTCCTGGGCGTGTTCATCGGCTTTTACATCTTCCGCCTGTGGTTCGAGTGAGCCGTGCCCTTTCGGCGAGGAGACGACACCATGCTGTGGGAGATCGAGATCCAGCCCAAGGGACACGACCCCGAACGCGCGCGGGTGGGCGAGGAATACAACTTGCTCACGCACACGCACAGCGGCGCGGAGCTGCTGACCAGCACGGCTCGCGGCTATCTCATCGAGGGCGAGCTGACGCGGCCGCAGGCCAAGCGATTGGCCGATGAATTGCTGGTCGATCCCCTCGTCGAGACCGGCCGGCTCGGCACGCTCAACGAGCACATTCGCCCCGATCTGCTCGCCACCGTGCTACTCAAGCCGGGCGTAATGGACCCCGCGGCGCTCAGCGTCGTCGAGTCGGCCCGCGGCATCGGCCTTGGCGTCGAGTCCGTGCGCACCTTCCGCCGCTATTTCGGTCCGCCACCGATGCCCGAAACGCAGGCTGTTTTGTTCCGCAAAGTGCTCGCCAACGAAGCGATCGAACAGGTCGTCGCCGGCCCGCTGACCCTCGATCATCTGAACATCGGCTCGACTTATTCGTTCCGGCTCATCACCGTGCCTCTGCGTGAACGGGACGACGCGGCCCTGGAGAAACTCAGCCGTGACGGTCAATTGTCACTGAGTCTCGCCGAGATGCGGACGATCCAGACTCACTTCCGCGAACTCGGCCGCGACCCCACCGATGTGGAGCTGGAGACGCTGGCGCAAACGTGGTCGGAGCATTGCTCACACAAGACGCTCAAGGGCCGCATCGATTTAACCGGCGAAGATGGCCAGGTCCGCCGTTTCGATAATTTGCTGAAAGAGACGATTTTCGAGGCGACGCAGGAGATTCGCCGTCGTCTGGGCGCGGACGATTGGTGCGTCAGCGTCTTCGCCGACAATGCCGGCGTGGTTCGGTTCAACGACCGCTATCACGTCTGTTTCAAGGTCGAAACGCACAACCACCCGTCCGCCATCGAACCCTACGGCGGCGCGAACACGGGTCTGGGCGGCGTCATCCGCGATCCGCTGGGCACCGGCCTGGGAGCGAAACCCATCTGCAATACCGACGTGTTCTGCTTCGCGCC
This sequence comes from uncultured Planctomycetota bacterium, assembly GCA_963767535.1. Lineage (GTDB taxonomy): Bacteria > Planctomycetota > Planctomycetia > Gemmatales > Gemmataceae > JAJPHU01. The sequence continues at coordinate 658,681 of CAVYEC010000003.1, forward strand.
GCCGGACACGCCGCCGGAATCGTTGCCGCCGGGCGTGCTGCACCCCTTGAAGGTGATGAAGGGTGTCGTCGCCGGCGTGCGCGATTACGGCAACCGCATGGGCATTCCCACGGTCAACGGTGCCGTCTGCTTCGACGAGCGCTACCTGGGCAATCCGCTCGTGTATTGCGGAACGGTCGGCCTGATCCCGGTCGATCGCTGCCACAAGGAGCCGCGCGACGGCGACCTCATCGTCGCGGTGGGCGGCCGCACCGGCCGCGACGGCATTCACGGGGCGACGTTCTCTTCCATTCAATTGACGGCCGAATCGGAGCAGGTTAGCGGCGGCGCGGTGCAGATCGGCAACGCCATCGCCGAGAAGAAAATGCTCGATGTGTTGCTGCAAGCGCGCGACCGCGGTCTCTATCACGCCATCACCGATTGCGGCGCCGGCGGATTCAGCTCCGCCATCGGCGAGATGGCCGAGGGGTTGGGCGCGACCGTGCAGCTCGATCAGGCACCGCTCAAATACGCCGGCCTGTCGTACACGGAGATATGGATTTCGGAGGCCCAGGAACGCATGGTTCTGGCGGTGGCACAGGATCAATGGCCGAAGCTCCAGAAATTGTGCGCCGAGGAGGACGTGGAGGCGACGGTCCTGGGTCGCTTCGAGGCGACGGGCCGGTTGCGGCTGCGTTACCAGGGGCAGCAGGTGGCCGACCTCGACATGCACTTTCTGCACAACGGCCGACCGACGGTGGTGCGCCAGGCCCGTTATTCACATAGCCCCCGGCTTGCCGGGGGTGTTTCTCCCCCGGCAAGCCGGGGGCTATGTGATCCGATAAATGTCAACGACATTCTCCTGACAATCCTCGGCTCGCCGAACGTGTGCAGCAAGGAATGGATCATCCGCCAGTACGACCACGAAGTACAGGGCGGCAGCGTCATCAAGCCGCTGGTGGGCATCCGCGAGGATGGGCCGGGCGATGCAGCGGTGGTGATGCCGGTGCTGGGCGAGTGGACCGGCCTGGCGATCGGCTGCGGTCTCAATCCGCGTTACGGCGACCTCGACCCTTATGCGATGGCGGCGTCCGCGATTGATGAGGCCGTGCGCAACGTCGTCGCCGTCGGGGCCGATCCGTCACGGATCGCGTTGCTCGATAATTTTTGCTGGGGCAACACGGATCGGCCGGAAGTGCTCGGCTCACTGGTGCGGGCGGCCGAGGCGTGCCGGGATGTGGCGCTGGCCTACAACATGCCGTTCATCAGCGGCAAGGACAGCCTCAACAACGAATACCACGCCGGCGGCAAGAACATCGTCATCCCGCCGACGTTGCTCATCAGCGCCCTAGGCCGCGTGCCGGACGTGCGCCGCTGCGTGACGATGGACCTGAAGGAATCGGGCAACCTGCTCTTCCTCGTCGGCGCGACGAAGGACGAAATGGGCGGCTCGCATTTTCATCTTGTTCGTGGACTCGAAGGCGGCACGGTGCCGCGACCGGATGTGGACGTTGGCGCCGCGCATTTTCCGCAAGCTGCATGAGGCGATCCGAGCCGGCCTCGTGCGCTCGTGTCACGATTTGAGCGAGGGCGGTTTGGCCGTGGCCGTGGCGGAGATGGCCTTTGCCGGCGGCATCGGGGCCGATGTCACGCGCCCGGCGGCCGAGAACAACCTCGCCGACGAAGCTGTGCTCTTCAGCGAATCAACGACTCGCTTTATCGTCGAAGTGCGGCCCGACCGAGCGGACGCTTTCCGGGCGCAGGTTGGTACGGATATACCGATGGTCCAAATCGGTCAGACGTGCAAGGAACCACGTTTGCGCGTTGCCGGAGCGAATGGCGAGTGGCTCATCTGGGCGGAATTGGGGCAGCTCAAGGAAGCGTGGCAGAAGCCGCTGGGGGGTGAACTCCAGACAGAAAAGAAAACCGCCAGGCCATAAAGCCGTCTCTCAAGCGCGATCGGCCGTCCTCTCGCCGTCCTTGCGGGGCCAAGCCGGAGTCGGTGCGCGTCGTTCCGCTGTCAAGGCCGGGCGCGAACAATCGGGCAGCCGTACCGTGAACGTCGAGCCAGCGCCGGGAGTGCTGACGACCTCAATGGTCCCGCCGTGGGCGGCGACCACGGACTCGCAAATGCTCAAACCCAGCCCCGTACCGCGCGAGGGTTTTTCACGCTGGCGGGCCTTGTCACCCTGATAAAAACGCTCGAAAATGTGCGGCAAATCCTCGCCAGCGATGCCGATGCCGGTGTCCTTCACGACGAGAATCGCCTGGCGCGTCGATTCGTCGAGCCTGCACTCGAGGACGATCTGGCCGGAGGACGGGGTGAACTTGACGGCGTTGTCGAGCAGGTTGTTGACGACCTGCCAGAGACGGTTGCCGTCGCCGCGGATCAGGATCGGCTCGATCTTGCGCGCGGTCAGCTCGACCTCGGCGGCCTCGGCGACCACTTGAAACATCTCCAGCGAGCTGGCCACGATCTGATCCAGACGCGACGCCTTCGGGTTCAGGGCGATTCGGCCCGAATCCTCCTCCGCCAAAAGCAAGAGCTGGTTGATCAGGACGCGCATGTGTCCGCATTCTTCCAAGAGGGTGGCCAGCATTTCCTTGTATTCGTCAACGGTGCGGTCGGCGTTGAGGGCGACCTCCAGGGAGCTTTGCAGGGCGGTCAGCGGCGAACGCAGCTCGTGGGCGGCGTTGGCGGTGAACTCGCGGCCCTGCTGCACGTAAGCGGCGATGCGGTCGAGGAAGCCGTTGATGGTCCGCGACAGTTTGTCGAGTTCGTCGTGCGAGCCGCGCAGGGGCAGGCGTTCCTGAAGGCAGGACGGGTGCAGCCTCTCGGTCGTGTCGATGATCTGGGCAATGGGCCGGGTGGCCCGGCCGGCCAGAAGATATCCGCCCAGCGGCACGAACAAAAACAGCAGAGCGCCCAGGCCAGCAGAATGCGCGAGAAGCGGTCGATCTCCTGGTAAGCCCGTCCCAGAGAGCAACCGACGCGCAACGTAACCTTTTGCCCGTCCGGTTGCGGCACTTCACGGCAAATGATGCGGTAGTTTTGCGCCGTCGCCGGTTCGTCGAAGGGTTGAACATTTGAGGGCAGTACCTCGGGAGAAGGGGATTGCTCACTGGACCAGATCAACTCGCCGCGCTCGTCGAGCAACTGAAAGAACAGGTGGCGGCGCGGATGGCCGGTCGCCTGACGGTCGAAGCGCGTGTGCAGCCGATCCGGCTCGGCGCCCAGGCGCTCGAAATCGCGGACGGCGGAGTACAACTCCTCCTGGATGAACTCGTCCACCATCCGCAAGCGCGTGGATTGCAAGCCGTCGTGAATGACCGCGATGTAGATCAAGAGGAGGACCAAGACCACGGCGGTGTTCCAGATCGTCAGCCGGCAGCGTAGAGTCTGGCAGAACGTCCTAAGTCGTTCGAATCGCATAGCCGCGTCCCCGGATGGTGTAGATGGCCGACGTGTCGAAGCCCCGGTCGAGCTTGCCGCGGAGGCGGTTGATGTGGACCTCAATGACGTTGGTCATCCCCTCCCAGTCGGCATACCACAGGTGCTCGCACAGCATCTTGCGGGTGACGACCTGGCCGGCGTGGCGCATCAGGAATTCGAGGAGGGCGAATTCAGTGGGACTGATCGTGATCTCGACGCCGGCGCGCGTGACGCGTCGCGAGGCGAGGTTCAAGCAAAGGTCGCCGACTTCCAGGACGGGAGAAGGGCGAGAATTAACCCGCCGGCACACCGCCTGAAGGCGGGCCATCAGCTCGGGGAAGGCGAACGGTTTGACCAGATAATCATCGGCGCCGGCCGTCAACCCGGCGACGCGCTCCTCGACGGTCCCCAAGGCGGTCAGAAGCAAAACCGGCGTCAGAATGCCCGCGGTGCGCAATTCGCGTAACACTTCGAGTCCTCCCTTGCGAGGCAGGAGCAGGTCGAGGATGATCGCGTCGAATTGCTGACTGGCCGCCAATTCCAGGCCGCGCTCGCCGTCGCGGACCCACTCGCACTCCAGATTCGCCTCCGCGAATCCCTGACGCAGCGCCCGGCCGACCAGCGGATCGTCTTCCACTACCAGCAGCTGCATTCGCCTTCCTCCCCGTCAGCGGCAACCCATACGGGATGCTTTTTGAATTGTAATCGCAACCGCGTTGGGGAGGAAACAGGGAAGAGGATGAGTCGAGGACCCTTACGGAATTGTAAGGGCCGTTTCAGCCCTCCAGCGGGCCGGCCGCGGACTCGTCGGGACAGCCGGAGTCGAGATACGCTTGCAAGAGGATCTGCGCCGCCACGCGATCGCGCCGCGCCTTGCGTTTCTTATGCGTCAGCCCTGCCTGCCACAGCGCCGATTCGGCCTCGACCGTGCTGAAACGCTCGTCCCAGAACGTCACCGGCAATCCGGTCGCCTCGGCCAGCCAGGCGCCGAAGGCGCGCGCCTCGCTCGCCTTTTGTCCCTCGCGTCCGTCCAGGTGGACCGGCAAGCCGACCACCAGCGCCCCGACCTCCTCCGCCTCGATCAGCGTGCGGATATACACGGCGTCGGCCTCACGGCCTTTGCGTTCGTACACGGCCAACGGCGACGCCAGCCGGCGCTCGGCGTCGCTGATGGCCAGGCCGACGCGGACGGTGCCGTAATCCACGCCCAGAAGTCGCGTCGCCGCGCTCACAGGTACTTGGCCAGACCTTTCTTGTCGAGCAGATCGACGATCTGCTTGACCGTGCCCTCGTCGCGGCGGTCGGCGATCAGGGTGGCGTCGCCGTCCTGGATGATCAGCAGGTTCTCGACGCCGATCGTGGCGATGAGCCGGCCGGCGTCGCCGACGATGACGCAGTGTTTCGTTTTCAGCCCGAGGTGCGTGGCCAGGACGGTGTTGTGTTCGGCGTCCTGCGGGTTCATGCGTTCCAGGGCCAGCCAGCTGCCGACATCATCCCAGCGGTAGGGCGCCTGCACGACCAGCACCTCGCGCGCGTGTTCCATGACGGCATAGTCGATGCTGTTTTTGGGCATGATCTCGTATTCCTGGCGCAGCACCTCGTCGCGCCGTGGCGTGTCCCAGGCGTCGGCGATCCGGCGGACGCCATCGTATATCTTCGGCTGCTGCCTGTGCAATTCTTCTAATACCGCTTCCGCTCGCCACACGAAAATGCCGCTGTTCCAGTAATATTCGCCGGAAGCGATAAACTGCTCGGCGCGGGGCCGGCGGTTTCTCCTCGAACCTGCGGACGCGATACACACTCACGCCCTGACGCTGTCCCACTTCGGCGCCGCGATGAATGTAACCGTAGCCCGTTGCTGGGTACGTCGGTGGGATGCCGAAGGTGACGAGGGCCGATGGATGTTCGGCGGCCATCTGGGCCGCCACATGCACCGCCCGCTCGAACTCGCGTACCGGCTCGATGACGTGATCAGCGGGCGTGACGACCATGACGGCCGACGGATCACGACGGACGACGAGGGCCGCACCCAGGCCGATGCAGGCAGCGGTGTCCCGGCCGCACGGTTCGCCCACGATGTGATCGGCCGACAGCTGGGGCAACTGCCGGCCCGTCTCGGCCTGATACGCCTGCCCAGTGATGACCCAGGCGTGCTCGGCCGGCAAGAGCACTTCGATGCGGTCCATCGCCTGTTGCAGCAGCGTGCGCTCGCCGCCCAGCGCCAGAAATTGTTTCGGCCGCTGCTTCCGGCTGCGCGGCCAAAACCGCGTACCGCCACCACCCGCCATGATCATCGCGTGAAGCATTCCCTTGCCCTTTCCAAACAGGTTCCCACGCTTCTGCGAAGCGTCGCTAATCGAAATACCTGGGTCCGTTGATGCGTGTCCGGCGATCCACCTTCGCCGCCAACTCCTCGGCGTCCAGCGCGAAGAGCGGGCTGACTTCCAGTGCGAAAGCCGGCTCGCCGTCGGCGTTGCGCGGCACCTCGACGCCGGCCCGGTCCAGCCAGTCTGCCGCGAGATTCGTCAATGCCATCTCGACTGCCTTGGGCGAATCGGCTCCCTCGGCGTTCTTGAGCGGGGCGAACTCCTCACGGTGAGATGTCTCCACCACCAGCCAGCGCTCGGCCAACGGCAAGACATCGAAGATAAAGCGCTCGAACTTGAGGGCGTTCTCCTTGTCCGGTTCCACGACACGGCCTGTCTCGTCCAGGTGCGGCACCTTCTTGCGGGCGATGTGAAACGGCAGCTTGCCCGCCCCCTCGGTCAACCGCGCCAGGAAATCCAGGTCGAACAGGTGAATCGCCGGACTGCCCACCCACAAACGCAGCCGGCCCGTCTCGTCCCTCTCGTGAGCCAGACTATCGGGCAGGTCGGAATATTCGATCATGGTGCAACGTCCTTCCACCACGACGAGATTGCCCAGGCGATCTTTCGGCCCCTGCTTGGGCACGATCTTGGAGGACACTTCGGAGCGCGTGGACAGATGCCGGCCAAGAAAGATCGGGTCAGCCACCTTCACAAGTGGGTTGTCCACCTGGAAGTAGAACAGGTGACGGATGCCGCGTTTTTGCAAGCGCTCAAGTAATCCGCTTCTCGCCAGCGCGGTCAGGGTGCCGCCGTGGCCGTCGGGGCTGAGAAATAATCGGCCGGGCGATTCCAATAGCAATCGCCCCGTCGCTAAATCCAAGGCGGGCATGGTGCCCTGGCGGAAAAAGAACACTTCCTCTCGCGGTAGTCCGAAATAGTTGCTTCCATCGAAAAACGCCCGCGTCTCGGCGTCGGTCGCCGGACTGGTCATGACGAGGAGCGGTGGTTGTTTACCGTAGCGGCGGCCCAGCGCCAGCACTTTTTCGGCGTGAATTTGAAACAGGCTCTTGCGGCTGACCGGCCCGACGGGATACATCCCCTTGGGGTGCTCGAAACCGAGGCGACTGCCCTGCCCTCCGGCCACGACGAGCGCGGCCACTTCGCCGCGCCGTACGCGCTTTCTCGCCGGCTGCACGCATGACCGTGTTGTCTGGCACCTCCACGGGCACAACCGGAATGGGCGCGATGCGCGACGAGTCGGGCGGCTGGTACGTTCGCTCGCGCTCGGCGTACAACCTGGCCAAACCCTCCAGGTCGATGGCCCGGAGTTGCTCGATCAGATCGTTCCGTTCGTCCTCGCGAAGTCGTTCCCACCAGGCCAGCACATGCTCTTGCCGGTGCCGCTGTAACTTCTGCCGGAGGTCGTCCGGTACGTTCGTCGGGGCCGCTGCCATGAAGACCTCGGGGGTGCTAAAACTCGAAACTCAAGCCGTCGTAAGCGAGCTGCACGTTGGCCGGCAGCAGACGGTTCACGGTCTCATGCTCCATCTCATGGCTCATATGCGTCAGGTACGCTCGCTCGGGACGGAACTGGTTAATGACATCCAATGCCTGATCCAGCCCGAAGTGGGCCGGGTGCGGCTTGAAGCGCAGGGCGTCGAGGATCAGAACTTTCAGTCCCTCCAAACGCGGCCAGCTCTCGCGCGGAATCTGGTTGACATCGGTGCAATAGGCGACATCGCCGATCCGGAAACCGAGCACGTCGAAATGGGCGTGGATGAGCGGGATGGGCGTGATCCACTGGCCGGCGGCGCAAAAGGGTTCGGTGCCGATGCGCTCGAAAGTCAGCTTGGGAATCAGGCCAGCCGGCAGCGAGTCGGCTTCCGGTCCGAAGGCGTACGAGAAGGCGGAGCGGATTTTGCCCTCCACCTCGGCCGAGCAGTAAAGCGGGATCGGCGCGCCCAAAAACCGCGCGACCGGCCGCAGGTCGTCCAGCCCGAACATATGGTCGGCGTGATAATGGGTGAACAGCGTGGCGTGGATGAGCCGGACACGCTCGCGCACCAGTTGCAGACGTAATTCGGGGGGCGTGTCGATCAGCAGATTGCCGGTGGGGGTGCGAATCAGCACAGCGCACCGATAGCGATGGTTGCGCGGGTCGGGCGACCGGCAAACGGCGCAGTCGCAGCCGATCATGGGCACGCCCACCGAAGTGCCGGTACCGAGGAATGTGAACGTGCGCGTCTGGGTCATCGCCCTCTCGGTCGAGACTGCTTGTGTGCCGCGATCCCTCCCGTGAGACCGCCCACAAACATTTCATTCTAGCAAATGAGTGGCCGCACAGAATCGCAGTTGAATCACCCCGCTTTCCCAAATACACTAGCGCATCAGTTACGGCGTGGAATTTGAATCGTTTGCTTTCGGAAGAGGGTGTGCGCATTTCGGCTTCGTTGACACTACGGAGGTAGCGACCAATGGCCCGCAAGTACGGCGCGAAAGCTCAGAAGTCGGTCAAGGAAGCCATGCACAAGCGCAAGGAGGGTAAACTGAAAAGCGGCAAGTCGGGTAAGAAAGTGACAAGTAAAAAGCAAGCCGTTGCGATCGGCCTCTCGAAGGCGCGCAAAAAAGGCGCGAAAGTGCCCGCGAAGAAGAAAAGCAAATGATTCTCCGTAGCTAACCTACTCTTCGCATAGCATTTCGCCGTCCAATCAGGCATGGAGTTTGCATGAATTGGAAGAGGCGGAGGACTGACGGCCCGAGCAGCACGCTCGGACCGCGTTTCTTCCACGTCGGCAGCGATTCGAGCGCGATCGGGGACTTCTGAGAGGAACACTTCCATGACCGCCAGAGAACGCAAAGAATACCAGGCCCGCTTGTTGGACATGGCCACACGCTTACAAGACGCCGACGGCCGCGTGGCACAGGAGGCGCTGCGGCAAACCGGCGGCGAGACGAGCGGCCAGCTCTCCAACGTGCCGATGCACATGGCCGATGTCGGCACGGACGCCTTCGAGCAGGAGGTGAGCAGCAGCCTCTTACAGAATGAAAGGCAGATCCACGGGGAAGTCGCCGCCGCCTTGGACCGGATCGAGAACGGCACCTTCGGCGTTTGTCAGAACTGCGGCGGCGAGATCGGCAAAGCACGCCTGGACGCCCTGCCCTACACGCGCTACTGCGTGAAGTGCGCAAGACGCGGAGGACGACGGCGAAGTGGGTTTCCAGCCGACCTTGCTGTGAGCGCGACGAGGAAACGACGCGGAAGGAGGAGCCATGAAAGAATATGTCGTTTACCGTCATGGCTGGAATGACGACAACCAGAGTGCCGACCACGGGTTGCCGGAAAAGATGCCGGTCGCTCGACTTGAAGCCGACAGTCCCGAAGACGCTTGCCGACGGGCTCGAGCGCGCGTGACGCTGCACGCCAATCAACACCTCTCCGCCGAACCGGCCGACGAAGTGGACGCGCACGAAAACAACCTCAACCTCCGGGCCGAGGCGCTTTGATTGTTTAGCGACGCTTCGCAGAAGCGTTCTTCACACGCTTCTGCGAAGCGTCGCTAACCGTTAGCGCTCTGGGCAGCACAATTCATTACCGCAAGAACAACGCTTCTCAGGAGCGTATTCCGCTCCCGTCTCGACTCATGGCGCTGCGGGCTGGTAACTTATTCGGTCGATTCCGTAACGATTTCGATGTCCGGAAACGCCCGTCTCAGACGCCAGCGCCCCAACCAGCCCACTCCGGTGTCCGCCAGGTTGAGCCAGCGCAGCGACGACAGGGTTCCCAGCACGGCCGACAGACCGCGCTCGCTCACCGCCGTCCCCGCCAAATTCAGTCGCTTCAGCACCTCGAAATGCGCCAGTCCCGGCAAACCCTCATCGGTGTTCCGGCCGCCGGCCAGGTCCAACTCGATCAGATAGGGCGTCTTCTTCGGTTCTTCGCCCAGGTACTTGAGGAAGGCGTCATCCGCGCCGGCTCCGCGCAGTCGAATGATACGCAGGCGCTCGGCCAGCATGGCGAAGCCGTCGCCGAATGAGCGTTTCAGCCAGTCGGTCTGTTCGTATTCTGCCTTGCCGCCTCGCCGCTCGACCTCGGTTGCGACTTCCTGCTGGCGCAGATACGGCTCGACCTGGCCGGCGATCCAGCCGCGGCGGTCGCCGCGATAATTCACGTACTCGATGGCCTGAAGATACGCTTCCTCGACCTTCAAGAATTCGGCGACATCGCCGCCGCGATCGGGGTGGGCCTCCAGCACCTTGACGCGATAGGCCGCCTTGACATCTTCGAGCGTGTACGGCGGAAGCAGGCCGAGGATGGCCATGCACGCCGGTCGTTCCGCCGGACTGTTGGGATCCGCGCTCATGTCTCTCCTTCCGGTGCGACGACGGCCCTGGGCAAAGCTCGTTATAGGGGGGCGGACGGCTCTCTTCCAGCGGCGACGGTGGTTGCGGGCACGGCATCCCCGATGAACCGAACACGCGAATCCAGAAGGCTCGCCTCAAGGGGCTGCGGATGAATCCCGCGTAAACCAACTTTGCCACTGGGGCCGTTTTTTGGACCGGGGCGGCGACGTGGGATCCCAGAGTCGTACCGTTCCATCCGCGCCGCCGGAGGCCAGCGTCAGCCCGTCGGGCGAGAACGCCAGGGCGAGCACCTTGCGGGAGTGCCCGTGGAAGGCGTGCCGCATCTGCCCCGAAGCCACGTCCCAGACCTTGACCGTCGAGCCGTGGGCGGCCGCAAGCAGCTTGCCGTCCGGGGAGAAGACCAGCGCGTAGACGGTTCGAAAGCTCCCTCGCCAGAGCAACCTGCTGAGGACATCGACCCAGTCCTTGTCGTCATCCAGGCCGCCGAGGAACTGGCCGGTGGTGGCGTTCCACAGCCGCACGGGTTGGCCGCGGTTTTCCGTTCGGCCGCCGGCCAGTAACTTGCCGTCCGGGGTGAGGGCGACGCCGGCCGATTGGTCCCGAAAAACCAGCTTCGGAGGCTTGCCCCCGCGCGGGTAGACGCCGCGCTCTTTTTGGTGGGCGAGATCCCACAAGGTGACCGTGCCGTTGGCGTGACCGGCGGCGAGCGTCTGGCCGTCGGCGCTGAGCGAGAGCGTATAAACGGCCGACGACCGGCCTTTGTTCCGCTTCAGGGTCGCGCACAGGCTGTCCCGCCACGAGAATCCCAGAGTGCCACCGTACCGTCCGCTCGACCGAGAATGAGTGTTTGGCCGTCCGGGTGGAAAGCAAGCGCGTACACCCGGACCCGGCCGATCCGAACGCCGGATCGGGCCTCGCCGGTGGCCGGATCCCAGAGGCGCAACTGACGATCCGAGCCGATCGAAGCGAACGTTTGGCCGTCGGGGTGGAAGGCCGCCGCATACACCCGGCCGCGGTGCCCGCGCAGCGTCGCCCAGACCTGACTGGCCGGCACGTCCCACAACAGGACCGTTCGGTCGGCGCCGGCCGACGCCAGCCGCTTGCCGTCCGGACTGAAGGCCACGCCGTAGACCTTGCCGCGGTGGGCGCGAAGGATGTCGAGGCTCTTGATCGTGGCGCGTTTCCAGAGAGCGTAGCCGCCCCGAACGCCCACCAGGAGAAGAACCACTTGCCAGAACTCGATCCCGCCGCGAGAGTCCCGCGAATGCACGGCGACCATAACGGCGAGGGTGAGTAGCCAGACCGCCGCCGCCGTCAAGTGGCCCGAATGCCGGCGCAGCCACGGCGTCGAGCCGTGCTGCCCGGCCTCGGTCGGCGTTCCATTGAGGAAACGATCCAGATCCTCCGCGAGGGCGGCGGCGCTGGGGTAACGTTTGCGCGGCTCCTTGCGTAGGCAGCGCAGGCAAACGGCCTCCAGGTCGGCCGGGACGCGCGATTGCAATTGGGAGGGCGGTGCCGGCTCGTCGGAGATCACTTGCAGGATGGTGTCCAGCTGGGTCTCGGCCAAAAACGGCGGACGGCCCGTCAGCGCCTCGTAGAGGATCGCCCCCAGGGCGTAAATGTCGGCGGCGGGACCGATCGCGACGGATTTCTGCCCGGCCTGCTCGGGGGCCATGTAACTGGGAGTGCCCAGGATGGCGTTGCTCGCCGTCAGGCCGCCGTCCGCGTCGAGTTGCTTGGCCAGGCCGAAATCGGCGATCTTGGACGTGCCGTCGGCGGCGAGCAGAATATTGGCCGGCTTGAGGTCGCGGTGAATGATGCCGCGCTGATGCGCCGCATGGACGGCCCGTGCCAGCACCGCCGCCAGGCGTGCCGCCTCCTGCGCACCCTGGGGACGGTGGTCCAGACGCTGGGCCAGCGTCCCCCCACCCATGTACTCCAGTGAAAAGAAGGGATGCCCTCGCGATTCGCCGATGGCAAAGACCTGGACGATGTTGGGGTGCAAGAGCGAGGCGACGGCCTGAGCCTCCAACCGAAAGCGGGTCAAGTCCGCCTCGGCGGCATGACGGCCGGCCAGGATCATCTTCAGGGCGACGATCCGGTTCAGCCCGAGTTGTCGAGCTTTGTAAACGACGCCCATCCCGCCGCGGCCCAACTCGCCTAGGATTTCATAGCCGGGAATCGACAGGGATTTGATGGAGGGCGGAGTAGCCAAGACTGCTTCGGAAGGTGCCGCCGTCGGCGTTTCTCCGAATCGTGGTGCGCCGGATAGGGTGCCGTCGTCCCGTGCCGGCTGCGCGACGAAGGCGGCGGTGAGTTCCGGGCTTGCGGGGATGTCGGTCGTGGAAGTCCTCGCGGGTTCTGCGACCACGGCGGCGCTGACGGGGCGCCGCAGTGGGGGCAAATCGTCGGCACCTCCCATTGATGTCCCCCGGAACAAGTGAAGCGGCAGTGCGACATCGGAGACCAGAAGCAAAAGTGGTCGATCGATCCCGGCGGCGGAGCGGCCGCCGCTTCCGAAGTCCATCATACGCGGATCGCCAACAGTGGCTGATTCCACTTGCCCATTGCTTCCTCGCCGGGTTAGGATTTCATTACCTGCCTGCATCGCCGCGCCCCTGCCATCGCACTTTCCGTCGGGAGGGTTGCACTGTGACGCGCCGACGCTCGAAGACCGGCTCGCTGGCGCTTGCGCTCGCCGTCAGTCTGTGTGCCGCGCTCCCCGCTCCGGTTCGTGCCGGCAAATCGCTCGCCGACAAGGGCAAGGATCACTGGGCGTTTCAACCCGTCCGCACGCCCACCGTGCCCACGGTTCGGGATCGCGCTGGGTGCGCACTCCCATCGACGCCTTCATCCTGGCCCGTCTGGAAGCGGAAGGGCTTCGGCCCGCGCCGCCGGCCGATAAACCGACGCTACTCCGTCGCGTCACGTTCGATCTCATCGGCTTGCCACCGACACCGGCCGAGCAGCAGGCTTTCCTGGCCGACAATTCGCCGGAGGCGTTTGCCCGCGTGGTCGATCGGCTGCTGGCCCGTCCCGAATACGGCGAGCGCTGGGGCCGGCACTGGCTCGACGTGGCCCGCTACGCCGAGAGCAACGGTTACGAGCGCGACGGGGCCAAGCCCAGCGCATGGCGCTACCGCGATTACGTCATCGACGCCTTCAACCAGGACAAACCCTACGACCGTTTCGTCCGCGAGCAGGTGGCCGGCGACGAATTGCAGGACTGGAACGCCCAGACGCAGATTGCCACAACGTTCCTGCGCCTGGGCACCTGGGACGATGAGCCGGCTAACCCGGACGTGGACCGCTACGACCAGCTCGACGACGTGCTCGGGGTGACGGCGACTGCGTTTCTCGGCCAGACTTTGCGCTGCGCCCGCTGTCACAATCACAAGTTCGAGCCGTTCAGTCAGGCCGACTATTACCGCATGTTGGCCGTCTTCCAGCCGTTGAAGCGTCCGCAGCTCGGCCGCAAGGAACTCGACCGTCCGGTCGGCACCGACGCGGAACGGACGGCGTGGAAGGAACGGTCGCAGGAGCCGCCGCGGGCGTATGTCTGGTACGAAGAAAGTACCAAGGCACCGGCAACGCGCATCCTAAAGCGCGGCAATCCGAGCATGGCGGCGGACGAGGTGACGCCCGGCCTGCCGGCCGTGTTGGTCCACCAGGAGCCGGGCGCTCCGGCGGCGCTGACTCATTCGACCGGCCGAAGGCTGTGGTTGGCTCGCTGGCTGACGGAGCCGGACAATCCGCTGACGGCGCGCGTGATGGTCAACCGCGTGTGGATGCACCACTTCGGCAAGGGAATCGTGGGCACACCCAACGACTTCGGCCTCATGGGCGATGCGCCCTCGCATCCCGAATTGCTCGACTGGCTGGCCGCCCGCTTCGTCGCTGAGAGGTGGCGGCTGAAGCCACTCCACCGCCTGCTGGTACTTTCCAGCACGTATCAGACTTCGGCATCCAGTCCGGAGAAAGACGAGAACGCCGCCCGCAAGTTGGCCCTGTTCGGGCGCTGGCGACAGCGCCGGCTCGAAGCGGAGGCGGTGCGCGATGAGGTGCTGACGGTCAGCGGTCAGCTCAACTCGCAGATGCAAGGAGCGAGTGTCTATCCGCCTCTGCCGCGAGCGGTCCTCGAAGGTCAATCTCGTCCCGGCGACGGCTGGGGCAAGTCCGACGCCCGCCAGTCGGCCCGCCGCAGTATCTACGTCTTCGCCAAGCGCTCGCTGGCGCTGCCGGAACTGGAATTGCTTGACACGCCGGACAATACCTCCCCTTGCGAGCAGCGCACGACCTCGACCACGGCCCCGCAGGCGCTGACATTCCTCAACGGCACGTTCCTGCACGAGCAGGCGGCGCATTTCGCCGCACGCCTGCGGCGCGAGGCCGGCACCGACAGCACCGCGCAGATTCGGCTGGCATTTACCTTGACCCTGTCTCGTCCGTCTTCCGCGGAGGAACTGCGGTTGGCTACGGATTTCCTGACTCGGCAAGAGCGACAAATCGAGTCAGACGCACGAGCGTCGGGCAAGCCTTCGGCGGATGCCAAGCAGCGTGCGCTGGCGGCGTTGTGCCTAGTGATGCTGAACACGAATGAATTCGCTTATTGGAACTGACGGATAGCGAACGCTGTGTAGGGAGGAGAGTCGTTTGCCACTTTGCCAAATCGACGAACGATTGGCAAAGTGGTCCTTATCACGCAATTTATTTATTTTCAACAACTTGCGTCAATTCACAAAGGCGACTTTGCCAGATTGCCAACTCTGCCACAGGATCCGGAGCCACCCGGTTTGGTAAGCCGAGCAACACATCCGTCCGGCTCGGCTCGCCAGACCTACCAACGCGGGGTTTTGTGTGTTTGGCTGCCATTTTGTCACTCCGCCACACTGCCACTCCGCCACCAGACCGATGGCACGGACTGGCACCATCTGACACGACGGCGCCGTCCGGCTCGGCTCCCCGGACCTACCGGACGAACAAGCTGCAAGGAACCACTAGTCCTACAGCCGTAGTTATCCATCAGGCGGCCGCGCCCCGCGTTTGCGGTAGTGGCACACGCGTGCGCGGTGCTGGTGTGCCCGCCGCCATTCCGACCACGCCAGCGCCCGCTCGGCCAGCGTCAGGCGGTCCCAAACTATCTTGAGCAGCAGCTTCCGCACCTCGGGGACCGTCAGCGGGATGAGCCCAGACCCCTTTTTTTGCCCCGTGCCGCTCGTGCCGCCCGCGAGCGGATGACCGCCAGCGCCGCCAGGGCGAACAGGCTCAGGGTGACGTGCCGATGCCACCCGACCCAGCTACGCACTTCGTACTCGTTCAGGCCGCAATCTCCCTTGGCCAACTCGAACAAATCCTCGATCGCCCACCGCGCACCCGCCACCCCAACCAGATCCTCCAAACCGATGCCCGGCGGCCCGCCGCAGGCGAAGTATGCTACCTCCGAGGGGTCGGTGACGCTGCGGCGGATCAAGAGCCAGCGGGCGTACGCCTCCGGCTCGGGGGAGTTCGTCCGCAACAGAGCCCAGTCGTACAGGCGCGGCCCCTTGGCCCCATCCCCGCAACTCAGCCGCTGCCAGGCGTCGGCCGGGACTTCGGCAAGCAGATTCCGGGCCCGCACCTGCCGCAACCCCCAACAGACGGCGAAGTCGGTTCGCACGCCAACCACGTAACCCAGGCCGTGCTTCTCGATGGCGATGCGGAAGTGGTAATCCGACCCGTACACGGCGTCCGCCGTCACCCACCGCATCGGCACCCCGGACTCCACGGCCCGGTCCATCATCCGCCGGGCCAGCACCAGCTTGGTGGCGAACCCGACCACGGCCGGGACGCCGGCCTCTTTGCGACGCGGGGCGTCGCCGGCCCACTCCTTGGGCAGGTACAGCTCCCGGTCGATCAGCGCCCGCCCCTTCTCGGTCACATACCCCAAAAACACTCCGATCTGGCAGTTCTCGATACGCCCGGCCGTCCCGCTATACTGCCGGGCGACGCCGACGGATTTCCTGCCCTTCTTCAAAAAGCCGGTCTCGTCCACGACCAGCACACCCTCGTCGTGCCCCAGGTGCTCCGCCGCGTAGCGGATGAGGTCGTCGCGGACGGCGTCGGCGTCCCAGTCGGCCCGGGCGAGCAAGTGCTGCACCCCATCCGGCGTCGCCTCGCCCAGGTGCTCCGCCAACTGCCAGCCGTTCTTGCGCTCGGTGTCGCTAAGCAGCCCGCGGATAGAGCCGACCGCTCGTTGCCGTGGCTCAGACCGGGCGAAGTGCCGACCGATCCGTTCGCCGATGGACATCACTTCGTCTGCCCAGCCGTGGACCTGCGCCTGCGTTGGTCGTCCTGACATGGCTTGCCCTCGTTAAAACTCCGGGCGAGGGCTATTCTAGTAACTACGGCTGTAGGACTAGCCCGAATTGCGCACCGAGTCTCAGCAGAGGAGGCGTCAGACGCTGTCGAGAGGTTGTCATCGTGATTGTCGAGCCGCCCTTCGCTCCTGCCAACGCGCCATCCCTCGCTGGCAGCTGTCCAGACTACCCCTTTTCGCACTCCCGCGCACACCCCGATACGGCATCGTCCGCCAACGACGCTTCCCTCCCCTTCCCCATTCCGACCCCGCTGCTCGCAACGCCTCAACCAGAGGCCACCTCGGCGACAAAGGCAGTCACTCCCGACAAGACCCGGCACCACGCCCCACGATACGGCCACGTCTCGGAAAAATGAAAACAGATCCTCCGCACCCCCGTCACCACCACCGCGCCTACTTTCCACAAGCGCTGACGTAAGGTGCTCACGCTCGCCGTCGCCACCTCCGGCACCGACGACGACGCCTCCCGGAACAGCACCACGATGGCGTAGGCCAGCGTATGCACCAGCAAGCGGAAGGCGTTGGCGCAGAAGCCGCAGGCCGACAGCCGCTCCGACCGTAAGCCGTTCTTCATCTCGCCGATCGGCTGCTCCGGCACCTTGCCCCGCCGCACGTAAAAATCCCGGTACACCGCCGACGCTTCTTCTTGCAGGTTGGTGACGACAAAGCGTCGTTGGCTGCCCTGCGGCGTCACCTCGATCTTGGCCACGATCCGCCGGGGGTGCGGCCAACTGTCGGCCTGATAACCGGCCAACGACTCGAAGCGTTGCACCACCGGCTCGCGGCGGCCGTAGAGGCGGTGATACAACTCCACGTCGGCCAAGGCTTGCTCCGTGGCCCGCTGCAACACGGGGTTGCTGGCATAGCCCAGGGCGTAGGGCAGGTCGTTGGCCTCGCAATAGTCATACAGGCTGGGCACCGCCAGGCCGTTGTCGGAGCGCACCTTGAGGCGGACGCCCGGCCAGGCCTTCCGTAGTCGGGTAACGATGGCGTTGAGGATATCCACGGCTCCCAGGCTGGCATGCACCGCTCCGGGCCGTAGCCAGGCCGCCAGCGGAAAGCCGGTGGCCCCGTCATAGACGAACAAGGGCAGGGTAGCCGTTCACGACCCGAACTTGTCCGTGCCTGTACTGGCCGTAAAATGTTGATATGCCCCCTGTTCCACCAATTCCTGCTGACCTCTGGGACCAGATACTGTCAGCGAGCGCCCAAACTAGGCCACCCGGAGGCGCCCTCAAAGTAGGCCACTTTGAGGAGACGACGATTCGCCAGTTATCCTTGCGCAGACCCAGCGCGTGGAGGACAACCATGGCGAATCAACTCAACATGGCCACGATCGACACCATTCTCGTTCTGCATCAGCGGCGCTGGTCCGTCCGGCGGATTGCCAAGACGTTGGGCATCCACCGCGATACCGTCGCCCGTCACCTCCAGCAGGCAAATCAGGCCGGGGCGCTCACCGGCTCGACCGAAGTCAAATTAGGCCAGGCGCCCACCGGCTCGACCGATCCCCCGCAGGCGTTGGAGGCAGCCGGCTGCGTCGCGCCCGAACCTCCGGAGATAGGCACGGAAGCGCTTCAACCCCCTACGCCACGTTCGCTGCGGCAACCCAGTTTGTGCGAGCCATTCCGCGCGCTCATCCAGACCAAGCTCGATCAGGGCCTGACCGCGCAACGCATCTACCAGGACCTGGTCGCCGAACACGGCTTCACTGGCAAGTATCACAGCGTCCGGCGCTTCAGCCGTCACCTGGCCCCGACTCAGGATCTGCCCTTCCGGCGCCTGGAGTGCGGAGCCGGGGAAGAGGCTCAGGTCGATTTCGGCACCGGCGTGCCTCTGCGGTTGGCCGACGGCAAACGCCGGCGCACGCACGTTTTCCGCATCGTCCTCAGCCATTCGCGCAAAGCCTACAGCGAGGCTGTCACCCGCCAGACGACCGAAGCCTTTGTGCGTTGCCTGGAGAATGCCTTCTGGCACTTCGGCGGCGTGCCCCAACGCCTGGTCATCGACAACCTCCGCGCCGCCGTCACCAAGGCCGACTGGTTCGATCCCGAACTCAACCCCAAGGTGCTGGCGTTCGCGCGCCACTATGGCACGCTTTTTATGCCCACCAAGCCCTACACGCCTCGGCACAAGGGCAAGGTCGAACGCGGCGTCGATTACGTCCAGGAAAATGCCCTCCGCGGTCGGCAGTTCACCAGCCTGGACGCACAGAATCACTTCCTGCTCGACTGGGAACAAACGGTCGCCGACACGCGCATCCACGGCACCACGCGCCGCCAGGTCGGCGCTCACTTCGCCGCCGTGGAACGGCCGGCTTTGCAACGGTTGCCCTTGGAACGCTTCCCCTGCTTCCAGGAGGCACGACGCATCGTGCATCGGGACGGCCACGTCGAAGTCGAGCGGGCCTTCTACTCCGTGCCACCGGAATACCTGGCTCGATCGGTCTGGGTGCGCTGGGACGGCCGGTTGGTACGCGTCTTCAATGACCGCCTGGAGCAAATCGCGCTGCACGTCCGCCACGAGCCGGGACGCTTCAGCACCCAGTCGCAGCACCTCAGTGGCGCGAAGATTAGTGGCGTGGAACGCGGTGCCGTCTGGTTGTTGGGCCAGGTGCGTCGCCTCGGTCCGCACAGTCTGCGTTGGGCCGAGGCCATGCTTCAGGCGCACGGCGTCGAGGGGGTCCGTGTGTTGCAGGGTCTGCTGAACCTGGCCCACCGTCATCCCTGTGCCGCCATCGAACATGCCTGTGACATCGCGTTATCACACGGCGCCTTCCGGCTGCGCTCCCTGCGTCATCTCCTCGAACGGGCCGAGCCACGCCAGGAGCACTTGCCGTTCCTGGAGGAACACCCGCTGATCCGCGACCTGTCCGACTACGGCCACTTCGTCCGCGACGCCTTCCACCAGGAGGTGCCGCCGCCGACCGTTGCCCCCGGAACGCCCCACGACGCCGACCACAACCCTGTCGCCCCTGTTCCATTCCCAAAGGAGGTAGAACGATGACCGAGTCGCTGCGTAACGCCCTCAAACGTCTGCACATGTCCGGACTGCTGGAGAGTCTGGAGGTGCGTCTGCACGAGGCCGCTGCCAACAACCTGAGTGCGGCCGAGTTCCTGGAGATCGTGCTGCACGACGAACTGGCGGTGCGGGCCGACCGCCAGTTGCAACGCCGCGTCAAGGCGGCGCAGTTCCGCGAGTTGAAAACGCTGGAGGACTTCGACTGGTCGTTCAACCCGTCGATCAAGAAGAAGCAGGTGTTTGAACTGGCCACCTGCCGCTTCATCCGCGAGGCCCGCGACGTTCTCTTCCTGGGTCCTCCCGGCGTGGGCAAGTCCTTTTTGTGCCAGGCGATCGGCTATCAGGCGCTCAAGGCCGGCTTCGGCGTGCTGTACCGCTCGATCTTCGATGTGGTGCGTGACTTCCTGCACGACGAGGCGTTGGGCGGCGAGGACAAGGTGCTGGCGCGCTACCTGAAGCCGGACCTGCTGATCGTAGACGACATGGGCATGAAGCAGCTTCCCAAGCGCTCGGGTGAATACCTGTTCGAGATCATCATGCGGCGTTACGAGACGCGTGCGACGGTGATGACGTCGAACCGGCCGCTGGAGGACTGGGGCAAACTCATCGGCGACGTGCCGAGCGCGACAGCGATCCTGGACCGCTTCCTGCACCATGCCGAGGTGGTGCAGATCACCGGCAAGAGCTATCGCCTGCGTCAGGCCAACCGCTGCGGAGGAGACGGGGACAGTGCGACCAAAGCAGGCCAAGTGGAAGAAGGTGTCGGGGCAGCAAAATAGGCCAGGCGCTCACCGGCTCTGCTGGAAGTCAAAATAGGCCAGGCGCTCACCGGCTCGGCACCCTGAAGGAGGTCGAGAGCAGGGGGTTGCGTGCCTGCTCCCCGTGCTGAGGGAGACACGGGACCAAGGTCGGTCGCCGAGGCAACAGGCCTGAAGAAGGATGGAAGGATAAGATGCTGAAAAGAAGTGCAGGAATCGTTGGCACGGAAGCTGAGAATACGGGGAACTGGGTGGCCTAATTTGAAGGCGCTCATGGGTGGCCTAAGTTGAGGCGCTCGGTGACACGTGATCGGGATCAACGACGATGAAGTCGGTTTCACCGGGCTGGAGGAATAGCTTGCGTGAATAGTCGCTGCGAGTCAGGTGCAACCAGGGATAACTGTGGTAGACGAGGCACGACTCCGGCAATTGGCGCACGAGTTCCGTGGCGATAATCCGTTCACCGCTGTTGACGATGGAACTCAGATCGACTTTGGGGATGATGCGCGCCATGAAGATTCCTCATCAGTCCAGGGGTTCCAGGACGGCGAGCGGCCGAAACGACGGCCACTCCGACAGAGGAATCCGCACCTGCGCCGGCGGCACCGGACCACGAAGCGTCACCACTATGACTTTCTGTTTCGTGCTGGCATCGGTGAGTTCCTTGTAGGTCAGCTTGCCCAAGGCGACTGGAACCGCTTTGTTGCCGCGCTTCAGGTCCGAGTGACGGACCAACACCCATGTTTCCTGAAGTGGAAGGGCATCCGTTTCATTTGCTTTTACGCAACGCCAGTGCTTCGGGATTCCTTTGCCTACGTCGTTTACGTTCACGACCAGCGAGAAGGGGCCTTCGGGAAGTTGTCCATCCGTCACTTGCGCCAACGACCGGCTGCCGCTCCCCGTGGCATGCGTTTCTGGTCGCTTCGTGAATGGAGACCGATATGGCTGTCCAGCCTTTGCCGCCTCCGCCAATGCGTCATAGGCTTCGAGAATCAGCCGCTTGGAGCGAAACTCGCCATACTCCTGTTCCTGATAGTTTCGATAGACTGGAAATGTTTCAAGGATGTAGTCCAGTTCTTCCCGCGACAAAGAGAACACGTCCCGTGCAACAATGGCATCAATCTCTGCCTTCGCACAAAGCCGGTCCTCTTCCACCAGAATGCCGGGAATGACATTTTCAGGGACTGCCTCTACCAAGCCCAGCTTTGCCATCATGTTCCAATAGCCAACCATCTCTTGGCCAGTACATGTCAATCTGAGGACAAGCGGAGCGAGCTGACGAACGATCTCATCCGGTTCCGATGGTCGAGGGAAAGGTAGGCTCTTAAGTAGTGTAAATGTGAGATTGAGACTTACCTTCATGCGGACAAGGAAGTCCATCACGAAAGAGTTCGCGACCGCCAGCCAAGGAACGTACATCCATCGAGAATCCTTCGGATATAGAATGGTCGGTACAGCGTTACCAGCAATCGAGTTAGGAGGAAGCAGGGAAGCGATGAAGCTGCGCTCGTTCGTTGGACTGGCAACCCAACAATAACCAATCCTGTATTTCCCAACGCGTTTCGCCGTTTTCTCGGGAATCTGATCTCGACGAATTCGCCACTGACAAGTGATGACTTTGCGAGAATCACCAAATTTCAACGTATCCCACACCGCTGCCCGGGCTCGTCCGGAAACATAGCCTTTGGCGCAGTAATCGTATTGCCCAACCATCCGACCTTCATAGAGAGGAATTCCATCAGCGTCACCGTTAAATAACGACGCATCGTTTGTCATGTCGATTTCGCGCATTTGCGAATGCAACGGAGGCCCTGCATCACGATCCCCAAGCTTGGGCCATCGACTGTACATCTTCGACGCTATATCAATGTCGTATTGGCTCCGGAATTCAAGAACCGATAGCGCGTCAGGCGAGAATTCACGAACAATCTGAACTGGAATGGTGAGGTTGTCTCCTCCCAGTACACTCAAGAGGCGTTCAGGCGATCGAATCGTAAATGCCGCTCTGAACCGATCTGTTTGCCCCCCGGGGCGGAGGCTGTAAATACAGAACTTCGCTCGACTGTCGATGCCATCGAACCACACTTCTTTTTCGTTCTCGAAACCATATAGAATGCCCAGGTTGGACGACTCAAACATCTCTTTTCGAATCGCAGTCGCGTTTGCACCGTTGTAGAGACCTTCTGGAACAATCTGTGCGACGGCTCCCTCCGCTGACACTATAGATAAGGCCGTCTCTACGAACATCCGATAGGTATTGAAGTCACCTTTGCCGAGATTCCCAGGCGCGAATAGCCGATAACGGCCGCTTTTCTTGATGAATCTCACTTCTGCGAATCGCAAACGCCGGTGAGTCGCCCATTTGTATGCGACAAGTGGGTCTTCGAGGAGTTTGGCGGCTAATTTGCGTTCGGAGGCTCGATTGGCAAAACGAACCGCAGGATCATATTCGGAGAAAAACTCCTTCGAATCCGGTGTCAACTTGTCCCAAGGCGGATTACCCAACACCACATCAAAGCCGCCACACCAGCCCGTTTTCTCGTTGTCGGCGCTCTCTCCCTTCGTAGCTGGACGGAACACGCCCGGGAAAGCAAGATGCCAGTGGAAGAATTGGAACTCTTCGCGAAGGCGCGTGATTTCGTCGAACATCCAGGGAGTGATGACGTGGGGGTTACGTTCCACCTTACGGAAAACGCCTTCCGTAATTGGATAGTCGAACGCCTTGGTCTTCTTCCAGAAGAAAGCGGCACAGAACACGTCGGCGAGGAACTGGCCGGAAGTGCGATAATTAGCTTGGTTGACCAATTCTTCGTACCGCTGCTGCTTGGCCATGACTTGATCCGGCGTGTCATCCGGCAATGTGTCCAAGGAGGCAATCGCGGCTGCAACGTTACCAAGTTGCTCCCATGGAGCTACCTCATCGAATAGACGGCCCTGCCCCCGACGGTCATCCTTATTCTTTACCTTCCACTCGCGGCAATACGCCTTGTCGTCGCCTTCAATCGCCTCAAATGCGTCATCTGTTACGCCCTTTGCCATCATGTCCGGGGTAGCCCCAATAAGACTGTTGCCACACGGGACATGGTGTTTTAGGAAAGAAAGCGGCTTACCCGGTTCCAACGCTTCCATCCAGAGCGCGACCTGGCAGAGTTCCACGGCCATCGGGTTCATGTCCACGCCGTAAATGCACCGGGCGATGATTTCACGCTTGGCGTGTTGAACCGTGAGAGTGCTCGGTTCTTCGTCGCCAGACCGCAAACGGGCCAGATACTTTGCCAAGCGACCAGCAGCCGCGATGAGAAAATGACCGCTGCCGCAAGCCGGATCGCAGACCTTGAGATTAAGTAAGGCCTTTTCGGCCTCGTCGATTGTGGGCCTTTGGATTGCTTGTTTGGCCACCGGGTCCAGGGCCGAATCGAGGAGCCTGACGATCGGGAGCGGATTCGCCGCCCCAGCAGTTCCCAAGGAACGCTCCGGAGAGCGTCTGGTCTGGACACGGCATTCTCCTGATTGGCCTCGACCGCTGGCGCATCTTCCACGCTGACCTCATCTGTCAACGCACCGACCTCGGCCAACCACCACCTCATTGACTAACGACACGCCCACTGTCCCGCAACCGCCCTTTCTCTCACGTCTCGGCCACGGCCACCGCCTCCAGACGATAGCCCAACTCCGATGCCCGACGCGCCAAACCCTTCACCAGACGCGCACGATACGACGCCTCATAGACGGCCATGTCCTGACGCACGTACTCCTCCCCGTATTTCAACAGACGATACACACGCTCCGCCAACTTCCGCGCCGTGGCCACAATCGCCTTGGGAGCCCCGGCACGCGCCTGGATACGACGGTAGAACGCACCCAAGGCATTCTTGGCGTGATAGCAACCCTGTACCGCCAGGCGGAAGGCACGCCCCGCCCGGTGGGCACCGCGACGCACACGCCGGCTTTTGATCTTCCCTGCCGAACTCTGGTGCTGCGGACACAGACCCAGCCACGACGTGAACTGCTTCACCGTGGCGAACCGGCTCACGTCTGCACCCACCTCACTGAGAATCACCAACGCCGTGCCCTCATCGACTCCCTCCAGAACCGTCAGATCCACGCCGGACATCCGATGCAACGCGCTCCGCACGTCGAAGGTAGGGCCATGAGCCCTCTTGTGTTGCGGACGCGACCGCTGCGGTAGCGGCTTGCCATCCCGACGATCCGCGAAGCAGCCTAACTGCCTCTGTAACTGGACATCACATTCCCGCATTTGCTGCTGGTAGAACTGGTATAAAGCCAGCGCCTGCTTGAGGGCGAACAGGTGCTCGTCACGCCAGTTGCCTTGCAACGCCCGCGCGATCTCCGCCTCCGTCCGCTTGCAGTTGACGTTACGCAGCTTGGCCAGCTTGTGCGGATCCCGCTGGCCACGCAGGATGGCCTGGAGGATGGACATCCCCGTCAAGCCGACCACGTCACTGACAACTTCGGCCAGCTTGACGTTCATCTGCTCCAAGGCTTTCTGCATGTGCTGCACATGCTGTCCGGCGTAGCGCAGAAGCATCTGCCGCTGCCGCAGGTAACTACGCAGCACCACCACTTGGTCGGCGGGACGGAACGAGGCGGTGAGCAAGCCGTAGCTATGCAGACGCTGCAGCCATTGGCAATCGAGCACATCGCTCTTGGGCCGACCGGGCGCGTGCCGCGACTGACGTGGATCGACCAGATAGACTTCGAAGCCTCGGGACTCCAGCAACTCGAACAGCGGGATCCAATAGATGCCGGTCGATTCCATGGCGACCGTCTTGACGCCGCACTGGGTCAACCAGTCGGCCAGTTGGTGGAGGTCAGCGGTGCAGGCGCCGAAACGGCGGACATGTGCGGGCAGGTTGACCGGGTGGCCGGGCGGGGGCGGCGGGGCCGACTCCGCGGGGACGGCGACCCAGTGGACGGCGGCATGGATGTCGATGCCGGCGGCATGGGGATTGATCTGGTGAAGCGACTGGGCGGAAGGGCGTTGGCGAAAGTTCTTGTGCTTGCGTGGTGTCATGGTAGCCTCCGTTAGTTGGGGAACAAGAGCACAACGGAGGGCCGCCGGCGCGGGAGGACAGGACCGGAACAGTTTCCCAAACGGGGACACGAAGGACCGTGCCGCCAATGATGTCGTCGCGAGCTCCCGGGGCCAAGTTGACAGACGGGCACGTAGCACCAATCAAATGTCGGCCACCTCGACCGGCTGCCCTCACCCCATAACTTAAGCGACGGCAAGACTCCTTAAAAGCCCTTGCTCTCCCGTTCCTTTCGGATGTCTGGCGGCGCAGCCGCCTACGGCGTTGACACGCGACGCCGAGAGTGATAACTCCCGGCGTCCGCCGTTTCTACGCCCTTTCCCGCACGTTTCCGCACCCTTCGGCCCTGTCTCCGGGACTCTTCCCTGCCCCACCGAGAGCCAACACTGTTCGCCAAAACAGCGCTCGTTTTCCCAACCATCATCCCCTTTTCTCCGCAAAACTCTCCCGCTCCGAGCCTCGCCGACCAGACGCCGAGTTAGCGCACGGCCCTACACCCAACCACCCTTTCAAAAGGCCGGGGGGACGGGAGTCATTCGGATGATTTGACAGGTCGTGACAGTTCGTGACAGGGAAATCCACCTTTTATGTGAACAAAAATATACGTTACCAAGACTCCGCAACTCTCCATGGCCTCGTCGGCACATGCCTGGCGAACGCCACCCCCCTGCGCTGGACACGCACCCCAAGGCGGACGACGCCAGCGGCAAGGCCGGGGCTCAATAACCAGAGTAAATCGCTCCGAATTGCCTTGAGCAGTCTGTGTCGTCGAGGTAACTGTCCTGACCTGTTGCGGCGTCCCGATCGGCGTGACGCCCGCTTTGCCGACCTGCAATCCCCGGAGATGCCTCATGACCACCAAGAAGCACAGCAAACGGATCGCCTCGGACCAGACCACCAAGGCACCCCAGAGCACCGACGCCACGGATCAAGTCGTGCCGGCCGACATACCCACGTCGGCCGAACTCGCCCCAGTTGCAACAGCGGAAGCCGCCAACGCCCCGACGGCGGAGACCAAGACGGCCGACACCCCGACGCCCGCCGAAGGGGAAACCCTTGAGCCGGCCCCGACACCTCCCGACGAGCCCGCGCCGGTGAAGAAGCTCAGCGCCTTGGATGCCGCAGCTCGGGTGCTGCAGGAGATCGGTCAGGCCATGAGCTGTACCGAGTTGATCGCGGCGATGGCGGCCGAGGGCTACTGGAAGAGCCCCAAGGGACGCACCCCTGCAGGCACCCTTTACTCCGCCCTGCTGCGCGAGCTCCAGAGCCGAGGGGACCAGGCGCGTTTTTGCAAGACCGAGCGGGGCAAGTTCGCCTGGCGACCGAACGTGTAGAAACGAAGGTAATCGTTTGATCCGCGAGGCCCCGCATGTGTCGGGGCCTCGCCTCGTTTGCGGGGTCACGTTCGGGCTGGGCGGCCCGGACGCGACAGGGGCCAACGTGGGCGATCCGTCGGCCAACCGTGGGAGCCGGGACGGGTCGAGGGGATTCACGTCGGCAGGAGTTGCCGCCACGCGCTACCTCGCGAAAAGGTCCGGCCACACCTCATGTCGAGGGGGATTCACGTCGGCAGGAGTTGCCGCCACAGGCGCCGTTGCTTTCGCCAGTCGAAGGCGGCGGCGATCGGCATCAGATCGGCCAAGATGAGGGGATCGCGGCCACGCACCGTCGGCGGCAGAAACAAGAGCGCTTCCTGAAGGTCCGGGGCCAAGTGCAGCAAGCTCGCGATCTGGCTGACGCGCGCCCGTGTCACGTGACCCACGGTCGCCAACTCCCTGTAGCTGGCGACCTGACCTGTGCGGACCAACTCGTCCAAGCGCAACGCCAGCGCCATCAGCCGGGACACCCGCGGTACGCGACCTGGCGGCAGCGCGGGCCTCTGGGCGCCGGAACGCATCTCCTTGCGGCTACCGTGGCCCGTGCGCTGGAAATGCACCGGCACTTCGATCGTCAAGGTCGTACTCATGCGCTGTGCTCCTCGCTGCCCTGGCCGAGCCTATCGCCGGCCAGCGTCTTGAGACCCAGCGGGTGGAAGGTGATCGCCACCTTTCCCCGCGACCCATCGTAATCCACCCGCGACACCAGCAAGCCGACGATGTGCGCCTGCTGGGCGAGCGTCATCGTTTCCCAGGCCGAGTCCAAACCGGCCAACGCCTGGGTCGCTTCCGCCTCATCCAGGCGTTCTTGCTGCACCGCCTCCCTTTGCGACCGCAGCCGCGCGAGCCGCTGCTCGACTTGACCGACCCGCTCTTGCAATTCTGCCAGACGCGACACTACCCGGCCGTGGGACTCGCCGGCGCCGATCTCCGCCAGCAAGCGGCGTGCTTCACCTTGCCCTCGCACGAGGTCGCGCTCCAGGCCGACGCGTTCGGACTCCATCTGGGCCAGGCGTGCGTCGTCCTGCTGGCGGACCTGGGCCAGCACCTGGTGCAGGACCTGGGGATCGCGGCCCATCTGCTGGATCTGGCCGACGACCAATTGCTCGATCTGGGCAGCCGGGATGGACTTCGACGGGCACGTCTGCCAGCCGCGTTTCTGGGCGCCGGAGCAGACATAGTAACGATAGCGTTGACTGCCCTTGCGGGTGGTGTGCGCCGGCGTCATGGCGCAGTCGCACGGTACACAACGCAACAGCCCCTTGAGCAAGGAGCAGAAGCGATTTGTGCAGGGAGCGCCGACCGCCGGGCCGTGGCAGCGCAAGAGCGCCTGGACACGGCCGAAGGTGTCGGGGTCGATCAGCGCCGGCTGCTCGCCGTCGTGGACCTCGTCCTTGTAGCGGACCTTGCCGGCATAGACCACGTTGGTCAACAGCCGATACAGGCTGGTCTTGGTGAACGGTGCCCCGCCGCGCGTCCGACCCTTGCGTGTCTGCCAGCGTTTGCCGACCCAACCGCGGCGTTCCAACTCCTGCACGACCGGCAAGAGCGCCTGATGCTCCAGATACAAGGCGAAGATGGCTCGCACGCGCTGGGCCTCGTCGTCGTTGATCAGCAGTCGCCCGCCACGCGGGTCCAGATCGTAGCCCAAGAGCGGCGTACCTCCCGTCCATTTGCCCTTGCGACGCGTGGCCGCCACTTTGTCCCGTGTGCGTTCGGCGATGATCTCCCGCTCAAACTGCGCGAAGGATAAGAGTACGTTGAGGACGAGTCGGCCCATCGAGGTGGCACTATTGAACTGTTGCGTGATCGACACGAAGGAGACGCCGTGCTGCTCGAACTTCTCCATCATCTTGGCGAAGTCCAAGAGCGAGCGGCTGAGGCGATCGACCTTGTAACAGACCACCAAATCGATCTGGCCGGACTGGATATCGGCGAGCAGGCGCTTCAGGGCGGGTCGTTCCATGTTGCCGCCGGTGAAGCCGCCGTCGTCGTAGCGGGTGGGCAGGCAGGTCCAGCCTTCGTTGGCCTGGCTACGGATGAAGGCTTCGGCGGACTCGCGTTGAGCATCGAGCGAGTTGAACTCCTGCTCCAACCCTTCTTCGGTGGATTTGCGTGTGTAGATGGCGCAGCGGACCAGCGGCAGGGTGGCCGCGACTTTCTTGTTGGGATGGTTCATGCGGACTCCTTGTTGTGGTTGAGGGTATTGCGGAAGAAGTGGTAGCCGTTGGTGTGCGTGCCGGTGATAGCCTTGGCCACGGCGCTGAGGGAGGGATAGACGTTGCCGGCATAGGCGAAGCCGTCGTTGAGCACCTGGACGTGCAGTTGTTGTCCCTTGTAGGGTCGGGTCAGGATAGTTCCTGGCGGCGGCAGTCGGGGATCGCTGGGCGTTGGGACGCTGACCGGCTCCGGCGGGGTCGCGGTGGCGGTTTGGCTGCGTGGGGGGTTGAGGCGTAAGTCGGCGTCGCGGGCCAACTCGGCGGCGCGTCGTCGTGCCCGCTCGGACAGGTCGCCTTCGGTCAAGGCTTGCATTCGCCAGACAATGCGTTTGATGAGCCAGGTGCGATTGCTGGCGGCGGTGGCCTCGCCGAACAGTTCGGCGAAGCGTTGCCGCAGTTGGCCGATGGTCAGGCGTTCGAGCGCCGCGACCTCGTTGAGGATGTTCAGTTCCACAAGGGTTCTCCTTTCTTGGGGTCTGTAAACGGTCAACCCGTGTGGACAGTGAGCCTCGTTTTGCCGAGGAACTCAAGGCCATAAGAGATAAAGAGGAGAGATTTTTTGGAGCGGAAAGGGGATGGGAGGTTGTCGAACGGACCACAAAATCCGCGTCGGTTGCGGCTGAGGAGGGGCTAGCGTACTACGAAAGAGTTACGCGAATGAGAGTCAAGCCTGGGGTGGAGACACTCGCTCCACGATCTCTCGTCCGCCGCAGAGAAGATCGCACGCGGCCTGGCATGCTAACCCGCGTGGCGAGACCGTTCGGGACGCCCTCGAGCGGGTTCCCGGCGGATTCCGGATCCTGGACAGGGGTCCGATCCGGTTTGAAGACTGTTCCAACATGATTCTTTCGTTCGGGAAAGATACCTGGAGGGTATTCCTCTCTTGGTTTCAGCCTTTCATGCGGCCAACATTAACGGAAGTAGGACACTGCTCGTCAGTGATCCAGGTGGTTCGGGTGCGGGGCGATGCCCGCGATGATTGGCCCCGCCCTCACGGCCGGCCGCCCCGACACCCGGATGAGAGTCTAAAGGGAGCGCGGCGGGCCAGTCCAGGGCCCAGGCCCCTCACGGGTACGGCCTCTGACCCCGGACGTTGCCCTGGGGGTCGTAGTTGCAGACGACGACCGTCCAGCCCTTCATCGGACCCACCTTGATGACCGCCTTGCCCGCCCCGATCCGCGTCGTCCCCGACCACACCATCTGCGTGTAGTGGCCGACCTTCGCCGGCTCGCGCTTGCCGGCGTCGAAGGCTCCCTTCTCCTTCAGCCAGGCGGCCGCCGCCTCCCTGGCGCCGTAGCGCTCGGCCGGCCCCGCCGCCAGGTTCTCGCCGTACTTGCCCTGCCGGCGGTGCCCGAGCTTCCCCGTCTGGGCGATGCGGTCGGCCCACTCCTGGGCGTACTTGGCGAGGTCCCTCGACCACATGACGCGCTGCTTGACGCTCACCTTGTCGCGGGCGTCGTTGTGCTCCCTGACGAGGGCGTCGGCCTCCGCCTCGGTAAAGGCCGAGCCGGTCTGCGCCGCCGGCGTGCCGGGGCTGAGGCCCGCGGCCAGCGCGGCCAGCAAGCCGAACAAGTACCGCTTCAGCATGGCCTTCTCCTTTGCGGTGACGGGCGACCTCTGCCGTGGCACCAATCCCGGCCGCGGCGCCGGAACGGACAAGCGGGCAAGTCGCGAATTCTATGCCTCCGGGGTCCCATTTGCCGGCGGCGCCTCGGGCCGACACGCGACAGACCTCGAGTGGATATCTCTGGGCCTGTGGGGGCACCATCAGCCCTCTGCCGCCCCTTGTTCGCGGCTGAACGGCTGTCACCTTCGGCCCGTGAACGTGTACTCACTCTCCAAAAGCGTACAAGTGATTCTCGGTTCTCACGTAGATGTTTGCATCGACTAACGCGGGTGTGGCCAGAATGGCGCCGTCAAGCTTGTTTGTGGCGAGTACATTCAACTTTTCACCGCCATCCAGCACAACCACCACCCCCTCTTCCGATGCAATGTAGACCTTCCGGTCGGCAGCCACTGGCGAGGAGTAGTAGTACCCTGAGGCTCCTAGTCGCCCGCTGTAGACCAACTCGCCTGTCTTTGCGACCCGACAAAAAACGATGCCCCCGTTCTGGAAAGTGTAAAGTCGGCCGTTGTAGTACAAAGGGGAAGGAACACTGGGCACGCCTCTCTTGTCCGACCATTCGATATCCGCTTTGTCAACCTCCCCCTTGCTGCCCGGACGAACGGCCATCACGCGAGCCGCGTTCTTCGCGTAGAACCGAGCGGCCCGATCCGGGTCCCGTCTTTCAGCCGCCGTCTCCAAAATAATGTCCGGTGCGGCCAGAAACACCAAACCGCCGCCAATGACTGGCGTACTCTTCCCGCACGGTGGCAGTCCCCCGACCCACCATCGCTCCGCCCCATCCGCCAGGTTGTATGCCATCAGACGCTGGCCCGGCTGAAAGTCGCCTCCCAGTACGACAATCTCATCGACCCCATCGTGACGCCAGTACACGGGAGTCGACCACCCGTACTGGAACAACTTGCGGTCTGTCTTCCAGACCGTCCGGCCGTCGCGACGACCGACGCCGAGCAGGTAGGAATCTTTTCCCTGATGGTTGAGCACCAACAATTCACCTGCGAGAATCGGGGAAGCGACCGCGCCGTAGGGGTTTTCCGGCAACGGGAGCCGCCTCTCCCATTTCTGATTGCCGTTCAAGTCGTAGCACACTAACCCGTAAGACCCGAAGTAGACATAGACCCGTTCTCCGTCGGTGGCAGGCGTGGCAGCGGCGGGGCTACTAATACTGTGGACCTTTTCGATCTGGCCTGGAGTGACAGAACGCCGCCACAGGACCTTGCCCGTCCGCCGATCGACGCAGAGGGTGGCGAGCTGCCTGTTGGCCCGATCAAATTCCGTCAGGAAAATACGTCCTTCCCAAATGACGGGCGACGACAGCCCGGGTCCCAAAGCAATCTTCCAAAGGACGTTTTGGTCGGGGCCGAAGTGAACGGGCGGTCTGCCTTCGCCCAGTCCCGAGGAATGCGGTCCTCTAAACTGAGGCCACCACACCTTGCCCCCGTCCGGCGCTGCGCCGCGAAACTCGACAGGATGACCGTTGCCAGGAGAGTGATCCAAGAAGCTCGTTTCATGACGGGTTCCTTTTTGAGTTCCAACGCCATGTTGAAGGTCTCTTCCGTTGATTGAGCCGGTCAATGTTAGTCCAGCTGACGGCGGCCAGATTGTTCACCCCGTCGTGGCTCGATGTCGTAACCGCCCACGCGCGAAAGCACTCTCGGTCTTTCCCGACGGGACAACCCATCGCCGGCATCTGAGCCTGCTAGACTGGCCAAGGCGCCGGACTACTGAGCCTCCGGCAGCGCCGTACAGATACCCAGCGACAGAGCCAGCCGCTCCGACGAGCCGGAGGCTGCGCGCTTCGGTACACATCGACCGCGGTGTGTCGCTACCGAAGTACGCCAGAGCTTGCCCCCGCTAGGCGATGCTGAAGTCGCCGAACGACTACGTCGATCGTCCTCGCTAGTTTTTCTTCGGCACAAGCCTCGCCAGGCCGAGCGTGGCCCAGGAGCTGGCGGCGCAGGTGATCGGCGTCAGTAGCTTCGCGCTGCCGGGCGAGCCATCGGGGGTCGATCGAGAAATCATCGGCCAACTGCCGTCCGGCTTCTGCGTGGCGACCAGGAAGTCAATCCCCCGCTCGATTTCGGGCCGCTCGGCCGTGAAGCCGGCGAGCGACAAGACGTACAAGGTCTGGCCGGTGGCAAAGGCGTCGCTCTTCCTCTCAGGGACGGTCTGGCTCCAGCCGCCGTCGGCGCGTTGCAGGGCCAGCAACTCGTCGATCGTCGTCTGCAGTGCCTTGCGCGGCTTGCCGGAGCGGACCCCCAGGAGCACCTTCAGGACCTTGTCTTGATGGAGGTCGGAGGGCTTGGCGGCGTCGAGCCAGGCGATCGCCTTCGACAGCGCCGCGCGCTGCGATTCCGGCGCGTCGGGTCCCGTCGCCCCTTGCGAGCGCCAGGATGATCCAGGCGGCGTCGGTGGTCTGGCTTTCGTTGATCGGCGGCCGCCTGAGGGTGGCAAAGAACTCCCACGAGCCGTCGGGTTGCTGCTTCTTGACGATCTCCTCCGCGATCAGCTTCAGGCTTTGTTTTTGCCCCTCGGTCAGCGAGGGCAACGACCGTGCGGCGACGGCCAGGAACGGGAGCCCCATGTTCAGCCCTCGACCCTGGGGGCGCGGGTCGGGCGGGTCGGCCGGGTTGGGGAAGATCTTCGAGGCCATCAACTTGTCCCGACTGCCCAGCAAGGACTCGGTCGTATCCGCCACGAATTTCTTGTCGATCGCGTACCCCTGCCGCTCGGCTTCGCCCAGCGCCCAGAGCGGCATCGGCACGTGATGGCAGGCGGCGCATTTGCGTGTGCTCAACCAGGCGGCGCTCTCGGTTTGCAAGTATTTAACGGCGCGATCGACCGCCTGGTGGACCTGCGGTGGCGTAGCGCGTGGGATCGAGGCCGGTTCGCCGGCAAGGGCCGGCCGTGAGAGGCAAAGTCCCAGAAGAACGTAGGCCAGCGAGGACGTGCGAGTCATGGATCGATCCCCCTGGAGAGCAGAATGATCGGCGCCAAGTCGGATTGTACTGCGTCGCCTCCGGGCCTGCCAGTGCCTGCGAGGGCATCCTATTCGTGGCGGGCGCTTCCATCCGTGGCATCCTTGCCGTGACGAGGCGAGCGATCCGAGATGCTTCGGTTATATCGACCGAGAAACGCCGGGGCGCATCGGACAGTCGTAGGCAAGGCAGAAGGGCGACAGATACATCGACGCTCTCCATCATGTTTTGCGGAGCGTTGGCCTCGGCGCCTGACGTGTCAACCGCGCTGTCGAGAGCGTTCGGGTCCCGAGCAACCGTGCTCCCGGCGGAGTCTGGGCCGTGGACCGTCGTCTGTTCCGGTGAGTGGAGAAGACAGTACGGACATGATTCCTTCCTTCGGGTCAGAGACCCGGAGGGAATTCCTCTACTGGTTTCAGCTTTCAAACGGCCAACATTACGGAAAGTAGGACATCCCCTTGCGGTCTTGGCCGCGCAGCACGATACCGAGCCGCCGCGCGTCCGCCCTGCTAGCCGGGTAATCTTGTCCTTTTTTGGGTGTCCGGCCAACTGCCTACCTCGCTGCCCGCAGCGGCGATGGCCTGAAGCCAGTGATTGAACAGCCGAAGTCAGGAATCCGATTTAGCAGTAGGGTTGGTATCTGTCGCCGGAACGGGCAGGCGTCGGGCGAAGGAGGCGAGAAAGACAGCTTACTTCTGGATCAGCCGAGCAAGCGGGTAAACTCTTCCTTGACGCTCCGGTAGCACTCGCAGGCAGCATCCTCCAAACCGTTCCGGTCTAGCACCGTGATTATGCCCCGCTCGCTACGGATCAAGCCTTGCTCTTGGAGCGGCTGAAGAACCTCGGTGACGCTCGTGCGCCGCACACCCAGCATGATCCCGAGAAACTCGTGGGTCAGGGGGAGCACGTCGGCTCCGACCCGATCGTGCGTCATAAGCAGCCAGCGGCAGCAGCGTTTTTGGACAACGTGTAGGCCGTTGCAGGCGACCGCGTAGGAAACCTGCATGGCATATGCTGTGTTGTACAGAATGAGCAGCCGGCGTAACGGGCCGTCCCGGCGGGACTCCGCTTGGAACACATCCGCCCGCATCCGCAGCCCCTCTCCCTCAACCTGCACCATGATTTCGTTGGGTGAACTATCACCCCCGTTGAAGACTATCAACCCCACCATGCCCTCGCGGCCGATGGTCGCCACTTCGATGGCTCTGCCGTCTTCCATGATCGTCATGGCCGAGACGACCCCTCGGCTGGGGAAGTACACGTAGTCGATGGGCGACCGGGCTTTGTAGAGGACTTGCTTCAGTGGGAGGGCAACGGTTTGCAGCTTGGGGGAAGTGCGCTGGTATTCGGCTTTCGGAAGGCGAGCCAGAAGGCGGTTATCGGGTTGTGCAGAGGGTAGTTGCGGCAGCACCATCGGTACCCTCGGCTTTCCAAGAAGGGCCACCGATGACGCCGACGAGACTTTAGATAGTCTACCGATGTCTAAAGGGTGATGATTTCTTCTCACAGATAAGAGCGAACCGATCTCGACATTGAGGTTCACTCTGCTAAACCTTCTGGCATTCTAGCAAACGACCGATGTTCTTTCAACGACGTGATGCCTTCCAACAGGCGAAGGAGGCCATCAACAGCTTTGCAGGGGAGAGGGGTGGGTCATACAAAGGCTGAAGGACTTCGCTCTCTACCATTTCCGCAAGCACAAGACAGGACACGCCATGCCGCGCCGTCAGCTCACCCCCGAGATGCTCCAGGAGATCCGCGACTTGGCCGCCGGCTGGGGCAAAATCGTCGCCAAACGCGCCTTCGGTGAAGGTGGCCCCGGCCTCGACGTGGACTTCGACGCTATGGAGCAAATTGCCCGCGCTGCCGCGGCCGGCCTGACTGAGGGAACCCTATCCACCACCTTGGAGCAACAGGCCCAGACTCTTGGCGAAGAGCAACCCTGTCCCGCCTGCGGCACCCCCTGTCCGGTTCGACGCGAACCGCGCGACCTGGCCACGCCCGGGGCCACCGTCCGCCACAGCGAGCCGGCCTGCCACTGCCCCGCCTGCCGGCGGGACTTTTTCCCCCCAGCGAACCCCACTGCGCCTGGATAACCACGGCTACTCCCCCGCTGCCCTGCGCCTGATCGTCCAACTCGCCGCGCGGCTGGGTTCCTTCGCCGACGCCGCCTGCGCTCTGACACAGACCGGCCTGCCCATTTCCGCGCAGCACGTGCGCACCCTGGCCGGGCTGGTCGGTGCCGAACTGGTGGGGCAGCGCGACCGCAAGGCAGGCCTCAGCCGCAGCAAAGTGCCGGTGCGTGTGGCGGCGACGCCGGGGGTCGTGGCCGTCGAGGTCGATGGCGGGCGGCTGCGCACCCGCGCCACCGACGCGGGCGCGGGCGTCCACGCGGCGCAGAACAAGGAGGACAAGATCGCCTGCCTGGTCAGTCTCGAAAGCAAAGTCTCCGCGCAGGACCCGCAGCCCGAACCGCCGCCGTCGTTCCTGCTGCCGCGCCGCGTCGAGCGACTGGTGCAACAGATGGCGGGGCAAGCGGGCGAGGCGGCGGATACGGCCGGACCCCTGGAAAACCAGGCCCGGCAGCCGGCGGACCGGCGCGACACCGAGGACGAGTCGTGGCCGCCGCGCAAGCGGGTGCGTACGTGCGTGGCGAGCATGGCCAACAGTCGGGCGTTCGGGCGCATGGTGGCGGTGGAGGCCAAGGAGCGGGACTTCTACCGGCGCAGCGCAAGGCATTCGTGGCGGACGGGGCGGCCTACAACTGGAAGCTGCAGCAGCGCGACTTCGCGGGCTTCGTGCCGGTCGCCGACTTCTTGCACGTGCTCTGCTACGTGTACCGGGCGGCGTGGGCGCTGGCGGCCGAGGAGGCCAAGCGCTGGGACCAATACGTGCGGTGGCTGCGCGTGCTGGCAGGGCCGGGTGGCGGAGGTGATCGAGCAGTTGCAGGACTGGCAGGGGCGCGTGGGGCGGCCGCCACCGGGGGAGGAGCTGCCGGCGAGTGACCCGCGGCGCACGGTGGCGGAGGCGCTGGGCTACTTCGGCCACAACAAGGAGCGCATGAAGTACCCGGAGTACAGGCAGCAAGGGCTGCCGGTCACGAGCAGTCTGGTGGAGTCGCTGGTGGGGCAGGTTAACGCACGGGTGAAGAGCAAGCAGAAGTACTGGAACCGCGGGGAGGGGGCGGAGGCGATCCTACAACTGCGTGCGGCGGCCCTGAGCGAGGATGGGCGCCTGGACCGCTACCTCAGGGAGCGCCCGGGATCGCCCTACCGGCGCAGACAGCAACAGGGCGACCACACAGCCACGGCCAAGATTCCTAACTTACAAACCCGTTGATGGCCTCCAGGCGAAGGAACTTGAGGCATGCAAAGAATCGAAAAACCGCTCCCTCGGTCCGGTTTCCGACTGACAGAGCCGGGACTTCTGCGAGGATAAACTAACCACTTTGAACAGACAGCATGCTCGCGGAGGCCGTACCGATGGCCAGCACAAGGGCTGAATCATTGACCGTGAACGATACCGACAAAGTTTCAGGACTACGCATCTTGATTGCGGAGGACGAGGCCGACTGTGCCGAGAGCTTGGCCTGGTTGCTCCGCTTCTACGGGCACAAGGTTGAGATTGCCCGGAATGGCCTTAGCGCTTTGGAGGCGGCACAAGCTCATCAGCCCGACGTGCTGCTGCTGGACCTCGGCCTTCCGGGGATAAGCGGCTACGAGGTGGCGGAACGGCTGAAGAAACAAGCCGGGGAGAAAAAGCCGTTTATCATCGCCGTGACTGGGTTCGGGCGGGAGCAAGACCGCCGACAGTCGGAAGCATCGGGTATCGATCTTCACCTGACCAAGCCCGTAGACCCCGAACAACTGCGGGCGGTGTTAAGCAGGTTCCACCAGATCGTCGGCACAGGGGAGGCAGATTGAGGCCGACCTGTGACCGTGGCGTCCGTTCCCATGGGATGACGAAGCATCAGAGGCGGGGCGATAAAGGACGGCTGTTGAACCCACTGCCGCGCAAAGGAGAAGCACCCATGAGCGGCCCAGCGAAGGTAGGAGATCGCGTCCGTGTCACGGCGGGGAACCACGTCAGCGGTTATGAGCTGGGCGACCGGGGCACGGTGCTGAAGTCGCTGGAGAACCCCGCCGGCGGCGACACACGCTTTTACGTGGTGGCGATGGACAAAGATCACATCGCCGGCGGAGGGATGGCCTTCGCCGAGGGGGAAGTCGAGGCCGACGAGTGACTGCGCCGTCCGGCCTTACTGGCGAAACACCAGGCCGGACGGCTGGCGACGCGGTCTTCCTTCACATCCCAGAGAACACACCATGAACCCCGCAAGGGCGACTCCCTGGATGCCCGGCATCGACCGCCAGGGCGATTTTATCGACGCCCTCCTGGAAGGCGCTGCCGGCACTCGCCACCGGGCACTCTGATCGGCCGCCGATGGCGTTGGATTTCTCCTGCCACATCGCGAGGGCCGCTTGCCGCAAGTTCTGACTCCTCATCCGGTCAATCAGCGCCCGCATCTTCAACAGGCCCTCGCGGTCGCTTGAACCCCGGAGATTGGCCATCACCTGGAGGTCTTCACTGTGGCGGTGGAAGAAAGTACGCATACGACTACTTTGTGAGATTACAAGGGAACGAAATCCGGGCGATGCGATCCGTTGTTAGCCAGTCGGGAGCGACGCTCGTGAAGGTCTTGGATCACGGCAGCCAGACTTGACCCACTGGACGCCTCCGTGATTTCCGCGGTCAGGGCTTCACGCAGGATTGCATTGACCACGTCCGACAAAGAAAGGCCGTTCTGCGCGGCCCTCAGCTCGACGGCCAGGCGAATCGTCTCCTCGGTGTCAATGGTCAGCAGGATGAGACGCGCCATCAACCACCTCCTGGCCGGCGGTACTTCCAAACATTCTTCGGCGACAAAAAAAGCCGGCGTGGGCGAACACCTCTCTTGGGGTTCACCCACGCCGGCTTACTCGTCAACGGGCCTCCCGGCCCGGCCGAGTTGCCCCTCATCTAGTCATCCGACGACTTCGGGCACAGTTATTACTCCAATATATACCTCGGAACGAGGAAATCAAGTGTCCCGAGATCACTATCTCCGTCGGACGGCCGTGGCATCCAAGCAGCGGGAGAACGCAGGCGGGAGTGAACTGATGAACGCATTGCCGTCCCAAGCCGGCATCGAATTCGTACTTGGGCATGCAGCATTCGCACAACCTGGTTCGAACGGAGTGATTGCCTACTTGCCCAGTAGGCAAACACGCCGGCAGTGCCAAGGCGTGCAGAGTTCGAGGAAAGCGCCTGTCGCGTGGCCGAAAGTTCTCGGAGCGGTTCTCTCCTCTGGAGGCTTGACTCTCACAGCCCGATCACGCTGCTCCAGACGTTGCGGGCTCTTCCGAATCCGCATGGCTCACCGAGTGCATCGGGGTCGCCGGCCCGCAGCGTGGGCGTGGTACCCGTCGCGCTGTCTTGCGCGGTAACCGCGGCGTCCGAGAGTTCCGCTGTCGCCTCGGCCGCCCAGGCGAAGAGCGGTTGTGCGGCGTGGATGGCTTTCATGACGCAGCTCCGTTTACAGTAGGGAAGAGGGAGGGGATGGTTTACAGCGCAACGGAACGCCCGTGGAGAGGAAGGGTGGGGTAACAAAGCGAAAAAGTAGTTCGGCAGTTGCGCGAAGAGCAGGAAACAAGAAGTGCGTCGGGGTAAGCCCTCGGAACCTCGAACGCAAGTCCAAGACGGCGAGAGCTTCCCAACGACGCAAGCACCCCCGCGCCTCCCTCTGAACGATATTCCACTTGATTCCCCCAGCCCCGGCATGTACGCTCTACATCGAAGTCATCGGATGACTAATCGAAGGGCAGCCCGCCGACGCGGGGGGTCCGTTGAGGAGTAAGCCGACGCGGTCGAATGCTTCAGAGCGTTCCGCCGCGTCGGCTTTTTTTGTCGCCGGTGGCGAGGCGGGACGAACGGACCGGAGCAATTCCGGGGTGGCGGGACGGGTGTCGGCGGGGCCCTAGGACGGCGGTTGCTGCGCACGGAAGCGCGGGCGCCGCCCCGCCTCCGCCCCGGAGGTCCGCCCCCGCCGAGTCGGCTGCTACGTCGGCGGCCGAAACGTCAATCAAGGAGGGGATGCCATGCTGGTGTTGACGCGCAAGGTGAACGAGGCCATCGTCATCGCGGGCAAGGTCCGCGTGGTCGTGGCCGAGGTCCGGAGGGACAAGGTACGCCTAGGGGTGGAGGCGCCCCGTAACGTCACGGTCGATCGCGAGGAGATCCATCTCGGCAAAGTGAGCCCGACCCGGGGGCCACCCGATGTGTTCACCCAGCAGGAGTACGACATGCTGGCCAACCCCGTGGACTGCGAACCGGTGACGTTCTGCGGCCGGCAGATGTACGTGCGCGAGGGGCCTACGCTGCACCCCGCTTGACTCCACCACTCCTCGGCAGGGAGCCGGCCGCCAATTAGCCCACTCACCCATTGATTGCCCGAGCCTCCGCCACCCCCACGGTCCATTAAGGACGATGACCCGGGGGCGGTGGCTAGGTCGGCAACCTCCCAACTCCACCCCGGCCCCGGTCCTCCCGACACCCTGGGCAGTTCCCCTTCAACTTCAAGCCTCTCCGTTTCCCGCCGCCAGAAACCGCCGCACGCGAATTGCGCTGCTGTCATTCCTTCTGTCCACCATTTCAATTTGCTGTTCGTCCCTCAGAGGGAAACTGAAGCTGTCCTACTTCGGTTAATGTTGGCCGCTTGAAAGCCTGAAAAGAGTAGCGGAATTCCCTATGGCTCTTTCCCGAAGGAGGCAGTCCTGTCGGAACGGCCTTCTCACACTCCGGAATGGACGGCGGTCCACGGCCCGGAATCCACCGGGAGCGCGGCTGATCAGACCCCGAACGCTCTCGGCAAGGGAGTAGACTCCTTGCACCTCGTGCGAGAAACAGTCGGCTTGACCCCGCCCCCCCTGTGCGCGCATGATGAACGCCCCCGATGAAGCTGGATGCCATAATGCAAGTCATGCAGACCATCTATATCGACGCCGACGCCTGCCCAGTCAAGGACGAGGTTTACCGGGTCGCGCGGCGTTACGCCATGACCGTGAAAGTCGTTGCCAACGCCCCGCTGCGGGTGCCAGCGGATACGCGGATCGAACTCGTCGTGCGGCCCGGCTTCGGCTCGGCCGATAACTGGATCGCCGAACGGGCCGGGGCGGGCGACATCGTCATCACGTCCGACATCCCGCTGGCGGGGCGGTGCCTGCGCGCGAGGCGCGGGTGCTCGGCCCCAAGGGGATCCCGTTCACGGAGAGTGACATCGGCTCGGCGCTGGCGCTGCGCGACCTGCTGGCGGACCTGCGTCAAGGGAGCGAAGCACCCACTGGGCTTGGCGGGCCAACCCCGATGACGGCGAAGGACCGCTCGCGCTTCCTGAGCAAGCTCGACGAGTTAGTCAACGCCGTCCGGCGCGCCCACCCGCCTGGACCGGAGGTGCAGGCCTGAATCCGTACACACGCCTGTCACCGCACGATTGCACTAGCCCGTGAAAGGAGGCGATCGATCCTGCGGTCACCGCTCCATCCTTTGTTCAAAACCGATCAAATGCCTCTCCTTGAATGGGATAACCTCTGAATGCCGCTGTCCCGCGCCCGGATCGACGGGGGCCATCTTTGGCGTCCCAATGGTGGCACTGCCCCTGTACTACCTGCTCGCCGCTGTTGGATGCGGCCATCGGGCTGTGGGTGAACGGGTGACGCGCGGGGCGGAAGGCAATGGGCGGACAGATGCGCAGCAAGGGGCAGAGATTGACGATATAATCAAAGCACTGCGGCACCACGCGCAGCCCCTCCGGCTCACTCGGAGGGCGAACGGTAACAGGGGTGCATGCCTCGGTTCGGAAGGCGCCACCCCGATCCGCTTCAAGGAGACTTGAGATTCGACATTTTGACCGACAACCACCGCCCGAGCGCGGCCCACGCATGAACGAGCAGATCCGCATTAGCCCGGTCCGCCTGATCGGCCCCGAGGGGGAGCAACTGGGCATCGTGCCGACCGCGCAGGCGCTGGAGAAGGCGCGGGAGGCCGGCCTGGACCTGGTGGAGATGGTCGCCGACGAGCGCCCGCCGGTCTGCAAGATCCTCGACTACGGGAAGATGCGTTTCGCGAACTCGCAGAAGGGGAAGAAGGCCGGCAAGGTCCGCCAGCAGAAGGTGAAAGAACTCCGCGTCCGTCCCAAGACGGGCGAGCACGATTTGGACACTAAGATCAACCAGGCCCGCAAGTTTCTGGAGCACAACGACAAGGTCCAGGTCACCGTCCTGTTCCGGGGCCGCGAGATGCAGCACCAGCAAGAGGGGCGGCGGGTGCTGGACAGCATCCTGGAGAAGCTGGCCGACACCGGCAAGGTGGAGCGTCTCCCGACGATGGACGGGAAGAAGATGACCGCCCTGATCATGCCCAACAAGGCGGCGGTCAAGGCGAAGCCGAAACCCCGTCCGACGGTAACAGCCGAGAAGCCGGTGGTGGGGACGACACCGAAGCCGGGTGACGGCGCCGTGGGTGCGATCGAGGACAGCGGCGGCGTTGGTGATGCGAAGCGACGACGGTAAGGTGTGCTCACGGGCTGCGTCGTTGGTAAGGATAGGGTGTAAGGTTCCCGTCATTGCAACCGCGTATCCCTCGTTTGCCCACTTCCATCGCTAGAAAAAGCCCAGCGGCTGAGCTGTTGGCCGATCGATCGGACTGCCCGGCGTCGCCACCCCAACCACCTACCCGCCGCAGTCTCTGTTCCGGAGCGGTATGAAGCCGGAGTGTTGTGCGCGTCGGTCCGACATCCGAATGATTTCGAGTTAGAATGCCGCATGATGGGGCCTCCTTGCAGGGATGGGATGGTTGCCAAGCCCCATCTATGCAAGCGGGGCCCTTCTTGCCTATGTCATTTTGGGCGACGGACTTGCCGAAGAACTACGTGCCATTCGTCCCAAACACCGAAGGACGTATTTGAATGGCTTGTCCATTGCTGCTCTTTCCACTGCTCCAGCATTCGGTTCGAAGAGGTTATCACCCGGGAATCCGGATGAGTACACAGCGAATGCTCTCGCCACAGGGGTTAGCATGCCAGGCCGAGAATCTGACTTCTCTGCGGTGGCCGAATACGACGATGCAAAAGAT
The DNA here is from genome assembly GCA_963767535.1 of uncultured Planctomycetota bacterium. GTDB lineage: Bacteria > Planctomycetota > Planctomycetia > Gemmatales > Gemmataceae > JAJPHU01. The sequence continues at coordinate 701,317 of CAVYEC010000003.1, forward strand.
GCATCTTTCGAGTGGCATTGTTGGACGGTCTGCGACGCCGCCTTGCGGGAGAGGGCGAACGGATCCTCTCGCTAAGAGGAGGCAGTCAGCTGGCACCCTCGGGATAGTAAGGCGCCTCATGTCCGACAGGATGCCTGCTACCGAACGTGGGTAAACTCGCCTGAGTGTGCGGCACCTCTCACATCATGTCAGGCGCTCGTTCATTACCTCGCACGCCCAGCAACTCCGCTAGCCTCCCCGCCTCCCAGCCCATCCGGGCGGCGATCATCCCCACTTCCGTCTGATCCCTTGGCATCCGGCAGGAGGAGAGGGTTGTCAGAGCGCTCCATGTCGATGCCGAGCGCTGCGGCTTGCTGCCCAGGGTTAATGTTCTGCTGGCGGCGCAGTCGGGCCAGATGGTGGCCGGCCAGAGAGGGGTCGGCCGCCGTGGAGTCGATGTCGAGTGATCGAAATGGTTCGCTGGTATTCATCGGGACATCCTCGGTGGTTTCAGTGGATCGCGATCTCCGTGTTCGAAATGCTTATCACGGAATACGCTCCCAACGTACCGCTCTCCGCGACAGTGCCCAGTCCCGGCGGAACGCCGCCAGCTCTTCCGGGGATAGGGGCGCGACCGGCTGGCCGGCGAATTGCTCGTGCTCTCGGGCGCTGAGCGTGAACGCCGCATGGTGGACCGCTCGGGACGAGACCCAAAGGCGGAGCCGATCCATCTCCACTCCGAGCAACCAGACCAGGAGATAGATGAACATGTCACCGACCGCGTGGGTCGTATATCCGCGGATGGACGAGTTGACCGACAGGTCGTGATGAAACCAGTCTCCCTGGTGGCCGACGAGGTACAGCACGGTCAGGCCGGCGAATGTTGCAAGTATAAGCGCAAAGCCATATCCCCGGTGAAGTTGCGGCTAGTGAGCCTTGCAAGTCGAGCCGTGTACAATGGAGGTGGGAGGTGATCCTTGCCTCTGCTTCTCTCCGCGCAGGTGGGGCCCGACACGCCTTCCACCGCCCCCAATTAGAAATCTCTTGGACCATAAATGATGAATCTGCAGGAGGTCCGCGCGCGCTTCGCGCGCGACCAGGGGCTGCCCTTCGCCGATTCCTTGAGCGAACTCAGCATCCTCGACGCACTCAACGAACACGGAGTTCAGTTCCGCAACCGCCTCTTTAACCCCGTCACGACCATCTGGGGCTTCCTCAGTCAGGTGCTCAGCGAGGACCACAGTTGCCGTGACACCGTATCCCGAATCATCGCCCACCGCGTCTGCTCCGGCCTGAAGCCCTGTTCGCCCAACACCGCCAGCTACTGCAACGCCCGCGCCCGCCTCCCCGTCGCCGTACTACGCTCGTTGGCCAAGCGCACTGCCCAGCAATTGCACGACAGCCTTCCCGACGAGTGGAAATGGCACGGCCGGTCTGTCTTTATTGCCGATGGGTCGCACGTCTCCATGCCCGACACCGAAGAGAACCAGGCGAGCTATCCGCAGCCGGAGGTACAGAAACCGGGGCTTGGATTCCCGCTCGCCAGGCTCATGGTGTTGCTGTCGCTGGCCAGTGGTGCCTGCCTCGATCTGGCCATGGCGCCCTACGCGGGCAAAGGCACCGGTGAGACCACGCTGCTGCGGCAGATGTACGGCTCGCTCCAACGCGGAGACGTGCTCGTCGCGGATGCCTTATTCGACAACTACTTCCTTGCCTGGGAGCTGCGCCAACGCGGTATCGATTTGGTCGCCCGCGTGCAGGCGGAGCGTGTCGGGAGCCGGACGGTAGAGAGCAGGCCTGACGGCGACATCATCGTCTGGCAGCGTCCCGGCTTGCCGCGCGGCATGAGTTGGCAGACGTACTGCGGCTACCCCAAGACCATGACCATGCGGCAGGTGAGCGTCGATGCCCGCGACAAGAACAACCGCGCCGAGCAGTTCAAGGTTATCACCACGATCCTCGATGCCTCCATGGACGGCGTGCAGATCGGTGCATTATACGAGCGAAGGTGGGACGGAGAGGTCGATCTGCGATCGATTAAGTCGACCATGAAAATGGACATCCTGCGCTGCAAGACGCCCGAGATGGTCCAGAAGGAAATCTGGGCCTACTTGTTGGCGTACAACCTGCTGCGCACGGTCATGGCGGTCGCTGCGAGGGAGAACGGTGTGGAGCCTCGTAAGATCAGCTTCAAAGGTGCCAAACAGGTGCTGACGGCGTTCGCGCCGAAGTTGGAAGCAGCGCGGCCGGAGCAGCGTGCGGAGCTGGTTGACGCGATGCTGAAGGCGGTGGCCTACCACCGGGTGGGCAACCGGCCAGGACGCTGGGAGCCGCGGGCACGGAAGCGAAGACCGAAGCCGGGAAACCGCCTGATGCAGCCGCGGCATGAGGCCAAGTTGGCCCGGAACCGCGCGAAGTGGTATTAATACTCAGCAAGGTGGAAAATGCTGTGGAGCAGAAACGGACCGGGCCGCGAGGCATCGGACGGGGCGTTGCCGCGCCTCCAGGACGAGTTCAGGCACGTCAGGGGCCGATTTCACCACCACCAAGCCACCACTACTGCGCCAAGGGCAGTTCGGTGTCATTCGCGAAGCGTGCCAGGCGAGCCTTCCTCACTCACGCCCAGGCATGACTCCACGCCCGCTTCGCTTATGCTAGCGCCATTCGTCAGGCCGGCCGACGTGAGCATGCCCCGCGGGTCTTCGGGCATGCAGACCGCGGCGGCCTCTGGGACGATGACCCTCTCCAGCGCCGCACGCTTGAGAGCCGGGAGTCGGGCGCTCACCTCGTAGCAATGTTCATCCGAGAACACCGGCGTGTACGCCTCGAAGCCCCTCAGGAGCCAGAGGCCGGCCAGTGTCAGGACGAGGACGATGCTGAAAAGCATGCCGATAGTGAGCCACTCCATGATACGAATGCCCTTGCCCTCGGCCGTCGTGAGTCTCGCGGCCGGCCAAGGGGATGAATCGCCGCACTCGACCGCACATCCGCCAAACCTTCCGTCCCAGGATCGCCCCGCGCGGCAACGCCTTTACCGTGTCGGAAGGGCCCTCTGGGCGGGCAATCCCACCTTCCAGGCGAGGCGCAGCAGGGCGAGGGCGCGAATGACCCCGTAGCTTATGTCGATCTGCCACCAGCGTAGGCCGTGTCGGGCCGAGGTCGGGAAAGCGTGATGGTTGTTGTGCCACCCCTCCCCCGAGGCGAGGATGCCGAACAGGAAGTTGTTCCGGCTCTGGTCGTCCGTCCGGAAGGGCCGGCGACCCCATAAGTGACAGACCGAGTTGACGCTCCAAGTGACGTGGTGGACCAGGAAGATGCGGGCCAGGCCGCCCCAGGCCAGACCGTACCACACGCCCCGCCACGATCCCGCCAGCAGCCCGCCCAGCACCGCGGGGATTAACAAGCCCAGAGCCACCCATACCAGGAACAACGCGCTGACCACGCGCAGGAAGGTGCTGCGGCGGAGATCCTTGACGTAGCGGGACAGGTCGGGCGGATCGGCCTGGAAGACCCAACCCAGGTGGGCGTGCCATAACCCACGCAACAGGCCCGCGATGCCCCGGCCGTGCAGGTGCGGCGAGTGCGGGTCGCCGGGCCGGTCGCTATGAGCATGGTGGCGTCGGTGCAGGGCGACCCACTTCAGGAGCGACCCCTGGACCGCCATCGATCCGAGGACGGCCAGGATGACCTGGACGACCGCGTATGTCTCGAAGGCCCGGTGGGTGAACAGCCGGTGGAAGCCAACCGTGATGCCCAGGGAAGTCAGAACGTACAGGCCCAGCAATAGTCCCAGCTCGATCCAGCTGAAGCCCCAGCCCCACAGAAAGAAGATGGCGGCTCCCAGACCGACAAACGGCAGGACGACGGCGAAGAGGTTGGCCGCCCACAAGCTCAGAGGAAGCCGGCCGGGGATGGCCACGCGGGGAGGTAACTCGGCGTTGGGATCAGCGACCGGCAAAAGAGTTAACTCCGTCATGACGAAACTCCTGGCTGTCTCCGCGGGTGGGGCGACGGCGTGAGGTTGCGTACTTCTTCTGTGAACTGCTTACCAGCTCGCCTTCTTGACTCCCGGGATCAGCCCGTCACTAGCCATGTTGCGGAAGCAGATCCGACAGATCCCGAACTTGCGATACACCGCCCGCGCCCGGCCGCACAACTTGCACCGGCGCTTGATACGAATCCGCTCGCGGGGCGGCATCTTGACCTTGTCGGGAGTCCGCCTGCTAGCCTCCAGCTTCGCAAGTTGCTTGCGGAATTTGACGTTTTGTGCTTCGGTAGTCATGGTTGCAAGTTTTCCTTTCGTCGCTGTTCTCTTCTCAATCGATCAATGTCATGCTCGCGCGCTTGCGCGTTTGAGGGACGGGGCACTTACGCAGGTATCCCAGCAGGTCCGATAGTTGTGCGGTGGCCAGGGCCAGGCAACTGTCGGCACCACCGTAATAAAGGTGGATCACACCACTCGCTTTGTCCAGAATCCAACCGCAGGGGAATACCACGCCGTTGACGTCTCCTTGACGCTCGTAGGGTGCCTCGGGCGCGAAGATCCATTCGTCGCTTCGGCGAAGAACCCGGCAGGGGTCTTCCAGATCGAGCAAAGCAAGTCCCAGCCGGTACAGACATCCCCCCGCGGTCCTGCGGACGCCGTGATAGAGGAGCAACCAACCCTCCACCGTTTCGAGCGGGGGAGGACTCAGGCCGATCTTGTTGGCATCCCACCACGCGCCACGCCGGGCGTGCAGCAAGATGTGGTGATCGCCCCAGTGAGCCAGATCCGGCGAGAAGGATAGCCAGATGTGCGCCCCCGAACTCCCGGCGGAAACCGGCCGGTGTATCATCGCATAGCGCTTGCCGAAGCGGCGGGGGAAGACGGCCGCATCTTTGTCCTCCGGGGGCATGACCGGGCCGAGTCGGGAGAAGGAGGTGAAGTCTGTCGTGCCCGCCAGCGATACCAGCGGCCCGCTGGGCGAGAAGGCCGTGTAGGCGATGATCCACTCCTGGCGCTCCTCGACCCAGGTCAGCCGCGGGTCTTCCACGCCCCACGCTTCTTCCGAGTAATGCGCCGGATCAGGGGCGAAACTGGGCCGGGAGTCAATTTGCCAGTTCGATACGCCGTCGTTGCTCCGGGCCACGGTCAGATGCGAATGTCCTCGGCGGTCCTCGACGCGGACCAGCAAGACTGTTTCATCGCCCATCTGGCACGCTCCGGCGTTGAACACCGTATGGGCCGGGTAGGGCCAGTCCCGCGCCGTGAGGATCGGATTAGCGGAATGGCGATGGAACAGCTCCGCGTACAGATTGGGTGTTTTCGATTCTCGAAGCATGCCGATTTCCTTGGAGGAGCGATGGCTTGTGTACCGTTCCGCGGCGTTAGGCGCTGGCAACTGCATCCTTACAGTTGTCGTCTAGCGTTTGCCGGATTTCCAGGTTCTGTAATTCCGCCCACAAGTAGGCGAGCGTCGATTCCGCTCCCTGGTTCCGATTCACGCCGGACGCCTGGAGGCCGTCATAGCAGGCGCCGCACGCGACATCGACGAGAGGCCGCTTCAAACAATTGTGACCGTGAAACCAGCCGTGGGCCCGGCAGAAGGCCGCCAGATAGGGTTCCTCGCCGAGCAGCCCATACGCGGCGAGCGCGGCCTCGGCCATTGTGGCTGCTTCCACCGGCTGCTGATCGTAGACGGCCTTGTCTCCCTCTGGTGAGTACCAACCGTTGTTTCCAACTGCCGAAAAGAGGTTCTCCACGGTGGTTGCCCGGTCGAGGAAGTCAAACGACGCCTTCGCCACTTCGAGGAAGGCCTCCTTCGGCCAGCGTCGGGCGGCGAGGAACAGGGCTTGGGGCAACACCGCATTCGCATAGGTCATGCGCGACTCGAACCACAGCCAGTCCGGAAACGAGGCCCGGTGGTAGCATTCCACCAGCCGCCGCGCCGCGAACAGGGCAATCGTTTCCAGCGGCTCGACGTCTTTCACCCCCGCCATCCACAGGTGCCCCCAAGCCAGAATCACGTAGGCCTGCGCACGAATACTCCGCAGGTCCGCGAGGGTGGGCAGGACTCCTTCGACTAACTCCCGAGCCAACGTGCGGTAATCGCCTGATAGAGTGCTACCGAGCACCTCCGTTAGGGCGCGGATCGCCTGGCCCTGGCAATCGCCGCTGCCTTCCGCATCCAGCCAGTGGCGCTGGTAACTCAGGTAATTATGGAAAGAGCCGCTGGGGCGACGGGCATACTCCAAGAAGCTCAGGTATCCCGTCACCCGGCTCAGCATGCGCTTGTCCGGGTGCCGGCTCCACAACCGGGTACAGAGACGCAAGGCGCGGGCGTTGTCGTCGGTCGTGTAACCGCTCTCCCGCCGGGGGATACCGTAGATGGCATGCTGGATCAGCCCGGTCGAATCCGTCATGCGATCCAGATGAGCCAAGGAGATACCGTCACCGATGGACATTACCGTCCTCCGTGCATTAGGTTCAGGAGTTGGCTCCGATGGCTCGGCTTTGTGAAAATCCCGCGGTCCAGCCGTTCCAATCGTTTCTCACTTGCCGACACGACCTGGCTGAAGAACTCGAAATACTGCCGGCCTACGTTCGACCAAAACATCGGCCTGGCATAGTCGTAAGCTCTGCGCTGCGTCTCAACCCGGAAAGCGGTGTCACGCAGGAAACGTAGCGTCGCCTCGGCCAGGGAATCGCTCCGGGCGAATGGGACGATGAGGCCCCGCCCTTCGGCCAGCACCTCCTCGGCGTACAGATAGGGTGTGCTCACCACCGCCCCCCCTGCCGCCAGGGCATAGGCTAACGTACCGCTGGCGATCTGGTCCTTTCCGGGATAGGGGGTAACGTACACGTTCGCAGGCCCGCAAGTATCCCAGAAGATCGGCAAGACTCAGATATTCGTTGACAAAACGCACGTGCGCGCCGACGCCCAGCGCCTCGGCCATGTGGGCCAGGCCCTCCCGGTAAACCTCTCCCTCCTGACGTTGGACCTGCGAGTGGGTGGCGCCCACGATCAGATACAGGACCTCCGGGAAGGCGGCCACGATCCGGGGCATGGCCTCGATCATGTATTCCAGCCCCTTACCGCGGTTGATGAGTCCGAACGTGCAAAGCAACGGTCGCCCCGCGAGGCCCAGCCGCGTCTTGTGCGTGTCGTCGCGTCCCCAAGGGATCTCCGGGACTCCGTGGGGGATCACCTGCACGCGCGAACCCCGCACCTGGTAAACGCTCGCCAGGAGCCTCGCGGCAACTTTCGTCATGACCACGATGCCCTGGCTATGGCCCGCCAAACGCTGGATCAAACGCCGGGGCAGCGGGGCCGGCTGGGTCATAAGCGTGTGGAGCGTGGTGACGATGGGCTTGCGGCAGGCGCGCACGAAGTCCAGCACGCGGGCACCCCATTCGCCGGGGTAGAGGCCGAACTCGTGCTGCAAGCTCACCACGTCACAGGGTCCGTCGTTGGCCACCGCCGCGGCGAGGCGGTAGGCGTCCGGGCGGTTGTTGTCGATGACGTGGGCCACGCGCGGGGTTTCAGCATGGAGCGAGCGTGTCTTCTGGATCGCGGCCAAGGAGGACACCGGCCCCCATGCCGCCAAGTCCACCGCGTCGGCCGTATCCTTGGTGAAAGTCGCCAGACCGCACTCTTCCGGCGGATAGGTCGATACGAACAGAGGTCGAATGATAGGCACGCGTTGCCTCCTGGTGTTGTTCCCTGAGCGAAGGAAGTATGGTATCCGTTCACGGGTTGGAGGATCTCGGAGCGGCCATCAAGGCATGGCGAGAAGCACGGCATAGGGGCCGCTGGGCAAAAGCCAGCGACCCGCCGGCAGAACCGCTGGCCGAACAAACTGCTCATTCGTCGAGCAACGGCCTCAGCCGTTCACGCCCCCAACCATTACCCCCAGAAAGACCGACTTCGGTACCCGTGTCCCACAAAAGACAACACCGCGAGAATCAGGAAGACGATGAAGAGGATCTTCGCCCCTTCCCAGGAGTAGTTTGCCACTCCCGGGAAGCCGAAGAATGCGGCGATTATGAGAAACAGGATTGCCAAGCGTAACATGGTCGGATTCCCAATCAAAAGGGCCGGTCTTCGTTGGTGAAATGCCATCCAGGCCCTTTGATGGCAATCTCAGCTAGACAGACCATCTAGGCGTCATCAGGCCGTAGGCACAGCAGGGCGTGATGTCGGGTTGTCTACTGGGCCGCAGCCGCGGATTCGTTCCCACACCTCCAAGCGGTGGACGGGGACATCGGCCGCGACGTCGAAGCCCAGCCTCACCTTCCCGCCCTTGATCTCGAGCACCGTGACTTTGAGGATGTGCTCGAAGTTGGCGGACCCCCCGACCACAACGGTTTCCTGGCTTTTCCTCGACAAGACCAACATGTTAAGACCTCCATGATGTTTCGTGACCTTCTCGTCCACTGCCGCTCCAACTGTCCGGGGGTACGCTCTGGGCGAGCAGGAACACCTGTACCACGGTGCCGCTGGTGAACACTTTCACCACCGTGCCCGTGCCCGACTCCACTTCCGCCGTCGCCTCGCGCACCTCCACGCCGGTGATTCGTTTGATCTCCTGACGCAGCGTGTCCGAGGCGTTGGCGAACAGCTGCCGGTGAAATTCCTGTACCTGAGCGGTGCCGCCCGGATTCGCGGCCAGTGCCTTTTCGGCCGGCGACAAGGCCCCGTGCAGCGTGATTACCAGCGTCTGGTCGCTGAGGACCACGGTCACCGATTTGGGCGTGTGGCCCGTGGTCTCCTGCTCGAATGCGATCGCCGCGCGGGCAATCTGCTTCGCCATGGGAATGGCTCGCCCATCGGCTTCATCCCTGGAAGTTGGGTCCATTGCGTCTCCCTGCTGACTCGGTCGCGGAGCCGGTCCAAGGATTGTCATTAAATCTCGTTCTTCCGTCGCGGCAGCAGCCACACAGTCCAGGTCAGTCCTCCTGCGAGCGCCCCGACGAACCCGCCAGCGATCTGTCCGGTCTCGGCCCAGGCGAGTCCGCCGCAAAGCGCCCCGACAGACCACCCGGCCAACAGTGCCATGACGAGCACCAGCAAATGGGGGCGTGTGATCCGCCCGACCAACCCTCCTCCCACGGCCCCGGCGACGGCCCCAACGGGCAAGGCGATGGCGAAGGCCCCGGTACTCCAGCCCGCCATCCTCCACACACTTTGCGCGAGCGTAATCCCGGCAACGCAGCCCAGGAGCATCCAGAAGACGAGCATCAACTTCGGAGCCAAGGGCAAGAGAGGTGCGACGGTTGAAGGGTGCGCTTTTCGCTGCCGTCGCGCCACTTTCGGATAGATCCGGTCCATCGGCTCCCCCTTGGCAGTTGAGTCCATCGCATCTACTCCACCGATAAAAAAAGCCGACGCGGTGGACACCATCGGGGTGTCCACCGCGTCGGCTTACTCGTCAACGGACCCCTGGCGCGGCCAGTTGCCCTTTGGCTAGTCATCCAACGAATTCGGGCCAAGTTTTTATCAGGGCCGATCAGGCGTTAAGTCTGGCCCAAGTGATAATATTAATTCTACCGTTCAAATCGGAGAAAACAAGTCGATTATCGCCCCGCACCTGATTTCCATCCCGTCCCCCCGACCCCTCGGGCATGGCCGCCAGCCTTCCTGGGCTCCCTTCCATGCTTCGGGCGCGATAGGTTCTTTCTCAGGTGCGCGAATACTGAAGCCGGATCAAAGGGGTCGTCTTGAGCACGCTCCCCTCATCGTCCGCGACCACGAAGTAACTGTGGGCAACCCTGGCGGACGTGGCGTTAACGCCGACGAAAACATTCACCCGGTAGTGCCCCTCCCACAGCGGCCGGACTTGCACGTTCAGTAAACCTTCCGGCTCGCCCAGGGCATGGAGCACCTGTTCTCCGACGAGCGCGTTCAGGGTCTCCCGCTTGTGCATCTCCACATCTTTGGTTCGCTCAAGCTCCCGAGCCGTTGGCCCTGGATCTTTCGGTACCTTCGATCGAGTGTTCTCCATACTCATCGGCGATCTCCCCTGTTCTTCGGTTTCGGCTGATCGGCAGTTCATCGGAACAGTTCCGCTATCGAGCGTCTTCCTTCTCCGCCAGAAGGGACAAGGAAGACGGCCCGTGGCAGGCAAACCGAAGTCGGTGCCGGACCCCCGTACGCGGTAGGTCGAAAGCTACCAACACCGGCCACAGCGGGTCGTCCGAGCAGTTAATGTCCAGTCGATCCGGCAACTCGCCGTACCGGGTCCGCAGGTAACCATTGACCCACTCCTTAACCCGGAAGACCCGCCGCCGCTGCCGCCAGCGGTAAGCGGTAAAGGCCGCGAGGGCCGTAAACACCAGTGCTATCACCCCAATCAACACTCCGGCATTTCCGTCCATTTTTCCCTCCCTTGACCTCTCGTCTTGTCGCGTTTATCGGCTTGCGGCCTACCGCACCGTGATCCCGAGGATAAACGTAGGGGTAGACGCGCCGGGGGCCTCAGGTGAGGTAGTCATCGACGTCGTAGCGCGGCAGGACCACCACGAAGCTGGTCCCGTGCCCTTCCCCGGAGTCCGCCGTCATCGTCCCCCCGCTCTGCTCCACCAGCAGCCTGACGACGGCCAATCCGACTCCCAGTCCGGCCGCCCGAGCGGGGGCCGCCCGGTAGAAAAGCTCGAACACTTGCTGGTGCTCACTCGGTTGCAGGCCGAGGCCGTTGTCCGAGACGCGGAACTCGTAGCTTTCCGACGATACGTGCAACCCCAAGCACACCCAAGCCTCCGCCTTGCCGGGGTCACGGTATTTCAGCGAGTTGGAGAGGAGATTATCCAGGATATGCCGCAAGCGGGCGGGGAACCACTCCACATGCTCACTCTCCAGTTCCATGCGGAGGACTACCTCCGGTGCCCCGACTAACCGCTGCTGCCAGCGGAACACCTGTTCGACCAGCGGGCGCACCGCGATGGCGGTCACCTGGTCGTGGGCTGGATGGTAACCGGGCGAGTCTTGCAAGTCTCGCAGCACCACCATCATTTGCTTGGCAGTCTGGTTAATATCCGGGAGCGGCGGCAGCGTGTTCCCCGCCGCCGATGCGTCGGCGCAGAGGTGTTGGACCCTTTTCAAGGCCCCCAGCACCTCATGCCGGACAAATTGTCCCTGTTTCCGGAGCCGGTCCACCTCCAACTCCAGGTCGGCAACGTAGGCCAACAGCAGCTGGATATTGGACGTACGGGGGTTCGATTCGGACAGAGATTGCTGCATACGTCTTACTCTTTTTCAGGACGGTTTTCCTGGGAATACTCGGCTGGTTGTGACGGCGTCCGCGGCAGCGGCTCTCCCTCGGCAAAATCCGATCTCATCCGAGTTGGAAGGTGTCGTGGATACGGCCCAGTTCGCGTTCCACGACGACCATTTGCTCGTAGAAGGCGGCGACTGCTTTGTCCTTCGCCTCGGCGGAGGTGCCGTCCAGGTTGCCGGCCCGACACATGAACGCAACGTAAGCGTTGATCCGTTGACTCAGCCACACGATCCGCTGCTGATGCTCGGCGGTGGTCCAGGGGGGCATGGGCCAGGGTCGAGCTTGCCGCGCCCCCTCGGAGGCCGGGGCGATGGGCTGGGACGCGGCTTCCTGTTTCGCGATCATGGTAGATCCTTTCTTCTGGGCCTATCGAGTAAGATGCCGTACACCACGGCAGCGCACCCGGCATACGATCTCTTGAAGTAACGCAAGACCCCACCAAGCGGTGGGTTCAACCTTCACAGGTCAATATCGCCTCGTGATCTTCGGGGCTGATGCCACGACGTTCCCATCGTTGTCCGCTACCAGGAAATAGCTGTGGGTGACCTTGGCAGAGGCCACATTCGCGCCGGCAAAGACGTTCACGCGGTAGTGATTTCCCCACAGATGTCGGACCTGTACACTCTGTAGGTCGCTTGGCTGGCCCAGGGTATGCAGGACGTGTTTGCCGATCACCGCGTCCCGCTGCGGATGCCCTGGCTTCTCCCGAGTCGTATCCTGCGGACCTTTCTGTTTCGTTGCCATCGTTTCTCCCAAGGATGACCGGGAGTCGGGCAGTTAATGAACGAAAGGGGGTCTTCGGGTCAGCAACCCCGCAAGTTCGAACCGAAGTCCGGAGTCGGGGCGCCGATCCATCCCTTTCTGGAAAACGCCATCGGTCGGGAAGGCTATACCCCCCGCGCCCCACCGCCCAACCAGTCCCATAGTTTGATCATGAGCCAGAAGGGGCCGAAAATAACCGGCCATACCTCGGCCCAGCCGATATTTAACTGCATGGCCGGGTGGTCCCGGATATTCATCGCCAAGGCGATGAGTCCACTCAGTGACCAGCCGATGAGCAATCCCCACCAATACCATTCCATCGTTCCCTCTCTTCCGAATTGGCCTCGTTAGACCGGCGTTTGACTTCCGCAAGATACCTGCTCAGGCCACCCCTCGGATCGCTTCGACCCCCTCACTCGGTATCGCCCGACGCAGGCTTTCGATCGTCGCCTCGCCATCGCGGGCGGGGTTGCCTGGGACTGAGAACCGAACGTGCGGCTGGCCATCCTCCCACGCCGTAGGCCCCGTAGCAGGGAGCCGGCCCGCAAGCAGATCGGCGAACTCCTGGTTGTCGAGGTAGGGGTACATACCACTCCTCGCCGCATGGCTGCACCAGCGCCATAACGCGGCACCGATTGCCCTTCGTTGTTCTGGCATTGAGTCCCACCGCAGGATGATATCGCAGTTTATGGACATATCCCCTCCGGATACGATTTTATTGCTGGCGCCATCGTCTCGCTAGTGATTCTCCCGGAGGTTCTCCATATCGAAGGGCTGCCCCTCCGCCCCCCTGCCCGCCCCTGAAGTGACTTCCGGTTTGTCGATGGCCAGCACCTCCACTTCCAACTCCAGGGACTGGCCGGCCCAACGGCGGTTGGCATCCACGACCACCGCAATCTCTCCGATTTCCACGATCCGGACCAGGCGGCGGCGGTGCTGACGGTCCCAGACCCGCACATACTGCCCGACGGAGAGGTCTTTGTGTTCGGCGAACCGCCTGCGCCAGGCGCCGGATCAGCCTGGGATTGAACGGCCCGTAGGCCTGCTCGGCGGGCAAAAAGAGAGTTCTGCTTTCTCCCACGGCCAGGCCGACCAGCGTGAGTTCCAGTCTGGGCAGCCGCGGATGAGCGGTGCCGACGATCAGTTCGGTGGGTGCCTTGCCGCGGGATGAGACGGTGCCGCCCCCCTGAAAGCGCTTCACGTAATGGACCTGGATCTTGTCACCTGGCTGGACAACACGCATAACGGGTTCCTTCTGAATGCAGCGCCTCGCCCAGGAGAGTTCTCTGGCGCGGACGCCTGAGCTTGTGCGACCTCGAACTCCTGCCCCGCCTGAATCCCCACCATCGGTGCGCCACGCAACAGATACTGGAGTCGCTGTTCGATCATGTCGGAAGGGGTCAACCCGGCACGGGCGTCGGCGACCAACACTTCCTCAGGACGTTCGGGGGCGGGCGGTCCTTCCGACTCGGGAAGGGATGGGTGCCTGCCATGATGGTGAAGATCGTTTACGGAATACCTGGCTTTACTTGCGTGAGCGGGGTCAAGGCAGGGATCACCTTGACCGTGGGCTCGCTCGCCTGCAGCTGGGTCGGGGACGGCTTCCTGAGACGCGGATTGCGTGCCAGCCACTCGTCAACCGCCCGCAGCGGCAACCCGTAGACGGGGTCATATTGCGTATCAGCCCGCGACGCTTGCTCCGACAAACCGAGAAGACTCCAAAAACGCTTCGACATGAGCCGCCCCTCCCTTTCGGGTCGCGGAATGCTTGCTTGTCGAACCAGACTCTCCATCGAGTTCTTCCTTGGTAATCGCCTCGCACCCGGGCACAGAAAAAGCCGGCGTGGTCGAACTCCCGTGGGAGTTCGACCACGCCGGCTTACTCATCAACGGGCCTCCCGGCACAGCCGGGTTGCCCCTCATCTAGTCATCCGACGGCATCTCGTTATTTATCTATCAAAGACTATTTAAATCTTTTTAGACAATATTCATTGTACGCCCCAGGGCGGAAAAAGCAAGTGGTATTCTGGTTGGAGTTCCCCCAGTGTTGGGGAGTTGACAGCTGCAAGAGAAAAGCCTCCTCTCGTGGGAAGTAGCACCTTCCCAGACGAAAGGAGGCCCATCGATGGCTCCCCGAACCTTCTCCGCCCGCGTACGCCAACGACTGTACACCTTCGCCCGACGACTCGCAACACTCTTCACCGACTCCCGGCGACAACGATTCCTCACCGACATGGTCCCCGGACTGGTCATCGCCAACCACGTCCACCTCAGCAAAATCGCTCGCGCCGTCGGACGAGGAACCGAGAATGTCCACGCCGCCGAAAAACGACTCAGCCGTCACCTCGGCAGCGAACACTGGGACATGAGTCCCCTGGCCGATCGCCTGCTGCACGACTCCGCCGCCAGGGTCAGCGATGATTCTCTCATCGTCGCCGACTTGACCGACCTGGCCAAGTATTACGCCAAAAAACTGGAAGGATTAGGACGCATTCACGATGGCTCCGACCCTGACAAGCGTCTGGCACCCGGTTACGCTCTATTCGAGGCTTACGTCCGCGTCCGTCGCTGGCAACTGTTTCCGCTGGCGATCGAACCGCTCAAGACCTACGCGGGGGCGCCGACGAGCGAGAATGCCGAGATCCTCCGCCACGTCCGGGCCATCCACCGGGCCAGCGGCGGCAAGGGTACCTGGATACTGGACCGCGGCTTCGACCGCCGCAACCTCTTTACGCCCCTGGTGGCGGATGGGCTGGCCTTTGTCTCCCGCCTGGTAGGCGACCGCCATGTCTGTCCGGCCGATGGCCGCTCGCGGGCCGTCACCGCCCTGGCCGAGGAGATGAAGCCCCGATGTTGGCCGCGCCCCTGGCCGCGGCGAGGTTACACGGCCTGCCGCATGGTGCGCCTGCCCGAGGTGTCGGCGGAGGCGTTTCTACTGGTGGTGCATTGGCGTTGGCCCGACAGCGAGCGGCCGCTGCTGCTTTTGGTCAGCCCGCGGGCACGGCGGCCGCGGCGGACGGGGCGTTGGTTCGTGAAGGCGTACCGCCGTCGCTGGGGCGTGGAGGACGGCACGCGGGGGATCAAGCAGCAGTTCGCCTTGGAGTCGTTCTTGGTGCGGAGTTGGCGGAGCATCCGCCGTCTTTTGTGGCTGGTGGCTTGGGCGTTTTGGTGGCTGAATCTGTGGGGGAGGAGGGTTGGGAGCGTTTGCGGGAAGCGTTGCTGAAACATCCTTGGCGGCTTGCCGAAGGACGTCACCTATCTGTTCGACTGGATTGCCCAGATGCTCCACGAACTCCTCCACCCACGCCCGAAGATTCCGCTGGCATCTGGATGACACAGGGGGAACTCCAAGTATTCTGGCTCCGCGCTGGGTATCCTATTCCTCACATCCCTGGGAGATGCCAACTCCTTTTCTGCAGCGACATCAACGCTATCGCCCGTGCAGTCTCCGATCGGGGATCGTTACAATTTCGAGGTGGGCATGAAAACGCAGGGCGAAATCGAGGCCGCGATCTGCGAAGGGATCAGCCGCTTCGAGCAAGAATACATGGGCCGAGGTCCCAAGGACATTCGCACCCACTTGCTCGGCGACCTCCTCGTCGTCCGACTCCAGGGCGTCCTGACCACGGCCGAACAGCAACTGGTCACGTCGCTCCCCCCCGAGAAGGGCAGGGATCTGCTCAAACAGGTACGCACCCACCTGATCGAGACGGCGCGGCCTCTCCTGGAAGCGATGATTCAGGAAGTCACCGACAGCAAGGTGCTGAGCCTGCACCGTAACGCCCCGGCGAATCACGTCGCTCGTCGGCTGGTAGCGCACGGGGCTTGGACCCACTGATCGTAGACCAGCGGGTTTGAAGCGCGTTGATGGATCGAGGTTTACTTGTCGGTCGCATCTCGGACGAGTTGACCTCGCGCCCGCTTCAATAGCCAACGATCCGGCAACCAGTCGAGCAGTTGCTCCGCCGTCGGCGTCTCGCCCAACGCGAACAACCCCGGCAGTGCGTCGCGGAGGTACGCGAACGGGTCGATCCCCAGATGCTTGCAGGTGCCGACGGCGGAGTACAACACCGCTGCCGTCTGCCCGCCCACTTCGCTTCCGATGACGCCCCAGGCATTACGGCCCAGTGCGATCACGCGAAGCGTTCTTTCGCTCAGGTTGTTGTCCAGCACCAGGAAGCCCTGTTCGAGGTATCGCTTCAACGCATCCCAGTTGTTCCAGGCGTACCCGATCGCACTCCCCAACGGCGACTTCGGCAACACGCCTGGCTTCTGCTCGTCGAGCCACATCAACAGTTCTCCCCACACCGGCTCGGCGTCGCGTTGCCGCAATTGGCGACGTTGCTCTTCACGCTGCTGGCGCTGGTCCCGTTGCGCCAGGTCGTCCGAGGGCAGCAGCAACGGCGGCAACGACCGTTCGACGGCGTACAAGCGACCGATCATCTCCAGCGCCTTGCTCGCCCGTTCGTCGCCAGCGTCGCCGGCGGCCACGAACTTGCGCCGGGCATGAGCGACGCAACACACGTGCTTCACCCGGCCGTCGCGGTAAAGCCCCTCATACTGGGCCAGCGCGTCCGCCTGCAAGTAACCCGCGTACCCGGCCAGGAACCGCTCCGGCCCTTGGGCCGTGTAGTCACTGGTAAAGTCGAACAGCACGTACGGATAGTCCGCGTCCCCGATGCACGTCCACAGGTGCGCCTTCTTGGTGCGATTCGAACCAGGCACCCGCAACTTCACACCGGTGTCGTCGCCGTGGATCACACGCGACAGCAGCAACCGCCGATGCATCAACTTGTAGAGCGGCGTCAATAACTCCGACGCCCGGAACAGCCAGTCACCCAGCGTCGAGGACGCGATCGTCACGCCCGACCTCGCCAGTTGGCCGGCGAGTCGATGCACGGGCGTGTGGTCGGCGAACTTGGCGGTGACGACGTGGGCCAACAGCCCCGGACCGCACAACCCCTTTGCAATCGGGCCGACCTGAGCGGGGCCAGCGGTCTGGAGGCGTTGCTCGCCCGGCACGGTCTGGGGATTGCAGTGCCGGCAGGCGTAACTCTTCTTGACGGTGCGGAGGACGAAAAACCGAGCGGGTTCCAGGTCCAGTTGCTCGGTGGTCTGCTCCCCGATGCACGCCCGCGACCGACCGCAGCACGGGCACAACTTCTGGGCCTCGGTCAGGTCGTGGATGACCTCGCGACGTTCGAGATGTTCGGGCAGCGGCGAGCGTCCGTGTTCATCGCGCCGGGGCGGCGGCTCCCCGGCGGCGGTCGTGGGCGGTGGTGGGCGGCATCGCTGCGGCGACCAAATCGGTGCTTCAGGGCCGCGTCCAGTTTGGCCGTCAGTTCGGCGATCCGGGCTTCGAGTTGCTGGTTGCGGGCCAGCAACTCCCGCACCATCGCCTGGAGCGTGGGAACGTCGGCCGGCAGAGAGGAATCGACCAGTGGTGCTGCGGCATCCATGCCCTTTGAACACCGATCAGGCCGGCGGGTAGCGCGAAGATTTTGCTTCGGGTGGAGAGAAGCGTTTGAAGCGTCGGACGCGGGACAGGTCGATGCCGTCGAGGATCATGGCGAACTGGGCGGCGGTCAGTTCGATCCCGGCGGCCGTGGCTTCAGGGAAGTGGTAACGCCCGGCTTCCAATCGCTGGCACCACAGACACAAACCATGACCGCCCCAGTACAGAACCTTGACCCTGTCGGCCGAGCGATTGGTGAACACGAACAGGTGGCCCGAGAGCGGATCGGCGGAGAGTTGGGTGCGGACCAACTGGGACAAGCCGTCGAATCCCAGGCGTAGATCAACGGCGGAGGCGAACCAGAGTTTGGTGGTAGGTGGAACGGTCAACATGGTCGCTCCTCCAATCCGCGCAGGATCGCGACGAGGAGTTCCGGGCGGACATCGGCGGGGAACCGAACAACGGCCCCGGATGGGAGGGCCAGTTCGATGGGCGTCGCGGGGGCGGGAGGTGGTGTGAGGCGGATGGGCACCACCTTCGGTTCGTTTGGGGTGGGCATGGACGGTTGAGCGAGCCGTCGGCGCCACAGGTAGAAGTTGGACTCGGACACGCCTTCGGTGGCGCAGAACGCGACGACCGTACGGTTGCCGGCCGCGAAGCGTTCGAGGCGTTCGGTCCAGCGCTGGGTTGCAGCGGCGTCAGAACGGGAGCGAGAGGACAAGGCGGACATGGTGACATCCTCCGAAAAAGGGAACGGATGCCATCCACCATAAATCACATGTCAATCACGTGATCCGCCGGGGCGTTACCCTGCACCACGACATCAGCACCACTACCGGCGAGGAAGTCGTCCTCTTCACCCTGGCCGAGTCGCCGCTCTTCCGCGAAACCAAGAAATAATAGGTCGTCTTCGAGCGGGCATACTGCCGAGGCTTCTCCTTGGTCTACGGGGTGATGAACGACAACACTTCCCGCCGGGTTGCCTGACACCAGCGGTCCTGAGACCTTGAAATCGGTCTTTCAAGAAGATACTCTCAGTCACTGGGATCGAGGCTCCGGAAGGAGCCATTCGCGAAAGAACGTCCGATCCAATGCTTCGCGCCTCATCCCCGAGGGCAAGTTTGCTCTGTAACTACCGTCCCGCGCATCCGCTACCATCCCAAAAGGAGTAGCCCGTGCCGCCCTCCCCCGCTTCGGACCCGACCGACGAAACGGCTTCCGACGAGCTCGCTCCGCCGGAACGTCCCCCTGATGCACCTCTTCGCACTCCCATCGTCGGCATCGGCGCCTCGGCTGGTGGACTGGAAGCGTTCACGGAGGTGCTACGACACCTCCCCCCCACCCCCGGCGTGGCCCTGATCCTCGTCCAGCACCTCGATCCGCACCATGAGAGTCTGTTGACCGGACTCCTATCTCGGATGAGTCCGATGCCGGTCCACGAGGCCACGGACGGCATGCCGGTGGAACCCGATCACCTCTACGTCATCCCGCCCGATGCGAGCATGGCCTTCGCGCGGGGAAGGCTGATGCTCCGGCCGCGTTCCGAGAGTCATGGGCCTTTCATGCCCGTCGATCACTTGTTCCGCTCGCTGGCCGAAGACCAGGACGGCCACGCCATCGGCGTGGTGCTTTCCGGAGGGGGCGCCGACGGCACGCTCGGACTGGAAGCGATCAAGGCGGCCGGCGGCATCACCCTGGCCCAGGAGGAGACGACGGCCCGTCACTCCAGCATGCCCCGCAGTGCCATCGCATCCGGCTGCATCGATATGGTCTTGCCGCCCGAAGGCATCGCCGCGGAACTGACGCGGGTCGGGCGCCATCCGTACTTGCGCCTCGCCCCGGCGGAAGTAGCTGAGGCCCCGCCGGGCGACCGCGACGCCGAACTCGCCCGGCTGTTCGCCCTGTTGCGTGCCTCCACCGGCGTCGATTTCACCCACTACAAGCGGGCCACGGTCGCTCGCCGCATCGAACGACGCATGGCCTTGCGCGGCCTGGAACGCCGCGAGGATTTCCTCCGCCATCTCGGCGACAACCCCGCGGAAGTCCAGGCCCTATTCCGGGATTTCCTCATCCCCGTCACCGCCTTCTTCCGCGACCCCTCGGCCTTCGAGGCGGTTCGGCACACAGTTTTCCCCGCGCTACTCCGTGGCCGGCCCCCGGACGCCCCCTTCCGCGTCTGGGTGCCCGGCTGTTCCACGGGCGAGGAGGCCTACTCCCTCGCCATCGGCTTGCTCGAAGTCCAAGGCGACAATATCTCCCAGCCCATCAAGATCCTGGCCACGGACATCAACGACGCGGCCCTGGAGAAGGCCCGCGCCGGGCTCTATCTCGACAACATCGCCGCGGACGTCTCCCCGGAACGACTCCGCCGCTTCTTCGGCAGGGTGGACGGTCACTACCGCATTAGCGAGGCCATTCGCGACCTGTGCGTCTTCGCACGGCATAACGTCTTCCACGACCCGCCGTTCAACCAACTAGACCTCATCAGCTGCCGCAACTTGCTCATTTACTTCGATCCGACTTTGCAGCGGAAAGTCCTGTCGCTGTTCCACTACGCCCTCTGGCCCGGCGGCCTCCTCTTTCTGGGATCTTCGGAGACCGTCGGCACCTTCACGACCCACTTCGCGCCGGTGGACCAGGAGCACCGGATCTACGCCCGCAGGGAGACGCTCGCCCGCCCGCCCCTGGACCTTAAGGGGGGTGCCGGCGGCGCGAGATCCCGCGAGGGCGAATTTCCGGCAAAGGAGTTGGCCCGGGAGGGGTGGAGCGGACTCGACTTCCAGAAGGAGGCCGATCGAGTCCTCCTGGCCCGATACGCCCCCGCCGCCGTCCTGGTCGATGAGAACCTGACCGTCCTGCAATTTCGGGGGGACACCACGCCGTATTTGCAGCACCCTCCTGGGGCGGCGAGCCTCGACCTGCTGAAGATGGCCGGCAGCGGATTGCTGATGGAACTGCGTGCCGCCATCGCCCGGGCCAAGGCGGAGCACGTCACGGTCCGCAAGGAGGATGTGCCCATCAAGTCGGACGACCGGATGCGTTCGGTGACGGTGGAGGTGGTGCCGCTAGGGAGGGGCCCTGGTTCGCTTTGCTTCCTGGTCCTGTTCGAGGAAACACCATCTCGCACCGCACTGGCCACGCCGGGAACTCCGGAGAGTGGGGCTGCGCCGGACGGGCCCCGGCCGGGCGAGGCCGAACCCGAGGCCGTCCGGCTGCGGCGGGAACTGGAGGCGACCCGCGAATACTTGCAGGCCCTCGTCGAGGAGCACGAGGCCGCCGACGAGGAGTTGAAATCTGCCCACGAAGAGAGCCTGGCCAGCAACGAGGAATTGCAGAGTACCAACGAGGAGTTGCAGACGGCCAAGGAGGAGATGCAATCGACCAACGAGGAGCTGGAGACGGTTAACGACGAATTGGGGCACCGCAACCGCGAGCTGGGCCGGCTCAACGACGACCTGGGCAACCTCATGTCCAGCGTGTCCATCCCGATCGTCATGGTCAGCCGCGATCTGCGCGTCCGCCGTTTCACGCCCGCTGCCGAAAAGGTCTTCCGCCTCCTCCCGGCCGACGTGGGACGTCCCCTCCTGGACATCCGCCCCAGTCTCGGCATCCCCGACTTCGAGCAGGCCGTCGCCCGGGTCATTGATACGCTAACCGCCGCGGAACAGGAAGTACAAGATCGCGAGGGGCGCTGGTACTCCCTGCGAATCCGGCCGTACCAGACCCAGGATAACAAGGTCGAAGGTGCGGTCGTCACGGCCATCGACATCACCGAGCGCCGGCGTATCGAGGAAGAGCGCCATCAGCTGGAGATCAAGCTGCTGCAGGGACAGAAGCTGGAGAGTCTCGGCGTCCTGGCGGGCGGCATCGCCCACGACCTCAACAACCTGTTGACCCCCATCCTCGGCTACGCCCATTTGGTGCGGGCGGGCTTGCCGGAGGACTCCGAGGCGCACCTGATGCTCGCCGAACTGGAAAAGGCCGGCGGGCGCGCCGCGGACCTCGTCCAGCAGATCCTCGCCTATTCCGGCAGGGGCAAGTTCCTCATCCGGGCCGTCAACCTCTCCGACCTCGTCCGCGATATGAAGTCACTTCTGGAAGCGATCGTCTCCAAGAACGCCGTGTGCCAGTTCGACCTAGCCGCCGACCTTCCCGCCGTCGAGGCCGACCCGACGCAGGTGGGTCAGGTGGTCGTGAACCTGATGACCAACGCCTCGGAGGCCCTGGAGGGCCACAGCGGCCGCGTCACCGTCCGCACGTACGCGCTGGACGCGGATCGCACGCTCCTGCGTTCGCCGTACCTGGAGGAGGAATTGCCCGAGGGGCGTTACGTCTGCCTCGAGGTCTCGGACACCGGCTGCGGCATGACGTCACAGACGCAGGCGCGGATTTTCGAGCCGTTTTTCACCACGAAGTTCACGGGCCGCGGCCTGGGTCTGGCCGCGGTACTGGGCATCATGCGGGGCCACCGGGGCCGCATCCGCGTGGACAGCGCTCCGGGGCGGGGCAGCACGTTTCAGGCACTATTCCCCGCGCACGCCGGGCCGGCGGTGGTGACCCCGACTGACCTTCCTTCCGTAGGGGAGTGGCGGGGAAGCGGCACCGTGCTGGTGGTGGAGGACGATCAGGCCGTCCGATCCGTTGTCGAGCGCATGCTCAAGGACGCCGGGTTTCATGTGCTGATGGCGCACGACGGCCTGGAAGGCGTAGAAGTCTTTCAACAGCACGTCCAGGAGATCATGGTGGTATTGCTAGACTTGACCATGCCGCGTCTGGACGGCAGAGGGGCCTTGAAGCAAATCCGCGCCTTGCAACCCGAGGCGTGCGTGATTTTGATGAGTGGCTACAGCGAGCAAGAAGCGATGAGCCGGTTCCGCGGTGAGCCTTCCCTCCATTTCCTTCACAAGCCGTTCACTACCGCTTCGCTCTTGGCGCGGCTTCGTCAGGTTCTGGAGTCGCGTCACCTTGGCTAGCGAGGCCGTCCTTCCTGAAAACTCAGCCGGGGACCGGCATCGGGGGCTCGTGGCGGGTGGTTGAGACCGGCATAGGGTCACGCGAGGTTGTGTCGATAATCTCGTAAGCGATGCGAACGGTTGGAGGGCAGCTATCCGAGACCCGTCTGTTCTGTAACGCCCCGGCGGATCACGTGATTGACATGTGATTTATGGTGGATGGCATCCGTTCCCTTTTTCGGAGGATGTCACCATGTCCGCCTTGTCCTCTCGCTCCCGTTCTGACGCCGCTGCAACCCAGCGCTGGACCGAACGCCTCGAACGCTTCGCGGCCGGCAACCGTACGGTCGTCGCGTTCTGCGCCACCGAAGGCGTGTCCGAGTCCAACTTCTACCTGTGGCGCCGACGGCTCGCTCAACCGTCCATGCCCACCCCAAACGAACCGAAGGTGGTGCCCATCCGCCTCACACCACCTCCCGCCCCCGCGACGCCCATCGAACTGGCCCTCCCATCCGGGGCCGTTGTTCGGTTCCCCGCCGATGTCCGCCCGGAACTCCTCGTCGCGATCCTGCGCGGATTGGAGGAGCGACCATGTTGACCGTTCCACCTACCACCAAACTCTGGTTCGCCTCCGCCGTTGATCTACGCCTGGGATTCGACGGCTTGTCCCAGTTGGTCCGCACCCAACTCTCCGCCGATCCGCTCTCGGGCCACCTGTTCGTGTTCACCAATCGCTCGGCCGACAGGGTCAAGGTTCTGTACTGGGGCGGTCATGGTTTGTGTCTGTGGTGCCAGCGATTGGAAGCCGGGCGTTACCACTTCCCTGAAGCCACGGCCGCCGGGATCGAACTGACCGCCGCCCAGTTCGCCATGATCCTCGACGGCATCGACCTGTCCCGCGTCCGACGCTTCAAACGCTTCTCTCCACCCGAAGCAAAATCTTCGCGCTACCCGCCGGCCTGATCGGTGTTCAAAGGGCATGGATGCCGCAGCACCACTGGTCGATTCCTCTCTGCCGGCCGACGTTCCCACGCTCCAGGCGATGGTGCGGGAGTTGCTGGCCCGCAACCAGCAACTCGAAGCCCGGATCGCCGAACTGACGGCCAAACTGGACGCGGCCCTGAAGCACCGATTTGGTCGCCGCAGCGAGCGCCGCCCACCACCGCCCACGACCGCCGCCGGGGAGCCGCCGCCCCGGCGCGATGAACACGGACGCTCGCCGCTGCCCGAACATCTCGAACGTCGCGAGGTCATCCACGACCTGACCGAGGCCCAGAAGTTGTGCCCGTGCTGCGGTCGGTCGCGGGCGTGCATCGGGGAGCAGACCACCGAGCAACTGGACCTGGAACCCGCTCGGTTTTTCGTCCTCCGCACCGTCAAGAAGAGTTACGCCTGCCGGCACTGCAATCCCCAGACCGTGCCGGGCGAGCAACGCCTCCAGACCGCTGGCCCCGCTCAGGTCGGCCCGATTGCAAAGGGGTTGTGCGGTCCGGGGCTGTTGGCCCACGTCGTCACCGCCAAGTTCGCCGACCACACGCCCGTGCATCGACTCGCCGGCCAACTGGCGAGGTCGGGCGTGACGATCGCGTCCTCGACGCTGGGTGACTGGCTGTTCCGGGCGTCGGAGTTATTGACGCCGCTCTACAAGTTGATGCATCGGCGGTTGCTGCTGTCGCGTGTGATCCACGGCGACGACACCGGTGTGAAGTTGCGGGTGCCTGGTTCGAATCGCACCAAGAAGGCGCACCTGTGGACGTGCATCGGGGACGCGGACTATCCGTACGTGCTGTTCGACTTTACCAGTGACTACACGGCCCAAGGGCCGGAGCGGTTCCTGGCCGGGTACGCGGGTTACTTGCAGGCGGACGCGCTGGCCCAGTATGAGGGGCTTTACCGCGACGGCCGGGTGAAGCACGTGTGTTGCGTCGCTCATGCCCGGCGCAAGTTCGTGGCCGCCGGCGACGCTGGCGACGAACGGGCGAGCAAGGCGCTGGAGATGATCGGTCGCTTGTACGCCGTCGAACGGTCGTTGCCGCCGTTGCTGCTGCCCTCGGACGACCTGGCGCAACGGGACCAGCGCCAGCAGCGTGAAGAGCAACGTCGCCAATTGCGGCAACGCGACGCCGAGCCGGTGTGGGGAGAACTGTTGATGTGGCTCGACGAGCAGAAGCCAGGCGTGTTGCCGAAGTCGCCGTTGGGGAGTGCGATCGGGTACGCCTGGAACAACTGGGATGCGTTGAAGCGATACCTCGAACAGGGCTTCCTGGCGCTGGACAACAACCTGAGCGAAAGAACGCTTCGCGTGATCGCACTGGGCCGTAATGCCTGGGGCGTCATCGGAAGCGAAGTGGGCGGGCAGACGGCAGCGGTGTTGTACTCCGCCGTCGGCACCTGCAAGCATCTGGGGATCGACCCGTTCGCGTACCTCCGCGACGCACTGCCGGGGTTGTTCGCGTTGGGCGAGACGCCGACGGCGGAGCAACTGCTCGACTGGTTGCCGGATCGTTGGCTATTGAAGCGGGCGCGAGGTCAACTCGTCCGAGATGCGACCGACAAGTAAACCTCGATCCATCAACGCGCTTCAAACCCGCTGGTCTACGATCAGTGGGTCCAAGCCCCGTGCGCTACCAGCCGACGAGCGACGTGATTCGCCGGGGCGTTACTCTGTTCTCGGAACTCTCGTCGGATGCCGGCTTGAGGCCGGACCGTTCGGGGAGCCTGACCATCGGGAGCGGATTCGCCGCCCCAGCAGTTCCCAAGGAACGCTCCGGAGAGCGTCTGGTCTGGACACGGCATTCTCCTGATTGGCCTCGACCGCTGCGCGCATCTTCCACGCTGACCTCATCTGTCAACGCACCGACCTCGGCCAACCACCACCTCATTGACTAACGACACGCCCACTGTCCCGCAACCGCCCTTTCTCTCACGTCTCGGCCACGGCCACCGCCTCCAGACGATAGCCCAACTCCGATGCCCGACGCGCCAAACCCTTCACCAGACGCGCACGATACGACGCCTCATAGACGGCCATGTCCTGACGCACGTACTCCTCCCCGTATTTCAACAGACGATACACACGCTCCGCCAACTTCCGCGCCGTGGCCACAATCGCCTTGGGAGCCCCGGCACGCGCCTGGATACGACGGTAGAACGCACCCAAGGCATTCTTGGCGTGATAGCAACCCTGTACCGCCAGGCGGAAGGCACGCCCCGCCCGGTGGGCACCGCGACGCACACGCCGGCTTTTGATCTTCCCTGCCGAACTCTGGTGCTGCGGACACAGACCCAGCCACGACGTGAACTGCTTCACCGTGGCGAACCGGCTCACGTCTGCACCCACCTCACTGAGAATCACCAACGCCGTGCCCTCATCGACTCCCTCCAGAACCTCAGATCCACGCCGGACATCCGATGCAACGCGCTCCGCACGTCGAAGGTAGGGCCATGAGCCCTCTTGTGTTGCGGACGCGACCGCTGCGGTAGCGGCTTGCCATCCCGACGATCCGCGAAGCAGCCTAACTGCCTCTGTAACTGGACATCACATTCCCGCATTTGCTGCTGGTAGAACTGGTATAAAGCCAGCGCCTGCTTGAGGGCGAACAGGTGCTCGTCACGCCAGTTGCCTTGCAACGCCCGCGCGATCTCCGCCTCCGTCCGCTTGCAGTTGACGTTACGCAGCTTGGCCAGCTTGTGCGGATCCCGCTGGCCACGCAGGATGGCCTGGAGGATGGACATCCCCGTCAAGCCGACCACGTCACTGACAACTTCGGCCAGCTTGACGTTCATCTGCTCCAAGGCTTTCTGCATGTGCTGCACATGCTGTCCGGCGTAGCGCAGAAGCATCTGCCGCTGCCGCAGGTAACTACGCAGCACCACCACTTGGTCGGCGGGACGGAACGAGGCGGTGAGCAAGCCGTAGCTATGCAGACGCTGCAGCCATTGGCAATCGAGCACATCGCTCTTGGGCCGACCGGGCGCGTGCCGCGACTGACGTGGATCGACCAGATAGACTTCGAAGCCTCGGGACTCCAGCAACTCGAACAGCGGGATCCAATAGATGCCGGTCGATTCCATGGCGACCGTCTTGACGCCGCACTGGGTCAACCAGTCGGCCAGTTGGTGGAGGTCAGCGGTGCAGGCGCCGAAACGGCGGACATGTGCGGGCAGGTTGACCGGGTGGCCGGGCGGGGGCGGCGGGGCCGACTCCGCGGGGACGGCGACCCAGTGGACGGCGGCATGGATGTCGATGCCGGCGGCATGGGGATTGATCTGGTGAAGCGACTGGGCGGAAGGGCGTTGGCGAAAGTTCTTGTGCTTGCGTGGTGTCATGGTAGCCTCCGTTAGTTGGGGAACAAGAGCACAACGGAGGGCCGCCGGCGCGGGAGGACAGGACCGGAACAGTTTCCCAAACGGGGACACGAAGGACCGTGCCGCCAATGATGTCGTCGCGAGCTCCCGGGGCCAAGTTGACAGACGGGCACGTAGCACCAATCAAATGTCGGCCACCTCGACCGGCTGCCCTCACCCCATAACTTAAGCGACGGCAAGACTCCTTAAAAGCCCTTGCTCTCCCGTTCCTTTCGGATGTCTGGCGGCGCAGCCGCCTACGGCGTTGACACGCGACGCCGAGAGTGATAACTCCCGGCGTCCGCCCTTTCTACGCCCTTTTCCGCGCGTTTTCACGTCCTTGGGCTGCCGATCTCGGCCTCTGCAAGGCCCCCACGAGAGGGGCTACTGCCTACGCCAGCAGACCCCGTTGCGCCGCCAAGGAGCGGCCTCGGCATCCCGAACTCTCCGGCGCGACGTCTCCCCGCTGAGACTTCGAGTGCAACTGACCCCCTATCCCGAAAGACCCCCAAGTGACGCCATTTGTCATCAATTGTCACACTAAACCGT
Source organism: uncultured Planctomycetota bacterium (assembly GCA_963767535.1). Taxonomy (GTDB): domain Bacteria; phylum Planctomycetota; class Planctomycetia; order Gemmatales; family Gemmataceae; genus JAJPHU01. Next base: position 728,617 of record CAVYEC010000003.1, read on the forward strand.
CCTCCTCCAGACAGCCGCCCACCCGCGCTGTCAACGTAAATTGCTTAATCGGTTCGACTTATGAAGAGCAGTCTTCCCTCACGCTCGGCTCTCCACCCCTACCCCTGTGACAAGAAAGCCCCCATTTTCGTCGTAATCCTCTACAGCAACGTCCTTTGCACTTTGGCACAAGGTAAGACTGGCAGCGCTGCCTCGGGTACCAAGGGTACCGAGGAGAGGTACCGGCCCTCGGTACAGGGTCCATACCGACAGCAGCCCAACGCCGGACGCCGGGCAGCAGCCCCTCCTCGACGACGGGATGGGGACGCTTGCCTACCCGGCCGGCATAGGGGCGAGGGCCACGCTGAATCACGACGGCAAGAGTCTCCGCCACAGGCGGCGTTGCTTGCGCCAGTCCAAGGCGGCGGACAGAGGCATGAGGTCGGCCAAGATGATAGGGTCGCGGCCGCGCTGGGTCGGCGGCAGAAAGAGCAGCGCTTCCTGGAGGTCCGGGGCTAAGTGCAGCAGGCTCATGACCTGGCTGACCCGCGCTCGCGTCACATGGCCCAACGACGCCAATGCACTATAACTCGGCACCTGGCCCGTGCGGACCAGCTCCTCGAAGCGCAGGGCCAAGGCCATCAGCCGGGACACGCGCGGCACGCGACCGGGCGGCCGCGCGGGCGTCTGGACGCTGGAGCGTATCTCTTTGCGGCTGCCGTGGCCACAGCGGTGGAAATGGATCGGCAGCTCGATCGTCAAGGTGGTACTCATGCGCTTGCCTCCTCGCTATTGCGGCCAAGCCTGTCGCCGGCCAGCGTCTTCAGGCCCAAGGGATGGAAAGTGATGGCTATCTTGCCGCGCGCCCCGTCGTAGTCCACCCGCGACACCAGCAAGCCGACGACACGCGCCTGCTCGTCGGGCGTCATGTTGCCCCAGGCCGGGTCCAGACCGGCCAAGGCCCGCGTCGCCTCCGCCTCGTCCAGCCGCTCCTGCTCGATCGTTTCCATCTGTCCGCGCAAGCGCGTCATCCGCTGCTCAAGCTGACCGACGCGCTCTTGCAATTCTGCCAGACGCGAGACCACCCGACCGTTGGACTCGCCCGCGCCGATCTCCGCCAGCAAGCGGCGTACTTCACCTTGCCCACGCACGAGATCCCGCTCCAGGCCGGCGCGTTCGGACTCCATCTCGGCCAGGCGGGCATCGTCCTCTTGGCGGACCTGGGCCAACACCTCGTGCAGCAACTGGGGATCGCGGCCCATCTGCTGGATCTGGTCGAGCACCAGTTGCTCGATCTGGGCGGCGGGGATGGACTTGGAGGGACAGGTCTGCCAGCCACGCTTCTGGGCATTGACGCAGGTGTAGTAGCGGTAACGCTGGCTGCCTTTGCGGGTGGTGTGAGCGGGCGTCATGGCGCAGTCGCATCCTACACAACGCAGCAGGCCCTTCAGCAAGGAGGAGAACCGGTTCGGACGGGGGGCGCCGACTGCCGGGCCGTGGCAGCGTAAGAGCGCCTGGACACGGCCGAAGGTGGCGGCATCGATCAGCGCCGGCTGCTCGCCGGGGTGGACCTCGTCCTTGTAACGCACCTTGCCGGCATAGGCCACGTTGGTCAACAGTCGATACAGGCTGGTCTTGGTAAAGGGTCGGCCTCCGCGCGTGCGCCCCTTGCGTGTCTGCCAACGCTTGGCCACCCAACCGCGACTCTCCAACTCCTGCACCACAGGCAAGAGGGACTGGTGCTCCAGATACAACGCGAAGAGGGCGCGCACGCGCTGGGCCTCCTCCTCGTTGACCAGCAAGCGTCCGCCGCGGGGGTCCAGGTCGAAACCCAACAGCGGTGTGCCCCCGGCCCACTTGCCCTTGCGGCGGGTGGCGGCCACCTTGTCTCTTGTGCGTTCGGCGATGATCTCCCGCTCGAACTGGGCGAAGGACAACAAGACGTTGAGGATCAGCCGGCCCATCGACGTGGCGGTGTTGAACTGCTGGGTAACGCTGACGAAGGCGACGCCGTGCTGCTCGAAGGCTTGCATCATACGCGCGAAGTCCAAGAGCGAGCGGCTGAGGCGATCGACCTTGTACACGATGACGCAGTCGATCTTGCTGGCTTCGATGTCCGTGAGCAGACGTCGCAGTGCGGGTCGTTCCATGTTGCCGCCGGTGAAGCCGCCGTCGTCGTAGCGTTCGGGCAGGCAGGCCCAGCCCTCGTGGGTTTGGCTGCGGATGAAGGCTTCGGCGGACTCGCGTTGGGCATCCAGCGAGTTGAATTCCTGCTGGAGCCCCTCCTCCGTGGACTTGCGTGTGTAGATGGCACAGCGCACCAGCGGTAGGGTGATCGGGGCTTTCTTGCTAGGGTGGTTCATGCGGTCTCCTTCTTGTGGTTGAGGGTATTGCGGAAGAAGTGGTAGCCATTGGTGTGCGTGCCGGTGATGACTTTGGCCACGGCGCTGAGCGAGGGATAGACATGCCCGGCGAAGGCGAAGCCCTCGGTCAGTACTTGCACCTGTACGAGTTGTCCCTTGTAGGGGCGGGTCAGGATGGTGCCCGGCGGCGGCAGGCGGTGATCGACCGGCGTCGGGACGTTGACCGGCTCCGGCGGGGTCGCGGTGGCGATTTGGCGGCGTGGGGCATTGAGGCGTAAGTCGGCGTCTCGGGCCAGTTCGGCGGCGCGTCGGCGGCGCGCTCGCTCAGGTCGCCTTCGGCCAGCGCCTGGAGACGCCAGACAATGCGTTTGATGAGCCAGGTGCGATTGCTGGCAGCGGTGGCCTCGCCGAACAGTTCGGCGAAGCGTTGCCGCAGTTGGCCGATGGTCAGGCGCTCAAGCGTCGCGACCTCGTTGACGATGTTCAGCTCCACAAGGGTTCTCCTTTCTGGGGTCCATGGAACGGTCAACCCGTGTGGACAGTGAGCCTCGTTTCGCCGAGAAACGCAAGGTCATAAGAGATAAAAAGGAGAGATTTATTGAGCGGAAAGGTGGGCCGGAGATGGTCGTACTGATCCCGGAATCCGCGTCAGTTGCGGATCCGGAGAGGCACAGCGTAGGACGAAAGAGTTACGAGCGTGAGAGTCAAGCCACGGTTGGAGACACTCGCTCTGCGATCTCTCACCCATCGCAGAGAAGAGCGCACACGGCCTGGCATGCTAACCCGCGTGGCGAGGCCGTTCGGGACGCCCTCGATCGGGTTCCCGGTCGTATACTCTCAAGTTCAGGCCGGCCGTACATGAATCCTTCACCGGGTCGTCGTGACAGAAGCGACCACGGACGACCGGTGGATTGGAACCTGCACCGGCCCGTCGGTGGTTCAGATGTTGTCCGAGATTTTTCCATCGGGAACAGTGGTTCCTCTATCAGCCACCTCTGGATGTGCTTCGACAGAATTATCGCCAGCGCACTCCGCCGGCACAGCGGCTTGGCCGACGTCTTGATCGGGGTTACCAGCCATCCGGTCAGCCAGGCGGACGGGGCGAAAGGAATGCGACATCCACAATCGCCGCTAACGTGCATGGAAGCGCCTTCATGAATGAGTGATTCGGTCCAGCGAAAAGGGTCTCCCCAGGACGCCGGCAGTCTTGTTTGGCGTGGCCCGGAGGACAGGGGACGGCGGAAAACTCGGCGAATCGAACCATCGATTTTTTGTTGCTGACCTCGCGCCGATCAGGGACATTATTACCTGCTCATCCGGACAGAGAATGAAGGGCTGGGAGAGAGCTTTTCTCGGTCGCATAACGCCCACTCACACGCGAGGAATCCCCGATGAGCCTTCTCGCAGACCTTCTTCAGCCCGTCCCCACCTGGACCGACAAGGAACTGTTGATCACCGTGGGCTCGGCAATTTGCGCCGCGATTCCGGTTCCCTACGAGAATCGCCTGCCGATCAAAGGAATTATCGACGTAGATGGCACCTGGTCGGAATGGGTTCTAACGTAGTTTACAAGCGGGACAGGAACAGGGCGCGTCAGGCGACAGGCTTTCACAGAGGATGAGAGACATGAGCCATGCACGGTACGTATGCCCACCGACCGAAGAATGGTGTCAAGAGATCGAGAAGCGGGGCGTGGTCGCCCCGCCCGCCTCAGCAACAGCCGTTGCTCCGACACCCCAGCAAGTGTTCAACGTCTTGGAGAGTTTCCCCAAATATCACGTCAGCCTGAAACGGCGCACCCAGAAGAAGTCTCGAAAAGGACCAACTCAATACATCCAGATTGATCTCCGACGGGAAGATGGCTCGTATGCCATCGAGATTGACCTGCTGCAGGTAACCGGCGATGACCAGCCTGCCTTGTTCGTTTTCGCCCACTACGGTAAGCCGGAAGAATTGGTAGAGATCGTGATGAAGTTGGCAGAAGTGTGCGGGCCGCTCATTTTGTTGCATGATGGTGGAGAGGCTCCCTTGGTAGTGTATCCGCCAAAAGGTGCCCATTCAGAAGCTGAGAACAACCCCCCATGCGAATGACAGCTTTCTTCGTTGAGGACATGTACCAAACGGCGACGCGCCGCTGGCAGCAAGGCAGCATCACGGACGCCGAGGGGACATCATCACGGTGGACCTCCTCGGCGCCGAGATGGGCAATGGCGGCTTCCGGCAGTATGTCCAGGATCTACCCGAGGAGTTCGCCTGGGGAGAATACGCCAGGGCCCCTGGAAACGTTCGTTGCCAGGATCGAGGCCCTGGACAACGAGTTCTTCACGTGCGAACCGAGGAGCGACATCCAGGAAAAGATGTATGCCTACATCATGGCACATCGGGACCAGTTCCCCGACCAGGCCGACCGGGAAAAGTTCGCCCAGAAGAAGTAGGTGCCCCACGAACCTGGGGCAACAAGGACAGGAGAGGTCATGGGCTATGGCCTGGTCAGAGCTGCCGGGCCGTGCGGTTAGCGGAGGGCAACCATGAAGGCGTTTGCGGTCGAACATCCCCTGCACAAGCCGGGCATGAGCATCTTCCATTACATGCTCTTTCACGGCCGGCAGACTAGCGGGTTTCCGCATTGGCGAAGCGGCATTCCCTTCTTCGGCGACCAGGAGAAACGGCCATTACGCATTACGCACAACGTCCGACGAATTCCCGATGTCTTCTCGCCCGTAAGCAGCCTGGTTGTCTCCGCACACGTTCGGGACATGCTCGGGGCACTGCCCTTTGTCGAATACCGGGCGGTAGGCTTCCCGGAGCTGATTGACGTTGAGGTGGCGCCGCTGGGCGACTTGAGCTGGGAGAACAACCCGGCGGTGCAAAAAGCTGCGAGATCCAAGGAATGGCCCAGGAACCTGTTCGAGCATCTCCCGCAGGCTTCGACCGAACAGCACGCGCAGGTGGGGAGTTACTACGAGATGGTGGTGCCCCGGCTCAAGGAGGCCGCGGCAGAGTTCCCGGATGCCAGGCCCCTCCGTATCCCGCGACGGCATGGCATCGACAAGCAGAACGAACTGCGGATCTGTCCGGCCATGCTGGAGAAGTATCCAGTCGTCTGGTGGTCGCAGGTCGTCTTCGTAGAGCCCATATTCCGCAAGATCGAACCGTTCCTGGACCCCGCCTACGCGGAGGTAGTGGAGTTCGAGGTGCAGTAACAATGGATTACGCTCAGTGGGTTCAGCACCTTCGCAGCTTCGTGTTGGCGCTCCAGAAGCGCAGCCCTGCTGAGTGGCAGGGAAACTTTGTCGTCGAGATCGCCCCGCCACTCGATGAGGATGACCTGGAGGAATTGGCCGAGGCTCTGGATTGCGGCTTGCCCCCGCCGCTGCGCCGCTTCCTCGCCACGGGGGCTTCCTCGATTTCCTTCAGTTACGGTGGGCCGACCGCAGCCTATGAAACGGAGGACCACTTCTGCCCGGCCGACCAGCTGGCCGAGTCGCGCGAGGAGTGCATCGAATACGCTCGCGAATCGTGGCTCACGGAGCGGGATTGGCCGCTGGATCGGGCGTTCTGGCGACACGCGCTGCCTCTGGTTCATTACCCCGATGGGGATGGCGTGGCGCTGTGGGTCCACGATCCTGACCATGCCGAGCCGGCGGTGATCTACCTCAAGCACGAGGACACTAGCTTTCTCCTGTCCCGGACCTTGGACGAATTTCTGGAGCAGTGGGAAAAGCTGGGGTACATCGGCACGAATGACTTGGAGAACTATCGGAACACCGAGACCGGCTTTCTCGACGCCACGACGCCGCAGGCCGTGGCGCTGCGGGAAAAGCTCGGCCTGATTTCCTGAATGAGATGCGGGGCAGCTGTCGAACGAACCGCGGCACCGGATCGAGGCCGCATGACGATATCTTGCGATCTGATGCTCTGATAGCGGCCTCGGCAGGTGCATTGCTCGTGGGACCACAGGAGGGCGATTGACGGTGGAGCGTTCACGGCTAGACACGTTCGCCCCAGACGTGGCCGCCGCAGTGCTTGCGGCGTCGTCGGACCTCCGGTGCCGCGCCGCCGAGGTTGCGGCGGAGTGGGCCGTCGGTTGGACGGGGCTGGCGCATGCTGCCCTCGCGATTGGTTCGGCTGACCGAGTAGCCGAACTCGTCTCCGACCTGGACGCGCCGTATCTCGCCGTATCCGAGGCCCGAGCAGCTGGGTATGTTTCCACAGAGGAAGTCGAGGCTGCCTTCGGTCGCTCTCGGGCGCCAGCGCCGTTGAGTTCTTGCTCCGAGGCGAACCAAGCGAGGCCATCTACGAGACAGCAGCAGCGTCCGAGAACTGGTCCGAGTTGCGAGTCTTATTGTTGTCGTTACTGGGTGGGCCCAAGAGCGCCGAACCAGATTCCATAGAAGGCCGGCCACGCGATTGAAGGTCGTGCGCGACGGGACGTCCCTGCCGATCGCATCGATCGGGTGGGCGAGAGACACCGGAGCGAGTGTCTCAACCGAGGCTTGACTCTCCCAGCCCAAGCACGCTGCTCCAGACGTTGCAGGCGTGTCCGAATCTGCATGGCTCACCGCAGGCATCGTGGTCACCGACCCGCAGCGTTGGCGTGGTGCCCGCCGCGCGGTCTGGCGCGGTAACCGTGGCGCCCGAGAGTTCCGCTGTCACCTTGGCCGCCCACCCGGACGGGCGTGCTCAAGGCGCGTACTCCTGGGGACAGCCGGCGGGATGGTCTACCGGGCCGGTAAGGAATCGCGACCACAATATGTGTCGGGAGAACGTCGGTTCCGATGTTTTCCACCCCTCGCCTGTGCCGAGGGTTTCCCGATCGACGCCCAATGGCGAGCCCGGTAGCGCGAAACTGTTGACGCCGATCACCTGCATCACCACCTCCTGGGCCACGCTCGGCCTGGCCAGACTGATGCCGAAGGAAAAACCCAGGTCGAAGGCCGATGCCGATCGCAATGCTCAGAAGGTTCCCACGAAGATCGCCGGCACGCTGAAAGGGGTGAGTTGGTCGAACTGCGGGTGCGGGGTCGGATCGCCTACCTCATCAAGCCGAACGCCAACTCGAAAGAGCTTGCCCGCCGCTACTGTGATCTCAGCGGCGAAGCGGAGATCGTCCTGCTCAAGAACCTGGGTGCCGGGCGGGCCAATTCACGAGGTCATGACGGGCCAGAACTGTACGAGTCGGCGGCGCTGTTGAAATTCCTACTTGCCGATTGATCATCGAGACTTTGCGCGTTGGTATCTGTGAACGAGTGTCCTCGTTGAGAAAAAGCGATTCTCCCATCGATCCGAACACGCGCCGAGACGGATATACTATCTCTTGCGCAGAAAATCCTTTGTCACGACCGCCAGCGAAAACGGGGGCTTATGAACGATCCGATGCAGACCGTTGATGAGTTAGGACAGGAACCAGCCCCACCGCTGCCTGCGGAGCCTGCGCCTCAATACATCGGTCGCTACCGGGTGCAACGAGTCCTGGGACAAGGCGGCTTCGGCTTAGTCTACCTCGCTCACGACGACCAGTTGCAACGACCCGTCGCCGTCAAGGTGCCGTACCGTCATCGCCTCACCATCCCCGAAGAAGCCGAAGCGTACCTGAGCGAAGCCCGCACCATTGCCCATCTCGATCACCCCAACATTGTGCCGGTGCATGACGTCGGCAGTACAGAGCAGTACCCTTGTTTCATCGTCTCCAAGTACATCGACGGCACGGACCTCGCCACCCGGCTCAAGCAAACCCGCTTGTCGATGCACGAGGCCGTGGAACTGGTAGCGACGGTAGCCGAGGCGTTGCACCTTGCTCATAAGCAAGGACTGGTGCATCGGGACATCAAGCCGGGCAACATTCTGCTCGACAAGAGCGGCAAGCCGTTCGTGGCCGATTTTGGTCTGGCCCTACGCGAACAGGATGTGGGCACAGGACCACGCTATGTCGGGACGCCCGCTTACATGAGTCCCGAACAGGCCCGCGGCGAAGGGCATCGGGTCGATGGCCGCAGCGACATTTTCAGTTTGGGCGTGGTCTTCTACCAGTTGCTGACGGGCCGGCGTCCGTTTCAGGCGGACGCGCGGGAGAAATTGCTGGAGCTGATCACCCAAGTCGAGGCGCGTCCGCCCCGGCAAATTGACGACCGCATTCCCAAGGAGCTGGAACGGATTTGTTTGAAGGCTCTGTGCAAGCGCGCCTCGGAGCGGTACACGACGGCGCGGGACATCGCCGACGACTTGCGGCACTTCCTGGCGGCTGACTCCACCGAGGAGAAGTCGGTCGTAACCGGCCGGGAGCGGCAGGAGACAGGGGAAGGCACACCGTTGCCCAGCCCGATGCCGACTCCCTCCGACCAGCACATCGTCAAGATCGTGCCGAAGGGGTTGCGTTCCTTCGAAGCCACGGACGCCGACTTCTTTCTCGAACTGTTGCCGGGGCCATGTGATCGGAACGGCTTGCCCGACAGCATTCGCTTCTGGAAGACACGCGTCGAGACGGCTATCGCCGAGAACACGTTCGCCGTGGGATTAATCTACGGGCCATCGGGTTGCGGCAAGTCGTCACTGGTGAAGGCCGGGCTGCTGCCGAGGCTGGCGAAGACGGTGACGGCGGTGTACGTCGAGGCGACCGGCGCGGAGACGGAAGCTCGCTTGCTCAAGACCTTGCGACGGCAGGTGGCGGGGCTGTCGGGTGACCTGGGACTGATTGAGTCCGCAGCGGCGTTGCGGCAGGGACGGTATACGGAAGCGGGCCAAAAGGTCTTGCTAGTTCTGGACCAGTTTGAGCAGTGGCTTCACGCCGAGCGAAGCGAGGAGAACACGGATTTGGTGCAAACCCTGCGGCAATGCGACGGCGGGCGTTTACAGGCCATCGTCATGGTGCGCGACGATTTCTGGCTCGCGGAAAGCCGATTCATGCAGGCATTGGAGGTTCGAGTTCTTGAGGGCGAAAACTCCCGGCTCGTTGATCTGTTCGATCTTCGTCATGCCAAGAAGATGCTAACGGCTTTTGGGCGGGCCTTTGGGGCTTTACCGGAAAAGGAACTCAGTAAAGACCAAGAAGCATTCCTTGATCAGTCCGTTTCGGGCTTGGCTCAAGATGACAAAGTCATCTCCGTTCGGCTCGCTCTGTTTGCCGAGATGGTCAAAGGCAAGCCCTGGACCCCGGCCACGCTGCGGGAAGTCGGCGGTACGGAAGGCGTCGGCGTCACTTTCCTCGAAGAGACGTTTACGGCATCCACCGCTCCGCCGCAACATCGCCTGCACCAGAAGGCAGCCCAGGCAGTCCTCAAAGCCCTGCTGCCCGAAACCGGCACCGACATCAAGGGCCACATGCGCTCCCAAGAGGAGTTGCTGGAGGCGTCGGGTTATGCGAGTCGTCCGGGGGATTTTGTTGACCTGCTGCGCATCCTCGACAGCGAGATTCGTCTCATCACGCCGACTGATCCCGAAGGCAAAGAAGATGCCAACCCAGCCACCGTCCAGGCAGGTGCCAAATACTACCAATTGACGCACGATTATCTAGTGCCGTCCTTACGGGATTGGCTCACGCGCAGGCAGAAGGAATCCCGTCGGGGCCGGGCCGAATTGCTGCTGGCGGATCGAGCGGCGGTGTGGAACGCCCGCCCGGAGAATCGGCAATTGCCGTCGCTGTATCAATGGTGCAGCCTCCGTTGGCTGACGTGTAAAAAGAACTGGACGCCGCCGCAACGCAAGATGATGAACAAGGCGGCTCGGCTCCATGCGCTGCGGGCGCGCTGGTTGCCGTGCTATTAGCCGTGGCCGCAGCGACCGGCCTGAGTGTTCGTGCGAAGGTCGAAGAGCGCAGGAAGGCCAGCTATGCTGCCGGGTTGGTGCAAAGCCTTCTTAATGCGGATACCGCTCAGGTGCCGGTCATCCTTGACACTTTGTCCAAGTTCCGCCAATGGGCTGATCCTTTACTTAAGGAAGAGAATGACAAGGCGGGGGTGAACTCTCGACAGAAACTCCATACCGGCCTGGCCCTGCTGCCCGTGGACGCTTCCCAGGTCAACTATCTCACCGATCGCTTCCTCGCCGCGGAACCGGGCGAGGTTTCCGTCCTCCGCGATGCTCTGTTGCCGCACAAAGATCAACTCCTCGGCAAGCTTTGGGCAATCGTGGAAACACCGGAAAAGGGCAAGGTACTGCAACGTCTGCGCGCGGCAGCGGCGTTGGCAATGTACGACCCGGTAAGCGAGAAGTGGGCCAAATACAACGCTCTGGTCGTTAATGACCTTGTTCGGGAAACGCCCGTCTTTCTGCTGTACTGGAGCGAGGCGTATCGGCCCGTTAAGGACTCCCTCCTGAAACCGCTGTCTGAGGTCTATCGGGATCAATCTCCCGAACGAGCCGCCGAGCGCTCGGTGGCGACGAGCCTTCTGGCCGATTACGCTTCCGACGATTCGCAAGTCCTGGCCGATCTGCTGATGGATGCCGACGAGAAACAATTTGCCGTCATCTATCCCAAGCTCAAGGAGCAAGGCGAGAAAACCGCGATGCTTTTGACAGCCGAGATCGACAAGAAACTCCCGCCCGAACTGCCTTCCTCCGATAAAGAACGGGAGAAGCTAGCTAAGCGGCAGGCGAATGCGGCGGTGGCGCTGCTTCGGCTGAACCAGTCGGAAAAGGTCTGGCCGCTCTTGCGGCGCAGCGATCAACCCGATGATCCCCGGTTACGAAGCTATTTGATCCATCACCTGTCGCCGCTGGGGGTCGATGCCGCGGCCCTTGTCAAGAGGTTGGACGAGGAGCCGGACGTGACGATTCGCCGCGCCTTGGTCCTGAGCCTGGGCGAATATAGCGAGAATGAATTCTCGCCCAACATGCGGAAGACCCTGGTGCCAAAGTTGCAGACACTGTATCGCAGCGAAGCCGATCCGGGTCTTCATGCAGCGGTGGAATGGTTGCTGCGGAAGGGGCAAGAGCTGCCGTGGCTGAAGCAAGTCAACGACGAATGGGCTCAGGATAAGGAACAACGGGACAAGCGGTTGGCAAGCATCCAGCAGTCTCTCCGAAGGGAAAAGGAAAAGACGCCGCCGCAGTGGTACGTCAACGATCAGGGCCAGACGATGGTGGTGATCCCTGGTCCGGTGGAGTTCCTAATGGGGTCGCCGTCCACGGAAGAGGGACGGGCCCCAACTGAATCCCAGCACAGGAGGCGGATCGGGCGGACTTTTGCGCTGGCGGCCAAGGCGGTGACGGTGCAAGAGTTTCGCCGGTTTCTCCGGGCTAGCAAGCTTGAGACGTGGTTTGAAGCGGGCGGTCATGTAGCCCTTTTGATGAAGCAATTCAGCCCAGAGGAGAATGGCCCCATCATCATCGTGGACTGGTTCCACGCAGCGCTGTATTGCAACTGGCTGAGCGAGCAGGAAGGCATCCCTCCGGAACAATGGTGCTACGAGACGAATGCGCAAGGGTTGTCGGAGGAGAAGGTTAGCGCCGCGGTGATGATGCTATTGCAGCGTCATCCCTTAGTAGCGGCCGGCAGTTCCAGTTATTTTTTGGTGGATCGCCAGCCCCAGGTGACGGCGTTGCGGAAGGACTTCCTGAGCCTGACGGGTTATCGGTTGCCGACGGAAGCGGAATGGGAGTGTGCGTGCCGCGCGGGCGCGGTGACGAGTCGGTATTATGGCGAGACAGAGGAGTTGTTGCCCCGGTACGCTTGGTACATGAAGAACTCTGGGGAGCGGGCGTGGCCGGTGGGGAGCAGGAAGCCGAATGATCTGGGTTTGTTCGATATGCACGGCAACGTCTTTACGTGGTGCCAGGAGATTTACGACACCTATCCGACAGTGAAAGATGGCGAGACCATAGAAGATAAAAAATACATTTATATTATAAATAGTCAAAATAGCCGTGTCTTGCGAGGCGGCTCGTTCTTCAATCAAGCGTCGTACGTCCGCTCGGCCAGCCGCAACTTCTTTGCATCGACGAACCGTAACCTCTACTTCGGTTTCCGGCCGGCGAGAACTTACCGCTGAGCTTGCGCGGCGAGGCGTGCGGATGAAAGGGGCGAATGGACAGGAGGTCCGTTGCCCTGCGGGCTGTACAGGCAGCCCGTTTGTAGTTGGACCGATTGCTACCAGCAGATGCTTACGGGCGGTGACACAGCTGGTCCTGAAAGGTACGGGTAGGCCGCGACACAGGCCGGTTATGAGCTGATCCCGCCTAAGACCAATTCCGGCAGTTTCAAAGATTGGGCGAGCTAGGTCACGGCGTTGCTATAGCCTTGCCGATTCTTCTGCGACATCTCTGCGAAGCGTTCCCTGTAAACGGTTTCTGCCATCGCCGGATCCACGGCTCGGAGTCCGCCGGGAGCGCGACAGAGGGCGGCCTGAACGGTCTCGCCACGCGGGTAAGCACGCCAGGCCGGGAGTCAGTCTCCTCTGCAGGAGCCGACTTCCACTGCGAAGTCGATGTGGCCCATTCCTGAGGCTTCCGAGTGGTACTGTCGGAGAGCCGGCGCCTACGCCTGATGAGTTTTGACGTTCCAGGCCGGTAATCTCCCCTGGACAGGCCTGCCAAAGAGGCAGGCGATGACCCAACGCCGGAACGATCTGGATGGTCCAAACTCAGCAGGAGAGCAGCCGACACAGCCCCGCTGGCCGCTCGAGTCGCCGTCTGTGCAGTTCTCCGAGGCCCAGGCGACAAAAAGCCAAGGCCCACCTACAACAATTCCGGATGGCAGTGATCAACCGGGTGTGCCGCGCAGGGCAGCGGCTGGGGACCGTCTGGCCCCAAAGGACGGCAGCGGCGGCCCTTGCGCCGATACCACCGACCTCTCGTGCCGGCGGGCAACGAACCGCATCCGCCCTGACTCCAAAGAGACCGTTAGATTTATCGGAAATACTTCGAATCGGGCACGGCACGCTCCGTGGGAGATTTTCTGAAAAAATTCATTTCGGCCTGTCCCGGAAACGCGCTGTGCGCAGGTACTCCGTTATGGACTCCCTCATGGACAATAACTCGACCGACTCGGTGCGGCTGATCGAACGCCTTCGCGCGGGGGACCGGGAAGCGCTCAACGACCTCTTCACGCGGCATCGCGGCCGGCTGCGCCGAATGGTCGAGATGCGCCTGGACTGGCGGCTGCAAGTGCGCCTGGATGCCTCCGACGTGATCCAGGAGGCCTTCCTGGAAGTGGCGACGCGCCTGGAGGAATACCTACGCGAGCCGAGGCTGCCGCTGTTCCTGTGGCTGCGGCTGGTCGTCGGCGAACGGCTGACGCGGCTGCATCGCCAACACCTGGGCGTACGCATGCGCGACGCCGGCCGCGAGATCTCGCTGTACCGCGAGGCGCTGCCGGCGGCCAGTTCGGCGGCGCTGGCCGCCCAACTGCTCGGCCAGCACACCTCGCCGACCCAGGCCGCCGTCCGCGCCGAACGCATGCTGCGCCTCCAGGAAGCGCTCAATACCCTGGACCCCATCGACCGGGAGGTCCTGTCCCTGCGGCACTTCGAGGAGCTGACGCGCGCCGAGACCGCGAAGGTGCTCGGCATCGAGGAGAGCGCGGCGGCCAAGCGCGTATGTTCGCGCGCTGAAAAGGCTCAAGGAAATGCTTGCCGCCATGCCGGGCGGTTTGGAGGATTTCTGACATGGCCTCCTTCGACTCCGGGCAGTGTGAATTGATCGACCAACTCGCCGAGGAGTTCGCGGCCCGCTACCGGCGCGGCGAGCGGCCCTCGCTTAAGGAGTACCTCGACAAGTATCCGAACCTGGCGGACGACATCCGCTCTCTCTTCCCGGCCCTGGTCGAGATGGAACAGATCAAGGAAGACCAGGATAAGGGGCCGACGCCGGCCGTTGCCCAGGCGCCGCCCTTGCGGCAGGTCGGCGATTACCGCATCTTGCGCGAGGTGGGTCGCGGCGGCATGGGCGTCGTCTACGAGGCCGAGCAACTGTCGCTGGGTCGTCGCGTCGCCCTCAAGGTGCTGGCTCCGCACGTTGCCGCGGAGCGGCAGACCTTGGAACGCTTCCGACGCGAGGCCAAGGCAGCGGCCAAGCTGCACCACACCAATATCGTGCCGGTATTTGAAGTGGGCCAGGACGGCGCCACTTGCTATTACGCCATGCAGTTCATTCAGGGCCAGAGCCTCGATCAGATCATTGAGGAATTGCGCCGCCTGCGAGCGCCATCGCTCCCGAGCGGGGGGAATCCGCCCCGTGACGATACACGACTGCAAGAGGCGGATGCCATTTCCCCCTGGATGGATGCGACCCGTCCGGCGGTAGATCGACTGGCTCAGTCGCTGCTAACGGGGCGTTTTGAGGTGGACCAAGCGGCCGTAGCGCCTGGTGGAACCGGCTTCGCGCCGGTCCTGGCTTGCCCGACCGTTTCCCCGACCGTCGAGACGCCGGTCCCACCCGGGAGTCCCACGCCGTGCGCCGCCGACACTTCCGGCACCACCTCGTCGGCCGTGCTACCGGGACAGACGGAGCTGTCCAGCGTGCGGACAGACCGCCCCCATTACTTTCAGAGCGTGGCCCGTATCGGCTGGCAGACGGCCAACGCGCTGGCCTATGCCCACGCCCGCGGCATCATCCACCGCGACATCAAGCCGTCCAACCTGCTGTTGGACACGGCCGGCGTGGTGTGGATCACCGATTTTGGTCTGGCCAAGACGCAGGACAACGCCCTGACCACTACCGGCGACATTGTTGGCACGCTGCGTTACATGGCCCCCGAACGCTTCCGGGGCGAGGGCGACGAGCGGGCCGACGTCTACGGGCTGGGGCTGACGCTGTACGAGCTGCTGGTGCTGCGGCCTGTGTTCGCGGAGCGTGACCGGCTGCGCCTGATCGACCAGATCAAGAGCCAAGAGCCGACCCGGCCGCGTGCCGTGGATCGCCATATCCCGCGCGACCTGGAAACCATCGTCCTTAAGGCGATGGACAAGGAGGCCAAACGGCGTTACCCAACGGCCGAGGAGATGGCCGAGGATCTGCGCCGCTTCCTCGCCGGCGAGCCGATCCAGGCGCGGCGCACGAGCCAGCTGGAACGGCTCCGCCTGTGGTGCAGACGCAACCCGGCGGTGGCCGCTCTCCTGGCTGCCGTCTTCCTGCTGCTCGTTTGCTTGGCGGCCGGCTCCCTTGCAGTGGCGTTTCGGCTGGACCGGGAGCGCAAGGCACTGGCGGCGGCGGAAGAGGATCGCACCGAGAATCTCTACCAGTCGCTGGTGGCCCAGGCCAACGCCGGCCGCTTCAGCCGCCAGGTCGGCCAGCGCTTTGCCACACTGGAGGCGGTGCGAAAGGCCGCCGCGTTGGTGCGCGAACGCCACATGCCGGCGAAGCGCCTGGACGAGATGCGTAACCTGGCGATAGCGGCGCTGGCGTTGCCGGACTTCCGAACGCTGCGGACGTGGGAAGGGTTCCCGGGCGGCTACCAAAAATGGGACGCGGACGATCGCTTGCATCGTTATGCCCGCTCGGATCTGGACGAGAACATTTCCCTGCGCCAAATCGACACGGATGAAGAGATTGCCCGCCTGGAAGGGTGGCCGGGCGAAACCGTGTTGCGTTTCAATCCGGGCGGCCGATTCTTCTTGGCCTGTGGCAATCATCGATTTCGGATCTGGGACGTCTCCGTGGCCCCACCACAATTGGTGCATGAGGGCGAGGATCACGGGTTGGCTTTTCACCCCGACGGACGGCGTTGGTTGATGAGGAGGGCGGATGGCTCGGTGACAATCTGCGATTTGGAGGCCCCGCGACAAAAGCCATTGCTCCTTACCTCTCTCCAACCTTCCCCTGGTTTTCTCGCTTTCGATCCCACGGGAAATCGCCTGGCCGCGATCGTCTCGGGCAGAGTCCAGATCCTGGACGCGAAGACCGGCAAGTTACTGTCGTCCATTCCGGAACCACAAGCCGTGCAATCACTGGCGTGGCATCCCGGCGGAAATTATCTCGCACTGGTGTGCTCCCACCACGAAATTCATATTCGGGACCTGAAGCGAGTGAAACTTCTGAGCGTCCTCAAAGGCTGCCGCGGCGGCGGGATCCATCTCGCTTTCACCCCCGACGGCGAGCGGCTTCTCAGCAGCGGTTGGGAGGGCGTGGTGCGCGTATGGGACTGGCGCACGGGACGGCACCTCCTGCAACTAACGGGAGATTCCAATCTGAGCTTCCGTTCGGACGGACGTCTCCTGATCCTCCAGGGCAGCCGTCTCAGTTTGCTCGGTCTGGTGACCAGCTCAGAATACTGCTCGTTCGTGCAACAATCCAATGCGGGAAAAGATGTCGAGTACTGGGACGGCCACATTCACCCCGGTGGCCGCCTGGCTGCCGTCGCCATGTCGGATCGCGCGCGCCTGTTCGATCTGGAGACCGGCGAAGAGCTAGCGTCCTTGCCCCAAGCTGCAAACCACCTCGTTTTCCAGGGCGAGGAAGCGCTGCTCACGAACGGAATCGAGGGCTTGTTCCGCTGGCCGATTCGGGTAGATGAGACCAACCCAAGCCGCTGGCGAATTGGACCGCCGGAACGACTCCACTTCGGGACCGTTTACGGTATAGCTTGTGACAAAAAGGGAGGCGTCATAGGCCAGGGGGCGTTCCTCGGCGCGTTCCTGATGCGTCCGGCCAAGGGGAAATTATTCCTGGGGCCTCATGCCGACACGCGTGGCATCGCCCTCAGTCCGGACGGCAAGTATGCGGTCACGGGCAATCATTCCGGGGATGAGGGGGTCAAGGTCTGGGACGCGGAAACGGGCCGGATGCTCGTCCGGCTCCCCCTCGGCAGTATAGCCAGCGGATATTTCAGTCCGGATGGCCAGTGGCTTGTCGCGGGGGGGAGCCGCGGGTTCCGTATGGCGAAGGTCGGAAGCTGGGAGGACGCCCCCTGGACCCGTGGGAAAAAGGGCTTGCTTTCTCTCCCGATAGTTCTCTTCTCGCGGTGGGTGTTTCTCCCGGCGTCATCCGGCTGCTGGCGCTGGATTCGGGTCGGGAACTCGCCCGGCTGGCGGACCCCAATCAGGACACGCCCAGCTCCCTCGCGTTCACCCCCGACGGGAGCAAGCTGCTGGTCAGCAGTGACGACGCCAGTGCCATTCACGTCTGGGACCTGCGATCCATCCGGACCCAGTTGGCGGGGATGGGCCTGGATTGGGATCTGCCTCCACCGCCGCCCGCGCCGCCGCCTTCTCGTCAGCCGCTCCAGGTCCACATCGACGCGGGCAACTTCCGACAAATGGCGGAAGCGGCCGAGTTGGTGCGGCGGGCCAACCGGTACGTCCACGCTAACAAGCACGCCGACGCCCTGGCGGCGCTGCGGCAGGCCGTTAAGCTCGCCCCCGGCCTCGCAACGGCCCACAACAACCTGGCCTGGCTGCTCGTGGCCGGCCCCGAAGAGTTGCGCGATCCGGCGCAGCGCTCGTGGAAGCCCGCAAGGCGGTCGAGCTAGAACTCCAGAGTTTCGAGCATTACAACACGCTGGGCTTGTCCCTGTACCGCGCGGGACAATTCGCCGAGGCCGTCCCGGTCCTAGAGCGGAGTCTTCGGGAGCAAAAGGGACAAGCCGACGCCTTCGACCTGTTCTTTTTGGCGATGTGCCACCATCGGCTTGGCGATGCGGACAGGGCCAAAGAATGCCGTAATCGCGGCGCCGACTGGTTTGCGAAGCACAAAGGACAACTTACCTCCGCCTGGGTCCGGGAGCTGACGGCCTTTCAGGCCGAGGCCGACGCCGTACTGGCGCGGCCGCCGGGCCGAACGAACAAGTGAGCGCGGAAAAGAGAAGCGATACTCGCAACAATCGGCCGGTCCTTTATCGCCCTTGCGGGGAAGCCGCACCGGCCCGATAACTTCGATGTAATCCAGGACGATTCCGAATGCCAAGGTTTCCCAAGTCGCTCGGCTCGGATCGGTCTGAATGTTTGATGAAACGGACGTCTCGAGCTTCTCGAGAGGTGCTAACCGTGATCGTCGCCAGCTTGCGTAGCATGGGGCGGGAACCCGGTCGATCGGACTACGAACGCTCGCGCCACAGGGGTTAACGTGTCGGATCGAGAAGCTCGGTTGCCGATTTGTCCGCTCGGGATTATTGCTTTCTCCGGTCAAGCAGTCTCAAGTCTTAAAATGAGGAGCGCCGTCAGTATCTCTTTTTCTGCGCAAGTTCGCTCGCCGCGGGCGTTGAGATTTCAGCCCAGTCATTCGAGGGCAAGCGGAGGATGCATCGGGAGTCAGAGTTGGCATGCACACGATACCTCGGGTCGTTCTTCGATCCGGGAAGAGTCCCACAACGAGAGGAGGTTTCCGATGCTGTCTCCATTCCGCTTTGCCGTGATCATAACCGTGATCTTCGCTGTCTGCGGCCCCGCGAGCGCTCAAGCAATCGCGCCTGCAGGTTCCGGAGTTACCATTGATAAGGTTGATGTCTATAACGGCCCCGCCCATACCGTCAAGTATGTCGTCACAGGCGGGTCTCCGCGGCTTCAGGCTCTGGTCCGCCGCGTCGAATGGGCTGAAAACGAGTTAAGCGTGATCGAACAATTGCAACTGCTGAAGCTGGATACCGTTGTCAATGAACGGCGCGTCGCGGCGTTTCGTACCGCGCAGCTAACCAACCCCTATTACCCGCCCGGTTTCATTCCGCTCTCCTTCGCCGCTAACAACGGATGCGACGGTGTAAGTCCCCTCCAGAGAGCTCTTAGCGGGCAGTTGGCGTATGAGGCAACTCCGCAAGCGGCCCTGCAACTGATCGGGTTCCTGGAGCAGCAGCAGACCGAACTCGACATGGAGTTGAAGGCACTGCCGCCGCAAGAGAAGAAAGCAGCCCAGGGTCCCGTTGACGCCCTGCGGCCGAGGGTGGCTGCCTTGGTTCGCTGCGATGTTCCTCCACCGCCGCCCCAACCTGTCGTGCCCCCGCTCACCGCACAAGCGATCCCGCAGCAGTTCCCGACGCCGCTGGATCCGGTTGGGTTTCAGCAGATGGTGCGCCAGAATCAGGAGACGGTGCGCCAGCAGATTATGCAAACGCAACAGCAGGTTATGCAAAGGCACCGGGAGATTATCCAACGGCGCCTGCTGCAAGTCGTGGGCCTGTAGTAGCACGGCAAAGTCGGGTCGAATGGACCATCGCCCTGGATCGTTGCCAATGGGTTGCGTGGTATTGCCTGACCGCCTACGAACCCAGCATTGCTGACCGCCTTGATCACTTCGTCGCGGGTCCGTTCGCTGCGGGCAGGGGTGCCTCGTGGACCTCGTCGCTGTGGGCGGGCTGGCCGCCGATGGGCCTTGGGGCCGTAATCCGGGCCGGGCTTGCAGCCGGGCCGCTTGGGCTCGGACCGCGGCAGCCCGTTGGCGAAGGGGGCCGACGCCGCCGCTAGTGACGGCGGGGCGACTAGGAAAGAGTTGCTTGCTCCAGGCGGCGCACCCCCTCGTGCCTGGGGTTGCTCACCCAAGGATTAGCCGGGAAGGCTTCCATCCGGTCAACGGGATATGGCACCAGAAGGGAATGAAGGGTAGCGGCATCGGCGGCGGCATCGAGCCACAGCGCCTCCGATGTCGGGTCGAGGATGAAGGGCACCCGGTCATGCAGTGGGCGCATCAGGTCGTGGGCCGCGGTGGTGAGGATCGTACACGTCTCCCCCTCCCACAGCCCCGCGAACGCGAACAACCCGCCGCCCAGAGGCCGGATGAAGTGCGGCTGTTTGCGGCCGTCGGTCTTCTGCCATGAAGTTATGTGGACATTTTCGTTCGGGCGGAGGGGGCTGAAATAGATGGCACTGGTGAGGATGAAGGTCGGACTCATCCTGCTGCTCGCGTTGGGAACGATCACCGCCGGTTTGGACACATGAGATGTCATCACAGAGGATGTTCAAATCCTACACTGAGGGCAGTCGAGTCGGCTTAACCCCGAACCTTGGCCTGGGCGATCTCCGACAGCAGGTAGACATCTTCCTGCCCGCCGCCCGGCCTTCATAGTCAAGGCCGGACGACGGGAGAATTGGATCGGGGAAGTTTGCCGTGAGACGCCGACTAACGCCGTGGCGCACGCGCTCAACGGCCGATCGGTCTCTCAGGGAAGCTGGATCGGGGTCGTGTTCATCCAGGACCAAACCTGATTTTGATACTGCGTGAGCCAGCCGTGGTCGAGCGGCTGGACGTGCCCATCCGCGAAGAGGACCAAGTTGACGCCCGGATGCGGCGAACTGAGGTCGGGGGGAGAGTAGCTATTGGGCGACAGGTAGGCGCCGAGCGGCACCTGACTGTCCGGCACGCTGGCGCCGCCCGTCGCATTGTTGCAATTGTACCAAGTGGTGGGGCCATACCCCCATTCCTGCTGATTGACGCCCAGGTGAGACAGCAGCGCCGTGTTGGAGGAGCCGTTCGCGTTGCTGATCACCACCATGCTGACAGCCGAGGGACTCCAGAGGATGCACTGGGCGCCGGGGACGTTCCAGGGAACCAGAACGTAGTAGCCATAGTCGCTGATACCTCCATAAGGAGGCGATGCCGTCGGTGCATTGGGTGAAGCCTGCCCCGGCCGAATGCCCCGACTTGGACAGATGAAGAGCTTCAGGGTGTCGGTCGCGGCGTTCACGGGCGTCAGCACGCCGTTGATAAGCTGCACTTCGTTCTGCTGCTCAATGTAGGCCATCATCTGAACGTGCCAGTCCTGGGCCGGATACGGATAGTTCGCACTGACCGGCGGCTGGCCGGGGTTGGGGACGTATTCGGTCGGCAGAAAGCCGAACGTGCTAGCGAAGTTCTGTGCCGCAAGGCCCAGTTGCTTCAGGTTGTTGTTGCAAGAGGCGCGACTGGCCGCTTCGCGCACCTTCTGAACGGCCGGCAAGAGCAGACCAATCAGAGTGGCGATGATAGCGATGACGACCAGAAGTTCGATCAGGGTGAAGCCACGGCGGTTTGTCACGGGATGGTCCTTTCGCAGGCGGAAAGTCCTTGGGCTACTTTGTCGGTCCGTTCAAGCGGCACCATAAGCCGGACCCCCCGGCGCAGCGTCCGCGCGGAGTCGGGTTACGGCTCAAAGGATCGATGAGGTTATGGGGGGCGTGGGGCAGACGGAAACCATCCGCGCACGCCGGCGCGCAATGCCCTCGCGGTCGGCCGGCGTCATGGGGATCAAACGACAGACAGTCGTGGAGGGGGGGCGGGCGGATTCAAGGGCACGTCCCAGCCCCTGGCATTCGTGAGCGGGACGCGCGAGGCGGGAGGCTGATCGGGAGACCAGGCGGCGGGCGGGACGACCGGCACGGCAGCGCCGGCACTGAGCCACAGCGTCGGCAAACCCTGGCACTGCCAGGCGGACATCGCGGAGACCCAGCGGACACGCCCGGAGTCCGGGGGCCATTGTTTCACGGGGCGATCCGATCGCGATTGGCAACAGGCAGGGCGAGCCTCCTGCTCGGAACAGCAATGTTTCGCTGACCGCGTGTTCTCCGCCCCTGTCCGGTCACGCAGCTTGACGGTGTTCCAGCCTTGCTCAACGGGTTTTTCCGGATCGGCCGGCTTCTTGGCATAAGCCGGCGGCTCGACGTTGTGTTCGCGCGCCCACGCCCAGCGCTCCTGGGGCGAGAAGCAGCAGCAGTTTCGCCAGCACTGCTCAGCGGTTTGGCAGCCGCACGGATGATTCTGGCAGGGGAAGGGCAAGCCGCCGTCCTTGTGGACCGAGGCGGGCAACGGCAGGTGGAGCGTGGCGAGCAAGTAGGCGAAGAAGGTGCCGCCGACAGCCAGACGGTGTCGCAAGGAGCGCCAGAACCTTGGCCGCGTGGAGGCACGCATGGAGGAACACTCTGCTCGCCCATCAATGTCGCAGGAACATCTTACGAACGCACTGCGCCGCTGTCGAGTCCCCGAGCATTTTCCCCCGCGCCGGCCGCGGTTTGGATGGGTCGGGAAATTGCTCGGAGCCGGGGGCTGCCGACCGGGAACATCGCCGTCATCGGCAGCTCGACCAGCTTGCAGCACGCCCACCTGATGCAAATACTGCTCGTCAAGCACGGCCGCATTCTGGAAAGGTGCGAGGCGTTCGAGAAGCTGCCGCTGTTTCTGCGGGTGGGGTGCATCCCCATCCTGGTCGGAATGCCGGCCTACCACCACGGGGAGCGGCCGCTAGTGACGGGACGCATCCGGGCGAACCGCACCCCCACGACGAGTACCATAGCGATCCCGCAGCAATAGAAACCCCCGCAGACAGTAGCACCCCCTGCGGGGATCGGGTCTACAACCCGCCGGCCCGGATCATGGGCAGAAAGGGCAAGGCGGGCAGAACGTTTTGGCATAGGTCTTGTTGCCCGTCCTCGCCTTCGCTGTCCGGTCCAGACAGTTCGCCGGGCAGTCCGGCGAGCAACCCGGTGGACAAGTCGGGTCATGGCAGCAGTCGAACGTGGCAGCGGTCTTGGCGGCGACGGACTTGTCAGCCGTCGTGCAGCCGCAAGGTCCGGCACACTTCGCTGGGCAGGCGAGCGTGTCCACGTTCTTGCAGCAGGATGTGCAGCATTCCTCGGACTTCTTGGCAGCGACAAGGTTCAGACAGTCCGGCGGGCACGCCTCCGAGCAGCCCGGAGGGCAGGTGGGATCGAGGCAACAGTCCACGGTCCTAGTGGGGGTATGGGCGTTGGCCCATGCCAACCCTGCCCATACACTGCCTGCCGCCGTGAGCGCGAGCACCGCCACGCCCAGCAGCCAGGATCGTCTCATCATCAAGAAAACCTCCTTTCACAGAGGGACACGCACCCGGAGGCAGAACGCCTACCTCCCGTTCAACGCAGGTCGTGCCGTTCGTTCCTGGGCGTCTTCCATCAGGCACAATCCTTGATCTAGCAGGGTCATCAAACAGGGGTCCACCAGGCGGTAGAAGATGCTGTTGCCGTTGCGCCGGGACGCCAGGATTCCCAAGTCCGACAGCCGCTGGAGTTGGTTCGAGACGGCAGGCGGTTTCATTCCCACGGCGGAAGTGAGGTCGGTCACGCACATCTCGCCGGCGCGCACCAGGGCGTGCAACAGCCGCAGCCGGCTGTCGTTCGCCAACACCTTAAAAACTTCTGCCAGCTCAGCCGCCTGAGGAGGTGTCAGGAGAGGGCGTTCCTTCAAGGCCGGTTTCGGCGGGCAGCATCGGTCGAGTCTCGGCTTCTTCAGCATGGTTCGCTGGCCTCGATATTTCACTATTACATTATTCAGTGAATTGCTTCCCGTCAAGTCCTGGCGCTCGCGGAGGCGTGCGGTCCCCCTTGTCCCCGGCATCGGTGTTATTACAATTTTCAAAAAGGTATTACCAGACGGCTTCGCCCCGTGTACTGTCCCTCTCAGAAATAGTATCAGTCCATCCCCGCGAGGATTTTTCCCACCACGAGAGGATATGGAGATCAGTAAACCAGAGACAGGAAAACGTCGAGGAAAGGTATTCCGAGCGATCGGGAAGTCCCACAAGTCGTCCGCCAGGGCAGGTTCTTCGCCACACTACGGACGCCCAGCGCTGCACCCGGAGAGCGAAAAGGGAGCAAGGGTCGTCGCTCTACGCACAGCGACGATAGCGGTGGTGCAAGCCGCCCACCATCGGCTCGGCAACGACCCGCCCGCGCTCGGGAGGTTCTACCGAACGCGGCTCCGGAGCATTCTGAGCCAGACCCCAGTGCGGCCGCGACTGGTGATAATAAGCGATGTACGAAGACAGCAAGCGATGCAGATGTCTCTCACCACCAACAATGACGTGGTTGAGCAATTCGCGGCGGATCGAACCAATCAGCCTTTCGCAGTAAGGATTCTGCCAGGGGGATCGCGGAGCTGTGACGACTTCCTCGATGCCCAGACTGAATAGACATCGACGCACCTCGACCCCGTAGATGCCATCGCGGTCGCGGATGAGGTAACGCGGCGAGGTCTCAAAGGGGAACGCTTGCCGCAATTGGCGCGCGACCCACGCTGCGGTTGGCTGGATCGTCACGTTGAAGTGAAGTATGTGGCGGCGCGGGTGGCTGAGAATAACGAACACGTAGAGGAGGCGGAAAGTAGCCGTGGGCACCACGAAAAAATCCATCGAGGCCAGCATGCCGACATGATTTCGCAGAAACGATTTCCAGGTCGGCGAGGAAGGCTTGCGGTGGCGTGCTCTGTACTTGGCCACCGTCGCCTCGGCAACCTCATGGCCTAGCAGTCGCAACTCGGCCTGGATGCGCGGCGAGCCCCAGGTTGGGTTTTCACGGGCCATACGCCGAATGAGCGCCCGGATTTCCTTGGCCAGCGAGGGACGTCCGGCCCGCTTCGTTCGGCACTTCCAACCCCACCACACACGGAATACTTGCCGGTGCCAACCGACGACGGTGTCCGGCTGGACCAGCACGAGCGCCAAACGCCAATCGGGCCACCACTTTGACAAACAGAGCCAGAAGAAGCGGTCGCGGCGTCGCAGGGTTGGCCTTGGCCGCTGTCGGCTCAAGACGGCCAGTTGCTGACGCAGGGCCAGGTTCTCCAGGACGAGTTGGCTTGGCGGCAGTCGGAACAAGCGGAGGATACACCAAACCGCACGGATCAGGCTCATACCGGCTTGCTCGGGGGACAACGTTTCCAGACTCCACGGAGAGGATGGGCAAGGTTTGTGGCGGTTTTGTGGCATTGGGAAGGAGCCTTCGAGAGAAACCGATCGCCGTTCTCCTCTTGATGCTCGGACGTAAACATATAGAGTACCTTCAGTTGCCACGATCGGAAGAAGGCAGCAGGCAAGCTGTCAGAGAATCCCGCCCTCTCCGCTGTAGCATTTCAGCACGACGCCAAAGGCTGTTACCCCTGTGTCGCAATGCCTCGCCCGGAATGCGTTCATCGCATACAATGGCGATTATGGAACGCCTCAACAAATATCTGGCTCATGCCGGTGTCGGATCGCGGCGACACTGCGAGGAGCTGATCCTCCGCGGCCGTGTGACCGTGGGCGGCCGGGTCATTCGTGAGCTGGGCACGAAAGTCGATCCCGACGCCGCCGTGTGCGTGGACGGCCAACCGCTGCACAGCGAAAAGCTCGTCTACTGGCTGGTCAACAAGCCGCGCGGTTACCTCTGCACTAACTTCGACCCGGCTGGCCGGCCGCGCGCCGTCGATCTGGTGCCGCACGTCAGTCAGCGCGTCTACACGGTGGGCCGGCTCGATGAGGACAGCGAGGGATTGTTGCTCTTGACCAACGACGGTGAGCTGGCCAACCAACTGATGCATCCGCGCTTCGGCATCGAAAAGACCTACCTCGTGCAGGTGGCCGGCCATCCCGACCGTGAGGACGAACAACAATTGCTCAAGGGCGTCTGGCTCAGCGACGGTCACGTCCGCGCCCGACGGGTTCGCCGCCTGAAAGGGCAGGGCGCTAGCACCTGGATGGAGATCGTCCTCAACGAGGGCAAAAACCGCGAGATTCGCCGGATGCTCGCCCGTCTCGGCCACAAGGTCATGGTGCTGCGGCGCACGGCGATCGGGCCGGTTCGCCTGGATCGTCTGCCGCGCGGCAAGGCGAGGCGACTCAAGGGCGAGGAACTGGAACGCCTCCGCCGGGCCGTGGCCCGACACTCCGAAAAGCGAACTCCCCAATCCGCACCGAGCGGGACGACGCCATGACGCCGATGGTCCACGCCGCCGCCCTGGTGCGCGAGAACGTCGCGCTGGCCCGCCAAACCTATCGCCTTCGGCTGCACACACCGGAATTGGCCCGCGCCATCCGTCCCGGCCAGTTCGTCATGCTCCGCCTGCCCGGACACAGCGACCCGCTGCTCGGCCGGCCGTTCGCGCTATACGACACCGTGTTAGACAACCAGGGTGAACCCGATGCGGTAGACATCGTTTATCTGGTGGTCGGTAAGCTGACCGGCCTCTTGGCAGCGCAGCGGCCCGGAGAGCGCGTCGAGGTGTGGGGGCCTCTGGGCAACGGCTTCCCCGATCTGCACGATCTCGATCACATTGCTCTTGTTGCCGGCGGCATCGGTCAAACGCCTTTCCTGGCCCACGTTCGGGAGTTACTGGGCCAACGCGGATACGGCGGCCGGCCCCTTCGTCGCGCAGCCCGGCGGGTCTCGCTCTATTACGGCGTCCGCACCGGCGACCTGGCGGCCGGCGTCGAGGATTTCCGGCAAGCCGGCGCCACCGTCCACCTAGCCAGTGACGACGGCAGCCTCGGCTTTCGTGGTTTCGTGACACAGCTACTTGAACAGAATGAGCCGCCGCAGCATCTCGTCGGTTGTGGTCCCGAGCCGATGCTGAGGGCGCTAGCGAGCTTGGCTCGACGATGGGGCGTGTCGTGTCACCTGTCACTGGAAACACCGATGGCATGCGGCGTCGGGATTTGCTTCAGCTGCGTGACGCGCGTCCGTACCGCCGACGGCTGGGATTATCGCCGCGTCTGTGTGGATGGCCCCATCTTCGATGCCGCATGTCTGGCGTGGGATGCGTGAAGGGCTGCCCTTACTGGCGGTGTGGGCTGGTTACCTTTCATGCGAACAAATCCGCCCCGGATAGCGGCTTCCCCTGGGCATCCTTGGGCGACAGGATCGGTGGCTGACCGGCCGGCAGCGGCCAGGCGATGCCGACTTGCGGGTCGTTCCAGATCAGGGTCCGTTCGCCCTGCGGATCGTAGAAGTCCGTCACCTTGTAAGCAACCTCCGCCCACTCACTCAATACGTAGAAGCCGTGCGCGAAGCCGGGCGGGACCCACATTTGGCAATGGTTCTCCGCCGAGAGCGTGACGCCCACCCAACGCCCAAACGTCGGCGAGGAACGCCGCAAGTCCACCGCCACGTCGAACACTTCGCCGACAACCACACTCACCAGCTTGCCTTGCGGTTTGCGGATCTGATAGTGCAAACCGCGCAGGACGCCGCGCTTCGAGCCGGAGTGATTGTCCTGCACCAACGGCTCAGTGATCCCCACCGCTCGATACTTCTCCGTCTGGAAGGTTTCCAAGAAGAAGCCGCGATCGTCCGGAAAAACCTTCGGCTCAATCGCGATCACGTCGGGGATCGCCAGGGGTGTGATCTGCATCGGATGGTCCCAAAACATCGGGCGGACTGCCCGCTTTACCCAAACCGCCATGTCTTACGATTTTGATACGATCGGGCACGTCCGGCGGGAAGATGAAAAACGCCCGGCGTGGAGGGGGCCATTTCCCCGGTTCGTCCGGTGCGGTTACAGGGCCGATAATTGATACAGTCGGAAAAGGGAAATGTCGATTTCATTCGAGTAGCGATTTTTCACTCATCCCTTGCTGGTTCGTCCGAAACGTCTGGTTCAAAAAGTATACCGTCGGATTTTGTCGCCGGAGGGCCAATGAGCGCCAGTGCGAAGTTGAGGGCGGAAATCGCGGCCGTTCATCTCGGCAACGGCGGCTGTAAGGGGCCGGAGCTGCCGTGCGCGAAGCTGCTCAAGGGGGGCGTGGCCATCGACGATCGCGGCGAGGTCGCTTTCGTCAACGACTTCGACTTCACCGGCGTCAAGCGGTTTTACACTGTCTGCAACCACCAGGCGGGGTTCATCCGCGCCTGGCACGGCCACCGGCACGAGGCCAAGTACGCCACCGTCGTATCCGGGTCGATGCTGGTCTGCTGCGTCCGCATCGATGACTGGGACAATCCCGCGGCGGATTTGCCGGTCCAGCGCTTCGTGCTGAGCGACAAGACGCCCGCCATTCTGTACATCCCGGCCGGCCACGCCAACGGCTTCCTGTCGCTGACGGCTGGGGCCAAGATCGTGTTCTTCTCGACTTCAACCCTGCGCGACTCCCTCAACGACGACATCCGTTTCCCGGCCCGGAAATGGGATCCCTGGACCATCGAGGAGCGCTAAGTCATGTCCGAGATTGCGATCCTCATTCCCACGTACAACGACGAAAAAGTTCTGCGCGGCACGGTGGCGAAGATACACGACACCGTCACTCATGCGTCCCTCAACGTCGAGACATTGATCGTGGATGACGAAAGCACGGATAAGACGCTGGAGGTCGCCCGGCAATTGATCGACGACTACCCGGCCCTGCACGTCCGCGTTTTGCGCGGACCAGACGGCGGCGCGGCTTCGGCGGCCTGATCCGTTTCGGCATGGCCTACGCCACCAGTCCCTATTGCGTCGTCGTCTCCTCCGACGGACAAGATCCGGTTGAGCTGCTGCCGACGTTTCTCCACAAGCTGCGAGCGGGCAGTCACCTGGTACAGTGTTCGCGCCTACCTGCGCAAGGAGGACGCCGGCTCGGTGCATTTCGTGTACCGGATTTACCAGGCCATCTACCGCGGGGCGATTCGGCTTTTACTGGGCATGTCCATCCGCGACAGCACTTATGGGTTCCGGGCATTCAACCGCAATTACGTTCACGCCCTCGGCGTTTCGGGCAACCGCTTCAACATCTGCCCGGAAATGACGTTCAAAATCCTGCTCAGCGGCGGAACCGTCGAGTACGTCCCCGGCCGGCAGGGTGATTTCCAACATGGCGGATCGCAGAAATTTCACTTGCCGTTCGAGATCCTCGGTTACGCGGGAGTGTTGGGCCAGGCGTGGTTGTATCGGTTGGGACTGCCCTGGTTTTGAGCTGCGATTCGCGTGAGGAGAATGGGGCATGGGGAACGTATTGGTAGTCGGGGGGGCGGGGTACATCGGCGGCCACGTCACGGATCGGCTGGCTGAGACCGGCTACACCGTCCGCGTGTACGACAATCTGCTCTATGAAGAGAAGTACCTCAAGCCGGTCGATTTTGTGCGCGGCGACATTCTCGATCGACAGCGGCTCAAACCGCACCTCGACTGGGCCGATGCCGTGGTCTGGCTCTCCGCCCTGGTCGGTGACGGCGCCTGCGCTCAACCCGTCGCTGACCAGGGAGGTCAACCTCGAATCGCTCCAGTGGGTGGTCCGCCACTTCGACCGCCGGCTGGTCTTCCTTTCTACCTGCTCCGTCTACGGGGCGCAGGAAGGTATTCTGGACGAAAAGTCTCCCGTTAATCCCCTGTCGCTGTACGCCAAGACCAAGCTGGAGGCGGAAAAAGTCGTCGCCCCCGCCGAGAGCATCACCTTCCGTCTGGGAACCATCTTCGGCGTCGGCGACCGTTTTTCTCGGCTGCGGCTCGACCTGGTGGTCAACCTGCTGACGGTCAAGGCGTGCCTTTATCGCCGCATGAGCGTGTACGGCGGCGCGCAATACCGGCCACTCTTACATGTGCGCGACGTGGCCGAGGCCATCGTCCCCAATATCGCCACCACGCACCGCGGCGTCTACAACCTGCTGTCGGTGAACATGACCATTCTGGAGGCGGCCGAGAAGATCGCCGAGTTGGTTCCCGGCGTCACGATCGAGCGGACGGACCTGAAGTTCCAGGACGCCCGCAACTATCAGGTCACGGGCGCCAAGGCCGAGGCCGCCTTCGGTTTCAAGCCGAAACGAACCGTTTACGACGGCATCCGCGAGATCAAGACGCTGACCGAACAGGGGCGGATCGGCGATGTCTACAACACCCGCTACTCCAACGCCGAGTTCCTGCGGCCGCTCATCAAGCGCGATCGTTCGCCGCTGGGCTACGAGGTCGTGTCCGGCTTCGCCGACAGGAAGGCGGCGTAACGGGCCGCGAGCGAAAGGAGGGGGTGCATGGCATCAGACCCGGTCTTCACCGAAAGCCTCGCCGGACGCCCTTGTCCGGCCCGCCTTCGGGCGATTCGACACGGGGGTCTGGCCGTCTTGCTGTTCGCCCTGCCTTTCGTCTTGGCCCACGTCGGCTGGAAGCCGCCGCCGGATTGCGAACTCATTGTCGAAATGCAGGTGGGCGACGCCTCAAGCGCCGAAACCGGCAACGTCGAGCTGTGGGTCAACTCCACCGCCGGCTTGCCAGCCATCCAGCCGGCCGTCCGGGGCGTCCGTCGTGAGTATCGGTTCCCTCTCCTCGGCCACCGGGAGATCCGTTACCTGCGCATCGACCCGAGCACCTGCCCTAACGTGCCCGTTCTCGTCTACGGTGTCCGCATCGTCAAGGGCAAAGAAACGCTGCGGGCTTTTACCCCCCCGGATCTGGCGAAATGGCGAACCACTTGTGAGCAGTCGGCCCTTCAGGGGGACGCCCTCGCGCTGCGCCCCTGCACTCCGATCCGCTGTTTGATGCAGCGTTTGAGCCGGTCGTGTTGCCGGGCGGTCCCGACAACCCGCTGTTGCGCTGCGGACTGTCGCTGTTGTCGGCGGACCACGACAAAGGGCGAATGCTCCTGTTATTGTCGGCCTCGACGCTGGTCGTCCTCATCCTGGGGTTGTTCGGCGGCGGACGCACCGCCGCCGCCGTGGTCGCCGTTTCCGTCCCGCTGATCTATGTGGCCCTGCAACGGGTCGGCCGACTCGGTGGCAATCCGCCGTCGGGGGAGGCCGCGATCGGCTACGCGCTTTACAGCGGCTATTCCAAGTCGCGGGAGATGTGGGAGATCGCCTTGCTCCTTGGTATTCCCACGCTGATCGCACTCTTCGGCGTTTATCTCCGAAAGCGTCTCTCCAAACCCGCCGAATCGACGGCGGGAGGGGCCGCGTCGCCGGCCGGTCGATCCCGGCAATGGCTCGGCGGGCTGGTCCTGGGGTTATTGACCGTCGGTCTGGCCGGCTACTTCGTTCCCGACTTGGCGTCGGCCTATCCCTCCGGGACTTCCCCCGTCACCCTCCATTGGGACGGCAACAACATTCTGGTCTGGCAATACTTGTTCCAAAGCGGAGCGCGGCCGTTCCGAGATTTTTGGTATCCCTATAGTGGCCAGATTTTGTTCTTCTCACCTTTTCCATATGGGGAGATGGTCCTCGCCCTGCATCGGTTCGTTCTCTTCGCGGTCTTCCTCCTCGCCGTCTACTTCAATACGGCCAAATCACTCCCGTCCACGCTTGCCATTTTCGGGACCGTGTTCGGCCTGTACGTCGGCCAATTCTTCGTCTGGCCGGAACGCTACGGCTTGATCGTCAACCTCATCCTGGCGCACACGGCCATCGACCCTGAAGCCGACCGCCTGAGCTGGCGACACCACCTCTTCTGGATCGCCGTCGTTCACGCCGCGATCATCGAGCCGGCTGGCTTGCCCTGCGCGGGCATTCCGCTGTTCGTTTCCTACGGCCTGGATGCCCTGCGGGCACCGGCGGTTTTCCGCAAACGAATCGCCGGGCGAATGCGTCGGGAATACGGGCTGCCGGCAATCGCCCTTTTCGGCGCCGGCGTTTACCTCGCCGTGCGTGGAGAATTGGCCGGCTTCATCGCTTTCTTCTCCAGCCTCGGCTCGTTGTCCGCTTACGCGGCCTACCCGGTCGATTTGCCCGCCTGGCTGCGGCTGGACTCGCCGGCAGAGTCGTTTTTGCTTTGGTCCGTCGTCGTCCTGATCGGCGTCGGCCTGGTCCGCAACCTGGGTCAGCCGGGGAAGGAGAGCAAGGCCGACCGGAGTCTGTTGCTTCTCGGATTGGCCGCCGGCGTGTTGTTGCTCAAGCAGTTCGTTCGGCCGCACATCGCCCAGCAGCTTTACGTCGTCAACAGCGTCGGCATCCTGTTTTACCTGTTCTCCTGCCGCAAAGCGAACGCCGTGCAGTGGGGCGGGACCGCCCTTGTTGCCGGTTTGCTCTTCGTGAATCTCCATCATGCGGCGGGGCAGATTGGCAAGCAGGTGCAAACCGCCGTGGCCCGCGCCGAAACTCCGTGCCGTTTGTGACCATGAAGAAACACGAACGGCAAGCCACGGTCAGCCGGCGGTTCTCGGCCGCGCGGTTTCCGTTTAACGATGCCTACCGCGTCGTCTTTCGCGCACTCATCGACCTGACTCGGCGCGGCGGAATCCAGCCTCTGTTCGTCCTGAGCGACGATCCGATCTTCTATATCGTGGCCGGCATCGCCCGTACTTCCACGTCAACGGCTACAACGGCGCACCGATCCGCGAACAACAGCACGTCGTCCGGTTGCTCGAAGAGTCCCCACCGCGCGTGATCGTGTGGCGACCGAGTGACACCGGAGTGGATTGCGTGCCTCCTGTGCTTCGCGATGCGCTCGTTTACGAGCACGTGATCCTTAACTACGTTCCCGACCACTCCGTGCCGTCTGGTTCGTTCCTGTTGCTAAAGCGGCGCGGCTCGGACGAAAGGGTGGATGTGGATTTCTGGCGCACCCATCTGGGCAGCGTTCTCCATCTGGGCCATATTCCGCGCTTCACCAGCCTTGCGCAATTTGGACCGCTGACAGGCAAGCCGGGCGAGGAGGTTGCCGAGTTTCTGACCGTCCGCATCACGGACCCCGACGCCGTGACTCCCACACCGGGAGTTCCTGAGATCCCGCGGGCCGGCACGTATCATCCGGAAGGCCGAACCCTGGCCCTTCCCGTGGAGTGCGCCGGCCGGCGCTTCAC
Source organism: uncultured Planctomycetota bacterium (assembly GCA_963767535.1). Lineage (GTDB taxonomy): Bacteria > Planctomycetota > Planctomycetia > Gemmatales > Gemmataceae > JAJPHU01. Next base: position 761,272 of record CAVYEC010000003.1, read on the forward strand.
CCTGGCCCTCTCGATCGTCCCCGGGCAGACGGAGTACCACGTCCTGCTCAACCGCGTTTGGTTCTGGGGTTCGCTGCGTAAAGCGGGACTGACACCGACCCTCGGCGATGCGGGGCCGGGCGTCGAGACGCATATCGACCGCCGCGCCTGGGCGAGGGCATTTTGTACTGAAAGGGGCCGACGGAACGAGGGAACACTCGACTTGTGGCGGTCAGGGCGAGAACGTATCTTCCGCTCCCCAAGGAAGCGGCGTCGCCGGAGGAAAGGAGTTGTTGCGATATGAAGGTGTTGATCCTCGGCGCCAACGGAATGCTCGGCCACATGGTCGCCGGTCATTTCATGACCTTGCCGCATGACGTTACCTATACCGTGAACTCCTTCACGCCTGATTTTTTGCCTCGTCAGCGCTGCATTTCTTTCCACGCCGTCACGGACGACCCCGCCCGGCTGCCCCGCGCCGATTACATCATCAACTGTATTGGCATGATTAAGCAAAAGGCGGACGTGCCGGCGGAATTGTATGAAGCCGTCAACGGCGCGTTTCCACACAAGCTGGGGAAGGCTGAGCGTGGCAAGGTCATCCACATTACGACCGATTGCGTGTACAGCGGCACGCGCGGCGAGTACGTCGAGAACGACGTCCACGACGCCGAGGACGACTACGGCAAGTCCAAGTCTCACGGTGAAAGCCGGGCGGTGATGTGCGTCCGCACCAGCATCATCGGCCCCGAGCTGAAAACGAAATACGGGTTGCTGGAGTTCGTCCGCAACGCCCCGCCGCCGTTGCGCGGCTACACGAATCACTGGTGGAACGGCATCACGACCAAGCAATTCGCCGTGGCGTGTCAGAAGATCATCGAGAACGACCTTTGGGCGCCAGGACTGAGCCACATTTTTTCGCCCCGCGATGTCTCGAAATACGAACTGGTCCAGATGATTAACGAGGTCTACGGCCTGGGCAAGAAAGTGCTTCCCCATCAAACGCCGGTGGGCATCAACCGCACGCTGCGGACGACGCGCGGTCTGTGCCGCACGCTGAAAATCCCGGAAATCGCGGAGCAGTTGCGAGCGCTGCGTCCGGTCGGCGGACGCGCCGCCGCGGCCTAAACCGAATCGCCAGCGCCCGACCGAGGTGAAAGCCGATGCCGACCGCACCCGAGCAAACCCGCGTCCCACCGGAAAGCACCGGCTGTCCCGTTTGCGGATCGCTCCGGCACGATCCGTCCTTCACGGGATATGTCCGTTGTCGCGCCTGCCGGCTGTTGCGGGACGAGCCGTTCCCTTCTTCGGAAGAGATCGCCACGTATTACCGCCAGAAGGCGTCCAGCGGCAACTATTCCGGCTCCATCGCCGTCTTCGACAGGCAGCGGGCCGACACCTACCGCCGCAGCTTGAAACAATTGCTGGCAGTGATTCCGGGCGGCGTACGGGGCAAGGCGGTCCTCGATGTAGGCTGTTTCACCGGCCTCTCACTCGACGTATTACAAGGACTTGGAGCCGAAGCTTACGGATTGGAGTATCAGACCGAGGCGGCGGCGACGGCGGACGCCCGGCATCCCGGTCGGGTGCGGGTCGGCGACATCTGCTCGGCCCCCGACTTTGCACCGCTTCGACGCCGCCACCCTGACCGATGTGATCGAGCATGTGCCGGACCCTGCCCGCGCTCTGCGCACCAGTCGCCGACCTGCTTCACGATGATGGTTGGCTGCTCCTCACCACGCCGGACACCGGATCGATGTTGGCCAGGATCTTCCGTTCGGCCTGGCCGTCGTTGTGCCCGATCCACCATCTGCACCTGTTCAACCGCGCCAACCTCACTCGCCTGCTGCGCGAATGCGGCTTCGAGGTCCACCACGTCGGGACGCTGTGGAAATGGTACTCGCTGGAGTACATCAACTGGATCATGCCAAACTTCAACGCCTCCCTCGCTCGGCTGTGTTCGTATGTGCCGAAGTTCCTGCGGCAGTTTGTCCTGCCGCTCAACGGCGGCGAGATGCTGGTCCTGGCGCGGAACCGGAAACCGGCCCTCGTGCGGGCTGCGTGAATCGGCTCGAAGCAACACGGAAAGAGAGGGGGCCGTGAAGAAACGCTTGGCGATCATACTCGGCATCCGCCCAGACGTGATTCGGGCAAGCCTCGTCCTCAACAGCCTCCGTGCGCTGGAGGAGTTTGATGTCCAATTCATCTGGTCCGGGCAACACTACTCGAACAACCTCAAGGACATCTTTTTCCGCGAGTTGGGAGTCGCTCCCCCCGACATCGAGCTGGGGGCCAAGGGTGCCTCGGATGCCGAAGTTGTCGCCTCGGTGATTACTAATCTCTATCCGGTGCTGGACGACCTACGGCCCGAGGCGGCGGTGTTTCTGGGTGACACCAACACCGTCATGGGCTGCCTCGCCGCCGCCCAGTTGAACATTCCCATCGTCCACATCGAAGGCTGCATGCGCTCCTACGACTGGCGTATGCCTGAAGAGAAATACCGTTTGACGATCGACCACCTCTCCGATGTGATTTATACCTATTTCAAGGAGTACCATGACCAGGGAGTCATCGAGGGGCTGAACCCGCGCGGCATCGTGGTCGTCCAGAACCTGATCGTGGACGTGCTCAACAAATATTATTTCAAGCGCAAAAAATACTACGACGGATTGGCCACGGAGGAGTTTTTCCGCACGCGCCGGATCGAGCGCGGACAGTATTATTTGATGACCTGCCACCGCCGGGAGAACGTGGAACGGCGCGAGCCGTTGGCGGCCGTTCTCGATCTGCTCCGCCGCACCGATCGCAAGGTCTTCTTCGCGGCCAGTTACCGACCGCAGGCGAATTTAAAGCGCTTTGATCTCCGACTACCGCCCAACGTCGTGCTCGTGGACCCGATCGGCTACACCGAAATGCTGCTCTTGATGACGCACGCGCGGGGCGTCATCACCGATTCGGGAACCGTGGTCGAGGAGACGGCCGTCTTGCAGGTGCCGTCCGTGCAGATGCGCAAGGCGACGGAACGACCGCAGGTTTACGACTGCGGTTCCAGTGTGAAGTTTGATCCGGATAATCCGGCTCGCTATCCGGCCGAGAAGGTATGGCACAAGCTGGAGCAATTGCACGGACGGGGCTGGTCCCATAACCTGGGCGATGGCTTGGCTTCCGAACGCATCGTCGCCGACCTGTCCCACCGTTTGCGAACAGACGGTTTCCGGCTGCACCGGCCCGAACATTATCACCGGAACATCGCCCGGCCATACCGCGACGATGGACTGTGAAAGAGGCGTTTATGACTTTTTGCAATCGGAGGAATGCGCGTGCTGGTAGGAATCTTCCCGGCCTGGCCGTCGTGATTCCCATGTACAACGAAGAGGCCGGCGCCGCCCGGTGTGTGGCGAAAGTGACAGAGGTGCTGCCGGCGCTGGGCCGCCGTTGTGGATTGATCGTCGTCGAGGACGGCAGCGGCGACAGTACCGGCGAAGTGCTAACCGATATGCGCCGCGGCGGGGCCGACTTCACGCTCGTCCGCCATGATCGCAACTGGGGTTATGGCGCGGCCCTGCGTACCGGAACCGCCGAGGCGCAGCGGCAGGGCTACGAATACGTGCTGTTCATGGATAGCGACCTGACGAACCCTCCCGAACACATCGCCCTCTTTCTGCCGGCCATCGACCGCGGGGCGGACGTCATCAAGGGCTGCCGTTACGGTTTCGGTGGCCGGGTTGTCGGCGTGCCGTTCTGGCGCTACCTCATCTCGCGCGTCGGCAACCTTCTTATTACACCGCTCTTCGCCGTCGGCGTGCGCGATTCGACCAACGGTTTCCGCTGCATTCGGACAGAGATTTTCCTCTCGCTTCCCTCTACCGAGCGCGGCTTCGCCAGCATCATGGAGGAGCTGTACTGGGCCAAGTGCCTGGGCTGCACCTTCGCCAACGTGCCGACGGCGCTCTACAACCGCTCCGAGGGACTGAGGGGATCGTCCTTCAGTTACAAACCGGCAACGTTTTATCGCTACCTTCGTTATGCCGTGAAGGCGGCACTCGTTTCCCCACAGTCGAATGCCAGCCGGACTATCCCGGAGGAGCGGACGAAGAAAGCGTCATGAGACCTCAAGCCGAGCGATCCCGGTTCTCGCGCCTTTTGGCCGGCGCGATGGGGCGGTGTGTCAAACGGTGCCAAGTCACGCCAGCCGGTCCCCTGTGGCAAAGTTGGCAAATTGGCAGAGTCGCCCTCCGAAATCGACGTTAACCATTATCTGGATGTCGTTTGCGATTTGGACTCCACACTGCCAAATGAGTCGTGCCCTTTGGCAGTGTGGCAAACTCGCCCCCAGTGCCTCGTTGGGCCAAAGAGAGCGACAGGTCAAGGAGATCGGAACCTTGACGGAGGGACGGCCTGCCCGGCGGAACCTGGGTTCGGTATGGTGAATGGCAGTTCTTCGTGCCGGTTGACGCATGGGTAGTCTGGAGAAGTGACAGATGGCTCCTTCGGGTTACGACGTGGCGGTCATCGGCGGCGGCATTGTGGGCATGGCGACCGCCCGAGAGTTTTTGCTGCGCGCACCCAGCCTGTCGCTGATCGTTCTGGAAGCGGAAGACCGACTGGCGGTCCACCAGACCGGCAACAACAGCGGCGTCATCCACTCGGGGCTGTATTACAAACCGGGTTCGCTCAAGGCGCGCTACTGCGTGGAAGGCCGCGAGACGATGTATCGCTTCTGCGGCGAACACGGGATCGCCCACGAGCGCTGCGGCAAGCTCGTCGTCGCCACGCAGGAAGAGCAGCTGCCCGCCTTGCAGGAACTGGAGCGCCGCGGGCGGGCTAACGGATTGCAAGGGCTGCGCATCCTGGGGTCCGAGGAGTTGCGCGAACACGAACCGCATGTCGCCGGAATCGCCGGGCTGTTCGTGACCGAGACCGGAATCGTGGACTATCCGCAAGTTACCCGCACGCTCGCCGAACTGGTACGCGCCACTGGCGGCACCGTCCGGCTGAACAGTGGGTTCGTGGCATGTCACCGAAAGGGTGGGGAGATAATCCTGAAGACGTCGCAAGGCGACGTGGCCTGTCGCTTCATGGTCAACTGCGCCGGCCTTCAATCCGATCGTGTCGCCGCCCTGTGCGGTGTGCGGCCCGGCATTCAAATCGTGCCCTTCCGCGGCGAGTATTATGAACTGACGCCCCAGCGCCGCCATCTGGTCCACAATCTCATTTACCCGGTTCCCGATCCGCGTTTCCCCTTCCTCGGCGTGCATTTCACGCGCATGATTCACGGTGGCGTCGAGGCGGGACCGAATGCGGTCTTGGCGCTGAAGCGCGAAGGGTATCGGTGGTCGCAGTTCTCGCTCCGCGACGTGCTCGGTATGGCCTGTTACGGCGGATTCTGGCGCATGGTGTCGCGCTACTGGAAGACCGGCCTGGGGGAACTGCGTCGCTCGTTGAGTAAAGCGGCCTTCCTGAAGGCGCTGCAGGAATTGATCCCGGATTTGATCGCCGAGGACATTCGGCCGGCCGGCGCCGGCGTCCGCGCAAGCGCTGACACCGGAAGGCGCGCTCGTCGATGACTTCCGCATCGTCGCGGCCGAGCGAATGGTTCACGTCCTCAATGCTCCCTCTCCCGCGGCGACCGCTTCGCTGTGCATCGCCCGGCATATCGTCGATCAGTCGGCCGCCCACGGCGACTGTCCCGTTTCCACGTCGGGCAAAGACCGGCAATTATTGCTCTAGACAGCAAAGTCGTTTCCGGATAAATGCTGCCCCTCCTGAGGTCAGGTAGACCGTAATCCGGATCCCATCTTCCAAGGATGGCGACACATGCGCCTCGATAACAAGGTGGTGCGCGGGATTTCGCGCGCCGTGCTTCCGGAGACTGTCCGGCGTTTCATCAAGAAGGGCCTGGCACTCGATTCACCGCCGAAAAAACTTCCCTTGCGAGGCGGCCTGAGCATGAAGACAACCGTGCCCCTGGGCGATCTGGGAAGCATCGACCCAAGGTGGGCCGGGATCTATTCGCCCAATTACGGCGATGCAGAAGTCCACAAATTCATTCACAAACAGTTTCTCGAAGACGCTTCCACCTACGTCGAGCGCTATCAAAACGTCGAGTTCTGGAAATATCTGGTTGGCAGAGGCCTCGCAAAAGCCGAAGTCGGCTCGTCCGCCCCGGTGGTCCTCGACCTCGGTTCGGGCGGAGGCAACTCCGTTTTCCCACTTCTGGACCTTCTCCCTCAAGCGAGCATCGTGGCCAGCGATCTGTCGCTGCCTCTACTGAATATCCTGAAGGATTACTTGGAAGAGCGCTACGCGGAACGGTCGTTCACGGTGGTGCAGTTGAATGCCGAGGAGATCTTCTTCGCCGACAAGCAATTCGATCTGGTCGTCGGCGGCGCGATCCTTCATCACCTGTTCTCCCCGGACAAAGCCATTGCCGAATGCGGCCGCGTCCTCAAGCCAGGGGGCAGCGCACTCTTCATGGAACCATTCGAGGTGGGGCATCAGGTGCTTTCCCTGACCCTGCGTTCGATTCTGGAGCGCAACGGCAGACGGCGCAGAGACGAAGAACCGATCGAACCGGCTGTCGTGCGTTTCTTCGAGGCGCTCTGCCTGGACTGGGAGGTTCGCAAGGGCGAAGACAAGTCCGGCCCGCAATATCTTCAGATCGATGATAAGTGGCTGTTTACGCAGGATTACTTTGAGCGCGTCGCTCGACAGGCCGGTTTCCACAAGGTCACGATCAGCCCCATTCAGCTCGAGGCGAACCTGTTCTCCGGGAAGGTGGATGCCTTGCTGCGCATTGGCCTTCAGATGAACGCGGCCGTCCTGCCGCGCTGGGCGTTCGCGTGTCTCACCGATGCGGATCGCTCCTTCACGGTGGAGGCGCGACGCCATCTCGTGTTCGAGGGCATCGTGGTCCTTCGCAAAGGGAATTCGTAACAGCCCTTGGCCGACCGAGTGACCGAAGGTTCGTCGGCGAATAACGGTTGTCTGATGCCAGCGAGATAAAGAGCCATGCGATATCTCCACTCGCCCCGATCCGGTACGTCGCACGAGCCGACTGGGGACGCCAAGCCTCAGCAATCCCTCCATGCGCTGCTGGTGGAAAAAGAACAAGAGATCATGCGTTTAACCGGTGTGGTAGCTGCTAGGCAACAGCAGTGTAATGTACTGCGGGCACGCTTGAACACGCGCGAACACGAGATACGCGAGCAGGTGCTGGCCCTCAAGTCCGGCGGAGCGTGGCGGTTGGTGCAAGCGCTCCAGTATTGGCGCCTCACGCTCGCACCGGCGGGATCGTACTCGGATCGTCTACTTTGTATCCTCAAACGCGCGCTCCAGGTCTGGCGCCAGGAAGGGGTGTCGGCCCTGCTTGAGAAGGTCGCTCGCAAGGGACTTGCCAAGTCGAAGGGACTGCTCAAGCGCTCGTTGCGCAGTATCAGCCCGCGACGAGGCAAGATATTCCTTTCGCCTCCGGGTCACGATACGCGTGCGGAGGTAAGCGGGTTCGAGATGGACACGCGCCGCGCCCAACAGGGAGAGGACATTCCACCGGCGGCTGTCCCGAACCGCTGTTCCATCCCGTATTGATGGCGCCAGACAGCACGATTTTCAGCGAGATCCTCACCTTTTCTCCCCGACTGCGCGTGTGCTCCGAAAAGCCGATTGATGTGATCGTGCCGGTTTACAAGGGGCTTCACGAAACCCTGTGCTGCATCCTCAGCGTCCTGACCGCGCGGCCGAGTTGTGCCTACGAACTGATCGTCCTCAACGACGCTAGCCCCGATGCGGCCCTGAGTTTCTGCCTGCGCAACATTGGCGGCCGGGGTCTTATCACACTACTCGACAACCCCGCCAACCTCGGTTTCGTGAAAACCGCCAATCGCGGCCTGGCCCTGCACCCCGATCGCGATGTCGTCCTCCTCAACTCCGATACGGAAGTGGCCGGCGACTGGCTCGACCGCTTGCGCCGGGCGGCGTACTCGGCGGCGCAGGTCGGCACGGTGACGCCGTTATCCAACAACGCCACGATTTGCAGTTATCCCGCCTTCTGCGCGGACAACGCCATCCCCGACGATGTGAATCCGGTCCTGCTCGATCAACTCTGCGCCGCTTGCAATGAAGGCGATTACATGGATGTACCGACGGGAGTCGGTTTTTGTATGTACTTCCGCCGGGATTGTCTCAAAGGGATTGGCCTGCTCGACGAGGAGCATTTCGGCAAGGGCTACGGCGAGGAGAATGATTTCTGCATGAGAGCGATGGAGAGCGGCTGGCGCCATCTGCTCGCGCTCGATACGTTCGTTTACCATCGCGGCGGGACTTCCTTCGGGGCGGACAAAAAACCGGCCGTCGAACGGGCCATGAAGGTGATGGAGTCGATCCACCCGGATTACTCCATGCTGGTCGCGGGCCATCTCCGTGCCGACCCGGCCCTGCCGTTTCGACGCCGTCTCGATCTGGCGCGCCTGGCGGGTCCGCGGCCGGCACTGCTGTATATCACGCATAGCCGGGGAGGCGGGACGGAGCGGCATGTGAGGGACCTGACCCATCGCCTCGAAGCCGAGGGCGGACGGGCCATCATCCTTCGACCCGTCGATGTTCGCCGAGTCCTTCTGGAACGGCCCACGGTGAAGGCGACCCCGAACCTCGTCTTTGCGATCCCGGACGAGTACTGGACGCTGCTGGAGGCGCTACGCGAGCTGGGCGTCCGGCACATCCACGTCCATCACACCATCGACGTGCCGAAGGACGTATTCCGGCTAATCGGCGATCTCGATGTGCCTTACGATTGGACCATCCATGACTATTATTCGGTCTGTCCCCGTATCAATCTGATCGACGATTCGGGGGTGTATTGCGGCGAGCCGGGCGCGGTCAAGTGTCAAGTTTGCCTGGAGAAGAACGAGGCCAACGACGGAGCGAAGGTCGATGTCCTCCGCTGGCGTGAGGAGTACGGCACCTGGCTAGCCCGGCGCGCAAAGTGTTCGTGCCGCATTCGGATGTAGCCGACCGCTTGGCCAGGTATTTCCCCGAAGTGGAGTTCACCGAGCGCCGGCACTTCGAGACGTACATCATGGCCCGGCCCGTGGCGGCGAGGCTGACCGCCCGCCAGCCCCTGCGCGTCGCGCTTATCGGCAGTCTCGGACCTCACAAGGGCATAGATATCATCCTGCGTTGCGCTCGCGACGGCCTGACGCGCGACCTGCCTTTGGCCTTTCAAATCGTCGGCCATACCGCCTACGATGCCGTCCTGCACGAGCTGACAAACGTGGCCATCACCGGCGTGTACAAGGAAGAAGACGTTTTCGACATCCTCGAATCGCTGCACTGCCATTGCGCCTTTTTCCCCAGCGTCTGGCCGGAAACGTACACCTTCGCCCTGTCGATCGCATTTCTGGGCGGCTTGTTCCCCATCGCGTTTGACCTGGGCGCGCCCGCCGCCCGTATCCGCGAATCGGGCTTCGGCCATTTGATTCCGTTGACGCGCGACGCCGTTGCCATCAACGACGAATTGCTGGCGCTGACGGAACGGCTGGCGGTGCGCCCAGCTTGCGCGGAACGCTGGACGCCCGCTTCGTACCGGACGCTCTTGACCGATTATTACGGTCTTACGAGGGACGACGAGGATAAGCGCCGGCATGTCGCTTGATACGCATTCTCGCACCGCGGGCCGAGAGAGCTTGGGATGGAGAATCGTTACGCGGCAGACGGGATAACGTCGCCGAGCACTTCGACGATGTGCGAATCGTTCGCGAGAATCAATTCGTAGTAGCCCCGCCGACTTGCCAGGAATCCGGGTAACGCGATCCGGTTGCCTCCGTGCATGATCTCGACATCGCCGGGCAGTCCGGTGCGGCTTCCCTCGTCACGGAATAATTCGGGATCGAGAGGATAAATCGTGACGAAGCAATTCAGCGCCCGCAATTCCACCACGACGTTTTGAATTCTCGACACCGCTTCGTCGGGGGAACTGCCCGGCCGGTTCCCAACGAGAAACAGTACATGGAAACGATCGTCGTGGGAAGAGCGCGTCCACAGCAGGGACGCCTGAACCGAGGGGGACTTCCACGCCAGCCAGTCAGCGTGTTTGTGGAGAAAAAAGAGGTGATTACGTCGGCAAAGCCGATGAAGGCTCTGATGGCACGTCGAGCTGGCATTTTCGTAATGCACGATGGCGACTTCCGGCAGATACACCACCCTCCAGCCGGCCCGCCAAAGTCGGACGCCGTAGTCGGCATCCTCAAAATAACCCGGAGAAAAAGACACATCCAGACCGCCGACTTGCTGGAACACGTCGCGGGGCGTCATTAAAAAGGCGGCGGAGCAATAATCCACGTCGCGGCGGAATTGATACTCCGGGGACGACGGCGCCGCGCCGCGACCATACTGGACCGAATGGCCGCCCCGCTCCAGCAGACAGCCGGCTTCTTGCAGGGTGCCGTCGAGCAGGATGACTCGGCCGCCGACCGCACCGACGTCCGGGTTATCGGCGAGAAATCGGCTGGCGGCTTCCAGGCTATTGTCGAGCACTTCCGTATCGTTGTTCAAAAGCAGCAGGAACTCGCCGGAGGCCGCCTCGGCGGCCTGGTTCATTCCCGCGGTGAAGCCCCGATTGTCGCGGTTGCGGAGGACGGTCGCGCCCTGGACGCGGTCGAGCAAGTCGGGGGTCGCGTCGCCGCTGGCGTTATCCACCAGGATGACTTCGGCCCGAACTTGCTCCAGACGCGGTTGCAGGGAACGCAGACAGGCGAGAGTCAACTCGGCCCGGTTATACAAAACCAACAACACGCTCAGCCGAGGTGTGCGCGGTTGGGACAGGTTCAGCACGTCGCCCGACGCCAAGAACGCGCGCAACCGATCGCTCGCCTGGGCCGTCGCGATCGCTTTCACATCCGGAGTCGTGTTCGCCATGCGCTTGCTCACTCATAAATCTGGCACACCGAGTCCGTCGGCGTTCAGCCCGCCCGCTGAACGCGCGGTCCCAGAATACGTCGCCAGCGCCGCCACGACTGGAGGATTTGCCAGGCGCGCGATTCTTCCATCTGTTGGAGCGCGTGGCGATAAAAGTTCGTTTCGCGAACCGATTCGTCCAATCGTTCCTCCACCGAACGTATGGCGTTGTGCGCCTCTGCGAGGCGCGTCTCCAGCCGTTTCACTTGCTCTTCCAAGTCATCCACCCGCAAGCGGGCGCTGGCGTATTCGCAGCGAACGGCTTGCAACCGAAGCTTGTAGGCGTTCAATGTGGCGAAAGGGGACTCGGAGGAAACGTCTGTGCGCTCTGCGCGACCTTCGAGAAGATCCCGGCGCTCACGGAGGTGGGAAACGAGAGCAGCCAGATCGGTCTTTGGCCCGCACTCGGTCTCGATTAGATAGAGCGCGTCCTGGTTGGTTTCGTCGGGCGGGGATGACCCGTTCGCGGCGGTCGCCTTGTGATTATCCACGCGCCCCTCCTCAGCCCCGCCGTCCTGTCGCGGGCACGCAGGGTTGCACGTCTCGCAACCGCGCAGAGACTCGATGGGACGCTATCGAAATCGGCAGGACCGATTCGCCGGCTTCAACAAATCCCAACGCCCGTGCTTGGCGGGATAAGCTGGGAAATCTAGTCTTTTTGGGTGGTTTTCACCCTACTCGACGCACCGATCGCTTCATCCATTCCTCGTGAACAGGACGGATACCTAAAACCAATGCGCTGGGGTTCGAGAAACGAGACCCACGCTTTGGCTCTCCGTAAGATGATTGGTAATGTTACGCGAATTATCCGTGCAAAACCTGGCCCTGATCGAGGATGTGCGCGTCGAGCTACAGCCGGGCTTCTGCGCCTGGACGGGTGAAACGGGAGCGGGCAAATCGCTCTTGCTAGGCGCGCTCGGCCTGCTCTTGGGAGAGCGCGGGTCCGCGGACCTGCTCCGTGCCGGCGCGGAGGAGTTGCGCATCACGGGACGTTTCGAGTTAGGTTCGCCCGAGACGCGCCGCGAGGTCGAGGGCATCCTCGGCGGCACGCTCGACGATAACGAGATCATCCTGGCCCGACGGCTACACCGCAATGGCCGCAGCCATGCCTACGCCAACGACCAACCTGTCGTACTCGCTACACTCAAGCAGATCGGCAACTTGCTCGTTGATATCCACGGCCAGCGCGAAACCGAATCGTTGCTGCATTCGGCCTACCAACTCCATCTGCTCGACGCCTTCGGCCACCTGGAAGCGCCGCGGCGCAAGTACGTGACGTTGGCCGAGAGCGTGCGCACGTTGCGTCGCCAGAGAAATGCCTTGGCGGCGGAACGACAACAGCGCCAGCGCGAATTGGCGCTGTTGCGCTTCGAGCGCGAAGAACTTGATCAAGCCAATCTGGAGCCGGGCGAGGTCGCCGAGTTGACCCGCGAGCGCGAACGGCTGGCCCATGCACAGAACCTGCAAGCGTTCGCCACGCTGGCTTCCGGCGAGCTGTACGACGAGGACGGCTCCGTGGTCGAGCGGTTGGGTAAATTGCAGCGTGAAGCGCATTCCTGGGCCGCGCTCGATCCGGGCCTCGAAGAAGTGGTCCGGCGTCTGGAGGATTTGCACGCCGAGGTGCAGGATCTCGCGCAAGTGCTGCGGCAGCTCGGCCAACGCTGGGAAGCGGACCCCGAACGACTCGACGAGGTGGAACGCCGGTTGCAATTTCTCCGCCGCCTGGAAGGCAAATATCGCCGGCCCGTCGATGACCTGATCGTCTACCGCATCAGCCTGGATGAGCAGGAGACGCGCTTGCGGCAACAGGAAGACGATCTGGAAAACATCGACGCGGAACTGGCGCAGGTATACGGGCAATTGCGTGAGGCGGCGGCCGAGTTGAGTAAGCAACGGCAGCGCGTCGCTGACAGGCTGGCCAAGGAGACGCAAAAGCAACTGACCGACCTAGGGATGGCGGGCGCCCGTTTGGAAGCAGTCCTAGAAACGAACCCGCTGGGTGACGACCCGGTTGAATCGGAGGTGCCGGCCTGGGGAGCGGACCAGCTCGAATTGACGCTGGCGGCCAACCCCGGCGAGGCGGCGCTGCCGTTGCGCAAGGTGGCGTCGGGTGGCGAGCTGTCGCGCACCATGCTCGCCATCAAGACTGTGCTAGCCGGTCACGACCACCGCGGCACGCTCGTTTTCGACGAGATCGATGCCAACGTGGGCGGCCGGCTCGGCGACACTCTCGGTCAGAAGCTCGCCGCCCTGGGGCAGAGCCATCAGGTCATTTGCGTGACGCACCTGCCGCAGGTGGCCAGCTACGCCCGCCATCACTGGAGCATTCGCAAGACGCGGCGCGGCAAGCGCACCATGACGCAGATTCAACTCCTGGCGGAAGCCGAGCGACTAGAAGAGTTGGCGAGCATGTTGCGCGGCGAGGCCCGCGGCGAGACGACGCGCCAGGAGGCGGCCGCCATGCTCGAATCCGCCCGCCGCTGCTGGTGACAATTCCGTTCGCACCCAAAGCCCCTGAATTCTCGACAACCTAGCTGGACCTCGGCTCCGCGGGAGGCGAGAATGGCTCGGAATTACCGGGCCATTCCTTTGTCCCAGCCGGGTGCAGCCATGAGTCGTCGCGAGTTTCGGTTAACGGAAGGTTCCTCGAACAAGTTTTGGGCCATCACCATCGAGGAAGAAAAGTTCACGGTCGAGTTCGGCCGCATCGGCACCAAGGGAAAAAGCCAGGAAAAGAAATTGGACCGTAAGGAGAAAGCGCGCGAGGCCGCCGACAAACTCATCGCCGAGAAAACGAAGAAAGGCTACACCGAAGTCGGCACTACGACGGTCCCCTCGCCCTCGCCTAAATCAGCCGCGAAGAAATCCAAAGCGAAACCAGTCGTCGAACCGGCAACGTCTCCTCCCCCTCCCGCCCCCGCAACCCTCGTGGTCACTCGAACCATCGACCTGGACCGGGAGGACTGGCATCGTGCCACCTGGCGGCCGTGCCGGCGACCAGAGGGAGGGGTTCGCATTCCCTACGACAGTCGGTTCAAAAAACTCACAGACCTGGCTCGTGAGAATGTCCGGGCCGAGGATGTGTTGTCCGTCCTCGATGATAGGCTCTTGAAGGAGTATTGGCTTTCAGTCAACGTCGATGTCCTTACCTGGGCCAGTTGTCACTTATTCCCTTATCTTTCGGACACGGTCCTGGACGATCTCCGCGCCCTGCTTCGTCCCCTCCTCAAACAGTCGCAATGGCCCACCGATTATTACCGGCGACCGACGATGACTTTCTTTCTCGCCGCCCTGAGCGGATTGTATCCAGAGGTCCAGGCGCTCGTGGAGAGTTGGCCCGACGACCTCTACGGCCGGCAGTATTGGGACGATCATTATCACATGCCGCAGCAGATGGTTTTCGGCCTGGGCGATGCTCACCTCGTCGATCGCCACATGCGACGTCTCAAGCTGCGCTGCGCAACAGTGACCATATCCGCGCATGGCTGGCTCACACCGAACTGAGCGGTCTCGACTATATCCACTCCAGCATCCAGGAGGAGACCAACAAGAGCAAAGCGGCTAATCTCTTCAAGACCTTCGCCTTGGTCAGGGCGCCGGAGGCGGCGCCGTACATGCTGGATTTGAAGCTCAACTCGAAGATCCCGATGCTGGCCCGGCAATGGCTCGACGACAACCCCGGCAACGCCGTCGCGGGTCTGATCCCGGCGGCTGCCGAACGCGGCAAACGGGCCGAGGCCGCGCTCGACTTTCTCCGCGCGGCCAGGCACCAGGGACACGCCGCGTTCATCGAGGAACAATTGAAGTCGGTGCCCGCCGAGGTCGCGGACAAAATCCGCCGCGAAGTGCTGGAGCACGACGAGGTCGTTCATGAGCCGCTTGACGATGCCACGACGCCGGAATGGTTGCAGAGCGCCATGCAGTCCGTGGGTGGGCAACTGGTGTTGTCGGACGCGGGTCGCCTCCTGGAGTTTCCGGCCTGGATACGCCTGTCCGATCTGTTCCCCCTGACCGTGGGCGAACGGCGGTTAAATGACACACAGGTGTCGGCGGTGCTGGCATCGTTGCGGAAGAGCCAGTTCGGCGCACCGACGCCGCTGGTGGAAGCGATCAAGGAGCATGTCGATCCCGCCGTCCGCGACGCCTTCGCGTGGAGGCTTTTCGAATTATGGTTGAGCGAGGGAGCGCCCTCCAAGGAAAAATGGGCGCTGCTCGCCGTGGGACATCTGGGCGGCGACGCCTCGGTCCTGAAGCTGACGCCGCTCGTGCGGGCCTGGCCGGGCGAGAGCCAGCACCAGCGGGCCGTCACCGGCCTGGAATGTCTGCGGGCCATCGGCAGCGATACGGCCCTGATGCAGCTCAACGGCATCGCCCAGAAACTCAAATTCCAGTGGTTGAAAAAGAAAGCCCAAGAATTCATGGAAGCCATCGCCCAGGATCGCGGCATGAGCCGCGCCCAACTGGAAGACCGGATCGTGCCCGACCTCGACCTCGACGAGCGCGGCACGCGCGTCTTCGACTTCGGGCCGCGCCAGTTCACCGTCGTCCTCGACGCCGACCTGAAACCCGTGATCCGCGACGACGCCGGCAAACTCAAGAGCGATTTGCCCAAACCCGGCGCCAAGGACGATGCCGACAAGACCAGGGTGGCGCAGGCCGACTGGAAAATCCTCAAAAAGCAATTGCGCGACATCGTGAAAGTGCAGGCGTATCGGCTCGAACAGGCGATGGTCACGGGGCGTCGCTGGAACATCCAGGAATTTGACCAACTACTGGTGCATCATCCTCTGATGATTAACCTCGTGCGCCGCCTGGTCTGGGGCGGCTACGACGAGCAAGGAAAGCTCCTCCGTACCTTCCGCGTCACGGAAGAACAGGAATATGCGGATCGAGAGGACCGGCCTTGTAAGCTGGAAGGCGTCCGCTCCGTCGGCATTGTCCATCCGCTGCACATGAGCGAGGACGAGCGCTCTGCCTGGGGGCAGGTGTTCGGCGATTACGAGATCATCGCGCCCTTCCCGCAACTGGGACGGCCCATCTTCGCCCTTGATCGAGAGGAAATCAAGGACAAGGAAATCCGGCGGTTCGGCAATGTCAAGATCCCGCCGGCCGCCCTGATGGGCACGATGGAGAAACTCGGTTGGACGCGCGGTAGCGCCGCTAACCACGGGGTCATCATGGAGTTCGCCAAACAATTTCCCGCCGCGGACGTGACCGCCATTCTCGAGAACGAGAATGGCGTAATGCTCGGCATGATGGATGAAAGCGGCGATCAGCAGATCAAGCGCTGTTTCTTCTTGCGCGGTCTGTATTCGCCTGTCGATTATCCGCACCACAAGGATTTGCTGCCGCTCAAGGACCTCGACGCGCTGGCCCTCAGCGAGGTGCTGGCCGACCTGACCACCCTAGCGTCCAAGGGCAAGTGAGCGTTTCCATACGACCCGAAAGCGAAGTGAGCAACCCATGAACCCGCTCGCCACCGAGCCTTCCTCCCAACATGCCGAAAAAGAGGCGGTTTCCCTCGACGAGGGCGGAGGCCCGGACTGGCTGGGAACCGCCGTCGCCGAAGTGCTGGCCAAGCGTCCCGCGAAGTTACCGGATTGGCTGCGGCCCGAAGACCTGCCACTGCTGACAATCAACGGTCACCGGCTGAACAACGAGCAGCTACGGGCCGTCCTCGACGCCCTCCGCAAAAGCACTCTCGACAAGCCGCTTGCCTTGATTGAGGCGCTGAAACAGCACCTCGATCGCACGCTGCTCGACGTTTTCGCCTGGGAATTGTTCGAGCGCTGGCGGGCGGCTGGCGGTGTCACCAACCACAAATGGGCGCTCTTGACCCTGGGACTTCTGGGCGGTGACGGCTTCGCCCTGAAGCTGACGCCGCTCGTCCGCGCCTGGCCCGGCGAGAGCCTGCACCAGCGGGCCGTCCTCGGCTTGCAGTGCCTGCGCGCCATCGGCACCGACACGGCCCTGATGCAGCTTAACAGCATCGCCCAGAAACTGAAGTTCAAGGCGCTGCAAAACAAGGCCCGCCAGTTCATGGACGACATCGCGGCGGCGCGCGGCCTGAGCCGGCTACAACTGGAGGACCGCATTGTTCCCGACCTCGACCTCGACGAGCGCGGCAGTCGCGTGTTCGACTTCGGCCCGCGGCAATTCTCGTTCGTGCTCGGCCCCGACCTCAAACCGCTGATCCGCGACGAGGCCGGCAAACTCAAGGGCGAGTTGCCCAAGCCGGGGGCGAAGGACGACTCGGAGAAGGCCAACGCCGCCGTGATCGCGTGGAAAGTGCTGAAAAAACAGGCGAAGGAAACGGTCAAGGCGCAGGCGTACCGTCTCGAACAGGCGATGATCTCCGGCCGGCGCTGGAGCGTCGCCGAGTTCGAGTCGCTTCTGGTGCGTCATCCGCTGATGATTAACCTGGTCCGCCGCCTGCTGTGGGGTGTTTACGACCCGGAGCGGAAGTTGGTCCGCGCCTTCCGCGTCACCGAGGAACGCGACTACGCCGACCAATACGACAACCCCTGTTCGCTCGCCGGGGCGTATGCTGTCGGCGTGGCGCATCCGCTGCACCTGACGCCGGAGGACCAGGCAGCCTGGGGTCAGGTACTCGGCGATTACGAGATCCTGGCGCCTTTCCCGCAGCTGGGAAGGCGCGTTCACACGCTGGAGCCGGGCGAGGAGTCCGCCCGCGAATTGACGCGCTTCGGCGACAAGGACATCCCGGCCATGATCTTCCTCGGCATCCTGAAATCGCACGGCTGGACCGACTGCCGCTGGCAAGAAGGGATGCACTTCGGCGGACATACCAAGAGCTACGACGGCCCGCGCATCACGGCCGTCCTCGAACTCGGCGCCGGTTCCGGCGACAGCGTGCGGATCAAGAGCGCCTACTTTCTTGCAGGAGCCGATTGGGGCGTGGACAAGGCCTTACCGCTGGGTCAGGTCGATCCGGTGGTCCTCAGCGAAGTGCTCGGCACCATAGCCGTGCTGGTGTCGAAAGGGACGTGATCGGCTGTATCATGGAAGTGTATCTGCCTATCGAGGAGGACCGGACATGAAATATGTAATGACATACCGAGTGGACGCGGACGGCATCTTGCGGTTCGCGCTGGAGTTGGGCGAAGAGTACGCCAACAAGTTCGTTCGCCTCACTCTGGAAAGCATCGGTCCTGCGCACGATGACTCGCCTCTGAGCGATGAAGTATGGGCTAAACGGCTCGAGGATCTGGCCGGTAAGTGGCTGGGGGAATTTGAACGTCCGCCCCAGGGCGAGTTCGAGAAGCGGGAAGAGTGGCCATGATCTACCTGCTCGATAGCAACGCCTGGATCCTCTACCTGCGACAAACGGATCCCTAGTTGGTGCAGAATGTACAACGCAGGCCGCGCGGGGACGTGGGGTTATGCTCCGTCGTGCTCGGTGAATTGTACTACGGAGCATACCACAGTCCGGTAGTGGCCTAATTTGAAAAATCTTCCCGACGCATAAGCGGGTGTGGATGCGAAAGCATCTAATAAGCGAACTCCAATGCGTTCTCAGGGTGGCGACGATACGGTTTGACTCGGACTCCGCAGACGTGGTATGGGGCAGCCGGTTGACATACGGAAGAGAGGTGCGGAATGCGAGGCAATTTGGAGACGTTCGCCGAATGTGTGCGAAACGCGCCGAACAGTAAGAAGGCAGAGGAGTTCATTCGGATGATGCTGGAGCGGTTTGCGCGAAACTGCCCGATGCACGTCCTTGTGCAACTCGGGCAGTGCGTAATCGACTGCCGAAAGACCGAGCTTCGGCGCGAGTCCGAACAGAACTAGCTAGTCTTGAGCCTGTAGCGATTCAGCGATGGCTTTCCGCACCGTTTGTGTTCTGGTAGGTCCGGCCCATCCGGTCTTCTTGCTGTTCGCATCATGCTGCTTCAGAGCATCTTCGACCGCCCGAACAAGCCGAGGACTCTTGGCGATTTCCGCCAGGGCTTCTTGAGCTGTGGCCTTTTCCAGCGATCCTTCAAATTCGCGGTCGAACCAGTTCGGCATCTGAGCCATCTTCCGTCTCCTAAATAGATAAAACCAAAGCCACTCCTGTTCAGTTGCGTGGCCGAACGGTGGAGTGGCTCTGGTTTTGTTCTGATCGTCTTTCGTTCGGCCACGCAAAATCATTATAGCGCCGGCCAAGCTCATCTGAAAAGAGGCGCGATTCAATACGTTGTTTTTACTCAGCGGCCTCTAGCAACTCTTCCAGCGTCCACGGGTGCCCTGCGATCCTCGCTTGCATGGCGGGAGTCATGCGCAAAGAGCCGTGAATCCGGCAATAGTTGTAGTGCGCCACGTACAGGGCCGTCGCCGCAGCGAGGTTATCCAGCTTCTTGCTGAAACCCAGCGCCAGCCGTGTGAACCGCTTCAGGAACGTGCGGATCGTGAGATTATGCCTCTCAACATGGGATGTGCATATGTCGAACCGATCCACGCTGCCCTGTATCACCCGGCGCACGGCACCGACCATTTCCGGCGGGCCGTAGCGCCCCGGTTGCTCCGTCTGCTGGTAGTCCTTAATTATCACGCCGTATCGGACAGAGCCGCCGAACGCTCCGTCTACGGCGTTCGGGTATGCCTGCCATCCGTCCGTGGAGATCATCGGGCGCTCGCCCGGTTCAAGTAGCGACGGGACCACGATCCGCTGCGCCAAGTCATCCATGAAGAACTCCGTCGTCTCGCGCGTGCGCTTGCCGATGGCAAACGTCGGCACCAGCTTCGTGTCTTCGTCCAGGGCGACGAAAAGATACTGATCTCCCCATGCCGGGTTGTCCCGCTCGGCATCCGTCAGCCGGTGCTGCTTCTTGCGAACGAACGTCCAGATTTCATCACATTGAAGATGGTTCAGGTGCAAATTGCGCATCCGCCCGTCAAGGAACTCGCGCATCTGAGTGCCGACGCGGACCATGAGGCGTGCTACCGTATCGCGGTGGACGCCGGTTAGCCGCTGGATGGAGCGGAGGGAGTTACCCTCAACGAGCAAGTGCAGGACGGACAGAGCCTCTTCGCGGCTGAGAACGTAGGACATGCGAACCTCTCTCCCATCGGAGGCGGGTTCGCGGTAGAATGCTGATTCCTAGGCCGCATTCGGCGAAACCCGCCGGGTTGTGGTTGCTCCCGGCTCTGCTGATAACAGGGCCGGGAGTTTTCTTTTGCCGGGAACGCTCCCGACAACCTTGATTTATTGTAGCCACGAAAAATTGAGAATCAAGGTCAGTAGGCTTGACGCCCTGATTTTTCGTGGCTACGATTTGAGCATGAGAGGAAGACCCAAAAAGCCCGAAGGCGAAGTCCGAGAAAACGTCCTCCGCATCCGTCTCACGACAGATGAGCGGATCGCGTTGGAAGATGCCTCATCCTCAGATGGAGAGGAAACATCCACCTGGGCGCGGCGTCTCTTGCTGGACATTGCGCGGAAGAAGGGCATTAAATCCAGAAGTGGAAAGGCGAGACGCGATTCGGAGACGGGACGGCGTTCATAAAAACTCGGACACGCATTGCGGCTTGTTGGTTCGGCTCCATCTACTCTTCTTCCGATTCCCGGCGAACTTCTTCGTTGATGAACATATTCTGGCTGTGCGTGGGCAGATCGCACGCCTCGATGCCGGCTCTGGACGCCAGCTTTCTCAATTTTTCATCATGGCTGAAGATCGTCTTAGCCTTCGCGACTTTCGCCGTCGCAACGATCATCACGTCGGCGCGCAACGTAGTTCGCTCGGGCTGTTCGGTCTTCGGTAGTTCCCTTGTTTCCTGCCATAACTTGGCCGCCAGACTCGCGGCCCGAAGGTCATAAGGAGGAAGAAAGAAGGAGTCTTGAAGTGTTGCGATAAATTCTCCATGATCTTCCGGCGGGATGCCAAGCAGCACTTCGGACAGGGCAATGGCCGGAACCATGACGGTTTCCTCATCTTCCGCGAGTGTCCGCAGCAAGAGCCGAGACCGCCGACGCATTTCGCCAACGTCCTGATTGCGTGGCTTCTCTTTCGGCTTGTAATGAGGCTTGTGGAATCCCCAAATCAGGACCATCGCATCAATGCAGATGCTCACTACTTCCCACCAACTTCCTCGATGAAAGCCGCCGGATCGTCAATGTCGTCCCAGCTTTTGCCACCCGCTTTGCGAAGCGCTTCTATCGTTTCTTTGGCGGACTTCAACTTAGGCTGGAAGACTTCCTTCACCGTGAACGCAACAATTTTCCAGTTGGTTTTGAGCCATGTCGCCGTTCCATGTGCCGCAATCTCCTCGTAAAGCCTTTGCCCCAAACTGCGGGCTACCTCCGCGGAGTCTACGCTACAGATAAGCATCCGGCTTTGATCCGGTATCCGCAATCCGCACTTTTTTTCTGTAGCGCCGCCAACCCGAACCACTCTCCCGGTGATTGCTGATTCGCCCTTGATGAAAAGTTTTTTCGAGATGGCAGCGTAGGATGCCGGCTCAATTCTCGCCAAGACCACACCTTCTTTGCCCGGTTCTCTCACGACGATTGGGCAATGAAGCGACTTGGCGACAGCGCTAAGCTCCTCAACTGGACTAAGGATATAATCACGGTCGCCAATGGTCTCAGGACGATCAAGAACCTGCCCGGCGACGCGCAAACGTCCGACAGCCTGCGGCGGTGCCTTAAACTGGTAAACGGCAGAGCCGCGCCGCACCTGGAGCAATCCGATCTCTTGCTCCGGAAAGGCAGCACCGGCCTCTTCGCTCCCGTCCAAACCGGAGGCTAGCCTTCGCACTGCGGAAAGGACGCGCGACAAGACGCTGAGAGGGATCATCTCCGGGTATATGTCTTCAAAACCTACCTCAAAGGTAGGTGATGGCTTCTTCTCTTTTACCATGTCCCCACCCGCCTTTCACCGGAATGGCCGTTTCGCTGGCCTCTTCGCCGGTGTACTGGTGTACATTCTACCAGTGGCTTGCCACGATGATAAGCGTAGTATCGCCGCACCGCAAGCGCCAAACCGAGCTGATCGTACAGGAATAGGCCAAATCGCGCTAGATCAATCGGCCCGCTGAGTATTGTATACTCTCCAAGTAGAAATTTCCACTCCCGAATACCCTGGCATCCGGCCCGGCGGCGCGGGAAACTGAACGGGGTTGAGTCTGCTCTAAGCCGAAGGGACAAGGCGATGGTCTTACGAAGATATGGACCTGTGACACTCGCGATGTGCAGCGCGGTGTTTGCCTTGCTCGTATCTTCTCTCCTGCCCCTCTGGGACGTTATTGATTTTTCCAAGCCGGGGTGGCCCAGAAAGGGTACTTTGTGGTGGGCTACAGCACAGGCTGTCGGCCATGTCCGATTGTTGCGGGAGTTGGGGCCGCAGCCGGTCCCCTTTCGTCGTTACATCAGCTTCCTTTGTGGCCTCCACGCGCCGAATCTGACAGTGGCTTTCGTCATTTTGGCAATCGGCTTCGCCGTTGGTCTGGCCGTCGGCTTGGCGATCAATCCGCGCCCGACGAAACCACAAAAACCTAGCAACCCACGTGCCGAAAATAAAAGACAATCCGAGGGGATAATTTCAAATTAGGCCACTACCATAAGACGCGAAACCTCAATCTCGTACTACAAGTGCGTCATTTGTTCCCTTCCGCCCCCTTCGATGATGCGAGCGCGGAAGCCTACGGCCGACTCCGGGCCGACCTCGCGGCCGAGGGAATGCTCATCGGTCCCAATGATCTGATGATTGCGGCCATTGCGTTGACTCACGGTTTGATCGTCGTCACGCACAATACCGCCGAGTTCAGCCGCGTTGCCGGATTGACGTTGGAAGACTGGCAGACGCCTTGAAGGAATACATTCTGACGATTGCATCGAGAAAGGTTCCGTGATGTCCCGCAAAAGAGGCAAGACGGACGAAGAAATCCCCCTCGAGCCGATGGAGGACGGTGCCGCTGATCTGCAACGGCCGCCGGCCGAAGTGCTGTATGCCGCGGAATTGGCGAAACTTGCCGAATCCGACGCCGATCATCCTCGGCCCAAGGGCTGGAAACTGTCGCCGCAGTCCGTGGTCCGCTTCGTGCTGGGTGATGAAGCGCTCGGTATCTCGGCGAAGTTCGTCGGCAAGCGCAGCTTCGTCGAGCGCTGCGTCGTCGCCCTGGCGACCAACCGGGGACTGATGCTGATCGGCGAGCCGGGCACGGCGAAGTCGTGGCTGAGCGAACTGCTGGCGGCGGCGATCTGCGGCGATTCGACGCTGACCATTCAGGGAAGCGCCGGCACCACCGAGGATGCCATCAAGTATTCGTGGAATTACGCCCTTCTGCTCGCAGAGGGGCCGAACGAGCGCTCGCTGGTGCCGGCACCTCTGTATCGCGGCATGAAAGACGGCAAGATCGTCCGCTTCGAGGAGCTGACGCGCTGCCCGCTGGAGATGCAGGACATTCTGCTGTCGATCCTCAGCGACCGCGTCATGGCCATCCCGGAATTGCACGACGACACCCGCACCCTCTTCGCGCACTCCGGCTTCAACGTCATCGCCACCGCCAATACGCGCGACCGCGGTGTCAATGAGATGAGCGCGGCCCTCAAGCGCCGCTTCAACTTTGAGACGGTCCACCCCATCGCCGACCTGCAAGAAGAGATGGCCCTCGTGCAGCGCGAGACGGACAAACTCCTTGCCCGCGCTGGCATTCCCCGGCCGATGCCAGCTGAGATGACCGAAGTGCTGGTGACGACCTTCCACGAGCTGCGCACCGGCCAATCCAGCGACGGCAACGCCCTGGAGACGTTGACCACGGCCATGAGCACGGCCGAGGCGATCTCGACCGGCTACGCGGCCGGCTTGCACGCCTGGTACTACGGCGGCGGTTCGGTGCGGGCCGAGCATCTCGTTCAGCACCTGATCGGCACCGCGCTGAAGGACGCGCCGGACGATTTGAAGAAAGTGCGGCACTATTTCAATCACGTTGTCAAGGGGCGCGACGGCCGCGCCTGGAAGGCGTACTACGAGGCCCGCGAACAACTGCCGTGAGCGCTACTTTAGGTCATTGATGCACACCTACGATCTCGGCACACTCCTGGACCTCGACGCTCGCGTTGTCTTCTTCCCGGTGCGCCATCATAGTCCGACGGCGGCGCGGCTGGTGCGCGAGTTGGTTCTGCGTATGAAGCCGGCGGCGATCCTCATCGAGGGGCCGGCCGACTTCAACGACCGCATCGACGAATTGTTCTTGCCGCATCGACCTCCACTGGCGATCTACAGTTACCTGCGTCTGCCGACGGGTCAGCGCCGCGGGGCGTACTACCCTCTATGCGAGCATTCCCCGGAATGGCAAGCATTGCTCGCCGGCGCGAAGTCGGTGCGACGGTGCGCTTCATCGACTTGCACTGGGCCGACATCGCCGCCGCGGACGGCGAACCCGACAACCGCTACAGTGACGCCCAATTTCGCCGTAGCGGCTACATCGCCACACTCTGTAAGCGGATAGGTGTTGAGGATTTTAACACCCTATGGGATACGCTTTTCGAGTTGGATGCGGACCTGAGCATAGAAACATATCTGGAACGCGCTCATAACTTGTGCGGCAACATGCGCTTGCTCGAAGGCGCCGGCAGCGCGACGGATCGCCGCCGCGAGGCGTTCATGGTGTCGATGATCCGGCAGGCACTCGATGAGCACAGCGGGCGAATTCTCGTGGTGACGGGCGGCTATCACAGTGTCGGCCTGCATGGGCGCTTGACCGGAAAAGCTCCGAAGGAAATGGCCGAGCCGGCCGAGTGCCAGCCAGTCCCGCCCGTGCCCGGCGAGGAACGCGGCATCGCCCTGACGCCGTACTCGTTCGAGCGGCTCGACAGCCTGACCGGCTACGAGGCCGGCATGCCCAATCCCGGTTTTTATCAGCAGATCTGGCGCGATCGAGAGACGGGTCAGACAAACACGCATCGAGCGCCTCCTCCGTCGTATCGCCCATCGTCTGCGCGAGAACAAGCAGGCGATCAGCGCCGCGGATCTCATCGCCGCCGAGACGTCGGCGCGGGCTGGCCGTCTTGCGCGGACATGCCGAGGTGTGGCGGACGGACCTCGTGGACGGCATCATCGGTTCGCTCATCAAGGAGGAGATGGCCCGAGGCGGACGGCATCCGCTGCTCGACGCCGTGCATGACGTGCTCCGCGGCGGCGAGCGCGGCCTCTTGGCCGAAGGCGCCCGGTTGCCGCCCTTGGCCGTGGATATTCGGGTGCAGCTCGACAGGCACAACCTGCAAGGGCAAAGTCAGCCGCGCGACATCGACCTGGACCTGGACGAAGCGGCGGATCGTTCGCGCAGCCGCATCCTGCATCGGCTGCGACTACTCGATGTCAGCGGCTACGAGCGGCACCGGTGGCACGGACCTGAGCGTGCGCGACGACCTGTCGAAAGTGTGGGAGCGCTGGCACATCGTCTGGAGTCCCGACTTCGACGCCCGTTGCATCGAGTCGGCCCGCTACGGGCCAACGCTCGCGGAAGCGGCGGCGGTGCGACTGACGGAAACGGCCGAAGCGATCGAGCGCGACGCCGGCAAGGCCGCGCTGCTACTGCTCGACACGGCCCTGGCCGGGTTGACGGAACTGGCCGGCAACTTGCTCGGCCGTCTCAAGGATTTGATTCGCACCGACGGTAGTTTCTTCGCCGTGACGGCGGCGCTGGGCCACCTGCTTTACCTCTATCGCTACGATGCCGTGCTGGAGACGGCGGGCCGCGGCGAGATTGCGCGGTGCTCGTGGTTGAGACGTATCAGCGCGGCCTGTGGCTCTTGGAAGGTCTCGGGCAGGTGGCGGGGCAAGACACCCTGCTTCTGGAAGGACTCGTCAGCCTGCGCGAGACGTTCGAGCGCTGCGAGCAAGCGCTGGATCTGGACCGTGCCGAACTCATTCAGGTGCTAGTCCTACAGCCGTAGTTACTAGAATAGCCCTCGCCCGGAGTTTTAACGAGGGCAAGCCATGTCAGGACGACCAACGCAGGCGCAGGTCCACGGCTGGGCAGACGAAGTGATGTCCATCGGCGAACGGATCGGTCGGCACTTCGCCCGGTCTGAGCCACGGCAACGAGCGGTCGGCTCTATCCGCGGGCTGCTTAGCGACACCGAGCGCAAGAACGGCTGGCAGTTGGCGGAGCACCTGGGCGAGGCGACGCCGGATGGGGTGCAGCACTTGCTCGCCCGGGCCGACTGGGACGCCGACGCCGTCCGCGACGACCTCATCCGCTACGCGGCGGAGCACCTGGGGCACGACGAGGGTGTGCTGGTCGTGGACGAGACCGGCTTTTTGAAGAAGGGCAGGAAATCCGTCGGCGTCGCCCGGCAGTATAGCGGGACGGCCGGGCGTATCGAGAACTGCCAGATCGGAGTGTTTTTGGGGTATGTGACCGAGAAGGGGCGGGCGCTGATCGACCGGGAGCTGTACCTGCCCAAGGAGTGGGCCGGCGACGCCCCGCGTCGCAAAGAGGCCGGCGTCCCGGCCGTGGTCGGGTTCGCCACCAAGCTGGTGCTGGCCCGGCGGATGATGGACCGGGCCGTGGAGTCCGGGGTGCCGATGCGGTGGGTGACGGCGGACGCCGTGTACGGGTCGGATTACCACTTCCGCATCGCCATCGAGAAGCACGGCCTGGGTTACGTGGTTGGCGTGCGAACCGACTTCGCCGTCTGTTGGGGGTTGCGGCAGGTGCGGGCCCGGAATCTGCTTGCCGAAGTCCCGGCCGACGCCTGGCAGCGGCTGAGTTGCGGGGATGGGGCCAAGGGGCCGCGCCTGTACGACTGGGCTCTGTTGCGGACGAACTCCCCCGAGCCGGAGGCGTACGCCCGCTGGCTCTTGATCCGCCGCAGCGTCACCGACCCCTCGGAGGTAGCATACTTCGCCTGCGGCGGGCCGCCGGGCATCGGTTTGGAGGATCTGGTTGGGGTGGCGGGTGCGCGGTGGGCGATCGAGGATTTGTTCGAGTTGGCCAAGGGAGATTGCGGCCTGAACGAGTACGAAGTGCGTAGCTGGGTCGGGTGGCATCGGCACGTCACCCTGAGCCTGTTCGCCCTGGCGGCGCTGGCGGTCATCCGCTCGCGGGCGGCACGAGCGGCACGGGGCAAAAAAAGGGGTCTGGGCTCATCCCGCTGACGGTCCCCGAGGTGCGGAAGCTGCTGCTCAAGATAGTTTGGGACCGCCTGACGCTGGCCGAGCGGGCGCTGGCGTGGTCGGAATGGCGGCGGGCACACCAGCACCGCGCACGCGTGTGCCACTACCGCAAACGCGGGGCGCGGCCGCCTGATGGATAACTACGGCTGTAGGACTAGCCCGCATCGGCGCGGATCGGCGCAGCCGCCCGCTGGTCCGTGGCAGCGTCCTCGGCGTCCGCTGGTCGCTAGGCGCATCCGACGGCGAACAAGTGAAGATGACGCTCCGGCAGTTCGCGGACCCCAATCAGCTTGGCGATTTCCTGACGGGACTTTTCGCGCTGTGCGCGAGCAAGTGCAGCGACAGCGTGACCTCGTGCTCGGCATCAACGACCTGCTAGGCTGCTACAGCGACGATAATTTCCTGACCGCGCTGCCGGCCCTGCGGCTGGCGTTTACGTACTTCACGCCGCGCGAGAAACATCACCTGGCGCTGACCCTCCGCGAAGCGCTGGGGCTGGCGAAAGTCCCCGAAATGGCGGCGCTATCGGTCGATGTCGCAACGGCGGCTCGCGCTCTGGCGTTTGAAAACCGGCTGTTTACCAGCCTGGAAAAATACGGAATTCGAGGCGGCCATGAATCCGCGTGAGAATTTGATCCGCTGGCGGTTGGTTCTCGGCAGCGACGCCGAGCAGGGTCTGGGCTGCGGACTGGAAGGCGTCGAAGCCCAGCGCGATCAGGCGCTGGGCTTCCTCTACAACCGCGAATATGGATCGCGCCGCAATGTTCGCCAGAAACCCGCTGATCGCCGCGGGGGTCAGGAGGATTCGCAACCGAATGTGCCGGAGTGGATCAACGCCGTCCATACACTCTTCCCGCGCCGCACTATCGAGCGCATCGAGAAGGATGCCCTCGAACGCTATCAGATTCAGGAGTTGGTGACGAACCCGGATCTCCTGGCCCGCGCCGAGCCGAGCCAGACGCTTCTGAAGGCCGTCCTGCACACCAAGCACCTGATGAATCAGGAAGTGCTGGCGATGGCCCGCACGCTGGTGCGCAAGGTGGTCGAGCAGCTGATGGAAAAACTGGCCCGCCCGGTGCGTTCCGTGTTCCTCGGCGCGGCCGACCGCCGGCGGCGCTCGCACATGAAGGCGGCCAAGAACTTCGACGCCCGCACCACTGTGCGCCGCAACCTGGCCCATTACGATCCCGAGAACAAGCGACTGTTCATCCGCACGCCGTACTTTTACTCGCGCGTGCGGCGGCAGACCGATCGCTGGCAGGTCATCGTCGTCGTGGACGAGTCCGGCAGCATGGTGGACAGCGTCATCCACGCCGCCGTCACGGCCGCCATTTTCGTTGGCATCAAGAGCCTGCGCACCCATCTCGTGCTCTTTGACACGAATGTGGTGGACGTGACCGAGCATTGCTCCGATCCGGTTGAAGCGATCATGAAGGTACAACTCGGCGGCGGCACCGACATCGGCGGCGCGCTGGCGTATGCTTCGCGGCTGGTGGACAATCCGCGCCGCACCATTATCGTGCTCATCACGGATTTTTACGAGGGTGGGCCGGCAGAGCGCTTGTTTGGCGTGACGAAACATTTGATCGAGAGTGGGGTCACGTTGCTCGGCCTGGCGGCGCTGGATGAACGGGCCGAGCCGAACTACGACCGCAGCACCGCTGAGCGCATGGTCGCGCTGGGGCACATGTCGGCGCCATGACGCCCGGTGAGTTGGCCGAATGGGTGGCCCAGAAGGTGCGCTAATCATGCCTCGCAACGATCTGCTCGCCCTGTCGCTCGACGACCTGACCGCGCTGACCAATCGCGGCACGGTCAAGCGCGCCCAGCGCGAGATCGAAGCAAAGGAATGCACCGGCGAGCTGTCGGAATCCGCGGCAGGCGATGTGACGGCGAAGTGGTCCGATGGCGCCCTATGCCGCATTCCCGCCGGGGCTGTGCTGAGTGACGGCCGTTGCTCGTGCGCCGCCGTCGGTCTGTGCCGGCACCTGATCCGCACCGTACTGGAGTATCAGGAGCACACCGCACAAAAGACGCCGGAGAAGGCGACAACGCCGGCCGAGCCTTGGGATCCCGGCCTCATCCCCGATGAGGAGTTGGCCAAGCACTACCGCCCGGCCGCGTTCACGAAGATCCGCGACCAGTTTCAACAAGGCATCCTTGTGGAGTTGGTCCGCAGCAGTAAGCCGAGCGCCGCGCTTTCATCTGCAAGCGTGTCTGGTGCGTTTCCTGGTGCCCGGCGATGTCCGCTACACCTACTGCGATTGCGCCGAGCCGGCGCCGTGCAGCCATGTGCCACTGGCCGTGTGGGCGTTTCGTTTACTGGAGTCTGACCGCACGGCGGGTATTCTGGCCACCGGCGAAAAGGCGCCAGCCGTCCCGGTCGATCTCCTCGACGAACTCGAAAACGCCCTCCTCGACTTCTGCGAACATGGCGTCTCCGGGGCGGCTTCGGCCTGGGGGAGCCGCCTAGCCCGGCTCGAAGAAGCGTGCCGACAGGCCGACCTCGTCTGGCCCGCGACGATACTGGCCGAGCTGGGCGAGCAGCAAAAACGCTATGTCGAGCACGATGCCCTCTACGCCCCTGAGCGCGTGGCAGACCTGATCGGCGAATTGCTCATCCGCCTCGACGCCATCCGTCACGAGACGGGCGGCGCTGCCGCAACTACTCATCCGCGGCAGCCGCGCCGACCGGCCCGTGAACCTGGGCAGCGCACGCTTCATCGGTCTGGGCTGCGGCGTCCGGCTGAACAAGCGCGGCGTCGAGTTGACGGCCTACTTGCAGGACAGCGATTCGGGCAGCATGGTGGCGGTGTGCAAGGAATTCGCGGACGACTCCGACCCAGCGAAGCCAGCGCGATCCTTCGCCGAGTTGGCCCGTGCATCGGCGGCCAAGGGCAGTTCGTTCGCCACGCTGGGGGCGGGACAATTACTTATTCGCGGCGGCAAACGGACGGCCAGCTTTCACCTGATTCCGGGCCGCTCCGATGCCAGCGTGCAGCCGCAAGCATTCGCATGGGAGACGCTGCGGCCTCCGGTGTTGGTCGAGGAATTCAGAGAACTGGACGCGCGCCTGAGTACGCTACCGCCCTCCTCGCTGCGGCCAAGGCGCGTGGCCGAGGATTTCCACGTCTGCACCGTGGCCGGCGCCGAGAGCGTTCACTTCGACGCGGCCACTCAGACAGTGCGGGCAGTATTGCTCGACGGACGGGAACAGCGGATGCTTCTCATCCATCCCTACACCTCGCGCGGTCAGGCCGGAGCGGAGGCGCTGTTCGCTCGGTTGGGCGAGCAACCGGGAACCCTCCGTTTCGTGTCCGGGCCGGTGCAGCGCGGGGCTGGCGGATTGCTGATTCAACCCGTGTGTCTGGTCTGGCAAGATGGAACGAAGCGCACCACCCTGCAACCGTGGATCGAGCAGCGCCCCGGGGAGAGTGTCAGTGACACCAAACTGTCAGCGGCAGTGCGATCTGCCGACCTTCTCAGAGATTACCTGCTCAATCTGCAAGCCGCGCTTGGGGAGTTATTCGTGCTGGGTTTGCGGCGGAGCGATCCGCTTGTTGCCCGCCGCTGGCGCGAATTGCAACACCAGGGCGAATCCGTCGGCTTCGCCCGGCTCGCGGCCCGCCTCTCGCCTCTGGCCGACGCACTGGAGCAGAAAAGCCATACACTGCACTGGGACGAGCGGACGGCGGGGCGGCATCTCTTGCAAGTGGCGACACTCGTGCGCTTGGCCGGCGACATAGCGACAAGTTGACATTCATTATCTGGTTCCCGCGCCGCGTGGGAACCGGCGTTCGGCCGCTCCGCGGCCCGAACAGAAACAGGACAATACCCTCTCTCGGTCCCGCGCCGCAGAGCGGCGAAGATGGCATTCCCACGCGGAGCGTGGGAACGAGGAAACGAGAAAAATCGTGGCGGATTCTCGCTTCGATTCGCATGATAAATCTCAGGGGAGAGCCGCCTGGGAGGCGAAGTTTATGAACCGGAAGCAAGTTCACGCACGGCTTGCGATGGTTGGCCTGATCCTTGCCACGATGCCAGTGGTCATCTCCGCGCAAGAGAAAAAGCCGCAACGCCTGGATCGCTATGGCGATTCTCTGCCGTCCGACGCGATTGCCCGTCTCGGCACGGTGCGTTTGCGGCACGGAGGCTCGGTTTGCTCGGCGGCATTCTCGCCAGACGGCAAGACGCTGGCGACCGGCAGCACGGATCACACGGCTCGTATATGGGATGTCGCAACAGGTAGTGAAATTCGCCGCTTTAAGGGACATCGAGCGGCGGTGTCCGCTGTGGCGATTTCGCCGGACGGTAACCTACTGGCCACGGCAGGAGCGTGCCACTTCAAGGGCGGGGGTGAGCACTCGGTACGAGTCTGGGATCTTGGCACGGGGCGATTGATTCGCTTGTTGGATCGGGGAGATGAAAAAGGAAGCGATCTGTCTGGACATTACCTCTCCTTTTCTTTCGACGGCAAACTGCTGGTAAGCGGGTCGGATCGCTCGATCATCTTATGGGACGTGGGAACGGGCAAGGAGAGGATTCGCCGCACGATCAAGGAGGGTGAAATCCACCGTGTCGTTTTTTCCCGTGATGGAGCACTCCTCGCGTTGGGAAGTCAAGGCAACGCGGCTCTCCTTTGGGATGCGAGGACCGGCAAACCGATTCAGCGATTCCTCGGACATCGGGAGGTCGGGGGTTTTGCCGCGGTTCGCTCCCTCTCCCTCTCTCCCGACGGCAAGACGCTGGCGACGGGGGGTGTGGATGAGACCATTCGTCTTTGGGACGTGGCAACCGGAAAACAGCTTCGACAGATGGAGGGGCATGGACAGCATGTTGACGGCGTGATTTTCACTCGCGACGGAAAGATTCTGGCCTCGGGGAGCTTGAGCGAGTCGGCCGTTCGCCTGTGGGATGCGAGCACCGGCAAGCAGCTGCGCGTACTTCGCCAGTCGAAAGGCGAGTTAGCCTTCGCGTTTTCACCGGACGGCAAATTGCTGGCCACGGGAGCCTATGATCAGACCATCCGCCTGTGGGACACCGCGAGCGGCCGGCAGCGCGAGATGGGCGGACACGAAAGCGACGTTTTGTCCGTGGCGTTTCGGGCGGACGGAGAGCAAATGGCGTCGGTAGGAAGAGATGGAACGTATCGCTTATGGCGGAGAACATCCGGTGCGGAGCTGCGATGCAGCCGAGTCGGATCAACCCTGATTCGTCGCGCGTCCTTGTCCGCAAACGGCGGGAGGGTGGCGATGTTAGATGGGCAGGAGAAAGACTTCGTAACCCTGTGGGATGTAGGGGCGGAGGTGAAGCGCCTCCGTCCGGCGAACATTCCCGAACAACTCTGTTCTGCCGCCCTGTCTCCGGATGGTCGGACCTTGTTAGCCGGTGACTTGGACGGCCGTCTTTACCTCTGGGATTTGAGTCAAAATCCGAACACCAAACCGGTTGTCCACAGTCTTGCCTACCCGGAAGAGGAGAGGGGATCTTTGATTGACGAACTCCTGTTCTCGCCCGACGGCAAGCGCGTGGTGGTCGGGTACGGCGACGATGTGCGCCTGGCGGATCTCGCCGTCCTCAAAATTGCCCGGCGACAGACGAAAGAGGGCGAGCTGGCGCGACCGATTTCGTTCAATTCGTCCAAAGGCTGCCTCGCTCTTTCCGGCGATGGCTCGCTCCTAGCCGTTGGAGGCTGGTGGGACTATTTCAGGACGGTGTTTTGGATAAAAGAGGAGCACAGGGAGAACCAACCGGCCGTCAGCCTTTGCCGTACCGCTCGTCCGCACTCGGAGCCTCGGGATTTCGGGATAAACAGAAGGGGGGAAGCGGTGACGGCCCTGGCGTTTTCTCCCGATGGCAAAACACTGGCCGCCGCCCGGAACGACGGCACAATCCAATTGTGGGTAGTCGCCTCAGGCAAGGTCCGCCGCTCGTTGGCGGGACATCAGGGTCCGATCCATCAGCTAGTGTTCTCGGCCGACGGCAAATGGTTGGCCTCCGCCGGCGCCGACACGACGATCCTGATTTGGGACATGGCGGGGACGGGTGACAACGGCTTGAAACAAAGGAACAAGCCATGAAGCGAATCGCCTCGGTGGTGTCCCTGGTTTTTGGCCTGTGCGTGGTTTGTTCGGCGGTCGGGGCCGATAAACCGTTGGTCGTGGAGCTTTGGCCCGGCAAAGCCCCCGACGAGACCAGCACCATCGGCGCGGAGTATGTCCGCATGTCCCCAAAGCTCGACCGCAAGCAGGTCGAAGTCACCGAACCGACCCGGATGATAACCAACGTCACCAAACCGACCTTCACGCTCTATCGACCGGCGAAGGACAAGGACACCGGTACAGCGATGCTGATTTGTCCGGGTGGCGGCTACTGGAACCTGTACTGGCAGCTCGAAGGCGAGGAGGTGGCGGCCTGGCTGAATTCACTGGGTATCACCGGCATCATCCTCAAGTATCGGGTGCCGCGCCGTCCCGGTGAGCCTCAAGGCGAGCCGGCCCGACGCCCCCTCCAGGATGCCCAGCGGGCCATCAGCCTGGTGCGGAGTAGAGCCAAGGAATGGGGCATCCATCCCAAGCGCATCGGCATGGTCGGTTTTTCGGCAGGCGGCCACTTGGCCATCGCCACGGCGACGAACTTCGAGAAGCGAACCTATGAACCGATCGACGACATCGACAAAGTGAGCTGCCGTCCGGACTTCGCCATCCTGGTCTATCCGGGCTACCTCAAGGCCAAGGACAGGGACGAACTCGCTCCCGGCCTGCGCATCCCGGCCGGGACGCCGCCGATCTTTCTGGCGCACGGCGGGGAAGACATCATAAGCAGCCCGGAGCAAAGTGTGGTCATGTACCTCGCCTTGAAGCGAGCCGGCGTTCCTGCCGAACTGCATATCTATGCTGGGGCCGCCCATGACTTCGGGGTTCGTCCCAGCGACCATCCGTGCTCCGCCTGGACGAAGTCCTGTGCTGACTGGCTGCGACATCAGGGATTTGTCGGAAACTGAAGCGCGCGTTCGATTTTGCCACAGGGTTAGGCTTGCCAGGCGGAAGCGTAGAGCGATTCTTTACCCTTCCGACTGAGAAGTTGTCTTCGCAAAGGGGGATGTTGGCAAAGTGGCAATTTGGCAAAGTCACCACTCAATAATGACGCTAACCCTTACCTGAATGGAACTTGCGCGTCGGAGTCCACTCTGCCAAATGGTTGGCCATTTGGCAGAGTGGCAAGGAGATCCTACGCTCCTGCCCGCCAACCTGACAGCCATTGTGTCCGGGCAATTCGCCTTGGCGTGAAGGGTCAAGGCGGTGGCGTGCGCGTTTTTTCGGCAGGGGGTGCTGGCTGCTTGGGCTGATCCACAGGCTCCACGCCCGTCGCCATCCGAATGCGCTCCCAGATATTCGGCCGAGTCGATTGCTTGGGCTTGGCATCGGGCACCTTGGCCTCGGGTGCCGGCGGCATGATGGGCACCTTGTCGGCTGGTTCCTCGGCAGGTTGCCCCGCGACCGGCTGCTCTCCCACTCGGCATAGCACCGTCATCAAGACGATCAGGCACACGAGCGCAACCGCGCTGGCGGCCGAGGCGATCGTGGCGGCCGGGCGCCGTCTAGCCCACTTCCATCCGCGTTCCCATCGAGAAATGGGTCTGGCCCGAATTGGCTCGCCGGCCAGGAAATGTCGCAAATCCTCGGCTAAAGCGCCCGCGCTGGCGTATCGCCTGGCGGGGTCTCTCTCCAGACAATTGTGACAGATCGTCGCCAGGTCGCGCGGCACCTGCGGCCTCAGCCGCCGAACGGGCGCCGGCTCCTCGGAGACCACCTGCAAGATGGTATCCAGGGGCGTGGCCGCCTTGAAGGGGGGCCGACCCGTCAGCAGCTCGTAGAGGATGACCCCCAGGGCGTAAATGTCCGCCGCCGGGCCGACCTCCTTGGCCTTGCCGCTAGCCTGTTCGGGGGCCATGTACGAAGGCGTTCCGACCACGGCCCCCGTTTGCGTCCGGCCCTGCTCGCCCAGCAATTTGGCCAAGCCGAAGTCCGTGATCTTCGGCTGCCCCGTCGCGCTCAGGAGCACGTTGGCGGGGTTCAAATCGCGGTGGATCACGCGAGCGGCGTGCGCCGCCTGGGCGGCGCCCGCCAGGGTCTCCACCAGATGGGCCGACTCCCGGATCGGCCAGGGGGTGCCGTCCAGCCGCTGGGCCAGGCTACCGCCGGGACAGTATTCCAGGGTCAGAAACGGCAGTCCCTCGTGCGTGCCGACCTCGAAAACTTGAACGATGTGGGGATGTTGCAGCCGAGCCGCCGCCTCCGCCTCGGCCTGGAAACGCTGCCGCTCGGCCAAGCCGGCGTGCTCGGCGTGCAGAATCATCTTCAGGGCCACGATGCGGTCCAGAGATAGTTGCCTCGCCTTGTAGACGACCCCCATGCCCCCTTTGCCAAGTAGCCCCAGCACCTCGTAGCCCGGAATTTGCAAGCGGGCTGCCACGTCCCGTTCCTCGGTCGATCCGCCCGCAGGCGCCGGCGTCCACGGCTGGGTTGCCGTCAGCTTCTCGGTCGAATCACCGGTGGTTTGTTGTTGATCGACTGTTTCTTGATCCGCCGGCCTGGCTTCACGAGGGCTATCGGTCATGGCGGACTCCGCGAAGGGATCCCGGAGCAAACAGACTTGGTTTCCAATGGTTGAGACTACCTGCGCGGAGGACCGCTGGCAATACTTTCCCCTGACGGGACAGTAACCGAGCCATCTCATACCCTAACCCAGAGATCGCCGAGGGCACGAACCGAGAGCTTCATGCACGCACGTCAGGTCGTCATCGTCGAACCGTATCAGGTGGCCGTCCGCGAGGTCGAGCTGCCGGCGCCGGCCGCCAATCAAATCCTCGTGGCCACCGAGGTCAGCGCCATCAGCGCCGGCACCGAGTTGGCCGTCTGGACCGGCACGCATCAATGGCTGAAGGATCCCAACCTGCCTGACTGGAAGTTTCCCTTTCGGCCCGGCTACAGCGCGGCGGGAACGATCGTCGCGGTCGGCTCGTCGGTGTCCGGTTGGAAAGTGGGCGAGCGCGTCAGCTATCCCGGCAACCACGCCTCGGCCGAGTTGCTGACGATCGGTCACGAACGCGGCCGGCTGTGGCGGATGCCCGACAAGCTCGACATGGAAAAGGCGGCCGTCGCCACGATCGCCCGGTACGGCCTCGGCGCGTCCATCCGGGCCGGGTTGACGCTGGGCCGTTCCGCCGCCGTGCTCGGCCTCGGTATCATCGGCCAGTTCGCCCTGCGTTGCCTGATTGCCGCCGGGCGCAGCCGGTGATCGGCATCGATGCCGAGGCCATGCGCCGCCGCGCCGCCCTGTCCGCGGGGGCCGACCACGTCCTTGACCCCTCCGCCGGCGATGTCCGCGAGCAACTGATGCGCTGTCTGAATCAGCGCGGCGTCGAGATCGTGGCCGATGCGACGGGCGTGCCGGACGCGGTGCCCACGGCGATGGCGCTGGCGTGTGACGGCGGACAGGTCGTGGTGGTGGGCAGTCCGCGCGGCCGGGCCAAGGACGTGAACTTCTACGATGACCTGCACAGGCGCTACCTCGAAGTCACCGGGGCGCATGGCAACATGCTGTTCGAGCCGGCCCACACGCGTCTGGCCGGCACCTGGGACATCAACAAGGCGCAGAACTGGCTTTTGGCCGCCCTCGCCTCCGGCCGGCTCAGCCTCGACGGATTGATTACGCACCGCATTGCCCCCGCCGAAT
This sequence comes from uncultured Planctomycetota bacterium, assembly GCA_963767535.1. Taxonomy (GTDB): domain Bacteria; phylum Planctomycetota; class Planctomycetia; order Gemmatales; family Gemmataceae; genus JAJPHU01. The sequence continues at coordinate 798,063 of CAVYEC010000003.1, forward strand.
TGGGCGGCGCTTACGAAGGACTTTTGAAGAAAAAAGACGAATACCTGGGTGTCGTACTGAACTGGCGCAAATCGGAAGTCGGTCCCCGCAACTGCTCTTGAACAGGACGGATTACTCGCATGAGAAAGTATTTCAACTCCTCTCTGCTCGCCCTGGTGTCGTTTGGCGTGCTGGCGGCCGGTTGCGCACCGCCCAGCGGGTCGTTCTCGCGCTCCACCACACGACTCGGTTCGCGCTCCGATGAGTCGTCCGGGTCGTCTTCCAGCACGTTCAGTGGCGAATTGAGCAAAGATGCGAAAGAGAAAAAAGTGGGCGATGTGGTCCTGAAGTACGAAGACCTCAAGGAAGGCACGGGCGCGGAAGCCAAGAAGGGCGACACCGTCGATGTCGAATACACCGGTTGGCTGACCAACGGCACGGAATTCGACAGCAGCCGCAAGCACGGTGAACCGCTCACCTTGACGCTCGGTAAAACCAGCGTCATCAAGGGCTGGCATGAAGGCATCGTTGGGATGAAAGTCGGCGGCAAACGCAAACTATTCATTCCGCCGGAGTTGGCTTACGGACCAGATGGTCGGCCCCCGGTGATTCCCGGGAACGCCACGCTGATCTTCGAGATCGAATTGCTCAAGATCAAGTGAAGATCGTTTAGCGACGCTTCGCAGAAGCGTTCTTGTCGCACGCGCTTCTGCGGAGCGTCGCTAACCGGGTTCCGAGTCCAGAATATCCACCGAGGGCAAATCGCGATTCGCCCGGTGGACGCGCAACACTTCGCGTAGTACTTCTCGTCCCAGCACCGCGTAGGCGGCGTCGAGCAGTTCGTAAGCGTACTCCGTGTTCCGCTCGCCGCCGATGGCCCAGAGATCCTTGCCCAGCTTCAGGGCCGTGACCGGAAAGCCCTCGCGCAGCGCCTGTCGCGCTTCTTCCACCACCTTCGCAGGATCGTCCGCCTTGCGTAGGTAGGCCCACAACTTCTTGTTGGACAGCGACAACGGGCGGTACTGCGCCGAGGGAACAACGATCCCCAACCCCTCCGGGGTCTGGGCGACGATTCGTTCGTTGCGCGATGACCAGCCCAGGTACTTGTTGGCGTATTCGTCCCCTGTCTCGGAGCGGTCGCCGGTCGCCCAGCCGACCAGGCGCTCGCGGACGGCGTCGATCTGGCGCAGGTCTTCTTCGTACTCCTTGGCGTATTCCGGATCCTCCTCGCGGTACTCGTCGCAGGTGCGCCAGTGCATCTCCAGGTTCAGCCGGGCCGCCTCAAACAGGTCGTCGCCATCAACCGACATCTCAAAAGCGTCCCTGGCGTAGTAGGAAGCGACGCAGCGAGGTCCGGAGGGTGGGTCGTCCAGGAAGTAACCCCAATGCAGACCGTCGGTATCGCCGGCGAAGACGGTGAAGAACTCCGGCGGGTCGGCGTAATAGCGCCAGTGCAAGAGTTGACTGTGGCGCGGTCTTCGTTTATCGAAACGGCCGGCCAGCACCTCGAACGGGCCGACCAACGACATCCGCAACGATTCCCAGAGGGCGTTCAGTGGGTCGAGTGGTTGGAGGCGGTTGACGAACTCCCAGAAGCGAAAGAGGTCTTCGGGGAAGTCGAATCCGTAGAGTTGGCGCAGTTTTTTGCGGCGATCGCGCATGAGAAAAGAGAAGGGCCGCTTGCGGCTTCGCGTTCATGGGGCGAAGTTGCAAGCGGCCCCGCTGCCTGGTTACGACAACAGGCCGGTCACGACCTCGCCCTGGACCAGCTCGCGCGGTTGGTTGAGGTGATTGTTGACCATCGTGGCCGGGTCGATGCCGACGCTGTGGTAAATCGTGGCCAAAAGCTCGCGCGGATGTACCGGGTTCTCGACGGGCGCGGAAGCAGTCTTGTCGGACTTGCCGTAGACCACGCCGCGCTTGATGCCGGCGCCGGCGATGACGCCAGTGTAGCAGTACGGCCAGTGATCGCGGCCGTCGTCCTGGTTGTCGTTGCCGGACGTGCTGACGCCGCGCTGCGGGCTGCGGCCGAACTCGCCGACCGCTACGACAAGCGTTTCCGACAACAGACCGCGTTCGTCGAGATCGGCGATCAGGGCCGACAGGCCGGCGTCGAGCATCGGAGCGGACTGGTCCTTCATGCGCTTGGTCAGGCCGGCGTGAACGTCCCACGAATGGTTGTCGGAGTTGGCGACCTTGGGCCAGTTGACCTCCACAAAGCGCGTGCCCGCCTCGATGAGCCGGCGGGCCAGCAAGCAACTCTGGCCGAAGGTGTTCAAACCGTAACGCTCGCGCACCGCTTTCGTCTCCTCCGACAGCGTGAACGCCTTACGGGCGCGGCCGGAGATGACCAGGCCCAGCGCCTTGCCGTAGTATTCGTCGAGGCTGTACTTGGCCGTGGCCTGCTCGATGGCCGGCATCCCTTCGTTGATAATATCGCGCAACCGCGCCCGCCGCTCCAGCCGTTTGGAGGACACCTCCTCGCGTAGCTTCAGGTCGTCGGTCTTGACGCGGTCCATCTTGTTCATGTCCATGTCGTCGCCGGGCGGGTAGAGCGTGTACGGATCGTAGGCCCGGCCGAGGAAGCCGGCGCTTCCTCCCTTGCCCACGACGCCGCTTTCCTGCAACGGCCGCGGCAGCATGACGAACGGCAGCATCGGCACGGCCGGCGGCTTGAGGCGGATGATGTTGGAGCCGACCGTGGGGAAATCCTTGGGGCTGGGTGGTTCGAGCTGACCCGACGGGCTGACCTTGTCGGCTGTGTAGCCGGTCAGCATTTGGTAGATGGCCGCCGTGTGGTTAAACAGACCGACCGGCGTGTAGCTCATCGAACGAATGAGCGTGACCTTGTCGTTGACCTGCGCGAACTTGGGCAAAAGCTCGGTGAACTTGCAGCCGGGGACTTTCGTGTCGATGGCTTTGAAGACACTTTTGACGTTGGCGGGAACATTGTCCTTGGGATCCCACAGGTCGAGGTGGCTCGGCCCCCCTTGAAGGTAGAGCAGGATGACGCTCTTGGCCTTGCCGAAGCCGGGTCCGCCGCTGGCTTGTTTCTTCGCCTGCGCTTGCAGGGCGAAGACGTCGGCCAGGCTGATGCCCAAAAGCGCCGAGCCGCCCACGCGCAGTAACTCGCGGCGTGTCATGCCATCGCAGGTAGCTCGCCCTGCTTGTCCGGGGATCACGAGCATGATCGAATCCTCACAATAGGTTGGATGGTCGGCGGGGGCGGAGACCGGGCGTCTCCGGGGTGAGCGCAAATAATCTCTCGTCTACGCAACTATACCGGGGTCGGGAAGGGGGTGTCAAATAATATCTACTCCGGTTTGCGCGCAGCTCGCGGCGCAGCAGTGTGTTGAACGTCGTCAGCCCGCTTGCCTCCCAGGCACGCTCGATCTGTTCCTTGAGCCGGCGGTTGAACTGCTGAAACTGCGTCCAGCGCGGCCGATCGGGATCGGTGGGATCGAGCGCGATCGTATCGTGGGTATCGACGCTGAAGATGCATTCGTCCTCATCGGTGTTCACGATTTGCAATTTGAGGTGCGGATGGAACGCGCTGCCCAGACGAAGCGAGTAGCCGCGAGTGCCACCGCCCTCACGAGCCAGCAGCGGTTGGCAGACCGGCGGGGCGAGCAACGGATCTAGCGGCGAATTGGGATCAATGTCGAAATAAGTTTTTATTGGAGGAGGAATAGTGTTGATTCCTCCGGGATAGGCCAGTTCCAGGAAGATGCGACAGGCTCGGGCCAGCAGGGCGGTGGTCAACCCCTTCATGGCGAGTCAGCCTCCCAGATACTCAGATGACAATGCGAGTCGGATGCGAGATAATCTATTTCATGGTTCCACCCGCATCGGCTTAGGTCAAGTCTCGGTGGACGAACCGGAGGCGGTGGGGAGTCCCGACGCATGGACCGGCGACACACACTGCTGGTCGTCGATGATGAACCTGACGTGGTGCAGAGCCTGCGAGACTTGCTGCGCCGGGAGTTCTTCGTGCTGGGCGCCACCCGCGCCCGCGATGGCCTGCGCCTCTTGCACGAGCAGCCCGTCCACGTCGTCATGACCGACCAGCGCATGCCGGAGATGACCGGGGTGGATTTTCTCCGCGACGTTCGCCGCGATCGGCCCGACGCCATCCGCTTGCTCTTCACCGGCTACGCCGACATCAAGGCCGTCATCGACGCCATCAACGAAGGCCACGTCTATCGCTACATCACAAAACCGTGGGATCCCGATGAGTTGTTGGCACTGCTGCATCAGGCCGGCGAACAGTACGACCTGTTGCAAGAGCGCCGGCGCTTGACCGATGATTTGCGCCGCAAAAACGAGGAACTGGAAAAAGCCAACGCCGAGCTGCGCCAGGCCAACGCGCTCAAGGAAGCGTTCATCCGCGTGGCCAGTCACGAGCTGCGGACGCCGTTGACCATTTTGCTTGCCCTGCCTGATCTCGCCCTGCGCATGAGCGGCCCCGACGCGCCCTCGGCGGACTGGTTCCGGCGCATCCGCCAGACGGGTTTGCGTCTGCATCGGCTGGTGGAACAGTTGCTGCAAATGCTCCAGGCAGGACGCTTCGATCGACCGCTCGATCGCCGTCCAACTGACTGCGCCGCCCTGGTTCGCGAGGCCGTCGAGGACATCCGGCCTTTCGTCGAGCAACGACGACAGCAACTCGCGCTCGACCTCGCCCCCGATCTGGGCACGATCGACGTGGAGTCGGGCAAGATCCGCATTTGTCTCGATCATCTGTTGATAAACGCCATCAAGTTCACGCCGGATGGCGGCTCGATCGCGGTGATCGGTCGGCGCGACGCGAACGCAATACGGCTGCAAGTGCGAGACAGTGGCATCGGCATCGAACCGGCCAACCTCCCGCACATTTTCGAGCCGTTTTTCACGGAGATGGACGTATCGCGGCATTCGTCGGGGCAATTCGAGTTCGGCCGGCGCGGTTTAGGTCTGGGCCTGAGCCTGGTGCGGGCATTTGTGCAGATGCACGACGGCATGGTAGAGGTCGCCAGCACGCCCGGCCGTGGGACGACGGTCACGATAGGGCTGCCGATCCGCCCCTCATGATTCCGCGCCAGCCTGTTGCTTGTCTCACGCGGTGGGTGTAAGCTGCTGCTCATCCGCGGGAATCGGGAGACATCCATGACGAGCGTTGACGAACGTGATCTGTTGCAGACGCTCATGGACCATGTGCCCGATGCCATTTATTTCAAAGACCTCCAAAGTCGCTTTGTCCGCATCAACCGCGGACTGGCAAGCCGGTTCGGCCTGGACGATCCCGCCCAGGCTGTCGGCAAGACCGACTTCGACTTCTTCACCCAGGAGCACGCCAGCCAGGCTTACCTCGACGAGCAGGAGGTCATCCGCAGCGGCCGCGCACTCGTTGCCCGCGAGGAAAAAGAACAATGGCCCGATGGCCGAGTTACTTGGGCCTCGACCACGAAGATGCCGCTGCGCGACCATTCCGGGGCAATCGTCGGCACCTTCGGCATTTCCGCGATGTCACGCACCGCAAACAGGCGGACCTGGCCCTGCGCGAGGTCATGGAAGCCTCCGAGGCCAGCGAGCGACGCACGCGCCTGATCGTCGATAGCGCCTACGACGCCTACGTCGCCATGAATGGCGAGGGTGTCATCGTCGATTGGAACCGGCAGGCCGAGCAAACCTTCGGCTGGCCGCGCGACCAGGCCGTCGGCCGGCTCCTGCACGAAGTCATCATCCCTCCCAGCCACCGGGAGGCCCACGTACGCGGCCTGCAAAACTTCCTGGCCACCGGACAGGGACCGCTGCTCAACCGCCGCATCGAGGTCAACGCCCTCCGTCGGGACGGCAGCGAGTTCCCGGCCGAAATGACGATCTCTCCCCTCCGCATCGGTTCGGAATGGCTCTTCAGCGCCTTTCTGCACGACATTACCGAACGCAAGCGGGCCGAAAAAGCGTTGCTGGATTCCGAGGCGCTGTTTCATTCCCTGGTTGAGACGCTGCCGGTCTGCCTGATGCGCAAGGACCGGCAGGGCCGCATCGCCTTCGCCAATCAGCCGTTCTGCGCCGAGTTGGAAAAGCCGCTCGCCGACATCGTTGGCAAGACCGACCTGGACCTTTATCCCGCCGAATTGGCTCGCAAATACATGGCCGACGACCAGCGTGTCATTGAGACCGGCCAGGTTTTCGAGGACATCGAGGAACACATCGGGCCGGACGGCGGCAAGACCTACGTGAGTGTGCTGAAAGTCCCGTTGCACGATTCCAACGGGGAAGTGATCGGCATGCAGGGGATCTTTTGGGACGTGACGGCGCGCAAGCGCGGCGAGGAGGCGCTGCGCCAGGCCAAGGAAGCGGCTGAGGCCGCCAGCCAGGCTAAAAGCGAGTTTTTGGCCAACATGAGCCACGAAATCCGCACGCCCATGAACGCCATCATAGGCATGACCGAACTGCTTCTGGACACGTCCCTCAACACCGAGCAGCGCGACTACCTGGAGACGGTCAAAAAGTCGGCCGATTCTCTGCTGTCGGTCATCAACGACATCCTCGATTTTTCCAAGATCGAGGCCGGCAAACTCGAACTCGATCATACGCCGTTCGACCTGCGCGACAGCCTCGGCGACATGCTCAACACGCTCGCCCTGCGCGCCCATCAGAAAGGGCTGGAGCTGGCTTGCCACATCGCGCCGGAGGTTCCCGAGACCGTGGTGGGCGACCCGATGCGGTTGCGCCAGATCCTGATCAACCTCGTGGGCAACGCCATCAAGTTTACCGAGCACGGCGAAGTCGTTGTGGACGTTCAGCCGAGCACAATCGAGAGCCGAAGCCCCCAGGAGTCGGCCTGTGTACTGCATTTCCAGGTGCGCGACACCGGCATCGGCATCCCGGCGGACAAACAGGACCTCATCTTCGAGGCATTCGCCCAGGTGGACGGCTCGACGACGCGGCGCTACGGCGGCACCGGGCTGGGCCTGGCCATCTCGTCGCGTCTGGTCGAACGCATGGGCGGGCAGATCTGGGTCGAAAGTGCGCCGCGTCGGGGCAGCACCTTTCATTTCACCGCGCATTTCGAGCCGCACGGCTCCGCCCGGCCTCGGGTCGCAAGGCCGGAGCCGGGCAAGCTGCGCGGTCTGTCGGTGCTGGTGGTGGATGACAACGCCACCAACCGATTCATCCTGGCCGAAACGCTCACGCAGTGGCACATGCGGCCAACCGTAGTTGACAACGCGCTCACCGCCTTGCAGGCACTGGAACAGGCGCAGCAGGCCGGCGAGCCTTTCTCCCTGGTGCTCCTGGATGCGCACATGCCCGAAGTGGATGGCTTCACGCTGGCGGAACGGATTCGCGAGAATCCGGACCTGGCCGGCGCTACTGTTATGATGTTGTCCTCGGCAGGTCAATCGGTCGATACGCGCCGTTGTAACGAGCTGGGATTGGCGGCCTACCTGACCAAGCCGATCAAGCAAGCCGATCTTTTTCGTGCTATCATGGCCGCCCTGGGAAATCCACCGGCCGAAGCGGTTGAGGTGGTGCAGACGACGTTACCACCGTCCCGCGCTGGCCGCGCGCTTCGTCTCCTCTTGGCGGAGGATAACCTCGTCAACCAGAAATTGGCCGTGCGACTTCTGGAGAAGCAGGGCCATACCGTCACGATCGCCGCCAACGGCGTTGAGGCGATGGCGGCCGTGGAGCGTGAGCCGTTCGATCTGGTGCTAATGGACGTGCAGATGCCAGAGATGGACGGCTTCGAGGCGACCGCCGCCATCCGGGCGCACGAGCGGGGAACGGGTCGGCACGTGCCCATTCTGGCGATGACCGCCTACGCCATGAAGGGCGACCGCGAGCGCTGCCTCGCGGCGGGGATGGATGGCTACGTCAGTAAACCGATCCAACCGCGCAAACTCTGGCAGGCCATCAAACAGCTTGTGCCGGCCGACGCTCCGCCGGCGAACGGATCGCCGTCGGCCCTAGCAGACATCCTCGATCGCGACGAGGCCCTGGAACGCGTCGGCGGCGACACCGGGCTTTTGGGCGAACTGATCGAACTGTTCCTGGCGGAGATTGTGCAGCTGCGGCGTGACATCGCCGCAGCGCTCCAAAAAGGCGACGCGCCCAAGCTCGCCCGCACGGCGCACACTCTCAAGGGAGCGGTGAGTACCTTCGGTGCCCATGCCGCCCGGGACGCGGCCGAGCATTTGGAACGTCTCGGCCGGGCGGGCGACCTGGCGGGCGCGGCCAATGCCATCGCCCAAATGGAAAGTGAACTGGCGCGTCTGGAGCCGGCCCTCAAAACAGTGAAGGCGGAATGCCAACGGCCGGCGTCGGCCGGCTGAGGCCGGTCGCTCGCCGCATCCGGAGAATAAGGAGAATACCGATGGCGAAGATCCTTGTCGTGGATGACACCCGGACGGATCGCATTCTGGCCAAGGGCCTTCTCGAACGCCGGCCCGGACTGGAGGCGCTCGAATGCCGTACCGGCCTGTGTGCGGTCGAGGCGGCCAGCGGAGAGGAGGCCCTGGAGGTCTTCCCGCGCGAATCGCCCGACCTCGTGCTGACCGATATGGTCATGCCCGGCATGAGCGGACTGGATCTGGTCGAGGCGCTTCGTTCACGGTATCCGCTTTTGCCTGTCGTCTTGATGACGGCGCACGGCAGCGAGGAGATCGCCATGCAAGCCCTCCAACGCGGCGCGGCCAGCTACGTGCCCAAGCACAACCTGGCCCGCGACCTGCTGGAGACGGTCGAGGAAGTCCTCCGCCTGTCCGCCGCCGAGCGCAATCAACAGCGCCTCATGGAATGCCTGACGCGAACCGAAACCGAGTTCCAGCTCGACAACGACCCGGCGCTCATCCCGGCGCTGGTCGGGCATGTGTGCGAGAACCTGCGCCGCCTGAAATGCTGCCCCGAAAATGAACGGCTGCGCATGACCGTGGCGCTCAGCGAGGCGCTTCTGAACGCGATGTACCACGGCAATCTGGAAGTCGGTTCCGAATTGCGCGAGAAGGACGAGAAAGCGTATCGGCAATTGCTGGACGAGCGCCGCCGCAGCGTACCGTATCGCGATCGCCGCGTTCACGTCCGCGCCCGCGAGTCGCCGACGGAAGCGACTTTCGTGATCCGCGACGAAGGCCCTGGTTTCGACCCCACGCGCCTGCCGGACCCGACCGACCCGGCCAACCTGGAGCGCGTCAGCGGCCGCGGCCTGTTGCTCATCCGCACGTTCATGGACGAAGTCCGCCACAACGACAAGGGCAACGAAATCGTCCTGGTCAAGCGCCGGCGAGCGTGATCCCGTCCTCTCCTCACAAGCCCGCAGCGCCAGCAAGGGTTCTGCCTTACTGGCAGTGCGGTCTAGTCAACCACCTTTTCCTCGCTGGTTGACCCACGGGAACGGCGTGACAACCTCGACAGGCTTGGTCGATATCTTTTCCCCGAGAATTCCCTCGAAAATCGTGGCGTAAAGCGTTTCGATCTTGTTCATCGAATGCGCTGCCATGAGCAAGTGAACGCGGCCCTGGTTGCCGAGCACCCATCCTCGGCCGCGACGATCGCGCAGCGCTCGGGCACCGGCCGCTTTGGCCTCGGTTTCTTGCAATGCCAGCGCTGCCCGGAACGTCACATCCGGACCATCGACCGGCGGGGCCGTCAGCTTCGGCGCCAGCGGCCGCCCGCTCGGATCGCGGTAGGTCAGTGCGCCATTCTCCTCGCCATCGCTGGGCGGATCGAACGTGACCGGCTCGACCTTCAGGCCATGGTCGGCCTGGAGGCGTTGAGCGTGCGCCTTGCGGAAATACGCCTTGAATTTGCCGCCGTCGCCCTTGGCGTCGGCCATCGCCTTCTTGGTGGTCTCGACCACCCACTTCGCCTCGCGCAGCAGGGTCTCCGCGTTGACCGGCCCGGCGACGGCGTGCAGCACTCGGCCGTCGGGCGCGCAAAAATAGCTGGCTACGTTGCCGCCCTGTTTCTGATTGCCGACGATGCGGAAGGTGGCGACTTTTTGGAAGGAGGAGACGAAATACTCGTTGAGGTATTTCCCGACTTCGGGGTTAGCCAGGGCGTTCACACGGAGCGCCTCGGCGTTGTTTCAGGTGAAGCGCGGGTCTTCAAAATTGCCCGAAACGTGCAGGACGAAGACGAGTTTTTCTTCCTTCTTGGCGATCTTGGCCGCCTGGGTAGGCGTGTCCACGAAATCGACGGTCGTGCCGTGCGAGCCACAGGTCGCGCCGGTCTTGTTTAGGGGATTTGGCTCGGAGCCGGGAGCCGGTGCCAGTCCTACGCAGAAGACCAGCCCCAGCCCGGCGAGGTGCAAGAGAAAACGACGCATCACGCTACTCCTTCCTTTCGGGGCAAACGCCGGTGTCCATCTATAAGACGAGCGGGGGGCAAGAAAGTTTTCCCGCCGCCCGCGCTTGTTACAATCGCGTGACCGTTTGGCCGTAGCGGTGGGCTATGTGGCTCCCTCTTCCGTCCGCCCCCGCGTCGGGTTACAATTCGCACAGGGTCGGCCGTTCCGCGGCGACGCTCGGCCCCCTCTCGTTTTCTCCATCACGGCTGCCAAAGGGATGCGGCATGGCGGGCGGAACAGGCAAGCTGGTCGGCATCGATCTGGGCACCACTTTTTCGGCCATCGCCAGTTTGGACGATCACGGCCAGCCGGTCACGCTGCCCAACCGCGACGGCGACATGCTTACGCCCAGCGCCGTGTTGCTGCTCGACGACGGGTCCGCCGTCGTCGGCCAGGCCGCCCTCGACGTGGCCCTGGAACAGCCGGATCGTGTGGCCACGCTCATCAAACGGCGCATGGGCTATTCCACCTACGGCCGGCCCGTGTCCGGGCGCGAGTTCCGCCCCGAAACGCTGTCGGCCATCATCCTGCGCAAACTCGTCCAGGACGCCGAGCTGCGCATCGGGCCGATCAGCCGGGCCGTCATCACCGTGCCCGCCTATTTCGATGACACGCGCCGCAAGGCCACCAAGGATGCCGGCCGAATCGCCGGACTCGATGTGCTAGACATCCTCGACGAGCCGACCGCCGCCGCCCTCGCTTACTCGCTCCAACGGCAGCGAAATAATCCCGGTCCTTCCCTCTTGCCGGCCGAGCAACGCACCGTTCTCGTTTACGATCTCGGCGGCGGCACGTTCGATGTCACTCTGGTCCGCCTGTCACAGCAGCGTTTTCAGACGATCGCCATCGAGGGCGACGTGCGCCTGGGCGGCAAGGACTGGGACGATCGCATCGTCGATCATGTGGCCGGCCTGTTTCAGCGTCAGACCGGCGTCGATCCGCGCACCGACCCCCAGGCGCTCGTCAACCTCGGCAGCGCCGCCGAACGCGCCAAGCGCACCCTGAGCAAGCTGCCGCAAACAACGCTCACCGCCATGCACGCCGGTCAGGTGATGACGGTGCCCTTGACCCGCGCCGAATTCGAGTCGCTTACGCGCGATCTGTTGGTGCGCATGCGCCTGACGACGCAGCAGCTCTTGCGACAAGCGGGACTGACCTGGGAGGAGGTCAATCGCATTCTGTTGGTGGGCGGTTCGACGCACATGCCGATGACCCGGCAGATGCTTCAGGAATTGACGGGCAAGGTGCCGGACAATTCGCTGGCCGTCAGCGAGGTGGTTGCCCGCGGCGCCGCCCTGCACGCCGGCATCGTCGCCGCGCACGATCTCGGCGAGGGGCTGTTCATGGAAGAGGGGGCGCGCGAGGTGCTGGCCCAGGTCGTCGAGATCAACGTCAACGCGCACAGCCTCGGCATCGAAGTCAAGCAGGGGCATGATCGCATCAACGACATCCTCATCCCCAAGAACACGCAGTTGCCCACCGCCGCCAGCCGGGTCTATTGCACCGTGGGCGACAACCAGCAGCGTGTTCGCGTCAAGGTGCTGCAAGGCGAGGCGACGCAGGCCGACGCCTGCATCAGCATCGGCGAATGCTGGATCGAGGGATTGCCGCCAAACCTGCCGAAGTCGTCGCCGGTGCAGGTGCGCTGCGGCGTCGGCAGCAACGGTTTGATAGACGTGATGGCCCTGGACATGACCAGCGGCAAGATGGCCCGCACCGAGATTCATCGCAGCAGCGGCCTCGCCGATGAGGAGATCGCTCGGGAGGCGGACTGGGTCCGCAGTCTACGCATTCAGTGATGCAAGGGTCGCTCCCTTGCTGGCGCGGCGGCCGGTGAGCTATTCACCACGGCGCATATTCCGCGATCAAAGCCAGCGCCGAACGCAACCCATCGACCGCGGCGCTGACGATCCCGCCGGCATAGCCCGCCCCTTCGCCGACGGGATACAGTCCTTCCAGCCCCGGCGTCTGGCGTGTCCTCTCGTCACGGACGATCCGCACCGGCGCGCTCCCCCGCGCCTCGGGTCCAACCAGCGTGGCTCCCGCTAAGAACCGTCCGCGCCACTGGTGGTCCATGATCGGCAACCCGTGCCGCAGCGCCTCGACGATCACAGGAGGCACCACGTCCGCAATCCGCGCCGCCACCGCCCCGCGCGGATAACTGTTGTTCGGCACGTCCTGCGTGTCGCGTCCCTCCAGGAAATCCTCGACGCGTTGAATCGGACAAAGATAATTGTTTCGGCCGAGTTCAAACGCCCGACGTTCGTAGCGTTCCTGCAAATGCACCCCGGCGAGCACAGCGTCGCCGCCGAACTGCTCCGTCGGCACCGTCACGACCAGGCCGCTGTTGGCGAAAGGAGAATCGTGCTTGGACAGGCTCATGCCGTTGGTGCAGAACGCTCCCGGCTCGGACACGCTCGGCATGATGTATCCGCCGGCGCACATGCAGAACGTGAACAGATCATTCGGCCCGTTGGCGATGAGGGAATAGTTGGCCGCGCCCAGGCGGCGTTCCAGAGGTGTCGGCCCGTATTGGACACGGTTGACCGTCTCCTGCGGATGCTCGATGCGGACGCCCATCTGAAACGGCTTTTGGACCATCGGAACCCCGCGGGCAAGCAACATGCGATACGTATCGCGCGCGCTGTGACCGATGGCCAGAACGGCGACACTTGCCGGAATGTAACCCGACGAAGTCGCCAACCCGTGCAGCCGGCCATCTTCCAGATCCAGGTCTTCGACGCGGCAGGAAAAGCGCACTTCGCCGCCGAGACTTTCGATGCGACGGCGGATGGCCTTGACGACGGCCGGCAGGCGGTTGCTGCCCAGGTGCGGCCGGGCGTCGTAGAGGATCGACGGCTTGCCCTTGCATTCGGCAAACAGCTCCAGCACCCGGCGCACGTCCGGGCCGGAGTTGCGATAAGTCAGCTTGCCGTCGCTGAACGTACCGGCCCCGCCCTCGCCGAACAAGTAATTGCTCTCCGGGTCGAACGGCCCTCCCGCGTCGAAGGCGCGGACATCGCGGATGCGGTCGCGCACCGCCCGGCCGCGCTCCAACACGAGTGGCCGATAGCCCTGTTCCGCCAGGAAATAGGCCGCCACCAGACCGCCCGGCCCCGAACCGATCACCACGGGTCGATGAGGCAACGGCCGCTTGCCCGGCGGGGGCATGACGAAGGGCGTTTCCTGATAAACATCAATGCGGGCGGCGGGATGGTTGGTTCGGGCGGCGCGCGGACGATGCGGTCCTCATCCTCCAGGAGAGAGACCTCGGCTGTGTAAACGAATTGAAGGGCGTTTTTATTGCGGGCGTCCAGGCTTTTGCGGAGGATGCGCCAGTGCCCCAGCGCGGCGGGAGCCAAACCGAGAATCCGCGCCAGGCGTTCCGGCAGCACGGCCTCGGGTTCATCGACACTCAGACGGACATTGGAGATGCGCAGAGACATGCGCGGTGATCGCATCGCCGCCCACATAGCCCCGGCTTGCCGGGGGGTGTTTCATTTCCCCCCGGCAAGCCGGGGCTATGTGGCTTCTTACTTCCCTCGTTTGCTGACGAGCTGCGAAATCTTGACGCCGGCCAAGTGCTTGCGAATCTGATCGGCGCTTTCCTTGCAGATCGACTCCAGCCGGGTATTGAGCGGGCCGTTCTTCTTCTCGCCGCTGAGGGGGGCCAAACCGCGGATCGGCCCATCAACGGCTTCCAGAATTTCCAAGAGCGTGATCTCGTTGGCCGATTTAGCCAGACGATACCCGCCGTTGGGTCCCTTGATGGAGCTGAGCACGCGGGCCGACACCAGCGGCTTGAGCACTTTCAGCAGGAAGCGCTCCGGAATCTTGCGGGCCTTGGCGATCACATGCGAGGCGACCGGTTCGTTCTTGTCCTGGTCGGCCATGTAAGCCACCGCATGAAGGGCGTAACTGGAAGCACGAGTGAGTTTCATAAAAACTTTGCCGGCCGCCCGTTTCCAGACGGCTCTGACTCCTTGTATGGGATGGACGAATGGGAAAACGCGATTCGAGCTTTACATCGACTCAACACTACAGGTTTGTTGCGCCGCCCTCTCGGCTTTGAGGAGGCGGGCCGCACGACGCAGGGACTGCGGAGGAGGGTAACTGGGCGTTCGCGGCGTTACACCGATCCGTAAAGTTTGAATATAGTACCAGCCCGGTAGCTTGGCAATCCCACTTTCTCCGTCGCATCGTCAAAGAAGCATATTCTCCATCCGATCGCTCATCCAGAGCAAGTCGCGGGCAGGCAAATTGAGTGGCACGCTGGCAGCGTGCGCTACGTAGGGCACGCTGCCAGCGTGACACAACCCAAATCACTATCCGTAATTCCGATGGTCGGGATGGAGCGGATTATAGGGACGAGCGTCTCAGTGGACATCCTTGTCGCTGAACTCGACGCCGACGACGGCCGTGGCGGAGTAGTCCTTGTCCTTGATGCGCACCAGGCCGCGGCGAACGCGAATTCGCCACAAAAAGTGTCCGTGATAGGGTTCGCGGACCCGTTGGCCCGCTTTTTCGCCGAACAAAAGCAGCACCGCCTTGTCATCCTGGCCGTCCGTGCAGACGAAAAAATCCCGCTCCTCGCCCGGATGAAGCAGGGCCGGCTTGACGGGGTCGCGCCCTTCCACCCATTCGCGCCGCCTCGACCGATCGCCGGGCGGATACCAACGGGCGGGGCCGCCGTAAAAACGGTTCGCATCGCCGGCTTCCAGCAGAGTCAGAGGCGGCAGCAGGTCCGTGCCGGGCCTCCAGTAGCGGTCGAAATAATTGTCGAGCGGCGCGAAGACTTCATCGGATGACAAATTCTTCATATGCAGATACAGCACCAAGGAATCGCCGTTGCAAGGCTCGGGCCGCTCGGAGTCCTCCACGAAGACATTCACGGGCCGCCGCTCCACCCGCATGGGCGTGATTTGCAACTGGCCGATCCGCAGTGGCTCGCCCCCGTCTGGAGTGAACCGCGTCTTCAGGTTGTCCGGCAGGGGCAGCGTGGCCAGTTTGGGATCGTAGCGGTACTGGTGCCAGGTCGTCTTCTTCTCCTTCTTGACGCCGGGGTTGTCGCCATCGTCGGGCATCATCTCGAACGGGTTTCGGCGTTCCAGCTCGATCCGCCTTTGGTGCAGATAGAGCATGGCGGCGAAGATGGTGACGACAATGGCATAAAGGACCAGTGGGCTAAAGACGAGGATCGCGAACCACGGAGTCCCCTGCTCCCTGCGTCGCGCAGGACGAGAAGGAGCCGTGATGCCGTCCCCAGTGAGGTCGAGTCCGGGATCAGGCTTCGTCTCGGCGGGGGTCGCGGAAGTCATATCGGTGAACGTGCCGGCCTGCCAGGGGCCAGCCTGTTCCGTCGCCGGCAAGGCAGGAGCATCTTCACCGCTTGCCGGCGGGGGCGGGGCGGCATCCGCGAACGGCGACGGCGCGGGCGAGACGCCGGCCGGCTCGGGCGGGAGAGTCGGATTGTTTTCCGCAAGCGCGGGTTTCGGCGGCGGGATCTCGATGCGGGGCGGCTCCGGGCGACCGAACAGGTCGTCGGTCGGTTCTTCGGGCGCGAAGATGTCCTCGCCATCCCCGCTCGGGACCAGCGGCTTGACGATCGTCTCGGCCGAATTCGTCCGTGCGACCAGTCCATCGGCTGGGGCGGAATCCGAAGGCGCGTCCGCCGGGGCGACGACAATTTGCTGGCACCGCGGGCAGCGCACCGGTTGGCCGAGGAATTCGCTTTCGACCGCCATGACGTTACCGCAATGTCCGCACGGAAATTGGACTGTCTGCATGAATCGCTCCGCCCCTTCGACGATATCAGGTTCCTTCTTCAATCCACGAACCGCCACCAATCGACCTCATCCAGGGCGGGGATGGTTCTCGGTCCCCCATTGGCTTGATGCGCGACAACGGCCAGCACAGGCACGTCGAGTCGCTTACGCAGTTCCTCGACGTTCGTTTCTTCCGCCACGCTTCGCACCGGCGTCGTCTCGGTGACAACCACGCCGGCCATGTTCAGCCCGCGCCGCCGGGCCGCCTCGACGGTCAGCAGAGTGTGATTGAGCGTCCCCAGCGCCCGCCGCGCCACCACGATCAGCGGCATACCCAGATCGACCGCGAGATCGACCAAGCTCTCTCGCTCGGTTAACGGACAAAGCAGACCGCCGACCCCCTCAACAAGCACAGCGCTTCCGTCGGCGCCGCGTCGGCGAACGGCGGCGGATACCTCATCCAAAGTCAACGTCATCCCGGCAAGGCGTGCGGCCACCGGCGGGGCCGCGGGTATGGCGAAGGTGAACGGCGTGATGGCATGGAGGTCTGCATCACCGGCCGCCGCGGCCAGGATGCGCGTGTCCTCGCTCCAGCCGTTGTCCGCGCCGGTGGCGACGGGTTTACACACCCGGAACGGACGCCCTTGCTCGCGCCAGATCCGCGCCACGGCGGCCGTGAAAAAGGTCTTGCCCGCGCCGGTATCGGTCGCGGTGATGAACAACCCTCGTAGCCCGTTGCCCATAGTTTTCGATCATCTTTCGTAGGGTGGGCCGAGTCTTCGAGGCCCACCAGCAAGGGCATGGTGGGCCTCGAAGACTCGGCCCACCCTACGGGATACGGCTGACGGATTCTGTGCAATTGTAAAGTACATCTCCCAGGCGATCCAACAGCGCCAGGTCAATCGCCAAGGGCGGCATGACGACCACCACATCGCCGAGCGGCCGCAACAGCAGGCCCTGATCGCGTGCCAGCCGGCAAAAACGCGCTCCCATGCGCTTGTGGGACGGAAACGGCTCCTTCGTCCGTCGATCGCGCACCAGTTCCATGCCGGCCATCATCCCTTTCTGTCGGATGTCGCCGACGATGGAGAAGTTCCACAAGCGATTCAGGTGCGTACGCAGCCGTTCGATCTTTTGAGGCAGCGCGGCCAATCCGGTGGGCGACTCCAACAGGTCCAGGTTCGCCAGGGCGACGGCGGCTCCGAGCGGATTGCCGGTATAGGTATGGCCGTGATAGAAGGTCCGTCCCGCTTCGGGCGGCCCCAGAAAAGCGTTGTACACTTCGTCCGTCGTCAGCGTCGCCGCCAGCGGCAGATAACCGCCGGTCAGTCCCTTGGCCAGGCACAGAAAATCGGGCTTCACATCTTCCTGCGTGCAGGCGAACAGCGTCCCGGTGCGGCCAAAACCGACGGCTACTTCATCGGCGATAAGCAGAACATCGTGCTGGCGCGTGACCTCGCGGACGCGCCGCAGATAGCCCTCGGGAGCCGGGATCATTCCCGCCGCCCCCTGCACGAGCGGTTCTATCACTACGGCCGCCAGCGTGTCCGCATGACGACGCACGAGATCCGCAAGTGCCTCGGCGCAGTCGATCCGGCAGCTCGAACGCTCGAGACCGAGCGGACAGCGGTAACAGTGCGGGTTGGGGGCGCGCACTGTCGGGAACAACAGCGGGCCAAACAGGTGATGAAAGCGAGCCAAATCGCCGACGCTGACATCGCCGAGCGTGTCGCCGTGATAGGCGCCCTGAAGGGCCAGGAATCGCGTTCTCTCCGGTCTCGGTCGGGCGCACTGCCGCCAGTACTGAAACGCCATCTTCAGCGCCACCTCGACCGCGGTGGCACCGTCGTCGGAAAAAAAGACGTGATTCAGTCCCGGCGGCGCCAACTCGACAAGCCGCCGCGCCAGCCGGATCGCCGGCACGTTGCTGATGCCCAGCAAGGTGCTGTGCGCCACCGAGTCGAGTTGCCGGCGGAGGGCGTCATCGAGTTGGGGCACGCGATGGCCGTGGACGTTGCACCAGAGCGACGAAACGCCATCGAGATACTCGCGGCCGTCCAGGTCGATGAGGAAACAACCGCGCGCCTCGGCGATGATGAGCGGTTTCTCAGCGGCATAAGCCTGCATGGGCGTGAAGGGATGCCAGACGTGCTCGCGGTCCCACTGTTCGAGCTGTTCGCGGCCGGGAATCATTCCCTCACTATAAGAAATGCCGGGACAAACCTCTACCCGCTCTCAGCTATTCCAGTCGAGCGTTACGGGCGTGCCGAGGTTCGCCCCAAGCTGCTGGGCGGCGTTGCCCTGGGCGATGGAGATTTCCAGCCATTCGCTGCTCGACACCAGGGCAACCAGGGTGCCGGGGGCGGCGTCGGCGTAGGTGTGGACAATCTGATGGACCTCGATGCCGTCGATGTGGACGCGCTTGGGCCGATCGTCCAACGTCAGCGTTTCACCGGGAATGTTGGTGATGAGGTTGCCGAAATGATCGACGTACAGGACTTCGCCGGCAATACCTTTGTCATGATGCCGGGGGACCGGACGGTCCAGGCGCACCCAGTCGGTCACGATCGGCCCCAGCTCGCGCGGGTCGAGTCCGAGGCTGAGGTTGGCGGCGACCGGCGCGAAGATGTCGCGGCCGTGGAACGTGGGACTGATTTTGCTGCGCCAGTAGCGCTGCTGGGCCAGGCGAATGACGCGCGGCTTGCGCCGCGCCGAGTCGATCAGCCAGGTCCAGCAGCCATTGTCCGGCACGAGCAGACGTAAGTTCGCCAACTCGACGTAAAGGATGGGCCGTTTGCTGCCGACGCCCGGATCGACCACGACCACATGCAGCGCTTCCGGCGGGAAATAGGGCAGGGCGGAGGACAGAAAGAACGCGGTCTGGCGCAGATCCTGGGCGGGGATATCATGGCAGAGATCGACGATGCGCACTTCCGGATTGAGCGCGAGAATAACGCCCTTGGCGGCGGCGACGTAATGCGAGCCGCTGCCGAAATCGGTGGTCAGGGTGATGATGGGATCGGCCATGACGCTACCCCCGCGATCGCCGGGTTGAGGCGCGCGGATTATACCGGGAAAACGATGAGAAAGTCCATACCGGCGGATCAGGCAGCACGGCGTGGCCGGGCCTGGATGTCGAAAAGGCCGAACACGTCGTCTTCGCTCAGTCCCAGCGACAGCGGCGGCCCATTCAGCTCGATCAACTCGTTGAATAGTTGACGTTTTCTCTCCAGAACCTCGGCGATACGGCCTTCGATGGTGCCCTGGCTGACGAAGCGGGTGACGAACACGGGCGACTTTTGGCCCAGGCGGTGGGCGCGGTTGATCGCCTGGTCTTCGACGGCCGGGTTCCACCAGCGGTCGAACAGGAAAACATAATTGGTGAACTGCAAGTTGAGGCCGACGCTGCCGGTTCCGTAGCTCATCAGGATGACGTGCTTGGTGCGGTCCTTCTGGAAGCGATCGAGGATGGCCTGCCGTTCCTTTTGCGGTACTTTGCCGTGATACTGCAAGGGTCCGAACTCGCGCAGCGCTTCGGCCAGGTATTCCAGCGGCTCGACCCACTGCGAGAACACGATTGCCTTGCGGTCGCTCGCCGCCACTTCCGCCAGGTCGGCCATCATCTGTTCGAGCTTGGCGCTCTGCCTAGTGCGCGGGTCGAAGTTGCAAATCTGCTTCAACCGCATGACCAGCTCGAAGACGTGTTGCACCGTGATCGTGTCGCCCAGCGCGTTGAGGTGGATGACGCCTTCCTTTTCGGCGAGGTCGTAGGCGGCGCGCTGGGGCGGCGTTAATTCCAGATAGGTATCGCGGAGGATGCGCGGCGGCATGTCGGTGGCCACTTCCTCCTTGGTCCGCCGAAGGATGCAGTCGCGCGTCAGCGCCGGCAACTGTCGCGCCGGCGTGTCCGGCGGGATGCGGCTGGGGATCGACGAAGTCAAAGATGTTGACGAGATCCTCGGTACGGTTCTCGATCGGCGTGCCGGTCATTGCCCAGCTGCGCTCGCGGTGCAGCAAACGCACCACCCGCGCCGTCTTCGATTCGCGCGATTTGATGCGCTGCGCTTCATCGAGGACCACCACGTCGAAGCGGACGTTCTCGTCCGCGACCTCGGCCTCGTCGCGCGTCAGCAGTTCGTAGTTGACCAGCTTCAAGGGGCAGTTGGAGACGTGCCACGCGGCCCGCCGGGTTTCCGTGTCTCCGCTGATGACCTCGAACGGCACGTCCGGTGCCCAGGTGCGCAACTCGCGCGACCAGTTGATGACGAGCGGCTTCGGACAGACGACGAGGGCACGGCGGATGAGTCCGGCGTGAAAGAGCAAGCGCAGCGAGACGATCACCTGCACCGTCTTGCCCAGGCCCATCTCGTCGGCTAAGAGGGCGGCGTGGCGCGGCATCAAAAAGGCGATGCCGTGGAGCTGGTACGGATACGGTTTGAATGGCAGCGAGACCTGCTTGTTGGCGAACAGAGCTTCGAGCGGCGGTTGCAACAGATAGAGCAGGCGATCCTTGAACTGCACGGTCTCCTGTGGTGGCCGCAGGCGCGTCCGGCCCGGCTTCGATGACGGGTCCGCGGGCTGCCTCACGAAAGAATCGGCATCCAAATCGGCCAGTCTCGGCTTGGCGACCGCGTTATTCTGGTCCGGTGGAATGGGGAAACGCCAACCCTGCGTGGTCACGCTCATATCGAGTTTGCCGAGCGAGCGCACCCACGGTGAATGGGTGAGCAGGGTCGCCTGACGCACGCTGACTTCGAGTGGTTTCTCGAAACGCGGCAGGGAGCGGATCTCTACGGCCAGCGACAAGTCAATCTGGTCAATCGGAATGGGCGAGAGGGTTTCCGCCGGTATTTCTGCTTGTGTCGTCATCATGCATGGCAACAGCAGCTTCGATGCGGGCGTTTCGGGACGGCAAATCCGGCAAGTCAGGAATCGCCGGTACTTTGGCGAACGCCGGCCTCAGAGGGCACCTATTACCTTCGGGCAAGTGGGGCTCGTAACTTTAGAGGCGCTGAAGCGAGCCTACCCCATCTTCCCCCGTTCCTCCGCTCCCGGTAGTGTGAAAGGAGTGCCAATGCAAAAGCCAAGAGCCGAAAACCGATGGACGAAGTCGCTTCCCTCTCCGCCGTGCGTTTGAAGATCGCCCGCCGCTCCTCGCACCCGTGGATCTTCCAGAAGATGGTCGAGAAACCCACCACGCGCCTGCCGCCGGGCAGCGTGGTGGACATTGTCGATCGCGACGGCCAATGGGTCGGCCGCGGCTTCTGGAACGGCCATTCGCGCATCGCCCTGCGTGTCCTGACCGTCGATCCGGCCGAAGCGATTGACGATGCCTTCTTCGTCCACCGTATCGGTCAGGCCGTCGCGCTGCGCCGCGACTTACTCGGACTCGACACCGTTACCGATGCCTACCGCCTGGTGCATTCGGAGGGCGACGGCCTGAGCGGTCTGGTGGTCGATCGCTTCGGCCCACTGATCGTGATGGAGTTCTTCTCCGCTGGCATGTATCGCTTTCGTCCCGCGATCGAGTTGGCCCTGACGAATCACTTCCCCGGCAGTCGTTTCTACTGGTTCGCGGAGGAGCATGTTCAGAAGCAGGAATCGTTCGACTGCCGCCCGGCCGAGGTGCCTCCGGCCGAGATCATCACCGAACATGGCGTCCGTTTCCGCGTCGCGCCGGGCAGCAAGCACAAAACCGGCTTTTTCCTCGATCAGCGCGACAACCGCCATCTGGCCGCCTCGTTTTGCAAGGGCAAGCGCGTGCTCGATCTGTGCTGCAATACCGGCGGCTTTTCCGTCTATGCGAAATCGGCCGGCGGCGCGGACGAGGTCGTGGGCGTCGATCTGGACGAGCAAGCGTTGGCCCTGGCACGACAGAATGCCGGTTTGAATCAAGTGCGTGTGCGCTTTGTGCAGGCCGACCTGTTCCCCTGGCTGCGCGACAGCATCGCCGCGGGCCAACGCTTCGATGTCGTGGTCCTTGACCCGGCCAAGCAAACGCGCGACCGCGAGGAAGTTTCCTACGCGCTGAAGCGCTATCTCGACATGAACCGCCTGGCGCTGCAGGCTGTGGCGCCGGGAGGCATCTTTCTGACGTGTTCCTGTACTGGTCTGGTGAGCGAAGCCGATTTCCTCGACACGCTCCGCCGAGCCGCCTGGCAGGCGGGTCGCAGCGTGCAAGTGCTGCGCGTCGCGGGGGCGGGGGCCGATCATCCTTTCCTCTTGCATGTGCCGGAAGGGCGCGATCTGAAGGCCGTGTTTTGCCGCGTAGATGATCTCGGCGGGCGCAGTTTGGCATCCACGGGACCGCCGCAATAGGATAGGATGTCGATCACCGTGCGGAGGAGCCGCCGATGCCGCTCACGGGTTTGCCCGTGAGCTGGGAGCGTCTCATCGAACTGTTTCAGGGGGTGCGAAAAATGCGTGAATCATCCGCGTATCAGGTCATTCTCGATGAAGGCCGTGCCGAGGGACTCAACATGGGCCGAATCGATGAAGTCGCGGAAGATGCTGCTGCGTCTGGGACGACTACGTCTGGGACCACCGGAGGAAAAAGTCGAAGTGGCCGTGCAGGCGATCAACGATGTGGATCATCTCGAACGGTTAGCCGAGCGTGTTCTGGAAGTTTCTAACTGGCAGGAGTTGCTTTCGACTCTCTGACGCATTCAACCAATGGAATAAACGAGGTGGTCATGGAGGAAGACTCGGACGCGGCCGCGAAGAGGCCGCTCGCGCTCGAAGAGGTCTTTCAACCCTGGGAACTACGGAACGAATCGCGCCGCGATTGCGGGCCGCATCGGGCCGGATTCTTGTGGTGGATGGCCCGCATCAGCCTCATCGTTGGGTCGCTGTCCTTTCTGTGCCCTCTCTTTGGCCTGCTCGGGTTGCCGATCGGGTTGGTGATACGCAGGCTGGCTCGACGGGATTTGGATGCGATTTTCGCGGGAGAGATGGATCATCGTGGCCGCGAACGAACGGAAAAAGCCTGGTACGATAGCCAGGTCGGAGCGTTCCTCAACTTACTGGGTTTCCTGCTCTCCAGCTTGCTATGGGTTGCTGTTATTCTTTTCCTGAAATCATTCCACTTCTCATGAGTGAGGATTCACGGCAATCCCGCCAGCTTTCGTCCGGCCCATTCGAGGGTGAGCAAAGTCAGCATCAGCACCAGCAAGACCCACCACTGCCACATTTTCTGCTCGTGCCGTTCGACGTAGGGCACCGACTGGTTGACGAGCAGATCGACGAGCTGGCTGGCGTCCTCCGGAGTGAAAACCTTGCCGCCGCTTTGGGCCGCGATCTCTTGCAAGAGAGGCCAGCGCGTCTCCAGGTCGATCATCTCCTTGCTCTCGGGTGGTTTGATCGTGAAGTGTGCCCGCATCGGCTTGCCGGGTTCGTTTGTGGCGGGTTTACCCGGCGGCATCGCCTTGGAAAACAGCTTGTCGGCGAAATCGGGAATGACCAGCTCGACGACGTATTCTCCCGGCGGCAGGTCTGCGCACCCGTCCCTCCAGCACGCGCGGCTGCGCTTCCTTCCCGCTTAATGGCAGCAGGGCAACGACTTTTTCCGCCTGGCCGTTCTCACCGGCCTTGAGGATGCGAGCCGCCGCTGACAGATCGGGTTTGATCGGCCCCAACTCCTCGTTGAGCCGGACGATCACCTGCACTTCCTCGTCGTGTCCGTACACCGGCTGCGACGTGCCAAAGCGAAGGAAGTCGTTGCCGGTCATCAGCGGCTTGTCAGAAGCGGCCCAGCGAATGGCCGCGCCCCAGAAGGTGTGATGATACAAATCGCCGACCCGGTAGCGCCAGCGCCAGGTACTGTCCAGTCCCACATACAGCACTCGGCCAAATCCGTAATTCTGCGTGACGATCAGAGCCGCTTGCTTTCCCGACTCCCGTAAGTCGTTTTGTGCGACCGTGGCCAGCGTCGTCGCACCCGGCTTCGCCGATCCGACGGCACTCCAGAAGTGACGCGGCAAGCCGCCCCAGATGGATTCGCTCCGGGCCGGATCGGCGTCCATCTCCATGAATTTGGTTTCCTTGCCCGCCGGTGTCAGCGCGATGCCGAATCCCTCGGTCGGGGCGACGGCGTGCGGCGACTCGATCGGCAGCAGTTTACGGAGCGGATCGCTCTCGCCGCCGGCCCCGGCGACGGGGTAAGCAAGCGGCATGTAGCGCTTGCCGGCCAGGATCACCACTGTCCCGCCGCGCTCGGAGACAAATTTTTCCAGGCGCTTGCGCTCCGCCGCCGGCAGCCTCTCGGGCGAAACATCGCCCAGGATAATGCAATCGAATTCCGCGAGGGCATCGGCTCCCGAAGGGATTTGCTGCCTCGGCAAACCTTGTTTTTCCGCCTCCGCCGGATCGAGATTGTCATGCAGTCGCGGCTGCTCGAACAGGACGCTCTCCACTTTCAAGGTTTTGTCGCGCTTCAGGGCGGCGGCCAGGTAGTGATACTCCCAGCGTGCCTCGCCGTCGATCAGCAGTACCTTGGCCTTGTCGTCGGCGACGTTGACCGTCGCTCTCCGGGTGTTGTTGTCCGCGCGCGTTTCCTTGGTGTCGGGGTTGACCGGACGAACCGTGGCCACGAGTGTTTGCGTGCCGGCGTCGTCCAAATTCACGGGGAAGCTCTCGGTGTACGTGCGGTCCTCGCCCGCGTGATGCACGACGCGCTCGGCCAGCACTTTCTTGTCGTTTCCGTCCACGCGGTTCAACTCAACGAGAAAATCCTGCGCCGGCAGTCCCGTGATCTTGTACGTCACCTCGATGCGCGTCTCAACTTCCTTGAAGACGGTGTTTGGCGCCTTGATGGACACCAAGACGGCATCCGGCGGCGGATGGCGATTGCCCAGGGCGATGGGATAAATCGGCAAGCCGCGCTCGCCCAGCTCCCGCGCCTTGGCCGTCGGCGGTTCGCCGGTGTTGTGTTGCCCGTCAGTCAACAGCACGATGCCGAGGACCTTGCCCTGTCCCAGCGTCGTCCGATTCAGAGCATGAACCAGCGGCAACCGCAGGTTTGTGAAACCGGCCCTTTCTTTCCCTTCGCCGTCCACCCTGCGAAATAGTTCGGCGAGTTGATCCGGCTTCAATTCCCATGCTTCCTGGTTGAAACCGAGAAGTTCGACCTCGTGTTTGCCCGTCAGCGCCGGTAAAAGTCCCACACCGTCTCCGCGAAGGATGCGCTCGGCAACCTGGCTGCGCGTCTGCGGTTTTTCGTCCGTCGAGCGCTGCCGGTCGGCCACTTCCATGCTCTCGGAACGGTCCACGGCAACGAGAACGTAACCCGGCAGATTGTCCGTGCGCGTCCGGCCGTAGATCGGTTGCAGGCAGACGAGGGCCAGCAGCAGACTCAAAACCGTCATGCGCAAGAAGAGCAGGCCGGCGGCCATCGTCCGCGATACCAATTGCATCTCATAGCGATACAGCCATAGGACCAACACCAGCGGCACCAGGCAGACGGCGGCGATTAGACCCGTTTGCAGCGCGGGCGGCAGACCGCCCCACGGCGGCGTCAGCAGGACATCTCCCAGGTCATAGGGCAGTCGCAGAGAATACATCGTTTTCCTTGATTTGCCTTAACGATTCCGCACCATTCTTCGCGTCATCCATACCTCGCCGCACAAAAGGGCAATCAGTCCCAGAAGCAGCCACGACCACAATTCCTGCCGCGAGTTCTCGCCGATCTCCTCAACGGCCTGTTTCTCGCGGTAGTTCTGATATTGCAAGCCCGGCATCAGCCTGGCCACGCGCTCGCGGTCCTCCTCGCTGCACGGCGTCAGGTCGGATTCCTCCGCGCTTTTGGGTCGCACCACGTAATAAATCGTGCCGCCTTCGGCGGTCCTGAGCTTGTACATGCCCGTCTCGCGCACGCCGTCGATCCGCAGCACGGCCCTTTGCGGCAGGCGATCGATGGCCGCGAGGATCGCGTCTTTGTTCGCCGTATTCGTCGTGAGCGGTTTGACATCGCCCGGCGGCGTTTGCAGGGTGTATTGTTCGACCGATCCGAGGCTGTCGAGCCGATGCCGCAGCGGTTGGCCCGGCTCCAGGTTGAACTCCGTCGAGCGCGTGCCGGCAAGGTAGTAAACCAGTTCGTGGGCCAGCGGCACGAACGCCTCCATCTTGACCACGTTCGCGCCCCAGGAATCGTCCAGCGGCACGGCGCACAAGAGAAGCCGGCCAGCCCGGTTGGGATCGATCCACTCGACGAGGAAGGGGGACTCGCCCGCCGGCGAACGCAGCGACGCCATCGTCACCCCGGAGGCGTTGCGTCCCGATGTACTCAGCTTCCACCAGCGCGGGAAGCTCGCCTTGCTCAACTGCGGAAACCGGCCTTCGCCCCGGCCGTCCTTCAGTTTGTCCAGAAAGAGCCGCAGGGCCGCATGATCGCTGGTGCCCGGCTCCGGATGGGACGCCCTGTCTGTCTGACCCGTGTCGCCTTCCATGCCGTCGAGGTGCGCTGGAAGCCAGCCCTTGCCGCCGTGATACAGTTGCACGTTGTAAGCATCCGAATCGACGTGATCGCCGAGCGTCACCAACACGCCGCCGCCGTC
Source organism: uncultured Planctomycetota bacterium (assembly GCA_963767535.1). GTDB lineage: Bacteria > Planctomycetota > Planctomycetia > Gemmatales > Gemmataceae > JAJPHU01. The sequence continues at coordinate 824,687 of CAVYEC010000003.1, forward strand.
GGCGAGGAACTGCGTAATCGCCACTTGCTGGGCTGCCGTCAAACGGGCCACGTTGCGCAAGATCAACACGCTCGGTCGGCCGAACCCACGCGCCGTTTCCACCCGATTCCGTTATCGCCAAGAGGGACGGATCGAACTCGCCGATACTCATCACGCGCACGCGCACAACCGGCGTGCGGTCCAGGGCGGGTGCCAGGGCATCGCGAAGGAAATCCGCGCCGCGCCGCTTCGTGGACGGTGTCGCATCACCATCGACGATCAGCACCGGAATCGCCTTCACGACCTCGATGGCGAAGTCCTGCCGGTTGTCGCCCGGTAGTTCATCCTTGACCGTGTACCCGGCCGGCCGTTTTTCCGGCGGCGGATCGGGTTCGAGCAGAACGGTGACAAGATGCGAACCCGCGGCGGCGAAACGGTGGGTGAACGAGAACGGCACCTTGCCGTTGCGCAAATCCGAGGCACCCGGCACGGTCAGGTCGCGCACTCGTTTGCCGTCGATTTCCAGGTGTACGCGATAGGGTGGTGCGTAATCGTTCTGGCCGCGCAGGTCGATGACGATGCGGAAGGTAACGTCGCGGCCGACCGGAACGAGGGGCCGATTGCTCTCCAGCGGCGTCAGCGCCCAGTTGGGCGGATTGGAGTTGCGATCCGGCGCGACGTTCACCACCCAGTAGCGCGGGCGAATAGGTCCGCCGGAGGATTCGGGCTGATCGAGTCCCAGTTCGTTGGCCAGGAGCGACCAGCGGAATTGACTGTCGCGGTCAGCCCAGCCGAAGCGTTGACCATCATTGAGGATGATGATTTCGCGCTCGGCTCGTTGGCTGCGTGAAAGAATATCGACCGCCGCCCGAACTGCCGGCCGCCAGTCGCAACCGCCAGACGGTGGCGGAAGATTGGTAATGGCCTCCTTGACGCGCTCGAAATCGTGACTCGGCTCCGCCAGCACCGGAACGACATGTTCCTTCGCTTGCAGGATGGCGACGCTGTCGCCGGGTGCCAGATCGGCGACGAACGCTCGCGCCCACTCCTTGGCCTTCTCGTGCGGCACGCCTTCCGCTCCCGTCGAACCCATGCTGTAGGAGCCATCAAAGACGAGCACCACGTCGCGGTTGGTGCGCGGTCCCAGGCGAGCCAGTCCCGTGCTGGTGATGAACGGCCCGGCCAGGGCAAGCACCAAAAGCGCGATCAGTCCCATGCGGAGCAGCATGAGCAACAATTCTTCGAGGAACACTCGGCGGCGCGTCATCTCGCTGACCTGCAAGAATTGCATGGCGCCCCAGTCCACGACATCGTAGCGCCGCCGGTTGAGGAGGTGAATGAGGGGCGGAATGATCACGGCCGCCAGGCCGAGAAGCATCCACGGGTTGAGGAAGAACGAACTGAGCATCGCCGCCTCTCTCGCCGACTGCTTCTCAGCGCCGCCCCTGTCGCCGCGTCAGATAAACCCCCAAGGCACGGTCCACCGGCTCATCCGTGCGCAGGAGGTGGTAATCGACCTGGGCGCGGCCGGCGGCTTCCCGCAGTTCCGTGCGAAATCGCTCGAAGTTTTGCAGATACTCCTTGCGCAGCCGCTGCGGATCGACCAGCAGTTTGTGGCCTGCCACTTCCAGGTTGCGAAACTGCGTCCATTTCTTGAACGGAAACTCGATCTCCTCCGGCGCGAGGATGTGGAACAGGATCACCTCGTGCCGGCGATGGCGGAAATGTTGCAGGGCACGCATGAGCGGTTCGATCGGCTCGAAGCAGTCCGACAGGATGACGACCAGGCCGCGCCGCTTGATCTGCTCGGCCACGCGATGCCACAAGGGCGCCAGGGCCGTTTCGCCACCCGGCCGCGTCTCTTCCAGCGCCCGCAGGACGTGCAGCAGGTGTTTGGAGTTGGCGCGCGGCGCGATCATGCTTGCGGATGTGCGTGTCGTGCGTCGCCAGGCCGACCGCGTCGCGCTGGTGCAGCATCAGGTAGGCCAGCGACGCCGCGACGTACTGGGCGTACTGGAACTTGCTCGTGTGTCCGCCCTGGTATGCCATGCTGCCGGAGGCATCGACGAGCAGATGCGCCTTGAGGTTCGTCTCCTCCTCGTATTCCTTGATATAATAGCGATCCGTCTTGCCGTAGGCGCGCCAGTCGATGTGGCGGATCTCGTCGCCGGGGTAATACTGGCGATGCTCGGCGAACTCGACGCGAAAAGCCCTTGTACGGGCTTTTGTGGACGCCGGTGAGGAAGCCCTCGACGAGGTTGCGCGCGACCAGGGCGAGGTGGCCGTACTTGGCCAATGACGTGGGATCAAAAGACAGGGTCGAATCCGGCATTTGCTCACGCTCGTTTGACTTTCGCCGCCGCCTGCTCCTGCGGCAACGGCACCGTCTCGATCAGCCGCTCGATGATCCGATCCGTCGTGATGCCCTCGGCGTCGGCGTTGAACGTCGTCACCAGGCGATGACGCAGTACCGGATAGGCGACAGCGCGAATGTCATCCGTGGTGACGTGCAGCCGGCCGTGCAGGATGGCGCGGGCCTTGCCGCCGAGGATCATGTACTGGCAGGCCCGCGGCCCCGCGCCCCAGCTCAAAAGCTCCGGCACGAACTTCGGCACACCCGGCTCGCGCGGCCGGGTGGCCCGCACCAGGTCGGCCACGTACTCGAAGACGTGATCGGCCACCACCACCTGCCGCACCACGTCCTGCAAGCTGCTGAATCTGCTCGCCGTCGAGCAGCGGCCTGCAATTCGGCGTGCTGCGTGCTGGTGGTCCGCTTCATGATCTCCATCTCCTCGGCCCGGCTGGGGTAGCCGACCTTGATGTTGAACATGAAGCGGTCGAGCTGGGCCTCGGGCAGCGGGTAGGTGCCTTCCTGCTCGATGGGGTTCTGCGTGGCCAGCACGAAGAACGGCTCGGGCAGCGGATACGTCTGCGAACCCGCCGTGACGTGGTGCTCCTGCATGGCTTCGAGCAGGGCGGCCTGGGTCTTGGGCGGCGTGCGGTTGATCTCGTCGGCCAGGACCATGTTGGCGAAGATCGGGCCCGGCAGGAAAACGAACTTGCGCCGCCCGGTTTCGGGATCGTCCTGCAGGATGTCGGTGCCGGTGATGTCGGCCGGCATGAGGTCGGGCGTGAACTGAATGCGCTTGAACGACAGGTGCAGGATTTTGGAGACCGTGCTGACGAGCAGCGTCTTGGCCAGTCCGGGCACGCCGACGAGCAGGCAATGCCCGCGGCTGAACAGGGCCATGAGCAACTGCTCGACGACCTCGTCCTGGCCGACGATGACCTTGCCGATTTGCTCGGTCATCTGCCGATACGCCTCGGCCAGACGGCTAACGATCTCGGCCTCCTGCGCGGCGGGGTTGAGCATGGATGCGGCCTCGTGAGGTCGAAGGGCGCGCTGCGGCAGGCAACTTTTCAATTCTAACGACGGCCCGCGAACGTGCAACCTTGCCAGGGCGACGTTCAAGAAGCGGCGCGAGCTTCTCACCGGCGCGGCGGTAGGTCCGCGTCCACCGAAGTAGCTGCTTGACAACGAAACTGTTCGGAGGGATAAGAAGGGAAAACGGATCAGGTAGAGGAGGGATCTCTATCCATGCCGGGGTGTCCGCTACCGACGATTCGGATCACGGGTGCCATTCGGCTATCCCTTTCACCGAGGGGAGATCGCTGCCCATGGTGTACATCTTTGCCGCTACACGGCGGATTTGCTTTGGAACCTGGCTGCCGCTTCTGCTGGTGCTGGCGGTTTGCTCGCCAGCCGCCGCCGACTCCTGGGTCGGCAAGACAATCCTCGTCAAGAAATCCGGCACCCGCATCGGCCACACCGAGGGCGAACAGAGCGTTTACACGGCGACGTTGCGAAGCATTCAGTATCGGGTGCTGGCTGAGGAGGGAAACTTTATCAAGGTGCGCGAGCGCAGGGTTGAAGATTGGTTCAGCAAGAACGACGCCGTGCGGTTGGAGGACGCTGTGGATTATTTCACCGACCGCATTCACGCGAATCCCGATGACGCCCATGCCTATCAGCACCGCGCAGTAGCTTGGGCATTAAGGGGTGAATTGGACATTGCGATCAAGGACTTCAGCGAGGCCATACGACTCGACCCCAAGTCCGCTGCCGCCTTCAACAACCGGGGCAACGCCTGGCATCGCAAGAAGGACTATGACCGGATCATCAAGGACTACGGCGAGGCCATACGACTCGACTCCAGATACGCCCATGCCTTCAACAACCGGGGCTATGCCTGGTTTCACAAGAAAGATTACGACCGTGCTATCGAGGACTTCGACGAGGCCATACGACTCGACCCTAAGTACGCCCACCCATACGGGAACCGGGCCGAAGCACGCTCCAAGATAAAGCAATACGCCGGGACCGTCCGCGACTTCGAGGAAGCATTGCGGCTCGCCCCAACGATGGATTGGTTGCACCGCGATTACGCCTTCTTCCGCGCGACCTGCCCGGAATCCACTTACCGCGACGGCAAGAAGGCGGTGGAACTAGCCCAAAAAGGGATCGAGTTGGCCGGTAAAGACGCGGACTGGAAGTATCACGCCACCCTCGCCGCCGCCTTCGCCGAGGCGGGTCAGTTCGATAAGGCCGTGGAGGAGCAGCCCAAGGCGTTGGAGGACAAATCGCTGGACCGCGAGGACCGCGACAAGATGGAACAGCGGTTGAAACTGTACCGCGAGAAGAAGCCGTACCGCGACGTGGAGTGAATCCCCAACAGCGCCGTGCGGAGGGTGGACCGATGGCCCGGCAGAAAGGCCATCCCAAACGGGATGCCGAACGCGAAGAACGCATCGACATGGAGATCGTGGTCGATTGCTACAACGAAGATGAACGCCTCATGGGTTGGTATTGTTACCTCGAAGATAAGCTCCAGTTCCCTTTCACGGCGAAGTGCATCGCCAAGCGAGCCATCTCACCGTTACGGGTCAAGGATGAGGTCGAGGCGATCGGCATGGCGCCCGAGGACGAATGCAAGGGCGAGATGTTCGTCCTCATCCGCTGGGATAAAGACGGCCTGGGAGTGCCGCTCTCCCAGTTACAACCGATCGAGGCCGACGAGGAAACGACGGAAGCGGTCGAAGATTGGCATTACTGGGTCGAGCAAGGGTATTCGTTCTAGCCCGAATTGCGCACCGAGTCTATGTAAATTGAGCCTCACGCACTATCTAAACGGTGATTTCCCAAGCCGTTAGAAACATGCGGAGGCTCAAGATCATGGTCCGCCAGCAACAAGAGCACTTTACCCTGTTCCCCGTCGGCTCACAACAACTCCACATCGCCTTCGACGGCGGGCGCATCGTCTCCGATGCCGGACTGCTCGCCGTCCGCGCCCTGGAAAAGCCCCTCCGTGTCATCGCCGACCTCGCCCGACGACTCCCCGACCCCCGATCCCCCAAGTACATCGAACACTCCGTCGAAGCCCTGCTCACCCAGGCCGTCTACCAAATCCTCGCCGGCTACCCCGACTGGAACGACGCCCAGCAGCTCCGCGGCGACCCCCTCTTTCAAATCCTCGCCGATGTCTCGCCCGATGCCGACAACCCCCTGGCCAGCGGCTCGACCCTGGCACGCTTCCAGTACGCCTACACCCGACGGCAGGCGGAAATGCCTTTGCCAGAACGTCCGGTCTTGCGGGAGGTCCGCGCCGCCCAGACTGGCCGCATCAAGATCCTCAACGACTACCTGATCGACCTCTTTATCCGCACGCGTCGCAGGCGGCCCGAGGAGATCATCCTGGATGTCGATGCCAGCGATGATCCGGTGCATGGCCATCAAAAGCTCAGCGGCTATCACGGCTATTACCGCCAGCATCAATACCTGCCCTGTACCCGTTCATGGGGCGAGCTTATTCAGGCCCATGAAACTGATCACCTACCTGTTTCCGAGTCGAAATCAGGGAACAAGCGACCCGAAATCCAGCAACCGGGTCCGATACAATGATGCGCTTCTCTTCGTCATCGAGAGGAGTTATTTCAAGCATCATATCTGCCCAGCCCGTCGGCGACGTGATATGGGAACAACCTTCGCATACCAAGTGAAGCTGGCCACCTCGCTCGGTCTTCGTGATCTGTAAATGCAGTTGCGAATGCGAGGCGGCATAATACCACAATCGGGCATTGCCACCTTGCCAGGGAGCAACAGCCTTTCTCACAGCCTCAATCATATCTCTCGTCCACATTGGGCTACCTCGCAAGACCATTGCGCACTCGGATGCTCTCGCCACATGAACGGGACTTGATGTTGGCGGTCGGCCTGCAACCCGTTGTCACGCATTCGTCACCACTCACCGCATGGCGTGTTTCGCCACACGAGGCAGTCACGCCAACGCTTATTCGGCCTGGAATTCACGCCGCTGCCATGCGGGGGCCGACCTTCGGCAACAGTGAGGGAGCAGCCTTGCCCTCCATGTGGGCTCGGCAACACGCCGCCAGATACCCCAAGAGGCCACGGCCTTGCTGCCGGCAAGTCTCCCGGACACTCAGGATTCGCTCGACGAACCGGCTGCCCCGGCTGCTATCCGTACCGCCGCTCCCCTTCCGCCACAGCACGGCGTGTCGTAAAGCACGTTCGGCGGCATTGTTCGTCGGCTCGACGCCCCGATGCCACACGAAGGTCCATAACTTTGGCTCGTGGGCGAGCAATTCACGGCACGTCGCCGCCGTCTTGGGACAGCCGCAAGCCGCTCCCTGGACCAATGCCTCACGGACCTCCGCCCGCAGCCCACTGATATAGACCTGAAAGCTGGAACGGCGCAGCGTGCCGTCTCGGACTCGATGCCACCAGGCGAACATCCGGTCGGACAGGTCCAGCAATTGCTTCCCGATACCTGCCCCGCTGTTCTGCCGATCAATCATCGCCTGAAAGTCCCGACGCAGGTGCGACCAGCAGAACTGGCGGCGGCGGAATCCGTTGTACGACTTCCAGCGATCTGACGTGACCACCTGCTGATAGGCTGAGCCGAGCAGTGCCCTGGCGACCTTCCCGCTGCGGGTAGCCGCAATGTGGAAGACCGTCACCAGGGGCGTGACGGCGACCCACAACCACGCCTTGTGCATTGCCTCTCGCCAGGACGTTTCATCGACGTTGGCGTGCTGTGTGCGGACATACTCTTGCAACTCGGCCATCGGCTGGGCCAAGGCGTCGGCAGTGGACCGCTCCAGCTTGGCGACCATCCCCGTCGAGATCGATAGGCCGAACAGGTCGTAGGCCAACTGCCGGATGGGACGCTTCCCCAGGCGGTAGCCCCCGGCCAGGACAGCCAGGTGGGCTTGCAACCTGGGGCCGAAAGCCCCGGCCGGCACGCCGGTGGGCAACGAGGCGCAGGTGCGGGTGCCGCAGGCCGGGCAGGTGAGCCGGTGCAGGCGATACTCCGTCACCTCGGCTTGGACGGGCGGTATCTCGGCGACCTGGTGCCTGCGGGGCTGCGGGTCTTCGCCGTGAAGGGCTTGCCCGCACTTGCGGCAGGCCGAGGGCATCAGGGGGATGGTCTGCTTGACCTGCTCGGGGGGCACCAGGGAGCGTTGCTGGCGTGCGTGGCCGGGCTGCCCTCCCTTCTTGCGGCCCGACGAGGGCTCGGGCGGTCGGCGTTTGACGTGGGGCGGGTCGCTGGACGGCGGGCGGGAGGAGTTGGTGGAGTTCTGGTTGAGGCGTTCGGCAAGTTGATCGACCTTCCGCTGAAGGGCTTGCAACCGCTGCTCATATTGCTGGATGAGGGCCAAGATGGCCGCCTGGGCGGCAGGCGGTATCTGGTCACCGAGCGCCTCAACTTAGGCCACCCATGAGCGCCTTCAAATTAGGCCACCCAGTTCCCCGTATTCTCAGCTTCCGTGCCAACGATTCCTGCACTTCTTTTCAGCATCTTATCCTTCCATCCTTCTTCAGGCCTGTTGCCTCGGCGACCGACCTTGGTCCCGTGTCTCCCTCAGCACGGGGAGCAGGTACGCAACCCCCTGCTCTCGACCTCCTTCAGGGTGCCGAGCCGGTGAGCGCCTGGCCTATTTTGACTTCCAGCAGAGCCGGTGAGCGCCTGGCCTATTTTGCTGCCCCGACACCTTCTTCCACTTGGCCTGCTTTGGTCGCACTGTCCCCGTCTCCTCCGCAGCGGTTGGCCTGACGCAGGCGATAGCTCTTGCCGGTGATCTGCACCACCTCGGCATGGTGCAGGAAGCGGTCCAGGATCGCTGTCGCGCTCGGCACGTCGCCGATGAGTTTGCCCCAGTCCTCCAGCGGCCGGTTCGACGTCATCACCGTCGCACGCGTCTCGTAACGCCGCATGATGATCTCGAACAGGTATTCACCCGAGCGCTTGGGAAGCTGCTTCATGCCCATGTCGTCTACGATCAGCAGGTCCGGCTTCAGGTAGCGCGCCAGCACCTTGTCCTCGCCGCCCAACGCCTCGTCGTGCAGGAAGTCACGCACCACATCGAAGATCGAGCGGTACAGCACGCCGAAGCCGGCCTTGAGCGCCTGATAGCCGATCGCCTGGCACAAAAAGGACTTGCCCACGCCGGGAGGACCCAGGAAGAGAACGTCGCGGGCCTCGCGGATGAAGCGGCAGGTGGCCAGTTCAAACACCTGCTTCTTCTTGATCGACGGGTTGAACGACCAGTCGAAGTCCTCCAGCGTTTTCAACTCGCGGAACTGCGCCGCCTTGACGCGGCGTTGCAACTGGCGGTCGGCCCGCACCGCCAGTTCGTCGTGCAGCACGATCTCCAGGAACTCGGCCGCACTCAGGTTGTTGGCAGCGGCCTCGTGCAGACGCACCTCCAGACTCTCCAGCAGTCCGGACATGTGCAGACGTTTGAGGGCGTTACGCAGCGACTCGGTCATCGTTCTACCTCCTTTGGGAATGGAACAGGGGCGACAGGGTTGTGGTCGGCGTCGTGGGGCGTTCCGGGGGCAACGGTCGGCGGCGGCACCTCCTGGTGGAAGGCGTCGCGGACGAAGTGGCCGTAGTCGGACAGGTCGCGGATCAGCGGGTGTTCCTCCAGGAACGGCAAGTGCTCCTGGCGTGGCTCGGCCCGTTCGAGGAGATGACGCAGGGAGCGCAGCCGGAAGGCGCCGTGTGATAACGCGATGTCACAGGCATGTTCGATGGCGGCACAGGGATGACGGTGGGCCAGGTTCAGCAGACCCTGCAACACACGGACCCCCTCGACGCCGCGCGCCTGAAGCATGGCCTCGGCCCAACGCAGACTGTGCGGACCGAGGCGACGCACCTGGCCCAACAACCAGACGGCACCGCGTTCCACGCCACTAATCTTCGCGCCACTGAGGTGCTGCGACTGGGTGCTGAAGCGTCCCGGCTCGTGGCGGACGTGCAGCGCGATTTGCTCCAGGCGGTCATTGAAGACGCGTACCAACCGGCCGTCCCAGCGCACCCAGACCGATCGAGCCAGGTATTCCGGTGGCACGGAGTAGAAGGCCCGCTCGACTTCGACGTGGCCGTCCCGATGCACGATGCGTCGTGCCTCCTGGAAGCAGGGGAAGCGTTCCAAGGGCAACCGTTGCAAAGCCGGCCGTTCCACGGCGGCGAAGTGAGCGCCGACCTGGCGGCGCGTGGTGCCGTGGATGCGCGTGTCGGCGACCGTTTGTTCCCAGTCGAGCAGGAAGTGATTCTGTGCGTCCAGGCTGGTGAACTGCCGACCGCGGAGGGCATTTTCCTGGACGTAATCGACGCCGCGTTCGACCTTGCCCTTGTGCCGAGGCGTGTAGGGCTTGGTGGGCATAAAAAGCGTGCCATAGTCGCGCCGAACGCCAGCACCTTGGGGTTGAGTTCGGGATCGAACCAGTCGGCCTTGGTGACGGCGGCGCGGAGGTTGTCGATGACCAGGCGTTGGGGCACGCCGCCGAAGTGCCAGAAGGCATTCTCCAGGCAACGCACAAAGGCTTCGGTCGTCTGGCGGGTGACAGCCTCGCTGTAGGCTTTGCGCGAATGGCTGAGGACGATGCGGAAAACGTGCGTGCGCCGGCGTTTGCCGTCGGCCAACCGCAGAGGCACGCCGGTGCCGAAATCGACCTGAGCCTCTTCCCCGGCTCCGCACTCCAGGCGCCGGAAGGGCAGATCCTGAGTCGGGGCCAGGTGACGGCTGAAAGCGCCGGACGCTGTGATACTTGCCAGTGAAGCCGTGTTCGGCGACCAGGTCCTGGTAGATGCGTTGCGCGGTCAGGCCCTGATCGAGCTTGGTCTGGATGAGCGCGCGGAATGGCTCGCACAAACTGGGTTGCCGCAGCGAACGTGGCGTAGGGGGTTGAAGCGCTTCCGTGCCTATCTCCGGAGGTTCGGGCGCGACGCAGCCGGCTGCCTCCAACGCCTGCGGGGGATCGGTCGAGCCGGTGGGCGCCTGGCCTAATTTGACTTCGGTCGAGCCGGTGAGCGCCCCGGCCTGATTTGCCTGCTGGAGGTGACGGGCGACGGTATCGCGGTGGATGCCCAACGTCTTGGCAATCCGCCGGACGGACCAGCGCCGCTGATGCAGAACGAGAATGGTGTCGATCGTGGCCATGTTGAGTTGATTCGCCATGGTTGTCCTCCACGCGCTGGGTCTGCGCAAGGATAACTGGCGAATCGTCGTCTCCTCAAAGTGGCCTACTTTGAGGGCGCCTCCGGGTGGCCTAGTTTGGGCCTCGCTGACAGATCACGGTTTGCTCGTCCTCGAAGTGAAGGGCGGCTCGATCGAATACGATTCCCTCACCCACGAGTTCTTTCGAGTTCATGATCGCGGCGGCCAAGAGAAGATTCAAAATCCATTCGACCAGGCCGCCCGCAATCTCTACGCGATCCGCGACATGATTCTCGCTCACGACTCATTGCGTGGCCAGAATACTCTCCCCTTCGCCCACGGCTACGCCGTCGCCTTCCCTCACTGCGTCTACTCCGGGCCGCTGCCACCAGACGCCGAACGTGAAATCGTGTTCAGTGCCAACGATGTGACCGACCTAGCCAACAAGGTGCGCCGGGCACTGGAAGTCTGGAGCCGAACGACCAAGGCACGGCCCATCGACGAGCGAATGCGAGACGCGATTCAAGAGAGCCTGAGCCCGATCTTCAAGCTGACGCCGATTCTTTGGCGAACCGTGGAGGACCAAGAAGAGAAGCTCAAGCGGCTCACCACGGACCAGGAAAAGGTCTTGGGGATGCTTGCCAAACAGCCGCGTGCCGCCATCGAAGGCGTGGCTGGTTCCGGGAAGACGATCTTGGCGATGGCGCAAGCCCAGCGGTTCGCACGGCAAGGCAAGCGGACGCTGCTGCTCTGCTTCAACCGGCCCCTCGCGGATTGGCTCGACCAGCAACTGCCGGAGAAGTTCCGCGACTCCATTGTAGTCCACACGTTCCACAGCCTGTGCGCCGGATTCTGCAAGCTGGCAAAAATGCTGTTCAACGGCCCCATGAATGACGACGACTTCTGGTCGTTCACCGCTCCCGACCTGCTGGAGAAAGCCTGCAAGATGCTCGGCCCGGAACACAAGTTCGAAGCGATCGTTGTGGATGAAGGCCAGGACTTCCGCGATTTGTGGTGGATGGCCCTCGAAAATGTCCAACGGATCGCCGATCCCTCGTTTCCGCTTTACGTCTTCTACGACCCCAAGCAGAACATCTACATCAGCCAGCCGACGCTTCCGTTAAATCTGGCCGGCCCGTTCGTTTTGCCGACGAACTGCCGAAATACCCGCCTGATCGCCCACATGTGCGGCGAAATCATCCACGAAACGATTGATGTCCACGAGGAGGCACCCAACGGCTCCGCGCCAAAAATCGTCGTTGCGGTTTCCGACGCCGATGTCGTCAAGCGTGCCCGGGAACAAGTTCAGGAATGGTGCTTGCGAGAACGCGGCAATCTGGCCTGGAACAAGGTGGCAATCTTGACCCCGACTGACCACGGCAAGGAATGGCCAACGAGTTTCGGGAACATCGCGCTCACCGACAACTTCGACCACTGGCGAGCCGGCAAAGGCGTGCTGCTCTCAACTTGCCGCCGCTTCAAGGGCCTCGAAGCCGACGCCCTGGTCCTGGCGGGCATCCCAAAACCAGACACGAAGAAGTATTTCAGCAACGCCGATTACTACGTCGCAGCCTCACGCGGCAAACACCTGCTGACCGTCATCGCGAAGGATTCGCTTTGAATGAGACGGCCGAGTTCGAAAAACCAAGAGAGGCCAAAGTGTTATCCCACGCGCTGGTAATGCCGGAGCAAGTTGTCCAGTCTCTCGTGGCAGACAAACTCTTCCTCCGTGTTACCGAGGTCGGCCCACTCTAATAAATTCGAGATTCTCGCCTGGGAACCCGGAAGACCAGGATGAGAACAATCTCCACACACAAGTTACCACACCAGGTCGAGAACCCTTCCTCCCGAGGGCACGGGGGCGGAACGTCCGAGGATTCGGCGCGGAGAGGAACGCAAGCCGCCTAGCTTTGGCTAAGGGCGGAACACCGCCCGGCCGGTGGCCGTGACAGGCCATTCCGTGTACACCATCAGCGAGGACGGAACGGAGAGAATGACCATGCAACGTTGCACCGGCAGCTATTCAGCCGAAGGAAATGACGGGCGCTCCTACACGGTCGAAGCGTGGACCAACTTCACCACCTCCGGACGCCCCGACGACCCCACGCCCGAAGTGGCCGGCTTCCGGACGCTCTGCACCTCGGACGGCCAGAATCTGAGTTACATCCAGAAGGGGCGATACCAAATCGTCGCGACAGGAGTCGTCTTGCAATCGGCTGACCTCGACGCTCCTTGACCGCAGTTCCCCGCGGCGCTGAGGCCGCGGGCGTGGAGGCTTGAGCTCTCGGGGGCATAGCCCACCGGCGCGTAACGGCAGGCTCATGCCGGAGTGGAAGGCCCGAGGCGTATCGCCCCACGGAACGGAGCAACATGAGCGGAGCATTGAAGCCCGGCGATCGCGTGCGGGTAACGACCCAGCGACAGGTACACGGCTACCAGCCCGGCAGCAGGGGGATCGTGCGGTCGGGGCCGCAGACGGACAAGGGCGGCAAGACGTATTACTTCGTGGCGATGGATAAAGACGGCTCCGAGGACGCGACCCTCTTCCTCGCCAACGAGATCGAACCGGACACGCGGTAACGGGGTGCCCGACCGCCGGGACAGGCAGGACAACTGGACACCGAATCGCCGCCAACGCCGCGATGAGGGGAGGGCAGCTATGAGCCGCGAATTGCGGGTCGGGGATCGGATGCGTATGAGCGTGCGAAGCCGGGTGGAGGACTACCCGCCGGGGGCCAAGGGGGTGGTACGGGGCGGGCCGAAGGACTCCGCCCGCAGCGGCGTCGTCTACTACCTCGTCGCGATGGACAAGGACGATCCCGGCCAAACGACCATCTTCAACGCCGAGGAGATCGAGCCGGACGAATGACCGCCCGTGGCCTTGGGGACGGAGGATCAATCCATGAGCCGTGAGCTGAAGATGGGCGACCGCGTGCGCGTCACCGCTCGGAGTCGAGTCAAGGGCTACCAGCCGGGCGACAAAGGTGTCGTGCTGGAGGGGCCGACGGTCTACGCCGGTGCGGGCGACACGTCCTATGTCGTGGCGATGGGCAAGGACGGGCCGGGCGTCACCTCCACCATCTTCAGTGCCGACGAGATCGAATCGGACGTGTGACCGCGGCTCCGGCCCCGTGCCATTCGTCCATACCACGGGACCGGACGCTGCGGCCGAGGGGATATTGCCCGCCGAGGCCCGAAACCTTACAGCAATCATCCAACTCCGAAGGACAACCACCATGGCGCCCATGAACCCTGCGAAACGTGTCGTCTTCGTCTGCGTGGAGAACAGCAACCGCAGCCAGATGGCCGAGGCGTTCGCCCGAATCCACGGCGGCGGCAAGGTCGAGGCGTACAGCGCCGGCTCGCGCCCGTCCGGCCGGATCAGCCCCAAGTCCGTCGAGGCCATGAAGGAAATCGGCTACGACCTCACCGCCCACCACTCAAAGGGGCTGAACGACTTGGCGGGCGTCGCATTCGACGTGGCCGTGACGATGGGCTGCGGCGACCAGTGCCCTCTCATCCAGGCCCGCCAGCGCCTGGATTGGCAGATCCCCGACCCCAGGGAGATGCCCCCAGAGCAGTTCCGCGAAGTGAGATCGCTTATCGAAGCTAAGGTCAAGGAGCTGCTGCAATCCTTGTAGGCCGGCGCCGCCCACTTTTCCGTGTGCGGCGCCGGCCCGGCCCCGGAATGATGGCCGTCGCGCCGGGCTCACACGGCCTTCTCGCGCCGCCCGTCGCTTCGCATTTGCTCACCCCGCTCCCGTGACCTATCGTTGTACACCTACCGGACCCTCTCCCCGGCGAGACACCCCCATGTCGGACAAAACAGCCGTCGTCCCGCTCCACAACAGCGAACCCAAGCCCGATCCCGAACGCCGTTCGGCGTCCCGGCGGCACTGCCGCCGCTACACGTTCGTGCGCTTCATCGTGCGGCCCCACTACCAGGGCTACCAGGTGCTGCTCCGGGACATCTCCCCGTCGGGCCTCTCCTTCCTGCACCACGCGGCGCTTGAGCCGGGGACGGTCGTCGCCCTGCAGGTGCGGAGCAGCCTGCCGGGGATGTCCCTGGTGCGTACCGCGCGGGTCGCGCATGCGCTGCCCTACCGCGGGGGCTGGAAGATCGGCTGCCGCGTCAGCCCCCCCTTCAGCGCGGCGGAATTGGAGTGGTTCTAGCCTCCCCGGGTCCGGCCCGGTTCGGTTCGCCGCGTCAGCCGGCCTTGCATCCATACTCCTGGATGGGTTATAGCCATCCCTCGACGGCCCCCACAGGAGGGGCCTCTCCCTCCCACGGCCGGTGGAGGTCGATGCGCTATCCCCAACCCATCACGCGGACGATCTTGCCGCGCGGGTCCGTGATTGCAAGAAGATTTTTTGTATCCGTTATGTCAGTTCTCACCGCGTCCTCATCCGCCGTCCGCTAGCATGTCTCTCGACCGCTCCTCATAGCGCCGGGCGGGGGTTGCACGCTCCCTGTCCGGCGTCTCTCGTTTCCGGCCGCGAAGCAAAAAGCCTCGGTTGCGGCGACTAACCGCAACCGGAGCCGCACAGTGTGTTGCTGGCGACAAGCCAGCACGGGCATACTCTACCGCATTACCGATCGGCCGCAAGCAGATCCCTCCGCGCGATCAAACGGCCTGGCCCCAGGTCAGAGGTGAGGGGCCAGGCCGCACGAATTGTCGGCCGCGCCCGATTACCACCCGGGACGCGGCTTCTGGTCATCTCTTTTATCCGCAATACCCGTGCCGCACACCCGGCAAGGTATGAAAAACCCCGCGTCGCGTCCAGATGGCACGGCGCGGGGCATCTCGGAGGGGTCGCAGCGTCCCGGCCTCGCCAAAATTACGGGACGCGGCAGACTTCCATCTCTTTTACCCGCAACCCTTGTGCCGCTCGCCGGCACAGCAAGAGCGACGAATCTCCGCGCCGCCTACCGCGACGGCGCTGGGCTTATTCGGGGATGCTCAGGCGAGATTCGCAACCGCACGGATCAGGCCACGGGTCTGCTCGATCCGTTTGGCGAGCTTCTTGGCGTTGGGTTCGTCCTTGGCCTTCTTGGCGGCGGCCAGCTGCCGCTGCTGGTGGTGCAAGACCTGTTCGAGGAGTTGCGTCTTCTGGCGGCTGTTCATGACGACCTCGCGGGACGGTGGCGGGGAGGTCATTCTATCGGGCCGCCGATCCGGTGGCCGTGTTCACGAAATCGAGAGGTCCATTTCCGAGCAACAAAAGCAGGGCATGGCGGGATAGCCGGCCCCTCCGACTTCTCGCGTTAAAGTCAGGCGGATTCCAGGCAGCGCGGCCCCTCGTGCTTGGGACTGTTGACCCACGTATCGACCGGGAAGGCTTCCACCCTCTCGCCGGGATACGGAACAAGCAGAGAGTGAAGGGTTGCGGCATCGGCGCCGGGGTTAAGCCACAGCGCATCGGATGTCGGGTCGAGGATCACGGGCATCCGGTCGTGGAGGGGACGCATCACGTCATTCGCCTCGGTGGTGAGGATGGTACAGGACTGCACGATCTCGCCGTGTGGATCATGCCACTCTTCCCACAGGCCGGCGAACGAGAACAGGCCGCCGTCTCGCGGCCGGATAAAGTAGGGCTGCTTGTGGCGGGCACCTGTTTGTTGCCACTCGTTTATGTGGACAATTGTTGTCCCGCTTCCTCTTCGGCGGGTCCCCTCGCAGTGCGGGGCCACCCGGAAATAAACAGTGTCCTGCTCGCAGAGCGTGGCCATCACTACCGCCCGTGGCGGAGCCACCCAATTGCCCCCGCGTCGGAGCGCGAGATCAAAAATCGCCCGGCACCTCACCACCCATCCGGGTTCCCAGCGCCCACCACACCGCCTGTGAGATCGCATTGGGCACGAATCGGACGCTGCCGTCCAGCAGGAGGGCGTTCACCCCGCCCGCGTGGAAGCTCCGAGCCGTGGCCGCCGTGTAGGTCGGCACCGTCGCCGTCTTCCCCTCGCGGCGGCTCGTGAAATCCACGTCGTAGGCTACCCCGCCGCTGGCATAGATCACCTTCGTATTCGGGGGGAAGGTAGTGGTGAACCCGGACTGACTTCTCCGCGCGTCGATCCACTCCGCATGGCCGCCTGCCACCTTAAGACTGCCTCCGTAGGCCAACAGGTCGGCCGGGGCCGCCGGCACCGATGCCCCGGTGGCCGCCGGGAGGCCACCATCTCGGAGCAGTGGGGTGTAGGCCTTCCCCTCACTCATACCCAGCGTGTTACTCGTACCGTCCGACACGTCGAGCAGCCGCGTCTTGCGGTTCATGCCGATGGCCCCGTCCCCGCTGGCCCCGCTTACCGGATCGTACACAAACCAGCTGCCCAGGCTCATCAGGTAGTTGAGCGGGTACGGGGAAGCCGGGTCGGCCGGCGGGTGGTCGTTTATCTCGGCGGGGCACATGAGCAGGGCCACGCGGTGGACGGCCATCGCCTGGCCGTCACTGGACTGGGAGTAGTCGATCAGCCGGCCCAGTTCGTCGCGCTCGACGTAGGGCAGCAGCCGCGTCTGGGCCGACCACGGGTCGCCGGTCCGGCCGACGGGGACAACCCCCTGCGAGGGCAGGCAGCCGAGAGCGGACTCGTGGTTATGGAGGGCCAACCCCCACTGCTTGAGGTTGTTCTGACACTGCGTTCGGGCGGCAGCCGCGCGCACTTTCTGGACGGCGGGCAACAGCAGGCCAATCAGCACCGCGATGATGGCGATCACGACCAAGAGTTCAATCAGCGTGAAGGCGCGACGGGTCATGATTCTATCTCCTCGGCTCGATGCTGTTCCGTGAAGGTAACAGGTCGAGGCGGAGTCTCTGGTGAAAGTCCTGAGAAAGTTCCGCCAAGCGCCAACACAGCGGATGATCGACACCCGCAAACCGAGGGAGCCGTCAGCTCTCTCGCCGTCGAACCCGTGATGAGGCCGGCCCGCCGCTTGGGCCGCTGGACATAACTGTCATGATTAGACCGCCTCACTCCCCTCCCGGCCAACTTATTCTCCTTGGGCCATCCGGACGGCGAGCACATGCCGGCGTTTTTTTAGATCCGCTCGCCGACCAGCACCGGCATACGCTCGCCGCGCGTTATCTCTTGAAAGTAAAGACTGGCCGGCTCGCAGAGCATTGAGGCCGACTCGACGCCGCGCTCGTCGCGCACCAAGAGGCCACGGATAAGCATGCTTGCCATTCGCTCGGAACCCGAACTCGAAAAACGGCTGGCCGCGTTCGTGGTCAGAGATGGCCGTGGCGCTCACCTTCTGCCCTGACCGAAGCGCAGCGGCAGGACCACGCCCCATCCCGCCTTGCCGGCGCAAGCTCAGCGCGTCCTTGTACCGCCGCTCCTGCGTCGCCGTGCGTCCGGTCAGGAGGACGTGAACGGTCGCCTCTTCGCCGTGCTCTTCACAGGAACGTATCTGCACCGCTTCCGGCTCGAAGCCGAGTTCCTGACGGTATATGCGGGCCAGGCGGGTGAACTTTACCTGACCGTATCGCGAGCGGCTGTCCGGGTGCAGCGCCTGGTACGCGCCGGACCAGTCCTGGCGCAGCAGCGCTTCGTAATAGCCCAGCGCCGCCGCCCGCGCCCCCGTGTCCACCGGCGGCGGTTTCGACTGGCAGCCACTCGCCGCGGCCAGCAGCATGGCCAGAATACCGGGGCCGGCACGCACGCTCATCGCCCCTTTCCTCAATCCGGATAGCTGCTGTCCTGCGTGAGCACCACCTTGTCGGGATACATGTCACCACGGCCTGGTCCCACGTCAGCGTGGCCGCGTGTCCGTCGAGGTACAAGTAGTTGGCCACCGGCGCGTGCCGCTGGTAGGCGATCCACGGCTGGATAATGCCGGTGCCCAGCCAGATGTCGTAGTCGTCCTGGCGCGGGTCGCCGCCTCCGACAACGGTGAACGCGGCGGCGTTGCGCTCCGAGAAGCACACGAACTGCGACGTGCCGACTTCGTTGATGAAGCGCATCAAATTCCAGCGGCCGTAGCGGCGCGTCTTGTGGCTGAGCAGCGAATTCATCAGGTAGCTGGTGCGATTCTGGATGCCGTCAATCGAGCCGCCGGCGGTGACGTAGGGGGCGACCGGCGATGTATCCGAGGGGCAGCGATAGATCTTCTGGCTGGACGTGAAGATGCCCTGCTTGGCGAGGCTTTCGTTGGCCTCGGGGCTGCCGCCGACGAAGGGCATGATCTTGTCTTCCCAGTAGATTTCGGCGAACGAGTTGCTCGGCCCGACATTGGCGATCACGTCGGCGTCGAAGGGGTGGTGCAGGAAGAACTGCCCGCCGTTGGCATCGTAATACTGATGCACGCCCAGGGCGATCTGCCGCAAGTTCGACTGGCATTGCATCCGCGCCGCCGCGTCCCGCGCCTTCTGCACGGCCGGCAGCAGCAGCCCGAGCAGCACGGCGATGATGGCGATCACGACCAACAGTTCAATCAGCGTGAACGCCGAAAATCGAGTCCGTTGTCGCATGTCGGCCCTCCTCGCAGGTACATCGGGCGAAGCCGCCGGGTAATACCTTTTTGAAAATTGTAATAACACCGATGCCGGGGACAAGGGGGACCGCACGCCTCCGCGAGCGCCAGGACTTGACGGGAATTAATTCACTGAATAATGTAATAGTGAAATATGGAGGCCAGCGAACCATGCTGAAGAAGCCGAGACTCGACCGATGCTGCCCGCCGAAACCGGCCTTGAAGGAACGCCCCCTCCTGACACCTCCTCAGGCGGCTGAGCTGGCAGAAGTTTTTAAGGTGTTGGCGAACGACAGCCGGCTGCGGCTGTTGCACGCCCTGGTGCGCGCGGCGAGATGTGCGTGACCGACCTCGCTTCCGCCGTGGGCATGAAAGCGCCCGCCGTCTCGAACCAACTCCAGCGGCTGTCGGACTTGGGAATCCTGGCGTCCCGGCGCAACGGCAACAGCATCTTCTACCGCCTGGTGGACCCCTGTTTGATGACCCTGCTGGATCAAGGATTGTGCCTGATGGAAGACGCCCAGGAACGAACGGCACGACCTGCGTTGAACGGGAGGTAGGCGTTCTGCCTCCGGGTGCGTGTCCCTCTGTGAAAGGAGGTTTTCTTGATGACGAGACGATCCTGGCTGCTGGGCGTGGCGGTGCTCGCGCTCACGGCGGCAGGCAGTGTATGGGCAGGGTTGGCATGGGCCAACGCCCATACCCCCACTAGGACCGTGGACTGTTGCCTCGATCCCACCTGCCCTCCGGGCTGCTCGGAGGCGTGCCCGCCGGACTGTCTGAACCTTGTCGCTGCCAAGAAGTCCGAGGAATGCTGCACGTCCTGCTGCAAGAACGTGGACACGCTCGCCTGCCCAGCGAAGTGTGCCGGACCTTGCGGCTGCACGACGGCTGACAAGTCCGTCGCCGCCAAGACCGCTGCCACGTTCGACTGCTGCCATGACCCGACTTGTCCACCGGGTTGCTCGCCGGACTGCCCGGCGAACTGTCTGGACCGGACAGCGAAGGCGAGGACGGGCAACAAGACCTATGCCAAAACGTTCTGCCCGCCTTGCCCTTTCTGCCCATGATCCGGGCCGGCGGGTTGTAGACCCGATCCCCGCAGAGGGTGCTACTGTCTGCGGGGGTTTCTATTGCTGCGTGATCGCTATGGTCCTCATCGTTGGGGTGCGGTTTGCCGGGATGCGTCCCGTCACTAGCGGCCGCTCCCCGTGGTGGTAGGCCGGCATTCCGACCAGGATGGGGATGCACTCCACCCGCAGAAACAGCGGCAGCTTCTCGAACGCCTCGCACCTTTCCAGAATGCGGCCGTGCTTGACGAGCAGTATTTGCATCAGGTTGGCGTTATGCAAGCTGGTCGAGCTGCCGATGACGGCGATGATCCCGGTCGGCAGCCCCCGGCTCCGAGCAATTTCCCGACCCATCCAAACCGCGGCCGGCGCGGGGAAAATGCTCGGGGACTCGACGGGGGCGCAGTGTGTTCGTAAGATGTTCCTGCGACATCGATGGGCGAGCAGAGTGTTCCTCCATGCGTGCCTCCACGCGGCCAAGGTTCTGGCGCTCCTTGCGACACCGTCTGGCTGTCGCCGGAACCTTCTTCGCCTACTTGCTCGCCACGCTCCCCCTGCCGCTGCCCGCCTCGGTCCACAAGGACGGCGGCTTGCCCTTCCCCTGCCAGAATCATCCGTGCGGCTGCCAAACCGCTGAGCAGTGCTGGCGAAACTGCTGCTGCTTCACGCCGGAAGAGCGCTGGGCGTGGGCGCGCGAACACAACGTCGAGCCGCCGGCTTATGCCGAGAAGCCGGCCGATTCGGAGAAACCCGTTGAGCAAGGCTGGGACACCGTCAAGCTCCGGGACCGGAGCGAGGGGGAGAGCAAGCGCTCCGCGAAATCCTGCTGCTCGGCTCAGCAGACTCGTCCCAGCTGTTGCCAATCGCGATCAGATCGCCCCGTGAAACAATCGCCCCCGGACTCCGGGCGTGTCCGCTGGGTCTCCGCGATGTCCGCCTGGCAGTGCCAGGGTTTGCCGACGCTGTGGCTCAGTGCCGGCGCTGCCGTGCCGGTCGTCCCGCCCGCCGCCTGGTCTCCCGATCAGCCTCCCGCCTCGCGCGTCCCGCTCACGAATGCCAGGGGCTGGGACGTGCCCTTGAATCCGCCCGCCCCCCCTCCACGACTGTCTGTCGTTTGATCCCCATGACGCCGCCCGACCGCGAGGGCATGGCGCGCCGGCGTGCGCGGATGGTTTCCGTCCGCCGAGCGCCCCCCATAACCTCATCGATCCTTTGAGCCGTAACCCGACTCCGCGCGGACACTGCGCCGGGGGGTCCGGCTTATGGTGCCGCTTGAACGGACCGACAAAGTAGCCCAAGGACTTTCCGCCCGCGAAAGGACCATCCCGTGACAAACCGCCGTGGCTTCACCCTGATCGAACTTCTGGTCGTCATCGCCATCATCGCCACTCTGATTGGTCTGCTCTTGCCAGCCGTTCAGAAGGTGCGCGAAGCGGCCAGTCGCGCCTCTTGCAACAACAACCTCAAGCAGCTGGGCCTTGCGGCCCAGAACTTCGCCGGCACGTTCGGCTTTCTGCCGACCGAATACGTCCCCAACCCGGGCCAGCCGCCTGTCTGTGCGAACTATCCGTATCCGGCCCAGGACTGGCACGTTCAGATGATGGCCTACATTGAGCAGCAGAACGAAGTGCAGCTTATCAACGGCGTGCTGACGCCCGTCAACGCCGCGACCGACACCCTGAAGCTCTTCATCTGTCCAAGCCGGGGCATTCGGCCGGGGCAGGCTTCACCCAATGCACCGACGGCATCGCCTCCTTATGGAGGCATCAGCGACTACGGCTACTACGTTCTGGTCCCTTGGAACGTCCCCGGTGCCCAGTGCATCCTCTGGAGTCCCTCGGCTGTCAGCATGGTGGTGATCAGCAACGCGAACGGCTCCTCCAACACGGCGCTGCTGTCTCACCTGGGCGTCAATCAGCAGGAATGGGGGTATGGCCCCACCACTTGGTACAATTGCAACAATGCGACGGGCGGCGACCAGCGTGCCGGACAGTCAGGTGCCGCTCGGCGCCTACCTATCTCCCAATAGCTATTCTCCCCCCGACCTGAGTTCGCCGCATCCGGGCGTCAACTTGGTCCTCTTCGCGGATGGGCACGTCCAGCCGCTCGACCACGGCTGGCTCACGCAGTATCAAAATCAGGTTTGGTCCTGGATGAACACGACCCCGCTCCAGCTGCCCTGAGAGACCGATCGGCCGTTGAGCGCGTGCCCACGGCGTTGGTCGGCGTCTCGCGGCAAACTTCCCCGATCCAGTTCTCCCGTCGTCCGGCCTTGACTATGAAGGCTGGGCGGCGGGCAGGAAGATGTCTACCTGCTGTCGGAGATCGCCCAGGCCAAGGTTCGGGGTTAAGCCGACTCAACTGCCCTTAGCCTTTGTTCGCACAAGTTGCGAAATTGGGGCTAATTTCGGGGTTTTTCACTGGAAAACAGTGGTTTTTTGTAGTGAAAACTCGCAAGCCATTTTTCCGCTGATGGTTGTGTCAAAATAGCCCTATTTGCACCATTTGCACTCCCTGAAAAACACCGGGTTTTTCTCCCAACTGCGCAACCTAGGTTAGCGTAGGATTTGAACATCCTCTGTGATGACCTCTCATGTGTCCAAACCGGCGGTGATCGTTCCCAACGCGAGCAGCAGGATGAGTCCGACCTTCATCCTCACCAGTGCCATCTGTTTCAGCCCCCTCCGCCCGAACGAAAATGTCCACATAACTTCATAATAGCCCGACGCGGGGATCAGACAACGGCGCCGCTTGAACGCCGAGCGGAACGAGGGCTTCTCCGCCACGGTTTCCGCCCTGGCGTTGATGAGCTTGTTGCCGATGGCCGGGTCCGACGACCACGAAGGAATCAAACCCCAGCGAAGGAAGGCTAACTCTCGACCCGAGGCGGTGGCCCGCACGGCGGCGACTTGTTGCGTGGGAGCGATGTTATAACGCGGCTCGGCCGGGGGAACCTCAACGAACGGGTAACGCTCCCGCAACTCCTCTCCGGAAGCGAATAGAGCGAATCGACCGCACATGATGCACTCTCCCGACGGGGCTGCTGGACAGACGCCGGTTCCATCGGCATCCTACGGAACACGACTTGAAGGAGATGTCTTTCGGCACGGGTGCGGACGAGCCTCCTCGCCAACCAACCCGACGGATCGTCACGAGCGGCCCCATGCGGTCAGGCTCGACGGCTTGGCCGGATGGGCCAGGGGCTTCCTTCTCCCTGCCCGCTCGAATACACTCCTCCTGATCGGCTGACGTGTGAGCAGACCACCAAGGGCCAACTGTGGCGATCGAGTCGGCGCCGTTCGTCTTTCTCCAACTCGTCTTCGGGAGATCGCTCCGCACATGCTTTCTTCTCTGTACCGCTCCGTCCCGCTGCGGCCGGAAGAACTGGAACAACGCTGCCTCCTCTCGGCCGACATCATCGCCCCCATAGCATTCCCCCTAACTCTCCCCGGCTTGGGCGACGTGGTCATGGCCGCACAGCCCAAAGGCAACCCTCCACTTGTCTTCCTCGGTGATTCGATCACCTGGGGTTTCTCCTATGGCAGCGGAACGCCCGTCTGGTCCGCCGTGATGGCCCCGCTGGGCGCGGCCGATTACGGCGTCCTCTTCCAGACGACGCAGTCGCTTTTGTATCAGCTCTCGTTGGGTCAGTTGGTGGGGATCAATCCCTCGGTGGTGGTCTTGACCATCGGCACCAACAACCTCCTGGAAGGCGACACGCCCCAGGCTACCGCCGACGGAATCTTCGCCGATCTCAGCGCTATTGAGCAGTTTCTGCCGTCGGCCCAGACCCTCGTGCTCGGCGTTCCTCCCGGCTCCGCCAACCCCAGCGATCCATACCGGGAAGAGGCAGCCCAGACCGACGCCCTGCTCAGCAGGATGATGGCCGGCCTCTCGCACGCGGCGTTCGTCAACATTGCCCCCGCCTTTGAGCAGGCCGACGGAACCATCTCCAACTTCGTGCTGTTCGACGGCATCCACCCGACGACGCTGGGTTATCTCACCATGACCGAAGCTCTGGTGGACCCGCTCCTCCAGGCATATCTGGCGAGTCTCCCCGGATCGCTCGTGCTCGGATAAGTAGTGTCTGGAGCATTGTCCAATCCGGTTCGTGGCGCTTCTGACAAGCTTCGCTTCCTATCGAACCGCCGCCGAAGAAATCGGTCAGGGGCATAGGGTCACGCCGCCGAAGGGCTTGCGCAGCGCGGCGTCTTGCGTGTTGATGGCCGTCGCGCAGCCGCCCCGTCAATCGCCTGGATCATCGCCAGAAAGAGTAATCGGCGCACGGCCACACCGCCTTTGCTTGTCCGTTGGAGGAATGGCCCCTCTATGCCAGGCGTTAGCCTGCCTGTCAAGAGAGTCAGATCAGGGGAACCACGCGGCCGATATGGCTACAAGCGGCGGGCACTTTTTACATCCGTACACACGTTCTTATAATCGAAAGAGACTTCCCGCCGGAGTGCGCCTCCCCAAAGGTAACTCGGAAGTTGTTGCCCTGAAGAGGGTTGCGCCACTTCTTCGACTGCTCGTGAAAGCAGGCATGACGGTTGCTCTCCAGGTGGCCAGTGGACGCGGTAGTGCTCTCACGGCTGCCCCGTCTGGTCCCCCTCCGCCTCGCAGGAGTGCAGACCATGCCCGCTCGACTCTTACGCTGGGGCCTGCTTTGGATAGCCCTGACGACCCCCGGTTGTTTCTGGTGCCACCGCTGGCACGGCCACCGCTGCTGCTACCCGACCGAGCCGGGTCCGGCTCCCTCGATAACCCCACCGGCTCAGGGTATGCCCGGACCTTGACCGACGCGGCAGGGCGGCAGTTCGAGTCATGCAAACGTCAAACGACCAGCCGCATCGTCGGCGAAGAAAAGGGTTGCCCGTCGATGGAAGAGGCCGAACGCTTCCGCCTGCTCGGCAAATACCGGACGCCCCGCTTCCGCTACGGCCGTAAGGTGCTGTGCGAGGTCCGGGGCCAACTGGTCATCACCGGCCTTTCGGACACTCCGATCCCCTGGCCGGTGGGAAGGCGCGGCCGCGAGAGGCCCTCGCTGGTGGTCTACAAGGGGCTGGCCAGGGCCATCAGGCGGGAGTCGGAGCAGGCCATCTGCCGCTGGTGGGGCGTGTGCCCCACCACGGTCTGGAAGTGGCGGAAGGCCCTCGGCGTGGGCATCGCCACCGAGGGCACAAGCCGGCTACATAGCGAGTACAGCAAGGAGCCGTGGGCCGTCGAGGCACGCGCCAAGGCCGACAGAAAGGCACCCGACCCGGAGAGGCGTCGTAAGATTGCCCAGGCCCGCAAGGGTAAGCCGAGACCGCCGCACGAGGTCGAGCCGATGCACCGAGCCTGGCGCGGCTCGCATCACAGCGAAGAGACGCGGCGACGGATGAGCCAGACGCACAAGAAGCGCGGGACTATCGTTCCAGGAATAAAGACATGGACACGAGAAGAGGATGAACAAGTGAAATCGCTGCCGCCCGAGGAGGCTGCACGGCAGATAGGGCGGAGCCTGCGGGCCGTTTACGCGCGGCGCCGGCGCCTGGGGATGCCGGACGGACGGCGCCGGGATTGAATCCGTCGCGTCAAGCCCGCCGAGTGACCGTCTGCCGAGTGATCGTTGCAAGATCCCGCCGATTGTTGCCACCGGAGCTTTGCGTCTAAAATGCTCGGCTGCAACGAATTTCGGATTTCTGTAACGATAAACGGCGGGCGGTCACTTGCGGGGCTTGACGCGGTGGAGGGTGAGGAGGTGCTGGCCGTCACCGGCCCGGAAGGATGTGGGGTGTCCGTCATCCGCAATGGGGAAACACAAGATCACACGATTGTCGTCTTGTCGATAGATGCCCGTGAAGCGGATTCCGCTGCTGGACCACTTGACTTTGAACTTTCCGTGCCCTTCGTCCACGATTCGGGAGATTTCAAGCGGCACAAGGATAACTCCCTTTTCGGTCAAAGATTCTCCGGTGAGTTCCCCGTCGCGTACCTCAACCTTGAAGACCTCTCCATTGCCTCTCCATTCCTTGCCCTCCCATTCCCCCCGCAGGTTTAACCCCCGCTCGATTTCTCCCGACACCTTGTCCGGCTCGATCCCCGGAACCGCCATACCCGCTGCCAAGATGATCGTCAGTGCTGGAGAGATGGTGTCCGCCCTCTGCGTGGCCTCTGTCCTACCCTTATTCTCCCGCGCCGCCCGGCTGCACGCCAGGAGACTCAGAGCGTTGTTTTCGGAAAACTGACCTTGGCAATGGGACGTTGCAACGCATTCGCAACGCGCAACGCATTCGGGCGAGGCGCAACGCAATCTCCCTCTCACGGTTGCGCTGCTTGTCCGTGAACAAAACCCCACGCCCGCTGCACAAGAGTCGAGCATCCTTGCCCATTGTATCGGCACAAATCCTCTCTTCCGATTTTCACTTGTCCAAAACGGTTCCTCTCGTTCGTTAGTTTACTGCTGGATCTAGAGTCACAGATCCAGCAGTTGAGGCATTCAGCTTGCAATGCGCGCATGTGAGAGGTTTTTTTGGACGCCGAAGGACCGTGTCCAAAAACACGGCTCAACTTCGTTCTTTATGGAGAGTTGAGTTTGGAGAAGCCCACCAAATTCAACGCAGGGGACAAAAGGAGCGAGTACGATGAACAGCAGCACTCGGGATCTGTTGGCGGAATACGCCATGCTGTTAAACGACCATGGGGCGGACTCGGAACAGGCGAGAGTTTTTCTGGAAACACACCAGGATGACGGCGAGTTTGTTGAACTTGCCGAGCTTTCACGGACTCTAAAAAAGGCGCTCACGTCACCCAACCGCGATCCCCGCCGGTGTCAGTCGCAATTCAACTAAACAAGGACGGCCCCGCCATTCGGCGGGGCCGTCCTTGTTTAGTGGGCTTTTTGATTCCCTTCACAAACCGTTCCCTTGACAAAGGGAGTGACTCAGGCTCAAGGAGGCTGTAAGGATTCGGCCACCAGGGCTTTCCTCCTAGATTGCGAGGTGCTGATGTCTGGTCTAGATGACGTGCCGATGGAAAGATGGCCGGATGACCAACTACTCCGCGCGGCCCACTCCGGGGATGCGACAGCGTTTCGCGTCTTTTGCGTGCGATCGCTTCCGACTTTGCTTCGCCACTTGAAATGGCAATGCGAACTGTTCAGGCTGCCGAGGGATTTGCACAAAGATCTAGCACAAGAGACCGTCCTTCGCCGCCTTGCGCAGGCCCATGCCCGCGCGGAAGCCAAACAGCCCCTTCCCTGCATATCTCTTCGTTGGATGTTTCGGATCGGTCACAACTTACTCGTGGACTGGTTCCGCAAGAACAGCAGGCAGACCGCCGCACAGATTCATTTTCTTCAGAACTTAAGGGCCGAGAAACCGAGCAAGGAGGAGGTTGAGCAGTACGAAGAAGTGCTGGAGTTTTTTAGCTGGCTGAACCCCAACGAACAGGAGATCCTGGAGTTGACGCTGCTAAACGGCATGTCTCCAGAAGCGGCCGGAAAACAGATCGGTTTGAATAAATGGGCCTCGTATAAAGCATACGCGCGGGCATTACAGCACCTGCGCGATTTTGATCGAACAGCACGGGAGGGTTTACCGGAGAAGATAGGTCTGTAATCGGCCATAATTGAGCAGTCATCCCTACAACAAGCCCCGGCAGGTCTGCCGGGGCTAGTTGCTTACGACTTGCGCTTCTCGCGGCGCTTCCCCTCTCGTATCTTCGGACGATCCCAGTTTGCGCTCTTGCACTTCGGGCAGACTCGCGGCTCGTCCGGCTCGCGCGGCAGCCATTCGTGCCCGCAACGGCAACGGCACCCGCGCAGAAGGACCATGCCGATTTCCTGCTTTGCCATGACTTCCTCAAAAGGGGTGAGAACCTACTAATTGTATTTACTACTGACCTACAGCGTAAATCTACTATTAGTATATACTATCTATATAAATCCGTTTACCGGGAGACAACGATGGACGCTCGCTCTGTAAAGGCTCTGGAGTTGACCGGCGATAGGCGGATTCTGTTTAAGGATGGCGTTTGGCTGGTGCCGAGTCAGTCCAGCGCGTCCACGCGCTACAAGGTCAATCCGAGCCTTTCTGCCCCCTCTTGTACCTGTGACGATTTCCAGCTTCGACAGCTTCCGTGCAAGCACATCGCCGCCGTTCGGTTATTGCTCGACCGGCAAATAAAGGGTGAGCCTCCGCCTCCTGTTCCCGAAGCGCCGCCGCGCAAGACCTACGGCCAAAAGTGGAGCGAGTACAACGCCGCGCAGGTTCACGAGAAAGACCATTTCCAAACCTTGCTCGCAGACCTGTGCGCCGGCATCCAGGTTACGCTACCCAAGATCGGACGCGGACGCCCTCCCATGTCCCTGCCCGATGCCGTGTTCATGGCCGTCTTCAAGGTGTACTCGACCGTCTCGGCAAGGCGGTTCATGTCCGACTGCGCAAGGCGCAGGAGCGCGACCACGTCAAGGAAACGCTGTGCTTCAACACGACTTGGAAATGCCTGCAAAATCCCGCCCTGACGCCTATCCTCCATGAGACGATCCGCCGCAAGCACCTGCCTCTTCGGGCCGTCGATGTCGATTTTGCCGTGGACAGCACCGGGTTCGGCACGTCGAAATTCGAGCGGTGGTACGACGAAAAGTACGGCGTTACTCGCTCGCAATGCGAATGGGTCAAGGCACATTGCTGCGTCGGCGTGAAGACGAACGTTTTTACCGCCGCCTATATCGGCGAGAAGAGCGCGGCCGACTCACCGCAACTGAAAGAACTGCTCATGGCCACGGCCGCTAACTTCACCGTGCGGGAACTGTCGGGCGACAAGGCGTACCTGTCTGCCGACAACCTGGCGCTGGTCGAATCCGTGGGAGGGACCGCATACATCCCCTTCAAGGTCAACTCCGTGCTGGGCAATACGCCCCTCTGGGACCACATGTTCCACTACTTCCAGATGCGCCGGGAGGAATTCCTTCAGCATTATCACAAGCGTTCCAACGTGGAATCGTCCTTTTCGGCGGTCAAGCGCCTCTTCGGGGATGCCGTGCGCAGCAAGACGCCCACGGCGATGGTCAACGAGGTGCTGGCGAAACTGGTATGCTTCAACTTGACGTGCGTGATTCACGAGTGGTACGAGTTGGGCATTGATCCGGGCGTTTGGGGGATGCCGCGACGGAAGAAGGCCAGCCCGCCCGCCATCCTCCCGTTCGCCCGGAACGGCTAAATGGAGGGAAGGTTATGGAAGACTATCGAGAAATGTTCAACTTTTCGCAGACGGCCATCGCCTATCTCGCCCTGCTCGGTGCCCAGTTTATTTTGCTGGGCGTGGCCGTCGGGGGATGGGAGTTGGCCTGGAAGAGACGGGAGCAGCGGAGGCAACTCGACCGCCCGGAATGACTTGCAACGAAACCCGGTGATTTTGAAACAAAACCTATCCGTTTTGTGAGGTATTTACGCAAAGCCGCATTGGATTATCTCCAATCACTACTGGCCTGAGTGAGGTGGGCAGTGGCGGTCGGAGACATTCTAGAGTTAATCGAAGAACCTTGCCACTTCGTAGCTTGCAATCATCTCTCCCTTTTGCCACACTCAACCATCCTTCGTCGCGTGCCGTAGCCCTTCGCCTTTCCGACGATTGCGGCCGCGGGGGAGGAACAAGACGGCCGGGCAGGATGTTTGCCGCACCCCGACCGGCCTGAGCAAGTCACCCTGTTGAGGAGGGCAACATGCCTGAGCACCATTCTAACAACGGACTTGCCACGCGGGCTGCGATCTACACCCGCAAGTCCACGAACCGGCAAGAGGACAGTATTGAGCGGCAGTTATCTTCCGTACTGCCGTACTGCGAGCGTAAGGGTTACACCCTCATCGGCGAGCCGTACACCGACTCCGGTATTGCCGGCGACGTTTTCGATAAGCGCCCGGCCTTCCAGAAATTACTTCGCGATGCCAGGGCCGGCCTATTCGAAGTGATCGTCTGCGATGAATGGAGCCGGCTGTCCCGCCAGGAACCCGTTGACTTTATCGCCTCCACGGTCAAGCCACTGAAGGACGCCGGTGTCACGCTCGATTGCGTCGCTGAAGGCCCGCAGCGCTGGGACGATCTGGCACAACTCATCCTCATGACCGTCCGGGCGGACAAATCGCAGGGCGAGAGTAAGACGCGCTCCTACCGCGTACTCACCGGCATGGCGAACAAGGCCCGAGCGCGTTCGCATCCTCGGACCCGCACCCTACGGCTATCTGACCGAATATGAAACAATCAGCGAACCGGGCAAGCCGCCGCTCGTCGTCCCCCTACGCTTCACCCCCGACCCGGCGCGGGCGCACGTCGTCCGCTGGATGTTCGAGAGGTACGTGGAAGGCGGTTGGACGATGGATGACCTGGCCCGCGAGTTGAACCGTCGTGCTGTCCCGCCGCCGGCCCGCAAGGGCGGACGAGCGAGCAAGACGCGCCAGCGCGGCGAGCCGTGCGACCGCTGGACGCGCAACGCCGTGCGGAGCATCCTCAAGAACCCGCGTTACACCGGCGCGCTCACCTGGAACCGCCGCAGCCGCGGAAAGTATCATCGTCTCACGAACGGGCAGGCCGTCGCCAAGACGGGGGCCGACGACGTGGCCAACGGCCGCGAGGAATGGCTGGTTTCGGGTGAGCCGGCTCATGAAGCGCTAGTATCTCAGGACTTGTTCGACCGCGCAGGCTCGAATGCGAGCCAACAAGGGATGCAAGCCGTCTTTGGGCGCCTACCTGTTCTCCGGACTGGTGACCTGCTCGCACTGCGGACGGACCCTGTACGGGCTGATGCGCAAGGGCAAGCGAGTCTACCGCTGCCACATGTACGACAGTGCCGGCATCAAAGTATGCGGCAACAACTCCGTCCGGGAAGACTGGCTACTTGACCGCGTGCTCCGCGTGATCGAGGGAGAGGTTTTGGCGCCGGAAAGGCTCCAGGCGCTTCGGGAGGAGATACGGAGGCAGGACGAGGCCGAGCGCGCCCCCGTATCCGTGGAACCGCTCGAAAAGCGACTGGCCGAACTGAAGGGCAAGATAGCTCAGGGCAATGAGAATCTGGCCATACTGCCGCAAGACCGCGTGCCAGGCGTCGTGGCCGTGGTCCGGGCGTGGGAACAAGAACGCGACCAGATTGATGCGGAGCTGGCCCGGCGAAAGGGTGGCGGAAACCTGGAAGGACTGGAAGATGCCATCGCCGCCTGCGAGTCTCTTTTGTGGCGGTTGCGTGAAGTGGCGTCTGAGGGCGATCCGCTGCTGTTAAGGGAAGTCATCCGAGAGGCCGTGGCGCGGATCGAATTGACCTGGGATCGTCGTCCCTGCGGCAAGCGGACCCGCTACGTCGTCACCGGGGGCGCGATTCACTTGCGCCGCAGGTTGGTGAGGAGTCCCTAACGCTGCACGGAAAGCCGTGCAGGAGGACAACGAGCGGCCCCGAACCTGCTTCGACGTAATGCAACCGCACCCCATTGACCACCGCTTCTCGATGCTCCCATCCGGTTAGCATCTCTGCTGCGAAGATCATGTCTTTTCCTAGAACTACCGAAAAACCTCCCTGAGCGGGGGGCGTAAGCCCCCTGAGCGCAGACTCAGGGGGCTTACGCCCCCCGCTCAGGGTGTCTCCGCCGATGTTTACCGTTTGGTCTCGCCCTTGCCCTTAACCTCTTTGCAGATGTCGCGAGCCATTTCCAAATGTTTTTTCAAGTGCGGCAGCAGATCTCCGGCCGCCCCCTTGAGGGTCGCATCCTGCCCTTCCTTCGACTGTTTCTCGAAAAGTTTGACGGCCTCCTCGTGGTCCTTTACCATCGCCTCCATGTATTCTCGGTCGAACTCCGCGCCTTCCAACTTGGCCAGCTTGTCATGCAATTTGGTGTGCTTCTCATCCATCTTTTCGGCGGACAGGAGTTGTAGCTTGTTGCCCAGGTTCAGCAGTTGCTGATTGGCCCGCTGGTGATCCCGGATCATTTGTTGCGCGAACTGGCGCACGGCGGGACTGGAAGCGCGGCGCACGGCCAATTCGCTGAGGTTGACCTCGGCCAGCCCCGCGGCGGACGCCTTCATCATGAAATGCTTGTCGCCGCCCTCTTTCTTGGCCTCGTCGGCCGGGGCGTGTGCGCCAGGCAGAGCCAGCCCGTCAGAACCACCAGGCCGGCGAGCATCCTCATCACATTCATCACAACCTCCTTTTCCTCTTGGGTGTACCCGTTTCTCCACTCCGTCGTCTCCCAAGCGCTCACCGCGAGCGCGCGGAATCGCCTTCCTGCTGGCCCCCGCTCGGACGGCCTGCGCTCTCTCCCTCGCGCATCCTGGACCGCGAGGCGCGATACCAAGCCGAGATGGCCTCGGCCAAATCCACGTCGGGGACAAATACGTCATTCGAACCGGAACCAAAAAGCAGTTCGTCCAGTGGTCGCTGTTCTGCTTCCATCCGAACCTCCCCTCCTGGAGTCTTCCCGCGCGAGGCGAAGGGCGTCATTCTGCCGACTTGGGAACAGACAAAAAAAGGAGTTTCATGCGAGTCGAGTCGGTTGATGTTTCACAATCGGACGATTTTTGATGCAATCGAAATGCCGCTGGCGCTCAATCCCGGCGTTTCGTCACCGAGCCGAAGGAAAAGAGATTCTCGACTTCCTCGCCCGTATCCCCGGGCAGGTTGGTCGCTCGATACGGTTGCGGTCGAGCAAAACCATCTCTCGTGGGGGAATTTGGATGCCATCGGCGGGGAATCGACCTGCACAGGAAAAGGAACATCTTGAACGCTGGTTTTGTTGTCAATCTCGTCTGTGCGATCTCGCCTGGCTCTGCTAATCTAACTGGCATCTTTTAGCTGCGGGAAACCCGATCTTGGGCGGTTCCCAGCAAACGGAGAGGTGACAGAGTGGCCGATTGTGCGGCACTGGAAATGCAATTTCCGCCTCCCAGCCTCCTTCCTGCCAAGCCCCATTTTCTGTCCTAACTTGCTTTATAGCTTAGATATACGACGACACATCCTCATCGCGCCTCGCTGGCTCGGCTGACCAAATGGCTGACCGAAAGTATCCAGACTGGTATCCTGGGTATCCAAGTGCGGTATCCAGCGACTCCGTCGATTACGGCGCTTGAATTGGTGCGGCAGTTGTGGTATCCATCGGTATCCAGTCGAATCGGACACCGTTTGGAGGGGACGCGCGTGCGGAACTACCACATGACCTGGCTGGCCGTCGAGAAGCGCTGGATCAAGAAGCACAAGGGGAACATCTACCGCGTCAGCCCGCGCCAACTGGGCTGCGAGCCGACGAAGGAAGCGTCCTGGCGGGCCGCAAACGAGTGGTGGGAGGCTCGGTTGAAGGAGATCGGTGGGGCGGACGAGGAGGTTCAGCCCGCCGTCACGCCCCTCGACCCGGCCAGCCTGACCATCCGCGACCTCCTCTCGGGCCAGCACGACCTCGCCACCTTGTTCCGTGACATGGAGAAGGGCGAGGCCGCGATGAGCCTGATCCGACTGCTCGCCGCCGCCGCGCCGCCAGGACCGCCGCCGGCACAGCCGACGAGGACGGACGGCGGGCGGATCATTGCGCGGATGCCTGCCACCCTCGATGACCTCGCCGCCGATGGGCTGGACGCCCTCAACAAGGGCAGGCCGATCCCGGCTGCCGCTCTGGACGCCCTGAAGCTGGGCGAGGAGGGAATGGCCGGCGGCTCCGTCACTGAACAGGAGCGCGTCAGGGCCGTCAACCTACTGGTCAGGACCGTCAAGCCCGAAGACGTTCCCGCTGACCGGCGGTGCCGGAAGAACGCGGAAGAGTGGGTGCGTGTCAAGGCGGTGGAGGACATCCACCCCGGTCGCCTGGAGGCTTACGAGCGCAACCTCGAACACTTCGTCAACTGGTTCGGGCCGGACAAGGACATCTCGGGCATCACCGCCGACGCCTTGGAGAACTGGTTCATCCACCTGGCCACGAAGGTCAAGGGCCGCGAGATGAGCGGCAGCTACGCCACGAACCTCTACGGCGTCACGAAGATGCTCGTCAACTGGCTCGCCGAGAAGGGGAGGATCGCGCTCCCCGGCAACATCAACCGCCGCCGCCGCTTCGCGGATACCGGGGCCAAGAAGATCGAGGTCATCACGGACGACGAGATCAGGGCGCTGCTGCTGAAGGCGGACAAGGTGTCGGAGCGGACGAAGCTCTTCGTCCTCCTGGCCCTGAACTGCGGCATGCTCCAGAACGACATCTCCGAACTCGGCGAGGACGAGGTGGACTGGCAGAAGGCGACGATCCGCCGCAAGCGGAGCAAGACGCAGGATCAGGCGACGGCCCCGGAGGTGACGTACCACCTCTGGCCCTGCACGTTCGCGCTGCTGGTCAAGCACAGGAGCAAGTTCAAGACGCCGAACCCGCTCGGCGCGACGCGGGTGTTGACGACGAACACCGGGCGTATGCTCGTCGTGTACGACATCCCGGCTGGTGGCAGCCTCAAGCGGGCCGATGGCATCCGTGAGGCGTTCGTGAAGTTGGAGCCAGGGAAGCCGTTCAAGGCTCTGAGGAAGACGGGGGCGAGCAGGCTGGAGACGCACCCCGTTTACGGTCGGTACGCCCAATACTACCTCGCGCACGCGCCGGGCAGCATCGCCGAGCGGCACTACGTCAAGCCGGACGACCAGCAGTTCGCGGAGGCCATCAGGTGGCTGGGCGAGCAGTTCGGCGTGTCTTGAGGTCAGGTTGTTGCCGGGTGAAAGTCGCAGGTGAGCCGAGAGCGCGATTGAGGCCGGAATAGGGCGTCACTCGCCCTCTCCTTGTTCTCGGGCGCTGATCCTCGCGGCGTGGCCTCCGAGAGGAACGCGGAAGCGAAGCCGTAGCGCCGGTGAACCATACGGTATCACTGGAGGGTGCTTGTCCTTTCGTCTGGTTCGCGGCCGCTGACTCCCTTGGCAACCAGGGTTTCCTTTTTCAGCGCGAACCCCCGTCACCGACGGCCTGTCTACCCTTCGCCCCAGAGGTGCCATCCCTCGCGGGCGAGGTTCACCCTCCTGGCAACAAAAGGAGCATCTCGGCCGGAACCGTACCGCTTTCATGAAGCCGAAAGCGGACCGCCTTCATCGCAGAGATAACTGCTTGCGACAGCATACATGTCGTCTGGAGCAGTCAGTGTCCCCGCGATCTGGAGGCCCTTATGCGGACCGTCATGCAGGCGGAGTCGAGCATCGTCATCGTTTCCCCCAGCGTCCAGCGTTTCGACGCCACGACGCACTACTGGCAGGCGGAGTTCGCGGCCGTCGTCGCGTTCCTCCGCGCCCGGTTCCCCAACGCTCGGGTCGTCGGCGAGCCAGCCGGTTTGGTCGGCGCGCGACTGCGCACCGTCGTCCGACACTTGCTCGCCAGGCCGGATTTCCTGATCCTGTGGGCGCGGGTCTGGGAGTCGCCAGCCGCGATGGAGGTCGGCCGGCTGACGCGCGAAATCAGCCCGCGCACGCGCGTCCTCGTGTGGGGCGACGGCCCCCTATTCATGCCCCAGTACTTCGGTCGTGAGCCGTTCGACGCCGCCGTGATCGGCGGCGACGCCGAACTGGTCCTGGCCGACGCCATCCGGCGCTACCAGGCCGGGGAGCATCCCGACCACGGGCTGCTGGTGAAGGTGGCGGAGGGCCGCTGGGAGCGCACGCGGCCCGGCGAGTTGCTCGACCCGGCACAGTGGCCCTTCCCCGCCCCTGATGTCATCCCGTTCGCCGAGTACCACCAGGCCCGCGAGCTTCGCGGCAAGCCGACCGACGACCTGTCCTTCGACGTGGCGCGCGGCTGCCCGGTGGGCTGCGAGTGGTGCATCGACCCGCTCAAGGGCGGCCCCAAGGACCGCCGCCGGCCGGTTCTGGCGACGGTCGAATACATGGCCGCCAATCTCGGCCCGTTCCACCAGTTCCAGTGCCACGGGCCGATCTTCACCGCCGACCGCGCCTGGGTTCGCGAGTTCGTCGCCGAGCTACGCCGCCGTCGGCTGGCAGTCCCCTTCAAGGGCGTCACGCTCGTCAACCACCTGGCCAACGAGGGGCTGGTCGCCGACCTGGCCTCCGTGGGCATGCGGGCGATGGGCTTCGGCATCGAGACGCTGACCGCCGCGAAGGGCCGCCTGAGCCTGACGCCCAAGGTCCAGGAGCGGCTCCTGGAGCAGGTGGCCGAGAACCTGCGCCGCCACGGGGTCGAGGGGAAGGCGTACACCCAGGTCGGCCTGGCCGGCCAGCGGCGCGAGGACGTGCTGTACACCCACCGCGTCCTGCGGGACCTGGGGTTCACCGTCCGGCCTACGGGCGCGACGCCGTTCCACCGGCTGAAGGCGACGCCGGTGGCCGAACTGGACCGCCTCGACCTGGACCGCTGGGACCGCAAGAGCTTCTTCGACCCGGCCTGCGGGTTGAGCCTCGGAGAGTTCTACCACATGATCACGTCGCCCAGCAGTTTCCCGGCGGGTTCGGGGAAGGAGGTGGCGTGATGGCCGGCGGCGTAATCCTCGTCGAGGGGCTGGACCTGGCCGGCAAGTCCACCCTGGTCAAGAACCTGAAGGAGGAGTTGGCGCGCCGGGGCGTCCCCGTGCGCGCCAGCCGGAACTCCCTCTGCCCCGACAACCCCATCGCTGCCCTGGCCGACCAGGTCCGGCGCGACCCGCACGCCAGCCTCGCCGAGACAGGAGCGCTGTTCCTGGCCGCGCATCTCTGGGATGCGCGGCACTTTACACCGCCCCCGGACAGGACCGTGCATCTCCAGGATTCCTGTTGGCTGCGGACCCTCGCCTATCATACCTTCCACGGCACGCCGGGCGTCCCCGGCCTACTGCGCGAAGCGATGGCCTCTTTCCCGCGCTTCGACGCTGCGGTCTTCTTGACCGCGAGCGTCGAGGAGAGGCAGCGCCGGCTGGCACAACGGGAGCGCGAGCAGCCGGGGGTGAACGACGCCAACGACCACCGTGTCCTTACCGACCCGGCCGGGTATCTGCTCCTGGAGCGGACGTTGAAGGGATTGACGGCGCAGTGCGTGACGGCGAAGGTGATCGAGACCACTGCGATGGAAGAGGCGGCGCTGGTGCAGTTGATGCTTGAGACTGTGTTTGGCATTTGAGCGAAGGAGGAGCCTCATGATCAGCGTGGTAGTCGGGACCAGGCATCTGCACGCGCTCTTCGGCCACCGGCGGGGGCATCGGTTCAACGCGGTTCTGTCGCGGACGTTGGACCCGCTGATCGGTTGCCCGATCTTCCCGCCGGTGAAGTCCCCCGATGACCTCGCAGCGGTGACCGTTTACGACGTGCTGAGGGAGTTTCACGCTCGGCTGGTCCCGTTGCTCTGCGCCTGGCCGGCCGAGATCATCCGCGCCCACCAGAACGAGATGTTGCGCGTCGGGGGTCAGGAGTATCACTACGCCGATTTCCAGGTTTTCCTGGACGACGCCTGTCGGGCAGTTGCCCTTCATGGCCTCTTCCCGCACGGGACCATCCCGAGCGGGAAGGGACGGCGGCAAGTCTACCTTCCGGACCTGAGCCTGGGCGTGCGCTGTCTCGGCTTCTTCGGCCGGCCGCCGTCCGCGACGCGAACGACGATGCGGGCGGCCGACATCGAGGAGTTCGCCGAGTTCGCCGGGAGCATTGACTGGTCAGCGATGGATGACGCTGCCGTCAAGCAGGCAGTCGAACGGCTGGCGGCTCTGCGGGAGGTGGCCAAGCCCCCGTTCGCGCCGGAGGAACTCAGCGAGGCGCTCGAAACGATGTTCTCCCAGCCGCCGACGACGCTGGGAGAGCTTCGTGAGCGGGTGGATGCCCTGCCGCCGATGCTGGCCGCCTTGGGGCAGAACATCGAGTCGTTTGCTCGTCGGGAGGTTGACGGTGCGGTAGAGCATCTGTGGGCCAACCGTCAGGCCCACGACCTGCGACGGGTCGAGTGCCACTTGTGCGACAGCATGCTGGAGGTGTACCGGAGGGCAGAAGGATACTGGTACGACCTGCGCGACAAGAGCAGCGGCGGCCCGGCCGAAGAGGTGTTCTTCAAGATGCAGTTCGAGAGGACCCCCGGCGAGGATGTGCTGGTCCTCGATGCGATAGTCTTCGGGTTCCAGGGCCACCGCTCCCTGCGGCGAGACAACGAAACGGTGCCGTCCCTTGGGCAGCACCGCCTGCTGGCCGGGAGGGCAACGCGGCAGGGCATCGCAAAGCCCGTGGCGAGCGGGCTGTTCCCGGTTAACCTTTGGCAGCGGTTTCAAGCACCAGTGGCCCATTTCCTGCTGACGGCGGCGGAAAGGGTCGGCGCGGAACAGTGCCATCCCGTCTACCCGAACATGCCTTCGGAGGAGGAGATGCGGAGGTTGGCCTGGCAGGCCGCGCTCGCGGAAGGGGATTGCGGCTTTGACGTGGACGGCCACGCGGCGCAGCTTCAACAGTTCGGGATCGAGGCGGCCGTCCGCCGGCGGATCGAACAGTGCCAGAACCTGGAACGGCTCGAACAGGGGGAGTGGGCGTGGGACTGGACGCATGCCATCGTCGAGTACCAGTCGGCCCTGTACGACGACAACATCGAGCAGTCGCTCCACCTCCAGGAGGCACTGGACCTGTACGCACTCCACAAGCGGGTACTTGGCCTGGTCGAGTATGTCCTGATCCCGGAGATCAAGCGCAAGGGCATACCAGGTAGGGGGGCGAGCGCCGTCTGGTGCGCGGCCTTCACCGGATGGCAGGACAAGGTCGGGTTCCATCCAGGGTGTGCCTCCCCGGCGCTGCCCCTCGACCAGGACGACCACGCTTCCGTCGAGGTCGAGGGCCACTGGCTGATCGAGGCGCACCGGCGCGAGCAGGCCGGCGACAGCGGACCCCTCGATCTGGGGTCCTTGCTGGACGGGCTGGTCGGCGGCCTCAACGGAGCGCCTCCGGTGACTGGCGTGTCGATTACCCTGACCCCGTGCGATCCCTCGGCGCATGCCCGGCAGTTGGCGGCCCTGTCGCAGGCAGGGAATGCGGCTGCGGCGACAATGACCTTGTATCTGGGCAAGGTCGCACTGGCGTTGCGGAACTACATCGAACACGGCCACGACGAGGTGTGCGGGGACCGCCTGAGAATCGACGGGACCCACTACTGGATGACCATGCGTGGGCCGAAGTCAACATACCAGTGGGTGCGGGACGAGGCTGCAAGCGTCACCCCCGCTTGGAGGCACACGCCCTTGCTGGCCGGGATGCTGCCTACGCCCCCGGTCCCGGCCAACGGGCTGTTGCTGAGTGCGGCTTCTCTGAGGCGGTGCCTGACGTTGCTGACGTGCGTTCTCCAGGGCGGCATTGGTCATCTCCGCCTTTGACGGCCAATGTGAGCTAGTGGGAGACGCCAACCGGGGCGGCGGGTGAGAAGTGGTCCAACGCTCGGAAGCCGAACAGAAGGACATACACATGAACCCCGCCGCCCCGGCCAGGTGGAAGGAAGAGCGGTGAGGATTATCATCCATCGTCCTTTGCCGTCTCCTGACCCTCCTGTCCGGCCGTCGTCAGGAGCAACCGGCATGCGTCCAGGAGGTTCAACTCGTTGGCGGCCCGAAGGAGTCGTTGCATGGTACGCCGCTTGACGGGGTCGGCTGTCGGACCCGCCGAGGTGACGTGGTCGCGCAGGATCTTGATCGTCCTGGCCAGAGTGCGGATGTTGGCTGACGCCTCGAAAATCATTCCACCGTCGTTCTTCAGGAAGTCCCGGCTGAAACTGACCGCAGAGTCGCTCCAGTCGATGGGGCCACTCGACTCTGCCAATTTCATGTGCCAAATGTAACTCAGGGCGAGGCGCACTTCTTCTTCCGGCCAGTCCTGGAGGAGCGAGGACCTCTTGACGGGTGTTCCCCTCAGCCATCCGTCGATGACTTCCGGTTCGAGGACGGGCTTCACCTGCTCGGCCAACTGCGACCTGATCTCGGCACGAACCTCTGCCCAGAGGGCCTTCACCTGGTCCTCCCCGAGCGCGACTTCGATCTCGTGCAGTCGTCGGATCTGCGCCTGCTCCCGGCGGTAGTCCGCCGATGAGCAGCCCTCGCGCAGCACCCAGCGCTGCGTGGCGGACCACAGGTGACTCTTGATAAGGCTACGGGCCTCTTCTTGGAATGTCATGATATCGTTCTCCATTGATGCACCACGGGCGACATTCGTTGCAGCATATCCACGAAGAGGTTCAGGACTGGTTCACGCATGAACCCAATCACTATTCGCGATTGCCGTCCACCATCTTGGACGTAACCAGATTTGGTGGGCAACCCGAGAGGGCAACGGAGCGCCCTCAACCAGCGGCGGGTGTGCTTGATCAGCGACGCGGAGTGGCACTGGCCCTCGTTCGCCGCCGAACGCCCGCAGCATCGTGGAGATGCGGCTCGCGGCTTCCTTCGGCTCACTCCGCGTCGCTCGTCTCCCCGTATGCGGCGAGGAACTGGCCCCCCGAGTTCGTGAAGGCGTCGAACACCACGTCGGGCCACCTGGCCCGGATCGCGTCGAGCAGCGCCGTCCCGATGCCGGCGCGCCGATGCTCCTCCATGACGAAAAGCCAATCGACATACGGTTCGTAGCCCCCGGTGAATACCCACGCCTGGGCGATGGGGTACGCCATCTCGGCGCACCAGTATTCCACCGCCCAACGGCCGCCTGGCTTCATCCAAGACGCGACGGGGGTGTCGAGCCGGCGGAACAGGATCTCGTCGGTCCCACGGCGAATGATGTCGGTTTCATGTTGCGCGGCCATGATGCTGTCCATTTCTGTTGAGGTTGGATCGGTGTTTGGCCCTGTCGCCACGGACAGTATCGGCAACTTTCCGCCGTGCGCAACTGACGAGGGCGAAAAAAGCGAGGTGATCCGCGCGACTCGCTGGCCTCGCACGGCCTGTGTCCGAAACGAATGCGGCTCGCATGTGCTGCCACCAGCGGAAGTCGGCAAGCGTCGGCGCGGCGGGGGACTGCCGGATGGGCGCGGTCGGCAGAGACAAGATGAGGCGTAAGCTGTTCTCTCCGGCGAGAAGGCCGAGGCGGTCGAGGCGCAGTCCCGGTGAGGATGGTTGGAGACGAGCGTGCTGACGTGGTTGAGATCTGTGGAGCCGTGGCCGGTCAAGGTTAATAATCTGCGACCCTGTGTACTTGAGAAGTAGGGCCGGCGGCGATTTTTCCAGGCAGCGAATTCAGCGTCGTTCGAGTTTGCTATTGGAACTCGACAACCCGAGAACAACTGAAAAAGAAACACGCGAAGAGGCGAACCCGAGGACCGGGGGCAGGGACGTTACGAAAAGTTTTGGCAACCGAGTTTCCCGGTTGTTGACGATGTCACAGGGTTGGAGTGTCGGCGCGGGGCGACACAGGAATGGCTCGCACGCAAGCCCCCGATGAGCGAGGCTCGCGACGCGGCTCGGTTTTGAAACGAGAACCGAGACGGACGCGGCCGGCTATCAGCAGCGACGGCGAGGGCGCACGCCTCGTTGACGAGGGGGCAGGTCGCGCTCCTGACCCGGCTCCTATCTGCATGCCAATCTCCGTTGAGCGCCGAACGGGTTCGGGCCTCGGTCGCTTGTGGTAGAATTCACGCAAGTCCAATGCAAGAAGCAGGATGCGGCTTGCGTGCATTAGCCTGTCCGGTCCCACGCCTGGGCCAATCGATAGGGATACACATTTCGGCTTCCGACGCGAGCCGCGCTCGGCCCGAACGCAGCGCTCTCTCATCGCAGCCCCGACCAGCGGCATCTCTGGCGCATCACATTGCCCGGTGTCTCGGATGCCATCACCTTTGCCGCGCTGCGTACCCTTTAATAGCCGCCGAACACGATTCGGTAATAACTCGGGGATTGCCACCTACCGCTGCTGACATTGCACCGACACGACACGGCCACGGCCGGCATTATGTCCCCACCGAGGAGGGGAACCTCACTCGTCATGGATGAGTGGACGAGTCCCTTCGCCGGTGCGTCTGGGCGATCTTCTCCAGAAGTTGGCGGTGCCAGAGCCTGTTGCCCGATTCAGGCTGCCGGCGCGGTGTTGGACGGCTTTCTCATGATGATGGCGTCGTGGGCCGCCGCAAGGGCGGACACGTCCAGCCCGGCCAGCGCCCGCCGGAGTGGACTGCTCGGGTCATCGCCCGGCGGGCGTTCGCCGGGCGGCTGCATGCCGAGGTACAGCCGCAATGAGTCGAGGACGAGACGGACATTCCCGATCTCGACCGCCAACTCGGCGTACCACTCCGGACAGTCCCGCTGCCACTCCTGAATCTGGCCCGAGGCATCCGAACAGATGTCGCTTATCATGGTGTTGCTCCGAACAAGTTTCTCAATTCTAGCGGCCCGCCACGAGGCAGATCGGACGCTTGGGCCGGAGGCAGACAGCCTTCGTGTTCTGCGGCCTTCCCTCGCTCCCGACCCATTCGCACATCCTGAAAACGTCCGGCCCCGGTTTCCGAGACTCAGCGGTTTGGTGCGTGTTCGTAGGAGGCCACGTCTCGCGCGAAACCGGGTCCCTGGAGACCGTCATGGACTGGTTGGAAGTGTTCTTGTGCGCCTGCGGCTACGAGCAGTTGGGGGACCAAATCCGGGTCTACGTTGACGGCCCGACGCCCGCGCCGAGCGTGGCCCGTTTCTCCGGGGTGAGGACGCAGTTGTTTCGGTTGTTCGCCGGGATGGAGGCCGAATCCATCCGAAGGTGGTTGGCCCGGAACCGAGCGTGGCAGTGCCTGCGCGTCTCCCCGCCTTTTTCCACCGAGCTGGGCGCGAGGGCGCTACTTCTCGCGTCGGACTGGCACAGCGGAGAAGGGTCGGCGATGTACGGCCTCGCCCGCACCCGAACCATCCGCGACGAGGCCCACCGACAGCGGCTTCAGCGTGAGGCCCGGTGTCTGATCGGGTCCGTCCTTGAAAACCCAGTCCGCGACGGTGAGTTCGAGGAACTCCAACTGCTCGAAGACGTGGTCAACACGGCCCCGGCAGGCAAGGAATTGGCGACGACCGCCGAGGTCGTTGACGCCTACTTCCGGTTCGTGCGGTGAGTCGCAGGGAGGGGTTCGAGTCGCATGAGATGGCGACACCCCGGCGTCAAGAGCGCCAGTCTCGATGCGACTCGAAACGGGGCCGTGATACCTCGGCAGGCGCGGCGAGTGACCGGCATTGTTCGGGAGGCGTTCCATGAAGGCGGCGAGGAAGAAGCTCGATCCTGTTCAGAAAGGCCCGTCGCACGAGTCGGTCCCGGTGGTCGTCCCGGCGACCGCCCTGGAGGAGAAACAAGCCCTGCTGGCCCACCACGTCAGGATGGTGGCTCGCCGGATGACGAACGGTCTGTTCGTCGCGGGGGCCGGCGGCTTGGGGAAGAGCAAGGTCATCGGCGAGACGCTGGCTGCCGAGGGGATCAGGCCGGTGCTGCTGAACAGCCATATCACCCCGTTGAGTCTTTACGAGGCGCTGCACCACAACCGGCTCGACCGGGTGATCTGGCTGGACGACGCCGACAGCATCTACAGCAACATGGCGGTCCTGGGGCTGCTGAGGGCGGCGCTCTGGCCGAGCGCCGAGGGCCGGCTGGTGACCTACTCGTCGTCCCAACTGCCGGGGCTGCCGAGCAGCTTCGTCTTCGAGAGCCGCCTCGTCTTCACCGCCAACTCGATCCCGCGAAGGAACGAGGCGTTCAAGGCGGTCCTGTCGCGCGTGGACACCTTCGAGTTGATCGCAACCCAGGACGAGATTTTGGAGTTGATGCGGGTGATGGCCGCGAAGGGGTTTGAATCCCTCGCGCCGGCGACGTGTCTGGAGGTCGTGGACTTCATCGCGCGGGCCGGCGGCACTCGGCAGTTGAGCGTGCGACTCTACGAGGCGTCCCTGCGCAAAGTCGTCTACGCGACCTCGACCGGCAATGCCGACTGGCGGGACATGGTGCGAAGCCAACTCGACCAACTCGGCCAGCCGGACCACTTGCCCCGCCCGCTCGACACGAAGACGCACGATCTCCAGTGCATGGCCCTGGCCATCGAGAAGCACCCGGCGTCGGCCCGAGGCCAGGAGGATTACTGGCGCGAGGCGACGGGGAAGTCGCGGGCTACTTTCTTCCGGTTGAAGAAGGAGTATGAGGCAGATCAGACCGGACGCATCGAGTGACCGTCACCCGAGGCGATCAGACCGATCAGAGAAGCGGCGTAGACGACACCAAACATTACCGTCCAAGGGGAGGTTGGCGATGCGGGGAAAACTGACCATCAGGTTCTGCGGCGACGAAAACTTCTCGCGGAGGTTTCTGCTGCAACGGCAGGACGGACGGTATTATACGGGTCGCGGCTGGACCGCCTGCCTGGACGAGGCGCGGCTGTACCACAACCTCGCCACCGCACAGCGGGCATATCGCACGATCCAGAACCGGAACTACCGGCGGCGGCCGAAGCGGGAGTTTCGATTGCAACTCGACCTGAGTGTGCGCGGCTCGGGACGCTTTTCGGCTGACGACCTGCGCCGTTTCCTGTCGGTGGCGCTACACCTCAATTTCGACAACGCTGCCGCTGGCGACGGTCCCAGCGGGACATACGTCCAGGCGACGGCGGCACTTTGGACATTGCAAGAGATTTACACGGAGGCCGAGTGTCAGTCGGCTGACGCGGCGGACTGACTCGGTCCAAAACCACCGGGGCGCTGTGGCCGAGGGTATCAACACCCGAAAACAAGAGGAAGACCGTCATGTCATTCCCGATCTACCTTCTTGATTTGAACGAAGGCGAGCCGACCATCGTGTTCCCCGAGGGCAAGGTGGACCTCGATCACTCTGACTTTTGGGAGGGGACGGTCGCCGGGATCGTGGCAAGTCACTTCAAGCTCAACCCGAAGGATTCTGAAGAACCTGCCCTACT
Source organism: uncultured Planctomycetota bacterium (assembly GCA_963767535.1). Classification (GTDB taxonomy): domain Bacteria; phylum Planctomycetota; class Planctomycetia; order Gemmatales; family Gemmataceae; genus JAJPHU01. Next base: position 869,543 of record CAVYEC010000003.1, read on the forward strand.
GCCAGCGACGGGCGCGGATCAACGACGGGATCGTCTACTACGGTGAGCGGCAGACCAAGAAGTTGCTACGGCAGATTGAGAGGGCGGTTGGCGAGACTGGGCTGCGCTTCGTGTACGACGAACATGAAACACGGCTGGAATTTGACATGCTGGAATTCGCAGCCCTGCTGGCTCAGTCATGATGCCGTCTTGGCTGTTGCTGGCAGGGGTCACGTCTTGTTACCTTGCCATGCCGTGGCGTTTGCCTCTCTTCCCATCTTCGTACCGACCATAATAGCTGCTTCGCGGCTCAGAACGAGATCAAGCATGATCTCTCGACGAACCAGAAAAATGCTCCTCGGCCGCATTACAAGCGGCATGGATTTGCCTATGCTGTGTTCCCAGGTAGGCATTCAACACGGGAGAGGTGAGTTCATGTTCATCAAGATGAATCGATTCTGGCGGCGCTCCGAGGTTGCGGCAGCGTACCATATCCCGCGCGGACAGGAGGGCGTCATCGACGCCGTCCCGACCGCCCATTCCGACGAGGCCACCGGCGAAGAGTACGTCCTCGGCGACGACGTGGACCGAACAATCGCTGCTGAGTTCCCCACCGCTCGGCCGGACGGCCCATATCCTCCCGACACGATCCGCGTCGGTGGGAATGACTACGTCGGGTTGTCGGGACAACGCTGGCGGCTGATCCGGTGCCTGTGGGGCCGAGGCGCGGTGCAGATCGATGCGGTGATCGAAGAGATCTGGGGCAACGACTTCGACGACGCCGACAAGGCGCTCGGCTCTCTCGTCAAGCACACCCGCCGGTGGCTGCGAGCGGCCGGTTGCCCGCTCGCAATTCGGACGAAGACAGGGTACGCCCAACTTCTTTCCAACCTCGGGAAGCGGGGATGAACGGGTTCAACGTCGAACCGAATCTGACCCTCACCCGTTGTATGCTCCATGAGTGTCCCAGGCGCAGAACAAGGAGATGCTGTGAAGTATGACTTCGAGAACGACCCGGAGTTCAGGGACGAACTGGATCGCTTGGACAAGGAGGATGCCGCCGGGACTTCCTCGGGGCCAGTGATCCCGACCCCGCGATACCCGGCCACGTCACCACTGCTGGACACGCATGGTAACCCGTGGGTGGCGTTCGGGTTTGACCCGCCCGGAGCGGTCTTGGACCCGAAGTGGGACACCAGGCGTACATTTCTCGGGATGTGGGGGCGATACTGGACCACCGGCTGGCACTTGATTCCGGCGCATGACATCATCCTGTCCTGTCCTCTAGTCGGAGGTGACCAACGCACCGACGCATTCGAGTTTGCCGAGCCTCTACGCTGCCTGGGTGGCATCACGGCAGTCGGCTGGGACGGTACGCAGTGGGCGACGAACCAGGGGCCGAGAGAACTGTTGTGCGGGCCGGTCATCTCGCCTCATGCTCCCGTCTCGCAGAAAGATCTCGACAGGGTGCTTTGCCGGGTGCCGCCTTGGTTTGCGAACAAACAAGGGACACTGACGCGAAGGAACTCCCTCTCCGATGAGGATGCCCGTTCGATCTTTCAAGTCGAGTTGCCGTCATCGCTCCTTGAGGAAGTGATGACGACGGATTACGAACAGGTCAAAGTGTGCTGGTTCCGTGTATTCCTCCAGTGGTACTGCGGGATCTCGCCGGCGGCTTTCGCAATCCTACTGCCCCCGGACCATGACATGCCAGATTTCAGCGAGCGCCTCGACGCGCTCGTTGTCGCCATGAGCCGGCGAATGCGCGAACTGTGGGATGCCGTTCTGGCCGGGGACGAATGCGCTCGCCGTGACTTTGCGGACATGGTCGAGATGGAAGGGGATACGGGGCGGGCATCACTCCTCCGCATTGGACTGGATCGTTACCGACAACTTGACGCGGATTGGCTGGCATGATGAAGCAGAAAATGACCAGTGTTCGGCCGCCCAGGGAATCACCCGCTGATTCGCTCGTAGAGGGTGAAGACTATCGGCATCTCGCGCAGATGCTTCCGGCGTCTTTCCCCCGTTTCTAAAGCTCTGATGTTTCCAGCCGACCGAGTCGTGTAGAGAAAGGGTCGCTCGTGGACCCCAGCACCCTCACGGTCCCATGTCTCGATTCGCCCACTGCCGTTGCCTTTCCACGTCTGGGCGCATCTCAGGCGTCCACCTCTCTCGACCTGTCCCCACGCAGCCAATCCGTTCATCAGCACTCCTTCATCAAACCGCTGATTGACACTCCCCGCCGCACACACTCGTTGACGGTGATGTCAATGCCGTGAAGGATGGCCTGTTGTAAAGACGTGGCGAAGGTGCCTCGACAGTAGGCCAGGAGTTGCTGCCGGCCGGAATGTCGTTAGGAATCTCCGTCCGCCGAGGCCGTCTCTTGAGAAGAACACTTGCCGCGCCGCTTTACAACTCGATGTAGGAGAGCCGTTGACGGTGTGCCAGGTAGTTGTCGAGGATGATGTGTTTTGAAGGGGGTGCAGGGGTAGTGTTGGTCTGCGTCATTCAGCGTGCTTGACATGGCCATGACAGATTTCCAGCAGACTTGTCAACGTCGTCAATGCCATTCTGATGCCAACGTCATCAACGTCATCAAAGAAGCGACCTCGACAATTCTTTTTCACTTGACCGGGACTCGATCTGCTATAATGATGGAGATCACTGATAACTACTGATACCAACTACCGACCACTACCGACTACTACCCACCACTACCAACTCAACACCGACTACTCCCGACCACTACCGGCCACTACCCACTCACCACCGACCACTGCCACGGCGGCAAGCCGGCTCTCCTGCCATTCCGGCGGATCGAGGGCATGGGTCTTCGTGTCTCGGAGGTGAAAAATGGGTGCGCGACTCTACACGCGCGGCGAGGTATCGGTCCTCCTCGGCGTCAGCCACAGCACGGTAATTCGCATGGAGGCCAGCGGTCACCTGACCACCGTCCGGGTCGGCAGCAGGGGGGTGCGCATCCTCGCCGACTCGGTCGAACGGCATCTCACTCCATCGGCTGGGTTCCCCGGAGCGGGATCGCCTCGTACCAAGGGTGATCATCCCTTGCCTCCGCCAGACACTTCGTTTGACTGCGACAAGGCCGAATAGCCGGCCATCAACTCAGCGGAGGCAGCGATGAGCGAGAAGGACAAGGGGCTTCGTGCCGAGATCAACCGTGAGATCCGGGCGCGGGCATGGCAATTCGAGGTGGACTTCGCGCTGGTCTGGGGCAGCGCGTACCACAAACTCCACAAGCGGACGGGCTACCGGCCACCCCAAGGTGCAAAGAACAAACTCGACTGCGTCGAAGCAGCAGGGCATCTCAACACGCTGTTGAGCGTGGTGCATGAGATGTGCCGGCCCGGCAAGCGTAAGTCGCGCCGACTTCGCTTGCGCCGCTGATAACCGAAAAGGGCCAGCCCCGACCGTGAATCGGGGCTGGCCAAACTCGACAGAGGAGCGTTTCAGCAATGTTATTATCTCGACTTCTCGGCCCTGAGCAAGGGCTGATTCGGCCGCAATTTGTATGCGTATTTCCAATCGCACCACCTGATGGCGTCACGCCTCCAATCGCACGCTATCGCGAGTGGAAGAGGCCCGCTCGCCTCCCCGTCCTCCCTCCGATGCCGCGCGGCCCGCTCACGGCGTTCGCGTCGGCATCTCTGAAGGCGGTGGAGTGATGGCAACCATCAGCACCCCCTCGCCCACATCCCTCCCGGCCTTCTACTCCTTGCTGGCAGCGCCGAAATGCTTGGCCACCGAACGCATGTTGTTGAAGCGGCTCTTCCGGCTGAAGCGGGCGGCCAAACCGCAAGCCCGCGTGGCCTTCGTCTTCGACCACCCCCGCCGGGCGCGGCCCGGATGCACCACGTTGCCACCCGAGCAGTGTGCCGAGCTGCGCGAGCGTCTATCCCAAGGCCCGCCGGACCCGGACGACCTGAAGTTGATCGCCGAGCTACAGGTCGCCGGGCAAGCGGTCTTCAGCCTGCTGTTCGACTGCTCCGACGCCGAACGGATCACTTCGCTCGGCGAAGTCGAGGCCCGCAAACTCCTCGAACTGATGCTCTTCGACGGCAGTCACCCCGAGGACTACATCATCGAGGCGACGGTGGACGGGGAACGACAGCGCCGGACTTGGCGATGGGGCCGATCCTCACCCGACTTGCTGACGCACCTTCGCGGGGAGCGGATGTGCGGCCCCAAGCGCGGCAAAGTCGGCTGGCTCATCACGGTGGACTTGGACCGTCATTGCGGCGCTGTCGCGGCCGACTACCACGCCTCCCTGGTCATCAATGCCGGGGCCGCCCTCTCCCTTCACCACCCCCGGATGCGTTTCGCGCCCGAGGTCAACTTGAAGAACGCATCCGTCAAGTTCTTCGGGTGGGCCGATGGGCCATTGCCCCTCAAGGACGCGGTCCTACTGGCGGAGGCGGTCCGCGCGACACTCGCCCGCGAGTTGCCGAGCCACGACTGGGCCAAAGTGGAGATTTATCCGTCGAACTCGCCCCAGGTGTACGCCCCGCTGCGCCCGACAAGGCCATGATCATCGGCAGCGGGCGCGTCGGGATGGTGAGTTGCCGGCGTTACCAAGTCGTATCCGGCAAGCGAAGGCTCGTCCCGGCCAAGATCCTCTCGCCGGCCCAGTACCTCAACTGGGTCTACTTTGAAACGACGCCGACGGACGCCTCGGCGCTGGCGGCAGCCCTCCAGACTGGCCTGATGTCCTGCCCCGAACTTCCGCCATCGGAGAACGGGGCAGAGAGGAAGGTTCAGGCGAAGGCATCATGCACTCGCCCCGCCTCGGCCCCTCGCTCATGCGGCTCCGGCGACATCGGGCCGCTCAAAGGCTGCACGGCGCGGGTGCTGACGGACTTCTGGGGCGGCAAGCAGACGCCCCCGCCCGACACCATCAACAAGTTGATCGTCGTCACCCTGCGTGTGCTGCGCCGCGAAGGGCTGGCGCTCGAAGAAGCAATCGAATGGGTGGAGGGCCGTCTCTCCTGTGTGGGCGACACGTCCTTCTCCGACCGACTCACGAACGACAGGACGGAGTTGATGCGCATGACGCGCACCGTCGCGGGGCAGGTCTGGCAGGATAACGGCTACCAATCCGACCCGACTGCGAGCGACAAGATCCTCTCCGATGCGGTGTCAGCGTGGAGGGCGCGGTGCTTCAGCCTGCACGACCCGTCCACCTGGGGGGGCGTCGAGGCCGCAGCGCCTGTCGCCGTCGATGAGCATCCCTTGGTTCTTGTCTGGACTCCCAGCTTGAAGGGGCTACTTCCCACCCTCGCGGGGCTGGCCAAGACCGACGATGACAAGGCGATGAAGTTGATGGAGACGGTCCTCGCCTTCGTCGCCCGTCATTCCGAACTGGCCGAACCCAAGGTCGGCACGCTCCTGTCGGCGTGCGGCATCAAGGGCAGGTCGCGGGGCAAGCAGCACAAGGTCCGCAAGTTCCTCGTGGACGAGAAGCTCATCGTCCTCCACAAGAACTACGTTTCCGACAAGGCCAGCAACTTCAGGCACGGCAACTTCTACGTCCTCGGACCCGAGGTGCGGTTCCACGAGGATGAGCAAGCCTCACCCCCCACCCCTCCCCACCCACCTGTATCTATTGATTATCTGTCCTTTTCACACGGCAGTGATGAGGTGGAATACCGGCAGGAGGCACGGCGGCTCGCCTGCGAGAGAGCGTTCCACGCCCGCCGGAGCCAACGCCGCCAGAACGACCCCTTCAACGGCACTCAAGAGACGTGTGGGCAGGACATCGACCAGTTGCTTCGAGAGGCGTTTGGCGAGTGCTTCCAGTGACGAAGCGTCAAGGCATCTGCGCGTTCTGGCAAGCGCGAACAACTTGTTCCCGCTTGCCGTCCTGACCTTTACAAGGGCGCTTCACTGGCCGATACCTAGATGGAGGTGTGGATAACGGTGGAAGCAGGCCGACGACGCTGTTGTCGAAAAAGAAGGTCTCGTTATCCTTCGCCTGCGCGTCGATCTCCACCCTCACAATCATGCCTCGAACCCCGTGTTGCGAGTCGATTGGGCCATCACAACCGCCTCTTCAGGATAGCAGCATCTTGCCAGGTCGCTCCCCGTTCTTGAAATAAGAACCGGCAGGTACAACCCGTCTCCTTTGGCCTCGGCAGGCCCCCACTGGCGCTCAGGAACTTCCTCCGCCAACCAAGGCCGGCCTCGCTTCTTCGACGGTTTCCCAGTATTCGGCGTGGTCAGGAAGGATGCCGTCTTCCTGCTTGTACCCGAAAAACGTGGTTTCCAGATCGTTCAACAGCCCCAGGCTGCTCCTGGCAGTCTCCTCCGGAAGTGACGATTCCGCCTCGCCGCAAGCTCGTTGCTGGAGGACGATGTGCCGCTCTGCCCACAACCTCTCAAGCTCGGACTTGAACTCGCTCCCGATGAGCGAGTTGGCGTGCAACGCTTCCACGGCTTTCGGGAAGTCCGCCGCCTGGTTCTTCCGCTTGCGAAGTTTCACGCGCCAAACCAGAAGGACGGCCGCCTCCACAATGCTGAGGGCCAGCTCCATGCAGCCGTGGTGATAGCCCGCCCTGAACAATTCGGCGCACTCCGCCATCGGCGCGGCGAACGGGGCATCGGCGGCCGTCCAGGTGCGGCCTTGGGCCTCGGCGGCCTCCTCCGGCTGCCTGTCGAAGAGGGAGGGCTGGGTCGTCGCTCCGGCTCTCCCGGCCGCCTTTCTCGGCCTCTTGGCCTTGCCCGCCGGCTCCGCCACCGGCACTTTGCGGAGGGCGACCTTCTCCCCGTCCAGACCTTCACGGTGAACGTCGAACCCCTCGTGCCGGCGCAGGTCGGCCACACCCACCGTGAAGGTGAACGGGAACGCCTCCGGCAGGCGGAGAAGCTGCTGCGCCTCGATCTCGTTCGAGGCGCTCGCCGCCAGCAGAGTTTCGAGCAGCCAAAGCTGGAGCGGTGCAGGCGCGGCGGCCGCCTTTTTGGCGACGACAAACTTGCCCTTAACCTTGGCCGCCATCAGCACCTCCCAATCCACAAGGGTGTGCAGGAGCTTCTGAGCGGACTGTTTCGTCGTCGCCCGGTCCCCCCAGCCAGGGATCAGCCGCGCCTGGACCTGCGCGGTCGTCAATTCGTCCTGGAGCGTGAGTAGCCGGCCGACGACCTCGACGCCGTCCCTGAAGAACGGGTAGGCCAGCGCCGCCATCCCCCAATGGAGCCAGAGCCGGTCCCGCCCCGTGATCGACGGCAGCAGCGCCACGGCCCGGTCCCGGAAACGGACCCGCTCGGCCGGGACGCCCGACCAGATGCGCAGGACGATCCCCACGGACTTCTTGCGCGACTCCGCGCCTGGGAGTTCGCCCCGCAACTGGCCGTCCACGAACTGGCGCAGTTGGTCGGCGTCCGTGGTCGTCGCCAGACGGTCGAGCGTGGCGTCCAGCCAGGCCCGCTTGATCTTGCGGTCGATGCCGATGACCTTCTTCATTTGCCCTCCCTGGCAATCGTCACGAACGGGACCATGACCTCTTCGAGGGCGATCCCCCCGTGGGCGACGATCTCCTCGCCCTCGTTGGCGAACGCCGTCAGGCCGCCGGCCAGCAGGACGTGCCGGTCCGGCGGCAGGCCGGGACCCGGCCACCGGATCGAACCCGCGAACTGCGCCGCCACCTCGTCCCGGAAATCGGGCCGGTCGTAGACCCTGACCCGCTTCCCCTTGGTCTCGGCCAGGACGCCCTCGCGGGGGACGCCGACGCCCGTGGCCGTCACGTTGCCGTGGTCGGCGGTCAGGTAGACGGCGAAGCCCTCGTCGAGGAGGCGTGCCAGGAGCCGCTGCGCGTGGCCCTGGCCGGCCCACAGCCGGACCTGGTTGTGCATCCCCGCCGTCTGCATTTGCATGCCGTGCATGATGTCATCGACCTTGTTCCAGACCAATCCCAGGATCGCGCCCCTGGGGTTGCCCAGCGCCCCCGTAAGTCTCGCATCTTCGGGGCCGTCGAGGGAGGTCAGCAGTTCGACGCCCGCCCTTGGGACCCCCTGGTCCTCCCAGAACCGCTGCCAGTGCGCCTTCTCCTTGCTGGTCGTGCCGAAGGAGTCCGGGAAGTACAAGGGCGGCTCGGCCGCGAAGATCGACTGGCGCGTGACGCTCGTCAGGGTCGGGACCCAGGCGAACGCCGCCGACTCCTGGAAGCGCCAGCCCTTCTGCGTCTGTTCGAGGCTGCGGCGCAGCAGGAGCCACTGGTCCAGGGCCAGCCCGTCCAGGACTAGCAGGGCGACCTTCGCCAGCTTCTTGCGTCCACGCTCGACGGCCAAGAAGCGCGGGACGTGGTGGACCATGACGGGCTGCTGGTGGTAGGGCAAGTTGTGCAGCGCCCCGTACCGCTCCACCATCCACAGCCCGAAGCACAACTCCATCGTCCTGTGCGTTTCGCGCCAGGCCGTCCGGTCGCCGTCGTTCAGCCCGTCGTCACACTCCCAGCGCAACACCACCAGTTCGGCCCAGCGCTGGGCCGCCTGCTGCCAGTCCCGGTGCGAGGCGTCGGTCGGGGGGACCTCCTTCTCGAAGCGCTCGCGCAGCAGCCGGAACCGGCGCACGGCGTCCGCCCTGGCGTCGTGCAGCACGCCGGTCCTCACCCACGGGGGAAGGCCGGCCACGCTCTCGACCTCGACCGGGGCCAGTCGGCCGTCGAGGAAGAGGGTGTCGATGTAGACGCGAACGTCCTCGTGGGCGAAAGGCACAATGCTCTTGCGCCCGCGTCGTTCAGCGAGGAGAGGTACACGGCCCACTCCGCCTGGAGGAACCGGAGCAGCGCCTCGCTGCTCGGTACGATCTCGGCCAGCGGCCAGCCGGCGAAGGTCGCCTCCCTGCAAAGCTGCTCCAGCACGAAGTCAACCAGGGGGCCGGGCAGGAGGACCTTGCGTGATTGCAGCGACAGCAGCATCTTCAGCAGGTCCACCGGAGTCTTGATGAGCTTGGGGACGATGCCGAAGCAGTGCGTCAGGACGAACTCCTTCGTCTCGCGCTCCGTCAACTGCCCCCCGTCGTGATGACGGTACGCCTCGTCCACCGCGTCCAGGTACTGCCGATCCAGCCCGGCGATCACCGGGTAGTTCAGCTTGGGGTACAGCTGGTGCAGGGCGAACTTCAGATGCCGGCCGGCCTTGAGCAGATCATACGGCAGCGACTCCAGGCGCTGCTCTTCGGAGCGGAGGACGACCACCAGGTCGGTCTGCAAGCCCTGGTCCCAGATGCTCCGGTACTTCGCCTCGTAGGCGAAGCGGAAGGCGATGGGGTCGTCGAAGGGGATGAGGTCGAAGCCGCGCTCCCGGATGGCGGACAGCATCCCTTCCTCAGTGAGCAGCCCGTCCGGGTCCGCCACGAGCGTCAGCCGCGCGATCTTCGGATGGAAGTTGTTCAGGATGCCTTCGCGCCAGTTAGCCATGCCCCGCCTCGACCCTCACGATGATGATCGGCTGCAGTTCGGGCAGGACCTGTTCCCGCCCCTGTAGCTCGGCCTGCCACGCCCTCTCTTCCTCGTCCAGCCGGCGCAGGCGGTGTTGCCGGACTTCGGGCAGGCCGATGCGGTGTCAGCGCGTCCCGCCGCACTCCGTAGGCCGCCTGGCCCTTCTCGCGTTCACGCCGGAGCCGCTGCTGGTGTTTGGTGTGCAGGTCCTCGAAGGCCGAAAGGCCGTGGCGCTCGGCTTCCGCCCGCAGTCTCCCGAAGACGACACCCGATTCGGCGGCCGCGCCCACGACCTCGACGCCCGGCCGGTCTTCCACAGGGCGTCCCAGACCGAACGCGCCGTCGGCAGCAGCATGCGGCCGTCGTCGTGGAGGAACAAGGGCAGCACCCGCGAATCGCGCAGGTTCCGGTCGTCGAGGCGGACCTGCCACAGCGACCAGTGACCGACCACTTCAGGTGACATTTCCCCGATCCGCACGCGAGGGACGGGCTGGCCTGGGATGAACCGGGGCAGGTGGCTGACCAGCCGACGGATCCGCTCGTCCTCCAGGCTGACGTGGGCCAGGCCACGGTCCTGCGCCTCCCGGCGTGGAACGACACCCGGTCCATCCGGCTGCCGTCAGGCCATTCCAGGCTGTAGCCGAACAGGTCCCGCCGGATCTTGCCGCCTTCGGCCCGCAGGTAGGCGGTGGTCATCCGCTCGACCCAGTAGGGCAGCGGGTGGCTGCTCAACTGCTGGGCCAGCGTCGGGTCGAGGGGCGGGCCGCCGTAGAGCGAGCGCCCGACTGCTCCTGCTCCGGCCTGCCCCCGCACCTCCTGGATCAGCCGCTCGATGTTCTTCTCGATGTCGCCGGGGTTGAGGATGGCCTGGGCGTAGAGCTTCTCGAAGACGGCTCCACTCTCGGCGGAATCCAGCACGTCCTGCGTCTTGTCCACGCCGAACTCCTCAAGGATCGTGGCCAGCTTCTCCTCCAGGACTTCCTGCACCCGCAGCTCCACGCTGTCCTCGAAGATCAGGTTGAACGCCTTGACCGGGTGCTTCTGTCCGATGCGGTCCACCCGCCCGATGCGCTGCTCGATCCGCATCGGGTTCCACGGAAGATCGTAGTTGACGACGACGTGGGCGAATTGCAGGTTCAGGCCCTCGCCGCCCGGCGTCGGTCGAGACCAGGATGCGGGCCTTCTCGGCGAACCGGCTGCTGGACCCGCCGCCGCTCGTCCAGGTCCATCGACCCGTTGAGGCAGACGACCGAGAAGCCGTGCTGCTCCAGGAACTCCCGGAGCATGTTCTGGGTCGGCACGAACTCCGTGAAGATCAGGAACTTCAACTCCGGGTCGTTCTCCTCCCGCTGGTTCTCGTAGAGGATGTCCAGCAGCGTCTCGGCCCGCGCGTCCGGTCCCTGCGCCTGGCAGCGGCGGGCCAGGTCGAGCAGCAGCCCGACCTCCTCCTTCTCGTTTTGCAGCCCGGCCAGGCGGGTCGCCAGCAGTTCCTCCAGCTGCTCCTGGCTGTCCTGCTCGTGTCGGGTCGTCGTCGGGCGGCTCCTCGTCGGCGACGGCGACGTTGGTGGACTTGCAGCGCTTCCAGGCGGCGTGCCAGGGCCGAGGCGATGGCGCAGGTGCTGCTGGTGACAAGCCGCTGCATCAGGATCATCAGGAAGCCGAGGTACTGCCGGTTCTGGCGCATCGCCTGGTTGTAGCCCAGGCGGACGTACTCCGTGACCGACTCGTACAGGTGCTTCTGGAGCTTGTGCCGCTCCTCCCAGCGGACCGGCCATGAGCTTCGTCAGCGCGGGGCAAGAAGAGCGGGTCGCCCCGGTCGGTGATGGCCCGGCGCTTCTCCGTGCGGATCACGAAGTGGGCCGACCTTCTCCTTGCGGACGGAGCCGGCGGCGATGAACTCGTCCCGGTCCAGCAGGGCCATGAGGCGCTGGAAGGCGTCGGTCTTGCCCTGGTGCGGGGTCGCCGACAGCAGCAGCAGGTAAGGGGCGGCGTCGGCCAGGGCCTTGCCCAGGCGGTAGCGGGCCACCTGCTCGGTGCTGCCGCCGAGCCGGTGCGCCTCGTCGCAGATAATCAGGTCCCAGCCGGCGGCGATCAGGTCGCCGAGGCGCTCCTGGTTGTAGGCGTCGAGCTTCTCGCGGGACCAGCCCCGCCGCCGTTCGACCGGCTTGATGGAGTCCAGCGGGCAGACGACCTGGTCGAACTGCCGCCAGACGTTCTCCGCGCCGGTCAGGTCCCGCCAGGCCGAGAACTCGCCGGGCGTGAGGAGCCGGAACTCCTCGCCGAAGTGGGTCTGCATCTCCTGCACCCACTGCGTCACCAGCCCCTTCGGGGCGACGACCAGCACCCGCTTGACCAGGCCCCGCAGTTTGAGTTCCCGGAAGATCAGCCCGGCCTCGACCGTCTTGCCCAGACCGACTTCATCGGCCGAGCAGGTATCGGACGCGGTCGCCGGACATGGCCCGGGACAGGGCGTAAAGCTGGTGTGGCAGAGGGATTACACCGGCCTGGAGCGGGGCCAGAAGCACGTCCTGCGTCAGGGCGTCGGCGATCCGGGCGGCGGCGGCGGCGTAGGAGATCCGGTCCAGGGTCGTCGGCCCCGGCTCCTGCGGCTCCTGCGGGGCTAGGGCGACTCGGCGGGGAGCCGTTCGACCTTGCTCTGACGGGGAATCCAGACCTGGTAGACGGTGTGGTTCCAGAGGGTCTCCACGTCGAGGATGCGCACGGACTCCCCGTGGGCCGGGCTGAAGGCCCAGGAGTTCACCGGAAGAAGCTGGCTCCGAGACTCGTCCATTCCGCCCTTCCCCCGCCGAACCACGCCGCACCATTACCGCACCATCGCCGCATTATTCCGCACTATCACCGCACTATTCCTTGGAAGCGCCGCCTGCCGCCGCCTGCGGGGGCTTCAGCCACCACCGAGCCGCCCCTGCCCCCGGCCACTCGATTCGACGAGGTCGAACTGGCGGAGAAGGCTCAGATCGTCCTGCAACGTCCGCTTGGCAGGCGGGTTCGCCAGCTTCGCCAGGATGTCCTGAACCTTCCACCTTTTCCGGTCGCCCAGGATCTGAAGAACCTCCCGCTGGCGCTCGCTCAGGTCGTGGCTCACCCGCAGCGGCGGGACGTAGCTGCTCGGCCGGAAGCGCACCACGACGCTGCCCGCCTGCTCCTCGAACTCCGGCTCGGGCTGCCCGGCCGCCACGCAGAGTTCCACGATCTTCTGCGTCCCCCGGCCCCAACGCTCGATGAGACCTCGCCGGAAGAAGACCTCAGCGATCAGCGGGTTGCGCGGCCGGGACACATGCTCACGCTTCAGGTCGGCCACGGTGATCCCCGCCGGGAGGAGGCCCGTGCTGATGATCTCCAGGCGGTCGTCGAAGATGGCGACGTTCACCGCGCCGCCGGCGATGACGTAGTCCCGGTGGCACAGGGCGTTGACCAGCGCCTCCCGCAAGGCCAGCGGCGGGTAGACCGGATGATCCTGGCGCTCAAGCTCGTCAGGCTGGATGCGGCCGGCGACGGGCAGGTGTCGCTTGAGGAACAGGTCAGCCTCTTCGAGCAGCCGGAAGGCGTGTCCTTCCAACTGGCGCTGGTCGAGGAACTCCGTCTTCGTCGTCCCCTTGAACCGGGCCATCCGCAGGCTGCACTGCGGGTAGTCCGGGAGGAGTCGCTGGCCGAAGAGGACCACGGCGGCCCGCAACAGCGTACCATCGAGGCGCAGGTGCAGCCGGTCGAGGGCCTCTCCAGGCGTGGTGACGGTGGCCTCCAGGCGGCCGGCCTCCACCGCCGAGCGCAAGGTCCGCTCGATCTCCTTCGTGTCCAGGTCGTCGAGGGCGTACCCCGTCGCCGGCTGGCTCTCCCATCGGTGGACGGAGTGAGTCCGGACCAGGAGCAGCCTCTCGTACTCCGGCTGCGGCATGCGGGAGGTGGTCGGACCGACTCGCTGGTAGGGTCGGCCGTCGAAGGTGTACGGCCCGGCCGGGCCAGGCTCCGTCTCCAGGATGAGGACCTGGAGCTTGTCCCTGACGGGAACCAGGCACTGCTCGATCTGGGCGGGCGGCTCCAGCTTCCGGATCGCCTGGGCCACTTCCTGAAGGGTGTTGTCGGTGACCTCCTGCCCGACGATCTTCCCGGAAGGCGTGACGCCGAACAGCACCCTGCCGCCCCTGCCGTTCAGCATGGCGCAGACGCCAGTCATGCCGTCCTTGAGTTCGCCCGTGGTCTTCTTGAACTCCAGGCGCTCGGACTCCCCCTGGGCGACCAGTTGTCGCAGCCCTTCGAGGTCCATCACCCCTCCGTCCGCATCAGGGCGTTGTCCAGGTACATCAGCAGCGCCGGGTCTTCCTGGACGACCGCCTCCGGTATCCGCTTCGCCATCTCCACGATGGCCGCGTACTCCCAGTTCTGCCACGCCTCCTTGAAGCCGGCGCGGATAGCCTCCGCGCGAACGACCCGCAGCTTGCCCTTGGCTTGCTGGTAACGCTGGAACTCCCGCAGCAGCGCCCGGTGGCGGATCTGCTCCAGGTCGCCCTCCTTGCTCGTGTCGGGGACGTGCCAGCGGCCCTGGTCGTCGCGCACGAAGTTCTGCTCCAGGATCTCCCGAAGCTCGACCGGCTGCTCGTTCTTCGCCCAGGCGAGCTGCGCCTCCTTCATGTACAGCGGCTGCAACTGCTGGAACGTGAGCGGGCCATCGGCAAGCTGGCGGCGCACCCACTGGATCGCCGAGCGCTCGTCGGTGACGAACAACTCAAGCTGCTCGACCTCGTGGGCACTCCAGCCGGCGCCGGTCGTACTCGCTCACCTGGTCCGGCAGGAAGTACATCCCGTCCCGCTCGGGGTAGCGCTGCAGTAGCCCAGCGTAGAAGGCTGAGGCGGACAGGGGGACCGAGATACCACGCTGGACGTGGAAGGCGATCATGCGGTCGAACAGCAGGTACTTCTGCCGCTCGGCGATCACCTCGACCCGGCCGGCCTTGCTGACGAAAACCGGAACCTGGCCCAGGTGGTCCTCGACGAAGCGCCAGATGCCCGCCTCCGTCCCGGCCTGGAGGGAGAACTGCTTCTCGAACGCCTCCGTGGGCTTGTAGGCCGAGATCACCAGGTCCTGCTTGACGGCGTTCAGCCCGTTGATCTGCTTCGGCGTGCCCTGCTTCTTGTCCAGCGTCCGCACGTCGGCGACGACGAAGCCGGCCTCCAGGATGGCCGTCTGGATGGCATTCCAGACGGCGTTCTTGGAGTTGTGGAAGGCCACGGTCATCCAACGGCCCGGCTTCAGCACCCGGTAGAACTCGGACAGGCACTCGCGCAGTTTCTCCTGGTAGAAGCTCAGGCTCCGGTCGGTCGCCCGGTCCACGATGGCCTCCGACGACGTGTTCGTCCGAAGGCGCAGCCAGCCCTCCCACAGCAGGTTCAGTTGGGCGTAGTTCAGGTTGTCGCCGAACGGGGGGTCGATGAAGACGTAGTCGATGCTGCAATCGGGGACCGTGGACAGCGCCGAACTCGACCCGCAGCCGACGTAGTTCCACTGCCCCAGGCTCTCGTACACCTTCTCGAAGTCCCGCAGCTTGCCCTCCAGGCTTTTGATCGGGTTGGCCTCCGCCAGGAGCGCGGCGACGTAGAGCGTGCCGGTCATCGGCACGTTACCGCGCTTGCCAAGCTGGTAGGTCGTCAGCGACGAGCAGAGGCGGACGGAGATCGACTGGACCAGGTTCATGAGTTGCCGGCGACGCGGTCCGGAGGCGGCCGCGAGCATGCGGCACAGGATCAGGAAGTTGCGCGGCGTGTAGTAGTGGTGCAGGTGCGTCATGCCGGCGGCCCGGTTGCCGTCGGACAGGCCGCCGGCTGGCAACTCGAACGGCGCGGGCAGGTCCGCCTCCTCCAACCGGACCGACGCGATCAATGCCAGGTCGTCGGCGTCCGACTTCTTCGTGAAGTGCTTGCGGCCGACCATGTACTTGATGAAGACCGGCACGCGCTTCACCTGCCGGATGCTTCGGTTCAGGAGCGGGTCGGCCGCCGTCTCGAAGAAGGCTTCAAGGGACCGCTTCGTCAGCCGGACGCCGCAGCCGGGGCAAGGGAACTCCTCGCGCACGGCCATCGGCTCGGCGGCGGTGTCAACGGCCTCGTCGAAGAAGACCACCTGCCTGGCGCACTGCGGGCAGGACATGACCTCCGACCAGACGGTGTAGTTGACCACGGCGGAGGGCCGGCTGTCGGACAGGAGCAGCGCCTGAGGACGGGGGCCGGCGTGAGCGGTGGCGTAGAGCCGGCCGCACTCCTTCTCGGCCGTCGCGATGAGCGCCTCCGCCTCGGGCCGGAAGGCAGCCAGGTCCACCCTGGCGTTGTAGTTGTGGGAGATGAACGCGGCGGCCGGGCTGATGTCGTTGAGGATGGCGATGCGCCGGCCCCACTGGACGCCGGGCATCTCCTGCTCGATGGCGGCGCGCTCTTCGGCGGGCGTATCGGAGCAGAGGGTCGCGGCCACGCCGGTCATGCCCGAGCCGGAGAAGCCATCGAGGACCACGTCGCCGGGCTTGGTGTAGTGGAGGATGTAGCGGAGGATGGCCTGGTGCGGGACCTTCGTGTGATAGCTGTGGGCCATGTAGATCGTGTCGTTCTTGCCGGCCGCCACGTCGGCGGCGAACGGCTCGCAGCGGTACGGCTCGTCGGGGTCGTACCCGCTGCCGCACTCCTCGATGGCCTCCCGCAGGAACGGGTTGGGGCAGGCGGTGAAGTACGGCGGGTCGGACAGATCGAGGATGGTCTGGTCGTCGCCGACGGGGAAGCCGTCGGCGTTGCGGAACTCGGGGTCGCGGAGTTTCTCCCGCAGCCGGGTGAGGAAGAAGTCACGCCTCGCCTCTTCGGAGGGGAAGGAGCGGCCGAGACAGACCACCGGCGACTGCGCGGCCGTCGGGGCGTCCGGCTCGATCAGGTTGACGGAGTTTCGCTGGGCCACGGGTCGCCACCATTCCTTCCTCGTCACTCCCCGGTGCGCATCAGGGCGTTGTCGTAGTACATCAGGAGCGCCGGGTCCTCTTGGATCACGGCGTCGGGCAGGCGCTTCGCCAGGCCCACGATGGTCGCGTAGTCCTGCCGCTGCCAGCAGTCCTTGAAGCCAGCCCGGAGCGCTTCCGTGCGGACGACCCGCATTTTCCGCTTGCCGTCGGCGAGGTACTGTTGGAACTCCTTCAGCAGCGCCCTGTTGCGAATCTGCTCAAGATCGGCTTCCTTCCTGGGATCGGGAACGCGCCATCGGCCGTCCGTGTCTTCGACGAAGTTCTGGTCGAGGATCGTCCTAAGCTCCAGTGGCTGCTCATGCTTTTCCCAGACTCGCTGTGCCTCTTTCATGTAGAGAGGCTGCAAGTCCTGATACGCCATAGGCGACTCGGCGAGTTGACGACGGACCCACTGGATCGCGCTCTTCTCATCACTGACGAAAAGCTCATATTGCTCGACGCCACTGACTTCAAGTCGCTTCCTGTCGTATTCGCTCACTTGCTCTGGCAAAAAGTACATGCCGTCCCGCTCGGGGAACCGTTGGCGGAGACCGGCATGGAATTCCGCAGAGGAAAGGGGAACGGCAGACCCTCGCTGAACGTGAAAGGCAACCATCCGGTCGTAGAGGACAAAGGCTTGGCGTTCAGCGGTGACCTGAACACGTCCGTTCCCGTGAACGAACTTGGGGGCTTGCTGGAGGTGAGACTTCACGAACTCCCAGGCCGAGTGTTCGGTCCCCGCCGTAACCCTGAATCGGTCCTCAAGCTCTTGGCTGGGGCGATAGGCGGAAATGATCAGATCCTGCTTCACCGCAGAGCTAGTGACCTGCCGGTACGAGCCTTGTTGCTTGTCGAGAGTCCGGACATCAGCAACAACAAAGCCCGCTGCCAGCATAGCCTCCTGAATGGCGTTCCAGACGGCGTTTTTCGAGTTGTGGAACACCACCGTCATCCACCGGCCCGGCTTCAGGACACGCCGATACTCCTCAAAGCACCGTTGCATGAGGTGCTGGTACTCAGGGAGACCTTTGCCCTTCACCGTGTCCACAATAGCTTCCGGGCCAGTGTTGGTCTTGACGTGATGCCACGATTCGACCAGGAAATTCAAGTCGGCGTAGAAGATGTTTTCCCCGAACGGCGGGTCGGTGAAGATGTAGTCAACGCTGTTGTCAGGGATGCCAAACTTGGTCGCGGAACCAGTCGAGATGGCCGCGTTCCCGTACTCGGCGTAACTGAGCCGGAAGGCTCGCCCGAGCCGATCAAGTTTGCCGTCGAGCATGTACCACGGGCTACACTCGGCGTGCTGTGAAGCCACATAGTAAACGCCGGTAAGCTGGCGGTTCACCTGCGAAAAGTGAGTTGGGCTGTACCGATTGAGCAGCGAACTGCCCCAGATAGCTTGCTCGATGAAGAACAGCAAGGCGGCTCGGGTGTCCAAATCGGGATGGCCGACCGCCTTGGCCCAGAGCCGTCCCATGCACTGCATCGCCCTGGGAAGAAAGAGGTGGTGAATGCGGGTAAACCCCTTGGGGGCAAGGCGGGACCCGTGATACATCTGGTCGATTGGGAACAGGTCGGTGGGAACAGCAGTGGGGATCGGCATGCTGCCGATCCGGGCCAACAGGTCGCGGTCGTGGGTGTCCGGTTTCTTTTTGTACTTGTTGCCGCCGACAGAGTAGTCAATCAAGACAGGGGTGTAGCGCACCCGCCGCCACGGGTCGGAAGTCGCGGGATCAATCAACGTCTCCAGCACGCGCTGGAGGTTGTCCTTCGTAAGACCCGCGCGGCACTGAGGACAGGGGAAGGTGTCTCTCACCCGACCCGATTCCTGGTCGAGAGCCTCGTTGAAAAAGACGATCTCTCGGCCACACTCCGGGCAGAGAAACGACTCGCTCCAGACAGTGAAATTGATCCTGCCCTTGGTCTTCCCATCCTCGTGAAGCGTCTCGTACATCCACCCGATCTCGCGCTCCACTTCACAGAGCAATAGCTGGCCCGCCTTCAAGAGCGCAGAAGCGTCCAACGGCAGGTTGTAACCACGGGCAATGAAGGTGGCAGCCGGCGACAGGTCGTTCAAGATGACTTTCCTGACCCCCCACTTCGGCTTGTCCCGTCCCTGCGACGCAGCCTCCAATTCAATCGCGCTGCGGAACTCCGGGTCAGCGTGACCGCACATCTGCGCGGCCACACCCGTCATTCCGGACCCAGAAAAACTGTCAAGAACGATGTCCCCTGGGTCCGTGTAATGCAGGATCGCCCGCATGATGGCCTTGTGTGGAACCTTGGTGTGGTAGGAGTGGGCGGTATAGATGGCGTCCGTCTTGCCTTCGGAACTGTCCACGGCCAAGGGTTCCCGCCGATACGCATCCTGATGGGTTTCCGCGCGAGGAGAGACCCTCACAAACTGATCCAGGAACGGGTTCGGACAAGCCGTGTAGTAAGGTGGATCAGAGATCGCGAGAATGGCGTCACGCTCCCCAGTCGGGAAGCCCTCAGTTTCCCTGAACGACGGGTCTTCCAGCTTCTCCCTCAGCTTCTCGATGAAAAACGCTCGCCTCGCCTCTTGATTCTGGAAGACCATCCCGAAGCACTCCACGGAACCTCCCGTGGGAAGCTCTGGGAAAAGGCTATCGGGGCTGCTGACCGTAGATTTCGCCATACGTCACTCCGGCGGAAACACTTGACCCGAGGTTCGTGGCCCATCCTGGGGAATCAACTCCACCAGCCGTACTGGCGACCGCCGTGCGTCGTGCCAGACCCGCCACCGGGAGGGTGGGACTGCTGTTGCCATTGCGTGTGGTCAGGAGAGTTCACGTCGGTGACCTCCAGTCGGATCACGAGAACGCCTCCAGATTGCTGCTTGGAAAAACGGATGACGCGGCCGGGACAGGGCGGAGCGCCCATATGCTCCGTGGGCAGAGAGAGCCGCCAGCGTTCGCTGTAATGCTCATAGTCATCTCCCCGGTAGACGAACGAGCAGTCATGCTGGGTGCCGGCGGGAATCAGGATGGTGACCGACTGGGCTGACCGCGCTTGGTTCCCGAAGAACTGAGCCAACTCATCGGTCATTTCCAGTTGGTTGCGAGAACCACCCTGCATAGCACCAGCCTCCAGCCACAGGTTGTTCGCAGTCGGGATGCTCATCGTTACACCTTCTCACGAGGTTGAAGTTGTGCCATCACGGCAGCCCAATTCGCCTTTGGGCAATCCGCTCGATCTCGCCCACGTCGAGGCTGCCGTCCGCGCCGTCCTCGGACGTGATCAGCCGTTCGAGGAAGCCGTTGTCCTCGTACCACTGGCGCTTGCGGTCCCACTGCTCCTTGTACGACGGCACGGAGAGCATCCCCAGATGCTCCCAGTAGAAGATGTCGCCCTCGTAGCTCACCGTGAAATCCGGCAACCTGAAGTCGCTCGGTTCGGTCCTCGACTCCAGCTTCTTCTCATAGTCGTAGCTGACGCCCAGCCGGGTGAGCGTCTCGGCCACGACGAGTTCCGACTTCGAGCGCACCAGCACGCCGGTCGAGGTCCGGTGGATCAGGTGTTCGGCGAAGTAGCGGTCCACCGACTTCGGGCCGCACGGCCAGCACGAGCAGGTTCGTGTTGCGCAGCAGCGTGTCGGAGAACTGCGGGCTGCGGAGCTTCTCCAGAACCGCCGTGTCCTTCTCGACCAGCAGCACCATCTTCTTGCGGAAGCGGGTCAGGCCCGTGTACAGCAACTCCCGCGACAGCGTCGTCGCCGCCTTCGGCAGGACCAGGAACACGATGTCGAAGTCGCTGCCCTGCGACTTATGCACCGTCAGGGCGTAGGCCAGTTCCAGTTCGCCATCGACGCTCGGCCGGGGGTAGTAGTACGACGAGGCCGGCTGGGTCGAGAACTGCACTTTGAGCGAGTCAGACCGGCCGCCGCTGCCCTCCTGCGTCTGCACGACCAGGCCGATCTCGCCGTTGGCGACGTAGTCGAGGCCGCTCTGCCCCTTGGGGTACGAGGTCTTTCGGCGGTTGACCGCCTGCATCACCTTGTCGGTCCAGACGATCTCCTGCTCGCCGAACGGCTTGACGCCCCTGCGCTTCGAGTGGTTCATCATCCCGCCCCGGAACTTCGCCTGGATCTTGCGGTTCAGCTCGGTCGTGCCGTACTCGTGGTTCCGCACCGGGCTGAGGATCTGCCAGCGCTCCGCCTGCTGGGGATCGACCGTCTTGCAGTCGTTGGTCAGGCCCAGGCTCTCGTTGAACGAGACGTAAGCCTGTCGCCCGTCCGTCAGGTTCAGGTGCTTCTTCATCGCGGCCGCAAGCTGATCCTCCAGTTGGGCCATGTCCCGCCAGAAGCGGACCTCCAGGTCGCCGCTCACGTCCTGCCGGGCCACGCGGGAGAGCATGTCGTCGTCGCCCGGCGTCGGGTCGTCCCGCAGGTAGCCGTCGGCCAACTGGAGCGCCTGGCTGTTGTGGTCCTCGTGCCTGGCCCGCTCCATCAGCCGGGCCAGGCAGCACTTCTTCCGCTCGTCGTCGGCTTCGAGCCAGGCGATGATGTCCACGAAGGGCCGACCGGGGCCGATGGGCGGCAACTGGTTGGGGTCGCCGACCAGGATCAGCCGGCTGACCTTGTTCAGGTCCAGGGCGCGGAACAGCACGCCGAGCAGGTCCATCGGGATCATCGACGCCTCGTCGATGATGACGGTCGGGTGCGCCGTGCTGGTCGCCGCCGGTGAGCTTGAGGGCGAAGTTCTCCGGGTTGAGCCACTTGTGGCGCATCAGGAACTGGTGGATCGTGTAGGCGTCGCGGACGGTGTCGTCGTCCCGCTTGGTCCGGTCCATGAGGCGGACACGGGCCTTGCCGGTCGGGGCCAGCAGCAGGATGGGCCGCTTGCCCTCCAGTTCTTCCAGCCCCTTCAGGAACACCTTCAGCACGCGACGTCTTGCCCGTGCCGGCCCGGCCACACAGGACGCTGAACCGCGCCCTCGTAGAGCTTGGCCAGCGCCTCGGCCTTCTCCTTCCTGGCGCGGTCCTCGACTTCGGGCGGCAGCTTCGAGTCGCCCTTGCCGCCAAACTCTGCGAGCAGCAGTTTCTCCCAACTCCACCCGGCCCTTGGCGGCGGGTTCTTGGCCTTCACCCGCCGGGGGAGCCGGCTGCTGACCTCCCGCTCCAGCTCGGCCAGCCACTTGAGCGCCATCGTCGGCGGGTTGCCGTCCACACGGAAGTCGAGGACCTCCTGGTAGAAGGCAGCCTGGCCCTGCACCAGGTCGCGGTCGGGCCGGCAGGCCCGCCGCTCCGGGAATCGCTTCGTGATGCGGTTGACCGTCTCGGCGAACGGAAGCAGGGTGTCGCCCTGCTGGGCGGCCGCTTGCAGCACGGCGACCGCCACGCCACGCACCCGGCGGGGGTCGTCCTGGGCGCAGGGCGGACCGTCCATGTCGAGGAAACGGGCGGCAGCGCCTTCGGGCCGCATGCCCCGGTCGATGGCCTCCAGGGGGATCAGGTCCGACACCCCGTCGCCCTGGTCCATCTCGGAGAGCAGGTAGGGGATGGCGACGATCTGCTCGTCGGTGCGCGCCGATCCCCGCGTTGGCCCGCTGGTCGGGGTTGGCGACGCGCTCCACCTGCTGCGGCGACAACTCGAAGCGGGCCAGGAGCGCCAGCAGCCGGCGGCGCGGCTCCTGGTAGGCCCTCCAGCGTTCGCCGGCCTGCTTCGAGCGCCTGGGCGTACTCCTTGTGCTCGCACTTACGCCGGCCTTCAAGGATCGGCTGGCGACGTACTTCCAGGCGTTCTCGCCCCTGGCCGAGCAGCGGCATCAGGACCTGACGCTGGAAGGCCGTGCCGGACTCGCAGCCGAGGTACTGGAGGACGCTGCCGATGCCGGGGAACGGCCCACGGTTCTGCCAGACTTCCGACAGAACGTCGTTGAGCCAGACGCAGGTGTCGGTCCCACTCGCCCGCGACCTTGTTCTCGTCCTTGACCGCCTGGACCGACTGGATCAGCCGCTCCAGCGCCCCGACCGCCACGTCGTCGCTGACATGCTCGGCGACGTAGGAGAAGTCGAGCATCGCGCCTTCGGGGACGAGGCACAGGATGTTCTTCGGGTCGTGGCCGCCCTTGAGGTATTCGTGGTAGGGCAGGCGGAAGCCCTGGTTCTCGAAGTCGTGGGTGACGCAGCGGGACCAGATGGGGTACTGGTCCGGGAACTTCGGCGGCTTCGTCCCGAAGTAAAGCTGCGGCCCGATCCGCGAGATGCGGCTGACGCCCAGCAGGATGCGGCTGAGGCTCTCGTCCAGCGGGTTGCCGTGGTTGCAGTAGAAGAAGACGAGCGACTTCTCCTTCTCCAGCTTGCCCCAGAATTTCCTGAGCAACTCGATCTGCCGGTCCGGCTCGAAGACCCAGCCGGACTCCTTGCCGGGCTGGTCCGACTCGCGGATGTCGAGGCTTCTCGTCCTCGCAGACGACGCGGAAGTTCTCCTCGCGCATCCAGCGGTACGGGGACGGGCAGACGGAATACGGCGGGATGTCCTCCTGGACCGGAGGGCAGTTGCCGGAATTCGAGAGGGTCGTTGTGCGTGATCGTGTAGCCACGCGCCGAGAACGCCATCGGGGTCACGGGAGCAAGGCGGCTGCCAGCCGTCCAGGTCGGCCAGGGGCAGGCCGGCGGCGGCCACCTCCCTCTGGAGCTTCACCGGGTCACTCAGGCTGTCCCGGATGTGCTGCTGGACGACGCAGTAGGCGTTCCTGCCGGGGTGGTCGCAGACGTGGCCGTCCCAGGCCCGGTCGTGCCAGACCAGCCGTGTGGAGAGGTGCGTGGTCATGGCTGCTGGCCTCCGTTCCACCTCGCCCTGGTCGATGACCAGCCGGACCTTCGAGACGCTCCTTGCCCCTGGTGAGCTTCTGCACGAACTCGTCGAACCGGGTCCGAAGCTGCTCGACCGTGCACGGAGCGCCTGCCGCCGCGCGAGAGGCGTCCAGCAAGTCCGTCGGACGCACCGGGATGGCGACCAGGCCCGAGAGGGCGGTCTGGATGCCCTGGACGAGTTCGTTGCCGATCTTCTCCGGCAGTGCCTTGGCGTGCCAGGAAGCCGTTGACCGCCGCCTTCTGCGGTCGGCGGGCAGCAGGGCGATGCTCTTCTTGGCCGTGGGGTCGTCCAGGTTCTCCAGCAGGGTCCGCGTCCAGTTCTCCAGCAGCGCGTCGAGTTGCTCGTCGATCTGCTGGAGGACGGCCAGGCCGCTCGCCCCGAGCGTCTCTTCCTGCGGCCGGAAGTTGCAGTGCGGGCAGATCGGCGAGGCGTCGAGGTCGTCCTTGACCAGCGTGTAGCACGGCTGGAGGTTGGCCAGCCGGGTTTGCAGGTCGGTCAGGCCGCCGTGGGGCAGCAGCGACACGCCCAGCCAGCTTCTTCAGCTTCTCCAGCCGGGCGTCTTTGAGCAGTTCCTTCTTCTTGCTGTCCTCGTTGACACCGAGCCGGGCCTTCTTGTGCAGGCCGAAGTAGGCGGACTTGTAGTCGTCCTTGGCCTTCTGGAGGGCCCGGCTGATCTTCTGCCGGAAGTCGCCGGCGCTGCGGGCGGCCGGGTCGAGCAGTTTCGCCCGCCATTCGGCGCGGAGCGTCTCCATCTGGCCGCGCCACGGGTCCTGCGGCGGAAGGACGGCGGCGGCGGTGGCCAGGTAGCCGGTCAGCGCCGTCAACTCCTGCACGAGGGCGTTGAGTTCCTCGACCTGCTTGACCAGGTCGAGGTTGGCCTTCTGGCTCTGGATCTCGGTCGCCGTGCGGATGAAGTTCTTGAGCTTGCCCGGCGTGTTGAACGCTTGCAGGCCCTCCAGGAACCCCTTGAGGTCTTCGAGCTTCTGCCGCTGCTGCTCCCGCTCGTCGGACGGGATCAATTCGCCGCCCCAGCAGGGCAGCCCGGCCTGGACGTGCTGGGCGGCCGTCACGACCTTCTCGGTCAGGTCGTTGGACCGTGAGCGCGGAGTTGCTTCACCGCCTCCTCGTGGGTGTCCGGGTTGCGGATCAGCCCTTCGGCCAGGCCGAGCAGGTCGAACAGGGCCACCAGTTCGGCCAGCGGCAGCCCCTTGGGCCGTTCGATGTGCTTGAACTGGACCAGCGAGTCGATGCCCAGGCGGGAAGCTTCGCTGAGGTTGCCGGCGTCGAGCTTCTTGCCGGCCAGGCTCAGGGTGAGGTTGCCGTTCTGCACCAGCGCCAGCAGGACGATGACAAGCAGTTCCGGCTCGAGTTGGTACTTGCACTCGACCTCGACATCGTTCGGACTGCGACGAGTTCCTTGCGGTTGACGACCTGGCCCGACGCCTTGCTGTCCAGTACCGCCAGCACCGCCTTGGCGTAGCGGCGAGTTCTGGGGGCGGAGCCTGTCGCCGTCTAGCAGTTCCAGGCCGTCCAGTACCGCCGATCGCAAGCTGGTTGCGCACGCCGCCGGTCAGCCAGCGGACCACGTCTTCGGTCGGCTGCTTGAGGTTGCTGGCCGTGAGTTTGGCCGTGAAGGTCGGGTACTCCGGGTAGCGGTCCTCGAAGCAGGCGGCCAGACAGACGGAGCCGGTGAGTTCGAGCAGGTCGCTGACGGCGGCGTTGCCGGTGCGGTGGCCCTTGAGCCACTCGACCATTTTCTTCGGCACGCCCTGGTGGACGACCTCGAAGGAGGTCAGCATGTTGGCCTTGAGCCACGCCACCAGCGTCTTGAGGTGGATGTCGGCCTTCTCCTCGTAGACGCTTCTTCGTGCCGCTGCTGGCCGCCGCCGCCATCTCCCGAGCGCCGGCGTAGAGCCGAAGCGCGTCCTGGAAGTGCTTGTCCCGGTGTGTCAGCTTGAAGAACACCTCGTCGGCGAGTTGCTGGTCCTCGAAGTGCGGCGGCTCGAACGGCTGGAGGAAGTAGAGGTAGAAGTCGCGCGGCGGCTGGGCGGTGGAGCGCTCGTTGGGGGCGCCGAAGAACAGGTAGCCCCGGCGGGTGACCTTGTGTTCGCGCCACTCGATCTCGTGTTCCCAAATCTTGTAGCCACGGACGTAGGGCGGCAGGTCGGTCAGTTCCAGCACGCGCGTCAGGGCGTCGAAGTAGTACTGGTCGAGTTGCGACTCCGAGAGGGTGTCGGCCTTGTCCTGGATCAGCGCGTCATGGTCGATAACCCGGTCCAGGTCGAGGAAATACTGGCCGTTCTCGGTGTTGTGCGAGACGAACTGGCCGTTCATCGTCTTGATGATTTCCCGCAGACACGCCTCCACTGTGGTGCGCAGGAAGTCGCTGGTGTTCTCGGGCATCACGGCGTACAGGCAGAGGCCGTTGCGCAGCTCTTCGGCGGTCGGGCCGATCTTGGCGCGGATGTCGTCGGTGGTCAGCCGGTGAACGGACAGGCCGCTGGACGATCCGGCCGGCCAGCGGCTTGAGCGCCGGCCGCGTGAACGCCTGCTGGATGCGGCTCTCGGACCTTCTGGCTGCGGTCCACGACCTCCCGGATCTCGGGGACCGACCGAAGCACGGCGTTGCCTTGCAGCACGTCCCAGTAAGAGTCGTAGCAGATCAGGCCGGGCTGGTCCTGGGGGACATCGTCGTTCAGGCGGCGCTTGATCTCGGCGCTGAGGGTCTTCAGGACCTCCCGCTTCTCGGCGATCGAGATAAGCTCGAAGACCTCCAGGTAGGTCGGGTGGACGGGGAAGAGGCGGACGAACTCTTCGAGGCGCTCGGCCATGTTGCCGTAGAGCGGCGTGAATTTTTGCAGGTGTTCGCGGACGCGGGCCTTTTGCTGCTCGTTCTTTTGCAGCAGGCGCTCGGAGACGACGAAGGCCACGTCCTGCCGGACGATGCGCATCTGCTCGAAGCGGTCCTTGACCCGGCGCAGGCTCTCGGCGACGAACTGGAACTTGGAGTTGTCGAACAGGCTCTCCTGCAAGCCGGCGATGAAGCGGAAGCGGATCAGCTTGCAGACCTCGCCGATCTCGCGCAGGAAGCCCAGGTCGAGGATCAGGTCCTGCTGGTTGCGCGAGCGCAGGTAGTCGAGCAACTCGTCCACGACGAGCAGCAGCCCGTGGTCGGGGTGTTTGTCGTTGAACTGCGCCATCATCGCCGTCAGGTCGTCCTTGTTGCTGTCCACCTGGTCGTCGGCGGGGAAGGTGAAGGTCAGCCCCTCGCCCGCGAGGAAGTCTTCGAGCTTCCCGCAGATGATGTTGCGCAGGCTCTTCTTGGTGGACGGCAGTTCGAGGCGGACCACCTTGAACTTGCCGGAGATCGGCTTGAAGCTCCGCGCGACCGACTTGTCGCGCAGGTCCCTGGCCAGGTCGGCGTGTTCGGCCAGGGACGAGATGAGCGACAGCAGGTGGCTCTTGCCAGTGCCGTAGTTGCCGACGACCAGGACGCCCTTGTTGTCGGCCGGGCTGGCGAACTGGAGGTTGGGGATCACAATGTTCGTCAACTGATCGGCCATGCCGCCAGAGATGACGAACGTCTGGACGAGTTGACGTGCGGTGTCGAGGGAGTCGGCCTGCTCCAGTTGGACGACGGACTCGATAGGCTCGAACTTGACCAGTTCACGGTACTTCATGGCGACTCCTCTCGTTGCTATCCCATCACCTCTGCCCCGCCGTCAGGACCAGCGCCTCGACCTGGTTGAACCTGGCGAACTCAGGATGCCCCGGCTCCGCGTAGGTCAGGGTCCCCTCCCTGTAATCGCCTCCCCAGGCGGCGACCAGGGTGCGGTTCCGGCTCGACGCCTGGAGCAGCCGCAACGGCTCGACCTCCAGGGCGGGGTCGAACAGGACTTCGAGGTTGTCGAGCAGCACGACCTCGCCGGGCGCGGCGGCGATCACGTCCTTCAGGAGGCGGCTGACCTGCCTGGGCCGCTGGCTGCGGGGTAGCTCCAGCAGCCGCTTGCTCAACTCCAGGTTGACGTTGAGGAGAGGGTGGCCGGCCGCCTTCGCGACGGCCTGCAGCGCGGCGGTCTTGCCGCAGCCGAAGGGGCCGACCAGCAGGACGAGCCGGTGGTACTGGCCGGCCGCCTGGCTGATCGCCTCGTTCAACCTCTCCTGGACTTCGGCCATGAAGATCCCCACGGGTGATGCTTGCGGTTCCCTTGCCGGGGATAAACTACCGCTTTATCATGACAGCGTACAGGCTGGTAGCCGACAGGTCGCCTCAGCCGGGCAGAGAAAATGACCGAACTGGGCCGAACAGCACGCCAGGTCCGCGAAAAACTCGGGCTGACCCAGCGAGCGGCCGCCCTGCGCATTGGGGTTTCTTCTGTACACCTGTCCAATGTCGAGCGCGGTCGGACGCCCCCATCAGCCTCCTTGATCGCGCGGTTCAGCGAGGTGTACGGGATCGACATTTACGTCCTGAGCTACTGCGAGGGGAGACGAGGGAGCGGTTCTGAGAGGGTCAGTCGGGCCAGACGCAAGCTGGCGGAGGCTCTTCTGAGCGAAATTGGGGAAGCCGGCTGAAGCGAGCCGCACGTCAGGCAGTGCCGGCCCTGGACAGAAGGAGATCGAATCGTGCCGAAAAAGTTGCCCAGGAAACGAGACCATTCCGACCTCGTGCCGGCCCAATCGAGGCCGTTGCCCGTCGCCGACATCGACCCGCGCACCGCGCTGATCTTGGGGACGGCACACGCTCGCGCACGGCGCTGTTACGGCTTACGGGCAGGTCGCCGGCGCGGTCGTGCAGGCGACGGGCGATGTCCTCTCCTCCGCCATCCAGAGCTTCGGTGAGTGTTTCGTGGCGTACATGGGCTACCTGCGCGAATGCGAGATCACGGCCAGGGTACTCGGCGTGGAGCGGGAAAAGACCGCTCGCGTTCTCGGCGCGGAGCGGGAGAAGACGGCCCGCGTCCAGGTGTGGGCGACCGCCGTCATCGCGGAGGCTCAAGAGCAGACTGAACGGCTGCGCATCCAGGCCAACCTGGTCCTCTCCACGATCCGCGACAACCAGGGCCGCCGTGAGGCAAAAATGGAGGTGATCGCGGGGTTCATGCGGGAGTATTCCGCCTGGAACCAGGCTCTGCGGGGCCTCCTTGCCAATCTGCGCCGCCGGCATGTCCCTGCAAGAGAGAGAACTGCACCAGCGTCACATCGACGCCCTGCTCGAACGCGCCCGGCACATGGAGCAAGCCATCAGTTCCATCGCCGTGACGCTCTGATTGCATCGCGTCAGGGGATCACGGAGCGGAACATGATCGCGGAGGTGATCGTCGGCGGTATCGGGCTGGCCGTTGCGGCGGACATCGCCAAGTGGTGCTTCAATGCGGCGGCGGCTGCGGAGCGGGAGTCGCGCGGCGAGCGGGTTCGCGCGGAGCGACAGTACCGCGCGCGAGAAGTCCAGGCGGAGCGTGAGCAACGCCGCGCCATCGAGCGCGAGGCACGGCAGCTATTGAGGGAAGAAAGGGAGGAGCAGTATCAGATCCGGGTTCAAATCCTTCAAGAGGCCATGACCAGTGCCTGGGAGATGAAGCGGGGGACCGAGGCACTTGTCCCCAAGTTCATGCAGATCATCAAGGCCAACCTCAACTTGATGCGGGATTCACCTCTCACGGAGCAGCAGAGGAAAGCGGTCCGCGACAACGTGTACCAGTTGGAACGAGGGATTGCGAGGCTTCGGGCGTATTCCGGCCCGTACCTCCAAGGGTTCATCGAGCAGTTGCGAGACCCGAGACGGAAGGCGCGAGAAGAGGATTTCACCGACCCTGACCTCCCAGAGCCGATGCTGCCGGCCGACTTCCCGGTGGTCGGCGACCATCTTGGGCTGTCGGTTGAAGAACGGCGGATCGCGCAATCGACGGGATACGTCGATTTGGGCTTCGGCCAGCGGGGGAGGGTCATCGGCAAACCGTCGCCGGAGGAGTTGTGCGCCGGCCTGTTCGTGAGCGAATACGGCGACAACGAGTGGCTGCTGAGTTCGGCAAGGGGTCATTTGGCGTCAGCGCGCGAACCCGTCGAGGCGAGGGTCGTCGAGGCTGTACGGGGCGGGCTGCTGCTTGTTTGGAACGCCTCGTCGAGGGAGGCGGTCGAGTTGTTCCTGCCTTTCGCCCTCTCGCACCCGAATCTGCGGAACGCGCCCTACGGGACCCGCACGAAGGTCTACGTTCACGACACCGACTACCGGATGCGTCGAGTCACGGTCGGTGTCAAGTCTCCGGAGTGTTCGGACGACGCAGGACTTCGCCTGCCCGTCGTCGTCAAGTCGGCCGAGACGCAAGAACTCCTGGAGCGGATGGCCGTCGAGAGTCCGGTCACCTTCTGGCGGCGGCCTTGCCTTTCGGGCGATCCGACGAATGACGTGGCCCTCATCCTCCGGGTTGGCTCCGGTGAGGAGTTTGCGGCGAGGCGACACGCTGGAAGCAGTAGCCTCCAGATCGGGGAGAAGGTCGCTTTGCGGTTTGGCACGGTCGATTGCCCTCTCTACAGGTCGGCTGTTGAGTTGACGGTCAACAAGCCAGGCAAGCAGGGGGCCGACGCCGGGGCGATCTCTGCCGGGGCGTTTGTCAACCACGTCTACAACCGCCTTGCAGAGCAGGAGGAACTCCTTGCCGTCTTCAAAGAAGAAGCGTTGGAAACGCGCAAGTACCAACTTCTCCTGGAAGCGGAGTTAGAAGCGGCAGGACAGGCCAGCCGGTTGGAGGCCGTGTTCGACGGGCAGCACTCCTTTGCGGCAGAGGACGAACCGGATCGGCCGGCAGCGACGGCCGGAGAGATCGTGCGATTCCTGTTGCCGGAGGCGGGTCTGCGGACCGATCTGGCGCAGTTCGCCGTCGAGGTGTTCGACGGCGGTACGGAGGGTTCGTCCGCCCTCCTACGCGGCTGGGTGGCGTCGGTAGATGAGTCTGGTCGGTGGGTGGACTGCACTTTCGTCGGTCAGGGGCTGGCGCGGCTCCGACAGGGAGGGCTTCCGAAAACGGGGACCCTTCGCTTCTCGAAGGTGGATGCCGACATCCAGCGTCAAGTTCGCGCGTTGGAGCAATTCCGCAGCGCCAGCGTCCTTCAGGGGAAGTCGGCGGAGGACAGGGAAGCGTTCAGGAGGCTCAGGCGCGTTCTGCTGGGCCTCCCTGAGCAAACGATGTCGAGCCTGACGGGACAGGCGCAAGAAGAGTCCTCCCAGGACCGGGCTGCCCGTCTGATCGCTGGCGGCGGCCCTCTGACGTTGGTGCTGGGGCCGCCCGGCACGGGGAAAACGGAGACTATCACCAAGGGGGTCGCGCAGTTTCTCGCCGAATCCCCGGACGCGCGGGTCGCCATTGTTTCCCAGGCGAACGTTGCGGTCGATGAGGCGCTCCGCAAGCTGAAGGCGCGGCTACCGGAGTGCGACATCACCCGGCACGTTTCGGCCTACGCCGCAGACTCGCTGATGGAGAGCAGCAGGGCGTTCACCCAGCACGCGCGGCGGGAGGAGTTCTTCGCGAGTCTGGCAGAGGAGCAGCACGGGCTGCCCGGTTGGGCGACGAACCTGCGGGCCGAATTCCGACGGCTGTGTCAGGAAGATGAGGCGCTCCAACGTCGCGTTTTGAAGACGTTGGTCGGCTCGTCCTCCGTCTACGGAGCCACCCTCAGCATGCTCGGGCGGATCGCGGTAGGGATGCCCCTCTTCGACCTGGTGATCGTGGATGAGGCCGCGAAAGCATCTCTGCCCGAGTGCCTCATCGCGGCCATGTGTGCCAAGCGCCTCGTGCTGGTGGGCGACCATCACCAACTGCTCCCGTTCGTCGATGAGCAGATGCTGGAACGAGCCGGTCCGGACGAAGTTTCCCGGCGTGAGGTGGAGGAACTCTGGAACAACTCTCTGTTCCGCCGGTTGTGGGACTCTGCCCCTGACAACTGCAAGGCGTTTCTCTCGACGCAGTATCGAGGTCGTCCGGCCATCGCCCGCGCCGTCAGCACCTTGTTCTACGCCGGCCGAGTCGAGACCGGAAAATCCAACGACAGCGAACTCGTCCCGTCGGAATGCAGCCTGGTCTGGGTGGACACGAAGGGGCAACCGGGCGACCAAATCATCAGAGACGGGAGCATCTACAACCGCCGCGAAGGTGATGTTGTGATGGCGGCCCTGCAAATGCTTGCCGACTGCTTGCCGCACCCGAAGAAGACGAGTGTTGCGGTGATCGCTGCATACCGGGAGCAGAGAGGGCTGCTGATCGAATGGGCGCGTCGGGCGGGGTTGACGAATGCCTTCGCAGAGTGCGAAGTGCGAACCGTCGATTCGACGCAAGGTGGGCAATGGGACATCGTGGTGTTGTCCCTGGCCAGGTGTTCCGGATCGAGCCATTTTCTCGGCAATCCGAACCGGCTCAACGTGGCCCTCTCTCGGGCGAGGGAACTCGCCGTGGTCGTCGGTTCACTCCGTTATGCACTCAACCGGCCAGACGAAGAGTCCCACCTTCCTGCCCTCGCGGCCCATTTCGAGCGTCACAAAGGCGACGGCGTGTGGATCTGCGCCCCCAGCCCCAGCGGCAGTGTCGCAAATGCGTTCGGGTATCGGCACGAGGGAGGGCCGCATGGCACAGAGAGGCAAAGGTAAGCTGCGTCTGACGTACAGGCCGTTGGAAGCGGTTGACGGACTCCAGTTCGCCCTCCTCGCCGCGACCGCGCCACGGGGCCTGCGAGATCGGACTGCTTGAGAAGATCGTGTCACTTCC
The DNA here is from genome assembly GCA_963767535.1 of uncultured Planctomycetota bacterium. GTDB lineage: Bacteria > Planctomycetota > Planctomycetia > Gemmatales > Gemmataceae > JAJPHU01. The sequence continues at coordinate 901,561 of CAVYEC010000003.1, forward strand.
CTGCTCGGCCATCACCCGAGAGATGGAGCAACTCGGCGCGATTGGCCTCGTCCGCCAGGAAAGCCGAACCACCTGGGCCTGCACGCCGCGCGGGAAACGGGTCGCGTCTATCGGGGAGGCGTTCCACGGCCAAACCAACATGACCGTCGAGGTCTCCTCCGCCGATTGGGAACTCGGCCCCGGCGACTATGCCGTGCCGTTCGAGGCCGAAACGGCCCAAGACGTGGGCTACCTGCCGGAGGAGGACACACGACTGGATCAGAAGTCCGCCCTGGAGATCGTATCTGGCCACGGGGACAACGGCTCGACGAGACGTGATTCCGAACGAGCAAGACGCCGGCACAGGGCCGCTGTCGGCGTCCTGGTGTACTCCTGGCTGACCAGACGACCCGATCCGGTTGGAGCGGCCGCCAGGATCGAACCTTGTGACTTCGCCTGCCACGTCTACGACTGGCAGATCACCCATCCCCAAGGCCCTGTACGCCCGGTGCAGGAGAGGCAGGCGGCCCGCGCTCCCTCCTCGCGGGCGCAGCAAGTCCCTCCGGTCCCTGCTGCGGAAGGATTGGCTGACAAGCTCTTCCGTTGGTTCTTCGGGGGATAGGGCGCATTTCGCCCCAGCACCGTGTCTCTCGACCGGGCTGGACTTCAGGGTGCGGCGCGGAGGAATGGTTATCCCAAAGTCTCAAATCTCCAGGCCCATCTCGGCAAGGAAGCGGGAAGGACGCCGTGGCCACCCTCCTTGCCGCCGGCAATGGGTCAGGGTCAGCGACTCTTGCGTGCGCGTGATGGCGACAAAGCAGTTTCGCCGCTCCTCCTGCATCTCGGCGCTCGCGTCGCCCTTCCTCATGCTCTGGAACGAGGGCAACACTTCCTCCACCAAGCCGATCAGGTAGACGTGGGGGAACTCCATGCCCTTCGCGGTGTGGATGGTGTAGCACCTGACTGCATCGGGCGGGACCGGAGGAGCCTTGGGGGAGAGGTCGAACTCCTGCAACAGTACCTGGAGGCTCGTCTGATCGCGCCCGTACCTGTCGAGGGTGGCGACTTGCAGTTCCAGCCAGGCGCTCCTCTCTTCCTCGTAGTCGGTGAACCCCTCGCTCGACCCCACGGACGAGCGCAGCGTGAGCGACTCGAACCACGACAACCCTTCGGTGATGAAACTCAGGTAGTCACCCCGCGCCACCAGCGCCTGCACGCCGCCTTCAAGGAACGTGCGCGTGTCGGCCTCCATCTCTTCTCGGGCAAGCGCCTCCGCCAGCCAATCGCGCAAGTAGTCGGTCTCGTCGAGCGCGGAACCAGCCGCCACCCTCTCGGGCCGGATGTTCAGCCCTTCCAGTTCGTAAAACGCCTTGCAGACGCGCCGAAGCTGCTCGCGGTCACTGCGGGCGTTCGCCAGCCGGAGGACGGAATGGAGCCAGCGGAACGGCGAACTCTCGAACTCGTCCTTGCGCACGGGGAGGACGGCCGCGATGCCCAGGCTCGTCAGCGCGCGGGCGGCCTCTTCGAGCAGCTTCTTGTTCCTGCCCAACACCACGCACCGGCCGCACCACGCCTCGCCCCTTTCATCAATGTCGGCCGCCACCCACGCAACCTCTTCTTCAAGGGTGCGGAACTGGAGGACGCGGATCGCCTCCTCGCCCTCGTGCGGCTTTGCGGCGACCAGCGGTTCCTTGCCGGGCGACCGGCTGAGGTTGCACTGGATCAGGTTGTTCGCCAGGCCGATCACGTCCGGCGGGCAGCGGTAGTTCGTCGGGAGTTGGATGACCTCCATTTCGTAGTCGTTCCGTAGCTCGACCAGGCGCTCCGGACACGCGCCGTTCCACTGGTAGATGATCTGGTCGTCGTCCGCCACGACGAACAGGTTCTTCGGCTTCTCGCCCGCGACCAGGCGGAGGATCTGGTATTGGGCGAGGTTGGTGTCCTGGAACTCGTCAACGCACATGTGGCGGTACACCGTGCGCAACTGGCGGGCGACGGCCGGGCGGCCGCTCAACAACTGGAAGGTAAGGAAGAGCAGCGACGGATAATCGACGCAGTTCTGAACCAGGAGTTGCCGCCGGTACTCCTTGTACAGCGCGGCGACGACCTGTCCGGTGGCCCTGTCGCGGAAGTGGGAACCGACTTCCTCATCCGGAACGAACTCATCCAGAAGCGCCTCCAAGGCCGGGAGCCGACTCACGTCGGAGTCCTGAAGGCCCTTGACCTGGCCTTGGAGGGCGCGGATGGCGTCGAGGAGGACCGCCTCCCTGTCGCCTTGCTGGGAGAGGATCTTGAAGTCCGGCGCGACCCCGACGTGGCTGCCGTGCTGGCGGAGGACCTCCCCGCAGAACGAGTGGAACGTGGTCAACAGCGCCCGCTCGTGCGCCTCCGGCGGGACCAGGTCGTTGACCCGCGTCCGCATCTCGGCGGCCGCCTTGCAGGTGAACGTAAGCCCCAGGATGCGGAACGATTCGTCCGGGGAATCGATCAACAACCGGGCGACGCGCATGGTCAACACGCGGGTCTTGCCCGAGCCGGGGCCGGCGAGAACGAGCAACGGCTTGCCGTCCCACTGGACGGCCCGGCGCTGGTTGACGTTGAGGCTGTCGAAGTCGATCATGTGCCACTCCTACGCCTGGGCCAGCGCGGCGGCCCTGGTGACGATCTCGGCCAGGGCGGGCGGCACGGCCGACTTGCCTTTCCTCTTCATCTCGACCATGACATCAATCGCCGCCTGCTCCTTGCAGAAGCGGTTCGGCAGGCAGTCGAGGACCTGCTTCCAGTAGTTTGGCTGGCCCGGCTTGGCCGTGAGCAGGTGCTTCTTCTGGTCCGCCATTTGGGCGTGGTAGACGTGACCGAACCCATGCTCGCAGAGCAGAAGCTCGACGTTGTCGGCGGGAAGCACGGTCAGGAGGTCGGCCTCATCGCGGCCGTCGAGGTGAGAGAGCAGCGTCTTGCGCGTCCGCTGCCCGCTGCTGTCCCCGTCAACGACGCAGTGCCAGCAGATGCCCAGGTCGTCCGCGACCTTGACGAACGGCTCGGCCTCGACCTGGCGGTAGGTGACGATGCGGATGCCCAGCCGCTCCAGGTCGATCCCCAGGATGCGGGCAGTCTCCGAGAAGACCCAGTATTCGGTGGCCCCCTCTCCCAGCAGCCAGCACCGGGCGAACAGCAACTCGCCGCGCGTCTTCTGGAGGTGGAAGTGGAGCTTGCGGGCATCGTCGGGCGTGAGCGTACCCTTCCGCACCTGGCGCACCTCGATCCTGCCGCCGACGCGATGGAACCTCCGGACGGCGGACAGGGGCGCTTCGGCGAGCAGGTCCCCGGAGTGGGAGGCGATGATCTTCTGCCCCGACAGGCCGTCCAGCGTGCGCCACAGCGACCGGATGGCGCATGGGTGAAGGTGCGCCTCCGGCTCCTCGACGGCGAGGATCGCTTCGCTGTCCTCGCCGTAGGTCTGGGCCAGCATCATCGCCAGGAACGCCTCGAACAAGTAGATGACCGACAGGCTCTGCGTGCCGGAGCCGTGGCGGCCGAGCGGGATGTTCGCCCCGGTGGGGCTGCCGACGATGATCTGCGCCCTGGTGAAGATGTCCCAGATCCGCGCCGGCAATGCCTCGATGGTCACGGTGTCGGTGTCCGACAGCGCGACGACCTCCTGGGCCTTCGCCAGGGTGTCCTGAACTTCACGCAGGCGCGGCTCGGCGTCGAGGATCTTGGTGTTGAGCGCCGCCAACTCCTTCTCCAGTTGCTCCCGGACGTGGGCCGGCATGGAGGGGTTGCGGAGGAACCGCCCCCAGAACTGAGAGCGCGGCTGGAACTCCCTGGCCGCGTCCCGCACCGCCGAGAGGTAGAAGACGGGGGCGAGTTGGATCAGAGAATAGAGAAGAGCGGGCCGCTTGGACTTCGGGGGGAGAGGCCGGTCGGCGGCGTTCAGGAACTCCCAATCGGTGACGAAATCCCCCGCCGCCTGGTCGTACACGCTGGTCACGCGGAGCTTTACCTGGCGGAGGTCCCCGTCCGCGACGACGATCACGTCGCCGAGCGTCTGGGCGACCTTCTCGCTCCATTCGTCCGGCTTGCTTTCTGCGAACGTCAAGGTGACCGTCAGCAGGCCGCTGTCGCTCGGCTGCGCGCCTTTGGCCGCCAGGTGGTGGTCGTAGTCGTCGAACGGGTTGCCCTTGCGGGCGACGGCGCGGTCGAGCGCCAGCCGGATCGCCTCGATGAAGCTCGTCTTGCCGCAGTTGTTCTCGCCGATCAGGACCGTCGTGCGCCGGAGGGCCACGGTGACCTTCTCGATGCCCCGGAAATTCTCGACGGTCACCTCTCGCAGAAGCATCCTTCACCTCTCCTCCTACCGTCCGCCGGCGCTCTTCTGGCGACGCCGGCCGATCAGTTCGGCCTGGAGCGCCGCTTCGTTCCGGCCGCCGTTGGCGATGTTCCTTGCTACTTCGTGGCGACAGTCCGAGCCTCCCAGGTGGCGACAAGGAAGGTCGCCATCGTGCCGGCGAGGTTGACTGCGAGTTCCGCGTGGCGCTGGGCTGGCTGCGCCCCGCCCTTGCCCCTCCCGTGGGCGTCGCCGAGCCTGTTTCGCAACGCACCAAGCCCCTCCACGACCGCCTGGCAGCCGCCCAGGATCTGCTTGATCACGGTCTCGGTGTGCTGGCTCGGCGCGAGCGTGAGGGTGTGGGCGGTCAGGCTGTACAACTTGGGCAGGTCCGCCTTGTCGTCGTAGGCGACCCTGCTCTCGTCGAGGATGTGCTTGCAGACGGTTTCGAGCAAGGTGCGGGCCATCGTGATGGCCCCGTCGAGGTCGGTGGCCCGGCGGTCCAGGGCCTTGTTCCAGGCGTCGCGGACGTGGTCGGAGTCAACGGACGCTAGGCCGTCGGCGACGCCTTCATCGGCGGGCGCGGCGGATCGCGCCTCCAGCAGCTTGAGGGCGGGGTCGAACTGATCGCGCAGGTAGTCGCGGCGCTCCTGGTAGGTGGCGAACTTGCCCTTGATGAAGGCCCAGAACTCCCCTTCGGTCCGGCACACCTGGAGGAACGCAGGCAGCCTCGACGCGATCCGCTGATCGCCGAGCAGTTCGCGGCGCAGAGCGGAGAACTCGGCGATGTCGAGGTCCCCGCCGGTCGCGCGCGACACGAGCATGGTCTTCAGGCGCTCGACCTTGATGAGTAAATGGTCCGTAACCACTCGTCCCCCCTCTCGCACCGATCCCCGCCCTCTGCGCAACGAACACCCCACCCAAGGTAGGTGATTATCCGCAACGGACGCAACCGCGCCTAGCTGTTCGACACGAAGGCGTTACGACAGGTTCGGCGAACGCGGGGCCGGCCGCGACGGCAGGTGGGCAGGGCGAGGGTGGCGGATACCGCCTGGATACCGCAGCAGCGGATTTGCGGTCATGATCCACTGGCCGAGCCGTCTGGCTTGTGTTACCATAATCCAGTGTTCTGACTGACCGGCGAACCGAAAGTATCCAGAAAAGTATCCAGCGGAAGTATCCGAGAAAGTATCCAACTCAGGCAGGTCGCAAGTCTAGGCAGGACAAGTAGTTAGATATTAGGAGAGGTGACCGAGCGGCCGAAGGTGCGGCACTGGAAATGCCGTGTGGGGGTCAAACCTCACCGCGGGTTCGAATCCCGCCCTCTCCGCTAGCCTGCCGGCCGATGTGTCCTAACTGCTTGGCACATCGGCCCTTGCCTTTCTGAGTTCTCCTCAGAACTTCCCGTTTGTGGCGTCCTTTGTGGCGTTTTGTGGCGGGAGGGTTCTCTGAGGATGACATGCGCAACAAGTCCCTTTCGTTCCGCGTCGGCAAAGTCCAGGCCTACCTCCGCGGCAAGATCTGGTACCTCTGCTACCACGACAACGGCCGGCGCCACCGCCCGCGCGTCGGCACCGACAAGGAGGCGGCACGCCAAATCGCCGCCCAGATCAACGCCCAGATCCAACTCGGCGCGCCCGCCCCGCTCAGCTTCCAGGCCGTCAGCATCCCCGAGCTGCGCCGACGCTGGCTCGAGCACCACGAACACGTTCTGCGCTCCTCGGTGCCGACCATCGACCGCTACCGCACCGCCACCGACCACCTGCTCCGCTTCCTCGAGACCAGGCCCGTCCGCCAGGCCTCGCACTTCTCCGGCCGCCACGGCGAGGAATTCGTCCGCCACCTCCGCGACCTGCTTGTCTCTCCCAACGGACACGCCCGCACGCCCCGGCGGCCGCTTTTGGACAAGGGGCTGCGTTACATCCTGCAGTGCTGTCGGGCCCTGTTCAACTACGCCGCCCGGCACCGACATCTTTCGCCCTACGCCGACAACCCCTTCGCCGCCCTGGCGATCGAGCGCATCCCCGTCCAGAACTCCCGGCCGATCACGCTGTTGACGGCCGGGCAGGAGCGCGCCTTCCTTGAGGCGTGCGATGACTGGCAGTTCCCCCTTTTCCTGACCCTGTTCCTGACGGGGCTGCGGCCCGGCGAGCTGAGCCACTTGTTGTTGCCCGACGACCTGGACCTGGGAGCCGGCCTGCTGCGCGTGAGGAACAAGCCGGGGCTGGGTTGGCAGGTCAAGACGCGCAACGAACGCGACATCCCCCTGATGCCCGAACTGGTCGAGGTACTGCTCGTACACTTGGCCGGGCGGCGGGCCGGGCCGGTGTTCCTCCGACGGCGGGCCGGGCACCCGTTGCCTTCGTTGGCGTCGACAGACCCGGCGGCGCTGGAGGGGGAGTTTTCTCGGCGGGTGGCTGAGCGGGAGGCGGTGTCCGGCCGGCCACTGACGCGGGCCGAGTGGGGCCGCCTGGCCCGTCGCCTGTGGCAAGAGCTGGGGGCGGTCAAGGGGGACCGCATCCGCACCGAGTTCATGCGGCTGACGCGGGCAATCGGGCTGCCCGGCTTGACGGCCCCGAAGGTGCTGCGGCACCTGTTCGCCACGGTGCTGCAGGAGGGGCGGGTGGACCCGCTGATCCGCAACGAGCTGATGGGCCACGTGGTCGCCGGGCAGCGCACGGCCGGGCACGGGCTTGCGATGACGGCCGTGTACACGCACACCCGACCGGAGACGCGCCGCCAGCAGCTCGAGGAGGCCTTGGGGCCGCGGGTCGCCGTGGCGGTCGCCCGCGCCTGGCTGGGACGACGAACCCCCCAAGCTAAATAAATACTATTTTAGTGGCATAATGGTATGCGAGGCCTTTAGGCACTGCCCGCTCGTCTGCACCGACAAGCCCCGGCCACGCCTCCGCAGGAAGGGAGGCGCGGCCGCGGCTTGCTTCGTCGGAGGCGTTTGAGCAATCGGTGGAGGTGTCGGCTTCTCGCCCGTGGCCCCCGCGCGGTGCGGGTGCGGTTCTGCGCGCAGCGCGGCCGCCCCCGCCTCGGGTCGCGCGCCGAACCGGAGACAGTCCGATGAACACCCTGACCACGGCCCACCCCCCAAGCGGGGACCAAGGCCCCCACGACGACTTCTTGGCCCTGTCCCCCCTGGTCACGCGCCACGCCCGCTTCGCCTTCCGCTTCCTCGGCGACGAGGCCCGCGAGGAGGCGGTGGCCGAGGCGGTAGCGGCCGCCTTCGTCGCCCACGTCGCCCTCAAGGCCCGCGGCCGCAACCCCGCCCACTTCCCCTCCCGGCTGGCCGCCTACGGCGTGCTGCAAGTCAAGGACGGCCGCCGCGTCGGCGGCTCCAGCAGCTCACGCGACGTGCTGTCGCACAAGGCCCAGAAGCGGCGATGCTTCCGGGTCCACTCTCTGCCGGCCACGACCCGCGGCCCCTACGAGAAGCCGTACACCGAAGTCCGCGGTCAGAAGGAGCAGAACGCCCTGGAGGAGTGCTTGCGCGACAACACCCGGACGCCCGTACCTGAGCAAGTCGCCTTCCGCCTCGACTTCCCGGCCTTCCTGCGGGGCTTGAGCGTGCGTGACAGGTGGATGGCCCTGGCGCTGGCCCGAGGACACGCTGCCACGCAGGTAGCCTGCCAGTTCGGCCTGACGGCCGGGCGAGTCACGCAGCTGCGGCAGCGGTGGCGGCTCGACTGGCTCGCCTTCCAGGGCGAGGCGAAGTCCTCTTCTTTCACTCCCTCTCCGTCGAGCCCTCCTTGAGCGCCCCCTGCCAATGTCTGTTTCTCTATAAACCCTTGCTGTTTGGAGGAAACGCAACCCTCGGATTCAACCGCCACGCGGCCGGCTCGGCAGCCCGATCCGCCGCCGCGACCTCGACATCGTTCCAAGCGCTCCAGAGGGCGAGCCCGGCACGCGGCTTTTGCTGCCGTCGGCCGACCTCCTCGAAGCGCTATGTCCCCCTTCCCTCACAACCGCCCGCCAGCCGGGAGTCGCGCGTAAACCGGTCGGGCTTCCACTCAGCTCCATGGTGCGCGCCGACTTCGCGCACCGCGGGGCTTTTTTTCATCCCTCGGAGAACAAGCATGCTCAGCCCCGGCAATCGTAAGCTCGGCGAGGGCCGGCGCATCTGGACGTTCAGCCTGCCCTCGCGCTCCAGCTGCCCGGGCGCTCGCCGCTGTGCGAGCGCCTGTGCTATTCGTCCCTCCTCGAACGCCGCCGCCCGTCGGTCCGCCGCCGTTACGAGCGTAACCGGAGACTCAGCCGGCGGCGCGACTTCGTCGCCCGCGTGGTGGACTTCATCCTGCGCCGGCAGGTCCAGGTCGTCCGCCTTCACGTCGGCGGAGACTTTCCGAGCCCGGCCTACACCCGCAAGTGGCTGGCCGTGATGCGGCGGCTGCCGGGCGTGCGCTTCTACTTCTACACGCGCAGCTGGAAGGTCGCGGCCATCCGCCGGATCCTCGTGGCCATGGCGCGGCTGCCCAACGTACGGGCTTGGTTCTCGGCGGACCTTCAGACCGGCCTGCCCCGGCGCGTGCCCGCGGGCGTCCGCCTGGCCTGGCTGATGAGTGCAACCGCGGATCTGCCGCCGCGGGCGGACCTGGTCTTCCGTGTGCGGCCCTTGCGACGGCTAGTGCGGAAGCGGGTCTCATGGCAGGGAGGCGGCGGTCAGGCGCTGGTCTGCCCGACCGAGAACGGCGCCACCGGCCAGCGAACCTCGTGTGCCCAGTGCGGCGTCTGCTGGAGGATGCCCGCGTCGCCTCCTCCGTCGGGATTTTCGTTGCCGGTGTTGGACCTTTCCCGTTGAAGAGGGCGTGTGGTTTGGGTCCGCCGGGGCAAGGCCCTCCCCGGCGGGCCCTTCGGTTCCTCAGGGCCAAAAAGGAGCATCGCCATGTCCGCGCGAAGCAAGTTGAACGGAGCACACGCCGCCGGCGCGCTGCTGGTGGCCGGTCTGTTGGGGCTGCTGACCGGCTCGGGGACGGTCTTCGTGGTCAGCCTGGGCGGGCTTCTGGCGGCCGACGTGATCGCCGGCAACATCCGCCCACCCCGGTCGCCACGTTGACCGCGCTGGCATCGTCGGGTGGCCGGGCGATCTCGCCCGGCCGCCCGATGATGCCAATGGCTCTTCCCTTAGTGGTCCGTTTCAGAAATAACTCAAGGGTTGTCGGGCTACCCTGCGACAGTAGGCTGAGGTTCAGCAAGCGGTGAGTACGCCTTGGTTCTTCCTTGGATCTCAGCCATGCCCGGCCCTCCACCGGCATTTTGCCCCGTCTTCCCTGCCGAATTCCTTGAGCGTGCGCGCCAGGCCGCCCGCCGCCGCACCATCCGCTTCCAACTCCGCCAACGCGCCGCGTTGGCCCTGATCCTCCACCAACACCTTCGCCTCTCCAGCGCCGAGGCCGGTGGTCAGGTCGGCCTTCACCCCGATTCGGTTCGTCACTGGCGCCGACGCTGGGCCCAAGGCGACTTCGCCCTGGAGGACCGACCCGGCCGCGGACGCAAGCCGACCTTTTCCCCCCCTGGATGAGGCCGTCATCAAGGCCATCGCCTGTGAGGCCGTCTTTGCCACCGCGTTGCCTCTGAGCCTGCAGTCCCTGGCCGACCTGACCACGCGGCGCGTTCCAGGCCCTGCATAAGCCCGTCAGCAAAAGCACCGTCTGGCGGATCCTGGACGCCGATGCCATCAAGCCGTGGCAGTACGAACACTGGATCTTCCCGCGCGACCCACAGTTTGCCGCCAAGGCGGCGCGGGTTGTGGATCTGTACGCCGGCTTGTGGGAGAACGAGCGTCTCGACCCCGAAGACCGCATCATCAGCGCCGACGAGAAGACAAGCATTCAAGCACGCATCCGTTGTCACGCCGGCCTCGGCCCCGCGCCTGGGCGGAGCCGCCGGGTCGAGCACGAGTACGAACGCGGCGGTGCCTTGCAATACCTGGCGGCCTGGGACATCCAGGAAGGGATCGTCATGGGCCGCTGCGAGGCCGCTACCGGCATCGAGCCGTTCGGCAGGCTGGTCAAGCAGGTGATGGAGCGGCCGGAGTACGCCCGGGCTCAGCGCGTGTTCTGGGTGGTGGACAACGGCTCGTCGCACCGGGGCGCGGCTTCGATCGACCGCATGGTGAAGGCGTATGCCAACGCGGTCCTGGTGCCCACGCCGGTGCATGCCAGTTGGCTCAATCAGGTGGAGATCTACTTCAGCCTGGTGCAAAGGAAAGTCCTCACGCCCAACGACTTCGCCGACCTGGCGGCGGTAGAGCAGCGGTTGCGGCTGTACGAGGAATTGACCAACTGCTGCCCTCGCCCCTTTGACTGGAAGTTCGATCGCAGGAAGTTGAGGGCATTCCTGCGCCGCTTAGATGCCAGGCGGATGGCGATACCAAACCCTTGAGTTATTCCTGAAACGGACCACTTAGGTGGCGGCAAGCCCCGGGGCTTTGGTGTGCGCGGCGGAAATTTCGGCTTTCCGTCAAGGCTTGCTGGAGAGTTCTGACAGCCTGCGGAGGATGGCCTCGACCAGGGGCTGCCACTCGCGGCGCACCGCCCCGGCGTAGTGCCGGGCCAGCTCGTTGAGGTGGGTGTAGGCAGTCACCGCCGCCCCCGACGGCGCCTGGCCCATCAGGTAGCGGCGGTACGCCTCGGGCAGGCCGGCGTTGTGCATGGCCGTGGCAAACAGGTGCCGCAGGTCCTTGAGTGTCGCCCCGGACGGCCAGTCAAGAAGGCGGGCCAGGGACGCGAACTCGCCCTGGACGTGGTCATAGCCCAACGCCCCGGCCTGGCAGAGCACCGCGTCCCGCATGCGCTGGCGGCCGGCGGCGCCTCCGTCCCGGCCGGCCTGGCACCGACGCCGGTACTCGGCGACGACCTGGTCCAGGGAGGCACCCCTCAGCGGTGCCCGCTCCCGGCCCTCGAGCACCCCTCGGCGCTCGTAGAGCAGGCCTTGCCACGGCCCCCGCCGCAGCTCCTCCCAGAGCGGGCCGAGATCGTCGATCAGGGGGAAACGCTTGTCGCGGCGGCCCTTGGTGCGGTAGCCCAGGTCCGGGTTGCACGGCACGCGAAGCCACGGGCCGTCCAGGTACTCGGCGAACAGGAAGCAGGGCTCGGACGCCCGCAGGCCGAACAGCAGCATCGGCCCGAACAGCCGCAGCTGAAAGCGGTCGCAGGCCGCGACGATGTCGATGGCCATCGCCGGCGTGATGTCCGGCCCGGCCAGCGGGTCGCCTTTGAGGAGCGAGCGAGCTTGGGAGGGGCGCAGGAAGGGATTTCGGAACCCCTCCGGCAGCCGGTCGCCCCGTTCGGGGTCGGCGGCCCACTGGTACAGGGCGCGGACCGTGTCCAGCATGAACGCCTGCCCGCGCATCGGCCGGCCGGGGGCTGGGGCCCGGCCGTTGGGGGACACCAAACGTTGCGCCAGGAACGCGGCCAGCTTCAGGCGGAAGTCGCGGTTGACGGTGCCGGCGTGGGGGTAGGTCCGGACGACTTCGGTCTGCCGGCAGAAGGCCAGGTAATGGTCGAGGGTGGCCTTGTAGCGGCGCACCGTGGCGGGCTCGACGTCCCTCGCGTCGGCCCGCCGGCGCAGATCGCTCAAGAAGGCCGTCACCAACTCGTCGTGGGGCAACGGCCGTCGGCCGGAGGGCCGGGCCGACCGGAAGTTCGACAGGCGCTCCTCAACCTGGCGGGCGCGGGCGATGGCGCTGATGAGGTCGCCCTCGACGCGCTCGGCCGTGTTCCGCTTCCTTCCGGGGTCCCACCACTGCAAAAGGAGTCGGTCGCCCCGGCGGTAGATCCGCACCCGGCGTAGCGCCGGGACGCCCGCCGGGAAGTCCGTGACTCGGCGGAAGCGATGCTTCTGGCCGTAGCGCTCGGACCAGGTGCGGTTCCGTAACGGCTGCGTTTCCGCCGCCCGGGGTGCGTCGCGGCCGGGTGTGGGTAAGTGGCTCATCCTGAGTCCCTCGTCGGCCCGGCGGAGAGCGTGCCGCCGGCCAGTTGCCTCGTTTTCGGTCGGGGGCTAGGCAGTTGCGCCGCACCCTTCTGGGCTTCCGCGGTGATGTGACCCGGGCTAGGTTGAAGGAACCGCCGCGACGATTGGCTCGCGGGGAGGACAGGACGAGACCATGAAATCAGACATCCTCCAATGTGTTTCCGTTGGCGAGCAAGGCTTCACGTTCCGTTTGTGCCGGAAGGCCGAGCCGCTGGGGCCGGTGAAGGTTGACCACTGGTGGATGCGGACGACCGAGTTGTATGGCCAGCGGACCCAGCGCCGCCGCCAAGGGGGCAATCACGCGGCGGTCACCGCGGCGTTCTGGGCCCTGTGTCGGCAGGGGGACGGCCCCCTGGAGCGTGACGTGCAGGAGTCGTACCTGCTGGCCCGGCTGCTGCCCGACGTCCGCAGCCAGGGCAGTCGGCGGGTCGTCGCCGACGCCTGCCTGGCGCCGATGACCGGGGCCTGCGCAGGCAGCGGGAGGCGGCCGTCCGGGAGCTGGACCAACTCCTGCGGGGCGGCCGCACCGAGACCCTGACTCCGTTGAGCTTCTCCCGCCGCACCGCGGACGTGATCGGCCCCCCGGTTCTGGATGACGAGTTGAAAGAGACCTACCAGGCCTACTGTGCTGAGTTGTTCGACCCCGCCGTGGCCGTCCTGGCCGACGACGAGGAGGCCGGGATTGATCGGCTGCGGGCGGGCTGGCAGCGGCGCATGAGGTCCGTGGGCCGCCACGGGGGCCGGGCCGTCGAGAAGGAGGTTCTGGATATCCTGTCGTACGAGGCGCGGGCCGCCCTGCACCGCTGCTACTCGGCCGTCTGGGACATGCTTCTGCTGCCCCACCTCGGCCGGGTGTACCGGCTGAGTCCCGAGACGGTGGCGTTCCTGCGGCTATGGCACCTCGACCACCTGAGCCAGTCCGACCACGGCGCGCTCGCCTACTTCCACCTCTTCCACGGCCACGCCTTCGCCCTTCATCCGGCGACCGCGCTGTTCCTGTCCACCCCGACGGGACGCGAGTTGGTCGGGGACTGGTTGGCGGCGGGCTACTCGAAGCGGGCCTTCCAGCGCCTTCTCTACGGCATCTCGATCGCCGTCTACCACTATGCCGGCCTCCGCGACGAGGCCGCCCAGGGGCGGCGAAAGCAGCCGCGGGGGCTGGGCGGAACGGAATCGACCGACCTGCTCGAACACCATGCCAAGCCCCGCCGGCGGCGCTTGCACGACGACTGAGCTGCGCGGAACCGCCCCGATTGCAGTCCCCATCCCGCCTGAGGCCGACTCCGTCGGCCTTCCTTCTCGGTTCCGATTAACCCGGCGCGCAACTGCCTACTCCCCGCACAGCACGGTGCTGTCGCGGCGGGCATGCGCGCCTCCCCATAGACGAGGAGAGCGACCATGCGCCGACCCAGACCCCAACAGACCGACCACTCTCCGCCCACGTCCGGGTCCACGCTGAGCCCCGAACAGGTTCAGCGTTGGGCCGAGCTGATCGCGGACGGACGCGACGCGTTCCCGGCCGACCTGCCACCTGGTGACCGTGGCCGGTTACAGGCCGAGGTGTGCCGGTTGCGCCGCGACCGGCTGGTCCGACACATCGCCCGCGCCATCGCTCTCGACCTGCGCGGCGCGAAGCAACTAGAATGAGGTGCATTTATGCTGAAACGTCGTTTTGATCCCGCCAAGCCGCTGCGAGTAACCCTTTATCTGCGGATGTCCTCGGACGACCAAAACCCGCGCAGCCCCCACCAGCAGCGCGACACTATCGAGACAACACTCAAGCGTCTGGGCTACCCGTGGGTCATCACCAAGGCCTACGTGGACGAGGGGATTTCGGGCCGCTACCTGCTTCGGCGACCCAGCTTCCAGAATATGCTGCGCGACATCCGCACGGGGACCGCCAAGGTCGATGCCATTCTCGTCGATACGTTCGAGCGCTTCGGCCGCGCCGACGATTTGGCAACCCTGCGCCATGAACTGTACCAACTGCACGGCGTCCTGATCCTCACCGCGGACTCGCAGTTCTCCGATCCCACCAGCGTTTCCGGCAAGGCCTTGGCTGCCTTCGAGTCGCTGCGCGCGACGGAAGACAATCGCATCAAGGCGCACAATGTCTTGCGCGGCAAGCGCGACGCCGCTCGACAGGGGCACTGGCCCGGCGGCCCCGCGCCGTTCGGGTACAAGCTGCAGAGCGTCCTGGTGGAGCGGCAGGGCCGGCAGGAGGTCGATCACTGCGTCCTGGTGCCGGACCCCGACACCGCCTGGATCGTGCAGCGGATCTTCGAGCTGGCCCTCACGCAGGGGCTGGGCTCGACACGGATCGCACGGCTGCTCAATCACGACTCGAACATCCCGGCCCGGCACAAGCCCATCTACGACCAGACGGTATGCTACTGGCTACAGCAGCCCATCTACTACGGCGAGCTCGTCTGGGAGGAGCACTCGACCGAGGTGGTCGATGACCGCCGGGTGATCGAACGAAACTCCGAAGAGGAGTTCGTCCGCGTGCCCGACTTCTGCCAGTCACTCGTCTCGCGCGAGGTCTGGGATGCGGTGCAGGAGGTCCGCCGGGTACGGAGCGAGCGGGCCCGTGAGGCCCGCCGGGCCCGCAAGGACGACGGCGGCAAGCAGATCGCCGCCGTGATTCCCGGCCTGGCGCTCAGCTACCTGCTGAGCGGGCTGGTCGTGTGCGGCCACTGCCACCGCTCGATGACGATCTCGTCGTCGCCGGCCTACACCAACAAGGACGGCGAGACCAGGCGCTACCCCAGCTACATCTGCCCGGGCTTCACCTCGGGCGCCTGCCCCAACGGGATTCGTGTGCCCGAACCCTGGCTGCGGGACACGGTCGTCGAACTGATCTGCCAGCGCCTGTTCCCCGCGGACGGCTGAGAAACGACCCGGCAGCCGGCGCCGGGGCGAGTGCCCCGTCCGGCGCCGGCCTTACTCGATAGACAGAAAGGAGTGAAGATCATGACACGATGGACTGTGGAACAACTGCAACAGACGAGCTGGTTCGGCCCGCTGATGGAGCAGATCCAGCATGAGCTGGACCGCCTGTCCGCCGAGCGGCACGACGCCCGCCCGGCGCGTAGAAAGCGAGCGCGAGCAGCTACTCCAACAGGTCCAGGGCTGGTCGCTGACGCTCGCCAAGCCGGACTTAAGCCTGGCGGTGCGCGGCGTGGTCGAGAAGGACATGGAGGCTGCGGCCAGCCGCCTGCAGGAACTGGAGGGGCAGCTGGCCGAGGCCGAAGCCCTGCGCCGCCAGGCGCGGGCCGTGGTCGATGCCCAGCGGGTGGTCGACCGCCTCAACCGCCTGGCCGACGTCCTGGCGGAGCACAACCCCAGCCGGGCCAACCTGGAGCTGTCGCTGCACATCGAAGCCATCCGCTGCTTCGGTGATGGCCGCGTCGTGGTGCGCACCTGCAAGCTCGGCGCGTTGGCCGGCAGTACCGACCTTCTGGCCCGCCCTGCCGAAGCGACCTCGAACGACGGCGCGGGCGACGGCGCAGCGATGGCCGCCAGGCCGCGTCGGCGGTCGGTACGCCGGGTGGGGGACGGCGAGGGCAGGCAGGCCGAGCTGCAGGCGGCGGCTCATCGGGCGGCCGACGTGGACCGCTTCGCCGGCCTGGACCCGGAGTGGTTTTGGGAGGATAGTTTTCAAGTCCAACGCAAAAAGAGCTGGGCGGAAGAGCACGCGCAAGAGGTGGCGGCTTTGCGGGCCCAGGGGGTTACCATGGAGGCCCTGGCGGAACACTTCGAAAAATCGAAGCCGACAGTCCGGGCGGCCCTGCGTCACGCCCGGTCGCAAGGGGTGTCGGCGGGGGTTCCGGTCAAGGTGCGCCGGCGTCGCTGGGAGGAAGACCACGCGGGCGAAGTCGTCCGCCTGCACCAGCAGGGCAAGACGATTGCGGAGCTGACGCGGCATTTCGGCAAGAGCGAGCCGACGATCCGCAAGGCGTTACTTTACGCCGCGCAGCCGAAGCAGCCGCCGGAGGATAGCGGTGCGAAAACCGCCGAGGGTCCGGTGTAACCGCGACTAACAAGAGAGAACGACCAGGGCGCCGGACAAAGAGTCCCGGTGCCCCTTTTTTTTACGTATCGGAAGTCATTTAGGATTGGCAACTTGCGTCAGGAGCTTTAAAAGTAATTGCTGGAGTAACCGTTCTCACCATCCGTCATGGACATGGTCATGTCCATGACGGAAGATGAGATAGCTTTCTCTTAAAGTTTGCAAGCATGGCTGGGGGCTGTTAACTGGTTTGTTGTAGGTTCGAGTCTCGCTCGGGGAGGCAATTGATCAACGGAGTTCGTGTGTAGTAGCTGCTCGTAGTTTTGCGCTCGTGTCCCGGAGCCGTTTCGAGCGTAAACGGCCCCTCGTCCGTATCAATCTTGGGATGCAATTCAAGCAGGGACTCATATACGCCCCCCAGTTCATCGCTGCCGAGGTTGGCGAAATCCACAGGCCGCCGCACGGGTCCGCCACGGCCGGACAGTGTCTTCGGTGATGCAGAGCGCCCGAATAGCTTCAAGTAACGCTTCATTCGACAGCGGAGCCGAATCCAGATTCGGGGTTGCTGTCGGCGAGAACAGAAACGAGCCAAGGCCGGGAATACCGAGCGGTTCGTAGCCGCTCCTCAGCTTCAGGAACAGCAGCTTCAGCGACTCGTATAGGTCGGTGTGCGTCGTTCCGCGCCGCTTTGCGGCGAGGGTCCGCAAACGACCGACCGAGTAATACTGCGAGTACCGCTGCCGGGCCTGTTCCGGAGTGCCGGGCGGATGCAGCAGGTTGCGGCCGTTCTCGTCCTTCTTCTCCTCGGCCACGAGCAACAGCAGCAGCCGATAGACCATCCGCAGCAACTGGCGGTAGTAATCCTGCGTTGCCAGTTCCCCGCTCCGCAGCCGATCGCGAAGGGCGGTGTTGCCTCTGGTCGTGAGAAAGCCGGCACCGAGTGCCTTGATGGCACTTTCCACACCGTCGCGCAGTTTCTCGCGGGCACGGGTGCCCTGATCGTCGGCCAGTTTCGACCACTTCTCCAGCCAGCAGTCTTCGGGCTTGCCGTCCGAGGGAATCTCGACCCGCGACTCGTGACAGAGTAGGAAGAGCAGCTTATAATCCGCGAACACGTCGCCGTCGAACATCGCTTCCAGGTCGAATTCGACGTTTGCCGCCCGCGTCAGGCTGACATTGTCGCGGAGCACGTAGAGCATGTCGCCCGTTGGACAGAAAGCCCCAGCGGTGCTGGGCCGAGCGGTTCAGGAGTTCCTGCACCAGGCTGTACGGACTGCGGGAAGCGGCCCCGGCCGCACCGGGAGTACGCTTATCAAGCTCCAGTTTGCAGGAAACCAGATGGATCGGAATATGCCCGCCCCAGGCATGACTGATGGGGTAGGTCTTGTCCTCGATGGGGATGGCCTTCTGCGGTTGGAGACGTCCGTAACCCAGTTCCTTGAATAACGGAAGCAGCCAGCGTTCGCGGGTGAGCGTCGTTCCGGCGTCCGAAGTGGGGAGCCTCTGCTGTTCCTGGCGAAACCGCTTCCATGCGGCGGAGCACTCGTTCCAGGCACGTGCGGCGGCTTCGTTGAGACGGTCGCCGGCATCGATGTGATACGATTCCTGCGTGAGGCCCGGCAGACTGGGATCACCATCGGCGATACGCGCGAGTAGGTCGATCGGCAACAGCAGGCCGGCTGTCTTGACGGTCGAGAACGGATTGCGGGTTCGGCTTCGCACTTTGAATGATCCATCGGTCTCTGATGGTCAACGTCCATGTCGGACCCACTTTCTCGGACATCCGTGGCCGAGAGCTGCCGGCGTCACAGCACCGGTAGGTATACATATAGTCCAAGAACGTCTGGCGGAAGTTGCGGCTCGATGCCGTACTTCACGCCGGTTCGCCGCGTTGCCTGGCGAACACGCTGATGCGCGGCCAGAAGTTCCTTGCCGCGCTCGCGGGCAAGCTGATCGAGGCGAGGCCGAACATGGTCAAACTCGTCAATGGCCCGCTGGACGAAGTTGCGGGCCACGTCGTCGGGAACGTTCTCGTCTGGAGCGGCTTCCAGTAAGGATTCCGCATCCGTGGCCGGAAGCCACTCCGCAGAGGCGGGAGTGCCGCGAAATCCGAATACGCGACAATCCTCGGCCAGGAGCGGCTTTGTTTCGCCGCCGACCGTCGTGAGGATGTGGTAACGGAAGCGAACCAAGAGCAGCGTGGTTCGGCCAGCCACCTTTTTTGTTCGGATGACACCGCACCGGGCCGCGACCGGCCGGGTCTCGGCTACCTGATTGGAGTCGAGGGCCGTGTTCATGACATACGAGGCGAGTCCCTCAACGACGGTACTGGTCCGCGACAGGTATAGCTCATCGTCTTGCACACTGGGCTGGAACCGAGCGTCGAATTCGTCCTGGTCGCCGACAGCCTCCCGTACGGCCAAGGGGGATTCCTTCAAGTTGATACGGAACCGCCCATGCTGCTCGTTGATCGTGCCACGGTAGGCTTTCACCGCTGTCGTGACGAAACGTTGAACATCTGTTTCCGAGCCAATGGACTGGCGCATGGCCGCGACTTCCAGGGCCACTTCGTCCGGTTTGATCGTTTGCTGGGCAAAAAGCGACCGACTGCGTTTCTCCCGCTCCGCCGCGTTCTTCCACTCGATCTCGAACTCATCGACCTTGGTCTTTTCATCCGGCAGCATGTCAAAAAGGCCAGGCTGGCCCTTGCTCTCCTTCTTTCGCAGGAGGAGTCCTTCGTAGAGGGCTTCCAGCAGAGAGTTGCTGCTAGTCGGCACCGGGATCGAGATGCCGAGGGCTTTGCGAATCGTCTGGTGTTTGCGGAGCAAGACCTCCAGGACGACGCCGTCGATTTGATTGTCCGTGCCGTAATAGGTCACGACCTTTACGACGGGTCGCGGTTGGCCGAACCGGTCTACGCGACCTTCCCGCTGTTCGTGGCGGGTCGGGTTCCAACTCAGGTCGTAATGGACGACAGCATCGAACAAATGCTGCAAGTTAACCCCTTCGCTGAGGCAGTCGGTGCAAACCAGGACGTATTTCTTCGAGTCGCGAAGCGTCAGGATGCGTTCTTCGCGCTCCGATGGGGGGATATTCCCGGTCACCGTCATGACGGCGACATCTTTAGGCAGCCGTTGGCGAAGTTGCTCCCCCAGGTACTCTGCCGTGGCGATGAAGCGGCAAAACAGGATCGGCCGGTGCCCCTCGACAACGAGGTTCTTGACGATCTGCACGACCTTCTTGAGTTTCGGATCCTTATCCCCCTGCAACTCTTCTGCCGCACGAGCTAGCTCCAGCAGTTTTTTTCGTTCCCGGCTTACTGTTGAAGTATCGGTTTCAAGTTCCGATACGTCGGAACCGGGGATGACGTCCGGGGCTTCGGCGGTTTCGTCGAGGTCTTCGTCGAAGACGAGCGGCCGGCTTACCTGATCGACTTCCTCTGGGCTCTGGGCAGAGATCGAGCGAATCTTGCTGCGGAGGGCTGCTGCACCCGCCGCCGGACTGCTGGCCAAGGCTCGCAGCATACCGAGGGCGGCCCACCAGCAAACTCGCTGGCGGACTTTAGCCAGTGCCTGAGCGTCCTTGACCACTTCGCGGGCGTAATTCAGGACACGCTCGAACAACCGCTGGTAGTCGGAATTCTTGCCGAGCTGGTACGTCTGTTCTTGCTCCAGGCGGTCGGGAAAAGCGGTGTCGAATTCCAGGTATTTGCGGATGTCGGCTCGCCGGCGCTGCACGAAGTGGCGAGCCAACTCTTCACGTTGACGGCGATTCTGGTCGCCCGAGAGGTCGAGGGGCAGATTGCCAAACTCTGGCTTGAGCAGGGCGAGCAGCGATCGGAAGCCTTCTTCATTACCGCTATGTGGCGTGGCTGTTACGAGAAGCACATGCCGGGCGGGGTTTTTCGCCAGGGCCTGCACCATGTGGTGCCGCTGTTGCCGACCGGTTCCCCGGCCTGCCTGGCCTTGCAGGGTGCAGGTGTGGGCTTCATCGACGATGACCAGTTCCGGACATGCGCGAACGAAATCCTCACGTCGCGATTCCGACTTGATGTAGTCCATCGACACGACGGTGAATGGAAACGCCTCAAATACGGATCGATTCCCGCAAAGCCGGTCGAGCTTGTTGGCAGTGCTGGCCAGGACGAGTTCAGCATCGATGTGAAACTTGTCATGCAGTTCTTCTTGCCACTGTTCCGCCAGGTGCGGCGGGCAAAGGACGGCGAGTCGGTTGACTTCTCCTCGATCGAGCATTTCTTTCGCGATGAGCAACGCTTCGATCGTCTTGCCGATGCCGACATCGTCCGCGACCAACAGCCGAATCGGGTCGAGCTTCAACGCGAGCAACAGCGGCACGAGTTGATAAGCACGCGGTTCGACCGCAATGCGACCAAACGACCTAAATGGCCCCGCGCTGGAACGGAACCCGAGCCGAATGGCGTCGCGGAGCATGCGGCAGCCTTGGTAGTCGCCAAGCCGGGACGGATCGGGTAAGGCGAACCGGGCTTCCTCGACCGTTTCCAGGGCCGTATCGATGCCAGCGACCTCGGCATCCGTTCCGCCCAGCGGGCGCACAATCAGGAACTCGTCCTGTGAATCGGGGAGGACGACCCATTCGCGGCCTCGGACCTTCACCAGCGATCCCGCACTGAACGCCATGTTGCCTCCATTACTGGTTTGCCGGCGGTGCCGTGGTGGGTGTCTGTGCGATGCCGAAGACGTTTGGGTATCGGGCGATGATTCTAACCCAGTCGTCTTGGTGATGGAACCGAAGTACGGTGATACCGAGGTCTTCCATTCGGGTCGATGCGTCGGCATCACGCTGCTGTCGCTCAGGGAAGTCGTGTGGTGGACCGTCCAAGTAGATTACGATGTGTTCCCGCTCGTAAACGAAATCCGGGCGGGTGGAACACTGCGCGTAATACTTCTGCCCGATCGAAGGAAGTCTATGGCCGCGCAATGCCAGGAAGTCGAGCCAAGCCTTTTCAAGCTCGCTATCGCAGCCGGCTTTCAGCGTTGCCAGATGATCGGCGAACGGCTTCGGGCTGGGCGAAGCCTCTACGCGACTGGACTGTAAGTCTCGAAGGAAATCCAGCAGCATCTTTCGGTCAAGCAATTCGTGTTCACGCTGGTTCGCATAGCTCATGAGGCAGTCGTAGCACGCTGCTTCGCAGTCTTCCGAGGCTCCAGCGGCTCGGTGGCGATCCTCGCCAGTTTCGGGGTCGAAGTGGCAAATCCGCAGTGCTACCGTTGCGATTTCCGCCAGGCTGTTCCCATTGTCGAGCAGCCGACGTAGCACGCCCGCGCCACCTTCGGCTGATTCGTAAAGTAGGATGCGGCGGCGATTGCCGGAAGATGGAAGTGGCTCGGCCGCCAGTTCGTTGTCCTCAAGCTGATAGATGGCTTGAATCGCCTTCTTGATCGCAGCTTGAAGAGAGGTCATGGTCTTCGGATCAAGCTGCGTTGTGGGTTCGATGATGAGGCAGTTCCTGCGATCCTCAACAAAGGGAACGACGCGTTCCGTTTTTGCACCGAGCGGGTCGGCAGGGTCTTCCTCGTCGGGCAGTTGGTCGGAGCGCTGCCAATAGCCTTTCTCCATATCGAGGACGAATCCGAGGCGATTCTTTTCGGCACGTCGCCGCCATCCCAGGTTGACGCGCCACATGTCCGCAGCGTCGCCGTAGGTGAGTTTGAGTGCAGCCCCATTTGCCCCAGCGACTTCTCCCACTTGGAACAAAGCGACCCCACTGACCTCTTTGAAGCGTAAGCCAGTGCGGATTTCGTAGCCCATGCGCGTGCGTTCTTCTTCGTCGCTGGTGATGCGATCCCGACGTTTCGTCGAAACGTTTTGAAGGCGGAGCAGTCGGTCAATGCGGTCGAGGTCGGCGCTTCCGCAATTCTCGCAGCAGTTGGGGCCGGCTTCTGTGGCATCAAGTTCGTGAATGTAACCGCAACCGACACACTGCTTTACCGAGACCGTGATCGCTTCCCCTTCATCCGTCGGTTCCTTCCGGTATCCGACGGGCAGAATCACTTTGTTGACGATGTAACGCGATCCTTCGTGGTAGATGATGCTTCGTGGGCCAAATTCGGAAATTGCCAAGAAGCGGGGCCGGGATAGAAACTCGTCTTTTCCCTGAATGCGGCGTCGTGCCGGGATGTAAGCCGACAACGGCAAACGCGGGAAGTTGTAACCGGGCAGGAAGCCTTCGCTGGCGAAGTACCGATAGCTGTAGAAGTCCGACTGGATCACGTTCTTGGCATCCGTGAGGAGTTCGATTTGCGCTTCAGCCTCTCGCCGCAAACGCTTCGCTTCCTCCCACATTGGTCGGCGGGCAACATCGGCGATGATCGAGTTTTGATACTCGAACTGCGCTTTCGCGGAACGAAACAGGCTGCGCCAGCGGTTACAAGCGGCCTCGAATTCCTGCATCGTGTGGTCAAGTACGAGCTTCAGCCATTCCGAGGTGTACCACGGTGCTTCGCGCAGGTCTTCCTCCATCGTCTTAAGGATGGAACTGGTCTTACGGTAGGCTGCTTCGAGAACACCGGCGCGGGTCAAGCTATTGCGAACGCTTGGGAGAAGCGCCAAGGAGGGCTTGACGCCCTGAACATCCAGAATCTCGGTGAGCGAATTGCCCAGGAAGGTCTCGGTCTCGGCCAGCCAGACAGCGTAGGCGTGGGCTTTAATCAGGTCTTCGTTTGCCAGGTCGAGACGGGGTGGGGACACCGCACCGTAAACCATCCGGTCCGGCAGGCGGAAGAAGTATTGATCGTGTGAATTGCCCGTGGCGCAGTAGGTCAACACGAATGCGGGTTGACCACTTCGGCCAGCGCGACCACTCCGCTGAGCATAATTGGCCGGCGTCGGCGGCACGTTACGCATGTTCACAACGTTCAGCTGCCGAATATCGACGCCGAGTTCCATCGTCGGGGAGCAGTAGAGCACCGGTAGCTTTCCATTGCCAAAGTCCTTTTCCCGCTGCTCGCGCTCGTCATACGGAACTTGGGCCGTATGCTCCCTAGCCTCCAGACCTCGACACTCCCCGGCCACATGCTGATAGAACTTGACGAAGAACTTGTTCGTCCGGCCCCCTTTTTCCGGCGGGTTTGGGACGCGAACAGGGTCGTGAAAAGCGACCGTCCCATCCGCCCCGTGCCAACACATTGCGGAAGCAGACAACTGGTAACCGGGGACTGGGTTATCACCTGTGGGCTCGGCCGCCTCGACGAGGTATTGAGCATTTTTCAGCACACGAAATAGATCGCGCAGGATGGCGTCTTTATCGGCAAGGCGCAACTTGGCGCCAGTGTGCTCGAACTCAGGAAACGTCCCGCGACGTCCCAAGAAAATGCCGAACCCACTCCGACCTGAGAGGTAGGAAAAATACATGCGATCATGCGGGCCGCGGGCACGTGGGAACACAGCGGAAGCCAGTTCCGGTTTTTCCTGCTCGTCGATTGCCCAGGGCGAGCGCAACCGCTGGGAACTCTGCATTTGGAGGCGCTCGAAAAAGTCTCCCTTGAGGTAATCGACATCGATGGCCAACTCGCGGCGCAGGTAGTCCAACAGAACCCTTGCGATACGTTCGCGAACTTTTGGCGCAGCCATGACCAAGGCAGCATGACAACCCTGCCAGAGGTCTTCCGCCTGACACAGTTCATCAAGTGACGGGTAATCAATCTTCAGCAGGCCACACTGTTCCAGGTTGGGCGAGGTGACGCGCCACCCACGCTTCAAGTCCCGATACAGCCGATAGCCGAGGACGTTGCGAAACGCCTTGTCGGTTTCAGCACGCTGAGCGAATTGAACTCCCGGTTCACGAGCGTACAAGTCAAGCGGCAAAGCGAGGGCCTTGAATACCTTTTGGGCGAGTTCGTCGTGGGAGATTCCGTCAGGGCCGGCTGCTGCAACCGCCTTGTAAAGTGCAGCACGCAGCAAGCTCACCTCGACAAAATCGTTGAAATGGCCAGCTTGCAGAGAGGCATCCTGCCGGTTGTCGGTGAAACTCAGCAGCTTGCGGGCATGCTCTTGCAACGAAGCTTCCGCCCGGAGAAAGCGCACCGCATACAAGCTCAGAATGGTCGTGGCAGTGCTTCGGCCGCCTGTAGCCAAAGTCGCCAGCCGTCCAAAATCCGATTCCCCCCGCCGCGCCCGGTACGAAACCTCGCAGCAAAGGCAGAAGCGGAACGGCAAGGTCAGAAAGGCAAAAGCCAGCCCGTCAGGGCTGACCTCGCCATTGGGCGCTATCCGCACATTTGTCGGCACATCTTTCCGCAAAGTGGATCGAACGCGTGACTTCCCGCCGCTCTCCTCGATCCATTCTTCCGGGACACGCTGAACGATTTCCTCGGGGTCATCTGGCCAAGGCCGTTCGGCATCGCGGTATAAGAAGCCAGCTTCACCCTGTTCATCGTCCAAGCCTCGGTCCGACAAGTTGCGGGGCTTAAACGCAACCGACTTTGTTTCCTGGTCGGTCACTTTCCAGACCGTGTAGTATTCAGCTCCACATTCGCGACAAAAGGCCAATGGGAAAAGGTGCCGGCTTCGATCGCCAGGGACGAATTGCTGTCCGCTCAGCGAGAAGTACCGCTGTCCAACGTCCTCCAGAGAGGCGAAAACGGCGTCACCGCGACTGATGAACTGATGCAGACGAAACGCGAACGGTTTGGCAGTTGTCTCCGGGTTCGCCTGACATGTGTGACCAGCAAGCAACCAAGACCGAATTGCGTTTGCACATGTCGATTCGCCAATGCTCGTTATCTGACTGAGCTTTCGCGCAGCCCCAAGTTCCCCGCTGATCGATAGCGGCTTCGCACGAACGAGGCGATTGTCCTCCGAGTCCCGGCGGAGACCGAAAGTCGCCTCCAGCCAGCTGGCCATCATCGTCGCCACGAACCCTGGATAGTCGGTTGGGATCGAGGATCCCTCAATGTCGGCTCGGAGTTGAGATAGATTGTCCGGGGCCGAAAAATCGTACTCCCGAGTGGCCCGAGTCAGGGTCTCGCCGATGACGGCATCAGGTTCGACCTTGGCACCAAAGAGGCGACCGGCAACCTCTGCAATCTCCTTGCGTTGTTGAGCAAAGCTGCCACCACTCGCCATCGTCGCAGAAGTGCCGACACAGAGTAGGTCCTTTGCTTGGCATGCTTCCCGCACGCGTCGAGTAAGCATCGCGACATCGGCGCCTTGGCGGCCGCGGTATGTGTGAAGTTCATCAAGTACGAAAAACCGAAGCCCGCGCGCGGCATTGATGATTTTACGCTCGAAGGGGCGAGTCAGCAGCAGTTCGAGCATGACATAGTTGGTGAGTAGGATGTCCGGTGGATTTGCCGCGATCTCGTCGCGACGTTGCTGATCTTCTTGCCCGGTGTAGCGATCAAACCGAACCGGTTCGTTGCCTGCTCCGTAGCCCAAGCGCAAGAACTTTTCGAGTTCCCCGTACTGGCTGTTGCACAGAGCATTCATCGGATACACGACAATGGCCCTGATTCCGTTGCCACGCCCGACTCGAAGCACGTGATCCACGATCGGCACGAGGTATGCCAGGCTCTTGCCCGATCCGGTTCCGGTGGTAAGTACGTAATGCTTGCCGCGACTGGCCGAATGAACTGCGTCAATCTGATGCCGATGCAAACGCATTGGCATGCCGAGGGGGTCGGTTACGGTCTTGATTCGAAATATTTTCTGGCACTCGGCGTGAAGCTTCCCCTCCTTCACTAGGTCGTCAATAAGCCCTCCGAACTCGAAAGTAGGGTTCATCTGGATCAGCGGCTGCGGCCACAGCGCTTCATCCGTCAGGCTTTGCTCCACGTATTCGCGCAGTGCGACTTCGCGGATCTGAACGAAGCTGCGGACGTAGTCGGCATACTCATGGATGACCGTGTCGCGCAGTCGAAAAACGTCCATTCGATTTATCCCTTAGGGCTCTGGCATTGCCAGCCCCAGCCGCCTTTCCGATTCGTGTCGTTAAGTAGCCATACATGCGAACAGGCTGCCCATGGCCACCGTGCCTTAGTTCTTCGTCGGGGTTGCGACCTTTGCCAAGTAAATGTCAAGGTCAGTCCGCCGGAAAAGTCGATAGCCATTCGCCGGGTTGCGGTGGACCGGAATTATTCCAGTCTCGGCCCAGGCGCGCAACGTGTTTTGCGAGACCCCGAGAATCTTGGCAGCTTCCGCGACTTTCACGTACTCGTTCAGCTTGGTCATGACTACTGTTATTCTCCAGGCACAGAAAAGATCCTTGGAAAGTCTACCAAAGTCTCCACCCGCGGGATAGCCCCTAACTCAAGATGCCGAGAGTGACGGATCTGTTGGCAGCGTCCCACCGTTCCTCGACCGATCTACTTCTATCTCATTGCGTGCGGCACCAACACTCCGCTTGCGCCGGACAGTGTTCGCGGGAGGGACCGGCGTTGGTCCGACCTCGTCCCGCTGGCGTGATTCCCTACCTGTCCGCTAGACAATCGCGACGGTTGTTCACAGACATGCGCAGTTCAACGAGAGCGCCGTCCGGGTGGGCGGAAGATTCCGGAGCGGATGTCTCGATCCGGTGCTTGACTCTCGCGTCCCAAACGCCTTCGTAGTACGCTGACCTACTGGGCGAAACGCTTATCGGACCGGCGGGCATCCCAATCAATTATCATAAAGAAGGCGGGTGGACGATCCGGACTGCTCGCCATCATGTGACAACACCGCGCCAGGCAGGCCAGCTCGGATCGCGTTCCGACGCCCTCTCGCACCGCCTTGTCAGAACCCACCTCCCAACGCCCTCCATCCCCGGTCATGCAAGATCAGCGGCTGTCCGAAACTCGGCGGGTTCCGCTCCCCCTCCCAGGCCGCCAACGCCACCGCCAGCACCAAATCATCGTGGTCCTGCTCGCGCGAACTCAAGTCCTCCTCGCTTCCGGACAACTTGACCGCCGCCCGGAACGACGCCATTTCGCGCGACAGCGCCTCGGCCAAAGGCAAGCGAGAGGCCACCTGGAGCCGCCGGGTCTGCAGCAGCGCTTGCATGGCGGAGACCAACTCCTTCTTCGGGACATGGGTGCAGCCGTCCTCGCCGCGCGTGACCGCGTGGCCGGAGCTGATCAGCACTGGCAGCACCGTGATGGAACCGCCGGGGCGAAACATTGATGCCACCGACCGGCCCACCGCCGTCTGATCCACCACCAGCCGGCAGCTACGTAGTTCCCTCGATCCCAGCAGAGCGACTTACCTCTCTTGCCATGTGGGGATAGGGCGTTCCAGGAGGCCAGCGCTCGAGGTGCCGGACGGAATAGATCGTCTGTTGGGCGACGACCTCTCTGGCGAGGACGGCCAGGGCAGTGCTCTCGTGCGGCTGGGCCAGGTCCAGACCGACGTAGAACGCGCTCATGAGCCCCCTCCTCTCACATGACGATGACTTGCTCCAGCATCGGTTCTTCCGGCAGGTCGTCTTCTGTCGTCAGCGCCTGCTCTCCCAGCCATGCCGCCATCGCCACCGCCAACACAAGATCATCGTGTTGGCCTTCCCGCCACGACTCCAACGTCTCATTCTTCTCCGTCGTGACCTTGGTGCGGAAGTTCTCCAACTCCTGGACGAGCACGGCCGCCTCGGGCAGCGTGCGGGCCACCTGGAGTCTCCGGGTCTGTAACAGCACCTGGAGCGTGCCGATCAGCTCCTTCTTGGGCACATGCAGAATGCCCGCATCTCCGCCCGTGACCGCGTGTCCGGCCGTAAGTGTCACGGGGAAGAACAGGCAGGAGACCCGACCGCGCAGGGCGTCGGCCAACATCTCCACCACGGCGTGGCCGACGCCCGTCTGGTCCACGACCAGCGTCGGGTCCGATATACGCGGGCTTCCCAGCAGCGAAACGACTTCATGAGTAATCGCCGGATAGGGCGTGCCCAGCGGGAATCGTCGCAGGTGACGCAGGGCGTAGGTGGGCCTGCGGTGTGACGGCACGTCTTCGCCAAAGATCACCGGTCGTTCCAGCACGGCCAGGGCGGTAAACTCGCTGGGCTGTCCGAAGTCCAGGCCCACGAAATGACGGACGGCCGGATAGTTCATGTCAGGAATACTCCTTCGGGCGGGTTGGCGAACAGGCTCTCGCCACCTCCTCCAAAGGCATTCTCGCCCAGGGGCGGGTTGCGCTCCGCCCACCAACAGGCCAGCGCCACCGCCAACACCAAGTCATCATGCTGGCCCTCCCGCCAGACGCCGAACGTCTCATGAGCCGCCTGAGTGATCTTGACCTGGAACTGCTGCAACTCGCGGACGAGGACGGCCGCCTCGTGCAGACCTCGGGCGATGCGGAGGCGGCGCGACTGCATCATGACCTGCAGGCAGCTGACCAGCTCCTTCTTGGGGACGTGGAAGGAACGGTCTTCGGTGACGGTGATGGCGTGTCCGCCGGTGATGGTCACCGGCACCACCCAGCCGATCTCCTGGCGCATCATGTCCACCACGGCGCGGCCGACGCCCGTCTGATCCACGACCACGGGCGACTCCGCCAGCGGGCCGGAGCGGACCAGGGCCGCGACGGCGGGAACGATCTCGGTGTACGGCGTGCCCAAGGGGAAGCGTCGAAGGTGCCGCAGGGAGTAATCCGGCTTGTCCGTGTTCATTTCCGGGTTCTGGCATTCCAGCACGGCCAGGGCGGTGAAGTCCCGCGTCTGTCCAAGGTCCAGGCCGACGAAGAACGCAGTCATGAGTTCCGCCTCCACACACCCCGATGATTTGTTCGGGTTCCCGCTCTTGCGGTAGGCCGTCCGCATCCGGCATCCGCTCGCTTAGAGCCAGACGAGGAGGGGCCACATCGCGTGTTCGCCCAGCCAGCAAGCCACCGCCACGGCCAGCACAAGGTCGTCATGTGCCCCCGCCCGCCAGGCGTCCAGCTCCTCGGTCGCCGCGGCAGCCGCCTTCACCTGGAACGAGGCCAACTCCCGCGCCAGCGTCGCAGACTCCGGCAGCGCCGGTGCAACCCGCAGCCTTCGGGACTGCAACAGAACTTGCAAGGTCGAGGCCAGCTCCTGCCGCGAGACCATCCAGCCGCCCCGATCGTCCGACGAGGACCCTTTCCCCGAGGTGACAAACAAGGGAATCACTTTGGCCCCCACCCGCGCCTTGCGCAGCATGTCCAGGACTGGCCGGCCCACGCCCGTGTAATCCACCACCAGCCGGCTGTCGCGAAGGGGCGGCCTGGCGAACACTTCCGCCAGGTGGGCAAAGACTTCCGGGTAGGGCGTCGCGGGCGGCAGGCGCTCCAGGTGCCGCACCGCGTAGTGGCGTACCGACCGATTGGGATCGGTGGGCATCGCCTGCTCGGTGCGCTCCAGCACGGCCAGGGCGGTGAACTCGTGGGGACGGCCCAGGTCTAGACCCGCGACGTATTTGGGAGGCTTGGCACTCATAGGAAATATCCTCCTTGTGGCCGACCCAGCCCGAACAGCCCGACCTGCCGGGCCTTGGACGGCCCACGCGCCATGCGATCGAATAGCCGTGAGCCGCCCCGTATGGGCATCACCGTCGGCGCCTCGAAGGGCGGCATCCGCTCCGCCCACCAACAAGCCAATCCCACGGCTAGCACAAGATCATCATGCTGTCCCTCGCGCCAGACGCCGAACGTCTCGTGGGCCGACGCGGTGATCCGCACCTGGAACTGCTGGAGTTCCCGGACGAGGACCGGGGCGTCGGGCAAGCCGCGGGCGATCTGGAGTCGGTGGGCTTGCATCACGACCTGCAGCGCGGTCACCAGCTCCTTCTTGGGTACGTGGAAGGAGCCGTCATCCGCCCGCGTGACGGCGTGGCCTCCCGTGATGGTGACCGGCACGACCCAGCCGGCCGACTGCCGCAGCATGTCCACGACGGCGCGGCCCACGCCCGTCTGGTCCACGACCAGTGGGGTGTCCCGCAGCGCTGGCGTCCTCCGCAGGGTAGCTACGGCCGGGACGATGTCCGTGTACGCCGTACCCAGCGCGAAGCGCTTGAGGTGCCGCAGCGCATAGTCGGGCTTGTCGTTGTCGCTCAGCGGGGCCTGGCGCTCCAGCACGGCCAGGGCGGTGAAGTCTTTCGTCTGCCCCAGGTCCAGCCCGACCACGTAACTTCTCGTGGGGTCGTTCATGTCATACTCCGGTCGGTATCCACCAGGTGAACTCGCGGTGGTGCTCCGATTCCCACGCCGCGATCGCCACCGCCAACACCAGGTCGTCGTGCGGGCCTTCCCTCCATGCCTCCAGCGTCTCCTCCGACACCGCCTTGGCCTTCGACTTGAACTGAGCCAATTCCTCGGCCAGTAACTGCGAGTGCGGCAGGGATGGCGACACCTTGAGGCGCCGGCCTTGCAGCAAGATTTGCATCGTGCTGACCAGCTCCTTCCTTGGCACCAGACGCACGCCCGCGTCGCAGGTCGCCTTCTGCCCCGTCGTGATGGCGAGCGGACGCAGGCGGGCTCGAAGCTGCGCCCTCCGCAGCATTTGTATGATGGGCCGTCCCGCCACCGTCTGGTCCACCACCAGCGTCCCGCTGCGCAGGAGACCGGTGGCGAACAACTCGGCCAGGCGGGAGCAGACGGCCGTGTACGAAGTCCCCAGCTCAAATCGTTCCAGGTGGCGGACGGCGTAATGATTCACCTGGCGGCCATCCGCCTCGGGGTCGGGCGCCGTGGCACGCTCCAGCACGGCCAGGGCGGTGAACTCCTGCGTCTGGCCCAGGTCCAGGCCCACGAAGTAGTCTGCGGCCATGACATCGGCTCCCTTCAGGCTTCGGCAGTCTGGTAACAATCTGCCGTCGCTCTCTTCCCCAGGCGTCGCTGGCAGATCAACTCCCGGACCTTCCCCTCGACGGCTGCGCGCTGGTCTTCGGTCACGTCCACGGTGAAGCCGGGCGGCGGCAATTGCAGCGCACGACGCACCGCCACGAGGAAGTAGGCGGCCTCCTGCTGCGTGCGGAAGTCCGGACAGCCCAACAGCACCTCACCGTCGAGACGGGGCATGGGCTGGAAGGAGTCGTGCGGCGGGAAGTATCGAATTTCTGGGAATACCACCTGCGGCGCCAGGGCACTCGCTGCGGGCACGCTGCCGAGGCGGAGGTGGACGATGTTCATCTCCGGCGGCGGCCCGAACTCACCCAGCCACACTGCCAGCGCCACAGCGAGCACGAGGTCATCCTGGTCGCGCTGCCGCCAGGCATCGAGGGTCTCCTCCGTCGGGGATGATGACTTCATGCGGAAGGCCGCCAACTCCCGTGTCAGCGTGGCGGACTCGCGCAGCCCCCTGGCTATCCGGAGCCGGCGGCCTTGCAGCACGCTCTGGACGGTGCCGGCCAAGTCCTTGCGCGGGCAGGACCAGCGGTCCCACGCCGCCTTGTGCGCTTCCTGTCCGCCGGTGACGGTCACAGAAACAAGATCTTCCACGGGCAGAGTTGCCTGGCGGAACAGGTCCACGATGGCCTCGCCCACGCCGGTGGCATCCACCACCAGCACCGGCTTTGTTAGCTTCTCAGCGATCCGTGCCAGGGCGACCACGATTTCCGGATAAGGCGTTCCCAGCGGCCAGCGGGTCAGAAGCGGCAAGGCCCAGACGGCGCGGCCCTGTCCGTCTAGCCCGGATTCTTGCACAGCGGCCAGGGCGGTAAACTCGTGGGGTCGGCCCAGGTCAAGGCCCAGGAGAGTGCGTGGCGCCATCGCTTCACTCCAGGAAAAGTGGTTTTACTTCATCACTCATGGCGGCCTGGATATCGGCCCAGGAGAACACCGCGTCCAGGCATTCGGAGAACTCGCACCGATATTCCTGGTTGAACCAGCGCTCGCCTAACGACCGCCGCTCCTCGGCCAGGAACTCCGGGGAAATGCGCGGGCACTGCTCCGCCGTGACCTTGACGCGATGCCAGTCGTTCTCCCCATGCCATTCATCATGGAACCAGCCGCGCTTGCCGAACGGCGTCGAGAGGGCGACCAGTGTTCCCTGGCTGACGGCGAGCATGGGTCGGACGGAGCAGTAGAGGGCGTCATCCACGCGAGCGGCCTCGTCGATGACGAGCAGGGCCACTCCGGAGAAGCAGCGGATGTTCTTCTCGTCGCCGGGCAGCGCCACGATGCGGCTGCCGTTAGACAACTCCAGCCGCAGGGCGCTCTCGGCGGTCACGCCCATCGGCCGTCCCAGCGCTCCAAATAGGTCCGCCACCTTGCGGTACAATTCGCCCGACTGCCGCTGCGAGGGAGAGAGCAGCAGCACCGGCGAGCGGGGGCGGAGTAACGCCGTCTTTAAGGCCAGGGCGGCGGACACGGAGGACTTGCCGGCCTGACGGCTGGCCAAGAGCAGCATGCGCCGGGCGTCGGAGCGTAGCACACCGGCTTGCCAGTCATCGGGTTCCATACCGGCGTGGGTAAGGATGCGGACGGGGTCCTCCGCCAGCGCCTCCAGTACGTCGGTGTTGCGGTCGTTCCGTTGGCGCGCCAGCGCTTCGAGGCGTCCCAGCTTCTTGGCCATCGTCCGCACGGTCATGGTGCAAATCCCCGTGTCTAGTTTTGCGCGGTAACTCGTGATCCGGAGAGTTTCGCTGGTGTCCCGTTCGCCAGCCCGGTCGAGGCGGGAGCGAACCTCTCTTCCCGCGGGTTGACGGCCCCACGAGATGGAAACCTACTTCTGGGGGGCATTGGCCACGCCCAGCTGCTGCTCCAGGGCGGAGAGTCGTTCTTCCAGGTCGGCGGCTTCGCGCATCTTGATGCCGATCTCCAGAATGGAGCGGGCCGCGCCCAACCGCACCGCCGGCGGAGCCGATGGCTTCTGCAACTCCAACAGCGTCCGCACCGATTCCGTGGAGGCCGCCGTCAACGCCCCTGCCGTCCGCTGGACCAAGTCGGCTCGCAGCGCCTGCAACTGCCGGCGGAAGGACGGGTCCTCCAACCTTCGGTGGGCTGTGCTCTCGCTGACGCCGGCCTGTCGAGCGGCGCTCTCGACCGTCGCCCCGCAGGCGAAGGCCATCAACAGCTTGTGGTCCGCGTTGCGCCTGCCTCTCTGTGCCATCGCTGGCCCCCCGACAAATGACAGCTCGTGACAGTTCCTGACAGGTTTTCTGGGCCTTAGCCCTGCCGTTGTGCCTTCTGGCCCGTGAACTGCTCGAAGCGCTGGACCATCACGTCGCAATACGGCGGGTCCAACTCCATCAGGAACGCCTTGCGACCCGTCTGCTCGGCAGCGATCAGGGTCGAGCCGCTGCCGCCGAACAGGTCCAGCACGTTCTCGCCGGGCAGCGAGGAATACTCCATGGCGCGGGCGGCCAGTTCCACCGGCTTTTCGGTCAGATGGATCATGTTCTGGGGATTGACTTTCTTGATCGACCACAGGTCGGTGGCGTTATTCGGCCCATAGAACTGGTGGGCGGCGCCTTCCCGCCAGCCATAGAAGCACCACTCGTGGGCACCCATGTAATCCTTCCGGGTCAATACGGGATGCTGCTTGTCCCATATGATTGCTTGCGAGAAATACATCCCCGTCGCCTTCAAGACCGGAGGGTAATTCGAAACATTCCCATATCCCCCCCAGATGTAGTAGGCTCGGCCGGGGGCCAGTACGCGGGCCAGGTTGCCGAACCAGGCATGCAGCAGGCGGTCGAACTCCTCGTCGGAGACGAAGTCATTGGCGAGGGGTCGGTCCTTGGCGCGAAGCTTCCTGGTAGTCGGTTGGGACTTCCCCGGGTGACGAGATACGTCCAGCGATTGGTGATGGGTCGTTCCCTGAAACGACGACAAACCCGCCGAAATCGCGTTGTTCGATCTCGGTTCGACCTTCACGTTGTAGGGCGGGTCCGTGTTGACCAAGTGGATCGCGGCCCCGTCGAGCAGTCGGTCCACGTCCTCGGGATTGCTGCTGTCGCCGCACAGCAGGCGATGCTTGCCCAAAAGCCACAGATCACCCGGCTGCGTTATCGGGTCGTCGGGTGGTTCGGGGACGGCGTCGGGGTCGGACTGTCCTGCGTTGGTCCCCGAGTCCAACAGACGCATCAGCTCGTCGGCGGAGAAGCCCGTCAGGTTCAGGTCGAAGTCCATCTGTTGCAATTGGGCCAGCTCTAGCGGCAACTTGTCGTCATCCCAGACTGACATCGTGGCCGTCTGGTTGTCCGCAATCCGGTAGGCTTTAGCCTCTGCCTTAGTCATTCCCACGGCTACGTGGACCGGCACCATCTCCAGACCCAGCTTCAACGCCGCCTTGTAGCGCGTGTGGCCGACGATGATCACTCCCTCCTCGTCCACCACGATCGGCTGGCGGAACCCGAAGGCCCGGATGGACGCGGCGACAGCGTCCACACCGGCGTCGTTCTGACGCGGGTTGTTCTCGTAGGGGCGGATGGTGCCGATGGGGCGTAGCTCGACCTGCATGACGATCTCCTCTGCTCGAAAGAAGCATGTTCCACGGACTCACATCCCCTCTCTTACCCGATGCCGAGGCGCGCGGACAAAACGGGATCGCCCGAATCGGTCCCGCCAACCCAGCGTGCCACCGCGGCAGGGCCATGTGAGTCCGCCCGGCGATCCCTGTCGGCCGAGGAAAAAACCTAAAAAAACCACTGTGAATTGCCTTGCTGTGCCCGCCCCGGCTGAGGTAAGTCAGTGCTGTTTTCAGACGTAAGGCATTTGCCCGAAAGGAGAAGCATCATGGCAAAGCAACAGGCGACCATCGAGTTCGAGGCGGTAGAGTTCCCGTCGGCGCACGAGGCGATCCAGCACAGCTTCGCCAGCCGGCGGGGCGAGGCCATCCTGCTGGGGGGCAAGAACCTGGTCGTCAGCCGGGGGGACGCCGACCGGCTGGCCGCCGCGGGCGTCTCGTTCGCCTACCTGTGCGACGACGCCGGGCGGATCGTGACCGTACCCGTCCACTGAAGCCGAAACGCCCGCGAGGGCGTCGCGGCGGGTGGCTCCCGCCGCCTGAGGATGGCAGCCAACAGGATCGAAGACTCACCAGCGGAGAACCACAATGAGCGCGAAGAAGAAGACTCCAGTTAGCAACAGCAGCGGCCAGCCGGCGTTGAAGATCGGCAGCCGGGTGCGCTGCACCGACGACGGCGTCGGGGGGCGCATCGTCTGGTGTAACGCCCTCTCGGTTAAGGTCCGCTGGGACGACGGCGAACAGGTCACCTGGCGCCGCGATTCGCTCGCCGAACGGCCCATCGAGATACTCGCCGCGACCGACGACGGGGACCAGGACGGGTCACCCGCGGCATCGTCGGTTCCCGAGCCGACCGAGGAGAGCGAGTTGCCGCAGGCCGAACCGGAACCGGCGAACACACTCCCGGAGACGATCGGAGGGGAGCTGGCATCTTCGGAACTCGAACCGCCCGCGGTGGGGCCGGCAGCGCCGGCTGCCGAGACGACCACAGCGGAGGGCGCGCCGGGGCGGGAACCCAAGCGAAGAAAGGCGCCGGAAGAGTCGCGGGAGAAGCGGCTCAGCGCCCTGGACGCGGCCGCCAAGGTGCTGGAGGAGAGCGGCCAACCGATGACATGCAAGGAGATGATCGTGACGATGGCCGCCAAGGGCTACTGGACCTCGCCCAAGGGACGGACCCCCGAGGCCACCCTCTACTCCGCCCTACAGCGCGAGATCGTGGCCAAGGGCAAGGACGCTCGGTTCCGGAAGACCGAGCGTGGCAAGTTCGCCCGCAACGGGGCGGCGTAGCCCCAGGCGTAAGCCGTTTCGCCCAGGAGGCCCCACGTCGGCGGGGCCTCTTGTCGTTGAGCGCCTGGGGCCGACCGGACGTTTCCAACCCGACGTGGCCCAACGTCGGCGATCCGTTGGCCTCCTCCGAGCCAGCCTAGCCGACCATTCGCAGCCTCAAGGCCAGGATGCTCTCTCCTGCACGGCCCGAACCCTAAGCCATGCGGCGACCCCCGTCGGCCCGAGGAGACCTTCGGCTTCGTCCCGGGCAGCCTGTGCCACGAAAGCCCAGCGGGTTTTTGCCGACGAAAGTGCATCCCTCCAGGACCTGCTATCATGACCTTTGTTCCTTCCGTTCGACCTGATCGGTTGGCGAGGATTCACCTTTGTCGGACCCCGAACCCCTTCCTCTCCCATCCCGTCCCTTGCAGAGGCTGCGCCACGACGCCGTTTCTGAAACCAGGGGCACGGGTGACCCAGTCTCTTTCGCGCTTTCCTATCATCAGCAAACCAAGCATCACCTGGACCGCTATGCTCGGTCGCCAGGCTACCTCGACTGGGCCAATCAACCCGACCCGTTCCGCACGTTCGAAGGCACCATTCGGGTTGATCTGCCGCTGGCGGCGAACGGCCTGACTACGCCCTTCGCCGATTTGTACACCCCCTTCGCGGTGCCGGCCCGGCCGCTGGACCTGCGGAACATCGCCATCCTTTTGGAGCTGGCCCTTGGCCTGTCGGCCTGGAAGGAGTTCCGGGGCAACCGCTGGGCCCTGCGCTGCAACCCCAGCAGCGGCAACTTGCACCCCACCGAGGGTTACGCCCTCCTGCCGCCTCTGCCGCACTTCGAGGCCGGCGTCTATCACTACGTCAGCCGCGACCATTGCCTGGAGCGGCGCTGCTTGCTGGAGGGGGACGCGGCGACCGAGTTCGCCAGGGCGTTGCCGGCGGGCTCTTTCTTGGTAGGGCTATCGTCGATCCACTGGCGGGAGGCTTGGAAATATGGCGAGCGGGCCTTTCGCTATTGCCAGCACGACGCCGGCCACGCCCTCGCCGCGGTGCGCTATGCCGCGGCCGCCCTGGGCTGGTCGGCGCTGCTGCTCGACACCCCCTCGGACGATGAAGTCGCGGCCATGCTGGGACTCGATCGCGCCGCGGATTTCGCCGAAGTTGATCCGCTCGACCGCGAACATCCGGATGGCCTGATCCTGGTGTCTGTCGAGCCGGTGTCCTCGCCACCGCGGACGCTGCCCTGGGAAACGGTCCGTGCGGGCCGCTGGGCCGGTCGGGCCAACCCGCTCAGTGCCTTGCACGTAGAGTGGGACGTGATCGACGAGGTCGCCCAGGCCACCTGGAAGCCGACGACAGCGGGCCTGGGAAGCGGCGACCACACTCCCTTGCCGCCGTTGCTCTCCCCCTGTCACGCCCCAGCGGCAACCGTGATTCGCCAGCGCCGCAGCTGCCTGGCTCTGGACGGGCAGACCTCGATCCCCGCGGAAACCTTCTACCGAATGCTCGATCACCTGCTACCACGCCCCAGAGTGCCGCCCTGGGATGCGTTGTCCTGGTCGCCGCAACTGCATGCGGGCATTTTTGTGCACCGCGTCGCGGGCCTGGCCCCCGGACTGTATCTGCTGGAACGCGACTCGAGGATTCACGACCGACTGAGGGGTGCCTTGCGGCCTGATTTCCTTTGGGAACAGTTGGCGGACTGCCCGGGGCATCTGCGGCTGCATTGTTTGATGCGGGGTGACCTGCGACAGCTCGCCCAAACGGTTAGCTGCCATCAAGAAATCGCTGCGGAGGGCGCCTTCAGCCTGGGCATGATTGCCGACTTCGGTCCGACGCTCCGCGGCAGGGGCGCTTGGTGGTATCGCAGGCTATTCTGGGAGGCGGGGGTTCTCGGCCAGGTGTTATACCTGGAAGCCGAGGCCGCGGGCGTGCGCTCCACGGGCATCGGCTGCTATTTCGACGACACGTTTCACGAGCTGCTGGGGCTGGCCGGGGACGAGTTTCAGGACCTCTATCACTTCACGGTGGGCGGGCCGGTGGAGGATCAGCGCCTGATGACTCTCCCGCCTTATGCCCACTTGCGGCGCACGACGACGGTCTAGGCGACGTTCCTCGCCAGGATGCCCTTGATGGTCGTGTGAATCCATTGGGTTCCGCGCTTCGGGCGGATGCCGTCCCTGTCCAATCGGGTAGCGATGCCCCGGTAGGACAACCCCTCCGCACGCAACCGACGAAGCCTGGCGATGATCTGTTGCTCGCGAGCGTTCTCCACCAGATGGCCGTCGGGTCCGAAGTCCCAGCCGAACGGGGCGTGGCCGCTAATCCGCTCGCCCCGTG
Organism: uncultured Planctomycetota bacterium; assembly: GCA_963767535.1. Classification (GTDB taxonomy): domain Bacteria; phylum Planctomycetota; class Planctomycetia; order Gemmatales; family Gemmataceae; genus JAJPHU01. The sequence continues at coordinate 939,838 of CAVYEC010000003.1, forward strand.
ATCGCTTGACTTGCATCGCGGACTTTGTCCGCTCGCGGATCATGGCCCTCTCCAGCTCGGCGAAGACGTTGGCCATCTGGGCCATCGCCCGGCCGTAGGGGTTGGTCATGTCGAAGCCCTCGGCGATGGCCACCAGCTCGATGCCCTTTTTGTCGAAGTCGGCGATGACTCCGGCCGCGTCCGCGACCGAGCGGAACAGCCGGTCCAGCTTGGCAACCACGACCACCTTGTCCCGACGCGCGGCACTCAGGAGCCGGTATCCCGACGGTCGGGTGGACAACGGCTTGCCGCCTGACACGCCGGCGTCCTCGAACACTTCCGCCAGCCGCAGCCCCTTCATCGCGCAGAAGGCGATGATCCGCTGTCGCTGGGCTTCGAGGCCCAGACCGCTGTCGGCTTGTTCTTCGCTGCTGACTCGCACGTACCCGATAGCCTCTTTCATGGTGTCTCTCCTAGCGGGCGACAACACGATGAGGGCAAAAGGGCACGTAAACATCAAGGGAAAACCGGTGCCAACGGACCCCTCGACACCACTCCCCTGGTCCACCAGGCGTGCTTAACCACACGTATCCCAACCCTGGAACGGGAAGGTCGCTCAATTCGCACACGGAGGCCCAAGCCAAGCGTTGGGGTTGGGCGTTACGCTGTCCTGGGGCTGCGCGGAGATCGCCATCTGGTCGCGATGGCTTGAAGATCGGTATGAATAACTTTGTCGCGCGAGTCCCCTCACCGCCGGAACATGTCAACCTCCATGGCGAGAGCGTTTGCGGGCTGAGCAACGGTACGCCCGGTCGAGCTGAGTTCGCTCAAGAGATGCTGGTGAGGCATAGACCCGGCCGCCCGTTCACGATCGCGGGTCGCAGGTTCGGTGGAGTGCCAGGGTGGCAGAGACGGAAATGATCAACCGTGACAGCCCTTTCAGGAGGGGTATGGGCACGCCGAAAGGGACGAATTCCGGAACTACTTTCATGCTTGTTTTCTGCCACCATTTCGGCGAGGATTACACTGTGCCCTCTACGAAAATGTGGCAGCTTTTCGGGCGATAAGTAGTTCAGGAATTCGCCTCCCGCGGGTACGTGCTTGAAGTGCCGTGCGCGACGCACGCACGGCCCTGAATGCCCAACGTGTCTGGACCACCTGATCCTCCCTGATGGCGACACGGATACTCCCAAAGGTTGAGTGTAGCGGGTGCTCACGCCACGACGCCTTGGCCAGTTCTCGCATCGACAGGCGGAATCCAGCAGAACACGAAAAAGCATATTATACGATCCCCCGGAGGGGGATTTCAAAGGAAAAACCGCAATGCGACCGGGTGACCGGCTGAGAGTGCCGATGGAAGGAGTTGCCACCCTTGAGGCAACTCTTGCCCGACTCGGTGTCCCTTTGAATCCTGTAATCCTCGCCGAAATTCTGGCAGAAAACAAGCAAGAAAGTAGTTCCGGAATTCGCTCCTTCGGGGTGGCGGTCCAGCCGCCAGAAAGGAGCAGCCATGTCCGTCCCTTCCCAACCCCTCCAACCCCAGCGTCCCGCTACTTACCCGGGCGCCTCCCCACCACGACCGCCCACGGCCGACACCCCCCTCCCTCCTCCGATTCTCTCGGAGGACCAAGGCGACGACGACCCCAATCCGCCCCAACCGCAGGACGCACGGCCCCAGACCGTTGAAGCCGACCCGCCGCGGCTCCCGCGACTGGGCCAGCCCCCACGCGGCAAACGACTCGCTGCCAAAAACGACGGCCCCGCCGTCAACCTGACCGCCCAACAGCGCCTGCTGCTGCTGGACACCTGGCGACGCAGCGGTCTGCCCGCCGGCGACTTCGCCGCCCTCGTCGGCCTCTCCAAGCATACCCTCTACGCCTGGAAGCGGAAATTCGAGGCCGAAGGTCCGGCGGGCCTGGAAGACAAGCCCCGCGGCGGACCCCACGGCAGCCGCCTGCCCGAAGTTACCAAACGCGCCATCCTCATGATCAAACAGGACAACCCCGACTGGGGCTGCGAGAAGATCAGTGCCCTGCTCTTGCGTGGCCCGGCCTTGCCCGCCAGCCCCCAAGCCGTCGCCCGCGTCCTACATGAAGCCGGCTACCAGACCGAAGAAGGACCCACTCGGCCCCATCCCGACAAGGTCCGGCACTTCGAGCGGGCCCGCCCCAACCAACTGTGGCAGACCGACCTGTTCACCTTCGTCTTGAAGCGCCAGAACCGCCGCGTCTACCTGGTCGCCTTCCTGGACGACCACAGCCGCTTTCTGGTCGGCTACGGCCTGCACGCCAGCCAGTCGGCGGCCCTGGTGCTGGAAGTGTTCCGCGCCGGCCTGGCCAGCTACGGCCCGCCCCAGGAAGTGCTGACCGACAACGGCAGCCAGTATGTCACCTGGCGCGGCAAGAGCGCCTTCAGCAAGGAGCTGGACAAACGCGGCGTCCGCCAGGTGGTGGCCTCACCGCGTCACCCGCAGACGTTGGGCAAGATCGAACGCTTCTGGGGGACGCTGTGGCGGGAGTGCGTCGAGGCCGCGGTGTTTCTCGACCTGGGCGATGCCCAGCAGCCGCATCGGCCTGTTCATCGACCATTACAACTTCCAGCGTCCGCACCAGGGGATCGGCGGCCTAGTGCCGGCCGACCGCTTCTTCGGCGCCGCCCCGGAGGTGCTGCGGACGCTCAAGGTGCGAGTGGCGGCCAACGCCCTGGAGCTGGCGCGACACGGCGTACCGAAGGAGCCGTTCTACCTGACGGGCCAGGTGGGCGGCAAGCCCTTCAGCCTGCACGCCGAGGGCGAACGTGTGATCCTGACCGGCGTCGAGGGCGTGCGCAAGGAGGTAGACCTGGCCCCGCCTGCGGCCGCGCCCCTGCCGGGCGCCGGCGGCGGATCGGAGCCCGCCGCTGCCCGACCGACCGTGCTGCCCCAGCCCGTCTGCCCGCAAGGCGTGGTGGCCGGCATCCACCCCGGCGACGTCCACGACCCCCCACCGCCGGGCAGCTCGCCTTTGGACGAGGGGATGCGCCGGCTCGGCGAGACGTTGCATCCGCAGCAAGGAGGTGCGTCATGAACCACAAGGCCAAGCGGCAACCACGGTCGGGCACCGCGGCTCCCGAGGCAGGGCCGGCCGTGGCCACGCCGACTCCTGCCGTCAGCGCGGGTCCCTTTGCCGACGCCAGTCCGGCAGCGCGGCAACTGGCGGCCGCCATTCTGGAGGTGCTGGCGGGGGCCCAGACCCCGCGCGAGGCGGCACGGACGCTGGAGCTGTCGCTGGCGCGCTACTACCAACTGGAGCTGCGTGCCTTGGCGGGCCTGGTAGCGGCCTGTGAGGACCGCCGCCGCAAAGGCCGCGGCGGCGCCGGCGGTGAACTGTCCGCTCTGCGTCGCGAGTGCGAACAACTGCGGCGGCAGTGTGCCCGCCAGCAGGCGCTGGCGCGGGCGACGCGGCGGACGGTGGGGCTGGCTCCGCTACCGTCGCCTACACCCCTGCCTGGTGCCGGCAAGCAGCGGCAACGCCGGCCCACGGCGCGGGCCTTGCGGATGGCGGCCCTCTTGCAAGCGCCGGGCGACGACCAGGCCCCGACTCCTGCTGCGGTCCTTCCCGCGATGGAAACCGTCCCCGAAGCGGCCCTCCCCGCACCCTGAGCCTCTGGATGGAGGCGAAAGCAAGGGCAGCTAAACTGAGATGACGGCAAGCCGGGTCGAGCAACGGTTGCTTGTCCCGGCTTGCTTTTCCTTGGCGGAGGGTGGGGCCATGACCCGAGGACGAAAGCCCCAGTGGACGGCACTGGTGCAGCAGCTGGAGGGTTCGGAGGTGGCGAAAGCTCGGCTAGCGGGGTTGCTGGAAGTGTTGTCGGGACAGCAGAGCGCAGGGGAGGCGGCGCTGGCTTTGGGTCTGAGCGAGCGGCGCTTGCACACGCTGCGTAAGCACTGCTTGCAGGCCGCCCTCACGAGTCTGGAGCCGCGGCCGCTGGGGAGGCCGCCGCATCGACCGGAAGCGCCGGCCGGCCAGCTGGCGGCCCTGCGATCCCAGGTGCAGAATCTGCACCTTCACCTGCGTGCCGCTCAGATCCGCGAGGAGATCGCCCTGGTGATGCCGCATCTGCGGCAGCGCGGGCGGTCGCCAAGCGGGGGGCGGCGGAAAGCCCGCAAGCCCGCCGGGAGAGGCGACGCCTCCAGCGGCTTCGCTCCCTCGGACCGACGCGGTCGGCGCCGCCCAAGCGGTGTCGTGGAGCGGCGGGCCAGCGGCATGTGCGTGGGTGGGAGCGTGTCACCCGGAAAGACGCTGTCGCCTTCGCCCGTTGGGCGGCCTGGCACGGCCTGGCGCACGCCGAGGTGGCGGCCCTGCTGGGCCTTTCCGAACGCACGTTGGCCCGCTGGGCGGCGCAATGGCGGCGTCATTGCCTTGGTGTGCAGTCCCGTGGCCGACCGGCGCAGCGTTCCGACCGGGCGTTGCGTAGCCGGGCGTTGGCGTTACTGGATCTCCTGGGTCCGCAGACGGGCGTCGCGCCGCTACAAGCACTCTGTCCGGGCCTGGCGCGTCGGGAGCTGCAAGATCTGCTGCGTCGCTATCGTCGAGCCTGGCGGCGTCGACAGCGGTTGCTCACGCGCACGCTGCACTGGACCCGCCCCGGCACGGTCTGGGCGCTGGACTTCGCCGAGCCGCCACAGCCGATCGAGGGCTGTTACGGCCGGCTGCTGGCGGTACGCGACCTGGCCAGCGGCTTCCAGTTGCTGTGGCTGCCGGTGCCGGATGAATCAGCCGCGGTTACGGTGGCGGCACTGGAGGCGTTGTTTGGGCAGTACGGTGCGCCGCTGGTGCTCAAGTCCGATAACGGCTCAGCTTTTATCGCCGGGGAGAGCGCCGCGTTGCTGGCCGCGTGGGGCGTATGTCCGCTGTTCTCACCGCCGCGGACGCCGCGTTACAACGGTTCCTGCGAGGCGGGCATCGGCTCGATGAAGACGCGCACGCATCACCAGGCGGCGCGGGGCGACCGCGCGGGGGACTGGACGTGCGCGGACGCGGAGGCGGCGCGGCAGCAGGCCAACGAGACCGGGCGTCCGTGGGGTAGCCGCGGGCCGACGCCGGCGGAGGTCTGGGAAGGAAGGCAGCCGGTTGCGGCCGCGGAGCGCAGTGCCTTCGCGGCGGCGGTGGGCCAGGCGGAGCGGGAAGCGCGACGGGCTCAGGGTTACGCGGCCGATGCCGCCCTGGACCGGGCGGCGCAGGCTGCGGTGCATCGGGTGGCGTTGTCGGAGGTGCTGCGGGCACGGGGACTGCTCCGACTCTTGTAGTAAATCCGGGGAACAACCGGGGTGTCGCCGCGATCCCCGGCAAGGGGTGGACGGTGCGGCGAACACTTTGGTCTTATCGCCGGCGGACGTCTCGGTTGCACGACGACAAAGGCTGTGGACGGACACGATCGTCGTGCCGTGGTTACAGCTCGGGCGGAGTTGCTTTCAACGAGAAGGCCCGCGGCCAGGTCGAGGCGTGGCCGCGGGCTTCCTGGTGGTGTGGCTGCGCGTGCTTCATCGGCCGGTGCCGCCTTCTTCCAAGGGTCAGGCCGAGATCCTTCAGCCGGCAGGAGCCCTCACGACTCACCGTCCCCTCCGGCCCTGATTGCGGTCAACCTGTGTGGCGAGAGCGTTCGCGGTGCGATCGTCCGCGCTCAGCGCCGAGGCAGAAATGGACTCAGCCGTCCCACAATTCGACACACCGCCGAAAGTCCCTTCCGCCTCGGCTGCTGGTAATCGGAGCCCAGAAGGCGTTCTCCTGCCTCCTTGGTGCGAAGAGATCTCTCCCTTCGGCATGGTGGCGAGGGAACCCTCGACACCGATCCAGTTGAGAAAAGGGACTACTAGAGGCAGCGTTTTGTGGGGAAAATCGGGTCGTAGTACAATCTGATCATGTTCCTTCGCATAAGCAGGTGTGGATGAGAATGGAACTAATAAGCGAATGTTTATACGTTGGAGACTCTCTAGCTACGAACGAAAACCCCCGGCAAATTAACGGGGGTTTTCGTTGTTTGGTCTCGGGATCAAGCCGGCTGAAGCTCCTTCCGCTTCAGACGGACCTTTTTGGTGTCTTGCGCGAAACGCTGATAGTATTCTAGGGCGGGAGGATGGTTCGTTAGCGCCATTCCCGCCAGGAAGAGCATGCCTAGCCTGAGATCGCCGTCACCGTCCTTGACCTGAAAAACGAAGTCGCCAAGAGTATCGAGCAAGTGCTGTACTCCCTTGAGCTTGATGCCAACGCATTCTGTTCCTTCCATCGACAAGTAAACGGTTAAGATTTCGTCGATGCGCAGGGCGTAATGATCCGCGTCCTGGAAGTAGTAGGTCAGGAAATCCCCCTCCCTGGAGTAGAACGGATGGGGAGTGAAACCTCTCGCCTTTCTCCCCTTCAGGTATTCCATCAGTTGATTGGTGGCCATACTTGCCTCGAGTAATCTGCCTGCCAGTTCTTCGGATAGCCGGGCTTTGTACGATCGGCAAACCGCCATTCCCAGTCTAGAACGTGCAGATCAGGGCCGACAGGGACGATGAAGACCAAGAACACTTTCCAAGGAGGCAGAGACATCAGGGTTTGCTCATCTCGCCACCGCCGCGAAGGAACCCGGGAGTAGCAAAAGCCGTCCTGAAATCCGACTCGGTTCAAACCCTCAAGAATCACGGTCGGTTCTTCGACGTTCTCGGAGAGCAAAAGTGCATCGTAGAATTTCTGGGTCGGACCTCGGATCTCCAAGATCCTCCAGGAAAACCCTGCTGACGAGAACTTCTGCGTCATCGTTCCCACTGCAAGGCGATTTTGCCGGAATGGGGATGTAGTCCGGGATCAGAGCTACCGGCGAACCTGGGAGCGGAATCTGCATCGCTGCCATCTCTGGAACCAGCCTCCCTCGTAAGAGGGTTTCCTTGCCTAGAGAACCACGGAGAGAGGCAGAAAGGCAATTCTGGCAGGTTGCGCCATGAAATCAAGCCAGAAAAGCACTTGGCCCAAAACGGCAGCGCCGCGCTTCGGATCGCGAACTGGTATGTAAACCAGAACCTTCTTGCTCATCCCTTTCTGCGACGACCGCCTCGGTCGTCGCAGTCGGTCGGTTCAAAGCTTTGGCCGCACGGTTCTGCAACGACCGACCCGACCCTAGCAGCTGGTCGGTGCAAAGCTCCCGAACTGACGTTGCGTAACGATTCGCGTTTCGTTCGCCCCCGAGCCCCCGCCGGCGCCTCTCTCCGTTGGATGGCTTTCAGAGCCGAATGGTCCGTTCCATTGCAGGGTGCGCACGTTCTACGGTCGTGCGGCAAACGCCTCACGCGGGCCTGCAAAGTGTCGGCTTGCCAGGTAGTCTCATAGCGCCTTCGCTACTTTTTTCAACTTCGCCATGACTGCGGCGCGCAGTCTTTCCTTTTTGTCCTCGATCCGCTGCCCGATACGCTCCTTCAAGACGGCGTCCCACGAGAGGGTCACGTCTTCCGCGAACCCCTCCCGGATCCATCGCGACGCCTCTTCCAAAGGCACTTCCTCTCGAAGTTCCTCGGCCACCGCGCGGCAAATGTCCGGGATGGATAACAGTCGCTCGATCTCCCCCTGGACCGCGTGTGCGGCCTCGCCGGTGTAGATGTCCTTGGCGAGCTCCGCCAACTTGTCTTGCGGCGGGACCACCTTGCCGCCGGCGCCGTGCGCCCCAGCTGCCGCACGATGTAGTCGATCAGACCCGGCGCGGTGAAGGCGTTGAGTTCCACGCGCCTGCAGATCCACGACTTGGGGCCGGCCGTGCGGCCCTCGAAGTATTCCCGCTCCAGTTCGGTCAGCTCCAGGGCCTGCGGTATGCCCTTGGTCCGCGTGAACTCCTCCACCGCCAGGCCCATCTCCAGAGCATCTTGCAGCTTCAGGCCGATGTCCCGCACGTCCACCTCGTAGCCGGGCATCCGCCGGGTCTCCTCCCGCAGCGTGCGGGCGATGTTGTAGCCCCACGGGTCGGCGTCGTGCAGGACGAACAGCTGGTACTTACCCTTGTGGGCGAACTGGAACAGCATCCGGCACGCCTCTGTCGCATACCCCTCGCCCGCGATGACCGCCATGTCGAAGCGCTCGGCCAGCCTGGCATCCTTCAAGACCGGCCATAGCCCCTGCTTCTCCACGAACAGGATCTTGTCGTAGCGCCAGGACGGGAACGTGTACTCCTCGACTTCGCGCGTGCCCAGGGGCACCTCCCTCCCCGTGTGCGGCTCGTAGAGCGTGCCCCGCGCCTCGGAGTAGACCCACTTGGCCACCTCCGGGTGCTCGTGGATGTACTGCGTCAAGAGTTCCTGCTCGAAGTAGCTGCTGGTCAGATCGGCGGAGGTGTGCTTCTGGACCATCGGCCGAACCGAGTAGTACAGGGTGTGCCGCGACACCCGGTACTTGCCACCGGTGGCGTGCGCCAGCGCCTCGGCCATCACCAAGGGCACCGCCTCGGTCAGGAACATCTCCTTGCCCCTGGGACGATGCTCGCGGTGGCGGTCGGCCCTCTCCTGCCGGGCCGCGTCCCTCCTCCTCCGCTGCCCTTCCCGATAGAAGGTCCTCGTCACCTCCCACAACGCCTCCGCCGCGGCCTCGGTCACGTCCTCGGGCAGGTCCACGTTGGTCTTGCCCTTGTCCAGGAAGCGCAGGGCCGGACAGACGAGGTGGACGGCGGCGGCCGACTCGAACGGCAACTTGTGGTAAGACGAGCCGTAGGTGTTGAAGGCGTGCGCGTTGGCGAGGAACCCGCCGGCGCCCCGGCCGCTGATGCAGACCTTCGCATCCTCGGATAGGTACTCGATGGTGCGTCCGCCCAGCGGGTCATCGAAGGTCGGCGAGAAGTTGATGCCGTGGAAGAACTGCCCCCTCCTCTTGGTCTGGGCGACCGCGACCTCCAGCACGTAGGGGGTGCCATCCACCTCCAGGGCGACGCTCTTATACCAGAACCGCAGCTTGCCGTCGCCGTCGCGCTTGATGCCGAACCACTTGGCGAACCGTCGGCGGAAGGCTTCCTTGCCGACGCAGCCGAGCGACTCCGGCCTGGGCTGCTTCAATCCGGGCGCAGCCTGCATGGCATCGAGGAGGTCCTCGACGCGGTCTTCGCGGCCTTCGAAGTCGGTCAGGCGGTCGATGTCGAGGAACTGCTCGCAGATGGCCCTGCGCCGCTTTTTGTCCTTGAAGCCGGGGAACTGCTCGACGAACTGGGCCAGGGTGCAATCCGACCCTCCCCGCCGCGCCTTGGCGATGAGGCCGAAGACCAGCCTCTGGAGCGCGGGGGCGTCGTACCAGTGGACCGGGATCAGGTCGGTGGGCAGGAACTTCTTCCAACCGCCGGGGAATTCGACCGCCGGGGGGAAAATGTGGGTGACTTTCTGCGCCGCGCCCTGAGCTAGATCAGACGGCGCAGCCAGAGCCGCCGATTTTTTCCCCCTCGGCGGCCGGAGGGGAAAAAATCGGCTCTTCTGGCGCGTCTTCCTGAGCTAGCTCAGAGGGCACGCAAACTTCCCGAAGTTTTACGGTGGCATGGGGGTTGAACAGGGAGAAGCCTCGCGCCCAGCGGAGCAAACTCAAGCTGGCGCAAGCCCTTAAGGGGAGCGCGAGCGTCCAGCGGGTGCCGCCGCGGTCGGCCACGTCGCGGACCTCGGGGTCCAGATGCGCGATGCCGGCCGGGTCGATGTGCGGGCGGACCACCCATTTCTTCCCCTTCGCCTCGACGACGAGCGGCTGTCGGCTTCCCAGGGCGTAGGGGATGCCCAGGACGGTCTTCAGGGCGTTGCCCTGCAGGCCGCGGGTGATGCTGCGGTAGGCGGCCTTGTCGGAGGTGCGGCTCTTGAAGTCGAGGACGCCCTCGACCGCCTCCGCCTTGATGCCCGCGCCGTTGTCCTGGATGCGGAGGACCAGATCCTTCTTGCGGCGCCAGACTTGGATGACGAGCGTGGGTGCGACGCCGGCCTGCTCGGCGGCGTCCAGGGCGTTGTCGCCCAACTCCTTGAGGATCACATCGGGGAACCGAGCGGCCGACTGCCCGGTCATGGTCCGCAGCTCGCTTATGTCGAAATACTCCCGGTCGCGGGACTGGCTGAGGAGCACCCGTTCCAACTTCGGGATCGCGCTCATGAACTTGTTCCTCACCCGGTGGCAGGCAAGATCATTCCTGGAAATCACGACGGCAGTCCTCTCCCGCCATCTCGCCCTCGTTATGCGGGGGCGCCCGACACTCGCCCTCAGGGTCGGCGGCTTGGACTTCGCCGTTTTTCGGAGAAGCGCCCGACACTACCGACACTCGCTCCTCGCCGGCCCCGACCGTCCCGCCGTAAGCCCTTAGGTTGAAGACGCTTGACGCATTGCCAGGCGATTGACCGTCCGGCCCCGAATGGCGAGTGTCGGAGCGAGTGTCGGACGCACCGTCGCCGCCGGGGGGGCGAGTGTCGGTAGTGTCATGCGTCGGACGGGTAAGTCGGAAGATCTCCACAGGGTGGCCGCCGGAGGGGGAAGCCGGCACGGGATGCCACTCTCCCAGCCCCAACTCGACCAGGCCGTCCAGCTCCTCCCTGGCCGACGCGCTGGTCGGCCAGCGGCGGCTGTTGGCCCGCTGGAGGTCGCGCACGGTCACCTCGCCGCCCCGGCCGGTTATCCACTCGAGCAGCCTGCCGCGTGTTGCGCTCCGACTCTGACTCCTTCAGCACCGAGTAGACCCGCCGCGCCTCAAGGGCGAACCACTCGGCCAGCGCGATGCCCGCACGCATCGACCTCTCGCCGACGGGCCGCAGGTCGGCCACGCCCGCGGCGGCCTGGGAGACCACTTGGTGGAGGAGGGCCAGCCGCACGGCGTAGCCCTCCAGCTTGGCCAGGCTGGCGGCCTGCTCGCCCTCGGAGGCCGCCATGTGCTCGCCCCAGCCGTCGTACCAGCCCACCCAGATGTGCTTGGCCGCGGGGTCGAGCTTCAGGACGTGCGGTTTGTTCTTCTTGGGGTCTTCGAGGGTGAGGGCCAGCAAGTCCCTCAGGAGGTCGCCGTAGCGCTGCGACAGCTCCTCGCTCACCTCCGCCTCCGTCCAGCGCCGTTTCCGCGACGGCGGCATGGCCAGCAGGAAGCGTGCTCCCAGGCCGGCGGCCAGGGCCTCGTCGTCCAGTGAGCGGGCGAGGATGGCCGGCTGGATGGTGCCGGTGACCGAGCAGCAGGCCCGGCGGACGCTCAGCGGCCCGCGCTCGCGCGTCAGCCGGTGCAGGCGGAGTGTGCCGGCGCGGTGCAACTCCAGCCAGTGCGGCCGGTCGGTGCCGCCGGACTTCTTGTAGCGCGTGAACGACTGAAACCAGGCGTCCAGCTCGTCGCGGGCCAGGAGCAGGCCGCGCGGGTTGTCGCGCAACAACTCGCCGACGTTCTCGATGGTCGCATCGCCGGTGACGTACTCGGGGGCCTGGTCGGGCGGCTGCGGCTCGTCGCCTCGGTCTTCCTTCTTCTCCTTCTTCCAGGCGATCCTCTCCTCGTTGTGCCGGGCCACGTCCCGGTGGTGCTCATCGATCAGGTCCATCTGGATGTGCATGAGGGGATCGACGGCCGCGCCGAAGGCGGGCGACTTGCGGTCCCCGGAATAGCCGACGGTGGCGGACCAGACCACGGCCGGCTCCAGCCACTTGCGCTTCACCTGGAGGGCCCGGCTGTTGCCGATGCATCCGGCGACCACGGCGAGGGCCGGCAGGGCCACCAGGGCGGGGTCGCAGCCGATCGCGGCGGCGGAGGCGTCCACGTACTCGCGGACCACCACGGGCAGGGCCTCCACCGGAAACGGCTGATACTCGGCGATCCGGCGAGGCGGTTTTGTTTTTTCGCGCCCGACAGCAGCGACACTCTTCTCCGGGTTCGCCCGTGCTGGGGTCTGATCGTCCCGCAGGAGCCATCCCCGCGGCTTGTCGAAGGGGACCGTGTCGGCTTCCGAGCACTTGTGACGCAGTTCCATTTCCGACCAACGCGGTTGGCAGCGGGGGTTGTAGTGGGCCTCGAGCAGTTGATAGCCAACTTCCGGGCCGAGGTCGAATCCCCAGACGATGACGCGGGCCACCTCCATCGTCCGGTCGTGTCCACGCTCGCCGCTGATGGCCGGGGGCATCTTCGCCAGGTATTTCACGGCACGATCGACTATGGAGGTGCCGCTGCTGGCCTTCGCCTTGAGCGAGGATCCTTTCTTGCCGTCCATCCGGCACCAAGCCAGGAGCCAGCCGGGCGCCTCGGCCGGTTCCCAATCGTCGGGGTGGACTTCCCAGACGTAGGGGCCGTTCTTGTTGCGCGAGGGCGGGGCCACGGCGAGGCCGCCCTCGCCGCGCACGTCGATGGGCAGAACGTGATGGTTCTTGCGGTTTTTGATGTTGCCGTCGGCCGGCCAGCGGAAGTAGTAGTGACGCCCCCCGCTGCCTGACTTGGCCGTCGGGGTGCGCGGCAACCCGCCATACTTGCGCACCAGTTCGGCGAGCGCTTCGATTCCTGTCTCGCCGTCCGGCCCCAGCATCCAGACGCCGCTTTCCGGCCCGGTCCGGACGCCGAGGTTCGCCTCGGGCCAGCGTTGCCACCAGCGGTGTATCGTCGCGGCGTCGGTCGTCGCATCGTAGAAGCCGTTGGCCGTGCGCGGGTGTTTGCCGACGCTGTCGCAGGTTACTTTACCGCAACTGCAGCGCCCGCCTTCGACGTGGTGAACCGGGAGGACGTGCCATCTTCGGGCCGCCAGGCGCAGCGCCCCTTCGAGCAATTCCCGGCTTCCGTGCTTGCCTTCAGACGCCTTGTCTGACATAATGGAACTGTGTGTTTGAGTTCAGGCGGCGCCCCGGCCGAGTGGGGCGCCGCCTCTTTTTGCCTCGAGTTTTTCAGGTCGATGATTCGTCGGGGGCATCACGCCTCCGCTTTAGTCGTTCGCGGGCAAGTTCGAGCAGCAGGCGGGCGAGAGGTGGCAGAACATCACCGGCGGGCGCGCCGGGGTCGAACTGCTCCGTCCAGACCGGCGCGGTTTGGAGAGCGGCCGATTCACGCGGCATGGCCTGGCCCTCCCGAACGGGGGCGAGGGTTCCGGGGACGGCCGAAGCGGACATGGACACCGAGCCGGCGCAGCTCGCCAAGCGCGTGTAGTGCGTCCTGAAACCGGCCGCGCTCGCGGGCCATTTCCAGGATGGCGAACCAGTAGGTCGGTGAGTCGCGATGCGCTTCAGTGGCAGCCATGTTTCGCCTCCGGGCCGGGGTGCTCTACCCTTGGCCCGTTGCGAACCGGCTGTGAACCACCGAAACGTCAGAAGTGCAAATCAATCAAGAACATAAAAAAACCGGAGTGAACCAATAAGTGAACTAGGAGGCGTAGCCGTCCACGATTCCATTCCTCGATCGGAAGCCTTTTTTCCACTCTTTGCGTGCCTCCCTGCGGGCCTTGACGGCCGCGCTGAACCGCGGCAACTTGTACAGATTTCTCGCCGTGCAGCCCACCTCCTTGGCGATCTCCGGAACCGACCAGTCCTGATGGGAGAAGAAAAGGCTGAGAGCTTTCCCTTCCGTGGAGTCCTCGACTAGGGAGGAGGGGTTCGTTTGATTGGAATTCCCCTCCCTTGCTTCCCTCCACGTCAACAGATTCTCTCAGCGGACTCGCGTGTCGGTACACATTTATCCACAGCCCTTCGAAGATGGTCAACAAGTCTTCATCAGGCCGCCAGAGTTCCTTGTCCCATGTGGCGAGTTTGCAAACGGCATCGTCAACCCCATCAAGAACGCGGCCCATTTCCACAGGTGACGAGCCCAGTTTGCATCCCTCAACGAGAACCAGATTCCTCAGTTGACGGAGTTGCCTGATCTTTTGCCAGTAGGTCTCCGTATACTTTTGGGGATTGGAACCGTCCAGAACCCTCATTTGGCAGACAGGGATCCACTTCCTCCGGCAGTGCCTCTTCAGTCGCACATGCTCCCATTGCGCAAACCAATCGACAAGGCCCAAGCAGACGCGGAACAGATCGGGTTGTTGCTCATTTGCGGGGCCAAGGTCAGGCATGCTTGGTACTCCTGAGTCAGATGATGCCTAGGCCCGCCTCCGCCCGGAATACGGCACGACGGCCGGCCCGGACTCGCGGGGTCATGACTCCCCACGTCCCGCTGTATTATTCGATGGTCAGCCAGCCCGCTCAAGGTCAGCGACCGAAAAACGATTATTGCGCCAGCAGCTACCCCGTTAAGCCTTGGGCATAATGTTTGCCTCTCCAACTGGGTACTGTGATGCCTGTGACGGCCTCTGCAAATCTCGACAGGAAGCGAGTGCTGGAATGATCTCGCTTGCTCAAGATCAGCTGAACGAACGCATGGCGGACACCGAAACTCTTCCCGGCTCTCCGCCGTGCGAAATCCATCACCAGTTCGCCAACGTCAACGGCACCCGTCTGCACTACGTCGAGGCTCAGCCCACCACGGCGAAAGGTAGCGACAAGGTACCGTTGTGCCTATTGCTGCACGGCTTTCCGGAGTTCTGGTATTCCTGGCGTCACCAAATCCCCGCCCTGGCGGCGGCGGGTTTTCACGTCCTGGCCCCGGACCTGCGCGGTTACAACCTGTCGGACAAACCGCCTGGTGTTCTGGCTTATCGGCTAGAAGTGCTGCTCGCCGATGTCGCCGAGTTGATCCGTCATGCGGGCGCGGACTCGGCCGCGGTTGCGGGCCATGATTGGGGAGGCGTGCTCGCCTGGCACCTGCCGGTTTACCATCCCGGCCGGGTCGATAAATTGATCGTCCTCAACGCCCCGCACCCCGCCGCGTACCGGCGCGAACTGCGCTCGTGGAGACAATGGCTGAAATCGTGGTATGTTCTTCTCTTCCAGCTACCGGGGCTGCCCGAAGAGTTGATCCGCGCCGGCAACTTCGACCTGATCGGGCGGATGCTGCGTCATGGGCCGGTGCATGAAAACGCTTTTACTCCCGAGGACGTTCGGCACTACAAGCAAGCTCTGGCTCGACCGGGAGCCTTGACGGCGGCCCTCAATTATTATCGGGCCGGATTGCGCTCCTTGCTTCATCCGGACGTTCGGGACAACGCTCCCGTCACCGTGCCGACCTTGCTCCTGTGGGGCGAGCGCGATCCGTACTTGAATGCGAGTCTCACCGAAAGATTGGGGCCGTGGGTGCCGGATTTGCGCGTGGTCCGCTTGCCGGACGCCAGCCATTGGGTGCAGAACGACGCCCCGGAGCGCATTAATCGCTTGATGATCGACTTCCTGCACGGCAGGTCGATCCCACAGGTTACGCAGCCGGTTCAGTCATTCGGGACGGCGTGTTAGCGCTGCTCCTTCTGCAGCTGGTCGATGACGGCTCGTACCGCCGTGAGCGGATCATACGGAAGGGGCTTGGCGGTCTCGTACCAACGATGGACGCTGCGATTGGCCGGGTTGGGGACCGAGCAGCGTAATTTCCACTGTCCTTGATCGCCCACTGTCTCCAGACGCTGCCACGTCACTCCATATTGCTTCAAAATCTGCTGGGCTTGCTCAAACGTCAGCGCCGCCGTCGGCGCTGTGGAAGAAGCGGCAATGGCCGGGCTGGACGCGGCGGTTCGCTGCACCTGCGGATCGGCAGAGGCAGTCGGCGTCAGGTTTGACGTGGATTCCGGCACCGGCTGCGGGGCCTCCAGCACGCCGCCGCCGGGAGCGACACCGCGGGCCGTCCCGCCGCTCGGAAGGCTCGCCGGCACAATGGGGGCGCCGCCGGGTATGCGTAGATCGCGCGGGTTCTCGGGTGTCGGCGTGGTGCCGCTGGCGAGCGCCGCAGGGCTGGTCAGCGAATGCGTCGCCGGCAATGGCGGCACCTGAGCTGCGGAAGCCTGCCGCCGAGGGAGCGCCGGTAGTGCCGGGCGAGTACTGAAGCTGCGGGCCATTCGCCGCCTGACCGCCCAGGAACGGATCGCCCTTGAAGCCGTAATCGCCGGTGCAACCGACCAGCGCGGTCGCCACCGCAGCGGGCAGGAGCCAACTCCAACGACGAGAGACCGGCCGGGGCGTCGGTGGTCGAGTCTTGTTCATCCCATCCATGACATCCCCCGCTACTTGACTCATTTGCCACGCTGGCTAGATTGTCCTCTTTAGTCCGTAGTCCGTAGTCCTTAGCACAAAACCTATCTTCCTTTACTACAGACTACGGACTACGGACTACTGTCTTGCGAAATAACGCAACGCGAGGTTCCCCACAATGGCAGCTTTCCGTATCGCGGTGATTGGCGGCGACGGCATCGGGCCGGAAGTGATCGACCAGGCCATCCGTGTCGCAGACGCCGCCCGGCGGCACGACCAGGCCGTCCTCGAATGGAATCGGCTGCCCTGGAGTTCGATTCATTATCAAAAGACCGGCCAAATGATGCCGCCCGACGGCTGGGACATCCTTCGCCGGCACGACGCGATTCTTTTAGGCGCCATCGGCCATCCCGAAGTGCCCGATCACATCACGCTGCACGGCCTGCTCCTGCCCATGCGCCGCAAGTTCGATCAATACGTCAACCTTCGCCCCGCTTACCTGTTCGACGGCGTCCAGTCGCCGCTGCGCGACAAGGCGCCCGGTTCGATCGACATGGTTGTTTACCGCGAGAACACGGAGGGCGAATACGCCCCGATCGGTGGCCGACTTTACCAGGGCACGCCCCACGAGGTCGCCATCCAGACCAACACCTTCACGCGCCGCGGCTGCGAGCGCATCATGCGCGCCGCCTTCGAGGGCGCCCGCAAACGCCGCAAACAAGTGACTTCCATCACCAAGTCCAACGCGCAGACATTCGGTATGGTCCTGTGGGACGAGGTATTCAAGGAAGTGCGGAAAGATTATCCCGATGTGAAGTCCAGCTCGCTGCTCGTCGATGCGGCGGCGATGGATTTCGTACGCAAGCCGGAAACGTTCGACGTAGTCGTGGCCAGCAACCTATTCGGCGACATCCTAACCGATCTCAGCGCCATCGTGACCGGCAGCATGGGGCTTGCAGCCAGCGCCAACATCAATCCGGAGCGAACGTATCCGAGCATGTTCGAGCCGGTCCACGGCTCGGCGCCGGACATCGCCGGCAAGGGCATCGCCAACCCGCTGGCGGCGATCCTATCGGCGGGGTTGCTGCTCGACCATCTCGGTCTGGATAAGAGCGCGACGGCGCTGCGTCGAGCGGTGGCAACGGTACTCAAGTCACGCGAGCCGCGCACGCCGGACCTGGGCGGCAAGGCCGGGACGGTCGAGGTGGCCGACGCCGTGCTGGCGGCACTGGCACGCGGTTGAAGGGTGGCCCGTTTAGCCGCAGGCGAGCGCCGTTCGCGCTCGCCTGCGGCTCGCGGCTAAACAGTAATGACGAGAGTTTACGCGGCCTCGGCGAATTGAATTTGCCGCGACGGATGCAGAAGCACTTCTAGAGCCGTGACCAAGCGATCCGGCCCTCGGCCGTCGATCAGCTTGCGACCGCAGCGGGCCATCGCCTGCCGTTCGAGTGGGTCGCCGAGCAGGTCGGCGACGGCCTGACGAATGGTCTGTGTCGAGACGTTGGCGTGCCAGCCGAGGCAGGTGGCGGTCCCTTCCTCTTCCAACCGCTGAGCAGTCGGCCAGTGGCTCTCGGACTGCACGATGACGATCTGCGGCACGCCGACGCAGGCCAATTCGAGCGCCAGGCATTTCCCGCCGTGACGGCGAAGTGACAGCGGGCGATGCGAAACGGTGCCTCGCCCGGCTCGTGGACGATCTCCAGCCGTTCCGGGCACGCTTCCGCCAAAGATTGCAGGCCCGCCAGGTCGCGGTGATAGGGCCGAACTAGCACGTCCACCCGCTCGACGCACGGGCAGTTAAGTAGACACTTGGCCAGTTCGCCGGACTGGTTGTGCGGATCATCGTCGCCCAGCGCGACGAGGGCGCGGAACGGTTGGGCCGGCTCCTGGGCGCGCGCCGGCCGCTGCCGGCGAATCTCCGGCCGCACCAGGGCGTAGCGGGCACCCAACAAGAGCTGCGTCCCGCGGACGAACTCGTACGCTTCGCGCCCCGGTGCCAGAAGCGGATTGACGACGAGCCGCGAGGGAAAGGCGGTATGGGCCAGGCTGTCCAGCGACACCACCAGCGCGCCGGAGCCGCGCAGCGCGTTCAGATACTCCTCCTTTACGTCGGGCGAATCCACGACGACCGCGGCGGGCCGCAGCCGGCGGACTTCCTGCAATACTTCTTCGAGATCGTCGGCGCTGCCGGCGGGACTGCCGGCCTCCAGCCAATCGTTGCCGCCGCGCTTGATCGTCAATCCCAGCGAACCGGGTTCGAGCTGCGCCAGGAAGTACGCCGGCCGGCGCCGCCGCTGGATGGCCGCCGCCAACGTCAGGCAGCGCGATAGGTGTTCCCAGCCCTGGCGGGGCGCGGCATCGACGCGGAAGAGAACGGGAGCGCGAGTCATCTTTTCGGTTCCGTGGACAAAGGGTCGTTTGCGGATCGGACGTGCGGGCCGTTCCGTGATCCGAGGCGTCCGCGACGGAACGGGTCAACTCGTCGCGGAACTACCAGAAGGTTTCACTCGGACGGAGGGTGTTGTCGGTGAGGTGCGTTGAAAGGGGAAACAGGTCCGCTTCGCCTTCGTGAAGTTGGGCTGAGCGTTTCGGCCGCGCGAGCGCGGCCGAACGGTCATATAGAGACCTGTCATCCGTTCCTCGTCTCCGTTTGGCCTTCCCTGGCCTGACGCGGACGTTTCCGATGCGTCCGCGTTCCGAGTCCATTCGCCGTCAGCCGTGAGTCACTGGCCCGATTGGGCCGAGGACTCGTGCCAACGAGGGCGAATCTTACTCCACGTCCGCCAATCATGAAAAGAGCAATCGGCCCGGAGGCCAATTCCTTATAACAATGGGAGTCTTGCGCTGACGGGATGGTGCCATCACCCTCGACGGACGCGAACATGACTTCGGATATGCCTCCGTCTGTACAAATCGTCTCGGACGTGCCGCGTTTGCCGGCGCGACCGTTGGACTCCAACAAGGGCACGTTCGGCCGTGTCCTGATCGTGTCGGGTAGTCGCGGTATGTCCGGGGCGGCGGTGCTGTGTGCCGGTGCCGCGCTGCGCGGCGGCGCCGGCCTGGTTCGCCTCGCCGTGCCCGAGGGCATCCTTCCCATTGTCGCTTCCGCCAACCCCTGTTACACGACGGCTCCTCTACCGGAAGACCAACACGGCCGACTGACCGCTGCGGCGCTTCCGGAACTACTGGAACTGGTGAACGGTAACAGTGCGGCCGGACTCGGTCCCGGATTAGGACAGAGCAACGATGTTGGTGACATCGTGTCCGCAATCCTTGAACAGACGCGCACGCCGCTCGTTCTCGATGCCGACGCGCTCAACGTGCTCGCCGGCCGTCTCGACCCTCTGAGCAAGCACCGGGGAGCGGTGATCCTCACGCCCCATCCCGGCGAATTCGCCCGCCTCCTCGGCTGCGACATCCCGACCGTGCAGGCCCGGCGCGAGGAGCTGGCGGCGCGTTTTGCCGCCACGCATGGCGTGATACTGATCCTCAAGGGGCATCGGACGGTTGTAACGGACGGCCGGCGTTTGTATCTCAACACCACGGGCAATCCGGGGATGGCCACCGGCGGAAGCGGCGACGTGCTGACCGGCCTTCTGGCCGCGCTCGTGGGCCAAAAGCTGGAACCATTTGCCGCCGCCCAGCTTGGCGTATATCTTCATGGATTGGCTGGGGATTTGGCCTGCGTGCAGCAGGGTGAATCGTCGCTGATCGCGACGGATTTGCTGCACTTTTTGCCGCAAGCGTTCGCGGCTCATGCGCACAACCGCCGGCCGTGGTGAAACAACCTGTCAGGATGGAACCGTTATGAACCTCATGTGTCCGAATTGCCAGAAGATGCTCACCGTGCCGGAGGAGTTCGCGGGGCAGCTGATGAAGTGCCCGCTTTGCACCGGCACGTTCACCGTGCCCGGTCTTCCAAGCAGCGTTCCGCAGGGGCCGTCCACGCCAGTACCGGACACCTACACGATTCATCCCGACGATGCCACACTCCCGCCGCCCGAGGAGCCGGCCTTGCCGATGCAGGAGCCGCTCTCCCCCCTCCCCGCGGCAACGACGATCCCATCATCGCCTACACCCCCGCCACCCCCGCCACCGCCTCTCGTGCCTTCGCTCTTTCCGCTCCCGACAGACAGTTATCGCCACACCGCGAGTTTGTCCATCAACCCGCGTTTACTGCCCTGGGTCGCGCCGGTCTGCCTGGTCCTGGTGTTTTTCCTGCTGTTTTTCAACTGGGTGGGACTTTATCCCGGCGGCGTGCCGGCCGCGACACAGAACGCCTGGCAGGCCGGCTTCGCAGGTCTGTCACTCGACGGCGACATGGCCGATCTTGTGCCTGCCCTCAAAGAAGATAAGTACAAACCCGGCGCCAGCGTCCTGACCATCTTTTACCTGCTCCTGTTCTTCCCCGTCCTTCTGGTGACGATCGCCAGTATCGCGATTGATTTTGTCAAACTCAAATTGCCGCCGGTCGTGGAGAAGCTCCTGCCGTGGCGCTGGGGCATCGTCGCCGCCGCGAACCTCATTTTGTTCCTGTTTTTGGCCTTGCAACTACTGCTCGGATTCAGCCTGGATAACCGCTATGGCGAATGGGTGGACAGCCAATTCGATACCAAGGCGGTCAAGAAGACGGACCAGCAAAAGCTGGAAGCCGCGCACCGCGGCGAGCTGATGGACGTGCTTTCTCACACCTGGGCGCTGAAGATGGCAATCCTCTTGCACTTGCTGGCAATCATGTACTCGGCACTGATGTTCTGGGTCACGCAGCGCGGCACCACGCGCCCGCTGCCCCGGATGGAGCTGCGCTGGTGAGCGTCAATCCCATACCGCCGCTTCTTCGCCGTCCAGACGCAACGTCAGACACTTGGCGCTGCCGCCGGACTTAATGAACTCATCGAGTTCGACGGCAACCGGCGAATAGCCGCGTTCTCGCAAATCGGTGGCCAGCTTATCGCAGCCGGCGTTGAGGACGACCGTCTTGCCGACGACGACGGCGTTGCAGCCGAAACAGCGCGCCTCCGCCTCGACAGCGGCGATCAGGTGCGGGATGTGCCCCTCGATCACGCGCCGGCCATAGGCGTCGAAGGCGTCGGGATACTACATCGCCTCGCCGGGGGCCAGCGGGCAAAAGCACGTATCGAGATGGTAGAAATACGGATTGACCAGTTCCAGCGGCAACACCTGTTTTTGCAGCACTTGCCCGAGATACTGATGTCCCTGCACGTCGCTGCGGATGCGGTAGCCGGCGAACAGCGTCGGCCCGCAAAACAGGGCGTCGCCGGCCCCCTCGAAATACATCCCCTCCGGCAAATGCTCGACGGCGAAGCCGTGGGCCGCGAACCAGGCGTCGAAGTGCGGCGTCTCGCGGGCGCGCTCCTCGTGACGGAAACGCGAGCTGAAGAAACGCTTGCCGAACATCAGCCCCGCGTTGGCCGTGAACACCAGGTCGGGCAGCCCGGCTTGCGGCGTCATCAACTCGACCGTCACGCCGAGTCCGACCAGCGTATCGTGAAGTTGTTGCCACTGCTGCCGTGCCCGCTCTCGTGAGCTGCCGCGCGCCCGGCTCATCCACGGGTTGATCTCGTACTCGATGCCGTAATGGTCCGGCGGACACATCAGGATGCGAGCTTGTCGCATGTTCGGCCTCTGCTTAACTCGCCAACTCGGCCACCAGCGCCCGCAGGAACGGCTCGGCGTCGGTGACGACGCCGACGGTCTGGATGCTGCCGCGGTCGGTCAGCTTCGTCACGGTCGCCGGGTTGATGTCCACGCACGCCACCTTGACCCAGGCCGGCAGCAGGTTGCCCGTGGCGATCGAGTGCAGCATGGTCGCCACCATCAGGCAGAAGCCGACGCCGTGGATCATCTCGCGCATGCGCCGCTGGGCGTCCAGCACGTCGGTGATGACTTCCGGCAACGGGCCGTCGTCGCGGATGCTGCCGGCCAGGACGAACGGGATGTTGTGGCGGACGCACTCGTACATGATGCCGCTTTTGAGCACGCCGCGTTCGACGGCCCGGCGGATGCCGCCCAGCCGGCGGATGGTGTTGATCGCCCGCAAATGGTGTTCGTGCCCTTCCTCCATCGGC
Source organism: uncultured Planctomycetota bacterium (assembly GCA_963767535.1). GTDB lineage: Bacteria > Planctomycetota > Planctomycetia > Gemmatales > Gemmataceae > JAJPHU01. The sequence continues at coordinate 961,916 of CAVYEC010000003.1, forward strand.
AGGCCGTGTTCCAGCGAGACGCCGAGGCTGGTGCCGGAAGAGCGCCTGCTCGATGTCGTGCGTGGCCAGGGCGTTGCCGGCGAACAGGATGTTGAGATAGCCCTTGCGGATCAGCTGGCAGATGTGCTCGACGCTGCCGGTGTGGACGACGGCGGGGCCGAGGACGGCGAGGATCTTCTCGCCCGCATCCTTGGTGCGTTTCATGGCGGCGGCGATCTCGCGCACCGTCACGCCCTTGGGCTTTTCGCTGGAAACGGGGCTGGCCATGAACTCGAACAGGTTTTGCCGCGCCGAGGTCTCCGCGGGAAACACGCGCAGCCCGGCGCGACCCGCGACGATGCGGTCGCCGGTGCGCACGTCGGTCATGGGAATGCAGCGCGCCGCCGTGCCCTCGGCATCAACGAGGATGCCGCAGTCCATCTCCTGATCTTCCACGTCGATCCATTCGCCGCCCAGGCGCACCTGCGTGCGGTAATTCGTGGTGCTGTAAAAGTCTTCGGGGAACGCGCCGTCCATGTCGGCGGTCACGACCTTGCAGTCGCGGATGGTCAGCGGGGCGGCCCCGTGATCGTGGATGGCGTCGAGGATTTCACGCAGCTTGTCGCCGCTGTCGGCGCGCACTTCGATGCGGGCGTGGCTGGCATCGCTCTGCCGCTGGCCGATGCGGATGTCCTTGATGACGTAGGAGCCGCCGTGCGTGAGGATCTCGTCGAGCACCTTGGGCAATAGCAGCGAGTCGATGATGTGCCCCTGGATCTCGACTTCCTCGACGAATCCCTGCTTGCCCGGTGTGGTCGGGACCATGACTGCCTCCGTGAAGGGAGATAAACCGCGGCTTATGAGCCGGCGTTGCTATTCTAGCATGTCGGGTTCGGTTTGTTGGCCGTAGAATGACATAGCCCCCGGCTTGCCGGGGAAATCGCACCCCCGGCTTGCCGGGGGCTATGTGCAACACGCGGAAGGGAGCGAGCATGACAACCGAACCGCAAGGGTTTTGCACCATCGCAGAGGCTCTGGAGGAGCTGCGCCAGGGCCGGATGATCGTGCTGGTCGATGACGAATACCGCGAGAACGAGGGCGATCTCGTGATCGCGGCCGAGAAGGTCACGCCGGAGGCGATCAATTTCATGGTGCGCAACGGCTGCGGCATCCTCGGCCTGTCGCTATCGCAGCCCATTTGCGACCGTCTCGGTCTGGAACCGCTGCCCGGCCGCAATGTCGATCCCCAGGCGACGCCGTGGACGCCGCACATCGACGCCCGCACCGGCATTACCACCGGCACCTCCGCGTTCGACCGCGCCCGCACCATTCAGGTCGCCATCGACGACCGCTCCACCGCCGCTGATCTGGTGGTCGGCAAGGGGCATGTGCCCGGCCTGCGGGCGCGCAAGGGCGGCGTTCTCGTCCGCGCCGGCCACACGGAGGGAAGCGTCGATCTGGCCCGCCTAGCCGGGTTGAAGGAGGCGGCTGTCATTTGCGAGATCATGACGCCGGAAGGCAACATGGCCCGTTTGCCGGATCTGCTCGCCTTCAGCCGGCAGCACAATTTGAAAATCTGCACGATCGAGGACCTCATCAAGTATCGCCGCCAGCGCGAACGCCTGATCCACCGCGAGCTGACCCTCAAGCTGCCGACGCGCTTCGGCGAGTTCGATCTGTTCGCCTACACGTCCGTCGTCGATCCGGAGCCGCACCTGGCATTGTGCATGGGCGGCATCGGCGCGGAAGTGGGCGGTGTTGTGCCGGTGCAAAGCGAGCCGGTGCTCGTGCGCATTCACAGCCAGTGCCTGACCGGCGACATCTTCGAGAGCGAGATGTGCGATTGCGGCTCTCAACTCCATCAGGCGATGAGGCAGGTCGCCGAGGCCGGCAAGGGCGTGGTCCTGTACATGCGCCAGGAAGGACGTGGCATCGGCCTGCTCTCGAAGCTGCAAGCGTATAAGCTCCAGCAGGAAGAGGGACTCGATACCGTGGAAGCCAACCAGCGCCTCGGCTTCGGCCCCGACCTGCGCCACTACGGCATCGGCGCCGAGATCCTGCTCGACCTCGGCATCCGGCAAATTCGCCTGCTCACCAACAACCCCAAGAAAGTCGTCGGCGTCGATGGCTACGGCCTGCGCATCGTCGAGCGCATGCCGATCCAGATCCCTCCCAATCACAACAACCGCCGCTATTTGCAAACCAAGAAGGACAAGATGGGCCATCTACTCGACGAAATGGAAGGCCAGGATTGAGACACCATTTCCCCCGAGCGGGGGGCGTAAGCCCCCTGAGTCTTCCACTCAGGGGGCTTACGCCCCCCGCTCAGGAGTGGAATTCACGCTGGCGCCAGTTGGGCGGCGCGTGCGCGTACCGTGTGAGCGATCAATTCGGCGCAGGTATCTTCACCGAGTACACTCGAATTGAGGATAATGTCGTATTGATGGATGTCCGAAGGATCGCGATGGAAGTTGTTGACGATGAATTCTCGCCGGCGCTCGTCGCGCATGCGGCACGCGCTCGGCGGCCTCCTCTTCGCTTAACCGCAGCCACTGACCCATGTAGGCAATGCGTTCCCGCAACGGGGCCACGATGCGCACGTTCAGGGTAGTCTCCCGAGGTAAGAGGCAGCCCGCGCCGCGGCCGATCAGCACGGCTTGACCCTGCGCCCCCAGCGCCAAAATCACTCGAGCCAGGTTCACGATAGTCGGGTGCTCGCTGACGATCCCCTCGCGGATGAGTTGTTGCAACCGGGTTTCGGTCCAGTCGGCGGGTGTCGCCGACGGGGCGTCGAGGACGCCCTGGCTGACAATCGCTTCCTGGGCCATGTATTCGAGCAATTCCTGGTCGTAGACCTGCCAACCGAGCTTGCGGCCGACGCGGCGGGCGATGGTGCCGCCCCGGGCGCCGGCCTCGCGACTCAGAGCAATGGTCATCGACGCCGGGCCGGTGCGCAGGGCGCGGCGGCGCTCCGCGATCGCCTTGAAATCCATGACGCGGAGATTCCCGCGCTTCGTCACCGGAAGAGGGCGGGTGCATCGGTCAAACGATCTCCTGATACTGCGACCGCGAGAATACGACCGTGCCAACGCCGAGCAAAACGACCGTCAGCCCAACCAGCACGGCGAGGGCCATCGAGCCGCTCACCGGCAAAAAGATTTCGGGCCGTTCCGGTTGCAGTCCGTAATCCTGGGCCGCCTCAAACATCATACAGCGCGTGTAAAAGCCGATGCTGATACGCTTCAGGAACCCCGGCATGTTACCAAAGATCACTTCCAGAAAAAATGCATAGACGATGGCCACCACCGCCGGGCGGCGAAAGAACGCGCCCATGAGGTAGAACAGGGACGAGAACGCCAAGGTCGCCCACAGCACGGCCGGCCAGAAAAGTCGAAACGCCGTCCTACCCGGTTCGCCGGCCGCCAGACACAGTAGACCGAAACCGCCAATGTTCAGGCCGAGGCTCCACGGCAACAGCGCCACGAACTTCGCCAGGTAAATCGCTGGCCTCGGCAGCGGCCGGGTCAGAAGCCAGACCAGACTGTTGCTCTCGCGCTCGCCGCCCAGTGCTTCCGTGGCAAAACTGAGACTCCACAGAGGTAGCAGAAATGTCAAGAATATCGCGAACACGGCCGTGCGCGAGAAGACCATGAATCCTGACCGTTCGATGATGCCGCGCACGGAGGACGCCAACGCCGCCTGCACGCCCTGCCCGCTCGCCGAGTGATCCAACGTGCTGTTGATCATTTGAACTTCGTCCGCCCATTGCACTGCCGTCGGGCCGTTGCGGAACGGGAATCGCCAATGCTTCATGCTCCAGCGCTCCGCTGCCGTGTTGATCGCCACCAAAATCACGGAGATGACGAGCAGACCCACGGCGATCCAGACCATCTGCCGCGCCCGCGCTTGTCGCTGCCAACTCAACCAGACCAGATAGCACCACGCCCGTAACGGAGACATGGAGACCGGAAGCTGGTGGGTCGAGAGGGCGGGGAGAAGATTGGTCGCGCTCCCCTCCGGCTCGATTATCTGTCGCTGGCTCGACGCCCGTTCCATCATTCGCTCCTTACGCCGAACGGCCGCGCAATAGATAGCCCAGCACCGCCTGGGCGGAATCGTCGAGGGTTTCCAGGCGTACAATCTCGTACCAATCCTCGAGCACCAGTCGCGTCAATTCCTGAAAAAACTGCTGGGGATTCCGCGCACGGACCAGCACCTGACTCGTTTCGCTCTCGGAAGGGCAGTCGAGAAGCTCGATGCCCACGACACCGCGCAATTTCAGAAGCGCCGCGGCCAAACGCCGCTGCTCGACTCCATTCGCTTCCGCCTTGTCTCCTTGCCCTTTCTTGACATCGATCCGAATCAGAAGCGGATGATTATCCAGGCGATCGCGGATCTGGGCGACCGAGCCGACGGCGGCGATGCGGCCGTGAGCCATGATGGCGATGTGATCGGTCAGTTTCTCAAGTTCTTCGAGTTCGTGACTGGAGATGAGTAAGCATTTGCCGTCTTCCGCCAGGTCGCGGAAAAGACGAATGAACTCCCAGCGGCCGACCGGATCAATACCACTGAGCGGCTCGTCCAGGACGAGCAATTGCGGATCGTGCAGGAGCACTGCGCCAATTTGATCCGCTGCCTCATTCCCTTGGAGTAGCCGCGCACACAGCGTTCGGCGCGTCCGGCCATGCCGACGCGCTCCAGGGCAGTCTCGGTGCGCCGCCGGGCCTCGCGGCGCGGATAACCGCACAAGCGCGCCATCGCCTCGACAAACAGACGGCCCGACATCTCCTCGAAGAAGGCGTCCACTTCGGGACAGTAGCCGACGTACCGCTTGGCGGCAGTGTTCCAGGCGCGGTGGCCGAGCACCTCAATCTCGCCGAGGTCCGGCCGCAGTTGCCCCGTTATCAGGCGCATCAGCGTGCTTTTGCCGGCCCCGTTTGCGCCGACCAGTCCGGTGATGCCGGAGCGCAACTCCAGTGTCACCTGATTGACACCAATGACCGGGCCGTACCATTTCGAGACGTGCTGGCACAACAGCACGGGAACGGCGGGCAGTGGCCCGCGATCAGTGGTCCGTGGCGGAGCAGTCTGGCGAGCCGGTTCGGGGATCGCCGCATCCTGGCTGGCCACGGGCCACTGATCGCGGGCCACTACTTCACGATCTCCACGGCCCGGATCCGTTGGATCAAGTAGATCAGGCATAGCGTACACACTCCTCCCAGGACCAGGGCCGCCTCGTACCAGGGCGGTTGATGAGATGGCCGGAGCGTGCGCGGGTCCAGGCCCAGGCAGGTGCTGCCGACCAGATAGGTGCTGTTCCACAAGTCGATCAACCGCCAGCGCGGGCTGAAGTGCAAGCCATCGACGAGGGCCGAGGACAGCAAGCGACAAAAGAAAAACAGGGTCGTCCACGTCATGATGAGCGGCACCGTCCGCCGCAACCAGGTCGCCGTCGCCAATAAAAGCACGGTCATCGTCACCGTTAGCACCAGGCCGTAGCCGAGGATGCCGAGGAGCAGATCGAAGCGCTCAAACAAATAATCCCACGATTCAAGGACGGCCCATTGCACGAACAAGATCGTAGCCGGGATCGTCGTCATCAGGTTGATGAACACGGCCACCGCCAGACCCTTGCCGAAAAGGTAATGCCAGCGCGAGAGCGGCTTGGACAGGTAATACGGCAGGCTGCCGAAACGCAGGTCGTTGCCGATGAGGATCGAGCCGGCCAGGGCGAGGACGATCATGACGATGTAGCCCTGGTAGGCGAAGAAATTGCGGTACGTCTCGGCCCCGCCGTCCAGCTTGAGGAAGACGCGAAAGAGCTGGATGAGATGGCGCGGGTTCATGCGGCCCAGAGCGCCGACCTGCACGTCGGTTTCACCGATCTGCGTTTGTGCCCAGGCGAGCAAATACTGGCCGAAGAAAAACAGCAAGAAAATGAGCAGACCGAGCGCGTAAATGATCCAGAACATCCAGCGGCGGAAAATGCTCAGAAGCGCCACGCGCGCGATCGGCCAAACGCTGGCCGACGGCGAGCGGAAGTTGCCGCGCCAGGGGCGGTAGTGCAGCAGTTCCGGCGCAGTGGTTTGGGTCGGGGACTGGCCCACAGTAATTCGCCTTATTCATCGAGCCGTAGGGTGGGCCGAGTCTTCGAGGCCCACCAGAGGCGCTGTGGTGGGCCTCGAAGACTCGGCCCACCCTACGAGCTACGAGCCGCTAACCGGGAAGTTGTTCCGCCAACACCCGGCGGAACAGTTCTTCGAGGTCTTCGTCGTCCGGCTGAAGCCCGCGCAGCAGGACGTGATGGTTGTCGGCCAGGGTGAAAAACGCGCGTGTCACCCAGTTGGCCGGCACGGCCACGCGCAACTCGCCTCGTCCATTGTCCCCAACGATGCGCACACCTTCAAGGCGCAACTCCTCGCGGAACGTCGCGTCGTCACCCTGGATTTGCAAACGGTAGCGATCCTGACGGCGACGGCACAGCTCGGCGACCCCGCCTTGCAAAAGCAGTCTTCCTTGATGCAGGATCAGCACCGTATCGCAGACGCGCTCAACATCGCCGAGCAGGTGCGTGGACAGGAGAATCGACTTGCCGTGCTCGCGACCGAGGGTCAATAGCAAACGCAACATGGCCTCGCGGCCGGCCGGATCGAGACCACTGGTCGGTTCGTCAAGCAGCAATACCGCCGGATCGTGGACAAGCGCCTGGGCCAGCTTGAGGCGCTGCTTCATGCCGGTCGAGTATTCCTCAAGGCGGCGATAGCGGGCGTCTTCCATTTCGAGATAGGTCAAGACTTCATCGGGCGCGGCGCTGGGCCTCGCGGCGCGGCATCCCGTACAACTCGCCGGCCAGGGCCACATATTCCGCGCCGCGCAGACCGGGAATCAGGGCATCCGCTTCCGGCATGTAGCCGATGGCGCGGCGTAGCGCGGTGCCGTCCTCTCCGATGGGGTGCCCGAGAACGCGGCCGCCGCCCGACGAAGGCGGCAGCAATCCGAGAAGGATTTTGAGCAGCGTGGATTTGCCGGCCCCGTTGGGTCCGAGCAGACCAACTCGGCCGGGCGCCAGCTCGAAGCTCACGTCGCAAAGCGCCTGGAAGGTGCCGTACCAGCGGGAGACGTTGCGGAGGTCGATCATCGCCCCGTTGTCTTTCGCGGTGATCGGCCCCATAGAATCCTCCCCCATGCGCCGGACGCCGTCTATTGTAGCAAAGCAGGCAAGCGGATAGGCGATTCCGTCGGCCATCGAGCGGAAATGCGCGAGCGCTGCCAAACTCCTTGGGGTTTCTAGTTTCAGTGGGAAACGGGCCGCCGTTTTCTCTCGCGATGGCGTTCCCGTCGGTCTGCTCGGCTTCTGAGTTCCGTACACCTGTTTTGAGAGGTTGTCATGACTCGTTTCCGTCCTTCGCGCGCAATGTTCGCTGCGCGGCCATCCGGCCCCGTGGGGCTGGGATTGATGCTCGTGGCGGGGCTGGCGTTGTTGATGGCCGTTCCGTCTGCCGGCGCGGATACCGCGCCGAAGTCGCGCCCATCCCGGCGGCGGCCGATCCGCTGGCACTGGACAAGAAAATCCTCGCCGAAGCTAAGAACGGCTCGGAGATCATGGCCAATTTGACTTACCTCAGCGACGTGATCGGGCCGCGCCTGACCGGCTCGGCGGCGCTGAAGCGCGCCAACGAGTGGGCCGCGGACAAGATGCGTGCCTACGGCCTGAGCAACGTGCATCTGGAAGGGTGGACGATCCCGGTCGGCTGGGAGCGCGGCAGCGCGTCGGTGCGCATCGTCGAGCCGGACAATGGCCGATCCCTGATGGTCGCGGCCGCAGGTTGGACGCCCAACACCAAGGGCAAGGTGGTAGGTGACGTCGTTGTTCTCAAAGCGCGTAACACCGCCGAGTTGGCCGCTTACAAGGGCAAGTTGAAGAACGCCATCATTCTTCGCGGTACTCCCGCCAATGTGGCTCCCGTCACCGAAAGGAATTTCCCCCTGGATCGGCCGGCTCGGACCAATGCCAACGGCCGGGCAGCCGACACGAAAGGCGACACGAAACAAGGGGCGAAGGCCGAGGCGCCGCAGCGCCGGCCGGACTCGCCGCGGGATTTCGCGGCGATGGGAGCCTTCCGCCGAGAGATGGCGGACTTCCTCCGCAATGAGGGGGCCGCGGTCCTGCTCATGGACGCCGGTAAACCGCATGGTTTACTGACCACCACCGGTGGCTGGCGCGGCGACGACCGTGTCAGTGGCGGCGAACCGCTGCCGGGCCTGTATGTCGCCCACGAACATTACGCCTTGCTGTATCGCCTGGCGAACCGGCCGGCTCCCGCTCGAACGCGCGTCGAGGTCGAAGTTAATAACAAGTTCATCCCCGGCCCTATCGCCGTTTACAACACGGTCGGCGAGATTCCCGGCTCGGAAAAGCCAGACGAGTTCGTGGTGCTGGGCGCTCACCTCGATTCGTGGGACCTGGCTCAAGGAACGACGGACAACGGCACCGGCACTTGTGTCGTCCTGGAGGCGGCACGCATGATGGTCAAGGCCGGCGTCCGGCCGAAACGCACGATCCGTTTTGTCCTCTTCACCGGCGAGGAGCAAGGACTGCACGGCTCCCGTGAGTACGTCAAGAAGCACAAGGACGAGATGGCGAAGACCTCGCTGGCGCTGGTCCACGACACCGGCACCGGTCGCGTCATCGGCATCGGACTACAAGGGCGGGAAATCATCAAACCGATCCTGGAGGCGGAATTGACTTCGCTGAAGGAGTTGGGCGTGACCGACATCAGCCTGCGTGGCATGGGTGGCTCGGACCATATGTCGTTCGAGCGGGCCGAGGTGCCGGGTTTCGCCGTCCGTCAGGATCCGGCGGAATATCGTTTCTCGCACCACTCCCAGTCGGACACGCTCGACAAGGCCCGCGAACCCGACTTGATTCAGGGAGCGCAGGTCATGGCCGTTACCGGCGTGCGCATCGCCAACCTGTCCGCGCTGTTGCCACGTGATAAACCGCAACGGGAGCGGCCGGCGCGACAAGGCACCGAGAAGAAGGACACGGCCCCAGCCCAGAAGACGCCGGCCAAAAAGTAAAACAACTCCCCACCAGCCCGCCGCGCCAGCAAGGGATACCCATGTCGGCGCCGCGGGCTGGTCGTGTCATGATCCTTGCGCATTGTCGGGGGCGATAGCGCTTGGAGAAGTCCTATGTCTGCGCAACAGAGACCGCACGCCCCGAATGAGGAGGAAGATACGCCCGCCAAGGGCCGACAAGAGCAGAATCAGTACGATCAGCGTGAGCCCTTCCAGATACAAGCCCAATGCGCCCAGGAGCGCGATCTGCTCGGGCCAGAACGGATGTAACCGGGTCAGTACGGACGGGAGGAACGACAAAACCCAGACCGCCGCGAGCAGGCCGAGCCACTGGACCGACGAAACCAGTGCTTGCCGTGTTTGGCGCTGGTCGCGCGCGATCAAGCGAAGCTCCGGAAGTTCGGCGCCCGGCCGGCTGTGCCAGGAGATTGGCGTGCCCTGCCGCGGCAGCGGGTGGAAAGATCCGCTGCGGTCGCCGGGTTCGGTGAAGCGAGCCACACCGGCGTCCTCGTCCGATTGAAACGTCTCGACTAATTCGCCGGCTTCCGTCTGGCGCTCGGCTTCGGCGCGAACGTCCTCGAAACCGTTTTGATCCGCCAGTTCGCGATTGTCGGCTTGCAACTTCCGCAACCATTCCGCCAGCGTCTGACCGTTCGCTCCTCGCACGCTGTCGCGGTTGGCCCCCACCGCCAGGGCGCGACGCGCTTGCCGGCAATAGAGCGCGAAACGCCGTTGCGACGCCGACAGCGGAGCGGATGTAACATTGTCTCGGCCGTGCTTGCAGATCTCCTCGCTGAGGTGGAGTTGGGCTTCGGCGCGGTATAAAGCCGACGTGCCCATCCGTGCGGCTCCCTCACCGAGATCACCGGGGGGAGTGCCCTGGATCTCCCAGCCGATCGGGATGCGTAAGCTCCACAAACTCGTCCCCATGAGGGCGTCCTTCACGGTGGGCGGATCCAATTTGGGTTGCTCCAGCGGCTCGGCGTTGTTATACATCCAGCGCACGCGAATACATCGCATTCCCGTCCGGCCGGGCAACGGAAGCCACAGGTGAGACGGGTCGGGTTGCAAAGGCGCCGCCTCAGCGTCATCAACGGCGGCAGTAAGGACGCGCACGGGGGCGGGGAATGCCAGGTTGAGGTCGGTTTGGCCCTCGTGCCACAACCAAAAGCGGGCCTCATGCATCCAGCGGAGGCCATCCACCACCGCGGCCGACTGCTCTAGGAGAAAGACGCGAACGCGGGCCGGCTCGCTTGTCTGGGGCCGCGGCAACAGGCGCAGCTGCCATTGGGCACCGGGAAGGCACCGCCAACTCTCCCCCCCGGTGCGCTCCACCCGCTCGGCGATGCCTGGCCACGACGAAAGGGTCTTGCCCGCGTTGTGCAGGCTCTCCAGGCCGCCCCGCGCCTCGCTTGCCAGCTCACGACCTGCCACGGCCAGCGTGTATTCAGCGTGTTCCACGCCCTGGACGCTGACATCCGGCAGCAGGACGCCCAGGGCCGCTTCCTCCACCGAGATACTGCCGCGCAGGACGACCCGATAGCTTCCCGTGACGCCCGGCTGCAAGTCGAGCAGCAGGGAATGATCGCCCGGCGCGGCGCGGTTCAAAAGATTGCGTCCAGTGCTCCGCCTCCCAGCTCAGTTTTTCCGACTGCCAGTTCCGCACGCGCAAATCGACGCGGCGCAATTCGCCGTGCCGGACCTCGTAATTCACCGCGATGGTAAATTGCAGTTGCCGGTCGTTCACCTCGGCGAAGGTCAGCACCCGCGCGACGGCGTTGGCGGCGGGCTGGATCGCGCACGTCATACCATAATCTACCTGACGAGTCTCGAAAGCGCGTTCGTGTTCGCCGGATTCTTGAACACTTGTGGGCGCCAGGTTGCGCGGTTGGACGGATGCCAGGGCGAGGCCGGGGGCCGCCAGCAGACGAAGTCGCGTATGCTGCTCGCGGGCCTGAAGCAAACGCAAACGCGGCACGTCGAGATGCGCCGCGCCGTCCCGCCGCTGGAGCGGCAACCAGCCGGATATCGTCAACTGCGTCTCCGCGGTCGTTTGCTGCAACCAGACCAGCAGGCGGCGATCGGTTTGCTTCCAGGCACGCACGCCTTTGCCGGCGACGGAGGCAATTGTGAAGCGCGGCGATTGCAGATCCCACTCAACGACGCCGAGGTCTTTGTTCGGCGCTTCCAGCTTGGCGACGGCCTGGATCTGGGCCAGTTGCCGGTCGGCCTGCACGGTGACTTCCAGGTCGGCCAACCGGACGGGCGGGCTGGGGTACAAGTGCAAGGGCAGGATCGGCGCGGCTGCGGCGCTGATTTTATAGGCGGCGCCGGGTGAGCGCACGTCGGGACGCGAGACGCCCGGCCATGCCGGCGCGAACTCGATATCGCCGATGCGCGTGATGTTTTGCAACGTGGCCTCACGGCGGGCCTCCAGGCCGGGGTGGGTGCGGTAGGCCAGGTAATGCGGAGCGACCGAGCGTTCACCTCGGGGCGAAGGGAACGATAGCGTCACGAAAGCGGGCAGCGGCGCGCGCGGTATCAGCTCGAGCGTTACCTGGAGATCCCCGGAGACTGGATAGGGAAATTCGAGTTGGAGGGTGCGTTTCCCGCCGGTCGCGCGGACGTGCCAGTCGCGGAGACGAAAGCGCGTCAGCCAGGGCGGGGCGGAGGCGGGGCGGCTGCGTTGGGCGTCGGCCGTGAGGACTTCCAGATCGCCGGGCAGATCGACCTCCAGCGTCCGAATGCTCCCCTCGGAGATGCGGTAACGCAGCCAGGCCGCCAGCCGGCTGGCCTCCAGGTGCAGATCCCACAAATAGGCCGCTTGATACTCGACACGGGCGGGGTGAGCGTGCGGGGCCGACTGCTGCCAATGCAGGTGCAAGGGGGCGGGTACTCGGCCCAGGTCCGCTTCCAGCCGTTCGCCGCCATCATGAACCGTCCACTGACCGCCGTACTTGACCAGGCTCTGGGTATCGGTCGCACCCGGCGGTATGTGCCAGTGGAGCCGGCTCCGCACGAGGGGAGGTGCCTTGAACAAGACATTGCGATCCTTTGCGGTGCCGACCACCGGGACGCGAAAGTGCATTTCGATTTTGTGTCGGCCGACGCCACGCACCGGCAAGGAATAACCCGTTTGCGGTGCGGGAAGAGCCAGCGGAATGGTGCGCACACCGTCGAGCCGGACATCGCCGAAAAGCTGAACGCCTCCCAGCGGTACGGCCAGCGTGGTCGAATCGTCCGTCCAGCACTGGACCGAGAAAACGGCGCGGAACTCCGCCTGATCGTCCCGCAGTCTGCCTTCGTAAAAGGAATCGAGCAGGACGGTTTGCGGGCCGCCTGCGACCAGAGAGGACGGTCGAGCGAGCGCCTTGAGCTGGTTGAGAAAGTCGGCCGGAACCAACACCGTTTGGTTCTCCGGTGCGTCGGGAGGACCGGGAACCAGGTACACGGTGACAGGCTCCGGTGCGGCGGCCCGGCCATTCCAGCCGAGAAACGCAAGGAGGAGAACCACGGCGGCAGCGGTGTTTGGATTGCGGATCTGGGATTTGGGATTTCTCGTGGTGCGGGCGACAGGCGCAGATACCACACGAAAGCGCCCACGCATCCGGCCAATAACGGCCACCAGGCCAGGTCGCGCAGGGCGTTAGGGAGCCAGAACAAACCCAGGCCCGCCACGGACAGCGACAGAAGCAGCAAGCCCAGCCGGACACGGGCGGAACGCCGGCGGATTGCCCAGAAGAACAATGCCAGAACGACGGTCAAGGTAAGGCCCATCGCCGTCACCCGCGCAGGGCGCACGGCGATGAGCGTGTCGTCAGACAACCCCGCCACCGGCTCCCATTCACTCCATTCATTCGCCTCGGAACCGAGACCCAGAAGACGCGGTTGAAGCGAGCTGTTGGAAATCCCATTCTCCGGCGGCAGCCAGTTCAGGGCGGTGCGGAAGCGAGCGGAGGGATCCTGCCCGACGGCAGCGGTAGTGGCAAGATCCTGTTCGAGCGCTGCCGAGAGCGGTTCGCGGACGGCGGCCCCACGTCCGGAGGCTGTGGTGAGGACGATCGCGGCGCGGGCCGGGACGGCAACCAGGCCGCACTCAGCCCAGGGCGGCGTTAGATCGTCGCCGGAAAGGGGTTTGATATTCAACGGCGTGTCAGGGCCGACGCCGGCCTCGCGCAGGGCCAGAGAATCCACCACCAGGGGATGGCTTTCCTTGAGGTAGACAAAGGCGAGGTCGCTCACCACTTCCTGGAGCAAAATCGTCTTCCCACCCCGGCTGCCGCGCAAACTCTCGACGGCCCGAGTAAGCGCTTGACCGGCGCCGGCCTGGGCATCCTCTCGGAAAGGATCGAGGCGGGGCCAGAAGCCCGGCGAGTGAAAGACATTGGAAAGTTGGCGCGCCGATCCGGTCGGTTCGAAACGATTCATTCCGGGGAGCGGCTGATAACGCGAGTCGGACAACGGCGTCAGATCCGTGGGCAAAAGCCAGCTGCGGTGAAAGGAGAGCGGGGCCACCGGCAGGACGGGAGCGGCCGCCTCGATGCTCTGCCAGACCAGATGAGTCGGTGCCGCGCGGGTGTAGACGATCTCGAAGCGATGAATTGTCTCGGCACCCTCCGCCTCGCCGCGAGTGGGCACCGGCAAGGCCAGTTCGACCGCGTCGCCGGCAGGATGATCCTCCTCCGTCGCCGGCGCAGGCCGAGATCAGGCGCGGCAGCCAGTGCCCGTCGATCTGAACGGCCACCGGCCTCGATCCGGACGGCAAACGCAGCGGCAGGACACGCTGCCTCCAGTTGGCCACCTGGAACGAGAAATGGTACTGCACCACGTCGCGAGTCCCGACCCGTGTGGTCAGCCGCGCCCGATCGATGACGGCCTCGGTGGTGCGGCCCGACCCCGTCGAGTGGCCCGATAAAGTAAGGGCAACGTGGGTTTGACCGTAACGGAAGGTGCGCCAGGGAGTGCCCGCGCCGGTGGGGGTCGAGACCGCTTCGCTCAGCCCGGCGCTGTGAACCTGCACCACATCCGCCCCGGCCAGGTGCAGCGTCACCTCGCCTTCCATGCGGGCGGCACCCAGAACGACCGGCAGCGGAACATGCCAGCCGTCGGGCCGCTGCTGCAAGGAACGCACGGCGTGCAGTCGCAGCGGCTGGCGCGCCCGCAAGGGTTGCGCCAACGTCAGCCGCCAGTGTTCGCCCCCTGGCCGGGCCGCGAACAGCGCGGCCGCTTCGAGCGGAGTACGGGCGGCCAACCCCTGTAAGGCGTCCACTGTCTCGGTAACGTAGCGCCGCTCGACCCGGAGGACGCGGTTGCCGGACGACGCCTCGCCGCGTGCGGCCGGCTCGTTCTCCCACTCCCACCGCTCCCCCCCGCCCTCCGACAGCGCCAGGTCAATCGTATCGGGACTACCGACCTCCGCTTCCAGCAGCAAATGGGTCTCGACGGCGGCCCGACCCGAGGCGACGAAAACCTCACTCCCGCACTTGGCCCGCAAGCGCGGCGGTCGCACTTGCACGCGCAGCGTCCCCGTCACGGGTTGGCCCCGATAGCGATAGAAATACTCCGGCGCTTGCTTGCCCCAAGGCCCCTCCTCACTCGGCTCCGAGCGATCCGCCGTCGTCTTCACGTCCAGATGGAAAAGCTGCTCGTCGCAATCCAGTGCCAGGGCACCCTCCCGGAAACGCGCCCCCACGGGGACGGCATCCGGAAACGGCAACTCCTGTCCGGTCACCGGCCCCGCCCGGGCCGGCCGCAAATGGACAGTCAACAACGCGTTGGGCCTTGTGCCTTCGCGCCGCGGTTGTTCCGTCCCGACCAACGGACGTGCCAGATCGACATAAAGTGTGGTTCGTCCCGCCTCGGTGTAGACACGAGAAACGCGGCAGGTTGGCGGGACTGATCTCGGCACGCTCGAACGTCCAGTCGAGAGGCAGCAATACCGGCAGTTGAAACAGTTGGCCCTTACTGACCTCGTAACCGATCTGCAAGGTGAGCGCCAGGCCGGCCGCATCGCAGCGCAGCCAGGCCAGTTGGTGCGCGCGGTATTCGACGCCCTGCGCCTCCAGACGCGCTTCCGGCCGGCGCGGCGGGGCCGACCCTTCCGCCCCCACGCCGCCGCCCAACAGGGTCAGATGTTGCACAACCACTTGCCGTTCAGGGTCCAGCTCCATCGTCGAGTTGGTTAACCGAAAACCGCCGGGATCCCAGCTATCGGCGCGCAAATCGGGGTGAATCCACAGCGCCAGCGCCTCGCCGCGCGGCACCCCGCCGACCAGGCGAAGCTCCGGACTTCTCCAGGCCACGGTGCGGGATGACCTCGTCATCAAGGGAGCACGACTCAGCGGCGCCAGGCAGGTGATTTTCCATGTGCCCTCGCGGAGCGGCTCCCGCAAATGGATCGTCAACCGGGACAGCGTCTTCCCGTCGCCCGTCTGAAACGTGCAGCGGTCCACGCCCGGCCCGACAACGTCGCGCAAACGCAGTTCGGGATCACATTCGCAGACCAGTTCGTTGACCCCGTGCGGCGAAGCCTCTCAGCGCCAATTCAAAGGTGGCATCCACCCCTTCTGGATACACTTTCTGGCTGGTGGTCTGGCGGACGAACGCAACGAGCGGTTGCCCGACGGGCGAAGTCGAATGCTCGGCCGGGCGGATGCGGAAGTCGATGCGGTCACGGCCGCGCCAGACGATTCGCCAGCGGCGAAGATTGGCTGTTTCGGCGGCGTGCGGTCCCGACAGGACGAGGGCGTCATCCAGCACCGTCACGGCACGATCGGCCGGCACGTCCAACTCCAGCACCGCGACGGGACAGGGCGGCACTTCCAGAAGAAAGCGCAAGCCCTCTGGTCCCGCCTCCGCGCGGGCGGACCATTCGAGCGTCACGGTCTTTTCGCCTTCCGACACGACCAGCAGGGAAGGAGTTTTATCGTCGAACGCGGCAATCAAGGCGTCCTGCTTGTCGATGTGCGCCTGGCGAAGGGCGAGGTTGAACGGTTGCAGGTTCAATAGCCCCGGCGACGGGCCGGTGTGGATCACTTTCCACAGGCCTTCCCCAACGAGAGCTTCTTCCTTGAGGACGGCGCGATAGCTGGCTTCGACGAGGCGCGGAACCGTCCGGCGGCCGCCTGCTTTCTTCGCCCGCTCCACAAGGGCCTCGAACTCGGCGTTCGACAGGCGAACGAGAACGCCGTCCCGAACGCGTTTCAACTCTTGTGTCAGTCGCTCGGGCGGGAGCAGCAGACGCCGATAAGTCGGCAACCCCGCTCGATCCGAAGGCTCTTCCGCCAGACACGGAGACAACGAGACAAGCAGCAACCCCAGTAGGAGGAATCGGTAGCGCAGACCAACCGGGCCGGAACCCGCGGGAGTCGATCTGTGGATCCGCTCACCCGTCATCCAACTGGCTCCTTGTTTTTGTCAGCTGCTCCCATCAGTGTCTTACCAGCCCGCAGCGCCAGTAAGGGATATTCCCTTGCTGTGCTGCGGGCTAATAAATCAAGTTCCGCTGACGCCGACACTGCCGCTGCTGCCCGGCGGCGGGGCATCGACGGTCGATGGCTCACCCGGCTGCGGTCGTTGGGAGTTGCTCTTTCGCAAGAGCGACGAGCCGGCCCGGCCTCGACTGAAGCTCGGCAAGAACACGATTTGCCGGCGGTAGCGCTGGTGCATGAACCACTGAAAGCCGACCATGCCCAGCAGCACGACGGCTCCCGGCTCGCAACCGAAGACGAGGGCCCAGAACATCGTCGGCCAGAACAGGATGCCGACCGCGGCCGCCAACGCCACCACGGCGAGGATCGGCCAAAACCACGGAGCCATGTGACCGGCATCGCTCAGCTGGGGGCGCGCCGACCAGTACAAACCCAGGCCGGAAATCAACAGCCCCAGAGAGCAAACCAGCAACCACGCCAGGCGCGGCGCGTGGGTCAGTTCCATAGGCTCCAGCGCATCCTGCCAGCAGACCAGCGCGGGAGAGCCGGCTGATTGGTCGTCAACCGGGCCGTTCCCGCCGCGCAGCTCCGCCGGCAAAGTCTCCTCGAATTCGCGCTCGAGATCCGCGTTGGTAGAGGCGAGGCGGGCGGCCAGCAGTCCCCGGCTGCGCGTCCAGGTGCGTTCCAGACCCGCCGCGCTTTCGGGAGCAATCAGCACCCGCGAAGAGGGTACGGTGACTAGCCAGCGCGTCGGAACCGCCGCCGGTGCGCCGCGCAGCAGAGGCGGCTGAAGGACCGTCCGAACTGGGCTCGCGCCGGTGCGGCCGGGAGGAAGTTGATACGACACCTCCAGCAAGGCCGCCTGACGAATCAGGTCCTGTCCCAGACGCAGGCGGGCGAAGGTCCCGCCGTCGGTCTGCCGGCCGAACTCGTTGACGATGTCGGGCGTTACCTTACGGCGGTTGAGCGCGATCTGCACGTTGAGCATAGGCACCGGCGCGGGCAACTCGATATCGATATACGAACCGGCGAGCTGGCGGAGCTGAAAACAGGCGCGATAAATCTGGCCGCCATTTTCCAGAAGCCGCGCGCGCACCAGGGCGCGCTCGACGAGGACCGTATACACAGGCGCCTGCTCGCCGGTGCGGAGGACGACGGGGACATCGACGCGCGGCGCGTGCAGGACGAGGATCGGCAATCGCGTCCGATCCTTTACCTCCTCGATACCCTGCTCATCCCAGCCCGGAGCGCCGGTGGGTAAAGGAACCAAACCCGGCTCACTCCACACCCGCACCTTGGTATCCCCGCTGGTGGCCTGCACGGGCACGACCAAAGGCACGGTCAAGGACTCCCCTACCCGCGGCGACGGTCCCCCTTCCGCCGGCGAAAAACTGTAGTGCAGAACCAGCCGCGTCTCCGCGGCGCCTGTTTTCACCGGCACGACCACGCGGAGGACGGCTTGCCCACTCACGGGGACCGCCTCGTGCGGCATCTCCAGTTGTCCGCCCTCGAGAACCCTCAGACCATCCGCGGCAGCGGCGGGAACGCGCAGGTTGATCGACGGGGGCAAAGGCTGCGGCGAAGTCAGGACGATCTCGTGCCGAATGTCCACCCGGCCGCCGGTCAGCGTCAGGTCGGTGACCGATTTCGCCTTCACCGCCGGTCGATAAGGATACCAGCGAACCTCGATCCCGCCCCAGTCCGACCCAATGCGCCGGCAGCGCCACGTCTGCTCGTTGGGTCCGGTCTGCTTGACCAGTTCCAGGTCGGTCTGCTCGGCGTTGACCAGCAAAACCTCGGTATCGCGGGGGACCTCGATTTTGATCTCGCACTGTTCGACGGTCCCTTGCGGACGCGGCAACTTCAGGACAGCCTGTCCCTCGGGGGGATGAAGGGGTTCATAACGGCCACGCAACGTCACGGGCTGGCTCGGTCCCTCGCGCAGCAGGGACGACGACCGAAAGGCCACGATGCGAGCATCCTTCTCGGGCACCAACTCCATGCCCTCCTCGGTAGGCAGCCACTCGGCCGGCACGGTGACGCGGAGTTGCTCGATGTCGGACCACTTGGAAGACGGCGCGATGGTCGTGGTGATCTCCCAGCGCAGCCGGTCGCCCTTTCCGTCTCCGGGCGGGGACCACAGCCGCAGCGTGTGCGCGACGCGCGTCCGCACCTGTCCGCGCACCACCTCGGCGTCCAGATCCAACCAGGAAAGCGAGGCCGGCCCGCTCACGCCCTGGGGGTTCTCCACCAGGGGAATATTGCCGTAGGTAAAGGTGGACGCCACCCCCACCTCGCCGCTCGGTTCCTCCGTGCGCCGTAGCAGCTTCATGTCGCCGTGTTCGTGGAAAATCAGGTGCAGGTTCCGCACCGGATTGCGCACGACCACGGTCCCGGTCTGCCGAACGGCCCCGACGACGAAAAAGGGACCAACCGGCGAAAGCGTTCCGCTCTTGGGCAACGGGGCGCGAACCGTAACCTGAACCGGGAGTGGATCGCTGCTGGCCTCTTTCAGTCGAATGGTCCGCAGCGAGGCGAACTTCTGATTGGCCGTCTCGACGGTCTCGATCCGGTCCTCGTCGGCCGGCGCGACTTTCACTTCCGCCCCCAGCGGCACGAGCAGATGCCAAAGCTTTATCGGCGTCCCTTCGGTCCTGAGCTTCAGCTCTGCCACGGTGACCTGTCCCGACGCATCTAGCCGAACCTGAATGTTGCCGTTGGCCGTCAGGACGGGGACGCCGGTGGGCGGGCGAATTTCTCTCCAGGCCAGGTCGAGCTTGTCCACGGGCGCGGGACCGAGTCCGCCGCCGAGGTGCTTGTTTTTCAGGCTCAGTCCCGCCGGCAGCGGATCGGCGGCCGACCGGCCACCGACGCGCACGTCCTTGACGTGGGCCGGTAAGTCCAGTTCCAGGCTGGTGATAGCCGCGCGTGGCAACGTGAGTTCAAAGCCCCGGCTCTCGCCCCCCCGCGCCGGCAACGGCACCGTCAGGTCCAGCACGACGTGGTGTTGGCCGGTCTTCTCGATCTGCACGAGAAAACCGTCGGCGTCGAAACGGAGCAAGGGCGTTTGCCCATCGATGGAGGCGGAAGTGACCCACGCCTGAGGGCAGGCCAGCGCCACCAGGGCGCTCGGGCGATCGGTAACAACATCGAACCGCGCCTGCAAGACTACCGCGTTGTCCTCGACCTTCCCCTTGAGATGGCAGCTACTCGGCGCGGTGGGTTTCTCGGCCTGAAGCAGTCGCTTGAGGCGGGCGATCTCGTCGAGGAGTTCCAGATACTTTTTGGGTGTCAAAACGATTGCATCGGGGACGCGCCGAAGCGCCTCCGCTGTGCTCTCGCACACCACCACGATAGCCTCGGCCGGCAGCGAGGCGAGGTCGATTTTTTTGCCCTCGCCGTCTTTGCTGTCCGCGAACGGCATGGGACCGGGCGTGAGTTTCTTACCGTCTGTGCTGCTCGACTTGGTCGGAGCGGACGAGCGAACGGAAGGCGTTTCCTCGGGCGCACGCGCCAGCGCGACGATTGCGCAGAAGAGCGGCACGGCCAGATACCTGCCGGGCGAGGAAACCATGAAGATCCTCCGGACCACGCTGTCGAACATGCCGTCCCCGAGAACGGACGGGATAAGTGTCAATGTACCATCGTACCAAATTGGGGAAACCTTTCCGTCCGGGAAAACTTTGCCGGCGAAACGGGCACGGCACGATCGGTTAATGGATGTGCGGCCTTTATGGGATGTGCAACCCGCACGTTGGCCAATGCCGTTAGACGACGCTTCCGAGAATCCTTGACGGATCCGCCGTCGATTCAAGCCCTTCTCCCACTACGAGTACGGGTTGGCCGAGGTTCGTCAGTTCCGGCGACCCCACGAGGAAATGGCTCGTCCACGAGGAAACCTTCGGGGAGGCAGACTTGCACACCAACCCTATCAATCCTCGCGGCAGATTGAGGTCGTTGTCCAGATGCATTCCCTCCTCAATCAACCAACCGAGGCGGCTCGTATGCGAGTCCAGCAACTCCAGATAACGCAGGGTCTGCTCGCTCACGTCCATCACGCGGCCGAGCACGAAAAAGCCGAAGCGATCCGCTCGTTCCCAAACGGCCAGGGTGTCCGCTTCCACAGAAACGACGAGCAAATTGTATCCCGAACGATGCAGCGACCGTGCCTCTTCATCGGAGCAGGTCGTGACCATCCGACCGCGAAGCACCAGAGGCCGACTGTTGACACGCAGACCGCTTTCGCCGAGCAGGAAATAGCGCAGACCGTGGCTTAGTGTCACCCGATCACAGCAACGGCCATCCTGCCATAATTCAATCGGGCCCTGATAAAGAAAGGGACTTTCGGGTTCCCACAAACTCGCTTCGGGAATGTCCACGCGCACCGTGAGAGGGGGAGATCCCTGCGAGTAGGTATGCAGTGGCGGAATGCGAACGGGATAGGCTACCTCGACGGTACTGGCATACGGACACGCGGTCCCATGAGTCGGCCACGCACTTCTGCCGTCGGCGTCTCGTGTTCTGGAGCGACGGTGATCCAGACCTCTGACTTGGCCGGAATCAGTTGGCCATTACGAACCTTCAACTTCTGAATGCGGTTATTCATCGTCGTCCTCTTCTCCGTGCGCTTTGCCCGACTTTCGGGCAGTGGATTGCCCGAAAGTCATCAGGTTACGGTTGCATGCTTGGGCTGGCGGACTGCGCTCGGTCCTCCTCGCCGAAAGTATGGCAAAGTGGCAATCTGGCAAAGTCAGGGCTAAAACCCGAGAAAACTAGGGCTTTCCTGTTTGCCACGGGATGCCGCCTTTGGCAAAGTGGCAAGGTCGGTTCGCGGCGACAGGGCCGAGCCGACTGTCGATCGGGCAATCCTTGCCGGCATTGCAGGCGGGCCGCTGCTTACAGAATCAGCATTGCATCCCCATAACTGTAGAAGCGATAACCTTGCTCGACCGCGGCCCAATACGCCCCGCGCATCGAATCCAGTCCGGTGAAGGCGCCAACGAGGAGCAATAAACTGGAGCGCGGCAGGTGGAAGTTCGTCACCAGGGCATCGACCGCGCGAAAATCGAACGGCGGCCGAATGGTCAATTCGGTCTCCCCCGACCACGAACCCAGCGGCATTCCGTTTCGGGCAACGGTTTCCAACACCCGCACCGTGGTCGTGCCGACCGCGACCACGCGACGACTCCGTTGCCTACAGGCGTTGATCGCCTCGGCGGTTTGCTTTGGTAGCTCACACCACTCGGCCTGCATTTGGTGCTTTTCCACATCCTCGACCTGCACCGGCTGGAACGTGCCCGGACCCACATGCAGCGTCACAAACGCGCAGTCGATGCCGCGCTGCCGCAGCGACTCGAACACCGCCGGCGTGAAATGCAGTCCGGCGGTCGGTGCGGCCACGGCCCCCGTGTGCTGGGCGTAAACCGTTTGGTAGCGCTCTCGGTCGGCATCGACGGCTCGGCTCTTGCGGATATAAGGCGGCAACGGCACTCGGCCGAAGCGAGACAACACTTCGTGAGCCGATCCTGTCTCCTCCGGCCGGGCCAGCCAGTGACCGCTCGGTGTCTTACCGACCAGGCAGAGGCGTAGCAGCGATTCTCCGTCCGCACGGTTTGGCCCGTCCACGAGGAGCGTTTCGCCGACGATGAGCCGGCCGCGCGTCTGACACATCAGTTCCCACGTCCCGTCCGCAGTCGCTTTGAGAAACAATCCCTCCCACTTGCCTTCGGTGCGGGCGCGCCGGCCGACGAGCCGCGCCGGCATAACACGCGTGTCGTTGAGCACGAGCAGGTCGCCCGGTTCGAGCAAGCTCGGCAGGTCGCGGAAGTGATGATGGCCCAGAACACTACCGCCCCGCCGCACCGTCAGCAGACGAGACTGGTCGCGCTCGGCACACGGTTCCTGGGCGATCAGGTGCGCCGGCAACTCGTAGTCGAATTCGTCGATGCGAATAGCTGACTCTCCGTTCCCCGTTCGCGCTCTGTTTAGCGACGCTTCGTAGAAGCGTGGGAAACGCACGCTTCTGCGAAGCGTCGCTAAACGGGATCGCCAATCATTTGAAGTTCTTCAACCAGTCATCGAAGCCTTTCTTGTAGGCTTCGACGGTCTTGGCCGGTCCGGTCAGCTTGATGTGATAAACGTCTTTGGGCCCTTCAAATTGGATGGCCAACATGCGATAGTGGGGCTTCTTCTCGGCCTTGGCGTTGGGATTGAACGGCGCGGCCTTGAACAGATACGTGCCTTGCACGTCCAGATAGGTAGCCGGGTGGCCGCCGATTTTGATCTCCTCGACCTTGGCGACCTCATCGATCGACTTGCCTTCCGGCGGTACGAACTGTTCTTTCCAGCGCTTGATGTTGGCGCGAGCTTCGCCCGTGATGCCCTTGAAGATGACTAGTTCGGCGTTGTCCTTGTCGTCGCCCTTCTTGGGCAGGCGGAATTGCAGGAGCCGCATCCTGTTGGTCGGTTCCTCCTCTTTCCAGTCGCCCGGCGTCGTCGATTTCAGGCCGTCCAGATCGACGACCACGCCTTTGCCCTTGTCGTTGTCCGCCGCGGTCGATTCGCTCGCGGATGGGCTGCACGCCTGGACCAAGAAGGCCAGCACCACGAAGCCGAGGATACGTCGCATTCGTCTCCCTCCCAGTGCGAGAAAGCGACCGCACGGCCGCCGGACGTTTCTGTCAGTTAACGGGATGGCCGAAGGCTTGGCAAGAGCGCCGCGCGATCTCCCCCCAACCGCCTCATCCGATGACGATTTCCAGCGCCTGTCCGGTCGAGACCACTGCATCGGCGGCGAGTGTGATGAGCAATCGTCCGTCCTGGAGCATATGCCGGCAGGGCAATTCCTGACCCTGGAGCGTGACCTTCACCGACGCGGGCTGTGCTTTCTCCGCGAGAGTGAAAGCGAGCGTCCGTGCCCTAAGTTTGCCCCAGCGCACGGCGATCGTCTCTTTCTGTCCGGCTCCGTCGCGCTTTTGGGTGAAAGTCCCCCAGCCTTCGGCGGTTGTGAACGGAGCGCGAAAGTCCTCCGGCGTCAACTGCGGCGCGAAACCGAGATAGCCCTTCGGCCCGTGATGTTCGTAGCCGCACGCGGTCAGGAACGCGCCATAACTGGCCATGGCGCGGGCGTAGTGATCGCTGCACTCGATCTCGTTCCACGGATTGCGCCGCGAGGCGTGGTAGCGGTCGTGGATGGCGCGGACAATGGCCAACCCCTCGCGTACCATCCCCTCGGCGATCATGTGGGCGGCTACCTGATACTCGAAGCCGGACATGCACTCGTTGAAATACGCCACAAAACCAGCCTCACCCTTGCCGGCGGCACGCTCGGCCCCACCCCTGGGCCAGGTACACATGAGCAAGCCACCCTCGCCCGGCATGGCGTACCACCGGCCGCCCTTGATGGCCTTCATGCCCTCGCGATACGGGCCGACATCCGGTGTGAAGTTGTACTTCCACAACGCGATAAGGGCTGAGCGCGTTTGCTCGACCGGCAGGATGCGCGGCAAACCGAGTTGCCAGGCCCAGCTTTGCCCCAGCATCTGATCGATCTCGCAGCCGTCGTTGGAATTGATCGAATCGGGGTGTTTGAGGTCCAGCCGCTGGATGAAGTATTCGCCGTTAAAGAGCCGTTCGACCAGGCGTTTCTGGCCGCGCTCGGCGATGGCTTGGCAGCGCTGGGCGAAGGCGGCATCTTTCATTTCCTCTGCCATCGCCGCGCCGGCGCGGACGGCGGCCAGATACAGCGAGCTGATCCAGGCGATCTCGCCATACCACGACGCATCGAGCGTGTTGTACTGCTCGCCGTCGAGCATACCGTCCTCGCCGCGATCCTGGCGAATCAAGTATTCGAGCGATTTCTTGATGCGCGGCCAGGTGCGCTGGAGGAATGCGCCGTCTGCCGACATCTGATGTTCCCGGTAGGCACGCAGAATGGTGCCGGCCTGCCCATCGACTGCGACGCGGCGATCCGCTTCCGCACGGTAATCCATCGCCCCACTGTCGGCATGAAACGCGATGCCATAATCGACGGTCTCTCGTGTCGTTCGCTCCAGTTGCGGGAAGATGCGGCCGACGGCCTGGGCGTATTGCCAAACGTGCGTGCAGGTGCCGGGGCAACAGCCGACGCCCTCCCAGCCGTAAAACCGGCCGTTGGCGAACCAGTAGCAGGTCGTCGTCGCCAGGATGGAGGTATTGACGAACGTGCGGTCGAGAAACCAGTACGGCAGCGTCGAGTCGTACCACGTATCGTGCCACAGACGCGTTTGCTTGCTCAGCGCATCGAAATTCGCGGCGACATGCTCGGACACGGCGAGCGCGGACGGGAAGCGTTTGCCGTAATGGCGGCCGCCGAGGTCCGGCAAAGGGTCCAGGCGGCACGTTGGGAAAATGCCAGGTAATGACAAAAGTAACAGTGGCCTCGGCCCCCGGTTCGAGACTCACTTTGCGTGCCAGCGAACCGGCGAGTTTCCGGTCGAACGCCCGGCTCACCGTTTCCTCTCCGGCACTGGCGGGACGCGAAAAGACACCGGCCGGCACTTTGCCTTCGGGCAGGGCCGTCACCGCGCGATCGCCTTCGGTGGGGTCGAGGAGAGCGAGACCCATCGTGCCGTAATCGGACTGCCTGGCGAGGACAAATGGACCTTCGCGCGGCCGATCGCTGAACACGATGTCATCCACGCCGATGTTGCCCCACCCAACGGCCACACTATCCACGATCCGCAACTGGGCCGTGCGGCCTTGCCAGCGGCGCACGTCGAAGCTGTGCGGCCTCATGCGGTTGTTGTCGCGGCCGGTCACGCTGTCCACTACCTTGCCGTCCATCAACAGATCGACACAGGTTCGTCCCTTGTGCGATCCGCCGCCGACGAGGAAGGTGATGTAATCGCGTTCGATCTTGAACGGCTTGCTGGTCAGTGTGCCGAGGTGGGCATCGGCCTTGCCGACATCTTCGCCCTGCCGGGTGTTGTGCGTGTTGACGAGCCGCTTACCCTTGGCACCCACATCGCCCTGGTACGCCGGCATCTTCGCCTTCTCGACCGGCCCCTTGCCGAAGGCCGTGCCGGTGGCGGTCCAGCCCTCGTAGGTCTCCTTCTCGAAGTCCTCGAAAAGAATGTCGGGGCGCACCACCTCGCGCGGCCGCTTCGGTTCCTCCTCGGTGCTACATTCGAGGAAGGTGGCGCCGGGGCGATGGACGATGCGGTTACGACGCCGCACCACGCTGACGCGCCCGCTATGCAGACAAACGGCATTTTCCAGCCAACCGCCTAGCTCCGCCTCCACCCGCTCCTTGTTTGTATTCTTGAGGGTGAATCGCATCATGGTGGCCGGCAGACTGGAGTTCTCCGCATCGAGCGGGATGAACGGCGAGAACGCCTCCAGCGATACACTCAACGGCGAGGCCGGATCGCGATATTCGACAAAGCCAATCGGATATTCGCCACAAAACCTAATGTCGGCGAATCCCGTGCGATCGAGCGGTCGTGTTTGGGTTCGGCCGCCGACGGTCATTTGCAGGGCAAAACCTTGGTCCAGCGGCGAGGACGGCGTGAGTGGCCGGGCATAGTGCGGACCATCGAAACCCGGATTGTAGACGCGGTTAAAGATGTCCCACAGCCACAGCTTGCCGTCGCCGCCGAGGTACAGCATCCCCGCGCAGATGCCGCCGACCGGCATCCCGATCTTGTCCAACTCATCGCCCCGATAAACGGTGCGTGAGCCACGCGCGAACAGCGAGGCGATCCAGTCGGGTTGCAGTTTCTTCTCGGCGGGAACCAGTTTGTCGAATTCGTCCGCGCTGAACGGCCCGGCGACGGCGGCACGGTCGAGAATCGCGGCAGCCGCCACACTCAGTCCGAGCGAGAGAAAATCCCTACGCGGCAAGGTGCCGCAACCACAGGTGGAACCACAAGCGCCTGCGATGCCATCTGGCCTTGGCGCTGGGGACGATTCCGGTTTCATGTGAGACTCCTACTCGGCGACCGCGTCGCCTTCTGTCTCCGTGCGCTGGTGGAATAGTTCCATGAGACGCCGTGTGACCGGGCCGACTAATCCGGTGCCGATGGTCCGGCCATCGACCCGGACAACAGAAGCCAATTCGCCCATCGTGCCGGTGCAAAACATTTCCTCGGCACGGTAAACCTCGGTCAGAGATAAATCTTTCTCTTCATGCGGCATACCGGCACCGCGGCAGATTTCGAGAACCGCGGCCCGCGTGATGCCTTCGGGGCAGGCGACGACCCGGCTCGTCTGAACGACACCGTGATACACGAGGAAAACGTGCGTGGCATTGGTCTCCGCCACGAAGCCGCGCATGTCGAGCATGAGTGCGTCGTCGGCGCCGGCGGCATTGGCCTCGATCTTGGCGAGGATGGATGGGATCAAATTGCAATGGTGGATTTTCGGGTCGAGACAGTCCGGCGGAGGCCGGCGGACGCTGCTGGTTATGAGCGTAACGGCGCCCTTGTCGTAGACTGGCGGTTTATGTTCGGCCAAGACGATCAGCGTCGGCCCCGCCTGATTCAGACGCGGGTCCATGCCGGATGTTATTTTCATTCCGCGCGTCAGCGTCAGGCGGATATGCACGCCGTCGCGCATCGCATTGGCCGCCAGAGTCCGCTTGATTTGCTCGATGATCTCTTCGTGTGAGGGAATGGCCGCGAAAGCGAGGGCCAGCGCCGAACTGCGGAGGCGGTCAAGATGCTCGCGGAGCCGGAAAATGCGGCCGTTATAAAGCCGCAACCCCTCCCACACCGCATCGCCGCCCTGCACCGCGGAATCGAACGGGCTGACGCCGGCTTGATCGCGGTGGATCAGCTTGCCGTTGATGTTGACGATCAGATCGCGGTTTTTCTCGTTGAACTTTTGCAGCATGGATTATTCTCGAAGTTACGGTCGCAACCTGTACGGATAAAGCTGCTGATACAATTCGTCGCATTGCCGGTGCAGGTCGCGCAACGAATCAGGAACGGGATCATTCTTGGGAGAATACGGCTGAAAGGATGTCGTTTTCTCGACGGAGGCGTACCAGTATTTCGCCCAGATTCCATCCGTGGAGCGCCGTCCAGCTGGCCAGGACAGCATCGCCTGGGTGAACGGCACATCGAGCGCATCGCACAATAGGCCCAGGGTGCGGCGTGGATTCTCAAGCACATCGCGCGCGTCCACGACGGGCGGCGTTCGGCCCGTTCGTTGTTTCACCTGCCGAAATATCTCGACCTGCTGCGGCAATCCCGTGTCCGCCAAGGTCGGTTCGGGGAGAAAGTGCAGCAGCGAGGTCAGCATCTCGCGCGGCTCGCGGATCAGGAAACAGTTGGTCACACGGTCAAGCCAGTTGCGCCCCATGTTCGGCAAGAGGTGATGGGCCATGTGCTTCTGATAGAAGATCGGCTTTCCCTCGGGGATCGGGCCGGTCAGCCAATCGGCGGCTTTGCGCCAGTCGTTTTCCTGATGGCGGATTACTTCCTCGGCGCCCGGATGAGCGAGCTGGGTTTGCACGAGGTAATGGGCGTAAAAAGGCTCATCGCAGACGAACGTATCGGGCCGGTTGCCCCAGGAACGCATCAGCGCCGTCGAGATGTTGCGCGGTCCCGACCACATGGCAATACGCAAGGGTTGATGAACTGTCATGCTGCGTTTCCGTCGCTTGGTGGCTTTTTCATTGAGGGTTTGTCAGCCGTCCCAGAAAGAGCAGGCTGTTCGTCGAGAAGTCGCGGATGAGGAAGACGAACGGATGATCGGCCCGGAAAACCGTAGGTTTCTCGGTGCTGATCCCTCGTAGGTTCATGACGGCGGCCGTGGAAGCGGCGGCCTCGGTGCCCTCCTCGTTCACGTCCACGAACGCCTTATGCACGACCGCGAAAAGGTAAAGTCCCTCTCGGCTATCGTCCATCGCGGAAAAATCCGCTTGTGTTTGGTCGAAGGGCAGAGGCATTCCCATTCGGGACAGGACATCGTTGAGCAGGAAGGCTCCTGTCACCTTGAAACGCGGAAGTTCGACGGCGAGCTTTCGAGGGCTCAGTTTTGCCGTCCATCGAGCCAGATTATCGACCGTCAGGGATCGCTCAAACTCCGACAGACCATCCACCTTGCGCGGCAGAAACACCATCATGGCCAGCCGTCCACTGGTATAGGACATCTCCAGGGCCTGAAACTCATCTGTTTCCAGGTAGTTGAATCGTCTCGTCTGTTGCATCATCGGCACTGTGATTTGTTGTTGCGGCGTCACCAGGAAAGGACCGTCTCGCGTTAAGACAGGCTCGAACGGCGTCGCCCAGGTTCCCTTGAAGTAGATGGCATTGGTAAGGACCAGGCGGGTGAGGTCAGAGAGGATGCCTTCTTCGAGAAGATCCTTGATTTTGCCCTGTGTTTGTTGCTCCACCCAGGCGTTGATGGTTTGCCGCGCTGTCTCGGTTGCCTGGATGAAATCGACTTCGCGCAGGCCATCACCGTAATACTGCTCCGTCAGTTTCAGAAAGTCGGCGCGGATACAACCGTATCCCTTCTGACCCCACAGTGCGTTGGCCAGATGAAGTTCATTACCGTTCGTCTGGCCGTCCTGGAGGTCGCGCATCAGGTCGGCGAAAGCCGGATGCATTTGGTCCGCGTTCCGAGGGAAGTGCAGAACGGTCGCCATCTGTTCCGCGGTTTCGCCGGCCGCTCCGGCATAGGTCATGGCCAGCGCGGTCGTAAGACTGTAAGGCGAGAAGAAGAGATTACCCGGTTCGCCCCGCAATTGGGAATAAAGATCGAGGGCGAATTGGGTGTTGCCCTTCACGACAGGAGACATTTTGTCGGTGCGGAACAGCATGGGCTGCACTCGGCGAAGGGCCACGGGTGACGAAAAGAGGTCATCCTTCGATCGGTGAGAAGATTCTAAACGAGCGGCGAGGCCATAGCCAGTACCTATCCAGCTGTCCTGCGATTCCTCCCATCGTGTTCACCTACGGGATTGACCTCGGCTTCTTCAGGCATTCAAATAATCCTGACCGTCAGCGCATCCATATTGAAGGATCGGAGCCAGGGCATGTCGGACATCCCGGACGCGATCTTGCTCGAACGCTTTCGCTCGGGAGACGAGCGCGCGCTGGAAATGCTATTGTCTCGCTATGAAACACCCCTCTTTCAATTCCTGGTGGGAATGCTTCGCAACCACCACCAGGCGGAAGACGTGTTGCAGGAAACGTTCGTCCGCGCTCTGGAGCGTCTGGACGGGGTGGACCCGGACCACCTGCGCGGCTGGCTGTTCACGGTCGCTTACCATCAGGCCATGCTGAGCAGGCGCAAGAAGAAGAGCCGGCCGGCCGGGCCGCTCGACGACCCGACCGCCGTCCTCGATCGTGAACCGAGTCCGATAAGGCGGGCCGAGTGCGAGGATGAAGCACGGCGGCTGCGGCGACTTCTGGAGTGTCTGCCGGTGGCGCAGCGCGAGGTGATCCGCCAGCGCGTTTATGAGGGCAAGCGCTTCCACGAGATCGCGTTGGATCTGAATTGTCCGCTGAACACAGCCCTGGCGCGCATGCACGAGGGGTTGAAACGTCTCCGCCTGTTGTGGGAGAAAGATCATGTCTGAGGCCGGCCCCACCGACGCCAACCTCGCGTTCCTTTATGTCAGTGGCGAAATGAACGCGACGGAAACGGTAGACTTCGAGCGGCGCTTGTCCGAGGAACAACCCCTGCGCGAGGCGCTGGGTCGCGCCGTGGAACTGATGCGAGTTCTGGAGGGGCTATCCCCCGCGATGCCGTCGCCCGCCTACCGGCCGCGCGTCCGCGAACGGTTGCGCACAACCGATTCGTCGTGGCGCTGGATGGGGCCGCGGCGGACGTATCGCGGTCATCCTGCCCTGTGGTCCGGACTGGGAGCCGCGGCGGCCGTGCTGGCGATCCTGGCGATTGCGCCCCACTGGATGGCCAAGCAACGCCCGGCCGCGCCGGTCGAGCCTGTGGCGAAGGAGCAGTCTCCCCTTCGTGAATCGGAATCGCCGCGGGAGATTTCGGCCGCGCTCTCCACGATCGAGATGGCCGAGACCTGGGCGAGCTTGCCCAATAACGAACATTTGTCCCGTGCCGTGGAGGAGGAGAACCGCCGGCGCGATCGCCGATTGACGCGCGAAGAGCACCTCCTCCACCTGCCGATTCCGCCCACGGTTCGGCACTGACTAGGAGACCTGCTCATGCGGACCCTGGCCCTGCTTGTGTTCGGTGGATTCGTGCTCATCGGTCTGCCCGCCGCGATCGCGCCGGCATCGACGCCCTCGGAATTGCCACGCTTCACCGAGGAGCGTGAGGCCGCCGCACTGTTCTTCGTCAAGAAGCACCTTCCCGAATTCCTGCCCCTGCTCGCCGAGCTGAAAAAGAACAACCTCGCCCGCTATCAACGGGAAATCCGCGAGGTTTTCCAGGTGACGGAGATGCTCGCCGACTTGCAGGATGACCCGCGCCGCCACGACCTCGAACTGAAAATCTGGAAGACCGAGAACAAGGCGCATGCCCTGGTCGCCAAGCTGTCCACGCCGAACAATGAGGAACGCAAAAAGGTCGAGGCCCGCTTGCAAGAAATGGCCCGCGAGCTGGTGGAGCTGGACATTCAAGTACTGGAGCTGAAAGCCGAACAGCTCGACAAGGAACTGGGCGAGGTCCGCGACGAGCTGTCCAAGTCTCGCGAGCAGATCGACCGCAACGTCAAAGCAAGATACGACGCCTTGCTGGATCAGGCCAAGAAGTCCAAGAAGGGGTAATTGGTTTTGCGAACTCGCCTATTTCCATGTGGTCGGGCCGTCAGGGCCGTTTCTTGTTGGCGGCGAGGGAAAGGGGTTGCTTGGAAGCGGTTCTTGCTGGAGTCGAGCGGAAGCCTATTGCCTCTTTTGGAGGGAGCGGCAATCCCAAAGATCCGGTAGGGCCGTTTGCCACCTTGCCAAATGGCACGACGGTTTGGCAAGGTGGGTTCAATCGCGCAAGTCACATATAAATAAGTCTTAATGGCTTTGTTGGAGGGCGAGATTGCCAGATTGCCAACTTTGCCAACCCCCCTTTTGGAGAAGCTACCTTCCCGCAAGGGGAAGGGATGTTGCTCAACCTCAAGCAAGGGTGCTCCCAAAAAATACCATCTTCCTGCCCAACCCCAGGAACCAGCCATACCTTCCCGGAACAGGAAACGGCCCTGGTCGGGCCGTTCAGCGGGGTTGCTGGCATTGTCTCTGTTTGCTCTAATGGCCAGCAAGAGTGCCCCCGTAGCATAATGGATAATGCACCCGCCTTCTAAGCGGGTTCATGCAGGTTCGAGTCCTGCCGGGGGTAGTCGATTCAATTCTTACCCAGAAGTGCATCAACGACAAAACAACCGCGATAGTGATCACCACCGCCCCGCAAGTGCGTCAGGATTTGTTCGTCCGAGCAGCCGGCTTCATCCAGGGCGTCGGCGAGGACGGCGAGGCACCGGTTGTCGAGAGTCCCGGAGGAGCGGATACGCTCCTCGTATGCGACTTGGGCGAGACGCTTCACGGTGGCGTCGTTCCACGTCAGCACGGCAGGAGGGAGAGTGTGAGGGGCGAAGCGATTGCCGATGATTTAGCGGATCACGTCGCAGAGGGTCACACGCTGGATCTCGGTAGCCTCCTCGACCACCCGCAGCGCTGCTTCGGTCGCATCGGTCTCCATCACTTCGCGGATCAGGTCCAAAACTGCCTCGACATCTTCGGGTTCCATCTGCCGGTACATGGAGCTTGCATTCTGTAACAAGTCCATTCGTACTTCCGTGAACTTGCTTTGGCTCACTAATTTGTCCGCATAACACTCTGTCATCTCGACTACCTGATCCCAGCTCCACCGAAGGCGGCGGCAGGCTGCTACGGCAAACAGTCGCAGTTTGCGCTCGCTCGCCTTTCCGCGCAGAAAACCCAGCATCCTCTCGGCTTCCAAACAGGCTTGCCATTGCACCTCATTCATGGCGTCGTCTCCCGTTCAGAGTTGCTTCTCCGCCATCTCCAGCGCCCGCAGCAGGCCGCGCGCCTTGTTCAGCGTCTCCTCGTACTCGTTGGCGGGCACGCTGTCGGCGACGATGCCGGCACCGGCCTGCAGGTACGCCGTCTGGCCCTTCAGCACCAGCGTCCGCAGGGCGATGCAGGTGTCCATGTTGCCGCTGAAATCGACGTAGCCGACCGCCCCGCCGTAGGGGCCGCGGCGGTGCGGCTCCAGCTCGTCGATGATCTCCATCGCCCGCACCTTCGGGGCGCCGCTGAGCGTGCCGGCCGGCAGGCACGAACGCAGGGCGTCGAAGGCCGTCTTGCCCGGCTGCAAGCGGCCCGTCACGGTGCTGCACAGGTGCATGACGTGGCTGTAGCGCTCCACCGTCAGCACGTCGCTGAGCTGTACCGTGCCGTAACGGGCGACCCGGCCGACGTCGTTGCGGCCGAGGTCCACGAGCATGATGTGTTCGGCCCGCTCCTTCGGGTCGGCCAGCAGTTCGGCGGCGAGGCGGTCGTCTTCTTCCTCGTCGCGGCCACGTCGCCGCGTGCCGGCCAGCGGGCGGATCGTCAGCTTGTCGCCCTCGACGCGGGCCATGATCTCCGGCGACGAGCCGACCAGGCAGATCGGCCCCGATTTCAGGTAGAACAGGAACGGGCTGGGATTGACGACGCGCAGGGTCCGGTAGATGTCGAAGGGGCGTGCCCGCGTCTCGGTCTGCAGGCGCTGGCTGAGGACCACCTGGAAGATGTCGCCGGCGTAGATGTATTCCTTGCAGCGCTCGACGGCGGCCTCGTAAGCGGCGCGGTCGAAGTTCGAGCGGTAGGCAACCTGGGCGTCGCCGAGCGGTTCGATGTCGGTCAGCTGCAGGTCGGCGACGCCCTGGTGCAGCCGTTCGACGAGGCGATCGACGCGCTCGCAGGCATCGTCGTAAGAGCGTCGCAGGTCGCCCCCCCCTTCCCCCCCCGGAGTGGGGGGAAGGGGAGGGATGGGCGTGGGCGACGACGGCGATGGTCTTGTTGATGTGGTCGAAGATGACCATGCGGTCGTAGAAGGCGAAGCACAGGTCGGGCAGGCCGCGGTCGTCGGGCGGCGGATTGGGCAGCCGTTCGACGTAGCGGACGGCGTCGTAGCCCGCGTAGCCGACCGCTCCGCCGCAGAAGCGCGGCAAGCCCGGCAAAGAGGGCGCGCGATAGGCGGCCAGTCGTTCCTCCAATAAGCGCAGCGGATCGGGATGCTCTAGTTCCGTTAGTGTTGACGCTGCGCTCGGCGAACCGGGCGGCGGGGCGTAAATGCGCACCTTCGGGCCGTAAGCCTGGAAGCGCAGAAACGGGCCGGAGCCGAGGAAACTGTACCGGCCCAGGCGTTCGCCGCCGATGACGCTCTCGAAGAGGAACGACCAGTCGCCCTCCTGGATTTTGCAGAAGGCGCTGACCGGCGTGAGCGTGTCGCCGATCAGCTGGCGATAGACCGGCACGAGCCCCACCGGCCCGGCCGGCGAGCGGGTCAGTTCGACGAACTCCTCGAAGCTGGGACGGTAGCGCATGGCAACAAGATCCTGGACCCGAAATACGCCCAACGAAAAGAAAGACGAACGCGCAAGAAGAGAGTATAACAGCGGGACGCCCTTTGCTCCCCCGACGATTGGTCCGCGTTCGCCTTCTCAATCCTTTGTACTTTATGAACTGTCCGGCCTGCCACGTCGAAAACCCTGCCGTCGCCGTTACCTGCTCCGCTTGTGGGACGCCGCTGAAATCGGAGCCTGTCTCCTCTGCCCCCCCAGGGCGAAGACAACCGGCCCGGCATCCGGTTCGCGGAAACGCATGACGGCGGAGGATGAGTCGCTCGCGGCGGGAGAAGTCACTGATCCGGCCACGCTACGGGCTTATCGGGTGGCGCTTCTGTCGCTGGTGCCGGGCCTGGGTTTGCTTCTGGGGCCGGTAGCCGTCGTGCTGGGTATCCTGGCGCTACGCTACGTCCGGGAGGATATCGCCGCCCGAAAGCGGGCCAAAGTGGCAGCGTGGTGCGGGGTGCTGGTCACACTGACGCAATGGGTCGGCGTTATGCTGATGACCTGGTGAACCTCCGGAATTACCGTCGTTTCCTCGGTTCAGGTACGGGTGCCGGATACAGCCGGTCCTGGGCCTCTGCGCAGATGCGGGCGGCGATGGCGACCTTGAGCAGGTGAATGCCGCCCCAGAAGAGAATCATGCCGATGAACGTCATCGGCACCGCTTCCAGCAGCCAGCGGTGCCGGCAGAAATACCACACCTCGGCGAAGCCTAATAGCCCCAGTCCGATCAAGAGCCAGCCGCCCAGTTCGCGCCACCAGAACCTCATGATTTTTCCCTCCTTCGCCGCCTCCGCAAGCGTGCCCAGGTGAGCCAGCGGTTGAGACTGCCTTGCTCGCGCCGCGTACCCCGCCAGAGTTGATCCTGCAAGTACAAAAGACTCTCCGCGGGCGTGGTCGTGTTCTCGCGCGCGTATCCCCCGACGATGCCGACCACGGCCAAAACCGCCAGAAGGATCCAGGTGATCAACAATCCGCGCCAAACCTCCGGCGGGATGCCCAGGCTCGGCGCGTCGTTGCTCAGCCAGGTCCAGGCTATCACGGCGCCCCCCGTCCACAAGGGCAAGGTCAGTATCACCCGACCCAATTCCCACGAACCCACCAAGTCGGCGGAACGACGCGGTGCAGCCTCCGTGGCAGTGCCGCTGCGCTTCCCGCGTGGGTCGGACGGAAAGATATTTCGCACCAGCGACACCACACGGTAGTGTCCAACGACGTAGGCCAGCACGGCCATGCAGAGGACCAGATCCATCATGGTCGGAATGGACCTGCGCTCCCAGGACGAGTAAAGCCAGCGATAGCGTGTGCTCGACAGAATCAATCCGGTCAGAGAGAGCAGCATGAGCGGCGGTCCCATCGTCCACTGGACGATCAAGCCGATGCAACCGATCAGGGCCGGCAAGAGCGACCACCACCCCAGCCCGCGATCCTCCAGGCACACGACCAGGACGAACACCGCCGCCAGGCAAAGCAGCGAATAGTTGCGCACGGCCGGATGCGAGCGTGGGTCCGCCGGTGGATCGGGGCTGGGCGGAGAAGTACGACGGACGGTAGGGTGTGTCATCAGTGTGGCCTCCCCGCGGTACGCATACGTTCCAGACGACTGAGGATGAGCGGCCCCGGTTCGTCAGCCGCACACAAGACGGCCACGCCCAGGCGCGTGAACGTGCGACGGAGCCGCTGGTAAGCGGTGTGGAAACGCTCGGTCGTCAATTGGTCCCAGATCACCGATTGTCTCGATTGCGGATTGCGGATTGCGGATTGCGGATTGGAAGAAGAATCCGCAAGTGGGAGTCCAGGCGGCCAGGGGCAGATCAGGACCACCTGATGATGCCGGCTCAGGGCCACACGCACCGCCCGCAAGAGGGGATCGAGATCCTCGTCATCCAGTTCGAGGAGATCGGCGAGCAACACGAACAATTCGTTGTCGCGGCCTCGGCCGACGGCCCGCACCAGGGCATCGGCCAGCACCGGCACTTTCCCGGGGGCGGCGAACAGATACCGACCCTGCCCGTCGTACAAGGGCAGTGTGTAAGGCACTTGATGCTCGCTCAGGAAGTGCTGCAAGAGCAACGAAAGCGCATCGTCGTCCTCCAGCAAGGCGGACAATCCGCCCGGCGCCAGGCCGTAGCGCCGCCGACAGGATGGCGGCCAACTGCTTGCGCCAGCGATCCAGGCGCCGGCGTTTCGTCCCCGTCAGCGTGTCCCATACGAACAGCCCGGCTGTCCCCGACCAGAGGCCGAGGGAGGCGAACGAACAGAAAAAGAGGGACGACACGATGAGATTATCCGGAATCCGCATCTTCAGGAACACGCGAGCGGCGAAGAGGGACAACGGCAGCACCAACGACCAGAACGACGCCCACCAGCACAGGCCGCGCAGCTCATTCTTGCGACGGTGCAAAAGATCGAACAAATTCAGCCCCGTTCCGTACGATCCGCGGCGATAGAACATTTCGCCTAGCGACAGCGGCAGCTGGTGCGAATAGCCGGGGAAGCCGTCGATCCACATCATCCGCAACGGCACGGAGTTAATCGAGGGCCGCAGTAACTCAGGGTACACTTCACGCGCGAAGCTGTAGGCCAAGGGAAGGAGGTGATTGGGATTGTCGCGCTCCTGCCGCGGCGTCAAGGCGCCGGCGCCGGCCAACAGACGCAAGCAAGCCGACAGGTGCGCCCGCCGCGGTTGGGACGGACGTACTGGAAGCCCTGTTCGTCGAACAGGCACAGTCCGGTCAGATCGCGGATGCCGGCGTTGGCTTGCAGGATGCCGGCCGACAGTTCGATGAGCCGATCGAGCGCCTTGCCGTAAGAAACCTCACGCGGGCCGACGCCGGCCAGTCCGGGGACGCGCACCGAGTTAGACGTGTCCACGAGAAGCGTGCAGCGGACGGGCACTTCGCTCTCGAACTCCTTGGTGATGAGTCGGTCGCGCCGCGCGGACACTTTCCACGCAATGGTTTTAGGGGGATCGCCGGGCAAGTAATCGCGCAGGTCGAGCAACTCGCTGCCGGAACCGGGCCGGCGGAAGCGGTGAATACCCGGCGGCATGAGCTGGTTGTGCCGTTTCTTCGAGGCCGGCTGACCGGCCCGTCGGTTCAACACGGGCAGAACGGGGTAGGTGACGACGGCGTGGATGAAGTGGACGTGATAGAAAAAGCCCTGCCGGTCAGCGGCCCGAACGCGGACGCCCTCGAAGCGGGCCAGGCCGGCCGCGCCGCAGTGGATGTGGTAGTGAAACTCCATCGGCTGAAGCGGGCCGATCGACCCCTGCGCCGTGAGCGAACCATCTCGGTGCTCGACGGAGTACGGTACAGGATCCGTCACGGCGATGTGTGGTTCGGACAACCGTTCGGAAGTCAGCACCCGGACGCGCACCTCGAAGGTCTGGCCCGCCCAGAGCGTGGACACGGGCGCTTTCTCGTCCCAGACTTCGCGCTGGACGATCA
This sequence comes from uncultured Planctomycetota bacterium, assembly GCA_963767535.1. Classification (GTDB taxonomy): domain Bacteria; phylum Planctomycetota; class Planctomycetia; order Gemmatales; family Gemmataceae; genus JAJPHU01. Next base: position 999,385 of record CAVYEC010000003.1, read on the forward strand.
AGGAACGGATGCCCGGCAGGTGGTAGAGAAAGGAGAGCCACTGGCAGCCGAACCACACCAGGAGCGCCAAACCGATCAGGGCGAGAGGCGTGACGGGCTTGAGAAGTCCCACGGCCAGGACGAGCAGCACGCCGAGCAAAAACCATGTGGCACGCGCGGTCAGCATGGCACCATTCCGATCCGCCGCCCACATAGCCCCCGGCTTGCCGGGGGAAATCAAACTCCGCCGGCAAGCCGGGGGCTATGTGGGCGGTTCATTTCCGGACTTTCCGTGGCCCCGATTCCAGCACGGGCACCGTGTCGAGCAGTTCGCGTACCACGTCAAGGGCGTGCTTGCCTTCCACCTCCGCCTCCGGCCGCACGATCAGGCGATGACCCAGGACGCTCGGCGCGATGGCCTGCACGTCCTCATGCGTGAAGTAGTGTCTTCCGTCGAGCAGAGCGCAGGCGCAGGCGCAGCGCAACAAGCACAAAGCGGCCCGCGGGCTGGCCCCAAGAGCAAGGTCCGGATGATTGCGGCTGGCGTCGGCCAGATCGACGATGTACTCCAGCAAGCTCTCGTCGCCATGCACCCCCGACACTTGCCACTGGATGTCGAGGATCTGCTCGGCCGTGAAAAGTTGCTCTGCCGGCTGCACCGGATGGCTGTGCAGGCGCAGCATGGCCATCTCGGCGAGCCGCTCCGGGTAGCCCATATCGACGCGCACCAGAAAGCGGTCGAGCTGCGCTTCGGGCAGGCGGTACACGCCTTCCTGTTCGATCGGGTTCTGCGTGGCCAGCACCATGAACGGTTGCGGCAACGGCAGCGTGGTCCCCTCGATCGTGACCTGATTTTCCTGCATCGCTTCGAGCAAGGCCGACTGCGTTTTGGCCGGGGCGCGGTTCACTTCGTCGGCCAAGAGAACCTGGCAGAAGATCGGCCCCTTGCGTAGCACGAATTCATCCTGTTTGCGGTCGAAAATATAGGTGCCGGTAACGTCCGAGGGCAGCAGGTCGGGCGTGAACTGAATGCGCTGATATTGCGTCCCCAGGACGTGGGCGAAGGTCTTCGAGAGCGTCGTCTTGGCGACGCCGGGGACGCCTTCGAGCAGGACGTGGCCACCGGCCAACAGCGCGATGAGGAACTGCTCCGTCACGCCGGCCATGCCGACGACGACCTTGCCGATCTCGCCGACGACGCGCTCGCGCAGCTCGCGCATCCGTAGGGCCAACTCGCGCAAGGCGTTCCCTTCCATCGTGCTGTTCGTCCCATACTCGCCGGCCATGCACACCTCACATAAAAGGATGAAGGAGGAAGGATGAAGGATGAAAAAGAATGGTTTTTATTCATCCTTCATCCTTCCTCCTTCATCCTTTGAAAATCGGAGCGTTCCCTTCGCCAGGGCGGTTTGCAGTTCGTCTAGATCGCGCAGCCAACGTTTTAGGGCGGCGGGCGGGATGCGACCCGGCGTCGTACCGCGGGCCAGTTCCCACAGCCGGCCGACGCGCCGGGCGACACGCCAGCGCCGCCACCAGCCGCCCTCGGTCGAAATCCGCGGAGGAGTCATTCCCGTCAGCGGAATCCCCGCCGACTGAAAACAGAGCCGGGCGGACTGGTGGGCCGTCTCCCAGACGTTGCCGGCCCGCAGCATGGCCCAGCGCCGCTGTTCGAGCAGCGACGATCTCGGCTCGTGCTGGGCCACCACGCGGGCCAGACGAGGAACGGCCAGATCGAGCCGATAACGCTCGCGCCAGACGAAGCGATAGCCGAGCAGAAGAAGCAACGCGAACGTGAGCAAGTAGAGGGCGTAGCGCCCCATCCTCGTCATTGTCCAGTTTCGGTCCAGGAGTTCTTCCAACAGGTGACGGTTGAAACTGTTCTGATCCTCCGCCCGTGCCAGCGCCTGATCGACGGCGGCGACGATGGCCGGCTCGGCCCCCCACGGCGGGGTAATCGGCACCGATTTGAGCGGGACCTCGAAGTTCGCGCGGACCCGGCCGTCATCCCAGAACAACAGCTTGTCGCGCTCGCCGGCGAGTTCCTGGATTCCGCGCGGGCCGTGCGCCGCCTTCATGGCCTCCGGTATCGAGGCGACACCACCGCGTAGCCAGTGCAGACAATTGGCAGCGAACTCCAGATTGCCGTTGTCCCGCGCCAGGATCATGCGGTTGATGAAAATACTGTGGTCGGCCAGCACCAGGACTCGTCCTTTGCCTATGACGCCGCCGACGGCGAAAAGTGGTGCCTTGTATTGTCCGGAATTACTGCCTGTCCCGCCCAACGTTCGGTTGGCGTCCCGGCAGGGCGGCAGTTGAGCGAGTCGGTGGATGCCAGCCGGCAACCGCCGCGAACGCGGAACCTCCAGGCGCGAGGGGGCGTTCGTGGCGACGTGCAAATCATCCTGATCCGGATGCGGATTGCGAAACAGGGCCGGCCTCTGCCCCGCGCCGATTATGTCGGCCAGCGTGTCCAACGGATTCACCGAGATGCCCAGCCAAACGGAAGCCGTGATCGGCCGCACGAAGGGACAGTATGTCGAGGTAAGGTAAAACCGATTCGGATCGAAAGGCTGAGCGACGAGCGTTTCGCCGGTCACGATAACGCCGGCCGACTCCAGGAGGTTTTCGCCTGCCTCGCCCTCGGTCGCTTTGTCCGTGGCGACCATCACCGCGCCGCCCTCCTCGATGAAGGGCCGCAGCTTCCTCTGGAAATAGCCTTGGGTCAGACAGCTCGGATCACCCAGGACGATGAGAACGGATTTGTTCGACTCCGCCTGGAGTTCCGCAAACGATTTCACCGGCTTAAAGTGGAACTCGAACAACAGGCGGCGAAAAGCGTCCGTCCGCTGCCCGTAGGGAAGAAGTTGATCGGGATCAGCAAGCGGCTCCTGTCGAAATTGGGCGATGCCCGGCAAAACCAGAAGCAGTGCCAACAGTCCGGACAGGAGGGCGCGGACCGCGTTCGGGCGATAGGACAGCAGTGTCATGCGGCTGGCACTCCCGCGAGGAAGCAGAGAGCGTGGCGGGCCTCGGTCAATTCCTCCGGCGACAGCGACTCCTCCGCCGGAGCGTAGCGGGCCTGTTCGTAGAGCCAGGCAAGGAGGTCGGCGGCCTGGCGACGCCGGGCGTCATCCAGGTCGTCCCGGCCCGCAAGGCGATGGGCCAGTTCGCGGTGATGGCAGGTGCTGGCGTCCCGGCCTAGACACAAAAGCGCAAGGTGCTCAAAGGCGCGGACGAGGTCCTGACGGGTCGAGACCGCGCCGGGCGGGACGGGCCAGGGGCCGAGTTTCCATTGGCCGGCCTCACTACCGCGGCTCGGCAAACGCGACCAACCTCCCAGCTTCCAGAACAGCAGTAGCAGGACGCCCAGCGGCAAGAGCATGATGGCTCCGGTCCCCCAGTCGTCGCTACTGGCCGAAGGAGTCGCCGGCAGCGAGGGAAGGTGGGAGGTGCCGCCGACGCCGGACATCGACGCATCCCGCGCATGGCGGAAGATGGATCCCACTTCGTCCCAGATGCCGCGCTGGTCATGCAGAAACGCCTTCATGTCCGGCAGATTGTCCGCCAGGTCCGTCACCGGCTCGGCGAGTCCGCCGCCGGTGAAATCCGGGGTTTTCAGCGTGCGCATCAAGTCGGCCAGCGGAGCGCCCTCGTCGGTGCCGGCGAAATCGGAGAGCGCGTCCGCCAGATCGCCGCCGAGGTCGTCCACATGGTCCTTGATCCAGTCCGTGGATTTCGCTTGCAGCCGTTCCCACAACGAAACCTCCTTGGGTTGCGGCGGCGAGACCATTCCTCTCGGCCCAGGCTGCATTGGTTGAGATTGCGGGGATGAGGACGGAGGAGACGGAACAATGCCTGCCGTATCTCCGGCCGGGTTTGGCATCGAGCTAATCTTATCCGCTCGTTCGGCGTAGCGACGGAGGAGATCAATTTGCTGCTGGTTCAATTTGGTCGCGGAAGAGGCTTGATTGAGCAGGTCCTTCCAGTTTTTGTCCTGGCTCAGTCCTTTACCATTGAGGATTTTCTCACGGAGGCGTTGTAACTCCTCTTTTGGGATCTTCTCGAGCCGATCGACAAACTCCGGGTCTTGGAGCAATTCTTGCATCTGGTCCTGAAGTTGGTGCAGTTCGTGCAGTTCCCTCAGTCGGTCGGCCATGTCTTCCTGGGCCGTTTCCATGCTCGGCCCGCCCGGAAGGTCGAGATGAGACCGCTTGACCGGCAGCGTTTTGCCCGAACCTCCGACGGAGAGGGTCTGGGCCGTTGCGGCCTGGGCGGCGAATGACAACGGAATCAGGAGCAACCACAGCCAGAATCGGTTGTTCATGAGGCTTGCTCCCTACCGCGCCGGTGAGATGATTGCGCAGGAGGATACCTTTTCGGAGAGAGGTTTATCATCCATCCATCTCTTTGCATTTTAACGCCGCACCCAGGCGATTGCAAGCAAGCGAACCAAGTTGGAGCAACGAGATAAACCAGCCAAGAGGCACTGCGCCCTCGCCACCTTCACTCGCCCGCGCAGCTTTCGCCGTCCTCCGCGGGGAGCGGGACTGCTCTGGCATTTTTTCGGGGGCTGTTGCAAGATGTCGCCCGTGCTTGGCGGCATGCCAGCCGGGCAGCGTCTCCCTATCTGGCCGCGGCGGCTCTCACGAACTCAGCCACCCCCCTGTTCCCGAGGATCCCGCAAGTGAATCCGTTTCCGGCACGGCTGCTCCTTCGTTCGGCTTGTTTCGTCCTGGCGTGGAGCGCGTTCGCTCAGATTCCGCCGACTCATGCCGCCCCGCCGCGCGAACGGATCGTCTACCTCGCCCGCGATCTGAGCGACGAGAACCTTATCGCTGTGGGGGCCGCCCTGGCCGGGTGCCGCGAAGAGAGTGTCCTGCTGCTCGATTCGGAGAAAGCCTCGCCTTATCTGAAGGCGTTTCTGACTGCCTACAAGCCGGCGCACGTCATCCCGGTCGGCATCGACCCGTTAACCGTGAACGAGTTGGAAGAACGTCTGAACATCAAAACCGAACCGTCCCTCTTCTGGAGTGATGGCCCTCCCCTCGCTCTGTGGCGTTCGCTGTTTGCCAAGGTCGAGGACGTGGTCGTTTGTCCGGCCCATCCGCGCGGCAGTCTTCTCCAGGCCGCCTGTCTTGCCGGCGCGTTGCGGGCGCCCCTGTACATCGTTCACGGCCATGCCGGTGAGGAGGGCACTCTGAAAAAGCTGCTCCGCGAGTGGCAGGCGCGGCGCGTCCATCTCGTCGGCAAAGCCGGTAGCATGGCGGGGCGTCTGAAGGGAGTGGAGTCGATTCCTCACAAGAGCGAGAGCGCCGTCGCTGCCGCGTACCAGAAGGAACTGAGCCGGCGCGGGCGGATCGAAAACGTGGTCCTGGCTAATCCTGAAGACACGGCCGAAGGTCTGGGCGGCATGTCGGCGCTGGCGCCGTGGATCGCGCTGCAAAAACACGCCGCGCTCTTGCTGACGAACGCGCAGGGAACCAATGTCAGCGAAACGGTCGAACGTGCCTTGCACCGCGAAGCGCTGCGGCACGTCGAGGCGCTGCTCCTGGTCGCCAATCTCCGGGCGATCCCGATGTGGCAGCGCCCCAACCCCATCCCCGGCGACAAGGATCCGCACATCGAAATGGAGCCGTTGACGCCGACCGGCAGCCGGCCGTTCACGTTCGCCACCGGCCGGCTCTTCCACCCAGATCGCGCCGTTGTGCCGTTGCTCCTGGCGCGGCAGCGCTTGCTGGCCGATGCCGCCGGGCCACGCAAGGCGCTGGTGGTCAGCAATCCGGGCGGCGGCCTGACCCTGCTCGAAACGTTCTCGCGCAACACCATCCAGGAAATGCGCAACGCCGGCTATCAGACTACGACCCTCATCGGTACCAAGGTCAATCGCGACGAGCTGCGCAAGCAACTCGGCCTGCACGATCTGTTTTTGTGGGAAGGCCATCACAACACGCTCATCCACGAATACGAGTTTCCCTCGTGGGACGAGCCGCTGCCGCCCACGTTCGTGTTCTTGCAGAGCTGCCTGGCCTTGACAGAAAACAAGGTGCATCCGCTCCTCGGCCGCGGCGCGGTCGGCGTCATTGGCTCCTCGACGCGGACGTACTCCGCCTCGGGCGGGGCGTGCTCGCTGGCGTTCTTCAACGCGCTGCTTTACGAAGACCAATCGGTCGGCGCGGCGCTGCGGCAATCCAAGAACTTTTTGCTCGCCTACTCGCTGCTCAAGCAAAAGCGTCTGGGCAAGGGTGCTCAGCGCACCGGAGCAAACGTCCGCGCCGCATGGGCCTTCACCCTCTGGGGCGATCCGACCTTGAAACTGCCCCCGCCCCGGCGCTCGGCGACCGACCCCCGACCCTTGCCGTCCATTCAACATGAAGTCCACGGCAACACAATCCACGTCTCGCTGCCGGAGCAGGCGCAGAGCGCGGTGCAGACGGAGAAATATCAGGTTTCCTTGCCGCCCAACGGACGCCTGGCCGGGCTAGTGCGCAAGGAGAAAATCGAGGAGCGCCGGCCGCTGGTGCCGTTCATTTTCGCCGAGATCCACCTGCCGCGAGCACGGTCGGGATGGACGCCGCGTCTGAGTAGCCGATTGCCGTCGAACCGCTGGGTGTTCTGCTGGGACGAACGGCGGCGGTGCGGCTACCTACTCGCCACGCCGCGGCCCCAGGACACGGGCGAGCTTCGCTTCCACGTCGCCTGGGAAGCGGTGGAAGCGAACCGCGGGCAGTGACCTTTCGCCCCTGAGCGGGGGGCGTGAGCGCCCCGTGAGAGTTTACCTAGGGGGCGCTACGCCCCCCGCTCGGGACTTATCACCGGAAGAGAGACGAACGGATGTCAAGGACGATGCTGTGTGCGGTGACGGCCGGTCTGTTGGCCTTCCTCTCCGTGGCCGTCATGCTGGTCCGCCGGGAAGTGCTGGGCGATGAACTGCTTCGGTCGCCGGGTCAGGGCGCCTGGAAAGTGACGCTGACCGTGCGCGGCACCAGCCTGGGCAATGCCCGTTTGGTGACGGCGATACCGCTCGACCTTGACCGCCAGCGAATGCTCGATGACGCCTACGAAAGCCAGCAATTGTTCTCCAAGGCACCCGAGGCGCGCCACCCGGAACGCCGTGCCGTCCTGTGGTCACAGCGCGGCGGAGCGCCGGACGGACCATTCCGCGCCCGCTGCGAGTACCGCGTCACCGTTGAGTCCGGCCATACGAGCGCTCAGACCACGCACCCGACGACCGGCCTGTACGCTGCCCCGCGTCCGGGCGATTATCTGGGCGGCGATAGTCAAACGCACGTCAACGACGAGGCCATCTCCGCGACCGCTCGTCGTCAAACCGCGGAGTTGGAAAACCCACGCAACCAGCACGATGTCGCCGAGGCGCTGTATCGCTTCGTCGCCCAGCAGATCAAGAACGACCCGGCCGATGGCCCCGCCGCCGCCGCGGTCGAGTGTCTGGAGAAAAGGCACGGCGATCGACTGGCGAAAAGCCGATTGCTCGCGGCGTTGTTGCGCAACCGCGGCATCCCGGCCCGCATCGTTACGGGTATCGTCCTGGCCAAGGGGGCGGAGCAGTCGGCCCATTACTGGGTCGAAGCCTGGCTACCCGGTTACGGCCACTGGCTGTCCCTATGTCCGTTTTACCAGCATTTCGGCCGAGTCCCTTCGACGTACCTTGTCTTCGGTTTCGGCGACAAACCACTGGTACGCGGCCGGCACGTCAAGGATCTCGACTTCGCCTTCCTGGTTGAACGTCTGCCGTCCAGCGATCCCAACGCGGCCGGCATCTCGCCGATCAAGCGCCTACTCATGAACCTGTCGCTGTACATGCTGCCGCCGGCCGAGCGCCGGCTCGTCGAGATCCTGCTCTTGCTGCCGATCGCGGCCCTTATCATTTGTATCTTCCGCAACGTGATCGGTTTGAACAGTTTCGGCACCTTCGCGCCGGCTCTCATCGGCCTGGCGTTTCACGATCTGCACAGCCTGCCGGGCATTCTCGTTTTCGTGACGATCTTGCTGATCGGTTGGCTGATGCGGCGCGTTCTCGATCATTATCATTTGCTGCAAGTGCCGCGCGTCGCCACCATGCTCACACTTATCATGATCGTGCTGATCTCCGCCGTGGTCGCCGCCAATCTGTTCGGCGCGCCGACGACGCGCTACATCTCGCTGTTTCCAATGATTATTCTGTGCGGCATGGTCGAACGCTTCTGGACGCTGGAGACCGAGGACAGCACGCGCGCCTCGTTCCGCACGCTGTTTCAGACGATGCTGATTGCCACGGTCATCGCTCTGGTTTTAGGCCGGGACGTGATCGTGCAGCATATGTTCCGCTATCCCGAAACGCTGGGCCTCATCATGGCCTCGCAGCTACTCATCGGCCGCTACACCGGCTATCGACTGATGGAACTGTTCCGCTTCCGCGATTTTCTCAAGCCGCCGGCGCAAGATCCCGGTTGGGCCATCGACAGCGAGTTGTAGGAGTTTAGCCGCGACCCGAAGGGGAGCACGATTCCCACGCGCTCCCCTTCGGATCGCGGCTAAGCGGAGGTGTATCCGGGAGGTAGGCCATGCTGTGGCTGTTCAAGGCGGCGCGGCGTTTGCGCGAGCTGGGCGTCCTGGGGATGAACCGCCGCAATGCCGAGTGCATTCTCGATTACAACCCGCGAGGCCAGTTTCCTCTCGTCGATGACAAGTTACGCATGGCTGGCCTGTGCCGGCGCATCGGCGTTCCGACGCCGCAGGTTTACGCAGAGGTATCGTCTTACTCGATGCTGCGCCGCCTGCCGCAGCTACTCGGCCAGCGCGAGGATTTTGTCATCAAGCCCAATCGCGGCTCCGCCGGCCGCGGCGTGCTGGTGGTTGTCGGTCGGGAAGGGAATGATTACTTGCGGCACAACGGCGAAAAACTGCGGCTCGATTCGCTGCGGCAGCACTTCTCCGACATCCTCTCGGGTATGTATTCGCTGGGCGGCCAGCCCGACACTGCGATCGTACAGCAGCGCGTTCGCCTGCATCCGGCGTTCGCGGCCACAAGTTACAAGGGCATCCCCGATGTGCGCGTGATACTCTACCGCAACGAACCGGCGATGGCGATGCTGCGACTGCCGACGAAGGAGTCCAACGGCCGGGCCAACTTGCACCAGGGCGGCATCGGAACCGGGGTCGATCTGGATACCGGAGTCACCCATCATGCCGTGCAGCGGAATCGTTTCATCGACCGCCATCCCGATACGGGACGACTGGTCGTCGGGATGAGCGTACCGTACTGGAATGATGTCCTGGAAATGTTGCGCCGGGTGGCGCGGGCGGTAAGTCTGGGGTATCTGGGAGTCGATATTGTCGTGGACGAGGAAGCCGGGCCGATGCTGCTGGAAGCCAATGCCCGCCCGGGTTTGGCCATCCAGATTGCCAACGGCCGCGGTCTCTTGCCGCGCTTGCAGGCCATCGACGCGCTTTTGGATCAACCGCCGCGCACGATTTCGCTGGAACATATCCGCCAGGCTCCCCGCACGTCGGAAGTCGTTCGCAAATCGGCTTGAGATCCGCAGGACTTGATTCCTCTCGCCGGGGAACCCCGCAACCGTTAAAATCAGGTGAATAGAGGAGACCTTTGGTCCGTCTGACACCAGGGAGACCTCCCGACGCCATGGCCACCCTCACCGCACCCTGCCCGCACGGCGCCAGCGACGAGCAGTTGCTCGCCTGCCATGCGTCGGGGCATCGGGAAGCGCTGGATGAGCTGTTCCGCCGCTACCGGCAGCCGGCGTATCGGGTGGCGTATCGCCTTCTGAGCCATGAAGCGGACGCCCTGGACGCCGTACAGGAAGGCTTCATCAAGGCGCTGACCCATCTGCACGGCTTTCAAGGACGCAGCTCATTCAAGACCTGGCTGTTGCGAGTGGTCAGCAACGCCGCCCTCGACCTGGGACGGCAGCGCGGCCGGCGCGAGTCGATCAGCCTCGACGCCGCCCACCAAGCCAACGACACCGTCCACTCGCAGCTACTGGCCGACGATGAGGCCGCCCGAGGACTCGAAAGGGCCGACCTGCGCCGCCTGCTCGACCTGGCCCTAAGTACGCTCTCCGAAGTGCAGCGGCAGACATTTGTCCTGTATGCCGATGGCGAGCTAAGCTATCGCGAGGTTGCCGACGCGATGGGAACTTCGATCGGCACCGTGATGAGCCGATTGTTTTACGCCCGGCAAAAATTGCGCGGGTTCTTGAACGAACGGAACTCCTTATGAGCCGAGACCGGAACAACCCCGAACGCCGAGGAGGAGCCGACGACTCCGCCCGCGAACGTCCGTTCGCCTTCGGCGAGGGCCGGTTGCCGCCGGAGGGCGACGACTTCGAGCGGTGGGTGAGTGAGCACCCCGCGGCCAACGACGACCTCACCGACTTGCCGCGCTTGCGCGAGCTGTATCAATCGGTCAATCCGTCCGAACCGGAGGAGAGCGCCTGGACGGCTATACTGAACGGCATCCGCGACGCCGTCCCGAACGTGCGGATTTCCCGCACCGCGGCTTCGCGCTGGCTGCGGCTGGCGATCGGAATCGCGTCGGCCGCGATCCTCGCCGGAGTGATACTCGGTCGATCGTGGTGGACAACGGGGCCGATCCCGCAGCCGGTGCTGGCGGAAGAACCTTATCCAGTAGTCGAGGCCAAAGACGTGAGGATCATCAGCATGGATCCGCACGATGTTGCCGCGCTGGTTGTTGGCGAACCTCCGGTCACGGGCGAACTGGTCTTCGCCCAACCCGATGATGTGCGCGCCATCAAATGCGAACGCTGTCCACACAGCGGCAACAAGGCGAAACTGAAGCAGGGAGAGGTGCCCATGTTCGTGTCTTCCGTCGTCCGTGCCGATGACCCGGACAAGTGAAACTGGGATTCTTCGCGGGGGGAGTGAGTCATGTCGCCTGGTTTATTCAGGCAATTCGGTGCCGGTTTCGTCGTCCTTACGCTGTTGGCCGCCGCACCGCCCAAGGAAGCGAGCCAGGAGCCGGTTGATGTTTCCGTGCTTGTCATCCTCGCCAGCGAGAGCGACAAGACGATCGACACCAAACTCGCCTGCATCGCCCGCGAAGTGCAAAAGGAACACTCCAAGTTGACCGGCTTCCGGATCGTCACCATGACCAAGAAGTCGCTGACGGTCGGCGCCAAGGAAAGCTTTGATCTGGTCGGCGATCAGAAAGCGACGATCACGGTCAAGCGGGCCGCCGACGAGAAGAACCGCGTCGAGGTGAAGATCGCGCCGCCGCAGATGGGTGAAATTACCTACGACACTTGCTGCGGCAAATTTCTGCCCATCGTCACGCCTTATCGAACCAAAGACAAGGATCTGCTCATCCTCGCCGTGCGCGTGCAACCCTGCCGCGAGAAGTAAATCGTCTCTTCGTCGCAGACGAAGCAAATTGCCGCTTGCGACCCGAGGCCGGGCCGCAAGCGGCTTCGATCGGGAGTTCGTCAGGCGACGTCCTTACTTGACCATCTCATTGAGGGTCTTGAGCGGGCGAATGCGGACGAGATTCCGCGCGGGCTTGGCCTTGAACATCTGCGGCTGCTTGGTGAACGGGTTGATACCCTGCCGCGCCTTGGTGGCTTCTTTCGCGCACCAACTTCAACTTGGCCAGGCCCGGCAGCGTGAACATGCCCGGCCCCTTTTTGCCCATCTCGCGCTTGATGAGCTTGGACAGAGCGTCGAAGACTTCCGATACCTGCTTTCTCGTCAGGTTCGTGCTGGTGGACAGCTCCGTGTACACCGCGGACTTCGTCATCGCCTTGCCCTTGGTTGAGTTTTTGTCGGCCATCGATCTCCTCGCAAAAAACAGTACGGGATGGGAAACACTACGCGATAAGTGGGAGCGTAGAAAGCCGGCGCGAGATTGTCAACCGGATAATCCCGAGAAAATCACGTATTTTGAGCAATTCATCCGTTCCAGACTGCATCCCCCGCTCCTCGAACGGGTTCGTTTCCGCATCCTGCGAGTCACGAAAGCGCCCGCCTCAGCCGATCACGACGCGCGGCCGGCGGTCCACGAGCGGCTCGGCGTTGCGAAGGAGCGAATGAACCATCCAGGGGATGTTGCCTTCGCCCCACAGGAGAAAATGCAGGTTGGCAGCCAGGGGCGATTCGCCGGACCAGGAGAAATGAACCTCCGGCGGCCGGCCTACTTCCCGAAATTCCAGGGCGATCGCGGCCAGCACATGCGCGATCGACGCGCAGCGCGTCACGCGGATCACTTCCTTGCGCTTCTCGTTGACGATGGTCATGAGTGGTTCGTTCTGGAAATCGCTCGGATCGCCCAACTCCGCCTCGATGAAGATGATCGGCACGTCCGGTCCCAGACGGTGCCGGGCGCGGATTTCCTCTTCTTTCTCGGCCAGGCTCCGGTGGTCCGGCCGGTGAGGCACCAAGACTTGAAATTCCAGTTGGCGGATCTCCTCCCACCGTTTGCGCGATTCTTCGTCGGCGAACTGAAATCCCTGGAAACGCAACTCCGTGCTGCGCATCCAGCGCGACAGGGCCGCCGTCGCCAGCAGCACGAGGACGAACAGGCCGGCGATGACGATGCCGACCGGACTTTGCTCGGCGGCCATCCAGGCCATCAGCAGGAAAAAGCCGCACGCCAGGACGAGCGGGAAGAGCAACAGCGGAAGGAAGGTCGAGCGCGGAAAGCGGCTGCGGATGTCGAGAATGGCGGCGAGAACGGCACTGGCCAGCAGCACCAGAACGCTGGTGGCATAGGTGCCCTGCTGGTGTGAAACGCTGGCGTGGAAGTAGAAGATGACGGCCAGGATGATGAGGTTGAACAGGTGCAGCGTGGCGCCAACCTTCCGGGACCAGTGCATCTCCATGCCGTAGCGCGTCAGGTATTCCGGTAGTAGGTCGCGCAGGCTGATGGTCACGCTGGCCCCAGCCAAAAAGAGGATGAGGATGGCGCTGATGTCGTAGAGCGTGCCGAAGGCGGGGCCGAACAGCGGGCTAACTTCCGAGGCCATCAGCACGTCTCGATCCGGCAGACGAATATCTTCTTCCTTCGGCCCTTCCGGTCGCTCCGCTTCGGGCATGTCGGCGGCCTTGGCGGGCGGGGTTTCCTTGGGCCGACTGGGCTTGCTTTTGGCGCCCGCCTTGGCGGGTTGGAGCGCGCTGCCGTGGGCCAAATAGGCCAGGGCGCGGTTGCGTGCCGGCCCGTTCTCATCCACAGCCCCCGGAGGCACGAGGAGAGTGACGACGGATACGGAACCGACCACCAAGAGGCTCATGATGACGGCGGCGGTTACGAGGAGCTTGCGGGCGTTGCGGATGCGGCCGCGCGGCCGGGTTGGGTCGTCTTCGCGCCGCCCGCGCACCAAGCCGACGCTGGCCATGCTCAGCTCGAAGCCGCTCAGCCCCAGCGCCATCAACGGGAAGTAATCGAACGCATTCAGCGCCAGCGTGAACGTCACCGAATCGGCCAACTCAAACTCGGACTTCTGTTCCACGGGCGTGAGTTCAAGCTCCTTGTCTTCCTCGTCGCGAAGGATTCGAACCGTCACCGGCTTCTCCGGCGTCAGCGAGCCGATGAGCGTGCGCAGCTCCCGGTCGTTTTCGATCGTCTCGCCATCCAGTTTCGTGAGGATATCGTTTTCCTGGAGTCCGGCCTCCTCGGCAGGCGAACCGGGGCGCACGTTGGCGATCAGGACGCCCGGCTCTCCTTCCATGCCCCACTCGACGACCTCTTCGGCATCGAGATCCCTGGTCTGCATGCCCAGGTAAATGTGCTGCCCGGACTGGCCGCCGGAATGAACGACCTGCATCCAGTTGGTCACGTAGGCGGGGTGCTGGGCCAGGTAAGCGAGGCCGCTGCCGATGACGATGCCGTTGACCGCGAGGAAGAGAACAACCACGGCAGCGGCCACGACCATGAAGCGGCGCGTGAAACTGCGCAGCAGAGTGAAATACAGAACGAAACCAAGGATCGAGAGGAGCACGGTGGCGACGAGTTGTTCGTTCCACCAGTCGAGGACCGAGTCGGCGGTCGGCCCGCGCAGCCCCGGCGGGATGAAGCCCCGCAGCCGCTCCCTGGCCTGATCGAACCAATCGCCCCGATCTTGCAAGAACGAGTTGTGGATCAAATGCTGGGAAGCGTCCGCCGCCGACACGGTGCGAGTGACGACGAAGTCCGTCGCCACGAAACCAAGCAGGATGAGGACAAAGAGTTTGCCGCCCCAGCCGTGTAGTTGCTGCTCCAGAAGGCCCGTGGCTCCCTGCCCATTCGGCGACCGGCCGACGACGTAAAGATAGATCGGCAGGACGACGAACAGTGTGATCGCCGCCACGAGCAGGGCGGACACCGGCGCCATGATATAGCCGGCCTTGTCCGCGGCCATCGAGGGGAGGTAGCCCAGGGTGCTGAAATAATCGAGGCCGACCAGACACAGGACCAGCCACCAGCTATACGAAGGCAGACGCCGGGCGGCACTGGCCCCCGGCGGCAGGACCGGTTTATCCATCGCGCGAACTTCCTTATTGGAGTGGGTTGCCGCACGCCGACCCTCGGCAGGCGGTCCCGTGATGTTGTAACCCCGCCGGGTTGCGGCGGACTCAGTTCGGCGGTCAGTATAGCAGCCGCCGCGCGGGGTGCGAACGAAAAACCGCCGTCAATAATCCGCGCCGCCGACCACCTCACCGCCGGCATAGGTGGACAGAACGCGGTAGACGGCCGGCGGAATGCCTTGGCCGATGAAATGGACGCTGCCGTCGCAGAAGAGGAAATTGCAGCCCATCGTATGCAGACTACGAAAGCCGCTGACGTAATCCCCACCGAGTTGGTTGTCGCCGCGCGGGTCGCCGCTGGCGACGGTCGGCGTGGCCGGCCGGCGGTTCATCGGTTCGTCGCGCGGATCGGGACCGATCCCGTACTGCGCCGTCACGGCGAACACGGAGCCGTAAAACGGATGCGTCGTATCGCCGACGCCGGCGGCGCTCCAGGATTGCTCGATCGGCGTCGGCTGGCCGGTGACGGAGTACACCACAGGCTGCGTGGGGTTGTTGAGATCGCGGACCAGATAAAGGGAATTGCCCCCGGCCGCCTCGCCGAGAGCGAAAGTGCTACTCGTACCATCGGTGATATCGGTCATTCGCACGCCGGCGGCAGATAGTCCGGGTGGCGCGACGGCGAAGATGCCGCGCACTTCCCCCGGTGTCCGGCTCGCATCGCGGACGAGAGCGCCGTTACGCGCCCTTGCAAAAAGCGTAATCGCACGAGGCAGCGAAGGGCGGCAGCGGCACTCCCCATTGGGCCGCGACCGGCCCTAGGTCCATGCTGCCGCTGTCGCGGTTGCTCGGACAGAAAAACAGCTTCACTCCGATGCCGACCGCCAGGAAGTTTGATTGCTGATACCAGGGATCCTCGAAGTGGTAAAGATACTGGAGGGTCTGCTGCTCCAGAAAGGGCAACAGGAGTGTGAAGCCGGTCGCCTCGGCGTCGCTGACGTTGGTTTCCGCCGAGATCAACCCCGGCGGAAAACAGCCCTGGGCGTCGTGATAGTGGTGCAGGGCGAGGCCGAGTTGTTTGAGATTGTTCTGGCATTTGAGTCGGCTGGCCGCCTCGCGGACCTTCTGTACGGCGGGCAGGAGCAGACCGAGCAGGATGGCGATAATGCCGATGACCACGAGCAGTTCGATCAGGGTGAACGCAGGTCGGGTTCGTTTCATGGCGGGTTGACCTCCGGCGCAAGATGAGAGTATGAACGCCTGTTGAGATAAGACCAGATACGCTATCGTATGCGATGGCGAGGAGCGAGGCAAACCCGAAAGGATGTTGCGATGACTCAGCGTCGGAGGGTCGCGCTGCTGCTGATTTTCCTCGTGGCCGGCTGCCGGGGCGCTCTCTGCCGCATGAGGGCAAGAGCGTGGCCGAGCTGGAAGCGATGCTGCGCGACGCCGATCCGATCGTGCAGTCGCAGGGGCGCTCGGCCTTAGTCTTCTGGGCCCGCGGCGCAACCGGCAGTGCCAGCTCTGGTGACACTATTACGGAGTCCCCAACCGCTCGTCCGGCAAAACGCGGCTCTGGCGCTGGGTAAAATCGGGCCGAAAGCGCGGGAGGCGGGGCCGGCTCTGATCGAAACGTTGCAAGATCGGGAATGGACGGTGCGCCGTCATGCGGCAACAGCGCTCGGTGAAATGGGACCGGCAGCCCGCGAAGCCCTGACGGCGTTGGAGCGACTGCGTGGCGATGCCGACCCGCTGGTGCGCAAAGCCGCCGTTGCTGCTGTCGTGAAGATACGCGCGGCCAACGGACAGGATGGCAAAGAACGCTCTGCTCAGTGACGGCCAGTCAAGCCGCCGCTGAACAGAGCGTGGATTATCTTGTGTTTTCCGCAATCGTCATTTGGCCAGCTGACGAAAGTTATTCTCGAACTGGTTTGCCTTGCTCTGCCTTGGAGGCGTTCTTCCTTCGATCAGATTGATAAACTGGCCGATGCCGCGCTGCACTTCCGGCGTGGTCGTGACGATCAGGCTCTCCCCTTCTACCTTCGTCTCCATCACCGAAGCCTTGACGTGCTGCTGGAGGAACTTGCCCAGCGCCTCGGCCTTGGCGGCGGGCAGCTTGTATGTCGTCCGCGTCAGGGCGACTTCCGTGGGAGCAGCGGGCTTGACAACTTCGGTAATCAAGACGTTCAGGTAGCTGTCATTATCGAGATCCACCAGGTCAACCCCTTGGCGGACAATTGTTTTAGTATTGCTCGACCGCAGGGCTTGCACTTCCTTGAGTAACGCTTTTACTTTCGCTTCCAGTTCTTGAAGTTTCTTGTCGCGTTCATCGACCTTGGCAACATCGAGGACCACCGAAAATAACTCTTGTTCCTTGTTGACAGGCCGAGTCAATGTATAGTCCCCTACCACCGGCGAAGGGGCTTTCCGCTGCGCCTCCAGATCTTTCAATACCTCCTTGAGCTTGTTCTCCAGGCTTTGCAATTGTTTGTCCCGGTCGGTTGGAGCCGGCTTGCTGTCGCCCCGTCCTAGGGTCCAGGCGGGCAAGGCGATCACGCCCACCAGGGCAATTCCCACCAGACCGCGAGCGGTCAACCGGCCCGGCACGTTGGCACGCATAATCATGACTAATCTCCTCTCCAGATCGCGGCGGCGGCCGGCGACGCCCAGCGCGGGCGTGGCGGCGTCCGTCCAGGATTGTCTCTGACAAACATCAAGCAGCGCTTCGGCATAGGATCGGCGAGCGTCGGGCATTGCGGCGATCACAAGAGCATCGCACGCCAATTCCGCCTGCCGGTGCAACGGGCGGCGGATGAGGTAGAACAACGGGTGCCACCACCACATGCAACCGGCGACGACAAGCAGCCTGCCGACCCAATGATCGCGGCGCGACAGGTGTGCTAACTCGTGAACGAGAACTGCCCGGCACCCTTCGGGGGAGAGATGTTTTTCCAAATCCTCAGGCCAGAGCAGACAGACCCGGCTGCCTGCCCAGAGGAACGGAGAAGCCAGGCCGGGCAGCACCGCCAGACGCGGCGCACGAACACCCAACACGGAGGCCAACTCCTCCACCTGAGCCACCAACCACGGCGACGCCGGCCGGGCATGACGCAATTCCTGCCGCATCTTCACCAACCGGCGGAGTTGCACGAAAGCCACAGCCAGGCCGCCGCACAACCAAACGGCGACGGCCGCTTCGGTCCACCGTTCCCGTAAGGAGATGTCTTCGTCAACCGGCGCGGACACGACGGGGCGAAGTGAGGAATCCTCCGCGACGATTGCGGACAGGAGCATGTCACGAGAGAGGTTTTCGGACGGCATGGAGTCGTCCATCGGTGCCGTCTCTTCAACGGCCTGCTTTGCCGTGCCGGGCCAGTCGAACGGTAAACGGGGCAATGGCCACGACACTAGCGGCGGTGCCAGCAGCTTGAGCAGGACCAACAACCACAGGGCATGGCGTGCGGCCGGTCCCAGGCGACGCCAGCGGCACAAGAGCAGGACGGCGAGGGCGAGAAACCCGGTGCCGGCGGTATGGAGGATGACCCACATGGTTTGGCCTTTATGCAGGGAATGCAGGCGCGGCTCAGCCGGAGCGCGGACGCGGCCGGCGCGGCGGTTCCAGTTGGTCGAGCAGTTGTCGCAGTTGCTTGATTTCGTCGGCCGTCAGGCGGCTGTCACCGACCAGGGCCAGCAGCAACGGCGAGGCCGTGCCGTCGCAAAACTGGTCGGCCAACTCACGGAGGCGGCGGCTGAGAAGATCTTCGCGCGAGACCACCGCCCGATAGACGTGCGCCGGCCCGGCCTTGTCGCTCCGGACGTGACCCTTGGACTCCAGACGCTGTAAAAGCGTCTGCACGGTGGTGTAAGCCCAGCGCCGTCCTTGCCGCTGTAAGATGTTGTTGATTTCGCGCACCGTGCCGGAGCCATGCTCCCAGAGTACCTTGAGCACTTCCAACTCGGCCTCGCTGACTGTTGCTCGCGTGTCCACAACTTGCCTCCTACGACCTGTAGTTGGATATCCTACTACAACTCGTCGGAGGGTGTCAAGCCCGCGCATAAAAAACGCCGGGCGTTGGACGCGCCCGGCGTCGAGAAGAAGAATCCGTCCTTACCGCAGTTCCACCGTGTAGCCCGCCTCGCGGCCTCCGTGGATCGTGAAATGGGCGCCGCTCTTGGGGTGAAAAATCTCGTCTCCCTCCTGACCGCTTTCGTCCTTATCCTTCATCCCCCGGAAATCGACTTCCGCGGAACGCGAACGCTGATGGGTGACGGTGTAATGAGGTTCGATGTTAAACGCTTTGCCATCCACCGTGTAGTGGACGGCGGCGTCTGCTTCGTTAGTGATCTTGAAGACGATGGCTTTCAACTTGCTTCGGCCGAAGTCCTGGACGGCATAATAGCGCCCCGTCTTGGCGCTACGGGCAACACCGACGCCGATCTCGTCGAGGTCAGGATCGAGCATGTTGCGCCGGTGGCCGGTCGAATGCCGCCAACCGGTTACGATTGCGCGGGCGAGCGCGCTCGTGGTGTAGCTTGTCGAATCGAACTCCCAGGCGATGTTCTCGGCCACCATCGAGAACTGATAGCCGTGTTCGCTGATGCGCTGCGACGGTCGCTTGCCGTCCGCGGTGTGGCTGAAGGTGTCCGTTTTCGCGAGGTAATCAGCAAAATCCTGGGCGGCCTTTGTCAATTGGGAATTGACCTTCAGCTCGCCGCGCTGGTTTTGGGAGCGAAACTGGTTTGTGTATTTCGTAATCAACTCGCCCGCCCGAGCCAGGTCCGGCTTCCGTTCCGAGTTGGTCGGGGCACGGGTGCCGGGATCGATGGAATCGAGTTCATGCGAATCCCAAGTCTGGGCGCGAAGGGAAACCGGGACCAAAAAACAAACGGACAACACCGCCGCAAGTCGGCGAGGGGTAATTGGCCACGACATAAGGCAACCTCTTCTCTGTTTGGGGGCGAAGATCGCTCCCAAGGATCCGAGCCGAACGGTCCCTGGCATCGAGAGCGCGGGTTCCGTCTAACGGATTCAAAGTGCAAAAGAGATGCCAGAGAGGGTTTATAAGCGCGCCTCCTTGCATCCCCTTTATTCCGCGAAAAACTCGGCGAAGCGATCTTTGAACGCCTTCAAGCCGAGGTTGAAGATCCATACGTCGATGCCGACCGAAAGCATTCGGCAGCCTAACTCGACACAGCGGCGCGCGTGGGCAGCGTCGCGCGGTAAGATCGCCCAGGGGATTCGGTTGCCGCGACAAGCGCGGGCCACACGCTCGACAGCTTGCCACATGCGCGGATGGTCCCACTCGCCTGGCAGCCCCATCGACTGGCTCAGGTCGGCGGGTCCGATAAACAGAAAATCCAGATCGGGGATGGCGGCGATCTTCTCGACATCCTCGACGGCGTCCACATGCTCGATCTGCACACCGACGACGGTTTCGGCATTGGCGCGTCGAAAATACTCGGCGGCGGGCATCGCCCCGTAGCGTCCGTCGGCGCCGGTGCCGTTGACGCCGCGCAACCCGCGCGGGTGGAACTTGGCCCAGGTCATCAGCTCCTCGACCTGGCGGGCACTGCGCACCATCGCGGCCATGACGCCGCCCGCGCCGGCTTCGAGCGCACGCATCACGGTGGCATAATCGGTCGCGGTCAGCCGAACGAAGTTATCGAGTCCACAGCCCCGCGCCGCCCGCGCCGCCTCCTCGATCTGCGGCACCGTCAGGCCGACGTGCTCCTGATCGAACCAGACCGCGTCGAAGCCGCCCTGCCAGGCGACCATCTCGACCAGCTTGGGATTGCAAAGCTGCCCCAGCGCGAAAAGCTTCACCACGCGGTCCTGTGCCAGTAACTCTTTCAGATGTGCGCCCATGTTGATCCTTTTGACTCCGGATAATCGTAATTCTTACTTTTTCGCCGGCCGCGTATAGCTGATCGCCAGCAGCGCGAATGCCGTCGCCAGGTTGGGGTCGGCCTCGCCGAACGCGCGATCGGCCTTGTTGATGAAGCTGCCGTTGTCCTGCTGGCGCTTCTTGATCGTCTCAAACAACTCGCGCCGCCAATCGTGTTTTTGCCCCTTGTCGTCCTCGAATTGATCTTCGCCCAGCGCCGCCATCGCCTTGGCGAAGGTGTGGTAATAGTAAAACAGCCCCGCCTGCCCCATGCCGGGATTTTCGTCGAGCGTATAATGCCGGCGAATCCAGCCGACGGCGGCCTTGACGCGCGGATCGTTCTTGCTGACGCCGGCGTAGAGGAAGCTTTTGAGTCCGCCGTAGGTCATCGCCCCCAGCGAGCGCAGACCACCGTCCGGCGTTTTGTGCGGGTTGTCATCGACATCCAGCGGCACGTAAGTCAGACCGCCCTTGTCGTCGGCGGTCGTCTTTTTGGCAAACGGCTGGTCGTTGGTCTCGCCGGGCAGGTTCTGGCAACGGCTGACGAATTTCATGGCGCGCTGAATGGCCGGGTCGTCCTTGGGGACGCCGGCGGCGATGAGTGCGTCGATGGAGAACTGGGTGTTGGACAAGTCCGGCCGAGTGCCCTTGTCGTAGCCGACGCCGCCGAATTTCGCGTCCTTCTCGTCGGCGTCGTATTGCAGTTTCTTGAGGAAGGCACCGCCGTTCTTGAGAATCAGATCGTACTTGCCGTCGTTGTTGGCTTCGTGAAAGGCCATCAGGGCCACGCTGGTCGTGTAATTGGCAAGTTTCTTGTTGTAGATGCCGCCGTCTTTTTGAATGTTCTTTTCCAGGTAGGACAGGCCGCGCCGGACGACGGGATCGTCGCGGCGGAAGCCGCAGCGGAGCATGCCCGCGACGACGACGGCCGTGACGCCGGGGCCGGCGATCCGCGGCGAGAAGCTACCATCGTCTCCCTGGTGCGATTTCAAATAGTCGGCCGCCTTCTCCATCACCTCCCGGAGTTGGTCGGGGTCAGCGCCGATGTCGGCGGCACGCGCGGGCCGCGGGAATCGTGCCGATAATACGGCAGCCGGCATGGCCGTGAGAAAGGCACGTCTGTCCACAGGTCGCTCCTTCTGAGGTTGTGCTTAAACGATCGGTTACTTCGATCCGCGCAATAGGGGCCGCAATTCCACAATGCGGCCGCGCTCGAACGTCAAATTGCCGAGGAGTGCATGACGCAAGGTCAGTTTCCGCTCGTCCAGGGCCATGACAACACCTTCCAGCACATCGGCTTCTGGGCAGAGTCCGGAGCGCACCAATATGCGAACGTTCGCCCGCTCATAGACGCGCTTCGGCTCGCGGGAAGGACGGAATGAGCAACCGGCCACCTCCGCCCACGGCAGCGAGCGTTTGCCGAATCGTCCCTCGATCTGAACGACGCGGCGATCGGCCTGGAGAATCCGACCAAACAGTTGATCATCGCGGACGAGGCGAAGCGTATCCCGTTCGGGGTCGGCAGGCGGTTGGGGGTGCTCATCCACGGCGCATTCCAGAGAAAACTCCGTCCAGGCCACCGCGCCGCGCCCCGTTGTATCCCCTTCATACGACTTCTGACAACGGGCTGTCACTTGCTTCAGCGATCCCGCCGGCCCCTCTTCGAGGTTGTACCACAGCACGTCCTCGTCACACGTCACGCGGAGGGCGCGTTTCGAGAACTGCACGATGAGCCGATGCCAGCCCGGAGTCTTCGGCACTTGCCGCATCGTACCTTTAATATCCTCGACCTGGACGGCGTAATGGTCGCCATTTCCCGCGACGGTCACTTCCATGCGCTGCCCGCGCTGGCCATGCTGAAACAGCAGTTCCCAGGTCCACCGCGCCCCGCCGGCCTGGTCCTGCTCCTGGAAATTGACACCGACACGACCCGCCGGCACAGGTTGCGATAACGTGTAGATCAGCGCTTGCCCGGCTTCACGCAAGAGCGCGGCGCGCGACCCGATCCCGTCTTTCATCTCCGTCAGCGCCACTCCGCCGGTTGTCTTGAAGAGAGCCGGTTCCGAGCCAAAGTCCTGTTCGGCGAGGGTTCGCCAACCCGGTAAAGGATCGACTGATACCACCGCGGAGCGCGGCAACTCGACTTTAGGAGCCCAGGTCGTACGCAGGCTCACCGAGTCCTTCGTCAGTGCAAGAAGCTGTCCGGTGATCTGTTCGCCGCCGTGCAGCCGCACGCGTCGTCCGCCGCCGGCGCGGAAGGGAGTTGTCGTCGTCTGGGCAAAGCGAATGCGTGTAACGCCGGCAAGGGGAACCTCCTCGCCGTGCTTCGCGCGGAAGTGCAGTTGTCCATCGTTCAACGTCAGTGAGCCTTCCACTCGCTGTCCGTTGCCGAGCCACGCTTCCTCCGCGGCCGGGAGCGGAGAAGCGAGCGCAAGAATCCCCAATCCGATCAAGCCTAACTTTCCGGCAACGTCGCGCATCGCGTCTCCCGGCGGCACGAATCTTGTGGCGCATCCGCGTCCCCTTTATAATCTACGCGATCCATCCAAGACCGTACATCGGGCGTTGAGGGTTCCCCTCGTGTCGGATCGACCACGCTTTCTGGTCCTCGGCGACCCCGGCTTGACCGGGGCGGACTGGCTGCGCCGCTGCGGCCTGGAGGCGGACCTCGTTCACGCCGAGTCGTGGGAAGGGTGCCTCGAACAAATTCGCTGCCAACCCTTTGACGCTATCGTCGCCAATCCTTCCGACGCCGAACTTTTCCGCGCGCTCCGCGTTCTGGTGCTGTCGCAACACCTGGTTCAGCAGCAGCACAAGCTCGACGCCTTGCACAAGGCCGGCCGAGAACTGGCCGCGCTGTCGCCCGATCAGCTCGCCGAGATGAGTGTGGCCGAGCGCATCGAGTTACTGAAGCTCAACATCCGCCGTTTCACGCGCGACTTGCTTCATTATGAAGTCGTCGAGGTGCGCTTGCTCGACCCGCAGACAGGCCGGCTCGAACCGCTGGTGCAAGAGGGCATGACGCCCCTGGCCGCCAGCCGCGTCCTCATGGCCGCCACCGAGGACAACGGCGTCACCGGCTATGTCGCCGCCACCGGCAAAAGCTATCTCTGTCCCGACACGACCGCCGATCCGACCTACATCCCCGGCGCCCAAGGCGCCCACAGCTCACTGACGGTGCCGCTCATTTTTCAGGACAAGGTCATCGGCACGTTCAACGTCGAGAGTCCGCGGCCCAACGCCTTTGGCGAGGCCGACCTGCAATTCGCCGAGATTTTCAGCCACGAGATCGCCGCCGCCCTGCACACGCTGGAACTGTTGCAGGCCGAGAAGAGCAGCACGGCCAGTCAGTCCGTCGAGGCCATCAGCCGCGAGGTCGCCCTGCCGGTCGATGACATCCTCGCCTCGGCCACCTCGATCCTGGAGCGCTACATCGGCCACGCCCCGGAGGTCGCCGACAAGATCCGCAAGATCATCGTCGGCGCACGGGCAATCAAGCAGTGCATCCAAAAAGTCGGCGAGGACATCGCCCCCACCCGCCCGGCCGCCGGGACCAAGGAGCCGATTCCCGCCGTGCTCAAGGGGCTGCGCGTTCTCGTCGCCGACAATGACGACCGCGTTCGGCGTTCGGCGCACGGGCTGCTCGGCCGCTGGGGCTGCGTTGTCGAGACGGCCCGCGACGGCCAGGAGGCGCTGACGATGGCCCGCCTCAGCACCTACGACGCCATCCTGGCCGACATACGCCTGCCCGACATTTCCGGCTACGAAGTGTATCGGCGGCTTCGCGAGGCCCAGCCGGAGGCCCGCGTCATCCTGATGACCGGCTACGGTTACGACCCCACGCACGCGCTGGTCAAGGCCAGGCAGGACGGTCTGCGTTTCGTCCTCTTCAAACCGTTCCGCGTCGATCAGCTCCGCGACGCCCTGGCCAGCCCCGCCATACCGCCGGCGGCCGACGGGGATGGCTCGCGCTCGCCCCCGGAGTCATCCCGACGTCCTTCTTCGACCCCTAATCCTTGAGCTATAATTCCTGATGCTATTGCTGATAACGGGCATTTGCCTAGGCCATCTTGTTTTGATGATCATCAGCCATAATTGGTGGTATGGCCAGCCCCTGCCGCGCCACTCCTCGAAGCTCGTTCACCTGCTTCACGGCCTGCTCATCGTCGCCTTCCCGCCGACCCTGATCGTCGCCTTCGGTTGGGATCTCGCCGGTCTGCCCTTGCTCTCCTCCGAGTTCGCCTGGCCACAGTTCTTGACGCTTTATGTCGCGCTTTGTGCCGCGCTCGGTCTCGTCGCCCTGCCGCTGAACACGCTGCTGCGCCTCAAGCGCCGCGATCCGACGCTTGAAAAGCAGAGCAGGGTCCTGGATGTCGCCAAGCACCTCGGCTATCTCCCGGCCGGCAGAGGCAAGCATCGCCTTTTGACACGCTTGCCGGGCAACGAAGTCTTTCAGGTCGAGTTGGTCGAGCGCACCCTGGCCCTGCCGCGCTTGCCGACCGCGTGGGATGGGTTGACGATTCTTCACATGAGCGACATCCACCTGAAGGGGACGCCGGACCGTGACTATTTCCGCTTCGTCATGGACCGCTGCGCCGACTGGCAGCCGGACCTCGTCGCCGTCACCGGCGACATCGCCGACAGCATGCACCACATGCGCTGGATCGTGCCGGTCCTGGGCCGGCTGCGCTGGCGCATCGCCGCCTTCGCCATCCTTGGCAATCACGACTACTGGTACGATCCGCCCTTCATCCGCCGCCGTTTGCGCCGTATCGGCATGGATGTTCTCGCCAACACCTGGCGACAAATCGAGGTGCGCGGCGAACCACTCGTGGTCATCGGCCACGAAGGTCCCTGGTTCAAGCCGCGACCGGACCTGAGCGATTGCCCGCGCGAGCCGTTCCGTCTGTGCCTCAGCCACACGCCGGACAACATCCGCTGGGCGCGTCGAGAAGGCGTCGATCTGATGCTGTCGGGACACGTCCACGGCGGCCAGGTGCGTTTCCCACTGTTTGGTTCGGTGCTGGTTCCCAGTTGTTACGGACGCCACTACGATTGTGGCGTCTTCGAGGAGCAACCGACGATTCTGCACGTCAGCCGTGGCCTGTCGGGAGATTTTCCGCTGCGCTACCTGTGCCGCCCGGAAGTCACCAAGTTGACGCTGCGCCGGGGGTAATCCTCATCATGGATGTAACCTACCATCTCGAACCCGACCTCACCCCCCGTGATTTTATCGACGTGTTGGTGCGGTCCACGCTGGCCGAACGCCGGCCGGTGCAGGATGCGGAGGCGATTCGGGGCATGTTGTCCAACGCCGACATCATCGTGACGGCCCGCGCCGCGGGGAAGTTGGTAGGCGTGTCGAGGGCGATCACGGATTTCAGCTACTGCACGTATCTATCTGACCTGGCCGTGGACGAGACGTATCAGCGGCGCGGCATCGGGAAAGAGTTGATTCGTCGCACGCACGAAGCCGCCGGTCTCTGCACCACGCTGATCCTTCTGGCGGCCCCGAAGGCACAGGAGTATTATCCGCGCATCGGCATGACGTATCATGATTCATGTTGGATCATCCCTCGCAATCCCGATAGCAAGAACCGATAAGTTTTGCTACCGCCCCGGAGAAGACGCATGAAACAAGGCCGCTCCCGCTGGCTTTTGCGGTTGGCCGTCCTGATCGCCGTCGGGGGGGCCGTCCTCATTTGGGCCAACCAGAAACGCACGCAAAGCGTCCTGATTATCCAGAATCGTTCGGGTCAGTCGATTTCTCGACTGGAAGCGACGCTCGCCGGCGAGACACAGACGTTCGAGAACGTGCGTGATGGCTCGGACGTGCGGATATCCCCTATCAAAATGGACGCACCTCTCGTCCTGACAGGCCGGCTCGCGGATGACACGCGGATCAAGGCGAGTTTCGGACACATCCCCGCCGGTCCCTCCGGCGAGCCGCCGACTCTCATCGTCGTACCCGGCGGACAGATCATGGTTCGGCAGGGCAACAAAAAAACTCCCTGAAGCGCCGATACTTGCAAGTCCGAGGGCAGCATTCAGCGTGGTTTCTCGACCCGCGTCCCGAACACCTTCACGTCGGCCCAGTTGCCGGTGTCGTCGAAGGAACCGACGCCGACCTGGCCCCAGGTGAACGACTTGTCCGTTGCCTTCATCACCGGCTTTTTCATGTCGTCGAAGTAAATCTCGATGCCGCCGTCCGCGACGCGGCGGACCACCTTGACGTGATGCCAGCCGTCGGTCCACGGAGTGCCGTCGGTGGATTGCGTCGAGATCTTCTTTCGTGGCTCACCGTTGACGATGAAGATCTGGTTGGCGTGTTCGTCGGCCTTCTTGCCGAAGTGGACGTAATAGAAGTGGCTCGCATCCTGGTAGCCGAAAAACAGGCACATATCGCGATGAGCATAGTCCTTGGTCGTGCTTTGCACGCGCGCTTCCAGAACGAGGTCACCGACGAGGAGATCCTTGACCAGGGCGAAGTTGAACGGACTGCGGTGCGGCGGCTTGTAATCGCTCTGGCGGAATTGGCAGTACGCCTTGCCTTTGTCGGTGTCGATGATCTTCCACGCGGCCGGGTCGCTCGGCTGCCAGCGGTCGGCTCCCTTCTTGAAGTCTTCTTCCAGCAAGAGCGGCAGTTTCTTGCCCGAATCTTTGTCGTCGGCCACAGCCAGAACTGCGAGGAACAGAAGGAAGACTGGAGAGAGGAAGCGGCGCATGGGGTTCTCCAAAAAGGATCCATTGGCAGAGGTCGGTGCGTCGTCCCGGATAGTTTATGAATCCCGTCGCGATCCACCGACCGGAAACCCCTCTTGCGCCGCTTGATCGCGCCATGTACTGGACGCTTCGGACGGGGTATAACAACGGATGCCCCAGAAGGAGGATGGACTCGTGGCCGGCCGGCGCTCTCGTGAACCGATACTTTGTCTTGGCCCCATACCGCGACGCGAGTTTTTGCGTTTGGGCCTGGCCGGCTTCGGCAGCCTGACACTGCCCGACCTCTTGCGCCTGCGGGCCGGCGCCACCCGATCGGGCGAACGGACGGCCCTCATCGTCGTCTGGTTGCAGGGCGGTGCCAGTCACCTGGAGACGTATGATCCCAAGCCGGCCGCGCCGAGCGAAATCCGCGGGCCGTACTCGGCTATCGCCACGCGCGTTCCCGGTATGCGCATCAGCGAACTGTTGCCTCATCATGCGCGTGTCGCCGAT
The DNA here is from genome assembly GCA_963767535.1 of uncultured Planctomycetota bacterium. GTDB lineage: Bacteria > Planctomycetota > Planctomycetia > Gemmatales > Gemmataceae > JAJPHU01. Next base: position 1,026,936 of record CAVYEC010000003.1, read on the forward strand.
CGCTTCACGATCCTCCGCTCGCTGGTCCACACCGGCATTTGCCACCAGCAGGGCAATCAGCAAGTGATGACCGGACATCCCGTCGTCCAGATGAAAAACAAGCCCGACCATCCCGACCTCCCGTCGGTCGCGCATTACCTGCGCTCCGGCACGGCCAACGACCTGCCCTCTTACGTGGCCCTCAACGCCATTCCGTATGTGGGTGCGGCGTACCTCGGCGCGTCGCACGAGGCGTTCGACGTGTGGGGCGATCCCAACGCGGCCACGTTTCAGGTGCCCAATATCGGGCTGAAGGACCAGGCCGACGCTTCGCGCCTGGATGGCCGGATGGGACTCAAGCAGCAGCTCGATCACTTTGCTCGCGAAGGCGAACGACAAGCCCGTCATCGGGAGTTCGACGGCTTTCAGGAGAAGGCCTGGAACATGCTGACGCGGCCGGAAGTGGCGCGGGCGTTCGACATCGGCCGCGAAGACCCGCGGCTCCGCGACCGCTACGGGCGCAACACCTGGGGGCAACGCTGTCTGCTGGCCCGCCGACTGGTCGAGGCGGGCGTCGATCTGGTGACGACCTCACTGCACGGCCCGTTGTGCGGCCGGGTCGGCAACTGGGACGACCACGCCGTCAACGCCCATATCTTCGAGGCGATGAAACAGCGCTGCCGTTATTTCGATCAGGCGGTCGCCGACTTGATCGAAGACCTGTACGCGCGCGGCCTGGATCGGCGCGTGTTAGTCATGGTGACGGGTGAGTTCGGCCGGACACCGCGCATCAGCTATCAACCCGACAGCGCGAGCGGCGTCAAGCAACCGGGCCGCGATCATTGGCCGCGGGCCACGTCCGTCCTGTTCGCGGGCGGCGGTATGCAGATGGGCCAGGTCATCGGGGCCACGGACAAACAAGGCGGCGATGTCACGGAGCGGCAAGTCGGCGTGCGCGACATCCTCGTCACACTCTACGACCACCTGGGGATCGACGCCGAGAACGTCAGCATCAACGACCCCACCGGCCGGCCGATCCCCATTTTGCCGGAGGGCCGGCCGATCCCCGAACTACGGGCACGCGGATAAAGCAAGTCCCAAGGAGATTCGTCATGAGCGATCCTCTCCCCCGAACCATCGTTCGACCGATTCAACTGAAGAACGGCTGCGCGACCGGCATCAGCAACCGCTGGCACAAGGGACAGTACTGCGTTCTCTTGACCGAAGCGGGGCTGGTCGGCTGCGGCATCTACGACGTGAAGACGGCCGGCGAGTTCGGTCAGGCTGTGGCGATCGCCCGCGGCACGCCGGAAAATCCGCTCGTCAACCCCGAAGACCTTTTCGACGCCAAGATCGTCGATGCCACGCCCCATGCGAAGGAATTGGGGATTCGTCTCGGCATGACCGGACGCGAGGCAGTCGAGGTGCTTCTCGCCGCCTCGTCGAAAAGCAATTGAAACCAGCCCGCAGCGCGAGCAAGGGTTCTTCCCTTGCTGGCACTGCGGGCTGGTAGGGATGCGTCTTACAACCCCTCCACCTCCCAACCCTTGCGATAGCGGCGGCGGACGAAGCGGTTGGCCTCGTCCTCGTTGGTCACTTTCAGCTGGGCCGCATCCCAATCCAGTGTCTTCTTCGGGAAACCGCGTCGCCAGGCAACCGAGCAGCACCGATTCCGTCAGCGGGCCGGAGTAGGAAAACGGCGCCGAAGTTTGGCCGTTGCCCCGACACGCCTCGACGAACTGCAAGTAATGATTGTCGCCCTCCGGACGCGGCATCTTGTAGTCCTTGAACTTCTCCGCCGGCAACAGCACCGGCTCCGCGATGTACGGCGAATACAGCACGCCCTCCGTGCCGAGGTAGATCGATCCCTGGTCGCTGCAGCTTCCTTCCGCCGAGCAGCGACTGCACGGACTCCGGCGGCCGATGGTTGCCGTTGTACCAGTTCAGGGTCAGCGTTTCCGTCGTGTATTTCGTGCCGGGGAAAACGTAGCGCACCTGGACGTTCAGGCTCCAGTTGTCGGCGTTGGGTTCCTCGTCCACCTCCGAGCGAACCGAGGTCGGCGCGGTCAGGGCGAGCGACGTGAAAACGGGATCGAGGATGTGGCAGCCCATGTCGCCGAAGGTGCCGGTGCCGAAATCGAGACGTTTGCGCCAGTTGCCGGGGTGGTAATACCCGCTGCCGATAAACGGCCGCTCGGCCGCCACGCCCAGCCATCCATCCCAGTTGAAACCCGCCGGCACCTGGTCGGTGCGGTCGGGCCGGGGGTTCTTGTCGCCCCATTGCTTGCCGCTCCAGCTATGGACTTCCTTCACCTTGCCGATCGCCCGGACTGAATCGTCGCGACGACCTGCTTGTGGATCGGTTCGGAGTGGATCTGAATGCCCATCTGCGTGACGAGTTTTTTCTCGCCGGCCACGCGCGTGAGTTGGCGGGCTTCGTAAATGGTGTGCGTCAGCGGCTTCTGCGTGTAGACGTGCAGTCCCTGTTGCATCGCCCTCATGGTGATTGGGGCGTGCATGTGGTCGGGAGTGGACACGTTGACGGAAGTGAGATCCTTTTCCTTGTCGAGCAGCTCGCGCCAGTCCTGGTAGATTTTCGCGTCGGGGTATTTCTTCTTGACCTCGGCGATGCGGTTGAGGTCCACGTCGGCCACCGCGACGAGCTTGACGTATTTGCTGCTGCTGATCGACCCCAGGTCGGACCACGCCATGCCGCTGGCCCCAAAGCTGGCGTGATAGATGGTCTCACTCGGGGCCGCGTGGACGTGCCGCCGATACACGAAGGGCGCGGCCAATCCGGCGGCCGCGATCCGCTTGAGGGCGGCGCGACGGGACATTGGAGAAGGTGCCATGAAATCACTCCTTTTTATCCAGGCGCTTGATCTGAATCTTGCGGAACGCGACTGGCTCGTTGTGGCCGGCGAAGCCGAAATGACCGCTCGTGCGGTCCTTGCCCGGATGCTCGCTGTTGGCCATGAACTCCGTCACTTTGCTCAAGTCGCAGTCAAGAATGACGGTGCCGTTCAGCTCGACCTTGATCGTCGGTCCCTTGACGGTCACTTCCTGATAGTTCCACTGGCCGACGGGCCTCAGGTAGCCGCGGTGGGCGGCGACCATGCCGTAGGCCGAGCCGTGCGCCTGGCGCGGGTCGATACGGGTGTAGCGCGGGTCGGTGTCGTCGAGGACTTGCAGCTCGCACATGCCCACGTAGGCCGTGTCGCCGCGGCCGGGGTAGCGAATGGCGAGGCCGTTGTTGCCGCCCGGCGGCAGTTTGAACTCCAGGCGGGCGATAAAGTCGCCGTACTCTTCCTTCGTAAAAATGGTGCCGCCCTGCTTGGGCTTGCACAAAATGGCGCCATCCTGGACCTGATAACTGTCAACGGGTCCGTCCCAGCCCTCGAAGTCCTTGCCGTTGAAGACGCTTTCAAATCCTTCTCGCGGGCTGGACTTTCGTAACCGCTCGTTGGCCTCGTCCGAGGGGATTTCGCGGACGTAGATGTTCCGCCAGCGGATCTCACTGCCGTGCGTCTGCAACTGGATCGGCCCTTTCCGCAACAAGGGCAGCTTGCGGTTCCAGTAATTTTCCAGACGGGCGTTATCGACCACGAGCTTGTCGTTGAGATAAACCGTGGTCCGCTCGCCGAGCTGGATGATGCGGAACGAATTCCATTCGCCCAGCGGCTTGTCGGCCAGGACGAGCGGATCTTTGCCGGGTGCGCCGGGACTGTTGTTCCAGAGACCGCCACTTCCTTTGTCCGCCCCATTCCGCCATTGGCCACCCTCCTTGGTATAATCCCAGATCTGCACCTGCGGCGTCGCCCGCAGATAGATGCCGCTGTCCCCCTTGGGCAGCATCTTGTATTCGATCCGCAACTCGATGTCGCCGTACTCCTTATCGGTGGTCAGGAACGGGCCGTGGCCGTCGCTGACCAGTTCGCCGTTCTCTACCTTCCAGTGCTTTTTCGCCTCCTCCGTCCATTTCTCGATGTTGGCCTTGCGCTCGTCCTCGCTCATGGAGGCCAACTTGTACGGGTTGAAATCGCCCTGCCGTCCATGCCAGCCGGATAAGTCGCTGCCGTTGAAAAGGGCGGTGAATCCTTCCGGCGGCTTCGGTTCGTCCCGCGCCGCGGAGACGCGAATCGACAGGGTTGCAACGGCAAGGAGCGTGAGTAACACGCAGGTGGGGAGGTAAGTAAGTCGCATCGGCATTTCCTGTGAGGAGAGAAGTAAGAAGCAGCGGGGAAGACATCTCGGTCGCGCTCGAACCGCCGACAATCTTATGCGGAAGCCTGCTGGGAGGCGATAACGGGAAGAAGAATCCGTTTTCGGCTCTGTTGATGCGCTGTCAAGTTGGCAGGCGGGAAAATGGATGCGTTTGCCGGTAGTGGTTTGGGTTTGGCACGCTGGCAGCGTGCGCTACGTAGGGCACGCTGCCAGCGTGCCGCATAAGCGGATACTACCCGTTTGCCACTTTGCCAAATCCGAATGCATTTGGCGTAGCCGTTCACGACCCGAACTTGTCCGTGCCTCTACTGGCCGTAAAATGTTGATATGCCCCCTGTTCCACCAATTCCTGCTGACCTCTGGGACCAGATACCGCCTGCCGCCCAGGCGGCCATCTTGGCCCTCATCCAGCAATATGAGCAGCGGTTGCAAGCCCTTCAGCGGAAGGTCGATCAACTTGCCGAACGCCTCAACCAGAACTCCACCAACTCCTCCCGCCCGCCGTCCAGCGACCCGCCCCACGTCAAACGCCGACCGCCCGAGCCCTCGTCGGGCCGCAAGAAGGGAGGGCAGTCCGGCCACGCACGCCAGCAACGCTCCCTGGTGCCCCCCGAGCAGGTCAAGCAGACCATCCCCCTGATGCCCTCGGCCTGCCGCAAGTGCGGGCAAGCCCTTCACGGCGAAGACCCGCAGCCCCGCAGGCACCAGGTCGCCGAGATACCGCCCGTCCAAGCCGAGGTGACGGAGTATCGCCTGCACCGGCTCACCTGCCCGGCCTGCGGCACCCGCACCTGCGCCTCGTTGCCCACCGGCGTGCCGGCCGGGGCTTTCGGCCCCAGGTTGCAAGCCCACCTGGCTGTCCTGGCCGGGGGCTACCGCCTGGGGAAGCGTCCCATCCGGCAGTTGGCCTACGACCTGTTCGGCCTATCGATCTCGACGGGGATGGTCGCCAAGCTGGAGCGGTCCACTGCCGACGCCTTGGCCCAGCCGATGGCCGAGTTGCAAGAGTATGTCCGCACACAGCACGCCAACGTCGATGAAACGTCCTGGCGAGAGGCAATGCACAAGGCGTGGTTGTGGGTCGCCGTCACGCCCCTGGTGACGGTCTTCCACATTGCGGCTACCCGCAGCGGGAAGGTCGCCAGGGCACTGCTCGGCTCAGCCTATCAGCAGGTGGTCACGTCAGATCGCTGGAAGTCGTACAACGGATTCCGCCGCCGCCAGTTCTGCTGGTCGCACCTGCGTCGGGACTTTCAGGCGATGATTGATCGGCAGAACAGCGGGGCAGGTATCGGGAAGCAATTGCTGGACCTGTCCGACCGGATGTTCGCCTGGTGGCATCGAGTCCGAGACGGCACGCTGCGCCGTTCCAGCTTTCAGGTCTATATCAGTGGGCTGCGGGCGGAGGTCCGTGAGGCATTGGTCCAGGGAGCGGCTTGCGGCTGTCCCAAGACGGCGGCGACGTGCCGTGAATTGCTCGCCCACGAGCCAAAGTTATGGACCTTCGTGTGGCATCGGGGCGTCGAGCCGACGAACAATGCCGCCGAACGTGCTTTACGACACGCCGTGCTGTGGCGGAAGGGGAGCGGCGGTACGGATAGCAGCCGGGGCAGCCGGTTCGTCGAGCGAATCCTGAGTGTCCGGGAGACTTGCCGGCAGCAAGGCCGTGGCCTCTTGGGGTATCTGGCGGCGTGTTGCCGAGCCCACATGGAGGGCAAGGCTGCTCCCTCACTGTTGCCGAAGGTCGGCCCCCGCATGGCAGCGGCGTGAATTCCAGGCCGAATAAGCGTTGGCGTGACTGCCTCGTGTGGCGAAACACGCCATGCGGTGAGTGGTGACGAATGCGTGACAACGGGTTGCAGGCCGACCGCCAACATCAAGTCCCGTTCATGTGGCGAGAGCATCCGAGTGCGCAATGGTCTTGCGAGGTAGCCCAATGTGGACGAGAGATATGATTGAGGCTGTGAGAAAGGCTGTTGCTCCCTGGCAAGGTGGCAATGCCCGATTGTGGTATTATGCCGCCTCGCATTCGCAACTGCATTTACAGATCACGAAGACCGAGCGAGGTGGCCAGCTTCACTTGGTATGCGAAGGTTGTTCCCATATCACGTCGCCGACGGGCTGGGCAGATATGATGCTTGAAATAACTCCTCTCGATGACGAAGAGAAGCGCATCATTGTATCGGACCCGGTTGCTGGATTTCGGGTCGCTTGTTCCCTGATTTCGACTCGGAAACAGGTAGGTGATCAGTTTCATGGGCCTGAATAAGCTCGCCCCATGAACGGGTACCATTTGGCAAAGTGTTTCTTGATGCGCAAGTTAAATTAAATCAACAATTAACGTCAAATCCAGAGGGTGACTTTGCCAATTGGCCACTTTGCCAACACCCCCACTTTGAGAAGACGTCTTCCCCGAATGGGCGGACTTTGTCTACGAACCCGTGCCTTCAACAAGCCGCCAGTAACGGTCCACGGTGAGACTGTCCCAGTGTTCTTCCCGGCCGCCCGGCCAACTTACGGTCAAGCGTCCGACCTGCTTGGCCTCGCCCAGTCCGAAGAGGTGCCGTCGATCACCCGAAGAGAGGTAGCTGCCGCCCCCGTGGGCGAAACGGTACTGGCGCCGGCCGTCCACCTCCAGAGTCACCTTGGCCCCGATCACATCGCGGTTCTTCCGGCCCACCAGCTCGACGCCCAGCCAGTGACGCTCCGTCACGACCTCGTTGCGCAGAAGCGCTACGGGTTCGTTAACATTGCTGACGACCAGATCGGTGCGGCCGTCGTTATCGAGGTCGCCCAGCGCGATGCCCCGGCCGTTGTGTTCGCGGTGGAAATAGGGACCGCCCCAGGGGGTGATCGGCTCGAAGCGCCCCCGCCGTTATTGTGGAGGATCACGGGTTTCTGCTGACGGTGCGCCCGGCGTGCGGGTAGAAGTTGGGATGGCCGTTGACGAAAAGGAGATCTTCCCGGCCGTCACGATCGAGATCGACAAAGCCGGTCCCCCAGCCCACGTAGGTCTGCCCCAGCACGGCGATGCCCGCCGCCTGCGAGCTGAAACGAAACGACACCCGGCCGGCTTTGCTGTCGTTGTGATAGAGCGCGTGCAGCTCGCGTTCGTAATTCGTCACCCACAGCGAGGGCCGGCCGCAGCCATCGTAATCGGCGACGGCCACGCCCATGCTGCCCATCGGCAAGCCCATCTGGTCGCGTCCCGCTCCGCTCGTGAACCCCATCTCCTCCAGCCGGATCGTCTTTCCCCGCGAGCGGTTGAGGTACAAGTAATTACCGGACGTGTCGTTGGCGACGTAGATTTCCGGCTTGCCGTCGCCGTTGACGTCCACCAGGAGGACGCCCAGCCCCTTGCCGAACTCCTTTCGCGTGCTCTCCACACGCAGGCCGGCGGATTGACTGATATCTCGGAAGGTGCCGTCGCCGTTGTTCTGGTAGAGTCGATGCGGCAGGGCGTTGAAGTGGGCCGGCGGGCAGATGTCGCGGCGCTCGTCGATCGAAGCCGACACAATGGGGATTGTTATGGGGAAGCGACCAATCAACGTAATGGCAAACGTAGAGGTCGGGATAGCCGTCGCCGTCGAAGTCGCCCCAGCCGGCGCTGGTCGCCCACAGGTCATCGGTCAGGCCGGCCTTTTGCGTTACCTCGATGAAGCGCCGGCCACCCTTGCCGTCCGGCTGATTGTGATACAGGACGAGCCGGCCGTAGCCGGTGACGAGAAGATCGGGCCAGCCGTCGCGGTCGTAGTCGGCCGCGGCGCAACCGTGCGTGTAAAAGATCGGCCGATCGACTCCCGCCTCGCGCGTCACGTCCTGAAAGCGGAAGGCGCCGAGGTTCTTGTACAACTTGTTCGGATGTCCGCGAACTTCCTGTCCTTCAAAGAAACCGCCGCCGGGGATGAAGAGGTCGAGCAGGCCGTCGCCGTCGTAGTCGAGGAGCGCGATGCCGCCGCCGAGCGTCTGCAAGATGGCATAGAGGCCCGCTTCCTCGCCGTTCTTGTACACGGCCTGAACGCCGGATTCGGCAGTCACGTCGCGAAAGAAATACGGTCCCGGGGGCACGACCTCGGACGGTTCGCTCCGGGTCGGAGGGTCCGGTGCGTTCGTGCAAGCGAGGACGGCGGCCAACTGGAGGGCGACCAGGCCGCGCGCACAGCGCCACGGTGAAAGATCGTACAGGAATCATGGATGTTGAGCGCCGCCACGGGTTAGGTTGTAGGGTGGGCCGAGTCTTCGAGGCCCACCAGCCTAGGCGTGGTGGGCCTCGAAGACTCGGCCCACCCTACAGCTAAAACATCGCTCGTCCGAATCGTCAGTTCTGCCGTTGCGTGCGAGTCTTGCGATAATGCTCGGTCAAAGCCTGTCGTGCCGGGGCGTAGTTCGGATCCTGACTCAGGGCGCTGTGCAGCCAGCGCAGACCTTCCTCGACGTGGCCGCCCTTCAACAGGAGTTGACCCAGCTCGCAATGCAGGGCCGGGTCCAGCGGCCGGTGCCTCAATTCCTCGTTGACCACGTCGTTAAAGCGCTTGAGGTCGTCTTCCTTCTCCTTGAGGATTCGATTCTGTTCCTGGGCCTCCTCGTCCTTGCCGTTTTGGTTGAGACACAGGACGAAATTATAGCGGGCCTGGGTGTTCTCCGGGTCGGCCTCGACGGCCTGGCGCAGCCATTGCTCGGCCTGTTCGGGTTGACCGCCTTCCTGGGCGAGCCGGCCGCGCAGCGCCAGGGCCGCCGGATGCCGGGGTTGCTGGGCCAACACGGCATCCACCAGGCGCTCGGCTTCCTCCCGATCGCCCAGGGCATAACGGCACTCGGCCAATCCTACCTGCACACGCAGGTTGTCGGGCTGACACTTGCGCATGTAATTCAACTGCTCGGCCGCCTCCGCGAACAGCTTGGCTTGCAGCGCGGAGATCGCCAACCCCAGGCGGGCCTCTTCGTTGTCGGGGTCCAGCCGCACTGCCTCGCGGTAGTTATCCAGGGCCGCGCGCAGCGCGCGGGCATAATCGAAATTCAGCTGGCCTTCCAGGCAGTATATCTGCGCGTTGTCCGGTTCGATTTCCTTCCAGCGCTGCAAGGCCGTGCGCGCTTCGCCCAGCCGAAACTGCCACAGATAGCCGCGGGCCAGGGCTTCCAGAATCAACGGCGCGTTCGGGTCGCCGTTTTCGACGTGGCGGCGGCACACACCGGAGACCTGATCCACGTTGCGCTCGGCCGATAACAACAGCTGCTCGAAGTTGAGGGCGTCGTCGATGCCGCGCGCCTTCTGGTATTTGTCCAGACAGCGTTCGGCGTCGCCGTAGACACGGGCGCGGCGGGCGGCGCGGGCGGCCGGGAGCAACACTTCGGGATCGTCCGGCCAAAGATGCAGACAAATCTGCAAATGACGGATGGCCTGCGGAGTGTGATAGTGCAGGAGTTCCGCGCGGGCGGCGCGAAGATGATACCAACCACGAACGTAAGGAGCGGTAAGGGCGAGGCCGGCGGCGACCAAACTCAAGAGGAGGGCGACGGCCCAGAAACGGGGATTTCGGAGCCGCCGCCCGAGCGCGGTGATCCCTTTCCGCGATGGGTTGCCCTCGCTCGCCTTGGCGGAGTCAGACCGCGCGCGCCGTCCTCCGGCGCCGGCGCGGTCGAAATCGTCCGGCGGTTCACGGAAGGTCCTCAATTCCCCTCATTGGGGGGCGCTCCGGGCACGACAGGATCCCCAGGGTTCGGGGCGTCGGGAGTGTTATTCAACTCGATATCGTGCGTTTGCGGCGCCGGACCCGGTTTCACCGTGTATTTCAAACCAGACCGGGTTATGTCTCGATAGCGGGCCGGCAGCCGCACGAATTTTCCTTTGAGGGGTTTCGCATCTTCGGCTCCGGGCCGTTTGGGATGGGGCGTCTCCATCCGCTGTGTCAGCATGGTATTGTCAATGCTGATTTGCACCTCGCCCACCGGGGCATTGATGGTGTAGTTCCCCGACTCGTCGATGTCGCCGGTGGAGGCGAACCCGCCGCTGACTGTCTGGAAGACGATCCTTCCCCCGGGCAGCGGATTCCCATTGAAAGTCACCTTGCCGGTAACTTCCGTGGACTTGGCCGAGCGAGCGCTGGTTTTGCAACCCGCGCTCAAAACGAGAAGGCCCAGCGCCAAACAGCACCAGGCCGCCGGCCGGGGGAAGTATTGGCTGACTTCACGATGCCGCCGGGCGATTCGCTCCGGCGAGATACCAACATGCATGGATATTCTCCCTGGACCCCGCCCCAGCCCACAGGGATCTCGACGTTGACGGTGGGCGAGTTCCAATCGGGAACCGAGGCGAGAAAGAGGTAAAGCGAGATTGAGCCGGTGTGTTTTATGATAGCGGAGAAAGCCCCGGTAGGCAACGAATGCCAGCCGGGGCTTTGTTCGATCGACTCCGGCTCACCAATCCGGGCCGAGGATGTCGCCGTTCTGCGGCGTGCAAGCGGCCCACCAGGTGGTCTGGCTGATGCCCTGGGCCAAGAGACGGACGCTGCCGTCGCCCATGCCCACGTTGATGCCGCCCGTGTGCGGAGACACCGCACGGCACATGCACACGCTGGCCGCGCCGCCCCAGCCCCACGAGATCGTCGTGGTCTGGCAGTAGTTGGGGGAGGGCACAATCATGGGCGTGAAGGCCATGCCGTAATAGCCCAGGCTGCCGCAATCCCCATTGGCCGACGGGGGCGTCTCGAACGTATTGTAATCCCACCACCACAGGCTTTGGTCCGAGTTGCCATACGTCCCGCCGGCATACACGTCGGTGAAGAAGATGGTGTTGGAGGTGCCGTCGGAGATGCTGGCGGGGAACCGAGAATAACCGACCCAATCCGCCTGGAAAAGCGCCCCGTTGTAGGCGTAGCTGCCGACTGCCGCCCAGCCGGTATACCCGTTGTTGGCCGTCGGGTCCGACGGGCACAGGTAGGTCTTGATCGGCACCTGCATCACGCCGCCGACCGTTTGCGGGAGGGCACCCTGTTCGGGATCATAGACCCCGTTGGGCGAGCCGGCGACCTGGCAGGAGTTGAGCAGGTTCTGCTGCTCGATGTAGGGCAGCAGATAGAACAACATGCCGCCGAAGGAGTATTTCTGCTGACCGCCAGGGCCTCGATTGCCACTGAAGACCTGAGTGTAGCCGCCAATCGCAGGGGGCATTTTGCCCTGGTTGGTGTCGGCGCAGTTCTGGACGGCCAGGCCCAGCTGCTTGAGGTTGTTTTGGCACTGGCGCGGGCGGCGGCCTCACGGACTTTCTGAACTGCGGGCAGCAACAGTCCGATGAGGATGGCGATGATGGCGATGACCACCAGCAGCTCGATCAGCGTGAAGCCACGCCAACGGCGAAACAGACGAATCCGAGGCATCGAAAGCACTCCTTACGAAAGACCGAAGAAACAGAAACAACGGAAAACAAAAACAGTCTAACAACCAACTTGTGAGAAAACGAGGAGACGGCGCCAGGACTCCTAAAAATCACGCGTGCAACATTGCGGTGCGGCGGCACCTCCACGGACGGGTAAATCCTTTTCTTTCTTAATCTTCGTTAAGCTAAAACCGGATGTCAAGGTTTTTCTGTCGTTTTCTGAGAGGGAATGGGGGCGGATTGAGTCAGGGCGGAGGAGAGGTCCGACCTCCGTCTTCCTCTTTGGGGAAATGGACTTCGGCAAGGAGCGAGGCACCGCCGAAAAGTGAATGAATTTCCAGGTGCTCGACCAATGCCGTGTCAACCGCGGCACCGGCAAGGGATCAGCCCTGGCCGGCGCCGCGGACGTGAAAAATGTTTCCTCAGTGGTCAATAACCCCGGCTCCTCGACACCGGGTTTTTCGGATCGACTCCGACTCACCAGTCGGGTCCGAGGACGTCGCCGTTCTGGGGTGTGCAGGCGGCCCACCAGGTGGTCTGGCTGATACCCTGGGCCAAGAGACGGACGCTGCCGTCGCCCATGCCCACGTTGATGCCGCCCGTGTGCGGAGACACCGCACGGCACATGCACACGCTGGCGTGACCGCCCCAACCCCAAGAAATACGGGTGGTCTGGCAGAAATTGGGAGAGGGCTGAATCATCGGCGTGAACGATGGGCCGTAATAGCCCAGGCTGCCGCAATCCCCGGTCGCCGTCGGGGGCGTCTCGAAGCTGTTATAATCCCACCACCACAGGCTTTGGTCCGAGTTGCCATACGTCCCGCCGGCATACACGTCGGTGAAGAAGATGGTGTTGGAGGTGCCGTCGGAGATGCTGGCGGGGAACCGAGAATAACCGACCCAATCCGCCTGGAAGATGGCCCCATTGTAGGCATAGCTGCCCACCGCCGCCCAGCCCGTGAAGCCGTTGTTGGCCGTCGGGTCCGACGGGCACAGGTAGGTCTTGACGGGCACCTGCATCACGTTGCCGGCCTTGGAGGGAAGAACGCCATTCTCGGGGTCAAAGCCAGTTCCCGACAGACTCGAACAGGCGTTGTACAAGTTCTGCTGCTCTATGTAAGGCAGCAGGAAGCACAGCATCCCGCCAAAGACCGCCGTCTGGTTGCCCTTGCCGCCGGGACTCATGCGCACGTCATTCATGAAGTTGGGGAAGGACCCGATGGCGGGGGGCATTTTACCCCCATTGGTGTCGGCGCAGTTCTGGACGGCCAGGCCCAGCTGCTTGAGGTTGTTTTGGCACTGGCGCGGGCGGCGGCCTCACGGACTTTCTGAACTGCGGGCAGCAACAGTCCGATGAGGATGGCGATGATGGCGATGACCACCAGCAGCTCGATCAGCGTGAAGCCACGCCAACGGCGAAACAGACGAATCCGAGGCATCGAAAGCACTCCTTTATGAAGGACAAACGAAGCAGAAACGACCATATAAAAGCGTTGAAAACTCAACGAATCCGCCTTCCTTGCCGGAAATGAACTATCGGAGAATCGTCGCGGCGAAGGGACATCTCCTCGGACTGGCTCCTTTCATCCCCTCTTAAATCTTTTTCTCATTTCGAGAACTTATCCGCCCTCGCAGTGCAATTCAATTATTCCGGGACTGGTCGGGCCGTGGCGTGGGCGAACCGCAGCAAATCGGGGACGGAAGGATTATTACTCGCGGGGAGGGAGGCGCGAATCGGGAGGAATTTGCACTTTGGCGGGTAGGAAATGAATTAAAAGCGCGGGAGATTGGAGGCAAAGGGAATCGCTTCATCCTGCCGCGGCGGTGAAAAGCGACTCGATCACCTGGCCCCGGTTCAACTGCACCGGACGGTCCTGGCGGTCGCGCACCTCGGAGGCGGGATCGACACCCAGGATGTGATAGACCGTCGCCCCGATGTCATCGGGCGAGTACGGCGTCGTCGCGGGATAGGCCCCGATCCTGTCCGACTTGCCGATCACCTGGCCGCCGCGAACGCCGGCGCCGGCGAACAGACCGAAAAAGCACGGCGCCCAATGATCGCGCCCCGGACGAGGATCGTTGCCCTGCCTGGTCAATTTCGGCGCCCGGCCAAATTCACCCAGGAGCATCACGAACGTCTCTTGAAGCAACCCGGACGCTTCGAGGTCGTCGAGCAGGGCCGACACGGCACGATCGAGCGGCGGCAGCAGGCGCTTTTTCAGCGTCGAGAAAATGTCGCTGTGACTGTCCCAATTTTGCACGCGACCCATGTTGGCCTGCACGACCGGCACGCCGGCCTCCACCAGACGCCGGGCCAACAGGAGCGATTGGCCGAAACTGTGCCGGCCGTAGCGGTCGCGGACGGCGGGCGGTTCGCGGTCCATCTCGAAGGCCCGCGCGATCTTGCCCGAGGTCAGCATCGTGAACGCCAACTGCTGCTGGTCCGTTAGCCGGCGGCACTCGGCCAGCGTCTCGAACTGCTTTTGCTGGCGATCGACCTGGCCCAACAGCGACCGCCGGTCGCGCAGCCGATCGACTTCCAATCCCGGCGACAGGCGCAAGCTGTCCACGCGAAAATTGGCCGCGTTGGGATCGCGCGTGATCTGCCAGGGATCGTGTTTGGGTCCGAGGAAGCCGGCATGTTGGCCGGGCCAGGTGAGCGGTCCTTCCATGAGGAAGGTCGGCAGATTGACGCCGCAGGGGATGCCGTCCTGCCGCGGACGCAAGTAATCGACGGCGGAGGAATAACACGGCCAATCGTCGCGCGAGGCCACCTTATCGAAGAACGTGCCCGGCTGCGGATAGCCGGTCAGGAGGTGATGCGTGGCCACCAGATGATTGTTTTCTCGGTGCGCCATCGAACGCACCAGGGCGTATTTGTTCGCCCGCGCGGCTAAACGTGGCAAATGCTCAGAGACACGCAGGCCAGGCAAATTCGTCGCGATGGACTGGAACTCGCCGCGCACCTCCGGCGGCGCGTCCGGTTTCATATCGAAGGTGTCGAGGTGGCTGGGGGCGCCCGTCAGGAAAACGATGAGGACGGACTTCGGTTTGCGCGGCTTCTCGCCGTGCGCTTGGGTGGCCTGGGCGGAAACGGTCTGTTGGGCCACAAGCGAAGGCAGACCGATCCCGAGCAATCCCGTGTAACCCACTTGCAAAAGCTCGCGGCGCGTGACGCCGATGGTGTGCCGATGGCCAAGACGGCGAGAGGGATTCACGGTGAGTTTCCTTCCAGACAACGGGTGGGACCACGCTCCGGCGGGACAAGACAATTAGAGCATGTCGGCCGGGGGATGCAAAGAGGTTTCCGACCCCGCGCCGCGCGGGGTTCAGTAACGGCATCCGACAACTTCTTTCTCCCTCCCCCCTTGTGGGGGAGGGTAGGGGTGGGGGGTGAGAGCGCCTCTACCCCCCACCCCTACCCTCCCCCACAAGGGGGGAGGGAGAAGAATGGCTATGTCGCGTACAGCCAACTCTTTCGATTGAGATACAGGGATGGCGCGAGCAACAGCAGGATCAGCAGTCCCATGAGACCCGCCGTCCCGATCGCCAGCACCGTATCGAGCAAAATCAGCCCCATCAAACAGCGCTTGACGGCGTGCTGGACGCGGGACGGCGTCGGCTGCGTGATGGCCGCGACGACCGGCATCCCGACAAGGAAACCAAGGCCGACGAGCAGATAAAGAAACAGCGACGAACGCAGTTCGGGCAACACCTGAAGTGGCAGCGGCACGGCCAGGAGTAGCGCCGCCAGCATCACCGCCGCCGCCCCACGGAGTGCGTTTTGATTGCTCAGGTGCGCCTCGGTGCGCGCGAACCACGTCACTCCGACGATATACAGGCCAACGACCAGCGCCAGGTGTCCGCCCAACGGCCAGAGCAGCGAACCGCAAGTGGACACGCCCAGGAGCACGTTGAGGAAACGGCAAGCTCCCATGCCGAGCGGGCCGGCCCAGGTCGCTTCAGCCAACCGTCGTAGAGCAGGACTGCGGCCGCGATGCCGAGGGACAGCCAGCCGGAAGCGTGACTGGCAAACCACGCCAGCAACACGCCGGCAATCATCAAGACCGTCCCGAGGTAGACGGCCTGACGGGTCGAGACGCGGCCCGACGGCAGGGGCCGAAAGGGACGTTCGCGGCGATCCTGCTCGCGGTCGAAGTAATCGTTCCACACCATGCCGGCCGAATACAAGCACGCCGACGCCGGCAGAAGCAGGACGAAAGACCAACCGTGTTCCGGCAGAGCGTGCGCCGCCAATGCGCCCAGAGCGATGTCGGCCAGCGCCGAGGGCAGATTGGGCAGACGCACGAGCTGGGCGTAGGCGCGCAGGTCGGTCATAGCTTGGCCAGGAGGTTCAGGATGTGCTGGCGGCCGCGGCGAGCGGCCTCGTCCGGGTTTTCCACATAGGGATACAGCTCGATCGTCACCCAGCCCTGGTAACCGATGGATTGTATGGCTCGCAATGTGGCGGCGAAGTCGATCGCCCCGTCGCCGGGCACAAGATGTTGATGCACGCGCGTCGCGGCGATGTCCTCCAGATGAATATGGCGGATGTGTTTCGCCATTTTCGGGATGAACTCCACCGGCTCATCGCCGACACAGTAGGCGTGGCCGATGTCGAAATTCAGCCCGACGGCGGGCGAGTCGATATATCGCATCAATTCATGGAACTGATCCATCTTCTCGATGAGCAACCCCGGCTCCGGCTCGACCAGGAGCAGCACGCCCTCTTTCTCCGCGTGTTCCGCCACCGGTTTCAGACCCTCGACGAACAGACGCAGCGCTTGAGACCACGATCCGCCCGGCTCGACCGGGCCGCCCGGCTCCGTGGTGATGCAGCGAGCGCCCAGCTCGCGGGCCAGCGTCAGGCAGCGTTTCGTGTGGTCGATGCGGATCTGGCGGTAGTAGCGATCTGGCTCGATCCACGACGGGTGCCAGTAGCGCTGCGCGGATCGTTGACCGCGTGCATCATGAAGCCGTTGATGTTGGAAATGGTCAGGCCGTGTTGTTTCAGGGCGTCGCGGATAGCTTGTTTCTGTTCTTCGAGCAAGAAAGCCGGCCAAGCGTGCGGCACGTCGGCCATGATCTCCACGCCCCGGTAGCCCAGTGCCGACAATCGGCGCACGGCCTCGGCGAAGGAGTAATTCAGATACGCATTGGTGCTAAACGCAAGCTGCATGACGATTATCCATGTTTAGCCGCGAGCCGCCTTTTCTCCCTCCCCCCTTGTGGGGGAGGGTAGGGGTGGGGGTGAGCGCCTTCCCCCCACCCCTACCCTCCCCCACAAGGGGGGAGGGAGTGTTCCGCGCTCGCCTGCGGCTCGCGGCTAAACGCATTGTCGCACATAGTCTTCGAGCATCGCGAACTGCGCGAAGAAGTCGTGTTCCTCGATGCCCATCGGGTTCTTGAAGAAGCAGGCCAGTTGACGCAATACACCGGACTCGCCGCGGCGCTGGGCGAACAGGGTCAGCCGGGCCAGATCGAGTACGAGCGGCCCCGCCAGGATCGAATCGCAGCCCTGCCAGATGAACTGCATGGTCATCTTCGTGCCGAGAAAACCCTTGAAGTGGATGTGGTTCCACGCCGTCTTCCAGTCGTCGAGCGATTCGACGTACTCGATGCTCACCAGCGTCTGCGGTTTGTAGCCGACGATCTGCGCGATGACCTGATCCTTCGTGCGGATCTTCGATGCCTTGTTGTGCGGGTCGTCGAGGACCTGACCGTCACGGTTGCCGAAAATATTGTGGCCAACCCAGCTCATGATCTGCCAGTTGCGCAGGGCGAACATGGGTGCCAGCACGCTTTTCATGAGCGTCTCGCCGGTCTTGCCGTCCTTGCCGGCCACGGGGGCGCGGTGCTGGCCAGCCAGTTCGAGCAGGGCCGGCACCGACGCGCCGAGCGAAGGCGTGAAATTCACGAAAGGCAGGCCGAGATCGAGCGCGGCCCAGGCGTACAGCGACGACGCCGGCAGCGGCGACTGCCGGCGGTCCAGCGCTGGCGTCAGACGCTCCAATGATTCGTGTTCGTCACCCGTCTCGAACGGCGCTTCCGTCGAGGAGACGTTGACGACGACCACTTGATCCAGCCGGTGAGCGTCTCGGAAATGCCGCAGGTCGGCCTGGAGGCGTTCGATGGTCTCGCGGGCCGTCTCTGTTTCGCGGAGGTCCGGGCGATCGGCCAGGCGAGTAATGGCCTGGCCGCAGTTGTGAAGGGTGCCGGGCCGAAGGTTCACCTCCCAGCGGGCCAGATCCTCGCGGCAGGCGTCGGCGATGGCCGGCTCGAAGATATTGGAGCGTTTCTGCAATTCCGCTACGGTCTGGCGGAAGCCGGATCGACGGATTTCATGACCGCCGACCACAAACTGCGTCGCCGCGTCGAGGTGGAGCGGTTGGAATAGCGGCAGGGCCGTCACCAGCGAGGTACTGTCCGTCACGCTGCGTCCCAGGGCCGCCAGGCCGAGGGCGGCCGTCGTCCCCACGCCGCCGCAGGCGCCAATCAACCACAATCCGACTCGTCGTGTACTCATGGATTCGTTTCAAAGGGGCGAGAGAGCCGGGACGGTCCCGGCAGGTAAGGCAAGGGGCGTGCCGCGACCGGAGGCGGACAGCGCGATCGGCGTAACGGCCAGACAATCAGGGAGATCGGGCGAAAGAGCCGGGGCGGATTCGCCGACTGCGGGCCGTGCCGCCTGCCGCGGGGAGAGCAGCAAATCGCCAGCACAGGTCAATTCCTCCTCATTGTCCTACTTCCGACCCCCAGGGTCAAGGAAGCCCGTGATCTCTCCTCGAAATGACAGGCCCGTCGCACTCAATCGCGTCGGGTCGGGGGGTTGTAGGACGTTCCGGTCGGAATGGACGAGACGAGTGGGCAATCGTGGTAAAGTTCCGGATGCGTAAGGGCAGATTCTAGTAGGGCAGGACTGCGCACGGCTCGTTGGAACGGGGAGAGGGATTCCATGCTGCCCGTACTGGGTTCGATTATGTCGGCCCTCTGTCTGGCGGTCCCGGCCGGGGGGTGGGAGGGTAGGATTTCATACCTCTTCCAGCCCGCCTTCTGTCTGGATCATGTGCTGCGCTACCCGGCCGAACCGTACATTCCCCAGCCCGGCGACATCATGTTGCGCCTGGACGGCGCGGTTCTGGCGGGTCACGCACTGGATGGCGCTGGCCTTCGACCCCAACGGCTCCGCGATCGTCTTCGCCCGTCCCGATGGCAGCATGGCCATCCTGGAGGCCGGGCCGAACGATTGCCTGTGGGTGCGGACCCTGGATCTGATTCCGCATCTGCAAGAGTACGCCACGGCGGGTCGCGTGTGGATTCGCCGACGCTGTGTGCCGCTGACGCCCGAACAGTCGGCCCGGCTGACGGAGTTCGCCCTGGCCCAGGACGGCAAGCGCTTCGCCCTGGGGCGACTGGGCGCGCAACTGACACCCTTCCGTCACCGCGGGCCGATCCGCACGTATTTCGTCGGCAAACCGTGCGGCGACCGCCAGAGATGGTTCTGCTCCGAACTTGTCACCGAAGCGTGTGTCGCGGCGGGCCTGCTCGACCCCGAACGGTCGCGGCCGTCGGCCACCTACCCACACGACCTGTTCTACGGACGGTCCTACAATCTCTTCATCAATAGTCACCTGGACATAAACGCGGGCTGGTATCCGCCGGCGCTGGACCCAGGATCCGCGTTTGGTCGATCCCGGCGGGACCGATTCCCACCTTCCGACGGCCTCGCCTCCTCCTTGAGTCAAGGAGCCGGCGAAGGACGGCGATCCTTGTTGGCATTGGCGGGAGGGGGGTCATAGTCGTAGCTGCGCACCGCCGCCCGGAAACAGCCCTGCGGGGGTGGTTCCTCTTCCGGCACGGCGGCCCAGGTCACGCCCAGCAATCGACCGGCTTCGTCGTGGTGCTCGACGGCGAAGACCAGGACTGCCCCGTTCTCGCCGACCACGGCCCGGCGCAAGTCATCAAGATCCGGGCAAGGGGCGGCATGTCCAGGCCGAACGATCACCCGAGCCGAACCGACTGCCGCGCTGTCGCAAAGGGGGACGGCCGAATCGACGCAGACCTCTATCTCATCTTCGCACAGTCCTTCTTCCAGCAGTCGCACCAGCAGTTCGGGCGGCTCGTTGCCGGAGCGCACGACGAAGCGATTGGGAGACGGCGTGGCCGGCGGCAAGGGCAGGCCGGCGTACAGGCACACGCCCCGACAGAGTGCCGGCAGACGGGGGGCTTCGAGCAGGTCGGGAGGACGATGGCTCACGCCGGTTCTCCTTGGTGACGCGCGGCGCTTTATTGTCGTTCCATGAGGACGACTTCGACCCGTTCACCGTGAAGTTGCCGAATGGCGCTCTCGAGGTCCGCCCTTCGCTTCTGAAACGCCTCTTCAGACTCACCTTGGAGCGGATGGATGTCCATGAAGATGTCCGCGTAGCCGCACGCCGAGCAGGTATAGTAGCGGAAGAGCACGCCCTCCAGCCCCAGGGCCTTGCGCTCCGCTTCCATGCCCTTGGACTCCTCACGGGACAATTCCTGAGGAGTGAATTCTTTCTGGCAATGGGAACATTTTCGCAACATGTCTGATCGAGACTCCAGGGAGCCGGGGGCGAAAGGCCTCGCCGACGTGACAAGGCACGGGTGGCGGCGGCTGATTCTCTTGCAATCCTCGTACCCACCGCCGGGAGGAAATGGCGCGGCCCTTCGTTTTCCGAGCCCGGACCGCTATCGGAAACCATTGCGGCCGCTCCGTTGGGGTATACAATCGGGAGGTCGAAGTCAACAACACTCCGGAAGACGTTCGTATGGAGAAGACCGGCGCAAGCCGCTATCGGGAAGGAGGGGCCGGGCCGTCCGACGCGCCGCCGCGCATCCTCGTTTCGCTGGCCACCTACAACGAGCGCGACAACCTGGCACCGCTGTTGGCGGAAATTCAGAAAACGGTCCCCTCGGCCGAGCTACTGGTCATCGACGACAACTCGCCGGACGGGACCGGCCGGCTGGCCGACGAATTGGCGGCCGGCAATCCTCGGCTGCACGTCTTGCACCGGCCCGGCAAACTCGGCCTGGGCACCGCCATCCTGGCCGGCATGCGCTTCGCCCTGGAGCACGACTTCGATCTGTTCGTCAACATGGACGGCGACTTCAGCCATCACCCGCGCTACCTGCCTGCACTCCTGGCAGGGATGGACCACAACGACGTAATGATCGGCTCGCGCTACATCCCCGGCGGCGGCAGCGAAAACTGGCCGCTCCGCCGCCAGCTTATTAGCCGAACCGTCAACCTCCTCGTCTCGCTGCTCATGCGCATCCCGGCTCGCGATTGCAGTGGCGGCTATCGATGCTACCGCGTTGCCAAGCTGCGCGAAGTGCATCTCGGGCGAATCAACTCGCGCGGCTACTCGTTTCAACAAGAAATCCTGTATCGCTGCCGTCAGGCCGGCTGTCGAATCGACGAAACGCCGATTATTTTCGAGAACCGGCGGGCGGGTAAGTCGAAGGTCAATGCCGGCGAGGCGGTGCGCTCCCTGGCCATGATTTTCCGCATCGGCGTACCGGCTTTTCTGGGACTGGATTGACCGCGCCTGGAAACATCCCAAGAACGCTTCTGCGAAGCGTCGCTAACCGGGTGGCGCTTTGCCGCCTTCGGGGCGCGGCTGATAGCCGGGCAAGGCCAGCAGGCGCTTTCGCAAATCGTCTTGCTTGCTGAGGAAACGTTCATCCGAAGTCGAGCCGTACTCGCGCGCGAACTCATCGCGGCTGAGGCCGAGCGACCCTTTCTCCGGGGCCAGCGTGTAATCGGCGACGCGGAAGGCCGTCGCCAGGTCGGTGAGCATTTGCGGGGAACCGTCGAGCTGCGTGCCGAAAGCGAGGCCGGCCAGGATCGTCGCCAGGTCGTCGAAGCGGAAGGCATCGGCACCCTGCGCTTGCAGAAGTTCGCCCAGGATACCCGCGGGGGTCGCGTCCTGGCCTTCCACCAGGGCCGCCAGTGCGGCGGAGGTCACGAAATGTTCGGCCAGATCTTGCCGGCCGTGCATCGTCGGGTCGCCGAGCACGCGCAGCCGGTCAGCACTCTCGCGCTCGCTTTCGATGGCCTGCCAGGGAATGCCCGGCATCCCCAGGCCGCGGAGGAGTGCCGATCGGTCCAGCGCGACGGCCAAACCGAGCAGGTAGGCCGGGGCGGCGCACTCGGCCGGCAAGCCGCGGGCGGCAACGGCAGCCGTTCGGAAGTAACGGGCCGTTAACGCATCGCCGGTCAAGCGCGTTCGCTCCCCCGACTCTGCGTTGTTGCGCACCGGCAGTGCTCCATTTTGTTTCGCAGCGGAAACGATCGCCGCTACCACGACCCGCGCCCCTTCCGAGGTGCCTGCCGGCAGCGCACGCAGCCGCAGCGGTTCGGGCGGCGTGCCCCCCAGGGCACGCACGAACTTAGGCGCAGCCGGGTCGTCCGGAAGCACGCGCGTCATGGTGGAGAAAATATCGAGCAAGCGCGTCCGCGTCGGCGAACTCAACTGACGCAGGCTCCGCGCCTGCCTGCTCGCCATCTCCTCGGCGATCAGGTTCATAACCAGCGTGTTGACGGGGTCGTAGCCGACCCGGAACGCACGGGCGCGGGAGCGGCCGTCGGCGAGGTTGGGCCGCATGACCGAATCGCCCTCGGGGCTGTGGCACGCCCCCAGCACATGTCCCACTTCGTGCATCAGGACTTCCAACCGTTCCGGATCGCTGCGCGGCTTCCATTCGCGGATGAGAATATGCGTGCTAAAGGGACCGCGCGTGCAGCCCAGCGCCTTGTCGCCTGGCGGGACGGTGCGCCGGCCGGTGAAGCCGATGGCCAAATGACCCGGTTTGACCGCCACCTGGGCTTCCAGGTCGCGGAGCATTTCCATGAGGGTCTTCGTTTCGTTGGCCGATTTCCACGTTCCCACACCCTCCACTTCCAGTCGGACCCGGCAGTGTTGCTCCAGAAACTCCGACGCCTCCGCGACGCGCCGGCGCAAGCGTTTCTCCCACACCTTCTGAACGGTAGGCTCTTCCTGATCGACCAGGAGCTTGACCGGTAAGGTGAGCAGGAACCGCGCCGGCTTGGGAGGGGGAGCATCGGCCGGTGCCGGCTCCTCCTCGGCCCCCATCTGCTCCGAACGGAACCAGCGGTGCGCGAAGTTGATTTGCCGCAATTCCAGATTGTCGGCCGATCCCGCGAAATAGTAGACCGCGTTGCTCGTGAGCTGGAAGCGGCGCGGCTTGTCTCCCGCCGCGTAGTGGACATCGAGGCGGCCCGTCCAGGGCAGAGACAGGACATCCCGGAGGCCCAGTTTGTATTCGCGCGCTTGATCGGGAGCGGTCGAGACCTTGAAGCGTACCGCCTGCTCCGTCCGGTTGGCCAGAACGACGACGGCTGCGCGGGCCGTTTGCGAGGGAGACCCTCCCCAGGCGAGGATCAGCACAACGGCGGCGAATCGGCTTTTCATGGCCGGAATTCTCTCGATCAATTAACGCTGTCGGCACGCCCCGGTTGAAGGGAGAGGGCAAAAGCGCTGCCGAATTATCATACCCATTGTCCCGGTGCCTTCAACCGGACGGCGCTCGGCTTCCCAGGAAGGGAACCCTACGGCGTTTCCATCCGCTAACGGGGGAGATAATACCCGTTAGCTAAAGTTAACGAAAAGAGGCTCTCCGCGCCCGGCTCGAAAGCCATGCGATCTGTCGTAAATCATTTGCTCACATAAAGATATTTACTTGTATCGTTTTCGGCATTTGATTTGCTTATTCTCTAAACATATCAGCGGTCATGGATCGGTCAATGTCGTTCGATTCGCGGCCTCTGATCCGACGTTGAAGGGTTCCCGTATGCGGATTTCGATCGCTCGGCATGTTTGGTCGGCCTCTTTGATCCTGTGGTTTGGCGCATCCGCCTCCGGGCGGGCGGATTACATCACTGGCGAACTTCACGACATCAATGGCCAGGGTCTTTATGGCGGTATCCTCAGCCCGGGCGCCCCGGTGACCATCAACCTCGGCGACGGTTCATCCCCTTCCATCGCCTATTATCCCGGCGTCGTGAACTGGACAGTGGAGCCGGCGCCCGCGGGCAAACCCAATGTGGCCTGGCTCCCTGCCGTGGGCGGCGGTTTCACGACGTTTTGCATTGAGTTAACACAAGACATCAGTCCGGGGAGAGTATTCACCTACCAACTTACGTCCCTCGCCGACGCCCCGAGTCCCGGCACCGCGCCAGCCCAAGCGAATCCCCCGCAAGCTGGGATGGGCACTATCAAGGCCGGCGCTATCGAAGAATTGTGGGGGCAGGATCATGCTTCGATAGGGACCAACAGCATCCAGGGGGCAGCTTTCCAGTTGGCGATTTGGAAGATCGAGTATGACTGGGGCACGACTGCCTTTGATTCCTTCAATGCCGGTAACTTCCAAGCGACTGGCAACTCGACGGCCATCACTCAGGCAAAGTCCTGGCTGGACTCTCTCAAGGACAATCCCAGCGCCGCGACTCCTGCCAACCTGACCGCCCTCACCGATCCCTTCATTCAGGATCAGGTGATGGAAATACCCGGCGGCGCCAACCCTCACTTGGCCGTGCCGGTGCCGCCCAGCCTCTTCCTGGCCCTCAGTGGCGTTTTTACCCTCCTCGCGTTCGCTCGCCGACAGCTCGCGATGCCCTGGTTGCGGGGGTAACGACCTTTTGACTCGCCATGTGGGGAATGCCGCTCCCGGAGCGAAATCTCGGGTGAGCGGCGTTCCCCACTGCGTTTCGGCTACCCACTCCGGTCCTTGATCCTGCACCCCCTGGCACCTGTGCGAGTCGGAGGCGATTCGCTGCACGGCCATTGACGCCTGGGGACGGGTATTGGAGAGGACGATTATTATCAGGAAAGTTTTTTTGCCAAAAAAACTTTACGAAGCGGAAAGGTCCGCTATACTTGCTTATACGAATTGTCGGAAAAAGGTCTCTGTTGAGCCGAAGCGCGTCCCTATCTGGGAGCCAGGGAAGGATGATTCGCCTTCCACTTCCAAATCGAACCGCGCTACCGCCCTATCTCCACCTCGCAAGAGACATTGGTAGGTTTTCTCCCATCCTTTGGGAAATGAAAAACTCGCCCCCTGCTCTCGATGCGAACACCGCTCGGCCGCGGGGCTGCTCTTTTCTTTTCTGATCGCTCTCGCCCGAGTTATGGCGGCACTGATCCTCTGGAGCCAAACGCTCCAGCGGGGCCGTTTCGTTTACGACCTTATGGAGCAAGAAGGCACATGGCTAGGCAGCGTACTCTCCTACGGCTGGAACAACTCGAAGCGCGTGAAGTCCTCAACGCCTCCTTCCCCGTCACCAATAACGGCATCTACCTGCTGTCCGATCAGTTCGAGAATCTGTCGAGCTATTCGACCCAGCTGGTTGACTTCATCGCCAACCACTTTGTCGGCACCCAGAAACTGACCGCCGCCCAGAACGCCCAATTCACCGCCATCAACCCCAATTGGATTCTCTTGAATTACCGCCTGGCCGACGCCTCCGGGCCTGTCCAGTACATCCTCCCCAACGGACAATGGGGCTCCGACTGGGCCACCGTCAACGCCAACGAGTCGTGGTTCATGCACAACCCCACCGACGGCACCCGCGACTTCAACAGCGGCTTTGACTGGTATCTCAACGACATCAGCAACCCCGCCTTCGATCAGTACTTCGTGACCTCCACCATTCAGAGCATGGAGGCCACCGGGGCCGTGGGGCTGATGGCCGATAGCTTCGAGGCCGGTACCGGCGGCTGGTGGTTCACCGAATCCGATCCACGCTTCGCCGGCACCAACGCCGCCAACCCCGCCTCCTGGCCCAACGGCAACACTTGGATCAACCAGATGCAGACCTTCGCCAACTACGTCCAGCAACAGTACGCCGCCACCGGCCAGAACTTCCTGTTCCTGCCCAACGTGGACGCGCTGGACGTGGGCTGGGACACGTTCGACTATAACCAACTCGACGGGGCCTTTTTGGAGAACTTCGGGGAGCAGGGTCCGGGCTACCTGGGGGACAACACGGCGGACTGGGTTTTGAGCATGGATCGCGCCCTGCCGATGTCGGCGGCAGGCAAGGTGCTCATCATGCAGCCATACCTGCACAACGACGCCAACTCGAACTTGGGGCTGGAGCAGCGTGGTTACGACCTGGGCACGTATTTGTTGCTTCAGGGCAACCATACGTACCTCAACGTGGGCGGCGGCGGCGGTTCGACGGATGCCTTCTACTACCCGGAGGATTCAATCAATATCGGGGCGCCCTTGACACCGACGGCGACGGACGTGTCGCAGTACGCCTGGGACGGCGTCTACCGGCGTGACTTCCAGAACGGGATTGTGCTGGTCAACCCGACGGCCAACACGGTCACGATTACCTTGCCGCAGAGTTACCAGTCGGCGTCGTTCAGCGGGGGCGGCGGCCTGTCGAACGCCAGCGTGGACGCCAACGGCAATTACACCGCCGGCAGCGTCTCGTACAGCACCGTCAACACCGTCACCCTCGCCCCCAGCACCGGGGCCATCCTGCTGAACCCAACGAATTCCTCACCGCCTCCGCCTCCTGGGGTGACGCAGCCGGGAGATGCGGGGTTTGAGTCGCCGAGTGTGGGCACGGGTTCGTTCGGCGATTATGTGTACAACCCGGCCGGCACACCCTGGACTTTCAGCGGCTCTGCGGGCAACGGCAGCGGCGTGGCGGGCAACGGCAGCGGCTTCACTGCCAGCAACCCTGGCGCAGCCGAAGGTGGACAGGTCGCCTTCCTGCAAGGAACCGGCGCCATCAGCCAGTCCGTCAATTTCAGCGCTGGCACTTATGACCTGACGTTCTACGCGGCTCAGCGGGGCAACTACCAGTCCAGTTCGCAAACGTTCCAGGTCCAAATTGATGGCGTGTCGATGGGTAACTTCACGCCGTCGAACAGCAACTACAACACCTTGACAACCAGCAGCCTTCACCGTGACGGCCGGCGCGCACACCATCAAGTTCGTCGGGCTGAACCCCAACGGCGGAGACAACACCGCACTCCTCGACGATGTCAGTATCCAGTCCACCAGCACCTCGCCTCCCCCTTCGCCGCCGCCCTCGACGGTGACGCAGCCGAGCGATGCGGGTTTTGAGTCTCCGGTTGTGGGCACGGGTTCTTTTGGGGATTACAAGTACAACCCCACCGGCACCGCCTGGACCTTCAGCAACAGCTCTGGCGTGGCCGGCAACGGCAGCGGCTTCACCGCCAGCAACCCCAGCGCGCCCGAAGGAACTCAGGTCGCCTTCCTGCAAGGAACCGGCACCATCAGCCAGTCCGTCAATTTCAGCGCTGGCACTTACGACTTGACGTTCTATGCGGCCCAGCGAGGCAGCTACCAGGCGAGTTCGCAGACCTTCCAGGTTCTGATTGATGGCGCCTCCGTCGGTAACTTCACGCCGTCGAACAAAAGCTACAGCAACTTGACCACCAGCACGTTCACCGTGACGGCCGGTTCGCATACCATCGAGTTCGTCGGACTGAACCCCAACGGCGGGGACAACACCGCCCTGCTCGACAATGTGAGCATCCAGGCCACCAGCACCTCGCCTCCCCCTTCGCCGCCGCCCTCGACGGTGACGCAGCCGAGCGATGCGGGTTTTGAGTCTCCGGTTGTGGGCACGGGTTCTTTTGGGGATTACAAGTACAACCCCACCGGCACCGCCTGGACCTTCAGCAACAGCTCTGGCGTGGCCGGCAACGGCAGCGGCTTCACCGCCAGCAACCCCAGCGCGCCCGAAGGAACTCAGGTCGCCTTCCTGCAAGGAACCGGCACCATCAGCCAGTCCGTCAATTTCAGCGCTGGCACTTACGACTTGACGTTCTATGCGGCCCAGCGAGGCAGCTACCAGGCGAGTTCGCAGACCTTCCAGGTGCAAGTAGACGGTTTGTCGGTAGGCAACTTCACGCCGTCGAACAGCAGTTACAGCTCCCTGACCACCAGCACGTTCACCGTCACGGCCGGTTCGCACACCATCAAGTTCGTCGGGCTGAATCCTAACGGCGGAGACAATACCGCCCTGCTCGATGATGTGAGCATCCAGTCCGCGTAACGATCGGCCATCGAGTCGGCGTTTTTTCCCGACGTCGCCGGGTTGACTCCCTCAAAGAGCAACTCGGCGACGTCGGGAAATTTCTTGCCGTCCTTTGCCGCCAGGGTAACATAGGGCATTTCCCATCGAGACGGATTCCGCGGGAACGGTTCGTCTCGTCAATGAGTCTCTTGTTACCGAGGTGGTCATGCGCCGGTTTGCACCCCTAATCGCCGTGCTGTTATGTGTCTCGGCCGTTCGCGCCGATGACACCCCCCAAAAAATCGCCTCCGTCGAAGGCGTGACGGAGTATCGCCTGCCGAACGGGGCGCGCGTCCTCCTCTTTCCGGAGGCGTCCCGGCCGACGATCACCGTCAACCTGACCGTCTTGGTCGGTTCGCGCCACGAAGGCTACGGCGAGACCGGCATGGCCCACCTGCTCGAACACATGGTCTTCAAGGGCACTCCCACCCACCCCGACGTGCCCAAGGCGCTGCGCGACCACGGGGCCAATTTCAACGGCACCACCAACGTGGACCGCACCAACTATTTCGAGACGCTGCCGGCCACCGACGACAATCTGGAGTTCGCCATCCGCCTGGAGGCCGACCGCCTCGTCAACAGCTTCGTCAAGCGCGAAGATCTCGTCTCCGAAATGACCGTGGTGCGCAACGAGTTCGAGCGCGGCGAGAACAGCCCGCAGGGCATCCTCATGCAGCGCATCCACGCCGCCGCCTACGAATGGCACAACTACGGCAAATCGACCATCGGCAACCGCTCCGACATCGAGCGCGTGCCGATCGAAAACTTGCAGGCGTTTTACAAAAAGTATCTACCAGCCCGATAACGTCGTCCTGATCGTGGCCGGCAAGTTCGAGGAAGCCAAGGCGCTGGCGCTGGTGCAGAAGTACCTCGGCGCCATCCCCCGGCCCCGGCGCAAGCTCGACAATACCTACACGGAGGAGCCGGCCCAGGACGGCGAGCGCAATGTCGTGCTGCGCCGCGTCGGCGCGGTCGGCTCGGTCGGCGTCGTCTATCACATCCCCTCGGCGGGCCATGCCGACTGGGCACCCCTGAGTCTGCTGGCCGGTCTTTTGTCGCAGCAGCCCAACGGCCGGCTTTACAAGGCGCTGGTTGAAGCGCGGAAAGCGTCCAGCGCGAACGCCTCGGCCGGCAACAACCACGACCCCGCCCTGTTCACCGCCTCGGCCCAGCCTGAACCGGGCCAACTCGATACTGTCCGTGATATCCTCCTGCGCACGATGGAAGATTTGCCGGCCGTGCCGTTCCGGGCGGACGAGGTTGAGAAGGCCAAGCTCCGCAGCCGCCGCACCCACGAACAATTGCAGTCCAACAGCATGGCCATGGCGCAAGCGCTCAGCTCCGCGTCGGCCCTGGGCGACTGGCGGCTCCTGTTCGTGCAGCGCGACCGCGTCGAGGCCGTGACTGCGGACGATGTCAACCGCGTGGCGAAAACGTACTTCCAGAAGTCCAATCGCACCGTCGGCGTGTACATCCCGGAGGATCGGCCGCAGCGCCTGGCCATCGCGGCGGCGCCGGCACTGGATACCATCGTGAAAGATTACAAGGGCGGACGGGTGCAGACGGCCGGCGAGGTGTTCGATCCGACGCCGGAAAACCTCGACGCCCGCACCAGGACGATACAGGTCGGCGACCTCAAGGCGGGCCTGCTTATCCAAGAAGAACCGCGGCGAAACGGTGTCGCTGGTGCTGCGGTTGCATTACGGCAACGAGGAATCGCTGAAGGGGCAAACGACGGCGGCCGGCCTGTTGCCGTCGCTCATGATGGCCGGCACGCGCAAGCACGATCGTCAGGCCCTGCGCGAAGAACTGGATTCGCTCGGCATCCGCATCACTCCCGGCCTGGGCGGTTTCGGCGGCGGCCGGCGTCGCGGCGGCGGTGGCCCCGCGGCAGACGCCGCGACAACTGACGTTCTCCGTCGAGGCCAAGCGCTCGACCTTGCCGACGGCCATTCAAGCTCCTCGGCGAGATCCTCCGCGAGCCGGCCTTCCCGGCCGCCGAGTTCGACGCCATGAAACGCCGTTCCGTGCGCCAGTCCGAAATGATGCGCACCGAGCCGACGCTCCTGGCCGCCAACCGCCTCTCCCGCGCCCTGACGCCTTACTCGCCCTCGGACGTTCGCTACGTGCCGACGCCCGAAGAGAACGAGAAACGCCTGGAGTCCGTCACGCTCGATCAGGTCAAGGCGCTCTACGAAAAGCAACTCGGCGCGACCGCCGGTGAGCTGGCCATCGTCGGCGACTTCGATCCCGACCCGACGCTCACGAAGATCGGCGAGATCCTCAAGGACTGGAAGTCCGGCGTTTCGTACAAGCGCATCGAGCAGTCGGTGCCGGCCGACTTCGCCGGTTCGCACGATAACATCGTGACGCCGGACAAGGCCAACGCCGTCTTCGTAGCCGGCCTGGCGTTTCCCTTGAAGGAGACCGACCCCGAGTTCGCGGCGTTGCGGCTGGGCAATTACATGCTCGGCGGCGGTACACTGTCGTCGCGCCTGGGCAACCGCATCCGCCAGAAGGAGGGGCTCTCCTACGGCGTGACCTCGGCCCTGTCGGCCGACCCGCTCGACCCGGCCGCCCGCTTCACTGTCAACGCCATCACCAACCCGCTCAACATCGACCGCGTGGAGAAAGCCTTCGCCGAGGAGCTGAACGAGTTTCTCGCCAACGGCCCGACGCCGGCCGAGCTGCTCGACGCCAAGAAAGCGTACCTGGAGTCCCAGAAGGTCGCCCGCGCCAGCGACGCCGCCATCGCCGGGCAGATCGCCACCAACCTGCACCTGGGGCGGACGTTCGCCTACACGAGCGAACAGGAAAAGCGCATCGCGGCCCTGACGCCGGAGGATGTGAAGGCGGCGTTTCGCAAATATATTGACCCCCGGAAGCTCGTCATCATCCGTGCGGGCGATTTCAAGAAGTGAAATCCCCGCGTCGGCCGCCGGGTTGCACTTCACCCGGCGGCCAACGCGGCCTGCCGGGTTATTCTGGAAAGGAACGACCTATGCCAAAGCTAACGATCGACGGCGTGGGCGAGTTTGAGGTGCCCGAGGGCAAGCGTCTGGTGCTGGCTCTGGAGGACGAGGGCAAGGTCGATCAGTTGCACGCCTGCGGCGGCAACGCCCGCTGCACGACCTGCCGGGTCGAATTCACGGCGGGCGAGCCGGCCCGCATGACGGCCGCCGAAAAGAATGTCCTGACCGCCCGCGGTCTGACCGGCATCCGGCTCAGCTGCCAGATCCTCTGCGATCACGACATGAGCGTCCGCGCCATCAGCCGCTTCGCGGGCAGCGGCCGCAAAGACGCCGGCCCTCGCCCCGCCGATGACATCCAGCCCCAGCCCGTCGAATGGGTCGAAAAGTAGTCCGCCGAGCGATTTCAAACGGAAAAGCGCTCGCCGTTTCGTTGCGCCGCTGTCGCCCACACCTGCGCAACGAATGCGCAAACGCGCAATGAAATCCGTTTATGCGACGCTACCCCTTGTTCTAGTACAACTTAATTCGTTGCGCCGTTGCGTAGCTTGGCGCGAAAGCAAGACGACGAGGACAATGGCGTGTCACCAGTCGCCGGCTTTGATCGTCCGCAAGCGTTCGTGCGGAGCCGGCCGCCGCTTTAATCCGGCATGGGCACAACACGGAGGCGTCCTTCCTGGGCGACGCAGAAGTTGCCCGTCCAGTCGATGGATTGGGAGAGCAGCGCGACGGTGAATTGGGCCACTTGCTCCGGGGAGCGAAGTCGGGGCCGCAGCAGGATGACGCCCGGCGTGGCTATCTTTCCCTGCTCGAACGCCATTTCGCCGAAGTCCTTGTCGAAGGTTAACAGCACCCGATCCTCGGCTCTCGAAAGGGCAAGGACCGCATCATCGCTGATGCCGGGCGAGATTTCCCGCACCCAACTCACATCCACGCCGGCCTGGCGGGCCGCTTCGACTGCGGCGCCGGGAACGTTCTCATTGGCCAGGAATTTCGCCATGCGTCAGACCGGCAGAGGATAGACGTGTTCCTGCTTCAACGCTTCGACGGCGTAGTGGAGCGATGCCTGGATGTCCTCTTCGGCCAAGTGCGGGTAGTTCGCCAGGATCTGCTCGTGGGTCCACCCCTCGGCCAGCAGTTCGACAAGAAACTCCACGGCCATGCGGGTGCCCTTGATGACGGGTTTGCCCGTCAGCACGCCGGGGTCCACGCCAATGCGTTCTTGCCAGTTCATGGTTGCTCTCCTCCGAACCTTTCTTCCATCCGTATCCCTTCCTGGTAGCCTTTTTGCAAGCCCCACCGGAGCCAGGCCTCGGCCATCTCACATAGGTTGCCGCGACTCGTTTCCGGCACCGGGTTGGCGCCGGTGATCGCGTGCAGTGCCCAGAACCAGTCGTCCGGTTCGCGCCGCATTTCCGCCAGCAGGAGCGGTACCGCGCGTTGGCCCATGCCGATGATCTCTTGGTAGGTGGGATGCAAGGCCCTTTTCGCCGCATTCGAGTGATGGGCCGTCTCTTTCTTCCACCGTTCCGCCAGCACATGAAACGAGGCCAATTCTTCTTCACCGGCTTGCCAGGCTTCCAGGAGTTCTTCCTCGGTGTTCAGGCCGCGCCGCCGTGCGGCGTCTTCGAGCCGGGCCAGGAGATCTTCGGAGATGGTCAAGGTTTGGCTCATGATGATTCTATTTTACGCGTTTTTTGCTGGAGCGGGAACCGTCCGCCATTGCGTCAGGTTCGGATCGCGGTGATGACGGCCTTAGGAGGGGGCATACACCACTTGGCCTTCCTGAACCGCCGGCCATTCGATCGTGCCGACGACATCCTTTCGCCAGGCGAAATCATCCGGCCTCGTGACGACTATGTCTTTGGGGACCAGGATGTCGTGAAGCGCATACGTTATCTCCAGCCCCTTGTCGAAGGCGGTTCCCTCGAAGTCCATCACGACCAGCAGGTCCACATCGCTGTCCGGGCCAGCTTCGCCGCGCGCGTGCGAACCGAACAGTATCACTCGCTCCGGGCGAAACTTCGCCACGATGCGTTTGACCATGCGGTCGATGTGCATTCGCGTCGTCGTTCTGTTCGCGATTCTGGGCATGAGCGACCTCTTCATTTCGGAACTGCCGAGAGGGAAGGAAACATGCTTCGTCTGGAATCCTGAATGCCCCTGATCCGCCCCAAAAACCGAAAGTTGGCCCAAGATTCCGCGCAGCACTGGAGGACGATACAGATTATTAATGTGTTAATTATCTTAGGTTAGGGTAACTCTCCTGAAAAATCTTGATTAGCTCGGCCGCAGATTGTTCGTTGAACTGCACAGTCTGTCTGACTTTCCCAGGCATCTCTCGGTCTTCAGAACCATAAGTGTCGAGCTGTACATATCGGTTCTCGTCTTCAGCGACAAAAACCGTGTAGGTACAAGTGGTTGTATTGTGAACCGCTCGAACCTGCTTCTGTCGCAATTGGTTAGCGCCCTCGGTCGCCTTGTCCGACTGACCTGTCCCACAGAGCGCAGCTGCACTCCGGGTTTTTTGCTATCTTGCCTGCATGGACGAACCCGCTTGTTCAGGCTGCCAGGCGTTGCAACGCCGCGTCGCCGAACTGGAAGCCCAGGTCGAGCGACTTACCCGCCTGCTCGAACAGCAGCAGCGCGCCGGCAAGCGTCAGGCAGCCCCTTTTGCTAAAGGCCTTCCCAAGCCCAACCCCAAGAAGCCGGGACGCAAACCCGGAAAGGACTACGGCACCAAGGCGCATCGGCCGCCGCCGGAACGCATCGACGAGGTCCACGAGGCTCCCTTACCCGAGGCTTGCCCCGACTGTGGGGGTCCAATCGAGCCAACTCACGTCGATCAGCAGTATCAGGTCGAGATCCCACGACAGCCGGTCCACCGCCAATTTAACATCCACGTCGGCTGTTGTCGGCGGTGCCACCGGCGCGTTCAGGGCCGACATGCCTTGCAGACCTCCGACGCTCTGGGGGCTGCGGCGTCGCAACTGGGGCCGGACGCTCAGGCCACGGTCGTCGAGTTGAACAAGCAAGCGGGTCTGTCGCACGGCAAGGTGAGCCGCGTCTTGGAGAGCTTATTTGGCATCTCCCTGACACCGGGCGGCAGCGTCCACACCGTCTTGCGAGCAGCGCGGCGCTGCGAGCCGGTCTACGAAACAATCTGTCAGTCGGTCGCGCGGTCTGCCTGGGTTGTTCCCGACGAAACCGGCTGGCATGTCGGCGGCTGGGGTGCCTGGCTGCATGCGCTGGTAAGCGCCGAGGCGACCGCCTACGTCATCGACCCGACCCGCTCCGGTGCCGTGGCCGAGCGTCTGATCGGCGCAGACTACGCTGGAGTGATGATTCACGACGGCTGGTCGCCCTACGACAACTTTGAGCAAGCGCGCCATCAACAGTGCCTGGGCCACCTTCTACGTCGCTGTCACGAGATGCTCCAGAGTGCCGCGGCCGGCGCGGTGCGGTTCCCACGACGGATCAAGGAGCTACTGCTAGCGGCCCTGGGCCTGCGCGATCGCCATGCCGCGGGCCAGGTCAGCGATCATGGTCTGGCAGTGGCGCGAGGCCGGCTGGACAACGAACTGGCCGATGCCATATTCCCCCTCAAGAGCAACGCGGCCAACGAGCGGCTGGCGCAGCACTTGTGGAACCACCGCGATCAGCTCCTGACGTTTTTGCATGTGCCGGGTCTGGACGCCACCAACTGGCGAGCGGAGTTGGCCATCCGCTTCGGCGTCATTTTACGCAAGGTCTGGGGAGGCAACCGGACTTGGGTAGGAGCGCGAGCGCAAGCGGTGCTGATGTCGGTATGGCGAACATGCTGGCAGCAGGGACGTTCGGCCCTAGACTTCCTCAGCCAGTTCCTTCGCGGTGAATCGGTGATCCTATCCTTGCCCCCGTGACCCACCTGGTGACAACTCACGCAACTTGCAAAAGTTCTTTCGCCAACGACTATCTGCTGATACCATGCGCCAATCAAATGCGATCAGGAGAAGGCAGCTATGGCGCTCATTTTCAGGGGTAAAAGCCGCTGCCCGATTTGTGGCGACGTAATCGGGCAAGAGGACGATATTGTGGCAACCACGCATTTCATCACAGGCCGAGAAGACCCACTTTGGCGATTCTCGGACGCTGCAATGCACAAGAAGTGTTTTCTCAGTTGGGAGCTGAGGGAAACATTTGTTGCCCAATTCAACGCCGAGATGGGAGCAATTACCTGGGGAAACGGTACTTTTCACGAGATGCAACCGGACGGGAGTATTCTCTCGAAGAAGCGAGAAGCGTGAGGCGACGACCGGATTAACGGCCCGCTGAACGAAGCTGCTAGAGAGGAACACGCTAATCAAATACCTTCTGTCTTTGTTCAATCGTTCGCACAAGCGCCATCGAGAGCGAGCCTCATGATGATTTCTCGCGAAAGCCGTTTAAACCCGCTAGAAGTTCGTCAACTGATTCCTTCTCCGTTATATCCATTTCGAGTGGATTCGACCCTGAGGCATGGAAGCAAAATCGCTAATGCGAGAGATTGGCGTATATGTCCATTGGCTCTCGGGGTTCTTCAAGGCGAATGCAAAGCGTCGCTAATCGGCACATCCGCTATTTCCGGCACTTTTTCCGCGAATTCCCCGCATTTCCCCTCATCCTCCATTTCCCAGCCCTGCCCTTTCGATTGCACAATGGAGGCGGTGCGGAAAAAGGTCCGCGCTTCCTTTCGTTGGGGCATCACTTCGGGGGCAGAGTCATGGGGCGGCGGAACTTGCACGGCTTGCGGATCGTCATCACCGGGGCGTCGCAGGGCATCGGCAAGGCGCTGGCGGAGGCGGCGGCGCGGCGCGGCGGCGGCGTGCTGGCGGCGGCGCGGTCGGATGCGCTTTTGAACGAGCTAGCTCAGAAGGTGCGGGCGGACGGCGGCACCATCGAGACCGTTCACGCCGACATCACGCGGCGCGAAGACCGCGAGGCGATGGCCGGGGCGGCGCTGCGGCACTTCGGCGGCGTTGACGTGCTGGTCAATAATGCCGGCATCGGGGCGACGGGACATTTCGCCGAGGTCAGTCCCGAACGGCTGCGGGCCATCATGGAGGTCAATTTCTTCGCGCTGGCCGAGACGACCCGGCAGTTTTTGCCGCTGTTGCGATTGGGGCAGACGCCGGCCATCGTCAACATTTCGTCGATCGCCGGCAAGCGCGGCATCCCGGCCCGCAGCGAATACTCGGCCAGCAAGTTTGCCGTCCAGGGCTTCAGCGAAGCGCTCTGCGCCGAACTGGCCAAGGACGGCATCGACGTGCTGGTCGTCGCGCCGAGCCTGACGCAGACGAACTTCTCGCAAAACATGCTCGAACAGAAGGCCGCCCTGCAACTGGACCACCTGCGCGGCATGACGGCCGAGGCCGTGGCCCTGGCGACGCTGCGGGCGCTCGAACGCGGGCGCAACGAGGTTTGCCTTTCGCTGGGCGGCAAGATGATCGTGCTGGTCAACCGCCTGTTCCCGCGATTGGCCGACCTTATCGCCCGTCGTAAAGTTTACTCGCTGTTCTGCGAGGAGATCGAGGCGGGTGGGCCGAAGCTGCCGGCGCGGACGACGGCGAAAGTATAAGGGGAGTGTCGGCTACGGTTTCACGAGCAGGGAGCGCAGCTCGCCGGCCAGGAAGACGGAGCCGGTAATGCAGATCATGTCGTCGGGCGCGGCGGCGGCGCGGGCGGCGCGGTACGCCTCGGCCGGGGTTGAACAAATCGTGGCGGGTAAGTCACCGCTGGTACGGAGAAGATCGGCCAATTTCTCCGGGGCGACGGTGCGCGGGTTGTCCGCGTAGCGGGTCAAATAAGCGTGGCGGAAGTGCGGCGACAGGACGCGGAACATACCGGTCAAATCCTTGTCACCGCTGCCGGCGAAGACGAGAAGACGGCGCGCCGGCGCGAACGACACTTGCAGCGTTTGCACCAGTGCCACGGCGGACGCGACGTTGTGGGCGCAATCGAGAATGACTAGCGGTCCACGGCCGACGACTTCCAGTCGCGCCGGCCAGGACACCTCCGCCAATCCCGCGGCGACGGCCGAATCCGGCAGATGCCAGCCTTCCGCCTGCAACTGCTCGACACAGGCGACGGCCACGGCGGCGTTGGCGGCCTGATGATCGCCGAGCAGGTTCAGCTCGAATTCCGGCCAGCGGCGGCGGTCGGTGACGACCGCGACCCGCGAACGCCGCGCCTGCGCCGTCTGCACCAGACCGGGTGTGTAAGTGTAATGGAAATCCACGCCGAGCTGTCGTAGCGGTGCGCGGCGCTCGCGGCTGATGCGCTCGATGACCGCCCGCGCTTCGGGAACCGTCGCGCCGCTGATGGCGGGACGGCCCGGCTTGATGATACCCGCCTTCTCCCGCGCGATGCTCGCCAGGCGATCGCCCAGCAACCCCGTGTGATCGAAGCTGATGCTCGTAATAAGCGACACGAGGGGCCTGCAAACGTTGGTCGAATCGAGCCGGCCGCCCAGGCCGACTTCCAGCACCGCCGCCTCGACACGGCGGCGGACGAAGTGCAAGAAACCCACCGCCGTCGCCACCTCGAAGAAGGTGAACGGTATGCCGTTGCTGCGCGTCTCTGCCTCGACCGCATCGTGGACTTCATTCAGAAGCGCCGTCAGCTCGGCCGTCGAGATGGGCTGGCCGTCCACCTGGAAACGCTCCTCGACGCGGCACAAATGCGGCGAGGTGAACAGTCCCGTGCGGTAGCCGGCCTTGCGGAAGATGGAGGCGAGCATGGCCGACGTGGACCCCTTGCCCTTGCTGCCGGCCACATGGACGATGCGCAGGCGGCGGTGCGGGTCGCCGAGCCGGGCC
This sequence comes from uncultured Planctomycetota bacterium, assembly GCA_963767535.1. Classification (GTDB taxonomy): domain Bacteria; phylum Planctomycetota; class Planctomycetia; order Gemmatales; family Gemmataceae; genus JAJPHU01. Next base: position 1,064,427 of record CAVYEC010000003.1, read on the forward strand.
AGCAGGGTGCGCATGTGGTCGAGCTTCAGGTCGTCGGCGGTGGGGATGCGCTGCTCGAAGTTGATGAGGCCGTACCACCAGGCACGGGCTTCGTCCGGCGACGGGGGGAGCGGTGCGGCGAGGGGATTCTTGCATGCGAAGTCGTCGGCCGATTCACCCACATAGCCCCCGGCTTGCCGGGGGAAGCCTCACCCCCTGGCAAGCCGGGGGCTATGTGAGATAGAGATAATCAGGATAGCGGAGGCAGCAGGGCCGTATCCAGCCAGTAGCTCTGAATCGTTTGCAGGACCTGGACGAAGCGGGTGAAGTCCTGGGGCTTTTCGATGTAGGTGTTGGCACCGGCCTCGTACATTTGCTGCACGTCTTCCAGCCGCCGCGACGTGGTGAGGACGACGACCGGCACGGTTCGAAGGGCCGGCGTGGCACGGATGCGCTGGAGGACTTCCCGCCCGGTCAGGCGCGGCAGGTTGAGGTCGAGCAGGATCAGGTCGGGGCTGCGCCAGTTATCGCGCTCGGCATACGTGCCCTGCCGCAGCAGGTAATCGACCGCCTCTTCCCCGTCGCGGACGACCAGCAGCTCGACGGGGAAAGAACTATCACGCAGGGCGCGCTGCGTGATCTTGACGTCTGCCGGGTTATCTTCCACCAGCAGAATGGTGTGAATCGATTTCATCCTTACCTTTTCCGTGGCCGCAACCCTGTCATCCCGGGACCGTCTCTGGTTGACCCGGAACCACCGAAGCCAAAACTCTCCAGTAGATCTTGCTGGCTTCCGTGCCCAGGAGTCGCCAAACCTGTTCCGCCAGGGAGGCGACGAGGGCCACCGCGATCTCACGAGGCGTCCCTTGGTTCGCACGCAGCGACCATCCGTCCGGCCCGATCCAGTCGTGGGCCTCCGCCCCCGGATAGGCGTCCTTCAAGGCACGCCGAAGCACTCGTCGCAACACCTCGCCGTCGATCTTGCGCCAACAGGGCTGATCGAGGGCATGATTGAGAGTGGCGACCCAGGAGAATGGGACGGGAGTCGGATTGGTCTCTAACCTCCATCCTAGCGAATGGTTTCGGCGCTGGCCATGCTCGGCCGGCAGAATCTCGTCCAGCCGGCCGCGCCACTCCGCCGGCCGGCTCACCAGATCCTTGGACACCAGGAAATCGACCCCCGCATCCAGCCCGGACGCGATGTCCGCAGGCAGTCCCCAATGGCTGAACAGCGCGATCGACAGATCCGCCAGGGCCGGCGTCGCCCGCGCCCGCCGGCACAGTTCCAAACCCTCGACGCCCGGCAAATGCACGTCCAGCAGAATCAAATCGGGCCGCTCCTCTTGCAAATAGTCCCAGGCGGACGGCACGTCGAAGCGGCAGGTTGTCGTGTAGCCAGCCCGCTTGCCCAGCGAGGCGACGAGGATGCCCAGTTCCGGGACATCATCCACCAACAGGACCAGCGGCTTGGTCATAAATAGGCACAAAATCATGGAGTTACCAGCCCGCAGCGCCAGCAAGGGAAGATCCCCTTTCTTGCGCAGCGGGCTGGTCAAACCGTTATGGCCAGATGCACGGCCTGGCCCTCCGTGTGCGGCGGTGCCGTGGGCGGGTGGCTGGGAGCCGGCAGACGCGGTAGCGTGAAGTAAAACGTCGCACCCTGACCAGCGTGCGATTCGACCCAGATCTGCCCTCCGTGCGCTTCGACGATACGCCGGCAGATCGTCAGCCCCGCGCCCGTGCCATCGATTTCGTCGCGGCGGTGCAACCGGCGGAACATGCGAAAGATCTGTTCGTGATACGCCGGGTCGATGCCGATGCCGTTGTCGCGGACAAAGAAGGTCGCCGATTCCGGTTTGCCATTTTGCTCGTCCGGTTTCGAGGGCGGGACCGCCCCGACGACGACCTCCGGCTGCGGACTTTTGTTGTACTTGATTCCGTTGCTGATGAGGTTGGCCAGGAGTTGGACGACACGCTCGCGATCGCCGCACACCAGCGGCAGCGGTGCTTCCACGCGGATGACGGCCTGCTGGCGCTGGATCAAATCCAGCAGGTCGGCGCGGATGACCGGGAACACCTCATCCCAGGCGAAGGCGCGCGGCGTGTTGATGACCCGGCCGGCCCGGCTGAGGGCGAGCAGATCGTCAATGAGTGCGCCGAGCCGGCGGCTGGCCTGGATCAAGTGATTGATGTACTCCTGACCTTCTTCTCCCAGTTGGGGGCCGTAATCCTGGGCGAGGAAATTGCTGAATGCCTCGATCGTCCGCAGCGGCTCCTTGAGGTCGTGCGAGACGATGTAGGTGAAATCCTCCAGCTCCTGGTTGATGCGGCGCAGCTCGGCGTTGGCCTGGCCGACTTCGCGAGCCTTGTCGGACAGCGCGTTGGCCAGCCGTTTGCGCTCGGTCACGTCGCGGGCGGCGCTGCGCGAACGGACGAACGCGCCTTTCTCGTCTCCGATGATCGTGGTGTCGATCCACACTTCGATGACCGTGCCGTCGTGCTTGACCCACTGCGTTTCCAGCTCGCCCGGCCGATGGAACACGGTAGGATCGTCGCGGAAGGCAACCCGGCTTTCCGGCGTCAGCAATCGGCTATAAGGCTGTCCGATCAATTCGTCGCGCGGATAGCCGAGAACGCGCAGCATGGTGTCGTTGCAGGCGGCAAAGCGGTCGGCGGCGTCGAGGCTGAAGTATAGGACAGGTGCCTGGTGGTACAGGTCGCGATAGCTCTCCTTGAGTCGTTGCAAGTCCTCGTTGGCCTTCTGCAAGCGGGCGTTGGCTTCCGACAGTTCCTCGGTGCGGCGACGCAGCTCGCGCTCGGTCAAAATGCGATCGGTGACATCAATGAAGTGGCAGCGCAGATGCAGTGGATCGCCCTTGTCGGTGTAACAGGTCATTACATCGGTCTGCACGTAACGTCCCTCGCCCGCCGACGACCGAACGCGGAAGGTGACGTTGTGGGCTTCGCCATCATGCAGCGCCTCCTGCAAGATGTGCTCCAGCCCGGCCACATCTTCGGGATGAACGACATCGAGGAACGGCCGGGCCACCAGGTCGCCAATGGGACGGTCGAGGAATTGCAGGAGCGGGGGCGTGGCGGCCATCCAGTGGAGGTTGGGGGTCAACCGGGCCACCATCCTCTGGCGTGAACTGGCGATGACGTAGTTCGTGGAGGTCGGCAGGGCGGCTCGCTCGGCATGATCTTCGCCGTTTTGCTGCCCGCCTCGAAGGGTCTCCCGCGTCTCGCGCTCGTGCACGAGTTCCGTCAGCGCGCGGCGGTAGCAGGCCGTTAGGGTCTTTATCGGTTCCCGGATCGGGGTAAGTTCCGAGTGCGGCGACACCAGGCGATCCAGGGCGTGAAGGGCATACGGTGCCGGATTTTCCCGAAGGGCGGAGATGTGTTCCGCCAAGCGCGCCAGCAGAAGACGATGGGTGCGGCGACACCACCAGACGGCCAGCAGGGCAATTCCGGCCCCGAGGCAGCCGATAACGCCGAGCAATTCGAGCAGTCTCCCCCCTCCCGCTGAGAAGGCGCTCGGCTCTCGCGCCTTCAAATAGCAGGCAAACAGCGCGGTCGCCACGGCTGCTCCGCCGGCACCGACCCCGGTCCTCCACCACCTCAGCCGCATTGCTTGTGGTCCCTCTGCGTTGCCCGGAAGATTGCGCTTTCTTGATAATAACAACAAAGTTTACCACTTCCAATGGTCCTGGCATAAAACGCCACCAGCCCGCCGCGCCAGCAAGGGATCGTCCCTTGCTGGCGCGGCGGGCTGGTAAGTTTCGCCCGCCATCCTCAACCTTGAACAGGCATGCACACCTGTTCGAGGAGCTTCTCGCACTTCTCCTGAAGCAGATCGGCGAGGTTGGGCAGCGGTTGGCCTTCCGGCAGCGATTCGGTCAGGCTGGCCACGAAGCGCGGCAGGGCGTACAGGGCGGCGAAGGCGTCCAGGGCCACCGGCTCCAGCCGGGCGTGCCGGCCGCGCCGCTCGGCCTCCTGCCACAAGCGACTTGCTCTTGCCCGACAGGGACAGGTCATCCTCCGGCCGCAGCAGGATCAGGTGGTCGATAACGCCGGCTCCACGTCCAGCGCGGACAGCTTGGTGGCCAGGTCGCGCGGCTTGGCGGGGCCGCGGCCGAGGAACAGCCCGATGCCGACCTTCCACGGCTGGCCGTCCTTGCACACCCAATGGGCGATCGTCACGACGCCGTAGGTCGGGTGTTCGCCGAACGTCCACTCGCCGACGACGTGGTGCAGCCGCCACGGCCCCACCTTGACGCCGTGCTCGTGACACAGTTGCAGGAACGCTCCCAGGCCCGCTTGCAATTCGCGCGTCGCCCCCGTCAGCGCCCCTTCCGGCTCCAGCTTCCGCCGCGCCGCACGCAATTCCTGGTCCCACATCTCGATTGCGGATTGCGGATTGCGGATTGCGGATTGCGATTCAACAGGGTCGCCGGTGGGGGTTTCCACCACGACCACCGACTTGACTTCCGGCGGCATGTCCTCGCTTGTGACTTCCTCGCTGATGGAGTTGGAATCCGCAATCCGCAATCCGCAATCCGCAATCGGTTCGGGTCCGTAGACGGCACGGTCGAACAGGTGGCGGAACTGCTGGAGCATGTCGCGCAGCGTCGGCTCGGTGTGCGCGACGCAGCGCGATCTGCTCCTCGGTGAACGGGAAGATCGGCGGCAGGTCGGCGAAGTCGGGCAGCTTCTCCAGGGCCGGCCGCAGACGCGCCTCGACGATGCGGCGCACCAGATCGAGTGCCGGCGCCTCCAGGCGCAGCGCCTTGAGCGTGCCGTGGTTGGGCAGGTGGATGGGGTTGTTCAGGCGATCCTGGATGTAGCCGTCCAGCGACGGCACGAAGCGGTTCCACAGGCCGCGCTCGGCGAAGATCAGGAAGCTGATGCCGTCGAGCTGGTGCATCGACTGGACGATGCCGGCGAAGAAGCTCTCGGCGGTGCGGTGGCCGTCGTCGCTGCGGCGGGCCAGCAGCAGATCTTCGAGCTGGTCGAAGGCGACCACGACCGGGATGCGCAGCTCTTGCAAGACCTCCATCAGCGCCTTGAACAGCGCCAGCACCAGATCTTGCCGGGTCGGCCGGACCTGGAAATCCAGCTCGGCGAAGCCGTAGGTCAGGAAGCTGGCCAGTTCGGACTCGTCATGCAGCAGGACGGCGCGGGCCAGGCCATCGAGGATGTGGCGGCGCATCAGGCCGGCCGTGTCGTGCGTCTCGGTTCGGCTGATGTGAGCGCAGACCAACTCGAAGGCGCGGGCCGGCTCGATGCCGGCTTCCGCGCAAGCACGGAGGAGACCGCCGGCGTGGAACGGCAGCGTACATGGCCGCGACAGGCTGTCGATGAGCCATTGCGTGCGCTCCTGGGCCTGCGAGCCGCCCAGGCCGAGGCGGCGCGTCCAGCGGCCCAGGCCCGGCGCGGGGAACAGGTCCAGACGCTCCGCCGCCGTGAGTTCCGCCAGGGCGTCGCGCAGCAGGTTGCGGACCAGCTGTTCGCCGACGTATTCCAGCGGGCGGGTGTTCTTCTGCTTGCCGCCGCCCAGGAGCGTGTCGATGAGCTGGAACAGCAGGTATTCGAGGAAATCGGTGTCGTTCTGGTAGGTGCCCGGCGTCACGAGCAGTTGCCAGGTTCCTTCCGGCCCGTGCTTGATCGAGTGCAGCAGATGCGTCTTGCCGGAGCCTTTGTTGCCCAGCACCGGCACGACCTCGGAATGCGTCGTCGGCGTGTAGCGGTACAGGTCGACGACGCCCAGGAGCTGTTCGCGCTCCCGGGCGAACAGTTCCGGCACATGGTAAAGCGCGCAAACCTCGTCATCGGGATTGCGCGCGAAGTAATTGCGGAACGGATTGCCGGCGCGGCGCAGCACGTCCAGGGCGCGCTCCGGCAGCGATCGTGTGACGGCGGTGGTGGACATGAGAAACCCTCCAGGACCGTTTAGCGACGCTTCGTAGAAGCGTTCTTCACACGCTTCTGCGAAGCGTCGCTAAACGGACTAATTGCGAATACTGGCGTAATAAGCGATTTCGTGGCCGACGAGCAGTGCGTAGGGCGGTTCGGGGATGTCGTAGAGTGGGCCGGTCCACGGGTGCAAATAAATCTTGCCGACCTCATGCAAGCGGCGGAGCGAATCGTGAAACTGACCGATGGTCGAGCCAGGTGCCTGCGCCTGCAAGTGCCGGTATAGGTGCGGCAGCGGACAATCCTCCGACGCACCGGCGTTCTGCCAGCGATCCAACTCCGACAGCAGCACGTCGTAAGAAACGGTGATACTTGCGCCCGGCTCAACGGCTAGTGAGGTTTTGGTAGGGCGAGGCGGTTCCGCCTCTTTCAGAAAACTGGCGAACAGGGTCTTGAGACTGCCCGCGTCGCCGCCCTGCTCCGGCCGATAGGTCTGCCGAAGCACTTTATCGGCACTGGCCTTCAGCCCTTCGAGACTTTGCTGCATCTGCCGGGCAACGGTCAGCAAATCGTCGGCCTGTTTCTGCCGCGCTTCCACGGCGCGGACGAAATCCTCCAGCACCGCACGCGGACTGACCTGACCGAGCAGATACGTCCAACCCTTTTCGGAGAGGGTGCAAAGCGGAGGGCCGGACGCCTTTTTTTTGGTGGCCGTGTTCCCACTGGCGGACGGCTCCACTTCCGGTACCGTGCAAAGGTAGCCATCTGTCTGGCAGCGCTGGGCGGCTTGCTTGCCGGCGGCGTTGGTGGGGAACAGGCCGGGTATGGTCTTGGTGCCGTGCAGGGGCAAGCCGGCGGGCGCGGCGGCGACGCGGCTGAGAGCACTGAGGAGCAGTTGGCTGGATTTGTCGGCCACGATCCCCCTCCTTGGGTTGGCGGTCGATGTCTATCCGTAGAACCCGCATTATCGCCAATCGCCGAATCCACGCAAGCCCAGGAAATAATTCTTCCCCCGCCCGCACGGCTCCGCTAAGATCGCCAACACCTGCGAATCGTTGCCGGCACCGCGGAAAACCTGTGCGAAACTGACTGCGGCACCGGAGACACGATACAGAAGACAGCGAAAGGAGGAGGTTGTATGCGACAGCTAACAAGGTGGAGTGTGCTGGTGCTGGGTTGCCTGATGACGGCCCTGGCGACAAACGCCGTCCGGCCCGCGGACGACAAGCCGGCCGCCGGGGCGCTGGACCGCAAGACGCTGGACGGAATCGTTTACACCAATCTGAAGGACATCGCCAATCATGGGGCCAACCTGTACAACACCGGCGATTGGAACGGCTGCTATCGGCTGTATGAAGGCGCCTTGATGGCGATGCGGCCGCTGCTCGATCACCGTCCCAAATTACAGGATGCCATCAAGGAGGGCATCGCCAACGCCCAGCAGGCCCCCGAGTTGCACCGCCTCGCGTTCGTCCTGCGCACGGTCCTCGATCAGGTCCGCGCCGACCTCAAGGGCGAGTCCCCAGCCGAGAAGAAAGACGGCGGCCCAGGTCCGAAGAACACGCTTTGGGACCGCCTCGGCGGCGAAGCGGGTGTCACGCGCATCGTCGATGACGTGGTCAACGCGGCGGCCCGCGATCCCAACGTCGATTTCTTCCGCGGCGGCAAATACAACCCCACTCCCGACGAGATCGTGAAGATGAAGCGCGAGATCGTCGAGCAGGTCAGCGAAGCGACCGGCGGGCCGTTCCGCTACACCGGCCCGGACATGCGCAAAGTCCATCGAGAGATGGGTATCACCGACGCGCAGTTCGACGCCCTGGCGAGCCATCTCAAGCGGGCGTTGGAGAAAAACAAGGTGGCCGTCGCCGACGTCGGCGCCGTCCTTTCGGCTGTCAACGGTTACCGCAAGGAAATCGTCCAGCCGAAGAAGACCGACGAGAAGAAGAATGAGGAGAAAAAGGAGGGCAAAAAGGAGGCAGGCGCAACAGTCACAGGCCATGTCACCTTCAAGGGCCAGCCCGCGGGCGGGGCGAAGATCGGCTTCGTGCCGGCGGATGGTAAGACGGTCAGCGACACCATCGGCGCCGATGGGACCTACCAACTCTCCGTGGCACCAGGGGAGTACACCATTACGGTCGGCGGTGCGGCGAAATTGGCGCTGCCCGCGCCTACGCCACCGCGGACAAATCAGGGCTGAAATACAACGTCAAGCAAGGAAATCAGACGTTCGACATCGACTTGCAATAGGACGAAAAGTGCGCATTCGGTTGATTGGGCAACAAGCCGGCGGGCCGCCGATCTTCTCGGCGGCCCGCCGGCGTTAACTCGGCTTTCGTCTCGCGTCCGAATTGGATTATACTGCGTGCCAGCAGATCCCGGCCCCGGAAGGAGGATGCATGGCAAGCACGAAACCGCGCATTCTGTTGTCCCTGGAGTATGACAGGTACGCGCGGGAGTATCTGCGCCGCTTGCCGCCGGAGCACTTCATGGAAGCCTACGGGCAATCGACGCAAAGAAAAATCACTTCGGAAAGCCTGGACCTGGTCCACGAGCGTCGGCCGGAGGTGCAGTTCTTCAGCGAACTGTTGATTCAATACCCTTGGGGCCGCGAACCCAAGCCGCATCAGGTGGTGCCCGACAACATGGTTGTCCTCCACGAACAGCCGATCAAAGTCCGAGGCAGTTTTACCCTGTCTTTGCAGCCGGTTCGCCCGTTTTGGGTGTTGGAATACGTCTCCAAGGAGAGCCAGTGCAAGGACTACGACGAGAGTTTCTACAAATACGAGCGCGAACTGAAAGTGCCGTATTATCTGATTTTCCACCCGGATGAGCAGGAACTGACGTTATTCCGGCACACGAAGCGCAAATACGTCTCGGTGAAGCCCAACGAGCATGGCCGTCTTGCTCTGCCGGAACTGGATCTGGAGATGGGATTACTAGACGAATGGTGCCGCTATTAGTACAAGGGCAAACTCCTGCCCTTACCAGGCGATTTGCTACGGAGCCTGGAACAGGCCCTGGAACTGCGCCGACGGAGAAAAACAACGTGCCGACCAAGAAAAAGAAGCGCGCCTGGCGGCCGAACGTGAATTGCAGTTGCTGCGACAGCAATTGAAAAACAAGCGGGCCAGGCCTGGATCGTAATTGCCCCTCTGGGGACAGTCGTCTCATTCGCCCCGGCCTCGGACGGCCGTCATGCTCGCCCGTAGCGCCAGCGGAGGCGAACGCCGCGACTTTTCATCCGCCGGAGCGCTTGGCGTGGGCACATGCGCCGTGCGGAGGACCAGCAAGCGCTGCACGGCCGATTCCTCCTCGTCGGACACGAAAAACCGCTCGCCCATCGTCTGACCCTGTTCCTGCTTGGTGCCGATGACGACGTATTCGTTCGGCGCCACCGTGACCGACCAACTCAGCCAATTGTACACCTCTTCGGGCTGCTGCTCCTGGCGGCCCCAGTGCAGCACCCCGGCCTCACACTGCGAGATGAATGCGGTCTTGCGTTCCCCGTGGGTGATGTGCGGCGTGAAACGCAACTGGATGCGGCCATCGCCGGTCAGTGATGGCACCACTTCGAGCCGGCATTGGGCCTTCTCGAACTGTGCGTCCGTCGCTTCGCCGTCATGAGAAAGCCGGCAGAGGCAATTCGGCCGCAGCGGGCCGAGAGGGATCATCGTTTCGTGGCCGGCATGCAACTGGATGCGATGGGCCTGGCAGCAGCGTTTGGACAGAAGAAGATCTTGCAGTTTTGTCGGCGGCATCAGACCGCCGACCTCGCCGACACGGAAACCGTTCTTCTCGAGTTCCGTCTTGCGCTCCAGGCTGATGGCCTGCTCTCCCCCGTCCGCACGGAGGGCTTGTTCATCGGCCTCGGCCCACAGTTCTTGATTGAAAAACAGGTCGCCCGCGGGGCGTTCGATCACGGCGACATCCAGGAAGACGACATCGTCGCCGACCAATCCCGCCAGCGGCGGCGCGTCGAATCGGACGCTGGAACGATCGGTCTGATCCGAGAGGCAACCGGCCCACGCCCCGGAACTGAGTAAGACCAGCATCGCCAGCCAACGGCGAATGACTTACTTCCTTGTCGGAATTCGGACCCGATCTCCCCGAGAGGGAGCGGAACGATAACGTCGGCCGGGTTTCTCGTCAAGAGCAAGCGGCCAACCGAAGCGGATTCGCTATCTTAATGCTCGGTGGCTTCCGAACCGCATCCCGTGTCCCTGGAGAGATGGCGATGGCCCCGAACATTTTCAATCTGACCGGCAAAGTGGCCCTGGTGACGGGCGGAAGCAAGGGACTGGGCAAGGCCATGGCGCGCGGTCTGGCTGAGGCCGGGGCAGACATCGTCATCTCCAGCCGGCACGAGAACGAACTCCGCACCGCGCTGGACGAAATCCTCAAAGGCACCGACCGCCGCGGCCGATTCGTCGTCGCCGACATGAGCCGGCGCGAGCAGGTGGCGCAGTTAGCCCAGACCGCCTTGCAGCAGATGGGCCGCGTGGACATCCTCATCAACAACGCCGGTACCAACAAGCCACAAGCCATCGACGAGATCACCGACGAGACGTGGAATGAGGTTCTCGAAACCAACCTCAGCTCCGTCATGGCCCTGACGCGCGCCCTGGCGCCGCAGATGAAGGCGCGGCGCCGGGGCCGGATCATCCACATCTCCTCGGTCATGGGCTTCCATTCCAAGGAGAAACGGAATATCTACTCGGCCACCAAGTCCGCCCTGCTCGGCCTGGCCCGCGCAGCGCCCTTGACCTCGGCGCCTACGGCATCACCGTCAATTGCATTGCCCCCGGACCTTTCCTCACCGATTTGCCAGGGGCGATCCTGTCGGATGCCGAAAAGAAGGTCTTCGCCGATCGCACCGCTGTCGGACGTTGGGGCGATCCGCGCGAGCTAGTCGGACCCGCCTTGCTGCTGGCCAGCGACGCGGGCAGTTACATCACGGGACAGACGCTCGTCGTTGATGGCGGGTTCCTGGCCCGCTGACATAGCCCCCGGCTTGCGGGGGGAGATCTTCCCCGGCAAGCCGGGGGCTATGTGGTTGAGGCACCACCGGATTATCCAGATCGCCCCGATTGCCCCGCCGTTCCGTGAAGCTGGGTCTCAGCTTGCACGACCCCCGGAACGACGCTAGGATTGAAAGAGTAGAGGGGTTGCACCATGTTGGACGCGGATCGAAGTAAACCGGACGCAGCGGATGCAATGGGGGAGAAGGCCGTGGAAAAGTCCAGCGTTTATACCGAGAGCGAGCAAGAAGCCTTGCGCTTCAAGTGGATTGAAAGCGAGAAGGCCGGCTGCGACCTCGGCGAGGCCGCCATCCGTCGCTGGGTCCAGTGTCACTGGTGGGGCTACCTGAGGGCGCGTTGGCTGGAGCACCTGCAAGGCAAACGGTTCTGGGTCGAACTCGACCGCAACGACTTTGGACTGCTCGAAGACAAATTCCGCGACCGCACTCTTCTTCTCGACCGCATTCTCGATCGCCTCAAATCCGGCCAGGAAAACCTCGACATCATCTGCTGGGCACAGAACTGGGGCATCCCGATCGAACCCGTGCTGCAAATTCTCGAAGCCCTCGACATCAATAGCCGGCGACTCGCTCACCGCTTCGACCCGCAAGGCTGAACTCAACTCTCTCCAATCCCTAACCGCTTCGCCTCGCGCGGATTGACCTTGCGCAGGGCTTCGGTCGCCTGCTTGCGCAGGGCGGGCACATCGTCTTGCACAACCCGCACAAGTGCCGGCGTTGCTTCGCGCGCCGCGGTCCGAGCAGACCGAGCGCGTGCAGCATGGCCTCGCGCACACGGGGGTTGGGATTACGAAGAGCGCCCGTCAGTATCGAGCGCAATCCGGTATGCCTCCTCCGGCTTGATGCGTTCGAGCAGCATCGCGGCGCTCAGACCGAGTCCGGGATTAGTGCCGCTCAACTGCGTTTCCAGGAAGGGCACGGCGAGCCGGGCCTCTTCGGGACGGCCCAAATCCAGAAGCCCCTCCACCGCCTTCAACCGCGTGATCGGTAGATACGGCCGCTGACTCAGCTCGACCAGGACGGGGACGGACTCCGGGATGCGCGAGCGGTCGATGCGGGCCAGCGAGTCGATGGCCGCCAGGCAGACATCCGGAAACGGATCGCGCATCGCTTCGAGCAGGGCCGGCATCGCCTCGACGTATTGAGGGTCAATACGGCCGATGGCGAGGGTGGCGGCGTAGCGCACCTCGTTGTGCGGGTCCATGAGGCATTCCATGAGCGGAGAACGGGCCTCCTTGGCGGACGGGCCGATGTGCCCCAGGGCTAGGGCCGCCTCCTTGCGAACCTCGTTGTGATAATCGAACAGGTTCTCGATCAGGGCCGCAACCGCGTCGTGCGCATCGGGTCCGATCTCTTCGAGAGCATGGGCGGCTTGCCGCCGCACTTCTGGGTCCGCGTCCTTGAGGGCAGGCTGCAACGCGGGCAAAGCCGTTTTCGCGGCCGCACCGAACTGGGACAGGAGGTAAGCGGCGAAGCGACGCGCTTCGGCGTTGGTCTCCCGTAGCAGACTCGCGATCTCCGGTACGGACGCTGGCCCGATGTGGACCAGCACTTCACCGATCGGAGAAGCCAGGTTCGGCGTGGGCGTGCGCAGTCGTGCGACAAGAGCAGGAATGGCTTGTACCGCCTCCGAGCCGATTTCGTACAAGGCGGCGAGCACTGGTTCCACTAATTCGGGTTCGTCAAGCTGTTCCGCCAGGGCCGAAACAAGGGGTTTGGCCGCCGCTCCGAGACGCCCCGCGGCGTGGATCGCTTTCGTTTGCCGATTCCGATCCTTCGTCTTGATGGCCGCGAGGAGGACGGGCATCGCCTTGCTGGCCTGAGAGGGTTCAATCTTCGCGAGAGCGGCGGCGACATCCGCCTGCGCATCCGCATCCCTTAAGAGTGCGATCAGATCGGACACCGCGTCACGCGCCGGCGGGCCGATCCAACCGAGGGCGCGGGCGTATACCCCGGCGTGCGCCCGATCGCGCTTCAGCGCTTCTCGGAGGGCGGAAACTGCTTCCTGAGGTGGAGGCAGGATGGCCCCAAGCGCCTCGGCGGCGAGGACGGCTACTTCTCCATTTCCTTCCCCAAGAGCGTCGATCAACTTCGGCACCGCCCTCGGGCCGATGCGCGCCAGAGCGTGGCGCGCCCCCTCGCGGACCTCCTTGTCACGGTTTTTCAGGGCCCCAACGAGCACCGGCACCGCGTCCCGAGCGCTCGGTCCCAGGTCCGCTAGCGCGGCCAGAGCGGCTTTGTTTTCAAGGGAATCGGCCAGCAGAGGCACCGCGTCAGACCGCGTAGGATCGATCTGGGCCAGGGCCAGGGCTGCCGACAGCTTGACGGGGAGCGGCTTATCGTGAAGGTTTTGGACCAGGGCAGGTATGGCCTCGCGCGCCGCCGGTCCCAACTGCCCCAGCACCTCGGCGATGGCTTGTTGCAGACTCACGTCTCCTTTGTCCAGCGCGACCGCCAGGTCCGGCACGGCAATCGGGCCGAGCAACCCAAGGAGCGCCGCGCACACGCACCGTCTCCCTGGGCGGTTTGACCAGAAGTGCGATGAGGGCCGGCATGACCCCTTTGGCGTCGCGTCCCATTTGCCACAGAGCTTGGCCGGCCATGTCGGCCGGAACGTCGCGGCTTCCCTGTAAGACTTCGAGCAAGGCAGGGGATACGCCCGGCCCACCGAGCCGGGCAAGCGACCAACACGCCATGACCGACACTTTTTCGTCGTCGTCCTTGAGGGCAGCGATCAGGGCTCGTGTGGCCGCGCGGGCCGGTGGACCGATCCAACCCAGCGCTTGAGCCGCCTGCTGGCGCACCACCGCGTTGTCGTTCTTGAGGGCCGTGATCAGAACCGGAACGATGTCCGCGACGGGTTCGCCGATTCGCCCCAGCGCTTCGGCCGCCTCCTCCCGAGCGCCGGGAGACGCCTTGCGGCGCTGGAGGAGTTCGATCAGGGCCGGCACCGCCGAGGTGGCGCGTGGTCCGACCTGGATGAGGACATGGGACGCCCCCTTGCATACACGGTCATCTGCCAGCCCGTCGATCAGGGCTGGCACCGCGGCCGGTCCCATGCGCACCAGGATCGTCTCGGTACCCTCATTGGCAGAGCCATTCTGCAAGGTGGCGACGAGGGGCGGCGCGGCCGGTGCGCCGATGCGCACCAGGACGGCGGAGGCACGTCGATACAACCGGATGTTCACGGCCCCGCGCGCTTCCAAGAGGTTTGGCACGGCATCCGGGCCGACATGTGCGAGAGCGTCCGCCGCCCGGTCGCTGACGGTGTAATCCGGATCGCCGAGGTCTTCGATCCACTGGGGCAGTGTTTTGCCTTCGTAAGTCGGCAGGCGTGGCGAGCGCGAGCGGTGCCAGGCCCAGTAACCCAGGCCGAGCAACACCAGCAGCAACAGACCGCGTTGAATGATCGTCTGCGTTCGCGATGAACTCATCGGCCTTCCCCGATGAAAAGAACTAACCACAGAGTCACAGAGAGCACAGAGAAAGACACAGAAAAAAAGAGAGATAGACTCTGACCGTTACAATTCGTTTCTGATTATTCTTTTTCTGTGTTTTCCTCTCTGTGTTCTCTGTGACTCTGTGGTTCGTTCTTTTCGTTTATCCCCGCACCGCTCCTCCGTTGACGCGGATCACCTGTCCCGTAAGAAAAGCGGCCGCGGGCGACACAAGCCAGCGCGTCACCGCGGCCACATCCTGCGGTGTGCCCCAACGGTCCAGTGGCGTCTCGCGCCGCACGCGCTCCTGCCAGCGCTTTGACGCGCCTTCGCCCCAGGTCGTGCGAATCCAGCCCGGTGCCAGGCAGTTGACGCGGACCCTGGGGGCCAGGCTCAAGGCCAGGCTCTTGCTGAAGGCCATGATCGCTCCCTTGGCCGCCGCGAACAGCTCGCCGCTATCGCCTTCCATGCCGGTCTCGGCCTGGTCCCACCCCATGTTCACAATGACGCCGCCCGCCCCCTCGCGCATCCGTTGGCCGACGCCGCGGGCGAGGATCATCGTCCCCACCACATCGACGGCAAGCAATTCACACAGTTTCCGCTCGAACGGCCAGTGCGCGGCCTCTCCCGTGAGGGTATCGGCGCCGGCGTTGTTGATCCAGATGTCCAGACCTTGCCATAGTCTCCACGCCTGTTCTTCCAGGTGATTGCGAGCATCGGCATCCGACAGGTCCGCGAGCAGCATCTCGCAGCGCACGCCCGCCAACCGAACCTGCGCCGCCGTTTCCACCGCGGCCGGATGCGAACGCTGCCCGTGAATGATCACGTTAGCCCCTGCCGAGGCCAGCTCCAGGGCGATGGCCCGGCCGATGCCGCTGGTCGATCCCGTCACCAGGGCACGGAGACCGGCCAGCTCACGCCCACCCCCCCCCACCCCCCCCAAAATGGGGGGGGTGGGGGGGGAGTACAGGCGAACTCCTTGCAGTTGGGCCAACAAATCGGCAATGGTGCGCTTCAGGGTAGGGTGTAGAAGACCCGGAGCCAGTTGGGCCAGCGGTTGCAGCACGAATAAGCGTTCGTGCAGACGCGGATGAGGAACCGTTACGCACTCGTCAGCATGGATGAGATCGTCGTAGAACAACAGGTCGAGATCGATGGTGCGCGGACCGTCGCGCTCCTGACGGACTCGCCCTAAACCTTGCTCGATTGTCAGCAGCACATTGAGAAGGTCGTGTACCTCGCGGCTCGTCCGCAGTTCGGCGACCGCGTTCAAATAGGCTCCCTGCCCTGGCGGCCCGCCGACCGGCCGCGTTTCGTAGACCGACGAAACGCACGTCACTTCGACACCCTCGGTCTGCCGCAGGGCGGCCAGCGCTCGCTCCAGGTAATCCCCCCGGTCGCCGAGGTTGCTCCCCAAGGCGATGTACGCCGTGGTCATTTTTCATCCAGCCAGTGCAGGATAATGCCGGCGTAATACGTGCCCGAGACGCTCGACGGTTGACCCGGAGCGACGCCGTAACCGCCGTCGTCGTTTCGGTGTCGGGCCAGGAACGCCCGAATGCGGTCGGCGCCTTCCGGCCGGGCCTTGAGCATGTGAAACGCCCGCATAACGCGATACGTCGTCTCTGGGTCGGAACCCTCTGCGCCCGCTTTACCGAAACCGCCGTCCCGACGCTGCCCGGCATTGAGCGCCTTGAGTACGTTCTCGGGATGCTCAACCTTGCCACCCAGGCGCAACACGGCGCAGACCGCGCCTCCCGTGTCACGGACCACATTGTCGCCTTTGCCGTAAGTGCCGTCGGAATGACGCAATCGGGCGATTTGCCCCAGCCAAGTGTCGGCGTGTGGCGCAGGTTTGCCCAACGCTTCAAAGCTGGCGGCCGTCAGGCGGATCTCCTCGAACGACTTGGAATGCTCGTCGAGATACTTGATGACCAGCTCGGAGTAGGGTTCCAAAGGCATTTTCAGTTCGGCGACGGCCATGATTCCGACAGCCGTAGGTCGGTACGCCGCCTTGTCGCCGGGCCTCAGTCCGAAACCGCCGTTTTCCTTGTCGAAGCAGCGCTTGACGAATTCCGCGCAGGCGGAGCGGTCGCGCGGTTCGCCGCCGAAGTATTTCAGGGCACGCAGGGCGCCGTTGACGGAGGGCAAGTCCGATTGTTTGGCGCGGGCGTCGGGACGAAATCCCCCATCGTCCGCCTGTAACTTCCGGAGATAAGCGATCGTGGCCTCTTTCTGGGAGACGCTTTCGCCGGCCCGGCAGGGACGACGAACAGCAGGCACAGGCTGCCCAGCAGGTAGGCACGCTTCATGGCGGAACTCCTCGGCCGACGGATCGAGCGAATCCCTGTCTGTTGTGGTACAGGGAAAGCTCGGCGGATGCAAGACTCGCCACTGTGACGGAGGGAACAGCAGCCCTGCTCGGTTCCTGCTTGCGAGACTCGGAAGTGGAACGCCTGATTGCCCGTTTCTACCGGAAGCACCTCCGCATCGGTGAGCACGAACTCGACCGAAATCAACGATAAGAGAAGGGAACGAGCGAAGCGCTCCGTTAACAGGAGTTAACAAAATGTAAAGCCCTTTTAACAAGCCTGTTGCCGAATGGATCGTCGTAAACTCTGGCTCTGGCTTGATCGTTGCATCCTAAGTTGTTGTTTTTCTAGGGTGTAAACCGATTTCAGGCGAGGGCAAATGTGAAAAACAAGGGGGTGTCCGGGGTCGGCACTGCATTTGCCTTCTTACTTCGCGTCGATAGCAGCACAAGTACGCTGTTCTTTCACCGAGGGAGTCACACGATCCCGGGCAACGCCGCCCTCCAAATCGAGCCACCCCTCGTTTGACCGAACAGCAGGAGTGACGTAGAGAAGGGGAGGGACTGTTCCCCAGCCCCTGAGGGCGGCAAAAGGAGCAGGACTCGGGCGATTCTCGTCGGCGAATCTCGGAACGGACGAAGGCTGCTCAGCGGACGGATACGAATGCCAAAGGATGCTCACTTTGCTCACCGCCGCCCATCCCCTCCCCCACTGCGGCGAGCAAAGAATTGCGCGGCGATTTTCGCCCGCTCAGAGCAAGGGTACAGAACTTTCATAAACACCCAATTGGTTGTGGATCAAGCAGACGAAACGTGCGAGGGACGAGCGCGGAATGCTTTCGGCCGATCCTGGTCTGAAACGCCTCTGTCTTCGGCCCCATCCGGGAAGGCCGCGATCGGTTCCCCGCTACTCGCAGGGACTCCGAAAAAGATACACTGGGAAGCGACGACCGGTCTTCGCATCGCACAGCGCGAGTGCTCGTCACGGAAGAGCAAGTGCGGCTTTGGCACTTGAGGAGTGTGTCGGCCCTGGAGAGGGTGTGAGGGCGATGGAAAGCCAATTTGGGGGCACGAGGGAGATTCATGCCGTTATTGCCGTTGGAAACGTTTGTGTCGCCCGCCGATTTGTTCAGCAATCCTCCGGCCGCGGAGTCCGACTCCGCCTGCTGGTGGGTTTTGCATACGCGCCGCTGCGCCGAAAAGAGTTTGGCCCGGCGCTTCCTGGCCCGCAATCTCTCCTTCTTCCTCCCCCTGTATCGGCATGAGTGGCGCAACCGCGGCCGGCTGTTCCGCGCTCATATGCCCTTGTTCCCCGGATACATTTTCCTCCGTGGCGGAGCCGAAGCACGCTTGCAAGCTCTGGAAACGAATCAAGTGGTGCGGACGCTGTCCGGCGTTGAGGAGGCCCAGTTGAGCGACGACCTGGCCCGCGTCTACCGCATGATGCAGGCCGGGATGCTGCTATCTCCCGAGGAACAGCTGCAACCGGGCGCGGCCGTGACGATCGTCGCCGGGCCCCTGGCGGGGCTGGAAGGCAAAATCCTACGTCGTGGCCGGCAACTGCGGTTTTTCGTGGAAGTGCATCTGCTCCAGCGCGGCGTCTCCATCGAAATCGAAGGCTGGATGATTCGTCTTCTGAGCGGCCAACGCTGCCCGGAGGACATCATCGAGACGTGTTCATAAATAAAACTACCACCCGCGCCGCCGGGCTTTCTCCTGGGGGTGTCGGAGTCGGTCCAAACGATAGCCAACCTGGATCGTGTAGGCGATCCACCTTGCTCCCTCGGTTCTGATGGGAGCTACCCCGGCAAGGACGCTGGTTGAGGACATGGGTTGAAAGGCAACCCACGGGCACGGAGTGTGCGCCGAAATCGACGTTTTGGGACAGTTGCGCAACCCACGGGCACGGAGTGCGCGGCGGAGTTGCTTTTTTCCGCCGTCGGCGGATTGCTGAGGACACCTGATATGACTTCACCAACGCCCTCACCGTCGCCCTCTCTCTCCTGGCGACCCCTGGTTGTCCCCGCGGCACTGGGCGTGGTGCTTCTGTGGGCGTTTTGGCCGACTCTCGCCGAGCTGGCGCATCGCTGGTCGCACGACTCCCAGTATTCGCACGGCTACCTCGTGCCCTTGTTCGCGGCAGTCTTGCTATGGATGCGCCGTGAAATGTGTCCCACTTTCGAGCCGCGTTTCTCCTGGTGGGGCGTGGGGCTGTTGGCTCTGGGCGTGGCCCTGCGCTTCGCGGGCAATTACATCTTCCTCGACTGGCTGGACGCCATCGCCTTGCTCCCCTGTCTGGCGGGCTTGGCCGTCCTGTTGGGGGGGAGAGCGGCCCTGCGCTGGAGTTGGCCGACCATCGCTTTTCTCGCCTTCATGGTCCCCTTGCCCTACCGTCTCGAAATCGCCCTGGCGCACCCACTCCAACGGGTGGCGACCCAGGCGAGCAGTTACTGCTTGCAGACGTTGGGGCTGCCGGCCGTGGACGAAGGCAACGTCATTTACCTGAACGAATCGCGAATCGGCGTGGTCGAGGCGTGCAGCGGCCTGAGCATGCTGGTGATCTTTTTCGCCCTCTCGACGGCCCTCACTTTCCTGGTTGATCGGCCGTGGTGGCAGAAAGTGCTGCTGGTGGTCAGTGCCGTGCCGATCGCGCTGATCGCCAACATCACCCGCATCACCGTCACGGGCATCATGCACGAGACGGTCGGGCACGAGTTGGCCAACCTCGTTTTCCACGACCTGGCCGGCTGGCTCATGATGCCGTTTGCCCTGGTGATGCTGTGGATCGAGCTACAGATCCTCGCTCGCCTGTTCGTGGAGGTCGGCGCGCCCCACTCCCGTTGCGGTCTCGCCGCTGGACGTATCGTCCCCGCCGAGCGGCAAAGGCAAGAACCGCCGCCGCGACAAGAACTCGATGATCTCGCCGTTGTCCCTGCCTCACGCACCGAGGCGGACCTGAACCGTTGGCAGATCGTGACGGCTTGTCGGCGGCCCGTGAATGTCACCTAAAAACCGAAGGGTCCTTCGGACCACGCCTACTCCGGACGGCAAAATATGAGCGATTCGCAACTGCCCCTGCAAACTTCCCCCGACACCAAGAGCGCCACTAACGCCCTGGTGCCTGTTCAGGCGATCGCGCACCCCATCCCGCGGCCGGAATTCGCCCCGCCGGTCGCAATATCGGGGATGCCCAACGCGCTGTCCCTGCTCAAGGCGCTCCGGCGTCGCTGGTTGTCGGCGTTGCTCGTGGGGTTGCTCGTCGGCACGGGGGCGGGCTGCGCCGTGTGGTTTTTCCTGCCGCCGCCCAAGCAGATCGCACGCACGCAACTCCACGCCCCCCTCATTCCCCAAGGCTTTCTTGGGCCTGCGGAGAATCGGCTGACCGGCGAGGCGTTCTTGCGCAATCAAGCCTTTATCATTAAGGATCCCTTCGTCCTCAACGCGGTCCTCAACGACTCCGAGGCGGCCAAACAGTCCGTGCTCAAGGAGCAGCCGGATCAACTCCAGTGGCTTAGTGACGAAATCAAGGTCGATTTCCTCGGCTCGGAGTTCATCCAGATCAGCATGAGCGGCGATCGGCCGCAGGAACTGCTCGTCTTGGTCAATGCTGTCCGCAAGGCCTACCTGGAGCAGACCACCGACAAGGAAGTCAAGGAACGCGACAACCAGTTGAGAGTGCTCAAGGAGTTCCAGGCAGAGTGGGAGGCGAAAGCGAAGAGCAAGCGGTGGAAGCTGCGCGAACTTCGGACGGCGAGCGGCGTGATCGACGTGGCCAACATGGCTGTCCTGGAAAAGATGGCCCTCGAAGAGATGGAGTCGGCGCGCAAAGAGTTGCTGAGGGTGCGCGGCGAGATCCGCCCGCTGGCGGTCGAGATCGGACTGAAGCCGGAATGGCGCGAGGCGGGCTGGCCGCCGCTGGCAGCCGCCCTGACTTCCTCCCCCGCCCCCCTGCAGCCCATCAATAGCGCCCTCGTCGGCCTGCTCTACGATGAATTTCTCGTCTCGGGACGCCAGGCCGGGGAGGACATCGAAACCCTACTCGCTTCAGATCCGGTTGTGGCTACGGAGATCAAGGAAATCCAGAAACTAGAGATGCTGATCGAGGGATATCACAAAACGGCAAATCCCAAGAAACTTGAACAGCTGACCAAGCCACTTCGGGAGCAACGGGACACCCTCAAGAACTATGTCCTGGCCTACGCCCAGAGGAGAGGTCTGGCCCAGCTTCGCGAACAATCCAAAAAGGACCCCAAGTCCAGTCAAGCCGCCTCGGTTCGGGAACGCTACGCGGTGGCGCGGGAGTTGGAGCGGCGGCTCCTGGAGGAAGTCCAGAGGCTGGACCAGCTGACGGCGAACAAGAACAGGGTGGCGATGGACCTGACCGACATTAAGGACGAGGTCGCTAAGGCCGAAGACATCGTGATCCGGGCGAACAAGAAAATTGACGCCCTGGAAATGGAGCAAAAAGCGCCGGCGCGTGTCCGTGATTTCGGCGAAGGCTCCATCTACACGCCCGACGCCGCCAAGCGCAAGTTGATGTTCACGGCCGGGGCGGCGGGGGGTTCGTTGATCCTCATCCTGCTGGCCTTCGCCTGGTTTGAATTCTCGACGCGTAAGGTCCACTCTCCCGAAGAGGTCGTCCAGAGCCTTGGGTTGCGTTTGGTCGGCACCGTTCCCGACCTGTCGAAAAACCATTGGCTGCGCTGGCTGCGGCCCAACTCAGGCGATTCGGCCTATACGCAAAGCCTGCTCACCGAATCGGTGGATACCGCCCGAACCCTGGTGCTTCATGCGGCTCGCACCGAAAAATTGCAGATCGTCATGGTCACGAGCGCGCTGGCCGGCGAAGGCAAAACCTCTCTGGCCAGCCACTTGGCCGCCAGTCTCGCGCGGGCCGGCCGGCGCACCTTGCTGCTGGACAGCGATCTGCGCAACCCCAGCCTGCACCGCCTGTTCGACATGACGCGTGGCCCCGGCCTCAGCGAAGTGCTGCGCGGCGATACCGATTTGACCGGCGCCATCCGCGAGACGCCCATCCCCAACCTGTGGCTGATCTCGGCCGGACAAAGCGATCCGGTCGCCCTGCAAACCCTGGCGCTGGACAACATGCGGCAGATTTTCGACCAGCTCCGTCCGCAATACGAGTTCATCCTGGTCGATTCCTGCCCCGTCCTGCCGGTGGCCGACTCGCTCCTGGTCGGCCAGCACGTCGATGCGGTCATCTTCTCGCTGTTGCGCGAGATCAGCCGTATGCCCCGCGTTTACGCCGCCTACCAGCGCCTGTCGATGCTGGGCGTTCGCATCCTCGGCGCCGTCGTCAACGGCACACAGCACGACCGCTACGGCGGCAGTGGTTACAACTACCGTTATGCGGCCTCGGAAGAATGAGAAGTCCTTACCAGCCC
The DNA here is from genome assembly GCA_963767535.1 of uncultured Planctomycetota bacterium. Classification (GTDB taxonomy): domain Bacteria; phylum Planctomycetota; class Planctomycetia; order Gemmatales; family Gemmataceae; genus JAJPHU01. The sequence goes on from CAVYEC010000003.1 coordinate 1,086,513, forward strand.
GCGGCGTCCGCAAGGAGTGCTCCCTTGCGGACGCCGCGGGCTGGTAAAAAAGTTAGGGTCTCTTGAAACGTCTCTTAACCTCGTTCGGATCGGAATAGAACCCTATGCTCCGCATTCTCCCACTTTTTTGCGCCACGACTTTGCTGGTGGCGTCCGGCGTCGTCCAGCGCGTGTGGACCGGCGCATGGACTGGCGCCGACAACGAGCCGGCTGCTTTCGCGGCGCGGTTGGCGAACGTCCCCATGAACATCGGCCCCTGGCAGGGGACCGACGGGGAGATCGATACGCGCACAACTGGCCACGGCCGAGGCGGTCGGACACCTTCTGCGCCGATACGTCCGCCACGATACGGACGCCGAGGTATCGATCTTCATTCTCTGCGGCCGGCCCGGCCCGATGTCCGTTCACCAGCCCTCCATTTGTTATGGCGGCATCGGATTCGAAGCGGACAAAGAAACGTCCTACAAAGTTCCGGGCGAAGGCGATGTCCCCGAGGCCGAATTCAATCGGCTCGACTTGATGAAGCGCGAACGAATGTCGCCGGCCCGCTTGCGAATCTACTACGCCTGGAACTCGGGTAGGAGTTGGCGCTCGCCTTCCAACCCGCGTCTATCATTCGGCGGGGCGGGAGCTTTGTACAAGATGTATGTGGTTTATCGTCCCGCACCGGGAAATGAATTGACGGAGACGGATCCGGCCCAGGATCTCCTCCGCGATCTCCTCCCGGAACTGCAACGCGCGCTCTCCCCCGCCTCCTGAGTGAGAAGCTCAGACGATTTTCTCCACAGTAGCTCTTTTTTTCCGCTCTCGGTGACGCCTATGATTGCTCGAACCGACACTTGTGGAAACGTTCAGGCCTGGAAAAAGACGGAGGAGTCGCCCTTCGCCATGTCGCGGCTGTGGCTGCCGTTGCAACAATGGTATCTGCCCTGCAAAAGTGGCGTGTCGTTCGTCCTGGCGCTGACCCTGCTTCTCTTGACGGGGCCGGTGATTTTGGTCGCCGCGCTGCTGGTGAAACTGACCTCGTCCGGTCCCATTTTTTATTCGCAGACGCGCGTGGGCAAGAACGGCCGGCCCTATCAGATCTACAAGCTGCGGACGATGTATCACGAGTGCGAAAAAGGTTCCGGCCCGCGCTGGTCCACGCCCGGCGACCCGCGCATCACAGCCCTGGGTCGAATCCTTCGCCGCACGCACCTGGACGAACTGCCCCAGCTGTGGAACGTCGTCCGGGGCGATATGTGCCTGATTGGACCGCGGCCGGAACGCCCGGAATTCATCCCCCGCTTGGCCAAGGCCCTGCCGCATTACACCGATCGCTTGCTGGTCAAGCCCGGCATGACCGGCCTGGCCCAGGTCCAGTTGCCTGCGGACACCGATCTGGACAGCGTTCGCCGCAAGCTCGCTTACGATCTCTACTACGTGCGCCACGTCAGCCCGTGGTTGGATCTGAGCATCTTGTTCGGGACGATGCTCTATCTGCTCGGCCTGCCCACCCGTTTGATGCCGCGCCTTCGTCTGGTCCCCAAACGGCAAACCGTGGAGCAAACGTATCAGGACGCGGCCGGTCCCGTCGCCGCCCTGCCGATGGTTCAACCCGTCTAAACCCCGCCAGCCCGCGGCGCGAACAGGGACTTCCTTGTTTGCGCCGCGGGCTGGTGAAGTAAGGGCGAAACGAGTTCCCGACTTATGGCCCCGTCCGTGCGTCGTCCTATCCTTTGTCTGGTACATCGCGTACCCTATCCGCCGGACAAAGGCGATCGCATCCGGGCCTTTCACCTGCTCCGGCACTTGTCTCGTCATGCCGCCATTCACCTCGCCTGCCTCGCCGATGAGCCGGTGAGCGACGAGACCGTGACGGCCTTAGGGCGCTACTGCGAGCGGGTGGCCGTGTTCCCGGTGGGGCGGACGCGCTGGGCGCGTGCCCTGGCTTCGCTGATTCGTGGAAACACCATCTCGGAAGGGGCTTTTCACGTACCGGCGCTGGCCGATACGGTCCGCGCCTGGGCCGCCGACACCGATTTCGCGGCCCTGTTCGCGTCCTCCTCGGCGATGGTGCCTTACCTCCGACTGGAACAACTTCGGCACATCCCCGCCGTGGTGGATCTGGTCGATGTCGATAGTCAAAAGTGGTTCGATTACGCCGCTAGGGCGCGCGGCTGGCGCTCGTGGCTGTACCGGATCGAAGGGCGGCGCTCGCGCGCCTGGAGGAGCATCTGCCCAAGCAGGTTCGGGCCGTGACGCTGGTTAGCGAGCCGGAAGCCGACCTGTATCGACGGTTCTGTTCGCCGGGCCGGGTCGAGGCGGTCTATAACGGCGTTGATCTGGATTACTTTCGACCGACCGAAGTCCCTGTCGAGCCGGCTTGCGTCTTCGTCGGCGCACTGGACTATCGACCCAACGTCGATGCGGTCTGCTGGTTCTGTGACGAAGTCTGGCCGACCGTACATGGTCAATGGGGCGAAGCGAAATTCTGGCTGGTAGGTCGCCGACCGACGGCCGTGGTGCGTGACCTGGCGCGTCGGCCGGGCGTCGAACTGGTGGGCCAGGTCGCCGACGTGCGTCCCTGGGTGGCCCGCGCCGCTGTCGTGGTGGCCCCATTGCGGTTGGCTCGCGGATTACAAAACAAAGTGCTTGAAGCGCTGGCCATGGGTAAGGCGGTTATCGCCTCGCCGCCGGCGCTGGCGGCCCTCAGCGTTGAGCCGGGCGTCCATCTCCTGTCGGCTTCCTCCCCTGGCGAATGGATTTCGGCCGTGCCGCGCGTGCTGCACGACGAATCCTTACGCCGGCGACTGGGTTCGGCCGGTCGGTCCTACGTCGAGACGCATCACCACTGGGACCGCTGTCTCGAACCGCTGGGCGATCTGCTCGGGCTGAACGAGACGGCTGTGCCGGCCCGACCGATCCTGGCTTCCGAGGCGGCCGAACTCCCTTGAATGCCCCTCTTTGTCGCTTCCCCTCCACCCGGCCGGTCCCCCGCCGTGGTCATTATGCGGTTTTAGCCCTGGCGTTTTCGGCCTTCGCCGTGTACGGCAGTCTGGTGCCATTTCACGTGCAGCCGATTCCGCTGGCCGAGGCGCTGGACCGCTTCCGCGACCTTCTCGGCCAACCCGTGCGGGTGGGTTCGCGCAGCGATTGGGTCGCCAACATCCTGTTGTTCTTCCCGCCGGGCTTTTTGCTGATGGCGGCCGCCTGCTGCGACCGGCCCGCCTTCACCCTCTTGGCCTTTCCACTGGTCGTGGCGTCGTGTGTCGTCTTCAGCGGGGCCATCGAGTTCGCGCAACTCTACTTCCCGCCGCGCGTCTCGTCGCTCAACGACATCCTCGCGGAATCGCTGGGGGCCTTGCTGGGAGCGGCCCTCTGGGTCGTCCGAGGCCGGCAGCTTACCGCGACGGCGCGACGCCTCTGGACCGGCTTCGGCTCACGTGGCACCGCCGTTCTGCTCTTGCCGGCCTACCTGTTCTTTGTGGTGGTGGTCGCGGCCCTGCCGCTGGATTTCACGCTCAGCCCCGTCGAGGTTTATCATAAATACCGCGAGGGCCGCATTCACCTGATCCCCTTCGCCTGGGGCGATGCGAGTGCCATCGAATGGGTAGATAAATGCTTCTGGAACGTGGCGTCTCTTCTGCCGGTCGGCGTGCTGCTGGGTTTTCTGTCGAGTCCGGTCTGGCGGAGCGAACGAAGTTGGCTTCGTGTCCTCGGTCTGGGAGTGTTGATTGCGAGCGGCGTCGAGTTTGTGCAACTGTTCGTCGCCAGCCGTTTCTGCGATGTCACCGACATCGTTACCGGCGGCCCGGCAGTCCTGGCCGGTTGGCTTCTCGCTCAGCGACACCACCGCCGCCAAGCTTCGCGGTTTGGCTCCGCACGAACTTGGGCAGCCTCGCCTACACGCTGGGGTTTGCTGGCCGCATGGCTGGCCGTGCTGGCTTTCATGGAATGGCAACCGTTTGATTTCACCCTCGATCTCTCGTGGGCCGTGACCCGGTTGCGAAACCTCAGCCTTATCCCGTTTCTCGATTACTACGGCAGCGATTACCTCAGCACGCTCGATAATTTCGTTCACAAGTTCCTTTTGTTTGTTCCGCTCGGCGCGCTGTTGGCGCCGCCGTCCCCGGCACGAGTATGGAGTCAGGCCGGATTCGCTGGTTGGCTCGCGGCGACTGCAATTGCATTGATCCTGGAAATGGGACAGCTCTTTCTGCCCACCCGCTACGCCAGCTTGACCGACGTACTGGTCGCTGCCGCCGCGTCCTGGCTTGGCCTGGTGATCACGGGCAAAATCCGATACTGAAAGGGGCGCATTCGCCCTGAAATAACGCCCTCGGAGCACAAATGAGCGCCTCAGTCATGACGGCAACTCGGATTCCGATAGAGGGCCAGGATACGGCCCTCAAACTAACGAAAGAGGATCTGATCCGGGTCTTCCGTCTCAAGCACAATAATCCCGAAAAGATGGGTTGGCTGCCACGGTTGCACCAGCGCTTCGGGTATTTCACACCCGACGAGTATTACGAAGCGATAGTCGCCAAGCTCGTCACCGAGGGCAGCTCCTGGATCGACATCGGTTGCGGACACGATTTGTTCCCGCATAACCAACCGCTCGCGAAGTTGCTCAGCCGGCGGTGTGGTCTTCTTGTCGGCGTTGATCCCGACGACACACTGAAAGACAACCCGTTTGTTCACGAGAAGGTCCAGGCGACGATCGACACCTATCACACGACGCGGACCTTCGACGTGCTGACGCTACGCATGGTGGCCGAGCATATCGCGAATCCCTCGACAACCCTGGAGGCCCTCGCGCGCTTGAGCGTTCCCGGAAGCAAAGTGGTGGTGTATACGGTTAATCTCTGGTCGCCCCTTGCCGTGCTCGCCTGGTTGATACCATTCCGGTTTCATCATGCGATCAAACGGCTGTTCTGGCAAACGGAGGAGCGCGACACGTTCCCGGTGGTCTACAAGTTGAATACTCGACGCTGCCTGCGTGAGGCCTTTGCGCGGCACGGTTTTCAAGAGGTGTTCTTTTCTCACCTGGACGATTGTAGGACGCTATCCCGTTTCCGCTGGCTGCATTTGGTCGAGCTTTTTTTATGGCGGCTGTTAAAGGCGGTCGGCGCGGGTTTCCCTGAGAATTGTCTGCTGGGTGTTTACGAGCGCGTTTAAACGAGTTGGCCGGCGGCATCGGACACGAGAGGATAGTATCCGTGAAACTTCTCGCCTACCTTTCCGTTCGCTCGGGCAAGCGATCCGGATATCGCCGGCTGCTTGCTCGTTTGCTTCAAGTAGCCGCCGTGCTGTTCGGGGCCTTTTTGATCGCCGCCCTCTACGTATCTTACACTTACGATGTGTCCTTATTGGGCGCCGGGGAATTCGTCGGGCGCAAGACAGCGCTTCTGATCCTCGAAGCTGGACTCAAAGTCTACGACCCCTGCAAGACTCGGCTGGCAGAACTCGGCCCCGGCAGTGAGGAGACCGATCCTCCGCACGGAGCGCTGCGGCCCGAAGAGTATTTCCAGGCATCCGAGAAGCCATCCGCGCCGTGCGAGGGTCATCTGCGCACTCTGAAAATCGAAGATGAGACCATCCGACGTAGTTCCTTCCGGTTCTACTACCAGCCCTACGACGAACCGAAATTGAGTCAACTACGAAAGAAATATCGACTGGATGAGGTGGTTGCCGAAACGTCTTGCGAGTTCGAGCAGATGGTTCGGCTGCGGAGTTGGTGCCGTAGCCAGTTTCGGAGAAAAGATTACCAGCCTTTTACGAAAAACTTCAACGCCCTGGAAGTGCTGGATCGCAACCTCCGCAACGACTCGGACAGGCCGCTCGACCTCCGGTACGACTTCGATCCCTGCAAGTTCTTCCCTATGCTATACTGTCAGGTCATGTTAAGCATGGGCTATACCGCTCGTTTCGTGTCGATCGGTCACGGCATGGTGGAAGTATGGTCCAACCAGCATAAGAAGTGGGTGTCGATGGACGCGGAACTGGATTGGCACTATGAAAAAGACGGCATCCCCTTGAATATGATGGAAGTGCGCGACGATTATTTCGCCCCGCAACCTCATCGCGTCCGCATCGTAAGGGGCAACCAGTCGTCGGGCGATCCGAACACCACGCTGGTGCATCTGAAGGTGCAGGAATTGCCCGTCGAAGAGATGCTCAAACATCATCTTCTCGACCTCTGTATCGCGAACATGCGCAACGATTGGCTGACCAACCATTATTTCGTCGGCCACCCTCGACAAAGCGATGCGGACTGTTTGATGTTTGAGGATCCCCGCCTGGGGACTGAGAGGGATCTTTGGAGACGGCTCTATCCTCGCACGGCGAACCGGCGAGACATGTACTGGACGTTGAATCAATCGGAAATATGGCTCCGCGAGACCTCCTCGGCCGAACGGCTCGATTTGGTCCTGCGGACGGTGACTCCTAATTTCGACTCCTTCGGGATCCAAATCGACAACGCGACGCCGATTCACTCGGCCAGTGGATCTTTTACATGGACGTTGCACGAAGGCTACAACAGTCTCTCGGTAGTAACCGTCAACAAATTCGGCATCCGAGGAATACCGAGCTCCCTCAAGCTGACCCGATGTAGTCTCGCTCCGTCCCCGACGGCCCAATCGGGATCGTCCGTACGGAAAGACCCTTGAAGCCGCAGCCACGGACTCACCAGGAAGAATTGCCGCGCGAGCATGGTTCTTCCAGCCTAATCGAGTGAATGTTTAGACCCCGGATTTCCCAGATGGCTTGATTGTTTCGGCATCGCGTTTGCGCCTATTGCCCGCAAAGCTCAGCGTTTTCAACGACATCCTGCTGAAACGATCGAAGGACCCAATGGGTGACAGCCACCATGACCCTCTCCGCGTCGATTTCGACCGTCAGCTCAAACTGGAATTTCACGGCTCGACCGTCACCAACGACTCCGGACTCCTGGCCGACCGTGAACTCGACGATGCCCTCCGACTGACCAGTGTGGCGACCGGCTTGCACGGTACTCGCACCGGACAGAACACTCAGCACAGTCTATTGGCCTTGTTGCGTCAGTCCATCTACAGCCGTTTGGCCGGCTACGAGGATGTCAACTTCAAAACCGATCGTGACCTGCTGACGATGGCAGGTCGAAATCTCCAAGTCACGTAGTCTCGGCGAGGAGCTATCAATGGAAGAATTCATTCCTATTGGACAACGGAGTGCAACCGACATTCCAAGGCTTAACGATTCGGCGAACGCCGTTGGTGGGGCCGTAACAGCCACACCTCTCCTCGATTCGGCGGTGACTTGTACACCCAAGCGCATTCCACCAAGCACCCTGATGGTTTCGATCCGCCCCTATCTGGCCATTGCCCGCCCGGACCACTGGTTCAAAAACGTCTTCATGGGCGCGGGGGTGTTGCTGGCCTGCTTCTACCACCCGGACCTCTTCGGGACAGCGACCATTCTAACGGTGTTATGGGCGTTCGGGAGCACTTGCCTGGCGGCCTCCGCGAATTATGTCCTCAACGAGATCCTAGACGCCGCCATGGATCGCAGCCACCCTGTCAAGCAGCACCGTCCCATCCCGTCGGGGCGCGTGCGGATCCCGCTCGCCTATGCCGAATGGGTCGTCCTCGGTGTGCTGGCCCTCGGCCTAGCCGACGCCGTGAACAAGCCCTTCCTCGGGGCCACGGTGCTGCTGCTGGTCATGGGCATCATCTACAACGTGCCGCCCCTGCGAGCCAAGGAACTCCCCTACGTGGACGTCCTGTGCGAGTCGCTCAATAACCCGATCCGCCTGCTTCTGGGATGGTTTGCCATCACCGCCGCGGAGTTCCCTCCCCTGTCGCTGCTCATCGACTACTGGATGATTGGCGCCTTCTTTATGGCGACCAAACGGCTGTCGGAGTATCGCACGCTGGGGGATCCCAAGATAGCCTGCGCCTACCGCCGGTCATTCCGCCATTACAACCAGGAGAAACTGCTACTCAGCATGGTGTTCTATGCGACGAGCTTCGGTCTGTTCCTTGGCGTCTTCATCATCCGCTATCATCTGGAATTGATCCTCGTTTTTCCGCTGCTGGCCGGCTTCATCTGCTATTATTTCCACATCGCCCTCAAGAAGGATAGTGCGGCCCAGAATCCCGAACGGTTGTACCGCGAGAAGGGCTTGATGGTCTACCTGATCGTCTGCGTGCTGGCGCTGGTCGGCCTAATGTTCGTCCACATCCCCGCGATGTACGATTTGTTCCACGTCCAGCCCGCGCAGGTGGCCCCGCTGTGGAAGTTCTAGCCAAATCAATTGAGGCGCCGGACGCGGGTAGGTTGACTCCCACCTCGTCCGGTGCCGCCGCGGCGGGAGCCGGCCAGCGGACGGGGAAAGAATTCGGCAGGCTGCTGCTGATCCTTGCTCTCGCCGCCGGGTTGCGCGTGACGCTTTGGACGTGCTTTCAAGGGCAACCTCTCCACATCCAGGACGAGCAAGAATATAACCGTCTGGCCTGCAACCTTGCAGAGTACGGCGAGTACGGCTTCGAGCGAGGCAAACCTGATTCGCTCCGCCCGCCGCTCTACCCGGCGGTCGTGGCCGGGGTGTATCGGCTGTTCGGGCCAGAGAACCACCAGGCGGTTCGTCTGCTGCAGGCGCTGCTGAGCCTGGCTAACGTGGTGCTGCTGTATCGTCTGGGTTCGATGCTTTTGCCCCGGCCAGGTGGCCTGTGGCTCGCCGGCTTGTGCGCCTTTTATCCCTCACTGCTGGGGTACAATAATCTTCTGCTCAGCGAGACCCTGTTCACCTTGCTGTTGTCCGCCTTTTGTACCGTATTCGTCGGCGCGCTCCAGCGCGCTTCGCTCCCCGCCGTGGCCGGGTCGGCGGCCCTGCTGGCCCTGGCCGCCTTGACGCGAAGCGTCGTCTGGCTGCTCCCACCCGTGCTGGCCGGCTTTCTGCTGCTGGCTTATCGGGGAGGGTGGAGGCGGCGGGCCTGGGCGGCCTTGGCTTTTGTGGTGGTCTTCGCCGCCATCCTCGCACCCTGGGCCATCCGCAACACGCGCTTGCAGAAAACATTCATCGTCGTTGATGTCATGGGCGGGCGGAACTTCATGATGGGCAATTATCGCCACACGCCGCTTTACCGCTCTTGGGCCACGATCGACCTGTGCCAGAAGGAGATGTCCTGGATTCATGAAGTCCGTCAAACGTACCCGCCTCAAGAACGGCAGACGCAGGGGCAAATCGACAAGCTGGCCCTGCGCCAGGGCCTTCGGTTCGTGGCGGACAACCCGGGACTGACGTTGCAGCGCGCCCTCGTCAAGTTTTTCGACTTCTGGGGCCTGGAGCGCGAGCTGATCGCCGCGGCCGACCACGACTTCTTCGGACATCTCCCTCGCCCCGTTCTGGCCGTCCTGGCGCTGCTCGTCTGCGGGAGCTACGTCCTGGCCCTCTTCACGGCCCTGTTCGGCATGATCCTGGCCCCGCCTGCCGACCGCCGCGCGCACTGGTTTCTCATCCTGGTCCTCGCCTACGTCTGCGCACTGCACACACTAAGTTTTGGACATTCACGCTATCATATTCCTCTTATTCCTCTCGTTCTTGTCTATTCCGCCGCTGCCGCCGTCGGTCGGCGGAAGATCGGGTGGCAGAAAGAGGGCTGGCGCTTTGGGCTGGCGTGCGGCCTATGCGCCGTCTTTGTCGGCGGGTGGTTGTGTCAAATCGTCGCCGTCGATTCGGATAATCTTATCCGCCTGTTGCACGGGATCGTCTGACCTGGTGGGTGGCGGAAAGATCTGGCGAAGAGGTCCCGGAGGGTGAAACACCACCCTTAATCGAAGGACGAGCAGTGTGTCGGGGCGTTAGCCATCTGGGACATGCGCGTTAGAGGGGTTTCCGAGGTTGCCTTCTGAGGGTTTATGAACGCACCAGCGCAAGAAGAACGGATGGAAACCCAGACGGACGAGGGGCACGTCGTGCGTCCAGACGAGCAATCGCTGCCGGAAGGCCAGGATCGCTCGGCCGCCGGGAAGACGGCCGACCTGCCGCTGACGGTGATCGAGCACCGGCCCGGCTGGCACATCGTGGAACTCAAGGAGCTTTGGCGCTATCGCGAACTGCTCTTCTTCCTGACCTGGCGCGACGTCATGGTCCGCTACAAGCAGACGGCCCTCGGAGCCGCCTGGGCGGTGCTGCAACCGCTGGCGACGATGGTGGTTTTCAGCCTGTTCATCGGCCGGATGCCGGGAGTTGCCGATCGGATCGAGCATTATCCGTTGTTCGTCTTCGCGGGCTTGCTTCCTTGGACGTTCTTCGCCAACGCCCTCAGTTCGGCAGGCCAGAGCGTGGTCGGCAATCAGAGCCTCGTGACTAAGATTTACTTTCCGCGGCTCATCATCCCGATGGGAGCGGTCGGAGCCGGACTGGTCGATTTCGCCGTCGCGTTCGTCATGCTGCTGGTGATGATGTTGTGTTACGGCACTTTTCCCGGTTGGCAGATGCTGCTGGCGCCGGTGATCTTTGCCTTGCTTGTCGTCGCCGCACTGGGGGTGGGCGCCCTGCTAGCGGGGTTGACGGTGGCGTACCGCGATTTCCGCTACGTGGTGCCGTTTTCGGTGCAGCTCTGGATGTTCGCCACCCCCTGTATCTATCTGGACCCGGCCACGATGATCGGGCCGCGCGGCCAGCTCCTTATGCCGCTCAATCCGGCCTACGGTCTGATTTATAACTTCCGTCAAGCTGTGCTGGGCGGGGCGTTTGACTGGTATGGGCTAGTTGTTTCCTCTACGGTGAGCCTTGGACTGCTCGTGGTAGGATGTCTCTATTTTCGTCGCGTGGAACGGACGTTCGCGGACATTATTTAATGCCGTCCGGAAAAGGAAAGGGAAGGCTCCATGAAAGGGCTTATATTCACCTATCTGATGACGGGCGGAGGGGCGTTGGTCTCATTCTACCGGCCCTATTACGGGCTGCTGGTTTACATTTGCTTTGCCATTATCAAGCCGGACGCCCTGTGGTGGTATTCAGTGCCGCTCGGCAATTACAGCCGAATCGTCGCCATCGCCCTGCTGTTGGGCTGGTGTCTGCACGGCTTCGGAAACTGGCGATTTCACAAGGCGCGCGGCATGGTCGTCGCCCTGCTGGGTTTCTGGCTGTGGGCCGGCGTCCTGGCGTTCCAATCGGTCCGGCCGGAATCAGCCTGGGACTTTCTCGAACTCCACCTCAAGATCGTCCTGCCCTTCCTGGTCGGCATCACGACGATCAACTCCATCTCCCAGCTTAAACAACTGGCGTGGGTGATCGTCTTGAGCCAGGGCTACCTGTCCTTCGAGTTTAACCTCAGTTATTACTCCGGTTGGAATCAGTTAAAAGAAATCGGCTTCGCGACACTAGACAACAATTGCATCGCCATCACGCTGGATAGCTGCATCGGCCTGGCGTTCTTCTTGGTACTGCATTCCGAGCGTTGGTGGCAGAAGGCGCTGGCGGCGGTTTCCGCGCTGCTCATGAGCCACGCGGTCATGTTCTCGTTCTCGCGCGGCGGATTGCTCGGCTTGATCGTCACGGGCTCCGTCTCCTTCCTGTTAATCCGGAAGCGTCCAAGGCATTATCTCGCCTTGCTGGTGGCCGTGCTGATTGGCTTGCGTCTGGCCGGGCCGGAAGTGGTAGCACGGTTCAGCACCGCCTTCGCGGATAGTGAACATCGCGACGGTTCCGCCGCCCTGCGCGTCAAACACTGGCAGGCGTGCGCCGACTCCATCGCCAAGAGACCTTGGGGGGTGGGGCCTGGCCAATGGCGTTACTACAGTCCAGAGTACAACCTGCCGTCGATGGAAGCGCATAGCTATTGGTTGCAAACGACCGCCGAACTGGGCCTGCCGGGACTGGCGCTGATCGTTCTTTTCTACGGCTTGTGTGTGAAGCGTCTGTGGCCGCTGGCCCGAGAGAAAGTAGGAGTTGCCGACCCCTGGCTCGCCTACCTGGCGAAAATGGTCGTCGCTTCGCTGTTCGGCTTCGTCGTCTCCTCGCAGTTCGTCAGCGTTATCGGCGTTGAAGTGCCGTTTTACGTCGCCCTGATCGGTGCCGGCGTGTTGAAACTCACGTCGTCGGCCACGACCGCCAACACCGCAACGAGCGACCAAACGGCGTGGGCAGAGCTTCCCCATCCGTTCGCCGTGACTTCCATTCCGGATCACGTAACGCCCGGTCCCGCCGGGGTTCGATGAGGGAAGCGTTTTCCGCGGTGACTATTGGTTGTCGGAAGGCTGTGCATCGGCCTGTCCCGTGAGGTTGTCGTCTTGCTGACCGCTATGCTACCCGCGATTCGCGCCGCCAAAGTGTCCAAGTGCTATTCCCTGTCCGCCCAGCAGTCGGGGGGATACCGGACCCTACGCGAGAGCCTCATGTCGGTCCTGGCCTCGACGTGGCGAAGGCGTTGTGCTTCGACCTCCGAGAACAGCTCGGCCGATCTCCTGTGGGCGCTGCGGGATGTTTCGTTCGAGGTGAAACCGGGCGAGACGGTCGGCATCATCGGCCGCAACGGGGCGGGGAAATCAACCCTGCTGAAAATACTCAGCCGCGTCACGGAACCGCACGCCGGCCGGATTGAACTCCGCGGTCGAGTGGGTAGCTTGCTCGAAGTCGGCACCGGGTTTCATCCCGAATTGAGCGGCCGCGAAAACATATTCCTCAGCGGCACCATCCTCGGCATGACGCGTCACGAAATCCGTCGCCGATTCGACGAGATCGTGGCCTTCGCCGAAATCGAGCGATTCCTCGACACGCCGGTCAAGCGCTACTCCAGCGGAATGTACGTGCGTCTGGCCTTCGCCGTGGCCGCCCACCTGGAGCCGGAAATCCTGGTGGTCGATGAAGTGCTGGCCGTGGGGGATGTCGTCTTCCAGAAGAAATGCCTGAGCAAAATGCGCGACGTGGGCCGCGACGGGCGTACCGTCCTGTTTGTCAGCCATAACATGGCCGCTTTGCAGGCGCTGTGCCGGCGCGGTCTAGTACTTCGACAAGGAACATTAGTCGCTGACGGCACGATTGACGAAGCGGTGGCCGAGTATCTCAGGGGCCTGGAAAAGACGGCCACCATCGAGTTGTCGGCGCGCACCGACCGGAAGGGTTCGGCGGCGGTTCGGCTGACGCGAGTGCAGATCCAGGGCGGTAGTCAGGAGGCCGGCCGGCTGACGATGGGTGAGGAGACGAGCTTTGTCTTTCATCTCAGCGACCTGGTGCCCGGATTGATCTGTCTCGTCCAGATTTTCGATCAATACGGCCATCCGATAACCCGCTTTAACAGCGGGTTCAGCACGCTGGACGATTGCAGCGATGCGGCGATGGGGTCAAGGTTCATCTGCACGATCGACGAGATGCTGCTGGCGCCGGGCCGTTATCGCCTCGATGTCGCCCTGCAAGCCAATGGGGAGATGCAAGATTACGTCGAAGCCGCCGCGTTCTTCGAGGTGGAGCGCGGCGCCGTTCGCGGCCGGGAGGTGCCGCGTGCCGAGGGTAACTGGAAATTCTTTATGCCCCACCGCTGGAAATCGCCGGGGTAAAAACATTCGCTCCTGCCCGCCGCGCGGGCCGGAGCGATGAACCCTTGCCGGCGCCGCGGCTTGGTATACTGATACACAGACCGAGATCGCTTATTAGGACCAATACTTTTTCAACCGAAGTGATACCCATGAAGTTGGACGATCGACCCATTTTTATCGTTGGCTCGCCCCGATCCGGAACGACACTGATGCGCTCGATCTTGGACGCCCACCCCAACATTTTCTGCCCGCACTGGGAGACGGGCGTGTTCGTGTATCTGGACATGATCGTCAATCGGGACGTCAAGAAAATCCTGGAAAAAGAAAAGAATTTCCCCCTGGGCCGACAGGACCTGATCGCCTGGGTGCGGCACTGCACGGAGAACCTCATCGAACGCTTCGCCACGGAAGTCGAGAAACCGCGCTGGGCGGAGAAGACGCCGGCCCATGTGTTCCACATGGATCTGATTCATGAGGCTTTTCCACGGGCGCAGTTCATCCACATGATCCGCAACGGCCGCGACGTGGTCCGCTCTCTTCAGAACATGGCCTTCGCTCCGCGGAAAATCCGCTGGAGCAGCCAGGCGCTGGGTGGACAGCGTCCGGGCCGGCCGGGCATTCGCCAAGCAACTCCCCACCGAGGTGTATTGCGAAGTGCGTTACGAGGAACTCATTAGCGAACCCAAGGCGGTGGTCGAGCGGCTGTGCGGCTTTCTCGGCGAACCGTTCGCCCCCCAGATGCTCGAATTCCATAAACCGGAAAACACGACCTGGGGCAAGCGATCGCAACCGTCCTCCAACAAGCCCGGCGCGAAACTCAACGAGGAATACGATTTCGGCCGGGCCGCCGTCAAACCCGTCGTTCCGTTGCAAAACAAGCCCATCAACGAGTACCGGGAGCTTGGCCTTTTCGAGCGTGCCATTTTCAACTGGATCGCCGCGCCGCTCCAGAAGGAACTCAACTATAAATAATCCGGTCGCGGGTCAACGGATCTCATTGTGTCCTCCGAAACATTCCGACACGATGGACGTGAAAAGGAAAGCGACGCAATGAACAAGGCGCTCATCACCGGCATTACCGGCCAGGACGGCAGCTATCTGGCGGAATGGCTGCTGGAACAAGGCTACGAAGTTCACGGCATGGTCCGCCGCTCCAGCACCGAGAATTTCGAGCGCATTGCCCACCTGACGGGCCGAATCCACCTGCACCAGGCCGACCTGCTCGATCAGCTCTCCATCATCGAGGTGCTGCGACAGGTGCGGCCGCGCGAAGTCTACAACCTGGCGGCGATGAGCTTCGTGCCGACCAGCTGGAAGCAGCCGGTCCTGACCGGCGAGTTCACCGCCATCGGCGTGACGCGCATGCTGGAAGCGATCCGCCTGCTCGACCCGAGCGGCATTCGCTTTTACCAGGCCAGCTCCAGCGAGATGTTCGGCAAGGTCCGCGAGACGCCGCAGAAGGAGACCACGCCCTTTTACCCGCGCTCGCCCTACGGCGTCGCCAAGGTCTACGGACACTATATTGCGGTGAATTATCGCGAAAGTTACGGCATGTTCTGCTCGTCGGGCATCCTGTTCAACCACGAATCTCCGCGGCGCGGCCTGGAGTTTGTGACCCACAAAGTGACCGACGGCGTGGCGCGCATCAAGCTGGGGTTGGCCCGCGAGCTGCGGCTGGGCAATCTGGACGCACGGCGCGATTGGGGGTTTGCCGGCGATTACGTGCGAGCCATGTGGCTAATGCTCCAACAGGACCGCCCCGACGATTACGTCATCGCCACGGGACAGACGCATAGCGTACGCGAGTTGGTGGAGACGGCGTTCGGACACGTCGATCTGGACTGGCGACAATACGTGGTCGAAGACCCCGCGCTGATTCGACCGGCCGAGGTGGATCTGCTGATCGGCGACGCCAGTAAGGCGCATCGCGAGCTGGACTGGCAGCCGCGGGTCGGCTTTCACGAACTCATCCGCAACATGGTCGAGGCCGACCTGGAACGGCTCAAGCCGTTGGCCGGTTTCGCGGCTTCCCGGTGAGACAACATTCCGCGCCGGTAATCTGGTCCGGTACGAAAGAAGCTCGACCTCATGGGTCCGATCTTTCTAACAGGTATTCTCCAGCGAAGCGGGACGAATTATCTCAATGATTTGTTGCTTCTTCACCCGGACTGTGTCGGCTCCCAGCTTCCGGTCCCCGAGGATTACTTCCTTCGTGAATCGCACCATTTGATGGCGTATGCGAAGTCGCTGAGTTCCTTTTGGCAAGAAACCTGGGGCGGCCCCAACATGGAGGCTCGCTTACTTCGCGCGTTCGGCGACGGCTTGCTCCGACTGGCCGGCGACTCCACAGAGAAGCGAGTGGTCGTAAAGACGCCGAGCGTTTACAACATAAATCATTTTCCCGGATTGTTTCCCTCCGCCAAGCTATTGATCTTGGTCCGTGATTGTCGCGCGGTGGTCGAGTCAGCCGTCCGAAGCTTCGGTGGAAGCTACGAATATTGGCTTCGCATGTGGGCTTATACAGCGAAACTGATTCAGCAATTCGATGAGCAGCACAGCAATTCAGTCCAGAAGAACTACATGATCGTTAAGTATGAAGATCTTGTCGTGGATTGCAAAACGCAGATCGGAAAAATAATGCTGTTTCTAGAGCTTGATCCTGGGAGATACGACTACCTTGCTGCCGAGGCATTGCCCATTCGTGGATCATCGACCCAGCGGGGCGAGAATACGCGGTTGCACTGGCAGCCAGTCCCGAAAACCGAAGATTTCAAACCTCTGGATCGTTACAAAGACTGGACTCCCGCTCTCCATCACATCGCCAACTGGATCGCCGGCGAGGAGATGCGTTCTTTGAGCTACCATCCGCACGAAGTCGGACACTCTCCTTATCACGTACTTTTGAACCTGGGACGAGAGATACGCTGGCGGATCGCGAACAAGCTCGGAATCGTTCTTGGCAGACCTCCTCACCGCGAAACGAGCGAAAAGGCTGAGACATTTTAGCAGGACGAGTCGTTCGGAGCGAAAACGAGTTACGCATGACTACGCAATTATCCTTGCGGATGAAGACCGTCAACGGGACGGTCCCCGCGCGGAAGGCGACTCGCAAGAGGATCCTGTTTGTCGGGCATTCCGCATTCCAGGGTGGGGCCGAACTCTGCCTCGATACCCTTTTGAAACACATGGATCGGTCCCGGTACGATGTCTATACCGTTTTCCCTTGGCACGGGCCGATGACGGAATCGGCCCGGCAATTGGGAATTAGCGTCGAAATCGTCCCCCTTACCTGGTGGATGAACTGGCCGCGCGGCCTGTGGTATTACAAAAATATCATTTCACAGTCGATGACGAACGTTTTCCGGTTGGTTCGAATCATCCGAAAACACCGGATCGAATTAGTCTATACGAACACGGTGGCGATCTGGGAATCGGCGTTGGCCAGCCGACTCGCGGGAATCCCGCATATCTGGCACTGTCACGAAGTGTTAGGACCGGGTAGCACGGAACACCACCTGCTGCCCATGTGGCTGCATTATCGCCTCATCGACGGGTTGTCACGGCGGATCATTTTCGAGTCGGAATCGAGTCGGCAGACGTGCAAGGTCTTCCGCGACAAACCCAAAAGCATCGTGGTATACAACTCGCTGCGGTTCGAGCCGGAAGTCGTGGATGCTCCGCGGCAGACAGATAGGCAGTCATTCGGATTAACGAGCGAAGATAGGGTCATCGCATTCGTCGGCCAGTTTAACGAGAGGAAGAACCCCGTCGCACTCCTCCGGGCCATCGCTCGCATCCGTCACCTGGATCGTCTCCGCTGCCTGTTCGTCGGCACTGGCCCGTTGCGCGACGCGCTCGAGAAAGAGGTTCGGATGCTGGGATTGGAGCGGGTTTGCTCCGTCCTCGATTTCCAACCGGACATCCGCGGACTGATGCGCTCGATGGATGTGCTGGTCCTGCCTTCCCGAGAAGAATCGTTCGGCCTCGTGCTCGTGGAAGCGGCGGCCTTTGGCAAACCCGTGATCGCAACCCGGACCCAAGGCCCCACGGAAATCGTGGCCGAAGGGGAAACGGGCTATCTGGTCGAGGTGGACGACGACGCGCAGCTGGCCGATCGCTTAGAGACCCTACTGAATGACGAAGCGAAGCGCCGGCGCATGGGATCGGCGGCCCTGCGCCGGGTACGAGAGCTATTCTCCGCGGAACAGAACACACGGAAGTTGCAACAAGTGATTGATGACGTGCTGAGCTGATGGATGATGCCGGATAGTTGCCGAAAGCAACCTGGAATGATTATGATGTTCTCGATCGCGTCCGCACCGAGGCAAATGGAAACGACGAACTTTTGTTAAACTCGTTGCGCGACGTCCGATCTTTCCACGATGAAAGGACCGACGATGACGACCTTGCTGACCGCCCCTCCGTTCCAACCCGTTCAAGAGTTTTTCCACATCGAGCGCGTCACGAAGTCGCTGCCGGAGCGTCCGCCTCACCGGGCGCATCGTGTCATCGCGGTCATGCCGGCCTACAATGCCGAGCGCACGCTGGCCTCGACGCTGGCCGACATGCCGCCGGGATGCGTCGATGAGGTGATTCTCGTGGACGACGGCAGCAAGGACCGTACCGTTGAAGCCGCCCGCGAGATGGGGCTAACCGTCATCGTTCACCCGCAAAATCGCGGCTACGGCGGCAACCAGAAGACGTGCTACCGCGAAGCCCTGGCCCGCGGGGCCGACATCGTGGTGATGATCCACCCCGATTACCAGTACGATAGCCGGGTCATCCCGCACGCCGTCGGTTTCATCGAACTGGGCATTTGCGACGTGGTGCTGGGCAATCGTGTTCGTTCCCGCCAGGAGGCGCTCACGGGAGGGATGCCGCTCTACAAATACCTGTGTAACCGCGTGCTGACGACGGCGGAAAACTTCGCCCTCGGTCAAAACCTCGGCGATTTCCACAGCGGCTTCCGCGTCTACCGCCGGGAGGTCCTCGAAACAATCGCCTACGAAGGCAATTCGGACGACTTCGTGTTCGACACCGAATTTCTCGTGCAGGCGGTTCATCACGGCTTCCGTCTCGGCGACATTCCCGTGCCCGTGCGCTACTTTGCTGAGGCCAGCAGCATCAACTTCCGTCGCAGCCTCAAGTACGGCTTCAGCACCCTCGGCGCCGTCGGGCGCTACTGGCTGAATCGACTTCATCTGCGGCGTTCGCCGCTGTTCGCGCCCAAAACAAGTGCTTCCGTTTCATCGGCAACGAACGACAAGTGACCGGGACGTTCGATTCCACGGCGCGGGAAAAGGAAGGGGTAAATCCATGCTCCGGATGAAATGGCTAACGGCCTGCTTACTGACAGCGAGCATGACTTCAGCGGCGCTGGACGGATGGTGTTCGCCCGATCCCCGCGCTACGGAGCCGCCGGCCCGGGAAAACCGTTCCGCGGAACCTGCGCCCTCGGGCCAGGCCGGCGGCTCGGAAGGGAAGTGGGACGACCTCCGAAGGGATCCGGCCGTTGCCGGCAAACTGAAGGAGATCGCGGAGCTGGAGCAAAAGATTGAACAGATTCGCAAGTTGGTACTTCCCAAGGTCTTTGAGAAGCACAGTAAGCCTTACCGCGAGCGGTTGGAAGTGCTCCGGAAAGAAGTCGAGGATCATGCCCGGAGACGCAACGAGGCGGTGAAGCCGCCGGTAGAGTTGCCGCCGAACCTGGCCGATTCCGCCCGGCTGCTCACCCCGGAGCAGTTCGACAAGTGGAGCCGTCTTATCAAGCCGATGCCGGGCGAGTCGCGCTGGGAAGAGATCCCCTGGTTGCTGAGCGTCTACGACGCACGGAAGAAAGCGGCCGAGGAAGGCAAACCGATCTTCCTCTGGTCCGGCGGGGGCGCACCGCCCTTGGGAGGCTGCTGAGGCGGCGGTCGTGCGAGCCGTGCGCCCGCCTGGTGGTCGAAAGAGACGGTAAGTCTGATCAAGGAACATTTCGTTCCGCTCGCCGTTCGCGCGGGAGAGCTGTATCGTCAAGACGCCGAAGGAGCGTATCTTCGGCAATGCAACCTCTACCTCCAGGGGACCGGCGGCAACACCGCTGTCCTGACGGCGGGCGGTAAGCGGCTGGGTGTGATCCCCAGCGATTATTGCGATCTGCGCAAGGCCTGGCAGGAATGGAAGAGCCTACCCGCCTCGGAACGAGCGCCGGGCGCGATCCGAGTGGGCGAGAGAGGGCCGATCGACACGACGAGGATCGCGCCCTCGCCCCCGCCCGGCGGGCTGATCCTCAAGCTCTATTACCGCACGCTGACCTCCGTGGACGGCAAGCAACTGCGCCACGCCGAGAAGAAGGATTTCGTTCACAATTACTGGAGGGCGGGCGACGTTCGGGATCCCCACGTCATCGCCTACGTCGATCTGGGGATCGCAAATCCCGCCTCCTATGTTGCCCAGCCCGATTTCCTGTGGCTGACGGAGGCGGAATGGAAATCGCTTCTGCCGGATCATCCCACGAAAGGCGCCTCCTTCCCGGTGTCGGCCGCCATCACGGAACGGATCTGCCGCTATCATCTGGTTCCCACTATGGCTCTCGCCGAAGCTTTCGCTTGGCCGAAAAAGGACGTACGCGGGGAAGAATTGACCTCGATCGTGGAAGAGGTGACGCCAGATCGGGTGCGTATGCGGCTAGAAGGGTTCGCGGCCCTGGGCCGGATTACGAGACCGCAGTCGCGGAAGTCCGGGCGAAGCGGATAGCCCTTGGTTACGAACCTCGCCTGCTCGGCTATCTTGAGTATCATCCGACCCAACGAAAAATCACGCGCTTCGACATGGTGGCCCTGGGAGATACCTTTGGGATTTTCGGGGGGTCCCTCTGCATCTTTTACCGCAACGGCCGCCAGCCGCTGGGCGTGGCCTTCCAACTGGTCGATCCCGACGTGCCGGCCAACCGCGTCATGCCCCGAACCGGCACGTCCGGAATCCAGGACCCCGGAGTATTTCGCGACCGGCAAGTGACGGCCAAAGCGCCCTCGGGCGACACTTGAAATCCAGAATGACACTCGATCCGCCCTCTTCGAAACCGCCACGGGTGAGCGTGGTCATCCCCGTTTACAACGGCGCGAAGTTCCTGCGCACTGCGCTCGACAGCGCCCTGGGGCAGACGTACAGGCGACTGCAAGTCGTTGTCGTGGATGACGGCTCGACCGATTCTTCGCCGGAAATCCTGGCCTCCTACGGCTCGCGTCTGAGCGTGGTCCGCCAACAGAATGCCGGCGTCGCCCTGGCGCGGAACGCGGGCATCCTTTCCTCCGAGGGCGAGTTGATCGCCTTTCTCGATCAGGACGACTGGTGGCTGCCGGAGAAAGTCGAAAAACAGGTCGCCCGTTTCCAGGCCGATCCTGAGCTGGGGCTGGTTCACACCGACGTCCTCCAGTACAGCGAGAGCGCCGGGGCGTTCGTCGATCCCGTTTATCCGACGGATCGCACCGGCCAACTTCAAGGCCATTGCTATGAGCATTTGTTGCTCGGCAACGCGATGTTCAATTCCAGCGTGATGATTCGCCGTTCCGTCCTTGCCGTTTCCGGGCGGTTCGATCCGGCGATGGCGGGCAACACGGTCCAGGACTACGACCTTTGGCTGCGGATTGCACGGCATTATCCGCTGGATCATGTCCCCGAACCGTTGACCGCCCTGCGTCTGCACGGCGAGCAAGGGACGTGGGACCGGCGGGCCATGCTCGGCGACGAACTGGGTCTTCTGGAACGAACTCTCGGAGCGCGGGGATGGCGCGTCCCCCGAGATGCGTACCCGAATCGCCGGGCTGCTGGACGGACTTGGCGTGGCCTATCTCGACGCCGGGGAACCCCGCAAGGCACGGTCGTGCTTCGCGCGGTCGCTGAGGTATCGCTGGTCGATGCGGGCCGCCTTGCTCTGCCTGGTTTGCTTCTTCCCGTATTCCGGGATCGACTGGTTGCGCCGGCAGCGCCGGCACTGGTGCGGGCGGCCGGGACAAGCCGCCCCGAGCAGCCAAGCGGCGACGGGACCATCCCATCCATGAAACGCGCGCTCAAAGCGCTGGCCAACGGCGTGGCGCTGATTCTCGTGCTGCCGGCTTTCGGGATGTACCGGCTGGGCAGCCTCGTGTTCGGAGCGAACACGGTGTTTTTGGGCTGGTCGCAAGCCTTCAGTCTGCTGCCCGGAATCAGCGGCGCTTATTTGCGGCGGGCTTTCTATCGGATGATCCTGCCGCGCTGCGGCGCGGACTGTTTCCTCAGCTTCGGCTCGACTTTCTCGCACCCCACCGCCGAGGTGGGCCGTTGCGTTTACGTCGGGGCGAGTTGCTGCCTGGGCGACGTGACCTTGGAAGATGACGTGCTGCTCGGCTCCGGCGTTTCGATCATGAACGGCAGCGCCCAGCACGGCATCGACCGGCTCGACGTGCCGATCCGCGAACAGCCGGGCGTCTGGCCGCGCATCACCATCGGCACCGACACCTGGATCGGCGACCGGGCTATCGTCATGGCCGACGTGGGCAAGCACTGCGTCATCGGCGCCGGTTCGGTCGTCACCAAACCGATTCCCGATTACGCCATCGCCCTGGGCACGCCGGCTCGGGTGATCCGCTACCGGAACTCCGAAGCCGGGGTTGAGGTATTATCCGTTTAAACGGATGGACAATTCCCAGAAAGAGTTGCCAACGTGTGCGGCATAGCAGGCATTTTGTACGCGGATTCGTCCCGGCCGGTGGACCGCGGTCTGTTGAAGCCGATGGGTGATGCCATCGCCCATCGCGGCCCCGACGCCGAGGGGTTCTGGAACGAAGCCGGCATCGGCCTGGTTCACCGCCGCCTGTCGATCATCGACCTGTCCGGCGGCGATCAGCCCATCGGCAATGAGGACGATTCCGTTCAGATCGTCTTCAACGGCGAAATCTACAACTTCCAGGAATTGCGAACGGGTCTGGAAGCACGCGGCCATCGCTTCCGCACCCGCAGCGATACCGAAGTGCTCGTTCACCTTTACGAGGAGGAAGGCGATCGACTCGTCGAACGGTTGCGCGGCATGTTCGCCTTCGCCCTGTGGGACCGGCCACGCCGCCGGCTCGTCCTTGGCCGGGACCGCCTCGGCATCAAGCCGCTATACGTCTACCGGGACGCCGAAAAACTGATCTTCGGTTCGGAGCTGAAGGCCATCCTCGCGGATCCCACCGTCGAGCGAGCAGTCGATCCGTCAGCGCTGGAGGAATATCTCGCATTCGGCATGGTCTGCGGCTCGTCCTCGATCTTTCGCCGCATCGACAAGCTGCCCCCGGCGCACGTTCTGACGCTCGATGCCGATTCGCTGGATCGGCCGCCCCGACGATACTGGCAGCTGCGGATCGAGCCGGACGAGAAGCCTT
The DNA here is from genome assembly GCA_963767535.1 of uncultured Planctomycetota bacterium. Lineage (GTDB taxonomy): Bacteria > Planctomycetota > Planctomycetia > Gemmatales > Gemmataceae > JAJPHU01. Next base: position 1,109,399 of record CAVYEC010000003.1, read on the forward strand.
CGGCGGAAGAGTGGCACGAGCGCATCCGGGCCAAGTTGGCCGAGACGGTGCGCATGCACCTGATCGCCGACGTGCCGGTCGGCGCCTTCCTCAGCGGCGGCGTGGACTCCAGCGTTATCGTGGCCTCCTGCGCCGGCCAGACCAACGGCCCGTTGCAAACCTTCTCGATCGGCTTCCGCGAGGAATCGTTCAGCGAATTGCCCTACGCCCGGCAGGTGGCCGGGCAGTTCGGCACACGGCACGTTGAAGAAATCGTGACGCCCGACGCGGTGTCGCTGGTCGATCGGCTGACGCATCATTACGACGAGCCGTTTGCCGATTCTTCCGCCATCCCGACGTATCTGGTCTCGCGGTTGGCGGCCCGAGGTGTCAAGGTGGTGCTGTCCGGCGACGGCGGCGACGAGGCGTTCGGCGGCTATTCGCGCTACGCCCACGATCTGAAAGAGGCGGCGCTGCGGAACTGGCTGCCCGGCTGGTTCCGGCATGTTTTGCTAGCACCGTTGGCGCGGTGCTGGCCCAAGGCGGACTGGCTGCCTCGACCCCTGCGTGCCAAGACGCTGTTGACCAACCTGTCGCTCGATGCCGGCGAAGCCTATGCCAATACGATGTCGCTGTGCCGGCCGCCGCTTCGGCGACAGCTAATGGCCCGCGATCTGGCGGCGCGATTGAACGGCCATCGGCCCGAGCAACGGCTGCGCGACGCCCACGCCACCGCACGCCCCGACGACGCCCTTGGTGGCATGATCGCCGCCGATGTCAACGTGGTGCTGCCCGACGATTTTCTGGTGAAAGTCGATCGGGCGAGCATGGCGCACGGCCTGGAGGTGCGCCCGCCGCTGCTCGACCACGAACTGCTCGAATTGGCGGCCAAAATCCCTTCGCGCTGGAAGATCCGCGGCGGCGAAACCAAATGGGTCTTCAAGCAAGCCTACCGGGAACGCCTGCCGGCCGACGTGTTGTGGAGACCCAAGCACGGTTTCGAGATCCCGATCGACGCCTGGTTGCGTGGCCCGCTGCGGCCGATGTTCGAGGCGGCCGTGTTCGATCCCCAGGCCCGGCTGCATGACCTGGTGGACCAGACCACCGCCCGCCAGCTTTACCAGGCTCATCTGCGCGGCACCGGCCGGCACGGCAGCGTCCTGTGGAGTCTTCTCGTCCTGGCCCGCTGGAGCGAAGTTTACCTGCGGTCCCCAACGGCTTGCCTGGAGGGAACGAGGGCCTGAACCTGCTTCTTCGCCCGTCCTCTTTTAGGCAGGCAAGCTCCCGAAACAGAGAAGATCCACAGCCCATTTTGGGAGACTGAATTCTCAAGGCGGGGGTGTTGGCAAAGAGGCAAAGTGGCAAAGTCGTACTCTTTTCTTGACGCTAATCGTTTACCAGAATTGTTTTGCGCGACGAACCCCACTTTGCCAACTGCCAGGGCATTTGGCAAAAGTGGCCAACTGCTCTCTGGATCGATTAAGGCAGGGGATGATCGCGGTCGAGCTTTCTCTAAAATAAGAGACTATCTATTTCTCGTAATCGCCAACCCGGACTTCGGCACAGAGGAGCATTCATTCGATGGACAACACATTGGAACGGCTGAACGAGGTATTTCGGGAAGTTTTCGATAACGAGGATTTGAGCCTCAACTCCACGACGACGGCCAAGGACATCGAAGGCTGGGATTCGCTCATGCACGTCACCCTGATCGTCAACGTCGAGAAAGCGTTCGGGGTGCGTTTTAGCAGCTCGGAAGTGGCGAGCCTCAAGAACGTCGGGGAACTGGTCCAGCTCATTGACCGGCAGCGTTCCAAGAAATAGGCTCCTGGCGGGAGTTGCGCCTTGCCTTCCACCCTTCATCACGTCGGCATCATCGTTCCCGACGAAGAACAGATGCGGAACCTCTTGGCGCTTTTGGGCCTGAAAGAAGGCCGGCGCTATTACATCGCGGAATATGAGGCCGAGTGCGTCTTCACGGAAGGTACGGGCGGGGTCATCGAATTCATTCTCCCGCGCGGCGGAAAGCTCGCGAAGTTCAACAAGGGAATGGGGGGGCTGCACCACATCGCCCTGCAGGTGGACAGCCTGGAGAAAGCCAGCGACGAATTGAAGGCCAACGGCGTTGAACTGCTCGAAACGCGGCCGGTGGACGCGGGCCCTATCCGCATCAACTTCATCCCGCCCATTTACACGCGCGGCATCATTGTGGAGTACGTCGAACCGATCCAGCCCGGCCCGAACCGGAATGAGGAATGAACGTGACAAGCGAGAAACCGAAGTTCCGCGAGGCCGCCTCCAGGTACGCCCAACACGCCGCGATCGGCCTGTATATCGATCTGCTGAAAAAGGCGCTGACCAACACCCTGTTTGAAGAGGAGCCGGACGCGGACGAGCCGGATGAACTGCACCTCGTCCATGGCTTCATCCAGCATTACATGAAGGGGCCGGCCGTCTCGATGCTGCCATCGGCGCGGTTCGACAACCTGCGCTCGTGCCTTGTCGATGTCCTGGAGCGCGGCATCCCCGGCGACCTGATCGAAACCGGCGTGTGGCGCGGCGGGGCCACCATCTTTATGCGCGGGGTGCTGAAAGTCTATGGCGTCACCGACCGTATCGTCTGGGTGGCTGACTCGTTCGAGGGTCTACCCGAACCGGACGCCGAGAAGTTCCCCATTGAGGCGAAGGCGCATCAGGGGCCGGTGATGAAGAAGGTGTACCAGCATTTCGCGGTAGGCCTGGAGGACGTGAAGCGAAACTTCCAGGCGTACGGGTTGCTCGACGATCGAGTCCGTTTCCTGAAGGGCTGGTTCAAGGACACGCTGCCTTCCGCCCCGATCGGCCAACTCGCGGTCATGCGGCTCGACGGGGATTATTACGAATCCACGCGGGACGCGCTGACCAACCTGTACGATCGGCTGTCGGTCGGTGGTTACGCGATCATCGACGACTACGGCGAGGATACCTGGACCTACTGTCGTAAGGCCGTGGACGAGTTCCGCCGCGAGCGCGGGATCGAGGATCCTCTGATCCGGGTCGATTCCAAGTGCTATTACTGGCGACGGACGCGCTAAGTGGTGAGGTTCGCATGTCTCAGCAAGCCCGCTTCAAACAAGTAGCCGACCTCCGCAAACAATCTCGGTCCTCCGAAGCGCTTGAGTTGCTCCGGGATGCCCTGTGCCGGCAGAAACTCGACGCCGAAGGCGTCGAGAAGGCCGGGCGGATCATCCACGCGCTCCTGGCCGGCGCGACGGATCGGACGGCGACGCGAGTCCTTCTTCTGGGCCAATGCACGACTTCCTGGCTCGCCAACACCCTGACGGCGGTTGCCTGTGGCCAGGGGACGGCCCTGACGGTGACGGAGGGGGCCTACGACAACGTCATGCAGGAACTGCTGACCTCCGATGCGGCGGAAGGCAAGCCGGACGTTGTCATCCTGCTGCCGTGGAGTCAACGGCTCATGTCCGAGGGCGAAAACCGCTCGGCCGCCGATCGAGTGGGCGACGAGTGCGCATTCTGGCAACAGGCGTGGAAGCTCATCCGTGAACAGCTCGGGGCACGGATTCTTCAGGTCGGTTATGACTGGATCACCCCCGGTGCGCTGGGCCATTGCCTCGGCGCCAGGGCGGACGGCCATGTGGCCCTCGTGCGGCGCGTCAACGATGCGCTGCGCGAGACCCTGCCCGCGGCGGCGTACTTCGCCGACCTCGAACAGATCTCTGGCGTGATGGGCCGGGAGCGCTTCTACGACCATCGCCGCTATTTTTGGACGAAGCAACCGTTTAGCGAAGCAGGCACCGTGCGGCTGTCCGAACACTTGTGGGCCGGCATCCGGGCCATGCTCACCGGCCCGAAGAAAGTCCTTGTGCTGGATCTCGACAACACGCTCTGGGGCGGCGTCGTCGGCGAGACCGGATCGCTGGGCGTCGGCCTCGGCGAGGGGCCGGACGGCGAAGCTTTCCGCGCGTTTCAGAAGCACGTTAAGAGCCTGAGCAAGCGCGGAGTGGTCCTGGCCGTCTGCTCCAAGAACAATCCCGCCGACGCGCGGGCCGTTCGAGGAGAACCCGGCCATGATCTTGAAGATGGACGACTTCGCCCACTTCGAGGCGAGCTGGGAACCCAAGGCCCAGGGACTCAAGCGGATCGCCAAGACCCTGCAACTGGGGCTGGACAGCTTCGTTTTCTTCGACGACAACCCGGCCGAGGGCGAGCTGATCCGGCAGACCCTGCCCGAGGTGGAAGTGATCGAAGTGACCGATCCTTCCGAATACATCCGCGCCCTGGAACGCGGCCTGTGGTTCGAGACGGTCGGGCTGACCGAAGAAGATCGTCAGCGGGTCGAGCAATACCGGGCGGAGAACCAGCGCCGCGACCTGGCCTCCTCCTTAGACTCCCTCGACGACTACCTCGCCTCGCTGGACATGGTCGGCGACGTTCGGCCCATCGACGACGCGGACTTCGACCGGGTCGTCCAGCTCATCGGCAAGACCAACCAGTTCAACGTCACCACCCGCCGCCACAGCGCCGACCAACTCCGTCGGATGCTCGCCCACCCTGCGGCGATCGGGTTGACGCTGCGAATGACCGACCGCTTCGGCGATCACGGCTTGGTATCCGTGATCCTGGCGGTGCTGGATCCCGAGGCCGTCCCCAGAAGCTGGCGAATCGACACCTGGCTCATGAGCTGTCGGGTCATCGCCCGAACCGCCGAGGAGTTTTTCTTCAACACCCTGACGGAAGAGGCCCGGCGGAAGGGCGATCGCAGACTGACCGGCCATTACATCCCCACGGCGAAGAACGGGCTGGTGAAAGATCTTTACGACCGCTTCGGCTTCATACCGCATGAAGCCGCCGGCAACGGTGCGCGGGCTTACGAGCTGGATCTGGACAAGGCCGCTCCGGTCAAGACATTCGTGATGAGGAAGTAAAGCGAACGTACCATGAATGGTTCGTTGATCGCGCTGAATAAAGTCGATTTCTGGGTTGCCTGCGCCGCCGCCTTCGTACTGTTGGTGCCCTGGACCCGCGCGACGCCGCGCAAATGGGTGTTCGCCGCGGTGAACATGGGCTTTTTGGCGTTCCTGTTGCGCTGGAACGCCCTGTTTCTTGGGGGCGCGGTCCTTTTCGTTTTTGTCTTGCTCCGCCTGGCCGCTCGAACGCGCTTCGCGGCGGCATGGGCCGCGCTCCTCGGCCTGTGCGTTCTCGGCCTTTTTATATTGCACAAGCGCGCCGATTTGACCGAACAGCTCGGCCTGACGACGCTGGGGAACGCCTTATCGATCATCGGGTTCTCTTACATCGCCATCCGCATGATCGAGGTCGTGCGCGCGGTCTACGAGAAGCGCCATCCGCCGCCGGACCTGCCTTCAACCGTCAATTATTTGCTCCCGTTCCACATGCTGGCGGCCGGACCCATCCAGGCCTACGACGAGTTCGCGGAGCAGACAGCACCCCCCAAACTGGCGACGAGCCGCGATGTCCTGGTTAGTATGGAACGGATTGCCAACGGGCTTTTCAAGAAACTGGTGCTGGCTTTCTGTTTGCAAAAGGTGTTTCTGACCGATTTCCAGTCGAGCGGTTGGTATCTCTTCTTCGAAATGCAGGTCTTTTACATTTGGTTGTATTTGGACTTCAGCGCCTACAGCGATATCGCCGTGGGCGTCGGCACGCTGATCGGCATACCGACGCCGGAGAATTTCAACAGGCCGCTCCTGGCGCGCAATCTGGTCGATTTCTGGGACCGCTGGCATATTTCCTTATCGCAGGCTATCCGCCGAAATCTCTTCATTCCCGCCCAGGTGTACTTGATGCGAAAAACGGACGCCCGCCGGCCCTTGCTGTGCGCGATTGTCGCCGTCACCATCGCCTTTTTGTTCTGCGGGGCCTGGCACGGCCTGACGATTCCCTTTTTGCGCTGGGGGCTGTTCCACGGAATTGGCGTGAGTGTCGTCCTCGCCTACGGGCATTTCCTGCAAAAAGTCCTCGGCGGCAAGAGGCTCAAGGCTTACAAGGCCAACCCGTGGATTCGCGGGGTCGCCGTCGTGGTGACGTTTGAATTTGTCGCCTGGTCCTTGATGACGCTTTTCCTCATCTGAGGTCGAGAAAGCCATGCACCCCAAGCTTACGGCCTGGTTAACCCCCATTCCGGACATGCCTGGATGGCAATTCTATCTCCGCTGCGCGTGGGTCGTGCTGCACTTGCTCGTCGCCTATTGCCTGGCAGATCAGGTAAGCCCCTTTTTCTACCAGCGGTTTTGAAGCCAACGGGGTTTCCCCATGATTGCCTTGATTCGATTCCGTCCCTACCTTCCGGTCGCCGCTTGCATGCTTCTGTGGTGCGTGGCGTTCAACGGTGTTTTCCTGCTTTTCGACAATACGGCGCTCTTGGCGTGGCTGCCCAAGGCCACCGCCGGCACCGGATTTCTGGAAGACAACCGCGATCGGGTCGAGGGCGCCCGGCGCGAATATCAGGAAGGACGGGTGGGGTCGGACGAGTATCTTTGTGTGATTCTCGGCCTCTCGAACGTCCGCGAAGCGATCCCTCTGCGTGTGCTTTCCACCGAGGCCGGGGTGTCCTGTCGCTTTCTCGGTCTGGGGGCGGCGGGCGTGGGCATGGCCGACCTGCCTGGGCCGGCTCGCGTACTGCCCGAAAGCGGGCTGCGTCCGGACCTAGTGCTTGTCGGCGTCGGCCCGCACCAGTTGCTCGATACCAAGCCCGGCAATCTCACGCCAAACTTCCTCGGCGCGCTGCGTGAGGGGGATTTCCGCAACGCCGCCATCGCAGCCCGCAACACCATCTGGTTCTTCACCCACCGTCACGACATCAGCGTCGGCACGGAGGGGAAATTGCTGGACGCACGGGCCGACCTGTTCCGCCGCTTCGGCATCCAGGAGCGACAGACGGGCGACGATCGCCGCAGCCCCTGGCGCGACATGGTCCGGTTGTTCTTCGTGGACCATTTCTCCGAGGCCACGCTCAAGGAAGAGGATAAATTCTTCGAGAACCTCGGCGCGTTCGACTGGCGTACCTATGAGAAGGCGTCCAAGGCGCCAGCGATCCTGGTCCGCCTCATCGGCGATCTGCGGGCGCACGGCGCGGAGGTCGTCATCATCCTGATGCCCGAGAACTCGCGGCTTCGCAAGCGTATGCCCCCGAATGTCAACGAAGCCGTAACGGCGCCGCTGCGACGTGCTTTCGGCGCGGACATGCCGCCGATCCTGGACCTCCGGGACGCCATCGACGACTCCGGCTTCGTGGATCTGACGCATTTGAACCAGGCGGGGGCCGACCAGTGCGGCCGACTGCTCGGCCCGAAAATCAAGGACTACTTGCCCCATCACCCGCCTTTTTCGCAGCGGTAGCGATAGCTCCGAGGCGGGGGGGTCGGACCTCCGCATCGTTTTCGTGGTAGGCTGACGGTGGCGGAAGAGTCATCCGCCGCTTTAATCTTGCCGCGACGGGAAGGGACGAATGGAACCCGAACCCTTCCCGTCGCGGCTCGGTTTGGTTCACCTGAGGAGACAGAGAAGATGCCGGGCATCTTTGGCATTGTCAGCGGCGTGCACCGATCCAGCCTCGCCACCGACCTGGCGGAGATGGGCCGGCGGCTGAAGCACCATCCCTGGTACAAGGAAGATCGCCACGTCAGCGCTGCGAACGACCTGGGGCTGGGCCGGGTATCGCTGGGGTTCGTCAACACCGCCGAGCAGCCGTCCTCGAACGAGGACGGCTCACTATTGGCCGTGATGGATGGCGAGGTCTACGACTACGCCGAACAGCGCCAGGCTCTCGCCGCGGCCGGGCATGTTTTTCAAGGCGACAGCCATGCGGAACTGCTGCTGCACGGCTATGAAAGCACAGGCGAGAAATTCTTCTGCGGCTTGCACGGCACCTTCGCCGCCGCCATCTGGGATGTGCGCCAGCACCGAATGCTTCTCACCAACGACCGCTTCGGCATGAAAGGGCTTTATTACGCGGTCTTGCCGGGACGCTTGCTGTTCGCCTCCGAGATCAAGGCATTATTGGTCGATCCCGAGCTGTCGCGCCAGCTCAATCCGCGCGGCCTAGCTCAGTTCTTCATGTACAGCCAGTTCCTCGGCGAGGACACGCTGCTGGAAGCGGTCCAGCTGCTGCCGGCCGCCGGCTGGCTGATATACACGGCCGACGAGGGACGGCTGAGTCAGGACCGTTACTGGCGGCCGGAGGGCAACGGTTCCGCCGGCGGCCAGTCGGAGCGGGCGCTCCTCGACGAGATCGACGAAGCCTTTACCCGCTCCATCGCGCGGCGTTCGCGCGGCGATGAGCCGCTGGGCATCTCGATATCGGGCGGACTGGACGCCCGAACAATTCTCGGCGTCCTCGACCCCAACCGCTCCGTCACGACGGTTTGCCTGGGGATGGAGGGCAGTCTCGACCTCGCCTGCGCCGAACAGATGGCCCGGCTGACCAACCGGAAGCACCACTCCCATCTGCTCAACACGCACTTTCTGACGATCTTTGAAGAGCACCTGCGGCATGACGTTTACCTCACGGACGGCCATTATTCGTGTACCGGCATCGTCATGCCGACCTTGCCGTTGTACCGTCAACTCGGCATCCAGGTCCTGTTGCGCGGCCACGCGGGCGAGCTGCTGCACATGGACAAGGCGTATAACTTCTCGTTGGATCCCGAGACCCTGGCCCTGCGCGACTCCGGCGATCTGGAAGCATGGCTATTCGCCCGCATGAAGACCGGCACCTTGTTGGACGAGGCAGGGGGCGAAGCGCTGTTCGCGCCGCCCTATCAGGGCCAGATGGAGGAACTGGCGCGGGCGTCGCTGAGGGAGTGTCTGAAGGAGTCCGACGGAGTCGCTCCGCCCGTCCAACGGGTGTCGCATCTATTCCTCTGCCAACGTCTCCGGCGCGAGACGGCCATGTCGATGGCGGTCTTCGGGTCCGTGGTGGAAACGCGACTGCCGTTCATGGATAACGATCTCATCGACCTGCTCCTGGCGGCGCCGCCGGAATTGAAACTGGGCGACAAGATTCAGACGCACATTCTGCGCCGCCACATGCCGGCCTTCCTCAATATCACGAACGCCAACACGGGCGCCCGGATGGGGGCGGGGCCGTGGGTCCAGGCGTTCAGCAAGTTCCGTATGAAGGTGCTGGCGAAGCTGGGCGTCCGCGGCTACCAGCCTTACGAGCGCCTGGGGTTGTGGCTGCGTGAAGACTTGCGCCTATTGGTGCAAAAACTCCTGCTCGGCGAGCGCTGTCTCGATCGCGGCGTCTTCAACCCCCCGGCGGTCAAGGCCGTCGTCGATGCTCATCTAAACCGGGGGCGCAACCATACGTATCTCTTGCTGGCCATGATGGGCTTTGAGCTAGGTCAACGACTGTTCATCGACGGCGACAGTAACGCCACGGCCGGCCAGCCGGCACTGATCGGCGGCAGCTTCCACCTCGCGGAGAGCGATTCGTGGTATTAAGAGGCCCTTACGTTTTGACTAGCCCAAAGCGCGAGCGAGGGGCGTCCCTTACTAGCGCTTCGGGCTGGTCAATCATTGATTGAGGGTCTGTAACTGTCGGGGAGAAGTTGCTTCGCCGCCCTCCGTTTCGATTTTCGTCCAGAATGACGCGAAATGAGTTCCATCACCCACCAAGTTCCCCGCTCTTCGGTATCGACTTTCGGAGCGATCCTGGTCTTCGCCGTCTATGCCGCGGCGGTGGCGTTCTTGAGCGGTCATCATGAGGTCTGGCGCGACGAAACCCGGGCGCTGTCGCTGGCGCCTCGGCCAACAATCCGCTGGACCTCGTTCGCACGCGCCTGGCGGACGAGGGCCACCCGGCCGTATGGTATCTCTTGCTGTGGGCCGCGTCGTGCGTCAGCAAAAACACGGTCGTTTTGAAGGTCGTATCCGTTTCGGCGGCCTTGATCTTTTCCGGACTATTCTTCTTTCGCAGCCCGTTCCCCCCTGCCCATCGCCTATTGTTTCTGCTGGGGGTGCTGCCGCTGCATATCTATTCCGTGATAGCCCGGAATTATGGCATCTCCGCCGTATTTATATTCCTGATTGCGCTGGAGCATAGTCGGCCGCGCGAGAGTTCGCCGTGGATTATTGGGCTGTGTAACGCGCTCCTGGCCAACACGAACGTCTATGGCGCTTTTTGCGCGATCGGATTCATGCTGCTGCCGTGGCGATTCGCCCACGACTCGCCGCGCCAACAGCAGCGCTCGTGGTGGATCGTCGTTCTGCTCACCGCGCTGGGCGGTTTGGCACTGGTTTACACGGTCTGGCCCAGCCGCGCCAATCTGGTTAACCGGAACTATCAGGTCGCCGCTTCGGGGCGAACCGTGGTAACGGGCCAGCAGGTTGCCCAGGCCGTCGAGGCCATTTCGGCCGACAACCGGAACTGGACCGCATGCTTGCTCACTGGCTATGATCCGACCAAAAGGCTCACCAAGCTGGGACTAAACGCCTGGCGCATCCCTTTCAACGTGGCAGGGTTGGTCGCCATCGTGTGGTTGCTGCGGGCGTCCGCCCTGCGCATGGCTTTTCTGTCCGCGTTCCTCCTCGCCTGGCTGTTCGCCCGCTTGGTTTACCCCGCCGACGAGCGGCACCTCGGCGTCCTGACGATGTTTCTGCTCGCGCTGTTCTGGATTCGCATCGCCTGGGACAGCCCATCGCACCCACGGTATCGGCGCTGGATATTAACGGGGTTGTTTCTTTCCTTCTTGTGCCACGCCGTGATGGGGATCTTCACCTCCTACGTCACCCTGCGTTATCCTTATTCGCAGAGCAAGAACGCCGGCCGGTTCCTGGCGTCCGGCGATCCGAAAACGATCGTAGTTTGCGAACCGGATTTTTATGGAGACGTTCTGCCTTATTACGCCGCCAACGACATCTATAACATCCGCGAGGGGCGTTTCCGTCCGTATGTGACCTTTACCGCACCGTATAACCGCAGTATTAAATTGGCCGATATCCAGGAGGCGGTCGAGCGCGTGGAGAACGAAACGCAACGCCGGGTGTTCGTCGCGTTTCCGTTCCCCATCGAACAATATGAGGAAGGGAGAAACGAGGGAGGTTTTGGCCGGGACCTCATCGTCGTCCGGGATGAAGTTCGACGGTTCCAGGAGCGTTTCGTCGAGGTGGCGTCGTTCCTGGGTGAAGGTAACGAAACCTTCGTGTTTTACGCGGCTGCGCAGCAGGTCCGAAGTCAAATGAAACAGTCGTTGTCCCGACGCTTTAGGGAAGCAAAAAGTTGTTGAATTTGCAGGAAACCATCGGCAGACGTTATGGTCGCAAACAAGCTCTCCTGCGCCACCTGTGGTTCTGGTGGCAGGATCGCCTGGGCTTCTTTGGACGATACCGCGCCGTGGACTGGCGGTCGGTCCACCGCCTCATTTTCGTATGCCAGGGGAACATTTGCCGCAGTCCTTATGCGGAGGCACGGGCCCGTTCTGTCGGACTTCGTGCCGCCTCATTCGGTCTGCGGGCGGGTCGAGGAGATCCGGCGCATGACACGGTCTCTCGCCTGGCGGGTTGCGCGGGCCTGGATCTGAGCGAACACGGTTCGCGCGTCAGGGACGACATCGAGATTGCGGCTGGGGATTTGTTGATCGGTCTGGAACCCTGGCATGGACGGGAACTCGAACTCCTCCGCGGCGGCCACGGTGCCCAGGTCACTTTGCTAGGATTGTGGTGCACCGCCCGTCGTCCTCATGTAGAGGATCCCTACGGCCTGACGGAAGCGTATTTCCGTACTTGCCTCGAATTGATCGACAATGCCATCGACAACATCGCTCGCCTCTGTCGCCAGCACCACAGCTCGGCCATCGAAAATGGACAGCCCGCCTCGCCGGCGACATGAACACCCGATCCTGGTGGCCGACGCCCAAACGATGGGTGCCATCGGTGTGATCCGATCGCTCGGCCGCGGAGGATATCCGGTTCACGCCTGCGCGCGGCAGGGCGATGCGCTGGGGCTGAAATCGAACTATGCCTCCGCCGCCGTGGTCTGCCCGCCCTATGAAGCGGCTCATTTTCTCGATTGGCTGCGAGAATACGTGGCGAGGAATCGGATCGACCTGCTGATTCCGTCGGAAAGTCTCCTGCTGGCGTTGCGGCCGGCCTTCGACCAGTTTGCCCCTCTTCTCCCCTTTAGCCGAGAGGCGAGCATCGTCTATCGGGGCATGAGTAAATGCGATGTCTTTCGCCGTTTCCTCGAAAACGGCGGGGAAGCGGGCGCCGGTGGTCATCTACCCCCCAGTTTGCTGGTGGAAAGCGCCGACGCACTTCCCGATCGGGCGGAATTGGGGAAACTCGGTGTTCCCCTCTTTCTCAAGGTGGATGCCTGCTACAGCCGGCGCGGGGAAGGAGGGGCCGTACATCGGGCCGATACGGTCGATGCGGCCCATGACATCCTGATCGACTTGCGGGCGCGCTATGACAAGGTGTTGATCCAGGGTTATGTGCCCGGCCGGGGTGTGGGCGTATTTTTCCTCGGCAAAGACAAGCAACTGCTGGCCGAGTTCATGCACCGCCGCCTGCACGAAGTCCCCCACGACGGCGGTGTGTCCTCTCTCCGCGAGAGCGTCTGGCTCCCCACCATCCGTGACGACGCCCTGGCCAAGTTCCGGCGCCTGGACTGGGAGGGGGTCGCCATGCTGGAATATCGCTGGGATCCTCATACGGACCAGTTTTATTTCATGGAGTTGAACGGTCGTTTCTGGGGGTCGCTGCACCTCGCCTTGTTCGCCGGCGTTGATTTCCCGCTGCTTTTGGCCGATGCCTTCCTCGGCCCCCTGCCGGATCCCGTGACCACCTTCCCGCTGGGAGTCCGCTGCCGAAATACCTTCCCAGGGGAGGTGAATTACGTCTGGAGTCGGTTGAAAGCCAGGCAGCTACCGCTGACGGCACGGCTCGCCTCCGTACTGGATTTTTTCCTGCTGTCGCTCAACCCCACCGTCCATACGGATCTACTCTTTCCGGGGGACCGCAAGTTGTACTGGAAAAGCCTCCGGGACTTTTCCGGCGATCTCGTTCGCTCCCTGCGGAGGCGCTTGCGTCTGGGAGAAGGCCGTCACGATGCGTAAGCCCGTCAAGCAAGCTTTCTTGTATCTGAGCCGTGCCTTCGGTCTTTTCCGGCTCGCCCGCCGGGTGACGCGGCGGGGCTTGCGTATTCTTTGCTTTCACGGCGGGTCGGTCGGCGACGAGCACTGTTTTCGGCCCGGCTTGTTCATGCGCCCGGAGACCATGCGGCGACGCCTGGAGAGTCTGACTCGTCAAGGCTATCCCGTGCTCGATCTGGCCTCCGCACTGCAAGCCTTGGAGGAGGACCGCCTCCCGCCCTGCGCCGCGGTCTTAACCATCGACGACGGGTTTTACAGCACGTTCAGCCAGGCGGGTGAGTTGTTGCGGCAATACGGCCTCCCGGCCACCGTTTACGTAACGACGTACTACATGGCCAAAAAGTCCCCGATCTTCCGCCTGGTCGTAAGCTATCTATTCTGGAAAACCAAGAAGACCTCGCTCGACGGCGACAGGCTTCTTCCCGAACCGTCTGCGCGCGACGACTTGACCGATGTGGGCCAAAAAGAGCGGTTGCGCGAAAACATCATTGAGTACGGCGAGACACACCTGAATGAACACGAGCGCGGCGAACTGGCCCGTGAGTTGGCCAAACATCTCGGCATCGACTACGAGGCTCTCGTCGCCAGCCGGGCGCTGCACATCATGGAAGACCACGAGGTCCGGGCACTGGCCGACGGCGGGATCGACATTCAGCTGCATACCCACCGACACCGCTTCCCGACCGACCTGGATTTGGCCGCCCAAGAGTTGATCGAGAATCGAGCTTTATTGGCCGGCCTGGTGAAGCAACCTCTGGTGCATCTGTGTTACCCCAGCGGCATCTGGTCGGAGGACCATTGGCCGTGCCTGACCGCGCAGGACATTGCCAGTGCCGTCACGTGCGACCCCGGATTCAATTACACTGATACGCCGCGGTTCGCTCTGCGGCGCTTTCTCGACGCTGACGACATTTCGGACATCGAATTCGAGGCGGAATTAAGCGGCTTCTCCGAGTTGTTGCGGGGGATGCGCGCGGCTGCGACGGCAGAGGAAAGCCAACGGAGTCCCGGTCGGAATGCGTTGACTTGTTGTAGGTAGGGAGGCCGCCGATTCGTGACTTACTCGAACTCTATTAACGGGATTCGCGGAATGAACGCCCCCATCGAACAGCCCCGCCAACTTACCCGGACGCCCCTCTGGGCGATCGGGGTATTCGTACTTTATGCCGTGACGGTGTCACTGCTGAGCGGATATCATGCCATCTCTCGCGATGAAATGCGGGCCCTTTCGCTGGCGCGTTCGGCGGACAATCCCGTGGACCTCGTTCGGACCCGGTTGGTCGATGAGGGGCACCCGGCCGTTTGGTATCTCCTGCTGGAAGCAGCATCTTGTATCAGCAACAATACGATCGTTTTGAAAGTCGTCTCCGTTCTCGTCGCCCTGACTTTCTCCGGCCTGTTTTTTTTCCGCAGTCCTTTCCCGCTTGCCCATCGCATCCTATTTCTGGCGGGGATCTTGCCGCTGTTTCTGTTCTCGGTGATGGCCCGTAACTACGGCATCTCCGCCGTGTTTCTGTTCTTGATTGCCGGGGAATACAGCCGGCCGCGCGAAAGTTCCCCGTGGATTGCCGGCGTCTGCAACGCGCTTTTGGCCAACACGAACATCTACGGGGCCTTTTGCGCGATCGCCATCATGCTGCTGCCGTGGAGGTTCCCGGATCGCCCCTGGCGGAAGCGGTTGTGGGCTCATGGTATCGTGGTCGTCCTTACCGGCCTCGGTGGGTTGGCCCTGGCTTACACGGTCTGGCCGAGCGGGGATAATCTTATTAACGGGGCCAAATCGACCGCTTCCTCGGGGTTACCCGCTATCGACAAGGGGAAAGTTGCCGAGGCCCTTTTGTCCGCAAGCACCGACAGTCAGGATTGGACCATCTGCATGCTCACGGGCGCTCATCCCTACGAGCGGCTCAAGAAGATGGGGAAGGCCGAATGGCTGCGCCCCTTCGACCTGGCGGCGTTCGCCGTCCTCGTGGTGTTCTTGCGGGCGTCCGCGCCGCGGATTGCGTTCCTGACCGCGTTCCTGATCGCCGGAGTGTTTTCCCGCGTATTCTATTTCGCGGAGGATCGGCATGTGAGCGTGCTCACCCTGTTTCTGCTCTCGCTCCTGTGGATGCAGCGCGTCTGGGACGGCCCCACTCATCCTCGGTTTTGGCGCTGGCTCCTGACCGGACTGTTCCTCGTCCTCTCGGCCCATGTCCTCATACAATTTTACTTCACCTGCTACCGCTACGGTAACGAGCCGTTTTCGCAGAGTAAAAACGCGGCGCAATTTCTGGCGACCAGAGATCCTAGCACGATCCTGATATGCGAACCGGATTATTTCGGTGACGCCTTGCCGTACTATGTGCCCAACGACATTTACCTCGCCCGTGGAAGAAGTTTCCGTAGCTACGCGAGCTTCAACCCTTCTCATGCCGGCACTTTGACGCTGAATGATTTCACGGCGATGATCGAACAATTGGAGAACGAAACAGGACGTCCCGTGTTGCTTTCGTTACCAGAGCGGGTCGAGAACTTAAAGGCGGGCAACCACAATTGGAGTTTCGGCAAAGTATTAAAAATCATCCCGGACGAGGTTCCCCTGTTTCAGAAACGCTTCGCCGAGGTCGCGGTGTTTGACCGTCCGGCCAACGAAACCTACGTCTTTTACGCGTTGCGTGACAGCTCGAAAGGCCGATGAAAAACCGGCAACATTCCGACGTCATTGCCGTCGACCTTCGGCAAGCTGCTGGGTCCGAGGGACCGCCGCAACCGCACTCGGTTGATACCCAACGATCTCCTTCGCCATGCTTATGAACGTCCATCACGTCGGCGTTGTCGTGGAAAATGTCGAGAAGGCGACGGTTCAATACGTCGAGTCCTACGGGTACGTGGTCCACAGCGGTATCATCCACGACCCGGTGCAGACGGCTTACGTACGGTTCTTGAAGCTGCCCGGGGACGCGACTTATCTGGAACTGGTTGCTCCCGATGGTCCCCAGAGCAAGCTCGCCAACTCTTTGAACAAGGGTGGCGGTCTGAATCACCTGTGCTATTCTACAGAGGACATTGACGCGGCGTTCCGGGATCTACGGGCGCGGGGCTTGTTCGCTCTACAGAGGCCGGTTGCCGCCGTTGCCTTCCGAGGCCGGCGGATCGCCTGGCTGATGGGACGTGATCGAATTCCCGTCGAACTGGTGGAGCGGGGCGCCTCGGAAGAAGAAACGTTCGACAGATAAGGGTCATTACCCATCCCGACGAGGGCGCGGATTCATGCACGCGAAAACCGGACAGAGTCGGCACGACCTGTTGTCTACCATTCTCGAAACGGTCGCGTCCGTCCGGCCGGACGCCGGCACCGTCGGCGAGCAGACGCATCTGGTCGGCAGCGGCGCCGTCCTGGACTCGGTCGGCCTGGTTTCGCTACTCATCAGTCTGGAGCAGCGCCTGGGAGGCACGGTGGACCTCGCCTCGTCCTTGATGGACAGTGCCGGCATCGCGGAGGAGAAGAATCCGTTCCGCACGGTGGGTTCTCTGGCGGACCACATTCATCAACTCAACGCTGCCCAAACCTAGGGTCTGGCCCCGATAGCCGGCTGGCCGAAATGAGTTCTCGAACGCCCCGGCGGGATGGAGAGATGAAACCGAAGGAATGCCGCTGTCTGCTCGTCTCGGATTTCACCGTGGACGGCCTGGCCCCGTTCTTGCGGGCTGACACGGAACCACCCGTGTTTCGCTGCACGGTCGCCCCATTCGATCAAGTGATCTCGGTCCTGCTCGACGGCAGCGCGGATTGTTGGCGAGACGAACCGGAGACGGCCGTGGTCTGGACGCGGCCGCAGTCGGCCATCAAGTCCTTTGCCCAGCTCGTGCGCGGCGAGACGGCGGCCACGGACACGATCCTTGAGGAAGTCGATCGCTTCGCCGAGTGCCTGCGCACGGCGGCACGGCGCGGCGCGGTTCTGCTCGTTCCGACCTGGACCTGGCCCGGCTACGACCGCGGACTGGGACTCTTGAACATGAACGCGAAGGTCGGTCCCGGCTATCACCTGCTGCGGATGAACGCCCGGCTGGCCGAGGCGGTCGCCGACGACCCGAACATCCACCTGCTCGACGCCGGCAGATGGGTGGCGCTGGCGGGCGCGGTCGCCAGCACGCCGAAGCTGTGGCACATGGGCAAAATCGCGTTCGGTCCGGAGGTGTTTCGTCACGCCGCCGCCGACATCAAGGCCGCCGTGCGCGCCATCAAGGGGATGAGGCGGAAACTCGTCGTCCTCGACCTCGATGATACGCTGTGGGGCGGCATCGTCGGCGACGCCGGCTGGGAGAACCTGCAACTGGGCGGACACCATCCGATCGGGGAAGCCTTAGCCGCTTTTCAGCGGGCGCTCAAGGCGCTGACCAAACGCGGCATCCTCCTGGGGATCGTCAGCAAGAATACCGAAGCGGTCGCCTTGGAGGCCATCGACCGGCATCCGGAAATGGCCCTGCGCCGAGGCGACTTCGCGGGTTGGCGCATCAACTGGGACGACAAGGTCAAGAACCTGGGCGAGCTGGTCGCCGACCTCAACCTGGGGCTGGACTCCGTTGTTTTCATCGACGACAACCCGGCCGAGCGTGCGCGTGTCCGCGAGGCATATCCCCAGGTGCTTGTGCCGGAATGGCCGGCCGACAAGATGCTGTACGAGAAAGCGTTGGTCGAGCTGACGTGCTTCGACAGCCCTGCCCTCAGTGAGGAGGACCGCGCCCGCACCCGCATGTACGTCTCCGAGCGGCAGCGCAACGAGATGAAAAATTCGGCCCAGTCGGTCGAGGAGTTTCTCGCCTCGCTGGGGTTGCGCGTCACCGTCGATCGCTTGCGCTCGGAGAACCTCGCCCGCGCCGCCCAACTGCTCAACAAGACCAACCAGATGAATTTGACGACGCGCCGGCTGACCGAAGTGCAGTTCCTCCACTGGGCGGGGCAGGAAGGGCATCACGTCTTCGTCTTCCGCGTTTCGGACCGGTTCGACGACTACGGGTTGACCGGAATCGCGAGCCTGGCGGCGGATGGCATGCGGGGAGAAATCGCCGACTTCGTGCTGAGCTGCCGCGTCATGGGTCGTGGGGTCGAGCAGGTGATGCTCCACACGCTCGTCGAATCAGGGCGCGCGTTGGGCCTGGGAGAACTGCGGGCGACGCTGATCCCGACCGACCGCACTGCGCCTTGCGCAAGCTTCTTCGCCGAGCGTTCGGGCTTCGCCAGGGCCGGCTCGACTTACTGCTGGGGTCTCGGTGACACCTATCCGGCGCCGGCCCATGTCGCGATCGAAAGGCTGGACGATGCCCCGCAGAACGTCGTTGATCCGGTTGGCGTCTGAGGAGAAGCGGGACGCATGGCGTCGGTGCGCGAAGTGGATTATGGCGACCTGGAAGGCGTGGGCGAGTTGAATCGCTCGGCCGGCTGGCACACGCCCACGAGGGGAAATTGGCAACGGCTCTGGGACCGCAACCCGGCCCGTGCCGGGGGGCCGCCCCTTAGCAAGGGGTGGGTGCTCGAAGAGGGCGGCAAGCTAGTTGGCTGCCTGATAAACCTAGCCCACTTGTATGACTTTGGGGGCCGGACCCTTCGGGCGGCGGTGGCGGGCAGCCTCGTGGTGGCCCCGGACTTTCGGGGCAACAGTCTGCAACTGGTGATGGCCTTCGTCAAACAGAGCGGCGTTGATTTGCTCCTGAACACGACGACGGCGCCCCAGGTCTCGAAGATCTTCCAGTTCCTCAAGCTCCAACCCCTCCCGCAGCCCGAATACGGCCGGAGCCTGTACTGGGTGTTGCGCGGGGCGGGCTTTCTCAACGCCGGACTGCGGAAAAAAGGGTATTCGAGGGCCCTTAGCCTGCGCCGGCAGCGTGGCCCTCGCGCCGGCCTTGTGGGCGGAGTCCGCCGTGCGCCGTCGGCATCGCCGCCTAGGGCGAGGGCGATTCGATCTTCGTCTCATAGACCCGGAGAAGATCGGCGGCGAATTCGATGAGCTGTGGGAACGCAAGCGCAAAGAGGAGTTGAAGCTGCTGGCGTACCGCAACGCGGAAACGCTGCGCTGGCATTTCGCCGCCGAGAGCAGACCGAACCCGCCATTCGTGTTGGGAGCCTATGACGGCGGGCGGCTGGTCGGCTACCTGGGCGTCGTGCGTCAGGATTCGCCCGCGCTGGCGCTCAAGCGTGCGCGGGTGGCCGATCTTTTCGTGGAGCGCGATGACCCCGACGCGATTCGCGCTCTTCTGGGCGAAGCCATGCGGAAGGCCGGTGCGGACGGCGGCACATGTTCGAAGTCATCGGCTTTCCCAAATCGGTTCGCCGCTGCCTGGCGGACCTTCGACCTTTCGAGTTACACGACGACTCCATCCCGTTTCTGTACCGGGCGGTCGATCCCCAGCTGCATCAAAACTTGAGCGATCCCACGGTGTGGTATGCTTCCTTGTACGATGGCGACGGCAGTTTGTAGGGAGGAGCGCGAATGGTCGGGAGCGTGCTGAAAGGGATGCTTCCTCGCGCCGTCGCGGTACGGCGTCTTCGCGGCCGATCGGACAACACGCTTCTTCTGACCTTCGACGACGGCCCTCATCCCGAGGTGACTCCCGCCGTTCTCGACCGCCTCGATGCTTACAACGCCAAGGCCGTTTTCTTCGTGGTCGGCCACCGGGCGGAGCAAGCCCCCCACCTGCTCGCGGAGATTCAGAAACGCGGCCATCCGATCGGCAACCACAGTTACCTGCACCGCCGCAGTGATGTGGAGGGTTCGACTTTCAACCTGCACTTCGCGGACTACTACCGCGACCTGCGGCGCTGTCAGAACGTGGTCGAGGATCACACGGGCAGCCGGCCCCGATTCTTTCGGCCGCCGGGAGGACGTCTGACGCTTCGGACCTTGACCGTCCCGACTTGCCTGGGACTCCGCTCCGTCTTCTGGTCGCGCGAAGTCGGCGATTGGCGCTTCCGCAGCGCTCCCGAAGGCACCGCCGGCGGCGAAGAGTTGCTCCGCAACTCCGAGCCGGGCGACATCGTTTTGCTTCACGACGATAATCCGTGCGTCCTCGATCTCCTGGATGTCCTGCTGCCGGGGTTAAAGGCGCGTGGCTTCGATTTGGCCTCGGGGATCGACCGTTTATGACCCCTCACCTCCTCGACGATCGCGACGGACGGATCGCGGAAGCGATGCCCCTCGGTTCGCCCGAAACGACTGCCGTGAGCCGGAGGCGGGAGGAAGTGTCTCAACCGCAAGCCCGACCGACCGTTTGCCAGGTGTTGCACACGCTGCAAGTGGGCGGCGCCGAAGTGCTGGCGGCGCGGCTGGCGCGGCGGCTCCGCGATTCCTATCGGTTCCTGTTCGTCTGCCTCGACGCCCTCGGCACGCTGGGCGAAAAGCTGCGCGGCGAAGGTTTCTCGGTGGAAGTGCTTGATCGGCGAGCTGGCCTGGACTGGCGCTCGTGCTGCGACTGGCCAAACTGCTCCGCCGGGAGCGTGTCGAGTTATTGCACGCTCACCAATACACCCCATTCTTTTACGCCCTGATGGGTGCTGGCTCGGACGGCGCATTCCGGTCCTGTTCACGGAGCACGGCCGGCACTTTCCCGACTACCCGCGCCGCAAGCGCATGCTGGCCAATCGTCTGCTCCTGAGTCGGCGCGATCGGGTGGTGGCCGTCGGCGAAGCGGTGCGTCGAGCCGTCATCACGAACGAAGGCATTCCCGCCGAGCGCGTCGGCGTCATTTACAACGGGATCAATCTGGACCCGTTCGGTAAGGCAGCCCCCGATCGCGACGGCCTGCGCCACGAGATGGGCGTCGGGACGAATGATCTCGTATTGATTCAGGTCGCCCGGCTCGATTACCTGAAGGATCACCCCACGGCCATCCGCACGCTGGAGCGCGTGGTTCTCCAGCGACCCGAGGCGAAATTGGTGCTGGTCGGCGAGGGGCCGGAGCGAGAAAAGATCGAGAAGGAAGTCCGCGAGCGCCAGCTCACGGAACAGGTTCGTTTCCTGGGTTTGCGTACCGATGTGGCCCGTTTGATGACGGCGGCGGACGTGTTTTTGCTGACGAGCATCAGCGAGGGCATCCCGTTGACGGTGATCGAGGCGATGAGTGCGGGGCTGCCCGTCGTGTCCACCGGAGTCGGCGGCGTGGGCGAAATGGTCGAGGACGGCCGGATCGGTTTGCTGGCTCCGTCGGGAGACGATCGCGCGTTGGCCGAACACATCCTGACCCTGGCAGCGGACCCGGCGCGACGGCACGAGATGGGGCAGCGCGGCCGCGAACGGGCCTCGGCCCTGTTCTCCGAGAATCAGATGCACGCCTCTTACCGGAAGCTTTACGAGGAGATGCTGCGTGGCGCGTAGCCAAGGTTCAATCCCTGAGCGGGGGGCGTCAGTCCCCCGAGCGCAGACTCAGGGGGCTTACGCCCCCCGCTCAGGAGGCGCTCCGCTACTGGTCTTCGCCGACGACTGGGGTCGGCACCCGTCGAGTTGCCAGCACCTGATTCGCCGGCTGCGCGCGGAGCACCCCGTCCTGTGGGCCAACACAGTCGGCACGCGCCAGGTCAAGGCGGATTCGTTCACCTTCCGCCGCGGCGTCGAAAAGATCAAAAGTTGGGGCAAGGGACTGAAGCAGGTGGACCGGCAGATGTGGACCGTTGATCTGCCGATGGTTCCCGGCATGTCCAACCGTCTGCTGCGCGAGGTCAACCACCGTTTGGTGACGGTGCGCTTGCGTAGCGTGCTCTCCGACTTGGACATGGAAGCGCCGGTCGTGCTGACGACATTGCCGTACATCGGGTGGCTGATTCGCGGCTTGCGACGGCGGGCGATGGTTTACTACTGCACCGACGATTACAGTCATTGGCCGTCGGCCGATCGCGAGACCTTGCAGCAAGCCGACCGCGAGATGAGCCGTGAGGCCGATCTCATCCTGGCTGCGTCGCAGGCGCTCCATCGGCAACACGCCGAATTGGGCCGCTGCGAATACTTTCCTCATGGCGTGGATTACACGCATTTCGCCTCGGTGCAGGGATGGAAGGATGTCGATCCCGCGGTGGCGTCGTTGCCGCAGCCGCGCATCGGCTTTTTCGGCCTGATTTACGAGAAGCTCGATTTTGGGCTATTGACAGCGTTGGCCGAAAAGTTCCAGGAAGGCAGCCTGGTGCTGATCGGGCCGCACGCTTATTCGCCGCCAGGATTCGATCAACGGGGCAACGTCCATCTCCTCGGCCAGAAGCCTTACGAGGAGTTGCCGCGTTACCTCGCCGGACTTGATGTGCTGCTCATGCCCTATGTGGATGATGCGATGATCCGCCGGAGCGGGCCACTGAAACTGCGCGAGTGCCTGGCGTCGGGCAAACCCACGGTGAGCATCGACGTGCCGGAAGTGCGAGCCTTGCAACCCCATGTGCGCGTCGCGGCGGATCGGCAGGCGTTTCTCGATGAGGTGCGAGAAGCGCTCGCGGAACCGTCCGATTCGCCGTCCGTGCGGGCACGTCAAAAGGTCGTCGAGGCTGACGGCTGGGATAGCCGTGCTCGGCAGCTTTCCGGGTATCTTCGTCAGTTGCAGCCAAATCACTCCACGAACGGGGCGGCTTCGGCGAACGGACACCGGAGCATCGGCAGGGTCATGCATCTGCGCACCGTATCGGGACGCGGCGGGGGGCCGGAGAAGACGATCCTCAACAGCCCGCGCTTCTTGCGCGGGGCGTATGACCTGAAGTTGGCCTACATCCGGCCCGAAAACGATCCCGGCTACGACATGCCCGAACGCGCCCGGAGTATGGGAGTCGATCTGATTGACATTCCCGAGCGCAACGGGTTTGACCCGCGCACGCTCCAGCGGCTGGCCGACGAAATCCGCCGATTCCGGCCGGACATTCTGCACGCGCACGACTACAAGACCAATGCGCTGGCTGTGCTGCTGGGCCGCTGGTTCGGCGTCCCGATCCTGACCACGATGCACGGCTACGGCATCGCGGCGGGCCGGCTCGGTGCGTACTATCAACTCGATCGTTGGACGTTGCGGCGCATGGATCATGTGATCGCGGTCAGTGAGGATTTGTATCAAAAGCTGATCGACCTGCGTATCCCGGCGGCGCGACGATCCCTGGTTTACAACGGCATCGACGCCGAGCAGTTCAGGCGTCGCTGTTCGATCGCGGAAGCCAAGAAACGCCTGGGAATATCCGTCGAGCGCCAGACGATCGGCGCGGTCGGCCGGCTGACCGCCGTGAAGGGATTCGATCGCCTCATCCACGCCGTCGATCGGCTCCTCCATCAAGAATTGGATCTCGAACTGCTTCTCGTGGGAGAAGGCGAGGAACGTCCGCACCTTCAGGAATTGATCGACCGGCTTGGTCGCGCCGACCGGATTCGTTTGCTCGGCCATCGCACGGACGTGCCGGAGATCCTGGAAGCGCTGGACGTTTTCGCCCTGAGCAGCCTGGATGAAGGGTTGCCCAACGTCGTCTTGGAAGCGATGGCCCTGGAAGTACCGGTGGCGGCGACGCGCGTGGGAGCGGTTCCCCAGGTGATCGCCGACAATAGCAACGGGCTTTTGGCCGCGCCGGGGGATGTCGAGGATTTAACCCGAGTGCTGGCCCGTTTGCTGACCGACGCGGACCTGCGCCGGCGGCTTTGCGAAGGCGGGCGGCAGACCGTCGAGACGAAGTTCAGCTTCGCGGCCCGTATGGACAAGATTCGCGCCATTTACGACGATATGCTCCTTGGCGTTTCGCCGAGGTTGAGACGTCAATCATGCACAAAGTCGGGGGATCGTCGGCCGTGATGGAAAAGAACAAGAAACAGTCCGGGACGGCAACCGGACAGTATGCCGCGCTGGCCGATCGCATCACCCGCAAGACGGCTCGCGTCGGCATCATCGGATTGGGTTACGTCGGTCTGCCGCTGGCCCGCGCGTTCGCCGCCAAGGGCTTCGCCGTCCTGGGCTTCGACGTGGACACGGCCAAGGTGGCCAAGTTGCAGCGCGGCGAAAGTTATATCGGCCACATCAACGCCGAGGCCATCCGGGAGATGCGCGAACGGCGCTTCGAGGCCACCAGCGATTTCGCTCGGCTCGCCGAGGCGGACGCCATCATCATTTGCGTTCCGACGCCGCTGACCAGCGCCCGCGAGCCGGACCTGACCTACATCGTCAACTCCGCCCGCGCCGTCGCCGCCGCGCTGCGGCCGGGACAACTCGTCGTGCTGGAAAGCACCACTTATCCCGGCACCACCCGCGAGGTGGTTGTGCCCATTCTGGAGCAGGGCGGTTTGCGGGCCGGAGAAGATTTCTTCGTCGCCTTCAGCCCCGAGCGCGAGGATCCGGGCAACCCGAACTTCTCGGCGCCGACGATCCCCAAGGTGGTCGGCGGACTCGACGCCTCCGCGCTGGAACTGGCCGTCAACCTGTATGGCCAGGTCGTGGTCAAAGTGGTGCGCGTCTCCAGCCCCGAGGTAGCCGAGGCGTGCAAAATCCTGGAGAACACGTATCGGGCCATCAACATCGCCCTGGTCAACGAGCTGAAAGTCCTCTACGACCGCATGGGCATTGATGTCTGGGAGGTGATCGAGGCGGCCAAGACGAAGCCGTTCGGCTACCAGGCGTTTTACCCCGGTCCCGGCCTGGGCGGCCACTGCATCCCGATCGACCCGTTCTACCTGACGTGGGCGGCCCGGCGGCACGGCCTCAACACGCGCTTCATCGAATTGGCCGGCGAGATCAACACCAGTATGCCCGAATACGTCGTCCACCGGCTCGCCGACGCCCTCAACGAGCGTGCCAAGCCGGTCAAGGGCAGCAAGATCCTGCTTATGGGCATGGCGTACAAAAAGGACGTGGACGACCCGCGCGAGTCACCCGGCTTCGAGCTGATGGACCTGCTTCTGAAGAAGGGGGCCGCGGTCAGTTACAACGATCCGCACATCCCGCGGCTGCCGCCGATGCGTCACTATCCGCATCTGCACATGGCCAGTCAGGCGCTGACGCCGGAACTGCTGCGCGGGCAGGACGCCGTCTTGATCGTCACCGATCACACCGCCTACGATTGGTCGTTCGTCGTCGAACACGCACCCTTGGTGGTGGACACCCGCAATGCGACGAAGGGCGTGACGGCTCATCGGGAACGGATTGTGCGGGCCTGAAATTGAAGGTGATCGGTTAGCGACGCTTCGCAGAAGCGTTTGGCCCTTACGCTTCTGCGAAGCGTCGCTAACCAGCGGCATACGGAAGGTCACATGAGCAAGGTTCATCTGGTGACAGGCGGGGCGGGCTTTATCGGCTCGCACCTGGTCGAAGGATTGACGGCCAAGGGCAAGCCGGTGCGCGTGCTGGACAACTTCAGCACCGGACTGCGCGACAACCTCGCCGGCATCCGGCCCGCGCCCGAAATCATCGAGGCGGACCTGACGGACTACTCGGCCGTCGAGCGGGCGATGGCCGGCGTCGAGGTGGTGTATCACCTGGGGGCGCTGGCCTCGGTGCAGCGCAGCGTCGAGACACCGGCGCTAACGCACGCCGCCTGCGCCACGGGCACCCTTCACGTTCTCGATGCCGCCCGTCGCGCCGGCGTTCGCCGGGCCGTTTACGCCGCCAGCAGCAGTGCCTACGGCGGCCAATCCAGTGAGGAAGGCCAGCGCGAAGACTCTCTGGTTCGCCCGCTTTCGCCCTACGCCGCCGCCAAACTCGCCGGTGAGCTGTACATGCAGGCATTCGCCGCCACCTACGGGATCGAGACGGTGTGCCTGCGCTTCTTTAACATCTTCGGTCCCCGTCAACGTGCCGACAGTCCGTATTCCGGCGTCATCGCGCTCTTCATCGCCGCTATGACTGAGGGGCGTGCCCCGACCGTCCACGGCGACGGCTTGCAGTCGCGCGATTTCACCTACGTGGACAACGTCGTGCAAGCCCTGCTCAAGGCGGCCGAGGCGCCCGACGTTTCGGGTCAGGTCTTCAACGTCGGCACCGGACGCAGCGTCACGGTACTCGACCTGGTGGCCGGCCTCAACCGCCTGCTGGGGAAATCCCTGGTTCCCCGGCATGCCCCCCCCCGGGCCGGCGATGTCCGCTACTCGCTGGCCAACATCGAGCGCACGCGGCGGGCGCTCGGTTACGAGCCGACCGTCTCCTTCGCCGACGGCCTGGAACGCACCCTGAACTGGTATCGACAGACCGACCGCTCCTGACTCGTCCTGTTTGACGAACCCTGTTCCCCGAGTAACGGGCGCTCGCAACGTCGCGATCGCTCCGCGCTCTCAACAACCTGGCCTCCCCCCATGATCGCCAAAGTACCCGGCATGAAATGCATCGTGACCGGCGCGGCGGGCTTCATCGGCTCGCACCTGTGTGAAGAATTGCTGCGCTGCGGCCACAAAGTAACTGGCCTGGACGCCTTCATCCCCTCCTACCCGCAAGTGGTCAAGCACCGCAACCTGCTCGACCTGTTGCGCCACCCGAACCTCCGTTTTTATCGTGTCGATCTGCGCAGCGACCCGGTGGACGAGCTGCTCGCCGACGCCGAGTTGATCTTCCACCTCGCGGCCATCCCAGGGCTGTCCCAGAGCTGGGCGGACCTGGAAAACTACTGGACCTGCAACGTGCTGGCCACGCAGAAGCTCCTGGAAGCCATCCACCGTTGCGCCCCGCCGCTGCAACGGTTCCTGTACGCTTCTGCCTCGGCGGTGTACGGCCGCACGGCCGACGGCGATGAGAATTTGCCGACCAACCCGGTCTCGCCCTATGGCATCACCAAGCTGGCCGCCGAGCAAATGTGTCGGGCCTACGCCGAGGCCAAGCACATCCCGATGGTGACCTTGCGCTATTTTTCCGTCTACGGCCCGCGCCAGCGGCCGGATATGGGCTATCATCGTTTTATCCAGGCCATCCTGGAACAGAGGCCCGTGACGGTCTTCGGCGACGGCCGGCAGGTGCGCGGCAATACGTATGTGGCCGACTGCGTGGGGGCGACCCTGGCGGCCATTCACGCCCCTGTCGGCGAAGTGTACAATGTCGGCGGAGGTGAGACGGCCGACGTCTGGGAGATCTTGCACAGGCTCGAAAACCTGGCCGGCCGCAAAGTCGAGGTGCGGCAGGAACCGGCCCGTCTGGGCGACCTGACCCGTACTCATGCCGACACAAGCAAGCTACGCAAGCATGTCGGCTGGGTGCCGCAAACCCCTCTGGACCAGGGATTGGCCCGCCAATGGGAATGGCAAGCCAAGCCGGTCGGCGGCGGTCGTCCGGGCGGCGGCGTCTACCACACGACGGCCTCGTGACGCGCTTTGGCGAACCGTTATCTATCACCGAGCGATCACCATGATTATGTCCGCCCCTTCCGCCCAAACGAGTGCCCGGATCGGAGTGCGCCTCCTGTTCGGTCATGAGTTGAAGCGCCGCCTGCCCGAACTGGAACCTTACGCCCTGCGCGGCAAGTCCGTCCCGCTCAGCCGGCACCCGCGTTGGCTGACGGTGCTCGAACAGGGTTTGCGGCACGTTCCGTACATGCTGGAGGCGTTCGAGGGCGAGCGCACCACGGGGCTGCTACCCCTGGCTTTTGTCCACAGCTTTCTGTTCGGCCGCTTCCTGGTGAGCCTGCCTTATCTGAATTCCAACGGCGTATTGGCCGACGACGACGCCACCCGGAGGCAGCTGATCGACGAGGCCGTGTTGCTCGCCGATCGACTGAAGGTTCGCCATCTTGAGCTGCGGCACGAACAGCCGGTCGAACACGCCGCCCTGACCGGCCGGCTGACCAGCAAGGTCCACATGCGTCTGGCCCTGCCGGAGTTTCCCGGCCCGTTGTGGGAAGGGCTGTCGGGCAA
The DNA here is from genome assembly GCA_963767535.1 of uncultured Planctomycetota bacterium. GTDB lineage: Bacteria > Planctomycetota > Planctomycetia > Gemmatales > Gemmataceae > JAJPHU01. The sequence continues at coordinate 1,137,303 of CAVYEC010000003.1, forward strand.
GGTCCGCAATCAGGTGCGCAAGGGCGAAAAGAGCGGCCTCACCGTCGCCTGGGGCGGCCTGGATCTGCTGCCCGAGTTTTACGCCGTGTTCAGCCAGAACATGCGCGACCTGGGCACACCCGTTTACAGTCGCGGGCTATTCGCGAGCATCCTCAAGCAGTTTCCCGGCGAGGCGGAATTGTGCGTGGTGCGGGCCGGCGAGACGCCGGCGGCCGGCGCCTCCTTCTGCACGGCCGCGGCGTCACCGAGGTGCCCAGCGCTTCCTCGCTGCGGCAATACAATTCCACCTGTGCGAACATGCTCATGTACTGGAACCTGCTCGACCGCGCCGTGCAGCGCGGCCAAGCCGTGTTCGATTTCGGCCGCTCCACCGTGGACGGCAATACGTTCCGTTTCAAGAAACAATGGGGAGCCGTCCCCGAACCGGCGGTCTGGCAATATTATCAACGCAACGGCGCGGCCGGTGATCTGCGACCCGACAACCCGCGCTATCAGCGGCTGATCCGCTGGTGGCAGCGCTTGCCGGTCGGCCTGACGCGTCTGATCGGCCCGCCGATCGTCCGCGGCATCCCTTGAGACGTGGACAAGACCGTCTGCCACCCTGCCAAACGGCACGACCCATTTGGCAGGGTGGTTGTATTCCGCAAGTCCTTACAGATATTACGTTAGCGTTGATAAGATATGGCGAGACTGCCATTCTGCCAAAATGCCAACGGGGTCGCCGGAGTCGTTGATCTGAGAAGACATCTTCTCAAAGGGGTTCCGAACAGAGCGGCAGTAGGGTAAGCTCTCCTAAGTCCGAGCAAAAACCCAGGCTCCTCACCGAGCCTTTCGAGGTGATTTACCGACGGCATCATTCGAGGGACGAAATGATTTCCATGCTGGTCACGGGCGGCTGCGGCTTTATCGGCAGCAACTTCGTTCGCTACATTCTCGAACACGAACCGGAGGTTCACGTCACGAACCTCGACGCCCTCACCTACGCCGGCAACCCCGCCAACCTCGCCGACCTGTCCGGCCATCCGCGCTATCGTTTCCTCCACGCCGACATCACCGACAGCAAGGCGGTGAGCCAGGCCGTCCGCGGCGTTCATTCGCTCATTCACTTCGCCGCCGAGAGCCACGTCGATCGCAGCATTCAGGACTCCGGCCCCTTCGTCCGCACCAACGTCATCGGTACGCAGATCCTTCTCGACGCCGCCCGCGCCAACGGCGTTGAGCGCTTTGTGCAGGTCAGCACCGACGAGGTGTACGGCAGCCTGGGGGCGACCGGCTTTTTCACCGAAGAGACGCCGCTGGCGCCCAACAGCCCCTACGCCGCCAGCAAGGCCGCCGCCGACCTGATGGTGCGAAGCTACGTCCATACGTTCGGCCTGCCCGCCCTCATCACGCGCTGCTCGAACAACTACGGACCCTACCAGTTCCCCGAAAAACTGATCCCGCTCTTCATCAGCAACCTTTTGCGCGACGAGCCGGTGCCCGTGTACGGCGACGGCCAGAACGTGCGCGACTGGATTCACGTACGCGATCACTGCGCCGGCATCCACGCCGTGTGGAAGCGCGGTCGGGTCGGCGAAGTGTACAACCTCGGCGGCCATTCCGAGCGCACGAACCTGCAACTGACCGAGGCGCTGTTGTCGGCCCTGGAGAAACCGCGTTCCTTGATCCGCTACGTCCCCGACCGCCCCGGCCACGACCGCCGTTACGCGATCGACTGCGCCAAGGCGGAGCGCGAGCTGGGGTGGCGTCCGGCGGTGGTTTTCGAGGACGGCTTGCGCGAGACGATCGCCTGGTATCGCGCCCACGGCGACTGGATCGCGTCGATCCGCACCGGCGAGTATCTGAAATATTACGAACGGCAATATCGCTCCCTGTCGGCGGAAGCACGTCCCTGAGCAAGGCGCTCATCCCGGATTGCGCTACCGTTAACCGTTCTTAACATTCGAGCGCGCAAGGCGTTACTTTTTCTTAACACCCGCCGTTCGCTTCGGAACCACCCAGCGACCAGCTCCTCGTCCCCTGCTGCGGAGAGCGTTTCCCTACACACTTTTGGGCGTGGCGATTCGATCAACCAGTTCTCACGCCGCCCCCGCGACCGTCAGCCCCTGGCGGCGCAGAAAATGCTTTGATAAGCTACTCTCCATACCACGCGTGGGGCTAAAGAGGTTCTTTCCCCGCAGGAGTGCGTCACCGTGTCGTCATTCTCCGCCAAGCGACGCGCGCGAAAACGCGCGCCAGAAGTCAGTGTTGTGGTTCCCCTTTATAACGAAGAGGAGAACCTCCCAGAGTTATACCGCCGTTTGACCCAATCGCTTCAAAGCCTCGGTGTTACCTATGAACTGATCTTCGTCAACGACGGGAGCAAGGATGCCACGCCCAAACTGATCGACGCTCTGCACGGCGAAGACTTTCGGGTGGTCGGCATCCACCTCAGTCGCAACTTCGGCCATCAGGCTGCCATCTCGGCCGGCATGGACCACGCCGCACGGCCGGGCCGTCATCCTCATGGATGGCGACCTGCAAGATCCGCCGGAAGTCCTGGGCCAGTTCCTGGAGCGCTGGCAAGAAGGTTACGAAGTGGTCTATGCCATCCGTGCTCGGCGTAAGGAAGGGATACTGAAACGAGCCGGCTACTTTTCCTTTTATCGGTTGCTGCGGCTGATAAGCGATCTGGACATTCCGCTCGACAGCGGGGACTTCTGCCTCATGGACCGCCGTGTGGTCCGGACGTTGCGGCGTCTGCCAGAGCGGATCCGCTTCGTTCGCGGCCTGCGCACCTTTGCCGGTTTTCGGCAGGTCGGGCTGGCTTATGAGCGGGACGGGCGGCAGGCGGGGACGCCCAAGTATACCTGGCGGTCGCTGGTCGGGTTGGCCGTCAACGGATTAATCAGCTTCAGCAGCTATCCGCTCCACCTGGTGACCTATCTGGGCTTGGCATCCGCTGGCCTGGCGAGTTTGTTGGCGGTTTGGGTCCTTTACGATGCCATCTCCGCGCACTCGGCCCCGCACGGTTGGGCGAGCACCGTCACTGTGGTGCTGTTCATGAGCGCCATCCAGCTTATCAGCCTGGGAATCATGGGGGAGTACATTCGCACGATCTTTCTGGAGACGAAAGGGCGGCCGACTTATATCGTCGGCCGCGTGATGCGAACCCGGCCGGAACCGAAGGAATCCCGCACCGCCGGGCATTCCGAGCGGGCGCCGATCGAGGCTCCAGCCGCGGAGGACGCGGAAGAGGCGAACGTCGTCCGGGGCGCTGCGACCTGGGAAGACACCAACAACCGAGGAGGCAACGATGATCGAAACCTGGTCCCGCGGCACGGCTGACGAGTGCATGGCGGAGGAGATCCTGACGGATCTCTCGGACCTGATCTGGCAGCACCCGTGGTGGCACGCCCGCGCCAGCCTGCTCCTGGCCCTGTTGCAGTCGATGGGCGTGCGCCCGCCGGCGCGCGTCCTGGATGCGGGATGCGGGTGGGGGATGAACCTGGATTACTTGGAGCAGAAGGGCTATCGGCCGGCCGGGTTGGACATCTCTCGGCAAGCGCTCCAGCGACTGGATCGTCCCGGTCGGGAGTTGATCGAAGCCGATCTGACCCAGGAATTGCCGACCCCGATTCGTCAGTATGACGCGGTGATTGCCCTGGATGTGATCGAGCATCTGGACGATGACCGCAAGGCGGTGTCCCGCCTGGCCCAGCTGACCGAGCCGGGAGGCGTTACGATTCTGAGCGTGCCGGCGCTTCCGGAACTGTATTCGGAGTTTGACGCGGTGCAGGGGCATCGGCGGCGGTATGTGCCGGAGATGTTGTTGCGGGCGTTCGAGGACACCGACCTGGTGGTCGAACATATCCACTGGTGGGGGTCGTGGCTGGTTCCCTTGCTGCGCCGACAGCGGAAGCAGCGCCGAGCTGTCGCGGGGGCGTCCGCGGCGGAGACCTATCGGCGCTATTTGACGTTGCCCCCCTGGCCGGTGCGGCAGTTGTTCCGACTTGCCTTTGCCGTGGATAAGATCCGCACTCTGCGGGGCAGGCCGAGACAAGGCACCTCGCTGTTTGCCATCGCCCGGCGACGGGCCGCCCCCCGGAAACCCCGCTAGAATCGCGGAGGAAACGTATTTCTTCCGAGCCTGAAGCGTAAGCGAAGGGTGTCCTACTTCGCTTACGCTTCAGGCTCGGAAGGCATTCCCTACTCACTCGTAGAATTAGACCAGACTCGAACGCACCGCATTGCCAGCCGTTTCACCCACTGGTTAACTCATCCGATGCTTCGTCTGTTCCATCATTACTCCATCTGGCTCCAATCGTCGCCTCGCAAACTCCCTTCGGAGCAAGAACCGGCGGATGTCGTAGCACCCCGGTTGCGCTCGGATTGGACCGAGTGTCTATTCGTGGTCGGGATCTGGCTGTTGATGACCGTCGGAGGGATCGCTTTCATCCTGCGCTTCGGCAGCCTGATTCCCTTCGTGGACGACTGGGCCGTGATTCTCAAGTTGAGCAGCGGCGAGCGGCCCACCCTCGACTGGCTCTGGAGCCAGCATAACGAACATCGCTATCCGCTGTGTCGCCTGGTGATGTGGGCGAGTTGGCAATGGTCCGGCGGCGATCTGCGTGCCAGCATGGTATGCGCTTTTGTCCCTTTAGCCGCCGTTGCCCTGATCCTGCTTCTCGCGGTTCGCGGCGCTCGTCGCCGAATGGAATATACGGACGCGTTCTTCCCTCTCGTTCTGTTGCACCTGGGCAACAGTGAAAACTTCCTCTGGTTCATCCAATCGTTTTTCATCTGGACCGCCTTTCTCTTCGGCCTCTTGCTGTGTTTTGTGCTGCGCCCCGCCTGGTGGCAGCGCCCTGCCGCGGTTGTCGGCGCGGGGCTGTGTCTGATACTTTTGCCGCTTCAAGGGGCGATGGGCTTGGCCTGTGTGCCCGCTCTCACCATCCTGTTTGTCCTGCTCGCGCTCCGTTGTTGGCTGGAGCCTCAGAGACGAGGGCGACTCCGCGCCGTGATCCTTCTGACCTGCGCCGCGTTCGCCGTGTTCCTGATAGGCGCGTACTTCTGGGACTTCCGCGTCATCACTCGCCCCCCGGTGGATCGATCGCCCCTCCGGATAGCGGCGACAGCAGCTCGATTCCTGAGCGTCGGCATGGGGCCTATTACGTCGCGCATCGGATTGGTAGGAAGCGTATTGATCGGGGGCTTGTTGTCCTCCGGCGTTGTCCTGCTAGGATATGCTCTTCTCAGAGGCCCTCGACCGGAACGCTTCCGGGCCTTGCTTTTTCTCGTGGCGCTGGGAGGCCCCCTTTCGCTCGCCCTGGGTCTTGCCTGGGGAAGGACAGAAGGCGCCGCCGGCCGTTACGTCATCATCGCCGCGCCGGTTTGGTGTTGGGCCTATCTTGTCTGGGCCTTCTACGGGCCGGAACCGGTAGGGCGATTCGTGCGTATGAGCCTCTTCAGTCTGATGTGTGCGCTGTCGTTGTATTACGTCTCGCTGGGAATGGATATCGCGAAGGATCGGCAGAAAAGGACCGACGAGTTTCAAAAGGAAGTCGCCGAAGGCGTTCCGGCGAGTGGGCTGAGCCAGTGGGCCTGTTATTGGTGCTGGGACGAAGCGCCCTTCCGACAGGGATTGGACCAGTTACGCGAGGAAGGTCGGGGGTTGTTCGCGCGGATCGCCGCCGAGCCTCCCATGCAGGATCTGCGTCTGCCCGCTGGATCGGCCCAACCGACCCGGTTGACGCGCGACGGCGAAACCTGGCGCGGTACAGGCTCCGATTCGTCGCTGCGATTCACTCTGAAGAAGCCTCTCTTCGTTTATGAGGTCCGGTTAAAATACACGTTGACCGGCGAGAACGCGCCGGCACGCATGACCGTCTCGTGGCTGCGAGACGGAGCCGAGGACCCGCGCCGCACGGTGGAAGGGCGGGAGTTTCCGATCAAGCTGTTCACAGGCCCACGGGAGAAAACGCAAACAATCTGGGTCAACGACACGATACGGGATATCTTTATTTCGCCATCTGAAGAGCCTTTCCAGTTCAACCTGCTGGAGATTGTCCTCCGGGTCAAGGCGGAGGATATGCCGTCCCGCGATTGAGCTGCTCGCCTCGTGAGGAGGGGCGCTTTGCCAGGGCGCCGATCCGATGATGTACCATCTCGCGGCCGATCTTTTGCAGCCGTTCTTCCTGCTGTACCTGCTGACGGCCCTGCTGCTCTTGAACCTCTGGCGCAGCGCCGAGAGGACCGACGGCGCCTGTTGGCCCTGACCGTGACGTTCTTCTTCTTCAGCTTGTGCTGCGTGCCGGCGATGGGCTACCTCGGCCTGGGTTCGCTGGAATGGCCCTATCCGCCATTGGAACATCGACCGGACGACACGCAAGCGATCGTGGTCCTGGCTGGCTACATTCGGCCAATCGCTCCGGGACAATCGCGGCCCGAAATGGGAGAAGACACCCTGTGCCGCTGCATGCGCGGCGTGGAAGTCTATCGTCAAGGACCGCCCTGCCCCATCCTGGTCAGCGGCGGCTCCCTCGACGAGGAGGGGCGAGGGCCGGCCTGCGCACCACTCATGCGCGATTTCCTGGTGCAAATGGGCGTGCCGTCCTCCGACGTGATCGTGGAGGACCGCTCGCGGACGACCTGGGAGAACGCCGTCGAGTCGGGTAAACTGCTGGAGGCGCGCGGCCTCCGCAAGATCGTCCTCGTCACCGACGCCGCCCATTTGTTCCGCGCTGTCCTCTGCTTTCGCAAACAAGGACTCGATGTCGTCGGGTGCGGCTGTCGCTATCGGGCCACGGCGATTCCCAACGAAGTGGCCGCTTACTTGCCCAGTCCGGCCGGCGGGCGCGGTTTGCAAGCGGCCTGGCACGAGTGGCTGGGAACGGTCTGGTACTGGTTTCAGGGGAGGGTCTGATTTTGCCGCAACCGAGCGTGGACGAATCGCCGCGCGTCATCCTCAGCTTCGACATAGAGGAGCATTATCGCATCGAGGCGGCGCGCGGTCTGAATGTCAGTTCCGAACAGATCGCGCATTACCGCGAGCGCATGGACTGGACGACCCGTTGGCTCCTGGACCAGTTGGGTCCGCGCGGCATCCGGGCCACGTTTTTCATCGTCGGCCAGATCGTCCAGCACAATCCGGGGCTGATCCGGGCGATTCATGCGGCTGGCCACGAAGTCGCCAGCCACAGCTGGGACCATCAGCGCGTCCACAATTTCACGCCAGCGACGTTCCGCGAGGATGTGCGCCAGAGCAAGGACGCGCTGGAGCAAGTGACCGGCGCGGCGGTCGTCGGCTTCCGGGCGCCGACCTTCAGCGTCGTGCGGCAGACGGCGTTTGCGCTGGACGTGCTGGCCGAGCTGGGAATGCGTTACGATTCGTCGATCTACCCGGTGCGTCACGATCGCTACGGCGTGCCGGACGCGCCCCGCTGGCCGTTCCGTGCCAGGGTCGGCAACAGCACGCTCTTGGAACTTCCGCCGGCGACCTGGCGTGTATTAGGAGCGAACCTGCCGGTCGGCGGCGGCGGCTACTTCCGGCTGTTTCCGCTGGCCGTGATGGAGCGCGGCATCCGCCAGACGATTCGGCAGGGCCAGCCGCCCGTGGTGATGCTGTACTTCCACCCCTGGGAGTTCGATCCGGAACAACAGCGCCTGCCGCTGCGCCGCCTCAACCGCCTCCGCACCTACGTCGGCCTGTCGCGCTCCCGCGCTCGGCTGATCCGACTCCTCGATCGTCACACATTCCGGCGTGCGGGGGACGTGGCCGCCGAGCTGAATTCCGGCCCTTCACTTCCGGAACTCCGTCTGGCTTCGTGAAGATACGCGAACGATAAATCTTCGAGGATCGAACGCCGGCAGCGTTGGGGCATGGTCCAAAGACTGTGCCCCAACGCTGCCGGCGTTTTGGGACCTTTCGGATGGACCTTTACTCCTGCTTGGCCATCACTCTCCTTTTCTTGTGTCTCCAGGCGTTGTATCCCTTGCGTCCGAGTAATGGGACCGCGATCCACAGGGCCAGCACGCCGAGGAAGCGCCAGGTCCGCGAGGGAATGGGCACATCCCATACGGTCACGGAGCCGGCGAAGCGCGAGCCGCCCTGGACCGCCGCCAGCGTTTTTCCATCGGGAGAAAACAGCGGCGTGCTGAATCCGCGTAGAGTTGCCTCCTCCCGGCCAGTGTCGGCGTCCCAGACTTTCAACTCATTCCAGGCCAAACCTCGGAAGGGAAGATAGGAACCGCCGGCCGCCACGAACTTACCGTCCGGGCTGAAAATCGGCGGGTCGATGGAGGACCACCAATGGGCTTCGAGTCGGCCACGTTCTTCCAGCGTGGCCGGGGCCAGAAGCCGCACTGCTCGCCCTTTCGTCTCGGGAGTCCCTGGCCGTCCCGCCGTGAACAGGAGGGACATTCCGCCAATATCCGCGTCCTCCGTCATGGCCAGCACGCGACCGTCGGGAGAAGTCGCCGGCGCATTCGTTCCCAACACGGCGAGCCGGCGCAGCGTGGCTGAATCCCAAAGCGCGTACGTGCCGAGCAAGGGGGTGCCTTCCCTGGTCAAGAAAAAGGCATCATGAGGACCAAACTTAACGTGAAGGTATTGCGACATCTCCTCTGGGACCGAAACGCGGCTGCTGGGCCGTTTCGACGTCCCAGAGGATCAATTCCTTCTCGCCGCCGATCGCCAGCGTCTTGCCGTCTGAAGAAAAGGCCAAATCGTGTATCCAGTGGTTCGGAGGACAGTGCAGCGTGGTCGTTAATTCGTCACTCGATACGTTCCAGAGGGTCACATCAACGTGATCGTGTCCGACCCGGGGGATTGGCGCAAGGGCCAGGGCCTTGCCGTCCGCGGAGAACGCGACCGTCGTAAACGCGCCCGGCCTCCGCATCCGTTCCGCCGCTGCGGTCGTGTCCCAAAGCCTGAGATCTCCTTCCGGCGTGCGATACGCCAGCGTCCGCTCGTCGGGTGAGAACCAGAAGTTTTGCTCGTCAAACGTCCCGATCGCGCGGGCCGGCAGGATGACCCGTTCTGCGACCGCATTCAGATCCCACACCTTCAAAGTGCCCGCGCCATCCTCCGCCACCAGGAAGTTGCCCTTCGGGGAAAGCGCGTTGCGCGGGAAATATCCCCAATCCACCGCCAACCTGGCCCGCTCCGTGCCCGTGCGAACGTCCCAGAACTGGACGGGGCCGGAATAAACCGGGGAGATACTTCGCATCAAAAAGGAGGCCAAGGGGTCGCCGCTGGTTTGCTTTTGCGGCGGCGCCGGCTGCACCGTCACCAGCGTTTCGCCGTCCGCGGAAAAGCCTACGAGGACGAGTGGGTCCGACGTGGCCAAGGTCGTCCGTGCCGGGAAGGGTAACCACCACCACAGCGCCGCCAGGACAGCGAGCCAAACCAGACCGGCAAGCAGGCAGGCAGCCCCTATCAACACGCGAGCCAGCCGACTTCGGCGAATCGGCTCCGGATTTGGCGCGTCGGACATGAAAATCACCTCATGAGAACACAAAGGGGACGGACAATCGGCCCCGACATACGGCTATCCGACACGGACGGGGTATCCCCTGTCACGGTTTCGCGTCCCGTCCCCCCTGCGGAAAAATCCTCTTGCCGCTTGAGACTGCCGGCCGCTCTGGTATGCTGTCGGTTCGCCGACTCCCACTTTACCCCAGGAGGTGATCTGCCGCCATGAAACGTCTGACCGTCCTCCCCGCCATCGCCCTGCTCGCGTTCGCTGTCGCCCTGACTACCAGCACGCGCGGCGACGAGAAGACCGCCGCCAAAACGCTCGGGACCATCGAACGGCTCGACCCGGCCTTCGACGACCTCATCGGCCGCGATGCCAAGTTGGAAGTCCTCGTCGGGGGACACGTTTGGGTTGAGGGACCGGTGTGGGTGCCGCGCGATGGCGGCTTCGTGCTGTTCTCCGACATCCCGCGCAACAGCGTTTACAAATGGCAAGAAGGACGGGGCGAAAGTTTGTTCCTGAAGCCCTCCGGCGGCACCGGCAAGGACGCGGACAGCCTGAAGGAACCCGGCTCCAACGGCCTGATGCTCGATCCGGAGGGGCGGCTTGTCCTCATGGAGCACGGCGACCGCCGCGTCAGCCGCCTCAACAGTTGGGACAGCAAGGACAAAACCACCCTCGCCCATCTTTACATGGACAAGCGCCTCAACAGTCCCAACGACGGCACCTTCAAATCCAACGGCGATTTGTACTTCACCGACCCGCCCTACGGCCGGATGCGCAAGGGCAACGACAACGAGTTCCCCGACCGCGACCTCGATTTCTGCGGAGTCTATCGGTTCTCGAAGGACGGCAAGCTGACGCTTCTGACCAAGGAAATGACCCGTCCAAACGGCATCGCGTTTTCACCGGATGAAAAGACTCTGTATGTCGCCAATTCCGATCCGGAAAAGGCCGTGTGGATGGCGTTCCCGGTCAAGGACGACGGCACGCTCGGCGACAGCAAGGTCTTCTTCGACGCGACGAAATCGGTCGGCAAGGACAGGCCGGGTCTGCCTGACGGCATGAAGGTCGATTCGAAGGGCAACCTGTTCGCCACGGGGCCGGGCGGCGTTTTTGTGTTCACGCCGGAAGGCAAGCACCTGGGCACGGTCGCTACCGGCGTGCCGACTGGTAATTGCTGCTGGGGCGGCGACGGCAGCGTTTTGTATGTATGCGCCGACAAGGCGCTGACGCGCATCAAGACGAAGACGAAGGGCAAGGGCTTCTGAACGGATGGGCGCATCCCGCCCGCGGCTTTCGGGGCCGCCGCTCAGTCGGTCAGCTCGAAGACGAACTCGCTGGGGCCGCCGGACTCCACGGTCGCGGTCAGTTTGGAGGTTTCGGGACGCGCGTAACGATCCGGCAGCCGATTGGCACCGCGCGGGCCGCCGCGGACGCTTGTCGGCGGATACCAGGTGATACTGACCTGATATTCGCCGGCAAGCGCGCCGTCAAAGGCGCGATAGGTGGTCAAGCGAAACGAGCCGTCCGCCTCGACGCGGCCCCGCGCGCTCTCGGCCGGCTTCTTGGTCGCGGCGTCCAGACGAGGGAAAACGATCTCCGCCCCCGCCGCCGGGCTGCCCCGGTAGAACACCTTGCCGCCCACCGGCACGACCGACTTGCCGTAGCCGGGCTGGTTGCCTCCCTCCTCGGTGATCAGCTTCTTCATGTCTTCGGGGTAGATGCCGTCCAGGAGTAGGTGGGCCAGGACGGGGCCGTCCGGCTTCATCGTCACCCAGGTGATGTGGTCGAATTCGCCGTAGTCGATGCCGCGCAGCGTGCTGCCGCCGCCGGTCGTCGCCAGCTGGTAGTAGTTCATGCCCTGGCGCACGTACTTGCGAAAGTTGTGGATGTGGCCGCAGAAAACCGTGTAATTGCGGCCGGCCAACATCTTCTCCACCTCCAGCCAGCCTGTCTCGGCCACGTTCGTCTGCGTCCAGATGGGCGGATGCAGGGCCACCACCGTCCAGCGCACGGACGAGTTCTCCTCGACGGCCTTCTTGATATAGTCGAGTTGTTCCTTGCTGAACTGGTCCTTGAAATGCTTGCCCCCGTTCTTGGCCTCCACCTCCGGGCCGTCGTAGGCGTTGAGGACCAGGAATAACACGTTCTTGTAGACGAAGTGGTAGTAGCGCCGGCCGAACTTCTCCTGCCAGACACCGGCCATAGCGGGCGTCAGCACGTCGTGGTTGCCGGGGGCGTAGAAGAAGGGCATTTGCAGTTTGCCGACGTAGCCTTGAAATTCCTTCCACTGCTCCCGCGCCCGGCCGGGAGTGGTATAGCCCTCGACGAGATCGCCGACGGACAGGACGAACTCTGGCTGCACGAGATTGAGTAGCTCCACGGCCCGCGAGAAGATGCCGGGCCGATGACCGCCGGTGCGGTCGGAGATGATGGCGAACTGAAACTGCTCGGCGGAGCGGTTGAGGCGCAGGTGCGTCCACGGGTTGCGCGACTCGACGGCGATCTGCAAAGGAGCATCCGAGGAAACGCCCGCCTGCGGCGTGCTGCGCGACAAGCCGACGACGGCCAGCAGGAAACCGACCACGAACAAAAAAAGAAGTAGACGTTTCATCAGAACGATCCTCTCTCGACATTCGAGCCGTGAGACTATCATGAAATACGGCGGTGAAAGAGGCAACCAGGAAAATGCCAAAGCAGAGTGGATTCGGCTCGTCCCACCCGTAGTTAATCCGCGCTTTCCCATTGCAACCGGCGCGGCCACGTTTTAGCCTGACCGTAGAAGCGCGTCCCATCATCCGCACAGCCCAGAGGGAGGGCCGATCATGTCGTCGCTGGCTCCGCTGAACCTGCACGCCTGGGTCGAGGAGCATCGCCATCTCCTCAAACCGCCCGTCGGCAACGCCTGCATCTGGAACAGCAACTTTCTCGTCATGGTCGTCGGCGGGCCTAACCAGCGCAGCGATTATCACGTCAACCCCGGCGAGGAGCTGTTCTACCAGGTCGAAGGCGACATCGTCCTCAAGATCATCGAGGACGGCAAGGCGCGCGACATCCCCATCCGTCAGGGCGAAATCTTCCTGCTGCCGGCCAGGGTTCCGCACTCGCCACAGCGCCCCGCCAACACCGTCGGACTCGTCGTCGAACAGCCGAAGGCATCGAAGGAACCGCAACACCTCCGTTGGTACTGCCGGGGCTGCAACAACCTCTTGCACGAGACGGTATTCCAGCCGGTCGATCTGGGTAAGCAAATCAAGGAGATGATCGAACAGTTCAGGGCCAGCGAACCGATGCGGACGTGCAAGACATGCCGTGAGGTTTTCGCCGTGTGAGCCGTCGCCCGGACCCTTCCGATGAAAATCGACCTGCATACGCACATCCTTCCGAAGACTTGGCCCGACCTGCGCGAGCGTTTCGGCTGCGGCGGTTTCGTGCAACTGGAGCACCACTGTGCCGGCCGAGCGCGCATGATGCTCGACGGTCAGGTCTTCCGCGAGATCGAGGATAACTGCTGGGATCCCGTGCGGCGACTGGAGGATTGCGACAAACACGGCGTGACGGCCCAGGTACTATCGACGGTGCCCGTCATGTTCTGCTACGGCGCGAAGGCGGAACATACGGACCACCTGGCTCGCATTCTCAACGATCACATCGCCGAGGTCGTCCGCGCTCACCCCGGCCGATTCTTCGGACTCGGCACCCTGCCGCTGCAAGCGCCCGACCTCGCCATCCGGGAGATGGAGCGCTGCGTCAACGAACTCGGTTTGCAGGGCGTCGAGATCGGCACGCACGTTAACGACTGGAACCTCGATCACGAGGCGTTGTTTCCGGTGCTGCAAGCGGCCGAGCGCTTGGGGGCGGCGGTGTTCGTGCATCCGTGGGACATGCTCGGCCGCGAGCGCATGAAAAAATACTGGCTGCCGTGGCTGGTCGGCATGCCGGCGGAAACGTCGCTGGCGATTTGCTCGCTGATCTTCGGCGGCGTGCTGGAGCGCTTGCCGCGCTTGCGCATTGCCTTCGCCCACGGCGGTGGCGCTTTCCCCGGCAGCATCGGCCGCGTCGAACAGGGCTTCCGCGTCCGGCCCGATTTGTGTGCCGTGGATAACGATAAAAGCCCCCGTCATTATCTCGGAAAATTCTATCTCGATTCGATCGTCCATGATGCGGACGCGCTGCGCTACCTGATCCGCCTGGTCGGGGCCGAGCGGATCGCGCTGGGTTCCGATTATCCCTTCCCGCTGGGGGAAGACGCGCCGGGCAGGCTCATCGAATCGCTGACCGACTTGCCCGCGGAGACGCGCCGGCGGATGCTGGCCGGCACCGCGCTCGAATTCCTGGGTGTCGAGGTGGCGCAGCGAGGATCGCCATCATGATTTTTCAACCGGACGAATCGTTCGCCCGCAACCTCGATGCTGCCGACCCGCTGCTGCGTTTCCGCGAGCAATTCCACATCCCCGTTCGCCCCAACGGTCAGCCTGCCCTCTACTTCTGCGGTCATTCGCTGGGTTTGCAGCCGCGGGCGGCGCGGACTCTGGTCGAGCGCGAACTCGACGCATGGGCGAATCTCGGCGTCGATGCCCATTTTCACAGCGTCAATCCGTGGTATTCGTATCACGAGAACTTCCGCGACGCCGGCGCGCGGCTGGTCGGCGCGCAACCGCACGAAGTCGTCTTCATGAACAGCCTGACGGTGAATCTGCACCTCATGATGATGACGTTCTATCGTCCCACCCGATCGCGCTATCGCATCCTCATGGATGCCCCGCCTTTCCCCTCCGACCTGTACGCGCTGCAATCGCAGCTGCATCATCACGGTTTCGATGCGGCGGAAGGTTTGCTCTTGGTGGGACCGCGCGGCGGCGAGCATACGCTGCGCACCGAGGACATCGAGGCGCTTCTGGTCGAGCGCGGCTCCGAAGTCGCCGTGGTGCTGCTGACTGGTGTGAATTTCCTGACGGGCCAGTATTTCGACCTCGTTCCTCTCGTGAGAACCGCCCATCGACACGGCTGTGTCTTCGGACTCGACCTGGCCCACGCGGTCGGCAACGTACCCTTGAACCTTCACGATTGGCAGGTCGATTTCGCGGTTTGGTGCGGTTACAAGTATCTCAACGGCGGTCCCGGCGCGGGAGCCGGCTGTTTCGTGCATGAAAATCATGGCCGCGACATCACCTTGCCGCGCCTGGCCGGCTGGTGGGGCAACGACCCGGCCACGCGCTTCCGCATGCGCTCGGAATTGAACTTCCTGGCCCGGCCGGGCGTGGAAGGCTGGCAGATCAGCAACCCGCCCATCCTGGCCATGGCCCCCCTGCTCGCCTCGCTGGTCCTCTTCGACGAGGCAGGAATGCCGGCGCTGCGGTCGAAATCGGAGAAGCTGACCGGATACCTGGATTACCTCCTTCGGCGCCTCGCGGGAGATCGTTTCGACATCATCACCCCTGCCGACCCCGCGCGGCGCGGCTGCCAACTGTCGCTGCTCGTCCACGATCGACCCGAGGACTTGCCGGCCTATCTTCAAGAACACGGCATTGTCTGCGATTTCCGCGAGCCGAACGTCCTGCGCATCGCCCCGGTTCCGCTTTACAACACGTTCCAGGAAGTGTGGACCTTCGCGCAGATCCTCCAGGGCTGGCCCACGTCACAGGTAGCGAAAGAGCAAGCCAAAGAGTGATTTGTGCCAGTAAATGCTCGCTGTCGTCCCGGCCATCGGCAGCGTGCCCCTCCAGTAGCGCACCATGAACGCCACCGTGAAGGCTGTGCAAAGGAAGGCCATCACCCCGGCATAGCGGCGTTGGCGCGGCGCGAGATCTCCCAGGGCGGCGGCAAACAGAATGACGCCAAGTGGCATCAACTCGACGAAGCCGCGATGACCAAAGCCGCTGCCCAGTTGCCAGGAATTCCAGAAGCCGTACAGGACGACGTAGCTAAGCAGCAAAATGCTAAACCAGGCGGCCGAGGCACGGAGCCGCCGAACGGACCAGGCGCAGAGCAAGACCACGGCAACGACGGGATAGTAGTTGAACAGCCCTCGGTCGTAAGAGAACAGGACCGAGAGTTGCTCGGGGCGATTCCATAGAAAGCGCTCTTCGCCGTAACTGGATAAAGTGAATCGTCCACGGGCGTAATAGTTGTAGAGTAATTGCAACAAGGCGGCGCTGCCCGCACCCAAAAAAAGCATGGCTAGATCGACGCAACTGCCCTTCCATGATAGCGTGCCGCTTTTTCTACGGCCGTAACAATAGGCGATGGCCATCATCGCCAAAACAATGAGGTTCGTGTTCCGCAGCAGGATGAACAGAAAACATGTCGCCGCCGTGAGGATCGGGGGCAAATGGTCACTTCGCCTCACGACCGTTCGGACTCCTAGCCAGGTGAAGAGCGCGACCGCCAGGGCCGAATAGATATGGCTAAAACTCGAATCGTAAGTGGCATAGTGAAACAAGCCTGTGCCGAACACCACGGCGAGCAGGGCGGCATGACTCGACGCGACATCCAGGGCCAAATACTGACAGGTACGCAGCACCAGATAACAGACCGCGATCAGGGCCACGGCCGAAAGGACAATGTTCGCCCCATGTTCCGCCCTCGAAATCGCGGGAGATCCCGGCCGAGTATCGACCAGGAAAGCCATCACCGGAAAACGGAGCAGCGCTACACCGGGCGGGTATTTGTTTTGATAAATGATGCGGACGGGGTCGGCGAGAAAGAGTCCTGCGTTTCCCGCGTGACGGCGGAAAGATAGATCGCCTTCCAGGAACGCTCGTGTCCACAAGTGATAGCCCTCGCCGTCCGAGCGAATGGGAGGGCCGTTCTTCCACGGCTGGAAAATCGCTACTGGGATCGTCACCAGCACGATGACAACCAGGGAAAACCAACGATGGAAGAACGCTCGCCCGGATCCCATTCACACCCCCGATAACGGCTTTGCCCTTTATCGGGGGAAAGTGGGGGTGTTGTGCAGGTTTTTTTTGAGTAGGCGTTCTGAAGAGGGCCGGCAAACGCCGCACCGGCCCGGAGATCATAAGATGGGTAGATCGGTAAAGCGTAACTCCGTTCCTAAGTGAGATGGGTAGCGGTGAACGAACCTTTAGGAATAGCCCTGATCGGCTGCGGCACGGTGGGCGGCGGAGTGGCCCGCCTGCTGTTGGAACAACCACAGCGCCTGGCGGCCCGTGCCGGCCGACCGCTCGTGTTGCGCCGCGTCGTTGTCCGCGACCCAGCGCGGCCGCGCCCGGCGAAACTGCCGCGCGAACTGGTGACGACGGATTTGCAAGAAGTGTTGCGCGACCCGGGCGTTCAGGTTGGCGTCGAGTTGGTCGGCGGCGTGGACTGGGCGAAACGGGCGGTGCTGGCGCTCTTGGCGGCGGGCAAGGACGTGGTGACGGCCAACAAGGCGCTGTTGGCCCAGCACGGGGCGGAAGTCTTCGACGCCGCACGCACGCACGGCCGGGCGGTCGCCTTTGAAGCCAGCGTTGCCGGCGGCGTGCCAATCATTGCCGCCCTGGCCCAATGTCTCGCCGCCAACCAGATCCAGTCGCTGCAAGGCATCCTCAACGGCACCTGCAATTTCATCCTCACCCGCATGACGGAGAACGGTCAGAGCTACGCCGACGCACTGGCCGAGACCCAGCGGCTGGGTTACGCCGAGGCCGACCCGACCCTCGATGTCAACGGCACCGACGCCGCCCACAAGCTCGCCATCCTCGCGCAAATCGCTTTCGGAGTGGCCGTGCCTGTCGGCGCAATCGACCGCCGCGGCATCACCGAGATTGACGCGCTCGACATCCGCTTTGCCGGCGAATTGGGTTACACGATCAAACTGTTGGCCGAGACATGGCTGAGCGGAAATCAGTTGGCGCTGCACGTCTCGCCGGTGCTCTTGCGCAAACTGGCTCCGTTGGCGATGGTGCGCGGCGCCTACAACGCCATCCACGTCGTCGGCGACGCGATCGGCGACGCGTTGTTCGCGGGCCAGGGTGCGGGGCAGATGCCGACCGCCAGCGCCGTCGTCGCCGATCTCATCGACCTCGCCGTCGGACGAGCACAGCGAACCTTTGCCACCTTGAAACTCTGGTCGGGGCGGGCCAACGGTATCCAGCCGCAGCGCACCGACACGGTGCGCAGTCGCTTTTATTTACGGCTTCTGGTCGAGGATCGTCCGGGCGTACTCGCCGAGGTGGCGCATGTATTGGCGGAGTATCAGATCAGCATCGCGTCGGTGATTCAGCACGAGGCGCCGGAGGACGGCGAAGGTGGTCGCGTTCATCTCGTCATCATGACGCACACGGCCCTGACCGGCGATTTCCGCGCCGCCGTCGCCGCGATAGATCGACTCAAATCCATCGCTCCGCCGAGCGTGTATTTTCCCGTTGGGGATTGATGGAATCACCAGCCCGCGGCGCCTGCAAAGGGCTTCCCTTGCCGGCGCCGCGGGCTGGTAAAGAACGGTCGGTTAGTATTCGCGCTTCGTCTTGCGGCCCGGTTCCGGCCTGGGGTAATCGCCGTTGGAATCGGCGGCCCGCACCGGCGCCGGCGAATCCATCTTCAGCTTATCGACCTCGGGCGCGAACTCGTGCTCGCAGTTGAGCATCTGGTCGAAAGTAATGATCTGGCCGGTGTGGGCGGCCATGCGACCCATCGATGTGACGAGGCTGGCTTCCGCGCCGCGCTGGGCCTCGTTGTACGGCTTGTCCGCGCGGATGGCCTCGAACAGGTGGTCCCATTCGAGCTGATAGGGGTCCGGCTCCCGCCGGGGACATCGCCAGACCACGTCCGTTTTGTTATCGTCGCTATTGTTCTGGGTCTTGAACAGCCGGCATTTGGACGGGGCGTGCGAAGAGGTCGAGATGATGGCCGAGCCTTTCGTCCCGTGCGCGTAGCTGGCGAATTCGTGCCAGCAGCCCGGCGTGTTACGGCCTTCCAGAAGCAGCTTGGCGCCGTCGGCGAACGTGTACTCGACGGCGTAGTGATCGAAGTTCTGGTCGATGTCTTGCTTGCCGCTGTAGTTGCGGTATTGCCGGCCGCCGAGCGCGCTTGGCCACCACCGGCCAGGCATTCTTCATCCAGCAGCACTCGTCGATGTTGTGGATCAGGAAATCGCTGTAGCATCCGCCGCTGGCCCACAAGAAGGAATGGAAACGGCGGAATCTGATAGTGCAGTTCGGGCATGTTCGACGGCCGGGGGCCGCTGAAGGCGAAGCCTTCCGGCTCCTTGACCCGGTAGGCCCGCAAGAGCGTCAGGTCGCCGATCTCGCCGTTCTGGATACGTTTGAACAGCTCGCCGCGCGAGGCGCAATGCCGGCACATCAGGCCGACGCCGACCTTGAGGTTCTTGGCCCGCGATTCCTCGGCCAACTTCAGCATCTTACGCGTGCTCGGCCCGTCCACCGTGACCGGCTTCTCCATGAAGACGTTGAGGCCCTTCTGGATGGCGTGGGTGAAATGCACCCAGCGGAAGGCCGGCGGCGTGGTCAGGATCACCACATCGCCCGGCCGGAGACAATCCATCGCTTTCTTGTAGGCGTCGAAGTCGATGAACTTGCGGTCGTCGGGAACGTCCACCTGCTTGCTCAGCGTCCGTTGCAAGTAGCCGTAGCTGTTCTTCAGACGATCAGGGAAAACGTCGGCCATGGCGACGAGCTTGGCCGGGCCGTTCTTGCTCTTGAGGGCGTTCTCGGCGGCGCCGGTGCCGCGGCCGCCGCATCCGACCAGAGCTACCTGGATAGTCTCGCTGGAGCCTGCGTGGACGTGTGGGACGGCCAGGCCGGTCAGGGCCGACGCCACGGCGAGCTTGCCGGACGTTCTCAACACTTCGCGGCGCGACGGGTCGCGGTTGGCGGTATCACTCACGACGGATTTCCTCCCTAGGGATGGTAGGTACATGGAGAGCGAGGTATTGTCTTTCAGTTTCTCCGATTCATGGCGAAAGTCAATCGTTCAGAGCGAAACTCTCCGAAATGGAAAGCCCCTGGATTATAAAAGAAGTTGGTTGATCAGCTGCGGGAGGAATGCCGGGATGGTCACCGAGCGATGGAACGAGGCGGATTGGCTGGAAAGCATCTCGCCGGAGCAGATGTTGGCCCATCTAGGCCGCCGGGCGAGCGAGCGGAAAAAACGTCTGTTCGCCTGCGCCTGTCTCCGCCGAATCTGGCCGTTTCTGGGAGACGATCGGCTGCACGCGGCGGTCGAGTTGGCCGAGCGCTACGCGGATGGGCAGGCGGACGCGCGACAGATGCAGCGGGCCTTGCTTCTAGTGAGCCTGTTGCGCGAGGAACGAGCCTCGGCCGAGAAGAAACAATCCACTTGGGCGGCACGAGCGGCGCGGGCGGCGGCGCAGGCGGTCGAGGCGCTCTTGCCGGTGAAGGGACCGATTCTGGAGACGCCGCGCGATGTCCGCGATCCCCCCGATGTCGTCAGCGCCACCCGCATCGCTCGCACCGCCGCTCGCGCCGACGAAGCCTTGCGCGAGGAACAGCCCGGCGCGTCGAACCCATCCGGCGAGTCGTCGCTCCGCTTGGCATCCCTCGATGCGGTGGATCTTCTGCACGAGATCTTCGGCAACCCGTTTCGTTCCATGACCGTCGATCCGGCCTGGCTCGCCGCCGAGGAAGGCATTGTTGCGAAGAGGCGCGAGCCGTCTACGACCGAAATCGTTTCGATGATTTGCCCCGGGTGGCTGACGCTCTGGCCAGGGCTGGCTGCACCGACGCCAACATCCTATCGCACTGTCGCATGCCCGGAGGCCATGTGCGCGGCTGCTGGGTCATCGACGCCCTGCTGGGATTGCACTGAACGCGAACAAAAGTTTTCCGAAGATGGCTGTCAGCCGAAACGCTTCCGCTGTTCCCTTTCCCCTCGTCCGGCCGACTTTTTCGTGGACCGACGGCGGCCCTGCCTCCTAAAATAGCTCTTGGCTCAGAAAGAGATCGGAACAATACGATGCTCGGAAGTGCGTCCTCCGCAGGGAGGACGAGGACCGCATCGCCAGGGACGTCAGCCGGGCAAATGGTCGGTGCGATTTATTCCCTGCACGAGGGGCCAGTCGATGCCCGAACTCCTTTTCCAAACGGGAGACATCATCTTCCAACCGGGCGATTCGGCCGCGGAGGCTTATTTGATCCTTTCGGGGACGGTCGAGATCCTGGCCCACTCGGGAGATCGGTTGGTTCCCGTCGCCTTGTATGGCCCCGGCGATGTTTTCGGCGAAATGAGCCTGATCGACGAAGGGACGCGCTTTCTGACCGCCCGCGTTTGCGGTCTCTGCCGCACGACCACCCTCGACCGCACCGAATTTGTGCGGTTTCTGACCCGCAACCCCGAACAGTGCGAACGGTATCTGCAATCGTTGTTCGGACGGCTGCGGAAGGCCAACCTCTGGACGAACGACGCCGGCTTCGTCGAACCGCAGCGTCCCCGGTGTTCACCTCTCACGATCCGCCCCTTGACGGTTCGGGCAGCCCGGTCGATGTCCGACAAGGTGCTGTCCGTGGCGCGGTTTCCGTTCCGAATTGGCCGGGCTGTCGAAGGGCCAGACGGGCGCGAGGCGGACCGCAATGACCTTTCGATCCAGGATAGCAAACCGTTCAACGTGTCACGCAACCATGCCGCCATCGACTCGATGGAAGATGGCAGTTTGGTTGTCGTGGACCGGGGGAGTCATGTGGGCACCATCGTTAACGGGCAGCGCATCCGGGGCGATTCGTTCACGCGGCAAGTGAAATTGCTGCCTGGAGACAATACCCTGGTGCTCGGCAGCCGTAACTCTCCCTTTCAGTTCCGCCTCACCGTCGGAGAGTCCGCTGAACTACCAACCTACGACCGTCAATCGCCGCCGCCGGACAGGCCGACGTAGCGGATGACGCAGTCGCGGGCATGAAGCCGGTGGGCTTCGCGGACCTTGCAGGCTTCTTCGTAGCTGGCGCAAACGACGGCCGGCCATTCGCCGTCTTCGGGCGGGTCTTGCAGTTCGCGCCGGCTGCGGACGTACACCACAAAACGGTCGTCGTGCGCTTCTTCCATGGAAGGTCCCCTTGTAAGAGCCAGCGAACAAGCTACGTGGTTGCGTCCCGGTCCAGAGAGGAGAGAACGAGTCGATCCCCGGAACGAGCTATCAGGTTAACCACGGACTACGGAGATAGCAAGACCATTTCTCTCGGCTACACTTCCTTATTTGGGGCGGTGGCAACCCAACCGCCCGGCGTGATATAATCGCTTCCGCCCGTTTTTTTTAAGGATCGACCCGCGATGCTCTTGCTCGGCCGGCTTCGTGCCCGTACTTGCCAGGGTCTGACGCGGCGCTCGCTATTGCAGGTCGGCGCCAGCTCCGTCCTCGGTCTGTCGCTGGCCGACCTTCTGCGTCTGCGGGCCGCCGCGCCGTCCGCGGAGGGTTCGGCCCGATCGGTCCTGCTCTTGTGGTTATGGGGCGGGCCGGCTCACCTCGACACCTGGGATCCTAAACCGGACGCGCCCCTGGAATACCGCGGCCCCTTCACGCCCATCGCCACGTCTGTCACCGGCACCCGTGTCTGCGAACTGTTTCCGCTCGTTGCCGGGCAGGCTCGGCGTTTCACCCTGGTGCGTTCGCTGCACACCGGCTCGAACGATCACGGCGTGGCCGGCACCATCGGCCTGACCGGCAGTGCGGCCGGCGGCGTGGGACTGGACGGCAAACCCCTGCCCGGCGCGACCCGCCCGGCCCTGGGCAGCGTGGTGGCGCGAGTGCGCGGCTCCGCATCGAAATTGCCGCCGTTTCTGGTTGTCGGCGGCCGATTGCACCAGGGCAAGAAGGCGATCTTCGGCGAAGGCGGCGGCCCGCTCGGCGCGCTCTGCGACCCGTTCCGGCTCGAATACGATCCCGTCAAGGGCACGCGCATCCCCGCCCTGCAATTGCCGTCCGACCTCACGCCCGAACGCCTCGGCGACCGGCAGCGCCTGATGCAGTCGTTCGACCAGCTGGCACGACAAACGGACCAGTTGCCAACCGCCCACGCGCTGGACGACTACCGCCGTCAGGCTTTCGCCATGTTGACTTCGCCCGCCGCAAGCAAGGTCTTCGACCTCAGCCGCGAGCCGGCCGGCGCTCAAGGACCGTTATGGCCGGACGCGCTTCGGCCAATCGTGTTTGCTCGGCCGGCGTCTCGTCGAGCACGGCGTGCCGTTCGTGCAGATCAACTGGAGCGATCACGTCGAGGCCGAGGAAGATTCCGGCGACGGCGGCTGGGACCATCATTATCGCAACTTTCAGATCATGCAGGACCGCCACGCCCCCTGGCTCGATCGCGCCTTGTCCGCCCTTCTCGGCGATCTGCACGAGCGCGGCCTGCTGGAGCGGACGCTGGTGGTGGCGCTGGGCGAGTTCGGCCGGTCGCCGAAGATCAACGACAAGGCCGGTCGCGATCACTGGGAGCACTGCTACAGCGCTCTCCTGGCCGGCGGCGGCGTCCAGGGCGGCCGGGTCATCGGCTCCAGCGACGCGCGCGGCGGCCATCCGCACGATCATCCCGTGACGCCGGCCGACCTCATCGCCACGGTGCAGCACGCCGTCGGCATCACTAGCGAGCAGGCCGCCACGCTGGGACTATCCGGGTCGGGAAACGTGATCGAAGGATTGTTTTAAGTCGATACGGAAAACAGGATGTTCCCTGTGGGGGGGGCTGCCGGGTGATTCGCTTCGCTTGTCCGGGGTGCAAGGGAACGCTGTCGGCCCGTCCGGAGCATGCCGGCGGCGTGGTGGCGTGTCCTCGGTGCGGCCAGCGCATGCGTGTTCCTCACCAGCCCTCAGCGCCAGCAAGGGTGAATCGTCCCCCTGTTCGCGCGGTGCGCTGGTGGGGACCGTTGATCGCCGCCGGTGCGCTCGTCGTGGCCTGCACGGTGGGCGGACTGTGGTTTTTGCAGCAACGTAACGCGGACAGTTCTTCGCCGGTCGTCGTGGAGAGACCGATGCCGGTCGCTTCCGCGCCCCGCTCGCCGGACGAACGCACCGAACCGAAACCCCGCGCGATCGAACCGCCGCCCAAGCCGAATCCGGTCGAAGCGAAACCGCCGAAAGAGGAGCCGGCGGAATCGAAACCTGTCGAAGAAAAACCACCGCTCCCGCCCTCACCGCCTTCGGTCCCCAAGCCCGCGCCCCCGCCGCCCGTCGAGGAGAAGCCAGAGGACGAACCGGCGGACGATCCGTCCGCCCCCGCGAGGGTGACGGGCGCCATCGCCTATCCGGCCCCTGGACAGACGAGCGTTCCCCTGTGGTTTCCGGGCAACGAGATCCCTGATCCGTTACCGGAAGCGAAGAACAAGCTGGCCGGCTTTCCGATCACCCTGCAATTTCCACTCCGGACGCGCGTGCAGTCCGTCCGCGCGTCTCTTTACCAAGGACGAGCGTGAGATCGAGGTCTGGCTGTCCTCGCCGGACAAACCCGCGAATCCGCAGTACGCCAACTCGCAGCAGACAACCATTTGTCTGATCGCCAAGCAGCCCCTCAAGCCGAACAAGCGCTATCACGTCGAGGTGACGGCCCGCGTCGGCGGTGAGCCGTGGTCGGCGAAGTGGGACTTCGCGACCCTCACCGAGAGCGACCTTCAGCGCGAAATGGCCGGCACTTTTTTGAAGACCCTCAACGCCCAGCGCCAGAAGGCGGGCCTCAAAACCGTCGCGCTCGACCCCGAGCGCTCGAAGGTGTGTACGGCACACGCCCGTTATTTGACGATCAACGCGCCGAACAACCCGATGCTCAACTGGAACGAGGAGAAGCCGGATTTGCCCGGCTACACCGAGGCGGCCGCGGCCCTCGCCTCGTCGGCCTCCATCCAGGGCGGCGGCGGGCCGGTTGAAGCAGTGTCGGGGCTGGTCGATTCGCTCATCAGCCGGCCTCAGCTTCTCGACCCCCGGCTGAACGCACTGGGCCTGGGTTACATGCCGTTCGTTCGCGGCGGTTGGATCTGGGTCATGGATTTGCAGCGCGAGCGCGAACAAGGACCAGCCGTCGCGGAACTGCTCTATCCCGCGCCTGATCAAAAGGAAGTTCCGCTTTTTTATCCGCCCGACGAGGTGCCGAGTCCGATACCGCCGGAGAACAAAGAGCGGAGGGCCGGCTACGTCATCACGGCGGAGTTTCCCGGCGCGGAACGTCACCGGCGCGACGGGCAAGCTCGTCGATGACCGGGGCGAAGGGGTGGACGGCCTGCTTTCGGCCCCGGACAGGCCGGCGATTCCCGACTATCCGCAGCACGCCATCGGTCTTCTGCCCAAAGCGCCCTTGAAACCGGCCACGCGCTACACGGTGACGATGACGGCCGACGTGGACGGCCGGCCGTGGCAGCGCAGTTGGTCCTTTCGCACGGTCGAGCAGCCGGATCGATTCACCGCGGATCTCGAAGAGAAGATCCTGGCGCGGGTGAACGCGGTGCGGAAGCTGGCGGGAGTGCCGCCGGTTCGCCTGGACAGCGATTTATCTCACGGTTGCCAGCTGCACGCCCGCTATCTGTCGATCCACTCCAAGACTGCGGCGGCCGCGGGCATGGCCGTGCATCAGGAAGATGCGTCCCTGTCCGGAGCCACTCCCGAAGGAGCGCGAGCGGCAAGGATGGCGGTGATCGCCGTCCTTCTCGATCCCCAATCCTGTGTCGATAGCTGGATGGCGACCTTGTACCACCGCATCCCGATCCTGGCACCGGAACTCGAGCGCGTGGGTTTCGGCCACGCGCGGATGGGCGGGCGGAAATGGGTTTGCGTGTTCGATACGGGCAACGGCAAGATGGGCCGCTGAACCCTGTTTGTTACGATCCCCGCTTCGTCGCGGCCAAAAAGAACGCTTTGGCACCGAAGCGAAACGGCTCTCCCGCTGGTGAAGCGTAAGCCTCCATGTCTGTGAAGCCGGCTTGTTCCAGCAGACGAACGACCTCGCGGTACGTGTAGACGCGCTGGGTGATCGACTTCTTTTCGCTTTTGCCGTCCCGCAGGAAGGTGTATTCGACGTAAATACGGCCAGAGACGTGATCGTAGCGGCCGGCGCGGAGACAGAGGATGTCTTCGAATTCGTACCAGCTGCGTTCCTGAAACGTGAAGAGCAACGTCTCGGCCAAGCGCCGGATAATCGAGAAGAAAGCGGCCGCCGTCTTTGAGGCTGGCCGCGACCGCGCGAAGATAGGCCGCGTTGCCCTCGTCGTCGAAGTAGCCGAAGCTATTGCCGAAACAAAAAGCGCCGTCGAATATCCCCTTCCAGGGCAATTCGCGCATGTCGCGCTGGCGCCAGGCGATGGCCAACTGCTTTTCGTTCGCCGAGGCGCGGGCGGCGTTGAGGAACTGCGGAGAAATGTCGATCGCGGTCATGCGGTGGCCTCGCGCCGCCAGGGCAAGGGAATGCCGGCCGCCGCCGCAAGGCGCGTCCAGGACCCGAGCGTTTGCGGGCAGCCGCAGGGTCTTCTCGATGAATTCCGCCTCGTCGCGGGTCTGCTGTTCCGATGTCGCCTTCAGCCAGCCCTCGACGAAGAGTCCGTCGAAGAACGTTCGCCACCAATCCGCTTCCACGTTCATACCATCCTCCACGGAGTGCCCCCACAGGAAGACGCACGGCGACAAAAAAGGTTCGGATTTTCCCTTAACGTACTCTCGGCTTTCACGCCGTTAGATTTCCTATTTGTCCGCGTTCTCTTCTGTGAGACAATCAAATCTGTCGCCGTCGATCTTTCCGGGCTTGGGAGTCGGAACTTACCATGCCGTCGCGATGGATGAGCCTGACGATCGTCGCTTGCTGGCTGGCTGCGATGGGTTGGCTTTTCTGGCACGACCTCTGGCCGAACTGGAGGCCCGGCGAGCCGCCGCCGTTCCATATCGACCTCGTGGAGGAAGTGCAACGGTCGGACAAGTTGCGCAACAGCTGGACGGTTCGACGGCAGAAGGCCGGCGAGTCGGCACCGCAGGAAATCTTCCGCGCGTTCACGTCGGTGGAGTACATCAAGGACGAGGACGCCTTCCTTCTCAAGGCGGAATATAACGCAAGGAGGGACGCAGTCCCAGGCCGCCGCACGCACTCGTTCGAGGCGGCCGGTTTCCGCGTGGTTTCCATGTCCAGCCAGTACCGCGTCGATCGGGCGGGCGAGCTGCGCGGGTTGCGCGCCAAGATCGAGGTGATGCCGCTGGAGCGCATGGAAAAGGTGTTGACCGCGTTTGGACAGAAGCCGGACAATCCTCCCTATTTGCTTCTGTGGGGCGAGGTGCGCGGCAACGAATTATTCACTCACTGCAAGAGCAACTTCGTCCCCTCCCAAACGATCGACCTGCCGCCCGCCTCCGTGTCGCACAACGGCTCGGTCATCATGCCGCTGCACCCGGTCAACCGCATCCACGGCCTGCGCCCGGCCAGAGTTGGCGGCAGCCGATGATCGACCCGTTCCGCGACGCCTTCGCCGTACTACCCGGCATCAGCGGCGGGGTTAGTTATGTGAGCGCCCGCGTCCTGCCGGAGCCGCAGATTCTGGAGTTGGGGGCCAATGCCCAGACGCGCTGCCTGGTGATCGAGTACGAAGAGGACGGCCAGAACATCGGCAGCACCTGGGTCGAGGAGGGCAGCGAGCGGGTGCAGCGGCAGGAGGCCAGTCTGGAAGGGGACCGCTGGATCATGCAGCGCGATGCCGTGAACCGACGCACTTTGGGACCCTGATTTCGACCACGCCGCCGAGCGCAAGAACCGACCATGATTAAACTGGACCGCGTCACCAAACAATACGGCAGCAAAACGGCCGTCCACGAGCTGAACCTGGACATCCCGCCCGGCGAGCTGTTCGCGTTTCTGGGGCCGAACGGAGCCGGCAAGACGACCACCATCAAGATGATGTGCGGTCTGCTTTATCCCACGTCCGGCACCGTCCTGATCGGCGGACACGACCTGCGCCGCGACGGCGACCGCGCCCGCCAGTTGCTCAGTTACGTTCCCGATCAGCCGTTCCTCTACGAGAAGCTGACCGGCCGCGAGTTTTTGCAGTTCATCGCCGACATGTACGGCTTGCCTCGCGACCTGGCCCAGGTCCGCATCACCGACGTGATCGAGCAGTTCGAGCTGCACGAGTTCGTGGACGACCTGACAGAGCGCTACTCGCATGGGATGCGGCAGCGGACGGTCTTTGCCTCCGCCCTGGTCCACGAGCCGCAAGTGCTGATCGTGGACGAGCCGACCGTCGGCCTCGATCCGCACAGCGTCCGCCGGCTGAAGGATTCCTGCGCCGCCAGGCTGACCGCGGCACCACGGTTTTTTTGTCCTCGCATTCGCTCGACGTGGTCGAGGAGTTGGCCGACCGCATCGCCATCATCGAGCACGGACGGTTGGTGGCGTGCGGTAGTCTCAAGGCGCTTCGCGACCAGGCGGCCGTCGATGGCTCGCTCGAAGATGTGTTCCTGATCCTGACGCGCTACGACGAGGCAGTCAACGGCAAGCCGCCTCCCCCCACCCAACCCTCCCCCACAAGGGGGGAGGGCTTTTCTTCCCCCTCCCCCCTTGTGGGGGAGGGTTGGGGTGGGGGGGACGCCGACACGCCGAGGCCGAATTGATGTCCGTCTCCTCTCCCGTTCCTCGGCCCGTCAATCAGTGCTCTTGTTTCAAGGGTTGCGCTGGCATTTGCTGCGCAATTCCTGGCGCGTGATGCTCGGACAGACGGCCATGCGGCCGATGACCATTCTGTTGTGCAGCGCCGTCGTCTGGGTGTTCGTCTTCGCGATTAGTTGGGGGGGGTTCCGCTTCCTTCAGTTCGAGGTCGGCGTCCCGCTCAAAGGGGCTATTGTCGGCATCCTGCTCGACCTGCTCTTTTTGTCGCTGGCTGTGCTGCTCATCTTCTCCAGCGGGCTGATCCTCTATGGCAGTCTGTTCGCCGCGGCGGAGACGAATTTCCTCCTGTCCAAACCCGTGGCGGCCGACCAGGTGTTCGCGTACAAGTTTCAAGGCTCGGTCGCGTTCAGCAGTTGGGCTTTTCTGCTCCTGGGGGGGCCGATCCTCATCGCCTACGGTTTGGCGTGCGATGCGCCCTGGTTCTTCTACGCGCTGTTGCCCTTGTTCTTTCTGGGATTCGTGCTGCTGCCGGGTTCGCTCGGGGCGCTGTTGCGCTTTTGATCGTCAATTTCATTCCCCGGCGGCGCAAGGAAATTCTGGCCCTGACCCTGTCCGCGCTGACGGTCGCTTTGTGCTACTACATCTATCGCCTGGTAACGGCCTCGTCGTCGGAGGAATGGCGGGAAGAAACGCGCGAGTCGGTCACGCGACTACTGGGATATTTCCACTTCACGCGCAACCCGCTGACGCCGAGCCACTGGGTCTCGCTCGGACTCCAGCGGGCGGTGTGCGGCGAGATCGGCAACTCGCTGTACTACCTCGGCCTGGTGTGGAGCAACGGACTGTTGTTGTATCTGATCGCGGCGGTGGCGGCGTGGAAGCTGTATCGCCGCGGTTACAACCGCATGGCGACCGGCGCTTCCCTGCGGCGTCGGTACGGCGGAGCCTGGATGGATTCGTTGCTCAACACTGCCCTGCCGTTCGTTCATCCGAACACCCGGCTATTAATCATCAAGGATTTCCGTACATTCCGCCGCGACCCGCAACAGTGGGGACAGGTGGTCTTGTTCAGCGGCCTGATGCTCCTGTACTTCAGCAACATCCGCCGTTTCGTCGAAAGCCTGGAAGGACCGTATCAGAACTGGATCAGCTTCCTCAACCTGTGCGCCATTTCGCTGTTGCTGTGTACGTATACCGGGCGGTTCGTCTATCCGATGCTGAGTCTGGAGGGGCGCAAGTTCTGGATATTGGGCCTTCTGCCGGTGGAGCGCGAACAACTTCTGTGGGGCAAATTCGCGTTTTCGACGACGGGCGGCCTACTGATCGCCGAATTCCTGGTGCTGGTAAGCGATTTGATGCTGATGATGCCGGTGCAGGTGGTGCTGCTGCACATGCTGACGGTGGCGGTGCTGGCGGCGGGTTTGAGCGGCCTGAGCGTTGGCCTGGGGGCGTGCATGCCGAATTTCCGCGAGACCGACCCGTCCAAGATCGCCGTCGGCTTCGGCGGCACGTTGAATCTGGTGGCTGGGCTTTTGTACTTGTTGTTGATCGTGGGGCTGATGGCCGCGCCGTGGCACGCCCGGATCATGATGACCCATGCAGAAGAGACCGTGTCGCTGCCGATGGTGTTCGTCATCCCGCTGGGGCTGGTTCTGGGGTTGGCGGTCGGTGTGGCCAGCGTCTTGGTGCCGCTGTGCGCCGGCATCCAGGCGCTGCGGGGCATGGAATTCTGACACGGTTTCTGCCCCCTAAGTTGCTGATCTGAAACGGGAAGTTGCATTCACATTTGAGCAAATAAGCACTCGTTTTCGGAATCGGAACCAAGGCAAGATCGCGTCCAACCTCTTTGTTGGCAAGGTGGCAAACTGGCAAACTCGTCCTCCGGAATTGACGTAAACAACTAATAAAAAGCGACTTGCGCTACCGAAACCACTTTGCCAACCATCGGTTGAATTGGCAATGTGGCCAACTCCCTGGGAAGAAAGGATCCCTTTCTTGTGCTGCGGCCTGGTGTTCAAATCCGCCACAGCGTCAGCAATTCGCGGCGCAGGAAATGGCTGATGCCGCGCAGGACGAGCCGGCTCTTGGCGGCGCGGAGCGATTGGCCGCGCAGACGACGCCAACCGTAGCGGAACGCATGACCGAGCCATTGCAGGGGAGCGTCGAGCGTCAGCGCCGCTTTGTAGAACAGCAGGCCGATTCGCGAGCAGCCGCTCTTGTGCAAATAGCGCGTGACGCCGACGACGGTTTGCGAATAAGCATAGCCGATGTGCTGGCGGCTGCTGATGCGGCCGAAATGAGTGATGGCGATACCGGGGTGATAGATCACCGGATGACGACGGCCGACGCGATCGCACAGATCAATATCTTCGCCGCCGAACGTGTATTCCTCGTCCCAGCGGCCGCAATCCTGAAAGACGTGCCGCGGCATGAACAGGGCCGCGCCCATCAGGATCTCTACCGGCCGCGGCGTCGGGGCCTCGATGTCGCGGCCACGGTAGCGGCGGTACTCCTGACGAAACAGGCCGGTCCAGCGCAGCCAGGTGATGCGATGCAGAAGCGCTCCTAAGGTCGGACACGAACGATAGGAGAGCTGCGTGACGCCTTCCTCGTCGCGCAGTTGCGGGCCGATGATGCCGACTTCCGGGTGTGCGCTGGCGTAGTCGAGCAGGCGGCGCAGCGTTCCCGGCGGGACGATGGTGTCGTTGTTGAGAAAAAATAGGTAGCAGCCGCCGGCCCGCTCGGCCGCCTGATTGTTGCCGCGCGAGAAGCCGAGGTTGACGCCGTTGCGGATCAGCACCACCTCCGGGAACGACTCGGCCACCATGTCGGCCGCCCCGTCGGTCGAGCCGTTATCGACGACGATGACTTCCAGGGACGCCTCGGACGCCGCGGCCCGCAGCGAGTGCAGACAAGCGTGGAGGTGCGCCCGGCAGTTCCAGTTGACGATGCACACGCTGACTTCCAACTCGCCCTCCGCTCTCCCTACGCCGCCCTCCGCGGCTGGAGCGTCCATCGGCAATGTAGACATCCTTTATTCCCTCGCTCGCAGGACGGACAGCGTTAGGCCGCGGATCGATTGACGCACTTATTGCGCAAACATTCGCGTTCCAGGTACGGGGCGAACGGGCCGCCACCGCATAGCAGCCGGCCCAGTTGGTAACGGAGATAGCGGCGCCAGGGCAGCGGCATCCGGGCGTGCCGGCTCAGGCGCGTCTGATACAGATGATACTCGTCGGCCGAAATCGCCGGCCGGCCTTCACGGAAAGCCAGGCCCCAGACGTTGGCCGGCCGAGCCACCGGGCCGTGCCAGCCGATGATCTTGCTGGAGTACGGTCCCAGGAGCATTTCCAGGGCCTCCGGCGTGAAACGCCAGTAATCGTTGGGATGCGCGTGCAGGTGAAAGTAAAACGGACAAACCACGAGGAGGACGCCGTCGGGACGTAAAACGCGGTGCATTTCCTCGAAGGCGCGCCAGAAGCGCGGTACATGTTCGAGCGTGCTGATCGCCAGGATAGTGCCGATCGAACCGGCGGCGTAGGGCAGCGATTCGACACTGCCGAGAAGATCGACGCCGCGGCCAGGCCGGACATCCATGCCCAGATACGTGCGTCCAGGGAACAGGGTACGCAGGTCGGCGACGGATTCCTGCCCCTCCACCTGATAGGAGCCGATTTCGAGGATGGGGCCGGGCAGGGTGAAGGTTTCCGAGACCGCCCGCACCAGGCCGCGCATGATGGCGTTCATGTGGTCCCCTTCTCCTCACTCCAGTTGGAAATCCTGTTCAACAACACGTCCCGCCTTGACCTCGCGGAGCAGGCCGGACTGTTCCGGATCGCTGTATTTGCGCGGCAAATCGGCCGCAGGCGTCGAACCGGGCGCGGGGTGGGAAGGTGGAGCGATGGTGACGCGGTGCCAGCCGGGAACCGCCCCGAACTCCTGATTGGTGCGCAGAGAATACCGGCCGTCCTGGCCGATCTCGCCGCAGGCGAGAGGGCCGTGTCCGCCGCGTTCGGGGTCCGGCGTGAACACGATGGTCCCGCCGGCCAGCGGTTGGCCCTGGTAGAAGACCTGGCCGTGAACCGGAGTCAGTTTGGCCTCCTGGCCGCAACCGAGCGCGGTCAGGACCAACAAACCAGCCGTGGCGAAAAGCAACCTGCGCGGTGCGCTCAATCCGATCCCCCAATCCTTCGGGGAAGAGCCGGCCGGCGGGCGAAGCCGGGCGAGTTCGAGGCGTCCGCCGATCCTTCGGTGGGACGCGGAGGGGAGTATAGCAGCAGAAGGCGGCGGCGTGCAATGCACATAGCCCCCGGCTTGCCGGGGGGAAATTCTCCCGACAAGCCGGGGGCTATGTGGTTCGCCTTGACCGAGGGCAGCCTGTTGAGTAGAACCCAGCGCTCGCATGAGGAGCAACCGGACGGACAGGGTGTGGACCGACAGGGATGGTCCGCGCGGCGGTGTCGGGACCGCGGAGTGTCGGCCATCACGGAACAGGAGAACCGAACAGTGAAGAAGACGGTATTCGCGGTAGGCGGGTTCCTCGCGCTGGGGGTGCTGTGCTGGTCCGGCCGGTCGTGGGCCGATCCGCAAACCGCGCAACCCACCCAGGCTCCCCAGGCGACGCCACGCACGCGCATCGCCCTGATCAACCTCACCTACGTCATCAAGAACTACCATAAGTACAAAAACTTCCAGGAAGAGATCAAAACGGTCTTCCAGCCGTTTGAAGGCACCCACCAACAGTTACGCAAGGAAGCCGAGGAACTGCAAAAGCAAGTCACTCCGACCACTTCGCCGGAGAAAAAAGCCGAGATCGAGCACAAGTTGAAGGATCTCCAGCGCAAGGCCGAGGACTCCCAGCAAGAGGCCAAGCTGGTGCTGGGCAGGAAGAGCGACGACCAGATGAAGATCATCTACCAGGACGTGACCGACGCCGCCGCGCGCTACGCCGCCTCGCACGAGTTCGACCTGGTGTTGCACTACAACGACGCCACCAACGAGGCGGACTATCACAGCCCGATGAACATCGGGCGCAAGATTCAGACCGGGGCGCTGATGCCGGTCTACGCCGCGCCGGGCATGGACATCAGCGTGGACGTGGTCAATATGCTCAATTACAAAGTGAGTCCGGCGACAACGCAGGGCACGACGCCGAGTGCGCCGCCGGCCGGTGGCAGTAACTAGCGAGAATTCGTGGATCGTGAATCGTGTGTTCTCGATCCACGATTCACGATCCACGAAACAAGGGATGACGCGAACGTGAGAAGGCTTTGTTACCGCTATCAGCGCACTCTCGTGCGGCCGGCCGAGGTGTGGGGCGTCGGCTATCTGACCGGCGCGACCGTTCGCTTGCGGTTTGTGCCGGCCCCGCCGTCCAGCGGCATCGTGTTCGTTCGCACCGACCTTCGGCCGCGTTTGCACCTACCGGCGCACTTGCGGAACGTCACCGGCACGAAGCGACGGACGACGCTGGGCCACCCGCCCGGCCAGATCGGTCTGGTCGAGCATGTTCTGGCGGCGCTGGCCGGCCTTCGCATCGACAACTGCCAGGTCGAATTGAACGCGCCGGAGCCGCCCGGCATGGACGGCTCGGCCAAGGAGTTCGTGACGGCCCTGCTCGACGCGGGCATCTGCAGGCAGGGGGTGAGCCGTCCCATCTACGCCGTCGAACAATCCGTCGTGCTGGCCTCAGGCGGCGCTACCCTCGCCCTGCATCCGCCCTTGCCGGGACTGTTCGGTTCGGCGGAAGAACGCGGCGTCTTGTCGGATTGTGCGCTCTACCTCAGTTATTTTCTCGATTACGGTTTGACCTCGCCCATCGCCCGGCAGCTTCACACACAAGCACTTACACCGGGCCTGTTCGCCCAGGAGTTGGCCGCCTGCCGCACATTCATTCTGGAAGCGGAGGCCGAGGAGCTGCGCCGGCAGGGGTTAGGGACGCGGACCACCGCGTCGGACCTGATCGTCTTCGGCCCACATGGTCCGGTGGATAACCGATTGCGCTTCGCCAACGAACCGGCCCGGCACAAGGTGCTCGATCTGGTCGGCGACCTGGCGCTTTTGGGCGCCGACCTGTGCGGACATGTCGTCGCTTACCGTTCCGGCCACCCGCTCAACGTGGAGTTGGTCCGCCGCCTGCACGAGCAACTGTCGGTCGAAACTGCGGCACACGAACGGCAAGCCGCCTGACGGACGGAGAGGAAAGAAGGGTTTGTATGCCACGTTTGCGCGTGGGAGTGGTCGGGGTCGGACACCTGGGCAAAGAACACGCCCGCATCCTGGCAAGCTTGTCAGACGTTGAACTGGTCGGCGTCGTCGATTCCAGCATGTCTCAGGTCGAGGCGGTGGCCCAGCGCTGCCGGACTCAGGCGTTCGGGGACCATCGCGAACTATTTCCGCTGGTGGACGCCGCCGTCATCGTCGTACCCACCACCCACCATCACGCCGTCGCTTGCGATTTCCTGACGCGCGGGCTGCCGCTGTTGGTCGAGAAGCCGATGGCGCGGACGGCCCGGCAAGCCGAGGAGATGGTCGAGCTGGCCCGGTGTCACGGGGCGCTCTTGCAGATCGGACACATCGAACGGTTCAACCCAGCGTTTGAAGAGCTGCTGCTCCACCCGATGCAGCCGAAGTACATCACCTGCGAACGTTACAGCGGCTTCTCGGGACGCTCGACGGACATCG
This sequence comes from uncultured Planctomycetota bacterium, assembly GCA_963767535.1. GTDB lineage: Bacteria > Planctomycetota > Planctomycetia > Gemmatales > Gemmataceae > JAJPHU01. Next base: position 1,171,981 of record CAVYEC010000003.1, read on the forward strand.
GCGTGGTGCTCGATCTGATGATCCACGATCTCGATCTCGTGCTGGCCCTGGTGCAGGCGCCGGTGCGGACGGTCGAGGCGCTGGGCGCGTCCGTGCTGGGCGGTAACGAGGACCTGGCGCAGGCACGGGTGACGTTCGCCAACGGCTGCGTGGCCGACTTGAAGGCCAGCCGCGTCAACCCCACGCCGGTGCGCTCCATGCAGGTGTTCGGTCCCGAGGGCTTCGCCGGGGTCGATTTCGCGCGCCGCCATCTGACGCTCATGCAGCCGGCCGTGCCGCTGCGGCAGCGCCAGATCGACTCGCGCCGCCTCGAACCGGCCACGCTGGCGACCTTGAAAACGGAATTGTTCGGCCGGCATGTGGAGGTTCAGGAGCTGGATTGCAACGCCGGCGATCAACTGACCAAGGAATTGGAGGAGTTCATCGACTGCGTCCGAACCGGCCGGCAACCGCGCGTCGATGGGGCGGCTGGCCGGGATGCACTGGTTTTAGCCCACCGCATACTCGAAAGTCTGCATGCGCACGCCTGGGAAGGAACCGCTGGCCCGGCCGGTCCCTGGCACCTGCCGGCCCCGCAGGGTCTGCTCTTCCATACGCCCCCCGCCTCAAAGGCGGCCTAGCGCCGCCGCAGCCGATCCAGTTTCTGATGGCACGCCTGGAACTGCTCCAGGATCTCCCCATCGCGCGTTTCCCCGTCCTCGTCGCAGAGAATTGTATCGAGGGCCGCACCCAGGCTGTCGGTCAGCCCGGCCAGGGTTTCGCGCCAGGTCCGTTCGCGCTGCATGTGGACGCGGTGGTTGAGCAGCATGCGCCGGACCAGCCGCATGATCTTGAGGTCCGTTTGCCGAAACAAACGGCGCGGGTGAAAGCTCACGGCCGTCAGCCAGTCGTCGCCGGCCTTGCCCAACCGCACGAGGGCGGCGCTGCACGGCCACGGCGACATCGGTTTGGACCCCGGATCGAGCAAGGAACACAAAAGCGACCCCGCCTGTGGCGAGCCATCGGCCCTCATCCGCTCGAGGAATTCGTGACACCAGCCCACGCCCAGAGGAATGCCGCCGATTTCTTCGGCCGCGCAGACGGGATTGTCCCCATGCCAGAAAACGGCGTCAGCCCCGAGGCAGTCGCGGATCGCCTCGATGGTCAGGCGAATCTGTTCGCACGGCTGGACACAATGCTGCAAGGTCAAACCGAATTGCTCCAGCACGTCCCAGGCGTTTTCCACGTCCGCGAGCGGCAAGGCGTCCAGGGATTCTCCCCCGAAGGTCAACACGTCGGTCTCCTCCGCTGCGTGTGTTTGGTAGTGGCGACGGGTAGGCGATGGGCGGAAAGAGGGGAATCACACAACCGTAGAGGATAAATCGGGGTCTGTCAAATGCTCGGCGTTTAGCCGGGGCCGGAGGCGAGCGCGGCAGCCCGCGCTCGCCTCCGGCTCCCGGCTAAACGTCGCGTCACTTCACGCTGACGATCTCAATGCGGACCTTGCCCGTCACGCGCGTGACGGGCAGAAGTGGGGCCAGTGTCTGAATGTCCTGCCAGCTATGGTCGGTGATCTTGAGATGGGCCGGGCCGACGCTGCCCCGGCCCATCACCGCGTCGAGCATGAGCCATTGGCCCTTGACCCAAACCTCGGTCCACATGTGAAAGCCCAGCACCGGGCCGCGATCCGGATCGGGTACGTATACCAGGCCGATCGCCGTCCGCGCCGGCAGTCCGGCGGCACGGCACAGGGCGGCCGTTAACATGGCGTGCTGGCGGCAATCGCCTTGCAGGTCACGGAGCACCTGGCTGGCCGGCGCGAAATTGATCTCCGTGTTCGACTTCATGTGCTCATGCACCCATTTCTCGATGCGCTGCCCCTTGCGCCACGGGTCCGTCTCGCCCTCCGTCACGCGGGCCGCCAGCTCGCGGATCTTCTCGTTATCGCTGTCGAGAAAATAACTGCTTTTGAGAAAATCCCCCTTGTCGCGTCCGTTACCCTCCGTCTCGCCCGGCTCGCGGATCCGCCGGACGCGCAGGTCAAACGTATTGCCCTGGACGTTCTCGACCTTCTGCCGCGCGTCCTGGGTGAAGGTCGTCGTCGGGTCGTCGTCATCCTTGATCGTGATGCGATAGACGATCTCGCGCGCCTCATGCGGCCGGTCGATGGCCTGGTTGAGCGGGATGAGCGACTTCAAGCCAAGGTCGGCCATCAGGGCCGGCGCCGCTCCTTCCTTTTCGGCGACGGCGCGGGTGGTGCGATACAGCGTCATCCGCCCCAGGCCGGGCACGTTCGACTCCGAGCGCACTGCCAGCCACTTGTCGTCCAGCCAGATGATCATCCGGGGCAGTGTGAACGGCTTACCGCCCACCGTGACTTTTTGCGGCAGCACTTCCGCGCGCAAAGGCGCTCGCGCACCGGCTCCGCCCTCGTCTGATCGCCCTCCTTCTTTGTCGCCAACAAATCAGTCTCCTCGATTTCCTTAACGACCACCTGCGTCGGCACGGCGGCCAGGAGCGGAAGCTGATAATCGAGGAAGCGGAAGCGATCGCCCGGTTTGACCTTGTGGGTGCGGAACAGCAACTCCTGGCCGTAATAGCCGATGACATCGTTTTCCCACGGCACCGCCTTGCCCTCCGGGTCGCTCGGCGTCCGCACGATCAATTTGCCGTTCTCGACCCGGCCGGTCTGCTCGACCTTCTGCCCTTTATCGAGATAGTGCGTCATCGACACCCCCACGACCTTGCCGTCGGCCGTCTCGTCGGTGCTCATGGCCAGGCGCTGGGTGACGACACCATCGTAGCGCTTGAGGGTCAGGTGCATCAGCTTGGTAGTGTGGAAGATCTTTTGGCCGTCGCGCTCCACCTGCTCGACGGTGACGTGCTGGTAGCCCATCTTGGCGCCGTCGAGGTAGACGGCGTCCCACAGGTCGAGGACGACCTTCGCCGCCGGGGCTTGTTGGGCGCGGGCGGGGGCGACCGCGAGCAGGACCACGCCGCACCACACGAGATATCGTTTCATCGCGACTCCTTGAGACGAGAACGATCCGGTCCGGACCAGCCGGATTCTCGGCGTATCTTACCGTGTCGGCGGCAAGACTCGAACCCCGATCGGGCCGGGAGGCTTTTTGAGAAGGGAAGCGAGTTGGCCACCTTGCCAAATGGCACGACCGTTTGGCAAGGTGGGTCTCATCATGCAAGTCCTTTTTTGCCAAGAATTAACGTCACTAAAAAGGGGCGAGATTGCCAAATTGCCAAATTGTCAACAGCCTTTTCCGAGAAGCGGATCTCCTCACATTGCGAGGTATATCGCTCGACCTCAAGCAAGGCGGATCCCAAAAGATGCCGCTTTTCTTCCCAGGAAATCGGCCAGTCCAGAGACGGCCCAACACAGCAAAACGCCCTGTCGCACCCTCGTTATAATAGACGCACGGCCGGTCCCAGCCGGCCGAGAGTGGAGAAAAGACCATGCCTGCCGCCAACATGCCCGGCGTCTTCGCCGTCCAGTGTCCCAACCCGCGCTGTCGCAAGTTCATGCTCGTCGAGGAACACGACCGCGACAACGTCGTGCCCTGTCTGTTGTGCAAGACGCCGATCCGCGTTGGCGGCGGAGCGCCGCCGGCCCGAACCAGCCGGCCGACGCCCCCGCCGCGCCGGCCGTGAACCATTGCGGGTCGTAACGTTCAAGGGGAAGGTAGCGCTTTTGCCAGGTAATTGTTGATGTCCCTGCCCAAATTGACGATTCCCTCGCTGATCTTCTTGAGGGATTCGGCTTCCTTCACCTTGTCGTATTGCAACTCGGGGTGTAGCTGCTCCAGTTCCTTCGCCAGCCGGTCGGCGTGGACTTCGGTTCCCCTGAGCAATTTGCGGATGGTGATGATGTCCCGAGCCGCTTTGCACTTGTCGAACGCATCCCGTGCCTTGGGCAAGTTCTCCTCCAGTCCCGCCGAATCGACCGTGGGCCAGACCCCGTAGATGAATTGGCGCGCCTCTGCGTGCTGTTCGTTCTTCGGCTTCCATTCTTTTTCCAACTCGGCCAGATGGTCTTTCACTTCCTTGTTGTCGAAGCCGTCTTTGAGAATCTGTTTGTAAATGCCGATGGCCTTGCCGATTTCCAGGTCTTTCTCCAGGATCTTCGCCCTTTCGACCTCGGAGCGCCATTTTTTGAGCAGCGGGTCGTTCTCCTCCTGCTCGATCGCTCTCTGCTTGGTGATGAATTCCTGGAGCGTCTGTTCCCCTTCCTTCAGGGCTTGCAAGTGCCGGTCCTCCGCGTCGGTGTTCATCGTGATGCCGTTGCGCTTCGCCTCCTTGAGCAGCTCCTGCTTTTCGGCCTGGAGATCCTGACGATCCTGCTGCGAGCGTTTCACGCCGGCTTCCGCTTGCTTGATGACCTCCTCGCGCTGCTCCCCCTTGGACGAGAGGTTGCCCAGCAGCGTGAAGAGATTGCTTTGAAGCGCATAGCTATCGGCCACGCTCCGTTGCCAGCTGGCCCTTTTCGAGTTGAACAGCGAGTTCTCGTCCTGCGTGGCGTTGACCTCGATGACGAGGGGTTGGTCATCGACCAGCGCGATCGGCACCTGCGGCTTGTTACCCCGCATTCCGCTGGTAACGCTGACGAAAGCAACGTTCGTGAAGACGCCCTTGGATTCGGGGTCCCGTACCGTCTCCACCAGGCCGTTGTTTCCGGTGCTCTTGGTCAGTTTGGTGGCGTCGTCGAATCCGTGCCGGCAAATCGCCACGTAGAGCGGGTTGGTCAACGGTTTGAGGCCGCGCGGTGTCTCCTGCATCCAGCGCAGCCGCAGGGCCGTTTGCACAGTGCCGAGCTTGATGCAGCGATAGCCCGCGATGTTGGGCAGCACGTAGCGGAAGAAGAATCGACACTCACAGATCCCGTCGTGAGCGTCCTCGGCCGGCGCTTTGACGACTTGCAAGAGCGACCAGCGTAGGATCCGCGACGTGCCGCCTCCCGGCGGCACCAGCGCGAACACCTCGCCCTTCTGCACCCAGCGCGCCAGGTTGCCCAATCCACCGCCGCGCAGCTCGACCTGCACCGTCTGTCCGTTCTTTTGCAGCCCCGGCGGAACAGTCACCACGGTGCCGAGGATGCCGAAGTCCTGCTTGATGAGCAACGCCGCCGCCTTGGCCACGAAGTCCCGATCGCGCGTGCGGTCGCGCCGCACCACCGGACTGGCCCGCCCCACCGTGCCGTCGTACTGCTTGGCCTGGATCTCATAATGGACGCCGGAGAAGTCGATCAGGACGAAGTGGGTCTTGCGGTCGGAGCGATCCGTCCAGCCGTCCAGCGATTGCAAGCCGCGCGTGAGGACTTCCGCCAGGCGCGGGTGCTCGTGCGTCACCTCGACGCGGCCCATGTCTCCCAGGGCGGCCCGGAAGCCGTCGCGCAGCTCGCGCTCGATCCCCTCGCGGAACACGTCCGTCAACAAACGGTTGCGGGCGACGTGGACGACGATGTGCAGCTCATACGGCTTATTCAACTCGCCCTGTGCTTGTACCTTCGTCGTCCAGCCGAAGGAAGCGGCCGTCAGAACCACGCACAAAAGTCGGCGGAATTGCTGCGGACTCATGATTTGTTCTCCTGCGTTTGGTCGCGGAGTCGTTCGAGATCGGTGAAGAAATGCGGATACGTCTTGGCCACGCAGCCGGGGTTCTTGATGACGATGCCCGGCACGCGCAAGCCAATGAGGGCCATGCTCATGGCCATGCGGTGATCGTTGTACGTTTCGATTTCGGCGCCGTGCAAGGACCGCGGCGTGATGGTCAGGCCGTCGCCGAACTCCTCGACGCCGGCACCGAAGCGGCGCAGCTCGGTAGCCAGTGCGGCGAGACGATCGGTTTCCTTGTGGCGAATGTGGGCGACGTTGCGAATGGTCGTTGGCCCCTCGGCGAAGCAGGCGACGGCGGCGAGCGTCATAACGGTGTCACTGATGTCGTTCATGTCCACGTCGATGCCGTGGAGCGGGCCGCCGTGAAGGGTGATGTCCGTGGGACCGCGCTCGACGCGGCAGCCCATGTCGGCCAGCACATCGACGAAGCGAACGTCGCCCTGGAGGCTGTTTTCGGGAAGGCCAGCGACCGAAACGCGGCCGCCGGCGATGGCGGCGGCCCCCCAGAAATAACTAGCAGCGGAGGCATCGGGTTCAATTTCGTACACGATCCGATGCGGAGCATCTTGGTCGCAAAGGGTCGAGAAGTCTTCAACCGAGTACGAGGATCCCATTCTCCGAACGACGAATCCCCATTGCCGCATCATGGCGGCTGTCATTTCCACATAGGGTTCCGAGACAAGGGGACCTGCCAACTCGATGAGGACGGATTGTTCCGCATAGGGCGAAACCATCAGGACAGCGCTAACAAATTGGCTGCTCACGTTTCCGTTGATTTGAAGTCGTCCGCCTGAGAGCAACCCTTTCGCTTCGACGATCACGGGCGGGCAGCCACTACCTCGTTCAGTTCGCGCTTGCACTCCCAGTTGCCGCAGGGCGACGAGAAGATCCTCGATGGGACGCTCGCGCATACGTGCCGTTCCGTCCAGCCGATAACGACCTTGCCCCAGACTGGCGAGGGCGGTCAGAAACCGCATGGTGGTGCCCGAATTGGCGACAAAAAGATCGGCAGATTGGGCCGGAATAAATCGACCCAAGGTTTCCATAACACAAACCTTTGGCGGATGCGCGTCCCAGTCGGTCTGGACGTTGAAGCCGAGGGTTCTCAATCCTTCAATCATTACCTCGGTGTCTTCGCTCCGGAGCGCCCGCGCAGTTGACAGGGATGATCGCGTGCCGTTAACGCCGCCAACACCAGCGCCCGATTGGTAATGCTCTTTGATCCCGGCACATGCACCGTCGCCTTCGGAGGCCGCGTCAACGGCTCAATACTCAACTGCCCCGGGTATGCTGGATGTTCGCTCGGCATGTCGTTCATTTATACGTGACGCGCATCAGAAACAACCCTTGCGCCGGCGCCGTCGGCCCCGCCTGGGTGCGATCCTGCGCGTTGAGGATCTCGGCAACCCGCGCTTCGGGCCAGTAACCCCGGCCGACGTTGATGAGCGTGCCGGCGATGGCCCGTACCATATTGTACAGGAAGCCGTCCGCCTCCACATCCAGCCAGATCCAGTCGCCGAATCGGTTGACGGCCAGGTGCGTGATGGTCCGCACACTGGATGCTCGGTTAGGCCACTCCGTCTCGAAGCAGCGGAAGTCGTGCCGGCCGCGCAGACATGCTGCCGCCCGCGCCATGACGGCCGCGTCGAGTCGGTAGCGCGTGTGATGGCAATAGCGCCGCATGAACAGGTCCGGCACCGCGCCGTCGTGCAGGACGTAGCGATAGAGTTTGCGTTTGGCGTCGCGGTTGGCGTCGAAGGCTTCCGGCACGTCGGCCGCCTCGCGCACCACGACATCGTCGGGCAGATGCGCGTTGATCGCCCGCACTAGTACGTCCGGGATGAGTTTCTTTTCGCTCTGGAAGTTGACGATTTGCCCGACGGCGTGAACGCCGGTATCGGTTCGACCGCTGGCGTTGACGCGAATCCGCTCGCCCGTCAACGCGGCCAACGCCGCCTCCAGCGTCTCTTGCACCGTGCGCAACCCCGGCTGCGTCTGCCAACCGTGAAAGTCAGTGCCATCATAACTGAGGACCAGTTTGCGATTACGCATAAGAGGGAATAAACCACGAAACACACGAAAGACACGAAAAAAAGACAAACGAATAATGAATCAACGCTCACCTTGGATGTTGATTAACACAATTCTTTGTCTTTTTTTCGTGTCTTTCGTGTGTTTCGTGGTTCCTCTTCTTCATCTTCTTGGCAACCAGCCGCGCTGGATCAGGACTTCGGCGATCTGCACCGCGTTGGTCGCCGCCCCCTTGCGGAGGTTGTCGGCCACCACCCACAAATTCAAGCCGTGCGGCACCGTCGGATCGCGGCGGATGCGGCCGACGAACACCTCGTCGCGGCCGGCCAGGTCCAGCGGCAGCGGCACTTCACCCTTGCCCGGATTGTCGAGCACCACGATGCCGGGGCGCGACGCAGCGCTTCGCGGGCCTGATCGGCCGTGATCGCGTTATGGAACTCCAGGTTGATCGCCTCGGAATGACCAATTCGCACCGGCACGCGGGCGGTCGTCGGCGAGACCTGAATGCCGTCATCGCCCAGGATCTTGCGCGTCTCGGCGATGATCTTCGCTTCTTCCTCGGTGTAGCCGTCCTCGGCGGCCTTCCAGTCGTGCGGCAGGACGTTGCCGGCTAACTGGGCGGCATGGACCTGCGCTGGCGGAACGGTCTCGCCGCGACCGATCGCTGCCAACTGGGCGTCCAGCTCGCGCAGCGCCTTGGCGCCGTTGCCCGACGATGCCTGGTACGTGGCCACCACGACGCGCTTGATATTGGCCAGATCGTGCAGCGGCTTCAGCGCGACGACCATCTGCGTCGTCGAGCAGTTGGGCGTGGCGACGATGCCCCTGGGGATGTGTCGCAGGGTGTCGCCGTTGACCTCCGGCACGACGAGTGGTACGTCGGGGTCCATGCGGAAAACGCTGGATTTATCGATGGCCACAGCGCCGGAGCGGGCGGCGATTGGAACGTATTCGCGGCTGATCGACGCCGGCGTGCTGAAGAAAGCGACATCAACACCGGCGAATGCTTCGGGCCGAACCGGCTCGACCGTGTACGTTTTTCCTTTGAACGTGAGGGATTTGCCCGCGCTGCGTTCCGAGGCGAGGAACTTGATGGCGCGGAAGGGGAACGTATGTTCGTCCAGCACTTGCCGCATCATTTCGCCGACCGCACCGGTCGCACCGACCAACGCAACGCTTGGGGACACGAATCAAGCCCTTTCCTAATAGGGTGAGAATCTCAAGCCAATAGGATAAGCATACGAAGTGAAGGGACGGCTGACTACGGCTGTTCTTGTCCGGAATACATCCAGAAGGGAAGCGGCGTTCAGGAGGATGGCCGGCCGTCGAGGGCGGGAGCCAGGGCGGTAAGCAGGCGAGAGGCGAACTGGTCCTCGGCGAAGTCGCGCGCCGCTCCAACCCCGCCGCCGCCAGGCGCACCCGTAACGCCTCATCCTTCACCACCGCCAAGGTATGGCGACCCAGTTCTTCCAGCGTCCGCCACAGAAAGCCATTCACGCCGGACACGACGCTCTCCGGCAGACCACCGCCGTCGAAGACCAGCGGGATGCAGCCCGACGCCATCGCCTCGGTCGCCACCATGCCGAAATGCTCCATCCGGCCCGGCTCGCGCTCCTCGTCCACTCCGTAACCCATCGCGTGCCACAAGATCGAGGCCTTCCCCAAAAGCTCTTTCATGTCCCGGCCCCCCAAATTGGTGAGTACCTCGACGGGGTAGCCCCGCGCCGACTCGCGCAGGCGGGCGAGATGCGCCTGGTCCTCCGCCGTGTCGCCGCAAGCGCCGGCCAGGACGTAGCGCCAGCCGCGCAACCCCCCGTCGCACAGGTCGCGGAAGACTTTGAGGGCCACGTCCTGTTTCTTGTGCTGCGTGTGCGAAAAGGCGCCCACGGTCAGAATGATCGGCTCCTTGCGCGCGGGGCCAGCCCACGTCGCAAGGGCGGGTAAACCACGGCGCTGTCGCGCTGCCAGAGCCGCTGGAGCCAGCGTCGCGTGAAGTGGGAGTTGACCATACACAAGTCGTAGGTGGCGAAGCGTCGAGACCACTCCAGCCGGTGATAAAAGTCAACGCTGAGGCGGCTGATCCACGACCGGGAAAGCCACTCCTCCGTCGTGCGGCCGTGAAACTCCTCGAAGCTGACCAGCGGGAAATGGGTCAACAACACGCCGCGGCGTGCGTGGCAGAAGTAAGGCACGTTATCGCTAGAGTCGATAAACAGGTCGTATCCGGCGCTGATGTCGCGTCCCCAGTCGCGTTCGTAACCGAGTCGCCGCAGCGGATTGAGAGACGGCCAACCGGGTCGTCCCCGGCGGGGCAAGTAGCGGAAACGGACGCGGGAGAGGTCGAGGTCCATCGGTTCGGCGATTCGGGCGGGATCAAAGTTCGGGCAGTGATGGACGAGTTCGACCTGATGTTCGCGGGAGAGCACATCCGCGACGACGCCGATATAGCGCTGGCCGCCTCCGACACTACCCCAGTACGATTGATAGATGCCGATCTTCATACCTCTCCGCCCGCCCGAAGGGGTTGGCCGATGCCGGTTCTGCAAACACAGCGTGCTCACGGAGATCGCTCCATCGGTTCCTGGGATCGTCGCATCAATAACTTCTCATTCAACACCGGATGAAGGTCTGAGTTCCGCTCCGACGCACAGCGCGAGGCGAAACGCCTCTCCCAGAACCTGCCGACGACGGGCCCAAGTCCTCTCGGAGCGATCAAGGAGTTACGGGAGAACTAGATCGCGATCATTAATGGGAAACGAAAATGCTAACAGCGGAGAGCATTCTCGATGTGCGGGCGGTGTGGGGGAGTGGGTGTGAGAGTTGCCTCTGGGACGCAGGCAGCTTTCACAATTCTTTGACCCGGCAATAAATGAAAATGACAGGCGGAGTTGTCGGTTCTCGCTTGTAGCGGAGATGCGGATGATTCCGTGAAGTCGGTATTGGGGTCATCTAGGGGAAGCGAGTCTTCCGAGGTCGGTAAGGAAAGGAGCGGGGCGAAGCGCGCGAGATTGAAATCGTCGGCGCTGGCCATCATAATCAACCAGCATCCGGCCAATGACAATACCCAACAACGATGTCTACATTTGGGCATATGCAACGAGATAATGTCTTCCATGCAGCCCAAGGCCTACAACCCGAAACAAGAGTAGAGTTGTCTGCTTTCCTAGTCAAGTATTTTAATGATCTTCTCATATGAACGATTATTGTCCCATCGGAATCGACCCGCGAAGCGTCCATCCGTTCAGATGTCCTTCCACAACTCCGATTCATAAGGGTTGTCCGGCCGGCCAATTTCGTCGTCGCCGAGGGTGGTCTGAAACGGTAGGCCGGTCGCATCATCCGAAGGTTTGTGGGGTCGCTCCTTTTTCTTCCTCCCTCTGCCATCCGCCGGTACGTCCGAGGCCAACACTCCCTTATCCTGGTCAGGTGAGGGCATGTCCTCGCGGTGCTTGCGGCGCAGGTAAAGCTTGATCGGCACGTCATTGAAGTGCAGTTGATCGCGGATCGTTTTAATGAGAAAGCGCTGATAGGTGTTGTCGAACAGTTCGGGTCCGTTGGTGAAGAGAACGATGGTGGGCGGATTGTTGCCGACTTGCGTGGCGTAATAGATTTTGGGCCGGCGGTTCTGGCGCAAGGGCGGCGGCGAGTCGGTCAAGGCTTGGCGCAGCACGCGATTGAGGTCGCCGGTGCTGACGCGGGCGCTGGCCTGTTTGTGCAAATGCTGGGCGAGATTCAGCACGGCGTGGACGTTCTTGCCCGACGAGGCCGTGATGAACGCCACCGGCACGTAATCGAGGCTGGGGAAGGTGGCCCGCAGGTAATAGCCCATCTTGCTCGTCGGCATCGGCACCATGAGGTCCCACTTGTTGACGACGAAGATGGCTGGCTTGTGCTGCTGGAGAATGTACTCGGCCAACTGCTTGTCCACCTTGCTGATGCGTACGCGCGGGTCGAAGAACAAGAGCACCACGTCCGCTCGGCGGATGGAGCGCTCGGCGCGGGCCATGCTGTAAAATTCGATGTCGTTCTGGATGCTTTTCTTTTTGCGCACGCCGGCCGTGTCGATGGCGAGAAAGGCTAGGCCGTCGCGCTCGAAACGGACATCAATGCTGTCGCGGGTCGTGCCGGGCACTTCACTGACGATGACGCGGTCGCTCTCGGCCAGGCTGTTGATGAACGTGCTCTTGCCGGTGTTGCGCCGGCCGACGATGGCCAGCTTTAGCGCGATGTCCTTCGGCTCCGCCTCCAGCGCCGCGCGGGCCGGGAGACGTTCCTTGATGAGCGTCAACAGCTCCGCCCGGCCGCGATTCTGCTGGGCGCTGACGCACACGAGCTTGCCGCGGCCGAGCTTGTAAAATTCGGCCGCCTGCGGGTCGATCGCCTCGGTGTCGCACTTGTTGGCCACGCAGATGATCGGCTTGTTGACGTAGCGCAGCCGGCGGGCGACCTCTTCGTCCAGCCCCATGATGCCGGCCCGGCCATCGACGACGAAGAGAATTACATGGGCCTGGTCGATGGCCGCGTCGATCTGGCGTTCGATCTGGTCGGTGAGATTGTCCACGTCGGTGACACCCATGCCGCCGGTGTCCACGAGTTCGACGTAGCGCGAGCCGACCTGGATTAGCGTGGAGACCCGATCGCGGGTGACGCCGGCCGTGGGATCGACGATGGCGATTCGCCTCCCGGCCAGCCAGTTGAACAGCGACGATTTGCCCACGTTCGGGCGGCCGACTATGGCCACCACAGGTACAGTCACGGCGCTCTCCTCCGGTACGGAAGGCTCGTGGCGAGGGGCAGGCGCGCACGGTGGGATCATCTCGAATAGATTCTGTCAGAAAACCGGGCGTCCGCCAACCCCATCCCGACGATGTGGTTGTCCCCGCGAGCCGAGCGGGGCTGCGAGTGCCGCTCGGCTCGCGGCACCTACCTTGCGTTCGCCGCCCTCCCCTGCCACAATGGCCGCGTCTCACAAACTGGATTGACTTCAGACACGAGGTTTCCGTGAAAAAGGTCGGCATTTTCTGGCCCGGCGATTATCGTGCGCAACCCAACGAATTGGCACGTCCCCAAGTAGATGAAGCGACCGCGCAACTTCAAAATGCCCTCCGCAAGCTCGGCCGCACGCCTTATGTTGTTCCCGGTTATCTAACGCGGCCGGACGAGTCCATCGCCAAGCTGGGACCGCTCGACGATCCGCTCGTCGGCGTCTTCGTCCACTGGGCGTATGGGCCGCATACCTGCGATGGAGTGGCCGGCAAGGACAATCCGCTCTTATTGGCGAGCAATTTTTCGGGCACCTGGCCTGGGCTAGTCGCCCTGCTGAATACTGGGGCTTGTCTGACCAGCATCAACCGCCGCTATAGCCGCATCTGGACCGACGCGCACGACTGGTCGAAAGACACCGTCTTCATGGAGCGCCTCGACGAATGGTGCTCGACGGGCCGAATTGCCTACGACGAAAAGGAATTGCACGAGGCTGCCCCCGTGAGTACGGAGGCGTTGGCACTCGCTGAGAAAGTCGTCGCCGGCATTCGAGACCGGCGTGTCCTCGCGCTCATGCTAGGCGACACCTCGATGGGCATGATTAACGGCTACTTCGGACCGAGGTTACTGGCACGCCACGGTTTCGCCGAACACAAGGTCGATCAAGCCTGGCTGCCCGAACGCATGAAGCATGTGAAGCCGGAGCGAATCGAGCAGGCGTTTCGTTTCGTGCGCGAAAAAGGCGTCACCTTCCACTGGAAGGAGAAGGACGCCGAGGATTTCACGGAGGACGCGACGCGCAAGCAATTGGGCATGTATCTGACGGTGCTGGATCTGCTCACCGAGTTCAAGGCCGACTGCCTGGGCTGGCAGTATCAACTCGGCCTGTTGCCGGTGTTGCCGCCGAGCGACTTCGGCGAGGGGTTGCTCAACTCGGCGTGCCGGCCGGAATCGGACGGCGAGCCTGTAATCACCAGCACGGAAGCCGATCAGGGAAACCTCGTGCCGATGGAGATCATGAAGCGCTTGCTCAAGGCCAAGGGGTTGCACCCGGCGGTGATGTTCCATGACGTGCGCTGGGGCGGCGTCCATGAGGGTCGTTGGCTGTGGGTGCTTCTCAACTCCGGCAGCTGCGGGGCCTACGCTTTCAATCACGAGCCGGACAGCCTGCGCGGCGTTCACAGTTATCGCCAGCCGGCCGGCTACTTCCCGATCCCCGGCGGAACTTTCGCCGGCGAAAGTCTACCCGGCGCGATGACCTGGCGCGGGCGTACATCAAGGAAGACGTGCTGTGGATGGATGTGGGTCGCGGCGAAGTCGTGAAGTTGCCTTCCGCGGCGCGCGATGCCTGGTGGGAAGGCACGACACGGCAATGGCCGTTCATGGCCGCCGACCTCGGCTGCGCAGAAGGAAACCGTCATGGCGCACTATCTGAGCAATCATATCGCCGTCGCGTATGGCGACATCTTCGGCGAAATGGTGGCCGCCAGCCAGTCGCTCGGCTTCCGCGTGCGCATCCTGAGCGGCGGGCGTAAGCCCCCCGAGTAAGCGCTCGGGGAATCGCTCTAATCGACGGACTGGGAAACGGGCGGAAACAGCACGTCGGCGTTACAGTTGGAACACTTCCCCTTGTGCCCCACTTGCCGTTCCTGATAGCGCAGCCGCCGCTTGCATTTGCCGCAGCGGAAATGATAGAACCCCTCCTCCTTGGGCCCGCGGCCGCGGAAAAACATCCAGCAGCCGGCACCGAGGGCCAAAACCACGACAACGACGATGACCACCACGGTTGTATCCATAGCTCGACACTCCGGTTTGTAGACGATCCCCCTCCGCCGTGTCTTCCGTGCCCTTATGATCTTGTTCCGCGCGCAGATGCAAGCATTTTCCCGGACCCGGAGGCAAAAATCCGTCCCTTCCCGGAGGCGTCCTACAATAACGCCGGGCCTCGGAACCCTGTCGCCGGAGGCGGATCATGGATTCGAGTCATCGGGTGGTCATCGTCGGGGGCGGATTCGGCGGCCTGTACGCGGCCCAGGCGCTGGGCACGGCGCCCGTACAAGTGACGCTGATCGACCGGCGCAACTTCCACCTTTTTCAGCCGCTGCTTTATCAAGTGGCGACGGGCGGCCTATCGCCGGCCAACATCGCCGCGCCCTTGCGCGCCGTGCTCAAACGGCAAAAGAACACCCGCGTCTTGCTCGGCGAAGCAATCAACTTCGACCTCTCGCGCCGGCTGGTGATTCTCAAGGACGGCACGGTTCCGTACGACTCGCTAATCGTGGCGACCGGCTCCCACTATCACTACTTCGGCCATCCCGAATGGGCTTCGTACGCGCCGGGTTTGAAGTCCGTCGAAGACTCCACGCAGATGCGGGCGAAGATCCTGTCCGCTTTCGAGCGGGCCGAACGCTGCACGGACGCCGAGGAATGCCGGGCACTGATGACCTTCGTCGTCGTGGGCGGCGGGCCGACCGGCGTGGAGTTGGCCGGCACTCTCGGCGAGGTCGCCCACAGTACGCTGCGCGGCAATTTCCGCTCGATCAACCCCGCCCAAGCGCGCATCCTCTTGCTCGAAGGACTCGACCGCATCCTGGCCGCCTTCCCGCCGAAACTGTCGGCCAAGGCCGAGCAGTCGCTCCGTCGGCTCGGCGTGACGGTACGCACCCGGACGGTGGTGACGGAGGTGCGGCCCGACCGTGTGACGATCCAGAGCGGCGGACAGAGCGAGGTGATCCGCACCTGCACGGTGCTGTGGGGTGCGGGCGTCGAGGCGTCTCCGTTGGCTAAATTGCTCGGTCAGGCGACGGGGGCCGAGGTGGACCGCGGCGGACGGGTCGTCGTGCAGCCGGACCTGTCGCTGCCGAGCCATCCCGAAGTGTTCGTGCTGGGCGACATGGCGAATTATTCGCATCAGGATGGCAAACCGCTGCCGGGCCTGGCGCCGGTGGCCATGCAGCAGGGCCGCTACGTCGCCGACGTGATCCAGCGACGCCTGCGCGGCGCTCCGCCGGTGGCGTTCCATTACAGAAACCGCGGCACGATGGCGACGATCGGACGCGCCGCGGGCGTGGCCGATCTCGGTTGGATTTCCTTTTCGGGCTTCTTCGCCTGGCTGGCCTGGCTGTTCATCCACATCCTGTTTTTGATCGAGTTTGAGAACCGCATCCTGGTGTTGTTCCAGTGGGCGTGGAACTACTTCACGCGCAACCGCACGGCTCGCCTCATCACCGGACATGATCCGGAAGAAAAGGAGACATAGAAGCGGCCTCAAGCTCTGGCATTCGGCTTTTGAAGATTGCTACGGGGCTGCTGGTTTCTCCTTCCGTGGTTCGGCGAATAGTTTGCGGAAGTCCGCGCGGGCATGGATCGCGGCGAGGTTCTTGTCCTTTTGTAACTCGGAGAGGGCGGTCGGATCCTTAAAATACCCGGCCGCACGGAGCTGGCGTAGCAGTTCGACGGCGCCGGCGCCGTACTGTTCGGCCAGGCGTTGGCGTTCGGCCTCGGCCAGTCGCATATCCTCGGACACGGCGGCCATCGCCAGGCTCAGGGCGCACGCCAGGTTGTAGCGGTTTTCGGACGATAGGGAATGGTCGCGGGCCAGCTCGCCCGCCTCTGCGACGGCCCGGCGGTGGTCCTTGGCCCGGGCCAGTAAAACCGCCCGCGTTACCCGGATCGCCGCCTGATCCTTGCCGTCGTCAAAAAGAAGAGACTGCTCACACTCGCGCACGGCCTCCTCGTGACGGCCCAGATTGGCCAGCGCCTTGGCCCGGCCTTCATAACTGATGCTCAGCAGGAGGCGGGCGAGGCTGTGCCCCGATTGTTTCTCCAAAACACTCTTCCCGCTGGAGATCGCTGCCTCATAGCGGGACAGAGCTTCCTTCGGCCTTTGGGCATCCCGCAAGAAGTTGCCCTGGTTGGCGAGGCTGCCGGCGAGATCCACCGCGTATTCCAGCACCAACGGGTGCCGCTCGGCGAGCGGCTGAAAGACCGCCTGGGCCTGCTGATACGCCTCCTCCGCTGCACGGATTTTTTTCAAGCGAACGCAGGTGTTGCCGAGATTGTCCAGGGCCTTGCCCAGATGGCTCTGATATTCCAGGACCTCGGGCTGGCGGTCGGCCAGCTGCCGATCGAGGGCGACTGCCTCCCGGTAAGCCTGTTCCGACTCGACCATCTTCCCCAGCTCATAATTCAGGATGCCCAGGTCAATCAGGCTGACAGCCAGGCGAAACTGATGGGCGGCCACACCGGGGTTGTGCTTGACGAGATGTCGGCGGATGACCAGAGCCTCCCGGTAGACTTTTTCTGCATCGTCCCTCCGCCCAACGGCCATGTACAGAACGCCGAGTGTCGTGAGGGTGGCCGCCATAGGGCTTTGGTACTTAGCTTCTCCCGGATGCAGTTCGGCCAACTGCCGCTGGATCCGCAGAGCCTCCCGGTAGGACTCCTCGGCCGGGGAGGTTTGTCCCACCTGGGCCTGGAGGGTACCCAGGGCGAAATGGGCCTCGGCGATCGCCCCTTTCATGTCCAGGTCCTGCGGCTGGGTCTCCGCCACCTGCTGAAAAATGGCCAGCGCCTGCCGGTACGCCGTCTCGGCGTCCGCGGTTCGGCCAACCGCCCGGTAGAGGTCTCCGCTGACCCGGTAACTGGAGGCCAACCCCCGTTGGTAGTCCAATTCCCCCGGATAATCGTGGGCGAGAGGGGCGAAGAAATCGACCGCCTGTTCCGACCGGGCCATCGCCTGCCGGACGTCGCCGATCTCGCGGGTCACATCGGCCAGCCGGAGGCTCGCCCGTCCCAGCTCCCCGCGCATCACCGGGTCGTCGCTGCGCCGCTCCAGGAACTGCTCGTAAAACGGGACGGCGGTCTGGAGGAGTTCACGGCGGAGGGGGCGGTTGTCGCGCAGGCGCGGGTCACCGCTGACCTTCACGCAGTAATCGTCCACAGCCTGGCGGGCCATCCGCAGGTTGGCCTCGGCCGTTTGACGGTGGCGCTCGGCGTGCAGCCACAGGGAGGTCACCGCCCCGAACCCGCCGGCCACGACCAGGAGCAGGGCGGCCGTCAGGCCGGCGACCACCGGCCGGCGCCGGACCCACTTGGCCGTCCTTTCCACGACGCTCACCGGCCGGGCGCGGATTGGCTCGCCGCGCTGCCAGCGACCCAGGTCTTCGGCCAACCCTTCGGCACTGGTGTAGCGGCGGGCCGGACTTTTCTCCAGGCACCGCAGGCACACCGTTTCCAGGTCCCGCGGGGTCGCCGGCTGGAGCCGGCGCGGTGACACCGGCTCGTCCCCGAGCACCTGGAGCATCGTCTCCACGGGCGTGGCCGCCCGGAACGGTGGCCGGCCGGTCAGGCATTCGTACAGGATCGCCCCCAAGGCATAGATGTCCACGGCCGGCCCTATTTCCCTCGTCTTGCCCTCGGCCTGCTCGGGCGCCATGTAGCTGGGCGTACCCATGACCGCCCCCCGTCTGCGTCAGGCTCGGGCCGCCGGTCAGCAGCTTGGCCAGGCCGAAGTCGCCGACCTTCGGAATGGTGGAGGGAGGAAGGCGGTAAGAGGGTCCTTTTTCGGCCCCGACTCTGTCGCCTTCCTCCGTTTGCAGGAGCACATTCCCCGGTGTCAAGTCGCGATGGAGCACCCCTCTGCCGTGGGCGTAGTGGGCCGCCCGGGCCAGCTTCTCCACCAGCGCGGCCGCCTCGTGCGGTGGCAGGGGCGTGCCCGCCAGCCGCCGGGCCAGGCTGCCGCCGCCGGCGAACTCCATCACCAGGTAGGGCCGGCCGGCGTGCTCGCCTACCTCGTAGACCTGGACGATGTTGGGGTGCTGCAAGCGCGCCACGGCCTCGGCCTCGATGCGGAACCGCTCGCGCGCCTCCGGCAGTGCGCCCGCCCCGGCCGAGATCATCTTCAGGGCCACCACGCGGCGCAGGCCGTGCTGCCAGGCGCGATAGACCACGGCCATGCCACCCCTGCCCAGGAGGTCGAGGATTTCGTAGCCCGGTATCTGGGGTAGTTCGGCCTCGCCCGCGGTATCGTCGGTCAACGGCACGGTCTGCGGCGGCGTCTCGGTCCCCGGCGAAGCGGGAAGATCTTGCGCCAGCCGATGGAGGAAGTCCGCGACGACCGGCGCGGTGGCGGGCACCCCTTCACCGGATGCGATCGCTCCACTTCCCGCCGGGGAGGGCCGGGAGGAACCGCCGGTCAATTCTTCCAGGGCTTGCTGGCAGGCGGGACACGCCTCCAGGTGGGCCTCGAAGGCTTTGGCCTCCGGGCCGACGCTTGTAGCCTCCAGCAAGCGCCGGAGTTCGTCCGCGGAAGGGCAGTGGTCCATTTGCGGCCTTCCTTTCGAGCTTCGGGGAGTTCCAGACGAGGGCTTCAGGGCGCCTCCGGCCGGGCAACCTCCTCCCGGAGCATTTTCCGCACCTTGCTCTTGGCCTTGAACACGGTGACGACCTTCATGCCCAACTGTTCGGCGGCGACCGCACCGGACAACCCTTCCAGGGCCGTCAGCCTGAAGGCTTCCCAGGTGTGCGGCTCGACGCGCCGCCGCACCCGCTCCGCGGCCTCCGCCAATAACTCCTGGTCGAACTCCTCGTCCAACCGCCGCACCAGAATCCTCGCGGGCCTCGATGGTCTGGAGGAGGTCGAGCACGGCCGTGTCGCCACTGCCGGCACCGGGCCGACGGTTGCCCTGGAGCAGGTCGCACCAGGCGTAGTGAGTCAGCGCCTTGAGATAGGCGCGGAAGCTCTGCCCCGGTTCGTAGCGGAAGGCGCAGCCGGGTGTGCAGCCGGAGCAAGACGTTCTGGGTGACGTCCTCCGCGTCGGCCTGCTGCACCTTCCACCGGCCGCACCAGCGGTAGATCTGCCGGCCGTAGCGATTCACGAACTCGGCCCAGGCCTGCTGGTCGGTCTCCTCCCGCCCGAGCCGCTCCAGCAGGGTGATGCTCGGTGCGCAGGTCGTGGAATTCGGACATGGGCCGTCCCCATTTGTGCCGGCCGTGACCACTTCGGGAGAGTTGTCGCCGGCAATTATACCGGACGTTTCGGAGGGGGTAAACAGGTTGGGCCGGCTGCCGGGCAGATTGCCGGAGGCTGAAAAAATCCGGGGGCGCTGTCAGGTTTGCCGAAAATCGCCTGATTGATCTGGTGAGAGCAAGGGCCGGCGTGACACGAGTGGTGTCGTGCCAAGACCAGGGGTTTGTCTTCTCACCCGGAGGTTTCTGTAATGAATGCTTCAGCCTGGCTCCGAGACGCTTCTCGTCAGTTGTTCGGTCACAGTTCCGCCGGACGGCGGCGCCAGCCGTCCCGGCAGCCCTCCCCCGCGTATGCGCGGCGCCCTTTCGGCCGCGCCTGGAGTCGCTGGAGGAGCGCGTCACCCCGGCGACCTACTCCGTTACTCCCGCCGGCGTCGGCCTCAATTCCCTGGCGGGGGCCGTCGCCCAGGCCAACCTGGACAAGCAGTCCGACACGATCATGCTCGCGCCGGGCACCTACAACCTGTCGGGGCAGCTCCAACTGTCCAACCCGTATGGCTTGACGATCGCGGGCACCGCTTCCTCGGCTGGGGCCACCGTCATTGACGCCGGCGGTATCAGCCGTGCGTTCCTTGTCAAAATCGCCACCACCATTCCCCCCGGCCTCCCCCTCAGCTTCACCTTCCAGGACCTGACCATCCAGAACGGCGTGGCCACCGAGGACGGCCAGAGCGGCCCGGCCAGCACGGAAGCGGATGGCGGCGGGATTCTCGCCCGTGATGTGAACGGCCTCACACTCAACGACGTGGTGCTCCGGAACAACGTAGCTCAGGCCTTTCCCGGCGATGACGCCAAGGGCGGCGGCGTGTACTTCTCGACGAGTGACGGGTTGCTAACCATCACCAATAGCGTCATTCAGAGCAACAAGGCTCTCGGCAGCGATACCGGGAACGGGGCCAAGGGCGGCGGCATCTACACCGACAACCCGGCCACCATCTCCGGTTCCACCCTATCGGCCAATCTCGCCTCCGGCGACTTTGCCGACGGCGGCGGTGCCTGGTTCGCCAACCAGGCGGTCCTCGTCAACTCGACGGTCGCGGGCAACGTCGCCTCTGTCGCGGGCATCTCTGCCAACGGCGCCCACGGGGGCGGGCTGTTCTTCAGCAAAGGGGCGGCGACGCTGACTAACGTCACGGTGGCCTATAACCAGGCGCAGGGACCAGGCGGCAGCACCGGCGGCGGCATCGAGCAGGTCAGCGGAGCCACCCCGCAGGTTACTCTCGTCAACACGCTGGTGGCCCTCAACCACGCGGACGGTAACGTCGGCCACGATTACGATGGCACCGTCTTCCAAAGCGATCACAACCTGATCGGCAACGCGGACGGCAGCTTCGGCTTCAGCACCGCCCGCGGCGATCAATTCGGCAACACGGCCAACCCGCTCGACCCCAGGCTGGGCCAGCTGGCCGACAACGGCGGGCTGGCGCCGACCATCGCCCTGCTTTCCGGCAGTTCGGCCATCGACGCCGGCGACAACAGTGTCACTCCCACCACCGGGCCGAACGACCAGCGCGGCGCCGGCTATGCGCACGTGGTCAACGGCACGATAGACATCGGTGCCTTCGAGTTCGGGGCTGCACCGTCGGCTCCTGGCGGCTCTCCGAGTCCTACCCCGCCTCCGGTGTTGCATACGCCGTTCTTGCTGGCGCTGTTCGACGAGTTGCTCCACGGGGTGGAGACGGTCAATGCCAATGACACCGAGACGGTGACGGATAACTTTTTTGGCTTCGATCTGGTGTCCACCTACGACGGCGCGGGACGCCTGGAACGAGTCACCTTCTTAGGATTCGATGTCACGGTCCTGTTCGAGTAAGACCGGCTTTTCCCCCTCCCTTGCCGCGGAGACGAGGGCCACCCTCGCCTCCACGGCGTGAGAAGGGGAAAGAAGGAGTTACCATCATGACTTGGCTCTTGGGCTGGCGTGCGCTTCCGCATCGTGGGTTCGGCTGTCGGCCGCGGCGACGGGTGCGACCGTGTCTGGAAGTGTTGGAGGGCCGCACCCTGCCGACCGTCTTCAACGTTCCGGCTGGCGATGTGGCCACGCTGATCACCGACATCAACATCGCCAACGGCAACGGTCAGAGCAACACCATCAATCTGACCGCCAGCACCTACCCTCTGACGCAGATCAACAACTACTGGTATGGTCCCGACGGTTTACCGGCCATCGACAGCAACCTGACCATCCACGGCAACGGTGCCGTCATCTTGCGCGACGGCTTCGCCCCGGACTTCCGGCTATTCTATGTGTCGGGCGGAATGGAGTTGCCGCCGGGCCGCCTGACGATGGACAACGTGACGCTGGAAGGCGGTATCGCCAAGGGCGGCGACAGCAACCTGGGCGGCGGCGGCCTGGGTGCGGGCGGCGCGATCTTCAACCAGGGCACGTTGCTCCTAACGGGCCTGACACTGACGAACAACGAGGCATTGGGCGGCAGCAGCGGCGTCTCCGGATTGGGTAATGGCGGCGGCGGCATGGGCTGTGATGCCCCTGCCAGTGGCGACGGCGGCGGCTTCGGTGGCGGCCTCGGCGGCACCTTCGGCGGCTCAGGGGGTACTGTCTCCGGAGCTGGCGGCGGTGGCGGCGGCGGTTTCCTAACGGGCGCCAATGGGAAGGACGCCACGACTAACAACGGCGGCAGTGGTGGCGGTCTGGGAGGATTTGGCGGCAGCGGCGGCAACGTCGGGGGTGTCGGCGGCGACGGTGGCGGCGCCGGAAGCGGCAACGCCGGCAACGGCGGCGGCGGTGGCGGCGGTGGCAGCGGAATCGTCAGCCCTGTCAGCGGCTTCGGCGGCGGCGGCGGCTTCTTGGGTGGCGGCGGTGGCTTCGGCGGCGGCGGCGACGGCGGTGACAACGGCTTCGGCGGCGGCAACAACAGCGGCGGTGGTGGCGGTTTCGGGGGTGCCCTTTTCAACATGGGCGCCGACTCGGCCCACCCCGGCAGCGGTCAGGCCACCCTCGTCAACTGTACCCTCACCAACAACATCGCTCAGGGCGGCAACGGCAACGGCATCGACCCCGCCCACGGTAACGGGGGTAGTGGTTTCGGCGGCGCCGTCTTCAACCTCGACGGCCAAGGCACCTTTACGAACGACACTCTGGCCACCAATACCGACCGTGGCGGAACCGGCGCTGCCACCAGCGGCGCCGACGGCGTTGCCGATGGCGGCGCCATCTACAACGCCGCTATCGGCAACGACATCGACACCGGCGGGCCGGTCGCCGCTACGCTGGCACTCAACAACAGCATCGTGGCCACCAGCAGCGGCGGCCGCGACCTTGTCTCTCCGTTTTCCCCCGGCAACACGGCCGCGGTCAGTGGCAGCCACAACCTGGTCATGAGCAGCAGCGGTCTCATCGGCGCCGGCGTCATCACGCTGACGGTCAATCCCAATCTCGGCCCGCTGCAGAACAACGGCGGCTTGATACCGACGATGCTGCCGTTCCCCGGCAGCCCCGTCCTCGGCGCCGGCGATCCGGCACTGGCTCCGTCCACCGATCAGCGCGGACAGCCGCGGCCGCCGGGCGGGCCCACCGACCTGGGCAGTGTCCAGGTGTCGTTCCGGGGCGGCGGTGGGGGCGGTGGGGGCGGTGGCGGCAGCGGTGGGAGCACGCCGGCCAGCGCCGGTCCGATCGGGCTGGCCATCGAAGAATTCGAGCTGACCGTGGATAGGGTGCTGGTCTTGATCGAAGGGGCGTTCTTCCCGCACAACCCGGACATTCCAGTTCTGGATGCCACCATCGCGCAGTTGCAAAACGCGATCGACAACGACCCGCTGGCCTCCACCTCCGAGGGACAGCTATTGATCTCGTTCGGACAGAGCGTCGCCGTGAATGCACTGAGCAATGCACTGAGCGGCCACTAGACGGACACGCACAGGGCAAGGGAGGGCCGAAACAATGACTGGGCGGATGCCGCCGGTGCAGCGGTTGTCCCTGGCCGTACCAAGCGTCCACGAGAAAAGAGGATATCATGAGTCCCATATTATGGATGCGCCAGCGCTAAGCCGGCCGCCGCGCCCTCGCTCCCCACGGCGGTCGAGGCGGCCCCTGCTGGAGCTGCTGGAAAGCCGGCTGACGCCGGCGGTGTTCAATGTCGGTCCCGGCGACGTGGCCGCGCTCATAAACGACATCAATACCGCCGACAGCAACGGCCAGCCGAGCAACACCATCAACCTCAGCCCCGGCACCTACACGCTGACGGCGGTGAACAACTTCTGGTATGGGCCGACCGGCCTGCCACCCATCGACAGTAACCTCACCATCCACGGCAACGGCGCCACCATCCAGCGCGACAGCAGCGGCCTCCTATTCCGGCTGTTCTACGTGTCGGGCGGGACGGAGCTGCCGGCGGGTGGCCTGACCATGGACAACGCGACGCTCCAAGACGGCGTGGCGGCGGGCGGTAGCAGTGGCGGGGGCGGCGGGGGCCTGGGTGCGGGCGGCGCCATCTTCAACCAGGGCACGCTGGTCCTGACCGACGTGACGCTGGCCGACAACAGTGCCCTGGGCGGCAGCAGCAGCGGCGTCAACGGAATAAGAGGGGGCGGCGGCATGGGCGGCAGTGCCGACACTACCGGCAATGGCGGCGGCTTCGGCGGCAGCCTCGGTGGCAACTTCGGCGGCACGGGAGGTAGTGGCGGCCCCGGCGGGGCCGTGAATGGTGGTGGCGGCGGGGGCGGCTTCCTAACGGGTGCCAATGGAGAGACGCCCACGGGCGCCTTCGGCAGCGACGGCAGCCCCGGCGGCGGTCAGGGCAACTTTGGCGGCCACGGCGGCGGCCAGAATAATGATGGCGGTTTTGGCGGCAGAGGCTCCGGCAGTGGCGGCGGTGTCGGCGGCAGCGGCGGCGACTTCGGCTCCGGCGGCATCGACAGTCAGAGCGGCGGCGGCCCCGGCGGTGGTGGGGGCGGCATCGGTGGCGGCGGCGGTTACGGCAACGACGGTGGCAGCGGCGGCTTCGGCGGCGGTGGCGGCGAGGGCAAAAATGGCGGCAGCGGCGGCTTTGGCGGCGGCGGCGGCAGCATCAACTTCTTCTCCGGCGGCTTCAACGGCTTCGGGGGAGGCAACGGCGGCGGCGGCGGCTTCGGCGGCGGCGGCGCGGGGATGGGCGGCGCCCTGTTCAACATGGGTGCCGACTCCGCCCACCCCGGCAGCGGTCAGGCCACCCTCACCAACTGCACCCTCACCAACAACACCGCCCAGGGCGGCAACAGCGGCAACTTCGCCGGCGGGGGATCCGGTTTCGGCGGCGCTGTCTTCAACCTCGATGGCACCGCCACCCTCAGCAACGACACCTTGGCCGCCAACATCGTCGCCGGCGGAACCGGCTCATTCGCGGGCGGGGCCGACGGCGGTGCGGTCTATAATCTGGCCTTCGGTAACGACATCGACACCGGCAAGCCGGTCACGGCCGCACTCGTGCTCCACAACAGCATCCTGGCCAGCAGCATCGGCGGCAAAGACCTCGTCTCCCAGGTAGTTAACGGCTTGGGCGTCAACGTGGCCGCGGTCATCGGCAGTCGCAACCTGGCCATGACCAGCACCGGCACCATTGACGCCGGCGTCATCAGCCTCACCGCCAACCCCGACCTCGGCCCGCTGCAAAACAACGGCGGCTTGACGACGACGATGCTGCCCTTGGCGGGCAGCCCCGTCCTCGGCGCCGGCGATCCCAGCCTCGCACCCGTCGCCGACCAGCGCGGACAGCCGCGTCCGCCGAATGGACCCTCCGACCTCGGCTCCGTGCAGGTGTCCGTCGCCCTGCCAGGCGGCGGTTCGGTGGGTTCGCACGAGCCGGTGGGGCAGCTGATGGCGTTCGCCTTCGGTATCGTCAACAATCAGTTAGACATCTTTTTCCTCGATCAGAAGGGACAGGTCTTCGGCGAGGCGTTTACCCTCAATAACTTCCTCAGCCCCAATCCGACCAGCGCCCAGTTCCTCAACAGACAAATCAATCTGATCCACGCGACGGCTAGCGGCGCGCTGGGATACCCTGCTCTGATGGGCAGTCTCGTGGATAGCGACAACCAGGAACTGCTGATGATAACCGTTCCGATAAGTTTCATGTCCCAAGCAACCCTGCTGGACGTGATAAGCCACTCGTTAACCGATGCGGAGTTCGCAAACCTTGATTCGTTCTGATTCCGCCTTGAAGGGGGAGTGGGTCGGCGGAGTTGGGGTGCGCCCAGCCGATAGGGGAAGTTGTCTTCTCAAAGTGGAATGTTGACAAAGAGACAAAGTGGCAAAGTCGCCCCCCTGGATTTGTCACTAACCCTTATGCAAATGATACTTGTGCGTTTGAATCCACTTTGCCAAATGCAGTTGCATTTGGCAAACTGGCAAACAGGTCCAACGCCCCTCCTGCCAACTCGACAGACCCTCGAACCGCACCCCGCCGCCAACCCAACCGAGCAGCCCATTCGCTAATGCCTCGAAGCGCGCTCCTGCAAAGCGAGCGAAACGCGAGACACTATCTCTCGGGACGATCGCGCACGTCATTCAGAAGAAGGCGCGTCGGCCCCTGGATGCGCTCCAGGGCTTCGCTCACCGCGGCGGGGGAGGGACGATTCAGCTGTTCGAGCATCGCGCCTTCCTCGAAGTCCCGGTAAGCAACGCGGCGCTTGTTCTGCGCCAGCCGTGCCAGGCCGAGGAAATAATAGTAACGTGCGTCCTGGCCATCGTTCTCCACCGCGAGAAGCAATTCTTTTTCGGCGTAAGCAAAGTCGCCGTCGAAGTAGAGGTTAACGCCCGCCGCGAAATGTTTTTCCGCCTCGAACGGGTTGGCCACCCGCAGGCTATCGGGCCGGCTCAGACGCGGGTGATTGAGGATCAGAAACAGCAAGCCGTCGCGGTATTCGGGCGGCAAGAAAGGACGGATGCCGGCGGCGTAAAGCTGTAAGGCTTGCGTCCAGCGGCCCTTGATGGCCAGCGCCTGCGCCGGGCGCTGAACGGCACCGATCCTTCCGGCGCTCTGAGCACTTCGTCAGCCAGTTTCTCTGCCTCCGCAGCATCGGGTTGATCGCCCGGCGGCAGCGGTGCTTGCAGTCCCAGAACCACCAGCAAGGTAAACCGCTTCATCTCGTTGAAGGTGCGAGCGGGATAGGGCGCGGGATCGCTCCATCCGACTTTCGTTCCTCCTGCGGGCGGCAGCGTGGGCGCCGCGGGTCGCGCGTTCGCGAGGCTGCAAGAGCACGCGGGCCAGGGCCATGCGATAGCGGCTGCCTTCCGCGTCCAGCGCGGGATGGCCCTCCAAAGCCTTGCGGTAGCTCGCTACGGCCGCGTTCCACTGACCTTGAACCTCGGCGATGCGGCCCGTGGCGTAATGCCCTTCGGCAGCCCCCGCTTTGGCCGCCTCGTCGGCGTCCTTGCGGGCCGCGGTCAGAAGTGGTTCGTTCTGAGGCAACGTTCCTCGGTTCTTTGCGCGGGCGGCGTCCAGTTCAATCAGGCTTCGCTGTGCCAATAGCCGGGCCTGATCCTTGGCCGACAGCGCCGGCAGCGCCTTGCCAAGCAGTTCCAGCGCCACGTTCATCCGGCCCTGTGCGTACAGCATCTCCGCGCGGGCCGCATAATAAGCTGCTGGGTCCGACACTTCCTTGAGGGCGGCGTTCGCGACGGCCAGCGATTCGCCCTTGTCCAGCATCGAACGAGCCGCTTCCAGCACCGTCTTGGCTTCCGCGAACTGCCCGGTGTTGCGCAGGGCCAGTCCGCGTACCAGTTGGGCCTGGCCCTTCTGTCCCGGCGTCGCCGACGCGTCCGCTTTGACACGATCGCTGTCCCGAATGGCCTTCGTCGCCAGGTCCGCGTCGTCGCGGTTCTGATCCAGGAGCAACACCCACACCGGCATCAGCTCCGCCGGCCGCCAGCGCTCCTGCAAAGCCGCCTTGGCCTGAGCCGCCTCGTCTTGCAGTTTGCGGACCTGCCCCTGCGGATCCTTGGCAGCCGCCAGTTCAATGGCTTTGCGCACCGCTTCCGCGACATGGGCCTGGTCCCCAGCGCCGAGAAGTTTCGCCGTCGCCAACTCGTCGGTGATTTTCTTGAGTGTGCCGGATAGTTCGTCGTTGGTCGCTTTCAGCTTCATCGCGCGGGCGTCGGCGGCCTTCAGCTGGGTATTGCGGTCGTTGAGAGTCGTCTCCGCCGTCTTCAACTTGTCGGCCACCGCGGCGGAATCCTCCTTGGCCTTTTTGAGCTGTGTGTCCAACTCGGCCGACTTCTGCTCGGCGGTCTTTTTCTCCGCTAGCACACGGTCGATGCCCTTGGTCAAGTCCTCCGGGCGGGTAATAACCTTGTCCATGATGAGTTTGTCGGCCAGTTCCTTCATGGCCGCGCCGCCGGATTGGGCTTGCTGCACCAGGGCGTTGAGTGCCTGCGGGACCGTGTTCTTGTCGGTCAGATAGCCGCCGTCGCGCAAGCTGGCTTCCAGCTGCCAGTACGCCTTCAGCTCATCGCAGCAGCGGAGAAAAATATCTTCCGTCGGATCGCTCAGCGGGTTCTGCGCCTTGCGCAGCCGGGTGAAACGCCGCTGATCGTGGATCGAACGAGCCTTGTCGAGAGCGCGAACCGCATCGACGAACTTGCGTTGCCGAGCCAGCTTGGCCGCCTGCCAGAAATCGTAACCCGCCTCATCGTCCTCGCCCGCGGCCGGAGCTTGCCCTTGCGGCGCGGGTGGTGCTTGCTGGAGTCCGATGAGCAGCAAGGCCAGCAGGACGACGCGATTCTCGGCCCCGGCCGGGTCGGGCAGGAGTAGGACTCCCGCGGCCCCAATGGCCTCCTTCGCGTCGAGGCGATCGAGGGCGGCCTGGAAGCGCCGCTTTTGTCCGGCGTCCTTCTCGGCTTCCTTCAAGCCTTTGTTGTACTCCTCACGGGCGGCGGGCAGTTTGTTGGCTAGCTCGTTGATAAGCCCCAGCTCAAAAATGGCATTGAGATCCTTGGCCTCGGCCGCCTTTTGCAGATCGGCCATGGCGTCTTTGAGCGGCTGGTCTTGCAGGTTCACTTTCACGCCGGTTTTCTGGAGATATTTGCCCAGCCGGTAGCTGCCGCGCTCGGCCAACTGTTCGGGTTTGTCCTCCTGGATATTCTCGATGCCGGCCGCCTCCGCCTTCTCGAAGTCCCCACTGCGTACGTGACCGCGGGTGATGTCGAACGTCGGCGCTTGAACCTGAGGCTGGGGCTGAGTCTGGGGGCCGCTGGGTATCGACGCTGTCTTCTTGTTGGAATCGCCGCTGCCCCCGATCATCTGCACGCCGAGAGTTCCCAGGATGCCCAGCAAAAGACCGGCGGCCGCCGCGCCCGCCAGGGGCAGCGCCGGCGAGCGCGGCTTGCTCGTCTTGGCTGGTTTTGCCGCCTCGGTCGCCGTCGCCGCGGCGGTCTCTGCCTCGGCGGCCTGATGGGCCTCCTCCTCCGCCGCGATCGTGGCCGGCTCTTCCGCGCCGGCCGGCGTTTGCTCCAGGTCGGCGAGCAAGCTATCGACCTCAGCCTCCACCGAGGCCGCATCCTCCTCGGCGGGATGCTCACCCTCGTGGGCGGCGGGGGAGTGCGACAGGTCGCTGTCACTGCCCGTTACCAGCGCCGACTCTTTCATCTCGCCTACGTCGATGCCGGAGTGGCCGGAAACGGCCGCCTCGCCCGAATCGTCGAGCGAACCCATCAGCGACACGTCTTCTTGCGAGCCGAGATCGACCGACGACTCCGACGCCGAGCGCGGGCCGGAACTGGTATCGGAACCGGAGCCGGAACCGGAGGAGGGCACGGGCAGCCCTTGCAGGTCGATACCACTGCCTTCGGGCACCTCCACCACGTCCTCGGGGGAAACCACGGACATTTCGGGATGACTCGTCCGCGGCGGCGCGCCCAGATCGACGGCGGAAGAGTGATCGTCCGCTTCCACGGCGTCGAGCGCGACCTCCTCGGCTAGTTCCGCCTCGGGACGGGTCGGGTCGGCGCCCGACTCGACCGCCTCGGCGATCAAGTCGCGTCCGCCGTCGTTGCCCTCGCCGGATTTCACTTCCTCGGCGAGTTCGACTTTGTTGGCATCGCTGGCCAGCTCGGCCTCCACCACGTCCGACTCGCCCGGCCGCACTTCCTCGACCTCCTCGACCGGAGACGCGCCGAGATCCACCGAAGAATCGGAAACGGATGACGGCGGCCGTGCGGACGAGTTGACCGCCTCGCCGGCTGTCCCTGGGCCAGCAGCTCGGCATCGGAGGGAGAATCGACTTTGACTTCCTCCGCGTCCGGCTCCTCGACGAGAGAGGCCCATTGGACGTTGGAGGTGCCGCTGAGCGGCGCGGGTTCGGCCCCGGCCGCGTCTCCGGTCCCCGGCGCGATGCGCGGCCCCTCGCCGAGGTCGATCGCCGAATCCGACGGTTTGTGTTTCGCGGCCGCACAATGGGGGCATTCCGGCAGCTCGTCCGCGTAGTCCCGGTTGCATACGTCGCAGTGTTTCGCCATGGCCTGGTCCACTCCGCTCTCGAGGTGCTGCTCCGCTGGGGAGCCGTCAGGGTGCGAGCCGAACCGCCGCGCTACCAGGGCGACGAAGTGACAAAAACCCTACCGCCCGGATCGGCGTTACGCTTTCCCCATTTTCCCGGAGCTAAAGGGAGAGGGCAACTGCATTCCGTTATTTCCGGTGAATCCCGCACGGTAGAACCGGCATAGGCGGTTCAATCGCTG
Source organism: uncultured Planctomycetota bacterium (assembly GCA_963767535.1). Taxonomy (GTDB): domain Bacteria; phylum Planctomycetota; class Planctomycetia; order Gemmatales; family Gemmataceae; genus JAJPHU01. The sequence continues at coordinate 1,202,300 of CAVYEC010000003.1, forward strand.
CGATTGGATCATCACCACCGATTTGAAACGTCCCTACGGCGGCCACGGGCCAGTATCAGGGAGACCGACACGTAAGGAAAGCAGTGATAAATGGATGTCGCGCGAGCGATCGACTGCCGGATTCTCTAATTATTTTCTCATCGAAAGGGAATACAATCGGCTGGAGAAACCCATCACGCCAACACCGTAGCCCGGGACATGGAGTAGCGAAGTCCTACCTCGCATCATTCTGCCGCGATGGGTCCGCACGCCGGCTTTTCCCGCACGCCCCCGATTGGCCCACATGGCTGGGTTCCCCCGCTGGGGTCGAGGATGATTCGATCCATCGAATTGACCTTGGTATGATTCGTCGAAGAGGAGATCGAGCAGCCATGCTCTTATCATCTTATGCGAAACCGATTGGATTCATCGCGGCCGGCGCGTTCGTGGTGCTCGCCGGCGCGATCCTCTTCCACGGGGCCACGAACCGAGTCGGGGAACCTGGGGGACAGAAGGACGCGGGAGAGGTCGCGATCGGCGAGAAAAGTGATGCGGCCGGCTTCCGGGAATGTGCGCGGGAATCCGGCATCTCCTTTCGCATGACGTTTTTGGAGGCCGAACAGGGCCGGCATTTCAAATTCAATTTGTACGATCACGGCTGCGGCGTGGCGGTCGGCGACTTCGACGGCGATGGCCGCGACGACCTGTACTTCTGCAACCAGTTGGGCCAGAACACTCTGTACAAAAACCGGGGCGACGGCACCTTCACCGACGTCACCCAAGAGGCGGGTGTTGGACTGGGCGACCGCGTCTGCGTAGCCGCCACCTTCGCCGACTACGACAACGACGGCCACCAGGACCTCTACGTCACCAGTACGTATGGAGGCAACGTCCTCTTCCACAACCGGGGCGACGGCAGCTTCGAGGATGTCACGGCCAAGGCCAAGCTCTCTCACGTCGGCCATTCCCAAACCGCCTCCTTCTTCGATTACGACAACGACGGCTACCTCGACCTGTTCCTGACCAACACCGCCAAGTGGACCCTTAACCCCTACAACACGGAACTGCACTATTTCCCCGGTCCGGCGGGTTTTCACCAATTGGTGAGCAGCGCCGCGCGAATACAATATCCTCTACCACAACAACCGCGACGGCACGTTCACGGACGTGACGGCGAAAGCGGGCTTGCGCGGCAGCGGCTGGGGGGGCGACGTGGCGGTCTTCGATTACGACGAGGACGGCAGGCTCGACCTGCTCGTCACCAATATGTTCGGCAGCAGCCAACTGTACCGCAACAACGCCGACGGCACCTTCCGCGACGTGACCAAGGAGACCCTCGGCCGCACCTCCTTCGGCGCCATCGGCTGCAAGGCGTTCGATTTCAACAACGACGGCCGGCTGGACCTGCTCATCGCCGACATGCACTCGGACATGTGGCTGCCGCCCACCATGGACCCCCTCACCGCCACCAAGGATAACTTGAAAAAGAAATATGATCGCATCTTAGGGCCGATGTTTGTCCGCCTCCCGAATGCGGCGGGAGAAGAAAAGGATCTCGCGGATTCGTTGCAGTTGCGCTACGAGGACGTGGTTTTCGGCAACACGCTGTTCAAGAAGCAGCCCTCCGGTAAGTTCGCGGAGGTGTCCGACCAGGCGGGTCTGGAGACGTTCTGGCCGTGGGGCGTGGCCACCGGCGACTTCGACAACGACGGCTTCGTGGATGTCTTTCTGCCTTCGGGCATGGGCCATCCCTACGGCTACTGGCCCAACGCCTTGATGAAAAACAACGGCAACGAAACCTTCACTGATCGGGCCGCGGCGGAAGGGATCGAGCCGCCGCCAGAAGGACGGTATCTCGCGGAACAGCTCGGCGACAAGCCGTCGCCGAAAAGTTCTCGCTGCGCCGCCGTCGCCGACTTCGACGGCGACGGCCGGCTCGATCTCGTCGTCAACAACTTCAACGACCGCGCCTTTTACTACCGCAACAACTTCCCCAGGAAGAACTATATCGCTTTCCGGTTGGCCGGTACGGTGAGCAACCGCGACGCCGTGGGAGCCTTGGTTCGGCTTCACTGCGGGAAAGAAGTGCTGGTGGCGCAGGTGCAAGCGGCGGGCGGCTATCTGTCGCAGTCGTCGCAAGCGCTCCACTTCGGTCTGGGAGAGCGCACGCGGGTCGATTACGCGGAGATCCGCTGGCCCAGCGGCGTGCGTGAGCGCCTCGATCACCCGGCCATCAACACGTTGCACCGCCAAAAGGAGCCGAGCAACAAACGGGACTGAATCTGATGCCCTGGATCATCCTCCCTCTTCCGGAGAGAATTCTACCGATGGGGTCGCGCGGCAACGTTTTGTTCATCCTCTTGCTGCTCATGACCGGGGCGGCCGGGGCGATCCTCGTGGCGGAGGATCGGAGGGGGCGCCAGTGGCCGGCACGCCCCGAATCCTTTCAACGCCTGGTGGGCGGGTTGGGATTCGGTCCAGAGCTTGATCTGTCGAGCTGTGTCTTTGGGTTCGATCCGCGTCTGGATGGGGGCCGATCGACGGATTACGGGTCGATTCCGGCGCGGCCTGCTTCAGTCCCTGTCTGGAGGATTCTGTTTTTTTCTACCCGCCTCTGGAACAACAATTCCAACGGCTGGACGCGAAGAATGATGCGCTACCTCCTTGACATCTCCGGCACGGGATTGATGTCCGTCCTTTTGCATCCCTTGCAGAGCGCGGTGTCCGTTTTCGCCGTCGTGGTCGTGCTCCTTCCGTACCTCGTCGGCCTCGGTTTGTCGCAGGGACTACAACGGGAAGCGGAGGCATCGGTCCAATTCGGGGCCGATCTTTACGTCACCGGGAATCGGTTTGGCCGGCCCGTTCCCCTTCCGCTGAGTGCACTGCCTCAACTCCGCCGCCTCGAAAACGTCCGCGAAGTTGTCCCGCGCATCGTGGGTGAGGTCGTCCTCGGCACGGATCACGTCCACGCCGTGCTGGTAGGTTTGCCTCCGGAACATTTCTCAGACTGGGGAGACTGCATCGAGGGTGCCCTCCCTCAGACCCGCAGTCTGAACGAGTTGGTCATCGGCACGTCCCTGGCCCGTCGGCTGAGCTTGCATCCCGGCTCGTCTCTCCTCCCCTTTTACCGCAACGACCGAGAGGGTTCGCACCTCTCGCGCGTGGTGGGTGTCTTCAAACCGGACGCCCCTCCGTGGCAGGCCAACCTGATCCTGACCACGTTCGAGACGGCGGCGCACATCTTCCAGCAGCGCGGGTCCGCCACCGATTTCCTCGTCTGGTGCCGGCCGGACTCCGAATCTGCTGTCAGCCGCGCCATCGAGCAAGGTCTGTCCTTTTCCGAACCGGACGACGAAAGGGTGATCCTCCCGATGGTGACGGCACGGCAAGATCTGCTCGCGGTGTTGCCGCGCGGTTTGCTGCACCGGGAGGGTATCTTCAACCTTCATTTCCTCCTGGCTTTCGTGGTCGCTATCCTGGTGCTGCTGGTCATGTCGGGAATTGGACGGGGCGACCGGCGACGCGAGATCGGTATTCTGAAGGCGACAGGCTGGCAGACCGATGAAATTTTGCTCCGCGGGCTGGTGGAGAGTTTTTCCTTGAGCTTGGCCGGGGCCTGCACCGCCCTTGTGCTGGCCTGGGTGTGGCTGCGCGTTTTCAACGGCTATGGCGTCGCCAGCCTGTTTCTGGGCGGCGCCGGCGCGGCGCCGGACTTCACGGTGCCGTTTCAGTTGACTCCCGTTCCTGCCCTGCTCGCCTTCGTGCTGGCCTTTGCGGTTGTCCTGGCAGGGACTCTTTACTCTTGCTGGCGGGCGGCGGTGACGCCGCCGCGCGAAGCGATGCGGTGACGCCGACCCTGCGGCGGGGGCCTGATGCTCTTCCTGGAAACGCGATCTCTGTGCAAGTATTATCGGACGAACGCACGGATCGAGGTCCGCGCCCTGGACAATGTTTCCCTGGGCATCGAGCGCGGCAGCCTCACGGTGGTGAGCGGCCCGTCCGGTTCGGGCAAGACGACGTTGCTCGCCCTCCTGGGCGCCCTGGAGCGGCCGACCCGGGGCCAGGTGTTCTTTGCGGGAAGCGACCTGGGCGATTGCTCCGGCATGGAGCTGGCGCGCGTGCGGCGGCGGCTGGGTTTCATCTTCCAGGACTTCGCCCTGATTCCGAACCTCACGGCCGAGGAAAACATCACCTATCCGCTGATCCCGCGCGGCGTGGCACGGGCAGAGCGTCAGCGGCGCGCCCGAGAGCTTCTCGCGCGTTTCGGCCTGGAAGAGAAACGGACCGTGCGAGCCGCGAGTCCTCAGCGGCGGCGAGCAGCAACGGGTCGCCATCGCGCGCGCCTTGGCCGGACAGCCGGAGGTGGTGCTGGCGGACGAACCGACGTCGAACCTCGACCCGAACAACGCCGAGGCGCTGCGGACGATTTTTCGGGAGCTTCACGCGCAAGGGAAAACGGTGGTGCTCACTTCGCACGACCCCGGCGTAATCGCCTTGGCCACGGATAAGCACGAGCTGGAAGCGGGCAGGTTGAAACCAAAGAGTTCCTAGCGCTGCCGGCGACGCACGGCATAACCGTACTGGATCGGCCAGGCGGGATCCTGGTGAAGTGTTTGTTGCGCGTGCAAGGCCCAGTACGGTTGGCGAAGCATCTCCCGCGCGAGAAAAACGAGATCGGCGGAGCCGGACGTGATGATCTCGTTGGCCTGCTCCGCTTCGGTGATGAGGCCGACCGCCCCGGTGGGCATGCCGACTTCCTTGCGGATCGCCGCGGCGAACGGTACCTGATAATTCTTGCCGACCGGAATGGTTGCCTTGGGAACGATGCCGCCGCTGGAGCAGTCGATCAAATCCACCCCCACATCACACAAGACACGCGCCAGTTCGATCGACTGCCGCAAATCCCAGCCGCCTTCGACCCAATCGCTCGCCGAAATGCGGACGAACAACGGCAACTCGTCCGGCATGACCCGGCGCAACTCTTCGGCGACGCGCAGGAGCAGTCTCATACGGTTCTCCAGGCTGCCGCCGTAGCGATCGGTGCGGTGGTTGCTGAGCGGAGAAAGGAACGAGTGCAGCAGGTAGCCGTGGGCCGAGTGAATCTCAAGGAGGCGGAAACCGGCCGCCAATGCGCGATGAGCGGCTGCGACGAACGCTGCGACGATCGCCTCGATGCCGGCCTCGTCCAGTTCGCGCGACGGCGGATCGCCTTCGTGGAACGGATCGGGACTCGGCGCGACAACCGGCCAGCCGCCTTCTTGCGATGTCTTCAGCCGCGCTCCTCCCTTCCAGGGCAGGTCGCAACTCGCCTTGCGTCCGGCGTGGGCCAACTGAAGGCCGGCGACCGCCCCTTCGCGGTGCAGAAAGCGCGCAATCCGCGCCAGCGGCTCGATGTGCCGATCCTCCCAGAAACCCATGTCGCCGGGCGTAATGCGGCCGTCGCGCGTCACGGCCGACGCCTCGACCATGACCAGGCTGGCCCCACCCACGGCCCGGCTGCCCAGATGAACCAGATGCCAGTCGTCGGCCATTCCCTCGACCGCACAGTACTGACACATCGGCGACACCGCGATCCGATTGCGGAAGGTCACGCCCCGGATGGTCAGCGGACTGAGAAGGTCCGTTTCCGGCACACTCCGGTCGTGATCGACCGCGGCGGAACACCCGCCCGTCACCGCATGATGTGTCTCGATCCGAGAACCGGCGTGATCCTTGGTGCTCATGGCCGCGTCCTCTCTCGGTAGGAACCGTCGATTACCGCTCTCACGCTTCATTTTGTTTTCGGCCGCAGGATGACCGAGCGCAGGTCCATGACCGCGGCGGCGGCCTTCTTCCTGGGTCGAACCGTCAGCGTGTATCGTCCCGCCTTATCCAGCGTCACCGTGCCGATCGTGCGCATTTTGAAGTTCTGGAAATGTCCCGTGTCCTCCACGGTGAATGTCAGCGCTTGGTCGCCGATGGATACTTGCACTTCGCTGCCGCCCTGCCCCTTGCCGCAGCCTTGCAGCACTTCCACCGCGAATGATCCCGGCTTCTTGATTACGAAATCCCACGACGCCCAGTCTTCCGCCCGCACCCAGTAGCCGAGCGTGTTTTTGTGTGCGAGCGGTTCGTAGCGCAACTGGAAGCCGTGGATATCCGCCGTCCGCGCCGGCAGTGTCACCAAACCGTCCTCCGCCTGCGGATTGGGAACATAATCGGGATTCGGCTTCATTCCCCGCGCCCCAACTGATTCTCTCCACCCCCGGAGCTTCTCGGCCAGTTCCTTGGCGATCTCCGGGCGCTCGGCGATGCGATTGTTCGATTCGCCGCGATCATTCTTGACATCGAACAGCTCGTGACGGCCATTTTCGAAGAACTCGATCAGTTTCCAGTCACCGGCGCGAACCGCACCGCCCGGACGGCCGCCTTGATTGCTGTAGTGTGGATAGTGCCAGAACAGCGCATCCCGTTTCAGTTCGCCGCCCTTTAGCAGCGGCACGAGGCTGACGCCATCGACCGCGTTCTTGTTCGCGACGCCGCAAGCCGAAAGGAGGGTCGGCAGCAGGTCGATGCTACAGACCGGTGTGGTGCTGGTGCTGCCCGGCCGCGTGACGCCCGGCCACTTCATCAGGAGCGGGACACACAGACCGCCCTCGTAGAGATAGCCCTTCCCTTCGCGGAGCGGGGCGTTGATCGTTGAAGGCGTGTTCGGCCCCTCGCGCACACTCAGGCCGCCGTTGTCCGACGTGAACACGACGATGGTGCGCTCGGTCAGTTTCAGCTCCTCCAGCTTGGCGAGAATGCGCCCGACGCCTTCATCGACGCATTCGAGCATGGCGGCGTAAATCGGGTTACCCTGTTTACCGACCGGCCCCGGCTTGTAGTGGGCGATCATCTCGGCCTTGGCCTTGAGCGGAATGTGAACCGCGTAATGAGCGAGGTACAAAAAGAACGGTCGATCGCGGTTCGATTCGATAAACTTCTCGGCCTCCGCCGTTAGTCGATCCGTGAGGTATTCGCCCTCCGGCGCCTGCTCCAGGCCCGGCATAAAATGGCCATCCTTGCTCTTGAAGGGGGCGAAGTAACTGCGCGGCGAGCCGGTTCGATCGCCGGCGATATTCACATCGAACCCGCGCTGCCGCGGCCCGGCTCCCTCGCCGCCCAGGTGCCATTTACCGACATGGCCGGCAGTATATCCCGCCGTCTTCAAGATCGCCGCGAGCGTCGTTTCGGTCTGCGGCAATTCCTGGTTGATAACCGGGCGCAGCAATTTCTGATCGGGACGATCCGGCCGGCCGGGCATCCAGTCGGTGAGGTTGAGCCGAGCCGGATACTTGCCGGTCAAAATCGCGGCGCGGGTCGGCGAGCAGATGCAGGCGGCGGCATAAGCGTCGGTGAAGCGCATCCCCTGCCTGGCAAGACGGTCGAGGTTCGGCGTCTTGTGATAGGTGCTGCCGTAGCAACCGAGGTCCGCCCAGCCGAGATCGTCGGCGACGATGAGGACGATGTTCGGATGCGTGTCGTTTGTGTCAATACACCGACCCAACGATGCGAAACCGAGGAGGCACAGGATCAAAGCTAGACAGACAACCACATTTCGCCGCATCGGTTTTCTCCTTCCTCACGGCCACTCCTCGTCCGCCGGTTCCTCCGATAGCATAGGAGTCTACCCGGTTTTTGAAATGCTCGGATCAAAGGGTTTCGCCTGTTCTCCCGAGAGTCTTCATGAGCGCTCCTCAAACAGCAGCTCCTTGCACCGCCCTCATCGTGGGGGCCGGGCCGGTCGGACTGACGATGGCCGCTCACCTGCATCAACACGGCCTCGCTTGCCGCATCGTCGATCGCAGTCCGGTGCCATCCGACAAATCGAAAGCCCTGGTTTTGTGGGGCCGAACGCTGGAGATGCTCGACGATCTCGGCATCGTCGGCGTATTTCTGAACGCCGGCCGATTCCTCAACGCCGCCCGACTGCACGGTGGCCGCCGGCTCCTGGCCCACATCCCGTTCGAGCCGGCCGGCACCGAATACCCCAAACCGCTTATGCTCGCCCAGAGTGAGACGGAACGACTGCTCGCCGAACACCTCCAGCGCGTGGGGATTATGGTCGAGCGTTCCGTGGAGCTGACGGATTTCACCGATCGCGGCGATCACGTCGTCGCCACGCTGCGGCACACCGACGGACGTGCGGAAGAAGTTCGCTGCGATTGGCTCTTGGGCTGCGACGGGGCGCACAGCACCACGCGCAAGAAGGCGGGTTTGGATTTCACCGGCGAGGCGGAGCCGAACGATTGGGTGCTCGCCGATTGCCAGATCGAGGGGCCGATCTCCCAGGATGAACTCAGCTTGTTCTGGCACCATAAGGGAGTGCTGGCTTTCTTCCCCTTTGGTCCTCCCGGTCGCTGCCGCGTCATAGCCGACATGGGGACGGCCCAGGAGACCGGCCACCCTGCCGATCCGTCGCTGGACGACGTGCAAACGATTGTCAACGAGCGCGGCCCGGCGGGAGTGAAGCTATCCGATCCGCACTGGTTGGCGGGCTTTCGCATTCACGAACGGAAGGTGTCCGACTACCGGCGCGGCCGGGTGTTTCTGGCCGGCGACGCGGCCCACATCCACAGCCCGGCGGGCGGCCAGGGCATGAACACCGGAATGCAGGACACCTGGAACCTGGCCTGGAAGCTGGCGCTAGTGCAAAGAGGCCAAGCGCCGCCGTCGCTGCTGGATAGCTACAGCCAGGAGCGCGGCGAGGTCGGCGAGACCGTGCTGCGGCAGGCGACCTTGATGACCTGGACGGCCACATTGCGCAACCCGGTCGCTCAGTTCTGCCGTAACCGCGTGGTCGGCCTTCTCAGCCGGTTGTCGTCTTTCCGCACCAATTTTGTCCTCTATTTGTCCGAGATGTCCATTCACTACCCGCACAGCCCGCTCAACGGCGAGTCGAGCGGGTCGAGTTGGTCTTCAGGACTGCTCCGGCCCGGAGACCGCATGACGGACGTTCGGCTCAAGGAACCGCGAACGGGCGAGGAACACCAGCTGCTCTCGGTGCTGCAAGGCACCGTGTATGATTTGTTACTTTTGCCTGCTCCCACCGATAACGCCCTGGCAAGGCTCCGCGACATCGGCCGGCAGGTGGAAGCGAACTATCCCGATGTGGTCCGCGCTCATCTGATCGTGTCCGGCGAGTCGTTGCCCGCCGGCACCGAAGGATTCGCCTCGGTCTGGCTGGATATGGCCGGGAACATTCGCCGTCTGCTCGGGGCGCGCGAGACGGCGCTGGCGCTCGTCCGTCCCGATGGATATCTGGCCTACCGTGGCCAGCCAGTTTCATGGGATGAGCTGAAAATATACCTGGAGCGCTATTTGATCGCGGGGGCCGTATCCACGGCCAGAATTCAGCTGAGATGAAACGCCTCGCGCAGACAAGCCAGCGCCTCCTCGCCGCGCGGGCGATCGACGACCACGCTGATGCGCACTTCACTGGTGTTAATCATGCTGATGTTGATGCCGCGCTGGGCCAGGGCGCCAAACATGCGGCGGGCGACCCCAGTGTGCGTGCGCATGCCGACCCCATGCACGAACAGCCGGGCGATGCCGGCGTCCGCGACGACGCGCGTCGCCGGGTCGAGTGTACCGACCACCTCGCGAGTCACGCTCAGGGCGCGGTCCAGATCCGCCTGCGGAACGCTGAACGATAACTCCGTGCGGCCAGCCGCGAGGTTTTGCACGATCATATCCACGACGATACCCGCCTCGGCAACCGCCTGAAAAACGCGCGAGCAACAACCCGGTCGATCCGGCAAGCCGAATATCGTGATACGGCCCTGGTCGGTCGCCAGCAGCACGTCGCTGACGACAATGTCTTCCATGCTGGCCAGTTGCTGCGTCAGGGCGGCCAGTCGGCTTTCGGCTTTCGGCTTTCGGCTTTCGGTCGTCGGCTTCGGGCCGAAAGCCGACGGCCGATGGCCGACGGCCGATAGCGGTTGGGCGAGTCCGAACGCCTGATGCACCGCTCGCAACGCCTTGACGCCCTCGTTGCGGCTGACCAGCACGGAAATCTTGATGTCGGCCGTCGTGATCATCTTCATGTTCACGTTCTCGGCCGACAGGGCCGCGAACATGCGCTCGGCCACGCCGGTATGCGTCCTCATGCCGGTACCGACGATCGACACCTTACTGACCTGCTCGTCGAACTCGATGGAGGCGCCCAACTCGGAGGCCAACGGTCGCAGCACGTTGAGGGCGGCCGGCAGTTCATTGCCCAGCACGGTGAAGCCGATGGCGGCCTTGCCGGCCGAGCCGACGTTCTGGGCGATCATGTCCACGACGATGTTATGGTCTGCCATCGCCGCGAAGACGCGGTGGCTGATGCCCGGCTCATCCGGCACGCCGTTGAGCGAGATGCGGGCCTCGTCGCGGCCCAGGGCGGTGCCGCAGACGACGACGTTGCGCATCCACTCCGCCTCCGGCACGATCCACGTCCCCTCGACATCGCTGAACGACGAGCGGACCTGAATCGGCACGTCGAATTTCTTGCCGAACTCGATGCTGCGCGAGTGCATGACGCCGGCGCCGACGCTGGCCAGCTCGAGCATCTCGTCGTAGCTGATAAACTCCATCTTCCGCGCCTCGGGCACGACGCGCGGGTCGGTCGTGTACACGCCGTCCACGTCGGTATAAATCTCGCAGCCGACGTCTTGAATAGGCGTCAGGGGACAGGGGTCAGGGGTCAGGGCCGAAGGCTCTCCGCCATTGCTACTGACTCCTGACCCCTGACTCCTGACTCCTGCTTCGGAGTGCTTCATGACGGCGGCCAGGGCGACGGCCGTGGTGTCCGAGCCGCCGCGGCCGAGCGTGGTGATGTTGTAATTCTCGTCGATGCCCTGGAAGCCGGCGACGATGACGATCTGGCCCTCGGCCAGTGCCTGGCGCATGCGGACGGTCGAAATGCTCTTGATGCGCGCCTTGGTGTGCGTGCTGTCGGTGACGATGCCGACCTGGGCGCCGGTGAAGCTAATGGCCCGTTCGCCCAGGGTTTGAATCGCCATCGCCAAAAGCGCGATGGAGATTTGCTCGCCGGTGGACAGGAGCATGTCCATCTCGCGGGCCGGCGGTTCCTCGGTGATCTCTCTGGCCAGCTCGATCAGCTCATCGGTCGTGTCGCCGCGGGCGCTGACGACGACGATGACCTGATTGCCTTCCTGCTTGGTGCGGATGGCGCGCCGCGCCGCCGCCATGATCCGCTGGGCGTTGGCCACACTGGTGCCGCCGAACTTTTGCACGACCAGACGCAAGGTTCAACCTCCAAACCGGGATGAAATACCCATTACAAGTTTAGCGACGCTTCGCGGAAGCGTCTTCCGAAGTTTCCGCGAAGCATCGTTCTCGAAGTGCGAGTGCGTCCTTGCTACGAATTGCTTTGCCGGCCGGTTGACGGCTGCTTATACTCGGCGTTCATGACCGAAGTTACCCAGGTGCTGTCCGCCATCGAGCGGGGCGACCCACGCGCGGCCGCGCAACTGTTGCCTCTGGTTTACGAGGAGCTGCGCCAACTGGCGGCCCAGAAGCTGGCCCAGGAGAAGTCCGGTCAGACGCTCCAGGCCACGGCCCTGGTTCACGAAGCCTATCTGCGCCTGGTGGACACGGACAAGGCCCAGCACTGGAACAGCCGAGGCCACTTCTTTGCCGCGGCCGCCGAAGCCATGCGCCGCATCCTCATCGACCGCGCTCGTAGCAAGGCGTGCGCCAAACGCGGCGGCGACTGGCTACGCGTCGATTTCGAGGAACTCGACGTGGCCACGTCAATCTCCCCCGACCAACTGGTCGCCCTGGACGACGCGCTGGAGCGGCTGGCGGCCCTGGATGCTCTCGCGGGAGAACTCGTCAAGCTCCGCTATTTTGCCGGCCTGGCTCTCGACCAGGCCGCCACGGCACTGGGCATTTCGACGGCCACGGCCTATCGGCACTGGGCTTACGCCCGCGCCTGGCTGCGCAGCGAACTGCTCAACGACACCTAGCGGCTGGGCGATTTTTCCTGGGTGGTGAGAAAACCCGCCCGACTATCTCGCACTGATAGATAGAGGCGATATGCCGAGGACGGTGCCATGACTACCCTCGAAGACCAGGCCCGATCCATTTTCCTCGCTGCCCTGGAGCAGACGCCCGACCAATGGCCCGCTTTGCTGGACCAGGTCTGCGGTGACCGTGCCGAGCTGCGGGTACGGGTCGATCAGCTTCTACAGGCCCACCAAGCGATGGGCAGCATTCACGGCGACCCCGCATCCGTCGAGGACTCGATCCGTGAGCGTCCAGGCACGGTCCTCGGGCCGTACAAGCTTCTGGAGCAGATCGGCGAGGGAGGCTTCGGCATCGTTTTCATGGCCGAGCAGCATGAACCGCTCCACCGCAAGGTGGCTCTGAAGGTCCTCAAGCCGGGTATGGACACGCGGCAAGTGGTGGCGCGCTTCGAGGCCGAGCGGCAGGCGCTGGCGTTGATGGATCATCCGAACATCGCCCACGTCTTCGACGGCGGCCAAACGAATGGCGGCCGGCCGTTCTTCGTCATGGAATTGGTTCGCGGAATCCCCATTACCGACTTTTGCGACCAGAATAGACTGAATATTTGCGATCGTCTGGAACTGTTCGTCCACGTCTGCCAGGCCGTGCAGCGTGCCCATCAGAAGGGGATCATTCACCGCGACCTCAAGCCGTCCAACGTCCTGGTGACGCTGCACGACGGCACGCCGGTGGCCAAGGTGATCGACTTCGGCATCGCCAAGGCCACCGGACAGCAGTTGACGGACAAGACGCTGTTCACGAACTTCGCGCAGCTGATCGGCACGCCGCTTTACATGAGTCCGGAACAGGCAGAGCTGAGCGGGCTGGACGTGGACACGCGCAGCGACATCTACGCGCTGGGCGTCTTGCTCTACGAATTGCTGACGGGTACGACGCCGTTCGACCGGCAACGGCTGCGTGAGGCGAGCTACGAGGAGATTCGCCGCATCATCCGCGAGGAGGAACCGGCCCGGCCGAGCACGCGCCTCAGCACGCTGGGCCGGGCGGCGGTGACGGTGTCCATGCAGCGGCAGAGCGAGCCGAAGCGACTGAGCCAACTGATTCGCGGAGAGTTGGACTGGATCGTCATGAAGGCGCTGGAGAAGGACCGTAACCGCCGCTACGAGTCAGCCGGCGCGTTTGCCGCTGATGTGCAGCGCGATTTGGCGGATGAGCCGGTGCAGGCGTGCCCGCCGTCGTCGTGGTATCGCTTCCGCAAGTTTGCCCGGCGAAAGAAGATGGCGTTGATCATGACTGCTTGCGTTTTCCTGGCTCTGGCGGGAATCGCGGGGGGCCTCGGCTGGTCGGTGCGCGATCAGGCGGCGCGACAGGCGACGATTGCCGCCGACCTTCAGGCGTCCCTGGAGAAGGCGTTGCAGTCGCAGCAGGAAGGCAAATGGCCGCAAGCGCTGGCATCGGCCAAGCGGGCGGAACGATTGCTCCAGGATGGTCCGGCCGATCCCGCCTTGGCCGAGCGCGTGCAAACCCTGCTGCGTCAGTTAGCCGAGGAGGAAGCTGATGGCCGGATGATTGCTCTTCTCGAAGAACTGCGGCTGCGCCAGGCCGATACCGACGCCAAGAACAATCGCTTCCTTCTCGGTAAAAGAGTGCGGCCTGATTACCAACAAGCCTTTCGGAATTATGGCTTGCGGTTCGATGCGATGACACCACAGGAAGCGGCCGAACTGCTCCACCACCGAAAGCCGACGGTTCGCGCTATCTTGGCGGCGGCCCTGGATCATTGGCTGATCCTGGCGCGTTACGAGAAAGGGCTGGAGGCCGATTGGCTGGAGCAAGTCCTGTCATTGGGGGATGACGATGCGTGGCGGAAACGCTTGCGTGCGGCGCGGCAGAGCAACGATCGGCCGGCCCTGGAACAGTTGGCCAACGAAGTCGACCCCGCCACCCAGCCGGCCGAATCGCTGTTTATCCTCAACCTCGCTCTCTGTCAGCGCGGCGCGAGGCAGACTGCGCTCGCGCTACTGAAGGAGTACTCAGGAAGCCTTCCCCGCGGACTTTTGGATCAATCACGATTTGGGCATGGTGCTGTTGAATAGCCAACCGCCGCGTTACGAAGAAGGGATTCGCTTCTTGACCGTGGCAGTGGCCTTGCGACCTCGCAGCCCTGGAGCGCGTTACGATCTCGGCCTCGGTCTGACGCGGAAAGGCCGGTTCGACGAAGCGGCCGCCGCCTTCCGGCAGGCCATCGCGCTGGAAGCCGATTACGCCGCTGCTCACCATTATCTGGGCTATGTTCTTCTTGCCCAAAACTGCCCGGACGAGGCGATAGCCGCCTTCCGCGAAGCCATCAAGCGGAGGCCTGATTGGGCGGAGACTCACTTCAACCTCGGCAACGCTCTCGGAAACAAAAGCCGACTGGATGAGTCGATAACCGCCTATCGACGGGTCCTCGAACTGAAGCCTGATCATGCCGAGGCCCACTGCAATCTCGGCGTTGTGCTCCAACAACAAGGGAAGTTCGCCCAAGCTCTGGCCGCGCTCCAGCAAGGGCACGAGCTAGGTAGCCGCCGTCCGCACTGGCCTTATCCGTCTGCCTCCTGGGTGCGGGAATGCCGGCGGTTCATCGAACTGGCCGAACGACTTCCGGCCATCCTGCGGGACGAGGCGCAGATAGCCAACGCGGTGGAGCGCGGCGAATATGCCCAACTCTGCTTTTATAAGAAGGCGCTACCTCACGGCTGCTCGCTTCTGGGCCGACGCCTTCGGTGCCGATCCGAAACTGGCCGACGATCTCGCGTCTGGACGCCGTGTCAGCGCGGCGCGAGCGGCGGCCCTGGCTGCGGCCGGTCAAGGGGAGGACGCCGGCCGGCTCGATGACAAGGAACGGACACGCTGGCGGAAGCAGGCGCTCGAATGGCTGCATCAGGATTTGACGGCCCACGCCAAGCAGATGGAAAGCCGCAAACCGCAGGATCGCCAGCGAGTACGGCAACGACTGGAGAACTGGAAAGGCGATCCGGAGTTGGCCAGCCTGCGCGACCAGGCCGTCGTGACCCGGTTGCCGGCCGACGAGCAACAAGCCTGCCGGCAGTTATGGGCCGCGGTCGAGGCGCTTGGGAACACGATTGATTCAGGCCAATAGGTTCGTTCAACACAATCATCGCCCTTACGTAAGAACGGCGGCCGGTGAGGTCATGCCGCCAAGCAACGCCCTCACCGGCCCGGCACCGCCCCGGCGTCCGGTCTGCGCCAGGCACGATGCTCGTCTTCATTCTAGTGCAGGCCGATCACCCTGGGAGGTTCCTGCCATGTTGTTCTCTTCCCGGTTCCGCCATCGGACGTTGCGATCGATCCGCCGGCCGCTCTGGGTTCCCCGGCTCGAAGCGCTGGAGGACCGGATCGTGCTGAGCACGCTGACGGTCACCAGCGCCGCCGACGACGGATCGGCCGGCACCCTGCGCGCGGTGCTGGCCGCCGTCCACAACGGCGACACCATCCGGTTCGCCCACCAGCTTGACGGCCAAACCATCATGCTGAAGCAAGGCCAACTCACGGTCGATCAGAGCGTGAACATCAACGGACCCGAAGCGAGCCAACTGACGATCAGCGGCAACGCGGTCAGCCGGATCTTCGACATTGGCAGCGGGACTTCGGTGACGATCTCCGGCTTGACCCTCACGGACGGTCTGGCCGCCGACGGGGGCGGCATTCTCAACGCCGGCAACCTGACACTGTGCCAAGACACGCTCACCGGCAACGTGGCCCAGGGGTCCGCGACCGGCGGCCTGTTCGGCGACAACGGCGGCCGAGGCGGTGGCGTCGAAAACCAGGCAGGCGCGACGCTACATGTCCAGCAAATCCTTTTCACCGACAACCAGGCGCTGGGCGGAACCAACGGCGGCAACGCCTTCGGCGGCGGCATCTACAACGAGGCCGGGAGCGTGACCATCGACCAAGGCACGTTGAACGGCAATCAGGCCGTGGCTGCCAACGGCGGCACGGCCGGCGTGGAGGTCACTCTGCCCGGCGGCAGCAGCGCAACCCTGTTGGGTGTGGGCATGGGCGGCGACGTTTGGAACGACGGCGGCTCGCTGACCGTCACCGACAGCACGCTGAACGGCAATCTGGCCCAAGGCGGAAGCAACGGCGACGGCAGCAGCAACAAGGCAACGTTTCTGATCCTCGGCGCCGCGACCGGCGGCGCTGTCGGCAGCGGCTCTCTGTTCACCACGGCTACACCGAGCCTGGCTATTGCCGGCAGCAGCTTGAGCGGCAATCAATCCCAGGGCGGCAGTAGCCTCACGGAATCGGTGCCCCTCTTCTCGAACTTGTCCGACATCGGCTATGGCCGCGGCGGCGCGATTGGCACCGTGGTCGGAAATGTCGCCCTCACCAACAGCACGATCGCCGGCAATACGGCCCAAGGCGGCGCGCTCTTCACGGATATTCTGAATGGCAAAACGATTCAACAGGCTGGCTCGAACGGCGACGGCGGAGGCATCGATGACGAATTTGATTTCGGTCTGGCTTCACCCACGACGCCACCCAGCCTCGTCATCAGTGGGAGCACGATCAAGGGAAATTCGGCCCTGGGCATTGGGCCGAGCGGTGGCGGGATGGGCGGCGGCTTGAACACGGGGAACGTGACCGCACATCTGATTGACAGCACCATGAGCGGCAATCAAGCCGTCGGCGCTGCCGGTGGCGGCTTCGTCGTCTTCTCCTTCAGCGGCTTCACGTTCGCCTTCAACAGCGGCGGCGGTGGCGGCACAGGAGGCGGCATCGCCAGCTTTTCCGGTTCTCTCACCATCGGCGGCAGTGCCATCGAGGACAACGTGGCCCAAGGTGGTTCCGGGGTAGCCCAGGCTGCCCAGGGCGGAGACGGCATCGGCGGTGCCATTTCTTCGTCGTCCCAAACCTTCATGATGACCAATTCCCTCCTAAGTGGAAACCAGGCACTCGGCGGCGATGCAACCCAGTTCGACTTTGGCTTTGGCGGCCAGGCTTCAGGCGGCGCTTTCACCATGTCCGGGGGCGATTCAGCGACGATCAGCGGAACTACGTTTCGCAATAACCTGGCGCTGGGCGGCCTCGGCAGTAACCAAAACTTTGGCGGTAACGCCCAGGGCGGTGCTGCGGAAGGGACCGACAGCTCTCTCGTGCTGACCGACAGCTCGTTCACTGGGAACGAGGCCATTTCCAGCTCCATCACCCAGGGCGGCGGACTTGTCATTTTCGGAACGAATGCCAACATCAGCAACACTCTCTTCGCCGGAAACCTGGCGAAGGGAGACAGCGAGGGTGTGGGCGGAGGTCTGGAGGTCGTTGCTCGAACCAATTCAACGGGAGCCACGCCAATCGTTAGTAACTGTTGTTTCGTGCAGAATACAGCCCAGGGGGGCATTGATGCCCAGGGCGGCGGCATGTTCGTCAGTGGCTTTACGACCATGAGTATCCAGGGCAGCACTTTCGTTGCGGACAAGGCCGTGGGCGGCGATAACGTGAGCGGGTTCGGGGGAGGGGGCGGCTTCGCGGTCGGTGGCGGTCTCGATATTGACTCCAAGAGCATCGTCCAGGTGTCCCAGTGCAGCTTCCGCCTCGACGCGGCCTTGGGCGGCAACGGCGGTGCGGGGACCAGCGGCGCGGGGGGCTTTGCCCAAGGTGGCGGCGTCAATGTGGACTTCGGGTCCACGGCCACGATCAGCGACGCTGTGTTCGTTGCGAACTTGGCCCAGGGCGGGGCGGGTGGCGCGGCGCTGGCGGCGCGGCCGGAGGAGCCGGGGGGGATGGCCAGGGCGGCGGCCTCTGCAACTCCGGCGCGACCACGACCGTGAGCGACAGCAGCTTCGTGTTGAACGCGGCTGTGGGCGGCGATGGCGCGCCAGGTGGCAACGGCGGTAATGGCCAGGGCGGCGGTCTCTTCAACGACGCCTCAACGAGGTTCAGCACGTCGAGTCTCACGCTCCAGAACTGTCTGGTCACGCTCAACGAGGCCGACGGCGGCGCCGAGGGGACGGGCGGCAGCGACGGCCAGGGCATCGGCGGCGGCGTCTACAACCTGGGAACGCTCGATCTGGTGATGACCCTGATCGCCCTCAACCGGGCCTCCACCAGCAACAACGACATCTTCCCCTAATGCGCTTGGAGGAGTATCTATCGTTTAACGACGCTTCGCAGAAACGTCGTTAAACGATTCAAACGAATCAGGTTATGATCTCCGGAATCAACCGGCCATGCACGTCGGTTAATCGGCGGTCAATCCCGTTGTGGCGGACGGTGAGCTTTTCGTGATCGATGCCGAGCAGGTGAAGGATGGTGGCGTGAACGTCGTAGCCGTAGGTCGCCTTCCTCGAATCGGCCGGCTTGTACGACCATTCGTCGCTTTCGCCGTAGGTGACGCCGCCCTTGATGCCGCCGCCAGCCAGCCAGTTCGTGAACGCGAACGGGTTATGATCGCGGCCCTTGCTGCCCTGGCTACACGGCATCCGGCCGAACTCCGTCGTCCATAGCACGATCGTGTCGTCGAGCATCCCGCGCTGCTTGAGGTCTTTCAGAAGTGCCGACGCACCCACGGCCAGGCCGCGGCCGAGCGGCCCGTGATCGTGTTCGATGTCCTCGTGCGAGTCCCAGTTGCGGCGCGGAAAACCGTTGTCGGCCCCGCTCCAGACCTGCACGAAACGCACGCCGCGTTCCAGGAGGCGACGCGCCACCAGGCAGTTGCGGCCGAAATACTGGACCTCGGCCTTCTCGCTGATGCCGCCCTGAAGCGGAATGTCGAGCGAATCGAGTCCATACATACGCAAGATGTGCTTCGGTTCCTTCGACAGATCGAGCACCTCGGGGCGCTCAGTTGCATGCGTGCGGCCATCTCGTAGGAACGGATGCGGGCGTCGAGCCGGGAATCACCGGGCCTCTCTGCCTCGTGCCGGCGATTCAACTTCGCCAATGCCGCCTGCATGTCGGCGTCGCTCTGGCGGTTGACGAAACTGCCGGCCGGCGGGAACAGGTCGGCGATGGGAGTCTTGGCGTCTGGGCGCACCATCGTGGCCTGATGTTCGGCGGGCAGGAACGCGGCACCCCAGTTTTGCGGGCCGTTGGGCGGAAAGCCGCGCGGATCGGGCAGCACCACGAATGTCGGCAAATTATCCGTCATGCGGCCGAGTCCGTAGCAGATCCACGCGCCCATGCTGGGAAAGCCGGGCAATACAAAGCCGGTCGCCTGCATGAACGTGGCGGGGCCGTGGACGTTCGATTTGGCCACCATGTTGTGAATGAAGGCAATGTCATCCACGCATTCGCCCAGCAGCGCGACGCAATCGTTGATCCACTTGCCGCACCGGCCGTACTGCCGCCATTGCCACGGCGAGCGCATCGTCTGGCCGGGATTGGACTGAAACAACTCGACCTTCTCGCCGGGATCCCACTTCTTGCCGTGATCTTTGAGGAGACGCGGCTTGAAGTCGAACGTATCGCACTGGCTGGCGGCGCCGGACATGAAGAGTTGCACGACACGCCGGGCCTTCGGAGCGAAGTGCGGCCGGGTTTGCGGAGCGGCGAGCAATCCCTCTTGATTGAAGAGACTTGCCAGGGCGATGCCGCCGAGTCCGCCGCCGAATTGCCAGAGGAATTGACGGCGATCCGTGTAGCAAGTCCCGCGATGAGTTTTGGGATCGCGAGTCATGAGGCCTCCTCCCACATAGCCCCCGGCTTGCCGGGGGGGTTTGCTTTCCCCCGGCAAGCCGGGGGCTATGTGTCAATCGACGAACGAAAACTCGTTAGTGTTCAGGATCAACCGGCAAGTGTTCGCCAGGCCATGTTTGCGGGCATAATCCATTAGCACGCCGCGTTCTTCCCGTGTCGGCTTGCGCCCTAGGACTAGCCGATACGCGGTGCTGATTTGCTCTTCCAAACCGCCGCCCATCCCCTCGACACGGGCGGCGAAATGCTCGGCCATGCGGAGCATGAACTTGTCGTTGAGCAGCGCCAGCGCCTGAAGCGCAGTCAGCGATTCGTTGCGTTTCTCGACGCGCAGCGAGGGATCGGGACAATCGAGTGTTTCCATGAACGGATCGGGAACCGAACGGACGATGAAGCGGTAAATGGAACGGCGGTGTCCAGCCGGATCGTCGGGATCGTATTCCTCGTACTTGTAATGCGGCGAATGATCGTCGAGGAAGCCGAAAGTGCGGAAGCCTGGGCCGTACATCTTGCGGTCGAGCCGGCCGCTGACCGCCAGCACTGCGTCGCGGATCGACTCCGCATCCAGCCGCCGGCGGTTCATGCGCCATAACAGTCGGTTGCCGCCATCCATGCGGGCGAAGGCGGCATTGTCCGAAGATGCCTGGCGATACGTCGCGCTGTGGACGATTAGGCGGTGCAGTTGCTTGATCGATTGGTCGCCGTCACGGAACTCGACGGCCAACCAGTCGAGCAGATCGGGGTGTGACGGTTTGCCGCCCATGCGGCCGAAATCGTTGGGAGTTTCGACGAGTCCCTGGCCGAAGTGATACAGCCAAATGCGGTTGACGATCGACCGCCACGTCACCGGATTGCTTGGATCGGTGAGCCACAGAGCCAGGGCGGCACGGCGCTCACCTTCAGGCTTCCCATCGAGCGGAAATCGTGAGGGCAAAACCTTCAGGCAGGCGACGGTGCCGGGGCCGACTTCGTGTACCGGGTTCTTCTCGCTGCCGCGTCGGAGGAGAAAAATCGACCGGGGTTTTCCGTTCGTCGGTTTGAAAGCGCCGGCCGGCGTGAAGTGCGTGGCGGCGGCGTACACTAGGCCGGTTTCCGCCCTATTCGGGTCGGTCTTGCACGGCCGATCGGCGCGATCGACTGCGGCGAACACCGCTTGCAGGCTGTAATAATCTTCCTGCGTGATCGGGTCGAACTTGTGATCGTGGCAGCGGGCACACTGAACGGTCAGGCTGGCGAAGGTGTTCATGGTCGTGGCGACCATGTCGTCGCGGTCGAGGTTGCGCGTTATTTGCTTGTCGAGCGTGCCCTCGCGCAACTCGACGTGGCCGACAAAATCCCACGGCCCAGCCGCGAGAAACCCCAGCCCGGAAATGCCGTCGCGCGTATCGGGATAGAAGACATCGCCGGCCAATTGCTCCTTGAGGAAGCGCGAATAGGGGCGGTCCTCGTTGAAGGCGCGGAGGACATAATCGCGATAGGGCCAGGCGTTGGGCCGCAGCTTGTCCTTGTCGTATCCGTGCGTGTCGCCGTAGTGGACCACGTCCAGCCAGTGCCTCGCCCAGCGCTCGCCGTAGTGCGGCGAAGCGAGCAGCCTCTCGACCAACCGTTCGTAAGCGTCCGGCGACCGATCGTGGACAAAGGCGTCGATCTCCGCGGGCGTCGGCGGCAGGCCGAGCAAATCGAAGGACAGTCGGCGGATGAGCGTGCGCCGATCCGCCTCGGCACTCGGCTTCATCCCTTGCTTGTCGAGTCGGTCGAGAATGAAAGCGTCGATGGGATTGTTCACCCAACCCAACGAGATAGCTGGCACCGATGGCCGCACGAGAGGTTGCAGCGACCACCACGTTTCCCCTGCGTCTTTTCGCTCAGCGAGAGTAACATCCTTCGGCCAGGGTGCTCCCTGTTCGATCCACTTGCGGAGGAGCGCGACTTGCTGGGGCTTCAGCGGAGCGGCTTTCTTCGGCATTTTCGGCTTGTCGCCGGAGACCATCGCAAGGAGGAGACTTTCGTTCGGTTTGCCGGGGGCCAGGACCGGCCCGCTATCGCCACCGGCTTGAGCGTCTGCGGCCGTCGCTAGCGACAGTCCGCCGCGCTGCGACTTCTTGCCGTGGCAGCGCAGACAGTGCTGTTCGAGAATCGGAGCGATCTGCTTGGGAAAAAAATCCTCCGCTGCCGCGCGCATATTTTGATCCGTCAGGGTGAACGACACCGCCACGAACAACAGGAGTTCCGGCACCGTACGGCGCGGGTTGCGGAGAGGATTCATCGGCTTGTTCCTGCCTATCTTTGCTCCAGCAATTCGACGGCGGCTCGCAAACCGCGATGGCTCTCGAAAAAGCGTTGGGCCAGGCTGTCCATGAGCGTGAGGAAGGAAAGCAGATCGCTGACGCGCCGGCGCCGATCGGACGCATGCGGATCTTCCGCCGACGCGCCCAGTCGCTCCGGCGAAAGGTGCTCGCGGCACTGGCGGAGCGTGTTGAGGATGGGATCGATCTCGCGGCGCTTGCGCTGGGCGGCAACCAGGGTGAACATTTCCCAGACATCGCTGAGCGATTCGTAATAATCGCGGCGATCGCCGCGCTTGTGAACGCGGCGAACCAGGCCCCACTCGGCCAACTTGCTCAGGTTCATGCTCACATTGCCGCGTGAAATGCCCAGCCGCGCCATGATGTCGTCCATCGACAGCACCGCGCCGGTGATGTACAATAGGCCGTGGATCTCGGCCATTGTCGGACTGATGCCCCAGAGCGAACTCATGCGCCGCCACAGGCCGACGAACTCTTCCTCGACGCCGTCGAGAGTCCGCGTTAGATCCATCCGGGCGTTTTTCATATCTTTTAGCCTCTTCAAGAAAATATGAAAACATCGTAACCTTAAGGGAAAGGGCAAGCAAGGGGACGCCCTTCCCTTGTTCGCGCTGCGAGCTGGCCCCGAAACGGAAACCGAGCCGGATATGTCCCATCCCTTGCGCATCAAGATTTGCGGTGTCGCCAACGAGGCGGACGCACGCCAGGCGGCGGTTCTGGGCGCCGACGCGGTCGGCCTGAACTTCTATCAAGGATCGCCGCGCTGCATCGACGCGGAAACGGCGCAGTTCGTCCTGCGCGAGCTGCCGCCCTTCGTGGCGGCGGTCGGCGTGTTTGTGGATGTGCCGTTACGGCAGGCATTCTTGCAGGTGCAAGGATTGGGGCGAATCGGCACCATCCAGTGGCACGGCACCAACCGCGAACTGAGCGATGCCTATCCCTATCACCTCATCTCCGCCTTCCCAGTGCGGGATGCGTCAAGTTTGCATGCCATTCAGCGCTACCTTGATACCTGTCGTTCGCTGGGCCGATTGCCGTCCGCCCTGTTGCTCGATGGGCACGCGCCCGGCCAGCATGGCGGCACGGGGCAGGCGGCGCCGTGGGACCTGCTGGCGTCCTTTCGTCCGGAAGTGCCGATCATTCTGGCGGGCGGCCTGACGCCGGATAACGTGGCCGAGGCGGTGCGCCTCGTGCGGCCTTATGGCGTGGACGTAGCCAGCGGCGTCGAGAAGACTCCCGGACACAAGGATCCCGAGAAGATGCGTCGCTTTATCGCCAACGCCCGCGAGGCAGCGGCGCAGTTGTGACATCCAAAGGTTGTTCGGTGCCTTTCTATCGAAAGGTTCCTTTTCACGGAGTGAAGCAAGGCGCAAAAGAGAACACCCGAGGGTATCCGATCATGCGAACCATGTGCCTATTCCTCGCCGTCGCTGTCGGGCCGACGGTCCTGGCAGGCGAGCCGGAGCCGCAGCTCAAGCTCCTCGCCACGCTGGAAGGGGCCAGCCCCCACAAGTACACACCCATCGCCTTCAGCCCGGACGGCAAGCTCCTCGCCTGCGCCGACTCTGTCACCAAGGAAAATGTGCCGGTCGTTGGTTCCATCCGGTTGTGGGACGTGGGCAAACGCAAGGTCGTGGCCACCCTTCGGGACGGCGGCGATTTCGATTACGGCATTTATTCCGTAGCCTACAGCCCTGACGGCAAGACCTTGGCTGCATCTTCCGGCCGGGCGGTGACACTGTTTGACGCGGTGTCGGGTAAAGAGAAAACCTCCTTCAAGGGCAGCGGCGGCCCCGTGGTGTTCAGCCCCGACGGCAAGACGCTGGCCACGGCGGGCGAAGATGGAGGAAAGTTGTGGGATCTGTCCTTGGGTAAACAGAGGGTCTCCCTCAAGGGGTATGGCACTTGTGCCGCGTTCAGTCCCGACGGCAAGCTCCTCGCCACGGGGAGCGGGAAGTATGGGTCGGAAGGTCTGCCGGGGGCCGGTGAAGTAACGTTGTGGGACGTGGCCACGGGGCGGGAACGGGCTACACTCGGAAGGTCGGTCAAACTGAAGATAACCGCCCGGTCGCTATCACGTCTGAAGGCTGACGGAGTACCCAAGCGCGTGCTGCTGAAACTGGCCGCCTTGAATGGCAGGGAGTTCCCGACCGCGGAAGACTTCGAGAGCGAATTCCCCAAGATCCTCGATAAGATTCTCGACAAGGACCAACGGAAACAATACGGGGATCTAGTGCGGAGGGAGGTCGATGCCGTTCGCGAGGGGCCGGAGGTGGTTTGGTCCGTGGCCTTCAGCCCGGATGGCAAGACGCTGGCCTCCGCCAGCGTGCTCGGCTCCGTTTTCCTCTGGGACGTAAAAACCGGCAAGCGGATGGCTACTCCCCAACGATTCAATCGGAGGGGCCGAGAAGAAGACATCAATCCGGCCTACTCCGTGGCCTTCAGCCCGGATGGGAGCATCCTGGCCGCCGGGACGCTGCGCGGCATCAAGCTCTGGGACATGAAAAGCGGGGAAGAGCTTGTGAGCTTCAGCAGCCCCGCCGCCTCCGTCTGGTCGATAGCCTTCAGCCCGGACGGCAAGACCCTGGCCTCGGCGGGGTGGAAGTGGGTCCTTGTTCGACATCCGCGAGAGCGCCGTGACGATGGGCCGACCCTCCGACTCTGGGAGTGGATCCCTGCCAGGAAGGCGGGTAAGTGACGGGGTTTCCTTCGCTCTGTAACAGAACATCCTCGGGAAACCGATGCCTTCCTTTAATGGGAGCGGACAAGTTTTTCGCCCTTGTCATACCGTCGGGGCGAAGCTATATCCCTTCCTCCTGCTCCCTCGGCCGGAACCGCGCGACGTCCTCGGCCCCACTGTCCCCGCGGCGTGGCAGGCGACTTTGGGGAGCGGGGCTGGCGGCAGGGGCGCCGGAGTGTGGGAAAGAGAGGGGATTCGGTGGACGCGCGACAAACAGGACGAGCGCCGACGCCCGGCCGACGACTCCTGTTGGCCCTGGCCGCCTGTGCCGCGCTCAACGGCTGCGCCGGCTTCTGGGACGACATCACCAGCCGCGATTTCAAGTTCAAACAACTCTTCAGCAAGCCGCCCGATCCGCTCTGGGTCATTCGCAACACGACCGACGGCGACAAGAAAAGCAAAGCGCTTTTGAAACTGCGCGAGCCGGTGCAACACGGCGGCACCCAGCAAGAACAGGACGTGGTCGTCGAGGTGCTGGCCGCCAGCGCCACCAGCGATCCGCAGCCGACTTGCCGCCTGGCCGCCATCCATTCCCTGCAATATTTCAAGGATCCCCGCGCCGGCAAGGCACTTCTGGACGCTTACCTCAAAGCGAGTTCGTTCCAGCGCGACCGCCCCGAGGCGTTCGAGCTGATCAAGAGCCAGGCGCTAGCCGCCCTGGGCGTCAACGGCAACCCGATCGCGGTCGATCTGCTCGTCGGCCTGCTCAAGGCGCCCGAACAGGTCGGACCCAATCAGGACAAGCAGCAGAACATCGACGAGCGCATCACCGTGGCGCGTGCCCTGGCGCATTTCCCGCAGTATCAAGTCGCCGAGGCCCTCGTCGCGGTCCTGCGTACCGAACAGGACGTGGCCCTGCGCAACCGCGTCACCGAATCATTGCAAACGATGACCGGCCAGGATCTGCCCGACAACGCCCAGATGTGGGCGGACTTTCTGCACAAGTCCGGCGACAAAGCCCTGGCCAAAAAACCCAGCCTGACCGACAAGTTCCTGAAACTGGTTTCCTTCCATCCGTAGCCCATAGTCCGTAGTCCGTAGTCCGTAGCAAGAAGAGTTGCTATCTTTGCTACTAACTACGGACTACCGACTACGGACTACTGGTGGAGGGCTTAATGGCGAACCGCATCCTGCGCATCGGCTTGATCGGCGCCGGCGCCAACACTCGTCATCGCCACATTCCGGGACTCCAGGCGCTGCCGCACCTGGAGATCGTGGCCGTTTGCAACCGCCGTCCCACCTCCACGGTCGCCGTCGCACGTGAGTTCAACATTCCGCACACCTACGAGCGCTGGGAAGACCTGATCGCCGACCCCGACATCGACGCCGTGGTCGTCGGCACCTGGCCTTACCTGCACCACCCGATCACGCTGGCCGCCCTCGCCGCCGGCAAGCACATCCTGACCGAAGCGCGCATGAGCATGAACGCGGCCGAGGCGGAGGAAATGGTGCAGGCCGCCCGCCGGCATCCGAAGCTGGTCACGCAGATCGTGCCGAGTCCCTATGGGCTAAGGGGCGATGCGGTCATGCGCGAATTGATCCGCGACAGCTTTCTGGGCGAACTCCGAGAAGTCCACGTCTTCAGCCGCAACGGAGCCTTGTCCGATCCCGCCGCGCCCTTGTCGTGGCGGCAAGACGGGGCGTTGTCGGGCGTCAACATGCTGGCGCTGGGCATCGTGCATGAGACGCTGTTGCGCTGGGTGCCGCCGCCGGTGCGCGTGCTGGCCCAGGCGCACGCCTTCACGGTGTCGCGCATCGACCCCGAGAGCGGAGTGCGCCGCGCCGTCGGCACGCCGGACAGCGTGCAGGTGTTGACCGTGCTGGAAAACGGCGCACGGGCCAGCTATCACCTCAGTGGTGTGGTGCCCTTCGGCCAGGGCGCGGGCATTCACCTGTACGGCACCGACGGCGTCCTTTGTTACGACCTGACCACCGACCGGATCCACGGAGCCAGTCGCAGCCAAAGTGCCGCGCCGACGCAGGAGGCGTCTTTACCGGAGATTCCCATCCCGAAGGAGAAAGAATGCGTTTGGCAGGTCGAATCCGACTTCGTGGATTCGATCCGCCTGGGCACCCCGGTGCGGTTGACGGACTTCCAAACGGGTCTGTTGTACATGGAGTTCACCGACGCCGTCGCCCGGAGTGCGCGCACCGGCGTGGCGGTGGAATTGCCGCTGGAGGAGACCGATTAGAAGGGCCGACTTTTTGACCATTGCGCGGATGGCAATGAAGGGACATTGCTCCCTAGAGTGCCATCGCCGTGAGTCCGTTACGAAACGATGAACGTATACGGCGACGAGCGATCCACCTGCCGCCGGCACAATTCGGGCAGTTCCGACTCGTCTTTGAGATGGCGAATATCGCGTATTCCCTCGGCGATGAGCCGGCCGTAAGCCAGTTCCAACGGCTCATCCTCCAGAAGGATCAGCACCACCGTGATCGCCAGCCCGGCCCGTCGCAGGTTGCCCAATGCGATGGCCGTCTCCACCGACACATCCGGTAACACGGCCAGGATGGTGGCGTCGCGCGGCAGGCGGGAGATCGACTCGCTGAGAAGTTGCGCGAAGGTCAGGCCGTCGGTCAGTTCGACGCGGGCCAATGTTTCACGGATGTGCTGCAACTGCTCGACGCCGCGTCGCGTCGGCACAAGCAGCGGCTGCAACCGTTCGCTCTCCTCGCTCATGGCCGCCGTCTTGCGGGCGGCCTGCCGGGTACGCGGATCCTGCTCCCAGCCTTCCGTCTTGATGCGGTCGGCCGCGTCCCGGCCGTTCGTCGACAGGCCGATCTGCTGGCCCATCTCGTACACCGCATTCGCCAGCGAAACCGCCGTGGTGACGGCCAATTCGGAGCGGAACGGTTCGCCGCGCGCGTGGTAGCCGGCCTGGTGGAAGTCGAGCACGACGGTCGCTCCGGAGAGCGTTGACGGTTCGTGAATCTTGCTGTGCAACGCCCCGGTGCGGGCGGTGGCACGCCAATGCACTCGGTTAAGGGGATCGCCGGCCTCGTAAGGCCGAACGCCGGCGATGCGCGTTGGATCTTCGTACAGGCGATGACTCAACCGCACGTCGCCGATCGGCCGGCGCGAGGCGATGTCGTAACCCAACAGCGGCACAATGCGCGGATACACCAGTAAAAACGTCGGCTCGGTCAGGACGCGAAAGCGCCGGTGCAGGCCGAACAGGTCGCCGCTCTCCAGCGTCAGCGGCCCGACCTGAAAGTAGCCGCGCATCAGGCATTCGAGATGATATTTCATCTCCAGTTGGCCGCCGCCGCGGAGCATGGCGATCTGCAAACGCTTGCCCTTGACCTTCAGGCGCGGGAAACGCTTATCGACCGAGTTGCGCGGCAGCAAGTCTTCCGCCAGCACCCACGGCACCGGCAGACCGCCGGAGTTGGTGACGGTCAACTGCACCGATACTCGGTCACCGATATTGGCGGTCAACTGCTTGCAGCTGCGCGTCGCCGACAGTCCGCCGATCCACGAACGAGCCAGCCAACGGCTTAAAAGCAACAGGCCCAGCAGCACGTACATGGCATAGGCCAGCAGGCTCGACTCCAAAAGCAGAGCCGCCAAAAGCACCAGGAGTACGCCGACAAACCATCTCATAAAGGCATTTAAGAAAAAACTACGAATCACACGAATAACACGAATCAAAAACAAAGAAAAAAGACAAAAAAGAGACAGAAAGAAAAAAGGCAACTGGGCCGACACCGGGTTTTCCGGTAAATCTTTCTTATTGTTTTTTGTTTTTGTCTTTTATTCGTGTTATTCGTGTGATTCGTGGTTTTCCCTCTTCATCTTGCGTTAGCGAAGGGGTCTTCCGCGTCGCCCTTGTGGGCCGGCACCGGCACGCGGACCTCGCTGACGATTTCGTGTAAAAGGGCGGCCGGGGTGACTTTGCGCAGCCGGCTCTCCGGCCGCAGAATGACGCGATGCGCCAGCACCGGCTGCACCATCCGCTTGACATCGTCGGGCATAACGAAATTCCGGCCCGCTATCGCCGCCAGCGCCTGGGCCGTGCGGAACAGCGCGATCGACGCGCGCGGGCTGCCGCCTAGCTGCACGTCGTCGTGCGTCCGTGTGCCCTGGACGATTTCGAGCAGGTAGCGGCGCACCTTGTCATCGACGTGGATCTCGCGCACCGCCTCCTGACAGGCCAGCACCTCCGCGGCGGTGGCAACCGTGGCCAAGTCGTCGATGGGATGGCCGTGCTGCATTCGTTGCAACATCCGCGCTTCCTCCTCGATGGTCGGATAGCCGAGGCTAAGGCGGATCAGGAAACGGTCGAGCTGGGCTTCGGGCAACGGGAACGTGCCCTCGTGATCGACGGGGTTTTGCGTGGCGATGACCAGGAACGGAGGTTTGAGCGTATAGGTCTGGCCGTCGGCGCTGACGCGGCGCTCGGCCATCGCTTCCAGGAGGGCCGACTGCGTGCGCGGCGTGGTGCGGTTGATTTCGTCAGTCAGAAGCGTCTGGGCGAAGATGGGGCCGGGCCGGAACTCGAACTCGGCGGTCTTCTGGTTGAAGATGGACACGCCGGTCACGTCGGTCGGCAAGAGGTCGGGCGTGCATTGCAGGCGTTTGAAGGTGCAGCCGACACTCTTGGCCAGGGCGCGGGCGAGCATCGTCTTGGCCACGCCGGGCACGTCTTCAAGGAGGATATGGCCTTCACAGAAGTAGGCCACCAGCGCCAGCGTGATCTGCTGGCGCTTGCCGATGATGACCTTCTCCATGTTGGCGAGGATCTTCTGGGCGGTGCCGGCCACGTCCGCGGTGGGACGGCGCGGTTCGTCGGGCTTGGACATGGAGCAACTCTCCGGTTTAGCTGCGAGCCGGAGGCGAGCGCGGCCGCGCTCGCCTCCGGCTCGCGGCTAAACGTGGGATGTCAGCGCGGTTTGGGGCGATGGGCGCGGGCGGGTACGCTTTCAACGCCGTTTTCCTGGGCGTAGGCGCACTCGCCGGACAGCGGGCAGGACGAGCACTGCGGGTGATCCTCCCAGCAGTATTCGCCGGCCAGATGGCTGACGAGATCGGTGAAAGCCGGCCCTTTGGCCTTGGGAATGAGATGTTCCAGACTGGCGCGGGCCTCCGCCTCGTCCTGCTGGTCGTCGATCAGGCCGAGGCGGCGGACGCAGCGCAGGGTCGGCGCGTCCAGCGGGATCGCGTGGCCGCCCAGAGAACGCTGCACCACCCACGAGACGGAATACTCGTTGGCCGCCTGGTAGCGCGACAGCTTCTTGGCCGCCTGCTTGAGTCCCTCTTTTTGCAGCTTGTCGAGGTCGAACGCGAAGTGGGTCTCGAACACTTCCTGGAGCAACGACACCAGCCGTTGCGCCCGCGCCTCCGAGTCGATCATGTCGGAGAACGCTTCCTCCAGCTCGCGCACCGAGCTGACGCGGACCTCGTTCCAGTCGAAGAACCGCTCGCACAGAAAGCGATAGGCTTCGTCGGCCTGTTCGCGTGTCGCGCTCTCGCGGCACAGGCCGTAAATGAATTGCTGCAAGACCGGGCGCGCCTCCTCATCCGGCTCGATCGTTTTCTTGGCGATCGCGAAAAGCTGGGTGAGTAAACGCTGCTTGTTAATGGTAGTCGCCATAAGTGCGTCCATCACTCCATGATAAAAAGTACCGAGCGCGAATCGTTTGGCGTTCGTGCTCAGAGGGCGGCGTCGTCTTCCGCCGTTCCTTCGGCGGGAGCGTTCGCCGACGGGTCGTCGGTGGT
Organism: uncultured Planctomycetota bacterium; assembly: GCA_963767535.1. Taxonomy (GTDB): domain Bacteria; phylum Planctomycetota; class Planctomycetia; order Gemmatales; family Gemmataceae; genus JAJPHU01. Next base: position 1,232,742 of record CAVYEC010000003.1, read on the forward strand.
CGGCCCGGCCGGGTTCGACTCGGCCAGGGCCTCGTTGATCAGGCGCGTCATCTCGATGCTGTTCTTGACGCCCTGGTCGAGCACGAACTGCAGGACCGGCGTGAAGCGCGTCTGCAGCCGGCGGGCCAGCTTCGACTGGACGAAGCCGGCGGCGTGACGCAGGCCGTGCAGGGTCAACTGCTGCTCCTTCTCCGTGCCCATGATCGAGACGTAGACCTTGGCGTGCTGCAGGTCGCCGGACACCTCGGCCCGCGTCACGGTCACGTTCTTGACGCGCGGGTCGCGCAGCTCGAACAGGATCGTCTCGCTGGCCACCTCGCGGATCGGCCTCGGCAACCCGGGCCAGGCGGTGCTCTTCATGCGATCAGCCGGTTTCGTCATCGGTCACACTTCCATCTCGTGATCGAGCAGTTCCGCCACCGGGTGCGCCGCGCAGGGCCTCGACGATCTGCTCGAACGCCAGCTGCGACCGGCATGCGCTTCGTTGCCGACCATCGCCAGCCCCAGGACGACGAGCTGACGATGGTCCTGCGCCTCGACCTCGGCCACCGACACGTTGAAGCGATTGCCGCAAGCGGTCCTTGATGCTCAGGACCACCTGCCGCTTGTCCTTCAGACTGCGCGACTCGCGCACCAGCAGGCGGACCCGGAGGGTGCCGACAATCATAGTGGTCAGTGGTTAGTAGTTCAGTGCGTTCAGTAGTTTTCTTCTAGCCACTGACTACTGACCACTGACCACTGTTTACGACAGCGTCCGCTGCACCTGCTCGATGCGGTACGCCTCGATCACGTCGTCCACCTTGATGTCGTCGTAGCCGGCGACCTTGAGGCCGCACTCGAAGCCCTCGCGGACCTCGCGCGACGTCCTCCTTGAAGCGCTTGAGCGACTCCAGGCCGGCCGTGCGATCCGCCGGCGGATAGACCACCACGCCGCTCGCGGATGACGCGGACCTTGGCCGAGCGCTCGATGGTGCCCTGCGTGACGTAGCAGCCGGCGATGGTGCCGACGCGGCTGATCTTGAACGTCTCGCGGACGACGGCCCGGCCCAGGTGGACGACCTCCTCGCGCGGCTTGAGCTTGCCTTCCAGGGCCGCGCGGATGTCGTCGGTCAGGTTGTAGATGATGTTGTACTGCGCGGATCTGGATGCCGCTGCTCCTCGGCCAGGGCCGGGCGCGGTCGTCGGGCACGACGTTGAAGCCGACGATCAGCGTGTCCTCCGGCGAGGTCAGGGCCAGCTGCACGTCGCTCTCGGTGATGCCGCCGATGGCCGCGTGCAGCACGCGGACGCGCACCTCCTCGTGGTGCAGCTTCTCCAGCTCCTTGCGGATGGCCTCGATCGAGCCGCGGAAGTCGGCCTTGAGGATGACCTTCAGCTCGGCGATCTTGGCCTCGGCTGAGGTCCTCCAGCGTCACCGGCTCGCGGCGCGTCAGCGCTGGCCTCGCTGCAGCCGTGCCTTGCGCTTCTCGGCGATCTCGCGGGCCGTCGGACAGGTCCGGCACGACCATGGAACGGGTCGTCGGCGTTGGGCACCTCGTCCAGGCCGGTGATGCGCACCGGCACGCTCGGCCCGGCCTCCTCGATGGGCTGGCCCAGGTCGTTGTACATCGGCGCGGACGCGGCCGTAGCTGGCGCCGCACAGGACCATGTCGCCGCGTGCGCAGCGTGCCGTCCTGGACGAGCAGCGTGGCCAGCACGCCCTCGTCCTCGCTGAGGTTCGCCTCCAGGCAGGTGCCGCGTGGCCGGCTTGTTCGGGTTGGCCTTCAGCTCCTTCAACTCGGCCACGACCGAGAGGTTGTCGAGCAGCTCGTCGATGCCCTTGCCGGTGGCGGCGCTGGTCTCGACGAACGGCACGTCGCCGCCCATGTTGTCGGGGATCAGGCCCAGGCCGTAGAGCTGCTGCTCGGTCTTGCGGAGGTTGGCGTTGGGCAGATCGACCTTGTTGATGGCGACGACGATCGAGACGCCGGCGGCCTTGGCGTGGCTGATGGCCTCCTCGGTCTGCGGCATGACGCCGTCGTCGGCGGCGACGACGATGACGGCGATGTCCGTGACGTTGGCGCCGCGGGCGCGCATCTTGGTGAACGCCTCGTGGCCGGGCGTGTCGAGGAAGGTGATCGGCTTGCCGTCGTGCTCGACGCGCCAGGCGCGGATGACCTGCGTGATGCCGCCCGCCTCGGTGGCGACCACGTTGCTCTGCGCGAATGCTTGTCCAGCAGCGAGGTCTTGCCGTGATCGACGTGGCCCATGATGGTGACGATCGGCGCCCGCGGCACGAGGTCTTCGGGGTTGTCCGGCTTCCTGGCGGCGGCCAAGAGCTGTTCCTCGGCGTCGGCCTGCTTCTTGATGTCCAGCTCGCAGCCGAGCTCCAGCGCCATCGCTTCGGCCATGTCCGGGTCGAGCGACGTGTTGATGGTGGCGAGGATGCCCTGGTTCATCAGCTTGAAGAGCAGCTCGCTGGAGCGGATGCCGATGGCCTCGGAAAGCGAGCGGACGGTGATCGGCAGTTCGATCGGCACCTTGCCCTTGCGCGGCATGGTGGGTTCTTGCCTGCTTCTTGCGCAGGTGCGGACGGACTTTGTGATGGCGCTCGACTTCCTCTTCGAGCAGGCCGACGCCGGCGCGTTTGGGATCGGGCGTCGCCGCTTCGTTTGCGAGCGGCCTGGCGGGCGTCGCGGGCCTTGTGGCGTTCGTCGCGGCCGGCCACACCGCCGACGCCGCGGCGGTGCGGACCCTTCTTGGCCTTGACGCCGTCTTCCTCGTCTTCGATCTCGACGTCTTCGGGGACGGCGGTGACTTTGCCCGGCGTCTGCTGCTGCAAGGCGCGGTGAATGTCCTCGATCTTGACCGGCCCGTCGCCGGCGCGGTTGAGCAATTCCGCCGGGATGTCGGCGAGCTTCTTGGGGCCTTGCGGCTGCGGTTTCTTCTCCGCGGGCGGCGCGATCTTCTTCTGCAAGTTCGGCGGCGGCGCGATGCCCGGATGCGAGGGGCGCGAACGGCTGCCGGCCGCGGCTCGACCGGCCGGCGCATCGGCGTGCCCGAGCGATTGCCGCCCAGGTCGCGCACCCGCGTCTCGGTGACGGCAGGCACCGACGGAGGTCGGGGCACGTCCGCTGCGGGAGTCGGCGGCGTATCCGTGCGGGCCGCCGGAGGCCGGCGTCTGGCCTTGATCGGCGCGGCGGATGCTCGGCCGCCGGCTTGGCCGTCGGCGGAGGGCTTTTTTCGGGAGGAGCGGCGGGACCGGGCCGGGAGGGGGCCACGGGCGGCGCGGCTTCGCCGGTCTTGGCCGCCGGTGCGACCGTTACGGGCGGCGTGGTCTTCTCGGAAGGGGGAACCGTGGTCGAGGGAGGAACGCTTGCCTTGCCCGTCGTCTCCGCCGGCGCCTCGGCCGCTGGGTGGGCCGCAGGGTCGGCGGCACCTTCGGTTTATCGTCCAGCACCGGAATGCGCTCTTCGGCGCTGCCAGATGCGCCGGCGCGGCCCGCTGCGGCGCGGCAGCGCTGCGCGCTTCTGCACGAGCTGCACGACGGCATCGCGCACTTCCGGCTCGATGGTGCTGAGCTGGTTCTTCACATCAATCCCGTTCTGGCGACACAGAGTCAGCAAGTCCTTGCTCTCCATGTCCAGCTCCCGCGCCAGAGCGAAAATGCGAACTTTCTCTTTTTGCAAGCGCAACTCCCTGTGTGACTAATCTGGCATCGCCCACTCCCCTTGCGGCTCTCGGCAACCGGCCGGCGGCCCTCCGACGGCCGATCGCGATGGATGGAGGGTCACAGCGTCATCCGTACCGTTTCTCCGGGCGTTCCGATCCTCTCCTGCTTTCAAGGTCGGGTACTATTGCTTTATTTTAACCAATTCGCCCTTTGCTTCAATCGCGGTTTCCGGCGAACATCCCTACCAGCCCGCCGCGCCAGCGAGGGAGGATCCCTCGCTGGCGCGGCGGGCTGGTCCAATAAGACACCACCTCAACCCGAAAGGATCACTCCGGTGAGCCGGAATCCACGGGAGCAGAGTTCACCTGTTCACCACTGGGCAGTTCTTCGGTATGTTCGGGCATGGTCTCTTCGGCGTGTTCGGCCACGGGTTCCGCTGGCGTTTGCTGTTCCTCTTCCGTAGCGACCGGCGCGGCGCCGAAATCCTCGGCGGCGGGTGCCTGGTCCACGTTTTCGGCCTCACTCGGTTCCGCGGCGGCCGGCGCTTCTTCCTGAGCCGGCCCGAACAGACTCTCGAAGGTCTGCTTGGCTTCCGAGGGGGCCGCCTCGGCCGTCTCGCCGAGCGGGGCGAACAGCTTGGCCGCCTTCGCCGCCGCCGACTGCGGCGCGCTGGCCGTCGGGGCCGGCGCCTCCGGCTTGGCCAAACGAGCTTCCTCTTCCTGCTTCTCCGCTTCCTCTTCCGCGAAGGCGATGATCTCCTCGGCCTGTTCCTCCGTGACGCCGCCCAGTTCCCCCAGCTCCGCCGGCTCCAGGAACGTCAGGTCGTCGTACGACAGGAAACCTTCCTCGATGAACGCCTCGACCATTTCCGGCGTCACATGCGGCAGGCCCGTGAACCAGCCTTCCGCCTTCTCGATGCCGGTCATTCAGCTCGTCGTGCGTCATGATCTCGATGTCCCAGCCGACCAGCTTGCTGGCCAGCCGGACGTTCTGGCCGCGCCGGCCGATGGCCAGCGACAGTTGATCTTCCTTCACCAGCACGATGGCCCGCCCCAGCCGCGGATACAGGAACACTTCCTCGATCTGGGCCGGCTGCAAGGCGTTGGGGATCAGCACTTGCAGCGAGTCGTTCCAGCGCACGATGTCGATGCGCTCGCCGCCGAGTTCGTCAACGATGTTCTTGATCCGGCTGCCGCGCACGCCGACGCAGGCGCCGACGCAATCGACCTTCATGTCGATGCGACGACACGGCCACCTTGGTGCGGTAGCCGGCCTCGCGGGCCACCGCCTTGATCTCGATGGTGCGGTCCTCGATCTCGGGGATCTCGCTCTCGAACAGCCGTCGCACGAAATCGGGGTGCGTCCGCGACAGGATGATCTTCACGCGATGGCCGACCTTGCGGACTTCGAGAATGACGGCCTTGACGCGTTCGCCGACGTGGTGCGATTCGCCGGGAATCTGCTCGCCGCGCGGCAGCAAAGCCTCGACCTTGCCGATGGTCACCGTGGCCGCCCCGCCCTCGAAGCGCTGCACGGTGCCGTGGACCAGATCGCCCTTCTGGGCGGAATACTGGTTGAAGACGTTCTGGCTCTCCTCCTCGCGGAGGTTCTGAATGATGGTCTGCTTGGCGGCCTGGGCGGGGATGCGGCCGAGCTTGTCGGGGGCCAACACCTGCTCGCCCTTCTGGGCGTGGATCTCGCCGGTGGTCCGGTCGATGGTGACGACGATGCCTTCCTCGTCGTCGTAGCACTTGTGGATGGCCAGGCGGACGGCTTTCTCGATGCTGGAGAAGATCACGTCGCGGGAGATGTTCTTTTCGCGGTGCAGGTATTCAACCCCACTCAGTAGCTCTTTACCGTTCATGCTCGGTCCTCACAGGGAACAAACAGGTGCGTGTCTCGCGCGTCCACAAACAAAAAAAGTGGGACAGGTCCCACTCGCATTTCCCATATAACCCCCGGCTTGCCGGGGGTTCTTCCCCCCGGCAAGCCGGGGGCTATGGGAGGCCGTGGCACACGCCCGGCCGGTTGCGGGATCAAACAGGTGCGCCCGCGACCAGTCAACGGATACGACAACGCTGTCGCCTTCGCTGACCGCGAACGTACCTTCCAGCCGGGCCGTTACCGTCCAGTCCGTCGCCGCCAGGGTTGCCAGCGTGACGGCCCCCAGACGTTCGACCAGGCGGACTTCCACGCCCGGCCCTTCCGCCAACCCCACGTCCTCGGCACGAATACCCAGGGTTAAGAGTCGGCCCACACAATTCCGCCAGTCCGGGCGGCCGGCCACAATCAGGCGCTCGACCCGGTTGCGGAAGATCAACCGATCTCCTTCCGCGATCAGTTCGCCGTCCAGCAGGTTCATGGGCGGCCAGCCGAGGAAGCCGGCGACGAAGCGATCACTCGGCCGATCGTAAAGCACCTGGGGACAGTCGGCCTGCCGGATCGCACCCTGCTCCAGCACCACGACGCGCTGTCCCAGCGCCATCGCCTCGTCCTGATCGTGGGTGACATAGATCATTGTCGCCCGAAGTCGGCGATGGAGCAAGTGCAACTCGCGGCGCATTTCCAAACGCAGCCGGGCATCGAGGTTGGAAAGCGGCTCGTCGAGCAGAAAGACGGCCGGCTTCCGCACCAGCGCCCGCCCCAGAGCTACGCGCTGCTGCTGCCCCCCCGACAGCGTATCCGGCCGGCGCTCGAGCACGTCCGCCAACCCCAGCTGACCCGCCACGCGCTCGATCTCGGCCTCGTCCGCCCCCGAGTATCGCATCCGCAAACCGAAGCCCAAGTTGGCTCGGACACTCAGGTGAGGATACAGGGCGGGCCGCTGAAACACCATCGCCACCTCGCGGCGATGCGGCGGTACGTCATTGACAACCATGCCGCCGATGCGGAGGGTGCCACCTGTCGGCGTCTCCAGACCGGCGATGAGGCGGAGGAGCGTCGTCTTGCCACTGCCGGACGGCCCGACCAGGGCGATCAACTCGCCGTCGTCCACGCGGAGGCTGAGGTCGCGCACCGCCGCGACGCCGTTGGGAAAGGTCTTGCCGACCTGTTCGAGCGTCACCTGGGCCATGGGGCCGACTCCGACTGTCCTACCACCATAAGCGGATTCGGCGATCTGTCAACGGGTCGCTGGGCAGCGTTGGGGAGCCGGAACCACCGTTTGGTAACGGTCGAAAAGGGGCCAAATATGGCATGTCGTGGCACGGATTGACACGTTCGGACGCCTCTTGACCCGCAATGACGCAATCAGGAGTTCCGCGGCGATTCGGCGCGACAGAGTGCCGCGATCGGCCGGCCCTCGGACAGGGCGAACGGCCGGCCCTGCGTGTCGTGAACGGGACTGCGCGGATCGACGCCGAGCAGGTGGAAGATGGTCGCGGTCAGGTCAGCCGGCGTGACGGCATCGTCCGTGACCTCCGCAGCATGGCGGTCGGTGCGCCCGTGGATCAGCCCCGCCGGGACGCCGGCACCGGCGAACAACACCGTGTTGGCGTGCGGCCAGTGATCGCGGCTGGCATACTTGCGGTCGATGCGCGGTGTGCGGCCGAAATCGCCCATCCACACCACCAGCGTCGAGGATAGCAGGCCGCGCTGGTGCAGGTCGTCCACCAACGCGGCCAAGGCGCGGTCGGCCTGCGGCAGGAGTTCATCCTTGAGCAGCGGAAAATGATTGCGGTGCGTGTCCCACGGATTATTGGCCAGCCGTGCGCCGCGGCCGTCGGCCCAGTCCTGCATCTCCTTGCCCCAGTACACCGTCACGAACCGCGCCCCCGCCTCAACGAGCCGACGGGCTAGCAAGACCGATTGGCCGTGCCGGTTGCGTCCGTAGCGCTCGCGCACCGGGGCCGGCTCGCGCGCCAACTCGAATGCCCGGCGGATTTGCGGACGGACCAGGAGTTCCAGCGCCTGCTGCTGAAAGCGATCGAACTCCATTGCTGTGGATTGGCGATCCAATTCGGCGAGCCGGCCGTTGACCTGTGCAAGAGCGATGCCCTCTGCGTTAACCGTCCCGTCGGTACATCGTTACGCGGGTCGAACGGTGGCGGGACAACGCGTCCCTCGCGCGTCACCTCGATGCGGAACGGATCGTGGGTGGCACCGAGAAAGCCGGCGTTCTGTCCGGGCAGGATGCGCGCCTCCATGCGCATCGTTTCGGGCAGTTCGATGACCTTGGGCATGACGGCGGGCCGGCGGTCCACAAACCCGAACGCGGTGCCCATGTGCGGAAAATCACTCGGTTGCACGGTCAGGTTGCCGGCGGAGCTGATGTGTTTGCGGCCGGTCAACATCTGGAAGACGGCCGGGTCGTGGACCGTCTCGGTGTGGCGCACGGAGCGCACCTGCGTCAAACGGTGCATCTGTTTCGCCGTGTGCGGCAGGTGTTCGCAGACCCGCACGCCGGGAAGCGAGGTGGCGATGGGGCGGAAGGGACCGCGCACCTCGGCGGGGGTGTCGGGCTTCATGTCCCACAGGTCGAAGTGGCTGGGGCCGCCGTCCATGTACAGGAGAATGCACGCGCGCGCACGGCCTCTTCCCGGCGCGGCGGCGAGGATTTCCGGCCAGGCGAGCGCGCCGAGCGTTACCGTGCCGAAGCGGAGGAAGTCGCGTCGATGCAGGCAGGGAAGCATGGGGTGCGATCACCGCGAGGCCGGGCGAGTGCGAGCGCCACCGCCCCATCATACCGCGCGGGCCGTGCGTTTCTCCACATTGGCGCGGACGTTGTTCAAGGTGTCCAACCATTGCCGCATCGTTTCGATCTCCGTCGTGAGAGGGGCCAGCGCCTGCTCCGCGTTCCCCTCGGCCCGGTCGAGCGACGCCTGCAAACGGTCCAGACGTTCCTCAAACAATTGCAACGGCATCACGGCGGCCGGCGCCGGAGTAGGCTCCGGGGCTGGCTCGACCGAATGCTCCAGCCAATGATTTAGCGTGTTCTCCAGGCTGGCGAGCACCTCGGCCCAGCCGGTGAATGGACGGCTCTCGTGCGTGGTCGCGGACATGACGACACCTCCTCCGGCGGGCGCGGCCGGCATCTTACCCATTCCGGAGGCGGCGGGCACGGCCAATTTTCCCCAGTCGCCACGGCGCGCAGCCCGCCTTGACATTCTCACGCCATCCACTTACCGTGACCCGCCGTCCGGACGGCAGGCGCGCCGCCCGTTTACGGAACAGTCCTGACGAACGGAAGGAGCCGGCACATGGCAGCGAACTCGGGCGCGGGCGTTCCTCTGTGCGATCTTCACACCCAATACCGCGAATTGCAGCCGCAACTGGAGGCGGCCCTGGCTCGCGTCCTCGCCAGCGGGCAGGTCATCCTCGGTCCCGAAGTGGCCGCCTTCGAAAACGACCTGTCCCGCTACTGCGGCGTCGCCCACGGCATCGGCTGCGGCTCGGGAACGGACGCCCTGTCGCTGGCCCTGCACGCACTCGACCTCGGACCCGGCGACGAGGTCATCTTGCCGACTTTCACCTTCTTTGCCACCGCCGGCTCTGTCTGCCGCACCGGCGCGAAGCCCGTCTTCACTGACATCGACCCGATCACCTACAACATGGACCCGCTCCAGGTCGAGAACAAGATCACGCCGCGCACCCGCGCCATCCTCGTCGTCCACCTATTCGGCCAGTGCGCCGACATGGAACCGCTCTGGCGCGTCGCCGAGCGCCACGACTTGATCCTCATCGAGGACGCCGCCCAGGCGCTCGGTTCCGAATACCAGGGCAAGCGGGCCGGCAGTCTGGGCAGCCTCGGCTGTCTGAGCTTCTACCCGACGAAAAACCTGGGTGCCTACGGCGACGCCGGCATGGTCGTGACCGGCGATCTCGAATGGACCGAGCGCATGAAGTGCCTGCGCGTTCACGGCATGGAACCGAAGTATTTCCATAAATATCTTGGCTGGAACGCCCGCCTGGACGCGCTGCAAGCGGCCCTGTTGCGCGTCAAGCTGCCGTACCTCGAACGCTGGATCGCCAACCGGCAGGCCGTCGCCGCCCGCTACGACACCTTGATCGACGAGCATCATTTGAGCCATTTTCTCGACCGCCCCGTCGTCCGGCCGCACCGCCGCCATACCTTCAACCAGTACGTCGTCCGCGTGTCCGGCGGCCAGCGCGACGCCCTGGTGCGCCACCTCAAGGCGGAGCGCATCGGCTGCGAGATTCATTACCCGATGGCGCTGCACCAGCAGGAATGCTTGCGTGATCTCGGCTACGGCACCGGCGATTTCCCGGCCAGCGAAGCCGCCGCCGGCGAGGTGCTGGCCCTGCCGATTTTCCCCGAAATGACCGCCGACCAGCAGCGCCGCGTCATCCAGACCTGTGCGGGCTTTTTGCGCCAGCAGGTCCGCCGGGCGGCCTGAACGCGGGAGGTTTCATGCACCGCCTCGCCGGGCCGGTCCTCGCCGCCGTCGCGTTTCATGTCGCCGTACTCGCCGCCTACGTGGCGGCGTTTCACGGCGACCTGTCGGCGCTGGTCTGCGTGGCCCGCGAACGGCTTGGCCAGACTCCCTACGAACACATTCACACCGGCTTTGATCGCAACGGCTACGATGGCCAGTTTTACTACGCCCTCGCTCGCGCACCGTGGCGGAGACATGAATTCGGCATCGACGCCCCCGCCATAAGGCAAGCGCGCATCCTCTATCCGGCGCTGAGCTGGGCGCTCGAGCGCCGGCGATCCGCGTCGATTGCTGTGGGCGATGCCGCTCGTCAATCTGCTGGCTATCGCGGCACTGGCCGCGCTCGGCGGCGCGGTCGCTGCCTATCACGGTCTCAGTCCGTGGTGGGGCGCACTCTTGCCGTTCGCGGTGAATGCCGGAATGCCGGCCCTGCGCAACCTGACCGATGGGCTGTCCACGCTGGCCGTTTGCGCCCTGCTCGTTTCGTGGATGCTGCGCTGGCCGTGGGGGGTGACGGTCCTGTGCGCGGCGGCGGCGCTGTTCAGCCGCGAGCAGAATGTCGTGGTGGTCGGACTGGTCCTCTTCTTCGCCATTCGACTTCGGCACCGTCCGCTCGTCGCCGGATTGTCAACCGCGCTGCTGGCGTGGTCGGCTTGGTTGTGTGTCCTGCGCATTTTCTACGGCGAATGGTCGCTCTTGCCGGCGGGAGGCAACCTCGGTTCGCCCCTGAGCGGCATGGTCTATCGTTGGACGCACCTGACCTCCGAATCGCGCGGTTTCGCGGTTTTCCACGTCGTCTGCATGGCGACCTTGACCTTGCAGATGGTGCTGTCGTTGTGGCTGTGGCGCACCTCGGGCGAGCGCTTGATTCACCTGGTCGCCCTGGCCGGCGCGGGGCTGGCGCTTCTGGGCGGCGTCACCTTGTACGGCGACAACTGGAGTTACACGCGCGTGTTTGCCTGGCTGCCCTTGGGGGTCTGGCTGGGATGCGTGCAGGCGCGCTGGCGCTGGCCGCTCGTCGCTTTGTCGGCCCCCTGCGTGCTGCCGCTGGCCGTACTGCTGCGCGTCTGGACCGTGGCAACGTAGAAGCGCGATTTCTCTCTCCTCTCCCAAACCCCGCAGGTCTGCGCCGCCTCATCCGGCTGGCGAGATCGCGCCTGCGCCGCTATGCTTCATGGGGGACAGACGGGCAATGCGGCCCGAGGAGGACGAGAGGACTCAGCAGTGGATGAACGTCACGCACGACTGGAACAAGTCGCATCCGCGTCCGCGCTACTCGGCTATTTGAACTTCTCCGACGGCCGGCCCGACCCGCGCTGGCAGAAGCAACTCAACGACGCCTATGCCTTCCTCGCCGAAGCGGGCGAGCCGGCCCCGTGGCAGGCGCTCCTCGCTTGGCTGCGTTCGCGCCTGGGACAGCTCCATGCCGGCGGAGTGCCGGCCTTTCGCAATGTCTCCCAGGCGGAGGCCGTTCTTGGCCGGACGGAGGAGGTGTTGGCGGCGTATCGACTGCATCACGCCGACCTGCTCGCCCACCTGAGCGACCGCGATCTCTTCGGCCCCTTCTTTCTGGCGCGCGTGCTGGAAGCGCTCCTTGATCCAGTGGGCGACCGGCGCCGACAACGAGCCGGTCGTACCGGCCGTGCTCGCCCGCCTCAACGATTTCGTCGGCCACCGTCCCCTGGCCATTCTGGAGACCCGGCCGCAAGGCGAACCCTACGATCACGAACGCCATCGCCCGCTGCCGTTGTTCCTCAAGGGTGCCGGCGTCGCTTACGGCCCTTATCACGATCTCATCGCCCGCGCCCTGGATATCCTCAAAAGCTGCGATCCGGCGATACGAACCGACGCCCAGTTCGATTTCGAATTGCTCGACGAGTTGGCCGTCGATCTGCGCGCCTACGATCACGGCCATCCGGTCAACCGCCGGCCCAATTACGTCTTCGGCGAGTGGGACCCGCATCACCTCGACAACCAGGGCCGTTTCCGCCGTTACGTGGTGCGCAAGATCACCCTCGACGCCCTGCTGGAGCGCGTTCACGCGGCGGGATCGCTCGATCGCAACGAGCTGCTGCTGGAGGGGGCGGCCGTGCTGGCCGGGACGCTGCTCATGGCGACCGGCATCAGCGGCAACAGTCCGACGGCCCACGATTCGACCACCACGCTGGCGACGCTCTTGCCGCGCATCGTGCGCTATCGCGATGAGTTCTACGAGCATCTGCTCAATCGGCTGGAAGGGCCGCACGCCTCGCGGCTGCGCTCCGAGCAGGAGGCGACCCGGCAGGCGTTCGGGGCCGCCCGGCAGCACCTCAACGCCTACCTCGCCCGCCATCGGGCCACGCAGTTGCAGCAGCGCTACGTGGCGCTACTTTTCGCCGAGATGGGCTATCCCGAGGCGAGTCAGACCGAGGCCCGCCGCATCCCGGCCGTGTCGATGCGGCTGTTGAGCGACCTGCTCGGCCGGCTGACCAGCGGGCAGGTGGAGACGGATTGCGGACAGCTGCGTGAGGCGGCCCGCCGGCTGCCGGAAGTCGAGGACTTGCTGCACCGCGGCATCGCCTGCGGCGCGTTCGTCGATCCGTGGAACATCCTTGGTTTTCAGGGGCTTTTCCCGCTCTCGCCGGCCCGCGAGGACAGCATCCGCGACCCGCGCGTCGAGGAGCTAATCCAGGTCGTCGAGCAGATTTTTCACCTTTACGCACGCCTGATGAGCGAGGGCGCCGCCGCCGGCGACCGGGAGTTGGTGAAGGCGCTGACGGGCGACCTGAAGCGCCTGGCCGCGTGGTGGGACCGCTTCGCCACGGTGGATGTCGGCGACGTGCGCCGGCTGGTCGGCGGCGAGGCGTCGTCGTCGGCCATCGGCGTGGCCAACGCCTTGGCCCACTGGCACGAGCGCGGCGAGGCCAGCGCCGACCTGGCGTTCTGGCGCGGTCACCTCGATCAGTTCCGCTCGCCCAAGGCGTTCGCGCTCGTCGTGGACACGCTCTTGCGCAAGGCCGACTATCGCGCCGCCCTGGCCCTTTTGTGCGCCTGGCTGGGCCAGGCGGAGCAGGTGCCGCTCGAAGAGGGCATCTGGTCGTTTCACACGCTCGCATTGCGCTGGATGCTAGCCGTCGCCAATACGTCACCCCCCACCCAACCCTCCCCCACCAGGGGGGAGGGCTTTTCTACTCCCTCCCCCGCCGGCCTGCCGGCACATACTCAGCAGGGGGAGGGTCGGGGTGGGGAGCTTCTTCTCCCTCCCCCCTTGTGGGGGAGGGCCGGGGTGGGGGGGCGAGCGCCTCTCAGCGCCGCGAACTCATCGTCAAATTCTTCGACTACCTGGAGGCCAACGCCGAGGACTTCTGGCAGGTACCGGCCCTGGAGATGCCCAGTCCGACCGTGATCGAGGAGGGCGAGGAAGACCTGTTCGGCGCCGCCTACGAAGACGTCACCTACCGGGACACGACCGGCAACGACGAGGGGGCCGTCGCCGACGGCGGGCCGGTCGAGGTGTTCGACCTGGAGCAGGAAGGCGAACGGCTGGAGAAACGGCTGCACTTTCTGTCCACGCTGGCCCGCCTGTGGCAGATCGCCGCCCGTTCGGTGACGGAGGACGCGCGGGCCGGCCGGGACTGGGGGCAACGCCGGCCGGCTGGCTGCGCACGGCCCGCGACAACCAGCGACGCTTGAACGGCCTGCTGGACGCCATCCATTCGCACCCGCTCCGCGAGCCAACGGGCGATTACGATTCCCTGGTCGAGTACGACCGCCGCCGCGTCCTCAAGGAACAACTCCTTTTCACGGCCATCGGCACCTGCCTGGATACCTCACTGGCCGTCGGCACGCTGCAAGGCGCGGCCGGGGAGACCGCGACGAGGCAGGACGAAACGGCCTCTGACTGGGAGCTACTGGCGCTTCGTCTTGAGCAAGCTCTCTTTGCGGGTGAAGTGTCGGCGGCACGGGAACTGTTGCCCGCCTTTATCGACAAGTTCCAGTCCGAGCCGCTTCTGTTCACGCCGCTGACAGAGGGTGGCTCGCCGCAGCAAGTCCTGCGCGTCCGCATCGCCCAGACGGTGTTACGGGCGCTGTTGGCCAACCTGCCGCGTCTGGGTCTGCTCCGCGAGACGTACGACCTGCTGCGGACGGCACGGGCAATGGAGCAGCGCAGCCCATGCGCGGCCGGGGCGTCACGGAGTTCAACCACTTCTTCCAGGCCGCCTATCAGGCCGTGATCGAAAGTGTGGTCGAGTCCGCCCCGATCTGGTGTTCGCAGGAAAATAGCGACGAGGAGTTGGTCGCGGTCCTCGAACGCCTGACCGCGCCGTTTCTGACACTGTGGATCGAGCATAGCCGATCGCTGCAACTGTCCGTTTTGGAGACGCTGACGGGCGAATCGGAGTGGCGGGCCGTGCAGTTGTTCGTGCAGCGTTACGGGGCCGACCTGTTTCACGCCCGCTTCATGACATTGGCCAACCTGCGCGGCATCCTCCACCGCGGCCCGGCCGCCTACCTCGATTACCTGCGCGACAACCCCGACCCGCTGCACCCGGTACGGCTGCTGGAAGACCTGGGCCGGGCCATCCGCAGCGAGGACGCCGTCCGCCGCCTGCAAATCGCGCTGCAAGCCGTCATCGAGAACTACGAGGAATACAAGGACTACAACACGACCACCACGCAGTCCGACTACGGCGAGAATCTTCATGTCCTGCTTGATTTTCTGCGTCTGAAAGCGTCCTACGAACGGCACGCCTGGCAGTTCCGCCCGCTGGTCCTGGCCCACGAAGTCCTGGCTCGCCGCGGTCGCGCCCAGACGGCCGTGTTGTGGGAGCAATCGCTGACGCGCGTCACGAGCGACCTGGCCCGCCGGCAGCTCGAACAACTGGAACGCCTGGAGCGACAACACGGCATGAGGCTCAGTACCATCCGCGACCGCCTGGGCGAGCGCTTTGTCAAGCCGTTGGCACTGGATCGCCTGTGTGCCCTGATCGAGCCGGCCATGCGTGAGACCACCGCCCAGGAAGGCGAGCGGCCGTCGTTCGCTCGTCTCCAGCGCGAATTGGAAGAATACACGGCGGCACCCACCGGCGTCGGCCTCGACGTGCCGTATTGGCTGCGCCGGCTGGAAATGGAAGTGCATCGCGTGCAGGCGGCGCGGACGACGATCGCGGTATTGGCCGAGAACTTTTTCCGCGTGCCGCGCCGCCCGCTGACGGGAGACGATTTGCAGCGCCAGCTCGGCGACTGGGACCGTCCCGCGCTTCCGCCGTGATGGACGAGACGGGCGGAGTTATGCCCCGACAAAAACCCGTAATAACATCGTGAAATCTACGCTGTGACAAGAAATCGCATTCGATTTGCATTCGCGGAAATCATGACCTACGTTACCAGTGTCCTCTGCTTTGGGGAGAAGGAGAGGACCTTGTGAGCCGCCGGCAGAGAGGGGATTGCCGGCGGCTCTTTTTTTTTCTCCCTCACTTCCGACGATCCTTCCGCTCTCACCGACTCCGGGTCCACAACGGCACGAAACCGTATAATGGCGGTGCCTGTCGTCACAGCCCTCGGGGACGGTACAAAGTCAGGCCCATCGGGAAGGAGATCGACATGCTGCGCTGTCGTTTTCTGCTGCTGGCTCTCCTGGCGGGGCTGGTCGTTTCGCTGCCGATGCCGGCCGGCGAGACCGTCAGCGCCGAGAAGATCAACAAGCTCATCGAGCAGATGGGCAGCGGCACCTTCGCCGAACGCGAGAAGGCGTCCAAGGAGCTGGATGCCATCGGCGTGCCGGCGCTGGAGCGCTCCGCAAGGCGGCCACGAGCGACGACGCCGAGGTCAAGCGGCGGGCGCAGGAACTCCTCGGGAAGATCGAAAAACGCGCCGAGAGCGCTCGACTACTGACTGCGAAGAAAGTCCATCTCGTCTACAAGGATACGCCTATCGGCGAGGCCGTCGCGGACTTCCAGAAAAAGAGCGGTTATGCCATCCACCTGCACGACCCGGAAGAGAAGTTGAAGGAACGCAAGGTCACGCTCGACACCGGCGAGACGACTTTCTGGCATGCGCTGGGCCTGTTCTGTGAGAAGGCGGAACTGGTGGAAGCGACCGTGCAAGATTTGATGCCGCCGCGCGCGCGCCGGGCGGCAAGCCCGTACCCGTCGCGCCCGCCAAGGGGATTGGCCTAGCATTCCTGGCGGCCATGCAAGTACAGCCCGGCGCTCCGGCCGCCATGCCCGGCAGGGCCGGCATTGCCTTCCTGCCCAGCACCCCCGGATTGATCCTGCTCAAGGACGGCAAGCCCAAGCCGCTGCCGACCGACGACGCCAGTGCCGTGCGCGTCCGTGCCCTGGCCGATTCCGATCAGTTCGGGCCGGCCCCGGCGGGTGAGATCCTGCTTCCTTTGGAAGTATCCCCGGAGCCTCGTCTGCAATGGCAGGGTTTGCAGACCGTCCACATCGACAAGGCGGTGGACGATCAAGGTCAGAATCTAACGCGGATCACACCGCAGGTGCCGGCCGCTCCCGGCTTCTTCCCCGGCGGCGGTCCAGGCGTGATGCGTCCGATCGCCGTCCGGCCCGTCGCCCTCTGGGGCGGAGTGCATCCGCAAGTGCCGGTCCAGTTCAAAAAGGGCGAAAAAGCGGCCAAGTCGATCAAGGAGTTGAAGGGCGTTATCTCGGCGCAGGTGTTGGCCGAGCCGAAGCCGCTCATCACGGCCGACAACCTGGCCAAGGCCGCCGGCAAGACCTTCAAGGGCGCCGAGGGCGGCTCGATCAAGATCCTGGAGGTCAAGACGGACGAGCAGAAGCAGACGACGATCCAGTTCGAGTTCGATCAATCGCGCATGGAAAACGTGTTTCCATTCATGGCACCAGCGGCCAACGCGCCGCTGATGCCCCTGAGACCGGCGAGACCGCCCGCCGTCCCGCCGCCTCCTCCCCCACCGGCCAAGAATGGTCCCGCCTTCGCGGCCCAGGCGCCGGGCGTGCAAGTGCAAGTTCAGGTGCGGGGAGTTGGAGTTGGTCGCGTTCCGGGCGCTCCCGTCTTCATGGCCGCGATCAACGGCCTGGCCGTGCTGGACGATAAGGGCAACACCCTGCCGGTGCAAATGGGAGCGCAGCAGTTCCGCATGGTCGCCCAGCCCGGCGGCGGCAACATCCTTTCGGCAACGTACACGATGATCTGTCAACCGGGCAAGGGGCAGGGCGAGCCGGCCAAGCTCGTTTACCTCGGCCGCAAGCGCCTCACGATCGACATCCCCTTCACACTGAAGGACGTGCCGCTGCCCTGATGAGTCACGGCAGCCGAATCGGCTGCGTAAACTGCCGGCTAAAGTAGGGTGGGCCGAGTCTTCGAGGCCCACCCGCGGCGCTCTGGTGGGCCTCGAAGACTCGGCCCACCCTACAAGTGAAGGACGTGCCGCTGCCCTGATGAATGGGATTCGGGTGCCCACACCGAGCGTGGGCACCCCCTTGTCACTCCTTCGCCACTTCCGCCATCAATTCCTCGGACATATTCATATCGATGTACACATTCTGCACGTCGTCGTGATCCTCAAGCGACTCGTACAGTCGGAGGACTTTACGAGCCGACTCCAGATCGGCGTCGAGCGCCGCCTTGGGCAGTTGGCTGATCTCGGAAAGCACCGTGGCGATGTTGTTCTTTTGCAATGCCTCCTGCACCTTGCTGAAATGCGCGGGATCGCAGGTGATCTCGAATGTGCTGCCGGCGCGCTTCATGTCGTCGGCGCCGGCGTCGAGCGCGACGCCCATGAGCGTGTCCTCATCGACGCCGCCGGTGTTGACGCTGAACAGTCCTTTGCGCTCGAAGCGGAAAGCGACGTTGCCGGCGCTGCCCATCTTGCCGCCGCCGCGCTCGAAAATCTTGCGGATCTCGCCGGCCGTGCGGTTGCGGTTGTCGGTGACGACATCGACCAGGAAGGCCACGCCGCCCGGCCCGATGCCCTCGTAGGTGATCTCCTCAAAAGTCAATCCTTCCATCTCGCCGGTGCCGCGCTTGATGGCCCGCTCGATGTTGTCCTTGGGCATGCTGACCTGCCGCGCCTTGTCGATGGCGTAGCGCAGCTTGAGGTTCATGGTCGGGTCGCCGCCGCCGTGGCGGGCGGCGATGATGATCGCCCGGCTGAGCTTGCTCCACAGCTTGCCCCGCTTGGCGTCGATGGCCCCCTTCTTATGCTTGATCGTGGCCCAGTGGGAATGGCCGGACATGACTTCTCCTTCACAGATGCAGCCCTTAGTTAGTAGTCCGTGGTTCGTAGTCCGTAGCAAAGAACCCACCGGCCTTGCTACGGACTACGGACCACGGACTACGGACTAAGACGTCGAAGTTTTTCCTTGATCTCCCGATAGCGCTCGTCGGGCCGGCGGTGGCCGCCCGACTCGTACAACTCGACGGCGGTTCGCCAGGCGCTCGTCGCCTTCTCGACTTTTTGGAGGCGGAAATAGACATCGCCGAGGTGGTCCCAGACCACCGGATCCTCGCCGCCGGCCGGCAGCGCTTCGGCCTTCTCCAGCTCGCGGCGTGCTCCGTCCCAGTCGCCCTTGCGGAACAGGACCCAGCCGAGGCTATCGACGTAGGCCGCGTTGTCGCCGTCTCCGTCCATGAACCGCGTGCTCTTGTTGCTCTCGCGCTGGCGGCGGTCCAACTCCAGTGCCCGGCGGATTCGCTTTTCCGCCTCGTCCAACTTCTTGTTCTGGTCGGCCAGCAGGTAGCCCAGGTCGTTGTTGGCCGTGGCGTCGTCGGGGTCGTCCTTGAGGATCAGCGTCAACTGCTCCTCGGCCTTGTCGTACTGGTGGGCGGCCGAGCAAATCGCCGACAGCACGGAGCGGATGGTGTGAACATCTCCGGGTTGATTATAGTCGTTGAGGAGTTCCTGGCACTCGGCGATGGCTTGCGGGTGTTTCTCGGCCTGGGAGAAGAGTTGCGCGGGTCATGCGGCAGTGTAGGACGCTCTCGCGCGTGCCGGCCGTCTTGACCGCGTCGTCGGCGGCGGCCAGCGACTCGCGGACGTGTCCCAGGGCCATGTGCGCCTGGGCCAGCTGGAGCAGAAACAACACGCGGTTGGTGCTGTGCGCCCGCTGCAACCCGTCGTTACAAACCTGGATGATGTCTTCATTCTTGTGTGCCAGCGACAGCACCCACAACAGCCCCTGATAAACCTCCGGCTCGTTGCGGCGCCCGTGCCGGGGCATCTCCAGGCAGCTGCGGAACAAAACCTCGGCGTCCCGGAGCTGGCGCGTGCTGCCGGCGAGTTTGGCCAGCATCAGCCGCGTGTGGTATTTCAGGCCCGTGCGGCGCGGCGTCATCAGCCGATCCAGGGCGGCCGGCAAGAGCATCTTGACCACGTCCGGAGCGTCGCGCAGCACGGTCAGCATGGCGCGAGCGTGCGTTGCCGCGACGGGATCGGGATTCGCCTCCTTGTCGCCGCCGGTGTCGCCGGCCGCCTTGCCCAGCATCTCATCCAGCCGCGCCAGCAAGCGCTCGCCCCCGCCGCCCCGCTGCTGTTCCTGCTGTTGGTACAGCTCGAACAGACCGCGGTAGACGTCGGGCGCGGGCGAGTCCCTCAGTAATTGCTCGTAGATCGGTTCCGCCAGTTGCAGGAGATTCTCCTGGCGATACTCCCGTGCCAGGAGCAGTTGCAGCGCGACATTATTTTTGTCCGCGTCCGCGGATCGCTTCAGCGAATCCAGAACGTCTTGCCGTCCCCAGCCGAGCTTCCGCTGGAGTTCCAGGCGCAGCTCGTAGCCGTCCATGCCTTGTGGCTGCGAGCGCAGGTATTTCTCGACCTCGGCGAGGGCATTGCCCGGATCGCCCTGGTCGCGGTACACCTCGGCGAGATTGAACGACAAACGGGCCGAACGCAGCGGGTCTTTCTTGAGCGCTTTCCGAAACGATTCGACCGCCTTGGCGGTTTGCTTCGCCTTCAGGTAGAGCCGGCCGAGTTGCTCGCACGTCTCGGCCGCCTGGGCGTCAATCTCCGCGCGGTTGTATTGCCCCTGCTCCATGAGCGCGGCCGGGTCGTCGAGGATGGCAAGCACCTCGAGCAGGCTCTTCTTCGCTTCGCCCAGCTCGCCGGCTTCCTCTTGCAAGACGCCCAGATCGAAGAAGACCTGGCGCGGACCTCCAGTTTCTCTTTCAGCTTCGACCCCGCCGCCGTCCGCGCCAGCACGGACCTGGCTTCCTTCTTCTCGCCCAGCGCCCGCAAGTGCCGGGCGTAACGGTAGGCGGTCGTGTAATCGTCGGGGTCCAGCTCCAGGACGCGCCGGCACGCGGCCAGGCCGGCGTCGAGGCGATCGAGGCCGAAGTAAAGCGGGATCAGCGCCCGGTGGATGGCGGCCGATTCGGGGTCCAGGCGCGACGCCTCCTCGAAGGTGTGCATCGCTTCGATGAGCCGATTTTGGTGCTCGCGAACCACGCCCAGGCCGTACAGCCGCAGCGCTTCGAGATGATCCAGCTCCGCTTTCGTGGCCGGCTTGACGGGTGCCTGACGGGCGGGGAGATCGGTGTCCGGGACCGTCTGGCCCAGAAGCGGCGACAGTCCCACGAGCAGCATCCCGCCCGCCAGCGACGTTGCAACGAGCCGCGACATGGTTCCCTATCCTCCCGCATCGGTCGGCGATCGGCCTCTGGCCGACCCCATTGTGCCGGAAGTCCCGGCGGGGAGGGATTGTACAGGAAAAAAGCAAGATTTCCTAGCGGGGATCAAGATGTGTTTATCGTCTTGACCGGGCAACTGGGGCAAAACGGTGAAACCCACGCGGACGAGACGAACGCGCCGGCAAGGCCGGTTGTGACGCGGAAGGATGAACTTCATCCGTCCCTCAACCGATAAAGAATGACGCCCCGCAACCAGGTCGGAGAGGGCATGCTGTTCTGCTCGCTGGGATTTCTCTTCTTCTTCACCACGAGAGCCCGGAATCGACAAGGACAAGGCCGACATTTCATCCAGGGATTCAGCGAACATGGTGTGGAATTGGCCGTCAACTTGCAGCTCGTGAGCGCGAGCGGTGCGGAGGAAAAGCAGGTGCGCGACGAGATCAATTGCGCCGTGCTGTTGCTGGCCCAGGCGATGGAGATCGGACTCGCCAACTCGCGGAAACCACCGCGGAGCGGCGCGAGCCCGGCGGCCCCGGTGTCCGTGCGGGCCGCTTGACCCGATGAAACGCCCGCTCTCTCGTCAATCCAGACCGAGGAAGGCCGGCACGCCGATGCGGAAGATCATGGCGAGAGAACGCACCGCCTCGCGGGCATTGACCTTCGATTTGCCGGCCCGCCGGTTCTCGAAGATGATCGGAATTTCGCCGATTCGGCAGCCGACCTGACGGCAGCGATACAGAATTTCCTGCAGAAACGAGTAACCGCGCGAGGAAATCCGATCCAGGCGCACCTGGCCCAGCTTGGCCACTCGGTAGCAGCGGAAGCCGCCGCTACAATCGCGGGCCGGGATGCGCATGAGCAGAGCGACCAGGGTGTTGACGGTTCGGCTAATAAGCCGGCGGCGGAGCGGCCAATTTTCGCTGCCGCCGCCGGGGATGTAGCGCGAGCCGATCGTGACGTCGTTGTGATCCATCGCGGCCAGCATGGCGGGCAGGTAGCGGGGGTGATGGCTGAAGTCGGCATCCATGTTGACGAACAGATCGAAGCCGTTGTCCCGGGCGAAGCGCATGGCGGCCAGGATGGCGGTGCCCAGGCCGAGTTTGCCGGGCCGGTGCAGGACGTGCAGCCGAGGATTGCCGGCCGCCAGTTCGTCGGCCAGCCGGCCGGTCCCGTCCGGCGAGTTGTCGTCGAGGACCAGTAACTCGGCCGAGGGGACCGTCTTGTGGATCTCTGCCAGCAACGGCGCCAGGTTGTCGCGCTCGTTGTAGGTGGCGAGCGAGACAAGGATGCGCGGGGGCACGGCGGACGGCACGGCCCCCCCTTCTCGATTGCGGCTAGCGCCGGTCTTTCTCATACGGACCCTTCCGAAGCGTAGTGGCCTTCAACCCCACGATTGTATACCCCAAACGGATCTTTCTCAGCTGGGGCCCCTTCGGGGCCCCGGATACGACGCCAACTGCTGGGTTTAGCCATGCCGAAAGCCAAGGTTCTTCTGGGAAATGTGGGTTTAGAGAAGAAAGCAGCACCAGCAACCAAACCGTCTGGTTCTACCCTCCTATTGTCGTTTTCGTGTTTTCGCACTCTCTTATTTTCGTGTTTCTATTTAGGGACGGGCCAGGCGGACTTGAGTCCGCCTCCGGGACGAGCGAGCGGCAGTGCAAGGCCCAGTCGCGGAAAGCGGCGTCCGTGGGGCGATTGTAGATCGCCACGCCGCTCCCAGGAATTCAGAGCGACCAGCGCAGCCGGTTCACCGAACATCGCGACCAGTTGTTCCAGGGGCGGTAAGGCTGTCCCCACCGCTGGCGGCTGGCGGCTGTCAAGAAGGATGAAATTGTAAGCATGGCCGTGGGCAGCGGGGCCGTGGTAACCCAGGTAGCTATCCTTGCTGTTAAGCTGAAGGAGAGGCTCCCATCCAGGGAACCTGTCGCTGCGGATAACCTGAACGATCCGGAGCCTGTGGCGGCTCAGCAGGCTGTAGGGTTTGGCCTGCCAGAATGCAGCGATGCCGTCGGTGAGTCCGTACTTTTCGGCCAAGGCGTCGAGTTGTCGGACTTCGGGTGGATAGTAGTCCCAGACAAGAAACTCCCCCGAGCGCGGCTGGCGCCAGGCCACGGCCAACAGCAAGGCTCCGGCGGCCAACAGGGCCGCCGCCGCACCCGCCTGGGCACGACCCGTGCGGCAGACCACGGGCAGCCACAACGCCCAGCCCAACGCCGGCACAAGGAACACCGGCAGCAAGTAGCGGAAGTTGCCATAAGGCGAGGCTAGTTGCCCGGTGAGGATTACGGCCGCCACGGTGCCGGCACTCAGGATAAGGTAGAACCAGACGACGAAAACCAGTGTACGGGGCATGCGTCCCTCCGACGCCGCTCGCGGCCGCAGGGAGGCGGCAGCCGCCGCCAGGCAGAGCGGCAGCCAGGCAGCGCAGACCCAGTGCAGGACATCTCCCTGGCGAAAAGCCTCTGGGGTCTTTAGCAACATCTCCCACGACGACCGAATGGCACTCGTCTGGAGGAAATCATTCAGCCGGAACACTCGGCTGCCCCCCTGCCATTGGAGCAGGGCGTTGCCGGCCAGCCAGGCGGCCGCCAACACGGCGCCAGTCCCGAGGGCCGCCCCGCGGCTCACCAGGGCGGCTGTGCCCTCCCGACGGCCGTACATCCACGCCAGGCCGAGGACCACCCCCGCCGGGGCGATCAGCCACAGGGACAATAGTCGATCCGACGCCACGCCGGGAGTGGCCAGAACGAACACTCCCAGCAGCCAGAAGGCCCGCCGCCACGGCCGGGTCCACTGCGCAGCGCGAACAGAAGCAGCGCCAGAGCGGCGATGGTTATGAGGAGCGCGCCCGTGTGAAACTGCATCATGAACACGTGCAGCAAGTTGACCATCTGCGCCAGGGCGTACCAACTGCCCAGCCGACTTTTTGTGAGCGTGAGGGAAGTAACGAGCAAATAAGCAGAAGCTAGCGCGAGCAAGACGACCGTTCGCGCCCACCGCGCCCGCGATCCGAACACGGCCTCGCCCAGGAGCCAGAAGGCCGCCACAAACAGGGCGAACTGGGCTGCCCCGAAGAGCACGACCGCCGGGGCCGCCGCTCCGGTCAGGGCACGGCAGGCGAAGTAGAGCAGAAAATCCGGGAACCAATAGGTATGGGCGCTGTAGAAGCGGCGCGGGGGGAGTAGCCGTGAATGACCCAGTCCTCATAGGCGGCGGCTGGTGTCACGGCGTCGGCGGTGAACAGAAAGTACATAGGCCATGCGGACGGAGACCATGCAGAACTGCAATCAGGCGATCCGCTATCGCACGCCAGCGATCGGCTTAGATCATAGCCGCTGAGGCCAACCAGCAGTACGGCCGCGACCAGCAGGGTGGCAGAGACTGCCCGCCCCACGGGGCGCTCTCCTTCTCTTTCCATCGCAAGCCCCCTCGACGGAAACAAGGATCAAGAAAAAGCCGCTACATTTAGCGCTCCCCAGCCCATTTCCCGTGGCACACCCTTGGAGCAGTGTATCGGCGAAAAGCTAATCTTCCCTCGAGCCGATCTTTTCCAGATAGACGCCTTCCGGGACCACGGTTTCGAGTCTTCAAGCGCTTCGTCCTCCGGTGAAGGGTCTGGAGCAACGAATTTCTCACCCGGATGAACTCCTGGCCGCGTTTAACCAAGCCCCGGAGTCGCCGCAGCCGGCTCTTCTCCGCCACGTAGACCTCGAAAACGTCGGCAGCAATGGGTGCCCGCCTCGTTCCGCCATCTTCACATTGTCGGGAATTTCGTTGCCATGCCGATGCGGAAGGATGAACTTCATCTGCCAGAGCGACCGATAAAGAATGGCGCCCCGCAACCAGGTCGGGAGGGGGTCATGCTGTTTTGTTCGCTGGAATTTCTCTTCTTCTTCACCGCCATCCTGCTCGCCTACTGGCTGATTCCTTGGCGGCAGGCGCGGATCTGGCTGCTGCTTGGGGCCAGCTTTTATTTTTATGCGTCGTGGAACACCTGGCTGGCCGTGCTGATCAGCGCGACGACGGCGATGGATTATGTCATCGCGCTGGGCATGGAACGCGGCGTCTCCGAGTCGCGCCGCAAGGCGCTTCTGGGTCTCAGTCTCGCGGTCAATCTCGGCATCCTGTGCTATTTCAAATACGCCAATTTCTTCCTCGACTCGCTGAGCCAAACGCTGCACGCGCTCGGCGCCTCGGCGTCGCTGCCCGTGCTGAAAGTGATCCTACCGATCGGCATTTCCTTCTACACCTTCGAGGCGATCAACTACACGGTGGACGTGTACCGCCGCCGTGTGCCTGCGGAGCGCAACCTGGCGCACTTCATGCTCTTCATCCTGTTCTTCCCGCACCTGATCGCCGGCCCGATCGTTCGGGCGCGTGATTTTTTGCCGCAGATCCGACGCCGCAAGCGCTTCAGCTGGCCACGGCTGCACCTGGGGGCGCAGTTCTTCTTCATGGGCCTGTTCAAGAAACTGGCCATCGCCGACCGCATGGCGGTCTACGTCGATCCGGTCTTCCGCGACCCGACCCAGTACAACTCGAAGGTCGTCTGGCTGGCGGTGTTCGCCTATGCGGTGCAGATCTACTGCGATTTCTCCGGCTACACGGACATGGCCATCGGCGCGGCCCACATGCTCGGCTACAAGCTGGCACAAAACTTCAACATCCCTTACTTGTCGTGCAACATTTCGGAATTCTGGCGGCGCTGGCATATTTCGCTGTCGAGTTGGCTGCGTGACTACCTGTTCATCCCCCTGGGCGGCAGCCGGTGCAGCACGGCCAGGGCCAACCGCAACCTGATGATCACCATGACGCTGGGCGGCCTCTGGCATGGCGCGAGCTGGACGTTCGTCGTCTGGGGTGTGCTACACGGCCTGCTTTTGATCGTCCACAAGACGTTCCAGGGCTTCTGCAAGAGCCGGCCGCGAGTGGACCGTCTGCTGCAATCGGCGCCCGGAACCTTGCTGCGCGTGGGGCTGACGTTTCTGAGCGTGTGCGTCGGCTGGATCTTTTTCCGGGCCACGACCTTCTCGATCGCCGCAGACGTGCTGCGGCGGATGGCGCTGTTCCAGGCCGAGGGCGCACCGGGGCCGTTGCCGAGCAGCGGCATTATCCTGACGCTCCTGCTCGTGGCCCTGTGCCATGTGGTCCGCCGTTTCGACCTGTGGCGAAAGTGGCACATGCGGTTGCCGGCCCCGATGTTGGGCTTCAGCTACGCCGCCGCGGTGACGGTGGCGCTGATTCTCGCCCCGTCGGGGACCAAGCCGTTCATTTACTTCCAGTTTTAGCGGCTCACATAGCCCCCGGCTTGCCGGGGGTGTTTGATACCCCCGCCAAGCCGGGGGCTTTGGTAACGGTGTCCAATTGTCAGGTATCGTCATGCACGAGGCAACCCGGCACATCCGGCGTAAATCGCGGGCCGCCCTGGTCTGGACGTTGGCCTTCTTCATCGCCGGCCACGCCGCCCTGGGGTTATTTGTCTACCTGCGCCATCCGGAAATGTGCGACGCCGAGTTCCGCATCCGCCTGCGCGAGCTGCGAGCGCGGCTGGCGGAGGCGCCCGGCCGGCCGTTGGCGATGATCGTGGGCAGCTCGCGCACCGCTATGGGCTTCCGGCCCGCCAGCACTGGCAGGGGGACGGCCGACGGGGAACGCGAGCCGGTCCTCTTCAACTTCAGCATGCTCGGCGCCGGGCCGGTCCGAGAGCGCATGGTGTTGCGCCGCGTCCTCCACAACGGCGTCAAGCCGGATTGGTTATTCGTGGAAGTATGGGCGCCGTTTCTCCTCCAGCGCGGGTTCTTCGAGGAGGGACATTACATCTTCGAGCGGGATCTGTACTGGGAAGACGTGCCGGTCATGTCGCGCCTCTATCGCCGGCGCTGGGACGCTTTCACCAACGTGTTCGAAGCGACCGTCTCGCCGAGCGTCCATTATCGCACTTTCCTGCTGGTCCGCTACGCTCCCTTCCTGGTGCCGCCGTTGTCCTCGATCTCGCTCGATTTCGGCGATTTAGCCTGGGAAAAGCTGGACAACACGGGCTGGCTGCCCTATCCGTTCGAGCGCCCCGGGCCCGATGGCTTCGCCCAGGGGATGGAGCACGACAAGAAGTTGACCAAGCCGCTGCTGGACGAGTTCCAGATCAGCGAGGTCGCGGATCGCGCCCTGCGTGATTTACTGGACGAGTGCCGCGCACATGGCATCCGGGTGGCACTGATCATCTTGCCGGAACACACCGCCTGCGCGGCTGGTATCCGCCGGGCACGCGCGCGGCCCTGAACGCGTATCTGCTGCGTCTGGGCGGTACCTACCACGCGCCGGTAATCGACGCCCGGACCTGGTGCGGTGATGAGGAGTTCGGAGATTACTGCCACTTGCAGCCGGTCGGCGTGCGCTCTTTCAGCGAACGCTTTGGCCGGGAGGTTTATCAACCTCTGCTTCAAGGCCAAGCGCTGGGGACTGCCGTACTGCTGCATGACTGACATAGCCCCCGGCTTGCCGGGGGAAACCAAACACCTCCGACAAGACGGGGGCTATGTGGGGCGATCATGTCGGTTTTTCCGTATTCGACGCCCTACGGACGCCGATACTTGTTGACAGGGATGCTCCCTCACGATGACAGGGAATTGTCATGCTATTTAGCGCCGCAATCTTTCTCTTTCTGTTCTTGCCCGTATTGCTAGCCCTTTATTTCCTCAGCCCGCGTTGGTTGCGCAATCTACTTTTGTTGATTGCCAGCCTGCTTTTCTATATCTGGGGCGAGAAAACCTACATTATCGTCCTGCTCTCAACCATCGGGATGAATTACACCTTCGGCCTGTGTCTGGACCGTCTGCAAACGGCGCGCGGCCGAAGGTTAACACTCGCGCTGGCCGTGGTCGCCAATCTTGGCCTTCTGGGGACCTTCAAATACGCCGTCTTTCTGATTAGCAATCTCAACACCGTACTGACAGCATTGCACTTCGCCCCCGTGCGTGTTCCGGGAATCCACTTGCCGCTGGGCATCTCCTTCTTCACGTTTCACGCGTTGTCCTACGTGATTGACATTTATCGCGGCGAAGTGCGGGCGCTGAAAAACCCGATCACGTTTGCCCTATACATCTCGTTCTTCCCACAGAGCATCGCCGGCCCGATCGTCCGTTATAGCGACCTGGCGACCCAACTCGTGAAGCGCACCGTCAACCGCGAAGGTTTCGCCGAGGGCACACGGCGCTTCATCTTTGGTCTGTCCAAGAAAATGCTCATCGCTAACACGCTCGCGGCCCCGGCCGACGCGATTTTCAAGCTACCGTCCGAGGCGCTGACGGCCGGGTTAGCCTGGCTGGGCATCGTCTGCTACACACTGCAAATCTATTTCGACTTCTCCGGCTACTCCGATATGGCGATCGGGTTAGCCAAGATGTTCGGCTTCGATTTCAAGGAGAATTTCAATTATCCGTATGTGTCGCGTTCGATCACGGAGTTCTGGCGACGCTGGCACATGTCGCTGTCGAGCTGGTTTCGCGATTACTTATACATTCCCCTGGGCGGCAACCGTCACGGCACGGCCCGCACTTATTTCAATCTTGTGACGATCTTCTTCCTGTGCGGTCTGTGGCACGGGGCGAGCTGGGCGTTCGTGGCCTGGGGCTTGTATCACGGCGGCTTTCTGGTGCTGGAGCGCATGAAGTTCGGCCGGCTGCTCGAAGCGTCCCCGGCTCTGGTGCGTTATGGCTACACGCTCCTGATCGTCATGGTCGGTTGGGTTTTCTTCCGGGCGGAGACGTTCACTTCTGCCGCATCCTATCTGATGGCGATGGCCGGTCTGCGATCGGGTGCCGGTGTGGAATATACACCCGCGGTCTACCTCAGCGCGGATGTCGTGCTTGCCCTCCTCGCGGGTGTTATCGGTTCCGCGCCGGTACTCGCTTGGTTGCGCCGCTTCCGTCTCGGAGCTTCCTTTGTCCGCGCCACTAGACCGCGTCTGGCCGGTGTGCTGGAGGTCGCGTTCGCCGGCGCTTCCGTGGCGGTTCATGCGGCGCTGCTCCTGACTTCCGCCATGCTGATGGCCGGCGGCACGTACAATCCGTTCATCTACTGGACGTTCTGAAGGAGCGACGCCATGACCTCGGGTCCGCGCCTCCGCGCGATCACCGACTGGGCCGTGATTCTCCTGTTCCTGGGCGCGATCGGGCTGCCCCTGGCCGGCACCTTTCTGCACGGCCGATTCAACCAGTCCGCCAACGACATGCGCACACTGGCCTCGCTGCCGGAGCTGCGCCTCAAGGGCAGCGTGCTCAAGGCGTTTCCCAAGAAATTCGAGCAATACTGGGGCGATAACTTCGGCTTCCGCGGCACGCTGATCCGCTTTCTCAACGTGGCCAAGGTGCGCTGGCTGCGCGTCTCGACCTCGGCGTACGTGCTGCTCGGTCAGGCACCCTGGCTGTTCTACACGCCCCAGCAAGCGGGCACGGATTACAACGGCGTCCGCCCGTTCACACTCCAGGAGCTGAACGACTGGCAGCGCGTGCTGGAGGAGCGCCACGACTGGCTGCAAAAGCGCGGCTGCCGGTATCTGCTGTTCATCCCTCCCGACAAACAGACCATTTATCCCGAATATCTCAGTCCGATTTTTCGCACTCGCCACGAACAATCGCGCCTCGACCAACTGATTTCCCACCTGCGCGACCATCATTCCCCGGTAGAGTTGCTCGACGTGCGCCAACCTCTCTTGGCTGCGAAGACGCGCGAACGACTCTACCACCGGACGGACGCGCACTGGAACGACCGCGGCGCGTTCATCGGCTATCAACACCTGGCCGGCGCCCTGTCGAAGTGGTTCCCGGCGATCCAGCCCTGGTCCCGCTCCGACTTCGACGAGTCAACGATGGATCGACCGGGCGGCGATCTGGCGACCATGGTTTATCTGGCGGAGGTCGCCCATGAGGAATGGCTGAACCTGTTACCGCGCCGACCGCGTCGCGCTCATACCGCCAAGGAAGGCGTCGCCTGGGAGAAGGAGAAGTTTGAGGAGACTTTTCCGCTGGGCAAACCGTTCGCCACCGAATGCGACGATCCGCGCCTACCGCGCGCGGTCATGTTCCACGATTCTTTCTGCCTCGCCATGCAGTCGTTCTTGTCGGAGCACTTCCAGCGCATCGCCTACGTCTGGCACGACGAATTCTTCCCGGCGGTCGTCGAAAACGAACGGCCGGAAGTCGTCATTCAGGAGTTGCTCGAACGCAAGCTGACATTCGTGACGCCCAAAGGGATCGAGCAGATGCGGCTGCTCGCAAGATAGAGAAAATTACCAGCCGCGAGCGCCAGCGAGCGGAATAGCAACCAACCGCTCGCTGGCGCTCGCGGCTAGTCGGTGGATGTTTGCGCAATTTTCACCCCGACATCGCCTTGTCGGCGGCTCCCTTCTTCGCTACGCTGGTTTCGGTTCTGGACTCGCAGTCCCCCTAACATCGAGCGTGCCATGTCCCACTCGTCCGGCCCGCTTCTGCGCAGTACGCTGGAACAAGGCGTTCTGGTACTGACGATCGTGCAGCCGCGCATTCAGGGCGAGGAAGTCGCCCAGTCGCTGCGCGAGGAGATGCACTCCGCGGTGAAGCGCGCCGCCGTCAACCGCGTCGTCATCGACTTGCAGCACGCCCGCTACCTGTCCAGCGTCGCCTTCTGGCCGCTACTGAGTCTGCGCCGCCAATTGCTCGACGCGGGCGGCCGGCTCATCATCTGCGGTCTGACCGGCGACATCGAAGATGTGTTCATGACGACGAAAATGATCAGTCCCGGCGGCGAGATCGACGCCCCCTTCGAGGTCGCTCCCGACGCCGACGCCGCGGTGTCCCGTCTGCTCGAAGCGGCGCCTCAGACCTGACATTCCTTTATTCTCTCGCCTCCGGGGCGCACAGCGTTCGGCATCCCCGGCCCGGAACGGGAAGGGTCCATGCGGACGGCGGGGGCCGGGCCGTTGAGCGACACCGTGGCGTCTTCGCCTCCGACGGCAGGACGCAGACGCCCCGCCAGCCATACGGTCAAAAGCGCGGCCACGCATGCCAGCCCGCCCACGAGCGGAAAGCCGGTCATCTCGCCACCCTCGCCCTGGTCCAGCATGAAACCGCCCAGCACCGCCGCCATCCCGGCCGCCGCTTGCTGCACCGAGGCGTTGACGCTCAGGAAACTGCCGCGAACCCGCGGGGCGGCACTGGCCGTGATGAGCGCCATTGCCGGCACCATGCGCCCCGAAGACACGACCATGAACAGCGTGGAAACCGCCAGCGCCGCCGCCAGCCCGACGTGAGGCAGGTTGGTCAAGAGCAGGATGGGCACCGTCGTGAACACGGCCAGCACGCGGAAGACCGGCAATTTGCCCAGACGATCCGACAGCCAGCCGAAGAAGGTCATCGTCACCAGCGTCGCGAGTCCGCCGCACAGGTAAACGTAAGGCAATTCTTCCTGCGACCGCCCCGTGTTGGAAACCAGATACGAGGCCAGGTACGGCACGATCATGAAGGTGCTGAGGACCAGCGCCGTCATGAGCAGATAGGCCCGCAAATGCGTCGGTTCGACGAACACGCTCCACGAGAAGGCGATCTGCCGGCCGCGGATGAGATGGCCGCGCATCGGCGGGAGCACGAAGTACACGAGCACGGCCACGGCCACGCTCAGTCCGGACAGCAAAGCGAACGGCGCTCGCCAGCCCAGGGCGTTGGCCACGTACAGGCCGGCCGGAACGCCGGCGATCGAGGCCACCGAGAACGCCGACATGATGGCCCCCATCGCCCGGCCGCGCCGCCGTCCGGGAAAGACATCGCCGACGATGGCCAGGATGTTGGCCCCCGCCACGCCGCCGAACATCCCCGTCATGGCCCGCGCCGCCAGAAGCAGCGCATAGTTGGGGGCGGCCGCACAAAAGAGCGTGCTCGCTGTGAAGCCGGCGTACAGCCAAAGCAACGACGTTTTGCGATCGAAGCGGTCGATGAACCACGCGGCCAGGAGGCCCGCCAGGGCGGCGCTGAAGGCGTAGGCCGACACCAAAAAACCGAACCACTGGTCGCTGAGATGCAGGTCGTTTTTGAATTGCGGCCCCAGCGGCATCATGATGACGAAATCGAGGATGTGCGTGAACTGCACTGCCGCCAGCACTAGAATCAATAGCCACTCCGCCCGTGTCAGCCCGGATGCCGCCTCATCCGGGCGCAAGCCTTCCGTCACCGCGCCCTTCTCCGCTTCATTCATCTCCGTTCCCCAATCCGTTGTCGTTTCCGCGAGCCGTTCACCGCTTGCTCGGCTCATCGTTGTTTTCCGGCCGTCCTTCCACATAGAACCAATTGTGGATCGGTTCGAGGATCGCGAGCACTTCTTTGAGCAACTCCTGGTCGAACGGCTTCTCCGCCCATTCGGCCCACTGGGCGACGCGGCCGGGGTCGGCCGAGCCGGTGACGCAGGTCGTCATGTCGGGGTGGTGGATCGAGAATTGCAGCGCCAGCTGGGCGATGTCGACGCCCTTCTTCTGGCAATGTTCCGCGGCCTGCCGGCAGACCGCCCGCACTTCCGGCGTCGCCTTGTGCCAGGGCGGCAGCGGCGCGTTGGTCAGCAGCCGCGCCGAAAACGGCGCCGCGTTCATGATGCCGACGCCCTTCTGCTTTCAGGTACGGCACCAGATCCGCCAGCATGGTGTTTTGCAGCGTGTAATGGTTGTACGACAGGATCACGTCCAGCGGCGCCCGGTCGAGGACGTAGCGGAACATCTTCATCGGATAGCCGGACACGCCGACGAAGCGCACCTTGCCCTGCTGCTGTATCTTCCGCAGCGCCGGCAGCGTCTCCTCGACGATCTGCGCCATGTCCACGAACTCAATGTCGTGGCACAGAATGATGTCGAGATGTTCGACGCCCATGCGATGCAGGCTGACATCCACGCTCTCGACGACGCGCTTGGCCGAGAAATCGAAGTGGTTGGCGTCGTAACGGCCGAGCTTGGTGCCCAGCAGATAGCGGTCGCGCGGCACGCCGCGCAGGGCGACGCCCAGCAGCACTTCCGACATGCCGCGGCCGTAAAAGGGCGACGTGTCGATGAAGTTCATGCCCAGGTCCAGCGCCACGCGCACCGACGCAGGGCTTCGTTGAGGTCCACCGGGCGAAACTCCTGCCCCAGCGACGAGGCACCGAAACTCAGCACCGGCAGTGTCAAGCCCGTCTTGCCCAGCTCGCGATGTTCCATGTTTGTCCCTCAATCCATGCGCACGCCGATGGTCAGCAGCAGGTTGGCAAAGCGCTGCTGGTCGGCCGTCTGGATCGTCAGCACGTGGTCCGGCGTCGCGACCGCCTTGTAAAAGTCCCATTTCTCGATCGGCTGCAGCTTCAAGGTTCAGCTCCGCCGTCGGCCAGCACTTGGCGGAACTCGGCCCACACCGGCGGGTCTTCCTTCAGCGCATACGGCCCGGTCGTCTCGTACATCATCGTGTTGGCCGCCTCGATCGGGATGGCCGACACCAGCGCCGCCAGCACCTGGGCGCAGGTGACGACGCCCGGCGACAGATTGAGGCTGACCAGCTCGGCGTTGGGGCCTTTCTTCGAGGATGCCGGATAGTTGCCGTCGGCGATGAGGATTTTGGCGTGATGCCCGGCCCGGCCGAGGATTTCGTTGATCTGCGGATGGATGAGTTGATGTTTCAGCACGCGAATCACTCCCCGTCACATAGACGGCGAAGATACTTGCGAAACGCCTGCGATCGTCAACCGTGCCGCCTCGGCCGGATCGGGATACGGCAGCGCCTCGGCGGAGACGTAGCCGTGATAGCCGATGTCGCGCAGCGCCGCGGCGATGGGGGCGAAGTCGGTATGTCCGCAGCCCGCCGGCCGGCGGTTGGAATCGACGAAATGGACATGGCCGATGTGTCCCGGCCCCCGCTCGCATCGCCGCCGCGATGTCCGCCTCTTCGATGTTCATGTGAAACAGGTCGGCCAGCAACTTGACGTTGTCCGTGGACAGCGAACCGAGCAGGCGGACGCCGTCTTCGACCGTGTTGACGAGGTTCGTCTCATAGCGGTTGAGCGGCTCGAACAGCAGCGGCACGCCGTATTGCCGGCGTGTTCGCCCAGGTCGTTGAGCGCCTCGGCGAGATAGCCGAGCGCCGTGGCCTTGTCCACGTCCGTCGCCGTGCCGTCCCTGCATCGAGCCGATGATGGCCGGTGCCTGGAACTGCCCGGCCAGGTCGATGATCGGAGCGGATGAACTCGCGCGCCTGCGGCCCGCTTGCCGGCTTCGGGACTGCTCAGCGTCAGGCGGTGCAGCACCCAGCCCGCGCCGGTGCCGAAGGCGGCCAGCTCGCAGGCCGGTCTCGTCGAGCAGTCGCCGCAGCGCGTTGGCGATCGACGACCGGCACCGACGGCGCGAATATCTCCACCGCGTCGAAGCCCAGCTCCTTCGCCTTGCGGCAGCCGGCCGCCAGGTCGTCCCAGAAGACGAACGGCCCGCCGCGCGCTTCCGGCACCAGGCTGATCGTGACGCTCGAACGGATCATGCTCGGATTCCTGAAAAATCAATCGACTTCGACCATCGCCTTGATGACGCCGGTTTCCGGCTTGGTGTACGACGGGAAATTGCCGATCAGGTCCGCGAACGGCGTGCGGTGCGTGATCCACGGCCGGGTGTCGATCCGGCCTTCCTCGATCAGCCCGATGATGCGCGTCGAAATCCTCCGGCAGGGCGTTGCGCGAGGCGAACAGGGTCATCTCGCGGCGGTGCAACAGCGGATCGGGGAAATGGATTTCGTCCGTGACGATGCCGACGAACACCAGCCGGCCGGTGTGGGCGACGTAGTTGAAGGCGTTGCACATCGACTTCGTGCTGCCGGTCGCGTCGAACACCACCGGGGCGAGGGCGCCGTCGGTGATGTCCTGCAACTCCTTCAGCTCCGAGCCGTCGCCCTTGAAGCGGATCGTGTGGGCCACGCCCATCTGTTTCTTGCAGAAATCGAGGCGTTTTTCGTTGAGATCGAGCACGATGATCTTCGCCCCGGTCAGCTTGACGAACTCGATGACCGACAGGCCGATCGGGCCGGCGCCGACGACGAGGGCGTGTTCGCCCGCTTGCGGGTTGCCGCGGTTGACGGCGTGGCAGCCGATGCCCAGCGTCTCGACCAGGGCGAGCTGATCGAGCGTCAGCTTGCTCGACGGATGCAGCTTGCGGGCCGGCACGAGGAAGCGCGGCCGCAGGCCGCCGTCGGTGTGGACGCCGAGGACTTGCAGGTTTTCGCAGCAGTTGCCGCCGCCGCGCCGGCAGGCGAAGCACTGCTGGCAGTTCATGTACGGCTCGACCGAGCAGCGGTCGCCCGGCTTGACGTTGGTCACGCCGTCGCCGACCTCGAGCACCTCGACGCCCAGTTCGTGGCCGGGGATGCGCGGATAGCTGTAGAACGGCATCTTGCCGAGGTAGCCGCTGATGTCGGTGCCGCAGATGCCGACGCGGTGGACGCGCACCAGCGCCTCGCCGGGGCCGGGTTTCTTCGGCTCGTCGATGCCGATCTGCTCGAAATGGCCCGGTTCCTTCAACTGGATGGCTTTCATGGGGAACACTCGCGGAAGTCTTTCTCGTGGTGGCGGGGTCGATCCTGCACTCGACAGTGCATCCTTCATCTTACGAGAATGGCTCGCTTTGACACGATCCCCGAACCTCGATCACCACCGCCGCGTCTGACTGTCGGAAGCGCCGGACACCGGCCTGGTGCGAGGAGGAGCCACATGAGCATACGCCACGCCATGCGCTTCGCGTTGCTCCGCCAACTCACCTTCCACGGGTGGAAGCGCATACGGATCGAGAACCGCCCCGCCAACTTGGAAGGGGCCGAAGTGTGGGAACTGGAATCGGTGTGGTCGCCGCCAAAGCTCCGCGCTTATCTGCAATTTCAACTCGACCCGGTGGTTTACCACGCGAGCGTTCTCGTTCGCGGCGAAAGCCCCGAAATTGGCCGGCCATCTCCTCACGTCCACTCCCATTACCTCGGCTGGCGCTGGCACAACGCCATCCCTGCAATCATCTCGACCCTCCTTCGCTTGCGCGAGTCGTCTCAACCGTTCGCCTCTCCCGACCTCCGCATGCGGAAGACACGCTCTCGCGTCCCACGAGGAGGCGCTCGCGCTGGGCGCGGAAGTGGAAAAGCGTCTGCGTCTTTTACGCGGCCATCTCAGCGATCGCAAGCTGAGACTGTTCGCCTGTGCCTGCCTTCGCCGACTGCAATGCCTTATGACCGACGAGCGGAACCGCCGAGCCGTGGAGGTCGCCGAACGCTACGCCGACGGACTCGTTTCCAGGCGGGACATGAAAATGGCTCGGCGAGCCGCCCGCATGCCGTGGCTTGCGTCCCTGGAAGGGTACGATGACGCGCTGAACACGGTTCGGTCGGCCGCCCTTGTAGGCGGCGCCGAGCAGCAGCGCCATTTTGCCGACCTGCTGAACGACATTGCCGGTCATCCGAACCAATCCCTGTCTCTGCTCCCCTCCCGCCTTCGCCCAAGCCGCGAAAGCGTCGCCATGCTGGCACGGACGATTTACAGCGAGGGCTTTTTCGCCAACCTGCCCATCCTGGCCGACGCCCTCGAAGAAGCCGGCTGCGATGATCCCGTGATCCTCAATCATTGCCGCCAACCCGGCGAGCATGTCCGCGGCTGCTGGGTGCTCGATCTTTTGCTCGGCAAACGGTGACTCCATCCTGCTCACCTTGCGATCCTGTCCGCGGAGGATATGCTGGATTACAGCCGGAATTGTGAGGCTAACAATGCGCCATCCTCAAGCTATTCCCCCCGACGCCAACCCCGACCTGTGGACGCTCACGCAGGCGGCGGATTATCTCGACGTGTCTCGCAAGCAACTGCTCGACCTGATCCGCCAGGGCGATTTGCGTTACGTCCAGCGCGGCCTGCGCATCCGCATCCACCGCGAGGAACTCGAACGCTACCGGGGATCGGAAAAGTAATCGCCGGCGAATCAGGTCAGCACTTCCACGGTCAAACCGGTGAAGGAGTTTAGGTGCGCGTCGTTGGTTAGGAAGATATTCGCGCCATGCTCGACCGCCGCCGCAAGTTGGAGAGCGTCCATCGGTTTGAAGTGCTGGGTAGCCCGGATCACGGCCGCTCGATCGCAGACTGCCGGCGTGATGGGCACGACTTGCATACCCGGAGCAGCAAAGAAGGCTCGGAAATCGCTTTGCAAGATTAAGTTGCCTGATTGAAGCGGGCCAACCAAACACTCCATTCTTGTCAGATCGCTTATCATCATCGCATCACCGGCGGCCCGAGCGGTCGCCAAACGAGCTAGGGCTTTGGGGCCGAAGACGGAGTGCTGCTCCACGACGTAGATCACGATATTGGTGTCCAGATAGACGATCATGACGTCTCCGGCGGAGGCTTCAGCCGACGAGCGCGCTCGCACTCCTCGTGCAACCGCTCGATCTCCTGCATGCGCTCCTCGTCTTCTTGCGCATGGCGGCGATTTCGGCGTCGATCTCTTCCTCTTGCCTCGCGGGACATGGCCTCGTGCTCGTTGTTCCGCCCAGAGTTTCTCAATGAACTGCCAGATGTCTGTCTGCGTGATGTCAAGCAATGGCTGCACCATAACGCGCACCCGACCCGGCGGCAGGTTCGGCTTCTCGTCCAGCACCAACGTACCGTCGGCTTGCAGAGTGCCCTGAATCTCCACAACAGGCATCGTCATGTCCGTCTCCTTCCCCCGGCGCGAGAGTGAACGTCCCGTCGTTGTATGGTAACTCAAGCCCCGGCCTGGCGGAAAGGACCGCGTTCTCTCCCTCGTTCTCCTTCAACATCATTTCCACTTGCCATACATAGAACTGCAATGTATAATCGGCTCCATGAAGATCGCGAAAGATCTCGTGGCGGCCTCGGCCGTGCCGTTGGTCCTGTCGCTTTTGGAAGAGGGCGAAAGCTACGGCTACGCCATCCTCCAGCGCGTCCGCGCCCTGTCGGGCGGCGACATCGAGTGGACGGACGGAATGCTCTACCCCGTCCTGCACCGCCTGGAAGCGCAGGGCTACATCCGCGGCCGCTGGGGCGAGTCCGAAACGGGCGCAAGCGGAAGTATTACGCCCTGAAGGCCGGCGGCCGCAAGGCGCTGGCCGACCAGAAGGAACAATGGCAAGTGGTGCTGGCGACCTTGAACCGACTTTGGGGGGCGGAACATGCCTGAACTCGAACAGCTCATCGCGCAGTGGCGGCGCGGCCTGGCCGAAACGGCGGGCTGCTCCAAGGAAGTGCTCGACGAACTCGAAAGCCATCTCCGCGACGAGATTTCGCAGCTGGTACGGACGGGGCACTCGGAAGAACAGGCGCTGACTCTGGCCGCGTCGCGACTCGGCAGCCCGCGAACACTGGCCACGGAGTTCGCCAAGGTCGCCCGGCCGGCGTCGTGGCTGCCGGTGCGCATCCTCCGCATCGGCTTTCTCGCGCTCGTCCTTGCCACGTTGTTCCTCGGATTCTTTCTGGCTAGCGGTCAGAACGGCCGGCTGGGATTGCTGCTGAGCACGCACGTTTGTGCCATTATCCTGGGATACAGCGCGTCGTTTTTCGTCGGTTTTCTGGCCATCTGTTACGTAGCAAGAAGGCCCTTCGGCGATCTGAGTGCGGGGCAAGTGCAATCGCTGGCCCGCGCGGTTTTCACGTTGACGGTCGTGGCGACGGTGCTGACTCTGGCCGGCATCCTGCTGGGATGCGTCTGGGCCAGGGACCACCTCGGCCGCTACTGGGGGTGGGATCCGAAAGAGACGTGGGCGGCAGGAGTTCTTATTTGGGACGTGGCGATGCTGCTGTTGTTGAGGTATCGGGCCTCCGAACGGCCAGCCATCCAAATGGGGATCCTCGGAAATGTAATCGTCGGCTTCGCCTGGTTCGCGGGCACCCCGCATCTGCTGTACTTGCTGTGGACGCTTGCCGCGGTTCATCTGGCATTGTTCGCCGTGGGTTTCGTCCCGGCGGGAAGTTTGCGAAGCCGCAGCGCATAGGAATGACCCGCCGCTTATTCCGCCGTGTTTACCCACGAGCGAAGGGTCTCGGCCACGCTCCACGCCTGGGCGATGCAGCCGCGCGGCCGAAACGGCTCCTCGGCGTCGGCGATCTCGCTGATCGAGCCGATGCACGCCTCGCCCAGATGGTCCGCCAAGCCCTGCAAGAAACGCCGGCCGCCCGTCCGGTCGCCCGGATGCATTTTCAGCCACGCATCCACGAACGGTCCAATGAGCCACGGCCAGACGGTCCCCTGATGGTACGCCGCGTCGCGCGAGCGCAGGTCGCCGTGATAGGTCGGCTTGTATTCCGGCTCGCCCGGCGCCAGCGAACGCAATCCCATCGGCGTCAGCAGGCGCTGCCGGACCACGTCCATCACCGCCGGCCAGCGGCTCCTTGGCGAGGACGGGGTGGGACAGCGAGATGGCGAAAACCTGATTCGGGCGGCAGGACGGGTCGTCGCCCTTCTCGCCGTCTACCACGTCGTAGAGGAAGCCACCCTGGGCGTACCAGAAGCGCTCATTGAAGGAACGATACGCCCGGCCGGCGTGCTCGCCGACGGCCCGCGCTCTGACCTCGGCCCCGAATTCGCGCTCCCAGCGCTCCAGCCAGTGCAGGGCGTTGTACCACAGGGCGTTGATCTCGACGGCCTTGCCGCGCCGCGGCGTGACCACCCAGTCGCCGCACTTGGCGTCCATCCACGTCAGTTGATAGCCTTCCGCGCCTTGCCGTAACAGGCCATCGGATTTGTCCACGCCGATGCCGAAGTGCGTACCGCGCAGGTGGTGGTCCACGATGTCGCGCACGATCGGCATCATGAATTCGAGCGTTTCACGGTCATTGGTGGTCTCGTAATAACGGCCGATGGCCTGGACGAACCACAGGGTGGCGTCGGCGGTGTGGTACAGCCCTTCCTTGCTGCCCTCGGGGAAGAGGTTGGGGATGAGGCCGTCGCGGACGTGGGTGGCGAAGGTGCGCAGGATGGAACGCGCGTCGTTGTGCCGACCCGTCACCAGCGTCAGCCCTTCGAGGCTAATCATGGTGTCGCGGCCCCAGTCGGTGAACCAGTGATAGCCGGCGATGACGGTGCGCGCCTCGTCGCCGGCCGCCTTCGCCCGCGCCGCCTCCTCGACACGGCCGGCCGGCGTGATGAGAAATTGATCGGCCGCCAACGTCCATTCGCCGCCGGGTCCGGTTCGCGCCGCCGGGGAGGTCTGCGACAGCAAGCGCCGCCGTCGTTCGTGTTCGGCCTTCCGCGCCACGTCCGGCGGCAGCGCGTCCATCGTCTCCCATTTTTCCGTCGAGGCCACGAAAGTGACGTCGTTGTCCGCGGTCAGATCGACGCGAAAATGTCCTGGACTCCACAACTCGCCGCGCGCCTCGTAGCCGCGTTCTTCTTCCAGCCGATACAGAAGCGGCTGCGTTCGCTGGCCCTCCACGGTGAACGCGGAGCGCCGGCCGATCATGCGGAAGCGCAAAGGAGGCACGTTGGAGCCGTCGGAGACTTCGTGACGGTCGAGGATGGCCGTCAGGGCGTAGGGCCGCTCGAACGTCGTGCTGACCTTCTCTTCGTGGGGTCGAAAGTGGATGGCCAGCCGCAGTTTCAGCCGCACCGTGCCCTGTCCCTCGACCAGCCGGTAGCCGACATGGACCGTGTTCTGCTCGTGCAACAGGACAACACGTTTTTCCAGCACCCAATCCTCGATCGCCCAGCGCCAGACGGGCAGGCCGATCTCCAGGTGGAAGGTGCGGAAGAATTCGACGCCGTGCAGGTCGAAGGTTCCGCCGGCCGCCTGCTCGCCGCCCAGGCGCACCGTTCGTCCGTTAGGCAGCCGGATCTGTTCGGTCAGGTGGTTGAGCATCACGATGCGGCCCAGGGGCGCCGGCAGCGCGGCCACGAGCAGGCCGTGATAGCGGCGCGTACACACGCCGGCAACCGTGGACGACGCATAACCGCCCAGGCCGTTCGTTACGATCCATTCGCGCTCGACCAGGGCGCCACGTCGTCTTTGCTCGCCTCGGTCCAGCGCATGCGCCGAATCAGTTCGTCCATTGGATCGCCGCCTCTTGGATTACCAGCCCGCGGTGCTACCAGCCCGCAGCGCAAGCAAGGGAATCGAATCACCCTTGCTTGCGCTGCGGGCTGGTGGGCCTCAGGACCACGGCCGATTCGCCAGGCAGACGCCAACCGTCCTCCCCCTCCACGGCGACGGCCGAATCGCCCCCATAGCGCACGTCCTCGCTCGTCCACAGCACTTCCCAGCCCATGCCGGCATTGGGAGCCAGCAAAGGCTCCGGCGCGGGCGCCAGCAACAAGTCGTGACCCAGATTGACCAGAAGCAGCCGGTCGTCCACCTCGTTCTCTCCGAAGAAGCGCAACACGAACGCCTGCGCGCCGAGCACGGCCCCATCGACGCCGCCAGGACGCTGGGCGCGGAATGCCGGCTCCTCGCGCCGCAAGCGCAACAGGTCGCAGTGCAGCGCGTACAGCGGGGTGTTTTTTTCACGTTCGGAAAAATCGAGCTTGCAGCGTTCAAATGTCGCCGAATCGGCCGGGTCGGGTACTTGCTTCTGCATCTGGGCGTGCGCCTGGGAGGGGAACTGGGCGAGGAACTCCTTGCGCCCTTGTACACGAGGCGGGCCAACTCCGGCTTGTGGTCGGCGAAAAAATAGAAGGGCTGGGAGGAGGCAAATTCTTGCCCCTGGAAGAGCATCGGCGTTCCCGGACTCAACAGCGTCAGCGCCGTCATGGCCCGATACCGTCCCGGACTGGTCAACTGGTGCGGTCGCTTGCCGCCGGTGTTGGATACCTGATCGTGGTTCTCCAGGAAGGTGATGAACGTCGCCGGGGTTGCGCAGGTCGTTCGACTGCCGCGCCGCTTCTTCTGCCAGATATACTGCTGGCCCTGGTAGAGGAAACCGTACTTGGCCGTCGAGATGAACTCCTGCGGCGTGCCGCGATAATCCGTGAAGTATGCCTCGGTGCGGTTCGTCAGGGCGACGCGGGCGGTGTGGTGATAATCGTCGTTCCACATGCCGTCAAAGCCGTGTCCGCCGTCCTCGACGGGGCAGACCAGGCGGATGTCCTGCGGCTCGTTCTCGGCCACGATGATGGTCGCCCGGCCCTTGGCCGCGGAGCGGACGCGCCGGCCGATCACGGTCAGAATGTGGTCGGCCGAGCTGTCGTAAATGTTCTGCG
Organism: uncultured Planctomycetota bacterium; assembly: GCA_963767535.1. GTDB lineage: Bacteria > Planctomycetota > Planctomycetia > Gemmatales > Gemmataceae > JAJPHU01. The sequence goes on from CAVYEC010000003.1 coordinate 1,274,572, forward strand.
TCGCGTCCAGGCGAAGGCCGTCAAAGTGGTATTCGTCGATCCAGTAGGCCGCGTTGCCGGCGACGTACTCGCGCACCGGGCCAGCGTTCGGCCCGTCGTAGTTCATCGCCGGACCCCAATCCGTCTTGTAACGATCTGTCACGTAGTCGGCCGAGAACTGGCCCAGGTAGTTGCCGTCCGGCCCCAGGTGGTTGTAGACCACGTCGAGGATCACGGCCAGCCCCAGCGAATGGGCGCGGTCGATGAAGCGCCGGGCGTCGTCAGGCGTGCCGTACAACCGCGTCGGCGCGAAAAAGTTCACGCCGTCATAGCCCCAGCCAAACCGCCCGGCGAAGTCGCTGATCGGCATGATCTCCAAGACGGTGATGCCCGTCGCTTTCAACTCCGGCAACTCGCGCGCGGCCGCCTGCCAGGTCCCTTCCGTCGTGAAGGTGCCGAGGTGCATTTCGTAGATCACCTGCCCCGGCAGTTGGACGCCGCGCCAGTTCTGGTCCGTCCAGGCGAAGGCACTCGGGATCGACCACCTGCGACGGCCCGTGCGGTCCTTCGGGCTGAAAGCGCGAGGCGGGATCGGGATAGAGCTGGGAATCGCCGTCCAATCGGAAGCGGTAGCAAGTGCCCGCCGGGGCGTTGGCAAAGCCGGCGAAATAGCCGCCCTCCTCCGCCGCGAGCGGATGGCTTCGCTCGCCGGATCCTTCCAGGACCACCTCGACCCTGCGCCGCCGCGGCGCCCAGACGCGAAAGTGCGTCCGCCCGTCGGACTGGACTTCCGCTCCGACGGGCATGCGTCTTGGGAGGTGGGAGTGGGTCATGCTTAAGTTGTACGCAAATCGGATGCCGCGAGCCGCGTTTAGCCGCGAGCCGAAGGCGAGCGCTCGCCTCCGGCTCGCGGCTAAACGAGAAACTTCCTCAATTGGCACGCGCGCTGCCATCTCCTTAAAATTGCTGGGTTGGCAACCAAAGATGTTCGCGCCGACAAGGGCAGGAGTCACCGTGATTCGTCGCAAACGGACGCCCGAGATCGTCACGCTGGAAGACGATCCCCTCTGGTACAAGGACGCCATCCTTTACGAGCTGCACGTCCGCGCCTTTTGCGACAGCAACGGCGATGGCATCGGCGATTTCCTCGGCGTCATCGACAAACTCGACTACCTGCAAGACCTGGGCGTGACGGCCATCTGGCTCTTGCCCTTTTATCCCTCGCCGCTGCGCGACGACGGCTACGACATCGCCGACTACACCACCGTCAACCCCATTTACGGCACCCTCGACGACTTCCAGCGTCTACTCGAAGAAGCCCACCGACGCGGCCTGCGCATCATCACCGAGCTGGTCGTCAACCACACCTCCGACCAGCACCCGTGGTTCCAGCGCCACCGCCGTTCGCCGCCGGGCAGCCCGGAGCGCGAGTTCTACGTCTGGAGCGACACCGCGCGATCGCTTCAAGGACGCCCGCATCATCTTCAAGGATTTCGAGCTGTCCAACTGGACCTGGGACGCGGTCGCCAACTCCTTCTACTGGCACCGCTTCTACTCCCACCAGCCCGACCTGAACTACGACAACCCGGCAGTCCACCAGGCCGTCTTCCGCGCCCTCGACTTCTGGCTACAGCGCGGCGTCGATGGCCTGCGCCTGGACGCCATCCCCTATCTCTACGAACGCGAAGGGCACCAACTGCGAGAACTTGCCGGAGACGCACGCCTTTCTCAAGAAGCTGCGGGCCATCTCGACGAGCAAGCACAAGAGCCGGGTGCTATTGGCCGAGGCGAACCAGTGGCCCGAAGACGCCGTCGCCTATTTCGGCGGCGACGGCGGCGACGAGTGCCACATGTGTTTTCACTTCCCGGTCATGCCCCGTCTGTTCATGGCCATCCAGATGGAGGACCGCTATCCCATCGTCGACATCCTCCAGCAGACGCCGGCCATCCCCGAAAACGCGCCAGTGGGCGATGTTCCTGCGCAACCACGATGAGCTGACGCTGGAGATGGTCACGGAAGACGATCGCGATTACATGTACCGCGTCTACGCCCAGGAGCCGCAGGCGCGCATCAACCTCGGCATCCGCCGTCGCCTCGCCCCGCTGATGCAAAACCACCGCCCCAAGATCGAGCTGATGAACGGTCTGCTGCTCTCGCTGCCGGGCACGCCGGTCATCTATTACGGCGACGAGATCGGCATGGGCGACAACATCTATCTGGGCGACCGCAACGGCGTTCGCACGCCGATGCAGTGGAGCGGCGAGCGCAACGCCGGCTTCTCGGCGGCCAACCCGCAGCGGATGTTTCTACCGCTCGTCATCGACCCCGAATATCACTATCGAGATGGTCAACGTCGAGACGCAACAGGACAACGTCCACTCGCTGCTCTGGTGGATGAAGCATTTGTTCGATCTGCGCAAACGCCATCAAGCGTTCGGTCGCGGCAGTCTGGAAATGCTGACGCCGGACAACCCCAAGACGCTCGCCTTCGTCCGCCGCTGGCAGGACGAGAACATCCTGGTGGTGGCCAACCTGTCGCGCTTCGTGCAGTGCATGCGTGTCGATATGTCGGCCTTCCGCGGTGTGACGCCGGTGGAGCTGATGGGCCGGACGCCGTTTCCGGTCATCGGCGAGACGCCTTATTTCCTGACCTTGGGGCCGCACGCCTTTCACTGGTTCCTCCTCCGCCGCAGCCGGCCGCTCTGGAAGGCGCGGTCGAACCGCCGTTGCTCGCGGTCGGCGGATCGCTGGGCTGGTCCGGCATCTTTCGCGGCAAGTCCCGCCTCATGCTGGAGGAAGCGCTGCCCGATTACCTACGCGCCCGGCCGTGGTTTCAGGGCCGACTGCGCACGCTCACCGGGGCCACGCTCCGCGAGGTCATTCCCCTCGGCACGGACGCCGACGCCCCGCGCCTCACCATCGTCCAGGTCGATTACGACGAGGGCGAGCCGGAGCAGTATCTCCTGCCGTTTGCTTTCGCCCCGGCCCCCCGAGACGAAGCAAATCCGTCCTCCCCGCCCGGACCCGTCATCGCCCGCTTGCGGGTGCGCACGCGCACGGCGAAAGCGAATCCATCACGGGTGTCCTCTACGATCCCAGCGGGGAACGCGCTTTCGCCGGTATGTTGCTCGAACTCCTGGAACACGGTGGACGCTGTGACGGCGAAACGGGGGATGTGCGCGCCGAATCGGAAGGACCGTACACGGCCGAACCGCTGCCCGCCGAAGCGCGCCTAATCGAAGAGAGCAACAGCGTGGTCGTCCTGGGCGATCGGCTCCTGCTCAAGCTCTATCGCCGGCTCGAAGAGGGATTGCATCCCGAACTGGAGATGAACCGTGCCCTGCTCGCCAAGACATCGTTCAAGCACCTTCCCGCCCTGCTCGGCGCCTGGCAGTATCGACCCGAGCGCGGCGAGGCGGTCACGCTGGGTATCCTGCAAGAGCACATCGTCAGCGAGGGCAACGCCTGGCGGCTGACCCTGGATGCGATGCACCGTTTCTTCGATCACATCCTGGCCGGCTCCGCCGAGCCGCCGCAGGTGGAGTACGGCTCGCGCTCCCTGGTGGACCTGAGCGAGAAGGAGATCCCGGCCGAGGCGCGCGAGCACCTGGGCACGTACCTGGAGACGGCCCGCCTCATGGCCCGGCGCACGGCCGAGCTACACGTCGCCCTGGCCTCCGTGACCGACGACCCGGCCTTCGTTCCCGAGCCGTTCACCGGCCAGTATCAACGCTCGCTCTACCAGTCGATGCGCGGCCGCATCCGTCAGACGCTGGCGCTGCTTCGCCCAGCGGCCTGGACCGCTGGCCGGAGCCGTTGCGCGAGCCGGCACGCTTCGTGGTCAAGAACGAGGACAAGCTCGTGCGCCTGGCCCATCGCATCATCGACCGCCTGATCGACGCCCCGCGCCTCCGCTGCCACGGCCATCTGCACATGGGACACTTGCTGTTTACCGGCAAGGATTTCCTCATCATCGACCTGGAGGGCGAGGCGGATCGCTCCTTCTCGCACCGCCGCCGCAAGCGTTCGCCGGCCCGCGACCTGGCCAGCCTGCACCGTTCGTTACAGGAAGCAGCCTTGGCCGCCCTCACGCAAGGCGGCGTCCGCAACGAGGACATACCGAAGCTCGAACCGTGGTCGCGCTTCTGGCTGCGCTGGGCCTCGGTCGTCTTCCTCAAGGAATATCGCGCCGTCCCCGGCACCGCCGCGATCCTGCCGCGCGAACCGGGCATGCTGGCGCTTCTGCTCGATTTCTACCGGCTCGGCTGGAACATCTCCGGCCTGCGCCACGAACTGACGGCCCCCACTGAACGCGCCGCCATGCTCCTGCGCAACCTCACGCAGATGTTGGACACATAGCCCCCGGCTTGCCGGGGGAAAAGAAAAACCCCCGGCAAGCCGGGGGCTATGTGCCAGAATCCGTGAATTCGCTTGACAGCGAGGCGGTTGCTGGACGTTAATCTCCTCATCGGTCCCATCGCCCGCTCTCCTTGCCGCGAGGAGCCTGCCGTGCGAACTCGAAACCTCGTTCTTCTCTTCGTGGCCCTGACGGCGATGATCGCGGTCGCGGCCCTGTCGGAGCAGAAAAAATCGACGCTCCTCTTGCTCGATTGGGCCAATCGCGGTCCCAAGGAGCGCCCGCCGAGTGCGGTGCTGATCGAGTTCGGGTTGAAAGACAAAACGCCGGAAAAATGGTCCGGCCGCGCCGTGGTCCAAGGGGCCAAGGTGGTGCATCGAGAGGGCTATCGTTTCCGTCCCGACGATAAGTTGCTCGACAAGGACCGCTGGGAGGCGTCGTCGCATCGCGGCCTGCGTGTGCCGCCGCGCAATCCCGCCGTCGCAAAGATGGAACCGATCGCCACCGTCGGCGTCGTCCTGCACCTGAGCGACATCCAGGCCGACGCGACCTTGACCGTCGAGCCGGCGAAGGAGGGCGTCGAAAAAGCCAGTGTCGCGCTGAAAGACGTGCTGGCGGGGAAGACGCACGATTTATGGGACGGTAAGGGCCGCGTGCGTCTCGTCACGACGGCGACGCCGTTAACCTCCGGCAAGACCGAGGATGATTTCCCCGCTGCCGCCTACGGTCCCGACGGGACACTGTGGGTGGCGTACGTCAGTTACCGCGTCCGGGACGAATCGCGGCGTGTCGAGCAGAAACAACTCAAGGAGCAGCCGGCCGACTTCAAGGCGCTGTATACGCCGGAGTTCGCCGACCAACTGTTCGTCAAGTATTTCCGCGACGGCAAATGGAGCGAACCGTTGGCCGTTACCGGGCCGAATGAAGACCTGGTGCGCTGCGCCATCGCCGTGGATCGTGACGGTACGACGTGGGTCAGTTACAGCGCGAACCGCAAGGATGCCCATCTCATCTACGTCCGGTCCATTACGCGGCAGGAGGAAAAGCAGCCTCGACTCGGTGACGAACGGCAGTTGCTGCCGATAAAAGGAAGCGGCCCCGACGTGAACCCGGTTAGTTGCACGGCCCAGGACGGTTCGATCTGTGCGGTGTGGCAGGCCAACGACGTCCAATTCCACCGGGGTGGGACAGGTAATTATCGGTGGTCGGGAAAAAGCCATGCAGAGGGCGGCCGGGGTGTTGGCCCCGCAAACGAGAGTAGGTGGGGCCATGCCGTTACCGCCGGCCTGGAGGGAAATTGTTGGGTCGCCTACGACTATTACAATCGAGACACTGGTGATTATGACATCCAGGTTTACTCGAAAGGCGGATCCGGCCGCGATGTTGCCATCGTGTCCCGGCGGTTCGAGGCCCGCCCCTCCCTTGCCTGCGATGCCAGAGGCCGGCTGTGGATCGCCTACGAAGAAGGTCCGGAAAAATGGGGCCACGATTACGGCGCTCTCGCCGAAGGCGGCGAGCCGCTTTACAGCAGCCGATCCGTGCGCGTCGTTTGTCTCGAAGACGGCAAGCTGATGAAGCCGGCCGCGGAACTGCCGACTTCGAAGGTGATCGCGCCGATCTCCGGAAACCCCCAAAACACGCAGCGATTCGAGAAATCGACGCGCTACGCTTATCCGCGCCTCGGACTCGACGGCAAGGGCCGGCTGTGGCTGAGCTACCGGGAGTCGTTCGGCAGCCGTTACAGCAGTCACCCCGGCTCGTACTGGTTGACGCTCGCCCGCCGGCTCGACGGCGATAAGTGGAGCGATCCCGTCGAAGTGCATCACTCCGATGGCCTGCTCGATTCGCGGCCGGTCCTGCTGCCGCACGCCAGCGGGGGTCTACTCATCGTCCACAATACGGACGGCCGCCATACCACGCCCAACGATATTCAGAATCGCATCTACACGAGTTATCTCGATTTACCCGGTGAGCCGGTCGAGCCGAAGCTGATCCCGCACGAGGCCGGAACGATACCCACCCCTGGGATGGCGGCCGGCCGGAAGGAACAGGAGGACTTGAACCGTATCCGCGACTATCGCCTGGAAGTCGGCGGCAAGAAGTATCAGCTTCTGCGCGGCGAGTTTCATCGGCACACCGAGCTTTCCTGGGACGGTGGGGCGGACGGCTCGCTCGAAGATATGTTCCGCTACGCCCTCGACGCGGCGGCGCTGGACTGGATCGGCAACGGCGATCATGACAACGGCGCCGGCCGCGAATACGCCTGGTGGCTCGTGCAGAAATTCACCGACGCCTACCACGTCAAGGATCGCTTCACGCCCGTGTTCAGTTACGAGCGCAGCGTCTCCTATCCGCACGGCCATCGCAATTGTTTGTTCGCCCAGCGCGGCGTTCGCACGCTGCCGCGGTTGGCCCAGCCGGATCAAGAGAAGCGCGTGGCCGGCGTCCACGCCGACGACACAAAGATGCTGTATCGCTATTTGAAGGAGTTGGGCGGCATCTGCGCCTCGCACACCAGCGCCACGAACATGGGCACCGACTGGCGCGACAACGATCCCACGGTCGAGCCGATCGTCGAAATCTACCAGGGCGATCGCAATTCCTACGAGATGGAGGAGGCCCCGCGCCGGTTACGACCCCAAGGGCGGCAAGAAGCCGGCCAACATCGCCGGCTGGTATCCCAAGGGTTACATCAACCTCGCTCTGGCCAAGGGCTATCGCCTCGGCTTCGAGTCCTCCAGCGATCACTGGTCCACGCACATTTCCTACTGCGTCGCCGTGGCCGAGAAGCACGACCGCGCCGGCATCCTCGCCGCCCTCCAAAAGAGGCACTGCTACGGCGCGACGGACAACATCATCCTCGATGTCCACAGCGGCGCTCACCTGATGGGCGATGAATTCCAGACGAAAGACGTTCCCGCCCTGCAAGTCCAGGCTCACGGCACCGACACGCTGGCGCGCGTTGAGATCCTCAAGGACAGCAAGCTCGTAAAGACGTTCGAGCCGGGGCAGGCGCGAGTACAAGACGGAATGGAAGGATCCCGACGCGGCCGGCGGGGTCCATTACTACTATGTACGCGTGCGGCAGAAGGACGGACAACTGGCGTGGTCGTCGCCGATGTGGATTGATTACGCGAAATAACAGAGCGTGGTTGACAGGACTTGGTTGGCGACGCTTCAGCGAAGCGTCGCCAACCAATACCAGAGTTGAAACGCTCCGCTCGCGACTATCCGTTCAAGCTGCACGGATGCCGGCGGCTGCGTAGTCGCGCCGCCCATCGAGGCGTCGGAAGGCGAAACGCAGCAGGCACGTCTGTCCGAACTGAAAGCACGCCGCCGAAAGCCGAAGATAGCGCACGTAGCGAGCCACCACGTCCGCGCCGGCCGCCGCCACGGCCTGCCGGCGCTGGGCCGTCAGACGGCTGCACCACACGCGACAGGTCCGCTCGTAATTCTCGCGATCGTTCCGAAGTGCCACCACCTCGAACAGACTGTCGCTGGCCTGGATGATTTGCCCCAGCGTGGGCAGTTCCGACTCCGGGAAAATTTCCTGGATGATGAACCGCACCTGGGACGACGTTCGGACCTGCCTGGGGATCGACATCGCCGTAGGCGATGGTTTGCAGCGACAGCCGGCCGCCGGGCCGCAGCCAGCCATGGCAGCGCGCGAAGAAGGCGCGGTAGGCGGCCACCTTTTGCTCGTCGTCCCACTCAGGGCGAGCGAAGTGTTCGAAGGCGCCGACGGAGACGATCCCGTCATACGGTTCGGCGGGGGCGTGGTCCGTCCAGCTCTCCAGGCGCACCTCGATGCCGGGATGGTTGAAGGAGGCGATCCACTCGGCTTGCTCCCGGCTCAGCGTCAGGCCGACCGCCCGGCGGACGCCCTGCTCCGCGACCAGGTGTTTCAGGACCGCGCCCCAGCCGCAGCCGACATCTAAAACGCGCTCGGCGCCGGCCGCGGCGCCCACTGAGCATGGTGCTCGATCTTCCGCCGCTGCGCGATTTCGAGCATATCATCTCGGTCGTCCTCGCTCCACAGCGCGCACGAGTAAGTCAAGGTCGGATCGAGCCAGAGGCGGTAGAAGTCATTGCCCACGTCGTAATGGTGCCGGATCGCTTCCGAGGAAGCGCCCCGCCGCGCGCGTTTCTTCCATCTATCTCTCCCGGGTCCGTACCTTCTCGGCCTTCGGGGACGCGCTCGACTCCGCGCCTCGTTGCCCGCATCTCTTTACCGCATCCCCCGCCGCCGGAAAAGACGAGTTATCCTCCTCGCTCCCCGATCCCAACGACGCATCCATGCCGATCGAAAGACAGGTTTGTCGCTCCCGCGTCCCGCCTTGACGATAAATGATAAAGCCTCTACCATCGTCCGGCCTGTCTGCCGAGGACGCATCGAGGACGCCGAGGCCTTATCCCCATCCGATGAGGAAACGCTCATGCAAGAGCAAGGACGGTGTGCGCCGGCGCAAACAGCGGAAAAAAGGTCGAATGGCTAGCCGCGCGGATTTGGGTGGACCTGCGTTCCCTGGCGATCCTGGTCCTTTTGGCGGTCGGATTGCGGGCCTGGCAGATCGCGCATACGGAAGTCACCTCGCGACAGCATCGGCTACATCCGCATCGCCTGGCATTTGCAGCACGAACGCTGGGCCGAGGTGATCCCGCACGCGCCGCAGCATCCCGCCTATCCCCTGGCCGTCCTCGCCATGTCCGTCCCGGTGCGGCATTACATTCCCGACGACTTGCCGTTGGCCTGGCAGCTCAGCGCGCAACTGGCCAGCGCCCTGGCCGGCGTGCTGCTGATCCTGCCGATGTACTTCCTCGGCAGGGAGCTATTCGATCGCCGCGTCGCCTTCTGGGCGTGCTTGCTGTTTCAGTGTTTGCCTTCCAGCGGCAAGGTCATGGGCGATGGTTTGTCCGATACGCTCTTTTTGCTCTTTGCGTGCTCGGCGATGTGGTCGGCGTGTGTCGCTCTGAGGTGCGGTACCTGGTTTTGTTTCGGTCTGACGGGTTTGGCCGGCGGCCTGGCGTACTGGACGCGGCCGGAGGGAGCGTTGGTCGTGGGCGTCACCGGCCTGGTTCTGCTCGGCCTGCAAGTCAGCCGTCGCTGGCGTCGTTCGTGGCGCAGCGTCCTCGTGAATGGTGCTGCCCTGTCCGCCGTGGCGCTCGGCGTGATGGTGCCGTACATGGTCCTTATCGGCGGGATCACGGTGAAGAACACGCCCAACATCATGATAAACCAGCAGCGCCCGGACGCCGACTGGGAGGGCCAACTCCGGCCTCAGGCATCCTCCCAACCGGGAACATCTAACTCCCTCGGGTCGTCCGCCTCGTCTCTATTCGCCATCTGGTATCCTCCCCCCACGCTAACCGACGTTGAGGCGGCCGTTGCCAAAGTCAACGATTTGAGTGAACTCCAGCACCTCAAGCCGCCCTCGCGCTACCTCTGGGCGTTCAAGGCCCTCTACGTCGAAATGGGTAAGGGATTCTTTTACGTGGCCTGGCTGCCCGCGCTGCTGGGGCTGTGGTGGTTCCGCGACATCTTCCGCCGTATGCCCGGTGCCTGGGTGCTTGGCTTGACGTGCCTGTTCCTTACCGCCTTGCTCTACCGGGTTGCCGAGAAGATGGGCTATCTGTCCGATCGCCATTTGCTTCTGGTCATTCTGTGCGGAAGTTACTGGGCCATGGCCGCGGTCGGTGTCCTCGGCGAAAGACTGGCCGCCGGGGTCAGGCGTCTTCGACCGGCCTGGGCCGAAAGTCGCTGGACCGCCGGGCGCATGTGGTCGGTGAGTTTGCTTCTGCTCTTGACCGCCTCTCCTCTGCCGCGCACGCTGGAGCGACTGCACGCCGAGCGCGCGGCTTTCGGACCATCGGGCAGTGGTTGGCCGAGCACACCCGGCCCGGCGATTTCATCGAAGACCCGTACTGCTGGGCGAATTACTACGCCGGACGCGTCTTCCTGGAAGGAAACAAGGATTTACCCACGGAGCAACCGCCCTGTTACTACGTCGTGCTGGAGAAATCGCAAAACCCGCACCCGCATTTGGTGTCCCTGGGCATCGCGATGATTCATACCGGCGATAAGAGTTCCGTGGCCATCCATAACCAGGAAGTGCGGCGCGGAAAGCAGAAGGCGGAAATAATCGTTTACAAGGTGTCGGGACCGTATCAATCCATGCCCCTCCCCGGCCTGCCGGGTCAGCAGTAAAGGACAATCGTAAAACACACCAGCCCGCGGCGCCAGCAAGGGAAAAATCCCCTCGCTGGCGCCGCGGGCTGGTGAGTTTTTGCGGCGCGATTTTTACTCGTTGGCTTTGATCTTCTTTTCGACCTCCGCCTTACGCTTTTGCTCGCGCTTGGTGTCTCCGGCCACCTTAAGGCCCTGTTTCCAGGCGGCCACGGCCTCGGCCTTCTGACCGAGGGCCATGTGGACCTCGGCGAGGTGGTCCAAAATTTCGATGTGTTTGCCCGCCTCCTGCTCGACGGCTTGCAGCAAGTACTTCTTCGCCTCCTCGTACTTTTTCTGCTTGTAAAGCACCCAGCCCAGGCTGTCGAGGTAGGCAGGGTTGTCCTGGTCGTCCTCGACCTTGACCTTGGCCTTGTCGCGCAGCTTGCGCTGCTCGTCGATGGCCTTGCGGATCAGCTTCTCCGACTCGGCCAGGTTCATGTCGTGATCGGCCCAGATGTAGCCGAGGTCGTTGTTGTACGTCGGGTTGTCCGGCTTCTGGGTCAGGAGCGTCTTGAGCTGCTCGGCGGCCTTGTTGATCTCGTTGATATCGACGTACAGGCCGCTCAGCCGATAGCGAACGGTGTTGACCAGTTTGTCCCGATCGTCCTTCTTGAGTTTGGTATCGTTTTGCAGGAGGTCCAACTCCTCCTGGTAGAGCTTGATCGCTTCCTTCGGCTTGTCGGCGATGATGAAGACCTCGGCCTTGAGTTCCGGGACCAGCCAGCTATTGGGATTGTCCTTGAGGATGCGGTCGATGACATCATTGGCGCGGTCAGTGTCTCCCTGGCTGGCGATCGAGCGGATCATCGACTCCAGGACGGCCGAGCGGAAAAGGTCCAGGGTCTTGCGGTCCTCGGCGTCATCGCCGGGATCGCCCTCCAGGCCCAGGACTTCCTTACACGCCTTCTCGGCCTCGGCGAACTTCTTGTTCTGCTTTAGCGAGTCGATTAACCCGCCGTAGGCGTCGGTGAGTCCCTTGACGCTGAGCAGTTTCTTGGCCTGCTCCACTTGCAGACGATAAAACGCCTCCGCCGTGGCGTACTCCTTCACCTCGAAGGACAGCAAAGCGAGGATGCGCGTGGCATTGTAGTTGAACGGTTGCGGCTTCTCCTTGACCATCCGGCCCGCCTCGGCCACGAGCTTGCGGGCGCCGTCTTTATCTTTGAGGAGCGCCTCCACCTTCCCCTGGATGGGGCCGTTGCCGGTGATGTCGTTGAGTTTCAGCGCTTGCTTTCGCAAGGTCGAATCGAGTTCCTCGGCGTGGAGCCGACCGGCCGGCGACAGGCAGGTCAGCACGGTCAGCGCAACCATCGCCCCTCGTAATTCCATCCGCAAAGTACGCATTGTTGGCTCTCCGCTCAGGCCCTGGTTTCAGATGGCTCGCCCCCGCGGCATCCTTTGCCGTTGTCTGCGGGCCTCCTTCTTGCCCATCGTAGCCAAGATTCCGAATTCACGCCACAGGAACCAGACGATGACGGAAGGTTATCCTCACATAGCCCCCGGCAAGCCGGGGGAAACTTCACCCCCGGCAAGCCGGGGGCTATGTGAAGCAATCGTGTACTATGCTCCCTTTGAGGAGGACTGCGTTCGATGTTCTACCCGTTTTTCGCGCTGGCCGCCCAGTCGCCGTCCCGCCAGGAAACGTTCCGCCGCATCGTGGCGTTTCATCTGATGCTGCTGGCGGGCGTTTACTGGATGCTGTCGCGGCAGCGGATCGGCGAAACGGCAACGCTTGCCGGCCATCTGTTTCTGGTGGCGGGCATCGTCGAGGGGGCGCTGCTCGTCGGCTGGCGGCTGACACAACTGCCGCGCAGCCAGGCGCTGGAGTTTCTACTCGTCAGCCCGTTGCGTCCGCACTGGCTGCTCTTGGCCGAGGCATCCGTAGGGCTGGCCCAACTCGGCCTTGTCACGCTGTCGGGATTGCCGCTGCTGTTGCTTCTGGTGGCGGACGGCCGGCTCGATCCACTCGATGCGTTGCCGCTCTTGCTGATGCCTTTCACCTGGGGGGCGATCACCGGCCTGGGGCTGACCGTGTGGGCTTACGAACCGCGCGGCCTGCGCCGCTGGGGCGAACGGATCATGCTCGGACTGGTCTTGCTGTATCTCGTCGTCGGTGTGCTGGCGGCGGAGAACCTGCGACATTGGCTGGACACGCTGCCTCCCGAAGTAGGTTTGACCATCCTGCGCGGCTTCGCCGCCTTGCACACGCACAACCCTTTCGGCACCCTGCAATACTGGTTGGAGAACCGCGCCGACCTCGCCTGCGAACGGATGCTCGGCCTGCAAACGGCGGCGCTGGTCGTCCTGGTGTTGCTCGTCGTCCGGGCAGCGTGTCGCTTGCAGGGACATTTTCATGACCGGCACTATCAGCCGGTGCGCGACGTATCGCGGGAATATCGGCCGCGCATGGGCGATCGGCCGTTGAGCTGGTGGGCCGTCAAGCGCGTGACGGAATATTCGGGCCGCATCAACCTCTGGCTGGCCGGCGGCTTCGGGGGACTGTATGCCCTGTACATCGTGGCCGGCGCGCACTGGCCGCCGTGGTTAGGCCAACGCGTGTTTCAGTTGTGCGACGCGGTCGGCGGCGTCGCGGCGCTGACGACGGGGCTGGTCGTGCTGGCGGCGGTGCCGGCGGCGTTTCAGTATGGACTGTGGGACTCCAGCGCTCAGGATCGCTGCCGGCGTTTGGAATTGTTGTTGTTGACGCGATTGGAAGCCCGCGATTACTGGCAGGCAGCGGCCGCCGCAGCGTGGCGGCGCGGTCGAGGCTATCTCGCGGTCGCTCTCATTCTGTGGATAGCAGCGGCCACGGCGGATCGCGCTCCGTTTCTGCAAGTCGCTGCCGCGCTGGCGAGTGCTGTCCTCTTATGGTCGCTGTATTTCGCGCTCGGCTTCCGCGCCTTTTCGCGCGGGATGCAGGCCAATGGACTGGGAATGTTCCTCACGGTCGGCTTGCCCCTGGCTGCGTATGCCCTGACGCGCCTGGGCGGGCCGGTTGTCGGCGCACTGTCGCCGCCGGGCCTCGTCTACAGCGCCCATGTGCCCGCCGCCTCACCGACCTGGCTCCTCGGTCCCGTGCTTGTGGCCGGCATCACGTTGATGGTGGCGCGGACATCGTTACGCGATTGTGACGCCCACTTGCGCCGCTGGTACGACCGCCATCACGGACAAAAAGTCATGAGCTGAGCGGACGGCACGGCTCAGGGCTGGTGGCCGGGCGGCGGGCAAGCGCAGGCGGGTTGGTTCCAGTAACCCTGCGCGGGCGGCGCGTAAGTCGTCGCCCCCGTGGGCGCCGGACAGCACGGCACACAGCACGGTTGATAGCCGGGGTAGCCGGCGTAACCCCCGCGCACCAGACCATAATGCCGTTCGCACCAGGACTCGCAGCCGGCAGCGTAAAGCAAACCCGCCAGCGCCGCCGCACGCAAGAATCGCTTCCCTATCATTGCGCTCCCTCCTCCACTTCCGGCCCGGAACGCTCATCGCCCCTTGGGTCGTCCGTCGCCGAACGAGGCGCGGAGCCTGGCCGCGGTGGCCGGCTTGAGGACGGCTGCGATAATCGCTCCCGTCCGTACAGTCAAGGTCAGTGTTTTTTTCCGCGCCCGGCCGCTTGACCCGGCCGGCCCGGTACGGATAACAATGGAGACTCATGGTCCCGCACGAACTCAGCCAAGGAGCCTTCCATGTCCAAGCCGGAAACCCGCATCCAGGAACTGCACCTGACCCTGCCGCCGGCCCCCAAGCCGATGGCCAAGTACAAGACCGCCGTGCTGTCGGGCAACATGCTCTACGTCTCCGGCCACGGCCCGGCCAAGATCACCGACAAGACGCCGGTCTCCGGCCGCGTCGGCGCCGACCTGACGACCGAGCAGGGCAAGGAGTCCGCCCGCGCGGTCGGCCTGAACATCCTCAGCACCGTGAAGGCAACCCTCGGCTCGCTGGACAAGGTGAAGCGCCTGGTCAAGACGCTGGGCATGGTCAATTGCACGGCCGACTACCGGGAACAGCCACAGGTCATCAACGGGTTTTCCGAGCTGATGGCGGAGGTGTTCGGCGAGGATGCCGGCGTCGGCGCCCGCAGCGCCGTCGGCATGGGGTCGCTGCCGTCGAACATCCCGGTCGAGATCGAGTGCATTTTTGAAGTGTCCCCGTGACGACGGCAGACGGAGACCGGCCGCCGCCGGAGCGGTTTCTGGCGCTGATCCGCGAGCAGCAGCGCGGCCGGCTCAAGGTGTACCTCGGCTTCGCGGCCGGCGTCGGCAAGACGTTCGAGATGCTGCAAGAAGGCCAGCGTCTCCAGCGCCAGGGCGTCGATGTCGTCGTCGGTATCGTGGAAACGCACGGCCGAACCGAAACGGCGGATCAACTCGGCGACCTGGAGCAGGTGCCCCGGCGGCGCATCGAGTACCGCGGCGTCGTTCTGGAAGAGTTGGATCTCGATGCCCTGCTGGCACGCCGGCCGCAGGTGGCGCTCGTGGACGAGCTGGCCCACACCAACGCGCCGGACAGCCGCAACGCCAAGCGCTACCAGGACGTGCAAGAGCTGATGTGCGCCGGCATTCACGTCATCACGACCTTGAACATTCAGCATCTCGAAAGTCTCTATGACATCGTCGAGAACTGCACCGGCGTCAAGGTCAAGGAGCGCGTGCCCGATTACATCCTCGGCCTGGCCGATCAAATCGTGAATGTCGATCTCTCGGCGGAGGACTTGCAAGATCGGCTGCGGGCTGGCAAGGTCTACCCGCGCGAACGCATCGAAAGCGCACTCTCCAACTTTTTCACCGACGAGAACCTGACGCGCCTGCGTGAAATGGCCCTCGAAGAGATCCGTCATCTTCTCGACCGCCGCCGCCAGACGCAGAACGAAGGACAGGCTACTCCGTCGGGCCGCGTGATGGTGTGCCTGAGTTCACGCAGTCCCAACGTGCATGTGCTGTTACGCAAAGGGGCACGCCTGGCGGATCGGCTGCACGCGCCCTGGTATTCGGTGTACATCAAGACGCCGAGCGAGGACGTGGCTCGCGTGGAGGCGGCGACGCAGCGGAGAATCGCCGACATGCAGGCGCTGGCCCATCAACTCGGGGCTGTGCCGATGAATTACGCCGGCAAGGATTTCGCGTCCGCCGTGGCCGCGTTCGTCCACGAGTACGGCATCACCCACATCGTGCTGGGGCGGACGCAACGGCCGTGGTATCGCCGCTGGTTCGGCCAATCGCCGCTCGACCGCCTGCTGCGCACGGTGCGCGGCGTGGATGTGATTATCGTCGATACGACATGAGGCCACGTTTTCCGCATCGAAAAGGCGAGCCGGGAGCGTGAGCGACCGGAGGAATCCTCCGGTCGCTCACGCTCCCGGCTCGCCTTTCGGTTGATGCCTCTTACTTGGCCTGGTTTTCGACCGCTTCCAGGACTTGTTTGCTGTCCTGCGTCGGGTTGACCTTCTGGTTCTTGTAGATGATGGTGGCGTCCTTACCGATCACGAAGGTCCAGCGGGGGATCGTGACGCCGCGCTCGACGGTGATCTCCTTGTTGTTCTCGTCGAAGCCCTTGGCCTTGCCGCCCTTGTTCACCGGCACGCCGAATTTTTTGGCGATCTCGCCCTTGTCGTCGGACAAGAGGGTGTAGTTCAGTTTGTGGTGTTTTTTGAATAGCCCGTGGGTTTGGGCGCTGTCGCCGCTGATGCCGACGACCTCGATGCCCTTGGCGGTCAGCTTGTCCATGTCATCGCGGAAGGTGCAGGCTTGCCTGGTGCATCCGCCCGTGAAGTCGGCGGGGTAGAAGTAGACGACGATCACTTTTTTGCCGACGTGGTCGCTGGACTTCCAGGTTTTGCCTTCGTCGTCGGTGGCCTGGAAGGAAGGCGCCTTGTCTCCCTTCTTCAGCTCGACCTTGTCCTCCCTGGCGAACACGCCGTTGGCGGCCACAATCCCGATCAAAAGGACGGAGATTCGGAGGGCGAGGCGCTTCCACGTTGTCATGGATGCTTCTCCTTGTGCAAGAGGGTCCGGGGCGAGACTCCCGGCATTGTCGCCGATATGACCCGGGCGGGCAAGATACCGGCGTCTACGCAATTCGCGGCCCACTCAAGAACCTCCGGAGCCGTCTTTCCCCTTAATCCGGCTTCCTTAACGGAAACAAGATCAATGCCCGGCTCGCGGCGGCGCAGGCCGCGAACGATGTGACCGTGAAGGCTCTCGTCAGCCGCGCGTGGCAGCATTTCCTTGCCCCTGCTGGTTACGGCGTGCCAGCAACTTCGCACGCAGTTCGGCGCGGCCCGAGTGCCGGCCCTCGATTTGTCGTTGCAACTCGGAGGCTTCCGCCTCGCGCTTCCGAAGATAAGCGTTTACTTCGTCCCGATGGTGCAGGTAGTAGGTGATGACGGCGTACACGTCGGCCAGGTGCAGCGTCGGATAGGCGCTGACGATGTTTTCAGGGTCTGCGCCTCTATCGTACTCGTCCAGCACAACTTCCAACGGGACGCGGGAATCGCCAACTCGGAACCCACCGCGCCCGTCGTCCCGGAGCGGGATGGGATCGGCCTGGAGTGGTAGAATCATGACGATTTCTCCTGAATTGTCTTCTGCGATATTCTCGCCTTCCATCTCGATCGTTTATTGTCTTTGTCGGCAGACGGAAAGTCGAGTCGCAATTCAGATCCGGATCGTACTCAACAAGGCGGCGGGTGCCCCCATATCGAGGAGATGGACCCGTCCGAGCCACGGTGCGGCGGATGGATTCAGGAAACCCTTCTTGAGCGCGGCGACCGTGGCGGTGTGATGGGCGCGCACAGAGATATCCAGTGGCAAGCCGCTGTCACTGTCCAGGCCGCTGGGGATGTCCACGGCGAAGACACGAGCTTCGCTGGCGTTGATGGCGGCGATGATGCGGTCGTAAGGCGGTTGCACGGGTCCGCGAAGGCCGCTGCCGAACAGCGCGTCCACGATCCAGTCGGCGACCGCCAGCTCGCGTCTCAACCGATTCTCGTCGAGCGCGGCGAGAGGAAAAACTTCCCTCGGCACGCCGCCCGCCATGAGGGTGCGATAATTGATGACTGCATCGCCGCTGAGTTGGGCGGGATCAGCGAACAGGAGGACACGCACCGCGACGCCGGCCGCATCCAGACGCCGCGCGATGACGAAACCGTCTCCGCCGTTGTTGCCCTTGCCGCAGCAGAGCGCAACCGGCCCGTGGATGCCCAGCGGCGCAACAACTCCGCCATGCCGCGCCCGGCGTTCTCCATCAGCACGATACTCGGGACGCCGTACTCCTCGGTGGCACGGCGGTCGAGATCGCGCGCTTGCTCGCGTGTGAGGGACATGGGTATCCCCTCTTCCGAGTGGATCAATCCAATCGCAAAAGCCAGCTTGCCAAACCGAGGCTGACCACACCCAGCGCGGCCAAAACTCCGCACGCGCTAAACACGATCGCGCCGTTGGGTTGATACACTCCCGATCCCCCGAGCAATTCCCGGTAGGCGTCCAGCGCCCAGCCCTGCGGCGTCAGGTGCGTGAAAAACTGCGTTTGCTCCGGCATCATCTCGCGCGGCAGCACGCAACCGCCGACCACGGCCAGCACCAACACGAGGACGCCGCCGTAAATCGCCACCTGCAATTCGCTCCGCGCCACCGCCGCGATCAGAAGCGCCAACCCCATCGCCGCCAGCGACGTGCAAAGCACCACCGGCAACAGCCAGAGCAACTGCTCGGAGAGCGACCAATCGTCCGGGCCCCATCGTATGCCAAACAGCCAGTGACTGGCCAGCAGCAAGAACAGGGTTTGGCCAACCGAAAGGGCGAAGCACGGTAGCATTTTGCCCATGAGAACATGAGCGCGCGTCAGCGGGGCGGCTTGCAAGCGCCGCAGCGTGCCCTGGCGCCGCTCGGCGACGAACACCCAGCCCACGATCAAGACGAGAAAGAACACGAACATGACCACGAACATCGGCACGAGATGCTTGTAATGCTCGCCGCCGTAGCGCAACACACCGCTGCCCTCCTGGTTGCGGTAGGCTGACACTTCCGCCCCCGCGCGTGCCTCCTCCGAGGATTTGGTCAACGACGCCCACGTCTTGCCGCGCAGGTTGTACTTGCTGAACTGCTCCGCCAGCGCCGTCTGCACGCCCTCGCCGACTTTTTCCTTGTACATTCTGCGCACTCTTCGGATCGCCGCCGGACGCCATCTTGAGCAGTTCGCCGAGCTTGATCCGTTCCTTGCCGAGCATGACGAACTGGAACTGCTTGGGCACTGGCAAATTGACGTTGTCGCCCAGAAGCTGGATGAACTCCGGGTCGCTGAGCCGCTCGAAGGCCCGGCCGATCATCCACGGCAAAATGACGCGCAACAGCGATACCTGCACGACCTGCTCGATGACCGCGGCCGTCGCCGGCTGCTTCTCGTCTTTCCACAATTGGACATCCACTTTGTCCAGATAAACACCGTCGCGGTGGAACGGATTGATGCCGTCGGCCAGAAACGAGCAGCGATTGATCCGGCCCGTGAAGCCCTCGTTGAAGACGAGGACGGCCGCCCGCTTGTGTTCGCTGATGAGGCGTTTGGCTTCCTCGGGACTGTCGATGACCTCGACGCGAATTTCCGCCGTCTCGGCCAGATCGCGCCGCACCACCTGCGACCACGTCTCGCCGCTGCGCAGCCCGGAGCCGCGGTCGAGGTCCACCAGCGAGATACGCAAGCGGTTGTCGGGCTTCTGGCCGAAGCTCTCGCCGACGAACAGGCCGAACACCAGGATGAATAGTAGCGGTAGTAGAAACAGCATCAGAAGCGCGACCGGATCGCGCAACACCAGGCGCAGCTCCTTCTTCACCAGCGTCCAGACGATGCCCATGACGTTGTTCCTTTGGCCCACATAGCCCCCGGCTTGCCGGGGGTAAACGTCAACCCCCGGCAAGCCGGGGGCTATATGCTAATCGCGCAGTTGCCGACCCGTCAGGTGCAAAAACACGCGCTCCAAGTTGGATTCCTCGATGTCGAGGCCGAGCAGTTCCGTCCGCCCCTGCTGGAGCACGCGCATCAATTCGACGAGCGTCGCCTTCACGTCTCCGCAAACCAGCTCAAGCGATTGACCGTCTCGTTCGCTCAGCCGGGCGCCCGGCAGATTTTTGAGCTGTTCGCGCAACCCCGGTGTTAGCGAAGCGATGCGGAAGCGGATCGACCCCGGCAGGATTTGCAGCAGATGCGGCAGGGTGTCGCAGGCGGCGAGCCGGCCGCGGTCCATGATGCCGATGCGACTGCAAAGGGCCTGCACTTCCTCCATGTAATGACTGGTGTAAACGAGCGTCATCCCCTCGCCGTTGAGGCGGCGCACTTCCTCGAAGATGTGGTTGCGCGACTGCGGATCGACGCCGACGGTCGGCTCGTCGAGCAGCAGGAGGCGCGGGCCGTGGACGAGGGCGATACCGAGGTTGAGCCGGCGTTTCATACCGCCGGAGAAGGTACGCACGCGCTCGCCGGCCTTGTCTTCCAGGCCGATCGCCGCCAGGATTTGCTCGACGCGCCGGCGCAGCTCCGCGCCGCGAACGGCATAGAGTTCGCCGAAGAAACGCAGGTTCTCCCGTGCCGTCAGCTCGCCGTAGAGGGCCAATTCCTGCGGTACGATGGCGATCTGACGGCGGATGTCGCGGTCCCACGGGGCGACCCTTCGACCGAGCAACCTCACTTCGCCGCGCGTCGGCACCAGAAGACACGACAGGATGGATAAGAGCGTCGTCTTGCCGGCGCCGTTGGGGCCGAGCAGGCCGAATATTTCGCCCTCGTGGACCTGGAACGTGACGCCGTCGAGGGCCGGCGTCGGCCCATAGCGCTTGCTCAGTTGGCGCACTTCCAGAAACGCGGCCGTCATGGATGAATGTTCCCGCTGGATCTCTCCTTATCGCGCCGACATCATAGCAGAGCGGAGCGGGGGGCGTCAGCCCCCTGAGTGTTCGCTCAGGGGGCTGACGCCCCCCGCTCGGTGAAAAATCGCGCTTGACACATCAGGCATTTTGTCTTACCCTGCGCTCAGACTTTATGTCTGATCGGAGGCCCTGATGGCACGAACTCCGCAGGACGTTACGGACGCCGAACTGGCGGTGCTGCAAATCCTCTGGGACGACGGCCCGGCGACGATCCGCCATTTGACGGACCTTCTCTATCCCGGCGGCGGTGCGCCGCAGTACGGCACCGTGCAAAAACTGCTCGACCGTCTGGAAGCCAAGGGCTGCGTCCGCCGCGATCGCACCCCGGCTGCGCACACCTTCGCCGCGGCCATCGCGCGCGATGACCTTATCGGGCGGCGCTTGCAGGACATGGCCGAGAAGCTGTGCGGCGGCTCGCTGACGCCGCTCTTAACGCACCTGGTCCGCACCAAACGGCTGACCGCCCGCGAACGGCGGGAGTTGCGCGATCTCATCGACGAACTGGATCACAAGGGCAAGGGCCCGAGCGAACCTCGCTGAAGGGGAACTGCCGTGAGCGACTTCTTGACCATCGGTCTGAGCAACGCCGTGGCCGCCGCCGTCCTGGCCTTGATCGCGCTGGCCATCGGCGCTTTCTGCCGCCGACCCGCCCTCACGCATGGGCTGTGGCTGCTCGTCTTGGTCAAGCTTGTGACGCCGCCTCTCGTTCGCATTCCGGTCGCCTGGCTGGCCGCGCCGGAACCCATCCCGGCGAAGGTCTCGCTTGTGACCGACGAACCGCGCTCGGCGATTGTCACTTTCGATCGGGAAGAACCCGCCGCGATCCTTTTGCTCCCCTCGGCACCGGAAGACGGGTTGGCCGCGAACGATGCGGTGCTTTCGGTCGATACGGTCGCCGATCCGCCCACACCGGGGACGTCCGAGTCGCTACCCTGGCCGCAGTTCGGCCTGGCAGTGTGGCTGGCCGGCTCGCTCGGCTGGTTCGCTCTCGCCCTGATGCGTCTGGGTCGCTTTCGCCGCCTGCTCCGTCACGCCCGCCCTGCGTCGGCCCGATTGCGCGAGCGCACACGCACCCTATCGCAGCGCCTCGGTTTGAGCCGCGCCCCGGAGATCCGCTTGCTGCCCGGCCGCCTCGCCCCCATGCTCTGGGCCGCTGGAGGTCAGCCGCTCCTTCTCGTACCGGCGGACCTGCTCGCTCAACTCCGCAACGACCAGCTCGACACCCTGCTCTTGCACGAGCTGGCCCATTGGCGTCGTCGCGATCACTGGGTCCGCGCCCTGGAATTTGTCGTCCTGGGTTTGTACTGGTGGAACCCGGTCGTCTGGTATGCCCGCCGCGAGCTGCGCGAGGCCGAGGAGCAGTGCTGCGACGCCTGGGTGGTGTCCACCCTGCCCGGCACCGGCCGCACCTATGCCTCGGCACTCTTGGATACCCTCGATTTCCTGTCGTCGGCCCCCGCCGCCGTGCCTCCGTTGGCCAGCGGTCTGGGCCAGGTTTCCGACCTCAAAAGGAGGCTGACCATGATCATGCGTGGCACTACCCCGCGCGCCTGAGCTGGCCCGGCTGCCTGACCGTGCTGGCCGTCGGCGCGTTTTTCCTGCCACTCTTGCCCGCCTTGCACGCGCAGGAGCCGAGCAAGGAAGTCTACCGAGTGGAGGATATCGTCGTCCAAGTCGATGAGGCAGTGCAAGCCGCGGACCTCGATAAGGCCAAGGCCGACCTTGCCCAGCGGGAAGCGCAGCTCAAACGGAGCATGGCCGAAGTCGCCAAGGCCCAGGCCGCATTGAAAGCCGCGGAGGCCCAGCTACACGCTTCCAAGGCGAAACTGGAGGCGGATCATCAGGGTCAGATTCAACTGAAAATCAACAAGGCGATCGAGACGGGACCGAAGGGAATCGTAATTCTCCGCGACGACCTGAAGAAAGCCGAGGTTGGTAAGAAAGGTGATAAGAAGCCGATGATCCGCATCGAGATCATTGCCAGTCCCGACATGAAACACGGCGACTTGGAAGACTTGATCAAGAAACTTCACAGTCTCCTTCCGAAAGAACGCGCTGCCATTCACCTTCGGGTAGGCGAAGAGACTACCAAGAACTACCAGTGGGTTTACCCCGCGAAGGAGCCGGTGATCCGGTTCGTCCCGCAGGTTCAGGTCGGCAAAGAGCCTGTGACCATCTACAGAAAACCGTCTTCGGGAATTGCTACGTCTCCCCCCAAGGCTCCGACTGCCGAGAAGAGATCCGGCGGCAACCCTCAAGAGAAACGTATCAACGAACTGGAAATGAAATTGGAGAAAGTGCTGAAGGAATTGCACGAGCTGCGCAAACAGATGAAAGAATCGCAAGCGGGACACACGCCCCCGCATTCGGCCTACGTGGTCCCGGCCCCGCGTCCCATTACTCCGCCGACTGCTCCTTACGCGCGGCCTCCGGCCCGCCCCACTCCTCCCACACCGCCTTCGGATGATCCGTATGACGCTCCTACGGTGCCTCTGCGCCCGCCAACCCCCCACGCCGGTAAAAAAGCCGGAGAGCCGCTCGCGGATGAAACCTCAACCCGCGAGCGGCCCCCGCATCTCGCAATCCGGCGAATTACTTCTTCTCGGCCTTCTTCTCGCCGGCGGCGGGGGCGGCGGCAGCCGCGGCCTCGGCGCCTTCCTCGGCCGGCTTCTCTTCTTCCTTGGCCTTCTTCGGCTTCTTGGCGATCTTGAGGACGCGCACCTTCGGCAGACCGAAGGGACTGCGACCTTCCTTCCAGCGTTCCTCGTCTTGCAGCACCTTGATGCGCTCGCCGCGCGTCAGCACGTTGCGCGAACGCGCCAGCGTATTCTTGCGACGAAGGCTCTTATCAATGGACATGGTCTCATTCCGTCCCTTCTGACAAGCCTCGAAAAACGTAGCTGGTATGATAGAGCCGGCCGCCGCAGTGGACAAGAGCGGACGGCTCCGCGAAAATACATAGACCATCGATTTCTTTGCCAACCCACGGACCATCATGCGCATTCAACTCGATTACGGCCGAACCGGACTGGAAATCAACCTCCCCGATGACCGCATCGTCGGCCCGCTGGCCATTCAGCCGGCGCCGCCCCTGGACGATCCCGAGCGTGCCATCGCCGATGCCCTGAAACAACCCATCGGCTCGCGTCCCCTCGCCGAGATCGCGCGGACGCAAAAAAGCCTGCATTCTCGTTTGCGACATCACGCGGCCTGTACCGAATCGCCTCATCCTGCCCCCTATGCTCCGCATCCTCGATGAACAGGGCATCGCACGAGAGAACATCCTAATCCTCGTCGCCACGGGCTTGCATCGACCCAACGAGGGAGTCGAGCTGGACGAACTGGTCGGTCCCGAGATCGCCTCGCGCTATCGCATCGAGAACCATCACGGCAAGGTCCGCGAGGAACACGATTACCTCGGCACGACTCCGAAGGGCGTCCCGATCTGGCTCGATTCCCGCTATGTTCGCGCTGACCTGAAGATCACGACCGGCCTGATCGAGCCGCACCTCATGGCCGGATACAGCGGCGGCCGGAAGGTGATCTGCCCCGGCATCGCCGGGCTGGATACCGTCAAGGTCTGGCACGGCCCGCGCTTCCTCGAACACCCGCGCACCGACTGCGGCATCGTCGAAGGCAACCCCGTCCACGAAGAGAACACGCGCATCGCGCAGATGGCCGGCTGCGATTTCATCGTCAACGTCTGTCTCGACGGCCAGCGCCGCATCACGCGAGTGGTGGCCGGCGACATGATTCGCGCCTGGGAGGAGGGCGTGCGCTTCGTCGAGCAGGTCGTCAAGGTGCCGGTCTCCGAACCGCTCGACGTAGTGGTCACGAGCTGCGCCGGCTACCCGCTCGATACGACGTGGTATCAGGCGGTCAAGGGGCTGACCGGCGCCCTGCCGATCGTCAAGAAGGGCGGTACGATCGTCCTGGCCGCCAGTCTGACGGAAGGTCTCGGCAGTCCGGAGTTTCAGCGCGTCATGGCCGAGAACCCGGATTTGCGGCGCTTCAAGCAGCGCATTCTCGGCGAGGATTATTTCGTCATGGATCAGTGGCAGGTCGAGGAACTGGCCAAGGTGGTCGAGCGCTGCCGGGTGAAGGTGGTCACGCACGGACTATCGGCGGAGACGCTGCGGCGCTGTTACGTGGAGCCGGCCGCCACGGTCGAAGAGGCCGTCGCCGATTGTCTCGCGGAATACGGCCCGAAAGCGCGCGTCGCCGTCATTCCCAAGGGGCCTTACGTGTTGCCGTATGTGGCGTGAATGGAGTTTTATTAGCCCAAAGCGCGAGCGAGGGGAAGAATCCCTCGCTGGCGCTTCGGGCTAACAATCTTAACGCGTTTCGGCCGGCGGGCTGGCGGAGGCGCGTGATTCGGACGGAAGGTTGGATTCCTTGACGAGAATAAAGGCGATCGCCCCAGCGAGCAGGATAAACATCGCCCACTTGAAGAACGCGACCCGCCGCTGAAAGCGCTTCTCCACGCCGCGGTCACTGCGCACACGCTGCAAAAACGCGATGCGGCGGCCGGGCGTCGAGTGCTGCCACGATTGTAAAAAGCCCGGCCGATCGCGGCTGATGCCGTTGAGGACGACCACTTTTTCCAAAGCGCGAATGAACGTATTGATGCCGGTCTCGCACAACCCCTGTCCCAGCGGGGCCGGCTCCACGCCGTCGTCGTGTCCGTCACAGGTCGCCTGCCGGCACGAGACGGCACGGCAGCCGAACAGGTCGGCCTGCCGTTCGCAGCGGCGCGACAGAAAACCAAACACCACGAAGATGTAGCCCAGCAAGATGCCAACCGTCGGCACGGCGGCAAGATATTCCTTATCCCCCGCGGCCAGGAGTTGGCTCCAATCCTTCAGCACGTCCGTCACGAGCCAGCCCAGCACGATGACGCTCGCGGTGAGGAAAACGAAATAATACGGAATGTGGTGGTGGTGGATATGCCCGACTTCGTGGCCGAAGACCGCCTCGATTTCGTCGGGCGTGAAGTCCTCCAGCATCCGGTCGGTGAAGATGACGTACCGAATCCAGGGCACGATGCCGATGACCATGGCGTTGGCCATGCCGTTGCGCGTGTTCCAGACCATGATGTTGCCGCACCGGAAGCGCAGGCGCTTCGACGCCGCTTCCAGCCGGTCGCGCAGCGGCCCGTCGGGCAACGGTTTGAGGCCGAGTACCAGGCGGACGATCCACGGCATGGCCGCGAACACGGCCAAAAAGGCCAGGATGCCGACGCCGTTGACCGCTTTTTGCCAGTCCTGCCAGGTTTCGGGGAACAGGCGCTGGAGTTCCTTCTGCACCAAAAGCAGCAGGACGGGCAGAAACACCAGGGCCACTTTTTGCCGTAGCTGAAAGAAAATGTACGAGCCGCGCGAACCGAACGCGGGCGGCGTTTTCGGTCGCGGCCGTTCGAGGTCCAGCCAGACCCCGTCGGGCGACTCGGCGAGCAAGCGGTGGGCAGCCCGATGCGCCGCCCGATCCGCATCGTAATAAACGCCCCAGGCCAAGACCTGGGCCACCACGAACGGAGCCAAAACAAGCAACTCCGCCCCCGGCAGGGCTGTCTGCCCGTCCCACGTCCACAATTGTCCGACGGCCCAGCCCCAGCCCAGGACGACCAGCGATAGGATGTAGATCACGAACACGCCGACTTGATGGCGGAAACGGCCGCTCTCGTAGCGCCGCAAGACCGGCTCGCGCACCTCCGGTTCGCTTTCCAGCCGGCCGCGGACGCGCCGGGCCACGAGATACGCATGTAGGCCCGTCAGCGCCACCGCCAGGCAGGTGGCGGCCACGCACCAATCGGGCGACATCGACCACAGGGGCGGCTCAGGCCAGGCGTCGGCATCCGGCAAGCACACCAGCACCAGAAAAACCATCAGCAGAAACGGCATAACGCACTTACCTCGAACGGTCCACGGCCCTTCGCGTCTACCTTATTCTAACTTGCACTCTGTCCGGGGCAAACCCGCCTCCGATTCTACCAGCCGCGAGCGCCAGCGAGCGGTCGCAATTCCGCTCGCTGGCGCTCGCGGCTGGTAGGGCACTTGAGTCCGCTCCGCTGCAAGGTTCCGGAATTCCTACCATAAAAGAGGAAGAGCGCGGCGCGGAGTGTGCTTCCTCGACATGGGGGAGGATCGAATCATGCGTTTCCCACGTTGGCTTTCACCGGCGCTTCTGCTTCCGCTGGCAGTGTTCGGCTGTGCGCCCAAGGCCGGTCCCGAGCCGGCATGGGTCGGTCAGCTTTTAGCCCTGGACGGGCCCAATCGCACGGTCGGCCAACATGCGCAACAGGGCGTCGAGCAGGCCGTCGCCGAGGCCGCGCGGCCGGGCAGACGTTGGCCGGCCGGCCCCTGGCCGTCTTGCACGTCGATGACCGCGGCGACGCCGCGACGGTTCGGGCCGAGACGGTGCGTCTCGCAACCGTGAACAAGGCCGTCGCCCTCTTGGGCGATTTCGACTCGTCCTTGACGGAACGTCTCGTCCGCGAAAGCCGGACCTACGGCGTCCCCGTGGTGGTTCCAGGAGATTTCACCGGCGGGACCGAGTCGGAGTCCGTCCTGTCCCTGGCCGTGCCGCCGGCCGTGCGCGGGAGCTTGTTGGCGAAGTACGCGGGCACGGATCTCCATCTGCGCGGGGCGGCCGTCCTCACCGATAGCCGCCGCCCGGCCGCGGTCGCTTTTGCCGCGTCCTTCGTCAAGGCCTGGCCGAAGAAGCCGGGCGGTCCCGTCGAGGAATGGAGCTTCGCCAGCGACGCCGAGCGCGATGAGCGATTCACCCGACTGAGCAAGGCATCCCCGGCGGTCATCGTGCTGGCGTGTTCGGTGTCCGATTTAAACGACCTGCGTTCGCGGCTGGGCGTCGTTCCCCTCAAGACGCCGCTCATCTACGGCGGCGAAGACGCGGGCGTTGCCCCCTTGCAAGCCCAACTCGAAGCGTCACCGGATGTGTACCTCGCGACCGCCTATAGCGCCGAGCACCTGACCGAAGCCGGACGCGCCTTCGCGCACTCGTATCAGGAGCGCTTTCACAAAGCGCCGGATTTGTACGCGGCTCAGTCCTACGATGCCGCACGCTTGCTGTTCGCCGCGATGGCCCGCGCCGGGGATGGGAGCAAGGAAGCCGTGGCTAAAGAAATCGCTCGCACGCAAGAATTCGACAGCGTGACGGGGCCGGTTCGCTGGAAGGATCGTCAGCCGCGTCGCCGGGTGTTTCTGCTGGTGATGAAGAAGAATCGCGCGGAAGTGATTCGGGCCGTCGAACCGGAGAAGGATTAAGGGGTGATTTACCAGCCCGCCGCGCCAGCAAGGGAGCAGCCCTTGCTGGCGCGGCGGGCTATCAAGTTAACCGCGTTTATCTTGACAAAGGATTGTTCTGAGGCTAGATTACTTTGCATGACAAACCAATTTGCACGGAGGTCGGAATGGATACGCGACAGGCGGCCCACACGCTGGAAGTGATTCGCACGCTGATGGAACGGACGTGCCAGTATCGGCTTCTGACGGCCGGGGCGAGCCTGGCGGCCGGCACCCTGGCTGTCCTCGGCGCCCTGGCCTTCCTCTTCCTCGACGCCGCCGACCCGGTTGCCTTCGGCGCGGTCTGGGCCTTCGTCTTCGCCAGCTCCCTTTTGGGTAGTTTCGTCGGCACGATGATGCGCGGCCGGGAACGCGGGGAACGCGTGTGGTCGCGGCAGACGCGCATGGTCCTGTTGGCGCTGACACCCTCGCTGGCGGCGGCGCTGGCGCTGACCGTGTACTTCTTCGCCCGCGGCGATCACCTGGCGCTGCCCGGCGTGTGGATGCTCTGCTACGGCCAGGGGGCGCTGGCCACCTCCGCCTACGCGCCGTCGGCCATCCGCTGGCTGGGCATCGTCATGCTCGGCCTGGCGCGCTGACCCTCGCCGTGGGGACGGGCTGGGCCACTCTGATGATGGGTATCGCCTTCGGCCTGGGACATATCGGACTGGGCGCCGCCTTGCTCGTCGTCGAGCGCCGGGAGCGCGCCGTGCCGCATCTTTCGTTCGGTGGCGTGATTCGTTTAGCGTCGGTTTCAACCCTCTGAGCGGGGGGCGTAAGCCCCCTGAGGGAAGACTCAGGGGGCTTACGCCCCCCGCTCAGGGGATTAGGAATCGGTGCCGAACGGAGGGATCCTTTCGTGAACGCATTCAAACGCCTCTTCGAGGAACTCGACCCGCTGCTGCACGAGCGCGGCCGGCTGGCCATCGTCTCGGCGCTGGCGGCGGCGCCGCGCCTGACCTTCACCGAGCTGCGCGACGCCCTCGGCATGACCGACGGCAACCTCAGCGTGCATTTGCAGAAACTCGAAGAGAAAGGCTACGTCACGATCGACAAGCAATTCGTCGGCCGCCGGCCGCAGACGAGCTGCCAGCTCACGCGCGCCGGCAAACAGGCTTTCACCAGTTACCTGGACCACCTGGAAGCCATCGTGCGGCAGGGACGCGGCCGGAACCGCGCCTGAGGCACGCCTCGTTAACTCGGAACAGACACGGACGGTTATCCGAGTAGGATCGGCACGGAAGGCCGTGCTGGCAGCCGTGGCTGCGCCGGCCCGCGGAAAAAAGGAAAGCGCCCTCATGCAAGTACGCCTGGCGGACCACTTCGGCATGTGTTTCGGCGTCCGTGACGCCATCGACCTCGCTCTCGACCTGACGCGCCAGGGGCCGCTCACTATTCTGGGCGACCTCGTGCATAACCCCGACGTGGTCGCTCGCATCGACGCCGCCGGCGCCGTCCGTGTCACGGATCAGGACGACATTCACACGCCGGCCGTGCTGCTCACCGCCCACGGCGTCGCCGACCGCGTGCGCCTCGAGTTGCGCGAGCGCGGCCTGGCTGTCCACGACGCCACCTGTCCGCTTGTGACGCGCGCCCATCGCGCCCTGGCCCGCCTCGTGGACGAAGGGCGACACCCCGTTGTCATCGGCCAACCGCAGCATGTCGAAGTGCGCGGCCTCGTCGGCGACCTCGACGACTGCACCATCATTCAGAACGAAGCGGATCTGGAACTGTTGGCTGCCCGCGTCGAACGGGAGCCGGCCCTGCGGCTAGGTGTGGTCTCCCAGACCACGCAACCCCTGGAGCGCGTGCGGAAGCTGGTCGAGGCGATGCGCCGGCGTCTCCCCGGCACGGACATTCAGTTCGTCGATACGGTGTGCCAGCCCACCAAGGACCGCCAGCAGGCGCTGCGCGACCTGGCGGCGCAGACGGATGTCGTCGTCGTGGTGGGCGGCCCGGACAGCAACAACAGCCGCAAGCTCGCCGAATTGGCCCGCTCGCTGGGCCGGCCCGCTTATCTCGTCGCCCGCGCCTCCGAGCTGCGCCCCGAGTGGTTCGCCGACTGCACGATCGTCGGACTGACCGCCGGCACCTCGACACCCGATCCGGTCATCGACGAGGTGCGGGCGTGGCTGGAGAGCCATTAAACGCATTTCCCGCTCTGCCGTGGAGAAAAATGTTGCCGCCGTCCGGCTCCCGGTTACAATCGCACCGTCGTCAAAAACACCCCGGCGATGGGCCGAAAGGAGCGTGGCGATGCGCGCCCGGCGAATGTTTCCCGTCCTCGTCGTTTTACCCTTCCTGATAGCGGCCGAAACGAAGGGACCGCCCACGGGATGGAAGGAGTACCAGCCCAAAGATAAGTCTTTCTCGGTCTGGCTGCCGGAAAAAGCGCCGAACCGAGCGCGAGCGCACACTGAGCGTCAGCGGGCAAGCGGTCCAGGTGTGTTTGATCCAGGGGCAAGTCAAGGGCGGGCCGACCTTCAGCGCGGCGGCGTATCTGTTACCGTACGCTCTCAGTCGAAAACTCGCCCGCGAACAGCGCTACGAGATGCTCCGCGATGCGTTTCTGTCGGAAGTGAAGGGCAAGGTGACGGAGGAGAAGGACCTCAAGCAGGGCCGCACCGACGGCCGGGAGTATCACATCCAGACGAAAAAGGGACAGGCTCGTCTGCGCATCCTGTCCGCCGGAGTACGTCTCTACGAGGCGGCAGTGTCCGGGAGCAAGGAACAGATGGGGGCCGGCGACGCCGAAACATTCCTGACCTCGTTCAAGCTCCCAACCAAGGCAACCGACAAAAGCAAAGACAGGTAGATTTACACGCGGCGTCCGCAAGGATCCCTTGCGGACGCCGCGCGTGGGTGCAAACGGTTACGGGGAGGTTGTCGCGGTGGAAGCGGCCTGTCCCAGAGAGCCGAAGTTATTCGGAATGGTGGAGGCGCCGGGGGGGAGCTTCGGGATGAACGAGAAGGTTTGGGCCAGATAGTTCAGCGAATCCGCGTTTAGAGGCACCGTCCCGCCCAGCGAGGAATTGCCCGAGAAGGTGAAGTTCTCGGCCATGCTCGAGAAGGCGTCGGCCATGTTAGCGGGGCTGACGATGCCGTCCGAAAAGTAGAACGGCACCGTTCCGAAGAAGAAGCTGCCGACATTTCCCAGTCCGCCCACGCCGCTGAGGGGCGACGTGCTGCCGAAGCCCGTACCGCTCAACCCCACCGTACCGAACCCGTTGCCGCCCAGACCCGCCACGCTCGTGCCCGTGCCGCCCGGTAGGATCGTGCCGCCGAAACCGAACGAGTTGGGGCCGCCGATACCCGTCAAAAACTGCGATAGCTGGTTGGGAGAGTTGAAGCTCAACGCGCTCGCCGCGAACGGGCCGCCCGAGCTGAGGAACATAGGATTCGCCAGGAGGGACGAACCCAGGTTCGTGAACACCGTATTAAATTGCGCGTTGGCGGCCAGGAATGGATCGAAATTGAGCAGCGACTGGCTCGTCCCGAACAGCGATGCTTCGGATTCCATCAAGAAGGCCTGTTCAAAAGCGTTGACCAGGGGCGACGAAATCCCCAAATGAAACGTGCTGCTCAAGGTGGTGGCGAAAAGCTGAGCGTTGGCCAGCGAGGCGCTCTGAAAGGCGGCAACCGCTCCCGCCAGTTGATTGGTCAGGGGGGCGAACGCGCTAGCCACGACCGGGTTGGCGAGCAGTCCCGCCACCTCGGAGCCTCCCGCCACCGTCGGGACCACGGCCGGCACCGTGCGATCTTCGAGTGATTCCAGGTGGGGCCGGGCAGAAACAGGGGTAGGCGCTTTGGAAGGCTTGCGGGAGCGGAAAAGATTCCAGAACATGATAGGCCTCTTCGGGGGCGGGGGGTTGGTAGGGAAGCACACCAGGGGGGCGAAGATCCCCGAGACTTGGCCTCCCCGTTCCGTAGGGAGACTCGGGCGAAATCTACTTTTCTCTAAAGCAACTCCCGTGCCTTCTTCCCCATCCAGGCGACGATTGCCGTAGGCGCACCGTGGTATCGGCCAAGCTTGAGTTCAATTTAAGACTTAGAAGGGAGGTATAGTGACCGAAGCGTGCTAACCCAATTAGACTTTTGCCCTTCCCGCGAACCAACGGGCTTTCCGCGGCGCAGGAAAGTGCGTGGGTTGTGGCGGGGGACGATCGCGCGAGTGTCCATGCGACGGTCCCCATGTGGTGCCCGGACGGTGAGGAGGCGAGCATGTCAGGGCGTCAATCGTTGACGATCGAGCTTATTTTGCAATGGGCCGACGCTCATTTTGTGCGGACGGGGAGATGGCCCCGTGTCGGAGATGGAGCGATCATTCTAGCGCCGGGCGAAACCTGGGCGAAGGTGAGCGACGCCTTGACGTACGGGTTGCGCGGGCTGCCGGGCGGCTCCTCTCTAGCCCAACTACTCAGCAAACAGCGTGGGTCGAACCCCAAGAGCGGCAAACCGCTCCTGCGCGTCGAGCAGATCGTCGCCTGGGTGGAGAGCCATTATCAGCGCACCGGCGAGTGGCCCACCAAGGCGTCCGGTCCGGTCGCCGAGGCGCCGGGCGAAACCTGGTCCGCGCTGAATTCCGCCCTGACGGATGGGAATCGCGGGTTGCCGGGAGGAAGTTCCCTGCTCAAATTACGACGGGTTTATCTCGGCAGATAGGAAGCCGCACGGATCAAACAGGTCGCGGGGAAAACCTTCGCCGGTCCCAATAATAGTATCCGGCCATCCCAGCGAAGCCGACGGCCAGGAGAGTTAGGCTGGTAGGTTCGGGCGATACGACGCCTCCCCCCGGCCCTCCGCTGCCGTTCCCAAAGCCGCCTTGAGGCGGCGGAGATAAACGCAAAACGCTGTCGGCCTGCGTCAACAGCAGCGTACCGTTGGGGTCCGCCGCCACGAAATCGCCGCGCGATCCGCCGTCCGCGATCGTCGTGATGGCGAGGGTGGCCAAATTGATCTCCAAGAGCGTCCCCGCGTGGGTGTTGACGAACAGGTTGTTGGCCAGGACGCCCGTACCGAGGGCGATGCCGTCCAGGTCGCCGTTTATGGGACCGGAATCGAACACGAGCGCGCCCGTCGCAATGGAGTAACCGACCACATGCTGGTAGGTGGGCGTACGGAGGGCGGCATACAGAATGGTGCCCGTGGAGTTGACGGCTAAACCGTCCGCCTGCCCCGAAGCGAACAAGGTCTTGGTCCGGTTGACGGGATCGACTTCGTAAATCTGGTTGTGGAGGATTGTGCTGACGAACAAATGCTCATTGGTCGGATCGACGGCCAACCCCGTGGCGTTGAAGATGCCCGACACCAGGACGCTGTTAAACTTGCCGTTGGGGTTGACCTGCACGACCTGGCCGTTGACCTGCTGGGCCATGTAGTAATTGCCGCCCGCCTGGGCCAGTCCGACGGCGTTGCTCAACCCATAATTCTGGGCCACAGAGACGGACGCGATGTGCTGGCCATCGGTGTCGGTGGGAAAAACCCGAACGTCGCCCGGATAGCCCGAGACCATGACTCCGCCGCCGGGAGCGAAGGTAATGCCCAGCGGACCGACGTTCGTGGTCGGGTCGGAGGGGAAACCGTCGGCGAAGGTGGTCAGTTGGAACCCCGCCGCCACGCCGTCCGGGGTGAGCATCATGCCCGCCCGCCCCGTGGCCGGGATGCTCGCGATCAGAACCAGGGCCGCCATGCCATACAAGAACCGCTTCATGATCGCATTCCAGGGAAGGGAGAGAGTCGAGAAAATCGCTCAGGGTCATCCGTTTCACCGCGCATTAATAACATTTATAGCAATTTTCGCGCCCCCATGAATAGGACTTACTTTTTTCATTCTTTTGGGAAGCTGGCTTCCCGAATCCGGAGTGCGCTGGTTCTGTTGGCAAAGTGGCAATCTGGCAAAGTAGCCTCGTAAATGGCTTGTTTTGCAGACTTTTTTGACATTTTCCCCTATGCCAAAGGACTGGCGATTTGGCAAAGTGGCAAACGGCCTTTCCCATCTCTTTCTCAGCAGGTTTGGCTGAAGCTCAGAAGTTCGGGCCACCAAGCGGATCAACCCGCGCTGCCGTCAGCGCGGGCTGATAGAGAATCGTGGGAGAGAGGTTTCCCATCCGGATGCAATCAGGGACCTTTCGTTCCTCCCTTCGGAGGCAGCCCTCCCTTCGGAGGAGGCCCGCCGGGAGGAGTGCCGTCGGGCCGGGGGCCTTTGCGGCGTCGCGGATCGGGTTCTTCTTCCGTTCCGAACGATAAATTTCGCAGGACCCTCGTCTTGGCCAGAACGGCCCCGGTGACGATCGACCCGACCGCCAGGATTCCGTAGAGCCACATCGACGACATCGCTTCTCGTCGCGTCGGTGGGAGTTGAGCCAGGCCGGTTTTGGCCAGGCTCGTCGCGGTTGCGGTTGAAGTGGCGGTTGCGGTCGCGGCCGGTGCGGGGGCAGCGGTCGGGGCGGCGGGATGGGAGGCGGCGGCTGCACGGACCTGGCCGCGCTTCTGGCATCCCCGGCACATAATCATCTTGCCGGCCAACTCGTCGTCCACGTCGTAAGACGTTTTGCAGGTAGGACAGTCAAATCGAACGGGCATCGGATCGCACTCCCTATCGCATCACGCCGAATTCCCTGAGCGAGGGGCTTACACCCCCCGCTCAGGGAGATTATAGATGCCAGTAATGAGAAGGGCATGATAGCAACCACGGAAAACTATGTCAGCCCCAGCAAGAGATCGACCACCCAGCAGCCACGGACGTGCTCGCCCGTCTGGCGGCAGTGGGTGAGGATGTCCGCGTTGGTGCAGCCGGCCTCCTCCAGGGCGTCGGCCAGGATCTTCATGTCCTGATATTTCCTCTCTTCGTAAATGGCGCGGGCCAGTTTGATCACGCAACCGTCATTCCATTTCAGCCAGGTCGGCTCGATCACCGCGGGACGGAACGGGTTACCAAATAGGTCGCGGAGAAGGTCGCACTGGGCACGGCGTTCGCGCCGGGCCGCCCGCCCCTCCGGCTGCTCGTCCTCTCCCTGCAACCGATTCTCCTGCTCCTCGATCCAATGTTGCGCCTGGGAGGCACGGAGCGCCGCCTTGGAACGCGACACGGGGCGCTCCGCCTCCTCCTCGGCGCGATGCATCCAGCGAACCGAGCGCGACCCGCAGGATCGCCGCCAGCCGTCCCAGCCCGACATACGAGGCGACCCTTTCGGAGACCTCGGTACTATCCACCCCTTCCGTCGCAATGCCTTCCAGGAGTTGGGCGGCCATCAGGACGAGCTGCTGCTCCTCCACGTCCGCCCGGGCCGCCAGCGCCTCGGCCGCGCTGCGGATCAGAGCGGAGGGATGGGGAGGATCGCCCGCCCAGATCGACCCCCAGACGGCGGATCGACTTTGATCCGCTTCTTGCCGGACCAGCGCCGCCGCCTGCGCCCGTTCGCGCGCCGCCTCCACGCCTTGCTGAGCGAGATTTTGCACCGCCCGCGTCGGCGTCCGTGTTCGCCGGGCGTTCGCCAGGCGCTCCAGTTCCTCCAGCGCCTGCCGGCTCGCCTCGCCGCGCAGCCACGGCCCCAGCCGCCGGCAGCAGGCGCAGACGAACAGACGCAGCTTGCGCGGGCTGGCGCGCTCCGACAGATAGCGCAGCATCGGCGCCGGCCTTTTGCATTCCAGCCAACGAGGTTCCAGCATGAGGAGCCGCCTTTCCCGACCCGGTGGGTCCATCAACACCGCCCTGTCCCGGACCGATGGAAGCGCCGGCGCAGTCATTCTCACCCGGCGAACCGATGCGGTCAATCACTTCCCACCCGCTAAACGCCGCAAAACGCGCTTTTTCGTCGGATCGACCCGCCCACGGTTTCGCACGGAACTCCGGCCGAGGTTGCGTCATTCGGGCACGCGCTCCACAATAACGGCACGACCGTTCACCCGTCCCAGGGCCCGATCCGTGCCGAGGCCGTTCGCATGAACCCACCCGAGTTGATGGGACTGACGTTCAGCGACGCGCAATGGCGTGCGGTGTCGGCCCCGGTCGGCCCTCTACTCGTGCTGGCCGGCCCCGGCGCCGGCAAGACGCGCTGCCTGACCGGCCGCATCGCCTTCCTGCTCCGCCACGGCGCCGACCCGCGCCGCGTCTGCGCCCTGACCTTCACCAACAAGGCGGCCGGCGAGATCGCCGAGCGTTTGCGCCACGGTCTGGGCGGTGACGTGGAGCAGATGACGCTCGGGACGATTCATGCGCTGTGCCTGCGTGTCCTGCGGACGCACGGCCACGGCGTCGGCCTGCCCGCCGGTTTCGGCGTCGCCGACGAGGAGCATCAGCGCCTGGTGCTGGGCCGGCTCGGTGTGCATACGCGCCGCCATCGCGCCCTCCTCGGCTCCTTCGGACGCCGCCGCCAGCAGAATCACCCCTTGGCCGGCGCGGATGAGGCGCTGTTCTGGAACTATAACCGTGAGCTGCGCTCGAACCACCTCATCGACTTTGACGAAATCCTGGCGCTGACCTGCAAGCTACTGGAAAGCAGCCCGGCCGCGTTGACCACATGGCGGGGCGTCTGGGACCATCTGCTCGTCGATGAATTTCAGGATCTCGATCCGACGCAGTATGCCGTCCTCAAGCTGCTGGCCGGCGTGCATCGCAGCCTGTTCGCGGTTGGCGACGACGAACAGTCGATCTTTTCCTGGCGCGGCGCGGACCCGCGCGTGATGCACCGCTTCGTCGCCGACTTTGCCGTGGACGCCCCCATCCTTCTCGACATCAATTGCCGTTGTTCGACGAAGATTTTCGAGGCGGCGCGGCGAATCCTGCCTCCCGCGGAACCGTTCTTCGCCAAGCGCATCCGCGCCGTGCGCGAATCGGCCGTCCCCGTGCGTGCGATCGCCTGCGCCGACGAGAACGAGGAGACCGCATGGATCGCGGCCGACATGGCGAAGGACCAGCAGACGTCGGGACTGCGGCGCGGCGAATACGCCATCCTGTACCGGACGCACCAGATGGGCCGGCTGTTCGAGGAAGCCTTGTTGCGAGCGGGCCTCCCGTGTCGCCTGGCCCGCGGCGAATCGCTGTCCGACGACCCGGTTATCGTGCAATTGCTGGCCTCCTTGCGGGTCGTCGCCAACCCGCAATCCGATCTGCATGTCGAGAACCTGGCCGCCAAGGTCTTGCCCGAACCGCTTCTTCTCGACGTGCGCGCGCGCCGGGTCCGACGCTGCTCGACCGCTTGCGTTCGCACGGCGACCAGGCCGGCGCGGCCGACGCCGCCCGCTGCTGGCGCTTTCTGTATCAGGTGGAAAACCTCAAGGGGCTGCGCCAGGCCCACGGCGACTTGCCCGGCCTCGTCGAGGCGGTGTTCGCGCAGGGGATCGGCCAGCTCGACAGCCCGCTGGAGAAATGCCAGGCTCTTTTGAACGATCCCGACAGCCTGCCCACGGCCCGCACGCTGGCCGATCGACTGTTGCACGCCATCGGCAACGGTGGTCGCGTTGTACTGACACCGGCAGGCGGCCTGGAAATTCCCGTCAAAGTGATGCTCCGCCGGGCGCTGCCCGAACTGGCTATCGAGTATCGCGCCCCGGAGTCTCCACCCAGTGACAATGAACTGTCACTCGATCTCCGTTCCCCATCGGAACGCTTGCGCATCGTGGAGGTTTTCAAGGCGCTGCAAGTGATCGAGGGCCGGCGCTACCGAAAGTCGCTCGCCGCTTACGTCGCCTTCGACACGGAAACGACCGGGCTGGACATCGACCGCTGCGAGGTCATCGAGCTGGCTGCCGCCAAGGTGCGTGACGGCCGGGTGATTGACACGTTCCGTTCGCTGCTGCGCTCGAACCGGCCTATTTCGCCGGGGGCGACGGCGGTACACGGTTACACCGACGCGGAGCTGGTCGGCCAGCCGAGCCTGCGCGAAATCTGGCCGCGCTTCCGCGCCTTCGTCGGCGACGATGTGCTGGTGGCTCACAACGGCCATCGCTTCGACATCCCGCTTCTGGAGCGTCTGACGGCCGACTGGCAGGGCACGCACGGCCTGACCTTTTTCGACACCCTTCCGCTGGCGCAAGCTGTTCGCCGGCGCCAGTCTTCGGCTGGAGGGATTGGCCATCCGCTTCGGCGTCGCCTTACGGCCCAATCACCACGCCCTCGACGATTCGCTGTGTTTGGTGCAGGTGTTCGAGCGTTTGCAGGAAGAACGACTGCGACGCTCGCGCCGTACCTGCCTGGCGAACCTTCTCGATTGCGTCGCCCTGGGCGCGGCGCTGGAAGGCCGCCCGCCGTCGCATCCCGAAGATGTCGCCATCCTCGATGCCGCAAGCTGGCGCGAATTGCGGCGTCCGCCGGCCGTCGTGGACGCCTTTACTGAGGAGTCCGAGCGCTTCTGTCTGCGCTGTCCTCCGCTACAGGAACTGCTCGACCGTATGGGCGGCAGCGGCTGGCACGGCGGCTGCGGCGAGCCGACGCTGCGCGACCGCTATCCCGAATCGTATGCCCGTCTGTCCCGGCTCATGGCAATGGTGCGGGCGACGAACTGCGACGAGGCCATCCAGGAACTGCTCGACCGCACCGCCCTGTCGCGCTCCGACGGCGCCGGCATCGAGGAGGACCGCGTGAATTTGCTGACGTTTCACGCCACCAAGGGGTTGGAGTTTTCGCGCGTGTACATCGCCGGTGTCGAGGACGGCCAGATACCGGGACATTACGCTTTGGACAACGGGCGCGAGGACGAGATCCACGAAGCCCGGCGTCTGCTTTACGTGGCGATGACGCGCGCAGAGACCGGCTGACGCTGACCTATTGCAAAGAGCGCAACCACGAGCCGACCGGCGGGACAATGTTTCTGGACGAGATGGGATTGCAAGATTTGCAGCACGTCGGGTCTTGAGAGCGAGGGAACCCTCACCCTCAAGGGCGATAACCGACGCGGTTTATCGAACGCCGATCAATTTCTCGAACTCTTCTTCGCTCAAGGTCGGGACGCCCAGTTGCCGGGCCTTATCGGCCTTGCTGCCGGCGTCGTCGCCCACGACAACGTAATCCGTCTTCTTCGACACGCTGCCCGTCGCCTTGCCGCCGTAATCCTTGATCGTGTCCTCGATCTCCTTGCGGCTGTACTTTTGCAACGTGCCGGTGACGACGACGGTCTTGCCGGCGAGGGCGCCGCCTTTCTTTTTCGGCTTCACGTCCTCGATCAGTTTCACGCCCGCATCGCGGAAATCCTGGACCAGCTTTTCGCCGGCCGGGCTGTGGAAGAAGTTGTACACGCTCTCGGCGCGGCGCGGGCCAAACCCCTTGACGCTCGCCAGTTCGTCTTTCGAGGCGGCCAGCAACGCGTCGATGGTGGGAAACTCGTCCACGAGTAGCGGTGCCATCGCCTCGCCGACGCCGTAAATACTCAGGCCGGCGAGCAACCGAGCCAGGCCACGATTTTTGCTCTCCGCGATGGCATCGAGCAGGTTCTGCGCCGACAGATCGCCCATGCGCTCCAGGCCGATCAACTGCGCCTTCGACAGCCGATACAGGTCCGCGACCGATTTCACGAGACCGCTCGAAACGAGTTGTTCCGCGAGCTTTTCGCCGATACCCTCGATGTCCATACGTTCGCGCTTGGCGAACGACTCGATGCGTCCTTGCAGCTGGGCGGGACAGGTCGCCGTGGCCGTGCAGCGCGGCGTCGGGGCGTCCGCTTCGCGGACGGCCGGCGCGCCGCACACCGGACATTTCGTGGGAAACTTGAAAACCTTCTCCTGTCCCGTGCGGGCGTCGTGCAGGGCTTGCTCGACATAGGGGATGATCTCGCCGCGCTTGACCACCACAACACTATCGCCGATGCGCACATCTTTTTGCTCGATTTGCGCGGCGTTGTGCAGCGAGGCGCGCGAGACGGTCGTGCCGCACAGGGGCACCGGCGGATCGAAGACGGCCACCGGGGTCAGGACGCCGTCCTTGCCCACGTCGATCTGGATCTCGCGGATTTTTGTGATCGCCTGCTCGGTCTCGAACTTGTACGCTACCGCCCAGCGCGGCTCCTTATTGGTCGCGCCGAGCCGGCGCTGCTGATCGAAGTCGTTGACCTTGAGGACCATGCCATCCGTCTCATACGGCAGGTCGAAACGCTTCTGCGCCAGCTCGCGCAATAGGCGATGGCCTCCTCCATCGTGTCGAACGCCTTGATGTCGGGATTGACCGGGAAGCCGTACTGACGCAGCAAATCGAGGGCTTCGAGATGCGACTTGATCGTGATGCCCTCGACACTACCGAGGGAGTAGGAGAACAGGCGCAGGCGGCGCTTGGCGACGAGGCGCGAGTCGAGCTGCTTGAGCGAGCCGGATGTGAGGTTGCGCGGATTGGCGTACCGAGTTTCGCTGCGGGCGGCGACTTCCTCGTTGAGCCGGGCGAAGTCGGCCTTGGACATGTACACTTCGCCGCGCGCCTCGAACAGCGCGGGCGGTTTGTCCGCCCGCAAACGCAGCGGCACGCCACGAACCGTCTTCAAGTTCTCGGTGATGTCATCGCCGGCCTTGCCGCTGCCGCGCATCGCGCCGAGGCTAAGCAATCCGTTGGTGTACGTCAGCGACACGGCCACGCCGTCGATCTTCAGTTCGACGACGTACTTGAGGGGTTCCTTGCCCAGCACCTTGCGGACTCGGCCATCAAAAGCCCGCAACTCGTCGGCACTGAACGCCTTGCCGATCGATAGCATCGGCACGCGGTGCGCCACCGTCTTGAAGGCGTCGATGGGCTGTCCGCCGACGCGCCGGGTCGGGCTGTCGGGCGTGACCAGTTCGGGATGGGCCGCCTCCAGGTCTTCGAGTTCCTTCAGCAGCCGGTCGAACTCCTTGTCGGAGATATCGGGCTTGTCCTCGACGTAATACTGGTAATTGTGGTGATCGATGAGGCGGCGAAGCTCGGCGGTGCGTTGTGCGAAGTTCGGCATGACCCACCAGGGCTAGGTTGACGGTTTCTCCTCTTTCCCTGGAGGGATTGTCACTCCCGCGCGCTGCTTTTGCAAGCTCCGCAGCCGATCGAGGGCCATGCTGGCCACGCCGAGGATAACGATGGCGCCGACTTCGCCGAGCAACCAGCGCCAGCCGGTGTTGCGCAGGGCGTCGCGGAACTCCGACGGAGGCGGCGGCTGCCCCGCCGCGACCGCTTTTTCTTCGAGGACCGGCACGAAAGCGTAGGCCAGCGCGGTGATGACGAACAGCAAGCTTGCCAGCAGAAGGAGCATGTACAGCGGGTTGCGCGGCTCGCTCGGAGGCATCAATGATCCTCTAGGGGCGGATCGAACGAACGGGTGTAAGGGAAGGGGTTGACGCTCACCAAGGAAAATCCGCGTACTCGCCGGGTTCGACCCAGTTGTCCCAGTCATCCGCGCAGGTCAGCCGCACTCGGCGGCACCTTGGTCCCGACTTGCGTATAGTGGTGTAACGGCCGCACAAGCGAGCGATACGCCTCTCGAGGCAAAGTGACGGTGCCCCACTTGGGACTGCGGACGCGCATCTGCCGACGGTAATCGTCCACCTCCACCGCGCGGAATAGATAACGCCGGCCACGCCACGTCCAC
The DNA here is from genome assembly GCA_963767535.1 of uncultured Planctomycetota bacterium. Classification (GTDB taxonomy): domain Bacteria; phylum Planctomycetota; class Planctomycetia; order Gemmatales; family Gemmataceae; genus JAJPHU01. Next base: position 1,315,885 of record CAVYEC010000003.1, read on the forward strand.
AGATCCTCGGTATCGACCGGCAATTCCACGCACGGCAGGACGTGGTAGGTAAAGACGAGCAAGCCCTGATACGGCGGTCCCCACAGGTCCACCCAGCGCTGCAAGCCGTCGATGTCTTCGCGCGTGGACCAGCACTCCCAGACGCGGCGCTGCTTGCCGGCGAGTCCGGCCGGGAAGCGGCGGCCCTTCACGTCCACGACCAGGCGGGCGCCGTTCTCGCCGAAGACGATGAAATCGAGGCTCTTGACCGGCGACGCGCCGAGCATCGGCCGGCGCGTCTCATCGACGGCCACGTAACAGAGGCGGTGCCATTGCAGGTACGCCTCGAATGCGGCCTCATAGTGGTTGCTGCGATCCATGAGGACTCCCGGTCACATCGCGCTCAGCACCGTGTGGATGGCCGGCACGACTTCGGTTCCCGGCACGTTGATCATTTCGCGCCGCGCCAGATCCTTGATTTGCCACATCCCCTGGGTGAATTCGTCCGGCCCGGCGATCAGCGCGACGCGGAAGCCGCGCGACTCGGCGTACTTCAACTGCTGGCCGACCTTCTTCGCCTCCGGGTAAACCTCGACTCCGATCCCCTCGCCGCGCAGGTGACGCGCCATCCGCTGATACGCGCCCATGTACTCGGGGGCGAACTGCACCAGCAGCACCGGCGCGGGCGTACTCACTTTCGGTAGCAGGTTCATTTCCTCCATCGCGGCCAACAGGCGGTCGAGTCCGAGCGACGCGCCGACGCCCGGCAACACCTGCTTCGTGTACAAATTGGCGAGGTTATCGTAACGGCCGCCGGAGCAAACGCTGCCGATGTCGGGCTTGTCGGTCAGGAACGTCTCGTAGATCGTGCCGGTGTAATAATCCAGGCCGCGGGCGATGGACAGATCAAGGCGAATGCGCTCGTCGGCGACGCCAGCCTCGCGGGCCACCGTGACCAGTTCGCGCAGACGGGCGATGCCGTCGGCCGCGCGGATTAGCGCCGAACTCGCGCTCGAGGCGCGTGAGGATCTCGGTATTGCTGCCCTGCATCCCGGCCAGCGCGAGCACACGCTCGGCCTGGGCGCTGCCGACGCCGCCCTTGTCGGCCATTTCGGCGCACACCGCATCGGCACCGATCTTGGGCAGTTTGTCGAGCGCGCGCAAAAGCGGTGCCGTTTGGCCGGCCAATCCCAGTTCTTCCAACAAGCCGTTGAGCACCAGACGGTTGTTGATGCGGATCTCGAAGCGCTCGAAGCCCAGGCGCGCATGAGATCGTGTATAACCAGCGCAACTTCAATGTCGCTGGCGTTCGACGTGGTGCCGATGGTGTCGAAATCGCACTGCCAGAATTCGCGATAACGGCCATGACCCGTGTTCTCGCCGCGCCAGACCGGACCCATCGCGTAGCGCTTGAAGGGCGTGCCGATTTGTCCGATATACTGGGCGACGAAGCGGGCGAACGGCACGGTCAGATCGAAGCGCAGGGCCACGCGGCGGTTGCCATGATCCTCGAAGCTGTAAATGAGCTTGTCCGATTCCTCGCCGGCCTTTCCCCTCAGGATCTCCTCGTATTCCAGGGCCGGCGTATCAATGGGGGCAAAGCCATACGAGCGATAAACGCGCCGGGCCTGGTCGAGCATATATTCGCGCGGGATCATCAGGGCCGGCAGGTAATCGCGGAAGCCCTTCAGCGTGCGCGGTTGGATGAGGTCGGCCATGACAATACTTCTTCGTGGTCGGTGGTTTCGGGTTCAGTCCACATCAGTATAGTGGCCGCCGGGACGAAAAGGTTCCCCTCATTTGGGGCGATCGAATACCGACCACAGCTAATTTCGGTTGCGATAACGGTCGCTGACGCGCTTCATGAAACGGCGCTCCTCGTCGGTGAGGGCGCCCATGCCCTGTCGCTGGACTTTCTCCAGCAGTTCGTCGAGGCGGCGCTCGTCGGCTTCGCGCGTCCGAGTCTCGCGTTCCAGCTTGCGGGCGCGCCGGTTGTCCAGCCAGCGCTTCCACCAACTGGTCCGCCGGGTGGCCTGGCGCGGTTGGTCGCGCTCCAGACTGGTGTAGCCCTGCGAGAAATCGTAGCCGAACAGACCTTCCTCGCCGCCGGTCTCCAGGATGAAGAGCTGGGTGCGGCAGGAAACGTAGATAAACACCGCGAGACAGAAGACAAGGATTTCGTTGCAGACGATGGACACGAGACCGACGAGGACGGTGTAGACGAAACCGGAGTAGATGAGGACCAGCGTCGCCTGCCGGTAGCCGAGGTTCGGCCACAGGGCGCTTTGTAGCATCCGGCCGGCGTCCATCGGGAAGCAGACCAGAATGATGTTGAACAAAAACAATACCCAGTTGACCCAGAAGAGTCGGGCCAGCAGGATGGTCCAGATGGACTGCACAACCTCCGGGTCGCCGCCGCTCCACGGATACAGTCCGACACCCCCGGCCCGGTCCCAGCGGAACGGGTACCAGAGCGGGTTCCAGGGCGGCTGATAGGACTTATCGACCGCGAACGCCAGCAACAGGCCGCAGATCAGGGCGAACAGGATGTTGACGGCTGGGCCGGCCGCGGCGGTGATGAAGTGAGCGCGCGGCTGATGCGGCAGGTCCACGGAAGCGAGACCGCCCAGGGGCCACATCATGATTTCCGTCGCGTCGCCGTCCACCCAGCGGGCCGCGAAGCAGTGACCGAACTCGTGGCAGAGGACCGAGATGAAAAACAGCCCCGTCACGACGGCGGCGTCGATCCAGGTGCCATCGAACGCGGGGGGGTCGTTTTTGAAGGCGTAGCGCAGGATCATCGCGATCGCCACGACGGGGAAGAGCAAGTGGACCCGGATCGTGATGCCGAACGCACGGCCCAGCGGGATCGACCAGAAGAACGGATCACGCATCGCAGCGACTCGCCAGTTTCCGCCGTCCTTCTCTCCTCACCGGCACTCGGATAACCACGAGCCGGACGGCACGGTCCCAAGAGGAAGCGTTATCTCAACAACACGTTGATTCTATCAATGCGGGCACAGGCACGCAATCACCCCGGCGAAGCGGGGTCGCGGCCGGCCGACTTCGCGCTTGCGAACCATTCCGCGGAGCGTCATACTACCAAAATCGACGGTTGCGAGCACATCCACGCAGGATCCAGACATCCCGGCCATCGCCCCCGGCGATTTGCCCCCCTTCACCAAGGAGCCTCTCGATGCGGTATCCACATGGGTTGGCCTTGTTGCTCGTCCTCGTTCCCGGCGCGATCCGGGCGGCCGAGGACACCCCGGAACAGCTCTTGCCGGCGACGACGCAGATTTTCCTGCGCTGGGACGGCATCGACGCCCACCAGGCCGCGTATTCCCGGACCAGCCTCGGCCAGATGATGAGCGGCGACACGGGCCGGTTCATAACTGGTCTGTTCGCCAAACTGCAAACGTACGCCGGCTCGGAGTTGACCAAGGACCTGCTCGGACGCGGCGAAAATCCCAAGACCTTGATGCGGATGCAAACCGACGCCAAGGCCGCCGCCACGCTCTTCCCGATCATTGCCAGGAACGGTTTCGTCATCGCCGCGGAACTGCGCCAACTCGACCCGCCGCAGGCGCAGGTCTTCTTCATTCTGCCCGGCATGGGGGCCAAGCCGGAACCGCTGTTCGGCGACCTGCGCCTGGCCGCCAGCCTCGCCAAGACGCCGGTCAAAGAACAGAAATTCGCCGAACGCACGGTCGCCAATCTCGATCTGTCGCCGGTGCATCTGGCCTGGTGGGTCGAGGGCAAACACGCCGTCGTTACGCTCGGCAGCGATAACCCCGAAACGGTCGTCAAGAACATGACCGCCTCCGGCCGCGCGGCCCTGAGCGGCAGCCCGCTGTTCAAGCGTCTGGCCGGGTTCAACCAGTTCGAGACCAGCGCCGCGCGTTCGTGGACGTGGCCGCCTTCGTGAAACTGGGGGCCAAGCGCAACAAGGATGTCGCCAAGCTGCTCGACGACCTGGGGCTGACGGGCCTGCGCAGCCTAGTGATGTATTCCGGCTTCGAGGGCCGTGCCGAGCGCGGCCTGATCGAATGGGACATGCCAGGCCCACGGAAGGGACTGCTTACGTTGCTGACCGGCAAGCCGTTCCGCTTAGGCGACGTGCCGCCGATGCCGCCGGACGTGACGAGTTGGACGATGACCAACTTCGACGCGGCCGCCTTCCACGACACGGCACTGCAAGCCGCCGAGCACATCGTCCGCCTCATCTCGCCGGACGATGTGCCGAAGGTGCAGGAGATCCGCAAGCAGGCCAATGACCTGCTCGGCGTCGATCTACGCAAGGATCTGCTAGGATCGCTGGGCGATCAGGTGGCCTACTACACCTCGCCCGGCGACGGGCCGTTCACCCTGGGGCAAACCGTACTCTTGAAGGTCAAGGACGCCGACAAACTGCAAGCGACGCTGGAGCAGATCATCAAGAGCCTGGCGGCGGCCGTAGGCAAACAGGTCCGCATCCAGAAGCGGAACTATCGCGGCGTCGATATCCGCGAAGTGTACGTGCAGCAGGAAGGCTTCATCTTCGTGCCGACCTACGCCATTCACAAGGACTGGTTCATCCTCGGCTTCTACCCGCAAGCGGTGCAGGCGTACGTCCAGCGCAGCAAGGGCGAGGCGGCCGTGTGGAAGCCATCGCCCCTGGTGCAAGAATCGCTCAAACGGCTGCCGCAGGAGTTCATCTCGATCTCCTACAGCGACCCGCGACCGTCCCTGCGGCAATTGATGTCCATCGCCCCGCTCATCGCCGGCGCGGTGAGCAGTTTTAACCCGCAACTGAACTTCGAGGTCGGCAGCCTACCAAGCACGCAGGAGGTGACGAAGCACCTGTTCCCGAACCTTTCCGTCACCAGCGACGACGGCAAGACCTTGCGCCAGGACTCGCTCGATTCGCTGGCGCTGCCGTTTGACGTGACGGGACTGGATACTTACAGTTTGTTCTTCTTGTTCGCCGCGTTCGGCCGCTTCGCCTTCTGATGTCCGCAATCAGACAGCGGCGCCGGCAAGGGAGCAACCCTTGCCGGCGCAACAAGCCAACAAATCAAGCATAAATGCGATAATCAATGTCCGGGAACAGATTGTGCCGGCGCTCGATGCCGGTGAGCCAGCCCTCGTCGATGTCGTTGTGGATGATGGTCTCGTAGAGGTGGTTGAAATTGGCGACGTGCAACCGGGTGCGCTCCTTGGCGTACTCGACCATCGTGCCGGTCTTGAGGATGAACGCCCAGTCGCTGGACTGCGCCAAAAGCAGTTCGCGCGCGGCCTGGTTGAGGGCGCGGCGGCGCAGCGGATTGGGATCGCTGTTGTTGCGGGCCAGCTCGACCATGCGCTCGGCGCCTTCGTGCAGGTGCCGGTAAATCCAGTCGTTGGAGCCTTCCAGCCAGACCTCGCAGTAGCCCTTGTAACCCCAGCTCGACAAGGTCGGCTTCGCCACCTGGATGCGCGGGTGGCGGTCCAGGTACTCCGGCACCGTAATGGTTTTCACGGTCTGCTGATCGAAGTGCATTTTGCGGAGCAGGAAGTTGATCCAGTCCGGCCCCTCGAACCACCAGTGGCCGAACAGTTCGGCGTCGTAAGGCGCGACGATGAGCGCGGGCCGGCCGTCCATCGAGCCGGAGAGCCATTCCACCTGCTTCTCGCGGTTGAACATGAAATTGCCGGCGTGTTCGGCGGCCTTGGCCAAGGCCGCACGCGGGTCGTAGGGCAGCTTGTGATCGGTTCGGCCGGTGATCTTGTAATATTTGATACCGAGCAGGCTGCGGATGCCGCTTTGGTGCAGGTGCGGCCGAAGGTACTCGTAATCGAGGTCAAAGCCCACATCGCGGTAGAAATCGCGGTAGTTGTAATCGCCGGGATAACCTTCGATGGCGCTCCAAACTTGCTTCGACGATTCCGTGTCGCGGGCCAGGACAGCGACGTTGCTGCCGGCGACCAGGAGCGGGGCATAGACGCCGAAGCGCGGCCGCGGTTCGGCGAACAGGACGGAGTGGGTGTCGGTGAAGAAGTAGCGGATGCCGGCGTCTTGCAGCAGCTTCTCGACACCCTCGATGTAGCCGCACTCCGGCAGCCAGATGCCGCGCGGCCGGCGGCCGAAGTGACGCTCGAACTCCCGGCAGCCGATCTCGATCTGGGCGCGGCGGGCGTTCTCGTTGTAGGTCATCAGCGGCAAAAAGCCGTGTGTCGCGCCGCAGGTGATTAGCTCCAGTTTGCCGGTGTCGAAGAAGCGCTTGAAGCCGTGCAGGAGGTTGTTGCCGTACTGCTTGACGAACACTTCGCGGGCGCGGGTGAAGCGCGTGTGATACATCAGGGCGAGGTGATGGAACTCCGGCTCCCAGCGCGTCCGCTCGACTTCCTTGTTGGCCAGGGCGATGAGATTGTCCAGGTGACGGACGTAGCGCTCTTGCAAGAGCGGGTCGCTGAGCATGGCGGCGAGCGTCGGCGTCACGGACATCGTCAGGCGCCAATCGACGCCGTCGCGCTCCAGCCCCTCGAACACTTCGAGCAGCGGGATGTAGGTCTCGGTGATCGCCTCGTAGAGCCAGTCCTCTTCGAGAAAGTCCTCGTACTCGGGGTGCCGCACGAAGGGCAAGTGGGCGTGCAGGACGAGACAGAGATAGCCGGTTGGCATTGCTATTCACCCTTCTCGATGTTCGACGCCAGGATTGACTAGCCCGCGGCGCCAGCAAGGGAGTGTCCTTGCTGGCGCCGCGGGCTGGTAAGAGTGGTATAGGCGATTTCATACCCATTGACCACGACAGAGCACGCGCTGCACGGGTAAATCGGAGGCGAGAAGGCGCTCATAGGGATCGCGGTCCTTTCCCGGTGCGAGCGGCACGACGGCGAGGTCGGCGGATTTGCCGGGTTCGAGACTGCCAGTTTTGTCCGCCCAGCCCAGCGCCTCCGCGCCGGATAGCGTCCCCATGCGCAGCAGTACGTCGCCGGGCACATCGGGGAACTGATGATGCAAAAACCGAATCTCCGCGAGGACCGACAGGTCGGGATTGGAGGCGAGGCTATCGGTGCCCAGCGCGACGCTGATGTTGCGGGCCATCATTTCGCGGAAGGGATGGCGAGCGTGACCAAACGCGGCGTGCGTGCGGGGGCAGTAGATCACCGTGCTGTTGCGCGGATACGCGTGGAGGGTGCCAGGTAGTTGCCGTGGATGAACAACTGCGGAATGCGCTGGTCGCACAACTTCATGATGTGAGACGGACTAGGCGCCAGGCCGTCGGCGTCCCACACGCCGAGTTCCTTGAGGAAGGGAACAAATGATCCTCGGCGGTGGTGCAGCAGGTCTAACTCGTCACGGCTCTCGGCCAGGTGGACGGCGAGCGGGCATTTGGGAGAGCGGGCCAGGAGAGCCGCCTGACCGAACAAAGTCGAGCGGACACTGTACGGCGCATGCGGACTCAGGCCGGGTCGGCAGGAATCCGTGGTGGGATGCTCTTGGAGCCAGCCACGCGCGGATTCGAGCGCCTCCTCCGCCCGCTCGCGCGTCAGGCCGATCAGCTCGTAAAAGACCACGCTGCGGAGGGGAGCTTTCTCCAGGATCGGCCAACTCTGTCCCTGCGCCGCGATGTCGCCGAGCAGAGTCGTACCGTGCCGCAAACTTTCCGCCAGGCCCGCCCGGATGTCCGCATCGATTTGTTCCGGCGCAACGTTGCGGCGATGTCGAATGACGGCTCGGAGCCAGCTGGTGAAGTCGGCACTCGGCGGACACTGACCCCGCAGCCCCGTCAGGTCGAGATGCGTGTGCGCGTTGACCAGTCCGGGCAAGACGGCGGCCTCTCCGAGATCGACATCGGCCCGGCGGGAACCGCGCGGCTCGACGGCGACGATGCACCGGCCGTGGATGGTGACAAAGCCCTCCGAGATGGGTGGGCCGTTCACCGGGAAAATCCAGCGTGCGGTCAGGGTCCAGTTCGAGAGGGGTTCAGTCAACGGAAATGTTCCCTGCTTGGACCGTTTGGCGACGCTTCGCGGAAGCGTAGGTTAATCGTCCGACCCCGGTATCACGGGTTTTCGCGGCGACACGCCTTCCAGGGGGAGGTTGAAGCGTTCGAGCGGAACCGTATGAACCAATCGTTCGGCCCTCTTCTTGGCCAGGAAAAAGCCCAGCGGCCCCTGAGGGGCGGTGGGCAAGTGCCAGTACGAAAGACGCGCCTTGAACTGGCGCGGCGCCCACGCCTGGTGCGGGAGGCCGCGCAGCGTTTTGATCACGAGGGCCTGGAATTGCTTCTCGTCGGCGGGATCGTTTTCAAAGATGTCCCATCCCGAACGGCGGGCGCCGAGGATCGGTTTCAGATCGCCCCCGCCGGCCGAGACGCACAGCCGCGCCAGCGCGTGGGCGTTGATGTCGGCCGCGCCGAACATGAAGTCGATCGGCACCATCCGATCGTCCGGGTGGGGCCGATGCGCCAGACGCACCCAGTACGGCACGGGGAACGTCTGCTCCTTCCACCGCATCTCGATGCCCAGCCAGACGGCCCGCAGGATGTGCTGGTTGCCGATCGTGTCCAACTTCTTGCCGTCCACCGCGCTTTCGTAACGGAACCCTTCGCTGGCCAGCCACAGCGAGCCGAGCGCCGCGCCGCCGCCGACGCCGAGCAGCATCAGGTTCGAGCTGTTGACGGGACTGTACGGATCGTCGTGCCGCAGGTCGAGGAAGGCGCGGGCGGCGGCGATGTCGTGAATGAACCAGGGGAAATAAAAAGCGGGAATGGTCCGCGCCGCGATCGTCTCGGGCAGGCCGTCCGTCACCTTGCCCTTGCGATATTCGGGCAGACGGAGGTTGATCGGATATCTCCAGAAGTCCTGCCCCACGCCTTTGCTCGCGCCGTGGCCGCGAAAATCGAAGGTCAGAACGGTATGTCCCTCGGCCTGAATCGCTTCGGCCAGCCGGCGCCAGCCGGCCGCGCGGCAATCCTTGTCCAGTTCGTGAAGCAGGACCACGCACGCCCCGTGCTTGCCCTTGGAGCCGGGATAGAGGGTGCCGGCGAGGTGGACGTGATCCACCGTGCTGAACGTCACGCTCTGGGACTCCGCCGCCGGCTTCTTCGCTACTAGCTCCGCAGCGGCTTTTTCCACCGTCAGCGCGATCTCGCGCTCATCCGTCTTTTGCCCCTCCGCCATGACCAAGAGCTTCATCGTGATGCGTCCGGGTTGCGCGTCCGCCGCGGCCCGAATGTCCACGGTCGCCGAGGACGTTTCCGCGAGGATGGCGACGGGAATGGCCGTCACGCTGGCCGGCAAGCCGTCCATGTAGATGTCCACCTGGCCGTTGTAATCGCCGCGCTCGATGTAGACGGGCAGTTCCGTGTTTCGATCGGCCCGAATAGTCCAGGTGCCGGGCGTCTTCTCCTTGTTCAGCCGGACGCGAGGGGGCGTCTTGTCCACGATGAGTTGAAGCGCTTTGGTATCGGCGATGGCGTCGCCCACTCGCAACGTCAGGTTCAGCTCGGCCGGATCGCGCAGGCGAGAGTCCGGGGCGACGGTCAATTTGACGCGCGGCATCTCGTCACCCATGGCCGGCAAGCTCTCCTGTCGCACTCCCGCCGGCAAGCGGTTGAACTGCAAGGTAAGCGGCTCCCGGCACTCGCGCCGCTCGACATGGCCGGTGAAGATGAGCGATTGGCCGAGCGGACAATGGATCGACTCGGGCGGATGCAAGAGCGGCCGGGCGACCCGGCTCACGGACAACCGGAAGCGCTGTTCGTCGATCCGCTGTCCACCCTGCCAGAGCGAGAGGAAGACATCGCGCGCCGGCAGGTCGAAATTCAGCGGGGCCAACAGCGACAAGGCTGCCTTCTCCTCCGTGGAAGACAGTTTCAGCGTCGGAACGGGTATTTCCGGCGGCAGCCCGTCCACCTGAATCGTCAGGGCGTCGTCACACTCATTTCGCTCGATTTGCAGCTCGATCTCTTTTTTGTAGCCGCCCTTGAGCGGCACATCGGGGACGGGAAGCAGATGGGCCGTCCGCACGTCGGACGGAGCGGGTGGCGGTTGCGTGGCGTAAGACCACACCAGCAGGTTCACCAGCACAAAGCCAAGGAGCGCCGCCGCACCGAGGATGGCCAGTGCCCTCGGCCGGGAAAAAAGGGACAGAAGCGGATCGAGCCGCGGTGAAAGATCGGGTTCGACTTCGCGGCTCACCTGGGGCAATGGCGGGGGCGTCGCCACGCGCGGCAACGGCGGTGGTGTCGCGCGGACGGGGGGCACTGGAGCGATCGCCTCCGGGCCATCCTCTTCCGTCTCGCTGGCATCGAACACCGCGATCGCCGCCGTTTTCCTTCCGCCTGCTTGGGTCCCCAAAGTCGAGGGCACGATCGTCACGAGGTTAGCCGGTGTTCGACGCGGCACCAGAGGACTTGCTTCCAAAAGCGCCTTGACCTGTCCTTCTTCCTGTCCGGTCAACGGCCGAACGACTTTTTCGTCCACCAGTTCCTCGAGCATCGGCACGCTCGCCAGCGCTCCCTGGCTGGCCAGGAGCAGCCGGCCCACGAGATCGCGCACATCGCGATCTTTATAGGCCCACAGCTCGCGGAGCAGGCGCGATTGTCCCGGCTGGCGGAAGTCCTCCTCGCGGAAAAGCAGGTTCTCCTGCGTGTCATAACTCTGCCACAAGTTCGCCCCGCCGATCCGAAGACTGCGCAGGGCCGTGTACACGAGCAGGTGCGAAAACCGATCCATCTCCCGATCGTAAGTGCCCTCACGCAGTCGCTCGGGGTGCTGATAGTTGGGATGGCCGACTTCGCCCGAAGGCGTCTGGGCCAGGGCCGGCACGAACATGCCGTCGTAGTCGATCAGCTTCAGGGCCAGCGATCCGCTCTTGCTCCCCGGCGCCGAGAGGACGCTGCCGTGCTGCAAGTCGCCGTGCGCCATCCCGGCATCGCGGAGTTCCTGCCCCAGTCGAAGCCACATCCGGGCCAACCGCTCCAGCACGGCCGGCTTGTCGAGCTGACGGCAGATGAAGTCGTTGAGCGTGAACCCCTCGACCCAGCGCATTTTCACGATCGGAAACCATTGGCCGCGAATGCAAATGCCCTCGTCGAGGTAGCGGAACTCGACCATGAACGCCCGCTGCGTCTGCCGCAAGTGCTCGGTGATGGCCTGGTAGCGCGGCCGCAGGCCGGTGACGGGACGGGTGAAACACTTGACGGCCCAGCTCTGCTTGTCGGCGCCTTGAATCTGGTAAACGTCGGCGAAATTGCCGGAATGCGGCCGCGGCAGGCCGAGCAAGTCGCCGACGACCTGCCCGTCGCGCAGGTCGTCGTCGCCGAAGCACAGGCGCGGATTCTGGACGGCAGCGTTGTAATCCGTCGCTTGCGGCCAGGTCATCGCCAACTCCTTCGGAGAGTCCGTAGCCAGTAGTCCGTAGCAAAAACAATAATTGGTTTTTTGCTACGGACTACGGACTACTGGCTACGGACTACGAACTTAAAGCATCACGGCCAGCAAGGCGACATCGTCGTTGCGTAGCTGGCGGGCGGTGCGCAAATCTTCGATCCACGCCGCGAATGGTTTTTGGGCGTCGTCCTGCGTGGGCGCGTTCAGCAGCGGTTCGAGGGCCAGCCAGGGCTTGCCGCCTTCTTCCACCTGGACCAAAAACCATTGGGCCAGCGCGTCCGTCATCAGCCAAAACTGATCGCGCGGCTGGCAGTCGCCGCGACCGACGACGCCCTTTTTGTGTGGCACCTCGCCGGGTGAAGTCCGCGACCCGACCAGCCAGGGAGCGTTGCTGAAATCGGCGGCGCGATCGATCGGAAACGCGCGGCGGAGCCGATCCTCGCGAACCTGAAACAGACAGCTATCTCCGACGGCCAACGCGTCCCAGGTCGCGTCTTCCACGACCAGGCCGAGGAACGTGGCGAAGGCGCCCTGGAGCAAGCCCGGTTCAAGATACCACGGCACGCCGGGATCGACGGAATCCGCATTCCAGAGGCGCGGGTCCACCGGACGGCTGACCTGATCCGCCCAGCGCTGTTGTAGCGACGGCAGCCAGTTTGCCCACTGCGGCCGGCGTTCGCTCTGGCGCACGAATTCCTCGACGAGAAGACGCGCCCACAGGGCCGAGTAAGGACTCTCGGCGGCGCCGTCGGCGATGGCGAAACGGCCCCGCTCCGCGTCGCCGGCCGAGGCGTCCTGGCATTCCTCCAGGGCATACCCCTGCCGCGGCAGGCGGAAAGCGCGACAGCGGATGGCGATGCCCGGAACCGTCATGCCTCACCGTAAATTCTTGAGATCCACGCGCGTGCCGATGTCCAGAAAGCGGACCACCGAAGCGAGGTCGGCGTTGAACACGAAGCCGCGCGACTGGGGCGTGACGGCCAGTCCTTCCTGCCGCGCCGAGTTGAGCATGACCGGCGGCAGACAGCTCGACATGCGAAACAGCAAACGGGCGTGCGCGTCCGGCAGGTTTTCCTCGCCGTCCGGAAATTCGATGGCTTCTTCGGAACGCGAGGAAATATGTGCGTTGAACAGCAGGACGGAGCCGTCCTCGCTAGCCAGTTCGCGCAAGTGCGCGGCCGACTCCTCCGGGTTGCCGTCGGTTGCCTCGCCGTCACTCAGGTTGATGACCAGGGGCGGATGGCAGGACGGATGTTCCAGGAGAAAATTCGATAATATTTCTCCAGCCCGTCCCAGACACGCATTCATGGGCGTCTTGCCGTGGGCGACCGGCTCGAACCACACGGGCGATTTGACGACCTGCTCGACCTGTTCGCCGCGGCCGTCGTCCACCGTGTTGATCCGCTGCTCGACACGGAGAGGAGAGCGGGCCAGCTCGCTGATCGGCACCAGCTCGCGCCCCGCCAGACTACCGCCCAGGGCCGGCAATACCTGCCTTCCGTAGCCGAGGACGCCGACGTGGAAGCGGTCGAGGACGGCCTGTCCCCACACGCAGCGCAGCACCAACGAGTAGAGCAGCCGGTTGATCGACTCGGCCACGGCGTCAGCCTTCTGCTTGCCCTGGCCGCCGCCGATGGGCGCGAGCATGGACTTCGATTGATCGATTAGAAACAGGAAGCAGGTGGGGTTGGAACGGCTGATTTCCGCGGAATAGGGCATGGAAGTCGCCTCGGAGGAGGGGACGAAAGGCTTCTTATCCGGGAGGGCATGTCCGTGAATGTCGATTATACTCGCCGCCGACGTGCGACCGCAAGAAACACCCGCGTTCCTCCCGTAGATCGGCCTGGCGTCGCAATCGGTTTTTCGGGGCTGGAATAGGCCACACGGAGGACGAACCGGCCTGGATTGGGGACCGAATGACCGTTCGACGCAGCGCCCCTGTTGGTCCTTGCTTTTTCGTCCGTTTTTTGCTCGCCTTGGCGTCCGTCCATTATATGATGTAGTCAGCATTTCGCCGTCATCCTCGCCATAACGCCGACAGGAAGACCGATCCATGCTGCCCGCGAAGCGACTCGCCCCGGAGAGCAGTGGGATGTGGAACAAGGACAAGACCTCCCCGGTTCGACGTGCCGGGTCCAGACCAAGGACACGAACGCAACTCCTGCTTGGGAGCCTGGCGCTGCTGTGTGTCCTCACGCCGGCGGCGCGAGCGCAGCACTTGCCCTTGCCGCCGCAGGAACAGGAGTGGGTGAACAACGCGATCGATCGCGGCGTTCGCTACCTGAAGAAAAACCAGCAGAAGAGCGGAACCTGGGCCAAGCCCAACACGGGACATCGCGTCGGCTACGCGGTGCTGCCCGCGTTGACGCTGCTTGAATGCGGCGTCCCGCCGAGCGATCCGCTCATCCAGCGCGCCGCAGAGTACGTGCGCACCCGACAAGGCAGGCTGAACGAAACCTACGAGCTGGCGCTGAGCATCCTCTTTCTCGACCGGCTCGGCGATCCCCGCGATAAGCAAATCATTCAAACCTTCGCCCTGCGCTTGGTGGCCGGCCAGAGCGCGACCGGCGGCTGGGGCTATCGCTGCCCGCCGCTCGGCCCCAAGGTGGAAAAGGAATTGATGACGGCCCTGCGCTACGTGAATCCGCCGATGGACATCGCCCGCAAACCCGATGCGAAGCCGGACATCGTGCGACAAACCGGACCAGAAGCCGGAGGTCGTGCGCAAAGGGGATGAAAAGGCGGACATCGCTCGTAACCTTCCGGCGATGCCGGACATTGCCGTAAAGGACAAAAAGCCGGGCCTCGCCGCGGAGAAAAAGAAACCCGACGACCTCGGGCGCATGGCTCCGAAGTCCGACCGGCCTCCGCTCGGGGGCATGACCGCGATCGGGGTCAAGCCGCCCTTGTCCGGCGGCGCCGCCCGCGGTGGTCCCCAGCCTCCGGAAGCCATGATCTCCAAGCCAGGTGCCACGCCCCCCAGCTCGACCACCGGCGAGTCCGACGAAAAGGCAGAGGAGGATGATCCGGACGAGTCGTCTCCGGAGCAAAAACCGCCTCCGCCACCGGCGGGGCAAAAGCCGAAGGACGCCAAGGCCGGCCAGGGCAATGCGAACGGCGCCAAGGCCGGCGATGCCAAACCCAAACCCGCGCCGGCCGAGAAAGCCGACAAACCCTACGAAATTCCCGAACGGTTCCACAAGTTCGCCGTGGTGCAGGATCCGTCCCTTCATGTCCTGGCGGACCCCGCGGGGCGTCGCAACGAAATCTTCCTGTCCACCACCGACAACTCGAACACGCAGTTCGCCATCCTCGCCTTGTGGACGGCCCAGCGCTACGACATCCCGCTCGATCGCACCTTGAAACTAGTCGTCCGGCGCTACCTGACGAGCCAGAATTCCGACGGCACCTGGTCCTATCACTACGGCTTCGGCGGCACTCCCCAAGCCCTGCGTTTCTCCTCGCCGGGGGCCATGACGTGCGTCGGACTGATCGGCCTGGCGGTCGGCCACGGCCTCGCCAACACCAAGCCGGGGCCGGACGACAAGCCGGTGCAGGACCCGCGCATCCTCAACGGTTTCCTCGCCCTGCGCGAGATGATCGGGATACCGGCGGGCCGCATGATCGACTTGCCCATGTACAACCTGTATTACCTCTGGTCGCTGGAGCGCGTCGCTGTGCTTTACAACCTGCCGACGATCGGCGACCGGGACTGGTATCGCTGGGGCGCGGAAATCCTGGTCGCTAACCAAACGCGCGACGGTCACTGGGAGGGAGGCGGTTATCCCGGCGCCCACCCGACCATCGACACCTGCCTGGCCCTGCTGATCCTCAAGCGCGCCAACCTCGCCAAAGATCTGACGGCCAAACTGCCATTCAACCCGGCCGACCTCAATAAAGACCTCATGCAGCGCCTCGTGGTTGCGCCAGAGCCGGCGAAACCCAAGGTGGCTCCCCAAACGGCCTCCACCGAAGCGCCCAAGGAGGAGCCGAAGGAAGAACTCATCACCAAGCCGCTCGACCGCGCGACGGCGGAGGAGCCTCAAACGGCCGTGCTGAGCGAACACGGCGGCCGGACGAAATGGATCGTCCTCTCGTTCGTGGTCTTTTTGCTGCTCGCGGGCGGCAGTGTGTACTTCGTCCTGTTGGCCCTCCGGCGAAACAAGGACGAACCCTCGGATCAAGATGTGTCCAAGCCCAAGAAGCTGAAAGGGCCAAAGAGGAAAACCAAGTTGAGCGCGACGGCATCGGGTCCCGCGCGAAAGCGTAAGGATGTGTTCACCCTTGTCGGCAGAACGCCGTCACCGCCTCGACGAACTCCGTTTCTTTCTCGAACATGCCCATGTGTCCGCAGTCCGGGATCAGTCTCAGCTCGGACTGCGGCAGGTGCTTGCGGTACGCTTCGCCGTAGGCCGGCGGCACCAACTTGTCCTGCGCTCCCCAGAGCAGCAGGGTCGGACACTGGATGCGGTGCAATCGCTCGGGCAGCTTGGGATCATAGGGCCTCTCCCAGATCAGCCGCGCCAGCACCGTCATCGCCTGATAGCCGGCCAACCGTCTCTGCTCGTCGGGATTGTCGCCGAGAAGCATCGTGGCCATGGGACCATTGGGGTCGTGGAACAGGAGTGCGCGCAGCTGCCGGGTATGCGTCATGATGCGGAACAGGTCGGGCAACGGCTGCTCCTCGACCCACAATCCCGGCGCGTCAGCGATCCACAGTCGTTTGACGCGCTCTGGCCAGCGCACGGCGAACTCGGCCGCGATCCAGCCGCCCAGACTGGAACCGCCCAGGATCACTTCGCCCAGGCCCAGCGCGTCGAACAACTCGACGTAGTGAAACGCCATGTCCTCGATGGTGTCGATCTGCTCGAAGCCGCCGCTTTTGCCGAAGCCGGGATGCAGCGGGGCGTAGACGGTGAAATGCTTGGCCCAGGCGGCGTGGAAGGGCAGCCAACGCATCGACTCGCCGAGCGTGCTGTGCAGGTAGACGAACGGCGGGCCGTCGCCGCCGGACAGGATCGCCGTCGGCCGGCCGCGCACCTCGACGACTTCCGGCTCGCCGCCCTTGCGCGACAGGAACACGCGGGCGCCATATTTGAGTTTCTTCAAGGCGTCAAACATGAGGCACTCTCGGATTGCTGGTCCAGGATAATCGCGGCCACCACATACGCCAGGTCGCCGAAGGTTTCGATCCCTTCGGGCAAGGGGTTCCGCCACCAGTTGATGACCGCCGCGAGCCACCCTACCGGAACGAGGAGCGAGAGAGTCACCGCGATGCCCGCGAGGAAGCCATCCAAATCTCTTTTCCACAGCGCAATCATTACTCCGATGGCAACCTTGAAGGACAAAGAATGGAGAAAGCCCCGAGAAAGGAAACGAATGGTTTGCGGAGGCGGCAATTGATCCTGGAGCATCCAGCGCAGGCGGTTCCAGAAGATATAGAAACGCACTCCGCGCAAGCGCTGGCGGATAGGGGTGCTGGGAGCGAACCGTTGCACGCGGGGATTGACCTGGACCGCCAATCGTTCGAGGCCGCGAAAGATACCGGCCGTCAGACACGGCTTGCCCAGCAGCGTCATCGGCTCAAAGGAGACGGGCTTCAAATGCTCCCCGATGAAGTCCGCCAAAACTCGAAAAGTGAGCCAAGGGGGAATCGTTTTCTCCCATGTGCCGGGATCCTTTAGATGGGTGCCCAAAAAAGTCTCCCATTCGCTCCTGGAGCAGGTAAAACCGAATAGCCGTTGAAGCCCCCGACGCACATCCGTGAAGTCGATATCCTCATAAAGACCTTCCACCCGGAGTTGATCAATGAAGCTCATGTCGGGATCAATGGGAGAGTCGCAACCCAGATACTCGTGCCAATAGATGCCAAGACCGATGAGGATCTGTTCCTGCGTGTAGGTTTTAGCGGACATAAGGCAACACCTCCTTCGCCAGCAGCGTCATGCTCTTGCGCGCCAGTTCGTGGGGCAGGGTGCCGGTCTGACAGCCGGTCAGTACCACGCCGACGCCGAGTTCCTTGCGGTAATGATCGAGCTTCTGACGAACCGTCTCGGGACTGCCGACCAGAGCGAACACGCCCTTCTCGATCGCGTCCCAATTGGGCTGGTCGAAGAGGAACTGGCCGCGATTGCGAAGAATCGCGAGGGCCGAGCGGGCCGAGGTGTAGCCGGGCGGGGCGAGGGAAATGTTCTTGAGCAGGTTGCGCACGAAATACCACAGGTGCGGCTCGAACTCCTCGCGGGCTTGGCGGTCGGTCTCGGCGACGTACATGGGAATGCCCCAGCCCATCTGTTCGGGGTCGGCCTTGTAGCCGACCTTCTCGCACGACTCGCGGAAGAGGTTGAAGACGCGGCGGAAGGTGTCGATGTGGAAGTAGGGCACGCCCATGTACGAGTAGCGGCGCTGGGCGACGAACTCGATCGTCTCCAAACTGCCGGCTCCCGGAATCCAGATGGGCGGGTGCGGCTTCTGGATCGGCCGCGGCCACGGGTTGACGTAGCGAAAGAAATAGTGCTTCGAGTTCCACAGAAACGGGCCGGGCGTCGTCCACGCCTTGATGATGAGATCGAGCGCTTCGCGGAAACGTTCGCGGGCGTGGGTGGGGTTGACCTGATACGAGAAATATTCCGGCCCGCCGCCGATGACCATGCCGGCCACGAGCCGGCCGCCGCTCATCACGTCGAGCATGGCGAACTCCTCGGCCACGCGCAACGGCGGGTTATACATCGGCAGGGCGTTGCCGATGACCGCGATCTGGCACTTCCGCGTCCGCTGCGTCAGCGCCCCGGCGATGACGTTCGGCGACGGCATCAGGCCGTAAGCGTTCTGATGATGCTCATTGACGCACACGCCGTCGAAGCCCAATTCGTCGGCGTAGGCCAGCGTGTCGATGTAGTTCTGATACAGGTCGTGGCCCTTGGCCGGGTCGTAAAGCTGGTTGGGCAGCCAGATCCAGGCGGAATCGTATTCCTCGGCGAAGTTGGCGGGCAGGTACGGCCAGGACATGAGGTGGAAGAAATAATAACGCATGAATTGCTCCGGGGATCGCGCCCTTATCGGGGGTGGGCCGCTCGAATATCGTGGGTTGGCCGCAGGACGTGATCCCCCGGACCGTACCCGGACTCGTCCGCATCGGGAGGCTCGTCCGACAATCCGCCGTTCTCGAACAAGCGCTTCACGGAGGGACGGATGAGGACGATGAGGGTAAAGACGCCGAGGACGGTGCCGAGCGGTTGGAACAGAAGGGCGGAGCAACCCATGATAAGGCAATAGATGTAATGCTTGCGCCGGCCGAGGAACCAGCCGACCGATATCAGGCAGACGGCCCAGAGCCAGCCCACGAGGATGATGCCCCCGGCGACCAGAACGAAGAGCCAGCCGACGAATGCCGGCGGCGGATTTCCCCCTCCCCCGCTCATCGTGTTTGGGGCAGCGACCATCACCAGCCCGACGATGAAGTGAATGATGGGGAAGCAGGCCACCAAGGCCAACAGGCCACCGACCACGTAATAAAAGATCGACAGAAGTTTGAGATGCTGCAAATCTTGATTCATCGTTCGCTCTCCCGCGCGGACGGGTCGGCCGGGTCCGTAGGGCTAGGCCGAGTTTCCGTCGCCCCCATTTGACCGCGCCGAAGGAACGGGAGCAATCGAATTGCCGGTGGATTCAGGCCCGTTTCCCGTTGTGTCGTCTTCGGGCACCCCCCTTTGGTTTGGGCAAGAAGGCTGCATTTTTTGGGAGCGGACTTGCTTGAGGTTGAGCAGCTTCCTCATCGCTTTGGGGAAGGCGGTTTCTCCCCGGAGGCGGTTGGCAAAGTGGCAACCTGGCAATCTTGCCCCTCGGAATCGACGTAAAGTATTGAAACCAAATAGGTTGATATGTGAATACCACTTTGCCAAACGGTCGTGCCATTGGCAAAGTGGCAAATGGCCCTGCGGGCGGCGAGGGCCAAACGAAAACGGCGGTGGGCAATCGCGAAGGACTGTCCACCGCCCGCGAACGACTCACTACGGCTGTTACGGGTTGCCCCCTTCCGTTCGGACGCCCGTTTGCTTCTCTTCCTCTTCAGCCTGGATGATGATGCGCGGCGTCACCATGATGAGCAAGCTCTCGGCCGACCGTCCGTAGCCGGTGTTGCGGAACAGACGGTTGAGGTAGGGGATCTTGCTCAAGATCGGCGGCCCGAACTCGTTGCGGCCTTCCGACAGGCGCTTCAGGCCGCCCATCAGCACCGTGCCGCCGTCGGGCACCGCCACGGTGGTCTGCACCGACACGCGCGTCAGACGCGGTTGCTGGACGAACTGCGTGAAGACCACCGGCTGGCCGGTCGCCGTCCCGTCGAACAGCGGGAAGATCGGCGTCACCACCGGGAACAGGTTCACTTCCCCGTTGACGATGTTCGACAGGCTCGGCGTCAGCGACATACGCACGAAGCGCCGATCCGCCGAGATGACCGCCTGGATGGTCAGCGTCACGCCCAGGGGGAACAACGTCGTCTGCGGGAAGTAGGTGAACTGGCCGAGTTGTGGGATCACCTGCACGCCGACGACGAAGAACTGGAAGTCCTGAATCTGGATGTTGGCGGTCTGGCCGTTGAACAAGGTCAGCTTGGGCGCCTGCATGACGTTGCTGCGGATGTCGCCCTGCACGGCCTCCATGAACAGGAACACCTGGATGTCGCTGAGGAAGGCCAAACCGAGCGTCAGGCCGCCGAAGCCGGGGATGCCGGGGTAGCCGCCGAACGGCGGGATGGCCTGCTGGTACGTCGTCTGCGTGATCGGGATGTTCAGATCGCTGGTCAGCGTACCGGCCGGCGTCAGGCCCGACAGGAACCCGCCGCTGGGCGTGAACTGGTTGATGAAGTTCGGGTTCGCGAACTGGCCCGTGGTCAACTGCGGCTGGAACTTGCTGGTCCCCTTGTTGACGATGTTCAGGTTGAAGTTCACGCCGATTCTCTCGAAGAAGTCCTCGGCGATGCTGATGAACTTGACCTCGACGGCGACTTCCTGGTCTTGCAGGCGGCGCAGGGCTTGCAGCAAGTCGGCGATCTGGTCCTGGATGTCCGGCGTCTGGTTGATGACCAGCGACATGGTCAGCGGGAAATACTCGATGGTGCCCGGCCCGCCCATGTCGGACCAACTCTGCGGCTGGACGGAGCTGGTGATGAGCTTGATGAGCATGTCCTCGTTGGTCTGCGCCTTCTTCTTGGTCCACACCCCGTTATTGGGGGAAGCGGACTCGGTGGCGAAACCGCTGCCGCCTGAAGACATCGAGCCGCCCATCGGCTGACCAACTTGCTGGCCGGCGTTGAGCGTGAACGGACCCGTCACCGGCGACGGCGCCGGGCGCCCGGCTGGTTGATCGTCTGCATGCGCAGCTGCTCCGCCGGCGACTGGTCGGCCGAGCTGAAGTTCTCCACGGCGATGACCAGGTCGGTCACGGGGAAGACACGCCGCTCGTTTTTGCCGCGGGCGTGGTCCTCGGTGGTGATCTGGAGTACGTCGTTGTCGATCACGTAGGTCAGATGCACCGAGCGCAACAGCAGGTTCAACGCGGACTTCATGGCGACGTTGTCGAGCTTGATCGACACGCGCTGATCCTGCGTGATGCCCTTCTCGGCCAGGGCCGGATCATCGACGTAGATGTTGACGGCCTCATAAGCCCGCAGGTCGTCGAGGACTTCGCTCAACTTCGCGTTGGTGAAGTTGAGCCGCACCGGCGAGTTGAGCTTGCGCTCGATCTCGCGCTCCGCTGTCGTTTTGCGCGGCATGTGCAGCGTGTCCAGCGACTTGCGACCCTGGATGAGAGCACGGCGCTCGGGATCGGTTTCAAAGGCGATACCGCTCTTGATCGCATCGGGGTTCCCTTGCTTATCCGTGTCGTTGAGCGCTTCCAGGACCAACTTCTCCTTGTTGCTCTTGTTCGTGTCGTATTCCAACTTGCGGCGCGAGGTGCGGGCGATGGTGACGGCGGCGGTGGCCATCGGGTTGTCGGGATCGAGTTCCTTGACGCGCATGGCGATGGCTTCGGCCTCGGCGTACTTGGCGGACTTATACAGCTCGTTGTACTGCTTCATCAGCGAGGCCACGTTCTTCTGCTTCATCTGCTCGGCGTTGTGCAGGTTGGCGAGCCGCTTCTTGTTCTCGTTGTGCGAAGAGGCCGCCTGGTTGGCGAAGTCCACCTGCGCCTTCATGATCTTGAACTGATCCAGGCGCGACTGGACCGGCCGGCGCAGCAAGGTCAACTGACCCGGTTCGAGCTGCTCCTCGGACAACCGAATCAGGTGATCCTGGAGCATGTCGATGGCGGAGTCGGTCTGGCCGCTGCGGAAGCGCTCGAGCGCTTGTGTCTGCACGTCCATGCCCTGCTGGCGAAGCTGCTGGAACTTGACCTCGCGCATGGCGCGGGCATGGGCGAGCAGCGATTGATCGGCGTTGTCCGTGGCCCGCGCCCGGCCCGCATCGCCGGCGCCCGGCGTATGCAGAATCGGTTGCGGATTGAGCTGCGGGTTGAACTGCGGACCCGCACTGTTATCGTGCGGCTGCTTGGCGTCCTGGCCGCCGGTCAGCACGACCTGACCGTGCGCGGACGGCTGCATCTCGGGCGTGTTCATGATCTCGTGCAGCTTGGTCGAGCGCCGTTCATCGAGCTGCGTCGTATCCAGGGCCGCCAGGAGCAGGCCGGCCTGCCGATAATCGCGGCGGTTGAACGAGGAGACCACCGCGTCGAAGGCGTGGTTGGCGCGGAGACGGCGCTGGTTGAACTCCTCGGTGTCGATGCTGCGCAGGACGGCCAAGCCTTCCTCCCGCGCGCCGCAGTTGCAGGCTTCCTCGGCCATATGGCGGGCGGTTGCCGTCTGACCGTTTCGCAGCTCCGTGCGCGCCTGTTCGAGTAGTTGCGCGGCGTGTGCTCTCTGCGTCGAGCCACCCATCGGGTTGGGCGCGGCCGTGGAGTTGCGATCGAAGCCGGGCGGCGGCAACATGCCGGGCAGCGACGGCCCGCCGACGACACTGACGCCGCCGCTGCCGCGGAGCTGATTCACCAGGGCGACGGTGTTCTCAATCGGCTGCATGTCCTGGCCGAACGCCTGGGCGAGCTGCCGGGCCTGGGCCAGATCCTTGTCGGCTTCCTGGCAGCGCAGGGCCGGCGCTTGCGTGCCAGCGCGGATGATCTCGCCGGCGTGACGGACCAGACTGTCAATGCGTTGGCGGGCGAGGGAGGCTACCTGTTGATAGAGATGATTGGGGTTCTCCTCGTCGGGCCGGAAGGTGACGCCGAGCCACCGCGCTTCCTCAATCTTGTCGTGCGCCTCGATGAGCCGATTCTGCTGCATCAAGCGACGCGCGTCGGCCACCATCTGCCGCGCCCGAGCCGGGGCGGACTGCATATCGCCGCCCGGCGCAGGGGCTATGCCGGGCCGTGGCGCGTTGC
Source organism: uncultured Planctomycetota bacterium (assembly GCA_963767535.1). Lineage (GTDB taxonomy): Bacteria > Planctomycetota > Planctomycetia > Gemmatales > Gemmataceae > JAJPHU01. The sequence continues at coordinate 1,338,658 of CAVYEC010000003.1, forward strand.
CGACGAGTTGCGGGCTACTGGGCAGACCAACCGGCTGAGGGACCGGCTTCGGCGGTGTTGTATTTTGAACGACCGGCGTGTTGGGAGTCCGCGGCCGGCCGGCGGACATGCGTTCGACTTCGCGGTCGATGCTGTCGGGCGTGTCTTCGCCGAGGATGTCGAAGCCGACGTGCATCGCCCGCACCCGGTCGGCCAGGACGTGAGCCGTCATCGGGTCGCCGCGGTTGAGCGCTTCCTTGGCGTCACTAATGAGTTGCCGAGCCGCCATGACGGTTTTCGCCATCTGGGGATCCTTCGAGAGAATCGGCTGCTGCGTCGAGCCGTTCATGGTCGGCGGATTCATCGGTCCCTTGTCGAGCTGGGCGAGGGGGCCGTGGCTGAGGTCCGGCCCACCCTTGGCGGTCTGCGTGGGCGGGTCCGGCAATTTCAGACGCCGCTGCTTCTGGCGCTCGGTCTGGATGTCGGCCAGCAGCTTGTCGGGCTGATCGCCGAGATCCCAGATGCTATACGCGCCGTGCTTGCGGCGGGCCTCGTAGGCCAGCTTCTCGGCGGTGTCGTAGTCCTTTTTCTCGAAGCGCTTGCGGGCCTCGGCCAGCAGCTCGACGGATTGCTTCTTGTCGCGCTGGACGCGGGCGCGATCGACCTCGCCCTGGAGCTTGTCGGGCGTGTCCTCGAACAGGCCCCAGTGGATGTGCCGGGCGGCCCGCAGCCGGGCCGCCGTCTTGACGGCCTCGTCGATGTCGCCCTTATGGAGTTGCTCGCGCCCCTTCTGGAGCAGCGCGGCCGCCTCTTCCTTCGTGCGAATGGCCGGCGCGGAGGTCGGGGTAGACGGAGTGCTCTTGGCGCTGCTGTCGGCGCGGGCGATGTCGTCGAGCAACCGGGCCGGGTTATCGTCGCTCCAGTGCAGGTCCGCCTTCAGGACAGCAGCCTGCTCGGCGGCCTTGCGTGCCTGCACAAGATCGCCGGCCACCAGGGCTTGCCGGCCCTGCCGGATCAACTGGTGCGCCTTCTCCGTATTGGCCGATAGCGCCGAGGCCATCGTGTTCATGTTGCTGTTGTTGACGGCGTAATTCGTGGTCCGCTGCGCGTCCGCGGTCGGACGGGGGCTGTTAGCGCGGGCGGTCTGGATGTCCTTGAGCGCCTTGGACGGCGAATCGCCCCAAGTGAACGTCCAGGCGGATGCCAACCGATCGGCGGAGCGGGCGTACTGCTCGGCGCGATCCAGCTCGCCGCGGCGCAGGGCGGCCCGCGATGCCTGAAGCATCGTCTTGGCGTCCTTGCGTGCCTTGTCGATGTCTTCGAGAACGCGGTTGGCCGAGTCCTCGCGCTGGCCGAAGGTGACGCGCATCTGCTGGACTTCGCGGGCCAGCGCCTCGGCGGCGTCGAGGTTAGCCTGGACCAGCTCCATGCGCGCCTGCTGAATCTTGGCGTGCGCCTCGCGGTCGAGTTGCTGGCCGGAGCCGTCGGCTGGACATGCAATTTCTGGCCGAGCTGAGCGAAGCGCTGCTTGTCGGCGGCGCTCAGATACAGCTCGTTGGCGTTTATCTTTTTGACCAGCGCCACGGCCTCCGCGGTACGGCCCTTGGCCGAGGCCAACTCAGCCAGTTCCAACTGCTCGTGCGCGTCGCGGCGGGCCGTGCGCGCTGCTGGTTGGCGGCCAGGAGCCGCGCCAGCTCGTCGCGCTCGGCCGGCGTCAGATCGTTCTGGCGCACCATCGCTTCCTGGAAAAGGGAGGCGGCGGTGTCCAGATCGCCCTGACGCTGCGCGTCGATGGCGCCGTTGAGCGCCGCATGAGCGCGCGTCTGCCGGCCCATGACCTGGACCACGGCCGGCGGATCGTTCTCGGCCTGGAGGTGAAGCGAGCCGAGGCCGGTGTCCGGGCCGGCGAACAGCGCCAGCGGTTGCGCCGCCGAGCCGACGAGCAGGCCCGCGACGAAGTTGACCCATTTGCGTTTCTTTGCCCTAGCCACCATGGCCTCCTTCATTGAATTCGCCGCCTCACTCGGAAGGATGAAGGAGAAAGAATGAATGTCTTTAATTCATCATTCATCTTTCCTCATTCATCCTTGTCGGAGGAGTCCCCCTTGCCCTGTTCGCGTCTGCCTTGCCGGAGGCCCCCCGGCCTCCGCTCCCTGTGCGGTCTCGTTCTGCCCAGCCGCCGAGCAGCGCCCCCCATAGCGTTCGTGCCGCCGGGACGCAAGACTCTCCGGGGCCGCACCACAGGCTCGTGACGCCGTCGCCCCGCCCCGTCCGCCTCGACCCCGCCGCCGGGACGGCCCGGAAGCGCGGGTCGAGTTTTTTCGCTCAAGGTTCAGACGGAAAAGCGGGACGCCTATAGCCGCGGCCGTCCGGCGGGTCAAGAGCGATTTCTTTAAGAGAACCACCAATCCCAGAAGCGCGATCCGCGATGTTTCGTTACCATTTCGTTACAGAGCGGAGGCATTGGACCGGCTACAATAGCTTTGTTCGCCCGGATCGATCCGGCAAACAAAATGGGCGGGCCAATCGTCATAGGATTGGGTATTTCGGGGCCGTACCGGCCCGTCACACGGGAAACAAGCCATGCACTCCGCCCGAATTGTGGTCGTCGAGGACGAGCAGGCCATCCGCCGCGGCATCAGCGACGCGCTGCGGGCGTCCGGCTACGAGGTGGCCGAGGCCGGCGACGGCGACAAGGGACTCACCGAGTCCGTGCGTCCCGGCGTCGATCTCGTGCTGCTCGATCTGCTGCTGCCGCGCCGCGACGGTCTGGACGTGCTCAAGGAGTTGCGCCGCGCCCGCTCCACCTTGCCGGTCATCATCCTGACGGCGCGCGGCACCGAGGATGACCGGGTGCGCGGACTGAAAATGGGGGCGGACGATTACGTCGTGAAGCCGTTCTCCGCCCGCGAACTGTTGGCCCGCGTCGAGGCGGTGCTGCGCCGCGCCTGGGCCGGCCCGCCGAGGTGCGCGGGCGCGTCTGGGTCGCGCCCTGATCGACCTGGAACGCCGGGAGATTTGCTGGTCGAATAAGGAGCGCGGGGAGTTGTCGGAGACAGAGAGCGCCATTCTTGGTTTTCTCGTGGCGCACCACAAGCGGGCCGTTTCACGCGAGGAATTGCTGACGCGCATCTGGGGCATCGAGCCGCAAGGGCTGGAGACGCGCACGATCGACATGCACATCGCCCGGCTGCGGACGAAGCTGCGCGACCCGTCCGGCCGCGACACGCCAGAGGCCATCCTGACCGTGCGGGCACACGGCTACATGGCGGGGCCGGAACTGAGGCCGTTGGAACCCGCGCCGGCGGATGAGGGAGGGTCATGAGAGATTGGCTGCGCGGCAAACCGGCGGGTGCGATCGGCTTCGCCATGATCGCCGCCCTGGTGGCGGGCGGACTGGGCTGGGCCACGGCGGCGGCCCTGCGCCTGGAGGGCGAACAGCTCGCTCAGCGTGCCGAGTCCGAACGCGCCAACCTTCTCCGCCTGGCCCTGTGGCGTCTGGACAGCCGCATCTCTCCGCTCCTGGCTCGTGAGGACAGCCGGCCTTTCAACCACTACAGCGCCGTTTACCCGCTGCCCCTGGCCGTGGACAACCGCGGGACGAGCTGCGCCACCCGGCACGGTCCTGGAGCCGTCGCCGCTTCTGAGCGTCGAATTGCCGCCGTGGATGCTGCTGCACTTCCAGGCCGACCGCGCCGCTGGGCTGGGAATCGCCCCAAGTTTTGTCCGCCAAACTGACGCGCTTCCTGCAAGGCATCCGCGGCAAGGTCGCTCTGGGCAATGTCAAGCCGGAACGGAAGAGCCTCTTGACCGAACTGGCACGCCAAGTGCCGGTCGTCGAGTTGCTCCGGCAGGCCGGCGAACACACGCAGCCAGCCACCGTGCGCGACACCACGATGCTGCTAGCCCGCAATAATCTGGACAATACGGCCAACACCGTGCAGCAGGGGGGGTACGCGCCCAATAGCGATCTTTCCAACAACCAAATGGGGCAAAATCCCAACTACACGAACCCGACGGTGCAAGAATACAACCAGCGCCGTGGCCAGCAGACCAAGCTGCAAAACGAGGGCAAGGGCGAGCCGCAACGCGTCCAGAAAGACTTCGCCATGAACACCGTTCAGGGCAATGGTGCCAACTGGTTCGGGACTCGATCCGCCTCGGCCCCATCGGCGCCGAGGTGCCGGTGAATCTCAGTCCGATGGTGCCCGTCTGGTTGGGCGCGCCCGCCGGTGCGGAACACCTCGTCCTGTTGCGTCTGGTGCAAATCGAAGAGACGGAAATCTGTCAGGGTATCGTGCTGGACGGCCCGGCCCTGCAATCGCTGCTGGCTCAGGAAGTGACGGACCTGTTTCCCGAGGCGCGGCTGATCCCCATGCGCGAGGCGGAACCATCGCAGCCGGAACGCACCATGACCGCCCTGCCGTTTCAACTCGATCCCGGCCCGGCCCTGCTCGACGTTCCTGATCCCGGCTGGACGCCGTTGCGCGTCGGCCTAGCCCTGGCCTGGCTGGCGGCGCTGGTGGCGCTTGTCGCGGTCGGGCTGGGCGGCTGGTCGCTCCTCAATCTGTCGGAGCGGCGCATCCGTTTCGTGTCGGCCGTGACGCACGAATTGCGCACGCCGCTGACGACGCTGCGTCTGTATCTGGACATGCTCGTCAACGGGCTGGTCCGTGAGGAACGGCAGCGCAACGAGTACATCCACACCCTTCACGCCGAGACGGATCGCCTCAACCGCCTGGTCGGCAACGTGCTCGACTTCTCGCGCCTGGAAAACCAGCGGCCGCGCCTGAACCGCTCGCGGGTGACACTCGCCGACTTGCTCGAACAGGTACGGACCACCTGGGCCGGCCGCTGCCACGATGCGGACAAGGAGTTGATCGTCGAGAACCAGTTGCCGGCAGACGCGACTCTCTGCACCGATCGGGAGCTGGTGCAGCAGATCCTCGGCAACCTGATCGACAACGCCTGCAAGTACAGTCGGGGCGCGGCGGATCGCCGGCTGTGGATGCGGGCCAGCGGCGACGGTAGGCATCTCGTCTTTGAGATCGAGGATCGCGGGCCGGGCGTGCCGGTGAAGGATCGGCGGCTGATCTTCCGTGCCTTCCGGCGCGGCCTCGGCGCCGACGAGACGGCCGGCGGCGTCGGCCTGGGTTTGGCGCTGGCGCGACGCTGGGCGCGCCTGGTCGGCGGGCGATTGACGTTGCAAAACTGTCCCTTCCGTCCGGGCGCGTGTTTCCGTGTCGAATTGCCTTTTGAATAAAAATACTGAACGGATATTTACTGGACGCATCCACCTATCATAAGGTAACGTGAGGTATCCCTAACGCGCCCGGAAAACGAGAGTAAGCATGCGCGCTCGCTTAATCGTCGAGACCGGCGCGGCCTCCCCGCAGGTGGTGGATCTCAACTCGCGCAAACCATCCGCCTGGGCCGCAATAGCAAGAACAGCATCATTCTGGACGACCCGCACGCCTCGCGCTGGCACGCCGAGGTCTTCAACGACGGCCAACGCTGGTACGTCCGCGACTGCGGCACGACCAACGGCACGCGGGTCAACGGCGTCCGCATTCAGCAGCCGGTGCAGCTGGAAAGCAACTGCCTTATCACCATCGGCGACGCCCGCATGCGCTTCCGCCAGGACGCCTCCGGCGAGGGCACGGCCGAGATGCCCGTGATCGCGGAAACCAAGCCCGACGAGGAAGTTCACGTCGCGCCGATCTCCGTCAACGAGGTCAGCCAGACCATCCTGCACGCCGACGAATTGACGGCGCTGTTGCACTTCATGACCGCCTCGCTGACCGAGACCACCCTCAACGGCCTGGTCAACCTGGCCCTGACGACGGTGCTTCGTCAAACCCTGGCGAACGTGGCCGGCTACCTCAGCCTGGAGGACGACGAGCCGCAGTTCCGTCTCGTGTTGCCGGCCCAGGCCCAGGTCGATACGCATTTGAGCCGGCAACTGACGCAAAAGGTGCTGCGCGACAAAAAGGCGGTCTGGCTGGGCGCGGCCCGGATGAACGGTATGGACAGCGACAGCCTGGTGGCCTTCCGCGATGCCATCGGCATCCCGCTGCGCGTCGGGCAGGCCGACTCGGTGGACGGCGCTTCCGAACCGCTGGGGGCGCTGCACGTCTACAAGAGCAACCGGCTGTTTCACGAGCGTGAAGTGCGTTTCTGCGAGGTGCTGGCCGGCTGTCTGGCGGGCACCCTGCACGTCCTCCGCGCCGCCGCGCGTTGGAGGCCGACAATTCGCGCCTCCGCGATCACGTTCCCGGCTCGTCCGACATCCTCATCGGCGATAGCCCGGCCATGAAATTGCTGCGCCAGCAGATCGCCCAGTTCGCCCGGCTGCCTTGCACGGTACTCATCACCGGCGAAAGCGGCGTCGGCAAGGAGTTGGTCGCCCTGAGCCTGCATCGGCAAAGTCCGCGCGGCGAGGGGCCGCTTGTGACGCTTAATTGCGCTGTCATTCCGTCCAACCTGGCCGAATCGGAGTTGTTCGGCCACCGCAAGGGGGCGTTCACGGGGGCCGATGAGGAACGGCTGGGCTGTTTCCTCCGCGCTGATCAAGGCACGCTGTTTCTGGACGAAATCGGCGAGATGCCACCCCTGGAGCAGGCCAAGCTGCTGCGCGTGCTGGAGACCAAGAGTCTTCGGCACGTCGGCGGCGACGACGAGGTCAAGGTGGACGTGCGCATCGTCGCGGCCACCAACCGCGATCTGAAGCGCGAAATGCAGGAGACCCGCTTCCGCAAGGACCTGTACTTCCGTCTCGGCACCACCATCCACGTCCCGCCTTTGCGGGAACATCTGGAGGACATCCCGGCCCTGGTGGACCATTTCCTCGGCCGCCTATCGGTCGAGTACCGCCGCCGCCTGACCTTGTCGGAGCCGGCAATGCAGCGTTTGCAGACCTACTCCTGGCCGGGCAACGTCCGCCAGTTGCGTTCCGTCCTGGAATCGGCGGTGGCCACGACGGAGGGCAGCGTCATCCCCGCCCGCAGTCTTCTGCCCTTGCTGGATGAGCAGCCAAGTGCCGCGCCCGACCAGCTGCCGACGCTGAACCTGGACGAACTGGAGGCGCAGGCCATCCGCCTGGCGCTGGCGCAAACGCAGAACAATAAAACGCAGGCCGCCGCCCTGCTGGGCATCCACCGCGATACGCTTCTTACCAAGCTGAAGAAGTACGGAACCAAGTGAAACACATAGCCCCCGGCTTGCCGGGGGAAGGGTTTGCCCTTCCCCCGGCAAGCCGGGGGCTATGTGAATACACAAACCCGTTAGGCGTGGCCGGCCGAATCGGTGGCTTTGTTGACGACGACGGGGGCAGGAGCCGGCGGTTGATCCGGTTCCTTGCCGTGGATGGCCTCGTAGATTTCCTGGCGATGTACCGGGACTTCCTTGGGGGCCACGATGCCGAGGCGAACTTTATCGCCGCGGATTTCCACCACGGTCACGATAATGTCGTTGTTAATGACGATACTTTCGTTTTTTTTTCTGGACAGTACTAGCATCGCCGCCTATCCTTTTCCCAAGTCGTGAGGCCGGGCATTGTTTGCTGGTTCCCACGGGTTCCCGTCGCCCCGATCGGTGACGCGGTTGGAGGACAGGACACGTCGGGGAAGTTCCCCTGAGGAAACCAGAATCTCGGTGGAGGTGTTGATCCGTCCGAAATTCCTCGGAACGGAATGCAACCCTCAACCGTACCGAGACTTCATCACATTTCAATCTATCGGTGCGCGCCGAGGTCGTCAAGGGGCCGGGGCGGTCCTTTTTCCAATTTTTTGCGAATTTGGCATGGTATCTGTCTCGCGCGGTCAGAACGACGAGACTGTGGGTTGCTCTTGCTCGTACACGGGCAATCATTATCGTGTTCTCCAGGCCCGTACGCGCGGGATGCGGAAGCGGGCCACGCAGCCGGTCCAAGGAGGCACGGAATGCCCAAGTGGGAGCGAAACTACCAGGGCCGGATGCTCTATCTGATTGTGGCCGTCCTGTCTGTCGTTTCGGGCGGCTGTCTCGCCGTGGTCGCGGGCTTGGCCGCCGGAGGGGCGGCGGGCGGCTATCTCTACTACAAGTACGACAAGGGTAAAATTTACCGAGATTATCCCGCCAGCCTAGCCGACGTGCGCAACGCCGTTCACGCCGCGCTGCGCGATTTGAACTTCCAGGTCGCCACCGAGGGGGCCAAGGATGGCCGATCGCTCGTGGTGACGCACACGACCGACGGCAAGAAGGTGCGAGTCTACATCGATTGCCTGGCCAGCCCCATCCCGGCTGAAGGCATGTTCACGCGCGTCTCGATCCGCGTGGCCCACTTCGGCGACGAGGCCGTCAGCCTCCGCATCCTCGATCAGGTCTCCCACCACCTGACGCCCGCCACGGTGATCGTGCCGGTGCCTGTACCGGCACCGGGTCCGACTCCCCTCCAGCCGACTTCCGCGATCAAGCCGGTCGCCGCCACCGAGCCGCCGCTGGCGCCGCCCCAGCCGGTGAAGACGAAGTAAGAACGAAGCCTTCGTTTAGGGACGCTTCGCAGAAGCGTGCGAAGAACGCTTCGCAGAAGCGTCCCTAAACGGGGATTTTTGGGCTGGCCCCCTGAGTTCTTCCTTTGCGGACGCGCTGCGCCGGGGTAGGATCGGGGCTATGAGTCGTGTACCGATCCCCGTCGCGCCTTCGCGCCCCACCGTGGTGGATTATGGCTTCCTCCTGGCGGGGTGCAGTCTTTCTTTGTACTTGCTCAACCTCAGTCCGCTGTTGGTGAAACCGACCCGCGACGGCGTGTCTCCCCATCTGTATGCGTTCCTCGCTTTTCTGCCCGCGATCCTGCGAGTACCGGAGGGCATCCTGCTTCTGGGGCCGATCTTTTTCCTCACGCAACTGGGACGGCGGCACAGACAAGGGTTGACGGCGCTGGAATGGCTGTGGGCCATTAGCTGGCTCGGCATCGTCCTGCTGACGGCGCTGACTCTGTGGGAGCGCTCGGGCACGCTGCCGGATTGGTAGCACCCGTACGCCGAGCTGCCGCGCAAATTGTGGTATCTGATCTTCGTGCCGTCGCTGGCGGGCCTGGCCGCGCTCCTCGGCCTGTTCGGGATGCTACGGCGCGGGGCGACGCCGTGGACGCACACGTTTGCCCTGGTGCTGCTGCTGTGGCCGATCGCGCCCCTTCTGGGCATCCTGAGCCTGGGTAAATTCCTGTAAGCCGAGGACGGTATGGTGTCGGTGCTGGGTCTCGATATCGGCGGCGCCAACTTGAAGGCCGCGCACACCGACGGTCGTGTACTCAGCGTGCCCTTCGACTTGTGGAAAGAACCAGCCCGCCTGCCGCACGCCCTCCACAGACTCATCGGGATGATGCCTCCGGCCGACGTGTGGGCCGTTACCATGACCGGCGAGCTGTGCGATTGCTTCGAGAGCAAACGTCAGGGGGTTCATGCGATCCTCGACGCCGTGGCAGAGGTGGCCGGAAAGACCCCGGTGCGCGTGTGGCGGAACGATGGCCATTTCGTGGATCTCGCCACGGCCCGGGAGACCGCGCTGCAAGTCGCGGCGGCCAACTGGCTGGCCCTGGCGACGTGCATGGGACCGTATACGAAGGGATGGCCAGGGGTACTCATCGACATTGGCTCGACCACCACGGACATCGTGCCCCTGCGGGACGGCAAACCCGTCCCGCAGGGGCGCACCGATCCGGAGCGTTTTCGCGCCAAGGAACTGGTCTACACCGGCGTCCGTCGCACGCCGTTGTGTGCCCTGCTGGGAAGCGAGGGAGCGGCCGAACTATTCGCTACTACGCTGGATGTCTATCTCGTCCTGGGCTATCTGCCGGAAGACCCCGACGATCACAAGACGGCGGACGGCCGACCCGCCACGCGAGCCGCGGCACATGCCCGCCTTGCCCGCATGTTCTGCGCCGATCTGGAGACGAGCACGGAAGAGGAGCGCGCCGGATTGGCCGATCGGGTAGCAGTTCGGCAGACCGAGATGCTTCGAGACGCCCTCCGACAGAATATCCGGCGACTCGACATCGCGGACAACCCCGCCGCAGTGATCCTGGCGGGAGAAGGCGAGTTCCTGGCTCAGCGGATTATCGCGGATGCCGCAAGGTTCTGGATCGAAGAGATCGCCTTGAGTACCAAACTCGGTATGGCCGTCTCGCAGGCCGCCTGCGCCTACGCCGTGGCCGTGCTGGCGGCAAAGGAATGAGACGATGCGCCCGCCTCGCCCGAACGCGGTCATCAAGGTCGGTGGTAGTCTCTACGATTTGCCCGACCTGGCGACGCGCTTGCACGAATGGCTCGCGGACGGATGGAGCGGCGGGGATGGCGTTCTCGTGGTGCCCGGCGGCGGTCCCTCGGCCGATGCGGTGCGCGAATGGGACCACCGTCACGGACTCGGCGAGGAAAAATCGCACTGGCTTGCGCTCCGCGCGCTGACACTCAATGCGCACTTTCTCGCCTCCCTCTTACCGTATATCTGCGTGATCGTTGACGTGAACGATTGCGCAGATCTGGTCGGAAGGCAAAATACCGATCCTCGATGTCCACGAATTCGCACGTCTCGACGATCCTCGCCCCGGAAGCTTGCCGCATACCTGGGCCGTCACCAGCGATGCCCTCGCTGCTCGTGTCGCCGTCGTGACCCAGGCTCGCCATCTTGTCTTGCTCAAGTCCACGACGATCCCGTCCGGAATGAACTGGCATGAGGCGGGACGGCTTGGATTGGTCGATGCCCTGTTCGCCGAGGTGGTGCGGAATGCCTCGCCGGAATTGCGGGTGAGCGCCGTCAACTTGCGGATGTGGCCGGAGTGATCGCTTCCACCAGTTCCCTTACCTTGTTCTCGTCAATCACCGCTCCCCGCTGTCGATCCCGGCAAACCGAGCCGCGCACGGCGAACCAGTCCGGTTGCAACGGCAGGAGCGTGCGGATCTCGGCAAGACCCAGCGATCCCGCCAGCGCAACCGGCACGCCCGCGGTGCGACAGCGTTCCGTCAAACGCGCGATCTGCTCCCCCGGTAGCCAATCCAGCAGCGTCGAACCGTCCTTTTGCCAGGTGTCGAGCAGAAACGCCCCGGCCGGATTCTCGACGGCGAAGGAACAAACTTCCTCCGGCGTCGGAGCGTGCGCCCACTGCCAATCGGCATACGATACGGCCACGGCGCGACAACTTGGGAGTCTTTCTCCCAGTTGCCGCAGTGCATCGGGTAGATCGTGCCTCCAACTTCGCTCGCCGTCCTCCTCGTAGCCCGCTAATCCCCATTTGACGTAAGCCGGCGAATAGAAGTTAACTGCCGGGAAACGCCGAGCCTGGAACAACTCGCCCAGGGCCGCACTAACAGGACAGCGGCTCGCCACGAAACGCACAACCTCGGCAATCGTTTGGTCGCTGGCCCGGCCGAGCGAACCGTGCGCCGGTTCCTTCACGTCGATCAGCGCCGCGCCGCCGCGCAGAGCAGCCTCGGCTTCCGACGCCGAACGCACACTGACCAGGAGGCGCGTCATGGGGCCACCGCCCCGTCGTCCTCGACCGGGAAAAAGCGCATCCAGCCCGAACAGCGGCGAAACGGTAGCGGTTGGAGGTTGGCGAAAACGAAGCCGTACAGACGCGGCGGCCGAAACCAGGAGGGATCGTTGAGATGACGGGCCTGGTCGATCTGAAACTCCTCCGCCGTCCGATACGTCAGGCAGTCCGCGATGTCGCCCGCACCGAGAATGCCGCCGAGCAACTGCGCGGTGTCCAACAACTCCGGCGGGACGTGCGCCCATGCCTGGGGACGCTCGTCCGGCACGCGGGCGGCGTGAATGAGGATCCGCCCCCGACGTGCCGTCGACCAGTTGCGCACCTCGATGGTCTTGAAGCCGTGCGCCAAGAGTGCGGCCCAGGGTTGTTTCAACGACAGGGCGTAGTGGTTCGCGGCCATTTCAGCTCCCGCGAGAATCGTCTCTGACCCGATTGTACGTCGGCGATCGGCAATCGGGAATCGGCCGGCCTCAAAGTCAGGCGGGGCACGAATCTTATTTGCGGCGGCGATGCCCGCAAGCTATGGTTTCAGGCGGACTCTCGCTTGACGACGGTCTGCGCCTGTCCGTCCGTCCCCAGTGTTCCGATCGAGATGTATTCATGGCGGTTCGGATCGAAACTCAGGCGGAGCCAATCCCCGGTTATCGGCTCATCGAGCGCCTGGGCGGGGGAGGGTTCGGCGAGGTCTGGAAGTGCGAGGCGCCCGGCGGCCTGCACAAGGCCATCAAGTTCGTCTTCGGCGACCTCGGCGCCGCCGGCGAGGACGGCCATCGCGCCGAGCAGGAATTGAAAGCCCTCAGCCGCGTCAAGACCGTCCGCCATCCGTACATCCTTTCACTGGAACGCTACGACATCCTCGACGGCCAGCTCATGATCGTCATGGAGCTGGCCGACCGCAACCTCTGGGACCGCTTCAAGGAGTGCCGCGCCCAGGGGCTGCCCGGCATCCCGCGGCCGGAGCTGCTCAGCTACATGGAGGAATCGGCCGAGGCGCTGGACTTGATGAACAATCAGTACCAGCTGCAACACCTGGACATCAAGCCGCAGAACCTCTTTCTGGTCCATCATCACGTCAAGGTCGCCGACTTCGGCCTGGTCAAGGATCTGGAGGGCATGCAGGCGTCGGTGACGGGCGGCGTCACGCCGGTCTATGCCGCGCCCGAGACGTTCGATGGCTGGGTCAGCCGTTATTGCGATCAATACAGCCTGGCCATCGTCTATCAGGAACTGCTGACCGGACAGCGTCCGTTCGCCGGCACCAACGTGCGGCAGTTAATCTTGCAGCACTTGCAAGCGCCGCCCAACGTCGGCCCGCTGTCGCCGGGCGATCAGCCGGCCATCGCCCGCGCCCTGTCCAAGACGCCGGGCGAGCGCTTTCCGACCTGCCGCGCCCTTGTCGATGCCTTGCGGGCCGGCGAAACCAACGGAGCGGGAGGCCTAAGCTCCCCGAGTGAATCTCAGGGGGCTAACTCCCCCCGCTCAGATACACTAGGCGCGGTCGCCCCCTCGCAGCTGACCGGCCTGGCCACCGCCGTCGGCGCGATCACGGCCAACAAAAACCTGACCACGCCGCTGGGCCAAACCCAGGTGCCGACCGAGAGCCTGCGCGGGCCGAAGCAACCGGACTCCAACCCCGGCACCACGCAATTCATTCGCGCCATGGAAGGGGCCGTGCTGCAACCGGGCGGCATCGGCGAGCAGCGCAAGGCGCCGCCGGAAGTCCACGGCGACGGCTCGCTCCTGCCGGCCCTGGTCATCGGCCTGGGCCAGCTCGGCATGACGGTCGTGCAACGACTGCGCGGGCACCTGCACACGCGCTTCGGCGGCCTGGAGCATTTGCCGAACCTGCGCTTGATGGTCCTCGACACCGATCCGGAGGTGGTCCGCGCCGCCACGCGCGGGCCGCAGGGCAACCGCCTGTCCGAAACCGAGGTCGTGCTGGCCCCGCTCAACCGCCCCAGCCATTATTTGAAATCGCGCGACGGCCGGCCCGAAGTGAGCACCTGGCTCAACCCGCGTATGCTCTACCGCATCCCCCGCTCGCAGGTGACGACGGGGGTTCGCGCCCTGGGGCGCCTCGCCTTCTGCGACAATTACCGCCTCATCGTCCGCCGCCTGCAAACCGAGCTGGATGCGTGTCTGGACCCCGAGAACCTGGCGTCGGCCGACCGGCAAACGGGACTCGGCGTGCGCACCAACCGCGTCCGCGTCTACGTCGTCTCCAGCCTGGCCGGCGGCACCGGCAGCGGCATGTTCCTCGACCTGGCCTACACCGTCCGCGCCCTGCTCAAGCAGGCCGGCTATCAGCAACCGGACGTGGTAGGCCTGTTCCTGTTGCCCTCGGTCGATCGCAACCGCACGCGCACCATGACGCTCGGCAACGCCTGCGCCGCCCTCCGCGAGCTGAATCATTTCGCCACGCCCGGCCGGACGTTCACGGCCAAATATCACCAGCGCAAAGCGCCCATCCTCGACAGCGAACCACCCTTCGGCCGCTGCATCCTGTTGCCCTTGCCGGATGAGACAGACGAGGTAGCCACGCGCGAGTTGGTCGAGTTGGCCGGGCTGTATCTGTCGCGCGATCTTTGCACGCCGTTGGGACGGATCGCCGACCTGGGCCGCGCCGGTTTGCCGGCCTGTCCGTGGGACTCGCGCGGCCTGTTTTATCAGACCTTCGGACTCTATCAAATCTCCTGGCCGCGCCACACCCTGTTCGCGCACCGTCGCCCGCGGCCTGTGTCAACGCCTGATCCAGCGCTGGATGAGCAAGGACAGCAAGCCCATGCGCGAGTCGGTTCACGCCTGGGTGCAGGAGCAGTGGACGCAGCTGGAACTCGGCTCCAGCGTCCTGATGGAACGCCTCGGCGAGGTCAGCCAGCAGGTGCTCGGCCAAGCCCCCGAAGACCTGTTCCGCTCGATGATCGAGCCGCTCATCGGCCGGCCTGCTTCCGGCCGCAAGAGTGCCGCCCCCGCGGCGGACCTGACGGCCGAGGGTGTGGGGAAAGTCCTCGAACAGTTCGATCAACTTCTGGGCAAGCCGCAAGACGACGGCCTGTCCGACGAACCCCCGCCGCTGGTTGGCGCCTTGCGCGAGGCGGCCGATCGGCTGGTACAGCAGTGGGGCCAAAAACTCGCCGAGCTGCCGGTGCGCCTCATCGAGGCGCCCGAGTTCCGGCTGGCCGGTGCTGAGGAAGTGGTCCGGCAAATCGTGGCGTCGATCGAGCAAACCTTGCAGCACCACGAGCCGCTGTCCAAGGAGCTGTCCACCCGCGCTGCCGACGGCCATGCCCGGCTGGTGAACTTTCTCGCCGCCGCGCAAACGCAACCGCGCTGCGTGCTGCCGCCGAAAATCGCCAAGGATGTCGTCGAATTGTTGGGCCATTATCCCAAGTGGATGTATCAGAGCTTGCTGCTCCGCGCGGCCAGCAACGTCTTTCTGACGCTGCGCGGCCATCTCGCCGACGAGATGCGCGAGATCAACTTCTGCCGCGTCCGCCTCGGCGAACTGTTCAACATGCTCGAAGAACCCGCCGACGCGCCCGACTCCTCGCCGGATAAAACGATCGTCGGCAAGCACCTTTACCCGTCAGGCTCCAAGGATCTCAAGGAGGCGATCGAATCCGTCGAGAAGCGCATCGGACCCGAAGCGCTCATCGAGCTGGACACGCGCATGGAAGCGATGCTGCGCAAGCAGTTCACCGCCCTGGTCAACGTCTGTCTGACCAACGCCAACGTGCTCAAGAACGTCGAGTTGGCCATGCTGCAAACGGCCGAGACGTTCCTGGGCGAGTTGGTAGGCGGCGTCAACGTGGCGGAGATGTTTCTGGAACATCACCCCGACGCGCAGCAGGCGCAGGATGAGGTTTCCGGCTTCTTCGACGAATCCGCCCCGGAGCTGCCCAGCGACGGCCGTCGTCGCGGCGCCGAGCTGTGTGCCATCTCCACGCCGACGGGGCCGGCCGGCGACCACATCCGCGACCTGGCCGCGCATGCCATGCCGGAGGTCGAATGGCACCATGCCCCCGGCGACGAGGACATTCTGCTCTATCGCGAATTGTCCAACCTGCCCCTGGCCGAGTTGCCGCAGCTAGGTACCGTCGGACTGGACGCCTACCGACAGATGAGCAGTGCCGAACACTTCACGCCGCACTGCCGCTGCGATGTCGATTTCGGTTCCGCCTGAAGCAGCCATCCGACCCGATGGTCCGTCTCACCATCGTATGAATTTTTTTTCATATTCCGCTTGCATTCATGACAGATTATGGTAAAAACATCGCAGAGCAAGTTCGCTTGCTCGCTACAGATGAGGCCGAGAGAACCGCAGGATTCAAAGCTGACTGGGCGACGGTTTTGGGTTCCGCATCTCTCGGCCTCGCTTTTTCCCCTCTTCTATTTCCATGAAACTCAAGCAGCAGCCGGACGATTTCCAGGTCGAGGAAATCACCTCCGTCCGCCCCACGGACGGCCCGTTCGCGCTCTATCGTCTGGAGAAACGCGGTTGGTCCACTCCCGACGCCCTGGCCGCGCTGCGGCGGCGCTGGCGGATTGAGGCAGGCCGCATCGCCTACGGCGGCTTGAAGGACCGACACGCCTGGACGGTGCAATACCTGACGATCTTCCACGGCCCGCGCCGCGGCCTGCGCCATCACGATGTCACGGTGCAATATCTGGGTCAGGTCTCCGCCGCCTACACCTCGCAGGACATCCAGGCCAACCGCTTTCGCCTCACGCTGCGCGATCTGTCTTCCCAGCGACGCACTCCGATGGAAGCGCGATTGAGCGCCCTGCGCGCGAGGGGGTGCCGAATTATTTCGACGATCAGCGTTTCGGCTCCGTCTCCGGCGGGGAGTTCATCGCGCGCCTTCTCGTGCAAGGACGTTTCGAGGACGCCCTGCGTCTGGCCCTGACGGCTCCCTACGAATACGATCGCGCCGCCCAGAAGGACGAGAAACGTCTCCTCCGCGAGCAATGGGGCGACTGGTCGAAACTCAAAGGTTCGCTACAACGCGGCCATGCACGCAGTTTGATCGACTACCTGCGCGTCCATCCGACCGATTACCGCGGCGCGGTGGCGCGACTTCGGCCGGAGCTGCGCGGCCTGTATCTGTCGGCTTACCAGAGTCATCTCTGGAACCGTATGCTCGCACTCTGGCTGCGCACGCATCTGCGGCCGGAGCAATTGCGTCCGGTGACGCTGCGCCTCGGTGCCGTGCCGTTTCATCAAGGGTTGGTTGCCGAACAATTGCGCGAACTCGCGTCCTTGCAACTCCCCCTGCCCTCGGCACGGCTCAAGCTCGATGACACCGATCCGCGCAGCGAGTTGGTGCGAACCATTCTCGCGGAGGAAGGGCTGGAGTTGCGGCAAATGCAGATCAAGGGCATCCGCGAAATGTTCTTTTGCGCGGCGAACGGGCGGCGTTGTGTATCCCGAACAGACTCACCCAGGAATTCGCGGAGGATGAACGGCATCGCGGGCGCGAGAAGCTGATCCTCGGCTTCGATCTGCCGCGCGGCTGTTACGCGACGCTGATCGTCAAGGCCGTGACGGAGGAGTGATGGGATCGCCGAGGGCTTGCAGGGCTTCCTTTGCTCCAAAGTAGTCGGGCTGGCGTTTCTGAAGATCCTCCAACCATTGCCGGGCCGTCTTTGTCTCGCCTATCAGCCCGAAGTAAATCCCGCAGGAGAAGATATAGTTGCCCCAACGGTTTTCGTTTCCCTCCGACATCTGATCCGCTCGCATGTTGTAGAGGAGCTGTCTCGCTTCATGCAGTTGCACGCCCGTGCCGCGCATCAGGAGCAGGTCCGCCAAGGAGAGCTTGAGCATGAAGTCATCTGGGTCGCGCTTCAGTCCCGCTCGCACCTCCTCCTCGGCCTTATCGAACTGCCCCAGATCTTCATAGGCTTTCGCCAGGAAGAATCGAACGTGGGCGGAATCTTCGTGTTTCAAACGCTGGTGCCACAGTTCCACAACTTTCGTCGATCGCGGACGCCAAAATTCCACAATCGTCTTCGGTTGCTGGGTTTCCACCAGGATCAGGCTCAGCACCTCCCAGGCTGTCCTGCGCCGGATCGAGGGCGATGCTGTGGCGCAAACTGTCCTCCGCGCCCGCCTTGTCGCCGTAGAACAGGAATTGCAAAGCCCCGAGGACTTCCGCTGCTTCCGCCGCCTTGGGCTTGTCGGGGCTTTTCATGCCCTTTTCCAACCGCGCCATGTCCTCACGCAGGTGGTCCTTGACCGATTGGGATACGACATCCAGGAGCTTCTCCGGCGGTTTGGCCTTGGGATTCCGCAAATACTGCTGGTAAGCATCCCGCGTTCCCTCCATGAACTCCACCATGCCAATGCCTTCGTAGGCATCAGGACTCAGGTTCACGGCTCGCCGGAAGTCCGCGAGTGCTTCTGCCTCGAAAAAGCCAGTGACATCAGCGATCATTCCTTTGTCAAAGTTCGGATTGTCTTTGGAGCAGCTGCGACGGTAGCGCGCGGCTCCCCGTTGTCGATAGATTTCCGGTTCGCGCGGGGCGAGAGCAATTGCGCGCTTATAACAGGTGGCCGCTTCCCTGAGATCTTGCTTCGATGCTCTTATTTGTTCTGGGGTTTGCTGAGTTGCTTGCTTCGACTTCGGTGCCTCGGCACCATCACCGGGCGAAGAGGATGTCTCCTTCTTGATGGTTCGATCCGCTCTCCAGTCCAAGAATTTGGCCAACTCCACCCATCTGCGCCAATCCTCCGGGGCCTCCTTGACCGCGCGGCGCAACAGCGTTTCGGCTTCCTCGTACTGTTTGAGTTCTTCCAACGTATCAGCCAGGCGCAAGCGCAACGCATTATCTTTCGGATGCTGCCCATACTGCTGCCGAAATAGCTTCTCCGCCTTGGAAAAGGCTTCTTTGGATTTGGCGGATTGTCTCGCTTCACCATAAAGCCGGCCCAGGCAGCGGTAGCGTTCCGCATCCGTCGCATCGCCCTTCAATTCTTTCTCGATTTTCGCAATCTTTTCCGGCCGTGATCCTGCGTCGGCAAGATTCACGAATTCGCCCCGGCCGCTCACGCCGTAGCCGAACGTCATGGATACGATGGGCAAGTGGGCCAAGTGGCGCAACATCTCCTCGATCCACGGCCCTCGCGGCGGTTGCCACGATTAGAAGAAAGAAGAACGCGAGAATGGCGAAACGCGGGCGGATCATGGAGACCTCCCTGTCTCACAAACGAAGTGATCGGGCATCAACAAGGTAGCACCGCGAAGAGGCGCCGCATATCATCGCAAGCGGCCTCCCGTGTAAAGTGCAATCCCAATCCCGGCAGGTCGTTACCGTTCGGTAGGTCTTGTGGGTGGTCCCTTGATATGGGAACGAAGGCCGTACTTTTTGGGTATGGGCCTGCTTGAGAGCGAGCAACCGCCCCTCCACTTGTGGGAAGACGGCTTCCGCAAACGGGCCATTGGCAAATTGGCAGTCTGGCAGTCTCGCCCGGCTTTGTTGCAGAACCTCACGAAAAGGCAGGATGGCGAAGATAGGCAGCCACCCGGATTCCCCAAATTATCTTTTTCGGGGTTGTGCAACAAAGCCGTCTCGCCCTTTGGAATGGATGTAAGCTGATAAATACAAAAGTATTGTGACATGTACACCACCCTGCCAAGTGGCCGTGCCATTTGGCAGGGTGGCAAACGGCCCTCCCCTCATCGTCAAGGCCGTGATGGGAGGAGTGAGGGATCTGTTTATCAGTGGCCCTTAATAGGACTGCTCTATTTCGACCCCAAGAGGGGAAAACTCGGCCACGATCGCATCGAAATTCTTTCGCGTGCGTCCGCCGACGTAGAGACTACGACCCACCATGCAGGCCGCCTGGCCGTTTTTCCCGAACGCCGGCCCGTCCAGATCCTCCCCGACGAACGGCCAGGTTTCCTCAAGCTTGGCCAATCCCTCCGGGGTGACGATGTCTGCGTTCCCGCGGTACTTCATTCCGTAATAACCGTAAACCGCTTGCAAGTAGAGCAGGGTGACGAGAAAGTCCGAACATCGCTCCGGCCATCGCCACCGATCATTTGTTCCCTCGTATTGCCCGAAAACGGGCGGATCATCACCGGCCGGATCGTTAATCTTCACCCCGCCATGCCAGACTCCCTGGTTCTCCTCCAGAAACATGATTCTGCCGGAAGACTTAAACCAGTCCTCGGGTCGTAACAGGCGGTGATGGGCCTGATTGAGCCTGTGCGAACCCGCCACGAGATAGTAGTCCCGCAAGGACCGGGGTAGCCGAACTCCTAGACGGCGCTCTCCCGCCGCGACGCGCTTTTCGGGGACGCCGTTTTTGTCCGTCAAGGGACGTTCCAGGGAGGCGAAGCCGGTTCGATAGCGCAGCGTGTTGCAAAAGGCCAACCAATCCGCGTCGAGGGACGAACGCAGTGCTTTCAGGCGCTTCCGGAAGGATGCGAAGCGCTTGTCCTTCCTGGGCATCTTCGCCAGCGCCGTCTGGATACGGAGGTACTCGCCGCGGGGGTCTCCCCGTTCCTCCAGCCAGTCGGCGTAGACGAGGCGTGGGCTGTCGTCCGAGGGGTTGGCGAGGATCTGCCGAATGAAGGGTTTTTCTTCTCTCATCGCTGCCTCGAAAGTCTCACGCTCGGGATGCTATTCGGTCCTTATTTCGGCGAGGGTATTCTTCACATTCTCAAGAGATCCTTCAACGTCTTATAGAGTGCCAACGGTTCCAGTTCGTCTCCGGTGGGACGGAAGTAAGCGCTGCTTTCATCCACAACCCGCAAGCGCCCGTCGCTGCGATCCGCAAGGGCATGAATGCGTCGCGGATTGCGATAGCCGAGGACCACATCCGTCGGCCCGCTGCCGCCTTCGACCGGCTTCTCCAGATGGATCGACGCCACCTTCCAGTGCGCCGCGAGCAAGCGCAGCTCGGCCATGCGCAACAGCCATTCCGCCGGCTCCGGCAGCGGGCCGAAGCGGTCGCGCAGTTCCTGGCGGAAATCGGCAAGGCGTTCCAGCCGGCGGACGCGCGACAGCCGGCGATAGACCTCGATGCGCAAACGCTGGCCCTGCACGTAATCGCGCGGCAGGAAGGCGGTCCACGGCAGATCGACGTTGACTTCCAGCGGCGTGCGCAGCGGTTGTTGCTTCATCGTCCGCACGGCGTTCTCCAGCAGTTGGCAATACATCTCATAGCCGACCGCCGCGATGTGGCCGCTCTGCTGCGTGCCCAGGATGTTGCCCGCGCCGCGTATTTCTAGGTCGCGCATCGCGATCTTGAAACCGGCGCCCAACTCCGTGAACTCCTCGATCGCTTTGAGCCGCCTTGCCGCGTTGGGCGTCACCGTTCGCGCTCCGTCGAGCAGCAGATAGGCGTAAGCGCGATGCTTGTAACGTCCTACCCGGCCGCGAAGCTGGTGCAGGTCAGCCAGGCCGTAGCGATCGGCTTCGTTGATGAAAATGGTGTTGGCGTTGGGAATGTCGAGCCCACTTTCGATGATCGTCGTGGCCACGAGAATGTCGGCCTCGCGGCGCACGAAACGCAGCATCTCGTGTTCCAGCTCGTCGGCGGCCATCTGGCCGTGGACGATGGCGGTTCGCGCTTCGGGAACGATTTGCTGCACGCGCGTGGCGATTTCGTTGATGTTGTGGACGCGGTTATGCACGAAATAGATCTGCCCGTCGCGGTTCAGCTCACGCAGGATGGCGTGGCGGATGAGCTGATGGTCGAAGCGGACGATGCGCGTCTCGATGGCCAGGCGATCCGGCGGCGGCGTTTCCAGATTGCTGATATCGCGGATGCCTAAGAGGGACAAATGCAGCGTGCGCGGGATCGGCGTGGCCGTCATCGTCAGCACATCGACCTTTTGCCGCAAGTGCTTGAGCCGTTCCTTGTGCTCGACGCCGAACCGCTGCTCCTCGTCGATGATGACCAGTCCGAGATCCCGGAACTGCACGTCGGCGCTGACCAGGCGGTGCGTGCCGATGATGATGTCGATGCCGCCCTTGGCCAGCCGTTCGACGATGCGTTTCTGCTCGCCGGCGGAGCGAAAACGGCTCAGGCATTCGACCGTGAACGGATACTCGGCGAGGCGCTGGCTGAAGGTGCGAAAGTGTTGTTCGGCCAGTACGGTCGTCGGCACCAGCACGGCAACCTGCCGGCCGTTGTCGATGGCCTTGAAGGCAGCGCGGATGGCCAGCTCCGTTTTGCCGTAGCCGACATCGCCGCAGATGAGACGGTCCATCGGCCGGGCGCGCTGCATGTCGGTCTTGATCTCCGTCATGCTCGTGAGCTGGTCCGGCGTCTCCTGGTAGGGGAACGACGCCTCGAATTCGGATTGCCATTCCGTGTCGGACGGGTAGGCGATGCCCGGCTCGGCCTCACGCAGCGCTTGTAGCTGAATCATGTCGCTGGCCAGATCCATGACTGCGGCCTGGACGCGGGCCTTGCGGTTCTGCCAGCTTGTGCCGCCGAACTTCGACAGCTCCGGGTCGGTGCGCGAGCCGCCGACGTATTTTTGCACCAGGTCGATCTTCGACGCCGGCACGTACACGCGCACGCCTCCGGCAAACTCCAGGATCAGGTGCTCCTCGGCGCGGCGCGATTTGGCCGAAGCCCGAATGGCTCCGTCCGCGTCGTTCTTCTCCAGAAGTTGCATGCCGAGATAGCGCGCGATGCCGTGGCTGACGTGAACGACGAGGTCGCCCTCGGCCAAGTCGAGGAAGCTGTCGATGGCCCGCGATTCCAGCCGGCGGCGCGGCTGCACCTGCCGCACTTCCTCGCGGTGAAAGAGTTCCTGCCCGCCCAGGACAATTAGCGAGTGCGCCGACCCGTTCGAGCCGAGTCCCTGCACCAGTCGGAAGCCGGCACGAACGCGGCCCGTCACCAAACGGAGACGATCCGATTGTGCCAACTGCCCCGCCTCCAGGACTTCGCCCAGACGCTTGCATTCACCTTCGTTGTGGCAGGCGATCAAGACAATATCGTGCGATGCCACCGTGTCCAGTTCGTCGCGCACGCGCGCCACCTCGCCGCTGAAGCGCTCGATCGACTCGACGCGTAGATGGCAGGTTGTTTCGGTGGACGGCGAAGGCAGGGCGGAGATCGTCACGCTGGGAAAACGCAAAAGTTGCTGGAAGACGCCCTCGACGGAAAACAGGCCCGTTTCCTCGGTGACTCGTTCGAGATAATGCCGGCCCTGCTCGCGCAGCTCGTCAACTTCGACCAGGACCGTCCAGGCATCCGGCGCAAGATAATCGCTGAAATGGCCCGTCTCGAACGGGATCGGCGAATCGGAGGGGCCATTGGCCGTTGGGGTGCCCACCAATTCCGCCGCGTCGAGTTTGCCGAGGCTCCGCTGCGTCTCGGGCGAGAATTGCCGGATCGATTCGATCTCGTCGCCGAAAAATTCGACCCGATAGGGAGAATCCGCGTCGGGGGAGAACACGTCGAGGATGCCGCCGCGGCGGCTGAATTCGCCGGGGATTTCGACGGCCTCGGTGTGTTGATAGCCGTGTTCGATCAGCCAGGACGCCAGCTCTTCGAGATCGCAGGTTTGGCCCGTTTGCAGCTGTCTCCGCAAGGCGGAGAGCCGAGCGCGATCGGGGACCGGCTGGATGAGTGCTTGCAGCGTCGTGAGGATCAGCCGCGGCGGATTGTCGCCTTCGAGTTGTTTCAACAGGCGCAAGCGCTGGCCGGCGATTTCATCGACGCGGCTGTCTCCAGCTTGCTTGGCGTGATCGCCGAAATCGTCCCAGGCGGGGAAAAGAACGGGTTGGAAGCCGGCGAAGCTGGCAAGGTCGCCGGTCCAGCCGTCCAGATCGCGCGGGTGGGCGATGACCACGACCAACGTTCGCGGTGCGTGGCGGGCGAGGACGGCGGCGGCCAGGGCGTCGGACGAACCCCAGGCGTCGTCCACCGTGGCGCTATGGCCATCTTGCAGAGCGGACAGGACGTCGGGGAAACCCTTCGTCCGCGCCAGCAAATCGGGCAGATCTTGCAGTTTTTCCGGGACCGGGGACAACGTCTTCGGCACGAATCCTTCCCTCCTTTCCTCATTATAACCGGAGCGCGTCTTTTTTTTCCCGGTCAGCTTGCACCGGCGGCGCAGACTACCCAGCCGCGACTCGGCGCATTTTGCCTCGCCTCCCTCATCGCCCTCTCATAACTTCTCCGTTACGATTCATGTAAAGCCAGCGAATCCTTGCCGCCGATACTGGAGCTATCGGTTATTCCATATCCGCGGGCACGGACACGGGCTGGTTATGAAACACGCCTTCTTACAGCGCAAACCTTCCAGGCTGGTCGGGATGGTCCTCTGCAGTTTGCTGCTTGTGAGCTTGCTGCCCACCTTGAGCGGTTGCACGCGTCGTTTCTTCCGCAGACGCGCCGACGCCGAGGTGGATGCTGTCCTTGCGCAAAAAGACAAGTACCCCGAATGGAAGCTCGCCGATTACTACGTCTATCCGCACCCGCTGTCGCGCTTCGCCGACCCGACCGACCCGGATCGGCCGCCTATGCCGCCGGACGACCCGGCCGCCTGGGATTTGTCGCCGCACCCGCAGCGGCCGTTGTTGAAGGGCTACAAGTTCTGGCAAGGCACCGGCTACCTAGACCTCATGCGCCAGTGGGACCAGGAGAACCGCGCCCGCATGGAGGCGGAGGAAGAGGAACGGCGGCGGGCCTCGGCGGATGAGGGCGAGGAGCCGCTCTTGCCCGGTGAGATCAAGACCTTCGCCCAGCGCGCTACCGATGTCACGCTCCAGATTGAGCGTGAGTTGAACTCGCCCGTGACGACCACGGCCGCCTTGCCGGAGAATTTCGGCGGCCAATTGACCAAGCCGTGCAAGCCGTTCATCATGGGCATGCGGCAAGTGACCGAAATCGGCTTCATGAACAGCCGCGAGTTTCAGACCATCCGCGAGCAGCTCTACCTGACCGCCCTGACGGTGACGGCCGAGCGCTTTTCCTTCATCGCTCAGCCGTTCGCCACGGAACAACTGGTGCGCGAACAGAGCGGCTCGCAGTCGGCCGACGGAAGGACCAACCGCTGGGTGTCCAGCGCCACGACGGGGTTCACGAAGTTGTTCTCCACGGGCGCTCTGCTGCTCGTCAACTTCGCCAACCAGACGGTGTATAACCTGGGCGGCGGCGGACCCGCCACGACGAGCGTCTCGACGGCGTCGCTGGACTTCATCCAGCCGTTTTTGGCCGGCGGGGGCGCGCGGTCGCCCTGGAGCCTTTGACCCAGGCGGAGCGCGACCTGCTCTACGCCATCCGCGATTTCTACCGCCTGCGTCAGGAATACTTTGTGTTCTTCGCGGCCGGCCAGCCCGCGACCTTCATCCCCGGCGTCGGGGCCGGCGTGGTGGCCATCAATCCGGGCACGGTGGCGACGGCCGCGGCCACCTTCCCCAACGCCTTTACGCTGCCGACGGTTGCCAACCCGGCGACGACCCAGGTCTCGCCCCAGCCGTCCCTGGCCCCCATCTTGAACTCCGGCGTCCTCACCACGCCGCAGGGCTATCTGTCCACCATCCTGGAGCGGGCCAACCTCGTTAACTACTACAAGAACATTCAGGCCCTCCAGCGCTTCCTCCGGCTGTTCGAGGTGTTCCTGGAAGGCGGTCTGGTCAATCAGGTGCAGAAGGGCCAGGTCGAGCAGAGCTTGCTGCAAAACCTCGAGGCGATACTGGGTCAGCATCTGAACTACCGCGTTTCGTTGGACCAGCTCAAACAGCAACTCGGCCTGCCCATCACCATCCCCATCGAGCTGGACCCCGCGCCCTTGCAGCCGATGCTCAACCTGATCAACTCCTACGAACAGCTGTCGATCGACTTCGAGCGCGTGGTGTACAACGCCCTCAATTACGGGCGTTCGACCGAGGTGGGACAGCTGCGGCAGCGCCTGCACCGTCTGCTGGAGAACACGCCGCTGATGCGGCGGACTCGGACGCGCGAGCGCACCTTGCCGCGCTGGACGTACTGGGAAGGATTGGACCGGGGCCAACCCGCCGCGGCCCGCACCGCCTCCCTGCGAAAGCGTCTGGATGTATTGCTCAAGGAGCTGGAAAAGATCCGCGACATCCGCCGAAGTTCTCCGGGCGAGTCCTTGCCCGAAGCGGTCGAGCGCCGGCTCGAGGAGTTGCGGTTCGAGTATGACATCGGCATGCTGGAGTGGCTACTCAGCGTCTACGAGACGGAGGATTGGCGAGCGCTCCAGGAACCACAGCTGCGCCAGGAGCGGCAAAGCCAGGAATTCCGCCGCGTTTATCAGTACCTCCTCTTCGTGATCGATAAGGCCTTTGTCGAGCGTCAACAGGCCATCAAGGAGTCCTGGCCGCCCTTGCCGCCTATCCGTGCCGAGGGTGTGGACCTGCTCAGGCGCCGGACGACGTGGCCCTGGCCGCCGTGGAACGCACCACCATGGCCACACGCGTGGACCTCATGAACGTGCGGGCCCAAATGAGTGATGGCTGGCGCAAGATCCGCGTCGCCGCCAACGCCCTGATGGGGACGTTCAATGTGGACTATCACGTCGATGCGTCCTCGCCGACTGGCGGGTCTCACCCCTTCGCCGTCGGCGGCTCGCGGACGCGCCACGAATTGATCTTCACCGGCCAGTTGCCCCTGGTCCGCATCCTGCAACGCAACAACTACCGCAGCACGCTGATCTTTTTCCAGCAAGTGCGCCGCAGCCTGATGGCGTTCGAGGACCAGCTGATGTTCAACGTCCGCCTGGACCTCCGTCAGATGCGCGTGCTGGGCTTCAACTACCAGCGCATTCAGAAGCGGCAGATCGAGCTGGCCTACATGCAGGTCGATCAGGCCTTGCAGGCGTTCAACCAGCCGCAGGCGCCTCCTGGGAGCGCCGACGTTCTCGCGGGCCTGGTTGGGCCGGTGGGAGGCCGGCCGCAAGTCGGCGACCCGGCCGCCCTCACGAATCAGCTTTTGAGCACGCAAGGGTCTCTAGTCAGGTCGCAAAATGACCTGTATAGTACATGGATTACCTACATAGTCAACCGCATGTACCTGTACCGCGACATGGGCGTTCTGTTCCTCGACAACCGTGGAGTATGGATCGATGAAGACTCAACCTCCCCAAACGGATCTGACGGCCGCCAACCCGGCGGAAGTCAATCCCCCTCCGGCCGCACCGGCGAGCAACTCCCCGAACCTCGCCAACTCCCCCCCAAGCCCGAACAACTCCCCGCCCCCCGTACCGAGCCGGTTGCCGCGGGCCAAGCACTGGAGCCGCAGCACTAAATGGCTGATCGCCGTCGGCCTCCTCCTCGTGGCGGCCGGCGGCTCGGTCGCGGGCTGGTACGTTCTGGCCGGACGAAACACCGTCCGGCCGGACCTGCTCTTGCACGCGGTCAAGAAAGAGAAGCTGCAAGTCACGATTGTCGAGCGCGGCAACTCTGGAGTCCGCCGAGAACAACGAAATCATCTGCAAGGTCAAGGCGCGTAGCGTCGGCAGCACGACCGCCACGACCATCCGCTGGGTCATCGACGACGGCTCCACGGTCAAGAAGGGCGACAAGGTCATCGAGCTGGACGACTCCGCTTTGAAGGACCAGCTCGACGCCCAGCGGATCCTCATGGAGCAGGCCAAGGGCGACTTCGAGATCGCCGAAGAAGCCTACCGGATTCAGTTGAGCCAGAACGAAAGCGATATCGAAACCGCCAAACTGGCCATCGAAGTGAAGCAACTGACCCTGGACGAATATGTCCAGGGTACCTATGTGCAAAGCCGGACGGATTTCAAAGGCAAAGTGACCATGGCGCTGTCGGACGTGTCGATGTGGGAAGAACGGGCGGCCTGGTCGGAGCGGATGTCGCGTCCCGGCCGGCAGTACGTGACGACGGCCCAGGCGGAAGCCGATCACGCTCGCCTGCTCAGTGCCAACATCACGCTGCAAAACCTTCAGAAACAACTCGATGTCCTGGATGAGCTGACGCTCAAGAAGTTCAAGGCGGATTACAAGGGCCAGGTCGATGAAGCCGTACGGGCGCTGAAGCGGGTGAAGATCCAGACCGAGGCCAACCGCAAGACCAAGGATGTCGATCGCCAGGTCAAGAGGTTGAAGTTCGAGAAGGAGAAGGATACCTACAAGGACCTGGAAGCCGAAATCGCCAAGTGCATCCTGAAGTCGCCGGACGACGGCATCGTCGTGTATTACGCCGAGGAGCGCAATCGCTTCGGCCAGGGCAAGCAGTCATTCATCGCCCAGGGCGAGACCGTGCAGGAAGGCCAGAAGCTGATGCGCATCCCCAACCTGCACAAAATGCTGGTCAACACGCGCGTCCACGAGGCCATGATTTCCCGCGTCCATGGCGACCGGGACGGCGGGAGCAAAGGCACCTCCCAGGGCCAAAGAGCCAACATCCGCGTCAACGCTTTCGCCGATCGCCGACTGCACGGCCACGTCAAATCGGTGGCCACCGTCCCCTCGCAGCAGGACTTCTTCGCCTCCGACGTGAAAGTCTATCAGTCGATGGTGGCGATCGACGAAGACATGGAAGGCCTCAAGCCCGGCATGGACGCCGAGGTGACGATCTTCGTGGACACCAACGAAGAACCAGTGCTGGCCATTCCGCTCCAGGCCGTGCTCGGCTCGGTGAACATGGGCGAAAAGCGCCGCGTCTTCGTCGCCACCCCCGACAGGCGCAAGCCCGCGAGATCACGCTCGGCCTGGCCAATGAAACCATGGTGGAAGTCAAAGACGGCCTAGCGGAGAATGAGGAAGTTGTCGTTAATCCGCTCGTGCTGCTGAGTGACAAAGAAAAACGCGAGTTCGCCAACCAGCCCGTTCGCATGAGGCGAGGAGCCGGTCAAGGGCCGGGAGGCCGCGGTCAGGGACAGGGAGGTTGGCAGCGCGGCGGCGGAATTCCCAATGGTGGAATGCCCGGTGGCGGCATGCCCGGTGGCGGCGAATTCAAGGGCGGCCCGGGCGGACCGGGCGGTGACATGCCCGGCGGCGGCCAGTTCAAAGGTGGTCCGGGCGGACGCAGGGGCAAGCGCCAAGGCGGCCCGCCCGCGGACGGTGCCGGCGGCGCAGGTGCCGGTGGAAACTGAGCCGTTCGTGTTCGCCCGGTAATCCCTCACACCCATGAGGCCGTCGGCGGTCCCTCCACGTACCGCCGGCGGCCGGCTCCCGAGGCCGCCGACCTACCGGCCGCCTCCGTATTCTGAAAGAACCATCCTCATGGCGGAAGCCGTTCGCATCCTCGAATTGGAAAAGAACTATTACCTGGAGTCGGTCGTGGTGCGCGCCCTGCGCGGCGTGTCGCTGATGGTCGAAGAAGGCGACTTCGTCGCTCTCATGGGACCGTCCGGCTCCGGGAAATCGACGCTCCTGAATCTGCTCGGCTGCCTGGATCGGCCGACGCACGGCCATTATTTCCTCGGCGACGAGGACGTCTCGCGGATGGACGACGATCAGCTTTCCGAGATCCGCAGCCGTTATCTCGGTTTCATCTTTCAGTCGTACAACCTTCTACCGCAGTACACGGTAGTGGAAAACATCGAGATCCCGCTACTGTATCAGGGCGCCAAGCTGACCGACTCGACCCGCGAGTGGTGCATCCACCTGGCCCACCTGGTCGGCCTGGGCGATCGTCTGGACCACCGTCCCATGCAGCTTTCCGGCGGCCAGCAGCAGCGCGTCGCAATCGCCCGCGCCCTCGTCAACGATCCACAAGTCGTCCTGGCCGACGAGCCGACGGGCAACCTTGATTCCAAGACCAGCGATGAGATCATGGAGCGGCTCCAGCAGCTCAACTCCATGGGCAAGACCATCATCATGGTCACGCACGAAAACGACATCGCCGCCTGGGCCAAGCGCGTCATCCGCATGCGCGACGGCCTTATCGAATCGGACGAGCGCAACGCGCATCCGATCATACGGAACACGCTCCCGACCGTTGCCGCCGCGTTGACCGGCAACGGGTTCGCGGCCCGAGCCAACCCTCTGTGAGATTAACACACCTGGCCGATTGGTGAACAACTTCCATGTATCTCTTCTACACGCTCTTGACGGTGGCCCTGATAACGGGTTTCTTCGCCCCCATTCTGTATTGGGACAAGGGGCGGCGCAGCCTGGTGCTGGCCGTGCGCAGCCTGTGGTTGCACAAACTGCGGGCCTTTCTGTCGGTCCTGGGCATCATTATCGGCACCGGGGCCGTCATCGCCCTGATGGCCTTCGGCGAAGGCTCCATGCAGGAGGCCCTGGACGAGATCAAGAAAATGGGCGCCACCAACATCATGGTCCGCAGTGTCAAGCCGCCGGACAACTCCTCGACGTCGGGACGCCAGCGCGTCGCCATCTACGGCATCACCCACGAGGACTACGAGCGCTTCGCCGTGCTCCAGCGCGGCGGCACCATCACGCGCATGGTTCCCATGCGCAGTTTTCTCCTGTGAAATGCGCCATCTGGAGAAGAAATTCAACGGCCGGGTCGTCGGCACCACACCCCTGTACTCCGAGGTCAACGAACTGCCTCTCGCCCTGGGTCGCTTCCTGATCGAGGACGATGAGCTATCCATGGATAACGTCGCCGTCATCGCCTCCCACGTCGCCGAGGAGCTATTCCCGTTCGAGAACCCGCTGGGCAAGACGCTCCGGCTGGATCGGTTCTTCTACCAGGTTGTCGGTGTGATGCACGACCGCATGCCGACCGGCGGCACCGGCGGCAGCCAGGCGGCCGAGGACTACAACAACGACGTTTACATCCCGCTCTCGACCTGCAAGGCGCGCTTCGGCGAAACGATCACCGTTCGCCAGGCCGGCAGCTTCCAGCGCGAACAGGTCAACCTCAGTCAGGTGACGCTCACCGTCAGCGACATCGACAAGGTGCGCCCGACCGGGGCGGTGATCGAGGCGATTATGGGCAAGCACATCAAGCCGGACTGGGCCGTTACGGTGCCGCTGGACAAGCTGGAGCAAGCCGAAAACGAGAAGCGGCGCTTCACGCAATTGTTGGTGCTGATTGCCAGCATCTCGCTGTTCGTGGGCGGCATCGGCATCATGAACATCATGCTGGCGACCGTGACGGAGCGGACGCGCGAGATCGGCATCCGCCGCGCCCTGGGGGCCAAGCGCCGCGACATTACCATGCAGTTTTTGATCGAGGCCGTCGTGCAAACGTCGCTGGGCGGAATGCTGGGCATCATGGTGGGCCTATGCATCGTCTTTGCGGTCCCGTGGCTTTCTCAGCAGGTGTGGAACGTCCATCTGCCGGCCAAGGTGCATGTGCCGGCCATATTCCTGTCGCTTTTGGTGGCAGTCAGCGTGGGCGTGATCTTCGGCCTTTACCCCGCCCGCCGCGCCGCCCTGCTCGATCCCATCGAGGCGCTGCGACACGAGTAAAATCTGGGCGATCCGGGAGCGTGAGCGACCGGAGGAGTCCTCCGGTCGCTCACGCTCCCGGATCGCCTGGCCACTCAATAGCGCACTTCGACCCCGAAATTGAGACCCTGCGCCCAAAAAGTGTTGTCCTTGAACGTGAAATTCGGACGCGGGGGACCGACCATCATCCCTTGTCCCACCACGGCGGGGAACTCCGTCGTATTGACGACGCGATCGATTTGATCCGCCACGCGAAAGACGCTGCTCCAGAATAGAAACGTATATCCGAACGTCAAGCGTATGTGCCGCGTCACGGCGTAACCCAGATTGACGCCGACCTCGGGCACCACCGCGAACTCATCCTGACCGTACCGGCCGAGGTTTGACGGCAGCGCGAAGCGACCGACTCCGATCGATCCGCTCTGCCCGTTGGAGTTCGTGAACGAGGACCAGCCGTTGATGTTCGCGTGCTCGACAGACGTTCCCAGCGCGACCTTGCTCAGCAAGTCCACGAAGAATCGGCCGCGACTCCACTTGAAGTCGGTGCCGATCTGTCCGCCGTAAAACTGGGTGCTCGTCCCGAAGCGATCGACGGAGGTGGTCCAGCTAACCGGCTCCGACGCGCTTTGCGGCACGAGCGTGTCCATCTCCCGGATGCGCAGACCGTCCGTAAGGGACAGAAAACGGAAACCGCCCAGGAGACTCAACTGGTAAGTCGGGCCGCGAAACAACATGCCGCGCAGGTTCGTATCGGCGCTCCAGAGGTGCGTGGAGAGCGATCCAGTGATGCTGCCAGCCTGCTGGCCGGGGAACGCCACGAGAAACGCATCCTCCTGGTTGGTGTTCGCGTTCAAGAAGGGACGAGTGAGGATCGGGATGCCGTTGGACGAATCGGCGAAGCGGGTGGCCTGCCCGAAGACGAAGAAGAAACTGCCGTCCACGCCGAAGCTTTGATCGGGCGTGAACCAGTAACCGCCGCGGAAGCGACCGCCGGAGCGAACGGGGTTGTTCACCTCGTCGCCGAACAGCACATGGGTTCCCGGTTGGCCCAGGGCGCCGGGCACGGCGTCGGTGGGCGATCCGGTCGTGACGAGGGCTGGAGGCGAGCTGGTCTTCAGCCACCACAAGAGATAATCGCCGCTAAACCAGAAGCGTGTGGCGAAACCGTCGAGTCCGGCATCGAACATCAAGGGCTGGGTTGCTTGTGGCGGCGGAAGTGGCGGAGGCGGCGCCAAAGGCCGAGGCGGCGGGGCAAGGGCATTCTCACCGGCCGGGGGAGGAGACTCGGTGGGGACCGCGATCGGAATGGGACGCGGCGGCAGCTTTTCCAAGCCGGGGATTGCCTGACTTGCGCTTCCCGGCGGGGCGGAGTTGTTGGCCGTCTGGGCGAGCGTCAGGCTAGTCCCGAACAGCAGGACCGCCACGGCATTGAGGAAAACGCCTCTCATCGCGACGATTCTCCTCCTTCCCTGACATCTCGCGGTGCGCGAGCCGTCCGAAGGTTGGCTCGTACCCGAATGGGGGAGAAAAGTCGAGAGGAGTCCGTCGCAGGTTCGTTTAGCCGCGAGCCGCAGGCGAGCGCGGAGAACTCCCTCCCCCGCAAGGGGGAGGGAGAAAAGGCGGCTCGCGGCTAAACGATCTCCGATTAAAACTGATCGAGCCAGAAATGGAAGCCGCGATAGTAGCGCTGGGGCACATACCATTCATAGCGCCAGTGCGGTTCCTTGAAAGGGGGGTAAGCCATGTAGGCCGGCGGCCGCATGTACGGTTGGCCGGGGCGTTCGGGCCACTGGCACGACTGCGTCGGCCAGTAGCTATGGGGAAAATAGTAAAACGGGTAGTAATAGAAGCGCCCGATGTTCCAATCGACGGAACGAAGCGGGGCGGCGTACCCAATGGGCGGCGTGATCGGAATGTCTCCGATCCCGAGGTTTCCCGCCGCTGGTGGAACGAGTCCGCCGGGGATACCGCCGACGACGGGCGGAATGGGACCGGCTCCGGGTGCGAGCGGTCCACCGGGGGGAACAGGTTGCGCCACGCCACCGGGCGGCGCCGGTTGCATGACGGCTCCCGGTGGAGGTGCCGGCTGTGCGGCGCCACCGGGCGGCGGCTGGCCGGCATTTTGACCTCGGGCCGGCTCACTCAGCCCCAGCCACAAAGCCACGCTCAGAAAAACGAACCATCCGGTGCAAGTCACTCGGTGCATAGTCGATGTCCTTCCTTGACGGGACGCGGCATTCTCCTCCACCAACACTTTAACCGCCAAACGTCCCCTTCGCGGCGACGATTCGTTCCCGCAACCATAAAAAAAACGACAGAACATCCGACGATGCGACCTCGGCAACCGATGTCCTCCATGCCGAGCTTGCGGCCCCGTTCGGCCGCGCCGACGAGAAAAAATCATGGATTCCTTTCAGTTCTACGATAACCCCCTGGTGAGCCGGTATGCCAGCCGGGAGATGAGCCAACTCTGGGGTCCGCGCGCAAGTTCTCGACCTGGCGCCGGCTGTGGGTCGCGCTGGCCGAGGCCGAGCACGAGCTGGGCCTTCTCGCCGAGGACGGCGTCACGCCGCGTATCCGCCCGGACCAGATCGAGCAATTGCGCGCCCATGTCGAGGACATCGACTTCGCACGGGCCGAGCTGCACGAACGGCGGCGTCGCCACGATGTCATGGCCCACATCGAGACCTACGGCGAGGTCTGCCCCGACGCCCGCGAAATCATTCACCTGGGGGCGACCAGTTGCTACGTCACCGACAACACCGACCTGATTCTGATGCGCGAGGGACTCGCCCTCATCCGCGATCGGCTCGTCGGGGTGATTGACGCGCTGGCCTGTTTCGCCGTGCGCTGGCGGGATCTGGCCACGCTCGGTTTCACGCATTTCCAACCGGCCCAGCTCACGACCGTCGGCAAACGCGCCTGCCTGTGTTGCTACGATTTCGTGTCCGACCTGCACGAAATCGAGCACCGCCTGGCGACGTTGCGCTTCCGCGGCGTCAAGGGCACCACCGGAACGCAAGCCAGCTTTCTCGCCCTCTTCCGCGGCGATCACGAGCGCGTCCGGCGACTGGATCAATTGGTCGCCCGCAAAATGGGCTTCGAGTCCGTCTACACCGTCACCGGCCAAACCTATTCGCGCAAGGTCGATAGCCAGGTGCTGGACGTTCTGTCCGGCCTGGGCCAATCCGCGCACAAGTTCGGCACTGACCTGCGCCTTCTGGCCCACCGCCAGGAAGTCGATGAGCCGTTCGAGTCCGATCAGGTCGGCTCGTCCGCGATGGCCTACAAGCGCAACCCGATGCGCGCCGAGCGCATGTGCGGCCTGGCTCGTTTTCTGACGAGCCTTTCCGTCAGCGTCGCCCAGACGGCCGCGACGCAATGGCTGGAACGCACGCTCGACGACAGCGTCAACCGCCGCTTGACCCTGCCACAGGCTTTCCTGACCGCCGACGCCGTGCTGCGGCTGGCGCTGAACATCAGCAACGGCCTGGTGGTCAATCCCGAGGTGATCGCGCGCAACGTGGCCGAAATTTTTCCATACATGGCCACGGAGAACATTCTGATGGCGGCCGTGGCGAAGGGACGCGATCGGCAGGAAGTCCATGATTGCATCCGCCGCCACAGTCACGCGGTCACGGCGGCATCAAAAGCGGCGCGGGCAAAAATGATCTGCTCGACCGTCTGCGAGCGGACCCCCTTTTGGCCGATGTTGACTTCGAGGCGGTGCTTCGTGCGGGACATTTCGTCGGACGCGCCCCGGAGCAGGTGGACGAGTTTATCAACGAAGAGATTGAACCGATACGGCGACGCTACGGAAATTTGATCGATCAGACTGCGGAAGTATCCGTCTGATTTGGTGCTAATCGAGGCCTTGATGTGGGATAGCAAGAACGGAGAGCAGAAATCGCGTCGGAGATCGGATCTCCTGCGCAGAGGTAAGAACACCCTTCTCTTTTTGTTCTGGGCAATCCTCTTCGGCGTTTCCTACACGCAGCCGCCGCTGTATTACTCCAACCAAAATCAGTATTTCCTGCACGGCCTCGCCCAGGGTGGGCTGGGATATCTCAACGAGGATTGGCTGGCCAATACCGCCGATCCAACTCCGGTATTCAGTGGACTGGTTGCGTTCACCTACCGCTATCTGAGCGAATCACTCTTCTATGTTTACTTCGTCCTCATTCTGGGCGCCTATTTCCATGCACTCGTCGGCATTTATACGTGGCTCAGCGATCGACCACCGGCCGGAATGCGGCGACTCGGTTTCATCGCTCTTGTTGTCGCCCTGCACTCGGCGCTATTGCGTTGGTCCTCCGCGCAGCTTTTCGGCGTGGACTATCCCTGGTATTTTCAAGCCGGCGTCGCCAATCAATACATCCTCGGAGCAGGTTTGCAGCCTTCCGTTTTCGGCGTCCTGCTCGTCGTGTCCGTCTGCGCTTTCTTGCGCGATCGACCCTTTCTGGCCGTGACGTGGTCGTCGCTCGGGGCGGTGTTGCACTCGACGTATCTGCTCTCCGCGGCTTTTTTGACCCTCTCGTACTTTTACGTTCTCTGCCGCGAGAAACGCATCCGCACAGCGTTTGCGACGGGGATCTGGGCACTCGTCCTGGTTTCGCCCGTGCTGGTCTACAATCTCCACACTTTCGCCCCTTCCTCGGCAGAAGTATTCCGAGAGGCAAAGCATCTTTTGGCCCATTTTCGCATCCCGCACCATGCCGAACCGAATCGCTGGCTCGACGACATCGCCTGCGCCCAGATCGCCTGGATTCTTGTGGCAATTGTTTTCGTTCGAGGACGGCGGCTCTTTCCGATTTTGTTATTGCCGTTTGTTCTGTCGTGCGTGCTGACCCTGGCACAGATTGGAATGCATAACGATACTCTGGCCTTACTCTTCCCCTGGCGCACGTCTTCCATCCTGGTTCCCATCGCTACCACGATCATTCTCACTCAAATAGTGAATTGGCTGACTGCTACTCTTCCGCAGCCAAACCTTCGTGTAGATATAATTCTTAAATTAGCGTTCGCCATCGTTCTTGCAGTTTTCGTCCTCGGCGGCGCGGCGATCAATTATTATGATCTCGGCTACCGAACGGACGAAAAAGAGTTGGATCTGCTGGAATTCATCCGAGCGCATAAAGCGCGTGGGGAAGTTTACCTCTTACCCATCGAAGTGCCGAAACTGACAGCAGGAAGGGGCGCCGCTTCCCTCAATTTCACGCGGCCACCCAAGCGCGACAAACAAGGCGAAGTTATCTCTGTCGATTTGCAGCGATTTCGTCTGTTTACCGGCGCACCGATCTTTATCGACTTCAAATCTATTCCCTACAAAGACATCGAAGTCCTCCAGTGGCGCGAGCGCGTTCATTGGAATCAGCAGATATACGAAGGGCGCGATTGGGACACGCCCACGATCAAGGCGGAACTCGCTTCCCGGCACATCACTCATGTCGTCACCACGACTGACCATGACATGGGCAGCGCAGCCTGGACATTGATTTATGAGGACATCTATTACCGCGTTTACCGCATAAAATCGTTTAGCGGCGCTTCGCCGAAGCGTGGGAGCGAACACGCTTCGGCGAAGCGTCGCTAAACGACACCCGGTGATCCGGCTTACAACGAATAGCCCTTGCGATACGTGGGCTTGATGAGCGTCTCCAATCCCGGAACGTTGGGACACTTCAGGTTCCTGGCATCCCACTCCACATTCTTGCCCGCCCACACGGCGAGGTTGCCGACCAGAACGGTTTCGGTGAGCGGCCCGGCGTAATCGGGGAAGTTCGACATGGCCGGTTCCCCCCCGCGGATGGCGCGGACGAACTCCTCAAAATGGCCCGGCGACTTGGGGAAATCGACTTTCGGCTCGGTCGCTTCACCCAGAAGCTGATAGCGGGGTAAGTTGTCGCCGCCCGCGAAAAGCGTCCCCTTCGAGCCGATGATGAGCGATCCATTCTTGCCCGGTTTGTTCCCCTTGCAAAGCTCCGCCGGCGGTTGCTTGCCGCCGTCGTACCACGTCATCGTCAGGGCCGGACGTTTGCCGTGCGCGTCAAAGATGTAGCGGATGATCGACCAGTTCGGGTAAGTCTCCTTGTTGTGCCCGGACGTTTCCGCCTCTACCGCGATCGGGTCGCGCAGGTCGAGGGCCATGAACGGCATGTTCATGTTGTGACAGGCCATGTCGCCCAGGGCACCGGTGCCGAAGTCCCACCAGCCACGCCAGTTGAAATCGTGATAAGGCGGATGTTTATTGGGTTGCATGACGCCGCTGTAGGGCCGCTCCGGTGCCGATCCCAGCCACAAATCCCAATGCACGTTTGACGGCACGGCCGTGGGTTCGGGACGCGACACGCCCTGCGGCCAAATGGGGCGATCGGTCCAGACGTGGACTTCCTTGACGGTGCCCACTGCGCCGGCGCGAACCATCGCGGCGGCCTTGCGCATCCCCGAACTGGCGGTGCCCTGGTTGCCCATCTGCGTGGCGACCTTCATTTCCCGTGCGATTTCCGCAAGCCGGCGCGCTTCGTAGAGCGTGTGCGTCAATGGCTTCTGCGTGAAGCAGTGCTTGCCCAGCCGCATGGCCGTCGCCGAGATGACCGCGTGGTTATGGTCCGGCGTGCTGACCGTGACCGCGTCGATCGACTGGCCCATCTCGTCGAACAGCTTGCGGAAATCGTTGTACTTCTTCGCCCTCGGATAGAGATCGCCGGCCTTGCCGAGCGTCGTGTCATCCACATCGCACAGGGCCACGACCTCGCCGAGCCGGCCGGCGTCGCGGGTGTCGCTGTCCCCCTTCCCGCCCACGCCGATGCAGGCGAACCGGATCTTGTCGTTGGCCGATCGGCCTCCCTCGCCGGCCGGTGCCGCGCCGGAGATCCAGAACCCGACCCCGGCCAGCGCGGAGGACTTCAGGAAATCCCGACGATTGCTTGGACCGCTCATGGTACTCCCTCCTCTCAGGCGATCTTGTCCGGCACGGCGAACGGCTTGCGGTAATTGCGCGTCAGGAGCTTGTTGGCCTCCGCGTCGCCGGCGATCGACTCGGATGCTGCATCGACCGTAAGCTTGCGGCCGAGCTGATACTTTGATTCGTCGAGATCGAGGTGGTTTTCCTTCAGGTAATCCTCCATGCGGGCCAGCGTCTCGTAGGCTTCCTTGTTGTCGCCGAACGCCTTGGTGCGCGGGTTGAACGGCACCTGTTCGCCCAGGCGGTACGACATATTGGCGAGATGGCACAGCGCGGCCGAGTAGTGTCCTTCGAGAATCGGAGCGTTAAGGTCCGTACTTTTACGGCTGCGAACCGCCTGGATGAAGTTGCCGAAATGATCGCCGCCACGCCCGCGCTCGGCCGTCTCGACCTTGGGCAGCGGCTCGGCCTTGTCGCTCCCCTTGGGGAAGAACTTGCCTCCGGCGATTGTCCCACCTTCGAGGTGGAAAATGTTGCCGACCGTCTCGCCCTTGTACTTCGGGGACGGTAGCCCGCGGACCTCAAAAATCAATTGCGTGTCGCCGTAATCGAAAATGGCGATCTGCGAGCTGGGGGTCTGGCCCTGGTCCTTGTATCCCAGTCGGCCGCCGAGACTGAGGACGCTGCGCGGCAGCGTGGCGCCGGGGATGGCCCAGCGCGCCTTGTCCATCTCATGAACGCCCTGGTTGCCGATGTCGCCGTTGCCGAAGTCCCAGAACCAGTGCCAGCGGTACGGGACAAGATTGGCGTGATAGGGCTGCTCGGGAGCCGGCCCCAGCCAGAGGTTGAAGTCCAGCACAGAGGGCGGATCGGTCGGCTTGGCGAAACCGATGTCGCCGCGCGTGCTCAGCGACGAGCCGAGCCCCGATTTGTAGCACAGGCCGCGTGAGACGAGCAGTTTGCCAAGCTTGCCGGACTTGATGACCTCGACCACGCGCGCGAACGACCCGCTGCTGCGGCTTTGGGTGCCGTGCTGGACGATGCGGTTGTATTTCGTGGCGGCTTCGACGGCGATGCGACCTTCGTGGATGTTATGACTGCACGGCTTCTCCACGTACACGTCCTTGCCGGCCTGGCAGCCCCAGATGGTCATGAGCGCGTGCCAGTGGTTGGGCGTGGCGATCGAGATCGCGTCGAGATCCTTGTCTTCCAGCGCCTTGCGCACGTCCTTGACCAGTTGCGGCTCCTTACCTCCCTGTTTGCTGATCTGTTCGAGGCGCTTTTTATACGTGCGCGTGTCGGGGTCGATGAGGTAGGCGATCTGCACTCCCTTCATGCCTACCCAGGCTCCGACGTGCGAGCCGCCGCGGCCATTCAGCCCGGCGACGGCGATGCGTATCGTGTCGTTGGCGCCCAGCACCTTGCCGGACGATTTCGTGCCGGCGAGGGTGACGGTCGCGGCGGCGGCCAGCGAGCGCTTCAGGAAAGAACGGCGAGTCAGCGACATGCGATTTCCTCCGGGCGGATGATGGTGTGCGGCGAGTCAGGATCTTCTCGTGAGGCAGGGCGTGACACCCTTATTGTGCGGCCGCGCGGCCGCCGGCTCAAGGGAAAAGCCGGAAAGTGGGCGTGTAGTGTTTAGCTTTGCGTCCTATCGGCTCACGCAAGAGCAGCGCGAACGATGGCCAGGAACGAATCGGCATTGAGACTGGCCCCGCCGATGAGTCCACCATCGACATCCGGCTGGTGGAATAGCGTTGCGGCGTTGTCCGGTTTGACGCTGCCGCCGTACTGAATCAGAAGGGCCGAGGCCGCTTGTTCGCCGAAGCGCGAACGAATTCGTCCGCGAATGAACGCGTGGGCCTGCTGGGCCTGCTCCGGCGAGGCGTTCTGTCCGGTGCCGATCGCCCACACGGGCTCGTAAGCCAGCACCACTTTGCCCAGCGCCGTCGAATCCAATCCCGCGAGGCTGCCGGTCAATTGCGAATCCAACACGGCTTCGGTGCGGTTGGCCTGGCGTTCTTCCAGCGTTTCACCCAGACACAGAATGACCTCCAGCCCCGCCGCCAGCGCCGCCTTCACCTTGCGGTTGATGAAGTCGTCGTTCTCGCCGAGCTTATGACGGCGCTCGCTGTGTCCGAGGATGACGTAACGGCAGCCGACATCAACGAGCATGGCCGGGCTGACCTCGCCGGTGAAGGCGCCTTCCTTCTCGCAGTAGCAATTCTGTGCGCCCAAGGCCACGGAACTGCCCTTGAGCACTTCGGCAACCAAGGTCAAGTACGGGGCTGGCGGACAGACGGCGACGGAGATGCGTTTTTCGATGGCCAAACCGCGCACCACCGCCTCGGCCAATTGACGCGCAGTGGCGGCGCTCGTGAACATCTTCCAGTTACCGGCGACGAACTTCTTCCGCATAACAAAGAACCTCAACCACGAAACACACGAAAAACACGAAAAAAAGACAAAAAAATGGTTTTCTTTTTTTCGTGTTTTTCGTGTGTTTCGTGGTTTAAATGGTTTTTCCCATGAGATCGGCAAGGCGGCGTAAGTCGCGCGTCAGGGCGGCGTACTGGGCGGGGAGCAGGGCTTGCGGTCCGTCCGACATCGCCTTTTCGGGGCAGCTATGGACCTCGACGTGAACGCCGTCCGCCCCGGCGGCGATACTCGCCCGGGCCATCGGCGGGATCAGGTCCGGCCGGCCGGTGGCGTGGCTGGGATCGACGATGATGGGCAGATGGCTCTGGCCCTTGACGTTGGGCACCGCGCTCATGTCGAGCATGTTGCGCGTCGAGTCCTCGAAGGAGCGCACGCCGCGTTCGCACAGGACCACGTCGGGATTGCCCTCCGCCAGGATGTACTCCGCCGACATGAGCAGGTCTTTCACGGTGGCGCTCATGCCGCGTTTGAGCAAGACCGGCTTGCGAGCCTGGCCGACCTCGCGGAGCAGGTCGAAGTTTTGCATGTTGCGGGCGCCGATCTGAAACATATCGGTGTAACGATGGACGACCTCAATCTGCCGGGGGTCCATGACCTCGGTGACGACCGGCAATCCATGACGATGCCCGACTTCGTTGAGGATTTCTTCAGGCCAGCCTCGCCCAGTCCCTGGAAGCTGTAGGGACTGGTGCGCGGCTTGAATGCGCCGCCGCGCAGGATGTTCGCCCCCGCCGCCTTCACATGGCCGGCAATCGTGTCGAGAACCTCCGCGCCTTCGATGGCGCACGGCCCCGCGATCAGGGCCAGCGAGCCGCCGCCGATCTGGACCGGCTTGACGGGCGGCTTGCAGTCCGCGCCGACCGTGACGACGGTGTCAGCGGAATGAAACTCCCGGCTGGCGAGCTTGAACGGCTTGAGGATCGGCAAGACCTGCTCGACGCCGGAAATGGCCGACAGCGGCTCGGCCCGGAGCTTGTCCTCGTCGCCGATGACGCCGATGATGGTGCGGACCTGGCCGCGGCTGAGGTGCGGCTTGAAAC
Source organism: uncultured Planctomycetota bacterium (assembly GCA_963767535.1). Taxonomy (GTDB): domain Bacteria; phylum Planctomycetota; class Planctomycetia; order Gemmatales; family Gemmataceae; genus JAJPHU01. The sequence goes on from CAVYEC010000003.1 coordinate 1,379,873, forward strand.
CCAACTCGCGGATGCGTTCGAGAACGTGCTCGATCTGCTCTTCGGTGAAATCGGGTCGGAGAACGATAATCATAATTGGTCAGGGGTCAGGAGTCAGGAACCAGGTCTCAGGAATCAGGAGTCAAAAGACAAACTGCTCTGGTCTGGCCCCTGACTCCTGACTCCTGACCCCTGGGTTCACCCGCTGGTCATTGCCATGGGGAAGGAACCCAGGACGGTCAGTTCCTGGCAATGCTGTTCTAGAGTTTGCAGGGTGCGCTTGATCTTGGGATCTTCGGTGTGGCCTTCCAGATCGACGAAGAACAGGTATTCGGGCTTGGCGGCCTTGAGGGACGATTTCTCCTCCGAGTCGCCCGACGGACGGTGCTGGCCGGGGAAGGACTCGATCCAGGTCAGGTTGATCTTGTTCTGCTTGAAGATGTCCAGCGCTTCCACCAGCGAACCGGGGTGGTGCGGGATGCGGAACATGACGGTCGTCTTGTCGTGGCCGGTCTTGCCGCTCTTTTGCTGGCCGATGACCGCGAAACGCGTTTCGTTATGCGGCGAATCCTCGATGTCGGTAAAGAGGATGCGCAGGCCGTAGCGGACGGCCGCCTGCCGGCCTGCGACGGCGGCGGCTCCGGGTTCGCGCTGGGCCAAATCGGCCGCCGTCGCCGTGCTCGATACTTCATGGATCGCCGCTTGCGGCACGTTCTTGGCCAGCCAGTTGCGGCACTGCGACAGGGCTTGCGCCTTGCTGTAAACTCGGCGGATCTCCTGCTGCTCGCACTTGGCCAAGAGGTTGTGATGCACCTGCAAACGCACCTCGGCGCAGATCGTCAGGTGCGGCATACGCATGAACATATCGAGCGTGTCGGCGATCCGGCCGTCGGTGGAGTTCTCGACCGGCACGACGCCGAAATCGACGTGGCCGCGATCGACCTCCTCAAACACGGCAGCGATGCTGCCGACGCCGATGAACTCGACGGCCTGGCCGAACCGATCGAGGGCGGCCAGATGGCTGTAGCTGTACTCCGGCCCCAGGTAGGCGACTTTAAGGACTTTCTGAAGGGTGCGCGAGCCGCTCATGATCTCGCGGAAGATGGCGCGAACGGTGGCGGGGTCGAGCGGTCCTTTGTGCTTCTCGTTGAGCTGCAAGACGTGTTGCAGCACTTCCTCTTCGCGGGCCGGCGAGAAGATTTCTTCCCCGTGGTCGTTTTTCAGTTTGCCGATCTCCGCCGCCACGCTGGCCCGCTCGTTGACGAGCTTGAGGAGTTGGAGGTCGAGCTTGTCGATCTGGGTACGGAGACTTCGGAGCGCAGCCTGAGTTTGCGCGGGAGACGCGCGTATGACTCGACGTGCTGTTGCCCTCGGCTTTGCGCGGCATGGACCACTCTCGTCAGGGGGAAGTGTCTAACATTTTCGTAGTCTATTCGGGAGGAAAGAAGGCGTCAACGGATTGAGCGCAAGTTGAAGTTATTTTTCAACTTTTGTAAGTATTCTTGTCCGCAATCTCGCTCCAAATCCGTCCCGGAAAGCTGCCAGATTGACTCATGCTCAACCGCAGCAGACACACCGGATCTGCCAATATGACAGGGCCGGGAGAGCATCCTATGCCCTCCGTCGAATGCGCCAGGGCGTTAATCGACATAAAATCAAAATAAAAGAGCAGTTATATCATTAGATAAGCCCATCCATTGTACGGCACGTTGTTTGCTTTAGTTTATGCAGATTCTCACCGGCCCGTCGGGAGCTTCCTTCCCCAGCGAGCGCAACGCTTACAATAACGTGGCGACAACCTCGAAGCTCTCGAACCCGCAGACGGCCGTTATGTTCGATCGTGGGCCGGGTAAAGTCGGCCGTTCAGAAAGGAGCACAAGCAGATGGCAGAGGAAAAAATCATCGGCATCGATCTGGGCACGACGAACTCGGTCGTGGCCGTTATGGAAGGCGGCGAAGTGAAGGTCATTCCCAATCAAGAAGGCAACCGGCTAACGCCGAGCGTGGTGGCGTTCACGGATAAGGGCGATCGCCTGGTCGGCGACCCGGCCAAACGACAAGCAATCACCAATCCCCGCCGCACCATTTATTCGATCAAGCGCTTCATGGGCCGGCGGCACAAGGAAGTAGCGGGCGAAGAGAAATTGGTCCCGTACAAGATCGTCGGTGGACCTGAAGAAGCGGTCAAGGTGGAGATCGACGGCAAGGACTACACGCCTCCGGAAATCTCCGCGATGGTGCTGCGCAAGCTGAAGGAGTCGGCCGAGGCGTACCTGGGCCACGCCGTCAAGAAGGCGGTCATCACGGTGCCGGCGTATTTCAACGACGCCCAGCGCCAGGCGACCATCGAGGCGGCCAAGATCGCCGGCTTCGAGACGGAATGGGAGATCGAAGACCCCGGCACCGGCAAGAAGACCCGCCAGCGCATGCGCATCATCAACGAGCCGACGGCGGCTTCGCTGGCGTATGGACTGGACAAGAAGAAGAGCGAGCTGATTGCGGTCTTCGACCTGGGTGGCGGCACGTTTGACATCTCCATCCTCGATGTAGGCGAAGGAGTGTTCAAGGTCGAGGCGACCAACGGCGACACGCACCTGGGTGGCGACGACTTCGACCAGGTGTTGATCGACTGGATTGCCGAGGAGTTCAAAAAGGAACACGGCATCGACCTGCGGAAAGACCAGATGGCGCTGCAGCGCCTGAAGGAAGCGGCGGAACGCGCCAAGAAGGACCTATCGCAGGCCAACACGACCGACATCAACCTGCCGTTTATCACGGCGGATGCTTCGGGTCCGAAGCACCTGACCATGTCACTGAGCCGCTCCAAGTTCGAGCAGCTAGTCGATCACCTGATCGAGCGCTGCCGCGGGCCGGTCCTGAAGGCGCTTCAGGACGCGAAGAAGAAACCCTCGGACATCGACGAAGTGGTCCTGGTCGGCGGCATGACGCGCGTTCCGAAGGTGCAACAGCTCGTCAAGGATATTTTCGGCAAGGAAGGCCACAAGGGGGTCAACCCGGATGAGGTGGTGGCCGTCGGCGCCGCCATCCAGGGGCGCAGCTCCTGCTGGGCAGCAAATCAGAAGTGCTGCTCGTGGATGTGACGCCGTTGTCGCTGGGCATCGAGACGTTGGGCGGACGGTTGACGCGGTTGATCGAGCGCAACACGTCGATCCCGTGCGACAAGAAGGACATCTTCTCGACGGCGGCAGACAACCAGACGGGCGTGACCATCAGCGTCTACCAGGGCGAGAGCGAGATCGCCGGGAGTCCGAGCAACCGCAAGCTCGGCCAGTTCGACCTGACCGGCATTCGCCCGGCGGCGCGTGGCGAACCGCGCATCGAGGTGACGTTCACGCTGGATAAGAATGGCATCCTCGAAGTGAAGGCCAAGGATCTCGATACCCAGAAGGAAGCGAAGATCGAGATTAAAGGTTCCAGCGGCCTGGACGCCGCTGAGGTGGAACGGATGCGCAAGGAGGCCGAGGCGCATGCGGCCGAGGATCGCCGCAAGGTCGAGATAATTGAGGCCCGCAACCAGGCAGACGCCCTGATTTTCTCGATCGAAAAACAGCTCAAGGAACTGGGCGACAAGATCGGCGGCAGCGATCGGCAAGCGATCCAGGCCGCGATCGAGCGGACAAAGCAAGCGGCCAGCGGCGAGGACGTGCAGGCCATTCGGCAGGCCGTCAGCGACCTGCAAGTCACGGCCCAGGCGATGGCGCAGCACATGAATCGTCCGGCCGGCGAGGGGGCTGCCCCCGGTGCCGACGACAGCGGGGCCGGTAAGGGCAAGGATGACGTGATCGACGCCGAGTTCGAGGTCAAGAAGTAAGGAGTGTTTAGCGACGCTTCTGCGAAGCGTCGCTAAACTCTGGAGCCAGGAACGCCGGCAAGGCGTTCCTGGCTCTTTGTGTTAAGGGGCCGTTGCCGGCACGCGCTCCGTCGGCCATACTACGGAATGCAGGATATGGAAAAGGGGGGCCGGCTCATGAACCGCGCTTCGCTCACTTTCGCGCTTCTGCTTGCTTTCTGCCCCTCCTGCCGCGCGGGGAAACGCCGGCGGTCGTCCAGCTCACGAAGGACGGCGGGTTCAAGCAGCATTTGCAATGGTCGCCCGACGGTAAACGCTTCCTACTGACACGCATCCACGAAGGCAAAATGGGCCTGTGGGTGATGAACGCCGACGGTTCCGGTCTCAAGCTCCTTCTCGTGCCGCCATCCGACACGCCGCACTTTGACGGCCATTGGTCCGCCGACGGCAAGAAGATCGTTTACGTTCACGACATCCTGCAAGGCACCGACGGCAAGTTGCAGATCAACACGGCCAGCGCCGACGGCAGCGACAGCAAGGTGCTGATTCCGCATCAGGCGTTCGAGGAGTCGCCGCGCTGGTCGCCGGACGGCAAGCGCCTCGCCTGGGTCAGCACGCGCGACGGCAATCAGGAGATCTACACGGCGGACGCCACAGGCAAAGACATCAAACGACTGACCCGCGAGACCACTTTCAACAACAATCCGAGTTGGTCGCCGGACGGCAAACGCATCGTCTTCGCCAGCGCCCGCGCAGGCAACTTCGAGATTTACGTCATGGACGCCGACGGCACGCATGTCCGCCGGCTGACCAACCATCGCGCCCTCGATTACTGGCCGGTCTGGTCGCCCGACGGCAAGCGCATCACCTTCACCTCCAACCGCGACGTCAATTACGACATTTACCTCATGAACGCCGACGGTACGGGATTACGCAACCTGACGCGGCATGACGGGCAGGACAATTACGCGGCGTGGTCGCCGGACGGCAAGCGGATCGCGTTCATCTCCAACCGTGACGGCGGACACGATGTCTACGTCATGGATGTGAAGTAGACTCTATCGAAAGATTGCGGCGTCGGCAGCGAATGTTCATAATGAGCCGGCGAGAATACAGCTATTGCGTCGAGGAAGGGGAGAGTTATTCCATGAGCAGTCTGACGCCGACCACCCACGAAGAGGCACCCCAGGAGATCGAAAATTACCTGGAAACCTACAACGCCATCGGCGAATGGATTCGCTTCGCCGACACCAAGGCGGCGGCCGTCCTAACTGTCATCGCCGCCCTCTCCGGTCTGCTCATCCCGACGCTGAAGAGTTATCTCGATGCCAGGGCCAATGCCTCCCAGTCCGCGAATTGGTGGACGGTCCTCGTGGTGATTCTGTTCGCGCTGTGGCTAGGGTTCCAGGTGGCGTCGGGCCTGAGTGCGTTCATCTGCATCACGCCCTTCCGCCGGCGCGGCCGGCACCCGATCATCGAACACTCCCGGCACTTCCACCCGGCCGGCATCGCCCACCATTATCGTCTGGAAGAGTACGACCGCTTCGTGACGGAATTCGATCAGGTGGGACCGCATAAGTTCAAGCGCAAATCATGATCGCCATCCTGATTGACGCCCACGTCTCGCACAACAAGTACGTCCACGTGAGCCGGTCGATTCGGCTGCTCGGCGTCAGCGTCGTGTTCGGCTTTTTGTATTTTCTCGCCATTCAGTTTTAGGATCGCGCCGGCACCGGAACAGGTAGTGTCGGGTGGTGTGGCACGCTGGCAGCGTGCCCTACGTAGGGCACGCTGCCAGCGTGCCACACCACCCGACACTACCCCAGAACAACCTGCCGCCGGACGCGGAGGGTGCGTCCGCTCAGCCCGCGCACGTAGGCGTTGTAAGGCAGGTGTTCCAGAGCAACTTCGCCCATCATCTGCGGGTCTGTCAATTCCCGGAGATGAGCCTGCGTCACCGGAAAGACGGTAATCAATCGGGTCCGGCCGGCGCGGGCGTTGTGGATGGAGTAAATCAGAAGGTGATTCTCCGCAGTGCGCTCGGCCGGCGGGAGCGGAAAGGGAATCAGATCCGTTTGTAACTGCATACCCGGACATTGTTCTCTCTCGCCGCGACAGAGGACTTCCTCGACGATGCGGCACAGGTTGAGGCTCGCATACGGATAATTCTCGACCACCGGAGAAACGGGGCCTGATATCGCCTGCAAGCGCCGCAAGTCAAGCGGCCGATCGCGGAAGGCCATCTGCCCGGCGAACCAGGTCAGGTTCCCCAGCAGTGTTCCCTCGGCCGGTTCGGCCCGCAAGGTCGGGGAGCGAATGCCGAATCCGTCCTCGATGGCGGGAGAGGTCCAGCGCTCGCGCTTGTAGCCGAACGGCGTCTCGATCAGGCTGAACAGATAGCCGTAAGTATGTTCCAGTCCCGCATGGACGATCTGGCCGCGCATGGGCACATCGGTCAGTTGCCCAATGGCGTGCAAGATGACGGGATGGACAATGGGCTGCCCGGCGAATTCATCCACGTTGCGGCTGCGCCCCCATAGCGACAGCAAACCGCGGCACTCCCGCAAGCGGACAAGCTGGCGGTAGATGTGGGGACAGTGCTTGTGCAGCACCTTGACCGCGGATCGGGACCGGGTGGCCGCGGCGATCATGGCCCGGGCCGCGTCGGCCAGGTAGCTGTCCTGTGGCAACGGCTTCATTGTGTTTTCGCGGACCAGGGATGGCCGCGGAATGGGATCAGAGTTTCTGCAAATCCTGCGTGCGCGGCAAATCATCCAGGCTGCGCAGCTGAAACAGCGTCAGGAAACGCGGCGTGGTGCTGTAGGTCACGTCGCGCTGGCCGGCCTCGCCGCGCCGCACCACGATCAGTCCCAGACGCACGAGCTGGCGCAGCGTGGCGGCCGAGTCCGCGCCGCGCAGCGACTCGACCTCCTGTTTGCCAATCGGCTGGCGATAGGCGACCAGGGCCAATACGTCCAGGGCGGCCGGCGAAAGCCGGGCCTCGCGCGTGGTCCCGTACAGTCGATCGAGCACCCCGCGAAAGCGCGGCTGCAACACGAGTTGGCAACCCTGCTCGCGCACCTGGATGCGATAGGGCCGCCCCTGCTGGCGGTAATCGCGATTGAGTCCGTCGAGGATGTCGCGGAACTGCTCGGCGGTCAGGCCGCGCACGGCCTCGGCGGCCCGCTGGGCCGTCAAGGGCGGCGCCGCCGACGAACAGCAGCGCCTCGATGATCCGCCGCAAGGGCGGCGGCGCGGCGGTTTCGTCGTCCGGCGGCGTCCCTTCGGGCTGGGCTTCGGGCATGTTTTCCTCCCGCCGTTCTCCAAGCAGCCGCTCGTAGGATTGCGCCAACTCGCTGGGGTATCCCAACGGCCATTCCCCCTCGTGATCGTCCGATTTCTCATTGCCGTCCGCCATCACGCCCTGCCTCCTGCACGGGGCGATCGGGAAATATCCGCCCTATTGTGGGCCATCGGCCCCTCGGTGGGCAAGGCCGGTCGCATTTGACTGGCCCTGAATCGGATCTATTCTTGAGGGGATATTTCACTGAAAGCCTGCTATTTCACACCGGATCGGAAACTTCCTGCGGAGCAAGAGAGTGGATAAAACTGGGGACTGGCAAGTCGTGGACCCCTTGGCGGAGCAGCCGCTCCGCGACGGGACGTATCCCACCTTGCCGCAGTTTCTGCGCGACCTGGCCGAGAGCCAACTCGTCGGCGCGGGAGCTGCAACAAGTCCTCGACGAACACCCCCAGTTGGGGCCGGACGACACAACGAAATTGGCCGAGGTCTTGCAGAGCCGCGGTCTGCTCAACGAGTATCAGCTCAAGCGCCTGCTGGCGGGCCAGACGTTCGGACTGGTACTGGGCAATTACCGCGTCCTCCAGCAACTCGGCAGCGGCGGCATGGGCGTCGTTTACAAGGCCGAGCATATCCACATGCGCGGCCGGTCGCCCTCAAGGTCATGGTGACCGAGGACGACGACAACGCGGTGTTCTTGCAGCGCTTCAACAGCGAGATGCAGGCGCTGGCCGTGCTGCACCACCCCAACATCGTCTTGGCCTTCGACGCCGGCGAGGCGGAGATGCCCAGCCAGCGCGGGAAACGGCTGCGCTACCTCGTCATGGAGTACGTGCCCGGCCAGAACCTCGAACAGTACGTGCAGGAGCACGGCCCGCTGCCGATCGCGCTGGCCTGCGACTTCATCCGCCAGGCGGCCAACGGCCTGCGCCACGCCCACGAACACGGCCTGATCCACCGCGACATCAAGCCTTCCAACCTCCTTGTCCTCGACACCCGGACAAGGCGGTCGGGTCAAACGGCGGCGCGCGGGCAGTACCAGATCAAGATCCTCGATTTCGGACTGGCCCGGCTGTGCCGGCGGCGCTGTACCGAAGCGCATTCCATGCTCGGCACCGTGGATTACATGGCCCCCGAGCAGGCCCGCGACGCCCGCTCCGTGGACATCCGCGCCGACATCTACGGCCTGGGCGGCACGCTGTACTGGCTGCTGACCGGCCAGAGACCTTTTCCCGGTGATCGGCCGGTGGTGCAGGCGCTGTTGGCCCGCCAGCACGAGACGCCGATCCCGCCGCGCAATCTTCGGAGTGACATTCCGCTGGAACTGGAGGCGATCGTCTGCCAGATGATGGCCCGCGATCCCAGCGACCGCTATCCGACGCCGCTGGCCGCCATCGCCGCCCTCAGCGATTTTCTCGACAGCCAGCGTTTGTCCGCGTTGACCGCGACGGCGCCGGAACACTCGGCCGCCGACACGATCATCGGGCCGAGCGTCCGCTTGGACACGAGTGGCGCAGCAGGTGCAGGATGTGCTTATTTTCGCCATGGCCAAAATGGCCGAGCTGCGCGGCCACGAGACAGGAGCGCACCTCTTGCGTATGCAGCAGTACACGCGCGTGCTGGCGGAGGAGGCCATGCGCCTGCCCGCCTTCGCGGCCCGTATCGACGGCTCTTTTGTGCGGATGCTGGAACGCTGCGTGCTGCTGCACGACATCGGCAAGGTGGCCCTGCCCGATCACATCCTGCTCAAGCCGAGCAAGCTCGACGCCGAGGAGCGCTCCATCATGGAGGCGCACACGGTGCTGGGCGCCAACCTGCTCGAAGCGGTCGCCCGCCAGCACGGCGCTTGCCTGACGTTTCTGAACATGGCCATCGACGTGGTCCGCCACCATCACGAGCGCTACGACGGCAAGGGCTACCCCGACGGGCTGATGGGCGACTCCATCCCGCTGTCGGCCCGCATCGTGGCGCTGGCCGATTCCTATGACGCCATGCGTTCCAAGCTGATCTACAAGCCCGGCCTGGCGCACGCCGCCACCTGCCGGCTGCTACTCAGCGCCCGACGAGTGCCAGTTCGACCCGACCCTTCTGATTGCCTTCCGCCAGTGCCAGGACGCTTTCAAACAGATCTTCGAGCAAACGCCCGATTGACCGGCCGTTGCCAACCAGTCCGCCGCGCCTTCGGTTGTCGATCCCGATCCGCCTCGGTATCGTAACGCCGGAAGGCCGGTTTCATTCCACCGCCTCACGGATCGCACGAAGTGCTTACGATCAACAACGTCCCGCTCGACGACACCTTCGCCGAAGCCTTCCCGATGACGGCTGCCCGATTGATCGTCACGGCGGCCTCGGCGAACTGGGCGCGCACGGCCGGGCTGACGGCGACCGGCTACGCCGCCTCGGTGATCGGCTGCGATGCCGAGGCGGGCATCGAGCGCGAGCTGCCGCCGGAGGAAACGCCGGACGGCCGTCCTGGCGTCAGTCTGCTGCTCTTCGGCTTCAGCCGCGACGCCTTGCAAAAGGCGGTCGTCAACCGTGTCGGCCAATGTATCCTCACCTGCCCCACCACCGCCTGCTACAACGGGCTGCCGGTCGTCAAGGAGAAGACCCTGCGCGTCGGCGGCAACCTGCGTTTCTTCGGCGATACGTTTCAGTTCAGCAAGCTGCTTGACGGCCGGCGCTACTGGCGTCTGCCGGTGATGGACGGTGAGTTTGTGTGCGAGGATTTCTTCGGCACAATCAAAGGCGTGGCCGGCGGCAACTTCCTGATCCTCGGCCAGACGCAGGAAACGACCCTGGCCGCCGCCGAGGCAGCCATCGCCGCTATCAAGCAGGTGCCGGGCGTCATTTGCCCCTTTCCCGGCGGCGTCGTCCGCTCCGGCAGCAAGGTGGGCAGCCGATACAAGAAGCTCAAGGCCAGCACCAACGACGCCTTTTGTCCGACCCTGCGCGGCCTGGTCCAAAGCGAGTTGGCCGAGGGCATCGGGGCCGTTTACGAGATCGTGATTGACGGCGTGGATCTGGCGAGCGTCGAGGCGGCTACTCGCGTCGGTGTGCGGGCCGCGTGCCGTCCCGGTGTTCTGCGCATCTCGGCCGGCAACTACGGCGGCAAGCTCGGCCCCTTCCATTTACATCTCCACAAGCTGCTCGCCGATTCCGCGTCTCTGCCCAATCGCTAATTCGAGAACAATCGTTTCTTCTCCCGCAGTTTTCTCTTCCGCGCGAGGAATTGTCGAGGTCCGCGAGTCACGGGGTTTCCGCGCATGGTAGGTTCTTCCTGAGCGGAAGGGAATCCGCGCACGGCGACGCCTGGAGAGAAACGATGCGGACTCGATGGCCATTCGCGGCGGTGCTTTTTGTGTTCACCCTGGCGGCAGACGGCCCCGTCATGGCTCAAGGCATTGGCGGCAGCCGGATCTGGATCGGGCCACCGGCCGATCCCGAACGCTACTATCGTTTCGCCACCGATAACGGCAATCCCGGAACAGGTCGTTACGCTTATTTCGATTACAACTGGCCCTCCCTGCGGCAAGCCCTCGACGAATACGGTCTGTTTGGCCGGCGTTTCCGCCAGCGAAACCGCCGAACGGCCGATCTCTGCCCCGCCCCGCCGCCTCCCGTCCAGAATTCGCTGGGCGAGATTTCTAAATGACGCCCTGCTCACGTAACGCGTGCAACTTCTCGGGAGTCAACCCAAGGAGTTGCGTCAGCACCTCGTCGGTGTGTTGCCCCAAGCCGGGAGGAGCGGCCGGCTCGGCGGTGTCCGCGCCGGTGATGTGAAACGGCGAGGCTACGAGGTCCACGGGCCGGCCGGAAGCATCGCGGACCACGACGCGCAAACGCTGCGACATCTCCGGTTGCGCGAAGAGGTCAGCGTACGTCCACACCGGCGCGTGCGGCACCTCGGCGGTTCGCAGCAAATCCTCCCAATCTCCCGTTGTCTTCGAGCGCAAGAGCGGCTCGACGAGCGGAAGCAGGATCGCGCGGTTTTGCACGCGCAGGGGGTTGGTGGTGAATCGTTCATCCGCGGCGAGATCGTCGCGCCCGGCAGCACGACAGAAGCGCTGCCATTGGCCGTCGTTGCCGACCGCCAGCACGATCCAACTATCCGCGGTGGCGAAGAGTTGATACGGCACGATCTGCAAGTGAGCGTTGCCCTGCCGGGCCGGCAGCGCCCCGCTGGTCAGATACGCCTGCACCACGTTCACCTGGGCGGCCACGGCGACATCGAGCAGCGCCAGATCGATCGCGTAACCGTGTCCGGTTCGTGTGCGGGCTTGCAGGCAGGCCAGCACCGCGACGGCGGCGTACAGGCCGGTCAGCACGTCCGTGACCGCGACGCCAACCTTGCACGGCGGTCCCTCCACGGGGCCGGTGATGCTCATCAGGCCGCTGAGCGCCTGGATGGCGAAATCGTAGCCCGGCACGTCTCGCAGTGGGCTGGTACGGCCGAAGCCCGAGATCGAGCAGACCACCAGGCCAGGATGCTCCGCCAATAACTGGGCCGGGCTGAGGCCGAGCCGTTCGGCACTGTCGGCGCGGAAGTTTTCCAGCAACACATCGCTCCGCTGTGCCAACTCGTGAAACAAGCGCCGGCCTTCCGGATGCGTCAGATCGAGCGTGAGGCCACGTTTGTTGCGGTTGCAGGAAAGGAAATAGGCGCTGAACGGGCCGGAGAAGGGCGGTCCCCAGCCGCGCGTCTCGTCGCCGGCGCCGGGTCGTTCCACCTTCAGGACTTCCGCACCAAGATCCCCTAGCACCTGACCGCAGAACGGCCCGGCCAGAACCCGCGAGGCGTCGAGGACTCGTAATCCCGCCAGCGGTCCTCCTGTGTCGGTCGCCATCTCCTCCTCCGGGGACTTTCGCGTTTGGGGGCGATGTCAACTGTGGTATTGTAAGAGGTCGTGAATCGTGGATCGTGGTTCGTAAATCGAGAAGACACGAATCACGGTAGTGGTTTGGGTTTTGGCACGCTGCCAGCGTGCCCTACGTAGGGCACGCTGCCAGCGTGCCATCCAAACGACCACTACCCGAATCACGATCCACGATAAGAGGACGGGATCATGGATAGCCTGGCCACCCTGCGGGTGTACAAGGAATTGGCCGAGTGGTACGAGCGGCAGGGGCAGCCGGCCATGCGCGACCGCTTCCTCATCCTGGCGGCGGAGGCGGCGTTCTCGTCGGGCAAACCCGACGAGGCGGAAAGGCTGCGGCAGCGTCTCCTGCAAGGCAATCCGCATCACATGCTCAAGCCGTTCAGCTCGTTCGCCCAGGCGTTGCAATCTTCCAACGTGCAGATTTACATCCACGACTTGCAGACGAATTATCCGCCGGAGACCGCGTTGGGTCTGTTGAAAAATCAGCCCGGGGTCGCGGAGCAGACGGTTTCGATTCCTACCACGGCGCCGTTGATCGAGATCCATGACGAGCCGACGCTGCCCCTGGATAACACGGTCGAATCGTTGAAGGTCTATCCGCTGCGCGAGGAACCGCCGGCAAAGCCCTCGCCCCCCGCCGCGGTTCCTCCCACACACCTCCAACGCCCGTCTCGGCCCAAACCTCCCTCCGCACCCTCAGCGGAAGGACGGCCGGCGAATGCACCCAAGCCTAATCCAGCTGTCCCGCGTACTCCGTCCGCACGCGCCACGCCAGCCGGAGCCGAAGCGCCCCGCTCGCCCCGCCATCGTGGCCGCGCCTTCCCCGACTCCCACCCATTCGGAACCGGCAACGCCGAGCGGCGCCTGGCTGACGCTCTTTCTATTCGGCATGACCGTCACTGCCGGCGCCGCCCTCGCCGTCTACACGCTGGCCCGGCCGTTCTTGCCCCCGTCTTGGCTGCCGTGATTGCGATCAACGAGAAATGTCCGACTCGTATTCCGGCGTATCGGCCGTTGTCTTCGCGCGCACCGTTCGACCGTTGCTGGACGAGACCGGAGGTGGCGTGGCGGCCGGTTCGGGTTTGACGATCGTAGCGGCCGCCGGGTCGATGGCGGGCGCTTGCTGGCGGAAAAAGAACACCGCGACGACGATCACCAGGCTCACGCCGACGACCATCCCCAGCTTGGCATCGTTGGGCATGTTCCGAAACTCCGTCCGAACGCACAGAGGCCGACGAGTGGGATACTGAACTATCCCTTTTACCGGGCGAGATCGCACTAGCGCTCGGCGAAAAAAAGCCGGATTCTCTCGGAGGCAGACGGCAGAAGAGGTAGGCAACGTATCGGCCGCACTTTCGGTGTTCCTGGCTCGCTCGGCGCGGCGGACTCACTTCGGGACGGGATCTTCGTGCAGATCCATCGGGCCGCCGCAACACTCACAGACCATTTTTTCGCCGCGGCGAATCGAACAGATGTCGCACCAGTAATACACTTCGTGCAGCTGGCCTTTGATGTAACTGTGAACGGCGGTCACGCGCAAAATCTGGCTGCCGGGTAGCAGCCGTCCCGTCAGACGCATGGGGCGATCGAGGAGAGCCGGATCATTGAAGAACATCCGGGCACCGCTGTCCTTGACTAGCGGGTAGACCTTCCCGTCGTCGCCGACTAGGACGAGGCAATGCGGAGCGGCGTCGGCATCCAGTTTCGAGCCGTCCTTGGCCACGAGATCCGCCAGCGGCACGACCTTGCCCTTGTAATGCTCTGTCTTGGGGGTGGGTGTCTTGGGACCGTTGGCCCCGGCGAAGAGAGGAATGAGACCGATCGCGCCGGCGAGGCAGAGGCTGAGACGACAGGGAAGGGATGACATGGCGGCTTCTCGGGAGAAATCGGACTGAACCGGATAGGGGTACCTTACCGTGTCGGTACGGCAGAAGGCAAGGGAGACGGGGAGTTGCAGCGTTTCAACCGTTGCCGTCCGAGCGTTTCAGGCCGGGGCCGGATGAAACGCTCAGGTCATTCCAGGGCAAGGACTTCCGCTAATTATCCGTCAGCGTTTCACGGGAGCAGCGAGCGTTTCAGGGGGTGTGGGGGGTGTGAAATGAAACGCTCAATACCACTCTACACGGGCAAGAACCGCCACCTCCCGTCCGTTAAGTCCGTCGCGAAGGAGATCGATCCGTCACGGGCGACGGAGGAGACACGCCGAACGGGTGTTCCCTTTCCGGAATACTGCGGGAACCGAGATGCACTCTCTGTGCTCGGTAGTAGTTGTGCACGGTCTCCGCGAAGCAGCGGAAGGAACTGTCCTCTGGAAAAGCGGAACGCGGTACAATCACCGGCACCGGAGTGGGATCATCCATGACCAGGAAAACATGCTGTGCCGTGCTTCCGGCGACCTCGACCATTTTCCAGGATACGGTTGTCTGTCTTCTCCAGAAGGCGTCGGGGCTGCCCCCGTACGGTTGCTGATATTCCCTCGTGTGCGTGAACCCCTCCGGGTTCATGGCGAATTGATAGTGAGAGCGGATGTCAATCAGGTCTGTCCCCCCGTTCTTTGCCTCCATCCGAGCCCAGTAGCGCAATTGGCTCATAATCGTCCGGCGAAACGGCTTTGCCAAGACACCCTCTAGATAGACTCCCGGACGTAGATGTGACAACACGGCCCCTGAAACCAAACACAAACCGGCTGCTACGAACAAGACGATCGCTGTCACGCCTTGGCTATCGGGAAAGCGATAAGCCATGGAGCCAGATCCCAGAAATACCAGCGCGACTGCGGTGCCGAAGTGAAAAAGAAACGGGACTCCTTTTAGATCCGAGGCGACACGAGACGGCAGACGTTTCGGAGCCTTGCAGGCGACGAACTCCCACCAAGCGGCGAAATCATCCGGGGTGAGGTCGTAATCCAGTTCGAGGGGCAGACGAACCGGCGTCCTCGAAATCGGCTCGGTTGTGATGCCCGTGTGCATGATGCTGGCCCTCCGGTGAGAAACCACCTATCACTGTAATCGTGGGTAAAGTCGGGGTCAAACAAGCAAGAAGCGCGAGGAGGTCCAGGTGCGTGTTCTCTTGACGGGCGGTTACGGGTGTATCGGCAGCTGGATCGTGCGCAACCTGCTGGAGCGCGGCGACGAGGCGTTCATCTACGATCTGAAAGAAGACCCGCGCCGAATGCGGCAAATCATGACTGAGGAGCAAGTCTGCCGCGTACCGTTTGTGCAGGGCGATGTGACCGACCTGCCCGGCCTGAAGTCGGCGCTCGAACGGCACGGCATCACGCACGTCGTCCACCTGGCCGGCCTGCAAGTGCCGGTGTGCCGGGCTAACCCGATCCTTGGCGCGAAAGTGAACGTCATGGGCACGTTGGCCGTCTTCGAGGCGGTGCGCAAAGCGCAAGGCCAGATCCAACGTCTCGTCTACGCCAGCTCCGCCGCCGTCTTCGGGCCGCCGGAAAGCTATCCCGCCGGCCGCCTCGGCGATGATGTACCCCTCAAGCCGACGACGCAGTACGGCCATTTCAAGTGCTGCAACGAGGGCAACGCCCGTATCTATTATCAGGATCACGGCCTGTCGAGCATCGGCCTGCGACCATGGACGGTGTACGGCGTCGGCCGCGATTTCGGCATGACCAGCGAGCCGACCAAGGCCATCAAGTCACTGGCGCTGGGCCGGCCGTATCACATCAGCTATGGCGGCTGGCAGGATTTGCAGTTCGTCGAGGATGTGGCCGGCATCTTCCTCCGCTGTCTGGAAGCGCCGTACAACGGGGCGAAGTCGTACAACCTGCGCGGCGAGGTGGTGGACCTACCGGCGTTTCATAGGGCGCTGTGTGCGGTCGATCCCGCCGCGGCCGGGCTGATAACCCACGGCCAGCGGCAAATCGCCATCGCCTATGACCTGGATGATTCCGCCTTAGAGCGCGACGTGGGTCCGCTGCCCAAGACGCCGCTGGTCGAGGGCATTCGGCGAACGCTGGCGCGGTTCAAGCAGTTGCGCGACGAGGGACGGCTCGACACATCGGATCTGGATGGATAGTTGAAGCGCAGCCGGTTCGCCGAGTCCGAAAGCGCTCCCGTCCCTTGCACGCCTTCCTCTGTCCTGTTAGCTTGTTGCTAGTTTCTTGTTGGAGTGCGGGCGGGCAAGGCATGGCGCTGACGCTGGAACAGTACGCAGCCTATCTCGATACGCGAAATGATCTGGTCTGGCCGGCCCCGCCGGAAGTGGATCGGCCCAAGGCCAGGCCGCATCTCGTGCGACTGCCGCAGGTGCGCGCCGTCCTGTGGAACGTCTACGGCACCCTCCTCCGCATCGCCGGCGGCGAGTTGTGGTTCGAGCATCCCCAGCCATTTGTCATGGGCGTGGCCCTGGACAAGACGATCCAGGAATACAAGATGTGGGCGTCCATGTCGCGCAAGCCCGGCCAGCCGTCCGATTACATGAAACAGCTCTACACTCAGGTGCTGACCGAACACAAGGCCGTCCCCGGCGGCACCGAGAAACATCCGGAGGTGGCTTCCGATCGCGTCTGGGAAGCGCTCATCAAAAAGCTCTTTCACAAGGATTACAAGTTCGACGCCGGCTTCTTCGGTTCGCTCAACGAGTTCAGCCGCAAGGTGGCCTACTTCTTCCACGCCAGTCTGCAAGGCACCG
Source organism: uncultured Planctomycetota bacterium (assembly GCA_963767535.1). Classification (GTDB taxonomy): domain Bacteria; phylum Planctomycetota; class Planctomycetia; order Gemmatales; family Gemmataceae; genus JAJPHU01. The sequence goes on from CAVYEC010000003.1 coordinate 1,396,491, forward strand.
CCGCTTACGACGGCGCGGCCGAGCGCTGCGCCACGTTTCCGAGGCGGGCTTGAAACAAGGTCTGCTCGCGGACGGCCAGTGTTTCACGCGCGTCCAGTTGCAGCGCGGCCTGGCCGCGCAGGACAAGGACATCGACCTGGACAAATGGCTCGACAAGGATCTGATCGTCCTCTCCTACGAGACGCGGGGCCGCAAACCTTCGGAGCGTTTGTTCCGCCACGCCGTCAACGCCCTCAATCAGCAGGGCATCGCGCCCAATCAGGTGTTGCACGTCGCCAGCCGCATCCAGAACGACCTGGTGCCGGCCCGCCGTCTGGGTATGCGCACCGCCCTGTTCGCCGGCGACCGCACTTCCTTGCAGGCCACCGCCGAGCAGCTCAAGGAACCCGCGAACCGCCCCGATGTCTTGTTGACCGAATTGAGCCAGATCGCCGAAGTAGTCAGTAGCCAGTAGTCCGTAGTCCGTAGCAACGTCTTTCTTTGCTACGGACTACGGACTACGGACTACGGACTAAGCGAGGAATGGGCCATGCCCCCCGAATTCCATTTCGATCCGTCGCAGTTGGATTTCCAGCGGCCGCTGGCCGGGCGGGCCGAGATCGAGCGCGTCAACCCGCAGCGCTACGAGATGGCACAGTTGACCGCCATCGTCCACGCCGAACCGGAGCGGAACCTAATCGTCGGGTACAAGGACGTGGCGGCGGACGAGTTCTGGGTGCGCGGCCATATGCCCGGCTATCCGCTCATGCCGGGCGTGCTGATGTGCGAGGCGGCGGCGCAGCTCTGCTCGTATTACATCATGGTCTACGGCACGATGCAGGGCGATTTCCTCGGCTTCGGCGGCATGGAGAACGTGAAATTCCGTGGGCCGGTGCGGCCGGGCGACCGGCTCGTTCTCGTCAGCAAGGCGACCAAGCTGCACCGCCGGCAAACGATCTTCAACGTGCAAGGCTTCGTCGGCTCGACAATGGTGTTTGACGCCGACATTATCGGCGTCCCGATCGTGCGACAGTCTCCCACGCCTGGCCCTGCGGAGGAGGCATGAGCGTGCACCGCAGTTCCCGTCTTCCCCTGGAAGAACTCGCCCCCAATCTTCTGATTGCGGATTGCGGATTGCGGATTGCGGATTCTCTTGGGAATCCGCAATCCGCAATCCGCAATCCGCAATGGATTGATTGGCGCAGCCGTGTTCGACAACGATCACCCCGTGGAGTTGGAAGTCGGCTTCGGCAAGGGTCTCTTTCTTGTCACCGCCGGGCAGGCTCGCCCCGAGGTCAATTTCGTCGGTGTCGAGATCGTCCGCAAATATCAACTCTTCGCCGCGACACGACTGTCTAAGCGCGGTCTACGCAATGTGCGCGTGGCGTGCGCCGACGTGCGCTTGTTTCTGCCCCGGTGCGTGGCGACGGAGTCGCTGCACGCGGTTCACGTTTATTTCCCCGACCCATGGTGGAAGAAACGCCATCACAAGCGCCGCGTGTTCACCGCCGAGTTCGTCGGCGAGTGCGCTCGCGTTCTTCGGCCCGGCGGCGAAATGCACGCCGTCACCGATGTGGAAGAATACTCCCGGATCATGGCGGAGTTACTGGACGCACAGCCGGCGCTGCATCCGTTGCCGTCTCCGGAACCGCAGCAGCCGACCCACGATCTCGATTATCTCACGAATTTTGAGCGAAAATTCCGCAAGCAGGGCAAACCCATTTACCGCATGCGCTACGTGCGCCGGCTCATCCCGGCACCAACAGACGTTGTAACGCGCGCATCGGCCGGCTTGACCAGATGATGATCGAACCCCGCTTCCCGCGAGAGCTGCCGGGCCTCGTCCGTCCCGTAGCCCGTCAGGGCCAAAAGGCGAACTGGGGCCGTTATCGGATTCAAGCGCAACTGACGCGCCACGCCGTAGCCGTCGAGTCCGGGCAGGCCGATGTCGCACAGCACGATGTCCGGTCGCCATTCCGCAGCCGCCTGCACGCCGTCCGGACCCGAATAGGCGACCCGCACCTGATGGCCGAGCATCACCAGCAAGATGCGCAGACTTCTCCGCAGCGTCGCGGTGGTCCTCGATCACGAGGATGCGCCGAGGGTCCTCCATCCGGTGCGGCGGGCCGGACGACGAAGACGATAGGGCCGCCGGTTCCGGCATCAGCGGAAGCCGGACGATGAACTCGGTGCCCTGCCCCTTTCCCTCACTGATGCACTCCACCTGTCCTCCGTGCAGTTCCGCCAATCCTTTCACCAGGGCCAACCCCAACCCCAACCCGCCGCGCGAACGTTCGAGGCTTTGTTCCGCCTGCGCGAACGGCGTGAACAGTCGTGGCAGGACCGCCGGATCGACGCCAATACCCTCGTCGCGGACAGTCAGGATCGCCTGCCTCCCTTCCGTGTCCACACTCATCCGCACGGCCACGGATTTTCCACCCTCGGAAAACTTGACGGCGTTATCGAGCAAATTGTTGAGGATTTGTGCCAGCCGGGTCGGATCGCCGTTTACCCAAATCGGCGTGTCCGGGGTCTCGAGCCGAAGCGTCAATCCCGCTTTCTCCAGGACCGGCCGGCGATCCTCGGAGGTGACGCGGACCAGTTGTCCCAGGTCGAGCCGTTCGGGTCGCAGCTGTATCTTGCCCCGGACGATGCGCGACACGTCGAGCAGCTCGTCCACCAGCCGAACGAGATGCTCGATCTGCCGCTCCATCATCGCGCGGGTTTGGTCGGCCGCCTCGCCGCTGACGCCCCTCATCTTCAATATTTGCAGCGCGTTCCGAACCGGGGCGAGTGGGTTGCGCAGCTCGTGGGCCAGCATCGCCAGGAAGTCGTCCTTGCGGCGGTCGGCCTCGCGCAGCGCCTCGTTGGCCCGGCCCAGCTCGACGGTGCGCTGGGCAATGCGCGTCTCCAGATCTTCGTTCAGCCGGCGGATTTCCAATCCCGAGTTCTTCGCCTGCTCGTAGAGAGTGCGAACTTCCTCAGCTGACCGCCGCAGCGAGGATGCGGCTTCTTCGATTTCCCCAGCCATGCCCCGAAACGCGCGGTCCAGTCGGGCCACTTCATCGCTCCCGCTCAAGGGCGGGGCGAGTTCTTTTCCCTGGACCAGACGCTGGGCGTTGTCCGTGAGGGTCGCCAGTCGACCGCTGATGCTGCGGCTGAAAACAAAGGCGAGACCCAGCGTGATGAGGAGGGTGACGCCCGCGCCGAGGATGAGCAGCCATTGCTGCCATTGCCGCGAGCGCTCCAGTGTCCGAGTCCGTTCCTTGTCGAGAGCGTCTTCCGTGCGAATGAAAGTCATCATCGCCTCGACGATGGCCTTTTGCAGCTTGGCATTGTCTTCGCTTTTGGCCCGTTTGATCGCCTGCTCTTTGTTACCGGCCGCCGACAGCCGAACGGTCTCGGCGTGCCAGGCCATATATTCGCGCGTCGAGTACGCGATCGCATCGACCTGGGCGGCCTGTTCGGGCCTGTCTTGAACGCGGTTGCGCAATTCGGCGATGTCGAGCGGGAGCTGTTTCGCGGCCTTCTCGTAAGCATCGCCGAGGTAGGCATCGGAGGCGAGAATGAAGCCGCGTAGGCCGGACCCCAGCTCCACCAAGTTGCGCAAAACGACCTGCGTTTGCGCGAGAACATTCTTGGAATGGATCGACCACTTCACCGCCTCGGCGTTGCCGCGTTGCATGTCCGCCAACAGCGCGAAATAGATTAGTTGGAACAGGAGCGGGGCGGAGATCAGAACGAGGCCCTTCTGGAAGATGGAGAGCTTGACCCACATCGAGACCGTCCTCCGGTGCTGTTGCCGGCGATCCGTTAGGCCCCACGAAAGCGATTGAGCAGGTTGGCGGTGATGCGCTGCACGCGCGGGTCCGGCCCCTTCGGCGCGGCCCCATGCGCGGAAGGGTGCAGGTAGCCCGGTGGCGCGCTCAACCCGTCGGACCACCAGATGGTTGCGCCGTTGAAGACGAAGTTGTTCTTGGGGCCGGGATAAAGCGTGGCCGTGTACGTTCCCTGGGCGTTCCGGCTCTTGAGCGGTCCCTTGGCGAGGATCACCAATCCGGGGATGTCGGCGGGGTCGCCGTGCCACTCCCAGCCGACCAGTCCGGGGATGGCGTCGCCGTTCTTCATACCGCTCCCGGCGAAGACCCAGTGTTTCTCGTTGACGCAAATCCAGTCTGCCCCGCCCGTTACCGGAAACGTGCTGCGAGCGCCGATCAGGGTCGCCTCGTTCGGCCCGTTGTGCTTGAGTGCTTTCAGCTCCGGGAAGCCGTTCTTGACCGCTTCGTCCTGGATCGGGCCGTACTGTCCGACGCGGCTAATGATGCGGTTGGGACCGTTCTCGCCCTCCATAAAGGCAAGGACGCCGCAGCAGGTGTTGGCGCTGAAGAAAGCGACGTTCACGCCGGCGGCGACGGCCTCCTTCACGTTGTTGAACATATCCAGCGACCAGTATTCGTCGTGGCCGATCGACAGCCACGCCTTGCCGCGCAGCAGCCCGCGCGGGTCGGTGTGCGTATCGACATTGCTGATGTACGAGACATCGTAGCCGTGCTTTTCCATCCAGAAAGCCAGCGGCGACTCCCACAGCAAAAACTCGCCCGAACCCTGCGAGAGCGGTGCATCGAAGATCTGACAGTATTTGCCGTAGGGCCGGTCCCAGCTCACCCGCACGCCCGGCCCCCAGTACCACTCCTTCTTGCCGTCGTCGTAGAGCGACCACTGACTCGGCCAGCGGTTGTACGCCGACCAGGTGGTGTCGCTGCACTGAAACAGGAAATCGCACGCGCGATCATCGCGCACGATAAAGATCACATAACTTTGAAGCCCTTCCCTCTCGGCGGTCAGCTTGCCGAGGTAGACGCCGCTGGGCCAATCCATCGGGATGGTGAACTTCGTGGCCGGCTCCCAACGGCACTCGCGCAGGCGCTCTTCGCCGATAGGCGGGTCGGGCTGGACGGTGCCCTTGAACGGGCCGAGCTTCTGCATGTGCCGGCCACCCTTACTGCCGTAGTAGCCGAAGCGATACAGGTCGAGGACGAAGGGTGAGGGCGGGTTCGTGCTGACCATGATCGACAACGTTTCGCCCGGCCGGATGCTGTTGTGCGAGCAGTAGCCTTCGATCCAGGGGCAACGGAATTTCGTCTTCGGATCAACGCGCGTGTTTTTCAGCATCCATTCGGTGGTGCCGGGTTTTTCGTTCTCGGTGCGAATCAGGTCGCGGCGGGCGGCGGTGGGAGCGGACTCGATCCGGGGAAGCGAACCGAGTGTCGAAGCGACCGTCGCGGCGGCCGCGGTTTTGAGCAGTTCGCGGCGGTCGAGGACGTGCGCGGGGGGGACGGGTTCACTCATGGCGGCTCTCCCGAAAGATTTTCCAGGGCCGCTACTACCGTATCCTGTCTGGTTGATGGGTCAAGAGGCGAATTCGTTTGCAAGCGCTCAAGAAGCCGTTGCGGGCACCTCCTCGCTCATAAGAGGGGACGCGATGTCTTCCAGCGATTTTCGTTCGGTAGCGACGCCGATCACCCATTCCACGACCGCCGCGACGATCATCAGCCCGGCTCCCACGAAGTAGCCGATCGCGATGGCCCCCGGTTTGCCCGTCTCGATCAGACTGCCGAAGAAGAAGGGTGCCACCAGGCCGCCGACAGCGGTGCCGATCACGTAAAACAGGGCGATCGCCAAGGCCCGCATCTCCAGGGGGAAAACTTCACTGACCGTCAGGTATCCCGCGCTGGCCGCCGAGGAAGCGAAGAAACAGGTGCCCGCCCACAGAAGCGTTTGCGTGTCGGCGTTGAGCCATCCGGCCAAAAACAGGCACTCGATGCCGACGATCAGCACGCCCGACAGCGCGTAGGTGGCCGTAATCATCAAGCGCCGGCCGATCGTATCGAACAGATGTCCCAGGGCGAGTGGGCCAAAGAAGTTTCCCGCCGCGAAGAGCAGAGCGTAGCGGGGGACATGTTCGTCGCGCACATGGAAAAACTTGTCGAGCACCAACGGATAGGTGAAGGTAATGCCGTTGTAAAAAAACGCCTGCGACGAGATGAGGACCAGCCCCAGCACCGCCCGGCTGCGATAGCGGACAAGCAGCGTATGCCAGATGGTGCGGAACCCGATGGGACCGGACGGACGGTATTTGAGGCGCTGGCGGACGGGCGGCAGGCGATCGCGGCCATCCTGACCGACGGCCAAGATTTCGATCTCGTCCATGATCTTCTCGGCTTCCTTCTGGCGTCCGTGCATGAGCAGCCAGCGCGGACTCTCCGGGACGTAATGCCGGGCCAGGATCATCGCCACGCCGACGAGCGCTCCACGCCGAAAGCCAGGCGCCAACCGAGCCAAACCGGAACCATGCTCGTATCGAGAAGCACGAGGCTGACCAGAGCCCCGGCCGCCGCCCCCGCCCAGAAGGTGCCATTGACGATCAGGTCCACCCGGCCGCGCACCCGCGCTGGGATCAATTCGTCGATGGCGGAGTTGATAGCCGCGTATTCGCCGCCGATGGCCATGCCGGTCAGGGCGCGGAACAATGCAAACGTCCAGAATTCCCACGAGCAGGCCGTGAGGATCACACCGGCCAGATACACTCCCAGTGTGATTGTGAACAGACGCTTGCGGCCCAGGCGATCGGTCAGGTGTCCGAACAGCAATGCACCGCCGATGGCGCCGGCGAGATAGATGGATCCCGCCAGGCCGACCTCTCTGTCGCTCAACCCCAGCGTCTCGCCTCGCTTGAGGAAAGGTCCGACCGAGCCGACCACCGTGACTTCCAGGCCGTCCAGCACCCAGGTGATGCCGAGGGCGATCACGAGCAGCCAATGAAATCGGCTCCAGGGCAAGCGATCGAGCCGGGCGGGAATGTCCGTCTCGAACACTTCTGCTTTGCCTTTGCTGGGGGATTCGACTGAGACGGTCACGGTCACGCCTCCTCGCTGGGGGCCACGCGCAGCACCGAGCGAGAGGGTGCAGTTTCCGTGCCGGGGAAGTCGTGACTGTATTTACTAGCCCGCAGCGTCAGCAAGGGATCTTCGTTCCCTTGCTGACGCTGCGGGCTGGTAGTGTCTCGACTTATTTGTTCTTCTCAGGGGAGGAATACGGACGCACGCGGACGTTGCGGAAGGCGACCGGGCCGTGATCGCCCTGGAGCAACAGCGGCCCCGTTGGCACTTCCTTGTTGTGCCAGGCGTGGCCGGTCGGCGTCGGCGTCTCGACGTTTTCGTGAATCACTGTCCCGTTGAGGAAGACCTTGACGAAGCGGGCGTTGGCCGTCTTCTTGCCTTCGGCGTCGAAGCGCGGCGCCTGGAAGCGGATGTCCAGCGTTTGCCATTCGCCCGGCCGTTTGCAGGCGTTGGCGCGGGGCGGAAATCCCTTGTCGAGATAGTGATATTGCGGCTTCAACTCCGCACGCGGGTAGATGCCGCCGCAGTCGGCCGCCTTGGGTTCCTTGACTCCCCAGCTATCGCAAATCTGGATTTCGTACAAACCCTGGAGCTTGACTCCGGAATTCGATCCCTTGGGGATGAGAAACTCGACGTGAACCTCGACATCGCCGAACGTCTGTTTGCTGAGCAGATCGCGTTCGCGCCCCTTGCGGCCGTTGACGAGGATGCCCTTACCGGCCGTGGCCGACAAGCGCCGGGGGTTTTCCGGATCGACGCCCACACTCTCCGCCAGCAACCAGTCACCGAACGGCTTGCGCCACGATTCCAGATCGGTCAGCTCGATCCAGTCTTTCTCCTCGGCGGGACGCGCCGAAAGGGAGAAGGAAAGAAGAACGAGAACGGCAAACAAAAGATGTCGATACACTGGTAGCGAGCGCATGAGGAAACCTCGGCGGGTAGCGGGCGAAGGCAGGAAGCCGTGACACAACTATCGCGCGCCGCCCGGAGGGATCAAGTGATTAGTTTCTCAGGTGCCCGTCGCTTCATCGGGCCAGGAACAAAGGGGAATGGGAATGCCGCGTGCCCGTTCCGGCTCGGCGAGCAGCTCGGCGATGCTGGATTTCCGTAAGGCTTCCTCGACCAGATTCATCGCCTGATCGAGCCGGCGGTGCAGCGGACAAAGATTGATGTGTCCCTTGAGTCCCAGCGGGCAACTGTGGATGCGCTGGATCGGATCGACCGCCTGGATGACATCGAGCACGGTCAATTCCTCGGCCGAACGAGCCAGGGTGAATCCGCCATGCAGACCGCGCTGCGATTGCACCAGGCGCGCCCGGCCCAGTCCCTGCATCACCTTGGAGAGATAGCCGGTGGGTACCTGAGTCGCCTTGGCGATCTGCTGCGTCGTTTGCGGTGTCCCCTCCCGCGAAGCCAGATAAATGATCGCCCGCAGAGCGTATTCCGCCGTTTGCGAAAACATGAATTCCTCAACAGGAGATTGGGAGCTTGACATCCACAAAGGATTATCTCTTGCACCGTCACACTCTGGATATGATTATCCAGAATTTGCCGGCCGACGCAAGGGAAGCGAAACGGGCCTTCGTGAGATAAGATACCCTTGTCACAGGCAAGGCAAGTCTCGCGAGGTCCGTCGATGCCCGACACACCGTCCGGGGCGAAGAGTTTCTGGATCGAGGCGTTCACCTGGCGCGGCGCGGCCAGCTGGCGCGTGCTGCCAACGACCGTTACGTTCGGCGCTTTCGCCACGCTCGTTTATCTCCTCAACACGTACATCTTCACCGAATCCAATCTCGCCGTCGAGGTCGGTCCCCACGAGGTCGCCGGCGCCCTGCTGGGGCTGTTGCTGGTGATGCGCACCAACGCGGGCTACGATCGCTGGTGGGAAGCCCGCAAACTGTGGGGCAGCATCGTCAACCAGTCGCGCAACCTGGCGCTGACGGCCCTGGCTCAGGGTCCGGCCGAACGGCGCTGGCGCGAGTCGATCGTGCGTTGGACGATCGCGTTCGCTTATGTCACTAAGGCCAGTCTGCGCGGCGAGAGGGAGGTGCCCGCGCTGCGCTCTCTGCTGAGCGAGGAGCAGGTCAAGCGCGTGCAAGCCGCCGAGCACATGCCCTCCTGCGTGGCCCGGACAATCTCCGAATTGCTGCGCGAAGCCTGCGAGGGCGGGAACATGGATCGTTTCGCGTTTTTGCAAGCGGAGCGCGAACGTTCCGGTTTGATCGATCATATGGGCGGTTGCGAACGCATCCGCAAAACACCGCTGGCATCGCTGTATTCGATCACCATCCGGCGTTTCATTGTGGTCTTCTTGCTGACGCTTCCGTTTGCGCTTTTGCACAAGTTCGGAGCGGAATGGCTGGCGCCGGTGGCGACAACGCTGGTGGCGTATTCCGTATTGGCCCTGGACCAGATCGGCGTCGAATTGCAGCAGCCGTTCTCCACGCGAAGCCTCAATCACCTGCCGCTCGATGAGATCTGCCACACGATTGAAAAGAACCTGCTGGCCCTCTTGGACGAGGCAGAGTAAACGGAAAAACTCTCTGAGCGGGGGGCGTAAGTCCCCCGAGGGAATCCTCGGGGGGCTTACGCCCCCCGCTCGGGAGCTTGCCGTTTGAACTTAAGTCGCGGAATCGGGTGTCATCCGCAGTTCCGGTAGCGGCGGCACTTGCAACGGCCCTGGCTGAGACGTCGCCGTGACGAAATCGCGCAAAGTTTTCTCCAGTTGCTCCGCCAATTCCTGATGATGTTGCAGAACATCATTCATCTCCCAGCGATCGTCCGGTTTGACGTACAACCGCGGCATGCGGGGAGCATCTTCGGAACAGACTTGTTGAGGTAACAGAAACGCCCATTCGGGGGTGCGCAGGGCGTATTCGATGCTTTCGCCGACTTGCAGACCGGCGCAGGCATAAGGCCGAATCGTCTCCGTCTCCCCGCGGACAAGGGGCAGTAAGCTGCGGCCGTGCGCGTCGGGCAGCGGCGCGTGAAACCAGTCGGCCAGGGTCGCGGCCAGGTCTACCGCTTGCGTCAGGGCATCGACACGCCGGCCGGCTTCCGCGCGTCTCGGCAAGCGCACCAGCAGCGGCAGGTGAACGACCTGAGCATGCAACCAGGGTCGCACCGGCCCGACGATGCCATGCTCGCCCAGGTTCTGACCGATATCGGTTGTTACCAGGATCAGCACCTCGTCGCCGCCTTCCACGCCCGCGAGCGCTTCGAGCAACTGGCCGATGCCGGCGTCGAGATACGTCACCGCGGCCGCGAAGCTGGTCTGGATGCTCAAATACAGATAATCGTCGTCCGGATCGACTGGACCGGATGCGATTTCCGTCAGCGGCGTTAGCGGCTCGCTCGCTTGCTCCTCTTCTTCCGCTTGCTCGTCTTCGTCCTCGATGGGTTCCTCCGTGAAATACGGGGCCTGATATTCTTCCGGCACGTTCCAGGGCGGCAACGGTGTGGTCAACTCGATCCACAAGAGCCAATTGTCACGTTGCTCCAGGCGCAACAGGGCCGCCCCCGCCGCCTCAAGCGTCGCCTCCAGCGTCGTCGTCTCTTCCTCCGCCGTCACGCGCTCCACTTCATCCCAGCCCGTCGCAAAGCCGTTCGGGATGGGCTGGCTGTTATCGGCGATCAAACAGGTGCGAATTCGTTGCGACCGCAAGGAGTCGAGCAAGTCCGGCGTAGAGCAACTCTCGTGAGCCGAGGTGGGACCAGGTAAGTGATAGCGACCGGAGCGCCAGGCGCGGCGAGCGCCGGCGGGATCGGCGGCGTCGGCGAAGTGCTGATCGAACACTACGCCCTCCGCGGCGAGACCGTCGAGGGCGGGCGTGTCGATCCACGGATTGCCGTAGCAGCCCAGCGCCCCAAGCTGCAAACCGCGAGCAATGACGACGACTGCTTTCATGAGTGGATTCTACGCGGACGGACGGCGCGGGGGAACGCTTTACCACGGCGTAGGCGGCAGAAAGAAAATGCCGGTGACGAAAGTGCCCGTCCACAAGACGGCGAAGCAGACGGCCAGCGTGAGGTGGACGCGGACGTAGCCCTTCAGCCCGGTGTACAGCATGGCTGGCATGACGAACGTGGACGGTACGGAAAACCACAGGTGGCGGTTGAGCGCCCGCCGCAATTCGTCGTCGGCGTTGATGTACGCGAAGACGTCCGGCGCGAGGACGCGGACCACCAGTTCCAATCCGAGGACGGCCACGAGGGTAAGGGTGAAGAAGGCGAGGTTGAGCCGGCCGTGCAGCCGATAGTTGCCGCGCAAGATGGCGATCAGCGAGGCGATCAACAAGACGGTGACGGCGGCGACGGCGAATTTCAGCGTCAGGATGACGTTCGGCCCGGTCAGCACGAGAATAGTCCCTTTATGCTCCGCGAGCTTAGGCCGCATCCAAGCAAGATGCTTGCCTTTTTTTGCGCTTGGGCGGCTGATGTTTCCAGCGGCGATGCAGCCAGAAATACTGCTCCGGCACACGCCGAATCAATTGCTCCAGCGCCGACGTGAAACGCTGCGTGATGGCCGGAACAGCGTCGGGTCGCCCGGCATACTCTTTCGGCAAGATGATGTCGCCGGCACGGGCCTCGTAGCGCCAGTCGTCGCCAGATCGCGCCCGCGTGCTGGTCAGGACGATCATGGGAACATTGTATTCGAGCGCCAGCAAGGCGACGGACTTGTGCGTTGAGGCGGGGCGGCCGAAGAAATCGACAAACCGCCCCTTTTGTCCCGCATCCTGATCGCCCAAGGTCAGCATGGTTCCGGTGTTGGCCAGCACCTCCTGGATCGCGGCGAAGTCATGCTTGTCCACCACCTTTTGTCCGGTGTGCTCGCGGAAGCGGCGTAGAAAGCGGTCCACGTAGGGATTATCCAGCGGCCGGGCGATGGCGTGCGTGCGGAAGCCGAACAGCGCCAGCACGTAGCCGCCTAGCTCCCAGTTGCCGAAGTGGCCGCTGACCACCAGCACCGGCCGATCCGATAGCAGCAGATCGACCATCGGCCGATGATCCACGATCTTAAGATGTTGCTTCCAGTTGTGCGGATGCAACATGCGCGGCAGGTGGATGATCTCCATGAGCATCGTGCAGAAGTGCCGGTAGACGGCCCGCACTAGCCGGTCGCGCTCCGCCTCGTCGCCGAGGCCGAACGCATGACGCAAGTTGTCCGCCGCCACGAGACGATGACGGCGATCGACCTTGTAGATCAGCCATGCCAGGCCGTTGGCCAGTTTGCGGGACGTGCGGAACGACAGGGCCTGCAAGATGCAGACGACCGCGCGCATCACAAGGTAGACAGTGAAATCCGCGATGCGTGAGCGAGATTTGGACATGGCCACTCCTTTGGCAATGTGGGATTGAAAATTAAAAATTGAAAAATGAAAAAGCAGTGGAATAACCATCGGGGCATTTTTCAATAATTATTTTTCAATTTTCATTTTTCATTCTCTTTGACATAAACGGCTCGTCCCGAAGCCGCCGATTGATAAATCGCTTCGATCACCGCCACCGCTTTGCGTCCCTCGCGGCCATCGACCAGCGGCGCGGAATTTGTCTGGATCGCCCGCACGAAATCGGCCAACTGGCGGGCATGGCCGACGTGCGAGATGGCGGCCGGGTTGCTCGAACCGCCCGACGCGCCGGTCTTCTGGGCGAAGCGTTCCTTGATCGCCTTGTCTTCCGGAGTCTCCGGCGTCAGCTCCCAGCGCAGCACGTCGTCCTGCTCGATGACGACGGTGCCGTGATCGCCGTGGACCGCGATGGTTTTCGGTAGACCCGGATGAACGCTGGTCGTGGCCTGGATGACGCCGAGCGCGCCGTTGGCGAAGCGCAGGCAGGCGACGGCCGTGTCTTCGACCTCGATGCGTTCGTGAGCCAAGGTCGCCGTGAAGCCGCTGATGTGCGTCACCGGCCCCATCATCCACAATAAGAGATCGACGTTGTGGATGGCCTGGTTCATCAGCGCTCCGCCGCCGTCGAGTGCCTTGGTGCCCTTCCAGCCGCCCTCGTCGTAATAGGATTGCGGCCGCCACCATTTGCACGTCGTCTCGCCGAGCGTCAATCGGCCGAAACGCCCCGCATCGACAGCATCCTTGAGGACGCGATTGGCGTCACCGAAGCGCGACGGGAAAATGGTACAGAGCTTGACGCCGTGGCGGTCGCACGCCTCGATGATTTGATCGCAACGCTTCGTGGTGATTTCCAGCGGTTTCTCGACGACGACGTGCTTGCCGGCTTTGGCGGCGGCGAGGGCGGGTTCGAGATGCGCACCGCTCGGCGTGGTGATGATGACTGCCTGCACGTCCGGCCGGGCCAGCACGGTATTAAGATCCGTCGAGATCGCGCAGTTCAGTCCGAGCTGCTCGGCCATGCCGTGCGCGCTTTTCTCCGAGCGGCTAACGAGTGCGCTCAGTCGGGCGTCCGGCACTTCGGCCAAAGCGCGGGCGTGGAAGCGCGCGATCATGCCGCAGCCCACAATGGCGAATCCGATTTGCCCTGAGCCAGAGGACATGGTCTTCGATCCTCAGACGTTCAAGAGCGAGGCGGCCTTCCACACATACTGCAAGCCGCTGAGCAGCGTAATGAACACCATCGCCCAGATCAAGGCGTTGCGCGCCCAATCGAAAAACAGGTTCCACGGCCCGGAGTCCGCCGGCACCAAAAACGCCACGAACACAGCGATGGCGGCGGCGCACTGCAAAACCATCTTGAACTTGCCCAGCCAGTCGGCCCCGAATCGCGCGCCGTGCGATTCCATCCAGCTGCGCAACCCCGTGATGACCATCTCCCGCGCCACGATGACCGTGACCATCCACGGCCACAGCCAGCGCCCCTCGACGCCGAACGGTAAAAGACAGATGTAGAGGCCGCACATCAGGACCTTGTCCACCAGCGGATCGAGGAGGCGACCGAGGGTGCTGGTCAGGTTTTGCCGGCGGGCCAGGTAGCCGTCGAGCCAATCCGTGAAGGCGGCGACGACGAACACGATCAGGCACCACAGCCAAAGTTCGCGGGCGATGAGGACAAACAGGATGAGGGCCAGCACGAAGCGCCCGGCGGTGAGCTGGTTGGGCAGGTTCCAGACCCGCGGCCGGGTTTCGGGGATCATCGTGACCATCGCCGGTCCTCTCAGCGGATTTGGATGGCGCGGGCGGCGAGGTCGTAGCCGTCGGTGCCGGTCACGCGGGCGCGCACCAGGTCGCCCGAACGCAACCCCTTGCCCTTGAGCCGCACGACACAGTCGATCTCCGGAGCGTCGGCGTGGCCGCGGGCCAGCATGTGGCCGGGCACCTCCGGATCGGGACCATCGACGATCACTTCCAGCTCCTTGCCCACCAGCCCCCGCGTCCAGGCGAAGGCCAATTCCTGCTGAATCTCCATGAGCCGATCGCGCCGCTGCTCTTTGACCTCTTCGGGCAGGTGATCCGGCAGGCGGGCGGCCGGCGTGCCAGGCTCCAGCGAATACGGGAAGACGCCAACACGCTCAAAACGCGATGCTCGCACGAAATCGCACAGTTCCTCGAACTCGGCCTCCGTCTCGCCGGGGAAGCCGACGATGAACGTGGTCCGGAGCGTCAGGTCGGGGATCGCCCGCCGCAGCCGGGACAGCAGGTCCTCCGTCTCGGCCCGGTTGACGCGCCGCTGCATGCGCTTGAGCATGCGGTCGGTGATGTGTTGCAGCGGCATGTCGAGATACGGAACGATCTTCGACGTCTCGGCCAGCGTCTCGATCAGCTCCTCGGTGAAGTGGATCGGGTACGCATAAAGGATGCGAATCCACTCCAGCCCGTCCACCTCGTTTAGCTCGCGCAAAAGCTCGGCGAGGCGGACCCGGCCGTAGAGGTCGAGGCCGTAATAGGTCGTGTCCTGGGCGACGACGATCAGCTCGCGCACGCCGTCGGCGGCCAGTTCGCGGGCCTCGCGCAGCACTTCCTCGATGGGCTTGGTCACATGCTTGCCGCGCATGCCGGGGATGGCGCAGAAGGTACAAAGCCGATCGCAGCCCTCGGAGATTTTCAGGTAGGCGTAATGTCGCGGCGTGATGCGCAGGCGAGCGGTATCTTCCAGGGCGCGCACCGGAGCCGGCCGGAACAGACTGCGCTGTTCGTCTTGCCGTCTCTTGTAGAGCGTGCGATCAAGAACCTGGGCGATCTCCTCCCGGCCGAAGACGCCGACGATGTGATCCACGCCGGGCACTTCGCGGAGCAAATCGTCTTTCTTGCGCTCGGCCAAACAGCCGGCCACGACGACGGAACCGACGCGGCCCTGCTCTTTCAACGCGAGCATCTCGCGGATGACGCCGAGCGATTCCTGGCGGGCCGGCTCGATGAATCCACAGGTGTTGATAACGACAACGTCCGCGCCGTCGGCGTCGGGCGTCAGCGTGTAGCCGTCCTGGGCCAATTTGCCGAGCATGCGCTCGGAATCGACCAGATTTTTCGGACAGCCTAGACTGACGAAGGCGTACGTCCCTTTAGGAGAATAGCTCATCGGGGGGAGTGGTCCTCTGGGGGTGCGCTGCTTGGGACTCGGTTCAGCGATCGTGGATCGTGTTGATGATGCGACTCTCGCGCAGACCTGCCACGCCGCGCTGTCCAGACGGATCATCGGGTTACTGAGTTATAGCCGAAGCGCGTCGGAGGCGTCAAGATACACGAACGCCGGCTCAACCGCTGGCGCACGCTCTGTCCCCGAGAAGGGTTATCGGCCTGCTATCCCGTTTGGCCGTGGGGTCTGTTCGGGATCCGCACTCGGCCCCGGCGGGGGCGAACGGGTGTCCCTCTGAACCCAGAGAGTGTACGGCAGGGTGAGGGTATCTCCCACCAAGCTCAACGGCTTGTCCACCAGCCAAATCGGCCAGAACAGCAACGAAACGGTGTCGCTCATCGGCCCTCCGCCGAAGAAATCGGTCAGGGACATGGTTACGCCGCCGAAGGGCTTCCGCATCGCGGCATCTTGCGTGTTGATGGCCGTCGCGCAGCCGCTGCCGGCAAACGCCAGGATCGTCGTCAGAAAGAACATTCGGCGCACCGTAGCACCGCCTTTGCCCTGTCCGGTGGAGGAGGGTTCCCTCTATGCCAAAGTCGCATCTGCCTGTCAAGAGAGGGGATGAAAGGTCAACTGCTGGCGCTGCGGTAGGATTGCAGGGCACGGCGAAAGATACGCCGGCTGAGGACGACCATCACGACCGCGGCCCCCATCGTCCACACAATGAAATACGGCTCGAACGCCTTGACGAGCGTATCCGCCGGCACGTTCACCACCACCAGGACCGGGACGATGAACGTGAAGAACAGACCGAACGGCTTGGCCCACGGGCCGTTGTATATGGCACGCGGATAGCGCATCAGCGTCGTAAAAAGCCACCACATCTCCATGAGGCTCTGATTGCGCACGAACCAGACCGCCGTGCAAGCCAGCATCAGCAGGAAACTGTACGCCAGCGCGCAGCCGCAGACGTACAGCAGCAAGAACAATCCCAGGCGCAGCGGATTGAAGGTCCAGTCCATGACGGACAGGGCGGCGACCATGATGCCGATGCCGAGAAAAATGTTCGGCAGGGTGGACCAGTCGATCCAGCGGCAGGTTACAAGGAACTGCTCGTCGATCGGCTTGAGCAAGTACAGGTCGAGATCGCCGGTGCGGACCAGTTCGGCGAACTCGGTGCAGTTGGAAAAAAAGAACGTCTCGATGACGCCGACCAGGGCGGTGAAACAGCCGATGAAAAAGAAATATTCCTCGCGGTTCCAGCCGGCGATGCTGGTGGTGTTCTCGAACAGTTTCCAGTAGAAGATGAGCAGGATGCCCAACCACAGCACCTCGACGAGCAGCTTGACGAGGAAATTGGCGCGGAAGGCCATCTCGCTGGCCAGCCCGAAACGGGCGAAGGCGGCAAACAGACGGAAGTATCGAGACAGGCTGGCCATGCGCGTTCACCCTCCGAAGGCACTGTAGCGGCGCAAGCCGCGCGCGAACAGAGCACGCGACAGGCCGATCAGCACCACCGCCCATCCCAGTTCCATCAACAAACCCTCGGCCAACTCCCGGCCCTGGATCTTGCCGAGGAAGACGACGGCCGGGAAGTAAGCGAGGTATTGAAACGGCATCCACTTCAGGATCGTATCCCACGGCGAACCGAGCATGTCGAGCGGGAACATCTGGCCGGAGATGAAGTAGTTGATCGTGTTGACCACCCACAAAAGCGAGTTCACTTCGAGAAACCAGAAACCGATCATGCCCATCGACGTCTCGAAGAAAAAGCCGATGACGAACGCCAGCAAGAGCGAAACCGCATACGCGAGCAAGGTCAGGGCGTCGGGCGCCAGTCCCGTGAAGTAGCCCGAACACAGCAAAAAAAGGATGGCATACGGCCCCGCCGAGGTGGTGATGTAGGCGACCTTGTGCGCCGCTCGGTACGACAGCAGGTAGCCGATCATATCCAGCGGTTGGAGGAGGTATTTCTTGATCGTGCCCTCGCGGATGTCGCGGGCGATGGTCCCCGACAGGCCGGGCATACTGGAAAACATCCGGCTGATGTGGATGAGCAGCAGATAGGCGATCATCCTTTGTTCGTCGAAGCCGCCGATGCGTTTTTGCTGGGTGCCGGCATAGACGGCCTGCCAGAGCAGAATGGTGGTGATGACCGGGAAGAAACGCAGGATGGTGCCCAGGAGGAAGTCGCCGCGGTAGGCCATGCGCTCGATCAGCGAGACGCGGAAGATGTTGAAATACTTGCGGATCGCACGGCCCAGGCGAACGGCAATCGTCACCCGTTGCGCCGGCAGGATCGACTGCGTCACGTTCGCCACGCTCACTCCTTCTCACTCGGATCGGCAATTCCGTGCAGGTTATCATAAACGATCGCTACCAACCTTCCATCGCGATTGTGCGGGCCGTACAGTATTCTTCTAACAACCGGCGCGAGCGACGGCGAAAGTCGCATCAGTCCGCTCGATCTCCCTGCCGATAGGCGAAAAAGGTCGTCTCCAAGGAGTCCCCATCGAAAGGGCGGATCATGGGCAGTTTTGCCAATAGTCTCCATGTCAAATGCGAAGATGCCGCGGCCGTCACCGAAATCGTTCGGAACTCACTGTTCGCCGAGGGCTACGAACCCACCGACGAGGAACTGGATGAGGAGGCCCGGTGGGGCTTCTCCCCGACGTTGCGCGCCATTCATTTATCCGCGGCACGTGACGGTTGGGTCTCCCTGCTCGATAACGACATGACGCATTCGGTCATCTTGGCGGAGACACTGTCGAGACAGCTCGAAACGCACGCCCTTCAGGTATGGGTCAACGACAGCGATTTCTGGCATTACCAGCTCTATTTTGCTGGGTCGCCGATCGACGAATTCGGTTCTCCCGGAAGCGAAGCGTCTGATGAGGGCGAAGACATCTCGGACATGGAGGGCCTGTTCGGAGGGGGCCTGGCCGACGTTCAGCGCGCCATCCAGGACCGTGCCGAGGAATTGGGGCAGCGTTTGCGGCAGATGCTCCCCGCCGACCTGCGCGACATCCAGGATCGCTGGAAAGCCGGCCAGGCCACTCAGGAGGAGATCCAGAGGTATACCCAGTGGATCAACACGGAAATGCCTCGCCTCATGGGCGGTTTCCAGGACTTGTTGGGTCAGCTAGTTCCGAGCTTTTCGCCGCCTGGTCAATGGAACCCAAACGCCCCGCTGCCGAGCCGGCAGTCCGCGATTGAGGGCGAGTTGCAATCCCATGTCGTTCACCTGAAACCGCTTCTCCAGGCGGGTGTCTCCGAGGAGCGCGCTGCGCGAGGTTTTGGGCACGCAGGATGCTTTCGCGGAACACACGCTGGCAGAGTTCTTGCCCTTGATTGGCATTGCCTCCCGTTACGCCTATCTGAGTTATCGGTATCGGGAGGATTATTCCGCGAAGGATCTGGCGACCCATTCGATCCGTCTGGAACACCATCTAAAGTTCAAAAAAACAACGGGCGGCTGATGCCCCGGCCAAAGCCACGGAAAATCATTGACGCACTCCCCGCCAGGGCGTAACCTCAGCGGTCGTAGCCCAAACCGTACGCCCTGAAGATGTGCTTCGGGGCGGCCAGGAGGATCTCAACGGAGGTAGCACGATGAAACGGTTAACCGTGGCGGTGCTGGTGGTGGCGGTGGCCGGTCTGGTCGGCGTGGCGCGGGCGGAGGACAAGGCCAACGCAACCGGCACCTGGAAATGGACCGTCAGTTTCGGCGGCAACGATTTCGAGATGATGCTCAAGCTGAAACAGGAGGGCGACAAGCTGACCGGCACCCTGATTCGCGGTGATCGGGAGACGAAGATCGAAGACGGGAAAGTCAAGGGCGACGAAATCTCCTTCACCGTGACGACCGAACGCAACGGCAACAAAGTAACCCGCAAGTATTCGGGCAAGATCAGCGGCGACACGATCAAGGGCAAGACCGAGTTCGAGCGCAACGGCGAGGCCCAGAGCCGAGATTGGGAAGCCAAGCGCGACAAGGCCTAACCTTCCACCGTTTAGCCACGACCCGTAGGGGAGCGTGAATGTCCCGCTCCCCTACGGGTCGTGGCTAAACGAATCCTTCTCTCCTACCGTGCAGCCGCGAGGCGCTTCCCGGCATCCGCCGCCAGGCGCGTCTCCGGAGCCGTCGCCGCACCGCGGGCCAATTTCTCCAGAAGCATATCCGCCGCGGGAGAGCCGATCCGTTCGAGCACGCGGACGGCCCGACATCTGCGTAGGCTCTCGGAATCCGATGGCGTCCAGGGAGGCGGACTGGCGAGGAGGGCCTCCACGCGCCGGCGCACTTCCAGAGAAGGGGACTGCTTGTGCACCGCACGCAGCGCTTCCTCCGCGGCTTCGCCCATTTTTTTCAATTCGCGCTCCGCCTCCTCGCGCTTGGCGAAATCATCGTGAGCCAATTGCGCGATGAGCGCCTCGATGCGCTTGGGGTCGATGGGCGGGGCGGCGCGGAGATGCTTGTTCAAGAGCGCCAGCGCCTGATCCGGGGAATCCGCCAGGGTCCAGATCGCGGCGTAAGCCTTCGCCGCATCCGTGCCAGCGAGGTCGCCCCATAGTTGCTCCAGCGCCTCGGGCGATGGTTCCTTCTTCGGTGATCGCGGTGCGGTGTTGGTAACATCCCAGAATACAGCCGTCGTGTCCGTCAGCCCCGAGGCCAGTATTTTTCCATCCGGGGCGAAGGCCAGCGAGCGGACGGAAGCGTTCGGGTCCGCGAGTTTCGCCCGTTCGCGGAGGGTGGCCGCGTCGAGGAGGCGAATCGAACTCTGGGACGACCTCCAGGCCACGGCCAGACTGCGGCCATCCGGGGCGAAGGCCGCCAGGCCAATCATGTCGGGAAACTCGACTTGCTGCACTTCCTTGCCGGTTGCCACCTCGAAGAGGTGCACTTTCTTGTCCGAGCCGCCGACGACCAGGGTCTGACCATCGGGAGAGAGATCGAGGTTGGGCAGCCACCCCGATGGATTCACGAACGAGTAAACTTCCCGACCGCCGGCCACGTCCACCAGATAAATCGACTTGCGGGAGGCCAGGAGGATTGTCCTCGAATCGGGAGTGAAAGCAGCCCATACGAGATGGTCGTTGAGAGCAGGGGGATGCGGTTTGCCCGGTTCGGGCTGCGGTGGCTCGGACAGGTCGTGCAAATGGACCTGGCGAGCTAAGCGCTCTTTTCCGGTGGCCAGATCCCAAACGCGGAGCATCTGGTCCTCGCCCCAGGAGAACAGCGTCTGTCCGTCGGGAGAGAAGGCCAGGGCACGTACGCCATAATTGTAGTACAGGGAGCGCGGCTTCCGTTCTTCCTTGAAGTGGTGCCGTACTTTTCCGGTGGCCGTGTCCCACAGGCGAATCGTGTCATCGTGGCCCGCGGAGGCGAGCGTCTTGCCGTCTCGTGAGAAGGCCAGTCGCAGAACAGGCTCAGTGTGCCCCCACAAGCAGAGTCGTTGCCGGCCGGCGACGGTATCCCACAGGCGAATCGTGTGGTCGTTGCTGCCGGTCGCCACGGTCTTGCCGTCGGGGGTGAAGGCGAGGCAAGTGATCGCGTCGCTGTGGGCGTGGACGTTGGCGAGGATCTCCCGCCCAAAGGCCACGTCCCACAGGTGAATGGCCCCACTTTCCCCGACCGTCGCCAGCGTCTTGCCGTCGTGCGTGAACGCCAAGGTAGCGATACCGTCAGGCCGTGAATTGCCGGGGTAGCCCTGGGCTGTGAAACGAGCCTGTCCCGTGGTCGTCTCCCAGACGCCGACGCTGCCGTCCATGCGCTGGCAGGCGACCTGCCGGCCGTCCCGCGAAAAACCGGCCGACCAGACGACCGAGGAGGTGGCATCCAGACGGCGCAGCTCCCGTCCGGTGGCGACATCGGCCAGGTAGAGGCGGTATTCGGTGTAGACCGACGTCCTCTCCCCTTCCACGCGCTTGGCCGTGGCGGCTTCTTCGAGGGCGATGCTTTTGCCGTCGGGGGAAAAGGCGAGGGGTCGCAGCCAGGGCGGGCTCCGTCGCCGGAATGCGGGCCGCATTCAACTCCTTGCCCGTGGCCGAATCCCAGCGGCGAAGAACGATTTCTTCCGCACGGCTGCCGACGGCGGTAAGGATGTCCTTGCCATCAGGTGTGAACTCGAAGCAAACTAGGGGTTTATCGTGCTTGGGGAGATGAACCAACTCCCGGCCGGTGTTGATGTCCCAAACCGCCAGCGCATCGTTGCTGACGGGTGCCGCGATCCGCCGCCCGTCGGGCGCGAACAGCAAACGCCCGTGGAACCCGGCCGGCTTGGAACCCTGGAGGTTCACTTTGCGAAGCTGCTCCCCCGTGGGGGCATTCCAGAGGGTAAGCGAGGACTCCTTCAAAGTGGCCAAGATCTTGCCATCGGGCGAGCAGGCCATGCAATTTTGACCATCGAGATGATGGATTTCCTGACCCGTGGCGGGGTTCCAGAAGCGAACCGTGCTGTCGCCCGCCGTGATTAAGACCCGCCCCTCGGCGGCGAAGGTGGTGCTGTGGACACTCGCCTTGTGCCGCAGCCGCAAACTGCCGAGCCGTTGTAGGGTGCCGGCCGGCAAGGGATCGCCAAAACGATCGGTGCGCGCCGCCGGCAGCTCTTTCGCGGGTTGCGCTTGCTCCTCAGCCGGTTTGGGGGACGAAGGAGCCGGAACAAGCAAAGCCGCCCCCACCCCTGCGGCGACGGCAAGGATGCAAACCGCGCCGAGGACAATCTTCACCTTGCCCAGCAGCATGGATTGCAACATCGCCCGCACGAGGACGGAAGTTTGCGCCGCCAGCGCTCCTGGCGATACCGCAGCGGCCGTGACCGTCGAGGCAAGCAAGGCGTCGGACACCGCCGCGGGCGAGGCGCCCTCGGCGAGCGTCAAGCCGGCCAGCAAGGCCGATAGCGTCAGGCCGCGTCGCCGCAAGCGCGTGCCGAGCAGATCGCGGCCCCCTTGCAGACGGCGCTTGAGTGTGGCTATCGACCAACCCAACCGCTGCGCCGCCTCGTCCTGCGTGTTGCCTTCCAGGCAGCAGAGCACCAGCGGGACGCGATATCTTTTCGGCAAGCGATTCAACTCGTCGTCCAGCACTCGCTGCGCTTCCCGGAGCGTGACCTCGGCCAAGGGGTCCTCGCCGCGCCGGTCTTCTGTTTGTCGCTCGCGGGCCTGTCGCCTTGCCGCTTGCCGGCGGTGGCGCACGGCCAGCCGATACGCCACCTGATACAACCAGTTGCCGATCGAATCCTGCCAGCCCGGCGCGGATGCCTTGCGGGCCAGGATGACGAAGGTTGCTTGAAAGGCGTCCTCGGCATCCTGTTCCTGATGGAGTACTCGGTGGCACACGGATAGGACCATGCCGCCGTGACGGCGCACTAGCGCTGCAAACGCCGTCTCGTCACGGCTGTCGCCGAAACGCCGCAACAATTCGCGGTCGGTAAGTGCCGCGTCCGTCTGCTCGACGGTCAAGCGCCGGATGTGTCGGAGAATAACTCGGGATCGGCCGGTAGCCATGATCGTGCCCCTCGGGGTGGCTTGTTCTCTTCTACCCTTCGTAAAGGCAGCACGGAAGGGGAGCGGATCAAGTTTTTGCACAATTCGAGAAGAGGACGTGCCGAATCGGGAAAAGATGGTTATAGTGCAGACAGTTCGCGAACCTGTTTCGGGAGAGCCAACGATGTCCGATGCATTGCCCCAAAGCGCACCTCTGGAACGCCTGGAGGACTGGGAAGATTTCCTGAAGACACGCTATCCCGAAACAGCCGCGTCCGCTCCGAGCGCCGAAAAGAAGAAGGACGAGTTCCGCAACTACCGGGCGGAAGCGCGGCCCTCGGTGAAGGAGTTCTATCGCCTCAACCACCGCCATCAAACACTTGATTTCGTCCTGGCGAAAAAGCGCGAGTACCTGCCGTTGCGCCGCCGGCGCATGGGCATCTGGGAGGCGATGGAGTTTCTCAATACGCTCGTCGATGACAGCGACCCGGACACCGAACTGAGCCAGATCGAGCACCTGCTGCAAACGGCCGAGGCCGTCCGCCGCGGCGGACACCCGCGCTGGTTCATCCTGACAGGTCTGATCCATGATCTAGGCAAGATCTTGTGCCTGTTCGGCGAACCACAGTGGGCCGTCGTCGGCGACACCTTCCCCGTCGGCTGCGCCTTCTCCGACCGCGTCGTTTTCCCGGAGTTCTTCGCCGATAATCCGGACAGTCAAGATGAGAGTCTACAGACTCATTGCGGCATCTACGAGGACGGCTGCGGGTTGGACAAGGTCCACCTCTCCTGGGGACACGATGAGTATCTGTATCAGGTGGTCAAGGAGTACCTGCCGGAAGCGGCGCTGTACATGATCCGCTACCATTCGTTTTACGCCGCCCACCGTGAGGGGGCTTACGCGCACCTGATGAACGAGCACGACAAGCGGATGTTCGCCTCGGTGCGGGCCTTCAACCCGTATGACCTGTACTCCAAAGCAGAGACCCGCCCCGACGTCGCGGATCTGCGGCCCTATTACGAAGAGCTGATCGCCGAGTTCTTCCCGCCCGTCCTCGCGTGGTAAATTCGACTCGTTTACACTAGTCCTACAGCCGTAGTTATCCATCAGGCGGCCGCGCCCCGCGTTTGCGGTAGTGGCACACGCGTGCGCGGTGCTGGTGTGCCCGCCGCCATTCCGACCACGCCAGCGCCCGCTCGGCCAGCGTCAGGCGGTCCCAAACTATCTTGAGCAGCAGCTTCCGCACCTCGGGGACCGTCAGCGGGATGAGCCCAGACCCCTTTTTTTGCCCCGTGCCGCTCGTGCCGCCCGCGAGCGGATGACCGCCAGCGCCGCCAGGGCGAACAGGCTCAGGGTGACGTGCCGATGCCACCCGACCCAGCTACGCACTTCGTACTCGTTCAGGCCGCAATCTCCCTTGGCCAACTCGAACAAATCCTCGATCGCCCACCGCGCACCCGCCACCCCAACCAGATCCTCCAAACCGATGCCCGGCGGCCCGCCGCAGGCGAAGTATGCTACCTCCGAGGGGTCGGTGACGCTGCGGCGGATCAAGAGCCAGCGGGCGTACGCCTCCGGCTCGGGGGAGTTCGTCCGCAACAGAGCCCAGTCGTACAGGCGCGGCCCCTTGGCCCCATCCCCGCAACTCAGCCGCTGCCAGGCGTCGGCCGGGACTTCGGCAAGCAGATTCCGGGCCCGCACCTGCCGCAACCCCCAACAGACGGCGAAGTCGGTTCGCACGCCAACCACGTAACCCAGGCCGTGCTTCTCGATGGCGATGCGGAAGTGGTAATCCGACCCGTACACGGCGTCCGCCGTCACCCACCGCATCGGCACCCCGGACTCCACGGCCCGGTCCATCATCCGCCGGGCCAGCACCAGCTTGGTGGCGAACCCGACCACGGCCGGGACGCCGGCCTCTTTGCGACGCGGGGCGTCGCCGGCCCACTCCTTGGGCAGGTACAGCTCCCGGTCGATCAGCGCCCGCCCCTTCTCGGTCACATACCCCAAAAACACTCCGATCTGGCAGTTCTCGATACGCCCGGCCGTCCCGCTATACTGCCGGGCGACGCCGACGGATTTCCTGCCCTTCTTCAAAAAGCCGGTCTCGTCCACGACCAGCACACCCTCGTCGTGCCCCAGGTGCTCCGCCGCGTAGCGGATGAGGTCGTCGCGGACGGCGTCGGCGTCCCAGTCGGCCCGGGCGAGCAAGTGCTGCACCCCATCCGGCGTCGCCTCGCCCAGGTGCTCCGCCAACTGCCAGCCGTTCTTGCGCTCGGTGTCGCTAAGCAGCCCGCGGATAGAGCCGACCGCTCGTTGCCGTGGCTCAGACCGGGCGAAGTGCCGACCGATCCGTTCGCCGATGGACATCACTTCGTCTGCCCAGCCGTGGACCTGCGCCTGCGTTGGTCGTCCTGACATGGCTTGCCCTCGTTAAAACTCCGGGCGAGGGCTATTCTAGTAACTACGGCTGTAGGACTAGCAACAGAGGCGCGCTGCATCCTGGCGATGGAACCGGCCCGACCCCGAGAGGCATTAGGTTATGGACGAGCGTGAACAGAACGAACTGCTCTGGCGCAGTTGCTACCTGGGCATGAGGATTGCCTTACAATCGCTCAACACCTCGGACGCCCTTGAAAAGTTCGCGGAATGCTTGCGCTTCCTCGGCGAGATCGCCGCGGCCAGACGACACTGCATCAACCGCAATATGATCTGATGGAAGGCACGGCCCCTCAGCTGAAAAGCCTGTTCATCGGCATCGGGAACCAAACCGTCATCACGGATCGCGACCTCGCCCCGCGGATCGTTGCGGGAATGGGCCAAGCTATCCCTGAGGAAGTGCCGAACGAGGCGTTCCGCCTCCACACCGACCGTCTGCCGCTCCGAGTGGACCAGGGGGGCGTCGTCCGCGTCGGCGCCAGTCGCATTAGCCTCGACCTGATAGTCGAACAATACGAGAACGGCATGACGCCGGAAGATATGGTCCGCGCCTACGACACCTTGGAATTGGCCGACGTTCACGCCGCCCTTGCCTACTATCTCCGCCACCGCGACGAAGTGCGGACATATCTGAAACGACGAGAAAAAGAAGCCGAGGCGTTGCGGGCGAAGATCGAGTCCGCGCGTCCGCGTGTCACCCGAGAGGAGTTGCTGGCACGCCGCAGTGCCAGGGAAAAGGATAATGCTCCGGCTAGGCAGTGACGGCGGAGAAAAGCGTTCTGCCCCTTTTTCTCCCCTTCAACCGAGCAAACCACGAAACTGCTCGCGATCAAGGCCACTATCCCGCAGGATCTTGCTCATCAAACCTGGCCCAATGGTCTCGCCCGCGTGAATCGGAACCACCGTCGTGCGTCCATCGCTGTGCCGCAGGAAATGATGGCTGCCACGAACGCGCAAGACGCTAAAACCGCCCCGTTCAAGCGCCTGGATCATTTCTGCTCCGGTTAACGCTGGCAGTTTGCCACTCATGCCGGAATACTCACACGCTGTACACCGATAAACTCCAGGCCGCTCGCTTGCTCAGCTTGTACTTCCAAGCACAAGGCGATGGCCTCCCGCACTCGATCCATTAACTCGTCGAGCGAGCGAGCCTGCGTCTGACACCCCGGCAGCGCGGGAACGGAGCCGACATAGTAACCTTCTTCGTCGCGCTCGATGACCACACTGAACTCCCGGCTCATAAGATCTCCTCAGACCGATTAAAACATCTGCTCTCTCCCGATTTAACGTACCTAGTGGCCAAACGATGTGCAACAGCCGCATCGACCACGGATGTGTCTTTCGCGGCCGCTACCCGCCTCTTCAGGGTGGCTGCTGCCTTCTGTGCTGGCGTCATGAAGTCTCCTCGTCATTCTCGCCTGGAAACCCGTAGCCCAAGTATCGAAGAAGTTGTACCAGAACTTGTACGCCGGATTGTTTCGCAGGCAGTCCTCGAAGAAAGAGTAGTCTTTACCGCCCATATCGATGGCGATACCGATCCCGTCCAGCAGCACTTGCTTGGTGCCGCAAAAGTGGCATCGCGGGGGACGGCCCTTCTCGACCATCCTGTTCCCTCCTCTTCACCGAACGAGTTATTCTACAGCTTTCAGCCGTCTATCCTGCTGCCGCATCGCTCCGAGCTTGTCGAATGGTGCCCTTTAGCGACGCTTCGCAGAAGCGTGCGTGACTTTCGCGCTTCTGCGAAGCAAGCGAAGCAAAAATGGTCGCGAACACCGGATCGTGAATCAACTCACCGCTGCCGGCTCGCGCGGCGGGGCTTCCGTCGGCAGGATGCGCTTCTCGGCCGCCATGCGCAGGGCGATGCGGTTGATGACCTGCAAGAACGCCAGCGCACTCGCCTCGATGATGTCCGTGCTGACCCCCCGGCCGTTGATGACCCGGCCGTTGTACTCCGCCTCGATGTGGGCTTCGCCCTGGGCGTCTTCGCCAACGGTCACGCTGCGGACGCGGTAATCGCGCAGCTGCACCTCGATGCCGGTGATCTGCTCGATCGCCTTGAAGACGGCATCGACGGGACCGTCGCCGAGGCTGGCCTGGCGGACGATGGTGCCGTCCTGGTGCCACAGGCACACCGCCGCCGACGGGATCGTCGCCGAGCCGGCGTTGCACGTCACTGCTTCGAGCGTCCACAGGGCCGGGCCGCTGTGGATTTGCGCCTCGGCCAGCGCCTCGACATCCGCATCGTAGATCACCTTCTTGCGGTCGGCCAGCGCCTTGAAGCCATCGAAGACTTTTTGCAACTGTTCTTCATTCAGGTGATAGCCCAGGTCGAAGACGCGCTGGCGCAGGGCGTGCCGGCCGCTGTGCTTGCCCAGTACCAGTTCCGTCTGCTGCAAGCCGATGTCCTCGGGGTTCATGATCTCGTAGGTTGTGCGCTCCTTGAGCATCCCGTCTTGATGAATGCCCGACTCATGGGCGAAGGCGTTTTGGCCGACGATCGCCTTGTTGCGCTGCACCTGCACACCGGTGACGTGCGAGACGAGCCGGCTCGTCGGGTACAGCTTGCGCGTATTGATGTTGGTCATCACCTTGAAGTAATCCTTCCGCGTTCGCACGGCCATGACGACTTCTTCAAGGGCGCAATTGCCGGCCCGTTCGCCGATGCCGTTGATGGTGCATTCGACCTGGCGAGCGCCCTCCAAAATGGCGGCCAAACTGTTGGCCACGGCCATGCCCAGATCGTCGTGACAGTGGACGCTGATGATGGCCTTGTCGATGCCGCGGACGTGCTTCTTCAGATGGGCGATGGCGGCGGCGTACTGGCTGGGCACGGCGTAGCCGACCGTGTCGGGAATATTCACCGTGGTCGCGCCGGCCTCGATGGCAGCCTCGACCACTTCGGTGAGAAAATCCAGCTCGGTGCGGGCGGCGTCCTCCGGCGAAAATTCCACGTCCTCGCAGAAGCCCTTGGCCCGTTTGACGCCCTCGACGGCCCGGCGGACGATCTCCTCCTTGGCCATCTTGAGCTTGAATTCGCGGTGGATGGCGCTGGTGGCGAGGAAGACGTGAATGCGCGGCCGGGAGCAGCCGCGCAGCGCCTCGCCGGCCCGGTCGATGTCAGCGGTGTTGCAACGGGCCAGGCCGCAGATGACCGGCCCTTCGACCTCATGGGCGATGGCCCGCACCGACTCGAAGTCGCCCGGCGAGGCGATGGGAAAGCCGGCCTCGATGACATCGACGCCGAGATCCTTGAGGGCGTGGGCGACTTGAAGTTTCTCGGCCAGGTTCATGCTGGCCCCCGGACTTTGTTCGCCGTCGCGCAAGGTCGTGTCGAAAATGATCAGGCGGTCGTCGGTCATGGTCAGGCTCCGGCCAAAGAAAAAAGCCCCGGGAGGTTTGTCCCAGGGCCGTGCTCAGCAAGCGTTCACAAGAAAAACAGGCTGATGACGCGCCTAGGACCCATCTCCGAAAAGGAGAAGCGAGTCAAGCACGAGGGTAAGTAACAGGATCGCCATGGTTGTGTCGTAGGGGCGAGGTCGCCTGGCTTTGGGCGCAATAAACCTTGCGTAACAGTTTAGAAGGTCCTCGCGACAAAGACAATGGCGTTTTCGTCAAAAAAGCGCGCGGCCTCCTTGCCCCTTTCGCCCGGACTGCTCAATTGACACCTTCTAGGGCCACAAGTTATAGTTTTACCATACCCTGTCGCGGGGTGGAGGCCGTTCCGCCAACAACGCGGGAAGGAATCCGTTCATCTCTCCGTTGGCGCTGTTGCCTCCGTGATCGCCCGTAGGCTCGCTTCCGGTACACCACGATTGGCACGCGCCGACCCGGGATGGCAGCGCATCACTCAGGAGGGGCGGGATTGTCCCGTACCGATTACAATATGACCAACCCCCTGGGCGATCCCCCCCCGAATGCGACTCCCGGCGCAGTCCACCGGCGACAACGACGCCCTCAACCTGTTTGACAGCTCGGCCCATCCGACCGATGATTCGCCGACCGTCATCTCCAAGACACCCAAACCGAACACGGCGATCCGGAAGGAGGAAAGTTTCACCGGCAGTTTGCGCGGCAGGCGCCTGGCCCATTTCGAGCTGATCGAACCGATCGGCGTTGGCGGCATGGCGGCCGTTTTGCGCGCCCGCGATACGCAGCTCGATCGGCTGGTGGCGCTGAAGATCCTGCCGCCGGAGATGGCCTCCGACGCCGAGAACGTCCGGCGCTTTCACCAGGAGGCGCGCAGCGCCGCCAAGCTCGATCACGAGAACATCGCGCGTGTTTTCTTCTGCGGCGAGGACCAGCGGCTTGCACTTCATCGCCTTCGAGTTCGTCGAGGGCGACAACCTGCGGAACATTTTGGAAAAGCGCGGCCGGCTGCCGGTCGGCGAGGCGCTCAACTACATGCTGCAAGTGGCCGCCGGCCTGGCGCACGCCTCGCACCGCGGCGTCGTCCACCGCGACATCAAGCCGTCCAACATCATCATCACGCCCAACGGCCGGGCCAAGCTCGTCGATATGGGCCTGGCGCGCAGCCTCGAACCGCAACACGACATGGGCCTGACCCAATCGGGCGTGACGCTGGGCACGTTCGATTACATCTCGCCGGAGCAGGCCCTGGAGCCGCGCGACGCCGACGTGCGCAGCGACATTTATTCGCTCGGCTGTACGTTCTACCACATGCTGACCGGCCAGCCGCCGGTGCCGGAAGGGACGGCGGCCAAGAAGCTGCACCACCACCAGCACGTCAAGCCGGTCGATCCCCGCCAGTTCGTGCCCGACCTTCCCGACGAGGCGGCCATCATCCTCGACCGCATGATGGCCAAGCAGCCCAAGGACCGCTACCAGACGCCCGAACAACTGGTCCATCATTTATACCTGGCTGCGCGGAAACTCGGAGCAGCCGCTGAGGTGCCGGAGGGTGTATTGGCCGTCGAGGCGGCGATGCCCAACCCGCCGGCTGGACGGCCCTTCGTGCTCGCCGCCCTCGCCGCCGTCGCCGTGATCGGTTTGATCTTCCTCATTGACCAGTTATCGGCACCGAAAGCAGAGCCGATTCTCGGTCCCCCAATCGTGCGGCAGAGCGAGAGTGACAACAAGGAATCGTCCGGCTCTCCCTCGGCGCGCATCACGCCTCCGCCCCTCAAAGAAAATGCGGCCAAGCCCGTGAAGACTGTCGCGACGGAGCTGTCCACTCCTCCCACGTTCAAGCTGGACAAGCCGACGGCGGCGGAACTGGCCGACTTTTTGCAGAAACACAAGCAAGACGAGGAAATCGCGATCGTGCTGGCCGACGACCTCGACCTGCGCGGCGCGACGACCGCGAGCCGGATCTGGTGATTACCAACCCGACCGTGACGATCAAGGCGAGCGATCCGCAGAAACGTCCGACCGTCCGCTACGACTATCACGACCGGCCCTCGACGGCAATGCAAGCGGCCCTCACGATCGAAAGCAAGCATTGCACGGTGGAGGGTATCCGTTTCGTGCTCGACCAGCGCAACGCGGAATCGCCGATGGCGAGTCTTCTGTTTCGCGGCGTCCGGGGCATGCGCGGGGCGAATTACCGAGTGCGCAACTGCGAGTTCATCCAGGGCAATCCCGTGGGCAAGGAACAGAATCGCATGACCTCCGTGCTGGCGGACTCGCGCGAGCCGGCCGCCCTGTACCTGAGCGAATCGTGTTTTTTGGGCTTTTCCTCCCTCAGCGATGCCGGCGGCGGTAACGGAGTGCGGAAAATGGTCTTCGGCGGCGCCGCCTCGGGAGGGCAGGACGCCGTCACGCGCCGCGGCCCGGTGCATGTCGAGGCGACCAACTGCGTCTTCGGTCCCCATATGGCCACCTTCCGCGTGGAGGGCGAGGCACCGGACGAAGACGGCGGCGTCTCGCTCACCCATTGCTCGGTGCTGGCGGCCAGCCAATCCGCCGTGTTCGATGTGACCGACGGTGCCGACGCTCGTCTGGGGGCTAACTTCTCGCTGTTCTCGCACCCCGGCGATCCGGCCATGGCCGGCATGGCCGAGGGCAAGGGGGCCGTCCTGGTGCGGTTGGCTTCCACCCAGGGCAATGTCGAATTTCGGGGCCAGAATAATCGCTATCACCAACTCGATAGCTACGCCGTCGTCACCAACGCGATGGACGATGCCGCAGGCGGGATGGTCGATCAGCTCAAGAAAAACGACGATTCGCTGCCGCTGACGGTTTCGCCCTGGAAGGCGGCGGAACCGATCGACCTGCTCAAGAACCTGGCCGTCCGCGATGCGTTTGAGGTCAACACGCAGTTGCCGGAATTGCGCGTGCCGGCCGAGGAAAAGGCGGGCGGCCGGCTCCTCGGCGCCGAGAAGGCGCTGGCCTTCTCGTATGTGGATAATCTCGCCCCGCTGAAGCAAGATACCGTCGAGTCGTCCAGCAAGCGCGAATTGGTGGTGGAAAAACGCGCCCAGCCCGACCTGGCCAAGCGACTTTATCCCACCCTCCGCGACGCCCTCCTCGTCGCCAAACCCGGCGACGTGATCGTGCTGCGCCTAGATGGCGAAGTGAAACTCGATCCGCTCGATCTGTCGGGCGGGAAGCTCGCCGACCTGACCATCCGGGCCGACAAAGGCTTCCATCCGATCCTGACGCCAAAAGAGGCGGACGAAGACCCGTTCGAGATGGCCCTGTTTGCCCTGCACTCCGGCAAACTGCACCTGGAAGACCTGGAGATCCGCCTGCGGCCGGGCCGCGACGATTACGACGCGCTGGCGGTCGTGTCCTTGCCGGGCGATGGCGAATGCGAGCTGAAAAATTGCCTTCTCACGCTGGATCGGGGGATGAAGAAGACGGCCCTGTGCGTGGCCCTCTTGACCGAGCCGGCCAAGGCAAGAAGACTGCGACCGCGCAGATGCCGCGTTTCACGCTGGAGAATTGTGTCGTTCGCGGCCAGGGCGATCTGGTCTGGTCGCGCGGTGGACAGCCCGCCGAGCTGGCGGTCAAGAACAGCCTCGTCGCCCTGTCCGGTTCTCTCCTGAATGCCGAGGGCGACAAGGACATACCGGCCACGAAGGACACGCTCGGTGTGACGCTCAAAAAGGCCACGACGTACCTGGGCGGCAACCTGATCCACTTCCGCGCCGGCAAGGACCTCAAGAGCCTGGCGCTGGTGCAGTGCCGGCCGGAAGACTGTCTGTTTCTGCCCGCCGCCGACCGGGCGCTGGTCCACCTGGAAGGTCCCGAAAGCGAGGAGCGCGGCCTGCTGGAAAAACTGTTCTGGGAGCACGTCGGCAAGAACGCCTACGGCACCTTTACCACGCTGCTCGAACAGCAGTCCGTCGGCACCATGATGATGATGCCGTTGCCGTCGAAGCTGGAGGAGTGGAAGAACAACGTCAGCGGGGAGACGGAGAGCGATTACAACGTCAAGCTGCCCAGCCCGCCGGCCGCCGACACCGCCTTTACGCAACTTTTGCCCTCGGCGTTTCGGACGGATGACAAGCTCAAAGACTACGGCGCCGACATCGCCTCGCTGCGAAAAATCCCGCCGCTGCGTGGGAAGTCCGAAGTGCGCGATCCGAAAGCCGAGAACTTCGGGCCGGATCTGGATTGAGGTTTTTGTTTAGCGACGCTTCGCAGAAGCGTGTGTTCCCACGCTTCTGCGAAGCGTCGCTAAACGAAGATTATGCGTTACTTCTTCTTGGTCTTCTTTTTCTTCTTGGCGCTGGAAGTCTTCGCGACCGCCTTGGTCTTCGGGGATTGGCTAGCTTTCTTTTTGCCGAAGATGGCTTCGTAGCCGTCGGCGAAGTTCTTCGTCTCCGCCAGGCCGATACGGACGATACTCACGTAAACTCCTCCGTCATAATATCACGATGCGGCTTCCGTGGGCGGCCAATACGCTGCTTCCCTGTCTGCCCTAGTTTATTGCGTCCTTCAGCGCTTGTCACGGGGAAGTCCCAACCCGCCTTGCGGTCCGTCCCGGCGACTTATGAAGGTACAAAAAGCCTTACCGTCCCCGGCTTCGGGTTTGAAGCTCAGCGGTTTGTTGATGGAGTGTCGCCAGGCGATCCCGGATAAAGTAGAGATGGGCAAGCACGTTCTCCGCGTAAGCGGCCACGTCTTCCGCGCGGGCCATTGCTTGTTGAGCGCGGCGTATTGCTTCCGTTTCGCTTCTCGCCGCTTCAGCCGGTTCTTGAGACAAGGTGCCTTCCTATCCGGGCGGAAAGAAGTCTCCCCGCGCCCCCATTCCCACCAGCGGGACGCGGCGGTCTGCCATCTGGTTTATCTGCATTAGGCGCGCCAAGATCGGATGGGCATGAGCAACAAAACCCCGCGCAACTTGCTTGACCGCCGATCCGAAGCGGAAGGTCCGGCTGTTGAGGTCCTTCGGGGCGTCGATACCCCCCTTCTCGACAAGCCAACAGACCCAAGCGCGGGCGTCGGCGAAGACGGCCCGCGTAGGTAACGCTCCATCCCGCCTTGCTGTCTTGCCGCCAATCGGCTATCTTCGCCAGGCAGATATGATGGAATCCGTCAAGCCGCTC
The DNA here is from genome assembly GCA_963767535.1 of uncultured Planctomycetota bacterium. GTDB lineage: Bacteria > Planctomycetota > Planctomycetia > Gemmatales > Gemmataceae > JAJPHU01. Next base: position 1,430,288 of record CAVYEC010000003.1, read on the forward strand.
CGCATCGATGGATCGAGTTCATGGAAGGATCCCTAGCGCCAAGGGCAGGCGACTCTTCTCCCTCCACCGCCGGCGATCACCGCGCCTGGTGGGTGGTCCTCCTGGCTTTGCTTGCCGGTCAGGGCTGGCTGACGCTGAGCTTGTTCGGCGGTGAACGGCCCTGGGAGCGGCTGCTCGACGACCAGCCGATCTTGTCGGGACGGCATCCGTTGCACCTTTATCACGGCTACCTCGGCGCACGGGCGCTGCACGAGCACGGCAACCTGTCATGTTTCGATCCGACGTTTCACGGCGGCTACCCCAAGACGCCGGTCTTCGACAGCGGCAGCCGACCGGCCGAGTTTTTGCTCGTCCTGGTGGGCGGTCACTACAGTCCGGCGGCGTACAAAATCGGCCTGGCCGTCGTGTGCTTTCTCGCCCCGCTCCTTCTATTCACGGCGGCGCGGAGTGTGGGATTAAGTCGGGGCGGGGCATGTTTGGCGTGCGTGCTGGGTTTACTGGTCTGGTGGGGCCAGCCATGCCGCGAGGCGCTGGAGGCCGGCGAAGTCGATTTGCTTCTGGCCACCCTACTCGTCTTGGCCCAGGCCGGCTTGCTGATTCGCTACCACCGCGATCCGGGTTTCCTCAGCTGGTTGGGAGTGGTCGGCACGGCCGTTCTGGGTTGGTTCGCGCATCCGCCGCTTTTGGCGTTGCTGCTGCCGTTGTTCCTCGTCTATTACCTCAGCGTCGGCACCCGACACCGGCTGGCCTGGCACTTCGCGCTTTTGGGCGGCTTGCTCGGCGCTGTCGGCGTCAACAGCTTCTGGCTGATCGACTGGCTCGGCTACTGGTGGATCCGTGTGCCGTTGTCGCTGGAGGGGCCGCTGCAAACCGACGGCACGCTCCGGGCCATCTGGGAAGCGCCGTTGTGGGGCGGGCCGATCGAGAAGGGGCTGAGCTGCGTTCTGGTGGCCGTCGCGGCGACCGGAGTATTGCTGTACAACGAGACCAGCCAGCGGGCGACGGCGCGACTGCTCGGCCTGGGCTGGGGAGGTTTTCTCGTCCTGTCCGTGGTCGGCCTGACGTGGCGGCCACTGGGCCGATTCGGCACCGATCATCTTCTTGTACCGGCTCTGTTGTTCGCCGCCCTGCCGGCGGCCCATGCGCTTAGCACCGCCCTCCGCCTGGCCTGGCGCCAGCGGAGCATTCGCTGGACCAGTCTCGCCGTGCTGGTTTCTCCGGCCATTTGGATCGGCATGTCTACGCTGGGGTACGATCTCCCGACCATGCCATCATGGACACCGGACCTGTCGGCATGGGCCACGCACGTAATCCGTCCCGAACCGTTGCGGATCGGCCTGGATGAAAACCAGCAAGCGCTCATCCGGGCGGTGCAAGAACACACCACGCCGCAGGCGCGAATCTTGTGGGAGGACCGGCGCGGCACGCCCCTTTGCTCGCTCTGGACGGCCCTGTTGGCGGTGGGAACGGAGCGGTCGTACATGGGTGGACTGGACCCCGAGGCGAGCATCGAGCACACGGCCAACGGTCTGACCGAGCGCGTCCTGGCGGGCCGGCCGGTGCGCGACTGGCAGGATGAGGAACTCGACGAGTATTGCCAGCGCTACAACATCGGCTGGGTGGCGTGCTGGTCGCCAGCGGTCTACGAGCGGTTCAGCCGGTGGAAGAAGGCGGAGCGGACGACTACCCTGCCGCCCCGCGAGGCCGGCGAGCCGCCGGGTTGCCTGTTCACCCTGCGGCGAACGCCTTCGTTCGCCCTGGTTGGCTCGGCTCACTGGCTGGCCGCCGATTCGCGGCGCATCGTACTGACCGACGTGGTTCCCGATCCCGATGGCCGCCGCAGCGAAGACGGCAAAGCGCCGGTCCTGCTCAGCCTGCATTACCAGGCCGGTATGCGTGTCGTTCCCAGTCGCGTCGAAATTCGGCCGGCCGATTTGGCGCAAGAATCCATTCCGTTCGTGCGTCTCTGGGTCGCCGAACCCGTGACGCGCGTCACCATTACCTGGGACAAACGCTGAATGGGTTTAGGGCTGCCGGAAAGAACCTGAGCGGGGGGCGTAAGCCCCCTGAGCGCAGACTCAGGGAGCTTACGCCCCCCGCTCCGACCGTTTGTTCCGTTTACTCTTAGACGCGAATCAGCTCACGCAGATCTTGCTGCCCCTTGCGGGCGGCGAAGGCGATGTGATCGAACGAGGCCGACGACTTCGGCGCCCGCACTTTCAACTGCGTCGCCAAACGGGTCGCCTCGCTCTCGGTGTTTTTCAGGCGATCGGCGATCTTCTCCAGCAAAGCCGGCCGATCGGCCGGCGGCAGCCGCGCGCCTGCTCCATCAGGTTCTCATTCACGAGGCGGACGTAGAACCTCGCCCATTGCTCCAGGCGCTCGGCATTGTCCACCATTCGGCCGGCCTCCCCGTGGACCTCTTCCGCCAGGTCGGCCAACATCACAAGCCGTTCTTGCGCCGTCTCGACATGCAAGACATTGGCGAGCCGATCTTCCAGTTTCTTCTGATCGAGTTGCTGCGGCGTGGGATGAACGGCCATCTGGGGTGTGGGTTGGGAAGGCGGCCAGGCCCACCAGACCAGGGCAAACACCAACAGAGAGGCGGCCAGGGCGAACGCCAGCGATAATTTCTGCCGGCCGCGTTCCTTGGGACCGGGGACCAGAGCGGATTGCCAGACGGGCGGCCGTTCCGCGATGGCAGGACGTTCCACGACGGCCGGCCGGAGGGATTCGCTTGGCGTCGTACCCAGAAGGCGGGCGACAAATTCATCCTTGACCGTCGAGGGCGGGACCGGCACGAGCGGAATGTGTCGTTCGATCTGCACCAGGCGGCGCTGCCAGGCACGGCAGGCCGGACATTGGGCCAGATGGCTCTTGATCTCGGCCGCCGGTTGGTCCGGCTGCTCGGCCGAGAGCAACCGGCGCTGAACCAGAGTGCAGTTCACAACTTCTCCTGTTCCTGGCGGGGGGCCAGTACGCTCAGCAGTTTTTGTCGGGCCTTGAAGACGCGCCAGCGGGCCGTCTCCTCGGTCAGGTCCAGCACCTCGGCGATCTGCCGGAACGACATCCCCTGTTCGACCCGCAACAGCAGGGCGGCGCGAAACTCGGCCGGCAAGCGGTTGATGGCCCGTGCCACACTTTGCACTGCCTCAGCCGTCACTGCCTGCTCGAGGGGGCCACGCTGGGGGTCCGCCAACTCGTCGGGCAACGGCTCGCGCTGGCGGGAGGCCGTGCGGCACTGGTTGGCATAATTATTATGGGCGATGCGAAACAACCAGGCGCCGAAGTTGGTGCCCGCCTGAAACTTTTTCAGCCCCACGAACGCTTTCAGGAACGTCTCCTGCGTCAAATCCTCGGCCGCGTGACGGTCGTGCGTCAAGTGATAAAGCCAGCGATAAATCCGGTCCCAGTAGGACTCGACGAGTTTGGCAAAAGACGGACGATCGCCGCGCTGAGCCGCGACGATCCGTCGATGCTCCTCGGCGAGGACTTCCTGAGAGTGCTCAAAGGCCGCCACGCGCTTCGCTCTTGGGCCGCCGGCCGGGCGCAAACCCGGCATCGCAGGTATCAGGGGCGACCTGTTCGATTGTACGGCCCGCGCGAGGGCGTCGCCAGAACAACCCGGCCCGGCGAGTCGAGCCGGAGGCTGACCGCCCGCGACCTCCCGTGTGGGACGCTCGCACCCCTGCCTACAAGAGTAACCCCCCTGCCCTGCCCGGCGTTGGCGCAATCTCAGCCGGACATGCCGCAAAACCTCTCCCCATGCCGCCGGCTGGCCGGTATGATGGGGACGTGCCGCCGGAGGGGTGGCAGAGCGGCCGATTGCACTGGTCTTGAAAACCAGAGACGTCGAAAGGCGTTCGAGGGTTCGAATCCCTCCCCCTCCGCTCCCCCAAACCGGCAAGTTCCTCCGGAGGGTCGGTCGTGCGCTATCTGCGATCGTACCTGTTTGTCTTCGACAGCCCTAACTGGGTAACGAACCTTCTTTTCATTTGCCTCTGCTCGCTCATCCCGATCATCGGCCCCATCGTGCTGATCGGATATTTCTTCGAGGTCATCGAGTCCTTGCTCCGCCGCGGTTCACGCGGGCGCGACGGTTCCTTCGACGATGATTCGGAGGCCATCACCGTCGAGCCGGTGTCCGAGATGCCGCGCAAGAAATCCGCTTGGGCCGGCGACTCCGATGCCATCACCGCGGAGCCGCCCGTTGTCCTCTCCGAAGATGAGGACACGCCTCCCACGGCCTATCCCGACTTCACGTTTGATCGCTTCACCGAATACCTGAAAGGCGGCATCTGGCCCTTTCTCGTCAACCTGATTATCAACCTGCCGGTCGGGATGTGTGTGGGCATGGTCATGTACATCGGGATGATCGGTCTGGTCCTCGCCGGCCAGCATTCGGGGTGGGCAGTCGCGGCCGGCATCGTCTTGCTGTTTCTCTTCTACGTCTTCGTCCTTTCGGTGATGGCTATTGTCACCAAACCGCTGTATTTACGGGCCGGTTTAAGCAAAGACTTCGGCAGTGCGTTCTCGATGACGTTCTTCCGTGACTTTCTGAGCCGGGTGGGGAAAGAAGTCTTTCTGGCGGTGTTGTTCCTCGCCGTGACCGGCTCCCTGCTGATGGTCCTCGGAATCCTGGCGTGCTACTTCGGCATGTTCCCCGCGATGGCTCTGCTGATGTACGCGCAGCATCACATTGATTACCAACTCTACGACTTGTATTTGAAGCGCGGCGGCACGCCCGTGGCGCCCAAACAAAGACTCGAACGGTACGAAGAAGATCGGCTCGATTGACGGCTTCAGGGGGCCAGAACTTCCCAGGCCAGGCGCGCCACCTCATCCGGAAGCGGCATATTGCGAAAGCGGTGAATCTCGGCCGGCAATCCTTGCAATTCCGCTTCCTCGATGTGCAGTTGATCCGAGACCGCCAGCAAGAACGGCTCGGACACCTGCTGGCGCAGCCGCGCCAGGTGTTGCTCCGCGCTGGAACGGCGCCAGAAACCGAGCACCTCGAACAGCACCTTCTGGCCCGTCTCCCGATGGATCAACCGAAAGTCCGGCACCCAGAAGCCGGCGCTCCCCAGCGGAAACACTTCCGTCTCTTCGAGGATGTCCCAGTCCGCTACGCGCTTGCGGAACAACTCGACAAACAGCCCCAATTCCGGCGGGACGTACGTGCCGGCGTCCGCGTAATGCGAAACCAGGCCGTCGCTCGGCGTCGCCAAAAAGACCTTGGGTTTGCCTGCGCTCCCCAGCGCAATTCGGCCCGCACCTCGAAATCGCGACACAAAAGCACGGCGGGGAAGAACAACGCTAGTTGCAGACCGTATTTCTGCGTCGCCGAAAATAGACTCAGCGGTCCATCCAGATGCAGCCGATACGTGCTTTCGCCGGTCCTCTCCATCTCGCAAAGGAGGCGGTGAAACTTCACGCGGCGCAGAAGCTGCCGGTAGCGCTGCGGCGGCTCGTAGCGGATGGTGACATGCAGGCGCGTGCAGCGGTACAGCACGGCCTGGGCCAGCGCCACGTTGTAACGCTGCAAAAGCCGCTCGGCGCTGATGTCCTTGAAGTGGACCAGACGCTGCTCACTCTTAAGGTCGGCAAACAACCCCTGCTCGATAGACTCAGGCGTCAGGGTTAATTCATTGGCAACCTGACGCAGCACGGCCTCGCGATCGAACGGTGTCAGCGTACCGTCCGAGTCGGCGGCGGTGCGTTGCCGGGCGGCCGTCTGAAAGACGGCGGCGCGGATCGCTTCGGGCGGATGGCCGGATACGACCTCAAATTCACAGCGGTCTTCGAGCAATTTCGCCAACCCCTGGTGAACGAGCTGGCTCGGATCATCGCCGAACAGTTCACCTTGCTCCTCCTCCAGCTCGCCGCGTGTCCGCCCTTCCTGACTGCGGAACAGCGTCAGCAAGCGCTCGGCCGCCTCAAGCCAGCCCGAATCGTTCACGTCGAGGTAACGAGGGATAATGCGATCGCGCGCGTAGCGGACGGATACCATCTTTCCGGTAAGCATGGGTAGAGTTCCCCGTAACGGCGGTTGCCGGCTTTCATACTATAGCAAGAGGAAGCACGATCGCGCCCCCCGGAGCAGCGCCATGACCGAGCAAGCCGCGTTCACCAACCGCCTCCTTCACGAAACCAGCCCGTACCTGCGGCAACATGCCCATCACCCCGTGGACTGGTATCCCTGGGGGGCCGAGGCACTCGAGCGCGCCCGGCAACTCGACCGGCCGATCTTCCTCAGCATCGGCTACTCGGCGTGCCATTGGTGTCACGTCATGGAGCACGAGAGTTTCGAGAATGAAGAGATCGCCAAAATCCTCAATGAGAACTTCGTCAGCATCAAGGTCGATCGCGAGGAGCGGCCCGACCTCGATCAGATTTACATGGCCGCGGTGCAGATGTTGACGGGCCAGGGCGGTTGGCCGATGTCGGTGTTTCTGACGCCGGACTTGAAGCCGTTCACGGGCGGCACCTATTTCCCGCCGGACGACCGCTACGGGCGGCCGGGTTTCAAACGGCTGCTCTTGCACGTCGCCGAAGTGTGGCGCAGCGCGCCGCGCCGATGTCAACGAGGCCGCCGCGCAGATCACGGGACATTTGCAGGATTTCGGCCGGCTCGAAACGGAGGAGGGCGAACTCGATGTCTCGCTCTTACGCCAGGCGTCGAACGGTCTGGTGCGGGCGTTCGACGCCCGCCACGGCGGGTTCGGCCAGGCACCCAAGTTTCCGCACCCGATGGATCTCCGGCTGCTTTTACGCTGCTGGAAGCGCTTCGACGACACGCACGCCCTGGAGATGGTCCGCGTCACGCTCGACCACATGGCGATGGGCGGCATCTACGACCATCTCGGCGGCGGCTTCGCGCCGCTACAGCACGGACGAGCGCTGGCTGGTGCCGCACTTCGAGAAAATGCTGTACGACAACGCCCTGCTCGTGCCCGTCTACCTGGAAGCGTTCCAGGCGACCAACGAGCCGTTCTACCGAGAGATCGCCGAGGAGACGCTGGGCTGGGTGCTGCGCGAAATGACCAGTCCCGATGGCCCGTTTTACAGCACGCTCGACGCCGACAGCGAGGGCGAGGAAGGCAAGTTCTACGTCTGGTCCGCCGCGGAGATCGAGCGGATTCTGGGCGAAGAGGACGCGGCCTTATTCAATGCCGTTTACGGGGTCGAGCCGGAAGGCAACTGGGAGCATGGGCATAACATCCTTCATCGCGTCAAGACGTTCGCCCAGTATGCCCGGCTCAACGGCCTGAGCGAAAGCGACCTGCGTAACCGCCTCGAAGTCTGCCGGCGCAAGCTGTTCGATGTGCGGAGCAAGCGTATCTGGCCGGGCCGCGACGAGAAGACACTGACCTCGTGGAACGGCCTGATGATCGGTGCGCTGGCCCAGGCGGCGCAGGTGCTGGATCGATCCGATTTCGCTGACGCCGCCGCTCGCGCCGCCGGCTTTATTCTGGACCGCATGCGCACCCCACCCTCCCCCCATGGGGGGAGGGGGGGCGACTGCTGCGCACCTGGAGCGCCGGTTCGGAGCCGAAGCTCAATGCGTATCTCGAAGATTATTCGTTCCTGCTCGATGGTCTCGTATCGCTGTACGAGGCCACGTTTTCGCCGCGCTGGATCGAGGCGGCGCTGGATTTGACCCAGGTGATGATCGATCAGTTCTGGGACTCGTCCGACGGCGGGTTCTTCTACACCGGACGCGATCACGAAGCGCTCATCGCACGCGGCAAGGATCCTCACGACAATGCCACACCTTCCGGCAACGCGATGGCGGTGACGGTCCTGCTTCGGTTGGTGAAATTGACGGGGCGTATGGACCTGCAAGAAAAGGCGGAGACGACGCTGCGGATGTATCGCGGCTTGCTCGGCGCATCCGCTGGCGGCGGGGCAAATGCTCATCGCGCTGGATTTCCACCTCGGGCCGGTTCAGGAGATCGCGATTGTCGGCGACCCGTCGGCCGAGGACACCCGCCGCGTGTTGCGCATCCTCAACAAGTCGTTCCGACCGAACCGCGTGCTGGCGCTCAAGTCGCCGGGGAGCGACGAGCAGAAGTTGGAGGAAATGCTGCCGCTTCTGGCGGGCAAGATGGCTCAGGGAAACGTGACAACGTATGTCTGTCAGAACTTCACCTGTCAAGAGCCGCTGGTTGGGGTGGAGGCGGTGGAGGGGCAATTTGCCCAGAAGCAGTGATACCATCCCGCAGCGCCAGCTAGGGAAGAACCCTTGTCGGCCAGGCCCGGTCCCTGCTGCGCGGGTCTTGGAACTGGTCCTTGATTGCGCAGAAAAGCCACCCCTTTTGGGAGCGGTCTTGCTTGAGGTTGAGCAACGGCCTCTCCGCTTTGGGGAAGGCGGTTTCTCGCCGGGGACTGTTGGCAAAGTGGCAAGTTGGCAAAGTCGCCCTCCGGAATCGACATAAAGCATTGAAATCAAATAGGTTGATATGTTGACCCCACTTTGCCAACGTGCCCTGGCGTTGGCAAAGTGGCAAGCAGTCCTGCCCTGCCTTTTTTGGCTTCCCGCTGCCCTGGAAAGGGACCAAGGATGGAGACAGCACCAGACCAAAACGCCTCCCACCTACCCCTTAACTCCCCTCCCACAAGAAACGGGCCTGCCTTGCTCGCGCTGCGGGCTGGTAGCTTTCAAGCCGCGAAGGTAAAATGACGATAGGGAAAACTCCCCAGCCCCGCGCCGCATTGATGGGCTTGATACCGGCGCATGAAAGGATGAGTGATGTCAAACTGCGTCAGGCCATCGCGCTCGAAGCCGCCCGCCTGATGTACGAACGAGTCGAGTCCGAATACTTCACCGCCAAACGCAAGGCCGCCAAACGCCTCTGCCGCCGCGGCGTCAAACCCGAAGACCTGCCCTCCAACGCCGAGATCCGCGAACAAATCCAGCTTTTCGCCCGCATCCACGAAGGCGACAAGCGTACCCAACACCTGCGCGACATGCGCCTCGAAGCCCTGCGCCTCATGCGCCTGCTGCGCCAATTTCGGCCGCGGCTCATCGGCAGCGTCATGACCGGCCACGTCCGCAAAGGCTCCGACATCGACTTGCACGTCTTCAGCGACAGCCCCGCTCTTATTACCGATCTGCTCGAACAGGCCGGCTGCCAGTACGACCTCGAACGCAAGCAGGTCGTCAAGCACGGCGAGGCCCGCGTCTTCACCCACATCCACGTCTTCGACCGCTTCAATTTCGAGTTGACGGTCTATCCCGAAGACAAGGCCCATTACGTCTTCAAAAGCTCGATCACCGGCAAGGCGATCGAGCGGGCCTCGATCGGCGAACTGGAGGATCTGCTGGCCCGCGAATATCCCGACCTCGATCTCGACGAGGAAATGGAGGCGGCAGAGTCGGCGGTCGATCCCTATCCGGTCTTTCGCCTGTTGCTTTTGCCGCTGGAGAACGTGAAGGGATCGGCGGCGTACCACCCGGAAGGCGACGTACTGTATCACTCGCTGCAAGTGTTCGAGTTGGCCCGCGAGCGACGGCCTTACGATGAGGAGTTCCTGCTGGCGGCACTGCTGCACGACGTCGGCAAGGGGCTGGATCGCGGCAACCACGTCGAGGCCGGCTTGCAGGCGCTCGACGGCCTTATCACCGAGCGGACGCGGTTTTTCATCGAGCATCACATGCACGCCCACGATTATCGCGGCGGCAAACTCGGCGCACGATTGCGGCGGGAATTGGAGTCGTCGCCGGACTTCGAGGAGTTGATGCTCCTGCACGAATGCGATGCCGGCGGCCGAGTAGCGGGGGCCGTGGTCGGTACACTCGATGACGCGCTCGACTACCTGCGCCAACTGGAGCGCGACAACAGCGAATAGGGGAGGCAGCGGAATGCTCGATGACTTGGTTGCGAACTATCCGGTGGTGGTGCGCCAGGCGGTCGTCTGGGGCGAGATGGATTCGTATCGCCACGTCAACAACGTCGTCTATTTCCGCTATTTCGAGAACGCTCGGCTGGAATACTTCCGCCGGATGGGTTGGCCGGAGTTCGAGCGCGACACGGGCATCGGACCCATCCTCGCCTCGACGAACGCGCGTTTCCGTCGAGCGCTGACCTACCCCGATACCATCGCCATCACCGCCCGGCTGGGCACGCTCGGAGACGACCGCTTCACCCTGGAACATCAGCTCTTCAGCGAGCGACTCGGCGCGGAGGTGGCGGCCAGGGGCGAGGCCACGATCGTGGTGTATCACTACGAGCGCGGCGAGAAGGTCCGGATGCCGGAGGAATTGCGGCGGCGCATCGCCGACCTGGAAGCCGGCGCGGCGCGCACCTGACGCGCGTGGGAGAAAAAAGGGCCGCGAGATCGGCTCGTGCGTGGGACAGCAGCCCGAGCCGACCCCCGCGGCCGGCGCGTCAGCGAACGTAAGACGGTTCGTCCTTGTCGTAGTACATGAAAAAGTCGCGCGGACTGCGTGCGTAGGGGTGGGTGCCGAACAGGGCCGTGTCCATCGGCCCGCAACGCGAAGCGGGAGGCTTCGGCGGGAAGACCATGCCCTGAAACGGCGGGTACGGCGGCCGCAGGCAGTAAGCCGGGCCGTAAACCATGCCGCAGTTGTTCGCCCAGTAGAATCCCGGCCCGCACGCATCGGGCGCTGGGGGATGGGCGGATAGTAACAGCCATAGTATGGCTGCGCCTGACTCACCCCCGCGCCGAGGGCCAGTGCCAGGCACGCGGCCAGCGACAGACCAAGTCCTTTCATCGCGACTCCTTTCGGGAGGGAGGTCCATACGGAGGGCAACTTGCCATCCGGCACACTAACCTACCCCACGAAAAGCGGACTTCCAGTCGATCGCCCCGTGCCGCGGTGGTTTTCTTCCGCGCGGCGGTGGGGCAGCGCGGAAGAGGCGCAACCTGACGGCGCAAAAAAGAAGCCGGCACCCGCGGACGCGAGTGCCGGACTCCTGGCACGGATACCGGATTGTGAACCCTCAAGCAGCAGCTCAAACGGAAGCGTCGGTGGGCAACCTGCCGGCCGGCGGCGGAGACGGTTTGCTCCCGGGCCGACGGGCTGCCCCAAACCGCCGCTTAGTAACCGCCTGGACCGGGCATCATCGCCGGACCATACGCCCCGACAGGGCCACCCACCGGGCCTCCCACGGGGCCGCCCATCGGGCCGTAGCCGGCGCCGAAGCCGCCGGGTCCGACCGGGGGACCGCCCATGCAGTTGTTGGGCGCGGCCCACTGCATGTTGGGGGAGACGAAGACCGGGGCGTAGTTGATCCGGCCACAGCAACCGCCGGCGCCCGGGCCGCCGCAGCCGGCGTTGATCTGGTAGCCGTGGTTCTTGTAGTACGCCACCCAATCGATGTGATCGAGGGCGCAGTAGTAGTTCTTCAGGGCGTCATAATAATCGTGCCAGAACTTTTGCAGACGCTCCTCTTCGCACGTGAGGCATTTGTAGCGTTTGGCGAAGATGTTCCACCACGGTTGATATCCGCTGTACCCCAGCGCGCCCCAACTGGCGTGCGATTGGCTGGTGCTCAGGGCCAGTCCCAGCACGGCGCAGGCCATCAAGCCGATCCGTTTCATCGCGACTCCTTTCACAGGGTTGACCCAAATCCGTTCACGGGGCGGCCAAAATCCGCGGGGCAGTCCGTGTCCCCTCGATCCGATACCCGTGCTCCGGTGAATAACACGCGATGCGGCCCTTGTCTCCGATAGCAGCGCCGCATCCGGCACCATTAGAATCGACCGATCCGGAAAAGAAGTGCGGAGAAAACGACCGTACCTTTCCCACGCGGACCTTACCTGTTCGGCAGCGCACATACAACCGGCAAAGTTTCGCCGTCTTACGTGCGTTACCAAAGTCGCCGCCTACCGCAGCAGGTCGCGCTCGACGCGCTCGATGAGTTCGCGGACGTGGATGCGCCGCTGACCAAGGGCCAACTCGGCGTCGGTCTCCAGCCACAGGCGCACCTTCTTCTCGGCGGCGACGGCGGTGCTGTGGTTGCGGCCGCCGAAGTGCCGGCCGATCTCGCTGTACGAAGAAGCCGTGTGCTTGCGGGCCAGGAACATGGCCGTCATGCGCGGGTGGCTGACCGCCCAGGCCCGCGCCCTGGATTGCAGGATGCCGTTCTCCAACTTCAGCACCGCGCACACCGCCCGGTCAATGTCGGCCAACTGCACGACGCGCACGGCATGACGGAGCAGGTCGGCCAGCGCTTCGCGCACGAGCGGAACGTCCACGGGTCGGCCGGTGACGCGGCTGTAATGGCGGATGCTGTGCAGCGCCCCTTCCAGCTCGCGGACATTGCCGCGCAGCTGAGTCCCCAGGAAGCGCAGCACATCGTCGGGCAGCGGCCTTTCGCCCTTGGGGATCGACTTGTGCGCGCAGGATCTCCAGGCGCGTGGCGGCGTCCGGCGGGGTCAGGCCCCAGATGACGCCGCCGAGCAGGCGGTCGGTCAATTCCGGCGTGAAGTCGTCGGCCAGGCGCGGGTGACAATCGCATGTCAGCACCATCTGCCGGCCGTCCGCTTGCAGGGCGTCGAAGGTGTGCAGGAACTCCGCCTGCGTGGCGCGTTTCTTGGCCAAAAAGTGCAGGTCGTCCACCAGCAGCGCGTCGCACTCGCGGAACTGCTTGCGGAAGCCCGTCAGCTTGTTCAGCCGCATCGCCTGCACAAAGCGGTTGGTGAAATCCTCGCTCGTCAGGTAAAGGACGCGCCAATCGGGGTGGGCGCGGCGAAGGCCGGCGTAAATGCCTTCGAGCAGATGCGTCTTGCCCGTGCCGACCGGCCCGTGCAAGACGATCGGGTTGGCCCCCTCGTTCGGCGCTTCCACCACGCTGAGGGCGGCGGCGTAGGCCACGCGGTTGCACGATCCCACCACGAAATCGCTCAGCCGATGCCAGCGCCGCGATCGCCGGGGCGTCTCGCGGTCTGGTTGAGCGGAGATGGGCGGCGTCTCCGTTTTCGGCTCTCCCGTCGTCTTGTGCCGCGACCGGGTAGCCGTTTCTTTCGCTTTCGGCTGCGTAGAGGCGTCGGGCGGGGAAGGTTCCTCGTCGGCGTGCTTTGGCTCCCGTCCCTGGCGCACCTCATCTTGTTCGCGCCGCGCCGCCTGAAATAGTTCCGGGTCGATAACGAAACGCACTTGCACAGTCTGGCCGAACACTTCGCGGGCAGCGGCGGCGGTCGCCGCGCCGAAGTTCTTTTCCACCCACTCGCCGAAATGACGATTCGGCACGCCGACCGTCAGCTGTTCGTCGTCCCATTGAAAGCGCGTCCGGCCCTCAAACCAGAGTTTGAAGCGGGGTTCGCCGATGCGCCGGGCGATCTCTTGCTCCAGCGCCTGTATTACCTGGCGTTCGCGAACAGTCACAAGCTTACCCCCGGCGCGCAGTCAGGCTGCGAAGGTGGGACGGTCAGGGTTCGGATAAGAGAGAAGTCCCGCGGACAGGAAGAAAACCTGTTCCGGTGGGGTCACTCGCTGGGACGGGCAATTCTAAACCGCAACAGGCCGTTCGCCAACGCCAGACTGCCTCTTTTTCCCAATCGAGAGTGGGGCAGAGGCTTCCCCAACGGCACAATGCGAACGCCGCGTGTGGAGGGCGGAATCGCCAGGTCCACCATCGGCCTCAGCGTCCGATTGCCAGGTAGACCGCGCGTTGCTCGTATGGCTCAAACCCCAGACCGTGGTAAAGGTGCCAGGCCGGCTCGTTACGGGCATCGACGGAGAGCGTGACGGCGGGTGCGTCGGCGGCGTAGGCCTCGGTCAGCGCCTTGAGAAGGATCTCACGGCCGAAACCGAGCCGCCTCGCCTCGGGGATCACGCCCATGTAGGCGACCTCCCAATCCCCACTTTCCGGCATTTCCGTCATCATCAGCACGCCAATGGGCTGCCCGTTATGAACGGCCAACCACCAGCGCTCCGGATCGAACACGCCCTGGGCGCGATGGCCTTGTATCACTTCGTCGATGGTGCGGATGCCGTTGACTTCCGGGCAATCCCTCGTTTCCACGTAGGTGCGCGCCAGCGTGTCCCGGAAGTCGGCCGCAGCGTCGAAAGGTAGATAATCCAGGCGAGTGGGGGTGGCCAAACAATGCGGGGGAAGGTTCAGGTCGTGGCGCATGTACCACAGCTGCGTCACGTCAGCAAAACCGTTCCGCAGAAGGGAAGCGGCGAGGGAAGTCTCTTCGGGGGCAAGAAGCGTTTGGGCCAGTTTGGCTCCGCGATCTCGGAGCGAGGACAGGGCGTGTCGCAGCAAGCAATCTTCAATCTCCTCACGCCCTTCCTTCACCGCGCCCGGCGGCCAAACGAGGGCGCTGGCGCCGGGGACCGGCAGGCAAACGAGCGCACCCTGGAGACCCTCTGCGCCCCGGAGGACGAAGAGGTTGCGTGAGTCGAGTTCGCCGCGCTGGAGCAGGTGCAAGGCGTTGGCGCAGCGACGCTCGCAGTCCTCGGGCGTGCAGTGCTGGAAGATCAGACGGAGGGCGGACGCCCACTCTTCGATGCGCGCGGTTTCCGGCACGGCGTCCATCGGTTCGTCTCGGCCACCTTGGGCGATGACTTTGATTATAATGGCCCTCCGCCGCATCTGACGACCAAACGAACAGACCCCGGCGCAGGCCCGGGGTCTGTCGTGACGGGGTGACGGAAGTCCCTGGTGTTATTTCTCAGCGAGGGCTGCCCCGGCGGCACAGGCACCCGGCGGCCCGTTCGCGCAGCTCGCACAGTCTCGGCCGTGCCCACGACCTTTGTGGCTGGGACAGGGGGTCGGCGGCAGGGTGGGGTGGATGCCGGAGCCTTCCACGCAGTGCGGGTTGAGCATGAACGTGTAATAGGGCAGCGCCCCCTTGTAATGGCAGAAATTGCATTGTCGAGGACAGCAGCAGTAGCGCTCCTTGGGGCAGTAGGTCGCCCATTCGAGCAACCGACGGCAGCAGAATTTCGTTCGCGGACAGTTGCAACATCCGCCCCCCGGTGCGCGGGCGTAGGGGTTGGCCGCCGGGATGTCGGTGGCCCGCGTCGCCGGAGCGGTCGAGGTGAGGGGCAACGGGGGCAGCGCCGGCCCGGCATAAAGCCGCGACATCCCGCCCACAAAGATTACCAGGATCACGCCCAGGTTTCGCTTCATACCCCACCCCCCTCGTGCTTCGCCGCCGCTGATCTTCGCGGCGGCCGTGCCCTTCCCACCCTATGATTCGGCAGCGGGCAAGCAGCGAGGCCAGAGGAATCGGTCAAAAGAGAGAGAATGCGGCGGACAGGATGGCATATCAGGGAGAAATTGCCCCACCGGACATCTTTACCAGGCCGCAGCACCAGCAAGGGTTGCGCCCTTGCTGGCGGTGCGGCGCGGTAATTCCGCTTATTCCTCTCCCCAGCGCGGCAGCAGGCTATTGTCGATACCGAGTTGATCGCACACACGGCCGACGATGAAGTCGATGGCATCCTGGAGGGAGTTCGGCCGCGTGTAAAAGGCTGGCATGGCCGGCAGCACGACAGCGCCTGCCTCGGCGCAGGCGGCGAGGTTGCGGAGCTGAATCAGATGCAGCGGCGTCTCGCGCGGCACGAGAATGAGACGCCGCGATCCTTCAAATGAACGTCGGCGGCGCGGTGGATGAGGTTTTGCGACAGTCCGTGCGCGATGGCGGCGACGGTGCCCATGCTGCACGGACAGACAACCATACCGCCGGTCGGAAACGAGCCGCTGGCGATGCCGGTTTGGAAATCCATGTAATGATGATAGCGCACCTGATCCGCCTCGAACGCGGCCGCGCGATCGCCAAGTAAATCGGCAACCGCGAAGCGATCGAGCCGGACGCGGCGGTCGAGTTCGCGCTCGATCACCTTAACGGCGGCGGGGCTGATGACCAGATGCACCGTCCTCCCGGCGTGCAACAACACCTCCAAGAGACGCACACCGTAAGGCGCTCCGCTGGCGCCGGTGAAGGCGAGCACAAGATCGTTTGCGGCCATCTCGCCTCCCCACAGCGCGGGCTAGTCGAGTTATCCTCAGGCCGTCCGCGTCTTCCGTCTCTCCAGCACCAGATAGCCCACGGGAATAATCATGCGGGTGAAGAGCATGTTCGCGGTCATCCCGCCGATGACCATGATCGCCAGCGGCTGCTGCATCTGCGCCCCGGCCCGATGCCCAGCGCCAGCGGGGCCAGACCCAGGATCGCCGCCAGACTGGTCATCAGGATCGGACGGAAGCGCGTGCGTCCGGCCAGAAGCAGCGCCGTCCGCAACTCCATGCCTTCCTCGCGCAACTGCTGGATGTATTCGACCAGCAAGATGCCGTTCTTCATGTCCAGGCCGATGAGCAGGATGGCACCCATGTAGCTGGACACGTTCAGCGGCGTCCCGGTGATCCACAGGGCGAACAGTCCGCTAACGAGCGACAACGGTTGCGTCAGGAAGATCAGGAGCGGCAGCATGACGGAACGGAACTGGAAGACCAGCATGATGTACACCAGCAGCACGGCGACGATCATGATGATGGCGAAGCTGCGGAAAGCGGCCTGTCTGCTGCACGTAATGGCCGCCCATTTCCCAACTGTAGCCGGGCGGTAACGTAATGTGCTGCATCTCGCGGCGGATGCCGGCCACGACGCCGCCGAGGTCGCCGCCTTCGTCCTCGTTCAATTCCGCCGTCACGTAATGCACCGGCCGTTGGTTCTCGCGCCATTCCTCATCGGAGGAGCGTTTCCGTTTGATCTCGGCCAAGGCCGACAGCGGCACCACCCGCGCCAGGTTCGACAGCTTGCCCAGGGACGGCGAGATTTCCGGCAGGACCGGCGCGTTTTCGGGCAGCAAAATCCACTGACTCAGCACGCGCTCCGGATCGAAACGGTCCTTGCCGAAGCGATACAAGTCGGGGTATTGCACCCGCACGTCGGTGATGCGCAGGGCCGATTCCCGGACCTGCGTGGCCACATGGCCGTAAAACATCGACATTCAACTGCCGCTCGACCGCATCCGGCGTCGATGCCGAAGCGAGCGGCCCGCACGCCGTCGATCCTCACGGCCAGGTCCGGGCTGCCGGCAAAAACGTGATCGTCGATGTCCTCGATGCCGAGACTTTTGTTCTTCTCCTTCATCTTCTTCAGGGCGGCGCCGACTTCCTCGGCCAGCTCTTGCAGCTCGTGGTAATCCGGGCCGAACAGCTTCACCTCGACCGGCTTGTTGGCGCCCGAGAGGTCGTTCAATTCGTCCGTGATGATCGGCACCGTCTCGACCTTGAACTGATGCTCGGTGAACTTCTCTTCGATCTCATCCTGGACTTCCTTGCGGACTTCTTCCATCGTGCGGCGGCGGTATTTCTTGCGGATGTAATCGCGGCCGGTCGTGTGCATGTCCAGATCGAGTTCCTTCACTTCGTCTTTCGACTTCGCGAACTCCGGCCGAACGGGCTTGCGGAGCAGGCTGATGGGATCGTCCTCGGCGGGCCGTAGCACAACCTGGATGTCGCCGCGATTGGTCTGCGTGGCGAACAGACCCAGCTCGGCTCCCGTGCGGCGGACATAAGCGTCCACATCGGGGTTCTCGGAGAGAATCTCCTCGATCACCTTCGCTTTCTCTTCCGTCTCGGCAAGCGGCGTGCCGGACGGTGCCCAGTAATCGACGACGAACGACGCCTTCGTCCATGCGCCGGCATGAGGCCGGTTTTGAGTCCCTTGACCAAGGGCGGCGGCGGCGGCTCGCCCTCCTTGTGGCCCTTCCTCCAATCGGGAATGCCGGTGTACAGCAAGATACCGACGCCGACGGCGGCAACGGAGGCCAGGAGCGTTATCGGCCACGGACGCGCAAAGCGAGGCCGAGGACCCACTCGTACAGCCAGGCCAGCCCGCGATAAAGCGGACCCGGCGGCGGCATGGGCCGGCCGGCCAGGAACTTGGCCGCGAACACGGGGATCAAGGTCAGGCTGATGACCATCGACACCAGCACGGCGATCGACAGCGCCCAGCTCAGCGACGCGAAGAACTGGCCGTACACGCCGACGATGAACGCCAGCGGCAAAAACACCAACACCGTCGTCAGCGTCGAGCCGACGACCGCCCCGGTGATTTCCCCCGACGCCGCCCCCACCGGGTCGATCACGATCGGGGCCGTCGAGGTAACGCCCTCGATTGGGTTCCTTACCTCCTGCGCCTTCGCGTTTCTTTTCCAGGTGGCGGGCGATGTTCTCGATGACGACGACGGTATCGTCGATGATCAGCCCGATCGCCACGGCCAGGCCGCCCAGCGACATCAGGTTCAGCGTTTCGCCCGCCCAGTGCAGAAACAGAAACGTGATGGCCAGCGTCGTCGGGATGGCCAGGGCGGAGATCAAGCGTCGCCCGCCAACTGCGCAGGAAGGCCAGCAGGATGAGAATGCTGAACAGGCCGCCGATCAGGATGGCGTCGCGCACGTTATCGACGGCGGTGCCGATGAACGTGGCCTGATCGTAAACGACGGTCGGATGGATGTTGCGCGGGATGCGCTGATCGCGCTCCATCTCGTGCAAGAGTTCGTGGACGGCGCGGGAGATGTTGATCGTGTTGCCGCCGGGACTGCGGAAGACGGTGATGACGACAGCGTCCTTGTCCGTCGTAGCCGATCGACAGGACGCGGTCCTGCCGGCCGATCTTCGACGTCGGCGACGTTGCCGACGCGGAGCGGCTGATTGTTCTTGGCCGTGATAACCAGGTCCTCGATCTCGCGGGCGGTTTCCGCCTGCGTGTTGACGATGATCTGGTAGGCGAAGGGCGGCTGTTCGATGCGGCCGACCGGCTGCAAGCGGTGGACCTTGGCGATCTGGTCGGCGAGGTCAGCGGCCGATAGGCCGGCCGCGAGAAGGTCTTCCGGCCGCGGCTCGACCTCGATCTCGCGGATGTCGCCGCCGGCAATGTTGGCATAAAGGACATCCGGAATGTTCTTGATGCGCGGCGCCAGGTTGAAATACGCGAAATCGCGCAGCTGGGCCGGGCTGTCGCCGCCCGTCAGCACCAGCGACAGGATCGGGAAGACCGACGGCGTCATGCGCTCGACTTCCAGCTCCACGTCGGCCGGGATCTTGGAGCGCACGGCGCCCAGGCGGTTCCAGGTGAACTGCTCGGCTTGCAGCATGTTGACGCCAGGGTTGAAGTCGAGCGACAACTCGCTGGCCCCGCGGATCGTCTTGGAGCGCACCTGGGCGATGCCGATGACGGTGCTGACCGCCTCTTCCAGCGGCACCGTGACCTTGCACCTGCATGTTCGGCACGTCCAGTCCCGGCTTGCGGGCGATGACGCTGATGCGCGGGAAGGTCACTTCGGGATAAACGCTGCTGGGCATGCGCGTGGCACTGTAGATGCCGCCGACGGTCAAGAGCAGGGCCGTCAGCAGGATGCCGCCGAAGTAGTTGCGCGGCCGCGATGCGAGGTTGAACACGGTCGGTTGTCCCCGGAAGGTGGTTACTTGTGCTCGTCCGTCTTCGGCTCGTCTTTCTTGCCCTCACCTTCCTTGTGCTCATCTTTCTTGGACTCGCCCTCCTTGGCCTCGCCCTCCTTGTGCTCTTCCTCTTTCTCCTTGACCAGATCGCCGTCTTCCAGGCCGTGACCGCCCTCCACCACGAACAGCGTGTCTTTCTCCAGCGGGACGGCCTTCTTCTCCTTGGCGTCGATCAGGCCGACGATTTCTACCTTGTGCTTGTCGCGGTCGCGCAGGCCGAGCTTGACCTGATATTTATGAACCTGATGTTCCTCTTCTTCCTCGCCCTTTTCGTTTTTCTTCTTCTCGGTGGTGACGACGAGGACGGCCGGCTCTTCCTGGTCTTCCAGCAGGGCGGCTTCGGGGATACTCAGGCAATCGGGCTTTTTCTCGGTCAGCACGCGGACGCGCAAAAGGGTGTTGGCCCGCAGTCTCCGGGTGCGGTTGGGGAAGCGGGCCTTGACGGCAACCGTGCCGGTCTCCGCCTGGGCCTGATCGGAAATGAAGACGATTCGGCCGTGCTCGACCTTGCTCGGATCGTCTGTTAACTCGCCCACATCGTCAATGCGCACGAGCTGATCCAGGTGCAGATGGGCCACCGTGCGGGCCGGCACGAAACAGAGCACGTCAATCTCGTCGAGGTCGATCACCTCGGCGACGCTCGTGCCGATGGCCAACTCCTGACCGGCCACGGCATGAACCATACCGAGTTGTCCGGCGATGGGCGTCCGCAGCGTGAACAGGGTCAACTGCTCGTCGATCGCCTTGATCTCGGCGCGGAGACGGCCACCTTCGCCTGGGCGGCCTTGTATTTCGATTCGGCGTCCTTGACCATCAAGCGGGCCTTCTCGATTTCGAGGCGCGACACCAGGGGCAGCGACGAGGAGCCGGTCTGGTCCGGCCCCACCAATTTCTCCAGGCGATCGGTGTCCAAACGGGCCAGCTCGAGGGCGTTGTTGGCCTGCTTGACCTGCTCCTTGAGTTCCTCTTCACCAGCCACCAGCTTGTCTTTGTTGGCCTTCAAGAAGCGGTCGTCGAGCCGAACGATGATTTGTCCCGCCTCGACGCGCTGACCTTCAACGACGGCCTTGCCCTTGCTGGCGGGAAGGATCTCCAAGACGTTCCCCTCGACGCCGGCGCTGATGCGGGCCACGCGGTTGGGCAACGGCTGGGTGGTGCCAAGCAGTTCGGTCCATTCTTCGAGGTCCGCCTTCTCGGCCGGCTCCCACTTGACCGGCGCGGCATGTTCCTCGGCGGCCGCCTCGGCCGGAGTGGCTTCTTTCTGACATCCCAGCGGCAGGACGGTCACGAGGGCGAGTACGGCGAGGGAAACGATGCGGCGGGGAAGTGCAACAGTCCAAGTCATGCTGCGCTACCTGAGAAAAAGGGGAGTGAGACTACTCCGTCGGCTTGCTCGGTATTTCCGGCAAGGGTGCATTATATCACCGGCGCGTAAGCGGCCCATGAACGAAGGATAAAATCGCCCTCATTTTTTCCGTAGATTGTCCGTCCACGCGCCGACGAGAGCATCCTTGCCGGCGCCGCGGGTTGGTAGGGTTCGAGCGATTGTTCAGACGGGGGGATGGCTGCCGGACTGATGGGGCGAGAGCTTGGGATAGACATCGCTGTTGGGCAGCAATTCCAGTTCATCGGGCAGGACAATCGCCTCTTCGACGGCGTGCGGTTGCTCCTCGACGGGCACGCCTCGCAGAAGCGGATGAACTTCCAGTGGCCTTGCTTCCGGCGGCTCGTCCAGCGGCACCGGCTCGTCGCACGATTCGAGCAGCTCATCCTCGACATCGGCCGGGGGAGACGGCGCGCGAATGGTTTGCTTCTTGGGAGGGGGGCGATTGGGACTGGGGCTGGACGGAACGAGGTCCCAGGCGACCCGATAGCGGTTGTTTCCCAGGGTCAGTTCATCGCCATCCGCCAGTCGTCCCTCGGCAACGCGCAAACCGTTGATGCGGATGCCGTTGGTGCTGCCCAGATCGCGGACGACGAGGTAATCGCTGACCTGGGCAATACAGCAATGGCGGCGCGAAATCTTGCGCGAGTCAATTTGAATATCGCACTCGGGATGCCGCCCGACCAGCAAAATGGGCTTATCCAGCAGGATGCTGGGACCGTCGTTCAGGGCCACCAACTGCGCAGGCATGAGTGTTTGGCACCCGAAAGCACTACCGACAACTACGGGATCCCCTCGATGTTCAGTATACCATGTGGGTTCACGGAGTCCCATTGAATCCCATTTCCTCTCACATAGCCCCCGGCTTGCCGGGAGAATTAGTCGCGGAAAATCTTTCCAGCGCAAGAATCGGATAGAAGCCCCACCCGCCGCGCGGGTATCCTCCTTGACGGAGGTGATGATCGTGAGCGAACCACAGAAACAAGGCCGGCCCTTCCGGGAGCGCTCGGACACGTCCGATCCGCACATCGAACGAATCCGCCACCTTTGCCGCTACATCGAGACGCACCTAGAAGAGTCGCTCACGCTGGAAGCGCTGGGAGGTCAAGTGGGACTGAGTCCGTTTCACCTCCAGCGGATTTTCAAGCGTGTGACCGGCCTCACGCCGCGCCAATACGCCGACGCTTGCCGTCTGGGCGTGCTCAAAACGCGGCTGAAAGAACGGAGGACCGTGACAATGGCGATGCTCGAAGCGGGCTACGGCTCCAGCAGTCGGTTGTACGAACGGGCCGCCGCGCAGCTGGGCATGACGCCGGGCACCTACCAGCGCGGCGGGCGGACCATGCACATTCGCTACACTGTGGCGGATTGTCCGCTGGGCCGGCTGCTGCTGGCGGGGACCGAGCGCGGCATCTGCGCCGTCTACCTCGGCGACAGCGACACCCGGCTCGAAGCCGAGCTGTCGAACGAATTCTCGGCCGCCGAGGTGCGGCGCGACGACGGCGGACTGTATGCATGGGTGTGCGAGCTGGTGAACCACCTCAGCGGCCAGCAGCCGCACCTCGATCTGCCGCTGGACGTGCGGGCGACCGCGTTTCAATGGCGCGTCTGGCAGGAATTGCGTGCCATTCCGTACGGCAGCACGCGCTCCTACGCCGAGATTGCTCGCTCCCTGGGTCAACCCACCGCCGCCCGTGCCGTGGCCCGCGCCTGCGCGACCAACCCCGTCTCAATTGTCATCCCCTGCCATCGTGTCGTCCGCGAAGACGGCGGACTCGGCGGCTACCGCTGGGGTCTGGAACGGAAGCAAGCGCTCTTGGATCACGAGAAGAAGTCGAGAGGGTAAATACCGCAACGCAAAAATTGGTTAGCGACGCTTAGCAGAAGCGTGTTCGCGCACGCTACTGCGAAACGTCGCTAACCAAGGGTTGGCTTGCAAACGGCCCTCCCTCGCATACAATGCCGTCGATACAACGGCGTTGTACGGGAGGATCTACAACGATGGCTCAGTTCGTTGCCCTCGAATCGACCAACAGCGAAGGCAAACCCGCCCACATGCTCATCAACCTGGAGCAAGTCTGCCGGGTCTTCGCCACGGGACCGACCGGCGGCCTGGAATCCATCGAGGTGCATATGTCCGACGGGCAGCGCTTCATCCTGCAAGGCGAGGCGGCGACGGCGGTTTTCAAACTCGTCACCCAACCGCACCACGCGGCCGCACTGGAACAAGCGCATCCTCAGTGAGCGCGGCCAACAGGCGGCTTCCCAGGACAGGACACCGGCGGAGGCAGCACGATGCAGAAACTCATCGAAGGCATTCATCACTTTCAAACCAACATTTTCCCCACCCAGCGCGAGCGGTTTGAAAGCCTGGCCCGGCGGCAAGAGCCGGAAGTGTTGTTCATCACCTGCTCCGACTCGCGCATCGACCCGAACCTGTTGACCAACACCCGGCCCGGCGAATTGTTTATCCTGCGCAACGCCGGCCATGTCGTTCCGCCCCACGACGCGCCGTGCAGCGGGTCGGCGGCGTCGATCGAGTTCGCGGTCGTCGCCTTGGGAGTGCGCGAGATCGTCGTGTGCGGCCATTCGCACTGTGGCGCGGTTCGAGGTGTACTGTACCCGGAGACGCTCAAGGAGATGCCGTCCGTGGCGGCTTGGTTGACACATGCCGAGCGGACTCGCCGTATTATCCGCGACAATTACAGCGATCGGTCGCCCGAGCAGATGCTGACGGCGGCCATCGAGGAAAACGTGCTCGTGCAACTGGAAAACATTTGTACGCTACCGTGCGTTGCCCGCCGGCTCACGCGTGGCGGACTGACGTTGCACGGCTGGGTCTATCAGATCGAGAGCGGTAAGGTGTTCGCCTACGATCCGCAGTCGGAACAATTCCTGCCGCTGGAGCAATCCTACTCCCGACCGGCCAAGCCGGCGGCGGAACCGAAAGCCGGACACGTCATTTAAATATGTGGATCACCAAGCCGCTGTCGAGCGAGGTTATTCGTCCACCTCGATTTCCTCGGCGGTGAAGACAGACCCCGTTTTCGTCAGGCCGTCCTTGTCCATAGAGACGAGGTAATAGAGTTTGCCGCGGGGCGTGGAGGTCACCTGCCGCAGGACGGTGCCCTTATCGCCGGGCTGATAGCCATGCATGCGGTGGGACGCCGTGAGACGAACTCGTGTTCCGGCAACTAATTCGCGGCTCATGGTCAGTTCAACTCTCGCAAACGCGTTCCGGGCGATCTCCCTCCGACCTCCCTTTCGTGGCCGCCGCGCCTGTCATCTTACCACGAAAGTGGTCCGGATGCTCATTCGTCCGGCTCGATCTCATCGGCCGCGAAGACGACGCCGGTGCGCTGAAGTCAGTCCTTGTCCATGACCACGATGTAATACGGCGGGTCGCCGTCGGGCGACCTCGGCCCGCTCAAAATGGTCCCCTTGTCCCCGGGCTGAAAGCCCGGCACCCGAATTGCGCACGGTGACGCGCACCCGATCGCCCGCGTTCAACGTCCGGCTCATGGCTTCAACCTCTGCTCCGTTGCAGACGGATCCCTGCCCGCCCCGCCTCATTGGGCCGTGCAGGGTTCCGATTCCGGCGACCACTCAAGCATAGCTTTTATCCGGACGCCGCATCACCCGTGACCGTGCGGCGGGTTCGATACATCCCGAAACAGGGCGGCCAGCACGTCCGGGGAAATGGGATTGTCGTTGAGATAAAGGCTCGTTCGCAGCGTCCTCCAGGGGGATTCGGCGAGGATGCGGGCGCCGCGATCGGTGATGTTATTCGAGGTGAGATTGAGGAGGTGCAGGCTGGCCATGACAGGCCATTGGGCGAGCCTGTCGGCGCCGGCGTCGCCCAGCGGGTTTCTCTCCAAGTGCAAATCTCTCAGTTGAAGGAAGTATGGGCAATCCGTCAGGGCGTCAACGGCGGGCGCGGACAGACCGTTCTCCGTGAGATCGAGGGTATTCAAGCTCATCAGCCACGGTGCCCGAACGAGCGCTTCGACCCCCTCGTCGCCGAGGTAGTTCATGGCCAAAAAAAGCGCGTTCAACCCGCCCAGGTGGGGCGACTCCGCCAGCGCCGGGACATCTTGACCTCTTAGGGGCGCGTCCCAGTAATCCGAGAAAGCCAGGGATCTCAGGCTCGCCAGACGAGGACAATCGGCCAGGGCGCGGGCGCACCGGCCCGCCCCCCACAGATCGAGGTGTTTCAACGGCACCAGGCCCGCCAACTTCTCCGCGTTCGCCACGAACCGTTCCGCATCCAGCGTGAGCCGATCCACGAAACCGCGGCGGAAGCGGCGCAGCGCCTCGGGGTGGAACGATCGCCGCAGCCAGCCCTCGTTGTAGCGATCGTGCTTAGGACCAGCGATTTCCAGCAGCGGGCTGACCCACTCTTCCCAGTTGTGCCGCAACAGCATCTCGACGCGCAGCTTCGAGAACTCCCCTGCCCTTGTCTTCTTGCGGCAGGGCCGCGAGCCGGCACTGAAGGCGGATCAACTCGGCCCGCTCGGCCCGGCCATGCTCTTCGAGCCAGTCGGCGTAGATGAGGCGCGGGGCGTCGTCGAAGGGAGTTTCGCGGATCGCCTGAAGAAAAGCTTCATCGTGCGTCATGACTCAGCCCCTCGCCGAGTAGCGCTGTGGTCTGGTCAAGGAGATTGTACACGCCGACAATACCGGCAGGGGACGGTTAATGATCTGCACAGTCCAACACAAGGCATCCACACCATGAGTGCCGAAGGCAAAGTGGCGATCGTCACGGGCGCCGGTTCCGGCATCGGCCGGGCGACGGCGCTGGCTCTGTTGCGGGAGGGTTATTCGGTCGTCCTGGCCGGCCGTCGCTCCGAGACGCTGGAGCAGACCGCGGCCGAGGCCGGTTCCGCGAGCGCGCGGGCACGAGCCATCCGCGCCGATGTCAGCGATGCGGCCTCGGTGCGCGAACTGTTCGACAAGACGAAGGAAGCCTTCGGCCGACTCGACGTGCTATTCAACAACGCCGGCACCGGCGCCCCGGCCATCCCGCTCGAAGAGCTGACGGTCGAGCAATGGCGGCGCGTCGTCGATGTCAACCTGACCGGCGCGTTCTTCTGCACGCAGGCGGCGTTTCGGCTCATGAAGGAGCAATCGCCGCGCGGCGGACGCATCATCAACAACGGCTCGATCTCCGCCCACACGCCCAGGCCGAACTCCGCGCCCGTACACGGCCACCAAGCACGCTATCACCGGCCTGACGCGCTCGACCGCGCTGGACGGCCGACCCTACGACATCGCCTGCGGCCAGATCGACATCGGCAACGCGGAGACCGACATGACCGCTCGCATGAAGAAGGGCATCTTGCAGGCCAACGGCACGACCGCCGTCGAGCCGACGATGGACGTGGAAAACGTGGCCCGCGCCGTCGTGTACATGGCCAGCCTGCCACTCGACGCCAACGTCCTGTTTATGACCGTGATGGCCACCCGAATGCCGTTCGTCGGCCGAGGCTGAGCCAAAAGACACCGTGAGCCTGTGCGATTACGCACCTCTTTTGTGGCGCTTCAAAGCAAATTCCGGCTCATCTCTGCGTAAACGCCTTTTTTCGCGTAATCGCTGAGAAGCGCAAACCCTTACGATTGAACTACTTGCAAAGCTACATCCGGAAACTCTTCCATTCCGGCATCAGAACTGCATAAGGTGGAAAGTCGAGCGGCTCAGATTCGGGTGACGGCCCGAACGCCCCCTGTTGCGTTCCCGCGTTGTCAAGGATCACGGAGAAACACTTATGGTCGCTACAAACGCCGAATTCCATTATCCCGTCCTTGCCCCCCGGCCGAGCCAACCCGTCCACCGATCCGTTAAGTTCCTCCGCGGCTCCTTGAATCGATCGCCTTTGACAGCGGAGGATTCTGCGCATTCATGCCTGGCTCAACGAGCGCCTGGCCGAACTCCACCGCGAACGGCACGGCCTGTGGACGAGGGTGCGCCAGGTCCTTTTCGGGCACCGTCCGAACTGAAGTGTGTAGCAACGAATACGGACACATAGCCCCCGGCTTGCCGGGGTTGTTTTCTTTCCCCCGGCTTGCCGGGGGCTATGTGTCGGCCGGTCATTCCAGGCCGAGCAGCGTGGGCACCTTCTTCCGAAGCAAGTCGATCTCCTGATGACTCTCGCCCAGGTAAGCCAACATACGCAGATCATCGCGGCTGACGGTCCCGCCGGTAAAGAGCCAGGCGCGGACGCGGAATAGCTTGTAGAGCTTCACCAACTTGCGATCGCTGATGAAAATCTTGTCGCCGCTGACGAGCGTTTTGACCAACCGGCGAAACTCGTCGAAGACCTCGCCCGGGAAGAAGACCTCGCGGTCGTTCTGTTCCTGACTGCGTCCGCTGCGGTGCTTGCGCGAACAGGTGCGTCAGATAGCGATTGGCCTTCAGCAAATCATCGAGCGCGCAATGCCCTTCGACCCACGGCTTCTGGTTGAGGACTTTATGCACTTCGCCCTGCACACCGGCATCGACCAACTCGGCGAAATGTTCTTCCTGCACGGACTGGCTCTCAGCCTTGAGACAAAAGCGATCCTTGAGGGCGGCTAACTCGCTCTGCTCGGGGATCTCGTTGGTGGCCGCGAACAGGACGCGCAAACGCACCGGCTGCGGCACGCCGTCCTGATAGAACTTCCGCTCGTTGATGATGGTCAACAGGATGTTGAGGATGGCCGAGTTCGATTTGAAAATCTCGTCGAGGAAGCCCAGCCGGGCGGTCGGCAATTTGCCCTGCTCGCGGCGGATGTAGCGCCCTTCGCGCAGCTGGCTGATGTCGATCGGCCCGATGATCTCCGACGGCTCGGTGAAGCGCGTCAGCATGTACTCGAAATAATCTTCCTCCCCCAGTCCCAGCGCGTCCTTGAACTTGAGGACGAGGTCGGACTTGGCGGTTCCGGGCGGGCCGACGAGTAGTAGCGGTTCCTGGGCGATGGCCGCGACGACCATGAGGTCGATCAGATCCTGCTTTTTGACAAAGAATCGGCCCAGCGACGTGCGGAAGCGGTTGATGCGCGTGCGCAGCTCCTCAGCTTCGTCTTGCAGTTCCTCCAGCGACCAGTCTTCGCGCGGCTCCGTGGCGGAATTTGCGGGCGAGGCACTCTTGACGGCCATAACAAATCGGTTCCTCAACAAGTCTTAAAACAACCTTATTTCAGCGGGGCTGTTTGGATCGCATTTACAGGCGGGACATCGACCGTAACGACTTTTCGCGGGGGCAATCTTTCAATTCGTCACGGGGACTCACTCCAGCTTCAACTTGACCGTCATTTTCTTGCCGTTGCGAAGGAAACCCACCTCGATGGTTTCACCTTTTTTGTGCGTGGCGAGCACGGTCATGTACGTTTGGATATTCTTGATCGGCTTGCCGGCGATCTCGACGATGCGATCGTCCGCCTTCAAACCGGCCTTCTCTGCCGGGCGTCCTGAAGTGACGCCGCCAATCAGCAATCCTTCCCCTTCGTCGCCGTAGCTGGGCCGAATGCCGAGCGTGGGGCCGTCGTATTTTGACACGCCGGCCGACTGTTCCTTGACCTTCACGAACGCGGGCTTCTCCATGCGGGTCAGGGTCTCGATGGCGTCCTGGCTGAAATCGGCGATGCGGTGCATGCCGTTGATGTTGATCTTATCCGCAGTGTCGCCCGGGCGGTGGTAATCGTCGTGGTAATCGGTCCACACGAACAGCACCGGCACGTCCTTGCCGCAGAACGAGGCGTGATCGCTCGGCCCGAAGCCGCTCGGCTTGTTGACCATCTTGAAATCGTGCTTGCGGCCGAGTTCTTCCAGAAGCTCGCGGAAAGGTTGGGCGGTGCCGCTTCCCTCGCTGAGGAGCTTCGGTTTGCCCGTGGTCTTGTCCGGACGGAGCCGGCCCACCATGTCGAGGTTGAACATGGAGGCCGTCTCCTTCAGCGGATAAAGCGGATGCTTGCAGTAGTATTCCGAGCCGTACAGTCCCAATTCTTCACCGCTGAAGGCGATGAACACGAGTCGCCGGCCCGGACGCAGGTGCATGGCGGCGAAGCGGCGGGCCAGCTCCATCATCGTCGTCGTGCCGGAGGCGTTGTCGTCGGCGCCGTAATGAATAGCCATCTTCCGGAGTCCTGCCAGACTGCTGTTGCCGCCGTAGCCCAGATGATCGTAATGGGCACCCACCACGACCGTTTCCTCCGCCAGAGGTCCCGAACCTTCCAGCACGCCGACCACGTTTTTCACGTCGATCATGCCGCGGTGCATCTTGACTTCGACCTCGGCCTTCCAACCCGATAGCGCCCGGCTGTGCGGTTTCAAATCGCGGTTGATTTCTTTTTCCAGGGCCGTCAGCGCGTCGGCCCCGCCGGGGAGCATCATTTCCAGCACAGAGCGGCGGACATGGAACACGGGGATTTTGACCGCACTGCGGCCGAAGGCGGTGTAATTGAAATCGAGAAGGGCGTCGCCGTCGCGGGCGGTGTCGGCGTCGTTGACGATGAGGACGGCCGCCGCCTCGTGCTTCTCGGCATTGACGAGTTTGCGAACGAACGGAGCACCGGTCGCCAGGTCGCGCGCCCGATCTTTTTCGGGCGCTGTCGGTGCGCCGCGGAGCAGGACGACGACCTTGGAGGCGACATCGACGCCGTCGTAATCGTCGTAGTTCGCCTTGTCGCTGCTGATCCCATAACCGGCGAAGACGACTTCGGCCGTGTCCGCTCCCCGGCCACCCAGTGCCATCGGCCAAAAATGCACGCCCTGTTTCAGCTCGATCTGTTGACCGAGCGGCCCCTTCAGCGACAGGTGGGCCGGCTCGTCGAGGATGTTGGCGTTGATGGTGAACGGCTGGAAATAGCTGCCGTCCTTGCCGCCGGGCCGCAATCCCGCCTTCTTGAACTCAGCGGCGATGTAGTCGGCCGCCTTGTCGATGCCTTTGGTTCCCGGTCCCCGGCCCTCGCATTCGTCGGAGGCCAGGAAGGTGATGTCCCGGCGCAGCCGCGCTTCGGAAACCGCCCGCGCCGGCGCGGGTGCCGCCTTCTCCGCCGCCGTCACGAGGGGGCCGGCCAGCACCGCGACGGCCAACGTCATCGGGAACCATCGCCACATTTGCATGGGGATTCCTCAACTATGCGCGTCGTGTATCGATTCCATGTTTAGCCGCGAGCCGGAGGTGAGCGCGTTGCCCGCGCTCGCCTCCGGCTCGCGGCTAAACGAATCCGCAAACCATTATCCATCCAGGCTACCCGATTTGCGGAGTCTTTGCTACGGACTACGGGCTACGGACTACGAACTACTTTGTGTTTTATCGACGACTTCTTGCGGAATGACGGGATGGGCCGCAAGAAACACCCGGCAATGCGCGTGCTGGACGATGTAGCTGGCGCGCTCGTCGAGCGTGCCCAGGGGATTGCTCGGCGACTCGTCGGTCAGCGGCAAGATAATCAGGTCATACTGGTCCCGGCCGGCCCGCTCCACGATGGTCGGGCCATCGGGCACCGGCAGTTGAAGCACTTGCAATTCCCGACCGAGCTGACGGGCGCGCTCTTCGTCCAGGTGAACAATACCGTGGCCGTTGAGCGGTTCGGCGCCGACCGGCACGACCGGCACGATGGCCAGCATCACCTGCGGGTCGAGCATGGTCAAGACGCCCTGGAACAGGTCGCTGTTGGCCGGACTGCCGTCGTGGATGAGCAGCACGCGGTCGATGCCGACGCCCGCGGCGCGCAACTCGGCGACCGAGCGCGCCTTGCGCTCGCTGATCTTGGGGATGCGGTTTCCGCCGGCCAGATCGAGGTAAATGTCGCGCTGGCGACTGAGGATGCGCACCGTCAAGGGGGCCGGGTTGCCGCCGTGCAGGCTGATCCAGTAAAAGGCGATCTGCTCCATCTGCTCGTCGGCCGTGTAGCGGTTGGACGCACCCATAATTAGCTCGTGCGCCTGGAGATCCTTGGCCGTGTTCAGGACGGCGTGGATGGGGTTGTTGGTCGGCACGATGAGCGGCTTGACTTCCTTGCCGGCCCGCTCCGCCAGCTGCACCACGGCCGTCATCAACTGCTGATCGTAGGTGTCGAGATCCGGCTGTTCGTCGGGGGCGCCGCCGGGCGGGATCAACTTGGCGGTCATGACGACGATGCTGGTCGTCTCGGGGTCGGCCTCGGCCAGCGCCTTTTCGAGCATGAACAGGTTGTGCGGCGAGCGGATCGACACCAGCTTGCGATACATCTTGGTCAACCCCAGGCTGCCGGACGTCACCTCGCCGGTCGTTTCCTGGTTGAACTGCTCCATGTGCTCATGTTGCTTGCCTCTGCGCATCTTCTCGTGATAGCGCTCCGAGACGTGGAACATGGTGAAAAATACGGCCGTGAAAATAAGACCGCCGATCGTGGCCACTTCTTTCGTGAGCAAGTTGCACATGGCCGAGACCATGAGGATGGCGAGGATCACCATCAGGCCGACCGGCACCTCATACTTGCCGACACGGATGTTGAGCGGCACCTTGGCCTCGCGCGGCCGGGGGTCGGCGAAGCGCAGCACCACCATCGACAGCGCCTGGAAGACGAAGCTCCAGACGACGCCGAAGGCGTACGCCTCGCCCAGAAGCAGCACGTCGCCGAAGCTGACCCAGATAGTGAAGATTTGCAGGCCGAAGATCAACCAGAGGATACGGTACGTCGTGCCGTAGCGGTGGTGCGGCTTGAGGAACCATTCGGGCATGACGCCGTCCTCAGCGACGCGGTTGAGCACGCCGTTGGAGCCGATGATCGCCGTGTTGACGGCGCCGGCCAGGATCAGCGAGCCGACCACGACCACGAAGCCGTTGAGGAGCAGCTGCGCCACAGGGGGCCGATCACGTTCATGGCCAAGCCGCCGATCAGGTTATCGGAATAGTTGTTCATGCGGACGTCGGCGGGGATCAGCAGCACGGCGAAGAAACTGATGCCGCCGGTGAGGATGAGGCTGTAGACGAACACGATGAAGGCGGCCTTCTTGAAATTTTTCAGCTTGGGCGACTCGACTTCGCGGTAGACTTGCGCCAGCGTCTCCTCGCCGCTCATGGCCAGGATCGAATGGCCGAAGGCGATGAAGATGCCGAAGATGCCGATCAGCCCCAGCCAGTCGGACGCATCTCGGCCCGTCAGATCGCGCAACCGCTGGGCGGCCGAGGTGTGTTTCAAAAACCCAGTCGGGTCTTCCATTTGCTTGGTGGTGGGATTGAGCTTCGGCGTGAAGTTCGGCGTCGGGTTCACCGTGTTGGGCGTTCCGTCCTTGGATTTGGCCGGCCCGTTCACCGCCAGCGTCACGCCGCACCACGTCAACATCACCGCCCCCATGACGGTCGTGATGATCATGATTTTCAGGGCGTTTTCGCTGGATTCGTGGATGCCGATCAGGTTCTTGCGGAAGAAATACACGGTCGCGGCCGTGGCGATGAGGACGGAGCCGAACCGTTTGAAGAAATCGCGCGAGTCCGCGTCGATCTCCATGCCGAACCAGCGGGCGACGATTTCGAGGATCAGGCCGATGATGTATTGTCCGCCCGTGACGGCGCTAATGGGGCCGGTGAGAATGTAGTCGAACATCAGCGCGGACACGGCGAGCTTGGCCATGAACTTGCCCAGCGCTTCGCGGACGACGCGGTAGACGCCGCCGCGCACGAACAGAGTGCAGCTTTCGATGTACACCGAGCGGACGGCATAGCTGAAGAACATGACGGCGAGGATGAACCAGGGGGCGGCCGACCCGATCGACTGCTCGACGATGCCGCCGATGTAGTACGAGGTGCTGGCCAGGTCGCACAGGACGACGGCGGCGGTGCGCCAGTACGAGATGAACGAGAACATCACGCTGGTGACGATGATGACCTGGGCGGGTCGGAGGAGGCGGCGCGTGAAGGTGCCGGCGGCGTTGGGGGGTTCGGTACGGTGGTCGGAAGGACCTCCGGAGGGCGTGGGACCGGCCGGGGGAGTCGTCATGAGTATATTCTCGGCGAGCGGTCGCGCTAAAGGACGGGCTTTCTCGTCGGGACCGCGAGGACGGGGGTGCCCTTTCAAATTCGGCCGGCGTATGAAGGCCGGCCCGCCGACGAGGTTAGCTGTCGGGCAGGGCTTGAAAGTACCCCGGTTCGCGCAGACGAACCTAAGCCCCAAGGCCGGCCGCGGCCGGCCCAATGGTTCCCCCGTTCCCGCACGGTCTGCGCGGGATTAGGCTACACATGGCTTCGTATTATAAACTGCGGCGGCCCTTTGGCAAGCCACATAGCCCCCGGCAAGCCGGGGGAATCGCACCTGCGGCAAGCCGGGGGCTATGTGTTTTAAAAGGAGATATTCCTTGTCCTCTTCTACGGATCTGTCGTTCGACGAAAAGGTGGCCGTGGAGCGCTTGATGCGCTTTTTGGCCGTCGAAGGCATCACCGGCCAGGAAAAAGCGATTGCCCGCGAAGTGACCCGCGAGCTGGAATCGGCCAGCGTGCCGCGCCGCGCCATCCGGCACGATAGCGCTCACGAGCGCATCCCGGTGCCGACGCAGACAGGCAACCTGCTCGTGAAACTGCCCGGCACGTGCCCGGGACCGCACCTCTTGTTCGCCACGCATCTCGATACAGTGCCGTTGTGCGCCGGTGCCGTGCCGGTGCGCGCGTCGAAGGACCGCATCGCCGCGGAAGGCGCGACCGCATTGGGCGGCGACAACCGCACGGGCGTCGCTTGCCTGGTGACGCTGGCGGCGACGCTCCTCAAAAACAAGCTGCCGCATCCACCGTTGACGCTGCTGTTCACGGTGCGCGAGGAGAGCGGGTTGTACGGCGCGCGCCATCTCGAACCGGCCGACCTGGGCGGTCCCCTCATGGGCTTCAACGTCGATGGCCGATCGGCGGCGGAGTTGACCGTCGGCGCTGTCGGCGCCGAGCGCTGGGAGGTGGAGATTACGGGACGCGCCGCCCATGCCGGCGTCCATCCGGAAAAAGGCATCTCCGCGACGATGGTGGCGGCGCTGGCTCTGGCGGAGGTAAAGCACGGCGGTTGGTTCGGCAAGATCCGGCAAGCCGAGGGCGAGGGCACGTCCAACGTCGGGCGCTTCGCCGGCCGCGACGGCCGGAGCGCCGGCGAGGCGACCAACGTCGTCACCGATTACGTCCACATCCACGGCGAATCGCGCAGCCACGACGCCCGTTTCGCCAAGGCCATCACCCGCGCCTATCGCGCCGCGTTCGCCGCCGCGGCCGAACAGGTCACGGACGACCGGGGACGCAAGGCGAAGGTCCAGTTCACGTCCCGGCTCGATTATCACCCGTTCCGTCTGAAGGAGGATTCCGCCGTGGTGCGGCACGCACGGGAAGCCGCGACGCGGGCGGGATTGCAACCGTCCTTGCGCGTGGGCAACGGCGGACTCGATGCCAACTGGCTCGTGCGGCACGGCATCCCGACCGTCACCTTCGGAGCGGGGCAGAACAACATTCATACGATCGAGGAATATGTGGATGTGCCGATGTTTCTGGCCGGCTGCCGAATGGCCCTGGCCCTGGCGACGGAGGAGGGTTAATGGGAGCTTGTGTTTAGCCGCGAGCCGGAGGCGAGCGCGGGATACGCGCTTCCCTCAGGCTCGCGGCTAAACGAAGGGCTTAGCGCAGGTTCAGCGTGATTTTGGCGAGGAACAATTGCTGGCGGTCGCCGCGCTGATACAGATCCTCCAGCATCACCTCGGCGCTGGGCTTGATGCGCTGATTGCTCACCCGCGCTTGAAAGTTCGCGAGCACCGTGACCGGCTTATCGAAGTCGATCATATCCTCGCCTTTGTCGTTGCGTCCCAGCCAGATGGTCGCCCGCCGGATGCCGGATGTTTGCACCGTGATGGAGTTTCTGTCGCGGTTGATCTGGGCGAACAACGACGCGGGCTGGCGGCGCTTCCAGTCCGCGACACTGTTGAGACAGCCTGGATGGATCTCATCGGCGCTGAACCAGTAGAAATGATTGTCGCAGGCGCGCATCGTGCAGAACTCGTTGCCGAATGTTCCGCCCTGGCCGTTCGTGCCGAGCTGGTGCATCGGGAAATCGCGCTTCTTGCTGCGCATCCAGTCGAACATGCTCGGCACCTCGCCGCCGTACCACTCGATGCCGCGGCCCTTGTAATCGACCCAGACCATCGGGAAATTGCGGGACACCCAGCTCTCGAACTGATGGCGAATCTCTTTGCCGCGCGGCCCGCGGTTTCCGTGCATGACGTAGAAGGGCAGGTATTGGCCGTTGCGCCAGCACATCTCCGCATGGAATTGCGGCCCGGCCGCCATCGGCAGCACGCCCGCGAACAGGTCCGGGTGGCCCAGCCCCACGTCGAAGGCCATCGCCCCGCCATCGCCCAGGCCGAACAGAAACACGCGGTCATTATCGACGTTGAAATGGCGGCGCAGGTCGCGCAGCGTGGACAAGACGAGCGCATGTTCGGCTTCGCTATAGGTATAACCGCTGCCTACCCCGTCGCTCCACTGCGGGGCCGCGAGAATGAAGCCGTACTCCGCGGCCGATTCCGCCCAGCGATCGAGAATGTCTTTCGGCCCGCCGTTGCCGTTGTGCAACACGATCAGGAGTGGCGTGGGTCGACTGTGCCGGTATTCCGGCGGCAGACGCAAGAGATACTTACCGGCATCCGTCTTGCGTTCAACGGTGCCGGAGGGCAGCTCCTTCTCCGCCTCGACGGGCGGCAAGGCGCGGACGATCTGGATCAACTCCTCCAGCGAGGCCGCCTCCTGGCGCGAGCGGCCCGTATGTTTGCGCACCAGCGCCGCCCGCTCGGCCTCGTCTTCGGTGCGCAGATAGGTCTGGACCATTTGCCGTCCGTTCCACAAGCGCAACGCCGTCTCGGGACTGGTCTCCGCCGACGCGCTGCCCATCAGCCAGCCCGATACGGCCAGGCTGAGGAGTTGTTCCGGGATGACTTCCGCTTTCTTTCCCTTTCGCTGCAAGCGCTCCGCCTGCCGGGCCTGGCCAAGAAACGCATCGAGCCGGCCGACGTTCTCGAAGTTCAGTTCCTCGCCGATGACGGCCGCCGCCTCGGACCACAATTTACTATCCGGCCCCTCGACTTCGCGGCGGGCCTTCTCCAAGAGGCGGGCCGTCTCCGTCAAGAGCTGATCGGTGGTCTCGTACTCGGCCTTGAGTTCCTGCAACTCGGCGACCAGGGTTTCCGGCGCGTCCTTGGTGTCGAAGTCGGCCAACCGCTTGCGCACCAGTTGATGCTGGCCGGCGAGATGGCGATGTTTGAGTTCCTCCAGGCGCTCGCGGCGCGGAGTTTGTGAAGCGCCTTGCGAGCGGCCTCGATGCGTTCCTTCTTCTGGGGCACATCGGTCAGGGCACGGTCCAGCTCCTTTTCGGCCAGTTCGAACCAGCCGGCCTGGGCGTAAAAGTCGGCCTTG
Source organism: uncultured Planctomycetota bacterium (assembly GCA_963767535.1). GTDB lineage: Bacteria > Planctomycetota > Planctomycetia > Gemmatales > Gemmataceae > JAJPHU01. Next base: position 1,466,513 of record CAVYEC010000003.1, read on the forward strand.
CGCAACCGGAGCGAGACGCGCTTGTCCGGCTCCATCCCTTTTTTTTCCTGAAAATCCGGGTGCGTGCTGAGCAGGGTTTGCACGGTCCGCGGCCCCAGCTCGCGCGTCAGGTAGTAGGATTTCCAGAGAAACTTGCCAGGCGAATCGGCCCGCGCCGAGTAGGGCGTCAAGAGGGCGAGGTGCTGCGGCACGTCGATGAGCGTCACGAGGCCGGTGGGGGGAAGGGGGCCGCGGAACTGGAGGCGGCGGTTCCACTTGTCGTCCCATTCCGGCGCTTTGACGATCTCCAGCAAGTCCGGCATGAGCTTGGGATTGACCTGCATCCGCCAATCCTTGCACACGATGCGCTCTTCGATGGGCGGATCCTTGGGATAGACCAGGCGAACCTGTGAGGGGCTGAAGAAGATCCGCCGCGGGCCGTCATCGACGAAGAAGAAGCCCTTGGGCATGTGGTACATCTCGCCGCCGATCTTGTCGAACTCCAGCGTCATCTCGCGCTTGACCTGTCCCTGGATGGCGAAGCCGTCCTTGAGGAAGATCATGTCAGCGCGGGCGGGTCGGGAGTTGACGAAGCCGGACAGCACCACGCCTACTAGGACCAGGCCGAGGGCATGGCGGCACCACGAGGCACGGAAGGCAGTTGGCATAAGGCACGCTCCAAAAATCCGTGGGCCAGGCACCAACATCCCCCGGACGACGGCTGGGGAGGAAACTTGCGCTCTTTCGGGCGGCTCTCTCCGCGCTGAGATGAAGCTCTGGGCCGAGCAGAGGACGTTTCCGCACCAGACCGGATGCACCTTCGTATTCTGACGTGCCGGGGGCCGCATCGTCAAGTAACATTGAACGCGGCCCTTCGGGGAGAGAGAATGACAATAATGCTTATCAGGCATGCCCCGCGAAGGTGGGCGCGTGACCTTCCAGGGACTTGCATCGATGCCGATCCGCTTTCGTTGCCGCCACTGTCAACAACTCATGGGTATTTCCCGCCGCAAGGCGGGAACGACCGTGCATTGTCCGACTTGCCACGGCCCGGTTGTCGTACCGCAGCCGGACGGCGAGGAGTCGCCGAATCCGCCGATGGCCGAGCCGATGCCCGAACCGGCCCCTCCCGTGTTCGAGCGCAGCGATTTTGAAGCATTTGTGGAGAATCCCGTCCGCGAGGAGCAATCCGCGCCGGTCGTCAATCCCTTCGCTCCGCCAGCGGAGCCGTCCTCGCCGTATGAGGCCGAACGCTTCGAGGCGTCTTCCCTCTCCTTATCTCCCAGCACGACCCGACCTCGGCCGGTCGGCCTGGTGCTCTCTCCCACGCAGGCCACCTGGCTGACGGTTGTGGCGATTCTTCTGCTCGCGCTGGCTTTCGGAGCCGGCCTCCTCATCGGTCATTACTGGATGGGTTGATGGACATTCACATAGCCCCCGGCTTGCCGGGGGGAAATCACCCCCGGCAAGCCGGGGGCTATGTGAGAAATCGTTAACCTTGCTCCTGTCGCAGCGCCTCGGCGTTGCTCGGCAGGCCGTGTTCGGCGCGGATGCGGTCCACTTCGCGCATCACCTCGTCGATGATGACGGCGTTGACCGACACATTGCGATACTCGACGACGAACGCCCACAGGTTGACTATTAGCGCGATGCCGCCCAGCGTGGCGTGAACCTGCCAGGGCCAAAGCTGCGTCTGAGCGGCGGCGCCAGCCGCGCCCGTCGCGATCGGCACCAGCATGGCCAACAGCGCGAGCGGGAAGGTGCGCCGCTTCAGCTCGCGCGTCCGGCGCGGCAGCGGCGCATCCGGCAGAGAATAGGCGATCGCCACTTCCTTGACGAACCGACCGGTGCCCAAAAAGTAAATGAAAATCAGGCAATGCACCGCGAGTGTCAGCAGCAGCGTGAACAGGGCGAGGTACAGGTGGATGTCGAAGGTCGGATCGTCGCGGTTGAAGCGCAGGCTGCCGCGCCAGCGCGAAAGCCAGCCGACCGCGAAGGTCAACAAAAGCATGAAAAATGTGAACGCTGCCAGGCGCGCTAGAATGCGGGACATATCGGCTATCGGCTTTCAGCTATCGGCCATCGGCTTGAGGACTATGCGTAATCTTATCGGCTTTCGTCCGGGCCGACAGCCGACGGCCGAAAGCCGAAAAGTCGGCCTCGCCCGTGCGGCGCATTTGTGCGTCTTGTATCGCCGCCGTCCCGTGTCCGGCCGCCGCCCGGAGCCAAGGATTTTAGTTCGCACCTTGAGCGAGGCGCTGTAATAGAGAGCACGAGCGGAGCAGCGGGAGGCCGCGAGCCGAAGCGGGTTCGCGGGACGCTAGACTCCCCGATGGCAGCGCACGTGCGAGGCGGGCATGGCGGCTCTTGAGGCGACTCCATTATCTTTCATCCTGCTGTTTGATGCCCCGAGAATGCAGCTACTCGTGGCGGGCCTGTGCCTCGCCGCGGCGCTGCTGGTGGGTGCGGTCCTTCTCGCCCTGCTGAACAAGTGGCGGCGAGGGCGGAATACGCCGGAGGATTTGTCGCCCAGTGCGCAGCTCGCCCAGTTTCGCTCGTTGTACGAGGCGGGCACGATCAGCCAGGAGGAATTCGAGCGCCTGCGGAACTTGCTCGGAGGGCAGATGCGACAATCCTTCGGCATCCCGGCACCGGCGGTGGAGGAGAAGGTCAAACCGCCACCGGGGGAGAACGGGCAACCGCCCGAGACGCCCTCGACGGGCATCCGTCCCGCATGAGTAGCGGCGAAAGTCCTTGCGGATCTTTGTGCCGCCCCGTAAAATCCGGAGACGAGACTCGATCTGAACCTATTACGAGGCAACCACTTCAACGGACTCCCAGCGACGCCGCGACCCACGAATCATTCTCTCCGTGCCATCCGCGCTGGCTCCCGCGATCGGTTGCCCCGACAACGACAATTGCTGTCAACCGTTCCCGACCTCTGGTCAGGTGGGGGCCGACGAAAAGGAGACCGCATGCCGACCAAAGACACGGGCACAGGTGGGGGCGGCCGAAAGCCGACCGGCAACACCGGCCGCAACCGCAACGCCTACTGCTCGTTTTGCCGCAAGAGCTACCGCGACGTCGGCCCCCTGGTGGAGGGGCCGGGCGACGTCTACATCTGCGGCGAGTGCATCGAGTTGTGCCAGTCCATCATCGACCAGGAGAAACGCCGTCGCGGCGGCTCCAAGGCGCTCTTCACCCACATTCCCACGCCGCGGAACATCAAGGAAAAACTCGATCAATACGTCATCGGCCAGCAGCGGGCCAAGAAGGTCCTGTCCGTGGCCGTGCATAACCACTACAAGCGCCTCAGTCTGAGCGACCAGGGCCACGGGGACGTGGAGGTGGACAAAAGTAACATCCTCCTCATCGGCCCCACCGGCAGCGGCAAAACGCTGCTGGCCCGCACGCTGGCCAAGATCCTCGACGTGCCGTTCGCCATCGGCGACGCCACCACCCTAACCGAAGCCGGCTACGTCGGTGAAGATGTCGAGAACCTGCTTTTGAAACTTCTACACTCCGCCGATTTCGACATCGAGGCGGCCCAGCGCGGCATCGTCTACATCGACGAAGTGGACAAGATCGCCAAGACGCATCAGAACGTCAGTATCACCCGCGACGTGTCCGGCGAGGGCGTGCAGCAGGCGTTGCTCAAAATGCTCGAAGGCACGATCAGCAACGTCCCGCCGCAGGGCGGCCGCAAGCACCCCGAACAGCAGTACATTCAGGTCGATACCTCGAACATCCTGTTCATCTGCGGCGGCACGTTCGTCGGACTCGATAACGTCATCGCCCGCCGCATCGGCCGCAAAACCATCGGCTTCGGCAGCAACCCCGAAGCCCGCGAGACGCACCTGGGCGAACTGCTGGCCAAAGTGACCAGTGACGACCTGATCGAGTTCGGCATGATTCCCGAATTCATCGGCCGATTGCCAGTCCTCGCCCCGCTCGACCCGCTCGACGAGGAAGCGCTCATCCGCATCCTGACCGAGCCGAAGAACGCCCTGGTCCGCCAGTATCAGAAGCTCTTCGAGATGGAGGGGGCGGAACTGGAGTTCGATGCCAGTGCCTTGAAGGAAATCGCCCGCAAGGCCAAGGAACGCGACACGGGCGCCCGCGGCCTGCGCAGCATTGTCGAGGAGGTCATGCTCGACATCCAGTTCGAGCTGCCTGACATCGAGGCGAAGACGAAATACGTCGTGACCGACGCCGTCGTCCGCGGCGAAGCGTCGCTGTTCGAGAAGAAGCCGAGCGCCGACAAGAAGAGTGCATAGCCACCCGAGCCGTCAAGTCACAACGACAAGAGGGCGGGTAGCATCTTCGCGAAGATGCTACCCGCCCTCTTCACTTCCCTGTTAGCAAAAATATAACGAAAAATTAATCTTTCGATGCCATTCCCATTAATCTACCGTATTAACTCGGCCGTTGGTGAGTCAGCCGTTTTCCAGACCCCATTGATCCGGCGGATGCCGAATTCCTTGTTCTCACATTCTTCTTGACAGCGTGACCGACCCGCAGGACAAAAGAGCAATCGCCTATTTCTCTCCATCCGAACATGAGAGGTCGCCATGGTACGATTGTCTTCCCGGGAACAGAAGATGGGCATAGGCCTAGTTTCGAGGAAGGGTGGGAAGCCCGCCTTCACGCTGATCGAGTTGCTGGTGGTGATCGCCATCATCGCCATTCTGATCGGCCTGCTCTTGCCCGCCGTGCAGAAGGTGCGCGAGGCCGCCAACCGCGCCCAGTGTTCCAACAACCTCAAACAACTCAGTCTGGCCACGCAGAATTGCGCCGACACCAACGGGACCCTGTTGCCCCCGATCACGGGCTACTACCCCGGCAACTACCGCGTCTGGTCCGGGTCGAACGTGCGCGGCCAGCCCCACGCCTTCCTCCTGCCCTACATCGAGCAGCAAAACGTCTATAACAACATGCTGGCGTTGATGCAGGCCAAGAAGGATCCGGATGCCGTCTTTCACTACGCCCAAGGCAATGGGGTTGCCATCAAGACTTTCTACTGTCCTTCCGATTCGAGCTTTTCGATCACCTCCGACCCCCTCAACTCCTCCTACGCCGCCAACGCCCTGGTGTTCGGCCCGTCGGCCGTGGGCGGAACCGGGACGAAGCGAACCTTCAACCTCAACGCCGTTTATGCGGGCGGCGGGCGTTTCCCGGCCAGCATCACGGACGGCACGTCCAACACCATCTTCTGGATCGAAAAACTCGGCGCGTGCGGTACGAGCAAAACGGAAAAAGAGTACAGCCAAAACGGGACCACCTGGGCCAACACCACGTTAAAAGAGCCTCACCTGGGGGCGGTTGCCGCCTACTACACGCCGCCCAAAGCCTATTTCCAGGTCGCCGCCAATCAGAGAACCTGTCTGGCATACCAGAACGCCTCGACCGGGCACACCGGAGTCATCCTGGCCGGACTCGGCGATGGCAGCGTGCGGATGATCGCCCAGGGCATGAGCCAAACCACCTACAACCTGGCGCTCATTCCCAACGACGGTCTGCCCCTGCCGTCGGACTGGTAGGCGAACTGGACAAAAAAAGTTGGGAGGGTTTGGCCGACCATCCCCCTCTGTTACTGTGAGGAACGTGACCGAGGGGGATGCGATGGCCGACCAACCGCTGCGCAATGTGCTCGATCATCTGCGCCGGACGGCCGCGGCCGAGGAGGCGCACGGTGCGACGGACGCGCAGTTGCTTGAGCGCTTCGCCGTCCGGCACGACCAGGATGCCTTCGAACTGCTCGTCTGGCGGCATAGCCGCATGGTCCTCGGCGTGTGTCGCCAGTTGCTCCGCGACGAACACGACGCCGAAGACGCCTTCCAGGCCAGCTTTCTCCTCCTCGCCAAAAAAGCCGTACGCATCCGCCGGCGCGAAGCTGTGGGCGGTTGGCTCTACCGGGTCGCCTACCGCGTGGCCTTGCAGGCCAGGGCCGGCACGGTCAAGCGCGCCGCCCGCGAACAACCCCTCGATGGCGTGCCGGTCCCGTCGGCAGAAAGCGATCCCTCGATGGAAGCGGCCGGCCGCGAATTGCGCCAGGCCCTCGACGAGGAGATCGAATCTCTTCCCCAGAAATATCGGTCGGTATTCGTGCTGCGTTGCCTGGCCGGCAAGAGTGGCGAGGAGACGGCTCGCGAACTCGGTTGCCCGGTCGGCACCGTCGAATCGCGGCTGACGCGGGCGCGGGAGAAACTGCGCGCGAACTGAATCGCAAGGGTTTCGTGGTCCCGTCTGCCGCGATCGTCGCGGGATTGTCCGGGGAGGCGATGGCGGTCAACGTATCCGAGCAGTGGGTGAACGAGGTGGTGAAGAACGCGGCGCTCGTGGCGGCAGGGCGAGCGACGGCTGGTGCGATTTCCCCAAAAACTATTGTGCTGATGGAAGGAGTGTTGCGAACCATGTTGCTGAGCAAAGCCAAGACGTTGACGGCTGTGACGTTGGTTCTGAGCTTGTCGGCCCTAGTCTGTGTCGTCCTTGCCAAAGGGCAGGTGAAAAGCGAGGGCGAAAAGGCTCAGGTAACGGAAAACAAAAAACAAGAGAACCGCCCGGCGACCGATCCCCCGGCCGAGGATGATCGTATCCGGCCGGGAGATGTGCTTCAGATTGAGGCGACCCACGTCCTCCCGGATGCACCTCTCCATGGTGTCTTCCGGGTTGAGCGTCGCGGCACGCTCGCCCTGGGAGTTGCCTACGGACGGGTGGAAGTTAAGGGCTTGACGCTTGAGGAAGCGGCAGCCAAAATCCAACGCTACTTGGGGGAGAATATTGTGAAAGATCCCCATGTCATGGTCACACGCTACGACCCCGTGACAGGCCTCATACTGGAAAGGCGCATCGAGCTACTGGAAAAGGAGGTGGCCGCCTTGCGCGAGGTCGTGAAGAAGTTTCAGAGGTAGCCAGAATCGAAATCGACGCAGTCCTCGCAACGAATCGGCGATTTTCTTGCTGTCCTCACCCCCTCCGCGCGGATAAGATCACGGTCACTCGCCTGGCAATCCTACCGTGGTTTCGTGTGGAGGAAGAGATGCACACCCCAAGCCGTTGGCAGCCGCTGCGCTGGCTGCCCTGGTTGGCCGTCTGTGGCCTTTGTCTGTACCTCGCCAGTCCGTCGCGCACGCAGTCCAAGCGCGCCGACAACCCCGACAAGGGGCCTCCCCCCAGTTCCAGCTACGATCAGGTCTCTCCCGTGCTGCTGGGCCAGAAGAGCTTCGCGGCCATGATGGCCAAGGACAAGGCCGCCAAGGACGGCGTCATGGAGCGCCAGCACAAGCTCCTCGAAGAGCGCTACGACCTCCGGCCGAAGACCGACCCGAAAGTCACCATGACGCGCGGCAAGCCGATCCCGGTCGGCCCCGTCACCCGCCTGCCGCAGGGCATGAGCTGGGAGCAACTGGCAGCGCTCTCGCCCGAAGAAATGCGCGACAAGGACGCCTTCCCCAAGGGTTTCCTGCCGCTGCCGCATCCCCATCACGAAGTGGGCGGCATGGTCTTCCCGCAAATGGAAATCAAGCAGCAGGCCCGCTTGCAGCGCTTCGACCTGGATTTTGACCTTCCCGAACACTTCCTGCCCGAATTCCCGCCGGCCATCTTCCTGACCACCCGGCCGGATCTCGGCGACGTGTCGCAGGGAAAAATGCTCACGGTGGACAATTTCCAGGAGATCTTTCAGGGCATCCTCAACGCCAAGGATCTGGAAGGCGTGCGCCTGCTGGTGACGCAGTTCCCGCAGCAGCAGTTCAACGCCACGCGCGACCGCAAGACCGATCAGGCTGCCGGGATGCAGGGCGTGGCCTGCTTCGATTGCCACGTCAACGGCCACACGTCCGGCGCGACGCATCTGGTCGGGGACATTCGGCCGCAAGCGAACCGCCGCCGCATCGAAACGCCGTCCTTACGCGGCGTCAACATCCAAAGGCTGTTCGGCTCGCAGCGGGCGCTGAAGACGATCGAGGACTTCACCGAGTTCGAGCAGCGGGCCGCCTACTTCGACGGCGATCAGGTGTCGGCGTCAGCCAAGGGCATCAACCCGCTGGAGCGCGGCAGCCAGGTGCATTTCATGGCCGAGTTCCAGGAGTTGCTCGACTTCCCGCCGGCCCCCGGACTGGGCATTGACGGGAAACTCAATCCCAAAAAGTTTGGCCCGGACACCGACGGAGATGAAGGGGCAAAACCTGTTCTTCGGCAAGGCGCAGTGTTCGACCTGTCACCCCGCCCCGTACTATACCGACAACACGATGCACGATTTGCAGGTCGAGCGCTTCTACAAGACGCAGACGATCAACGGGTTGGTCGCCACGCAGCAGGGGCCGATCAAGACGTTCCCGCTGCGCGGCATCAAGGAGTCGCCGCCGTACTTCCACGACGGCCGGCTGCCGACCCTGGAAGATACCGTCGAGTTTTTCAACTTGATTCTGGAGACCAAGCTGACTTCCGAGGAGAAGAGACAACTCGTGGCGTTCATGCGACAATTGTAAGCGCCGCGTGGTTAGTGACGCTTCGCAGAAGCGTGTTTGGCCCAAACGCCTCTGCGAAGCGTCGCTATCCGTTGACCCTTTGCGCGACGGAGGAACGCCGATGGACCCTACCGCAACAGCCTCGCCGATTTTACTGACCGAGCTGCGCGACGAGGTGCTGCACCTGACGCTCAATCGTCCCGACAAACGCAACGCCCTCTCCCGCGAATTGCTCCGGCAACTTCATTCGACTCTCGAAGAAATTGCCGCCGATACGAGCGTGCGTGTCGTTGTACTGGCGGGGAACGGTCCCGCCTTCTGCGCCGGTCACGATCTCGGCGAGATGGTGGGTTGTTCCGAAGACGCTTACCGTGATTTGTTCGCCTTGTGTTCGCAGGTGATGCGGCAATTGCGCGGGCTGCCGCAGCCGGTGATCGCGCGCGTCCACGGCCTGGCGACGGCGGCGGGATGTCAACTCGTCGCCGCGTGCGATTTGGCCGTCGCCGCCGAGGGCGCAACCTTCGCCACGCCGGGCGTCAAGATCGGCCTGTTCTGCACGACGCCGATGGTGCCGCTGGTGCGGACGATTCCGCCGCGTGCCGCCCTGGAGATGCTGCTGACCGGCAAGGCGATCTCGGCCCAAGAAGCTCTCGCCTGGGGCCTGGTCAATCGTGTCGTGCCGGTGAGCGAGTTGGATGCGACTGTCAAGGGGTTCACCGACGCGATCCGGGCGTCGAGTCCGCTGACAGTGCGCATCGGCAAGCAGGCGTTCTACGATCAACTGGCCCTCGACGAAGCCAGCGCGTACGAGCGGGCCACGGAGGTGATGACCGACAATGCGCTGTGCCACGACGCCCAGGAGGGAATGAGCGCGTTTCTCCAGAAGCGCCGTCCGACCTGGACCGGCGAATAGCGACGAGGGGCCGGTGTATGCCCAGCGTTTCACGGAGGGTCGCACGAGCTGGAAAGTCTTTGAAACGCTCAAGTGGTTGTCTTGTCAGCAGTTAGATTCATTTTCGCGAGCGTTTCACCAAAAGCGCCAGCGTTTCAGGGGGTGTGGGCGTTGCAAGAAAACGCCCGAAAAACGCGGAGTTCTCTTGCAGTCAGCCGAGTTTCCTTGCAACTCGCGCCAGTGATCCATCTTACAGAATAGAGTAGGCCCGCCCAGAAGATTGACGCCCCTTCTGCGACCGTCTAAAATCCGCTTTGCCGTCGTCGCAGTAGCCGACCGAGTGCGGCCCTTCAGGTAGAAGGGCAAGGAGCGTCCGATGCAAGCTGCCCTCGACATCAAGACCGTCCGCGACCTGCTCGACCTGAGAAAAGCCAAGATGCTCGTCGCCAACCCCGAGTACCAGCGCGGCGAGGTCTGGACGCTGGCGCAAAAGAAGCGCCTGATCGACTCGGTGCTCCGTGGCTACCCGATCCCGCTGATCTACCTGCACCACATCGCAACCAAGGTGGCTGGGGCCACGCGCGAGGACTTCGAGATCATCGACGGCCAGCAGCGCATCGCCACGCTGTCTGCCTTCAAGGACGGTGCGTTCAAGCTCTTCGACCCGGTGAAGGACGCCGAGGAAGCTCGGTTCCCCAGCTTCATCCAAGAGCTGCCTTGTCCGTGGGGCGGCAAGACCTTCGACGAGTTAGAGAACAACCTGCAAGAGCAGTTCTTCGATACGAAGCTCTCGGTCGTCATGATCGAGACGAACATCCCGAACGAGGCCCGCGACCTGTTTATCCGGTTGCAGGCCGGGATGCCACTCAACTCGCAGGAGAAGCGGGATGCGTGGCCGGGGAACTTCACCGAGTTCGTCCTCAAGGCAGGCGGCAAACCGCAGATCGACAAGTACCCCGGCCATGAGTTCTTCCCCAAGGTCATGAAGGCCAAAGCGCACAAGCGGGGCGAGTTTCGCCAGCTTGCGGCGCAGATGGTCATGCTGTACATGGCCCACCGCGAGAGCGGTGGCGAGAAGTTGTGCGACATCAACCGGGATGCCATCGACACCTTCTACTACAAGCATCTCGACTTCGACCTCCAGTCTGACATCGCCAAGCGCTTCCGCGAAATCCTGAACCTCCTGACGCAAGCGCTGTCGGACGGCAAGCGGAAAAAGGTCATCGGGCACGAGGCGATCCATCTGGTGCTGCTGGTGGACAGCCTCGTGGACGACTACACCCGGTCATGGGTGGACAAGCTCGGAGCCGCCTTCGACAAGTTTCGGGAGGGGCTGCTGCTGGGCAAGAAGAGCAGGCACGATGCCAAACCCACGGAATACTGGGTCCGCTACGGCCAACTGACCCGCGCTAACACTGACCGAGCCGACACGATCCTGCGGCGACACCAGTTCTTCGCCGAGAAGATGTACGAGTTGCTCAAGCCCGTGATGAAAGACCCGACGCGCATCTTCGGGGCGCTGGAGAGGGAACTGATCTACTACCGAGACAAGAAGAAGTGCCAGCATCCGGGCTGTGGCGGCGAAGTGGCGTGGGCCGACCACGAAATCCACCACGTTCAGGAGCATTCCAAGGGCGGGCCGACCACGATGGACAACGGGGCGCTGATGCACAAGCATTGTCATCCCAAGGGCGACAAGGCGACGGCTGAGTTCGCCGACCACTGGAAGAAGAAGCAGGCCGGGGATTAACCTCGCACCGCCAGTAATAAGTCGGCTAAATCTTCGGGGTGAACCCCCCAGAGGCTCGGATCGGGCGGCGCAACGTGCAAAATGGGGCATTCCGGCATCGGTGACGGGGCCTCATCTGAAGCAGGGGCGACACCGCCAAGACGCTCAATCGTGAGACGGACCATCTTTGGGTCTATGTCGCATACGATGGCTCGTCTTCCACTCTGTAGGGCAGCGTCAGCGGTAGTTCCAGAACCTACGAACGGGTCAAGGATAAGATCGCCGTGGTCACTCGACGCTTCGATGGCGCGCTTCATCAATTTTACAGGCTTCTCGGCTGCACATCTTAGTTTCTTGGGCGGGATGCGTGGAAACTCCCACACATTCGACCAGCGATAGCCTCGGCGTTTGTGTCGGCCCTTCGTGATGAAGAGCAAGGTCTCGTACTGGTTTCCAAAGTTGCCCGTGAGGTCGCCCGAGGAATGCACGTCCTTCTTCCAGACGATGCAGTTCGAAAGTGTCAAGGCGGGCGGAAGCGATTGAAGCCAGAGGGGGTAAACGTCCCATCGGGTGAAGAGGTACAAAGCCCCGCCGTCCTTGAGCAGTCGCGCCGCCTCATGGAAGAATGGGGCGATCTGGAAGTTCCAGTCGTTCGCCACTGGATCATGTGGGTTCTTGTCTTTATAGCGGTTTGAGTGGTAGGCGATGCCGTAGGGCGGGTCCGTGGCAACGACCTGAGCGATCTCGTCAGGCAGCGATTTCCAAACCGGGAGGAAGTTTCCCAAATGGACGGCTACTCCTTTGATCTCGTCTTGCCAGTAAGGTTCAATCCCCAAACCTGATTTCTGTTTCTGCTCCATATTCCAAATGGAGTGTTCCACGCTCGATTTCACGCGCTAAGTTTTTGCCCTAACTCGGCACGGCGAACGGAAGCACAGCAGCCTCCTCGCTCGGCCAGAACACCGGCTCGATCTTGAGTTCAATCTGGGACTGGTGGACGACAACGATGTTGTGGCACAGGAACTTGCACAAGACTTCGTTCTTCATCGCCGTGTCGGTCTTGCTCCGCACGAATGTCTTGAACTTGGCCTGCACCATCGCAAACGTGCTCTCCACGTTGCTTCTCTGGTGGTAGTGCGTCAGGAACTCCTCGCGCCGGAAGGCGTAGTACAGGTACACCTTCTCCCAAAGGCTCCCTGCCTCACCGGGTTGGCTGTTGATCTTCATGGGGATGAAGGCGACCCCGCCATGCTTCTCGATCAGGGCGAGGTTGTCGTGGCTCAGGTACGCTTTGTCCGCTGGCACTTCCTTGATCGTGAAGTGCGCGGCGGTCTGCTCAATGAGCGGCTTGAATTGAGGCGAGTCGCCGCCACCGATCTCGACCGCCGTGACGATGTTCGTCTTGGCCCCGGTCATGATGTGCGTCTTCACACTGGCCCTGCCTGATTTGTGGACGCCGTACTTCTCGTCATACCAGCGAACGTACCGTGACGTGCTGAACCCGCTGGAGTCGGGGATGAAGATGCTCTCGACCGGGACGAGCGGCAGGCTGCTCTGGACGATGAGCTTCTGGAGCACCGGGGTCAGCAGGTCGCTTTCGAGGAAGGCGCACACGCTGACCGGGTGCATCTTCCTCTGGGTGACGTAGCCCTTCTCGATGGCCCACTCCAAGGCGAAGGCGTAGCGGCGGCTCGACATGCCCATGAAGACTTTAAGGGCCGAGGCGTACACCATGTCAGCCATCGGGGTACGCCGCCGTCCGGTCTTGGGCTGTGGTGGCTCCTCAACTCCTTGGACGAGATCGTGGAGCAGGACGAGGAACCGCTGGAACTCGGTCATCTGGGCCTTGTTGTAAAGCGGCCAGTCCTGTTTGTACGTCTTCTTTTTCGGCAATGTGTCGGTGTCGATGACCGGCGCGGCCTCGCCGCCGTGGTCCCGCTCGCGGGTATAGCGGGCTGCATGGATATGCTTGCATGGTTTCTTCCGAAGCTCAAAATCCTCGCAGGGGCAGGAGTCCTCGCCCGGCTTGAGCGTGACCCCGTACTTGCCCTTGCCGGATTGGGAGGGAACCCACCACTTGCCGTCCTTGAACACGATTTGGCATCGTGCCGCGATTTCCAAGCCCTTTAGCTCTCGGAGGTCCATCGGAAGGTCCAGCCTGCTCTTCTATACATCAGTTCACTATAGCCACAGTGTAGCTACGATGTAGCGTCTTGTAAAGGTTGGTAGGTGTGGCTACAATGTGGCTGTGGCGGTTAGCCGCCGAGAAGTGCGGCAGGGAAGGGAGTTTGCGATCATGGCTGGACCACGGAAGAAAAAGCCGGTGGGCGAGGCGCGGGAGAACGTCCTGCGTATCCGCCTCACGGAAGAGGAGCGTGCCCTGCTGGACCGAGCCGCCGAGACGCGGACGCTGGAAACCTCGACGTGGGCACGGTCGGAGCTAATCGCCTTGGCGAAAAAGACTTTAGAAGAAACCAGCAAAAAGGCTTGACGATCCTTTTTCCGCCGCTAAAATCAAAATGAACGGCCCCGGAGCGCAGACCTTCTCCGGGGCCTCGACAACTGGTGTGAAGGCTGTCTGCAAGCCTGTACGTCACGCCGGGGCGGGATCGGTAGGGGGTGATCTTGGCGGATAGCCCCTATCGCTCCCGCTTCTTTTTTGGCTACCCGGTTAGCCTCTCCCGTCTGTCATTGCTGCCCTTCCTTTCTTTCGACCGCAAAATGGTGAGCCAGCCTCCTACTCCTCTGGCTCGCCGTGGTCCCGCATGACTTCCTCGTGCTCGGCGACGATCTCGGGGTCGTCCACCACTCCTTCCTCGTCGTCGCCTTCCTTCCTGAGCCGCCAGAGCACTCGCTTCGGGCCGACGTGGATGCGGTAGAACAAGCCTTTCTCGCTGCTGTTGTAGAGCAGGGCATTGACGACGCCACGGCTCAGGCCAGTCCCTTCGGCGATTTGCCGCACCGTGAACAACTCGTCGTCTCGGTGGGCGCGGAGGAACGCGATCACCTTCTCAGCTTGGGTCTTGGCATCCACCCGGCGTCGGCCCTCGCTCGCCAGCACCGGCGCGGGGCCAGCGGGTACGCTCGCGGGGTTCCTCAGCAGTTCAAGAAGTTCTGGAACCAAAGCCGGGTCTTCGACAATCATTTGCTGGATGGCGCGGAGCTTGTGCGCTCGGTTCAGGTGTCTCTGGATTGCCATGTCGAAGTCAGGCTCATTGCTCACAGGCGCGGCCCTGTTACCAGAACGCTTCTTCTATGCTTCTTGATTGTAAGAATAGTTCTAGCGGCGTCAAGAGAAGTGCTTGCTCGAAACCGAAAAATAGATTAAGATGTGCGCGCCTGTTCAGGTGGACGAAGTGGTTGGGACGGGTTTTATTGCAAGTGGGCGAGTTCTATTGCAATCGGGCGTTTCCTTGCAAAGCCGGGGGTGTGTGGCACTTGAAATGAAACGCTGGCGCACCGATGGCGTCACGACGAGATCAGGAAGCGCTCTTCCTCCGGCGTGAGTTTCTCGGCGGTGACGGCGATCTCGAAGACGGTTTTGGGGATCTCAAACCCTTGCCAGGAATAATACTGGCCCGTGTTGTCGTGGAACGTCTTGTGGCCGAAGCCCGAACCGAACCAGCCGTCCCAGCCGGAGTTGAGGATGCAGATTTTGCCATCTTCCATGGGGAACCTCCTGCGCGGACCCTGCGGGATGCCGAGGTGCCGGCCGCCCCATTCGTCCTTGCAGGTGCCGTTCCAGCCCGCGTCCCGCGCCGTCGGGCTGCGTCCCCTTGTGGAGTAGGTTGCGGGTCATCCCCACGATCAGGAACTGGCCGGTGTCCATGCGACGCAGCCGTAGGTAGTGGATCACGGTGGGGGCTTTCTTGAGAGGAATGGCGAATTTTTCCCCTTTGCTGTCGGTGTCCCACACGCGCGGGTCGTCGGAGCGGAACAGGACGGTCCAGCGTTCCGCGTCCGGCCGAACGGCCGGCGGACCACTCGTTTTTTGATCGGGAGTGGTCGGCGTGGTATCCGGGGTGAAGAAGCGGAACAGGAGGGTACCGGCGATCACCAGGCACGTTACGCCGAACGCGCAAAGGATGGCAGCGATCGCGCCGGCCAGGAGGTAGCCACTCCGCTTCCGTCGGGGGGAGGGGTCCGAGACAATCTCCACGTCCGCGTAGGTCGAATCTTCCTCCACGCGCGGCGCGACCGGCCCGTCGGCCATCGTGTTTCGTAGGACCGCCTGCTCCGCGAAGGCTCTGCCTGCGTCTTCGGCCGCGCGAGACACGACGGCGGGCCGATTCGCCGGGTCCGCCTCGATGGCCGCCAGCGCCTCGCACACCTCATGAGCCGAGGCCGGCCGGCCGGCCGGATCCTTGGCGAGCATTCGCATCACCAAACGCGCCAGCGCGGGGGGCACCAGCGGGTTCAGCTCGCGGATCGGCCGGGGCGTTTCCGTCGCCACCGCCGCCAGGATGGAGATGACATCCGCCCCCGCGAACGGGAGCACTCCGGTACACATCCGGTACAGAACGCAACCCAGACTGAACAGGTCGCCGCGCGGGTCGGTCACGCCGCCCCGCACCAACTCGGGCGCCATGTAACCCGGCGAACCGATCAGTACGCCGGCCTGGGTCAGGCGCGATTCGCAGCCGGACGCGCCCACCAGACCGAAATCGAGCACCTTCACTCGTCCTCGGCCGGCTTCCAGCCACAGATTGCTCGGTTTGATGTCGCGGTGAACCAGGCCCTTGGCGTGCGCCGCCGCCAGCGCCTCGCCCACCTCCCGGCCGATGCGAACAATTTCGGCCACGGGAATCACTCGGTCGCGCCGCAGTCGTTCCTCCAGCGTTTCGCCTTCGAGCAGTTGCATGGTCAGGTAGGGGATGCCGCGCACTTCGCCGACTTCGTACAGGGTGACAACATGATCGTGTTTGAGGGCGGCCGACGCCCGGGCCTCGCGGAGAAAGCGTTCCCGCGCCACGGGGTTGGCGGCCAGGGTCGCCAGCAGGGCTTTCAGGGCCACGCGCCGGCCCAAATACAGGTTCTCCGCCAGGAACACGACTCCCATTCCGCCGACGCCCAGCACCTTCAGGATGCGATAGGTGCCCAGCCGGCCGAGTTCGTCAGCCGACTGCGCCGGCTCCAGGAAATCGTAATGAACCGGGTTGATCCCGTTCGCCGCGGATAGGTTCCTCACCGAAGGAGGCTTGGCCGGGAACGGTTCTCCGGCGGAGGGTAGGAACGTCTGGCGCTCGGCATCCTCGGCAGATTGTCCCGAATGGGGAGATGCTACCAGCGAGGCGGTCGCGGCGATCTGAACGAGCTTATGGCAGCTGCCGCACTGGACCGGCTTGCCCGCCGCCTGTTCGGGCGCTTGCAGTCGGACGCCGCAATGAGGACAGGTGAACGTGAGCATGATGGAACGTAACCCCCGCGTCGAAGGTCCGCTTGATTGTCGCACCACCCGTAGTCGTTTGCAAGATAACGCCCGACAACGGGCGCGGGCGGGACGACCCGCATTGCCTCCACGCAGCGGCGCGTCTATACAAGAAGAGAGCGTGAAGGAGCGCGGGGGACCGCGTCGCCCTTCGAGATATTGACCGTTCGCACAGGAGATTCCGACCATGCAAGCCCGACCGCGCACCAAGGCCAAGCGCAAGTCGCGTTTCAAGCGCTGTCCCAAGTGCAACAAGCAGGTCCGCCTGCACCAGCGCCGCTGCCGCACCTGCCACCAGCAACTCAAACTCAAATAGCGATTGTTCGGACGCCCTCGTCCGGCCAGGGCGGGGTTGCGCGAATGGGTTCTTGCGTTGGACGGGCGGCTGCGCCATAATCAGCCAATAGGCTCCCGTCGTTTCTGGAAGGGCCTTTTGCCATGGCGACCCCTGACGGATCCGCGGACGACATTTTTCTTCCGGGCGGCCGTCTGCGTTTGGATTGCTTGACCGAAGAAGCCGTTCGCGCCATGCGCGAATCGCTCCGCCTGGCGCGGGAAACGCGCTGGGAGAAGCGTGCGCAGTCCGCACGTTTTCATGGGGTTGCTCGCCGTGCCCGATCCCAGCGTCCGCAACTGGGGCGAACGCCTGCAAGCGGACCTGCCCAAGTTGTTGGGCCAGTTTCAGGAGTTGTTCCACCAGGAAGAAGGCGAGGAGGAGGCCGTCCTGGTCCTCAACCGCGAGTTCTTGTCCGACAACGTCATCCGCCTGCTGCGCGACGCCTACACGCGGGCCGTCGATCATCAGCGCTGCAAGATCACGCCGATGGATTTGCTCATCAGCCTGCTGACGGCCGCCAACAGCATCGTGGCCGAATGCTTCGAGCGCATCGGCGTGACGGCGGCCAAGCTGACCGAGTTGGCCGTCATGGCCGAACACAACGGCCGCGACGGTTGACTTAGCCCCCGGCTTGCCGGGGGTGGTTTCTTTCCCCCGGCAAGCCGGGGGCTATCTGGACGCACTTCACTTCGGCAGCCCCCACTGGCGCACGGTGCGATCCAAACTGGAGGATAACACGCGCCGGCCGTCCGGCGCGAACAGCACCGCCGTCACATCCTGCTTGTGTCCGCTGTAGCGACGCAATTCCTTGCCGGTGGCGAGATCCCACAGGTGAACGAGTCGATCGGCCCCGCCCGAAAGGGCGCGCCGGCCGTCCGAAGAAATCGCCACGGCCCGAACCGGGCTTTTCGAGTCGCCCAGACGACGCAATTCCTTGCCGGTATCCACGTCCCATAGCCGAATCGTGTGATCGATGCTAGCCGACAGCACGCGCCGTCCGTCCGGGGCGAACGCCACACTGGTAACGGCGCCTTCATGGCCCTCGAATCGACGCAGTTCCTTGCCCGTCGCCGCGTCCCACAGCCGCAGCGTCCGATCACTGCCGCCGGAGATTATCCGCTTGCCGTCCGGCGACGGGGCGACATCGCGCACCGTCAGCGCATGCCCCTCGAAGCGCCGCACTTCCTTGCCAGCGGCCAGGTCCCACAGACGGATGGTCTTGTCGCAACTGGCCGATACCGCCTCTTTGCCGCCCGGCAGGAACGTCACTTGCGTGACCTCCGCCTTGTGCCCTTTCAGCGCTTTCTCCTCCTTGCCGGTCTCGATCGACCACACACGGACGGCGAAGTCGCTGCCCAGGAATCGGCCGCCGCCGGAGAGCGCCTGCGTGCCGTCCGAGGAAAACGCGGCACAAGCAATGCTCTCGGTATGGCCCACCAGAAAACGCAACTGCTTTCCCGTCTGCGCATCCCACAGCCGCAGCGTCTGATCCGTGCCGACGGTCAAGAGACGATCGCCGTCCTGTGACAGGGCCATGCCCAGAAGCGCGGAATCGCTCTTCACGGCGAACGGTGGCACCTCGATGGCCTTGATTAGCTCGCGCGAGCGGCGGCGAACCTCGACATCGTTGGAGTCGGCGGCCGCCTTGCGGAGTTGCTCCAGGGCCGGTTCGCCGATGGCGGTCAGTTGCTTGGTGGCCTCCTCGCGGTCGCTGTATTTCTCGCTGCCGAGCTTCTTGATGAGCAGGCCAATCTCCTCGGCGCTGGCGCCTTTTCGTCCGCGAGGATCAACGGGACGGCGCAGAGACACCCGGCCAGGATCGCGCAGACGAAATGACGGCTTTTGATGATCCCCATGAGTGAAAACCTCCTGCCGTGTAATTCCTTGATGCTGATGGTGCCGCCCGGCTCGCGGCGCCTACTTCGGCACCGTCCAGACGCGCACCACGTTATCGCCGCCGCACGACAGCAGCAGACCGCTGTGCCGGGTGAAGGCGACATCGCTGATGTAAGCGGTGTGGCCCTCGTAGGCGAACAGGCGCTTGCCCGTGGCCGCATCCCACAGGAATAGCCCGCCGCGCTCATCGCCGGAGGCTACCTGCTTCCCGTCGGGCGAAAACGCCACACCGTAAATGTGGGCCTTGTGGCCGAGGAATTGACGCAACTCCGCACCGGTCTCCAGATCCCACAGGCGCACCGTGGCGTCCCAGCTTCCCGAGACCGCAAGCCGGCCGTCGGGCGAAAACGCCACGCTCATCACGCGCTCGCCGTGCCCGGTCAGTTTGTGGATTTGCTTGCCCGTTTCCAGATCCCACAGCCGCACGGAGCGATCGCCGTACAGACCACCGGTCAATGCGCGCCGTCCGTCCGGCGAGCAGGCCACGCACATGACCGAATCGGTGTGCCCCGTGAAGGAACGCAACTTCTTGCCCGTTTTCACGTCCCACAGACGCAACACATTGTCGTAGCAGGCCGACAGCGCACGTTTGCCGTCCGGTGTGAACACGGCTGCTCGGACGGCCTGCGGATGATGCTCGAACGGACGCACCTGTTCGCCGGTCGCCACTTTATAGAGAGCAAGGCTCCCGTCTTGCCCGCCGCCGAGCGCCGACTCGCCATCCGATGAAAGCGCGACCGCCCAGGCCTGCCCGCGGTGCCCCTTCAGGGCGCGGATCATTTTGCCGCTCGTCAGATCCCACAGGCGGATCGAGCCGTCATTGCTGCCGGATAGCACGCGCTTCCCGTCCGAAGAGAGGGCGATGCTGACCACCACATCGCGATGCCCGACCAGTTTCAGACGTTCCCCGTAAAGGCGGCGCTGAATGTCCCAGAGCAGGTTGCGGGCGCGCAGGCGCACTTCGAGGTCATCGCTGGCCATCGCTTTGCGCAAAAGCGGTAAAGCGGATTCGCCGAGCGCGTCCAGCCGTTTGCTCGCTTCCTCACGTTCCTGAAAGACGGTACTGCCCAGTTTCTCCACCAGCTGGACGAGCGCCGGACTGTCGGGCGTCTCGGCCCGGCCCGCGACCGCCGCGACCGCCATGAGCAAACCCAAAGCCAGGAGCCAGCACAGCACGAAACCGCGACCAACCGCCTTATGGCAACGCCGGCAACAGAACATCAGGCACCACCTCCGCGTCCGAGTCGGGAGTGACATCCGCCCTTATCTTTCCCCGATCGGCCCAACAATGCAAGATCGTCCGGGATTGCCAGCCCGCAGCGCCAGCAAGGGGCATCTCCTTGCCCGCGCCGCGGGCAGATGTCAGAATGCAGGCATGGCGTATCAAACGACGATCCGCGGCGAACATTTTCACTTCGCCGACCTGCGCGAAGTCTTCGCCCGCGCGAACGAGGAAAAGTCGGGCGACCGGCTCGCCGAGCTGGCGGCCCGTTCCGAACGGGAGCGCGTTGCCGCCAAACGCGTCCTCGCTGACATTTCCCTCGGCGACATTGTTGACCGTCCGCTCCTCGATCCCGATCGGGACGACGTGAGCCGGCTCTTGCTCGACACGCTCGATCACGAAGCATTTCGGCCGCTGCGCGGCTTGACCGTCGGCGAATTCCGCGAACATCTGCTCGATGACGCGATCGGCGAGGAAGAGATTCGTTCATTCCAGCGGGCCATTCATCCCGATGTGGCCGCCGCGACGGCCAAATTGATGAGCAACAAGGATCTCGTGTTGGCGGCGAGCAAGATCCGCAACGTCACGCGCTGCCGCAACACGATGGGCCAGCGCGGCGTTCTCGGCGTCCGCGTGCAACCTAACCACCCCGCCGACGACCTGGGCAGCATTCTGCTGGCGACGGTGGACGGCTTGTTGTACGGCTGCGGCGACGCGGTGCTGGGCGTCAATCCCGCCACGGAGGCCGTCGAGACGGTATCCGCCATCCTGCGCGGTCTCGATCGCCTCATCGAGACGTATCGGGTGCCGACACAGGCGTGTTGCCTGGCCCACATCACGACACAGATCGCCTGCCTGGAACGCGGCGCGCCGGTAGATTTGCTATTTCAGTCGATCGCCGGCACGCAAGCCGCCAATACCGCCTTCGGCATCAGTCTGTCGCTTCTGCGCGAGGGGCGTGAGCGCGTGCTGGAAAGCCATCGAAAGCGCGAGGTCGCCTGGGTCGGCGACGACGTGATGTATTTCGAGACCGGCCAAGGGAGCCGCGTTGTCCGCCGACGCCCATCAGGGAGTCGATCAATTGACGCTGGAAGCGCGCGCCTATGGCGTGGCCCGCACGCTGGGGCCGTTCCTCGTCAACAGCGTCGTCGGCTTCATCGGCCCGGAGTATTTGTACGACGAACGGCAAATCGTCCGCGCCGGGCTGGAAGATCATTTCATGGGCAAGCTGCTCGGTCTGCCGATGGGCGTCGATGTCTGTTACACCAACCACGCGGCGGCGGATCAGAACTCAGCGGATAACTTGCTGATGCTTTTGGCGATGGCGGGATGCAATTATTTCATGGGCGTGCCGTGTGCTGACGATGTGATGCTCAACTACCAGTCCACGAGCTATCACGATGCCGCCAGCGTGCGGCAAATCCTCAGCCTGCGACCGGCCCCGGAGTTTCTGGCGTGGTTGGAGGAGGGGGGTATCTTCCGCGAGGGTAGGCCGGCGGGCGGTGAGGAATCGGGAAGGATGCGGTTGTTGCAAGGATTGGGAGGGTTGCTGGCAATAGAGGAAGCGAAATGAGACGTTGGCATCAAGAACTATCAATCACCTACCGAGAATGGCAGGTGCATTCCGACCTGGCACACGCAGGGCGTTCGACGAGCTGTCCATGTGATGAGCAACGCGGCCGATTCCGCAAACGGCGAGCACTGGGCTGCGGCCGGCCGCGCTGTAAACTCTGCCACTTCGATAAAATCCACGGTATCCGGAGCCATCACCAGCGTGTGGCGGACCTTCGCTTCCTCGAACAACTTCACGACCCTCATGCCTGAGCTACCCATACCGATTGCTTCCGACTCATCATCCTTGCTGTGCGCGCATCCGCGCCCGCACGCCGGCACGTATCCTCGTCGGCCGCGCCGGTCCCTCGTACCGCACAACCACGCAACTGGAATTGCGACAAGATCACGCCGCTGCTCTCGACGCGGTCCACGCCGAGATCGACATGGAGCGCGATCTGGGTGCCGATTTGGTGCGGCGATTTCGCTTGTTCGAGATACGCACACGGGCCGAGTCGAAAGAGCAATATTTGCTCCGCCCTGACCTCGGCCGGCGTTTCGACGACGCTGCGCGGGAGACGATCCGCAAGGAGTGTTCCGCTCGCTGCGTCGTGCAGGTGGCGATCGGCGATGGCTTGTCGGCGGCGGCGGTCGCGGTGCAGGTGCCCGGACTTTTACCCCTTCTCGATGAGGAGGCGCGCGGCGCGGCTGGAGCTTCGGCCGTCCATTCTTCGTCTGTCATTGTCGCGTCGGCGTACTCAACGACATCGGCGATATTCTCGATCCCGAAGTCGTCGTTCTCCTTATCGGCGAACGGCCCGGATTGGCCACAGCGGAGAGTTTGTCGGCTTATCTCGCCTATCGGCCGCGTCCGGGTCACACGGATGCGCAGCGCAACCTCATCTCGAACATACATGCTCGCGGCGTCGGCCACTCGGAGGCGGCGCGGCGGATCATGGCGCTGGCCGAGCAGATGCGCCGCCGGCAGATGAGCGGATTTGCCGTCAAGGAGGAATTGCTCGCCTCACTCCCCGCTCCCCCTCACCCCCAACCCCTCTCCCCCGAAGCGGGGGAGAGGGGAGAAGGAACGCCGCGTGAAGGAGACGCATGAGCGAACCGGCCGACGAAGCCCATATCCGAGCCGACGACGAGCAGACGCTGAAACGTCTGGGCTACGCGCAGGAATTGCAGCGCAGCATGAGCGGCTTCTCGAATTTGGCCATTTCCATGTCCGTTATTTGCATCCTGGCAGGCGGTGTCACGTCATTTCATGTCGGTCTGTGCAGTGTGGGCGGGGCGGCGATTGGGCTGGGCTGGCCGCTGGCTTGTCTGTTCTCGCTGAGCGTGGCCGCCACGATGGGACAGGTGGCGTCGGCGTTCCCGACGGCCGGCGGGCTTTATCATTGGGCTGCGATCCTCGGCGGTCGCGGCTGGGGTTGGGTCACCGCCTGGTTCAACCTGGCCGGGCTTATCACCGTGCTGGCCGCCATCAACGTCGGAACTTACGAATTTGTCACCAGCGCCCTCGGCCCCTGGCTCGGCTACGATCCCCGCTCGCTCTCGGAAAGCGAGCAAGTGATGGTGCGCGTCGCGGTGATGGCCGTGCTGACCGGATCGCAGGCGTTGTGCAATCACGCCGGCATTCGCTGGACGACACGCCTGACCGATTTCAGCGGCTACTGGATTCTGTTTATCGCCACGGCCCTGACGATCGCCCTGCTCGTCGCCGCGCCGAACCTGGAGCCGGCGCGATTGGTGCGCTTCTCCAACTTCAGCGGACTGCCAGCGGGCGAGGGCGAGGTTTGGCCGAGGACCGACCGCATCGCCTGGTTGTTTCTGCTGGGTCTGTTGTTGCCCGCGTACACATTCACCGGCTTCGACGCCTCCGCGCATACGGCCGAGGAAACCTTGGGCGCCAGTGCCAACGTGCCGCGCGGCATCGTCCGCTCGGTGCTGGTTTCCGGATTGTTCGGCTGGCTCATGCTGTCGGCGGTGGTCCTGGCGGCGCCGGACTTATCCGAGGCGGCACGGCAAGGCGAGAATGCGTTCGTGTGGATACTCCGGGCCGTCCTACCCGGCTGGCTGGCGTCGATGCTGTTTGCCGGCATCGCGCTGGCGCAATACCTGTGCGGGCTAGCGACCATTACCTCGGCCTCGCGCATGGTCTACGCCTTCGCCCGTGACGGCGGACTGCCCTTGTCGCCGCTGTTCCGCCGCGTCAGCCTGGCCTACCGCACGCCGGCCCCGGCCATCTGGCTCGTGGCCGTCCTCGCCATCGCCTTCACGATCTACTCGCGCGTGTATTCCACGATCGCGGCCGTCTGCGCCATCTTCCTGTATGTCTCGTACGTTTTGCCGGCAGCCCTGGGACTCGTCGCCCACGGCCGGACGTGGACGCGGATGGGACCGTGGGATCTCGGCCGTTGGTATCGACCGCTAGCGATGCTTTGTGTGCTGGGCTGTGCCCTGCTCTTCCTCATCGGCGTGCAGCCGCCTCACGAACTGAATCGGTGGACCCTCCTCGGCACGGTCGGACTGCTCGTGTGCATCTGGTTCTTCTGGGAGAGCAGAAAATTCCGTGGTCCGCCGAATTTCACCGGAGGCGAGGAGAAAAAATGGGACAATCGGCACCCAGACGAGGACACGCCCGGTTGACCCGCGCCGGGCCGCGAACTACGCTTGCGTAAATTATTTTAAGAGGGGACTGCTTGATGACTTTGCCTATTCGGAGCAAGCTATCCGTCTTCGTCCAGCGACGGTTGCAGGTCGAACGCCGCAGCCAGAAGCGGGTGGTGCCCGTTCAGCGCACTCTCTGCTTGCTCCAGGTGCCGGGAGAGAACGAGCAGTCCACAGCGATCGTGCAAAACCTTTCGCGCAAGGGCATCGGCGTGCTGGTCGATCGGGAACACCAGCCCGGCGACGTGCTAACCGCGCTCCTAGTCAACTCCTCGCATACCTTCGCGGTGAAGCGGGAGTTGAAAGTCGTCCGCTGTTTCCGCGTCAACGGCGAACAATTTTTCCTCGCCGGCCCCTTCGAGAACTTGCTCGACCACGCAGAGATGGTGCCGTTCATCATCTAGGGATGTTCGCACTCCCGACCCATACTTCTTTCGTTTAGCCGCGACCCGAAGGGGAGCGCGGAGTTCCGCGCTCCCCTTCGGGTCGCGGCTAAACGGATACCGTCAGTCGGCGCACTGCAAGCGAAACAAGCTCGGCACCAGACTCCACGAACGACGGCGCGACAACGGGGCAACGCCCGCGGCCGCCGAGTGCAGATCATCCACCGAGTAGAAGACGTGCGGGTCGAAACGCCGGGCGATCGTCAACACGCGCTCCAACTCCTTGCGCTTAATCACCGTGTAAACGACCTGCACCGGGCCGGTGGCGCCCACCGCATCAATGCGCGTCACGCCGTACTCGGCCGCCCGCAACTCTTCGATGAGCCGGCTCGCCTCGCGGTGGGTAATCATGCGCACGCCGACGCTGCCGATTGCCAGCTTTTCTTCCAGCAGGATGCCCAGGAAATTGCCCAGCGTGAACCCGCCCGCGAAGGCGGCTGAACACGTCCAGTCGTTGAGGTTCTTCATCACCTCGCCGATGGCGAACAGCCAGATGCTCACCTCGAACATGCCCAGGAGCGGCGCGAGGAACTTCATGCCGCGGGACACGAAGATGGTGCGCATGGTGGAGATCGTCACCACGCACACCTCGGCGAGAAAGATGAATAAAGGCAGCGAACCACTCGAAGACAACACGAACCGACCTCCTCACGGACACCACTGACAGGACCCTCTCCATAGACAAACCCGGAAACGCTCGCAAGGGGAAAATCGTTCCGGCCGGCCGACTTCTCCTTGCCCTCGGACGGCGGGACGGGTACCTTCCAGGAAAGTATAGTTTGTGTCCGACGGCTTCGCCGGGGTCTTGCACTCAGCGCAGCTCTCCGCAGACTCCGGCGTTTCGCCCCCTTGCCATTCCGCGGCCGCTCGCCGCGACGGATGGCTGTCCGGCACACACTGGAGGCGCCATGAGCACACTCAATTCTCCCGCGGAAAAGCCGGCCGAGACGGCGACGCTCGCCCCCTCGGTCCCGGCGCACACCATCCTCGTCGTGGACGACTCGGCCATGGACCGCCACCTGGCCGGCGCCATCGTGCAGAAGTTGGAAGGCTGGCAGGCGATTTTCGCATCCGACGGCCGAGAAGCCCTGGAAACCCTGCAACGGGTGACGCCCGATGTGGTCCTCACGGACATGCTCATGCCGGAGATGGACGGGCTGGAACTGGTGCAGGCGATCCGCGTCAAACATGCACTCGTGCCGGTCATCCTCATGACGGCCCACGGCAGCGAGGACATCGCCATCAAAGCCCTGCGGGCCGGCGCCGCCAGTTACGTGCCCAAGAAGAGCTTGGCCAAGGACCTGGCCGAGACGCTCGACGGGGTGTTGTCGGCCAGCCAGAGCTACCGTCGCGAGCAGCGCATCCTCGATTGCCTGGTCCACTACGAAACGCGGTATCTTCTCGACAACGACACGTCTCTCGTCGCCCCGCTGGTCGGCCACCTCGAACACAGTCTGGAACGGATGCGTCTGTGCGAGCCGAGCGGCCTGGTGCTGGTGGGCGTGGCCCTGCACGAGGCGCTGACCAACGCCATCCTGCACGGCAACCTGGGTTTGTCCTCGGATTTGCGCGAGAACGACGAAAAGGAATATCACCGGCTGGCGCTGGAACGGCGGCACCAATCGCCCTGGTGCGACCGCAAGGTGTTCGTCAGCGCCGCCCTCACATCCCAGGAAGCCATCTTCACGATCCGCGATGAGGGGGAGGGCTTCGATCCCGATTTGCTGCCCGACCCGACCGACCCGGCCAACCTGGAGCGCGTTAGCGGGCGCGGCCTCTTGTTGATCCAGACGTTCATGGACCGCGTCGAACACAACGAACGCGGCAACGAGATCACGATGGTCAAACGGCGCAGTTAACCAGCCCGCAGCGCCAGCAAGGGAACCCTTGCTGGCGCTGCGGGCTGGTAAGGAGCTTATCGCGGCGAGTGCGACGCCTGCCGCACGCCGGTATCCTGGCCGAGGTTGGCCAGCGCCTCCTCAGCCTCCTGACGGACGTGCGGATCGCGATCGGTCTTCAAGTCGCGCATGGCCGCGACCACCTCAGCAGTGTTCGCCCCCATCTGCGCCAGGGCGTGAACGCAGGCGGCACGCACCGACGCGGCCGGGTCTTCGCGGGCGGCCTTCGTCAAACTCTCGACGACATGCGGCTGCGTGCGCCAGTTCATCCCACCCAAATGCTCGGCCGCCATCTCGCGCTCGGAGGGGCACAGAGCCTCTTTGAGGGTGGCCAGCGTTTTCGGCAGCGATTCCGGTGCGGCCGCCGCGACCGGCGCCGGCATTGGCGACGGCGGCACACTCAAAAGGGGGTTGATCCCCGCCACATGCTGCGGGACCATCATTGGCATGGCCGGCATGGGCATCATCGGATGCGGATAACCGGCCATTCCTGGCGCCTGCATAGGCATGTTGGGATGCGGCATCGAGGCCATTCCCTGATCTTGCATCTCCGCCTGGTCGTCGTGGAAAGCGTTGGGCATATACTGAGGCGGACCAAAATCGGCCGGGATTGGCCGGTGTGTCCCGGCGACCGTGAACGCATTGGCCATGCCGCTGGGAACACCCGAGTCCATCATGGGCGGCGGATTCGGCGGGCGCGGCGGCTGAAACGTCATCGGCATCGGACCCATCGGCATGCCGCCCATCATCGGTCCCGTCGGCGCACCGCCCGTCGTCGGGGGGGTGCCGCCGTCGCGCGGGCCGAAGGCGTTGTACTGTGTCGTCGTGATTTTGGGCGGGGGAGGCGGCGTCCAGAACGCATTGGCTCCCTCGGAATCCATCTCCGTCGGATTGCCCTTGGAAGTCCGCGCCGCGAAGTCCGTTGCGGGATGGTCGTGGTGACAACCGTGGCGGCCGCGGGCGGGACGGTCGTCGTGACGACGGTTGAAGCGCCGGGCGGCGTCAACACTCTCGACGGATTCATGGCCGGAATGGGCTTGGCCACGACCGAGGTCTGCGGCGGAGAGATCGGCTTGGACGAAGTCGTCTGGACGGGCGTCTTGCTGGGCAGAGCTTGCTTCATGGCCACGCCGCGATACCAGTCGGGATCCTTGATCGGGTCGGGCTGCGTCGCTGGGTCGGGCTTGGGCGGATTGGCCTTGGCGTGAGCCGAGTTCTTCCACGGCTCGACCTTGCCCCACGATTCGCGCCAGTCGCGCGGCTGGGCCGACTCGGTGGCCGTCGTGGCCAGCTTTGTCGGCGCCGGCTTGGTAGCCGGTGGGGTGATGGTGACAACGGTGGTAGCGGGTGGATTGGGCTTGAAGATCCGTCCGATCAAAGGCTGTCTTGGCTGGGCGGGTGGACAGCAGACATTGGACGGCTGGCAATTGCTCGGGCACGGAGTCTCACAGACGCACGTCCCGCTCGGAGTGGGAGTCAAGCGCGGCTGCGTCGTCGTGGTCGGCGCGGTGTTGGCGCCCTGAACGACGGTCGGCAGCGGAGTGGACGTTAGATAAGAAGACTTGGTCGTGGTCTGTTGCGGCCGGATGGCCGTCGTGTCCGGCTTGAAAGGCGCGGTCGGGGACGTTGTGTTGTAGATCTGCGGCATGATCGGCGTGGAAATCCGCGTCGTGGTTGGATTCCGCCGAATTCGGCGTCAGCGTGTCGGCCGGCGACGACTGATACACCAGCGTCGGAGACGTGGCGGAAGTCGGCTTCGTTTTCTGCGCCGTCGGCGGCGGTACGATCGAGGACGAACTGTTCCGCGGCGTCAGAGGATCGGGAACCGATGCCGGAGCGGAAATCGTTCGGTTGTTGATGACGGGTTTGTTGATCTGCGGCACGGACGGCGACAGGGCGGACGGCGCAGTTCGCGGTGGAGAGACCGAGTTCGTAACCGGGGTCGAGCGGGAGGTCGTGGCAGGCGTTTTGCCCCAGGCGCTCGGCGGCGCGGGCGGGATGCCGGACACGACGGGGGCGGCGAACACTTGGGCGCCGGGCGGAGAGGTCGGGGCGTCGGCCGGCGGTCTGTTGCCTCGGCCCCAGTGGAAGATGCGTGTCGCCAACGAGCGCGCGCCGCTGGGATTTGTCGCCGGCTGCCCCGCCTCGATGATGGTCATCACTTCGCCGCTCTGGACGGCCTGCACCTCGTAGGCGGCCGAGCCGTTGGGTTCGCGCCAGGTTTTGAGCAGTTTGCACCGTTGGGGTGCCCCGCCCTCTTCACGCACGGTCATGTAGCGTTCCGGCTGAGTCGGGGAGGACGTCTGCGCCCAGGCGAGGCCGGTCCAGGCCAGCCCCACGACCACGGCCGCTTTCCAAAGTGACCGGACCATCGCAAGGGTCTCCTTTCCGCGCGGATTCTGTCCGAGACCGGTTTCCTGTACCGGCCCTCTTCTCCTTTGTTATCGGCTTTGCGGAGAGCAGCGATTAAACCGAAACGATGGGGAATAGGGAAAACACCGCCAATTCTGGCACATAGCCCCCGGCTTGCCGGGGGAATGAAACCCCCGGCAAGCCGAGGGCTATGTGAACTACTTCGCGTCCTTCTGGAGGGCCATATCGCGGCGATAGAGCGGCAGGTGCCGGTAATACACTTCCAGGCACAGTAGCGACAGCGAGGTGGCCATGAGCCGGCCGCCCTGCGAACCGCCCCAGCTGCCGGCCTGGTGCGGCCGCTTGGGCGTGGTGCCCACGTCGCGCTTGGCGATGAGCGTGTCGCGGATGCCGCCCTTACCGTCGCCGTTGGGGCCGAGGTTCCAGAAGTTCCAGTCCTCACCCTGCATGTGGTGCATCACCTGCGTGGCGTAGTATTCGTAATAAATGTTGCCGGTCTTGCCCGGCGAGTTGCCCCGCAACACCTGCACGCCGGCCAGCAATCCGGGATTGCGGGCATTGACACCGCTGTACTGCCGGCACAACAGGCCGACCGCCGTCATCGTCGGGCTTTCGCCGCTGTCGGATGTGTATTTGTAGTTGCCCTTCTTGGTCGTGCTCTCGACCGAATCGAGATAGCGCTCCGATGCCTTGAGGACGTTGCGGGCCACGTTCAGGCCGGCCATCTGACCGCTCTTGAGGGCCATCAACTGCCAGCCGGTCACGGACAGGTCGCCGGCCTGCTTGGGGGCGTAGCGCCAGCCGCCGCCGGCCGGATCCTGGGCGTAGGCGATGAAATTGAGAGCTCGCTGGGCGGAAGCCTTGATCTTGGGGTCGGAAGTCAGGCCGTACGCCTCGCACATGGCGATGGTGGCGATGCCATGGGCGTACATATCACCGCTGTAGGCTCCGTCCTTGGCCTGTTTGCGGATGAGGAAATTGAGCGCGCCGTCCACGACCTTGCTGTAGTCCTTCTTGGCGGTCTGGGAGTGCCGTTGCGTGATGCCGGCGGCCAGGAAGGGCAACAGTCCCATACCGGTGGCGGCGATGTCGTTGCGCTGCGTTGTGCCCGGCTCGCAGTTGCATGGCCGAACGGTGCCGCCCGGACGCGGCTTGTCGCGGGCGTGCTGCGGGAACTCATGCAGCGACCAGTAACCGTCCTGCGCCTGGTGCAGGGCCAGCCATTCCAGCCCCATCGCCACGACCGCCTCGGACTGTTTGTTGCCGCCACCTTCGTTAAGCATCTTCTCGCGTGTCGCGGCGCTGCGGCCGGCGAACTGGTTGCCGAGATTCTCGCCGCCGATGCCTCCGGCCATGAGGTTACTGCCCAGGGCCAGGCCAGTATCGAGTTTGGCCGCGCCGCCCAGGCCGTTACTGGTGCCCGGAGGCAACGGCACATTGGACCGGGCCGCGTCCTCGGGCGCGCCTTGCACGCCGGCCGATTGCGTCGGGTCCACCACGCCCGGCACGGCCACGTCCTCAAGGCGGTCGTTGTTGTAACCCAGCTCCATCTGGTCGTCGATTCCCATCGTGTTGTTAGTCAGATCGACTTCCTTGGTCTGTTCCTCCACCTGTGTCGTGGTGGCCACCTCTTCGGACAGCGATTCGGGGCCGCCCCCCCAGGCGCTGGGCATGAGGTTGGGAACCAGCTCGCACAGGAAGTAAAACAGCCCGAGGATGCCGAGGTGAATAACGGCGCTGGCTACCCAGATCGGCACGTTCCGCGCGATCGACGTGTCTCCGTTATCGAGGATCGGCGCGACCACGACCTTGCGACGACCATTTTCCGGCGGGTTAGTTGACATGGACGGAATCCTCTAAGCTCGTGAATCGGGGAACATATCTTCCTCCCCATCCACCCAAGAAGGCGGCACGAAGCCGGCGTTACGAGTAGCGCTGATCCGGCGACGAACCCTACTATCATTGTAACGGAACCACGCGGTCAATACGACCACCACCAGGACGGAACCGCCGACCACGCCCAGAAAGATCCAGATGAGGTTTTGGCCCCAGTCGTCCGACACACCGCCCTCGGCGGCCGCGCTCGGCCCGAACTGTCCCGTCAGCGTATGCCCGATTATCAGCGGCGCGTCGCGGAACGCGTTGGCCTTTTTCGTGTCCGGAGACTTGTAGCGGTAGCGCTTGAAATAATACCCGTCGAACCCAACCGGAACGTTGAGGCGGCGGTTGCCCACGGTCAGGCCGGCCGGCAGGTCGGTGAAGACGGCGCAGACGGGGTTTTCGCCGTAATCATCCGTCATGATCCAGCTTTCAAACAGGTCGCTGACGCCCGCCCCGCGTGCCTCGTCCGGCGGGTCGAAGCGGAGCAGCTTGACCAACCGGCCCTGGACGTGAACAACCTGTCCGCGAAGGCGCTCCGGCTCGTTGAACAGGTTGACATACTTCAGGTCGCGCCGCGCCCCGCCCGCGAACGCTTTCGCGGAAGTGTAATGGGCGAGAATGAGGATCTGATTGTACGCCTCGATCTCCGGATCGCCGTTGTAGATGCCCTTGCGGTCGCGGATCAGCCCCGCTTCGAGCAGCGCGGGCGGAAACGGTCGCAAGTGGTCGGTATCGAGCAAGTCCCAGCAGCTTCGGTCGTCGCCGGCTTGCAGGGTGGCCAACTCGACAAGCGGCGTACCGGCGGGCGGGCCGAAACCGGCCAGGAACAGCGAGGCGGCACCGATTTGAATCCGTCCCGACTTCGTGGACAGCGGCCCGCGCAGGTTCCATACCTGGATATCCGGGTGCGCGCCGGCGACGAGGGCGCTCGATGGCACAGCAGGGACCGTTGCCCGGCGCGAACGCGGCGCCGGCGGTAAGCACCGCCATATTCTCCGGCTGAACGACATATGGTTGGAAAAGGGTCGGCGCGGCGGAGAGCGCGAACAAGATGCA
This sequence comes from uncultured Planctomycetota bacterium, assembly GCA_963767535.1. Classification (GTDB taxonomy): domain Bacteria; phylum Planctomycetota; class Planctomycetia; order Gemmatales; family Gemmataceae; genus JAJPHU01. The sequence goes on from CAVYEC010000003.1 coordinate 1,498,342, forward strand.
AAGCATGATCGCCTTCTCCACATAGCCCCCGGCTTGCCGGGGGTATTCGTTTTCCCCCGGCAAGCCGGGGGCTATGTGTCGCCGTCTATTGTCCCGACACGCCGAAATCGGGCGGCGGCACAAAACTGATGTTCTTGAAGCCCGCCTGCTGGCACACATCCATCACCTGGATGACCGACTCCCATTTCAATTTGCCGTCCGCCTGGATCTTGATGTTCTCCTTGTTCTCGACCGTCTCCCGCCGCTTTTTCAGCTCGTCCTTGAGCTTATCCAGGTTATCCACCGGCTGCGGGCCGGATTCGTCTTGCAAGGTCAGCGCGCTGATCCGGCCGTTGTTGAAGCCATCCTGCTGCGTCCGGACGAGGACCGTCAAGTTGGCCGGCAACTCCAGAGGCTTGGGGTCCGGCTTCACGTTGGGGTCGATGTCTTCCTTTTTCTCCGCCTTCGTGATCGCCTCGGATGGCAGGCTCAGATCCATCTGTCCTTCGAGGTCGGAAGGGTGATAGGTCATGACAAAGAAGGCCAGCAGTTGAAACGCCATGTCGAGCATGGGAGTGACCGGCAGGGTCGGCTCGGGGCCGGCTTCGGTTTTGCGGCGGATGGTCATGTTCCACCTCCCGGCGTGTTCCTGGTCAGCGCCCGCAGCTTGAGCCGGCGATAGCCGACGTTCTTGCACATTTGCAGGATCTCGAAGACCTGGGCGTAATCGGCATCCTTGTGAGCGCGGATGACGATGGCGGTGTTCACCTCCTTCGATCCCCCGGCCGACTCGGCGATCTGCTTGGCGTCGGCGTATTGCTGCTTGAGCCAGATGTTCAGGTCGCTGCGCCGCATCGGCTCCTTGCCCGGAATCAGGATGCACTCGTCGCCGTCGTGGAACTTCTCCTGCACCCGCGCCAGCACGTCGGCCGGCATTCGATCCTGAAAATCCTTCAAATCAAACGGCTTCAAGTTGATAAACAGCACATCGGTATCGGCCTTGTCCATCGGCTTGACCGCCTGCGATTGCGGCAAGCGGATGTCCTCGGTGACTTGCTCGCTGACGAAGTTGACGCACATCATGAAGAACATGAGCAGTTGCAGCACCACATCCAGAAGCGGCGTCAAATTCGGTTCGGCGTGCGATATGTCCGCGGCGGCTCCGTGACTCATGGCAAGCTCCAGGGGTCAGGGGTCAGGGGTCAGGAGTCAGAAAAACACATTTCGGTATTTTCTGACCCCTGACCCCTGACCCCTGATTACTTATTTCGGCTTGGCGGCGGCGGCTGCAGCGACGCGGGGGTCGGCGGCGACGGGAACGGGTTCGGACGCCGCCGGCTTCTTCGAGTTGTGGTACATCTGCGTCAAAAGGTCGTCGGCGATGTTGCCCACGTCCATCGACAGGCGGATGAGCCGATTGCGGAAGAAGGCGTGCGCGAAAATGGCCGGCACCGACAGGCCGATGCCCACCAGCGTGACGACCAGGGCGTGCGAGATGCCGTCGGCGAGGACGGCGGGGTTGGGTGCCCCACCGCGACCCAGCTCCATGAAGCTGAGGATCATGCCCCAGACCGTGCCGACCAGGCCGAGCATGGGTCCGAGCGTGCCGATGGTGGCCAGGTACGTGATGAGCTGGTCCTTGCCCGCTTTGACACTCTCGACCATGTTGAAGGCGGCCTCGCGGGCGTCGTCAATGCCGTACTGCAGCCGGCTCATGCCCGTCGTCATCACCCGGCCGAGGAAGGAGCCGTCCTCCTTGGCCATCTCGTACGCTTCCTTGAACTTCCGTTTGTTGACGGTGTCGGTGAAATCCTCGACGAAGCCGGGCGGGATGGCCGATCCCATGCGCAACTCCATCGCCAATAAGACGATAAGCGAAACTAACGCGATTGAGACCAGCAGCATGATCGGGGCGAACCAGCCCAACGATTTCAGAATGTGCATGAAGATGTTGGTGGACTTCTTCGGCTGCTGCGCTTGGCCGGCCGAGGCGTTCTCCGCGCTCTTGTTCTCGTCGGCCGCCGGTTTGTCATCCTGGGCACGGGCCGTCGGCAGGGCCGAAGGGAGGAAGGCGAACAGGAAGACGGCCAAAAAACAACCGGCGACGAGGGCCGGCAGGCGCGAGCGGGAAGGCGCTGCGAAGTGTTCCATTGCTGTAAGTTCCCTGGACAGGCGAAGAAACGACATACCCGGCGTCGGGTTGCGGCCGATTGGACGAAATAGCTGAGGCGGCATCCGCAATCCATGAGACGCGGCCGACGACCCTACAGTTCCCATTCCCATTACTCTTTAATGTGGCCCCACGAGGGAAGGACTGTCAAGTACTTTCCCCTTCGCCTCAGCTCGGTTGCCGCCGGATGCGGCTCTGGAAATACGCGAGAGTCCGTTTCAACCCTTCGTGCCGGTCGATCCGGGGTTCCCAGCCGAGCAGCTTGCGGGCACGGCCGATGTCGGGCTGGCGCACCTTCGGATCGTCCTGAGGCAAGGGTTTGTAATCGATTGTGCTGGTGCTGCCGGATAGGGCGAGGATTTCGCGGGCGAATTCGAGGATCGTCACCTCGCTGGGGTTGCCGAGGTTGACCGGCTCGTGAAAGCCGCTCTCGAGCAGGCGGACGATCCCTTCGACGAGGTCCTCGACGTAGCAGAAGGAGCGCGTCTGCGAGCCGTCGCCGTAGACGGTCAACGGCTCGCCGCGCAGGGCCTGGCCCATGAAGTTGGGCAACACCCGGCCGTCGTCGAGCCTCATGGATGGCCCGTAAGTATTAAAAATTCTACATATGTGAGTTTTTACACTATGATAGCGGTGATAGGCCATCACGATCGCCTCGGCGAAGCGCTTGCTCTCGTCGTAGCAACCTCTTACACCGATTGGGTTTACGTTTCCCCAATAATCCTCGCGCTGGGGGTGCTGGAGCGGGTCGCCGTACACTTCGCTGGTGCTGGCTAAGAGGAAGCGGGCGTTTTTGAGCTTGGCCAGGCCGAGCGTGTTGTGCGTGCCGAGCGAGCCGGATTTGAGCGTCTGGATCGGGTATTTCAGATAATCGACGGGACTGGCCAGCGAGGCGAAGTGCAGGACGTTGTCCACCGGCCCGTCGATCTCCAGCGGGTGCGAGATGTCGTGGCGGATGAACTGGAAGCGGTCGTTGGTACGCAAATGCTCGATGTTCGAGAGCGCCCCGGTGATGAGGTTGTCCACGCAGATCACTTCGTCGCCGCGGGCGAGGAAGCGCTCGCACAGATGAGAGCCGATGAAGCCGGCGCCGCCGGTGATAACGGTTCGCACGATTGTCCCTCAGGGACCATCAATCGCGAAAAACACGTCGCGTTTCGATCACGATATACGATTCACGATCCGGGGCAAGCGGGCAAGCTGGAGAAACCGGAATTGAAAAACCGGGCGTCTTCGGGGTATGCTTTGTCTGCGCGTCCGCCTTTTCCCGTGAAGGGTATGGGAGTTGCGAAGAAGTTCGGGCTTCTCGCAGCAGGATGCTTCACGGAAAGAACTCCCGAGCGGGGGGCGTAAGCCCCCTGAGTCTGCGCTCAGGGGGCTTACGCCCCCGCTCAGAGCTTTTGTTCCGTTCGCTAACAGGAAGATGAGGTAGCTTAGCGATGCCGTCTCGACCAATTCGTACATTCACGGTGCTGCCGCACTTGCCGGAGCGCCTCCAGGCCCTGCAAAAGCTGGCCTACAATATGTGGTGGTGCTGGAACCACGAAGCCTCCGCCCTGTTTCGCCGCATCGACGTCGAAGCCTGGGAATCTCTCGATCACAGCCCCGTCAAGCTCCTGGGCGCGCTCGACCCCACCCGCGTCGATCAACTCCTGCACGACGACGGCTTCCTCGCCCACATGGAGCGCGTCGAGGAAGCGTTCGACAACTACATGAGCGCCCCGACGTGGTACCAGGAGACCTACGGCGACGCGGTGCGCAACGGCGCGGCCGGCGTCGAGGGGCTACGGATTGGGTACTTCAGCGCCGAGTTCGGCATTCACGAGAGCATCCCCGTTTACTCCGGCGGCCTGGGCGTCTTGTCCGGCGACCACTTGAAGAGCGCCAGCGACCTCGGTCTGCCGCTGGTCGGCATCGGCCTGATGTACCGCGAGGGCTATTTCCGTCAGTATCTCACCGTCGATGGCTGGCAGCAGGAGCGCTATCCCGAAAACGATTTCTTCAACCTGCCGCTTATTCCGGAGACCAACCGCGACGGCGCGCCGTTGACGATCCGCATTCCGTTCCCCGGCCGCGAAGTCCAGGTGCGCGTCTGGCGCATTCAGGTCGGCCGGGTGCCCTTGTATTTGCTCGATACCAACATCCCGCAGAACACGCCGGAGGACCGCACGATTACAGCCCGTCTGTACGGCGGCGACAACGAGATGCGCATCCGTCAGGAGATGGTCCTCGGCATTGGCGGCGTCCGTACCTTGCGGGCGCTGGGCAAACCGCCGACCGTTTGCCACATGAACGAGGGACATAGCGCCTTCTGCGGACTGGAGCGCATCCGCGTTTTGATGGAAGAAACGGGCCTGCCCTTCCACGCCGCCCGCGAGGCCGTCGCCTCCGGCACCGTCTTCACCACCCACACGCCCGTCCCGGCCGGCAACGACGTTTTCTCTCCCCAGTTGATCGAGCATTACCTCGGCAGCTACATGGGATTGTTCAAGATCGACCGCAACGAGTTCCTCGGCCTGGGCCGGCAAAACCCCTTCGACCAGAATGAACCGTTCGGCATGACGGTGCTGGCCATCCGGCTGGCCAACGTGACCAACGGCGTCAGCAAGCTGCACGGCACCGTCTCACGCAAGATGTGGAAAAACATCTGGCCGGAGCTGCCCGATACCGAGGTGCCGATCATCGCGATCACCAACGGAATCCATACACACAGCTGGGTCTCGCCCGACATGATCCAGCTCTTCGACCGCTACATGGGCATTTCCTACGACGGCCGGCCCAGCGAGGCGGCCATGTGGAAGCGCGTCGAGAACATTCCCGATGCCGAGTTGTGGCGAACTCACGAGCGCCGCCGCGAACGGTTGGTCGCCTTCGGCGCATGCGCCTCAAGATGCAGCTCAAAAACCGCGGCGCGCTGCCGGCCGAGATCGCTCGCTCCGACGAAGTGCTCGACCCCGACGCGCTGACGATCGGCTTCGCCCGCCGTTTCGCCACCTACAAGCGCGGCACGCTCGTCTTCCGCAACCTCGACCGTTTGGCCGCTCTCCTGAACAACAAGGAACGGCCGGTGCAGTTCATTTTCTCCGGCAAGGCCCACCCCAAGGACCACGGCGGCAAAGAATTGATCGCCGAGATTTTGCAGTTCGCCCGCCGGCCGGAGTTCCGCCGCCGCATCGTCTTCCTCGAAGATTACGACATGAACGTCGCCCGCTACATGGTCCAGGGGGTGGATGTGTGGCTCAACAACCCGCCCGTCCGCTCGAAGCGTCCGGCACCAGCGGCATGAAGGTCTGCTGCAACGGCGGATTGAACCTCAGTATTCTCGACGGCTGGTGGGTTGAGGGCTACGACGGCGAAAACGGCTGGGCCATCGGCGCCGGCGAGGAATACACCGACCTGACCTATCAGGACGACGTGGAATCGCGGGCCATCTACGATTTACTCGAACAGGAGACGGTGCCGCTGTTTTACAACCGCTCCTCCGATGGCCTGCCGCGCGGCTGGCTCAAGCGTATGAAACGCTCGCTGATGACCCTTTGCCCCGTCTTCAACACCGGCCGCATGGTCGCCGAGTATCTGACGACGTGCTACCTCCCGTCGGCCCAGCGCTTCTTGCGTCTAACCGCCGACAATCTGCGCAAGGCCAACGAGCTGGCGCAGTGGCGGCAGGGACTCCAGCGCGGCTGGAATCAGGTCAAGGTGGAGGGCGTCGAGGTCAGCGGCTCCGACCCGATGCAGGTCGGCGGCGAATTGCCGGTGAAGGTGCGCGTCAACCTCGGCCGGTTCAAGCCGGACGATGTGGAAGTGCAGCTCTTCCACGGCCTGGTCGATTCGATGGGCGAGATTCCTCGGCCGCAGGTCGTGAGCCTGAGCCACAACGGCACGCCCAAGCACGACAACGTCTGGGAGTTCCAGGGCAAGATTCCGTGCCGGTCGAGCGGCCAGCACGGTTTCGCGGTGCGCATCCTGCCGCACAACGGCGACCTGGCCAACGCCTACGAGCCGGGCTTGGTGTGCTGGGGTTAACGCGGCACCGAGGTTTAGCCGCGACCCGCAGGGGAGCGCTGTTCGCGCTCCCCTGCGGGTCGCGGCTAAACAGAAGAGGTGTCGTGGAGGATTGCGGTTGAAGGCGCTCCTACTGATGGTCGGCGGCGCGCTCGGTACCTACGCCCGCTGGTCAATCGGGGTCTGGTTCGCGGCCCAGCCGTGGACGCGCGGCCTGCCGATAGGCACGTTCGTCATCAACGTCAGCGGCTCGTTTCTTCTCGGCGTCGCGGCCGTCCTCATCCTCGAACGCCTGCCGCCGGAACATCAGGACTGGTATCTCCTCATCGGCACCGGCTTCTGCGGCGGCTACACAACATTCTCGACGTTCGAGTGGGAAACCTTCCGGTTGATCCGAGACGGCAGCTGGGGTTTCGCTCTGCTCAACGTCGCCGGCAGCGTGCTGGCGGGTTTCGGGGCTGTGCTTCTGGCCGTGGCACTGGTCCACGCCCTGTTCCCGCCGCGCTGAGGGAGGGACCGCGATGAAAATCGAAACGGACGCCCGCCTGGTCACGGTGTACGTCAACAGCACCGATCAATGGCATGGCCGGCCGCTGTACACGGCCATCGTGCAACTCTGTCAAAATCTGGGCATCGCCGGGGCGACGGTGATTCGCTGTGTCGAAGGCTACGGAGTGCATCATCGGCTGCACACGCCGCGTCTCCTGGAACTGAGCGAAAACCTGCCGGTGCGCATCGAAATCGTGGACGCGCCGGAGCGCATCGACCCGTTGCTCGCCAAATTGGGTGAGATGATCGGCGAAGGGTTGGTGACGGTCAGCCCCATCCATATTATGCGATATTTACAGGATCCCAAATAATAAATTAAACATCCCGGCGTGCGAAATAGATCAGCCCAAACAGGGCGACCACGCAGGAGGCGAGGACCGACCAGCCGGCGAACTGCACGAGGCCCCCGAAATCATAATGGCCCTGCAAGATATACGGCAATCGTTGCAAGGTACGATCGGGCGAGGGATAGTGCGAAGGTAAAAACGACAAGAGGAATGCACTTCCATAAAGGATCGCCCACAGGATGGCGACGCTCAGCACGGTGCTGTTGGCGATGGCGCTGACAGCGACTCCGCAGGTGATGACCGCCGCCAAGAGGAAAGCCACGGTCAACAACCCGACCAAGCTGCCGTCCCACGACAAATCTTCGTGCAGCAAAAGCAAGGCGCTGAGGAGTGTCACCAATCCCAGCACGAGGAAAGTGCCCAATACGGTTACTAGCCGCGCGTGCCATTTACCCAGGAAATACTGATAGCGGCTGATGCCGCGGCTGAGGACGGAGTCGGCCATGGTGCCGCGTTCCGACGAGATGCTTCCGGCCGTCAAAACGCAGATGATGGCGGTGCTGCCCAGCACGATCCAGCGCAGCAGATGGCTGATGTGCTGCGAGGCCGACTGCATGATGCCGACCTCGTGATAAATGCCGAAGCGATAAAGCAGATAGCCGACCGTGGCCAGGATCGACAGCAAAACCCAGAAGCGATAAACCCAGCTGCGCAGCGTCTGATGCACGTCCGCCTGGAACACGGCCCAGTACGGCAGCCAGCGGTTGAAGGTGATCGGCTTTTTTTCCGCGACGGCATCCATGAACGCTCCTCGATTCAAACCACGAAACACACGAACGACACGAAAAAAAGACAAAAGAAGAATTAAAAAGGATCAGAACCTTACATGTTGCTTTTGTATCTCTTTCTTTTTGTCTTTTTTTCGTGTCGTTCGTGTGTTTCGTGGTTCCATCTGTCTTTGTCAGGCAGCTTCGCCCTGGTAGATACGGGCGAAGCCGCGCGACTCTTCTTTTTCGACCAGATCGAGAAACGCTTGTTCGGTTTGCTGGCCGACGCTGCGGATCGACACCAGCGTGACCTTGTTGTCGTTGAGCGTCATAAAAACATTGGCCAGCGCCGCAGTGCTCACGGACTCGTCCTGCAAGTACAACTCCAACCGTCGCTGTTTCATGTTGACGATCTTGAACTCCGGCAACTGGCGGATGACCTGCGTCGCCTTGGAGATCGCTTTCTGATCACCCTCGACATCCAACTCGAAGTGATTGCGGCGCATTCGTCCCTTGAGATCTTGCAGCGAGCCGCAGTAAATGAGTTGACCATGACTGAGGACGGCGGCGTGGTTGCACACCTCGTCGATGTCGCTGAGGTTGTGGCTGGAGACGATGAGCGTCTTCTCGCGGGCCAGCGTCTTGATGAGCTCGAGCATGCTGCGGCGGGCCTCGGGGTCCAGTCCGTGCGTCGGCTCGTCCCAGATGAGCAGGTCCGGCTCGTTGATGAGGCTGGTGGCGACGGCGAGGCGCGCGGTCATGCCGTTGGAGAAGCCGGCGATCGGATCGCCGGAGACGCGGAGCAGATCGACGGCCCGGATGAGCGAGGCGAGGCGTGGCTTGCGCACGTCGGCGGGCAGGCCGAACAGCCGGGCCATGTAGTCAAGATAGGTGATCGGCGTCATGCCACGGGGAAACTGGGGATTGGTGGGGATGTAGCCGATGCGGCGGCGCAGGGCGGCGGCGTTGGGCGTCATGAACTTGCCGAACACTTTCGCCCAGCCGGCCGTGGGGCGATGCAGGCCAATGATGAGGCGCAACAGCGTCGTCTTGCCGGCCCCGTTGGAGCCGAGCAGGCCCAGGACGCATCCGGGTTCGATTCGCAGCGTCACGTCATTGAGGGCGATCTGGCGGTTCTGGTAAATCTTGGTGAGCTTGAAGGTTTCCACGACCAGATCGCTGGAGTTGTCGGCCACGGCGTTCCCTCCTCGATCCGCACGACACGCGGCGCGAAGTATACGCCCCGGCGGGACTTTCTGAATAGATCAATTCGACGCGGCGAGGATCTTGTTTAGCGACGCTTCGCAGAAGCGTGTGCGACCCACACGCTTCTGCGAAGCGTCGCTAAACAGAGTCTTAGAAGAAGAATTGCAATTCGATCAGCGGACCCCAGTAAATCGTGCTGCCGGTGGTGTTGTGATGGCCATGCTGGATTCCATTCTGAACCTGCCGCAGGGCATTGAAATTGCCGGCCTGGATGAACTGCTGGATCTGGCCGCCCGTGATTCCGGACTGCTGGCGGGCCTGGGAACCCATGAGGTTGAAATCGACCTGATCGCTGGCCAGGGCCAGGTCGGTTAGCCAGATGGCGTTGAAGCCCAGCCGCAGCCGCAGCCGTTCCAGGATGTGGAAGTCCGTGAAGGCCGCCAGCTCGTATATTCCGCCGAAACCCCAGTTGTTTCGCTGGGTGTTGAAGATCGTTAGGCCGTCGCCGCGCTGCAAGTTGACGTCGGTGGTGCTGTAGTTGGCGCCGAAGGCGGCCTTTCCCAGGCCGGTGAACGACAGCCAGCGGAACAGCGGCCAGTTGTACTCCAGGCCGATTTGGGGGGCGAAGATATTGTTGTGCGTCAGCACCGAGTACAGAGCCGCGTCGCGTCCGGGCGTGGGCAGGCCCAGCGAGTTGGCGATGACGGAGGTGCCTTCCATGCCGATGCCCATTTGATCGTTCTGGCGGATGTAGCGGATGCCGCCGATCAGTTCGAGGCCGCCGAAGGCCGTGTTCCAACGGCGGTAATTGAGTTCACCGCTGTAGATGCTGGATCCTTGCGTGAGGTTCACATCATCGGTCAGGCGGAACACATGATCGCCCGCGAGGGTCAGCGGCGGGTTGTAGAACAGCGTATCGATCGCGTTGGGCAACCGCGCGAAGGCGGTGGCGTCATTCTGCCAGACGTAGAAGGTGGTGAACTCCACCCCCTGGTTGTCCCACACGGTGCCGATGGTGCCGCGGATGCCCAGGGCCATGGAGGGCGTGACGCTGTTGAAATCCAGCGCGGAGGAAGTGCCGGCCGAGGGCGGCCGGAACGCGCCGTCGATGACATGGCCGACGGGGATGCCCTGCGCCGCGCGTTGTAGACGGCGATGTCGCCCGCGCCGAGCTTGCCGCGTTCCAGCGCCATCGGGCCGAAGCCCACGTACACGCCGCCGTCCCGAACGTAGTCCTCGCACTGGAAGGCGCTGGAATGATCGAACGGCAGGCTCAGGCAGTCCGGCGGCCCCGGCGGGGCGGCCTGCGGGGGGATCGGCCCGGGCACCAGATTAGGTCCTCCGGGCGGTGGTCCAAACGACGGGCCGCACGGGATCGGATCGGGCATACGGGCCGCGCCGACCGGACTGGGGTAAGTTGAACTGATCCCTTGGGCCTGGGCCGGCACGTTGAGGCACCAGTAAGCCGCCACCAGCGCCACGCCCATCCAGCCTCTGCACATGATCGCGTCCCCCAACAACACGCCGCGATACCGGACCGGACGCCGGCGTTGGTCGTCCCTGGCACGTCGTGCCTTCGCACGACGCGCCTTTCTTACCCCTAGTGGGATCGACCGGCATAACCCCACTTCTTGAAACTTTCGGCATAACCGGGGGATAGAAATCCTAGGCACATAACCCCCGGCTTGCCGGGGTCTTGTCTTTTCCCGGCAAGCCGGGAACGTTGGAGGAAATGGGGGAACCATCGGATCAGAACAAGGCTAGCCGTGTGACGGCGATGGCGCCGCCGAAACAGACCTCGACATCGGCCCCGGCCTGGCGCCGTCGGCCGTGATAATCGCCGTCGTAGTGCAACATCTCACCCTCGCGGCGGAAGCTCAACGGCAACGGCTGCGGATCAAGAGGGCAGACGATCACCAACGGTTCGGGCGCGCCCGTCTCCAGGTGGGGCAGGTTGACGTTCCAGTAGACACCAGGCGTCCGAGGTTCTTGCAGCAGTCGGCGTAAGAGCGGCGTCACCCAGGCGATGGCGCGGGGCCAGTCGATCGCCTGGCCTCTTTTGTGGTAGTGCGAAAATGCAATTCCTGGGAAGCCGTGCAGGACGGCCTCGCGCACGGCGGCCACGATGCCGGAATGGTACACGTCCGCGCCGAGGTTGCCGCCTTCGTTGATGCCGGCGAGAACCCAAGCCGCATCCGGCGCGACCGTATGTAGGGCGACGCGGACACAATCGGCCGGCGTGCCCGCGACGGTGAACCGGCCGGACGCCAGTTCGGCCAGGCGGAGCGGTTCGTGCGTGGTGACGCGATGGCTGCAACCGGAATGCGCCTCGATGGGCGCAACCACCACCGTCTCACCGAGCGCGGCGGCGGCCCGGCGCAGCGCTTCCAGGCCGGGTGCGTCCACACCATCATCGTTAGTCAGCAGAAGTTTCATCTCACATAGCCCCCGGCTTGCCGGGGGTGAAGAATGTCCCCCGGCAAGCCGGGGGCTATGTGGACTCATTTGATGAGGCGAGCATCGATCCAATCGACCACATCCTGCACGTCGCCGCCGCGCCCGAACTCGACTTCCAGCGTCAACTCGCGCACGCCCTCGATGCTGACGCCGACGGGCAAAGGTCCGCTTTCGGCCGTCACCTCGCGGTCTGAGCCGAGATCGAGCGGCCGTCCGTCCGCCAACACGCGGATGCGCACGCTGCCGCGCCGGCCGTCCTTGTCGTCGAGTCCGACCAACGCTTCGAAGCGACGGTAGCCCCCGGTCAACCGGTAGCTCAGTCGGGAATGGCTGTGCAGGCCGATGCCCTTGTCGTAGGTCGAGCCGCCTAGCAGCAAATCGTGTTCGGCGACGTTGCCGTCGGCGGCGAAGGGCCATTTGTCATCAAGGTACGAGCGGTGTTCGTATCGGCTCGGCTTCAGGTCGGAAAGATAGACCGAGCGCCCTTGATAGAGATCCAGTCCCGCGACCTCCGCCAGGGGCACGCCCAGGCGTGCACCAAAGACGGTGGTGCCGGTAAGCGTGACGCCATCCACGGTGGCCGAGGTCAGCGAAAGCCGAGTGCCCAGCCCCGGCCGCGCCGGTGAGGATGAGCCGGGCGTAGACCCCCTTGGGCCGCAGTGAGTCGGCCAATTCGGTGTTAAAGGCGATGTACGCCACCTGCGGCATATTCAGCGTTACGCGCTTCCGGTCCACCTCCATCTCGACTTTCTTTTCGTCCAGGCCATTCAGCACCCCCGCGACCACGTCACCGTTGCGGAGACAGACGGTGTCGCGCGTTCGGGTTCCGCTGCTGAGACGGCGGCGGAGCCGCTGGGCGTCGAGGGTCCGCTCCGGGGCCATGCGCCAGAGCAACGAAACCGCGGCTAACGGCAGAGTCGCCTCCTGACCCGACGGAAGACAAGCATGGCGGAGACGAAAGGTTTCACCGACCAGCCGAAGCGAGGTGTAGGGAAGGCGGTCGCCGTTGGCGAGCAGCAAGTGATCCTCGACGGGAAAGGGGGGCAAGGGCACGTCGGCACGCCGCACCGTCAGCACTTCGTCGCCCGCTACCGGCGTCCCGTCGCCTTCGCCCACGCGCACGGACCAATCGTTTTTCAGCTCACGCCAGACCCCGCGTACCCGTTCGCCGCCTGCCGTTCGCACGACAAACACCAGCGTTTTGGCCTCCTCATCCGCCGTGGCGATGCCGCCGCTGCCCAAAAAGAGCCAGCAGCCGAGCAAGAGTCGGTGACAAAGAACCGGCAGGAACCTCTTGACAGACGCCCAGATAAGCATAAAGTTGATTGCAAGGTAATTGACTACAGACGACGAGCAATCCTCGGTCCAGACCTCCACCGGAGCCGTCTGACCTTGGCCGACCGGAAGGAGACTTCCGGTGCGAATTGCCCTCGTCCATTGGCCTTCAGGGAGGTAGGAGGGCCACCCAACGCTCATGCTATGGATCGCCGGAGATCGCCGCAAGGGTCACGCAAGCTCCGCGGCGGGCGACTATGGCATCAAATCGTGTCGATTTGCTGATGGCCCTGGCCTGATGCGGGGTCCGTTATGTGAGGGAAAAGGAGTGCTTCTGGGACGCCGGTGTGCCCGGAAAACAGGCGACGACGCCCGAACGCAAGGCAAGGGAAGGCCAAATAAATTTCTCCCCTTGACCATCGCCGCAAACTCCATCATCATAAAACGCTCAAGGGTTGGAGGCCCCGGGTGATTCATCAGACAATTGGTCTGCCAATTGCAAAAGGATTGCGCGCTTTGCGGAACGATTGCATCTTGCGCGGGGGAAGTGCCTCTCGGCCAACGGGCCGTGGCCCCATTGAGGGAGGACGTGCCTGTTCCTCTCCGAGCCGGCTGCCTGCCGTTCTCCACAACCGACTCGCTGTGGCCTCTGGGAAGCAACGAAATGAGTTGTCGCCGGACTTAATGAAACCGGCGGCCCGCCCCGCAAACAAAACGTAAACCGGAACTGTGGTTCGCATCGCCCGTTCAGTCATTCGGGGCACATAGCCCCCGGCTTGCCGGGGGACAGTTCACCCCCGGCAAGCCGGGGGCTATGTGCCAGCAACGGAAGCTGTTCGCCGCACGGATGCAGGGTACACCAGGAGGACGACCGTGAAGATTGCCTTGTTTTCGTGGGAGACACTGCACAGTATCGCCGTGGGGGGCGTGGGCGTTCACGTCACCGAGTTGGCGGCGGCCCTCGATAGGCGGGGGCACGAAGTCCACGTCTTCACCCGCCGCGGCAACCAGCAGGCGCCGTACGAGTGCATCGACGAGGTCCACTACCACCGCTGCAATTTCGCGCTGCACTCGAATTTCGTCGAAGAAATCAACAACATGTGCCGGGCCTTCGTCCACGAATTTTTCGCCGTGGAAGATCACGTCGGCCGGTTCGACATTATCCATGCCCACGATTGGCTCGCTTCCAACGCGCTCGTGTGGATCAAGGAAGGCCGCGGCCGCCGGGCCGTCCTGACCATGCACTCGACGGAGTATGGCCGCAACGGCAATCAATTTTTCGGCGGCCAAGCGCACCGCGTGCAGGACCACGAGCGGCACGGCACCTATTGCGCTGACCGTGTCATCACCGTTTCCAATCAACTCCGGGACGAGATCCGCTGGCTGTACCAGTGCCCCGAACACAAGACCGCCGTCGTCTACAACGGCGTCAACGCCCGCAATTTCGACTACCCCGTCGATCCGGGCGAGGTCAAGCGCCGCTACGCCATCGGGCCGCTCGACCCGACCGTGCTGTTCGCCGGCCGCATGGTCGTGCAGAAGGGGCCGGACATTCTCGTCCGCTCGATGCCCCACATCCTCCGCCATTATCCGAATACCAAATTCGTCTTCGCCGGCGACGGACATATGCGCAACGACGTCTGCACGATCTCCCACCAGTTAGGGGTGGCCCACGCGCTGCGCATCCTGGGCGACCGGCGCGGCCGGGAGTTGCATGATCTATTCAAGGCGTGCGACATCGTGGCAGTACCCAGCCGCAACGAGCCGTTTGGCATCGTCATCCTGGAGGGATGGTCGGCGCACAAGCCGGTCGTCAGTACAAAGCGCGGCGGGCCGTCCGAGTTCGTCTGGCACGGCATCAACGGCCTGCAAGTGGATGACACGCCGGACTCTGTCGCCTGGGGCCTGGGCACGCTGTTGGCCGACCACGGCCGCTGCCGCTGGATGGGTGGCAACGGCCGGGCCGCGGTCGAGGCTGCCTTCAGCTGGGACCGCATCGCCGAGCAAACCGAAGCCGTCTACGCCAGCGTCGCCTGAAACGGATTTCAGATTGATGATTGATGATTGATGATTTGAAAAAATCATCAATCATCAATCTGAAATAATCAATTTGAAGAATGGATGCCTGAGTACTCATGGACACCCCTAGCTTTGGTCTGCTCGATTTCGTCTCCCCCGGCACCGTAGCTTGGGAAGGGGAGATTGCCTCCGCGCAGGTAGAATATCGCACGAGCGCTTCCGCCACGCCGGACGCGGAGCTGCTGCGCCGCTGCGCCTGGGAGATCGGCGAAGAAAAGCCCGCCGACGCCTACGCGCCCTCCGGCGACCACGTCGGCCTGGCGGCCGTGTCGCCCCACCAGGGGTTCGCCCACTGGCACATCCGGCCGGAGTGGGTCGAGCAGACGGCCCGACAGCGCGGCTCGGCCTGGCATCACTGCCGGCTGGTTCTGCGTCTTTATGATGTCTCGTATATCCAATTTACCGGCTTCAACGCCAACCGCATTCAGGACGAGCCGCTGCCGGGCCTGTGCGGGCAGCGTTTCTTCCAGTTGCCTCGGCCGGGGACATCGCAGATCGCGGAAGTCGGTTTTGTCCTCCGCAGCGGCGAGTTCCTGCCCGCCGCACGCTCCCAAACCGTGCAGTTCGCGCGCGACAAGGCTTCCTCCAACCGCGATCAATCCGCCCTCTACGTGGACGACCGCTGGCGGATTGAACCGGCCGGCAACGTCTGGGAGCAGGCGACTTTCCTGCACGAACGCCGCCGCCCCAAACTGCGCCATCCGCTCCGCATCGCCGCTTTCACTTTCGCGGTCAACGGCGACGGTCTGCCCACGCCATTTGTCCGCGAGTTGGCCACGCACGGGCGGGCACTCGGACACGAGGTCCACGTCTTCGTTCCCGCGTCCGAGGTGATGAATCAGCCGCGCGATGTGGACGGTGTCCGCTATCACCCGCTCCCCGTCGAAGCGCAAGAATCACCGCTGGAGTCGGCCCAGGCGTTCGCGCGTGCGGTCGAGCAGCGCCTGCGCGAAGTGCCACCGTTCGATCTGCTGCACCACCACGAATGGATGACGGGACTGGCGGCGTCCCGCGTGCGCCGGCCGCGCATCCTATCATTGACCTCGGTGGAGGCGACGCGGCGCAACGGCGATCCCGTTACCTTCCTTTCGCGCTCGATCCAGGCCGCGGAACGTACCGTGGCTCGCTTCGCCGGCTGCGTTCTGACCCCGGACTGGCTGCGCGAACGGGCCGTCACCGAGTTGGGCGTGGACGGCGAGCGCGTCCGAGCCTTCCCGATGGAAGGCCGGGTCGCCAACGAGTGGGATTGCCCCCTCGATTACGGACACGCCAAGGGGGAGATCGGCGTCGGCCCACTCGACCGCCTGATCCTCTTTATCGGGCCGCTGGAACACGCCGCGGGTGTTGATCTTCTCGTCGAGTCGTTGCCGGTGCTGCTGCGGCGGACGGGCAACCTGCGTTTGGCGTTCATCGGTGCGGGCAGCATGCACAGCCACCTGGAGAACCGCGCCCGCGAACTGGGGGTGGCGCACGCCGTGCGTGTCGTGGGCCACCGCGAAGGGCCGCAGGTCACGCGGCTGGTGCGGGCGGCCGAGGCGCTGGTTTTGCCCTCGCGCTGCCGGCTGCCGTTCGACGACGCGGTGGTGGACCTGGCCCGCAAGGCAGGCCGTCCGGTCGTCACCACGCACGGCGGGCCGGCCCACCTGATTCGGCACGAGGAAAACGGCCTGCTCACCTACGACAACCCCGGATCCATGGTTCGGGCGCTGGATCGCATCCTCGGCGACCTGACCCATGCGGAACGGATGGGGCGCAACGGCAAACGCGGCGACGGCTCGGTGCAGAGCTGGAGCGACATGACGCGCCACTATCTGGACTTGTGCGCCCACTGTTTTCCGGAACTGACGGCAACGGAGATGTGAAACGCAGATGCTGCAACCGCCGGCCGCTTGGCCGAGGAGAGGAGACTTGCCATGATACCGACTGCCCTGAGCCGAGATGGAGACCCGGCCCCGGCCACGAGCGAAAGCGACCCCAACGGGCGTACCCCGACCACGGATGCCCCGGCCGCCGACAACGGGCACGCTGCCCCCAAGGGACCGGCCACCGAAAACGGGGTTACAACCCACAACGGGCACCCCACGCTCAACGGCGCGCATACCAAACGAGAGAAGCGGATGAAGCGAACTGGCCCTTCATCCCGGATCGGCAGCACCTCCGGCCAGCCGGCGGACGCCGCTCGGCCGGCGCTGGCCGTGTTCTGCTTTGAAGGTCCCGAGACCGCCATCGGCCAATCCATCGCTAACACTGTCGCCGCCCTAGCGCGACGGCAAACGTGCGTTCATCTGTTCACACGCCAGCCCTTCGGTCTGGACCTGCCCGACCTGCGCGCGCATCCCGTTGGGGATTGCGAGGGCACGGACTACTTTTCGCGAGTGGAAGAGTTCACGCGGCGTGCGGCCAACGCCTTTTTGAAGGAGTATCCGGGTGGCAGCCCGCACGTCACGCTGATCGGCTACGAATGGTCAGGGGCCGGCCCGCTGGGTCTTTTGCGCGGCATCAAGAACAACCGCACGATCTTTTCCATCGCCTCGCTGGAACGCCAGCGCAGCGACATGACCTCGCCGGTCAGCAAGCGCATCGACGAGCTGGAACGGACGATCCTGCGCAAAGCGCAGGTCGTCCTCAGCCAGCAGCCGGCCGCGTCAGATTCGGCCCGGTTCTGGGTGCCGGAGTGCGCCGGTCGCCTTGTCACGGCCCGCCATCCCTTCCCGGTCGCATCGTTTGACAGCAAGCTCGACGCCGGCCAGGTCAAGGCCCGCTTTCAGGTCGGCCCGGTCGATCCGACCATCCTCTACGTCGGCGACATCAGCGATCGCTACGGCCCGGACCTTCTTGTCAAAGCGATGCCGGCGATCCTCAAAAACCACAAGCAAGCGCGTCTGATCCTCGTCGGCGACGGCCCGACGTACTGGACACTGCGGGTCTACTCACGATATCTCTTGCTGGATCACGCCATCCGCTTCCCCGGCAGCGTGGTGGGCCAGCCGATGAGCGAACTGATCGCGGCGGCGGACATCATCGCCGTGCCCAGCCGCGAATCGACGCCGTGGTGGCCGATCCAGGCCGCCTGGGCCGCCGGCCGGCCCGTGGTTGCCACGCACCAGGCCGCCCCTGGCCTGCTCGAACACGAACACGACAGCTTGCTCGTCTACCCCGTCGAACAGAGCGTCGTCTGGGGCGTCGAGCGCCTTCTTTACGACGAGAAACTCGGTCTCACCCTCGGAAAGAAAGGCCGCCAGAAGCTCGAAGAGCGCTTCGGCTGGAACGACGTGGCCGGGCAGATCGAAGAACTGATGGGCGTCGCTGTGAAAGCATAAAGACATTTCACCACGAAACACACGAAAGACACGAAAAAAAGACCGAAGAAGAGTTAGAAAACGGATTTTACAGGCGCTTTTGATTCGGAATGGATTCGACTTTTTTCTTTGTCTTTTTTTCGTGTCTTTCGTGTGTTTCGTGGTGATTCTCTTCTTGAGGATCAACATGCCGAAGGGTTATCTGCTGCTGGTTCTGCACGCCCACTTGCCCTACGTCCGCCATCCCGAGTACGACCGCTTTCTGGAGGAGCGCTGGTTCTTCGAGGCCGTCACCGAGACCTATATCCCGCTCATCAAGTTTTTCGATCGCTTGCAATCCGAGGGGGCCGGTTTCAAGCTGACGCTGTCGGTCTCGCCGACTTTGGCGAACATGATGGAAGATTCGCTCCTGCGCCATCGCTGCCTGCGCCACCTGGAATTGTCGCTGGAGTTGGCCGAGAAAGAGTGCGAGCGGACGAAGGATTGGCCGGACGTCAACGCACTGGCCGAGATGTATCGGCAGCTGTTCGAGGAAGCGCGAACGATCTTCGTGGACCGCTGCGGCACCCGACTGGTGACGGCCTTCCAGCAGTACGCGGAATCGGGCAATCTGGAGCTGATTACCTGCGCCGGCACGCATGGCTACCTACCGCTTCTGAGTTCCGAGCCGAGCGCCGTGCGCGCTCAGGTGTTCACGGCCGTGGACGAGCACGCCCGCATTTTCGGCAGTAAGCCCAAAGGCATGTGGGTGCCCGAATGCGCCTTCTATCCGGGTCTGGATGAAGTGCTGGCCCAGGCCGGCATCCGCTATTTCCTGGTGGACGGCCACAGCATCGAGCACGCAGACCCGGCGCCGGCGTTCGGCGTGCATGCGCCCATGTACTGTCCTTCCGGCGTGGCGGCGTTCGGCCGGCACCCGATGACCTCCAAGTTGGTCTGGAGCACCAGCGTCGGCTACCCGGCCGACCACAACTACCGCGAATACTACCGCGACATCGGCTTCGATCTCGATCAAGATTACCTCGAACCGTACCAGTACGCGGAGGGCGTCCGTCAGAACACGGGCATCAAGTACCACCGCATCACGGGTAAAACGAACAATAAGCACCTGTATAATCCGGATTGGGGCGCGGAGGCGGCGGTCAAGCACGCCCGCGACTTCGCTAACCGATGTCGTGAACAGGCGCGGCGCACCGGCGGCGGGATGCCGTTCCCCTGCACCATCGTCTCGCCCTACGACGCGGAACTGTTCGGCCACTGGTGGTTCGAGGGGCCGCAGTGGATTTATCATGTGCTGCGCGAGCTGTCGCAGGGCGGCGACCTGGAACTGTCCACGCCGGGTACGTATCTCGCCACTTACCCGGTGCAGCAGCGCGGATGCCGGCGCAGAGCAGTTGGGGCCGCAACGGCTACAGCGAGCACTGGGTCAATCCGAAGACGGAATGGATGTGGCGGCCGCTGCACGAGGCGGCCTCGCGGATGCGCCAATCGGTGCGGGCACATCCTTACCCATCGCTGGGAAGTCTGGAGGACCGCGCCTTGCGGCAGGCCGGGCGTGAGTTAATGCTTGCCCAGGCGTCGGATTGGCCGTTCATCATCACCAACGGCACGACCGAGCAATACGCCCGCCGCCGTTTTCACGACCACATGCACCGCTTCCATGACCTTTTGTCCCGGCTCGACCGCCGGGAACTCGACCCCACGCGGCTCCAGGCGCTGGAATACATGGATGCGGTGTTCCCCAAGTTGGATTACCAGCTTTTTGCAGGGGAGTAATCTTCGGTCAGCGACGCTGCGCAAAAAAGTCGCTGAACGGGAACTTTTCCCCACTTTCCCATCGTCTCAATTTCCGGCATCTCTCTTGCATGAGAGTGAGGCGCGGACGCTTACGCACCACCCGGCCGCTTCAAACGGCCGGTCTTCCTTCGACGCGCTGCCCCCCTTACCGACGATGGAGGGTAAGGGGTATGGGCGGAACAGGCAAGAAAAATTGGCGGCGTGGGTCGGATATTCCGAGAGGCGATTACCGATAAGAGGAAAAGGAGCGCGGGGAACCCGCGCCCGGTTTCGCCGTCCACGCACAACGGGGACTGTCATGCTCGGCCAGAGAACCATACCGCCTCTATCGGAACACGATCGGGTTCAAAATTTGCCGGCATTGCGGGTCGCGACGCTGAAAGCGTACAAGACGAGCCGCGGTTCCGGCCGGCCCTTTGGCGCGACGCGTCGCGCGGATGGCGTTAACTTCGCCGTCTTTTCCCGACATGCCCAGGCCGTGCATCTGGTGCTGTTCCTCGAGGGGCGCGAAGAGCCGATCGCGGAAATCCCCCTCGATCCCACCGTCCACAAGACCGGCGATGTCTGGCACGTCTTCGTCCACGGTTTGAAGCCGCACGTTGAGTACGGTTATCGAGTCGTCGGGCCGAACGCCCCGAAGTCCGGCCATCGCTTTAACTCGTCTGCGGTACTGCTCGACCCATACGCCCGCGCCGTCGGCGGCAACGCGCAATGGGGCCAACCCCACGGGATGCGCCGCGGCCGGATCGTCGCCGATGATTTCGACTGGCAAGACGATGTGCCGCCGCGCACGCCGCTAGCGCAAACGATTATTTACGAATTGCATGTCCGCGGCTTCACACGCCATCCTTCGTCCGGCGTCACCCACCCCGGTACGTATCGCGGACTGATCGAGAAGATTCCGTATTTGCAATCGCTGGGCGTGACGGCGGTGCAGCTCATGCCGGTGTTCGAGTTCGACGAGCTGGAGCACGCCGCGGCAAGATCCGCACACCGGAGAAATGCTCCTCAATTACTGGGGCTATTCACCGCTGTCGTTCTTCGCGCCCAAGGCGGCATACGCGGCCGGCGCCGGTCAGCAGGTGCGTGAGTTCAAGGAGATGGTGAAGGCGTTTCACAAGGCCGGACTCGAAGTGATCCTCGACGTGGTCTACAACCACACCTGCGAGGGCAACGAGAACGGCCCGACCCTGAACTTCCGCGGCCTGGACAACGGTATCTATTACATGCTGGACAAGGAAGGTCGCTATTACAACTTCTCCGGCTGCGGTAACACGTTCAACTGCAATCACCCGCTGGTGCGCGACCTCATCCTCGACAGCCTGTGCGAGTGGGTCACGGAAATGCATGTGGACGGCTTCCGTTTCGACCTGGCGGCCATCCTCGGCCGGGGGGCCAACGGCAAGGTGCTCGACGAGCCGACCTTGATCCAGCACATCGCCGAGCATCCGGTTTTAGCCGATGCGAAGCTGATCGCCGAGGCGTGGGACGCGGCGGGACTGTCGCGCATGGGCAAGTTCCCGAACTGGGGCCGGTGGGTCGAGCTGAACGGGTTTTTCCGCGATGACGTGCGCAAGTTCATCCGCGGCGACGCCAGCGCCACGGCCAACGTCGCCAAGCGCATCTGCGGCAGCCTCGATTTGTACGGCGACACGGCCCGCGGCTCCTACCACTCGATCAACTTCATCACCTGCCACGACGGCTTCACGATGAACGATCTCGTCAGTTATAGCCGCAAGCACAACGAGGCCAACGGCGAGCACAACCGCGACGGCTGGGACGACAATTTCTGCGCCAACTACGGCCAGGAGGGACCGACGGACAACGCCGCCATCAACGCGGTGCGCCAGCGGCAGATGCGCAATTATTTCACGATGCTTCTCCTCTCGCAGGGCGTGCCGTTTTTGTCGCACGGCGACGAGTACGCTCGCACGCAGCGCGGCAACAATAACGCCTACTGCCAGGACAACGAGATTTCCTGGGTGGACTGGAGCCTGATGCAACAGAACGCCGGTCTCGTGCGGTTCGTGCGCACAATGATCGCGTTGCGGAAGAAGCATTTCACGCTGAGCCGGGAGGAGTTCGTCAACCATGTGAGCTGGCACGGCACGAAGCTCGGCGATCCGGACTGGACCGGGGCGGCGCGGACGCTGGCATTTCACCTGCACGGACAGCACGGCCAACCGGATCTATACGTGACGTTCAATTCGCACTGGGAGAGCCGGCGCTTCCAACTGCCGTCGCACCACGGCCGCCATGAATGGCGTCGCCTGGTGGACACGAACCTGGACTCGCCGGACGACATCACGGAAGCGGAACACGCCGTCCCGGTGCGGCCGGCGGATCATTACATCCTGTCGCCGCGTTCGGCAGTAATCCTCATCGCGCCGTGCCGTAACCGGG
The DNA here is from genome assembly GCA_963767535.1 of uncultured Planctomycetota bacterium. Lineage (GTDB taxonomy): Bacteria > Planctomycetota > Planctomycetia > Gemmatales > Gemmataceae > JAJPHU01. The sequence continues at coordinate 1,520,615 of CAVYEC010000003.1, forward strand.
CGAACGATCCGTTGTAGTTCGTTGTAGGGTGGGCCGAGTCTTCGAGGCCCACCAGCAGCGGTGTGGTGGGCCTCGAAGACTCGGCCCACCCTACGGCAACGGGTTCGCCGATATCTATTTTTCTTCGGTGAAGTCAAAATTCGGGTCCGGCGGCTCTGAAGATCCGCCTTGCGCTTTTCGTTTGCGAATGGCCCGCGAAGGGAGTTGCGTCCGTTGCTTTTGACGGTAAGCGTGTCCGCTCCACCAGCGCACCAGATTGTAAACGGCGAAGGCCAGCATCAACCAGCTCTCAGAGAGACCCGTCTCTCGGTGAAATGCCGTGGGGTGGACGGCGTGCTCGAACGCTAATAGTCCCGCCGCGCACACCAGCCAGAAGAGGGCAAAAAAGAGCCTCATGCCCCTTATTGTCTTCCGCCGCGCCTTTTCTGACAATCGGGGTTTTTCTCTTGGAGCGCGACGCGGCGGGGCGTACCATGCGACCAGCCCGTTTTGCTTCCGAGTCCCCGACGAGGTTTCCGCGATGCCGACTCCCAAGGTTTCCGCTGCCGATCTGGAACTGCTGCGCCGCTACGACACGCCGACAGTGTGCAACGTGATCGAGTTGTTCGACCTGTATCCGCGCACGGCCGGCTACATGGATCGCCGCATCCAGGCGTGCTATCCCAAGCTGCCGCCGATGGTCGGCTTCGCCAGCACGGCCACGTTCCGCTCGGCCGCCCTGCCCTGGAGCGGCGGCGCCTATTCCGGACTGGTCGAGCAGGTGGAGTCGTTCGCGCAGATGCCGGGGCCGCCCGTGGTCGTTTTTCAGGACATCGACAACCCGCCGGTAGCGGCGACCTTCGGTGAGGTGATGGCCACCACGTACAAGACGTTCGGCGCCGCCGGACTCATCACCAGCGGGGCCGGCCGCGATCTCGATCAGGTCGAGGCGCTGCGGTTTCCCCTGCTTCTGCGACGGCACGATCCCGCGCGCACGGCTACTGTCATTTTCCGCAATTGCACGTGCCGGTCCACGTCGGCGGCGTGACGGTCTATCCGGGCGACCTGCTGCACGGTGACCGCAACGGCGTGACGACGATCCCGCTGGCGATCGCCTCGCTGGTCGCGCATGGCCTGCGCCGAGTTCATGGCCGCCGAGGCGGTGGTGCTCGATTATCTGAAGGCGGGCCGCGTCGATCCCAAGGGCTACGCCAAGGCACGCAACGAATGCCGGGACCGCATCGACACCCTGGCACGACGGCTGAAGGGATGATGGTTTTTAGGCGGCCAACGGCCGATCGCCGTGGCGTTCGCCGCGAACCAGTGCCAGCACCGCCTCAGCGGCGCGTTCGCAGCGCCCGGCTCGGCCACGCGGTCGCGCAGCGTCGCCAGCTCGCCGCACAGCGATTCATACGCCGCGCGATCGTTCAGCCAGTGCAGGATGTGCGCCGCCATCGTCTCGGCCGGGCAGCTAACACCGAAGAACTCGGGGAACAACTCCTTGTTCGCCAGCAGGTTGACCAGCGTGATGTACGGCACGCGCTTGAGCAGATGTGCCAGCACGATGCTGATGGCGTGATGGCGGTACAGCACCACGGACGGCTTGCAGCGATAAAGCAGTTCCAGGCTGACCGAACCGGACACGGCCAGGCACGAATGAGCCAGGTGAATGATCTCCGGCGTCCGTCCGGCGTGAACCTCGATCGGCAGGCTCATACCCCGAACCTGGGTCTCGACGTGACGGCGCTGGCTCTCGCGCAGGCAGGCGACGAGAAAACGCACATCGGGCCGGCGTGCGTGAATGAGGCCAGCGGCCCGCAGCAAGCGACGACAGATTGTAATGCAATTCCTGATTGCGGGAGCCGGGCAGAAGGGCAATCACCGTGCCCGGCCGTTCGCGCTGGGTCGCCACGAACGCACTGTCCAGACGCTGCTGGCGCAACTCGTCGAAATACGGATGGCCGACGTACTCGGCGGCCACGTCCCGCTGGCGATACCACTCTTTTTCAAACGGCAGCGTGCAGAGGACGCGATCGGTTAAGCGGCGCATCTTCTTGACACGGCCGGTCAGCCAACCCCAGATCTGCGGCGGTACAAAGTACAGGACCGGAATTCCGTGCGCCCGCGCTCGCCGGGCCAACCACCAGTGGAAACCGGGGTAGTCGATGAGGATCACGGCGTCGGGCCGCTGTTGCTCAAACACGCGGTCGGCCATGCTGAGAAAGCGCAAGAAGCGCGGCAAGTTAGCGAGGACGCGGAAGATGCCGACGAGGGCGAGATCACAGAGGGGATACAGCAGGCGACAGCCGGCCGACGCCATGCGTTCGCCGCCAAAGCCGTCGATCGTCAGGTCGGGCTGACGCCGCCGCAGGGCGTGGATGAGGTTGGCCCCGTGCAAATCGCCGCTGGGTTCGCCCGCGCTGACGAACAAACGCATAGAAGCATCCTGCCTTCCGGAAGAATCTACCGCGGCCATCCCGGCCGCGCCGGAGCAAGTTACCAGGGAAACGACGATCGAAGCAAGCCCGAGCGGGCCTTGCACGGACCGCCAGCGAAGTCGCGCAGACGAGCAACACAACGAGCGATATGTTTACCAACAGATGAGGTAAACGCCTTGTCGTGTCCTCCGGAGATCGCCGAAATAATCCTGGAGATCCTGCAACACGGCCTGCTCAGGATTCGTGGTCGGGGCTGGAGAGGAGATAGTGCGGCTTGCGCGAGCGAAGCCGATCATCTCCATAATCTGCCCAACTTACTGAGTCATTACTCGCCCGATTTACTGCGGTTTTACTGGGAAGTCGAAAGGCCCGCGTACTGTAGCAGCGGCGGGAGCGATCCGGATTCCTTTGGCCCAGTCTGGGAACGCTTGCACTCACTGCTCAAGCAAAACGGTATTGGATAAGAATGCGCTTCTATTCTTCCTCTGCTCGCAGTTTGGCGAGCACGGAGTAATCCTCCAGCGTCGTCGTATCGCCGGTGGTCTGCCTTCCGCTGGCGATGTCGCGGAGCAGGCGGCGCATGATCTTGCCGGAGCGCGTCTTGGGCAATCCCTCCGTGAAGCGGATCGCGTCCGGACGGGCCAGCCGCCCTGATCTCTCTGGCGACGTGCTCGCGCAATTCCTTCTTCAACTCCTCGCTCGGTTCGTTGCCGGCTTTGAGCGTCACGAAGCAGGCGATGCCCTCGCCCTTGATCTCGTCCGGCTGGCCAACGACGGCGGCCTCGGCGACCTTGGGATGATGCACCAGGGCGCTCTCGATTTCCATCGTACTGAGGCGATGGCCGGCCACGTTGAGCACGTCATCGACGCGGCCCATGATCCAGAAATAGCCGTCCTCGTCGCGGCGGGCGCCGTCGGCGGTGAAATAGCAGTGCGGCACCTGGCTCCAGTACTGCTGGCGGTAGCGCTCGTCGTCGCCGTAAATGGTGCGCAGCATGGCCGGCCATGGCTGGCGAATGACGAGCAGTCCGCCCTGGTTGGGGGGCAGCGACCGCCCTTCCTTGTCCACGATGTCGGCCACGATGCCCGGTAGCGGCCGGGTCGCCGAACCCGGCTTGGTGGCGGTGGCGCCCGGCAACGGCGCGATCAGGATCATGCCGGTTTCGGTCTGCCACCACGTATCGACGATCGGGCAGCGTTCCTTGCCGATGTGCAGGTGATACCAGATCCACGCTTCCGGATTGATTGGCTCGCCGACCGTGCCCAGCACGCGCAGGCTCGACAGGTCGTGTTTGGCCGGCCATTGGTCGCCCCATTTGACGAAGGCGCGAATCGCCGTCGGTGCCGTGTAAAAGATGCTGACGCGGTACTTCTCGACAATGGACCAGAAGCGGTCCTCGCGCGGATGGTTCGGCGCGCCCTCGTACATGACCGAAGTGGCTCCGTTACACAGGGGGCCATAGACGATGTAACTGTGCCCCGTCACCCAGCCAATGTCGGCGGTACACCAGTAGGTGTCCTCTTCGCGCAAATCGAAGACCCACTTGTGCGACAGCGACACGCCCAGCAGATAGCCGGCCGTGGTGTGCAGGACGCCCTTGGGTTTGCCAGTCGAACCGCTCGTGTACAGGATGAATAGCGGATGCTCGCTGTCGAGTTTGGCGGGCGGGCAATCGGCGGAGGCATCGGCCATCAGGTCGTGCCACCACAGGTCGCGGCCGGGTTTCATGTCCACTTGTTGATTGCAGCGGTTGTAGACGATGCACTTCTCGACAGTCGGCGACTTGGCCAGCGCCTGATCGACGTTGTGCTTGAGCGGCACCACTTTTCCGCGCCGCCAGCCGCCGTCGGCGCAGATGAGCAGTTTGGCCTTGGCGTCGTTGTTGCGGTCGGCCACGGCGTCGGCGCTGAAGCCGCCGAAGACGACGCTGTGCGTGGCCCCGATGCGGGCGCAGGCCAGCATGGCGATGGCCAGTTCGGGCACCATCGGCATGTACAAGGTCACACGGTCGCCCGCCTGAATGCCCAATCCCTTGAGGACGTTGGCGAACTTGCAAACCTCGTGATGCAACATCTGATACGTCAGCACTCGACAATCGCCCGGCTCGCCCTCCCATATAATCGCGGCCTTGTTGCGGCGAGGGCCGTTCAGGTGCCGATCCAAGCAGTTAACGCTGGCATTGATCTGTCCGCCCACGAACCACTGGGCATGAGGCTCGTTCCACACCAGCACCTTGTTCCAGCGGCGAAACCACTGCAACGACTCGGCCTGCTCCGCCCAGAACCCCTCGGGATCGTCCTTGGCACGCTTCCAAAGTCGTTCGTAGTCGGCCGTGTTCTTGAAGTGGGCGGCGGCCGCGAAATCCGGCGGCGGCGGAAAGGAACGCTTTTCCTTCAGGACGCTAGTAATGTGCGCATCGGCAGGAGAGGACATGGCTGATTTCCCGTTTGTTGGGTGGTCGATCGTGTCGGGCAAGGTCAGACATAAACGCCGGTTGGTCGAGCGTCAAGCCGGTCAAGGCGACGGCAGCACCAGCACGGACACGCGCGACGGCATCTCTTTCGAGCAATACACGCGCTGGGTCGCCTTCTGGAAATCGGATTCCTTGGCCTGGTAAATGTCCACGAACGTCTGCGGGTTGCGATCGACCAGCGGAAACCAGCTCGACTGCACCTGCACCATGATGCGATGCCCCGTGCGGAAGGTGTGATAACTGTCCTGCATCTTGAATGAAACCGCCGTCGGTTGGCCTGGCGAGAACGGTTCGGTTTTCTCGAAGCTCTTGCGGAATTTGCCGCGCATCACGTCGCCGCGCACCAACTGCTGATAGCCGCCCATGCGCACGTTGGTCGGATTTGGGTTTGGATCGGGATAATCGTCGGGATACACGTCGATCAGCTTGACGATCCAATCGGAGTCGGTCCCCGTGGTGGACACATGCAGCTTGACCTCGATGGGGCCGGCGATGGTCACGTCCTGTTCGAGCGCATCGGTTTCATAGACCAGCACATCCGGCCGGCGACCGGCGAAGCGCTGGTCGGCGACCATGTATTCGGGACTCATGCCCAGGACGATCTTGTCCATGAACGGCACGGGCTTGGCCGGATCGCTCTGGTATTCGTCGAAGCTCTCGTCGCCGTTGGCCGGCTCCTTCCACGTCAGTCGGCCTTTGGGATGGAAATAAAGCGATTGACGTTTCGACGTCTTGGGCGGCCAGGCGTCGTGCTTTCGCCACTGGTTCGTGCCCGTCTCGAACACCCACGCCTCGGGGTGCTTGAACTCGCCGACGCCTTTCAAGTGGAACTCGAAAAATGGCAACTCGATCTGCTCGCGGTAAAACGCCGCCGTCTTGTCGTTGAAGCGCACGTCGCCGAGCGATTCGCCGTTGCTGTGGCTCCATCCGCCGTGCAGCCAAGGACCCATCACGAGGATGTTCGTCCGTCCCTCGCTGGTTTTCTCGACCTTCTTGTACGTCTCCAGGGCGCCAAACAGGTTCTCGGCGTCGAACCAGCCGCCCACGGTCATGACGGCGGGCCGAATCTTGTTGAGATGCTGGCGCAAGTTGCGGGCCTTCCAGAAATCGTCGTAGGTGCCGTGCTTCATCGCCTCGCTCCAAAACGCCACGTCCTCCTTGAAATAGCGTGCGTTGGCGTTGGGCAATGGCCCCAGGCGCAGGAAGAATTGATAGCCGTCCTGAGTCTCGTGATCGAACTTGTGCTCGAACTTTTTTACCGGCTGCGGGCGCGGCCGGCCGAAACCGGCCATGAAGTTGAACATGTGCGGCAAAAACAACGCCCCGTTATGGTGCCAATCGTCGCCGATGAACCAGTCCGTCACCGGCGCCTGCGGCGACGACGCCTTGAGCGCCGGATGCGCGTCGATCATGCCGGCCGCCGTGTAAAAGCCGGGGTACGAGATGCCCGATTGCCCGACGCGCCCGTTATTGTTGGGGACGTGCTTGACCAGCCATTCGATCGTGTCGTATGTGTCGCTGCTTTCGTCGATCTCGTCGGACCCCTTCTTGGCGGGGTTGTGCGGCCGCATGTTGATGAATTCGCCCTCGGACATCCACCGGCCGCGCACGTCCTGGTAGGCGAAGATGTAGCCCGACTTGCCGAACAGCGGCGACGGGCCGAGATCCGACTTGTACTGATCGACCCCGTAAGGCCGCGCGCTGTACGGCGTGCGCGTGAGCAGGATCGGGTACGGTTTGGACTGATCCTTCGGCACGTAGACGGCGGTGAACAATTTTTTGCCGTCGCGCATGGGGATACGGTATTCGTACTTCGTGTAATGGGCCTTGACGTACTCCAACCCCTGGGCGGCGGCCTGGCCGGAGCAGGCGGCGAACACAAGGAGAGAAAGGACCAGCGGCGGATGCATGCGTGGTGTCATCGCGGTGTTCCCGGATCGAGGACAAACGGAACGAGGACAACGAGAGCGTGAAGATTGTAACACCGCTGAGGCGGTGGAAGAAAGGTTCTACTTCCCCATCGGTTCCGATTCACTGGCCAAGGAGCGGGAGGAGCTTGCTTGCAGTCGAGGTTGGAGGCTGTATCCGGACGGGAGGTTGGCCCGGAGGCAGACTCGGAAAGGGCTTTGCCACCTTGCCAAATCACGGGACACTTGGCAAAGCGGGTCTAAGCGCGCAAACCCTTTATTTCAAAAGGTTAACGCCGAATCTAGACTGGGAGTTTGCCAGTTTGCCACTTTGCCAACGAAAGCCCGGAACTGCCGATTTGGGAAGACAAATTCCCCAAAGGGGATTTCGCCGGACCTGAACCTCTACCGTTCGCGAGCAAATTGACAAGTTCTTCAAAGTCACGGCCCGTCGGCCGGCTTGTGTGCCAGACGCTGAAGTGATGCTTTCGCTTCCCGCGTCAGGCGTGCCTCCGGGACACCGGATGCAAGTATCTCCAGCAACCGACGTGCTTCCGGGCTGCCGATCTGCTGCAGGGTCTCGACGGCTCGCACTCGGTAGATTTGCTCGGCCGGCGATCCGCTCAGCGTTTCCAGGAGTTGTTCCAGCCGGCGGCGGACCTCTAGCGAAGGCTGGCCGGCCAGAGCCTTGTGAACCGAAGAGAGAGCGGTTTCGCCCATTTTCTGAAGTTCTTTCGTCGCCTTTTCCCTCACGTCGAAAGCGTTGCTGTCGAGGTCGGCTAACAGTCGGTCCACGCGCTCCGGATCGGCAGCGCGCACCGGCCGCAGTTGATCGCGGAACAGGGCGACCGCCTGATCCTGGGCCGCTACCAATGCCCAGAGCGCACGGTAAGCGCGGGCCGCATCCGTCCCGGCGAGGTCGGCACTCAGTTTATCCAGTTCGCGCGACGTGAGTTTGATTCTCTCCGGGCGGCCCTCGGCGATTCGGCCGGTCGCGTCCCAGATCAGAACGGTGGTGTCCTCGCTGCCCGAGAAGAATTTCCGGCCGTCCGGGGAGAAGGCGCCGCAATAGACGGCGTTGCGGTGTCCCACGAACCGGCAGCGCTCCGCGCCCGTGGCCACTTCCCACAAGCGAACAACACTCCCGTCTCCTCCCCCGTAAGCCAAGGTTCGGCCGTCGGGCGAGAAAACGAGGAACCCGATCCATTGGTCGATTGTGGCGTCCTGGAGCCGGCGCAGTTGCTTGCCGCTGGCTGCATCCCAAAGCAGCACCCCTCCATTACCCGCGGAAGCCAACATCCGGCCGTCGGGCGATAACGCGATGTGGGTGACGGGCCGCCCGTAGTCGCCGAATCGTTTCATCGCCTTGCCGGTGGCGATGTCCCATAGCACCAGCGACGGCCTATCCGTTCCTCCTTGCGCGATCGTCTTACCGTCCGGGGCCAAGGCGATCTCCTTACCGTTGGGGTAAAGCTGGTTGCCCGCGAACTGCTGGAGTTTCTTCCCCGTGACCACGTCCCAGAGGCCGATGGCCCTATCGTAAAAAGCGAGGGAGGCCAGGACTTTGCCGTCGGCCGAGAAGCCAACCCATCCGACCATGGTCTTGTGGGCGGTCAGCCGGCGGACTTCCTTCCGCGCCGCCCGGTCCCAGATGCGGATCGTGCCGTCCTCGTTGCCCGCGGCCAGGAGCCGGCCGTCCGGGGAGAAGGCCAGTCCTCCGATAGAGCCTAGGTCGTCGCCGACCGTTCCCGCTTCCTTGCCTGTCGCCGGATCCCAAAGGCGAACATTGTTGCGGCGGCTGTGAATGCTTTGTCCCCAGGCAGCGGAGGCCAGAAGGGTGCCATCCGGCGAAACGGCGAGGTTCCAGACGGCTGCGAGGTGCCCCGCGAACGCCAACCGTTTCTTGCCGCTGGCCACGTCCCAGAGGGAAAGCGTGTTGCTGTTGGACCGGGCCGCCGCCACGGTCTTGCCGTCCGGAGAGAAGGCCAGGCTCTTGATCTCGCCGTCGTCATCCTGTTCGCAGCAACGCAGGAGTTTGCCAGTCGCCGCTTCCCAGAGACGGACATCCCCTCCCCCCGTGGCGAGGATGGTGCCATCCGGGGAGAAAGTCAGTTTCGAGGCGGCGTGTTTCACCCGGCGCAGCTCCTTGCCTGTAGCCGCATCCCAGAAGCGAAGCGTATCATCCCGCACTCGAGGCCAGAATATTGCCGGTCGGTGAGAAGGCGACATGGTAGACGGTCTCCTGATGGCCGACGAACCGGCACACTTCCTCCCCCGTGGCGGCGTCGTAGAGGGGGATCTCCCTCTCTTTTTGGCAGACCAGGGCCACCGTCCGGGAATCGGGGGAGAATGCAACCGAGGAATACAGGATGGTGTTCGGCGACCCGGCCCTCTGATGCAGCACCTTGCCCGTGACCGCATCGCTCAACCGCACGGTATTGTCCTCGGTAATCCAGGCCAGGGTCTTGCCATTGGGGGAGAAAGCCAGGCTCTGGATCCGCTCGCTCCGCACAGGGAACCGGCGGAACTGCTTGCCCGTTACGGGATCCCAGTAGATGATGGCTCCATCAGGCCACTGCACGGCTGTGGCCAAGATCTTCCCATCGGGAGAAAAGGCCAACCCGTAGCTTGGGGGACCCTCTTTCAGTCGGAGGCGTTCCGTTCCGGTTGCTGCTTCCCACAGGCTGATCCCTCTTAAATCGATGGCAGCTAGACTTTTTCCATCGGGCGCAAAGGCGATGTCAATGACCTGCACGGTATGCCGGAAGCGGAGGGTCCCGAGGCGGGCCAGCGCTCGGGGCGGCAAGGGATCGCCGTGGGCGTCCGTTCGTTCGGGCTTCTCCCTCGGTAGCTTCGGCCGTTCTTCTTGTCCTACCCCCTCGGGCGGACGCTCGGCCGGCGTCTGGAAAGTCGCCAACCCCACGCCGGCGGCCAGGAAGCCAACCGCCAACATCACACACGCCGCCATCTTCAGTCGGGCCACGGCCATCGCCCGAATCACTCCTTCGGCCAGTACGGCCGCTTGGCCGGAGAGTGTACCCGACATCTGTGCCGCCGGCAGCCGAACGGCATTTTGAATGGCGGCTTTCACCCAGTTGGGTGGGACGTCCGCTGATGCGGCGCCGGGTGCCAGGTACGTTGCCAATCCGCCGGCCGAGAGGGCCGCGACGTGGCGGGCGAGTCGCTTCCGCAACAACTCTCGCCCGCGCGACAGCCGGATTGACAGTGTTCCCTTGGGCCAGCCGAGTTGCCGGGCGGCCTCTTCATACGTTTTCCCTTCCAGATAACACAGGAGGACGGGCAACCGATACTTCGCGGGCAGACTATTCACCGCTGCGTCGAGGATCGGCCGCAGCTCGGCTCGGATCGCATCCTCGGCTGGATCGCTACTGCTCGCCGTGTCCCGTTCATGGAGGCATTGTTTTTCATGCAGCACCCGGCGTGCGCCACCGACCCGCGCCGCCAGCGCGATGCGATAGGCCACCCGGTACAGCCAGCCGGCCAACGCCTCGCGCTTGCCGATCGAGCCGGCCTTGCGCACCAGCACGAGAAACGCGGCCTGAAACGCATCCTCGACCTCGTGTTCCTCGCGCAGCAGGCGGCGGCAGACGTTGAGTACCAGAAGCCCATGCCGCCACACCAGCACTTCAAACGCCGCCTCGTCCCGCGAACGGATAAAGCGTTCCAGTAGCTGCGCGTCGGTCAATTCGCCGCGTTCCTCGGGACGGACGACGCGACGCAAACGGCTGATGAACGAGTGAAGTTGGGTGCTGGCCATGAGCAGGATCTCCCACCAAAGGTTCTATTCTACTAGAGGGAGAACACGGGCCGGCGCTTTCATCTTTCCTCGAAACGGCACTCTTGTCTCTCGCTCCACTTTTCCTATCCTGACGGCAGAAGCCGCCCGGCCCTCGACCTTTTCGTCGAGGTTTCTTTTTGAACTACATTGTGAAAAAAGTCACGAAGTAAGGCGGGGCGATGGATTTCACTTTAGCGACGTATTATCCGACCTTCCTCTACCTGCTGGCTATCCTCGGCTTCGCCCTGTCGGCGCTGCTCGTGACGCACCTGCTGGGGCCGAAACGCAGAACGCCGGTCAAGCAGATGCCCTACGAATCGGGCATGGACCCCATCGGCGACGCCCGCCAGCGCTTCGACGTGAAGTTCTACCTCATCGCCATCCTCTTCCTCGTTTTCGACCTCGAACTGTTGTTCCTGTATCCGTGGGCGGCCATGTATCCGTGGGCGGGCACGCGTGGCGAGCCGGGGTCGGTGCTGCCGCCGGAGTTCTTCAACCTCGTCTTCTGGGAAGTGCTGGTTTTCTTGTTCACGGTCGTCGTCGCCTACGTCTACGCCTGGCGGAGAGGGGTGTTCCGATGGCGGTAGGGGGACTGTCCGATAGCGTCTTCATGACGCAACTCGACAAGCTGGCCAACTGGGTGCGCAAGAACAGCCTGTGGCCGATGCCGTTCGCCACGGCCTGTTGCGGCATCGAGCTGATGGCGACCGGTGCTTCGCGGCACGACATCGCCCGCTTCGGCGCCGAGGCCATGCGCTTCTCGCCACGACAGAGCGACCTGATGATCGTCGCCGGCCGAGTGGCCATGAAAATGCTGCCCGTGTTGCAGCGCATCTGGCTGCAAATGCCGGAGCCGAAGTGGTGCATCTCGATGGGCGCCTGCGCCTCGTCCGGCGGCGTCTTCGACACCTACGCGGTGGTGCAGGGTATTGATCGCTTTATCCCCGTGGATGTGTATGTGCCGGGGTGTCCGCCGCGTCCGGAGCAGCTATTGCAGTCGGTGATCGACTTGCAAGAGAAGATCCAGCGCACCGGCACGATCGCGGGCAAGGAGTTCGAGCTACGCACTCGGCCGGAAGCGCCCAAACCACTCGCCGTCGAGTTGCCGCCCTCCGAGCGCATGGTCGCCCCCGGAAACTTCGCCACGGCCACACGTTTGCAGAACGAGTGATCCGCCATGACCTACGAAGAGATCGTCAACAAGCTGCGCGAGAAATTCGGCGCGGACGGGTTCACGACTTCCGAGTTCCGCGACAACCGCCGCGTCCTCGTGCCGGCCGAGAGCGTCTACGCCATGCTGGAGTTTCTGAAGGAGCAGTGCAGCTTCAACCTGCTCGCCGAGTTGGGCGGGGCCGACTATTTGCACTACCCGGACGCGAAGGACCGCTACGGCGTGTGGTACGTCCTGGTCAACACGTCCACCGGCACCCGCCTCGTCATCAAGACGTTCGCCAACGATCCGGAGCCGGTCGTGCCGTCGGTGTTCGCGCTCTGGAAGGGTGCCGACTGGATGGAGCGCGAGGTCTATGACATGTACGGCGTCGTCTTCGACGGCCACCCCGACCTGCGCCGCATCCTGATGCCCGACGAGTTCACCGCCTTCCCGCTGCGCAAGGATTATCCGATGCGCGGCCGGGGCGAACGCCACAATTTCCCTACGCTCACGCGCGCCGAGAGCTAAGAAAGAAGAATTAACCACAGAGTCACAGAGAAGACAAATACAAAAAGGCACCTATTGGAACACAAGTGGGACGAAGTGAAGGCAATGATTGTATTTTGATTTTTTTCCCTTTCTCTGTGTTCTCTGTGACTCTGTGGTTAGTTGGTTTTCAATGGGAGGGGTCATGCCGCTGGAATTGGCCGATGTCATCGCCCCGCCGGAAGGGCCGGAAAAAGAATACCTGTGGACGCTCAATTTCGGCCCGCAGCACCCCGCCACGCACACCACGCTGCGCCTCATCCTCACGCTCGACGGCGAGACCATCGTCAAGGCCGTGCCCGACATCGGCTACCTGCACAGCGGCTTCGAGAAGCTCGGCGAGCACCTCGACTATAACCAGTACGTCACGATCGTCGATCGGATGAATTACATTTCGCCGGTCGCCAACGAGATCGCCTGGTTCGCCGCGGTCGAGAAGCTGATGGGCATCGACCTGACGCCGCGCTGCAAATATCTGCGCGTCATCTTCAACGAGCTAATGCGTATTCACGATCATCTGCTGTGCTGCGGAGCGGCAGCGCTCGATCTGGGCGGGTTCACGGCTTTCCTATACGCCTTCAACCAGAAAGAAAAGATTTACGACATTTGCGAGGCGCCGCCGGCCAGCGCTTCCACCCGAGTTACTTGCGGGTGGGCGGCCTCCTGCGCGACGTGGACGAAACCTGGATCGAAATGGTGCGGGCCTTCGTACGCGGCTTTCCCGGAGCGTGGAACGACATCGTCCGCCTGCTCAACCGCAATCGCATTTTCATCGAGCGCACCAAAGATATTGGGGTGCTGTCGAAAGAGGAAGCGAACAATCTCAGCTGCACGGGACCAATCGCACGGGCCAGCGGCATTGTGCGCGATCTTCGCAAAGATGAGCCGTATCTGGCCTACAAGGATTTTGATTTCAAGGTCATCTGCGCTCGTGAGGGCGATTGCTACGCCCGCTATCTCGTCCGCATGGAAGAGATGCTGGAAAGCTGCAAGATCATCCAGCAGGCCATCGAGAACTTGCCTTCCGGTCCTGTTAACGTGGACGTTAACAGCAAGGTGGTAATGCCCGATCAGCTCTCGGTTTATCGCAGTATCGAAGGACTGATTCACCATTTCGAATTGGTAATGACCAATCGGCAATGGCAAACGCCGGTCGAGGAAGTGTATGCGGTGATCGAATCGCCCAACGGTGAGCTGGGTTATTATGTGATCGCCGACGGCAGCGGCGTGCCGTATCGCGCCCGTACCCGGCCGCCGTCCTACATTCATTTCGCCATTTTCCCGTATTTGATCGTCGGCCATCAGGTCAGCGACGTGGTGGCCGTCCTGGGCAGTCTGAACATTATCGCGGCGGAGTTAGATCGATGAGCGTCCTGAGCGAAGAACTGCGGCAAAAGATCCGCGATTATTTGCCCCGCTATCCCAACAAGCAGGCGGTGACGTTGCCGGCCCTGCATATCGTTCAGGACGCGCTGCGCTGTGTGCCGCTCGAAGCGATCCGCGAGATCGCCGAAATCCTCGACCTCAGCCCGGCCGAGGTCCACGACACGATGAGTTTCTACGGATTTTTCCGCGATAAAGAGCATCCACTCGGCAAGACTCGTTTGTGGGTCTGCCGCAGTTTGGCCTGTGGTCTACGCGGGGCCGATGAACTTCTCAACACCGTCTGCAAAAAACTCAACGTGCATCCGGGCGGCACCAGTGCCGACGCCAAAATCACCGTCGAATTCGCTGAGTGCATCGGCGCTTGCGAGGGTGCCCCAGCCGTGCTCATCGACGACGAGGCGCGCATGAACGTGACGGCCGACAAGGTCGATGCGCTCTTGGATGAGTTGCGGAAATGATTGAAACCGCCGAGCGGTTTGATCGGGAGTTACTAGATGGCTGAGTTTGAACCCGTCCTTTTGCGCCGCATCGCGAAAAAATCCAACCCGTGGCTCGACGCTTATCGTGCCGACGGTGGCTATCGCGCGCTGCAAAAGGCGGTCCATGAGATGTCGCCCGGCCAGGTGGTGGACACAGTGAAGGCGTCCGGCTTGCGCGGCCGCGGCGGGGCCGGCTTCCCCACGGGACTGAAATGGACCTTCTTGCCCAAGGACCATCCCGGTCCCATTTACATGTGCATCAACGCCGACGAGAGCGAACCGTGTACGTTCAATAACCGCATCCTCATGGAAGAGGATCCGCATCAAGTCCTCGAAGGGATCATTCTTTCGTGTTATGCGACGAAGGCTAGCACGGCGTATTTGTATTTGCGCTATGAATACGGTCGCAGCTATCGCGTGCTGCAACAAGCGATCGACGAGTTGTACAAGAACAATTTGCTCGGCCGCAATATTCTCGGCAAGGATTTCCACCTCGATATTTTCTTGCATCGCGGCGCTGGTGCATACATCTGCGGTGAGGAAACGGGCCTGATCGAGAGTCTGGAAGGCAAGCGCGCCTGGCCGCGCATCAAGCCGCCGTTCCCGGCCGTGGAAGGTGCGTTTCGCAAGCCGACGGTTGTAAATAACATCGAAACCGTGGCGTGCGTGACCCACATCATCGACCGCGGGGCGGACTGGTTCAAGTCGATGGGCGTGCCGCCCGACCCGAAGAACCCGCGCGACGCCGGTAGTTACGGCCCAAAACTGTATTGCATCAGCGGCCATGTTAACAACCCCTGTTGCGTGGAACTGCCGCTGGGGATCACGGTGCGCGAGTTGGTGGACAAGCACGGCGGCGGCGTGTGGAAGGGTCGCAAAGCCAAGGGTTGCATTCCCGGCGGGATCAGTATGGGTCTTATGACGCAGGCGGAGTTTAATACGCCGCTCGATTTCAGCGGTCCCGGCAAAGTTGGCTGCCTCGGTCTGGGCACGGCCGCCGTGACGATTTTCGACGAAGAGACGAGCATCGTCGATGTGCTGCACAACATTTGCCGTTTCTTTGCCCATGAGTCGTGCGGCCAGTGTACGCCGTGCCGGGAAGGAACGGGATGGATGCTCAAGATCACCGAACGGCTGCGGAACGGGCAGGGGCGGTTGGAGGATTTGAAAATCCTGGAAGAAGTGGGCGACAACATGGGCATCATGCCCGGCACGACGATTTGCGGCCTGGCCGACGGCGCCGGTTGGCCGGTCAAGAATGCCATCCGCAAATTCCGCGGGGAATTGGAACAGTACCTCCGCCGCGGCGAGAAAAGCCGCCTGCCGGAGATGGTCGGCGCCCACTGACGGGAGGCTTCCTATGAGACGAGCGCATTCCTGTCGAATCGTGATGATGGTGTTGGCCGCGCTGATACTGGCATCCGCGGCCTCCGGCTGCACGAAAAAGAAAAAGGTGGCGGAATCGGAGCCGACCGGCAATCCGCTCCGCCCCGACCCCGGCGGCGCCCCGGCAAAGAACGTTGTTCAACGCGGCGTTCAGCGGCAGGTGAATCAGCAACTGTTGCGGAACATCGGCCAATATTATGAGCTGTTTCGCACGGAAAACGGCCGGGCGCCCCGCGACCTGACGGAGTTCCTGACTTACTTGAAGAACGACCCGAACGCGCGGGCGGCCAAGGTGCCCCAGGTCCTGGAGGATGGCTGGGTAGTCATGGTCTTCACCCCCAATCTTTCCGGCGACAAAGTTTTGGCCTACGAGAAGGAAGCCTTCCAGCAGTTCCAGAATCGCCTAGTGCTTTTCGGGGACTGTAGCTCCGTCAAGTTGATGACCGAGCCGGAGTTCCAGGCGGCGCTCAAAGCGCCGTAACCTGGAGGACGGCAAAGGAGACTCATGGCTACCGTTTACGTCAACGGAAACGCGGTCGATATCGGCAACGAGAAGTTGAACCTCATCCAGGCCGCGCAAAAGGCGGGCGTCCTCATTCCGCACTACTGCTGGCACCCCGCGCTCACCGTCGTCGCCAGCTGCCGGATGTGCCTCGTCGAAGTCGGCGAACGCAAACCTGACGGCACCGTCGCCATGCAGCCCAAGGTTGTGCCCGGCTGTCAGACGCCCGCCAAGGACGGCACCGTCATCAACACCAAAAAGGCCAAATTCGCCCAGGAACAAACGCTCGAAGATCTGCTGCTCAACCATCCGCTCGATTGCCCGGTGTGCGACAAGGCCGGCGAATGCCTCTTGCAAGATTATACCTACAATTTCGGCCGGGCACAGAGCCGTATGATTGACGAGAAGAACACACCGCCGAACAAACCCTATATCGGCGACAATGTGACATTGTTCACCGATCGTTGCATCATGTGTTCGCGCTGTGTGCGTTTCACGCGCGAAATCTCCGGCACAGCGGAATTGCAGGTCATCAACCGCGGCGATCATTCCGAGATCGACATTTTTCCTGGTGATCCACTTAACAATAAACTCGCTACCAATGTCGTCGATCTTTGTCCCGTCGGCGCGCTGTGCAGCAAGGACTTTCTGTATAAACATCGCGTCTGGAACCTCAAGACGAAACGGAGCGTTTGCGCTGATTGCTCGACGGGTTGCAGCATCTGGCTTGACGGCAACAAGAACATCGTCTACCGCTTGCGTCCGCGCTATAATCCACAGGCGCAAGGCCATTTCATGTGCGACGACGGCCGTCTCGGCTATCACTACGTCAATTCCATCGAGCGCTTCCTGCGGCCGATGGCGCGGCGCGAGGGTAAACTCGCTCCCCAATCGTGGGCCGAGATATTGACCTTCATTCGTCGATCGTTCCGCGATGCGGTCGAGAAGGACGCTTCGGCCGTCGTTGGCGTGCTGTCACCGTTTTTGACCTGCGAGGAAGCGTACTTGCTGGCGAAGTTCCTCAAAGGTTTGTCGGGGCAGGTGCGGCTTGCCCTCGGCCCCGTCCCGATCGTCGGCGAAGACGACACCTATCCGAAGGACCGTCGCGGTCGACCGATTCAGCCGGTGAAATTCACGATCCGCGCCGAGAAGTGTCCCAACCGCCGCGGCGTCGAGGAAGTCTTGCGGCACTTCCAGGGCGAGGTGATACCATTCGACGAGGCGGTGCGCGGTGCGGCCGAGGGGCGAGTGCAAGCGCTCTACCTCGCGGCCGGCTATCCACCACGGCAGAGTGGATGGATCAGCGACGTTCAGGCCCAGGCCCTCCAGCGCGTGCCGATCGTGGTCTGCCACGATTTGTTGCCATCGCCGGTCAGCAACTTCGCGCATTACGTGCTGCCGGCCGCGGCGTGGGCCGAGAAGGACGGAACGTTCGTCAATCATGCGGGGTTGGCCCAGGCCATCCACTGGGGAGTCACACCGACGGGCGAAGTTCACACCGACGGCCAGGTTTTCCTCGACTTGCTGGAGCGGCGCGGCCTGGCGCATGTTCCGAGTTTGCGAAAAGAGTTGGCTGCGGAAGTGCCGTATTTCGCTCCCCTGGCCGGCGGCGACCCTGGCGAATATGGCATTCCTTTGGACGGGGCGAAGGGATAAGCGGGGGCGATTGTTGTTATGGAACTGGGTTTCAATTTCTGGGTCACGCTAATCCTGATCGCGATCGTCATGGGCGCGCTCCAGGGAATGTGCGCCTATCTCATCCTCGCCGAGCGCAAAATCTCGGCCTGGGCGCAGGATCGTCTCGGACCCAATCGCGTCGGGCCATGGGGTATCCTGCAACCGATTGCCGACGGTATCAAGTTCCTCTTGAAAGAAGAAATAATTCCCAGCCATGTGGATAAATTGTTTTACATGGTAGGGCCGGCCGTGGCGGTCAGCACCGCTTTGTTGGCGTTCGCCGTCGTGCCCTTTGGTCCGACAACGCCGCCGCCGACGCTGTTGGATTATCGCATCGATCCACCCCGCCCCGTTTGGCCCCAAACCAAAGAAGAAGAGAAGGTGGTCCTGGCAGCGGACGAAGAACACGCCAGACAAACGGGCGGCAAGACTTACGAGCAACAATTGAAGGAATACAAACAGACCGACTTCGAACATATTCAATTTGTCATCGCGCCGCACGTCGATATCGGCATCGTCTTCAACTTTGCCATTGGCAGCCTGGCCGTTTACGGGATCGTGCTGGGTGGCTGGTCTTCCAACAGTAAATACAGCATGTTGGGTGCGCTGATATTGAGTGCGCAACTCATCAGCTATGAGATTCCGCTGGGCATGTCAGTGCTCGGCGTCATGTTGGTAACGGGATCGCTCAACCTGGAAAAAATTATCGGCTATCAGATTAATCACGGCTGGAACATTATTTTCCAACCGCTCGCCGCCCTGTTGTTCGTCACCAGCGTCTTCGCGGAATGCAACCGCTTGCCGTTCGATCTGCCGGAAGCCGAACAAGAATTGGTTGGTGGCTATCACACCGAGTACAGCGCCATGAAATTCGCGCTGTTCTTCCTCGGCGAATACACGCACATGATTACGACGAGTTTCCTGGTCGTGATCCTGTTCTTCGGCGGCTGGCAACTCTTGCCGTGGGTGGACATGCCGGGCGGCGTCGGCGGCATCATTCTCAAACTGATCGTGATCGCCGTCAAGATGGCGCTGTTTATCGTGTTCTACATGCTCATCCGCTGGACGATCCCTCGCTTCCGCTTCGATCAGTTGATGGGGCTGACGTGGAAGGTGATGCTGCCGTTGGCGCTCGTCAATGTCATCGGTGTGATTTTTGTCAAGCAGTTCGGACAGAGCGAGTGGTTACTGCTGCCGATTTCCATCATCCTGCTTATTATCATCGCCGGGCTTACCTTATACATGCCGCGAGAGCGGCCGCGCGTGCCGGTGTTCTTCTCCGGCCACGTTTCTTCGGGTCCGCCGGCTGCGGCACATGCGGATGCGGCCCTCGATTGAACGGAAGGGAGAGCAGTTATGCCCATCGCCGAGAGCGATGTGAAGTGGGTGCAAGCGCCGAAAATGGGTCTGCTCGAACAACTGTACGTGCCGGCCATTTTTCAGGGCTTGCAGACGACCGTGCGGCACACGGCCAAGACGCTGTTTGGTGGCGGCGCCATCACGCAGCAATACCCGGAGGTCGAGCCGAAGCTGCCGGCCATTTATCGCGGCGTGCATCGGCTCAACCGCGACGAAGCGGGCCGCGTTAAATGCGTCGCCTGCTATATGTGCTCGACGGCGTGTCCGGCACATTGCATTGATATTGTCGCCGCCCCGTCGCCCTGGCCGGATCGCGAGAAGTATCCGGAGACATTCGTCATCGACGAATTGCGCTGCATTTATTGCGGCATGTGCGAGCAGGCGTGTCCGGTCGATGCGATTGAATTGACGACGCTCTATGATCTGACCGGCATGACACGCGAAGAAATGATGTTCGACAAGGAGAAATTGTTGGGGGTATTCGACCAGACGGTGAACGCGGGCACCGATCCCGTTCGCACGCGCTCCGGCCGGCTCGGCGTCGCCGCAGAACTGCCCGCCGATACGGGGTTGACTTCTTCCTCCAGCGCACAGAGTTGATATGACGATTTCCGTACTAGCTGCTGTGCCGCCTTCCGACCCGTGGTGGCCGATCGTGCCGCCTCTGTTGGCCGGAGGCGCGGCGATCTATTTGCTCTTGCCGCGTCCGCGATCTTACCCCGTTCTGTGGGGTTCGCTTTTGGGCTTGCTCGCTCTCATTCTGGCCGGCGTGCTACTGACGCGCAGCGGCGTGGTCACGCCGGAAACGATGCAGTTTTGGGCATTCTCGGCGCTGGGTATCGTATCGGGCACGCTGCTCGTGACCCAGCACAACCCCGCACGCGCGGCCTTATCATTCACCCTCGTGGTGTTGAGCACCTGCGGCCTGTACCTGTTACTGGCGGCGCCGTTTCTGATGGCCGCTACGATCATCATTTATGCCGGCGCGATCATCGTCACGTTTTTGTTCGTCATCATGTTGGCGCAGCAGGTCGGCCTATCCGACGCCGACAATCGCTCGCGCGAGCCGCTCCTGGCGACAATCACCGGCTTCGTCTTGTTGGGTACCCTGTTGTTCGTGCTCCAGCGCTATGACGAACGGGTGAGCGCGGAACGGGCCGAGATCGACCGACTGATCAAACGGACGCGGTCGGCGGCTGCCCTCGACAACGGATCGGAAATCTTCGACCGCGTGGGCAAGCCGGAGCAGGAGGACGAATTATTCAAGCAGTACGTGCAGCTCCTGCGCAACCGGCACGGCTGGGATGACCTGGCCCGTCAGGTCGAGAGCGTCATGGTGGCCTGGACGAACATCGACCTGGCGGACCCCAGCACCCGGGCGATGGAAGATCGACTCAACGACCTGGCCGCCATCGGCGAGAACGCCAAACACCGTCTCGGCTGGCTTCCGCCCGCCGGCAACGCGGTGATGTCGAACCTGAGCGGCGCGTCCCCGTTCACGCAGCCCGAGCAAATCCGCCGCGATGAGGATGGCCTGCCGCGGATGCCGGCCGAGAACGCGGCCTATGTGGGGCGCGCCCTGTTCACCGATTACCTGCTCCCCGTCGAGCTAGGCGGCAGCCTGCTTCTGGTGGCCACTGTCGGAGCCATCGCCATCGCCTACCGTCGTTCGTGAAAGGACCGCTCATGCCCGCGCTGCCGCTGCACCATTATTTGATTGTCGGAGCGATCCTGTTCGCCCTGGGGCTGATCGGCTTTCTGGCCCGCCGCAATCTCATCATCATGTTTTTGTGCGTGGAGATGATGCTGCAAGGCGTGACGATCAATCTGGCGGCCTTCGCCCGCTACCGCGGCAACCTGCAAGGGCAGGTGTTTATCCTGTTTATTCTGACCGTGGCGGCGTGCGAGGCGGCGATCGCGCTGGTGTTAATTCTGATGCTGTTCCGCCGCCGCGGTTCGCTCGATGTCAGCCTGTGGCAAGAGCTGCGCGAGCCGGGCGAGGAGGCGACCCTGGACGAGGAGCCGCTGCCGCCGGCCCCGCGTGAGCCGCCCATCCCGCAACTGACGCCGTCGGGCCTGGAACCCGAACATCGCCCCGAGGAGAGCCATGTCTGACGTTTCCGGCTTCTTGTGGCTGATTCCGGCGCTGCCCCTGGCCGCCTGCGTTGTGACGGCACTCCTGGGACCGCGCCTGCTCCGCCAGTTCAGCCACTGGCCCTGCATCCTCGCGTCCGCCGGCGCCTGCGTCGTCGCGGTCATGACGTTCCTCGCCGTCTACCACGGCGTCGAGGGCTCCGACGAAGCGCGTCCTCAGATGATCGCCACGTATTATGAGTGGTTCAAGGTCGGCGACGCCGGGGCCGGCCACGGCGTCGATGTCGGCTTCATGCTGCGCGCCGACGCGCTGAGCGCCATGATGGTCGTCATGGTGACGTTCATCGGCACGCTGATCGCCATCTACTCGGTCGGCTACATGCACGGCGACGAGGGCTACGCCCGCTTCTTCGCCGAGGTGTCGCTGTTCATCTTCATGATGACCACGCTGGTCCTCGCCGATAATTTCGCGCTCCTGTATCTCGGCTGGGAGGGCGTGGGCCTTTGTAGCTACCTGCTCATCGGGTTCTGGTTCACGAAGCCCTCGGCGGCAGACGCGGTGCGCAAGGCGTTCCTCGTCACGCGCATCGGCGACATGGGATTGCTGCTGGGCATTCTGCTGTTGTGGTCGCGCTTCGGGCATCACCTGGATTACGATTCCATTTTCAATCGCATCCACAGCATGCACGAAGCCGGCACCCTCGATTCCGGTTTGCTGACAACGGCGTGTCTGCTGCTCATGTGCGGGGCGGTCGGCAAGTCGGCGCAGTTTCCGCTGCACGTCTGGTTGCCCGACGCGATGGAAGGCCCGACGCCCGTCAGCGCCCTCATCCACGCCGCCACGATGGTGACGGCCGGCGTCTACCTCATCGCCCGCTGCACGCCGCTGTTCATGCTCGCTCCGGATGCCCAGGTTGTCGTCGCCACACTCGGCGCCATTACAGCTATCCTGGCCGCGACCATCGCCCTGACACAGAACGACCTCAAGCGCGTGTTGGCCTATTCCACTCTGAGCCAGCTCGGTTACATGTTTCTCGCGCTGGGCAGCGGTGTGGCGTCGGGGGGTGAGCATCTCGTGACGTTCGCGGTGCTGGCCGCGATGTTCCACTTGTTCACGCACGCCTTTTTCAAGGCGCTCTTGTTCCTCAGCGCCGGCAGCGTCATGCACGCGATGGGCAACGTCATCGACATGCGGCGTTTCGGCGGACTTCGCAAGGTGCTGCCGCACACGCACTGGACGTTTTTGTGCGGTGCCCTCGCCCTGGCCGGCTTCCCGCTTTTATCGGGCTTCTGGAGCAAGGATGAAATCCTCGATGCCGCCTGGAACGCCGGCCGTCATGCCCGTGCTTATCAGCTTTGGTATCTCCTCCTGTGGGTGGTCGGACTCATCACGGCCGGCCTGACCGCGTTTTACACTTTCCGCGCGTATTTCATGACTTTCTGGGGCGAGGAGCGCATTCCGCCAGAGGCCGCGTCTCATCACGGTCACGGACACGGTCACGCCGACACCCATGTGGAAACGGGTTCGCCTGATCGGGGTCCAACGGAGACCGGCGTTCAGACGCACGCGCCACACTCCGTCAGCCATCCCGGCTACGAATCGCCGCCGGTGATGACGGTTCCCTTGATGATTCTCGCCGTTTTCGCGGTCGGCGTCGGCGCGGCCCTGGGGCCGACGCGATTGTTCGAGCATTTCGTCGCCCATACGCCCGGATTGCCGGATCTCGAACCAGAGGGGCTGAACTGGACCATGATGCTCGTCAGCTCGCTCGTCGCGGTGGGCGGCATCGGCCTGGCCTGGCTGATGTATGTGCGCCAGCCGGACTTGCCGGGCCGGCTTGCCGACTCCGCCCGCGGGCTGTATCAGCTCTCGCTGAACAAGTTTCACATCGACGAGCTGTACGACGCTATCCTCCTCAAGCCGCTGGCCGGCTTCACGGCGTTCACGCGGATTTTCGATCTGCATGTGCTCGATGCGCTCGTGGACCTGATCGGCCAACTGCCGCGCTGGGTCGGCTCCTGGGGCCGCCCGCTTCAGAACGGCCTGGTGCAGTTTTACGCCCTGGCGATGGTGCTGGGGATGACGGTATTCATCCTCGCCTTCTTGCTGCGACCATAAACGAACACATAGCCCCCGGCTTGCCGGGGAAACACCCCCGGCAAGCCGGGGGCTATGTGGGTGGAATTAACATGCGGGAATTATTACTGCTTTTGCTCGCCCTACCGCTCGTCACGGCGATCGTGGCCGCGCTGCTCGGCCCCGGACGCGCCCAGGCCGTGCGCTGGCTCAGCCTGGCAAGTACCCTGCTCAGCCTGCTGGCGGCCATCATCGTGACGATTCAGTTTGCCATCCCGCGCGTCCACGAAGAGAAATTCGTCAAGGGGCCGCTGACGTTTCAGCCGCAGATGGAGACGCGCATCAACCTCCTGCCGCTGCACACGGACGCCAGGGGGCAGGTGGATAGCGCCATCCAGTTTTACGTGGGGATTGACGGACTGAATGTGTGGCTCGTGTTGCTGACAGCGCTGTTGGTGATGACCTCGGTGCTGGTGTCTTGGACAGCCATCACGGAGCGCGTCCACGAGTTTCACGCCTGGTTGTTCGTCTTACAGCTCGGCATGACCGGCGTGTTCGTGTCGTTTGACCTGATCCTGTTCTATGTCTTCTTCGAGCTGACGCTGGTGCCGCTCTTTTTCCTCATCGGCATCTGGGGCGGACCCCAGAGGCAATACGCCGCCCGCAAGTTCTTCATTTACACCCTGGCCGGCAGTCTCATCACGCTGCTGGGTGCGCTCGGCGTCGCCCTGATCGTGCCGCAGATGGAAACGAATCAGACCGCCAACCAGACCTTAACCTTCGATATTCCGAAGCTGGTGTCGGAGGTCGATACGCTCAACCGCCAGCTCGTCGGCGATGTGAAACAGGAAGAGAGCTTGTTAGCAGGAGGGCAGGTCCGTGACTCGTCGGGACTGGACCTGGCCCGCGAACGGCTCGATTACTGGCGGCGGATTCAGCTCTGGGTCTTCCTGGCGATGATGGTCGGCTTCGCCATCAAAGTGCCGATGGTGCCGGTCCACACCTGGCTGCCCTTGGCACACGTCGAGGCGCCGACGGCCGGCAGCGTGCTGCTGGCCGGGGTTCTGCTGAAGCTCGGCACCTACGGCTTTCTGCGCCTGTGCGTGCCGCTGGCGCCGGATGCCAGTCTTCGTTTCGGTGTGCCGGTCCTCGGCAGCCTCGCTGTCGTCGGCATTCTGTACGGCGCATTCTGCGCTCTGGGGCAGGATGACATCAAGAAACTGGTGGCCTACTCCAGCGTCAGTCACCTCGGATATTGCATGCTCGGCCTGTTCGCCCTCAACGAGGTCGGCCTGACGGGCAGCCTGCTCCAGATGATTAACCACGGCCTGTCCACCGGCGCTTTGTTCTTGCTGGTGGGAATGCTCTACGAGCGCTATCACACGCGCAAAATGGCCGACTACAGTGGCATGGGGGCGCGGCTGCATCTCCTGGCGGTGTTCTTTGTCTTTATCACGATGTCGAGCATCGGCCTGCCGGGACTCAACGGCTTTCTCGGCGAATGGCTGGTCTTGTCCGGTATGTATGACTTCGACGGAACGCAGGTCCAAGGCGCGCTCCTGGCGAGCCTGGGCGCCGGCGGCGTGGTGATGGGCGCATGGTACATGCTGACGATGGTTCGGCAGGTGTTTTTCGGCCCGGTCAAGGAACCGCACCACGAGGGACACGGGTCGGTCGGAGACCTCAACGGGCGGGAGCTGGCCGCGCTGATCCCGATCGCCGCGCTATGTCTGGCTCTGGGCGTGTTCCCCAGGCCGTTTTTCGACACGGTGCGGCCCGAAATCGAAGTGGTGGCCCGCATTGCCGGCGATGCCAGAAAGCGTGCTGAGCCGCCGCCGACCGCCGGCGCACGGGGCGAAGAGATCCAACACGCCGCCGCAACTGGGGAGAAGTAGTGACGTGAATCCCAACCTCGTCTCGGCATTGACCGGCTTTTTCCCCTACCTGGGACCGGAGATGATCCTGGGCGGCACGGCCTGCGTGCTTTTTCTGGGCGGAACGTGGCGCGCCAACCGCAACCTGTGGGGAGGCGTGGCCTTGATTGCCTTGCTGGTGGCGGGACTGGCACTGTGGATAGCTCCGTTGCAGTCGTTTAGTCCGGAAGCCGCGGACGCCGCCCTTTATTCCAGCCCGGTGCTGCTCGATCGGCTCGCCCTGCTTCTCCGCGCCGTCTCGATCGTCGCCGGCATCATCCTCGTCCTGTTTAGCTGGGAGGCCATGCCGGAAAACCAGGCGGCCGACTACCACGCCTGCATTCTCCTCATCGTCGCCGGCATCGGCCTGAGCGGAGCGGCCAACGAACTCATCACGCTCTTTCTGGCCCTCGAACTGACGAGCATTCCGACGTACATCATTCTCTACCTGGGCCGGAGCACGCAGCCGGGCGGCGGACTCGACGCGCCGGCGCAGGAAGCGGCCATGAAGTATTTCCTGCTCAGCGTGTTTTCGTCGGCACTGACGTTGTTCGGTTTCAGCTACCTCTACGGCCTAGCCGGCACGACCAACTTGCCGGCGCTGGCGGAAGCCTTCCGCAAGGCGAGCGAGCTTTCCCCCACAGGTCAGGCCGGCGACCCGGCCCTGACGGGCATGGGCACGATCGCGCTGGTTCTGGTGGTGGCCGGACTCGGCTTCCGGCTGACGGCCGTGCCGTTTCACTTTTACGCCCCGGATGTTTATCAGGGCACGACGACGGCGGCGGCGGGGCTGTTGGCCTTCGTGCCCAAGGCGGCCGGCTTCGCCGCCCTGGTGCGCGTGCTCGGTTTCGTGTTCCCGACCTTGACCGGAGATGTGTTCGAGGCACGGATGTCACTGTCCCCGGTGCTGGGCGATCAGTTGCCGGTCCTCTTGTGGATCATGGCCTTCGTGACGATGACGCTGGGCAACGTGCTGGGTCTGCTTCAGGACAACCTGCGCCGCTTGCTGGCCTATTCCAGCGTCGCCCACGCCGGCTACATGCTCATCGGTCTGGCCGTGGCGCCGAAATTGGTGACGGTGATGCGCTCCGATCTGCTGGTGGACGGAGTCGATGCGGTCTTTTTCTACCTCGTCGCCTACGGGGCCATGACGATCGGCGCGTTCGGCGTGCTGGAGTACTTGCACACCGTCGGCCAGCGGGCGGAGACCGTGGACGACCTGGCCGGCCTCAGCCGCAGCCGGCCGGGGGTGGCGCTGCTCATGGTGCTTTTCCTGTTCAGCCTGATCGGCATCCCGCTGACGGTCGGCTTCATGGGCAAGTTCCTGTTGTTCGCCGGCGCGCTGGACGTACCCGCAAGTGCCGATGTGGCCGCGTCGGTTGAGCAGCGCAAACTGTTCATCTGGCTGGCCCTCATCGCCGCCCTGAACGCGGCCATCGGCGGCTGGTATTATCTCCGCATCGCCGCCGCTATGTATCTGCGCGAGCCGCCGCTATCCGCGCCCACCGTCGCCAGCCGAACGAGCAGGGCCTCCTGGCCGGTGCTGGCTTCGGTCTGGCTATGTGCCGTCCTCACGCTGGGACTGGGCGTTTATCCCGCACCGCTCAAGAAGGCTGTGCAATCCGCCGTGCCGCGCTACCGGCTCCCCCTCCCCGACCGTGAAAGTGCCCATGCACGGCCGTAATGGGATGGGAAGAAATCTGCCCGTTTTTCGGGCAGGGCAGTTTGCCACTTTGCCAAATGGCACTACCATTTGGCAAAGTCGAAATCGCGGAAAAACACAGGAAAACAAGCGATTTCTGAGGCGAGTTTGCCACTTCGCCACATTGCCAACGTCGGGTCGGAATCCCTGTTTTGGGAATTGGGCTTCGCAAAAAACCGGCCGACGGTGCAGCCGATGGAAACCTTTCCACAGCAATCGAAGCGTATGGGCTGCCAGACGTGTCGCAAACACCCATCAGCTTGCTGGAACGCCTTCGACTTCGCCCCGAGAGCGCCGATTGGAAACGCTTGGTGGAGCTGTACACACCTCTTATCCGGGCTTGGCTGCTCCGTCACGAAGTGCCCGCCGCCGACGTGGATGACCTTACGCAAGAGGTGCTCGGCGTGGTGGTGCGTGAGTTGGCGGGCTTCCAGCACAATCAACGGCTCGGGGCTTTCCGCGCCTGGCTGAGAGCCATCACCGTCAACCGCCTCAAGGGCTATTGGCGCGGCCGGCGGCACCCTCTCCCGGCCGGCGGCGACAGCGACGCGGTGCGCCGACTCGAGCAGCTTGAGGATCCCCACAGCAGCCTGAGCAAGCTCTGGGATCTGGAACACGATCGGCACGTCCTGGGCCGGTTAATGAAACGGATCGAGCCGGAGTTCCCTCTCGCGTGGTGGCAGGCTTTTCGCCGGCACGTTGTCGAAGGAGCGCGGGCCAGCGAGGTCGCCGGGGAGCTGGACGTTTCCGTCAACGTGGTCTTGCTGGCTAAGTCCCGAATTCTCAGGCGGTTGAGACAGGAAGCCGCCGGGTTCGTGGATTAGGTCCTGATTTCTTGACAGGATCCGCCTGGCGGCGCACTTCTCCATCAGACGCACGGTCCCTGTCAGCCACATTCGTGGATGAGGTCCGCATGAATCCGCTCAAGGTCGATCATCCCGGCGCTGCCGAGTTGGCGGCGTTTGCAGTGGGGGAGTTGGAGGAAGACCTGGCCGCGGAAGTGGAAGCGCACCTGGCCGTGTGCGAGACCTGCCGAAGAACAGTCGATTCCGCTCCGGACGACGCTTTCGTAGTGAAGGTCCAGGACGCCTTCGCAGCGACGCGAGAGGACTTACCACGAGTTGCGGGCGGCGACGGTCTCCGGACGCAGACTTTGCCGCCTCGCGGAGTCTCCACGGACATACCCACCGACCTCGCCGGTCACTCGCGCTATCGGCTGATCGAACTGCTGGGAGCGGGTGGCATGGGAGCGGTGTTCAAGGCCGAACACCTCCTCATGAAACGCACCGTCGCCGTCAAGGTGATCCATCGGGCGCTGTTCACCGACTCGGCCCTGGGCGGACGCTTCGGGCGCGAGATGGAGGCGGCGGGCAAACTGACCCATCCCAACATCGTGCATGCCTATGATGCCGAGACGATCGGCGACACGCATTTTCTGGCCATGGAATACGTCGAAGGGATGAGCCTGGCGAAGCTGTTGGCCCAGCGCGGCCCGTTGCCGGCGGCGGAGGCGTGTTCCTATATCCGTCAAGCCGCGCTCGGGCTGCAACATGCCCATGAACGCGGCATGGTTCACCGCGATATCAAGCCTCAGAATCTCATGGTGACCTCGCAGGGTCAGGTCAAGATCCTCGATTTCGGCCTGGCGCGTTTCGTGCTGGAGAGTGCGTCGGCCGGAGCTTTGCTGACTTCCACGGGCGCCGCAGTCGCCCTGGCGCAGGGGGATCCTCCGGTCGAGCCTTTGACCAAGGTGGGCACCCTCATGGGCACACCGGCGTACATCGCCCCCGAGCAGGCGCGCGACCCTCACTCGGCCGACATCCGGGCAGACATCTATAGCCTGGGCTGCACGTTGTACGACCTCTTGACAGGCCGGCCTCCCTTTTCGGAGGGGACCGCCCGTCGGCAGGTGGTCGGTCACCTCTGGGAGGTCCCGCGATCGTTATCTGAGTTGCGTCCCGACGTACCGCGCGAGCTGGCGCTGGTTGTGGACAAGATGCTGGCGAAAGAGCCAGCCCAGCGCTATCAGGTGCCCGCCGAGGTCGCCGACGCCCTGCGGCCCTGGGTGGGGGATACGGAGATCGGCGGGGAACCCTCGCCCGCGGGCCTTCTGCCATTGCTCCTTGGGCCGCGGCTGCGACGGTGGCTTGCTTTCGCCGCTTCCATTGCAGTCGTCCTCGGTGTGCTAGGCTATCTCTTCGTCCCGTCGTTTCAGGACTTCGCCCAAACGGTTGTTCGTGTCGCGACCAACAAGGGTGTCCTGATCATCGAAGCCGAGGACGAGGATTTGGAGATCAACATCAAACGCGACGGCGCGGACCAGTCGGTTGTTGCCCGTGTGGCGAAAGGGAGCAAGGAAGTCATCGAACTGCGCGCCGGCGAATTCACGATCGACGCCAGTTTGCCGGGCGGCGATTGCTTGAAGACGACGGAATTGACGCTGGCGCGCGGCGGCAAGCGGCTCGTGAGCGCCCGCTTGCTGCTGACTCCCCAGGTTCTCGTAAGCCGGCCGGTTGAGCGCCGGGTCACCGATTATGAAGAGTTCATCGGCCGGACCAACTCCACTGAAGCCGCCTATGTCAAACCGCGGGTCAGCGGCTACTTGCAAAAAGTCACCTTCCGCGAGGGGGAAGTTGTCCGACAAGGGCAGGTCCTCTTCGAGATTGACCCTGAGCCGATCCAGACCTTGCTTGACCGGGCCCGGGCGAGGGCGAAAAGCTATGAAGCCCAGCTGAAGGAGAAGACAACGAGGTCGGTAGAGATCACGTTGGCCGACCTCAATGCCGTCAAAGCGGAAATCAAGCTACGAACGCTCGAGCTGACGTACACAAAGGTCAAGTCTCCCATCAGCGGACGCGTCGGCCGCTTGTACATGAACGCAGGCAATCAGGTGATAGCGGGCGAGACCCTGCTGACCACCATCGTCACCGAGGATCCCATGTCCGTGTATTTCGACGTGCCGGAGGCAACCGCCTTGCGGCTGCGGCCGTTGCTCCAGCCAACGGCGGAGTTGTTCATGCGCCTGGCCAACGAGAAGGATTACCGCCACAAGGTGGTGGTGGATTTCGTGAACAACGAGGTGAACAGGGGCGCACTGTCTGCGCGGGCCCGCCTGCCCAACCCGGTGCTTCCGGCGGGACATCGGCTCCTGACGCCCGGCTTGTTTGTAAGTCTTCGCCTCCCTGTCGGCTCGGCGCACCCGGCACTGTTAGTCAAGCATCCAGGCCCATCGGGGGGCTCCGGGGGGTCTCCCCAGGATTTCCTTTACCTCGTCGATGATCAGAACAAGGTGGTCCGCCGCCGCGTGAAGTGGGGTCAGGAGCACGACGGCCTCAGGGTAGTCCGCGAAGGCTTGAAACCGGGCGATCGCGTCATCGTCGGGTGGACGGAGGTCCCCCGGGTGGGAGAAATCGTGCAACCGAGGTGGGTAGATATGCCGGGCAGCCAGCCGGAATCCGCGGGATCGAAGTAGATTCCGATCCCTCGCCATGATCAAATTTACAGGCATAGGCTGTCAGAGCCGAACAGATTTCGAGTCCCGTTCGGGGGACCGATTGCACGTCTGGCGGGATCGTCCGTCTGTAAAGTAGGATGAGGCGGAAGTCTGTCGCCCTTCTTCGGAACGAACCGAGCGAGAATCCATGGCACCCGATGCGAATGCCGGGAACCAGTGGGAGCGTGTCGCCGCGGAGCTGCGCGTGCCGGGAGGCACAACAACTGCGCCTGGGGCGACCTC
Organism: uncultured Planctomycetota bacterium; assembly: GCA_963767535.1. GTDB lineage: Bacteria > Planctomycetota > Planctomycetia > Gemmatales > Gemmataceae > JAJPHU01. The sequence goes on from CAVYEC010000003.1 coordinate 1,551,222, forward strand.
GATGATGCCCTGCTTGGCCGTTATCTGGCCGGTGCGGTCGATGCGGAGGAACAGCGGCAGATCGACAGCGCTTTGCAGGAGTTGCCGGAATTACGCAAATTGACGGATTTGGTCCGCGACGTTCTTGGCGAGTTCGACACCTCGACCGACCCGCTGGCATCCACGCCTCAAGCCGTTCCGTATGGACCTGCCACCCTGCCCTTCTCGTCCGTTTCAACCCGGCCGGCGATTGCCGCTCCGCAAACAGCGAATCCATCCCGCCCGTCACGGTCCTGGCCGGTGCGACCCTCGGCCGGTCGTTACCGTCAGCGTGCGGGGTTGGTCGCCGCCGCCGTGTTGCTCTTGGCCCTGGGCGTTGCCCTGCCGCAAATGGGCATGGTATCGGCCCCGGCGGAGCAGTCCGCGGCGATGTCCCAACTCGTGGCGCTGCGCGGCGCGGAGCCTTTCCAGCTAGCGCTGGCAGGAGTGCAAACGGATCACGACGACAAAAGGACCCTCCGTGCGAGCGATCTCCAAGAGTCGGTTCAGCGCGACGAGCGGGTGGACCTGCTGGGGGCGCGAATCCAAGCTGAGGTCGAGATCCTGAAGAAAAAGGGCAAACGGCCCGAAGCGGAAACGTTGGCCCGCCAGTATGCCAGCAATCTGACCCGCCTCGCCCATTTCGACTGGCAGCGGGGCGAGTTGGCCCGCGCCGAACAGGCTTACAACGAAGCGCGCGAGGTGTGTGCCCGCACCCTCGGCCCCGATGCCCCCGAGACCGTCCGCACGCGCAACTCGCTCGCCGACGTTTACGAAGTGGCCCTGAATACCGTTGACTCGTCGGTGTATTCGCCAGGCGATGTCAACTTCGTCAATCCCTATTTCAGCTATTCGATTGCACCTCCCTCCCCGAAGGGGTTTGCCGCCAAGAACGACGGCCATGCGTCGGCGCGAGTCGATCACGCGACGGGAGCCTATCGGGGGTACAGCGGAGCCATGAAGATGCCGATGGCTCCTCCGGCCGCCGCCGTCCGCACCTCGTCGGGCTACGAACCGCCGGCGCAGGCAGTGCCGCAACAGCGGGTGGAATCGTATCTGGGACAGCGAGTTCACACCCTGCCCGCGGCTTCGGCCCAGGCGCTGCAGCAGCAAGCCATCGTTCTGCGCGATCGGATCATCAGCCAGCGCCAGACCGAGCTAAAACAGTCTGTGGTGCCGGTTCTGCGCAGGCCCTCCGCGAGGCGAAGGACCCGGCCGAACGGCAGCGGTTCGCCGCGGCCCTGGGCGCCTTGGCCCCGCCGCCTGCGATTCCGTGGACGGCCTTCTCGAATGCTATCATCAGGCGACGGCACCTGCGGAACGTGCGACCATTCTGCTTTCTCTCGGCGAGATCGGCCCGTCCGCCCGGCAGGCGTTGCCCGTTCTCGTCGATTCCCTCCAGAGCGCCGATCCCGAGATTCGGAATTGCGCCGCCCAGGCGATCGTGCAATTCGGCCCCGCCGCCCGCCCCTCGCTGCGCAAACTCGTCCTGGATCGGCCCGACGATCGGCTGCTCCACGACGTGCTGGTTCGCATCGACGGCCCGGAGGGGCGCTGTGGCATCGACGACGAGTCCGGCTGCTTCAGCATCAAGACGATTCAACAGACGCGGCAAGAGATTCATCAATTGGCCGCAACGTACCGGCTGGAGGTCCGCGTCGAGACGAGTCCCGATCCGGTTCGTGTGGTGGCCCGGAAAAGCAAGTCTCGCCAGCAAATGCTGGGCACATGGAATTTCGAGAAGAGCCGGATGCCGTCGCCGGCCGAGGTAAAGGCGGAAGCCAAAAATGCACGCGGGAGTTAGGCGAGTACGGTGTCTATGTGCATATCAACAAGGACGCCCCGGACGTGCAGGTCTTCGTCTCCGACGCCCTGCAAGCCAAGGGCTTGACCGACAAGCAACTACGTCAAGTGCTGGAGCCGCACTTGCGGCAAAAGCAATACGATCGCGGCCTGCGCGAAGGAGTTCACTTCCTCGCCCGCTTCGAGAAAGACCACGCCAAACAATAAGGATGAAGGATGAAGGATGAAGGATGAAGGATGAAACCCGGTCAGATGACTTGCGGACCAGGACAAAGCACTTTGGACTGCGCATCATCCGATTGTTTGCGGCTTTGCCGAAGACGGCGGAGGCTCAGGTACTAGGGAAGCAGTTGTTGCGAAGTGGTACGTCCGTTGGCGCCCACTACCGCGAAGGGCACAGGGCCAGATCAAACGCCGAGTTCATCAGCAAACTCGAGGGGGGATTGCAAGAGTTGGAAGAGACAGCCTACTGGCTTGAGTTGTTGAGTGAGAGCGGGATCCTACCCGCGAGCCGTTTGGCGGAATTGATCGATGAAGCCGGCCAGCTTACCGCCATCCTGGTCACCTGCGTCAAACATGCCAAGAACGCCTGATGGCTTCTTTTCATCCTTCATCCTTCATCCTTCATCCTTTGTTTATGTGTGATGCGCCTTGCGGTGGTGCTCGTCGATGCGGTCGGGGCGGATGTGCCAGCCGCAGTCGTCACAGCTGGGGACTTTCTCGTAACAGCCGTCGCAGAAGAGCGGCCCGCCCAAGAAAAACTGTTCCATCCGCGTGCGTGTCTCGTCGTCGAGTTCACCGGGGTCGAGCGGCAGGTGCATCTCGTGGCCGCAGCCTTCGCAGTTACGCGAGTTGAAGCGCGTCAGCAAAGGCGCGTAGTGGTCGTGGACGCCGCGCGGCACGACTCCCTTGCCGTGGCAGAGCGGGCAAGCGACGCCGAGCTGCGCCGCGATGGCGTTGCGGATAAAGGCGCTCTTATTTGGCAATTTATCGAGCAGCTCCGCCAGCTCGCTCTCGACCTTGAAGGCCACGACGGACGTTTTGGGCGCCTTGCGAACGGACTTGGCAGGCTTGCGGGCCATGATCGCATCCTCTGAGGGAGAGAGTCTCCCTTTCCACCGGCGGGACATTTCCGCGACGAAAAACGCATCACGGCCTCATTTTACGGCGGAAGGCGTGTCTTCGCAAGCAATCCCCTTGCGGAGTCCGCGGCGTTGCGCGTTATAATCGAACTTGTCGCCCGATTTCCTTTCTTCGGCCTTTTGTCGGGATCAACCGATGAGCAATCTCCCCCGCACTCTCTCAATCTCGGTCGCGCGCACGAGCGTTGGCGGTATGGTGTTGGGACTGGCCCTCCTGGGCCTGTGGTCGGCGAGCGACCTGTGGGGCCAGGCGCCCCAGAAGCCGGACAACGGCGGCAAGAAGAATCAGCGCGTCGAGGAAGAAGAAGATACGCCGACGGTCAAGAAGCCATCGAAAACGAAAGTGATCCGCGTCGAAGAGGAGGAGGACGCCAAGAAGCCCTCCAAGGCGGCCGCGAGCGCCGCGGCGGCCGGCAACCTGGCCGAACTCGCCGACCAGGCCAAGCAGCCGTCCATCCGCAAACTGTTCCGCGACCTGGCCGTGCCGCACGATCAACTAGTCAAAAAAAAATCCAGAGTGACCATAAGTAACAAAGCAGCTCGGGATACGGAGAACATCGAGCCGATCCCTTATTTCGTCGGTTCGGAGCCAGAAAAAAAAATCCCCGGCACCCTCGGCGTGATTGTGTTCGACGACAAGTGGAACCCGGCCAAGTCCCCCTTCCGCCCTCTCCTGACGAGCATCCAGCAGATCCGGCCGTACGAGCGCATCGCCGAGGAACGGGTCCGCGAGTTTTTGAGCGAGAACTGGCCCCCGCAGAACAAAAACTACGTGCCGCCGCTGGACAAGCTCGTCGCCGCCGAGCAGGTCCTTTCGGCCGTGCTGCGCTGGCATGAGTCGGCGCGACAGACCGGCGTCCGCGAGGGCGACGAATGGGCGCCGATCGAGGCCGAGCTGCGCAAGCAATTGCTCGACGAGGTCTTGCTCAAGCAACTGGGCATCCTGGCCGACGCGAAGGACTGGGACCGGGTGGTGGATCTGGCGCGGCGCATGGCCAATAGCTACAGCAATACCGCCGACCGCGAGCGGATCGCCAGGCCGATCGCGGAGATGATCCAGAACTCCCTCAAGGACGACACCAGCACCGACGAAAAGAAACAGGAGGTCCGCAAACGGCTGTCCCAACTGGAAATGGAGTTCCCCGACAACGCGGCCTTCCGCCCGCTGGGCGAAGGTCTGCGCCAGCAAGCCCAGAGGTCCCTGGAGTTGGCCAGGGATTTGAAGGCCAAGAACAACCCCGACAACGCCCAGCGTATCCGCGAATTGATCCACCAGGCCGAGGAGCTTTGGCCGCAGCTGCCCGGTCTGCGTGCTTTTAAGCTGGAACAGAGCGAGGATCACCCCGTCCTCCGGGTGGGCATGCGCGGAAAATTGCCCTCCTGGATGTCCCCGGCGCTGGCCTGCACGGACAATGAGCGGCGCGTCGTCGAGATGCTGTTTGAAAGTTTGGTCAAACTGACTCCCGACGATGCGGGCGTCTACCGCTATCGCCTGGGCCTGGCCGAGTACCGGCCGAAGATCGTGACGTTGGGCCGGGAGTTTCAGCTGCCCCGCAACGCCACCTGGTTCGACCCCCGGCAGGCGGGAGACCGGCCTCCGCCGCGCCTCGACTCCGGCGACATCCGTTTCACGATGGAGCTGCTCAAGCAAGGCGAGGGCACCGGACGCTGTTTCGCCTGGGCCAACTGCTCGACAACGTCGAGGTCAAGGGCGATCCGTTCCGCGTCACGTTGCGACTCAATCAGGGTTATCTCGATCCCTTGGCGCTCATGACCTTCAAGATCCTGCCGCGGGACCGGGACGTGAAATCCGAGCAGTTCGCGCAGAATCCGGTCAGCAGTGGGCCGTTTCGCCTGGTGGGCGTCCGCTCCGACGAACAGAAACGCAGCTACCTCGGCTTCGTGGCCAACCCCGCCTACAGCACGCGCTCCAGCAAGCGCGACCTGCCGCACATCCAGGAGGTCCGCCTTTACGCCACCCAGAACCCCCTGGAGGACATGCGCAAGGGCAACCTGGATCTCGTGCTCGACCTGACGGCGGACGAGGCGGACAAGTTGATGCAGCAAGCAGCCCAGTTGAACGTCACGGTGCCGCTGCCCTCCCCGTCGGCGCCCAACCGGCGCGTTTATTTCCTGGCCATCAACCAGCTCAAGATTCCCGTCGCGAACTTGCGGAAGGCGCTTTGCTACGCGATCAACCGCGAAGACCTTCTGGACAAGCACTTTCGCAAAGGACTCAAGCGACAGGTCCACAAGGCGCTCAACGGCCCGTTCCCGGCCGGCTCGTGGGCGTGCAATCTGAACGGGAAGATTCGACCGGAAAAGAACAGCCTCGACCCGTTCGACGCGAACGCGGCCAAGGCTCTGGCCGTGGAGATCAAGGCCCTCGGCGCGGTGCCCTTGAAGCTGAAATATCCCAAGGACGACCCGGCCCTGGACGCAGCGATGCGCGAGCTGTGCGAGGACGTGAAGAAGGTGACGGGGATCGCCCTGGAACCGTTCCCGTGCGATCCCTACCGTCTCCGCGAGGACGTGGAGCAAACGCAGAGTTACGACGTGGCGTATTACCACTACGACTTCCCGGACGAGACGTACTGGCTGTGGCCGTTGTTCAGTCCGCAGAAGGCGACCGACGACGGCAATTTCCTGAAATTCACGAATGAGGAATTTCAGCAGTTGCTCAAGGACGCGATGACGTACCGCAACTTCGCCCAGGTGCGGAGATATGTGCAAGAGGTCCACACGCAGTTGGGTCGGGAGATGCCGTTCGTCCCGCTGTGGCAACTCGACCCGCTCCTGGCCCATACCCGCGATGTCAGCCCGGTGGACCTGGACCCGTTGCTGGTGTTCACGAGCATCGAAGAATGGCGGTTGCAGCCGCAGCGCAAGTAGCGGGCCGGGATCGGCGCATCTTGCCAAAATCGCGGCGGGGATTATGATGCAAAAGGTCTGGTGGGTGTAGCTCAGTTGGTTAGAGCGTCAGACTGTGGCTCTGAATGTCGGGGGTTCGAGTCCCCTCACCCACCCTCGGCGCAACGCCTTCGATTACGATGCTTGGATACCACCCGCGGGGCCGGCCCCGCGGGTGGTTGCGTCTTCTCCGCAAGGCAAGTGCTAGGCGGCCCCTTGGGCCTTGGTGAAGGCTTCGATGCGGCGCTGCATCTCCTCGTGGGACACGTCCTCCTTGTGGGTGGCGATCGTCCAAACGTGGCCGAACGGGTCGGTCAGCGTGCCGGAGCGGTCGCCGTAGAACTGGTCCTGCACCGGCATCTTTTCCTTCGCCCCCGCCTCGATTGCTTTCATGAACTGCGCGTCCACGTCCTTGACGTAGAGCAGGAGGCTCACCGAGTTGCCGCCAATTGACACGGGACCGCGGATGTTCCTTTCCGGGTGCTCGTCGGCCAGCATGAGGTGGGAATCACCGATCTGGATCTCGGCGTGTCCGACTCGACCGTCCGGCCCGCTCATGCGGAACTTCTCCACGGCGCCGAAGGCCCGCTTGTAGAATTCCAGAGCGCGGGCAGCCCCGTCGATAATCAGGTACGGGGTGATGGTGTGATAGCCGTCGGGGATCGGTTTGACCGCCATTGAGAAACCCTCCTTCCGCGCGGATCGCGATTGGTGAGGCGATGTGCCTGACCCGAAATCCGATCCGAATGAGGCGACAAGATACCGGGAAATCTGTTCAGGATCTAGGCCAGTAGGCGGATCGCCAAAGGCCATGTTCATTCTCAGGAATCTTGTTGCGGTGTTAGGCGCGGGGTGGTATCCTCGTCATATCACTTCACCCTCGCCTGTCGCATCGGAGGTGGGCGTACATGTTGACGGATTACATGGTGAGCTGCCCGTATCCGGGCTGTCGTTGGTCGGGGAGTCTGCTGCCGTCGCGCAATCGGGAAGCCTGGCTGTCGGCGACCCCGGCGACACACGAAGTCATCTTTGAATGCCCCCGCTGCCGCCGGGAATGGCATGGCATGCTCGTCGGCGACGACGTGCGGCCGTTGCCGTTGGACGAACTCGTTTCGCCCGGCGCGTGAGACCGCGCTGGAGTGGGTTCGGCTGTTGCGCGGACGCGGATCGCTGTTAGAATACACCCGCCGGGAAGCCAGCCAACGCAGCAACCAGCGGGAGCGATCCGTGTCCATCGCCGTCGAAGACTTTCACAAGACCTACGGCGAAACCGTGGCCGTGGCCGGCATCGACTTCACCGTCGAGCCGGGCGAAATCCTCGGCCTGCTCGGTCCCAACGGCGCCGGCAAGACGACCACGCTGCGGGCGCTGGCCGGCATCCTCACGCCCACGCACGGCCGACTGCTCATCGCCGGATACGATGTCGTGCGCGAACCCGTCGCCGCCAAGGCCGCCCTTGCTTATGTTCCCGATGATCCGCAACTGTTCGACCGCCTGACCTTGTGGGAGCATTTTCGCTTCATCGCCGCGGCGTATCGGCTGCGCGACTGGACCGCCCGCGCGGAACAACTGCTCGTTCGTCTGGAGTTGGTCGAGAAGCGCGACGCCCTCGCTTCGGAGCTTTCGCGCGGGATGCGGCAAAAGCTGGCCGTCGGCTGCGGCTACCTGCACCAGCCGCGTGCCGTCCTGCTCGACGAGCCGTTCACCGGCCCGGACCCGCGCGGCATCCGCACCATGAAGGAGTTGATCCGCGAACATGCCGCCGCGGGGGCCGCCATCATCGTCTCGTCGCACCTGCTGTCGCTCTTTGAAGATCTCATCACGACGGTGCTGATCCTTCATCACGGCCAGATCCTGCGTCACGGCCGGCTCGACGCGCTGCGCGGCGAACTCCTGCACAATGGAAGGCAGGAAACGCTGGAAGAATTGTTCTTTCGACTGACCGAGATGCCGTTGCCGGCCGACGGCGGAGGCGCACCATGAACCGCGCCCTGTGGCTCTTAATCGGCCTGCAAGTGCGCGGCTGGCTGCGTTACCTGATCCGCAGTCTCGGCACGGTCAAAGGTGCCCTGCTCGCGCTCGTGGGACTGGCCGTGTTTGTGCCGTGGATGGCGTCGGTCTTGCTCTTGCCGCGGCAGACGAGTGGCTGGACACCGGATGAAATGCGTTACTACGGGCCGGGCCTGCTCCTTTTGTACTGTCTCATCAATGTGGTCTTCTCGACGGGCGAGCGGTCCATCTATTTCCCCCCGGCGGAGGTGACATTTCTCTTTCCCGGCCCGTTCGGCCGCCGGCAAATCCTGACGTACAAGATCGCCTCCACGCTGCTCATAAGCCTGCCCACGGCGCTGTTCATGAGCCTGGTCTTGCGCATCCACGCTTCTTGGTACTTGGCAGCGTTCGTGGCCATACTGCTGATGGTGCTGTTCATGCAGCTTTTCAACATGACGATCAACCTGCTGGCCGTCGGCTTCGGAGCGCGTCTGTACACGCGCGGCGCAAGCTGATGCTGGCGGGAGTCGTCGTGCTGGGCGTGGCCCTGGCGCTGCAAGTCGGAGGCCCGCCGTCGCAGTGGCTGCCGCGGGAACTCGCGGAAAAAGCACTGGCAACGACGACCTGGAAAGTCGTGTCCTGGCCGCTGCGCTGGTTCTTCGACGCCTTCACCGCGACGAGTTGGACCGATCTTACGGCGTCGGCGTCGCTGGCGGCACTGGTCAATGTCGCACTGGTCTTCGTCGTGTTCGCGCTGGAAGCGGATTATCTGGAAGCGTCCGCGGCGGCCAGCGCGCGGCTTTATGCGCGCGCACAGCGCTTGCGTCGCGGCGGCCTGGGTTCCGGCGAAGGGCTGCGGCGCGGCGGCAAGGTGCGCGTGAGTCTGCCGATGCTGCCGTGGCTGGGCGGCATGGGTCCGCTCGTCTGGCGGCAGTTGACCACGGCCGTGCGCGGAGCGGATCGGTTGCTGTTGCTTCTGATCGTGCTGGGCACGGTGCTGGCCGCCCCGCTGGCGACGACGATCCAGGAGGACGAGCGCATGCTCTTGCCGGTGGTCGGCTTCCTGGTCTTGTGGCTGACGCTGTTTCTGACCACGATGATGCCGTTTGACTTCCGCGGCGACATCGACCGCCTGGCGTTCCTCAAGACCCTGCCGCTGCCGGCTTGGCGTCTGGCGGTCGGGCAGTTGCTCGCGCCAGTATTGCTGATGACGGCGCTGCAATGGGTCGGCCTGGCCGTAGTCGTGGTATCCACGCCGCCGCGGGAGGGACTTCTGGAGGGCTGTGCGGCGTGTGCGGGGTTCGCCTTGCCGATCAACTTCCTGCTTTTCGCCCTGGATAATTTGCTGTTTCTGCTGTTTCCGACCCGGCTGATGGCGGCCACGCCTGGCGATTTTCAGGCATTAGGCCGAAACGTCCTGTTCATGGTGGCCAAGGCGACCGCATTGATCGTCGTCGCCCTGGCGGCGGCGCTGACGGGAGCGGTTGCCTGGTACGTCGCAGGCGAGAGTGTGCTGATTGGTGTGATCGCGGCCTGGCCGGTCGTGGGGATCTGTGCGGCCACGCTGGTGCCTTTTGTCGCCTGGGCCTTTCTTCTCTTCGATGTGGGCCGCGACACGCCTGCTTAGGATGCTGTCGAGCAAGGAGGATTCGACATGGATGAGTTCCCCTCCCCCCAGCCGCCGGCCTGGGTTTGCAAGCGCGACGAGCAACTTGAGCCGTTCGAGGCGGACAAGATCAGCCGTGCTCTGTTCGCCGCCGGTGAGGAGTTGGGACGGCCGGACGCTTTCCTGGCGCGCGAAATGGCCGATGGCGTCGTCCACTTCCTCACCGTCGAGAGCGAGGGAACCACACCGACGACTGGGCAGATCGCCGAGCTGGTCGTTAAGGTTGTGCGTGAGCTGGGGCAGCCCGCGCTGGCCGAGGCGTTCGCCCGCTTCGGCGAAGAGCGCCGGCGAACCATGTCGCGTACCGGCCGAGCGGACCCGCAACGACCGCGGCCGGCGCGTCCGGCCGCGCCGCCCGATGAAGTGGTGTTGCGCTTCTCGTCCTCGACCCCGTTGTCGGAGGTATTGCCCGCTTGCGTGCGCGGTTACACGCTGCAAACCGTGTTCACGCGCGATTTGCTCGCGGCGCAGGCGGACGGATTGCTCACCCTGACGGGACTGGAATCGCCGACCGAATTGGCCGGATGTCTGCTGGGGACGCCGCTCGATCCGCGAACCGGCGTGATCTCCGCAATCGAGAAGGTGCGGCGGTTCGCGGGCCGATTCGTCGTGCTGGATGGGCCGGAACATTTGTTAGCGTCGGATGAACACGGGAACAGCCGTGATTTCGTGCGCGACCTCGCGATCGGACTGCGCCTCACGGGACTGCACGCGATCGTCAATCTCAACAGCGCCGCGCCGCCGATGTGGGCGGGCGAGCTAGCGGAAGGACCGTTGTTCGCCGCGCAGCGAACGCGCGCCGCACGGCGAACACTTGCAGCGTCTGGCCGACGAACTGTTGCACGAACGGCTGCACCCTTCGCATTCGATTTCCTGTGCCGGTTCGCTGCGCATCGACTGGCACCTCGCCGAGTGTGATTTCGGGGCCGAGCGCGAACGCTTACACCGTCTGGCACGGCTCGCGCTCGACGGCGCACCGGTGGGTTTCGTCTTCGATCGCCAGCGTCAGCCGATTGCCCTCGCCGAAGGAATCGACCGGCAACATCCGGCCGTACTTCTCACGGTCGGCTTGCACCTGCCGCGTCTGGCCCTTCAACGTGGCATCGACGGCGATCCGAACAAATTCCTGACCAAACTCGGTAGCCTGGCCCGACTCGCCCTCAGCGCCGGCGTGCAGAAGCGCGAGTATCTCCGTCGTATGGAACGCGGCCGAACGCAGACGGACACGGACGGCCCGGCCCTGACGAGCGGTTTCCTGCTCGACCGCGCGAGCCTGCTCGTCGCGCCGGTCGGGCTGGACGCCGTGGTGCAGTCGTTCGTGAACAAGGGGCTGAGTGCCGGCGGATCGGCCCTGGATTTCGGCAAGCAAATCGTGCAGCGTCTCCGCGACGTGCTGCGTCAGGATGGGCGCAACGCCCATCTCGACACCTGTGTCGATGGGCCGTTCCATTTCCGGCTCGCTGAGAAAAAAAGCACAACCTCAGACGAATGGCCGGCAATCGAGGAGGCGGCCGGCCTGACCGCGTGGGAGGTGACGGCGGCGCTGAAAAGTCAATTACGCTCGGCGGGCGTCTTGCACGGTGTCGCGGATCACGGCACCCTGGCGCTGTTCATGACCGAAGCACCAACGCCGGAGCAGGTCGCCGATTGGCTGCAAACCGCCTGGCGGCAAACCGACGTGGTGCGACTTCGCTTGGTCCGCCCCGCTCTCGGGCAGCACCAACTCACCCTCGGGGGTTAGCCGAATCCGAGGCCATGATCTGCCCTTTCAGTGACTCCTCTCGTTCGGCGTGGGAGGGCGCCTCTTCCGGCTGTGCAGGAGTTGTTGGAGTTCCTTCTCCAGACGGTCGGCGACCGCAGCCGCCTCGTCGGGGCGATCGGCCAACACCAGTCGGACGAAATCGAGGACGTTCCGGCCGTCCCATTCGTCCTGCGATATCCCTAAGTCCTCGGGCGTCTGGTGGCGTAGCCAGGGGTGGCTGGGGGGCCACTGTCGATCCCGGGCTCGGAACTGCTCGATCGCTTCCGCGAGGCTCTGACGCCGGGCGATCACTTCCTCCACCACTTGCTCTTTGGCCTCGCGGCGATCACGTATCGCCTCCTTCCGCTGCTCCAGCTGTTCATTCTGCCCGATTGCTTCCGCCAGCGAAGGGCTTTTGGCCGAGTCCCAACGAGCGGGAAAGGTATGCGGACAGGCGGGGTCGAGCGCGACGGCGCCCAGGGCCAGTACACCGAGGCAGCAGGCGCCTGCCGCGAGGCCATCGGGGAACTCCTCAGATAAGCCCCGCAGAGCCATCCGGAAAAGGCTCCCGCCGGGCGGCGGCCCGCGTTAGAATGGGGAGACATCCTTCCCGGCGCGGACCGGGCGCCGGGGCGATGCCGGGCCGGTGCGGCTTCTGCTTGGCGGCGAAACGCACCGGCCCCCTTATTGGTCCAGCGAACTCTGGCCCTTCTGGTCCGGCTGAGTAGACAGTGCCCAGCCCATTTCGTCAGCTACCCGGACGGTCGTTGGAGTAGTCGTACCCGATCGAAGCATCCCAGATTTGGATTGTGCCATCCGCGTCGGCCGCTGCCGGGCGGGGACGGTCCGCCGACCATTGAAATTGCAACCGGCCAGGTTGCCCAGACCCTTCTCGGTAACAATCTGCTGCCAGACGGCGGCCGTCCGCCGACCATTGCAACTGCCAAACCACCGTTTCCACGTCAAACCGCAGAAGCTCTTCTCCGCCGATCGGATCCCAGATGCGGACCGTCTTGTCCCCACCCCCCGAGGCGATGCATCGACCGTCCGGAGACCAGGCCAGCGCCTTGATCTCCGCCGTGTGCAATTGCACGCTCGCCACCTTCTGTCCGGTCGTAGTCTCCCAGACCTCGGCGAGGCCGTTCATATCCCCGGAAACCAGCCGCTGCCCATTGGGACTCCACGTGACGGCCGTTGCCCACACGCGCCGGGCACCGTGTCGTAACTTCAAGATGCGCTGCGCTTTTCCAAATCGAACACATGCACACAACCGGCCCACTCTAGATTGCCCCCGTCGCTGGGATCCCCTCCCCCGACGGCTGAAAGGAATCGCCCGTCCGGAGACCAGGACATAGCTACGAAGGCCGTATCCTTCCAGCGGAAACAGATTTCGTTGCGCTGCAAATCCACGACCTCCAGCATGTCCCCAGGGCCCCACCTGAACAGCGCTAGCCTGGACCCGTCCGGCGAGAAAGACGCACTGTCCGGAATCATCGCCTTCACGATCTGGATGAGTTTTCCCGAGCGGGAATCACAAATGAGCAAAGCCGGATAATCGAGAATCTGCGCGACAACGGCTACGCGCTCACCTGTGGAGTTGAACTGCTGACCCGCCATGCATCGGCCCAGCGACACCTTGGTCACACGCTTTCCGCTCACCACGTCCCAAAACGCGATGGAGCCGTCGGCGAAACCAAGCGACTGGAGAGTAGCCCCATCTTTGGACCAAGCCATCGTCTGGATTCCGCCCGGGTGTCCGGCCAGGCGACGCGGCTGGGGATTGGGAGGCATGGGCCAGACCTTCACTTTGCCGTCCGCACTTCCGGAAGCCAGACGGCGGCCGTTCGGTTCCCAGCCAAGGCACATCACTCGGTTGACATGACCTCGCAGAATCCCCACACAGGTACGACCCCCGGTATCCCAGAGCTTGATGAGGTTGTCCGCTCCCGCCGAGGCCAACTGGTTTCCCTCGGGATTCCATGCCAGATTGTTGAGATAGCCTCTATGGGCATCCCATTGCGAGATTAAGGAGCAATCCGCGGCATTGTACAACCGGCACTGTCCCGCCTTTGTGCCCAGGGCCAATTGCTTGCCGTCGGGACTCCAGGCGAAGCACTGTCCGCTCGAAGGAAGGTCAGCGTGCCGAAGAACCTGACCGGAGACCGCATCCCAGATCTGCACCCGACGATACGCACCTAACGCCAGCCGTTTTCCGTCCGGCGACCAGGCCACCCCGACTCCGTATCCGCTTTTTCCATTCAGGACGTGCCGGCACGAACCCGTTGCCGGTTCCCAAACACGAATGGTCTCATCCATACCGGAGGAAGCCAGTTGTTTGCCATCGGGACTCCATGCCACCGTCCACACGGAACCGGTATGTCCGCGGAGAGTTTGGATCTTGTCTGTCCGTATATGCCAAAGGTTCACGGTCTGCCCGGTGGTTCCCCAGGCCAGCTGCTCGCTGTCGGGAGACCAGGCAATTCCCCTGTTCAAAGTCCTTCCCAAGTGGAAAGTCCGCAGAAGCCGCCAAGAGGTGGCGTCCCAAACCTTCGTTTTGCCATCGAAGCTCGTCGACGCTAAGTAGCGCCCGTGCGGGCTCCACGCGACCGCGGAGACAAGGCTCTCATGATCGTGCAGGGTCCGCTCTTCCTGGTGACACAGCGAAAGGAGGTAATACCATTCCCAGCCCCGGTGATCGGTGCCGTCTGGTTGTGGGACATGGCTCCAGAGCTTCTGCGTCAGCCGCGCCAGGTTGCCCGCATTCCAATCGACCAAGCCCAGACGGATATCGGCGTAGTAGAGGTTCTGGTACATCGCTGTCCGTTGTCGATCCGCGTCCTGGCGAGCACGGAAGGCCTGTGCGGCTTGACTTCGGGCTTCCTCGGCGTTGATGTCGGACTGTATGCGGTGGTGATCGGCTTCGTGTCGCGCCTCGCGCTCGTCCATGTATTTCCAGAGGCTGAGGGCTGAACCGAGCAAGATGGCCGCGACAACCAGTATCGTCGTCATCACAGCCGCCTTGTTTCGCCGAGTAAACTTCCGCAGCCGATAGCCGACGGAGGGCGGGCAGGCCTGCGCCGGCTCGTCATCCAGGTGACGCTGCACGTCGGCGGAAAAAGCGCCGGTCGACTCGTAACGTCGGCCACGGTCCTTCTCCAGCGCATTCATGACGATCCAGTCCAGCTCGCCCCGCAGCTGCTGGCCCAGCCGACGCGGCTCCGACCCGCGGCGCTCGGCGATTGTAGATAGCGTGGCCTGCTGAATTGTGCTCAGGCGCGTGCTGGGCTTGGGCGGCTCGTCCTCGCGGATCATCCGCCGCATCTCGTCGTAGCCGGCCTGCTTCAGCGTCTCGCTGTCGAAAGGCGTCGTGCCGGTCAACAGCTCGTACAAGAGCACGCCTAGCGAATACACGTCCGAGCGTGTGTCCACGTCGATGTCGCTCAGCCCCGCCTGCTCCGGACTCATGTACAACGGCGTGCCGATCAGTTGCGTGAACTGCGTGTACACCGTCTTGTCCGTGAGTCGTCCGCCCATCGCCTTGGCGACGCCGAAGTCGATGACCTTGACCACCGGCGTCACGTCGTGCAGGGAAACCAGCACGTTGGACGGCTTCAGGTCGCGGTGAATGATCCCCTTCTGGTGCGCGTGCTGGACGGCCTGGCAGACATCGCGGAACAATTCCAGGCGCTGGCGAGTGGTGAGGCGGTGCGCGTCGCAGTAGTCGGTAATGGGCGTGCCCCGGACCAGTTCCATGACGAAGTAGGGCCGGCCTTCCGGTGTGGCCCCGCCGTCGTAGACCTTGGCGATATTGGCATGATCCATCATTGCCAGCGCCTGCCGTTCGGCCTCGAAGCGAGCGATCACCTGCCGCGAATCCATGCCCGGCTTGATGATCTTGAGCGCGACGCGACGCTTGATCGGCTCGTGTTGCTCGGCCACGTAAACCAGGCCCATACCGCCCACGCCGATCTGCTCCAACAGCTTGTACGATCCGATCACCATGCCGGGCCGCTCCCGGATCGGCTCATCGGTGGTGTCGTCGGGCGTTCCGGAAGGCTCGCCCAGAAAACGGCTCCCCTCACGGTGCGCCCGCAATAGCGCCTCGACGCGGGAACGCAACTCCGGTTGTCCCGCACAGGCCCGGTCGAGGAATGCGGCTTGCTCGCCTGCCGAGGGCTGATCCAGGGCTTCACAGAACAATGAGCGCAGGTTGGCCGCCTCATGGGTCATGGGACAACTCCCGGTGAGATGGTGCTCTATACTCTCATGCTCCGTTTGACGTCCCGGTGCGCCAGATCTTGTCCGTTTTTTCCCAAATTCATTCCCGGGTGGATTCGTCCTGTTGACTCAGGGTGTCGTACAGCCAGGAGCGGGCGAAGGCCCAGTAGCGGTCGGCGGTGCGGCGGGCGATGCCCAGGGTGTCGGCCGCTTCGCCCAGTGTCAGCCCGGTGAACAGCCGGAGCTTGACCAGTTCGGCGCAGACGGGATCTTCCTCGGCCAGCTTGGTCAACGCTTCATCCAGGGCGAGCAGGTCGTCGGGGGCTTGCTCGACAGCGGGATCGATGTCGTCCAGGCGCAGCCGCCGCCAGCCGCCGCCGCGTTTGAAGCGGCGTTTGTCGCGGGCGCGGTCGATGAGAATGCGGCGCATCGCCTCGGCCGCGGCGGCGAAGAAGTGTCGGCGACTGTCCCACTGTTGCGCTTCGTCACCAACGACGAGTCGAAGATAGGCTTCGTGGACCAGCGCGGTGGCTTGCAAGGTTTGCCCGGGCTTCTCCTGGGCGAGTTTCTGGGCGGCGAGTTGACGCAGCTCGTCGTAAACCAACGGCAACAACTGGGCGGAGGCGCGGGCGTCGCCTTGCTTGCACGCGGACAGGATGCGGGTCACTTCATTCATGGGCGCACCGGGACATGGAAACGTATTTAGAGGAAAACCACGAATCACACGAATAACACGAATAAAAACCAAAGACAAAGACAAATAGAAAGTGCGATAGAAAAATAAGCTCCCCGGTGCCTCTGCCTTTTCTTTTTGTCTTTTATTCGTGTTATTCGTGTGATTCGTGGTTTTCCTCTTACAAGGGATAGCGCTCGAAGACGATGTAGCTCGTCGGTTCCATGCCCATGCTTTGATAGGTCGCTTGCGCGGTGTGGTTATCGCGCTCGACGTACAGGCGCAGGCCGATCACCTCCGGGTCGGCTTGCGCCGCCTGATAGAGGTGTTCGTACAGGGCGCGGAAGACGCCGCGGCGCCGAGCGTCTTGACGGACATAAACGCTCTGAATCCACCAGATCCAGCCGTTGCGCCAGTCGCTAAATTCGGTCGTGTATTGAACCTGGCCCAGCGCGACGCCGTCTTCCTCGGCGAGGAAATACATTCCCTTCTGCGGGTCGGCTAATCCGGCGGCCACGCCGGCGGCGAGGACGGCCGGGTCGAGCGTCTTGGACTCGCTCTCCACGGCGAGCAAACGGTTGAATTCGGCGACGGTGGGGGCGTCGGCGGGGACGGCACGGCGGATCGATAGGGGCATGGTTGCCTCAAAGCAGGAAACTTCGTATGTTTTCATTCCATCGTCCGTTGCGTCGCGCAGGGCGGCGGGCGGCGGGCACGAAAGGGCAGCGGTGATGGACCTCAGAAGTTATATCCGCGACATCCCCGATTTTCCCAAACCGGGAATCCTTTTCAAAGACATCACCCCCTTGCTGGCCGAGCCGCGCGCCTTCCAGTACGCGCTCGATCGGATGGTGGAGCACTTTAGGGACAAGCCTCCCGACGTGATCGCCGCGGCCGAGGCGCGCGGCTTTCTATTCGCCGCTCCGATGGCGCTTCGTCTGAGTAAGCCGCTGGTGCCGCTGCGTAAGCCCGGCAAACTGCCGCACAAAACGCACTCGCTGCGCTACGAGTTGGAGTACGGCAGCGCGGAGTTGCATGTTCACATCGACGCCGTGCAGCCGGGGCGCGGGTGCTGCTGGTCGATGACCTCTTGGCCACCGGCGGCACGATGGAGGCCAGTTGCCGGTTGATCCGCAAGGCCGGCGGCGAGGTGATCGGTTGTGCGTTTCTCGTGGAGCTGTCGTTTCTGGGCGGGCGAGAGAAATTGCGCCCGTATGAGGTGTTCAGCCTGATTTCCTATTAGTTCTGCGCCCCTCAACCCGCGAGTTTGCCATGCCCGAACAAATCCGCTGTCCCGAATGCGACGCGACGTTGCGCGTGCCCGATAACCTGCTGGGCAAGGCGGTGAAATGCCCGAAGTGTCAAACCACGTTCACCGCCGAGCTGGAAGCGCCCGAGGAGCGCGAGCGGATCGTGCGCGAACCGGCACGCCCCGCACCAAGGCGGCAGCGTCCTGCGCAGGAAGAGGACGAAGAAGAGGAGTTGCCTTCCGAAGAGGAAGAAGAGGAGGATGAAGACCGGCCGCGACGCCGGAAACGCCGGCGTCGGGGACGGTCTACGGCCGTGGCGGAGTCGGCCGTGGCGGGTCCGGCCATTGCCCTGATGGTGGAGGGAGGCTTGATCATCGCGCTCGGGATTGTCAGTTTGCTTCTCAATCTCCTTGGGGTCGGCCTCCTGGCGGCCGCCCCCAAGGGGGGCGTGGCGCAACAACCGAACGTGGTCGCACAGGCAGTTGGGGGTGTCTTCGGTGCCCTTTTCGGCATCGCCTGGGGCAGTCTTATCACCGTCGGTGCCGTGAAGATGAAAAACTTGAGCAGTTACGGGATGGCCATGACAAGTTGTATCATCGCACTGCTGCCCTGCACGATCTGTTGCATCATCGGACTCCCCTTCGGCATCTGGGGCCTGGTGGTCCTCAACAAGCCGGAAGTCAAGGACGCCTTCTCCTAATCATTCGGTGCCTTCGATGGAGATGATCGACTTCGACAAATCGGGCGGACTGGTGCCGGCGATCGCCCAGGACGCCGACACCGGGGCGGTGCTCATGCTGGCGTGGATGAACCGTGAAGCCTACGAGGAGACGCTGCGAACCCGGCGGGCCGTCTACTTCAGCCGCAGCCGCAATCGCCTCTGGCGCAAGGGCGAGGAGAGCGGCCATGACCAGGAGGTGCGCGAGATCCTCGTCGATTGCGACGCCGACACGATCCTGCTCAAGGTCCGTCAAATCGGCGGCGCCGCCTGCCACGAAGGCTACGCCAGCTGCTTTTTCCGCCGCGTGGACGGGGAGGCATGGAAGGTGATCGCCGAGAAGGTGTTCGACCCGAAGCAGGTTTACAAGAAATGAGTTCTCCGATCCTCAAACTCGGTATCCCAGCGGGCAGCCTTCAAGAGGCGACCGCAAGTTGTTCGCCAAGGCCGGCTACAAGATCACCTACGCCAGCCGCAGTTATTATCCCACCATCGACGACCCGGAAATCCAGTGTACACTCATCCGCGCCCAGGAGATGCCGCGCTACGTCGAGGACGGCTCGCTCGACTGCGGTCTGACCGGCCACGACTGGATCCTGGAAAACGACGCCAAGGTCAAGGAGGTCGCGGAGCTGGTGTTCAGCAAGGTGAGCCGGCGTCCGGTGCGCTGGGTGCTGGCCGTGCCCAACGATTCGCCGGTGCGCGAGGTGAAGGACCTGCAAGGCAAACGCATCGCCACCGAGGTCGTCAACCTGACGCGCCGCTGGCTGGCCGAGCACGGCGTGACGGCCCACGTCGAATTCAGTTGGGGGGCCACGGAGGTCAAGCCGCCGCGCCTGGCCGACGCCATCGTCGAAGTGACCGAGACCGGCAGTTCCTTGCGGGCCAACAACTTACGCATCGTCGACGAGCTGCTGCAAAGCACGACGCGCTTCATCGCCAACGAGCGGGCCTACGCCGACCCGTGGAAGCGCGAGAAGATGGACGACATCGTGCTGATGCTGCAAGGGGCGATGGCTGCCGAGGGCAAGGTCGGGCTGATGATGAACGTGCGGCAGGCGGACCTGTCATCCGTCTTGCAAATCCTGCCGGCCCTGCAAAACCCGACGATTTCCTCGCTGTCGGATTCGCAGTGGGTGGCCGTCAACACGATCCTCGACGAAAACATCGTGCGACATATCGTTCCGAAGCTCAAACAGGCCGGAGCGTGCGGGATCGTCGAGTATCCGCTGAACAAGATCATTGAGTGAGTCACGGCAGCAAGTCCGCCACGGTGATGCTCGCCTGCGCGGCTGCCAGCGGGGAAACAACGTCGGGCGAATCGAGGATGGTTCGGCTGGCGTAGCGGAAGCCGAAAGGCTGCGTGTTGTCGGCAATCGGATCGCGGTAGACTTCGAGTTGGCGCCGGACGAGATTGACGATCCAGTAATCGGCGACTTGCGCCGAAGCGTAAAGATTCGCCTTGCGATCTCTGTCGAACCCCAGAGTCACCTCGCTGACCTCTACAACCAACAAAGCCGACTCCGGATTGCCCTGCAATCAATACTGGCGCGGACTGCCGGCCACAACAGCGAGGTCCGGGTCAGGGACGGAGCAATCGCTCACGTCGAGCAATCCCCGAATGCGGATCCAGTATCCCGACCCGAACGCCTTCCGCAGTTCGTCGTCTGTCAAGGCAATCGCCGCGGCATGATAGTCATTTGACGGGCCAAACTCGAAGATCTCCCCGCCAATCAATTGAACACGCCGCTCCAGAAACCATTCCGCCTCACACAACCGATAATAATTATCACGGCTCCAGCGGAGGGGCCAGGGTTGCACCGTGTCCATCCTGCCTTCCAGGTTCAAGCCGTGAATCACTTCGCGTCCGCCATCACTTGCAACTGCACCAGACTGCGCGTCTGCTCCTTTTCCAGATATTCGCGGCCTTTCTTGACATTGACATGGTCCCAGGGCAGCACTTCCGTCATCGGCCGAGAACGCTGCGAGTACCACGCCGTATCAATGCCGAGATCCTCGAACGTTTGCCACCACAGGCGCGGGTTGAAGCATTCGCGCCAGCCGTCCAGGCGAGCTCCGCGGCGCCAGACTTCCTCCAGCGCCGGCGCGACGCGCCGGTCGCCGCGTGTCAGGATGCCTTCGAGCAGGCTGCATTCGACGTCGTGCTGCTTGATCTTCACCGCCCGCATCGTGTTGCTGCTGCGCAGGTATTCGCCGGCCCAGCGCAGGTACTCGCGCGTCTGCATGCCGTTCCACTGATACGGCGTGTGCGGCTTGGGCACGAAGTTGGACACCGAGGCCGTCACTTCCTTGTAGCGGCCCGTGACCTCCTTACTGATGTGCGCGATCTGCTGGGCCATGTCCACGATGCCGTCCAGATCGACAACGCGCTCGCCGGGCAGGCCGCACAGGAAATACAACTTCACGCGCTGCCAGCCGTTCTTGAACGCCTCGCGGCAGCCTTCGTACAAGTCGTCATTCTTGATCTTCTTGCGGATCTGCTCGCGCATGTCGTCGCGGGCCACTTCCGGGGCCAGCGTCAGGCCGCTCTTGCGGGCGCCCTTCATCAGCCTGGGCACCGAGCGCCATTGGTTGTTCACGCGCAGGCTCGGCAGCGACACGTTGACGCCCAGCGGGGCGAACACCTCGGCCATGCGCTTGACCAGTTCCTCGAACTCCGGGTAATCGCTGGTGCTGAGGCTGAGAAGACTGATCTCGTCGTAGCCAGTGTTGCGGTAGGTTTCCAGGGCGGCCTGCACGATGGTCTCGACCGAGCGCACCCGCAACGGCCGTTTGATGACGGTGGATTGACAGAAACGGCATTGCCAGGGACAGCCGCGCATGATCTCGATGGCGATGCGGTCGTGTGGCGTCTGCACGAACGAGACGATCGGACGTTTCGGCAGCGGAATGTCGTCGAAATCCTTGGTGATGGTGCAGGCCATGATCTCGCGCGGCACGTCGGAGCGCGTGCGGTGCATCGCGGCCAGCGTGCCGTCGGCGTGGTACTCCGGCTCGTAAAACATCGGCGCGTACGCCCAGGTGGTGCTACCGACGATCTCCGCGATTATGTCGGCGCGCTGTCTCAGGGGGCTTACGCCCCCCGCTCGGGATTTCTCTTTCAGGGTCATCCAGCGGTCCATCAGCCAGGGCAAGCTCTCCTCGCCGTCGCCGATGACGAAGATGTCGATGAACGGGGCGAGCAGTTCCGGGTTCTGCGCGCCGGGTCCGCCGGCGATGACCAGCGGGTGAGCGAGCGTGCGGTCCTTGCTGTAGAGCGGCACGCCGCCCAGGTCGAGCATGGTCAGGATGTTCGTGTAGCAGACCTCGTATTGCAGACTGAAGCCGAGCAAATCGAACTCGCGGAGCGGAGTGAACGTTTCCAGGCTGTAGAGGGGCAGTCCGGCTTTGCGCAGCACGGCCTCGAAATCAAGCCACGGCGCGAACGCGCGCTCGCAGGCCCACTGCGAGTCGTCGTTCATGATGGTGTACAAGACCTGCAATCCGTGATGGCTCGTGCCCAGCGCGTACGTATCGGGGAAAGTCAGGCACAATTTGCCGCGGACCTGGCGGTGGTCCTTGACGACGCTGTTCAGCTCGCCGCCCATGTACTGCGACGGCATCTGCACGCGCGGCAGCAGGCGCTGGACGGCTTCCTTCAGGACAGTATTCATCGCGGCAATCTCCTGCATGGGGACCACAATCGCGTCTTTCCCGAGTTATGATTATGGCAGATCGACGCGTTCCGTGCCGCCCCGGTTCGGACGGCATGGAACGAAACTCAATGAGGAGTGTACGACTGTCATGGCTGCCGTCAAACTGGCGATCACGTCGGACCTGCACCTGCCGATCACCAAAAGACGAACGCCTTTCGTCCCTGGGCCGCGAGGTCCGCGCTTACGAACCGGATGCGTTCGTGCTGGCAGGCGACCTGGGCGAATCGCTGGCCGACCTGAAACGCTGTCTGTATCTGTTGCGCGAGCAAGTGTCGGCCCCGATCTGGGTGCTGCCGGGCAACCACGACGTCTGGGCCAGGCCGCCCTTCGACAGCCGGCAGCTCTTCCTCGAACAAATCCCGGCGACGGTACGTGTGGCCGGCTGCCGCTGGCTGGAAGGCACCGCCTTCATTGTGAAAGGCGTCGCTGTGGCCGGCACGATCGCCTGGTACGACTACTCGGCTGCCGACCCCAGCATCCAGGCTTCCGCGGTGCAATTCGCGCAGCAGAAGTTTCACTACAACGCCGACGCCCTGCGCATCGACTGGGAATGGTCCGACCCGGAGTTCGCCGACCTGGTCAGCATTCCGTTCTTATCGCAGCTCGACCACCTGGAAAGCGACCCGTCCGTCCAGCGCGTGGTCGTGGTGACGCATGTGCCCTTGGTCGAGGGGCAGATGCACCGGCAACCCGCCGACGTGCGCTGGGCGTTCTCCAACGCTTATTTCGGCAACCTGTCGCTCGGCCGCAAGGTGCTGGCGCGGCGCAAAGTGTCGCACATCGTCAGCGGGCATACACACGTCGGCAAGCAGTGTCTCGTCGAACGGCAGGGATTGCCGGCTGTCGAGGCGCGCGTGCTGGCCAGCGATTACGAAGAACCTGCCTGGCTGGGATTGACGATCGCCACGGAATCGTGAGGGAAGACGTTGGAAATCTTCAACCGGATCGGCGGGAGGCGCGTGGTGTTTCCGCGTTCTTCTCAGGTCGTCTGACCATCCGCCGGTTCGTCCGCGAAGAGCCATCCCCAGGCAAAGCCGCCGGCTCCGCCGAGCACGACGGCCAGCACGATGCTCACGCCGACCGCCAGCCAACCGTCCATCTGCCCGCCCCACTTCCAAATCAACAGCTTGGCCAGGACGCCGTGGGCCAGCCATAAGAGCAGAACGATGCCCCCGTAGGAGACTACTGCCCTCCACCCGTGATTCCAACCCGGACGACGCCAGAGTCGCGCCCTCCCGATCGCGATCAGTCCGAGGCATGACACAAGGACCAGCACGGACTGGAGGGCCACCTCGCGCAGCACGAAGGAGGATGCCTCCTCCGCAGAGATGCCGTGTCCCGCCCAGAGCGTGAGTTTGTGATGAAATACCCAGGCGTCGCCGGTCGATAAGAGGACGAGCATCCAGGCTCCGCCCACAGTAGACCCCACTAACGCCGCCCGCCGGTACGTACTCGAAGCGGCGGGCGATTCAAACGAGGATGGCATCGTCATGGGCAGCCTCCGGCGTTGGGACAGGCAGCATTGTGGATCTCCACGCAACGGAATGCAACGAAAAACGCATCCTCTAGAGGCTCTTGCGCGTCTTCGGTACCCCGCAGTTTTCCGTGTCTTTTCCGCCAGCCGGTTTTGCTCCCCCCCACAGATGCCGATGATTCTCTCACCGCTACGCCCGTAGCGGTGCTTTTTCTCGATTTCTACCCCACCACCCCGGTGAGGCGGGGAAAGATTGCGCGTCTCCTTTTCGGCCCCTTACCCCTGAGGTCTTCCCATGACGCCGCAACTGTGCCGCCCCCTCTTCCCCTGGGACGAACTGTCCGACTCCCCGTCCTTGCAGGCCATCCGCGCCTTGCTCGCCTCCATCCCCGACGAGCGACTCCTCCAACTCCTGGCCCAGCGCCGCCACCACGGCTGCGACAAGTACCCCGTGCGCGTCCTGTGGGGTTGCCTGCTGTTGGCCATCCTGCTGCGCTACCCGAGCATGGAAGCCTGTCTGGAGGAACTGCGCCGCAACGCCGCGCTGCGTCTGCTCGTCGATATCGAGCGTGAGCAAGACGTCCCTCACGGCTGGAACCTGTCCCGCTTCCTCGCCGTCCTCGGCCACAAGCCCTTCCTGGCCGAGTTAGTTTCCCTCTTCGACGCGATGGTTCGTCACCTGGGCGAGGCGGTTGCCGACCTGGGCCGGCACACCGCCGGCGACGCCACCGCCCTGTCGGGACGGCTCGACCCCGACGAAGGCCGACGGGCGGAGGAGGCCGAACAGGGGCTGCCGCAGCCGTCGGGCGGCGCAAGGAGTACCCTGACGACGACGGCAAGGGAACCAAGATTCTATGAGTGGTTCGGCTACAAGCTGCACCTGCTCGTCGATGCCAGGCACGAAGTCGCCCTGGCCTACCACATCACCGACACCAAGGCGGGCGACAATGAGGAGGTCGAGGGACTGCTGGCGCAGGCGCAGGCCAACCTGCCGGAGGGCCGCATCGAGTCCATGGCTTACGACAAGGCGGCCGACGACATCAAGGTGCACGAGGCGCTGGCCGAGGCCGGGGTCAAGCCGGTGATCCAGAACCGGGCGTGCTGGCCCAAGAACGGCGAGCAGGAGAAGGTGATCGGCGGCCGGGTCCCGCTGCACGTCGTCCATGACGAGCCGGGCACGGTCTACTGCTACGACACGAGCGAGTCGCCGGTGCGCCGGGCCATGAGCTACGTGGGCCATGAGAAGAATCGTAAAACGCTGAAATACCGCTGCCCGGCCAAGGCGGAGGGGTTCGCCTGCCCGGCGGAGGGGCGCTGCAACGCAGGCAAGTCGTATGGCCTGACGGTACGGGTGCCGCAGGAGATCGACCTGCGTCGCTTCCCGGCGATCCCGCGGGCGACCAAGCAGTTCGAGCGGCTGTACAGGGGTCGGACGTCGGTGGAGCGGGTCAACGGCCGCCTGAAGGTCTTCTGGGGCCTCGATGATGGCAATGTAGTCGGCGCGCGTCGGTTCCACGCCGCACGTCGGGGCGGTGATGGTCGTGCACCTGGCGTTCGCCACGCAGTTGGCCCGCCGGCAGGGGAACGAAGGCTCGTTCGGTAAGATGAAGCTGTGAGCGGAGAAGTTCGCCCCCACCCGCGCCGCCCCAGGAAGCGACACCGAAACAAAAGCAGACGAAGCCCAGCCGCGGAGATGCTGCGCCCCATAACAACCAGTCCGGCGTGCGGGCACGCCCGAGGCCGAATCACGCCGAGGCGAGGGGATCGGACGGGCTACAGCGCAAGCACCTCCATCCTCTACCGCGTCCCGTGAGAGGATTCACTTCTTGAGGCGCTTCCAGACGCCCACGTTGTAGCCACTCCCTTTCTTCGAGGCGATCTCGTCCGGCCTCTCCCTGGTCGCGTCGCCGTGGCAGATGCGCAACTCGTCGCCCCGAACCTCGTACACGCCCCGGATGGTCTTTCCCTTGTCGGGGCCGCTTTCATAGCTGATGTCGAGGGTGTGCGGCTTCCGGCCCGTATCGGCCTTGATCGTCGCCTTCCACGTCTCCTCGCCGACCTTGAGGGTCATAACGTTTCCACGGATGGTCAAAAGGATCTTCCCCGGCGTCTGCCGCTCGTCCTTGCCGTCACGGATGAACGAGACAGCATCCCACCGGCCCTCCAGCTGCTTGTCCTGGACTTCGGATGGAGTTTCGCTGCCAGGTCGGGCAGGGGCCGATAAGAGGAAGAGGCAGAATACGACGATGGTGGGTGTTCGGCGGTGCATGGAAGTTCCTGGGTAAAGGGGAGGGCCGATTGAAAAACGCCTTATCTCGCGGCCATTGTACGACGAAGCCTGGCCGATCAACTACGGGACCAGACCTCGGTGGAAAGAGAGGGATCCGATTTACTCTTGGCTCGGCCAAGCGTAAGGGGATGATTCGGTGCGATCGGGAAAGGTCCGGCGGGAAGGGGAGAGTAAGGGCAGCCAGACGGGACTTTTTCGTAAAAGAACCTTGACTGTCCCCAATGAACTTGGGATGGAAGATTGAGACGAATGGATGAGTTTGCACCTCCACATGGCCCCCGGCAGACCAGGGGCCATGTGGAGACGTGGGCGCGCCGTCGATCAAGCGATTTTCCGTTTGCGCCAGCCGTAGCCGAGCAGCGCGAACACGCCGCTGGCCAACAGCGTGAGGCTGGCGGGTTCGGGGGTCGTCACCGAGTTGTACGCCGCGTCCGCGAGAATCTGACCTCCCGCGGTCGTGGGGTGAACGTCGTCCCAAAAGAGATAGCCGGGGGCGGACGGGTTCCCACTCAAAATCCCTTCGCCGGTCACATTGCTCAGGCCGTACTGGGCGGGGTTGGCCTGAATCCTCTGAAACAAGCCGAACGTATCCAGCATGTGGATGTGGGCGCCCGATGCGCTGCCGAGCAGGCTCAGATCCGAACTCAGCGCCTGGTTGAACCCGATGGTGAGCGCCTGGAGTCCCTGCTGCGTGGCGGAAGAGGTGGAAAGGCCGTAAGGGGTCTTGCTCAGGTCCGGCAGGTTGGCGACAAGGAAGTTCTTCGCGCCGGCGGCAATGAGGGTGGCGACAACATTGGAGATGTTCTTGGCGACGACCGTGGGATCCCTTTGCCCGTCGAAGAAATCGTTGGCGCCGGCCCAGATCGTGACGAGCGTGCCGGAAGAGACGGCCCCCCCTTTGAGACTGCCGATATATTCGGCAACCTGCATCGGCAGCGAGGGCACATTGGCGATGAACTGACCGGCCGGCGTCGTCAGGGGGGAGTAGCCGGCCGGGGTGCCCAGTTGGGTGCCCAACGGCGTGACGCCGGTCGCGGCGCCGGCGAAGGCGTAATTCGAGCCGGCCAGCGAGGATGGGGTGGGCACGATCGATCCCAGCTTCGTCGCCAATTGTTCCACCCAAAGCGCCCCGTTGGAAAAGCGTCCAAGGCTGTACGGCGACGGCGGGAATTGACCGCCCGTGGCGACGAAGGCGTTGCCCGTGTCGGAAAGACTGTCTCCGAAGACGGTAATCTGCCCTGCTCGTGAGGAAGGATGCCACAGCAGCGCGGCGAAGATGGCGAGGGTCATCGTCACTCGCCGCGCGAGATAGGGGGGAAGGGAGCGAACGCAAATCACTTCGGGTCCTCCATTTGACACCGGCGGGGCGAATAACCCCGCCCCTTTACGTCCTTGTCCGGTCCCTTCGACCATCGTGGGCGAAGGGCGACTACCTAAGGAAGTGCATGGGGAAATTGATCCTGTCACGAACCTGAAAATTTATTAACATGGGCGAGCTATCGGTCGCAAGACACGATCGCCCGTCCCGGTTCCTTGCCGGCGGCTGGGGATCGCGATTGGTGACAGGATCGGCCTCTTCATGCACTTGCTGCTTAGAGAAACGTCTTGATCCCCCGTCGCGTGGAGAAGTCCAATGCGCGCCGTCGAAAGCCATCCTCCGGAAGAAGACCTGCGAGCGTTCGCGCTGGGTTCGCTCGATGACGCCTGGTGCCAGTCGGTCGAAGCGCACCTTCAGGACTGTCCCGACTGCCAGGTGCGGGCGGCGCGGCTGCCGGCCGACGCCCTGATCGACTTGCTGCGCCTGCGCACGCCCGGATGGCGGCGCCGGCCGACACGCCGACCATAATGGAGTCCGAGGCCACGCTGATTTGCGAACGACCCACCGAGGGGCCGATCCCTCCGGCAGAGTTGGCGGACCACCCGCGCTATCGCCTGCTCCGTCCGCTGGGCACCGGAGGGATGGGCACGGTCTGGCTGGCCGAGCACAAGATGATGCGCCGGCAGGTCGCGCTCAAGGTGATTCGCCCGGAATTCCTGACACGGGCGGACGCGGCCGAGCGTTTTCAGCGCGAAGTCCATGTCGCGGTGCGCCTGCATCATCCGCACATCGTCGCGGCCCACGATGCCGAGCAGGCGGGCGCCACGCACTTTCTCGTCATGGAATACGTGGCGGGAGAGAACCTCGCCGAGCATCTCAAACGGAATGGCCCGCTGCCGGTCGCCGAGGCGTGCCGCCTGGCCCGCGCGGTTGCGCTGGGTTTGCAGCACGCCCACGAACACGGCCTGGTCCACCGCGACATCAAACCGCACAACCTGATGCTCACGGCAGACGGCGTGGTGAAGATCCTCGACTTCGGCCTGGCCGCGTTCGTGTCCGGCGCCGTGCCGGCGGCCGGACTAACCGGGGTGAACATGGTAGTCGGCACGCCCGATTACATCGCCCCGGAGCAGGCTGAAGACGCCCGCGCCGCCGACATTCGCTCCGACATCTACAGCCTGGGCTGCACGCTGTACGAAATGCTCACCGGCCGGGTACCGTTCCCCGGCGATTCGACGCTGCGCAAGCTGGACGCCCAGCGGACGCGCGAGCCGGAACCGCTCGATTCGCTGTGTCCCGACGCGCCCGAAGAGCTGGCGGCGGTGCTGGCCCGGATGATGGCGAAGATTCCCGCCGAGCGCTACCGGACGCCGGCCGAGGCCGCCGACGCCCTGGGATCGTTCGTCGCCGCGTCCGCCGCCCGGCAACGACGCCGCAAGCATTGGCTGGCGGCGGTGGAAGCGATCCTGCTCGCCGTGCTCTGTCTGGCCGTCGCAGTGGGTATCGTCTTTCGCATTCAGACCGAGGAGGGCGAGGTTGTCATCACGCCGCAAAGTCCCGATGTCGAAATCGTTCTTCTCCAGGGCGGCCGGACCATTCGCGTCATTGACACGAAAACCCATAAGCGCGTGACGGTGCCAGTCGGAAGCTACGACGTTGTTCTCAAGGACAAGCCAGAGGGAATCGAGCTGAAAACCGAGAAGATCATCATTTTGCGCGGCCAGGAGGAACTCGTCCGTATCGAGCAAGTGGCTCCATCCCCGGCGGATCTGGACAGGCCGCGACAATCGGCCATTATGGAAGAACTCCCGTGGCCGGAGAACCCGGAACCGTTCAATGTCGATTTCTCGCCAGACGGTCGCTTGCTGATGATCGCCGGCCACCACCCCGACATCCAAATTTGGGATGTGGCGACCAAGCGGGTGGTCAACACCTTGCGCTGCGCGGGCAGTCCAGCGGTTTACTCGTATGCTGTTTTCACGCCGGACGGCAAAAGTGTTTTCGGTCGCAAGGCCGATGGCAGACTGCACCTTTTCGACGTGGCCACCGGCCGGGAAGCGATTCCGTTCCAAGGCGGGCACGAAGGCAGCGATGTCTGGTGGATGGCCGTTTCCCCCGACTGCCGCCGGGCCATGACCACCGGCCGCGATGGCACACGAGTCTGGAGCCTGGAGACGGGGAAGGAACTGCATCGGCAGGCCCTGCCGAGAACGGTTTACGGAGTGTTCCTGCCGGACAACGAGAACGTATTTTCCCCCTGGAGCAACGGCGAAATGCGTGTGTGGGAAGCGACCAGCGGAAAGGTCATCGCGACGATACAGGGTGACGACAGACGCCAACACCACGCCCTTCGTGTTCTGCCGGGCGGCCGAGAAGTGGTCACCCACGGCGAGGGAGAAGATACGACACTCCAGGTGTGGGACATCCCGAGCCGGAAACGAGTGCGGACGTTTCCCAAGGGTGCCGGAACAGTCGATGTCGCCGTCAGTGGCGACGGCAGCCGTTACTTGCTGTGGCGCGTGGAACGAGGCCCTTTGCAATGCCGCGATCTCCACACCGGGGCGTGAATCTGGGAGTACCCGCTTGTCTCGAAGACCTGGGGAAGATTAGCCCTTTCTCCCGACGGCCGGTTCGCCGTCCTGGGCGGGAGAGGCGGCGAGAACGCGCGTCTCTTCCGGCTGTCTGATTCGCCGCCGTCTCCGGCCAAGTCGGTCTCCGCGCGGGAGATCCTCCGCGACCGGAAGGAGCCAGCCGACTCCTTCTTGCGGAAGATTGCGGAAGTACGCCGAATCGAGTGGCCCGAAGTTCATGTGAATCGGGTCGCCTTTTCCCCGGATGGCCGGCTGTATGCCGCGGGCGGCGACAGTAAGAGTCTGTGCGTTTGGGAAGTGGCGAGCGGGAAGCTACTCCATGAATTCGTCGGACACGAGGACACCATCCAGGGGATTGTCTTCATGCCGGACAGTAAACAAATCCTTACCTGTTCCGCCGATGCGACGTTGCGTTTGTGGGATGTGGCCAGCGGCCGACCAGTCCGAATAATGCGGGGGCACACGAAATTGGTCGTGGGCGTGGCGGTTTCCCCGGATGGCCGCTGGGCCGTGTCGGGGGCACACGATAGGACCCTTCGGCTTTGGGAGTTGGCGACCGGGCGCGAGGTGCGGAAGCTGGAAGGCCATACGGACGTAAGCGATGGCACGTTCTCCGCCGATAGCAAACAGATCCTCTCCTGGAGTGGAGATAGGTCGGTGCGGCTGTGGGATATCGAGAGCGGAAAGCAGCTGCACTTGTATCGAGGCCATACGGGTTGGATTTGGGGCGCCTACTTTCTGGACGGCGGAAGACAGGTGGTCTCGTGGAGCGGAATGGATCACACGGTGCGCGTGTGGGACATCGCCCAGGAGAAAGTAGTTCGACGGCACTTTCTCAAGCAAGGGCTTGAGGGTTTCGCGGTGCGCCCGATGGACGGGCGTTTCTGGCTGCCTTCAATGACCAAACCATTTGCCTGTACGACATGACTACGGGAAAGGAATTGGGTGAAGTCCGAGCGGCGAATAGACCCGATGGGCTGGCAATCTCCCCGGACGGTCGTTACGCCGCAGCCGGGAGTTTCCGAAGCTTGGTGCATTTGTGGCGGCTGCCGGGGGAGCCGGCGGCCCCGTCCGAACCCTGAGCAACAAAGGATTCGCTCATGGAAACCTCCGTCAGCCTGCTGGAGCGGCTGGTTGGCCAACCCAGCAACGATGACTGGCGGCGTCTGGTTGACCTCTATCAACCGCTGCTCCGGGCCTGGATGGCCCGCATGAGCATTCCCGCGTCGGACGCCGACGATCTCCGTCAGGACGTGCTGCTCGTCGTCTTCCGCGAGGTGGCGGCGTTCGAGCGGCGCGGCCCGGGCGCGTTCCGCGGCTGGCTGCGGACCATTCTGGTTCACCGCGCCCGCGATTACTTTCGCGCCCGCCGCTACCGGCCCACAGCCACCGGCGACAGCGATTTCGTGCGCCGGCTCGACGAGTTGCAATCCCCCGATAGTTCCCTGAGTCATTTGTGGGACCGCGAACACGACGAACACGTCGCCGCCATCCTTTTGCGCCGCGTCGAAGGCGATTTCGCTCCCATCACCTGGCAGGCATTCCAGCGGCATGTCCTGGATGACCAGCCGGCCGCCGCGGTCGCCCAGGAGTTGGGACTGTCGCTCAACTCCGTCCTGCTCGCCAAGAGCCGCATCCTCAAACGGGTTCGGTGTGAGTTGGAGGGCTTCGTCGGCTGATTGCCCGTCATCATCTCATCGTCAGGGCCGGAATCACCGAAACCGCCTGCCCCGCTGGATTATTAAAACAGCGAAAATTCGATGGATTTGCCGATTAGAGTGGATATTCTCAATCAGAGATCCACTCCCGGACGCAGGATGATGCATCTTCACAACGCCAGGCGGGCGGGGCGTGGCCTGGGGCGGCGAGCATGAGGGTACACCCGTGATACGGCGCACACACTTTTCGACCTGGCTCCTCCGAGCCGGACTCGCGTTGGCTTTCGTCGTGCTGATCGGCGCCTCCGGCCCGGAGGCCGCCGAAGACATCTCGCGCGAGCAGCAGATTGCCGACCTCGAAGCACAAATTCAGGATCTGGCGAAAAAACTCGCCGAACTGAAGCGGATGCAAACCTCGCCCTCGACGAAGGCCGAGACGGCGATTCCCGCGGAGTGGGTCAAGACGCTGAACTGGCGCTCCATTGGCCCGGCGTCGATGGGCGGGCGCATCGTCGCCCTTTCGGTGTATGAGGCCGACCCGACGACGTACTGGGTGGCCACGGCTTCGGGCGGCCTGCTCAAGACCGTCAACAACGGCGTCACCTTCGAGCATCAGTTCGACCGCGAGGCGACCGTCTCCATCGGCGATGTATGCGTGGCTCCCTCGAACAAGGAGATCGTGTGGGTGGGCACGGGCGAGAACAACCCGCGCAACTCCGTCTCCTACGGCGACGGCGTCTACAAGTCCACCGACGGCGGCAAGACCTGGAAAAACATGGGACTTCAAAAGACCTTCCAGGTCGGAAGAATCCTCGTGCATCCCAAGAACCCGGAGATCGTGTACGTCGGGGCGCTGGGCCGGCTGTACGGACCCAATGAGGAACGCGGCCTGTTCAAGACGACCGACGGCGGCAAGACCTGGGACAAGATCCTCTACGTCGATGACAAGACCGGCATCATCGAGATGAAGATGCACCCGACGGAGCCGGAGACGCTGTTGGTGGCGACGTGGGAGCGTCAGCGCGATCTCTACGACAGCCATCGCGGCGAGCCGCCGCTGCAAGACGGCTACGACGCCTACGACCCCATCAAGAAATGGGGGCCGGGCGGCGCCATCCACAAAACCACCGACGGCGGCAAGACCTTCCGCAAGCTGACGAGAGGATTGCCGACATGTCCCCTGGGCCGCATCGGCCTGGATTATTCGCGCAAGAATCCGAACGTTGTTTTCGCCATCATCGACTGCGAAAAGATCGGCATGGGCACGCCCCCAAGTCAGGTTTACATGGGAATCCTCGGCGAGAACGTGAAAGACGGCGCCAAGTTGACACAGATCACGCCGCAAGGCCCGGCCGCGACGGCGGGGCTGAAGGTCGGCGATATCGTCAAGTCCGTGGACAAGAAAACCATCGCCAATTATGAGCAACTGACGGAACAGATTCGGGCGCACAAAGTCGGCGACAAGCTGACGCTCAGCGTGCAGCGCGACAAGGAATCGCGCGACATCGTGGTGACGCTGGGCAAACGACCGGAACAACCCGCCGCGGGCGGTGGCGGGCAGGGACAGGGGATGCCCATCGACTTCCGCGGCGAGGACGTGACCGGCGGAGTGCGTGTGGCCCGCGTCACGCCGGAAGGGATGTCGGAAAAGGCCGGCCTCCGCGTCGGCGATGTCATCGAGAAGGTGGACAAGACCGCCATCACCGGCTTCCGCCAGCTGGTCGAATTGTTCCGCGCCCACAACCCCGGCGACAAGGTGACGGTGAAAATCGTGCGCGGCAAGGAGAGCAAGGAGCTGAGCCTGACCGTAGAGCGGCGCGGGCCGGCGGGACCGGAGAATCCGAAGCGGCCGTACAGTTTCTGGTACGGCGGACAGAGAGAGAACGTGCAGGACCAGCAGGGGCCGAACAGCTTCGAGTACGGCGGGCTGTACAAGTCCACTGATGGCGGCGAATCATGGACGCGCATCAACAGCGTCAACCCCCGACCTATGTACTTCAGCCAGGTCCGCGTCGATCCGACCGACGACAAATTCGTTTACGTCCTCGGCATCGGCCTGTACCGCTCCGACGACGGCGGCAAAACATTCAAGACCGACGAGGGGGCCTATCACCCGGACCAACATGCGATGTGGATCGACCCGCGCGACGGCCGGCACATGCTGCTCGGCACCGACGGCGGCTATTACGTGACCTACGATCGCATGAGCAAGTGGGAATATCTCAATAACATGGCCATCGGCCAGTTTTATCATGTGGCCCTCGACTCGCGCTTGCCGTACCGGACTTACGGCGGCTTGCAGGACAACGGCAGCTGGGGCGGGCCGAGCCAGACGCTCGACGGCCAAGGGCCGATCAATCAGGATTGGGTCGTCGTCAGCGGCGGCGACGGCTTCGTCTGCCGGGTCGATGCGTACGATCCCGACCTTGTGTATGCCGAGTCGCAGGACGGACGCATCGCCCGCCGCAACCTGCGCACCGGCGAATTCGCGCCGATTCGGCCGCGCGATCCACAAGGAAAGCCGCCCTACCGCTTCAACTGGAACACGCCGTTCATTCTGTCCAGCCACAACTCATACATCTTCTACTGCGGCGGCAACTACGTCTTTCGCTCCGTCACCAAGGGTGACGATTTGCAGCCGATTTCGCCGGAAATCGCCCGCACAAAACGCGGCACGGCCAGCGCCTTGGCCGAGTCGCCGCGCAACCCGAACGTGCTGTATGCAGGCACCGACGACGGCTATCTGTGGGTGACGCGCGACGGCGGGGCGAAGTGGACGAACGTGGCCGACAAGGTCGGTCTGCCGGGGCCGCGCTGGGTGGCGACCGTGGAGCCGTCGCGCTTCGCCGAGGGCCGGGCTTACGTGGCCTTCGACGCCCACCGATCCGACGACGACGCACCGTATGTGTACGTCACGGAGGATTACGGACAGACCTGGAAGTCGCTGCGCGGCAATCTGCCGGCGGGTTCGACGCGCGTCTTGCGCGAGGACATCGAGAACCCCGACGTGCTGTATCTCGGCACGGAGTTCGGTGTGTGGGTATCCGTCGATCGCGGCGGCGCGTGGACGAAGATCAACAATAATCTGCCGACCGTCGCAGTCCACGAGTTCGCCCAGCATCCGACCACGGGCGAAATGGTGGCGGCGACACATGGCCGCAGCCTGTGGATACTGGACGTGATGCCGCTTCGGCAGATGAAGGCAAGCATCGTGAAGGCGGAGGCGACGCTGTATCGGCCGGCGACCGCGATGCGCTGGCGGCGCGAGCCGACGCGCGGCACGCCCTACGGCGTGGGCAACCACCAGTTCGTCGGACAGAATCCGCCGCCTGGGCGCATATTTACTACTCGCTGACGAAGAAGGCGGCCAAGGTGTCGCTCAAGATCGTCGATTACACCGGCAAGACCGTGCGCGAGTTGCCCGCCAAGGGCGACACGGGATTGCATCGCGTCTCGTGGGATTTGGCGAGTGGCGGCGGCGGACCCAATCGCGGCCGCGGGCAGAACCCGCAACGTGGCCGCGGTCAAAATGCCGCCCCGCCCGGCATGTATCGCGTCGTTCTGACCGTGGACGGCAAGGAACATACCCAGGGGCTGCGCGTCGAGAATGACCCGCTGCTCAAGTCCACGAACATCATCGCCGAGGAGGACGAAGACGAGGAGGCGCGCGAGAAGCGCGGCGGCCGAATTGATGATGATTAAATCCGGTTTCTTACCCTCTGAGCGGGGGGTGTAAGCCCCCCGAGGGAAGACTCGGGGGGCTTACACCCCCCGCTCAGAAGGGTGGCGGCGGCGGTTCCCCTTGCGTTCCGTCGCGGCATCTTCAATGATGAGAAGTGCGTCTCTCGAACGAGGGCGGCGCGATTCGTTCAACAGGGAGTGTGAAGAAGCGACACCATGAATTGTCAGAGCCACCTTTATCTCGGCCAGGATCCGAAACTCGTCGCTCGCCGCTGGTTCTTCCGCCAATGCGGCGTCGGTCTGGGTGCCATCGCCCTGGGCGAACTGCTGCGCGAGAAAGGCTTCGCCGCCCCCGCCGCCGATCCGCTGGCCGTCCGCCAACCGCACTACACGCCCCGCGCCAAGCGAGTGGTCTTTCTGTTCATGGCCGGCGCCGAGTCATCTGGAGCTGTTCGATTACAAGCCGCAACTAGCCAAGTACGACGGCACGTTGCCGCCCAAAAATCTCATCGAGGGCTATCGCGCCGCCTTCATCAACCCTAGCTCGAAGCTCCTGGGACCGAAGTTCAAGTTTGCCCGCCACGGCAAGAGTGGCGTGGAACTGTCCGAGTTGCTGCCGCACCTCGCTACCGTCGTGGACGACATCGCCATCGTCAAATCAATGGTGACGGACGCCTTCAACCACGCCCCGGCGCAGATCTTCATGAATACCGGGGCGCAGCAGTTCGGCCGGCCGAGCTTCGGTTCCTGGGTGACGTATGGGCTGGGCAGCGAGGCGAAGGATTTGCCGGCGTATATTGTCTTCAGCTCGGGCAACAAAGGTCCGAGCGGCGGCAACTCCAACTGGGGCAGCGGCTTTCTGCCCACCTTGTATCAGGGCGTGCAGTTTCGCGGCAGCGGCGATCCGGTGTTGTATCTGTCCAACCCGCGCGGCGTCGATCCTCAAATCCAGCGCGATTCCCTTGACACACTTGGCCGGCTCAATCAGGCCCACCTCGGCGCAGTCGGTGATCCCGAGATCGCCACGCGCATCCACTCCTTCGAGATGGCCTACCGCATGCAGACGAGCGCGCCGGAACTCATGGACATTTCCCGCGAGCCGAAACAGGTCCTCGAAATGTACGGCGCCGAGCCGGGCAAGCCGTCCTTCGCCAACAACTGTCTCTTGGCCCGCCGGCTCCTCGAACGCGGCGTGCGCTTCGTGCAGCTGTTCCACGAATCGTGGGACCAGCACGGCAACCTCAAGAACGACCTCAAAAAGAACTGCAAGGTCACCGATAAGGCGTGTGCGGCCCTGGTGCGCGACCTGAAGCAGCGCGGCCTGCTGGACGAAACGATCGTCCTCTGGGGCGGCGAGTTCGGCCGAACGCCGATGGTGCAGGGAGGCGGCGACGACGGCCGCGATCATCATCCCAACGCCTTCACGATGTGGATGGCCGGCGGCGGCATCAAGCCCGGCCTGACGCTCGGCCAGACCGACGAGTTCGGCTTCAACGTGGCCGAGGACCGCGTTCATGTCCACGACCTGCACGCGACGCTCTTGCACCTGCTCGGCTTCGACCACACGAAATTGACGTATCGCTTCCAGGGCCGCGACTTCCGGCTGACCGACGTGCATGGTCAGGTCGTGGAGAAGCTGCTGACGTAAGGCATGATCCCGATCCATCTTTAAGCGATGTCCCAGTGCGCGGTCAACCGCCCACACGACGCGCAGCGGAAGACGTATACTCCCGTGATGTCATGCAATTGATCTTCCCAAAGACCCGGAACGGTGTCCTCAACAATCGTCTCAAAGAAGCGCCGGCCGTCACCATCCGGGGCACGACGGGAGAACTCCTCCCGGCTCCATTCGCCGAGGAAAACCATCGGTTGCCGGCAACAAAACTGCCAGCGCTCGCCCTGGATGGTGTTATAGGTCGGGGTGCGTAACAGTTCGAACATCATCTCCCGCGGCAGCCTCGCACCGACCCAATCGTCTTCCTTCGGGACCATCTCAAAATCCGTTCGGTTCAGTCCCGGAACGCCGTGCGTCACGCCTTCCACGGCTTGCTCCCATGAAATCATCCCCAATTCGGTGTCTTTTGAGATCGCCGCCCTGCCGTCTCGCAGACAGGAATAACACACTTTTATCTCTTGTCCGCCCAATTCCGGAAAAGGAATGACCGCATGGCAAGGACGGCAGAGACCGTCTTCGCGGTCGTCTACATCAAGCCCATTCTTGGTTCCACAGCGCGGACACGCCACTACAAGATCGCAGCCGATCCCCAACCGGAAGCAGTGTTGCCCTCTCGTGTCGCACAGCGAGCAGGTTGCTATTCCACAGTAGTCGTCGGACTGTTCGGATTGCCCCTCGAAGAGGGGGAACGGAATGCCCAGTTGCGCGAATGTTCTGGACACGGATATTTCTCCTCGGACTACTTCCCAAATGATTCGACGGACAGCGAAACTATACCGGGATTGGTCAACTCACGATAGACTTCGCGCACGATCTCGAATTTGTCAGTCCACTCGAATTCGTGCCGCGTTCGCTCCAGACCCGCCGTACCCAGGCGATATCGTAAGTCAGCGTCGGCAGTCAAGCGCAGCATCGCATTGGCAATGCCGGGAATATCGCCGCAGCGAACGAGCAGGCCGTCCTTCTCGTCGCGGATCACCCAGCCGATACCGCCGGCGCGGTAACCGATGTTTGGCACACCGTTGGCCCATGCTTCGAGCAGTACCAGGCCGAATGAATCGGAACGGCTCGGCAACGCAAATACATCAATAGCGGCGAAGAAATCGCGCTTCTGGCTCGCGTCCAGCACACCCAGGCGAACCACGCGGCCGCTCGGTCGATGGCCGCGCCAGAAACTTTGGAAGTTCGGCATTTCAGGACCGGCCAGGACAAGGACGAAGCGTCCCCCCTGACGCCAGGCGCGTTCGACCGCACGCAACAGATCAACGCTGCCCTTCTCGCGGCTGTTGTTGGCGAGATGGCCGATCACCACGTCCTCTGCCCCGATGCCCCATTCCGCCCGCGCACGCAGACGGCCGCCGCCGGTGCAAGACTCGCGGTCCAGTCCCATTCCTTGTAAAACAAGCCGCTCCGCGGGAATGCCGCGATCGAGCAAGGCTTGCCGTTCCCCCTCCGTCTGCACGAAGAGGCGATCGGCGGAATGGGCCAGCGACAGCAGAGCGGGACTGGTGTAGGCGCGTCGGGTGCGGTCGTGCGGATCGTCGGGATCGCCCAGATGCAGAAACGGTGTCAGCACGAATGGCACGCCCAGACGCCGGGCGAGGCGGCGGGCGCAGGCCAGCGGCCAGCCGTAGGGGAATGCCGTGGCGTGAACCACGTCGAAGCGATCGTGTGCCTGCCCGGACTCGACCCACATGCGCCAGGCAATCGGGTTGCACGACACAGTCATGCACTGCCACGGGTGATGGGGCAAAAACGACAGTGCCTTCAGCACGCGCGTTTGATAGGGGAGATGCGACAGAGGATAACGGCGCACCTCGACGCCGTCTTCGATACGGCGGCCCGGACGGAGACAACGGCCGGACGTGGACCAGAAGGCGGGCAGGTCCACGGCAGTCGTGGTGAAGACGGTGACCTGATCGCCGTGCGCGGCCAGGTAGCGACTGAGGCGCGCGAAATAATCTTCCGAGCCGCCCAGCGCCGGCGGATAGCGCTGCACGAAATGCGCTACTCGCATGTCACCTCCCTGTTAGGCGCTGCCGTACCGCGATGCGTTCGGATACAATGCTACAAACTCATGCCGTCCGCGCGAAGCCGCGCACGGCCCACTTGAGGGACCATCGTCATGATAGCCATCTCGAAAATGGCTGCCGCCGTGCAACCGTCGGCCACGTTGGCCGCCGGCGCCAAGGCCAAGCAGATGAAGGCCGAGGGGATCACCGTTTACGACTTCAGCCTCGGCGAGCCGGACTTCGCCACGCCGGAGCACATCTGCGCCGCCGCCGTGAGGGCCATGCAAAAGGGCCACACACGCTACACGCCGGCTTCCGGCATGCCCGAATTGCGCGGGGCCGTCGCGCGGTCCTACCAAAAAATCTACGGCCTCACCTACACGCCGGAACAGGTGGTCGTCTCCAACGGGGCCAAGCATTCGCTGCACAACGCGCTGGCCGCCACGGTCGGACCCGGCGATGAAGTCATTATCGCGACGCCGTACTGGGTCAGCTACAGCGACCTCGTGCAAATGACGGGGGCCAGCTCCGTCCTCGTGCCGACGAAGATGGAGACGGGTTTCAAGATGACGCCCGAGCAGTTGTGCGCCGCCGTGACGCCGCGTAGCCGGCTGCTCATGCTCAATTCGCCGAGCAACCCGACCGGCACCGTCTACACCCGTCGGGAGCTGGAGGCGCTGGCCGATGTCGTACTGGAGACGAACCTGACGGTCCTCAGCGATGAGATTTACGAACGGCTCGTCTTCGGCAACGCCAAGGCGACCTGCTTTGCCACGCTGCGGCCTGGCCTGGTCGAGCGCACCCTCACCGTCAGCGGGGCGAGCAAGACGTATGCGATGACCGGCTGGCGCGTCGGCTGGACGCTGGGACCGGCGCCTGTCATCAAGGCGATGGCTAACATTCAGAGCCAGCAGACCGGTTGCCCGTGCAGCGTCAGCCAGTGTGCGGCGCGTAGCGGCGCTGGAGGGCGATCAGGAATGCGTCGAACGCATGCGCCGCGAGTTCGAGGCGCGGCGCGATTTGGCGTGCGCCCGGCTGAAAAAGCTGTCGGGCGTGAAAAGCTTCGTGCCGGACGGCGCGTTTTATGCGTTCTTCGACGTGTCGGCCCACTTCGGCCGAACCCTGGCCGGGCGCTCCGTTACCGACTCGACGAGCTTCTGTCTGGCCGCGCTGGAATGTGCCCATGTCAACGTGGTCCCAGCGCCGCCTTCGGGTCCGAGGGTTACGTGCGAATGTCCTATGCGGCCAGCCGCGAGCAGTTGCAGGCGGGACTGGATCGACTGGAACAATTTCTGCGGTAGTCCGTAGTCCGTAGTCCGTAGTCCGTAGCAAAAACCGGTTTTGTTTTTGCTACGGACTACGGACTACGGACTACGGACTATGGAGGAAATCATGGCGTCTCCTTCCGCAAACCCGGCGAATGGCTCCAGGGGCGTGCTGCTCCTGACCGAAGAGGACGTGCATCGCCTGTTGACGATAGACCTGGCGCTGGAGGCCGTCGAGCAAGGGTTGCGCAAGCTGGCCCTGGACGAGGCGATGAACACGCCGCGGGCGCGCGTGCAGACCGATCACGCCATGCTGCACATCATGTCGGCGGCCGCGAAATCGCTGGGCTACATGGGGGCCAAGATCTATTCGACCAGCCGCAAGAGCGGAGCGCGTTTCCTTCTACCGCTTTTCGACGGCAAGACAGGCGCTCTCGTGTGTCTGATGCAGGCCGACTATTTGGGGCAGATGCGAACCGGGGCGGCCAGCGGCGTGGCTACCAAGTACATGGCTCTACCGGACGCCACTGAGGTCGGGGTGTACGGCAGCGGCAAGCAGGCCCGCACGCAGGTCCAGGCGGTCTGCCGGGTGCGGCGCGTCCGCCAGGTGCAAGTTTACAGCCCCAACGAGGTGAACCGCCGCACCTTCGCCGCCGAGATGAGCGAGTTGTGCCAAACCGAGGTGGTGCCCGTGCCGCGCCCGGAGATGGCGGCCGAGAAGAAAGACATCATCATCACCGCCACGACCAGCCGCGAGCCGGTCCTGAACGGCCACTGGATCTCCCAGGCGCGCACATCAACGCCATCGGCTCGAATTACCTGGGCAAGGCGGAGCTGGACACCGAGGCCGTGCGCCGCTGTGCCGTCGTGGTCGTGGACAGCAAGGACCAGGCCCGCATCGAGGCGGGCGATTTTCAGCAACCGATCGAAGACGGCTCGCTGCGCTGGGCGGACGTTCGCGAGCTGGGTCAGGTTATCGTCGGCCGCTACCCCGCCCGCCGCCATCCGCAAGATGTGACGCTGTTCAAATCGCTGGGCATCGCCATCGAGGACGTGGCCGTCGCCGCACGGGTGTACGCTCGCGCCCAGACCGAGGGCGTCGGCAAAGTGATCGAATGGTGAGCGACGCTCCCGCTAGCCGACGGCCGAGGGATCGAGTCCGATTAGCTGCAACGCCTGTTGTTTGAAATCGACCGCGATCTGCTTCATCAGCTCGTCCACTTCCTGACAACCGCGTTTCCACGCCTCATCGGACATGCCGGCCGGACGTGGCGGCGAACAGGCTTCGAGATACATCTTCGCTTTCGGCTCGGTGCCGCTGGGCCGCAAGACTACACGCGCCCGCTCGCCGAAGCGGAAAACCAGCACATTGCGCGAGGCGGCGTCGGTCGCGCCTTTGAGGGGGCCGAAACGCCCTTGCTCGTCGCGCAAGTCTTCCACGCTGGTCACGGACAATCCGGCAATCTCGCGCGGCGGCGTGGCACGCAATCGGTCCAGCATCCGTGCCATCTGCTGCTTTCCTTCCAGACCGCGCATGAACACCGAGACGCCCTCGTTGCGGAAATAACCGAACTCGCGCGCGAGTCGCTCGCGGTAATCCAGCACGGTCTGGCCGCGCCGCTTCTGATCGAGGGCCAACTCCGCCATGAGCAGCACCGCGCCGGCCGCGTCCTTGTCGCGTATGTGCGGCGTCACCAAAGCGCCGTGGCTCTCCTCCACGGCAAGGATGAAGTCGGCCGGAGTGCCGGTGACATCATCGTAAGCGCCCTCGGCTTCGAGATGCCACAACACGTCGGCGATGTATTTGAAGCCGACCAACAAATCGTCGATGACCTGGGCCTTGAAATGGCGGGCGATGCGCGTGATCTGTCCGGTCGTCACTTCCGTCGTCACCACGATCGGCGAGGACGGCAATCGGCCCTGCTGAGACAGCTTGCTGAGTTTGAAATGCGTCAGAAGCGCCGCGATCTGGTTGCCGGTGATTACATGCCAGTCGCCGGCGCGATCGGGGGCCAGCGTGCCGAGGCGGTCGGCGTCGGGGTCGGTGGCCAGGACGAGATCGGCCTTGTGCTGGCGGGCAACGGTCTCGGCACGGTCCATCGACTCGGAAACTTCCGGGTTGGGTGTCTTCGTGACGTTGGGGAACTGACCATCCGGTGTCATCTGGTCGGCTACGGGCACAACACGGAAACCCTGTTCGACCAGCGTTTCCATGGCGGTCAGGCGCCGACCCCGTGCAGCGGGGTGAAAACAATTGTGAAATCATCGTGTTTGGGCGTCGGGATGAGGCTCTGCTTGCGGCACAGGTCGATGTAAGCGCGGTGCGTCGTCTCGTCGAGCCAGTGTAATCGGCCGCTGCGCTGCGCCTCGACCCAGGGCAGCGATTTGATCGTGCGGACCTGATCGACGAGGTCGGCCATGATCTGATCGTCGGGCGGCACAGGCTGGCCGCCGCGCTCGTCGTAAAACTTGCCGCCGTTGTCGTCGGGCGGGTTGTGCGACGCGGAGATATTCAATCCGCCGTGCGCCTTCAGATGGCGGATGGCGAAGGACAATTCGGGCGTCGCCAGGTAGTGCTTGCTGTCGGGCGGCAGGATGTGGGCGTGGATGCCGTTGGCCGCGTACACGCAGGCGGCGTGCTGGGCGAGGTCGCGCGACGACAGGTGCAGGACGGGATTGGGCAGGGAGGGATTGTATTGCCGCCGCCGGTCCTCGAACTGGCGCACGTCGTAGGCGAGCACGACGCGGAGCGGTTCCACGCCGGGAAATCGCTCTTTCAGATATTCGCAATGTCCCTGAACCGAGGCCCGCAGCGTCCAGCCGTTCATGCGGCTGGGGCCGATGCCGACCGCGCCGCGCCGGCCGCCGGTGCCGAAGGGAAGGATCTGGTAAAAACGGTCGAGCAAACCGGGCCACTGCTTCGACTCGATCAGCCACGCAAGCTGCGGACGATAGGACGCGAACTCCGTGTCGGTCAGCCATTGGCGTAAAAACTTGAGCGCTTGCTCCTTCAGAGCGTCTTCCGCTTCGATCCCTTTGAAGCCTTCGGTAGCCTGGGCCAGCAAATCCATATCCGAAACCTCATCCTGGCGTTCGCATCCTCCAAACTCAAGCAAATGGTACTGCGCAAGATGGGGAGAGGGAATAGCGAGTGACGCTCATCCGCGCAAGGATTCGTGCCGCAGGAAATCAAAGTCGGCGCCCAGATGGGCTTGCTGGACCGCCTGCTGATACAGCCACGCATAACCGCGCGTCACGGTGGGGCGCATCGGCCGTTGCACCCGTCGTGCTTCGAGTTCGCGTGGATCAACGAGCAATTCGAGGGAACGGCGTTCGGCGTCCAGTGCGATGCGATCCCCGGCGCGTACCAAACCGAGCGGTCCGCCCGCCGCAGCCTCGGGTGAAACGTGCAGCACGACAGTTCCGAACGCCGTACCGCTCATCCGCGCGTCGGAGATGCGGACCATGTCGCGGACGCCGGCCAGTTTCTTCGGGATCGGCAGCGCCCCCGCTTCCGGCATGCCGGGGCCGCCGAGCGGGCCGGCGTTCTGAAGCACGAGAATATCGTCGGGTGTGACATCGAGGTTCGGATCGTCGATGCGGGCGGCGAGGTCTTCGAGCGAATGAAAAACGACGGCCCGGCCCGTCTTGCGCAGCAGTTCCGGCGAGGCGGCCGAGCGCTTGAGGATCGCGCCTTCGGGAGCGAGGTTGCCGCGCAGCACGATCAACGAGCCGCGCGGCGACAACGGTTCTCGGATCGGACGAATCACATTTTGCCAGGAAGGAAATTCGTAAGGTCCGTCGAGGACTTCACCCAGAGTCCGGCCGTCCACGGTGAGGACATCCGTGTGCAACAGCGGCTTGAGTTCCTGCGACACCACGCGCATCCCGCCGGCGCGGTGGAAATCCTCCATGTAACCCTGGCCCGACGGTTTCAAATCGACGAGCAACGGCGTCGAATCGCTGACGCGATCCAGCGCATCCAGGGACAGACGAATGCCGCAGCGGCCTGCGAGGGCGATCAGGTGGATGATCGCGTTGGTCGAGCCGCCGAGCGCTTGCAGCACGCGCCAACCGTTCTCGAACGCCTTTTCCGTCAGCAGGGCGCGGGAGTCCGTTCGGAGCCGATCAGCGCGACGGCACGGCGGCCGACTTCTTCGGCGTGGCACAGCCGTTCGCCGTGGACGGCCGGGATCGACGCGCCGCCCGGCAGCATCAGGCCCAGCGCTTCGAGCAGGCAGGCCATCGTGCTGGCCGTGCCCATCACGCCGCAAGTGCCCGCCGTCGGCACGAGACTCGATTCGACGCGGGCAATCGTCTCGGCGTCGATCTCACCGCGGCGATACTGGCCCCAGAAGCGCCGGCAATCAGTACACGCGGCCACGCGCTCGCCGTCGAACGCGCCGGTGAGCATCGGGCCGGCCACCAGGGCGATGCTCGGCACGTCGGCGCTGGCCGCGCCCATGACGAGGCCCGGCATCGTCTTGTCGCAGCCGCCGACCAGCACCGCCGCATCGACC
Source organism: uncultured Planctomycetota bacterium (assembly GCA_963767535.1). Classification (GTDB taxonomy): domain Bacteria; phylum Planctomycetota; class Planctomycetia; order Gemmatales; family Gemmataceae; genus JAJPHU01. The sequence goes on from CAVYEC010000003.1 coordinate 1,595,553, forward strand.
GGCTGGGCCGACAGCATCACCTCGACATCCATCGCCATCAGGTTGCGCATCATCATGGCGCTGGGGTTGAGGAACGGCTCGCCCAGCGACACGACGGGGAACTCGCGCGGCAGGCCGCCTGCCTGCCAGACGCCGCGCTTCACGGCGTCGATGAGCTCCGGCAGACCGCGATGGCAGTTGTTGAACTCGCTGAACGTGTTGACGATGCCGACGATCGGTTTGCCCAGCGCGTCGTCGGACAGTCCCATCGACTTGGCGCAGGCACGGCGGAAGAAGGCGGAAAACTCCCGGTCGCCGTATTCGGTGATTCGCCCCAGAAGACCGCGGTCGGGCATCGGAGAAGTCCTCGCCGAAGGTGGGTATTACCAGCCCGCAGTGCCCGCAAGGGCAGAACCCTCGCTCGCGCTTCGGGCTAGTAATACAACGCGAAACCTCGGCAGTCATTCTCCGACAAAAGCGCGAAGCCGCAAGGGGAACGCGCTCTCACACGCGCTCCAGCCGCAGCGGCTTGCGCCGCTTGCCGTTGCCGTGCTGCTCGTCCCAGAAGCAGCGCAACGCGATCTGAGCGCAGCGCTCCTGGAACTGCGCGGGCGTCTCCTGCAAATCGGGAAACCGCTCGATGAACTCGAGCATTCGCAGGTACTCCTCCTCGTAAATGCCGAGGATGCGGTGCGCCATCAGCTTCTTGTCGCCCGGCTCCAGGTAGGTCAGCTCGACCGCCTTGTCGATGCGGCCCGGCCGGGTGCTGATGAACTCGACCGTGCCGTCCGGCAGCGTGCGCGGCTGGCCCAGGGCCGGATCGACCTTGTGGATGTCGTTGGTCGTGATGATCGTGAACACGCCATCCGAACGCTCCACGCCATCCAGGCAGTTGAGCAGCACGTCGAACGACAACATGCTCAGCGCCCGCGACTCCTCGCTGTCGTCGTCGTCGCCGTTGGCATTGCTGTTCTTCTGCTTCTTCTTGCGCGGGAAGAACAGCGAGTTGAGGCCGCGGCGCGAGACGTTCTCCCGGCCGTGGAAGACGTTGTCGATGTCCTCGATCAGGGCCACGCACGGCACGTTGGCCTGCATCTTCGTCCACGCCCGCATCAGCTCGTGGTTGCTGATCTCCGCGAGGTTGTAGACGAAAATCGGCATGTCCAACTCCTCGGCGAAGGCGCGGGCCAGAGCGGTCTTGCCGGTGCCGGGTGGGCCGTAGCACAGCCAGCCGCGCTTCCACGGGATGCCGCGCTCCTGATACCACTCCTTGCTCGTTCGCCACAGCAAAATCTCGCGGATCAGCTCCTTGATTCGCTGCGGGAAAATCAGGTCGTCGAGCGGACTCTTGCTCGCCGTCCGCCGCTTGCCGAGTTGCTCCGGCGTGTGCCGGAGCAGACGGAACTGGCTCTGATGATACCAGGCCAGGCCGGAGGTGCCGTAGTCCTCCGAGTTCGTCTTGGCCGCCGTGATCGGGGGGACGTGGCGGATGAAGAACCGGCGGACCTTCTTCGCGCCGGCGTCGTCGATGCTCCAGGCAAGCTTGTTGCGCACCTCGCACGCCGCCTTGATGATCCCTTCCACGTCCACGCTGCCGCGGATAAACGTGATCTTGGCCGGCCCGCGTTCCTGGTTGTTGTTAGAACCGCCGTTGTTGCCGTTGGAGGCATCGCTCTTGCCCGTCGTGAACAGAAACGGCACCCAGCCTTGCCAGAAAATGATGTCGCGCTTGCCGAACATCTCGTAGGGGATCAGGCCGTACTTGCCGTCGATCGTGTGGTCGTAGTAGGCGCCGTAAATCTTGTCGTACAGTTGCGAGCGCCGGTGGTTGGCGATCAGATAGCCGATCACGACCGTGACGGTGTTCTCGTCGAACAGCTCGACCTGCTGCACGAACGTATTGAAAAACTTCCATGCGACGGTCTTGATGCGGCCCCAAAAGCCCGCGATCACACCGAGGACAGCACCGCCCGCGAGAAAACGAGTGAAATCCATTGCCGTCTGTTCCCGTAAGGAAGCCGCGCCGGGGCGCTGGCTCACAAAAAACCTGTGACTCGATAAAGACACCGGGACGGCGTGGCGGGTTCGTCGGGTTTTTCGTCTTACAGGCGGATGGAAGCGGTTGCGGAAGCGGGATGATTCGCCGGAGCGAAAAGCGAAACGAAGCTTCCCCTTCTTGAAGGGAAGCTTCGTCGCGTGGCAAAGCAGCAGAGGCCGGGATGGCTGAGAGGATGTGGCCTGACGCCACAGGATCCCTTTCGAGCGATTACGCCTCTTTGACAAATGAGAGGTTCGAGAAACTAAAAGCCACGAAGCTGCCGCCCTGCCCCCAGTTGCCGTGCCCCACAAGGCTTCCGGTGAGTTGAGTGCCGGGACCGGGGGTGGCGGAGAGCTGAATGTAACTGGTAAGTCCCGAAGGATACGTGTAACCAATCGTGCCGTTGTCGTAGGTGAAGCTGCCGGCGTTGAAGCTAAGTGTGAGGTTCGTGCCGTCGAAGGGGGCGATGAATATCTGGCCGGAGCCGTCCGCATGGAGGGTCAAATACACGCGCTGCGACGTGCCGGCCGGGATATCGCCCTGCACGCTGTTGGGAGCCTGGGCCGCCCGATAAACACCCGCGAAGGACGACAGGGTCAACGGTGGATACGACGGCGGCGGGTAGGACGGCGGAGTGTTCGACGGCGGATAATTGAAAAGAGACTGCTCGAGCTGCTGAATGGTTTGCAGGAGCGAGGCATTTTCATTCTGCAGATGACTCAATTCCTGATTGATGTTGGCGAGCTGCGCGGTGAAAATAGCCAGTTCGGATTGAAGACTATTCTCGAAGGCGGTAATGGCGTTGGTGATAGCCGGCATGAAGGATTGCAACGCGGCGGGATTGAGCGAGATTGGCGTGGCGTCCATCACCTCCCGCTCCTCCAGCCGCATCAGTTGGGGTCGAAAGAAGCGTGTCTGGGGAGAAGATCGTTTAGGGGAGCGTGCGAAAAGCCACCACATTGTAGCGCCCTCTGGTGAGAAAAGTGTGACGAAAAGGTATCTAAAAAGGAACTTTATGGTACGAAAATCCGGCAGTCAAATATCCGTGCGCGATTCGCTACCGGCCCGGAGTGCGCGGTTCACAAGGCAGCAGACTTCGGAGTAATTCCACTCGTTGTTTCACTTCACTCGCCGTGGTCGCGCACAAGGTGATGTGACCAATCTTGCGGCCTAGACGGGGTTTCTTGCCATACAGATGCAGATGCGTTCCCGGATGGGTCAGCACCGCTTTCGCCTCGGGCGGCTCACCGATGATGTTGAGCATCGCGCACGGGCCGCGGGCGTCCGCCGAACCCAACGGCCAACCGAGGATCGCCCGCAGGTGGTTCTCGAATTGACTGGTCTCGGACCCCTCGATGGTCCAGTGGCCCGAATTGTGAACGCGCGGCGCCATCTCGTTGGCGATCAACTGGTCGCCCTGCTGAAAAAACTCGATCGCCAGAACGCCCACGTAATCGAGCGCTTCCAGCATGCGCCGGGCGTGGGAGTGCGCCAGGTCATCCAACTCCGGCGTTCGATTCGGGGCCGGGGCCAGAGTCAGACGCAACAGGCCGTCGGCGTGGTGATTCTCGACGAGAGGATAATAGGCCAGTTCGCCCGTTCGGCCACGCACCGCGATCTGCGACAGCTCCCGGTCGAAGGGGACGAAGCCTTCCAGGATCAAGCCGGCGTCGTCCTTGCGGGACTTCGCCAGGGTCTGCCAGGCTTGCTCGGCGCCGGCGGGGTCGCGGATCAGGCATTGCCCTTTGCCGTCGTAACCGAAGCGGCGCGTCTTGAGGATGGCCGGCGTTCCCACCTCGGCGAGGGCGCGATCGAGGTCCGCGCGAGTACTCACCGGCACGAACGGGGCGGTCGGGATGCCGAGCCGCTGAAAATAAGTTTTCTCGGTCAGCCGGTCCTGACTGGCTTCGAGGGCGGCGGGCGGCGGATAAACGGGGAGGCGGCCCGCAAGATCGCGCACCACTTCGACGGGCACGTTCTCGAATTCGTAGGTGACAACCTCCAGACCCGAAGCGAAGCGATCGAGAGCGCTCCTGTCGCCGAAATCGGCACGCAGAAACTCGGCGAGATCGCGGACGGGCGCTTCATGGGCGGGGTCGAGAAAGCGGAAGCGCAGTCCGAGCGGATAGCCGGCCAGGGCGATCATGCGTCCCAGTTGCCCCGCGCCGAGAACGCCAATCATTTGCTCTCCTCGCGCGGGTCCGGGTGGTCGAGGACGTTCTGCGTTTGCGTCTTCCGATAGGCGTGCAGGGCGGCGCGGAACTGCGGATGCTTGCCCGCCAGGATCGCGGTCGCCAAGAGCGCGGCGTTGACGGCGCCGGCCCGGCCGATGGCCAAGGTCGCCACGGGAATGCCGGCCGGCATCTGCACGATGGAAAGGAGCGAATCGACGCCGTGCAGCGCTTTCGATTCAACAGGCACGCCGAGGACGGGCAGGACCGTCTTGGCCGCCGTCATGCCGGGCAGATGCGCCGCCCCGCCGGCCCCGGTGATGAGCACTTCCAATCCGTGCGCCTCGGCTGTGGAAGCGTACTCAAACAGGAGATCCGGCGTGCGGTGAGCCGAAACCACGCGCACTTCGTAGGGAACCTGCAAGGCAGCGAGCGTGTCGGCCGTGTGGACGAGGGTTTCCCAGTCCGAGCGCGACCCCATGATGACGCCGACCAGCGGTTGCATCGCTTGTGTCCTCCGCGAATCCGACGCTATCCGTTGTATCGCTCGGAAGCATCCCCGGCGAACCGGCAACTCGTGCCTTGAACGGGGCGATCCTGATATGATAATCGGAGTGTACGATCGTTCGCCCGCCTGTTTCCTCTCCGGGTGAATCATGCCGTTCGTCACGGCCTGTCCGTATTGCCCCGCCAAGATGAAAGTGCCCGACCTGTCGCTGGGGGGGAGCTTGTGCTGCCCCAAATGCGGCAATAATTTTACCGTCGCGCCCGCGGAACTGGAGGCGGTTAAGAACCCCGCGCCGGAGCCGGTTGCTCGCGAACACGTTGCCGCGGCGGTGGAACCTCCGCCTCCGACCGAGGAGGTTCCCTGGTGGGTGGCCCCCACGGTCCCCGTCGCCGCTCCCCCTCCCGCACCCGCTCCCCTGCCCGCTCGTCCCGAGCCGCCTCCTCCCTCCCCGGCGATCACGAACTCCACCCACGCGCCCATTTTCTTTGAGCCGGCCGTCCCGATGCCCGAAGTCCGGTCGAGTTGGGTCAACAGCTGGAGCGCTTGCGCTTTGATTCTGGCCGCCCTGGCTTTGCTGTTCGCCGTCCTCGCCTTCCCGCGCTGGCTGCCCATCACTCTTGCGGCGTTCGGGTGCCTTGTGGCCCTGATCGGTGTTCTGGCAGCACGAGAGAATTGGGAGCCACGCGACGTGGTCTGGCTGGGCCTGGGCGGAGGAGGGAACGCCCTCCTGCTGATCCTGGTGCTGTCCGTGCCCTCGTGGCTGAACAATCAATGGGGCCGGGATTTCGAGGTGCCGCCGCCGGATTTGAACCAGCAGGTGATGGTTTCCCGCGATAACACGACCGACGTGAAAACCCTGACGACCACCGACTGGGTGGAGGCCGACAAGAACGCCATCCGGCAAGGAGACGTTCTGGTTCGCATCGAAAGCGTGGCGGTGGACCGCGTGGAGGGGAGCGATTATCCGAGTTTGCTGATCAAACTGCACCTGGCGAACGTGGGCCAACTTCACGAAGTTCTTTACCACGGTCAGGCCAGCGACGCGCCTCCGCCGATCGTGCGCGACAGCCGGGGGAGACGACTGCATTGGAGCGACCTGGGCGTGCACGCCAAAAAGGCGGGCCAGGTCGGGACCGTGTCGGTGTTTCCGACCCACGAGGTCAACGACCTTCTCGTCTTCGAGTCGCCCTGGCCCGGCCCACTGGAACTGGAGCTGCCCGCGTCCGCCTGGGGCCGCGAGGGCTTCTGCAAGTTCCGCATCCCCAACGAATTTATTCGCCACAACAGCCGGCCCAAGTGAGGTGAATGATGAAGTCTCCCGCGCCGCGAGTCTGTCGTCCTTGGGGGTTCACCCTGGTGGAGTTGCTGGTGGTGATGGCCATCATCTCGATCCTGATCAGCCTGCTTCTGCCGGCCGTGCAGAAGGCTCGCGAGGCCGCCAACCGGACCGCCTGCGCCAACAACCTCAAGCAACTGGGCCTGGCCGTGGCGAATTTCGAGTCCGGCCCTCAAATGCCTGCCGCCGGCCCGCATCATGCGGGTCAATCCCGACAACGACGACGGCGACCTGAAATCGCGCGGCGGGGCCACCTGGGCGGTTTATCTTCTTCCTTACCTGGAACAGGAGAATGCCTTCCAGATGTGGAACTTTGGTTCCTGGTATCACTACCAACAGCCGGGAGTGCGGCAGTACAACGTGATCACGTTCTTCTGCCCTTCCCGGCGCAGCCCGAATGCCGACACGCTCCTGAGCGTGTCCGGCGACCCCCTGGCGTTCCCCGGCGGGAATACCGATGACGACGATGACGGACACTGGGAGCAGATTCCCGGCGCCCTGGGGGACTATGCCTGCAACATGGGGCCATCTCCCTACTTCTCCGCGGGGGCCTTCCGCCTGGATAATCCACAGGACAAGGGAGGCCGCCTGAGCAAGCTCACCGACGGCACCAGCAACACCATCCTGATCGGCGAGAAACACGTTCCGCTGGGTTACTGGGGCCAGGGCGGTTGGGATTGCTCGCTGTACGACGGGGACAGTCCTTCCTGTTCGGGTCGGGCGGCGGGGCCGGGGTATCCGCTGGCCCAATCGCTGCGCGACACGGGTTGGAAATTCGGCAGCGCTCACCCGTCGGCGTGCAATTTCGTGTTCGTGGACGGCAGCGTCCACACGCTCATGAATTCGCTCTCCCCTGCCATCCTGGGTCAGTTGACGAACATTGCCGACGGGCAGCTTCCCCAGCCGTATGAGTAAGGATTGGCAGGTGAGGCTTCCTCAGTGCCTCTTCTGCCAACTCGTGCCAACTCACGCCACCCCTCCCCGTGTGGCAAAGTGGCCAAGTGGCAAACTGGCCCCCGAAATCGCTTATTTTCCAGTGGTTTTTCGCATTTTCCCTCTTTGCCAACGCCCTTGGGATTTGGCAAAGTGGCACACAGCCTTCCAGGCCAGCGCTGGGGTTGCGTTAGCCCCAGAAACGGGCTTCGACGCCCCAGGCCGATACATCCGGCCTGGGGTTGTGCTCTCGGAGCCGACGGCGGTGGTGAAAGACACCGGGCATTTCTCCCAGTGCCCGCAGTCGGCCCAGCACGAACGGAAGCCATTCGCCCTCTTGCCAGCGCCGCCATCCCTTGGCGGTGAGGACGGCCACATGCCACGGCAGTGCGCAGAGCAGTTCCCAATCCGGCAGGTTGCGCCAGAAAACGCGCTCCTCGTTGCGCGATTGCTGCTCCAGCAGCCGGCGGGTCGGTTTGCCGTGCGATGCTGAGACGCGATGCCAGACGCGCGCGGCCGGCTGATAAACGACGCGATAGCCAGCCCAGTGCAAGCGAAACGATACGTCCACGTCCTCGAAATACGCTCCGAACTCTTCGGGAAACGCTCCTACTTCGAGGAGCGCCTCGCGGCGGTAAAAGGCACTGGAAGCGCTAGCGCCGAAGACTTCGCCGCCTTGCAGATAGGTCGGATCGAGGGCAAGTCCGTGACCGCGTTTGCCGGCGATACCGCCGACGAAGTAACGATCGCCGGCGCTATCCACGCAGGGAGGATCTCCCCCACATAGAACGAGCGGAGCGACGGCGGCTACCTGCGGATCGGCGAAGGGAAGCAAGCCGGCTTCGGCCCATCCCGCAGACACCTCGGTGTCATCGTTGAGCAACTCGACGATCGGGCCGTTCGCGGCTCGGATGCCGGCGTTGACGGCGGCGCAGAAGCCGCGCCGCCGGTTGAGATCCAGCACCTTCACGCCACCAAATTCCTTCACCACCAGGCTGACGGCGTGGCCGGGCGAGGCGTCATCGACCACGAGGATTTCCGCATCCGCCGGCTTGTGCCGCAGGACGCTGGCCAGGCAGAGGCGCAGCAAATCGGGCCGATTATGGCTGGGTATCACGATGGACAGACAGGGCCGCACGCCATTCCTCCCGACGCCGTACCACGCGCATCAAGCGTCGCCCGGCCTGATCGACCCGGCCGTGCGCGAAATCGTTTACCATGAGGCCCAGGCTGTCGAACAGGCCGGCCAACGCCGCGTCGCCACGCCGCCATGCCTTGCGCTGCCGTAGCCACGCCTCGACGCGGACGATGCGGGCCAGGAAGCGCACCTGCCAGGCCGGCCAGTGCTTGCGGGCGTAGGTCAAAAGGGCGTGGCGCATGATGAGCCGCAGGTGCGCGGGCACGGATCGGGCGTGCAAGGGGTGATGGTGCGTGGCCGACAGTTCCGGCTCGTGCCAGACCGTCCAGCCGCGCGCGCCGGCCCGGCGGCACAAATCGACATCCTCGTAATAGAGGAAGAAATCGCCGTCCAGTCCGCCGAGATCCTCCCAGCAGCTTCGCCGTACCAGGAGACAGCAACCCGTCACCCAATCGACCGGCCCGCCGGTTGCCGCCAGCCGCAGGTAATACTTGCGCCACGGGCGCGGCAACAGTAGGCGGATCAGCGACGAAGCCAGGGTCGGGAATGGTCCCGCCGAACTTTGCCGGCTGCCGTCGGCGTCACACAGACCGAAACCGATGATGCCCGTTTGGGGCTGGGTGCGCGTCAGTTCCTCGGCCCGCGCCAGCGCCTTATCGAGAAAGCCCGACTCGAGCGTCATGTCGGGGTTGAGCAGCAAGATCCAATCGCCGCGGCTGAGACGGACGCCCTCGTTGACGGCCCTTGCGAAGCCGCGGTTGCTGCGCCAGCGCCGCAGCGACACGCCCGGCATCCGTCGCAGCCGGGGAATGCAGGCGTGCCAGGGTGAATCATTGTCCACGATGACCACCTCGGCGGCGCCGTGCCGCAGGGCCGGCGTGGCCCGCAGTTGCTTGACCAGGGCGCCGGTGTCCTGCCATTGCAGGTAGTTGACGACCACCACCGATAGGCGCGGCACGGCCGGGATGAGCCGGGGCCGCGACCTCGGACGGCGGGGCGCCGGGAGCAAGACGGAAACGTGCGACGTAGCAGTGGGGTCCATCGGGTTCCTTCCCTGGAACGACGATCGATCGCCGGGTGGCTGGTGAAAGTCGGTGGAGTATAGCCTTTCTGCCGACTACGAAGCAATGCCACATAGCCTCCGGCTTGCCGGGGGAACACACGCCCGGCAAGCCGGAGGCTATGTGGGCGATTCAGCGCTGGAAGATGGGCATGTAGTTCATCGGCACCGACAGGATAATGACGGCGATCGCGGTCTGATAAACCGGCCCGACTTCGTGCCGCGTGCGCGTGGACCAGCTGCCGTCGCCGGTCTGCATGGGCAGAAACGTGTCGCAGATGCGGCCATACCATTCCTCCCACTCCCGGCCGCCGACCTGATGCATGGCATGAGAGGCGTAGTAATGGCCATACCAGAAGTGGTACGGCTCGTAGAAACGCGCTTTCATGAAGGCGACGGCGTCGGGGATTTCCGATGCCTTGTATTCGCCGGTCAGTTGCAGGACACAGACGCCGGCGGCGGTTCGGGCGAAGCCGGGCGGCGAACCGGGCTGGTAGGAAAAACCGCCCGTGTGCGGGCTGTAACAGCGCTTGATATAGCCGATGGCGCGACGCATCGTCTCGTCGCGGACGTGCAAGCCGCTGTTCTTGGCGGCACGCAGGGCCATCACCTGCATGATGGTGACGGAAATGTCCGCGCCGGTCGGTCTCGGTTCGTCGCGCCAGCCGCCCTCGCGGTTCTGGCAGCCGATGATCAGATCAACCGCCCGGGTCAGGACGGGCTTGATCTCCTTGTCGCCCGTCATGCCCCACAACTCGGCCAGGGCGAGCGTGGCCATGGCATGACTGTACATATTGCCGCCGCGCGTGCCGACCAGATAGCCGTCCTCGCGCCGAGGAGAGCAGGAAACGGCAGCCCTTGGCCACCTCCGGGCCATATAGCCCCTGATTGGGCAGATGCCCCTGCGACAGAAACGCGAGCAAGGCGAACGACGTGATGGCGGTATTGTGCGGATAGCGTCCCTCGCTCCAGGAGCCGTCCGAGTTCTGCCGGCCCGCCAGCCATTCGAGCGCCTTGGCCGTGGCCTTGCGGGCGCGCTCGCTCATCTTTACTTCGGGGGGATCCTCCTTGTCCTTGCGATCCGCCGCGAACGACGGCGCAACCACAAGTGCAGCAATGAGTGCTGAGGATGCCAGATGAATGGATCGCATGGGCTGGACCCTCTGGGTGATGAGAATCGCATCCGCCCTATTGTACACGACCGGAGGCCGATGAACTGGACTTCGCCGCTGGCGACGGAGTCGTTACACTCGCCCCGGCCATGCCGGCCGCGGTCGGGGACCACATTACCCCGACCTCCCATCTTATTACCCCAGGGAAGGGGACGCGATGCCGAACACTCCTGCCGCTGTTAATTACTGGCCCAACTCCTCTTGCGCCCGTGCCTTCTGGAGCCAGCGCGAGCTGCCGCCCTATCGCCGGCTGCTGCGGGACACGGCCGCCTTTCTCGATCCGCGGCCCGGTCAGCGCTGGCTCGACCTCGGCTGCGGCAGCGGACAACTCACCCGCACCCTCTGGGAAAAGAGTGGTGGCCGGCTCGCCGAGGTCGTCGCCCTCGACTGCGCCGCCCACAACGAACGTGCCATCGCCAAGATTCGCGACAGTGCCCATCCGACGGCCACGGTGGAACAACTTCCCTTTTTGCACGCCGATTTCAGCGACGGCCTCGCCTCCTTCGATTCCGGCTCCTTCGACGGGGCCGTCTCCGGCCTGGCGATTCAGTATGCCGAGTCGTACTCCGAGGAACGCGGCTGCTGGACGACCGAGGGGTATGAGCATTTGTTAGCCGACGTGTGCCGGGTGCTGCGGCCGGGCGGCGTGTTCGTTTTCTCGGTCAATGTGCCGGAGCCGGCCTGGAGCAAGATCGCCCTGTACGGCATTCCCGGCTTTTTCCGTTCGCGCCATCCTCTCCGGTACGTGAAAAATTCCCTGCGTATGCTACGTTACGGAGCTTGGCTCAAGCGCGAGGCTCGCCGCGGCCGATTCCATTATTTACCGGCTTCGGTCGTCGCGGAGAAGCTTGCGCGAGCCGGCTTCGTAGGCGTCGAGCATCGCGTCAGCTTCGCCGGCCAGGCCGATGTCTTCCGCTGCTGCCGTCCCGTCTGATCGACCAGCCCGCAGCGTCCGCAAGGGCAGAACCCTTGCTGGCGCTGCGGGCTGGTTGGCAAACGGTCGTCCTGAATCAACGAACCGGCTCGCCGGGTATACAATTTGCTGGTGAGTGGGTTGTCGCCTCGGAATGGGCGATCCGGACGGCCGTCTCCCTGCGCCCCAGGAGGGGGACGGACGCGCTTCCTTCGAGAGCTTGCACCTGCGAGGGAGACCGACATGAAGCGTCCCGCTTGGCTGCGCAAACCTCTTCTCTTCATTCCCCTTCTGGTGATCATTCTGGGTGTGGCGGCAATGTTCGCCCTCCACATTTACCTGTCCACGGGCCGCGTCACCGGACAGGTGGCCGAGCGCTTGCAGAAAATGCTCGGCGGCCGCGTCGAGGTGCGCGAGGCCCAGATCGGCCTGGTCGGCGACAGTACCATACAGGGCATTCAGGTGTTCGAGGACGGCCAGCCGGACAAACCCTGGATCCAGATCGACAACGTCAAGGCCGACGTGTCGGCCCTGAGCCTGTTGCGCGACAAGTCCCCCGACGACATCCGGCTCGACCACGCCCGCATCGCCCTGCGCTTCAGCAGCTCCGGCCACATGCAGACGAAGTTGCCCAGCCAGAAAGGCCCCGCCGGCCCGATCCCGCGCCTGCACATCGAGCAAGGAGAGCTGACCCTCAACCAGGATGGCCAACCGCCCATGATCATCCAGGGCATCAACGCCGACATCGTGTCCGGCGCCGAAGGCCTGACGCTCACGGGCACCATCACCGACCCGTTCTGGGGCAACTGGAACGCCAACGGGAACTTCAACTCCAACGTCGGCAACGGTTCCATCACGCTCGACACCCCGCAGGTCGATGTGACGATGGAAAAGCTGCACTCGATCGCCTTCGTGCCGCCGAAAGTCTGGAACGAAGTTCACGTCGAAGGGACCACGCCGGGAAAGGTGCATATGGATCTGAGGACCGCCGACAAAACGACCGTGCATTACCGCGTCGAAATCGCGCCCCGCGACGCCCATGTCCAGGTGCCGTCCATCGACCTCGACGCCCAGGATACCACCGGCAAGGCGATCATCGAGGACGAGCTGGTTACGCTCCAGGACGTGCGCGGCAAGATCGCGCGGGGTGACATCACGACCAGCGGCGACTTGAATTTCCGCGGCGAGGCGTCGCGGCTGGTGTTCAAGGTTGGCGTCAAGGATGTGGAGCTGCGCCAGTTGCCGCGCAGCTGGAAGATCCCCACGAAGATTGATGGCAAACTCACCGGTTCGGCCAATCTCGACCTAACGATCCGCAACGGCAAGGTCGAGACGAAAGGATCGGGCGAGGGAGCGATCAGCCAGGCGACCGTGCTGGGCTTCCACGTCAAGAACACGATTCGTCTCGCCCTGGAATCCGAAGGCGGCCGGCGTTTCCGCTTCCGGCAGAAGGACAAGAACGGAACGGTTGCTCAGGAAGCGCCCGGCTCCGAGGCGCGAGCGGTACCCGCAATCGGCGGCGAACGCTTTGTGTCCACTGTGGTGGCGGTCGAAGCCGTCGTGGACGAAGGGGTGGGCGGACTCGCGGAGTGGGCACCGGCCCGTCTGCCGGGCCTGCTCGGTCGCGGAGTCAACTGGGGGGCCGAGAAACTCTCGCAGGGTCTCGACAAAACGACGCGTGGCCTGGCGAAGCTGAACAAACCCAGCAAACCCGGCGAGGAGCCGACCTACCTGGATGTGGATCTGAACCTGGAAAACGTCGATGTGGCCCAGCTTATCCAGCGCTTGAAACTGAGCCTGCCGTATAAGATCGCGGGAAAGCTAACGATCCAGGTCCATGCGTCCATCCCCGTCAACACGGCGGGCGACATGAAGGCATATCGTTTTAGCGGCACGGCCAAGCTGCCGACCTTCAACATCGCCGGCCTGGAGATGACCAACGTCGAGGCCAAAGCGAAATACGCCGACGGCGTGCTGGATCTCGAAGACCTGCACGGGCAGATGCCGCGACCGAAGGACCCGAAAACGTCCGGGACATTCCAGGGCAATGCCCGCGTGCAGGTCGTCCCGCAGGGCGATTTGTGGGCGCTCGTAAAGATCAATCAGGTGCCACTGGATGTCGTGCTGAACCTGCTGCCGGGTGCCAAGGACCAGGCGTCGGGAGATCTGTCGGGCCGGGTCGAGGGACGGGTGCCGGTCAAAAACCTGCGCGACCCCGCGAACTGGCGCGGCTCGGCGTCACTGACATCGCCGGGCATCGTCGTTTATGGCATGACGCTTCAAAATGCTTCCGCGGATCTAGTCGTCAACCAGTCGAAAGCAACCCTCACGTCGCTCAAGGCGGACCTGCAAGGAACACCCGTTACCGGAGACGGCGAGGTGCAACTGAAAGGAGATTATCCATTCAAGGGTGCGCTGCATCTGGGCCGCACCGACCTGGCGACACTCAACCGTCTGGCCCCGTCGTTTCGACCGCCCATCGAGATCAAAGGACACACGCAGCTCAACGGCAGCGTGAGCGGAACGTTGAAGCCGTTCAAGCTCGACACGTCCGGCGAAGTGGAAGCGCGTGACCTCGTGGCGGAAGGGTTCAAGGTGGACAGCCTGTCGTTCCGCTGGGTCAACGCGAAAGACGGGCTGAAGCTGGAGACGATCAAGGCGGCGCTGTACGGCGGCTCCGTCACCGGCTCGGCCGTGATCCCGCTCAGTGCCACGGCGACGGGTAGGGCGAAGCTGGATATCCGCGACCTGGATTCCGCGGCAGTGGCCAAGTCGATTCCCTCCTTCCCCGTGCGGCTGGAAGGCAAGGTGTCCGGCACGGTCAACGGCGAGCTGAACCCCGCCGCGCCGAACCATCCACGCGAATGGACCACGGACATCGAGTTGGCCGCTCCGCGTCTGCGCATCCAGGGCGTTCCGGCGGAGAAGTTGAAGGGGAGCATCGACTCGCACGGCGGCAAGACTTCCTACAACCTCAAGGGCGAAAGCCTGGGCGGGACGTTCACGATCAAGGGCGATTTGCCGTCGCACGCCAAGGACAAAAGCCAAACCGGATCGCCCCGCCGAGAGGGACCGGAAGTTCGCCGCGAAGGCCCCGAGTTGGTTCCCGTCGCTGCCCGACAAGAGCCGACCGGGCAGGGGCGCATGGATGTCCGTGGGGCGCAGTTAAGTCGCCTCTGGGACGCTTACAACATCAGCGGCCCTCTGTCGGGCCTGGACGGGACGTTTTCGGTTGACTTGCCGTATCGCCACGAAGGGCCGCGCGACCTGCCGGTCGGCAACGGCGTCTTTCGCATCGTCGATGTGACCTGGAACGATGAGCTATTAAGCGATCGACTGCAAGGCGATTTGCGCTTGACGCACGACCTGTTGATGCTGAACAACATCACTGGCGACCTCGGCGGCGGCCAGTTTCTCGGCCGATTCGTGTTCGGACTGACCGGCAACCAGCGGAGCTCTTTCAGCATCAACTTGCAGCAGGTCGATGCCTCGCGCCTGCTGATCCCGCTGCCGAACTTGGCGGCGAACGTCCACGGGCCGGTCGATGCTCACCTGCGCGGCCATATCAACTCGGAGTGGGTCGGCAGCGGCGATGTGTCACTGACGCGCGGGCAGGTCTTCGGCATGGACATCACCGAATGGCGCATCCCCATGCAGTTCGCCTTCTCGCCGACGCAGGGAACCGGCGAAGTCACCGTGCGCGACAGCGCCGCCCAGCTTGCCCAGGGTCAGGCGCGCTTCCAGACGGAGATGGGTTGGGGCAACGGCCTGCGGCTCAACAGCATCATCACCTTCATCCAGGTGGACCTGCGCACCCTCTTGCGACATCATCCGTCCCTGAGTTCCTACGCCTCGGGCCGCGTGTCCGGGCGGATCGACCTGTCCGGTTCCGAGATGAAGTCGGCGAGCGACCTCAATGCGCTGGTGCAGGCCAAGCTCCAGCAGGGCCAGGCGCTCCAGATGCCGGTCCTGCGTCAGATCACGCCCTATTTGCGTCCGGGGGTGGGGCCGATGACGTTCCAGACGGGCCAGCTCAAGGGCCGGCTCGCGCGCGGCATCTTCACCATTCAGCACATGACCTTGTCGGGTGAGTTGCTGCAACTCTTCATCCACGGCACCGTCAATCTGGCCAGCAATCTCAATCTGGATGTGACCGCCCAGGCTGGCCTCTGCCTCAACCTCGGCAGCGGTACGACCTCCGTCAGCTCGCGTATTCCGATCGTCGGAGCGATCCCGCGCATCCTGCTTACCGAGGCCCGTTCCCTTTTGGCCAACCGCCTCGTCCATCTGAAAGTGACCGGCACCGTCAATAGCCCGAATGTTCGACTCGAACCGATTCTGCTTTTGACCGAGGACGCGATTCGCTTCTTCCTGGGACGCCTTACCTCCCTCCCCATCCCGACCGTCCCGTAACCTGACTCTTTCCGCATTTCCGCTTTATCCCGAACCTGCCGCGGCCGATAACAATACTATCCTGCGGATGCTCCCCTCGATTTGCCGATCTTACCTATATCCCACCCGGTGAACTCCGTTCGCGGAGGAGGGTCTCGCCGATGCTCCCTTTCAACACCCCCCGTTCGGATGCGCGGATGCGTGCCTGCCTGGCCTTCATGCTCTGCTGTTGTGTATTCCTCCTGGGTTGCTCCTCCTCCGGGGGAAACCTGCTTGGACTGTACCCGTCGGGCCATCGTTTGATCGACCAGGCCAAGGAGTTGCGCCGGGCCTATCCCGATCCGTTACCGCTGCCGCGCGAGCTGGATAAGCGCGTTTCCGGTCCCTACATCGTGGAGCCGGGCGACGTGGTGCTGATTCAGCCGGTCAACCTCGATTCGTCGGTGCGTCTGCCCGGCGATCAGACGGTGTTGCCCGATGGTACGGTCGAGCTGGGCCGCTATGGTCCGCTCCTGGTGGCCGGCAAGACGATCCCGCAGATCGCGGCCGACGCCCGCGCGATGATCGAGGCGACGACGAAAGATGCGGGACCGATCACGGCTCGTCTGGTGACGCGGGTGAGCAAGGTTTATTACGTACTCGGCGAGGTCAACGCGCCCGGCGCGTTCCCGTTGCAAGGCCGCGAGACGGTCCTCGACGCCATCCTGGCGGCGGGCGGTCTCAACGACAAGGCGTCGCGCAAAAACATCATCCTGGCCCGGCCGACGCAGGCGGACGGCTGCCGGATCATCATGCCGATCTGCTATAACGAGATCGTCCAGCTCGGCGACACCTCGACGAATTATCAGATTGCCGCCGGCGATCGCATTTATGTGCCGACACGCGGCCACAACGATGCGGGACACAAGAAGAACAAGAGCTGCCCGCCGTGCGGCCGGCCGCAATCGCCTTGCCCGGCACCGGGTGACGGTACTTGCCCCGCGGTCACACCCAATGTGCTGCCGCCTACGGGAGCCATCGGCCCGATGCTGCCTTCCACACTGCAACCGTGAGACGGCTCCGCCTCAAAAGGACCAGCCCGCAGCGCCAGCAAGAGGCAACCCTTGCTGGTGCTGCGGGCTGGTTGAAAGTAGGAGCCTTGTCCTATCACCGGCGCGGCCGGCCCGGCAGTTCACTCGGGAACAGCTTCACCTCATTGTTGTTGTTGTCGTAGCAGGTGAACTCCAACGTTTCCGGCGGTGCGCCGGCCGTGCCGCGGATCTGCACCTGAATGTTGCCCGCTTCCTCCAGGCGCGCGATCTCCCCGCGCTTCTTGTTGAGCAGGTAGTTCGCCACGTCCTCGGCGACGCGGATCTCGATGTGGTGGACGTGGTCGCGGTGCGCCGCCAACTGGAGCATGCGCATCACGTCGATCGACATGCTCTCGCACGTCTTGACCTGGGCCATGCCGTGGCAGTACGGGCAGTCCTGGTAGACGCTGCGCTTCAGCGACGGACGGATGCGCTGGCGCGTCATCTCGATCAGGCCGAACGCGGAGATTTTCAGGATCTTCGTCCGCGCCCGGTCGCGCTTGACGGCGTCGCGCATGGCCTTCTCGACGGCGCGGCGGTGCTTCTCATCGCGCATGTCGATGAAGTCGTTGACGATCACCCCACCGAGGTCGCGCAGACGTAGCTGCCGGGCGATCTCCTTGGCGGCGTGCAAGTTCATCTGGTAGGCGGTCTCCTCGGCGTTGTTGTCCGCGCGGAAGTTTCCGCTATTAACGTCGATGGCCACCAGCGCCTCGGTCTGCTCGATGACGATGGAGCCGCCGTGCGGCAAGGGGATCTTGCGCTGCTGAATGCGAGCGATCTCCTCCTCGATGCCGGACTTGTGGAACAGCGGCTCCTTGCCCTCGTACAGCTTGATGCGGTTGGCGTAGCGCGGCATGACGATTTGCAAGAATTCCTGGGCGTGCTCGAAGGCCGACGGCTCGTCCACGTAAATCGTGTCGATGTCGCTGGTGAAGGTGTCTCGGATGGTCCGCGTGATCATGTCGCTTTCCTGGTAAATCTCGGCCGGCGACTTGATCTTGCGGATGCGACGGACGACGACTTGCCAGAGGCGCGACAGGTAGAGCAGGTCGCGCTGCAATTCCTTCTTGTTCTTGTCGATGCCGGCGGTGCGGATGATGAAGCCGAGGCCGCGCGGCGGCTTGAGTTCGTTGAAGATCTCGCGCAGTCGGCGGCGCTGCTCGTCGTCGGCGATCTTGCGCGATACGCCGACGCGGTTGAGACCGGGCATCAGGACCAGATACCGGCCGGCGATGCTGATATAAGTGCTCAGCGTCGGGCCTTTGGTGCCGATGCCCTCCTTGATGACCTGGACGAGCACTTCCTGGCCGCGTTTGAAGATGTCCTGAATGAGCGGCTTGGGGCGTCCGAATCCGGGCCGACCGCCGCCGCGCTGACCGTTTCGGCCGCGATCCCGATCGCGGCCATGTCCGTGTCCGTTATGGCGGCGGCGATCGTCCCGGCGACCGCCTTCCTCGCGGCGGCCTCCTTCGTGATGTCCGCGATGGCCGCCCTCGAACGAGCGCTCTTCCTCGTCGCGCGGATGGCGGCGCGGTGGCAGTTCCGGCTCGGCGTCCGGTTCGAGGTTTTCCTCAAACTCCTCGGTAAACTCGGTCGTGGCTTCCGCTTGTTCCGCCGGATGTCCGATCTCGGCGGCTTCCAGGTCGGCGGCGAGATCGTCCTCGATGTTTCCGTGCCGCTCCGCGGCGGACGGCCGCGCCCGCGGCGGAGGCGAAAGCGGAGCGGCGGGCCGACTATATTGCTCGGCGCGCGGTTCCGACTCCGGCAGCTCCTCCGGTTCAATCGGCTCGGGCGCTGGTGGCGGCGTGGGCGCCGGCTGACGTGGGAAAAACAGCAATTCGTCGTCGCTCATTCCCGAGTCGCTTGCCGGGGGGTTGGTCTCGTAATCCTTTTCCGTCGTGCGTCGCTCGGCGGAATCCATATAGCGCGGCTTCTCTGGATTTTTCGGCGCGGACTCCGCGCTCGTTTCCGATTCGGCCGGCGTTTCCGGCTCCCCGCCCGAAGGCGTTTCGGCACCGGCTTGAGAAGCGGAAGTCTTACGAGAGGAACGCGAACGGCCGCGCGAACGACGCCGACGGGGCGGTTCTTCCTCAAGCTGCGTCTCCGGTAGCGCGTTAACGGGTGTGCCGGTTTCCGTTTCGGATTCCGCAGGCGCTTCCTCGGCCGAACGCTCCAGCTCGGTGTCGGGCGGGCGCGTTTCTTCCTGCGGCGTGATCTCGACGACCTCCTCGGCCACCTGCACTTCCAGCGCGGCCTCGTCCGGCAACAGCGTGGCGGCCTCGTCGAGCGGGGCGAGTTCGTCGGAGAAGGAACGGTCGAGATCCTCCTCCTCGTATTCCCTCGGCCGGTGCGAACGGCCTCGATCCCGGTCCCGGCCCCGGTCGCGGTCGCGCCGGCCGCCCCGGTCGTTGCGCCGCCCTTCCAGGTGACGGTAGTAGGTCGGCTCGACGTCGGAGACGTGCAAGAAACCGTTGCGGCCGACGCCGAAATCGACGAACGCGGCCTGAATGCTCGGTTCGATGTTGACGATGCGCCCCTTGTAGATGTTGCCGACGTAGCTCTCGTGGCTGGTGCGCTCGACGTACAGCTCTTCCAGAACGCCGTCCTCCAAAATGGCGATGCGGCACTCTTCGGGCTGCAACACGTTAATCAGCATCTCTTTTTTCATGCGATCCCTTTTCCAGTTCGGTTCCACCGTCTTCCTCACATAGCCCCCGGCTTGCCGGGGGAAAGTACCTCCGGCAAGCCGGGGGCTATGTGGGTTACGGCGGCAGTTCATCGGCGAGCTCCAGCCGGGTGCGTTCGAGCACGGCGCCGGCATCGAGCAGGTCTTTTAGTCCCAGGAGGCCCAGCACTTCTTCGGGGCGGGCCGTCCCGGCGGGTGTCAGGTGGAGAACCATCTCCAGGAGTACGGATTGTTCTTCCGGGTGAAGCCGTAAGTCGGCGAGGAACGGACGCACATCCAGTCGGCGTCCCGGTTGGCCCGAATGTGGTCGATGGCGATCAATCCAACATTCCGGGGCGGCCAGTACTTCGGCGATGCGGCAGGGCAGGTCCGCCAACCGTTCGGCCGGCACGCGCACGCCATAAGCCAGTCGGCGCACTTGCGCGGTGGCTTTGAGGGGAATTTGACGAACGGACACAATGTCCAGACCGGGCGGCGTCTGGTGGGTGAGGCGCGAATGAATCTCGTCGAGAGGAAGAACGCGATCGAGTTCGAGTTCCACGACTTCCTCGCAGCCGACGACGCCAAGAGGAAGCGACAGCGCGAAGATCAGGCGCGGCTTGGGGTGAAATCCCTGCGAGCGGTGAAACGGCAGATCGGCGCGGCGGAGCAGACGTTCAAAAGTTCGCATGAGGTCGTGGTGACTGAGCAAGCGCAGAGTGCCCCTTTTACGGAAGCGGATGCGCACCTTATCCGCGGCATGAGCAGGCGTGGCGATGGCGGGTGTGGTCTCAGGTACCCCGGGCACGGTTCATCCCCATCCGGGGGAACAACCCAAGAGTGGCAATCGCGAGTCGGGGATCATTCACGACGATCCGCGCGGTCAGACGCGATTGCGCTTACGTCCGAATTCTCCGGGAGGCGCCGGGAACCGCGTCGTCCTCTGGGGAGCGAGCGAAGGAAGGAGGGTGGTGGGAGGGGGACAATCGGTCCCTGTTATCAGGCTCGCACCACGCTCCCCACCTTATCTCTCGCATCGTGAATGGGCGATCGTCTCGTCGATCCCTGATTCACGCTTCGCGGTCCACGAATGCCGAGGGGAGAATCCGTCGGGTTTGTTCCCGCAAGTAATTGTTTACATCACGCGCCGTTTCCAGACGCGTGGCTTCCTGGGCGGCCGCGACGGACTCCTCGACCGTCACGGAGCGAATAATTCGCTTGATCTCCGGGATGCTGTGCGGCGTCACGCTCAACTGGCGTATCCCCAGGCCCAGGAGCAACATCGTGTACAGGGGGTCGCCGCTCATCTCTCCACATACGTTGACGGCAATGTTGTATTTCGCGGCGGCCTGCACCACACGCTCGATCAGGCGGAGCACGGCCGGATCACCGGGGCTGTACAGCGAGGACACCGTCTCGTTGTTCCGGTCGGCCGCCAACGTATATTGGATCAAATCGTTGGTGCCGACGGAAAAGAAGTCCACCTCACGGGCCAGCTGCTCGGCGAGGATGGCGGCCGACGGCACCTCAATCATCGTGCCGACCGGCAGCCGGGCGTTGAAGGCGATGCCTTCGTCCTCCAGGTCCTCTTTGACCTCCGCCAGGATCATTTTGCACTGGCGCAGTTCCAGCAATGTGCTGATCATGGGAAACATGATCCGGACATCGCCGAATGCACTGGCTCTCAGAATGGCACGCATCTGCGTTTTGAACAAGGTCAAATTCCGCAAACACAGCCGCACGCTCCGCAAACCCAGAAACGGATTGCGTTCCTCGTGGTGCGCTCCGAACGCGGCAAAAACTTGTCCGCCCCCAGATCCAGGGTACGAATGACCACCGGTCGCTGCGCCCCCATCGTGCGCAACACGGTCAAATACGCTTCCAGGTGTTCCTCTTCGGTCGGGTCGGTTTTGCGGCCCAGATAGAGAAACTCGGTGCGATACAGGCCGACGCCTTCGGCGCCGCGCTCCAGGCAGGGACCGCTCTCCTGCGGAAACTCGATGTTGCCGTACAGGGAGACTCGGCCGCGGTCGCGAGTCTCGGCCGGCAGGTGACGCAGTTCACTCAGTTGCGTTTCGTGCTTGCGGAAGCTGGCCTGGATCTGCCGGTAGCGCTGGAGCGTCTCCTCGTCGGGGTCGATGATGAGCAGTCCATGGTGGCCGTCCACAATCACCACATCACCGCCCGAAACATCGGTGATGAACTTGCCCAATCCGACAACGGAGGGGATGGCAAGGACGCCGGCGACGATGGCGGTATGACTGGCCCGCCCACCGGATTCGGTGGCGAAAGCGTGAATGCGCTCGGGATCGAGCGAGGCCGCCTCGCTGGGCGTCAGGTCGTGCGCCATCACGATGACCGGCTCGCTGAGGTGCTGCAACTGCTCGCGCCGCTGGCCGAGCAGATGGCGAAGGATGCGCTTTTCGATGTCGAACAAATCCGCGACGCGATCGGCGAGGTAGCCGCCCTCGATGCTTTCCAGCGCCTTGGCGTAGCGGCGCATGACCCGGCTGACGGCGTATTCGACGGCGAAATGCTCGTTGCGGATGTGCCCCTCGACCTCTTGTGCCAGCGTCGGGTCGGTGAGCATGAGGGCGTGCGCGCCGAAGATGGCGCCGTACTGGGGACCGAGCTTGGCGGTGACCGCTTCCTGATTGGCGCGGGTTTCGAGGGCCGCCTGCTTGAGCGCTTCGTGGAGCCGCTCACATTCCTGATCGGCCTGGGAGGGCGGGACGACACGCTGCGGGATGCGGAACCATTCGGAGTCCAGCACCAGGGCCGGGCCGATGGCCACACCGGAGGAGACAGCGATGCCGCGTTTGATTTCCATTTTCCGATTGCTTTGATTGCGGACAGCCAATTTCTCTTCCGATCCGCAATCCTCAGTTGGGCGGCTCTTCCTCGGGGGGCTCCTTCAGCAGGGCGACCAGGGCGTCGAGGGTGTCCTGGGCGTCGTCGCCGGCGACTTCGAGCGTCAATTCAGTCCCCTGGGCGGCGGCCAGGAGCATGAGATCGAGGATGCTTTTGCCGTTGACGGTTTGGCCCTCGCGGGAGACCTTGACGCTGCTCTGGAAGTGCGCCGCCAACTGCGCGAAGGCGGCCATGGGGCGCATGTGAAACCCTTGCGGGTTGGTGATGACCACCTTTTGTTGCAGGGAGGCCCCGTTCATGGCAATCCGTCTTTAGTCCGTAGTCCGCAGTTCGTAGTCCGTAGCAAAAACCCTCGGTTGTTTTTGCTACGGACTACGGACCACGGACTATGGACTAATTAGTGGTCGGCCCTGTCGAGCAGGGCGGTGATCTCTTCCCGCGTCTTGGCCGCCCGCAAGGAGCGGACGAAGCTGTCGTCCCGGAGCGAACGGGACACGTTCTCCAGGGCGCGCAAATGATCGCCGGGCCGGTCCTGCGGCGAGATGAGCAGCACGAACACATGAACGGGTTCGCCGTCGAGGCTGTCGAAGGCGATTCCCTTGCTCGAAAGGGCCACGGTGCCGATGAGACGTTCGACGCTGTTGTGCTTGGTGTGGGGGATGGCGACGCCCCGGCCGATGCCGGTCGAGCCGAGGAACTCGCGCTTGAGGATGGCCCGGATGATGTCTTCCAGGTCGGCCCCGCGGAACTGACCGGCGGTGCGCAGGCTTTCGACCATCTCGCGGATGACGCCTTCCTTGTTGGTGGCCGGCAGCTCCGGGATGATCGCGTCGCGCACCACGAAGTCGGACATTCGCATGCCATCTCCTCCGTCACTCTTCGCCGGTTTCTTCGGCGGCGGGCGCGCCAGACACTTCGCCGACCGACGGGGTGCGGCGGTGGTCCTGGATCTTTTCTTTGTAGCGACGCAGCTGGAGGGCCAACTTGTCGAGCGTCAGATCAACGGCCGCCAGCAGGTCGGGGTGACTGTCGTGGGCGACGAAATCGTGCTTGTGCTCCGCCTTGACGAGGAACTCGACCCACTTTTGGTCCTTCTTGAGATCCACCGTCACCTCGATCATGGTGAGGCGCTCGAAATAGTGCAGAAGTTTCTCGGCCTTTTCGCGGATGAACTGCTGCGTGTTGTCATTCAGATGTCCATGCCGCACGGAGATTTTTATTTGCACAAACTCGCTCCTTCTATCCGCCAGCCCGCCGAGGGGCTTGGCGAAGGCAAGAGGCGGTCGCCCGGTCGTCGAAGTCCGGCTCCGTTGGGGAATCCTTCCCACCGGCGCCAGGACGCGCGGGCGGCCTCTCGAACGGAATCAACGCAATTTTAACCCACAAGGGGCCAATCTTCAATGGCCCCCTCCGAAGGGTTTCCGGATGTCGCGCGCAACGGCCTCGCTCCGAACCCTTGATTATCAGGAGACCAACCTCACTTCTTCTTGATTGGCAATCATTTGGGCCGAGGTTATAGTAGCGGCATGGTGAACCGGACTTCCGCTCACCGAGACCGATGCGTGTCACGGAACTGAGGGACGCTCTTTATCATGCGCTGCTCGTGGTTTGCCTGGGTGCCGAGCTTGATTCTGGCGGCGCTTCTCAGCGCGGACGGTCTGCCGACCGCGGACAATCCGCCGGGCGGCGACGACTGGAAATACGACGTCGTTTATCTCAAAAAGGGCGAGCCATATCACGGCCTGGTTCTGGAACAGAAGGGCGGGCGGTTGTCGATGAAGTGGGTCGTCCGCCGGCCGGGCCGGCCCACCATCATCTATCCGATCACGTTCTCCGGCGACGAGATCGCCCGTGTCGAGATGCTTCCCGAAGCGGAACACGAGTCGCTGCGCCTGCGCCTCAAAGCTTTGCGCGAAGAACACAAACGCCTGGATGCACCGTTGAAAAATCCGGCGCCGGCGAGAAAGAGGGCGCGCGCCGACAAACTCGATCTGCGCGAGCGAGCCTGGTTCGGCGATGCGGGCGGCAAAGCGCTCGTCTACGAATCCAGTTACTTTCATCTGGAGTCCAACGCGCCGCGCGCGATCGTCGAGGCGGCGGCGATCCGCCTCGAACAGGCATACACGGCCTACGCCCACTTTCTGCCGCCGCGGGCCGGAGGAAAGGCCACCATGATTCTCTTGCCGCAATCGCTGGCCGATTATCAGGCCCTCGTGCGCAGTCAGGGCCGCAACCTGCTCAACCCCGCCTTTTTCGATCGAGAGCGCAACCAGATCGTTTGCGCCTTCGATTGGCTGCGGATGACCGACGAGTTGGAAAAAGTCATTCGCTATCACGCCAAGCTGCTGGCCGACCTCCAGGAGCGCGAGACGGAGTTGCGCAAGGCGTATCGCGGCACCATTCCCGCCGAACTGAAGGCGGGGATCGCCAAGCAGCGCGGCGAGATCCAGGCCGCCGAGAAGCGCAACGCCCAGACGTTCGAGCGGACCAGGCAACGATTATTTCAGCGCCTCTTCCACGAGGCGTTTCACGCTTATCTGCTCAATTTCGTGTACCCGCCGGCTGAAGGCGAAGTGCCGCGCTGGCTCAACGAGGGGCTGGCCCAGATTTTCGAGACCGCGATTTTTGAAGTCGGCGAGCTGCGCATCGGCCACGCCGACGAGGAGCGCCTCCGTGCCGTGCGGCGCGCGCTGAGCAAAAACACGCTGCTCCCCTTATCCGATTTGCTTCGGTCGCGCTCCAAACAATTCCTCATTGCCCACGACGGCGACAGGCAGGTTTCGGATCGTCACTACCTGGCTTCGTGGGCGTTGGCCTTTTATCTCACGTTTGAATGCAAGGTGCTGGGCACGCCGGCCCTGGACCGTTACGCTGCGCGATCTCCAACGCGGTGTCGATCCCCTCGACGCCTTTGCGAAGCTGACGGGGAAACCGTTGCTGCGGTTCGAGCGCGATTATCTCGATTATCTCCGGCACTTGCGCCCTGACGGCAGCGTCGGCAAAGCCGGTTAAACGCTATTTCAAGCCCTGAGCGGGGGCGTCAGCCCCCTGAGGCGCGCTCAGGGGGCTTACGCCCCCCGCTCAGGACGTTCGCACTCACCGCGGTACTTTCGCCGTCCGCGTTGGTGCTCTGTTCGGGGCAGGGCGGATCGGGACATTTCATGTGGGAGGCCACCTGCGGGCCAATCAGCGGCACCTCCTTGGGATCGCCGGTGGACACAGGGTGACGCAGGAAATGCCACAGTAAAAAGGCCGCGAGCAGGCCGATGCCGGTGACGATCAGGATCGGCTTGAGCTTTTCCTCCGCCCGGCCCAGCAGTCCCTCAAACTGATTGCCCAGCCAGAAGCCGAGGAAGAAAAACAGGCTGTTGCCGACCACGGCGCCGAGGGCGTCGGCCAGCAAGAAGCGGGGCAGAGGCAGGCGCATCGTACCGGCGGTCAGAAACAGCGGGCTGCGGATGCCGGGCACGAGCCGGCCGAACACGAGGATGCTGACGCCGTAGCGGTGGAAATTTTCCTCCGTCCGTTGGCGGCGCTCGCGGGGCAGGACGCGCGCGAGCCAGCGGTGTTCCAGCAGGCGGTCGCCAAAATAGCGCCCGCCGAGGTAGAGAATGATGTCGCTGAAGACCACGCCGAGGATGCACACCGGCAGCAGGATCCACCAGCGCACGGGGATCGTGATGAGCGGCGGTGGTTCCTTGCGAATAGTGGGCGGCGAGGCACGGGTCAGGGCCGGCCAGGGTAGTGAGCCTGGAAACCCGGCCTGGGGGGACGCGGCCAGGAGGGCTACCACGTCCGCTTCGGAAAATGGGTGGGGGGCGCCGGTGCGGACCAGAGCGGCCCAGGGCAGGGCGCCGGGACCGCCGGCGCAGGGAGAGAAGGCCAGTAACCCGGCCACATCCTCCGGTGTGGGCTGGGCGATCGGCACGTCCACGCCTTGCGGATTATCGGGGACCTGGCCCGCCAGCACGCCGGCGCCGCTGACCACGATTTCCTCGGGCGCCGGAAAACCGAGGCCGGCCGCGACGAGCGTGACGAAAAAGCCCAGGTAGACCCACATTTCTCCCACTGTCACCACGCTGCCACTCCTCGCCATTAGGTGGTTGGGTGGTTAGGTGGTTGGGTGGTTTCGGATAACCACCTAACCACCCAACCACCTAATCAAGCATTATCCGGGTTCGCATCGGGTGGGGAAAGAGGAGAGTTTCGGACACATAGCCCCCGGCTTGCCGGAGTGAGTCTTCCCCCGGCAAGCCGGGGGCTATATACACGAACCGGCGTGTGGTACGCTGGGCGGGAGCGTTTCGCCCTGGACTTCGGCAATGGACCCGCACCATGAAACTTGGGCTTATCAATTCCGCCTGGGCGCAGGCCGGCCGCGACACCGCCTTCGGCATCCGCATGACGCGCGAGATCGGTTTCGACACCATTGACATCTTCACCGACCCCCTGGACATCGACGCCCGCGAGCGCCGCCTGATCCGCCGCGAATGCGAACGGGCCGAGTTGCCGATCATCAGCATCGCCTGCGTGGCCGTCGGGCTGATCGACTTCAACCCCAGCGTGCAGCGCTTCCACGTCGAGCGCTGCCGGCATTACCTCGATATGGCTTACGAATTTGATGCCAAAAACGTGCTGGTCGTTCTCGGCGAGTACATTTGGGAGAGACAGGTCATTCCGCCGGCCGAGCAATGGCAGATCGGCGTCCGCAACGTCCGCGAACTCGGCAAGTACGCCGCGGACCTCGGCCTCCGCATCGCCCTGGAGCTGGAGCCATTCAAACTGTCGCTGGTGAACAACGTCGATTCGATGCTGCGCTTCCTGCAAGACGTGGATCATCCGGCCGTGCAGGCCAACATTGACGTATCGCATTTGCAGCTTTCCGGCACGGCGCCGGAGGAGTTGCGGCGGCTGAAGGGCCGGGCGACGAATGTGCATCTGAGCGACTGCGACGGCAAGGTACACGGCGATTTGCCGCCCGGCCGCGGCGTGGTGAATTTTCCGCCGTATCTACGTGAAATCAAGGCTCTCGGCATCGACGGTGCGGTCAGCATCGAACTGGAATATTCGCCGGACCCCCAGCGCATCGTCGAGTGGGTAAGGGAAGCGTATGAGGCGACGGATCGGCTGATGCGCGAGGTCGGCTTGCGCGGTTGAATGGATCGAGGATTCTGTTCCATTCATTTTCCATTGAGGTTTCCCATCGCGGGTTTGATCGCGTAAGATAAACTCCTGGGTGATTCCACCGTCCCGTGGGATTCAGTCGTGCATATCATCGTCGTCTGTCCATACTGTGGGGCGAAATACCAGCTGGAGCCGTCGTTGCGGGGTAAGACGATTTACTGCCCCAACGCGACTTGCCGCAAGGTATTCACCATCGGCACGGAGCCGGCCGCGGCGGCCGCGACGGCCCCGATGCCGAAGCAGACTCCGTTGCCGCCGGAGAATGGTCAGCGCTCCGGATCGGTCGGCGACATGGTGCCCATCCTCCCGGCGGAAACGGCCTCCTCCGCGCCCAAACCGGCGGACGGGGCGTGGTGGCAAGCGCCGCCTCCGGTGCGAGGCGCTCCGGCCCCGGCGGCCAGCGTTCCGCCAGCGCCTGCCGCCGCTCAGCCGGCGCCGGCCGCGCCCGTTCCCGAGGCGCCTCCCTGGTGGGGCGATGCGCCGCCTCCGGTTCGCGCGCCGCAAGCGCGGACGGATGCGCCGGCCATACCGTCCATTCAAATACCTCCCACGAAGCGGCGACGCCGACACGAAGCCGCGCCGAAGACCACGGCCCGGCCGGTGCAGGAACTCCCTACCGCGGCGGAAACGCAGCAGATGGCGGCGATCGTGCCGGAGGTGTCGGACCAGCCGCGCGAGCTGCCGCCGGGGGAGTGGGAACCGCCTCCCGTTCGCCACGGCGCCGGCGCGGTCGGCGAAATGGACACGAACATCACCACGGAGCCGGCCGAGGCGCACGCCCCGCGCGTCAGCAAGCGCCATGCCCGGCGTTTGATCGTCGTGATCGGACTCCTCGTCGTCGGCGTGCTCGCCGTCGCCGGCTGGATGATCTATCGGTACGTGGCGGAGAGCGAGAATCGCCATTACGAAATCGCCATTGGCGAGTACAACGATCGCAAATTTCTCTCTGCCGGCCCCAAATTCCGTGAGCTGGCCGAGAAATTCCCCAATAGCGAGCGGGCCGACGAGTATCGCTTCCTGCATGAATGGTGCGGCCACTGCAACGCCCTTACGGAATCCGAGGGCAACCTGGGTGAGCCGCTGGACAAGTTCGATCAGTTTGTCAAGGACCATGCAAAAGACCCCGCGATGCAGCAATACGCCCACGACGCCGGGCAAATGCTGCTGAAGGTGGTCCGGGGCTTCGCGGAGCAGAACGACAAACCCACCAGCGACAAACCCTTGGAGGACGCGAAGAAGATCGAACGGGTGCGCAAAACCGTGGAGGATTTGGGGCCTGAAGCGCTCTCCAAGAACGAAAGCGCGGAGATCGACAAGGCCCTCGGCCTAGTCCGCGTGGCAGTGGCCGAATGGCAGGAGCGCCAGAGGATCCTCAGCCAGTTGCGCATTCAGCCGAAGGAAAAGCCGATCCAGGCCATTCAACGTGCGGAAACCGTTTTGCAAAATGAAGAGAAGAAGAAGCCGGGCTTCCGCCAGGATCCCGAGGTCCAGGCGGCGCTAAATAAGCTTTACGAACAGCATTTCGCCAGCGTTGTCTATCAACCGCGCCGGGATGCTCCCCCCGCAGGACCAACGCGGCCGGAGGACGAGTACGATAGTTTGACGTTCGCCCCCCTGGTCGGAGGCTCGCCCGGAAGCGCGCCCAAGGACGATCCGATCGTCCTGGCCCTGGTCCGCGGCGTGCTGTACGCCCTCAAGCGCGGCAACGGCGAATTCCAGTGGGCCAAGCGCGTCGGCATCGACACGACGGTTTTGCCGCACCGCGTGCCGGCTTCGCTCGGCAGCAGCGAGCGTATTTTGGTGATGTCGGCCGACACGCGGACGCTGACCGCCCTGGACACGCGGGGCGAAACCCTGTGGGAATACCACGTCGGCCAGCCGATGCTGGGCAAGCCCGTCATCCTCAAGCAGCGCGCCTACCTAGCTGCCTACGACGGTTGGGTCCACGAAATCGAGTTGGCTGAGGGCAACCTCGTCGGCCGTTATGATCTCGGCCAACCGCTCACCGTCGGCGGCGCCCATGAGGCGAATAGCGACCGCATCTACTTCCCGGCCGACGATTCGTGCGTCTACGTCCTCGACGTGGCCAAGCACCAGTGCATGAACATCCTCTACGACGGCCATCGCAGCGGCTCGCTGCGCAGCGAACCGCTCGTCATCCCGCCGGAGGGCGGCGGCGCGCCTGGTTTTCTCATTCTCAACCAAACCCGCGGACTCGACGCCATGCGCCTGCGTGTCTTCGAGCTGCCCATTGAGGACCGCCACGCCGCTCCCAAGAACCTGGACCCGCCCGCCGAGATCGCGGGCTGGACGTGGTTTGAGCCGTATAACGACGGTGAAAAAATCGTCATCGTCAGCGACGCCGGCATCCTCGGACTGTTCGGCATCAAACAGGCCGGCAACAAGGATCAAGCGCTGTTTCCGATCTTGAAACCGGGCGGGCTGGACCTGTCGCCGTTCCTCGGCCCGGCCGGCGAGGAGACGAGTCTGCGCGGCCGGTCGCAGGTGGTGCAGATGCAAGACAGGCTTCTGTGGGTACTGGCGCACGGCCGTTTTCAGCAGATGGAGTTGCTCTGGTCCGACCCCGAAGGCCCCAAGGCTTTTACCGGCTGGAACCCGCCGCTCGTGCTGGGATCGCCCCTGCACGCCCCGCAGACCGTCGAGGACCGCACCGGGCGCGTGACGTTCTACCTCGTCACGCAGCCGCTCGAACGGCAAACCTCCCTGGCCTCGGCCGTCAGCGATGAAGGCAAATTGCTCTGGAAGCGTCAGCTCGGCCTGGTCTGCCAGGGCGAGCCGTTGCCCATCAAGTCGCCGCAGGGCGGCCCGCCGCTTTTGCTTGCGCTCGATCAAGGCGGCGGCCTGTTCTGCCTGGATCCGGCCTGGCCCGCGAACAAGCCACCCTCGAAGAGCTGGCAGCCGATCGCGACGGCCCTGGACGACAATCCGCGCTTTCCCACGGTGCTCGTGCCGGCTCCCGACGGCCACTCCGCCTACGCGATCTCGGCCCCCGGCCAGGGCAAAGATCTGGTCGTGCGCCACGTCGAATGGGCCGCCGGCGACCGCCGGCTAACCGTCACGGAGCGGCCGATTTCGCTGATCCCGGCGGCGGGCGGACTCCCGATGCTGCCGGCCGGAACGCCCGCCGTGGTCGGCTCGCAGCTGATCGTGCCGATGTCCGAAGGCTACCTGATGCGCGTACCGCTACCGATACCGGCACCGGCGAACCAGCCGCACTTCGAGTCCGGTCCCACCTGGCGCGACCGGCAAGCGCCGCCCAACGCGCCGGGCTACGTTCTGGCCTTGGGCGGCGACCGCTTCCTGACCACCGACGGCGGCCGCGGATTGGCCGTCTGGGATTGGCCGATGGATAAGCCACAACAACCGTTGCCGGAAACGCGCGGCAATCAGCCGACCCTGGAGCTGGAGCGTCCCGTGGCGATGCCGCCCCTTCTCTTGCCGGCCAAGCCCGGTTCGACCCCGCAAATCCTCGTCGTCGATGCGGCTGGCGTGATGCGTCTGTTGGGCCTGGCGGCCGGCGGCGAATTGCAGCGCAATCGCGAATGGGACCTCAAGGGTCCGGTCACGCGCGGTCCGTTCCTGCATGTTCTCCGCGACGGAGGCGTGCGCATCGGTTGCGTAATCGACCAGCGCCAGCTCGTTTGGCTGGACCCGGCCCGCGAGGAGCAGCTGTGGAGCTATCCCCTCAACGGCGAGGCGATCGTCGGGCAACCACACGTGATCGAGGACATGCTGGTGCTGGCCTTCCAGTCGGGCCGTTACATCGGTCTCGATTTCAAGAGCGGCAAGGAGCAAGGCCCCGGTTACACACTGCGGGCCAGCGTCGCGCCGGCCGCGACGCCTGTGCCCTACGGTAACGGCCTGCTGTTCACACCGCTGAGCGACGGCACGGCCCTGCTCATGCCTCTGGAGCGTTTGCGTAAGCCGAAAGGGAAGGATTGATGCTCGCCCGGTAGATGGGCGAAAAAAGGTGCTCGACCCCTCGCTTTATGTGTAGCCTGGAAGACGTGAAGCAAGAGGCCGAGCATAGGTAGGGGGTGCGGAGGGAGCCGTCTGTCTTACAGCCCCTCCGCCCGGAGGCCGGCTAGGCCGGGCCACCGCCCCCGACGGCGCGTCGCGGCAGCCTGCCGATCAACTCCGGCAGCATCCGATTCACTTCCAAGACATTGATGAGTTCCACCCCGAGCAATCCTCCGAACGGCGTCTCGACCTGCCGATTAAGTAAATCCTCGATCGCCTTGCGCACCTCGGCGGGATCGGTCTTGGTTTTGTCGGCCCATGCCGCCGCCACCCGATCGAGTTGGTAACGAGCGTTCGCCAGGGTGATGTGCGGGTCCAGTCCCGAACCGGAAGCCATCACCATGTCGGCCGGCACTTCGATCAATTCCGCGTCGGGATGCTCGCGGAGCCACATCTCAAAATAAATCCGCTGGATATCCAAATCCGAATCCGCCGGCAGGGGAGGCTTGTACTTGAACTGCTTCTGCCGGAACCACTCCACGATGTCCGGGCCGACGAGCTGCCCCTTTTTGGGACCCGTGCGATATTTGACAATGGGACCGAGCGCTTGCGCGACGCAGGCGCGCAGTTTCGGGTTGTTGGCGCCGAAGTTCGATCCACCGGACGAACTGGCGTCGTAGGAGGGAGATGATGGCCGAGGCTGAAAATACTCCGGCGCGCTAAACGGCTGCCCGATCAGCCGGGAGCCGATCATCTTGGTTTCGTCCGGGATCGGCCTACCGTCCCGGTCAATCAGATTGCCCGACGCCTTGTCCGGGAAGACTCCCCGGCCGATGGCCCAGAGGCTCAGCGGATAAAGGACGCAGCAGAGCAGGACGGTCAGTCCCAACAGCCACAGGTTCGCACGGAGATGCGCTTTCATCCGATCACCTTGGAATCGAGCAAAGTTTAGCCGCGACCCGTAGGGGAGCGCGAACAGCGCTCCCCTACGGGTCGCGGCTAAACGAAGAGCGCTAATACGATGTCGATGGCCTTGATGCCGATAAACGGCACGATTACGCCGCCCAGTCCCCAGATCAGAAGGTTCCGGCGCAACAGGGCGTCCGCGCCGACCGGCCGATATTTGACGCCCCGGAGCGCGATCGGGATCAAGAGCGGGATGATGATCGCGTTGAAAATCACCGCCGACAGGATGGCCGACGACGCGGAACGGAGGCGCATGATGTCGATGGCCTTGAGCCAGGGCAGCGTCGAGGCGAACAGGGCCGGCACGATGGCGAAATACTTGGCCAGGTCGTTGGCAATCGAGAACGTCGTCAGGGCGCCGCGCGTCATCAACAGTTGCTTGCCGATTTCGACGACCTCGATGAGCTTGGTCGGGTCGCTGTCCAGATCGACCATGTTGCCGGCTTCCTTGGCGGCCTGGGTGCCGCTGTTCATGGCCACGCCGACATCGGCCTGGGCCAAGGCCGGGGCATCGTTGGTGCCGTCGCCCATCATGGCCACCAGCTTGCCGCCCTGCTGTTCCTTGCGGATGTAGGCGAGCTTGGCCTCCGGCGTGGCCTGGGCAATGAAGTCATCGACGCCTGCCTTCTCCGCGATGTGTTTCGCCGTCAACGGATTGTCACCCGTCACCATGACGGTGCGCAGTCCCATGCGGCGCAGCCGCTCGAAGCGCTCGCTGATACCGGGTTTCAACACGTCTTCCAGAACGACCAGGCCGGCGATCATTCGCCCTTCGCAAACCAAAAGCGGCGTTGCTCCCTGCCGGGCGAAGCTATCGACTTGCTCCTGCAAGCGCGGCGGCAGGGGGCCGTTCTGCTGCTGGACGTAACGGATGACCGCGTCGGCCGCCCCCTTGCGGAGGATTCGACCGTCGGGCAGATCCATGCCGCTCATCCGCGTCTGGGCGGTGAATTCCACGACCCGCGCTCCGGGTGGCACGGCCGTCACGGGCGCGACCGAATCGGACGAACGGCGATATAGCTCGACGATGCTCTTGCCTTCGGGCGTTTGATCGGCCGCCGATGCCAGAGCGGCCAACGCACCCACCTCCGACGCCGCCAACTCGCCCAGCGGCACGAAGCGCGTGGCCCGCCGGTTGCCCATCGTAATCGTGCCGGTCTTGTCCAGAAGCAGCGTGTCCACGTCGCCAGCCACCTCGACCGCTTTACCGCTCTTGGCGATGATGTTGGCGCGAAGGCGCGGTCCATGCCAGCGATGCCGATGGCGGCCAACAGCGCGCCGATCGTCGTCGGGATCAGGCAGACGAGCAGGGCGATCAGGGTAGGAATGTCGGTGCCGAGACTGCGAACCTCTTCGCCGAGGTACGCTTGCATGTACAGTTCGGTGTGCCGAGCCATCGGCCACAGCGCCGCGGTGACGATGAGGAAAATCAGCGTGAACGCGGCCAGGACCAGCGACAGCGCGATCTCGTTGGGCGTGCGCTGACGGATGGCCCCTTCGACCAGCCCGATCATGCGATCCAAAAACGATTTGCCGGGGCGGGCCGTGATCTCGACGACGATGCGATCAGACAGAACGCGCGTGCCGCCGGTGACGCCGGAACGATCGCCGCCCGCCTCGCGGATGACCGGCGCGGACTCGCCGGTGATGGCCGACTCATCGACCGAGGCGACGCCGGCGATAATCTCGCCGTCGCCCGGAATCATCTGCCCTGCCTGGACCACAACCAAATCGCCTTCGTTGAGCCGCGTCGAGACCGTCTCTTCCAGATCCAACTCATCCGGATCTCGCCGCGCATCCTCGCGGTTGCGCAAGCGATACGCCGGCGTCTCTTGCCGCGTCTTCCGTAGGGCATCGGCCTGGGCCTTGCCGCGCGCCTCCGCCAGCGCCGAGGCGAAGTTGGCGAACACGACGGTCAAAAACAGCCACACGTCCAGGGCGATCAGGTACCCGAGTGTCGCCTCGCTGGGATAGCCCAGCGCCTTGGCCACGGTGTAGAGGATCGACAGGACCGTGCCCACTTCGACCACGAACATCACGGGGTTTTTCCACTGGATGTCCGGACGCAGCATGATGAACGACTGGCGCAGGGCGGTCTTCAGCAAATCCGGTGCAAACAACCCTTTCCGCCTGCTGAGCCGGCGCGTTATCTTGAGATCGGCCGGCGAGTTGGCGGGGGCCGGTGTGGGGGTAGTGACAGGAGTCATGGTTTGCGACATTGCGTTACAACTCCGAGAACATGGCCCCCGGCTTGTCGGGGGAAAGCACCCCCGACAAGCCGGGGGCTATGTGAGATTTATTGTCCGAACGGGATTGGCCCCAGGTGCTCGGCGACCGGCCCCAGCACCGCGGCGGGCATGAACAGCAAGGCACCGACGAGCAGGATGGTGCCGAGAATCACGAAGCCGAATGTCAACGTATCCGTGCGCAATGTACCGGACGTGAACGGTGTCCGTTTCTTGACCGCGAGACTGCCCGCCAGGGCGAGCGGCGCCAGGATGGGGATGAAGCGGCCGAGCAGCATGACCAGACCCGTGGCAATGTCCCAATGGGGAGCGAAGGGGGCCGGATCCTTGTTGTCGTTGAGGCCGTAGGTGTCGGCCAGGCCCTCGAAGCCGGAGCCGTTGTTGGCGGAGGACGAGCTGAATTCGTAGAGGATCTCCGAGAAACCGTGCGGCCCCGGATTATTGGTCGCGCCGGTGCCCCAATCGAGCGCCGCGAACAAACCCGTCGGGCCGAGAATCAGGATCGGATGGACGAGCAGGGCGAGCATGGCCAATTTCATCTCGCGGGCTTCCACTTTCTTGCCGAGGTATTCCGGCGTGCGGCCGACCATCAGGCCGGATAGAAATACACCCACGATCAGATAAACGAGCAGGTTGACGAGGCCGACGCCCTTGCCGCCGAAGACGCAGTTGAGCCACATGCCGGTTAACGGCGTCAGTCCGGCCAGCGGGTTGAGACTATCGTGCATGCAGTTGACCGAGCCGCACGTCACGGCGGTCGTCACGGCGGAGAAGGTCGCCCCCGCCGAGACGCCGAAGCGCAACTCCTTGCCTTCGAGATTGCCCACATTCGATTGATCGACCGGCAGCGCCGGCACGGCGGCGACATCAATACCATCCTTCGTTTTGGTCCGTTCCGAGTGGGCGACCAGGGCCGGGTTCGGTTTCTGGGCGTCGAAGTGGACGGCCCAGCCGATCATGCAGGCGAACATCATGAGCATCACGCCGTAGATGATGGCGGCGTGGCGCATCTGCCCGAGCATTCGGCCGAAAAGGACGACCAACGAAAACGGAAAAATCAGAATGCTGACGCATTCCAAGTAGTTGGTCCAGGCGTTGGGGTTCTCGAACGGGTGGGCCGAGTTGGCGCCGAAGAAGCCGCCGCCGTTGGTGCCGAAGTGCTTGATTGGCAGAACCGCCGCCACCGGGCCGCGCGCAATGATTTGCGGCTTGGGAGTGCCGTCGTCCGATTGGCCCATCGCACCCGGCTCCAGAGTTTGGATTGTGGCGGCTTTCTCGAATGTCATCGGCACGCCGCCGGCCATGAGCAGCACACCTCCGATCAAGCTGGCCGGGATGAACACATAGGCCACGGCCCGCCACATATCGAGATAATAATTGCCCATGTGGGCATCGCCGCGCAGACCGCGCATGATCGCCGCCAATGCGCAAAAGCCGACCGCCGCCGAGACGAACATGTTCCACACGACGAAGACGACCTGGCTCCAGTAGGACAAATGCGCTTCGCCAGAGTAGTGTTGCAAGTTGGTGTTGGTCAGAAACGATGCGACCGTGTTGAAGATCGTCGTCGGGGCGAGCATCCCCTTCTCGTCGGGGTTCAGTGGCGCTCCGGGTTGTACGGCAAGAACGAGGAAGCCGAAAACGAACATGAGCGTGTTGAAGAGCAACAGAGAAAGCGCATACTGCTTCCAGTTTTGCGGTCCCGAGTTCAAACACGCTTCGAGCCAGCGCAGCCAGCCGGGCGCACGATAGCGCCCGTCCATGATCCAGGCCAGGTACAGGCCGACCGGGATCGACAGGACGATGGTGGTGCCGACGATCAGTATGGGCAAAAACCAAACGGACATGGCCAAGCCTTTCGTCCCTAGAACCACTCGGGACGCAGCAGCGCCGCGAGCAGGTAGATGAACAGGAACAGGGTTACGAGAACGGTAATCCAGATCATAAATATCCCTTTACACCTTCTCGCAGCCGGCCAGGAAGGCGAACAACAGCGCCATCGTGGCGAGGCCGAGCAGGAACAGGGCGGGCAGCCAAGGCGTAAGATTCATTAGTCTCCTCGGAATGTTTAGCCGCGAGCCGCAGGCGAGCGCGTCCGCGCTCGCCTGCGGCTCGCGGCTAACCGGTGGTGGCAACTGCCGCGCCATTCC
Source organism: uncultured Planctomycetota bacterium (assembly GCA_963767535.1). GTDB lineage: Bacteria > Planctomycetota > Planctomycetia > Gemmatales > Gemmataceae > JAJPHU01. The sequence goes on from CAVYEC010000003.1 coordinate 1,632,329, forward strand.
CGGTACGATTCCGCAAGTTCCACGGCGGGAATCTGTTGCGGATATACCCCGGAACCCTCACGTCATGCTGCCATTGCAACCTGCCCGACCGATCTTGCACAATGCATGACGGCAAGGCGGTGCCTGGTCGAAAGCGGACCAAGCCGCTAGGAAAAAATCTCATGGACCTTCTGCTGATCGATGACGAGGCCAGTCTGCGGCGGACGCTGCGCACCACGCTGGAGAGCATGAGACACACCGTCGAGGAAGCCGGCTCCGGCGAGCAAGCGCTGGCCTGTCTGCGCCGGCAGCGCTACGATGTCGCCTTTCTCGATTTGCGGCTCGGCCGCGAGTCGGGCATGGACCTGTTGCCGGGCTTACTCAAGGAAGCGCCGGGGCTGGCGGTCGTGGTCATCACGGCCCATGCCAGCATCGCCTCGGCAGTCGAAGCGATGCGGGCCGGCGCTTTCGACTACTTGCCCAAGCCGTTCACGCCGGATCAGCTCCGACTCGTGCTGGAACGCTGGCGGCAGGTGCGGCGCTTGCGCAATCAGGTGGCGAGCCTGCAAGAGCAAGTCCGCTGGGTCACTCCGGAGATGGATCTCCACACCGAGGAGCCGGCGATGCGGCAGGCGCTCGACCTGGCCTTCCAGGTGGCGCCGAGCGAGGCGACCGTATTGCTCCGCGGAGAGAGCGGCACCGGCAAGGGCATCCTGGCGCGGGCCATTCACGAACGCAGCCCCCGCGCCGGCGCTCCCTTCGTCATCGTCCATTGTCCCAGTCTGTCGGGCGAGCTGCTGGAGAGTGAGCTGTTCGGCCATTCGCGCGGCGCCTTCACGGGAGCCGTGCAGGACACGGAAGGCAAAGTGGCCGCCGCCGAGGGAGGTACGCTGTTTCTCGATGAGATCGGCGATATGCCCCTGGCGGTGCAGCCGAAATTGCTTCGCCTGTTGCAGGATCGCTCCTTCGAGCGCGTCGGCGAAACGCAAACGCGGCTAGCCAACGTGCGCATCCTGGCGGCGTCCAACCGCGACCTGGCGGCCGAGGTCGCGGCAGGCCGGTTTCGGGAAGACCTGTTTTATCGTCTCAACGTGATCGAAATCGAATTGCCGCCCTTGCGCCAGCGGCCGCGCGACGTCCTCCCGCTCGCCGGACATCTGCTGCGCTTCTTCGCCCGGCAGACGGGCAAAGACGTGCGATCCTTCGCGCCGGAAACGGAGGCGGCCCTGACGCGGCACCAATGGCCGGGCAACGTCCGTGAGCTGCGCAACGCCATCGAACGCGGCATCATCCTGACGACGGGTACGGCATCGAGCGCGCCACCTGCCCGGACAGGTGGGCGCTCCGCCGCCGGCGCAGCGTCGAGGTCGGCGGGCCGGTCACGCTCGACGCTTTGGAAGCGGAACACATTCGCCGCGTCCTGGCCGCCAGCGCGTCTCTGGATCATGCCGCCGTCACCCTGGGGATCGATCCCAGCACGCTATACCGCAAGAGAAAACGCTACGGGTTATGAGGGTAGTCGCGATGACATTGCGGAAGCGCATCCTGTTCGCGCTTTTGCCCCTGGTCTGCCTCCTCGCGCTCATCGGTGCGATCGGCCTTCTGCTCTTGCACCGGGTCGGCGAACACATCAAGGACATCCTGCGCGAAAATTACATGAGCGTGGTCGCCATGCTCGATCTCAACGAGGCGCTGGAGCGCATCGACTCGTCGTTCCAGTTTGCAATGCACGACGAAAAGGACGCCCGGCAGACCTACGAGACGAACTGGACCGCGTACCGGCGGAACCTGGAGGTCGAGCAAAACAACATCACCCTCCCCGGCGAGGGCGACCTGGTCGCGGAGTTGGAACGGCTGACCGAGGAATATCATCGCCGCGGCGAGGATTTTTTCGCCGAGCACGACCGGGCCAAGCTCGACGAACAGTACTTCGGTGAGGGGCGGCGCGGCCTGTTGCAATGTTTTCGCGACATCAAGCGGGTGGCACGGCAAATCCGCGAGATGAATCAGCGGAACATGGAAGAGGCCAGCACGCGAGCCTTGCGCACCGCCGCCGTGTCCGAGATCTGGCTGGGCATCGCGCTGGCACTGACCACGGCCCTGTCCGCCGTGCTGATCTGGACCACCACGCGCTCGATCCTGCGGCCGATCCAGTCCGTCACGCGGTCGGCCATCGCCATCGGGGCCGGCGATCTCAACCAGGCGGTGCCCGTGGTGTCGCGCGACGAGATGGGGCAGTTGGCCGAGGCGTTCAACCGTATGGGCCGGCAGCTGCGCGATTACCGGCAGTCGCACTCGGCCCGTCTTCTGCGCGTCCAGCGCACCAGCCAGGCGACCATCGACTCGTTTCCCGATCCCGTTCTCGTCGTCGATCCCGGCGGCGGGATCGAGATGGCCAACCCCGCCGCCCATCGGCTTCTCGGCATCGCCGCCCCGTCGTCGGACCAGACGACTCCGTTCACCTGGCTGCCGCCGCTGGCCCTGCGCCAACCGCTGCAAGATGCCCTGCAAAAACAGCAGCCGTTCTTGACGCAGGCGTTCGACCAGACCGTCACGTTCCGGCACAACGGCGAGGATCGTGCCTATTTGCCGCAGATATTGCCGATCCAGGATCCGTTCGGCAGCACCCTCGGCGCGGCCGTGGTCCTCAACGACGTGACGCGCTTCCGCTTGCTCGATCAGATCAAGAGTGATCTGGTGGCAACAGTCAGTCACGAGTTGAAGACGCCGCTAACCAGCGTTCGGCTCGTCCTGCACTTGCTGCTTGAGGAGACGATCGGCCCGCTGACTCCCAAGCAGACGGAACTGCTCGTAGACGCGCGCGACAACGCCGAGCGGCTGCTCAACATGATCGAGCATCTGTTGGCCCTGGCCCGGCTGGAACAGGGCCGCGATTCGTTGCAGGTACAAGCGGAGACGCCGGAGGCCCTGCTGAAAGCGGCGGCGGACGCGGCCCGTCCGCGCGCCGAGTCCAAACACATCGAACTCGTCGTCGAGGATGCGTCCGGTTTGCCGCCGGTGGCCGCCGACCCGATCCGCCTCGGTCATGCTTTGAATAACCTGCTCGACAACGCCTTGACCTACACGGATGAGGGTGGCCGGATCACTCTGTCGGCCGGCGTCCTCGACGACAAGGCGGTTCGCCTCTCCGTGGTGGATACGGGGGTGGGCATTCCGGCGGAGCATTTGCCTCATGTGTTCGACAAATTTTTCCGAGTGCCGAACCAGAGTCGCGGCCACGGCACCGGGCTTGGGTTGGCGATCGTCCGCGAGATCGTGCTGGCGCATCACGGCCAAATCCGCTGCGAGAGCCAGCCGGGACGGGGCACCGTGTTTCACCTGACTTTGCCCGTGTGGAGATCGAATTGAGCAACCACCCTTCCCATACGTCACTCTTGCATCGCCGGCGCACCAAGATCGTCGCCACGGTCGGCCCGGCCTCGCGCGATCCCGCCGTGCTCGAAGCGCTCGTTCGTGCCGGGGTGAACGTCTTTCGCCTGAATCTTTCGCACGGCGAGCAGGTCGAACACCATGACAGCTTCGAGCGCGTCCGCGCGGCCGCCGCCGCGGTTGGTGAAGCCGTCGCCGTCCTCGCCGACCTGTGCGGGCCGAAGATCCGCGTCGGCCGATTCGCCGGCGGTCGTATCGCGATCGCCCCCGGCCAGACGGTGACAGTGACGACGCGCGACGTGCTGGGCGAACCGGGCTTGATCCCCTCGCAGTATGCCGCTCTGGCCGAGGATGTGCGGCCCGGCGATCGCATCTTGCTCGACGACGGCATGCTCGAATTGCACGTCGAAAGCATTTCCGGCAGCGAGGTCGCATGTACCGTGACGGCCGGCGGCGTCCTGAAGGATCGCAAGGGGATGAACCTGCCCGGTGTGTTTGTCTCTTCGCCCGCCTTGACCGACAAGGACCGCGAGGACGCTCGCTTCGCGCTGGATCTCGGCGTCGATTTCCTCGCCCTATCGTTCGTGCGCGACCCGCGCGACGTGGTGGAATTGAAGGAGTTGATTGCGTCGGCCGGCGCGAACACGCCGGTCATCGCCAAGATCGAGAAGCCCGAAGCGCTCGATGCCATTGACGAAATCCTCGACGCGGCGGACGGCCTCATGGTGGCGCGCGGCGATCTGGGCGTGGAGCTGGCCCCCGAGGCGGTGCCGATCGTGCAGCAGGATCTCGTCCGCCGCGCCCGCCTGAAAAACAAGCCCATCATCGTGGCCACGCAGATGCTCGAGTCGATGATCGAGCATCCTCGGCCGACGCGGGCCGAGGTGTCCGACGTTTCGCACGCCGTCTTCGCCGGCGCCGACGCCGTTATGCTGTCGGCGGAGACGGCTTCGGGAGCTTATCCGGTCAAGGCGGTCGAGATGATGGACCGCGTGGCCCGGCAGGTGGAGGGCTGGCAGTGGATCGAAGGAGCGTTCCGCTCGATCACCGAGGGCGAACGCGAACGGCCTGCCCCGCTGCCTCTGCGCGAAGCAGTGGCACGCTCGACGGCCCAGCTGTCGCGCAATTTGCAGGTCGCGCGGTCGTGGTGCGGACGCAGAAAGGCACGTCGGCCACCGTGGTCGCGGCCACCCGGCCGGCCGCGCCGATCATCGCCCTGACGATGGACCCGCGCGTGTGCCGGCGTCTGAACTTGCTGTGGGGCGTAATACGAATGTTGCAAGTATAAGCGCAAAGCCATATCCCCGGTGAAGTTGCGGCTAGTGAGCCTTGCAAGTCGAGCCGTGTACAATGGAGGTGGGAGGTGATCCTTGCCTCTGCTTCTCTCCGCGCAGGTGGGGCCCGACACGCCTTCCACCGCCCCCAATTAGAAATCTCTTGGACCATAAATGATGAATCTGCAGGAGGTCCGCGCGCGCTTCGCGCACGACCAGGGGCTGCCCTTCGCCGATTCCTTGAGCGAACTCAGCATCCTCGACGCACTCAACGAACACGGAGTTCAGTTCCGCAACCGCCTCTTTAACCCCGTCACGACCATCTGGGGCTTCCTCAGTCAGGTGCTCAGCGAGGACCACAGTTGCCGTGACACCGTATCCCGAATCATCGCCCACCGCGTCTGCTCCGGCCTGAAGCCCTGTTCGCCCAACACCGCCAGCTACTGCAACGCCCGCGCCCGCCTCCCCGTCGCCGTACTACGCTCGTTGGCCAAGCGCACTGCCCAGCAATTGCACGACAGCCTTCCCGACGAGTGGAAATGGCACGGCCGGTCTGTCTTTATTGCCGATGGGTCGCACGTCTCCATGCCCGACACCGAAGAGAACCAGGCGAGCTATCCGCAGCCGGAGGTACAGAAACCGGGGCTTGGATTCCCGCTCGCCAGGCTCATGGTGTTGCTGTCGCTGGCCAGTGGTGCCTGCCTCGATCTGGCCATGGCGCCCTACGCGGGCAAAGGCACCGGTGAGACCACGCTGCTGCGGCAGATGTACGGCTCGCTCCAACGCGGAGACGTGCTCGTCGCGGATGCCTTATTCGACAACTACTTCCTTGCCTGGGAGCTGCGCCAACGCGGTATCAATTTGGTCGCCCGCGTGCAGGCGGAGCGTGTCGGGAGCCGGACGGTAGAGAGCAGGCCTGACGGCGACATCATCGTCTGGCAGCGTCCCGGCTTGCCGCGCGGCATGAGTTGGCAGACGTACTGCGGCTACCCCAAGACCATGACCATGCGGCAGGTGAGCGTCGATGCCCGCGACAAGAACAACCGCGCCGAGCAGTTCAAGGTTATCACCACGATCCTCGATGCCTCCATGGACGGCGTGCAGATCGGTGCATTATACGAGCGAAGGTGGGACGGAGAGGTCGATCTGCGATCGATTAAGTCGACCATGAAAATGGACATCCTGCGCTGCAAGACGCCCGAGATGGTCCAGAAGGAAATCTGGGCCTACTTGTTGGCGTACAACCTGCTGCGCACGGTCATGGCGGTCGCTGCGAGGGAGAACGGTGTGGAGCCTCGTAAGATCAGCTTCAAAGGTGCCAAACAGGTGCTGACGGCGTTCGCGCCGAAGTTGGAAGCAGCGCGGCCGGAGCAGCGTGCGGAGCTGGTTGACGCGATGCTGAAGGCGGTGGCCTACCACCGGGTGGGCAACCGGCCAGGACGCTGGGAGCCGCGGGCACGGAAGCGAAGACCGAAGCCGGGAAACCGCCTGATGCAGCCGCGGCATGAGGCCAAGTTGGCCCGGAACCGCGCGAAGTGGTATTAATACTCAGCAAGGTGGAAAATGCTGTGGAGCAGAAACGGACCGGGCCGCGAGGCATCGGACGGGGCGTTGCCGCGCCTCCAGGACGAGTTCAGGCACGTCAGGGGCCGATTTCACCACCACCAAGCCACCACTACTGCGCCAAGGGCAGTTCGGTGTCATTCGCGAAGCGTGCCAGGCGAGCCTTCCTCACTCACGCCCAGGCATGACTCCACGCCCGCTTCGCTTATGCTAGCGCCATTCGGGCGTAATACCGCACCGGATTGATCAGGCCGAGTTTGAGCGGCCGCAGGCTGTCGCTCGCCGGCTAGCGTGTGAGTTGGAGCTTGCCGAGGAAGGTCAAACCATCCTGCTCCTGTCCGGCTTCGGCAAGGGCGAGCCGATGATTACCGTTCTGCCCATTTGAATACCCTCCGATTAAATGGAAAACCTCGGCGCTTTACGTCGAATCACGCCGAACATTCCTTCCGTGCGGCCGGCCGGGGGCGTTTCCGCCCCGATCGGCCGGTGTTTTTTTCAAGGGATCGGCGACGCGGGGTTAGAATGGAGTTGTATCCCAAAGTCGGGATGCTTGTCTGACGGCGAGCCGTTCTCCTCCGGCGTTCGTTCGCCGCATGTCATCGAGTGAACGGCTCGCACGCTTCGATTCCAACGCAGAACGGAACACTTCCCATGAGACGTGTTGCGATGACGTGCTTTCTGGGCTGCTGCGCCGCGCTCGGAGGCATGGTGGCCGTCACGTTCGGTACGCACGGCCTGGCTTCCGCCGTGGCCCAGATGAATTCCCCCTCGTCCGCGGCCGCCGCGATGGACGTGGGACGGGTCGGCGAACGGTTCGAGTATGTGTCCCGCAAGGTGGCCCCCGCGGTCGTGGCCGTCGAGGCCGTCAAGCAGACCGCCGCCCGCGGCAATTCCGGCAAGACGCGCTCCGTCGATGAGTCCGGCTCCGGCGTGCTGATCCGCATCGCCCGCCATCCCGGTATCTTCGTCCTGACCAACAACCATGTGATCCAGCAAGCGCCGCCCACCCAGATCACCATCAGCCTGTATGACAACCGCATCATCAAGCCGGCCCGCGTTTGGGCCGATCCCGAATCGGATGTGGCCATTATGCAGCTCAGCGCGGGCGAGGATTTGCCGACTGCCGCGCTGGGTGACAGCGAGACCGCGCGTGTCGGCCAATGGGTGCTGGCCATCGGTAGTCCATTCGGCCTTAACCAGACCGTGACGCACGGCATCATCAGCGCCCGCGAGCGCGGCCAGGTCAGCCTGGGCAATACCATCCGCATCAAGGATTTCTTGCAGACGGATGCGGCCATCAATCCCGGCTCCAGCGGCGGGCCGCTCCTGAACCTCGATGGCGAGGTGATCGGCATCAACACCGCCATCGCCTCGCATTCCGGCAGCAACAGCGGTGTCGCCTTCAGCATCCCGATCAACCTCGTCAAGCGCATCATCAACCAGCTGCTCGACAAGGGCGCGGTGACGCGCGGCTACCTCGGTTTGCAGGTGGCCCAGTCGTTCGAGCCGAGCGACGCGGCGAACCTGGGATTAAGCCGGGTCCAGGGTGCCCTGGTTGAAACGATCTACGCCGACACGCCGGCGGCCAGCGCGGGATTACTCGCCCGAGACGTGATCCTGGAAGTGAATGGCACGGTGGTCCGCAACGAGAACCACTTCATCAACCTCATCAGCAGCCTGCCCGTCGGCCAGCGTGTCCGCTTGAACGTCTGGCGCCAGCGGCGTTCGCTGTCGATTGACGCGGTGGTCGGGGATTGGGCTGCGGCCCAAACGCGTTTTCAGCGCGACAAGGATAAGCCGTGACATGGTTCTCGTTTAGCCGCGAGCCGCAGGCGAGCGCTGTTCGCGCTCGCCTGCGGCTCGCGGCTAAACGAATGGTCCGCTAGTCTTCCGGGCGCTTGCTGCGGAGGAAGAGCAGGACGCCGATCAGTGCGATAAGGAGGACGGCCATGATGATCATGAACGTCCAGCTCGTGAGAAAGTCCATGACGCTGTCCATGATACCTGCCTTTCAATGGGTCTGGGAAACAAGAAGGATAACCTGTACTCACCGCCGGCATCTCTCCTCGGCCAAGGTTTCCTCCACCCGACGATGCCCCGTGCATCCAGCCGGCTGGCCGCTGCGCGCCTCGCTCCCGGAGGCCGCGGAGCCTTCTTACCGCGCGGGGAGAGATTTGAAAAGTGTTCTACTGCTCCGCTTGGCATAATGCAAGCGTTTGTCGCCGAAAATACGGTTTTCTCCCCTGGGACCGCCCCACGCTCCCCTTCGGGTCGCGGCTAAACGTTTTCTCACGATTTGGTTTTCTTCGAAGCAGCCTCCGCTTCTTCCTTCTCGGCCACTCGTTTCAACAGTTCGTCTACGTCACGCCACAGTTTCTGCCAGGCGGCGCAGTTCCTTGTCGGGCAATCGGTCGAGGGCCGTCGTGTCGCGGAGGCTGGTCAGGTCCGTGTCCTCCTGCCAGTGCCGGAGGGTCTGACGCGCGACCGCAAGCGCATTGGGTTTGGCGTTTTCGACCTGTTTGCTCCAGAGGACGAGGTCCGCTCGCAGCCAGTCGAGTGCCTGTCGGCGCAGGCGAGCGCGTTCCTTGTCGTCGAGCTTGGCTGCATCCTGACCTTGACCGGCGGCGGCCAAGGCGGCACTACACGCGGCGTTATAGCGATTCTGTTGGTTTAAGTCGGCGGCAAGTTTCGACTCGGTGACGAAAGCGCCAGAGTAGAGACGCGCAGCGGCGACATAACATTTCTTGTGTTGTTGGCACATCCAGGCCAGAGTGACAGCATCAATGGCGTTGGCAGGTGCCGGTTCACCCTGAAGGATCGCAGGCAGTTTTTCTCCAGTTTCACAATCCGTTCGGCTCTCCGTACACACTGGAGGGATGGATAACGCCACCCAGGTAGCTTTGATCCCAGTTCGTGGCCGCGCCGGTATGCCTGTAGCGATTCCGCGAACCGCCCCTGGGCCATCAGAGCGTGGCCGAGGTTATAATAAGTTGATGCGGACTTGGGGTCCAATTCGATGGCCCTGCCATACTCGGCGATGGCCTCGTCGAGCTGTTCTCTAAGAAACAAACAATTGCCCAAGTTGCCATGCGCCTCTAAACACTTGGGATCGAGCGCGATCGCCTTGCGATTGGCGGCTATCGCCTCATCCAAATGCCCCTTGATGCGCAAGATGACAGCCTGGTTCGTGTAGGACATGGCGAGTTTGGGGTCGAGATCGGAGGCCTTTTGAAACTCGTCCATCGCTTCATCTAATCGTCCCTTATCGTACAAGGCAGTACCGAGGTTTAGATGGGCCGTCGCCAATAGGGGGTCGAGCGCGATGGCTTTGCGATACTCGTCCATCGCCTCGTCTGTCCTTCCCTTGCGCCTTAGAGCGTTGCCGAGACTGTCGTGGAACTTGGAAGCCTTTGAATCGAGTGCAAGTGCCGCCCGGTATTCAGCAATGGCATCGTCCAGTTTGCCTGAGTCGTACAGTGAAATACCGAGGTTATGGTGAGCCTGTGCATACGCGGGGTCGAGCGCGATGGCTTTGCGGTACTCGTCCATCGCCGCCTCTAACTGACCTTTTGCACGTAGAAAGTTTCCAATGTTGTAATGGGGCATGGCAAATTTGGGATCGAGTCCGATGGCCTTGCGGTTCTCCGAGAGCGCCTCATTAGGTCGTGTTGACGTTGCTCATGAGCTTGCGTAACCGGATGAACCCGAGGACCAAGTGAATTACGCCCAGGAATGTCACCCTGAGCTTCTCATACCGCGTCGCGACCCGGCGGAACTGCTTGAGCTTGCCGATCAGCCGCTCCACCCGGTTCCGTTCACGGTACGCCACCGGGTCGAACAGCCACGGGTCGAGGCGGTTGGACCGGTTGGGGATCACCGGGACCACGTTCCGCTCCAGGCACGCCTCCCGCTGGCCGTCCCCGTCGAACCCCTTGTCCCCGACCAACTCCTCGACCTCTGGCACCCGCGCCAGTGTGGCCTCCAGCATCGGCTCCAACAGCGGGGCGTCGCCCGCCTGACCGGGGACCACGTCCACCGCCAGGGCGGTGTCCTCGTCGGCCGCCGTCAGGATAACCTTGCTGGTGTAGCCGCCCCGCGACCGGCCCAACCCCTGCCGGGCCGCCGACCGGGCCGCCCCCAGTCGCTTTTTCTTGCGCCGCCCCGGCGGCGTGCAGGTGGGCGCGGATGATGCTGGAGTCCAGCAACACCCGCCGGACCTCGCCGAAGCGGGGGGCGGCCGTGAGCGACTCGAAGAGCCTCCGGAGCCGGCCGGAGGCGACCCAGCGGCGGAAGCGGTTGTACACGGCGTCCCAGGCCCCGAACTCGGTGGGCAGGTCGCGCCAGGGGATGCCGGTGCGTGCCCAGTACAGCAGCGCCTCCAGGAACATCCGCTCGGGCAGCCGCGGCGGTTGCCCGCCGGCGTGCCGGTTGGACACCCGGACCAGCGCCTCCAGGGCCATCCAGTGCTCGTCCGTAAGCATGTATCGCATACTGCCAAAGCCTCCAGCGTGCGGCGATTCGCCGCAACTGGATTACAGGCAATGGCGAGCAACGTCAACACGACCTAGTCTGCCCTTTCTCATGCAGAATGTTGCCAAGGTTGTTGTGCGCCTCAGCAATATCCGGTTTAAGTGAGAGACATCTGCGGTAAGTCGTGTCCGCTTCGGTACGCTTCCTCTGGTTATACAAGGCGGTGCCGAGATTGTAGAGCATGACGGGGTTCTTTGGCTGCTGGCGCAGCTAGATCGCGCAAGATCGCCTCTCCCTCTGACCATTTCCCCGCTTTCCCAAGTGCCTTCCCCAGAGCAATGCCGAATTCTGGATGCCTGGCGCGAGCCGCGCGGTAGCAGCCGATTGCTTCTGCCAGATGCGATGAACCCTGGCGCTCCAGAATCTTGCCCAGAGCATGCAGTAACCCTGCCTCGTCCGGATGACGTGCGAGGGCCTGACGCAACGCGCTTTCCGCGTTCTCAAGATCTCCAAGGTCGTCGCTCGCCTGCGCCAGCAGCAGCACCGTCAGCACAGGTTCGGTCGCCGCATTCATCTGGCTGCGTAGCTGCTGCAAACGTCGCCAGACACTGCCACGTCCCAGCTCCCATAAGGCGGGCCAGGGCGGTCGTCCCGTAAGCAGTCCCACCACACTCCCCGCATGCGGCGCCGTCGCATTGATCAGAATTGATCGCAACTGTCGCCGCTGCTCGCTGTGGTCTAAGCGCTCCACTACTCCGAGCAAAGGTCGCCACTCCGCGTCGGGACGCTGCTGCCGCCGGCGCTCCAACATCCAGGCGTCCAGGCCAGCAATCCTTCCCCGCAATACTGCCTCCGGTTCCTCTTGGAGCCGCGCGGCCACCGCCACCTCCGCTTGACTTTCAAACCGAATATCCGGCCAACGACGCTGGAAGGCGGCGGTGTACTGCTCATCTACGCTCGGCTCGGCCAATTCCATCACCTGGCCCGATTCCATCGCCTCGTAGGATTTGGTTTCATGCGGCATCGCGATATCTAGTAGTGCGCCCAGCAGGTCTTGGTTCTTCTTGGCGCGGTCGAACCGCTCTTGGGCTTCCAGCTGGAAAGCGGCGACTTGCTGCCCCACCGTGTCGCTGGTGCCGCCGCTACGGGCGATGGCGTCGGTCTCGGTCTTCGCTTCCGCCAACTTCGTGAGGTCGTTCGTCTGCCAGCCCTCCTCCAGCCGCTCGCGCGCGGTTCAGCCCCGCTAGCGCTTCGCGGTCGGCTTGGTCTTGACGGGCCTGGACGGCGGCCCGCACCTGCTGTGTCCACCAGGCGCCGGCACCGCCGCCGATGAATAAAACGAAGATCGCGGCAGCCAGCGCCAACGCTCGCCTCCGCGCTCGTCGTTCCGCCTCGACCCGCGCCAATGCTTCCCTCGTCCGTTCCTGCTCCAAGATGGCTCGCGCCTGTTCTTCCCGCGCTTGCGCTTCCGCCGCCACGCGCTCGAGTTCCGTTCGCCACAATCGTTCTTGCACTTCCGCCTGATACGCCGTCACACGCTGCGACACTTCCTCCGCGTCGCGCGGCCGGCCTTCGCGCTCCGGTGCCAGACATTCCCGGCATAACGCCACCAGGGCTACATCCGCGCCGCAACCGTCCAATCGCGTCACCGCATCCGTCAGGTCTCTTCGCTTCGCCTTCCGCAACGCCTCCATGCCGTCGTCCGCGGAGTAGACGGGCTGGCCCGTCAGGATCTCGCAGAGGATGGCGCCCAGGGCGAACACATCGGCCCGCTCGTCCACCGTATCCCATTCGCCCAACGCTTGCTCCGGCGGCATGTACGCCGGCGTGCCCATTTCCCGTCCCATCCGCGTCCGCTCCACCGGCGTATCAGCCGCTTCCGTATGGATTCGCGTGCCGACCGCATCCCCCGACCCGTCGGGGGGAGTCGCCCCGTCCGCCGTTGTCAGCAGCTTGGCCAAGCCCCAATCCATGAGCTGTACTTCCCCGAAGCGACCCACCATCACGTTAGCCGGCTTCAAATCGCGGTGAATGACCCGTTTGCTATGGGCGTAGGCCACCGCCTGACACACCTTCACGAAGATCGTCAGCAGTTCGGGCCAGTATTCCGGCTTGCCCGCCTTGTTCCGTAGGATGTCGGCGAAGGTGTCGCCGCGCACCAAGCGCATCGTGTAATGCAGCCTGCCGTCGGCCAGCCGCCCCAGGTTATGCACCGCGATAATGCCGGGGTGCTGCAAGGAGCTGGTGACGCGCGCTTCGCGGAGGAAGCGGCGCTCGGCGGTTGGGTTTCGCTGAAGGTCGGCCTTCATGACTTTGACCGCTAAATCGCGGCCTAGAGAAGGATCGGCAGCGCGATAGACATCGCCCATGCCGCCGCCGCCCAGCCGCTCGATCAATTCATAGCCGCGCAAGTCCAGCCCCGCCGGCCGATCCGCATACGTCCCGTTATCCGGCGGCACCGTGCTCAACGGTGCGTCGCTCTCGCAGACCGGGCAATGCACCGTCTGGGCCGTCTCCTCCAGCTCAATCGCCTGGCGGCAGCGCGGGCAGTTGGAGCGCGGCTTCAAGTTCTGGAGAGCGTCGGCGTGTTCGGGGAAAGCTGCCTGATATTCGCCGCGCCGCGCACGGTCGCCCGCCTGCCAGCGCTGCATGTATTCCCAACATATCAACTCCACCTGACGCGCACCGTCCAGACGCGCGTCGGGTTGTTGCAGGCGCGGATGCTCGAAGTAGCGTTCCGTCAGTAGTGCGGGTAGACCGGTCTTGACGCAGCACTCGATATCCACTTGGAGAAGCAGAAAAATCAAGTTCGCGCTGCTCGGCTCGCCCTCGGCCGGTAGATAGTCTTGCCAACGGGGCGGCAGCTCACTGGCACGACGGGTCAACCAGGCCGCCTCGAAGCGTCCGTAGCGTACATCGGTGGCGTTTGTGTCCAAGGTACCAAAGGAGTTCTCGACGGACATGGGGTCACTCCAATGACGCGGCCAATACGGATCGGGTAAATCAGTTTTCCTCGGACGGGCATAGGCGGCGCAAACGCTTCTTGATGAGATCTAATTTGCGGAACACGGTCGCCTCGGTGCAGCCGGCCCGCGCGGCGATGTCGGCCACGGGATAGGCTTGCAGCCGCAACTCACAAACGACCCGCTCGCGTTCATCCAATCCGCGCAACAGTTGTTCGACCAAATCCAGCAGCACGACGGCGTCGGCTGGCGATGGCTCGCGCGAGTCCACCGGCTCCTCCGCGGAACATGCTTCCAGGGCCGCCGCATCCAACTCGCCGCCGCGCTCTGCGCGGCGAAGTGTCGGCTCCATCGGCCGCACTTGCGCAAAGCCACCTCTGCCAAGAGCGCCCACAGCGCGCTTTCGTCACGCAGGTCGAATTCGTGGTTGGCCGCGTGCCGGAAGAAGGTGCGGAAGACCGACTGCACCACGTCATCGGCGTCCACCTTGCCCTTGAGCCGATTACTCAGCGTTCCGCGTGCTAGCCCGATCAGCCGGCGAGCGTAGCGTTCATAGACAAGGGTGGCTGCCTGTGCGTCTCCCGCCTCCAGGCGCTGCATAAGGGCGGCGAACGAACCATTGCTACTCATGAGAATTTCTCCGTGGAGGCATTTTTCGCACCGCCTGACCTCCCGAGCAAGGGAAATCAGGAGAATTTTTTTGAGAGTTCGCGTGAGCCTTTTGGCATTGACTGATTGGAGGGATGACGCGAACGGTCAAACAGAAATAACCAAAATTGGCCCATCATCCGCCTCCACTCACCATCACGTTTCCAAACCCAAGCGAGCGATAGCGAAGGAGGGTCCGCCATGAGCGTTCTGCGCGAACGTATTCTCCAGAGGCGTTGCGGATGGTTCAAGACGTGGCGGGGCGGATGCGAGCGCCGCCCGGAGAAGCAAGCCACATTCCGACCGGAGCTGGAGGGACTGGAACACCGCGAAGTGATGTCCGTGACTGGATTCGACCCGGTGCAGACCAGCTTGCAATACCTCGGCGAGTTCCAACAGCAGCTCGCCATCGTCCAATCCGATATGAAGATCCTCATCGAGGATGTTCAGTTCAACTCAAACAGCCGTCTCGTGGCAGATGCGCAGCGCCTGCAAAGGGACTTGAACACCGGAATGCTGGGCGTCAGCGCGGCCGGTTACAATGCGTTGACCGAGGCCGCCCGCATGATCCCGATGGACAACGCTGGTGGGGCCTTCTCCCCCGACGAGATCCGGCACGCCTACGGCTTCGATAACATCGCCTTCGGCAACGGATCTATCGCCGCAGACGGCAGCGGCCAGACCATCGCCATCGTCGATGCCTATGACGACCCCAACATTGGCAGCGACCTGCACAACTTCGATACCGCCTTCGGCCTGCCCGATCCGAATTTCTCCGTGGCCCGGCAGTACAGCAACGGCCAACCCCCGCCAACCGATCCCTCCGGCGGCTGGGAGGCCGAAGAGGCGCTGGATGTCGAATCGGCGCATGCCATGGCGCCGGGGGCCAACATTCTCCTCGTCGAAGCACAGGACGCCAGCACCAATCATTTGTTTAATGCAGTCCAGTGGGCCGCCAATCAGCCGGGCGTGTCCGTCGTGTCGATGAGCTGGGGCGGATCGCAGGCCAGTGAGTCCCAGTGGGACTCCGTCTTCACCACCCCGGCCAGTCATGCCGGCGAGACCTTCGTGGCCGCCGCGGGAGACCAGGGCACTTTCGGATACCCCGCCTCCTCGCCCAACGTCCTCGCCGGGGCGGCACCACCCTGTCGCTGGACGCTTCGGGCAATTATGGCAGCGAGACCGTCTGGAACGGAGTAGACGCTCAAGGCAATCCCGTAAGCAGTGGCGGTGGCCAGGATCCCAATTACCCCGGCAAACCAGGCCCGGATGTCGCCTACAACGCCGGTGCGCCGGCCTGGGTGTATGACTCCTTCGGCAACAGTTAGAGCCCGTGGCTGGGGCTGAGCGGCACCAGTGCCGGTGCACCGCAATGGGCGGCGCTGATCGCCATCGCCGATAAGGGCTTGGCACTGGACGGACAAGGATCCCTGGATGGCGCCGGCCAGACCCTGCCGATGCTCTACAGTATGGCCGGCACGGCCTTCCACAATAACATCTCCGGCAGCAACCAGGATGGAGCTTCCGGATCGGCGATGACCGGTCTGGGCAGCCCTCGGGCCGATCTCGTGATTGCCGGATTGATTGAACAGGTGGTTGGCAGTCATGGCGGCGGTAGCGGTGGCGGCGTCGGTAGCGGCGGTGGAGGTGGTGGAGGTGTCGGTAGCGGGGGCGGCGGTGGCAGTGGCAGCGGGGGAACGGGCGCGAATCCCTTCGATGAAGTGGCGACAGACGCCATCTTATTTGCGCACAGTGTGAAGGCCGGGAGCTTGGATGGGGTTTATGCGAGCATTTTGACCTTAGAATCCATCCTCGATCATTCTCCTTCCTCGATGCAGACGGCACTGGAGCAGGCATTCATCGATGACGTGTTCGCGGACCTGTAAACCGCCTTTCGTTTAGCCGCGAGTCGGAGGCGAGCGCCGCGGCACGCGCTCGCCTCCGGCTCGCGGCTAAACGAAGATGCCGCCGAGAAAAACGCGTCGAATCGAACCTGATGGGAAATCAACCGGCCGGCGGTTGTTCTTCACTGCCAGCGTCGGGAGGCACCGGGGGGACCGGCTGCGGTTCTTCCTTCTTCTTCGCTTCCCAGAACGCCGCCAATTCCGCGAACGTGCCCAGCGGTGTGGCCCCCGCGAGCGCGGACTGCGACAGGTTCGGCTTGGGAGGTTGACGGCGCGGCTTGCGCGGCGGCTGTTGCGGCGGTCGCTGTTGCGCGGTGGGTGCGGGACCACGTCCGCCGCCGGCATGGGCCGGTTGTCCGCCGCCCTGGGCGGGTTGACCCGTCGGCGTCCGGCCGCGCGGGGGCAAGGGACGACGGCCACGCTGTTGGTGTTGGGGTGGTCTGCCACCAGGCGCACCCTCCCGACGCTCGCCGCGCTCGCCTTGCTCGCGGCGTTCGCCGCGGCGCTCGCGCGGCTCGGACTTCTTCTCCGGAGGCTTGCGCTCCGTGCCCGGCGCGATCATCGACAGCGACACGCGGTGCCGTTCCTTGTCCACCGACAACACCCACACCGTCACGACATCGCCGACCGCCACCACGTCATACGTGCTCTTGACGTAGCGGTTGGCCATCTGGCTGATGTGGACCAGGCCGCTATCCTTCAGGCCGATGTCGATGAAGGCGCCGAAATCGACGACGTTGAGGACGGTGCCTTTCAGCTCCATGCCCGGTTGCAAATCCTCGATTTTGAGGATGCCCTTCTTGAAGACCGGTGGCGGCAAATCGTCGCGCGGGTCGCGGCCGGGCCGGGCCAGCGAGGCGAGGATGTCGCGCACGGTCGGCAGGCCGGCGTGCAGGCGGGACGCCACTTCCTCGGGAGAGATCGTTTTCAGTTTTTCTTGCAGCTCGGCGGTTTGCTCGCGGTTGCGCAACACCTCGGGACCGTAGCCCAGGTCGTTGAGAATCTGCGTGGCGACCCCGTAGCTTTCGGGATGAATCCAGGTGATGTCCAGGGCGTTGTCGCCGTCGTTGATTTTCAGGAAACCGGCCGCCTGAACAAATCGACCTTCGCCGATGCCGTTGACTTCCAGGAGTTGCCGGCGATCGCGGAAGGGGCCATGCGTCTTGCGGTATTCGACCAGATCACGGGCGACGAGATGATTGAGTCCCGAAACGTGGCGCAAGAGCGGCACGCTGGCCGTGTTCAGATCGACGCCGACTTGATTGACGCACGATTCGACGACGCCGTCGAGCGATTCGCGCAGCTGCTTGGGATTGACATCGTGCTGATACAGGCCGACGCCGACGTGCTGCGGGTCGATCTTGACCAGTTCGCTGAGCGGGTCTTGCAGCCGGCGGCCGATGGAGACGGTGCCGCGCAGGTTGGGGTCGAAGTGGGGGAACTCCTCCCGGCCGACGGGGCTGGTGGAATACACGCTGGCGCCGGCCTCGTTGACGATGACGTAAGCCAACTCCGGCAGCGCTTCGGGCAGCGGCTCGGCTGGCGGGGCCGGGGGAGGCGGCGTCTCGGCCGCGGCAGGGGCGGTGGTTTGCGCTTCCGTCGCCGGGGAAGGCGTTTGCGGTGGCGCGACCGATTCTGCGGGAAGCGTGGCTGCGATGGCCTCCGGCGGTGGAGGAACGGCCACTTCGGGTTGTACCGGCGGTGGCGTCTCAGATGGAGTCGAGGGCGCGCTCTCCACGGCGGGAGTCCCAGGCACCGGCTCAGGAGGCGGCGTCGGCGGCACTTCGCCCCGCCGTCGCGCTTCCAGGTGGACGATCAGTTCGGAGACTATTTCCTCTGTCTCGCGGCAAGCGGTGCCGTTGCCGATGGCGATGACCTGGATTTGGTGTTTGCGGACCATCTCTTCGAGCTTGGCCCGCGCCTCGTTCCGCTTGTTGCCGGTGTGCGGAAAGATGACGCCATCTTCAAGCAGGTTGCCGATTTCGTCGAGGACTGCCAACTTGCAGCCGGTGCGGAAGCCCGGATCGACTGCCAGCACGCGCCGGCCGCGCAGCGGTGCCGCCAGCAACTTGCTGCGCAGGTTACGGGCGAAGACGCTGACGGCATGGCTCTCGGATCGCGAGGTCAACTCCCGGCGGATCTCGCGTTCCAGGCTGGGTACGAGCAAGCGCGTCAGGGCGTCGCCGGCCACATGACGCAGAAAATCCGTATGCGGATGTTTCTGAAGCGCCTCGGCTCGATGAGGCAACGGCGTGATCGGCGCGCGCACCGGCGCAGAAACCGGGGCCGGCGGAGCGGGCGGCGTCTCGGGAGGCGGAGGCGGATTGGCCTCCGCTTGCGGGACGCTTTCGGTATGCGGAGTTGCTTCCGCGGCGGGCGATTGCGTTCCATCCATCGGGGCTGCCTGCGCCGGCTCCGCCGGTGGCGTGGTCGATGGTTCGGCTTGGGGGGGTGGAGGCGCGGTCGCTTCCGGCATCGGCGGCGACGACCCCGGCACCGGCAACGGCAATCGCTCCAGCGCCACGCGCAATCCGGTCTCCGCGTCCCACTCCAACTTGACCTGGAGCGCGTTTTCCTTTTCGCCGCGGTTGATGGCGAGAATGCGGTGCGGCGGGATGTGACGAACCGGCTCGGTGAACTGGAAGTAATCCTTGTATTCGAGTCCCTGCCCCTCGGCGAGTTTCTCGCTCTTGCTCGTACACAATTTGCCGGTGTCCCAAAGGACGTTGCGAACGCCGGCGCGCACGTCGGCCGCCTCCGCGATCCACTCTGCAATGATGTGCTGCACGCCTTCCAACACCTGCTCGGGGGTCGTCAGCTCCTTTTCGGGGTTCACCATCGACGGCAGGATTTCCGCCAGGTTGTTCACGGCCGGATCGCCGTGCCAAATCGCCAGGGCCAGCGGTTCGAGGCCCTTCTCGCGTGCGGTCGTGGCCAGCGACCGCTTCTTCGGTTTGTACGGCAGATACAGGTCTTCGAGCCGTCGGGGGTTGTCGGCCGCGAGGATGGCGGAACGCAGCTCCGGGGTCAGCTTGCCCTGGTTTTCGATGGTGCGCAGAATGGTCTGCTTGCGCTCGGCCAGTTGCCGCAGGATCTGCACGCGCTCCTGAATGGTCCGCAGCACCTCCTCGTTCAGCCCGCCGGTGCGCTCCTTGCGGTAGCGGGTGATGAACGGGATGGTGTTGCCCTCGTCGAGCAAGTGGACCACGTTTTCGACCTGGATTTTGCGAATTTGCAGGTCTTGCGCAATGCGCGAGAGGTCGAGATGGCCCGGCTCCCCGTGTGGTCGCGAAGAAGTCTGGTGCTCGATGGTTGTCGCCGACCCGGAAGGTTGCACTACTGAGGTAGGCACTGCCTGGATTCTCCTGCACGGACCCGGCACCCCATTCCTTGGCTCAACGCCTTGCGCAAAACGGAAATCGGCACGGGGTATCGCGTTCTAATCGGCCTAATCTATGCGCCAAAGATACAAGGTGTCAAGATGGCTGTCTCGCCGTTGCCCGTTTATCCTCCCTGTTTTGTGACAAGCTGGACGGGTGCCGGAAACTTTGCACGCGACCAAGTGTTCGCAATAGCTGTGGTCAGTTACCCCGCTCGTCTGCAAGAACCGGCGTAGGGTGGGCCGAGTCTTCGAGGCCCACCACACCGCTGCTGGTGGGCCTCGAAGACTCGGCCCACCCTACGGACTACGGACTACCTGTATGTATAGGAAATGTTCTCGGCCTTCTTGGGACCGTTGATCGTCCACTTCAACCGAATATCCTGCTCGTCGTATTCCATCCGAGCCGCATACAGGTCTTCCCGGCAAACATGCGGTTCGGATGATTCCAGAGCCTCGTCGTCCACCGGCGCGAGATCAAACAAGTAGACGGGATGGTCAGGCCCAAATCGGAGGTGTTCCAGACGAATAAAGCGACCATCGGTATCGGCGGTCCACCGGAACACGTTGCTGAACGTGGTCTGACGGCCGCTTTCTGGGGTCCATGCTCCCCTCTCGTGAAAGAGGATCATTCCAACCTTCACCGTCTCGACTCGAACTACGCCGCTGCCCGACCCATTCCAACCGGTATTCGTGGCCGCATGCGATCGAGCCTCGAAGGTCATCGCTTGCACCGAAAGCAGTCGGTTCCACGCCTTTTGTACGTCCATGACGCCTACCTCTTGATTTGGTCACTCCCCGATGACCTTGACCAGCACCCGCTTGGCCCGATGGCCGTCGAACTCGCCGTAGAAAATTTGCTCCCACGGCCCGAAATCGAGGTTGCCCTTGGTGATCGCCACGACGACCTCGCGGCCCATGATCTGCCGTTTCAGGTGGGCGTCGGCGTTGTCCTCGCCGGTGCGGTTGTGGTGGTAGTGATTGGGGTCGGGGTTGAACGGGGCCAGTTGTTCCAGCCAGACGCCGAAATCGTGGTGCAGGCCGCGCTCGTCGTCGTTGATAAACACGCTCGCCGTGATGTGCATCGAGTTGACCAGGACCAGCCCCTCCTGCACGCCGCTTTTACGTACGGCTTCCTGAACCTGCGGCGTGATGTTCGTGAACGCCATTTTGGAAGGGATGTTGAGGGTCAAATGCTCGGTATGAGTTTTCATCGCGGCGGACCTTTCGTGTGCGACATCGTGGGTGGCGTGTTCGCTCCTTGCAGGGCGTATTGTACGCGCCGGGGGCGAAAAAAGATTCCGGAAACGGGCATGTCCCAGGGGGGCTGGGGACCGTGACCCGCTTCCGGAAAAGTGCTTGCCCGCGGACGGCGATGCCGCGCGGACCCTGCCTGGCGCGAACATCCTCGATCGTCTATCGTGGTCGTGACGCCGGATTGATTGTGCCTTGACTCAAACGGGACTTGTTCCATATTGCCCCCATACGTGGGGGAATATGGAGCGCCGGCCATCATACGTGCGGCCGTAAGCCGGTGTCAAGCAAGAAACCGGATAATTCCACGAGAAAACGGTCCTTTCCCATCCGAGGGAAATCTTAATCCTTCCGATCACCCGGTTCAGATGTTTTAGCCCCGGAGGGGCGTGAGGGGGTAGCCCACGGCGCGAGCCGTGGAAGGCTCGGTGCGGACTGAAATTGCAACGTCAGCCACGCGCCGTCCAGGGCGGTCTTGTAAGTCGGATCGTCGCCTCGGAGCGAACGGAAGTACTGCTCCAGTCCGCTCGCCGCGGCGGCGTCCTTGCACTCGAAGACGCCCTTGACGGACAGCGCTTGCTCCGGCACCAGCCAGATGCCGAAGGTGCGCAGCGCGGCCAGGCGTTCGCGGTCTTGCCTCTTCATCTGACCCAAAAACTTCCCCGCCGTCGTCCGGGTCCAGTCGCGCGAGTGGCCGACGATCCAGGCGGGCGCCACGGGCTCGCGCCGCTTGTGCAGGACTGCGCACGGATTCGGGCAACTGGCTCAGATCTTCGATGGGACGGTCGGGCAAGGATTCGAGCTGGTCGGCGAACACGGCCAGAACCAGCGTCCGCTCGTCGGCGAACCAGACGTGCAAGGTGAAGTCGATTTTCGGTATACGGAAGGCGTAGACCTTTTTCTTGCCGGCCCCGGCGGCGCGGGTCGCCTTGAGCCCTTGGCGCATCTGCTCCTCGTCGTAAGGCGAGGCGGTGCGGAGGATGAGATAGAACGGCGGCACCACGGCGTCATCGACCGTGGCGGCGAAGACGAGGTGATCCAGATCTTCGAGTCGTAAACCCACCCAGCCGGGTAGACTTTCCAGACGAAACTCCGAGGTACCGAACTTGACGGGATCGCGCAGGAACCGCGTGCCAATGGGATTATCGAGCAATTCCGCGATGCGCGCGCCGACGAGAAAATTAGTCCCCGCGGGGAGATAACCGAGGGCGGCCAGTTTGTCCGGCGCCACCGTGGCGATGGGGGCCAGGTCCGGTTCGGGAACGCCCAGTTGTCGGCCGGGCCGACGCGGCGGCCGGCTGGTGTCGTAGGCGCGGCGCTGATCCTGGGTCATCAGCATGAAAGTCAAACCCACGCCGGCCATGAACAGCATGACGGCGACGACCGCGCCGCCGACCAGCCATATCGAGCGCCGCGATCGCAATTCGGCCTGCGCAACCGGAATTGACGAGCCGGCGGCCGGCGCATCGGCCGTGATGCCGGTCTCCGCCGGCATCTGCGGCCGTGGCGATTCGGTGATCGTATCGAGCGGGCGCAGCTGGAACGAATCGCCGCAGCGCGGGCAGACGATGCGCTGCCCGGCCGTGGTGCCCGGTCGTACACGAATGGAGGCATTGCAGTAAGGGCAGGTCAAACTTTCGGTTATCATGCGGACGGCGGGTCCGGAGCGCAACCACGGATCATCCCGCCGTTTACTTGCGCCGCGAAGCCGGCGGGTCGGCACGAGGCGACGTGTCCCTGTTCATTGTCGATGCTCGATCGTGACTCGTCCAGCCCGGCCGCGCTAAACCCCATGACGGAAGATCTCCGAAAAAATGCGCGCGGTTCGAATGGAGGCGGCAAGTACCATAAGAGAAGGTGATTCACGCCCCGTCCGCAAGGGATCGCACGCATGGCCACGTATGCCGAAGATTTCCTGCGCCACCTCCGTTGTCTGACCGCGCGACCGGCCACGGCCGGCGACGCCGAGCTGTTGGAGCGATTCGTCTCGCGCCGTGAGGAGACGGCTTTTGCCGCGTTGCTCGCCCGGCACGGCCCGATGGTGCTGGCCGTCTGCCGGCGTGTGCTGCGCGATCGGCATCAGGCCGAGGACGCCTTCCAAGCCACCTTCCTCGTGCTGGCCCGCAAGGCGGGCACGCTCCGCCGCCCCGAAGCGCTGGCCGCCTGGCTTTATGGCACCGGACGCCGCCTGGCGTTGGCCGCACGCCGAGCCGACCTGCGCCGCTTCCAACGAGAGACGGACACGCACCGAACCGCATTCGATTCTTGTTCCGACGATCCCCTGGACGAACTGACCGCGCGAGCTGCTACTGGCGCTGGACGAGGAAATGGAACGGTTGCCGGAGGTTTTTCGCTTGCCTCTGATTCTGTGCGGTCTGGAGAATCGTTCGCAGGAAGAGGCGGCGCAATCGCTCGGCTGCACTCTCGGTTCGATCCGAGGCCGACTTCAGCGCGGCCGGGCGCGGCTCCGTGCGCGATTGGTTCGGCGCGGCCTGGCGTTTTCGGCAGCGTTACTGGCGATGGAGGTATCGCAAAGCGGGGCTGCTTTGGTGGCCGGGCAGTTGAGTTCGGCGACACTCCGGGCGGCGCGGGCCTTCGCCGCCGGAGATCGTTCCGCCATCTCGGCGAACATCCTGACGCTGGCCGACACGACAATCGCAACGATGAACGCGGTGAAGGGGAAGATTTGCCTGGGCGTGTTGCTGGCGATGAGCCTGGCCGCCGGCAGTGGGGCCCTGGCACACCAGGCGCTTACGGCGGAACAGCCTCAAGCACCGTCGGGCAAGCGAGATCGGCCGACACCGCAACGAGCCAATCGCCCGGCCGCTTCAAGGAACATCCCTCCGGGAAAGGATCTTTTCGGCGACCCCTTGCCGGCCGGCGCCATCGCTCGCCTGGGCACGATGCGTTTCCACCACGCCGGTATGTTGAGCGGGATCTGTTTCTCTCCGGACGGCCGAACCTTGTATTCGGGAGGCAGGGAATCTGTCGAAGCCTGGGAGGTTTCGAGCGGCCAGCGGCGCTGGAAGGCCGCCTTTCCGGGACCGCCGTTCGTCCTCGGCATCGACCTGTCTCCCGATGGCAAGGTGATCGCCGTCGGCTACTCCTTCGGGAGAGACATGGTGTTTCTCGATGCGGCATCCGGAAAGGTGATCCAGCCCTTCGGCGACCTTCGCCATGCCTGCTTCCAGCTCCTTTTCTCCCCCGACGGCCGACTTCTGGCCACCCAGGATTCCGCCACCCAAACCGTTAGCATTTGGGATTTCCCCAAAGGTGAAAAGCTGCGGTCGCTCGAATCGGGCAGGGGGATTTTCGTCCGCTCTCTCGCCTTTTCACCGGACGGTAAGTTGCTCGCTATACCCGGACCCACGGATGTCCGTGTCTGCGAGGTGGCTACCGGCAAGGAAATTCACCGACTGGACGCGGGTACGAAATCGGCGCCCGGATGTGTGGTCATTTCTTCGGACGGCAAGTTGCTCGCGGAGGCGAGCACTCCCCACCCCGAGAACAAGGATTACACGATTCGTCTGTGGGACATGGCGACCGGCAAGCAAGTCGGTCCATTGAAAGGCCATTCCGATCGGATTTTCGCCCTGGCCCTGTCGCCGGGAAGGAATCGGCTCGCCTCCGCGAGCTGGGATGGGACGATCCGCTTCTGGAACTTGGCGACCCGGCAGGAAGAGGGCCGCAATGAGGTGCGCAAGAACTCTTCTTTCGCCCTCGCCTTCTCCCCGGACGGGAAGGTGCTCGCTCTGGGGCAGAACGACGGCGATATTCGCCTCTGGCATGTACCCAGGGGGGGCGAGATTCGCATCCCCGCCGAGCGCTCGAACCATCTGATCGGGGCAACCTTCGCGCCGGATGGACGGACGCTGGTCTCGGCGGGAGACGGCCAATTTGGCCTCTGGGAACCGCTTACCGGACGACCGCAACAGCTTTTCGACGAGAAACCGCGCGACATTTTCGGTGCGGTTCTGTCGCCGGATGGGAAGATCCTGGCGACGAGCCACGGATCGGGTCAGGAGATAAAGCTCTGGGATGCGGCCACAGGCAAACGCTTACGCTCGTTGGAGGGCCAGGGCTATTTTTACCGCGGGACGGCTCTTTTTTCTCCCGATGGAAGGCGTCTGGCGGCCGGCTCCTCCAACCCCGATGTCCTCCACGTTTGGGACGTAGCCAGCGGCAAGGATTTGCTCCAGATCAAGCAGCAAAAGAGGCCGAGTGCCGTCGCCTTCGCACCCGACGGTCGGACCCTGGCCTCGTCCAGTTCCGATGCCGGCGGGGATTACACGCTGCGCCTGTGGGACAGTACCACGGGCACCGAAATATGGCGAAAAGAAACGCGCCCCTGGACCGCGTTCGCCCTGGCTTTCTCGCCTGACGGCCAGACCCTGGCCCTCTCCGGCGGCTTGCCGGGGCAGCTGAACACCACCGGCGAAGTTCGTCTGTGGGAAGCGGCCACGGGCAAGGAGCTGCGCCGCTGCGAGGGTCACCGGGAGCGCGTCGGCTGCGTCGTCTTCTCGCCCGACGGCCGAATGCTGGCCACCGGCAGTCAGGATAACACGATCCGCCTGTGGGAAGTGGCGTCGGGCCAGGAGCGTCGCTGCCTAACGGGACATCAAGAATGGATTAGTCATCTGTCCTTCTCTCCGGACGGCCGCTTGCTTGTTTCGTCCAGCCGGGATTCCACGGCCCTCGTCTGGGATTTGACCGATCGTTTCCGCGATGGACAATTCCGGCAGCTTCACCTCACGCCGGAGCAACTGACACGCTGCTGGAATGATCTCGCCGGTCGGGACGCCGCTTTAGCTTACCGTGGCATTCTCGCCCTCATCGGCTCTCCGGCGGCATCTGTGGCGATTCTGAAAACGCACGTCTTTCCCGTCAAGATCACCGACCCGAAGCGCGTGACGCCGCTGCTGGCCTCTCTCGATAGTAATCAATTCGCCGAACGAGGCCGGGCGATGGCGGAGTTGGAAAAAATGGGTTTGGGCGTCGAGCCGATCTTGCGCAAGGCACTCGCCGACAAGCCGTCCTTGGAAGTGCGACAGCGCATCGAGCAGGTGCTGGACAGGCTGGCGGGAGCGCCGCGCTGCGCGCCCTGCGGGCGATCGAAGTCCTCGAACACATCGCCACACCGGAAGCACGGCAGGTGTTAACGGCGCTCGCCCAAGGTACCGAAGGGAGTGAGCCGACACGCCAGGCGAAGGAGTCCTTGCAGCGATTGACCCGGCGGACCACACCTTAACCGTGATCGCCGCCCCAGCGAAGCGCTTCAGCGCGGCTCTAGCGGAACATGGATGTCCGTTGACATTCCGGAGAACGAATGACTTTCCCAGCCCGCAGCACGAACAAGGGAATGGTTTCCCTTGCTCGTGCTGCGGGCTGGTAAGGTATGGCTTACTTGATCTTGAGCAATTCGACCTCGAAGACCAAGGTGGCGTTGGGCGGGATCACACCGCCGGCGCCGCGGGCGCCGTAGCCCAATTCCGGCGGGATGGTTAACTTGCGCTTGCCGCCGACCTTCATGCCGGCCACGCCCTCATCCCAGCCCTTGATGACACGTCCCTGCCCCAACGTGAAGCTGAACGGCTGCCCGCGATCGAGGCTGCTGTCGAACTTCTTGCCGTCGGTCAGCCAGCCGGTGTAATGCACCTCAACGGTGTCGCCCGCCTTGGCCTCCTCACCCTTGCCTTCCTTGAGGTCTTCGTACTTCAGAACGGCATCACCCACTTTTTTCTCCTTTACTTTGCCCTTTACTTCCAACTCGAAATCCTTGACTGTCAGTGCTCCGTCTTTCAATTCGATCGGTTCACCCTTGCCCTCCCCCTCGTTCAACCAACCGGCCCTCTCGTGCCAGGCAAAGATCCGCACCTTGCCGGCAGGTACATATTTGATCTCGTAAGTACCGAAATCTCTACTCGCCTTCTTGGCCTTCGGCTCGGCGAGGCTGACCGTGGCGTAGGGATGATCGAAAATGCGAACATAAGCGTCCATCCAGGGGTGGAGGTTGCACTTAAGGATGATAGGGTTCGGCTCCGGCACGAGGTTCTCGACGACACGCTCGGATTTGGCTCGCATCATGACATTTTCACCTGGATTTCTTGGTCCGCCCCTCCAGTTCGTGTTATGGGTGATCTCGGCATCGTTCACGATTTTGAGGCGCTGCCCGGTCGGCTTACGGATCCTCGCGTTCTGGGGATCGGGACGATATTGCGAAAAGAGGACGGCGCAGTGGGGGATGAACGCGCAGTGCGGCTGACGGATGACGACCTCCCGTTTACGGGCTTCTTCGAGCTGCTTGTCGTCGATCGGGAAGAAAGAACCGATCTCCGGTGCGATCCACACGAAGACGTTGCCCACTTGGTTGTGCTTCGGGCCGCCCAGACGATAGGTCTGTTGGGATTTCTCGAAATCCTCGCACTGGAGGCAATAATCTTGCTGGTCGGCCCTGTCGCTCATGGCCTTGCGCAGCTGCCTGGTCAGCTCGTCCAGGTCGGGCGCCTCGCCCTTGAGCATGATCTTTCCTCGCAAGATACTCGTTCCGCGCGGCGCACGATCCCGCGGCACAGGGGCCTTGCCTTCCACCATATACCCCCAAGCGCTGAAAAAAAGCCCCATCGCTAGGACCACGAACGGCAGACTGCACGCGCACCTTGGGATCCATCGCATGAGCCAACCTCCCGGTTGGGGTGAAGAAAAGCGGCGAGAGGAGACTGCCACATTTCGGCAGTAAAGGTTTCAGTTTATTGCACTATTCGACTCTTTTTTGGGAATACATCTTCGCAAAACGGAGAGCCCGACCATTGTTGGCAAAATGGCAAACTGGCAAACTCGCCCACGAAATCGCTTGTTTTTCGGTGTTTTCCGCGAAAAACCACTCTGCCAACTCTTCCGCCATTTGGCAGAGTGGCAGAAAGCCTTCTCAAGCGGAACTGGGCAATGCCGTTCTCAACGCTTCCGCTCTCTCACTCTAACGAACCGTTGGGTTCCTCAACCGGATGCGGCGCCACGAGGGCGCCATTGCCGGAAGCGTGCGCGACGGCGACGGCATGTCGTTCCACCCGCGGCTCCGGCCGCCCGGCGGATTGCTTCAGCCGCAGGTCATTGAACCACTGGATGACGTAGTAGAACACGGGCGTCAGGAAGATGCCGAACAAGGTCACGCCGAGCATACCGGAAAACACGGCTGTGCCGAGCAGACGGCGCATCTCCGAGCCGGCGCCCTCGGCGATGACCAGCGGCACGACGCCGAGGATGAAGGCGAACGAAGTCATGATGATCGGCCGCAGACGCAGCTTGCACGCCGTCAGCGTGGACTGGTAGCGGTCCACGCCGGACTCGCGCTGTGCCTTGGCGAACTCAACGATCAAGATCGCGTTCTTGCACGCCAGGCCGATCAACACGATGAAACCGACCTGCGTGAAGATGTTGATGTCCATGTGGGCCAGCAGCACGCCGGTGATCGAGCACAAAAGACACATGGGCACGACGAGGATGACGGCCAACGGCAGCGACGTGCTCTCGTACTGGGCGGCCAGCACCAAAAACACCAGCACCACCGCGAGCAGAAAGACGAGCATGGCCGTGTTGCCGGTCTGCAATTGCAGGAGCGCCAACTCGGTCCACTCGTAGCGCATCGCGCACGGCAAGTCTTGCTGGGCGATGTTCTCCATCAACTCGATGGCCTGTCCGGAGCTGATGCCGCCGGCCGGTGAGCCGTTGATGGCGGCTGAGGGGTACATGTTATAGCGCATGATGAGGACCGGGCCGGGTTCCTGGCGCACTTTGAGGAGCGAGGCCAACGGCACCATTTTGCCGTAGTAACTCGGCACCTTGATCTGTTTGAGGTCGTCAATCTGGGAGCGATAGCCGGCCCCCGCCTGGACGTTGACCTGCCACGTCCGGCCGAAACGGTTGAAATCGTTGACGTACAAGGAACCGAGGTAAACCTGCAAGGTGTTGAAGACCTCGCTCATCATCACGCCGCGCGTCTTGACCTGGGTGCGGTCGATGTCGAGATATAGCCAGGGCGTGTTGGCCCGGAAGCTCGTGTACAGCCCTTGCAGGCCGGGCGTTTTCTCGCCCATCTCGATCCGCTGCTCGGCGACGTTCTGCAAGTTGTCCAGGCCGGTGTCGCCGCGGTCCTCGATGATGATCTTGAAGCCGCCCGCGGTGCCCAGGCCGTCGATGGGCGGGGCGCCGAAGACGTTGATCTGGGCGTCGGCGATCTCGCTCTGCAAGGACGATTGCAAGCGGGCCGCGATGGCGTCGCCGGTCAGGTCGTCGGACAGCCGTTCGTGGAAATCCTTGAGCATCACGTACATGGCGCCGAAATTCGGGCGCGTTGGCGTTGAGGAGGATCGACTGGCCGGCGATGGCGACCGTGTGGTTGACGCCGCGCGTCTCCTTGGCGATCTCCTCGATGCGCCGCACCACCTGCTGCGTGCGCTGGGCCGAGGCCGAATCGGGCAACTGGACGTTGACCAGCAAATAGCCCTTGTCCTGCGTGGGAATGAAACCCTTGGGCGTGTTGATAAAGCCGAGGTAGGTCAGGGCGAGCAAGCCGCCGTAAATGAGCAGCACGATTATGCTGACGCGCAGAAGCATCCCGACCATGCGCGTGTAGATGTTGGTGGCCACGCCGAAGCCGTTGTTGAATTTGCGAAACGCCCAGCCGAGGATGTGGTTCAAAGGGCCGCCGATGATCCATCCGCCCACCGCGCCCACGATGACCCACCATCCGATAGCGATGCCGAATAAAGCGGGCCGCAGCAGATTCGCGTAATGGGCCGGCAGTTGGTCCGCACCCTGACCCAACCAGTAGGCCAGCCAGGACGAAAGATACCAGGCACAGACGAAGGCTCCGGCCAGCAGAAACGCCACGCGCGGCAGCGGCGGGGCGTGCTCCTTGTCGCGCGGTCGCAAGAGCAAGGCGGTCAGGGCCGGGCTGAGCGTCAGCGAGTTGAACGCCGAGATCAACGTCGAGATGGCGATGGTCAGCGCAAATTGCCGGTAAAACTGGCCGGTGATGCCGGTGATGAAAGCACACGGCACGAACACGGCCGACAGTACGAGGCCAATCGCGATGACGGGTCCGGAGACCTGCTCCATCGCCTTGATGGTCGCCTCGCGCGGGGCCAGGCCATGCTCGATGTGGTGCTCCACCGCCTCGACGACGACAATCGCGTCATCGACGACGATGCCGATGGCCAGCACCAGGCCGAACAAGGTCAGCGTGTTGAGACTGAAGCCGATGGCGATCATGGCGGCGAAGGTGCCGATGATGGCGACGGGGACGGCGACGAGCGGAATGATGGCCGAGCGCCAGTTCTGCAGGAACACCAGCACTACGATGGCCACCAGAATCACCGCGTCGCGCAGCGTCTTGAACACCTCCCGGATCGACTCGTTGATGAACGGCGTCGTGTCGTAGACGATGGCGTAGTCGATGCCCTCGGGGAAACGACCCTTCAGCTCCTCCATCTTGTTCTTGACCTCGGAGGCAACGTCGAGGGCGTTGGAGCCAGGCAGCTGGTAAATCGACAGTGCCACGGAGGGTTTGCCGTCCATCGTGCAGGTCTGATCGTATCCGAGCGCACCAGTTCGATGTCGGCCACGTCGCGCAGCCGCACGAGCCGGCCGTCGCCGTCGTCGCGCAGGATGATGTCGGCGAACTGGTCGGGGTCCATGAGCCGGCCCATCGTGCTCATCGTGTACTGGAAGACCTGGCCGCGCGAGACGGGCGGCTGACCGATCTGGCCGGCCGCTACTTGCGTATTTTGCTCGGTGATGGCCTGCGTGATGACGGAGGCGGACAGGTTGCGCGTGGCCATGCGCTGCGGGTCGAGCCAGACGCGCATGCTGTAATCGCGCTGGCCGAGGTAGGAAATATCGCCGACGCCGGGCAGGCGCGACAGTTCGTCCTTGAGCTGGATGGTGGCGTAGTTGCTGAGGTAAAGGTTATCGCGACGGCCGTCCGGCGAGAACAGGTTGACGATCATCAGTACACTGGGCGACTTCTTCTTGGTCGTGACGCCGCGGCGCTTGACGAGGTCAGGCAGGATCGGCTGGGCCAGCGCGACGCGGTTTTCGACGAGAACTTGCGCCATGTTCAGATCGACGCCGTGCTTGAATGTCACTGTCAGCGAATAGTTGCCGTCGTTGGTGCATTGCGAGGACATGTACATCATGTTCTCGACGCCGTTGACCTGCTGCTCGATCGGGGCGGCCACCGTGTCCGCGACCACACGGGCGTTGGCGCCGGGATAAACGGCGGACACTTCGACCGTCGGCGGCGTGATCTCGGGGTATTGCGCGATCGGCAGCTTCCAGACGGCGATGAATCCGCCCAGCGTGATGACGATGGACAGTACCGAGGCGGCGATCGGCCGGTATATGAAGAACTTCGAGAACACGACGGATCCTCACTTCTGCTGGACGGATTCGCGCAAGTGGGCGGGTGTTGTGCCGCCGACACCGTTCGCCTTGGGAGCGGGCAAGGCCGGCATCACACGGGAACGCGAACGGGCGGTCAGCGCCCGCACGAAGCCGGGGCGCAGGACGGCGAACAGGATCGCACTGACCAGCCGCATCGACCGCGAGGCGAACAGGCGCGACTCTCCCAGACTGTCGATGGTGACGAAGAACACGGGCGTCAGGAAGATGCCGAACAGGGTCACGCCGAGCATTCCGCTGAAAACGGCCGTGCCCAGCGTGCGGCGCATCTCGAAGCCTGCCCCGTGCGAAATCATGAGCGGCAAGACGCCCAGGACGAAGGCGAGAGAGGTCATGATGATGGGACGCAGACGCAGCTTGCACGCTTCCAGGGCGGCCTGGCGGCGCGGCATCCCGGCGGCCCGCTGCACCTTGGCGAACTCGACGATCAGAATGGCGTTCTTGCTGGCCAAACCGACCAGCACCACGAAGCCGATGCGCGTGAAGATGTTGATGTCCATGTGGGCGATGTTCACGCCGATGATGGCGCTGAGCAGGCACATCGGCACGACCAGGATGACGGCCAACGGCAGCGACCAGTTTTCATACTGGAAGGCCAGGACGAGGAACACCATCAAGACGGCGAAGACGAAAATCTTGGTCGCGTCGTCACCGGACTTCACTTCGAGATAGGACATATCGGTCCACTCGTAAGCCATGCCGCGCGGGAATTCCTCCTGGGCCAATTTTTGCATGATGGCGATGGCGTCGAAGGAACTCATGCCGGGCGGCGCACCGCCGTTGATAGTGGCCGACGGATACATGTTGTAGCGCGTCAGGACGAGCGGGCCGTTTCGCTCGCGCACGTTGGCCAGCGAGCCGAGCGGGACCATGCCGCCCATGCGGTTGCGGACCTTCAGGCGCGTCAAATCTTCGGGCTGATCGCGGAAGGGGGCGTCCGCCTGGACGATGACCTGCCAGGTTCGGCCGAACAGGTTGAAGTCGTTGACGTAGAGCGAACCTTGATAGATGGCGAGCGTGTCGGCGAAATCGCTGAGTCGGACGCCCTTGGTCATGCATTCGTGCAAGTCCGGCTCGATGAAAAGCTGCGGCACGTTGGCCCGGAAGGCCGAGAACACGCCGACCAGTCCCGCTCCCCCTTCGCTGACGGGCGTGTTGGCCCGTCGGGCCAGGTTCAGGGTTTGCTTCTGCATTTCCTGGAGGCCGAGGTCGCCGCGGTCTTCGAGCACAAAGGCGAACCCGCCGGCCCGGCCGGCCCCGCGCACGGGCGGCGGCGGGAAGACCTGCACCATCGCGTCGGGAACCTCTTTTTCAAACAACCCCCGCAAACGATTGGCGATGGCCTCGGCGGCCAGCGCGGGAGCACGGCGGTCCTCGTAATCCTTGAGGTTGACGAACATCGTGCCGAAGTTGGAGCCGTTGGCGCTGAGCACGAACGATTGGCCGCGGATGGCGGCGGCGTGGCGGACGCCCGGCGTGTGCAGGGCGATCTGTTGCAGCTTGCTCATCACCGCGTCGGTGCGCTCGCTGGACGCCGAGTCGGGTAGCTGCACGTTGACGAACAGATAGCCCATGTCCTGCGAGGGGATGAAGCCCTTGGGCGTGTCGCGGTATTTCTGATAGGTCCAGAGGAGCAGTCCCACATAAACGAGAAGCATCAGGACGGCCACGCGCAGCATCACGCCGACCGTGCCGGTATAAGCGCGCGTGGCCAGCCGGAAGGCGGCGTTGAACGTGCGGATCAGCAGCCAGCCGAAGGCGGCACCCATCAACGCCGCCAGCGCGGCGGCGACCCAGGGCAGGGCCGGTTGCAGACTCGCCGCCGTCGTGGGAGGAAGTTGGCCGGCTCCATATTGGAGCCAGCCTGCCACCCAGCCGGTCAAGAGTTGCCAGCCCACCCAGCCGCCCCCCAGCGTGAAGACTACACGCGGCAGCAGCGGTGTTTTTTCGCCGTGGTGGGGCCGCAAGAGCAAGGCGGTCAGGGCCGGGCTGAGCGTCAGTGAGTTGAACGCCGAGATCAACGTCGAGACGGCGATGGTCATGGCGAACTGCCGAAAGAAATGGCCGGTGATGCCGGACACGAAGGCGCACGGCACAAACACGGCGCTAAGGACCAGGCCCACGGCGATGACCGGGCCGGAGACTTGTTCCATCGCCTTGATGGTCGCCTCGCGCGGGGCAAGGCCGAGTTCGATGTGATGTTCCACCGCCTCGACGACGACAATCGCGTCATCGACGACAATGCCGATTGCTAGCACCATCCCGAACAGCGTCAGGTTGTTCAGGCTGAAGCCGAGGGCCAGCATGACGGCGAAGGTGCCGACGATGGCGACGGGCACGGCGACCAGCGGAATGATGGCCGAGCGCCAGTTCTGCAAGAAGAGCAACACCACCACCGCCACGAGGATCACGGCGTCGCGCAGCGTCTTGAACACTTCCTTGATCGACTCGTTGGTGTACGGCGTCGTATCGAAGGCGATTTCCCAGTGCATCCCTTTGGGGAAACCTGTCTCCAGTTGGCGCATCCGCGACACGACGCGGTCGTGCGTTTCCAGGGCGTTGGCATCGGGCATCTGGAAGACGGCCAGGAAGATCGAGTCGGTGCCGTCGAGCGTGACGCTCAGGTCCTCGTTCTTGGCAGCCAATTCCACGCGGGCCACGTCCTTGAGGCGGAGGATTCGGCCGTCCGGGGTGGTACGGAGGATGAGGTTCTCGAACTGCTCGACTTCCTTCAACCGGCCGAGCGTGTCCAGCGTGATTTGCAATTGCTGTCCGTTCTGAATCGGCTGCTGGCCGATGGAGCCGGTGGCCACGGACGTGCTTTGCTCGCGCAGCGCCGCCGCCACGTCCCCGGCGTTGAGGCCGCGCGTCGCCAGCCGGTCGGGGTCCACCCAGATGCGCATACTGTAGTCGCGCTGGCCGAACAGAAGAATGTCGCTGACACCTTCGATGCGAAGCAGCTCGTCGCGTAGTTGGATCAGGGCGTAGTTGCTCAGGTAAAGCTGGTCGAAGGTGCGATCCGGCGAGGTCAGCGATATACCCATGAGGATGTCGGGCGATTGCTTGCGCGTGGTGACGCCGGTCTGCTTGATGACGGTGGGCAGCATCGGCAGAGCCAGGTTGACGCGGTTCTCCACGAGGACCTGGGCCATGTTGACGTCGATGCCGTGCTCGAAAGTCACGTTCAGTGTGTACGAGCCGTCGTTGGTGCTGGACGACGACATGTACATCATGCGCTCGACGCCGTTGACCTGCTGTTCGATGGGGGCGGCAATCGACTCGGCGACATCCTTGGCGCTGGCGCCGGGATACTGGCAACGGACGGAAACCGCGGGCGGCGAGATCTGCGGAAACTGGGCCAGGGGCAAATGGAAGGCGGCAATGCCCCCGGCCAGGGTGATGAAAATGGACAGCACCGAGGCGAAAATCGGCCGGTCAATGAAGAAACGCGAAATCACGGTCGTTTCTCCGAACTGCCACATAGCCCCCGGCTTGCCGGGGGAACAACTCACCCCCGGCAAGCCGGGGGCTATGTGTTGCAAGCGGCGGTCAATGTCCCTTCGTCTTGGACCGATGTTCTTGCCCGTGCGCGGCGCGGGCGCGTCGGGTTGCGAACGGGGGATCGGCCCCGATTCGTGGCCCGTCGTGCTGGGCTTGGTGGGATCGGCCGTAGTCCCCGCGGGAACGGCCATCGGCATCGGCAAGTCCTTGAACTTCACCTGAATGTCCGGCCGGACCCGCTGCAAGCCGCTGACGACGACCTTTTCGTCGTCCGCCAAGCCGTCCTTGATGACGCGCAAGCCGTCGTGCAGCCGGCCGAGCTTCACTTTGCGATACTCCACCTTCCCCTCGTGGGCGGCGCTGTTTTCGTCCTTGACGACGTAGACATACTTCTGACCCTGATCGGTGACGAGGGCTTTTTCGGCGATCATGCGGGCCATTTGCGGCTGGCCGATCGGCAAGCGGACGCGCACGAACATGCCGGGCACGAGCAATTCCTTGGGGTTGTCGAAGGAGCCGCGCACCCGCAAGGTGCCGGTGCCGACATCCACGAAGTTATCCGTGAAGTCGATGAAACCCTTTTGGGGCCGGTCTTCCTCGTCGGCCAGGCCCATCTCGACGGGCACGCCGGTCGCTTCCTTGGGAATGACGCCCTGCTCCATCAGATGCAAAATGCGCGTCAAGGTTCGCTCGTCCACGTCGAAGTACGCCTTGATCGGATTGGAGTCGCCGATGCTGGTCAGCACGGTATCGTCCGCCTTGACGAGGTTGCCCGGATCGACGGCGACCTTGCTGACCCGGCCGGTGATCGGCGCCAGGACCCTGCAATAGTCCATGTTGACCTGGGCGATCTTGAGATCGGCGCGGGCCACCTTCACCTCGGCCTCGGCGACGGCGTGCAAGCCTTGGAACTTATCGTATTCCTCGCGGCCGATGGTTTGGAAACCGGAGCTAGGCCCCAGCCTGCGGGCGCGGTTCCAGTCCCGCTCGGCCTGCTGGAGCGCGGCCTCCGCCTTCAGCACGGCGGCCTTGGCCCGGGCTAACTGGGCTTCGTACAAAAGCGGGTCGATCTCGAACAAGAGGTCGCCCTTTTTCACCAGCCCGCCTTCCTTGAAGAACTTCCCAGATCCCTTGACCTTCTCTCGTTCGGGCGGGGCTTTGACGAGATACCCGGTGACGCGGGCGCGGATCTGAATGGATTCTTTCGCCTCCAGCCGCCCGGAAAACTCCTCGTAATCGGTGATCTCCTTGCTGACCGGCAGGCTGACCTCAACTTCCGGCGGCCCTTTCGGCCCGCCCATCATCGGCCCTTTGGGCTGCTCGCACCCGCCCAGCGCCAGGCACGCCAGCACTCCGACGGCCAACCAGCCGCTGACCAGGATGAATCTCATGGAACCCCCCTTATGACTTTTCCGAGCGGGGGGCGTAAGCCCCCCGAGCGAACTCTCAGGGGGCTTACGCCCCCCGCTCCGGTTCTTCCCGTCAACTTATATCAATTCGTCCTGCCGTCCCCGCGACGCTGGCGTTCCGAATCGCTGAGGATGCCGTGAAAGACGATGTCCAGAATGTCCCGCGCCTGCGCCTCGACGGAGTGGCGCTGGTCGGTGAAATAGTTGGTGAACATCGTGCCGTAGAGCAGGTTGCTGACGACGTCGGAGATGCGCTCCGGCGGCACGTCGCGGATGCGGCCGGCGGCGATCAACGTGCGATACAACTCGCGCCAGCGCACCGAGTTGGCCTCGCGGTGCTCGAAGTACGTGGGTTTCTTGCGGTCCTTGAACTGGGCGCGTTCCTGCATGAGCAGCTCGACGTATTCGGGATGCTCGGCGAAAAAGGTCAAAAAGGCCCGGATGGCGACGGCGATGCGGTCGAGCGGCTCCTCGATCCCCTCGATGCTGGCATCGACGCACTGCCGCATTTGCCGCATCACCCGGTCGGCGGCCGCCAGGAACAGTTCGCGTTTGCTCGGGAAGTAGCGATACAGCGTGCCCTTGCCGACTTGCAGTTTCTCGGCCAACCGTTGCGTATCGGTATCGCTATAGCCGTGCTCGGCGAACAGTTGCACGGCCGCGTCGAGAATTTGTTCCTGGCGTTTGGCCCAGCGCACGGATCGGCGGCGCGCCGCGGTTTTCGAGTCACCGTCTCACCCATCATGCTTGCTCCGTCAGGCGCGAAATGGCCTGATCCACTGGGACGGGTCTAGTAGAACTGACTGGTCAGTCTGTTTATTAGTGATACGTCAACGGGGAAAAGCTGTCAAGCCGAAAAGAGGCCGTATTCGCTCTCGTTTCGCTGGCTTTCCGGTTCGGACGGACCCGTCAATTCTCGACTTTTACACCGTACCCTTTGAGGGCGGCGATTTGCTTCGTTTTGGCGTCGTCGGAGAGCGGGTTGCCGGACAGATAGAGGCGGAGAAACGGTGCGAAGCGGCGCGGCCCGGCGGCATCCGTCTTGGCCCAGTTGACGAGCGCGGTCAGGTCGGTGACTTTGTTCTTCTCCAGAAGGAGCATGTTCAGGTCTGTTTGCTTGGCCAGCGGCTCCAGGTTGTCGATCTGATTCTCGCGAAGCTCCAGCGTCATGAGGCGCGTCACCTTGGCCAGGGACGAAATATCGCGGATCTGATTGCGGCCCAGATACAACGACGACAGGCGAGTCAGACTGCCGAGCGGTTGGATGTCGCCGATCTTATTGCCGGTCAGGTACAGAGCCGACAGGCTCGTCAACCCTTTGAGCGGATCGACCTTGCTGATTTGATTGTCCGACAGCTCCAGATACTGGAGTTTAGTCAGTCCGGCCAGCGGGGCGACATCGCGGATCTTGTTCTTGGAAAGATCGAGCGACTGAAGGTTGGTGAGTTCCTTGAGCGGTTTCAGGTCAGCGATCTCGTTATGGGATAGTTTGAGCTGGGCCAGGTTCTTGCACTTCTCCAGCCCGGTCAGGTCGCGAATGTTCTTGCCATCGACTTCGAGGACGTAAACATTTTTCAGTTTCTCGTCGGTGAGGTCCGCCTTCGGCTCGCGCAGCACATCGCGCACGGCCGACTCCAGGTTCTTGTCGGTTAACGGCGCCGCATCGAGGTTCAGCGCCGGCCCATGTAGCCCAAGAGCGAAGAGGAAGATCGACACCGCGTATTTTGCCCCGTTTTGGTACATGAATACACCTCACGATCTATCGGATGGTCGCTCCCGATGCCGAATTCCTCAAACCAGATCGTACGTCCACGGTTTGCGCATCTCCCGCGCGAGATAACCGTTGGCTTCCTTGTCCTCGACGAAGGTTTCCTTGGCGGGATCCCAGTTCAATTTCCGTCCCAGGCGGATGGCAATGACGCCCAGATGACACAGCGACACCGAGCGATGCCCAATCTCAGCCTCGCAGATTGGCTGCTTGCGCGTGCGCAGACACTCGAAGAAGTTGCCCATGTGATTGTTGCTGACGTAGAGCGCATCCTTCTTGGAGGCAAGCGGGGCGCTGAGCAGTTCCGGCCGGCTGGCTTCGGCCTTGCCGCGCGTGACGAAAATCCAGCCCTCCGGCCCCTCGAATTTGACGCCGTGGTGAGGGGCGTCCGGTTTCGCGCCGCGCTCCGAGCTGCCGAAAATCGTGTCCGCCGTGGTGCTGACACAGCGGTGGCGAACGCCGTTGGCGTAGGTGTACTCGACCTCATATTGACCGGGAGCCGTGTATCCGCCTTCGATCGGCTTCACGAGCGCCTTGCCCTCGACCGTCACCGGCCCGCCGCGGTCCAGCCCCATCGCCCATAGCGCAATATCGTTGTGGTGTGCGCCCCAGTCCGTCATGGTGCCGCCGGAGTAGTCCAGCCAGTAGCGGAACAAGAGATGACAGCGCTGGGGCACGTAGTCGCGGCGAGGCGCCTGCCCCTGCCAGAAGTCCCAGTTCAACTCCTTCGGCGTTGGAGCCGATTGGAAGGGACCTTGGTTGGGGCCGGCGGGCAGGATGGTCGTGATTTTGGTCAGCTTGCCGAGCCGGTCGTTGCGGACCAGTTCGCAGACGTGACGGAAGCGCGGATCGCTCCGCTGCTGGCTGCCCGTTTGAAGGATTCGGCCGGAAGATTTGACGGCGGCGACGAGACGCTTCCCTTCGTCGATGGTGAGCGTGAGCGGTTTCTCGCTGTAGATGTCCTTGCCGGCCTTCAGCGCGGCCAGGTTGACGAGGGTGTGCCAGTGATCGGGCGTTGCGTTGAGGACGGCGTGAATATCGTTGCGTTCGAAGAGTTTGCGGAAGTCCTGGTAAGGTTTTGCCTCGCCGAACATTTTCGAGCCTTGTTCGGCGTGCTTGGCGTCCACGTCGCAGACGGCGATCACGTTGGCGAACTGGCTGGCCTCTTTGGCGATGCCCAGGCCGCGCCCGCCGCAGCCAATCAGGGCGATGTTCGGTTTCTCGTTGGGTGAGGCCGGCTTGGGCAGATCGTCCGCTGCCCGGCACTCCTCGATGAACCAGGCCGGCAGCAGCGCGGCACCAGCTGACGCCTTCAAAAACGAACGCCGATCACTTGAAAAATGGGCGGGCCCTGTCGAACGCATGGTTGCTCTCCTTCCCTCGTCGATCCCCGGATCGGTCCCCCACCGACAACCGGAGGATTATTATGAGGGTCGGAGGGGCGTTCCGCCACCATCATTCAGTTGTTTTCAAAGGGGATCGCGGCAGGAACGGGTTCCTCATCCGCGACAAGGCTTTTGATCTCGGAGTGCGTCTGCCGCAGGATGAGGCCGAGCAGGCTATCCCGGCCGACGACGGCGATGCACATGCTCAAGACGCCGACGACCCATTTGGCGTGTCCGAGATTGAAGAACGAGATTTCCGGTTCGGACGTGTTATTGCGAATCATATCGGAACCTCCATGTTCCTGGAATTTCGGCCGATCATAGTCGGGGCATGGGAAACGAGGCAAGAGCAATCGGGAAAGGAAAAATCGAGGTAATTGATTAGCGATGCTTCCGCGAAGCGCCGCTAGACATTTACTCAATTGATGATTGGCGGGCCGGCAGGCCCTTCGCCGGGCAAGCGCTCCCACTGCCGGCGCACCTGATTGAGTCCGTAGGCGCACAACTCGAATTCCTCGCTGAGCCGGCGCAGGACGACGGCTTGCTCTTCAAAAGGCGGTTCCTCAAACGTGCTGGCGATGTAGTACGAGCGCTTGCCCTGCGAGCAGTAGTCGATGAAGTGGTCCTTGGAGAGAATGGAGCGGAGGCGGTTGAGCGCTTCGGGATAGACGCCGGTCCAGAACAGCGTGAAATCGCCGATGTGCCGGTAGACTTCGCGGCGGGTGCGGCCTTCGGGCGGCATAGCCTCGGCCTCGATCATCATCTCGGCGACTTCCTCTAAACGTCGGCCGCGCGCGTTGGATAAGCGATAGACCGCATCCAGGTGAATAAAGCGGGAGAGTAGTTCGGAGAGATAATCGGTGAGAGGAGGGTCGGCGACCCCTAATGTGTTGATGAATGTCTGCTCGGTGAGACCGGCGAACATCCGCCGGAGCGGATGATCGGGCTTGGGGGACCACATGATCACACCTCTTCACCAGCGCTCCGGAAACCTCGCCGTCCGTGACGAGACCTCATCTGTTAATTATAGGTTTTGGTTCGGAGGTGTCAAACCCAACGCACATAGCCCCCGTCATGGCGGGGGTTTGCGTTCTCCCGGCAAGACGGGGGCTATGGGTTCGTTCAATCCGCCCCGCCGGAAGTGCGGCCCATGGCGACATCAAATTCACTGACAAGCGGGACCAGCATCGCCGCCACCGTGAAGCCGAATGCGGCGACGATCACCAGGAAGGGAATAAGCGGATCGGCCGACTCCTGCGAACCGGGCTTGGCCACTAGAATATTCATCACGGTGTAGAGCACGCCGAGCGGACAAAACCAACTCGCCCACGTCAGCGCCGCCGAGGGTCGATCTCCCGATAACACCCACCACAGCCCGCCCACGCCGGCCACGAGGAAAAAGACAAAACTGCCCCATTGGTACTCGAATCGGCCGTTGATGAGGATCAAAGCGATACAAATCAGCGTGCCGACGGAGAGAAAGAAGATTGTGCTCAGGGTGTTGATGATGGCCACTCGACTGTTGGGGGTGCGCAGGGCGACGTGAATGCCCAGCACCATCGCGAACGCCAGCAGTACGATGCCGGAGCCGACCACGCACAGCAAGGAAGTCGCGTTCATAGGCGTGCGCAACTCCGGATGCCCCGCCGGAGGCGTGGCGAGAGAGCCGTAAAAGGCGTACACCGCGGCCAACACGAGAGGCGGCAGCAGATACTCCTTCGTGTTGTAGGCGATGCCGCCCAGCTTACCGAAGATGAATTCCTTCGGCGTCAGGTCAGTGACGAGGAGCAGATCGAGAGCGCCCGTGTCGCGCTCGGAAGTGATGGCCGTCGCCGCCTGCGCGGCCACCAGCAAGAGACTCAGGACACCGATGGGAATCAGGCCGTAGGCGGCGGCAAAGTCCGGCCGCGAGGACGGCACGAACAACAGCGACAGGGCGAAATAACAGATGAAGGCCAGGACGACGAAATAGGCGATCTTGACTAGTAAGGGACGGCGGCCGTAGGTGCGCGTGGAGATTTCGCGCCACAAAATCGGATTGGGACCGACCCGGCGTTCCGCACCCGGAGCGGCGTGAACACTGACGCGCGCCTTCTGGTCGGCGGCGGTCGCTCGTTCCTTGTCCTCGATCTCTTCGGGCTGCTCGCGCTGCATGATCGGCTCGCCGCTGGGGTTCCACACGCGCAGCCGAACCAGGCCCCAACCGTTGAGTAGCACGGTGAAAAGCACCATGACCAGGGCGAAGCCGTAGGCGGGCGGAAGGCCCGGCTCCAGTATGGCGGTCGGATCCTGAACCGTCTGCAAAGCGAGGAACGGCTGGAGCCATTCCTGACAGCGGCGGATGTCGGCCGAGGAAAGGCGGTCGGTCAGGACCGGCAGCACGGACAGCCCGTGAACGAGACACAGATAAAGGACGATACACAGTACCGTCAGGGCCAGCGATTGAAACGTTCGATCGCGCCACAGGGCGATCAGTCCGCCCAGGGAACCCGCCGCTACCGAGGTCGCCGCCACGATAACGATCGCTTGCAACACTTGCCGGGGGTCCACGCCGCCCAGAAGCAACAGCAACATCAATAAGGGCACCGTCGCGGCCAGCAGCAGGCCGATCGGCAGCAGACTGCCGAGCAGTTTGCCCAGCACGATTTCGTCGTTGCGAAGGTCGGTCAGCAATAAGAGGACGAACGTGCGGCGGTCCTTCTCCTGGGCCACGGTGCTGGCGGCCGACAATGCGGAAAAGAACAGGAAGAGGGCCAGCTCGACGAAGCTCAAGAGTTGAAACACAAGGGGGCCGAAGCGAGCGGTTTCGCCAAGCGTGGCCGGGCGCATCCAGCCGCCGGTCGCCAGCCAGGCCGTCACGGCGATGATCCAGAGCGCCCCCACATAGGCCACCCGGCTCATGTAGTGACGCGAGCGCCGCGGCACCGTCAGGAATTCACGATTGAAGATCGGTCCCAGCACCAGGTAACTCCCCGAACAACCATGCGGGTGTACGTAGTTAGTAGTACGAATTTGCGTGGAAAATGGATCGACGGCGGTCGTAGGGTGGGCCGAGTCTTCGAGGCCCACCAGCATAGGCGTGGTGGGCCTCGAAGACTCGGCCCACCCTACTCCTTGCGGCTTCGTTTGGTCGCCCGGAAGACGCGCCGGACCAGGAACAAACTGGAAAAGAGTCCCAGCGCGCGGGGATGGAAATGTCCCAAAACGGGGCCGGCGGCACGCGGTAGCTGAGCATGAGCGACGCCCCCAGAAACAGCGAAGCCGTCAGGATGCCGTCCACGAGCAAACCCACCGCCGCTTCCAGTCGGCGATGCTCCAGGTGGAACTTGAACTGTCCGCGTT
Organism: uncultured Planctomycetota bacterium; assembly: GCA_963767535.1. Lineage (GTDB taxonomy): Bacteria > Planctomycetota > Planctomycetia > Gemmatales > Gemmataceae > JAJPHU01. Next base: position 1,675,016 of record CAVYEC010000003.1, read on the forward strand.
TGACGCGCTCGAGGATGTCGCCCAGGTCGGCCGGCAGCATCCGCATCAGGTGGTCCCACTCGACGAACATCCGCTGCAAATGGCGGAAGATGCGCCGCGGCGACAACTTCTCGCGGACGGCCTGGCGGTAGTACGGCTGGATCATCTCGGCTAGGCTGAACGAGCGGTCCAGCTGCCTGGAGGTGCCTTCCAGGACGATCAGCGTCTTGAGCAAGAGCGAGAAATTCGCCGGCAAGATCAGGTGATAACGGCGAATGATGTCGGTGATGCCGACGAGAGCGCCACTGACATCGAAATGGTTGAGCGATTGCGTGCCGTAGTCGGACAGGAAGTCGTGGACCTCGGACTCGAAGGCGTCGCGGTCGAGGTCGGGCGGCACGGCGGCCAGGCGCGTCACGACATCCGTGAAACGACCGGAGTCCTTGCCGAGCGCGGCCAGGAGCATCGTCGTGAAAGCATCGCGGGTGTGTTCGTCGATCCGGCCCACCATGCCGCAGTCGAGCACGCCGAGGACGGTATCGGGCAGGATAAGCAGATTGCCGGGATGCGGGTCGGCGTGGTAGAAGCCGTCGCGGAAGATCATGCGGAGGAAGACGGCCGAGCCGCGCCGCGCGATGGCGTGCAAGTCGTGCCCCTCGCTTTGCAGACGCGGCGTGTCGCTGATGGCGATGCCGTCCAGGTAATCGAGGGTCAGCACGCGCCGCGCGGACAGCGCCGGGTGCGGCGCGGGAAACGGACGGTCTTGTCGCCCTCGAAGTTGTGGATGAATTCCTGAATATTGCGCAATTCGCGGTGAAAATCCAGCTCGCGGAGCAGCGTGCGACGGAACTCGCCCGTCGTGGCGCGGGGCCGATAGTGGCGCAGCTCGCCGCTGTATTTCTCGCCGAGGTCGGCCAGGGCCATCATGATGTCGAGATCGCGGAAGACCCTGTCCTCGATCTTGTGATGAAGCACCTTGACGACCACCTGCCGGCCGTCGTGCAGGCGGGCGAGGTGGACCTGACCGATCGACGCCGAGGCGAAGGCGGAAGCGCCGAATTCGGCGAATAACTCTTCGATCGGCTTGTGCAAGTCCGATTCGATGAGGGTGCGAACCGTCTCGGGAGGGTCGGCCGGCGTGTCGTCGAGGAGGCTGGACAGTTCGACGGCCAGCGCGGGGCCGACGAGGTCGGGCCGCGTGCTGAGGATTTGTCCGAGCTTGATGAAGGTGGTGCCCATCTCGGTCAGGGCCAGGCGGATGCGAACCTCGGTGGGCAGTCCGGCGATCGGTTGGCCATCGTAGCTGGTGAGGAACTTGCGCACCGGACGGACGTTGACGGCCTTGAGCCAGTCGGCCAGGCTGTATTTGCACAGGATGGCCAGGATCTGGGCGAGCCGACCGGCCGTGCGTTGATGGCGCGCGAGCGACGTGAGATCCATGGGGCGGTAACTCCGAGGTCGTATTCGGTCGGTGCTCCGCTCCGCATCATAGCAGGTGCCATACCCCTGAGCGGGGGGCGTAAGCCCCCTGAGTCTGCGCTCAGGGGGCTTACGCCCCCCGCTCGGAGGCGCGACCCTTTTCCGCTGACCCATCAATCCGGCCCCATTTGACAATCGCATAGGAAAAACTATTGTTGAGTGATTTTTTCGGGCGGTGGCCCTGAGAGACCTTATGCCGTTCTGCGGCGGCTCGCACCGCGACGCGGCCGGGCGAACCGCGATGTACGTATTTCCGACCTGTTCCCGAGAGGCAGCTCCATGCCGGCGCCTGCAACCATCGACGCATTCCTGGAACTAGTCAATAAGAGCGGACTCGTCGATCCGGAGCGCTTGCAGGTATTCCTCAACCAGGCCGGCGCTCTGTCCGCGACGCCGCGCAAGCTCGCCGCCCGCATGGTGGCTTCCGGCTTGATCACGCAGTTCCAGGCCGAGCAGATGCTACAAGGGAAGTATCGCGGCTTCACCATCGGCAAATACAAGGTGCTCGAACGCATCGGCTCCGGCGGACACAGCACGGTTTATTTGTGCGAACACATGACCGTCAAACGGCGCGCCGCCGTCAAGGTGCTGCCAAGCGCCAAGGCGGAGAATCCGGCGGCCTTGGCGCGTTTCTACCGCGAGGCTCGCGCCGCCGGCGCCCTCGACCACCCCAATCTGGTCAAGGCCCACGACATCGATCAGGAGAACGGCCTGCATTTCCTCGTCATGGAGTACGTGGACGGCTCCAACTTGCAGGAGTTGGTGTCGCGGTTTGGGCCGCTCACGATCGAGCGATCGACCAACTACATTCGCCAGGCGGCGCAGGGGCTGCAAGCCGCCCATGTGTCCGGCCTCGTTCACCGCGACATCAAGCCGGCCAACATCCTGTTGGATCGCCAGGGCATCATTCGCGTCCTCGACCTGGGGTTGGCGCGGTTCTTCAGCGACCATAACGATCCGTTGACCCTGAAGTACGACCATAACAACGTGCTGGGCACGGCGGATTATGTGGCCCCCGAGCAGGCGCTCAACAGTCACGATGTCGATATTCGCGCCGACATCTACAGTTTGGGCGGCACGTTCTATTTCCTCCTGGCGGGTCAGCCGCTCTTTCCGGGCGGACAGATCACGCAAAAGTTGATCTGGCATCAAACCAAACAGCCCAAGCCAATCCGCGAGCTGCGACCGGATGTGCCGGAAGATCTAGCCGCCATCGTGGAGCGCATGATCGAAAAGGATCCCGGCCATCGCTATCAGACGCCGGCCGAGGTGATCGAGGCGCTGGCGGAGTGGACGGCGACGCCGCTCCTGCCGCCGACCGATGCGGAGATGCCGCGGCTCAGCCCGGCGGCGCGAGCCGCCGCCGTCGCCGAAGCAGATTCCGGCTCGAACCTGGGCGCCAGTGGGTCGGCGGCGGGACTGGTTGCCCGTTCGGTGGCCTCCCTGGATGTACCGCCCCGGCCGCGTACCCTGGCCAACATGGCGACGAACGTGCTGACTCCATCAACGGGCGCACCGCAACGGGTGCGGACCATGATGGAGATGCCGACGCCTCCCATCGTGTCGGCGCAAACCGACACGACGAGCGAGGGCGTGGCGTCGGTCGATGCGTCGGCGGGCGCTCGAGCCGAGACAGCCGTGGAGCCGTCCAGCCTGATCGCCGCCGCGGGCCGCGAACATCCCGTTGTCGCCTTTAAACGGCGAACCTACAGCGTCGTCCTGTTCATCACGACGGCCGCGCTGACCGGCATGGGGATTCGCTGGTTTCTCAATCGTCCCGTCGAGAAGGCGGACATCGCGCCTTCGGCCGTCCCCGCCTTGATCGTGTCGCACGCCCAGGGCACCTTCCCGAGCATCGCCGAAGCGCTGCGCAGGCGCCTCCGTGCGCACATCCTCGTCTGCGAGCCGAACTGGGAGGAAGTCCTGCAAGTCAGCGGCGACGGTCTGAATGCCCGCGCCATCACCATCGAAGGACGGTCGCCGACCGGGGCGGCCGTGTACTGGCATCCGCCGCGCGATCATGCGGCCGACCAGGCGCTCGTGCAAATCTCCGAAGGCTCCAACCTGACCCTGAAGGGCTTCACCCTGCACGGCGAGGAGCGCGTCCAGGATCTCGTCTCGCTGGCCGGACCCAGTGCGGGCCTGACGCTGGAAGACATGCAGCTGCAAGGGTTCCGCCGCAACGGAGTGGTGCTGCACCACTGCATCGGCACGGAAAAACTTCCCGTTACGCTCCAGCGTCTGCGCATCGTGCCCGTCCGGGCGGCCTCCGCCGCCCTGGCCTTGGTGGCCGGCAGCGGCGAGAGCAACCGTCACGTCCGCGTCCTCGAGTGCCGGCTGGAGGGGCCATATCAGGCGGCCATCGAGCTGCGCGGCCCGGCGGCGGACATCGAGTTGAAACACAACCGCATTTACAGCGCCGCCGACGGCGTGCGCTATGCCCGAACGATGCCGGCCGCGCCACTGGATGTGTCGATCGACGCGAACACCTTTTGCGCCATCGAAAAGGTTGGCATCCACTTCGAGACGCTGCCGCCGGTGGACCGCAGTCAGGTCCGGCTCACGAACAACTTATTCGTCCGCACCGCCACGCTGGCGCACGTGGACGACTTCGCGCCGCAGCCGCAGCAGTCGCGGGCGCAATGGATCTGGTCGGCCCCCGCGTGGGGTAAGCTCGCGGACAGCCACTATTTCCGTAAGAACTTCCTCGTGTCCGGCCCCCGTGTTTCGCACGCCCTGCTCAACATCACCGGCGATGCGTCCTTCACAGTCTGGCTCAACGGCCAGCGCGTCGGTCAGGGCGAATTGGAAGCCGTCACCCAGGTCGGTCACGGCTCTTTTCGCAATTCGACGCGGCGAGTCTACTCCTTCGACGTGGCTCGTTTTCTCCGTCCGGGCGAAAACGTCCTGGCCGTCGAGGGTAGCAACGTGATGGGAACCGGCGGCATCCTGGCGGAGTTGACCTACACCTGTCCTGGCTCAGCCCCGTTGTCGTTGGTGAGCGATGCGACCTGGCAGGCCCTCCGCGCGGTCGAGTCGGGTTGGCAACAGCCGGGGTGGGCGGGGGCGGCGGGCAGGGCCGCGGTCGTCGCACCGTACGGCGGCGGTCCCGCGTCGTGGCGCGATCTGGTCTGGGATTGCGTCGTCGGGGAACATTTCCAGGGACGGGCGGACAAACTCTTCCCGGAACCGACCGGCAACGTCCGCGATGACAAATCCGCGGAGGGCTACCCTCTGTTCAAGACGCTCGCCCATACCTTCGAGTTGCCAAGCAACGCCAACGACGACGCGCAATTCTTGCGCTACCCGGCCACCAGTTTGCTGAAACTGGCCGGGGCACCCGGCGTTCCGCCGGTCGAGAAGCCTTCCGAGCATTAAGGGCGGCAGCTTTGGTCAATCCGAAGTGTCTCCCTTGGCAGGGTCGTTTCCCCATCCCCAAGAATCCGCCGCAGGTCCGTTTGCCACTTTGCCAAATGCACGGCCATTTGGCAAAGTGGGGTCCGTCGCGTAAAGTATTCCAATTTAAGAAGTAGCGTCCATTCCGCGCTGCGAGTTTGCCATTTTGCCACTTTGCCAACAGGGCCTCCGCCTTCCGTTTTGGGAAGCTGGTTTCTCTTTTTTCGAGTGTTTCCCTTTTTCGCAATAGGATCTCCTTTGGCCCGGATATACCTTGTTACGGGAGCAAAAATGGAAGATTCGCTGCTGACTCATCCGAGCCTGTTGCTCCGTATTCGGGACGCCCGAGATGCCCAGGCGTGGGCGCAATTTGCGGACCTCTATGCGCCCTTGATCCACGGGTTCGCGCAAGTACGGGCTTCAGGAGGCGGATGCGGCGGACGTGACTCAAGAGGTCCTTTGCTCCATCGCTCGGGCCGTCCAGGCACTCGATTACGATCCTCGGGTGGGGTCTTTCCGTGGCTGGCTGTACACCGTGGTCCGGAATCAGGTACGCAAGACGCTGGGACGTAAGAAGGCTCACCAGTGCGGCGCCGGCGGAACGGAGGCGCAAATGTTTCTGGAACAACACCTTTCACCGGAGAAAGACGAAACCGCCGAATGGAATGCGGACTACGAACGGCGCCTGTTCGCCCATGCGGCCACCCAGGTGCGCGGCGATTTCCACGAAACGACCTGGCAAGCCTTTTGGCTCGCCGGCGTGGAGGGCAAAAACGCCAAGGAAGTTGCCGGACATCTCGGCTTGACTGTCGCCGCGGTTTATCTGGCCAAGGGGCGGCGTGATGACTCGACTCAAAGAACAAATCCGCCTGTTGCAAGGGGAATGAGCGGCGAGAACCGAGGTGTCGAATGGCGGAACGCACCGATTGCCCTGATCCAAGTCGTTGGGAGCGGTTCCTGCACGGGGACCTGGCGGAACACGAAAAGACCGAACTGGAACAGCACCTCGAAGTCTGTGAGGTTTGCCAAAAAACGCTGGACGGACTCGTTGCCGACCAGGCGTCGTGGTCGGACATGGCACGGCACTTGAGCGACGCCCGGCCGGAAATCGAGAGGGCTTATGAACGTGCCCCCAAGGCTCCCGGCGATCACCAAGCCCCCGACACGTCCCTGGAGACGCCGGAGGACAGCGCCCTTTCGTTGTTCTTTCTCCAGCCGTCAGCGAAACCGGACTCCCTTGGGCGTCTTGCCCATTACGAGGTTCTGGAGGTCATCGGCCGGGGCGGCATGGGCATCGTGCTGCGGGCGTTCGATGACAAGCTGCACCGCGTGGTGGCGATCAAGGTCATGTCGCCGCAACTGGCCGCCACCTCCCCGCCGCGCAAGCGCTTCCTACGCGAGGCCCGCGCCGCCGCCGCGATCCGGCACGAACATGTCGTGGACATCCATGCCGTCGAGGAGGAGCCGATACCCTATCTGGTCATGGAATATGTTCCGGGAGAAAACCTGCAACAAAAACTGGATCGGGTCGGGCCGCTGGACGTGCCGGAGGTGCTGCGTATCGGCGGGCAGGTTGCCCGCGGGCTGGCGGCGGCCCACGCCCAGGGGCTTATCCACCGCGACATCAAACCGGCCAACATTTTGCTGGAAAACGGCATTGGCCAGTATGTGAAGATCACCGACTTCGGCCTGGCGCGAGCGGCCGACGATGCCAGCCTGACGCAGAGCGGCACGATCGCCGGCACGCCGATGTACATGGCCCCAGAACAGACGAGGGGCGAAACCACGGATCCTCGCGCGGACCTGTTCAGTCTCGGCAGCGTGATGTACGCCATGTGTACGGGCCGACCGCCGTTCCGGGCCTCCAGTTCCTTCGCGGTCCTTAAACGGGTGGCCGAGGACACCCCGCGGCCGATCCGCGAGATAATTCCAGAAGTGCCGCCGTGGCTGTGCGACCTTATCGCCATGCTCCAGGCCAAGAAGCCGGCGGAGCGCTTCCAGACGGCGCAAGAAGTGGCCGATTTGCTTGGCCGGTGTCTGGCGGAGTTGCAGAAGCAAGGACAGGTGATCTCCGTTGAACAAGCTGCCGGCGTTCCCGACCTTCCGCGTCCCGCGCCATCGGGCAACCTGTCCCGCGGCAAACGTCCCTGGGTATTGGCCGTCGCCGCGGTGTTACTGTTGCTCGGCGGATTGTCTTTTACCGAGGCGACCGGCTTCACGAATGTCCGCGCCACTGTGATCCGCTTCATCACCGGCGACGGCACGCTGATCGTCGAGGTGAATGATCCCGCAGTGAAGGTGACGATCGAAGGCGATGGCGCTTTGGTAATTACCGGGGCCGGGCCGCACGAAGTGCGCCTGCGGCCCGGCAGCTACAAGCTGCAAGCCGCCAAGGACGGCAAGCCGGTTCGGCTGGATCAGGAACTGGTCACCATCACACGCGGCGACAAGCAAGTGGTCCGCGTGGCTGTGGAACCCAACAGAGTGGCAGCGCCAGCCCCCCGCACGTTCGTTACCCCCTGGCGCGACTCGGATGACTGGGTCGTCAAGGGACAGGAGGTTTACCAGCGTGACGAAAGTTCCGGCCACAACATGCTCTTCGGTGATCCGGACTGGACCGATTACAATTTTGAGGCCGATGTCGAGATAATCGGAGAAGGCACGGAAGTAGGCGTCCACTTCCGGGCGACCCTCTCGCGGGGCCTCTACGCCATCATCGGAGCTTCTGGCAACGCGCGCTATGCGGTGCTCGGCTGGAAGGAGAATCGATCCGTCGTGCTCCGGTCGGTGCCGGGAAAAGCTGACCGGCGGCGCCGGTACCGCATCCGTGTTGAGGCCCGTGGAAATTGGTTCCAGATGTTTCTCGACGGCAAGCTGCTCCTGTCGGCCTGGTCCGACGAGAACCCGCACGGGTGTGTTGGTTTACAAACCAACCATGCCGCCGCGCGTTTCCGCAATCTGAAGGTCACGGACCCGGACGGCAAGGTGCTGTTCGAAGGTGTGCAAAACGTGCTGCCCAAGTCGAAGAAGTAAACGCAAGTCCGTTGAAAACAAAAGCGACCGGTGAGGTCCTTAGCGCCATCTGAGCCATCTCACCGGCCCGGCACCGCCCCGGCGCTCGGTCTGCGCACGGATGGGTCGCCATCTCCATTGTAGAGCAGACCACCATCGCAAAGGAGACTCCCATGTGGTTCCGCTCTCTGTTCGATGCCCTGTTGGCCCGATCCGCACGCACGCCGGTATCGCGGATTCGTCCTGTGCCACGGGTGCGCCCGCTCCTGGAAATTCTGGAAGACCGCACCCTGTTGTCCACGTACACGGTTAATGTCCTCACCGAGACCGGCGCCGGTTCGGGCCAGACGGGTGACCTGCTCTACTGCGTCGCCCATGCCACCTCGGGGAACGACACCATCACCTTCGCCCCGGGCCTCACCGGCACGATTTATGTGCAAACCTCGCTGCCGACCGTGAACGCCAATGTGGCCATCCAGGGTCCGGGGGCGCAATCGATTACCCTGGACGGAGGTGGCGGCGAAATGTTCACCGTGGATAACGCGGCCCACTTCAAAATTGCCGGCCTGACCATAAATAATGGCGGCATCAATAACGTGAATGGCTCGACCACCCTCGACTCCATTACCCTCTCCGGCAACAGCGTTATTTGGAACTACATGACGGCCACCATCAGAGACAGCACCATCTCCGGCGGCAGCGTTATTCACAACTTCACGACGGCCACCATCAGCGACAGCACCATCTCCGGTTGCAACAGCATTTCCAGCCCCATCTATAACAACTCTGGGAACCTTACGATCAACAACAGCACCATCTCCGGCAACAAAACGCGCGGCACAGCTGCATACTCTTTTTACGGTGGCGGCCCCTCCACTCTCGGCTCGGGTGGGTATGCTAGCGCCTCCAACGGCATGGGTGGAGGCATCTATATGTACAGCGGCACACTGTCCATCAACTCCAGCACGATTGCGGACAATGAGGCGATTGGGGGAAGCACTGCCGGTTTAGGAAGTCACGGAGTCTACGCTGGCAATGGCTATGGCGGCGGCTTGTATATTGCCGGCGGCACCGTGTCGATCGACAACAGCACGTTTGCCGATAACCAGGCCCTCGGCGGCGCCGGTCCTCTCACCGTTCCCGGCATCGGGTATTGCGGCGGCATCTACAACGCCGCCGGCCCCGGCGCGCTCCAGATGCACGACACCATCCTCGCCGATAACACCGCCACTACGGCGGGCCCCGACCTCTCCGGGGGCCTCACTTCGCTCGGCCACAACCTGATCGGCAACACGACCGGCGGCAGCGGCTTCGTCGCCAGCGACCTCGTCAACGTCAACCCGCAACTTGGCCCGCTCCAGAACAACGGCGGGCCCACCCAGACAATGGCCCTGCTCGCCGGCAGCCCCGCCATCAACGCCGGCGACAATACCAACGCTCCCGCCTACGACCAGCGCGGCCCCGGCTTCCCGCGCATCGTCAACGGCATCATCGACATCGGCGCCTTCGAGGTTCAGAACGGCACTGCCAATGAAGCGAGCAGCCTGGCCGTTGCCGGCTTCCCGTCCGTCCTTACGGCGGGAAACGCCGGCAGCTTCACGGTCACGGCCCGGAACGCCGACGGCAGCGCGGACATCGGCTACACCGGCACCGTCCACTTCTCCAGTTCCGACGGTCAGGGCGTTCTTCCGGCCAACTATACGTTCACGGCGGCCGACGCCGGAGTGCATACCTTCAGCACCACGCTGAAGACCGCCGGCACACAGTCCATCACGGCGACCGACGCCACGAACTCCGGCCTCACCGCCACCGACGGCAGTATCTCCGTGAACCCTGCCGCGGCCAGCACAATGGTCGTCGGCGGTTTCCCATCGCCCCTCGCCGCCGGCATGGCCGGCAACTACACCGTCACGCTCAAGGATGCCTACGGCAACATCGCCAGCGGTTACACGGGCACGGTGCATTTCACCAGCAGCGATCGCAAGGCCACGCTGCCGGCCAATTACACGTTCACCGCCGCCGACGCCGGGGTCCACACCTTCAGCGCCACGCTGAAAACGGCCGGCGCTCAGTCGATCGCGGCCATGGATACCACGAACTCCAGCCTCAGCGGCACGGATGGCGGTATCACGGTGAACCCGGCCAAGGCCAGCAAGTTCATCCTCAGCGCTCCTCTCAGCGTCCGCGCCGGCGCACCGTTCAGCCTGACCCTGACGGTGGAGGACGCCTATGGCAACGTGGTCGCCGGCTATACGGGGACGATCCACTTCGGCAGTACCGATTACAGGGCCAGGCTGCCGACCAATTACACCTTCACGGCGGCCGATCACGGAGTGCATACCTTCACCGGCCTGGTGTTGTACAGAAAGGGCAACCAGAAGATCACCGTCACCGATACGCACAACAGTTCGCTTACGAGCAGCGTGGTCGTGGATGTGCTGTAGGAACCGAGAAGACGGGGACGAGTGGCGAAGGTTGAGGAATAACCCGCGATCGCTCACCTCTTTCCCCCCGGATGGGAAGATAAAAAATCGGCCGGTGAGGTCCTTACCGCCAAGCAAGCTACCTCACCGGCCCGGCACCGCCCCGGCGCTCGGTCTGCGCACGGGAGGGATCGCCGTCACCATTATAGAGCAGACCGCGTTTCGAAAGGACATACAAGCCATGACGTTTTCCTCCCCACGCGACTTTCTGAGATCGTTTTCTGCCCGCGGCCGGTGTGCTCGGCAAAGGCGACCAAACCCCCGAACCGGCCTCACCCGCCTCGGCCTGGAAGCCCTGGAAGACCGCTGCCTGCTCAGCGGAGGCATCACCCTGACGCCCAGCGAGCCGGCTCCCCAGCTGGTCGGCGAACCGATCACCTGGACGGCTACCGTCCCCAATGCTTCCCCCGGACTGGTCTACCAGTTCGACGTCGGAATCTCCCGGCGGCCCCTTCCATGTGGTCCGCGATTTCAGCCCCGACAACCAGTTCAGCTGGACGCCGATGCAAGAGGGCAACTATCGCATCCAAGTAGTTGTTAAGGACGGTTTCAACACTGACGATACTCAGTCCGCCGTTGTTACCGATAAGGTGGCCTCGCGTGTGACCGGCGAAGAGGCGATCATCACGCCCACGGCCAACCCGCTGGTGGCCCTGTACAGCGTGCCGCCCGGCCCCAAGGGGACGGTACACGTCGAGTTCGCCGCGGCGAGCGACAACCCGTCCTGGCGCAGCACCAACGAATTGCCCAGCGATCCGAGTCGAAGTACCAACTTCTTCATAGCGGGCATGTTGCCGGACACGACTTACGAGATGCGCGACGTGTTCAGCGACGGGGTGACCTCCGCGCCCCTGCTCTTCACGACGGGGAGCCTCCCCTCCAACCTGTCGTTTCCCACTTTCACTGTGCAACAGCCGCCCGGCCCCGGCAGCGACCTCGATGAAGGCTTGATCTTCCACCAGTTCGGTAGCCCCAGTACCACTAGCAACGCCCCGAACCCCTTGGCGACCGATCTCAACGGGAATATCGTGTGGTACTACGACGTCTCCCAGTCGGGCCTGACGCACACCTACGCGGGACAGAGCCTTGTAGCAGGGGGCACGGTGCTGCTTCTGGGCGTCGATCAATATGCGCCCCTACCTGCCACGCTGGATGTCCTGCGCGAGATTGATCTGGCCGGCAATACCTTGCGGGAGACGAACCTCGATGCGGTGAACGCGCAGCTGAACGCCCAGGGCTACCACTCCATCTACACCTTCACTCACGACGTCGAGCGCTTGCCCAATGGGGACACGGCCGTGATTGCTCCCACGGAGCGCACCATCGAATGTTAACGGCACTCCGACCGAGTACGTCGGAATGACGATCATTGTGCTCGACAAGAATTTTCAGGTCTCGTGGGTCTGGGACTCCTTCGACCATCTGGATGTGAACCGCGGGCCCATTCTGGGCGAGATCCTGCAACCGGGCGGCGCCGACCAGTTGACCGCCTCCACTCCCGTGCTTCCGGCGGTGGATTGGCTGCACATCAACGCTGTGAGTTGGTCGCCCGAAGACGGGAACCTGGTGCTGTCCCTCCGCAACCAGGACTGGGTGATCAAGATCGACTACGAAAACGGGTATGGGGACGGGCATGTCATCTGGCGTCTGGGCCAGGGCGGGGATTTCACCGTCAACTCCACGGACCCGAATCCCTGGTTCTCCGGCCAGCACGACGCCCACTACATCGACGACTCCACCATCATCCTCTTCGACGACGGCAACGCGCACCGCGCCAGCGATCCGACCGCGGACAGTCGCGGCCAGGTGTGGAAGGTCGACGAGCAAACCATGACGGCGACCCTGGTGGTCAATGTCGATCTGGGCAACTACTCGGGTGCCCTCGGCTCGGCTCAGAGACTCTCGAACGGGGACTATTCCTTTGATTCGGGGTTCCAAGGCACAGCGCCCCATCAAATCGGCCAATCCATCGAGGTGCGGCCAGACGGCAGCATAGCTTACGTCCTGCAGGTCAAAGGGACGGAGTATCGCTCGTTCCGCATGCAGACCCTTTACGAGGGAATCAGCGATCAGCTGGCTGGTTGTGGCGGCGATGAAACGACCCAACCCGGCGATGGCTACCGAGGCCTGTCGTTCGGCACCTGGCGCCAGCCGGACGGTTCCCCGGATACGGAAGCACGGGTCAAAGCTGCGGAGCCGTTGGAGCTCCACGGCATCTCTGCTTCTATCCCCTTGGCAGGCAGTTCCCCCGACGACTTCCAGCGAGCCATGGCCGCGGCGTTGACCGCCTCATCCAAGCCGTTCCCACTCTCCGCGACTCAGGCGGCCCTAGCTCCCGAAAACGTGCGGCGTTTGGATCAACTTTTTGCGAACCGTCTGGAAGACCGGACGAGTTTCGTTTTGCCGAGGTCGAAGCGCAATCTGTTGAGCTTCGGCGATGAGGGCCGAGAGGACACGGTCCTGTAACGGATGGGAGTAAGCAAGCAGAGGGCGGAGTATAGCCCGCGAGGTTAATCGCCCTCTCACTCTCCTCTGCGGTTTTGCTGTATCCAGTTTGCGGCACCGGCAAGGGCATCCCTTGCCGGTGCCGCATACCGATGCGCAGTTTTCGTCCGACGCGCTCAGCTCATGTTCATGCTGAGCAAGAATTCCGCATTCGACTTGGTCTTGCGCATGCGGTTGACGACCAGCTCCATCGCCTCGACGGGGTGCATGTCGGCCAGGACGCGGCGCAGGGCGCGGACGCGCTCGACCTCGTCGGGGTGCATCAGCAGCTCTTCCTTGCGCGTGCCGGAACGGTTGATGTCGATGGCCGGCCAGACGCGCTTATCGACGAGTCGGCGGTCGAGGTGGAGTTCCATGTTGCCGGTGCCCTTGAACTCCTCGAAGATGACTTCATCCATCCGGCTACCGGTGTCGATCAGCGCCGTCGCCAGGATCGTCAGCGAGCCGCCCTCCTCGATGTTGCGGGCGGCGCCGAAGAAGCGCTTGGGCTTCTGCATGGCGTTGGAGTCCAGACCGCCGGAGAGCAGCTTGCCGCCGGACGGGGCCTCCGTATTGTGCAGCGCGGGCCAGGCGCGTGATCGAGTCGAGAAGGATCACCACGTCGCGGCCGTCCTCGACCAACCTTTTCGCTTTCTCCAGCGCGATGTCGCTGACGTGAACGTGTTCGGAAGAGGGCTCGTCGAAGGTGCTGGCCACCACCTCGGCGTTCTGGCCGGCTACGGTGCGCACCATGTCCGTCACTTCTTCGGGCCGCTCGTCGATGAGCAGCACGATCAGGTAGCACTCCGGATGATTCTTCTTGAGCGCCAGCGCGATCTTTTGCAGCAGCACGGTCTTACCGGCGCGGGGCGGCGAAACGATCAGGCCGCGCTGCCCCTTGCCGATGGGCGTCACCAGATCGACGACGCGGGTCGGCATCTCCTCGCCAGTCGTCTCCAGGACCAGGCGGCCGTTAGGATGCAGCGGCGTCAGGTCTTCGAAGACGGTCGGCCGGGATTTCTCCTCGGGCGGATGGCCGTTGACGGCCTCGACCTGCATCAGGGCGAAATTCTCCTGCCCCTCGATGGGCAGGCGGATCGGCCCCTCGACGACGAGGCCGGTGCGCAGTCCGAGGCGGCGAATCTGGCTGGGCGAAACGTAGATGTCTTCGGGGGAGGCGAGATAGTTGTGGGCGGCGCTGCGCAGGAAGCCGTAGCCGTCGGGCAGCACTTCGAGAGTGCCGGAGCCGCGCACGATCTCGCCGCGTTCGACCTGCCGGCGCACCACGGCCACGATGAGCTGGGCGCGGTTCATGCCGGTGTGTTCGGCGATGCCCTCGCGCTCGGCCAGGGCGAACAGCTTCGGCATCGGCAGCCGATACAGGTCGTCCAGCCGCAGCGCCGCGTTGACGCGCGGCGTCCCCGCGGGGGCCGGGTTCGCGGTCTGCTGAGGGGGTGGCGTGGGGGTGTCAGTGGGTTTGCGAATCGTACGTCTGCGGGTCAGGTTGCCCGATCCGTCGTCGCCGCGAGCGACGGCCATAGGTGGTCCTCCGGTCGTTGGAGATCAAAAGGTCGGTCGAAGGGAGAAGAAGGTGTTTCTAGGATTCACTGCCCGAAGCTTCGGCGCAGGCCGCCCGCTCCTCCGGATCATGCACTCTGCAATGTTACGTGTTTGTTGCAAAACCTTGCGAATGCGAGTAAAAGTTGCGGACTTCAATGGGACCATTCTCACACGAGAATGGCAGCGAAAAGTGAAGCCAGCGGACAGGGAGACAAACGTCCAACTGCTCCCTGCTTTAGTATTCTAGCAAACCGTACAGGATTTTCCAGTCTATCTCGCAAAAAGTCTGCCGTGGTGTCTTTCCCCCCTCCCCTGCCCTCCCCCACAAGAGGGGAGGGAGAGAAGCGATCGACCTTGCCAACTTTGCCAAAACTAGACTATCCTCTGAACATACGGGGACAGGCGGTGCCCGCCGGGTCCGATCGCTTCGGCCGACCGCAACAGCGTCGTTGGCGGCACCGGGGCGGCACCGTGGTCTCAAGCTGCGGACTTCATGCTCACCCTGCGGATCGCACGCGGAAAATGCTTGCCTCTGGGCGCCTCGGCCCTGCCCGACGGCGTCAACTTCGCCCTGCTCTGCCGCAACGGCACGGCGGTCACGCTGGTGATCTATCCTCTGAACGGCACGGAGCCGATCGCCGAGATCACCCTGCACCCGCGCCGCAACCGCACCGGCGATCATTGGCACGTCCTGGTCGCCGGCCTGCCGCCCGCCTTTACTTACGGCTGGCGCGTCGATGGCCCGCGCGGGGCGGGCCATCACTTCGACCCCTCGATCGTCCTGCTCGACCCGTCGGCCACCGCCCTTTCCGACGGCGCCCGCTGGGGTGAATCGCGCGAACCGCCGGGCGGGCGCTTCTCCTCGCGGCGCAGTCTCTATCTGCGCCGGCCCTTCCAATGGAAAGAGGACGTGCCGCCCTTGACGCCGCTGGAAGATACCCTCATCTACGAACTGCACGTCCGCGGTTTCACCTGCCACCCCTCGTCGATGGTCGCCCACGCCGGCACCTTCGCCGGACTGGTGGAAAAGATTCCGTACCTCAAATCGCTGGGAGTCACGGCCGTCGAGCTGCTGCCGATCCACGAATTCGACGAAAGCGATTGTCCGTTCCGCAACCCCGATACCGGCGAACGGCTGCGCAATTTCTGGGGCTACAACAGCATCGCCTTCGCGGCGGTCAAGTCGGCCTACGCCAGCAACGGGGCGGAGCACGCCCAATCGACCGAGTTCCGCGAGATGGTGCGGGCGTTCCACGCTGCCGGCATGGAAGTTTATCTCGACGTGGTTTTCAACCACACCGGCGAAGGCGACGAGCGCGGCCGAACGTATTCCTTCCGCGGTCTGGACAATCAGCTTTATTACATGCTCAGCCCGGACGGGCGCTACCTGAACTACTCCGGCTGCGGCAACACGGTCAACTGCAACCACCCTATCGTCCGCAGCCTGCTGATGAACTGCCTGCGCTTCTGGGTGGCGGACATGCACGTAGACGGCCTGCGCTTCGACCTGGCGTCGGTCATGGGCCGCGATTACATGGGTCGCGTGCTGGTCGAACCGCCGGTGGTCGAGATGATCGCCGAGGAAAGCGTGCTGACCGACACCAAGTTGATCGCCGAGCCGTGGGACGCGGCGGGACTGTATCAGGTCGGCCATTTTCCGTTCGGCCGGCGCTGGTCGGAATGGAACGGACTCTATCGCGATCACGTCCGCCGTTTCTGGCGCGGCGAGCCGGGCATGGCTGGACAGCTAGCGAGCCGCCTGTGCGGCAGCGCCGACCTCTACGAACGCTCGGGACGCTCGCCGCATCATTCGATCAACTTCATCACCTGTCACGACGGCTTCACGCTCTTGGATCTGGTGTCGTACAACAAGAAGCACAACCGGGCCAACGGCGAGGACGAGCGCGACGGCTCGGGCGAAAACTACAGTTGGAACTGCGGTGTCGAAGGGCCGACGACGAACGCCGACGTCCTCGCGCTGCGCCAGCGCCAGGCCCGCAACCTGATCGCCACGCTGATGCTGTCGCAGGGCGTGCCGATGCTCCTGGCCGGCGACGAGTTTTTGCGCACGCAGGGCGGCAACAACAACGCCTGGTGTCAGGACAACGCGGTAAGTTGGGTCGATTGGTCGCTGGCCGACAAGAACGCCGGTTTCTTGCGTTTCGTGCGCGAAATGATCGCCCTTCGCAAGCGCCATTCGGCTTTGCGGCGGCGCTGGTTCTTGCGCGGCTCCGATGTCATCTGGCACGGCGTCGTCCCGTTCAAGCCGGACTTCTCGGCGTGGAGCCGCAGTCTCGCGCTCGTCCTCGACGGCCGAAACACGAGCCGCGAGCCGGATCGCGATATTTACATGGCCTTCAACGCCTGGACGGAGACGCTGCCGTTCCGCATCCCTCCCGCCCCGCAAGGTCGGCCGTGGCGTCGTGCGGTCGATACGGCGCTGGCGTCACCCCTGGACATCGTCGGATTGGACGAGGGGCCGCGCGTCGCGGTCGGGGCGACGTATCCGGTGGTGCCGTTTTCGACCGTAGTGCTGATCGCGGAAGAGTAATTGATTGGGGCCGCTTCGCAGAAGCGGCCCCAATCAATTATCCATGCGCTTCTTGCCCTTCACGGTGACGGGCTATCCGTAATTGCGAGCGAGCGCGTTCCTGCGCCTTGAACTGCGATTCACGCGCCTGCGGCGTGGCTCCCGGCGCCAGCGCCGCGTGAAGCGCCTGCGAGACGGCAGAAGCATCAATGTCCTCGGCGCGCATCGCCCGCGAAGTCAGTACCGTAACGGTGTTGCTGCGGACCTGCACGAAGCCGCCATCGATGAAATACCGGCGGGTTTGCGAGCCGCGGCGGATGCGCAGCTCGCCGTAACCCAATCGGCCGATGAGCGGCGCGCGGCCGGGCAGGACGCCCAGCTCGCCGTCGAACATCGGCACGGCCACGAAGTCGGCTGGCTCGTCGATCACGGCCCTTTCCGGCGTGACGACCACGCAATGAAGCTCGCGGGAGGCGGTTTCCGGCATGGTCGTCACTTCCCTTCCCCGGACAAACGCTTGGCCTGTTCGGCCGCCTCTTCGATGGCTCCGACGTACGTGAACGCCGACTCGGGCAGGTGGTCCCACTTGCCCTCGCACAGCTCCTTGAAGCTGCGGATGGTGTCCTTGATCGGCGTCACCTTCCCCTTTTTGCCGGTGAACGCCTCGGCCACGATGAACGGCTGCGACAGGAACTTCTCGATGCGCCGCGCCCGGCTAACGACCTGCTTGTCTTCCTCGCTCAACTCTTCGACGCCGAGGATGGCGATGATGTCTTGCAGCTCGCGGTAGCGCTGCAAAATCTGGCGAACGCGGTTGGCGACCGCGTAATGCTCCTCACCGACGTACTGGGCTTGCAGGATGTTGCTGTACGAGGCCAAGGGATCGACGGCGGGGTAAATGCCCTTCTCGGAAATGCGCCTTTCGAGGTAGATAAAGGCGTCGAGGTGCTGGAAGGCGTTGGCCGGGGCGGGGTCGGTCGGATCGTCGGCCGGCACGTACACGGCCTGCACGCTGGTGATGGCCCCCTTGTTGGTGCTGGTGATGCGCTCCTGCAACTCGCCCATCTCCGTCGCCAACGTCGGCTGGTAGCCGACGGCGCTGGGCATTCGGCCCAGAAGGGCCGACACTTCCGAGCCGGCCTGCGAGAAGCGGAAGATGTTATCGACGAAGAGCAGCGTATCGGCCCCGGTGGCGTCGCGGAACCACTCGCACATGGTCAACGCCGACAGGGCGACGCGGAGACGCGCACCAGGCGGCTCGTTCATCTGGCCGAACACCATCGTCGTCTGCGAGAGGACCTCGCGGCCGGTGTTGCCGATCTTGGTCTCCTGCATTTCCAGCCACAGGTCGTTGCCCTCGCGGGTCCGCTCGCCGACGCCGGCGAACACAGAGAAGCCGCCGTGCTGGCTGGCGATGCGTGCGATCAATTCCTGGAGGATTACTGTCTTGCCCAGGCCGGCCCCGCCGAACAGGCCGGCCTTGCCGCCGCGGACCAGCGGCGTCAACAGGTCGATGACCTTGATGCCCGTCTCGAACAGCTCGGTCTTGGGCGACAGCTCCGAGAAGGCCGGCGGCTCGTGGTGGATGGGCCGATATTCCTTGGCTTCCACGGGGCCACGGCCGTCGATCGGTTCGCCGAGCAGGTTGAAGACCCGGCCCAAGGTCTCCTTGCCGACCGGCACCGAAACCGGCTTGCCGGTGTCCACCACTTTCATGCCGCGAACGAGACCGTCGGTGGTGCCCAGCGCGACGCAGCGAACGCGGTTGCCGCCGAGTTGCTGCTGCACCTCACCGGTCAGGTGAATGGGAACGCCCTTGTAGTCGGTGTCGATGCGGAGGGCGTTGTAGATTTCGGGCAGGTGGCCTTCGTCGAACTCGGCATCGAACGTCGAGCCGATGATTTGCACGATGCGGCCGTTGTGCTGGCCGTTGGCGTGATGGTCGGTTGCGGTAATCATAAATCACTCCGAAGAAGCAAATTCCGTGTTTCAAAATTCGAGGCGACGCCCGGCCTTGGCATCCTCAACCAGCCGGAGGATTCTCTGCGCCCCCGCCCGGGTAAACTCTCTCGCCCAACCGCCTGAGCCGAGGCGAGCGAATCGCCGACTGGTTCTTCTCCACCATCGAAATAAAGTCCGCCGCATCGAGGTGTTTTTTTTTCACGACACGATACGGGGACACCATCGCTGCAAACTTACAAGCCAGGGCGAACTCCAGGTTCGGGATACGGTAGCCCTCTTCGACGAGGACAGTCTGCCGGAAGGCGACCTTGAACAACGGCTGATTCGGTTTCATCAGGTCGATCAGGGGGATGGCCGTTACCGGATCGAGAAACCGCGTGACAACCACAGAATCCTCTACTTGCAATCGAGGAAACGCCTCGTGGATGGCGCGAACGGCTTTACGATGATCGCGTGTCCGCACGAGAACATCCACGTCCTCGGTGGCTCGTTGCTCGTCCCTCCAGCCGGTGATGCCGTAATTGCCCATCAGCACGAAACGCACTCCCGCCTCGTTCAGCACCGCGATAACGTCCGCCGGGGAGATCACGATCACCTCCGGCCGATACATCGTGCGCAGCGTTCGCCCGATCTCGCTGCTGACTCTCAGCGCCTCGCCGTGACTCCTTCGAAATGCGGACGCCATGATGCCGCCTCGCACTCATTCCAGCGCCGCGGCACCTCCGATGACCTCGGCGATTTCCTTGGTAATCTGCGCCTGCCGGGCGCGGTTATACAACCGTGTCAGGTTCTTAATCATTTCGTCGGCGTTCTCGGTCGCTTGCTTCATCGTCACGCGACGGGCGATCTGTTCGCTGACGGCGGCGTCGAGGAAGCACTTGAACAGACGCACCTTGAACGAAACCGGCAACAGTTCTTGCAATATATCGCCCGCGTTGGGCAAAAACTCATATTCGACGGGCTGCTTCGGTTGCTCCTGTTCGCGCGTTTCACGCGGGGCCGACTGCGACAAGGGCAAAAGCGTTTCGACGACGGGTATTTGCCGGGCCGCGTTGAGGAACTTCATGTACGCCACTTCCACGCGATCGACCTGGCCGCGGATGAAGCTGTCGATGTAGCGGTTGGCGATCTCCTCGACCTCGTCGAAGCGCGGCTTCTCCTCGAACTGGGTGTAAGTGTGCTCGGCCTTGATGCCCTGGTAGCGGAAGTAGGTGATGGCCCGCCGGCCAGACAGCTCCAGGTGCAGCGTGGCATTTTCGGTGCGGATCTGGCGGATGCGCTGGTTGGCCTCGCGGAGAATGGCGGCGTTGTAGCCGCCGCACAGGCCGCGGTTGGAACAGAGCACCAACAGCAGCGAGTGGCGAACGTCCTCGCGCTTTTGCAATAGCGGGTGCGTCACGTTGGTGGCGGAGGCGCTGAGGTCGGCGGCCAGTTCGGTGATCTTGCGCGTGTACGCTTCGGCCTCGGTGGCGCGGTCGAGCGCTCTCTTGAACCGCGCCGTGGCGATCAGCTCCATCGTGCGCGTGATCTTCTTGATGTTGCGAACCGCCTTGCGGCGTTTGACGAGTGCTCGGGTGTTGGCCATGTATCCATTTCCCCACATAGCCCCCGGCTTGCCGGGGGGCATTCTCCCCCGGCAAGCCGGGGGCTATGTGAAATCGTTCATCGTCCCGGCTTGACCTGATCCTGGGCGGCCTTGATGCCGTCGCCGCGCGGTGAGGGGGACGCGCCTCCCGGCTTAAACTGGGCCGAGAAATTCGTGATGGCGGCGCCCAATTGTTGTTCGATCTCCTTCGACAGTTTGCGTTCCTTCTTGATGGCGTTCACGATCTCCGGCTGCCGTTCGTGCATGAAGCGAAGGAACTGCTCCTCCCACGCCCGCACGTCCTTGATCGGCACCTTGTCGAGAAAGCCCTTGGTGCCCGCGTAGATAATCATGACCTGATCGATCACATTCATCGGCTTGAACTGCGGCTGCTTGAGGATTTCCACCATGCGATAACCGCGGTCGAGCTGCGATTGCGTGGCCTTATCGAGTTCCGTGCCGAGCTGGGCGAACGCCTCCAGCTCGCGGAAGGAGGCCAGGTCCAGACGCAGGCCGCCGGCCACCTGCTTCATAGCCGGGATCTGGGCCTTACCGCCGACGCGCGAGACGCTGATGCCCACGTCGATGGCGGGACGGATGCCGGCGTTAAACAGGTCCGGCTGCAAGTAAATCTGGCCGTCCGTAATGGAGATAACATTGGTCGGAATATACGCCGACACCTCGCCTTCCAGCGTCTCGATGATCGGCAGGGCCGTCAGCGAGCCGCCGGAGCCGGGCACCTTGGCGAGCTTGTGGCCGGGGAATTTCGGCAGGTCGTGTTTCTGGGCGTGCTCCTTGTCGATCGGCCCGAAGTAAACGCGGCCCTTCTCGCCCGGCTGCCGGCGCTCGCCCTTTTCGTTGTTGACTCCCCAGTCGTCGGCGACTTTCTTCTCGTCGGCATCGTTGGGGACAATGACGTAACGCTCGGCGATCTTGGCGGAGCGTTCGAGCAAGCGCGAGTGGGCGTAGAAGATGTCGCCGGGGTACGCCTCGCGTCCGGGGGGACGGCGCATGAGCAGCGACAGCTGACGATACGCGGCTGCTTGCTTGGACAGGTCGTCGTAGACGCACAGGGTATCGCGGCCCTGCTCGTACATGAAAAACTCGGCCATGGCGCAGCCGGCATAGGGGGCGATGTATTGCAGCGGGGCGGGGTCGGCCGACGAAGCGATGACGACGATGGTGTAATCCATCGCGCCGTGCTCGCGGAGGATCTCGACGTTCTTGGCGACGCTCGATTCCTTCTGGCCGATGGCGACGTATACGCAGATGACGCCGCTATCGCGCTGGTTGATGATGGTGTCGAGTGCGATGACTGTCTTCCCGGTCTTGCGGTCGCCGATGATGAGTTCGCGCTGACCGCGGCCGATCGGCGTCATGGCGTCGATGGCCTTGATGCCGGTTTGCAGCGGCACGTCCACCGGCTGCCGGCCAGCCACGCCCGGCGCGACCGACTCGACGGGACGGGTCCGCGAGCGGGAGATCGCTCCCTTGCCGTCGAGCGGGTTGCCGAGCGGATCGACGACCCGACCGACCAGGGCGTCGCCGACCGGCACCTGCAAGAGCGCGCCCGTGGATCGGACCTCGTCGCCCTCGCTGATCTCGCGGTACTCGCCGAGGATGATGACGCCGACCGAGTTCTCTTCCAGGTTGAAGGCCAGGCCATTGACCTTGGCGCGCGGAAACTCCAGCATCTCGCCGGCCATCACGTTCGACAGCCCGTAAACGCGGGCAATGCCGTCGCCGACCTCCAGGACCTCGCCGACTTCTTTCGGCTCGATCTTGTCACGGTACTTGCCGATTTCCTCGGTCAGCACCGAGACGATTTCATTGGCATTAATGCGATTGGACATAGCTGCTTCTCTCGATAAGTTGGTCCCGAATTTTCTCCAGGCGCTCCCGCACACTGCCGTCGTAAACCCAATCGTCCACGCGCACCACCAGCCCGCCCAGCAAATCGGGATCGACCCGCAGCGACAGGACCGGCTCGCGGCCGAACTTCGCGCGCAGCTCCTGGCGTAACCTTTCTTGCTGATTGTCGGCCAGGGGCGTCGCGGAGCGGACCTCGACTTTCATGCGGCCGGCGCGGCGCTCGTAAATCTCCCGCAGGGTTATCGCCACTTCGCGGAGGATGCCAAGACGGTTGTGATCGTTGAGGACGAGAAGGAAGTGATACAGAACGTCGTTGACTTTCCCTCCAAAGATTCGGCGTAGCGCCTCGTGCTTTTTTTCGCGGCCAACGACCGCGCTGGCGAGAAAGACCGCGAACGCCGCATCCCGATGGAGAACATCGCGGACCAGCGCTTCGAGTTGTTCCAGCACCTCGTCGGTCTGCTGGCGCTTGTCGGCGGCGGCGAGGAGCGCCTCGGCGTAGATGCGCGCGATGTGCCGGGTGGCGTCGTCAAAGACGGTATCGTGATGGACCTGGACGGGTTCGGTCATGATGCTTTGTTCGATGTTCTCATGGCCCCCGGCTTGCCGGGGGAAATCCCCAACCCCCGGCAGGCCGGGGACTATGTGGCCTCAAACCACGGCGGATTCGCGCCGGCCATTACCTGCCTGGCGCAGCTCGGCGACAGCCTCATCCACGAGTTGTCGCTGATCGTCGGCGTTGACCTGGCGGCGAATTACCTTGCTGGCAACTAGCGTCGCCAGGTGGGCCACCTGCGTTTGAATGTCGCGCCGCGCCTGTTCGTATTGCATCTGCATCTCGCGCTGAAAGCGCTCCTGCTCGGCCTGAATCTTCTTGTGGCCTTCGGCGACCATCTCGGCCGTGGTGCGCTCGGCGGCGCGGCGTGCCTCGTCGAGGATCTCGCGCGACTGGTCGTTGGCTTTGCGCATTTGCTCTTCAAACTGGGCCTTCAGGCGGTTGGCTTCCTCGCGCGCTTGCTGCGCTTCGTGCAGGGCCGAATGAATCGCCTTCTCGCGGTGCTCCAGTCCTTGCAGCATCGGCTTCCAGGCGAATTTGCTCAGGACGAACAGAAGCACGAGAAAAACAACCAGAGTCCAGATGCCCAGGTCGAGCGCCCAGCCGAACAGGTCGTGCTCGGCCTCGTCGGACGTATCTTTGGGGTCCCCCTGACTATGAACCGTGGGCTTCGCGGCATCATGCTCGTCCGCCCGCGCCGGCGCCGGGACGCACAGGCTTATCGCCAGCAGCACGATCCCCAACACTAACCAACCCCGATGCATATCAACCCTCCTCGTTCGGCGCGGCTTACAACTCCCGAGCGGGGGGCGTAAGCCCCCTGAGTCTGCGCTCAGGGGGCTTACGCCCCCCGCTCGGGGTTGACGAACCCGATCAGAACGTCGCCTTGCCCTGCAAGATAATGCAGACGATCAGGGCGAAGAAGGTCGCGCCTTCGAGAAGGGCGGCGATGACGATCATGGCCGTCTGGATGCGGCCGGCGACTTCCGGCTGGCGCGCCATGCTCTCCAGGGCCGCCGCGCCGATGCGGCCGAAGCCCCAGCCGGCGCCGATGATCGTGATGGCTGCGCCAATACCCGCGCCAATGCCCGAGCCACTGAACGCATACGAAGGCGTTCCCGTCTGGGCCAAGGCCGGGGCGGCGGTCAACAGCAGGACGACCAGGACGAGGCAGAGCAGTTTCAGGACTTTCATGGAAGAGTTCACTCCGATTTCAGAAACCACAACACTCCACGCAAGACACGGTGTCCGACCGAGTATCAATGTTCGGGGTGTAGCGTCATCCCCATGAACAGGGCGGTCAGGAAGACGAAAATATACGCCTGCAAGAAGGCGACGAACAGCTCCAGCAGGCTCAGGGCCACCACGCCGATCACGCTGGCGAACGACACGCCGCCCAACAGCCACAGGCTGCCGGACTTGGCCGCCGTGTAAATGAACAGCAGAATCACCGCCAGCACCATGTGGCCGGCGAACATGTTGGCGAAGAGACGAATGGCCAACACGCCGCTTTTGATGAACGTGCTGATGAACTCGATGACGAAGATCATCAGGCTGAACAGCCAGCCGACGTAGGGCACCTCGATGTGCGGCCAGAGCGACTGGAAGTAATGCACCGGACCCATCTTGACGATGGCGGCGCCGTGGATCATCGCGAAACTGATGCAGGCCATCGCTCCGGTCATCCAGATGCTCGCCGTCGGCGAACCCATGAACGGCAACATGCCCAGCAGGTTGCAAAACAGCAGGAACAAAAACAGCGTCCACAGGTACGGGACGTATTTATCCGCGTCGTGCTCGCCGAGATTGGGCCGGGCGATCTCGTTGCGAACGAAGGTCAGCATCGACTCGAAGGCATTCCACCAACCGCCCTTGGGCAGTTCGCCGGTCGCGGAACGGCGGGCGAGCGGAATGTAGATAAGCAGGATGAGCGCGGCGGCGACCAGTTCCAGGATCATGAACTTGGTGATCTGCAAGGGGCGGTCCATGAAAGGCAGGGGGATGGCAGGCAGTTGCCATTCGACCTTATCGCCGAAGGCGGCGTTGAAGAACTCCCAGGTCTGGGTGTCCGTCACATGCTCGAACGGATGCGGGTCGTGATGCGCGGGCATGTCGGAACTCATCTCCCCATTAACACGCTTCTGCGAAGCGTCGCTAAACGGCCGGACGACCCACGAGCAGCAGGGTCATGTCCAGAGTCAGGGTGAACAAATAACAAACGACCAACCAGATCAGGAAACTGGATTGCCGTTCGTAGTACGGAACCCATTCGTAGAGCGCCCAACCAGCCAGCAGGACAAATGCCATACGGAGGCCGGTCCCGCCCAGAACCAGGATCAGTTGCCTGTCCGGCGATTGCCGCAGGACCGTCGCGCCCCAGATGAGGGTGGCGATCCCCGGCACGAGGCAGAGCAACAGCGCGGTGCCGATGAAGACGACGGCCGAATCGCCGCCGCCCAGGCGGCGCGCGGGCAGGCCCAGGAGGAGCCAGAAGGCGATACAGCCGCCGACAAGGAATAACAGACGCCGAATCACCGGGACTCCCGATCGGATTGGGAGGAATCCTTCGAGTCCATCTTGTTCAACAAATGCACCAGATGCACGAAGCCGCCCACCAGGCCTAGGACCGCGCCGGCCACCAGCGCCCACGGCGTCCAGCCGAGATAGTAGTCCACAAGCAGGCCGATCACGATCGGCGCCACCATCTCCAGACCGATCTGGCTCAGAGCGACATAGCGCCCCATGTCCTTGCGGTCGGGCATCTCCGGGAACATAACGGATTCCTCCCGGCCGCCCAAGGCAAGCCTCGAAACAACGCTCCTGCCGGCCTCCGTTGCCCTGTGCGGGGGTATTCTGTGACCCCACGAAGGAAAGTCAATATGACATTCGTGTAAGTTTTCACAAAGTCGGCAGACTATCCCGTTCGTAGCGCCGGCGACAGCTCCGAAGGGTGATTGGACGATGTTTTATGCGGAGAATAAGGGAATTTCTTGTTGACAACGGGGGCGAACTCTTTTAAGATCAAGCCAGCCAGAGGATAAGACGCCTTGCGGCAAAACCCCACGAAACAAGGGTTCTCGCCCGGAACTCGTCCTCCGTTGACCGAACGTGCTTCCGACAATCTGTTCTAAGCTCCGTTAAGGCAATCCTCCCCCTCTGGTGGAAGATTCGCCTTTTTTTGTCGCTCTCCGTCCGTACTGGTGCCGTCCATAGCGCGGTGCCCGTTTTTTCTCGGCGAGGATCGATGCAGTAACTCTCCCTGGAAAGGATCTCCGGGAAGTAGCTACCAGGATGGCTCCCCCGGCTTCTTTTCGACGCGCCTCGGCCGGTCAGGCGCGGGAGTGGTTCGCATGACCCGCGATCAATTGCAAGCCAGCAGCAAAAAAACCTTGATCGACCTGGCCCGGAAGCGGGGCATTCCCGGCTGGCACGGCATGACCAAGGAACAACTGATCGAGGCGTTGGCCCCGCGGCCGCGCCGGGCCGCCCACTCCAAATCCGCCACCGCGAAATCCCCTCCAGCCCGAAAAACGCCTCCTCGGAAGCGAATCGTCGCCCCGGTGCAAGCCGCTGCCGCCCGCGACACCTCCGGCACCGCCACCGCCGAAGAACAGGTCGAGACCAGCAAGTACGACATGGGTGTGCCCACCCGCGACCTGTCGGCCAAGGTGCCCAAGGACTTGCCCGCCGGTTACGGCAAGGATCGCATCGTGGTCATGGTGCGCGACCCCTACTGGCTGCACGCCTACTGGGAGCTGACCCGGCACGCCATCAAGCGGGCCGAGGCCGCGCTGGGACAGGAATGGCACGCGGCCAAGCCGATCCTGCGCCTACTCGATGTCAGCAGCCACGACACGACCAGCACGACCGAATCCATCCTTCGCGACATCGACATCCACGGCGGCTGCAACAACTGGTACATCGACGTGAGCAATCCGCCGCGCTCGTTCCGCGTGGACATCGGCTACCTGGCCAAGAGCGGCAAGTTTTACGTCCTGGCCCGTTCCAACGTCGTCTGCACGCCGCGAGCCGGCATCAGCGACATCATCGACGAAAACTGGGCCGACATCGACGCCAAGAAGGCCGACCGTATCTACGCCATGTCCGGTGGCTTCGACCCGACGGCCAGCAGTCTCGAACTCAAACAGCTCTTCGAGGAGCGCCTGCGCCGGCCGCTCGGCTCGCCAGCAGTCACGAGCTTTGGCTCCGGCGGGCTGATGCCCGGCGGTAAGGCCCGCAAGTTCTGGTTCCAGCTCGACGCCGAGTTGATCGTCTTCGGCGCCACCGAGCCGCACGCCCGCGTCACGCTCCAGGGCGAACCCGTCAAGCTCCGCCCCGACGGCACCTTCACCATGCGTTTCAGCCTGCCCGATAACCGGCAGATCATCCCCGCCGTCGCCGTCTCGCCTGACGGTGTCGAAGAGCGCACCATCGTCCTGGCCGTCGAACGCAACACCAAACAGCTCGAACCGATGATCCACGACGGAAATGAATAACAAATAGGGGTCAGGGGTCAGGAGTCAGGGGTCAGAAAGAAAATCGCTTTTTCTTTCTTCTCTGACCCCTGACTCCTGACCCCTGACTCCTGACATGAACCGCCGCGATTTCCTCCAGCCCCGGCAACTCGCACACACCGCCGGTCAGATGCTCGGCGTCCTCGATGAAGTGACCTTTTCTCCGGCCCCTGCTTCGTCCGAAGACAATCTGCTGCTGCACCTGCGACGCCGGGCGATGGCAACCGGCTTCGAGATCCTCCTGCCGTTCGGGACACCGGACGCTGTCGAGATGGGCGAGGCCGCTTTCGGATTGCTCGATGCGCTGGAAGAACAGTTGACCGTGTACCGCGATACGAGTGAGGTCAGCCGGATCAACCGCCGTGCCTTCGCCTCTTCGGTGCGAGTGGAAGCTAGGTTGTTCGGTTTGCTAGAATTGGCGGCAAGCATTCATGAGGAGACAGAGGGGGCTTACGACATCACGGCGGGGGCGCTCATCAAGGCATGGGGCTTCTTCCGCGGCCCGCGGCGTGTGCCGTCGGAGACGGAACGGACAGCGGCGCTGTCGCGCGTGGGGATGCAGTGGGTTGAGCGCGACGCCCAGCGGCGGACGGTGCGCTACCTTCGACAAGGTTTGGAGATCAACCTGGGCAGCGTCGGCAAGGGATACGCCCTGGATCGGCTGGCGGATGTCCTGAAGAAAGAGTGGGGAGTAGGCCGAGGGTTATTGCACGGGGGCACCAGCAGCGTGTACGCTATAGGGTGTCCCGTGGACGACGAACGCGGTTGGCAGGTGGGGATTACACACCCTTGGAATCGAGAGAGGCGGCTGGCGCGCCTCTGGCTGCGCGACCGTGCCCTGGGGAACTCGGCAGCCACTCATCAGCATCTATTGCGGCTTGCTGGCGGGCCAGGGTCGGTTACACTACAAAAACTGGGGCACATACTCGACCCCCGAACGGGTTGGCCGGCTGGCAACATCGCCAACGCATCCGTCCTCGCGCCGACCGCTGCCCAGGCCGACGCGCTGTCCACCGCGTTTTACGTTGGCGGCGTGGAACTCGCCCGCCGTTACTGTGAGGCCCACCCCGATATCGGGGCCATTTTGTTGCCCGAAGGCGAGGCGGCCGAACTCGTTGTCCTCGGCGTCGCCCCCCACGAGTTCGCCCCCGGTTGATCACATAGCCCCCGGCTTGCCGGGGGTGCATTTCCCCCGGCAAGCCGGGGGCTATGTTATGAATAAATGCACCGCGATTTTCCTGATTCTGCTCCGTCTGGCCATCGGCTGGCATTTCCTCGCCGAGGGCTTTCACAAGCTGGAAGGCTACTGGACCGGCCCGACCGAAACCGTCGTCGCCAAATCGAAGCCGTTCACCAGCGTGGGTTATTTCCGCGAGGGCAGCGGCCCGCTGGCCCGCCTGATCCGCAAGGAAGTCGGGGACCCCGATGACGAAGCGCTCGGCGTGCTGGAGCCGACCGGCGACGAGTCGCCGAGCGCCGCGCCGCACACGCGCACCCCGCCTTTGCTCGCCAAGGAATGGAAAGATTACGTTGATCACTTTTGCGATTATTACGCCCTCGATGAGTCGCAGCGCAAGAAGGCCGACGACCTCCTCACGAAGACCGAAGATGATGTCGTCGGCTGGCTGACGCGCAAAGAGGTGAACGAGAAGAATTTCCAGGCCAAAACCCAGGAAGGGCAACTGCCGGTGCCGGCACGGCTGGCGCTCTACAAGCGCTCGCTCGAAGAGTTGACGGAATCGAAACACAGCCGATTTGTCTCCATCGGCTCCGACGCGGAATCGCGCCGGTTGAAGGACGCCAAGGCCGACGTCGTCCGGCTGCGGCGTGGGCCTGGTGAACGACCTGGACGAATACACCCAGGAGCTGCGCAAGGGGTTGGAAAAACTCCCCACCGACGAGCAGAAGAAGCAGGCGGAAGAGAAGCACAAGGGCAAGGACAAGCCGCCGCAGCCGGAGCCGCCCGCGAGCTGGAAGCAACATTGGATCGACGTGTCCACCATGTACGGTCTGACCATCCTGGGCGCTATGCTGGTCCTCGGTTTGTTCTCACGGACGGCGTGCGTCCTCTCAGCCGGTTTCTTGCTGATGACGTACCTGACGTTTCCGCCGTTCCCCTGGCTGCCGCCAGCGCCCAACAACGAAGGCTATTACCTATTCGTCAACAAAAACCTGATCGAGATGCTGGCGCTTCTGGCCCTGGCGACCACGGCGAGCGGCCGTTGGTTCGGGCTGGACGCGCTGATTCACGGGATCTTTTTCGGCCGGTCGCGGCCGGCGAGGTAAAAAACCGTTTAGCGACGCTTCGCAGAAGCGTGGGAACACACGCTTCTGCGAAGCGTCGCTAAACATTCAACGCAGGAGATACCGTTCATGGCGATCGACTTGACCCCCGAACAACGCGACCTAGGCAGGGCCAACTACACGCGCACGGCCGAGGGGCTGACCCGGCGCGGCTTCATGAAGAGCCTGGCCGTCGCCGGTGCCAGCGTGGCGGCCGTTTCGCCGGCTATTTACTTCGGCTACAAGAGCATGGCGGGCCGGCCGGTCAAGGCCGCCCTTATCGGCGGCGGCGACGAGGGCGGTGTCCTCGTCGGCGAGCACAACCCCGAATATTTGCAGTTCGTCGCCGTCTGCGACATCCGGCCGTCGAACATGGAGCGCATCTTTGAGGGCGATCCCAAGGTGGCGCTCCGCAAAGGGTTCAAGAAGGTCTACGGCGAGGAGGGAGCCAAGAAGATCAAGCAGCTTAAAACCTACGAAGAATTCCTGGAGGAGCTGCGCAAGAACAAGGACATCGAGGCCATCGTCATCGCCCTGCCCTTGGTCATGCACGCCAAGGCCGCCATCGATGCCATGAAGATCGGCAAGGAGCGCGGCAAGCCGATCCACGTCCTGACCGAAAAGCTGATGGCCTGGAACATCAAGCAGTGCAAGCAGATGATCCGCACGGCCAAGGAATGCAACAGCCTGCTATCGGTCGGCCATCAGCGGCATTACAGCATGCTCTACGCCCACGCCACCGAGATCGTCAACGCCGGCGTCCTCGGCGACATCCGTTACATCCGCGCCCTCTGGCACCGCAATTTCACCTGGCCGTTCCACGCCGATCCCAAGGTGTCGCTGGTCAAGGACGTGACGCAGCCGACCTTCCGCGACGGCTGGTTCCCGCCCATCACGCACCAGGATTACGACGCCCTGGCCGACAAGACGGACATGCTCAAGAAGTTCGGCTTCGATAACGTCGAGCAGTTGATCCGCTGGCGCCTGTACCAGGCGACGGGCGGCGGCTTGATGGCGGAATTGGGCAGCCATCAACTCGATGCGTGCAGCATCTTCCTGGGCCACGTTCATCCCCTGGCCGTCTCCGGCGTCGGCACGCGCTCGTTCTTCGGCCCTGAGCGCAACGACCGCGACATCGACGACCACGTCTTCGCCACCTACGAGTTCCCCGGCAAGAACCACGACAAGGACAAGCACGATGTCGTCGTCGTCACATACTCGTCGATCAGCACCAACCAGTTCGAGAACTACGGTGAGTGCGTCACCGGCGACCGCGGCACCATGATTGTCGAGAAGGAAGCGACCGTGATGCTTTATCCCGAGACGGAGCCGGGCAAGGTCAAGACCCAGCCGCGCGGCACGGAAGTGGGCGTCAGCCCGAGCGCCAAGGACAAGCCGGTGCTTGAGACCGGCTCGACCTGGGGCGGCCCGTCTGCCTCACCGACCGCCGTGGCCGGCGCGAGTTACGGACCCGTGAGCCGCGGCTACCGCGAGGAGATGGAGGACTTCGCCTACTGCGTCCGCCTGTGGGACCAGGCCAACGAGAAGGACCGCCGCCTGACGCGCTGCCCCGGCAAGGTCGCCATGGCCGACGCGATCATCGCATTAACCTCGAACCTGGCGATGAAGCATCAGAAGCGCATCGAGTTCAAGGAAGCCTGGTTCGATCCTAACTCCGACGAGGTGCCGGACGGCGAGCTGAAGGCGAAAATCGAAGTATGACCAAGAGGAACTAACCACAGAGTCACAGAGAACACACAGAAAGACACAGAAGAAAAAACGACAAAAAGCAAGCAGGCGAGCCGAATCGGGTGCGGGTCGCCTTCTTGCTTTTTTATTCTATTTTGGTTTTTCTGTGTCTTTCTGTGTGTTCTCTGTGACTCTGTGGTTAGTTCCTCTTTGTTTCAGATAGGTCGGCGATGCGGATGTTGCGGAAGCTCAGGTCCGTCGTCGGATCGTGACCTTGCAGGCTGATCGGCCCTTTCTCCGACAGGAAGCCGTTGCGGCCGTTCTCACTGTCCGGCCGATTATCCGTCCAGTCCACAACTTGAATGCCGTTGACCCAGGTGGCGATGTGTCTGTCGCCCGTGGGCCGCCACAGTCATCGTGAACCATTCGCGGTCTTTGGTCACGGCCCGCCGCGCCGGCACACGCCGATAGATCGCTCCCGTCCCATAATCCTGCGACCAGTTCTCGATTTTCTGTTTGTCTTTCAGCTTGTGTGATTGCGGATCATATTCATCGACTGTGTACGCCTTGGGCGACCTGGCGTGCTGATTCTGGATCTGCACTTCGTAGCCCTGCTGATACTTATCGGGCTGGCAGCGGAAGAAGACGCCACTGTTGAGGTTGTCGCCGTTGGTCCTGCACTCCAGTTGCAAAAGGAAGTCGGCCCATTGCCCGGTCGTTTGCAGATCGCCGGGACCGTTCTTGATGCTCAGCCAACCTTCCTTCGTAACGGTGAACTTCGATTTCCGGTCGGGAAATTCCTTCCAGGCGGTGAGGTCTTTGCTGTTGAAGATGGGTTTGAGACCCAGAGGCTTGAGCTTGATGTTGCGGAGCATCAGTTGGGCCTTGGCCGGCACGATTATATCACAATTATTGATTTCGATATCTTTTCCTGCAACGCTTAATCCACTCGTTACTCCCCGATCTAACTGGCTTTTGACGCTCAAGCTGTTTTTTTTTGTCTTGGTGTCATATCTCGCTTGAGCAGTGACGCTATGCCAACCTGTAAAGCCACTGAGATGCGCCGTGGTTTCGCCTAGTTTCATGAGCACATCTTTTTCGCTTTTTTCGGGGAAATACTCGAAATGCAGATCGAAGTCACTGCTAAAACCCATCGTCATATTCGCGGTGGTGGGTTTCTCGCCTCCGAGAAGAAGGACACCGTCATTTACCTTCGCCTCTCCATCGAGCTTCCAGCCGAACGTCGTCTCCCCGTCGAACAGGAGCAACCATCCGTCGGTGACCTCCTTCGGAGTGAGGGAATTTGGTTTTGTTTTCTCCGCCGCCCGACACGGAAGGGCCAGGGACAGCGCGAGGACTGCGGCGAGCATAGATCGCATGGTGGAACCTCATGACGGTGAAAATCGCGCTTGCGGTGTGCGGTGGATGACGGCCCGGCCGTGCGCCTGCAAGGTGGCGACCTCGGCCATCAGCGCCGCGACTGCGGCGGGATTGTCGGCGACCTCCAGCATCCAGCGGCACTCCCAACGGCCACCGGGCGGCAGCACCGGCACACGGCCTTGCTGGCGCTCGAAGCTCTTGAAATTCGGATAATTCGTCGCCGGCTCCAGGCCGGTGACGTAGCCCTCCTCCATCGCCCCGGTGTTCTTCCACACCGTAAAACACGGCAATTCCTGACGCGATAAAGCGCACGGCGACGGCGCGGTCGGCGGCGGCGTTGGCGAGCAGGGAGAGCGTCTGGCCGCGCGCGTCGGCGAGCAGGTCGTAGTAGATACACCTGCTCGGCAAACCCGACCGTGGGGCCGGCGTAGGTGTCGTAGGTGTCGATGCCCTCGGCGGCGCGGGCGTCACGCGGGGCCATCTCGCGGAGGGGGGCGAGGACGCGGCTGCCGGCTTCGAGGAAGGGCGGGCCGAGGTTGCAGTGATAGAGCATCTGCATCTCGGCCGGCCGCGCGGAACGGTTGGTGACGATGTCGTGAATGACGAGGCGGTTCGAGCCGGGTACCGTCGTGTAGGTCGTGTTCAGACGCAATTGCGGACAAAACAGGGCGGATTCCTCGACCTCGCCGGTGACGCTCAGCTCGAAGGGCGGGTCGAGGCTGATACGCAGTTCGACGGCTTGGGCCGGCAGGTTGGCGATGCGGCCGTGCAGCGTCAACGGAGTCCGGTGTGCGCGGCCGACCGCATCTGTGTACGAATCCTCGCCGGGCGGCCCGTTGGAGGACAGGCCGCAGCGACACACCAGCTCGTCGAAGCCGGCCAGCCAGCCGATGCCGCCGCGATCGCCGAGTTGAACGTACTTGGGGTGGACCGGCCCTTCGATGGGGGCGCGCCAGCCGAGCGAATTGCCGCGGTAGTCGCCGCGCCACAAGCCCATGCCGCGCGTCGGCAGGATCGAGAACGACAGCGCGCCGTTGTGGACCTCGATCAGGTCGAGTCCGTCGCGGAGGCCGCCGCGCAGGGTGCCGCTGCGCAGCGACCAGTCGTGCGGCGTCGGCAGGTGCAGCGAATCGTTGCCGGCCGCGAAGCTGTCGAGCCAGACGTCGCCATGCACGTCGGTCAGCGTCCAGGATTTGAAGCGTTGCATGGATCGCGAGTCGTCTCAAGCGGGGTTCTGGTACTGGTCGCGCTCGGTGATTTTCTGGGAAGCCGCGGCCTGCGGGGCGAACTTGTCGTCGGCCCCGGCCGGGATGGCGGTCTTCTGATCTTCCTCGACGGCACGGTTGAAGCGCTGGGCAAAGAATACGAAAGCCACGGTGACGACGGCCATGATGGCCGTCAACATGCCGAAATACTTGAACGGCCCGAGCGGCCCGTACAGCCGGGTCAAATAGCTGTTGAGGATGTTGCCGAAGAAGACGGTAAGCAGAAAACAACCCGTGATGAAGCCCTTCATCGACCCTGGGGCGGCCGTGAACGCCAGCTCCAGGCCGACCGGCGAGATGCACAGCTCCGCGACGGTGATGAGGAAGAACGTGACGACCTGCCACCACAGGGAGACCTTGGCCGTCGGCGAGACCAGATAGCCGGCCGTCGTCATCATCGCCATGCCCGCCGCGGTGAGCAGGAAGCCGACCAGCATCTTGTCCGTCGGTCGCATGTGGATGCCCATCCGGCCCAGGAGACGCCACAAACCGACCGAGACGATCGGCAACATCGCGACGATGAACAGCGGGTTGAGCGCCTGCACCTGATCCGGGTCGATGGGGACGCCGAACAAGTGCAGGTCGAAATCGTCCTTGGCGAAGCGGATCCAGGTCGTCGTGGACTGGTCGAAGATCATCCAGAAGAAGGTGATGACGAGGAAGACGCCGAACAGTTTGCTCAGGACCGCCCACTGCTGCTGGCGCTCCTCCGGGGATTTGACAGTATGTGTGATGACCTCGCGGGCATAATGCGGTTTGCCCAGGGCGAATAGCGTCAGGGCGAGGATCATCAGGCCGGCCGGGAAGAGGAAGGCGGTGGCGTAGCTGTAGTGGGTCCGCAGCCAGGGGACCGCGATGGTCGAGAGGAAGGCGCCGATGTTGATGGCCATGTAGAAAAAGGCGAACGCGTCGCTGCGAAGTTGCGTCTTGCCCGGCCGGTATTGATCGTAAGTCAGACCCATGAGGGTCGAGATGTTCGGCTTGATGACGCCGCTACCCATCGCCAAGAGGGCGAGCGACACGAACAGGAAATAGCGCGGCGAAATGCCGAAAACTTGCTGGCTATCGACGCTCAGGAGCAATTGGCCGAGCGATGTACGGCAGGGAGAAGCCGACGATCGTCCAGTATTTGCCGAAGAAATTGTCGGCCAGGTAGCCGCCCAGGAGCGGCAGCAGATAACAGGCGGCGATGAACAGCGACACGATGGTGCTGGCGTTGTCTTCGCTGATCCCGAGCTGATCGACCACGTAGAGGAACAGGATGGCCCTCATGCCGTAGTAGCAGGCGCGCTCGGCCAACTCGCCCCAGAAGAAGAACCAGAAGCCGGGGGGATGGCTGGTGAAAAACCGCACGACGAAGTTGGGGGCGTCGGTGCCCTCCAGGGGCGGCACCGGCCTGCCCAGGGGCGTGTCGGTGATTTGCGGCGTGAGTCCTTCGTTGCGTTCATTTCGGCTATCCATTCGCGTGGTCCCCTCATTCACGGAGATGGCATTCGGCTTCCTGGCACTGGGAAATCGGGCGAGGCAGGATGATTGTAACGAGGGCCAGCGGATGGGGAAAGCAGAATAGCCGGGAGAAATGGCCAATCAGCGGCGGACGCCTGGCTCCCACAGATACATGAACGCGGCACCGGCGCCCGAGCCGCTCAGTCCGGGCACGTCGAGCTTGACGCTGATCTGGCTGGGTATGCGTGGCGCGGCGGAGTAGATGCAGCCGCGGAAGCCCTCGCAGCGGTCGTAGGCGATGACCGCCGCGTCCTTGACGCAGGCCATCTCCTTCGCCGCCTTGATCGCGTCTTCGAGGTAACCGATCTCATCGACGAGACCTAGCTCCTTCGCCTCCAGGCCGGTGTAAACGCGGCCGTCGGCCAGGGCGCGGATGCGCTCCTCGCCAATACAGCCAGATCGGCCCTTGACGACGACGCCGACGAATTGCTCGTAGAAACCCGTGACCATGTGTTGCAGGATGGCGCGTTCCTCGTCGGTCATCGGCCGGCCGGGGTTGCCGATGTCCTTGTTGGGGCCAGACTTGATGGGATCGCTTTTGACGCCGAGCATCCCGAACAGGCCGGCGGCGTTGTACAGGCTCATGATGACGCCGATACTGCCGGTCACGGTGGTGGGATGGGCGTAGACGCGGTCGCATCCCATCGCCAGGTAATAGCCGCCGCTGGCCGCCACGTCCATCATGCAGGCGACGACCGGCTTGTGCGTCTGTTCGCGGAACCGGCACAGGTCCTGATACATGATGTCGCTGGCCGTCACGGCACCGCCGGGGCTGTTGATGCGCACGATCACGGCCTTGACATTCTTATCGTCGGCCGCGGCGTCGAGCCGTTCGCGGAACAGCGCGACGGGATTGTCTCCCGAGCCGAACAGGCTGCTGCCCCGCATGTTGAGGATCATGCCGTCTACGTCGATGATGGCGATCTTGTCGTGGCACAGCCAGCGGGGGGCGCCGGTGATGACGGTCTCCTCGACCGGACCGTCCACGTTGGTGGGAGTCAGGAGCAGGCCGTTGAAACAGCCCGCCGAACACAGCGCCAGCAGCAACACCATCCGTCGGACCATGCCGAAGGTCTCCGCTCCTCCCCGTCGGCGGAACTGATAACGGAGGGGAAGAACGGCGTCAAGGGGGAGGCCAGGGCCATTTTTCTGTTTCCCGTTCGGTAAACCGATCGGCCGCAAGTGGTGCTATCTTCTTGCTCGTGGGATCGTGTTGGCCTTTCAAAGCGGAGCCTGGACCCAGATGGGTAGGGAGGGCCAGTCTGCCACTTTGCCAAATCGGCGGGCCGTTTGGCAGAGTGGGGTCTCTAGCGCAAACTCTCTTGTTCCAAGGAGTAACGTCCTGACAAAAGGGCGAGACGGCTTTGTTGCACAACCCCGAAAAAGATAATTTGGGGAATCCGGGTGGCTGCCTATCTTCGCCATCCTGCCTTTTCGTGAGGTTCTGCAACAAAGCCGGGCGAGACTGCCAGACTGCCAAATTGCCAACAGCCCCTATCGAGAAGTCAACTTCCCAAAATCAAGGGAAGCAAGTTGCTCAATCTCTACCGGAACTGTACCAAAAACGTACAGCCGTTCCGTCCGCAAACGAGGGCCGAATCCTTGGACCCAACTGGGAGTAGTCGTTCACGGGCCGAGAGTGACGACAGTTTGGAGAGAGCGAGACCAGGGCCGCGTCTTGCATCCGCTGTGCGATGGCTAGCTGGCGAGGGAGACCACCTGGCGTCACATGGCGAAGCCGTTCGGAAATTATCCGCGAGCATCGCGGCGCCACAAGTGACGGCGGATACCTCGGTCGATTAGTCCTCCGCGCCACACGCTATGACGAGAACTTACGCAGGTGTGTCCGGCGAATGTTGCAAGTATAAGCGCAAAGCCATATCCCCGGTGAAGTTGCGGCTAGTGAGCCTTGCAAGTCGAGCCGTGTACAATGGAGGTGGGAGGTGATCCTTGCCTCTGCTTCTCTCCGCGCAGGTGGGGCCCGACACGCCTTCCACCGCCCCCAATTAGAAATCTCTTGGACCATAAATGATGAATCTGCAGGAGGTCCGCGCGCTTTGCGCGCGACCAGGGGCTGCCCTTCGCCGATTCCTTGAGCGAACTCAGCATCCTCGACGCACTCAACGAACACGGAGTTCAGTTCCGCAACCGCCTCTTTAACCCCGTCACGACCATCTGGGGCTTCCTCAGTCAGGTGCTCAGCGAGGACCACAGTTGCCGTGACACCGTATCCCGAATCATCGCCCACCGCGTCTGCTCCGGCCTGAAGCCCTGTTCGCCCAACACCGCCAGCTACTGCAACGCCCGCGCCCGCCTCCCCGTCGCCGTACTACGCTCGTTGGCCAAGCGCACTGCCCAGCAATTGCACGACAGCCTTCCCGACGAGTGGAAATGGCACGGCCGGTCTGTCTTTATTGCCGATGGGTCGCACGTCTCCATGCCCGACACCGAAGAGAACCAGGCGAGCTATCCGCAGCCGGAGGTACAGAAACCGGGGCTTGGATTCCCGCTCGCCAGGCTCATGGTGTTGCTGTCGCTGGCCAGTGGTGCCTGCCTCGATCTGGCCATGGCGCCCTACGCGGGCAAAGGCACCGGTGAGACCACGCTGCTGCGGCAGATGTACGGCTCGCTCCAACGCGGAGACGTGCTCGTCGCGGATGCCTTATTCGACAACTACTTCCTTGCCTGGGAGCTGCGCCAACGCGGTATCGATTTGGTCGCCCGCGTGCAGGCGGAGCGTGTCGGGAGCCGGACGGTAGAGAGCAGGCCTGACGGCGACATCATCGTCTGGCAGCGTCCCGGCTTGCCGCGCGGCATGAGTTGGCAGACGTACTGCGGCTACCCCAAGACCATGACCATGCGGCAGGTGAGCGTCGATGCCCGCGACAAGAACAACCGCGCCGAGCAGTTCAAGGTTATCACCACGATCCTCGATGCCTCCATGGACGGCGTGCAGATCGGTGCATTATACGAGCGAAGGTGGGACGGAGAGGTCGATCTGCGATCGATTAAGTCGACCATGAAAATGGACATCCTGCGCTGCAAGACGCCCGAGATGGTCCAGAAGGAAATCTGGGCCTACTTGTTGGCGTACAACCTGCTGCGCACGGTCATGGCGGTCGCTGCGAGGGAGAACGGTGTGGAGCCTCGTAAGATCAGCTTCAAAGGTGCCAAACAGGTGCTGACGGCGTTCGCGCCGAAGTTGGAAGCAGCGCGGCCGGAGCAGCGTGCGGAGCTGGTTGACGCGATGCTGAAGGCGGTGGCCTACCACCGGGTGGGCAACCGGCCAGGACGCTGGGAGCCGCGGGCACGGAAGCGAAGACCGAAGCCGGGAAACCGCCTGATGCAGCCGCGGCATGAGGCCAAGTTGGCCCGGAACCGCGCGAAGTGGTATTAATACTCAGCAAGGTGGAAAATGCTGTGGAGCAGAAACGGACCGGGCCGCGAGGCATCGGACGGGGCGTTGCCGCGCCTCCAGGACGAGTTCAGGCACGTCAGGGGCCGATTTCACCACCACCAAGCCACCACTACTGCGCCAAGGGCAGTTCGGTGTCATTCGCGAAGCGTGCCAGGCGAGCCTTCCTCACTCACGCCCAGGCATGACTCCACGCCCGCTTCGCTTATGCTAGCGCCATTCGTCCGAATCACCGACGCGCATTCAGGCTCGCTTCTGGCCCTATGGCGGCAGGATCGTCTCTGATGGTGTTACAGCTTGTTCGTAGCTGAACGGCGAACAGCCTCAAGCCGCAAACGCTTATAGCTTGGAACAGGTAACAGACTTGGGCAAGGCACATCACTCACCCCTCACCGCCTGCCCCTCTCCCCCTACTCGGGGAGCGGGGAGAAAGCATGGTCAGCGCGGACGTTTCAGTCGCTCGCGCACCAGTTCCGGCAGATACTTCACCGGCAGCGTGCCGTGGTCCAGGACGGCTTCGTGATAGCGGCCGAGTTGGAATTGCTCGCCCATCTCGCGCTGGATCTGCTGACGCAGCCGATAAAAAGCGGTTCGGCCAACGAAGTAGGTCGAGAGCTGGCAGGAGCTTTGCTTGGCCCGGACGAGCTTGGCCACCGCCTCGCCCTCAGACTGGAACGCGCGCCGCGTCAAAAAAGTCAGCGCCTCCTCGTCGGTCATATTCGTGCAGTGCATGTGGTGGTCGAGGATGGTGTTGGCCACGCTGCGCAGATAGAACTTGAGCTGGTTGAGCCGTAACGCCGGGTCGGCCTTGCCGTAGCCCTGGTCGAGCATCATCTGCTCGGTGTACACGGCCCAGCCCTCGGCGAAGACGCCCGAAAACAGGACGCGGCGGATCAGCGACGGGCAGCGGTTGGAATACTCGAGCTGCACGTAATGGCCGGGATACGCCTCGTGGATCGTCAACACCTGGAGCATCCGGCTGTTGTACTCCTGCAGCAGCGTCTCCACGCGGTGCGCGTCCCAACCGCCCGGCGGCGGGCTGACGGCATAATAGCTCGACGCCTTGTTATCGAGCGGCGGCGCCTGTTGCAGGTAGGCCACCGAGTTGCCGCGGTGAAACTCCGGCATCTCGATGACCTTGCACTGGTCCGGCTCGGGCAAACGCAGGATGTCCTGTTCACGAATGAATGCTTTGATGCGCTCGACGGTAGCGCGGGCGTCGCGGACGAGATCTTTCGGTCTGCCGTGGTCCCGGTTGATCCGATCGAGGACGAGGCGGATGGTGTCGGCCCGGCCCTTCTCGTCGTCGGGTGGCAGCGGCTTGCCGGGGTGCGTTTCGCTCCACAGCTGGCGGGCCAGCACGTACATTTCACGCTCGACGCGCGCGAATTCCGTCTCCGCTTCCTTCAGGACTTCGTCGGCCGACAGGTTGGCGTTCAGCTCCAGTTCGAGCTTGCGATAAAATTTCTCCTTGCCCAGTCGCCAATCGCCCTTCGCGCGCGGCAGCAACCCTTCGAGAAACTTCAAATGTTCTTTCAAAACGGGCAGGATGCGCTCCGCCGCAGGTCTTAGCTGACTCGTCTGGGGGTTCTCGCCGGACAGCTCGAAAATACCACGTTCATAAAAGCCGATGGTGCCGCGCGTCTGACGAATGGCCGTGTCGAGGATCGCGTGCGGCGGGTTGCGTAAATTCTCCCTGGCGGCCGCGATGATCTTTGGGAAGATCGCCATCCGCGCGACGCAATTCTTGAGGTTGGTTTCCTTCGGCTGCGTCGATTGGGCGAGGAGCAGGTAAACGCTTTCGCTGAGGTAATCGTTGTAAATGCGCGGATCGTTCTCGAACGGGCGTGTGTTCTCGGCCAGCCACAGCGAGAAGGTGAGATGGTGTTTGAAAATCTCAAAGTCGATCTGGGCGGGGCGGGACAGTTTGGCGTAGTCGATTTTCTTCGGCAGATCCGTCAGCGTTTGGCGATAGTGCTCGGTCCAACCCGCCCGCGCCGGTGCGGAGATGTCGTCGAGCAGGTGATCGAAACGATGATCGCCCAACCGTGTCGCCTCCAGCGGCCGGCGGCGAAACGCCTCGTCGAGATAACTCTTGAAGAACGCTGTCAGACGTGCGTCCTCCGTTTCCGCCGAACGCACGGGGGCCGAGAACAGCATCACAACGAGGACGGAGAGACGCAGGCAAGCCAGCGCAAACTTCATGGGTCGAATGCTCCGGGATCGAGCGGGTTGGTTATCAAGCGTCGGCGCAGGTCATAGGTTAAACGAATCGGCTGGTGAGGGAAAGATCGTGGTTCAGCGAGGACAAACAATGGCGGACGCGGAAAGATATGCGGCGATATGGGACATGGACGGAACGCTGGTCGATACGGCGGAACTGCACTTCGCGGCCTGGAAAGCGGTTTGCCGCGAGCATGACCGCGACTTCACGCGAGCCGACTTCACGGCCACATTCGGCCAGCGCAATCCCGAGATCATCCGCAAGCTGTTCGGCGAGCGCTTCGACGATGCCGGCATCGCCGCCCTGGGCGACCGCAAGGAAGTGCTGTACCGCGCCGCCGCCGAGAAGGGTGTGGAATTGTTGCCCGGCGTGCGTAGTCTCTTGGAGGATCTGCACCGGGCTGGCTTCGCGCAGGCCATCGGTTCGAGCGCGCCGCGCGCCAACCTGGAATTGATCCTGCGGCTGACCGGCATCGAGCGTCATTTCGGTGCCATCATCGGCATGGAGGAAACGCAGCGCGGCAAACCGGACCCGCAGGTTTTCCTGACGGCGGCCCAGCATCTCGGCGTGCCGCCGGCGCGCTGTGTCGTCCTCGAAGACGCGGTGGCCGGCGTGCAGGCCGCCCGCGCCGGCGGCATGAAGTGCATTGCCATCCGCTTCGTCGGCCATCATCCCGAATCGTCGCTCCGCCAGGCCGGCGCCGATCTCGTCGTCGAGGCGCTCGAACAGGTCTCCGCGCGGCACAGTGCTGGATCTGTTTGGCTGATCCGATTTGCTCCCTGCCCTCTCGTGTTCTATTCTTTAGTTGATCCGATTTGCGTCTGACGCGGACGAGGAGATGCACCGTGATTGATCCCCAAAATTCGGCGTCCGGCAGTCTCGCCGGCGTTTTCAGTCTCGATCGCCGAGCCGATGCCCGCTACGAATACGAGCCGCGCGGCGACGCCCCCTGCACCCATAACGGCTCCGTCTCGTTCTCCGTGCGCATCCGCAACATTTCGGCCGGCGGTCTCGGCCTGCTGACGGACCACCGCATCGAACGTGGCACGCTCCTGTCCGTGATCTTGCCGTGCAAGGACGAGTTCGGCACCCGCCGCCTGGTGATGTCCGTCAAGACCGCCGACCAACTGCCGTCCGGCGAATGGGTGATCGGCGGCGAATTCGCGCGCAAACTGTCCGCGTTTGAATTGCTCGCCCTGCTGTAATCCGATCCGCTTCGCCCCCTATTCCCGCTTGCAAATCGTCCGCGCACCGTTCACCCTGGAGAAGACATCGCGCCGCCCTCTGCGCGAACCGTGGCCTACTCCGGGGGAACCATGACGCCGCTGCGAGACATTCTGGCCGCCTTCGATCCCGAATTGCCGCTGGAGCGCGCGCGAACGATCCCCAGCCGTTGGTATCGCGACGCCGATCTGTACGCCCTGGAATGCCGGACCGTGTTTGGCGACACCTGGCAATTCGCCGGCCGGGCCGCGCTGGTCGCCGAACCCGGCTCGTTCCTCACCGCTGACATCGCCGGCGAACCCATTCTTGTCGTGCGCGCCACCGAGGGCGTTCTGCGAGCGTTCCACAATGTCTGCCGCCATCGCGCCGCGCCGGTGATGACCGACCCGGCGGGCAAGGCGACGAAATTGCGCTGCCGCTATCACGGCTGGACCTACGATCTGGCCGGGCGACTGCGCGGCACGCCGGAATTCGATGGCGTTGCTGATTTTTGCCGCGAGGATCAGGGACTCGCACCGATCCGCGTGGGCGAGTGGGGTCCATTCGTCTGGGTCCACTCCGGCGACTCTCCGGAAACAGTGGCGGATTATCTCGCCCCGCTGCCGGAACGCATCGACGCGGAATTGCCGTCGCTTCGCTTCGTCGCGCGGAGCGAATACGAGCTGGCCTGCAACTGGAAGGTCTACGTCGATAACTATCTCGACGGCGGCTATCACATCAACACCGTGCATCCGGGTCTGGCCGGCATCGTCGATTACACGCATTATCGCACCGAGATTCATCCACGCAGCAGCGTGCAGATCAGCCCCCTCAAATCTTCTTCGACGGGTGGAGTCGCCACCGTCCGCACTGGAAATTGCGCCCAATATTGGTGGGTTTTTCCGAACTTCATGCTGAATCTCTACCAGGGCGTGATGGATACAAACCTGGTATTGCCGCTCGGCCCCGAACGTTGCCGGGTCGTGTTCGATTTCTGGTTCGCCGACACGGAAGGGCCGGAAGCCGAGAAGTTCATGCGCGAGAGCATGGCAGTCGCTCACCAAATCCAGCTTGAAGACGTGGGCATTTGCGAAGAAGTGCAGCGCGGCCTGGCCAGTCGCAGCTTTGACACCGGCCGATTCAGCGTCCGCCGGGAAAGGGGAGGATACCACTTCCATCAACTCTTGGCGCGACGACTGCGGGCCGCGCTCGATAGTGGCTTTTCCCCGCCGACGCCTGCACAATAGACAGTGCCCACCCGTATCGCACACCGGACCTTCGGGAGACCCGCCCCATGTCGCGCTTGGTATTGTCCTTCTTCGGCCTCATGCTGCTGACTTGCGTCTCCGCACGGGCTGACGAGCCGGCCGCGGATGCCGCGAGAACTCCCGGCGTCGAGGAGTTGGCGAAGAAAGTCCGTCCTTCTGTCGTCGTCATCACGGTGCGCGGCCGGGACGGCAAACGCGAAGGACTCGGCACCGGCTTCGTCGTGTCGGCCGACGGGCTGATCGCCACGAACCGGCACGTCCTCGGCGAGGGCCGGCCCATCCGTGTCGAAACCGCCGACGGCAAGCGACACGAAGTCATCGCGGTCCACGCCTCCGATCGCAAGCTCGATTTGGCCGTTTTGCGCATCGACGCGAAAGGACTGACACCGCTGGAGTTGGGCGACTCGACGACGTTGAAGGACGGTCAGGCCGTGTCGCGATGGGCAATCCGCAGGGATTGACGCATAGCGTCGTCGCGGGGGTGGTGTCCGGTCAGCGCACCATCGACGGCCGGCCGATGATCCAACTCGCTATCCCGATCGAGCCGGGCAACAGCGGCGGGCCGCTGCTCGACATGCAAGGCCGCGTTCACGGCATCCTCACCATCAAATCGCTGGTGACGCCCAACCTCGGCTTTGCCGTGGCGATCAACACGCTCAAGCCGCTACTAAAAAAACCCAACCCGGTGCCGATGGCCGCCTGGCTGACCATCGGCGCCCTGGATCGCGACGATTGGCAGGCGAAATTCGGCGGCCAATGGCGGCAGCGCGCCGGCCGCATCCTCGTCGAAGGCGTCGGCTCGGGCTTCGGCGGCCGCTCACTGTGCCTGTCGAAACGCGAGATGCCGGACCTGCCCTGCGAGATCGCCGTCACCGTGAAGCTTCAGGACGAAAGTGGTGCGGCCGGCCTCATCTTCCACGCGGATGGCGACGACCGGCATTACGGCTTCTATCCGTCCAACGGGCAATCTGCGCCTGACGCGCTTCGACGGTCCCGATGTCTTCACCTGGAAGGTGCTTGAACAGAAGGCCAGCCCG
This sequence comes from uncultured Planctomycetota bacterium, assembly GCA_963767535.1. Classification (GTDB taxonomy): domain Bacteria; phylum Planctomycetota; class Planctomycetia; order Gemmatales; family Gemmataceae; genus JAJPHU01. The sequence continues at coordinate 1,719,698 of CAVYEC010000003.1, forward strand.
CACTATCGTCCCGGCGAGTGGAACACGCTCAAGGTGCGCCTCGAAAAAGACCGTATCCGCTGTTACGTCAACGATCAACTCGTCATCGAATCGACGGACGATGTGTACACGACAGGCCGCGCCGGACTGGCCAAGTTCCGCGACACCATCGCCGAGTTCAAGCATTTCCGGATCGCGAAGGAAATTCCGACGCTGGCCCCGCCCGCCGCCGTCGCCGCCCGCATCGGCAAGACGCTCGACGCGCTGTCTCCGACCGCGCAGCCCGGAGCCGAAATGGTCGACGCACTTGCCCCGGATGGTCCGGCCGGCATGAAAGTGTTGCGCAGCAGCACCGGCAACTGGAGGAACAGGCCGAGCGCTGCGCCAGCTGGCGATGGCCGTGCATCAACAGAGCGTCCTAACGGAACTGGTGCGCGTGCTCAAGGCCAAGGAAGAGCAAATCGATCTTCTGCACGCCGCCTTGCTCATCGCCCTGCTCGACAACGAGGACGTGGACGTGGAAGCGTATCGCCGCGAGGTCGAGCGCATGGCTGAAAAAGTCCGTCAGCGATTGCCGAAAGACGCCGACGACAAGGCGCATCTGGAGGCGCTGAATCAGTTTTTGTTCCAGGAGCGCGGTTTTCACGGCAGCCGCGGCGATTACTACAACCGCTCCAACAGCTATCTCCCCGAAGTCATCGACGACCGTGAGGGGTTGCCGATCACGCTTTCGGTGCTTTACATCGAACTGGCCCGCCGCCTGGGGGTTCGGTTGGAAGGCGTGGGGATGCCGGGTCATTTCCTGGTGCGGCATGTGCCGAAAAAGGGCGAGCCGCAACTGATCGACGTTTACGAGAGCGGCCGGCCGCTGAGCAAGGATGACGCCGGCAAGAAATCTGAGGAGATCACGGGCCGGCCGTTACGCGACGAGGATTTGGCCGCCATGAGCAAGCGGACCGTGATCGTTCGCATGTTGCACAACCTGCTCAACATCGCCCAGGGCGAGAAGGACACAGCCGGGATGCTTCGCTATGTCAACGCGATTGTCACGATTGACCCCGAGGCGGCCGTGGAGCGCGGCTTGCGTGCGGGGCTGCGCTACCAGAGCGGCGATCGCAAAGGGGCCTTGCAGGATGTGGATTGGCTGCTGGAACACCAACCGGAAGGGCTGGACGTGGAGCGCGTCCGTGCGTTCCGTCGGGTGCTGACGCAGCCAGAAAAGTGATTACACCGCCTCAGGAGTTCTTATGCGCACTCATTCTCGATGGTTCGCGTCCTTGCTGGCCGGCTTGATCTGCGTCTATCCGGCCCGCGCCGCGGAGATTTTCGATTATTACACCAATCCCGTCCTGGCTCGATTGGTCGAGACGAAGGAAGCGCAGGAGATCAAACAGCTCACCCCGTCGCTGATCGCGGAGAATGATCGTGTGTTGCCCCGCACGGCGTCGGCTTTCGTGGTCGTCAAGACGAATGGGGGTCGCTACGCCAAGCTGCTCGTCCAGGTGGCGCGGCAAAAGATCGACGGCGAGCGCAGCCTGCCGATGCTGCTCGTCGATCGCTACGTCACCTACAAGGAGGGCGAGGAACGAACCGTGCAGGCCGAGGGCAAGAACCTGTTTCTTTTCCCCGGCTTTCGCTTCAATCTCGATTTGGGGCAAGTCGTGCCGGTAGAGTTGGGCGGCGATTTGCGCTTTGTCGCGGAAGGAGACAAGAGTTATACGCAACCGCTGGGCAAGGCCAAGTTGTATCTCGTCACCAAGGCGCTACCGGACGTGGTGCCCAAGAAAGGGCCGAAGCTCGCGGTCGGCGAGACGTTCGAGCCGCGCTACTTCAACGGCACCTACAAGCTCTACGACGACGGCCGGCGCTCCGGCCGCCTGACACTGAAAGTGGACGAAGACGGCACGGTCAGCGGCTCATATTATTCGGACAAAGACGGTGCGAAATACGACGTGCGCGGCCGGGTCGGGGCGCCGAAGCACTCGATCCAGTTCACGGTCAAGTTTCCGCGTTCGGAGCAAACCTTCCAGGGTTGGCTCTTCACGGGCGATGGACAGGTACTCACCGGCACGTCGCGCCTGCTGGAGCGCGAGGCTGGGTTTTACGCCCAGCGCGTCGAGGAGTAAATTACATAGCCTCCGGCTTGCCGGGGGAAATCAATACCCCCGGCTAGCCGGGGGCTATGTGGCGTCAATCCGAGGAGCCGAGGGTCGCCTTCACCTTTTCCTCTTCTCCGTCGCGGTTGATGGTCAGCGTCACCGAGTCGCCGATCTTGTACGATTCCAAAATGTCGAAGAAATCGTTGGCCTTCTCGACGGGCTTGTCGTCAACGGCCACGATCACATCGCCGAGCTGAATCCGCCGGGAACTGAGCGATCTTATCAGGCGAGTCGGTCGTAAGCCGGCCCGATCGGCGGGGCTGTTGGAAGCAACCTTCCAGATCAGAGCACCCTTGTCCACGCCCACGCTGCGGGCCGTCTGGTCCGGGAGGAAGTCCACGCCCAGACCGGGACGCAGGAGTTTGCCGTTCTTGATGAGCTGCGGCACGACGCGGTTGACCTCATCCACCGGGATGGCGAAGCCAATGCCGGCACTGCTACCCGAAGGACTGTAAATCGCGGTGTTCACGCCGATCAGCCGGCCGGCGCTGTCGAGCAACGGGCCGCCGGAATTGCCCGGATTGATGGCGGCGTCGGTCTGGATCACGTTCTTGATCGAGCGCTTCGTCACCGACTGGATCTGCCGGCCCAGGGCGCTGATGACGCCAGTTGTCAGCGTCAGGTCCAGTCCGAACGGGTTGCCGATGGCGTAGGCCATCTGGCCGACTTGCAGGTCCGACGACTGCCCCACGAGGATCGGCACCAGCTTGTCCGAAGGTGTGTCGATGTGCAGGACGGCCAGATCCTTGTCGGGCGTGCCCCACGAGCGAGGCGCGCCAGGTGGTGTGGTCGGCCAGCGTCACATGGGCCGTCTGGGCGTTGCGGATCACATGGTAATTCGTGACGACGTGGCCTCCCTTGTCCCAGATGAAGCCGGAGCCGGTGCCCTCCGGTATCTCCTGGACGCTCAGGTTCCACTCGTCGCGGTCGAGGCTCATCGAGGTGATGTGGACGACGGATGGTTTGCTCTGCTTGTAAATGGCGATGTTGGTCTTCTCGACCTCGGACAGGTCGCCGCGCGGCGTGACTTCACGCGGGGCGGCGTAGAGGCTGGCGGTCTGGGATTCCTTGTGGGCACGATATTCTCTCCACAGCAGCGTACCGAGGATGAGCAGCCCGCACAGGACCATGAGGGTCAAGAGCGGGGTGAGCCAGGGGGAGGTTGTAGGACGAGGATGGTTGCGCGGCGGGTAGCCCTGCACGGGTGGCTCGGGGCGCGGCCAGGTGAATTGTTCGTCGAAGGCCATGACAAACCTCGGTAGGGCGAAGCGACGGACGATGCAATCTCTTTATTATTATTCGCGGCAAGGGCGCGTGTCGTTTAGCGACGCTTCGCAGAAGCGTCCGCCCAACGCTTCTGCGAAGCGTCGCTAAACGAAAGCGCCTTCATCCCACCGGCATCGGTTGCAACCGCTCGCCCACATGCGGCAGGGCGGCCGACAGCACGTCCTCGATGCGCTCGGCGAGCGTGAATTGCATCTCTTCGCGCACGTTGTCGGGCAGCTCGCGCAGATCCATCTCGTTGTCGTGCGGCAGGATGACGTGGCGAATGCCCGCCCGCCTTGCCGCCAGCACCTTCTCCTTGATGCCGCCGACTGGCAAGACCAAACCGGTCAGCGTGATCTCGCCGGTCATGGCCACGTCGTTGCGCACCGGCACACCGGTGTACAGCGAGGCCAGCGCCGTCGCCAGGGCGACGCCGGCCGACGGGCCGTCCTTGGGCACCGCGCCGGCCGGGACGTGAATGTGAACGCCCGAATGCCGGAACAGGTCGGGATCGATTCCCAGAGGCTCGGCGTGCGACCACACGAACGACTGGGCGGCGCGGGCCGATTCCTTCATCACCTCGCCGAGTTGCCCAGTCAGGCGCAGCCCCCGGCCGTCGCGCAACAGCGTCGCCTCGACGTAGAGGACATCGCCGCCGGATTCCGTCCACGCCAACCCGGTAGACACGCCGGGCGGCAATTCCTTGCGGAAATGTTCCGGACGGACGCGCTCCGGGCCGAGTAACTCGGCCAGGTCGCCGGCCGCGACGTTGACCGGCTCCGTTTGTCCCTCGGCGAAGCGCCGCGCCACCTTGCGGGCGACGCGGCCGAGTGTACGTTCCAGCTCGCGCACGCCGGCCTCACGAGTGTAGCGGCCGATGATCCGCCGCAACGCTTCGGGCTGAATCTTCAATTGCTCCGCCGTCAATCCGGTCTCCTTCAGCCGGCGCGGCAGCAGATAGCGCTCGGCGATTTGCATCTTTTCTTCCTCGCTGTACCCGGACAGGCGGATGATCTCCATGCGATCCAGGAGCGGCCGCGGGATCGTGTCCAGGCTGTTCGCCGTCGTGATGAAAAACACCTTCGACAAGTCGAACGGCAGGTCGAGGTAATTATCGCGGAACTGGTTGTTCTGCGCCGGGTCGAGCACCTCCAGCATGGCGCTGGCCGGGTCGCCGCGGTAATCGCGTCCCAGCTTGTCGATCTCGTCGAGCATCAACACCGGATTTTTCACACCGGCGCGGCGGATCGCTTGCAAGAGCCGGCCGGGCATTGCCCCAATGTACGTGCGGCGATGGCCACGCAGCTCGGCCTCGTCGTGCAAACCGCCCAGGCTCATGCGCTCGAACTTACGGCCGAGCGATCGCGCGATCGACTGGCCCAGCGAAGTTTTGCCGACGCCCGGCGGGCCGACTAGGCACAAAATCGGTGCCTTGGCCTCCGGGTTCAGCTTCAGCACCGCGAGGTCTTCGAGAATGCGGTCCTTGATGTCGCGCAGGTCGTAATGGTCCTCGGCGAGAACCTGGCGGGCGTGGCCGAGGTCGATGATGTCCGTGGTGGTCTTCTTCCACGGCAGTTCGAGGACGAAATCCAGGTACGTGCGGATGACCTGATAATCGGGGGCGGCGGTCGGCAACCGTTCCAGCCGGCCCAGCTCGCGTTCAGCCTCCTTGCGAACGTCGTCGGGCAGGTCGGCCTCGCTCAGCCGGCGGCGCAGCTCGTCCACCTCGGCTTTTTCGGGGTTCTTCTCACCGAGTTCCTGCTGGATGGCCTGCATCTGCTGGCGGAGCATATACTCGCGCTGCTGCTTGGTCATCTCCGACTCGGCTTGCGTGCTGATCTGCTTGCGCAGCTCCAGCACCTGCACCTCGTGGTTGAGGTAGCCGTGCAACAGCCGCAGCGCCTCGGCCCGCGTCGGCGCTTCCAGAAGCGCTGCTCGCGCGGCACGTCCAAGCTGAGCATCGAGCCGATCATGTAGGCGAAACGCAGCGGATCCTGCGTCTGGGCGACGAGCTGCTGGATGTTGACCGGCACCTGCACCTGGGCCAACTCCAGCACCCGGCCGGCGAGGTCAATGGTCGCACGGTAGGTCGCCTCAGTCTCCGTGCCCGTGTCCGTCGGCTCAGGCATCGGCTGCACCCTGGCTCGCAAGAACGGCTCGGTCTGCTCTGCCTTGAGGATGCTGACGCGTTCCATACCCTGGACGATCAGCTCGATGACGCCCTCGCCGCGGGCCATCTTCTTGATGACTGCGCGGGTGCCGACGGGGTACAGGTCGTCGAGGCCGGGCTGCTCGTTGTCGGCGTCGCGCTGGGCGGCGACGACGAACGATTTCTCCTCGGTCGCCAGTACCGCTTCGATGGCCGCCATCGAGTTGGGCCGGCCTACGGCCAGCGGCATGAACAGGTGCGGGAACAGGACCGTATTTTTGAGGGGCAGTACGGGCAGGACCACCACGTTTTCGTTGGGAGTCAAGAGTCGCCTCCGTCGGGGATGTGAACGAGCAACATGCCATCGCGGTATTCGGTCGTGATGTCGGCCCGTTCCAGGTCGCAAGGCAGTTCCAGGCTGCGCTCAAAATGACTGTAAGCGATTTCCATCTGGTAATAGCGGCAGCCTTCCAGGGCGGTGCAGTCGCGGCGGACGCCGCGGAGCGTCAATCGGTGGCCCCGCGCCGTCAGGTCGATGTCCTGCGCGCGAACGCCGGCCAACTCGAACTTGACGATCCAGCCGTTCCGTGTGCGGTAGATGTCGGCGGCAGGACACCAGGGCGAGTCGATGCATCGCTCCGCCGCCGGCAAAAAGAAGGCGTGCATGATGCGGATGAAATCTTTAGACATCGCTGTCGTCCTCTGGCCGTTTAGCGACGCTTCGCAGAAGCGTTCTTCAGACGCTTATGCGAAGCGTCGCTAACCACTAGGGTGTAACCGGGGTAAAGGTCAAACCTCCCCTGTCCGGGTTGTAATCGACGTTAACCGTCTGGCCGTCGCGCACCTTGCCTTGCAAGAGCAGCCGGCCCAGGGCAGTCTCCACTTCCTTCTGGAGCGTCCGTTTCAGCGGCCGCGCTCCGTAGGCCGGATCATAACCGACTTCCACCAAATGCTCGCGCGCCGCTCGCTCAGCTCCAGGTGAATGTGCCGCTCCTCCAGCCGCTGGCGCAGGCGGGCCAGCTGAATGTCCACGATCTTTTTCAGGTGCTCCGTGCTTAGGGCGTGGAGGACGATGATCTCATCGACGCGGTTGAGGAACTCCGGCCGGAAGTGCTTGCGCAGCTCGTCGAGCACGGCGTTCTTCATGCGGTCGTAGATCTCGCCGACGTAGGAACCCTTGTATTGCAAGATGCGCTGGCTGCCGATGTTCGAGGTCATGATGACGATCGTGTTCTTGAAATCGACCGTCCGCCCCTGGCCATCGGTCAGCCGGCCATCGTCGAGCATTTGCAGCAGCACGTTGAAAACATCGGGGTGCGCCTTCTCGATCTCGTCGAAGAGAATAACACAGTATGGCCGGCGCCGGACGGCCTCGGTCAACTGGCCGCCCTCCTCGAAGCCGATGTAGCCCGGCGGAGCGCCGAGCAGCCGCGCCACCGTATGTTTCTCCTGGTACTCCGACATATCAATGCGGATCATGGCCCGCTCGTCGTCGAAGAGAAACTCCGCCAGCGCCCGCGCCAGCTCTGTCTTGCCGACGCCGGTCGGCCCCAGAAAGATGAACGAACCGATCGGCCGATTCGGATCTTTCAGACCCGAACGCGCCCGCACCACCGCCTCGGCCACGGCCAAGACGGCCTCATCCTGGCCGATTACCCGGCGATGCAGTTCTCCCTCCAGTTGAAGCAACTTCTGTACCTCGCCCTCCAGCAGCTTCGACACCGGGATATGCGTCCACCGGCTGACGACCTCGGCGATGTCCTCTTCGTCCACTTCCTCCTTGATGAGCCGGGCCGTGCTCTGCTTGGAGGCGAGCTGTTCCTCCTCAGCCTTGAGTTTCTTTTCCAGTTCCAGCATTCGGCCATACTTCAGTTCGGCGGCCTTGTTGAGATCGTATTGCCGTTCGGCCTGCTCGATGGCGACCTTCGTTTGCTCGATCTGCTCGCGCAAATCGCGCAGCTTCTGCACGCCCTCTTTCTCGGCCTGCCATTGCGCCTTGAGGGTATCCGACTCGCCCTTCAGTTCGGCCAACTCCTTTTCGAGCTTGGCCAACCGATCGCGCGAAGCCGTGTCTTTTTCTTTCTTCAGCGCCTCGCGCTCGATTTCGAGTTGCATGGTGCGGCGGGTGATCTCATCCAGTTCGGCCGGCATACTGTCGATCTCGGTGCGCAGCTTGGCGGCGGCCTCATCGACGAGGTCAATAGCCTTATCGGGCAAAAAGCGATCTGATATGTAGCGATTGGAAAGTACGGCGGCGGCGACGAGCGCCGCATCCTTGATACGGACGCCGTGATGGACCTCGTAGCGCTCGCGCAGGCCGCGCAGGATCGAAATCGTGTCCTCGACGGACGGCTGATCGACCATGACCGGCTGGAAGCGCCGTTCCAGGGCGGCGTCCTTCTCGATGTGCTGGCGATATTCGTCGAGCGTGGTCGCGCCGATGCAGTGCAGTTCGCCGCGGGCCAGCATCGGCTTAAGCAGGTTGCCGGCGTCCATCGCGCCTTCGGCCTTGCCGGCACCGACCACCGTATGCAACTCGTCGATGAACAGAATGATCTCGCCCTGTGCCTCCTGCACTTCCTTGAGGACGGCTTTGAGACGCTCCTCGAACTCGCCGCGGAACTTGGCCCCGGCGATGAGCGCACCCATGTCCAGTGCGACGATGCGGCGTTTCTTCAACCCCTCCGGCACGTCGCCTCGGACGACGCGCTGGGCAAGTCCTTCGACGATCGCCGTCTTGCCGACGCCAGGCTCTCCAATCAGCACCGGATTGTTCTTGGTCCGGCGCGATAGCACCTGAATGACCCGGCGGATCTCGTCGTCGCGGCCGATGACCGGATCGAGTTTGCCCTGCGCCGCCATCTTCGTCAAATCGCGGCCGTACTTCTCCAGGGCTTCGTAAGTGGATTCGGGGTTCTGCGAGGTCACGCGCTGATTGCCGCGCACTTCTTGTAGCGAGTTCATCAGCCGATCGCGAGTGACGCCGAATTCCTTTAGCAGTCGCCCCGTCGAGCCGGTGTCGGCAATGAGCGCGAGTAGCAGATGCTCGACGGATACATACTCGTCCTTGAAATGCTTGGCCTCGTCCTCGGCCTGCATGAGCACGCGGTTGAGCCGGCTGCTGATCGACTCGCCGCTGCCGCCACTGACACGCGGCAAACGCTCGACTTCCTGCTGGACGCGGCGCTTCAGGCCCTCGAGGTTTATGTTGGCTTTGCGCAGAATGGACGTGGCCAGGCCCGGCTCCTGATCGAGCAAGGCGGCGAGAAGGTGCTCGACATCGACGTGCTGCTGTCCGCCGCGCGCGGCCAGTCGCTGTGCGTCCTGCAAGGATTGTTGAGCTTTTTCCGTGAAACGATTGATGTCCATTCGCACTCCCCCGGCAAGGCTCCCACCTCGTACCGCTCAAGAGCCTTGCCCGTAGATCGAAAGAGATGAATCAGGCGGCACGAATGCCTAAGGAAAGAGCAAGTCCAGTGCCAAGAAATCGCCTGGATAGTGACCAGCGTAAGTGTCAATAAAAAAGGGAGTTGCGATTTTACCGCTTCAAAAAGGAGGAGAAAAGGTCGTGAACGGGCGTTCAAATGGCAGGGAGTGGCCTGCCAGGACGGCAAAATGGCAGTCCATTGAATCTCCCATCCAATTGCCGTGCGAGGGTAGACCTAGTCCCTACTTTCGGCCGTTATCGTGGGCGGCCATCTTGGCGTCCAGTTGTTTCACGAGCTGCCCGAAATCCTTTCGTCCGCGGAGCGAGTCGAACGCTTCGTCCTTCCCGGGGCCGGGACGGGGATCGCCCGAGTAGCCGGCGACAATCGCTCGTCGCAGAAACTCGACGGCTTGCTCGGCGTAGCGTTCCCGTAAGCTGGAATCTTCCTTGACTGCCGCCGAGGCGAGGGCACAGACGCGGGCGCATTTGTAGAGCGTTTTGTTCTTCACGCCCTTGGCCCGAGCCTGCTCCTGGGCCAGGGCCACCGCCTGGGCGTGATCGCCCAGCGAGAGGGCACGCCGGCTCTTAAAGATGCCGATGCGGGAGCCGTCGTCGAGGGCTATGGCCCGGTCCCAGTCCGGAACCGCCTCGGCGTGACGGCCCAGCCAGTCGAGCGCCTGGGCATGGTTGGCACGACTGGTGCATAAACAGCGGCGCGCGAAAGCGTGGCGGCCTTCCCGGGTCACGATCGGTTCGAGGATGTGTACGGCATTGCCGGCCCACTCCAGGGAGTCGGCCATCCGGCCGTGGTCCTTGAGAAAACCCGCAAGGTTGTCATAGTTGCTGCCGAGGTACACGGCATGCTCGAGGACAGCGGGAAAGTCCTGGACCAGCTTTTCGCGGATGGCGATGGTCTGGCGGGTTGTCGCCTCCGCCTCATCCAGTTTCCCCATGTCTTCGAGCACAATGGCCAGGTTGTTGTAAAAGCTCGCCAGATCCTGACGGTACTTCGGGACGGAGGGGAAGTCGGCGACCAACGGTTTCAGGACGGCGATGGCTTCGCCCTGCGCATCCCTGGCCTCGCTCAGTCGCTTCCGCTTCGTCAGCGTTATGCCCAGGCCGGAGTAGCCCTCGGCCAATTTGAGACGGAACCAGTTGTTTTGGGGGAAGTCGGCGACGAGTTGCTTCAGGATAGCGAGGGCCTGGCGGACGGATGCCTCCGCCTCCTCGTCCTTGTCCTGGGCGTGGAACAGAGTCCACCGGGTGTGGTGAGCGGCGGCCAGGTTCTGCCGGTAGAGGGAGTTGGTGGGGAAAGCTTCGACCAGTTCCTTCAGGATCGTGAGGGCCGCGCCGAGAGAAGTCTCCGCCTCGTCCCACTGTCTCAGGTCATTGAGCAGGGCACCCCGGTAGGTGTGCATGTTCGCCAGGTCCGCTCGGGCGACGGCATCTCCGGAGTCCCGTTGCACGACCTCTTGCTGGTAGCGGATGGCCTCGGCGGAAATCGGCACCGCCTTGCGGTAGTCGCCGCGGTCCCTGAGGATCACCGCCAGCCCCTGGAGCGTCTCCGCCGCCTGGCGCTGGTAGGCCGTGACCGCTGGGAACTCTCGGGCCAGCGCCTCCAATAGGTCCGCCGAGCGCCGGCGGGCTTCTTCCGCCTCGGGCAACAGACCGAGCTGCCGGCGGATGGTGCTCACCCGCCGGTGGGCCTGCGCCAGGGCGGCACGGCCCTCGGGCGTCTGCCCCGTCTCGCGCGTGAAGTTCTCGTAATAGGCCAGTCCTTTTTTCAAAAACTCCTTCTGTTCCGGGCTGAGTTGCGGCTGGCGGGACAACCAGTCGTCGATCACCGTCGAGGACAGCTCATCCAGGACCGTGCGCGTCTCCTGCTCGCGCCGCTGGGCCAGATCCTTGGCGTCCTGTTCCTGCCGCCGCAAGTGGTTGACAACCACCAAGCCGGCGGCCAAGAGGAACACTGCCACGAGGACCGACACCGCCAGTCCCATCCACAACCGTCGCCGCCGCCGTTCCTCGGCGGCCTGCACCTGCTCCCGTTCGCGCCGCAGACGCTCCTGCTGCAAGCGCTCCTCCACCCCGGTAACATAAGACGCCACCTCTACGGCCACAGCCCCCGCATCGGGGGGGCGATCCGCCTTCCTCGGTGTCAGACAGCGCTCGGCCAGCCCAGTCAGCTCCGGGTCGGCGCCGCAGCCTCGCAGCCGGGACAGCGTTTCTTCCAGATCGGCTTCGGCCACTCGCAAGCGGATCGCCTCAGCGCTCGGGCCGGTGTAGGGCGGTTCGCCGGTGAGGATGTTGCACAGGATCCCCCCAACCCGAACACGTCCGAGCGCCGATCGCCCTCCTCGACCAGTCCCCGTGCCTGTTCCGGCGCCATGTAGGCGAGCGTCCCCAATACGCTGCCGGCCCGCGTCCGGGTGCCGTTCGCGCCCTCCGATTCGACCACCGTCGAGGCCGCCCCCTCTGCGGATCGGAAATCGGGAGCTGAATCCGGTTCGATCCCCGTCGATTCCGTGCCCTCTGCGGCCTGGGGGGTGGAGACGGAATCGGCGAGCACTTTGGCCAGGCCCCAGTCCATCAGCTGGACCTCTCCGTGCGCCCCCACCATGATATTTTCCGGCTTGAGATCGCGGTGAATCACCCTGCGGGCGTGGGCGAAGGCTACGGCCTGGCAGACCTGGCGGAAGATCTGCACGAACTCCATCCGCCGCGCCGCCGGGGCCGGTCCCTCTCCCAGCAGCGCCGCCAGCGTCCGCCCCTCGACCAGCTTCTTGGTGTAGTACGGCCGGCCGTCAGTGAGCCGACCCATCGCGTGGACCGGCACGATGGACGGGTGAGTCAGCTGCGCACAGACCTGCGCTTCGGCGAGGAACCGCTCGACCAGCCGGGTGGAAGCACGGCCCCATGACGCCATCACCTTGACCGCGAGGTCGCGGCCGAACTGCAAGTCGCGGACACGCCACACCACCCCCATGCCGCCTGCGTCAATGCGGCCCAGCGGCGTGTATCCGGGCAGGGACGGCGGAACATCATCCGTGGCCGGGCCTTGCTTTGCCAGCGCGTCGGGCAGGCTCCCAACCAGCCGGCCGAGTACCTGCTGGCAGCCGGGGCAAGCGCCGATGTGTTCCTCCACGGGTCTGGCCTCGGTCGGATCGAGTTCGTCACGCAGGAGCCTGTCCAGTGTTTCCGGAGCCGGACAAGGTGTCGGGTAGGCCACGGTCGGTGTGGACATGTCGGTACTCCTGTAGCAGCATTTGCTTGACGCGGTAATTCGCCTTGTAGACTGAGGCGACGCTCAACTTCAGCTCCGAGGCCACGTCGGCGGCCGGGCGCTGCTCGACCATCGTCTGATAAAAGGCCTGCCAGGTCGTTTCCTTGAGTTTGGCGCGGATGCGCTCGAGGATCTCGGCCGCGGTGGTCTGGGCCTGGCCCTCGATGGCGCTGCTCAATTCGTCCGCCGACTCGGGATTGACAAGTCCGCCCAAACGCTCCAGGAAGGCCGTGCCGCCGACACCGCGCTCGGGCCGTCCTTGCTGTCGCCGCCAGAAGTCGGTTAGAGCGTTGTTGACGACGGCCTTGAGCCAGCCGCGGAACTGCCCCTTCTCCGGGTCGTGGCGGTAGCGCGGCAGCTGCTGGAACAGCTTCAGCAGGATGTCCTGGGTCAGATCCTCGGCACCGTCCGGTGGCAGTCCGCGGCGCAGGCACCAGCCGAAGATCACCTCGCGATAGCGGGCGTGGAACACCCTCCACGCCTCGTCGCGGCGGCCGTCCTCTCTGAGGTCGCACAACAGGGAGATATGGGTCGAAGGGATCGCCACGGTGAGAGACACTTGCGCTCGGGCCTGGGCGAGTACAGAATACCCTCGGAGCGATCCGTTGTAAACATTCTCTCCTCTCGCTGCCCGCTGATGCGTCCCCTTTTTCCTCTCGCGCCGTGTCCTAACCCGACGTACTCCCTGAGGAGGGGAACGAAGTAGTCCTCCCGCTGGGTCAAGCACATCGAGGCGCGACAATGGTTGTCGCGGTAAGTGGTCGGTTGGAATCCGGGCGAGCGACCCCCTTCCGGGACGTTCGCCCTGAAAGAGGGTATGCCGTGTCTCGTTCCTTGTGGTCGCGTGCATTTCAACATCGTTGGTTCGGTAGCCGCTCGCGGAAGGCTTCCTCGACCCGACCGGACGTCTTCTCACAGCGGCGAGTGCGGCCGTCTATGGAAGTGCTGGAGGACCGCACGGTGCCCACCGTCTTCAACATCGCCGCCGGCGATACGCAGGGGCTGATCAACGCGATGGAGACGGCCAACGCCAACGGCGATTCGAGCAACGTCATCAACCTTACGAACAGCACCTACACCTTACAGACCGTGAACAATAACTTTTACGGACCCAACGGCCTGCCGTATGTCGGGAACAACCTGACCATCCACGGCAATGGAGCGACGATTGAGCGTTTTGTGAAGGCGGGGTTTCTGACACCAGATCTTCGGCTGTTTTACGTAGGTGGCGGGGGTTATTTGGATCAGGCAGCCTGACGATGGACAACGTGACGCTGGAAAACGGTATTGCCAAGGGCGGCGATAGCAACCAGGGTGGCGGCGGCCTGGGGGCGGGCGGAGCCATCTTCAACCAGGGTGCCCTGAACCTGACGGACGTGACGTTCGCGAACAATGAGGCGTTGGGCGGCAGCAGCAACATTGCCAGCGCCGGCAACGGCGGCGGAGGTATGGGCCAAAATTCACCCTTCGGCAATAGCAATGGCGGCGGTTTCGGCGGCTCCGCTTTCAGCACCGCTGGCGGCGGCGGCAAGGGCAACACCGGCGGCGGCGGCGGAGGCGATAACTTTATGGGGGCCAGTACCCCCGGCGGCGACGCCACGGACCTGTTTCCCGGCGTCAGCGGTGGCTTTAGTGGATTTGGCGGCGGTTACGGCGGTCAAGGCGGGGGCACCGGCAATGCTATCAATTCCGGTGACGGCGGCTTCACAGGCAAAGGCGGACTCGCCAGCGGCACCAACGGCGGCGACACCGGCGGCGGCGGTGGGGGGGGCGTCGGGGGCGGCGGCGAGGGCGCGGATGGCGGCGGATACGGCGGCTTCGGCGGCGGCGGAGGCTTCGGCTTCGACATCGGCGGCGGCGGCGGCTTTGGTGCCGGCGCGGGCGGCAAGAACGTCTCGGGCGGCGATGATACCAGAGGCGGCCTCTTTGCCGGCGACAGCTCCGGTGCCTTTGGCGGCGGCGGCGCCGGCATGGGCGGCGCCATCTTCAACATGGGGGCCGATTCCGCTCATCCCGGCAGTGGAATGGTCACCTGTGTCAATTGCACTTTCACCGAGAATAGCGCTCAGGGCGGCAGCGCTGCTCCCCAAGGGAACGGTGGCGTGGGCGTGGGCGGCGCGATTTTCAATTTCGATGGCACCGTCACCCTCACCAACGATACCCTGGTCGGTAACGCCGTCCACCCCGCGACAACCGCGGCAAGGGGCGCACTAGCAGGCGCCATCTTTAATGCAGCCTACGGAAGCGATATCGACACGGGCAATCCGGTAACGGCCACTCTGGTGCTCAATAACTGTATCGTGGCCCTCAATAACGACGACAACGGAAACGACCTCAGCTCCCTGGCCTTCGGCACAGGCACCAACACAGCGACGGTCAGCGGCAGTCACAATCTCATCACGTCGTTCGACGCAGACCTTCCCAGCAGCCTCGTCGTCAGCACGGCCGACCCCAAGCTCGGCCCCCTGCAAAACAACGGCGGTCTGGTGCCGACCCTGCTGCCGCAGTCGGGCAGCCCTGTCCTCGGCACCGGCGATCCTTCACTCGCTCCAACTACCGATCAGCGCGGCCAGCCTCGGCCGGCGAACGGTCCCATCGACCTCGGCGCCGTGCAGGTGTCGGCGGCTCCGCCGGCCGGCGGCTCGACGGGTGGGAGCGGGGGTTCGACGCCGAGTCCGACGCCGCCAGAGTTGCACAAGCCGTTTCTGCTGGAATTGTTCGACGACTTCCTCAAGGGAGTAGAGACGGTCAACGCCAACAGGACGGAGACGGTGACGGACAACCTGTTCGGCTTCCCGCTGGTGTCCACCTACGACGGAGCCGGCTACCTGGAGCGCGTCACCTTGCTCGGATTCGATATCACCGTCCTGTTCGAGTAAGACTCGGCTTCCATTGCCCGCCCGCGGCGGCAGCGAGAACACCCCTCGCTGCCGCCGCGGGTTCATAGCATATCTGCATTCACCGCACGGAATCCTCCCTCCCCACCCCATCGTTCCAGTGGCTCGCGCCACAAGCCAGATTCGCAGAGAATCAATGGTTTGGTACACTGCCATCGAGTACAAACGTAGAAGGGGCTAGGGAGCCTCAGCGTCGAGCAACGGGAGCGCGGCGATGCGATTGAGCGAATTGCAGCAGGCGTTACGAGCGGCCGACCCCGCGGCGGTGCTGGTCTCGCCGCGCGTGCTCGATCGCCTGATCCAGAGCCAGCACCGATTGTCCAACCTGTTCGAGCAGGTGCCGCACCGCCGCTGTTACGTTGTCGATCGGCAAGCGCTCTATCGCTACGTCGAACAGGACGAGCTGGACCTCGAACCCGATCGTCTGCTGCCGCCCACGGTGATTCTGTTGGCCCGGCCCACGCCCAACGCGCTGGCCTCGCGCGAGGGCGAGTCCATCCTGCTCACCTACTGGAAGCGCTTGTTTCACGGCTGCATTCACCGGGCGCTGCGGCAAGAGGTCAACGACGGCCGGCTTCCCCCGGCGATGATCCGCGAGCGAATCGCCGAGATCGGCGCCGGCACCTTCGCGGAAATTCGCATGGTGCTGGGTCAAGAGAAATATCTGCTGCCCGGCGACGCGCAGGACGAAACGGCCGTGTTCATCGAGTTTGCGGCCGTGTATCTGGAGCTGCGCTACTTCGCCAGCAACCTGCTGCCGATTTACTTTCCGGGGCTGGACAATCCCGCGAAGATCGACGAACTGCTGGGGCGCAACGTGAACGCGGCGGCCCTGTTCGCGCAAACCCGGCTGGCCGGCGCTCCCGATCCGGTGGTGCGCACCGATACTAGCTCCGACGAGTCGCACGATTACTACTGGAGACTGGCCCACGCCGCCGACCGGGCGGAACAGGAGGGCAACACGGTGCGGGCGGCGATCCTGCGCACCAAGGCCGCCCGCGTCGCCCCGGCGTCGCTGGAAGATTCGACCCTCGAAAAAGCCCACGACGACTTGCGCTTGCTGACCCGGCGCTTGCAGGCCGCCCTGGAACTGACGGACGGCGAGGCGGACGAATGGCTCAAGGATCTGCCGTCGCTTCTGGACAAGGCGGACCAGGGCAGTTGGCCGGTCGAGGCAGCGCTGTTGTTCGACCTGCAAAAAGTCGGCGTCGATAACGAGCGCGACATTTACGCCCTGGATCTTGTGACCTGGCTGGCCTCGGGCGGCAATCGTCCGATCAAGCGCGCATTGCCGAGTCAACGGCTGGTGCGCATCACCCGGCATCTTCGCAGCGCGGCCCAGCGTTTGACGCAGGCGCGATTGGCGGACGATGAACGGCAACACCTGGCCCGCTTGCTGCAATCTGCCTTGCAACACTGCGAGGAACGCTTGCGCGGGCGGTTTCGGCCGGTCCTTGGCGACGCGCTTCTGAGTGTGGGTTTGCAGCCGAGCAACGCGCCGGAGCGCACCGCCTTCGCCCGCATGATCGAGGAGATTCTCGACCGCATCGTCGAGCTGGGCTTTTTGACGTTCAGCGACCTGCGCGACACCGTCTCCCGCAATCAGCTCAAGATGCCGGACCTGCACGACCCGCATGAGTTTTTCTTGCGCGGCGATCCGCTTTTGCGCCTGGATCGCCGCCTGGCGACGGCGCTGGACGGCGTTTATCGACCCGGCGAGGTCTATCTGCGCTGGCTGGAGCGATTGACCGCGCCGGCGTTCGGCACCGCGATTGGCCGTTGGCTCGTGCTCTTTCTGCTCTTGCCGTTCGGCGGGGCGGCGGTCATGGTCCAGGGCACCGACGTGCTCGTCAATCACTTCAGTCCGACCGGGTTTGATGCGCGAAACGTCATCGAGAAGACGGTCGGGCCGTTCATGCCGCCCTCGACGCAGGCCGAGAAAGACGAGGACGGACAGAGCGAGGCAGCGCGAGCCTATCATTACGAAAGGGAGTTGTTGGCTCTCAAATTGGCGTCCACGGTTTTGCTGGGGTTTTTCCTGCTGGCGCTGTTGCATGTGCGGTGGTTTCGCCGGCGGTGCCGGCAAGCCCTGATGCTGGCCTATCGCGCCCTGCGCGGCCTGTTCATCGACCTGCCGGTGTATGTAGTACGCCTGCCGATGGTGCAACGGGCGCTGGATAGCTGGTGGTTCAACCTGTTCTGGTCGTTCGTTTTCAAGCCAGCCGTCGTGACTGTGCTCGTGTTGCGCATCCTTCCCGCCGAAGCGCTGCCGTCGTGGCCGTCCCAGTTGATCGCCTTCCTGCTCGTCAATCTGGCGCTCGAACTCGCGCTTCGGCAAGGCCGTCGGCGAGGGGCTCCTGCAAGCGTTCGCCGACCTCTACGAATCGCTCCGCGCGGGCTTGTTGCCGGGACTCTTGCGCCTGATTCTGTGGGCGTTCAAGCGGACCATCGACACGATGGAATACGTGCTGCACACCGTGGACGAATGGCTGCGCTACCGGCAGGGTGACAGCCAACTGTCCCTCGTCGTCCGCACGGTCGGCGGACTCTTGTGGTATCCGATCGCCTGGCTGGCGCGGTTTTATCTGGTCGTCTTGATCGAGCCGGGATTCAACCCGCTCAAGGCGCCGGTGTCGTACCTGGCGGCCAAGTTCATGGTACCCGTCGTCAAACCGCTGACCGAAGGGCTGGTTCACCCGCTCGAACCCGTCCTCGGCCCGATCCTGGCCTGGATAATCGCCGTGCCTACGGTCTGGCTGCTTCCCGACCTGTTCGGTTTTCTGTTCTGGGAGATGAAAGAGAACTGGCGGATTTATCGGGCCAACCGCGACGAGCAGCTGCGGGCCGTTGGCGTCGGGCCGCACGGTGAGACGGTGCGGCAACTGTTGCAGCCGGGCTTTCACTCGGGCACGGTGCCGAAACTTTATGCCAGGTTGCGTGAGGCGGAGCGCGAAGGCATTCGCACCGGCAGTTGGCGGACGGCCCGGACTTGCCGGCACGCCCTCGCCGAGGTCGAGACCACCATCCGGCGGCTGATCGAGCGCGAGTTGGTGAAGCTATTGCAAGAAAGCTCGCGCTGGAAGGGCGAATCGCTGGCCGTCGGCGCCGTGGTGCTGACGCCCAAGCGCATCGGCATCGAACTGGTGCGGCCCAATGCCGTCGGAGCTGCCCGCGTGGAATGGGAGGACCAGGCCGGCTGGCTGGTGGCGAGCATCCGCGATCCGAGCTGGCTGGAATCACTGGGCGATGAACAGCGGCAGGCGGTGACGACGGCGCTGGGCGGCGTGTACAAACTGGCCGGCATCGACCTGGTGCGCGAGCAAGTGCGCGAGAACCTTCCGCCGAAGGCGACCTGCTTCACGCTGACCGCTCGCAACCTCGTTGTCGAAGCCGAGGGCAGGCCTGGTGCTCCGATCCTCTACGACCTAACCACGCCGAAAGGCCCGCTGAAGCCGCGTAACAGCGAGGGAGAATTGGAACCGGCCTGGCCATCGCTCGATCCGATTCGCGTGATTTTCGCGCGCGTGCCGCTGTCGTGGCAGCAATGGGTCGAAAGCTGGCGCGGCAGTCCGGACGCCCCGACGCCGCGGACTCCGTTCAGCTCCGGCGTGCGGCTGCTGCCGGCCGGAATACGTTCGACGGAGTTGCGTCCAAATGGGGAGGGCACGGCAAAAATCAACAAACCCGAGGAGGCGGATCAACCGTGTCCCACGATCCCCTCCGAGGACAACGGAGGTACATCCCCTGAATCGGCCGGTACTACTCCCGCGCCGGAAGCGGGCGACATGGACTCGGATTTCCAGCCCTCCCCGGCCGTTTCGCCTCGCCAATGATACCGGATGTGCTGATAGAGCAGAGACAGCGGCCGATCGTAGATGTCGGCGATGACGATGACGGCGCCCTCGACTTTGAGGACAAGCCCCTTGTTTTGTTGCCCGGACGTTGTGACCTCATAGGAGAGCCAGGGACTGCCCAGCGCCGTGATCCAGAATGCGGACTCGGCCTTGCCGAGTTTCACCTCGCGCACCTCGTCCCAGCTCAACTCGCCGACCAAGTCCCCTTGAACCAGGGCCAATCCGTCCGGCGCGATGACCAACCCCGCCTGCCGCCATTTGCGGACGCTCGCCAAACTCTGCCGGCCCGCCAGCCAGTACACCAGCGTCAACATCACGCCGAAAAACACGCCGGCCACTCCCCCGACGATCCAGCCCGGCTCTTGCCGCACGATGCCCCAGGCGAACCAACCGGCCGACGCCAACGTCAACGCCAGGAAGAACGCGGTCAGCCCACGATACTGTTTATTGCGGCCCAGATGGCTCCGCGCCCGATAGGTCCAGACACGCTCGGGTCCGAACATGCGCTCCTTGCGGCGCAGGAACCCTTCCAGCGCACCGGGCACGTCTGCGCGACCCGGACGGCGTGAACTGCCGATATAGGAAGCTGAACACCTCATCGGAGGGAACGTCGATCCGGGCTGGGATGCTCAGGACGCCGCCGGTGTGGATCACCTGGATCAAGTAGGAGCGTGGCCCGGCCTTGAAGGGGTTGGCCGGCCGGCGTGGGGCTAGCAGCCCTTGCAGGTTCGCGTAGAGTATTTGTTGCGGCGGCTGCTCCACCTCCAGGGCGGTCTCCGTGAAGCGGGCGATAAACGGCCTGTTCCGCACGCGCCATAGGAATCCGGCGGCCAACCACGGCCACAGCGATAAAACCGCGTAGTGAACGTTCGCTTCCACCGCCGCCAGCACGTCCAGCGACACCGCGATCAGCAACCACAGAAAAACCCCGACGGGAGGGGACCACGGACTCCGGATCATCTGGCCGACCATAGCTTTCCTCCGGCAGCTTTCCTCCGGCAAACCTGTGGCCTCATAACGGACCGTATTCTTCGGCCGCGCGGCGCGATTTTTCGTAGGCCAGCGCGGACTGGATCGCCTTGGCGAGGGCGACCACGAAAATGATGCGAAAGATGACCCCACTCACTAAAAGGAGCGGATCGATCAGGGCCATCGACAAAGTGGCCAGCAAGTAGAGCGTCAGGCTAATGATCGTTGCCGGGACGGGGAAGCGATAGATGAGCAGCCCGAAGATAACGAACAACACGCCGAGAAAGAGAAAGACGCCGTCGAGCAGATAGTTCAGCACGAGCAGACGATCGGTTTCTTCCTGGACCCGCACCGGATCAACCCGGCCGTGACCGCCCGCTTTGATAATCTCCTGGTCGATTACACCCTTAACGAGGGTTGGCGTCGTGAACAAACCGACAAGGTTCACCAGCACGGTCAGGACGCCAATGGCCAGAAGAATCCGTTTGGCCTTCTGGAGTTCTTTGCCGCGTGCCGTCTGGGCCAGACTGCCGAGCCGGGGAAGGGGGGCCTCTTGATCGTCGTCCGCTTCCCGATTGGGGCCGGGCGCCGGGGGCGTCGGCGTGTAACCGGGATCGCGTTGCGGGTCGCGCGGATGCGGTTGATCGGTGAACGAGGAACTCATGGGGAAGTAATCCTGGGTGGAAACTCTGCATCAACGGGGAGTGGCTCTATTGTATATCGTGGACTGAAGGTAATGCCACCACGATCCGTGGACCCGATCCGGCAGCCACGGCAAGCCGAAAAGGGAGGGTCGGGCCGTCTGCCACCCTGCCAAACGCACGACCGATTTGGCAGAGTGGGGACTACCCGCCAACCTATTTGATCACAATGCCTTACGTCGATTCCGGGAGGCGAGACTGCCAAACTGCCAAACTGCCTACGGCCTGTTTGCGGAAGCCGTCTTCCCGCCAATGGAGGGAAGGTTGCTCAACCTCAAGCGAGCCCGCTCCCGAAAAGGGCGGCCTTCTTGCCCACACAAGGAGACAACCCGAAGACCCACGCAACAGGAAATGACCCTGGTATCCTCCCGCGACAGCTTACCGGGCAGTTCTTGCGTTCCACGCTCTTCCGGCCGACAATAACCGAGATCCCTCGAACAAAGATGTGCGCGGTGGTCCGGCCGAATTAGCCCTCGCCCTCGGGAGAAGACCATGCGTCGTTTCACGATTCCGCCCGTGGTGCTCGTGCTGACCCTTCTTGCGTTCGCGGATGCCCCGCGCATTGGCTTCGCGGCAGCCGACAAGGAGCCGAGCTATGGCGGCAAGCCGTTAAGCGAATGGCTGAAGGGGCTGAGCGAGGATTTCGCCGCTACTCGATCCGCCTTGCGCCGTGTGGATGCACGGGAGTTGCCCTCTCTCCTCCGCGCCCTGAAAAGTGAGGATGGGGATGTCCGCTGCGCGGCGGCGCAAGTTTTGGGAGGGATTGGCCCGAAAGCGGCGTCGGCGGCAGAACCCTTGCTTGCCCTCCTCAAAGACAAAGAGGTGCGTGTTCGCCAAGAGTCCGCCGCCGCACTGGGCAAGATCGGTTCGAGATTCGGTCGCGTCGCGGTAACGAACGCAGATCGCCGCAAGCCGCCGGAAGCTCGACTCATGCCATTCGTCGAGCGGGCGGTTAAGGTAGCGGTCCCGGCGCTTCTTGAAGCCATGAAGGACGAGGACAAAAAAGTATGCTCTGCCGCCATCCACTCCCTGGGCGAGATCGGCCCGGATGCGAAGGCGGCGGTGCCGGCGCTGCTCCTCGCTTTACGGGACGAGAATGAGGGCATCGCTTCTGCAGCCGCGCTCGCGCTGGGCAGGATTGGTCCGGAAGCGAAAGCGGCGGTGCCGGCCCTCATCGACGCCATGAAGCGCGGCAACTCGACGGCCATTGCTGCGCTGGGCCATATCGGGTCGGCGGCGAAGGCTGCGGTTCCGGCGCTCCTGGAAGCCTGGAAGACCAAGCCCGACTCTTCGCGGTCATCGATCCTCGAAGCCCTGGGCGGGATCGGTGCGGAGGCGAAATCCGCGACGCGCATCATCCTTGAGGCCGTTAAAGACGAGGATCAAAACGTGCGCTATCAGCGCCGTCCGGCGCTTGGCCAGATCGGCGCCGATCCAAAGTTGGCCGTACCTCCGCTCCTCGACGCTCTGAAAGATCCTTATATCCATGCTCGCGCTGCCGCGGCCAGTGCTCTCGGTGAGATCGCGTGGAGAAACCAATCGGTTGTGCCACACCTGGCCGCCCTCTTGAAGGATTCGGATGCCAGTGTCCGCCGGGATGCAGCCATGGCCTTGAAACGATTTCGACCGGCAGCCCGCTCGGCAGTCCCCGCGTTAGCCCAGGCATTGAAGGATACCGATGATTGGGTTCGAGAGTCCGCGCTCATGGCGCTAGCGGAGATCGCGGAAACCGACTCCGCGGCCGTGATCGCCCTGTCGGACTCTTTGATTCATCCCGATGTAAAGACTCGGCGTCGAGTGCTATCGGAACTGATGTTACTCGGCCCGGCGGCGAAAGCGGCTGTGCCCCGATTGAAGCGGGCGTTGAAAGATCTCGATGCGGAAGTCCGCGCGGACGCGGCCTTTGCGCTCGGGATGATCGGTCCGGAGGCCAGCGACACGGTACCGTCCTTGGTGGATGCTCTGAAGGATGCGGAGAAAAATGTTCGCATCAGCGCGGCCAGCGCGTTGGGCGCCATCGGTCCGGCGGCGAAGCCGGCCGCACCCGCCCTCATCGAGGCGCTGAAAGACCCGGCGGTTCGGTCCTCCGCCATCGAGGGCCTGAGCCAACTCGATCTGCCCGCGAAGACAGTCCTCCCGCTGTTCTCCTCGGCCCTGGCGGATAAGAACGCCGCCGTTCGCGTATCGGCCGCCGCCGCCCTCGGCCGCTACGAGCGAGAGGCGGAATCGGCCGTACTTGCCCTCCTGGAGTGCCTGAAGGACAGAGAGGAGCGGGTTCGGGCTTTCGCCGTCGTTGCCCTGGGACGCATTGGTACGCCGGGGATGGCTGTGCCGCCAGCGCTGAAAGCGGTCCTGGACGATCCCGCTCCTGCTGTTCGCACGAGAGCGGCGGTTGCCCTGGCTCGCCTTCAACCGCGGAACCTCCCGGCGATGCTGGCACGCCTGGTAGCGGCCTTGACGGACAAGGCCCCTGACGTCCGCGAGCACGCTGCCTGGGCACTGGGGGACCTGGGCACGCAAGCGAAGTCGGCCGTACCCGATTTGATCCGCATGGTGAAGGATAAAGAGGAAGACGTTCGCTTTGCCGTCGTCCGCGCGTTGGGTGCCATTGGAGCCGAGGCCAAGTCCGCGGTACCGGCGCTGATCGAAAGGGTGAAGGACGAGAAGGGGTATGTCCGCATCCGGACGATCGAGGCGCTGGGGCAAATCGGTCCGGATGCGAAGTCATCCGTCCCTCTGTTGATCGAGTGCTGGAGCGATGAAAGCCGATTCATTCGCCGCGAGGCCGCCAAGGTGCTGAAGCAGATCGACCCCGAGGCGGCCAAGCGAGCCGGCATACCCTGAGCCTCCCCATAGCCCCCGGCTTACCGGGGGTGTATTCATCGCCCTCGCCCGGTGGGGAGAAGATCCATGCGACAACGATTTGGCATGACCGTGTTGCTTCTGTTGGTCTTGTACGTGCTCCCCGACTGCCAACGCATCGCCTTAGCCGGGGAGGACGAGCCGAGTTACGGCGGCAAGTCCTTGGGCGAATGGTTGAAAGGCTTGAATCACAATGATTATTCCACCCGCGAGGCAACGGAATCCGCCTTACGGAAGGTGGACACGAAAGGGTTGCCGTCTTTGCTCGTCGGCTTGAAAAGCACGAATGCCGACATTCGCGGTGGGACCGTCGCGTTGCTGGGAAAGCTCGGCCCCAAGGCCATAACGGCCATAGCACCTCTCATTCCGCTGCTGAAAGACAAGGACGCAGAGATTCGCCGCGAGACCGTGGTCACGCTTGGCGAAATTGGCTCGCAATCCAACCGGCTCATGGCAGAAAGCAACGAAGGCGAGGATCCATCCCTACGCCGGCGGAATAAACAACCGGATCCATTCCCGCAAGCGCTGAAACCGGCCATCCCGGCCCTCGGGGATGCCTTGAAGGACGAGGATGAGAAGGTGTGCTGTGCGGCCGCCAAAGCCCTTGGGCAGATGGGATCGGATGCCAAGGCGGCGGTTCCCGCTCTGGTTCGCGCCCTGAAAGACGAGAACAAACAGGTCCGCAAAGCGGTCGCTGAAGCCCTGGGCGGAATCGGGAAGGAAGCGAGGGAGGCCGTGCCGCCGCTTCTCGAAGCCTTGAAGGACGCGAACCGGGGCATCCGTTACGAGGCGGCTGAAGCGCTGGCCTACATTGATCGGCGGATCATGGCGGCCGTGCCGGTCCTCATTGACGCGGTGAAGGACAAGGAGGGGGAAAACCGCGGTTCGGCAATTATGGCCCTAGGCAGGCTCGGCCCGAGGGCGAGGACGGCCGTGTCGGTCCTGTGCGATGTCTTGAAAGACGGCGATGAGTATGAGCGTTCCGGTGCGGCGGAAGCTCTGGGGAACATCGGCCCTGCGGCACAGGCGGCCGTGCCCGCGCTGATGGACGCGATGAAGAATGGAATGGGGGAACTTCGCCTCCAGGCGATTCGGGCGCTGGGTGGCATCGGACCGGGGGCGAAAGATGCCGGTCCTGCTCTGGTGAACGCCTTGAAAGATCTTGATGCGGTCGTTCGCTGGCAGGCGGTGTGTGCTACGGAGGAAATTCTGCCCGAACCCGGATTGGTAGTACCAGCCCTCAGGGACTCCTTGAAGGACAAAGACAGCCGGGTTCGCCGAGCCGCCGTCGATGCACTGGGAGCATTGGCCGAATCCTCGGAATCCGCCGTTGTCGTTCTCGTCGAGACGCTCGACAGCACGGACGAGGAGATGCGCCGCCAAGCGGCTTCAGCCCTGGCGAGGATCGGCCCTCGGTCGAAACCCGCGTTGCCCCGCTTGCTTCGTGCGGTGAAAGATCCCGATGCCGAGGTCCGCGCGTCTGCCCTTTGGGGACTGCGACAAATGGGTCTGGACGCGAAGATCGCTTTTCCTCTCTTTCTCGATGCCCTGCGGGACCAAGATATAAAGGTCCGCAGGCTTGCGATCCGCGTCCTGGGCCAGTATGGTTCCCAGGCAAAGGATGTCATGCCCACCCTTCTTGATGCCTTGCGCGACAAGGATACCGGAATACGCGCGGGAGCGGCCCGTGCCCTCGGGCAGATTGGTCCTCCGGCGGCGAGTGCGGTGCCCGCCCTCACGGAAGCCTCGAAAGATTCCTCAACCGTCCGTTCGTCTGTCTGCGGTTGCTGCATTGTCCCGCATCCAACCGGAACACAAGCAGGCGATGCTCGCCCGCTTGATCGCTGCCTTGAAGGATAAGGATCAGATGGCTCGGATCGCGGCGGCCGGTGAGTTGGGCGAGTTTGGCCCGGAGGCGAAGGCGGCCATACCGGAGCTAATCAACGCTTTGAAGGATGCGGATCAATTTATCCGATGGTCAGTGGCAATGACCTTGGGAAAAATGGGACCAGAGGCGAAGGAAGCTGTGCCCGCCCTGATAAGTGTTTTGGACGAAGAGGGCACGTTTTATCGTTCTGGGGCGATCACAGCCTTGGGTCAGATCGGGCCGGCGGCTAAATCGGCTGTGCCTCGACTGCTTGAATGCTGGAATTACGGGGATAAATGGGAGCGTCGAGCGACTGGCGAGGCTTTGAAAAAGATCGACCCCGACGCGGCCAAGCGAGCCGGCATCCCCTGAGCACACACATAGCCCCCTGCAAGCCGGGGGTGTATTCATCGCCCTTCGCCCGGTGGGGAGAAGATCATGCGACAACGATGGACCATACCCGTGCTGCTTCTGCTGGCCTTGAATATGCGCCCCGACTGCCAGCGCATCGCCTTCGCCAGGGAGGACGAGCCGAGCTACGGCGGCAAACCTCTCCGTGTCTGGGTGGACGGGTTACGCAGCAAAAAGGAGTCTATCCGCACTGCCACGAAGGAGGCTTTGCGCAAAGCCGATAAGAAGGGGATGAACGCCCTCATCCAGGCGTTGAAGGACACGGACGATTTCACGCGCTGGCGTGCGGCTGAGGTGCTTGGTGCCATCGGTCCTGAAGCAAAAGCGGCGGTACCGGCGCTGCGGAATGTCTTGAAGAAGGACGACCTCCCGATGATTCGCGCCGCGGCCGCCTCTGCGCTCGGGGACATCGGTCCCGAAGCGAAGGCGGCAGGCCCGGATCTGATAGACGCCCTCAAAGACGAGCAGAATGACGTCCGCTTCGCCGCGGCTTCCGCGCTGGGCAATATCGGTTCGGATGCCAAGGAGGTTGTGCCATCCTTGATTGCGGCCTTGGAGCATAAGGAGGCGAGTGTCCGAGGGACGGCCGCCGGGACATTGGGGAAGATTGGTCCCCGAGCGGAGCCGGCCGTGCCGAAGCTGATCGAACTGTTGAAAGATAAAGACTCCTACGTGCGCTTCAGCGCGGGTTTCGCACTCAGTCGAATCGGCCCCGGAGCCAAGGCAGCCGTGCCTGCCCTGGCCCTCGCTTTGAAAGACCAGGATGCCGATGTCCGCAGTATCTCCGCCTCGGCCCTGGGACGGATTGGCCCGGAAGCCCGGACGGTTGTTGGCGCCCTTCTCTCGGCCTTGGAAGACCGTGACGACGGGGTACGTGCGCGCGTCCTGGAGGCTTTCTACCACATCGGATCGGACGCCAAGGTTCCCCTGCCCCCACTTTTGAGCGCTCTGAAAGACCGAAGCCCGCCCGTGCGTTCGTGGGCCGCCGAGGTACTGGGGCAAAAGGGGGCCGATGCGCGCCCGGCCGTTGGCGCCCTGATCGAGAACCTGAAAGATCGCGAGCTGTCCGTGCGATCCGCAGCTGCCAGGGCGTTGGGCGCGATCGGCCCGACGGCGAAGGCGGCGATCGCGCTCTTCATTCCTCTGCTCCGGGACAAGGAAATCCGCGTTCGTTACGCCGCCGCCGTCGCGCTAGGACAGATCGGCTCGCATTTCGGGCGGAGCGTTGAACGCTCTCACGACGAGGAGAAAGCGCGACAGGTCGGGAAGCCCGCCCCGACAAAGGAAGACTTCGCACGAGAGGATGCGCTCGTGCGGAAGGCTGTTCCTCCCCTCGCGGATTTGTTGAAGGACAAAAGCGATGATGTTCGTTTCGCCGCGACCTGGGCGTTATACGTCATCGGCCCGGAGGCCAGCGGTGCCGTGCCCGCGCTCGGCCGCGCATTGAACGATCCCAAGCGGGAAGTCCGCCAAAACGCGGCCAAGGCGCTGGGTGAGATCGGCAAGGAAGCAAAAGGGGCGGTGCCCGCGCTCCTGGACGCCTTGGAAGACGAGAAACGCGGCATTCGCGCCGAGTCAGCCGCCGCACTGGGCGGGATCGGGCCGGAGGCGAAGATGGCCGTGCCAGCCCTGCTTGACGCCTTGAAGGACAAAGACAAATCGCTTCGCCAGGTGTCCGCGGGCGCGTTGGGTGGGATCGATACGGAAGGGAAATCCTCCGTGCCGGCCCTCATCGCCGCCGCGAAAAATCCGGAAGTCGATGTCCGTCGCGCCGCGGTCGATGCACTGGGCCTCAACGGCGGTGCCTCGGAAAAGGCCGTTGAGTGTCTCGCCGCCGCCCTGAAAGATCCCGACTCGATCGTTCGCGGGTTCGCGGCCAACTCCCTTATGCGCCTTGAGACGAAAGCGAAGGCAGCCGCGCCCGCCTTGCATGCCGCCCTCAACGACCCGGATCGCGAAGCCCGCCGTTCGGTTGCCTTCGCCCTCGTCCGGATAGCCCCCGATGCGAAGACCGCCGCGGCCCTCCTACCGCTGCTAAAGGACAAGGACGTGCAACTACGTCTCAGCGTCCTGCAATTGCTCGGCGAGATCGGTCCCGAGGCGGACTCGGCGGTTCCCGCCTTGATCGATGCCTTAAAGGATCCTAACAAGGAAGTTCGACAACGGGCCGCAAACACCCTGGCGGAGATTGGGTTCACAGCCAAAGCGGCCACACCTGCCCTCCTGCACGCCCTGAAGGATAGCGATGTATCGGTTCGACATTCGGCCCTAAGGGCGCTGGAGGAGATCGGCCTGAACTCCACGGCGGCCGCTGTCCTGATCGATCTTCTCAAAGATCCCGACGCGGACATGCGCCGTCAAGCCGCATGGTTATTGTATAAAATGGGTCCGGCCGCGAAAGCAGCCGTGCCTCGTCTCATCGAGACCCTGAAAGATACGAATGCCGAGGTTCGCGCCGAGGTCGCTCGCGCTCTGGGGGACATCAAGCCGGAAGCGAAAGCCGCGATTCCTCCCCTGATTGTCGCCCTTAAAGATCCAAATAAAGAGGTTCGCTCGTCGGCGAGTTTTTCGCTGATTATCCTCGGGCCGCTCGACCGCGCCTCTGTGGCCCCTTTGTTGGCACTCCTGAAAGACAGTCGATCGGATGTCCGCGAACACGCCGCCCGCCTCCTGGGTCGTATCGGCCCGGAAGCCAAAGCCACCGCGCCCGCCCTCCTGAAACTCGTTCACGACGCCAACGCGGAAGTCCGTGCTGCGGCCCTCAGCGCTCTCGGTGACATTGGGCTGGAGGCGCGAATCGTGCGGCCCCTCTTCCGCAAAGCGCTGCGAGACGAGTCGGCCAGTGTCCGTCAGTCTGCCAACTGGGAGTTGTCCCGACTCGACCGAACAAGAATTACCGTTATTCCTCTGCTTGTCGAGGCTCTGCGAGACAAAGACCCCTCGGTTCGTGAATCCGCAATTCGCGTGCTGGACGATCTCGATCCGGTGGCGATCTTCGCCGTGGTGGGGTTGACGGAGGCCGAGAAGGACCCTGATCCTTCGGTTCGCTTCCATGCGTCTGTCGCCCTCGCTCACCTCTACCCGGAGTACACGCAAACCGCTCTGCGCCGTATTCTTGCGGCCCTGAAAGATCGGGATAATGTCGTTCGCGATCGGGCCGTCAGTGCGTTGATGGACCTGGAAACAGAAGCCCGGCCGGCCGTGCCGGAATTGATCCGCTATCTGAAAGACGAAAACAAGAATGTCCGCTGCACGGCAGCCAGAGCATTAACATTGATAAGAGCCGATAACAAGACGATAGTACCGGCGCTAGTCGCGGCATTGCAAGACCCGGAATGGGAAGTTCAGGCTTCGGCCATCGAGGCACTCGGGATGATGGGGCCGAAAGCGAAGGCCGCCGTGCCCTCGTTGATCCCGTTCTTGCGGAATCGGTCTCTTCGCCATGTTGCCACTCGGAGCCTGAAAGAGATCGACCCCGAGGCGGCGAAGCGAGCCGGCATTCCGTGAAGTCCTGTAATCCGCCAGTCCCGACGGTTCACGTCTTGGAAGCGTCGCGGCGGAGCAGGCCGAAGGCCCAATCGCGTCCCAGGCCCCGCGTCAGGGCCAGGTGAATCCACAGCATCGCCAGCGGTTCGAGCAACCGTGCGACGGTGACATCGCCCGCATCGACGGCCTCGAAGCCGATGTCGCGGACGAGTTGAAGGACGGTCGGCTTGCCCGCTTCGTCATCGCCACACACGAACATCACTGCCCGCCGCCCCTCGACAACCGGGTTCTCCATGACGTTGTAGCCGGTTTGGTTGAACGCCTTGAAGACCTTCGCGCCCTTCGCCCACCCGGCCACTTGCTCCAGGCCGGAGGTGGTATGGCCGAGGGCCAGTTGCGAGAAGTCCGGCGTCAGCGGGTTGGTGCAGTCGAGGACGATCTTACCGGCGAGGTTGCCCGCTTGGCGGACGGCCTCCTCGGTCGCCTGCCACGGCGTCGCCAGGACGACCACCTCGGCGAAGGCGGCGGCTTCGGCCACCGTTCTGGCTTGCGCCTTCGAGCCGATGCCGCGAATCAGATCCTGGGTCTTGGCATCCTTCGGTCGGGGAACGCCGAAGAATACCGCATGGCCCTTGTTCGCCCAGCCTCGGCCCAGGGTACCGCCGACGTTGCCCGCTCCGAAAATGCCGATGCGCATGATCTCTACCTTTCGGGAAAATGATAGATATTAGGATTCCGCTCCTGATTCTATCTTTCTGGACCGGGCCTTACAGGGACCGCCGGCGATGGCGAAGAAGACCGCCAACGCCAGACAAGTGACAACGGATGCGGCCACGGAAACAAACGCCAGACCGAAGGCGATCAGGTAAGCGAGAGGGCCATAGCGATATTGCCGTGAGATCCCCTCGATCTCCTCTGGATCGGCCGAAGCGAGCAACAGATGTGGATGCCTGCGCAAGTGCCGCCACAGACCGTTGAACGCCAGGGCGATTATCACGAATGACCCCGCGTAAACAGCGGTCGCGGCCGATGCTTCGAGAGTGGTGAGATACTGGGCCAAGAGCGCGGTCGGGTAGGGAACGAACGTGATCGTCAACAAGAGAAAACCATTCCAGTACAGAAACGGATAGTCCGGGATGCGCACCAGCCGGAAGATGCGGTGGTGATTGACCCACATCACGAGGATCGTTCCGAAGCTGGTCACGAAAGCCAGAAAACTCGGCCACAAACCCAACAGACGGGCGAACAAATCCGCGGAGCCAATCTCCTCGGCCCTGGGAACCTTGATCTCCAGGATGAGCAGGGTGATGGCAATGGCAATGACGCCGTCGCTGAACGCTTCGACGCGCCCCGTCTCCTTCTCCTCCTCGCGTCGCGGGTATTCCTTCATCATTCCATGCCCCTCGCTTGCGGCTTTCGAGGATGGTACGCTGTACCGGCTCCGCCGACAAGTACACAGAAAAAAGTGGGATACGCACTTTTTGAGAAGTAGGGTGATCGAACCATGAAGAAAAATCACGACTACCACTGTCCGGTGGAGGCCACTCTCGGCGTGATCGGCGGCAAGTGGAAGGCGCTGATTCTCTTCTGGTTGCGAGATGAGGTTTGTCGGTTCGGCGAGCTGCGGCGCAAAATCCCCGACATCAGCGAGCGCATGTTGACGCAGCAGCTTCGGGAACTGGAAGGCGACGGGATCGTGATTCGCAAGGTCTACGCGGCGGTGCCGCCCAGGGTGGAATCCTCGCTGACATCTTACGGCCGGACCTTGCGACCCATCACGGACCTGATGCGTGCATGGGGCAAGAAACACCTGCGGCGAAAGGATTGATAAGCTGCGCGGACGTGCAGCCATCTTACAAGCCGCACCGAACCGCCGTCGCCGGCTTGCCGCCGGCGCCAGGGCACGCTGCACCAACTCGATCGTGAATTGAGAGTGCGAAATGCCGGCCGATCCCAACCCGCCGGCAAGACCCGCTGTCGGACTGAAATCCGGATTCGGGTTCACCTCCAGGATGTACGGCTTGCTGCCGCGCACCCGGAAATCGACCCGCGCATAGTCCCGGCAGCCGAGCAGGCGGAAGGCCTGTGCGCAAGCGTTTCCAGCTTCTGGCGCAAGCGTGGCCCGACACGGGCGGGGTAGGAAGGTGGCGTCGCCTCGTAGTCGCGCGAGCCGGGCTTCCACTTGGCGTCATACGTGACGATCGGCCAGAAATCCGGATCCTTCTCCACAAACAGGATTTCCGAGACCGGCAGCACCCGCAGGTCCGGCGCTTCGACGAGACCGACGTTGAATTCGCGGCCGCGGATGAATTCCTCGACCAGGACCGGCGGGCCGTAGTTGTCCAGTAAGTAAACGACGCGTTCGTTGAGCCGGTCCAGATCGGTGACGACGCTGCCCTGATCGAGTCCGACGCTGGCGTCCTGCGCGGCCGGCTTGACGATGACCGGCCAATCCAGCGGACACTCCTCGACCGGCGACTCCTCGACCACGAAGAATTTCGCCGTCGGCAGTCCGGCCCCGGCCAGCAGGTGTTTGGTCAGGTGCTTGGTCCGGGCCAGGCACAGCGTCTGATACGGACACCCCGTGAACGGCAGTTCCAGCCATTCGAGAATGCCGGCGATATAGGCTTCCGTTTCGCTCAGGTCGGCCAACCCCTCGAAGAGGTTGAACACCACGTCCGGCCGTCGCTTGCGGAGTCCCTCGATCAAGACGGCCGGGTCGCGGGAGACGCCGAGGGTGCAGACCTCGTAGCCGGCTTCGCCGAGCGTTCGCTCGACGATTTCGGCGGTGTAAAGGACTTCATGCTCCGATTCGGCGTCGGGATGGTCTTCGTGCAGGACGGGCTGATTGTGCAGAATCAGGACGCGGACGGGGGTTGAAGGGTCGGCAGCTGGCGTGTCAGCGATCATAGGCAAATCGAATCTGGAGGGCGGCGGAACGACTATCCCCCGTTATGGACACCAGGCATTTAGCACAAGTATTCCCCATGACCGCGAATTCTCGCAACCCCTATTGGCGAGAAAAGGGGATCTCTCCGTGTTTTCATCTCAGGTTGTGGCAGTCGTCGCGGCTGTAACGCCCCGTCCCGTCCGTTCCAGGGCCGAGTGCAGGATGCTCTCGATGAGCCGATCGTAGTCCCAGCCGGCCAGGCGCGACAGGATGACCAGATCGCTCGATTCGGGGTTCAGTCCGGGCAACGGGTTCACTTCGAGGAAATACGGATTACCGTCCCTCAGGCGGAAGTCGATGCGGGAAACGTCGCGGCAACCGAGTTCCTTGTACACGAGCAGGGCGGCCTCCTCGACGGCCCGCAGCTGGCCCGGCGGCAGCCGGGCGGGACATTCGTAACGGACTTGCCGCAAATAATCGCGTTTGACTTCCAGACTGTAGATGAACCGCTCTTCTTTCCGCCGCGGCAGTACCTCCATCACGCCGATGATGTTCGGTGGCGAATTGCCGACGATACCGACCGTCAGCTCCGCGCCTTCGATGTATTCCTCGACGAGAACAGGTTGCCGATAGGCCCGGCGGTGGCTTTCGATCGCTTCGATCAACTCTTCGGGCGTGTCCACGACGCATTTGCCGCGAATGCCCTTGCTCGATCCCTCCCAGGCCGGTTTGACAATGGCGGTGTAGGGCAGCGTAAGATCATCGAGCGGATCACCCGGTCCCCAGATCGCCCCTTGAGGGACTTTAACGCATGTCGTTTGAATGAGCTTTCGGGCGCACTCTTTATCGAGGGTCGCCGCCAGGGTGAGCGGGTCGGAGCCGGTGTACGGAATGCCGAGCATCTCCAGCACGGCGGGCACGCGCGCCTCGCGGCAACGGCCGACGCCATGCCCTTCAGCGATGTTGAAAACGAAATCCGGCGGATCGCGCAGGAGACGTTCGAGCAGTTCGCGGCCGTTGCCGAGCGCTTCGACCTCGTGTCCCAGGCCGCGGAGCACTGCGGAAATGGCCTCGATCGTAACGGGGCTGTCGAATTCTTCCTGGAAATCGTCGGGAAGGTCCGCCGACGCGGCCGCGTCGGCTTTCAAATCGTAGGTGATGCCGATCCTCATCCATCCTCAGGGGTCAGGGGTCAGGGATCAAGAGTCAGGAGTCAGAGAAAACAAAGCGAAGTCTTTTCTGACTCCTGACCCCTGACTCCTGACTCCTTTTTCACGATCCGCAGCCGTTGGCCAAGACGCCCAGCGGAAGCAGATCCTCGGTATGGCCATTTCTGCCGCCACAGCAGCCGTTGCCGTGGCCGTTGTGTTCGTGAGCAGCGTCCTGCTCGTCGGATTGATTCGCTTGGTGATTGGCGAGGACGGTCAGTTCCCGGCGGGCCATGCGATCGTTGCCCTCGGGGATCAGGGCCGACTTCGATCCTTGGAGCAGCGACGAGACGCCGCGCGAAGGGGTCGGCCGAACCGTCTGCGGTTTGTCCTCCGCCTGGTAGCGGACCAACATGCCTTCATAGTTCCGCAGGACGACCGCGTCGTCGCTGGCGGAGACCAGGTAGTTCGGCATGACGGGGATCTTGCCGCCGCCGTGCGGGCTATCGACGACGTAGGTTGGGATGCCCAGCCCGGACAGATGGCCGCGCAACCCTTCCATGATCTCCATCCCCTTCCATACCGAAGTACGCAGATGGCCGGCCCCGATGACCGGGTCACAGTGGAAGATATAGTAGGGACGCACCTTGATACGAAGTAAGGCCCGCATCAGTGAGCGCATCGTCTCCAGGGAGTCGTTGACGCCCTTGAGCAGAACAGTGTGGTTGTTGACCGGCATGCCGGCCCGCAAAAGCGTCTGGCAGACGCGAGCAGCTTCCGGCGTGATCTCGCGCGGGTGGTTGAAGTGCGTTTGAATCCACACTTTGCCCGCCGAGGCCAGGAGGTCGATGAGGTTTTGATCGTACAGCTTGTGCGGCAGCGTCACCGGCACGCGCGTGCCAATGCGGATGACATCGACGTGCGGGATGGCGGCGAGGTTGTCGAGGAAGAAACGTAGCTTGGTCGCCGGCAGCGTCAGCGGGTCGCCACCGGACACGATCACGTCACGGATTTCCGGGTGATCGCGGACGTACTCGATCATGCGTTCGTCGTTACGGCTGATGGCGTCCCAGCCGCCGCGCACCATGGTGGCCCGCTTGCGCGTGCAGAAACGGCAATACATGGTGCAAACGTGGGTCGTCACGAGCAGGGCCCGGTCGGGGTAGCGGTGCGTCAACCCCGGCACCGGCGAGTCTTTGTCCTCCTCCAAGGGGTCTTCCAGCTCGTAGCCCGACGGGTTGAGTTGTTCCAACGGCGACGGCACCGCCTGCAGGCGAATCGGGTCGTTGGGATCGTCGGGGTCGATCAGGGAGAAGTAGTAGGGCGGGATGGCCGTCTTGTACTCGGCCTCGAGCGAACCGATGGCTTCGAGTTCCTCCGGCGTGAAGGAGAGCAGCCCACGCAGCTGCCGGACGGAACGGATGGCATTTTGCGACTGCCATCGCCAGTCGTCCCACTGGTGATCGGGGACGTCGCGCCAGAGCGGGTGGCGCCTGGGCTTACCGGGAGGTTCTTCTTCGTCGAAGCCGCGGTTGGTTTCGTGCATGGGCCGCGCTTCGAACCCGGTGCGCTCTTCAGATTCACTCATCGTCCAGGATGCCTCCAAAAGACTCAGATGCCTCGCGTGCTTTCGGACGTTCGCCCCTCCGCCTGTCGCTTCCGAATCCCGCCGGGCCGTCGCGGGTGGCCGCCGGTAGACGGCAGCTGTCCGACGCACTTCACATCCACGCGGATGCTAACGCGAAGGCAACAAAATACAAGACCTACCAGAACGAATTCAGCCTCGCGCTTCGATGTCCTTCAGGCATCCTCGCCACAACGAGCAAGATCAAACCACTTCGCCTGCTCGCCCCGCTCCTTTTCGATGCGCCGTGCTGTTCCCTCCTACTCATTCCACAGAGGTCCTTGTCCGTTCTCCGGATTGCCCAGCTGTGCCAGACAACCTGTGAACCTGAGCAAGTGTAGAATGAGCAACTCATCCGGCCAAGATGAGTTCCGCGAAAAAATCGCCTGCGCCCGAAAATTATTTATCTCATCGGCGATCACTCTGGAGGAATTGAGTCGGGACACGTTGTTCTTGAGACATCCACAGTCACCAGCCCGCAGCGCTAGCAAGGGTCGCCCTTGCTTGCGCTGCGGGCTGGTAAGCACCCTCACCGTCGCTTACACTGGTTCGCCATGAAACCTCCATCCGCTCCGACTTCTTCCGGATTGGTCCGCGCCCTTGGTCCTTTGATGGCGACCGCCGTCGTCGTGGGGACCGTCATCGGCTCCGGCGTCTTCAAAAAACCGCAATCCGTGGCCGAGCATGTGCCGAACTTCGGCCTAGCCGCCCTCGTCTGGGTGCTGGGCGGCGTGTTGGTTCTACTGGGCGCCCTCGCCTACGCCGAGGTGACGGTGATCCTGCCGCGGGCCGGCGGCAACTACGTCTTTTTGCGCGAAGCGTATGGGCGATTGGCCGGATTCCTGTGGGGCTGGGTGGATTTTTGCATCATCCGCTCCGCTTCGTTGGCGGCCCTGGCCACCATCTTTACCGAGTCGCTGCACGATGTCCTCCGCAACGAGTCGTTTCAGCAAGCGGTCGGCCTGGCGGCTGGCACGCACCTGGATTTCTGGGCGCAGCGCCTTCTGACGGTATCGGTCCTGGCCATCCTCGCCCTGGTGAACGTCCTGGGCGTACGCTGGGGCGGCCTGGTCCAACTGCTCATCACGATCGTCAAGGTCGGCTCGCTCCTGGCCATTGCGGTCCTGCCCTTTGCCGTCCTCGCGGCGTGGATATCCGCCCCGATGACGCCGCGTTTCGATTACCTTCAACCGGTCTGGCCGGAAGATTGGCGGCAAATCTCATTCGGAGGACTCGGATCGGCGTTTCTGGGCGTGCTATGGGCTTATCACGGTTGGCAGAACATCGGCCCGGTGGCCGAGGAAGTTCGAAGACCACAACGGAACTTGCCGTTGGCCCTTCTGGGCGGCGTGGTTGTCATTATCACCCTGTATCTAAGCGCCAACCTGGCCTATTACCTCGTCATCCCGCGCGGAGATGGCGCAGCTGAAACAAACGACGGTAGCGACCGAATTCAGTTTGCGGCTCCTGGGTCCGTTGGGGGCGGCAGCCGCGTCCGCAGCGGTGATGTGTTCGGTCTTCGGCGCGCTCAACGGGAACCTGCTGGTGGGTCCGCGGCTGCTCTATGCGATGGGAGAGGACGGCTTGGCCCCTCGCGCTTTGGCTGTGGTCCACTCCCGCTACCACACGCCCGCCCTAGCCATCGTCGTCCTGGCAGTCTGGTCGTCTCTCCAAATCCTGACCGTTGCGCTGTTCACTCAGATCGGCTGGCTAGAGGAGAGCAAACCTCACTTCGA
The DNA here is from genome assembly GCA_963767535.1 of uncultured Planctomycetota bacterium. Lineage (GTDB taxonomy): Bacteria > Planctomycetota > Planctomycetia > Gemmatales > Gemmataceae > JAJPHU01. The sequence goes on from CAVYEC010000003.1 coordinate 1,756,406, forward strand.
TTTGCTGACCAACTTCGCCATGTTCGGCGCGGTCATCTTCGAGACGCTGGCGGTGGTGTCCATCTTCATCTTCCGACGCCGCCGGACGGACGCCGAACGGCCGTATCGCTGTCCCGGCTACCCGTTGGTGCCGGCCCTGTATGTGATCCTGCCGGCCTGTGTGCTGGTGAATATGTTCCTCAACGAGCGGGTCGAAGCCTTGGCCGGCGTTGCCTTCATCGCCTTGGGGGCCGCGGTGTATGGCATCCTCGGTTTGGGTCGTCGTCAATACAACCCCGAGCGAGGGGCGTAAGCCCCCTGAGTCTTCCACTCAGGGGGCTTACGCCTCCCGCTCAGGGGTTTCCTACGATTCCTGAACGACTGGATTGCGCAGAACTCCCAGACCCTCAATCTCGACTTCCACCACGTCGCCGCCCTTGAGAAAGACAGGCGGTTTTCGCGCCATGCCGACCCCTGGCGGGGTGCCGGTGAAGATTAGATCGCCCGGCTCCAGCGTTACAATCTGCGAGAGATAAGCGAGAAGCTCTCCGGCACGGAAGATCATCTGCCCCGTGTTGCTGTCCTGCATGGTCTTTCCGTTTAGACGCAGCCGGATGCCAAGGTCGTGCGGATCCGCGATCTCGTCGGCGGTCACTAGGACGGGGCCGATGGGAGCGAACGTGTCGAACGACTTGCCGGCCAACCACTGCTTGCCGTCCTTTTTCAGTTGCCAGTCGCGGGCCGAAACATCGTGGCCGACGGTGAACCCGGCCAGGTGATCGCGTGCGGTCTCGGCCTTTAGGTGCCTTCCCTTCTTGCCTATGACCAGGACCAACTCGGCCTCATAATCGACTTCCTGACTGACCGATGGCAGGCGGATCGGCTCTTCGGGACCGATGATGGCGGTGGCGAACTTGCTGAACACGACGGGTTCCCGAGGGATCGGCGCGCCGCTCTCGGCGGCGTGATCGCGGTAGTTCAGTCCGATGCAAATGACCTTGGGCGGATCGGGGATGGCAGCCAGTAGTTTGACGTTCGCGGAGGAGTAGCGCACGGCGTCGGGTCGGCCCGCCACCTCTTGTGCCGCACGGAGCATACTCGCACCTCCGGCGAGCAGTTCACGCAAACTCACCGGCAGATCAGGCCGGGTTGCTCGAAGATCGACGTAAGAATCGCCCTGGAGCAAAGCCGCCCGGGGGCCGGAGGGTGTCTGAATGGTCGCCAGTCGCATGATGTCCTCGTGAAGCGAAACGGGGTGAATACGGGTGTCCGGTGATGCGAGCCGAAACTATCTTGCCGGAGCGGAACTGTCAAGGAGTTGGGCACCATTCCCGACTCCGCGTTCGTTTGGTGAAAATGTGCAACAAGGACAGTCTGGGGACAAAATATGGAAAAGGGAACGAATAACCTTGCGGCAGTATGGCTGAGTTAGTAAACTTTTGCCGATGATTACAATCCCCTAAGTTTTGGGGATTGTCGGATGCGATCGGTAATGGCTGATTGACGGAAACCGCGAGGTGACCCGTCTGCCCGGTTCCTTCGCTCACCCTCCTTCGCTCCCCGAAGACGGGCACAATCCTGTGCAGGTTTTTTCCTCCTGGCCCTTGCTCACCGTTGAGCCGTTCCCGAATCGTTCGTTCGATTGACGGAGAGTCTTCGCACCCTCCGGCGTGCCCGATTCGCGCTCCGACACTCCCGAACGATCGGCGACCGTGAGCACCTTCTCATCTGGAGAACAACGTATGACCTGGCTTCGCCGCCTCCCCGGCTTTGCGCGCCGCGACCGCAAGACACGCACGGCACTCCTGAGGATCCGGCCCGCTCTCGAACTGCTAGAAAGCCGGCTGGTCCTCTCGGGCGACCCCTCGCTGACGTTGACCCTAGCCTCACACAGCATTCCGGAAAACGCCGGCCCCACCGCCACCACGGGGACGATCATCCGCAACAACACGGACACCTCGCAGGCGCTGACGGTCAACCTGCAAAGCAGCGACCCGAGCCAGGCGACGGTCCCCGCCAGCGAGGTCATCGCGGCCGGCGCCACCTCCGTCACTTTCAACGTGAACGCCGTGGACGATCATATCGTGGACCCCGGCCATACCGTGACCATCACCGCCACGGCCGCCAGCCCGCTCCCGGCGGGCCTGGATGCGACGTTCGGCAACGGCGGGTATGCCAGCGTGCCCCTGGAGTACACCAGTTCGGCCAACTTCCCGGATGTGAAAGTGCAGCCGGACGGCAAGATCGTGGCCGTCGCCGCCTCGCAGGTCAGCGGGGCCACCTGGGCCGTCAGCCGGTCCAACGCCGACGGCACCCTCGATACCTCGTTCGGCACCAACGGGACCGTCGTGACGACTTTCGCCGGCTCGTCCGGTGGCGAAGCCAATGGTCTCGCCATCCAGCCCGACGGCAAGATCGTGGTCGTAGGCATCGTGAACCAACCGGGCACCTTCGACGCCTGGGGCATCGCCCGGTACAACACCGACGGTACGTTAGACACTACCTTCGGCTCCGGGGGTCTGGTGCTGATGAAATTCACCGGCGAGGCCGGCTGGCTCTACGACGCGGCGACCCTCTCCAACGGCGACATCCTCGTCGGCGGCATGTTGCAGAACCCCAACGGTTTCGCCGTCGCCCGCCTCACGAGCACCGGCCAACTCGACACCACCTTCGGCTCAGGCGGCATTGCCAGCATCAACCCGGACCCGACCCACCCGGCGTACAACACTACCGGCCAGTCCATGATCGTGCAGCCGGACGGCAAGATCCTGATGACCGGCATCGCCAACTTCAACTACATGCCCGTGGTCCGCTTCAACGCCGACGGCACGCCGGACACTTCCTTCAACGGCACCGGCGTCGCGCTGATACCGGCCTCGACCTTCGGCTCCTCCTACTCGACCGTGGTGGGCCAGGGACTGGCCCTGCAATCTGACGGCAAGATTCTCGTCACCGGCCATGCCGACCCGACCAACTTCGAGGACGACTGGGCCACGGCCCGGCTCAATCCCGACGGCAGCCTGGATACCAGCTTCAGCGGCGACGGTGTGGATACCATCGACTTCGCCAGCGGCAGCGACATCGCCAATGACGTAACGGTGATGGCCGACGGCAAAATCATGGTGGCAGGACGGGCCGACGTAGGCCGGACGACGGGACAGGGCTACAACCTCGCCCTGGCCCGCTACAACAGCGACGGCACTCTCGACACCACCTTCAACGGCACCGGCAAGCTCGTGTTCGGCCCACTGCCCTCAGTCTTCGAGGAGATCTGGGCCGTGGACCCCGAGCCGGACGGCAAGCTGGCGGCCGTCGTCGGCTACAACACCGACATGCGCATCGCCCGCTTCGACACCGGCCTGCTGGCCGCCTCCGACAGCCTGAGTGTCACCGACACCGACGGTCAGCCGACCGTCAGCATCGGCGGCGATACCAGTCTGAACGAGGGCGGTCCACTGACCCGTGCTGGTTCCTTCTCCGGCCCGACCTCGAACGCCTGGACGGCTACCGTCGATTATGGCGACGGTAGCGGCGTTCAATCGTTGACCCTCAACGCCGACCAGACGTTCACGCTGAACCACACCTACACGGACGAGGGAACCTACAAGACGACCGTAACCGTGACCGACGGCTACAACGCCGGCTCGGCCAGTTTCAACGTGACAGTGAACGAGATCACCCCGACCGTCAACGCCGGCCCGAATCTTACCGTCAACGAGGGCGCCGCCTGGACGCAAACCGGCTCATTCGTCGATTCCGCGCCCGATACCTGGACCGCCACCGTCGATTACGGCGACGGCAGCGGCAGCGAGGCGTTGGCACTCAACGCGGACAAGACATTCAATCTTAGCCACAGCTACACGGCCGACGGTACGTACAGCGTGACCGTCCACGTCAGCGACGACGACGACGCGACGGGCACCGCCACGTTCCAGGTGACGGCCCTGGAGGTGCCGCCGACGGCCGCCGTATCGGGACCGGCGAGCAGCGTTCGCGGCCAGGTCCAGACCTACACGTTCACGGCCCAGGATAGCTCGCCCGACGACCAGAACGCCGGCTTTACATACACGATTCATTGGGGCGACGGCTCGACCGCGACCGTGAGCGGCCCCGCGAGCATTCAGCTCAGCCACGTCTTCACCGCTTCCGGCACCTACACGGTCCAGGTCTGGGCCACCGACGGGGACGGCGCGGAAGCTGCGCAGCCGGGCAGCCAGTCCGTCACGGTGACGGCGGTCGCGGTGCAAGGCGAGGATCTGATCGTTGGTGGCACGACCGGGAACGATACGATCGTCCTCCGGCCTACGGATACCAATGGCGACATCGCCGTGACCATCAACGGCCAGTCACTCGGCACGTACCGCCCGACGGGTCAGATCATCGTCTACGCCCAGGCCGGGGACGACAACGTGCAACTGCAGTCCACCCGGATCGGCAGGCGGACGGTCTCGATTGCGGTCCCGGCAATCGTCTTCGGCGGCGACGGCAACGACACGATCAATGCGCAAGGCAGCACGGCCAACAACATCCTGGTCGGCGGTGCTGGAAACGACGCGCTCACCGGCGGCAGCGGCCGGGACATTCTTATTGGCGGTCTCGGTGCCGACGTGCTGCACGGCGGCGGGGGGCGATGACATCCTCATCGCCGGCACGACGGATTACGACGACAACTTGATCGCCCTGATGGCCCTGCGTGCGGAGTGGAGCCGGACGGATCTGACCTACCAGCAGCGCATCGCCTACCTCAATGGCAGCGTTTCCGGCGGCCTGAACGGTTCGTACTTCCTGAGCGGGCTTTGCGACGCCTGCGCAACTTGCAACGACGGCTCGATTTCTGCAACGACGGCGCTATTTGCAACGCCCGGACGACGAGTCAGTTTGTCCGAAAAAATTCGTCCCTGCAAGCTGGTTCCGATAATGAAAAAAAAAGAGGTGATCCCGGCGGCAAGGGCTTTGCCGCCGGGATTCCACTTGATAGAATGGCTGAGCTGACCGTCCGTAAGTTCTTGGCGGAACCGGATGGCCGTCAGCCATTCTGAAGGAGGCTCTGGTCGGAGTTCGTTGTTCGATTATTTGTCTTTCTGGGCTGGTGAGTCGCTCCACTTTTTCACCCGCCCCTCAGTCTGCCAGGCAAAGCTGCCTTAGCCGCGAGAGCGCCAACTCCGCGTCGGTCCGCTTACCGCTCCCGGCCCCTGCGTAGGGGAGCCGCGTTTTTTCGATCCGCAAGAATGAAGAACGAAGAAAAAGTCCCCCGGTGGACGTTCATGCGCTGTACCGCAGTGTCCACCAGGGGTGTCCCGCCCGAACGCAGGTGCAAACTGCTTTCGGGCATGGTAACGGTGCCAGCCGCCGTCTCCGGTATTGAGGGACAGGCTGGGCGCCGTCTTGGGAGGCTCTTTAATGGCCGCGAAGACAGATGAATCAATTCGGTTGGCTCAATTCACTGTACCCGAACCATCGGCTCGTCCGAGAAAAAAGCCCCGGAAGGTGCGTACAACGCCCTCCGGGGGAGTCCGTCAGCAAGCAGAAACGAAAAACCCAGACGACAGCCAACCCCGCCAGGGGAAAAGTGGCCGCGGCCGGCGACGTATCCGCACCGACCAGATAGAAAGTTGCACAGCCGTGGAATGCGAAACTTCGGAAACCAACGAAATCAAAGAGTCGTTGCGCAAGTTGCGAGCCTCTCTCGCCTCCACGCAAAGCGAAGCGTCGGAATCCGAAGGCTGGGCGGTCGAAGTCGGAGACCATGTGGTCGTCAAATACTCTCTGTACAACCACCACGGCATCTACTGCGGCGACGGCAAGGTGATCCACCTGAGCAAGGAATCCGGCACCGTGACGGAGACCACGCTCGACGAATTCGCGGACGGCTGTTCTCTTTACATCCAGCAAAACGAAGGTTTCGACGAACCGGAAGTCATCGTCCGGCGAGCACGAAGCAAACGCGGAGAACAGGGCTACTGCTTGTTCACTAACAACTGCGAGCACTTCGCCAACTGGTGCCAGACCGGGAGGGCGAAAAGCCGGCAGGTCCGGGATTGGACGTTAAAAGGTATCAGCTCGATCGGCACGAACGTAGCCGCCCACGGTCTGGCGGCGGTGGCGTGCCGGGCCGCGGCCTCGACCGCGGCGGCTTCCGGCGCGGTAGCTACGACTGCGGCGGCAAGCACCGCCGCAGGCACCGCGGCTGTGGGTGGCGGGGGCGTCCTGGCCTCGCTCGGCCTGTCGGCCGGAGGTGCCGCAGGTTTGGGTGCGGTAGTCGGACTGCCGCTGATGTTTCTGGGCGTGCGTTGGGGGCTGGCCCTCGGAAATGCCCTCTTCCCAAGCAAATAGCCCACCGACGAAACTCAGGACGGGGCCGGGGCGAGCGGTGACTTGCCCCGGCCCCTCGCATTGGCAGAGCTACCCTCTTCCCACCTCATTATGCGGCGTTTTGCTGTCGATTTTAGACGGGCAGGTTTGGCAGGACTTGCTCGCCCCAGGCCCGTTTCGGCTATCATGTAACCCTCTGTCGCCAAAGTCGTTGACACCAGGAGAGGAGCTGCTATGCTGAGATACACCACGTTCCGCCGCGAGACCCGCTATACCTTGCGCGGCCTGCCGTTCACCGTGAACAAGGAAGAACCCGTCGTGCCGCGTATCGACGACAGATTTCTGGATTGTGCCGTCTACCTCTACCACAATTTGGCCGAGGCGAAGAAGCGGGAGCGGGCCGGCGGATGCGGGTTTTTGGTCAGCGTCAGCGCCGCCGTAGAGGGATGGCTCGCGTCCGGGAAATGCCCGGTGGACAACTGGTGCCATTACTACGCGGTCTCCAACCGCCATGTCGTACAGGCTTCTCCCGTGATCTGCCTCAATACGCATGACGGCAGTTTCGACGCGATTCCCTTACTACAGGACGACTGGACCTGCTCTGACAAGCACGACCTGGCCGTCGCCCCCATTGACCCGACCCGATACAAGTTCGCGGCCGTTGACATGAAGTACGCCGTGACGAAAGAAGTCATGGCGAAGCACGACATCGGCCTGGGTGACGACGTTTTTCTGGTCGGCAGATTCATCAGTCACGACGGCACACAGCGAAATAGCCCTACGTTGCGGTGCGGGAATATCGCCATGATGCCTTTCGAGCCGGTTCACCATCCCAGCAATCCGACCGGCCTGCAAGAAGGTTTTCTGGTCGAGTTCCGGATGATACCGGGCTACAGCGGCTCGCCCGTCTTCGTCCGGCCTTGCCCGGAGTTGAAGGTTGGGTTAGCCTGCTCTCCCGACGGGACTCAGCAACGCTCGCCTTACGACTCCTTGGGCTACGGCCCCTGGCTGCTCGGCGTCGAATGGGGAGTCGTACATTCCCACAACCAAGATACTAACAGCGGGATGTCGGGCGTGGTCCCCGCCTGGCACCTTTGGGACTTGCTGAACACGGAAAAACTCAGAGAAGAACGCAGGCGGGAACAAGAGGAGTTCCTCTTAAAGCAGGAACAGCGCGGGGTCACGTTGACTTGACGATCTGCCTACGACAATGTAGACTTCAGAAATGACCGACTCCAAGCCCACCACCGCGACCGTTCGAGCCAGCCTACGAAAAGCCGCGCAAGCCAGCGGCATGACGCAGGAAGAGATCGGTTTGCGCATGGGCTTTTCCAAAGACAGCGCCCGCAAAGCCGTCTCTCGCCTGCTCAACCTGGAAAACGAATACGACCCCCGCCTTTCGACCCTTCTCGCCTTCGCGGACGCAATCGACTGCCCGCTCAAAGACTTGCTTTAGAAGGCGGAAAAAACGAACAAAAGGCGAGAAAATACGCTAACTCTGTCAACGCTCTGGTTGACAATTGCGGCTCCGAAGTCTACAATGCAGTAGACGAATCGGTTATCCCGGAGATCGCAACAATGGACGCCAGAGAGCAGCGCGGCCTCATCATCGCGGCGACCTGTCGGCTCAATCGGCTTGACGACGGCACCTGGCTTGTGCCGAGCCAGTCGAACAAGGACGGCAGCACCTACCGCGTCAACCTGCACACGAAGGCTTGCACCTGCCCAGACCATACCGAGGCCGGCAATACGTGCAAGCACTACTACGCCGCGTCGTTCGTCCACAAGCGCGACGTTCTCCCGGACGGAACGGTCATCGAAACGAAGACCATCACGCTCACCGAAAAGAAGGTCTACAAACAAGATTGGCCCGCCTACAACTTGGCGCAGGCCACGGAGAAACGCCGCGTGCGCATCCTCCTGCATGACCTCTGCCGTCGATTGCCAATGCGGGAACGCGCGGGCAATCGTGACGGCCCGAAGCCACACCATCCGAGTGACGCCGTGTTCGCAATGGCCTACAAGGTCTACTGCGGACTCAGTTCGCGGCGATTCTCCACCGATCTACTGGAAGCGCACGAAAAGGGGTTCATCGGCAAACCGATCCCCGGCATGAAGGTGACGGCATTCATGGCAGACCCCTTCTATACGCCGATTCTCAAAGAGTTGATCGGTTTCAGCGCCCGCCCGCTGCGCGCGGTCGAGAAGGATTTCGGCATCGACTCATCCGGCTTCGGGAGCAGCCGCTACGAAAAGTGGTACGACCAGAAGTACGGCGTCACGCGGACGCGGTGCCAGTGGGTCAAGACGCACATCGCCAGCGGCATCAAAACCAACGTCGTGACGGCGGTTCGCATCTTGGATAAAGACGCGGGCGACTGTCCGCAGTTCGTCCCTCTGGTCAAGGAGACGTGCAAGCATTTTGAGATAGGTGAAGTGTCGGCGGACAAGGCGTATCTGTCCGTGGAGAACTTTGAGGAAGTGTCTGGCTGCGGCGGGCAGGCGTTCATCGCCTTCAAGTCGAATACGACGGGCGCGGTCGGAGGGGCATTCGAGAAGGCGTTCCACTACTTCCAGTTCAACCAGGAAGAGTACATGGCCCATTACCACAAGCGTTCCAACGTGGAATCGACCTTCAGCGCCATCAAGCGGAAGTTCGGCGACAGCGTGGTGAGTAAGACCGATACGGCGATGGTGAACGAAGCTCTCTGCAAAATCCTGTGCCACAACCTGACCTGCCTCATCCAAGAGCAGGAAACCCTTGGAATCGTGCCGATCTTCTGGAAGGATGAGGAGCAAGCGGACTGTGCCAAGATTCTGCCGATGACCCGGTCTGCAACGCCAGCCCCCTAGCTGCAACGCCGGCGCGAAAAACCGCGCCGACGTTGCAAAGCCTCCTGAGCGCCCAGACTGTCCATGACGACGGGGCGACCGATCAGTTGTTCGGGGATAGTGGCTCGGACTGGTTCTTCGCCACGCTCCAGGGCAGCCAGGCGGATATCATCGGCGATCGCAAGCGCGGCGAGGTCATCACGCCGATTACGTAAGCGATCGACGTCTAAAGGAAAACGGCCAGAGCGGTTCCTATCGTCCTGGCCGTTTCCTTTGGAAGCACGGAAGACAAGCGGCCTGGCTGGGGCCACGACCCGGCAGGCAGAGAGGGCTGTTATAATGACCTCCTGGTCCCCTGGAGAGGAGGCATCATCATGTCAGACCCCGTGAAAAAGACCAAGCGTGTGTTGAGCGTCGGCCAGTGTTTCGCCGATCATTCGGGTATTACCCGCGTGCTGCGCGGCTCCTTCGCAGCCGAGGTCGTTGGGGCCGATACGCAGCGCGAAGCGCTGAATCTATTGAGGCAAGATTCATTTGCCCTCGTGTTGGTCAATCGTGTCTTCGACGCCGACGGCTCGGCGGGATTGGAGCTGATCCGCGCGATCAAGAAAGAGGACGAATTGCGTGACCTTCCCGTCATGCTGGTGAGCAACTACGAGGACGCCCAGGCCCAGGCCGTGCTGGAGGGAGCGGCTCCCGGCTTCGGCAAGGCGGCACTCGGCCAACCGCACATGCTGGCTCGCGTCGAACCATATTTACGCTGATAACCTCCCGCTATTCCAGCACGTCCAGGCGAACGATATCGCCATATCCCAGGCTGGGGATGGTGAGGACCACACAGCCCTTGTCCTCTTTGATGGACAGTTCGCCGTGGTAGGCGCTCGTCGCCTTGCGGATCTTGTCCGCGCCGCGGATTCGCAGCGTCACCGTTTGGCCGACCGTGTCGTGATAGTTGGCGATCGGCAGGATGTATCCACCCTTCGCCTTGAGCAAGCGCGCGTTCACGAGGGCCGGCTTCGTCTCGATCGTCGGCCGCACCCGCGCGGCCTTCAGGATCAGCTCAAGCAACGCTTTCGTTCCGGGATTGAACTGCGTCGGGATGGAGTGTGCGGTGGGGCCGCGATCCGGTACGGCTGGCGGTTGCAACGCGGACCACAGGTACGCGACGCCCGGCAGCGCAGCCACGTAGAAGAGGTGTCCCTTACCCAGCGGTCGATCGACGACGGCGGGACTTTTATCATTCTTGAAGCGGGCGAGGATACGAGCGCCTTTCGCCGCCGCGACGCGCTCGAAGGTCGCCAATTGCGGTAGAACACTGCCCGGACAGACGATTTGATCGAGCGGCTGCAAGAAGGGCAGTTCTTGGCGGGGCCGGAAGAAGGAAGTACGCTCTTCGGTTTGCCGGGACTGCAATCCAAAAAGTTTCTCGAACGCCGATATCGGTGAGCGATAGGGGTCATAGCGGCCAGCGTTGGCCGTCGCCAGCACCACGCCGCCCTTGCGCACCCACTCTTCGATCACGGGGGCCAAACTCGGCGGCAGACAATCGCCGACGATTACCAGGATCTTGTAATCCTTCAACCCCTTCGCGCTGACATCTTCTTCCATGATGAGATCCGGCGACACACCCAGGAACGTCAGGGCGGTCCATAATCCGAGCCGATCCAAATGCGAATTCAAACGCATCTTGCGGTAATTCGGACCAAACAGGGCGTGTCCCGCCGAATCCTCGGCCACCCCCGCGAAATCCCAGCGCTCCGTGCTGGCGCGAGAAGAAGCGCGACCGGCGACGGCACCGGCTTCGCCTTGGGTAGCAAATCCTCGACGAGTCCGACAGCGTGCGTCACGTCGCGGATGGCGCGATAGCGGGAGTGGTCGCGGTGGTCGATGTGGTTTTCCGTAAAGGTCTCGTTCATGCCGATGCCGAAGAAATCGAGCATCGTCGCCCCGTGGGCCAGGTGCGTGAAGGCGGAGCGCAGGAAGTTCGCCTCGGTGTTGCCCGGCGCGTGCGGCATGGTGAATTGCCGCAGCACGGAGTCGGGATTGTCGCGCATCCCGGCCCGGAAATGTTCAGCGATGTAGCCGTTTATCATCGGGCCGGCCTGTCCCACCTGCCAGAAGTATTCGCTGTGCCGGCCCAGGTCCGCCGCCCCCTGGCGGAACCATTTCACGTACATCGTGCTGTGCGGATAGTAAAACGGGTGACTGGAATAGTTCGCCCCGCACAGCACGTCCGCGCCCAGTTCCTTTTTAACGTCCTTCATCCCTTCGGAGACGAGGCGGATGGCGGTGTCTTCGTAGAACAGGAGCGAATCGACGTACAGCCGTGGGTTGGCCTCCGCGGTTTCGGCGCTGCTGTCGGGCCTCATCCGGCCGAGGTTAAACGGCCCCCATTTTTCCAGCCAGTATGAGCCGATGGGCACGTCCGGGCGGTTCTCCTTCAGCCATTCGACCCACCGCTTCGACACAATGCCGATGTGAGTGACTTTGCGATTCTCCAGCTTCGCCTGCTCTTCTTCCTGTTGGACGAATATCCGCATCCATTCCGAAAAGGCGATCTCGTCGCCGTAGTCGTAGAAGCGCAGTTGTCCTCGGAGACCGTTGTGGGCGAGTGCCCGCCGCGCCAGCTCGATGTTGCCGCGCGTCGGCGGGTTGCGGTAGCCGCCGGCCGTCCAGCTCTTGCTCGGTGGGATGCCGGCCTCGCGCAGATTTTTCAGCACTTCCGGTCCACTGTGGGCCGGATGCAGCGAACAGAATCCAAGCGCCGCATACAGTTGGGCGTACTTTCGGCCGTACTCGTTCTCGACGCCCAGCGGCATCCACCCGCCGAAGCAGAGCGGTCGCGTCGGCTTTTTTCCGATCGTCGGCGTTCGTTTCAATTCGGCCAGCACCGCGTCGAGTTCCTCAATCGGCGTAATTGCCTTCTCGCCCTTGCCGGGGTAGGTCGGCAGATACACTTGCACCACATCCTCACCTGACAATTTGCGCTCAACCTCGCCTCCGACCGGCCGCACTTCGACATCGAACTGTTTCACCGAGCTCCTGAAGCGGACGAGGCCGAAGTGGGCGGTATCCTGCATCCGCAATCCGATCCAGTCGCTGCTGGCGCCCGTCGCGACGCCGCGAACCGGTTCCGGCTCGGTGACACCCCACGGGATGCGGTTGTAAACGTGCGTGATGTGGAAGTCGGCCGACTTGTCGCCGCGGTTGTGAAAGCGAACTTCGTAGCGTGGCCCCCGGCTGTCGCGGAAGGCATCAAGGAGCGGATAGGAGGGGTTCTTCTTGGCGTAGTGTTTCCGCCACTCGTCGCCGGTGTCGCGCGTCAGGTATACGAGATCAATATTGCGATGAGCGGACACGCCCGGCTCTTGCGGCTGGGCGACTCCCTTCAAATAGATCCGGGCCGGACCCGCTTTCAATTCCGACGCACGGACAACCTCCTCGAACAACCCCTCGGAACCCCACGCCGGATCGTGCTGCGGCCGGGCGGCTAACTCCCCTAGCCCGTAGCGCGGATTGTTCTTCGCGCCAGGACGCGATCCATTACCGTGCGACGATCCTGTTCGATGACGACGCGGAAGCGCGTTTCGCAGAAGGCCGGGTATTCATAGCGCACCCACAGCCGATACGCACCGCTTTCCGGCACCGCGACATCCGCAAACGCCGAGGCACGGTCGTCCTTGTTGTCGATGCCGAGCAGCCGCTCGCCGGAGGTGTGGTTGAAACCGACGATGTCCACCATGTAGTTGCCGTGGCCGTTGCGGATCACCTGCCAGCCGTTTTCGATCTGGAAGTCCTCGGCTTCGAGGGCGACCGCGGGTGCCAGGCGGAAGGGTGTCTGAGCGCCGGCAGGATGAATGAGCAGTGTAGTAACAAAAATGAGCGTTCCCAAAGCGGCGCATCGAGGCCGGGACGGCATTGCGGATCCCTCCTGCAAGTCGTTGGCTGGGGCGACGCAATGGGATGGTCGCAGAGGGGGCGGGGACAAGTCAAGGGCAGCGCGGGTGTATCACCAGCGCATGACAGCGGTGCCCCAGGCGAGGCCGGCGCCGAAGCCGCTCAGCACGGCGAGTTGGCCGGGATGCAGCCGGCCTTCGGAGATGGCTTCATCCAGCGCCAACGGCACGGAGCCGGCCGAGGTGTTGCCGTAGCGATCGAGGTTGTTGAACACCTTGCTGCGCGGGATGTGTAATACGTCGATGGCCGCGTTGATGATGCGGATGTTGGCCTGGTGCGGGATGTACAAGTCGATGTCTTGCGGGCGGAGATTGCTGGCTTGCAGCACGTCCTGAATGGTGTCCGACAGGATGGCAACCGCCCAGCGGAAGACGGCCCGACCGTCCATGTGCATGTAGTGCAGCCCTTTACCCAAAAGTTCCGGCGTCGGCGGCATTCGGCTGCCGCAGGCCGGCCGGCTCAGCAGGTCGCCGCCGCCGCCGTCGGAGCCGAGACTGAAACTCAATAGTCCCTGATCGGGCCGGCCGCGCGTCAGCAGTACAGCGCCGGCACCATCGCCGAACAGGGGATACGTCTTGATGTCGGTGGGGTTGAGGATGCGCGAGTTGCAATCGCCGCCGACGATCAGGGCCATGCCGCTGGCCCCCGAGGCGACGTAGGCCGCTCCCGTTATCAGAGCGTACATGAAGCCGGCGCAGGCCGCTTGCACTTCCAGGGCCGCGCCGGAGATTTTCAGCCGATCTTGCAGCAGGCACGCCGTCGAAGGAAAGGACATATCCGGCGTGAACGTGGCCAGCACGATCAGGTCAATGTCTTGCGCGCGGACGCGCGGCGTTTTCCAGACAGCGGACGGACGCCTCGTAACACAGGTCGCTGGTGGCCTGATGCGGCAGGGCGTGACGCCGCTCCAGGATGCCGGTGCGCTTGACGATCCAGTCGGAATCGAAGCCGAAGCGCTCGTGCAGGTGATCGTTGCTGACGACGGCGTCGGGAACGTAGCTGCCCGTGCCGAGGACGCGCACCCCCATCAAACTGCGGCAGCGCGGGCGCGGAAGAGGGATGCGTTCTTCGCTCATGAAAACGGAACCACCTGCTTCGAGGGACCGGCGCCAGACCGGTAGGAATGGGAAAAAGTGATCGCACCGGCGTGCGCGGGAGCATCCTTCAACGTACTATACTGGTCATCGTCTCCTTTGGCTAGTTACGCCATTTCCACCTTGCCCCCGGCTTGCCCGGGTGAAGTGTCCCCCGGCAAGCCGGGGGCTAGGTGCGACCGTCACGGAGTCGCGTCTTCCAGATACACCACCAGGGACGACAGCGTATGCTGCGCGTAGTCGATGCGAAGATTGCCGTCCTGCGAAGAGGCGTGGAAAGCACCCACAAGACGGGCGCGATACCAGTCGGCGAAGTGCTGCGAGTTGCCCTCGGTGTACTGGAGCCGAACCACGAACTGCAAGCAGCGCTCCAGGACTTCCGTGTAGCGCTGGTGATGGGTCAGGTCGGTGGACGCACGAGCCACCCGGCAGGCTTCCGCCAGGCTCTCGGCAAACGCCGCCGAACCGATCGTCGGCGGCGAATCGAGCACTTTACCATCCGCCCAGTTCCGGAAGCCGCCGTACCAGAGCAGCCGGTGCGGGTCGATCTGGTCGTACTGCAAACCGCACAGCCAATCGTTCATCTCGAAGACAAATTCCGCGAAGGGAGCCTCTTTCGTCTGAAGATACGCCTCGGCAAAAGCCGCCGTCTGCCAAGGCACGAAAGCCAGGCTGCGATGCGCGTTCCACCAGGCGCGGTAATGGACGACGGCTTTGCGGGCCAGGTCGATTTTCCACGACGCGGCTCGATGTTTCTGGCTTCGTAACAGCGCGTAAAGCGCCGCACCCGGATACTCGTTGACGCTGTCGGCGTCATCCGCTTCGGCCTTGACGCTGTCGGTCTCGTCCTGGCAGCGCAGTGAACCGTCCTCGCGAGCCTGGCGGCGGATCCAGTTGCACAGCTCCTCGGATTTGTCGAGCAAATCCGCCTGCGGCGCCGGCAGTTCGTTGATGGCCAGAACGAGAAGCGCCGCCGCGCCGAGGCGATTGACGGCCCCGGAAGGCAGCGACGTATGCCGGCAGTGCGGGTCCGTTGCGTCCGTCGTGGTTTCGTCGAGCAGATTGAGGAGGGCCTGGGTGGCTCGGACGGCGTAGCGATCTTCGCCGAGGAAGCGGGCGGCGCGGGCCAGGGCGAAAGCAGCCCCAACTTGGCGCAGGTAATGATCGCCCTCCATCTCGGTCTTGAGCGCGGGCAGATATCCGTAGAGAAACCGTCCCTTCACTCCGTTCATGCGATAAAGCCAGTCGGCCCCGCGCTGACAACTGTTGAGCATCTCCTTCTGCAAATCGCCCAGCTTGGAAAAATCGCGGGCCGGCGCTTGGGCGAGCGAGGACAACGGCGAAGGAGCGGGAGTCTGCGCCTCGCGGATGGAAGGAGACGAGAGAGCGGGAACTTCTCGACGCGCTGGCTCGGCAGGAGTGGGAACGGCGACGGGGATGCGATCCTGACCGCGAGTTAGAGAGAACGTCGTGACCGCGGCGAGCGCGAGCAGCAGGACGCTGAGGACGCGAATGCGCATGGGTCAGGCCTCCTTACCCACAAGAGCGCGATTCCTCGGCGGCCCGCCCTCCTGGTGGGCCATCCGAATCGTCAAAGCGAGTTATACAGCGCCTGGTCGAATTCGATCAACCGGAAACGACCATCCCGCGGCGCATGCCGCTGCGGGATGGAGTGATTAGGGCGGCTCAGCTCGCAGGAGTGGTTGGTTTTTCGCTGCCCGCCGGCTGGGGAGGCGGCGCGGCCGGTGGTTCCTGACCGGGCAGGAGGATGTTGCGGATGCGCACGCTGGTGTAGTGTTGGCGATGCCCGCGCAGCCGGCGGTAGTTTTTGCGGCGGCGGAAGTGTTGGATGTACAGCTTGGTCGAAGGATGCTCGACCACTTCGCCGAGCACGCGCATGCCCGCGACGAGGGGCTGGCCCATGCGCGTGTCATCGCCGTTTTGGTACAGCAGGACGCGGCCGAACTCGATGCGCGAACCCTTGTCGCCCGCGCGGTAGTCCACCTTCACCACGTCGCCTTCGCTGACGGTGTACTGGCGAGAGCCATCTTCAAAGACTGCGTACATGGTTTTCAATCGTCTCAATCTCCCTCTCCGATTTCCGGAGAGGAAACCCTCGGATCGTCCCGAAAAAGTAACAGTAGCAAACGCACAACCCCTTGGCCAGACGGCCGGCGCGTTTTCTGAACCCAAGAGGTTGGGAATTCGGACCCGGGTTTTCCAGTTTTCGGTTGCCGTAACGCCGTCGCCCACCGATCATAGGATCAAAAAGTTGAGTCTTGGATGGAGGAAAGTCGCATGTTCTCCCGCTGGTTACTTGTCCTGACCGCGGCCCTGTTTCTCTCGCCGGCCACCTCCGGGGCCGAGGAAGCACGCAGTCTCGACATTTATTTCGTCGATACCGAGGGTGGGGCGGCCACACTCCTCGTGACGCCCCAAAAGGAATCCGTCCTGATCGACTGCGGCAATCCCGGCGCTCGCGATGCGGAGCGCATCCATCAAGTTGCGACGAAAGCGGGCCTCAAGGCGATCGATCACCTCATCATCACGCACTGGCACAGCGATCATTACGGCGGTGTTGGCCGGCTCTCGAAACTGCTGCCGATCCGTCACTATTACGATCGCGGCATTCCGACCACCCTGGCCGAAGATCCGACGAACTTTCCCGTGCTGATCGCCGCCTATCGCGCGGCCACCGGCGGCAAATCGACCGTGCTGAAGCCGGGAGACGAAATCGCCCTGAAGCAGACCGAGGGTGGTTTGCCGCTCCGTTTACTTTGCCTGTGCGCGCGGCGAGGTGCTGCCAGGCAAAGCCGACGCGGCCGAGAACCCGCTGGCCAAGGACGTTCCGCCGCACCCGGAGGACACCACCGACAACGCCAAGAGCCTGGGTTTCCTGCTGCGTTTCGGCGGCTTTCGCTTCCTCGACCTCGGCGATTTGACCTGGAACATCGAATACAAGCTCGTCTCCCCGACCGACAAAATCGGCAAGGTGGACGTTTTCCAGGTCACGCATCACGGCCTGGAAATCAGCAACAACCCCGCCCTGCTCCGCACGGTGAGTCCGCGGGTTGCCGTCTTCAACAATGGGGCGCGCAAAGGCTGTCATCCCCTTGTCACCGCGACACTGCGCCGCCTGCCGGAGATCCAGGCCATCTACCAGATGCATCGCAACAGGACTGTGGGGGACCAGGAGAACACCGACCCGGCTTTCATCGCCAACGCCGACGAGAAGTGTCAGGGCGAGTCGATCCACCTGGCCGTCGCCGCGGACGGACGGTCGTATACGGTCACGGTGGGAAGCAACGGCAAGCCGCGTCGTTACGAAACAAGGGCGGGGAGGAAGTGAAGCGCCAGTTGGGTGCGACCTCTCCTGCTCGCATGGTTGTGTTTTTTATGCACTCGGCTCACCCCAATCGGCGAGGAAGGGCTGCTTACAGCCGTGACACTCCACGTATCCGCCTAGCTGCTCGCCCGACACGCGAATGGGCTGACCGCATTCCCCGCAGTCGGCCAGGAATTCTCGATGGCGAGCTTCCAGTTCCCGCCATGCCGCCGGAGGAATACTCTCCATCACGATATCTTCCGGCTGCAAAGTGGTGAGCAGCTCCCGCGTCAGCGGGCTGATGCCGGCCAGGCGGTTCGCCAATCGTCGAATCGAGCGCTCGAACACATTGCGGGCGAAGCGGCCGTTGCCGAAATGTTCGTCGCGCCGCGCCAGCATGTACTGAGAGCCAAGAAGCAAGCGAGCGCGGGTAGCGGCCGGCAACTGGTAGCGATCCCGGTCGCACACCGTTTGAAAGATTCGGCCCAACTCGCCCGCACTGTAATCGGGGAACACGAAGGTCCGGCCGAAGCGCGACGACAGACCCGGATTGCTGCGCAGCAATCGCTCCATCGGACCCGGATAGCCGGCGAGGATCACGACCAGACGATCGCGGTCGTCCTCCATGCGCTTGAGCAACGCCTGCACCGCTTCGGCGCCATACGGGTCGTCGCCCTTCTCCGCGATCAGACTGTACGCCTCGTCGATGAACAGCACGCCGTCGAGCGCCTCGTCGATGCGCTTGTTGGTCTTGGGAGCGGTCTGCCCGGCGTATTCGGCGACCAGTCCGGATCGATCCGTCTCGATGAGATGCCCGCGTTTTAGAATGCCCATCGCGCCGAAGATACGGCCGACCAGACGGGCCACGGTGGTTTTGCCCGTGCCCGGATTGCCGGTGTAAACGGCGTGCAGACTGATCGCCGTTTGCGGCAGATCCCATTTGCCGCGCTCGGCCTGGATCGTCAGGAAGTTGACCAGCTCGCGCACCTCCTGCTTGATCGAAGCCAGGCCGATCAACTCATCGAGTTCGCCCAGGATCTCGGCGAGCGACTCGTGGCCCGTCTTCGTCGGAAGGCGGGAGCCGCCTGACTCGTGGACGGCCGTCTCGAGCGAGAACTCGAAATCCTCGCCCTTGATCCGGACGGCGCTGGCGGAGTTCGAGGCGGGTTGGGGAGGCGGCAGGCCAGCCAGGGGAACCTGTTCGAGGATGCGCTCCAGTTCCTTGCGAATCCAGTGAAACTGCTGGGCGACGCGCGGGTCGCGCCGGTCGCCGGCCTCGGCCACGCGCCAGGCCAGTTTCAGTATCAGCGCTTCCAACTCGACGGCGTGCGGGCGGAACGACGAGAATCGCTCGAAAGGACGGACCAGGGTTTCCCAACGTAGCGCAACGCATTCGGCGTAATGGAGGAGGGACTCCTTGACCTGCTGGTCGTTGAGGCAGCGACCCCAGGCGTGCTCGAACAGTTCGCGGGCCAGCTCAATCTCGCCCGCGCCGATGCGGCGGTCCGCCTGGGCCATTTCCATGAACACCCTTAGCACCAGGCCGCGCTGCAGCTCTACCATGCGACTCACGAACGCCTCGGCCGAATCGCGGATCAGCTCGGGATTCTGCCGGGCATACTCCTTGGCGCAGCGGCGATAGAGATCCCGAATGTCCTCCAGCAATTCGACGAACGACGGCAGTTCGACGTCCCAGCCCATCTCCTCGGGTATCGACATGCGGTCCCCCTTCTCGCCCCTCCGTTGTCAGGGGTTGGGCGAGAGTGATACGATACGGCGATTGGTCCCCCCCATGATACCATCGCCGCGGAGAAAGCGAACCCTCTTCGGCGGCCGGCCCGAAGCGCGGGCGATTGAGGGATCTCATGCTTGCCCAACTGGAAGTGATCGCCGGTGCGGATCGCGGTCAGGTATTCCCGCTGTCGGCCGATGCCCCGCTGATGATCGGCCGCGGCCGACAAACGGGGACGCGCCTCAATGACCCGCGCATTTCGCGGGTCCATTGTCAAGTCGAATTCCGCGGCGCGGACATCGTTATCAAGGATCTCAACAGCGTCGGCGGCACCCGCGTCAACGACCGCGCCGTCACCGAGACAATCCTTCGGCCTGGCGACGTGATCCAAATCGGGGAGACGAAATTGCGCCTGGAATGCGCCGACCTGGCCGATCAAAAAACACTGCCTCCGGAGCGGCCCGAGGAAGACATCCCGATGGCCCTGCCGGTGGACGACACCCCGCCGCCACGGAAGAAAGCGCGGAAAACGGCCATTCGTCCGGCGGAGTTACCGGCGAGCGATCACATTCCCGCCGAGGCGTTGCCGGCGGCGATCCCCGTCTTGGAAGCATTCCCTGCGGCCATCCCCGTCACCGACACGCTGCCGGCGACGACGCCAGCCCCGCAGGCGCTGAAAATCCTGTCCGGCGAACGGCTCGGCGAACTTACCGGCGCGATGCTCGGTCCTTTCCAGGTCGGCCCGGTTATCGCCCGCGGCAAATCCGGCATCGTCTTCCGCGCCGTCGATCCGCGGAATAATCAGCACCTCGCGCTAAAGGTTTTGCGCCCGGAGTTCACGCGCCACGAAGCAGAGGTCCAGCGCTTCATCCGTTCGATGAAGACCATGTTGCCGCTGCGTCATCCCAACCTGATTTCCCTTTTCGGCGCCGGTAAGAAAGGGCCTTATTGCTGGGTGGCGATGGAGCTTGTCGAGGGTGAGAGTTTAGCTCAGGTGATCCAGCGCATCGGCGTGGCCGGGATGCTCGATTGGCGACATGGATTTCGCATCGCGGTCCACATCGGCCGCGCCCTGGAGTTCGCCCATCAACTCCATATCGTTCACCGCAACATGACGCCGCAAAACGTGCTGATCCGCGCCGGCGACAAGCTCGCCAAGCTTGGCGACCTGATGCTGGCCAAGGCGACCGAAGGAAGCATGGCGCAACAGATCACGCAAGCCAACGAAATGCTCGGCGACCTGCGCGTACATGTCGCCGGAACAGACGTGCGGGCCGGACGGCATGGACGCTCGCTCGGATCTCTACAGTCTGGGTGCGCTTCTGTATGCGTGTCTGACCGGCCATCCGCCCTTCGAGGGCGACAATGTGATCGACTCGATCGTGAAGATCCGGCAGGCGGCGGTGGTGATGCCGAGGCAATATCAGATGTCGATCCCGGACGCCTTTCAGGCCGTCGTCCAGCGTCTATTGGCCAAGCGCCGGAAGAGCGCTTCCAGAACGCCACGGAGCTTCTGCGCGAGCTGGAGCGCGTCGGCAAATTCCACGGTGTCTGAGCGGGGGGCGTAAGCCCCCCGAGTCTTCCCTCGGGGGGCTTACGCCCCCCGCTCGGGATTTTTTCAGTGATTCGCTACTTCTTGTCGTCGCGCCGTCCTTCTTCGCCCAGCGCGTTTTCCAGGGCGCGGATGGTTTCGGCCACCCCGTCCATGTTCGGGTTGATGCGCAGGGCGTGGCGGAACGCCCTCAGAGCCGGCCGGTGTTTGCGCATCTGCAAGTAACACTGGCCGAGGCCGGCCTGGGCGCCGAAGTGATGGGGATTCAGTTCCAGCACCTTCTCGCAATCGGCAATGCAGCGGTCGAACTGCTTGAGGCGGAAATGGACTATGGCGCGCTGATTGTACGCCTCGGCGAATTCCGGCGCGCGTAAGATCAGGGCGTCGAGGCCCGCCAAGGCCTTGCGGCGATCGCGCATGCGCGCCAGGCGCTGGAGTTCCTCGTTGTTGGCCGGATTGTCGCCGCGAAACCACAGGGTCCACAGCGTATCGGCCGCCGTCTGGGAGACTTCGCGGTCCTCGTCGTGAAGCCGGGAAGCGATGACCGAACAGGAGTCGGTGGTCCCGAGCAAGCCCAGGGCAAGCAGGGCGGCACGGCGCGAGCAACCGTCGCCGTGTTCCAGCACGCGCATCAGTGTGCCCTCGTTGTAGCGCTCGGCGACCCGGCGACTTGAAGACCTCGACGGCCTCTTTGCGGGTCATCTTCGGCTTCTCTTCCGAACGACCTTCCGGGATCTCATTGTAGAATTCGACGAGAAGTGAATTGCTCACGAGTGTACCTCTCGACTGGACACCTGGCCGATCTCAGGGGGCGGACACAAGGGCGTCCCTGCCAAGCCGAGTTTATCTCGCCCGAATATCGAGTGACGTTCGTGCGAGTCGATCCGAAACGGACCTGTACGCCTGTGGCCTATTTCTGTCCCTGGGTCAGCGAATCCCGTACGATCCTCGGGCGGCGCGAGGGCGCTTCCGTCGCACGAGGCTGTAAGGCAAGTTTATGGTTCAACGCGGCAAAGGGCAAAGGGAAACCCCAGGAAAGGAATCAGGGGTCAGGAGTCAGGGGTCAGGGGTCAGAAAGACAAGGTGTTGTTTTCTGACCCCTGACCCCTGACTCCTGATTCCTGACTCCTTTTCACTTGGCCGGTGGCATGATCGGCGGCGTCACCGGCGAGGTGGTCGGGCTGCCCCCGCTGAGTTTACGGACCACGCTCGGCTGATTTTTCTTCTTCCAGGCGATGACCTCATCTTGCAGCACTTCGACGGCCTTGTCGAGCTGGGCATCGGTCCCCTTGGCGAGCTGGTCGGGGTGATCGTCCACCAGCACGTCCGGCTGCACGCCCTCTTTCTCCATGTTCACGCCCTTGGCCGTGTACACGCCGATCTCCGGCACCAGGAATATCGAGCCGTCCACCAGACGGACGGTCGTTCGGCCAATGACGTGGCCAGCAGTCGGTTGACCGATCAGCTTGCCCAGGCCGAGGGTGCGGAAGGCGCTGGGGAAAATCTCGGCGTCGCTGTAGGACTGGTTGTTGATAAGGAGTACGAGCGGCTTGTTCCATTTGCGGTCGTGCGAGCGCAGCACCAGCCCCTGGCCGCCGTCGCGGCGTTTGAAGATGGTGTGTTCGCGGCTGCCCAGATAGTTGAGGACTTGATCGTGCGTCGAGCCGCCGCCGTTGAAACGGACATCGAGCACGATGGCTTCCTTGTCGAAGTTGTCCGAGTACAGCGAACGGACGAAGCGGTCGAGTCCTTCGTCGTCCATGCTGGGGATGTGGATGTAGCCGAGCTTGCCCTTGCTGATCTGGGCGACGTGCCGGGCGTTCTGCTCGACCCAGCGATCGTACATGAGCGGCTTGACCGTGCCGCGACTGACGGCCGACACCTCGATCCGCTTGCGCGTCTTGGGAGCGGCGTCGGCCTTGTCCGCCACTTGCAGCGTCACCATCTCGCCGATCTTGCCGTTGAGCACCTTGCTCAGATCTGTCGCCGGCGTGATTTCCTCGCCGTCGATATTGAGCACAATTTCGCCGGCCTTGAGGTTCACGCCGCGGCGGTCGGCCGGGCCGCGCTTGAGGATCTCGGCGATCTTCAAGCCCTTGCCGTGATAGCTTTCGTCGAAGATCAGGCCGAGGTCGGCCGTCTCCTCTTCGGGGAAGGCGGTGAAGCCGACGACTCCCAGGTGCGAGGCGTTCAGCTCGCCCATCATGAGGTAAAGCAGCGCGTACAAATCCTCCTTCATGGTCACATGCTTGACCAGCGGCCGATACTTGGCCCGCACGGCGTTCCAGTCGTGGCCGTGGAAAGTGGCATCGTAGAAATGCTCGGCCAGATAGCGCCAGCTCTGATCGAACATTTCCAGATACGTCTCGTCGGTGCGGATGCGCATCTTGATGCGGAAGGGCAGCGCCGGGGCGGAGCCGCCCAGACCGCGGACCTGATGGATGCTGCCGCCGCCGTCGAGGTAATAGAGGACGTCGCCGCCCAGGATGCTACGCGATTTGGACCAATGGATTTGCCGCGGGGCGACGTGGCCATTCGTCAGGCGCATGAGCTGGCCGCCGTTGGTGCTGGCCACCCAGAGATCGTGATCGCGGGCATCGCGGAAGGCGACCTTGCTGCCGTCCGGCGAGATGATGCCCGTCACGGCCGGCACAGGTGCGGCCGCCTTGGCCCGCAAATGAATGTCTTCCCAGTCGATGACCGAGCTGGCCCCCAGAAGCGAGCGCTCCGTGAAACCGGGAGCGGCTGGCTTTTGCAGCGGCAACACATAAAGGGTCGCCGACCCACGGCGATCCGTCAAAAACGCGATGTGCTTGCCGTCGTGGCTCCAGGTGACATCGCCATTCCAGGTGGCGTATCGGGTCACATTGCGGGCCGGGTTGTCAGCCGTCGCCCCGGTGGCCGGCACGATGTACAACTCACTGGCGAACGAGCCGTCGAGCCGGGCGTAGACGAACCATTTGCTGTCCGGCGACCATTCGTAATCGAACACCTGCACGTCCGAAACGACTTCTTTCACGTCCGTGCCGTCGGGCTTCATCGTCCACAATTTGCCGGCCCGGAGGAAGGAGACGCGCCGCCCGTTGGGCGCGAACCTCAGGTGCGATTCGGCGTCCGGCGTGTCCGTCAGTTGTTTGACCTTGAAATGGTGCGCTTCGACGAACTTGGAATGCTCCGGATCGTCCGCTTCCAAGAGGTAAATATCTTCCCGGCCGTTGCGATCCGAGATGAACAGGTTTTTCGAGCTGTCGGGGGACCAGACGGCGTCGTGGTCGTTGGAGGAACCTTCCGTCAGTTGCGTCACCTTGGGGCTCGGCCCGACGTTGACGCGGAAGAGCTTGCCGTGGACCGCGAAGGTCATGAACTTTTCGTCGGAGGACAGCGAAAACTCGGTGGCGCCGCTGCTGTTGAAGATCCGCAATTGTTCGGGGTTGGACTTGTCGTCGGCGTTGACCTCGATGGCCAGCTTGCGCGGCAGGGAACCCTCGTGGGTGGCGACCACCCACAGATCGGCGCCGCACTCGTAGACCATCCAGGCCCCGTTCTGGGAGATGCGGGCGCGGCGAACGCCGTCGTCCTTGTGGAAGGTGATCTGTTTGGGGGCGACCAGCGGTTTGCCGTCGGCGCTGGACGGCGAAGTCGTGTTCAGCGGCAGGGAGACAATGTTGGCGGGGGTGCCGTGGATCTCGCTGACGTAGTAAAGCGTTTGGCCGTCGGCGCCCCACATGGGCGAGCTGTCCTGGCCGTTGAACGCGGTGACTTGTCGGTTGTTGCTGCCGTCGGCGTCGCAGATCCAGATGTCGTCGTTGGACGAGCCACGATAGCCCTTGCGATAGGAATCGCCCGGACCTCGGGCATACGCCAGGCGATCGCCGGTGGGCGAAAAGACGCCTTCCTTGCCCGTGGCCTTGGTGATCCGCCGCACCATGCCGCCTTCGACCGGCACCGTAAACAATTCGTATCGGCTGGGGTAGGACGTGCCGCGGCTGGAGGCGAACAGGACGTGCTTGCCGTCGGGCGTCCATCCGCACGCCATGTCGGTCGCGGAATCAAACGTCAGGCGGCGCGGCCGACCACCCTGGACGGGCACGACGTAAACATCGTAATTGCCGTGCCGATTGGAGTTAAAGGCAATCATCCGGCCGTCGGGGCTGAAAACGGGGCCGACATCGTGGGCGGCGTGCGAGGTCACGGCGCGGGCGGTGCCGCCGATGGTTTCCACAGTCCAGATGTCGCCGAGGTAGCTGAAGGCGACGAGTTTGCCGTCCGGCGAGATGTCCGGCGTTCGGCCCAGGCGGATCGGTTCCTGACTCGTAACCCGGCCGAGGAACAGACTGAACAGCAGGACAGTCAGGGGCAATCGAGAGATGCGTATCATCGCGCAAATCCTGTTGAGGAGAGTGGGAATCGGATGTTGCCTGGATTCGCCGCCCGAACCGAGGGCTTATCCTCCGAGGGGTCCACGACTGCGAGGAGAGCGTTCACAAAAAGGACGATTTACGTTCCGAAAAGCCACACGGGAACCTTCTCCAGTTTACCCAGATGGACGGAAGATTGCAAAAAAAGATGCGTCCGGTTGCGAAACTCCAGGGGCGATCCCGGCCGATAATAGATTGAGAAGATGCGGGTTGCGACAGATATAGCGGTCGGTGGGACCGACCAGCCGCGAGCGTTCGCTCGCGGATACCCTTCCGCGAGCGGACGCTCGCGGCTGGTAAGGCTGGATCTCGCGTTGACAAACTGGGTGATTTTGAAGTACGAAAAGCGACGGTTTGCCTCTGCGGAGGCCGACGCACCGGCAGAGGACTCCAGGGATGGAGCGGTAAACGAAAGGAATCGTGGCGTTTGAAGCCATCTCTCGAACTTTCCTCCTCGCGAAGCTGCGCGGTCTGCTGCGATGTGGCCGCCTCGGCGTCGGTGCGCGTCGGGATCGAATCCCTGCCCGATCTGCGTCGCCAGCCGGGGCCGGGGTACGGCGAACCGTTGCCGGTATCCTTCCTCAAGCACGCCGACGAACAAACGGTCGTCGGCCTGGCAGCGGTCTACAAGGCCATTCATACGTTCGGGCTGCAAACGACGTGTTTTCGCGATTGGGGCGTCCTGGCGGCGCCGCGCTTCCTCGGCCGGCCGGCGATGGCGGCGGCGCTACAGCGTTTTCAGGCCGAGGGGGCCTGGGGCGTCTCCCCGCATCTGATCCCACACCGTTCCCTGCACGCCATCTCCGGGAGCATCAGCCAGGCGCTGAAAATTCATGGTCCTAACTTCGGCGTCGGAGGCGGCCCCAGCGGGCCGGCCGAGGCGCTTCTGGCCGGCGTGTCCATGCTGGAAGGACAGAAGCTGCCGGGCGTGTGGGTGGTCCTGTCTTGTCTGGATCCCGAACTGGCGCCCGACGAAACCGGCCGACCCGCGGCGGGGACTCAGTGCGTCGGCCTGGCCCTGGCGCTGACGCCGATTCGAGCGCATCGTTGCCCCCTCCGCTTGCGCAGTCATTTGCGGCACCGGCGGACAAGGTTCGTCCGCCCCGACAGCCGAGAGGATGCCCTCCGGTTTCGACGTGCCGCGTCTGGAATCGCTTTTGGCCTTGCTGCACGTTGAGCGCTGCGGCGAGACACGCGTGGTTCAGTTGCTCGACGACGGCACACGGATCGAGCTGTCTCGAACCGCGCGAGGCGTCCTGACGGATCGATCCCCGCCGACGGCGCGGGACCGGGGATGCCCGACCGATTCGGAGCGGAGTCCTTTTGTCCTGGCGTACCTGGCGGATCGCTGAGAGGGGTTGAGAACGGCCGGCGTTCGCGCGGAGGGGAGAGTGTGGTGAGTCATCCGAGCGCGGTCTGGATCACGGGAGTGGGCACGGCCACGCCGCTGGGCAACTCGTATGCGGAGTTCGCCGAGCAGCTATTGGCGGGCCGTTCCGGCATCCGCCGCGTCGAAGGATTCGACGTTTCCGAGCACCCCAGCCAGATCGCCGGCCAACTCCCGGAAGTCTCCTGTCCCTCCGACACGGATGCCGAGGAGTTCGCTGAGTTGCATCGTCTGGAACAACTCATGCGCTGGTGCTGCGTCGAGGCGCTGCGGGATACCGGCTGGTGGGAGCGCCGCCAGGAAGTGCGGATCGGCTTGGTTTTGGGCGTCGGGGCGGAGTGGCTGGAGTTCTGGGAAACCGACGCGTTGCGCGGCGGCCGGCGCATCTGGGAGCCGGAGCTCGATACCGAGTCGATGATTAGCCGAACACGCCGCGTCCTGGGTCTGACGGGGCCGGCGGTGAGCGTGTCGGCCGCCTGCGCCAGCGGCAACGTAGCGTTGGCCCAGGCGCGGCAATGGCTGGAGCTTGGCTGGGTCGATGTGTGTCTGGCCGGCGCGTGCGATCGGGCGGTGACGCCGATGGCGCTGGCCGGCTTCGGCAACCTGCGGGCCCTGTCGCGCCGCAACGCCGAGCCGCAGTCGGCCTCGCGCCCTTTGATCGCCAGCGCGACGGCTTCGTCATGGGCGACGGCGGCGCCGTGTTCGTGCTGGAACCCGCGGCGACGGCCCGTCGCCGCTCCGCCCGCGTCTACGCGGAAGTGAGTGGTTACGGAGCCGCGCAGCGATGCGTTCAACATGGTGATCCCCAGCTCCGACCCGGAGCCGGCCACCGCTGCCGTCCGCGAAGCACTCGCCGACGCCGGCTGCAATCCCGCGGAAGTCGATTACATCAACGCTCATGCGACCAGCACGCCGGTGGGCGACATCGCCGAAGCGCGCGTCCTCACCGCCGTTTTCGAGGAAGCCATTCACCGCGTTCCGGTCAGCTCGACCAAAAGCATGACCGGACATCTGTTGACCGCCGCCGCCGCCGTGGAGGCGCTGGCCTGCCTGGTGGCGATGGAGCGCGGCGCGCTGCCGCCCACGATCAACCTGCACGAACCCGATCCCGAATGCGCATTGTGTCACGTCGCCAACGAATCGCGGCCCGCCACGGTGCGCGTGGCGGTATCCAACTCGTTCGGCTTCGGCGGCAGCAATACCTGCCTGGTGCTCAAGGCGGTTTAGGGTTAGGTTGGTTAGCGACGCTTCGCAGAAGCGTTCTTCTGACGCTTCTGCGAAGCAAGCGAACCAACCTGAATCCTGATGAGCGCTGAGTTGATTGTCGAATTGCCGGATTTGGCCGCGACCATGACGTTCGGCCGGCGCTGGGACAGAAACTCGGTCCCGGCACCATCGTCGCGTTGGTCGGCGTTCTCGGAGCCGGCAAAACCCATCTGGTGCGGGCCATCAGCGAAGGTCTGGGCATCGCCGACAGTCGTGTTGTCAGCAGCCCGACGTTCGTGCTGGTGCAGGAATACGCGGCCCGTCTGCCCGTTTATCACTTCGACGCATATCGGCTGAAGACACAAGGGGAATTCGCGGACCTGGGAGTCCACGAGTATTTCGAGGGCAGCGGCGTCTGCCTGATCGAGTGGGCGGATCGGGTGCCGGCCTGCATTCCTGCGGAACATTTGCGCATCACGCTTACCATCACAGGGGAAACCAGCCGCCGAGCTGAGGTGGAGGGACGCGGAGAACGGTATGAGAAATTGGTGGATGAATTGAAGGAACCATCCGTTTAGCCGCGAGCCGCAGGCGAGCGCGTGGGACGCGCTCGCCTGCGGCTCGCGGCTAAACGGGTATCACAGATTCACTTCGATGCCGTTGAGGACGTTTTGAGCCAGCTCGACCATCGTGGTCCGGCGATTCATGGCGCCGCGCTGGAGACGGCGAAACGCCTCCGCCTCGGTCCAACGAAAGCGCTTCATCAGCACGCCCTTGGCCCGTTCGATGGTCTTGCGGTTCTGGAGCGCTTGCCGCAGCGAGGCGTTTTCCTCGCTGAGTTCGCGCAGCTCCGCGAACTGGGCGCGGGCGATCATGAGGGCCGGGCCAAGCTGATGGGCCTCGACCGGTTTGACCAGATAGGCCAAAACGTGTTCTTCCAGGGCACGGCGGACCAACTCCTGGTCCCGATCCGCCGTGATGGCCACGGCGGCGACGACGCGCTCCTGATAGATTTGCCGCAACGCATCGAGACCGTTGAGGCGGGGCAAGTGGATGTCGAATACCACCACGTCCGGTTCGAGTTCCAGAACGGTGCGGACCATATCGGTCCCGGTGGCGGCCTCGCCAATCACCTGATGCCCCAGGTGTTTTTCCAGGGTGTCCTTCAAAAACAGGCGCACGGTGGCGTCATCCTCAACGACCACGACCTTCAAGGGCGATAACATGGATGCCGACTGCTCCATGACGCCAACCTCCTCCAGCCTCAAGCTGCTTCGTTGCACACGCTTTATCACACTCTCTCGCGCAACATTGAGGAGAGAGCAACTTGGATGCCATCAAACAAATCCGATCCATGACGGACCTTCCATGTAGGGCAGATCGAGATTCCCTCCGGCGATAATTCTTGGAAGTGTTCGGGCCTGACTCCGCCGAAAACCCCACGAACTCTCATCTTAACAGGTATTAGACCAACCGTAAGCACAAATGAGGGTTGCGAAGACGAACCCGCCTTCCTTCGGGGTGAACAATCGCTGTAGTCGGCCAGGCCAGCGTGTATCCGGTCACGTTCAGGCGCCAGGCTGCCCGATCGGCCAAATCAGATGGACGTGAAAGCCTCCTTCGGGATCGGCGCCGGCCTCGACCTGGCCCCCGTGCAGTTCAATGACGCGCCGCGCGAACGCCAAACCAAGACCGAACCGGGCGTGACGGGTCGTGTTGAAAGGCGAGTTCAACCAGCTCAACTGTTCCGCGTTGGCCGCAGCACCGTCGTGGCGGAAACTCCACTCGGCCAGCCCCTTGTCCGCTTGCAGGCGCGTGCGGACGACCACTTTACTGCGGGCCGCCTGGCAGAGCGACATCATCAACAAGCTGCCCGCCTGGGCCAGCCGCTGGGCGTCGGCCCAGATTTTCAAGGGCGGCGACGACTCGTTAACGATTTGCAAGCCCGGAAAGCGCAGGGAAAACGAGGCGGCAATCCCGCCAACCAACTCGGCCAGGTCCAGCCAATCCCGATTCAAATTGAGAGGACAAACCAGATCGTGGGCCGCGTCCAGCTCGTTCTTGCACGTCTCTGCCCGTGCCCGCAAGTCCGTCAGGATGGTTCGCTCCAACGTTTGGCCGCGCGGTAGCCGTTCTTGCAGGATGGCGACAGCCGAATAGACCGATTGCAGCAGGTCGCCGACCTCATGCCGAAGTGTACGGACGACCATCTCCGCGAAACGATCGGAGGGAAGCGCCGTTCCCGGATTGTCATTGCCCATGAGACTCTCCGTCCTTCTCCTGGTGTCTGGGCCAAGGTGCGAACCGGAAGCGATCTTCCATCGAACCGGCATTCTGTTTCTTATCGCCAATGGCGGGGAGCCGAGCAGCCGAGGGGCGAACGGTTCGACGGAATATCGTTGGTCTCAAACCGTGACATACTCCGTTCCAGCATAATGGTGCGGAAGTGTGTATGCAAATAATGTTCCTCAGCCGTTCGCCTGGAGATTTCTCATCCTCTCCGCGGCTCGTCGCGCAACGGAACTCGTAGGGTGGGCCGAGTCTTCGAGGCCCACCAGCAAGGGCTTGGTGGGCCTCGAAGACTCGGCCCACCCTACAACTTCGGACTGCGTCGCGGAACGGCAGCCGCGCGGACAGCCACCTTGACAGGGTTTCCCGACCTGGTTAACTTCCCTGAATCGGAGGTGAGATTGCGCCTTCGCACACGGAGAGTTTTTCCCCATGCAGCTTTTGGCACCCGACATTTTGGAGGAGGCGCGCACGCTTTCTCCGTTTCTGAGCGGTGCCGGGGTGCTGATCGGATTTCTTTTGTGGATGTTCGGCGGCCGCACGCATCGCTTTTGGCTGGCGATGAGCGTGACGCTGGCGGCGGGACTCCTCGGACTGAGCCACGGCAAACAGTACGGGATGCAGCCATTGGTCGCCGCGTTGCTCCTGGCCGTCTCGGCGGGTGCATTGGCATTGTCACTGGTGCGTATCTTGCTTTTCGCGGCGGGAGGGGTGGTAGCCCTCAGTCTGATTCATGCCGTCGCGCGCGGTTGGGACCAACCGATCGCCGTCTTCCTCGTGGGCGGGCTGATCGGGGTGATTCTGTATCGCTTCTGGATTGCTATTTTCAGCAGCATGGTCGGCTCCCTGCTCATGGCCTACAGCGCACTGGCCCTGCTGGATAACCTCGGCCTGATTCAAAGCGTGCCCTGGACGAAACAGAATGGGCCCTTGCTCAACTGGGGCTGCGCGTCGCTGATCGTCATGGGCGTGCTGGTCCAGTTCCTGCTCGAACGCAGGGGCAAGCGCAAGGAAGAACCGATCGAGGAGGCGGAGCCGATCGTCGTCGCTCCGCCCCCGCCGCCTCCCCAGCCCAAGCGTAGCCGTTCGTCGCTGTGGGCCTGGGGCGAACGCCTTCTCCATCGCCGTGCCGGTTAGGGATTCGACATCATGTTGCGCCGCCTTCTGCGTTTGTGTGTTCTTGTCGTTCTCGCCCTGGCCCTGAGTGCGCCCGGACTGAATGCTCAGACCGCTTCCACGACGGAAGCGGACCAGTCCGAACACTCGTCGCCCGCGCTACCCTACGCGTTCGCCCTGCTGTATACCCTTCTCGTTCTGACCATCGTCTGCATGCCCAGCCGCAAGGCGTGAGGGCGGAGGCGACCAACCTGCTTGCCGAGGACCAACTTCATGCCGGCCGCCGATTTGCTCGACCCCGTGTCCTTCAGTCGCCGGATCATCGAGGGCGGCGAATTAACGCGCGGCGAAGCGCGCCGGCTCTTCGAGTTGGAGGGCGAGGAGCTTTATGATCTCTTCTACGCGGCCCACAAGGTCCGCCGCCACTTCCACGGCAACCGCGTGACGTTTTGCAGCATCCTGCCCACGAAGTTCGGCAATTGCAGCGAGGACTGCAAGTTCTGCGCAAAGCGGGCACTTTGACACGGGCATCACCCCTCATGCGATGATGGACGGCGCGGAAGTGGCCCAGGCGTGTAGTGATGCCCGCGATCGCGGTGCCAGCGCCTTCGGCATCGTCAACAGTGGACGCGGCCCGACCAAGCGCGAATGGCCGAAGATCATGGAAGCCATCCGCGCCATGAAAGAAGTGGACGGCATTTGCCACTGCGCCACGCTCGGCACCCTGACCGAGGAGCAGGCGCGCGACCTCAAGGAGGCCGGCGTCCGCCGCATCAATCACAACCTGGAAACGTCGCGCGAGTTCTATCCGCAGATCGTCACGACGCACACCTGGGAAGAACGGGTCGATACGGTTCGGCTGGCCCAGCGCGTCGGCCTGGAGACGTGTTGCGGCTGCATCTTCGGCATGGGCGAATCCATCGACGATCGCGTCAGCCTGGCCTTCAGCCTGAAGGAACTCAACCCCAGCGTCGTCCCGCTCAACTTCCTCTTCCCCATCCCCGGCACGCCGCTGGAAAACGCCCCGCGCCTCCGGCCGATGGAAATCCTCAAAATCATCGCCGTCATGCGCCTGATCTTGCCGCGCCAGGATCTGAAAGTGGCGGGCGGGCGCGAGAAGAACCTGCGCAACTTGCAAAGCTGGATCTTCTACGTCGGCGGCACGAGCGGGCTGATCGGCAATTACCTGGCGACGGCCGGCCGCCCGAACGAGGAAGATTTGCAAATGATCGAGGATCTCGAACTGACCTGGCACGACGACCGCGTCGGCGACGCCGACCCGGATATCGCGCCGCCTCCGCAAGAGACGCCCTCGACATGGGAACTGCCTGTGCTTTCTTAATACCAACGAACCACAGAGTCACAGAGAACACAGAGAAAGACACAGAAAAAACAAGAGAAACCAAAACAAGATAAATTGTTTCAAACCGCTCTCATTCGTTACGGCTTGTTCTTCTTCTGTGTCCTCTCTCTGTGTTCTCTGTGACTCTGTGGTTAGTCCTTCCTGAACTCGCGCATGTCCGACTGGATGGACGATGACCTGGAGGAGCGCCGCCGTCGCGGATTGTACCGCGTCCGGCGGCGTTTGCAGTCCGGCGAGGCCGTGCGCATCCGCATGGGCGGCCGGGAGCTGATTAACTTTTCTTCCAACGATTATCTCGGTCTGGCGAGCGATCCACGCCTGGCGCGATCCGCTGCTTGGGCGGCGCGGTGCTACGGCTGTGGTGCCGGTGCCTCGCCGCTGGTGTCGGGGCATCTGCCACAACTTCGCCGACTCGAACGCGCTCTCGCACGCTGGGAACAGTCCGAAACGTCGTTGGTTTTCAGCAGCGGGTACGCCGCCAATCTCGCGGTCATTAGTTCCCTCGCGGGCCGGACGGACGGCATCTTCAGCGATGCCGCCAATCATGCCAGCCTGATTGACGGCTGCCGGCTGTCTCGCGCCTCGATCCACGTCTATCGCCATAACGACATGGATCACCTGGCAAACTTGCTGCGTAAGGAAGGGCGGAAAGCGCGTCGGCGACTGATTGTCAGCGACACCGTTTTCAGCATGGATGGCGATCTCGTTCCGTTAGGGCAGCTTCTGGAATTGGCGGAGCGCTACGATTGTTTGCTGGTGATCGACGAGGCCCATGCGACCGGCGTTCTCGGCGAGCAGGGCCGCGGCGTCACCGACTTGTTACCCACCGGTTCGTGGTCCTGGGACCGTCTCGTCAAGGTGGGCACGCTTAGCAAGGCGCTGGGTACGCAGGGCGGGTTCGTGTGCGGCTCGCGGCGGTTGATCGACTGGCTCGTGAATCACGCCCGGCCTTACATTTTTTCGACCGCCCTGGCGCCGCCACTCGCCGCGGCGGCGCCCGTGCCGTGGAGGTGGTGCAAAGCGAGCCGCAACGCCGCCGTCATGCTCTCGAATTGGCCGAGCGACTGCGCCAAGAGCTGCGCGGACTCGATCTGCCCATTGGACCGTCGAGTTGTCAGATCGTGCCGATTATCGTCGGCGAAGCGCGTCAAGCCGTCGTTCTCTCGCGGCGATTGGAAAAACAAGGTTTGCTCGTCCCCGCGATTCGACCGCCCTCGGTCCCCGAAGGAACCTCGCGCCTGCGAATCAGCCTGACGGCCGGGCACACCGAGGCGGATGTGATGCTTCTGGTGGACGCGTTGAAAAACGCGCTCACGGATGCCGCTCGGGCAGCAAGTAAATAAAACTCTTGCCGAGTCTGCCGCCGTAATTGCCGGCCGAGATCCGCAATAATCCCGGCGTGTTCACGGCGGCGGCGATGGCCGCTTGTGTTGCTCGTGCAATCGTCGCCAGATCCTTGCCGTTGAGAATAATCTCCATGATCGACTCGACGCCCTCGGGCACCCGGCTTTTGTCGCCAAGCTTTTCGCGCAGCGTCGGACAGAACGCCTCATAGGTGCTGGCGACGTTGAATTTGTAACGGCTGCCCGCCTTCGAGCCGCTGGCCGCGATGCCGCCGGGGAAGGGCGTGATGACTCCCGGAACATTCCGCACCGCTGACTCCGCACGCTCGGCCGCCAAAAGGGCGGCATCGAGATCGCGTCCCATGAACCACAGGTTGCCGCCCATCAAGCCGTCGTGATAACCGAAGCGACGGTCGATGACGAACTCGCCGCCGAGGATCGGCACCACCCACACGCGCCGCCCCCAACGTTCATCGCAGGACTGGTAGCCATCACCGAAGTACGCCAGCTTGCGGCCGAGCGGAAAATGGTTCTCTCCCGGCAGCGGACAAAAGCACGCCGTCGTTGGGCACGTCAACACATTCTGACTGACGCGAACCAGCAAGGAGCGCTGGATCGCCTCGACGCGGTCCTTGCGAAAACGCGGCACATGAAATTGCAGCAGCGCGCCCGGCCGGTTGTCGGGCGTGGGCGAGTTTTCATCCCCGCCGGGTCCGACGTAGCGATCGAGTCCGGCCTCGCAATCGCAGAGGATGGTGCTGGAGGCGTTGCCCGTCGCCGCGGTGATGGCGTGATCGAGCCATTTGCGATCGCGCGCCGTCACCAGCACTTCGGCGTAGATGCTCCGAAATGCCTCGGCGAAGGTGTCTTCGATCTCGGCCTTGTGGGTTTCCGTCACAATCAACCTCGGCGGCCCTTGCCCGTATAAACGTTCGCCTCGGAGATGATCTTGTCCATGAACACGTCGTGCGCTTCGGTCGGGATCTCCGGGAAAAGCTGACACTCGAAAGCGAGCGCGACCAACGGCGTATCGGGCCGGGCATGCTGCAACAGCTTGTCGTAGTATCCGAAGCCGTGCCCCATACGGCCGCCGTTTCGGTCGAAGGCCACACCCGGAACGATAATCAGATCGAGTTCGTCCACATTCACACGCTTGTCGGGCAAATGGCGCAACTCGACTTTCGGTTCGAGAATGCGGTACATGCCGATCGCCAGTTCGTCCATGTCGCCGAGCAGGAACAGTTCCAGCTCACCCTCGACGCAGTAAGGAACGACGATGCGCTTCTCGTGTTGAAGCGCGGTCGGCAGGTAGTGGCGGGTGCGCACCTCGCTGCGGACATCGACGTAATACATCACCGTGCGGGCGCGCTGATACTCCGGCAGGGCGACGAGCCGTTCGCAGATAAGGCGGCTGCGTTCGTCCTTATCCGTCAAGGCGTTGCGGTTGGCGTGCGCCTGTTCGCGGATCGTTTTTTTCCGCTTTTGAAATTGGCTGACCGGCTGTTCCGTCATGATGGTGTGCTTCGAGAAGATTCCTATGGGGTTCCATAACAACTCATGATCGTTCCTTCCTCTGTATAGAAGGAGATCGAGCCGAGATCACCTTGCACGCGGCTCGAACTTCAGTCTCTTCCGGCTCTCCCACCTTCTCACCGCTTTTCGC
The DNA here is from genome assembly GCA_963767535.1 of uncultured Planctomycetota bacterium. GTDB lineage: Bacteria > Planctomycetota > Planctomycetia > Gemmatales > Gemmataceae > JAJPHU01. The sequence continues at coordinate 1,791,974 of CAVYEC010000003.1, forward strand.
CGCCGGCGCAGTCCGCGTAATCGTCACGCTCCACGGCCGGCGAGGTTTTTTCTCGGTAAATCCGAAGGAGATGCTCTAGCGCGGGGTCAGCTGCCACCCGTACAATCGGAGGGACATACGAACGGAGAGGAGGTCCAGATATGAATCGCCGACAACTCTCATTCCTTCTGGCCGGCGCCTTTGTGGTAGGCACACTTCCGAGCTGTAACTGTACCAAGGGCACCCGCTCCGCTTATGTCGGGCCGCCCTGGAAGGGCGATAGCTGCGACCGATGCACCGCACCCGGGCCGCAACCTCCGCGCTTCACGCAGAATGGACCGCCTTTCGTACCGGCGCCGAATCCGCCGCCGGGCGGGGTCGCACCGCCGCCGGGTTCGGGCATTCAGCAAAATGCTTTCTTCCCTCCGGGACCGCCCGGCTCGCCGATGCCGCCCGGCGGCGCCTCCGGTGGGCTTCTCGGTGCGCCTGAACCGGCCGAGCCGGAGCCGGCGCGACCGATGCCGAGTGGTCCTGTTACGCCTCGGGATACGGTTCGGCTATCTCCCCCGCAGACCGCGGAGCCTCCCCCGGCGGCCCTGTCTGTGCCTGGGGCCAAGGAGCGACGCGATGCCTCCCCCGCGATGCCGGTGGACATTCCCCATTTCGCCATCGTCAAAACCGACGTGGCCAGCGGACAGCAGCCGTTCCCCGAAGGCGTGGCGTGGCTGAAAGCCCACGGCTATCGCACTGTTTTGTACATCCGCTCTCCCGGCGAAGAGGACCGGGTGCCGCACGACGTGTTCGTGCAGCAGGGGATGACCTATCGCAGTTTGGAAATGTCTCCGGACACGCTTTCGAAAACGACCGTTGAGGAATTCAATCGCTTGGTGACAGACAAGAACAACCTGCCGCTGTTCGTCTACGACAAGGACAGCTCGCTGGCCGGCGGCCTGTGGTACTTGCATTTTCGCATCGCGGACAAGATGAGCGACGAAAAGGCGCGGGCCGAGGCGGCCCAGCTCGGGTTCAAGGAAGGGTCGGACAACCCGCAGCTCAAGAACATGTGGATCGCCGTGCAAAACTACCTGGCGAAAAACAAACCCTGAACCAATTCTCCGGCACGAGCCTCCTTTCCGCAGCTTTTCGCAGAAGCGTTCTTCCCAAGAACGCTTCTGCGAAACGCCGCGAATCACTATCTTGACCCTGCGTCACCTGACAATTTCCCCTCGCATGTTGGGTCATGCCATGAGCGAAGAGCGCATGCCTTCGTCGTCGTTGGGTTCGAGCGTCCCCCTGGTGCCGCCGCTCTATCAATCGTCGGTGTACAAGCTGCCGGACCTCGACGCCCTCGATCGCATTCTCGACACCCATGAAGCCGGCTTCATTTACGCGCGCGACGCCCACCCCAACGCACGACAACTCGCGGCCCAGCTGGCGGAATGGGAGGGGGCACAATGGGCGATCGTGACCAGTTCCGGCATGGCCGCCATCAGCGCCATCGTCCTGGCGACCGTGCAACAAGGACAGCGCATCGTCGCCAGTCATCGGCTTTACGGCCGGACCACCCAGTTGTTCCAGCAGGAATTGCCGCGTCTCGGTGTGCAGACGACATTTGTGGACATGGGCGATCCGGAAGCGGTACGCCGTGCCCTGGAGACGCCGGCGCGAGTGCTGTTCGTGGAGACTCTTTCGAATCCGCTGTTGCGTGTCCCCGACTTGCCCGCCCTGGCAAGTTTGGCGCACGAACACGATTGCCTCTTGGTCGTCGATAACACCTTCGCCACTCCGGTGCTGGTCCGGCCGCTGGACGTGAAGGCCGATCTTGTGATGGAGAGCCTGACCAAGATGATCGGCGGGCACAGCGACATCACGTTGGGATTGGTTTGCGGCGGGCGCGAACTGTTTCAGGAAATCAGCCTGGTAAGTAGCATCTGGGGTTTCGCTTCCAACCCGTTCGACTGCTGGCTCACCGAACGCGGCCTGAACACCCTGTCGCTGCGCATGAAAACCGCCTCCGCCAATGCCGCGGCGCTGGCCGACTGGTTGGCCGATCAGCCGGGCATCACGCGCGTTATCTATCCCGGTAGGCCGGATCACCCCGATCACCAACGGGCAGCGAGCCTGTTCCGCGGCGGTTTCGGCAACATGCTGTGCTTCGATCTCGCCGGTGGCCGGGAAGCCGTCAACCGCTTCATGCACCAGACACCCGGCATCCCGTTCAGCCCGTCGCTGGGCCACACTCTGACGACGTGCAGCCATCCGGCAACCACCTCACACCGCTACGTCAGCCCCGCCGAGAGGGAACGGCAAGGGATCACGGATGGACTGGTGCGGTTGTCCGTCGGCGTCGAGGAATTGGCGGACATCCAAAAGGAAATGGCGAAGGGAATCGGTTAGCGACGCTTCGCAGAAGCGTCCGAAGAACGCTTCTGCGAAGCGTCGCTAACCCGCCTCGTCCTTATCTCGCCGGCTCCGATATTCCTCTTCCAGTTGGCGCGTCAATTCCGGCAGGCGATCCATCAGCCGGCGCAAGGGCCGCGGCGGACGCATCGCCAGGGCGTACATCGTCATGAGCGGCAGCACCACGGTCGAATCCACGTAGCACGTCACGGTATCGGGTAGCTGTTCGGGATCGACCTTGCCCCACGTCATCGCCTCCTGCGGCGTCGCCCCGCTGAGACCGCCGGTGTCGGGCGCGCGCGTCGGTGATCTGCAAGAAGTAATCATGTCCGCTCTCCGGCAAACCCAGCACTTCCTGGATCTGCGGTTCGGTCTGGAGCATGAAGTTTTTCGGCGAACCGCCGCCGAGGATGAACACGCCGCTACGACCCTTCTTTTTCGCGTCGTAAACGATGGCCGCGCTCTGATTCACGTCGCGCAACGGGTCGATGCGCAGGGCGGAGCCTTCCAGTTGCAGCGCGGCCAGGTTCATGCCGATGGAGCTGTCGCCGGGTGAGGACGTGAAGATCGGCACACCGGCGCGGTACGCCGCCGCGAGCAGACTGCGGCCCTTGTGTCCCGTCTCGTCCTCGCGCACCGCCAGGTACTTGCCGACCAGGTGATGAAACTCGGCCGTGCCCATGGTGGTCTGAAACGCCTCGCCGCGGCAGAGCGTGCGATAAAAGCGATCCGTGCCGAGCAGGTTCTCGTAATCGAACACGATGTCGTAAATGCGGATGACCTGATGTTCGCGTAACTGGAGATCGTCGAGTCCGGGCCGCGATTGGTGCAAGTCCATGCCCAGGGCGAAGTGCGTATCGTGATAGAGGTTCGCCCCGGTGCTGACGATCCAGTCGAGAAAGCCCGCTTCGACGAGTGGCACCAGGCAGGAGATGCCCAGTCCCGCCGGCGTCAGCGCCCCGCTCAGCGATAGGCCGACCACGGCATCGTCGGCCAGCATCTTCGTCGCAAACAGCCGGCACGCCTCGCGCAGCCGGCCGGCGTTGTAGGACAGAAACGCCTCGTCGATGGCGCGCGACAGCGGGGTCTGACCTGTGAGCTTCGGCGGGTCGATGCGCCGTTGACTGATCTTGTGAAGATACGTTTGCGCGGCGTGCGGTTCGTGTTTCATGCGCTCAGGCTACCGCCTCGCGCCGGCCGCGGCAACGGCGATTTATTTCGCCTTGAAATCGGCGGCGAACGCCTTGGCGTTGAGCGGTTCGCCGGTGGCGTGCTTGGTCAGATCGTTCCAGTTCAGCGTCCGGCCCGGCTCGAAGACGCGCTTCCTCATGAACTCGCCGATCGCCTTGTTTTCGGCATAGTGGACCGTGGCGGGATCGCTGCCGCGGTACAGCTCGCGGACGATGGCGTGATGCACCTGCGAGGCAAACAGTTCCCCCATCATGTAGTTGTGATAGTAAACGGGGGCGCTGACGATGTGGACCTTGCTGGCGTAATCCGGGGCGTTGCGGCCGGCGGGCCGTTTGACAAGCTGATACTTCTCGACCAGGTCCCACCACAGCTTGTTCAGGTCTTGATCGGGATTGTCATACATCCCCTTCTCGAAGCGGAGCATCACCTGGCACCAGCGCGAGAAGATCAGCAGTTGGTAGCGCAGCGACAACGCGGCCGCCTCGTCGAACGCCTTCACGTCTGGGACCGGCAGGCCCATCTTCACGAGGAACGAGCCCCGCTTGCTGAGTCGCTCGAACATCATAGCCACGCCCTCGGTGGTCAGGATGTGCGCTCCCAGCGCACGGGATAAGGGAGGCTGGCCGGAATATACAGGCTGCTGTAGACCGAGTGACCGAACTCGTGCAGGAGCGTCGAGGCCCACTGGTTGTTGGGGCGAATGTTGGCGAGCACACGGACATCGCCTTCGCGGTCGATGTCGGTGCAGAAGGCGTGCTGGCTCTTGCCTTTTTTCTCGTACAGATCGCTCTTGGCGATGACGCGATCGATCGGCAGGCCGATGCCAGCGTAAAAGGTCCGGCACATGGACAGCAGATCCGCCTTGGCGAACGGCGCGTCGAGATCGGTGGCGAACACGTCCGGCGTGGCCTGGAAGAACGGATCGTGATAGTGCCACGGCCGCAGGTCCGTGGTTTGGAGGCGATCGCGCTTGGCCAGGCGGGCGTCGAGGTCGGCCTTGGCGGCGGCGAAGGGTGCGCGCGTCAGTTCGTCCAGTTCGTCGAACAATCGGATCAGTTGTTCGCCATCCTGCTCGTTCAAATAGAGCTGCATGGCGTGGAAGTTCTTGAAACCGAGTTGTACGGCGGCCTGGTTGCGCAGGCGCACCAGTTCCTTCAGCCCGGCTGCGACTTCCGCGCCGACCGCCTTGCTCGCCGACCAGACCGCCTCCAGCCGGGCCGAGTCGGTCGAAGTCTTCAGGACGTTGCGCACCTCGTTGTCGGTCATCTCCCGGCCATCGACCTTGGCACGGAAGTTGTTGAACTGCTCCTCGATGGCGTTGGCCTTGGCGACCATCTTTTTGAGCAATTCCGCGTCCACCTGCTTTTCGAGGTAGAGCAGATACAGCACGTCGATGACGCGAGCCAGAATGGGGTCGTCGATCTGTTTGCGGTTTTCCTTGAGCGTTTTCAGCTCGGCGAAGACGGTGCGGTTGCCGAGCGCCTCGTCGATGCGGTTCTGGGTTTCGATTTTCCGCGCGAAGTCCTCCGCCTTGCCGCTGGTATTGGCGTCCCACCAGGCGCGGTTGGCGGCCACGTCGAGCGCGTGCAGCCGGGCTTCATGGTCCTTGATGAACTTTCGGGCGCGTTCGGTCATTTCCTCACCGGCGTGGACGGCCAGCGGACGCCACGAGAAGAGGACGATCATGGCAAGGGCCAGCAGCAACAGGCGGGGACAAAGCATTTTCATACTCCCAACGGAAAAACATACCCGGAGCATACTCTATTCGGCCTCCCGGCAAGGACGCAGCCCGAGCGGATGTGTGCTATCCTATGGGCAGAGCCTCGGCGGGACGACGGCAACGGCGCCGACCCCCATTTCCTCGCCGAGCAACCCGATCGCAATCGAACGTTCATGGATATTTTAATCGCCGAAGACGATCATATTTCGTGTCGCACGCTGGAGATGACGTTGCGGAAGTGGGGCCATCGCGTCCTGGTGACGAAGGACGGATTGGCGGCTTTTGAGACGCTTCGGGGCGAAGACGCTCCGCAACTGGCAATCCTCGACTGGATGATGCCCCACATGGACGGCGTGACGTCTGCCGGCGCTTGCGGGAAATCCCTTCCCGAAAGGCCGTCTATATCATCCTGCTGACCGCCCGCGGCGAAAAGACGGACATCATCGCCGGACTGGAAGGCGGCGCGGACGACTACATCACCAAGCCATTTGACCGCGACGAGTTGCAGGCGCACGTCAACGTCGGCCTGCGCGTGGTTCAGCTCCAACAAAGCCTGGCCGAACGGGTCGGAGAACTGGAGCAAGCGCTGAAGCGCGTCAAGCAGTTGCAAGGGTTATTGCCCATTTGCTGTTACTGCAAATGCATCCGCAAGGACGACAATTACTGGCAGCGTGTCGAAGAGTACATCGGCGAACATTCCGACGCGCAGTTCAGCCACGGCATCTGCCCGAATTGTTTCGAGACTGTCGTGAAAGCCCAACTCCGCGAGCAAGGCGTGGACATCGCGAGTACGCCGACTTGATCGAGAGACTTGCCTTACCAGCCCGCCGCGCCACCTAGGGACGACCCTTGCTGGCGCTGCGGGCTGGTAAAGCATTGGCGAAACAACTCACCCCTCCTCTTCCGAAGGCCGCTCAGCCGATGGGTCGCCCGCCTCCAGTCGTCGCAGTTGCTTGCGGAAGTACACCCTTTTCGGATTCAGTTCGATGACGCGCTTTTGCAAGGCGACGGCCTTTTCCTGGTCGCCGCGCTGGAAGTGGACCTCGGCGAGCGTATCCAGATAGCCCGCATTGTTAGGAGCCAGTTCGACCGCCTTCTGGGCATGACGCAAGGCCGCGTCGAGGTTGCGGCGGCAGCAGGCGGACAGCCACGCCGCGGAGTTGTGCGCCCAGCCGCAACGCGGATAATCCTGACATAGCTTCTCCAGTACGCCGAAACAGCGCTCGAACAGCGCCGCCGCCGCCTTCTTCCGGCCCCGTCGCTCCAGGTCCGGAACGAGGGAGATGGCGACATCGGCGTTGCCGGGCGAAACCAGCAGGGCCAACTCGATCTGCTTGTCGGCCTCTGCGTCCTTTCCGGCGGCGAGCAGCGCCCTGGCCCGCAACTGATGGATCTGGGCCGGCACTATGGCGAAGGCGCCGGCCGCGACGAAGTTGGTGTCCGCGTGCAAGCAGCGAAGCAAGGATTGCTCGCTGCCCTCCGCCGCCTTCTGATAATCCTTGCGCCCGGCCGCCGCGAGAGCCAAGAGACGCTGGGCCGAGCCGGAATAGTACGAGTTGGGGTCGCTGACGCGCGTGAGCCAATCCGCCTCGCGCTGAGACGCCTCCGTTTGACCGCGCTCCGCCAGGGCGCGGGCAAAGGCGTAACGCCCTCCGCAATCACCCAGCAGCACGCCATGCGACTGCTCGATCAGTTTTTCCCCTTCCTTTCGCTGACCCGCATGGACGAGGGCCTGTCCCGCCAGATAAAGGCCCAAGGGGTTATAGAATCCCCCTTCGAATTGGCGGGGTCTCTCTTTATCCAGTTCTTTCCGCCACGCTTGCCGATACCGTTCGGCCGCCGTCGCCCACTGCTTGCGCTCGGCCAAGAGGTCGCCCAGACGAAGGAGCGCTTCGGGGGTGTCCGCTTTTTCCAACAAGGAACCCGCCAACTCGTGCAAGCCCGCCGCCGCGGCGGCATCGGCCAACGCCTGACGTTGGGGGGCGACCGGGCTGTTCGGCACGACCGGCAAAAGTTGATCGGCCTCCTCGACCCACGCCTTGACCGTACCCGCCCTGGCCTTGCCGTCCATGAGATCGCGAAGGCGTTTGAGCACCGTGGCGGCTGTTTCGTCCTTGTATTTCTGTCTCAGAAAGCGCCACCACACGGCGGCCGTGTCGGCCCGGTCGGGGAACACCTTCCCCAGATAAATCTCCGGCGTGTGGAGCTTCGCGCCTTCCGGGAGCGAGTCGGTCAAGCGCCCGGACGCAGTGCTCGAAAGCCTGATCTTTCAGACCGATCCGATATTCTGCCTCGAGCAGACGGCCGACCCAATCGGGGTCCACCTCGGGCTTGATCTGGGCGGCGAGTTGGTCAAAAAGCGCCCGTGCCTTGTCTTTCTCGCCCAGCAAATGCAGGGTCCGCGCTTTGAGGATTTGCAGGTCGTGGTTTTCTTTGCCGTCCGCCAGTTCCATCGCCTGGCGGTATTCCAGACGAGCACAAAGCATCTCGAAAAGGACGGATTGGTGGGAGGGGGACTTGGCGAGCAGAGCGAGACCTTCGGCGGGGCGGTCGTTAAGAAGGAACGTCTTGGCCGCCTCGAAACCTTCCTCTTCGCTCGCCCATTTCTTCTGCAATTGGGCCAGCTTGACCAGAGAGCGCCAGGGCCGTCTCGAATGCTGTGACGTCCCCGGAAAGACGCGCGTACGCAGCGCGGAAGCCCCATTTTTCGATTTCGCTCTGGACGCCCGTCACTTCGGGACGCCCGGCCAGCGCCTTCCAGTCGGCCGATTCGTACAGGATGCCTTCGACCAGATCCGGACGTTCCGCTTTCTCGGCCGCTTGCAGTGCCGCCTTCAGATCACCCCTGGCGCGATACAGATAAACGAGCGTTTCCGCCAGCCGTTTGCGCTTGGGATCCTTGTCCAGCCGGGCACGCGTGTGGGCAATACGTTCGTCGAGCCGGCCGCGCATCAGCCAGTAGGCCGTGTAATGATTCTGGTTGACGAATTCGCTCTCGTGAGCCAGCTCGACAAAGTCGTCGAACTTGTCGAACCGGCCGTCGGCCAGTACGGACGGCAGAGCGGCGGGCAATCGCTGGGACAGCGAAAGCACCAGGCTCCGGCGTTTGTTCGGATCTGTTTCGGATTGAGCCATTTTGAGGAGGGCTTGCAGGCCGTCGGTGCCGGCCCGCAAGAGCTTTTGCACGATGTCCGCCCGCTCCCTGGCATCGGCGGACGGATAAGCCTGAATGAGCGCGACGATCTCGGCGGGGGTATCGGGGTAGATGCCGGTTTTGAACTTATTGAGGATGTCCCGTGCCCGCCGCACCACCTCCACGTCCTCGCTCTTGAGCGCTCCCTCCAGGGCGGCCTCGGCGGCCCGACCCGCCTCCCAGAGTTTTTTCGAGGCTTCCTCGCGCACCGAGAAACTGTTGTCGCCCAGTTGCCGTATCCACTGCGCGATCTGCTCGGCGTTCGGCTTGGCCGGCGCGTCGGCCGCCGGGAGCCGGACAGCCGGCACGAAGAGGAGGATGAGAACAAGGTGATGAGCATAGCGTGACACGGCGGCCTCCTTTGCACGGCTCCGGCGCGAGCGGTCGGGACTTCGTTGACCGGCGCGATCCAATCGAGGTTGCCCTTGCAATCGTAACCCGCACGGAGAACCCCGGACAAGGCAAAAACCGCGGCGAGGCGAATCGGAAATGGTTCTGGACAGGACGACCTGATCCTCTACAATCTCTTATTCGGGACTTCCTCTCAGCCCGACTCGAGCACGGCGTGATGGCGAACGATTCGATTTTCTTCCAGGTCAAACTCCCCGACGCGACGACGTGGTTCTATTTCTCCGCGTTGCTGGCGATCGCCCTGTTTTTCAAATTCGGCCGCCTGTCTGAGCGTCCGCAACCTCGACATCCTGACGCTGTTTTTGCTGATGCCGGGCTTCCTCCTGCTCCTGGAAAAAGGCACGCCGCGTTTTTGGGGCTACCTGTGGCTGTTGGGGGCGTCGTTCTACTACCTGCTGCGCTGCCTGTTCGACTTGACCCTCATCCGCCGTCCGGCCCTCAACCCCAACCTCAACTTCGGCGGGCTGGTGTGGCTGGCCGGCGCGCTGTTTCTCAGTCACCTCGCGGTTCCCGTGCAAAAGGCCGGCGAACCTTCCGACCACGGCGAGACCGCGCCGGCGCCCATCGACCCCATGCTGAGCGAGGGCGTCAAGATGATCAAGCAGCAAGCACCGCCCGACCTGGATGAATCGTCCCTGCTCTCCTGGGTCGAGCGCGGCGTGACATTGCTCTGTCACCTCTCGATCGTCGTCGGCCTGGTGTTGATCGGCAAGTAGCATTTCGAGCACCTGCTCACGGGGATGGCGGCGGCCACGCTGTACGTGCTGTTGCCCTACACGTATTTGCTCATGCCCGAGACGCCGTTGGGCGTGGGCCGCTGGGACCACGCCTGGCCGATGGCGCTCCTCATCTGGGCGGTGTTTTTTTATCGCCGTCCCACGGTGGCGGGCCTCTTGCTCGGTTCGGCGGCCGGGACGGCCTTTTTCCCGGCCCTGCTTCTTCCCCTCTGGCTGAGTTTTTACTGGCGGCGCGGCGGCGCGGCTTTCGGATTGGCCTTCGCGCTGTCGGCCGGTGTGTGCCTGGCCGTCCTGGGCGGCATTTTGTGGATCAACGGCGAATTGCCGAATGCCCTGTCGTCGGGCTGGAATCCGTCGGCCTGGCTGCCCTGGCTGCCGCCCGACGCCGACACGCGCGGCCTGTGGCAAGGCATTCCCTCCCACTGGGCCTACCGCCTGCCGATCTCCCTGGCCTACATCGTCCTCGTCGGCGCCACGGCGTTTTGGCCAACGCCCAAGAACCTGGCCCACATGCTGGCCCTATCCGCGGCCATCATCATCGGCGTCCAGTTCTGGTACGCCGACCAGGGCGGCGTGTACGTCCTGTGGTATTTGCCGCTGTTGCTCTTGTTGGTCTTTCGTCCCAACCTGTCGGCCTGCCAGCCGCAGCCGCCCGGCGACGATTGGCTGCATCGCACGGGCCAGAAGCTGAAACGTTTCAGCGGGCGGCGTGGTCGGCTTTTTCCACCCTGCCCGCCCGCGCCACCACATCGCCCGGATCGTCTCCTGAGTCCGAGAATTCTTTTGTCAAAAATGACAACGCATGAACACACTTTGCATCCGTAATGGCCGGGTCATCGACCCCGCTCAGGGCATCGACCAGGTTTGCGATTTGTGGATTCGCGGCGAGCACGTCCTCGGCGTGGGACCGCATCCCTCCACGCAGCCCGACCGCAACCTCGACGCGACCGGCAAAATCGTCTGTCCGGGCCTAATCGACATGCACGTCCACCTGCGCGAGCCGGGCCGCGAGGAGGACGAGACGATCGGCACCGGCACGGCGGCGGCGCTGGCCGGCGGCGTCACCTCCGTGGCGTGCATGCCCAACACCGAGCCGGCTCTGGACAGTCAGGCCGCGGCCGAGTTCGTCTATCTGCAAGCCAAGCGGGCCGGCAATGCCAACGTCTTCCCCATCGGTGCCATCACCAAGGGCCGTCACGGCAAGGAACTCGCCGAGATCGGCGGTCTCGTCGAAGGCGGCGCGGTCGCCTTCACCGACGATGGCTCCCCGGTGGTCAGCGCCGAGATCATGCGGCGGGCGATGGAGTATTGCCGCATGTTCGACAAGGCCGTCCTCAGTCATTCCGAGGATCTCGACCTGACGCGCGGCGGCGTCATGCACGAAGGCTTCGAGAGCATGCGTCTGGGTCTGCGCGGGATGCCGGCGGCCGCCGAGGAAGTAATGGTGTACCGCGAGATCGCCCTGGCCGAGCTGACTGGGGCGCGCGTTCACATTTTGCATGTCTCCACGGCCGGCAGCGTGGAGTTGATCCGCCGCGGCAAGCAGCGCGGCGTCCGCGTCACCGGCGAAGCCTGCCCGCATCACTTCACGCTGACCGATAAGTGCCTGCGCACCTTCGATAGCAATTACAAGATGGCCCCGCCCTTGCGCACCGAGGACGACGTGCAAGCGATCCTGGCCGGCCTGCGCGACGGTACCCTTGAAGTCATCGCCACGGATCACGCCCCGCACGCCCCCGAAAAGAAGATGCGCGAGCTGGACCAGGCGCCCAACGGCATCATCGGTCTGGAGACGCTGTTGCCGATCTGCATCCAAGCGCTGATCGAGCCAGGTCATTTAACCTGGCCGCAGCTCATCGAGAAGCTGACGCACAATCCCGCTCGTGTTCTGGGCATCGACCGCGGCACGCTGAAGCCCGGAGTCGCCGCCGACGTGACCATTATTGATCCGTCCGTCGAGTGGAAGATCGATCCCAACCAGTTCCGTTCCAAGAGCCGCAACTGCCCGTTCGCCGGCTGGCAGGTGCGTGGCTGGGCGGATACGGTGCTGGTCGGCGGGGCAATCAAGTTCCAGCGCGATTAAAACCTGGACTGGATAGAATAGAGCGGAAGCATCGCATCCTGGAGGCGAACCGATGACACTGCAACTCAACTTGCCCCCGGAATTGCAAGAATGTTTGCGTCAGGAAGCCGAGCGCCGCGGCCAGCCGGCCGAGTCGGTGGCATTGCAGCTGCTTGAGGAGCATCTGCCGCCGCCGCTGGATGAACGGCGAAAGGCCGCCATTGCCATGCTGCAACAATGGATGGAGGAAGATGCGGCCCTTACACCGGAAGATTCCGAACAGGCCGAGGAATTTTTTCGCCACCTTGACGCCGATCGGACTTCGAATCGGTCGCTCTTCCCGCCGGAGTTGAAGGGAATTTCATGGTGAAGCCGGCCGTGTTGCTCGATTCGGGGCCGCGGCCCTACTCGGCCTTTTCCTTGCCATCCAGTAACTTCAGGGGATTGAGGACGACCGCGTCTCCTTCCTGCAAGCCGGATCTGACCTCGGCCGCCTCGCCATTGCTGAGGCCGATGACAATGTCCCTCTGTTCCGGCCCGTGCGGCGTCACCACGTAGCACTGGCGGAGGCTCCCGGCACGAATGGGGCCGACGACGGCCTGGTGCGGAACGGTCAGCACGCGCTCGGTTCGGTGGTCCGTATCGATGGTCACACGGGCGCTCATGCCCAGGTGCAGACCTTCCAGCGGTTCGTCCAGGGCGATCGTCACTGGGTAGAGCTTGATGTCCGCCGACGGGAAATCTTCCGGTAAAGGCACTGGCGATACGCTCGCGACATGGCCGCGCAAGTCCCGGTCGGAAAACGCACCCACGCGCACGCGGACGGCTTGGCGGTCGCCGCGCAGGTCGACCACCATGCTCTCGGGAACCTGGGTAACGACCTGCATGTTTTTCATGTCCGGAATGCGCAGCACCTTCTGCCCCTCGCTCACCCTCTCACCCTGGCGGATCCGGTTTGGCTTGCCGGTGCCCCAGCCGACATCTTCGTCCCGGTAATAGACGACCACGCCCGATTGCGGGGCCGTGATCGTGCAGGAGTCGATTTGCTCCTCGACCTCGGCCAGACGCGAGCGAGCCAGGTCATACCGCTTCTGGGCCGCGGCCAGCGCGAGCTTCTTGCTCTCGACATCGGCATCAGCCTCGATTGTGGCCCTTTCCACGTTGTCCTTGGCCTCGTCAATCAGGCCGTTCTTGACCATCTCGGTGTGTTCTTTCTCCAGGTCCAGGAGGCGTCGCTGTTCCGTCTGCCGGGCCAGGGCTTGCCGGGCGCTGCGGTGATGCATATCGTCGCTGTGAGCCTGGGCCGGCGTGATATAGCCGCGCTGGGCGACCCGCTCCGACCAGTTCGTCCGATCCTCCCACATGTCCACGATAGTGCGGGCCTCCTGCAAACGGCCCTCTAACTCCTTTACCTTTTGCCGATAATCGCCTTCGCTGTACATCTTGAGGTCGATGCGTGCCAACTCCACGGCACGTTTGGCGTTGGCGATCCGGGTCCGCCTGCCGATCAACGCGCTGTCATAATCCCCTCGGTCCTTGACAAGGGCGTATGGGCCTTATCGAATTCGACTAGATGGTTTTTGCGCTGGTCCTCCAGGGCGGAGGCGTCCAGCTCCATCAGTTTCTGGCCTTTTTCGACCAGGCTGCCCTCGTCGATCACCCACGTAATCGAGGTGGCGATGGGACTGTCGGGAGTCCTGGCCTTGATGCGGCAGATCAAGTCGTTGTTGTGAGCGGACTCCACCCGGCCGCGTTCGTTGATTTGGACCTGGAGTGTGTCGTAGTGAACGGTGTAGGTCCGCAGTTCGTGGGAGGCCGGTTTCGTGCCGGACAGGACGAGCCAGGCGGCCCCGCCCGCCAAAAGCACCACGGCTACAGACACGCCGAAGGCTGTCGCGCGGCGGCTCCGGAGGCGTGTTCGGGAGACGGGGAAGGATGCGCGGGTTGCGGAGCCGTTGGAGTCCGCCGGCAGGTTGCGACTCAGCGGCGCGGGGTCCGGATTCAGGGTCGGCACGGAGATAGTTGGAGATGCCATGCGATCCGCCCTCCTCGGTTGGTTACGGGCGAAGACCTTCAATGGTTGATCCTAACCCCCGAAGACGCGATTGCAAGAATTTCCCCCAAAACGGCTCCGGCAGCCGCTCGTCAATCCGTATTGCATCGACCCCTCGTTTCGGTTATAGACCCCGCCATCGCGGCAGTAGGGGCACGAGATACGTCAAGGAGGGGGTCATGCGGCAATGTCCTCCGGTGGTTCGGGGTGCGCTTGGAGCGTGCGGGTTGTTGTCTTTGCTGATGGCGGGGTGCATCCCGATCGGCTACGCTTATCCCACGGTTTCCTATGTCCGGTCGCAGGCCGTCGCGGCGCCGCCCGATGAAGTGTTCGCCTACCGCGTGGACGTATCCGACGACGACAACAGCATCGAGTTCCCCGAGAAGGACGAATACGTCCTCACTTCGTTGCCGTTGGACCACGAGGGCCGATTCAATCCGCAAATCAAGGTTTCCCTCGATTACGGTTGGTTCTGGAACATGATCGCCGCCATTTACAACGAACACACGCACCACACGGTCATGGTTCGGCTTTATCGGCCGAACTATCAGACCATCGAGATCGACGCGTGGGACAAACCCGGCACCGTGAAATGGGAGCTGGCCCGCACGCTCGCCGAGCAGGAACAAGCCGTGGATGATCTGATTTCGACGTGGGACTCGTCGCGTTTGGCCATGCAGCACGTTTACACGCGCACCGAACCGCCGCGCGATCCCGTGGTGTTCCGGTCGCTCGCACCCGGATCGACTTCGGATGAACACCAGCGGGCGCTGCAATTCGCCGCCAGCGAGTACGAGCGCTTGCAGAGGACGACCTCGGATCACGAGATCCGAGTGCGCCTGGACGCCAAGGCCAAGGAACTGCGTGTCCTGGCGGCGCGCTAGCGGTTAGCGCCGCTTCGCAGAAGCGTTTGGAAGAACGCTTCTGCGAAGCGGCGCTAATCAACTGGACGGCGGCCGCATCCCTCCATACACTTATCAACCTGTCTCGACAGGTTCTCTCGTTCCTTTGCGGGAGACAATAGGGAAAACGGTGCAAATCCGTTGCGGGGCCGCCGCTGTGATCGGCCAGGTCTCCGAACATTCTTGGGCCACTGCCGGTCGGTAATGCCGAGGGCGGGAAGGCCGTTCGGGACCGCGAAGCGAAGCTTGTTCTCCGCTTCACGAGCCGTAAGCCAGAAGACCTGCCTGCCGAGGGTTTTGTTCCGATGCTTCGGCCTCAAGCATCCGGGCAGGCCCTTTCGCCGTCTGGACGAACCCTTGCCCCGTGCCTCGCCGAAGCAGTCTCTTTGCCCGTGCCGGCAGAAAGGACTGTTTCCGTGTCTGACTCCCCGTCCGTCCGTCGTCTGGCCTCCGCGTTCACGTTGATCGAGTTGCTGGTCGTGATGGCCATCATCGCCGTACTGATCGGCCTGCTCTTGCCAGCTGTGCAAAAGGTCCGTGAGGCGGCCGCACGCACGCAGTGCGCCAACAACCTCCGGCAACTGACCCTGGCTGTCCACAATTATGAATCCGCCCTGCAAGTGCTGCCCCCCAATTACGTCTACCTGGGCGGACCCAACTACACCACCCAATGGTGGTTCGGACTGGCCAACACCGACCCAAACACCTTCGTCACCACGCTCGACCCCACGAAAGGACTGCTGACGCCCTTTTACGAGAACAACACGAAGGTGACGACCTGCCCCAGTCTGAACGCCCCACCGGGCTTCTTCCAGTATTCGTCGGGCACCGGAGGATACGGCTACAACAAGGCGCTGGGCGGCTATCGCATGGTGCAGGTCCACTCGACGAGCGCCACGTACCTGTTCTGCGATTCCGCCTTGTTGACCTGCGTACCGGGGCAACCCTGCACCATGCAGGAGTCGGACTCGATCGTCGGTCCCGTGCCGCTGACGCCCAACTCGCCGTGGGGGCTGTATCAGGCACTGACGCACTTCCGACATACGACCGTCGCCAACATGGCGTTTCTCGACGGCCACATTGAAACGCTCAACCTGAATTACTTGCCCAGCGATCCGAGCTGGCCCGCCGCCGCGGGACCGTACATGCAAATCACGAAGCTCGGTTTCCCGACCACCTCGAACGCGCCATACCTTCCGAACGGTTCGTGAGGTGTACGCCGCGGGAGTATTCTGTTTAGCCGCGAGCCGGAGGCGAGCGCGGCCGCGCTCGCCTCCGGCTCGCGGCTAAACGATTGACCGCGCCGGCGGAACGCCGTAAAGTGGAGACTATTGTTGGGAGCTACCGGCGTTTGCGATTCGGATGCTGACCAAGCGTATTATCCCCTGTTTGGATGTCGAACGCGGCCGTGTGGTCAAGGGCGTCAACTTCCTGCACCTGCGCGACGCCGGCGATCCGGTCGAGGTGGCGCGGCGCTACGAGGAACAGGGAGCGGACGAACTCGTTTTTCTCGACATCAGCGCCAGCCATGAAGGGCGTGCGATCCTGCTCGACGTGGTGCGTCGGGTCGCGGAAGAGATTTTCATGCCGTTCACGGTCGGCGGCGGCATCCGCACCCTGGAAGACGCCACCCGGCTGATCCAGGCCGGGGCCGAGAAAGTCAGCATCAACTCGGCGGCCGTGCGGACGCCGGAGCTGATTACCGCCGTATCGCGCAAGTTCGGCCGCTGTGCCACGGTCGTCAACATCGACCCGCGGCGTGTCCGCAAGCCCTTCTCTCCCTCCCCCCTTGTGGGGGAGGGTAGGGGTGGGGGGAAGGCTTCCCCCCCACCCCTACCCTCCCCCACAAGGGGGGAGGGGGAAGAGTGGTGGGAAGTCCACATTAACGGTGGGCGCGTTCCGACGGGACTGGAAGCGGTATCCTTGGCGCGGCGGGTGGAAGAGTTGGGCGCCGGCGAGATCGTCTTGACCTCGATGGACGCCGACGGAACCAAGGCGGGTTACGATTTGCCCATGACGCGCGCCGTTGCCGACGCGGTGCGGATTCCGGTGGTCGCCAGCGGCGGCGCCGGGTCGCCCGAACATTTGTTGCAAGCGCTGACCGAGGGTCACGCCGACGCGGCCCTCGCGGCCAGTATTTTTCACTACAACGAATACGGCATCCCCGCCACCAAGTCGTACCTGGCCGAGCGAGGCGTGCCCATTCGACGGCTCTTGATCCCGGCCCGTTAGCCGGCTTTTCCTTGGAGAACATTATGGCTGCTCCGCATCAAGAATCCGCCGCCCTCGAAGCCGACCTTCCCCTGGAGGGTCGCCGCTCCGGCGGGTCTCGCGGCTCGCCGCGAGCCGGAAGTCAACAAACTCTTCCGCATGGTCATGAAGCACGAAGGCAGCGACTTGCACCTCAAGGTCGGCATGCCGCCCATGATGCGCCTGCGCGGCAGCATCACCCAGATGAAAATGCCGCCCTTGACGCAGGAGATGATGGAGAAGCTCATCTATCCCACCCTCGACGCCCGCCAGCGCAAAATCCTCGACGAGACCGGCGGCATCGACTACGCCTACGTCGTCGGCCAGGACGAGTGCCGTTTCCGTGTCAACTTCTTCAAGCAGCGCGGCAAGCTCGCCCTCGTCGCCCGCCGCGTCAACACCAAGATCCCCACCTTCGAGGGGCTTCACCTGCCGCCCAGTATCGAGAAGCTGTGCCACTACGACCAGGGCATGATCATCCTGGCCGGCGTCACTGGCTCGGGCAAAAGCACCACCATCGCCTCGATGCTCGATTACGTCAATGGCCGCGAGCACCTGCACATCCTCACGATTGAAGACCCCATCGAGTACACGTTCTCCGACAAAAAGAGCGTCGTCAACCAGCGCGAGGTCGGACTCGATGTCGTCAACTGGCAGATCGCGCTGAAGCACGCCGTCCGCCAGGATCCCGACATCATCCTGGTGGGCGAAATGCGCGACCGCGACACCTTCGAGGCCGGCATCAACGCGGCCGAGACCGGCCACCTCGTGTTTGGCACCATCCACGCCAACAGCGCTTCCAGCACCATCGGCCGTATTCTCGACCTGTTCCCCGCCGACATGCACTCGGCCATCCGGCAGGCACTGGCCTTCAACCTCAAGGCCATCGTGGCCCAGAAATTGCTTCCGAGCATCCTGCCCGGCGTTCAGCGCGTGCCGACCAACGAAATCATGATCCTCAACCCAACCATCCGTGAGCTGATCATCAAGGCGGAGGACAAGAAGCTGCCCGACGCCATCCGCATCGGCTTCCTCGAAGGCATGTTGGACTTCACCGAGAGCTTGCGGCTTCTGGTCGAGGCCGGCAAAATCGACAAGCAGACCGCCCTGGAGGTCGCCCCCAACCCCGAACAGCTCAAGATGGTCCTCAAGGGCATCCGGGTCTCCGCCCCCGGTATTCTCTAAGAGGCGGGACGGAGGATGGGATTTGTTTAGCGACGCTCCGGAGAAGCGTACGCAAACACGCTTCTCCGGAGCGTCGCTAAACAGATACCCGAGGGAACCGAGAAAGGAAGTCACCCATGGTTGTCGCCCTTTTCTGCCCTATGTCCTCCTTGGCCGTCGCGCTGGCCGGCACCCTCTTCGCGGCCGAGACGCAATTTCCCCGCGGCGACGGGCTGTATTTTCACCCGGCCAAACTGTTCTTTTTGTTCGTGCTGTACATCATCTGGCTGCGAACCTGCTGGTGGGTCAACCGCGATTGCCAAACGATGAGCCTGCCGGCGGAGATGTGGAACCCGATCCTTCTCAGCGCCGGCCTCGCCGGACTCCTGTTCGTCTGGCTGATGCCGTGGTTCTGGCTGGGGTTCCTGGTCCTCTTCGTCTTGTACCTGGCGCCCACGCTTTCGTATGTCACCCTGCGCAACGAAAAGACGACGTATGAGCAGCGCGTCCTAACGCCGTATCACCTGCGGCAAGTCGCCCGCCGCTGGCTGCGTCTGGATCTGGCCGAGCCGGAAGCGAAGGGCGAAAGGCCCATCCCCATTCGCTTCATCCGCAAAAGCGACAGCGGCAAGGACGTCGGGGATGACAACCGCCGGCTGGCGCGGGTGCAAGGCTCTAAAGGCTACCGGGCCGCCCTCGAAATGATGGCCGAGGCCCTCGAGAGGCGGACCACCGACATCCACCTCGAACCGACCAAGGAGGAGATGTCCGTCCGCTTCCGCATCGACGGCATTCTCGAACCGGCCACCCCCTTCACCCGCGCGATGGGCGATGCCGTCATCAACATCTTCAAGGTCCTTGCCAACCTCGACATCACCGAGAAGCGCAAGCCGCAAGACGGCGGGTTCTCGGCCGAAGTTCAGGGATCGCTCGGACTGAGTCAGACGGAAAATCGGGCCGAAAAAGACGAGGATGAAGACGACGGCGGGCAGATGGAAGACCCGCGCAACGGCGCCAGCACGCGCAAACGCCAGATCGACTTCCGCGTCGCCACCGCCGGCAGCGTGGTCGGCGAAAAGATGGTCATGCGTATCCTCGACCCGGCCCGTCAGGTGGTCAGCCTGACCAAGGTCGGCATGCGCGAGCCGCTTCAGAAAAAGATCCGTTCCGTGGTGGCGCAGCCGCACGGCCTGTTTATCGTCTGCGGTCCCACCGGGGCCGGCAAAAGCACCACCCTGTACGCCTGCCTGGCCGAGATCGACCGCTATCAGAAAAACGTCATCACCGTCGAAAACCCCGTCGAGTATCACATCGACAACGTGACGCAGATCGAGATCAACCCCAAGGCCGGCAAGACGTTCGCCTCCGAGCTGCGCAGCATTCTCCGCCAGGATCCCGATGTCATTTACATCGGCGAAATCCGCGATCACGAGACGGCCGAGATCGCCTGCCAGGCCGCCCAGACCGGCCACATGGTCTTCACCACGCTGCACGCCAACGACACGGTAACGGCCCTGGCCCGCCTGATCGACCTGGGCGTGCAGCCGTACATGGTCGCCAACGCCATCAGCGCCATCCTCGGTCAGCGCCTGGTGCGTATCCTGTGCCCGGCCTGCAAGCAGCGCTACAAACCCAACGTCGACCTGCTCCGCAAGGCCAACCTGCCGGCCGACAAGATCAAGTTCTTCTACCGGCCTCCGGATCGCGACGAGGAGGACAGCGGCTCGGCCGTCTGCGAAGTGTGCGGCGGTACCGGCTACCACGGCCGAACCGGCGTCTTCGAGTTTCTGGAGATCACCGACTCCGTCCGCGACATGATTCGCGAGAACCCCAATTTCAACGCCATCAAGCACGAAGCTGTCCGCAACGGCATGAAGTATCTCCAGGAAGACGGTCTCCGCCAGGTGATCGACGGCCAAACGTCCATCCAGGAACTCTTACGGGTGTGCAGCAAATAACACGGGGCCGAGGACGGACATGCTCAGCGTTTTCACGATCCTCATCATGCTCGTCGTCGCCTACGCCTTCTGGCGCGAGGGCGTGCTGTCGGCGTTTATGATGGGCTTTAACATTTTCTTCGCGGGTCTCGTCGCCTTCAACTTCTTCGAGCCGATCGCCGCGGAGTTGGATCCGATGGTGTCGGACTCTTTCCTGCACGGCTACGAGGATAGTCTGGCGCTGATGCTTCTGTTCTGCCCCACTCTCGGATTTCTGCGCTGGCTCACGAACAATCTGGTCCGCAGCACGGTCGAGTATCACCCAATCCTTCAGCAAGGAGGCTCGGTGGTGTTCGGCCTTATGACAGGCTATCTGCTGTCCGGATTTCTGGTGTGCGTGCTCCAGACGATGCCGTTCGACGACCATTTCATGAAGTTCGAGGCCCGCATCGACCCGCAAGCGACGGGGGCGAAAATGCGACGTATCCTGCCCCCTGATCGGGTCTGGCTGGCCCTGATGCACCGGGCGAGCAAAACATCTCTGGCCTGGGACGAGGATACCTCCTTCGATGCAGACGGCAGCTACGAACTCCGCTACAGCCGCGAACGCCGTATCCCCGATTAGCGACGCTTCTGCGAAGCGTAAAGACGCTTCTGCGAAGCGTCGCTAACCATGATCTTTTCTCAGGAAGCGTTCCACTTCGTCGGCGACGCGATCGGGATGCGCGACGAAAGCGAGATGGCCGCAACCGGGCAGATCGACGCACCGCGAATCTTCGATGCCATCCACCAGATCGCGCAGGCTCTGCGGGGATACCAGCAGATCGCGGTTGCCCGCCATGATAAGGGTTGGCACGCGGATGTCATGCAGGCGAAGATCGGGGTCGAACGATTCGACGAGATGGAAGCGATGGGCCATCACGCTCTGATCGGTCTGCCAGCACTGCCGGGTGACAAACTCGAAAAGTGGTCCCGGTTTCTGCCGGCTGCCGAAGAGCAGGTTGAAGAATTGATTGACGAACGGACTGTCCGAAGGCAGCGGATAGCGCGAAAGGACCCAGCCCGCCACTTGCTGGAGCAGGCCGCGCTCGAAACGGGCGCCCACTCCCTGTGTGATGAGCGCTTGCAATCGGTTCGGCCAGCGCATCGCCAGTTCCAGCGCCAGCACTCCGCCGAACGACACGCCGAGAATCGGCGGTCGCTCCAGGCCGAACCAATCGAGGAATTCGCGCAGGTCTTCGACGAGATCAGCCCGATCAAAACGACGGCGCAGGGCGAAGCAATCGTCCTCGCCGCGGAGTTGATAGCTGATGACCCGGAAGTGCCGCGCCAGCCATCGCGCCAGCGGGCCAAGCAACTCAAAGCCGCCAGCCAGGCCCGGAACGAGGACGAGCGGTTCCCCTTCGCCCCAGACACAATATTGGGCCGTGTAATGCTTGAGGTGAGCTAAGCCCGAACGTCCGACCCCTGGGCTGAACTCCGCACCGCTGTCAGCGAGCCAATCAAGTGACGCCTGCACGCTTCCTCTCCCGTCCTGTAGTTCCGCAAGGTTCTCAACCTGCCTTCGTTGTTCTCGTGGACGCGATCCTGTTTCGCAGGAGTCATACCAATCGCTTCTCTCTTCTCGACTCCGCTCACGCATCCATGTTGGCGACGTAACCATCTATCTCAGCGTAGCTTGAGAAATCCGGCGACGAATGACGAAACAGGACATTCTTCCGAGCAACGCAGGTTTCGTCATCTTTCGACGCCTTTCGGCGCTGAAGGTCGATCTTCAGACACGATTGAGAGGGTTTGGAAAGGATAGGTAAAATCGTTGGATGAGTCTCCCTATTCGCGCGGACAAAGCACAGACGCTTCACTGAATGATAACACGAGTCGTTGACCCGTCTTCTTGGCAGGAGTAAAGTGATGAGTCGGAGGCAAGTAGCGTTTTTGCCTTTTGCTGCGAGGAAACGAGTTGTGATGTAAAGTAGCAAGAAATGACAGGTTAGGCATCGGCGCCGAAGTTTCGGCGCAGGAAGAAACGTCAAAGTCAGCCTATTTTGTGGAGGATGCTTCCACTGCTGGGGCGACTGCTATCTCTGTTCCGCACCCATTTTGGGCAGCAAGTCACACGTCGCCGGCTCGCGATCAGTACGGCCGCTGTCCTGGTCTTCGCGTACGCTGTGGCTGTCACGGGCTACGTGATGCTGATTCCGGACATCGGCATCCGCTGCACGTTCTCTCCCGTGGTCAATCATTTCAACAGCGACTTTCTCTATCTGCCGGAGAGTGAACCGCTTCACCCGGACGATACGATCGTTCAGTTGGGCACTGAGAAAGTGAACAACTGGTCGGATTTCCTGCATAAACTGGTCGAGCTTCGGCACGAGGAAGGCGTTGCCTGCACGGAGACGGAGTTTCAAACAAAACCGCCGGCCGACCAACTAATCGTCAACGACCAGAAGATCATCCGCGTGCGCTATCGTCGCGGCAATGATCCGGAGCCGCGATCCCTTTGGTGCCGTATCGGCCAGCCGCCTCTGGAGACGCTGGCCCCCTCCGTGCTGTGGTTCCTCCTCAAGATCGGTCTGTTCGTGGTCGGCGCGATCGTTTTCTGGAAACGGCCGGAAGACCGCTCGGCCGCCCAGTTCTTCCTCTTCTGCCTGGTCTCGTTCGGCGCATACATGGGCGGCTATCACTGGTCGCGCATCGTCACGCAGCCGGCGTTGATCCTCGTGTTCATGGTTTGCAGCGTGCTGCTGCCGGCCGTGAGCCTGCACTTTTACCTCGTCTTTCCGCGACCCAAGTCGCTCTTGGATCGCGTGCCGCGCCGTGTTCTCGCGGTATTGTACGGCCCTCCAGTATTCTTCCTGCTGCTGTTCGTCTTCGATTACTTCAGCATCCGCCTGCTCTTTCAGAACGGCGTTTCCTCCGGCGTTGGCCAATTTCTCGACGTGATGCTCTTCGAGATCTACTGCTATTTCGGCGTGGCGGCCCTGTGGTATCTGGCCAGCGTCGTCTGCCTGATCCACAGCTACCGAACCGCCGTCGGCGTGACGGAGCGGAATCAGGTCAAATGGATCTTATTCGGCACGCTCGCCTCGTTCGCGCCGATCGGTTACTCACTCTACCTCGCCCTGGCCGAACGGCAGCGCTTCGGCGGCGGGGCGGCGACCTGGCCGATGTTCTTCGCCTCCCTGTGCGTGACGGTCGCTTTCACCATCAGCATCACGCGCTATCGACTGATGCAGCTCGATCAGCTTCTCAGCTCCGGCGTGATGTACTTTCTGCTCAGCTCGCTATTCGGCCTGGTCTATTACGGCCTGGTGTTCGCCGGCATGGTCGTGCTGGGCAGCCAGGTCAGCGAAGGGCCGTCGCTCGGTCACGTCTTCTCGGTCAGCGGCACGGCCCTGGTATTGATTGTCGCGCTCGATCTCATTCGGGTCCGCCTGGCTTCCGCGCTCAACCGCCATTTTCGCCGTGAGAAGCACCAGCTCGACCGCACCTTGCAGCGCATGAGCCAGGCCATCGAGCAACTGGTCGATCCGACCGCCCTCGCGCGCCGCCTCTTGCACACCTCGGCGGAACTGCTCGGCGCCGGTTGCGGCGCGGTCTATCTGCGCCAGGACGACCCGCCCTTGTACCTGCTCACGGAGACCCTGGGGACCGCTCCCGCCCTGGCGGAACTCTCGTCGGGCTGCCCGCTCGTTGAGACGCTCTTCACGCAGAGCTTGATGGCCCTGCCCACGCAAAGTCCGCCCATTTCGCCCGCGCAGCGTCAGCTCCATTTCCTGGGCGGCACGATCGCCCAGGGGCTTCTGCACGAGGGCCAATTGCTGGGAATTCTCTTGCTGGGAGGACCGACAGAGCCGCGCGGCCTGGCTACCGAGATGAGCGGCGGTTATACGGCCGAGGATCTGCATTTGCTGACCGCATTCGCTCAGATGACGGTACTGGCCCTGGTCAGCGCGGAAGGCCATCGCAAGATCGACACGCTCAACCGCGAATTGCAGACCAAGGTGGAGAAGATCGCCGAGCAGCAGCACCGCATCCTGGCCCTGCAAAGTCAGCTCTCGGCGATCGGCACGCGCACCGCAGCCACACCCGACACGTCGGCGCCTGCGGCCGACGAACGGCCGATCCTCGCCGACGGCGGCATCATCGGTTCCAGCCCGCAAGTGCAGGAACTGATGAAGCGCATGCGCAAATACGCGGCCACCGATTCCGACATCCTGCTGCTCGGCGAGAGCGGCACCGGCAAGGCGCTTTTGCGCGGGCGGTACACGAAAACAGCCCGCGCGCCGGCCGGCCCTTCGTCGAGGTCCACTGCGCCGCCCTGTCGCCGGGCCTCTTGGAGAGCGAGCTATTCGGCCACGTCAAAGGCGCGTTCACCAACGCTATCCGCGACAAGGTCGGCCGATTCGAGGCGGCCAACGGAGGGACGCTGTTCCTGGACGAAATCGGCGACATCAGCGTCGAAGTGCAAATCAAGCTCCTGCGCGTATTGCAAGAGAAGACGTTTGAGCGCGTCGGCTCCAGTCAGCCGCTCAAGGTCGATGTGCGCATCATCGCCGCGACGCATCAAAACCTGGACGCGCTGATGCACAGGGTCGCTTCCGGCAAGATCTGTTCTATCGCCTCAACCGCCTGGAGATCGTGTTGCCGCCTTTGCGCGACCGATCCGAAGACATTCCGGAGCTGGCGCTTTATTTCCTCCGTCAGTACGGCGAACGGCTGAACAAACAACTGACCGGAATCGACGACGAGGCCATGATGCGCCTGAAGGCTTACGCCTGGCCGGGCAACATCCGTCAGCTCGAAAGCTACATTCAGCGCACCGTCATCGACGCGGAGAAGCCGGTCGTCACGGTGGCTGAGCTGCCGGATGAGCTGCATGCCGACCCGTTCCAACTGGCGACCCAGATCTACCGGCCGACCTCGTTGGTAGACGAAAACGCGGAAAGCTTTCGGGACGCCGGGGACCACTGGTCGCCTCTGCTCGCCCCCACATCATCCGCGTCGGGAATCGTTCCCACCCCGTCCGGTTTGGCGTCTGCGATTCAGAGCGAGCGCATCGAACGAGAGCGGCGCGAGCGCGAGATGTTCGTACGCGCGCTGGCCAAGGCCAACGGCAACAAGGCCGAGGCCGCCCGCGCTCTGGGCATGGCCCGCAGCACCTTCATCAGCCGGCTCAAACGTCTCGGACTCACCTGATATGTTTAGCGACGCTTCGCAGAAGCGTGTGGGTCTCACACGCTTCTGCGAAGCGTCGCTAAACGGGTGGACACATTCACTCCGCGGCAAGGGAGACGCAGACGATTTCCTTGTCGTTGCGGGCGTACATCGACTTGTGGGCGAAGGCCGGGTGCGACCAGACCACCTTGCGATCCGATAGCGGCGAGGTCGGCTCCAGGATGTGGGCGCGGTCGATCTCCTCGTATCCCTTCGGGGTCAGCCGGGCGATGATGAGATCGCCCTTCTCGTTGGGCAGGAAGAAGCGATCGCCCTGGGCGATCAGGAAGGCGTTGGCCCAGCGCTCGCTTTCGTCGTGGGCGCCCGTGGCTTTGAGGGTCATCCAGACGCGCTTGCAGTCGGTGGCGCGGGAGGCAGCGCAATTCGCCGTAACTGCACACGCCGTAGATGTAGCCGTCGCGCAAAAACGGCGTGGGCATGATGCTGTTGAGCGTGTCGGTTTGATTGGGCTGTTCTCCCTGCCTGCGACTCCGCCACAGCACGGTGGCGGCGGGCTTGTCGGCGGCAAGTTTGAGCATCATCGCGCCGTTGTAAAACGAGGTCACGAGCAGAAGATCGCCCTCCTGACGTGGCATGGAGACCGTCAGGTTCGCGTTGGCTTTGTAGGGTTCGCTCCAGTACAGCTTGCCCGTTTCGGGATCGAGACTGTTGAGGGATTCCGGGTGCCAGATGAGGAGTTGACGTTTGCCGCCGGCCTCGTAAACGATCGGCGGACAATAACCGATCTGCGTGTCGGCCTTCTCGAACGACAGGGCGTGCCATTTTTCCTTGCCGGTGTCCTTGTCGAAGGCGACGACGATGTGATCTGGGCCGCCGACCAGACAGATCAGCTTGTCGCCGTCGAGCAGCGGGTTGGCCGCGAAGCCCCACATCGGCAGGGGCGCTTTGTAATCCTTCACGAAGTTCTTGGACCAAAGGACCTTGCCGTCGTCCGCATTCAGGCAGAAGAGGTCGCCCATCGCCCCCAGCGTGTAGACCTTGCCTTCATGGACGATCGGTGTGGTGCGCGGCCCGCCCGGATAGGAGATGTTGTAGGTGCGGTCGTACTCGTGCTTCCAAAGGATCTCGCCGGACTTGTCGCTCAGGCAAAGGATGCGTTCCTTGCCGGGAATCGGTTGGGCGGCAAACGGGTTGGCCGGGTTCTTGACGCCTTCGGGCAGAATGCGGTCGGTGACATAGACGCGGTCCTTGACGACCGCGGGGCCGGCATAGCCGCCTCCGATCGGCGTGCGCCAGCGGACCTTGGGGCCGCCCGACGGAAACTTGTCGAGAATGCCCGTCTCGCGCCAAATGGCGTCGCGCTTCGGACCCATCCACTGCGGCCAATCGTCCGCTTGGGCCGGCATCGGCAGGGCCAGAAGTGTCGTCAGAACCGCGAAGGAAAGGCCCCCGGAAGCAAGGTTTCGGGGGTCGAAGAAAACTGGCTTGCGTCGCATGAGCCGTTGATCTCCCGAGAGGATACGAAACTTAGTCCTACAGCCGTAGTTACTAGAATAGCCCTCGCCCGGAGTTTTAACGAGGGCAAGCCATGTCAGGACGACCAACGCAGGCGCAGGTCCACGGCTGGGCAGACGAAGTGATGTCCATCGGCGAACGGATCGGTCGGCACTTCGCCCGGTCTGAGCCACGGCAACGAGCGGTCGGCTCTATCCGCGGGCTGCTTAGCGACACCGAGCGCAAGAACGGCTGGCAGTTGGCGGAGCACCTGGGCGAGGCGACGCCGGATGGGGTGCAGCACTTGCTCGCCCGGGCCGACTGGGACGCCGACGCCGTCCGCGACGACCTCATCCGCTACGCGGCGGAGCACCTGGGGCACGACGAGGGTGTGCTGGTCGTGGACGAGACCGGCTTTTTGAAGAAGGGCAGGAAATCCGTCGGCGTCGCCCGGCAGTATAGCGGGACGGCCGGGCGTATCGAGAACTGCCAGATCGGAGTGTTTTTGGGGTATGTGACCGAGAAGGGGCGGGCGCTGATCGACCGGGAGCTGTACCTGCCCAAGGAGTGGGCCGGCGACGCCCCGCGTCGCAAAGAGGCCGGCGTCCCGGCCGTGGTCGGGTTCGCCACCAAGCTGGTGCTGGCCCGGCGGATGATGGACCGGGCCGTGGAGTCCGGGGTGCCGATGCGGTGGGTGACGGCGGACGCCGTGTACGGGTCGGATTACCACTTCCGCATCGCCATCGAGAAGCACGGCCTGGGTTACGTGGTTGGCGTGCGAACCGACTTCGCCGTCTGTTGGGGGTTGCGGCAGGTGCGGACCCGGAATCTGCTTGCCGAAGTCCCGGCCGACGCCTGGCAGCGGCTGAGTTGCGGGGATGGGGCCAAGGGGCCGCGCCTGTACGACTGGGCTCTGTTGCGGACGAACTCCCCCGAGCCGGAGGCGTACGCCCGCTGGCTCTTGATCCGCCGCAGCGTCACCGACCCCTCGGAGGTAGCATACTTCGCCTGCGGCGGGCCGCCGGGCATCGGTTTGGAGGATTTGGTTGGGGTGGCGGGTGCGCGGTGGGCGATCGAGGATTTGTTCGAGTTGGCCAAGGGAGATTGCGGCCTGAACGAGTACGAAGTGCGTAGCTGGGTCGGGTGGCATCGGCACGTCACCCTGAGCCTGTTCGCCCTGGCGGCGCTGGCGGTCATCCGCTCGCGGGCGGCACGAGCGGCACGGGGCAAAAAAAGGGGTCTGGGCTCATCCCGCTGACGGTCCCCGAGGTGCGGAAGCTGCTGCTCAAGATAGTTTGGGACCGCCTGACGCTGGCCGAGCGGGCGCTGGCGTGGTCGGAATGGCGGCGGGCACACCAGCACCGCGCACGCGTGTGCCACTACCGCAAACGCGGGGCGCGGCCGCCTGATGGATAACTACGGCTGTAGGATTAGGATGAATTGGTTTACGGTCGTTGCCGATCTTCACTGATTGTACGACGTACCGCCCGGCGCGTGTATTCACCCGCCACATAGCCCCCGGCAAGCCGGGGGTGAGATTTCCCCCGGCTTGCCGGGGGCTATGTGGCGGAAGCCCTTTTCGGAGCGGACGGTTTTTGGTACAATGAGAAAGTGGGACATCTCCGTCCCTCTAAGAGTGCGGATGACCGCCGGGCGAAAGGGTGTCAGGTGTGACACCCGGGGCCGGCGTATGCTATAGACTTACAGCAAGACAACTTGGGTCAGGAGAACGTATGCCCTTACGGATGCGCGTCCACGAACGAGAGCCGATCGGTCTGGCTCTGCGACGGTTCAAGAAGCTGCTCGAGCGCAGCGGCATTCAGAAAGAACTGCGAAAGCGGAAATACTACGAAAAGCCCTGCGAGGCCCGTCGCCGCGCGGAGCTGCGCAAGCAAAGCGCCATTCGCAAGGCCAAGACGGGGACGCGCAAGCCCTGACCCACCGAGCTGATCCGCTCGGCGACAAAAATCCCCCGTCCGCGGGGTCCATCCAACAAGGAGCGTTTCATCAGTACTGTCATCTCCTCCGTCCGCCCGGCCACCCTGGTGCGCAAGCAACCGTCGCAATCTTCCTCCGGTCTGCCCAACTGGCTGAAGTGCTTGCCGTTTGTCAGCCTTCACCTGGCTTGCCTGGCCGTCCTCTTCACCGGCGTCGATGCCACCGCCATTCTGCTTTGTGCCGTCTTCTACTTCGTGCGCATGTTTGGCATCACGGCCGGCTATCATCGCTACTTCGCGCACCGCTCCTACCGGATGAGCCGTGCGATGCAGTTCCTCATGGCCTGTTTGGGGTGCAGCGCCTGCAAAAAGGGCCGCTGTGGTGGGCCTCCCACCACCGCCAGCACCACCGCTTTTCGGACACGCCGGACGATCCCCATTCGCCGCACGTCACCAGTTTCTGGTGGGCGCACCTGGGTTGGATCATGTCCGAAGACCATATCGACACGCCCTGGCACGCCATCCGAGACTGGGCGCGCTATCCCGAGCTGCGCTGGCTCGATCGGCTGCACTGGATGCCGGGGATTCTCCTGGCCGTCGGCTGCTTCCTGATCGGTTGCGCGACCGGCGGTTGGGCCGGGGGTTGGAGCGCGTTGGTCTGCGGCTTCGTCATCAGCACCGTGCTGGTCTACCACGCGACCTTCGCCATCAATTCGCTCAGCCATCTGCTCGGCAAACGCCGCTACGCTACCGACGACGAGAGCCGAAACAACTTTCTCCTGGCCCTCGTCACCCTGGGCGAAGGCTGGCACAACAACCACCACCACTACCAGAGTTCCGCCAATCAAGGATTCTTCTGGTGGGAAATCGACATCAGCTATTATCTCATCCGCCTGATGAGCTTCGTCGGCCTCGTTTGGGACATCCGTAAACCCGGAGCGAAGGCACTGACCTATCGCAACGTCGAGATCACTCCGAGCCGAAGCTGACCTCGCGCTTACTAGCCCTCGGCGCGAGCAAGGGACACAAAAAGAGCGACGGCAGGCGAACTTCACCAGAGGTTCGCCTGCCGTCGTTTTCGCGCCCAGTGTGGCCTCAGCCCATCATACTCGGCGGTTGCGGTGGTGAACTGGGCGGCTGCGTAGGTGAAGGCGGATTGGGGGCGGGAATCGTCGGCGAGGGAGGAGGATCTCCAGGACGTGGAGTACCGGGAACCGGCGGCATGACGTGCGGTCCCGGATTGTCTCCCGGTCCCGGATTGCTCGGCTTTCCGGGCGAGCCGGCGAACACTACCGCACTGGTCCTCCAACGCGTGCCTTTGCTATTCTCGTTCATGGCCAACCTCGACTTATCGAAAGGAAGCGAATCCTTCGGGGGTCCTCCACACAACTACAAGAGTGATTAACTCGCAAATGACATGCCCTGGAAGGCGAGAACCGGAAAGGAAGGACAGGATGGGATCACCGGCGAATGGTTCTCTTGCGGACATCTTCCGCAAGGCACAGCGTCACCTGTCGCGGCGCGACCCGCTGCTGCGGCCGGTCATCAAACGAGTGGGCCCCTGCACCCTGCAACCGGGCGGGGATGCGTTCGCGCTTCTGGGGCGAGCGATCATCGCGCAGCTTATTTCGACGAAAGCCGCCGCGACCATCGGCGCCCGCGTCGTGGCGGCGCTGGCGCCGCATGGCATGATTCCGTCCGCCGTGGCGTCGGCAAGCGAGGAAACCCTTCGCGGCGCGGGACTCTCGCGCGCAAGGCGCTGGCGCTCAAAGACCTGGCGAGTCGGGCTGAAAGCGGCGAGTTACCGCTGTCTCGGCTGGCCGAATTGAGCGATGAGGAAGTGATCGACTCCCTGGTGCCTGTGCGCGGCATCGGCCGATGGACGGCCGAGATGTTCCTCATCTTCTCTTTGGGCCGGCTCGATGTCTTGCCGGTGGACGATTTCGGCCTCCGCGCCGGGGTGCGGGATGTATACGGATTGCCGGAGCTGCCGGGCCGGGCCGACCTGCGCGAACGGGCCGAGGTCTGGCGTCCCTATCGCAGCATCGCCACATGGTATTTCTGGCGCAGCCGCGGCTTCGTGCCGCAGTCGAAGTGAGGGCCGGCGAGCCGTTCATTCGTCCTTACTTGCGGCGGGGGGCATTCCGCTGTTCAACCGTCGCTCCCAGACCGGCTGGAAGCTTTCTTCCTTGTGCCGTTGTTTGTTCAGAGCGCTGGTGAGCGGAAGCATGGCCCGGCAGTATTCCCGGAACGCGCCGGCGAGATCGCCCTTTTGAAGCAGCTCCTCGGCGGCCGTGGAATGCTCTTCGTAGACTTTCCAGTCCGGCGCCCAGCGCTTCTCGTCGGCGTGTTGTCGCAGCGCCCGCACCGCTTTCATGAGGCGCTCCAAGAGCGGAGGCTCGATATGGCAGGAGGCATGGCGGTGAATGCGCGGCGCGGGTCGGTCCTCGTCGATGACGTTGCGCATCCGTTCGCGGCCGAAGTGGACCACCAGCCCGGCCAGGCCGCCCAGGATGGCGATGGCCGCCAGAGTGAACATGCTCCCCGCCACGGCGGACCAGCCGTGAAAGGCCAGGCTGATGGCCAGTATCACCAGAAGCGTTCCCAGCATCAACGCGGCCGCCCACCACGGCAGCTGGTACGATAGCCGCGCGCTCCGCCGTCGCGTTCCGGACGGGACTCCGTTGACCTCCGGGGCGCCGGCCAGTCGGGCAATGACCACGGTGATGTTGTCCGGCCCCCCGCGCATGTTGGCCAGGTCGATGAGGAAGCGGCACGCCTCGGCCGGCGGCAGCACACTGGCCACCGCGCCGATCTCGTTGTCCGTCACCTGCCCGCTCAGGCCGTCGCTGCACACGACAAAAATGTCGCCGCCCTCCAGCGGATGAGGCCCCTCGATGTCCACCTGCACGAGCGGCTCCGGACCCAGGCAGCGGTGAATGACGTTGCTGGGGATGTCCTGTACCTCGTCGGGGTCGATGCGCTTGAGGCGGGCGTACTCCCAGACCAGGCTGTGATCGTAACTGAGCTGCTCGATGACGCCGTTGCGGATGCGGTAAGCGCGGCTGTCGCCGACGTGCCCGATCCATGCTCCCTCGGGCCGGATCAATAAAGCTGTCGTCGTGGTGCCGGTGCCCTCGAACTCGCGGTTCTGCTGGCCGAAGGCGTGAATGCTGGCGTTGGCCTCGACGAACGCTTTGCGCAGGGCGGCGGCCGGGCCTTGCTGGACGTACTTGTGGTAGGTATGAGGAATGAGGGCGGCGGCCTGTTCGCTGGCCTTTTCGCCGACAGCGTGCGCACCCATGCCGTCGGCCACGAGGAACAAATGGCCGCGCTGCTGCCATTGTTCATCATCGCGAGCGAGCTGGATGGCGTGGCTGTCCTGGTTGTGGCTGCGCCGGACGCCCACATCCGTTAGGCTCGCGTGCTCGATTTGATCGAAGCGTGTCACCAGCATCCCCCGGACGCTTCACGGGCCTTGGTTCTCTTATGCTACACCGCACACCAGACCTTGCAAGGTGCCCAACCGCCCCGCCAATTCCCGTCCTTTACTATCCTACCACGCCGCAGCTCAGCCTGTCCTCCAAGGAACGCGCTCCTTCGCGAATTCGACCCGGCACGACCTTGTCGATTGAGCTTGACGTTGATCCCCCTGGTGGCTACGAGGATGCACTTCTTTCCGTGGGCCGTTGACCAAGCGGACTGTTTAGCGACGCTTCGGCGAAGCGTGACGGAACGGCGTGGTGGAGACTCATGAAGCGAAATGCTTGCCTGGCGATGCTCCTGATGGTGAGCCTGACGAGCGGCTGCGTCGAACGCCGCTTCGTCATCAACTCGGACCCGCCCGGGCGCTTGTCTATCACAACGGCATCTACCTCGGCCCCACGCCGGTCGATGGCTACATCGTCTATTACGGCAAACAGCAGTTCCGCCTCATCAAGGAAGGTTACCAAACCCTGGACATTGTGCAGAAATACTCGCCGCCGTGGTACGAGTATCCGGCGATCGACTTCGTCACCGAGAACATCTGGCCGTTCAAGGTGCGCGACGTGCGCTCGTTCCAGTACACCATGCAGCCCATGCAGACGGTTCGCCCCGACGACGTGAGACAGCGGGCCGAAGAGCTGCGCGCTCGCGGGCAGACCATCGGCGCACCGATCGTCGCCCGGCCGATCACCCCGCCGCCGGCCCCTCCCCCGCCGCCTCCGCCTTCGCCTTCCCAGGGAGGAATCCTCAGCGGACCCATCCCCACGACGGTACCTCCTGGCAACCCGGCTCCTTCGCCGCCCACAGGCACGCCGCAAGTCCGCGCTCCGGGCGCCGTCAACGGACCCTGAACGACTTCAGGAGCGGCGTAAACTCCTGGTCCCAATAATCATGGCGGTCCCACTGGCATTCGCCCACAAGGACCACGACGCCCTGCGGACGGTTCACCACGGCCAGGAGCAGGAAGCGTTCCACCTCGTCGATCTGCAAGTGAAACTTCGCCAGTCGTCCGTCCGCGTTGCCGATCTGGGCGTTGCTATCGAATGCCTCGCCGTCCTTGTCCTTCATCACGCGCATGTCGATCTTGGAATAAAGCTCCTGCTGTCGCTTTTCCACATATTCGCGCGCCGCCGCGTCGGCCGCCTTCAGGTCGGCCTCCTTGGGCAACACGAGCACCTGAAACGTGGCCGTCTGGGTGGCGTTCTTCTTGTCCCGCTCGGCCCCTAGCAGGGCGAGGTCGGCCAACGGGTCGTAATCGCGGGCGACCTTGCGGGTCCACAGGGCCTTGACGTACTTCAACTGATACTTGGCCTTGTCGCCGCTAACCACCGCGGAGTCGGGAGGTTTCTCCGCCCAGCTCTTGCGGCCGTCGAGCAGACGGAACGGCTGGCGCAGCCCCTCCCATTCGGCACGGACTTGCTCCTTGTCCTCGGTCGGTCCCCAGGTGAAAAACCAGTAGCCGATGCCGCGGTACGATACCATGCGACACTCGCCGCTCATCGCGACATGTTCGGAATCTCCCCCTCGAAGGTCAACAGCAGGGTCGGCTGTCCGCCCAGTTGCTCCTCGCTTTCCTTGGGCGGCTCCCACTCCGCGCCGGGAAAGTACGAATGCAGTTTCTCGCGGGCGGCGTCCACCATCTCGGAGTTACTGGGCGAGCGCGTCTGGTAGTCCTTGAAGGCCAGGGCCAGGTTGTTAATAGGGGGGTTGCGCTCGGCCGAGCGCATGGCGAAGTTGACGTGCATCTTCGTCTCGATGTCCTTGTCGCGTTTCCACGGTTTGCCGGGCGGCGTGAAGGCGAAGTTATACGCCTCGGCCCCGCCGAGCGGCCCCTCCTTCTTCTCGGTCTGCTTGAAGTAAAGCAGCCACATGCCGCCCCAGATGGCCAGCCCAACGCCGACGGCGACAACAACGAGAATCGCCAACAGCGGGGCCAATCTTCGATTGCTTCGCTTCGCGCGTTGGCGGCGGGTCCCTGGGGCCACCCGTTCGGAGGAGGCGCTGAAATCGAGGTCGTCGCCTGTTCCCGCCGTCTCGGTGGGAGGAGCCTCGGCGACCATTTCCACTACCTTGGGCGGAGTCCCTTCCGCCGGAAGGACGGGGGGCTTAGGAGGAAGAGGCGGTGGGGCGGAGGCATGTTCGGGCGGAGCGAGTGCGGGCAGGGGTGGTTTTTTCACCGCGGACGAGGGAGTGGTGGCCCGCAACTGAAACGTGGACCCGCAACCCGGACATACCACCTTGGACGCGCCCTTGAGTTCCTCTGGGGCGAACACATGCGTGCAATGGGGGTTGGGGCAGGGGAGAGTCGATGGCATGGCTGTAGGCCCGGCGGGTGTGGGGATTGTTTCTCTCCAGTCTAGCGAGCCTTGCCGGATCGTGCAGGTGCAATCCAACGCTTCGCGCCCATTGGATGCGAGAATGGAATCGGGTGGTGTTGTAGTAGGGTGGGCCGAGTCTTCGAGGCCCACCACGCCCCTGCTGGTGGGCCTCGAAGACTCGGCCCACCCTACGGCTAGCGAGCCTTGCCGGATCGTGCAGGTGCAATCCCGCTCTCCTCCCCAACGAACGGACGCGACCCGCCGTTGACGCCGGCCGAGCGAGCGGGTATGGTCCCGCGCTGCCCGAGGGAATCGGGCGATGGTTCGCACAAGCAGGAGGGGAGACGATGGGTGCGTGGCGCGTCCTGGGAGCGTTGGGATTGCTGCTGGCGGCGGTGCCGGCCGGCCGAACTCAGACTTGCACGCTGATCGAGAACGTCCAGGCCGGCGATTGCTTCAAGGTGCAGATCGACATGAAACTGTCCGGCGAGATGCGTCTGCGCAAGGAAGACAAGACGGTCCCCTTCAAGGAGGAGGCTACCGCCACACACGAATATGCCGAGCGTATTCTCGGCGTCGCGGCCGGCGGTGACGTGCAGAAGACCGCCCGCGCCTACGAGGCGGCTAAGGTAGTCATCACCCTCGGCACTGATCACGCCGAGCATACCCTGCGTCCGGAACGCCGATTGTTCGTCGTGCAGCACGCCAAGGATCAACGTCTGGTCTACTCCCCGGCCGGTCCCCTGACGCGCGAGGAACTCAACCTCACCGCCGAGCAGTTCGATAGCTCCGTCGTCGCCGGCGTCCTGGCCGGCAAGTCGGTCGCGGTCGGCGAGACCTGGAAAGTGCCTTCCAGCGTCGTGCAGAGCCTGTGCAACTTCGAGGGTCTGACCGAACACACTCTCACCGGCAAGCTCGAATCCGTCAACGACGAGACGGCAGTCTTCACTCTTAGCGGCACGGCCACCGGCATCGACCTGGGCGCTATCGCCAAGCTGAAAATCGAGGCCGCCGGCCGATTCGACCTGAAGGCGAAACGGCTCGTGTCGCTGGAGTGGAAGCAGAAGGACGACCGAGATCAGGGGCCGGTCAGTCCCGTTACCGTCGTGGAATCGACGACGACGCTGAGGCGTCAGGCCATCGAGCAGCCGGCCTCGCTGTCGGACGTGGCGCTGGTCTCGGTGCCGCCGGAAGAGACGCCCGCGCCGAACCTGCTGCAACTGGATTACCGCGATCCGCAGGGGCGCTTCGCCCTTCTGTATGCCCGCGACTGGCACATCACGGCGCAGATGAAGGAACATCTGGTCATGCGTTTGATGGACCGCGGCGACTTCGTGGCCCAGCTGATAGTGACGCCGTGGAAGAAGGCCGACAAGGGCACGCACATCAAGGCGGAAGAGTTCAAGGAGGCCATGAACGACCACGCCGGCTGGGAGCCGGAAAAGGAGCTGCAAGCCGGCGAGGTGCCGGCCGAGGGCGGCCGCTGGATTTACCGTTACTCGGTGCTGGGCCAGATGGACGGTGTGGCGGCGGTGCAGAACTTCTACATCGTGGCCACGCCGGAAGGCGAGCAGACGATTCTCGTTTTCACGATGACGCCCAAGCAGGCCGACAAGATCGGCGCCCGCGACCTGTCGGTGATCGGTGGCCTGGAAGTGCCGGCCGGGAAGTAAATCCGCTTCGTTTAGCCGCGAGCCGAAGGCGAGAGCGTACCACGCGCTCGCCTTCGGCTCGCGGCTAAACATCGTCCGCGTTACATTCGGATAGGAGGCGGGCAACATGGTTCGCCCTTTCCGTACTGGCCTGTTAATCCTCATCACAAGAACGGCTTCGCGGTTGAGTGATCGTTGACGGACTATTTCAAACCGAGTACCTTTGCGCTATGGACTACTCCCATCTCATTACCATCGAACCGGGCAAGCGGAGCGGCCAGCCGTGCATCCGTGGGATGCGCATCACCGTGCAGGATGTGCTGGAGTATCTCGCGGGCGGAATGACGGTCGAGGAAGTCCTGGCAGACTTTCCCGAACTGACGGCGGAGGACTTGCGCGCCTGTCTCGCCTTCGCGGCTGACCGCGAGCGGCGGTTGCGGGCATGAGCCTCTTGTTCGACCAGAACCTGTCCCGCAAGCTGGTCGGATTGCTCGCCGCCGAAACTTTATTCTTCCACGATCGTCCATTCCGCCTCCCGATAATTCCCTTCCGTCAACCACCAGCCACGCACCGTCGGCGGTGAACTCACAAGCGATATGATGAAGTTCATCACGTCCGGACTGTAATTGCGCTCCAAATCCTTGCGGCTGGGCACCGGCTCGGACGTGGGATGTGAGTGATAGATCGCCAGTATTTCCAGTCCCTGCCGGTGAATATCGCGATCCGCCGAGAAGTGGCTTCGCGGCTCCGACTCGAACTCGATCGGGCTGGCGGCGGCGTTGATGAGCGGATAGCGCAATCGCACCTCGGCGGTGCCGTCGGCGTGGATCACGCCGGCCAGCAGACCGCAGCATTCCAGCGGACTTTCCGCCAAGGCCTGCCACAGCATTCCCTCGTAAACGGATCGCGAAATACGCAAATGTCGGAAGGGCAAGGGATCTATCAACCTTTCCGCCCCGTGGGGCCGTGCCTAGGATACCGGGAAGTTACTGTCTGTACATTGGCGGAGTAGTGGGGCGACACATGGCACGTGGCAAAGTCATCCTAGCGTATTCGGGCGGCCTCGACACAAGCGTCATGGTCCCCTGGATCGGCGAAAAATACAACCTCGACGTGGTCACGTTCACCGTCGATCTCGGCCAGGGCGAGGACATCGAACGCATCCGCCAGAAGGCCCTGCGCACTGGGGCCGTCGATGCTATCGCCATCGACGCCCGCAACCTGTTCGTCGATCTGTTTCGTCTTCCCCGCCCTCATGGCCGGGGCCATGTACGAGGGCAAGTATCCGCTGGCGACCGCCCTGGGTCGGCCGCTCATCGCCAAGCTGATGGTCGATGCCGCCCACGAGCACAAGGCCGTCGCCGTCGCCCACGGCTGCACCGGCAAGGGCAACGACCAGGTGCGCTTCGATGTCACCTTCCAGACGCTCGATCCGACCCTCAAGATCATCGCCCCGGTCCGCGAATGGAAGATGAGCCGCGACGAGGAGATCGCCTACGCGGCCAAGCACAACATCCCCGTCGAGGCGACCAAGGAAAGCCCGTACAGCCTCGACCTCAACCTGTGGGGCCGAAGCTGCGAGGCGGGCGTTCTCGAAGATCCCTGGGACGAACCGCCGGCCGACGCCTTCGCCTGGACCGTCGATCCGGCCAAGGCGCCCAACGAACCCGTCTATGTCACCATCGACTTCGAGCACGGCAAGCCGATCGGCCTGGACGGACAGAAGCTCGACGGCGTGCCGCTGATCGAACGGCTGAACAAGCTCGGCGGACAGCACGGCGTCGGCCGGATCGATCACGTCGAGAATCGGCTGGTCGGCATCAAGTCGCGCGAACTGTACGAAGCTCCAGCGGCGGTCATCCTGCACGAAGCGCACCGCGAGTTGGAAACGCTGTGCCTGAGCAAGCAGGCGGCGCGGTTCAAGACTTTGGTCTCGCAGGAATATGCCGACATAATCTATAATGGATTGTGGTTCAGCGCCTTCCACCAGGACCTGTTCGCCTTCGTGGCGAGCAATCAGCGCTTCGTGGCCGGCCAGGTGCGGGTCAAGCTCTACAAGGGCAAGGCCACCGTGGTCGGCCGCAAGAGCGAACACAGCCTGTACAGTAAGAAGCTGGCGACCTACGAGAGCGGCGACAGTTTCGACCACGACGCCGCCCGGGGCTTTATTCGCCTGTGGGGACTCGGCCAGCAAACGCAAGCCCAGCGGCAATTGCTCAAGGGCGGCAAGGGGTTCGACCTGCCGGGACTGCTGGGGCCGGAAAACAAGTGAGGCGGGTACGCCACTTGCGACGTAGCAGGTCAGGAAACGGTTGGTAGCGCAAGGGGGGAGCCGGGTATGGGGAGCGACATGATGGACATGGAGCAGTTGGCGGCTTACCTGCGCCGCGACATCCGCGAAGTGGGTAAGCTGGCCAGCCGCGGTCATCTGCCCGGCCACAAGGTCGGCGGCCAATGGCGGTTCGCGCGGGCCGAGATCAACCAGTGGATCGAGACGCAGATGCCCTCGCTGTCCGAAAAGGAATTGTCCAACTTCGAATCGTCGGCCGATCGGGGCGGCGATAGCGAACCGCTCTTGGCCAACCTCCTCTCGGAAGCAAGCATCGCCGTGCCGCTGGCCGCCTCGACGCGCTCCTCGGTGCTCAAGGAGTTGGTCGGCCTGGCCGAGCAGACCTGGCAGGTGTACGACCCGGAAGCGGTGCATGGAGGCCATCCGCCAGCGGGAAGAATTGGCCAGCACGGCCCTGCCGACCGGCGTCGCCATTCCGCACCCGCGCCGCCCGCTGCCGGCCGCGCTGGGCGAATCGGTGATGGCCTACGCCCGCACCACGTCGGGCATTCCCTTCGGCGCACCGCACGGCGTCCTGACCGACCTGTTCTTCCTCGTCTGCTGCCGCGACGACCGGACCCATTTGCGCGTCCTGGCCCGGCTGACGCGCCTGTTCCTGCGGCCCGGCTTCCTCGACGAACTGCGGGCCGCCGAGACGCCCGCCGAGTCGTGGGAAAAGATCGCCAGCGCCGAGCAACAATTGCTTCAATAGCCCGTAGCCCGTCGTCCGTAGTCCGTAGCAAAAAC
This sequence comes from uncultured Planctomycetota bacterium, assembly GCA_963767535.1. Classification (GTDB taxonomy): domain Bacteria; phylum Planctomycetota; class Planctomycetia; order Gemmatales; family Gemmataceae; genus JAJPHU01. Next base: position 1,831,114 of record CAVYEC010000003.1, read on the forward strand.
CTTCTGCTGTCTTGGCTACGGACCACGGACGACGGGCTACGGACTTATGAGAGTTATGGACGCCTCGGTTCGCAGTCTGATTTCCCATCTCCATGATGCTCCCTTTTCGTATGTCCTCGCCGTCACCGGCGGCGGGACCGGCATCGCCGCCTGGCTTTTGTCGGTGCCCGGCGGCTCGCGCACCGTGCTCGAAATCGCGGTCCCTTACGGCGAACAAGCGTTGAGCGATTTTCTCGGTCGCCGGCCCGACTCGTTCTGCTCGGTCGAGACGGCTCATCTCATGGCTGGTCGCGCCCTCGAACGCGCTCGCTGGCTTGCTCCCGGACGCCCTGTCGCCGGCATCGCTTGCACGGCGAGCCTGCGCTCCGACCGTCCCAAGCGCGGCGAACATCGCTTTCATCTCGCCATTCAAACCGTCGAACAATCTCTCGCCTATTCGCTGACACTCACGAAGGAGGCCCGCGACCGCGAGGACGAGGAAATCGTTCTCGATCGCGTGCTGCTCAACGCGATGGCCGAGGCGCTGGGCGTCGCCGAACGCGTCGCGGTGCCTTTGCTCGCCGGCGAGGAAATTGTCTCGGACACGCGCTCCGTCGCCGATGCATTCGCCGCGTTCCTGGCAGGACAGATACCAGCCCTGTGCGTCGAACCGGACGGCCGGATGCACCCGGACGGCCCACGTCCGGCGGTCCTGTTGCCCGGTTCGTTCAATCCGTTGCATACGGGTCACTGCTCCCTGGCGCAGGTGGCGGCGCGGCGGCTCGGTGCGCCGGCGGCTTACGAGCTGACGGTCCAGAACGCGGACAAGGGCTTGCTGGCCGCCGAGGAGGTGCGCCGCCGGTTGGCGCAGTTTGCCTGGCGCGCCGCCGTCTGGCTGACGCGAGCGCCGACGTTTCCCGACAAGGCCCATCTCTTTACGGGCGCCGCGTTCGTCATCGGCGCGGACACGGCCGCGCACATCGTGCAGCCACGCTTCTATGGCGACAGCGAATCGCGCATGAACGAAGCACTGGCCGCGCTGCGGCGCGCGGTTGTCGCTTTCTGGTGGCCGGGCGCGTCAACGCCGAGGGAACGTTTCTCGGTTTGGACGATCTCGCCATTCCCGGCGCGCATCGCGATCTGTTCACCGCCCTTTCGGGCGACGAATTTCGCGTGGACCTCTCCTCAACGCAGCTTCGCACCACGGCCGGCGAGATCGGTTAACGCATTCAGGGGTACCGGCGTCGTTTTTTCGCGGACAGGCGGGCCGAGGCGTGCAGTCGGGCGGCAATCTTCGCCAACCAGGGCGGCAGCGGCCGGGGACGCCGCGCACCGCCGTTTGGTGACGGTGTCGGTCCCTCTTTCTCCGCGTTTTCGTCGATCGGGACCTCCTTGGCCATTTTTTCGATCTCTTCAATCGGCATCTTCAAAGCGTTTTTCAGTCTTTTGTTTGTTTTCGGCTGGGCGGCCTGGGCCAGATCGCAGGCTTTCTCGGCCGACAGGGCCTCCAGCGTTTCGGGCACCTCACGCATGATCTGCGGGATGGGCTGAAAGATTTGTCGCCACTCCTCAATGTCCAGCGTGTCGGGGTTGACCGCCTGAGCGGGCTTTCCCAGCACGTAGAGGAAGAGCAGCTTGAGGGCTTCCATGTTGCCGAACTTGGCCTGCACGACCAGATCCTGAGCGATCCGCTTCATGTCCTCCGGACGCACGGTATTGACCAGCACCGAGCGCAGCATGGCCACCTGGCGGGCGAAGGGATTGCCGGGGCCGCCCGGATTGCCTTTCATGAAGCGACCCTTGTTGTCGCGGGCGGCGGTGAAGTGCGCTGCGCCAGCAGTCGGGGCCGGGACATCGGGCGTGGCGTTGTCGGCTGGGGTGGACGGGTCGTGGGAGGGGAACTCGTTCATGGTGGGACTCCGAAAAGGTGTGCGCGCGGAATGGAATGGTGACGGGATGCGCCAACGCCCCGCGGGACGTGAGCGCCGCGGAAGGCTAGTATCGCATGTCCCAACGACTTTTCGGAGAGCAATTTGACAAAAAAATTTGAAAACATAAAGATTTTTTGAAGCTCGGCACCGCTTCGCGGCCGCAGGCTTCGTTTATAATCCCATCACGCAGCGAAGGGGGAACGTCCTCCCGATTTTTTTCTCAAAATTGCCGCGCCCGAAAAGCGAGCCGGCGACACTAATCCGGACAAGAATCATTCGGGAGGGTTCGTTATGGCCGGCTCACCCACGGAAAGCGTGTTGCATCATCTCCATCATCTGCTCGAATCCGGCGGCCCTCCGCCGGACGATCGGTGTCTGTTGCAGCGCTTTGTGGCCCAGCGCGATCAGGAGGCGTTCGCCGCGCTGGTGACACGCCATGGACCGCTCGTCTTCGGACTGTGTCGCCGAGTGCTGCGCGATCCGCACGACGCCGAGGATGTCTTCCAGGCCACCTTCCTCGTCCTGGCCCAGAAGGCCGGCACGATCCGCAAGCCGGAGTCGCTGTCCTGTTACTTGCACGGCGTCGCCTATCGGTTGGCGATCAAGGCACGGGCCGAGGCGAGCAGGCGCCGCCGGCACGAACGGCAGGCGAGCGGTACGGGGACAACGGAAGAGAGTGATCTGTCCTGGCGCGAGGTCCGCGCTCTGATCGACGAGGAGTTGCAGCGCTTGCCGTGGACGATGCGTCTGCCGCTGGTGCTGTGCTATCTGGAGGGACAAACGCAGGACGAGGCGGCCCGGCGGCTGGGTTGGCCGCGCGGCACGCTCAAACGCCGCCTCGAACGCGGCCGGGATCGACTGCGTGTTCGTCTGACCCGGCGCGGCGTGACGCTGGGCGGCAGCCTGTTCGCCGTGGCCCTGACCGAGAGCGCGACCCGCAGCGCGGTCCCCGCGTCCTTGCGAACGGCGGCGGTGCAAGCCGGGGTGCAGTTGGCGCTCGGCGACGGCACGGCGCTCGCCGCGACACGGGCGGCGCTTCTGGCCAAAGGCGCTTTGCAAACCATGCTGGCGACCAAGCTGAAAATCGGCGCACTGCTGATGGCGCTGCTCGGCTGCGCCGCCACGGCCGCGGGACTGGTGAGCCGGCCAGAACCGGCGGTCAATCCGCCGAAAGAGCGGACGCAAGCGGCCGAGCCGACGCGACCCGCCGAGGACAAGAAAGTACAGCAAGATCGCTACGGCGATGCCCTGCCGGAAGGGGCGATAGCCCGTCTGGGGACGGTACGGATGCGGCACCAAAACGCGACGATGTCGGCCGTGTTTACGCGGGACGGCAAGACAGCAATCGTCGGCGACGCGGCCGGTAACGTCGTGTTCTGGGACGTGGCGACAGGTCGGGAAGTTCGCCGGCTCCGGCAGACACCGGGAGTCATCCACGCCCTGGCCATCACCGCCGACGGAAATACGCTGGCTTCCGGTTCGTGGGGCAAGGTGTTCTTGTGGGAAGTCGCCAAGGGTAAGATACTCTCCCCAATCGACGTGAAGAACGATGCCGTCATGCAGCTGGCCTTTACACCAGACGGCAAGACGCTGGCCGTGCGGGATCAAGGCGACACAATGCTTCTGTGCGATGTCGCCGGGCGCAAGGAGCGGCACGAGTTGAAGGGACATAAGGGGAAGGTGTCGTCCATGGACCTCAGCCCAGACGGCAAGACGCTGGTCTCCGGCAGTTGGGGCGATCCGCACATCCGCCTCTGGGATGTCGCCACGGGCAAAGAGAAGTTCCATTTCCGGGCCTACAACCAGGACGTGGTGAACGTCGCCTTCCGACCGGACGGCCAGGCCATCGCCTCGACGGGGAACGTCGGCCGCTTGTGTTTTTGGAACCCGCAGACGGGTGAGAAACTTCAGAACCAGGCGACGTACCACCTCCCGATGCAACTGGTTTATTCCCCGGACGGCAAATTTCTGGTCGGCAGCGAGGGAGACGGCCGTTTGCACGCTTACGACCCGGCCACCGGCAAGCACCTCCGGCAATTCGACGCCCCGCCGCGGACGATGGCCGCCCTCGTCTTCTCGTCCGATAGCAAAACTTTAGCCACGTGCTGGGGCGGGTCCAATACGTTCGACCTGTGGGACGCGGCCAGCGGAAAGCTGCTGCACCCCTTCCAGGGACATCGTCACTACCTTACTTCCCTCGCGTTTTCCGCCGACGGAAAGAGATTATTCTCCGCCGCGGGCATCTCCGATTACGCCCTGCGCGTGTGGGACGTGCAGACGGGGGAGCAACGCGAACAACTCGGCGACAACCCCAACGGGGTACACGGCCTCGCCCTCTCGCCCGACGGACGGATGCTGGCGGCGTGCGGCTACAACGACAACACCATCCGCCTGTGGGATGTCACGAACAACAAGAAAGTGCGTTCGCTCAAAGGCCATACCAGCGTGATCGTGTCCGTGGCCTGGTCGGCCGACGGCCGGACGCTCGTTTCGGGCAGCTTCTACGACAAGACCATCCGCGTCTGGGATCCGGCCGCCGGCAAACAGCTTCGGGTGATTCAGGCGAATCAGGAATGGGTCGGAGATGTCGCCCTGTCACCCGACGGCGAGACGGTGGCCGCGGGCGCTTACCAAGACGGCTCCATTCGCCTGTTCTCGGCGACCACGGGTGCGGAGTTGCGCCGCATCCCCACGCCGCAGCACACCATCTATGCACTCGCCTTCAGCCCGGACGGGTCGGCCCTGGCTTCCGGCGGATGGCTGGCCGGCATTCAACTGTGGGAGACCATTACGGGCCGCCCACTCCGGCACTGGGATTCCCCCAGGGCCAGATCGGTCAACTGGCCTTCTCCCTCGACGGACGGACCCTTGTTTCGGGACACCGGGATCAGGGCGTCCGCCTGTGGGAAGTGGCGACGGGCAAGGAACGCGCCGTCTTCACGGGACATCGAGGATCAGTGCGAACCGTGGCGATCGCGCGGGACGGCCGCCGCATCGCCTCCGGCAGCGACGACACCACGATACTCGTCTGGGATGCAACGGGGGGATCGGAAATCGATGCCGCGCCGTCGGCAGAGCGCCTGCAATCGTTATGGGCCGAACTGAATGACAAGGACGCGCGCCGGGCGTATCGAGCGATGTGGCAGTTGGCGCATCGCGCCACAGCAGGCGCTGCCTTTCCTCGCCGAACACTTGCGTCCGATCCCGCCTCTGGATGCGGCCCAACAAAATCAGGTCGAGCGCCTGCTGGCCGATCTCGATCACGAGCAGTTCGCGGCGCGCCAGCGGGCGGAAGGCGAATTGGAGAAGCTGGGGGATTCGATCGAGCCGGCACTTCGGAAAGCGCTCGAGGACAAGCCGTCGCTCGAAGTGCGACGGCGGATCGAGAAGATGCTGGAGAAGTTGGCGAATGGGCGGTTGCGCACGATGCGAGCGCTGGAGGCGATCGAACATATGAATACGCCGGAAGCATGCCGATTGCTGGATATGTTGGCGGACGGAACGCCGCGGGCGTGGTTGACGGAAGAGGCACGGAAGGTTCGAGCGCGATTCAATCCCACATAGCCCCCGGCTTGCCGGGGGAATTCAAACACCCCCGGCAAGCCGGGGGCTATGTGGAAATCACGGCGGCGCATAGGCGCCAAACGCGGGGCGAGCCAGGAAATGATGCCCGGCAGCAGTTTTTCCGCCGTGCGCTTGTTGTGTTTGCCGTCGGGCACGAACCCGATGGTGATCTCCAGGCCGCGCTGCCGAGCGGCATAGGCGAAGCTCTCCACCTGGGCGCCGATGTTGAATTCGTCCCGGCTGCCGTAGCCCGCGTACATCTCTAACTGGCCCGGCTGCACGTTGTCGATGTCGAGCATTTCGATCGGGTTGTTGCGGATGATCTGATTCAGCGTGTCGGGATTGCGCCTGCTAAACAGGGGGTTGAGGATCGCGCCGATGGGCACGGGGACGACGTAATAAAAGCGGGCCACGATCTTGTGGCGGCGATTGACATCCGTGCGCCAGCCCCAGCAGTTGGGGTCGAAATCGCTCTGGTAACGGCCGTGGCAGTCCTGCCAGCGCAGATTCAGGGCCGGGAAAATGCCGACGGCGTGCTTGTAAAAGCCGGGAAACTTGATCGCCTTGTTGAAGGCCGCCGCCCCGCCCAGCGACACGCCGAGGATGGCGTGGGCCTCCGTTTCGGGCCGGATGGGAAATCGGCTCATCACGAAATTCCAGATGTCGCACATCAAAAAATCTTCAAATCGGCCGGCCTCGCTGTTGAGGAAAAAACTGCTGGAGCTGATGAAGCAATCGACGCCGCTGATGCTGCCGTCCGGGGCGACGATGATGGCCGGCGGCAGCTTGCCGCAGCGCATGGCCTGGTCGAGTGGCTCGATCACGTCGCGCAGGAACGTGAACTCGTCCTCGGCGTAGCCGTGCAGCCACATCATGAGCGGATATTGCTTGCTCGGATCGAAGCCGGGCGGCAAATACACATACAGGTCGCGCTTTTGGCATAGCGACGGCGACCAGATGCGGTTGTCGGAGCCGTGGTTGCGTGTGAAATCGAGGACGCGGCCGCCGATTTGACTGTTGACGCGATCGAGCCGAATGTAGCGCCGCAACGGATTGGCTGAGGCCGACGAATCCCAAACCAGCGTCAGCAACACCACAGCCATCCAGCGTGTGTGTCTCATGGGTGTGCCTCTCGGTGGGTTCGGGAAGTCGGCGACGCCCTGGGCGCGCGCTCCGGGCGGACATCCTTTGTTTCGGACGCCGAGCGGGGAGGAAAATAGCGCGGATTTGGGGGAGAGGCGTAAAACGGGGCGAGCGAGATGTCGAACAAAACGATTATGCGTCCTTGTTCCTCGATGAAATTCGTTTAGCGACGCTTCGCAGAAGCGTGTGGGCGAACACGCTTCTGCGAGGCGTCGCTAAACGAGTTCGTTAGCGCGTGAACAGGGACGAGACCAATTCCACCAAGTGGGGGGCATTGACGTACTGTCCGGCGCCGAAGTAGTCGATCAGGCCGAGCGTCGTGGCCACGTCCAGGGCGCCGAAGGTGTAGGGCAGCTTACGGCCCTTCCAGGCCCGCAGGCGCTGGCGGAGCTTGCCGAGCCGTTCGGCCCGGCTGTGGCACTTGCTGAAGCGCGATTCCATGCGGTCGCGCTTCTGGGCGAGCAGGGCCAGCTGATATTGCCGCTTGGCGCTCTGGTAGGGGTCTTGCCGGTTGCTGTTGCCGTCGCGGTGGCTGGACTGGCGAAGCAAGTCGTCGGCCTCCTTGATGACCCGGGAGTATTTCTTCTCCAGGGCGGCGACCCGGCGCTTCATCACGAAATGGGCCACCCCGACGAGGAGCAGCAGCGCAGTGTACACGAGAATCATGGGTGTCCTCCCATCGGGTTGTTGGTGAGTTTCCGAAGGAGCTTGAACGCTCCCGCACCGTTTCAGTCGCCGACTGTGCTTAACTAGAGGGAGCCGGGCGGACGGAGGTTCGCGGTCATTTCGGTTCTGCCGAAAGAAGGGACGGACAGGGTACGGCGGCGGCGCTTTCGCTAAAATGAACGCATCCTTACTCCCTCCCCCCTTGTGGGGGAGGGAGATAAATCTGAGGAGGCCAACCATGACAATCACCGCAGCCGAGTTGACGCGGAAACACTGCCGGGCGTGCGAGGGCGGCGTGCCGGCCATGAACGCGGAGGAGGTGCGCGAACATCTGCGCGCGCTACCGAAGTGGAAGCAAGGCGACGACGGCCGAAGCATCCGCCGCGATTGGCGCGTCAAGGATTTCGCGACCGCTCTTGACTTCTTCGCCCGTGTCGGCCAAGTTGCCGAGGCGGAGGACCATCATCCCGACCTGCACCTGACCGGCTATCGCAACGTGGTGATCGAATTGTCCACCCACGCTGTCGGCGGGCTGACGGAGAACGATTTCATCCTGGCGGCCCGGATCGATCAACTGCCGGTGGAGTTGAAAACATAGGTAGTTGCCGCGTGTGCGGCACGCTGGCAGCGTGCTCTACGTAGGGCACGCTGCCAGCGTGCCACCCAAGCGGCAACTCTCTGTGTTCTCTGTGACTCTGTGGTTCGTTCATTAGCGCCAAGGAGGGTGAACGGTGAAAGCGATGCAATCCGTGCAGGTCGGCGACGCCGTGTGCGGGACGGGCCGGCCGCTCCTTTGGATCTTTGGGCCGTGCGTCATCGAATCGCACGAACTGACACTATGCATCGCCGACACGCTGGCCGGGCTGGCGGATCGGCTGAACATACCCGTGGTGTTCAAGGCCTCGTTCGACAAGGCCAACCGCACGTCCGGCAAATCGTTCCGCGGGCCGGGACTGCGCGAGGGAATGAAGACCCTGGCCGCGGTCAAGGAACGCACCGGCCTGCCGCTTTTGACCGACATTCACGAGGTCCATCAGGTCGGTCCCGTGGCCGAGGTGTGCGACGTATTGCAAGTGCCGGCGTTTCTGGCCCGGCAGACCGATCTCGTGCTGGCGGCCGGGCGAACCGGGAGGGTGGTGAATGTGAAAAAGGGGCAGTTCATGGCCCCCTGGGACATGCGGCACGTCGCCGGCAAGATGGAGGAAGTGGGCAATCGGCGCTTGCTTCTGACCGAGCGCGGCGCGACATTCGGCTACAACACGCTGGTCAGCGACATGCGCTGCATTCCGTGGATGCAAGATCTGGGCTATCCCGTGATCTTTGACGCCACTCACAGCGTACAGATGCCAGGCGGCGCGGGCGACCGAAGCGGCGGCGATCGCCGGATGGTGTCGCATCTGGCGCGGGCGGCCGTGGCGGCGGGGTGCGATGGGCTGTTTCTGGAGACACACCCGCGCCGGACGAAGCGCTCAGCGACGGGCCGAACATGATCGCCCTGGCCGACCTGCCCGCCCTGATCGAATGCTGCCTGCGCCTGCGGCAAGCGCTCGATCCCCAGACGTTTTGAGATGCAACCGGGAGCAGCCTTCATGCACGACGATTCCCCTTCGACACCGGATCCCCTGGAGCAAAATAACCGACTATTCTGGATCGCCGGCGTGGTTGGCGGCCTGATCGTGTTGGCCATCGCGGCGATTTTTTTGTTCGGCTTTTCCTCCGTCGAGACCAAGAACACGGGCGGCGGTCCCGGCCACGTCGAGGAGGACAATCTGGCGACGGCCCGGCAAACTCTCGTCCGGCAAAACGATCTGACTACCTGCCGCGGCGCCCTGTCGCAGATCAACACGGAGTTGAACGAGAAGCCGGAACGCCGGCCACCGGCGCTGACGGACCAAGAGAAAGATTGGCTGCGCGAACAGGCCGGTCTGGACGCCGGCGAACTCACCGAAATCGACAGCGGCAACTACACGCAGCTGGACGGCCAACATCTGGATCGCTGTTTCCTGCTGCGCGACGTGGCCCGTGGCCTGGAAGTGAAGGGCGTGCGCGGGGCCAACGGCGCGACGGTACGTGAGGCGGGGCCGGACCTGGCCGCCCGCGCGTTCGCCTGGGTGGTGCGCGAGGTCCGGCTGCGCGAGCATGAGGGCGAGCCGGTGCCGCCGGCCTTCGTGCTGCGCCGCGGCTGGGGCAACGCGCTCGAACGCGCCCTCGTCTTCCTCGCCCTGCTCGAACAGTTCGGCGATCCGAGCGCTCCCCAACCCGAACTGCTCGGCTGCCTGCTCTATCTGCCCAAGGAGGGCGGCGGCGAGCGCTTCTGGGCCTGCGGCGTCGTGTCCGGGGACGAGAAGGAGCTGTATCTCTTCGACCCGCGCCTCGGTCTGCCGATACCCCCCCCCTTACCCCCCCCCGTTCCGGGGGGGGGTAAGGGGGGGGGACGGCGACGCTGGCCCAGGTCCGCAAGCAACCGGAGTTGCTGGCCGCGCTCAACATCGACAAGCACCGCTACGACGTGACGGCCGAGCAAGCGCGGTCGGCCAAGGCGCGGTTGGCGTGTCCGCTCTCGGCCCTATCGGCGCGCATGCGTTATTTGCAGGACGAGCTGCTCGCCCCGACGGTGCCCGTGCGTTTGGCCGCGGATGCGAAAGCGGAACGGGCACGCATCGAGACCGCGTGTGCGGCCGGAGCCGACAAGCCGGTGCCGGCGGAGATTATGCACTCGGCGGCCGGTCTCTTGCGGCGTTTTCTGCCGCCGGAGGAAGGCGGAGTGGATCAGGGGGCGGCGGTGGCCGGGGCCAATATCCCCAAGGCGATCCGCAAGGATCTCTTCGCGCTGGAGCTGGTGCCCTGGTCTTCCATGCCGCCGCAGTTTTTGGATCCCAAACGCTTCCCGGCCAACATCGAACTGGGCCAGCGCATCCGCACCCTCTTCGCTCAGCCGTTCGTGCGGTCCGCGCAGGAGCCGGGCCGCGCCCGCGATTTGCTGCTGCGCGGCCGGTACAGCTCGGCGATCACGCAGCTGGTGAGCGAGCAGGAGCACTGGCGCGAGCAGCAGAAGCAGCGGGCCAACACCCCCGACATCGACCGGTCTACCAGCGAGTGGGTCGAGCACGCCATCAGGGCCTACGCCGCCCAGCTGCGCGGACAGGCGGGCGCGGACGAGCAGGTGAGAGCTATGTGGGGTGAACGGGCAGCGACGCCGGTCCTGCTCCTGCTCAACAGCGCCATCGCCGCCGCCCGCAATCCGGAGATAACCTACCTGCTGGGTCTGTGTATGCAGGAGCAGGCCGAGCAGGTGCAGGCGCGTCTCGATTTGCAAGCGCGCCACGCCCGGCATCAAGGCGCATCCGTCCGATGTCGAGAAGGCCCGTGCCGCCTGGTCCGATGCACGGAACACCTGGAAGCGCTACGCGGAGGAATACCCCAAGGGCGGCGAGGGCGCCGCGACGCGGCGGCTGCGCGGCCGGGCCGAGGCCATGCTTGGCAACTGGCAAGCGGCCGCCGCCGCCTGGAAGCACCCATCCGACAACGCGACCCCTCTCGAACAACTCGCCTCGCTCTACCTGGCGCGACAAATCGAGAAGCAGCACGCCGGCAAATGATTTTTGAAGAAAGACACTAGCCGCGAGCGCCAGGCGAGCGGACGCCCTCCCGCTCGCTGGCGCTCGCGGCTAGTAGCCCATTACCAGCCGCGAGCGCCAGCGAGCGGACGCCATTCCGCTCGCTGGCGCTCGCGGCTGGTAGGGTGACTTTTGGAACCGTCCGTTGCGATTAACTCGCCGGCGGAGTGAATTTTTGCAGGATCGTCCGTCAGCGCCGCCGCCCCGCGCTCGAGCATCTCCGGCGACGGGGCCGGCACTTGCAGCACCGGCCGGCCCTGCGCATCGTTCGCCAAAATGGACGACAGCACGGACGCCCCGTTGCCGTTGGCTCCCGCCGACGATGCTCCTCCGACCAGCGCCGCCAGCGCTTCCAACAGTTGCACTCCCGCCTGCACCACGGCCTGACGCGGATCGTTCGCCGGCTCGCTCGGCGTGGGTGTTGCAACGGGCGCTTCGGCGGGTTTCGCTTCGCCGACCAGTTCGCGCACGGTTTCCAGAAACGCCTGCTGACCGAGCGTGGAGAAGATCACTTCTTCGCTCGTGCCCGTGAAGATCTCGGCGAACAGCGAGCGCTTCAGCGCCAGCGTCCGCAGGACGCGCTCCTCGATGCTGTCGCGCATAACGAGGTTGAACACCTGCACCGGCCGATGCTGGCCCATGCGGTGGACGCGCGCGATGCGCTGCTCCAGCACGGCCGGGTTCCACGGCACTTCGAGATTGATGACCGTATCCGCCGCCTGCAAGTTCAGGCCCGTGCCGCCGGCATCCGTGCTGAGAAACACCCGGCATTCCCCATCGTCGCGGAAGCGCTCCAGGAGGCCGCGCCGCTCCTTTCCCGGAATGCCGCCATGCAGCACGGCGAAACCGAGTCCCAGATTCTCGACCACCTCCGCCGCCTGCCGCAGCATCAACTCCCACTGGCTGAAAATAACGACCTTGTGCGGTCCCGAACCGAGCAATTCGCGCAGCAGTTCCTCCAACTCGTCCAGCTTCGGCGAAACTTTCGTCTGCTTGTCGAGCAAGAACGTGCTGTCGCACAGCATCCGCAGGTTCGTGACGCAGGCCAGGATGCGGCGGCGGTCCACTTCGGTCAGATATTTCTTTTGCAGAAGCCGGGCCAGAGTGTGTCCGTGCTCGGCATACGGCGTGCGCTGGGCGTCGGCCATCTCGACGTAAACGGTCGTATCGGTGCGGGCCGGAAGCTGCGACAACACTTCGGCCCGCGTCCGCCGCAAGAGGATCGGGGCCAATTTCTCGCGGATTTTGTCGAGATTGCGATAGCCGAGCAGCTTGCCGTCCTCGTCGAACATGCGGTGGTCGTGCAAAAACTGAAAGGCGGGGCCGAGCCGGCGGTCATCGACAAACTGCACGATGCTGTACAGCTCTTCGAGCTTGTTCTCCAGCGGCGTGCCGGTCAGGACGACGGCATAGCGGCTGCGCAGCCGCTTGACGGCCCGCGTCGTTTTGGCCTCCCAGTTCTTGATGCGCTGGGCCTCATCCAGCACGATCAGGTCCGGCTGCCAGGCGTTCAATTCGTCGAGGTCGCGCACGGCGATCTCGTAGTTGATGAGGCGATAAAACGTCGGCTGACGATAGAGGGCGCGCCGTTCCTGGGCGGTGCCGTCGATGACCTGCACAGTTCGGCCCGTGTATTTGCGGATCTCCGTATCCCACTGATATTTCACCGACGCCGGCGCCACGACCAGCACGCGCTCGATGCCGCGCTCGCGGGCCAGAAGTTCCACCGCCGCCAGCGTCTGCACCGTCTTGCCCAATCCCATGTCGTCGCCGAGGATGGCACGGCCGCGCGAAGCGAGGAACAGGGCGCCGCGCATCTGATAGGGATACAGAGGTACGCGCAGCAGATCGTGCAACGCCTCCGGCGGCTCGGTGCCTTCGCGTTCGCTGCGCTCCAGTTGTTCGAGCAGGTCGCGCTCGCGCTGGGCCATTTCGTGGCGCTCGATCTCGCGCTCCATGAACTCCATCGCGTCGGAAAAGATCGTCACCTGCTCCGGCACCTGCTCGGCCAGCTCGATAAGTTTCTGGTACGCATCGCCGCCCCGCCACAGTCCGCGGGGATCAAAAAACGTCTCGGCTAGCGCCTGCAATTGGTCGGAGTGGCGCGGCGGCAGGTGCAGTCCGATGCGCAGTTGTTCGCCGTAGTGCAGGTAGATTTCCGGATGCGTCACGGCGGCCTTGCGGCGGCGCAGTTGCGGCGGCGTGTCCTCGCGCAGCGAGGCGAGCACGGCCTCGATGTGCTTGCAGGTGCCCAGCGTGTTGGTGCGGAAATCCGGACATTCGCAGGTGTTATCGCCCACGTCGAAACCGCGGATGCTGACGCGATACTGGCCGCCGGTCTTCGGATTGCTGATCTGGTAGTCGCTGAAGACGCGGTTGCGGCCGAGGTTCTGGATGCGAAACTGCCCCTCGGCCGCGCGCCGCCGGCGAATGTCGATCTGTTCCTCACGGAGCATGGAAACTCCTCGGCTACCAGCCCGCCGCGCTAGCAAAATTGCCTCTCGTCCCCAAGCTCTGCTTGGTGACGCATGAGTGCGAAGCTCTGCTTCTCGTCCCTATCCGGCTCTCGACGCCTGCCGCGAAGCGGAGCTTCGCACCACGGGTTCCCAAGCGGAGCTTGAAAGCGTCCGGGAATTCGGCCCCGCGAAAAGCAGAGGATTCTGGGGTTCGGGCGAGTCGGAGTGTTCCTATTAAGAACGTTTGACTCGCAAAAACCTGCGGGTTTCGCAACGAATTCCCGGACGCTTTCAAGCGGAGCTTGGGAACCAGAGCCTGCCTCTCGTTCTCAAGCTCTGCTTGGGGACGCACGGTTGCGAAGCTCCGCTTCGCGGCCACCGTCGAGGGCCGTGTTGGCACGCGAAGCGGAGCTTGGGAACCAGAGCCTTCGACAGCGGACATTATTTTCCTGACCCTCAATAGCGACCGCCGAAGCCATGGACCGAGCGCGAGCCGACTCGCACCACCCAAATCTGCGCCTCGGGAACGCGCGCCCGCATCCTGTCGCCTGCCTCCCGTTCATCCTCATCAATCTCGTACAGGCCGCTCTCGATGTCGATGGCGGCGAACTTGCCTTCGTCCTCGTTTTGAAGCCGGGGATAAATATCCTTCTCGTAAATGGCATCGCCGCGTCGGGCGAATTCTTCTTTGCTGTAGCGGCGTTTGACAAAGCCCATAATCATCCTCCCTGTCAATCAGGTGCCTCGAAACACCGCGCGCAGCGGAGCCAGTGAAAGCCCAGCCGGGCCGATTTCCTCGGTTTCGCGTCATCGCTTAAACGAAGTCTTGATTTATCGCTTCATCTGCATCGAATTATTCGGCACTTCCTCGCCACGCCGGGACTGCAATTCCTCTAGCTGCCAGTTCACCGCTGCCAAGAGTTCCTCGTCTTCCATCTCCCAGACAGCTCCCGGCTCAGTTCCCCGCGCCACTACCGCGAGATTGGCAATCAGTTGACCGAAGCGCATCTCTGGACAGGCCCGACTTAGTTCTCCGAGGCGAGAAAGCAGATCCACACGCGCACTGCTACTCATGGCAACTTATCCTCCACGGTTGGGAGTGTTCCGAAGGTGCGCGGCAGCTCACCCAGCACTTCCACGGGCACAATTACTCCCGGACAGAACTTGGCCGCGCGGGTAGCACGAGTTACGCCATCGGTTATCATCAACGCTCCATCCGAACCTCGGTAGACCAATACGGGTGGCATCCCCTGGAGAGATCGTCCATGATCGGCGATCTGTCGTTGCAACTTGGCTGGATCGGCACCGTCGATCCGGCTTGGCGGCAAGTGAAGGATGCGCGGATCAACATCGAGGAATTCCCTGGCTCGCATGTTTCCCCATCCTAACCTGCTCCGCCTCGGCAGGGTAGGCCCGTCGGATCTCTGCGGACTTCACGAGCATTGTGCCCGCCAGCGCAGCCAGTGATCGACCAGAACCAGCGCGATCATCGCCTCGCCCATCGGCACGAAACGCGGCAAGAGACACGGATCGTGCCGGCCGCGCGTGGCGATCTCGGTCGGCTCGCCGGAGCGCGTCACGGTCGGTTGCGGTCGCGGCAGACTGCTGGTTGGCTTCAGCGCCACCCGGCAGACGATCGGCTCGCCGCTGCTGATGCCGCCGAGCATACCGCCGTGACGGTTCGTCGCCGTGCCGATGCCGTGTTCCTTGGGGATAAAGGCATCGTTATTGGCACTGCCGCGCCCGTGGCGACGGCGAAGCCGGCACCGTACTCGAATGCCATCACCGCCGGCAGCGACAACAGCGCCTTGGCAAGATCGGCCTTGAGTTTGTCGAAGACGGGTTCACCCAGTCCCGGCGGCACGCCGACCGCGACTAGCTCGCAGACGCCGCCGATCGAGTCTTGATCCTTGCGCACTTCCTCGATCAGCGCGATCATGCGCCCGGCCGCGTCGGGATCGGGGCAGCGCACCGGCGTTGCCTCGACTTGTTCCAGCGTGACGGCCGACGGTTCCGGGATGTTGGCGATCACAGCGCCGACTTGCTTGACGTAGCCGAGAACGCGAATGTCGTGGCGGGCGAGCAGTTTCTTGGCGATCGCGCCGGCGGCGACGCGGCAGACGGTTTCGCGGCGCTGGAACGGCCGCCGCCACGATAGTCGCGAAAACCGTACTTGGCGTCGAAGGTGAAGTCGGCGTGGCCGGGACGATATTTGTCCTTGATGTCGCTGTAATCGTGGCTGCGCTGGTCGGTGTTGCGGAACAGAATCGTGATGGACGTGCCGTCGGTGCGACCCTCGAAGACGCCGGACCAGATTTCCGGCACATCCTCTTCCTGACGCTGCGTGACGAGCTTCGACTGACCCGGCCGGCGGCGGCGCAGGTCGGGAAGCAAATCGTCCGCGCTCAGGGACAGTCCCGGCGGGCAGCCGTCGATGATGACGGCGTATCCGGGTCCGTGACTGACGCCGCCGGTCGTCACGCGGAACAGGTGTCCGAACGTATTGCCTGCCATGCCCTGATTTTACCAAGAATCCGGGCACGGCAGCAACCAGGGCAGGACCGGCTTACGCGGCGTTTTCCGAGGCGGATTCGCGCCTGCATGGTCCCGCGCAACATCGTGTTGCGCCGCCGGGCCAGCAGGAACTCGACGACCATCGGCAACACCGAAATGAAGACGATGGCGAGCACCACCAGCTCGAAGTTGTTTTTCACCCACGTCACCTGGCCGAACCAGTAGCCGCTGAACAGGCAGATCGCCACCCAGGCCACGGCGCCGACGCAGTTGTACAGGAAGAAACGCGGGTAGCGCATCTTGCCGATGCCGGCCACGAACGGGGCGAACGTCCGCACGATCGGCACGAAACGAGCCAGGATGATCGTCTTGCTGCCGTATTTTTCGTAGAACTCCTGCGCCCGCAAGAGGTGCTTTTTGTTGAAAAACCACGATTGGTCGTATTTGAAGACCTTGGGGCCGAGCCGGTAGCCGATCGCGTAATTGACGGCGTCGCCCACCACGGCGGCGAGGATCAGCAGGACAAACAGGAGGGGCATGCTCAACGGCGAACCAGCGCCGGCCGCGACGGCGCCGACGGCGAACAGCAGCGAATCGCCGGGCAGGATCGGCGTCACCACCAGGCCGGTCTCGCAGAAAATAATGCCGAACAACAGCAGGTAAAACCACGGCCCCATCGCCTCGGTCATGGCGTTGAGGTGCGGCTGGGGTTTGAGGACGTACTCCAAAAGCTGACTGATATCCATGCAAAGCTCGAATGAGGGCCGCTCCCCGGCTCGGTCTCCTGACCGCGCCCGGCGGGAGTTGGAAACTGCACCCAGAGTAACGGCACGGGCCGATCTCACCAAGATCAATCGGCCAAAGGACGCGTAGGGTGGGCCGAGTCTTCGAGGCCCACCACGCCCATGCTGGTGGGCCTCGAAGACTCGGCCCACCCTACAAAAGATAGCATGGCCACGCCCACGAAAGAGAGAGAAAGTCGCCGGATCGAACACGGAACCTGTAAGATAGAGAGAAGTGAAAGCGCGATGCCCTGGCGTACTTTTGCGACGGAACCCATGGACGTTTACCAAGATTTCAGCCAGCACAGCGGCCACGATCCGACGTTTCACGCCCTCAAGGAAGCGGAACGGCTGCTGGCCTGCTTCCAGCAGGCGATCGGGCACGAGCTGCCCAATCAGATGGTGGCCATTCTCGGCCTGGCCCGCGTGCTGGAAGAGACGCAGGCGGCCGTGCTGGACGCCGAGAGCCGGGCGTGTTTGGAGCGATTGTCGGCGGCGGCGCAGCGCAGCGGGCGATTGCTCAACAGCCTGGCGGAGATCGGCCGACTGTGCCGCGACGCCCGCGGCGAGGAGCGCGTGTCGCTGCCGGAAGTGGCCCGCGAGGCCGCTGCGGAAGTGCATCTGTTGTGCAACCAGGCGGTCATCGAGTACGATTTTCAGGCGGGCTTGCCTCTTCTGGCCGTCTCGCGCCGCGCCTTGCACCAGGTTTTCGTCCATTTACTGCGCAACGCCGCGCAGGCCGCCCTGCCGTCGCGCCCGCTCTGCATTCGCGTGGGCGGACGATG
This sequence comes from uncultured Planctomycetota bacterium, assembly GCA_963767535.1. Classification (GTDB taxonomy): domain Bacteria; phylum Planctomycetota; class Planctomycetia; order Gemmatales; family Gemmataceae; genus JAJPHU01. The sequence continues at coordinate 1,848,551 of CAVYEC010000003.1, forward strand.
CCACCAGGCCGGCGTCGAATTCTGGGTCGCCGACAACGGGCGCGGCCTGTCCGCGGTGAGACCGGAGAAGCTGCTGGAGCCGTTCGCCGGCCAGGGCGGGAACGCGGGCGGACAGGGATTGGGATTGTTCCTCGTTCGCCAGTTGGCGGCGGCATGGCGGGGAGCATTGCGCGTACAATCGGAACCGGGGGAGGGGACCACGTTCACCCTTCTGGTGGGGGATCCACAGTGAGCCGGGGGAACGGTCATGACGGAAGCGTTGCGATTATTCGTAATTGAGGACGATGACGATACCGCCCTGTTGATTCGCCGGCACCTGGAACGGGCCGGCCATACCGTGACGCGCTGCCGGACGGGCGCCGACGCGCTCATCGTCCTCAGCCATACCGCGTTTGATCTCGTTCTGCTCGATCAAAGCCTGCCCGATATGCTGGGGCTGGATCTGCTTCGCTGCCTGGGGCGTGAGGGGATCAGCGTCCCGGTGTTGATGGTGACGGCCGCGAATGAGGCGGAGATTGCCACGGCCGCCCTCCGCCGCGGCGCTCTCGATTACATCGTCAAGGACACCGCCCTGACGTTCCTCGGCGAACTGCCCAAGCGCGTTACCGAATCGGTGACGCGGCACCGCCTGGAACAGATGAACCGTCTGCTCATTCAGGCCCTCGAGTCGGCCCGCGACGGCATCATGATTACCGATTTGCAGGGCACCATTCTCAACGTCAATCACGCCCTGGAACGGCTGACCGGCTACTCGCGCCAGGATCTGCTCGGCCAAACTCCGCGCGTGCTGAAAAGCTCGGTGCATCGGCCGGAGTTGTACGACCAGATGTGGCGGACGATCCTGGCCCGGCGGAGCTGGCAGGGCGAATTGACCAACCGCAAGAAGGACGGAACGCTGTTTCAGTCGTCGATGACCATCTCGCCCATCGTCGATAGTCACGGCCGATTGACGCACTTCGTCGGCATTCAGCGCGACATCACCGAACACAAGCAGCTCGAACGGGCACTGCTCCAGGCTCAGAAAATGCAGAGCGTCGGCACCCTGGCCGGCGGCGTCGCCCACGAGTTCAACAACCTCTTGGCCGGCATCAACGGGTATGCTTCGCTCGGCCTGCGCGAGCCGGAAGTCGCGCCGACCTTGCGGGAATTTTTGCAGCGCATCGTGGACCTGTCCGAACGGGCCGCGCTCTTGACCCGGCAACTGTTGGCCTTCGGCGCAAGCCGGCCCTGACTCGCCAGCGCGTGCCCATGACCGACCTGGTGCGCAACACCGCCGAGCTGATCGGCCGGACCTTGTGCCAGGAAGTGATCGTGGAAATGCCGGCCTCGGAAGAGGAGCGCAAACTGCTCTGTGTCGAGGCGGACTTCAACCAGTTGCAGCAAGCGCTGGTCAACCTCGCCCTCAATGCCCGCGACGCCACGCTGGCGCAGAATGAAGATAAGGAGACGGCAAAAGCCGCGGACAAGGAGAAGGAAGCGACGTCTCCCATCGGCGGTCTTCCGGCCTCGTTGACTCCTTCCACCCGCCCGATCTTCATTCGCCTCCGCCCGGTCCTTCTGACCAGCGAGCGGGCGGCGTTCCCCCAGCAGGTACCGGCCGGCGATTATGTGGAGGTGGAGGTGGAGGACCACGGCATCGGCATGACGCCGGACGTGCTCAACCAGGCGCTCGATCCGTTTTTCACGACCAAGGAAGTCGGCAAGGGCACCGGCCTGGGCTTGCCGATGGTGTTCGGCATCGTGCAGGGCCACCAGGGCTATTTGACCATCGAGAGCGCACCGCGCCGCGGCACCCGTGTGAGCCTGTATCTGCCGCGGGCGGTTTCCGGCGACACCGCTCCGCTGGTCGGCATCGACGATTCGGAACTGGTCGAGCCGGAGACCACGCCCAACCGTTCGATCCTGGTCATCGACGACGAGGAAGCGGTGCTGGACGTGGTGCGGCGCTTCTTGCAGATCGCCGGCCACCAGGTCCACTGCGCGACCAGCGGTCAGGACGGCTGGGAGCAGTTGGGCAACGGCCGGGCCTGCGACCTGATTATCCTCGACCTGATGATGCCGCGCGAGGACGCCCTCACCACGTTTCACCGTCTCCGCCAGCGCCGGCCGGATGTACCGATCCTACTTTGCACCGGCCTGCCGCACGCCGAGCCGGTGCAGGAACTGCTGCGCATCGGCGCCGCCGGCCTGATCCGCAAGCCATTTCGCATGAATGAGCTGTGGTTCGCCGTCAATCAGGCGCTGCTGCCGAAGTGATCGTCGGGAAGAAAATCGTCGGGCAATCCCCCCGGTTCGGCCGGCACAATCCCCGCGGCCGGCATCTTCGACAGACTCTTCCGAAGCTACCGGAATCATTTTTCAACTGTCCGCCGGGAGCCTGGGTGCTATCCTAACTATATAGGCCGTGAACAGGACCGGATCGGACTGGGCGGAGGCTGTCGTCTTCATGCCGGAGTTGCGCGAAACCTCAAGACCGAAAGCGTCGCTCGCTTGCAGCCGACGCCTCCCTGGAACGTCCGACCGGATCAACCCGTGGCCGAGGCCGTCGCCCTCATGCGCCAGCAGCGCGTGGGCTGCGTCCTCGTCTGCCAGGGCGACGACCAGCTGGTCGGCCTGTTCACCGAGCGCGACCTGATGCGGCGTGTGCTGGCCGCGGGCTTGTCCTTGTGCGTGCCCGTGGGCAGTTGCATGACTCGCGACCCCGTTGTCGTTTATCCCAACGAACCCCTCGGCGCCGCCGTGCGCCGCATGGAAGAGGGAGGCTATCGGCACCTGCCCGTGGTCGATCAGGCGGGACGACCTCTGGGCGTGTTGTCCGTCAAGCGTATCGTCCATTATTTGGCGGAGCATTTTCCGTCCACGATTTACAACCAACCTCCCGATCCCAACGTCGTGCCCCTCGAACCGGAGGGGGCCTGAGACGAGAGGTGAACCCGCCTGGAGGCTTCGTTTTCATGACGGTTTCCAATGTCGGTCCTGCTCCCACGAACCCCGGCCATCCCATTCCCGTCGAAGAAGTAACCGAGGCGACCATCCGATTGGCGGGCGACTCCGGCGACGGCATGCAACTGGCCGGCACCCAGTTCACGCACACCTCGGCCATGCTCGGCAACGACATCAGCACGCTGCCCGACTTCCCCGCTGAGATCCGTGCCCCCGCCGGCACCCTGGCCGGCGTCTCCGGCTTCCAGGTCCACTTCAGCAGCAGCGACATTCACACGCCCGGCGACCAGCTCAACACCCTGGTGGCCATGAACCCCGCCGCGCTGAAGACCAATCTGAAGGACCTCGAATCCGGCGGCATCCTCATCGTCAACAAGGACGCCTTCCAGGCCGGCGACCTGCACAAGGCCGGCTACAAGAACAACCCCCTCGAAGACGGCTCTCTGAAGGGCTATCGCCTGTTCGCCGTGCCCATCACGACGCTCAACCGGGCGGCCGTCGCCGACCTCAAGCTCAGCACGCGCGAGGCCGATCGCTGCAAGAACTTCTTCGCCCTGGGCCTCGTCTACTGGCTCTACGAACGCTCGCTCGACCCGACGCTGCGCTGGATTCAATCGAAATTCAGCAAGAACCCGAGCGTTCTGGAAGCCAACACGCCGCGCCCTCAAGGCCGGCTACAACTACGGCGAAACCCCCGAAGCGCTGCCGGTGCATTACCGCGTCGCCAAGGCCAAAATTCCGCCCGGCCGTTACCGCAAGATCACCGGCAACGAGGCGCTGGCCCTGGGCCTTGTCACCGCCAGCCAGAAGTCCGGTTTGCCGCTCGTCTACGCCACCTATCCCATCACGCCGGCCTCGGACATCCTGCACCAGCTGGCCGAGCTGAAGCGCTACGGCGTGCGGACGCTGCAAGCGGAGGACGAGATCGCCGCCATCGGTGCCGCCATCGGCGCCGCCTTCGGCGGCGCGCTGGGCGTGACCGGCACGAGCGGTCCCGGCATCTGCCTCAAGTCCGAGGCGATCGGCCTGGCGGTGATGACCGAACTGCCCGTCGTCATCATCGACGTGCAGCGCGGCGGACCCAGCACCGGCCTGCCGACCAAGACCGAGCAGGCCGACTTGTTGCAGGCGATGTTCGGTCGCAACGGCGAGTGTCCGGCGGCCATCATCGCGCCCTGCTCGCCCTCGGACTGCTTCCAGATGGCCTTCGAGGCCGTGCGCCTGGCCGTCCGCTTCATGACGCCGGTCTTCCTGCTCTCCGACGGCTATCTGGCCAACGGCGCCGAACCGTGGCTCATCCCCGATCCGGCCAGTTTGCCGAAGATCCCGGTCCAGTTCGCGCAAGCACCCGGGACCAACGGCAATGGCAGCGGCAATGGCAGCGCCAACGGCGGCGGCAACGGCGAAGGACGCGCATTTCCATCCGTACCAGCGCGACGAGCGGCTGGTGCGTCCATGGGCCGTGCCGGGCACGGCGGGACTGGAGCATCGCATCGGCGGCCTGGAAAAAGAAGACGTCACCGGCAACGTCAGCTACGACCCGGGCAACCACGAGCACATGGTGATGACCCGCGCCAAGAAGATCGCCAACATCGCCAATGAGATTCCCGAACTGACCGTTACCGGCCCCGCCGAGGGCGATCTGCTCGTGCTCGGTTGGGGCGGCACCTATGGCGCGCTGGTGACGGCGTGCCAGCGGGCGCAGCACAAGGGCTTGAAGGTCGCGCACGCCCACTTGCGCTACCTCAATCCCATGCCGCGCAACACGGGTGATGTCCTCAAGCGCTACAAGAAAGTCCTCATTCCCGAGCTGAACGGTGGGCAGTTGCGCTTGCTGATCCGCGGGACGTATCTGGTCGATGCCGTGGGCCTGAACAAGGTCCAGGGCAGGCCGTTCCTCGTGAGTGAGATCGAGGCGAAGATCGAAGAGTTGCTGAAATAATGTAGATCGTTTAGCCGCGACCCGCAGGGGAGCGCGGCGGGGTCGCGCTCCCTGCGGGTCGCGGCTAAACAGATTACTTCCGCATCAGAGAGGTTTCCATGTCCACGATGACGGCTTTGAATACGCTGACGCCCAAGGATCTTGCCAGCGACCAGGAGGTGCGCTGGTGTCCCGGCTGCGGCGATTACTCGATCCTGGCCCAGATGAAAAAGGCGCTGGCGCCTCTGGGCATTCCGCGCGAGAAGTTCGTGTTCATCTCGGGCATCGGCTGCGCCAGCCGGTTCCCGTATTACATGAACACCTATGGCTTCCACACAATCCACGGCCGGGCGCCGACCCTGGCCACCGGCCTGAAGCTGGCCCGCCCCGACCTGAGCGTCTGGGTCATCACCGGCGACGGCGACGGCCTGTCGATCGGCGGCAACCACTTGATCCACGCCATCCGCCGCAACATCGACCTGAAAATCATCCTCTTCAACAACGAGATTTACGGCCTCACCAAGGGCCAGTATTCGCCGACCTCGCGCGTCGGCACGCGCACCAAGTCGAGTCCGCTCGGCTCGATCGACGCACCGCTGCGGCCGCTGTCGCTGGCTTTCGGCGCCGACGCGACGTTCGTGGCCCGCACGATCGACGTGGACATCAACCACCTGACCGAGACGCTCAAGCGGGCCGCCGCCCACAAGGGCACCGCCTTCGTCGAGGTCTATCAGAACTGCAAGATCTTCAACGACGGCGTCTTCGAGTACGCCACCGACAAGAGCATCAAGGCCGACAACATCCTGCCCTTGCAGCACGGCCGGCCGCTCGTCTTCGGCAAGGACCAGAACAAGGGCATCCGCCTGCACGGGCTGAACCCCGAAGTCGTGGAGCTGGGCAACGGCATCGCCAAGGACGATCTGCTCGTTCACGACGAGAAGGCGGACGAGCCGAGCCTGGCTTACTTGCTCAGCCGCATGGTGTACCCGGACTTCCCCGAGTGCATCGGCGTCTTCCGCGCCGTCGAACGGCCGACCTACGAGGACGTGCTCCTCAAGCAGATCGGCGACGTCATCGACAAGCGCGGCCCCGGCAAGCTGGACGAACTGTTCGCCAGCGACGAAACGTGGACCGTCGAATAAAAGGATGAAGGATGAAGGAGGAAGGATGAATCAGAAAAGTGGTTCTCCTTCATCCTTCATCCTTCATCCTTCATCCTTTGCTTATGATTTGTCCCCATTGCGCCTTCGACAATTTGCCGGGTAGCGAGCAGTGCGGCAACTGCCAGGCCGATCTGGCGCAGTTGGATCGGCCGACCGCGCAGGATCGCGTCGAGCGCAGCCTGATGGAAGAGCCGGTCAGCCGGCTCAATCCGCGGCAGGCCGTCATCCTGCCGCCCAATGCGACGGTCCAGCAGGCCATCCAGGCCATGCTGAAGTACGACATCGGGGCGCTGTTGATCGTCGATGACGGCGGGAAATTGGTCGGCATTTTCAGCGAGCGCGACCTGCTGACGAAGGTGGCCAGCCCCAACCTCGATCACACGGATCGGCCGGTCAGCGATTTCATGACGCCCAACCCGGAGACGGTGCGGCCGACCGACACGCTCGCTTTCGGACTGCACAAGATGGACGTGGGCGGGTATCGGCATCTGCCCGTACTCGAGGACGGCCAGCCGCTCGGAATGCTGTCCGTGCGCGACATGCTGCGGCACATCACTTCGCTGTGCAAAACCTGCTTCTGAGATGTCACTCATAGGCGATCGCCTCGGCGATGCGCAGTCGGGTGGCGTGGTACGCCGGCCACAGGCCGACGAGCGTGGCCAACACGACCGACAGCCCCAGGACGACGGCCGCCGGCTGCCAGGGCACGCGCATGGCGAAGACGAAGCCGGCCTCGTCGAGGAGGAGGAAACGAATCGTGTACCATTCGAGGATCACGCCGACGACGAAGCCGATGACCGCCCCGAACAGACCCATGAGGGCCGCCTCCGCCAGCACGGTGCCGAGTATCTGACCGCGCGACGCACCCACCGCTCGCAACAGGCCCAGCTCGCGGCGGCGCTGCAACACCGAGATGAACAGGGCGCTCACGACCCCCAGGAGCGTTACCAGGCCGACGATAAAGAACTGGGCGTAGCCCAGCGTGTAAACGTGATCGATCTGCTTCTCGATGATCTCGTGCATCGTCTTCGACGTGCCCGCGTAAATGGCCTCCTGGCCGCCCCATTTCGCTTGGATCTTCTGACACACGGCGTCGGGGTCCGCGCCGGAATGCAAATAGACGTCCCAGATGTCCACGAGGTCGTCGCCGAACTCGCGCCGGAACCAGGCGCGATCGACGAGAAGCGTACCACAGTTCCAGGCGTAATCGACGCGCGTCCCGACGACCTCCAGCTCCAACGGCCCGTTCCGGCCGCGTATCGTGATGCGGTCGCCCGGATGGACGCCGTACAGGGCGGCGAAGTTCTCGGAGACCAGCGTGGTGCCGCCTTCGCGCAGACGCGGAAACGAGGGATTATGGCGCACCACCGCCCGCGGGCTGTTATCGGCGAAGGCGTTCGTGTCGATGGCCAGCATGAAGATGATCCGGTCCCGGAAGTCCAGAATGTGGAAGCGCACACCGACGGCCGCCTCCACCTCCGGCAGCGATCGCAGCTTGTCGCCGATGTGGACATCCATCGGCTGGGTGAGGCTGGCCGAGTCGAGGGGGCCGCCGCAGGTGACGAACAGGTCGGCGGCGATCTTGTCATCGATCCAGTTGTAGATGGTGGCCTTGGTGCTGTGGATGAAGCCGGACAGTCCGAAGATCAGCCCGGCCGTGGCGGCCAGGGCGGCGATGACGATGCCGGTGCGTCCGGGGCTGCGCACGAGATTATCGGCCGCTAGCCGGCTTTCCAGGCCGAGCAGCGTGCGCACGAACGGCCGCAGCAGCCGGCCCAGAAGTTCGGTCGCCAGCGGAATCAGCACCAGGCCGCTGACGAACAGGAGGATCGCACCCGCGAAGACGCCGACGCGGCGCGGCAACTGCTCGCGCCAATAAACGCTGGCGGCGCCGAGGGCCAGAAGCACGAACACGGCCGCGAGGTGGAGGACGCGGTAGCGGAGCCGGCCCGCCAAGGGAACGCGCCGCACGGCGTCGGCGGGTTCCTCGGAGGCTGCTTGCAGCGCCGGAATCAGCGCCGCCAGCATCGCCGTGCCGACGCCCGAACCCAGCGCGATCAGCATCAGCGACGACGACACATGCAGCGACGCGCCGCCTATCGGCACGAACACGTCGCTGAGAAAACTCAAGAGCGGACCCAACGTCACGCGGCCCAGCAGCCAACCCATAGGCAGGCCCAGCGCCGAGCCAACCAGGCCCAAGAGCGCGGCCTCGCCGAGAAACAGCCCGGCCACCTGACCGCGCGTGGCGCCCACGGAGCGGAGGATGCCGATGTCGTGCCGCCGCTCCGCCACACTGACCGACAGGACGTTGTAGACCAGAAACAGCCCGACCACGAGCGCGATGGCCCCGCCGATGTCGAAGCCCAATTCCAGGCCGCCGGTCACGTCGCGGACGGCTTCGTAGTTCGATTCCAGGGTGCGCACCTCGGCCCGGTCGCCGACATACTCGCGCACACGCTGCCGCACCGCCGCCAGGTCCGCCCCCGGCTCGATCAGGAGATTGATCTGGGTGACGTTCTCCCGGCGCTGGGGAAAGACGAGAGCGGCGGCGTCCTGGACATCCATCACCACGAAATTGCCGTCCGCCAGGGCGGTGATGTTGCGGAAACTCACCTTCCCCAAAAGCGTCAACTCGCGCCTCTTGCTGGCCGCCAGCGCCTGAAAGTGCCGCCCGTTTTCGGGCAGTTTCTGTTCCAGATCTCCGGCCAGCTTGTCGCCGACCAGGGCGAACATGCGCCCGAGTTTCTGCTCCCCCCACAGCCGGAAGCGGACGATCGGATCGAGCGGGTTATCGTACCAGTGAATGTCGATGTTCCAGGGGTTGTCGCCACCATTCTGTGCGTTCCGGAGCTGCGGCGAGGACCAGTCCAGGCCGAACAGCCAGACGGATCGGCCGCTCTTGTCGAGCTGCGTCAGCGTGATGCGTCCCAGGACGATCGGTTCGGCATCGCGCAGGCCGGGGATGCCGGCTTGTTGAAGTTCGCGGGCCAGGTCGCGCGGCACGCCGGTTTGCGCGTTCATGACGACGAGATCGGCGATCTTGGCCATCGGGTTGACGGCTTCGGGCGCCTCGCGGTTGATGCTCTGGTTGAGCAGGCGCGTGGCCACGAGCGTCGCCACGCCCAGCGCGATGCTGAGCACGATCAGCACCGCCCGTGTCGGGTGCAGGCGCAAATAACCGACGCTCAAACTGCGGTGCAGTACCAGCATGAGGGGATCCGTGAGTCCGCGAGGAAATCCGTTCGCGCCACGCCGCTACTTGTCGGCGAGGGCCGCCCGCAGCGGTTCGTAGACGACCATGTTCTCGGTTCGCAGCGCGTCTAACTTGGCGAGGATTTTCTCGACGCTGTCTTTCTCCAGGTCCGGCAAATCGAGCTTGCGGTTGTTGCGGTAAATCCCCCAGCACTGTGAGACGGGGTCACGGTTGGATTGTTTGTAGAGCCACAGGCACCAGGACCAGCCGCGTTTCTCCATCTCGTCGATGTGGCGGCGCGTCATCGGGCCGCCGCCGGAGGCGTCCTGGATCACGCTCCACTCGCCGATGTAGAGCGGGGCCTGGTAGCGCCCCTGTTCGCGGACGAAAACCGGGAACTTCTCGGCGAAAAAGCGCGTGTGCGCCTCCGGGCTGCCCGGACTCCCCATCGTCGGGTAATGGTGCTGGCTGTAGATCACGCCGCGCAGCTGCGGCGAAGTCCGGGGAAATTTGCCGAGGCCGTGGTAGCCGTCCTCCAGGATCACGAGCCGCGTCGGGTCCGCCTTGCGAACGGCGCGGTAGCAGCGCGAAGTTCATCGCCAGAACTGCCTCGTCGCTGGGTGCGCCCATCGGCTCGTTGAGCAGGTCGACGGCGGCGATCGCTGTTCGGCCCTTGTAGCGCCGGGCGATGGCGGTCCACAGGTCGGCCGTGCGCTTCTGCGAGGACGGGTCGGTCCACAGGGCGTTACGGCCGGCCTCGCCGGTGTGGTCCTCCTTGCTCTGCCCGCCCGGAGCGCCGTGCAGGTCGAGGACGCAGTAGAGGCCGGCGCGTTCCGACCAGTCCACCACGTTATCGAGCCATTTCCAGCCGGTTTCCAGGTACTTCCCTGGCCTGGCGTCCTCTTCGAGCAGACCGTACCAAAACGGGACGCGGACGTGATTCAGCCCCAGATCGCGCACGCGTTCGAAGTCCTTCGCGGTGATCCAGGCGGTGCGGAAGGCTTCGCGAATTTTCTCCATCGCTTCCTGGCCGTGCTTCCGGCTGAGTCCGTCCCAGAGCGATTTTTCGTCCTTGAACGCGATGCCGGTAAAGTGCGGCTCGACGCTGAGCCAGGTGCCGAGGTTGACGCCGCGGAGGACGACCTCCTGGCCGGACTCCGCGACGATCTTGGTTCCCTTCACGCGCAGCGACGGCGGTTTCTTTTGGGCGCATCCTTCTTGGCATCGTCGGCCTGCGCCGGCGCCAGGAAACAGAGGGCAAGTACCCCGACCACAAGAGTCAGCCCGATCGAGAACGAGGATCGAACTTTCATGCTCTACTTTCTGTTTTGGGCATACTCGGCAACTCATTTCTTCAGCGATGCCAGGAACGGAGGCGCATTTCCGTTGTGTTCCAGCTCGTCGATGCCGTCGATGCGGCCGTCGCGGATGTGAACGAGGCGGTCGCCGTAAGCGGCGGAATGCGGATCGTGCGTCACCATGACGACACTGCGCCGGCCCGATTCGGGCAGGCCGCGCAGCAGGTTCAGGATTTCACGGCTGTTGGCCGAATCGAGGTTGCCGGTCGGCTCGTCGCATAGCACCGCATCAGGTTCGGTCACGAGGGCGCGGGCGATGGCGACGCGCTGCATCTCGCCGCCGGACATCTCTTCGGGGTGGTGGTCGGCCCGGTGGGCCAGCCCGACTCGTTCCAGCGACGCCGTGGCCTCCTGCAAGGCCCGGCCGCGCGGCCGGCCGCCCAGGAACAACGGCAAGCGCCACGTTCTCCGCCGCCGTCAAGGTCGGCAGCAGGTTGAAGAATTGAAAGACAAAGCCGATCTTCGTTCGTCGAAAATGCGAGCGTTCCCGATCCGACAGTTCTTGCAGATCGCGGCCCTGAAACAGCGCCCGGCCGGTTGTCGGCGTGTCGAGGGCGCCCAGAAGGTGCATCAGGGTAGACTTGCCGGAGCCGCTCGGCCCCATGATGGACACGAACTCGCCGGCCGCAATGCTCAGGCTGACGCCGCGCACGGCGTGGACCGGAGTCCGCCCGGTGTCATAAACTTTCGTGACGTCAACCAATTCCATCATCAGGGACAGCCTCCGAGCATCAGGTGCCGCGCTGCCGGCCGGCGCGAGCGAACAATTGCTGTAATGGAAGAACAAAACCGGGTAGCACCTCGCCGCCTTCCAGAGAACCATCGGGGCCGATTTCCTGGAACTGATCGACGTCCGTGTAAACCCGGGCAGTTTGCTTTCGGGGATCCAATTCCCAAACCAGCCGCGCACCACCTTGGAAATACTCGCGGCGCTTGCGTTCCATCTCGCGGCGGGTGTTGCTGACACTGAGCACTTCCACGGCCAAATCGGGCACCAAGTCTGCGATGGCCTCGGCAGGCAATTCCCGGTTGGGCAGTCGATCCCAGCTAATGAAGGAGACATCGGGCAACCGCACTCGCCCAGGCACGATTCGCATCATTGAATCCGCGCCGGTAGTAATTCCCAGGTCGTGATCATCGAGGTATTTCTCGATGAAGTGGGCAATCAAGCTACCCAAGCGTGCCTCAAAAAATCCCACAGGTTTCTCCACTAAAGTGCCATCGACCAGTTCGCAGAGCCGTTTGTCCGGCCCGGCCTCGGCCGCGATCACGTCTTGCTCGGTGGCGGTGCCGGGCAACGGCTGCCAACGCACGCGCTCGGCCGGAATGTCGCCGAGGTGGGCCAGCAACTCGGCCACGGTTTCCAGCTTGGCGATGGCGGGGTCCATGCTGACATTGCCGGACGGCAGAATCATGTGCGGCTCCCTGGCGGAACAGCGTTATTGGTGGAGCTTCTTGTAACGAATGCGGTGCGGCTGGTCGGCCTCTTGCCCCAGGCGCTGGCGGCGCTGCGCCTCGTAGGTCTGGTAATTGCCCTCGCACCACACCGTTTTACTATCGCCCTCGAAGGCGAGGATGTGCGTGGCGATGCGGTCGAGAAACCAGCGATCGTGACTGATGACCACAGCACAGCCGCCGAAGTTCAACAACGCCTCTTCGAGCGCCCGCAGCGTGTCCACGTCGAGGTCGTTGGTCGGCTCGTCGAGCAGCAGCAGGTTGCCGCCGCGACGCAAGAGCTTGGCTAAATGGACGCGGTTGCGCTCGCCGCCGGACAGCTCGCCGACCTTGCGCTGCTGGTCCGGCCCCTTGAAATTGAAGCGCGATACGTAGCCGCGCGAGGCGACGCGGCGCTTGCCGAGCATCAGGTGATCGACGCCGCCGGTGATCTCCTCGAAAACGGTCTTCGTGTCGTCGAGCGCGTCGCGGTTCTGATCGACGTGGGCCGGCACCACCGTCTCGCCGACGCGCAGCGTTCCGCCGTCCGGCTTCTCCTGGCCGACGATCATGCGAAACAGCGTCGTCTTGCCGGCGCCGTTAGGTCCGATGATGCCGACGATGCCGCCGCGCGGCAGGTCGAAATTCATGTCTTCCATCAGCAGGTTATCGCCGTAGCCTTTGCGCACACCCTCGGCCCGCACGACCATATCGCCGAGGTGTGGTCCCGGCGGGATCTGCAAGACGAGTTCGTCCTCGCGCTCCTCGTATTCCTGGCTGGCCAGCTTCTCGTACGCGCTGAGGCGCGCCTTGCTCTTGGCGACTCGTGCGCGCGGGGCCATCTTCGCCCATTCCAATTCGCGGGACAGGGCCTTGCGGCGGGCGGATTCCTGCTTCTCTTCCTTCGCCAGCCGGGCCTGTTTCTGATCCAGCCACGACGAGTAATTGCCCTTCCACGGAATGCCCTGGCCGCGATCCAGCTCCAGAATCCACTGGGCCACGTTGTCGAGGAAGTAGCGATCGTGCGTCACCGCCACGACGGTCCCGTGATACTCTTGCAAATGGCGCTCGAGCCAGGCGACCGACTCGGCGTCCAGGTGGTTCGTCGGTTCGTCCAACAAAAGCAAATCGGGCCGCTGGAGCAGCACCTTGCACAGGGCGACGCGCCGCCGCTCGCCGCCGGAGAGGGTGCGCGGATGGGCGTCGCCGGGCGGCAGGCGCATGGCGTCCATGGCGATTTCCAACTGGCGATCGAGGTCCCAGGCGTTGGCGGCGTTGATGGCGTCCTGCACACGATCGAACTCCGCCTGCACTTTCTCCATCTCGTCTTCGGGCAGAGCCTCGCCAAACTTCATACCGAGTTCTTCGCTGCGTTGTAACAGGGCGCACAGCGGGGCGACGGCCTGTTCGAGGTTGCCGCGCACGTCGGTCGATTCGTCGAGGCGCGGCTCCTGCGGCACGAAGCCGACGCTGAAGCCGGGCGTCAGGCGCACCGAACCGAGGAAGTCCTTGTCTTCCTGGGCCATGACGCGGAGCAGGCTGCTCTTGCCGGCGCCGTTACTGCCGATCACGCCGATCTTGGCGCCGGGGTAGAACGCCAGCCAGATGTTCTTGAGGACCTCGCGCTTGCCGTACGCCTTGGTCAGATTTTCAATCGTGTAAATGTACTGCTCAGCCATGCCATCCTTCGTCGATTCGAGCGTTGCCAATCGCCCCCGGCCGCGCGGCGGGGGAAACGCTGTTAGCCTACCGGAGCCGGCAAAGAAGGTCAAACCACGTCCGGGCGGCGAGCCCCGTAGAAGAAATACCCGTCCGCGGTACGTTCGGTTGCGGAAAATCGTGGGGCGCTCGAGTGAGGGCGGACACGATCTGGAGCGGTTAGCGGGTAGGGTGGGCCGAGTCTTCGAGGCCCACCACACAGCCCCTGGTGGGCCTCGAAGGCTCGGCCCACCCTACAACAGAAGCCACGCCGCCAGAAACAATTACTGCGCCCAAGAGCGAGGGCGAACACGATCCGGGGAGCCATTTTCCTTTGCGAATCGCTCCCCGTGCGGTATGGTGATAAGACCACCACGACGCCAAGGGAGGGAATGTCGCCGTCCTTCTTTTCGCCCGTATCCCGCCATCCGTTGCCGAGCGAACGCATGAAAGTCTCGTTGTCCGTTTGCCTTGCGATCCTGTGGCCCGCTTGCCTCTGCGCCGCCGAGCCGGTGGATTACGGCCGTGATGTTCGGCCGATCCTGACCAAGCACTGCACGTCCTGCCACGGAGCGCAGAAACAGCGTTCCGGCCTGCGTCTGGATAGCGTCCGCGCCACCCGAGCCGGCGGCAACTCCGGGCCGGCCGTGATCCCTGGTAAGAGCGGCGAAAGCCGGCTCATCCAGGCCGTCAGCGGCGGCAACGACGAGATACCGGCCATGCCGCCGAAAGGGCCGCGTTTGAGCGCCGGCGAGATCGCCCGGCTACGCGCCTGGATCGACGGCGGGGCGGCCATCCCGGACAGCGAGACGGCGAAGCAGACCGAACGGGGGGCGAGCAAGCACTGGGCGTTTCAGCCGATCCGCCGGCCGGCCGAACCGGCTGTCAAAAATGCTTCCTGGTGCCGCAATGCCATCGACTGCTTTGTCCTCGCCCGGCTGGAAAAAGAAGGCATCGCCCCCTCGCCGGAAGCAGATCGCGCCACGCTCCTGCGCCGCGTCTCCTTCGACCTGACCGGCCTGCCGCCGTCGCCTCCTGAGATTGACGATTTCCTCGCCGACCGTCGGCCCGACGCCTACGAGCGCGCGGTCGAGCGCTTGCTGGCTTCACCGCACTATGGTGAGCGCTGGGGCCGGCACTGGCTCGACCTGGCTCGCTACGCCGACTCCAACGGCTATAGCATCGACGCACCGCGCTCGATCTGGAAATACCGCGATTGGGTGCTCGACGCGATCAACCGGGACAAACCGTTCGATCAGTTCGTCATCGAGCAACTGGCCGGCGACCTGCTTCCCCCCCGCATCCCCCCCGGAACGGGGGGGGACATGGGGGGGGTGGAACAGCGCATCGCCTCGGGGTTTCATCGCAACACGCAGATCAACGAGGAAGGCGGCATCGACCTCGAACAGTTCCGCGTCGAGTCGATCGTCGATCGCACCAACACAACCGGCACCGTTTTCCTCGGCCTGACGATCGGCTGCTGCCAGTGTCACGACCACAAGTTCGACCCGCTCTCGCAGCGCGAGTTTTACCAGCTGTTCGCGTTCTTCAACAGCTGCGACGAGCCGAGCCTGGAGTTGCCAACTCCGGAACAAATCCGCAAGCGTTCGGAAGTCCGCGCCGGCATCGCCGCGTTGCAGAAGCGTTTGAGTGCGCTGGATACGGCCACGCCGGAGCGCGTCGCGGCGTGGGAAGGTGGTTTGACGCCGCCAGCGCGGGCCATGCTGCCGGCGCGGGTGCGGACGGTGCTGGCCATCGCGGTCAACGGCCGAAGCGATCGGCAGCAGCAGCTCGTCATCGCGGCTTATCGCAACGCCGAGCAGGTGCGCCACGCGGTCGGGGGGCTGGGTCAACCGCTCAACTACCTCGCCGCCGCGCACGTTCAGGCAATGACGACGCAACGGGAACTGGTCCAGCGAATGGCGGCCCTGCAAAAAGAAATGCCCGTGATTCCCACGACGCTCGTCTTGAAGGAACGTCCGACGCCGCGGCCCACGTACATTCATCTCGGCGGCGATTTCCTGCGGAAAGGCGCGGCGGTGACGCCGGATGTGCCGCGGGTGTTGCCGGCTTTATCGCACAAAAATCGGCCGACGCGGTTGGACCTGGCCCGCTGGCTGGTCGATGGCCGAAATCCGCTGACGGTGCGCGTGGCGATGAACCGCTTCTGGCAGAAGTATTTCGGCCTCGGCATCGTCGAGACGGAGAACGATTTCGGCACGCAGGGCACGCCGCCGTCCCACCCCGAATTGCTCGACTGGCTAGCTTCGGAGTTTATGGCACGGGGCTGGAGCATGAGGGCGATGCACCGGCTGATCGTCACGTCGGCGACCTATCGGCAGTCGTCGCGCAACCGGCCGGAGCTTGCCACGATCGACGCCCGCAATCGGCTTTTGGCCCGGCAGAACCGGCTGCGCCTGGACGCGGAGGTGGTGCGCGACGTGGCCCTGGCGTCGAGCGGTTTGCTGACGCGCACGGTCGGCGGACCCAGCGTGTTTCCACCGCAGCCGAACGGTGTGTACGCCTTCACGCAGATCCCGCGCAACTGGACTGCCAACAGTGGGCCGGATCGCTACCGCCGCGGCCTGTACACCTATTTCTGGCGCTCGGCCCCGCACCCGGACCTGACGGTCTTCGACGCCCCGGACGCCCTGTCCGCCTGCACGCGCCGCAACCGCTCGAACACGCCGCTGCAAGCGCTGACGCTGCTCAACGACGAGGGCTTTTTCGAGATCGCGCGGGCGCTGGCGGCGCGCGTCTGCCGCGACTGCCGGGCCGGGGATGAGGAGCGCATTGATTATGCGTTCCGCTTGTGTCTGGGGCGGCAGCCGAGTTCGCGCGAGCGGCAGGCGCTCGAACGCCTTCTGCACCAGCAGGACCAGACGAAAGCGCTCGATACGTGGACCAGTCTCGCGCGTGTCTTGCTCAATCTCGACGAGTTCATCACGAGAGAATAGGTGCGCGGGGGAAAAGCAATGCGCCATACAAAACGGATACGAGAAGGTTATATTTCGCCCTTTCTTTTGCCCTGCCTCCTTGTCTTTTTGGCGCTGAGCTGGCTCATCCCATCGGCTCCGGACCCGGAGAAGTGGTTGACCGAGGGACACGCGGCGTTCGCGCGCGGCGATTATGCCGAGGCGGCGGCGCTTTACGAACGGGCCGAGATGTACAGTGACGACCCCCGGCGGGCGGCCTTCTACCTCGCCGGGGCGAAATACCATCTGGCCCTCAAAACGGAAGGTCTCTCGCCGGAGTTGCAAGAAGCGGAGCAATTGTATCGCTGTTGTCTCAATCCGGCCGACCCGCGCCGGCCACACGCCCTGCTCGGCCTGGGGAACTGTCTGCTCCACAAGGCCGGCGAGCGCGACATCGTCAGTCTGCGCACCGCCCTCGCCTGTTACGACCAGTGCTTGCAGGCCCTCGGCAGGGACGATCCCTTGACTGCCGATGTTCGCTACAACCGGGAAAAAGCACGTCTTTTGCTTCTGCAATTGGTGCCGCTGCCCGAAGGCATGTCGGGTGATCGGCCGCCCCGCGATGACATGCTCAACCCTTTTCCGCCGCGGCCCGACCGCCCACCCACGCCGATGCAGGCCGGTCCGCTCGGCCCCGATGGGAACTCCGAGGCCGGGGCCGCCGCGGGCGCCGCCAACGCGGAACAGGGGGCGGCGACCAAGACCAACGACACGCCGCCGCCGGGCAAGGGAAACCTCGAGCCGATCCGCGATGAGGTAAGCGTGCCGCCGATCTCGGTACACGATGCCACGGAGCATTTAAAGTTGGCCGCCAATAATGTCCTGCTGGAGCGGCAAAAGTATCACCGCCGCGCCGAACGCGCTTCCGCCACCGGCGTCAAAGATTGGTAAACGGGTGCCATGTCGATTGCCCGGCTCACGCTGACTGCTCTGTTGCTATTCGCTGCCGTCTCCGTCCTGCGCCGAGCGCGACGAGAATCCCGATCCTAACGAGATCCCCGTCGTGGGCCGGCCGAGCGATCTGCCCTTTAGCGAGGCGAGCGGCTGGTTTGCAGTGCAAGCGCGGGCGGAACCGACGACGGTGGAGGCCGAGACGCCGACCACGTTCGTCGTGACAGTCCATGCCGTCCGCGACGTGCGCCGGCCGCCGCAGCGAATCGACCTGCGCCAGTTGCCCGCCTTCGCCGAGCAATTCCACATCGAAGAGAGCGCCGAGGAGCCGCTCCGTCCCGATGCGCGGACCTGGGAGTTTGTCTACCGCCTCAAACCGCGCCGCATCGACGTGGGCCGGATTCCCAGCTTGCCGTTTGTCTACTACAACCCCTATATCCTCAGCGCAAGCAAACGCTTTCAGGTCATTTATACCGATCCGATTCCGCTGCAAGTGTTGCCGCGTGAAACGGTGCAGGTTCCCGTGCAAGCGCCGGAAGGTGTGTTCGCGCTCGCCGCCGGATCGGGCGTGCTGGCACGGCAGACGTCGTGGCGTCCGCCGGGAAGGATGACGATCGGCCTACTCCTGGCGATCCCGCCGCTCGTCTGCGCCGTCTGGTACCTCTCGTGGAGGCGACGGTATCCGGACGCGGCACGGTTGGCCCGGCAGCGGCGTAGCCGGGCGGCCCGGCACGCCCTGCAAATGCTCCACGCCATCGGTCGTGTCGAGCCGGAGCAAAGCGCCGCGCGGTCGGCGGCCATCGTTACGGGTTATTTGCGGCAGCGACTCGACCTGACCATCGCCGAACCGACGCCTCAGGAGATAGCGGATTTCTTCGGGCAACGGGAATGTTCGCCCGAGCTGACCGCGCAGGTCGTGCGCTTTTTCGAGATGTGCGATCGTGCGCGCTTCCTGCCGGCGGCGGCGTCGGAGCGGCCGGACCTGCCCGACGACGCCCGGCAGCTCATCCTCGCCGTGGAGGAGGAGACGTGTCCCTCGGCCTTGTCCTGATCGTCTGGCTCCTGCACGGGACGCCGACGGACCCGGCGGCGCTGTCCGACCGCGAATTGGCCGAACACGCCGAGGCCGAGTTCGCCGAGGGCGTGGGTCTGCGTCACGCCGCGGACAGGGCCAGGCCGCACTTCCGCGAAGCCGCCGCGTATTTCGAGGCGATGCGCCAGCGCGGCGTGCAAAACTCCCTCTTGTATCGCAACCTGGGCAATGCCTATTTGCTGTCCGGCGATTTGCCGCACGCCATCCTGTCCTATCGGCGCGGCCTACGCTTGGCCCCCTACGATTTCGACCTGCGCGAGAACCTGAACGAAGCGCGCGGGCAGGTCGTCTATCCCGCCTCGGGCAGCCTGGGCCGCCCGCGCAACGAAACACGGCCGCCGTGGCTACCGCATGTATTGGCCGAATGGCTCGTGATCGGGGCGGCCGTCTGCTACGTGCTCGCCTGGGGTTGCCTGACGCGCTGGCTGATGGTTCGCCGCGGTCGCGTGCTCACCTTCGGATTGCTCTCCCTCCTCGCGGCCGGACTGCTGACAGCCTGGTTGCTGGTGCGAACGCGCGAGGAACAGGAGCAGGACGCGCATCCGCTCGTGGTGATCGCGCGTGACGGCGTGCTGCTGCGTCGCGGCGACGGCATGACTTTTCCACCGCGCTACGACACGCCGATCCATCGCGGCGTCGAAGCGCGGCGGCGCTTCGAGCGCGGCGGCTGGGTGCAAATCGAACTGTCCGGCGGCGAGATCGGCTGGGTGCCGCGCGAGGCGGTGCTGGTGGATACGCCCTGAATGCTCTTTCGTCCCACGCCGCAGGTCGGCCATGAAAATCAGCTAGAGATAAACTCCGCCACCAACTCATCGAACTGCCCGTGATGCTCGAACAGCCCGCAGTGTTTGGCGGGCCGCAGCGTGGCAAGTCGGGCGTTCGGGATCGTCTTCGCCATGTATTCGCTGGCCTCCGGGCTGCAGGTGCCATCTTGATCGCCCGTCACGATCAGGGTCGGGACCGGGATGGTTCCCAGCGTCGCGGTGGCGTCGTAGCGGAACATGGCCAACATACCGCGGCCGATCACGCCCGGCCACGCTTTCATGTAATAGCGCGTCAGGAAATCCAGTTGGCCGCGCGTCTCGTGGCCGGAGAACGAGCTTCTCTCCGTCGAGCGGTGGGCCGAGCCGTTGAGGTAGCTGAGCCAGTTCATCAGCCAGACCAGCGGGGCCAGCCAGATCATCAGGTGGCACAACGGCTCCAGCACCGGCTTTTGCAGAGTCGTGTACAGGGCCGGTTTCGAGGTCGTCTTCACCGGATTGGTGTAGGTGCTGTGGGCGATCACCAGTCCCCGGACCCGGCTACCCAACGCCTGGGGAAAGAGCCGGCAGAAGGTCAGCGCGATCATGCCGCCGATACTGTGGCCGAGCAGGACGGCGGGCCGGCCGCCGGCGAGGACGAGGACGGCATCGAGGTCGCCGGCCAGTTTTTCCAGGCTCCAATCGTTGTTGGCCGGCCGGGTCGATTGCCCAGGCCGGGCAGATCCCAGACGATGAGCCGATGGCGCTGGGACAGCTCTTTGCGGGCGTAATACCACTCGTCGCTATCCAGACCCCAGCCGTGCGTGAGAACGATCGGGGGACCGTCGGCCGGGCCGTAGATTTCGACATGCAACTCCGTGCCGTCGGGGCGACGGAGGCGCTGCACCTCGCCGGGGGGCAGCGGCTTCGGCTCGTCGAGGCCGGAACGACGCAGTAGCCGGCGGCCCGACCAGCCGCCAAGTGACCAAAGAGTCAGGGCGAGTCCGCCCAGGAGGAAGGCCGTTTCCCGATTGAGGCCGAACTGCCAGGGGACCACTCGGTAAGTTTGTTCGACTTCGCCCGGCCGGGCCGGGCGGTCGCCGATGTCCGGTTGGGTTTCGGCAGGAACGTGAGGGTTGGTTTCGAGGACGTAAATCTGCCGGTGGTTGTACCACTGAGTGAGCAAATAAATCGCGCCGCCCAGGATGAGCAGCGAGAACAGACCGCGCAGCCAGATTCCGAGAACTTGAAAGGGCATGAAGGGCATGGCGTTCTCCTCCTGAAGGTGGTCCCCTATCCGCGCGAGAAGATGTGCAACTGCCGGGCCGATGTCGGGGGCAAACGCAACGCGAAGGGAATTAGGGTGCAAACATCGACGGGTCAGTCATGCAGACTAACCTGTTCCACTCGTCTGTCGGCTTTGCCGAAGCGAATGGTCAGGCTATAAGTCCAAGGAAGCCAACCAAACTTGAACCCGAGATCGACCGTGTAAGAGATCGAATCGTGGCCGTTGTCACGATCCGTTGGTCCCAGGAGTGCAACTACTTCGTCACGACTCAATCCGATCAGTCTGCCGCTCGATTCCAGATCTCTGGCCATTCGCCCCCGCTCCCGAAGGGAGCCGTTTTTCCAGAGACTTGCATCGAATGGATGTTCGGCTGCCCATTCGACAAAGTGATCAAGGCAGCCAAGAAAACCACAGACTAGCAGGCACGCAACACCCAAGGACGCACATCCAAACAGACAAGACCGCCGTTTTCGTTCTCCTGGGGACATTATTCCCTCGCTTCGCGCGATGGATCGCCGCCCTCGGCGGCGCAGCGCTCCAGTCCCAGCTCGGCGGCGATGGTCTTCATCGCGTCGATCTCAAACTGAATATGTTCGGTCAGATCGACGCCGAAGTCGGCGGCCCCGCGCTCGATGTCCTCGCGCTTGACGTTGCGGGCGAAGCCTTTGGCCTTCATCTTCTTCTTGACGCTCGATGCGGTCAGGTCGGTGATGCCGTTGGGTCGCAGCAGAGCCGTCGCCGTGATCAGCCCGGCCAGCTCGTCACAGGCGTACAGGGCCTTTTCGATGGGACGCACGCGGGGGCAGTCCGGCAGATAATCGGCGTGCGATTTGATGGCGTAGATCACGGCCTCGGGGTAGCCGCGCTCGCGGAGGATCTCCGAGCCCTTGAGTGGATGATCCGGCGGGTTTGGCCAGCGCTCGTAATCGAAATCGTGCAACAGGCCGACGATGCCCCATTTCTCCTCATCCTCGCTGAGCTTGCGGGCGTAGGCGCGCATGGCCGCTTCCACGGCGAGCATGTGCCGGATGAGACTTTGATCCTGGACGTATTCATGTACCAATGCCAGGGCGTCCGTTCGGTTCATGCTTGGTTTCTCCCGTCGCGGCCCCGGGTCGGGCCAGGCGCTCGGCGATGAAGGTATCCACAACCAGTTGTCCCACAGGATAAAACAAGATCGGCACGACGGCCAGCGGGTAGGCTTCCTTGAAATACGTCTCGAACAATAAGAGCGCCACCGGCAGCGTCTTCTGACTGCCGGCGAAGGCGACGGCGATTCGGCTGGGACGATCGAAGCCGAGCGCCCGGCCGCTGCACAACCCCGCGAGAAGGGCCGTCAGGTGCAAGCCCACGCATAGGCCGGCCGTAACGAGCAGAAGACTCGGAGCGGGCAATTCCGCCCGCGCCGTCAAGCGCTCGGCCACGTCCGCCGCCGCCTTGAGCAAGATGGCGAAGATCAACAGGCGCGAGACGACACCCAGGGCTGTTTTGCCGCGATCGGCCCATCGTGCCAGTGGTGCGGCCAAGCGGGCCAGTTGACCCAGGCTGACCGGCACAACCAGAAAGAAGAACAGTTCGCCCATCATGGCGTTGGCGTCCACGCCGACGGCCGCGCCGGTGGTGCGCGTCAGCCAGGCGGGGGTGACAAGCCAGCTTGTCGTGGTGGTCAGCAGGATGACCAGCAGGGCGGTGGCCTCGCTGCCGCCGGCCATGCGCGTCCACAACACCGCCGAGGCCAGGGTACACGGCACACTCGTTACGATCAGCAGACCGATGCGATAATCCGGCTCCGTCACGAGCAGGCCGGCCAGCCAGCTCAGGGACGGCAGCGCGGCGTAACTGACCAGCACCGCCGTCAGCGCCGGCAGCGGTCGCAAGAGGGCGCGCCACAAACTGCGGCTCTCCAGGCCCCACGCCATGATAAACAGCGCCAGGCCGACCACGCCGCGCGGCGGCAGCTGGCTCGTCAACGGACGCAACCAGTCCGGCCGCAGCCCCGCCAGGACCAGTCCCAGAACGAGGGCGACGAGAAACCAGTGCCTTCGCAGCGAATAGGACAAGGACCATCAACCTTTCGGACGCCCATGCGGAAGGCGAGGGCCGGAGTTCGGGTGCCCGCCTCCGCGCTTAGAGCGAGCGGAAAGCATTGTGGCGGCACGCTGCTAGTGTGCCTGAAAACCGACACGCTAGCAGCGTGCCGCCACAGGTCTTCCGTCAACGCTTAGCATTCCTCGGTCCTTTGTACAACCTCTTGCGTTCCCTCTGCTCCAATGTGGGAACGAGAGATACTGGCATCTCAATTGCACTACTATCGCTGGGAATCGCCCGCCCTCATAGCCCAAAGGGAGATGGATTGATGAACCAACCAGCCAAGAAGCCAGCGGCCCCACCGGATCAGCCGGTGGTATTGCCCGATGTGGCCACCGAACCGCATCCCACGGCCCAGACCGTTCCTCCCGACCCCGGCGCGGGAGAAGGATTGCTGCAATCCGCGCTGCCGGAGATCACCGAAGTGGCCAAAAAAGTGGGCGGGTTCAAGCACCTGTCGGAGATCGCCGAGCAACTGCACCAGGCCGGCAAAGAAACGTAGGGATTCGCCCAACACAACGGGGGCGGACAGAGACGAGGCGAAGGCCGAGGAAATCTCCTCGGCCTTTTTTTATTGGGAACGATTTATCCGAGGGGGAGGAACAACGGGCAAGAATCTGCCCACGTACACGCGGAGAGTGGCCAAGCGGATATACTCAGCAGGGAGACATCTCTTCTTCAGAAAACCGGGAGGGTTTCTCCCTTGGGCCAAGCGTGGATTCTGAGCTGGGACGAAGCCTCCCAGTCGGGCGCCGGATTTGCGGCGGCAAAGGCTGGAACCTGGGCCGTCTGCACCGCTACGGATTTCCCGTGCCCGCGGGCGGCGTTCTGATCGCCAACGCCTACTGGCAATTCCTGGCCGCGCCGGCGCTCGCCTGTCTTTGCGAACCCCTCGCCGCCGTCCCGGCCATGCGGTGTACCGATGCCGAGGTGATCGACCGTCTCGACCGTCTGCGTTCGACCCTCGCGGAGCGCGAGTTTTCGGACGAGGTGCGGCAGGCGGTCGCGGCCTGGCTCGCCGAGCATCGCCTGAACGAGACGCCGTTGGCGGTGCGCTCCAGCGCCACGGCGGAAGACAGTGCGACGGCCTCCTTCGCGGGCATTCATCGCAGTTGCCTCAACTGCGTGGGTCTGGAGGAAGTGCTGGACGGCATCCGCGCTTGCTATGCTTCGCTGTGGACGCCGGCCGCCCTGGCGTACCGCCGTCATCAAAACCTCTCCGACGCGGAGGTGGCGTGCGCCGTCGTCCTTTGCGCGATGATCGGACCCGCTCGCGCCGGCTTGAACCAGATATCCGGAGTCGCTTTCTCCTGCGATCCGCGCACCGGCTGGCGCGATCGCATTCAGCTGGGCGCCGTGCCGGGATTGGGTGACGCGCTGGTCGGCGGCCGCGAGCAGCCCGAAGAAATCACGGTGCAGATAACGAGGGGCCATCTGCGGATCATCGAGCGGGGTGGCCGGGTCGTCGCCGTCCTCGGTGATGCGCAAGCCCTGGAGCTGGCCCGGCTCACCTGGCGCGTGCATTGGGCGCTCGGAAACGGGCAGGAACCGCAAGACCTCGAATGGTCTCACGACGGCCGGCGTTTCTGGCTTTTGCAGGCGCGTCCGGTCACGGGCCTGCCCCCGGCGACGCACCCCGACCTGGCCGGCCAGCCGGTCTACTGGTCTAGCGCCAATGTGAAGGAAGTGGTTCCCGGCATCCCCTCCACACTGACCTGGAGCGTCCTCCAGCCAGCCCTGTGGGACATCCTCTATGCCGTCCAACTCGCGGTCGGCTATCGTTTGCCGCCCGGCCTGGAAATGATCCGCCGTCACGCCGGCCGGCTTTATTTCGACTTGAGCGCCCTGCAATATATTTTTTACGACTCGTTCGGCGGTTCTCCCGCCGTCCTGAACGAACTGCTCGGCGGTCATCAGCCGCTCATCGACGTACCGCCCGGCTCGCCCTTTTTATCCAGGCGGGGCCTCCATCGGCTGCGCAATAGCGTTCGTCTGGCCCGGATCATGCTGACAGTGCCGGGCCGGCTGTTCGCGCTTCTGCCGAGCGCCGCGACGATTATCCGCCGAGCCAAAGCGCTGGATCTCGCTCGCCAGACGCCGGCCCAGCTGCTCGCCTGGCTGTATCGCGTCGGCGACCGCAGCCGGCCGATCGGCCGCCTCGCCCAGCTGATTAACGCCAGCGCCGGCGGCTGGTACACGGCCCTGCAAACAGTCCTCCGATGGCAGGTGGGCGAGCGCGGCCCGGTCCTGGCGGCCGGTCTCATGGCCGGCTCCGATCAGGTGACGACCGCGGCGCACGGCTATCGCCTGTTCGACCTCGCCGCCCTGGCACGCCGGGATCACGCCGCCCTGGCGTACTTCGAGCGCACGCCGTTCGATCCCCATGGCTGGCGCCGGCTCCCGGCCGACTCGCTTTTTCGCCGTGCCTTCGAGCATTTTCTCGCCGAGTTCGGCCACCGCACGGTCTACGAGATCGAGGTGGCGAATCCGCGCTGGAATGAAGATCCGACTTTTCTGCTCGAACAGGTGCGCTTTCTGCTGGCCCATCCCCCGCCGTACCATCCGCGCGATGCGGCCCGGAGGACACGCGCCGCGGCGGAAGCGGAATTGAACGGGCGAATGCGTTTGTTGCGGCCGGTGGTGCGCTGGTTGGCGAATCGGATGCGCCGGGGGACCGCCCTGCGCGAGCGGGCCAAGTCGCTCATGGTGGCCCTGTGGGAGCCGATGCGCTACCTGATCCTGGAGGCCGGACGCCGTTTGACCGCCGCCGGCGCGCTCGAGCAAGTCGAAGACGTGTTTCATCTGTCGTACCCGGATCTCGAATCCTACCTGCGCGGCGAATGGGACGGCCGGGTGCTCGCGCTCTGGTCGCCGATCGCCGCGAACAGCTCGCCGCCTGGCAGAGCGAGACGCCGCCGGATGTTTTCGTCCAGGATCCGGCAGGGTTCTCCGCTCATCGTCCGCGGGATGCGGCCGACCTTGTCTCGGCACCTGATGCCGATACGTGGACGGGACTTGCCCTTTCCTCCGGCCGTGCCGTGGGGCCGGCGCGTATTCTCCGGCATCCCTCCGAAGCGTCGCGCCTTCGGCCCGGCGATGTGCTGATCGCTCCCTCCACCGATCCGGGTTGGACGCCGCTCTTTCTCCGCGCCGCCGCTCTCGTGATGGAGGTGGGCGGCTATCTTTCGCACGGGGCCATCGTGGCCCGCGAGTATGGCATTCCCGCCGTGTCCAATCTGCCCGGCATCCTCGACGCCGTGCGCGAGGGCGAACCGCTCGTCGTGGACGGCGACACCGGCCGCGTCTTCCGAACTCATTGAATTGAAAACCCTTGCTGACGCCGCGGGCTGTAATTCGGATTTTTTCCTTGACGGCGAATACATTTCTTGTGTACTGTGACACTGTTACACATGGGCGGATCGCTGGGGTCCATGTCACAAGGAGAATTCCGATCATGTCCGCGAACTCGTTGAACCGATGGCGCGTCGGCGGCGTGGCGGCGACACTGATCGTCGCGTTGCTCGCCGTCTTGCTCACGACCGAAGACACCCTTCCGGCTCGCGAGGAAGCCGCGGCGTTGCCGTCCGACCTGGCGAAGATCCCCAGCGACGGCATGGTCTTCCTGTCCATGCGCATCGCCGACTTGTGGGAAAGTAAATTGGGCGAACCCGTCCGCCGGAAGCTGGCCAAGGAAATGGGCGACTCGACCGAAGCGTTCGAGAAACACTTCGGCCTACCTCTGCCACAGGTCGAGCGCCTGACGATGGTCGCCCTGGACCCGATCGGCGGCGAACCGCTTTTGTTCATGCACGGCACCAAGCCTTACGACCGGGCCAAGGTCCTCGCCACCCACAAGGACGCCAAGGAGCAAAAGTACAAGGACCACACTTTTTACTCCGACGACAAGGATTGGGCCGTCTCTTTCCTGGACGACCGCTCGCTGGTGTACGGCCACCCCAACTCCGTCAAGGGTTGGATCGACCATCCGGCGCCGAAGGCGGCCGGCAACCTGGCCGCCGCCCTCAAAAACGCGGCCGGCAAGCACTCGCTGACCGTCGGGTTCAACGTGCATGGTTTCAATGAGGCCGTCGGCGAACGGTTACCCGGCGAGATCGAGCCGTTCAAGCCGCTCTTGCAAGCCACGTCGGGCACGCTCACCGTGGACGTGGCCGCGGAGTCGCGCCTCGCCGCGGACTTGACTTTCCCCGACGAGAAAAAAGCCACGGCGTGTTTGCCTCCGCTCAAGAGCGGACGCGATTTGGCCGTCGCCGCCATCGGTCAAGCCGTGGAGCAGATGACCCAGCAGAAAGGGATGGAACAATTCATCGAGCTGACCAAACAACTTCAGGGAGCCTTGAAGGCGGCCCGGATCGAACAGAAGGGCAACACCTTGCAGGCATCGGCCGAGCTTCGGGTCGAAGTGGCGACGGTGGGCGTCGTCTTTCTCGAAGCCGTGCAGAAGATACGCACGGCGGCCTCGCGGACGCAATCGGCCAACAACCTCAAGCAGATCGCCCTAGCCATGCACAATTACGCGGACACCATGCGCATTCTTCCGGCCCAGGCCGTCTACGACAAGAACGGCAAGCCCCTGCTGAGCTGCGCGTGCTCATCCTGCCCTACATCGAAGGGAAAGATCTCTACGACCAGTTCCACCTCAACGAGCCGTGGGACAGCGAGCACAACAAGAAACTGCTCGCCAAGATGCCGAAGACGTACGCCTCGCCCTACGACGAGAACACGCTCAGGGACCACACGACGTACTACCAGGGTTTTCACGGCAAGGGCGCCTTCTTCGAGGGCAAGCAGGGCCTCGCGTTTCCGAGGGACTTCCCCGACGGCACGTCGAACACGATCATGATCGTCGAGGCGTCCAGGGCGGTGCCGTGGACCAAGCCGGAAGACCTCCCCTACGACCCGGACAAGCCGTTGCCCAAGCTCGGTCTGCCCGGCCTGAAGGGGTTCGCCGCCGGCATATGCGACGGTTCCGTGCGCTTCATCTCCGAGAAGATCACGGAGAAAACCCTGCGCAACGCCATCACGCGCAACGACGGCAACCCGCTGGGGCCGGATTTTTAACTCGTTTAGCCGCGACCCGCAGGGTGCGCTCCCCTGCGGGTCGCGGCTAAACGGATGGTTTTGGTAGGAGATTCACCCATGCGAATGAGTTGCGTTCTGATCCTCGTCTTGGCCGGGATGGCGGCGCTGAGCCTGGCGGCCGAGCGGCCGGCCGTCGTGCCCGGCGACGCACGGGATCTGGTCCTGTTCCTGGATAGCCGGCCGTATTTGATCCGCCTGCATCTGCAAGTCGAGGGCCGGTCGTTTCAGGACAGCTGGGAAGGCACGGTCGAGCAACTGTTCCGCTATCTCGACGTGGACGGCGACGGTGTGCTCAGCCCGAAGGAAGCGGCCCTGGCCCCCAGCATTATCCAATGGGCGCAGCTCATCAACGGCACGCCGATCGAACCGGACGCCGCCCCCGATTTCGGCTCCCCGAAAGGAGGGGGAAAGGGGGTGACGCGCGCTCGCTTTCTGTCGTTCTACCTGCATTCCGCCGCCGGCGCGCTCCAGATCGAATGGGGCTGGCGTCAGCCGTTGCAAGGCCGGCCGCCAACGGAGGATCACCTGACCGAGGTGCTGTTCAAACAATTCGACAAGAACAAGGACGGGGCGCTCGCTCGGGAAGAGATGCTGGAAGCGGCCGCGGCCTTGCACTCGTTCGATACCGACGGCGACGAGATCATTCGGCCGTTCGAGCTGGACCGCGATGGCGCCTATCCCGCTTTCATGTATCGCTCCGCGACGGAAGGCGCCTCCATGCCGGAGACGTTTCCGTTCCTCGCCCTCCAGGACAACACGCCCGCCAACCGGCTGACCGGGCAACTGCTAACCCGCTACGACAGGAACAAGGACGGCAAGCTCAGCCGGACGGAACTTCCCCTGGACAAGTCCGCCTTCGATCAACTCGATGCCGACCATGACGGCCAGTTGAACGCCGTCGAGCTGGCCGGCTGGCGGAAACTGCCGCCGGAGCTGGAGTTGTTCGCGCCCTTGGAGCGGAACTCGCGGCGCGATGTCCTCGTCCTGCCGTCGCCGAGCACGGCGGCACGCCCTTCCGACCGTGCGACACCGGGTCTGGCGGCGCTCACGCCCAGGGGCGGCGCGCTGCGTTTTCCCATCGGCGAGAAGCAGCTCGAACTGGTGCGCCGCAACGGCGTTTCGTCCTTCCGGGCCGCCATTCTGAACGAATTCAACGCCAAGGCCGGCAAGGGCGATTTCGTCACGGAGAAGATGATCTATCAGCCGCCCATCCCGCTCGTCCTGGTGGCGCTGTTGCGTCTGGCCGACCGCGACGGCGACAACCGCCTGACGCGCAAGGAAATCGACACCTTTTTGGATGTCCAGGAAAAGTTTTTCTTCCGGTCCACCTACCTGACCGTCATCGACCGCGGCCGATCGTTGTTCGAGATCCTCGACGCCGACCACGACGGCCTGCTCAGCCCGCGCGAGCTGCGGGCGGCCTGGGAGCGGATCGAGCCGTGGGACCGCGATCACACCGGCCGGATCACCCGAGCGCAGTTGCCGCGGCAGTTTCAGTTGGTCCTTAGCCACGGCCAATCTGCGCAACAACTTCCCGGTGCCGGCCGGCAGGGGTTTCGATGAACTGCCGATGTTCCGCGACGGTTGCGCGGGCCGTTGTGGTTTCGCAAGATGGACCGCAACGGCGACGGCGACGTGTCCGCGACGGAGTTCCTCGGCACGCGCGAACAGTTCCGCCGCATCGACACGGACGGCGACGGGCTGATCGACGCCACCGAGGCGGAGCGCGCCGACAAGGGATCGCGCAAACGGCCCTGAACGATCCTATTAGCCCGCAGCGCGAGCAAGGGTTGCCCCTTGCTGGCGCTGCGGGCTGGTCATTCACTCACACCAGGCTGTAGCTCCAGCTCACGGGGCGGCCGTCCCGATAGGGCATGACGCCGTGAAATTGCCGCTCGCCGCGCTCGAAGACCAGGGGCAGAAAATAGCGGTCGCCTTCCCAGAGTGGCAATTGAGACACGCGCTCGACTTCGACCCATTCGAGCGTGCCCTCGGCATTGCCGGCGTGCGGTTCGCCCTGGAAGCGATCGACGCGGAAGATAAAGCCGAACCAGTCCTCGCCGTGTTTGCCGAAGCCCGGCCAACTCACGGTGCCGCGCAGCACAAGCGTTTCGCACTCCAAACCGCTTTCCTCGCGCACCTCGCGGCGCAGGCACGCCACCACGTCTTCGCCCGGATCGAGCTTGCCGCCCAGCCCGTTGTACTTACCGAAGTGCGGGTCAGCCGGCCGTCGATTGCGGTGAATCAGCAGCACGCGCCGTCCGTCCGGCGAGAGGATGTAACCCAGCGTGGCGAGAATGGGAGTGTAGGGCATCGTGCCAGACCTTGCCGAATGACTCAGCGCGCGAAGTGACGGGTATTGAAATAAACCTCCTGCTCGACCTCCCCCGGAGGCCGAAGGACGTTCCGCAGTTGACCGGCCGCCGTCAGGGCCGACTCGCCGTCCGGGAACACCAGGGGACGATAGGGCCGTCCGGCGCCCGCCCGCAGGCCAGGAGGGCAAACGGTCCCACGCTCACGCGCACCCAGAAGCCGAACCCGTCCGGGCTGGCGATCTCTTCGATGCGCCCCGCCGCGCCGGACCAATTGTTCAGGGCGTGATACAGTTCCTGGGCTAGCGCATTCGCCTCATCGGGGTGCAATTCAAGGAAGGCGCCGGCGGCGTCCGCGCGCGATAGCAGCAGATCCCACGGCAAGGAGCGCGGCCGGACGATCAGAAAGGTTCGTCGTCCCGGCGGCACCAGGATACCGAGGG
The DNA here is from genome assembly GCA_963767535.1 of uncultured Planctomycetota bacterium. GTDB lineage: Bacteria > Planctomycetota > Planctomycetia > Gemmatales > Gemmataceae > JAJPHU01. Next base: position 1,879,194 of record CAVYEC010000003.1, read on the forward strand.
CGGACGGACCGGCGCGTTGGTCCTCGACGCGGCGCAACGGACACATGCTTGCCTTACCTCCGGCGGGATGGAGTGCGATAACGCCGGCATTTTAGCAAATCCGTTCGCGAAGTCCCAAGACGGTTTGAGGCTGTGAAACCTCCGGGTGCGGTCGAAAAACATGGACAACTTCGACATCCGATCGAGACCGTCCGGATTGGCTCCCCTTCGTATAATGTCTTTTTCCGGGGCCGACGAGACGTTCAGCGAACCGAAAAAAGGATACCGGGATGACTCACGATTTACGCGGAAAGGTGGCGCTGGTCACGGGGGCGTCGCGCGGTTTGGGGGCGGCCATCTCCCGCAAGCTGGCGGCTTGCGGCGCGAAGGTGGCCATCAACTACTTCGGCAGTCCGCAAAAGGCGCGGCACGTCCTCGAACAAATCCGCCAGGCCGGCGGCGTCGCCGAGGTCTTCCAGGCGGACGTGCGCGACGAAACCGCTGTCGCCGAATTGGTCGCGCAGACGGTCAAGAAGTTCGGCCCGATCGACATCCTCGTCGTCAACGCTACGGGACCGCAGCCGTTTATCCGCCTGGACGACTTGACCTGGAGGCACTGCCTCGATCAACTGGAGTTTTTCGTCAAAAGTCCGGTGCTCCTGGCGAGAGCCGTGCTGCCGTCGATGAAGGAGCGGCGCGGGTCGGATCATCAACCTCGGCTCGGAAGTGTTCGAGCGCGGCGTGCCGGAGTTTTCCAATTACGTCTCGGCCAAGGGGGCGCAGCTGGGCCTGACGCGCTCGTGGGCGATGGAACTGGCGCCCTGGCGGATCACCGTCAACCTCGTCGCGCCGGGCTGGATTCCGACCGAACGCCACGCCAACGACCCGCAGGAAGCGAAGGACGCCTACGCCGCGGCCGTGCCGATGAAACACATGGGCGCTCCCGACGACGTGGCCGAGGCCGTGGCGTACCTCGCTTCCGACGGGGCGGGGTTCGTAACCGGACAAAAGATCTCCGTCAACGGCGGCAATACGTTGGCTTGATAGCGCGCTCGGTTGCATAAAACGGAGAAAAGGGATTGGCCGAGTCGCAAAATCAACGGGCGCTGGCGATCGTTCTGCGCGTGTTCGGTGGTCTCGATGCGCTGGCCATCCTGGCAGTGCTAATGCCGACGGAATGGATGGGAAAGGCTCATGCCTGCTTGGGTCTGGGGCCGCTGCCGCGCGAGCCGATCGTCGGTTATTTGACGCGCTCGGCCTCCGCGCTGTATGCCCTGCATGGGGCCATGATCTTGTTTATCTCGTTCGACACCCGTCGATATGACCGGCTCATCACGTTCCTCGCCGCCGCCGCCCTGGTTCACGGAACCGTCATGCTCGGCATCGACCTGGCGGTGGGGATGCCGCTGTTGTGGACACTGGGCGAGGGGCCGGCCTTCGCGGCGACGGGGGCGATCGTCCTCGTGATCCAGAGGAGAGAAAAAGATTGAAGAGGATGCTAGGATGGTTTGGATGAGTTCCTCTGGAGGCGAGGCGCGTGAGCGAGTCTTCCCGCCATTTCCTGAGTTGGCCGCGGCGACATCCGCGCCTTCTCGCGCTGCTTTTGCTGCTCGCCGTTCCGGGTGCGGGAGCCGCGGGCGTCTCGCTCTGGGCGCGATACCACCTCGATGCGGCCCGGCGCGCCCTCGACCGGGACGACCTGGACGAAGCCCAAAACCATCTAGATCTCTGCCTGAAAGTGCCGTTCCGCGGTGCCGCCGTTCACCTGCTGGCCGCCCAGACCGCGCATCGGCGCGATGACTATGCCGAGGCCGAGCGACACCTGGCGGCCTGCGAGCAGATGTCGGGAATGACGAAAGAGGCAGCGCGGGAGCGTTTACTGTTGACCGCCCAGCAAGGAGAGCTGGAGGGCGTGGAAGAATTGTTGCAGGGCCATACCAGCGCCGACGACCCGGAGGCGGTGCGGACGCTGGAAGCGCTCGCCAAAGGTTACGCCCACCGTTTCTGGCAGACCGACGCGCTGGAATGTCTGAACCGGCTGCTCCAGCGCCAACCACGGAATGCCTCGGCCTTGCGGATGCGTGCCCATGTGCTGGAGGAACTGGCCCGTAAGGGCCAGGCCGAGGAGGCGGCGGACGCCCTCCATGCTTCCGAGCAGGCCACCGAGGTGAATCCTTCTTTCGATGTCCGGCTGGGTTTGGCGGCCGCCCTGTACCGTGTCGGTCGGCCCCAGGACGCCGTGCTCGAGTACGAGCGCTTGCGTGCGGAGCAAGCCGACAGCGTCCCGGTGCTGCTGGGCCTGGCACGCTGTCGCTACAGCCTGCATGATCTTCGGGAAGCTCAGCGTTTGCTCGACGAACTGCTTCAGCAACACCCCGACCACCCGGCCGCCCTGCTGGAACGCGGCCGGCTGGCTTTGCACACCGGACGAGCAGAGGAGGCGGAGCAATGGCTGCGCCGCGCCGCGGCCCTCGCACGCCCTTATGAAGTCGAACCGCTTCGCTCGCTGGCGCAATGTCTGGAGGCCCAGGAAAAGCACGAGGAGGCCCGCCGCTGCCGCGACCGCCTCCGGGCGAACGAACGGGACGTGCTCGACGTGGATCGCCGAATCTTACAAGCCAACCGCGATCTGCTCAACGTCGCCCTGCGCTTCGAGATCGCCCGCGATCTGATGCGCCTGGGCCGCGAGCAAGACGGCGTGGCCGCGCTCTATCACGTCCTGGAGCAGCAGCCACGCTACGGGCTAGCCCATGCGCTCCTGGCCGATTATTTCGAGCGAAACGAGCAGCCCGAGCGTGCCGCCCACCATCGTCGCGCCGCTTCGTCCGGGACCGACGCTCTATCCGCAGTCCGGTGACACCATGACTGACACCACGCCAGACAATCGCTCTTCTCGCGGCCGCCGGGCCGCATTGCTAATCGTCCTGCTGTCGGGCGCTGTCGTGATGTACGGCGTTTCGCGTCCGCCGGCCGTCTCGGCCCCGCCCGCCGATGCGCCGAAGGAGGCGAATCCGGCCCAGGTACGCCAATTCTGCGGAGTCGCTTGCCATCCCTATCCGCCTCCCGACACCTTTCCGCGCTCCGCCTGGCGCCGAGAGGTCAAACAGGCCTACGACCTCTTCGCGGACTCGAACCTTCGGTTTGCGGATTTCCCCTCACTGGAGGGTGTCGCGCTTTATTACGAGCGCCGGGCGCCCGAGGAATTGCCGCTTTTGAAGCCAACCAAGCCGCCGCGCGAGCCGTCCGTGTCGTTTCGGCGCAAGGGCTATCGTCTGCCGGATGAGACGATGGCCCCCGCCGTCAGTCACGTCAACCTCGTCCGTCTTTTCGACGACAAGCGACTCGACATCCTGGCCTGCGAGATGCGCCGGGGTCAGATATTGGCGCTGCAACCCTACACGGCCGAGCCGGTCTGGCGCGTGCTGTACAGCCGTGGGCCGGACCAGGGTTTCAATCCCGCTCACGCCGAGGTGGTCGATCTGGACGGGGACGGCATTCGCGATGTTCTCGTCGCCAATCTCGGTTACATGGGACCGACCGACGCTCCCTGCGGCAGCGTGCTCTGGCTGCGCGGCCAGGGCGACGGCCGTTTCGAGCCGCATACCCTGCTGGAAGGTGTCGGCCGGGTGGATGACGTGCAGGCCGCCGACTTTCGCGGCAATGGCAAGCTCGATCTGATCGTGGCCGCCTTCGGTTGGCGCAACATCGGCGCAATCCATTACCTGGAGAACCAGACGACCGACTGGAAAAAACCGCGTTTCGTACCGCGCGTCCTGGACGACCGTCACGGCACGGTCCAGGTGCCGGTCGGCGACCTCAACGGCGACGGCAAACCGGATTTTGTCGCCCTGGTTAGTCAGGAACATGAGACGCTCGTCGCCTTTGTCAACGAGGGCGGCCGATTCCGCAAGGAAACCATTTACACGGCCCCGCACCCGGCCTATGGCTCCAGCGGCGTCGAGCTGACGGACCTCAACGGCGACGGCCGGCTCGACGTGCTGTACACCAACGGCGACACGCTCGACCCCCCCAATCTGCTCAAGCCCTATCACGGCGTGCAATGGCTGGAGAATCGCGGCCAATTCTCCTTCACGCACCATTCGCTAACCTCGATGTACGGCGTGATGCACGCGGTCGCCGCGGACTTCACCGGCAAGGGGAAAAAGGACATCATCGCCGTCAGTTTCCTGTCAGCCGAAGGGTTCCCGCAGCGCAAGTCCATGCGGCTTGACTCCGTGATCCTGCTGGAGCAAACGTCCGGCGGCGAGTTCGTCCGGCATTCGCTGGAGACAGTCTCCTGCGATCACTTCACCTGCGCGGTCGGCGACATCTATGGAGACGGCACGCCCCATCTCGTGACGGGTAGTTTCTCCTTCAACGAGGGGAGCAAAATGAACCAGGGCGTTACCCTCTGGCAGAACATCAGCAAAAAGAAGAGTCGGTAGGTACTGTATCTTGTCAGGGCATTTCACGCAGCTTCATCGGATCATAGGTCACATACTTGATGTGCCGACGGTTCCAGGTGTAGGTGATGTGCAGCAGTCCGTCGCCGGCCTGGATGATCGCCGGGTAGGAGAACTCGCCGGGTTGGTTTTCGAGTGTGGCCACTTGCCGCCACGTCTTGCCGTCATCGCGGGAGCGCACAGGTTCAGGGGGGAGCGGCCCCTCTTCGTGTGGTTGTACACGAGAAAAAACTCGCCCTTGTCCGTCCGCACCCCGTCGATTCCGCTGTTGGGATTGGGCAACTCGATGGGTTTGGCCGCCGACCACGTTTCGCCGCCGTCCTTCGATTCGGCCTGGCAAATGGCACCGATGCCGCGCGAACGGCACAAGGCGAGGATGCGGTCATCGCTCGTTTGCAAAAGCGTCGGCTGAATGAGACCATGCGGCCGATCCGGCACGGCAATCGGTCCGAAGCGCCGCCAGGTCTTGCCGTCATCGGTCGATCGCTCGACCCAGGCGCACCAGGCGCGATGGCTTTCCACCGAGGTGCCGGCCAGGAGGACGCCCGGCTTCGGTTCGATGGGCTTGTTTTTGATCGGCCCGAGCAACCCGGCCGGCAGCGCTTCGACTCGGCCCCAGGATTTGCCGTCATCGGCGGAGCGGCGCACGAAGCCGGTCCACGTCATCGGACTGGGGCCGGCCTTGTAGAAGAGGAAGAGCGTGTTGGCCCGGCTGCGGAACAGCACAGGGTTCCAGCACGGAAACCCCGGCTCTTCGCCGGCGACGGCCGGCGGCGACCACCTCTTGCCGTCGAAGGAGGATTGCCAGATTTTGACATCGGCGGCCCCTTCCTCCTTGCCGCCGAACCACGCGGCGAGCAAGCGGCCGCCGCCGACCTCGATGATCGTGGAGGCGTGACAGGAAGGGAACGGCGGCTTTGTCGAAGATCAACATGGACGTGACTTCAAATAGTTTCACACCCCGTCATCACGCTAGTGGGGCCTGACATTTTTCGTTCCATCTAAAGCGGATTGTTCGGCCGGACTTTGCTCCCGCCGCGATAAGTCGGCCGCAAACCGCTCGATGGCGGCGGCGAATTGCTCGTCCTCAACGTCCCACAGATTGCGTCCCGTCTCGTCTTCTGCGAGTTGCCCGATGATAGCCACCATCTGTCCGAACCGTATCTCAGGGCACAGGCGGCGGACTGCGGCGATCCGGTTCAGGAATTCGATCGATGATGAGGTTGTCGTCATAGCGCGTCTCCGATCCGGCGTTCCTGGGCTTTAGGCCGCCGCAGTTTACCAAGTACCTCAACCGGGACAGTCGTTCCGGGCAAGAGTTTTGCCACCCGTGTGGCGCGAGTTACCCCGTCCACCAACTCCAGCACTCCATCCGACCCCTCATACACGAGCAGAGGCGGCATCCCGGCGATCGATGTGCCATGCTGGGCTATCTGCTGTTGGAGCTTGTACGGATCCGCTCCGCCGGATCGGGATCCGGGCAGCCGTAACTCGGCCGGATCAACGTCGCGGACGTCGGCTGGCATTTCTTCAGAATAAGCCTTCCCGTCAATGGACTCAAGAGGACGAAAGGCCGATCGTTCAAGGCGATCTCTCGTTCGAGACGAAGCGATGGTCAGCCCGCTTCCTCCGCGGCGGTCCCGCGCAGGCTGGCCCATTGCTCCGGCGTGTACAGCACCTCCCGCGCGTTGCTGCCGTTGTAAGCGCCGACGATGCCATCCTCGGCCATGAAGTCGATCAGCCGCGCCGCCCGGCCGTAGCCGATGCCGAGCGCGCGCTGTAACAGCGACACGCTGCCGCGCCCTCGCGCACGACGATCTCGATGGCCGGCTCGTACAGCTCGTCGCGCTCGCGCAGCGCTCGGCCAGGTCGCCGCCGTTGCGCTCGCCGCACGGGCAACTGGATCAACTCCGGCGCGTAGCACGGCTCGCACTCCAGGCAGCCGACCACGTCCTGGATCTCCTCGTCGCTGGCGTAGGTGCCCTGGCGCGCGAACCAGATCGCTGGTGCCCGGCTGCAAGAACAGCATGTCGCCCTTGCCCAGCAACTTGTCGGCGCCCATCTCGTCGAGCACGACCCGGCTGTCGGACTTGCTCGACACCTTGAAGCAGATGCGCGCCGGCAGGTTCGACTTGATGAGTCCGGTGATGACATCGACCGTCGGCTTCTGCGTGGCCACCACCAGGTGAATGCCGGCCGCCCGCGATTTCTGGGCCAGGCGGATGATGTGGCCTTCGACCTCCTTTTTCATCTGCAACATCAGGTCCGACCATCTCGTCGACGACGATGACGATGTACGGCATCTTCTCCGGGATGTGCTTGCGTTCCTCGTCGTCGGTGGGGTTGACGCGGCGGAGGATTTCGTCCGGCTTCAGCTCGTTGTAGCCGGCGATGTTGCGGACGCGGGCGCGGCTGAGCAGGTCGTAGCGCTCCTCCATCTTGTCCACGGCCCAGGCCAGGATCGCCTCGGCCTTTTTCATGTCGGTGACGACGGGGTGCATCAGGTGCGGGATCTTGCCGTACTCCTCCATCTCGACGCCCCCCTTGGGGTCGATCATGATCATCTTCACCTCGTCGGGCCGGCGCGTCATGAGGATGCTGAGGATGATGGCGTTCAGGCACACCGATTTGCCGGTGCCGGTGGTGCCGGCGATGAGCAAGTGCGGCATGTCGGCGAGATCGTAGACGAGCGGCCGGCCCTCGGTGTCCTTGCCCAGAAACAGCGGGATTTTGGTCTTGGCGACCTTTTTGGCCGACGCCAGGAGGACTTCCTTGAGGCGGACGTCGGCGCGCTGCTCGTTGGGGACTTCGATGCCGACGGTGTTCTTGCCGGGGATGGGCGCGACGATGCGCACGCTCGGCACCTTGAGATTGAGGGCGATGTCGTCGCCCAGGCGCGTGACCTTGTTGACGCGCAGGCCGGTTTCGCAGGGCGATCTCGTACTGCGTGATGACCGGGCCGGTGTTGATGCCGACCACATGGACGTTCAGGCCGAAATCGGTGAAGGTTTTTTCCAGCAGCGCCGCCCGATCGCGCAGCTGCTGGTCGTGCTCCGGTAGGGGAACGGCTCGGCGTCCTCCAGCAGCGTCAGCGGCGGCAGTTCGTAATCGGCGAAGCGTTCGCGGTCGGAGATGGCGCTCGTTTCCGGTCGCCGTCGAGATGCCGCGAACACATGCGGGGCGGGGTGGTCGCGGTGGGCGATCTCGTCGTGATGGTGAATGGGAATGATGTGAGGGCGAGCCGGCGGCTCCTGTGGTTCCTCCGTCGGCGGAAGCGGTTCTTCGGACTCGGCGATTTCTTCCGGCTCCGTGAGCGGTGTGGTGCGGACGATGGGCGGCGCGGAACGGGGTCGTGGAACGGGACGTTTTCCGGTCCCGTGCGCGACACCGAAGTTGACGCGCACGCACCACCAGAGCAAACGGAGCAGGCGCAGGAGGACGACATCGAGTGCCAGGATCGCACCGAGCGCCACGCAACAGCCCAAGAGAATCGGCTGCATCGCCGGCTGCAATGCGCTCCGGAACCAGGCGTCGAGCCAGGCACCGAGACTGCCGCCCGATCCGAGTGGCGACGTGGCCGGCCAGGGGACGGGCTGCGGCCAACGCTCGGCGAGCACGGCCGTGGCGGGCACCAGGAGCAGCCAGCCAACAAAGCGTACCGACCACGCCAGCCAACCGCGACGCAGCACGAGCAAACCGACGACGACGAACCAGCCGGCGAGGAAGACATAGACGGCGACGCCGAGCGTTTGCCGCAATTCATGCGCGATCAGGGCGCCGGCCGAACCGAGACGGTTGTGCGGCGCGGCCGGGGCGGGGTAGACTGCCGAGGGCAGGTCGGACGGATCGTAATCGAGGACGCTGAGGGTGAGGAACAGGCCGACAAGCAGCAGAACGCAAACGGCGAGGTACAGCCGCCAGTGGCGACGATCCGGCATGAGGAAGACTCCAGGGGGTACGATCTCGGGTCGTCGGCGCGTCGGCGCAAGCTGACGCCGCACATCGGTCGTTATCGGCCGGCGGCCGAGGGAATCCTCAGACAAAGCGAGAGAATGGCCGCGCCATGTTTCACATTGCACTCTTGGAACCGGAAATTCCGCCCAACACCGGCAACATCATTCGTCTCTGTGTCGCCACCGGCGCGGTGCTGCACGTCATCGGCCGGGCCGGGTTTCCGCTCGGCGAACGCACGGTGCGCCGCGCCGCCGTCGATTACTGGGACGAAGTAAAATTATGCCGTCATCCAACCCTCGAAGAATTCGAGTCCGGCCAGAAGGAGGGACGGATTTTTTGTTACAGTGCCCGTGCGACCGTTCCTTACACGCAGGTTGCCTATCAAAAGGGCGATGGTCTTCTGTTTGGCTGCGAATCGAACGGGCTGCCGGCGTCGGTGGTGGAGCGGTATGGCGAGCGCGCCTTGTGTATCCCCATGCCAACCGGCAAGGTCCGCAGTTTGAATCTGGCCAACGCGGTCAGCATTGTGCTTTACGAGGTGCTGCGGCAAGTGGGGACGTGGTGAGCGCGCGCTGCATCCGGACGGCGTTTGAGCCGATAAGAGTCTCGAACGCCCTACTAGCCCGCCGCGCCAGCAAGCGAAGAACCCTTGCTGGCGCGGCGGGCTGGTCGAAGCAGTCTCGGAGGCCGCGAGAGCCGATATGCACACCGTTGTTTGTCTGCCGACCCTCGACGATTTGCGCGAACACGTCCGAAAGGTCCTCTGCGGGCACGATCAGCTCGATCCGGCCCAGACGCCGATGCATCAGGCGGTGATTACCCGTTCAGGTCGGTCGTGCGGCCTGTTCTTTCAGGTGCAAGGCCCGCGCAGGGTCCGTACCTACGCCGTCTGGGCGGGCGAGGAGGATCGCATTCTCTTCTACGACTCCAACGGCCAGCGCTTCGCCGAAGCTCGTCTGAGCGATGCGCCCGATGCGCAAACTCGCGGCCTGAGAGTGGGCTTCACCTTCCCTACTAGTCCTACAGCCGTAGTTACTAGAATAGCCCTCGCCCGGAGTTTTAACGAGGGCAAGCCATGTCAGGACGACCAACGCAGGCGCAGGTCCACGGCTGGGCAGACGAAGTGATGTCCATCGGCGAACGGATCGGTCGGCACTTCGCCCGGTCTGAGCCACGGCAACGAGCGGTCGGCTCTATCCGCGGGCTGCTTAGCGACACCGAGCGCAAGAACGGCTGGCAGTTGGCGGAGCACCTGGGCGAGGCGACGCCGGATGGGGTGCAGCACTTGCTCGCCCGGGCCGACTGGGACGCCGACGCCGTCCGCGACGACCTCATCCGCTACGCGGCGGAGCACCTGGGGCACGACGAGGGTGTGCTGGTCGTGGACGAGACCGGCTTTTTGAAGAAGGGCAGGAAATCCGTCGGCGTCGCCCGGCAGTATAGCGGGACGGCCGGGCGTATCGAGAACTGCCAGATCGGAGTGTTTTTGGGGTATGTGACCGAGAAGGGGCGGGCGCTGATCGACCGGGAGCTGTACCTGCCCAAGGAGTGGGCCGGCGACGCCCCGCGTCGCAAAGAGGCCGGCGTCCCGGCCGTGGTCGGGTTCGCCACCAAGCTGGTGCTGGCCCGGCGGATGATGGACCGGGCCGTGGAGTCCGGGGTGCCGATGCGGTGGGTGACGGCGGACGCCGTGTACGGGTCGGATTACCACTTCCGCATCGCCATCGAGAAGCACGGCCTGGGTTACGTGGTTGGCGTGCGAACCGACTTCGCCGTCTGTTGGGGGTTGCGGCAGGTGCGGGCCCGGAATCTGCTTGCCGAAGTCCCGGCCGACGCCTGGCAGCGGCTGAGTTGCGGGGATGGGGCCAAGGGGCCGCGCCTGTACGACTGGGCTCTGTTGCGGACGAACTCCCCCGAGCCGGAGGCGTACGCCCGCTGGCTCTTGATCCGCCGCAGCGTCACCGACCCCTCGGAGGTAGCATACTTCGCCTGCGGCGGGCCGCCGGGCATCGGTTTGGAGGATTCGGTTGGGGTGGCGGGTGCGCGGTGGGTGATCGAGGATTTGTTCGAGTTGGCCAAGGGAGATTGCGGCCTGAACGAGTACGAAGTGCGTAGCTGGGTCGGGTGGCATCGGCACGTCACCCTGAGCCTGTTCGCCCTGGCGGCGCTGGCGGTCATCCGCTCGCGGGCGGCACGAGCGGCACGGGGCAAAAAAAGGGGTCTGGGCTCATCCCGCTGACGGTCCCCGAGGTGCGGAAGCTGCTGCTCAAGATAGTTTGGGACCGCCTGACGCTGGCCGAGCGGTGCGCTGGCGTGGTCGGAATGGCGGCGGGCACACCAGCACCGCGCACGCGTGTGCCACTACCGCAAACGCGGGGCGCGGCCGCCTGATGGATAACTACGGCTGTAGGACTAGCCCGCAGCGCCAGCGAGGGAAAATCCCTTGCTTGCGCTGCGGGCTGGTAATCTCAGCTCCCTTCGTGTCAACCGTCCCGTTCGCGTGCTAGGCTTGCTTGGCGAGTGAGGGCGGGCGTGAAACCAGCCCCGGCCCTCGTTCGCCGGCGCACTCGTCCACCCGTGCAGAGAAACGGAATGATATTCGGCAGCCTGGTCCTCCTGCTGGGGACGGTGGGATTGTCCCTCTCACTCTTCTGGTTCGTCTCGCGCCGGCTTCACCGGAGCGAGCCGGATCGGATGCAAGCGCGCGTGCAGGAGCTGGAAACGACGCTGGCGCTTCAGGATCGGAAAATCCAGCACTTGACTTCGTTCGCCGAGCAGATGCAGGAGAGCGAGGCCGGCACGCGGGCGATCCTCGAAAACGCGCTGGACGGCATCATCACCATTGATAACCAGGGCCGTATCGTCGAATTCAACCCGGCGGCCGAAAAAATGTTCGGCTTCGAGCGCGAGGAAGTGCTGGGGCAGCGGATCGCGGATCGCATCGTGCCGCCGTCGCTGCGCGAAGCGCACCGGCGCGGCATCGAACATTTCCTGGCCACAGGGGAAGGGCATTGGATCGGCCAGCGCGTCGAAACCGTCGGCCTGCGCAAGGACGGCAGCGAATTTCCGATCGACCTGGCCCTTACGGTGCTGCACCCGCAGCGGCCGCCCTTGCTGACTGCTTACGTGCGCGATCTCAGCCCGCTCAAGCAGACGGCCCAAATGCTGGCCCAGAGCGATAGCCGATTGCAGGCCATCCTCGACGCCGCCACGCAAATCGCCATCATCGCCAACGACCCCGACGGCAAGATCACGGTGTTCAACCGCGGCGCCGAGCGGATGCTCGGTTACGAAGCGAAAGAGGTGCTCGGCGTCAACTCCGTGGAGCTGCTCCATGTGCCCGAGGAGATCGCGGAGCACGCCCGGCAGCTGACCGAGGAACTCGGCGAGCCGTTGGCGGGATTTCAAGCGCTGACCGAACGCGCCCGCCGCGGCTCCCACGAGGAACGCGAATGGACCTTTCGCCGCAAGGACGGCAGCTGCCTCACGGTCAGCAAGGCGATCACGGCTCTCCGCGACGAGGCCGGCCAGATCATCGGCTTCCTCGGCGTGGCCACCGACGTGACCGAACGCCGGCGCACGGCCCTGACGCTCCAGCGCGCCAAGGAGGCGGCGGAGGCGGCCAACCGGGCCAAGAGCGATTTCCTGGCCAACATGAGCCATGAGATCCGCACGCCCATGAACGGCATCCTCGGCATGACTCAGCTCGCCCTCGAAACCGCCCTCACCGTCGAGCAGCGCGATTACCTGCAAATGGTCAAAAGCTCGGCCGACAGCCTGCTGACCGTCATCAACGACATCCTCGACTTCTCCAAAATAGAGGCCGGCAAGCTCGACCTCGATGCCGTCGAGTTCGAGCTGCGCGACACGGTGGCGGACACTGTGCGCAGTCTCGGCCTCCGCGCCGACGCCAAGGATTTGGAGCTGGCCTGCCACGTCCCGGCGGACGTGCCTGATTTCGTGATCGGCGACCCGATTCGCCTGCGGCAAATCCTCGTCAATCTGGTCGGCAACGCCATCAAGTTCACCGAGCGCGGCGAAGTGGTGGTGCTCGTCCGGGTGGAGCAGGGCGCGGAGGGCGACGCCAACGATCCCCTGACCGCGCTGACGCTCCGGCCGGGCGGCGACCTCCGCTTGCATTTCTCCGTGTCGGACACCGGTATTGGGATTGCCCCGGAAAAGCTCCCTTATATCTTTGATGCCTTCGTGCAGGTGGACAGCTCGGCGACTGCGCAGGCACGGCGGCACGGGGCTGGGGCTGACCATCATGGGGCGGCTGGTCGAGATGATGGGCGGCCGGGTGTGGGCGGAGAGCGAGCCGGGACGGGGCAGCACGTTCCATTTCACCGTCCAGCTCAAGTTGCAGGAGCGTTCGCCGTCGCGCCTGCTGCCGCGCCGCCCGTCGAACCTGCAAGGTGTGTCGGTGCTGGTGGTGGACGACAACGCGACCAACCGGCGCATCCTGGAAGAGCTGCTGACGAGCTGGATGCTCAAGGTCCGCCTGGCCGACGGCGCCGACACGGCCCTGGCGGAGCTGGAAGCGGCAGCGGCGGTTCACGAGCCGTTCCCGCTCGTGCTGCTGGATGCGCACATGCCCGGCCAGGACGGTTTCGCGCTGGCGGCCGAGATCCGCCGCCGGCCGCATTTGGCCAACCCCAAGCTGCTCATGCTGTCCTCGGCCGGCCGTGCCGACGATTACGAGAAATGCCGGACGCTGGACATCGGCCAACGTCTCATCAAGCCGGTCAAGCCCTCGGACCTGATGAGCGCCCTGTTGCGAATACTCGACCTGTTGCCGAGCAGTTCGGGAATCCATCTGCGTCCTTCCCTGGCCCGCTCGCCGAGCAAGGGGGTTGACGTCGCCGTGGAGAAAGAAGACCTGAGCCGGCCAGCGCCCGACGGGCGCGGCCTGCGCGTGCTCTTGGCCGAGGACAACATCGTCAATCAGCAGCTCGTGCTGGCGATCCTGGAGAAAAAAGAGCACCGTGTGGTTGTCGTGGACAACGGGGCGGCCGCCGTCCGCGCGGCGCGGCAGGAACCCTTCGACCTGATACTGATGGACGTACAGATGCCGCAAATGAACGGTCTGGAAGCGACCCGCGCCATCCGCGCCCTGGAGCGCGAGCGCGGCAGTCGTGTGCCGATCGTCGCCATGACCGCCCACGCGATGAAAGGGGCGCGCGAAGAATGTCTGCAAGCGGGGATGGATGCGTACCTGTCCAAGCCCGTGCAAATGGCCGATTTGATGGACGTGCTGGAGGAACTGACGCGCCCGTCTGACGAAGTCTCCGCGCCGGTCTCCTTCGATCCCGAACCGCTGCGACACCGAATCGGGAACGATGAGAAACTGTTCCGCGATCTGATCGCGCTATTCCAGGAAGACGGCCCGCGCATGCTCGAACAGGTGCGTGAAGCCATCGCGGCGGGCAATGCGCCGGCCGTGGAGCGTGCGGCCCATCTCCTCAAGGGATCGGCGGGAAACTTCGGCGCCGACGAAGTCGTCCGCGCGGCGCAGCGCGTCGAGGATCTGGGACACGCCGGGGATCTGAAAGAGGCGTCGGACGCTTTTAAATCCTTGGAGGAGTCTTTACGGAGCTTTTTGGGAGCGCTCGACGGCTGGCTGGGCGTTCACCCCCTTGGTTAGCAAGGCGAGAGGAACAATTGGCCATGCGTCGGGGACCGCTTTCGCGTCGCTTCTGGCTGGCGGCGACGGCTGTATGGATCTTGCTCCTGGCGGGGGGTTGGCTTTACCTGCTGCGGAACGATCTCACACCAGGTTTGGAAGGGCGCGTTCCCGAACAGTGGCCGGCCGAGAGCCATCTGCAACTCGACGCAGGACAGCCGGTGCTCCTTCTCTTCGCGCATCGGAATTGTCCCTGCACGCGGACGACGTTGAGTGAATTGGAGCGCCTCTTGACGGATTGTCCCGCCACTCTTCAAACGCGGATCGTGTTCCTCGCGCTGGGTCGGCGCGGGCGGATCGGGTGGGAGGAAACATCGAGAGGCTGGCCCGATCGCTGCCGAATGTGGAGATTGTGCTCGATCCCGAAGGCATCGTGGCGAAACGGTTCCGGGTACGGACTTCGGGTCATGTCCTTTTGTACGGCGCGGGCGAGCGCTTGCTGTTCAGCGGGGGGATCACCGACGTGCGCGGCCACGCCGGCGCGAGCGCCGGCGGGCAGGCCGTGCTGGCGGCCTTGCGCGGTGAGGTGAGCGAGCGAAGGACCACTCCGGTCTATGGCTGTTCTCTTTTCGGCGCGACCGAGTTGGAAGAAGCGGAGGGGATGCAATGGGAATGATCGGGGACGAGCGCGAACAGCGGGCCGCCACGGCCCGGCGAGCGCGGGAGCTTTTGGCCGCGCATGAAATGAGCATTCATGCCCGCACCGATCGGCTGTTCGCGGGGCTGCTGCTTCTGCAATGGCTGATCGCTGTCGGTGTGGCCGTCTGGCTGTCGCCTTACCAGTGGGCCGGCGCCGTTCGGCAGACGCACACGCACCTCCTCGCCGCCTTGATCCTGGGAGGGGCGGCCATCAGTTTGCCGATCCTCCTGGTGCTGTGCCGGCCCGGAGGCACGGCGACCCGCCATGCCGTCGGCGCGGGGCAGATGCTCATGGGCGCCCTGCTCATTCACCTGAGCGGCGGACGCATCGAAACGCATTTCCACG
The DNA here is from genome assembly GCA_963767535.1 of uncultured Planctomycetota bacterium. Taxonomy (GTDB): domain Bacteria; phylum Planctomycetota; class Planctomycetia; order Gemmatales; family Gemmataceae; genus JAJPHU01. The sequence continues at coordinate 1,894,258 of CAVYEC010000003.1, forward strand.
TCTTCGGCTCGCTGGCGCTGTTGGCCTTCTATCGGGACTGGCGCGTGCCCGTGTCGGCGTCGGTGCTGGTCGGCCTCGATCACTTCTTGCGCGGCCTGTTGTGGCCGCAATCGGTCTACGGCGTGGCGGGCGGGGCGGACTGGCGCTGGCTGGAACATGCGGCCTGGGTCGGCTTCATCGACATCTTCCTGATCTGGTCCTGCATCCAGGGCGTCCGCGAGATGACGGCCATCGCCGAGCGCCAGGCCGAGCTGGAAGCCACCGGCGCCCGCATCGAGCGCACCGTCGAGGAGCGCACGGCCGAGCTGCGCGCCGAGTCGGAACAGATGCGCGAGCTGTCGAACCAACTGCAACTCAGCGAAGCGCGGATGCGCCAGGCCAAGGAGGCCGCCGAGTCCGCCAACACGTCCAAGGGCCAGTTCCTCGCCAACATGAGCCACGAGATCCGCACGCCGATGAATGCCATCATCGGCATGACCCAGCTGGTCCTCGAAACCGACCTCAATGCCGACCAGCGCGAATGCCTCGGCGTGGTGAAGACCTCCGGCGATGCCCTGCTGTGCGTCATCAACGACATTCTCGATTTCTCGAAAATCGAAGCCGGCAAGCTCGACCTGGATGCCATTCCGTTCGCGCTGAGCAGCGTCCTGGGCGACACGCTGAAGGTTTTCCAGTGGCGGGCGCGCGACAAGGGTCTGCAACTGCACGTCCGCCGCGACAACGACGTGCCGGAAATGCTGATCGGCGATCCGGGGCGCCTTCGGCAAATCCTAGTCAACCTGGTCGGCAACGGCATCAAATTCACCGACCGCGGCGAGGTGACGGCGACGGTCGCGGCCACGAACGAGCAAAACGGTACCAGGGAGATTTGCCTGCGCTTCTCCGTCCGCGACACGGGTATCGGCATCCCGGCCGACAAGCACGATTTGATCTTCCGCGCCTTCGAGCAGGCCGACGGTTCGACGACGCGCAAGTACGGCGGCACCGGCCTGGGTCTGGCCATCACCCGGCGTTTGGTGGAGTTGATGGGAGGACGCTTGTGGGTCGAGAGCCGTCCGGGCGAAGGCAGCACCTTCCATTTCACGGCCCGGTTCGGTCTTCCGGCGGGCGCGGACACTTCGCCGCGCCTCGACACCTCGGCCAACTTGACGGAACCCTCTCTCCGCGTGCCCGGCCCAGCCGAGTTGGGAGGCGCTGGAGGTCCTGCTGGCCGAGGATGGCGTGATCAATCAGAAAGTGGCCGTCCGCATGTTGGAGAAGCGGGGCTTTCGCGTGTCCGTGGCCGGCAACGGCAAGGAGGCGCTGGCCGCGCTGGAACGGCAGCGCTTCGATGTCATCCTGATGGACGTGCAAATGCCGGAGCTGGGCGGCCTGGAGGCGACCGAGCTGATCCGCGAGCGCGAGAAAACCACCGGCGGCCATGTGCCGATCATCGCCCTGACCGCCCACGCGCCTGCGCGGCGACGAGGAGCGCTGCAAGCGAGCGGGCATGGACGGCTACGTCTCCAAGCCGATTCAACCGGAACGCCTGTGGGAGGTGTTGGCCGAGGTACTGGCGGACGTGCGCGAGGTAACTCCCTGAACCGTCCTGGGAGTTCGCGGAGGAATTTGCCCAAACGCCGGCGTTAACGCACCGTCCCGCCCGCTCGATGCTACCCCGCGGCGTCTCCAACGCCTCGCCGAAATTTCCACGCATCCGCATCTTACGACCACCGTGACACAACCTTCTTCAGGACGAGACGAGCGAAACAAATGGCTCGTTTCCACTTCCCCGCCTCAAGGATCGGAAGAGAAGTCCTGAAAAAACGGTCAATTGTGGTGGCATCACATGCGGGAATCCCTGTAACCTAAGAGGGAACCGCCTGCCAGAATTACCCACCGGATGTCGTTTGGATGGAAACGATGGAACGACCTTTTTCTCGCCAACCTCGGTTGGCGATCCGCATGGCCGGCCTGTTGGCCGCCCTCTCGCTGACGGTCTCCGTGCGCGCGGCGGAGCCGTCCGCGGAAGCGGTGCGCTTTTTCGAGTCGCGCATCCGGCCCGTGCTGGCAGACAACTGCTTCAAGTGTCACGCCGACAAAAAGCAGCGCGGCGGTCTGCGGCTGGATTCACGGGCCGCGATCCTGACCGGCGGCGATCAGGGCGCGGCGCTGCGTGCCCGGCAAGCCGGAGGACAGCCTGCTCGTGAAAGCAATTCGCCACGAGGAAGAGCTGAAAATGCCGCCCTCGAAGAAACTGCCGAAAGAACAGATCGCCGACCTGACGCGCTGGGTCCAGATGGGCGCACCCTGGCCGGCCGGGGACGCCGCCCCTGTTGCCGCCAAGCGCGAGTTTCATATCAGCGAGCGCGACCGCGCCCACTGGGCGTTTCAGCCGGTCAAGCGACCGACGGTGCCGGTCGTCCAGGACCGCGACTGGGTGAGAAACCCCATCGACGCCTTCATCCTGGCGAAGCTCGAAGCCAAGGGTTTCCGGCCCAATCCGCCGGCGACGAAGCGCGAACTCATTCGCCGTGTTTCCTACGATCTGACGGGGCTGCCGCCCACGCCGCGTGAGGTCGAGGCATTTGTGACGGATCTCTCGCCGGACGCTTACGAGAAGCGGATCGAGCGCCTGCTGGCCTCGCCGCGCTACGGCGAGAAGTGGGGCCGGCACTGGCTCGATCTGGTGCGCTTCGCCGAGACCAACAGCTACGAGCGCGACGGACGCAAGCCCAACGCCTGGCGCTACCGCGATTATGTCATCCGCGCCTTCAACGACGACAAACCCTACGACCGCTTCCTCCGCGAGCAACTGGCCGGCGACGAGATGCCCGACGGCGGCACGGACGGAATCCTCGCCACCGGCTACTATCGTCTCGGCATCTGGGACGACGAGCCGACCGACCGCGACCAGGCCCGCTACGACGGCCTTGACGACATCGTCGCCACGACGGGGCAAGTGTTCCTCGGCCTGACCGTCGATTGCGCCCGCTGCCACGATCATAAGATCGATCCGATCCCGCAGAAGGATTACTATCGGCTGCTGTCGTTCTTTCACAACATCAACCATTACCGCAACGGCGGCCCCACGGATGAAGCGCCGCTGGCACAGGACGCCGAGAGCAAGCGCACCTACGAGGAGCAATACCGTGTGCGACAGCGGCGGCGCGAGGAGTTGCAAGCCGCCCTGAATGTGTTTGAAACCGATTTCGCCAAGCTCTACGAGCAAGTTCACGGCAAGCGTGTCGGGCTGGACGAGGTGCGCGGCCTGGTCCGCTCCGAGGGGGCGAAACTTCTCGGAGCCGAACGCTACCAGCGCTACGCCGAGCAGCGGCGCGAGCTGCAAACACTGTTGCGCTCGAAGACGGCCGGCGAGATGGCCCTGTGCGTCACCGAATCCGGCGGACGTGCTCCGGAGACGTTCGTGCTCATCCGCGGCAACCCTCACGTCAAGGGCGATAAAGTCGAGCCGGCCTTTCCGGAAATACTCGGCGGCATCAAACCGATCCTGCCGACGCCATCCCCCACGGCGAAGACGGCCGGCCGGCGTCTGGCCCTGGCGAACTGGATCGCCGACCCGAACAATCCGCTGACGGCGCGCGTGATGGTCAACCGTATCTGGCAGTATCATTTCGGCTGCGGCATCGTCCGCTCGTCGAGCAACTTCGGCTTGCAGGGCGACCGGCCGACGCACCCTGAACTCCTCGACTGGCTGGCCGATGAATTCGTGCTCCGCGGCTGGAGCCTGAAATCGCTGCATCGACTCATTCTTACGTCGAACGCCTACCGCATGTCGTCGCGCAGCAATGACAAGGCATTGTCATCTGATCCCATTAATGACTTATTCTGGCGTTTCGACATGCGTCGCCTGACTGCCGAGGAGGTGCGCGATTCGATCCTGATGCTCAGCGGCACTCTCAACCTGAAGATGTACGGTCCCGGTGTCTATTCGGAGGTTCCGAAGGAGGTGCAGGCCGGCCAGTCGATGCCGGGCAGCGGCTGGGGCACGTCGCCGTTTGCGGAACAATGCCGGCGCAGCGTGTACATCCACGTCAAGCGCTCGCTGCTGACGCCGATCCTCGAAAGCTTCGACACGGCCGAGACGGATCGCTCCACGCCAGTGCGTTTTGTTACCACCCAGCCGACGCAGGCGCTGGCGCTGCTCAACGGCGCGTTCGTCAACAAGCAAGCCGGCCTGTTCGCCGATCGCCTTCGCCGCGAAGCCGGAAATGATGCCGGCAAGCAAGTGCGCCTCGCTCTGACGCTGGCCACTGCCCGCCCGCCGAGCGATGCGGAAGTTCGGCGCGGGCTGAATTTGATTGCCGACCTAAAAACAAGAGACGGTATCAGTGACGAAGCGGCGCTCAAATACTTCTGTCTCGTGGTGCTGAACCTTAACGAGTTCAGCTATCTTGATTGATTGTGGCGGAGAATTGTCATGGATCGCTGTTCTTCCGACTCCTCCGGTCCCGCTCGTTCCTTCTGCGGAAGGACACGCCGCGAGTTCCTCTGGGAAGCGGGCGCCGGCTTCACGGGCCTGGCCCTGACTGGCCTGTTGTCGCTGGACCATTTCTTCGCCAACCAGGCCCTCGCCGCCGACGGTGTCACGAAGTTCGGCAACCCGCTGGCCCCGAAGAAATCGCCGCTGCCCGCCAAGGCGAAAAGCGTGATCTTCCTGTTCATGTACGGCGGACCCAGCCATGTCGATACGTTCGATTACAAGCCGAAGCTGTATCCCCTCGACGGCAAGACGATCCCCGTGAAGACGTTCGGCCGCGGCGGCAAGAAAAGCGAGGGGCGCGTCGTCGGGCCGAAGTGGAAGTTCAAACAGTACGGCCAGTGCGGCAAGTGGATCAGCGACCTCTTTCCGCACCTGGCGACCTGCGTGGACGACATCGCCTTCCTTCACTCGATGACGGCGGATTCGCCGATCCACGGCTCGGCGATGCTGCAAATGAACACAGGCAAGATCCTGTCCGGCAGCCCGTGCCTCGGCTCGTGGGTCAACTACGGTCTCGGCAGCGTCAACGAGAACCTGCCCGGTTTCGTCGTCATGCTCGACCCGACCGGCGGACCCATCAGCGGTGCCAAGAACTGGTCGAGCGGTTACATGCCGGCCAGCTACCAGGGCACGATCCTGCGCTCGGCCGGCGATCCTGTCCTCGACTTGCAGCGCCCCGACGGCATGAGCCAATCCGTGCAGCACCGCCTGCTCGACACGCTGCACGACTACAACGCCGAGCACCAGGCGCCCCGCGCCGACAACAGTAACCTCGCCGCTCGCATCGCCAGCTACGAGATGGCTTTCAAGATGCAGACGCACGCCCCGGAGGCGGTGGACCTCAGCCGCGAGACCGAGGCAACCAAGAAACTGTACGGCCTGCACGACAAACGCACGCGCAATTTCGGCACGCGCTGCCTCCTGGCCCGCCGTCTCGTCGAGCGCGGCGTGCGCTTCGTGCAGCTATATGCGGGCGGCTCGCACAACGACGACAACTGGGACGCTCACGGCGACCTGGTGAAAAACCACACCTACCACGCCGGCCGCACCGATCAACCGATCGCCGCGCTGTTGACGGACCTGAAGCGTCGCGGCCTGCTCGATTCGACGCTGGTCCTGTGGGGCGGCGAGTTCGGACGTCAGCCGACCGCCGAGTACGCCAAGGGCACCGGCCGCGATCACAACGCTTACGGTTTTACGATGTGGCTGGCCGGCGGCGGCATCAAGGGCGGCGTGAGCGTCGGCGAGACCGACGAAATCGGCTCCCACGCCGTCACCGACCCGCTGCACGTCAAGAACCTGCACGCCACGATTTTGACGCAGCTCGGCTTCGATCCGAACAAGCTGACGTATTTCTATGGTGGACTCGATCAGAAACTGGTCGGCGTCGAGGGCGCGGAACCGATCCGGCAGATTATTTGAATCACCCGTTACTAGCCCGAAGCGCTAGCCCGGATTGCGCACCGAGTCTCAGCAGAGGAGGCGTCAGACGCTGTCGAGAGGTTGTCATCGTGATTGTCGAGCCGCCCTTCGCTCCTGCCAACGCGCCATCCCTCGCTGGCAGCTGTCCAGACTACCCCTTTTCGCACTCCCGCGCACACCCCGATACGGCATCGTCCGCCAACGACGCTTCCCTCCCCTTCCCCATTCCGACCCCGCTGCTCGCAACGCCTCAACCAGAGGCCACCTCGGCGACAAAGGCAGTCACTCCCGACAAGACCCGGCACCACGCCCCACGATACGGCCACGTCTCGGAAAAATGAAAACAGATCCTCCGCACCCCCGTCACCACCACCGCGCCTACTTTCCACAAGCGCTGACGTAAGGTGCTCACGCTCGCCGTCGCCACCTCCGGCACCGACGACGACGCCTCCCGGAACAGCACCACGATGGCGTAGGCCAAGGTATGCACCAGCAAGCGGAAGGCGTTGGCGCAGAAGCCGCAGGCCGACAGCCGCTCCGACCGTAAGCCGTTCTTCATCTCGCCGATCGGCTGCTCCGGCACCTTGCCCCGCCGCACGTAAAAATCCCGGTACACCGCCGACGCTTCTTCTTGCAGGTTGGTGACGACAAAGCGTCGTTGGCTGCCCTGCGGCGTCACCTCGATCTTGGCCACGATCCGCCGGGGGTGCGGCCAACTGTCGGCCTGATAACCGGCCAACGACTCGAAGCGTTGCACCACCGGCTCGCGGCGGCCGTAGAGGCGGTGATACAACTCCACGTCGGCCAAGGCTTGCTCCGTGGCCCGCTGCAACACGGGGTTGCTGGCATAGCCCAGGGCGTAGGGCAGGTCGTTGGCCTCGCAATAGTCATACAGGCTGGGCACCGCCAGGCCGTTGTCGGAGCGCACCTTGAGGCGGACGCCCGGCCAGGCCTTCCGTAGTCGGGTAACGATGGCGTTGAGGATATCCACGGCTCCCAGGCTGGCATGCACCGCTCCGGGCCGTAGCCAGGCCGCCAGCGGAAAGCCGGTGGCCCCGTCATAGACGAACAAGGGCAGGTATTGATGCTGGCGGTAATAGCCGTGATAGCCGCTGAGCTTTTGATGGCCATGCACCGGATCATCGCTGGCATCGACATCCAGGATGATCTCCTCGGGCCGCCTGCGACGCGTGCGGATAAAGAGGCCGATCAGGTAGTCGTTGAGGATCTTGATGCGGCCAGTCTGGGCGGCGCGGACCTCCCGCAAGACCGGACGTTCTGGCAAAGGCATTTCCGCCTGCCGTCGGGTGTAGGCGTACTGGAAGCGTGCCAGGGTCGAGCCGCTGGCCAGGGGGTTGTCGGCATCGGGCGAGACATCGGCGAGGATTTGAAAGAGGGGGTCGCCGCGGAGCTGCTGGGCATCGTTCCAGTCGGGGTAGCCGGCGAGGATCTGGTAGACGGCCTGGGTGAGCAGGGCTTCGACGGAGTGTTCGATGTACTTGGGGGATCGGGGGTCGGGGAGTCGTCGGGCGAGGTCGGCGATGACACGGAGGGGCTTTTCCAGGGCGCGGACGGCGAGCAGTCCGGCATCGGAGACGATGCGCCCGCCGTCGAAGGCGATGTGGAGTTGTTGTGAGCCGACGGGGAACAGGGTAAAGTGCTCTTGTTGCTGGCGGACCATGATCTTGAGCCTCCGCATGTTTCTAACGGCTTGGGAAATCACCGTTTAGATAGTGCGTGAGGCTCAATTTACATAGACTCGGTGCGCAATTCGGGCTAGCGAGGGGCTTCCCTCGCTAGCGCTTCGGGCTGGTCATGCTTTCATTTCGAGGAAGATGTGGAGACGGACTGCGGAGCTAGATGGTATGGCTTGTGCGCTTGGTAGAGTTCGAGACGCTGGCGGTACGGACCTTTATTCGATTCCCTGGCCAACTCGAGCGCCTTGGTCTGCCACTTCACCGCGTCCTCGAATTGGCCGCATTCCGCATAAGCGGCCGCGACGACGTCAAGGTCTTTTGGGTCTCGCCAGTTCGATCCTTCACAAGCCGTGTAAGCGCGAGCGCGGGCCTCCTCGCCATCTCGCAATTTGTCATCCGGGCAGGTCGCCAAATACCAGCCGAGGTTACAATTGGCGCTCATGTCTTGCGGATTGAGTTGAAGGACTTTTTTGTAATCGGCAATCGCTTTAGCATATTCCTCTTGTGCGCGTAGGTACAAGCCCGTCTCTCGTAGATGTCCGAATCAGCCGGACGGAGACGAATGGCTTCGGAGTATTCCTCCACGGCGGCGGCATACTTTTTACGATTATCGTAGAGCCAACCCCGGAAGATATGGGCTCCGGCAAAGTGCGGATCGAGTGACAGGGCGCGTCGGCAATCCCGAAGGGCTTTCGCGCTGTCTCCTCGCGCCGCGTAGACGCGGCCCCGCTCGATATAGTAATCGGCGTAGGTGGGATCAATCCGGATGGCTTTCGTGTAGTCGGCAATGGCTTTCGCGTACTCTTTCTGTTTGCGATAGGCAAAGCCCCGCTCGGAGTAAGCCGTGGCATCCCCTGGATCGAGGCGGATGATCTCATCCAAATCGGCGATGGCCGGTTTGTATTCACGCTTGCGGAGGAAGGCACCTGCGCGCTCATAGTAGATCGCCACGTTATTCGGATCGCTGCCGAGCCGCTTCGTGCAAGCCTCGATCCGCTCGTCTGTATCATCCTCGCCTGGAAAGGATCCCTCCCTCACCTTGGCACCCGTATAAAAGACGAGCCGGCCGGATTTCCATCGCCATCGCCACCTGAATTCCTGTGGGTCGAGGCGCGTCGCGGTGGTCGCATCGCGGAGAGCCTTGGTTATTTCTCCTTTACATGTGTAAGCCATGCCTCGGAAGAGATACCACTTAGGTTCCTGGGGACTGAGTTTGATGAGTTCACTGGTATCCGCGATAGCACGATCGAAATCGCCCAGACTGGAAAGGTAAACGTTGAATCGATCAAACCGAGCCTGATCATGGTAAGGTTCTCGACGGAGCACTTCCTCCAGGTCGGCGAGCGCTCGTTCGGGTTCATCTCTCAGGCGATAGGCGTCGCCGCGATCGCAACGCGCCCACAGGAGATTTGGATCGAGCTTCAGGGCGGCGGTGTCATCCGCGATGGCCTTGTTGGTCGCTTTCTTCCTCAGGTAATTGCTCGCGCGCCTGGCGTACGCTTCGGCACACCGGGAATCGATGCGAATTGCTTCGGTGCAATCGGCGATGGAGCGATCGTAGTTCTTGTCTTGCCGGTAGGCCCGAGCGCGGCCGATAAGGATGGCCGTATTGCCGGGATCGCGGCGGAGGGTTTCGCTGAAATCGGCAATGGCCTGCTGCGAATGGTTCTTTCGGATCAGATACGTCCAACCGCGAACTCATAGGCGCGCGTGTTGTTCGGATCAGTCTTCAGCACCTCATCGCAAAGGGCGATGCCGCGTTCGTACCGTTCGGCGGAAACGTACAGCGCACTGCGAAGCAACGGCGGCAACCGCTGCCACAGGAGATCGACGTAGTTGCTATCCGCTCGCGCCGTGGATCGAGCCGCCGTCTTCGGATCGGCCTCTCCTGCCGGTCCCAAGCGGCCCATGCCGAAAACCACAATTGTCGCGGTGAGCAACCAGCGCATCCGTGCCATGACCTACCTCATCCACAATCCGGGCGAATGGGATCCCGGCCGTCCCGGATCATCGGGGCGGCCAGGGGTGAGTGGGTATAGTTCGGATAGGGTGGATGGTCAAGGTCGGTTCAGCGACCGCGGACAACATCGGCTTTGGCTTTCGGCGGAGCAGAAGGAGCTGGCTCCGCCGCGCGGACGGCGCGCGTCCGGTTGAGCGCGACGGACACGAACCACTCGGCGCCAGGTCCATCGGGGATGGCCTGACCGTACTTGTGCAGCACATGCAGCATGCGTTGGCTGCCGGCCAGTTCAGGTCGGGTGGCCATCTGCACGAGGGCGTCCGGCAGCGCCGTCATGAAATACCGCGCCGTCTCCGCCTTGTCCTCGCCGACGCTCTTCTCGGCGTAGTCGCTGACGGCTTTCTCAAGCACCCGGCCGGCACAGCGTTTCTTGAGGGCAGTCAGATCCGCAGCCGCGATCACCAGCGCCCGATACGGTTCCTCGCCCGACAGGGCCGCCTGCCAGCGCTCGTCGCGCACGAAATGGACGGTGTATTTCGTCTCGCCGAGCCGCGTCGCATCGACGTGGTGGAAGATCTCGTGATGCAGCGTCGTCGGTAACTGGGCGTCGCTGTAATACGCTGCGGCCACGCCGTCCTTGCCGTTGTAGATGCCGTAGTAGCGATAACCTTTGAGTTGCTCGTCGTAGGGACGGAAGCCGTCGCCCTGGTGCGAAACGCAGGCGGCGAAGACGCCGATCGCCTTGAGTCCCATTTTCCCCAGATAGCGCGGCGGTAACTTGCGGACCTCACGCAAGACGATCCGGGCCGCTCGCAGTCGGCCCTGTTCTGTCAGGGGCGGCATCACATCGTGATACGATCCCTCCGGCAGATCCTTGACCGCGAAGACGAGGCGCGAGCCGGAATACTCGGCGAACGTTTTCTGGAGTTGGGCAATCGCCTCGTTGGGGGGTTCGCCGCCCTGGAGTTCGGGAACGGTGCCGGCCAGCAAGGTCAGCGCGATGACTGATGTCAGATGCCTCATGCTCAGCCCCTCTCGACGCCAGAAGTGTTACCGGCCGATCCGCCGCCGCAAGCATTCTACCTCCGTCTTCCCGCGAGGGAGGCGGCGTTTCGCCTACCCCGCGTTGACCGGCTTCTGATCGGCACTTTTTCTCATAATTAATTAATGTTCAATTCATCATGTGTTCGCTATAATACCCTTCTGCCTTCCGCCCGCCTTCGCCCTCCCACCCTCGCCCGAGGTTGCCACGAGGAATGATGGACTCTCCTACTCAACTCCCCAGCGGCGCTGGAGCGTTTCTGGAACGGTTCGCCGTCTGCCTGCGCGGGCCTGGTCGCCGCGGTTTTTCTGGCCTTTGCTTACTTCCTCTACCGGATGGATGTCCGGGCGCTCCTCCCCGCCTCCCCGCCGGAATTGACGGCGATGGCCCAACTGCGCGGCCTTCGGCCGGTGGCGCGGCCCGCCGGCGCTATCTTCATCAACGACGATGCGGAGATCATCGGCATCTGCATCGAGGGCCATTCCCGAGCCTATCTCGTTCGTGCCATGAGTAACGCCCCCAGCCAGCATGTGCTCAACGATCTGCTGGAAGGCCGACACCTCGGCGTCACTTTTTGTGACCGCAATAAGTGCTCGCGCGTCTTCACCGACCCCTCCGCGGATCGTCCTCTTGACTTGGAAGTGGGAGGGTGGAAAAACGACGGCATGACCCTGCGCGTAGGGGATCACGAGTATGCCCAGGAAAGCGGCGAAAATCTGGATACCCCTGGCGGCGCGCCGTTGCCCTACCCGACGATGCCTCATGCCCGCACAACCTGGGGCCAATGGAGGCGATCTCATCCGGATACGGACGTTTTCACCGGAGAGAAGACCCACGGCTGAGACCTTCGGCCCATCGTCCGCGCACACGGGCCACGAGCCTAAGGGCTCGTCCACAATTGATTTCGTAGGGCACGCTGCCAGCGTGCCGGCCAGCCAAGGCACGCTGCCAGCGTGCCGGCCAGCCAAGGCACGCTGCCAGCGTGCCCTACGAAGTTATTCTTGGACGCCGCCTAAGCGACCGGAGCCTGCTCCGCCTGGGGATTGTTGTACTTGAAATAATTGTCCCAGGTCCAGTCGAGCATTTCCAGCGCCTTGTCGAGCGACTCGGCGCGGTAAGTGCCGCCGACGTTCCGCACGATCTTCAGTCGCTCCAGTTTCGCCAGGGCGTCGCCGATCTCGAAATCGACCTTCAGGTCGGCGTTGCCCTCCAGGTACAGCTCGACGTAATCGTCGAGCTGTTCCGCGTTCCAGCCTTCCGGCGGGGCGTATTTCCACAGGCAGAAGTAGGCCAAAAACGTCTCGCGGCACTCCTGCTCCTCGGCCTCGTCGAGCAGGCGAATCAGCACGCCCGTGTTGTTGTCGAGGCTCTTGTAATAGAGGCTCTTGGTCAGACGCAGGCTGTAATCCTGCTTTTTGACCTGATAGCTGTGGTAGGACTTGTAGCCGTAGCCTCCGACCGCGGCGGCGAGGCTCCACGTTAGCAAGCTGCCCACCGTGGCCACGCTCGTTTCGAGGAGGCTGGCGCCGATCTTGTACATCGTCAGCCCGATCCCCGCCGCCAGCGGATAGATGATCGAGCGCCTGATCCAATTTCGAGAGTCGCACACGCGCGCCGGGCAGCAGCATGTCCTGGTCCGACTTGGGGATGTCCTTGAAAATCTTCAGGTACACCCGCGAGGTGTCGATGTCCCGATCGAGCCGCTTGTGCGGCCGGAGCTTCACGATCAGGACGAGGCGCTGGTACATCGGCACGCGGAATTCTTCCTTCCGCCACAGCTTCCTCCACGAACGGCGGAACACCCGGCCCATCACGTCGCCGCGCACGAAGATGTCCAGGCGCTCGAAAAAGTCGAGATCGACGTGCGTATCGACGCCGGAGACGTTGGCGACTTCCTGAAGCGCCCCTTGCATCTCCTCGCGCGTCAGGCGCTTGAAGTTGGCCCGTTCCATCAGAGTCGTGAACTGCCCGAACAATTGCTCCTCATCCTTCGCCCGTTCCTCCTCGGAATGCGGGTGGAGCGGTTTGGTGTCGGCGTCCGGGTCGAAGGGGGCGTAGGCGTCCTTGAGTTCCTCCAGTTGCTTGAGGTACTCGAAGTGAAACACGGACGAGACCAGCGTGCAGAACTGGCGGAACGGCTCGCGCTCCGCGGCCGACAGTTTTTTGTCCTTGGCGAGCAGTTCGATGAGGTCGCTCTTGCGCAGCGGGATGAAATGCTCGCGGTCCTTGTACTCGGCCATGGACGAACCCTCCGGGATGCCCTCAACGAGTGGTTTCAAACCGTCCTTTGTTCGCCGTTCCGGTTTCTCTGGGAAATAGTCGGGGAGAAGAGATTCCCGCCGGCCGACAACAGTTCGACAGCCCGCGCCAGCGGCACGGCGCGGAAGCGCTCACCGCCGGACTCGACAAGGCGCAGTTTCTTGAGCTGCGCCAGCGCCGCGTTATCACGGCACCACAGCGCGAGGTCGGCGTAGCGATCCAGGTACAATTCGACCGAGGCGTCGAGGTCGGCCGCCGTCCAGCCTTCCGCGCCGGCGTAGCGCCACAAACACCAGTACGCCAGCAAGGCGAGCCGGGACTCCTGCTCCTCGGCCTCATCGAGCAGGCGCATCAAGACACCGGCGTTGCTATCGAGGTTCTGGAAATACAGACTTTGCGTGAGCGCCAGGTTATAGCGTTGCTTGGTCTGCTGGTAGCCGTGGAACGATTTGTAGCCGTAGCCGATGCCGCCGGCCGCCAATGCCCACATGGTATTGGGAGACGACAGCGTGTCGCTCGATGATCTCGGCCAGGTCTTGCAGGATGTTCCATGCGGCCAGGGCCAGGCCGCTCAGAAGCGGTAGCCCGATCCGTCCGCGATCCATCCGGCTCAACTGCACGCGCGCTCCGGGCAACAGCATGGGAACATCGAGCTTGGGGATGTCCTTGAATATCTTCAGATAGACATGGTTCGTATCAATGGGGCCGCGCAGGCGCGGGTGATCGCGGAATTGAGGATCAGGACGAGTCGGCGGTAAAGGGGCACTTCCGCCTCTTCCGGACGGTAGAGCCGATACCAGCGTTTGCGAGTGCGCGTTTCCACCGTGTCGCCGCGGGCGAAGAGAGCGACGTGCTCGAAGGCACTGAAGTCCACGTCCATGCGGATGCCCCACTCGCTGGCGCTCTCCAGGGCCGGCTCGATCTCGCTGCGGCTGAGGTGCTTGAACCGGGCACGCTCCAGAAGCCAGGTCAAGTCGGTCAAAAGCTCGTTCAGACACTTCTGCCGCTGTTCGGCGTCCGGAGCGAGCAGGCGGAGCGTGTCGTTGTCGGGATCGAACGGCAGGTAAGCCCGTTTCAGCTCCAGTAGACGGCAGTGGTATTCGGCGTGATAGACCGCCGACACGAGTTCGCAGAACGAACGGAAAAGCTCGCGCTCCTCCTCCGGCAGGGCGCGGTCGGCGCAGAGCAAGTCGATCAATTCGCTCCGCGCCAGCGGGATGAAATATTCAGGAGAGGTCAAGGATTCCATCAGCTTGTATTTCGCGGAACGGGTCGATTTCTTTTGTCGGACACATAGCCCCCGGCTTGCCGGGGGTACTCTTCCCCCGGCAAGCCGGGGGCTATGTGCAATCACCACTCCAGCGCTTCGAGCCGATCCTCCGGCGAGGTGATGAGTTCGTCGGCCAGCCGGTCGAGGACGCTCTGCACTTCGCTCATCCGTTCGGGGCGATTGGCGGCGTTGAACGACAAACACTGATGGATCAACTCGCACAGGGCGCGGGGTGCTTGCGGGTTGCACTCCTCAACCGGCTTGAGCAGGCGCGCCCAGGTCTTGGCGTCGATGGGCAGGCCGCCCTCGGCCGACGCGGTGCTGGGCGGCAGGCGGAACGTCACCATGCGATACATCGTCGCCCCGAAATTGTAAATGTCGGTGCGCTCGTTGACCATGCGGTGTTTGACCTGCTCCGGCGCGATGTATTCGGGCGTGCCCTGGATGCGGTTTTTGCCCTCGCCCTGGATCGTCGCCAGGCCGAAGTCGATGATCTTCACGTCGCCCGCGCGGCTGAGCAGGATGTTGTTCGGCTTCAAGTCGGCGTGGTACACCTTGCGCCGGTGCATGTGGACCAGGCCATCGGCCACATTTTTGAAGACCTGCACCAGCTTCGGAATCGGGATGGCCGGGCAGGTGTCGAGTGTCTTGCCGTTGACATACTCGATGAGCAAATGCACCTTGCGGATGCGGAACAGCCAGTCCTTGACCGTCTCCAGGGCGTGGACCTTGATGAGATTTTTGTGATCGAGCATCCCGGCGACGCGGAACTCGTGCTGGGCCTGTTCGAGAAATTTCTGATCTTCGCTGCCCTCGATGGGGACAACTTTGAGCGCGTAATTGCGGCCGTCGGCGCTGCGGCGGACGTGCAGGATGGTGCTGTGTGCGCCGGTGCCGAGTGTGCCGAGAATCTGAAATTGGCCGATATGCGTTTCGCTCATGATTCCGCCATCCGCTGTCTGCTCTCCGCCTCCCGCGAGACCATATAGTATCATGCCAAGAGGTGAGGTGAAAGAATGAAGAGCGACCAGCGGATAGCGGACGTGGAGGCATTGACGCAAAGCTACGGTCGCGAGATTTTCGCCCGGCTGCACCGGGGCGGCGTGATTCCGTTCAGTCCGACGTGGTGGGACGAACGGCTCATGGAATGGAGCATGGGCGACGAGGCCGTCAAAATCCAGCTATTCCGCTTCGTCGATGTGCTGCCGCTCTTGCATTCGCCGGAGACGATCACTCGCCATTTGCGCGAATACTTCGGCGAGGCGCGGCGAACCTGCCCGGCTGGTTGACGTTTGGATTGCGCTGGCTGCCCAGTCACGGATTCCTCGGCCGATTGCTGGCGAAAACCGCCTATCGTTCCGCCGAGCGGTTGGCGCGCAAGTTCATCGCCGGCACCAACCTGAACGAAGCGCTCGACGCCATCGCCCGAATGCGGCGGCGCTCGCTGGCCTTCACGATCGACCGGCTCGGCGAGGCGACCATCACGGAGCAGGAAGCCGAACAGGCCCAGGCGGATTATCTGGAGTTGATTAACGGTCTGAGCCGCGAGGTCAACACCTGGCCGACCAACGAACTGATCGACCGCGACGACCACGGACCTCTACCGCGCGTCAATGTGTCAGTGAAGTTGTCGGCGCTGTATAGCCAGTTCGATCCGATTGATCCCGAAGGCACCAGCCGGGCTGTGCGGCAGCGCTTGCGGCCTGTCTTGCGCGCCGCCCGCGAGCAATCTTCCTTCGTCAACATCGACATGGAACAATACTCCTTCAAGGATCTGACCCTGCAAATCTTCCAGGAAGTCCTCGATGAAGACGAGTTCCGCGCTTGGCCGGATGTCGGCATCGCCATTCAGGCGTATCTGCGCGACACCGCCGCCGACCTGGAGCATCTGGCCGCGTGGGCGCAGCGGCGCGGAACTCCGGTCACGGTGCGCCTGGTCAAGGGCGCCTACTGGGATTATGAGACGATCATGTCCTCCCAGATGGGTTGGCCGAACCCGGTGTGGGCGCACAAATGGGAGACCGATGCCAACTACGAGCGGTTGACGGAGTTCCTCATCGACAACCGCCGCTGGCTGCGTCCGGCGC
Organism: uncultured Planctomycetota bacterium; assembly: GCA_963767535.1. GTDB lineage: Bacteria > Planctomycetota > Planctomycetia > Gemmatales > Gemmataceae > JAJPHU01. The sequence goes on from CAVYEC010000003.1 coordinate 1,910,478, forward strand.
TGGGCAGTCACAACGTCCGCAGCCTGGCCCACGCGCTTGCGCTGGCACACGCGCGCGGCCTGCCGCCGGGCAGTCTCGAAATCCAGATGCTCTACGGCATGGCCGAGCCGATCAAGGACACGCTCGTGTCGCTGGGGCAGCGCGTGCGGGTGTACACGCCCTACGGGCAACTGCTGCCGGGCATGGCGTATCTGGTGCGGCGATTGCTGGAGAACACGGCCAACGAGTCGTTTCTGCGGGCCAGCTTCACCGAGCATGTGCCCGAGGAAAAGTTGTTGCGCAACCCGCTCGCAGTCGGCCACGCTCGATAGAATAACACGAACCAGTTGACCTATGCCGTGCGGAGGACTTCCCCATGCCGGTCCACGACTGGACCCGTGTCGATGCGGGCATTTTTCACGCCTTTCACCACGCCTGGATCACCGAGATCGCGCGCGCGCTCAACCGCGGTATCCTGCCGGCGTCGTACTATGCGCTGCCCGAACAACTTGCCGGCGGCCTGGGACCGGATGTATTGGCTTTGCGCCGGCCGGGCGGCAATGGAGCGCCGTCTCCCCTGCCTCCCCCGGAGGGGGGGATAGCCCTGGCGGTTGCGCCGCCGAAAGTCCGGATACGCATGCGCGCTGAGGCGAACCGATACGCGGCCAAGGCAAAGACCGTGACGATTCGCCATGTCAGCAACCATCAGGTAGTTGCGATGGTCGAGATCGTCTCACCGGGAAACAAGAACAATCAAAACGGGTTGAATGCGTTCGTGCGGAAGACGCACGAGGCGCTCGCCGCCGGCATTCACTTGCTGCTGGTCGATCTGTTCCCGCCCAGTGCGCGTGACCCGCAAGGGATTCACCGCGCGGTTTGGGGTGATGATTGTGACGCGGACTATACTCTCCCCGTGGACAAGCCTTTGACGTGTGTGTCTTACGTCGGCGGCGCCGGTGCGGAATCCTTCATCCATCGAACTGGTTGCCGTGGGGGACGCACTGCCCGATATGCCGCTCTTCCTGACTCCGGAAGTGTACGTTTGGGTGCCGTTGGAAGCGACGTATCAGTCCGCCTGGGAAGGAATGCCGGCGTACTGGCGAGAAGTTTTGACGACTGTTCGGGAGCCAGGGAATGGAACGTGACGCTGCTTCGGGCCTTCTTCTCCCTTTTGGAGTACCAGGAGTCAGGTATGGCAATGTCGTTCAGTAACGTCCTTCGTGGGCATCTCGCCGTACGCATCTGGGTGACGCTCCTTGAGCGTGGCGGCTACCGTGTAACGCCGTTGGGGATAGAGGAACTGTTTGATGAGGTAAAGTTTCTCCCACTGGGCCAGTATCTTGCTCTTGGGCTTCCTCCGGCCCTTCGTAGCCTTCCCGACCTACTTGTCACGAATTCCAATGTGTCCTGGGCGAGATTGATTGAGGTCAAATTCAGACAGCGGTTCGACCAAGAAGTTGCGGAGGAATTGCATTCGGCCCTCACGGAACAACGGAAGTACTGGCCAGCTTCATACGCAATCATCATGATTGGAGAATCGTTCGTAAAGGATGGCAGATTCCACCAAGATTTCGTCCGCGTCGTCCCCCCGTCGGATACAGAGACGCTACGGTACAACCCGCCGGAAGGAACCTATGAAAATGAGCGAAAGAGAATGGAGAAAGTTTGGGATCAACTATCTATGATCACGAATCTCTTCTCTTCCTCCGCGAACTGCTCCACAGCGGAGGAGAAAATGAAGTCGCGCGAGTTCTGGACTGCTGCGGACTACATTACCAGAGCCATCAAAGAACTGGGGCACATCGCTTGACACAATCCCGCCCTCCAGGACAATAGCCGTATGGAAACTGGCCACGATAACACGATACCTGCCGAGGTCATGGCCAACCTGCAGGCCGTGAGCGACGCGGTTGCCGCCGGCAAGCCCATCGCTCCGGAGATCGTCCGTCGCGTGAGGGAACGGTCAAGGAAGGCCCAGGAAGAATTGCTGCGCCACCACGGCGTCCGTGAGATCGCCGTCGAACTTGTACGCGAAATCCGGGACGAGGAATGAAGTACCGTCCTCACCCGAAAAGTTAGATCCCGTCAATGAGCATGTCCGCCGCCATGTCCCGCCGAGGCGTGGCAGACGCTTTCATGTTTTGCGCCGCCCAAGGCATACGCCGAGGGGCTGCCATGAAAGATTCCGTGGTGGGCCGACTCCAGGTGCGAAGTCGAGAAGAGGGAATGGCTCCCGCCCGCGTGATCGTGCATCTCTCGTGATAATTCGGAAGAGGAAAACAACGGTTTGGGGACCGAGGCGAAGACCGACGCCATGTCCACATGCGGCAGGGACGTTTCGTGAACGCTCGACGCCAACGACGGAATCAGCGCGGGCACAGGATTGGCCGCGTGCGGGCCGTGCAAGGTGAGAGCAGGTTCGCCGACATGGCCCAACGGCCGCAGGGCGGATTCGTGTTCTCGCCATGAATTGTGCGAAGGACGGTTCCAGTACCACGGCCACCACATACCGTAGCCGCCCAGGTAGCCGTAAGAGGGATCATTGGAGTAGCCGAAGGCGGGGGCGCTCGCGATCACGGGCGGTGGCGGCGCGGGACGCGGAGGCGGAGGGGTCGGCGCCCACAAGCCGGGCACCCAGCGCCAGCCGTCCGCGACCACGCTCCAGTAACCCTGCGTCCACTGCCGGCCCGGCGGAGCATGTACCCAGACGCCGCTGACCCAGAGCCAATTATCTCGATGCGTGTCCCAGGTCCAGTAACCGGGGACCCAGACCACGTCCGCGCCGTCGGGTTTGGTTTCGGGAGGCAGTTCGGGAAGCGCTTGAGGAGGCGGATACACGACGCTGAAGGTTGGCGGGGAGTTGATGCCGAGGGATGCCGCGAAAACTTCGTGTCGCGGCGGGTGGGAAAGCGGTTGCGGGTCGTCGGCGACGTCCGGCGGCACGCCCGAGGATGGGGCGAAGAGTTCGCATCCTAAGAACAGCCATGCCGACAGAAACGATGCCCATACTCCGGTCGAGTGGAAGCTGAGCGACATGAGGAATCCCTCCCCAAGCGTCCGCGCTCTTTGGGATCGTCCGGCGCGGATCGCTCCAAGGCGAGAATGATCGCCGGCGATTTTCTTCGCGCCTTTTCTCACAATGTCGAGGGCGAAGGGATCGCCTCCCTGCCCACCTTCTCCACCCTTCCGAGGATCGGGTATGATGCGCCGGCGGGAAGCGGGGAAAAGGAAGTCTCGAACGGGGGTAGTGGTTTGGGTTGTGGCACGCTGGCAGCGTGCGCTACGTAGCGCACGCTGCCAGCGTGCCGCACAAGCCGCCATTACCCGAATGGGGAAAACATGGCTGCGGAAAAAGCGCTGGCGCTGGTCTTGCGAACGACCGATTGGAGTGAGAGCAGCCGCATCGCCACGTTGTGGACGCGGGAGTTCGGCAAGGTGCGCACCCTGGCCAAGGGGGGCAGACGGCTCAAGTCCAACTTCGAGAATGCCCTTGACTTGCTGACCGTGTGCCGTATCGTTTTTCTCCGCAAATCGTCGGGCAGTCTGGATCTGTTGACGGAGGCCCAGGTCGGCGAGCGGTTCCCGCGTCTGCGTACGGACCTCGCCGCGCTGTACGCCGCCTACTACGTGGCCGAGCTGCTCGCCGACTGGACGCAGGATTACGACCCGCATCCGCTGCTGTTCGACGAGGCGCTCGACACGCTGCGGGAGTTGGGTGGCACAGCTCCCCCCCACCCCAACCCTCCCCCACAAGGGGGGAGGGAGAAAGAAGCTCTCTCCCCCGCCGGCCTGCCGGCACCTACTCCGCAGGGGGAGGGTTGGGGTGGGGGGGAATGCGGGCCGCGCGTTGCGCGATTTGAGATGGTGCTTTTGCGCAAACTTGGGTATAGCCCCGTCCTCGATCACTGCGCCGGCTGCGGAGGACCGATCGCGGAGACGGAGCTGGCTTTCAGCCCGGCGGCCAACGGCGTCTTGTGCCGGACCTGCCGGGCCGGGCAGCGCGATAGCCGAGCGCTGTCGGCGCGAACCTGGCGAACCTTGCGCAACCTGGCGGATTCAGGGGACGCTTGGCGTCGCCCTTGGAGCACGGAAGTGCGGGCGGAGATTCGGCAGTTGCTCGGGCAGTATGTTACCTATCTGCTCGGCCGCCGGCCCCGGTTGCTGTCTTACCTGGGAAGTTGATGAAAGCGAACGGAGCGGCCAACGCGAAATGCCGAGGGAAAGCGCGGACACGGCGTGTCTTCGCGCCGTGGGCATTTGGTCTGGCGTATCTGTTCGCGGCCGGCTGCTCCTGGGATCAGTTCCGGCTGTTCACGCCGCCCACGCCGCCGCCGCCGCCAGTGGAAAGTTTCATCCTCCGCAACGGCGTTCTGGTTCCGGAAAAACAACCGGAGGCGAAAACGGCGGCGAGCGAGTTGGCCGGGGCGCACGAGTTCTTCCGCCGCGAGGACTACGTCAAGGCGGAAAAACTCTTCCACCACATCGCCGACAACGAGAAGAACCCGCAACCCATCGTTCAGGAAGCGATGTATTACCGGGCGGAATGTCTGCGCTTGCTGGGCGATCTGTCCAAGGCGTCCGACGTTTATCACGCCCTTTTGGAGAAATTCACCGGCAACCCCTACCGCGATCAGGCCATTCAGCGCATTTACGACATCGCCCGGTTCTGGCTGCAAGACACCTGGGACGAGATGCGCGAGACGCAGGAGAAGCGCGAAGGCAAACGCTGGGTCGTTTGGCCGCGTTTTGTCAGTTTCGACAAGCGCAAGCCGCTGCTCGACCGCGAAGGCCGGGCCATCCAGCGGCTTCAGGATGTGTACACCTACGAGGGTCGAGGCGGGACGCTGGCGGACAAGGCGTATTTTCTGTGCGGCCATGTTCAGTGGTACAACGAGGAGTATCACGACGCGGACATCTCGTTCACGCAGCTGCATGAGCAGCATCCGGAAAGCAAGTTCGCCGCCGACGCCGTCGAGCTGGCGATCAAGGCCAAGCTGATGGCCACCGGCGGCGAACTGTACGACGGCCGCAAAGTGGCCGAGGCCCGCAAACTCGTGGACGACGCCATGCGCAATGCGCCAGCTCGACGATAGCCGCAAGCAAGCGCTCATGAAACTTCTGGAGTGCATCAGCATTCAGCAGGCCGAGAAGGATTTTCAGATGGCCGAATTTTGGCGGCGCACCGGCCATCCGGGTTCGGCTTATTTCTATTATGAGATCGTTCGCCGCCGCTATCCGGGCACGGGCGCCGCCATGCGGGCGACGCAGCGGATGCTGGAGATCCGGATGCTGGAGATCCGCTCGAAGATGCAGAAGGAAGAGCAGGACAAGCTGGGACCGCCGCCGGACGGACAGTCGCGGCCAGCCGAGCAGTTGCCGCAGCCGACGCGCGTGAACAATCCGGACCTGGCGCCCATGCCGCAGCGGGTGCCGGGCGCTCCCGAAATGGCTCCGATGCCGCAGAAGGTGCCGGGCGCGACGGAAACCGCCCCACCGCCGCGCCCACTGCCGCCCGGCGTCGGCGGACCCTGATCCCACATAGCCCCCGGCTTGCCGGGGGTGTTCTCCCCCGGCAAGCCGGGGGCTATGTGACGGAGGGACATATGAAACGACTCGCCGGGTTGCTGGCCGTGGCCGTTTTCGGCCTGTCCGTGCCCGCCTGTACGTGGAACGAGGTGTTTAGCTGGAACGGCGGCAAACCCGTCCTGTTCGGCTACGGCACGGCGCCCAACTACGACAAGCGCTACAAGACGATCCGCGTGAAGATCTTCCGGGACCCGACCTTCTGGTCGGTCGTGCCGGTGCCGGGCCTGGAGATGGAGCTGACGCTGGCGCTGGTGCGCACGATCGAGCAAATGACGCCCTACAAGGTCGTGCAGGGTGATGCCGACCTGGAAATCTCCGGCTCCATCCGCTCCTTCCAAAAATTGATCCTCAACTACACGCAACAAAACGAACAGCGCGACGTCGAAACGACGCTGACCTGCGAGGTCATCTGGAAGGACCTGCGCACCGGCGAGATGCTGTCGAGGCCGTCGCCCCTCGTTGCGGAGCCGCCGCCGCCGGCCGGACTGCTACCCTATCAAGTGGACCCGTTGAACGCGATGCCGACAGTGCCCGGCACGGCCCAACCTCCGCTCATCACCGGGCCGGCTTTTCCGGCCAACTCGCAAGCCACGATGGCCGCCGGTTCGGCCCAGCCGCCGCCAACACCGGGCGTCCCGGTCCAGAACCAGATGACCAATCCTGGTCCTCCGGGCGGCCTGCCGCTGCCGGCCGCGCCGGCGCCGCGCCGATCATCGGTACGCTCGTGCGCTCCATCGCGGACTACCGGCCGGAAATCGGCCAATCCATTTCGACCGCCCAGCAGGATAACGTCAACCAGATGGCGATTCAGATTGTGTCGATGATGGAAAAGGGCTGGTGAGGCGATGTCGGCCCAGATCTGGCAACTGCGCGACCGCACCCTGACTCCGGGCGACTCCCCGCTGGTCATGGGCATTGTCAACGTCACGCCCGACAGCTTCTCCGACGGCGGCCGTTTCCTCGCCACCGACGCGGCCGTCGCCCACGCCCTGCGCTTGGTCGAACAGGGGGCCGACCTGCTCGACATCGGCGGCGAATCGAGCCGGCCCGGCGCCAGCCGATCTCTCTCGAAGAAGAACTGGCCCGCGTCGTTCCCGTCATCCGGCGTCTCGCCGGGCAAACTTCCGTCCCGCTGTCCGTGGATACCTGCAAGGCTGAGGTCGCGCGCCAGGCGCTCGAAGCGGGGGCGCACATCGTTAACGACATCACTGCCCTTCAGGGCGACGCCGACATGCCGGCGGCGGCGCGAACCTTCCGGGCCGGTGTGGTCCTCATGCATATGCGCGGCACGCCGGCCACGATGCAGCTTGGGCCGCACTACGACGACGTGGTTGCGGAGGTCGCCTCGTTTCTGGAGGCGCGGTTGCAGGCGTGCCGCGATCTAGGTATAGCGGAGGCGCAGGTTGTGCTCGATCCCGGCATCGGCTTCGGCAAAACCACCTCCCACAACCTGCACCTGCTGGCCCGTCTGGGAGAATTACGGCGTCTGGGCCGGCCCGTGTGCCTGGGCGTCTCGCGCAAGGGATTTCTCGGCCAGGTGCTCGGCCGGCCGCTCGAACAGCGCCTCGCCGGTTCGCTCGCGGCCGCCTGTTACGCCCTGGCGCAGGGGACGGCGCAAATTCTCCGCGTCCACGACGTGGCCGAGACCCGTGACGCGGTCGCCTTGTTGCAGGCATTGCCTAAAGCCCCCGAGCGGGGGGCGTAAGCCCCCTGAGTCTCCGCTCAGGGGGCTTACGCCCCCCGCTCGGGAGACACGAACGGAGGAGAGCAACTCTTGAGGGAACGGCTGGCCCAGATTTACGAATCACTCGGCACGCGCGACGTGGTGGAGATCGCCATCCTCGCCGTGACCATCTACTTCATTCTGCGCCTGCTCGGCAAAACGCGCGGGGCCGGCATCGTGCGCGGTCTGGGATTGGTCGCCGTCGGACTCTTCCTCGTCGCCCAGGTCGTCATCGCCAGTTTCGATTTGACCGTCCTCGGCCGCGTCCTCGATTACCTGCTGACCACGGTGCTGCTCGGTTTGCTGGTCATCTTCCAGCCGGAATTGCGGCGCGGCCTGATGGTGCTGGGCCGGTATCGTGTCTTGCGCTATTTCGTCCGGACGCGCGAGCAACCCGTCGCCGATAAATTGGCCGACGCCGCCGAGGCCATGTCGCGCGAGTACATCGGCGCCCTGATCGCCATCGAGCGCGAGATGGCGCTGGCCATGTATGTCGAGACGGGCGAGCCGATCGACGGCGAGGTGTCGGCCAACCTGCTGCGGGCGATCTTTTGCAAGCGCAGCCCGCTGCACGACGGGGCCGTCATTCTGTGCGGCGGCCGACTCGCGGCGGCGGCGTGCCAGTTGCCGCTCGGCCAGCCCCCCGAAGGGGCCAGCATGCACATGGGCATGCGCCACCGCGCCGCCCTGTGCCTCAGCGAAGAGACGGATGCCGTGCTGCTCGTGGTCAGCGAGGAAACCGGACGCATCTCGCTCGCCGTCGGCGGCCGTCTCGAACCCGTGTCGCGCGAAAACCTGTCGCGCCGTCTGGCGGGACTTTTGAGCAGCCGCGATGACGAGAGCGACGGGGCAACGGGCAAGAAGGACGAACGACGCTCCGCCGCGTAACCGATAGCCGAGAGCCGAACGATGATCGATCGCATGGTATCCCTGGCGGTGGCCCTGAGTCTGGCGCTCCTGGTCTGGCTGTACGCCCGCAGCCGCGATCAGGAGGTGCTCGATAGCGCCTCCGTCCCGGTTCAGGTCACGCTCTCCGCCGAGCAGGCCGAGCATTACAGTCTGGAATTGAGCGGACCCCATCACGTTCTCGTTTCGTTCACCGGCCCGCCGCTGCGCATGCGCGAAGTGCAAAGCATGATCCAGCACGGCGAATTGCAAGTGACCCTCCCGTTCACGGTGCCGGCCGAACATCTGAGCGACAGCCGCTACACCGATTCCATCCGGGTCGAAAGCGCGGACATCCGCACGCCGCCGGGAGTGACGGCCGCGATCGTCGAAGGCCGCAATCACATTGCCGTCACGCTGCACCGGCTGATCGAACGCCGGCTGCCGGTGCGTTTGGATTCGGTCGGCGAGGAGGCGGTCGGCTCGGTGGTAATCGAGCCGGCGACGGTCCTGGTGCGAGGACCGCAGGACGTGCTGGAGCGCGCCCGCGCGATCTCGACACAACCTTCGGAACTGCCCAGCCCGGTCGGGCGCATCGCGCTGGTGCAAGAGCTGGAAGGCCGGCCGGTGCATGTGACGCCCAATCGTGTTACCGTTCGATTGCCGGCGCAGGCGCGAAAAGTTTACGAGTTGTCGGAAGTGCCGGTCCAATTCCTCTGCCCGGTAGACTTCCCGGTGCGGCCGAGGTTCTTCGGCGAACGCGGGGGCCGAATCAATCTGCGCATGCGCGGGCCGGTGCGGGACGAGTTGCCCAAGGTATACGCCTTTATTGATTTGACCTCCGGGCGCTACCCGGCGGGCAGATACGAGGAGCCGGTTCAGGTACAATTACCGAAGGATTACGAGTTGGTCCAGGACCCGCCGCGCGGCGTGTCGTTCCAGTTGGTCCCCGCGGACGCCGCCCCCCGTGGCGCGGACGGTACGACGAGCGCACCTTAGAGAGACGTATGATGGCCGCCGACCTATCCGCCTATTGCCTGCGCCTGGCCCGCCGTGCCCGCGAGGCCGCCCGCCTGCTGGCGACTGCCGGCAGCGCGAGCAAGAATGAATGGCTTCGGGGCACGGCCGACCTGCTGGAGCAGCGGGGCGAGGAGGTTTTCGCCGCCAACGAGAAGGACCTCGCCGGCGCCGCCGACCGCGGGCTGAGCGGCGCCCAGATGGACCGTTTGCGTCTGACGCCGCAGCGACTCCACGACGCCGCGGCGGGAATGCGTGAGGTGGCCGCCCTGCCCGATCCGGTCGGCCAGGTCCGCGCCAGCGGCGTCCGGCCCAACGGCCTGGAAATCCACAAGATCGGCGTGCCGCTGGGCGTGCTGCTGTTCATCTACGAATCGCGCCCCAACGTCACGATCGACGCGGCGGCCCTGAGCGTCAAGAGCGGCAACGCCATCATCCTGCGCGGCGGCAGCGAGGCGCTCTATTCCAACACTGCTTTGCACCGCATCCTCCGTGATGGTCTGCGTCAGGGCGGTCTGCCCGAAGACGCCGTGCAGCTCGTCGAAATGCCCGACCGTGCCATCGTCGGCCACCTGCTGAAGTTGAACGACCTCATCGACCTGGTGATCCCGCGCGGCGGCGAGGAGTTGATCCGCCGCGTGGCCGAGGAAGCGCACATGCCGGTCCTCAAGCATTACAAGGGCATCTGTCACGTCTTCGTCGAGAAGAGCGCCGATCTGGACAAGGCGGAGCGGATCGTCCTCAACGCCAAGTGCCAGCGTCCCGGCGTGTGCAACGCGATGGAAGCGCTGCTCGTCGAAGAAGCGGTGGCCGGGGCGTTTCTGCCGCGCATCGCGACCGGGCTGCGCCGCCGCGGCGTCGAGCTGCGCGGCTGTCCGAAGACCTGCGCCCAGGTGCCCGAAGCGATTCCGGCGAGAGCGGAAGATTTTGATACCGAATTTCTCGATCTTGTGTTATCCATCAAGGTGGTCGGCGGGCTGGAAGAGGCCATCGCGCACATCAACCAACACGGTTCCGGCCACACCGATGCGATCGTGACCAACGACCTGACGGCGGCGCGGCGCTTCACCGCGGCCGTCGATTCGGCGGCGGTGCTGGTCAACGCCAGTACACGCTTTCATGACGGGCAGGAATTGGGCCTGGGGGCCGAGATCGGCATCAGCACGGACAAAATTCACGCCCGCGGACCTTGCGGTTTGCTTGAACTGACGAGTTACAAGTATATTGTCTATGGGGACGGACAAGTGCGAGGCGAATAGCAGATAGCCCCCGGTTTGCCGGGGGTCTTCCCCCGGCAAGCCGGGGGCTATGTCGAGGGCGACAGGCGGTTTTCCATGTACGCCGTGATCCTGATTGTGTTGTTGCCCGTGCTGCTGGCGGCGGCGCTGCTCGTGCGCCGGCACCGCCACCAGTACCTGCGCGACGAGCTGTCGCCGATCAGCCGGCAACACATCGACCTGTTCCAGGGCGGGCAGCTCAGCGAGTCGGCCGTCGAATCGACCAAGGCCCGCTTCCGCGAACTCTTGGAGCGCGGCGAGGTGACGGCCATCGAGTCGAGCCTGCGCGCCGGGATGCAGTATGTCGTCCAGGTCCGCGCCCTGGCCGAGCTGGGCACCGACGACGCCGGCCGGATTCTCGAACGTCAGCTCCAGCGCCGCCAGACCGACGATCAGATCGAGCAAGCCTGGTACTGGATCGACCTCGCCAACGGCCTGCGTTCCCTCAACCGCTCCCAGAGCCTTCCGCACCTGCTCCGCTGCGCCGACGTGGCCAGCGATCCGCCCCTGGGTCAATTCTTCGCCGCCGAGACGATCTGCTTCCTCGGCTTCGCCGGCTACCTGCGCCAGTTCGAGACGCCGCTGGGCCGCGCCGCCCTGCGCATCTTCCACCGGGCGCTCGAGGGATTGCGCTTCGGCGTACCGCCCAACGTGGTCGCTGAAGCGCGCGTCGGCGAGTTGGTCGAAACCGTGTGGGACCATCGCACCGAGAAGATCGACCCGCTGGCCGTGCGCATTCATGTCGAAGCGCTGCGGCTCTTGCGGCGCGCGCCTCATGCCGAGTCGATGCTGTCCGGCGAGGAGTCGGAGCAAGAGGGGTTCGGCTGGCAGACCTCGCGCCTGACCGCGCTGGAACCCGCCTTGTCGGACTTCTTGCAGGAAGCGCCGTCTCTTTTGTGTGAGCGCCTGGAGGCGGCGCCGGACGAAGAGCACCGCGACATTCTACTGGCCCTGATTGATCTACGGGCCGAGGCGGGCGAGGCGGTGATTCCGCTCCTGGCCCGGCCGCGCTATCCGCATACGGAGTTGGTGCTGGAAGTGCTAACCTGGTCGTCCCACTCGCGCATCGCCCCGCTCTTGCGCGAATGGGTGCTCGAACGAGTGCCGATGGTTCGCCGTGCCCAGCGCCGCCGCAAGGCGACGCCGCCGCGCCGGCCCTCCGTTTCGACGGAGCTGCCCTATCGCGCCATCCTGCGTACCTTGCGCGGCCATCCGTCGCCGCAGACCGAAGCGTTTCTGCTCCTGGCCGCGCGCGATTGGGATCCGAGTATTCGCCTTACCGCCGTCAGCAGTCTCGGCTGGTGGGAGCCGCTCCAGCGTCATGATGTGCTCCTCACGCTCCAGGACGCCCGCCGTGATCCCAACCCGGAAGTGCGTCAAGCCGCCCGCGCCGCCCTGGCCCGGCTCGGTGAACGTCAGGCGCTCCAGTGGTTCCGGCAGACCTTGACCAGCGAAGACCCGCAGCGCGTCCACGATACGATTCAGACGGTCGCTGGTGAGAATTTAACGCTTTTGTGGCCCGACCTTGATCGCCTCGCCGACGCCGAGGACACGGATGTCGCCCACCATGCCCGCGAGGCACTCGAACGGCTCTGCGAAGATATGAACTATCGCCACAACTGAACGAAGGAAGTGAATTAACCCGATTTGCCGTCCTTGCCGGCGGAATCAACTCCGCGTTCTTCCTCCATCTCCCTTTCTCCTCAAGAATCGCGTCCGTTGCCACCGAAGAACAAGCCACGGGGTAAAGTTGCCTCATCGGGCAATTCCCCGGCGATAGAGCGCGGAATGGGACCAGACATGGGGCGGAAACTTCGACAGATCACTTGCATGACCCTGTTCTTTGGCGCCCTTCTCGGCTGTCACAAGTCGGCGGTCCAGCACAAGCAACCGCCCGATCCGCTGCTGGTGAGCAAACCACCCGTCGATGGCCGGCCTCACACCACGCGCTCCAGCGAATTGGCCCACGCCAAACCGACGCCGCCTCCGACCGCGCCGTCGGATTGATTCTTAGCCCGAAGCGCCAGCGAGGGGCGTCCCTCGCTGGCGCTTCGGGCTGGTTAGGTTTTCCTACGCCTTGAGCATGGCGTCGTGACGCATGCCGCTGGGCGGGCAGTCCGCCTTGCGACAGTTGGCCAGGGCGGTGCGCGCCCCGGCGTGCTGCTCGGCGTCGTTGTCCTCCCACTCGATGCTCACCGCACCGTCGAAGCCGACGCGATTCAGTTCGATGAAGATCTCTTCGAGACTGTTGGCGTCGCGGGCGGTGCCGGCGGTGACGAAGTTCCAGCCGTTGGTCCAGTGTCCCATCGGCCGATGCCCGCCGAGCCGTCCGGCCCGGCAGTGCTCGCGGATCACCTGCACGCCCTTGACGTGGGCACAATGAATGCGGTCGCCGAACTCGCGGATGAACTCGATCACCGAGACGTTCTGCCATTCCATGTGAGAGCCATCGAGGTTGAAGCCCGCGACGCTGCTGTAACCCGCCTTGTCCAGCGCCTTCAGATAATCGTTGGCCGACTCCAGGTCTCCCATCGCCCGCTCGCTCGGATGGCATTCCAGGTCGAACGTCACGCCGTACTTCTTGCAGGCGTCAAGGATCGGCCCGAACCGTTCGACAAGCAGTTCGAGACTGACATCGCGCACATCCGGGATGGCATGTCCGCCGATCTCGCTGGGCAACGGCGGGAACAGAAAGAAATGGCTCCAGCAGTGGGCGGGCGAGCCGACGAAGCCGGGGATGGCTACCTTGCGATTTTGCAACTTGCCGAGATAATGCGCCAGTCGAACGATGGCCAACAAATCTTTCGTCGCCGCCTGGTGGATGAGCTTGCCGACCTCATCGGGCACATGATACGGATCGGTGCGCGGCGGCTTGTTGCCCTTGCCGCGCCACGCCTTGTACGCCTCGATCGGCTCGCCCTTGACGAATTGCAGCGTCTTGGCGCTGGGTTCGTCGCCTAGGGCCTGTCCTTGCAGATGGGCGGCGACGGTGAAGATCTCCAGGCCGTGCTTGCGGGCCAGCTCGACGCGCTCTTTCGCATACGCCTCGGCCCCGGAGTCGTTGGCGCAGCGATTCAGATCGAGTTCCCAGCTCGCCTCCTCCCAGCCGTCGAAGCCGGTGTCTTGCAGGAACTTGATCCACTGATCCATCGGCACGGCGCCGAACTGTCCGCGCACCAGACCGATCTGGTGATACGACGCCTTGCCGAAGCGATGCTCGGCGGTTTGTTTGTATCCCACGCTCGCCGTCCTTTCCCGAAAACTGGATGATCATGTCTTTTTGACGGTTAGATGAGACTATACAATTCTGGCCGCTGTCCGCAAGCGTATCGGCGGAAAATCCTTACGGCCACGAACCTTTGTCGTCCGGGATCAGTCTGCGTTTTCAGATACGTGCGGGTAGTGGCGGCTTGTGTGTCACGCTGGCAGCGTGCCCTACGTAGGGCACGCTGCCAGCGTGCCAAACCCTAAACCACTACCGACGTGCGGCATCCGCCGCAATCGAACTTTCCCCAACGCGAGGGCCTCATGCAAAATCCGTTTTTGATCGGCACGAAGGTCTATCTTCGTCCGCTCGACCTGGAAGACGCCGCCCCGCTGACGACCTGGCTCAACGACCGGGAAGTGATACGCCACTTGCGTGCCCATCACCCCCCTCTGACGCGTCTCGCGGAGGAGGCGTTCCTGCGCAAAATCAGCGAGAGCGACAGCGACGTCGTGCTCGGCATCGTGGCCCGCGAGACGGACCAACTCCTCGGCGGGACCGGATTGCATCTGATCGACTCGCGCAATCGTCATGCTCAGTTCGGCATCTTCCTGGGTGAGAAAAGCGCCTGGGGCAAGGGCTACGGCACGGAAGCGACCCGTCTGATCGTGCGCTACGCTTTCGACACGCTGAACCTGCACCGCGTGGGACTGCGCGTCTACGAGGACAACCAGCGTGCCCAGCGTGTGTACGAGAAAGTCGGCTTCCGAATCGAGGGCCGACTGCGACAGGACACCTTCCGCGAGGGCCGTTACTGGGACACGATCATGATGGCGGTGCTGCGCGAGGAGTGGGCGGCGCGGAATCACGCGGAGGGCTGAGCTGCCAGTTTCGGGCGGCGCGTGTGCCAGTCGGTGGCGCGTTCGTGCATGCGCGCAATGCGCAGTAGTTTCTCCTCCTCGAACGGGGCGGCGAGGATTTGCAGCCCGATGGGCAGGCCCGCCTTCGTGAAGCCGCACGGAATGCTGATGCCGGGGATGCCGGCCAGGTTGGCGCTGATCGTGTAAATATCGGCGAGGTACATCGCCAGCGGGTCGGTGCTGCGTTCGCCGATCTTGAACGCGGCCGAGGGGGAGGTCGGCCCCACGACGGCATCGCAGGAGGCGAATACCTTGTCGAAATCGTCGTGGATCAGCCGGCGGACCTGGAGCGCTTTCACGTAGTAAGCGTCCTTGTAGCCGCTCGACAGGGCGTAGGTGCCGAGCATGATGCGGCGCTTCACCTCGGCGCCGAAGCCCTCGCCGCGCGAACGGCAGTACATGTCGATGAGATCCGTATGCCCGGACGAGCGGTGGCCGAAATGCACGCCGTCGTAGCGGGCCAGGTTGCTCGACGCCTCCGCCGTGGCCACCAGATAATAGGTGGCGATGGCGTATTTGCTGTGCGGCAGGGACACTTCCTGAATCTTCGCGCCGAGCGATTCGTAAACCTTCAGCGCCTCACGCACGCTGCGCTCGACTTCCGGATCGAGTCCCGCCTCGAAATGTTCGCGAGCCACACCGAGGGTCAGCGGCGTCACCGGCTGCTCGACGCTGCGTGAACAATTGGGGACAGGACGGTCCACGCTGGTACTGTCGCGCGGGTCGTGGCCGGCGATGACCTCCAGGAGCAACGCGGTGTCGGTCACGTCATGGCTGAGCGGGCCGATCTGATCGAGCGAGCTGGCGAAGGCGACGAGTCCGAAGCGCGACACCCGGCCGTAAGACGGCTTCATACCGACGATGCCACACAGGCCGGCCGGCTGGCGGATCGAGCCGCCGGTGTCGGAGCCGAGGGCCAGCGGTGATTCACAAGCGGCGACGGCGGCGGCCGAGCCGCCGCTGGAACCGCCGGGGATGCGCTCCAGGTCCCACGGGTTGCTCGTGATCTGAAAGCCGCTGTTTTCCGTGGACGAACCCATCGCGAATTCGTCCATGTTCGTGCGGCCGATCAGTACGGCGTCGGCCTGGCGTAGCCGGCCGATGACGTGGGCGTCGTAGGGCGGGCGATAGTTTTGCAGCATCTTACTGCCGCAGGTGGTCGGCTGGCCGCGCGTGCAAAGCAGATCCTTGACGGCAACTGGAACGCCGGCCAGTCGGCCGAGCAGTTCGCCGCGTTTCCTACGTTCATCGACGTTTCGCGCTTGCTCGCGCGCGCCGGTTTCGTCGAGGTGCAGGAACGCCCGGATTTGGGGATCGCGCCGGCGGATGGCTTGCAGGTACTGGTCCGTCAGCGCCTCGGCGGTGATTTCGCCGCGAGAGAGAAGGGCGAGCAGTTCCGTGGCGGTGCGTTCGAGCATGACGAGAATTATTCCAGCACGGCCGGCACACGGTAGAAATCGCCCTTGCGCTGTGGGGCGTTGGCAAGGGCGTCGGCCACGGGCAGCGAGTCCGCCGGCTCGTCGGCGCGGAAGACATTTTGGACCGCCAGGGCGTGGGCCATCGGCTCCACGCCGTCGGTGGTGACTTGCTTTAAGAGATCGACGTAATCCACAATGGCGCTGAGCTGGCGCGTCATCGTCTCCAGCTCCGCCTCGCTCAGCTGCAAGCGGGCCAGGTGCGCGACCCATTGGACTTCTTTCGCCGTCAACGACATGGCGGCCTCGCGGTGACGACTACAGGTTGGTCGGCATCTGGAACGGCCGGCGGCGCTGGGGCGCTGGACGCGACCGCTGCGGATGCACTGCACGCACACGCGCATGCGCTTGACCGAGCCGCCCACCTGACACTGAATGCTCTGCAAATTCGGGTTGAAGGCGCGGCGGCTGATGCCCGTGACCTTGCGGCCGACGCCGCCGAGGTACTTGGCCTTGCCGCGGCGGGCGTAGTGGTTGCCCAGAACGGGCTTCTTGCCGCACACGTCGCATTGTCTGCCCATGATCGCTCTCCCGTCCTCGATGGCCTCATACGGAAAATGCTAGTATAGCGGGCCGGCCGCTTCTTACAAGGCGTCGCGTCCGCCCCGGACGTTTCGCCCAGGCCCGTCCATAAACAAATCCACAGTCGAACCCATCAACATCTCTTGACCGAGGCGAAGACGACTCCAATAATCCACCATTAGAGAGAGCGTCCGGCACGTCCCCAGAAGAAGGCTTCTTGAAACGGAGGAGTCCGATCCGCGAAGTAGGCTCCTCAAGCGGCATATGAGTTGCATTTTATTCCCGGCGGAATCGAGCGTCGTCGGGACCCATTCGGCAATCTCTTGGAGAGACAGCCATGTTCACTCTGATCCGACTGCTTCGCTTGGGGTATGTTGTCGGGTTCGCCGCGGTGGTGGCCGGCCTGTCGGTGCCCGCCGTCTCGAACGGCCAGGTTCCGGGCGGGCGCATCCCCGTCGCCCCCATGCTCGGCGTGGTCAATAGCTTCCAGATGCCCTACCAGCAGCAAGCCTTTTTCATGCTCCAAATGTCGGGTAACATGGGCGGCGCCTTTGGCTTCAATTTCGGCAGCATCGCCGGATTCAGTGGCTTCACGGGATTCGGCGGCGGGTTTGGCGGCTTCGGTGGGTTCGGCGGTTTTGGCGGCGGCGCCTTCGGAATGGCGGGCGGCTTCGGTGGCTTTAACGGCTTCGGCGCGTTGGGAGGTTTTCCCGGCGGGTTCGGCGGCTTCGGCGCTCTGGGCGGTTTCCCTGGTGGGTTCGGCGGGTTTGGCGCCTTGGGCGGTTTCCCCGGAGGATTCGGTGGGTTTGGCGCTTTGGGTGGCTTTCCCGGAGGGTTCGGCGCGTTCCGGGGCGGTTTCGGAGGCTTCCCCGGCGGGTTCGGTGGTTTCGGCCTCCCGACTGGCTTCGGCTTCGGCGGCGGCTTCGCCGGCAAGGGGTTTGGCGGTTTCAACGGTCACAAAGCGCTTTAAGATCCCATCCCTTTTCGTTTAGCCGCGAGCCGCAGGCGAGCGCGTCCCACGCGCTCGCCTGCGGCTCGCGGCTAAACTTTTGCGCCGCGAAATGCTCTTGGTCCGTTCGCGCTCCTGTGGTATCTCTTCCGCCCGACGTTGGGCTGGGAGAGTGCGCAAAACGCAAGGAGCGGCGAAGCATGAAACGATTCATCCCATTCGCGGCGACCTGCCTGACCTTCGCGAGCGTCGCTGTCGCCCACGGCCAGCAGATGATTCAGTACGGCTTCGAGGCCCGCGATCCCGTGTGGGTGCAGGGGCCGCACGACGCCGCCTTCAAGGAAAAAGTCCACCGCCTCACCGACGAATACATCCACGACGGCCAGCGCTCCGAGACGATTCAACTGGAAGCCGAGCGCGGCAGCTTCATTCATTACACCTACGGTTTCGGCCGGGCGCCCGTCACGGACGACCTCAGTATCAGCTTGTGGCTACGGGCCAACCGGGCCGGCGTGCAACTCTTGGCCCGCGTCGTCTTTCCCAAGGACAAAGATCCGAACAATCCCGGGCAGCCGTTGACCGTCCTGCTGGACGGCGACCGCTATCAAAACGTCAACCACTGGCAGCAAGTCAAATTGCCGGACCCGGTCAAACTGCTGCGCCAGAAACAACCGCTCCTGGCCGGCAACCTCAAGCGTGATGTCGTCACGACCGACGCCTACATCGACCAGCTCATCCTGAATGTGTACGCCGGCCCCGGCGATACGCGCGTCTGGATCGACGACCTCGAAGCGGGGCCGGTCTTCGACGCGCCAACCCAAACGACCGGCCCGGCGACCGGCCACGAAATCGCACCTGCGCGGCCGGCCATCAACCGCCGCGCCGACGAAATTCAGCTGCGCGGCAATCACCTCCTCGTCGGCGGCGAGCGCTTCTTTCTGATGGGCATCCGTCACACGGGTACGCCGCTGGGCGTCCTTCGCAAGGCCGGCTTCAACACCGTCTGGCTCGACGAAACCACGCCGTCCGGTCTGATCGAGGACGCGGCCAACCTCGGCTTCTGGATCGTGCCGACGCTGCATCCGCCGGAACTGGCGCCGCCGGCGGCGGGCAAGGTGCCGGGACAGCTCACGTCCAATAACGAAGCGTTTTACCGCAACGTCGGCCGATTTCTCAACGAGCAGGCGGTGTTGTGCTGGGACCTCGGCGGCAACCTGCCGTTCGAGCAATCGACGCGCCTCATCGGCACGGCGCGCTCCTTTCACAGCATCGACCCGATGCGCCCGTTGGCCGCCGACATCAGCGATGGCTTCCGCAGTTACTGGATCGGCGGCGATCAACAGTTGATGCTCGGCACCCACCGCTGGCCGCTGATGACCAGCCTGGAGTTGACGGGTTATCGCAACTGGCTGATTCAGCGCCGCAATCTGATGCCGCCCAACCCGTTCTGCTGGACCTGGATTCAAACGCACCTGCCCGACTGGTTCATGACCACCGCCTACGAGAAGACGACCGGCCGATTCACCGAACCGATCGGCCCGCATCCCGAACAGATCCGCTTGCTGGCTTACACCGCCGTCGGGGCCGGCTACCGCGGGCTGGGCTTCTGGTCCGATCGCTTCCTGGCCGACAGCCACATGGGACGCGATCGCTTGCTGGCCCTGGCTCTGCTCAACCAGGAATTCCGCATGTTGGAGCCGTTGCTCGTCGCCTCCAAGGAGCCGCCGCAGTGGATCGAGACCTCGCACCCCTGCGTCCAGGCCGCCGTCATCAAGACGGATAAGGCCGTCCTCGCGCTGCCCATTTGGGTCGGTCCCGGCACGCAATACGTGCCGCCGCAGGGGTACGTGTCCCGGCTCATCATCAAGGTGCCGATGGTGCCGGAGAATTATCTCGCCTGGGAAGTCTCGCCCGGCCGATTCCGCTCGTATCCGACCAAGCCGGTCCTGGGCGGACGCGAGATCAACCTGGAGAAGTTCGACCTGACCGCCGCCATCGTCTTCACCGGCGACCTGGGACCGACCGGCCTGGTCGTCCGCTTTCAGGATCAGCAGCGGCAGATGGGCAAGGATGCGGCCCAGTGGACCCACGATCAGGCGCAGGAAGAACTGGTCAAGGTGGCCCATGTTCACGAGCAGCTCAAGGAGATGGGCAAGACCTTGCCCGACGGCGATCAGCTGCTCAACACGGCCCGCGAATGGCTGGAGAAAAGCCGGCAGCATCGCGTCAACGGCAAATACAGCGACGCCTACAACGACGCCCACCTGTCCCTGCGGGCGCAGCGCCTGCTCATGCGCGAGCACTGGGACTATGCGATGAAACGGCTGACGACGCCGGTGGCCTGCCCTCTGGCGGTCAGCTTCTTCACGCTGCCGCGCTACTGGGAATTCATCGACGAATTGACGCGCTTGCATCCGGGAACGAATGTGCTGCCCGAAGGCGATTTCGAGTCGCCGCCCGACCGCAAGCCGCCGGGCTGGGCGATGGACGAGGTTCCCTCGCTCGACGACGTGGAGACGCAGGCCAAGCGCGTGGCCACCGACGTTCGCGAGGGCAAGCAGTGCCTCATGCTCAAGATCAGTGCGAAGAACACTATCCTTCCGCCGCAAGTGCTGGAGCGCACGTTCCTGGCCATTCATAGCCCGGCCGTGCGCTTGCACCCCGGCACGCTGGTGCGCATCAGCGCCTGGATGAAGGTGTCTGCGCCGATCATCGGCTCGCCGGACGGAGCGCTTTTCTACGACAGCGCCGGCGGCGAACCGCTGGCCGTGCGGCTGACTCTGCCGTCGGAATGGAGGCGATTCATCCTCTATCGCCGCGTGCCGCCTTCCGGCTCGATTCACGTTACGCTGGCGCTGACGGGCATGGGCACGGTGTATTTCGACGACGTGCGCATCGAGCCGATGGGCACGCAGGAGCAGTCCGAGATCATCACCACCAGCGCGAGGCCGAACTGACAGCGGTGCTTTACCAGCCCGCAGCGCAGCAAGGGAGTCCGCCGCCTCTTGGAGCGGCCGTCCTCTTGCCGTAGCATGAACGGTGTTCGCCCCCTGCGGGAAGGCACCGATGCGCGAGCTTACCACGTTGCCCAGTTCCGACGCGGCCCAAACGCTGGCCGACTACCTGCTGACGCTGCGCATCGAAACCAAGGTGGAGCAGCAGTCGAACGGATGGGCCTTATGGGTCCGCGATGAAGATCAGGTGCCCCGCGCCCGCCAGGAGCTGGACGAGTTCAACCGCAATCCGAGCGACCCGCGCTACACGACCGCCGCGCGGGAGGCCAACGCCCTGCGCCGCGAAAAGGCGAGCGTCGAGAAAGCGTATCACCGCCGGCAAGATCGCTTCAACCGCCGCATGAGCAACGCCGGCGCCGCCGGTCCCATCACGATCGCGCTGATTGTCGCCAGCATCATCGCCATGCTTCTCTCCGAGGGAAGCAGCGAGAGTTTCGATGTGGTGCAAGCCCTGTCGATCTCTCGCTATGAAGTGGTTAAGGTGTATCGCAACTCCTCCACGTTGCCTTCGAGAGAAGACGAGGAGCCGATTGGCTATGCGATACGCTCACCGGGGCTGGAGCCGATCCTCGACGGCCAAATCTGGCGTCTCGTGACACCCATCTTCATTCACTTCGGCATCTTGCATCTGGTGTTCAACATGTTCTGGCTATACGGCCTGGGCGGCGCGATCGAGAGGCACGCGCGGTGCCCTGCGCTACGTGCCGCTCCTTCTGGTCCTGGCCGTCGTTTCCAACCTATGCCAGTATTTCCTCGGTCATTTCGATTGGAATGGTTCGGTCCTACACGCCGAGTGGATGCCCACGTTCGGCGGCATGTCCGGTGTTGTTTATGGGCTGTTCGGCTACATCTGGATGAAGGCGCGTTTCCAGCCCGAACTCGGCCTGGGCATTAGCTCGCGCACGATCGGCTTTATGATGATCTGTTTCTTCCTGTGCATGGCGCCGGGTGCTCGCTTTCTCATCGGTGGCGTCGCCAACATGGCCCATGCGGGCGGGCTTATCACCGGGATGCTCATCGGTTACGCACCGGCCTTGTGGCGTTCCTTTCGCGGCTAAACAAAGATTTCACGGACGGGCAAGGAATAAAAAATCCACGAGAGCAGTCGGATTACGTAGAGAACCTTGCCTAACCGTTGGCAGGTCGCTGTACAAATGATCTCGCTTTTCGGCCCCCGGCGGCAAAAAGTGGGAAGCGGGTCGAATGTCGCTGTCTCTATATGAGTAGAATGACTCACTTACGGAGAAAGCGCAGCATGGCAACGCCAATGCAGACGATCCTTGAGCACATTCAGCGACGGATGCGGCCCTCCCTGGCCGGCGTCGTCAGCGATGCGGAGTTGCTGGAGCGGTTCCTTCAGAAGCGCGACGAAGCCTCGTTCGAGCTGTTGATCTGGCGGCACGGGCCGATGGTCTACGGCGTGTGCCGGCGCGTGCTGCAACACACGCAGGACGCCGAGGACGCTTTCCAGGCCACGTTTCTCATGCTGGCCCGCAAAGCCGCTTCCATCGGCAAACGCGATTCCGTCAGCGGCTGGCTCTACACCGTCGCATACCGCGTCGCCCTGCGGGCCAAGGGACGCTCGTCCCGGCGCAACCAGACCGAGAAGCCGCTGGACGAGTTGCCGATCGACGTCAAAAGCAGCGACCCGGCGGATCTCACGGCGTGGCGGGAATTGCGCGAAATGCTCGACGCCGAGTTGAGCCAGATTCCCGAAAAATATCGCACGGCCTTCATCCTCTGCCACCTGGAAGGCAAGACCTGCGACGAGGCGGCCGACCACCTCGGCTGCCCGCGCGGGACGGTGCAATCGCGCGTTGGCCGGGCGCGCGAACGGCTGCGCGCTCGGCTGACGCTGCGCGGCTGGCGCCGTCGTCCGACCGCCTGGCCGCCCTGCTCGAACAACATGCGTCGGCGTTGACGCCGGTCTCCGCGGTGCTGGTGCAGGCCACGGTGCATTCGGCCCTGCTGGTCATCGTGGGCAAAGCGCTCACCGGCCTGGTCGCGCTGTCGGTCGTCGAGTTGATGACGGAAACAGCGATCGAAATGAATCGCAGCAAGCTGCGTTACGTGTCGGTCCTGGCGGTGTTAGTCCTGTTGGGCAGCAGCGCCCTGGTCTGGGGGATGAGGTCTCTTTCGCCGGAGAAGGGTTACGATTCGGCCGCTACCTCGTCTTGCCACGGCGCCTCGCCGGCGCAGTCCAAGTAGCAAGCGGACGGGAAAAATCATCCGGCGAGCAGGGCGGGGCCTTAACTCGGCCGTCGGGGTATTCATACATCGCCCGTCGATCTTTATCGGGATTCTCCCCCCCGGCGCACCGAACCCCGCTCCTGCTCTCCCGTTCTTCTCGCATGGAAAAGACACGAGCCGCGAGTGCCAGCGAGCGGGATAGTGCCCGCTCGCTGGCACTCGCGGCTCGTAGAGAGTCACTTTGTTCTACTTGGCCCGGCTGAGGTATTCGCCGGTTCGCGTATCGACCTGAATCACCTCGCCGATACCGATGAACGGCGGCACCGTGACCTTGAGGCCGGTTTCCAGTGTGGCCGGCTTGAACTGCGCCGCCGCGGTGGCCCCCTTGACGGACGGCTCCGTCTCGACGACCTTCAATTCGACCGTGGCCGGCAATTCCAGGCTGATCGGCTTGCCCTCGTAGAACGTGACCTGCGCGTCCTCGTTCTCTTTGAGATAGAGGATCAACTCGCCGGCCAACTCCTGATTGAGGCTGATCTGGTCGTAGGTCTCCTTGTCCATGAAGACGTAATCGCTGCCTTCCTTGTAGAGGTATTGCATCGGCCGCTTGTCGAGATAGGCCAGCTCGACCTTGTCTTCGGGCCGGAAGCGCCGGGGCGTGACGGCGCCGGTCTTGAGGTTCTTGAGCTTCAGGTTGAGGATGGCGCGCCAGTTCCCCGGCGTGTTCAAATCGCGGTCCACCACGGTGTAGAGCTGGCCGTCTTCGCCGACGATGACCATGCCCTTGCGCACCTGGCTGTAGTTGATCGAGGCCACACGTTCCTCCGTTTGCTGACGGCTCCGGCCCGGGCCGGGCCATATCTCAAATAATCAATGTAGCAAGAGTTGAATCCTCTGAGAAGGGCGACCGGCCGCCGGCGTCAGGGGCCGAAACGTCCCGCGGGCAGCCGAACCGAGACGGTTTGCGTTTGCCGCGGGGCCAGCCGAACAGTCTGCGCGATTTCCACGGCCGGGCGGAAAGTCAGCCGGCAGATGAGCACGGTATCGGCGTCCAGCTCGCGGCCGGCCTCGTGCCAGTCGGGCAGCCAGCATACCAACTCATACTGTCCGGGCGGCACGTGCGGGAGCGAAAATCGCCCCTCGGCGTCGGTGTGCGTGTAATAGGGGTGGTCGTCCACGAACAGCCAGCCGCGCATCCAGAAGTAGCCGCACCCGCTCATCATCTCGACCACGCCGGCGCGATCGAGACACTGCGTGCAAGGACGATCGCGGTCGGCGAAGGTGCGGGCGAGTAAGGCGGCGCCGCGAAGCTGGAGCGAATGGAAACGATCCTGGGCGGACACCATCGTGATCGAATCGCCGCGGCGAACGAAGCCGGAGGGACCATCGTTCTCGCCCTGGCGAACGTGGATCCGGTAATCGCGCAGCTCGACGCGGACGGGCGGATAGTCCCACGGCCGCGCCTGGCGAGGATCGACGCCGCGCAGGAACACGACCGCGCCGGCCACGGCTTTGGTGTGCGGATCAATCTTCGGGGCGTTGGGGTTGGGCCAGAGAAAGCGCGATCCGCCGCGCTGCTCTCCGGCCGGGCTGACCGGGGCGCGATAGGGCGGCACCTCGGGGCTGGCTCCTTCCCAAACCACCTGACCGCGGATGGTGCCGGCCGTCGCCGAATCGAAATCGCGGCCGATTTCGGATGGCGGTTCCGCCGGCTTCTCAGACGGCGGGGGGCTGTCATCGCAGCCGGAGAGCAGGGCCAACGCGAAGAGAGCCAGACAGCAGCTTACACGAGACACGCGGAATCCGTACACGATCATCCCATCCCGCCAAAACGAATGGACCGGCGAAAGCGGCGCAGCGCGGGCGCGGCTTGGGATGTACACCGGACGGCACGGCGGGGCAAGAGGGAATTTGTTCTCCACTCATGAAATGGGTGCAGGGGGAGGATAATCCTTTACCAGTTCCATCCGCACTTGCTCAATCTCCGCGGCGAGGGAGGGATAAGCCGTGTGCATCTCCTCAAACCGGCGTTGAGCCTGTTCGTACTCGCCCGCGCCAGAAGCACGACGCGGCGCTAAGTTGGCTTCGGAAGGACAACGGTGAATCACCCGCTTGCTCATAATCCGCGGCGAGAACCAGTTCCAGATGTGCGCTCGCCAGGAAATGCCGACGGGCCGTTTCTCGATCCTTGCGCATTTCAGCCAGCAAGGCCCGTTGCACTTCACGCGATTTAACGGTAACGAGCATATCGCTGATGGGGGGTAGTTCCGTGAACATGATCGGTCGTTCCTCCTATTAACGAGACAGCAATCGTTCCAGCAGCACACGGTTGACCACTCCGCGGAAACGCACCTTGCCGTCGATCGTCACCACGGGCACGCATTCGTCGTAGGCGCGCACCAGTTCCGGATTGCCATCGACATCGACCTGCCGCAGCGCGAAGCCGTGGCGTTGCCGGGCCGCTTCGAGTTGCTCCCAGGCTTGGTCGCACAGATGGCAGCCCTGGCGCGTGTACATCACGATGACGCAGGCCGACCGTCTTTTTCGCGGCCACAACGATTTCAGCCAGGTCCACGGCATGGATTGCCCTCGTCCTCGTTCGAGCCGGGGCGTGCCTACAATAGGAAGAGAGGACGCCGGCCCTCGCGTAGTCAGGCTGCGCGGCTTTTGCTATCTTAGACGTTGTGTGCGGTCCCGCGTGAGGGCGCCTGACCACCCCGACCTCCCGTGCCCCGGGTGGCCAACGGACGCGCACCAGGAGTTGAGTCGGACGAGACGCAGTTGAGGACCTCTCATGCCCTCCGATCCCAGTCCCAATTCGAATCCGCCCCCGTCCGGCAAGCCGCGCCGCCGGCCGCAGCAGCCCGGCATGGGCGGCAATTTCATCTGGGTCGTCGTGCTGGCCTTGCTGGTCGCCTGGTTCGTCTTCAACGCGCAAACCAACGCCGGTTCCATCGAATGGGGCGAGTTCTGGACCCTGCTGACCAAGGACAAGCTCAAAAAAGTCACCCTCGTCGGCGACCACATCAACGGCGAGCTGAAAGACCCGGATGACATACCCGATGAGCTGAAAGACCTGAAAAAGAAGCTCAACGGAAAAACCAAATTCACCGTCGCCCAGCTGCACATCGAGGACAACGGCGCGCTGGCCAAGCAACTGCAAGAGCGGGCCGAGAAAGGGTTGCCGGTCGATCGGCAGGAAGACCACATGTCGTGGATCCTGCAACCGCTGGCGGTGATCGTCTTGCCGGCCCTCATCATCCTGGGCCTGTTTCTGTTTTTGCTGCCGCGCTTCCGAGACCCGCTGGGCGGCGGTTTTCTGAGCAACTACATCAAAAGCCCGGCCCGCCGCTACGAGCGCAGCAAGATGCGCGTCACTTTCGACGACGTGGCCGGGATGCAGAACGCCAAGAGCGAACTGCAAGAAGTCGTCGAGTTTCTGCGTGCCCCGGAGAAGTTCCAGCGTCTGGGGGCCGTCGTGCCCAAGGGCGTGCTGCTGGTCGGCCCTCCCGGCACCGGCAAGACGCTCCTGGCCCGCGCCGTGGCCGGGGAAGCAGGCGTACCGTTTTTCAGTATTAGCGGATCGGAATTTATCCAAATGTTCGTCGGTGTCGGCGCAGTCCCGTGTCCGCGACATGTTCAAGACCGCCAAGGACAACGCGCCGGCGATCCTGTTCATCGACGAGATCGACGCGGTTGGCCGGATGCGCGGGGCCGGCGTCGGCGGCGGCTCCGACGAACGCGAGCAGACCCTCAACCAGATCCTCAGCGAGATGGACGGCTTCACGCCGACCGAGACGGTCATCGTCATGGCCGCCACCAACCGTCCCGACGTGCTCGACTCCGCCCTGTTGCGGCCGGGCCGGTTCGACCGTCACATCACCATCGACCGCCCCACCTGGCAGGGCCGGCTCGCCATCCTGAAGGTGCATACGCGCAACAAGCCGTTGGCCGACGACGTGAACCTGGAGACGATCGCCCGCGGCATGATCGGCATGACCGGAGCCGACCTGCGCAACCTCGCCAACGAGGCTGCCCTCTTGGCCACCCGCGAAGGCAAGAACAAGATCGACCGGGCCGACTTCGAGCGGGCCGCCGACCGCGTCCTCATCGGCCCCAAACGCGAGGAAGTGCTGTCGCCCGATGACAAGAAGCGAACTGCCTACCACGAGGCCGGCCACGCCCTGTGCGCCTGGCTGACGCCCAAGTCCGACCCGATCTTCAAGCTCACCATCATCCCGCGCGGCCGATCGCTGGGCATGACGCGCTTTCGGCCCGACGAGGAGCGGCTGGATTACACGAAGAAACAGCTCATGGCCCGGCTCATCGTGGCGATGGGTGGACGCGCCGCCGACCGATTGGTGTTCGACGAGGCAACTTCCGGGGCCAATCAGGATCTCAAGGACGCCACGCGCATCGCCCGGCTGATGGTGACGCAATTCGGCATGAGCGACCGCATAGGCCCGGTCGCCTACCGCGTCGGCGAGGAACACATTTTCCTGGGCAAGGAGATCCAGGAGCCGCGCGATTTCAGCGAGGGCACGGCCGAGGTGATCGACGAGGAAGTGCGGCGCATCCTCCGCGAGGCCGACGACCAGGCGTACAACCTGCTGCAAACGCATCGCCATTTGATGGAACGATTGGTCGAGGCGCTGTTGCAGCGTGAGGAGCTGCTCCGCGAGGAGATCGACGAGATCCTCAAGGAGGAGAACACCAACGGCATCGTCACGGGGCCGCCGGCGCCGCTCTCGAATAATTAGGTAACGGACATGAGCGATACGCACCTGCTTGAGGTCTTGCGGCCCCAGCTCGACGACTTGCGCGCCCGCGGGTTGTACAAGCGCGAACGGCAGCTCGAGGGACCGCAGGACGCGGCCATCCACGTCAACGGCCGTGAGGTGATCAACTTCTGCGCCAACAATTACCTCGGCCTGGCCAACCACCCCGCCATCGTCGAGGCGGCCCACGAGGGGCTGCGTCGCTTCGGCTACGGCATGGCCTCGGTGCGCTTCATCTGCGGCACGCAGACCTTGCACAAGCAGCTCGAAAGCAGCATCGCCCGCTTTCTCGGCAAGGATGACGCCATCCTGTACAGCTCATGCTGGGACGCCAACGGCGGATTGTTCGAGACGATCCTGGGCGACGAGGACGCCATCCTCAGCGACGAATTGAACCACGCCAGCATCATCGACGGCATCCGCCTGTGCAAGGCGAAGCGCGTCCGCTACCGGCACGGCGACATGGGCGAGCTGGAACGCGGTTTGCAGCGAAACCGCCAGCAATCGGCTGCGGCTGATCGTCACCGACGGCGTGTTCTCGATGGATGGGGCGATGGCCAAACTGCTGGAGATTTGCGATCTGGCCGACCGCCACGATGCGATCGTGGTGGTCGATGACAGCCACGCCACCGGCATTCTCGGCGCGGGCGGCCGCGGCACGCCGGAACATCTGGGCGTGCTGGACCGCGTGGACATCATCACGAGCACGCTCGGCAAGACGCTGGGCGGGGCGTCCGGCGGCTTCACCTGCGGGCGGGCGGAAGTGGTCGACTTCTTGCGTCAGCGCTCGCGGCCGTATCTTTTTTCTAACGCCCTGCCGCCGCCCATCGTCATGGCCGCGCTCAAGGCGCTGGAACTCGTCGGCCAGAGTAGCGCCCTGCGCGATCGGCTGCACGCCAACGCGCGCCGAATGCGGGCCGGCCTCGAAGGCGCGGGCTTCCCGCTCAAGCCGGGACAGCATCCGATCATGCCAGTCATGCTCGGCGACGCCGCCCTGGCGACGCGCATGGCCGACGCCCTGCTGGAGCGCGGCATCTACGTCATCGGCTTCAGCTATCCCGTCGTGCCGCAGGGGCAGGCGCGCATCCGCATCCAGATGTCGGCGGCCCACACGCCCGAACAGATCGACCGCGCCATCGCCGCCTTCGCCGAGGTCGGCAAGGAACTGGGCGTGGTATGAACGGTGGGTAACCATTCTCGGCCCGAGGTTGGCAAAGGTATCGTGACATCGAATCTGTGGCCGCGCTTCGCGGCAACATTAGCGCCGGTGGATGCCTCGGTCGATTAGTCCTCCGCGCTTTCCGCCTTGAAGCGAACTTGCGGAGGGTGTGTCCGTCCTCAGCGCGCTGGCGATCTCGTCCTCGCGCCGAGGTCGAGAGGTCCGCTGCAGACTGGCGGAACTTCGTTGGACGCGGCGGTGTTGCGGACCGGAGCAGCTTACGCAGATTGGCTTGCGCACTCCCGTCGATCTGACCGGAGCGCGCAACAACACGTGACGAACTCGTGAAGGCTTGGGCCGCATCACCCATCTTGCAGCAGATGCCGCTTGCTGCGCCTTCCCGTAAAATGCCCGTTGCACGTCCTGGTGTTCGGCCGCTCGCGAGGTGGGTACCGGCGATGTCGCTCTTCAGCGGCCGCACGCTGGACAGGTTCTTGCCCGTTCTGACTGCTTACTCTCGGAGGCGGCGTCATGCGAACACGAACGTCTCTGGCCACCGCGGCTGTGCTCGCGGCTGGCGCACTACTCGGCTGGCTGGCCGCGTCGGGCCGGCTGCCCGCCGTTCTAGCCCAAGAACAGAAATCGGACCCACCGGGGAACGTGCTCCCGAAGCCGGATGCGCCCTTCCGGGGCACCATCGGCCGCACTGTCAGGGACTCGACCCCCGACTTTCCCAAGGAAGTGAAGGCTCCGAAAGGCGCTCCCAACATCTTGCTCATCCTGACCGATGACGTCGGCTTCGGCGCCAGCAGCACGTTCGGCGGGCCGATCCCAACCCCGACATTCGACCGCCTGGCCAAGAACGGGCTGCGCTACAACCAGTTCCATACAACCGCCCTTTGTTCGCCCACGCGTGCCGCGCTGCTCACGGGCGCAATCACCATTCCTGTTCCACGGGCTGCGTCATGGAGCTGGCCACCGGCTATCCAGGCTACCACAGCCTGATGCCCAAGAGCTGCGGGACGTTTGCCGAGGTCCTCAAGCAGAACGGCTGGAACACCGGCTGGTACGGCAAAAACCACAACGTCCCCGACTGGCACAGCAGCCAGGCAGGGCCGTTCGACCTGTGGCCTACCGGCTTAGTTTTACTGTGTCCTCCGCTCTGCTCGCTCGTAACTTCTTGGCCTATAACCTTCTTTCAGTGATCGCCAGCCGCTGAAAGGAGCTCGCCGATGGAACGACGTTTTCGCGTCCGCCTGGCCCAATTGCTCGACGATGCCCACGTCCCGCCCACCCTGCTCCGGGGCGTCCTGCCACGACTGCAGACCTTCCTGCAACCCTTCCTCGACGCCCTGCCAACGCCCCCGCAACAGGCCAACGCCCACCACTACGTCCAGGGACTCTTGTCCGACCTCGGCAGCAAGAATGTCGAATCCATCGCCTACCTCCATGACCGCGAACGCCAGGGCTTGCAAAAGTTCATGGGACAAGCCGACTGGGACCATCAGCCCCTGCTGACCGAACTGGCACGCCAGGTAGGAACCGAATTGGGCCGGGACGATGGTGTGTTGGTCTTCGACCCTTCCGCCTTCCCCAAGCAGGGCAAGGAGTCCGTCGGCGTGCAAAGGCAGTGGTGCGGCCGCCTGGGCAAGGTCGATAACTGTCAGGTCGGCATCTACCTCGGCTACGTCTCCCGCTCGGAACATGCCCTGGTCGATGTCCGCCTTTACTTGCCCAAGGAATGGGCCCGGCGGAAGCGTCGCCGCCAGAAGGCCGGTGTGCCGGCGGATGTCCGCTTCCGCACGCGGCATGAACTGGCTTTGGAAATGCTGGACGAGCGGGGACCATTACTGCCGCATGCCTGGATCTCCGGGGATGACGAGTTGGGCCGTTGCTCGTGGTTTCGCGAGCAATTGCGGTCACGCGAAGAACGTTACCTGTTGGCCGTTCCCTGCAACACGTCGGTGCGGGACCTGACGGCGACCGCTCCGCCCTCGGCAAGAGGTGGCCGGCGGCGGCGTGTGCCGTTTGTATCGGTGCAGCAGTGGTGTGCGGCCTTGGCGGAATCGGCCTGGGAGACGGTCGAGGTCCGCGACGGCGAGAAAGGCCCGCTGGTGGTGCAGATGGCGTGGACGTTGGTGCAAGCCCGCACGGAAGGCCGGGTGTCGGATGTGCCGGAGTTATTGGTGGTGTTCCGTGAGCGGCAAGGCGATGGCTCCTGCAAGCACGACTACCTGCTATCCAATGCTCCGCTGGCCACGGAGGTGTCCGAATTCGCTCGTGTGTTCAAGGCCCAACACCGGATCGAGGAGTGCCTGAGGCGTGCCAAGGGCGAGGCGGGCCTGGGCGATTATCAGGTGCGGACCTGGTCGGGTTGGCACCACCATCAGACGTTAGCGTTGTTGGCGACCTGGTTCCTGACGGAGGAGACCAGGCGGGGAAAAAAGGCAGACGCCGGCGTTGACGGTGCCGCAGGTGGCGGCTTTGCTGGCGTGTTTGCTGAGCGAGCGTTTGGGGTATCACCGTCCGCCACGGAGTCGGCGGCGGATGAGCCGTCGTTTGCGTCGCAACGAGGAAGCACGTCTTTATCACTGGCGACAACGGAAACGCTTGCCACCGCGACGCTTTAACCAACGGACTTGAGGGACACAGTAAAATTAGGCTTCGAGTATTTCTACGGTTTCCTCGGTGGGGACACCAACCAGTGGGCGCCCGCTATCTATGAGAACGTTAAACCCGTCGAGCCACCGCACGATCAAAAGGACTACTTCTTCGACAAGGACATGGCCGACCGCTGCATCGACCGCATCCGCACGCTGCACGCGGTCGCTCCGCAGAAACCCTGGCTAGCCTACTACGCCCCCGGCACCGCTCACGCCCCGCACCACGCTCCCAAAGAGTGGATCGACAAGTTCAATGGGAAGTTCGATCACGGCTGGGACAAGCAGCGCGAGATC
Organism: uncultured Planctomycetota bacterium; assembly: GCA_963767535.1. Lineage (GTDB taxonomy): Bacteria > Planctomycetota > Planctomycetia > Gemmatales > Gemmataceae > JAJPHU01. Next base: position 1,942,114 of record CAVYEC010000003.1, read on the forward strand.
ACCTTCGAGAACCAGAAGAAGCTGGGCATCATCCCGGCGGACACCCAGCTCACGCCGCGGCCGGCGAACATCCCCGCCTGGGACTCCTTCGATGCCGGCCACCAGAAGGTCTTCGCCCACATGATGGAGGTCTACGCGGCCGCCCTTTCGCACTGTGATTACCAGATGGGTCGCGTCCTCGACATGATCGAGCAGATGGGTGACCTGGACAACACGTTGGTCATTTACATACAGGGCGATAATGGCGCCAGCGGCGAGGGGACCCCGCAGGGCCTGCTCAACGAGTTGGCGCTCTTGAACGGCATCCCCGAGGACTTCAAGGAGGTGCAGCGCCGGATGGACGAGTTGGGCGGCCCGATGACCAACAACCACTACCCGGTCGGCTGGGCGCATGCGATGGACACGCCCTTCCAGTGGACCAAGCAGATCGCCAGCCACTTCGGCGGCACACGCAACGGCCTTGTCATCTCCTGGCCGGCGCGCATTAAGGACAAGGGAGGTATCCGCTCGCAATTCTGCTCTGTGATCGATATCGCTCCGACCATCCTGGAGGCATGCGGTATTCAATCTCCGTCCAGCATCAACGGCGTGGCCCAAAAGCCGGTCGAAGGCGTAAGCCTGGTTTACACTTTCGCCGACGCCAAGGCCGCCTCACGCCACAAGACGCAGTATTTTGAAATGCTCGGCAACCGCGGCATTTACCACGACGGGTGGATGGCAAGCACGACACCGGCGCTGGCTCCCTGGGACGTGACGGCCAAGCTGGTTCCCATTGGTGAGTACAAATGGGAACTCTACCACGTGGCCGAAGACTTCTCGCAGGCGAAGGACCTCGCCGCGGCGAATCCGGCCAAGCTCCGGGAGCTAAAGGAGCTTTTCTGGGCCGAGGCCGGCCGTTACAACGTGATGCCTCTGGACAACAGCCGCATCGAGCGCTTCGACGTGTCGATTCGTCCCAGCCTGACCAGTGGACGCAAGGTCTTTACGTATTACCCCGGCATCGTCCGCATCCCCGAAGGCAGTGCGCCGGACATGAAGAACAAATCCTTCCAAATCCTCGCGGAGGTTGAAATTCCGGAGGCGGGAGCCGACGGCGTGCTGGTCACGCAGGGAGGACGCTTCGGCGGCTACGGGCTTTACTTGCTGAACGGCAAGCTCGTTTATCATTACAACCTCGCGGGGATAGCCCGCTACAACGTTGTCTCGAAGGAGAAAGTGCCGGCCGGCAAGCACACCTTGACCGCCGACTTCAAGTACGACGGCGGTCTCGGCAAAGGCGGCGCTATCGTGCTGTTGGTGGACGGCAAGGCAGTGGCCGGGGGCCGGATCGAACGTACGCTGCCAATGCGCGTCTCGCTGGACGAGACCTTCGACGTCGGGGAAGACGCGGGCACGCCGGTTAGCGAGGACTACCACATGCCCTTCAAATTCACGGGGACACTAAATAAGGTCGTCGTCACCCTCGGCGAGTCCAAGCTCAGCGCCGAGGAACAGAAGGCTGTTGACGAGGCCCGGGCCAAGATTGGGCTGGGCCGGTAGGCGGACGTCTTGCGTGCTTCGGTCCGCTACACCGCAGTCAGCAGTTGCCGAGACCTGATCGCGTCCAAGTAAGGTTCCATGTTACGACACCCCGTTCGCACCTGAACGACTGTCTCCCTCGACCCGTGAAAGAGTACGAATGGTGGCGATTGCTCCCCTCGCACGGATTCCTAAGATCATCTGTGGTATTTTGTGGTTTTAGGGGAGACGATCGGTCATGCGGCACGTCCTGTCGGCGCTGGTGCAGAACCAACCCGGCGTCCTGGCGCACATCTCCGGGATGCTCGCCTCGCGCGGCTTCAACATCGACAGCCTCGCCGTCGGCGAGACCGAGCAGCCCGACCTGTCGCGCGTCACCTTCGTCGTCCACGGCGACGACGCCGAGCTGGAACAGGTCCGCAAGCAACTCGATAAGGTCATCACCGTCGTCAAGGTGCAGGACATCAGCAGCGAGGATTTCGTCGAGCGCGATTTGATGCTGCTCAAGGTCAACGCCACGCCGCAGCAGCGCGTCGAGATCACCCTGCTCGTCGAGATGTTCCGCGGCCGGGTCGTCGATATCAGCCCCTCGAACCTGATGGTCGAGATCAGCGGCCAGGAACGCAAGATTGAGGCGTTCATCGAGCTGATGCGCCCCTATAGCATCCTGGAGCTGGCCCGCACCGGCCGGATCGCCCTGGTCCGCGGCATGCCCGGTCAAGGAGATGTCCTGTGACGCAACTGCCTTCCCCCCTGCCGTCATCCACCCGGCCGATTCGCCCCGAACTGGCGAAGCTGGTGCGTAGCCTACAGCCGGGCCAGCGCATCCGCATCACGCAGAAGGTGGCCATCAACACGCGCCGCCACTGGCCGGCGACCGTCGAGGGCGTGTTTCGCCACGTCAATTTCCTGGCCACCGGCATCGCCACCGACCGCGTGCCGGAAGATGATATCGTCGTGGTGACGGTCCACTTCACCAAGGACAACGGCGAACTTTCGAGCATCACGCTGGACGAGAACAGTCAGATTGAAGCGATCGCAGCGAAGTAAGGTCAGCGCTTGCGCCACACGGCCTCCTCGCCCAGTCCAAGTGTGGCGACGGCCTGGCGGATCGCCTCGAAGAAACGGGCGGCGTCGCCGGGGTAGCCGGCCGTCGGCTTCAAATCGGGCACACGCTCTTGCCAGAAGCGGTTGAATTCCAGCATCAGCAGCTCGCGCAGGTATTTACTCGTCATCGACGCCAGGGCGACGCAGAAATGCTCGGCGTCGGCGCGGGGCTGAAAGGTCAGCGTCACGTCGCGGCCCAGGCCGAAAACGCGATAAGCGCTGCGGGCCATGCCTTCCTGCACGGCGAAGACCATCCCGTCGAGGAAGGCGTGCTGGAGCATGGCCGCGTAGGTGTTGCGGCCGCCGTGCTTGTCAATGAAGAAGGACACCGGATCGTCACCCGTCAGCCGCGCGCGCTGGCAGCGCAGCAGGTTGGCGAGGGCGTGAGCGAGGACGGCGCCCTTCGTACCGTTCTCGTCGAGCAAGGCGTTGAAACGCCGCGGACAGACGAGGACGCTGCGGACGTGCCAGCAGCCGACCTCCGCCTCGGCACAGGCGGTATCAAACCGAGCGACCTCCGAACTCAACTCCTCAGCGACCCCATGCACCGGCAACGCCTGCACGCCCCGATACCAGGCTTCGCAGGCCAATTCGTCCCGGTCGTCGGGACACGCCCATTCGATGAACGACGCCAGGGACGCAGTACCTTCGATCCCACCGCGCCACAGCGCCGCCAGGACGCCGCGCTCCAGTCCGGCCAGACCGCGCGCGGTGTAGACGATCTTCGAGTCGTCGATCAGCAGTCGGCCCTCGTCGGCATCCGTGCCGCGGCGCACGGCCGGGCGAAGCAAATGCCACAGGTCGGCGTCGTGGCAATGTTCGGGAACCCGGCAGGCGACGGAGGTCATGACGAACGGGCCGAGGTTCGGCCCATAGCCCGCTTCGTCGATGCCGATGATCCACGCCATCACCGCCCTCCGGGTTTGGTGGTTGAATGCCGTGATGATACCGGCTAGGCTACGCGGAATGCTACCTTGAATCAGGAGGGCGTTTCATGCTCGCGGACAACATTTTCCTGAAGATCGTCGAGAAGAAGATCCCGGCCCGCATCGTCCACGAGGACGAGCACTGCGTGGCGTTCCACGATGTCAACCCGCAAGCGCCAGTGCATGTGCTTATCATCCCGCGCAAGGTCATCCCGACGCACGCCGACATCAAGCCGGAGGACCGCGAACTGCTCGGCCATCTGCACCTGGTGGCGGCGAAGCTGGCGGACAAACTCGGCATCGGCGACGGCTACCGGCTGGTGCTCAACTGCAAGGAACGCGCCGGCCAGACGGTGCCGCACTTGCACCTGCACTTGCTCGGCGGACGCGATCTGACCTGGCCGCCCGGATGACACGGATCGCGTTGTCGGCCTCGGTGTCCTACCGTTATAGTGGGGGGTGTTCCCTTTCACGGGAGAACGAACGATGGCCCGACCGAACGTGACGCCGCTGGATCGACAGGTTTCCCGCGTTCGCCGGCGGTTGTTTGGGCAGAGCTTGCTCGCAACGCTGGCGGCGACGTGGATCGGCGCGCTAACGCTGTCGGACTGTTGGTTCCTCCTCGAACCATATTCGCTTCCTCACGCGGAAGCGTGGTATCGCTGGGCCGCGGCCGGCATCCTCCTCGGTGTGGGAACTGTGGCGGCGTTGGTATGGGCGGTGCGGCAGATGCCGTCGCGGATCGACGCCGCCCTGGCCCTCGACGAACGGTTTCATCTGAAAGAACGAGTCACCACTGCCCTGACCCTCTCGGAGTCCGAACTCGCCTCCCCCGCGGGACAGGCGCTACTCGCCGATGTCAACTCTCGCGTTGGCCCCCTGCGCGTCCGCGACCGCTTCCCGCTGCGCATTCCCCGGTTTGCCGCCAGTGTGCCGGTCGGTGCACTGGTCCTGTTGTTGCTGGCCTTCTTTTACAAGCCGGCCCTCCCTTCGGTCCAGGCCGAGACGACGGAGCCGCTCGCGGATAGTGCCGTCGCCAGGGCGGAGATCGAGAAGGCGCTGCGCCCCTTGCAAAAGAAACCCGGCACGAAAGTCGGCGAGCGGCCCAAGTCCGAGGAGTTGCAGCGCCTGGAGGCGGAGCTGGACAAGCTGGCGCAGAAGCCGCACGAGACGAAGGAGCAGGCGCGCGAGCTGGTCAAGGATTCTCACCGACGCCGAGGAGCAGGTGCGCAAGCGCGAGAAGGAGCTGGCCGACCGCGCCGACGCCCTCAAGGAGCGGATGAAGCAGGCCGAGCGGCTGAGCAAAAAGGAGAAAAAAGACGGGCCGGCGCAGAAACTCGACAAGGCGCTCGACCGGGCCGATTTCAAGAAGGCGAAGGAAGAGATGGAACGGCTGGGCAAGCGTCTGCAAGCGGATGAGGAAGTGGCCCGCCTCCGCAAGAAGATGCAAGACAACAAGCTGGGCGAGGAACAAAAACAGGAGATGCGCGAACAGCTCGAAAAGCTCAAGGACCAGGAACTCAGCCGCGAGCAGAAAGAGCAACTGGAGAAGCAGCTAGAGGACGTGAAAGACAAGCTCGAACGCCTGACGCGCTCCGACGAGGCGAAAGAACGGCTGCGCGACTTGCAGCGCCAGGGGCGCTGAGCAAGGAAGAGCTGGAGCGCGAGCTGGATCAGCTGAAACAAAACATGGCCAAGCTCGATCCAGAGACGCTGCGCGAGATGAAGGAATTGGCGGACAAACTGGGCGAGTGCCAGAAGTGCCTGAAAGAGGGCAAGGGCGACGAGGCGGCGCAGAAGATGGCGGAGGCGGCCGAGAAACTCGCCCGGCTCGATCCCAATGGCGAATCGCGGGAACTCCAGCAGCAGTTGCGGCAGTTGCAGGCGGCGCGGCAGGCGGTCTGTCAGGCGCTCGACGGCAAGCCGGTTCAGGCTTCGGGCCAACGGCCGCAGTCCAAGGACGGCGACACGAAGTCCCGCGAGGAATGGGCGCATTCGCCGATGGACAAGGGACGATTGCATGTTATCGATCACATCCCCGGCGACGGTTTCAAGGGGCCGCGCAAGCCGGCCGAAATGGCCGAAGAGATTCGCCGGGCCACGCAAGAAGAACCCGAAGCGCTCGACCGGCAGCGTTTGCCGCGTTCGGCCAGCGACATGGCCCGAGGCTACTTCGAGAAGCTGCGCGGTCCTGAGCGCGACGGCAAGAAGCCCTGAAAGCGCCGATTGGCATTTCGTTTGCTTCATCCCTCCCAAAGACTTCTTGCCCATGCGGAAGTCTTTTTGATCGGAACCGATGAGGCAACCCATGACATCCATTCGGGGCAACGGCGGCACCGCTTGTAAAGTACGTCCATTCAAGAAAGCCGCCCGTCGCGGCCGCCTCCGCATCGCGATCGACCCGTTAGAATCGGCCCAGGCCGCGGGACTGCGCTACGTCCGCGACGACCGGCCTGGCATCCGCCGCGTTCGGGCCGGCAAGGGCTTCCATTATGTTGACTCCGACGGCAAGGCCGTCCGCGATCCCCAAACTCTGGCACGCATCCGCGCTGGTCATCCCGCCGGCCTGGACCGACGTTTGGATCTGCCCCGTCGCCCACGGCCACCTGCAAGCGACCGGACACGACGCCAGGGGACGCAAGCAATATCGCTATCATCCGCGCTGGCGCCGTCCGCGATGAAACCAAGTACGATCGGCTGATCGCCTTCGGGCAGGCGCTCCGCGCATCCGCCGCGCATCGAAAAAGACATGGCCCAACCCGGCCTGCCGCGCACCAAGGTGCTGGCCACGGTCGTTCGCCTGCTCGAAACCACGCTCATCCGCGTCGGCAACGAGGAGTACGCGCGTGAGAACGGCTCCTTCGGCCTGACCACGCTGCGCAACCGTCATGTGAGCGTCGAGGGGGAGACGGTCCACTTTTCCTTCCGCGGCAAAAGTGGCGTCCGGCACAACATCCGCGTGGACGACCGCCGATTAGCCCGCATCGTCCGGCGCTGCCAGGATCTGCCCGGTCAGGAGTTGTTTCAGTATCTCGACGAGGACGGCACGCCGCGCGAAATCGACTCGGCCGACGTGAACGGATATTTGCAGGAGATCGCCGGGCAGGAGTTCACGGCCAAGGATTTTCGGACCTGGGCGGGGACCGTGCTGGCCGCCCGCGCCCTGCGCGAGTTCGAGGCGTTCGACTCCGAGGCGCAGGCCAAGCGCAACGTCGTGGACGCCATCGAGTCCGTCTCGAAGCGCCTGGGCAACACGAAAGCGGTGTGTCGAAAGTGTTACGTCCATCCCGGCGTCATCAACGCCTACCTGGACGGATCGCTTCTGAGCACGCTGCGGCAGCGGGTGGAGAAAGAGATTGCCGGTTCTCTGGCGGAGTTGCCGCCCGAGGAAGCGGCCGTCCTGGCCTTCCTGCAAGAGCGGCTCAAACACGAGGCGGAGCGATCCGCCGCCGGCTGAGCGGGGGCGTCAGCCCCCTGAGTCTTTACTCTTACTTGCGATGACGGATGCGCGCCCGCATCCGGCGCTTCTTGCGACCCACTTTTCGCCGTCCGGTCCCGCGACGCTGAGCCATGTCTTCCTCCCGCGTATCCTTCGATTCGTTGCGATAGAAAGGCTCATTGTAGAGCCAGCGCCGGCGCCGGCAAGTCCGTCACGTAGCCCCCGGCTTGCCGGGGTGAGAGTTTCCCCCGGCAAGCCGGGGGCTATGTGCGCGAAGATATAAGCTGGCCAGACAACCGTTCGCGTGGTAAGTTCAAAGAAACGGCCCCGCGCCCGCCACCCTACCTCACGCCTTCCGGCTGGACCGCACCATGGAAGACCGACAACAGCGCTGTTCGCGTCGCAAGTTCCTGGCCTCCGCGGCCGCCCTCACCCTCGCCGGCGGCGTGTCGTCGGCGGAATCGCCCGAAGGATCGCTCCCCCTGTCGCGCACGCGGCCGGCCAAGCCGTCCAACAAGGGACGCAAACCGCTCGCCATCATCTCGACGGTCTACCGCCCGCTGTCGCACGCCTACCACATCGGCGGGCGCTTCATCTACGGCTACGCCCGCGGCGGCCAATTGCATGTGCCCAAACACTACGTCCACTCGATCTATGTCGATCAGTCGCCCGATAACGATCTCTCTCGGGTGGTCGGCAAGGAGTTCGGCATCCGCGTCACGCGCTTTGGGGGCGACCGCGGCCGGGCCGTCGAGGAAGCGCTGACCGATAACGGCAATCTGGCGGTCGAGGGCGTGATGCTCATCGCCGAACATGGGAACTATCCGCGCAACGACAAAGGGCAGATTCTCTACCCGCGCCTGGAGTTGATGGAAGAGATCGTCAACGTCTTCCGCAAGACCGGCCGAAGCGTGCCGGTCTTCAATGACAAGCACCTGTCCTACACCTTCGACCGGGCGCAAAAAAATGCTCTCCTGGGCGCGCGAGCTGAAGTTTCCGATGATGGCCGGCTCCAGCCTGCCCGTCACCTGGCGCAGCCCGGATCTCGAGCTGCGTTTGGAGTCGCCGATCGAGGACGGTCTCGTCGCCGGCTACGGCCCCATCGAGGTGTACGGCTTCCACGCCCTGGAGTCGTTGCAGGTGATGATGGAGCGGCGCAAGTCCGGCGAGAGCGGCGTGCGGGCCGTCACCTGCCTGACCGGTAAAGACGTATGGAAGGCCGGCGATGAAGGGCGGTGGAGTTGGGACTTGCTCGAAGCGGCGCTGAACCGCAGCGAGACCGTCAACCCCGGCGACATTCGCTTCAACGTCGGCAGCATGGCCGTGACCAACTACCGCGAGACGCCCGCGCTGGCCTTCCTCATCGAATACCGCGACGGCACCCGGGGCACGGTTCTTCTGCTCAACGGCCACATTCTCGACTTCAACTTCGCCGGCAAAATTCGCGGCGAGGCCAAGCCGGCCTCGTGTCTGTTCCGCCTGCCGCAGCCGCCCGGCGCGCAGCTTCTTCGACGCCCAGGTCGCCAACCTCGAAAAGTTTTTCGAGACCGGCAAGGCCCCCTATCCGGTGGAACGCACTCTCCTGACGACCGGCATCCTCGACGCCGCCATGCGAAGCCATCATCAGCACGGCGCACGCATCGAAACGCCTGAGTTGGATGTGCGCGACAGCGCCCCCGCCGACAGCGGTTTTTTGCGCGGGAAAATCGCCGATTATTAAGAAACACGAGCTTGGTGGCGAGCCGGGAGCGTAAGCGACCGGAGTGAATTCACTCCGGTCGCTTACGCTCCCGGCTCGCCTTCGCTCTCTCCGGTCGCTCACGCTCCCGGCTCGCCACAAAGTTACAGTCTCGAAGCGATCCGTAGCGGATCACGGCGAGTTGGGAATCTCCCCCATGAACACATAACCGGGCGTTAGATTGTTCATCTGTCGTGGCGGCGTGCGCAGCTCATGGACTCGCCGTTTCGGGGCGGGGGCCGCATCGGAAAGGACTTGCCCGACGCGCACCCGCAGCGCCCACACGTCTTGCGGTTTGAGCCGGCTGAAATGAATCACACCGGCATCCTCCCCGGCGAACCCCGTGCTTCTCCGTTCGCCCGCCAGCCGCAGCGCCTCGCGCACCCGCTGCCCCAGCGCCCAGCGCGGCTCGCCCTTCACCTGAGCGAGCAGTGTCAGATACTCCACGTCCTGCTGGCCACGGCGGTATGCTTTCAAGCGGATCGAGGGAACCACTTCCGGCTCGTTCCGCCCGCGGCCGGGATAAAAGAGCGCCAGCGGATCGGCCCGCCGCCACGAATCGCCGTTGCCGACCGTCTGCCAGGGCAAGACGCCGTCGGTGCCGAGCGACCACGAATCAATCGACCAGCCGACGGCTTGCATGTTGGCGTCCTCGACAGCGTTGCTGCCGCCGTATTCGACCGTCACTTCGCCGTTGGCCTCCTTGCGGTCGAGCACCAGGCGCCGATACGTCCGCACCGCACCGCCGACGACGTTGTAATCGAGCAGGCCGTCGAACACGTCGCGCTGCCATTCGGGCCGGGAGATGTCGCAGCGGAACACCAGTTTCGGCGCGCCCGGCGCCTGCTTGCGGCCCTCGTGGAAGGCTTTGCCGAAGTAGCGCAGCGCCCAGTAATCCTGGAAGCTGGCCGGCTCGTCGAGCAGCCACGGCGACGAGCCGCGCGACCAGCCGTTGCGCTTGAAATCCACCTTGTTATTCAGGAACACATGAAAAAGCGTGTCGTGCCACTTTTTCGCTTCAAAATGGGCGGCCGTCTGCCGGGAGACTTCCACAAAATTGCGGCGATAGCTCGCCGGGAAAGCCTCATCGGCCCAGTAGGAGCCGTTGTAATGGCCGGCCATCGGCGTCGGCCAGTTCTCGTGCATGGGCAGATAGAAACACTCGATTGGCACGCCGCGGCGCGGCAGATCGGCGAACGCCGAGCCGTCGAAGTACGGCCCGAAACGCCGGTCCCAGGCGGACCAATCGAGATTGCGACCGTCCCAACCGGGAGCGCAGCCGTCGGCGACCGTGCCATTTTGCGAATACGGCACGCGGTTGAGGACCGTGCGGTGTCGATGGGCCAGGCGGTAATAGGCGCGCTCGTTGGCGGGTAGGCCGTAGCAGTTCATCTCCGGCAGGAAACTCAAATAATCCGGCAAGGTGAAGTCCCACACGCGCAGCGCGACATCGAGGGCGAGCGATTGCTGTCCCGCGGTGAGTGTGAGACGTCCCTTGTAGTCGCCGGGCTTGATCTCATGCGGCACGTACACTTCCGCATGGAGACTGCCGCTTTTCTGCCCCGCGATGTTCTCCTCGGCCGAGGGAACACTTGCCGGTTTCACGAGAGGAACGATTGGATCGGGCAACGGCCCCTTTTTCGAGGCAACATGATGGTAATTGCCCCACATGACCTGGATTTTCGCCCCGTCTTCGCCCTCAAACGTCAACCGCGGCCGAACGCCCTCTACGCCGCCGCGCAGAAGCACCTGAAACGCGACAAACTCGTTGCGGGCCGCATGGAGGCGAATCTGCTTCGCTTTGGCGCTCCATAAGTGATTGGCGGCAAGGTAGCCGTCCGGCTGCTTCGGAATCATCTCGCCTGTTACCGGATGCACTTTGTCGAGTTCGTCGAGTATGGAGACCTCTGCTTCGCCCAGGCGCGGCAGGGCGCTGCTCCAGGGCGCTTGACAGCGACTGGCCCGGCAGCGGCGCGGCGACCTTGCTCGACACGCGCAGCTTGGCGTTGGCGGCCGGGCCGACATTGCTGGCCCCGTCCACCGCGCGAACGCTCATCGCAACCTCGGCTCCCGGTGATAATCCCAGGTCGCGCAGGTGCATCCGCACCCGCTCGCCCTTTTTGCCGGCCAGCGGAATGAGATAGCGCGGCACTTCCTTGCCATCCACCGTGACGAAGAAACCTGTCGTCCCGGCGCCACCCTGATCCTCCGATGTGGTCCAACTCACCCAAGCCTCGCCGGCCGGCAGATCCTTGACCTCCGAACGCAATTCGCCCGGCGCCGCCGGCGGCTGCCTGTCCTGAGGGCCGAGGAAAATCGTGAGATACGGTGCGGTGGCCGCGCCCGATTCGCGACTGTGGATGAAACGGTTGGGGTACAGACGAAACGTGAACTGCTCGCCCCGGCGCGTCCATTCCGAGCCGGTGTCATCAAAGAGCAGGAAACCGTAGCTGACGCCGGCCGTGCGCGCGGCGACGACGGCCGGGTCCACGGCCACACGCTGCCAGCCGCGCTCATCGGGCGGCAAGGCGTCGGCCATTCGCCATAGTGTCCCGCCTTCGCCGAGCATCACGCTGCACAGATCGCCGCCCGCCCGGGTCCACGGCTCATCGGGATGCCGGCGGTGGCGATGCGTCGAACTACCCTTCTGCGGCGCGTAACCCGCGGAGGTGCCCTCGACCCACTCCGAGCCGAAACTGCTAACCGTGACGCGATGAAGCCGCTCGTTGCCGGTCAGGTGAACGTGCAGCGTCGCCCCCAGGATGACCCGGCCGCGCAGCGGTTTGGGGTCGATGTCGATCAGGCTCATTTCCTGGATCGACTTCAATTTGAGCTGCGGCGCGCCGCCGAGGTTGCAGTCGGCCTCGCTGCCGACGTTGGAAAACCACGTATCGCGCGTCACGGCGCGCGCACCGCCTCGCCGGTCGGCCGGCGCACCTTGGGCGGCGCCGCGGTCGGCGGCGGCAGTTTATCGAGCACGGTGCGTTTGACTTCCGCGATCTTCCGAACCGAAAGCCAGCCGCGCAATAAATAACCGCTTTTTTTGAGATTATCCGCGGTCGGCTCCGAGGCGGTCGAGACACCGTTGACGCCGACCGTGGGGTGTACATCGTTTTTCTCCAGCAGCGTGCCGTTCCACTCGTTGCCGGGCCGGCGCGTCAGGATTTCCTTCTCGAAGTCGATCAGCGGTATTTCGCGGTCCTTCGCCAGCTTGCGGAGTTCCTCGTTGTAGGCTTTCGCGGCGTCCGTCCGCTGCGGATGCGGCGGGATCGTGCACAGAATGCAAATGATGCCCTGCCGAAGCATTAGATCGACCGCCTTCGTCACGTCGGCTCGGTAGGCGTTGATCGGCCGCTGGGCGGTGGCGTCGTTAGTGCCGATCATGAGGACGACGACTTGCGGTTTGTACTGGTCGAGCAGATCCGAGAGCGACGGCATTCCTTGTTTGCCGCCGGCCAGCAGTTCATCGGCGCGGAGGCCGCCGCAAGCCGTGTACGATCGCCCGCCGGCCGGATGATCGAAACGCGCCAGCCACCAGCCGTCGCTGTCGTTGTCGGCCCCCGCGTGCATCCAGGTGAGGACGGCCTTGTCTTCCGCCGTCTTGCCCTGTCCGAAGCGCGGCCATTGTCCGTAGGGATTGGAGTACGTGATGGAGTCGCCGACGTGCAGGACGACGCCTGGATTGCCGTGAAACTGGCCGGCCACTTTTTTCATGGCCGCCGCGTAGTCCCACGATTGCGGTAGCGGTTTTTCCTCAGCCCGCAGCTTCTCGGCGGGCGGCAGAACGGTCAGGAGCAGCAGCGCGATGGCGGATTTGTTTATCATGGCTGTATGGCAAGGTGCGGTTGTGGGCGGGCGAATGATAGTCTAGCGATGCTTCGCCAAAGCGTCCGCGAGCCGCACCGCGGCCATCAGTGACGGAAGTGCCGAATGCCCGTGAAGACCATCGCCAATCCGTGTTCGTCACAGGCCTGGATCGAGTCGGCGTCGCGCACCGAGCCGCCGGGTTGGATGACGGCCGTCACGCCGGCGCGGGCCGCCTCGTCGATGTTGTCGCGGAACGGGAAGAACGCATCGGACGCCAGCACCGATCCTCGGCAGCGCTCGCCGGCCTTGCGCACGGCGATCTGCACCGAATCCACCCGGCTCATCTGTCCCGCACCGACGCCTACCACCATGCCGCCCTTGCCGAGCACGATGGCGTTGCTCTTGACGTGCTTGCACACCAGCCAGGCGAAACGCAGGTCGTGCATCTCCGCCTCGCTGGGTGCGCGTTTGGTGGCGGCCTTGAGCTGAGCGAAATCCTCGCTGCCCACGTCGCGCCCTTGCACGAGCAATCCGCCCTCGACGCGGCGATAATCGAATCCCCCTCCGGATTGGCCACGACGATCAAGCGGACCTGTACGCAGAAGACGAACGTTTTTCTTCCAGCTCGGCCGTGTGGTTAGCACCTTGAAAGCAGCCTCAGCATAACCGGGCGCGATGATGCACTCGACGAAACGGTTCGGTTCGCTGATTTGCATCGCCGTCGCTTCATCGACCTCGCGGTTGAAACCGAGAATGCCGCCAAACGCACTTTGCGGATCGCCCTCGTATGCTTTGCGAAACGCCTCCACGAGCGCAGGGGCGAAGGCCGCACCGCAAGGATTGTTGTGCTTGATGACCACCGCCGCGGGTTCATCGAACTCACGGACAAGATTCAAGGCGCTATCGAGGTCGAGCAGGTTGTTGAAGGACAATTCCTTGCCGTGCAGCACTTCCGCACGGGCGACGGAAGCGGCGGGGGCGTTCGGCTCGACGTAAAACGCAGCCTTCTGATGCGGGTTTTCGCCGTAGCGCAGCATTTGTTTTCGTTGGAATTGCAACGGCAGCGTGGCGGGCAACGGTTCGAAGCCGGCACGGTTGGCGAAGTAAACGCGGATGGCCTCGTCGTAGGCGGCGGTGCGCGCGAAGGCGGCGGCGGCCAGGCGTTCGCGCATCTCCAACGTCAACCCGCCGTTGTTTTTTCGCATCTCCTCCAGTACGGCCGCGTATTGCGTCGGGCTGATGACGACGGCGACATCGCGATAGTTCTTGGCCGCCGAGCGCAGCATGGACGGGCCGCCGATGTCGATGTTCTCGACAATCTCCTCGTGCGTCGCCCCGGGACGATTGGCGACGGTCTCGAAGGGATACAGGTTGCAGACGACGAGATCGATCGGCTGGATGTTGTGCGCCTGCAGCGCGGCGGCGTGTTCGGCGTTGTCGCGGACGGCGAGGATGCCGCCGTGGATGCGCGGATGAAGCGTCTTCACCCGGCCGTCGAGCATTTCGGGGAAGCCGGTAACTTCCGCGATATCGCGCACGGCCAGGCCCGCGTCGGCCAGCGTCTTGCGGGTGCCGCCGGTGGAAATCAGCTCGACGTTGAAGCTCGCCAACCCGCGAGCCAATTCGAGAAGGCCGGTTTTGTCGCTGACACTGAGCAGGGCGCGGCGGATGATGCGGAGGGTCATTCGGATGCCTCTGGGAGCGAGCGAAAATCACTTTCCGAGCGGGGGGCGTCAGCCCCCTGAGCGGGGGGCGTCAGCCCCCTGAGGCTCGGAAGACTCAGGGGGCTGACGCCCCCCGCTCAGGGAGTCGCCGGCGATCCACAACGCTAAAGGAAACTGCTGGCGCCGAACGTTTTCAACCGCCGATTCAACCGCCGGATCATCCGGCAACGAGCGCCGCGATCCGGATTCCGTCCACCACGTTCCCGAGGGAGGCTTAGGCCATGTGCGGTTGAGCGCTCGGGAAGCGTAACTCTTGAAATCCCGCAGCATGATAGTCGAGTGAACGTCCTCGCCAGCCGCGACAACCAAGTGAAAATGATTGCCCATCACCGCGCCGGCCAACAACTGCCATCGGCGATACGCCGCCGTCTCTCGAAATTGGTCGAGGACAACAGCAGCTTGTTCTCGACTGAGAAGGATGGGAGAACATTTAAGCAGCTGTCCCGCCGACTGGCGAAGTTCGGGGATGTCTCTGTCGATCGGTGTTTCTGGCACGTTATGGCGGACGCGCGATCCGGGACCGTCTTTGACAGTGCCAACGAAACCGCGTTCGTCGCCTGGCAACCAGCTACCGTAAGTTGTAGAAGTGAGAAGCCAAATACGTATCATGTTGACAAACCTCCTGAGCGGGGGCGTCAGCCCCCTGAGGCTCGGAAGACTCAGGGGGCTGACACCCCCCGCTCAGGGGGCTGACGCCCCCCGCTCGGAATTCAAACTCCTTCTCACCGGGCCGGTGTCGCAAGTTTCTCACCGCCGCCGATCCTCCCGCTGGTTCCGGTGATTCCGGAACCGGGCATCGGCAGCATTAGAGTCATATTCTTGTCACCGAGGTTCGTCCAGAGCGTGCCCGGCCCACTGTGATACAGGCGCAGCACGATCTTGTCGTTGAGCTTTTCCGCCATCGCGTAGCGCAGGTACGCCTGGCTGTCATTCTGGAACAGGTCCATCTTCATCTTGTAGATGTTGGCCTTCGCTGTCTCGGTCATCGTCTTGGCCTGCGCCTCCGCCTCGCCCATGAGTCGCGTGCGCTCGGCATCCAGCGCGATGATCTGGGCGCCGTATTTCGCCTTCAAAGCCTCGATGTCGGCCTCGACCTGGACCGTGATGTTCTTGGTCTCCTGGTCGATCCCCGCGACGAGGCGCTCGGTCTCGGCCTGCACCTTGGCCGTGGCCTGCTCGATGGTGCGCTTGGCCTCCGCTACCTCGGCTTCCTTCTGGGCCGTCTCGGTCAGCGCCTCGCTGGTCAGCCGGGTCTCCATCGACAGCTGGCGCATGCGTTTCTGTTCCAGGAAATTATCGGGGATGATCATGTTGCGGATGAACGCCGAGTGAACGACGACCTTGTTCTCCGCGCAGGCTGACTTCAACTCGTTGGTGAAATCGGCCTGGAATTTCTCGCGTTTTTCGCCCTCCAGAAAATCCTGCGCCCCATAGTTGAAGCCGCGATCGCGGCTGATCTTGCGGGCGTGCTCATCGACAACGTTGCGCTCGACCACGGGCAAGCTGCCGTAGGCCGCGACCAGGTCCGGCCAGTCGGCCGGCTTGACCTCCCATTCGATGGTGGCATCCATGCTGATCGTGTTGCCGTCGCGGGCGGGGAAGTCGATGGCCGTGCTTTTCGGCTTTACCGAATCGTAGTGATAGCTGGTCTGATAGATGCCGACCTCGCAGGGGATCACCTCGAACTCCTTGGTGTTGAGGTAATAAACGCCCGGCTGGAGCACTTCGCGGAGAATGCCTTTTTCCTCCGGATCGTGCGCGAAACGGTCGGTGCCGTCCTTGCCCAGTCGGCGGCGCATGACGCCGACCTTGCCCGGCTCGATCTTGACGGCCGGCACTTCCTCGACCTTGAAACCGTAGGGGTTCAGCCGGTACGAACCCGGCAGCAGAACCTCGCGGCGAATGCCTTTCTCGTTGTCCTTCTCGGCCAGGATTCGACCGTTGGCCGGCAGGTCGCCGCCCAGGGCGGTGACGATGCCGACATGGCCGGGCTGGATCACCGTGTTGCGTTGCAGCTCCGTCGTGAACACGATGGGCGTGACGTAGTGCCAGCCTTCGCCGAGCACCTGTTTTTGAATGCCCTTCTGGCCCTCGTCGGCGAGCACCTGATCGGAGGGAAGGTCCGTGCCGTTCTTGGAGATGATGATGAGCATCTGACCGGGCGGCACGTAGTGGAAGAACACCGACCACAAGATGCGCACCGCGATCAGAAACAGGATCGTCGGGACGACGATAGCCAGAGCCAGCGCTTTCCAGCGGGACGGTCCCGCGGGGGCGACAAAGGGAATATCACTTTCGTGCGTCGTATGGGCTGTCATGGAAGACCTCGTTGGTTCGGGGTTGTCTCACTTCGCGTCCGATTTCTTGGCGACGACGGGCGGCTCGCCGTTGGATGGGCCGGCCACGGCGGATTTCTTCGGCTGCGTGGTCAAGTAGCTGGCGAACAGCTTGGCGAATTCGCTATCGTCGGAGGCGAAGATTTCCGCCAGCGCGGGGGCCATTTTCGCGATCACCTGATATTGCGCGTAATGGTCGGCGCTGGTGAAACCGAGGATGGCGGTGCGCAGGCCGGACACTTCGGCCTCGTTTTGCGCGTTGATGACCGCCGCGTCGGCCTTGCCTTTACTCAGGGTCGCCTTGACCCGATCGCGGGCCGCCTCCAAACGGACGCGGGCGGCCTTCAACTCCTGCTCCAGCTTTTTCTCCTGCACCTCCATCGCTTTCTGGGCATTCGTCATTTCCACCTTGCGCCGCGTCTCGGCCTGCACCAGCTTGTCCTTTTGGTCCTTGAGCGCCTCGGCGGCTTTTTGGGCCTGCTCCGTCTTGTACTGTTCGATTTGCTGCTGGTATTTCTCGCGTGTCACCCGCGTCCGCTCGCGCTCGGAAATCTTGTCAGCCAGCTCCGCCAATTCCTTGGAGGTCAGGTCCATGTCGGCCAGGGTGATCGCCTCGATGACGATGCCCAGGTCTTTGCAGATGGGCGTCACCTTGTCGATCAACTCGTGCTGCAAGCGCTCGCGCGGGTTGACCGACTTGGCCGCGCGCGGGCCGCTCGGCTGGGAGATGAAGTCCCGCGCGTTGTACTTGCTGCCTTCGATGCGCCCGTAGCCGCGGATGAGCGGCAGGATCACCTTTTGCAAAATCTCGTTTTCCTGCTGTTCTTTATCCGTGGAGTCCGCCTGGTGCAGCTTGGCGTCGCTGCTGAGCGTGACGAACAGCTCCGGGGCTTTTTCGGGCAGCACCCGGTAGGACACGAGGACATGCGGGTTGAGGTAAAAACCGTCCAGCGACGGGAAGTTGATGTCCTTGAACTCGACGCGATGGCTGCGCGTATCGACTGCGCTCGATCTTCTCGACGTAGGGGTTGAAATAGTGGGTGCCCGGCGAAACAGGCTTTTCCTGCACGCCGCGGTAGCCCTCGGATACCACATAGGCGCTGCCGTTGGGCAGCTTCAACTCGCGCGGATCCTTGCCCCACAGGAGCGTTCGCACGCCGACCTCGTTGTGGTGGATCTCCAGGGCGTCCTGCTCGACCACGTCATAGGCGTGGGGGTTGATGTAGTATTTGCCCGGCCCCAGGACTTCGCGGACGACGCCGCGTTCGTCCGGCCCGGCGAGGAACTCGCCGCGGGCCAGCCGTTCGGGCGGAATCTTCTTGCCGAACTTGCGAACCTGCACCAGGCACTTGCCCGGCGGTACGATGGTCGCCTTGTGGATCTCCACGTCCCAGAGGAGCGGGTTGAGGAAGTGCCGACCTTCGGACAGCACGTCGAGCAGGACGCCTTTGTGATCGTCGTCCAGCGCGATGATCTCGTCCGGCTCAAGGTTCTTGCCCCACAGGTGGACGCGCACCAGGAAGTGATTGGGCGGCACTTCCTGACGTTCGATTTCCCAGTGCCAGAACTGCTGCACGAGCAGCAGGGCGGCGACGACGACGCCGAGCGCAAGCCAGGTTCGGGGTTTGTTCCAGAGTTCCATGTTCGTTCTCCTGTCCGCGTTGACGCGGGTTCAACGCGAAGGGTCGGTCAACTCGATCGTTTGTCGCGGAGTTCCGCATCTGTTCTTTCAGCTGGGCCAGTTGCGCGTCGAGCATTTCCGGCTCGATGCGCACCGGCTGGCCGCTCAGGGGCAGGTCGGCGGTATCGTTGAGCACCTGCTCAGCGGCACGGGCGTTCTGGGCGGCCTCCTGCACGGTGCCCTCGGTGCGCACCCACGCCGCCACGGCGCTGAACGGGTCGAACTGGTTGGCCAGGGCGTATTGCTGCTCGACCGTCTTGGCCTCGGCAAGCTGACTCAGGAGGATGCTCCGGCCAACCTCGTATTGTCGCAGTTGCAGCTCCAGCAGGTGCAACCGGCGGCGCGTCTGGTCGATGCGGGCCTTCTGCTGCGTCAGCTGCGTCTGAAAACCCTGGATGGCCAACCGTTCCAGGTTGAGCTTGTAGAGGGCCGCGCGGCGCCGAGGTCGTCGCCGCCGCGGACCATGCTGCGGGCTTCCTGCTCCAAGGCCGCGATGCTGTCTTCACTGCGTCCGTTGTTGCGCACAATGTCCGCCTGCGCCGCTTCCGCTTGCCGAAGGACTTCGCGGAGCGCTCTTATATTTTTTTCGTGCTCCCGAACGACGCGATTGAGCACCTCGGTGGGTTCATGCCGGCGGTTCTCGAACCAGCTCCAGGCTTTGCGCAGGATGCGCCAGCTCCGCGCCGGCCCGATCGCGGCGGCGACCAGCAACAGCGGCACTACCACCCACACGAGCACGCGCAGCAAGAACAGTTCCATGACTTCCTCCCGCTCAAACTGGCCGGTGGATGATGTTCGGAGACGAACTGGAATAGGGGCACATGGCTCGGAAACCTCAATGGAATCCGCAAGGTTATTCGCTCGGCGCGCACGTTTTTTTCAGAACTGCTCGCGGCGCGCCGTCGGGGAACAGGAGACAACGGGGTTTCGTCCAGCGATTATCCCTTAACGCATCAGTAGTTGCACCAAAAAACAGGACCCGCGATGAAAAAACGAAGAAGGCCGACGCTTCCCCTGCGTACAATGGCCATGTCACTACCGAACCCTGGTCTCGCACTTGAACTTCCGTTCAGGAGAACATGGGTCATGTCTGCCTTTCGCCGTCTGTTCGGCCCGCGCTGGGACACATTCACGCGCATGCTCTGGCCCGCCTCGATCCGCGAGGAAGTGCAGGCCGAACTGGGTCGGCTCGATAACGAATTGCGCGTGCGGCAATCCCGCCTGCTCCGCTGCCGGCAACAGATCGAAAAACTGCGCGACCGGGCGGAGAAATCGGAACGACTCCAGGCACGTTTGCAGGCGGCGGAGAGGACGTACGATCGGCTCCGCGTTCGGATCCAGAGGGGGAAAGAAAGACGGAAGGAACTACAACGCCTCCTGCTCGCCGCCGCCCGCCATGCCACGGCGATCCGTGAAGAAGACGATGGCGATTATCCCTTTTGAGATGTCGGCCCCACCTGCACGACTCGTTCGAGACGCCGTGCGCAGCCCGCCCGGAAGGTCCACGGCCGACAGCTTATCGAAGACAACACTTGCCAGTCGATCCCAAGCCGCATGGTCCATGCCGCCCCTGGGCCAGTCCTCGCGCGTCCAGACCTGACGAAACATCTCGCGCACCTGATGACGAGGGGCTGTCAGCAAGCGTTGGCGATCAAAGATCAGCAGCGCCCCGGCGCGGGGCAATTCCGCGGCGGACAACAGGGTGAGGGCAGCATCTTCCGCGATGCGGTAGGCTTCCTCCGCTTGCCTGGCGAGTCGGGCCAACACCTCGACGATGGCGGGGTTGAATCGACGGACCAACTGCGGCAACAGGCGGTGCCGGATGCGATTGCGCGTGTAACGAAGGTCCGTGTTGCTCTGGTCCTCGCGGAAGGCTTGATCGAGTTCCTCAAGATATGCGAGGATTTGCGCTCGGGTCGAAGTAAGCAAGGGCCGAATCACGGTAAGGCCCGGCTCCAACTCCCGCCGCGGCGCGATGCCGCGTAGGCCGCGCAGGCCGGTGCCGCGGAGAAGACGGTGCAGCACGGTCTCGGCCTGATCGTTGGCGGTGTGGCCAGTGGCAATCCAGGGGGTGCCGTGCGCCGCGCCGCCTCGGCCAGCCAGCGATAGCGTTCACGCCGGGCCAGGGCTTCCAGGTTGGCTCGCTCGAATCGCGCCCCGAGCCGCGATGTTGAGCCGGGTCCGGCACAGAAACAAACCCGGCCGGCCGGCCGCGGTGAGTCGTGCGTGCAACTCGACGACGAACGCCTCATCCGCATCGCTGTCGCCGCCACGCAGCTGGTGATTGAGATGCGCGATGACGAGGGGAAAGGGCGATTCAGGATCCCGGGCCGCGTCGAGAGCGCGCAGCAGGGCGACGCTATCCGCGCCTCCCGAGACGGCGACGACGACGCCTTGCGGCGTGCTGCCGAGGTCACGCAGAAATTGCCGTACCATGCCGACGAGTCGCGCGCTGACCGCCATCCGCTGGTTCTCCCCCGGCCCTTGGCTTTCGGCCGGAACAAGGAGCCGATAAGATAACGCCTAACCGATAAGATAGTGCCCAACCGATGAGACCGTCGATGTCCGATAGCCAACAACCGAGAGCCGAGAGTCGTTTTGCTCCCCGCCGGATCGTCTCTTTGTTGCTCCGCCCGCGAAGCCGCTGGGTGTTTTGCTGGCTCCTTGCCCTGGGATCGGCCGGCATCCTGATCGAGCAGGCGTGGACCTGCTTCCGCCTGCCGACGCGCGCCGACGGCAACTGGGGCCATGCCAGTATCGACTTCGGCGGCCAGTGGATCATGGCCCGCATGATCGTGGAGGGCCACGGACAAGAACTCTATTATCGACCGGCGATCCGCCAGGTCGCCGAGGCCAACTATCCGGCCGACGCCGGGGAACCGGACGCGGAACAGACGGACGCTCAAAATCTGCTCGGCTGGATGTCCGGCAAAGATGACCGCGATCCGCCCATCGGCGGGGCCCTGTACCCGCCGATCCACTCCGTCCTTTTCTCACCCCTTGCCACCCTGCGGCCGCCGGTCGCCTACCGGGTCTTTCAAGCGCTGACCTTTCTCCTGGTGTTCTTCAATGCCTGGGTGGTCCAGCGTTTGACGGAAGGACGGATCTGGTGGCCGGTGGCGACAGTGCTTCTTTTCCTGTTTCCGGGCTTTTTCGGGGCCGTCAATCTCGGCCAAAACGCCGTCCTGAGTCTGACCATGCTGCTGGTCGGTTGGTGGCAGCTCATGCGCGGCCGGCCCGTGCTGGCCGGCGTGTGCTGGGGGCTTTTGGCGTACAAACCCGTGTGGGCGGCGTCGTTCTTTCTTGTGCCGCTCCTCACGCGGCGCTGGCGGATGGCGGCGAGCATGGCCGTCACGGGCCTGGTGCAAATCGCCGCTGACGCTTCCGGTGGTCGGCCTGCACGGCTGGCTGGATTGGCTGCATGTCGGCCGGGTGGCGGCGAGCGACTACACGATTCAGCAGAACTGGATTTTTCTCAGCCGCGATTTGCAGGGTCTGCCGCGCCGCTGGCTGCTCACCTACGAAGGGGGACTCGCCGCCGACGGCCAGGAGCAGACCCAACTCTTGTGCTTGATCCTCGCTTGGACCCTGTGGAGCGTGATCGTGGGAATTACGGTCCTGATCGCGTGGCTGCGCCGGCAGCGCGTCCAGGCCCTGACCGGACCTGCCGCGACGTTCGTGCTGCTGGGCTGCTATTTCTCCTCCTATCACTTCATGTACTACGACTCGCTGCTGGCTGCTTTGCCGGTGCTTTTGCTGTTCACCGAGCCGCGCCGGTATTTGCGGGCCGTGTCCTGGCGGCCGCCGCGCTGGTTGGCGCGGACAGACCCGGAACGGCCCGATCGGCTGCCGCCGCACGAATGGCAGCGCTATTATCAGCCCGCAATCGACGATCAGGCGCCACCGCCGATGCCGCTTTTGCCCGACGGCCGGCGCTTCCGCTGGGTTCGCGCTCCGATGCCGCCGCTGTTGTACTTCCTGGTCCTTTTCCTCCCGGCGATCTGTTATTTCATGGGTCCGACGAATCATTTTCCGCCGGGGGAAACGTTCGCCCTGCTGTTCATGTGGGCATGGTGCGGCTATCGCCTGTTTCGGGACCGGGCGACGATTGGGACGGGGGAACCGGCCCCTTCAGCGGACGGCCTCGCGGTCAACGGCACGATCCGTCCCGTTCAGCTCGCGGAGCTTGGCGCCGATGTCGGCCGCGCGCATGAACGTCTCGCCGATCAGGACCGCGCGGACGCCGGCCGCCTGTAGGCGCTCGATGTCGGCGCGGGTGCGAATGCCGCTCTCGCTGACCAGGCACACCCCGGCCGGCAGCGACGGGACCAGATCGAGCGTGTGTTCCAGGCGCGTCTGGAACGTGCGCAGGTCACGGTTATTGATGCCGATCAGCCGTGCGCCGCTGTCGAGCACGCGCGGCAAGTTGTCCCGATCGTACAATTCCACGAGGGCTTGCAGCCCCAGCTCGCCGGCCTGACGGAGCAGAGACGGCAACACCGGCCCGTCGAGGATCTCGGCGATCAAGAGAACGGCATCGGCGCCGGCGACGCGGGCTTCGAGCAGTTGATAGCGGTCGAGGATGAAATCCTTGCGGAGCAAGGGACACGAGACGGCAGCACGGACGGCCGTGAGATAATCGAGGTGGCCCTGAAACGACGGCTCGTCGGTCAGGACGCTGATGCACGCCGCCCCGTTTTGCTCGTAGAGCCGGGCGATGGCGACCGGATCGAAGTCGGCGCGGAGAAGTCCGGCGGAGGGCGACGCCTTCTTGACCTCCGCGATGATCCGCGTACCGGGGCCGCGTTCCAGCGCGGCGCGGAAATCCCGAACCGGCGGCGCCGCGGCGGCGCGTGCTTCGAGTTGAGCGTCGGACACTCGGCCACGGGCGGCGGCGATTTCCTGACGCTTGTACGCGACGATTCGATCGAGGATGTTGCTCATTTATCGGTTATCGGGGTAGTAGCCGTTTGGGTGGCACGCTGGCAGCGTGCCCTACGTAGGGCACGCTGCTACGCGCCAAACCCAACATAAGCTGTCCTTCATCGTCTATCCCCATGCCGACAACATACACGAAACCAAACGAACATTTTATGGCGGATAGCGGACAGCGGATAGCCGATAGCCGACAGCCGATAGCCGATAGCGGACGGCCGATCGTGCCCTGGACGGGATCGGAAATCCTTTTCGGCCTGTTCCTGACCGCGCTCTTCTGGCCGTCCATGGCCCAGGCCACCTTGCAAAGCGTCGGCTTCTTCCGCTGGTATTACGGGCCGGACGCGGTCGCCACGGTCCAATCCAAGGATAGCGATCCGGACGAGCGACGGCAGGTGCAGTCGCGCATGGGCCTGTGGTCGATCGCCCTGGCCTCGCCGTTGCAGGTGCTGACGATCCCGCTCCTTTTCGCGGTCCTGAGCGGCACCCGGCCGGCCCAACTGGGACTGACGCGGCGACGGTTGGGCCGCAACGCGCTGGCGGGGTTGGTGGGGACGCTGGTTTTGACGCCGGTGGTATTGGGGATCTATCAACTCGTTCAATATCTGATGTCGCGAACGGGAGGGGGGACCGTCGAGCAGCACGGCCTGACCATCGCGGCGACACAACACCTATCGGGAATCGAATGGGCCTTGCTGATCTATTCGCCGCCACGATCGCGGCGCCGGTGGGTGAAGAGTTGATGTTCCGCGGCGCGGTGCAGCCGTGGCTGGCGGTGCGGCCCGGGGGGAGCCATCTGGCCATGCTCGGCGCGCTGGCCATCGCGAGCTGGCAGCGCTCGGATACCCTGGCGGAAGCATGTTCGCACGGGGTAGAGGCGCTGGCGGCGGCGAGCATCCCCGTGCTGTTCGTGCTGGCCCTGGTGCCGATCTATGCGCTGGTGTGGTGGCGCAGCCGAACGCCGTTGGGTCCGGCGATCTTCAGCTCGGCCGCGCTGTTCGCCTCCGTCCACGCCTCGGTCTGGCCGACGCCGGTCCCGCTGTTTGTGCTGGCGCTGGCTCTGGGCGCGCTGGCCGAGCGCACGCGGAGCCTGGTCGGGCCAATCGTGCTGCACAGTCTGTTTAACGGCGTTAGCTGCGTGCAGTTGTTGTTTCAGACATAGCCCCCGGCTTGCCGGGAGAAATTCCCCCGGCAAGCCGGGGCTATATGGGTAGTCCGATCACCTCCGCCGGCCGGCGGTTGCCTCCCGCCTCGACTTGGAGTATTGTCCCCGGTTCCTGATGGCCACGCCGCACATAGGCCAGGCCGAGGGCCGAGCCGAGCCGGGGCGAAAGGGCGCTGGAGGTCACGCGCCCCACTTCCTTCCCCTGAGCGAAGAGCAGACTTCCGTGCGGCACCGGCCCTTCCGGTAGTTTGACGCCGACGAGACTTCGATTGACCTGACCGCGATCGCGCGCCATGACGATAGACTCCTGACCGAGATAGCAACCTTTCGTGTAGGAAATCGTCTGGGCGATCCGTCCGACTTCCGGCACGAAAGTGTTCTCGTCGATGTCCGCCCCCTCGCGCGGCAGTCCCGCTTCGATACGGAGAATCTCGCACGCCTCTCGCCCCGCCGGTCGCGCTCCCGCCTGGATCAGTCGTTGCCAGACGTGCGCCGCCTGATTCGCCGGGCAAACAATGTCAAACCCCAGCAGTCCCAGCGCGTCGTGACGGCGAATCGCCGCGCGGGACTCGCCGCCGAGATCGGCCGCGATGTGCCGCAACGGTTCCTCGGGCGGAACCGCTTCGCCGACCAGTTGTCTCAGCGCGGTCTTCGGCCCGCGGCCCGGCGAGATGCATCTGAGCGTACTCGCGCGTGCGGTCGACGAATTCGACCTGTTCGCTGATGAGAAAGCGGTCCAAATGCTGAAGCACCCGGTCGGCCGCACCCGGCGTGGCATCCAGCCAGAACGACGGTTGATTTTTGGCCAAATCCTGGCGAAAGATCAGCACGTAGGCAATCACTTTCGCCTTGTTGGTGGTCAGAAACGCCTCGCAACCGGCGCCGGGAGCGAGACGCACGATGTCGTTGGTCGAGAGGTTGTGCAAGAAGCGCGCGGCGTCGGCCCCGCGGACCTCGACCTTGCCGCGCGACGATTGATCGACGAGCACGGCCCCGCCGCGGGCGCGATCGTATTCGGCGAGGGGATCGCCGAAATGAGCGGGCGTGAGCCAACCCGATTCCTCGGCGAACACGGCGCCGCCCGCGGCTGTTTGTTCGTGGAGCGGTGTGCGTTCGGCCATGTCGTCCTCCCCTCGTCGGATTCTTCGCTGTTCCACTCTGTTAAGGATTACGGGACGACCTGCTTGCTTGCCAGTCCCTAGCGCCGCCAGTGCGAGCGCGAAAAAATAATGATTTTTTCGCGGCGGATTGTCGGAAATTCCGGGCTTGGTGGAAATGAGGGCAACAAGCGGCGTCTCGGTGGTCGCTTGCGAGCCGGATGCCGAGTGCTTTCATTGCAAGGAGATATTCCATGCGATGCCCAATTCCCAGCACGCGTTCCGGAACGTTGCGAGCACGACGAATCGCCCCGCTGTTGGTCCCCCTCTTCCTGCTCGCCGCGGGCGTTTTGCTTTTGCCCGGCAATGCCCGCGGCGGCATGTTTCAGACCGTCGGCCCCACACCATTCGGCGACGACTTACACAGCGCCTCCCTGAATCCGTACCCGGCCATTGCGGTCAGTACGATTGCCTCGAACCCGCCCGGACAGTGCGCCTGGATCAACGCCGGTCTGAATGCCTTTCTCGCGGCCAATCCCGCCAACGGGACCGGCCCTTCCGGTCAGGGGTGGAGTTACACCTGGGCCGGCGCGGCGGCGGAGGCCAAGGTGGAGGCGGGGATTAAGATCCTCGACTACTTCCCGTTTGTGGTGTTCGCGCCGAAAGTGACGGCCGCGCCGGGCAGCCAGCCAACGGCGGCCAACCCCAACGGCGCTCGCGTCTTCCCGCAGCGCGCTTCCGGTGAACTCGGCGGCGCCGTGATCAACCTCCAGTACACGCCACAGGCAGGAGCGCCGGCCATCACGAATCTTCACTGGATTCAGGCGTATACGGGTACCACCTGGGGTGTGAATGTTCCGCCGCTACTGGACAACGACCCCAATAATGCCTACAAGTCGCAAGCTACTATCACGCCATTCTACGATGCGATAAGTCCCGGCGCCGGGACCCTGGCGGGCGGCGGCGGATGGTTCGAGGACCGCCCCCAGGTCCCGGAATTTGACGTGTATTACACGAAGAAGGAATACGAGTCCAATCCCGTGGCCTCCGTCCAGTTTCAGGTGGTCCTGGTAAGCGATACCCAGTCGGTCGTGGGCGGAGTGACCCAGAACGCCCTCACCCTATATGGCGGCGAGTGGTGGGGCTTTACCTACTCGGCCGTCGATACACCCGAACCCGCTAGCCTGACCTTGCTCGGCCTCGGCACCGTCTCCTTGGCCGGCTACGGCTGGCGTCAGCGCAAACGGGTCGCGTGATGGTAAACAAGTCCAAAAAAACCTGCCTCCACCGCGCCACCTCCCGAGCCTTGTCCATCTGTGTTTCCCCCTCCAGACCGCCGGCAGTGTAGCCGGCGGCCCTCCTCCGTTCGGTATCTCGACAGAAAGGCCGGAATGTTAACGCTTCCTAGCGGAATGTTAACTCTCCTTAACGGAGCGTTCATCATCCTTAACGCGCTCCCCACCTGTTCGGAAACGGCGCGATCCAAGGGGGTTATGCGGAAAGTCAAGAATCGTAAAGATTTCCACCCGGCATCGTCACTTCGATCGCTCGAAAGGACATTCCGTTTTTCAGGCGGCACTCGAATTGCCGCCATTACTCGGTTCGTCGGCCTCAATCTATCGCGGAGGCGCCTATGTTCCCATCGAGCGGGCAGAAGTGTCTCGCCCTGGGGGGGTGCGTGCTGATCGCCTCCCTGTCGCTGTCCACGGCGTCCGCCGGCTTCATTCTTCCCAGTATCGGTTCCAGCGGCGGGGGCGGCGCAGGCGGACCTCCCGGCCGCGGGGCCGGGTTCCCCAGCCAGACTCCCATCGACGGCGAATACACGCCGTCCCTCGCGTCAACCCAGCCGCCCAACAGCCACGGCTTGAGTGTGAACTTGACCGACGGCGTCATCACCGCCCCGCTCGGCCCCAACAAGCTCACCGGCGCTACCATCTCCGACCTGACCGCGACCAGCTCCAAATTGCTTGGCTTTACAACCATTTCGCTGGAAAATGCCAGCAACGTAACCCGGGTAACGATTAATGGGCCGTTGGATATTCATTCCATCCCTCTCTATACCATCGTTTATAGTTTAGGCCCCCCCTCGCTTTCCTTCTCCGGAGCCACGATCGAATCCGATGTGACACTCGTTTCCATGACGAACGTGCCCTCCGGAGTCGTTCCGCCCAATCCGGGCCTGCTGACGATCATCTTCGAGCCGGATAGCGGCGGCGCCACGGTCAACTTTGATCCGAGCTATCCACCGGATTACAACGGACCCGTCATTTTCATGATCGATCCGGTTCCGGAACCTGCTTCCGTGGTCCATTTGACCTGGCTTGCGACTCGCCGGTCCCGTGTGGATATGGCGCCGGCGGCGTCAAGCCGCGCGGGACTGAGACCTTCACTCGCCGGCTTCCCAGAGCGCGACGGCGCCGCTGCCGCAGCCGCCGATCAGACGGTGGCCCCGATTGGCCCAGGCGATGCTCCAGACGTTGTCGCCGTGCGGCATGAACGTATTCAGCTCGCGGCCGGTCGCCGTTTGCCAGAGCTTGGCCTCGCCGCCGGCGCTGGCCAATGTCCGGCCGTCCGGACTGAACGCCAGCGAACGCACCGGCCCCGAATGTCCGCTCAGCACGGCCCGCACCGTGTTCGCGGAGAGATCCCACAAGCAAACCGTGCCGTCTTCGTTGCCGCTCGCCAACGTGCTTCCGTCCGGCGCGAAGGTCACCCGGTGGACGATGCGCTGCTGCCCGTCCAGGTTCCTCCGGACGATCCCAGCCGCCGGATCCCAGAGCTTGATGGTGAGATCGGACGACGCGATGGCAAGCACCTTGCCGTCGGGACGGTAGGCCAGTCCGCGAATAAGGCACGGGTGTCCGTCGAATTGGGCGGTAGTTTGACCCGAGTGCAGGTCCCAGACGCGAACGGTTCGGTCCAAACTGCTCGAAGCGAGCGCCCGGCCGTCCGGGCTGAAGGCGACCTCGGTCACACCGGCGGTGTGTCCTTCCAGGCGGGCGATTTCCTTCCGGCCGTCGCGGTCCCAGACGTGGACGACGTTATCCAGGCAAGCCACGGCGAGATACTTGCCGTCCGGGGAGATCGCCAGAGCGCTGGATGGCATGGGGATAGGTCGGCAGGTCGGCCAACCGGCGGCCCGCCGGCTCCCACAGCTTGACCGTGCCGTCCAGACTGCCCGTGGCGAGCCAGGTGCCGTCCGGCGCGAAGGCGACCTCGGCCACCGCCTGGTCGTGTCCCTTCCAGGTGAAATCGTCGGGTCCGTGCTCGGCGTCCCACAGCTTGATGAGCCGATCGGCGCCGCCGGAGACGATGAGCCGGCCGTCGGGCGTGAAGGCGGCGCAGTGGACGGTGCCGATGTGGCCCTTGTGGACGAAGCGCGACAGGCCGGTGGCGACATCCCAGACGCGAAGGGTCGCGTCGTCGCCGGCGCTGACGAGCGATCGGCCGTCAGGTGAAAACTGCACCGACCAGACGGTTCGCGTATGGCCGTTGAGGACGGCAAGCGGTTTGCCCGCGGCGAGGTTCCAGAGGCGGACAGTGCCGTCCCAGCCGGCACTGGCCAACGTGCCGCCGCCCGGCGCGAACGCGACGGACATGACGGTACCCTGATGGCCGCGATACGAGGCCAAAAGTTCGCCCGCCTTCGGGTCCCACAGGCGGACGATGCCGTCGTCGCCGCCGGAAGCCACGCGCCGGCCGTCCGCGGAAAAGGCCACCGTCCACACCATCTTCTCATGGCCGCGCAGAATGTGGCGCAGGGCGGGCGCGTCCAGATCCCAGATCAGGACCACGCCGTCGGCATCGCCGCGGGCGATGGCGGCGACCGGCTGGTTGGGCACGACGGCCAGGGCCATGATGGCCCACGGGCCGCGAGCGCTCAGCGCCTTGCTCATCCGACGAGTGGCCACGTCCCACACCTGAATTTCGCCGAGGAGAGAGCCGAGGACCATTGCTCGGCCGCCGTCGGCGAAGGCCGCCGCGCTGACCGGACGTCGCAGCCGCGCCAGCACGCCCAGGTCGCGCCCGCCGGCCGTCTCCCACAGCCGAACCGCATGTTCCCTGCCGCCGATCGCGGCCGAAGCGAACGTCTTGCCGTCGGGGGCGCAGGCGATCCAGCGAACCGCCGTCGTGTGGCCGGTCAGCGTCCGCCGGTCGCTGTGGGCCAGCCGTTGCCAGTAGTGCCACTCGAAGCCGCGCACATCGAGCGCGCCCGGCGGGGGGAGATGACGCTGGAGCATCTCGCGCATGTGCTCGATGCGGGCCGACTCCCAATCTTGCTGGACGAAATTCATATCGCGAGCATAGACCGAACGCCGGTCGGCCCGTTCGCCCTCCTCGGCGCGCTGCCGTTGGGTGTCGGCGATGATCTCCTGTTCCCGCGCACTGTCACGGGCCAGATCCCCGCGCTGGATCTCCGCCCGCTGGGTGTCGAAGTGCCAGATCATCCCGGCGCTGAAACCGAGAACCGACAGCAGGCCGAGCAGAAGCAGGGCGGCGACCGCCGGACGCCGACGGACCCATTTGAATGCCCGCTCACTCACCGAGACAGGACGGGCGCCGATCGGTTCGCCGCGGAGAAAACGTCCCAGATCGTCGGCCAATTCGCCGGCGCTGGCGTAGCGGTGGGACGGTTCCTTACGCAGGCACTTCAGGCAGATCGTTTCCAGATCGCGCGAGCGGGGCACGAAGATGATGGGGAGGTAGTGGTTCCCGCGAGCGCACTTGCTCCAGAGTATCGAGGACTGTTTCGCCCAGAAACGGCGGCCGTCCCGTCAGCAGTTCGTACAGGATCACTCCCAGCGCGTACACATCGGCGGCGGGGCCGACCTCCTTGTTCTTGCCGCTGGCCTGCTCCGGAGCCATGTAGTTGGGCGTACCCAACAGCGCTCCGCTCTGCGTCTGAATACCGTCGTGTTTCCCCAATGGGCCTGCCGACTCCGTCGTCAACTTGGCCAGACCGAAATCCGTGATGCGGGGGACAAACGCCAACTCCTGGTCGTCACTACCGCCGCCCGGCACGTTCACGGTGGAGTTGGCATCGGCGGGGTCGCGCGGTTTGCCTTGCAGCAGCACGTTGCTGGGCTTGAGATCGCGGTGAATGACGCCGCGTTCATGTGCGTGCTGCACCGCCTCCGCCAGCGTCGCGATCAGCCGGGCGGCCAGGGGCAAGGGCACGGCCTCGGAGCGGTTGGTCAGCCACTCGGCCAGGGTGATACCCGGACAGTATGCCGAGGCGATGTAACAGATCGGCCCTTCCGCGCCCGCCTCAAAGACGGGCATCACGTTGGGATGATCCAGACCCGCCGCCGCACGCGCCTCACGCACAAACCGCTCACGCAGCTCGGTCGTTACCAGTCCTTCCGGCCGCGGCACCTTGAGCGCGACCTCCCGGCCTAGCTCCGTGTCGGTGGCCAGGAAGACCATGCCGAAAGCGCCGTGGCCCAGCTCGCGGTGGATCTCGAAACGGCCCAGCCGCGCAACGGCAGGGCGGAAGGGGTTACGACCTGTTCGGACGGGCCGCGGCGCGGCAGCACCTGTCGCAAAAGCTGGATGCAGGCCAGATTGTCCTGGAAGCGCTGACGCAATTCCGCGGGAGGAGCGGAACCGGGCGATCCGTGATGGAACGTACCGGCGGCCAATGCCCGGTCGCAGGCGAGGAGCGCGGGCAGCAGTTGCTCATCCAGGGGAGTGGATTGCTCATCGTTCATGACGGGTTCCCCAATGCGCGACGCCGTCGGACGCGACCCAATCAGGGAGTGCCCTTCGACGGGTCCTTGAAGTGCGGCATGGGAAATAACTCCTGAAAATCCCTCCTCTCGCGCAACGCATCCAGATCCGTGTCCTTCCGCATCTCCTCAATGACCGAAGACTTAAAAAAATCGGCACCCTTCGCCATTTTCAGATATTCGATGGCACGCTCAGCGTATCGTTCGGCCCTCACCTTCTGTTCAAATGGAGTTAGCTGAGCATCTTGACGGGCCGCAGCCGAGCATAACGAGCAGATACAAGCGAGGTTATACAGATCTATAGCTGAAAGAGGCTGTTTGCGGTCCAACTCCTCCACTTCAGTCATGGCTGGCCCATGTCGTTTCATTCGTGCGAGTGCGATCGCGCATTGCAACCGCCAACGATTATTCTTTTTCCCGTTTGACAGCTCCAGGATTCGCTGGAGGTCACGTAAGGCGTCTGAGTATCTGCCATACTCCATCAACCTCTCCACACGCGAATTGTAAGCCCCCCTCAGATATCCGATAGCATCTATTTGTCGCGGCTCATTTTTCAACACCCCTTCCAGCGTTTGCACCGATCGATCCAACCACTTAAGCGCCTTCTGGGTATTGCCCAGCAGATAATCCGCATCTCCCAGACTGCTATAAGTGTCGCCCAGCCCCGTACGGAACTCAAGGGAAGAGGGATGGTCTTGAACTAGCTTCTCTTCAATTTCCTTCGCAGTACGCAGTAAGCCGATAGCGTCCTTTGCCCGACCGACCATGCAAAGCAAACGGCCCAGGTTGTGCTTCACACCCGAGAAACCAAATTGATAATCCGGATGGTCAGGATAGTCGTGCATGAGCTGTTCAAACAGTTCGTGGGCCTTCTTATACGCTGCCTCGGCGAAGTCTGGCCTGTGAAGTTGTTCATGGGCTTTGCCCATGTTGACATATGCTGCTGCCAAATAGTCTCGGTAGTTCGGGATCTTCGGATGTTCCGCTACTAGTCGCTGGTATATACTTTCCACATCGGAAAACACCTGGAGTGCTTGCTCACTTCGGTTTGTTTCCGTGTAAAGTAACCCCAGGTTAGTTAAGCAAGTGCCCAATTCGTTCTGTCGGTCGGGTTCATTCGGATGTTCGCAAGCAAGGCCCTCCGCAAACTCACGAGCCTTCCCATAATACTCCTCGGCTAACTCCAACTGGCTTGTTTCCTCGAACAAGAGGCCTAAATTGAAGTAACTGGATAACAACCGTGTCCGATACGGCACAAATTCTGGATAATCCTGGACTAGTTTCTCTCGTAATTTCAGAACTTCTCGGTCGGATTGTTCCGACAGTTCGTAACGTCCAGACTCCCTGTAGACAGCCGCTAAATTGCCCAGGGTGTCCGCCAACACGGCTACATACTCAGGTTTTGCTGGATACTCCAGATTCAGTCTTCGCCGGATGTCCCGTGACTCTTGGAAACCTGCCTCAGCGAGATCTATCCGTCGGGACTGTAGATGGAATACGGACAGGCCGTTTAAAGCCTCGGACAACAAAAAGTGATAATCGGCAACTTCTTCATGTTCCCGGACGAGCTTCCGAAAAATCTCCACAGCCTCCCGGGCAGCCTTGACGGCGTCCTCCCTCGCGCCCATTCGGTTGGCTAGATGGGCATAGTGGAGGAATGCCTCCCCTCGCTGATCCACCACATCGGGGTCTTCGGCCCGTTGCTTGATAAACTGCTGGTAGTAGTTGATTGCCAGCTGCATCAGATCGCGGCGCAATTCTTCATGGTCGTGAGCAATCAGGCGCTTGTCGTCGCTCACCTTTGTGGCGTATTCATCAATAGCCATTCGGGCTAATCGAAAGTTCTCAATTGAATGCTGTCGCTTCTCATTTAAGTCGGAGAGTGTTTGTTTCAAGTTTTCGTTGGTCTGCTCTAAATCAGTGTTTTTCCCAGCCAGCGCCGCGCTGTAGCTCAGCACCACTGCGACCAGTGCAATCGAGGCCGCCAGGAGCATCGCTTGTGCAGGTTTACGCCGCGCCCATTTGACGCCCCGCTCCCAGGCACGTATTGGCCGGGCCTGAATTGGCGCTCCTTCCAGGTAGCGATGCAGGTCGTCGGCCAGTGCGGCCGCGCTGGTGTAACGCTTGCGCGGCTCTTTCTCCAGACACTTCAGACAGATCGTCTCCAGGTCGCGCGACAGCTTCGGCCGGAGTCGATGCGGGGGCAGCGGTTCCCGCGAGCGCACTTGCTCCAGGGTATCGAGGACCGTTTCGCCGAGGAACGGCGGCCGTCCCGTCAGCAGTTCGTACAGAATCACTCCCAGCGCGTACACATCGGCGGCGGGGCCGACCTCCTTGTTCTTGCCGCTGGCCTGCTCCGGAGCCATGTAGTTGGGCGTGCCCAACAGCGCTCCGCTCTGCGTCCGCGCTCCGCCCTCCTCGCCGTGCTGCCCCGGCGCGTCGATCGTCAACTTGGCGAGGCCGAAATCCGTGATGCGGGGGACAAACACCAACTCATTGTCGGCGGAGCCGTGCCCGCCGCTCGGCACGTTCACGGTGGAGTTGGCATCGGCGGGGTTGCGCGGTTTGCCTTGCAGCAGCACGTTGCTGGGCTTGAGATCGCGGTGAATGACGCCGCGTTCATGTGCGTGCTGCACCGCCTCCGCCAGCGTGGCCACGAGTATCGCGGCCTGGCGCAACGGCACGGCCTCGGAGCGGTTGGCCAGCCACTCAGCCAGGGTGATGCCCGGACAGTACGCCGAGGCGATGTAACAGATCGGCCCTTCCGACCCGGCCTCAAAGACGGGCACCACATTGGGATGGTCCAGCCCCGCCGCCGCACGCGCCTCACGCACAAAACGCTCACGCAATTCAGCGGTCAATAACGCTTCGGGCCGTGGTATTTTGAGCGCGACCTCACGGCCGAGCTGGCTGTCGGTGGCGAGGAAGACCATGCCGAAGGCGCCGTGGCCCAGCTCGCGATGGATCTCGAAACGGCCCAGCCGGCGCAACGGCAAGACCGAAGGAGCGGCCGGATTTTCCGAAACGGCGCGGCGCGGCAACACCTGCCGCAACAGCTGAATACACGCCAGGTTTTCTTGCAAGCGCTGGCGCAGTTCCGAGGGAGGGTCGGAATCGGGCGTATCCGGATGGATCGCGCCGGCGGCCAGCGCCTGGTCGCAGGCGAGGAGCATTGGCAATAGCTGCTCATCCAGCGGCGTGGAGGGATCCTCGTTCATGGCGGTTTCTCCAGTTCCTGCCGCAACCGTTCGATCGCCCGCAGCCAGAGCTTTTCCGCGGCGTTGGCGGAACGGTTCATCTGCCGGCCGATCTCCTCGAACGGCAAATCACCCTGGTAGCGCAGCAAGATGACCTGGCGATATTCGTCCGGCAGCCGTTCCAACGCTTGCTCGACGGCGCGAACTTGCTCGTGGGCCATCGCATGCGCGCTGGGGGTCGAATCGCCGCCGATCAGGGTCGCGGCCAGGTCGGAGGACGTATCGCCGGTCAAGGGGATCTCGGCGGAAGCCTGACGTTTGGCCGTGTCGCGATAACGGCGGCCGAAGTTGGCGACGTTGTTGAGCAGCAAGCGACGAAGCCAAACGAACAACTCTTGCTCGGAACCGCCCTGGAATTGCGCGAAGTCTCGGAACGCTTCGAGAAGGGTTTCCTGAACGAGATCGGACGCGCCGCCCTTGGCCCGCAGGGCCGGATCGAGTTCCTGCCCGGCGATGAGCAGCAAATAGCCGCGGCAGGCATCGAGCATCTGCCCAAGGGCTTCCCTGGAGCCGGCTTGAGCGGCCGGGAGCCAGCGTGCGGCACCCGGCGCCGGTTCGGTCATGGGTCACCTCCCGAGGCCGCCGTCCGCGACCCCGTTTTCCGTTGTGGACCCTGCCAACGAGCCGTCGTTGGCCATTCAGTATTCCCGGCCCCGGAGAGAAATGCAATCAGATTTGCTTCGATTTTTCCTCTCTACGCGGGACCGGAAGAGAAAACGAGCGCAAAAACGCCAGCGCCCGGCGTGCGGTCTCCACGGCGTTGTGGCTGTGCCGGCTCAACTCAACATGGAGACCGCCCGTGTAGCCGATCTCCGCCAGCGTCGCCATCACCTCGGCGAAGTCGATTTCGCCCTCGCCGAACATCAGGTGCTCGTGGACGCCGCGGCGCATGTCCTCGATGTGGACGTTCCACAGCCGATCGCGCCAGCACCGCAGGTGCCCCGCGATCGGCGTCTCGCCCAGACAATGCAGATGGCCGATGTCGAGCGTGAGTCCGAAACTCGGATGGGCCACGCGCTCGAACAGCTCCGCGAAGCGGGTCATCGTGTCGAGGAACATGCCCGGTTCCGGCTCGAACGCCAGGCGCACCCGCCGCGCGGCGGCATACTCGCACAGTTGCCGGCAGCCCACGACGAGGCGATTCATCCGCGCCGCGTCGCTTTCCGGCTCCGTGGCCGTGCCGGACCAGAAGCTGACCGCCTCGGCGTCCAGTGCAGCCGCCACCTCCACGGCCCGGCGCAGAAAGTCGAGCCGCCGCTCGCGCTGCCCGGCATCGGCGCTGAGTAAAGTGGGCTGATGCTTGTGCCACGGATCGAGCAGGAAGCGCACGCCCGTCTCGATCACTACGTGGAGTCCGAGTTCGCGCAGCCGAGCGCGGAAAAGGGGGAGTTGCCGAGCGGTGCCGGAGTCGTAGGGGTTGAGGGCGTGGTGATCGAGCGTCAGGGCGACGCTCTGGTAGCCGAGGCCGGCGAGGATGGTCAGGGCATCGTCGAGGCGATGGTGCGCGAAACCGTTGGTGTTGTAACCCGGACGCATAGGCGATTTTTTTCAATCCGCGCCGGGCTGGGCATTGCGCCAGCGCTGATAGCTTTCCCAGGCCGCCGCGAAATCGCGCTTCAGTAAATGCGCCGTCGCTTCCAGCCGGCACGATTCGTCCTCGCCGCGCATCCAATCCGCGTCCGACGCGTGGTCCGCGGCTTGCGACCATTGGCCGCGGCGCAAACAGAGCCTAGCCTGCGCCAGCACTGCCGGCGCTGTTCTTCCAGGGTAAAGAGCAGCGACAGATCGGCCTTGCAGCGGCGGCACGGCGACGCCTGGACATTGTCCGCCTTGCACACGGGGCAACGCATGGCGGTCAGATGTCCTCCAGGTAAAACAGCGTGTCGGCCAGCTCGTTGCACGCCGCCGTCAGCTTGTCCCATTGTCGGTCGGTCAACGCCGTGCGCACCTTGGTCATGAGGCGCTCGACCTCAGCCCGATCCTCCGGCTGCGTGCGTTCGAGCAGGCGCTCGGCTTTCTCCAGAAGCGCCCGTGCCTGCACCGCCTCGCGCTGGCCTTCGCGCGGGCCCGGCACAAGGCTCGGCAACTCCTCCTCGCCCGTTTCACTCATGCCGTTGGCGAGTTCCTCGTCGTCGTAGCCGTCCTCGGAGCCGGGCAGCGCCCATAACTGTTCGAGGCGTTCGCGGGCTTGATCGCGCTCCTCGCGCTCGAACCGGGCCAGGGCGTTCTCGATGACCACCTGCTTCTGCAAGCCCGTGGCCCGCTCGCGCGGACACTTTGAGCATCCCGTCGAGGTTCAAATCGAGCTGGACGACGATGGGATTGCCGGACGAGACGCGCGAAAGACCCTGCACCATGAATCGGCCGACGCGATGATTGTGCCGGACGTCGTCGTGCTCGCCCTGGTAAACGTCGATCTCAACCTCGGTCTGGTTGTCGTGGAACGTGTAAAACAGCTCGCTGCGCGAGGCCGGCAGCGCCGTGTTGCGCTGAATGATCGGCGCGAAGTGATACTCGAACGGGAAGCCGCGCTGGCTGTCCACGCACTTGATGCCCAGCGAATGCGGCGTGATGTCCACCAGGACGGCGCCGACGTCGGCGCCGGCGATGATGGCCGACTGGATGGCCGCCCCCATCGCCACGCACAGATCGGGATTGACCTCCTGATGCGCCGGCTGGCCGAGCCGTTCCACCAGCATCCGGTTAATGATCGGCGTCCGCGTGCTGCCGCCGACCAGGACAACCTTGTCGATCGACGAGGCTATAAGGTTCGCGTCATCCAGGGCGCGCTGCAGGCAGTCCATGGTCCGATCCAGAAGCGGCTGGATCAGCGTCTCGTATTCGTCGCGCGTCAGCTCCATCGTCAGGTGCAGCGCTTGCCCGTCCTTCTCGGCGATGAACTCCTCCTCGATGCGCCGAACGGGTGATACGACAGGTTGCGCTTGGCCGCCTCGACGGCGCGGAGAACGCGCGAACGCGAGACGAGGTTGGCGCGCAGATCGACGCCGTGTTCCTGGGCGAAGCGGTCGCAGACGAGGTTGAGCAGCAGGTCGTCGAAGTCGTCGCCGCCCAGTTGCGTGTCGCCGTGGGTGGACAACACCTCGACGACACCTTCCTGGGCCTGCACGATCGACACGTCGAACGTGCCGCCTCCGAGGTCGTAAACGAGCATACGGCGCAGCTCGCGCTGAGCCGGATCGTACGTCAGCGAGGCAGCGGTCGGTTCGTTGAGGATGCGCACGACTTCCAGCCCGGCCAGCTCGCCCGCTTCGCGCGTCGCCTGGCGCTGGGCGTCGTTGAAGTAGGCCGGCACCGTGATGACCGCCTTATTCACCGGCGTTCCGAGCTGCGCCGACGCTCGGTCGCGCAGCGCCTTGAGGATCATCGCGGAGATTTCCTGCGGTCGATATTCCTGCTCGCCGAGCCGAACTTTCACGTCCTCGCCCATTTTGCGCTTGATGGACTTGATGGTGCGTTCCGGGGCCAGCACCCATTGATTGCGGGCGGCCTTGCCGACCAGGAGCCGGCCGTCTTCGGAAAGGCCGACGAAGGAGGGCAGGATGGGATCGTTTTCCTCGGCGAACACGATCGGCTGACCGTCTCGCACCAGGGCGACCTCGCTGTTGGTCGTGCCCAGGTCGATGCCGACGATGGTGTCCATACTCGCATTCCTCACCTCCCGAGCGGGGGGCGTAAGCCCCCTGAGAGTTCGCTCAGGGGGCTTACGCCCCCCGCTCAGGTTCCAAACGAGACGTTACGATTTGGCCACTCGTACCTGAGCGTACCGGAAGACGCGGCCCTTCCAGAGATAACCGCGGCGAATCTCGTCGATCACCTCACCGGACGGCCGGCCGCTCTGGACGACCGCTTCCACCACTTCCATCCGCTCGGGATCGAAACGTTCCCCGGCGGTGGGAATCGCTTCCAATCCGTGTTGCCGCAGGGCGCGCTCCACGCGCTGCAAACTCATTGTATAGCCCGTCACCAGCGACGCGAGCATCTGCCGCACGCGCTCGCTGTTTTCTGCGCCAGGGCCGCCCGCTGTTCGGTTATCCGAGTTTGTTTAGCGACGCTTCGCAGAAGCGTGCGAAATACGCTTCTGCGAAGCGTCGCTAAACAAGAGGCAGGCGGCGCTTCGTCCGTCGCCGCGGCGAATCGTTCCGGCGTGTCCAGCACGATCTCGTGCATGCGCTCTATGTCACGGCCAGCGATGGTTAAAGCGTCGTACAACTCGATCAGCGTCGTCAAGAGCGGCCGAAGCGCGTCTTCCGTCGCCCGCTCTTGGCTCCGCCCAAGCACGTCGAGCGCCGCGCTGAGTTGACGCAGCGTCTCGGCGTTCTGCTCCTGCTGCGCGCGCACGGCGCGGGTTTGCAAGTTGATTTCCTGGCGCACCGCGAGGAACTGCCCGAGCAGCGTATGCAGGTCGATCGTCTCCTCGGGCCGCGGAGTTGCCGCGTCCCCCGCCGGCGCGGGCAGGTCCGTCAGCCATTGCCGGAAGTCGGCGAGCACGGCGGCGACTGCTTCCGGCGTCAAAGTTTGCGCAGAAGCGACAGCAGCATCGGGAGCGACACCCGGCGGCGGGGACTCCGACATGCGAACTCCTCCACGAGGGCATCCACGGTTTCTTTCCGGCCCGCCTCGAACAGCCGATAGCGCACGCGGGCGTCGCGGTCGCGCAACCGTTCGTAGGCGGCGCGGATCGCGGCGAACTTTTCGGGATGATGCTCCGGCGAAAACTGCCGCACCAGCTCCAAATAACGGCGGCGTATCGCCTCGTCATCGCAATCCGGCGGCAGGCCAAGCACCCGATGCGGATCGTCCATCCTTCTCCCCCTCACCAGCTATCGTCGTCGTCCTCGAAATCGTCCATCCCGCCGCCCATGTCGAACAGCCGGCTCAGGAAGTCGAGGTCGAACGGGTTCAATTCGTGCAGGTGTTTCTCGATGTCCGCCAGCAGGCGATCGCGGCGCTCGTCCGGTGGCCTGGCCTTCGCCAGGCGCTGGGCGTTCTGGAGCAACGGGACCACCAGATAAGGTCGAATTCGGCGGCCTTCCGAACGGATCCAAGCGAGGGCGTGCAGATAAGGGAAAAACGGATTTTGAGGATATTGCCGCTCGCCATTACCGGCAAAGCGCCGCGCGGGGATAAGCCTCCAGGTCGAGCAGGTTCTGGCACAGTTCCTCCAGGTGGGATTCGTCGAAATCGAGGTCGCGGGTCTTGTGGATGTACGACAGGACTTTCTGGGCATGACCTTTCTGGCCGAGGTAGGAGGCGCCGCCCGCGTGGACCCCGGCGAGGATGCGCGTCAGGAAGATGGCGCCGGCCTGGGTCGGCGTGGCCAGCCCGTCCTTGAAATCCTGCTCGAAACGCTTCTTGAGGGCGCGATCGAGCTTCAAGCGCATTACTTCCGTCAACAGCAAAAAGGCGACTCCCACCGGGGCGGGCGATCGGGAGAGCGCCTGTTGCAGCAAGTCTTCCGCACGGGCCGCTTCGCCCGCCTTGAATTCGCAGGCGGCCCAATGCGCCAGGATGATGCTGCTATCCGGCCCACCGCTGAGGTCCAGGGCGGCTTGAAACGACTGTCGCGCCTCCTCGAAGGCACCGCTTTCGACGTGTTTCTGGGCCAACAGCAAATACGTATCGCTCACCTTGCGGCGCAGGCGACGGTCGAGCGGATTGCCTTTCAGGGCCTGCTGCGCCAGAGTCAGGGCTTCGCCATATTCGCCGCGCTTGCGGCGCAGATCGCTGAGCAGTTCCAGGGTCGGCACATGATCGGGAAATTGTTTGAGCAGTTGGCGGGCCGCCTTCTCAGCCTTGCCTTCGCGCTTGCACTCCAGATGATGGCGGACCAGCGCTTCGTAGGTTTCGAGTTGATCGGGCGCCAATTCCAGGCTTTTTTGAAAGCACTTCTCGGCCGGCGGATCGAGCGGCGCGTCCGAATCGTCGTCGAACAGTCCGAACGACCGGCGCTCGGCCGCGCCGCGGTTGGGGCACACTGGCGGCGTTGGCGCCCATGCGCTGCCAGATCAGGGCGCGGGCGTGATCGGCTTGATCGCCCGGCCACTTTTCGGGATGGTCGGCGATCTCGCGCTCGTACTGCTGCCAGTGCGTGTGCGCCTCGCCAAGCTCCCCAGCCTTCTCGAGCCCCAGCGCATAAAGGCGGTGGAAGTTCGGATCGTCCGGCGGTTTACCGAAGACGCGCTGATAGCGCAGCACGTCGTCCGGCCCGGTTTCGAGGATGGTCCAGTAGAAGCTGGCCGCCAGGCGCGGCAGCAGGTGCGGCGCTTCCTGCCGGAGGGCCGGCAGCAGCGCCTCGGCCTGGCGAAACGCGGACGGCATTTTATTCTTGTCGGCCAGGGCCGCCCGCAGGGTGCGCAGGTTGGACAGCAACATCGAACTCTGGAAGCGGTCGAGTTGTTTTTGCAGGGCGTTTTGCGTAGCCGGTGGCTGCGCCGCCCGGAAGGGCGGGTCGATCTGGAAACGAAACGGCGCGGCCAGACGAGCCGGCACGCGCTCGGATGTGAGGCGCTGCCAGTTCTCCAGGCGCACGGGTCGTCGTTTTGCCAGTACGCCTGCAAGCCACGCAAGAGCAGCTTCCATTCCAGAAACGGCGAACGCAGACCGATGCCCTGCAACGTCTGCCGCGCTTCGTCGTCGTGACCGGACTCGACTTGCCCAAAGGCGAGGACGATGCGATCGAAATCAGGCTGGAGGGACGCGGCTAATGCGTCCCGGCCGGTGGATTCCTGCTGCATGGCGGCGTCGGCAACCAGGGCCAGGATTCGCTGGGCGGCCGCCGGATCGGTCAGTTTATCCATCAGGGCCAACGATTGCCGGACTTCGCCGCACAGGGCCATCTCCTCGGCCATTTGTTCCAGCCATGCCGGAGTGGTTTCGTCCAGGCGCTGCGCCACCTGGAGGACGGTGAGGGCGTCGCGCATCTGTACCTGGCCGCGCAGCTGCCGGACGCGGCCGAGATAACACTCCTTCAATAATTCGAGATGGGACGGCGACGGTTCGTGCTTGTGGAGTTGCTTGGCGAGATCGAGGGCTTGTTGAAACCGACCCTCCCGGCGCGCCCGGTCGATGCGCGGCCGAAGCTCCGCCGGTGAGTGGACGGAAGGCGGATGGTGTTTGTGTTTCTTCGTCACGAAATCGCTCGCGTCTCGTCGTCTGTCGGGAGGTGAACCCGGAGTTACTATACAGATGCCGCGGCACCCCTACCACGGAGGGCGGACCCGAGGGATCAGGACGGCAGCACCGTCACCACGCCGAGGCCGCCGTCCACGCGCAGGCGCTGGCCGGTGCGCAGCCGTCGCTGCACGCCGGGCAGTCCGGCCACGGCGGGCAAGCCGAACTCACGGGCCACGATCGCGCCGTGCGACAGCACGCCGCCGATCTCCATGACCAGCCCGCGCGCCTGCGCGAACAACGGCACCCAGGCCGGATCGGTCGAGGGACAGACGAGGATGTACGGCTCATTCGGCAAACCGTCCGTCCTTGGTTGGTCCAATACGAGTGCTGGGGCTTCGGCGACCCCGGCGGACAGCGGCACGCCTTGCAGCTTCTCGGCCCCTTCGATTGGCTGAGGGCGGCCGATCGCTTCGAGGTCGTCGCTGAAAATCACCGGCGGGAGTTCGAGACGGAGGGCGATCGCTCGGCGTCGGCGGCGTTGCGCCATGAGCGGCGTCATGTCCTGGCCGGCGAGCAAGTGCGGCAGCTCGGCCGGCGTCAGATAGAAGATACCGCCCTGGAGGTGAAAGCGATTATCGAGTTCGACGAGGGCACGGCGAAGGAGGGCGTAGCCGCGCATGAAGTAATGTTTGGCCGTTTCGCGCAGACCCAGATAAGTTTGCAGCGCTCGTGCCTGCGGATCCAGCACCGTCCGCTCCAGCGGCGACAGCTTGGCCTCGCCGGCAATTCTCTCCCAGGCATCTGCCCAATCCAGCGGTGTCGCTGAGGGCTGCGGCGGCCGGCGCGGGAGACGATCCAATGCGGCCGGGTCTTCGCTCCAGCGCGGCCGGGCCAACTCCATTTCCTGACTGCCGCGATGGCCGAAGCGCTCCAAAAACGCCGCCCGATCCAGACGGCCCTCCATGAACTCGCGCAGGGAGCCGGCCAGATCGGCTTCCGGATCGGGGCGTGCCCCCATGCTCAACTCGCCCAGCGCGGCCGACGCCCGCTCCGGCCCGAGCTTGCGGCGCAACACGAATTCCAGGCCGGCGCGAACGAACAACGCCAGGGCTGTCGTTTTGAGGCTGTCGCGGGCATAATCGTCCAGCGTGCGCCAGCTCCAGCAGTGGAGCCGGTCCAGCAGTGCGGGCGGGTCGAGGTTGCTCCAATCCTCGGCGGCCGCCCGCGCCGTCTCCTCGACGAAGGCGGGCAGGATCGTTTGCCGGAAGCGGGCCGCGAATTGATCGCGCAGCTCGCTGAGACGTTTCGTGTGCCGCGCGAACCCGGCGAGGAGGAACGGCAGGCGGAACGGCAAAAACAGCCAAAACAGCGCCCCCGGCACGAAGCGGGGTCGGGACCGGCCGGGGGTCGAGCGCCCGGAGCGGATCGGCCTTGAGGGCGGCGAAGGGATAATCGTAGAGCTGCCAGCGCGAGTATTGGCGGGTCTCGCGACTGAGATTGCAATAGACGCGGCCGGCCACCAGATCATACGGGCATTCGGCGAGTGGGGCGGAACGCCCCTGCCCCAGATCGCGATTCATCAGACCACAGCCGCCCTCGCCCGACAGCAAGTGACTCACCATCGCCCAGGTCATCGGCGTCGGCTCGGGCATCCCCTCCGGGATGTT
Organism: uncultured Planctomycetota bacterium; assembly: GCA_963767535.1. Taxonomy (GTDB): domain Bacteria; phylum Planctomycetota; class Planctomycetia; order Gemmatales; family Gemmataceae; genus JAJPHU01. The sequence goes on from CAVYEC010000003.1 coordinate 1,985,374, forward strand.
GTAGCGACTCCACACGGTGCCGCTTGGTTCGGCCTTCGCCGCTAGCGCCGCCATCTCCTCGCGCCGCACCTGCTCGCGCTCGGCCGCGCCCGCGGTGGTGATCGGCCGTGCTTGCAGGAGCCAGAATTGCCCGTCCGCCCACGCCCATTCGATGTCGCGCGGCTCGCCGTAGAACGCCTCGACGCGCCTGCCCAATTCGGCCAACTCGCGCAAATGCGCCGCATCGAGACACGATTGATTCTGCTTCTCGGAAGGGACATCGCACCGACCTTCCGCTGTCACCTGGATCATTTTGGCGGCGATGTGCTGCTCGACCACCCGGCCGGTTTCGCGGTCGAGATGATAGCGATCGGGCGCGACCAGGCCGGAGACGACGCTTTCGCCCAGCCCCCACGCCGCCTCGACGAGCATGCGCTTCCCTTCCGCGTCGAGCGGGTCGCGCGTGAACAACACGCCGGCCGTTTCCGCCGGCACCAACCGCTGCACGACGACGGCCATCGCCAGTCCTTCGTCGCCGACGCCCTGATGCCGGCGATACGCGACGGCTCGTTCGCCCTGCAGCGACTCCCAGCAGCGGCCGACGGCGGCGCACACCTCGTCCTCGCCGCACACGCCGAGGATCGTTTCTTGCTGGCCGGCGAAACTGGCGACGGCCCCGTCCTCCGCCGTGGCCGACGAGCGCACGGCGACCGGTCCGCCACCCAGTTGTCGATAAGCGTCGGCGATCTGTTGTATCAGGGTCGCATCGCTGGTGAGCGATTGGACGCGCAGTCGGCGATAGGCGGCGGTGGTGATGCAGAAACCCGGCGGCACAGGCAGGCCGGCACCGGCCATCCGTCCCAGGCTCAGGGCCTTGCCGCCGACGGACTCCGCGTCGCAGGACTGGATTTGCTCGAAGGAGAGCAGGTCGCTCATGCGGATTCAGGCGTTGCTAAAGATTGAATTCATCTAACGACTTGACCTCCAGGACACGGTCGATGGCGGCCTTGAGCCGTTGGAGATCCGCACAGCCTTCGATCTGCTGCAAAACAGTTTCCGGGAGATCGGTAAACTTCCGAATTAACAAGCGGCGAAGAATTTCCCGATTGGCGTGCAACTCGCCCTCGGCACGTCCTTCGGCAACCCCCTTAACGAAACCTTCTTCAATCAACGCCTCGGCGATGGTTTGTCCCATCGTTCGTACCTCCTCTTGACGGGCCGGATGGGCCTCGGAAGCAACTTCCCGTATCGTCGCCCTCTCCGTATCGGGACGCCGCCACAAGGCATATCTTAACACCATCTCCAGCAAGTCGCGCCAGCGAATGGTCTCGGTGTCACGCCGCACCGCTATCCAACAGCACCTCCGGCGTCTGGTCGCTTACGATCCTGTTTTCGCCGGTTCCTCCAGGCAATAAAGAAGGCCGCGCGTGAAATTGTTCAGACCACAACCGAAATAGATCAACCGCGACTCGCCCTTTTGTCCCCCGCGGACCAGGACGGTTGGCGAGGAAAACACCGTCGCCCTTTGCCGTGCGTCCTGGGCCACATCGAAAGTCCAACCGATCGCGCCAGTCTCCGGATCGAGGCAGTTCATCAGGCCGTCGCTACTGACCACATACAGGTATGCGCCGCTATTACCCTCCGTCAGAAACGGCGACGCCAAAACCGGACTGCCGAGGTCCGTCTTCCAGCGCAAACCGCCCTCCTTGCGATCCAGGCAGTAGCAATATTGATCGCGCGAGGCGAACCAGACACTTTTCGCATCGACCGCCACGCGCACATGGACGCCGTCCGGGACATCGTAGCGCCAGACGCGCCGGCCGGTCGCTGCTTCCAGACACATCACGGCGCCGGCGGGTTTGTCGGCGCTTTCGAGGTAATTGCCGTTGCCCAGACTCGCATACAGGTATTCGCCCCACACGGCGGGCATGCCCCAGACCGGCAAATCGGTCGGCATCCGCCAATGCTCCGCGCCAGTGTCTGCGTTCAGACAGAACAACACGGTCTCCATGTGCTCGTCGCCGACACCGCTGCCGCCGTACAGGCGCTTGCCGACCACCAGCGGGTTGGCATCGACGTGCAGTCCTTTGAAATGCCATTGTTCCTTGCCGGTCCCCGCATCCAGGCAATACAGGCCGTCGTCGCCGGCGCCGAAGTACACCTTGCCGTCGGCCACGCTGGGCGACGATTCGGTGTGGCTGCCCGTGGAGAAGTCCCACAGTTGTTGGCCGGTCGCCGCGTCCAGGCAGTACAGCTTGCAGTCGGCGTGCTGGTGGAAGCCCTCGCCGATGTAGACCCGGCCGTCGGCCACGCACGGCGACGAGAACACGTCCTTCATGGTGCCGCCCGCGTTGAACATCCAGATTTCCTGGCCGGTGATGCGATCGACGCAGAAGACAGCCCCGCTGCCGAAGACCGAGGGGAAGACCACGCCGATGTAAACGCGGTCGCCGTCCACGACCGGCGAGGAAGCCATCCAGCAGCGTTCGACGGGCGGACGAAAACGCCAGGCCACACGGTATGGATTGCCGTCTGCGGTCACGCCGGTCCCGCTCGATTCGCTTCCGAGCGTCGCACCCAAACCGATGCCGGCGAGCAGCATCGCCCACAGCAGGACGTCCTCGCCCGGGAGTCCCGGCTTGCCTTCCCCTCCGCGCCGGGACAGCCAGCGTAAACAAAGCGCGTGCAGCGTCGCCATCCACAGTCCGGCGCTGAACATGAGCAGAGTTTTGCCCCACAGGTCCAACTCGGCCAGGGAGTGCGGTAAGAAGAACACCACCATCACCAGACACACCACACTGAGGACGCCGAGCGTTAGGACTTCGACGCGACTGGTTTCCCGACCAGCTCGCAGGCCGCCAGCAAGGGTTGTTCCCTTGCTGGCGCTGCGGGCTGGTTTTCTTCCATCCGCGCGGCCAGCGCAGCGACATGCCGCCGCCACGCCCAGAGGACGCCCAGGAGCGTGACGACCATCATCGTCAGCCACAGCGCTTCCGGCCTGCCCCACCACGACCCGGCCAGCCAACGCATGCACCAATTCTGGGCCAGGTACAAGGTGCTATTCAGACTCAGCACCGTCAGCGCCGCCATCCAGCGCCGCAGCACCATCGTCAAGCCGCCGAACACCGCCGGAAACAGCATGGCCAGGATCGCCAACGGCCCACCCACCAGCACCGAGGGAATGACGGCGAACAACGGTCCCGAAGCGCACGCGGGACGATGGCCGGATTTCTTTTCCTTCTCGACTTCCGGGCCGAACCCCGGTTTTTCCTTGGTATTCAGATCAGGCGGTTTTGATTTACCGGATAGACTTTCGGCGATGATCCGCCGCATTTCGGCCGTACTTCCCTTGAAGGTCTTGCGCAGGTACGGCTCGCCGTGGGTGAGGCTCCAGCGTACGGAGCCGTCCGCCTCGACGCCGACCATCTGAAACCAGGTGCCGTTGGTGTAGGCGAAGGCGGTGTATTGCTTCTCGCGCTCGAGGACGAACAGCACCAGGGGCAATTTGGGGGCGACACGCTTGAGCAATTGCGGGACGTGCTGTTTTTTTTTCGCGTCGGAGTCGCCCTTGAACAGGACCGCCATCTTCTCGAAGGGCGCCTTGCCCTTGAGTTGCTCGTCGGCGACGAGCACGATCGCCGGCTTGCCGGCATCCACGGATTCGACCCTGACGGTAAAAATGTATTTCGTATTGTCCAGCAGCACTTGCAACGGCAACAACTGCGTGATGGCGGCCCGTCCCGGCCCGGCCACGAGCAGCATTGCGACACCCACGATCCCGGCCCCTATCTGCTTGTGTCTCCGCATGGTTGCCCCCCGATGCAGATGCGATTCGCGCAGCGTCCCGACCATCTTACAGAGTAACGCTTCTGCGAAGCGTCGCTAACCAGCGTTTTCCCCAGCTTATCTCTTTTCTTTGTTTTCTTTCCGTGTTTTCCGTGTGTTCCGTGGTGAATAAATCTTTGGCCTTTCCAAAATCGGAGGAATTGGTTCCAATCCGGCTCGGTTCGCCCTTCGCGCAGGCCCCGGGATCAGGTTTTCCCTATGGCAGAATCGTCTTTGTCCAGTCTGGCAACGGTGCGGCTGGAAGTCCGGGCCGGGGGGGACGGGCCGCCGTCTACGAAGTCGGCGACGGCGGCTTCCTCGTCGGCAGCGTTCCCGGTTGCGATCTGCGTCTGCCCGGCGCCAACTTGCCGCCTATCATTTGCCTGCTGACCCGCGGCGCCAACGGAGCGATCCTGCGGCGTCTGGCCCCCGTACTGCCGATCCTCGTCAACAACAAGGCCATCGCCTCGGCCCATCTGGCGCACGGCGACCGCGTGACGATCGGCTCCGTCGATATCGGCGTGACCATCACCCCCGGCTCATCCGCGCCGGTCGCGGAAGCCATCGAGGAACGCGAGCAGCGTCTGAAAGAACAGCTCGAACAGTTGGAGACCGATCGCGTCATCTGGTATCGCCGCCGCGAGGAAATCGAGGCCGAGTGCCGCCGGCAGGCCGAGGGACTGCAACAGGTCGTGCAGCGTTTGCAGAGCCAGGAAGAAGAACTGGCCCAGGCGCGCTCCGAGTTGGAATTGCGCGAGAAGACCTGGCGCGACGAGCAGACGGAACTGCTCCGTCAGCGCGAGGAAGTGGAGACGATCGGCGAAGAAGGGCGCAAATACCACGACGAAGCAACCTCGGTGAAGCGCGAGTTGACGGAGATCCGCCAGCAGCTTTATCAGCGCTACCACGACCGCCGCGACCGATTGCTGCGCCAGCAACAGGCCGTCCGCAAAGTCGCGCGCCGCCTGCAAGAGCGCAAGAAGCGCATCGACGCGGCCGAGGCGGAGTTGACGACCCGGCAACAAGAGTGGGACCAAAAACAGCTCGAAATGGAAGGCCGTGGCGAACAGGTCGGGCGCGAACGGCAACTGCTGGAGGAGCAGCATCGCCTCATCGTCAGCCGGCAGCAGGAGGTGCAGCGCGACCTCGGCGAGCGTCTGAACGATTTGCAGGAGCGCGAGGCGAAGCTCGTCAAGGAACAGGCCGAGTTGCAGAAGGGCCAGAAGCAGCATCAGATCGATCTTGTCCGGCTCGACCGCATCCAGGCCACGCTGGAACAGCGTCAGAAACAGTTGAACACGCGCGCCCTGGAGGTGGACCACCGTTACGAACAGTTACAGCGCGACACGCGCGAACTGGAAGAACAGGCTTCGCAGCTCGACGAATGGCACAACCGTCTGGTGAGCGACACGGAACGGTTGGCGGAACAGAAGAAGGAGCAAGAGTCGGTCGTCTCGCAGTTGGAGCAGCGGGCGGCGGCGCTGGAAGGACAGCAGGCGATGCTGGCCACCTTGCGCACCCGGCTCGAACGGATGCGCGAGGAGCTGCGCCGGCAGGAGCAAGCACTCGGCGACCAGCGCGTCTTGCAGGAGGCGAGCGAATCCGACCTGCGCAACCGCGTAGTCGAGGCGGAAAAACTCCGCGCCGAGGTGGACAACGATCGGCAACTGCACGAGCAGGAACAGCGCCGCCTTGAGTTGCAGCGGACGACCCTGGAAGCCGCGGTCGTTCAATTGCGACAGGCGCGAGACGCTGGAAAATGAGGAGAAACAGCTGCGCGAGCAGCACCAGCAAGCCGACGCGACGGCGGCGGATCAGGCGGAACAGGCGGCGCTCCTGACAGCGCGGACGACGCAACTGGAAGAACAGCAGCAGCACCTCAACACGGAGCGGCAGGCTTTGCGGGAGCGCGAGGTGGCGCTGGCGCGGGCCGAGCAGACGTTGGCGGCGCTGCAAGAACAGGTGCGCCGCCGCGTCGAAGAGCTGAACGACAAACAGCGGCAGCAGGCCGAAGAAGAAAAGCGCCTGCAAGAGGAAGCGCTCCGCCTTGGCGAGAAGGCGAAAGTCAACGAGCAAGATCGGCAACTTGCGGAGGAACGTCTCAATCTCACGCGGCAAGAGATGGCCGCGCGGGCGGCGGAGCTGGAGGAACAGGCCCGGAAAATCGCGGCGGATCAGGAGAAATCGCGGGCCGAGCAGCAGCGCATCGACGAGGCCAACGGCTCGCTCGGCGGACAGCGCCAGGTCTTGGCCGCCGAGCGCATCGCCTTCGAGGTGGAGCGGCAAAAGTCGCAGGATGAAGCCAACCGGACTCGGGCCGAGCTGGAGGCGAGCCGAAAAGAGATCGTCGATCTGGGCCGGCAGCTTCCGGAGCTGGAGGCGCGGGCGTCGTCAGCTCTCGATCGCCTGACACAAGCGCGCGAACATTTGCGCGAGCACCTGGCAGAGATTCACAATTACGTCCGCCAGAGTCGCGGCGACCTGGAGGTCGTTCGCCGCGATTTCCAGGCCGAGGTCGAGCGCGTTCGGCAGCAGGAACTCGACCTGCACGTCGCCCGTGACGAGCATCGCCTGGCCGTGGCCGCGTTTCGGCAGCAGCTCGCGGAGTGGCAGGGCCGGGTCGCCGAGATGAAACAATCGCTGCACCTGGACGAGACGCGGCTGGAACGGCGGGCGAGCGAAGTCAGCGAGCAGGCCCAGCAGATCGCCGACACGTCGGCCAAGCTGGCCCAGCAGGCGGAACAATTGCAAGTACAGGAACGCCTCGTGACCGAGCGGCGCGGCGAGATGGATCGGCATCTGCTGGACATGCGCGAATGGTATCGCCGCAAGATGCGCGAGCTGGCCGGACTCGACGCGGCCGAATCGAACGCCGCGCCGGCGGAGATCGAAACGAGTTCCGAGGCCGACAACGAAGGCGCGGAGCGCGGCATCCTGTCGCTGACGGGCGATGTCGATGCCGCCGATCGGCAACTGGGCGAGTTGCTGCGTTCGCTTGAGTTGATCGACGCGGACACGCTGACGGCACTGTGGATGGAAGCGCGGCGACAGCGGCGCTCGCTGCGGCAACTGCTCCTGGCGGGCAATTACCTGACGCTGTACCAGATGGCCCTCATCGAAGCGGGCAACCTCGACGGGCTGGTGCTGGGGCCGGTGCGCGTCATCGACCGCTTGCAGGCGACGCCGCGCGAGGCGGTCTACCGCGTGTTCGATCCGCGTCACGACCGCGAATTGTTGCTGCGCCACCTGGCGGAATCGGAAATGGAGGACGCGGTTCGCCCCGATGAATTCCGCCAGCGCTTCACCGCATCTTCGGCCGTGCAGCATCCCAACGTGGCGGCAACGCTGGAAGTGCTGGACATCGCCGGCCGGCCGGCCGCGCTGCAAGAATGGCTGCTCGGACTGCCGGGGACCGAATGGCCGGCGCTGGTCGCGCGCCCGGCGTGTGGTATCGGCTGCTCTCGCAGGCGGCGCTCGCCCTGCACACGGCGCACACGGCGGGGTTGGTCCACGGCCATCTGCACGCCTCGTCGTTTGTGTTCACCCGCGAAGGCGTATTGAAACTGTGCGGCCTCGGTGAGCCGCGCTGGTTGGCGGTGCCGGCGCCGCAGGAAGACGGCGAGCCATCCGTCGCCGCGGACTTGACCGCATTGGGCCATCTCGCCGCCAGTTGGGCCGCCGCGACGCCGGCCGGCAAGGGCGGCAAGACCAAGGCGCTGCCCGACGCGCTGCAAAACATCCTCGGCCGATTCCACGCCGAAGCGGAGTCGGAGCGCTATGCGAGTGCCGCCGCTCTCCTGGAAGATCTCGACCGCGCCGGCGCCGACGTGCCGGCCAACGCGGCGGCCTGGGAACGCTTCGTCCGCCAGGTCCGCGAGGAGTCCGCCGCCACCGCGCTGCGCGAGTCGGCGTGACCAGCGCGTGTCTTTTTTTCAGGAAATTGCCGTGTTCGGCGCAGGCGAACACTTTCACCCTCCCTATATTTGTGTGCATCGAGCCTGGACGTGGCCTCCGCCGGGGGCCGCCCGCGGCTCCTGGCACCATAAGGGAGTTTTATTATGGCAGATTGGCGCAAGCTGGCCCTGGAAGCAATCCTGGCCGACGGCGAGATCGACGACGCCGAGGTCCGGGTGCTCCAAAAGGAGTTCTGGGCCGACGGCAAGATCGACGCCAAGGAAGTCGAGTTCCTCATCGAGCTGCGCAACAAAGCCCAGAAAAAAGCCAAGGCCAAGCAAGCCGAGGTCAATCCGAAGTTCGAGACGCTGTTTTTCAAGGCCATCGAGCAGAACGTCCTCCGCGACGGCCGCATCACCGCCAAGGAAGCCGGCTGGCTGCGGCGGATGCTCTTCGCCGACGGTAAGATCGACGACAACGAAAAGAAGTTCCTGACCCGAATCAAGAAAGCCGCCACCAAGACCAGCCCGGATTTCGATCAGCTTTGCCAGGAGTGCCTCGCCCGCTGAGCAAGGCATCCGAGGGGGTGAAGAGAATTCGACTCGCCACAGGTTCCCGCGGCCACGGACTCGCCGCGGGGATTCGACACCATTCACGCGCACGCGGTTCCTTGAGGTTTCAGGCGGAAGGAGGGAAAAAGCCCGCCTCCGCCTCGTAGACCTGGCGATGCCGTCGCATCAAGCCGACGCAGCGCTGATATTCCTCCTCCGTCCATCGGAATCGGGCTATCAAATCGCGGGCGGTATCGCTCGTGTCGGCCCCGAAGCCGCCGCCGGCGTCGTGGAAATACTGCGTGACCAGCACGTCCGGCGCGAATTCGACGATCCGCTGCGCGAACGCTTCGGGATTTTCCAGCGGCAGCATCGGCGTCACGCAAATCCCCGTCGCCACCCCGGCCCCCTTGCATTCCACCAGCGCCTGCCAGCGCCGCTCCAGCGGCGGCGCTTTCGGCTCGAACGCCTGCCGCACTTCCTCGCTGTCGGTCGGAATCGACATGTTGACGCGCACCGAGCGGAAGCGCGCCAGGACATCGAGATCGCGCACGACCAGCGGGCCGCGCGTCTGCACTAACAGACGCGGCTGATGCGGGACCAGTTCTTCGAGAATGCCGCGCGTCAGAGCCAGACCGCGCTCGGCCGGCAAGTACGGATCGGTGACGCTGGAGAGATAGACGGCCTCTCCGGCGACCTTGGGCGCTTGCTTGCGGGCCAACTCCAAGGCGTTGATCTTCGCCTGAAACCACTTGCCCCAATCTTCCCGCGGCCGGCGATTTTGCGGCAAAAACATAGCGTAACAGTAGAGGCAACCATACGAACAACCGACATACGGGTTGCACGTCCAGTCGAAACCGCCGCGGCGGATGAAGCCGGTCGCCGGACTGAAAATCGAACGGGCGTTGATTTGTTCCACGATCCTACCCTCTTCTTGATCTCTTTTCCCCTCACTTCTGACGGTCAGTTCGTTAAGTCGCGCCGCTAACGACAACCACTCGAAAGCCGACGACGTACTTGTAGCCAGGCATATCCCTACCGCGGCAGGCGGCGCGGCAATTCATGCTCCTGACTTCCTCGGAGCCACCGCGGAAAACACGGAACAACCCGCCGCGTTTCGGGCCTTGCGGATTCTGTCGAGGACTTTGCTTGTAATATTTCGCGCCATACCAGTCGGAGCACCGCTCCCAGACATTGCCGTGCATGTCGAATAGCCCCCAGCCATTGGGCGGGAAATTGCCGACTGGAGTTGTCCGCTGACGGTGGACGCCCGTCTTGTTCTTGCCGTAGGAATAATAACTGTCGTTGTAGTTGGCCTGGTACGGGTCGATCGTTTCCCCAAAGTGGAAGCTTGTCGTCGTTCCGGCTCGGCAGGCATATTCCCATTCGGCTTCGGTCGGTAAACGATACCGTTTCTTGTCCATCCGGCTCAGGTTTTCGCAGAACTTCCGGCAATCTCCCCGCGACACCCCCTCCACTGGCAGAATCTCGCCACAGTAACGACTAGGGTTGTCGCCCATCACCGCCCGCCATTGAGCCTGCGTCACCGGATGGATACCCAGGTAGAATCCTTTCGTCAGCGTGACGCTGTGCTGCATCTCGTCGTCATGGCGCCCCGCCTCCTCGGGAGGGCTGCCCATCAGGAAGGTGCCGGGAGGGGATCCAGGCGAACGTCATCTCCACGGACTCGGCCAGCGTGACCGTCCGGCGCGGCAGGCACGGCCGGACGCCTGCGGCGAGCAATTCGACCAGGCGTGCTTGCTGCGCCACGCGCTCGGGATGCTGATCCGGTTGACAACACGTCGCCTCCAACTCCGTTTGCAAGCGAAGCAGTTCCGCTTCGCGCTGCCGGCCGTGTTCCTCCAGCCAGTCGGCCAGGACCAAGCGCAGCGCGAAATCGCTGCCGGCGGAGAGGATGGCGTCGTGAAGGCGACGCAATTCCGGCGGTTCGGCGGCGGCGAAAGACAAAGGCAGGGACACAAGTGCGCTCCACGATCGAGGAAGGAAGTGGACTTGTTCCACGATCTTACCCTCTTCCTGGTCCCTTCTCTCACCTGTTTTGGTCAGAGCTGTTAATCCTCTCGCTTTCAACGAACACGACTCGAAAGCCTATGCTGCTGAACCGGGCGCCGGGCGGTTCGTTATGGCGGTAGGCGGCGCGACAGTAACAGGCATTGTCGCTCCAAAAACCGCCGCGCAAGACACGATAACTACCGCGTTCCGGCCCTTGAGGATCCTGCCGAGGACTTCGCTTGTAGTATTTCGAGCCGAACCAGTCGGCGCACCACTCCCAGACATTGCCGTGCATGTCGAACAGTCCCCAGCCATTGGGCGGGAAACTACCGACCGGTGTTGTCTGCCGACGATCGACGCCCTTCTTGCTCTGGCTGTAGGGATATTTGTCGTCGTAGTTGGCCTGATCCGTGGTAATCGTCTCCCCGAACTGGAAGGTCGTTGTCGTTCCGGCTCGGCAGGCATATTCCCACTCGGCCTCGGTCGGCAAACGGTAACGATTGCCGTTCGTCTGGCTTATTTTTTCGCAGAACATCCGGCAATTTCTCCACGGCACGTTCTCCATCGGCAGATTCTCGCCCTGGAATTGACTGGGGTTGTTGCCCATCACCGCCCGCCATTGGGCCTGTGTCACCGGATGGATGCCCAGGTAGAACCCCTCCGTTAGCGTGACACTGTGTTGCGTTTCGTCATCCCCGCGCTCCGCCTCTTCGGGCGGGCTGCCCATCAGGAACGTGCCGGGCGGAATCCAGGCGAACGTCATCTCCACGGACTTGGCCAGCGCAACCGTCCGGCGCGGCAGGCACGGCCGAACACCTGCGGCGAGCAGTTCGACCAGGCGTGCTTGCTGCGCTGCGCGCTCGGAGTGCTGATCCGGTTGGCAACAGGTCGCTTCCAGCGCCGTTTGCAAGCGAAGCAACTCGGCCTCCTGCGGCCGTCCGTGTTCCTCCAGCCAGTCGGCCAGGACCAAGCGCGGCGCCAAATCGCTGCCGGCCTCGACGATGGCATCGTGAAAGCGACGCAATTCCGTCGAGTCGTCGGCAAAAGAGGACGGCAGGGACACCAGCGCGCTCCACTAGAAGAGGGAGGAAATCGCCTTTTGGTTCATAATACCCCAAAAGCCTGCTTGCCAAGCAGCGGCGCCGACGGGACAATACTCGACATTCGGCCCGCGCACCGACATTCTCGCCACGGAGACGCACCGCGATGAAGACCGGCATGAACCTGCTTCTGTGGACCACGCACGTCACCGAGGAACTTTTCCCGCTGTTCGCCAAGCTCAAGAAAACAGGTTTCGACGGCGTCGAAATCCCCCTGTTCGCCGGCGATACCGCCCACTACAAGACGATTCGCAAGGAACTCGACAATCACGGCCTGGGTTGCACCACCGTTTGCGTGGCCACCGCGGCGGCCAACCCGATCAGTCCCGATCCGGGCTTGCGCCGCGCCGGCGTGGACCATCTCAAATGGGCCATCGAGATGACGGCCACGCTGGGCGGCGAAAACCTGTGCGGACCCTATCACTCGCCCCTGGGTGTGTTCTCCGGGACCGGCCCCACCGCCGACGAGAAAAAATGGGCCGTCGAGACGCTGCGGCAAGCGGCCGAGGAGGCGCAGAAAGCCAAGGTCATGCTCGCCATTGAGTATCTGAATCGTTTCGAGTGCTACTTCCTGACCACCGCCGCCGACGCCCGCGCCCTGGTGCGGGAGGTCAATCACCCGCACTTCCGCATGATGTACGACACCTTCCACGCCAACATCGAGGAAAAGCAGATCGGCCCGACCATCACGAGCATCGCCGACAGTTTCATCCAGGTCCACATCAGCGAGAACGACCGCGGCACGCCGGGCACCGGCCACGTCGCCTGGGACGAGACGTTCCGCGCCTTGCGGAATGTGGGTTACGACGGCTGGCTGGTGATCGAGGCGTTCGGCCGGGCGCTGCCGGACCTTGCCGCGGCGACGCGCATGTGGCGCGACCTGTTCCCCCGCGCGAGGAGGTTTATACGGAGGGGTTGCGGTTCATAAAGGAAAAATGGGCGGCCACGGCGAAATAGCGAAGGCGTCAGCGGATCGACTATTGCGTTCGGCTATTGCAACCCTCGACGCATTCAGACGCTGGTGGTTCGCTGGGTGGATGGAAGCAATGCTTAGAGCAAACGGAAAAAACTCTCTGAGCGGGGGGCGTAAGCCCCCTGAGCGCAGACTCAGGAGGCTTACGCCCCCCGCTCAGGTTCTTTCCGTCAACTCTTACTTCCGTCTCACGATCTGCTGCCAAGCGGCCAAATCCGCCTCTTCCTCGGCAGTCATTTCCAGCGGTTCGCATTGATCCATGCGCGCGAGCAGTTCGGCGATTCCTTGCGGGTCGCTTGGCCATTCCTCTTCCGTCATGCCCATCTTGTCGATACCAGCTTCCACAAGCATTACCTCGACGCGCGATCCTTCGGGCCAATCGACCGGCGACCGGAGAACGATACGGCCTTGCTGATAGGTTCCAGCAATGGTGTTCACGGTTCAACCCTCCTCGCCGCGTAACCGAGACGACCTTCGTTTTGAAATTTATGGTAATCGAATTTGCCCAAATGGCAAAAAAAGTGTATCAATCGCCCTGGCTCGCGCCGGGGCGTGACGCTTTCGGTAGCAACCCTGGCATCCGCGCTGACAGGAGAAGCGGTTACTTCGTTGCCTATCTTGCTGGTTCGTTCCACATCCAGGGCCGCGATCGCGTTCGCGGCGGGACAGACGGCGGAGGCCATTTCAGTTCAAGTCGCCGCCCTTACGGAAGGAGTCGTGAAAGCGATGATGCTGGCCAAATGGAAGCCCACTCTCATGCTGTTGATGGTGGTTCTCGCCGTGACAATCGGTGCCGGTGCGTGGCGACATGCCGCGACCGCCGGACAAGCCGAGGAACCACAACAGGAAAAGTCCGTGGACGCCCCGCGCGACAAGCCCAAAGTTCCCGTGGCTCCGACCGCCGAACGCAATTATCAGATCGACCTGCGCCTCACGCGGGTCAAAGACGGGCAGCGCAAGGTGCTGGCGATTCCGCAACTCCTCACGCTGGAAGGAAGACAAGCATGCTTCGCTATCGGTGAGGACTATGTATTTTCGTGGGGAGAAGGGGAATTCGAGAGCGTGACCGTGGGACCGGCAGTCCGACTGGTGGTCCGATCCACGAAGGGAAATCAGATAAGTGTCGATATGACAGCCTCCGACTCGCGGCGAGGATTCGAGCCGGGGAAAGAATTCTCCGTCGAGACGAAATCCGTTCGCCTCATCCGCAAGGTCGAGCTGGGCCAGCCATTCACCGCCAATCTCAAGACGGACGAGAAGGATCAGGCGGAATTGGAAGTGACGGCGGCCGTCACGATGGCGGAGGCAAACAGAACCATCGAGGTGGCCGAAAAGAAGTTCCAGATGGCCGAGTTCTGGCGGCGGACAGGCCATCCCGAATCGGCGTGCTTTTACTATAATCTCATCCGCGTGTTCTATCCGGACACCATCTACGCCAAACGGGCCTTGGAGCGCTTCTCCGAATTGAGACCACCGCACGGGTACAGGTGGGAACCAACGCTGCCGCAGCAGGACAACGAAAAGCAACCGCCCCGCGTCGGACAACTTTTCATCATCGGCAACAAGACAGTTTCACAAAAGAGCATCTTGAAGCAGGTTCCGCTGTTCCCTGGCCAGGTCTTGGAGCCGGCCGATCTCCGCATCGCCGAGCGCAATCTCTTTCGATTAAAGACCCTCAAAAGTGCCAAAATTACCGTGCTGAACCCCGAAGAGGAAGCCGCTTACAAGGATATTCGCATCGACGTGGAGGAGAAGTAACCGAGTCTGCCACGCTCTCCGAGTCGCACGGCCATAGAATGAGTATGGGTCAATTACTCGATTGCGAGGAAAGAGGTCTATGGCCGTCTCACCCAACGGCGTCGCGCCGGACGCCGATCCATGCTCAAATCTAAGATCCACCGCGCTACCGTCACGCACGCGGATCTCGATTACGAAGGCAGCCTGACGCTGGACGCGACGCTGCTCGAAGCGGCGGACATTTTGCCATTCGAGGAGGTCCACGTCTGGAACGTGACGCGCGGCACCCGGCTGCGCACCTACGCCATGAGCGGCGAGGCCGGCTCCGGCGTCGTCTGCGTCAACGGGGCGGCAGCCCACCTCGCCCGGCCGGGCGATCTCATCATCGTGGCCGCCTATACGCAGCTTGAAGACGCCGCCGCCCGCTTGCATCGGCCGCGCATCGTCCTGGTTGATGCGGACAATCGCATTCGCACCGGCGCCGCCGAAGAAATCGCGGGACCGACACGCCGTTAAAACGCCTTGAAAAAACTTGTTTCTGACGCGCATGATCTTGCGTTATACTGCTTCGTTCGGCTCCTCTGTTGGGGAAATCGGCCTCCTAAATCGGACGGCCCGGCCGCGTGTGGCGAAGTGGCAGACTGGCAAACTCGCCTATAAAATCGCTTGTTTTTCCGTGTTTTTTCGTGTTTTCGACTCTGCCAACCGGCTAAGCGATTTGGCAAAGTGGCAAACGGGGTTTGAGAGGATTTCCTGGATTGGATCAGATGATCTTGTTACGCGGACTTCCCAAGATCCTGCTACGTGAGTTTCCCACGAATCGGCAAGGGCGAGCCAATGAAAATCATTGACGTGCGCATCACGGGTTTGTCGGGCGGCACCGTGGACGGCGGTTGGCCGCAGGGCAACAAACCCGAGGAAGACCTCATCACCATTCTCGAAGTGCTGACCGACGAGGGGTTGATCGGCGTCGGCAGCGCCATGACGAGCAAGAGCCTCGTCGTCGCAGCGGTCGATTTGCTGCGGTCGCACCTGATCGGCGAGAGGGCCGACGAGCCGGCGCGCGTCAGCGAGAAACTTCGGCAGGCGACATTCTGGCAGGGCCGCGGCGGTTCCGTCGAGCACGCCATTAGCGGAATCGACATCGCCCTGTGGGATTTGATGGGAAAGATTTGCAAGCAGCCGGTCAGCCGGCTGCTCGGCGGGTGTTATCGCCATCGCATCAAGCCGTATGGCTCCATCCTGTTCGACGAGCCGGGGCCGCTGCGCGAGACGTTGCAGCAAACCGTGGCCCGCGGCTTCCGGGCGATCAAACTGGGCTGGCGTCCGTTCGGCCGGCGCGACCGGCGCACCGACGAGCTGCTCATCCGCACGGCCCGCGAGACGGTGGGTCCGAATGTCGAGCTGATGGTCGATGCGGGCGGCAGCGAGCAGTTTTGGCCGCACGGCTACAAGTGGGCGCTGGAAACCGCGAAGATGCTCGCCGATTACGACATCGTTTGGTTCGAGGAAGCGCTGCCGCCGGACGACCTGGAAGGTTACGTCGAGTTGCGGCGGCATTCGCCGGTGCCGATCGCCACGGGAGAAGTGCTGACGCGGCGCCAGAGTTTTCGGCCGTTCCTCGAACGTCATGCCGTGGACATCATCCAGCCCGATTGCACCAAGTGCGGCGGATTGACCGAAGCGTGGCGCATCGGCTGGATGGCATATGAACACAACATCCTGCTGGTGCCGCACGGCTGGAACACGGCCATCGGCCTGGCCGCCGATCTGCACCTGACCGCATCTCTGCCGGTGGCGCGCTATGTCGAATATCTGACGCCGTCGCCTTACCTCGATGAACTGATCGCCAACCCGTTTCGGCCCGATGCCGACGGGTATTTGACCGTCCCCACGTCTCCCGGCCTGGGCATCCAACTCAACCGAGAGGCGCTGAAGCGCTTCAGCAAATAACGCACCGGTTTGTACGTCGCGGAGCGACGAAGGTGGCGATCCCTTTGACGATCCCCGTCCGCTCTCGGTAGAATCATCAATGATGAGAACGGCCGCACCTGTGCGTCCCCGGATGGTCTCGGACAGGAATCCCCGCTTTCCAGACGGCACGGCGCGGTCTTCGCCCCTCGGATTGATGGGGAGGTATTTCCGCGATGAAAGTTCTGGTGGTGGAAGATGATCCCGTCATGGGGAAGTCGCTGTCCAAAGGGTTGGTCGAAGCAGGGCATACATGTGACTGGGTCAAGGACGGCAAGCACGGGCTGGACAAGGCCCTCAGCCAGCGCTACGAGGCGATGGTCCTCGATTTGCTGCTGCCCGGAATGGGAGGACTGGAAGTCCTCAAACAAATTCGCGCCGGCGGCGTGCGGACGCCGATCCTCCTTCTGACCGCGCTGGGCGCGGTCGAGGATCGCGTCGCCGGACTCAAGACCGGCGCCGACGACTACATCGTCAAACCGTTCTCCTTTCCCGAGCTGATGGCTCGCCTGGAGGCGGTGTGCCGGCGCACCGTCGATCGGCCGCCGGCGGTCATGACGGCCGGCGACTTGCAGCTGGACCTGACCACGCGGCGCGTGCTCCGCGGCGACGAGGTCATCGACCTGACGCCGACGGAATTCAGCATTCTCGAACTGCTGCTCCGCCACGCCGGCCAGGTGGTGACGCGCAAGATGCTGTGCGAACATCTGTGGGAGACCGACTGGGAAGGTACCACGAACGTCATCGAGGTCCACATTAATCGCATCCGCAAGAAGCTCGACAAGGAAGACGCCAATTCGACCATTCAGACCATACGAGGGCGGGGCTATGCGCTTCGGGCCTGTTAGACACCTGTTCCGAACGCTGCGCTTCCGACTGACCTTCTGGAATACCATCGTCATCCTGGTGCTAGTCAGCGCCGCCCTGTGGGGCGTGCGCGAAGGGCTGCGCTGGACGCTGTTGACCGAACTGGACCGGGAGTTGGCCGAGGACGTGGAGGAGGTGCGGCTCAACATCGAGAGCTATTACCCCAACTGGGAGCAAATCGGCAAGGAGATGAAGCCGAAGGTCATAAGTCATCGCGAGCGCCGTTGGTACGTCCGGATTTTTTCAACGGACGGGGCGTCCTCTGGGCCAGCGCCAGCGCTCCCGAACTGAATATGCCGGAGGTCAATGCCGTCCGGAACGGCCCGTACAACCGGGGCTCGTTTCGCCTGCTCCAACAGCGCATTCCCCCCGGTAAAGCTCCCACGAAACCTCCCGAGATGGTGATGCGCGTCGGAACGAGCCGCGACAGTGTGGATGAGGACGTGTGGCGCATGACCAAGATGATCCTGATGGCCTTCGCGTTTATCGTGGTGGTAGCCCCGCTAAGCGGTTACTGGCTGGCCGGCCGGGCCACCAGCCCCCTGGCGACGATCCTGCAAACGACCGCCCGTCTGCACCCGGACGACCTCAGCGAACGCCTGCCGCTGCGCGGCAGCGGCGACGAGCTGGACCAACTGTCGGCCACCATGAACGGGATGCTCGACCGCCTGGCCGCCCACCTGGAGCAGCAGCGCGCTTTCGTGGCCAACGCGGCGCATGAGCTGCGCTCGCCCTTGGCCGCCATGCGCACCGCCGTGGAAGTGAGCCTGGAGCGCGAGCGAACCGACCAGGAGTACCGCGACCTCCTCGCCGACCTGGTCGAGCAATGCACCGCGCTGGCCAGCCTCATCAATCATTTGCTGCTGTTGGCGGAAGGGGACGCCGGCCTGCTGCACGCCGACACGGAAGTGCGCCTGGACCAGTTGGCGACCTCGGCGGTGGATATGTTTCACGGCATCGCCGAGCAGCGCGGGCTGGAGTTGCGGACCAAGGTTGCCGGCCCCGTCTCGGTTCGCGCCAACAATGTGCATCTACGCGAAGTGGTCCTCAATCTGATCGACAACGCCCTGAAATTCACGCCGCCCAATGGCGACGTCACAGTGGAAGTGAGCGCGCCGCCGCGCTCGGGACGAGCGGAGCTGCGCGTCCGTGATACGGGTATCGGCATCAGCGCGGCCGATCTGCCCAAGGTGTTCGAGCGCTTCTACCGCGCCGACAAGTCCCGGCAGCGCGAACAGCCCACCGGAGGCAACGGCCTGGGCCTGAGCATCTGCCAGGCGATCGTCCGCGCCTACGGCGGTGACATCGCCATCGCCAGCACCGTGGGGAAGGGAACCACCGTGACCGTTTCTCTACCGGCCGCCTCCTTGAATTAGATTCATTCGATTAGCGACGCTTCGCAGAAGCGTAAGCACGCTTCTGCGAAGCGTCGCTAACCGAGGAGGACCTTCGCCACTCACATCACCTCCGAATCGAGCCAGTCCTGTCCGACCCGTTTGGCGAACGGCCCCAGCGTGGCCGACTGCCGGAGTTGGGCCAGCATTTGCGTGAGCCAGCCCGGCTGCATCAGCAGGCCGCTCTCCTGCAAGAGCGGGTTCGATTCGGCCTGGGCGAACAGCGAATCGCCGGGTGAGAAGAAGGACGCCGGAAGGCCCGTCGCAATACTCCCCGCCGAGATTCCGTTTCCGGGCGGAGCGGTTGGCACGATCGAACCACCCGAAGATACCGGCGCGGGGAGCGCTTCCCCGATCGGAGCACCCGTTCCTCCGGGTTGGCTCACCAGGTGTGGGCCGGCCGAGCCGTGGCCTCCTTTGTGGAAGGCAGGCGAGTTGGAGATGCTCACCTGATCGATGAAGGCAAAACTTTGACCGTAGGGCAGCGGCTGGCTGAAGAACGTCAGCGTATGACTGCCGGCCGTCAGGGTAATCGGGTTGGTGGTGTAAACGGAGTAGGTGCTGCTCGCGGGCGTGAACATACCGATGTTGCGGGCGTCCACCGCCACCCCGAAACTCTGATTGCCGTACATATTGGTGACGCGCTGGGCGGCGTCGAAGCTGATGGTGTAGGTGCCGGCCGTGAAGTTGATGGCCTGGCTGATGGTGCCGTTGGAGGTCAGGACGCCGACTTGCGTGCCCTGCGGCGCGGGAGGATTGCCTCCCATCACCGAGCTGCCGTCACCGGCCACGCCGGAATAGGGGCTGAACGTCCACGGCGAGCCGGTGGGATTGTAAACGAAGGTGGAACCCACGTGCGGCAGTTCAAAGCCCGGATCGTTCGGTTGGTTGGCCGGAGGCGGAGACGGCGGCGGAGCGGGAGGCGGGGCCGGTGGTGGTGCGGGCGGCGGAGCAGGCGGCGGCGCCGGTGGTGGAGCGGGCGGCGGGGCCGGAGGTGGGGCCGGCGGAGGAGAAGGTGGGGGCGAAGGAGGCGGCGAGGGGTTGGGCGACTGGATGACAACCTGATCGAGCAAGGCGGTGGCGCCGCTGGTCCCGAATTCGCGGAACAAAATGGTATGACTGCCGGCCGCCACCGTGAACGAGCCGGTGCTGTAGGCGGCGTAACTGGTAGTGTTCGGCATCGCCGATCCGACTACCTGACCGTCGATCTGTACCTGGACGGTCGGTATGCTGTAGAAACCGGCCCGCTCGGCAGCGTCGAAACCGATGGTGTACGTGCCGGCGGCGAAGGTGACGGACTGGCTGATGCGGCCGAAACTCTGCGCCCAGGCGACTTGCGTGCCCTGCGGCGCGGAGGGATTTTTGGACGTGATGCTGCTGCCGTTGCCGGCCACACCGGCCGAGCCGGCGAACGTCCACGGCGATCCGGTGGGGTCCGTCGCAGAACCCGAACCGACATGCGGCAGCTCGAAACCGGGGTCGGCGGGTTGGAAGCCGGCCGGCGGCGGTGGCGGTGCCGGTGGGGGTGCCGGTGGCGGAGCGGGCGGCGGCGCCGGCGGCGGTGCGGGCGGCGGAGCCGGCGGTGGCGCGGGCGGGGGAGCGGGCGGCGGAGCCGGCGGCGAGGAGACGCCGGTGACGAGCGTGTTGACGATCTGATTGGCGATCGGCGAGCCCATGCCGGTGACGAGGTCATAGCCGGGGCCGGCCGAGTATGGCGGCGAGCCGGTGGAGCCGCCGGTGGTGATGTCGTGGAAATTGCTGCTGGACATCTGGTAGATCGCGGGCAGCATCTGGCTGAGCCCGTCCAGCGGAGTCTCGCCGTTGAGGGCACGGCCCTGATCGGCGATGGCCACCAGTGCCGCCCACTGCGGCGAGGCAGCGCTGGTGCCGCCAACCTGGGCCCAGCCGTTGTTGGTGGGAAATCCCTGGGCGGGGGTGGTGTCGTAGATGGCGTAGCCGGTGTTGGGGTCGGCGTTGTAGGCCACGTCCGGGTTGGTGCGCATCGTGCTCTGGGTGATCGAGAACGGCTGATAACTCGGTGCCGACTCGTAAGAGCTAATGCCCCCGCCGCTGCCGCTCCAGGCCGACTCGCTTTGCCAGTTGTTGCTGCTATCCACGTTGAGACTGGTGCCGCCCACGGACACGACGTTGGGCGAGACGGACGGGTAGCCGGACGGCGCCCCGTAGTCGCCGGAGGCCGCGAGGAAGACGACGCCGGTGTGACCGGATGGGGTAGTGAAATAGCTGTCATAGCTATTCTCGCCCGGAAATTCACTGCCGCCCCAGCTCATCGACACCGAGGCGACTTGCGGTTGCTTGGCGGCCGTTTGCACGGCGGTAAGCAGATCGCTGAAATTGGCGCTATTTGCTTCGACCAGGAGAATGTTGGCCGCCGGCGCGATGGCGTGCGCCCATTCCACGTCCAGAGATTCTTCCACCTCCCAATCGCCCGAAGGGTCCGCGGGCGGAAGATTGGTGCTGCCATCCTGGCCGAGAATGGTCAGCGTCGGGTTCGGCAGTCCGTATTTCGCATCGAAGGTCTTCAGATCGTTGGAGATCGTGGGAGCATCGTAGGCATCGACGATGGCGATGGTTTGGTTCTGGCCGGCGATTGTGCCTTTATTCGTGAACGCGATTTGATTGAAGCCGTAGGCCTGAACGATCTGGCTGGGCGTGTAGCCGCCCGGACCGGGGCCGAGTAGGGGCGACGCCCCGGTCGGCTGGGAGTCGCCGAACGGCGGCGCATGATAAACGACGTACATCGGGGCGGCGCTGGTGAGCACCTCACGGATTTCGAGCGGTTCGAGAAACGGCTGTTTGCTCGGCCGTTTGTTCCGCCGCTTGCCGCGCACCTTCGGGAATGGGTCAACGGATAGCCACCGACGCCGGAAGAAAGAAAACATGATGCACCCTCTCCTTGCGAGTGAGAAATGAAGCGACGCCTCATTGTTCCGAGTGCATCTAGCCCCGCGCGGGAAGACCCGCCGGGAGTCGAGCGAATGGCGTACAGGTCATTCCATCGGGCCGCGGGCCGGAAACCTCGGCGAAGTGCGATCCGCCGTGCCCCGGCCGCGAGGAATGCCGGGAAAGGAAGGGCGAGTCTCGATCCGATTCCTCTCCCTAAAGAACCAATCGCATGAAGAATTCAGGAGTAGCAACTTTTCGGATCGGTCTATTCTTGAGTGCGACGGAGAGCGCTGTCAAGAGTTTACTTGGACGCAATGGAGGTTTCTAGCGGCGTCGCATCCCAGACCCTCACCGTCTGATCGAACGAGGAAGTCGCCAGGCGGTGTCCGTCCGGGCTGAAAGCCACCCCGCTGACGCGATCGGCATGTCCTTCGAGGGTCAAGGCGGGTTGTCCGGTTTCCACATCCCAGAGGTGGACCGTTCGGTCGAACGAACCGCTGGCCAGGCGCCGGCCGTCGGGACTGAAGGCCACGCTGGTCACGTCGAGGCTGTGTCCGATGAGCGCACGTTCAAGTTGACCGGTCGTCGCATCCCAGAGCTTCACGGTCCCATCCCCGTTGGCCGAGGCGAGCCGTCGTCCGTCGGGACTGAAAGTCAGACCGTAGACATGATCGCGCTGGCCGGGAAGGGTGAGGATGGGATCGCCGCGGGCCAAGTCCCAGATCTTCACGGTGCTGTCTTGTCGGCCCCCCGATGCCAGCCGGCCCCCGTCCGGGCTGAACGCGACGGCGAGAACCGTACTCGTATGCCCGGAGAGAGAGAGGATCAATTGGCCGGTGAGGGCGTCCCATAACTTCACCGTCTTGTCCGTACTGCCGGATGCCAGCCGTAAACCGTCCGGGCTGAAGGCGACATCCTGCACGGACCCGCTGTGCCCTTTGCAAGTGTGTAAGCACGCGCCGGTCGCGGCGTCCCATATTCTCAACGTCCGGTCCATGCTGGCCGACGCCAATCGCTCCCCATTCGGGGAAAATGCCACACTGAGGACCGGCCCGGCATGGCCTTTGAAGGTGCGAACTTCCTTTTGCGACCGAGCATCCCAGATCGTTACGGAACTGTCCCCGTTCGCGGCGGCCAGGCGCGTCCCATCCCGGTTGAACTGAACGCGAAGGACGAAACCGGATGTGCCACGGAATGGAAGACTCTCCTGGCCAAATATTGTCTTCCATATTTTGACGGTTTCATCGGCGCCCGCGGAGGCTAGACGTTGGCCGTCCGGATGAAAGGCCAAACTCAAGAGGCCGTCGGTGTGCCCCTTCAAGGAGTGAAGCAGTCCGCCTGTCGCACTGTCCCAGATGCATACGACGCGATCGGCCCCCGCCGAGGCCAGCCGCCGGCCGTCGGGGCTGAACTCCACCTTGTTGACAAAGCTCGTATGTCCACTCAGCGTGCGGCCCTCGTGCGACTTGCTCCAGTCCCAGATTCGCACGGTCCGGTCGTGACTTGCCGCGGCGACCAGCCGGCCATCCGGGCTGAAGGCCACGCCGACTACCGCGTCGCCCGGTCCCGTCAGAGTGCATGTCTCCTTCCCTGTGTAGACATCCCAGACTTTCACGGTTTTGTCCGAGCCGCCGCTGGCGAGGCGCGTTCCGTCGTGGTTGAAGGCAACGCTCGTAACCCTGCCGGCGTGCCCCCGGAGGGTGCGCAACTCGCGCCTCCGTTCCGTGTCCCAGACCTTCACGGTCCCATCGTGGGAGGCGCTGGCAAGGAAGCGACTGTCGGCACTGAAGGCCACTCCGACGATCCAGTGGTCGTGTTTGGGAAGGGTAGCGAGACAGGCGTAGGTCGCCGCATCCCACAGCTTTACTGTCTGGTCGCCGCTGGCCGAGGCCAACCATTTACCATTCGGACTGAAAGCGACGCCAAGGACCGCATCCTGATGACCGTCGAGGACACGAATCCATTTCCCCGTGTCAACATCCGCGATGCGCACGGTCTTATCAAGCCCGCTGGAGGCGAGATACCGGCCGTCGGGACTGAAGGCGACTCCGTAGATAGCTCCCTTGTGACCCCGGAGCATGAGCAAATCGCTGTGGCCGAGCCTTTTCACGTAGCGCCATTCCCACGGCCGCCAGCTTGGCGGGCAAGCGTCGAGAACCATCTCCGCCGCGACCACGTTGTTTTGCGCCATAACCGATGCGCCAAGGGAACGCTCACTAAGGATATCCTCCGTTCCTCAGCCTGCTCGGCCCTTGTTCGTTGTCGGTCGGCCTCGGCCTTCTCTTTCCGGGCCGTGTCCCGTTCCTCCTGGGCAATCCCTTCCTGGTAACGGGCGTAATCGCGCTCGCCCTTCACCTGGGAGTTGATGAATCCAAAAACAGCCAATCCAACCAGCGCGAAAGTCGCAATCATGCCCAGGGCGGCAACCGCCGCTTCGGCCGGCCGGCGCTTCATCCAGCGAAGTGCGCGACCCGTTCGGCTAAGGGGCCGTGCCCGGATCGGTTCGCCGCGGCGGTAGCGGGCCAGTTCCTCCGCCAGCTCAGCCGCCGTCTCGTACCGGCGATCCGCCTCTTTGTGCAGACATTTGAGGCAAATCGTCTCCAGATCGCGGTCGATGGCTGAATTGAGACGGCGCGGCGGAACCGGCTCGTCAAAGCGGAGTTGATGGAGCGTGTCGGCCACCGTAGCGGCCTGGAAGGGCGGCCGGCCCGTCAGCAGAGCGTAGAGCG
Source organism: uncultured Planctomycetota bacterium (assembly GCA_963767535.1). Classification (GTDB taxonomy): domain Bacteria; phylum Planctomycetota; class Planctomycetia; order Gemmatales; family Gemmataceae; genus JAJPHU01. Next base: position 2,009,314 of record CAVYEC010000003.1, read on the forward strand.
TTGCTCCGAGGCTATAGACATCGCTGGCCGTCGTGACGCGGGCGGCGTCCCTGGACTGCTCGGGGGCCATGAACGACGGCGTACCCAGGCACTCGCCCGCATGAGTCATCTCCGTCGCCGCCAGGATTTTCGCCAGTCCGAAGTCGCTGACGTACGGCCGGTTGTCGGCATCCACGAGGATATTTCGCGGCTTGAGATCGCGGTGCAAGATACCGTGCTCGTGGGCAAAATGAACGGCCCGGGCCACCGGCTCCAGAAAGGCCGCCGCACGGGCGTTGGGAATCAGTCCCCGGGCAAGGAGGTCCGCCAGGCTGCATCCCGGCACGTATTTCATCGAGTAAAACAGACAACCCTCCGCTTCGCCCACTTCGTAAACGGTGACGATGTGATCGTGCTCCAAACGCGCCGCCGCCTGCGCCTCGGTTCGGAAACGCTCCAGCCAACGCTCGCGTTGCTCCTCGGAAAGATCTTCCACGCGGTCACGCCGGATCAACTTGAGGGCGACGATCCGCTCCGCACGGCACTGCCGCGCTCGGAAAACGACACCCATCCCGCCCTTGCCCAGTTCGCCGAGCAATTCGTAATCGCCCAGTCGGGTGCCGGACGCTCCGGGAGGAAGCGTTTGCATATCGACATAAGGCCCGGTGCTGTCGGACAGGAAGGGAACGGTGGTCGGTTCCAGGATCGGCTCGCCGCCGGAAGAAGAGATGTGCGCGGAAGGCGTGTCGCTCATACGAGCCTCCCGGGGTGCCATCCGCCGTTCGATCCACGACGGCGGCGGCGTGGTAGGAGGAGGGACCGCAAATCAAACGATATCCGCGTATTGCGACCGCGATTGTAAGGTTGGCCGAGAGGAACTGCAAGAAAAGATTATTTTTTTAGAGCCGCTTGCGATGTTGGGAAGCTCTCTCGTTCTTGGACTTACGTTCGTGGTTTTGAACGCTTACCCCAGCGCCTCTTGTTTTCCTGCTCTGGACATCCCCGCTCAACCCTTTTTTCGCTTTTTTACCCCAGCCGGCCCCTCGCCGGGCGTTCCCTTGCGCTGTAAACCAGCCCCTCGCTCTTCCCAACCGCAACGGAGCTGCGCTATGAAAGCCATCCACGCCGCACAACCGCTCTTCGCCTGGGCCGAACTGGAAGACTATCCCACCCTCGCCACCCTCCGCGACCTGCTCCACAGCGTCCCCGATCAACCCCTCCTCGACGGACTCCAGGCCGCACGCGGCAAGGGACGCGACGACTTCCCCCTGCCACGGCTGTGGCGCATCCTGCTGTTGACCATCGCCCTCCGCCACGCCCATATCAACGACACCCTGGCCGAGTTGCACCGTAATCCTTCCTTGTGTCGACTGCTGGACATCACCGCCGCCGACCAGATTCCCCACGACTGGAATCTCTCCCGCTTCCTCGACGTGCTGGGCCAACCGCCCCATCGGGATAACCTCCACGCCCTCTTTGACCACCTGGTCCGACGCCTGGGCCTGGCCGTGCCCGACCTCGGCCGCAATAGTGCCGGCGATTCGACGACCCTCAACGCCCGGCCCAAGGCCGCCGCCAAGGCCGTCGCCGCGGAAATCGCCCAGGGACTGCCACAACCGTCCGGCGGGAAAAAGGAGTACCGCGACGAGGAGGGCAAGGTGGTCAAGGTCGTCGAGTGGTTCGGCTACAAACTGCACTTGCTGGTCGATGTCGCGCATGAGGTGAGCTTGGCCTACCACGTCAGCGACACCGCGACCGGCGACAACGAAGTGGTACCCGTGCTCGTGCGTCAGGCGCAGGCCAACCTGCCGGCGGGGCGGATGAAGACGCTGGCTTACGACAAGGCGGCCGACGACGAGAAGGTGCATGAGGCCTTACACGCCGCGGGGATTAAGCCCTTGATTCAGAACCGCGCCTTGTGGAAGGAGGAGTCAGAGCGGCCGCTGCCGGGCACTCGTTACCCGCTGCATCTGGTACACGACGAGGCGGGCACGGTGTACTGCTATGACACGGTCAGCGTCACGCCGGTGCGTCACCGCATGGCGTATGTCGGTTACGAGGCGGGGCGTGACAGCGTGCGTTACCGCTGCCCGGCGTTGCACGAGGGCTGGGATTGCCCCAGCCAGAACAAGTGCAGCGCGGGCCGGTCGTACGGTTTGACGGTGCGGGTGCCCTGTGCGGTGGACCTGCGCCGTTTTCCGCCGATCCCGCGGGCGACCAAGGAGTTCGAGCGTCGTTACAAGGGCCGCACGTCGGTGGAGCGTGTCAACGGCCGTCTGAAGGTGTTTTGGGGGGTGGACGATGGGAACGTAACGGGTGCTCGTCGCTTCCATGCCTTCGTGGGCGTGGTGATGGTGGTGCATGGAATGTTTGCGTTGTTGTTGGCGCGGGCACCGCGTTGGGAGGGGACGTTGGGGCAGACGCGGTTGGGACCGATCGCGGAGGCGTTACGCCAACCGCCAGCGGCTTGAGTCGCTGCCAACAACGCAACCGCCTCATTTTTTTACTTCTTTGCGGAGCAGGTCCGCGTGGACGTGAGCCACGTCTCCCATGTAATGCGCGATGCGATACTTCCCCTCCGCGAGGGCCATGTGTTCCAGCGCTTTGGGCTTGTCCCCCGTCACGTCGTGGTACAGGCCGAGATAGAGGTGTGCGTAGAAAAGCTGCTGCTTGCGCTCTTCGGCCAGCACCTTGTTCCCCTCCGCCGCGGCCAGCACGGCCGCCGGTTTCGCCTTGCCGAGATAAAGGTCGTACACCTCCCTCATGGGCACGCGATTGTCCCGGCCGACCTTGAGTATTTCCGACCGTGCCCTCTCGACGCCGACTAGACGGGCGTTGCAGAGGAAGTGCCAAACGGCGTTCTCCACGTCGTCGGCGAACACCTTCTCGCCATCCTTGAACTGCTTGCGGCCGTCGTCGTAGCGGCCGACGTAATACAGCGAGATGCCGCGCTTCCAGTGGCCGGGCGCGGCTTTCGGCTCCAGCTTGAGGAACTGATCGAAGTCGGCCAGCGATTCCCTGATGAGACCGCGCTTGAACTGTTCGCTGCCGCGGTGGTCGTAGGCTTCGGCGCAGCGGGGGTCGCGCTCCAGGCACTTATCGAAGTCGGCCACCGCGTCGGCATGTTTCCGCAGCGCCTCGTGCGCGGCCCCGCGCACCAGATGGCCGCGCGCGTCCTTGGGATTGGCGGCGATCGCCTTGTCCGCCAGCCGAATGGCCCTTTCCGCCTCATTCTTCATCAAGGCGCCGCGGGCTTGCTGGAGATAATCCTCGTCCGCATTCCGGCGGGCCGACAGCGGCAGGGCCAGCGCGACGAGGACGACGACGGCGAGGCGAAAGGCTCGGCGAGGGAACATGGTTTCGTCTCCACGATGGTAGAAGAAAGGACGGCGCTATCATACGAATGTCGGCGAAGTCTGACGCGGAAGAATGCACTCTCTATCGAGGCGGAAAGCGAGGCTGTACAATACGACTCATGGAGGGAAAAGATGAACAGTCGATGGTGGTTGCCGGTGATTGTGCTCGGTTTATGCTCTCTCGCAGTCGTGCCCGCACGGGGCGCGGATTCGTCGAAGAAGAATGCCGCGACGCGCTGGATAAGCGACTGGGAGCAGGGGCGGCGCGAGGCGCGGGCGAGCGGCAAACCGATTTTCGTCGTCTTCCGCTGCGAGCACTGACTGGACTGCAACCAGTTTGACGGGCAGGTTGCCCGTCTGGACCCGGCGATCGCCGACGTGGCCAACGAATTCGTCCTCGTGCGCATCACGCGCATGCGCGGCGTCGATCTCGACCTGTTCGACTTCGATTACGACCTCACCTGGATGGGGTTCTTCCTGAGCGCCGACGGCTTCATATACGGCCGCTACGGAGGCCGCGATGCCGACTCGGCGGATAGTCGTGTGTCGCTGGCGGGATTGCGCTACGCCCTGAGCGCGGCCCTGCGGCGACACCGCGAACACGACGCGGAGCCACCCCGGCAATCGGCCCATTCCGTTCGCACTCCGGAGCGCTATACGGCTGCCCGGCGGCTGCCCGAGCGCGCCTGCATCCACTGCCATCAGGTCAACGAGCTGCGCCGCGAGAGTTTGCAGGAGGCCGGCAAATGGCGGCGCGAGGAGTTGTGGGTTTATCCTCTGCCCGAGAACATCGGCCTGACGCTGGACATCGACCGCGGCGACCTCGTCGCCAAGGTGGCTGACGCCTCAGCCGCCGCGCGCGTCGGCATTCGGCCGGGCGATCGCTTGCTCGCACTGGATGGGCGCTCCATCGCTTCCTTCGCGGACGTGCAATATGCCTTGCACCGAGCCCCGGTCAAGGGATCGCTGCCGCTAACATGGCAGCACGACGGCCAATCGCGCAAAGGGGAACTCACGCTGGCCGAGGGATGGCGACAAACGGACATCTCCTGGCGCTGGTCGCTGCGCGGCCTGGACCCGTCCCCGTGGGTGCATGGCGACGATCTGACGGCGGAAGAGAAAAAAGCGCTGGGAGTGCCCGAAAAGCGACTCGCCTTCCGGCAGGGGCCGTTCGTGTCCGAACTCGCGCAGCAGGCCGGCATCCGTCAGAATGACGTGATCCTCGGCGTTGATGGCAAGACGCTGGAGATGACGGCCCGCCAGTTCGCCGCTTATATCCGCGTGAATTACCGCGTGGGCGATCGCGTCACCTACAACATCCTGCGCCGGGGCAAACGCATGGATCTGCCCCTGGTACTGGCGGCCCGTCCCCCGCGGTGATTCTCGCTGACAAGGCGATGCCCGTGCGTTATAACGGCGGGTAACAGGACCGACAACGCGCTGGAGGGGAGGTCGGGCGATGTCACCCACCGAAGATCGGCCGCCGAGCCTCCCCGAACAGCACGATGAACCCTTACCTGAGACGATTGGCCGTTACGTCATCCTGCAGCGCCTGGGCGCCGGCGGCATGGGCACGGTGTACAAGGCGCGCGACCCGCAGTTAGACCGGATCGTCGCGCTCAAGCTGCCGCGCTTCGATGTGCCGCAGCGCGATCGGGCCGTCCGCTTGCAGCGCTTCCAGCGCGAGGCCCGCGCCGCCGCTCAGATCTGGCATCCCCACGTCTGCCCGATTTACGATGTCGGCGAACACGACGGCCGGCCCTACGTGGTCATGGCCTACGTCGATGGCCAATCGCTCGCCGACCGTCTGGCCGTCCACGGCCGCTACGAAAATATCACGGAAGCAGTGGACGTGATCCGGCAAATCCTCGACGCCCTGGAAGCCGTCCACGCGCACGGTATCGTTCACCGCGACCTGAAGCCCGGCAACATCCTGATCGACTCCGCCGGGCGAGCCATCCTGACGGATTTCGGCCTGGCCCGCCCGGAGTATGATCGGGAGCCGCTTACCTCCGACGGCATCCTCGTCGGCACTCCCGCCTACATGGCTCCCGAACAGGCCGGCGGCGAGTCAGAGCGCGTCGGCCCCTGGACCGACCTGTATAGCCTGGGCGTGGTTTTTTACGAGATGCTGGCGGGTCGGCTACCGTTCACCGGGACTGCACCCATCGTCCTGACCCACATCCTGCGCGACGAACCGCCCTCGCCGCGCGCGCTCCGGTCCGAGCTGGACCCGACCCTTGAGGCAATCGTCCTGCGGGCGCTGCGGAAAGTCCCTGCGGAGCGCTATCCCGATGCACCGGCCTTACGGGCGGCCCTGGACGACTGGAACGCAACCCAACCGCCCGCGCCAGCCCTTCCAGCGACCGTTCTCGTTGCGGCCCCCACCGCATCGGAGCAGGGGCCGACGCCGTTGGCGCCTGCCACTCGCCAACCGCGTCTCCCGCGCACGCGGGCTGGGCTGGTTGAGTGGGGGCGTGTTGCTCACGGTCAGTATGGGCTTACTGGCTTGCATCCCGCTGCTTCTGATCGTGGGGGAGTTCGGCCGCACCATCCCGTTCGGGATTCTTGCGCTCCTCGCCTTCCTGGCCGGGTGGAGCCTGTGGTCTCTTCTCGAGGGCACCCATGCGCCCAAGGGGCTACAAACGGCGGCCCAGTTAGGCTCCGTGTATCAGGTCAAGCGAGCCATCGCCAACGGAGTTCCACTGGACACGGCGGATGAGCTGGGCGAAACCGCGCTGATGGCCGCGGCCTCGGCCGGCCACACGGAGATCGTCAAGCTCCTCATGCTGCATGGGGCAAGTATTGTCCTGCGCAACACCTTCGGCCAGACCGCCGCCGACCTCGCGCGGGCCAAGCGCCACGACGATATTGTCGCCCTGTTCGAGAAGGGCGATCCGACGATCCCAATGCGTGCTTTCTCCGGAGGGCCGAACCTACCTTCTCCTCTCGGCTGGGGCTTGCCGGTGACCGCCTTGTTGGGAGCGATTCTCGCCGTCTGTCTGTACTGGTGGATCGAGCCGTGGCCCAAAGGCATCTCGATTGCCGACTTCGAGCAGATGTTGGAGACGAGTCAGGTTTTGCAGATGAATGTATTAAGTGCGGGAGGCAAACACTGGATCGAACTTACCCAGTACGATCGCCGCCGTTACGGCCATCCCGGCGAACGATTCCTCACCGTTCCCCCCAGCACGGACCCGAATTTCATCAACGATCTCCGTGGCCGCCACCCGAACCTGCGGATAAACGCCGTTGTGACACTAGTCGGCTATGCCCCCCATCCGGCTCCGGGTGATTGGGTCATTTTGCCGATGCTGGTGTTTCCGCTCGCGATAGCCTGGTTGCTCAAGCGACTTCTCGTTCCCAGGCCGACAAAACATGCCTGAAATATACGAGAGATCAAATTGTCGATCTGGGAGGATCTTGCTGGAGAAAGCAGATTTGCCGAGCCGATGAAATGGGAGAGACCGCACCGCCCGCCGTCGCGGGGCGGCAGTGGCCGCGAGGGTCTTTCCGCATGAGATCGCCGGGCGAAAGAACCCTCCTTTCGGGACTGTGGCTGCTCTGCACGCTTCCTCTGGCGTGTGCGACCTCCCCTCCCCCTATTGCGCCGTCCGCTGCCTCGGTTCCTTCCCAAGAACTGGAAACGATTCAGCAAGTCGCCCATCAGGAGTTTGTCACGCCAGCCGATCCCGAACCGACCTTGCCCTCTCCCACCGCAATCCCACCCACACCACCTCAGACCCCGCCGTTTGCCGGCATGACCGAACTTTCCGTCGAGGCGCTCGTGCAGGCGGTGCTGGAACGCAGTCCGTCCGTGCCGGAAATGGTCGCCGCCTGGCAGGCCGCTTCCGCACGCTATCCGCAGGTGACATCGCTGGATGATCCGCTGTTCGGCACCAACCTCGCCCCGGCGGGCTTCTCACGGGTGGGCAACGGCTACCGATTGGAAATCTTTCAGCGCTACCAGTGGCCGGGCAAATTGCGGCTGCGCGGCGAGGTCGCCTTGGCGCAGGCAAAGGCTGCCGGCCGCGATGTGGAAAACGTGCGCGAGCAGCTCATCGAAAGCGCCCGCGATGCGTTCTACGATTATTACCTGAGCTATCGCGCGCTGGGGGTTAACACGGAAACGCTCCGGCTCGTGCGCGAGGTTCGCGATCGCATCGAGGATCGCTACAAGCGTGGCCTGGTTTTGCAGCAAGACCTTTTGCAAGCGGACGTGGAAATCGGCCGGCTGCGCGAGCGGGAAATACTGCTGGAGCGACAGCGGCAAGTGGCAATCGCACGCATCGATACGCTCTTGCACCTGCCGCCCCATCTTCCGCTGCCGCCGCCGCCCAAGGTCCTCGCGGTGGAGGGAGAATTGCCCGACCCGCAAGCGCTCGTTGCCCAGGCCCTGGCTCAGCGTCTCGATTTGCTGAAATTGGCCGACCAGATCAAGGCGGCGCAGGCCGCCGTCAAGCTGGCGTACCGCGAATATTATCCCGACATCGACGCGATGGCGGCTTACGATTCCTTCTGGGACAATCCCTTGCAACGGCCGCAGGTCGCCGTCCGTGTCAATCTGCCGGTTCGCCTGGCGAAGCGCAGCGCCGCCGTCGCCGAGGCAGAGGCCCGCCTCGCCGAACTCAAGGCGCAGTACGCCCGGCAGACCGACCAGGCGGGGTTTGAAGTACAGCAGGCTTACGAGCAGTGGAACGAAAGCCAGCGGATCGTGCAACTCTTCGATAAGGAAGTGCTGCCCGCGGCGCGCAAGAACGTAGAAGCGGCCCGGTCGAATTACTCGCTCGGGCGCGTCCCCTTCTTGACCTTGATCGAGGCGCAGCGCAGCGTGGTCGGCTTGCAGGACCGTTACTACGAAGCCACGGCCGATTTCTTCCGACGCCGCACGGCGCTGCAGCGCTCGCTCACCGGCACACCGGCCACAACGCCGATCCCCATGCCGGCGGATCGTCCCGGTCCCGGCCAGGCCGGTTATCCCACCGGCATGGGCATCGGAGCGCGGTGAGTACTAACCGGGTTCGGTCCATCTTGACCGTGCAGTTTCAGCCAGCGCCGGCGGCGAACCCAGTAGAAACGCACCGGCAGGAAGATGTCAACTACTTCATCCGAGATCAGCAAACCTCCCAGCACCGGCACGGCCATCGGCGCGATGACCTCCGCCCCGACGCCGGTGGCCCACAGCATCGGCGCGATGGCGAGAATAGCCACGCCTTCCGTCAGCAATTTCGGCCGCAGCCGATGCACCGCCCCCTCGATCACCGCCTGGCGCAATTCTTCCAGCGATTGGATGTTCTCCAGCCCGCCGCGCTTCTCGATCGCCTCGCGCAGGTAGACGAGCATGATGATGCCCGTCTCGGTGGCCATGCCGAAGCAGGCGATGTAGCCGACCCAGACGGCGACGCTGAAATCCATCGGCGGCGCCGTCCAGCCGTGCAGGATTTTCGGAAACAGAAACTGGAAGAACGCGCCGCCGGCCAGCGCTTCGGGCACAGCCAGCATCATCAGGCCGGCGTCGGCGAGATCCTTGTACGTCAGGTACAGGATCACGAAAATCAGCACGATCACGGCGGGAAAGACAAAACGCAGCGTGCGGGCGGCGCGGACCTGATGCTCGAACTCGCCGCTCCATTCGATGTGGACACCTTCGGGCAGTTGCACTGTCTCGGCGACGGCTCGCTGTGCCTCTTCGACGAAACCAACGATGTCGCGGCCCTGCACCATCAACGTCACGTAGTTCACAAGCTGGCCGTTCTCGCTTTTCATCATGGCCGGCCCTTCGACAATGCGCACATCGGCCACACTGCCGAGCGGGATTTGCAACGGCTGCATCATGCCGCCGCCATGTTCGGCGATTGTCTTGTGCGGCCGCCGCGAATCGTCCGAAAACGTGTCCTGTTTAGCCGCGACCCGGAGGGGAGCGCGAGATCCCGCGCTCCCCTCCGGGTCGCGGCTAAACTCTGCCCCGCCGCTTACCAGCAGCCGGCGCACCGTCTCCTCGTCTTCGCGCTCGGAGCGCGGATAGCGCAGGCGCACCGGGAAGCGTTCGCGGCCCTCGACGGTCTGCGTGACGGCCTGGCCGCCCAGCGCGACCTCGACTGTGTTCTTGATGTCCTCGACACGGACGCCGTAACGCGCCGCCTTGGCCAGGTCGATGTCGATCTCCAGATAGCCCTTGCCCATGATCGGATTGGCCACCACGGCGCGGGCGCCGTTGATCGGCTTCAAAACACCTTCCACGTCCTTGCACACGCGGTCGATGGTGTCGAGGTCGGGGCCGAACACCTTCACGCCAATATCGGTGCGGACGCCGCTGGATAACATCTCGATGCGGGCGATGATGGGCTGCGTGAAAATATTGGTCCAGCCCGGCACCTGCAAAACCCGGCCGAACTCGTCGTCCACCAGATCACCCTTCGGCCCGCTCTGCCGCTGCCACAAGAAAACCCACGAGGCGAACGACTGTCGCAATTCCTCCTTCAGAGGCAAAGACGGCGCTTGGCGGAGTCGATCGGCGTCGCGGGCCGCCTTGGTGATTTCCTCCAGCGCCAGCCAGACGAACGTCTCCACACCGCGATCATAGAGTTCCCAGTTGATCCGCTTGACGCGCTCGTGCCACAACTCCAACCGTCTACACTGGAGTGCGCGCAGCACTTCACCGGCGAATGTCTTGCGTTCCGCGCCGAGTAATTCCGCAGTCCACGTCCAGACGGCTTGCGGGAACCGTTCCTTGAGGATCAGGCTGTTCGCCGGGTCGCCCAGCGCATCCAGCCCGTGCAAGCGCCGAGCGATATCTCGGCTGAGCCGGACGACATCCTCCGGCGCCAGGGACTTCGCCAGGGCCGCTCCATATTCCCGCACCAATTCGCCGGTGGTCTCCTCCTCCCAGCGGTCGCGGTCTTCGCCATCCAGCCCGTGAAGGTCGCCGGCGTTTTGGAAACGACGAACGGTTTCTTCCACGGCGAAGCGCGTCAAGAGCGGGCAAAGCTCGCGCTCGAACTCCTGATAGCGCCGGGAAGCCAGCTCACGCATGATTTCATCGAAGTGCTCCAACGCTTTCTGCGAGGCATCGGCGATAAGGTTCTCGCGATCGTCCGCGCCGCGGGGCCGAACGGTTCCACATGACCGCGTTCTTCCAGCAACCGCAGCGTGGCGCGGACCTGCCGTGAAGCATCCGCGAAGCGGAGAACGCGCTTGGGCCATAGTTCCTTCGGCCGGAAGTTGACGAACGTCTCCACCATGTCCAGCGGCGCGGGATCCGTGGGCGTGTCGGCCCGGCCCGCCTTGCCGATGACCGATTCCACTTCGGGAAACCCACGCAACAGCGCGTCGCGGTGTTTGAGGTCGTCGGCGGATTGCGTCACGCTGGCGCGCGGCACGGTGATGGGCATGTCCAGCGAACTTTGTTCGTCCAGCGCGGGCATGAAGGAAACGCCGATGCGCGGGAAGCGATAAGAAATCAGGGCCAGCAACACCAGACTGGACAGCGAGATGACCTGCCAGTGAAAGCCGCGGAGAAAGATCACGGTGAGGGCAAGGACCAGGCCCAGTGCGAGGAGGAAGAAGATCTGGTGGGCGCTTTCGGAGGCGCCGAAGCCGAACAGCGCCTGCAGGGGAAAGACGGCGGCCGCTGGCACCAGTAACACAGCAAACGCCCACATGACAAAGTTCCATCGCGGCAACGCCCAGGTCAGCACCGGCTTGTAAATGTTGATGAAACTGCGGACGATCCAGTTTTCCTCCTCGCTACGCAATCGACCCTTGAGGAACGTCGGAATGAGCGCGGGCACCACGGTAACGGAAATCAGGGCAACACCGGCCAGGGCGAAACTCTTGGTGAACGCCAGCGGATGAAACAGCTTGCCCTCCCGGCCGCTGAGGGCGAAAACGGGGATAAACGAGATCAGCATGATCATCACGGAAAAGAAGATCGGCCGGCCCACCGTGCGGCAGGCGCGGATGACGAGTGCGCGCGTGTCGCCTGTCACCTTCTGGTCGCCGAAATGCTCCTTCAGGTGGTGCGTGGCGTTCTCGGTCATGACGATGGCCTGATCGACGAGAATGCCGATGGATATGGTGATGCCGGCCAGCGACATGATGTTGGCCTGGATGTCGAGGACGCCCAGCCGGCGCAACACCCCCATGAGCAGAAACGAAAACAGCACGGACAACGGCAGCGTGACACAGATGACGAACGCGCTGCGGACGTGCCAGAGGATGAGAAAGACGGCCACGGCGGCAATGATCATTTCCTCCAGCATGGCATGGGTCAGCGTGTGGATGGCCCCGTGGATGAGACGGGTGCGGTCGTAAGCCGGCACGATGCGCACGCCGGCGGGCAGGCCCGGTTGCATCTCCTGGATCTTGTCTTTGATGCGCTTCGTGACGGCCAGCGGGTTTTCGCCATAGCGCATCAGCACGACACCGCCGACGACTTCGTTGCCGTCCTTCTCGTAGACGCTGCGGCGAAACTGCTGGCCCAATTGCACTGTGGCCACGTTCTTGACCAGCAGGGCGGCGCCGGCCTTGTCGCGGCGCAGCACGGTGTTTTCGATGCTCTCCTTGTCCTTGATCCAGCCGACGAAGCGGACGAGGTACTCGGCGTTGTTCTTCTGCACCACGCCGCCGCCGGCCGCGAAGTTGCTTTTGGCCACCGCCGCGTAAACCTCCGCCAGCGTGACGCCGTAGGCGCGCAGCGCTTCGGGTTTCACGTCGATCTGATATTCCAGGGGCGCGCCGCCGACCGTGGCCACCTCGGAGACGCCGCCCGCGGAATTGAGCTGCGGCACAATGTAATACTTGTTGAGCGCCCACAGCCGGGCTGGATCGACGGGATGTTCGGGACTCGGCTCGACCGTGTACCAGAAGATTTGACCCAGCGCCGTGGCGTCGGCGGCCATGCGCGGGGCGACGCCCGGCGGCAAGACATTACTGCCGCGCACCTCGTCGAGCTTTTCCAGCACACGTTGGCGGGCGAAGTAATAGTTGATGCGGTCCTCGAAAATCAGCGTAATCATCGAGAAATTGAACTCGGACGACGAGCGCACGGCCTTGATGCCGGCCATCCCTTGCAGCTTGAGCGAGAGCGGGTACGTCACCTGGTCCTCGATCTCGCGCGGGCTGCGGCCCATCCAGTCGGTGAAGACGATGACCTGGTTTTCGCTCAGGTCGGGGATGGCGTCCATCGGCGTGTTGAGGACGGCATAGATGCCGCAGACGGCCAGCCCGGCCGCCACGATCAACACGAGGAAGCGGTTGCGGATGCAGTATTCGATGATGTTCTCGATCATCGGCGTTTCCCCGCCTGCTGTTTTTCGACGAAATCGAGGGTCTTGTGCGCGTCGGCCTTGGCCTCGCCTTCGCAACCCTCGCAGCAGAGAAGCACGGGCCGGCCGTCGATCAACACCCTGTGCGGCGGCCCCATCGATCCGAGACGATTCTTTCGCTGGATCGGGCAGAACTTCTGGGTCTCCGCCAAGCGCCGATCCGCGGCACCGAGTTTGGCCAGGGCCGCGCGGACTTTCTTCTCCGTGGCGTCCTCATCCTCCAGCGTGGAAGGGCGAACGGCCACGGCGGACGAGGTTCCCTTGCCGCCGCTGCCGCCGGAATAGATGGAGCCGGCCGCCGGATTCAGGCGCGTCTCGGCGTCGATCAGGAACGAGCCGTTCGTCACAACTTTTTCGTCCTCTTCCAATCCGAACAGAATCGGATACCAGGCGAGGGAATTGCCCGCTTCGGCCAGGCGCGGCCCGAGCCGAACCGCGACCCCCTCGTAGATGCCGGGGGCGGACTCACGGTAAACGATTTTCAGACGCCCCGTGTCAATGACCGCGCTCTCGGGCACGGCCAACACCTGTCCGAGCCGGAGCCGTGCTTGTCGTTCGGCCGAACGCAGCAATGACATCACACCGGCACTCGAACCACCCGGCGCAGCCAGTGCCGGGGTCATTTGTTCGATCGCGTTCTCGCTTGCACCGTCCAGGGCGACGGTATTGGCCAGCGCACCGATTCGCGCCGGCGGCACATCGACAACCACCGTGGCGTAAGCGCCCGGCCGAAGTCGATGGCCCTCATTGGGGATGTGAAAGCGCACCGTCAGGGTACGGCTATTCTCATCGAGATGGGGATAGATGAAATCGAGCGTGCCCGCGAACACCTCGTCGGACAGCGTTTTGGCCTGTACGGGCTGCCCTTCCTGGAGCAGGGCCTGATCGGTCTCGTAAACCTGCCCCTCGATCCAAACGCTGTCGAGATTGGCCAAATCGTAAAGCGGCGTGCCGTCCTCCACGAAGCTGCCCTCGCGCTGATAGCGTTTGATGACGTGGCCGTGGAGACGGCGCGAAGATGGTAAGCTCCGAAGTGATCTTGTCGCCGGCCAGAAACTCGTTGACCTGTTCGTCGTTGATGTCCCATTGCCGGAGCCGCTGCCGGGCGTTGCGTTCCATTTCCTTATCGCGGGAGCGCCGCGCCCGCCACAGATCTTCCAGCGTCACCATCAGTTCGCGGTCGTAGCGCACGTCGAGCCGGGCGAGCTTATCTCCGGCCATGACCTTCTGTCCGGTGTAATTGGCGAACTGCTTGACGATCCGTCCCTTCTGCCGCGAGGCGAGGTGGGTCAGCGTCGTCTCGTTGAATTCCACCGTGCCGAATGTGGTGATCGGCCGGGTCAGACGGTGGTAGTGAACGGGCGACGTTTGCACGCCAGCCAACACGACGCGGTAGGGCGTCAGCTGAACGCGGCTGACCGTACCCGGCGCCAGCGGCTCCGCTTCGCCCGCGCCGCGCTTGCGCTTGGCGAGGTCCATGTGGCAGATCGGGCACTTCTCCTTGTTGTCGTCGCGCACGATGGACGGGTGCATCGGGCAGAAGTATTCGTAGTCCGGACTGACCGGTGCCTCGTGGCCGTACAGGGGACGGGTCCATTTTTCGTAGTAGTTGTTGAGGTTGTCCCAGAAGCCGATGACGCAGCCGACGGCGACCAGGATGATCACGAAACGCAGCCGGGCCTGGACGACCTTGATGATCGGAATGCGGATGTCGCGCTCGGACATGGGTGGAGTCTCCCTGCGAAAAAGGGGATGCCGTCGCGGCCCTCGTTACGGAGAGCGATCGGCGACAGCGATCCAGGAACGCTTCGCGGGGTACGACTCAAATGACGAAATGGCAGAGCGCGACGATGCGATCGAGGGGCGGCGAGGAATGTGGCGCCGTACGGGTTAGCAGTCCCTCCACTGCGCCGGGAGGAACAAGCATCGGATCGAGAGCGGAAAGCGGCGGGAGCGCTATCGAATGCGACTCGGCGTTATCGCCGTGGGTGGAATCATTGGCGGCGACGAGAGTGGGCGGTGTCAGCTCTTTGCTGCATCCGGTCGATTCCATCCGGGCGCCGCTCTCCTGCCTGTGAGATTGGCAGCAGGCGCGTTCGCCGTCGGGAGGAGTGGGACAGCAGGAAACCGCGCAGCAATCGGAATTCGACGGAACGGAAGCGCGCAGACAAAAGAGTTTGCGGCGACCGTCGGGACAGCGGCACGAGACGGTCGGCGAGCCGGCGACCAGCACCATGAGCGCCGTCAGCCAGACCAGGGCGACCCGCAGCGATACCGAAAGGTGCCACATAAACGTATTGTGCGCCGGCGACGTGTGCTAATCAAGACAAGTACCCGACCGGGCGGCGGATTAGAGATAGCGTTCCAGCAGACGGCGGCTTGTGCCGTCGAGTTGCCGAGTGTCGGGGATCAGGTAGCGGATGCCGTGCGAATCGGTGATGAGCGCCCGGTGCTCGTCCAGGCTATGCACGTCATCCTCGTTGTTGAGCACGAAGCGAGTGCGGCCGCGATCCGTCTCGACTTCCCATTCGGACGGCTCGACGGGGGCGGAAACACGCCGGACACGCCGGATGATTGGCACGAATTCGCGGTGGGCCAGTTCTTCCTCGACCTGCCGAGCCAGCGGAGCCGGCAGAACGTCGAGATTGTCGATCCAGGCGATCTCGCACCCTTTTTCATCGCAGATGGCGATCCCGTGCCGCGGGTCGGACAGGGGAAAGGCGCGGATCAATTCGACGCCGATGTGCTGCCGGCCGTCCGCGTCGGTCAGAACGAGCCGTCCCCAGGCATCCTGGCTCAACTGGAACGGGTGCGGCCTGACGTGCCCGTTGAGCGTCCCGTTATGTTCCATTGGCACCCCTCCCGTGGACCAGCTCCATTTGCGCCTGGTGCAAACGGGCGTAGCTGCCGCGCGCCCCGAGCAATTCGTCATGCCGGCCAATCTCGGCGATGCGTCCATTCTCGACGACGACAAGACGATCCGCCCGCCGCAGGGTGCTGAACCGGTGGGCGATGGCGATGGTCGTCCGGCCGCGGATGAGGTTCTCCAGCGCCGCCTGAATCTCGCGCTCCGTCTCGGTGTCCACCGACGAGGTGGCCTCGTCGAGGATGAGGATGCGCGGGTTGATGAGCAGCGCCCGCGCGATCGAGATGCGCTGCCGTTCTCCGCCCGAAAGCGACTGGCCGCGCTCGCCAACCAGGGAGTCGTAACCGCACGGCAGCTTCAGAATGAACTCGTGGGCACGGGCCGCCCGCGCCGCCGCGACGATTTCGGTACGGCCGGCTTCCGGCCGGCCGTAGGCGATATTCTCGGCGATGGTGCCGTAAAACAAAAACGGCTCTTGCAGCACAATGCCGATGTTGCGGCGATATTCCTCCACCGGAAACGAGCGGATGTCCGTGCCGTCCACGAGGATGGCACCGGCGCTCACGTCGTAAAAACGGCAGACGAGGTTGATGAGCGTGCTCTTGCCCGCCCCGCTCGGTCCCACCAGGCCGATCATCTCGCCGGGTTCGAGCGTCAAGTCCAGGCCATGCAGCACCTCGCGCGCGCCGTATTTGAAGCGCACGCCGCGCAGCTCGATGCGGCCTTCCAGCCGTCCGGGGTGAATGGGCCGAACCGGCTCGGGGACGTTCGTGTTTTTATCGAGGATCTCGAAAATCCGCTGGGCGCTGGCCGACGCCCGCTGCACCGCGGAAACCATGCGGATCATCGACTCGGTGCGTGTGTAAAAGCGGGCGATGTACGCCAGAAACGCCGTCAGCACGCCGACGGTCGGCATGTGATAGCGCCAGACGCGCCAGACGGCGAACGCCCAGACGACGAGCAGGCCGACCGTGGTCAGAAACGTCACGGTCGGCCCGAACAGCGACCAGACGCGGTTGAGCCGGTTGGCTGACTGAAAGACGCGCTCATTGCTGGTGTCGAAGCGCTCGATCTCACGGCTTTCCGGGCGAACGCCTTGACGACGCGGATGCCGGGGATGGTGTCGGCCAATACGCTCGTCATGGCGCCCCAGGCCGCGCCGGCCTGACGGTAGCCGCGCAGCAGCCGGCCGCGCACTCGGTAAACCATCCACACAATCAGGGGAAACGGACAGAGGGCCGCCAGCGCCAGCCAGGGGTCGATGGACAAAAGGATCGTCGCCGTCAGGACGATCATCAGCACGTCGTTGCAGAAGTCGATCAGGTTCAGCGACAGGAAGTTGCACAGGCGTTCCGTATCGTTGCTGACGCGCGAGATCAGGTCGCCGGTGCGCTTGCCGCCGAAAAACTCCAGCGACAACCGTTGCAAATGGGCGTAGGTCCGCGCTCGCAGGTCGGCGCTGATGCGCTCGCTGACGCGGGCCAGCACATACAGCCGTCCCCAGTCGAGTACCCAGGCCAGGAGCGCTGCCCCCACCAGGCCGCCCAGATACCACTTGACCAGGCCGAAATCCGCCGGTCTATCTTCCTGATAGGGGATGAGGACGTTATCCAGCAGCGGCATGGTCAGGTACGGCGGCACCAGTCCCGCAGCCGTGCTAGCCAGAGTAAGCACGAAGCCCAGGATAATCAGCGGAGCGCGCGGCCGGGCGAAGGCGGCCAGACGATAAAGGGCCGCGACGGAGGGCCGCGTGGGTCCGCTCGCGCAGGCCGCACAGCGTCCGTCCTCGGCCGGGATCGCTGCCCCGCAGCTCGGACAAACGGCTGTCACCGGCTACAGCGCCCTTCTCCCGACTTGCGCCAAACTGCCAGTTTTTGTGCCAGTCGCTGCGCTGCCGTGCCCTGTCCGGCCGTGTAGCGCCAGTAGGACAGCCGATGTGATGCATCGACCAGTTCCAGGGTGCCGGCTCCCCCTCGCTCGATCGCGCGACAAACGAACGTCCGACGTCAGCGGCCAGGTATGCCAACAAGCTCCGCCAGTGTCTTCCTCGCGCGCAACACTCGGCGATCGGTCAGGACGACCAGCCCCGAGGCGTATTGCAGGTTCCGATCGAGGTCCGGCTCGAACCATGCCAGCAGAGTTTCGCCGGCTTCGAGCCGGCGCGCCGTCTCCTCGCGCCGGTTGGCCGGCAAGGTCGTCCAGGCATCGCTCGTTTCGTTCACGGGCCGTCTCTTGTTCCTCCGTTCACCGATTCGCGGTGACAACCGGGGCAAACTTCGCCGGTGCCGCGCGTTAGGCGGTCACTCCACCATTTCTTCACGGGGAAAGATTCGTCGCGGACCCTGACCAAAGTCGTCTCCTCTTTCTATACTAGGGGGCGTCCGTGCAAAGTCAGCCTGAGCGGCGGCCCGGCCGCGGGCCGGACTGCCTCATCGTTGAGGAACCTGTTAGGTCGATGCCGTTGATTCGTCCCGGTTCTGGAGATGGTGAGGGCCTATCGAGTTGGAGCCGGTGTGGCCTTTCGGCTCGCACGACACCGCGAGCCTGGTCTTCTTGAGAGAGGCACGCTGTTTGCAATAGTTCTCCAGCCATTTAGAGGGAAACGGATTTCGCGAATGCCACGGGCAGGAACCGCTAACGCGCATCGCGTCATTGCTCAGATCGAGCGGCAGGGAAAGCTACTCGACCGGGAGACGCGACAGGGAATGTTTTTGCCGTCGTCCCGGAATCGAACGAACCTTCGGGACAGGGCACACCGCCACGCCCCCTGACGAGGGGCGGGAGGAGGACACATGGAATTCAGAAAAATCCGGGTCTTGGCTGGGCCGAACATCTGGGCGAACTTTCCGGTCCTGGAGGCCTGGGTTGATCTGGGACCGCTCAAAGATTCTCCGTCCGACGAGCTTCCGGCTTTCAACGAGCGCCTCCAGACCTGGCTCCCGTCCCTGATCGAGCACCGCTGTAGCGTCGGCACGCGCGGCGGATTTTTCGAGCGCCTCCGCCGCGGCACCTATCAGGCCCACATTCTCGAACACGTCGCGCTGGAGCTGCAAACGCTGGCCGGCACGCCGGTCGGCTTCGGCCGCACCCGCGAATCGTCCGAGGAAGGCGTGTACAAGGTCGCGCTGGAATACGAATACGAAGAGCTGGGCCGAGCTGTGCTTGAAGCGGGCCGCGAGCTATGCCTGGCCGCGGTCCACGATCTTCCCTTCGACGTGGCCGGCACCCTGGCCCGACTGCGCGAATTGGCATTGCGCATCGCGGTCGATCCGGCCGAAACCGCCCTCGTCCAGGCGGCCCGCCGACGCCGCATTCCGGTCAGCCGTCTCGATGACGAGAAGGTGCTTCTTCTGGGCCACGGCGTCTATCAGCAGCGCATCCCGCTCACGGCCAACCTGCCCGCCGCCGACACGATCCTCGACCCGTTGTTCCCCGACGGACAGACCGGCCGCATTCCCATCGCGGCCGTGACGGGCGTCAACGGCAAGACGACGACGACGCGCCTGATCGCCCACATCCTGGCGCGCACGCAGCGCTGTGTCGGCATGACCTGCACGGAGGGCATTTACATCGACCGCGAGCGGATCGAGTCCGGCGATTGCAGCGGCCCGCTCAGCGCCCGCACCGTCTTGCGCCATCCGCGCGTCCAGGCGGCCGTGCTGGAAACCGCGCGCGGCGGCATCCTCCGCGCCGGACTCGGCTTCGACCGCTGTGACGTGGCCGTTGTCACAAACATCGCCGACGGCGACCACCTGGGCATCGCCGACATCGAGACCGTCGAGCAGCTCGCGCGGGTCAAACGCACCATCGTCGATGTCGTCGCTCCGGACGGCCACGCCATCCTGAAGGCCGATGATCCGCTGGTCGTCGAAATGGCCGCGCACTGCCGCGGCAGCATCGTCTACTTTGCCCGCGACGGCCAGCATCCGGTCCTGGTCGAACATCGTAACCGCGGCGGCCGCGCCGCGTTTGTCCGTGATCGCCGTATCATTCTCGCCGAGGGATCGCAAGAAATTCCGCTCGTAAGTTTGGAGCGCGTGCCGCTGACGCACGGTGGACACATCGGCTTTCAGGTCGAGAACGCCCTGGCCGCCGCCGCCGCCGCCTGGGTCCTGGGCGTTCCCTGCGAGGTGATTCTCGCCGGCCTGGAGGCGTTCGCCTCCGACCTGGAACGCACGCCGGCGCGCTTCAACCTGCTCGATTTCAACGGGGCGACCGTGGTCATGGACTACGGTCACAACACCTCGTCGCTGGTTTCGCTGATCGAGGCGTTCGCGCCGTTGCCGCACAAGTACCGTTCGGCCGTCTACTCCGCCGCCGGCGACCGCCGCGACACCGACCTGATCCGCCAGGGCCAACTGCTCGGCGACGCCTTCGATCGCGTCATTCTGTACGAGGAAGAGAACTGCATCCGCGGCCGGAAACCCGGCGAGATCAACGCCTGTTTCCACCAGGGGTTGGCCGGCCGGTCGCGCGTCAAGCAGATCGAGGAAGTGCAAGGCGCCATGCAGGCGCTGGAACACGCCCTGGCCACCGCCCGGCCCGGCGAGTTGCTTCTGATACAGGTCGATCTGGTCGATGAGACGATGGAGCTGATGCGCCGTCACCTGGAGTCGGGAGCGTCCTGCCGCCAAATCGACTTCCGTGAGGCGCTGGCCCTGCCGCGTCCGCGCCGGCGTGCCACGTCGATCGCCAGCCGGTCTCCGGCCGACGGCGCTCCGTAGCCTATTCCGCGTGAGCTTCGCCAAGTCTCCGATCTAGTGGTTCGTCGTCTTTCCCCTCTCCCCCGAAGTGGGGTAGAGGGGAGAAAGTCGTAGGGTGGGCCGAGTCTTCGAGGCCCACCACACCGCTGCTGGTGGGCCTCGAAGACTCGGCCCACCCTACGACTACGGCGACAACTCCACCAGATTCCATTACCGCACCCTTCTTCGTGCTTTTCGGACGAAAATCCTTGCGGCCGTTATTCTGCGGTGATACCCTTTGCCGTCGATGCGTCAGCCGAGGCTCCAGGGCGCGTTCGTCCGGGTCAAATCCCTGCACTTGTGCATTGGTAGGCCCATGAGCATAAGGTTTTTGCACTCCGATGGACCACCGCGGACATTCGACTCCCCTTCCCATTGAGGGCGAGGTCTTTGAACGATCCGGGGCCAAAACCCTGCATAAAGTGCTCTTTTGGTGTTGTTGTTGGGTGCTCGCCGCCTGGTTCGCGATTGCCTGGGTGGCCAACAAAAAACCGATCCGCCTCAACGAAGGGTCTGCCGCCACTGCCTGCTTCTTGATAGGCGGCCCGTTCATGGTGATCCGAGAAGCGCGCGCGTGGCGTGCGCGCCGTCGCCTTGTCGTGGGGGAAGACCGCATTCAAGTCATCGAACGGCGCAGGGGAGAAGACCATATGATTTTGCAGATTCCCTATGCCAATATGGCCAAGTTTCAGTGCGAAGACAGTAATACACGAGTCGGGATCAATCTCTATCGGCTCGACGATGGCGATACGTACGCGCCGGGGGAGAATTTCGAGAGGAATTATCGAAAGGAAAAGAGGCATTACTGCATCACCTACGGTTATCGACCCGGAGCACGCGCGATTGCCTCCGCAATGGAGAAGGCATATTCCCGATGGCATTCTCATGCCGAGGAAGAGCGCCGCTCGGCGAAGCACGCCGCCGACTTGCTCCGCGCCGCCGCAGAATCGGAGCCGGAGCGGCAGGACGAAGTCGATTTGATTTGGGAGTGTCGCGAACGCTTCGGTTTCCTCCCGCGGCTCCTTGCCGCTTCCGATGCGGAGGCCTGCCGGCTAACGCTCGCCCCGGAAATGGAACAAAAGGCGAAAGGGGATCCTTTGCTCACGATTCTGGCGGAGCAACACATGCTGCGGGACCGGGGACAGGTTTACTGGGGGCATCTCATCCAGGCCAACAGCCTGCTGTTCCAACCAGACAACCCACACACCTTGCCGGCCTATATCGTCTACAGTACGGACCCGTTCTTCGACGGTCGCGTTTCCATTCTGGCGAGCATCGCCAAGGGTTTGTTTGCCCAGAAAGGCTCGACCCAGGTGGTCCCCGAACTGCGGGAGTTTATCCAGGTCATCACTGATAAGTGGGAGCGACTTTTGCGCCGTGAGTTACCCCGCGAATACTGTAGGGGCCGTTCCGTCTATTTCGCGAACTGTTTCATCCAGCCGGGGCACCTACCGAGCGGCTACCTGACTCGGTCGGCCTTCCCATTCATCGTCAATGTCGAGGAAACCGAAGCCGTCATGATACTACCCGCGCGGTTTTGGCCTCCCAAACTGGTCTTGTCTTGGAAGGATTGAGGGCGGCCGCACCGCCTGTCCAGACCAGGAATCCGGCCGATTCCTCTTATAGCCTACCCCCCGAAGAGAGCGTACATTGTCAAGAACCCTGGCGCCGCTGTGGGCAGGGGCAAGTTCGCAATTATCCTCGCGGTGTGCCGGGGCCGGGAACAGGGAGAGACATGGAACTTCAGTGTATCTGGGTCTTACGCGGCGCGAACATATCGGCGCGCTGCCCGGTGTTGGAAATCGAGTTGGACCTGGCTGATTTCGCTGCCATCGACGACGAACGACTCGGCCCCTGCATCGCTCGTCTGCATACCTGGCTGCCTTCTCTCGCTATTCGGCCAACCGCTGTCGATCTTCCTTCCCTTCTCCGCGATGGGACGCTCGAACTCCAACGGCTCTCCGGCAGCGCGGTGAAATTCGGCCTCGTGCGTCCCGCAGGCCGTAACGGTTTTTTCCGCATCATCACCGAGTATGAAGAAGAAGAACTGGGCCGCGCTTGTTTGGAGACGGCGCGGCAACTCCTCTTGTCTGCGCTGTCCGACCGCCCTTTCGACATCGCCGCCGAACTATCCCGGCTGCGCGACCTGGCCAACGATGTCCGCCTCGGCCCCAGCACGTCCGCCATCGTGCGAGCCGCCGTCCGTCGCGGCATCCCGGTACGCCGGCTCAACAACGGCAGTCTCGTGCAGCTCGGCCTCGGCTCGTTGCAGCGCCGCATCTGCACCGCCGAGACCGACGCCACCAGCGCCATCGCCGAGATGATCGCCCAGGACAAACAGTTGACGCGCGCCCTGCTGCAAGCCGTCGGCGTGCCGGTGCCCGAAGGCCGGCCCGTCGCCGACGCCGACGATGCCTGGCGCGCCGCCGAGGATCTCGGCCCGCCGGTCGTCGTCAAGCCACAGTACGGCAACCACGGCCGCGGCGTCGCCACTAACCTTAGTACACGCGAACAGATCGTGCATGCTTACGATGCCGCCTGTGAGGAAGGCTCCAGCATTCTCGTCGAGCGCTTCCACCCCGGTTCGGATTATCGGCTGCTCGTCATCGGCGGTCGCCTCGTGGCCGCCGCCCTGCGCGAGCCGGCCCATGTCATCGGCGACGGACGTTCGACCATCACGGAACTGGTCGCCGAAGTCAACCGCGATCCGCGCCGCAGCGACGGCCATGCGACCGTTCTGAGCTTCATCCGGCTGGACGCCGTCGGCCTGGCGGTACTATTGGAGCAGGGTTACACGCCGGAGTCCGTGCCGCCGGCCGGACAGCGTGTGTTGATTCGCCGTAACGGCAACCTCAGCACGGGCGGCACAGCGGAGGACGTGACCGATCGCGTTCATCCCGAGGTCGCCGCCCGCGCCGTCGAGGCCGCCCGTGCGGTCGGACTGGACATTGCCGGCGTCGATGTGGTCGCCGTCGATATCGAGCGGCCGTTGGAATCGCAGCGCGGGGCCGTTGTCGAGGTCAATGCCAGTCCCGGCCTGCGCATGCACCTGGAGCCGTCCGCCGGCCGGCCCCGACCCGTCGGCGAAGCCGTCGTCGCGTCGCTTTTTCCCGAGGGACAGACCGGCCGCATTCCGCTCGTCGCCGTCACCGGCGTCAACGGCAAGACGACGACGACGCGTCTGATCGCGCATCTGCTGCGCCGGCACGATCGTATCATCGGCATGGCCTGCACCGACGGGCTGTACATCGGCGACCGCCGCATCGAGACGCGCGATTGCAGCGGCCCGCAGCGCCCGCGCCTTGCTGCTCAATCCGCGCCGATGCCGTCGTTCTGGAGACGGCTCGCGGCGGTATACTCCGCGAAGGGCTGGGCTTCGATCGCTGTCACGTCGCCGTCGTCACCAACATCGGCCAGGGCGATCACCTGGACCTGCGCGGCATCGAAACAGTCGAGGATCTGGCCCGCGTCAAGCGCACGCTGGTCGAGTCCGTCGCCCCGGACGGGACCGCCGTGCTCAATGCCGCCGACCCGCTTGTCGCCGCCATGAGCGATCATTGTCCTGGGCGTGTTATTTTCTTCGCGCGGGACATCGCCCATCCCGTGCTGGAAAGCCATCGCGCTCGGGGCGAACGCGTCGTCTTCGTCCGTACCGGTGCCATCGTGCTTGCCGAGGGCGGTCACGAGGAAGTGTTGGCCTCGCTGACAAGCGTGCCGTTGACGCACGGCGGTCGGGCCGGATTTCAGGTCGAAAACGTCCTCGCCGCTTGTGCCGCCGTCTGGTCTCTCGCGCTGCCGCTTGATGCCATCCGAACCGGCCTAGCCTCATTCACCGGCGACGCCCGGCAGGTGCCCGGCCGTTTCAACGTCTTCCGCGCCGGCGACGCCACCGTCATTGCCGACTACGCCCACAACCCCTCGGCCCTGGCCGCGCTGGTCGAATCCCTCGCTGCCTTTCCCCAGCACCGCCGCTCGTTGGTCTTCACCGCCTGTAACCGCCGCGACGAGGATGTGCTGGCGATGGGCCGAATCGTCGGCGACGGTTTCGATCGCGTCTTGCTTTACGAAGACCGCGGCAACCGGGACCGCGCCAACGGCGAGCTGAACACGCTGTTGCGTCGCGGCATCGCCGCGGGCAAGCGCGTCACCGATACCGTCGAAATGCCCGGCGAACGGCCGGCGATCGAGGCGGCACTGGCCAACTTGAAATCCGGCGACCTTCTCGTCATCGGCGTCGAGTCCATCGAGGAAACGCTCGCCTTCCTCGCCTCCCATCCGGCCATCCGCGGCCCGAACGCACCCCTTCCTTTCGCACCGACCGAGACATAAAATCAACGTGACTCCGCCTCACTCGCTCTTTGGTCGCGTCCGAATCGTACAATGTCTGCTCACCTTCATTCCGGGGCCGTGCCCGCATGTCCGATGAACTGCCGGAATCGCCTGAATCGGTCGCGGAGGAGCAACGGCGAACCGTTGTCTTGCTGGCCATCCTCGTCGAGGGCGGCCTTCTGGCCATCGCGTCGCTTCTGGGCTGGATGATCGACCAACCGCCACTCTTGCACTTCGCCTGGACGTACCAGGGCGTCTTGTGGGGCGTCGCGGCCACCGTTCCAGTCGTGGCCCTGTTTTTCCTCTGCCAACGCTGGCCGATCGGCCCCCTCAAGCGCATCCGGATGTTCAGCGAGCAAGTCATCCGGCCGCTTCTCGCGCCTTGTTCGTTGCTCGACTTGCTCGGCATCTCCGTGCTGGCGGGCATGGGCGAGGAGATGCTTTTTCGCGGCGTCTTGCAGGCCGCCTTCACCGGCTGGTTCAACGTCTGGGTCGGCGTGATCGTGGCGAGTCTTTTGTTCGGCGGACTGCACGCCATCACCCTCACCTACGCCATCCTGGCCGCCGTCATGGGCGCCTACCTCGGCTGTGTTTGGCTGTATGCCGATCACAACCTGCTTGTGGTTATCATCGCGCACGCGCTCTATGACTTCGTGGTGCTTCTCTGGCTGCTGCACGGTCCCGGCGCCGCCGACGCCCTCGCCGCGCAACAAGCCGGCGAGTCTTCCGAATCGCCTGCCGAGAAACCGTCGGAGCCGCCGGTTTCTTAGAGTTGAAGGAAAGGACTGTGGCGGCACGCTGCTAGCGTGCCTAAAAACCGGTACGCTAGCAGCGTGCCGCCACAATTCGTTCCGCTCGCTCTTAGAAGGGACTCCTCACCCGACGCCCGCAGGGCGTCAGAACGGTTGACGGCGCGCTCGGGACCGCGTACGCTCGGACCATCACTGAAACCTGTTCGGCCCACCCCGCGAGGATTCCTCCCATGAAGCGCCTGCCTGTTCTTCTCCCCTTCGTTCTCGTCCTGATGGCCGCGCCGGTTCGCTCGGCGGATTCCGACCCGACCCGCGTTCTTCCGCCCGGCGAAAAACCGGCCGACAGCCGGCTCGGCAAGGTCCGCACACTCAACGACAAGGATTTCTTCCTGCGTGTTCCCGCCAGCAAAGAGGCGTGGGAGGCGCACCGCCGGGCCGTCCGCGAGCAAGTGTTGGTTGCCAACGGCCTCTGGCCGCTGCCGGTCAAGACGCCGCTGCATCCGGTCATTCACGGCAAGATCGACCGCGACGAATACACGATTGAAAAAGTGTTTTTCTCCAGCTATCCCGGCCATTATGTCAGTGGCAATCTCTACCGCCCCAAGGACAAAACGAGCAAGCATCCGGGCGTGCTCTGTCCTCACGGCCACTGGGCTGACGGCCGTTTCTATGAAGCAAACGCCAAGGCCGCGGCCGATCAGATCAAGCAAGGCGCCGAGAAGACGATCGAGGGGGCGCGTTATCCGCTGCAAGCGCATTGCGCCCAACTCGCGCGCATGGGTTGCGTCGTCTTCCACTACGACATGGTCGGCTACGCCGACAGCACGGCCCTCGAACATCGCAAGGGATTCACCGACGCCGAGGCCGAATTGCATCTGCAAAGTTTCATGGGCCTGCAAACCTGGAACAGCATCCGCGCCCTGGATTTCATCCTGAGCTTGCCGGATGTCGATGCCCGGCGCATCGGCGTCACCGGCGCCAGCGGCGGCGGTACGCAAACATTCCTTCTCTGCGCCGTCGATGATCGGCCGACGGTCGCCTTCCCCGCCGTCATGGTGTCCACCGCCATGCAGGGCGGTTGCGTATGCGAAAACTGCTCGTATCTGCGCGTCGGCACCGGCAACATTGAATTGGCCGGACTGTTTGCTCCGAAACCACTCGCTATGAGCGGCGCAAATGATTGGACCATCGACATCGAGCGCAAGGGGCTGCCGGAATTAAAGGAGTTGTACAAACTCTATGGTGCCGAAGATCGCGTATTAGCCCGCTGTTTCCCACAATTTCAGCATAATTACAATCAGGTTAGTCGTGAGGTCATGTATAACTGGTTTAATAAACATCTTCAATTAAACCAGACCGAGCCGGTTGTCGAGAAACCGTTCAAACCCGTTCCACCGAAGGAACTGAGTGTCTATGATGCCGAGCATCCGCGACCGGCTGATAGTGTAGGTGCCGAGCACTGCGTCAGTACATGGCACAGGAATCCGATAAACAAATCGAGGCACTGCGGCCCAAGGACGCTGCCGGATTGGTCGAGTATCGCCGGATCTTCGGCACGGCGCTGCGTGTGATGATGCAGGATCAGTTGCCAGCCGCGGAGGACGTGGAAGAAGTCCGCATGGGCGAGATGGAGAAGCAGGACGGTTATTCGTCCCGCCGCTTTTTCCTGACACGCAAGGGCCAAAACGAGCGGATACCGGCCATCGGTCTGCTGCCGCCGGAGTTCGACGGCACCGTGATCGTGTGGATTCATCCGCAGGGCAAGGCGAGTTTGTTCCGTGACGGCAAACTCGTACCGGCCGCGAAGCAAATCCTCGACCGCAAGGGGGCGATCCTCGCCGTGGACGTATTCGGCACCGGCGAGTTGACCCTCGATAAAGCGTTCCCGGTCGATTCCCACTACGCGGGATTCACGTTCGGCTACAACCGAACGCTCCTGGCCCAGCGCGTTCATGACATTCTGACGGCGATCGCCTTCGCCAAGGGCTACGAACACACGAAGACGGTGCATCTGATTGGTTACGAGAAAGCGGGACCGTGGGTGCTGCTGGCGCACGGGCTGTGCGGCGATGCAGTCGCCCGGACGGCGGCGGACGGCGACGGCTTCCGCTTCGACAAGGTGCGGACGACAACGGACGAGATGTTGCTGCCGGGCGCTCTCAAGTACGGCGGCCTGGCCGCCCTGGCGGCCCTGGCAGCGCCGGCCGAATTGTATGTCCACAACCATCAGGGCACCGGCTCGGGGCAGTGGCTCAAGGCCGTGTACGATGCGGCGGGGGCGATGAACAAACTGCAGAGACAGTCCGAAAAGGCGGCGGATGAGAAAGCGGTGGAATGGCTGATACGTTGAGGAGTTGACGATAAGCATTCGTCCGAGCCTGAAGCGTAAGCGAAGGGCAAAGACACCCTTCGCTTACGCTTCAGGCTCGGACGAAAAGTGGGGACTGGGCGGATCGAATCACTTCAGCAGCTTCTTGATCTCGTCCTCCAGGTTGGCGATCTGGCCGTTGCGGCTGACGACTTTGCCGTCCTTACCGACGATAAACACCGTCGGCAACGCCTGGATGCCGTAGTCGATGGCCAGCTTGCCTTCCAGCCCGCCGTCCTGGTGCAGCTGGGTGCCCGGCACCGACGAGTTGCCCAGATATTTGCGGGCCTCCTCGGCGGTGTTGTCCAGGTTCACGCACACCAGCTCCAGCTTGCCGGCGTTGGCGTCGAGCAGCGTCTTGATCTTGGCGAAGTCGGCGGTGCAGCGATCGTTCCAGCTCGCCCAGTAGTACACGATCACGACCTTGCCGCTCAGCTGATCGATGTCGAAGGCGACGTTGGGGTTGTTGAGCATCGGGCCGGCCAGCTTGAAGACCTGGCCTTCCAGCTCCAGCCGGCGGATCGAACCCTCGGCCTTGCGCGCCTGCGGCTTGTCGCCGAAGTTGCGGACGAGCTGGCCATACCAGTTCTTGGCCTCGACCTCCTTGGTCAAGATCTCGCTGGTCATGCCGGCCTGCAAGAGCGCGTCGGGCGTGTCCTCGCCCTGCGGGAAGTCCTGCACGAACTTGGCCAACCGCTCGACGTACACCTGTTGGGCCTTGGTGAAGTCGTCGGCGCCCTTGATGACGCTGGTGCGGCGGGAGAAGTCGGCCTGGATGTCGCGGAAGGCGACGTAGGCCGTCAGCTTGTGGCCGGCGGGCAGACCGGCGGCAAGCTGTTTCTCCAGGCTGACCAGTCGATCCATCGCGGCGGCATCGCGCGCGTCGCTGGCCTGGGCGGCGGTGCCCAGACTGTCGGCCACCTGCCGAATCCACGGCTCGCGCTCGGCCGGCTTGACCTTGGCCACGATTCGTTCCAGCACGTCCGCCCGCTTCAGATGGTGCTGGGCCAGCGCCGCGTTGACGCCGGGAGCAGAGGACGGAACCTGCTTGTCCAGTTCGGTCAACTCGCCGATGAGCTTTTGCAGCTCGGGGTTGTCATCGAGGCTGACCTGATTGCCCTTGCCCGCGGCCGTCTCGGGGGCCGAGGCGCCCGGAATCGGCGGCGCTGACGATGCGCCAGGCGCTGCCGACCTGGTACATCTCGCCGGTCTGAATCCAATCGCTGCCGCCGCCGCTGTCGTACAGCAGCGTGCCGCGGGCGTGCTTGAAGACGTCGGCACGGCCGCCGGTCTGCTCCGCCGTCAGGCACTGCGGCGCGACCGTCTCCAGGTGGATCCAGGTCGCCTTGGCGCTGAGCTTGGTCAGCTTGCCGACGGTGTCCTGGAATTTCTCCGGGGCGGTCTTGATCTGCTCGCGGAGGCGCTCGGTCTGCTCGGCGGACAGACCCAGCGCTTTCAGCTCCGCCTCGGTCGGCATCAGCGCTTGCAGCCGGCCGGCGTCGCGCGCGATCAGCGCTTGCAGGATCTCCTGACTGACCTCTTCGGGAGAAATCACTTTCCAGAAGTCGATGCGGCCGTCACGGTTTTCATCGACGCCCCAGCGCGAACCACCGGCGTTGTACCAGCGATACTGGTCGGGCTTGCCGGTGAAGGCGGTGTCGGTCTCGGTGTACACCTCGACACCGTCCTTATAGTAGGACCAGATGTCGGGCCGGTTATCGCCGTTGGTATCGACGAAGCGGCGCAGCAGGTTGCCCTCGGCGTCCTTGACGGTCAGCGTCCAGCCGCCCTTGGGTTGTTCGCGGATCCAATCGACCTTGCAGGCGTCCACCTTGTCGGCGGCGGGGGTGGTGTACTCGACCGCGGATTGATGGGGTCGATAGCCCAACACCTGGGCGGGGGTCGGAATGGCCGCCCGAACCGCGCCGCCGCCTAGGAGGACACAGCCCGCCAGCACCACCAACGCCGCCTTCCGTGGGGCACCCGGACTCGCGGTGTGTTCCTTAGTCATCCCTGTCTCCTTTTCGTTGCCGGATTCACCGATCACTCAGACCTCCCTAATTTCGGCAGGACCGCCTCTGCCAGTTCAACGCAAACGCATGGCGTGATCGGTTCGCCCGCTTCACATAGCCCCCGGCTCTCCGGGGGTAAACCGCACCCCCGGCAAGCCGGGGGCTATGTGAGGGCGCGAGCGCGTAAAACGGACAGAATCGGGCGCTTTTTCCCGATGCGCCGGGGCGACGGAATGCGCCGGGCGAGACGATCACGGTGGGACGGTGTTTTTAACTGGTAGAAACCCAAAGAGATAAAGCGAGAGAGCGGGTTAATCGGCGGACCTTGCCCAGCTTGACGGGTTTTGAACTGACCGCTATAATTTCACGAGTTCAACAAACCCTTGCCTCTGTTGGTGACGGCTTGCTCGCGGGCCGAAACGATCGACCGGATGTTGATCGGGGCAGGGACGGCGGCAAAGGAATGCCGGACATGGCCAAACTCCGGCCGGCGGGAGTCGGTCGGCGTGGGAATGCAGAGGGAGGAACGGGCGCAGGGGGGGCTCCCGGTCATACATCCTTCAACCCGGGGGTGGCCATGCTCAGTTTTTCCTTTCTCCTAACCTCATAGGCCGTGGACCCGCCGCCGAAACTCGCTGCCGGGGCAGACGAGTTGCAATTGATCCAGATACGGGCCGGGCGATAAGCCAGGATCGTCCGCCCGATCGGATTTCGTGGCTGGCTGTGGGACGGGTGGCCCTTGGCAGACGATCGGGTCAAGCAGGTCAAAGAAGCCAACGACATCGTTCAAGTCGTCGCCGGCTACCTCGAACTGCGCCCCGCCGGGGACAAGTTCAAGGGTCTCTGTCCTTTCCACGATGACCACAACCCCTCCTTCGTAGTGGACCCCCACTGGCAGAATTATCGCTGTTGGTCCTGTGGTAAATACGGCGATGTGATCACTTTTGTTCAAGAACACGAACACGTCAGCTTTGCCGAAGCGCTCGAACTTTTGGCCCGCCGAGCCGGAATAACCCTGGAAAAGAACCCAAATTCTGTGCAGAACCAGGGCCGCGCTCTCATGCTTGATGTAATCCGCTGGGCGGCCCAGGAGTTCCATCAGTGTCTCCTGGACTCGCCGCTGGCGGAGGAAGCGCGGCGCTATGTCGCTTCGCGCGGCCTGACGGGGGAAACCGTGCGGCGCTACGGGATGGGCTACGCGCCGCGTACCGGCGATTGGCTGGTCGGACGCGCGGAAGCGGCGGGCGTGTCGCTGGAAATACTCGAAAAAGTCGGCCTAATCGCGAGGCGGACGGAGCGGGACGGATTCTACGATCGGTTTCGGGACCGGGTACAGTTTCCCATCCGGGACGCGCGGGGGCAGACGGTGGGCTTCGGCGGACGCATCCTGCCCACATCTCCTCTATCGTCCCGAGGGCCAAAGTATTATAACTCCACGACGACCCCGCTCTTTAACAAGAGCGAACACTTGTACGGACTGGACCACGCCCGCGGCGCCGCCGCCAAGGCCGGCTACCTCGCGGTCGTGGAAGGCTATACCGATGTGCTTATGGCCCACCAGATGGGCGTCGGCCAGGTGGTGGCGACGATGGGCACGGCCCTGAACGAACGACACGTTCAGCAGATTCGGCGCTTCGCGCCGCGCGTCGTGCTGGTCTTCGACGCCGACGCCGGCGGACAAACCGGCGTCGATCGCGCCCTGGAGATTTTCGCGGGATACGATGTGAACTTGTCCATCGCCACACTGCCGGACGGCCTGGACCCCTGCGATCTGTTGATCCAGCAAGGGGCCGACGCTTTTCGTCAGGCGCTTGATCAGGCGATGGACGCCCTGGAGTTCAAGCTCAATCAGGTCCTGCCGAGCGCTGGGCCTGTGGGAGTCGAAGAGGCCCGCCGAGCCGTTGATGCGGTGCTGGGCATCATCGCCCTGGCACCACCTTTACCCGGTCAGGCCGGCGCGGTGAAAACGCAGCTTATGGTGAGCCGGATCGCCCAACGCCTGGGACTCAAGGAGGAGAACGTATGGGGGCGTTTGCACGAACTGCGCAACCGAGAAGCGCGGCCGGGAGCGCGAGAAATCCCTCCCCGAGGAGGCGGAGCCGCGCACGGCCAAGGCGGCTCCCGAGGAACGGCAACTGCTCGAATTCCTTTTGGCGGAGCCGGCGCTGGTGGCCCAGGCGGCGACCGAAATCCGTCCCGAGGAGATTACCCATCCGGGTTTACGCGGGCTACTGGAGGGCCTGTTCGCCCTGCACGCGGCCGGCGAGCCGCCCACTCTTGATCTGCTGCGCCCCGCCTGGCCAACGACCACCTGGCGGCGAGCGCACTCCGACTGCAAGCGATCGGCCGGGACATGCCCGACCGTGCGGCGTGCCTGCGGCAGCTCCTGGACTTCTTCCGGGAGCGTCGCCTCAAGCGCGTCAAACAGGAACTCCATACACAGCTGAATGCCGCCCGCGACCCGGCGGCGGCACTGGAACTGCTCCGGCAGCTGCAAAATCGAAACATAGAGCTTGGCCCGGATCCCTCCACCGTTGCGGGGGCTGGGACATGAGGCGAGGGGAGGGTTTGAATGGAGAAGAACGAAGACGGCCTGAAGGCTTTGCTCGAATCGGGCAAGGAGAAAGGCTACCTGACCTACAGTCAGGTCAACGACCACCTGCCCGATGACGACGCCAACCCCGAGAAGATCGATCAGCTCCTCATCCTGCTCGAAGAGCAGGGTATCGAGTTGATCGACGAATCGGAGGCCGAGGAGCGCGAGGGCGGCGCCCCGTCCTCGACGACGAGACCCGCGCCGAGCTCGACATCAGCTTCCTCGACGAGGAGGACAGCCGCCGCATCGACGACCCGGTGCGGATGTACCTCACCCAGATGGGCGAGATCCCCCTGCTCAAGCGCGAGCAGGAGATCGCGCTGGCGAAGAAGATCGAAGTCACCCGCAAACGCTTCCGCCGCAAAGTCCTCGAATGTGACGGGGCGCTGGGGCAAGTCGTCGAGACGCTCAAGCGCGTCCACTCCGGCGAATTGCCGTTCGACCGCACCGTCAAGGTGTCGCTGACGGAGAACCTGGAGAAGGACAAGATCCTCCAGCGCATGCCGCACAACCTGAAGACGCTCGAGCACCTGATGGAGCAGAATCAGGAGGACTTCGCCAAGATCACCGACCCGCGCACACCCGAGGACGAGAAGCGTAAGCTGCGCCGTGCCCTCCGCGTCCGTCGCCGCAAGGCCGTCACGCTGGTCGAGGAGTTGTCCATCCGCACGCAGAAGGTCCAGCCCTTGATGAAGAAGCTGGAACAGATGTCGGCGCAGATGGACGAACTCGAACACAAGATCATGGCCCTGCAAGGTTGCCGCTCCGCCAAGGAAGACCGGGCCAACCTCGAAAAAGAGCTGCACGATTACATGCTCTTGACGTTGGAGGAGCCGGCCAGCCTGCGCAAGCGCGTCGAGATCGTCCGCAAGCGCTTCACCGAGTACGAGCAGGCCAAGCGCGACCTGTCCGGCGGCAACCTGCGCCTGGTCGTGTCGATCGCCAAGAAGTATCGCAACCGCGGCCTGAGTTTCCTCGATTTGATCCAGGAAGGCAACACGGGCCTCATGCGGGCGGTGGACAAGTACGAGTACCGCCGCGGTTACAAGTTCAGCACCTACGCGACGTGGTGGATTCGCCAGGCCATCACCCGCGCCATCGCCGACCAGGCCCGCACCATCCGCATCCCGGTCCACATGATCGAGACGATGTCGAAGCTGCGCAACGTCTCCAAGAAGCTGTTGCAGGAGATGGGCCGCGAGCCGACCATCGAGGAGACGGCGCGGGCCGCCAACATCAGCGTCGAGGAGACGCGCCGCGTCCTGAAGATCAGCCGGCACCCGATCAGCCTGGATCGTCCGGTCGGCGAGAGCGAGGACAGCTACTTCGGCGACTTCATCGAGGACGACTCGGCCGAATCGCCGGTGCAGGCGGCCACGCAGGAGATGCTCAAGGACAAGATCGATCAGGTCCTCAAGACGCTGACGTATCGTGAGCGCGAGATCATCAAGCTGCGTTACGGCCTGGGCGACGGCTATACCTACACGCTCGAAGAGGTCGGCCGCATCTTCAAGGTGACGCGCGAACGGGTGCGGCAGATAGAGGCCAAGGCCGTCCGCAAGCTCCAGCATCCGGTTCGCAGCCGGCAACTGGAAGGCTTCCTCGACGGCATGTTGCGGCGCTGATCTCGTTTAGCCGCGAGCCGTAGGCGAGCGCGTGGCTCGCGCTCGCCTGCGGCTCGCGGCTATACAAAAAAGCGGTAGTGGGCGAACAGTGTGTTGATTCAGTAGTCGCCGGCAGTCCTTCAGGCTCGGTTACTTGGCTGCTTCGGCTTCCTTCGCCTTGGCTCGCTCCAAGTCGATCTCCGCTTCCAGACGCCTCGCTTTGACCTTGAGGACTGAATAGGTTGTCACTCGTGACCCTCTCCTGCGGGCTTCCTGAATGTCCTCGTCTCGCTTCAACACGTCCACGATCTTCTTGTAGAGCGTGATGCGATCTGCCACTTTCTCAGCAACTTCTAGCTCCGCCTTGAGAAGCATCAGCGTTGCTTCAGATACCTCTTCATGTGGCGCACGCTGGTTCTGGTACAGGTCAGTGATTGACTCTACCGCTTCCTTCAAGGTGGCAATCCGTTCCTTCTGGAGTTCCTTTACCTTCTTGGCCGACTCTTCCGCCTTGACCTTGCGTGGCGGATTTACTTTGTCCTGCGGGCTGGCAGGGGCCATCAGCAGAGTAGCTGCCAGGACGGCCAGGATCAGTGCGGGCTTCCTCATGGCGGACCTCCGAAAGTGGGCGAGACTTTTCCTGACATGAGCGGTGTGTGAGCGGTCTTGCCATTGTACGCGGCCTCATTCGGGAGGCATCAACACACTGGTCCCCCACTACCAAAAACAAACGAGCCCGCCGCGCCAGCAAGGGTTGCTCCCCTTGCTGGCGCGGCGGGCTGGTCGTTTTTAATTAACGAAAAATGCCTCACGGCATGGTTCGGCGATCGGTCGAGGCGGTGGTCTTGCGTTCCATCGGGGGCTTGGTTCGCGCCAGGGCGTTTCGGCTGAATATCAGCAGGTCGCCGACTTCGCCGGGACGCAGCACTCGCTCCACGGCCGCCGGAACGCCTTCGCCCGGCGGAATGCAGACCACGACATTGGCGTTGCCGACGACCGTGAATGTGTGGCCATGCACCACCACGGCCGTCTGTTCGTCGATGCCCAGACCCACGCAGCGCGGGTACTGCGACAGTACCCCCAGCAGGCGATTCTGCCGGCGACGGTTTTCAAAGTGCTGGTCGATCACCACGTCCGGCAGCAGACCGAAGCCGGTGCCGATCCGCGCCTGCGGGTTGCCGCCGGTAATCATGATGGTGCTCATGACCGACGCCCCCGCCGAGGTGCCGCCGATGACGCCGCCACGGTCCAGCAGGCGGCGCAACTCGCGCTCCACGGCCGTCCCGTGATAGGCGGCCGCCAGGCGCGTTTGATCGCCGCCTCCCAGCCAGGCCGCGGTCGCCTCGGTCAGCGGCTTGATGAACAACGGGTCGTTGGCTTTCTTCGGGTCGAGAGTGTTCAGCATCCGCACCGACCCCACGCCCTGGGCGCGCCAGTATGCATAGCTCTTGTAGTTCTGCGTGCGATCGGCCAGCGCGCTGGCCGTGGGAATGACGACCAGCTTGGCGGATTTCTTGCCGCCGGCCAGCTCGAGGAAGCGATCGCGGATCGACTCGGGCAAAACCCCGCCGCCGACGATCACCAAAGAGCCTTTGATGTCGTTGGTCTCCGGGCGAGAAGCCGGCGTGTCGATTTTCGGTTCGCCGATCGCCCTGACAGGCATCATTCCCAGCAGCACGCCCGCCAATAATGCGACGAACGGCCGGGTGGAAACCGGTTTGGATAGGGAGAAGCAGAAATCGAGGGCGACTCTGTGTCCGTTTAACATCGGTCGCAGCACAGCAACCTCCTCAACGCTGGGGAGGACCAACTTCCCTGTGGAATCCCGCGGGAAAAACCCCGCTCCGGTTGGGGAGAGGCATAAGCCCTGAGAAAGAGGGCGCGTGTCCCTCTTGTCAAACTTTACCATATTCCCGTCCCCCCGTGCCACCCGGATTACCCAGAAGAACGGAAAACACGGGAGATTGTTTCTTGCGGGACTCCTTGCAACCACTACAATCGCGTCGGATCGAAAATCCGATTTTTATGGACACGAAAAGTGGGCGGAGGAATAAGTCGTCTCCACTTGCCCCTTCACACGCTCCAAAAACAGTTGTGCCCTCCCCGACAACTCGTCATAATAGTATAGGCCCCGTCCAGCGTCCCGGTACCAAACCATCCCGCTCTCCCCCTTCACGAGCGCTGGGACAGGTAAGGTACGGCTGCGGAGTGTCCCATGAACACTTTCTTCTCCCGGCGCGGCGGTGGAACGGGGGTGCGGAGAACGGCCGTCTCAATTCGAGTGGGCCACGTCTATCTCGATGCGAACAAACGGACTTTGTACTGCCTCAACGACACAGCCAAGCAGATGATGCGCGAGGGCGTCCCGCTGACCCGCGACGACCTCCAGCGCAACCCGCTGCGCACCTTTGACGGCGAGACGGTCAAGGCGTCCGATTTGCCACTCATGCGCGCCTGGCGCGAACGGACGCCGCAAGAAGCGTCGTATCTGTACACCAATTCCGACGGCGTGACGCGGCAGCTCACCTGGAACGCCGCACCGCTCGCCGACCCCAAAGGAGAATTGCAAGGCATCGTCGGCAGCTTGACGATCAGCCCCCTGGAGCCGGACTGGCAACACCTGGCCGGATTGGCGCACGACCTCCGCACACCCTTGCAAGCGCTGCGTCTTCTGACGCCGCTCCTGGAAAGCACTCCGCTTTTGCACCCCGAAGCCCGCGATCTGCTCGAACGCCTCCGCGCCTCCGCCGACCGTGCCCTGTCGATCGGCATGGAACTCCTGGAATGGTCGCGCGGGCCGACCGCGGTGGGCGGGCGTGTCAAACGCACCTGGTTCGCGCTGGCGCCTTTTTTGGACATGCTGGCCAACGAACACGCCGGGCAGGCCCAGCGCAAGGCGATCACCTGGGTGACGGATTTCGACGGCGCCCGCGACATGGAGGTCCAAGGCGATCCGGTGCGGCTGGGCCGGCTCTTGTCCAATCTCATCACCAACGCCATCCGCTATACGCCGCAAGGCGAGGTTCGCCTGACGGCGGCCTGGCGTCATGTCGTCGGCCAGGACTCCGTCTTCGTCCTGGGCGTGCAAGACACCGGTTCCGGCATCTCGCCGGAAGATCAGGAGTCGATCTTTCAGCCGTTCGAGCGCGGCAAGGCGGGCAAGGAAAGCGATTCGGGCGGCAGCGGTCTGGGTCTGGCCGTGGTGGACCGCCTGGTGGAAGAACTCGGCCTGACGCTGGAAGTCTTCAGCGAGTATGGCCGGGGCAGCAAATTCGAGGTGTTGCTCCCCTCCGAGAGTGTGCGTCCCATTCAAGCCGAAGTGCAGTCGTGAGCGCTTGTGGCGTCTCCGGTTCGGAGACCGCTGTCCCGAAATAAATCGACGCGCCGGCCGGTCGGCGGGCAGTAAGATACGGAGGCCGCCGAGGACATCCGGGAGAGCGCCATGGCCACGATCCGCACACACCCTCTTATCCGCCATTTGCACGAGCCGTCCTGTTGCGCGAGGGCGGGACGCTGACCGACGGTCAACTTCTGGAGTCGTTCATCGTCGGCCAGGATGAAACGGCGCTGGAAGAGTTGGTGCGCCGTCACGGGCCGATGGTCCTCGGCGTGTGCCGGCGCGTGGCCGGCAATGTCCACGATGCCGAGGACGCCTTTCAAGCCACGTTCCTCGTTCTCGTCCGCAAGGCGGCCTCGCTGGAACGGCGCGAACAGGTCGGCAACTGGCTGTATGGCGTCGCTTACCGCACCGCGCTCAAAGCGAAGACGGCCGCCGCCAGGCGCAGGCGGCGCGAGAGGCAATTCATGGAACGTCACTCCCGGCCAACCCAAACGGACGATATCTGGCGGGAACTGCAACCGTTGCTCGATCGGGAGGTCCATCGGCTGCCGGACAAGTACCGCGTGCCCGTCGTCCTTTGCGAGTTGGAGGGCCGGCCGCGCAAGGAGGTCGCCCGACAACTTGCCCTGCCCGAAGGAACGCTGTCGAGCCGGCTGGCGACCGCACGGAGACTGCTCGGCGAGCGGCTGACGCGCCGGGGCGTGCAGCTTTCCGGTGCGACCCTGGCCCTGGCGCTGTCGCAACGTGCGTCCGCCGACGTGCCGGCCGCGCTGATCGCATTGACTCTTCGTAACGCGGCGGCCGCCGCACTGCTCCCCTCGCCGGTGGATGCGCTGACCGGACAAGTTCTGCACGCCCTCGCCCCGCATCGTCTCAAGTTGGCCTTGCCGCTTTTGCTGGCGGCTTGCGTTGTCGTAACCGGACTCGGTGCGCTGACCTTTGCGGAGATCGAGAGCGCATGCCACGGTCGAACCGCCTCCGGCGGGCAAAGCGATGGTGATCGCCGCGGACCCCGACACGGACGGCGACGGCTTATCCGATTTTCAGGAAGTACACAAATACCGCACCGACCCTCACAAGAAGGATACCGGCGCCACCGGCGTTGCCG
Source organism: uncultured Planctomycetota bacterium (assembly GCA_963767535.1). Taxonomy (GTDB): domain Bacteria; phylum Planctomycetota; class Planctomycetia; order Gemmatales; family Gemmataceae; genus JAJPHU01. The sequence goes on from CAVYEC010000003.1 coordinate 2,047,692, forward strand.
ACGGCGACTGGAACAAGCGGCGCGATTTCACCTACTCCGTCCGGGCTGTCATTCGCCTCATGCCGCCCTACAACAAGGCGGCCCTCAACGACGACTATCAGGACGCGCGCGTGCTGGCCGAGACGAAAGATTATGTCGATCTGGAGGTCATCGCCTACCCGCTCAACACCAATGCCGAAGCCATCCCCAGCAACGCGAACTGGCGAAAAGACTACGCCGCGATGAAGGAATACCTCGCGCCCGGCATCACCACCAACTGGGATGAGGCGATGCGCAAGGATCTTCTTCGGGAGTTGGCCGCGGCCGGCATCGATCCCGACAAGCTGACGGACAAGGAAGTCGTCGAGAAGGTGTCGCGCTGGCTGTTCGCGCCTCAAGCTATAACAAGGAGATGTTCTGCACGCACTATGTCCATTTCCCCGACGGCAAGCCGGCCATCTATCCCGGACTCGAAGGCTCGTTCTATCGTTCGACGGGCGATCGGACCTGGACCGACCGGCAGCAGTTCGAGCACGAGCTGCTGGGCAAGCAGATGTTTTACCACAAGACCCACGGTAGCTGCACCTCCTCCGCCCTACTGCAATGCACGGCTCTGCGCACCCTGGGCATCCCCACACGCATGATCCTCGCCATCCCCATCGTGGACGCCTCCGACGAGGCCCAGGTGAGGATGGTTGAGAAAAACTTGACCCATCACCGGGTCCGGAGCGCCGTCTCTCTCGCCCTGACCGGAATGGCCCAGTCGTATGCCAACCACACTTTCCTGGAAGTGTTCGTAGGCAACCGCTGGCGCCGGTTGAATTACAGCCGGCTGGGTCAGAACATCCTCGACGCGCAAAATCTGGGGTTGATGGTCCACGTCCACACCTTCCGCGATCTCGCGGAGGCGAACCTGGCGGCCACCTGGGGCGTGCGCTACGCCCAGGGCAAACGCGACGAGGTGTTCAAGCACTCCAATCCCTATCGCACGCTGGAACTCAGCGATTCGTTCGGCCGGCACGCCAATTTGCCGAATCCTCCGGCCGAGACGGAGCACCGGCACATCACTATCGGCAAAATCTACTGGTATGGGTCCAAGGAGATGCCGCGCACGATTCAATACCCGCCCGGCCGCCATGCCGAGGGAACAGGACATCTCCTCATCCACGGCGAGGAATGGTTCGAGGACGCCGGCAACCACCTGCAATACAAGGTGTTCTTGGAACGGGCGGACAAGAAAATCATGTTCAAGGCCAAGGGACAGCCGGACATCAAGGGCGAGATCAAGATGAGCTTTTGGACCGCGCCGGCGGAGAAAGTGCGCGAAATCGAACTCATCATCCCGCCCAAGGAATTTGCGAAAATGGCCAAGGGCGTGCCTTACACGCTGCACCCGGTCAATTCCAACGCACGCTATCAATGGAAAGTCCGCGAGGGCGTCACCATCACCCGCGAATAAATCGGGTCGCGCCTGTACCAGCCCGCAGCGCCAGCAAGGGTCGCCCTTGCTGGCGCTGCGGGCTGGTGAGATCCCTCTCACGCCCACGCCGTCGGTTGCAGCAGCAGATCCAACGTCCGCAGCAGTTCGTCAAACTTGGCTTCATCGAGGACCGGCGTCGCGCCTTCGGTCGATAGGTCGCGATCCAGCTCGACCCAGCTGCGGCAGCCGGCGTACTCCGGCGTCTCGATCAAATCGTAGGCACGCGATGCGCGATAGACGCGCACCGGCAGGACATACAAGCCGGGCCGGCGATACTCGAAACGCGCCTGCACGGTCTCCTGCGACCAGCAGTGCAGGCCGGCTAACTTCCAGGCGCCAAGCAGATCGTGGACATGATAAATGCCCGCGACCTCGACAAAATGCGTCAGCCGGACGGTGCCTTGCGGCGGCCGTTCCTCCTCGACCTGCTCCAGGAGCGGCACCGCTTCCGGCGTGATGCCGTCCTTCTGTTGATGCAAGTAAGTCGGAAACAGCCAGAAACGCCGGTGCTCGACCTCGAATTCGCCGCCCGTCTCCGCGATACCGCCTTTCCGCAGGATCAGCGCTTGCCGTCCTTCGCCCAGGCGCGGCAGATGACGGCCCATTCCTTGAAGGCATGTCGCAGTGTGTTCATAGCGGTTCCTGCTCTCCCTTCGGTTCGCGCAGCATCAGATCGGTGACGGCGGCGCGGGGATCCTTGTTCTCGTACAGAACGCGGTACACTTCGGCAGTGATCGGCATGTCAATGCCCATCTGCGCGGCCCGATCGTGGACGCTGCGGGCGGTGTAGGCGCCTTCGGCCACCATCGTCATGTTGGCCTGAATGTCGGCCCAGCGTTCGCCGTGGGCAAGCCGTTGGCCGACGCGGTGGTTGCGGCCGTGCGGGCTGACGCAGGTGGTGATGAGATCGCCCAGACCAGCCAGGCCGGAAAAGGTCTGGGCCTCCGCACCGAGGGCGACACCGAAGCGCGTCATCTCGACCAGGCCGCGCGTCAGGAGGGCGGCCTTGGCGTTGTCTCCCAGGCCGAGGCCGTCGTTGATGCCGGCGGCGATGCCGATGATGTTCTTGAGCGCCCCGGCCAGCTCGACGCCGACCGGATCGCGGTTGGTGTAGACGCGGAAACGGTCGGTGCTGAAAATCTGCTGCACTCGGCGGGCCAGTTCGAGATCACGGCTGGCGGCCACGACGGAGGCGGGCAAGCCTCGGCTCGTTTCCTCCGCGTGAGAGGGGCCGCAGAGGACGGCTACTTTTTCGACGTCCAGCACCTGCGTCAGAATCTCCGTCGGACGCAAAAAGGTGCCGTTCTCCAACCCTTTCGCCAAACTCAAAATGGGCGGTCCCGGCGATACGGCGGAATTGATGCGCGTCAGCGTCGTCCTCAGATAAATTGTCGGGATGGCCGCGACCCACAAATCCGCGCCGGCGACGGCTTGCCGGACATCCGTCGTCAATTCGATCGAGCGCGGGATGGGAACGCCCGGCAATAAACGGACGTTCTCGCGGCGTTCCTGCAACAGTCGGCCGTTGTCCTCGCGGGCGCTCCACAAGGTGACGCGGTGGCGCGGATTCTGGGCCAGAAGCAGGGCGATCGCCGTGCCCCAGGCCCCGTCTCCCAGAATGGCAATCGAAATCCGCATTCCGCTCCCCCTTTCCGCTACCGACGGATTATTTTAGCGGATAGCGGAATGCCGATGTCGGATTGCGGGGTGGAAATTCGCAAGTCGGCGATTGGCTCTTGCCGATGGAGGAGGAGACAGGATTGGGGCCTGCTCCGCGGGATGCTCATCGAGTCGAGCCGGAACGGGCCGCGTGCGGAAGAAAGCCTTGTGGCCGGGAGGATCAACGATGGCCGCGCATCTTCGTGTCTATCCGTTGCTGAGGGACGAAGGCGACGTGGAAGGGCAGGAGCCGACGGTTCGGGTCAGCCTGGGGGATTTGCTGCCCCTGGTCGCCCTGGCCCATCGCCACAATTACCTTTGGCTCCAGGATTTCCTCGACGACGAGGTGTCCATCACCTCCGACCTCTACGAAGTCCTCCGCGCTTTCCGCTGTCATCGCCCGTCCGCCTGAACAGAGGTGGTTAGGTTCTTAGGTGGTTAGGTTGTTCCGAAAGCCCACCTAACTCGCCAACCACCCAACCACCCAACTACCTAATCATCGTCGGTCTCCGGCAGATCGGTCAGCAGTTCGGGCTTGCCGAACTGACTCAGATCGACCTGCCCCCGGAGTTCGCTCTCCACCAATTTCAATCGCGCTTCCAGTTCGCGCAACCGCGCCTGCATCCCCTCCAGGGTCGCCGAGAGATCGCTGCGCGGCTTGGGACGCGGCACTTCGGGATAATTGAGCTGACGTTGTAAGGCGGCGAAGAGATACAAGGGATCACGGCCGCGGTTGGCCCCGGCGATCTTGCCTTCCTTCGGCCCGAACACCGGCGGCACCGGCGGTTCGTATCCCGGCTCCTGCCGCCGCCGCTCGATGAGATACATCTCCGAACGCAGGTAAACCAATTCGGCGAAATCGACCTCGCCGATTTGCTGCTTTACCATCGCCACGTACTCCCGCCACAGGGGCGGGTAGAACGGGTCGTGCAGGATCGAGACGAGCCCTTCGTCGTAACCGAGCCGGTTGCGGCACAGCACTTCAAATTGATAAATGAACAACCCGGAAGGTGTGGGATTACCGGCCCGATATTCCGCCTCGCGCTGCAACACGACGAGGGCGATCTCCATGCCGAAGCGCCGGCTTTCCTCTTCCGTGCATTGAACGACGAACGCCTGAAACGGCGTGAAATAGTGGGGCAGACGGGCGAAGCCGGAGGAGAGCAAGCCGGTGTGCTTGACCTCGGCGGTCAAAAAGCCGACGGCGTAGGGAAGGCGGGTGGTGGCGAGGATTTCCTGGCCGATGTGTTCCAGCACTTCCTGAGTGGCCAAGCCCTCGGTCATGCGTTCGCGCATGACGCGGAACAGGTATGCCTGTTCGATGTATTCCTCACGATCGAGCACGTTGCCGGTGGTCATGCCGTCATCATAACCCGGCGTGCGACCGCCCTCAAGAAGCGCGGCGGCGCGGTTCGTCCTCGTGCGTGGGCGGCGGCAAGGTCTTGAAAATGCCGCGGATCAGCCCCTCGGTAGGATCGCCGTCCTCGGTGCGCTCGTTCGATCCGCTCAGCTCGATGACGAACGTGAATCCGCCAACGCGGAGGAGGTCGCCCGGCTGCACGGTCGCTTGCCGGATCGGTTGATCGTTGAGAAAGACGCCGTTGAGGCTGTTCAGATCGAGCACCTGCCAGGCACCCTGGGTAAACAGGAAGCGGCAGTGGCGACGGCTGACATCCGGCAGCGGGAGGCGCACGTCGGCCCGGCTATGCCGGCCCAGCAGCATGTCGGGCTGGGTCAGCTCGATGGTCGCGCCGCCCGGTTGCAGGATGAGACGCAGCGGGATGAAATCGGCCGGCACCGGCAGAGCCGAGGGCGTGCGCCAGTACGATCCCAGGACGGGGAGACCGCCAGCCTCCGTGGGACGTTCCGAAGTTTCCATATTTGCTCTCTGTTCCGAGGGCGGCAGGGGCGACCTCGTCTCCGACGGATCGGCTTATACCAGAACCGAGCCGCCGGGGAAAAGATGAGTCCACATAGCCCTGGCTTGCCGGGGGTGTATTCCCCCGGCAAGCCGGGGGCTATGGGGGCCGAAAGTCCACCTCTGCGGTAAACTCCTAGGGATTCGGCGCCCGCTCGCCAGATCGCCCAACTTTTCTTTTAAGTTCACTTTGCCAGGCCGCTTCCATCGGGCAGATTTGTTCCAGCCGCAACGGGCGCCGCGGGCGCGGCCCGGATGCCGGCGTTTTGGAAACCGGAACCGTCTGGCTAGGAGTCCTGAGATGAGGCTGAAGGTTGCGTTGCCGCTGATCGCCGTGCTCGCTGGGGCGGCGCTGGCGGGGTCGGCACGGGCGTCACACTGCGGCGCGTGCGGCTATCCCGTCCAGTGTTGCAGCCCGGAACAGTGCTGCCTGCCCACCATCCAATACCGCGTGTGCTACAAAACCGTGTACGAGGACCAGACGTGCGTCTGCTATCGGCCGGTCTATCGCACCGTCATGAAGGAATGCCGCACGGTCTGCTGCCGTCCCGTCTACGAACAGCACGTCCGTAAGGAGTGCTACACCGCCTTCCGACCCGTCTACGAGAATTACAACATCGTCCAGAAATACACCGTCTGCCGGCCCGTGTACCAGCAGCACGTCCGCAAGTGCTGCTACACCGTCTACAGGCCGTGCTACCAGGAATATCAAGTGCCGCAGTATTACTGCACCTTCCATCCCGTCTACCAGCAGCATGTGCGCAAGTGCTGCTACACGGTCTATAAACCGTGCTATCAGGAGTATCAGGTTCCTCAGTATTATTGCACGTGTCACCCGGTCTACCAGCAGCACGTCCGCAAGTGCTGCTACACCGTCTACAGGACGTGCTATCAAGAATATCAAGTGCCGCAATACTATTGCACGTATCACCCAGTCTATCAGCAGCATGTGCGCAAGTGCTGCTACACGGTGTACAAGCCGTGCTACCAGGAATATCAGGTTCCCCAGTATTACTGCACGTATCATCCCGTGTACCAGCAGCATGTTCGCAAGTGTTGCTATACCGTCTATAAACCGTGCTATCAGGAATATCAGGTGCCGCAGCACTACTGCACCTATCGGCCGGTGTATCAGCAGCACGTTTGCCAGGTGCCGTCCACCTGCTATCGCACGGTGACGGAGCCGCGGCAGATGGTGTGCCGGTCTTGCACGTATGAGCCGGTGTGGACGCAGAAGCCGATCACGATCTGCACGGGTAGCTGGCGTGTTGAGCAGCACTATTGCCCCGGCCCCGTCATCAACAAATGCTGCCGGATGCCCGGTACGTGGAGCTTCGATCCCTGCACCTGCACGTCGCACTACTGCCCCGGCCCAGTTGTCAACTACCCGGTGCAGTGCCCCGGTCGCTGGGTGTGCAATCGCGTCTGGGTGCCGCGTCAGGAAGTGCGCATGATTCGTTGCTGCCATTATGTGCGGCGGGAGCACTGCCACACGGTTAACTACACCGTCTGCAAGCTCGTGCCGTACACGGTCATGAAGCAGGTCCGCTACACGACCTGCCAAATGGTCCGCCAGGATCACTGCCGCATGGTGACGTGCCGTCGCTGCTACATGGTGCCGCAGGTCAAGGAAGTCTGCATCCCGTACACCACTTGCCATATGGTCCGCCAGCAGCACTGCCGGATGATTACCTGCCGCCGCTGCTACATGATTCCTCAAGTCAAGGAAGTTTGCATACCCTACACGACGTGCCACATGGTCCGCCAGCAGCACTGCCGGATGATTACCTGCCGCCGCTGCTACATGATTCCTCAAGTCAAGGAAGTTTGCATACCCTACACGACGTGCCACATGGTCCGCCAGCAGCACTGCCGGATGATTACCTGCCGCCGCTGCTACATGATTCCTCAAGTCAAGGAAGTTTGCATACCCTACACGACGTGCCACATGGTCCGCCAGCAGCACTGCCGGATGATTACCTGCCGCCGCTGCTACATGGTGCCGCAGGTCAAGGAAGTCTGCATCCCCTATACGACCTGCCATATGGTCCCAGAGCAGCGGTGCCAGGTGGTCAAATGCACTCGCTGCCGGCTGATGCCGGAGCAGCGGACGTGCCTGGTTCCCTACGTCACCTGCCGAATGGTTTCCGAGACGAAGGTGAACCTCGTGCCGTATACCACCTGCCAGCTTCAGCCGTACACCGTAACCTACAAGGTTTGCCGTCAGGTGCCGGTGTGCGTGCCGGTGTCTCCGCCGGCCTGCCCGCCGGTGAGCCGGCGCATGAGCAACACGGAATGGTTTGCCCGCCTGGTGTATCGGGCCACGCAAGAAGCGAACGGCGTCATCCCGACTGCCGCCCAGTAAGCGAAAAGGGCACGGATGCGATCGAACGGGGCCGGAAGACAGGTTCAAACCTGTTTTCCGGCCCCGTTCGATTCAACGCGGAAGCAGTGGGTGTGAATCAGTAGTCGAAGGGCACTTCACCGCCGGCGCGGGTGGCCAGCGAGCCGATCACACACAAACTGGAGCTGGAGCTGAGGAAGTGGACGGAGCCGTCGGCGAACAGGAAGTTGCTTCCGCCGGTGTGGAAGCTGTAGATTTCGCTCGTGTTGTTGCACTGCATCGAGCAGGTGTTGGCCGGCGACTCCATGCGGCTTGAGCGCTCCGGTGATCCCATTGGAGCCTTTGATTTTGAAGGCGCCGGCAGGGTCGGCCCAACCGCCCTCGCCCGGATTGAGCTGACCCAGCAGTTGGAAACGCGGCCCATAGAAGAAGGGCCGGCCGGCGCTCTCGGCGACCATGAAGGTGTTGGATGTGCCGTCCGTGATCGTGGCGATGCGCGACTGACCCGCGCCGATGCGGCACAAAACCCCACAGCGCGACGCATCGAAGTCGTTACCGATCTGGTAACTGGAGAAGGCGGGGAAGGAACCGACACAGTTGCCGACGACGGGCACCCAGGTTTCCATGGCGTTGCAGCCCCAATAGTCGGAGACACCGCGCGGTTCCGTGCCGCCGCTGAAGGCCTTGCCCTCGTCGGGCGTAGTGTCGAAGCGCGGTTGGTTGGGCGTGCTGGGGCAGTTGTAGATTTTGATCTGTTGGCCGATGGCGGGATAGTTGGCCGGGTTGTTGTAGTCCAGTTTGTAGTTGTACATATTGGCGATGTTCTGCTGCTCGATGAAAGGCAGGATACTGGCCTGCCAGTCGGTGTAGGGACCGCCGGTCTCGTCGCGGTTGTCGCCGATGGGGAACATCCCGTAGGCGCTCTCGTAGTTCATCAGACCCAGACCGACTTGCTTGAGGTTGTTCTGGCACGACATCCGGGCGGCCGCGTCGCGCACTTTTTGCACGGCGGGCAAGAGCAGGCCGATCAGAATGGCGATGATGGCGATCACCACCAACAACTCGATCAGCGTGAAACCTCCGCGGCGTTGCGTACGAGGTCGATTCATTGTCGGACCACTCCTCGAAGACAGAGAAATAGGACGGTCAGGGGTTCAACTGGAACGGTTGCAGCTCGTTGGGGCCGTCGTTGACGGTGACGCGCAGGCCCGATTGGTCCGGCATCATGTAGCGCATGGGCAGGGGACTCCATTCCTTCTTCGTCTTGGGGTTCTCGATCAGCCAGATGATGGTCGCCGTGTATTCGCCCCGCGGCGTCCCGTCTTTTTCCCCGTAGGTGCCCATTTCAAAACTGCCATCCTTGCCGACCATGCCTTGCGGCCGAACGGCCTTCGGATCGGCCTCGCCCACCGGATGGAAGACGATCAAGGCCCCTTCCGCGGGCTGGCCCCGAAAAAACACCTTGCCGCGAACGGGGACGACGGGCTTGCGATTGTCGCCGCAGGATGTCGCGGCCAGTGCGAGAGTCGCGGCGGCCAGCATCGGGAAAACACCACGGGCGGGCGGCGAGAGAAGCATGACATTTCCCCCTGGAATGAAGGGCCTTTGCGCACGAGCGTGCGAACGATAGGGTACAGCTAACCGATCCCCCGACAGGGTCGCAAGAGGATCGCAGGTTATTCAGCCAATCTCCACCGTTTCTTCACGATTTCCGCTCTCCTTCTTTATAAAAGATCGAAATAAGGGCCAAAAGGAGTCGTTCGCTTGCCGTCTGTCGGCCCCTCAGCTGCCCGTTTCCGTGATTTCGCGGTTGCCCGCACGGATGCCTTGCGGTTATTCTGTCGCGCTTTCCGAGGCCGACCGCATGAGGTTTCCAAGCTGCTTTGAAAAATCGACACGCACCCTAGAATACGTCGGAGAGACGAACGAAAAGCGACCCAGGAGCAACGGTATGGAGAATCCGGTTCGCATTGGCGCGGTGAATTACTTGAACACCAAGCCGCTCATCTGCGACCTGGAACACCTGGCCCCACAAGCCGAGCTGTGTCTCGAAGTGCCCAGCCGCCTGGCGGAACTGCTGGCGGAGGGGCAACTCGATGTCGCGCTGATCCCGATCATCGAGTATTTCCGTGCGGGCTGTTATTCCGTCGTGCCGAACATCGCCATCGCCTCGCGCGGGCCGGTGCTGAGCGTGACACTCTTCAGCCGGGTACCGTGGCCGGCCATCCGTCGCGTCGCGCTCGACGCCGGCTCGCGCACCAGTGCCGCGCTCACGCAAATTCTGCTCGGCCGGCGCTACGGCGTGTCCGCGGACCTGGTGTCGCTGCCCTTGGACCGGGACGCGGAGGACGTGGACGCCGACGCGGTGCTCCTCATCGGCGATCGGGCCATGCGGGCGTGTCTGCCCGGCTTCGCGCACGCTTACGATCTGGGCCAGGAGTGGTTCGACTGGACGGGGCTGCCGTTCGTCTACGCCGTCTGGGCGGTGCGCGAAGGCGTCGATCTGCGCGGCGTGGACGAGGCGCTGCGCCAGGCCAAACGGCGCGGTCTGGACCGAGTCGGGTCCGATCGCCCATGCCGAGGCGCCGCGTCTGGGTCTGGATGCCGGCTTTTGCCGCCGCTATCTGTCCAACATTCTGCACTTTGATCTGGGGCCGCGCGAACAGGCCGGGCTGCACCATTACTACATGTTGGCCTGCGAGCTGGGACTGGCCCGCCGAGGAGTGAACCTTGAGTACTACCATTCCGCGCATCTTGCGGAAAGCCGTTGACGGCCAACGGCTGACCTTCGACGAGGGCGTGGCCCTGTTCGACTGCCACGATTTGCCCGCGCTGGGCCGGGCCGCCGACGTGGTTTGCCGCCGTCTGCATCCCGAGCCGTATCGCACCTACAATATCGACCGCAACATCAACTACACCAACATCTGTGCGGCCGTCTGCGATTTCTGCGCCTTCTACCGCAAGAGCACCGATGCCGATGCCTACGTGCTGCCGCGCGAGGAGATCTACAAGAAGATCGAGGAAACCATCGCGCTGGGCGGTGATCAAACGCTGATGCAGGGGGGGATGCACCCCAGCCTCAAACTGGAATGGTACGAGGAACTGCTCCGCGATCTGAAGGCGCGCTATCCGAAGTTCAATTTGCACGCCTTCAGCCCGCCGGAACTCTGGCACTTTCACAAGATCAACAAGCTGCCGCTGCGCGAGGTGCTGCGCCGCCTCAAAGAAGCGGGTCTCGGCAGTCTGCCCGGCGGCGGCGGCGAGATCCTCGTCGATCGCGTCCGCAAGGCCATGACTGTCAACAAGTGCCTGACCGACGAATGGCTCGAAGTGCATCGCGTCTGGCACGAGCTGGGCGGCAAATCGACCTGCACCATGATGTTCGGCCACATCGAAACCCTGGCCGAGCGCATCGAGTCGCTGGAGCGGCTGCGGCAATTGCAGGACGAGACGGGCGGCTTCACCGCCTTCATCTGCTGGACGTTCCAGCCCGAACACACCGCGATGGCCGACGTGCCACCGGCTGGCGCGTATGAATACCTCAAGACCCAGGCCATCGCCCGGCTCTATCTCGATAACATCCCCAACATTCAGTCGTCGTGGGTGACGCAGGGGCTGAAGATCGGTCAGCTCGCCCTGTTCTTCGGCGCTAACGACATGGGCAGCCTCATGATCGAGGAAAACGTCGTCGCCTCGGCCGGCACCGTACATTATCTGACGCTCGAACAGATCAAGCACGCCATCCGCGAGGCCGGCTACATCCCGCGGCAGCGCAACGTTTTTTACGAGTACATCGACGAAGCGCCGGTACACCTCGCCACATAGCCTCCGGCTTGCCGGGGGGAATGCTCCCCCGGCAAGCTGGGGGCTATGTGGACGTTATTTCGCGTTGGCCGCCTTCAGTTTCTTGACCGTGGCCAACGTCTTGTCCGGGTCGGCCTTCGCCTCTTTGCGCAGCCCTTGCAACAAATGAACACGGGTTGATCCTTCACCATTACCTTGATCGGCTTGCCCATCGAGCCGAGCCGGTTCTCCGGCTCGACGGCGCAGAACTTCTGCTCAAGGGCCAACTTCTGATCGGCCGGATCGAGCTGCTCCAGCACCGCCTGGATTTGAAGCTCCTCGACGCGGGCCAGCGTTTTGTCGGGATCGGCCAGGGCCTTCTTCTCGCAGCCCTTACAGCAGAGAAACACCGTCTGATCCTTGATCGTCAGCTTGACGGGCTTGCCCATCGAGCCGAGCCGGTTCTTGGTCTCGACGGCGCAATACTTCTGCTCCTCAGCCCGCTTTCGGTCGGCCGGATCGAGCTGCCCCAGGGAAGACTTGATCTTGGCTTCCTTGTCTTGCGGCGCGGGGGAGGCGACATCGTAGACGCAGCCGGCCGCGAACAGCGTCACGGGCAGGAGGAGAACCGTCAGGCGGCGGAATGCTTTCATGGAGATCGCTCCTTGAGGGCGAGGGACGATCGAGACATTAAACCGATAAGGAGATGCTATCAAAAGCATGCTGTCCGGGTCCACGGCTCCTCGGCATGGCCTATGCTTCTGTTTAGCGACGCTTCACCGAAGCGTGTTTTCCGGAGAGGGGCGGGATGATCCAGGTTGAGAACCTGATGAAGTCGTTTCGGGACTTGCGCCGCGGCCTGGTTCACGCCATCGATGGCGTCAGCTTCGAGGCCCGGCCGGGCGAGATTTTCGGCCTGCTCGGTCCCAATGGCGCCGGCAAGACGACGACCATGCGCATCCTTTGCACGGTGCTGCGGCCGACCGGCGGCGTGGCCCGCGTGGCCGGCTACGACGTGGCCACGCAGCCGGCCCAGGTGCGGCAGCACATCGGCTTTCTGTCGGCCAACACCGCCATCTACGACCGCATGTCCGCCTGGGAGCTTGTCGAGTATTTCGGCCGGCTTTACGGCATGGACGGGGAACACTTGCAGAAGCGCCTGGAGACGGTATTTACCACGCTGCGGATGAACGATTTCCGCGACCTGCTCGGGGCCAAGATGAGCACGGGCATGCGGCAAAAAGTGTCCATCGCTCGCGCCATCATTCACGACCCGCCGGTGCTGATCTTTGACGAGCCGACCGCGGGCCTGGATGTGCTGGTCGGCCGGGCCGTCCTGGAGACCATTCAGCAACTGCGCGAGCTGGGGAAATGCATCCTTTTCTCGACGCACATCATGCGTGAGGTCGAGCGCTTGTGCGATCGGGTTGCCATCGTCAGCCGGGGCCGGGTGCAGGCGTGCGGCACCCTCGCCGAGCTGCGCGAGACTTACGGGCAGAGCGATCTCGAAGAATTGTTCTTCGCCCTGGTCTCGTGAGAGGAAAAACACGAGTCCGCGGCCATCGGTCACGGACCTCGTGATTAGCCCCCTCTGAGCGGGGGTCGTAAGCCCCCCGAGGCTTCCCTCAGGGGGCTTACGACCTCCGCTCAGGATTTTCCATCAACGCTCAGAGTGCGTTTCTGCCGTTGAATCCGCCCATGCCTTTGCCGGCGAATCCGCCCATGCCTCCGCGCATGCCCATGCCGCCCATCATCATGCCGCCCATGCCGCCCATGCCGCCCATCCCCATCATGCCGCCCATGCCCATGCCGCCCATCATCATGCCGCCCATGCCCATACCGCCCATGCCCATCATGCCGCCGCTCATGCCCATTCCGCCCATCATGGACATGCCACCCATCATCATTCCGCCCATGCCCATCATGCCGCCGCTCATGCCCATCATGCCGCCACCCATACCCATCATGCCGCCGCCCATGCCCATCATTCCACCACCCATGCCCATCATGCCGCCGCCACCCATACCCATCATGCCGCCGCCCATGCCACCACCCATTCCACCGCCCATGCCGGCCATGCGGCCCCAGATCAGCCAACCCGCCGTGCTGTCGGTCATCTGGTTATCGACCTGCGGCATTATCGGCGGTGGAGGCATGAGGTTGTTGCGGAACTGTCCGTTGGACAGATTCGGCCGCAACAGGAGGCAGACAGCGACGGCCAGAACGAGGATGTAGCCCGCTTTGGAAAGACGAGTGAGAGAAAACATAACGACTCCGAGATAGATACCCTGAAGAGGCCCCCGACGCCGGACGGTCCTTGCACCAACCTACGGCACCGAATCGACTTCCCCGTAGCAGGAGTGGTTCCTTACTTCTTCCGGTTCGAGGAGGAAACGGACTGCTGCTATGGATGATTGTCAATTTCGGCAATGGTCCCGTCAAGCGAAACTTAACAAAAAAGTCAGATTTCGGGGGAAGCAGCTTCGGATGTTCGGAGATGGAATTGAGGAACGCCCACCCGCCGGCGCCGCGGCGGAGAGGAGAGGAAATGACGGAAATGGCTGTTTTCTCAGCGGAAATAGCCGAGGAAACCACGATCTCGGATCGCGGTTTCCTCGGCTATTTCCGCTGAAAAGAGAGGTGGTTAGAGTGCGTTTCGGCCGTTGAATCCGCCCATGCCTTTGCCGGCGAATCCGCCCATGCCGCCGCCCATGCCGCCGCGCATGCCCATGCCGCCCATCATCATGCCGCCCATACCGCCCATGCCGCCCATGCCCATCATGCCACCCATGCCCATGCCGCCCATGCCCATCATGCCACCCATGCCCATGCCGCCCATGCCCATGCCGCCCATCATGGACATGCCGCCCATGCCCATCATGCCGCCGCCCATACCCATCATGCCGCCACCCATTCCCATCATGCCGCCACCCATACCCATCATGCCACCGCCCATGCCCATCATGCCGCCGCCCATGCCCCGCATCCCGCCGCCGCCCATGCCGCCGCCGCCCATGCCGGCCATTTGGCCCCAGATGAGCCAGCCGGCCGTGCTGTCGCTCATCTGATTATTGATCTGCGGCATGATCGGGGGAGGCGGCATGGGGGCACCAAAACCCCGGAACTGTCCACTGGACGGACTCGGCTGAAGCAGCAAGGAAAGAACAAGAGACAGAGCAAGTACGTAGCCCACTCGAGTGAGGCGTGTCACTGAGAACATGCTGACTCCCAAATTGGATGGTTGGAACAGCCGAATGCCGAAACGCAAATCTTCGGCCTCAGGCACTACTTTCGCCTTCCTCTGGCAGAAGTAGTCACTCCAGAACGACATGAAGGGACAAACCGCTGCTGGGATTAGATTGTCGAAACTGGAAGGCCGCACGTCAAGAAAATAATCAATAAAAGTTCGATTTTATCCAAAAATGTCCATCCGAAGTCAGAAGGGGTCACGAAAATGACATTCGCTTGGCATCTCCCGACGAGGGCTTGGTGGGACGGAACACCTCGCGGAGTGTGGTTGACATGGTGTAGCATAAATGAGGTGGCTCCGAGACGATCCGATTGGGATTGTCCGCCGCCGACGATCGCCGCTACGCTCTTGAGAGAGGACCTCAAGGCCGAGGATTCGCGTCATGTCAGCCGAGCCTGTGTTCACCATCACGTATTGGGGCGTGACCGGGACGTTGACGGCGCCGCTGCGGCCGCCGGAAGTGACGGACAAGCTCGTCGGCGCCATCGTCCAATTGGCCGAGCGCGGGCGGTTGGCGGACCTCCGGCCCGGACCCGACCTGGAGGCGACTGTCCGCCGCCGTGTCGAGCAAGAGCTGCCGTTTCACCTGCGCAGCAGTTACGGCGGCAACACCACCTGCGTCGAAGTGCAAACGCCGGACACGCTCCTGATTCTCGACTGCGGCAGCGGCTTTCGGGAGTTGGGTCTGGCCCTCGAAGCGCGCTGGCAAGCTGTCCCGCCTCCCCTCCCTTTATCCCCCCCCGGTATGGGGGAGGATAAGGGGGAGGCCGCTCGGCCCATGTGCTCATAACCCATCCGCACATCGACCACATTTACGCAACGCCCTATTTCGCGCCGTACTACGACCCGGCCAACCGCTTCACCATCTGGGGTACGCAGGACGTGCTCAACAGCCTGGCCGTGCTGTTCAACCCGTCGTCCGAGTTGAGCCGGCGGTTTTTCCCGCCCACCTACGACCAGATGAAGGCGCTGGAAAACTTCCGTCCCCTCCAGGCCGGCGCCGACTTCCGCCTCGGTTCGACGCGCATCACCACTTATGCGCTGAACCATCCGGGCGGTTGCCTGGCGTATCGGCTGGAGAACGCCGGCCATGTCTTCGTCTTCGCCACGGATCACGAGCAGCGGGAGGTTCCCGATCGCGGCCTGGCCGACTTCGCCCGCGGCGCGGACGTGCTGTACACCGAAGGGCAGTACACCGCGGCGGAATACGAAGGGCGGCAGCGCGTGGGCGCCGATCCGGCCCTGCCGCGGCTGGGTTGGGGACATTCGCCGATCGAGGCGTGTGTGGCCACCGCGGTCGCGGCCGAGGTGAAGGAGTTGCACATCGGCCATCGCGATCCGGCCCGCAGCGACGAAGGCTTGGCCCGACTGGACCAGTTCCTTCAGGAACAACTCCACGCTGAGTTGAACCGCGTCGGCCGGGGTGCGGAGGCGTGCCGTGCCCGGATCGTCCATGAGGGGTTGGTGGTCCGCTGCTAAGTCGTTGTCCGCGCGAGACTTCGTTTAGCCGCGACTCGTAGGGGAGCGCGGACGTTCGCGCTCCCCTACGAGTCGCGGCTAAACGAGGAAAATAATCTGGGCAATCCTCAAGTCCAAGGACCGCCGCATCCGATGATTTAACGCGGCGCACGCCGATTGCGCTTGCCCGTTCTCATCATTTGTGGTTTGATGGGCCCGCTTCCGCGTTCCGCACCTCTGTCGCTGAGGGGGTGGGTTGCCCCCCCCTTACCAACGAGAACTTCGAGAAGAAGGTCCGTATGAGTTCCTCACCGATGCAGCAGCTGGCCAACGCCCTGCGCCAGAACGGCTTGATTCGCTTCATCGAGCATTTCGCCGAGCGGTTTCCGACGACGCATATGAAGGACATGGTCGTCGAGCGCATGGGGTCGAACCGGCTCATCGAGGTGGCGGGCAAAAAGGTCGTCAACTTCGGCTCCGACAGCTTCCTGGGACTCGATCAAGATCCGCGCGTGCAGGATGCGCTGCGGCGCGGCATCCGTCAGTGGGGCACGCACAACGGCGCCTCGCGGGCCTTCTCCAGCGTCCGCTCCAACATCGAGGCCGAGAACAAATTGGCCGCCTGGCTGGGAACCGAGGCGACCCTCATTTATCCGTCCGTCACCCTGGCCAACCTGGGGGCCATTCCCGGATTGGTGGGCCGGCAAGACGTGCTGGTGGTGGACGAGCAGGCCCATAATTCGATTCAGGAAGGGGCCAAAATCGCCCGGGCCAATGGCGTGCGCGTCCTGTCCTTCTCGCACTGCAATCCGCAGGCGCTGGAGAAGGAACTGGACGGGGCCGGCGATTACCGCTGCGCCGTGGTGGCCCTCGACGGTGTGTACAGTATGAGCGGCGAACTGCCGCCGCTGGCGGAGCTGAACCGCGTGTCTCTCGCACGTCGGGCCGTGCTTTATGTCGATGACGCCCACGGCACCGGCGTCATGGGCCGGCAAGGGCGGGGCACCGTCCTGGACGCCCTGGGCGACTACGCGAACACGCTGGTCGTCGGCTCGCTATCGAAGGGCTTCTCGTGCATGGGCGGCTTCATTGGCTGCACCCACGAGTTCAAGCTCCTGCTCAAGATGCGCTCCAACACCTACATCTTCGGCGGCCCCGTCGCCCCGTGCTATCTCGACGCCATCTGCACGGTGTGCGACATCCTCAACTCCGCGGAATACGAGTTGCTGTCGGGCGCTTGCAGCGCAACATCGGCCAGTTGAAAACGGGGCTGAGCGAGCTGGGCCTGGTCGTCTTGGGCGGGAAGACGCCGATCCTGTCGGTGCTGGTCGGCGACGAGGAAGACACCTTGAACGCCGGCAATTTCCTGTTCGAGCGCGGCTATTACGTGCAATCGGTGACGTTCCCGGCCGTGCCCTATCATGCGGGCGTGTTACGCATCCAGGTCAATGCGAACCACCTGAGCGAATCCATCGGCGGTCTGCTCGGCGCGTTGGCGGAGCTGAAGCGGAAAATCGCCTTGCCAAGTCCCGAAACGACACCGCTCCGGGCGGCGTGAGGTTCCCTAAAAATGACCAGCCCGCAGCGCCAGCAAGGGTTCTGCCCTTGCTGGCGCTGCGGGCTGGTACGTTTTTTATAGAGGTTTAGGCGGCCGCGGACTGCGACGACGGAGCGGCGGCGAGCTTGGCTTGCAGCAAATCGAGCACGTCGGCGACGGTGACGAGCTTTTCCAGCTCCTGATGGGTCAAGCGGATGTGAAAGCGGCGTTCGATCTGCGAGACGATGCTGACCACATCGACGGAGTCCAGTCCGAGTCCTTCGCGGAGGTTGACGGAATCGTCGAGGTCGCCGTGCTTTTCGCCGGTGTCGGCTTCGAGCAGCTCGATCAGGGTACGGCGGACGAATGCGCGGTCCTGCATGGGTTCACCTTCCTGGCTTGAAGACATCCTTGCGGGAGCCAAGGTCGCTCCAGTGCGGCTAAAGTACCGTCGCCGCCGCGTTCTTGGCAAGAGCGATTCCCTACTAGCCCGAAGCGCCAGCGAGGGAAAATCCCTCGCTGGCGCTTCGGGCTGGTAAAACCTCTAACGACGCAGGCGCGTCAACTCCATGATGGTGGGATGCCCGTCCTCGACCCACTCGCGGCGGACCAGCCGGCCGGAAGCGTCGTAAAAGAGTTCCGTCCCCACCGTGCCCGTCAGCCGATAGTGCTGGACGTTCTGCACCTGTCCGGCGACGGCGATTTGCGCTTCGCCGATGTGCTGGATGCGTACCTGCATGTCCTTGCCGTTGTCGGAATCGAGGACCGGGACGACGCCGTTGCGGATCTTCGGGTCGGGCAGCGTCCAGTAACTCGACAGCCATACTTCCGGCTTGGCCGTGTGTTCCCGGCCGTTGACGCGGACACGAACGCCGTCGGCCTGGGCGGCGCCCGAAACTTCGTAGCGCGTGCCGTCATCGTTGCAGCGGCTGGAGAACTGTTGGAGCCGGTCATTCTTCCACACCTCGCGGGTCTGGCAGGTGTAGACGTACTTTTTGATGAGGACGCGAACCGTCACGTTGGTGTCGCAGGAGACGACAGTGCTGCCGTCGTCCTTTTTCTCGATGGTCATGTTGGCGTTGCCGGCGTTCTTACCATCGACGAAGATCGCGAATTCGCGCGTCTCGCTGTCGGCGGCGCGGACGGTCGTGCCACCGGCAATCCCAAGCGCCAGGCCGCGCAGACAAACCACCGAAAAGCGTTCGGACGTTCCCAGGCCATTCCTTGATTCCTCCGCGGCTCCGAGAGGGGCGTAATGCGGCACCGGAGCGAAGACTCCAGCGCATGGCGGAGCCTTATAGCAGTCGGTCGCGCCGCGGCCAAGGCGAATTGCAATCTTAAGCAGGGCCGTTTCTTGTTGGAGGTGAGTTAGGGAGTCGGCGGGAAGCGTCCGGGACAGGTCCGTCGCGATCCGGGGAGCCGATCCGGCGGCAGTGGCCATCCCTAAAGGGAGGCAGACCACCTTGCCACCCTGCCAAATGGCACGACCCGTTTGGCAGAGTGGGGATCACCTAACAAACTCTTTTGCTGCAATGTTTTACGTCGTTTCCTGGGGGGCGAGACTGCCAAACTGCCAAATGGCCAACGGCCTGTTTGCGGAAGCCGTCCTCCCAGTACCGGAAGGGCGCATGCTCAACCTCAAGCAGGCCCGCTCCCAAAAAGGGCAGCCTTGCTGCGCAAACAAGGGGAGTGCCCAATGACCCACCCAACAAGAAACGACCCCGCGATCTTGGGAATAATCAAGTGTAGGACAAGTAACGATGCAGGTCATCGGCCAGCGCCGCGGCACTGGCGCGGTGCGTGCGCGGCCCTTTGGCCAGGCATTTTAAGGGCTTACTTACCCGCTCGCTTCTGCAAGGCTCTCACATCGGCCCATAACTGCCGACACACGGCGCGTTCGGCGTCCGAAAGTCCCGTCAGCGCGGCGTCCTCCCGCAATCCGGCGAGATCGGGATCGGTTTGCCAGTGCTGGAGTTGCCTTTGCAGCGCGGAATCCGCTGGCGGCGTGGCCTTGTCCAGTTGCCGGGTCAATAGCTCCAGGTCGGCCCGCAGCCAGTCCAACGCCTTCTTGCGCCAGCGCCGCGCTGTTGATCGTCCAGGCCGGAGGCTTCCTCGCCCTGGCCGGCAGCAGCGAGGGCCGCGGCGCAGGCGGCGTTATAGCGGTGAGCTTGTTTCAGGTCGTCCGCCAGGGCGGGCTGGGCGGCGAAGGCGTCGGCGTAAAGCCGGACTGCCGTAAGGTGCAGCTTCTTCAGCCCACAAACTTTCGCCAGTTCCAGCCGTTCCGTGTTATCTCGCGGTTGGTACTCCCCTTTGCGGAGCGCAGGCAGTCGATTCTCCAGTTCCACCAGGCGCTCGGCCTCGCGGACCCACTGGGCCGAAGGGTAGTTCCAGTCGGCCTGACGCGAGCCTAACTCGTGGCCCCGTTTCAGGGCGGCCAGGGCCTCCGCAAATCGCCCCTGGCCCTGCAACATGAAGCCGAGGTTGTTGTGGGCTTCAGGGTAATCCTTCTGGATGCGGATCGCCTCGCGGTACTCGATGAGGGCGTAGTCCAGGCGTCCCCTATCGCGCAGGGCGTTACCGAGGTTGTTGTGGGTCAAGGCGTCCTCCTTCAACCGGAGGGCCATGCGGTACTCGGCGATGGCCTCATCCAGCCGGCCCTTGCCGTAATAGAGGACGTTGCCGAGGTTGTAGTGTGCGGGGGCATGATCCTTGTTGAGCCGGATGGCCTCGCGGTACTCCACAATGGCCTCATCCAGCCGGCCTTGGCCGTAGAGGAAGTTCCCGAAGTTGTAGTGGGCCACGGCGTCATCCCTTTTGAGCCGGACAGCCTCGCGGTGCTCGGCGATGGCCTCCTCGAGCTGGCCCTTCCGGCTCAGGGCGATGCCGAGGTTGTAGTGGGCTGCCGCATCATCCTTGTTGAGCCGGATGGCCTCGCGATACTCCACAATGGCCTCCTCCCGAAAACCCTTGGCTTCCAGAGCGACGCCGAGGTTGCTGTGGACCTGAGGGAAGTCCTTATGGAAACGGATGGCCTCGCGGTACTCCCGAATGGCTTCGTCCAGCTGGCCCTTCTTGTGGAAGACGGTGCCGAGGTTGTAGTGGGCCTCGTGGTAATCCTTTTTGATCCGGATGGCCTCGCGGAATTCGAGGATGGCCTCTTCCAGCCGGCCCTTATCGGAGAGGGCGTAGCCGAGGTTGTTGTGGGCTTCGGGGAAGTCCTCCTTGATGCGGATGGCTTCGCGATGCTCGACAATGGCCTCGTCCGGCCGACTTTTTTCGCGGAGGATGACGCCGAGGTTGTTGTGGATTTCCGCATCATCCGGGCTGATGCGGACGGCCTGGCGATACTCGGCGAGGGCCTCATCCCGCTGGCCCTTGCCGTACAGAATGAAGCCGAGGTTCTTGTGGGCCAGGGGGTGGTCCTTATTGAGTCGAATGGCCTCGCGAAACTCGGCGGCGGCCAGGTCCAGCTGGCCCTTGTTGTGGAGACAGATGCCGAGGTTGGAGTGGGCCTCCGGATAATCCTTCTTGAGTCGGAGGGTCTCCCGGCATTCGGCGATCGCCTCATCCCACCGACCACTATCGGCCAGGGCGGAGGCGAGGTTGTGATGGGCGCCGGGACTGTCGGGATGCAGTGCGACGGCCGCCGTCAGGTAACGTACCGCCTCTTCCCGCTGCGCCGGCTTTTGGTTCTTCAGGGCCATCCCCAGCTCGTGGTTGAACCAGAAATCGTTCGGGTGCCGCCGCTGCACCTGGCGCAACCACCGCACCGACGAAGGGATGTCGCCAACCAGAGTCAACGCCCTTCCCAAAAGCGCCAGCGTCGGAGGCGATTGGTTAGCCCCTCCGCTCGGGACCGCCAAAACCCGTTCTCCCTCATCGGCAAGGTTTAACAGGGCCTGCCGATCCGGGTGATCCAGGGCGTCGCGAAGACGGTTGCGCCATTCATCCGGGTCTGCCCGGCGGGCGATCTCCAGCAACCGCCTCCAGCTAGCGGGCTTCTGTTTCGTGTACCTGTGCGTGAAGGCCCAATGATCGAGTGCCGCCGCGAGCTGCTGGCACACGGGTCGCTCCCGGATACGAGCGGCGGCCTCCTCGATCACCAGATCTTCCACGTCGATCCCGTAATCCTGGAATGCCCGGGCGTACTCCGGGTCCGCCCGCATGATGTCGAACATCCCGTCCTTCACCGCAGCCCCTTCGAGGAGGCGGATCTCTTCCAGGCGTGCGAGCATATGGCGGTCGCGCTCCTCGTCGGCCAGTCTCGTCAAGAGTTGCTGTACCCGCGTTTGCAGCTCCTCCGCCCCCGACACTCGGCCCACCAGGGATTCCGCTCGCTGCGCCGCCGCATAACGTCCATTCCACGTAGCCGGGTTGGATCCCGCTTCCTGGCGTGTTTCGGCCTCTCGCAAGGCCAACTCCGCGACGCTCCGGCGCTCGACCTGTTCCCAGGACGACCACAGCTTCCACCCCGTTCCCGCGAGCAGGGCCGCCAATCCGACCGCCCATAACGTCGCCACGGCCGGCTTACGCCGCGCCCATTTGATCCCGCGCTCCCACGAACGAATCGGCCGCGCGAGAATCGGCGCGCCGGTCAGGTAGCGGTGCAGGTCGTCGGCCAACGCCGCGGCGCTAGCGTAGCGCTTGCGCGGCTCTTTCTCCAGGCACTTGAGACAAATCGTTTCCAGGTCGCGCGACAGCTTCGGGCGGAGACGATGCGGCGGCAGCGGCTCCCGCGAGCGCACTTGCTCCAGGGTGTCCAGCACCGTTTCGCCGAGAAACGGCGGCCGTCCCGTCAGCAGTTCGTACAGGATCACTCCCAGCGCATACACATCGGCGGCGGGACCGACCTCTCGGCTCTTGCCGCTGGCCTGCTCCGGCGCCATGTAGTTGGGCGTCCCCAACAGCGCACCACTTTGTGTCCCCGCGCCGCCGTCCTCCCCACCGGGCTGCCCCGTCGGGTCGATCGTCAATTTGGCGAGTCCGAAGTCGGTGATGCGGGGAACGAACTCCAGTTCCGTGTCGGCGCCGCCCGGATCGTTCACGGTCGCGTTGGGGTCGCCAGAGTTGCGCGGTCTGCCTTGCAGCAGCACGTTGCTGGGTTTGAGGTCGCGGTGGATGACGCCGCGCGCGTGGGCGTGCTGTGAGGCGCCGGCCAGCGTGGCGACGAGTTGGGCTGCCAGTCGCGCCGGCACGGACTCGGTACGACGGGCCAGCCACTGAGACAGCGTGATCCCTGGACAGTACGCCGAGGCGATGAAACAAAGCGCGCCCGCCGTGCCGACCTCGTAGACGGGCACCAGGTTCGGATGATCGAGCAACGCGGCCGCCCGTGCTTCGCGGACGAACCGTTCGCGGAACTCGCCGCTGAGCAGGGTCCCGGGCCGGGGCACCTTGAGCGCCACCTCGCGGCCCAGCGTCGTCTGCCTGGCCCTGTACACCACCCCCATGCCGCCTCGACCCAACTCGGTCAGGATCTCGTAGCCCTCCACCACCGGCCATCCCGCGGCCGGCTGCGGCACATCCTCGCCACGTACCGTCGCCACGCTGTCCGACTCGAGGGCCCGGTGTACCTCGAACAACTCCTCGATCTGCGCATGCAGCTGCGGGAAGCGCTCCAGGTACTCTTCCGGTGAGGTGTGGCCCTCCAGCTCCTCGCGGAGCACCACCTCGTTGTTGATTAGCTGGAGCACGCGCTCGGTATCCGATTGCAGAGACGGGTAACGCCGGAGATAGAATTCGACGAGCACCCGCTCGCCGCGCCGCCAGCGGAGCCGCTGGTCCGTATCCAACTCCTCGGTCCGCAACGTCGGGGGCGATTCCTCGGCCATAACCGACCTCCACTCACTCTGAAGAGCTGCGCGGCTGTCCGCGGATTTCCCGATCCTCGGCATCCGGCATTTCGGAGTCAATTCCCAGTTCGCGCGTCAGGCGATCGAGGGCGCGGGTCAGTCGCATCCTCAGGGCGTCGGCACGGCCGCCGTCTTCCGCGGCGATTTCCTCCCACGACCGCCCGAGAAGGCGCTGGTCCGCCAGCCAGCGCTCCTTTTCGGACATTCGTCCGCGGACGAGCGCCAGCAATTCCCGGCCGGCGGCAACCCGTGAAGGATCGGCCGCGGCGTCGATCGGCTCGCCCGCCTCGAAGCCACCCTCCTGGAGCCGGCCGCAATCGCGGCGGGCGGCGTGCAGTTTCTCCGCCTGCCGGAGCAGCTTGTGGTGGGCCATGACCGCCAGCAGGCGCACCAGCTGGCCGGGCGCGGCCAAGTCATACTGGCCGGCGGCGGCACGGACGAAGAAGCTGGCCAGCACGGATTGGCAAATGTCCATCGAATCAAGGAGGCGGCAGAGGCTGCGGTCGGTCAGCCGGGCGCGGACGGCCCGCCGCAGGGCCGGCCCGTAGCGACGAACCAACTCGTCCGCCGCGGCGTCATCGCCGCTCCTCACCCTCTTGATGAGGTCCTGAAAGGAATCGTCCGGCGGCATGGGGGCGCCCTCGATTTGCAAACGAAAGCACTCTTTTTTCTCAATTACGCCGGGGGAAATCAAGAATAAATCCCGACTCACAAATTTTTTCCGGGAGCGTGTTCGGTCCCCGCCCCATTTCCGGATTACTACTGCGGAGGGCATCGCGGGGTCGCCTGACGACTCGTCGTGTGGTCGAGGCCGTGCCGGCGCCCAGACGGCTCCCCTTTCCGGAGGTTCGCATGGCTTTCTCCTTTGCCAAACGCTGGTGGCAACCCAAATCCCTTTGTCGTACCATCCGCAAACCACGGGCTTCGCGCTTGAGCCTGGAACACCTGGAAGACCGAGTTGTCCCTGCGCTGGTGATCAACCCGATCTTCGACGGCTCCATCACGAATGATCCCAACGCCGCGACGATCGAGGGCACGATCAACACGGCAATCCAGAACATCGAGAGTTCCTTCTCCAATCCCATTACAGTCACGATCCAATTCCAGAAAGGCACCAGCGGTCTGGGGAGTAGTTCCACTCCTTATGTTGCCGAGGTAAGTTACGCCAGCTTTCGCGCGAACCTTGCGGCCGCGGCGACAACTCCGTATGCCACGACCGCCGTCGCTTCTCTGCCGACCGGCATCGATAACCCCGTCAACGGCAATGCGGATATGTACCTCACGGACCCCGAAGCCCGCGCTCTCGGTTACAGCGGCGCAAACCCGCCGACCGGTCCGGACGGCATCATTACCCTGAACACGTCGATCTGCAATTTGAGCCGTTCGTCCATCGACCCCACCAAGTACGACCTGCAGGCGGTGACTTCCCACGAGATCGACGAGATCCTCGGCTTCAGTTCGGCCCTGAACAGCTCGAGTAACGATGCTCCGGCCCCCACGGACCCCGTTCGGGCGGATGATCTATGGCGTTATGACCAGAATGGCGTCCGGTCCTTCAATACCACCCTTGCCAATCAAGCGTACTTTTCCATCAATGGCGGCCAGACGGACCTGGCTCGGTTCAATCAAGATGCTCGCGGCGATTTCTCGGACTGGTATAGCCCCGGTGGACAAACACCCCAGGTCCAGGATGCTTTCAGCACTCCGGGGGCGACTCCCAATTTAGGAGTTGAACTGATCCGGCTGAACGTGGATGGTTACACCCCTGTGCCGCTCGCCGCGCCGGCGGGCTTGACGGCCACGCCGGTTTCGAGCAGCCAAATCAATCTGAGCTGGAATAGCGTTCCGGGAGCAACCAGCTACACGCTGGAGTGGAGCACGGATGACCAGAACTGGAATGCGCTGCCCGGCACGACCGCTACTTCATACTCCGATACGGGACTCGCGGCCGGCACCACCTACTACTTCCGCATCCAGGCGAGCAACATACTCGTGTCCAGCCCCTGGTCCGCCCCGGCGAGCGCCACCACGACCCCCGCCACGCCGACCGACGTCAGGGCGACGACGGTTTCGAGCAGTGAAATCGACCTGAGCTGGAATAGCGTACCGGGCGCCACCAACTATACGGTGGAGCGGAGCCTGGTGAATGACCCGAACACATCTGATTCGAACTGGCAGGTGCTGGGCACCACGAGCGGAACAACCTGGGCCGACAGCGGACTCCCGAGTGGTATCACCTATTATTACAGCATCTTGGCGAGCAACCCGACAGGATCCAGCCCCTGGTCCGCCCCGGTGAACGCCACGACCACGCCGTCGGCCCCGATGGGTTTGACGGCGACGGCGCTGCCTCCCAGCCAGATCAACTTGTCATGGAACGCCGTCAACGGGGCCGCCGGCGGCTACGTCATCGAGCGCAGCAGCAATGGCAGCAGCGGGTGGACCCCGATTGGCACCACGGCCGCCGGCGTCACCACGTTCAGCGATACTGGCCTGGCTGCCAACACCACCTATTACTACGAGGTCAGTGCTGTGGACGCGGGCGGCGACTCGCCCTTCAGCGCCATCGTCAGCGCCAGCACCGCGCTGGCCACGCCGACCTTGACGGCGCAGGGGTCCGGATCCTCAATCAACCTGTACTGGAATAGTGTTGCCGGCGCGAGCAACTACACGGTGGAGCGGAGCCTGGATGGCCAGAATTGGTCGGTGCTGAATACCCTGGGCAGCAACTATGTAGGCTATTCCGATACGGGACTCGCGGCCGCCACCACCTACTATTACCGCGTCCAGGCAAGCAACGCGGAGGAATCCAGCCCCTGGTCCGCTCCGGCGAGCGCCACTACGGTCCCCGCCACGCCGACCGGCGTGGGGGCGACGGCGGTTTCGAGCAGTGAAATCGACCTGAGCTGGAATAGCGTTCCAGGGGCCACCGGCTACACGGTGGAGCGGAGCCTGGATTTTACGAACTGGTTCGTACGGGCCACCACGAGTGGCACCACGTACTCCGATGGCGGACTCCAGGGTAACACCGTCTACTACTACCGCGTCTCGGCGGCCAACGCGACAGGCTCCAGTTCCTCCTCCCCGCCGGTTAGCGCCCTCACGGCGCGGCCTCGCCCACGGGTTTGACGGCGACGGCCGTATCGAACTATCAAGTCAACCTGAGCTGGAATAGCGATCCGGGAGCGGCGAACTACACGCTGGAGCGGAGCCTGGATGACTCGTCCTGGAAGGTGCTGGGCAGCACGAGCGGAACTACCTACTCCGATACGGGACTCCAGGCCGGCACCACCTACTACTTCCGCATCCAGGCGAGCAACGTGATAGGAACCAGCCCTTACTCCGCCCCGGTGAGCGCCGGGACGTCGGCGGTGGCGCCGGGAACGCCGACGGGGTTGGCGGCCATAGTGTTTGCGAACAATCAAATCTTCCTGAGCTGGAATAGCGAACCGAACGCGCTCAATTACTATCTGGAGCGGAGCCTGGACGGCAAGAATTGGCAGCTCATTGCCGGCGTCGGCAACCAGACAAGCTACAACGACACCGGCCTCCAGTCCGGCACTACCTACTACTACAGCGTCTGGGCGAGCAACACGATCGGATCCAGCAATGTCTCCGCCCCGATAAGCGCCATCACGTACCCGGCCACGCCGACGGGATTGACGGCCGCGACCGGCTCGACCGCCGTGTGGATAACGAACGCCAGCATCAACCTGCACTGGAACAGCGATCCGGGTGCAACCAGCTACATGCTGATGCGGAGTTCGGTGAATGACCCGAACCCGTATGACTCGAACTGGCAGTACGTGGCCACCGTTAGCGGCACGAGCTACACCGACACCCGCCTCAACTCCGCTACCACCTATTACTACAGCATCATGGCGATGAACGCGGCGGGCTATCAACAAAGCTCCTTTTGCGCTCCGGTGTCGGGTGTCAGTTCCATGACCTCCGATGAGCATTTCGTCCACGCGCTCTATCAGGATTTCCTGAAGCGACCGGGGTCGAAAACGGAATGGGATGGCTGGGCGGTACAGATGAGTAATATGGAGGTGCAACTGTGGGTGAAAGGGTACACGGAAGCCCAGGCCCAGACTCAAGCGCAGTTCGCGGTTGCTAATAGTATCGTCCACTCCGGGGAGTACTATACGAATCTCGTCAACGGGATGTATAGCCACTACCTGGGCCGCCCGGCCGACGCCCTGGGCTTTAACGTCTGGTACTCGGAGCTGGCAAGCGGCCAAACCTTCGAGCAGGTCTTGAGTCAATTTCTGGCCTCCCCGGAATTCTATAACCGCTCCGGCGGCAACAACACAACCTTCGTTCAAACTCTGTACGTGGACTTGTTGAATCGCCCGGCCGATGCCGGAGGTTTGGGTTACTGGGTGAACGTCCTGAATTCCGGGGCAAGCCGGCAGTCGGTCGTCTCCGTATTTGTCACCGGCTCCGAATTCCGCACGTATGCCGTGGAGGCACTGTACGGCAAGGGCGAGTCGTACTGGTTCGTCCCCAATATGCTCAACCGCTACGCTGACTCCGCCGGTTTGTCCTCCTGGGTCAACTACTGGAACAATTCAGGAACAAACTTGTTAACCATGGATGCGAACTTCGCCGCCACCTCCGAGTTCTACGCGGATGCACAAAATATGTGATCCCATTCGGTGGTGCGGCCCACTCGTTTCGCCGCGACCGCGGGAAAGTGTCCCGCGGGTCGCGGCGAAACCGCGCGCGGAGACGCCGGCGGCTCACTTCGGCAAAAGGGGCACCAGGCCCGTGAAGGGGGACACATACGCTTGCAACAGCGTCAGTAGACCGACGATGACGGCGAGGAAGATGCTGTGCCACAGCACCGCCTTGAAGATGTCGGCCTCCTTGCCGAGCTGGTTGGTCGCCGCCGTCGCCACGACGATGCTCTGGGCGTCGATCATCTTGCCCATGACGCCGCCCGTGCTGTTGGCGGTGCAGATCAGCACCTGCGCCTGTCCCAGATCGAGATGGCGGCGAACGCGCCCGCGCCGTGGATCTGCGTGGCCGTGATCTTTTGCAGGCTGCCGAACAGGGCGTTGCTGCCGGCGTCGGTGCCAGTCAGGAACACGCCCAGCCAGCCCAGCAGCGGCGCGAAGAACGGGTACAGAACGCCGGTGCCGGCGAAGGCGAAGCCGAGCGTCGCGTCCATGCCGGCGTAGCGCGTCACGTAACTGAGGCCGAGCATGAAGGCGATGGTCGGGATGGGGATCTTCATCTGAAAGAACGTTCGCCCGAACACCCAGGCGATTTGCCGGGTGTTCATGCGCAACAGCACCATCGACAGAATCGCGGCAGCGAACACCGCCGTGCCCGGCGCGGTCAGCCAGGCGAAGTTGAACGTCGCGCTCTCCGCCTTCGACCGGCCCCTGGTCTCCTTCATGCAGCCGCGCGTCGCGGCTGGACAACTTGTCCAGCCACGGAATCGACACGATATAGTTGGTCTCGATCGGGCCGATCATCACCGGGCCGTACTTCTGCCCCGTCTCCGGGTTGATCTTGTTCCGCAGCCCCTCCCGCTGCCGGACCAGGCCGGTCAGAAGCAGCAGGATCGACATGAGGATGAACGGCAACCAGGCCACGGTAATGCTCCAGGCAGTCAACGGCGGCTCGTCACGGGGCGGCGTCGGCGGCCGGCGGCGAGCCGGCGAAAGCCCGCGCCGCGGCGGCGTGGGGGTCGTTCGGTCAAGGGGGGCTGGCGGCGGAGTCGATTTCTCGGCGACGGTCTTGTCGAAGTGCCATTCCCGGCGCGGCTTCCAGAACTTGAGGAAGATCGCCGTCACGACCAGCGAGAAGATGCCGCCGCCGATGTCGGTCATCGGGTAGAGGACGATGTCGGACAGACCAGGCCAGGAGTGGAGGGTGGCGAAGGTGTACTGGAAGGCGGCGAACGAGCCGCCGCCGACGAGCAGGGCCGGCCAAACTTCCCAGGTCTGTTTCCACGAGCACATGACCTTGACCATGTACAGGGGAATGAAAAGCGACAAAAGCGGGAGTTGATGGCCGGCCATGACGCTGAGCGTCTCCGTGGACAGTCCGGTCACGCCGTTGAGCGTGATGAGCGGCGTGCCCAGGCCGCCGTAAGCGACCGGCGAGGTGTTGGCGATGAGGCAGAGCACGGCGGCCAGAAACGGGTTGAAGCCGAGGCCGACCATGATGGCGCCGCAGATGGCCACCGGCGTGCCGCCGCCGGCCGCCCCTTCGAGAAAGGCGCCGAAGGCGAAGGCGATCAGAATGGCCTGAATGCGGGCGTCGCCGGACAGACTGGCCACGGAGCGGCGCACCACGTCGAATTTGCCGGTCTGCACCGTGATGTTGTACAGGAGCATGGCGTTGAAGATGGTCCAGCCGACCGGCATCAGGCCGAAGAGAGCCCCGTCGATGAAGGCCATGCCCGCCATCACGGGCGGCATGCCGTAGACGGTGACGGCGACGGCCAGCGCGGTCAAGGCGGCCATCGCTCCGGCCTTGGGCGCCAGCCAGCGGCGCGGCACGAGCAGCCAGAACAGCACCACCACCGGCAGGGCGGCGAAGAGAGTGGATAAAAGAGACGAGGCGGGTAGCTTTCCGTCGAGCGGGTCGAGGTGTTGCTGATAGACGGCCCAGAGCATGAAGGAGTCCTTTTGCGGAACGGGCGGGGGGTGTTGGCCGATTCTATCGCGGGGCGGCGCAGATGCAAGCACATAGCCCCCGGCTTGCCGGGGGGATGACTCACCCCCGGCAAGCCGGGGGCTATGTGAGAAGTTCGAGAATGCCCCCGGTTTTTCGTTGACAGGCGTTTGTCGCAACACTACCGTACGAGATACCGAAATGCTCTCGAAGGGCAATTCCAGTGGGCAACGAAAGCCCCGGCGGTGCTAATCTGTCGCTGTCCGGGGTTTTTGTTCTTCGCCGTCGCACCAAGCGCCGGAGGATGGTTCACGCCGGACCAGCACTCCCGCTTCCGTCGCGATGGCTGCCCGCGCCGTCGGCCCGGACGGCCGCATCAAGGAGGCGGATCATGAAGGCACCCCCCCTGTCAACCCCGTTGCGTGTGCTGGTCGTGGACGACTGGCCGGACACGGCCGAGTCGTTGGCCGTCCTGCTGCGTCTCTGGGGCCATGACGTGCGCATCGCCCACGACGGCCCGACCGCCCTGGCCGTGGCCGCCCTGTATCGCCCCCACGTCGTGCTGCTCGACGTGGGACTACCGGGCATGGATGGCTATCAGGTGGCACGGAGGCTGCGAAACGATCTGCGTCTGCGCAAGACTTTTTTGGTGAGCCTGACGGGTTACGGTCAAGATTCCGACTTGTGGCACTCGCGCGAGGCCGGCTGCGACAGCCATCTGCTCAAGCCCGTGGAACCCGAAGTCCTCCAACGCCTGCTCGCTTCCCAACGGGAAGCCCGGCGCGAGGAAACCGACGCAGCGCTTCCGGCCCTCGGAGGCCGCTCGCTCGTCTCCCTTCCCGTAAAGCTATCCCTGTAACCTCTCGAACCGGCTGCGTGACCCGGCTCACGCAGCCGGTTTGCCACCTGCCCACGCATTCATTTTTCAAGCTATACTCCCCAAGGACAACCTACCTTTACCGCTGTTTAAGCGAGGGCCTGCGTGGCTCGGATTCTCATAATTGACGATCAAGACCAAGTTCGCCGGCTCATCCTGGATCTCCTGCCTCAACACCATCAGCTCCTGGAGGC
Source organism: uncultured Planctomycetota bacterium (assembly GCA_963767535.1). Lineage (GTDB taxonomy): Bacteria > Planctomycetota > Planctomycetia > Gemmatales > Gemmataceae > JAJPHU01. Next base: position 2,078,656 of record CAVYEC010000003.1, read on the forward strand.
CAAGAACGGCGTGGAAGGCCTCCGCCTGTATCGCCAGCAGCCGATCGATCTGGTCCTGTGCGATCTGTTCATGCCGGACAAGGACGGCATCGAGACGATCCGCGAGCTGCGCCGCCACAACCCCGCCGTGAAAATCGTGGCCATGAGCGGCGGCAGCTTCGACGGCCGTATGAATTTGCTCGGCATCGCCCGTGTTCTGGGCGCCGACTGCGTTCTAGGCAAGCCGTTCGACCACGAAACCCTTTGCACGACCGTCGAGGATGTCCTCGCCGGGACCGGCCGCAAGGAGGAAATCTCCGGCTGATCACCGCGGCCGATCGAGGCAGGCCTGGACGGACGCCAGTACCGGTTCGACATCAATGGGTTTGCGAATCAAGCAGCACGCGCCCAGCGAGGCGGCCCATTCCTCGCTGGCGACGCTCAGAGATGTCATGATGACAACGGGTATGGACGCCAACGCGGGCATCTTCCGCTGCTTCTCCAGGAAACGCCAGCCGTCGCAATCCGGCGGCGGGATCATCATGTCCAGGAGGATGAGGTCAGGGACCAGGCCGCTGCGCAGCAGGTCCAGGCCCGTTTTCCCATCCGCGGCGGCCCGGACGGCATAGCCTTGCTTTTCGAGCAAGGCCAGAAGCACCTCACGCTGGATCGAGTCATCTTCCACCACCAGGATTGTCTTGCCAGCCACGGTAATCCTCTCCCCTGCCGGCGGGAGAGAATGACATCGTTATCATTCTGCTGCCGGTTTCCAGCCCCAATCCGCCCTCGTGCGACGCGGTCGGCCGATCAAGCGAGAGCGGCGCGGGGGCCGTCGTGTGAAGACGACGGCCCCCGCGCCGCTTGAGAATCCGCGCCGGCCCTCGCGGCCGGCCCGCATCAGGAGGGTAATTAGGAAGACCAAGCCGCCGCTCGGAACATTTCGAGTCCCGGACGCCGAGACGGCGGCGGACGCACAACATCCAATAAGAATGTAAGCAAGCCTGAAAACGGCGTCAAGGGCCGCCGACGCATCCCTCGAAGGAGCATCCATGAACGCTTCCCCGTCCCCGCATCCGGTTCGTCAATTCGCCAGCGACACCTATGCCGGCATCTGCCCCGAAGCGCTGGTCGGCGCTGGAACAGGCCAACCGAGGCCACGCGCCGGCCTACGGCGATGATCCGTGGACGGCCCGCGCCACGGATCTGCTGTGCGATCTGTTCGAGACCGACTGCACGATCTTTTTCGTGCCGACGGGAACGGCCGCTAACGCCCTGGCCCTGGCCGCGCTGTGCCAGTCCTATCACAGCGTCCTATGCCACGCCGACGCCCATATCCAGACGGACGAATGCGGCGCTCCCGAGTACGCCGCCAAGGGCATCAAACTGATCCCGCTCCCCGGCGCAAAGGGCAAGATCGAGCCGGAGCAAGTCCGACAGGCGTTCGCGGCCCGGCGCGACGTGCATAGCCACAAGCCGGGCGCGCTGAGTCTGAGCCAGGTCACCGAATCAGGCACCCTTTACGACGTGGACGAGCTGCGCTCGCTCACCGATGCGGCGCGCGCGTTGGGCTTGCGCGTCCACATGGACGGGGCGCGCTTCGCCAACGCCGTGGCCGCGCTGGGCGTGCCGCCGCGGACGCTCACCTGGCAGGCGGGCGTGGATGTCCTTTGTTTTGGGGGCACCAAAAACGGTTTGGCCGCCGGCGATGCCCTGATCTTTTTTAATCGCGAACTGGCCGAAGGATTCGAGTATCGCCGTAAGCAGGCCGGTCATCTGCTGGCCAAGATGCGTTACCTCGCCGCCCCCTGGGTGGCCGTGCTGGAGTCCGGAGCCTGGCTGCGCAACGCCGAACAGGCCAACAACATGGCGCGACGGCTGGCCAACGAACTGCAAGGCATCGCTGGGCTGCCGCTCGTTTATCCCGTGCAGGCGAACGCCGTGTTCGTGAAGATGCCGCCCTCGTGGATCGAGAGACTGCACCAGCGCGGCTGGCACTTCTACACGATCGCCGGGGCCGAACGTCTGATGTGTTCGTGGGACACGGAGCCGGCAGACATAACCGCCTTCCTCGCGGATGTGCGCACCGTCAGCACTGGCGAACCGGCTGCGTAAGCTGCCGGGTGGAGTGTTACCCGGCAGCTTACGCAGCCGGTTCGCCAGGGTTTGAAACGAATTGCGACGGCTCCCCCGCCGGGGGAACCGTCGGCAGCACATCCGCGCGGTCGGCCGTCACCGTCTCTCCCGCCATCGTATCGGTTCGCGCGGTCGGATGGAGTTGCCCCAGGGCCAGCAGGCGCGGCCAACGCAGCATCACGACCACGACCACGAGGATCGTGCCGATGCCTCCGCCGACCACTGACGCGACCGGCCCGAACCAATCCGCCGTCATGCCCGACTCGAAGGCGCCCACCTCGTTGGACGACGAGATGAACACGGCGTTGACCGCGGCCACCCGGCCGCGCAGCTCGTCGGGCGTCAAGGTCTGCATCAACGTGCCCCGCACCACGACGCTGATGTTATCCAGCGCCCCCGTCAGGGCCAGTAGCACAAACGAAACGATCGGGTCGCCGGACAGGCCGAAGCCGATCGTTGCCACGCCGAAGCCGGCCACCGACCACAAGAGCGTCCGCCCCGCGCGGCGCAAGGGCGGCCGATGCGCCAGCACCAGCGCCATGCACACGGCGCCGAGCGCGGGAGCCGAGCGCAACCAGCCCAGGCCCGCCGGGCCGACGTTCAGAATGTCCTTGGCGAAGATCGGCAGCAGAGCGGTGGCCCCGCCCAAGAGTACGGCGAATAGATCCAGCGTGATCGCCGCCAGCAACAGCTCGGTGCGCCACACGAAGCGCACGCCGGCCAGGAGAGAACCGCGCAGGTTGGAGGATGCGAACGGCCGAGGGCGAACCGGAGCGATCAGACCGGCGCCAAGGAAGGCGCAGCCGGCGGTCAACAGGTAGGCGACGGCGGGCACCTCGAAGTACCAGAGGACCAACCCGCCCAGCGCGGGGCCGGCCACGGAAGCCAGTTGCCAACCGCTGCTATTCCAGGTAACGGCGTTGCCGAGCAAGTGCGGCGGCACCAGCTGCGGCAAGAGCGACGAGCGGGCCGGCGCTGAAGGCGCAGGCGCAGCCGACCAGGGCCAAGCACAAATAAATCAGCGGAATCGGACCCTGCACGAGCGACAGCGCCGCCAGGCCCGACGAGGCCAGCACCGACAATCCCAGGGAGACGAGCAACACACGCTTGCGGCTGTAGCGATCCGCCGCATGGCCGGCCGGCAGCGACAACAACAGCACGGGCAGGAAGTGCGCCAACCCCGTCAAGCCGAGGGCCGCCGCCGAATGGGTGCGCTGATACAACTCCCAACCGACCGCCACAGCCTGCATCTCGCCGCCCAGTCCGCTCAGCACCAGCACGGACAGGAGACGGCGATAATCCCGCACTCGCAGGGCGGCGTAGGGATCATGGTCCTCGCGCCGGGGCCGAGACGCTTGCCCGTCCAGGGGAAGCTCCGCGGGCGAGGAGGGCGGGTCTTCAGATCGACGACGGGAAGTCATTCTTCTCAACCGTTAAGGGATCAAGCCGGCTCCCTATCGTTATAGCACGACGGGACAACACCCACGAGACCGATGCGCTGGGCGGAGTTGTATCACGCTAGCAACGATACGTACGGCACGCTGGCAGCGTGCCCTATACGTACGGCACGCTGGCAGCGTGCCAAACCCAGCGCGGTCAAGATTACCGTCGAGATCGAGTCGTCAGACCGACGAAGCCGAGGTGGGAGGGAATTGTATACGGAATAACAGATATACATATCAGCAGGCTATCGGATGAGTTCGTGGTTACAATCTGTTAAGACTTTCTCTTTATTATTGACAGACCTCTCGCCGATCCTTACAAAAAAATAAAGGAGCGCCGGCCGGCTCATTTTCCCATCGAAGGGTTCCGGCCGAGTTCCAAGTGGCAACGATAGCAGATTCTTGATCGTCCTACCTGCTGGCCGGTTCAAACCTGGTAATCCGGAACGAGCCACTCGACATCATTACTCCTCGCCCAGACCGTCCTGGGCAGCGAGTTGTCCTCGCTGCGAGCGGGAGCGGTGCTTGTTTCTATTTCTCTCCCTTTACTGGAGGCGTTATGCCATTTCTCCGAGGATTGCGTCGCTGGCGTGGCTTCACGCTGATCGAATTGCTGGTGGTGATCGCCATCATCGCGATCCTGATCGGCCTTTTGCTGCCCGCTGTGCAAAAGGTGCGCGAGGCCGCCGCCCGCTCGCAGTGCCAGAACAACCTCAAGCAACTCGGTCTGGGCACGGTCAACATGGCCGACACCAACCAGGGCCGGCTGCCGGGGTCGATCGGCTTGTACCCCAACCCGTACCAGGCTCCGAACAATGGGGACGGCGGCCTCTTCTTTTTCCTGCTGCCCTTCATCGAGCAGCAAAACCTTTACAACCTGTCGTATTGCCCCAGTGGAGACAACGGCGGCGGCAACCGCAATGGGAACAATCCCACCTACACGGAGTGGACTCCCGCGGTCAAGAGTTCCATCATCAAGACCTACGTCTGCCCCTCGGACTACACGCAGAGCGGCAACGGCAAAGTCGCCCATACCAGCTATGGGATCAACGGCAACGTTTTCCGCGAAGGCTACTGGGCCAAGAACACCCTGCGCTATCCGGCCAGCTTCACCGACGGCACCTCGATGACGGTCTTTTACACGGAGAAGCTGGCGGACTGCAACAAGGGCAATTACCCCGATAACTACTGGCCGGACTGGGGCCCGATTATTTCCTCTCCCGATGAGGATCTCCCCTACACGGGACCGCCCTACAACGCCGCCTTCCCTCCGGGGCCACAGATCATGCCGTATGTGGGTAGCTGCCCCTCCGGCGTCGCCGGCCCCTGCGCCAATTGTAATGGATCCATCGCCAGTTCGCCGCACACGGCCGGCATCAACGTAGGCATGGCCGACGGCAGCGTGCATTTCTGCGCCCAGGGCATCAGCGCGACCTCGTGGTGGTTCGCCCTGACCCCCAACAATGGCGACCTCCTTGGTCCGGACTGGTAATCGGCTCGGCCGGCCGGCGCCGCCGACAAGGCCGGCGCCGGCCCTTCCGCCGATCGTTCGATTCTTTGGTCGCCCAAGGGAAGGAGTGGTCATGGGCTTTTCTCTTCGGAACGGTTTGGGAAGATGGGCTGGGGGTTTGACGCTGGCACTGTCCCTGGCGGCAGCCGGGTGCGGCGGCGGCGGTTCCAAAGCAAACGTTTCCGGCAAGGTGTACTACAAAGACGCGCCGCTCAAGGGCGGTAACGTCACCTTTGTCGATTCCAACAAGCAGAGTTACATGGCGGAGATCCAGGAAGACGGCAGCTACTCCGTCGAAAAGATACCTCCCGGTGAGGTCAAAATCTCCGTGGAGACCAATTCCCTGAGACCGCCCAACGCCATGGTATTGAAGAACCGGCCGCCCGCGGCCGAGGAGGGCGGCTATAAGCCGCCGGACTACGCGGCGCGGGCCAAACGCTTCGTGGCGATCCCCGATCAGTATGCCGATCCCGACCATTCCGGCCTGGCCTACACCGTCAAAAGTGGCAAGCAGGAGCACGACATCAAGCTCAATTGAACCTGCAACTTCACCAGCCCGCGGCGCGAGCAAGGGTTGCCCTTGCCGGCGTCGCGGGCTGGTCATTCATTCCCACCGGCACAGGGATTCGACGTACCGCGCCGAGCCGTCGCGCAGCCAGCCGTCGAGCTGGGCCGGCTCCTTGAGCTGTTGCCCGCGCAGGCGCGGCACCACGACAAAGCCACACGCCACGTCCGGCAGAGCGGTCATGTCGCCCCACAACTTCTCGAACTGGCAGACGGGAAAAGTGTCTTCCTGACCGTTGCCCCAGCGCCTTTTGACATCCTTGAGCGTGATGTACGTCGGCATCCGAGCCGCCAACGCCCGGACGCGCGACGCCACCCGCTCCGAATCCGTCAGGTCCGCCCGCGCTAGCCCGAACGCTTCGAGCAGCAAATCGACGTCGATCCAGGTGGTCAACGAGTTGTAATAGCGCAGGCGGAACTCATCCTCTTCGCGCGGGATGGCCAGCCCCTCAACCAACCTCACGCGACCGTCGATGCGGGCCAGACCGCCGCCGCGGTCCTCGATCCGGCGCGGGATCACCTCGAAGGTCAGACAGCGGCCCGACTCCGCGTGCAGTCCAAGAAGCCCCGCGTCGAGGTTGGCGCCGAGCGTATCGATGTTGTGCATCATCAGATAGCGCAGCCGCGGCCGTTCGGCCAGCAGGCGGGCGAGGGTGCCGTTGCGGAACAGGTTGGGGATTTCAAACCAGTGGCCGACGGGATGAAGGCATTGCAGAGGGATATTATCCGTATAGTCGCCGCCCTCGCCCGCTTGACTGCGCCCATTCGATCAGGGCGGCGTGGAGCGCTGTCCCGGACTTTCTGGGCCTGGTCGTCGAGCATCTGCTGCGGCATTTCCTCCCAGGCGAAGCGCAGATCGCGGACCATCGGAACCAGGCGAAGGCCGACGGCCCGGCCGGGCGAGAGGGCCAACCGGGCCGCCGTAGCCGTAGTTCGCAGCGCGACCGCAAATGCTCCTGAATCGGCCCGTGGGTCAAGTACCCCGTCGTGATGAGATGGGGCACGGGGACGGAGCAGGTCTGGCTAACGTGCCGGCTCTTGGCCAGATGCACTTCCAGAAAGGTGCGGTGCTTGCCGCCGAGCTTGCAGAAGGGATGCAGCGCCTTGACGACGCCGGCCCCGCTCGTCCAGCGGCTGCCGGCGCCGGCGGCCAGGGTGACGACCGCCGACCGCGCCCTCGGCGAGCAGTTGCCGGCCGACCCGCTCGTAGGATTCGCCCAGCCCTACCGTCGCGTCCGCCACGTCGCCGTCGCCGACATCCTCGATGACCGTGCTGGCCGGCAAGCCGGTTCTGCGCCAGGCCGATGCAGGCCCCGGTGCAGGTCGGAACGGATGCGCTCGTGTTGCTCGCGGTCGAAACCGTTCTCCGTCAACAGTCAGTCTCCAGCTGGCCGCGGCCGATCTCTTCCATCCGCCGAGCGGGGAAAGAGCCGGTCGAACAGGGAACCCGACCAGTCCCGCCATCTCCGGGACGGATGCGGCAGGCGGCGCCGAAGCGGTCGAGTTCCTCGCGGCGCAGGGGCGTCAGGCGGCGCGGATCCTCGCGCAGCCATTTCGGCGCATGCAGGGCGTAATAGGCGGCCGGCATCAGCGCCTCGTCGTCGATCAACAAGGCCGCCTGGCGTGCCGTGCGGGTTGATGGCGAAGTCGTACACGACCGGCTCCATCGCGAAGGGCAAGCGAATGTTCCAGGTCGCGCTTCAGGGCCGTCATCGTCTGCCTGCAAGAAGCCCTGCGCCTCCGCCTTCTGCGTGCGGGGCGACGAGGAAACCCATGCCGCCGCCCGACATGCCGCCCAGCATCCAGAAACCCCAGAAGTCCGCGCCGAACTGCTGCTGCGTCCGGTCGATCAGCGTTCGGTGTAGTAGTTGCTCGCCCACGGGATGATGGTCTGGATCGGTTCGTGGAAATTGCGGTCGGTCGCGGCGCCGAGGGCGCGGACATCGCCGGCACGCAGAGCCGCCAGGATTTCTTCGAGGATAGTCCAGAGCCTGCCGCCGCGCGGACCACTCCGGCTCGCGAGCGGAGCAGATATTTTTCCGTGACCATTTCGAGGATCGGCCCGACATTCTGAGCCATGCCGCCGTGGACGAGGATCAGGCTTTCTTGCAAGCCGCTGGCGCACGGACTCCGGGGCGTCGGCGTGGCCGAGGACGGTGTGGCGCGGCAGCAGCCGGCCGCGGCTGATGCCGTATTCGGGATCGCCGGGCCGGGCCGGAGCGCCTTCAATCAATTTCACGCCCGGCCAGACGCCGCCGGAATCCTGCCAGCCGCCGCCGGAACCGCCCAGCCATTCGCCCAGGATAGCGCGCGCGGCGACCAGACGGCGTTCGTCCTCTTCCAGAGGGCCGGTCAGCGAGTGTGCCTGCCCCGTTGCCCGCATGCACGCCGCGATCAGAGAGCCGAGCAGAGTCGTCGAGACGGCCAGCCGCGATCCCTTGGGGATGCCGTTGACACTGCTGACGATCTCCAGTCCCAGGCCCGGCCCGACCACCTGCGTTAAGAGACCTTCGAGGGACTGCTCGGAGCCTTCCAGTCCGGGCGGCACGATCCCCGCCGCGATGACGGCGGCCTTGAGCAAACCGAGGTAATCGCGGGCGAAATCGAAGACCTCGGCGATGGTCGTCAGGTCGGCCGACGCCTCCAGATCGACGCTAACCAGCCGAAGCACCGGCTCGTCGAGGACGCGCAGGTAGACCTCGACCGGCGGCCGCGGCGCGCGGTCCTTGGGCCGCACCCCCAGGTCAATCGAGACGTTGACGACCCGCGCCCCTTCGGGGAAATCCATGCCCAGAAAGAAGATGTCGCTCCAGGCGCTGTGCGACAGGTCCATGCGCACCGGCGTGCATTCGCGGAGAATCGGGAAGGAACTGTCCGGCCTGCCGGCGCACGCAGTTCGGGCCGGAAGCGCAGCGGATGATCGGCGGGGTGGCCGACGCGGAACATCCATTGGTTGCCGCGCATCTCGCGCACGCTCCGCCGCACCTGATCGGCTAACGTCTGAAAGCCGAGTTGGTGGTAGGCCAGCGCCAGCGCGCTGGCGAGCGTGTCGTTGGGACCGTGCGTCTGTTGCTCGGCGAGAAAGACGTGGAGCGCTTCGTCGAAGCGACGGCGCAGGAGAAGTTCGTGTCCGCGAAAGGGCACCCCGCCCTCACGGGGCACGTCGGGGCGCGACGGGCAAGTGGAAACGATAGATCGCGTGCAGAAAGAACAGGGCGCGGACGCGCTCGTACAGGTTGGTGCTAGCGCGGCGAAATCGATCGAGGTCGGCACACTCCGCGAGCAGTTCCGTCACGGACATCGGCCCGCATACGGCGTCCAGGGCGGTGTCCCGCGTGGACCTGTCGTCCGCGGTGATGATGCCCCGGAGCTTCCCCATCATAGTTGCAGGCACTCGTTTTTGAGCCATCGTTGTCCGTCCGAGCCTGAAGCGTTAGCGAAGGGACATTCCTTCGCTAACGCTTCAGGCTCGGAGGTGTCTTACGCCTCGCGCTGCGCAAGCAGTTCGACGAGTTGGGCGAGAACGTCCTCCCGATCCGCACCGTCCAGCGCCAGCGCCAGTTGGGCGATCAGGATGCCGTATTTCACGCCGATATTGTAACGCAACCCCTGGACCTCCAGCGCCAGATAACGCTCTCTACTCGCCAACTGAGCCAGTGCTGGCGACAACTGGATCGTCTCGTCTTCCCCCGCTCGCTCCACACATTCGCCGAGGATGTCCATGAGGCGGGGGGTGAAGACGTGAATGCCGAACAGACACAGATAATGACCGGCCCGCAAGCCGGCGACAAGCAGCTTCTGCTCGGCTTCGCTGGGCGTCGGCTTTTCCAGGATCGTTTCGATCTCGTAGAGGCCGGCCTGTCCGGGCACGCGCCGCCCTCCCCCCGTGCCGTAATAGGGGAGCATCGCCTCGCGGGTGGCCTGCACCGCCGACACGGAGCATTTTTCCTGGCGGGCACGTTCCACGACTTGCTGAGCGCAGTGCGCGGCCTGCCGGCTGATATAGAGATGGTCGCTGACCAGGTGCAAAAACGGTTCGTCGCGCGTGAAAGCCCGCGCCAGCGCCACGGCATGGCCGTAGCCGCGCGGGTGGGCCTGTTCGACGAAGTGCAGTCGATCCGCATACGGGCCGGTGGCCCGCGCGTAGGTCGCCCGGTCGCCCGGCGCGATCACCAGGCAGATCTCCTCCGCGCCGGCATGGACCGTCTCCTCGATGATGATTTGCAGGGCCGTTTTCTCGATGCCGTCGCGGTCCACGAACGCTTGCAGCGGCAGACCCCGCTGGTTCCCGCCGGCCGCCGTGACGACGACTTTCCGGATCTTCATCGCTTGGCCTCGTGCTCAACTCGGAGGATGCGCCCGGGCGACGGCGGCAACTGCAGCAAAAACCCTTGCCGGCCGCTTCTCGCAGCGGCCGGCAAGGGTTTATGGTCCAGCCCGACAGGTAAAAAATCGGCCGCGTCGGCGCCTCCATCGACGAATCGACGCCGAGAGAAAGCGAGTCGCGGGGTGGACTTTTCGGGCTACCGTCCACCGTACCCCATCCCCATGCCACCCATGCCCATACCACCCATCCCCATGCCGCCCATGCCCATACCCATACCGCCCATACCCATTCCCATACCGCCCATGCCCATCCCCATGCCACCCATACCCGTGCCGCCCATGCCCATACCGCCCATACCCATTCCCATACCGCCCATGCCCATCCCCATGCCACCCATACCCATACCGCCCATGCCCATACCGCCCATCCCCATGCCACCCATGCCCATACCACCCATGCCCATACCACCCATGCCCATACCACCCATGCCCATACCACCCATGCCCATACCACCCATGCCGCCCATTCCACCGATGCCGCGCGAGCTGTAGAACCACAGGTAGTTCCCGAACATGGCGGGATGGCCGGTCGTCATCATGTTGGTGTTGGTTACGGCGTTCATCGCCGACCCGAGACTGCCTTGCTGCATGGAGAGTTGGTCGATGGCGGCGTTGAATTGGAGTTGCGGCTGGACGATGTTGAAGTAGTTGACCGCCGGCGAAGCTCCGAAGCGGTTGATATTGATATAGGGACTGACCGGTCCTTGCATCGGGCCAAACTGCGCGTGGACCTGGAAGCTCAGGCCCGCCGCCACCAGCAGGACCACCGCCGCCAACCCCTGGCAAACCTGTTTCATCGCAGAGACTCCTCTTGTTGAGAGTTGCTGGATGGCGAGGAACGCGCTCGGGCCGCCTCATCCTCTTCCGCCGGCCACCCTTCCGGGAAGGCATGTCGGGCCCATACCTTCCCAGTTTACCGTCGGACAAGACGCTTCGTCCAGCGCCAAGTTTAGTTCCCGTTGGCGAAGTTGACCGTATTTTGGGGGCTCGACTTGGTGAGCAGGTCGAAGCTCTTGATGGACGACAGCACCGAGGTGCCCAGCAGGGTGAAGCCGAAGACGGTTTGAATCGGCGCCAGCACCTGCATGATCCGGTTGTTGGCGTTGATGAACGGGTTGGAATCGACAAACACGCGGTCGCCGGGCAGCAGCTGATAGTTGGTCGCGGGGGAACCCCCTTCGGAGAGGGCGACCCAATCGACCGGTAGAACCTGCTGGCACTTCGGATCCTGGCCATTGGGCCGCGACACCCAGATGTGCCGTTTCGAGGACATGAAGAAGGTCCCGCCCGTCATGCTCAGGGCGTCGAGCACGGTGTCGCGCCCCGTGATCGGCATACGCATGATGGTCTGCCCGTAACTCGCCCGGTCCATGATGATGTAATACCATTTGCTGTTGTAGGAGTAGACGTCGAGGGAAATCTCCGGTTCCAGCAACGATTGCCCAAGGAACTGCTCAATGGCTCTGCGCCTGGTCGATGGTCATGCCCGTGATGTACAGGTTGCCGTAGACCCCCAGGCTGATCGTGCCGTCCATGCGCACCAGGTGAATGCCCTGCACCTGCATCATGCCGCGCGACTGGGCCAGCGACACCTGAATCTTCGGCTCTTTCACCACGTTTTGCTTGAGATAATTCTGAATCGCCTCCTGCGCTTGCGCGATCGTCATTCCGGCCACACGGACCATGCCGTAGGTGATGCCGAGGTTGACGGTCCCGTCCGGGTCGATCGCGTAAGCGCCCCGGATCGGAGCGTCCGGCAAGACGTCTTGCCCCTGAATGTAGATGGCGTCGAGCGGTTGGATGCGGTAGGGCGGCTTGGGCACGACGCGCAGCGTGTTGACGAACAGAATGTCCGGCGGCTCGATCACATAGGGGGGCAGCGTCGTCATGCGCAACTCGCGCGGGACGGCCGGGTCGGGGTCCGCGCAGGCGGGCTGGTTCATGCAACCGTTACAGCTTAGGCAGATCACCCAAAAGACGTGCAACACGAGCATCCCGCCGGCTTGCCATCGTTTGACCTTCATCGGCCCCTCGCCTTCAATGGTGATCGCAAGGATCCCTCCCGCCCTGCGCGGCGCAGGCGGGGTGGGATTTCTCATGCAAACGGAAAGGACTCCCCGACAGAAATAATCGGCAGATCCGCTACAAACCTTGAGGTCTTCCTAACCCGCACAACAGGATCATCCCGCAGGCTCCCCGGACTTGGAATCCCCCGGAACTGACATGCCGCTGTCAGGTTGAAAAAACCATACGGGAGAGGATCCCAAAAAGACGATGAGACGGGTTGACTCCCTGCTGCCATAAGCTAAAGTTGCACAGCTGGAGTCCACCCCTTGAGATGCGCTGGAGTCTCGTCGCCCGATTCCCGATCCTCTTGCACCAGGAAGGCGGCAAGCGGTGGCTGGAAAACGAACCTCCGGTTTCCCCAACGACTTGATCCCGTCGCGTCGGTCCCCTCGTCCCCGCCTAGGGCCGCGGCCCGGCTCCGTCCGAGATGTCCGCGCCGGCTGCCGGCGGGACAGGGCGAACGGCGCACGCTCCTGCGGGGAAACGGGTTGCTTCGCAGACGGCATCCTGTTTGCGGCAGGGTTGGGACGACCCGCCGCGGGGCGATCAATTGGCACGCCGTTGCCTTCCGCCGGAACGCGCCGGCCGATCCCCCTGAGTCGCGTCTTCCGGGGCGGAACTTGCTTCCGACCGAGTGAGCGAGCCGATGATGCACGATCCATCCGGGCCCTTGAATAATGATGGGGCGCGGCCGGAAGTTGAGCCACCGAGTACGCCTCTCTTCCGCGGCAGCGACGACCTGGAGCGCCGCCTGGCACGCCGGGACATTTGCGACCCCGGATGTGGCTGTCAAATCCTCGACCCGCGCACCGGCCGTTCCTGGCCGGCGGCGATCCGAAACCTTTCCGCCACGGGCATCTCCCTTTTGGTGGGACGACAATTCGAGGCCAGTGAGCTACTCTCCATTGAATTGTTCCACGCCAGCCGCGGCTTTTCCCAAAAATACCTCGTGCAAGTGAGGCACTCGGACATCTGCTGTCCCGATGACACCTGGCTGCATGGCTGCTGCTTTGCCCGGCCACTCCGCGATGAGGAATTGCGGGCGCTGCTGTAATCCGGCCACGGCGATTTCCTTTCCAAGCAGTGATCGGGCGTTCACACTCCGAAAAGTGTCCCCCCTATCTCCTTTCTCGGGCACGAGATATTCTTTACTTTTTGTTATATATTCCGCGCTATTTGGCCCTTGACAGGTCTCTTCCAACCCTAAAAAATGGAAGAATCCGGTGTCTGTTCGATCCCTGCATTCTCCCCCTGCCATAAATTTCAGGGGAGAGGCAAGAAAGTCGATTCGCCTTGCTCTCCCGATGTGTAATCGCGGTAGTGAACCCGATGGGAACGCGCAGCCTCGCCTTCTGGTGCAGTTCTTGACGGTCCTCCCGAACTAACGCCCCCGGACGCCTCTCGCCCTGAAATCGAGCGGTCCCCGGCACGCCCACTCCGTGATGAGGCTCTGCCTCAGCAGGAGCAGCCACGGTTGGAACGATGAGGTTTGATCTCCGAACTATTTCATAGGTGAAGAGGCCGCACTATGCTTTCCGCCATTTGGCGCCGATGGTTGCGTCGAAGTTCCCGCAAGGTGTCTTCTTACAACCGATCGGCCCGCCCAGCCCGACGGCAGCCGCAACTGGAGTGGTTGGAGTCTCGCGAACTGCTCTCGGCCGACGCCACCCCCTTCTTCATCCTCAACACCCACGGCCAGGCCACGCCCATGGGCAGCACCGGACCCAGCGGCAACACGCCCAGCCAGATCGCCCAGGCCTACGGATTCAATCAAATCTCGTTCACCAAGAATGGCAGTCCCGTGACCGCCAACGGACAGGGACAGACCATCGCCATCGTCGATGCCTACGACGATCCCACCATCGCCACCGACTTGCAGACCTTCGATGCCCAATTCGGCCTGGCCAACCCCACCCTCGCCAGCACCTATTCGTACAACCCCAACGCCATCGTCCCCACCTTCACCAAGGTCAATCAGAGCGGCGGCGCCACCATGCCGACCGCCGACAGCGGCTGGTCCGAGGAAATCTCCCTGGACGTGGAATGGGCGCACGCCGTCGCGCCGGCAGCCAACATTCTCCTGGTCGAAGCCAACGCCTCCGATTATACGGACCTGTTCTCGGCCGTACGCTGGGCCGCCGCCCAGCCGGGCGTTTCCGCCGTGTCGATGAGCTTCGGCGGCGGTGAGTTTCAGGGCGAGAACCAATTCGACAGCACCTTCACCACCCCGCAGGGACATGCGGGGGTCGTGTTCGTCGCTTCCTCCGGCGACAGCGGCGCCCCGCCGTCCTACCCGGCCGTCTCGGCCAACGTCCTGTCCGTCGGCGGGACGACGCTCACGGTGGGCACCGGCGGCACCTATGCGAGCGAGTCGGCCTGGTCCGGCAGCGGCGGCGGCATCAGCGCCTACGAATCGCAGCCGGCGTATCAGAACGGCATCGTCACCCAGAGCACCACGCAGCGGACCAATCCGGACGTGGCCTACGACGCCAATCCCGGCACCGGCTTCCCCGTGGTCGATAGCTATACGTTCGGCAGTTCCGGCCCCTGGGTCACGTTTGGGGGCACCAGCGACGCGGCGCCGCAGTGGGCGGCCTTGATCGCCCTCGCCGATCAAGGGCGTGCCCTCAACGGCCAGTCCACCCTGGACGGCCCGACACAGTTGTTGCCCATGATCTATCAGATGCCCGGCGGCAACTTCCACGACGTCACCACCGGGACCACTACGGGAAGTCCCAATTACTCCGCAGGCCCCGGATACGACTTGACCACGGGCCGAGGCACTCCGATCGCCAACCTCGTGGTCAACAGTTTGGTGAACGGCGTCTCTTCGCCTCCGGCCCCGCCGCCCGCCCCGCCGCCGGCACCGCCGCCCGCGCCGCCGCCTTCCCCGCCGCCCTCGCCTCCGCCCGTGACGATCACGCAGCCGAGCGATGCGGGTTTTGAGTCTCCGGTTGTGGGCACGGGATCCTTTGGGGATTACAAGTACAATCCCAGTGGCACCGCCTGGACCTTCGGTGGCAGCTCCGGCGTGGCTGGCAACGGCAGCGGCTTCACCGCTGGCAACCCCAACGCCCCGCAGGGCACGCAGGTCGCCTTCCTCCAGCAAGTCGGCACCATCAGCCAATCGGTCACCTTCGCCGCCGGCACGTACGACCTGACGTTCTCGGCAGCGCAGCGGGGCAACTACCAGGCCAGCTCGCAGACCTTCCAGGTACAAGTAGACGGTGTGTCGCTGGGCAACTTCACGCCCTCGGGCACCAGCTACAGCACCCTGACGACCGGCTCCTTCACCGTCACGGCCGGCACGCACACCATCGCGTTCGTCGGACTCAACCCCAACGGCGGCGACAATACCGCCCTGCTCGACAACGTGAGCATCCAGTCCACCAACGCCTCACCGCCGCCCGCGCCGCCGGCACCCCCGCCCGCGCCTCCGCCTTCCCCGCCGCCCTCGCCGCCGCCTTCCGGCGCCCAGGTCAGTGATGCGGGTTTTGAGTCTCCGGTTGTGGGCACGGGATCCTTTGGGGATTACAAGTACAATCCCAGTGGCACCGCCTGGACCTTCGGTGGCAGCTCCGGCGTGGCTGGCAACGGCAGCGGCTTCACCGCTGGCAACCCCAACGCCCCGCAGGGCACGCAGGTCGCCTTCCTCCAGCAAGTCGGCACCATCAGCCAATCGGTCACCTTCGCCGCCGGCACGTACGACCTGACGTTCTCGGCAGCGCAGCGGGGCAACTACCAGGCCAGCTCGCAGACCTTCCAGGTACAAGTAGACGGTGTGTCGCTGGGCAACTTCACGCCCTCGGGCACCAGCTACAGCACCCTGACGACCGGCTCCTTCACCGTCACGGCCGGCACGCACACCATCGCGTTCGTCGGACTCAACCCCAACGGCGGCGACAATACCGCCCTGCTCGATCAGGTCAATATTGTGGTCGCCCCGGCCACCGTGCAGGGCCAGGTCTCCTTCCAGGCCGTGTCGAGCGTCACTCATGGTCTAAACGGTCAGGGTAGCTCTCTCTTGTCGGGTTCGGGCCTGGGCAACGGGCCGCTGGGGAGCGGTCTGTCCTCTCTCTTGAACGGCAGCTCCGGGTCGTCCTCGCCGCTGGGAGGCGGCGGCCTGTTGCAGCAGTTGGAATCGGACCTGATGACCGTCTTCTCGTCGCTGGAGAACGCGGTGAAAAACGACCTCTTGTTCATGGAGTCGCAGTTAGAGCAGATGTTCCAATCCAGCGGGTTGAGCGCGCTGCTGTCGCAACTGCAACAGCAGGCGGCTTCGGGGCCGCTGGGCCAGCTTTTGGGCCGGCGCTCCGGAGACGGCCTCTCGTCCGGTTCGACGATGTGAGTGCCCGTGCAAAGAGGCTCGCTCAATGAGTCGGGGGCCGGCTGGGGAAGTGACCCCAGCCGGCCCCCGACGCTTTTTGGGAACCCTTTCGCCGATTCGGGCACCTGTTTTGGGAAGACAAGAAGGTGTCATTTCCGTCATTTCTCTCGTTTTGTTCTTGACAGCGACTCCCCCAACCCTCAAAAATTAAATCATTCATCGATTCCTCGTCCCTGGAGTACTCGCCGGAACAGACTAAGGGGAGAGGTGCGGCAGTCTGATCGGACTCAGCTTGCCGCGGAGTACTCGCGGTAGTGACCTCTGTTGGAACGCCCAGGCTTGCCTTTGCGTGCCGTTCTTGATGGTCCTCCCGGAACGATGCCTCGATCGCGGCTCGTCCCGCAGCCGTCCGGTTGCGTGTTCGACCGCTGCCGAGGAAGCTCCACTCTGGGAGGGAGCAGAGAAACGCGGGACGATGAGGTTGTGGTTCCGTTTTGTTCCCCGTGAAGAGGCTGCATTATGCTTACCGTCCTTTGGCGGCGCTATGTACAACCCCATTCGGATAGGTTGTCTCGCCAAAACCGCCCCGCACGTATCGTCCGCGGGCTGCCACGTCTGGAATGGCTGGAGAGCCGTGAGCTGCTCTCGGCCAATAACGTTCTGAATGCCGTGCCGGTCGCGGCCAACAACGCTCAGAATGCCGTTCCGCAGTACATCCTCGAGCACGATTTCGGCACCGCTTTGCCGATGGGCGCTCCCGGCGTCGGCGGCTATACTCCCGACCAGATTCGCCATGCGTACGGCTTCGATCAGATCAGCTTCCTCAACGGCTCCGTCCCCGCCAACGGCAAGGGACAGACCATCGCCATCGTCGATGCCTACGACGATCCCACTGCCGCCGGCGATTTGCAGACCTTCTCCCAGACCTTTAATCTGATCACCCCGACCATCACCACCACTTACTCGTACAACGCCAACGCCCCTACACCCACGTTCACCCAGGTCAACCAGACCGGCGGCACGACCTTGCCCTCCGGCGATCCCGGTTGGGCCGGCGAGATCGCCCTGGATGTGGAATGGGCGCACGCCGTCGCGCCGGGGGCCAACATTCTCCTGGTCGAAGCCAACAGCCCGGCATTAACCGACTTGTTCTCGGCCGTGCAGTGGGCCGCCTCGCAGCCGGGCGTTTCGGTCGTCTCGATGAGCTTCGGCGGCGGTGAATTCGGAGGCGAAACGACCTTCGACAACACGTTCACCACGCCGGCCGGACACAATGGCGTCTCGTTCATCGCCGCTTCCGGCGACTACGGGGCGCCGGCATCCTACCCGGCCACTTCTCCCAACGTCCTGGCCATCGGCGGCACCAGCCTGTTCCTGAACGGCAGCAATAACTATTCGAGCGAGTCAGCTTGGTCCGGCAGCGGCGGCGGCATCAGCATCGTCGAGCGCCAGCCGGCCTACCAGAACGGCATCGTCACCCAGAGCACCACGATGCGGACCAATCCGGACGTGGCCTACGACGCCGACCCCAACACCGGCTTCCCCGTTCTGGCCACGTATGCGTTCGGCGGTTGGGGCGAGGTCGGCGGCACCAGCGACGCGGCGCCGCAGTGGTCGGCCTTGGTAGCCATCGCCAATCAGGGGCGGATGCTCAACGGCCAGTCCACCCTGGACGGCCCGACACAGTTGTTGCCCCTGATCTATCAGATGCCCTTCAGCAACTTCCACGATGTCACCACCGGCTCCAGCCTGGGCTCGCCCAATTACCCGGCGACTCCGGGGTACGATCTTTCGACGGGTCGAGGCACCCCCTTCGCCAACCTCGTGGTCAACAGCCTGACCAACGGCGTCACCGGACTGCTCAAGGATCCCGGCTTCGAGCTGCCCCCCGTGGGCAGCGGCTACGCGGTCGATCCGGCCGGCTCACCGTGGACCTTCACGGGGGGGGCCGGCGTGGCGGGCAACGGCAGCGGCATCACCTCGGGCAACCCCAACGCCCCGCAAGGCACCCAGGTCGGCTGGTTGCAGAACAACGGCACCATCTCCCAAACCGTCACCTTCGCTCCGGGCGCCTTCACCGTCAGTTTCGATGCCGCCCAGCCGCCAACTATCCCAGTAATTCAAGCATCGAAGTCCAGTTCGACGGCCAAACCGTCGCCACCGTGACTCCGACCAGCACCACCTACTCCGTTTACACGACCAACTCGTTCGCGGTATCGGGCGGCCAACATACCCTTTCGTTTGTCGGCGTCGGCCTCAGCAGCAGCACTGCCCTGATCGATCAGGCCGGGGTCGAGCCGTCCTTCAATCCTCCGCCCCCGCCTCCGCCACCGCCGCCTCCGCCGCCTCCGCCGCCACCACCGCCGCCACCGCCGCCACCACCGCCGCCGATCACTTCCCAGATCAACGATCCCGGCTTCGAGTTGCCGCAGGTGGGCAGCGGTTATGCGATCGACCCGTCGGCTTCGCCGTGGACCTTCACGGGGCCGGCCGGGGTGGCCGGCAACGGCAGCGGTATCACCTCCGGCAACCCCAACGCACCGCAAGGCACCCAGGTCGCCTGGATGGAGGGCGGCAGCAGCGTCAGCCAGTCGGTCGCCATCAACTCCGGCACTTACACGGTCAATTTCGAGGCCGCCCAGCGCGGTAACTACCCCGGCAGCGCGACCATTAAGGTGCAGATCGACGGCCGGACAGTGGGCACTATCATCCCTTCCAGCACGTCCTATAACGCCTACACCACTAATTCGTTTACCGTCAGCGGCGGCAACCACACCCTCAAATTTGTCGCCTTCGGCACCAGCGGCAGCACCGGCTTGATCGACGAGGTCAGCCTCGGGAGCAGTGGTTCTATCCTGAGGGGCGATCTCGTTTCCTCCGGAGGTTCCGGTGTGGGCCACAGTCTGAGTGGTCCGGTCGGTTCTCTCTTGTCGGGTTCGGGCCTGGGCAGCGGGCCGCTGGGGAGCGGTCTGTCCTCTCTCTTGAACGGCAACTCTGGGTCGTCCTCACCGCTGGGCGGCGGCCTGTTGCAGCAGTTGGAATCGGACCTGATGACCGTCTTCTCGTCGCTGGAGAACGCGGTGAAAAACGACCTCTTGTTCATGGAGTCGCAGTTAGAGCAGATGTTCCAATCCAGCGGGTTGAGCGCGCTGCTGTCGCAACTGCAACAGCAGGCGGCTTCGGGGCCGCTGGGCCAGCTTTTGGGCCGTGCTCTCGGAGACGGCCTCTCGTCCGGTTCGACGATGTGAGTGCCCGTGCAAAGAGGCTCGCTCAATGAGTCGGGGGCCGGCTGGGGAAGTGACCCCAGCCGGCCCCCGACGCTTTTTGGGATGATTTACTTGGCTGCCCGCTCGATTATTTGCCCGTGACGACCTGGAGAATCTTCTGCCATCGGCTTTGTCGCTCTTGTTGAAGCTCCGAAAGCCTCTGGTTCAGCCAGGCGTGGACCTCCGTATCGGACTGGAGAGTGGATTCCGGAGAAGGAAGCGTGCTCGCGGCGGGCGCGGCGGGAACGGTTTCCGTCGCTACCCTGGGGCGAGCGGGCGATGTCGGAGCAGGGGCGGCATGAGTCGGCCCCATCCCCCGCCGAGGAGCCGGTATCGCGGGAGCGGAGGACTGGAGCAACGAGAGGGGTCGCGGTATATCAGTTGACCTCGTTTCCGCCTGCCGGGCCAGTTTCGATTGCACTCCCTGAAGTTCGCGCGTCAGTTCGCGGAGTTGGTCTATCTCGCGCTGAACGATCTGAAGTTGATCGCGGTGCAAGTTGCCGAACGTCTGCACGATCGTCATCAGCACTTGCTGGAACTGATCGAACATCTGCTGCTGCATCAGCCCAAACTGCGAGACGAGAGACGGAATCAAGGATGCCTCGGCAGTCGTGGCCACGGCGGAGGGACTGGGCGCGAGTTCCCGGGCGGCGTTGCAAATCTCTTCCAGGCTGGTCTGCGGAGGCTGGTGCAGGGTGAGCGCCAAACTTTTCCGCGGCTCCGGGGCGGAGCGATCGCGGCGGCAGACGCGGATGACGAATTGACCGATGCGCAGCTCGTCGGCGTCCGCCAGCAGCGCCCAGCGAACCGGCGCGCCATTGACCGCGATCCCATCCCGCCCCAGTAAGTCGATGGCCCACAACCCCGCCGGCGTGTGCAGCAGGGCACAGTGCGTCCGCGACACCGTCGGGCTATGCAGACGAATCTTGCACGAATCGCCGCGTCCCACTAACGTCAGGGGACGGTTTATCACCCACAAGGGCTGCTTGGCCGCGCCCTCGAGAAAATCCAGGGCCATCGCCGGTCCCGTGGAGGAATCGAACGAATCGCTGCTCAACGGGTTCGGAAGGGGGATCTCACCCGCAACCGCCTCCTGGCCTCCTCCCGTTAAACGAATGAAATAAGGGCCGATGCGAAGACGTTGGCCCGGATCCAGCGGGGCCTGAGCCGATCGGCCATCCTCCCTCAACGTACCCACCCGGCTGTCGAGATCGACGTACCACAGTCGTCCGGCCACGACTTGCAGGTAAGCGTGGCGGTGACTAACGCGCTTGTCCGTCAGGCGGAGGTCGGCCCGTTCATCGCGGCCGATCAAAGCGAAAGGCAGGGGAAGGGTTTGCCGCACCCGTTCGTCCCGCTCGGCGTGCTCGATCTCGAATTGAAGCGGTGCGGTCATGCCGCTGGCCTGGAGGAACTGCTCGGGGGATGGTTGGTCCACGGTCGGTTTTCTCTGGGTGCCCTGAATCGACGCTCACGGCAGCCGCTCTCACCGGGGCTACCGCGTCCCACACCGGACGAACCGGCACGGCTTCGCCGCCGCACCGATTCTCAAACCACGAACTATTCATTTTCCATCCCCAAGAAGCAAATTGCAAGAGGAGCGCTCGCGCGTACTCCGGACGTGGCTAGCGGCCTCCTTGGTCCCGTCGAGCCGGGTGACGAGAAATGTTCCGCGCCGCCAAGGAAATGAGTTGAAGTCGTGCCGGCGCACGGATAGGCTCAGGCGGTCGAACTCGAACCCCGGTCCCAGAGGGTTCAGCGAGTAGGCTCCTCCCTCTCGATCCGGATCGCACCACTCCGAGGTGTCCCATGATGCCGACAACGACCTCGACCGACGCGAAACCGAAGATCGCCCGGCGCCAATTCCTGGCCACGGCCGTCACCGCGGCCGCCAGTTGTACCATCGTGCCCCGTTCCGTGTTGGGAGGGGCCGGACAAACGCCGCCCAGCGGCAAGGTTAACCTCGCCTTCATCGGCGTCGGCTCGCAAGGATTGCGCGTCATGCTCGGCTTCCTGCGCGACAAGGACGTGCAGGCCGTCGCCGTCTGCGATCCCAACGCGGCCAGCGCGGATTATCCGCAGTGGAGTCCCAACGAGTTCTGCAACGGCGTCCGCCGGCTGCTCGGCACCACCTCGGGTTGGGACCAGCTCAGCCCCAACAAGCCCATTCAACTGACCCGCTCGACGAAGGCGACAAGCGGCATGGCCGGCCGCGAACCGTGTCAGAAAATCGTGGACGCCTACAACGCGCTGTGCAAAAAATCCGGTGAGTATCGCGCCTGCAAGGCGTACCGCGACTTCCGCGAGCTTTTGGAGAAAGAGAGCGACGTGGACGCCGTCGTGGTGGGCACCACGGATAACCTCCACGCGGCGGTGGCCGTGGCCGCGATGAAGAAAGGCAAGCACGTCTACTGCCAGAAGCCGATGACCCACACCGTCTACGAGGCGCGGCGCATGGCCCTTGTGGCGCGCGAGAAAGGCGTGGCCACCCAGGTGGCCGTACAAAACGCCGCCTCGGAAGACACACGCGTTTTGTGCGAGTGGATCGCCGACGGCGCCGTCGGCCCGGTGCGCCAGGTCCATAACTGGTCGAGCCGGCCCTTCTGGGCGCAGGGACTCGAACGCCCCGCCGAAGCGCAGAGCGTGCCGGATGGGTTGGATTGGGACCTGTGGCTGGGGCCGGCGCCGGAACGGCCCTTCCATCACGCTTACCTGCCGTTCGTCTGGCGCGGCTGGTATGACTTCGGCGGCGGCGCACTCGGCGACATGGGTTGCTACAGCTTCGACACCATCTTCCGGGCGCTGAAGCTGGGGCCGCCGACGAGCGTGGACGCCAGTTGCTCCGAGCGCTACGCCGAGACGTTCCCGCGCGCGTCGATCATCCACTTCGACTTCCCGGAGCGGGGCGAGATGCCGCCGGTGCGTCTGACGTGGTACGACGGCGGGCTGAAACCGTCGTGCGCGCACGGATGGGAAGACGATCGGAAAATGGATGCCGAAGGCTTGCTGTTTGTCGGCGACCGGGGAGCGATCCTGTGCGGGTTCAACGGCCGCGGCCCGCGCTTGATCCCCGAGGCGAAGATGAAGGAATACAAACGGCCGGCCAAGACGCTGCCGCGCTCGCCCGGCGGCCATCAGCGTGAATGGCTCGACGCCTGCATGGGCGGCAAGGTCAAGCCGGGGGCCAATTTCGAGTTCGAAGCCGGTGTGACCGAAGCCCTTCTGCTGGGCAACGTCGCCTTGCGCACCGGCCAGCGGTTGATCTGGGACTCGGCCAACCTGAAGGCCGTCAACGTCGCCGCGGCGGAGCAGTATATTCGTCCGGAGCGCCGCAAGGATTGGTCGTTATAACGGAAAGGCAACGAGTTGATCTTTCTCATCGTCGCGCATAGGAGGGTGATGCGGATGAACGGGCAGCGCTGGATCTTGGGAGTGACAGCTGTAGTCTTGCTGGCGTGCGCCGGTTTGCAAGCCGAGGATAAGGCACCGCCGGAAGGCTCCACGTCACTGTTTAACGGCAAAGATTTGACGGGCTGGAAGGTGCCGGTCGGCGACAACGACCATTGGAAGGTGAAGGACGGCGTCATCGACTACGACGCCCGCAGTGAGGCCAAGGGCAAGGACAAGAGCTTGTGGAGCGAGCAATCGTTCAAGGATTTTGTCCTGCGCATCGACTGGCGTCTGAAACCCGAGCCGGGTTACACCTGGAAGGTGCCGGTGATCGGGCCGGACGGCGAGGAGAAGAAAGGCGCGGACGGCAAGCCGGAGATGGTGGAGGTTGAAGACGCCGATTCGGGAATCCTCCTGCGCGGTACCGGCCGGAGCCAGGTCAACATCTGGATGTGGCCGATCGGTTCGGGTGAAGTGTACGGCTACCGGACGAACAAGAAGATGCCGGCCGAAGTGCGGGCGGCCGTCACGCCGAAAAAGCGGGCGGACAAGCCGCGCGGCGAGTGGAACACCTTCGAGATCACCATGAAAGGCGATCACCTGTGGGTAAAGCTCAACGGGGAGGAAGTCATTAGCGACGCCCAGCTGCCCGGCGTGCCAGCGGAAGGCCCGATCGGGCTGCAACATCACGGCCAGTGGGACGCCAAGGCCGGCAAGTGGAAGGGGCCGCCGAGCCTGGTGCAGTTCCGCAACATCTTCATCAAGGAATTGAAGTAGTATGCTCTTCTCCCTCCCCCTTGAGGGGGAGGGTCCTTCTTACTCCCTCCCCCCTTGTGGGGGAGGGTAGGGGTGGGGGGTAGAGGGCGCTCTCACCCCCCACCCCTACCCTCCCCTACAAGGGGGGAGGGAGATGAAAGACAGAATCACTGTCCTCGTGAATTAGGGATAATCGGTGAACGAAGCGGAGGAGAGACGATGAACCGACGGAGTTTTGTCCAGCGCGGTCTGCTGCTGGGCGGGAGTCTCACGGCGGCGGAGGCGCTGACGGAGGAGCCGAAGGCCCGGCCTCTGGTGATCGACGTACACGGCCACTCGGGACGGGGGCTGAACTTCGCCAAGGGCGATCCGGTCGCCGACCCGTGGACCACTTACAACGATCCGAAGTGGAACTTGCATCAGGCCGACGAGGCCGGGATCGACAGGTCGGTGATTTTCCCGATCCACAATATCACTTACGAAAAGGCCAACGAGGAGATCGCTGGCTACGTTCGGAAGCACCCGGATCGATTCATCGGCTTCGCCAAGCACGATCCGAAGGGGGAGGCCGGCAAGATACGTGAATTGCTGACGCACGAGGTCCGCAAGCTGGGGTTGAAGGGACTGAAACTCCACGCGGTCCCCACACCGGAAATTCTGGAGGTGGTGGCGGAACTGGGCATCCCGATCCTCATGCACCCGCCGAAGGTTGAGGATTGCCTGGAGGTGGTCCGTTCGCACCCGAAGATCGAATTCATCCTCGCGCACCTCGGAAGTTTTGCTTCCCGAAACTGGCGCGACCATTTGCTGGCCATCGAGGCGAGCAAGAGCCTGCCCAACCTGCACATGGATACGTCGGGGGTGGTGTTCTTTCGCTACCTGGAGAAGGCCGCGCAGGAGTTGCCGGCCGAGCGGTTGCTGTTCGGTTCGGACGCGCCGTTGGTGGACGCACGCATCGAGTTGTACAAGATACGCCTGCTCAAGCTGCCTCGGGACAAGGAAGAACAAGTCCTGGGCGGCAACGCGCGCCGCCTGCTCAAGCTATGAACCGGGTGCCGTTCCTTGACAGCTTGCCGGCTTGTGCGATAATCCCCCTGCACGTTGTCCGCGTACCGCTTCTCCGGGGGCGGCGGGGAGAATCTCGCCGGCCCAAGCCTCGAACAGGTCAGGTTGCCGCGCATGATTGCCTTTCTGTGTTCCAATTGCGGCGCCGAACTGCGGGTCCAGGAAGCCTTGGCCGGCGCGAGACGGAAGTGCCCGCGCTGCAAGCAAATGGTCGAAGCGCCCCTCGACGCCCTCAGCGGCGCCGGCGTGGAAGCGTGGCCGGCGCTCCCCACGGCCGACCCCAGCGAGACAGCCACCTCGTCGCTGCCCGTGGCCGACTCCGGCACGGATTTCGAGTCGGACACCATCCACTCGGATAGGGATTTGGCCTTTCTGGACCCTCCCCAGGCACCTGGAGAGTTGGGACGGGTCGGCCCCTACCGCGTGATGAAAGTCCTCGGCTCCGGCGCGATGGGCATTGTCTTCCAGGCCGAGGACGTGGCCCTCAAACGTCCGGTGGCGCTGAAGTCCTTGAAGGCCGACCTGGGCGCCCGTGAAGCCGATCGCCGCCGCTTTCTCCGCGAGGCACAGTCGGTGGCGGCCATCGACCATCCCCACATCGTCACCATCTATCAGGTGGGCGAGCAACGCGGTATCCCTTACCTGGCGATGAAGCTCCTGCGCGGCCAATCGCTGCAAGACCGGCTCAACGACCTCGGCGGCTTCCTGCCGCTGCCCGAGGTGCTGCGCATCGGTCAGGAGATCGCCGAGGGGTTGGCGGCGGCACATGCCCAGGGGCTGATCCACCGCGACATCAAGCCCGCTAACATCTGGTTGGAGGAAGAGCGCGACTGGGTTCGCATCGTCGATTTCGGACTGGCCCGCGCCGCCAACGAGGACGCCCACCTGACGCAGACCGGAACGATCGTCGGCACGCCCTCGTACATGGCTCCGGAGCAGGCCAACGCCGAGCCGGTCGATCATCGCGGCGATCTATTCAGCCTGGGCTGTTTGCTCTACCGCATGAGCACGGGCCAGTTGCCGTTCCGCGGCAAGAGCATGACCGCCGTGCTCCTGGCCGTGGCGTCCGCGACGCCCATCCCACCCTGTGAACTGAATCCTTCGCTGCCCCCGGCTTTTTCTTCGCTGGTCCTGTCGCTACTGGAGAAGAAACCAGCCGACCGACCCGCCTCGGCGCAGGCGGTCTGGCAAGCGCTGGAGAGAGTGAAGCATCCCATCCCCACGAGTCCGGCGGAGTCCCCTGCGGCCCGTAAGGGCCGAGCCAGCGCTCCCGTCGCACCATCAACTGCCCCCAAGGGCCGCTCCACGCATAACCCCATCGAGGAAAGGGAGCAAGCCGCAGCCCTGGAGGCCGTGGAAGTGGAGGGCCGGCGGACGGTCGGCAAACGGAGACCTTCGGTTACAAGTAAGAAGAGACCGAGTCGCTCCGGCAAAGGCGAGGAGGATTTGGAACGGAAGGTCATGAAGCTGGCTATCGTGGTTGCCATCGCCATCTTCTGCCTGGTCGCCTTTCTGATCGTCCGCTCTTTCCTCTCGAAGCGCACGCCAACTGAGACGATGAATCTGCAACAACTCGCTCCCCAAGCGATCCAGGGGTCGCCCCCCTGGCGGTGGGCCAGGTTGGAGTCCCGGCTTTATCGGCCTTCAGAAAAGGAATGCCCGCACGGTTCCGTTACAGGTCCGTTTCCTGTTATGGTGGAGGCCAAGGGGGTTGCGAGTGGGTGGTTTGTGCCTTGGTCTGTCGGCAAGGGTCTTCCCTCCCAAGCGGAGCAGGGAACCCCAAGAGGAGGTGGGGGGTTTTTGCCACTTTGCCAAATAGACCGACCGTTTGGCAGAGTGGTGTCTTCGTTATAATCCATTTAAAATCATTATCTTACGACTTTTATTTTGGGCGAGATTGCCAAATTGCCACTTGCCAACGGCTCCAGTCAGAGAAGCCGCCTTCCCACCAAGAGCCGGGAGGCTGCTCAACCTCAAGCAAGACGGCTCCCGAACCAAACGCCCCTGTTTCCCAGCCAAGGGACCATCCACCGCCCCGAACAAAAAGGAAACCGCCCTGGGTTCCGTTACGGCTTGGCTCTCTTTGGGGCGAGGACCATGTAGAGTTGGCCGAACGATGCGAAGCCCACCATACTACCAACGACTCGGAGAGCCACAGGAATCGTGAATGTCTCTCTCGTCCCCATGCTGCTTTCGTCGAGTCCGATGCCGTGAGTAGTGACCGGATGAGGTCGCCATGATCCACTTCAGTTGTGAATGCGGCAAGCAACTCCAGGCCGGGGAGGAGAAGGCGGGTCAGCAAGCGATCTGTCCTGTCTGCGGCCGACGGCAACTCATTCCCTGCACCTCTGCGGAAGCCGCTCGGCCGGACGACGCCGCGCGGCCGCCGCCCCATTCGGAAGAGAAAGTCCAAAGGTTACGACCCGCTCTGCCCGCGCCGCCCGAGGGCGAGGCTGCTGACGAAGGAACCGTTGGCACGAGCGGCAAGGCCACAATCAGCCTCGTCCTCGGCATCGCCTCTTTGTTCTTTAACGTCCTGACGGGGCTGCCCGCAGTCCTCATGGGCATCCTGGCCTTGCAGGATATCGGCCGGAGTGGCAACCGACTCGGCGGGCAGACCCGGGCGATCGTCGGAATCTTCACCGCCTGCGTCGGCACCCTCGTCTTCTGCTCGAGCGTGGTGGCGATCAGCCTGCTGGGGTCCGCAATCCAGAAGGTGAAGGAGGCCATGGTTCGGGCAAGTTCGATGAATAACCTCGCCCAGATCAGCCTCGCCATGCACAATTATCAATCCGTTTACGGCCGCTCCCCCCCGCGGCCATCTGCGACAAGAACGGCAAACCGCTGCTCAGCTGGCGCGTGGCCATTCTGCCCTTCATCGAACAGTCAAACATTTATAATCTAAGTAAGCTCGATGAGCCGTGGGACGGCCCCAACAACAAGCGTTTACTGCAAGGGTACGAGATCAAGACTTACCAACTCTTTACGACCACGACGACTTACGGACCCGTTCAGGAGGCGGCACCGGCGAATCAAACCTATTACCGGGTATTCGTCGGCAACGGTGCTGCCTTCGAGAAGACACGCGGCCTGAAGTTAGGGGATTTCCCCGGGGGCACGGCCAACACCATTCTGATTGTCGAAGCTGCTCAGTCGGTGCCGTGGACGAAACCGGACGACCTGCCGTATGATCCCAATCGACCTCTGCCACCCTTGGGCGGTCATTTCCGCAACGTCTTCCTCGCCGCGGCCGTCGATGGTTCCATCCACCAGGTTCCCAAGGATACTCCCGAGAGCACACTCCGCCTTCTCCTCACACGAAATGGTGGTAGGTTCCCGTGATAACAGAGAAACCGAGTAATTCATTCAAGCTCGGCCTTCCGGGAGGCCACGGCCCTAGCATTGCTCGCCTACTCGAACCACGACTCAAACCGCACGATCCCCAACCCAACCCCCAGCCCGATCCCCAGCCCGATCAACCACCCAACCAACCCCCACACCAGCATTATGATTGCCCCGGACACGAGCCGCTGATGCTCCCTCGCCCAACGCCCCATCTGGGAGCGCACCGGCTCGTGGTAGGCCGCCACGGGCAGGTCCGCCAAAAATCGTTCCACGTCGCGGGCCAGCTCCCGGGCAGACGGATAGCGTTTCTCGGGCTCTTTCGCCAACGCCTTCAGGCAGACGGCTTCTAACGCGGGCGGCGCGGCGGCCACACGTTGCCGCGGCGGCACAGGCGCCTCCCGCACTACCTGCCGAAGCACTTCGAGAGCGTCCGTCCCGCCGAAGGGCGGCTCGCCGGTGAGGATGGCATACAAAACGGCGCCCAGGCCGTAGATGTCGCTCCGCTCGCTCACCAAGTCCACCCGGCCGGCGGCCTGCTCGGGGGACATGTAGGCGGGTGTGCCCAGCACCTGTCCCTGCCGCGTCGCGTCGCGGTCGTTATTTTGCTCCAACGTCACTGGCGGCAGGCCCAAGGGATCCTCCGGCTTGCCGACTATCTTGGCCAGCCCCCAGTCGAGCACGAGCACCTCGCCGAAGTCCCCGAGTGCGACGTTGCGGGGCTTCAAGTCCCGGTGGAGGACGCCCCGGCTGTGGGCGTAGGCGACCGCGTTACAGACGCTGACGAAGGCGGTCAGCAACTGCCGCAGGTCGAGGGGTCGGACGCCGCCGGCCTGACGGCGGCTGTGGTACTCTTTGATGGCATGGGACAGAGGGCGGTCGCCGACGAAACGCATGGCGTAGCAGGGCCGGTCCTCCGAGGACTGCACCAGTTCGTAAACGGGAACGATGCCGGGATGTTCTAGCTGCCCGGTGATCCGGGCCTCTTCCAGGAACCGGGCTGTGGCGGCGGGACTTTCTCCCCGGTCGGGCCGCAGTTCCTTGAGGGCGACGTCGCGACCCAGATCCTTGTCGTGAGCGAGCCAGACCTGACCCGTACCCCCCTTTGCGTGTAGGCGGGTCAGGCAATAGCGGCGGCGGCTGACCGGCTCGTAGACGGTCGTTGCGACGGGATCCGGCCCGCCGTCGAGGGACCGTCGGACGTCGGCGTCGTCGAGGACGGACAGGGCCTGGCGAACCCCATCGGCGGTGAGGGCGACGAGACTCGCGTGGGCATCGCCGTCGTGCCTCTGGAGTGTCCGACGCAGCAGGTAGTCGAGGTGTTCGCGGTCTTCGCCGGTCAGCCAGCCACGTTCCGTCAGGAGGTCGGCCAGCGGCCGGTCCCGTCGGACGGCCCAGGCGGAACAGGCCTCGGCGAACTGGTGGGCGTCGAGCAGGCCCGCATGTACGGCGAGCACGCCCAGGAGCAGGTTGAGGTCGGCGTTCTCCGCAGGCATGGCGGCCTCGGTTTTACGGATTGATTGGGTCCGAGAACGACCCGATTGTAGCCGGTCGGCCCGTCGAGGGCCAGCTTCTAGCACGCCCCACCTTCCCGTACCCCGCAACCCGTGCTTCTCGGTTCGTAAGGACCACTGTGGTTCCACCACGGTGGACGACGGCCGAGGCATTCGTGGACATTCGTGATATTCAGGATTCTTGCGGCTCACGCCTGGCCAGCGAGCCGGTCCCGATCTCCGCCCCAGATAATTCCCTTGTTCGCAAGTCGCTGGCAGCGAGAATCATGCCGTCTACTTGCCCCGAAAAAATGGGCAAAATTGCCTCTGAATAACTCCCGGATTATGCGACACTGAGGGAGTCACATTCCCGTATTTCACTCCCTCGTAGCTGCGTCCAATTCGGGGGCATTCGGGATATTCAGAATTCTTGCGGCTTTCGCAAGGGGAGAAGTATGTCTTCGCCATCGCGCCGCGACTTCTTGTCTGTGAGCCTGGCAACTGCCGCTGGTCTGGCCCGAGGAGAAGACCTCAAGCCGGCTTACGAAAAAGATGTGCATCAACAACTCCTGAATCTGGCCGCCCGGCAGCAGAAGCAGCGCCGCGCTCGCTTCGCCGCCGTCCGGTCCCCGGCGCAGCTAGAGGCGTTGCAGAAGGATCTCGCACAGAAGTTCCTCACCGCGATCGGCGGTCTGCCGAACCCGACGGAACCTCCGAAGGCCAGAAAAGTCGGCACCATCGAAGGGGATGATTATCGCATTGAGAAGATGGTTTTCGAGAGCTTCCCCGATTATTTCGTGTCCGCCCTCCTCTATCGGCCCAAGAAAATAAACGCAGCCGTGCCGGGAATTATCAGCCCGTGTGGGCATTCGACGGTCGGCAAGGCGGAAGGCACGTATCAAACGCTGCACATCAATCTGGCCAAGCGTGGCTTTGTCGTGCTGACTTACGATCCGGTCGGCCAGGGTGAACGCAGCCAGTTCTGGGATGCGGTCAGGCAGCGATCGCGATACAACCTCAGCTGCGGCGAACATGCCGTGCTCGGCAACCCGCTTTACCTGTTGGGAAGCAACCTGGCCCGCTACCGCATCTGGGACGGAATGCGGGCCATCGACTATCTGACTTCGCTCGCCGAGGTCGATGCGCACAAGATCGGCTGCGTCGGCAATTCGGGCGGCGGCACGCTGACGGCCTATATCGCGGCGCTGGACCTGCGCGTTCGGGTGGCCGCGATTTGCTGTTATATCACGACGCTGCCGCGACGCATGGGCAACCGCATCGAGGAAGACCCGTCCGCCGACCCGGAGCAAGACCCGTTTGGCTTCGTCGGCGAGGGGATCGACCACGCCGGCCTGCTGGCCCTGCGCGTGCCGCGGCCGACCCTGATCGGCTCGGCCGTGCGCGACTTCTTCCCCATCGAGGGCGCCCGCGAATCGTTCGCCGAGGCGAAGAAGCTCTACGAGACCGCGGGCGCCGGCGACCGCATCGACATGGCGGAAGCGAATGAACGGCACGGCCTGACGCTCCCGCTGCGGCAGGCGGTGTATCGCTGGTTTGCGCGTTGGCTTCACGACCGCAAGGGAGAGTCGGCCACTGAGGAAATCGCCGTGAAGCCGCGCACGGCCAAGGAGTTGAGTGTCTGTCCCGAAGGGCAGGTCAATCTGTCATTTCACTCCCGACCGCTCCTGCCCCTGGCGCTGGAGGCGTTTCGCAAAGAAAAGAAACCGCCGCGCGTTGCTCTGAAAAAACTGCTCCGCCTTGATCCCGAGACGGCGCACTTCCACCTGTCCGAAGTGAACACGGGCGGCGAGGAAAACCGGACGCTCCTTCTGTGCGTCAACGGCGTGGAGGCGTCGAACTGGCAGACGGAGGAAGCGTTCCTGCGGGAGTTGGCTCGGCGACAGTTGGCCGTGTCGATCCTCGACCCGCGTGGCGTGGGCCGATTGCGGCCGGACCTGCGCGTCAAAGGACACGAGTACGGCGATCCGTTATCCGGGGTCGAGGAGAACCTCGCTTACAACGCCTTCCTGGTGGGTCAATCGCTCTTGGGCATGCGCGTGGCCGATGTGTTAGCGGCGGTGGCGAAGGTGAAGCGCAAGACGAATCCGCCGGATGTGGTGCTGTGTGCCCGGCGGGATGCCGCCCTGGTAGCCTGTCTGGCGGCCGCCGTGGAGCCGGCCATCCGGCAAGTGGCGGTCGAGGAGATGCTGCCCAGTTTTCTGCCGCTGTTCGCGGTGCGCGGCCAGGCGATCAACGCCGCCAGCATCCTGCCGGGGCTACTGCGCGACTTCGGCGACATCGCTGACGTGCTGGCCGCGATCGCCCCGCGGAAGGTGCTCGTCGCCGGAACGCGGGAAAAGTGGGAGCGAATGCCGTCCGTCCAGGTCCGAGAAGATTATTTTACAAAAAAGACCGAATTGCTCCTGGATTGGCTGCGCGGGTGAAGGTAGACATCTGCAAGCGGCTTGACTAATTCTACTTTTTCCCTTCGGGAAGGGTTTGGGGAATAATGGTGTCCAGTTCCCAGAGGGAAAGCGTGCTGCCGTGGGCGGCTGCCAGTAACTGGCTGTCCGGAGAGATGGCCAGGGAGACGCCCTCGCGGCGCCTCCCCTTTCCACTCCATCCCCTGGAGTCGCTCGTTCCGCTCCTCCGCCGGTCCCCGAGCCGTCTGGACGGTATTCGCCGGTTGATCCTTGTCGAACCAGCGCGGCCGATGCGAAGACAGAAGGACGATGGCCACTAGGCCATAGCCGAGGAGAGTCAAAAGCAACGACAGCAGCAGCCGCACGAGGATCGGCCAGCGCTCGCGGCGGGCGATGCCCAGGCAAGCGCCGGCCAGACCGAATCCCAGCGCGCCCCACAGCGCCGCCCAGGGTCAGGATTGGAATTCCCACGGGCAGCACGGCCATCGCAAACAGATAGCGAGGGACGGTATACTCCCCCGCACGCAGGGGCGGCCGTTCGCCTTTCAGGAACTGGCACAGGTCGTGGGCCAGACGTTCCTGGTAGACCCCCCAACTGGCGACAGCAAACTCCACAATTCGCCCCCCAAGAGGCAACGCGAAGCGGTTCCCTTCGAGGTAGGTTGCCCTGGAACCGACGCCGAGGCTCAGGTCGTGTTTCCTGGCCTGGCGCATGTGCAATCCTTCAGCAGTCAGGCGACACTGGACAATCCCTTTGAGGGCTTTATCGGGATCGTTGCGGACCACGGCCTTGAATTCGAGCGAACCGCCCTGACTTGGGCCGGCCGTCTGGTTGGCGGGTTCGACCCAAGGGATGACTTCCGCAGTGGATTGAGGCGAACGAGGCTGCGGAGTGATGCGGTCGTCCCCGGGCGGGGCAGCGGGTGCGGGGAGATGCGCAACCCGTTCCTCGGGCGCGGGGGCTTCGGTAGCGGTGAAGAGTACACGTCCGGTGAACCACGTCCACAACCTTGGCCGCTTACGGGCTGGCTTGGTGCAGCCAAGAGTGCGGCTCACCGTCTCGGGCTGATTGTGTAGTTCCAGCGTGGGTAGGTCGCGTGAGACGTGAGGCTCAACCGATCCATGTCCTCCCGCGTTACCTTCTGGCCCTTGCGGTACAAGCTCTCGTCGAGGTGGGCGGTTACGGTCAACCCCGTCCTGGTCGTTGTGCCCAGGATGTATCCCAGCATTAGTCCCAACGTCTTAAGCGGCTTGCCCGCCCAGTTGATGCTGACTTGACTGAACAGGCGGTGCTCGATCGGGTTCCACTTCGAGCATCCCGGGGGATAATGGCAGACGGTGACCGCCATCCCGAACCGGTCGGACACCTTCTCCTGGAGGTTGAGTTTCCAGGCACGGCAGCGGCAGCCGTTCGTCCCGCCGCAATCCGCCAGGATCAATATCCGCTCTGCTGTCGGATACGCCGCGCTGCCTTCTTGCTCCCACCACCGTGCGATTGCGTTCACGGCGAACTCCGGCGTGTCGTTTGATGTCCCGACGGCTACGTGGCCTTCGTTGCGCTGCACGTCGTAGATGCCGAAGGGGACTGCGCGGCATTCCGCCGTGCTGGTGAAGTCGTGCTCGTTCACCTCGGCGGCTTGCCGGCACCAGGCCTGGCCCCGGTTGCGGAACTCTCCGATCAGCTCTTTCTGCTTCGTGTCCACACTGATGACCGGCAGCCCAGCCTCGCTGAAGACCTTCCTCTGGGCGGCGATGTAGTGGAATTGCTCGTCCCGCCCGGGGCACCGGGATCCGCCGCGCCGCTTCCGGTTGGCCCGCAACGAGAAGCCCATCTTCTTGAGCAGCCGATGCACCGTGCAGTGGCCGACCGAGTGGCCCTTCTCCCTCAGTTGATCTCTGAGCCTGCGGGTGCTGCTGCGCACCCACTTCTGGTCTTTCATGGGGTTTCCTGCCACTTCATCGGAGAGCAGCTGTTCCAGGTCGCGCAGAAGGGTAGGATCTTTGTCTTCGGAGAACTGAGGGCCGCGCTTCGCCCGCGCCGCGCCGCGGAGGCCGCTCTCCCGTGCGCAGTTCGCGCAGCCCCGACGAGATGCAGGCGCAGCTCAGCCCGGTGGCTGCGGCAACGCGCTTGATGCCGCCCCTGCCCAGGTTCGCGGCCTCGGCAGCTGCCCAAAGGCCGCGCAGGCGTCCCTGCAAGTGGGGCCGGAGCAGGTTGAACTTCGCCCGGATCTCTTGTTCGGTACTCGTCGATGACCCCGACCGGTCGCTATTCATGGCCCTGCCCTCGTCTCGCTTCGTCTACCTCGGGCTGCGCCGATGGGTGCGCTGTCGTGGCCACGCCTTGCCGCTTCGACCACGCATCGGGGAGCCAACGCGCCAACAGTTCATCAGCCGGCTTATCCCCCAGCGCGAACAGCCCGGGCAGCGCCTCTCGCAAATAGCGGAACGGGTCGATGCCCAGGTGCTTGCACGTCCCCACTACGCTGTACAACACTGCCGCCGTCCGCCCGCCCTCGGCGCTGCCGCAGAACAGCCAGTTCTTGCGGCCGATGGCCACCTGCCGCAGCGTCCGCTCCGACAGGTTGTTGTCGATCGACAGGTACGCTTGCTCCCGGTAGCGCCCAGCGCCTCCCAGTTCTTCAGCGCGTACTTGATCGCCTCCCCTATCGGAGACTTTGGCAGTACCTGACTGCCGTGTTGCTCCAGCCAGCTGTGGATCTCTTCCAGGATCGGCGTCGCCCGCGCGTGCCGCTGCTGCTGCCGCAGCGCCTCGTTCTCCGCGGTCGGCACGAGCTTCGCTAGGTCCTTCTCCGCCGCATATATCCGGCCGATGAAGGCCAGCGCCGTCTCGGCACGCCCCGCGTCGCTGCCCTGCGCCTCGACGAACTTGCGCCGCGCGTGTGCCCAGCAGGCCACGTGCCTGACCTGGCCCGTCGCGTACAGCCCCTCGTACTGGGCCAGGGCGTCGGCTTGCAGGTATCCCGTGTAGCTTTGGAGGATGCCGGCGGGGCCGTCGCGGCGGTAGTGCGTCGTGAAGTCGAACAGCGTGTACGGGTGCAGCTCGTCGCCAATATACACCCATAGGTGTCCGGTACTCGTCTTGTCCTGGCCCGGCACCTGGAAGGGCACCGGCGTATCGTCACTGTGGATCGCCCGCGAGTGTAAGACCCGCACCTGCATCAGCGCCGCCAGCGGCGCCAGCAGGTCCGCCGCCGACTTCATCCAGTCGCATAAGGTTGAGCGGGCCAGGCTGACGCCGCTGCGGGACACGATCTTTTTCAGCCGATACAGCGGCAGGTGATCGCCGTACTTGCTCGTGATCAGGTGCGCCAAAAGCCCCGGGCCGGGCAGCCCCTTGGGGATCGGGCCGACCACCGCCGGCCCGGCTGTCTGGAAACGCTGCTCTGGCGTAGCGGCGCAGTCGCACTGCCGGCAGGTGTAGGTTTTCTTGATGTGCCGCAAGACGAAGTAATGCGCCGGCTCATAATCAAGCTGCTCGCTCGTCTGTTCACCGATGCACGCGCCAACCGGCCGCAACACGGGCACAGCTTCTCTGCCTCGGTCAGATCATGTACAACCGGCTGACGCGGCAGGCCCTCGGGCAGCGTCTGCCGACCGTGACCGCTTTCGGCCACCGGCTCGGCGGCGACCTCCGCAGGCCGAACACGCTGACGCTGACGCTCCGAGCGCCGGCCGAAGCGCTGCCGCAGGGCCAGGTCCAAGCGCTCGCGGAGCTGTTGATTCTCCTGGCGCAACTGCGCCACCTCCGCCAGGAGTTGGCGGACCAACTGCTGCAAGCCGGCGACGTCCTGCGGCAGAGGCGTGTCAACGCTAACGGCCGTGTCCTGCATGCTCTCAGACTGCGGACGCACCCCGGCGCCGTCCAGCCGCACAGGCGCACAGCTGCACGAGCAGAAAGAAAAACGGCACGCCTGGGGGGCGTGCCGCTGGCGCAACGACAGCAAGAACCTCTCAGCCGGCGACCGGGCGCTGGTAGCGTTTGAACTGGCGGACGTGGGATAGGTCGATGCCGTCCAGCAGCATCTGCAACTGCCCCGGCGTCAGTTCTAGGGCAGTCGAGTCGGCAGTGGGGAAGTGAAAGCGTCCCTGCTCCAATCGTTTGCACCACAAGCACCAGCCGTACCGTTCCCAGTAGAGGATCTTGAGGCGGTTGGCAGCCTTGTTGTGGAAGACGAAGACAGTCCCGACAGGAACCCCCTGTCGGGACGACCGTTGTCAAGACCACTACAACGACACCTGTCGTCGTAGACGCGTGGGCCTTGCTGGAGCTGGCCCGCTGGTGTCAACGACAAGCAGTGACACCCAACGGAGGATCCACACCATGTCCCCACCCAACCCTGCGCCCCCGCGCCTGACGCCCCGTCTACCCCCTCTCCTACCCCAGTGGCACGACCTGCCGACGACGCACCGGGAGGAGCTGCTTCGCCTCCTCGGCCGGATGCTCGCCGGGCAACTCGCGGCCAGCACCGAGGAGGAAAGCCATGAGCAGCGCTAAGCCCTTCGTCCCGCTCTCCGCCCAGAAGATCCTAGCCCGCCATCTGGACCGCTTGGCGGTCGTTTATGTCCGGCAATCGACCCCCCAGCAAGTCGCCGACCATCGCGAATCCGCCGACCTGCAATACCAGCTACGCCGCCGGGCCATCGAGTTCGGCTGGGCGGAGTCGCGCGTCCTCGTGATCGACGACGACCAGGGAGTCAGCGGCCAGTCAGTCGAAAACCGGCTCGGCTTCCAGCGGCTGCTGGCCGAGGTCTCGTTGGGCCATGTCGGCATCGTGTTCGGCCGGGAGATGAGCCGACTGGCCCGGTCCTGCAAGGACTGGCACCAACTCCTCGAGCTGTGCGCCTTGTTCCAGGTTCTGCTGGCGGACGCCGACGGGGTGTACGACCCGATCGACCACAACGACCGCATGCTGCTCGGCCTGCGCGGGATGATGAGCGAGGCCGAGTTGCATGTGCTGCGCTCGCGGCTGCATCAAGGGAAGTTGAACAAGGCCCGGCGCGGCGAGCTGTTCAGCTTCGTGCCGATCGGGTATGTCCGCACGCCAGAAGGGGGCATTGCCCTGGAGCCCGATGAGCAGGCCCGCTCGTCCGTCCGGATCGTCTTCGAGAAGGTGGCCGAGTTGGGGTCGGCGCGGCAGGCGCATGCCTACCTCATCGCCCACGACATCCGCCTGGGGGTGCGGTTGTACCACGGACCGGATAAGGGCGCCCTGACCTGGCGTCGGCCGCGGCTCAGTACCATCTACGACATGCTCCGCCACCCGTTCTACGCCGGGGCGTACGTGTACGGGCGGCGCCAGGTCGATCGGACCAAGCAGGCCGAGGGCAAGGTCGGGCTGCGTTCCGTCCCGGAGGAGGAGTGGCTGTGCCTATTGCACGACCGGGTCCCCGCTTACATTAGTTGGGAGCAGTACGAGGAGAACCGGCGGCGGATGGCTGAGAACGATAAGGGCCGGGGCACGAGCAAGAAGTGCTCCCGCACCTCGACGCTACTCAACCGGATCGCCCGGTGCGGACGGTGCGGTCGGCCGATGGCGGCTGCGAAGACGCACGAGCCGCGCGAACCCCGGTACGTTTGCGACCCCGGCCACTACGAGGGCAGCGGGCCGCTTTGTCAGAGCCTGGCGGCGCTGCCGGTGGACCGGCTCATCGAGTCGCTGGTGCTCGAAGCGGTGCAGCCGGCCGCGCTGGAGTTGAGCCTGCGGGCGGCCGAGCAGGCGGGCCGCGACCGGGACCGCCTGCACGCCACCTGGCAGCAGAAGATGGAGCGGGCCCGCTATGAGGCCGAGCGGGCGCGGCGGCAGTACGACGCGGCCGAGCCGGAGAACCGGCTGGTAACGCGGGAGCTGGAGAGGCGCTGGGAGGAGAGGCTGGCGGAGGCCCTGCGGGTGGAGGAGGACTACGCCCGGTTCCAGGCCGAGCAGCCGCGCGAGTTGACAGTGGCGGAGCGGGCGCGCATCCGGGCACTGGCGACCGACCTGCCGGGGTTATGGCAAGCGGCCACGACGCGCGGGACGGACCGGCGAGGGGTCGTCCGGTTGCTGATCGATCGGGTCGAGCTGGCGCGGCAGGGCGAGACCGAGTTGGTCGATGTCGTGGTCTACTGGAGGGGAGGGGCGTTGGGGCACCACGTCGTGCGGCAGGGGCTGCGGAGCTACGAGCGGCTAGCGCGTTTTGAGGAGTTGAAGGAGCGGGTAAGCATCCTGCGCGGGCAGGGCATGACGGGCCAACAGATCGCTGCGGTGCTCAATCGGGAAGGGTTCATTATGCCACGCGGCCAGGCCTTCACGGAGGGCACGGTCAGGCGTCTGTTCGGACGGTTCGGCCTGACCGGCATCCCGGCGGGGTTGGGGAAGCCGGGGGCCGGGCCGGGCAAAGGCGAGTGGTGGCTGCCGGTGCTGGCCACCCAGTTGGGGGTCAAGCCGATCGTGCTTCACAGATGGCTACGGTCCGGGTATCTCATCGGTCGGCAGCTGGCAGGGGACAAGAGCCGCTGGATCGTGTGGGCCAACGCCGTGGAACGGCGGCGATTGCGGCGGCTGCGGGCCTACGAGCGCGCCCACCGGAGTAAGGCGCCACCGGTGGAGCTGACCACACCGACAGCAAGGGAGGCGAGAAGGGCCCCAAACACGAACAAGAGAACGAGTGATCCGAAAGGGGGAAAGTGATGCCATCATCAACAGGTGACCGCACAGCGGGTCGTGCTGAAGGCGGGACTGGACCAGACCGGCCAGACCA
Organism: uncultured Planctomycetota bacterium; assembly: GCA_963767535.1. Classification (GTDB taxonomy): domain Bacteria; phylum Planctomycetota; class Planctomycetia; order Gemmatales; family Gemmataceae; genus JAJPHU01. Next base: position 2,117,558 of record CAVYEC010000003.1, read on the forward strand.
TCAAAGCCCAGGCGGAGATCGACCGGACGGACGGCGAGGTGGATTTGCACGGCTGAGGAGAACGTCAGCATGAGGAAACTCCAAGCAGGCCCAAGACGTGGCGCAGCAGCGCGGGCTCACAGTCGGGGCCGATGCGGAGAGCCAGACCGGAGGGCAGCAGCAGTTCCAGGGCGGGAGAAGGGGGAACGAGGCGGACAGGGATGAAATCGGTGGGAGCCGGGTCGGGGGACAGGGGTTGCTGGCCGAGGCGGCGTCTCCAGCAATAGAAGGAAGCGGTGGAGACGCCCTCCTGTTCACAGAAGTCGAGAACAGAGAGGTCGGCACGGTGGAAGCGCTGGAGGCGTTGCTGCCAGACGCGAGCGGTGGCGGGGTCGGGATGTCGCGGCATGGCTGGTTCTCCGTGAAGGAACGGGCGAACCAGCAGCATACGTCATCGGTCAAGAACGTGTTCCGCCGGACAGTGTACGGTGAAGACGGTTCGACAGGCGGGACAGCGGACTTGCCGCCCCGCGGCGTTTTCCGGCAGTCCCAGAGGCTTCCGGCAGTTCGGGCAGTGGACGGTCGATGGTATGGGGCACCCGCCTTTCCCGTTCAAACCCTTCCAGGTATGCCGGACACTTTAACTCTGTACTGCCATCTTGTCCAGAAACGAAAAAAGTTGGATGAATCCGGGCGTCCGCGACCAATAAAATAGGGACGTGCAACCGACGTGACGCGGGAGAAAGCGTCTTGGCCACCGCTTCGCTAAGCAAAGTCCTGTCGCACCTGCGCGACATCCTCGCGCGTCCCGATGCGGAGGGACAGACGGACGGGGAGTTGCTGGAACGCTTCCTGAGCCGGCGCGACGAGTCCGCGTTTGAAGGGCTGCTGCGCCGTCACGGGCCGATGGTGCTGGGTGTGTGCCGGCGCATCCTCGGCAACAGCCACGACGCCGAGGATGCGTTTCAGGCGACGTTCCTGGTCCTCGTGCGCCGCGGCGACCGTATTCGGCCGCGCAGTCGAGTCGGGAATTGGCTGTATGGCGTGGCCTATCGCACGGCGCTCGAAGCCCGTCGGGCCGCGGCGCGGCGACGGGCGAGGGAGGCACGGGCCATGCCGCCGAGTAAGCCACCCGAAAATGTCTGGACGGAACTGCGTCCGTTGCTCGATTGCGAATTGAGCCGTCTGCCGGACAAGTATCGGATGCCGTTGGTGCTGTGCGACCTGGAGGGTGTCACGCGCAAGGAGGCGGCCCAGCACCTCGGCTGGGCGGAAGGCACTGTGTCGAGCCGGCTGTCGCGTGGCCGGGACTTGTTGGCCCGGCGGCTGAAACGTCACGGCCTCGCCCTGTCCGGCGCGGCGATGGCGGGTTTGCTGGCGGACGGAGCGGCGGGCGTACCAACATCGCTGGCGCTATCCACAATCAAGGCTGGGTTGCTCCTGGCGGCTGGGCGGACGGCCGAGGCGAGTCTCGCGGCCGCCAACGCCGTCGTCCTTATGGAAAAAATGGTGTACCTCATGCGAATCGTAAAACTCAAGTTTGTCGCGGCGATTCTATTTGGTGTGAGCCTTGTCGCCGGCGTGACGTATCGCGGCCTGGCCGAGCAAGCGCCAGCCAGGCAGACGGCGAAGGCGGTGGAGACGGAGAAGCTACAACTCGTCGCGGCCGGGAAGTCAACGCCGGCCGCGGAAGCGAAAAAAGCAGAGACGTCGGTCAAGGAGATGCCGCCCGCCGTCGTGAAGACGGTCCCGCAAGCGGGCGATACCGACGTCGATGCCGGCAAGGTCACGGAAATCCGCGTCACCTTCAGCAAGGATATGACGGACAAAAGCTGGTCGTGGGTCCAGATCTCCGACGAGACGTTCCCCAAGACCAACGGCGAAATTCGCTACGACAAGGACCAGCGGACCTGCATAATGCCCGTCAAACTGGAAGCGGGGAAGACGTACGTCCTGTGGCTGAACTCGGAGAAGTTCGAGAATTTCAAGGACGCCGACGGCCATTCGGCCGTGCCTTACCTGCTGGTCTTCGAGACGAAGCCGGCCAAGTAAGTGCCGCGAGCCGAGCGGCACAATAGCCTCGCTCGGCTCGCGGGCCTACCGCGTACCGAACGAGCCGGGCGGCGCGGGGCAAGAGATCGCTCCGGTGAACGGTTCGCCGGTTAGTTCCCGCCACTTCGCCTTCTGCTCCGGGGTGAGCAGATCCAGGATGCTCTCAACGGCTTGCTTGACGTATTCCTCCATCGGGTGCGGAGGCCCTCCCCGACCGCCCCTCCCGTGTGGCCCGTGCGCCATTTTTCCGAATATCTCCGATTCGATCTTTCGGATCTTTTGCTGCTGCTCGGCCGTCAGCTTGAGGGAGTCGATTACCTGTTTTTCGTAGAACGCCAGATGCCCCTGGGATTGAAGGGCGATCTGCTCCAGACGCCGAAGCTGCCGCTCGTTGAGGATCGCTCCGAGGGTCTTTTCGGTCTGCCGGATGAGCTTGAGGAAGTCTTGGCGACCGTCCGCAGTGGTCGGTCGCCGCGGCCCTTGGAAATGATCCTCCCGCCGGGGAGACCAATTTTCGCCCAGCAGCCGGTTGATCTGCTCCCGCTGAACGTCCGAAAGATCCAACTCTCTCTGTACGTCAGGTTTGCGGACGAGCACGAGTTGATATGCCCCTTCCAGGGTAGAAAGGTCATCAAGGATGCGCCGGACGCGCTCCTTGCCCTCTATCAGTTCCGCCTGGGCGTCGGCATTGCCTTGCTGCTGTTCGATGAAGTCCTGGTAATAACTCAGGGCCGTTTCCAACAATCGTTTGCGGACCTTCTGTAAGGGCGGCGGCGTGTAAGCCAGTTCTTCCTCGCCGACCTGCACCAGCAGGGCCACCACCTGGCGGGCTTGTTGATAGCGCTTTTCCGCCTCCTCGGCCCGTTGCCGTTCCCCGTTCAGGGCGTTGACCGTCTTGGTCTTTTCATCCGCGATCATGCGGTTGCTGACGAGCAGGCCGACCGTACAGACCAGGAGGAGCAGCACGCCGGCCGCCACCAGATCGGGATGGCGGCGCGACCACTTCCGCGCCCGCTCGATCGGGCTGGGCCGGCGGGCCAGGATCGGCTTGTGTTCCAGGTAGAGCCGCAAGTCCGCGGCGAGTTCGCGAGCCGAAGCGTAGCGATCGGCCGGGTTCTTGCTGACCGCCTTGAGGATGATCGTTTCCAGCTCGACGGGGACAGTGCGGTCCACGGCACGGGGGGCGCGCGGTTCGTCGTTGATGATCTGGTGCAGAAGTTCCTGACGATTTTGTCCGGCAAAGATCGGCTCCAGAGTCGCCAGCTCGTAGAGGGTGGCGCCGAGCGAATACACATCGGTACGATGGTCGAGGAGGACACGCTGGCCCGACGCCTGCTCGGGACTCATGTAACGGAGCGTGCCGAGGATGTCGCCGGTCTGCGTCAGGCCGGCGTCGGCGTGAAACTGGGCGAGCCCGAAATCGGTGATCCACAGCCGGCCATGCACGTCCACGAGCAGGTTGGCGGGCTTGATGTCCCGATGGACGATGCCGAACTGGTGGGCGTGCTCCAGCGCCTCGGCGGCCTGCACGATGAAGCCGGCCGCCGCGCAAAGAACTCCTCTCGCTTGCCGGATCGGTGCGTCGAGAGGGCCAGCGACACGCCGGAGATCGTCTCGGGTCCGGGCGATTCCTCCAGAGGAGGCGTCGTCGGTGGATAGGAAACGGTGACAAGGTTCGCGAGAGGTTCCTTCGGCGGCGCGCCCTCCTCGTCGGCCACGGCATGCCCCGCCTGCTGGCGAAGTTGGCGGACGACCACGGCGAGCGATTGCCCGTCGATGAGTTGCATGGCGTAAAAATGCACGCCGCGTTCGGAACCGACCGCGTAAACCGGGACGATGTTCGTGTGGTGCAACTGGGCGGCGGCCTGGGCCTCGTTCTTGAAGCGCTGCAAGTGCTTGGCGTCGAAAGTGGCCGCGAACGGCAACACTTTCAGGGCGACGCGCCGATCCAGCGACAGTTGGACCGCCTCGTAAACGATCCCCATGCCACCCCGGCCGATCTCGCGCACGATCCGGTAATCGCCCAGCGTTTTGGCCGGTGGCAGCTCCGCGGCTTTGGCGGCCGTGCTCGTCGAATGCTCCGAGAGCGCCTTGTCCTTGCTCGCGGCCTTATGGACCAGTTCCAGTCCGTCCAGGCAGCGAGCCAGCGGTTCGGCGATGTCGGGATGACGACGGAGGAGATCTTGCCGATTGGGTCGGTGCCCCGCTTCTAGCTGATCGAGGTACTCCTGCACGGCCTGCAAGAGCCGGGGATCGTCCGGAAGGTCATCGACGGGCGGCATTTCGGTTGGCGCGTTCATTTCTCTTCTCCGAAGACCCGTCGCAAGCGGGCCAGGCCGCGAAGCCACAGTTTTTGCACGCTGTCGAGGGACCGTCCCATTTTGCGGGCGATTTCCGGAAACGATTGTTCTTCCAGGTGGCGCAGGACGATGACCTCGCGGTAGTCCTCCGGCAGCCGGGCCAGGGCGTTGGCCAACAGGACGGTTTGCTCGCGGCGAACCGCCTGCTGGCTGGGCGAGCTGAGCGAGGCGGCCAGCTTCTCGCCCAGCATGCGCGAGGAGTTGTCCAGCTCGCCGGCCAACTCCTGCTCCAGGCGCACGTCGCGGCCCTGGGTGCCGAGGTAGTGTCGCAGCAGATTGGCCACCTTGGCCGCCAGGATGCGCCGCAGCCAGCAGACGAACTGCGGCTCGCTTGTGCCCTCGAAGCGAGCGAAGTTGCGATGGGCCTCCAAAAAGGTTTCCTGCACCAGATCGGAGGCGTCGAGCTTGCCCTGCAAGCGCCGGCCAATTTCGAGGCGGGCCAGCAGGCGCAGGTAATTGCGGTACAGATCCAGGAGCGGTCCCAGGATCGCCTCGCTTCCCGTGCGCGCTTCCGCGATCATCTCTTCGGGGTTGACCATCGCTCGGCCCGGCCGTTCGGTTTCACTTGAGGCTCGCCAAATAATCGGTGAGCGCCTTCATGTCCGCGTCGTTGATCTTGTTCTCACCGAAAAGCGGCATCTTGGAATTGGGTTTGTGCGCCCTGGGGTTGCGGATGTGGTCGGCGAGCCATTGCTCCGTGTGTTCGGGGTTCTCGGCGACCTTGCCGAGATCAGGACCGCGTCCCATGCCGCGCATTCCGCCAGGTCCGCCGGGACCACCCGGCGGAGGACCGCCAGCCATCGGGCCGAAGCCCGGAGGTCCGCCGCGCCCATCGACCATATGGCAGCGCGTGCAACCTTGCGCCTCGAAGACCTTTCGTCCCGCCGCGTGGGGGCCGGATAAAGCCGGATCCTCGGAGAATTGCGTCATTTCCGTCGTGCCGCCCGGCGGCATGGATTGCGTGGTCGAGGACGCCGAACGCTTCTTGCATCCGGCCAAGAGCAGCGCCGCCGTCAACGAGACACCGAGGAGCAGCGAAGGCAACACCTTTCGGGATACGAAATACATGGAAACTCCTGAAAAATCAGCGGCCATCGCCAAAAACACCTTTGGTTAGCGACGCTTCGCAGAAGCGTGTTCGAGAAAACGCTTCTGCGAAGCGTCGCTAACCAATCATTTTCCACACGCAAGGAAAGAGACCGTGTCGCGTCCCCCGCATCCCCAGAATCTATTTGCTCTCCGGGGTGAAACCCAGAACGATGTCGAAGCGCGCGGTCAGTTCGCCGATGCGCGAGTCTTTCATCGGCGCGAAATTCACCAACACCGCCTCGCGCGCCTTGGCGTCCCGGATGCCGCGAAAGATGCCGTCCCGCTCGTTGCGGCTTTCGCCCTTGATGTAACACTGCGTCGTCAGCAATTCCTTACCGGAGCGCTTGACCTTGAAGTGGATGTGCGGCGTCCGGCCGGGATAGGGCACCGGCTTGATGGTGCGGAAATAGTATTCACCGTTTTGTCCGGTCAAAAAGCGGCCAAAGCCCTGGAAGTTCGTATCGCGCTTTTTGCCATCGGAATCGCGCGTGTGAAGGTAAACGCCCTTGGCGTCGCACTGCCAGATTTCGACCAGGGCGTTGCGCAGCGGTTGGCCCTTGCCATCGAGGATCAGGCCGGACAGGTGCGTCACTTCGCCGACGGCGGGGGTGATGGTCTCGTTGACGATGAGCAAATCGTTGTCGGTGTCCAGGGGCAGCTTGTTGGGGTAGAACGGCCCCTCGGTCTGACGGGGTGTGCGGACGCGAGTCAGCTCCTCGGCGAAAAGGCCGGGCGCCGTGAACGCGGCCGCGCCCAGGGCCAGGCCGCGCAGGAAGGTCCGCCGATCGGTGGGGGGAAAATGATTCATCATGGTCCCAACTCCTTGAGTCGAAAACGGGTTTGGCGCCCGAAAGTTCCGAACCAGCCCGCAGCGCCAGCAAGGGATGTTCCCTTGCTGGCGCTGCGGGCTGGTAAAGCAGTCTGCCAATGCGTCTACCTCGATAGTAACAATAAACGGCCGAATGCCGCCGCGAAATTCGGGAAAAACGATGAACGGGTGTTTTTACTCCCTCCCCCCTTGTGGGGGAGGGTAGGGGTGGGGGGTAGGCGCTCACCCCCCACCCCTACCCCACAAGGGGGGAGGGGGAAGAGATGAACTGGAAAACCGTTCTCCGACGCGATACAAACAATAGGGTTTGCTATTTTCCCCTCATGCCGCCGATGTGGGCACTCACGAGGACTCGGCCCATGCGCACTCGGACTCCGATCATTCTGCTGGCCGTTCTCCTCTTCCTGCCGGCGCTGGCCCGCGGCGAGGAACGCAACCGCTTCGCCGACGTGCTGGCCTGGCAGGAGGCGAACGCCCAGTTGATCGAGAGGGCCGAGCCGTCCATCGCCTGCATCCTCGTCTCGCGCAGCGACAAATTCCAAACCTACGAAACCCACCGGCCGGCCGTACCGGGCCAACTCGGCGGATTCGAGTTGAGCATGGTGCGGAGACGGTTCCAGGAAACCGACCCCGAATACCGGGCGGTCGCCAGCCTCGACCTGAGCAACGCCGACAACGTGCCCGAGTCGTTTGGCAGCGGCGTGGTGATCGACGCGACTCAAGGGTTGATCCTCACGCAGGCCCACGTCGTGCGCAAGGCGACGAAAATCTACGTCCGCCTGCCCGGACAGCGCGGTAGCTGGGCCGATATCCACGCGGCCGATCCGCGCAGCGACCTGGCCGTGCTGAAGCTGATCGACCCGCCGCGGAACCTCAAGGCGCTGCGCCTGGGCGACGGCGGCAAGCTCCGCAAGGGCCACTTCATCTTGACGCTGTCCAACCCGTTCGCGGCCGGCTACCGCGACGGCAGCCCCAGCGCCTCGTGCGGCATCGTCAGCAACCTCCGCCGCCGGCCCACGCAAATGCTCAGCGATGTCGATCGCGGCGAACGGTCGCGCCTGCCGCTGTATCGCTTCGGGACGCTGATCCAGACCGACACGCGCCTCAACCTCGGCTGTAGCGGCGGCGCGCTCCTGGACCTGAGCGGTGAGTTGGTTGGCCTGACGACTTCCCTGGCCGGCATCGCCGGCGGCGAAACGCCCGGCGGCTTCGCCGTGCCGCTGGACGGCGGGGTGCGCCGGATCATCGACGTGCTGCGCCGCGGCGAGGAAATTGAGTACGGTTTCCTGGGCGTGTTCCTCGATCCGTCCGGAGACCGGGGAGAGGAGCGGTACGTTCGCATCGGCAATGTTCTGGAGGGCGGGCCGGCCATGGCCGGCGGTCTGGGGTCGCGCGATCACATCCTGGCAATCAACGGCACGCCCATCCACAACAACGACGAGTTGTTCCTGTCCGTCGGCATGCATCTGGCGGGCAACACCATCCGCGTCGAGGCGGCCCAATCCCCGACCGGCCCGAAGCAGATCCATCAGGTGACATTGGCCAAGTATGCCGTGTCCGGCCCGGTCATCGCCTCGAAGCAGCCGCCGGCCCGGCGCGGTTTGCGCGTGGACTGGACCAGCACCCTGCCCGTGCGCTGGAACAACCGTAGGATTCCCGAAGGCGTCGTCATCCGCGAAGTCGTACCCAACAGTCCCGCCGACAAGATCCGCCTCCAGCCGGACATGATTATCGCGCGCGTCAACGACCGCCCCGTGAAGATGCCAGCCGACTTTTATCGCGCGATGGAAAAACTCACAGGGCCGGTCGATCTGGCGCTCGTCACGCCGGAGGGGCGCGAGGAGCACGTCACCCTCGAAAGCAAATGAAGACCATGCGCTACGCCATCTGCAACGAGACGTTTGAAGGCTGGGACCACGAGCGGGTTTGCCGTTTCGTCGCGGGCCTGGGCTATCAGGGATTGGAAATGGCCCCGTTCACGCTGGCACGGCTCATCACCGACGTTTCCGCCGAGAGGCGACGCGAGCTGCGCCGCCAGGCGGCGGATCACGGCCTGACATTACTGGGATTGCACTGGTTATTGGCCAAAACCGAGGGGTTGCACCTGACCTCGCCGGAGGAGACCGTCCGCCAGCGGACGGCGGATTACCTCATTGCCCTGGCACGCTGCTGCGCCGATCTGGGAGGCAATTTGATGGTCTTCGGCTCGCCGGCCCAGCGGCGCATCCCCGCCGGCGCGACCCGGCAACGCGCCACCGATTACGCCGTCGATACGTTTCGCCGCGCCCAGGGCGGCATCGCCGATCATGGCGTCCAACTGTGTCTGGAACCGCTAGCGCCGCCCGAAGCCGACTTCCTCAACACCTGCGCCGAGGCCGTCGAACTGCTCGATCGCATCGACCATCCGAACTTCGTGCTGCACCTCGATGTCAAGGCGATGTCCGCGGAAGAGACGCCGGTTCCCGACCTCATCCGCCTTCACGCCGGACGCACCGGCCATTTCCACGCCAACGACCCCAACCGTCGCGGTCCCGGTTTCGGCACGGTCGATTTCGTGCCGATCTTTCGCACCCTCCGAGAGAGCGGTTACGCCGGCTGGGTCTCCGTCGAGGTGTTCGATTATTCGCCCGACCCGGAGACCATCGCACGGGAGAGTTTGCGCTACATGCGCGACTGCGAAACCCGTGCGGCCGGCGCTTCGCGGTAAACATCTCTTTGTGAGAATCGCCCGTCCGGTTAAGCTGGAAGGAGGGAACTCGCCAAATAGCAGGTATCGAAGTTCATGGCCACGGAGTCGTTGCAACCCGATCGTTGTGCCCGTCTGCTCAAGGCCCTGGCCGATCCGGAACGCCTGCGCATCATCGACTGTCTGCGCCAGGGGCCGCGCAACGTCAGCGACATCGCCACGCAACTCGGCGTCGAGATCGTCAACGTCTCGCACCACCTCGGCGTCCTGCGGCACGCGGGGTTAGTGTTGGATGAGAAGCAGGGCCGATTTGTCGTCTATCGGCTGCACCCGGACATCCTCGCGCCGTCCGGCCAACATCTCAATCTGGGTTGCTGCCGTCTCGAAATTCCGAAAGATCGCGGGTAACTCATTCCCTTACTTGCTGCGGGCTGGTCGATCAGACACCCATCACGTTGTAACCGCAATCGACGTACAGAACATGGCCCGTGATGCCCGAGGCGAGCGGGCTGCACAAAAACACGGTGGCGTTGGCCACTTCCTCCGGTCCAATGCCGCGCGGCAAGGGCGAGCGCTGGGCGGCGTAGTCGATCATCTGCTGGATGTCGCCGATCCCCTTGGCGGCGCGAGACGCATACGGGCCGGCCGAGATGAGGTTGACGCGAACGCCCTTATCGCCGACGTTGTGCGCCAACTGTTTGGCGTCGATCTCCAAGGCGGCCTTGGCTGTGGACATGCCGCCGCCGTAATGCGGCACAACCCGCGCGCCGCCTAGATATGTCAATCCCATCACCGACGCCCCGTCGGTACGATTCTCCATTAAGGGCAACGCGGCTCGCACCAGGCCGGTCAGCGAATAGGCGCTGATGCTGATCGCCGTCCAGTAGCCCGCCCGCGACGTGTCGAGCAGCTTGCTTTTGATCTCCGGGGCGAAGGCGACGCTGTGGATCAGAATGTCGATCCCGCCGTGCGATTCCTTCACGGCCTTCATCAACCCTTCGATCGAATAATCGCCGAACTGTTCCTCGACGCGCTTGTAGCGCCGGTCGCCGCGCGTCTCCGCCGGCACGTCGGCAAGAGTGTCGTAGCCGACATCGCAGGGCAGCACCTTCTCGACCGTCAGGCTGCCCCCCCCATAAGGGAGAGCGCGGCCGGCCACGTCGTCCGGGCCGTCGCCGGTGAGGAACCCCTCGACGATGCGGATCATGCGCGGATGGACGGCGAACACCAGGCGAGCGCCCGCGGCCTGCAAAGCCTTGGCGATGAACCAGGCGAAACTTTCGTTGTCACCGACGCCGCTGACGAGCGCCACTTTGCCGCTCAGATCGATGGGGATCATGTGTGTATCCATTCCGGAGGAAAGTCGGGCAGGCAGCGCAGACGCCGGCTCCGCCGTAAGGTCTAGCAAATGGCGGGGATTGGGACAAGATGAATCGAACGGGCCGTCTCGGTGCAAACGCCCTCGTTGAAGAGGCCCAGTCATTTCTTGGCCGCGCGGGGCATCATCGACAGCAACAGGACGAAGGACGTGGCAGGTTCCTCCGTCTTGATCCGCAGCGTTCCCTGCACGGTCGAGCCGTTTTGTTCGCTCTTGAAATCCTTCAGCCCGGCACGGGCGCTCTGAAGGGTCTTGGGCAGTCGGCTCGAAAGTTCCGCGATGCCTTTATACTGGTCCGCTTCTCGCTTGAAAAAAGCGTCCATCTGCTTTTCGGCGAAGGTGAAATAGTCGCTCAGCGGTTGGGCGATTCCCTGCAAGGCCGTTTGCCCTTCCTTCGCCGCCATTTCGTTGGCGAAGTCCAGGCGCAGGTTGATCCGCAATTCCTTGTCGGCATCCGCGGTGATTCGCCACGACTTCGCCTCGAAGAGAGGGGCGAAGGCTTTGCCTCTGTCCCCGGATTGTTTCACGGCGGCCAAGAAGGACGAAGGGTTCACCCGCGCGACCAGGAGGTGTGCTCCCGTGGCGGCTGCCACGACTTCCTCTGAAGATCCCTTCCCGGTGGAGGCCGGTTTGCCCAGAAATGCTTTCACGGTTTTCGCGCTGCCCAAGAGTAGAACACGCTCGTTCACGACATGCACGGCGAGCGCGTTTTTGTCGCTGACGTAATACGTTTTCGCCTCGGCCTTCATTTCCTTGGCCTCCGGGACGAGCGCGGAGCACTCCGGCTCGGTCAAAGGCTTTTCGTGTCGTCAAGATGGTTATAAAGTCCCCCATCGTCCGGAAGTCGGGGATGATGGCCACGACCCGATCCAGATTCCGCCGGAGGTATGCCGATTTCCTTGGCGAGATCGCGTGCCCACCACGTAACGACGATCGGATGCGCTTGGGAGACATTCTGAAGGGCCTTGGCCTCCTTCCCATTCCAGTGCTTTCCGACTTCGAGAGACAGGAAGGCAGCCGCGTCCGAAGGCACAAGGGCCAGGTCGGCGGGAAGAGCCTTCGCCGGGGCGGTGGCGCCGGCTACCGGAGTGGGCCGGCCACCGGCCAGGACCGCCAGGCCGATCGCCCCGAGCAAGGACAAACACCCCGAGAACGCGCGTGTCGGTTGCCCGGTTGATACGTGCGGCACGAGACAGCCCTCCAACGGTAGTGCAATGAGCATTCGTGGGCGAACCAACTCGGTGCCCGCAGGTCATGCTCTTGTGGGGGCTATCCTATCAATTACCGCGTGCTGGTTGCGTTTCGTTTCAGTGATTCAGCCGAAATTCGGCGCTGTTGAGCACGCCCAGAAAACGTCGGCCAATGCCTTCCGATGATCGCCGCTGGGTCCGCCGTGGTCCACGTACTCGACGAAGTGCTTCGACTCCGTCGCCGCGGGCTTGCGCGACAGGACCACGAGAAAGAGCGTCTCGATGCGGCGTGCCGTGCTGGTCCGCGCCGAGTCGGCGATGGTCGCCAGCGTGCGGTTTTGTTCCAGGCTGGTCCGCTCGGCGACGAAGGAGCTGTTCATCAGGTACAGCGCCTGCAAGATCGACGTGGGCGCCTCGGTCGGCTTGTCCTGGTGCGCGAACCGGGCCAGAAACTTCTGCCGCGGCGAGAGGTTCATGTCAAAGCGGTTGTTGGAGTAGGCGGGGCTGCTGTCCTGAAACTCGGTCGCTTCGGCCAGGCTGTCGAAAAGCTGCTCGGCACTCAAGCCCCGGACGGTCATGCGGGCGAATAAACGCGGATCGTCCTGACCGGGGTGATTGCCGATGCTGGTCCGCTGGTACGCCCGGCTGGCGACGATGGCGCGGAGGAGGTACTTCCAATCGAAACCGTGGCCGGCGAATTGACGGGCCAGCTCGTCGAGCAGTTCGGGATGGCTCGGCGGGTTGTGGGCGCCCTGTTCGTCCACAGGGTCGATGAGGCCGGTGCCGAAGAGATACTCCCACAGTCGGTTGACGGCGGCGCGGGCGAAATAGGGATTGTCGGCCCGCACCAGCCAATCGGCCAGCACGGCGCGCGGGTTGTCGTTGTCCTTCCAGGCCGGCTCCACGCCGTCGAGGAAGCGGGCGCGGACGGTCTTCTTTTTGTGGGGGATGGCGATTTCGCGCTTGTTCGACGCCTGACCGCGCTGGCCGTCGATGCCGGCGAAGAAGGCGGCGAAGGACCAGAACTCGGTCTGCGTCCAGCTGCCGCCAGAGCGGTCGTCGTGACACTGGCGCACTCCAGTTTGATGCCGAGAAACAGCCGTGACGTGGCGGCCGCCAAATTCTCCGGTTTGAATTCGTTGATCTGGAAAAACACGCTCGGCGAGACGCTGCTGTTGTCGTAGGGGGCCGCCGCGATCATCTCGCGGACGAGGCGGTCGTAAGGCATGTTGGCCTTGAGGCGGTCGCGCAGCCAGGTCTCCGTCGCCGCGGCGAGCGGGCCGGAATTCTCGTTGTTGACGCGAGCCAGGATCCAGGATCGCCAGACGTTGGCGAAGTGCTGGACGAAGGCGTCGGGCTTGCGGCTAGGTTTCTTGCCCTCCAGCAGCATGTCCACCCAGATGCGCCGTTTGTCAAGCCGAGTGTCATCCAGGAAATCGCGCACGTCGATGATGGAGGGGATGCAGCCGGCCAGGTCGAGATAAGCTCGGCGGATGAACTCGGCGTCGTCGCTGAGGGGGGCGGGGACGATTTCCTTCTCGGTCATGCGATGGGCCAAAAGCTGGTCGATGCGCTCCGCCAGAACTTCCCCATCCAGCAAGCCGGCCGGGACTTTCACCGACGGGTCCGAGGCGACAACGAACGGAACCAACCCCAACAGGGTGAAAATACCCAGACAGCCGATACCGAGCCGACGGAGGCGCATGGGAAGACTCCTGAAACGTTTGGGATTCGCGGAGCCGCGGCCGCTGAAAAGACGAACGGCACCCTCACGGCCAACGGAAACTCCTCCCCAGCGCCGGCCTTCCGTGCCGGCGCTTCTATCTTATTAGAGCCGATTGGATGGCGTTTGGGGCGCAAATTCCGGAAAAAACTGCGCGGAACCCCAATCGGCTCGGATGCCGACTTATCAAAAGAGAGCCGCTATTGCCTTGACAGCTGCGGTTCGCCGAAGATAGTTAAGAAAAGTAATGCAAGACCACGCGGAAGGATAGTGGAAGGTAGGATCGGAAATCGTGAGGAACCATTTCGAGCAAGGATGACCGATGCCAAGCCCCTTTCCAGGGATGGACCCATACCTTGAAACTCACTGGCGTGACATCCACGCCGGGCTTATCATCTATGCGCGTGACGCACTCCAGAGCTTTCTCCCCCTCTCTTTGCGTGCCCGCGTCGAGGAGAGCGTGCTGCTGGAAACCCCACAAGGGATCGGCGATCATCCGCTGTTTCCCGATGTGCGCGTGGTCGAATACTCGGTGAAGCGCGAGACGGGAATGCAGCCTGGAGCGGGTGTTACCGTGGCGGAGCCGCTTCTCGTCGAGATCGATCCGGTCAGTGGAACCCATCTCGAAATCATCGACCGAGAAAGCGGCAATCGCGTCGTGACCGTTATCGAATTCTTGAGTCCGAGCAACAAATCCCCCGGTCTCAACCGCGAACAATATCGGCGCAAGCAGAGCGAGATCTGTGCCTCGGACGCTAATTTGGTCGAGATCGACCTGAATCGATTCGGCATCCACACGCTGGCTTTCCCATTGGTTCACATCAAGCCCAGGGGCCGGACGGGTTACATGGCCTGCGTGCGGCGAGCTACTCAGCGTGGCTTGGCCGAGGTTTATCCGCTGCCCTTGTGGCAACGCTTACTCCCCGTGAAAGTCCCTTTGCGGCCCGACGATGTCGATGTACCGCTGGACCTGCAAGCGCTGGTCGATCAGTGCTACCGCAACGGCGGCTACGAAGGCACGCTGAATTACGCGATAGACCCGGACCCGCCGCTGCTCGGCGCCGAAAAGGATTGGGCCGAGAAATGGCTTCACAAGAAGGGACTTCGGACCCGGAAAAAGTCCCAGCCCCGCAAAGGCAAGCGAAAGTCACGCTGAGAAAGTCGCCATCCTCCCGCTAAGCCGGCACGCCGCGGAACTTCACCTATTCCGTAAATCCAATAGCACTAGAATAGAAGGAGAGGGAATAACGGATCGGAGAGAGCAAACGCAGTCGTGTGGGAGAAGAGCTGATGGCAGACAGTACCAAGGGGAGCAGCCGCAACGTCGAGACGATGGCCCACGGGGGCAACGGCGAAAACGGCACGCTCGCCAACGGCAGTAACGGCCACGCCGAGGCCGAGGTTCGGGAGGGCGCCCGTGATGTCGATACGGTGGAAACGCGCGAATGGCTCGACGCCCTCGACGCGGTTTTGCAAACCGGCGGGGAAGAACGAGCCTCCTTCCTTCTCCGCCAGCTAAAAAATAAAGCCGTCCGCAGCGGCGTCGAAATCCCCTTCACCGCCAACACGCCCTACATCAACACCATCCCCCTCTCCCGCCAACCGCTCTTCCCCGGCAACCGCGAGCTGGAACGACGCATCAAGAGCCTGATCCGCTGGAACGCGATGGCGATGGTCGTCCACGCCAACAAGGAGGCCGACGGCATCGGCGGCCACATCGCCACCTTCGCGTCGTCGGCCACCTTGTACGAAATCGGCTACAACCACTTTTTCAAGGGGCCGGACCACGCGGAGGGGCCGGACCTCGTGTATTTCCAGGGTCACGCCTCGCCGGGCTTCTATTCGCGAGCTTTCCTGGAAGGCCGGCTCAGCGAGGCGCAGTTGCTCAACTTCCGCCGCGAGCTGAAAGAGGGCGGCGGGCTGTCGTCATATCCGCACCCCTGGCTGATGCCGAATTACTGGCAGTTTCCCACTGTGTCGATGGGACTCGGCCCGATCATGAGCATTTACCAGGCGCGCTTCAACCGCTACCTGGAGCATCGCGGCCTGAAGAAAACGTCGAGCCAAAAAGTCTGGGCCTTCCTGGGCGACGGCGAATGCGACGAGCCGGAGACGCTGGGCGCGATCACGCTGGCCTCGCGCGAAAAGCTCGACAATCTGATCTGGGTCATCAACTGCAACTTGCAGCGCCTCGACGGCCCGGTGCGCGGCAACGGCAAGATCATTCAGGAGCTGGAAGCGGCCTTCCGTGGCGCCGGCTGGAACTGCATCAAGGTCATCTGGGGCAGCGACTGGGATCCGCTGCTCGAGCGCGACAAGTCCGGCCTGCTCGTGCAGCGCATGGGCGAGGTCGTGGACGGAGAGTTCCAGAAATACACCGTCGAGGGCGGCGCCTACATCCGCCAGCACTTCTTCGGCAAATATCCCGAGCTGCTCAAGCTGGTCGAGAACCTGTCCGACGAGCAGTTGACCAAGCTCAAGCGCGGCGGGCACGATCCGGTGAAGGTGTACGCCGCCTACAAGGCCGCGGCCGAGCATCGCGGCCAACCGACCGTCATCCTGGCCCACACCGTCAAAGGCTACGGCCTGGGCGATGCGGGCGAGGGCAAGAACGTCGCGCACCAGACCAAGAAGGTTGAGGCGAAATACCTCATCGAGTTCCGCAACCGCTTCGGCCTGAGCGTCTCCGACGAGACGGTCAACAAGGTCGGTTTCTACAAGCCGCCGGAAGATTCCAGCGAGCTGAAATACCTGCACAAGCGCCGCAAGGAACTGGGCGGCTTCCTGCCCTGCCGCAAGGTCAACTGCCCGCCGCTGAAGTCGCCAGGCGTCGAGTTCGTGCAGAACTACGTCAAGGGCAGCGGCAACAAGGCGCTGTCCACGACCATCGCCTTCGTCGATATGCTCGGCCGATTGCTCAAGGACAAGGAACTGGGCAAGTGGATCGTGCCGATCATTCCCGACGAGGCGCGGACGTTCGGCATGGACCCGTTCTTCGCCAGCTACAAGATTTATTCCAACGTCGGCCAGCTTTATGAGCCGGTGGACGCGCAGTTCCAGGCGGCGGCGTACCGCGAGGCGAAGAACGGACAGATCCTCGAAGAGGGCATCACCGAGGCCGGCTCGATGTCCTCGTTCATCGCGGCCGGCACCGCCTATGCCACGCACGGCGTGCCGACCATTCCGTTCTTCATCTATTACTCGATGTTCGGCTTCCAGCGCATCGGCGATTTGATCTGGGCCGCCGCCGACATGCGGACGCGCGGCTTCCTGCTCGGCGCCACCGCCGGCCGAACGACGCTCAACGGCGAGGGCCTCCAGCACGAAGACGGCCACAGTCTCGTTCACGCCTCGACGGTGCCGAACCTGATTTGCTACGACCCGGCCTACGCCTACGAATTGGCCGTCATCCTGCGCGACGGCATCCGCCGCATGTACGAGCAGGTCACGGACGATCACTTCTACTACATCACGCTGTTCAACGAAAATTACCCGATGGCGGCCATGCCGGCGGACGCGACCGACGGCATCCTCAAGGGGCTTTACAAATTACGTGCTGGCGAAACCAAGAGCAAGTTGCCGAAGGTCCATCTGCTGGGCAGCGGGCCGATCCTGCTGGAAACGCTGCGGCGCAGGAGATGCTGGCCGAGCAATTCGGCGTCAGCGCCGACGTGTGGAGCGCGACCAGTTACCGCGAGCTGCGCCGCGATGCTCTCGAAGTCGAGCGCTGGAACATGCTGCATCCGCAGCAGCAACCGCGCACGAGTTACCTGCAACAAGTGCTCGGCCGTGAGGAGGGCATCTACTTGGCGGCGAGCGATTACATCCGGCAGGTGCCGGAAATGATCGGCCGTTGGGTGCCGGGTGGATTGGTCGCGCTGGGTACGGACGGTTTCGGCCGCAGCGACACGCGGGCCGCCCTGCGGCGGCACTTCGAGGTCGATGCCGAGTGCATCGCGGTGGCGGCGCTGGCACAGTTGGCCCGGCGTGGTGCGGTCAAGTCCGCGGTCGTGCAGCAGGCGATCGACAAGTTCGGCATCAATCCGGAGAAGATCAGCCCGATGCGGGCCTGAGAAAATATTGTCACGAGGAGCCGATGGCGAGCGAGATCAAGCTGCAAGCGCTGAAGGAGAACGTCGATACCGTCGAGGTGAACGCGGTCAAGGTCGCGCCGGGCGAGGTGGTCGCCAAGGACCAGCCGCTGCTCGAAGTGCAGGCGGACAAGGCGGCGCTGGAGGTGCCCTCGCCGGTGGCCGGCCGGGTCACGCAAATTCTCGTCAAGGCCGGCGATCAGGTCAAGATCGGCCAGGTCTACTGCGTCATCGAAGGCAACGGTGAGACGCCGGCCGCCGCCCCCGCCGCGAAAGCGGAATCGGCCGCAGCCCGCGCTCCCGAACCCATTCCGGCCGTCAAGAAGGAAACGCCCACCCCGGCCCCGGCACCGACGCGGCCCGCGGCGACGGTGACGCCGCTGCACAAGCCGCAGCAGCCGGTCATTGAACATCCCTCCCCCGCGCCGCCGCCAGCTCAAGAGAAGATCGTGCCTGCCGGCCCGGCCACGCGCCGATTGGCCCGCGAACTCGGCGTCGATTTGCAGCAGGTGCGCGGCACCGGGCGGCACGGCCGAGTTGTCGAGGAAGACATCAAGGAATACGTCCGTCAGCTCGCCTCCGGTGCGGGCATTCCGATGCCGGCGGCCGGTCCAGGCGTGCAGGCGCCGCCTCTGCCGAACTTCGAGGAATGGGGCACAGTCGAAGCACAACCGCTCGGCGCCGTGCGCAAGGCGACGGCCCGGCAGATGAGCCTGGCCTGGAGCCTGATCCCGCACGTCACCCAGCACGACCTGGCCGACATCACCGACCTGGAAGCGTTCCGCAAACAGAACTCCGACGGCAAGGGGCCGAAGCTGACCGTCACGGCGTTCATCTTGCGAGCCGTGGCCAGCGCGCTGCGCGAATTTCCGACCTTCAACTCCAGCCTCGACCTGGCGGGCGGACGGCTCCTCCTCAAGCGCTATTACCACATCGGCGTGGCCGTGGACACCGAGGGCGGTCTGCTCGTGCCGGTGCTGCGCGACGTGGACAAGAAGGGCGTCCGTCAGCTCGCCGAGGAATTGAACACCACCGCCCATCGCGCCCGCGACCGCAAACTCGACTCCGCGGAACTGAAGGGCGGCACGTTCACGATCACCAACCTCGGCGGCATCGGCGGCACCGCCTTCACGCCGATCGTCAACTATCCCGAAGTGGCCATCCTCGGCCTGTCGCGCAGCCGACTCGAACCCGTGGTTCGCGGCGGCCAGATCGTGCCGCGTCTGATGCTCCCCCTATCGCTGTCCTACGATCACCGCGTCATCGACGGTGCCGCCGCCGCCCGCTTCACGCGCCGGTTGGCGGAGATGCTGGAAAATCCGCTACTTATGTTGTTGTGACAATCCGCAGGCTATTGTGCGGCAGTGAAAGGCGACCTCGTTATTCTCTACGGACTGATACGGAACAACAAACTGACGAGTCGCGCATGAGCAAATATTGGCTGAAGTTGATTGGTACGAGTGAGAGGCACTGCCCGGATATTTACGATGATCTCTATGTCGAATCCAGAGGCAGAATGCGGATGCACCAGATCCGTCCTGGCGACCGAATGATTCTTTACGCTGTGGGAAGGGACAAGCGCGTATTCGCTCTCGCCGAAGTCACGAGCAAGGTTTACGACAGTGGAAATCCGGAATGGCCGTACAAGGTGAATATCAAATACGAGGTCAACCTGCCCGTAGACGAAGGCGTACACATTGATGAAATCAGCACGCCTATCCGAGACCTCCGTCGCTCATTACGACAACGCGCCTACATCAAACTACTTCCGGAGGAGTATAAGCAAGCAGAAATCAAACTGCGGGAGGCAACAAAGTCGCGTGGTTTCCCCGAACCAGCGGCCACTCGGCCGTCCGGAGGAGCAGATGCAGCTGAATGACATTGAAAAAGCCAGGCAACTTTTCCAAGAGGCGGGGTTATCCTTCCCGACAATTCCCGACGACTTGGCATCGCGGTTGAAGGAACGGCGGAAGTGGCTCTTCTCCACCCGGGAACTCGATATGTCGCCGTACAATCTCCAGCACTACGTTGCTGAGTTCGGCGGAACGGACGTGAACGACTACGCCGTACTCTCCCATTCCGGTCACGGCGCGAACTCCTATGCGCTTCAGTACTATCTCGTGTTCGGCGCTTTGGGGATGTTCCTGCATCTGGGATGGGGTGGCGTGTACATGAATGCCGAGCGGTGCGTAGCCCAGATCCATGACTGTTTTTCTCTGGCCGATCAGATCGTTGCGGCGGCACACAGAACGGGGAAACTCCGGCATTGCGGCCGTCTGACTATCGTGGGTTCAGACTTTTACGGAAGCTATTGGTTGCCTCCAGACGGAAGTAGGCGGAAGGAAGATGAGCATTCCAAACGTCCAGCGGATGTTCTGAACGAAGTGCTTCGCTGGCTAGGGAAATAACACGCTACGGCGATCGAGCCGAAAAAGGGGAAGGGGAGCATTCGGCACTTTCTGAAGCCGAGACTTACAAAACAACCGGGATGATTCCAAGAACATGACAAAAAAGCGAAGAAAACTCTTGGGACGCTACATGGTCGTTGATCCAGAGATCTGTCACGGCAAGCCGACGTTCCTGGGTACGCGGATCATGGTAGCGCAGGTGCTGAAACAGGTCGCCAGGGGAATGCCTTGGGACGAGATTATGGCCGAGTGGCGGGGGAGCGTAACGGCGGACGCCATTGCGGAAGCGGTCGATCTTGCCCAGCGCACTTTTGAGGATCATGCGGCGGAGTACGCCCAGGAGTCCCGTCCGGCGTGAATATCCTGGATGAAAATATCCCCGAGAGCCAACGCACGCTGCTGCGGAGCCGGCGCGTCGCGATCCGGCAGATTGGCCAGGATCTTGGCCGGAAGGGCATGAAAGACGATGAAATACTGCCTCTGTTGCACCACTTGGACCGGCCTACATTCTTCACTCTCGACGGCGATTTCTACGACCGTCGCTTGTGTCACGAAAGGTACTGTCTGGTCCATCTCGATATCGAAGAAGAGACGGTAGGCGATTATGTTCGCCGGCTCTTGCGGCATCGTGAATTGAACACGAAGGACAAGCGGATGGGCCAGGTCATTCGGGTCTTACCAACAGGACTGACTTTGTGGCGCATCCATCAGGAGAAAGTAAGTCACCTCTCCTGGCGGTGATAGTTTGGGGACGAACAACATGGCCGATGTAATCGACACACAACTGGTCGTTCTAGGTGCCGGTCCCGGTGGCTATGCCGCGGCGTTTCTGGCCGCCGACAAGGGCATGAAGGTCACGCTGATCGACGCCGCGGAGCGTCCGGGCGGCACCTGTCTGCACGTCGGCTGCATTCCCTCCAAGGCGTGCCTGCACGCCGCCAAGCTCATCACCGACGCGCGCGACGGCGCTCACATCGGCATCACCTTCGCGCCGCCGAAGATCGACATTAGCGGCGTGCGCAACCACTGGCGCAAGGTCGTCGATACGCTGTCGGGCAACCTCGCCAAGCTGTGCAAGGCGCGCAAAGTCGATTACGTCACCGGACGCGGTCAGTTCGTCGATGACAAGACGATCGAGGTGCAGGGCCGCGGGCGGTATCGCTTCGAGAATTGCATCGTGGCGACCGGTTCCAGCCCGACGCGGCCGCCGAGCCTGAATCTGGCCAGCCCGCGCGTCATGGATTCGACAGGAGCACTGAAACTGGAAGACCTGCCGCCGCGCTTGCTCGTCGTCGGCGGCGGCTACATCGGTTTGGAGATGGGCTACGTCTACGCCGCGCTGGGCAGCAAAGTCACGGTGGTCGAATTGACCGAGGGACTGCTGCCGGGAGTCGATCGCGATCTCGTGTTGCCTCTGCACAAACGGTTGGAGAAATTATTCGACAAGATTTATCTCAAAACCAAGGTGGCCAAGCTCGAAGAGACGCCCAAGGGGATCAAGGCGACGATCGAGGGCGAGGAAGTGACCGAGAAGGAGCCGGTCTTCGAGCGCGTCCTGGTATCGGTCGGACGCCGGCCGAATAGCCGCGACCTGGGGTTGGACAAGGCGGGTGTCGAGATTGACGAGAAGGGGTTCATCAAGGTCGATGAGCGGCGGCGGACGACGGCGGAGCGGATTTACGCGATCGGCGACGTGGCCGGCGAACCGATGCTGGCGCACAAGGCGAGCTACGAGGGCAAGATCGCCGTCGAGGTGATCGCCGGCGAGCCGGCCGTTTACGATGTCCGGGCCGTGCCGGCGATCGTGTTCACCGATCCCGAAGTGGCGTGGTGCGGCCTGACCGAGACCGAGGCCAAGCGCGACGGGCGCGAGGTCAAGCGGGTGCGCTTCCCGTGGGCCGGCTCCGGCCGGGCCATGACGCTGGGCCGCACCGAAGGGCTGACGAAGTTGCTCGTCGATCCGGAGACGGATCGCGTGCTGGGCGTGGGTATCGTCGGGGCGGGTGCCGGCGAGATGATCGCCGAGGCGATGCTGGCGATCGAGATGGCGGCCTCGGCCCGCGATTTGGCAATGACCATGCACGCACATCCGACGCTGTCGGAGACTGTCATGGAGGCCGTCGAATCGCTGTACGGCATGGCCGTGCATCAGATGCCGCAGCGGAAATGAGGTTGCGATTAGCGACGCTTCGCAGAAGCGTTGAAAGAACGCTTCTGCGAAGCGTCGCTAAACGATTACTGCGGCGGCATCAGATCCGGGCCGCTGTCGTTGACGCCGGAAGGACGGGCCGGCGGGACGGTGGGCGACAGCGGCGGTTCCTGCGTGGTCGAACGCATTGGCGGGTAGACGGCCGGCGTGCGATAGCCGGAGGTGGTGCGGCCGGCGGGCGGCTGCGTCGCGGTCGTGCTGATGATCGGCGCCGTCTTCTCGTTGGCCAAGGGCGGCTCCTTGGTTTGCGCCATCACCTCGTCCTTCTTGTTGCCGTGGTAGCCGTTCCAGTGGTATTGCAACAGCGAGCTGCGGGCCTGCAAGCGGACGCGCATGGACGAGTCGCCGGTCAGTGCTTGCTCCAGGGCCAGGCCCGCTTGCTGCGAAACGGGGCGAATCTTGCCCAGGCTCTGGGCCGCCTCGGCCCGCACGCCCGGTTTTTTGTCGGTCAAAAGCACATCGACCAGCACTGGCACGATCATGGGGTACTGGTTCGGATCGTACTGGCGCAGTTCCTGGGCAGCGGCGGCGCGCTTGTTCTCGTCGCCGTCGGTTTTGACGACGGTGATAAGCTCCGGAACGCGCTCGGCCGGGGTGGGTTTCTTGTTCTTCTTGCCGAAGATGATTCCGGCCGAGGACGAGTCGGCCACCAGGGGCAACAGCATCAGCGGAACCAGCCACAAGGCACGAAGACGATGGCATCTCATGGAGAAGCCCCCTGCTCGACCGCCGGCCCGCCGCCCTCCGCCGAGGAGGGCGGGCGAGACGGCACCCAGTTTGGTGTCAGCCTCTTGAGGCAGAGGCGGCGTTTGTCGTCGCCTTTCAGGACATCGACCGCGCCGGCGGCGCGGAATGCGTGAAAGCAGGAAAATGGGGGGACGGCCGGGCGGCGTTTCGCCGCACGGATGTTACAGTTTGACACGAAAGGGCGGCCGGCGCGAGGAAGCGGATGAATCTGTTGTGGGGGATACTGTTTCTGACGGGGATTTATCCGCTGGGACTGGCCTGGCGGGCCAACCGGCTCACGACCTTAGGGCACCCGCTGATGTGGGCGTCTCTGGCCTGGGCGGCATGGACGGAAGCTGCCTGGCTGGAGTTTTCCCAGGCGGGGCTCATCACCTATGTCGCGGTGTGCCTGACGGGCTGCTCCGGCGTCGCGGTGCTGGGAGCGCGACGGCCGGGCGTCGGCGCCTGGAATTTCGTCGTCGCGGGGCTTCTGGTCGTGCTGCTCCAGCCGCGGGCGAACCCGCGCATGGAGGCGGCGCACTGGTTGTTCTTGACCGCAACGCTGGCGCTGCCGCTGCTCAATTATCTGCCCACACGCCTCGGTGCGGCGGCAGTTTTATTGGGGCTTGGGTGTGGGCTGGAAATACTTCGCCTGATGGAGTTGCTTCCGGCTGCCGTTCCCCACTCGGCGGGACTGGGGTTGACCGCCGTCGCTCCCTGGGCTGCCTGGCGCTGTTACGCAACCGGGGATCCTCGCGCACGGAGTTCGATCGCCTGTGGCTGGCGTATCGGGATCGCTTCGGCTTCGTGTGGGGGCAGCGCATGCGCGAGCAGTTCAACCGGGCGGCTCATCACGCCGGCTGGCCGGTGGAACTGCGCCGGGGAGGTTTGCACACGACGATGACCGAGGCCGCACCCGATCCGGCCGCGCTGTTGGCCACGCTGCGTGCCGTCCTCAAGCGCTTCGGTCCCGAGGACCAGCAGGGAAAGCCACAAGAGACGTAATCGTTAGTAGGGTCGGCCGCCCATGTTAGGAGCCATGCCGCCCATACCACCCATACCAGGCCCCATGCCGCCCATGCCGCCGCCTCGGCCGCCCATGCCACCGCCCGGCATACCGTTGAGGCCGCTCGGCGCCCCCGGTCTACGGATGTCGTCCTGGTTGAGCGTTTCCTTGGGATACTCGGGGGGCAAGCTGAATTTGCGGTCCTGTTCCGGGGGCACCATGATTTCTTCGGGGTGCTTGGGCGGCCGCATGGCGAAATCTTTCGTGGCGCATCCGGCCGTACTCACGAGCGTCGCCAACATGCAACCCAGCCCACCCCACAGCCTGCGCATGGGCCAACCCCCGCCCCGGTGACGTGAACGAACGCGGTGTCTCTCCCCAATACCGGGCGGACTATACCCGCGGCGTAAATGGGGTCAAGAGAGTTTTCCGTGGAAAACAAACGTCTCCTGCCCTCGTGATCTCGTTCTGGTATAGGTAGAGGGAATGGATCCCGTTCCGCAGGCGCGGGGAGGAATCGCTTGAAGATCGTCGCACTGACCGCTTACCACGTCCGCATCCCCTTGCGCCGGCGCATCCGCCACGCCTCGCACACGCGCACGGAAACCGACAACCTCCTCGTCCGCTGCGTTCTGGAAGACGGTTCCGAAGGGTTCGGCGAGGGCGTGCCGCGCGATTACGTCACCGGCGAAACCATCGACTCCTCACTCGAACTGCTCCGTCGTAGCGATTTGGCCTCCCAGTTCGAGGATTGCCGCGACTTCGGCCACGCGCTCGCCGTGGCCGAGCGATTGCGGCTGGCACCCGTGCCCGGCGATGAGCGCGGCTGCGAGGGCAACGCCGCACGCTGCGCTGTCGAATTGGCCGTGCTCGACGCCTACGGCCGGCACTTCGGCCGATTGCTGTCCGATGCGACCCGCCTACTCGCCCCCGAGATCCATCAGCCCCAAGCGCGCGTCCGCTACAGCGCGGCCATCACCACCGCACGCGGAAAAAAAACACTGGTCGCGGCCATCGTCTTCCGTTTCTACCGCTTCCGGCAGGTCAAGGTGAAGGTCGGCATGGAAGGCTACGACGATATGCACCGTCTCGGCGTCGTCCGCCGCTGGGCCGGCCGCGGAATCGACATCCGCGTCGATGCCAACGAGGCGTGGACGCCGACCGAAGCCGTCGAGCGCATCTGCGCCCTGGAGAGGTTCAACATCACCGCCGTCGAGCAGCCGGTGCCCCATGCGCAGGCGTCCGGCCTCCGCGAGCTGCGCCGGCAGGTGCGGACGCCGATCGTGCTCGACGAATCGCTGTGCAGCCGGTTCGACGCCGAACGCGCGGTCGAGGGACAGATGTGCGATCTGTTCAATTTACGGCTGTCCAAGTGCGGCGGGTTCATTCCGTCGCTGCGCCTGGCGCAGTTTGCCAAGCAGCACGGGCTGGGCTGCCAGCTCGGCTGTCAGGTCGGCGAGACGGGCATCTTGTCCGCGGCGGGACGGCACTTTGCCGCCAGCGTCGCCGGACTGCGTTACCTGGAAGGCTCCTACGATCGGCATCTGGTGCTTGAAAACCTGGCGACCGAAGACCTGACGTTCGGCTGGGGCGGCTGGGCGCCGGCGCTAACGGGTCCGGGGTTGGGGATCACCGTCGATCCGCAGTCGATGGCTCGAGTGACGGTTCGTCAGGAAACATTATTCACATAGCCCCCGGCTTGCCGGGGGGAATTGGATTTCCCCCGGCAAGCCGGGGGCTATATGGATGTGGAGGAGATCGTTTGCACGAACTTGCGACCCATCCGGCTTTCACGCTGCGGACCTACACGACCAGCGACGGTTATCTCTGCCATTATCGCGATTATCCCGCTGCCGGCACGCCGCGCGGCCGGGTCGTGTTCGTGCATGGCATCCAGAGTCACGCCGGCTGGTACGAAGCGTCGTGCCGCCGGCTCGGCTCGGCAGGCTTCGCCGTGTCATTTCTGGACCGCCGCGGCTCCGGGCAAAACACCGAGGCGCGCGGCGACACACCGAGCTTCCGCCGACTGCTCGACGATCTCGCCGACTTCCTGCGCCCGCTGCGCCAAGAAGACGCCTCGCTGCCTATCTTCCTCGCGGGTATTTCGTGGGGGGGCAAACCCGTCGTCGCAGTCCAGCGCCGCCATCCCGGATTGGTCGATGGACTCGCCCTGCTCGGTCCCGGATTCTGTCCGCGTGTCGGCCCCAAACGCAAGGAGCGTCTCGCCATTTTCTCGGCGCGGCTGACCGCGCCGAACCGTCTGTTCCCCGTCCCTCTCCGCGATCCGCAATTGTTCACCGCCACGCCGCGCTGGCAGGAGTTCATCCGCGACGATCCCCTGTCGATTCGGCAGGCCACGGCGCGATTCTTTGTGGAGAGCGTGCGCCTGGACGCTTATCTGCGCTTCGCCGTCTCGCGCGTTCGTGTGCCGGTGCTGCTGCTGCTGGCCGAACACGATCGCATCATCGACAACGCTCGTACCCGCGCTTTTTCGAGCGCATTCCGTCGGCGGACAAGGAGATCCACGAATACGCCGGCGCTCATCATACGCTTGAATTCGAGGCCGACACCGAGCCGTTCCTTGCGGATTTGCTGCGCTGGCTCGAACGGCAACTCGTCCGGGGCAGGGACATGCGATAAATCGACGCGGTTCGTGGGGACGGAAAAAAAGCGACCGCGGCGCCGGACTCAGCCCGACTCGCCAGGTGGGACCAGACACCGCGGTCAAGCGCTCTCTCCCGAAGATAGAGACCGCCAGGCCGATTTCTGTTCCCGGATCAGGCGAGAATGTCCCTGACAACCTGTCCGTGAACGTCCGTTAGGCGGAAGTCCCGGCCGGCGTGACGATAGGTCAGCTTCTCGTGATCGAAGCCCAGCAGATACAAAATGGTCGCCTGCAAGTCGTGGACATGGACCGGGTTTTCGACGACGTGGAAACCCAGCTCGTCCGTGGCCCCATAGAGCAGTCCCCTCTTGATGCCGCCGCCGGCCAGCCACATGGTATAGGCTTGCGGGTGGTGATCGCGACCGAGGCTACGGCCCAGTGCCGCGTTTGATTCCACCATCGGCGTCCGGCCAAACTCGCCGCCCCAGATGACGAGTGTATCATCAAGCAAGCCGCGCTGCTTGAGGTCGCGGACCAGCGCCGCCGAGGCGCGATCGGTTTCGCCGCAGTTTTTCGTGTGGTTGCCGGTCACGTCGGAATGCGCGTCCCAACCTTCGTGATAAATGTTGATGAAGCGCACGCCACGCTCGATGAGCCGGCGAGCCAAGAGACACGCCCGCGCGAACGACGGCTTGTCCGGGTCTGCCCCGTACATTTGCAGCGTCGCCTTGCTCTCGCTCCTGAGGTCCATCAACTCCGGGGCCGACGTTTGCAGACGGAAGGCCATCTCGTAGGACGAAATGCGCGTGGCGATTTCAGGGTCGCCCTCGGTCTCCAGCCGGCGGCGGTTGAGTGCGCCGATCAGGTCGAGCGAATCGCGCTGCAAACGGGCATCGACGCCCGGCGGGCTGGACACGTCGAGGATCGGATCGCCCTGGTTGCGTAGCCGAACGCCCGTGTAAACGGTGGGCAAAAAGCCGCTCGACCAGTTGGCCGAGCCGCCGCTGATGCCGCTGCCGGTGGACATGACGACGAAGGCCGGCAGGTCGCGCGTGACTGCCCCAAGTCCGTACAGCACCCACGAGCCGAGGCTCGGCCTTCCCGGCTGCGCGAAGCCGGTGTTGAAAAAGATCTGCGCGGCGCGTGGTTGAACTGATCGGTATGCACCGACTTGACCAGACAAATATCATCGACCACTTTCGCCAGGTGCGGCAGCTTCTCCGCCAGTTCCGCCCCGCATTGGCCGTGCTTGGCGAACTTGAAACGAGGGCCGAGGACAGCAGCGTCGGGCCGAATGAAAGCGTAGCGCTGGCCGCCGATGACCGAGGGCGGCAGCGGCTTGCCTTCGAGCTTGGCCAGAGCGGGCTTGCGATCGAACAGGTCGAGCTGGCTGGGCATCCGGCCATGAACAGGTGGATCACGCGCTTGGCCCTGGGTGTAAAGTGCGGATCGCGCGGCGCCAGGAGATCAGCAGCGGAACGCGGCGGCGCTGCCGAAGTCCGTGCCGTGAAAGCATCCGTCAGGAGAGTTGCCAGGGAGATCTTGCCCAGGCCGACGCCGCAATCTCGAAAGAAATGCCGCCGCGTGATCTGGCGGGCGTATGTGTGGATCTCCCTCACGGTTTACCCCTTCACGATCATTTCATCGAGGTTGAACAGGGCGGGCCAGAGCATCCGTCGATCTTGGCAGCATACCAAGGCCCAAGTGCGAAAGTCGAGGGGCGTGCTCAAAAAGATTCGCCGCGCCCCGAAGGGGCAATTCGGCAGACTCTTTCGCTACCGTTTACTCACTATGGCCGGCTCGCCGATGGCCGGTCTCTGACCCCGCCGACAATATTCGTGGTTTATCCGCGTGGCGATGTCGTCTTCTTAAGATAGACGACATGGCCACCGATCCGTCCCAGGCTTTGGAGCCGTTCCGTTCCTATCTGGAGGTGCTCGGCGCGTCCACCTCGAACCGCGCCTGCGCGGCAAGCTCGACCCGGCCGACGTGGTGCAGCAAACCCTGCTGCGCGCCTACACCGCCTGGCCGGAGTTGAAGAACCCGGATCGGCCGGTGCTACTCGCCTGGCTGCGGCGCATCCTCGCCCGCACCCTGGCCGACGTGGTCAAGCACTACGACCGCGACAAGCGGGCCGTCGATCTGGAGCGCTCGCTGGAGGCCGACCTGGACCGCTCCGCGTCCGGGATGGCCGGCTGGCTGGCCGCCGACCAGACCTCGCCGAGCCAGGCGGCCGAACGCAACGAAGAAATGCTCCGGCTGGCCGACGCGCTGACGGCCCTGCCCGAGCCGATGCGGGAAGTTGTCGTCCTCAAGCATTTGCGGGGCTGGACCCTGCAACACATCGCCGAACACCTGGGCCGAACCGTCCCGGCGGTGGCTTCGCTGCTCCGACGAGGACTGGAAGATCTCGCGGCGCGGCTGGCGCCTGATACAGAGGAACGGTGATGCTGTCCGATTCTTCTCCCTCCCTCTTGTGGGTAGGGTGTTTTTACTCCCTCCCCCCTTGTGGGGGAGGGTAGGGGTGGGGGGTGAGACGCCCTCTACCCCCCACCCCTACCCTCCCCCACAAGGGGGGAGGGGGAAAGAGAGACCTCCCCCACAAGGGGAGGGGAGTAAAGAGATCGGAGCACTGCCCTTGTGAATGAGGAGTGAGATATGCCCGACTCCAACGAACCGACGGCTTCTGCAAGCGATCCGCTCGACGCGATCATCGCTGAATACCTCCAGCAGGTCGAGGCCGGCAACGTGCCGGATCGGGAGGGATTGCTCGCCGCCCACCCCGAGCTAGCCGAGCGCCTGCGCGCCTTCTTCGCCGACTACGATCAGCTTGATCGCCAGGCCGCCGAGCTGCGCCTGTCCGCCGATCCCAACCATACTACCGATGGGCCGCCGGTCCCAACGGAGGAGTTGCCGCGTATCCGCTATTTTGGCGACTATGAACTGCTCGAAGTGATCGCCCGCGGCGGTATGGGCGTCGTCTACAAGGCCCGGCAAGTCAGCCTCAATCGCCTGGTGGCCCTCAAGATGGTCCTGCGCGGCGAACTGGCCACCGAGCGCGACGTGATCCGCTTCCGCGCCGAGGCCGAGGCCGCCGCCAATCTCGATCACCCACACATCGTCCCCATCTACGAGGTCGGCGAACACGACGGCCAGCAGTATTACTCCATGCGTTACGTCGACGGCACATCTCTGGCCCGCCAGCCACGAACCGACGCTCGCGGCGAGGCCCGGCTGCTGGCCGCCGTCGCCGGGGCGGTGCATCACGCCCACCGCCGCGGCGTATTGCACCGCGACCTCAAACCGTCGAACATCCTGGTGGACGCGGCCTGCACTCCGCTCGTTGCCGACTTCGGGCTGGCCAAGCGCGTCGATGCGGATCGCTCGCTGACCGAGAGCGGGGCGATCGTCGGCACGCCGCGTTACATGGCCCCGGAGCAGGCCGCGGGGCGGAAGGATCTGACTGTGGCGGCGGACGTGTACAGCCTGGGCGTGGTGCTGTACGAGCGGTTGACGGGGCAGACGCCGTTTACGGGAGAGACGGTGCTGGAGGTGCTGCGGCAGGCGCGTGAGGAAGAGCCGCCGCGGCCATCGTCGGTCTGCCCCGGACTGGATCGAGACCTGGAAACCATTTGCCTGAAATGTTTAGAGAAAGATCCGGCGAAGCGTTACGCCTCGGCCGAGGCGCTGCAAGACGAACTGGAACGCTGGTTGCGAGGCGAGCCGATCGCGGCGCGGCCGGTGGGCCAGGCGGAGCGCTTCTGGCGCTGGTGCCGGCGCAACCCGGTGGTGGCGGGCCTGAGCGCCGGGCTAGCCACGGCCCTGCTCGCGGTCACGGGGATCTCCGCTGCGCTGGCCGCAAAAGCAGGACAGCTCACCGAAGTCGAACGGGAAGGGCGGCAACGAGCGGAGACAGCCGAGGATGGCCTGGAGCAAGCCTTGGCCCGAAGCCTGGTCCGGCCGCTGAACTCGGGGGGAGCTGCGACGATATTTGATCATACGGATACGCTTAGCGAGCCTGAAGCCGAGGCGTTATGGGAGCTGGCCGAGAAATCCGGGGAACGACTCGGGTTGCGCTTCGTGGCAGAGGCCATGCGTACCCCGGTGACGGCCAGGCAACTGAGTAATCGAGCCGAGCCGGCTTGGATAGCCGCCATCGGCCTGGACTCGGAGAAGCGCAAACGTGCGGAAGAGTTGCTGATCGAGCGATTGGAGGCTGCCGACTTGAGCGGGATGCAGCGCTATCATCTGGCATCCGCGTCGTTGGCCTTGAGAGATCTGGCTCCGGATTCTCGCCTGCGAATCATGGACGTTCTCGTTGAGGCGTTGCCAAGCTGGGACAATTTCGGCATTCACCAGGAAGTTGTCAGACGGGTTGTTGAATGTACACAGTGGCTGGAACCCAGTGCCGCGGCTGGCATTTTGACCCAGGCCATGGAGAAGGAGGCGGAAGAATGGAGTCTCTCTGAGCTTGCACAGGGGGCGGCAGCGGTGGCCACGCGAATGGAACCCCGTGAGGCGGCCCGAGCGTTGGGGAAACCTGCCAGCATCTTGACCCAGGCCCTGACCCAGACCCTGGAGAAGCATACGGGTGAATATCCGACATACAGAAGCCCGCTGGTCATTTCCCTGGTGGCGGTCACCATGCGAATGGAACCCGGTGAGGCGGCGCGCGCCTTGACCTCCGCCCTGGGGAAGGCGACGGCTGCCAAAGACCGCAAGGAGTTGGCCGATGGCCTGGCGGCCGTGGCCGGACGGATGGAACCGCGTGAAGCAGCACGGGTGTCGGGGCAAGCCGCCAGCATCTTGGCCCGCGCCCTGAGAAGGAAACGGATGCAAATGCCCGCAACACCCTGGCTCAGGGGCTGGCGGCCGTGGCCGGACGCATGGAACCGCTTGATGCAGTGCGCGTCTTGACCCGAGCGCTGGAGAAGAATGCAGATGACGGCAACACGCTGGCCGAGGGGCTGGTGGCCGTGCTCGGGCGGATGGAGCCGCGTGAGGCAGTGCGGATCTTGACCCGAGTGTTTGAGAAGGAAATAAATGCAAAGGCCCGCGAATCCCTGGCCAAGGGGATCGCGGACCTCGCCTGCGACATGGAAGCGCGTGAGGCAGTGCGGGTGGTGGGCCAAGTTGCCAGCATCTTGACCCCGGCTTTACAGAAGGAAACGAATCCATTTGACCGCAGCACGCTGGCCGCAGGGCTGGCGGCTGTGGCCGAGCGGATGGAACCGTCTGAGGCAGCGCAGGTGTCCGGGCAAGCCGCCAGCATCTTGGCCCGCGCCCTGGAGAAGGAAACGGATGCAAACGCCCGCAACACCCTGGCCCAGAGGCTCGCGGCCGTGGCCGGCCGGATGGAACCCCGTGAGGTAGCGCGAGTATTGGGGCAAGCTGCCAGCAACTTGACCCTAGCCCTGGATAAGGAAACGAATGCAAATGCTCGCATCGCGCTGGCCGAGGGGCTGGCGGCTGTGGCCGAGCGGATGGAACCGCGTGAGGCGGCCCGACTGTCGGGCCAAACTGTCAGCGTCTTGATCTTGGCCCTGGAGAGGGAACCGAAGGAACACTTCTTCAGTTTCAATGAGGCCGAGTGGCAGTGGCTGGCGGCAGCGGCCGGGCGGATGGAACCCCATGAGTCAGCGCGAGTATTGACCCAGGCCCTGGCGAAGCAGCGGAATGCGATTTACCCCCGCCGACTGGCCGAGGTGCTGGCGCTCGTGGCCGGAAGAATGGAACCCCGTGAGGCAGCGCAGGCGTCGGGGCAAGCCGTCAGTATCTTGACCAGGGCCCTGGAGAAGGAATCTGATGTCAATGCCCGTCACCTGCTTGTCTTGGGGCTGGCCGCCGTGGCGGGAAATTTGAGCCGAGAGGAGGCGGTAACCGTTTGCAACCCTGTGGCACAGACGTTTATCAGCGCCGCCGAGGCCCAGACGGATGCGTACGAACGAAATCCCTTGGCAGATGCTGTGGCGAGCTTGCTATCTGTGACGGATGGGATGGACACCAGCCGCGTCTCTGCGACCTTGGCATTCGCGGTTTGCGCTGACAGGGATGTAAACGCCTCAATGGATACTGGACGTGGAACCGACAGCCTCAATGCCTTGCTCACCAACGCCAGCCGACCAGAAGTCAGCCGCCGAACGGGAGCAGTGGCGGCGGTTGTGGGCGTGGCCAGCCCCACGCTATTTCCCGCACTACTCGCTCTCCCTACGATAGGCGAACCGCTGCCCTGCCGGCTGACCACGCAAGATCTCGTCGAATTGCTCAAGATGCCGACTTGTTACGGCCAAGCCCGGAAGGTCGTATTGAAGCACCTCGGCAATCGCTACGGCCGCACTTTCGCCAACCACTGGGAATTCGTTCGCTTCGCCAAGGAGCGGCACCTCGACCTCGATTTGACCTCGCCGCCGAAACGACCGGCCCGGCCGTGAGTCCAGCGCGAGGCGGCGCTCGGCGTGGGTCTCTGACCCCGCCGAAACCGGCGACGGAAGATCTCTCCGGTCAGACCGAAAATGGGGATCTTAGGTCTCCAATCGTAAGACCTGCGGTCGGCGGAGAGAACGATTGGAGTCGGCCACTGGGATAGGCAGCACTTTTTGGGAAGCCAACTACCCAAAAGGCAATGCTTGTCCCCAGTTGGCAAAGTTGGCAAACTGGCAAACTCGCTCCGGAAACTCCTTGTTTTTCCGTTTTTTTTCGCATTATCGACTTTGCCAAATGGTTATGCGATTTGGCAAAGTGGCAAACGGCTCTCCCGACAACATGAGTAGTCCGCTTCCCATCTTGACAGGGCCAACGCCGCGCTCAGCCCAACAAGCTGCTGCCTCGAAACGATTCCTGCTTGCGGACCTGACATGCGGGTGTGTTACCCCTTCACGATCATCTCATCGAGGTTGAACAGGGAGCGGGCCATTGCCGTCCAGGCGGCCCGTTCGTTCACATCGCCCGATCCCTGCCCGGCGATGCGGGCGGCATCAAGATCCTTGTTCTCGAAGCGGTGTTTCTGCGTTTCAAAAAACTTCACGAGCGCGGCCAACTCTTCCGCAGTCGGCGGCCGGCTCAGGCAGCGGCGGAACAGGTAATCCACACGCTCGGCGATGGAACCTGGACGCACCGCCATGATGCGCCCAGCGCCTGCGCCGCCTCGGTGAAGGCGGGGTCGTTGAGCAGGGTCAGGGCTTGCAGCGGCGTGTTGGAAACGTCGCGCCGGGCGACACACACTTCTCCGCTGGGGGCGTCGAAGGTGGCGAACATGGCGAACGGGGCCGTCCGTTTGCTGAAGGTGTACAGCCCGCGTCGGTAGCGATCCGGGCCGTCGCTGACCTTCCATTGCAGTTGGCCGTAGGCGCCTTCGGTGGTCACGCCGGGCGGCTGCGGCGGAAACACGCTCGGTCCACCCACTTTCTCCGACAACAGACCGCTGACCCGCAGCACCGCATCGCGGATCTGCTCGGCCTCCAGCCGGACGCGCGGCCCACGTCCGAGCAGTTTGTTGTCGGGATCTATTTGCCACGACTGGGGCGTCCCGCGCGACGCCTGCCGGTAGGTCGCACTCGTGACGATCAGCCGGTGCATTTGCTTCATCGACCAGCCCCGGCGGACCAGTTCCACCGCCAGCCAGTCGAGCAATTCGGGATGGCTCGGCGGCTCGCCCTGGTAGCCGAAATCCTGCGTCGTGCGGACGATGCCCCAGCCGAAGAACGCCGCCCACTGACGATTGATTGTCACCCGGCCGACGAGCGGATTGTCCGGCGACACCAGCCAACGCGCCAAGCCCAATCGGTTCCGCGGCACGTCCCTGGGCAACGGCGGCAGGATGCCGAAGACTTCCGGCTCGACGCGCTCTTTCGGTTGCAGGAACTCGCCGCGATGGTGCAAAAAAGTCGGACGCGGGTTTTCGGGCGGTCGTTCCGCCAGGACCAGCGTGGTCGGATACGCCGGCATTTGTTTGCGCAGACGATCGATCTCGGCACGTTCCTTCGCCAGTTCCGGCGCGGTCGTCAGGAAGTGTTGCAGCAAGCGCCGCTCCTGTTCCGACGTCCGCTTGGCCGCGGGAACGAGCAGCAAATCCTCGATGTCGGCCGGCAGCGGGTGGGCGACATCGACATGCGGATCGGTTGTCACCGCGATGCGGAAGCGGCCCAGACCCGGCCGAATAATAGCGCTCGAAAAGCATTTTGATGTGCAGGTCCTGTGCGTCGGCGAGCGGTGCGGCGAGGCGGAACACGGCCGTATGGGCGCGGCCCTGTCCGCCGTTGATCGACCAACCCGTTTGCGGATCGCCGTCGATGGCGCGAGCGGCCGTGCCCCCGCCGGCATGACTTTGGCCCGCCGCCGCGATCGGTGCCTTGTGGCCATCCACATTCACTGTGAACTCGGACAGGAAGAAATCACCGAACGGGCCTTCGTAAAAAATCCGTCCGGGACCGTTGTTCGGTAGTCGCTCATCCGGCAGTACTTCCAGCCGGATCGCCGTGATGCCGTGCAGGTCGGTGTGGAATGACAACTCATACGTATCGCTCTTGCTCTGATCACCGTTGGCGAAGACCGAGTTATCATCGAGCACGGTCAGATGCGGCAGGTTCGCCTTCACCGTCGCCGGCCGCAGCACGGTCCAGCGCACGGCTCGGCTCGTCGTGGTCTTCTGCCAGGCGTCCCACTTGCGCAGGAAGTGCAAACGCCGGCTCTCCTCGACCGTGTTTTGGGGATTGTCCGTGCGGATTTGCGGGTCGGGTGGGAAACGGTTGGATAGTTCGGCGGTCAGGGCCGAGATTTTCTTGTCGATTTCCTGGCGCTGACGGGTGATGTCGAGGCGGCGCACGGCGAAGGTCGGCTCGTCGGCGTTGTTGAGGAACGCCATGAACTGGTAATACTCGCGGTGCGGGATCGGATCAAACTTGTGCGTATGGCACTGGGCGCAGCCGACCGTCAGGCCCAGCCAGGTCGTGCCGGTGGCGGCGACGCGATCCGTCATCGCGTAGAAACGATACTCCAGCGGGTCGATTCCGCCTTCCTCGTTGAGCATGGTGTTGCGGTGGAAACCGGTAGCGATCTTCTGCTCAGGAGTGGAACCCGGCAGCATGTCGCCGGCCAATTGCTCGATCGTGAAGCGATCGAAGGGCAGGTCGGCGTTCAGCGCGCTGATGACCCAATCGCGGTACGGCCAGATGGAGCGCGGCCGATCTTTCTCGTAGCCGTTGGTGTCGGCGTAGCGAGCGAGATCGAGCCAACGCCGCGCCCAGCGTTCGCCGTAGTGCGGGCTGGCCAAAAGCCGATCGACCAGCTTCTCGCAAGCATCGGCCGACGGGTCGTTGACGAACGTCTCGACTTCATCCGGCGTCGGCGGCAGGCCGATCAGATCGAGATACAATCGCCGCACCAGCGCATGGCGATCGGCTTGCGGTGACGGCGACAAGCCCGCCGCTTCGAGCCGCGCCAGGACGAAATAGTCGATCGGGTTGCGCGGCCAGTCGGTTCGGCGAACCTTTGGCAAGGTCCGCTGCATCGGCGGCACAAACGCCCAGTGCGGCCGATACGCCGCGCCGCCGGCGATCCAGCCCTTGAGGATCTCTTTTTCTTCCGCGGTGAGGGGGTTCTTGGTGTGTGGCGGCGGCATCACCACTTCCTCGTCTTCCGCGAAGATGCGCTCGATCAATTCGCTCTGTTCGGGATGTCCCGGCACAATCGCCCGTCGCCGCGATTTGCCGCCACGCAGCGCGTCCTCGCGCTGATCCAAACGCAGCTTCGCCTTGCGGGCCTTGTCGTCGGGTCCGTGGCACTTGAAGCAGTGGCCCGCCAGGATGGGTCGGACCTTGCTGTTGAAGATATCCTCGCCTTCCGCCGCGCGCAGAGGAGGCACCATCCCGAACAAAAGCATCAAAACGAGGACGGCCACGCGCATGGTTGTTTCTTCCCGGTTGAACTTTCGCCACGGAATTCGGCGGGGTGGGCCAAACATTAGTATACCAGCCCGCAGCGCGAGCAAGGGTTCTCTCCTCCCTTGCTCGCGCTGCGGGCTGGTCGGATTGCGTTCGTTCTTACTTGGATCGCTTCAAAACGAATAGGTGGAAGTTACTGCCTTCCTTGGCCTCGAACGCCTTCGGCCCGTCCCCCTCCCGTGCGTAGCAGATGGTAAACTCGTCGCCCTTCACCTTGACGATCCCTTTCGCGGTCGCTCCCTCGCCCGCGCCTTCGGTCATTTTCATCGAGATCGTCACCGGCTGCTTCTTGGTGTCGAGCTTGTACTCCAGGACGAACTTGCCGGCTGGCCCTTCCAGGGTCATCGTGTCCTTGGTGATCGTCACCTTCGAGCCTTTGAAATGGTCGGCGTCCAATTTCTCGCCGTTTTTGACGCCCGAAACGTAGGTCCAGGCGCCGGTCATCTTGGCTGCGTCGAACTTCTCCTCCTTATCCTGGCCGACCACCCCGAGGGGGTAGGCCATCAGCACAAACGCGCACGCTCCCATCCACCTCGCCGTTCGCATCGCTGTCTCCTTCATCCAGTCGTTTGGCCGGTCGCGGGGCGGACACCGTGTCCCGCCGCATTCCTCCGGGCCGGGGCAGCCGCTCGAAACTTGTATCATCGAAGCCATTTGCATCTATGTCAATCGCGGCGGGCCGAACCATTTTGTTTGCCCGCGGTTGGGAGCGTGGTATACTTCATCCTGCGTCGCCACTCGCAGGAGTGATCTCATGATCCACGAAGCACCGCCGCCCGCGTCGCACCTTGTCGTCGCCACCGAGGCGGCCACGCCGTCTCCCGATCCGCCGCCCGCGGCCGAATCGACGCTGCTGCCGCCCACCGTCGAACAGACTCAGGCCGCCGATCGTGTCTTCACGGCCCCGCATCCCCAGCGCGACCCGCTCGCCAGTTTGGCCGGCGTCTGGGCCAGCGCTCTTGTGTTGCGCGACCTGGCCATCGAGAACTTCGACACCTCCGGCGCGGACGAAGAGGACAACCGCGACGACGAAAAGAAGCCCTAAGACTCCGATCCCTCCAGCCGGTAAACTCGAACCGCGTTATCGTGGAACAGCTTCCGCTGCTCCTCCGCGCTGCGCCCGCTCACAATCGACGCCAGCGCCTGGAACCACTGCTTGAAGGTCGCCGTCTTCGTGCAGACCGGCCAATCACCGCCGAACATCACCCGGTCGGGACCGAACACTTCCAGCGTATGCTTGACGATCGGTGCCAGGTCGTCGGCAGACCATTGTTCGGGCCGGGCCGTCACCACGATGCCGGACACCTTGCAAACCACCTTCTTGCGCTTCGCTAGCGCGGCCATGTCTTTCTCCCATTGCGAGCGGTCCTTGGCCTGCACATCGCCGTTACCGCAGTGATCGAGGATGAAACGCGTGTCGGGGCATTCGTCGATCAGCTTGGCGGCGTCGAGTAGTTCCCCAGGCCGAACGCACAGGTCGTAACTCAGGTCCCGCTCGCCCAGGAGCCGAATGCCCTGAATGAATTTGCGGTCTAGGCAATATCCGGCCGGCGTGTCGGGTCCGTGCAGCACTTGTCGAATGCCCTTGATGAACGCGCTATCCTTGAAGAGATCGAGATACCTGGCGAAGCCGTCGGAGTTGGGCCGGCCCGAGACGACGGCGGCAACCATCGGGTTGTCGGCCCGCCCGCACAGATCGACAACGTACCCGGCCTCGGCGCGCTGCTGCGCCGGATCGACATCCACTTCCATGTAGATCGTCTTGACGATCCGGGCCGGCAAGCCGCCGACGTTGCCGAGGTCGGCGGTGGCCGCGAAGTAGTCCGCCATGAGATGATTCTTGGCCAGCTTCGGCTCGTCCTTGGTCCAGGGCAGGCGAAACTTGCCGAGATCCCACAAGTGCTGATGCGTGTCGATCACGGGAAACACGATTTCATTCTCCTCGTCCGGGGCGGCCGCCAGGGCGGTGACGGCGGCGCTGGCGGCCAAAAACTGCCGGCGGTTCATGGTGCGATCTCCCGGTTGGACGGGGTGCGAATCCGCATGGCATTCTACAGCGCGGTGTGGAAATCGCCTGACAGATTCAGGAAACCTTGACGGATGCCCCCACGATTTGCTGTCCTTTATTCAGACCGGATTCGCCCTCCATCCGCGGCCAAAGGTGAACGAACCATGAAGGACACCACCGAACCCAAATCCTCCGTTCCCGATCGGGCCTGGCTGGTCGAGGAAGACCCGGAAATCTACTACCTTCTGCGCGGCATGGAAGGCGACCGCGAAGCGCTCAAATGGCTCAAACACAAGGGCGACGGTCTGTACCTGTTCGCCCGCGCGCTCGAAGGCGACAAGCCGGCGCTGGACGCCCTGTCGTCTCGCAAACCGTCAGAGCTGGCCGACCTGTGCGACACCATCAAGCATTGCGATGTGGAAGACTGGTTGGAGGAGCACTATCCGGATCTGCATCGCCTGTTCGCGTTCGTGCGCGGCGACGAGGCAGCCCTGCGCGGGTTGAAGCACCGCAAAGTCACCTGCAAACGCCTGGCCGAGGTGGTTCGCGAACATTACCGCAATTATCACGATGACGATGCGGACGGCGAGCAGGCGGCTAACGCCAACGGCACGCCGACCATCCCGGACGGCGAGGCGGCGGACGTCGGCTGTCTGATCGGCGAGATGCATCTGCAAAACGAGGAATATCACAAGGCCGTCGAGGCGTTCAGCCGGGCCGTCGAGCACAATCCGACCGCCGACGCTTACGAAGGGCGCGCGCGGGCGTATCGCGGTTTGGCCGAGTTGGACGGACGCGCCGCCCAGCTATTGCGCAATCGGGCGAAGGCGTGATTTTCACTGCCTGAGCGGGGGGCGTAAGCCCTCTGAGTCTGCGCTCAGGGGGCTTACGCCCCCCTCAGAGGTTTTTCGTTAGCTCTTGACTATTTGGGAAGGGAGTCCCCGATGAGGAAAGCATGGATGCTATGTCGATGGATGTTGATCCTTGCGGGCCTTACGTTGATCCACGCCGTCACCTCGTTCGTGGCCTGCTTTTTCGCTTACGTGGCTTGGGAGTCGGGTCCTCGTTGGTTAGAGAATCCTCTCGTTTGGTCTTTCTTCTTCCCTTTCGTGTGTCTCTCCAAGGCGGGTGTTGTCACCGGAACCTTCGATGATTCGCCGGAGAATTTGGTCATCAATAGTGTCTGTTGGGTCGCAGTCGTTTACCCGGTCTGGCTCCTGGGCCATCAGTTGCGCAGCAAACTTCTCATCACTACCCCACTCTTCGGTTCCTCCCGCCGTATCCGGCCCAGGAGGGGTTGATAACGGCCAGAGGGTTTGGCTCCAAGGTGAGTTTGCCACACTGCCAACTAGCACGACCGTTTGGCAGGGTTGGATCCATCGCGCAATTTATTTTACTTCATCAGGTTGCGTCAATTATCCACCGCGAGACTGCCAGACTGCCAACTGCGAACAGGGGCCGAGACAGGCCCACTTGGGAAGTCAACTTCACAAAGCTCCGGCCTGAATCCGTTACCGATCCTCCGCTTCCATCCATTTGGGGATTTGAGGAGAGGGCTTGTCCCACAGTAATATCTCGAACAGCCCCTCCGGATCGTCGAAAACTTGCAGGAGTCCCCGATGTTCGGCCCGGAGAAAGCCCTGATTGACGCACTGATCGACCCAGGCCAGCAACGGGTCGAAGAAGCCGGCAATGTTCAGTATGCCGATCGGTTTTGTATGCAGGCCGAGTTGCGCCCACGTCAGGATCTCGAAGAGTTCGTCGGCGGTGCCGAACCCACCCGGTAGGGCAGCGAATCCGTCGGAGCGATCGGCCATCATTGCCTTGCGCTGGTGCATCGTTTCGACGACGTGCAGTTCTGTTAACTGTCGATGCGCCAGTTCGCGCTCGACCATCGAACGAGGGATGACGCCGAGGACGGGGCCGCCGGCTTGCAGCACCGCGTCAGCGAGGATGCCCATCAGTCCGATGTGCCCGCCGCCGTAGACCAGCCCCAGCCCGCGCGCCGCCAATCCCTGTCCGAATTGCCGTGCCGCCTCCGTGTAAAGGGCCGGCCCGCCCTTGCTCGATCCGCAGAACACGCACAGATACTTCATCGCATTGGTCCTTCCGACTCGGCGCGGGTCAACTCCGCCTTCGCTGCCTCCTCCGTGTCGGGGAAACGAATGCGAAAGGTCGTGCCGTGCAGCGGTTCGGAGTCGATCTCCAGACGGGCGTGGTGATGCTCCAGAATGGCGACGACGAAGGACAATCCCAGTCCCATGCCGGTGCTGTGGCCCTCGTAGATGGCGTTGTCGCGCTTGGTCGAGAAATGCGCCTCGGTGCAGCGGCGGCGGACTTCCTCGGTCATGCCGGCCCCGTTGTCGCACACTTCGAGAACGATGCTCCCGTCGCGGCGGAGCGTGCGCAAAATGACCCGCCCCTTCCACGCCGCGGCGGCAATGAGAGCCTGCCGGCGACTCGGCCCGTCCAGATCCTCCGCCTGCCGGGCGTCGTCGCGGAGGTGGTTGCGCATCTCGAAGGTGGCGTCGCGGGCGTTGAAGAGCAGGTTCTCGATGGCCTGCTGCAAGTGCGACACATCGCCGGCGATCCACAGCGGCTCACCAGACGCCTGGCCGTTGCCGAGGTGCGCATTCAGCTCCGGCACCAGTTCCAGCTTCCACTTCTCGCGGGCCAGGTCTTTCCAGGTGCGCTCCAGCTCGGCGACCACGGCGTTGAGGTCGAGGAGGGTCGCCTCGGTATGGCTGGGGTCGCGCCGCACTGTGTGCAGGATTTGCTGCAAGCGCTCCGTCACGGTGCCGAGGGTCTGCTGGACCTCGTTCAGCATCAGCGACTGATCGGAAGACAGCCCGTCCACCTCCATGCAGCGGCGTAAGAGGTCGTTGGGGCGGACGAGGAGGTTTTTGATGTTGTGCGCGTAGGAGCCGGCCATGATGCCGATGCTGGCCCACATCTGCGATTTCAGCTCCAGCGCCTGCCGTTCCGCGGCCTGTGTCGCTAACCGTTGTTCGAGAAGCTGCCGTTCCGTCTCGGCGTGGCGGCGCTCTTCTTGCAAGAGCATACGCTCCGTCCGATCGACCGTTTGGCGGGCGTGGATGCGCTGGCGTTCGCGCTCGCGTTCGCGCCGCTGCACGATCACCATCCACGTCAGCCCCAGCACGGTGCCGGCCACGGCCAGGGCGCTGAGCTGGCGCAGCCGTTGGTGGTGCGCCTGCTCGATGCGCTGCCGTTTGTTGTAAGCGTGCAACTGATAGCGGACATAAACGGTCGTATAAGCGTTCAAATGATGTTCCAGGATCTGATACTGGCTGGCGTCGAAAGGCAGGCCGGAATCCCAGGTGATCGGCTCGTCCAGGCGGAAGCCGTTGTCACCGACCCGCACCGAGGACATCTCGGCCAGCGGAGAGCCTTCCAGGTGGAAACGCACTTGCAGCCGGTAGATGATCGGGAACAACGGCAGCTGGCCGGCGTAGCGCTTGGTGGGCGGGACGCCAAGGGTTTTCAGTTGCTCGTAGATTTCCTCGTGCCGGAGGGCGACGGCGGCGGAAGTCTTCACCTGCCGAAGATGCAGTTCCGACGCTTGTTCCGGATCGTCCGGCGGCGTTTGCCTTCGCAATTCGGTGTACTCCCGCGCCCGCGACAGATAATCATCTATCATCTCCCGCAGTGTGCCGCGGTAGCCGCGCGCCTCGTCGAGCCATTCTTGCAGGCTGGCCTCGTCGTAGCGCTCCTCGCCGTGCAGCCAGTATTGCAGCGGTTCGCGCAGGGCGAAGACGACGAGGATCCACAAAAGCAGCGGGGCGGCCCAGACGCGGGCGTAGCGCCAGAAGCGTGCCCGGCCCGAAGGGAGTTCGTCGAGCGGATCAAGGCGCGTCATGGGCACCGCCTCCTTCCGTCCGCGTGTCGCTGTACGACATGGTGAGCGGGTCGCCGCAGCGCTGCCAGTGCTGGCCGCGTTCCGTTCGGCTCCAGTCGCGCCGCCGCCACGCCCACACTTCGATGGTCGCCCGCGGCAACAGGCGGTCCTTGAAATCCTCATCCCAGACCGGCTGCAAACAGACGACGTGCTCGCCGGTGCCGCTCTGCCGCTGGCCGTCTTTGCTGAACAGCAGAAGGCCGTCCCCACCCAGAAGAATGCGGTCGTCTTGCAGTCTTGCGCCGGCGAGGCGCTCGGCCAGTTCCGCGGCGTTGGCGCACACGGCCCCGTTCAGCGGGGCGGCCGTCTGCAACAGCGCTTCCACAATGTCGCCGAAGAGCAGCACGTCCTCAGTGCCCGTCGCGGCCGTACTGCCCTGCTCGTCGTCGGCCCGGCCTTCCTCGCCCGCGGCGGCGCGGAAGCCGGCGTCCGGATCGATCGGGTTGCGATGGCAGAAGAACACCAGCGGGAACGGCAGATCCTGAATGTTCCACGCCACCTGACGATCGCGGTAAACCGTGTTGAAGGAGATGGCGTCGCCGGTGGCGACGACGACTTGCACTTGTTTGGACAACGAGGGAACTCCACGGACCAGGCCGCGCAGGAAGCGGCGCGACGGTTGCGATTGGCCGGCCACGATCAACAGCGGCCGGCTCTGCGATTGAGACAGCAGGCCGTCAAGCAGTTCGCCGGCGACCTTGGCTTCGTAGTGGTTGGGCGTGCCGAACGAGCCGACGCTGGAGTCAATGCGGTGCGGCACAGCCGGTATTTCCAGGCTGAAAGTACTGGCGCTCTCGGGGTGGTCCTCATATACCTGAAGGCGCTGGACCGGAAAGATGCCGCCGCCTGCACCGGGCGGACGAAGGCCGAGCACCGTCTGGTTGACGAACCAGGCCAACCAACTCGCCACATCCTGGGCGACGATCTGGTGCAGGGCGCCCCAAAAGCCGTCGATGAGATCGCGCGAATAGGAATCGTCGTCCCACATCGTCATGTAGACCGGATCCTTGTCGGGGCGCAGGTCGTCGCGCGACCAGATGAAATTGCTCACAGCCGTGGCCATCTGGCGGTTGGTGAAGCAGAAGCGGAAGGTGCGTCCCGGATAGAGCTGTGTCAGCTTCACTCCGGAAGTCGGCTCCGAAGTGTCGTCCTTGGCGGCGCGGGCCGTGTTCGCATCGCCCTCGGCGAAAGGAGTGACGCGGTCGGCCGTGGCTTGCGTCAAGAGCAGGAGCGGGCGATCCGCTTCGGGCATCCCGGCCGTGAATTGATTCAGGTATGTCGCCAGTTCGCGGGCGCTGTCGCTGGAGCTGCCGCCGATGATGGCCAACGGCGGCGGATCGCGCTTGAGCAGCGCCTCGATCCAGTCGCGGGTTTTCCAATCGCCGGTCAGCTTGTACCAGCGGAAGACAAAGCGCGGCCCCGATCCCGACCACGACAGCGACACCTCCGGCACGGCCGTCGTCTGCTTGGGAAACGCGGCGGTGATGTCGGCCCGCAAGCCCGGATGATCGCGCTCCAGGCGCTTGCCGGTGCGCCGCACCGCCGCTACGAAGCGCTCCCACGAGGTCGCGTTAGTGGCCGTGTACAGCCAGACGATTTCCAGCTCGTCCGCCCCGACGGGCAGCGGCGTCGGCCGGCCTTGAGGCGGCGGAGCCTGGAACACCACGAGGACGGCCCCCGCGACGACCGCCGCCGACAGAGCGATCAGGATGGATGGGCGGAACAGGTGCTTCAACATAAGCTCAAGAGTACCGGGGGCGAGGGAGAACGCACAAGAGATCCAAGCCGCGGGAGAACATCGTTATGGAATCGGCACCGCTCACGGTGGTCATCTTCGGCGCTTCGGGCGACCTGACGGCCCGCAAGTTGATTCCGTCATTATACCGCCTGGCCGGCAAGCGCAGGCTGCCCGCCGAGCTGCGCATCGTCGGCGTCTCGCGCACCCCATTCCGCGACGAGGCGTACCGCGACAAGCTCCGCGAGACGACGCGGAAATACGTCGGCCCCGGCTGGGACGAGGCGCGCTGGAACGACTTCGCCCGCCGCCTGTTCTACGTCGCCGCCGACGCGGCCAAGGAAGGCGGCCTCGCACCGCTGCAAAAGTGGTTCGAGAAAACCGAGGGAGAGAATGCGGACAAGGCACGGCGCTTGTATTATCTCGCCGTCAGTCCCGACCTGACGCCGGCCATCGTCAAGCAACTCGGCGCCACGGGGATGCACCGCGAGGGCGGCCCGAAAGCCTGGCGCCGCCTCATCATCGAAAAGCCGTTCGGCCACGACCTCGCTTCCGCGCGGGCGCTCAATCAACAACTCCGATCCGAGTTCCGCGAGGACCAGCTTTATCGCATCGACCATTACCTCGGCAAGGAAACGGTGCAGAACATCCTCGTCTTCCGCTTCGCCAACACGCTTTTCGAGCCGCTGTGGAACCACAATTTCATCGACCACGTGCAGATCACCGTCGCCGAGACGGTGCATGTCGAGGGACGCGGCGACTATTACGACAAGGCCGGCGTCCTGCGCGACATGTTCCAGAATCACTTGCTCCAGCTCCTGGCCCTGGTGGCGATGGAAGCGCCGTCGCGCTACGAGGCCGACACGCTGCGCAACGAAAAAGTCAAAGTGCTCGATTCGGTCCCCGTCTACTCACCGGACGAGGCGGCCAAGCGCGTGGTGTGCGGCCAGTACGCCGGCTACCGCGGCGAGCGCGGCGTGTCCGCCGACTCGCGGACGCCGACTTACGCCGCCGTCGAGCTGGCCATCGACAA
Organism: uncultured Planctomycetota bacterium; assembly: GCA_963767535.1. Taxonomy (GTDB): domain Bacteria; phylum Planctomycetota; class Planctomycetia; order Gemmatales; family Gemmataceae; genus JAJPHU01. The sequence continues at coordinate 2,162,519 of CAVYEC010000003.1, forward strand.
CTGGCGCTGGAAGGGTGTGCCGTTTTTTTGCGCTCCGGCAAAGCGCTGGATCGGCGACTCAGCGAAGTCGTCATTCAGTTCCGCTGTCCGCCGCACCTGATGTTCCCGCTACCGCCGGGCGACACGCTGCAATGCAACCGCCTGTCGATGTGCATCCAGCCCGACGAAGGCATCCACGTCAATTTCCAGAGCAAGGTTCCCGACCGGGAGGAATTGGCTCTGCGGCCAGCGGACCTGGAATTTCATTTCCGCGATGCTTACGGCGCGAACGCCATCCCCGAGGCTTACGAGCGGCTGCTGTTCGACGCGCTGCAAGGCGATGCGGCCCTGTTCATGCGCAACGACGAGATCAAGCGCGCCTGGGCGATCATGGACCCGCTCATCGCGGCGGCTGCCCAGCCAAGTGCGGCATTGCAAGACTACGCGCCCGGTTCCACGGGACCGATGTGCGCCGATGCGTTTTTGCGCACAGCGGCCGGCAGTGGTTGACGCTGTGCCATGACGGATAACTAGCCCGCGGCGCCCCTTGCTGGCGCTGCGGGCTAGTCCTACAGCCGTAGTTATCCATCAGGCGGCCGCGCCCCGCGTTTGCGGTAGTGGCACACGCGTGCGCGGTGCTGGTGTGCCCGCCGCCATTCCGACCACGCCAGCGCCCGCTCGGCCAGCGTCAGGCGGTCCCAAACTATCTTGAGCAGCAGCTTCCGCACCTCGGGGACCGTCAGCGGGATGAGCCCAGACCCCTTTTTTTGCCCCGTGCCGCTCGTGCCGCCCGCGAGCGGATGACCGCCAGCACCGCCAGGGCGAACAGGCTCAGGGTGACGTGCCGATGCCACCCGACCCAGCTACGCACTTCGTACTCGTTCAGGCCGCAATCTCCCTTGGCCAACTCGAACAAATCCTCGATCGCCCACCGCGCACCCGCCACCCCAACCGAATCCTCCAAACCGATGCCCGGCGGCCCGCCGCAGGCGAAGTATGCTACCTCCGAGGGGTCGGTGACGCTGCGGCGGATCAAGAGCCAGCGGGCGTACGCCTCCGGCTCGGGGGAGTTCGTCCGCAACAGAGCCCAGTCGTACAGGCGCGGCCCCTTGGCCCCATCCCCGCAACTCAGCCGCTGCCAGGCGTCGGCCGGGACTTCGGCAAGCAGATTCCGGGCCCGCACCTGCCGCAACCCCCAACAGACGGCGAAGTCGGTTCGCACGCCAACCACGTAACCCAGGCCGTGCTTCTCGATGGCGATGCGGAAGTGGTAATCCGACCCGTACACGGCGTCCGCCGTCACCCACCGCATCGGCACCCCGGACTCCACGGCCCGGTCCATCATCCGCCGGGCCAGCACCAGCTTGGTGGCGAACCCGACCACGGCCGGGACGCCGGCCTCTTTGCGACGCGGGGCGTCGCCGGCCCACTCCTTGGGCAGGTACAGCTCCCGGTCGATCAGCGCCCGCCCCTTCTCGGTCACATACCCCAAAAACACTCCGATCTGGCAGTTCTCGATACGCCCGGCCGTCCCGCTATACTGCCGGGCGACGCCGACGGATTTCCTGCCCTTCTTCAAAAAGCCGGTCTCGTCCACGACCAGCACACCCTCGTCGTGCCCCAGGTGCTCCGCCGCGTAGCGGATGAGGTCGTCGCGGACGGCGTCGGCGTCCCAGTCGGCCCGGGCGAGCAAGTGCTGCACCCCATCCGGCGTCGCCTCGCCCAGGTGCTCCGCCAACTGCCAGCCGTTCTTGCGCTCGGTGTCGCTAAGCAGCCCGCGGATAGAGCCGACCGCTCGTTGCCGTGGCTCAGACCGGGCGAAGTGCCGACCGATCCGTTCGCCGATGGACATCACTTCGTCTGCCCAGCCGTGGACCTGCGCCTGCGTTGGTCGTCCTGACATGGCTTGCCCTCGTTAAAACTCCGGGCGAGGGCTATTCTAGTAACTACGGCTGTAGGACTAGTCAAGAACGTCGATCGTTGTTCCGCCTCTCCATCAGCGGTAAACTCAAGCGCTGGGGAGTCGAAGCCGAGATGTCAGACAAGGAGCATGACCATGTCACGGTCCACGATTCTTGTAATCACGGCGGTATTGTTGACGGGAATCATCCTCGGCGTTTCGTTGCTGGGGCGAGACGGTACGCCCCAATTGAACGCGGCACCGGTCCCCAAGGCCAAGGCGACGGAGCGTTTCCGCTTCGTGGCCTTTGAGGATTTCGACGGCAAATTCGGCCTGAACTGGAAGCCCATCCGTCACGATCCGACGCACATCTCGCTGACCAAAAATCGCGGCAAACTCACCATCACCACGCAGCGCGGCACCCTCCACGCCAACGCCAGCGCCCAGGGCGAGCCGGACGCGCAAAACCTCTTCCTGCTCGATAACCCGTTGGCGGCCGAGACCGATCTCGTCATGACTACCTGCATCAGCTCGTTCACGCCGACGGCCGCCAATCAATCGGCTGGGCTGCTCTGCTACGACGACGACGACAACTACGTGAGGTGGAGCTACGCCTTCGACTGGTCCAAGGGCGAAGGCGGGCGCTTCATGTTCGTGCGGGAGACCGAGCGCCAGGCCGGAAGATTCTCCGGTCGAGGCGGAGCCGGGGTTGAAGAAGCTGTGGATGCGGCTAACGAAGCGCGGCAAGAACTACGAGTATTCGACCAGCACCGACGGCAAGCAGTTCGTGATCCACGGCACGAAGGAGTGGGGAGATGGGCGCCGAAGAAGCTGGGCCTTGTGGCCAAAAATGGCCCCCGGGACGGCGTGCTTGAGATCGACGCCTGCTTCGACTTCTTCGAGCTACGTTCCATAGGTACGGAGTGATGCCCTGGCAAATCGGTGGGAAATTGAGGAGTGGGCTGGCCATGCTGCGATCCTTTCAGGGACTGTTGTTTCTCGCCATCGCTCTCTTCAGTCTCAAGTGGGAGTTCCACGGGTCGAGAGATAAGCCCTTTATCACGCCAACCGGGGAAGTCTATTGGACAAAGAAGGCTTTCTTTGAGGCGTCGCCTCCTTGGCATGTCGGGGAGAAACTTGTCGAAGCAGCCGTCTTTGGGGTGATTGGTTTCTATCTTTGGCTGACCGGCGAGGTGGTGCGCTGGCACGGACAAGCGAGGCGTTGTTCCCAGGTGACTTTCCTGGCCGTGATGTCGGCGTTCCTGGCCGGGTTCACCGCCAAGTTCGCCTACCATTCGGGTGATCCCAACGGCTATTACCCACCGTTTGACTCATCGAGCCTGGGGGCGGTTTACGCTTTCTTCGGCCTGCTAACGCTCTACTATCTGGTCATTGGAGAAGTCCAGTTCTGGCGGCGGAAGGCCGAATTACCAGACCCTCCTACGCCGGCGCGCTCTCGATGACGTGGATCACTGATGCCGTCGGCACGATGCGTTCCAGCCGGAAGCCGGCGCCGGCGAGCAATTCGCGGTACTCGCTTTCGGTGCGCTCCATACCGCCGGGGATGACCAGCATCGTCAGGTCGAGGAACTTGGCGAAACACGGATCGTTGCCCGGCGGAATGACGCTCTCGATCAACAGCAGCTTGCCCGAAGGCGGGATGACCTTGCGGCAGTTGCGCAGGATGGTGCGGCATTGCTCGTCGTTCCAGTCGTGGATGATGTGCCGCATCAGGTAGGCGTCGCCGCCGGCCGGCACCGACTCGAAGAAGTTGCCGCCCGTCAGCGTGCAGCGATTCTCCAGGCCGGCGGATTTCACATTGGCCTGCGCCCGTTCGATCACGTCGGGCCGATCGTACAGGATGCCGCGCAAGGACGGATGCTTTTGCAGCGTCGTCAAAAGCAGGCTGCCGTTGCCGCCGCCGACATCGACCAGCGTACCGAAGGGGCTGAAATCATAGGCGTCGAGCATCGCCTTGGTCTCGACGCCGTGAATGCCGACCATCCCTTCATCGAAGATGCGTGCCTGCCGCGGATGGGCGGCCAGATGCTGAAAAATGGGTTGACCGTACAGTTTCTCGAAGGCGGTCTGGCCGGTCTGGACGCTGTAGAGCAGTTCGCCCCAGCAGCGGTAATGCTCCTCGCCATTCATGAGGGCCATCGAGCGCTGCGAGTTGGGCATGTCGCTGCGCAAGCACTCGGCCAACGGAGTCAGACCGAAGCGGCCCTGCGCGTCCTCGGCGAAGACGCCTTCGCTGGCCAGCGCGCGCAGCAGGCGGTACAAGGAGCGCGCGTGCGTTCCGGTGGCGCGGGCGAGGTCGGAGATGGTGCGCGGCCCGTCCTTGAGCAGGTCGGCCACGCCGAGATGGGCGGCGGCGTGGAGGGCTTGCGATATCCAGTAGCCCGTCAGCAAACGGGACATCACGGCCTGGGGAGAGGCAGCACTGGGTCCGGCGATGGGTGGGGTTGCGGCCATGAGTCGTCCTCTTTTGGGTCGGGCGACGGACTTCCGGTCAGGTCCAGTTGCAGCTGCGAGAGCGTGCGATAGACGCCGGCGTCGCGGCGGACGAGTTCGTCGTGCGTGCCGGACTCCACGGTGCTGCCATCCTTGATGACCACAATACGATCCGCCGTCCGCACGGTCGAGAGGCGGTGCGCGATAATGAGCGAGGTTCGACCTTCCATGAGGCGGTCGAGCGCTTGCAAAACCAGACTTTCGCTGGCCGAATCGAGCGAGCTGGTGGCCTCGTCGAGCAGGAGGATGGCCGGGTCGCGCAGGATGGCGCGGGCGATGGCCACGCGCTGCCGCTGGCCGCCGGACAGCTGCACCCCGCGTTCGCCGACGCGCGTCTGGTAGCCTTCGGGGAAGGAACGGATGAACTCGTCGGCGTTGGCTTGCCGGGCCGCGTCGATGACCTCCGCCTCGCTCGCACCGGGCCGGCCGTAGGCGATGTTCTCGGCGATGGTGCCGCCGAAGAGCAACACGTCCTGCGGCACAATCGCCATCTGGCCGCGCAGCTCGTGCAGGCCGTACTCTCGAATGTCCCGGCCGTCGATCAGGATACGGCCCTTCGCCGGCTCGTAGAAACGCATGAGCAAAGATACGATCGTGGATTTGCCCGCGCCGCTGGGACCGACCAGGGCGACGCGCTGTCCCGGCTCGACCGTGATGTGAATGTCGCGCAGCACTTCGACCTCGGGGCGCGACGGATAGCGGAAGGAGAGATGCTCGTAGACGATCTCGCCGCGCAAGCGATTTGGCGCCTGTTTCCCGACCGTGCCGCCCGGCTCCATGTCTTCGCGCAGCAATTCGCGGACGCGGTGGGTCGCGCCGAGAGTGCGCTGAAGCTGGCTGTACAACTCGGCGAACGATCCCATCGAGCCGGCGACGAACACGGTGTAAATCATGAAACTGGTCAGCTCGCCCGGCGACAGGTCCTTGTTCACGACCAGGCGCGAGCCGTACCACAACACGAGGACCATCGCCCCGGTCAGGGCGAAGATGACGAAGGACGAGAACGCCCCGCGGTAGCGCGCCCGCGCAGGACCACGGCAAGATAGCGGTTCAGACTGGTCCGGTAGCGCTGTTCCTCGTGCTCCTCGTTGGTAAACGCCTTGACGCTAGCAACGCCTTGCAGGGTCTCCTCGACGATGACGTTGCTGTCGGCGAGTCGATCTTGCGCTTCGCGCGAGTTGCGACGGAGGGCGCGGCCGAAGACGATGGCCAGCGCGATCAGCGCCGGCAAGGACGCCAGCATAAGCAGCGTCAGCCGGATCGAAGTCAGGGCGATGAGGACGATCCCGCCGGCGAAAATGGTGACTTGGCGAATCAGTTGCGGCACCGCCCCGACAATCGTATCGAGGATTTGCGACAGGTCGGCGGCGAGCCGGCTGGCCAATTCGCCCACGCGCCGCCGGACATGAAACGCCATCGGCAGGCGGATCAGCCGGGAGTAGGTGTCGCGGCGCAGGTCGGCCAAACTGCGCTCGGAAACGTCGATGAACCACAGCGATTGCACGAACGACACCGCCGCCTTGACGGCCAGCAGGATGACCAGCGCCAGCGCGATGCCGTTGACGTTTTGATGCCACGGCAAAGGCGTTGATTCCTCGGCCCCCTGGATCGCGCTGTTGACGAGCCGGCCGACCAGATACGGAAACACTAAACTGCAAAGACTCGATAACAAGAGCGCCACGAGGGCGGCGACGAACTTCAGAGCATAGGGCCGCAGATAACCCATCAGTTGGCCCGCTTCGCGCAGACTGGTCGCGCTGAGCGGCACAACCGGCACGTCTTCTTCCTCGGAATCACGAGCGCGGCGTGAATGGCGGGCCATCGGTGTCCGTCCGGATTAGAAAGGGCGAACGGGGATCACTTCCCCATTCTAGGCGCTAGAAGGACTTGTCGGGTTCGCCGGTTCATCCCTAGAAAAGTAATTACGGACGAACGGACACAGAGGAGAAAGCCTGTCAACGTGAGTGAATCATCTCAGGACACGCGCGACGGACTGCTGTACGGATTGGCCGCCTACGGCTTCTGGGGCTTGATGCCCTTGTATTTCTGGCTCGTCGGCACCGTTGCCCCGCTGGAAATCCTCGCGCACCGCATCGTCTGGTCCGTCGTCCTCGTCGCGGTTATTTTGACGGTCTGGCGGCGCTGGCCGGACTTGACGGCCACCCTGCGATCAGGACGCACCGTCCGCCTGCTCCTGGCGAGCGCTTTCCTGGTGGCCGTCAACTGGCTCGTTTACATCTACGGTGTTTCGACGCAGCGCGTCTTGCAGACCAGCCTCGGCTATTTCATCAACCCGCTTCTCAGCGTCGTCCTCGGCATCGTCTTTTTCCGCGAGCGCCTGCGCCCGTGGCAATGGATCGCCCTGGGATTGGCGGTCGTGGGACTCGGTTATCTGATCGTGATGGTCGGCGAACTGCCGTGGATCGCGCTGGCCGTGGCCGGCACGTTCGCGCTGTACGGCCTGGTCCGTAAGACCGCGCCGGTGGATGGCCTGATCGGTCTGGCGATCGAGACGATGCTGCTTGCGCCGGCGGCGCTGGGCGGCCTCACTGTCGGTATGACGACGGGAACGGCATCCTTCGGCAACAACGAATGGACGACGGACGGATTGCTGCTCCTGAGCGGCGTGGTGACGACGATACCGCTGTTGTGTTTCGGCCAGGCGGCGCGAAAGCTGCGGCTCTCGACGCTCGGCTTCTTGCAGTACCTCGCCCCGACCATGCAGTTTTTGCTGGCCCTGTGGGTGTTCGGCGAGCCGTTCCCGCCGCCCTTGCGCGTCAGCTTCGGTTTCATCTGGGCGGCGCTAGTGGTTTTCACCGTGGATGCGATCCGTGCGCATCGCCGACCGTCCACGGATCACCCGCTCCGGTTAGCGACGCTTCGCAGAAGCGTTTGGGACGACGCTTCTGCGAAGCGTCGCTAACCGGAAGATAGGCTCGATTACTTCTTCTGCAATTCCGCCTCGATCGCCTGCACCACCTTCTCCGATTCCGGCTTCACGCGCGGCGCGAAACGATTGACCACTTCGCCGTTGCGGCCGATTAGGAACTTTTCGAAATTCCAGGTGATGGGACCGCCGAATTTCGGGTCGGTCTCCTTCGAGGTCAGGTGTTTGTACAGCGGACAAATCCCTTCGCCCTTGACGACGACCTTCGATAGCATCGGGAAGGTGACGTTGTATTTCGACGTGCAGAACTTGGCGATCTCCTCATTGCTGCCCGGTTCCTGCGTTCCGAATTCGTTCGCCGGCACGCCAAGGACGACCAAACCGTCCTTGCCGTATTTTTCATGGAGTTCTTGAAGGCCCTTGTATTGGGGCGTGTTGCCGCAAAAGCTGGCGACGTTGACGACCAGCACGACCTTGCCCTGGTACTGCGAGAGATCAACGTCCTTGCCGTCGAGGCTCTTCATCTTGAAGTTCAGCGCGGGGGCCACTTTTTTTCCTCCTTTGTCCTTGTCTTCCGCTTGAAGCCACGCGGGCGCCACGATCAACAATCCCAAAGCCAGGCCGACGACGGTACGCACAACAGTCTCTCCTTGGTGATGAGGCAGTTCTCCCCGCGCTTGAGCCGGGTGGTTGGCATGTTCCTAATGTAGACGCGGATGAGTGAAACGGCATTCACCATCCCGGTACATTCGCGATAACGTCTTGATTCTCAGGAAATGCCGGGCGTAGAATGTCATAGATAACCCGCCCTTCCCTCCGCTCAGTCAGGGACCACCCCATGCAAAGTTCTCCGCATGGTCCTCATTCGCAACAACCTCCTCATCCGCACAACAATCAACCGAAGCCCCCAACATCGCGCAAGTCGGTTGATACCACACCAGCGGATACGAGTGGCGCTCGTTTGTTGCGTCTGGGCTTGATGATCGTCGGCGCGGCATTTGTCGCCCTCTTGCTGCTCATCGGCGCGACGGTGTGGATATTGCACGACCGCGCACAGCATGCCACCAACCCCACCGAGTCCATGCTGGCGCAAAACGAGGGGACCGAGGCGACGACACCCCGGAAGGATGTCGAAAGCGAACTGATGAGCGCAAACGGCAATTCGACCCCGGAAAATCGTCAGTCCCACACCGCGGAGGTCGATCGAGTTCTCGGCCATACCCTGAGGCCGGCCGAGGAAGTTGATTCGTTACCCCCACCGGCGCCTCCGGCCGCATCTCCGAAAGGGCAAGAGAAAAACAATCCTCCCGCTCCCTCGCCCGCCCCGTCCAAACCAGCAAGCGAACCGGCACCATCCACGATGAAGGCCACCACGCCGGACAGCGAGGCCGCGTTCCAAAAGCGATCGGAGGCAAGTGAGGAAGAACTGCGCCAGCAATTGGCCGCCGTTCCGGAACTGCGGCTCTACGGCGATCTGGAGGTGCAGAACTTCCGGCAGGCGGAGACCCAGGAAGAGCGCTCGGTCAATTCGCGGGTGAGGACCGAACTGGAATTCACGTTTAACGTGCGCTTGCACCAGTCGATGCGCAAAGCGGCGGAACTGTCCGGCCTGCCGGTCCAGTCGGGGCCGAAATGTCGTCTCGATCCCGCGTCGGCGAACATCGTGCAAACGTTGTCGAAGGATCTGCGCGACATGGGTTTCGTGTCCGTGCCCGGCACGGCGGTGCGCGTGCGCTTCACGAGCGGCCGGGAGGCCGACGTTCCGCGGCACGACCATCGGCGAGGGTTCGCCGCCAGAAAAGATCGAAGCGTTCAAGGAATGGTGCGATCTAAACCGCGTCGAGAAGTTTCAGGGCGCCGTGGCGACCCTGATTCAAATGCTGCAAGTCGAAGGCCCGGATATGCGCCTCATGCTGGTGCGCGAGCTGAGCAAGGTGCAAGGCGGCGGTGCCACGGCCGCGCTGGCCCAGCGCGCACTGGCGGACCTGGCGCCGGAGGTACGCCAGGCCGCCGTCGCCGCGTTGCAAAAACGCCTCGCCAATCAATACGTTCCGATCCTGCTCAAAGGATTGCGTTATCCCTGGCCGCCCGTCGCCGATCACGCCGCCGTCGCCCTGCTTGCCCTCAAGCCCGCTGGCGTGGTTCCCAAGCTGGTCGATCTGCTCGATCAACCCGATTCGTCCGCGCCGTTCCCCGATAGGCGAACGAACAAGCCCGTGGTGCGCGAGCTGGTGCGTCTCAATCACCTGCGCAACTGCCTGCTTTGCCATGCACCGTCGGCCAACGCGAACGACGGCCTGGTGCGCGGGTTGGTGCCGACGCCGGGACAACCGATGCCGAAACTGTACTATGCCAGCCAAACCGGCAATTTCGTCCGTGCCGACATCATTTTTTTGCGGCAGGATTTTTCCGATATTCTGACGGCGCCCGAGGCGAAACCGTGGCCGAAGGAACAGCGCTACGATTTCCTAACGCGCACCCGTCCGGCCAAGCCGGAGGAAATCACCCGGACGGCCGGGAACTATCCGCAACGCGACGCCGTGCTGCACACGCTGCGCGGGCTTACCGGCAAGGATGCGGGCGATATCTCCACCCAGTGGCGCGTAGCGCTCGGCATCGCGACGAAAAAGGAGAAGGATGCCACGGACCTGAAAAACGACGTCAAGAAACAGAATCCGGGAGCGGACAAAAAAGCCGTCCCCGAAAAAGACGTTGCCGATAAGCCGTAACGATGTTTCTCGCCGCTCCCCCTGTGGGCGAGACGCATCCCCGTGAGCTAGAGTTTCGATGAGACTCTGGTTCGTGTACCCATCCCCAGGGGGAACCCTGTATGCCCACTCCGCAGTCCCACACTTCCAGGGAACTATGGGGGCGACTCTTCCTCGGCGGCACCGGGGCGGTCGTCCTGGCACTGGCCGCGCTCGTTTCGTGGCGGTTCGTGCAAGTGCTGCACCCGGACCACCAAACGGTGAACGAGAAGACCGCTTCCCTGCAACCCGCCCCGCCTCGCCCGGTCGTTCCTATCCAGCCTGAATTGATACCGGAAGAGACAGCGGTACCAACCCCTGCTGAAGCCATCCCGGCTGAGAAACAACCGCCGCGCGCTCCCGAACCGGCGCGAGAGACGCCGATACCGCCGAAACCGCAGCCTTTAACGGCCGATCAGATCGTCGAGCGGCGGTTGCAGAAGAGCGAAAACGAATTGCGCCGCGAACTGCTGGCCGTACCGGAAGTGCGGCCAATGAGCGATTTTGAAGTCCGGGAAATTCGCGAGGCCGAAAAAGCCGCACGTCCGCAGGTCCAGAATCGAGCCAATCGCGGCAATCGCGAGAGCAGCGATTACAACTTCAACGTGCGCTTGCACCGAGACATGAAAAGAGCCGCCGTCCAATCCGGCCTCGTGCTGCGGTCGGAGTTCAACAACCGGCTCGATTCGTCCACAGCCGCCAACATGGCGGAGTTGTCGAAGGACTTGCGCCAAATGGGTTTCGTCAGCATTCCCGGAGGCAGGACCGTTTTCCGCCCCCGCAGTCGCGGCCAAGCTGTCCCGGTCGAAGAGGAAGGGCCGGAAGAACAACAAAAGGCGTTTCAGAAGTGGTGCGATCTCAACAAGGTCGAGCGGCTGAGCGGCACCCTACCGACCTTGATGCAAATGCTGCAAGTCGAAGACGTGCCGATTCGCTTGACGCTGGTGCGCGAGCTTAGCCGAATCAAAAGCTTCAGCAGCACGGCGGCGCTGGCGAGCCGGGCGATCGTGGATCTCTCGCCGGAGGTCCGCGCGGCGGCCGTGACCGCGTTGCAATCGCGGCCCCCCAACCTGTACATGCCGCCCTTACTTCGCGGCTTGCGCTATCCCTGGCCGCCCGTCGCCGATCACGCCGCCGTCGCCCTGCGGCAACTGGCCACCGCGGACGACGTGGCCGGCCTGGTCGATCTGCTCGATCAGCCCGATCCGTCATCGCCCTCTCTCGATCCGCAGACGGGAGAGCATGTCCGCTATGAACTGGTGCGGCTCAATCATTTGCGCAACTGCTTGCTCTGCCATGCCCCCTCGGCAAACGTGAAGGACGGTCTGGTGCGCGGTATGGTGCCGACGCCGGGAGAACGATTGCCCCAGCTGTACTACGCGGGCCGGGACGGCGATTTCGTCCGCGCCGACATCACGTACTTGCATCAGGATTTTTCCGTTGTGTTGCCGGAGAAGGATATCTCTACGTGGCCTGCCGAGCAGCGTTTCGATTTCGTGACGCGCAAGCAGCCGGTGCCGGCCGAGGAAATAACCAAGCCGGGCAGCACGCCGGACATTTATCCGCAGCGCCAGGCCGTGCTGTACGCGCTGCGCAGCCTGACCCGCAAGGACGCCGGCGACTCATCCGTGAAATGGCGCGAGCTACTCGGACTCACCGAGAAAAAGAAGCCCGCGGTTCCCCAAAAGGACATCACACGCAAACCGTAAGGACTTTTTCGTCCGAGCCTGAAGCGTAAGCGAAGGCTCGGACGAAAAAGGGGCTGGTGCGCTCTCTATCCAGTCTCCGCGCAAGCTGGTATGCTTTCCCAGAAGCACAGAGGGATGATGCGGAACGATTGGCGAGGAGAGCGCAAGATCACCCATGACCGATACGAAGCTGATCCGAAACTTTAGCATCATCGCGCACATCGACCACGGCAAAAGCACCCTGGCCGATCAGTTCCTCCTCAAGACCGGCGCCATCACGGCGCGCGAGTTCCGCAATCAAGTCCTCGACGACATGGACCTCGAACGCGAGCGCGGCATCACCATTCAGATGCACCCCGTCACGGTCTATTACCAGCACGCCGGCCAGACCTACGAGCTGAACCTGATCGACACGCCCGGACACGTCGATTTCAGCTACGAGGTCTCGCGCAGCCTCGCCGCCTGCGAGGGCGTCATTCTCCTCGTCGATGCCTTCCAGGGCGTGCAGGCCCAGACGGTTGCCAATGCGTATTTGGCGATGGAGGACGATCTGAAAATCGTGCCGGTGCTGAACAAGATCGACCTGCCGATCGCCCGGCCCGATGATGTCATTGCCGAGATGCAATCGGCCCTGGGCGTCGAACCGGCCGACGTGCTGCGTGCCAGCGGCAAGACCGGCCTCGGTATCGACGAAGTTTTGCAAGCGATCATCGAGCGCGTTCCGCCGCCGCCGGGCGACCCTGCTGCGCCGCTCAAAGCCCTCGTGTATAACAGCCATTTCGACACCTACAAGGGCGTGGTCGTCTACGTCCGCGTCAAAGAGGGCATGCTGCGCAAGGGTCAGCGAATCCGGCTCATGCGCGGGGCGACCGAACATGAAGTGACGGAGATGGGACAATTTCGGCCGGCCATGACGGCGTGCGACGAGCTGTCGGCGGGGCAGGTCGGTTACTTCATGGCCCAGATTAAAACGCTGTCCGACGTGCATATCGGCGACACCGTCACCGACGCCTTGAATCCGGCCGAGGAGCCGTTGCCCGGATACAAGGAACCCAAACCGATGGTGTTCAGCGGGCTGTATCCGGTCAACAACAACGATTTCGAGACGCTGCGCGAAGCGTTGGCCAAGCTCAAGTTGAACGACTCCAGTTTCACGTATCAACCCGAAGTCAGCGAGGGGCTGGGTTTTGGCTTCCGCTGTGGCTTTTTGGGGATGCTCCACCGCGAGATCATTCAGCAGCGGCTCGAACGCGATAGCGACCTCGACCTGGTACAGACGGCCCCGAACGTCACCTACGAAGTGCTGACGCGCAAGGGCGAGACGCTGGCCATCGACAGCCCGCAAAAGGTGCCGGACGCTGGGCAGATCGAGGAGTTCCGCGAGCCGATCGTGCGCATCAACTTCTTGGTCCCGGCCACGAACATCGGCGACCTGATGCAGATGTGTTCGGAACGGCGCGGCACTTACGTGCGCACCGAGTATCTGAGTCCGACCCGTGCCATTCTCGTCTACGAGATGCCGCTGGCGGAGATCATTTACGATCTTTACGACAAACTCAAATCGGTGACGCACGGCTACGGCACGATGGATTACGACTTCCTCGGCTACCGCGCCGCCGACCTCGTGCGCCTGGATGTGCTGGTGCATCACAAGCGCGTCGATGCCCTTTCGACGATCGTGCATCGCGGCACGGCCGACCGTCGCGGGCGGAAACTGCTCAAGAAGCTGCGCGAGGAGATCGACCGCCATTTGTTCGAGGTGGTCTTGCAGGCGGCGATCGGCTCGCGGATCATCGCGCGGGAGAACATCGCGCCGATGAAAAAGAACGTGACGGCGAAATGCTACGGCGGCGACATCACGCGCAAGCGCAAGCTGTGGGCCAAGCAGGCGGCCGGCAAGAAACGCATGAAACAGGTTGGTCAGGTGGAAATCCCGCAAGAAGCCTTCCTCGCCGTGCTTGAATCGGATCAGTAACACATAGCCCCCGGCTTGCCGGGGGTGTACTTCCCCCGGCAAGCCGGGGGCTATGTGGTTGGATGCACTGCCCCTTGTTGGGCATGGCCCTCTTTGTGTACTATCGCTGTTGAGGGCCGATCTGTCCCGAAGGCAGGCGACGACTCAAAATGCGGACGGGGCAATTCCGAAGTAGTTTCGGAGGCGTCGTTCTCCGCGGTCTTGGGGCCGTGAACCCAGTGAAGCATGGTGTCCTTATGGCAGACGAACACGCACCCGTCCCCTCGCCGCACTCCAAAAGCGGATTTTCGGCCTCTCCCCCGCCAACCGAGATGAGCAACGGCACCCCCTCCCGAGCTACCGAGATCGTTCCGGCCTCCGACGGCCAAGCTCCCGCCAAAAAGGAACCGTCCGGGCACCTTCCCGAGTTCGTGCAGTTTCTGCGCTGGATCGTGGGGTTGCTGATCGTGGGGGTTTGCGGCTGGGGGCTGATCGGCTTGGCCTTTTGGCTGTGCCGTTCGCGCGTGCAGCACATCGAGTGGGTGCTGGGCATCGTAGCGGCTCTCGATCTGGGCCTGTTCCTCTTTCTCGAAAAACGATTCTGGCTCAGCCGCTTCATGGGGCTTGGAGTTGAGCCGAACACGCACGCCTGGCACTCCGCCGTGTTGCTCTGGCTCCTGGGTGTGCCGGGATTATTGTTCCGCTCGACCGAACTTCGTCCACAGACGGAAGCGCTCGCGCAACCGGCCGGCCAGCCGCGCACGCGGCCACAGCCGGTGCAACACAGCGACAGCGTCCGTGAGATCGTCGAGACCGTCGTCTTCGTGGTCGTTCTCGTGCTGCTGCTCAAATCGTTCGCGGCCGAGGCGTTCGTCATCCCCACCGGCTCGATGGCGCAGACCTTGCTCGGCTATCAGAAGGAAGTCGTCTGCCCCGACTGCGGCATCCACTTCCCGATCAATTGCAGCCAGGAAGTCGATCCCAACGAAGGCAAGCCGTCGGCCGTCTACGCCTGCGTTTGCCCCAATTGCCGGCAGCACATCCATTTCCCCATGCCCCGCTCGCCTATACGCGCGACTTCTCCGATTCCATCCTGATCGACGATCCCGGCTGGAACAGCGGCGATCGTGTGCTGGTGGCCAAGTTCGTTTACGACCTGCTCGGCAAAATGCCGGATCGGCTCGACGTGGTTGTCTTCAAGTACCCCGGCGATTCGTTGTTTCCTCAGACCGGCCCACACAAAAATCATGTGCCGATGAATTACATCAAACGGCTCATCGGCCTGCCGCGCGAGACCATCGCCATCCGCGGCGGCAAGCTGTACTTCCTCAGCCCCGACCGGGGACTGCATTATGACGACTATGAGAAGGCCAAGACCGATCCCGAAATGATGTCGCTCTTGTGGCAAAAAGACCCGTACATGCACCGGAACGACCCGGACGCGCACAAGGCTTTCTACCAGGGGCAATTCCAGATCCTCCGCAAGTCGCCGGAAAACATCCTGTCGATGATGCGGCTGGTTTACGACAACGACCACCCTAGCACCAAGTCGCGCTTGCCGCAGCGCTGGTTCAGCGAGGATCGCTCCTGGAGCGCGGACGAGCCGCACGGCTTCCGCTACGACGGCGGCGACGGAGATGCAAGGCACTGGCTTCGCTATCAGCACATTCACCGCGACAGCGACCGCAAGCGCGCCCTCATCACGGACGTGATGGGTTACAACACCTACCAGGGCGGCCAGCATCAAACGCTCATAGGCAACAACTGGGTCGGCGACTTGGTCCTCGAATGCGAGGCCGCCATCGACAACCCGCAGGGCGAGTTGACCCTGGAGTTGTCGCGCGGCGTCGATCGCTTCCGCGCCCGCTTTGACCTGACCACCGGCGCCTGCAAGCTGTTGCGTGCCACCGACGGCGAGGAGCAAGAGCTGGGCAGCAAACAGACCTCCCTCAACAAGAAGGGCACTTATCGGCTGCGCTTCGCCAACGTCGATGAACGGCTGGTCGTGTGGGTGAACGGCGAACTGCCCTTCGACAGCGGCCTCACCTATCCGCCGCCCGGTCAGATCGGCCCCCACAAAGAGAACGATCTCCAGCCGGCCAGTGTGGGCGTGCGCGGCGGCGCGGTCGCCGTCCACGGTCTGAAGCTGTTCCGCGATACCTATTACACGGTCGGCGGCGGCGATAACGACCGGCCCAACGAACCCGATGTTCTGAATGTCAACCCGACCGACCCCGATAGCTGGCACAATTTGAAGAATCCACCGCTGTTGACCGTGTACGTCCAGCCGGATCATTTCCTGTGTCTGGGCGACAACAGCCCCGAGAGCTCCGACGGTCGATCGTGGGGCACGGTCCCGCAGCGGCTTCTCTTGGGACGGGCGCTTCTGGTTTATTATCCGTTCGGCCGAGCCGGACGCATTCGCTGATTGGTAGTGGCCGCTTGGATGTCACGCTGGCAGCGTGCGCTACGTAGGGCACGCTGCCAGCGTGACATAACCCAAACCATTACCCGCTGATTCGAGGCAAGGCGGCATGTCGAGCGGCGAAATCACCATCCGCGTGCGCTACGCGGAGACCGATCGCATGGGGCTGTTGCACCATGCGAACTATCTGATCTACTTCGAGCAGGCCCGCACCGAATTGCTGCGTTCGCACGGCCTGTCGTACAAGGATCTCGAAGACCAGGGCTTTTTGCTCGTGCTGACGAAAATCGAGGTCCGCTACCGCTGGCCGGCGCGATACGACGATGTTCTGACCATCAAGACGACGGTGATGCGCACGACGACGGTGCGCATCGATCATCGGTACGAAGTGTTTTGTGAAGGGCGATTGCTTGCGGAGGCGACCTCGACCCTGGCCTGCGTTGACCGCGAAGGCCGGCCGCAAGCCCTGCCGGATTACCTGCGCAACGATTGAGGGAGCGAACATGACCCAAGGAAAGAGCTGGCGTCTTGCCGTCTTCGCCGCGGTCTTGTTATTTGTCTCTGGCCTCGGCTGCCAACCGGCCTCCTCGACGGGCACGGCGACGACGACGGCCAAGAAGAGCACGCAGCCCGAAAACAAAGACAAGTCGGCGAAACCTCCGCAGAACGATCCCGGTTAGTGAGTGAAACGAGGACCGACCGTGCGTCGCCGCCTGATCCAAACCGTGTTGCCGCTCGTTTTCTGTGCGGTGCCGGCGCTGGCCGCCGCGCTCATCGCCGTCTCCCTGCCGGCGCAGGCGCAACTTCTACCTCGAACGCCTGACTCCGCTCGACGGACTCATCCTCGGACTGGGCGGCACCATCTTCGTCGTGCAGATGCTCCTGGCCTGGACCGCGCTGCAATGGCGTGGCCGCAACTTCGACGAACGGCCCGACCGCTGGCTGTCGAACCTCGCCCAGGCCGCCGAGTGGTTTCCTTTGTTGGGCCTCATCGGCACCGTGGCCGGCATCCTGCAAACCTTCAGCTCCATCAAGGGGCCGACGCCGCCCGCCCAGATCATTCAGCTCTACGCTCCGGCCATCACGGCCACCGGTAGCGGTCTGTTCATGGCCCTCATCAACATCCTGCCGAGCTGGGTCGTGCTGCTCGGCCGCGACATCATCCGCTCGCTCGGCGGCGACGCGCCTCCTCCTGACGATCTCCTGGCGGCCTCGTATCCGCCGGCCGACACCACGCGCTCGGCCGAGAGTGTCCGCCGATGAGCCGCTAACTTCGGGGGGAGCCGGCCGATGATTGAGTTACCCCGACGGAGCGTGACGCGGTTCTTCATCCCGCTCATTGACGTGCTGACGCTGCTTTTCTGTATTTTCCTCGTCCTGCCCTTGGCCAAAGATCCGAGCGACGCCTCGGCCGATGTAACGGCGCTGGAAGAGCAGTTGCGCCAGCGCGAACAGGAGGTCGAACGCCTGCGCCAGTCCGGCCGCGACATGCCGAAGGAGCTACGTGACGAGATCGAAAAGCTGCGGCAGGAAAAGGGCAAGGCGCTGCAAAAGCGACTCGCGGTGCGCGTGCTGGAGATCGACCCCGAGACCGGCAAACTCTATTATCGCGATCCCGAACGTATCCTGATACCGGACGAGGCGGCGGCCCACGCGCTGATCGAGAGCGATCGTCGCAAGCTCGGGCAGCGCGAGCTGTATTACCTGATCCTCTATCCGCGCAGCGTCACCAGCACGTTACCGAAGCGCGCCCAGCGCGAGAGCTACGACCGCTGGTTCGAAGGCGTCGCGCTGGGCTATGACATTCCCGGACCTGCGGGGGGAGAAGCACAACCATGATCGCGGCGGTATTGCCCGCGGTGGGCGAACAGATCTTGCTGGCGGAGAAGATTCTTGCCGTCGTGGGCGGCGCCGTGGTCGGCGGGTTGGTGGTGGGATTGTTGGCGCAATTGGTGACGCGCGCCTTCGCGGCCCAGAAACTGCCGCGCGGGCCGCTACTCGTGACTCGCCTGCTCGGTGCCGTGATCGGCGGTTGGATCGTCGCGCTGTGGGTGCTGGGCGGCGGGGGACCGGGCTTCGGCGGGCAGGGTGGCTGGGGCTTCGGCTCCGGGTCAGGCTCGGGAGCGAAGACGACCGAGGTCGCCAAAAAGGACGGCGAAGGCAAGAAGACGAATGGTGAGACCAAGGCTCCGGCCGCCGAAACGCTGCGTATCGAGGTACTGGGGCAAGGCTCGCTGCAAAAACAGGATGCGAATGCGTCCCGGTTCTATCGCATCGACACAGGCGATGGGCAGCGCTTGTTGACGTTCGCGGAGGTCAAGGAACTCGTCAAGAAACGTCAGACGGAGCAGCCGCCGCTACGCCGCATCGAAATCGTGCTGTACAAAGACAGCCCGGACGAGCGCGTGCCGATTGTCAGTCAGTTGAAGGTGTGGGCGGGCGACCTGGAAGGCGGCAAGATGAAGGTGGACATTTCGCAACCGGACGCCGACGCGCCGAGGAAGTGAGGGCCGGCGAGCAATCGGTCACTCGGCAGTAGGAGGCGGTGCAGGGCTTTTGAAACCGATTTTGTCGCGAATGGCTTCGGGCAAGGCTTTCAGAATCCGGCTGTGGTCATTCAGAATCCGAGTGTGTTCCATCAGAATCGCCTCGATCCGGGCAAAGCGCTCGGAGTTGATCCGATCCGTTTCCGCCATGCGGGCGTCGATTTCCGCCATGCGAGCCAGGAATATCGTCTGCTGCTGTGCCAAGGCCGCCTGAGCTTGCACCAAGTTGGCCTGCGCTCGCACCAAATCGGCCCGCGCTTGCCCCAAGGCGTTCATCGTCTCTTCCAGCCGATCAACGCGGCCATTGCCGCCGCTCTTGGTTCGTGCTATGTGCTTGCTCCCAAAAACCGTGTTGGATTCTACCCGGCACGGCAAACGGAGACAATCGAGCGCAAGCGGTGGCAGGCGTTCGGCGTAATGGATATGGTAAGCGTGAGGACTCCCTATGACCGAACCCAGCACACCGACTGACGCCACCACGGGCCGGCCCGACGACCTGAGCATCGTCCTGTTCGGGATGCCGGCCGCCGGCAAGTCGTCGCTCTTCGGCGCGCTGGCCCAGGCGGCGGAGGCCCAGGAGCATTTGCTCAACGGCCACCTCACCGACGTGTCGCACGGACTCGACGAGCTGCGGCGGCGCGTCTACGACGAAACGCCGCGCCGCACCGCCGAGGAGGTGGTGCCGTATCCGGTTGATTTCGAGCCGTTCACCCAGGACGGGAATAAACCGGACGCGAGCCGGCACGTCGGGGCCGTCGTCATCGACTGCGACGGGCGGGTCGCCAACGACCTGCTCGTCCGCCGGCAGGCGCTCCCCGAAGATAGCCCCGAGGGAACGCTGGCGCATGAAGTCGTTGAGGCGGATACGCTCGTCCTGGTGATCGATGCGTCCGCGCCGCCGGCGCAGGTTGAGGCGGACTTCGTGGAGTTCGACCGCTTCCTCCGCCAATTGGAGTCGAGCCGCAGTCAGCGCGCCGAGGTCGGCGGGCTGCCGGTATTTTTGGTGCTGACCAAGTGCGATCTGCTCGCGCAGCCGGATGACAAGGCTTCCGACTGGATGGAACGCATCGAGCAGCGCAAGCGCGACGTCGATGCCCGCTTTCGCAATTTCCTGGCCCGGCGCGAGCGGGAGAGTGGCCCGTTGCCGTTCGGCCGGATCGACCTGCACCTGTGGGCGACGGCGATCAAACGGCCGGCGCTGGCCGGTTCGCCTGCCAAGGCGCGCGAGCCTTATGGCGTGGCCGAGCTGTTTCGCCAATGTCTCGAACAGGCCGCCGCTTTCCGTGGCCGCATCCGCCAATCGGGACGCCGCCTCATGTGGACGGTGGGCGGGGCCGCCGCGACGGTGCTGCTGATGACCTCGCTGGCCGTCGCGTTCGCCATCAAAAACCTCGACACGCAAGCCAACGCCCTGCGCAACCGCGCCGGAATCCTACGTATTTCCGATCTGCCCTCCGCGGCGGAACGTCTGCACGGCCCGGCCCGCGAGCTGCGCAACCGCCTGGACGAACTGACTGCCATCCGCAACGATCCGCAGTTCGATACCCTGCCCGCCGAGCAGCGCCAGCTCGTCCGCGATCGGCTCGAAGAGCTAAAAGCCTATCTCGATTATCTGGATAAGCTGCGTCAATCGCCTCGGCCTCAGGACGTGCATTCGGCGACGGCCTTGCGCGAGATCAAGGACAAATTAAGTACGGAATTGGCCGTACCCCGCGCCGAGTGGAACACGACCGACGCGGGCCGGCTTCATGCCGAGCGCGTGCAGGACGCCGACGCGCTCGACACCGCCGTCAAGCGGGCCAAGAACTGGTATTTCGAGAGCGTCGAGAAGGCGGACAACCTGTGGACGTTCAAGGAGATGCAGAACGGACCCGACGCCGGCCTCATCAACTGGGATGCGTGGACTCGCCAGGCGGAATCGCTGCTCAGACCGGATCGCCAACCGCCCTTTACCGGATCGAGCCTGGTCCCCGGCTCCGGCACAACCTTGACTTACGATGCGACCGTGCTGCGTTTCGACGAGGTGCTGAAAGCGCGCACCGACTGGGAGGCGGACAGGGGCCGCTTGCAGCGTCTGCTCGATCTGGGCGCGGCGCTGGGTCTAACGCCCGCCCTGGAAAATCGTCCGCCGGTGCTGGTCATTCCAAGGCAATTCACGCTAGCGCAGGCCGGCGAACGGCGCAAGACGCTCCTGCAAGCTTATCCGAATTACCAGAGTGACTTTATCCTCGACCGGGTGCCCGAGGCCATTCGCTCTCAGGTGCGTCAGGTCGCGCGGACGAATTACGAACATTTGTTGGAACCGGCCCGTGCCGCCGTGCTCAATCAACTTCAGCAGGCCGGCGGCGGCAGCGAGGAGACGAAAAGCCGCTGGGAAGGCGTCCGCGCCTGGCTGCGCGAGCCGAAGGAACTAGAGTCGTGGCGCGTGCTGGCCGGGGTGCTGGTGCGACTGGACGATTCCGAGGCGGGAGATCCCGTCAGCGCGCTTGCGGACTTTTTGAACAAAACGAGCTTCGCTCTGGACGTGCGGCGGCTGACGCTGGAGATACCGGAGAGCCTGGATGTGAAGCCCGCCCTCGATGCGAGGTTCTCGATTTCTCACCCGGCCTCGTCCGGTGATAATCCGGCCCTGGTGTTCGAGCAATCCGGCGAGGGCGAACGCGATCCCGTGCGGCGCGTGTGGACCTATTCCTTCCGCGCCGTCGAAGGGCAGCGTCTCACGTATCGTCCCGGCGATGCGTTGTGGGCGACGCTGCCGTTGCGCGATGACCTGATGTTTACGTGGGTGCGCGGCCACAGTTTGATGTACCAGTTCGAGCGCCTGATGCGGCCGCCGCGCTTGCACAAGAGGAAGGAAGAAGCCAATACGGGAACATTGGAGGAGAAGGTGCGATTGACCATCACACCGCCGGACGGAACACCGCGATTGCCGGACCTCATGCCGGTGGTGCGATTGCAGTAGACCAGCCCGCAGCGCTAGCAAGGGGAACCCTTGCTGGCGCTGCGGGCTGGTAATTTCGATCTCATCCTGCCGCCTTGCGTTCTTCTTGCAACTGGTTCAGCTTGTTGTACATGGTTTTGAGGCTGATCCCCAATTCCGTGGCGGCGGCGGTCTTGCTGCCGCCATGCTTTTCCAGCACGCGCAAGATATGCTCCATCTCGATCTCGCGCAGCGTCCGCGAGGCCGAGCCGCCGGCCGATGGCGCGGCGGCAGAAGAGCCGGCCGCCACGCTCAGCATGGCGGCGCCGGCCGGCTGATCGCGCACCGAATGCGGCACATGCTCCGGCATGATCCGGCCGCCGCCAGCCAGGATGTAGGCGTGTTCCATCACGTTGGCCAACTCGCGGACATTGCCCTGCCATTCGTGTTCCAGAAGCACGTCGATGACTTCGGGACTGAGCAGGTCGGCAACCTGTTCCGCCGGCCGGCGGGCGGCGCGGGCCAGAAGATGACGAGCTAGTTCGGGAATGTCCTGACGCCGTTCGCGCAACGGAGGCAAGCGCACCTCGAAGGTGTTGATGCGGAAATACAGATCCTCGCGGAACTCGTCTTCGCGGATCATCGTGCGCAGGTCGCGGTTGGTGGCGCACAGGACGCGCACGTCGGTGCGGAACGGCTCGGTATCGCCGACGCGGCGGATCTCGCCCGATTCCAGGAAGCGCAGCAGCTTGACCTGGATGTTCTTGTTCAGCTCGCCGACTTCATCGAGAAACAGCGTGCCGCCGTTGGCCACCTCGAACAGCCCCTTGTGATCGCGGTCGGCGCCGGTGAACGCTCCTTTGCGGTGGCCGAACAGCTCGCTCTCGACCAGATGCTCAGCCAGGGCGCCGCAGTTGACCGGCACGAACGGCATGTCGGCGCGTTTGCTTTTCTGCATGAGCGTCCGCGCCGCCAGCTCCTTGCCGGTACCGGTCTCTCCGAGGATCAGCACGGTCGATTCGGTCGGGGCCACCGTGTCGATGAGGCGGTGGACGGCGGCCATGGCCGGCGATTTGCCGACCAGGATCGACGGTCCCTCGGCGGCCTGCACGCGCGTTTGTAACGCCAGGTTTTTGTGTTTCAGCTCGCGCTTCTCGGCCACCTTGCACAAGACAGCGTCGATCTGAGCCAATTTGCACGGCTTGGTGATGTAATCGAGCGCCCCCAGGCGCACCGCCTCGATGGCCGTCTCCATCGTGGCGTGGCCGGTCATGACGATCGCCTCGGTGTCCGGGCTGACTTTTTTGAGGTACTCCAGCACCTCGATGCCGGTCATGCCGGGCATGCGCAGGTCGAGGATGGCCACGTCGAACGTGCTTTTTTCGAGCGCTTTGAGCGCGGCCTTGCCGTCGGGACAGACGGTGACTTCGTGTCCCAGGCGCGGCAGCTCGGAGCGCATGAACTCTTGCAGCGGCTTCTCGTCATCGACGAAGATGACGCGCAAGCTGCGATGCGTTTCGACCCGATCGCGGGGCGTGGCCCGATTGAGAGTGCTATCGGTCATGGCTTCCGTTCCGTTTCGTTCGATCCGAGCGTTTGCATTATTAAGCCGCCAGCGGCGAGTCGAGCTTGCTGGGCGTCATGCCCGGGCCGGGCAGTACCGTCGATTCCTCGGGCGCATGAATGGGCAGTCGCACGACAAACGTGCTGCCCTGGTTGGGGCCGGGACTGGTCGCCTCGATCTCGCCGCCGTGCTGCGTGATGATGCGATGACTGATTGTCAGTCCCAGGCCAGTGCCCTTGCCGGTGCGGCTGCGCGTGTAGAACGGCTCGAAGATGTTTTCCAACACCTCCTGCGTCATGCCGCAGCCGGTGTCCGTGAAGCGCAATTCCGCCATGTCGCCGCGCTGCCCCAGCCGAATTGTCAGCCGGCCGCCCTCCTCCATGCTGTCCAGCGCGTTGACCACCAGGTTGAGCACCACCGACTTGATCTCCTCGCTGTTGACCCAGGCCGCGATCGACGCCCCGCCGGCCAGGCGGTCGGCGCTCATCTCGAAGCTGATTTCCTTGCCGCGGTGATTCGGCAAATGCTGCGTCACATCGAGCACCAGTTGCACCAATTTGCGCAGGTCGGTCGTCTCGCGGCGGACCTCGCCGGGCTGACTGAAGTTCAGCAGGCGCTCGGTGATGTTCTTGCAGCGGAACGATTCCTCCTGGATCATTTTCAGGTATTTACTGAAGATCTCGTGTTCCTCGCCGGCCCGGCCGGTGGCGCGGAGGTGGCGAAGCAGGTCGCCCAGACGCGTCTCAGCGCCTCACTGCAAAAGGCGATGCTGGCCAGCGGGTTGTTGATCTCGTGGGCCACGCCCGCCGCCAAAAAGCCGACGCTGGCCAAGCGCTCCGAGCGAACCAGTTGCCGGCTGCGTTCGTTGACCTGACGGGCGAGGTCGCTGTACAGGTCTTGCAAGCGCTGCATCATGTCGTTGAAGGCGTGGCCGAGATCTTCCATCTCATCGCCGGAGTGGACTTCGATGCGGTGGTTGAGATCGCCCTTGGCGACGCGGACGACGCCGGCCTCCAGGTCGCGGATCGGATAAAACACCCAGCCGTAAAAGTAGACGCGCAGGCCACAGACCAAAAGCAGGCCGACGGCGCTGGCCGGGATGGCGATCCACAGCGTCAGCTGATAGTTGCTGCGCGAGTGGTTGATGCGGTCGAGCATGCTCCGCTCGATCGCGTCGCACAGGTCGTTGGCGTCGCGCTCGATCTGCTCAATCTGTCTGGCCCTCTTGCCGTCTTCCTGGTCGTCTACTTTTTCGTCTCCGGTCGCGGGGAACATGATCTTGATGCCGTCGATCTTGGGAGCGCGCTCCTTCTCGTCGAGCGTGCGGCCCAGCTCCTGAAGCGCCTCGCGCAGCTTGGCGACCAGTCCGGCGGCATGTTCGGTATTGGTCGGTTGCGGTTCGTGCGTACTCACCTCTTGCAGCTTGGCATCGCAGTCGTCCAACTTGATGGCGGCCTTCTCGAGCGCCTCGCGCATGTTTTCCGCCCTCCGCCGCCGAGGGGGCGTATCGTCGCTTCGCTCTCCGGGCAGCGGGGGCAGCCGAGGTTTGGTCGAAGTCCCGATCTCCTCGCGGAGCTGATTGCGCGGGACCACGTTGTCTTCGCGGAGAGGGATGACGCGCTCGGCCAGGCGGGCAATCTCGCCGGCGGCGGCCTTGAAGTCGGTCGCCTTTTTGAGCTGCTCGGTTTTCAGGCGGAGGCTGTTCATGTCCAGATAATACGACCACAGGCCGCAGGCGGTGCCGCTCAAGAGCAGGACCATGGTCGTCACGACCAAGCCGAGTCCGAGCATCAGCTTGTGGCGAATGCGCCATCCCGAGGCCACGCCCGTCTCCTCCCCCGGACCTTCAGCCGCCCGGAGCGCTGTCGCCGGAGACTTCCCTGTCCCCGGAACCCCCGGCTTTCACGGCTGGCATGGCCCGGCACCTGAAGCTCCGGGACTTTACCAAAAGCCGCCGTGCAAATGGAGACCAAGTTTTCGACATCTTGGCCGAGCTTTTCGCCCAGATTACCGCGCTACCGAGTTTTGAAAGCCACAAGCCGCGAGCGCCAGCGAGCGGAAGCCATTCCGCTCGCTGGCGCTCGCGGCTAGTCGGGTGTCATGCGGCAAGCCGGGGGCTATGTGGGTTTTCATTGCGGCAGGGGCACGTCCTTGAACGCGAACGGAATGGTGACCGTGACGACGCGCTGGCGCCGGAGTTCGACGCGAAGCGTTTTCTCGTCGATGGACTCGCCCTTCGCCAATCCGATGTGACACGTTTGCCGCATGAGCGGCGTACTCTCAGAGGACGCGAGGTTCCATTTTATCTTCCGTTGCTGCTTGGAACCTTTCGTGCCGAACTCAAGAGACATATGGAACGCGGATCGGCCGACGGAGTCCGGAAGCTCCGGACTTTCGATCGTCACCCGGATTTCATTCGCAACGTGCTTCGCCTCGATTTTCCATGAACCTTCTTTTGGGATCTTGAATTCCTTTTCATCGGCCTTGAGTAAATCCTCGACCGTGAGGATCGTCTTCGGACGCGACAGTACCTCGGCGGTGATTTTACCCTTGAGTTCCTTCAGAGATTTGGCGGGTTTTTCGCCTTTCTTGAGGCGAAAGGGCAGCAAGTCGCCGGTTGCCGGAATGTCCCCGTCCGTTCGGTAGATGTGCCGGGTCGCGGCGGCGGGGGCTTCGGTGAGTATTTGACCCCGATCGTCCACGGCCTTGTCGATGTGCAGGGCAGTCGCCTGACGCCAGCCGACCTTCGGCTCGGCGGCGACTTGCAGGACGAACAGGTAATTCTCCGTTTCCGTAGGACCAAAGCCTCGATCGAGGAGCCGCAGGCGGAACGCACCAACCAGGGCGGTGGGCAAGTCTCGCGGTTTCCCCTCGCGGAGGAGGATCGAACCCTCCTGGGGACTTCCCTTATGGATGCCTGCTCCCGGTTGAAGTTGAATACCGGGCATGGCTCCCGGCGGGAGTCCGGGCATTCCGGGGAGGGCAGGAGCAGCAGGGGCGGGAATCGCTCGACCCGGCGGCCCGCCGGGAGCTGCCGGCAGCGCCGGCGTCGCGCCGGGCTGAGGGGTCGGTTGTCCGGGTGCGGGCTGTCCCGGCGCGGGCGGAGCCGGGGCTTGTCCAGGCGCTCGTCGAAGTGGCCTACCCGGCAAGGGAGGAGTAGCCGCAGGCGCGACCGGGGGGGGAACGACTTGGCCGGGAGCAGGAAGCGCTGGAGCCGGTGCCGGCTGAACGCCCGGGGGCAACCCGGGTTGTCCACCGGGAGCGGCAGGTGCGCCAGGGAGGGCCGGAACCCCGGCTCCCGGAATGAGCCGGCCAGGGTTGCCCGGAAGGCGAGGCATTCCACCACCCGGCAGCCCGGCGGGCGGCATCATCGGTCGCGCCGCTTGCGGCAAGTCCGTCCGTCCGGCTTCCACCAGGCCCGCCGCCTTGCAGAACTGGTCCAGCGCGTCCCAGAATGTCACGTCGCCGGTGTCCAGCGTAATGGTGCGCTTCTTGAGTTTGCCGTCCGTATCCTGTACGGACAGCGGGAAACCGCATTTCTCCTGAAAATCGCGGAGCGCCTCGTACAGCGGCGTGTCCTTGTAGCGCAGATGCACGCGCTGGGCTCGCAGTAACGCCTCGCTCTCCTGTTGCTGCTCGATCTTGTTCGCCAACTCGGCGGCTCGGCGGCGCACCTCCGGGTCGGCGGCTTGAGCCGCCTCTTGCAGCGCCTCCAGCGCCGGTAGGCCGATCTTATCCAGCTCCTTCAGCGCCTTCTCGCGCTCCGCGAAACGCTCGCTGCCGAGTTGGCGAATCAATCGGCCGATGCGATCGGCCTCGCCCTTTTTGGGTGCCGAGGTCACTTCCTTCGCGGAGCCGGGCTCCTCGGCGCCGAGGTTGAAATAACCCAGACGGCCGACGCCGGTACCGGCCAGCCCCACACTCAACAGCACCACGGCCGCGATCTTGAGTTTGCTCACGTACATGGTTCGCAACGCTCCTTCCGCCCAGGCCGTCGCCTGGACCGAGATGAGTCCGACCGTCGCCCCGCCCGTCATCACGAGGACGGCCGCCCGCGCCGCCGTCCCGGCCAGCGCCGCCGACACCTCCCCCGGTGCCGTCAGCGCCGTCCATTCCGCCGCGAACAGCCCGGCCGGCAACACCACGCCGCGCCGGGCCAGACCGCCGCGCAGCCGCCGCCGCGCTCGTGCCAGCCACGATTCGACCGTCCCAACCGGACAGCCGAGTTCGCGGGCCACCTCCGCATTGCTGTGGCCGCCCAGATGACACAGAACGAACGGCACGCGATATTTCGCCGGCAGTCGATTCACTTCCTCGTCGATCACCCGGCGCAATTCGTGTCCGGCCGCTTCCTCGGCGGGATCGGCGACATGATTCGGCTGCACGGGTCGGGTTTGTTCGCGCTGGGAGCGCCGGCAGGAGTCCGCACGGGCACGGAGGGCGATGCGCGAAGCGACACGGTAGAGCCAGCCGCCGACCGATTCACGGCGGCCGAGAGCGCTGGCCCGCCGCGCCAGGGCGAGGAACGCGGCCTGGAACGCATCCTCGGCGTCCTGTTCGTGATGCAGTAAGCGCCGGCACACGCCCAGCACCATCTCGCCGTGCCGCCAGACGAGCAACTCGAAAGCGGCCTCGTCGCGCTGGCGGACGAAGCGCTCCAGCAGTTCCGCGTCGGACACGCCGCCCATCCCGTCGGGCGCGACGACCCGGCGGAGGTAGTGGACGACGCCTTGCAGTTGACCTTCCGGCATGGTTTTCACTCGCGGACTTGGGCGATGGAACACCCCTACTCAGGCGCGCGGAACGTCGAACCCTGCACTTTTCTCCATAGGAAATGAAACGTGCCCCGCCCGCACGGGATCAGGACTTGCCCAGCACGAGCACCAAGTTGAAGGTAATCTGCCCCGGATCGCGCGTCTACCACCTTCCGGCCCGCTCGCAGGTCCGTTTCTTGTTTGAGCAGGGTTAAGAGATTGGCCGTCAGCGGTCCTTCCTTGGGGTCAGCAGGTCCGGCTAACCCTTGGGGGAGGGGCAGGAATCCCAAAGGGCGAGGACGAGGCGTTTGCCACTTTGCCAATGGCACGACCCTTTGGCAAAGTGGGGCGCACACCGCAACGTATTATATATCAGTCTATTACGTTATTTTTTCGAGGCGACTTTGCCAGTTTGCCTCTTTGCCAAGAACCTCCGGCAAGAAGACAGGTTCCCGAAAGCGGAGGGAAGTTGCTCAACCTCAAGCAAGCCCACTCCCAAAAAGTGCGGACTTCCTGCCCAAACCATCGGTCACTCGCAAGACCTACGGATCGGGAAATGGCCTTGGTCCCACTCGTATTCCGTTGAAGTTGGCCTCGGCCGTCGGCTACACTTGTGAGGGCTTCCGCCTGCAAGGAGGTAGCGGTTTCTCCGGCGCTTCGCTGGGGGTGGTACGAGATGCCCGCCCTAATGCGCGAAGGCCTTCCCCACAGGTAGGGAAGGCGCTTCGCCCGCCCACGGGAGGTAAGTACCCGGCAGGCGGAAGCCCCTTCAACTCGCCGTCTCATGCCCGCTGACACAAGGGGGGCGGTAGACAGGTCGTTCGGGATAGGCACGGGTATGAGTGACACGGCCGAACGAAGAAGTGCAGCAGACCGGCTACGCGAATGACGGTTTGTCCAATAAAATCGACAAGCTCGCGTGAGACGGCTGCGGTGCTTCATGTTCGGCCTTCGGTGTTTGGGTCGAGGAAGGCACATATATGGTTAAGAAGTTCGGTTGGCTGATGGCGCCGGCGGTCTGCGCTCTGGTCGCGACATGGACCCTACCGGCACAGGATGCACCCGCCACCAGGTGCGCCGCCCCCGATCCGGAGCCGGGCATCACCGTCTTGACCACATTTCCGGGCGACACCGGCCCCGGGCCCAAAGATGCCCCTGATAACACCGGCGCGGTCGGGCCGGACCACGTCGTCGATTTCACCAACGCCCATGTCGTGATCCACGACAAGAAAACCGGCAAGGTCATCCGGCGGATGACCCAGACTGAGTTCTGGCGGAACGCCAACCCAGCTTTCAACTTCCCCAAGTGCAACGACCCGCGGCTGCTGTACGACCCGCTTTCCCAGCGCCGGTACGCGTAACGCCCCGGCGAATCACGTCGCTCGTCGGCTGGTAGCGCACGGGGCTTGGACCCACTGATCGTAGACCAGCGGGTTTGAAGCGCGTTGATGGATCGAGGTTTACTTGTCGGTCGCATCTCGGACGAGTTGACCTCGCGCCCGCTTCAATAGCCAACGATCCGGCAACCAGTCGAGCAGTTGCTCCGCCGTCGGCGTCTCGCCCAACGCGAACAACCCCGGCAGTGCGTCGCGGAGGTACGCGAACGGGTCGATCCCCAGATGCTTGCAGGTGCCGACGGCGGAGTACAACACCGCTGCCGTCTGCCCGCCCACTTCGCTTCCGATGACGCCCCAGGCATTACGGCCCAGTGCGATCACGCGAAGCGTTCTTTCGCTCAGGTTGTTGTCCAGCGCCAGGAAGCCCTGTTCGAGGTATCGCTTCAACGCATCCCAGTTGTTCCAGGCGTACCCGATCGCACTCCCCAACGGCGACTTCGGCAACACGCCTGGCTTCTGCTCGTCGAGCCACATCAACAGTTCTCCCCACACCGGCTCGGCGTCGCGTTGCCGCAATTGGCGACGTTGCTCTTCACGCTGCTGGCGCTGGTCCCGTTGCGCCAGGTCGTCCGAGGGCAGCAGCAACGGCGGCAACGACCGTTCGACGGCGTACAAGCGACCGATCATCTCCAGCGCCTTGCTCGCCCGTTCGTCGCCAGCGTCGCCGGCGGCCACGAACTTGCGCCGGGCATGAGCGACGCAACACACGTGCTTCACCCGGCCGTCGCGGTAAAGCCCCTCATACTGGGCCAGCGCGTCCGCCTGCAAGTAACCCGCGTACCCGGCCAGGAACCGCTCCGGCCCTTGGGCCGTGTAGTCACTGGTAAAGTCGAACAGCACGTACGGATAGTCCGCGTCCCCGATGCACGTCCACAGGTGCGCCTTCTTGGTGCGATTCGAACCAGGCACCCGCAACTTCACACCGGTGTCGTCGCCGTGGATCACACGCGACAGCAGCAACCGCCGATGCATCAACTTGTAGAGCGGCGTCAATAACTCCGACGCCCGGAACAGCCAGTCACCCAGCGTCGAGGACGCGATCGTCACGCCCGACCTCGCCAGTTGGCCGGCGAGTCGATGCACGGGCGTGTGGTCGGCGAACTTGGCGGTGACGACGTGGGCCAACAGCCCCGGACCGCACAACCCCTTTGCAATCGGGCCGACCTGAGCGGGGCCAGCGGTCTGGAGGCGTTGCTCGCCCGGCACGGTCTGGGGATTGCAGTGCCGGCAGGCGTAACTCTTCTTGACGGTGCGGAGGACGAAAAACCGAGCGGGTTCCAGGTCCAGTTGCTCGGTGGTCTGCTCCCCGATGCACGCCCGCGACCGACCGCAGCACGGGCACAACTTCTGGGCCTCGGTCAGGTCGTGGATGACCTCGCGACGTTCGAGATGTTCGGGCAGCGGCGAGCGTCCGTGTTCATCGCGCCGGGGCGGCGGCTCCCCGGCGGCGATCGTGGGCGGTGGTGGGCGGCGCTCGCTGCGGCGACCAAATCGGTGCTTCAGGGCCGCGTCCAGTTTGGCCGTCAGTTCGGCGATCCGGGCTTCGAGTTGCTGGTTGCGGGCCAGCAACTCCCGCACCATCGCCTGGAGCGTGGGAACGTCGGCCGGCAGAGAGGAATCGACCAGTGGTGCTGCGGCATCCATGCCCTTTGAACACCGATCAGGCCGGCGGGTAGCGCGAAGATTTTGCTTCGGGTGGAGAGAAGCGTTTGAAGCGTCGGACGCGGGACAGGTCGATGCCGTCGAGGATCATGGCGAACTGGGCGGCGGTCAGTTCGATCCCGGCGGCCGTGGCTTCAGGGAAGTGGTAACGCCCGGCTTCCAATCGCTGGCACCACAGACACAAACCATGACCGCCCCAGTACAGAACCTTGACCCTGTCGGCCGAGCGATTGGTGAACACGAACAGGTGGCCCGAGAGCGGATCGGCGGAGAGTTGGGTGCGGACCAACTGGGACAAGCCGTCGAATCCCAGGCGTAGATCAACGGCGGAGGCGAACCAGAGTTTGGTGGTAGGTGGAACGGTCAACATGGTCGCTCCTCCAATCCGCGCAGGATCGCGACGAGGAGTTCCGGGCGGACATCGGCGGGGAACCGAACAACGGCCCCGGATGGGAGGGCCAGTTCGATGGGCGTCGCGGGGGCGGGAGGTGGTGTGAGGCGGATGGGCACCACCTTCGGTTCGTTTGGGGTGGGCATGGACGGTTGAGCGAGCCGTCGGCGCCACAGGTAGAAGTTGGACTCGGACACGCCTTCGGTGGCGCAGAACGCGACGACCGTACGGTTGCCGGCCGCGAAGCGTTCGAGGCGTTCGGTCCAGCGCTGGGTTGCAGCGGCGTCAGAACGGGAGCGAGAGGACAAGGCGGACATGGTGACATCCTCCGAAAAAGGGAACGGATGCCATCCACCATAAATCACATGTCAATCACGTGATCCGCCGGGGCGTTACGGTACGCCGTCATCGCCGAGTTGAAAAGGGAGTCCGTGGGATACCTGGCCGTTTCGGAGTCCTCCGACCCCACCGGGGGTTGGAAGGCCACCAAGCTCCCCATGGAACCGACCGACCCCGGGATGAGGTTGGGGGTGGACAAGAACGGACTGTACATCGCCTACTCTGTCTTGACCGGCGACACCCACAACATGACGACGGTTCTGGCAATCCCCATCGCCGACGCCGTCGCGGCGGACGGCCCCAGCCTCGCCCACTTGCAGACCTTTCCCAGGCTCGAGCACGAGGCGTTCCCCGCGACGGATCGGAACCCGAAGAAGGCGGCGGATGCGCCGGCGATCCTTCTCAACCGCGAGTTCGGCAACAGCTTTTCCCAGATGTTCCTGTACAAGATCACCTGGGCCGGCAACACCGCGACCATCTCCAAGCGACAGTCCATCCCGTTGGGCAGGACGTACATCACGCCGAACGGCTCCTCGCTCAAGAACCGGGCCGTCCAGCCCGCCCCCGGTGGGAAGTTACGCGCCGACGAGGGCCGGCGCACCCTGTGCGTTTATCAGCACGGCGGCAGCCTGTTCAGCTGCAATGAGGCCAAGCGCGCCATCGACTCCCGGTGCGGGGTCTTCTGGTGTGAGATCGGGGCGAAAGACGGGCGCTCTTGCAGGAAGGTTTTGTGGACGACCTGGCCTGTGATTACCTCGTACCCACGCTGGCGGTGGATGCCGGGGGGAACGTCGGGTTGGGCTGCACGCGGACGTCGGCCGAGGAGTATCCATCGGTCTACGTCATGATGCACGCCGCGAACGACCCGCCCCATACGATGCGGCCTCCCGTCCTGGCCGCGAAGGGGACGGCGGTCTTTTCCGGCGGCCGCGAGAGCCGATATGGCCTGGCCTGGGGGAATTACAATTCGACCTGCGTGGACCCTTCGGACCCCACCGTCTTCTGGACCTATCAGGAATATGCGACGAGTTCCCTGCCCGGCCGATACGCTACCTGTTGGGTCGCATTCAAACGGAAGTAAAGGGGATCCGCCGCTCGACGGCGCGCTGCACGGCCTTGCCGTAGCGGGTAGTGGGCGATTCGTGTGTTGATTCAAAAGTCGCCGGCAGCCTTTCAGGCTCGGTCACTTGGCTTCTTGGGCTTCCTTCGACTTGGATCGCTCCCAGTTGATCTCGGCTTCCAGACGCCTCGCCTTGACCTTGAGGACGGAAACCGTCGCCACCTGTGCGAGCTTCACCCTCCGCTCAGCAAACGTCTCGTATTTCTTCAACTCGTCCACGATGTTCTTGTAGAGCGCGACGCGATCTGACTCCTTCTCGGCGGCATCCAGTTCCGCGTTGAGGAGCAGCAGCCTTGCTTCTACTACCTCATCAAACGGCACGACCCCTCTTCCCTGCAGTTGGGAGTCTAGGTCTACCATCTGTTTCAGGGTGGCAATCCGGTCCTTCTGGAGTTCCTTTACCTTCCTGACTGACTCTTCGATCCGTTCCTTGGGTGACGGTTTTACTCTGTCCTGCGGGCTGGCAGGGGCCATCAGCAGAGTGGCTGCCAGGACGGCCAGGATCAGTGCGGGCTTCCTCATCTTGGACCTCCGAGAACGGGCGACACCTTTTCCGCCATCGGCGATGTGTGACCGCTCTTGCGATTGTACGCGGTCTCCTTCCGTTGGCATCAACACGCCGATCCCCCATTACCCGAAAACGCAATCGGGGTGCCTGAAACAGGCACCCCAAGAGCGATTACATGAGATCCCGGCCGGCGTTAGCCCTTGGCCTCGTTGCCGGCGGCGACGAGTTCGGGCGTGGCGGTGCCGGTGGCGTCGAAGTACAGTTTCTTCTCGCCGTTGTCCTCGCGGACGCGGACGGTGATGGTGTCCTTGCCGGAGTAGGCGCCGCGGAGCAGCTCCTCGGCCAGCGGGTCTTCGAGGTGGTGCTCGATGGCCCGGCGCAAGGGACGCGCACCGTATTCGAGGCTGGTGCCCTTCTCGATCATGAAGTCCTTGGCCTCTTCGGTCAGCACCAAAGTCAGGTTCTTGTCGGCCAGGCGCTTCGACACCTTGCTCAGCTCGATGTCGATGATCCGCTTGAGGTTTTCCTTGGTCAGACTGCGGAAGACGATGACATCGTCCACGCGGTTGAGGAACTCGGGACGGAAGTTGCGTTCCATCTCGCCCTTGAGCTGGGCCTTCATGCCCTCGTAGGTCGCCTCCTCGTTGCGGCGGGCGCCAGTGTGGATGCCGAACTCGCGGCGGCCGGCGATCTGCTCGGCGCCGATGTTCGTCGTCATGATGAGGATCGTGTTCTTGAAATCGATCGTCCGGCCGACGTTATCGGTCAGCCGGCCTTCCTCCATGATCTGGAGCAGCATGTTCCACACTTCCGGGTGGGCCTTCTCGATCTCGTCGAGCAGGACCACGCTGTACGGCCGGCGGCGGATCTTCTCAGTCAACTGGCCGCCCTCTTCGTAGCCGATGTAGCCCGGAGGCGCGCCGATCAGCCGGCTGACGTTGTGCTTCTCCGAGTACTCGGACATATCGATCTGCACCAGCGCGTTCTCGTCGCCGAACATGAAGTGCGCCAGGCGCTTGGCGAGCAGCGTCTTGCCGACGCCGGTGGGACCGGCGAAGATGAAGCTGCCGATGGGCCGTTTCGGATCCTTCAGGCCGGCCCGACTCTTGCGCACCGCCTTGGCGATGGCCTGGATGGCCTCGTGCTGGCTGATGACCTGCTTGTGCAGCTCGTCCTCCATGTTCAAGAGGCGCTGCGTCTCGTTGTCTTCGAGGCGCTTCAAGGGCACGCCGGTCATCTTGCTGACGACTTCCGCGATCACCTCTTCATCAACGACGCCGTCGATCTCCTTCGACTTCTCGCGCCATTCGCGGGTGATGGTTTCCTTCTTCTTCTTGAGCTTGTCGGCCTGGTCGCGCAGGTGGGCGGCCTTCTCGAAATCCTGCTCGGCGACGGCGGCTTCCTTCTCCTGGTTGAGCTGCTCGATCTGGCCGTCGATCTCCTTCAGATCCGGCGGCCGGGTCATCGCCTTGAGGCGGACGCGAGCGCCGGCCTCGTCGATCACGTCGATGGCCTTGTCGGGCAGGCACCGGCCGCTGATGTAGCGGTCGGACAGCTCGACGGCCCCTTCGAGCGCCTCGTCCTTGATCTGGACGCGGTGATGGGCCTCGTAGCGGTCGCGCAACCCACGAAGAATCTCGACCGTCTCTTCCTTGGAAGGCGGATTGACGATGATCTGCTGGAAGCGGCGTTCGAGCGCGCCGTCCTTCTCGATGTACTTGCGGTATTCGTCGAGCGTGGTCGCGCCGATGCACTGAATCTCGCCGCGAGCCAGGGCGGGCTTGAGCACGTTGGAAGCGTCGATGGCGCCTTCCGCGCCGCCGGCGCCGACCAGCGTGTGCAATTCGTCGATGAACAGGATCGTGTTCTTGGCCCGGCGCACCTCGTTCATGACGGCCTTGATGCGTTCCTCGAATTGGCCGCGGTATTTCGTGCCGGCCACCATCATGGCGAGGTCGAGGACGACGATGCGGCGGTCGCGGAGCAGTTCGGGCACGCTGGCGTCGATGACCAGCTGGGCCAGACCTTCGACGATGGCGGTCTTGCCGACGCCGGCCTCGCCCAGCAGCACCGGGTTGTTCTTCGTGCGACGGCTGAGGACCTGGATGACCCGTTCGATCTCGTTTTGCCGGCCGATGACGGGGTCGAGTTTGCCCTGACGGGCCAGTTCGGTGAGGTCTCGTCCGAAGCTATCCAGGGCCGGCGTCTTGGACTTGCCCTGCTTCGCTTGCCGTTCGCCGCCACCGCCGCTGCCGCTTTCTTCCGTCGCCATATTGTGCCCCAGTAAGTTCAGGACTTCCTCACGGACGTCTTCCAACTTTAGCCCCAGATTCATGAGGACCTGGGCGGCCACGCCCTCCTGTTCGCGGAGTAGTCCCAGCAACAGGTGTTCGGTGCCGACATAGTTGTGATTGAGGTTCCTGGCCTCTTCAATGGAATATTCGATGACTTTCTTGGCCCTGGGCGTCTGGGGCAGCTTGCCCATGGTGACCATGTCCGGGCCGGACTGGACGATCTTTTCGACCTCCAGGCGGATCTTGCGAAGGTCGATGTCGAGGTTTTTCAGGACGTTGGCGGCCACGCCTGAGCCTTCCTTGACCAGGCCCAGGAGGATGTGTTCGGTGCCGATGTACTCGTGGTTGAAGCGCTGCGCCTCCTGGTTGGCCAGCTGCATCACCTTACGAGCGCGATCCGTAAAACGTTCATACATTCCAGCATCTCCGAAGCTGCTCAACGCCTCGCGGCGTTCCGCACGAGCGCGCGATCCGTAAAGCGGTTCTTCTTGCCAATGGTTCGCTCGACGCCTGGCGGCGTCCCGGACGTTCCGGGGTCACGGGAAGCGGAAAGGTGTGAGTTTGTCAGGTAACGACCCATGCCCCCTACTTCTGAATTGTAGTTCGATCGGGCCAACAAATCAATGCGGGGCCAAAGGGGGCGCACGGTGGTTCTTTTCTTCTCCCTCCCCCCTTGTGGGGGAGGGTTGGGGTGGGGGGTGGAGGCGCACTCCCCCCACCCCAACCCTCCCCCACAAGGGGGGAGGGAGTAAAAGCGCCATCCCGAAAAAGAACCGTTCCTGTTTGCGAAGAAGCTACATTTTTGGGTACACTAACAATCCGCACTGTCGCGCGAACGTCTTTGACGTAAACAGTTTGTCATCTGCCGGAGGAGCCTCGCCCATGCCCTGGCCTCTTTCCCAGGACTATAACGAAGCGGTGCAAAACCCCGCGTCGGCCTTCCGCGACCCGGAACTGAAACGGGGCGAAGTGGCCACCAACCCGCTGGGCATTCCGCTGCCTTATTCCGGAAACTTCGCCGACGTTTACCAGATGCGCTGCCCCGACGGCAACCGCTGGGCCGTCAAGTGTTTCACGCGCGAAGTGCCCGGTTTGCACGAGCGCTACCAGGAAATCAGCCGGCATCTCCGCCAGGCTCAGCTGCCGTTCACGGTCGATTTCACCTTTCAGGAACAGGGCATCCGCATCGCCGGCCGGTGGTATCCCTTGCTCAAGATGCAGTGGATCGAAGGGCTGACGCTCAACGAGTTCGTCCGCCAGTATTTGGACAAGCCGGCCATGCTCGACGCCCTGCTCCAGATTTGGGGCCGACTGGCCCGCCGTCTGCGCGACGTCCACATCGCCCACGGCGACTTGCAGCACGGCAACCTTTTGCTCGTGCCCAGCGGCAGCCACGCCTTGGCGGTCAAGCTCATCGACTACGACGGCATGTTCGTGCCCGCCCTGGCTGGGCGCAAGTCGGAAGAAGTAGGCCATCCGTCCTATCAGCACCCCGAGCGCGTGCGTGAACGGACGTACGGACCCGAAGTGGATCGCCTGCCGCTACTGTTGATCGCGGCAGCGCTCCACTGTCTGAAAGTCGGCGGCCGGCCGCTCTGGGAGAAGTACGACAATGGCGATAACCTGCTCTTCCGCGAGGCGGACTTGCAGGCTCCCTCGAAATCGCGGCTGTTCTACGAAATGCTCAAGCTGGGAGATCCGCTCGCGCTGAAGCTCGTCGATCAACTGATCGTGGGACTAAAAGGCGGGCTGGAGTCCGTGCCGCTTCTGGAAGAAGCGCTGCCGGAACTGTATGCCGTTCAAGAACAACCGGAGACGCCCCGCGTTCCTTCCACGGTCAATGTCGAACGGGTCGTGCTGCCGCAGATGGTCGCCCGAGCGCGACCCGTGGAGACCCAGATCATCCGGCTGCCCGAGAGGAAGAAAAAAAGCCTGCTGGCGTCCCCGTGGTTCCTCGGCGCGGCGCTGGCCTCCGCCGTCGCCGCCGGCATTTTCGTTCGCTCGCTCTTCCGGCCCTCGACAGCAACCCCGGAATCGGAACAGCCGACTCAGATGGTCCCTTCCGTAGAGCGGGAGAGAACTACGCTTTCATCTCCGCCCGAAAACGAGCCAATTCGGAAGGTGCCGGCTCCCGAAGAAAACCAAAAATCGACCGAAACCGGGACCGCCTCGATAGCGCGCAAGCTCGAAGACAAATTCATCTCCTCGCCACCGAAGGAAGATCTCCCGGTTGCAACGCCGGCGCCCAATCCTTTCGAGCCGGCGGGAGAGAGACCGCGGGTGATGCTGCCCGATCCCGTCCTGGCTCCGGCACCGAGCAAGCTGGCGGAGGCAGTGGCGCAAAAGCCGGTCGAGAATCCCACCGAACCGTCCCCGGAAGCGAACAAGACGTTGCTTCCCGATGAGACCGCGCTGGCCGAGACGGTCAAGGACATTCGGGATGCCTTCAAAGATGACTACGCCAAGTTGCAGACGGGCAAGGCCGCCCAGACGCTGGCGGCCAAGCTGATGGAAAAGGCCCGACAAACCGAGGACAACCGTCTCAAGCGCTTCGCACTGTACCGAGAAGCTCGCGATCTGGCCGCCCGTGCCGCCGCCCCCGCCCTCAGCCTGAAGGCGGTCGAAGCGATGGCGGAGCAATACCCGCTGGACCTTCCCAAAGAGAAGATCGAAGCCCTCCGTCTGGCCGGCAAATCTCTGGAAAGCCCGACCGCCGCCCGCACCTTCCTCGACACCGTCGTGCCGTTTTTCAACGAGGCGCTCGCGGCCGACGAGTACGATCGGGTCGCGCCGCTGTTCCCGCTCGCGCGCAGGCGGTGCAGGTCGCGCGCGACGCGGCCGTGAAGAAAACGACCGAGCCGATCCTCAACCGCGTGGAACGGCTGGCGAAACGCTACGAGACGGTCAAGCCGGCCGTGCGGACGCGGAAGGACAAGCCCGACGATGCCAAAGCCAACCGCGTCGTGGGGGCGTTTTGGTGTCTGGACAAGGAGGACTGGAAGAAGGGCTTGCCGCTCCTGGCCAGGGCCGACGAGAAGGCGCTGGCGAACGCGGCCCGCAAGGAACAGGCCGAGCCGACTGCCCCGGCCGAGCAGACAGCCCTCGGCGACGCCTGGTTCGAGCTGGCCAACACGCACGCCGACTACCGGCCAGCCATGCAGCAGCGGGCCGCCCTCTGGTACATGAGAGCTTTGCCGGACCTGAAGGATGCTGAAAAGGATCGCGTCGAGAAGCGCGTACAGGACTTGACCAAGTCTCACCCCGAGCGCCGGCCGGCGTGGGAGCATCTCGACCTCTCCCCCCGTCTCCTGATCTTCGGGGATGCCTATATCCGTGTCGGCGTCGGGCAGGTCATCGCCGCGAAAAAGCCGCCGGGTGGACCCATCGAGATCACGGCGGTTCTGCGTTCGGTGAAAAATCCTCCGCGCCTTGAATTCCTCGTGGCGACTCACGCCCGCATCGAAGTGGATATGAATAATGACCAATTGTGGGTGCGCCGGAAGGCTAACTCATTGCGAAATCAACGCGGTGAGATCGGCTCGGGGGGGCGGTTTACGTTCGTTCCGAATGAGTGGTACACCATCATCTGCCGGTTGTCGCAGGATGGGCTGGAGGTCCGGGTCGGCAATCGACTGGCCTTCCGGGAGAAAGTCAATTACAACCTGCCGCGGCCGTTGCCGGTCCAGATGGGGCCGACCTCGGACACCGTGGAAGTGCGGTCGTTCACCGTCAAAGCCCTCAAACCGTGACGCGGAACGAGGCCGTCAAATCTTCGCGCACTCCAGGCCGAACGTCGCGGCCACGGCCGGGTTCGTCACCTTGCCCCGGTAGATGTTGACGCCCTTTCGCAGTCCGGGGTTCTCGGCGATGGCCTGCTCGAACCCCTTGCGGGCCAGCTGCAAAACATAAGGCAGCGTCACGTTCGTGAGGGCATACGTGCTGGTCCGGCCGACCGCTCCGGGCATGTTGGTGACGCAATAATGCAACACGTCCTCGACGAGGAACGTCGGCTGGCTGTGCGTGGTCGGCCGGGAGGTTTCGACGCATCCGCCCTGGTCGATGGCCACGTCGATGATGACCGCGCGGGGCGGCATGCGTTTGAGGTCGTCGCGCCGGATCAGGTGCGGGGCACGCGCTCCCGGAATCAGCACGGCACCGATGAGCAGGTCGGTGCGAGCCAGGCTGTCGAGGACGTTGTGCCGATCGCTATAGAGCGTGGTGACGTTGCGCGGCATCACATCGTCGAGGTAGCGCAGCCGATCGAGGTTGATGTCGAGAATGGTGACGTTGGCGCCGAGGCCGGCCGCGACCTTGGCGGCGTTGGCGCCGACCACGCCGCCGCCGAGAATGACGACGTTGGCCGGCAATACACCGGGCACGCCGCCCAGCAGGATGCCCCGCCCTTCAAACGGGCGCTTCAAGAACTTCGCGCCTTCCTGAATGCTCATCCGGCCGGCGACCTCGCTCATGGGCGTTAATAGCGGCAGCCGGCCTTGCGCGTCCTGGATGGTTTCGTAGGCGATGGCCGTCACGCCCGATTGCATGACGGCCCGCGTCAGCGCTTCGTCGGCGGCGAAGTGGAAATACGTGAACACGATCTGCCCCGAGCGCATGAGCGGCCATTCGACCGGCAACGGCTCCTTCACCTTGACGATGAGGTCCGCGTGCTGCCATACGTCGGCGGCGCTGGGCACGATCTCGGCGCCGTGCTGGCGATACTGCTCATCGCTGATCCCACTGCCCTGCCCGGCCCCCGCCTGGATGAGCACCGCGTGTCCGGCCCGCGTCAACTCCTCGACACCCACCGGAATGAGGGCCACGCGCGATTCGTGCGTTTTGATCTCGTTGGGCACGCCGACGACGTATGGAGCGCCTGGGTGCATCACTTGGCCTCGGATAAAGGGAAAGTCGAACGCGGCCGGCAACCCTGCCGGCCCGCGCACCGGGATCGCTCGTTATTTTGGAGGGCCGCGCCGGGCGACGCAATACGAGCGGAAGAAAAAGCTTGACGGCTGGTTCGCCGCATGCGTTGATGATGGCATAGAGGGGATTCGCCTTGGCGATCGAACTCCAGTGCGGCCGCTGCTTGCGATCCGTTTCCTTCGACCGCGTGGAACCGGACGCGCCCCTTTTTTGTCCCATCTGCAAGGCACCGATCCCGGTCAAACCGGCGAAAGTGACCGAGATCGCGCCGCCGGCTTCCGACGAGGTTCCGTGGTGGGTCAGCGGCCCGTCGGTCCCGGCCAGCGAGCTGACGCCGATCAATCCCAAGTCGGACGCCTTCCTCGTCTTCGCCCCGCCCTCCGCAGGCGATTGGCCCACGCTGGTCGATGGCCCCGCTCTCAGCGACGCCACAGTTCCGAATGAGGCCCTGCCCCGATCCGCCCCGGAGCGGCAGCCGGCACGGCCGCAATCTGCTGCGCACCGACCGCGTTCCACGTCGCGCAAACACATCCGATCGGCGGCCGCGCTCTTACCGGGCGTCCTCGCCTTCGCAGTCGCCTGGTCGCCGGCCCTCGTGTACCTCGGCCTGGTGCTCGCGGTCTTCGGACTGCTTTTCTCGGGTTTTCTGCTCGGTCAGGCCCTCGCGCACGGCCGCCGCGGCGCCGATTTCCTGCTGGCGGCGCTCCTCGTCAACCTGCAAGCGCTCATCCTGGCCGTTTACTTCCTCGCGTCCTAGTCCGGCGTCTTATTCCGGTCAGGCCCAGACCGCCGCCCGCGCCCGCCAGGGCCAGAACGATACTGCTTGGCTCCGGAAGTGATGCGATCCGCACGACGTTCACCTCGGCGCGCGCGGAGATGCTCCCCGAATTGTCGGCCCCGGTCGGTCCGGGTCCGGTGAAGGAACCCATCGTCACCGTGTAGAGATTTTCTCCCAGCGCCAGCGTTTGTGTCGTCGCGCCGAGGAAGGTGTTGGTGATATTGGAACTGCTGGCCGTCAGCGTGCCGTTGAACTCGCCGGTGAACGTGAGGGTGCCGGACGCGCCGGAAGCCTGGTCGCCCAGCGACAGGCTCAGCGAATACGTCTTGTTCGTGAACACGTCGGGATTGCTGTCCGTCGCGGTGCTGTGTGCTTGCAGGTTGGCCGCGACCAGATAGGAATTGCCGGCCGCCGATTGTCTCCCCGCGTCGGTGAGCGAAATGTAGCCCGTGCCCGGACTGTCAGCGGAGACCTGCGCGGGACTGCGCGACCAGCTATAAGTCCACTGAATCAACTCGGCGTGCGTGTCGGAGACGCCGAGGCAAAGCAGTATCCACACCGCCCCGCCGAGGGCGACTGGGGAATGGTTCATCCGTGAGGCTCCTTTCCTCTCCCGGACTCCGTCCGGGAGGGGCCAATAAGGGACGGCAGGCCATCGCGCTAGGGTTTCGATGGCCCGTCGTTTGATTCCGTTGGCAATGTTCCGAAGGTGTGGTTCCGAGGTCGAGCCTCTTCGGCCGTGTTCCGGTGGGCGTAGGATAAGAGACAAGCGCGTTCCGTGTCAATCGCGGGATTTCACATAGCCCCCGGCTGAGGCCATCAACAGCTTTGCAGGGGAGAGGGGTGGGTCATACAAAGGCTGAAGGACTTCGCTCTCTACCATTTCCGCAAGCACAAGACAGGACACGCCATGCCGCGCCGTCAGCTCACCCCCGAGATGCTCCAGGAGATCCGCGACTTGGCCGCCGGCTGGGGCAAAATCGTCGCCAAACGCGCCTTCGGTGAAGGTGGCCCCGGCCTCGACGTGGACTTCGACGCTATGGAGCAAATTGCCCGCGCTGCCGCGGCCGGCCTGACTGAGGGAACCCTATCCACCACCTTGGAGCAACAGGCCCAGACTCTTGGCGAAGAGCAACCCTGTCCCGCCTGCGGCACCCCCTGTCCGGTTCGACGCGAACCGCGCGACCTGGCCACGCCCGGGGCCACCGTCCGCCACAGCGAGCCGGCCTGCCACTGCCCCGCCTGCCGGCGGGACTTTTTCCCCCCAGCGAACCCCACTGCGCCTGGATAACCACGGCTACTCCCCCGCTGCCCTGCGCCTGATCGTCCAACTCGCCGCGCGGCTGGGTTCCTTCGCCGACGCCGCCTGCGCTCTGACACAGACCGGCCTGCCCATTTCCGCGCAGCACGTGCGCACCCTGGCCGGGCTGGTCGGTGCCGAACTGGTGGGGCAGCGCGACCGCAAGGCAGGCCTCAGCCGCAGCAAAGTGCCGGTGCGTGTGGCGGCGACGCCGGGGGTCGTGGCCGTCGAGGTCGATGGCGGGCGGCTGCGCACCCGCGCCACCGACGCGGGCGCGGGCGTCCACGCGGCGCAGAACAAGGAGGACAAGATCGCCTGCCTGGTCAGTCTCGAAAGCAAAGTCTCCGCGCAGGACCCGCAGCCCGAACCGCCGCCGTCGTTCCTGCTGCCGCGCCGCGTCGAGCGACTGGTGCAACAGATGGCGGGGCAAGCGGGCGAGGCGGCGGATACGGCCGGACCCCTGGAAAACCAGGCCCGGCAGCCGGCGGACCGGCGCGACACCGAGGACGAGTCGTGGCCGCCGCGCAAGCGGGTGCGTACGTGCGTGGCGAGCATGGCCAACAGTCGGGCGTTCGGGCGCATGGTGGCGGTGGAGGCCAAGGAGCGGGACTTCTACCGGGCGCAGCGCAAGGCATTCGTGGCGGACGGGGCGGCCTACAACTGGAAGCTGCAGCAGCGCTACTTCGCGGGCTTCGTGCCGGTCGCCGACTTCTTGCACGTGCTCTGCTACGTGTACCGGGCGGCGTGGGCGCTGGCGGCCGAGGAGGCCAAGCGCTGGGACCAATACGTGCGGTGGCTGCGCGCGTGCTGGCAGGGCCGGGTGGCGGAGGTGATCGAGCAGTTGCAGGACTGGCAGGGGCGCGTGGGGCGGCCGCCACCGGGGGAGGAGCTGCCGGCGAGTGACCCGCGGCGCACGGTGGCGGAGGCGCTGGGCTACTTCGGCCACAACAAGGAGCGCATGAAGTACCCGGAGTACAGGCAGCAAGGGCTGCCGGTCACGAGCAGTCTGGTGGAGTCGCTGGTGGGGCAGGTTAACGCACGGGTGAAGAGCAAGCAGAAGTACTGGAACCGCGGGGAGGGGGCGGAGGCGATCCTACAACTGCGTGCGGCGGCCCTGAGCGAGGATGGGCGCCTGGACCGCTACCTCAGGGAGCGCCCGGGATCGCCCTACCGGCGCAGACAGCAACAGGGCGACCACACAGCCACGGCCAAGATTCCTAACTTACAAACCCGTTGATGGCCTCCCCCCGGCTTGCCGGGGGTGAGTTTCCCCGGCAAGCCGGGGGCTATGTGACGATCCAGATCGTGCAGGCCATCAGGAACAAAAAGAAACACGCCCCAGTCAGCGCGAATGCCGGCAGGGAAATCGGGGGGTGGATCACATGCCTTCCGCTGTCGGAGGGCGGATACTCGACCCCTGGATAGGCGGGACGCCAACTCAAGATCGGCTCCGTGCCCTCCGCCTCCAGGCGCGCTCGGCTCTGGTAGAGTCCGTAAGCGACCGCGGCCAAAAGGAGTCCGCAGGTGATATAGACGATCACGGGGATGTCGCCCGGCTTGGCGTCGAAGGCTTCCAGTTGCGGAAACCGGGGTGCGACGACCGCGAACGAGTTGTTGCAGAAGTGCAGGAGCATCGGCAGCCAGAGCGAGCGCGTCGTCAGGTAGACGAAGTGCAGCCACAGGCCCATGAGCATCGCCATCGTGCCC
Organism: uncultured Planctomycetota bacterium; assembly: GCA_963767535.1. Lineage (GTDB taxonomy): Bacteria > Planctomycetota > Planctomycetia > Gemmatales > Gemmataceae > JAJPHU01. The sequence continues at coordinate 2,206,816 of CAVYEC010000003.1, forward strand.
TGGCAGGGGTCGAGGTGGATGAAGCCGAAAAAGAACGAGCTGGCCAGCACACCGAGCAGGACCCCGTGTGTGCCGACCAGACCGCGGCCGAGAAAGCCGCGGCACCACAGTTCCTCGCCGATCCCCGGCCCGACTCCGATCACCAGCACGGCGAAGCCGGCCGGCCACCGCGAGAAGACCTTGACCATCTCTTCCATGTTGCCGATGCCGAGGTCCGAGAAGCTCGGCATGTGCAGGACATTTCGCAGGATGTCGTAGGCCACATTGCCGAGCAGGATCAGCGCCGGCAGGCTCGCCAGTGCCAAGACAGTGTGCGCGGCGCTAGGCTGCCGCAAAGCCAGCTGCCGCGTCCAGTCGCGGCCCACCACCAGCCGAATCACCAGGAGCGAAACGCCGATGACCAGCAACTCGGTGATGAAGAAGGCCACGGCCAGGGCGAGGCTCATCTGCGGTGATTGCAACAGCTTTGCCTGATCGGTGATCCCCCCCTTGGGAATTTCATTCGGCCACAGAACGAGCATGACCGCGACCATCACGCCGGCGACGACCGCTCCGGGCAATTGCGTAGTGATCAAGAAGAAAATGCACCACAGCCACGACCACCAGAAATTGGGGTGCGGCGGCCGGGGTTTCTGGACGATCGTTCGGGACGGCAGGCCAAGTTCCGGTTGCCAGCCGGGAGGCATCGGCGGACGTTCGGCGGCCGCAGCCGGCGGCTTCCGATAGTCCTGCGACGACTCGGAAATGGCTCCGTCGGCCGGCGCTGATCCAGGTAGTTGCGGCTCTGCGGGCTGTTCGGGTGCGGGATCAATTTCGGACATGGTTTCTCGCGGTTCGTGCCTCGGGACGATCCCCTCAGTAGGGGATCCATCCGCGTCCGTCCATCCAATTATAGATCCACGGGTGCCGCCAGGGGTTCCAATCCCAGTAATGGGCCGACAGTACCGACAGGGCCAACAGCGCCAGGCAGAGAATGCGTCCCCAGCGGCGCTGTCCCAGCCAATCCGTCACCGGCAGCATCGTCAACAGCCACAACGGCGTCAGCCACAAAAGCCAGCGCGGCCCATTCGACCAGCCGCCGTAATTGTCGGTCTTCATCAGATAGAATCCGGTCACGATGACAGTTAATATCAGCGTGCCCGCTGCCAAGATGTCCCAGAGAGCCGTAGGGTGGGCCGAGGAACGAGGCCCACCGGGGGAGGCTGGTGGGCCGAGGAACGAGGCCCACCCTACCTTCGAGCGCCGCATCCGCCATACGCCCAGCACCATCCCGGCGACCGCGAGGCAATTGATCGGCGTCAACGAAAACACGCCGTGATGCCCTACCAATACATTCGCGGCGTAGGTCAGTCGATTTTCCTTAGTGCCGGCCCAGTCGATGCCGCGCTTGGGTTTATCGGGCGCGGGTTTCCAGTGGCTACCCTCGTACTGATACCACGCGCTGTCGATCTTGCTGTAAACCGGGGCTAGTTCGCCGACAGCCAGGTAATTGGTCACGAAGAAGGCAGCCACGGGAACAAGCGCCGCCGGCACGAACGCCAGTAACACTGGCCGCGTTCGCCACAGCAAAAGCAAGACGAAAAGCCCGGAGGCGAAGGAGGTCGCGGGCAGATCGTTACAGGCCGCGAAGCCGGCGAAAAAGCCGGCCACGGCCAATCGCCCGTAACCGGGCGCGCTCACCATTCGGCGGCAGTGCGGCGTAAAGCGCCACGAGCAGACTCCACGCCGCGATCGTGTGATTGTTCAGTGAAATGGCGAACGGCGTGAGCAGTGTGGCAAAGCACGCGGCAGCCACGACGTAGAGCCGGCCCCAATCTGTGCCGCCGAAGCGATCGCACAGCCGGACCATCAGGATCAGATACACGATCCACGGCAGCCAATTCACCGTCAGCAGGATCGTGCATACCACGAGCCAGGGGTTGTCCGTAATCGACCAGCCGAACACCGTTTTCAAGAGCCAGTATTCCCCGGCTAGAAGTGTCGTCAACAACGGCGGCTTGCTGGAGTAAAACTCATTGGTCCCCGGCTTGAGGACTTTATCCACCGTCTGCCAGCCGTCCTCGAAAACAATCCCTTCGTCGCCGTAGAGGTTCGCCGTCGTGGCTCTCCCCGGATCGCGGTGACCAATGACGTAGGTGCCCTCATCGACCAGGGCGCGAATGGTGGCCCAGCGCGAGCGATCGTTGGAGCTGAACGTCGGCATCGGCCGCGGCGGTTTGCCCGGCCACGCTCGTTTCGGGTAATCGGGATCGCCCTCGCGCGGCGCGGACAGGCTCGGTTCGTAGAGCAGTTGCACGGACAGGATGCGGCCCAGAAGCACCGCGGCCGCGATCGTGATGAGCAGCGCGTACATCGACCGCCGCGGCAGGGGAAGGTCAGCGGGGATCATGATTTCCTTGCGGGGTGGTTTCCGCGATGCTGTAGCTGTCCTCGTCGCGGCCCATGTGGGCCGTGACCAGCTCGGCCAAGAAGCCGATGGACATCATCTGGGCGCCAAGCAACAGGGCGGCCAGCGAGTAAATCAACAGCGCCCGCTCATGCAACGGCTCAAATTTTTCCGGATACCACAGACGGATCACCCAGGTGACGGCGAGGTAGAGCAGGCCGAGGTTGCCCAGCAGGAAGCTGACCAGGCCGAGACTGCCGAGCAAATGCTGCGGCCGTTGTCCGAATCCGGTCAGGAATTTGACCGTTAACAGGTCGAGAAAACCTTTGACGAAGCGGCGCACGCCGTATTTGGAATGACCGAAGCGACGCGGCCGATGGTTGATTTCCAGCTCGCCGACGCGGAAGCCGCGCCGCCGCCAGCACGGGAATGAAGCGGTGTAATTCGCCGTACAATCGCACTTCGCGAAACACCTCGGCCCGGTAACACTTCATGCCGCAATTGTGGTCGTGCAGATGAACTCCCGTCGTCCAACTGACCACGCGGTTGAAGACACGGCTGGGCCAGACCTTGTGCCAGGGGTCGTGACGCACGCGTTTCCAGCCGCTGATAACATCCAGCCGTTCGCCCGTCTTGACATCCCCCAGCATCGCCAGAAATCGGGGGATCTCAGCCGGGTCATCTTGCAAGTCGGCGTCGAGGGTGAGAATGATTTCGCCGCGGGCGGCCCGGAATCCCGCCGACAGGGCCGCCGCCTTGCCGAAATTGCGGCGAAAGCGAATGCCGTGTACTTCCGTGTGTTGCCGCGCCAGCTCGGCGATGATCGGCCACGAGCCGTCCGTGCTGCCGTCGTCCACCAGCAGGATTTCCAGATCGAGCTGGGCCGACCGCGCCACCCCGGCAATCTCCGCGTACAGCGCCGGCAGGCTGTCGCGCTCGTTGAACACCGGAATGACGACCGAGATCACGACGTTCCTCCACCGTCCCCACTAACCCTCTGTTCTCGACTCACTCAGGAAGTTGCCGGCGACCAATGCCGGCGCACTTCCTCCAAGCTGGTCGCTGTTTCGAGAGCCGTGAGGATGCCTTCAAGTTTTTCCTCTTCGTAGATCTCGCGGATCTCGGGCATCAGTTTAAGCCCCTCGTCGCCGAACCGTATCCGCAACACCGTTTCGATACCCCGACACATGCCGCGCCGGAGTGCGAGGCGCTCAATACTTGTCACGTAAGGCATCCGTTTCTCCTCTTGAATTTTGTCCACCTCTTGCCTGAACACATTCACCAATGGCGGCGGGAGTTCCATCATCCAGTCGATGAGCCGAAACAAATCCCGCACGTCCTTAGGACTGGAACCTCGCTCATACAGATTCCGTACGAGGCGGACCTTCCAGTTATACCGGCCCGCGGGGTCGCCGTGGGTCTCTTGGGCCTTGAGGTGGGCCAGCACCACCTTAGCGAACGGGTTGGCGCTGGCCTCCAGCATGGTCTCGTGGGTCGCTCGGCAGCCGGTTGTCGGTCATGCGCCAAACTCGCGGAGGGAAGCCGAGGGGTCTGTGGTTAATGTATCGGCCGTCGCGGACTCCGTCTAAGCACGGCAACGGGGAAGCGAAGGGCCAGCGCTTCGCATGTGGTCATCTCGACTCGATGGTCTCGATTCTTTGGGACTTCACGCCGGCCCGCGAACAGCTTATCAGCGCCGCCAGCAGTAACTCCGAAGCCGTCCACACCAACCGCAGCACCAGGACCGCCAGCACGACCGTGGCGCGGGCTTCGTCGTGGTCCATCCCCTGCACGCCCACCAGCTCCGGCGTCAGCAGCAAAGTCAGCATGAACTCGCGCACGCCGAGGCCGCCCGGCGCGACGATAACGACAAAGCCGATGACGTAAGCGAGTCCCATGATGGCCGGCAGCCGCAGCGTGCGCACGTCGAGCCAGGGCCAGTCATCGCCAACGATGCCGCGCAGCGCGGCGGCCAGGCTTGCGCCCAGGAGCAGCCAGCCCACGCTCGTGAGAGCCAGTCCCTCGGCGAGATAGCGGAGGCGGATGCGCGGCAGCTGGGCCGCGTCGCGCTCGCGGAACGGCAGCGACATCCGGTGGACCAGCCGGTTGAAGATCGCCGGTTGCAGCGGCACAACGATCGCCACAAACAGCAGCAGGGACAACAGCACGGCGAGCGATTTTTGCAATCCGTCCTCGGCGGGCTGTTCCATCCAGAGTAGGCGAGACAGATCTTCCGCATGAAGGCCGATCCCTGTGTCCGCGCCGAACACGGCAAACAGCACGGCGGCGACCAGCACTCCCGCCGCCATCGTCGTCAGCACCTCGTAAAACGACGTGAGCGCCGCCAGGCCGAGGCTGACGCCGTGGCCGCGCACGATGCTCGCCCGCAGGAATAGCGCCCACGCCTTGCCCGGCAGATATTTGCCGAGGTGCCCCAGGAAATACGCACGCAAGCCGGCGGCCAAGGGCGGCCGCGTCCCGAGGTGGCCGAGCAGACGATCCCAGTAGAGTGCCGACAGGCCGAGTCCCAGCAGATACAAGAGTCCCGACACGACGAGCCAACCCGGATGCGGCGGACGGTGCCACAGCTCCGGCCGTTGCAAGTCTCGGCCAAACTGCCGGCCGATCAGAACCAGGATGGCCAGCCACAAGATCGCCTTGAGGATCGGCCAGGCTCGCCGCAATTTGCCGCGCATACCGTGATTGTACAACCGCCGGGCCGCGCCGTTGCACCGTACGACCTCGTTTGATAGCCTTCCATCAAGGCGGCGCCGGCCCCTGGCTCGCCGATTTTCTTGCGAAGGTGATAACGATGAGCGACACGGATAAACCCGCCGAGACGACTCCATCTCCCGCTCCGCCCGCCGAGCAGCAGCCCGACGCGAAAAAGCCGCTGCGCGAACGACCGCCGCAGCCCGCCGGCCGGGTGCCGTCGTTGCAGCACGAACAGTCCTACGGCTTCGGTAAGAAAATCGACGCCTTCGACGACGAGATGGAGCGGCAATTACAAGAAGCCATGTCCGGTATGTCCGATAAGGACATTTATGGCGATCCCGGCCAGCAAGGTCGGCGCAGCAAGCCCGCCGCCGAGGCCGGACCCAAGAAGGGCAAGGTTTTCCGTATCCACGGCCAGGACGTGTTCATCGACCTGCCCGGTGGGCGCACCCAGGGCGTTTTGCCGCTCTTGCAATTCCAGGAGGGGCCGCCGGCCATCGGCACTGAAATCGAGATCACTATCGAGGGGTTCGACTCAGCCAACGGCGTCATGATCCTGTCGCGGCGCGGGGCGGCCGTCGAGGCCGACTGGTCAAGCGTCGCGGCCGGCATGACCGTCGAGGCCCGCGTCACCGCCACCAACAAGGGCGGACTGTCCGTCGATGTCAACGGCATCCGCGGTTTCATGCCCATCAGCCAGATCGACCTCTATCGCGTCGAGGATGCTGAGCAGTTCGTCAACCAGCGCCTGCTCTGCCTGGTCACGGAAGTCGATCCCGTCGAGCGCAACCTCGTTGTGAGCCGTCGCGCCTTGCTGGAAAAGCAGCGCGAGGAGATGCGCGACAAGCTGTGGCAGGAGTTGGCCGAGGGACAGGTGCGGCAGGGGATTGTGCGTTCGGTCAAGGACTTCGGCGCCTTCGTCGATCTGGGCGGGGTCGATGGGCTTTTGCACGTCAGCGAGATGAGCTGGCAGCGCGTACAGGACGTTTCTTCCATCGTGCAGCCGGGCCAGACGATCAAGGTGGTGGTCCTCAAGATCGACCACGAACGCCGCAAGGTCAGTCTCGGTTTGAAGCAACTGACCGCGAGTCCGTGGGACACGGTGTCGGAGAAATATCACGCCGGCGCGATCGTCACGGGCAAGGTGTCGCGGTTGATGGACTTCGGCGCGTTCGTGGAGTTGGAGCCGGCCATCGAAGGGCTGATCCACATTTCCGAGCTGGCGCCGCAGCGCGTGTTCCGCGTCGGCGACATCGTGCAGGTGGGGCAGGAAGTGCAGGTGAAGGTGCTGAGCGTCGATCCGACGCAGCGGCGGATTTCGCTGTCGCTGAAGGCGGCGCAGCCGAAAGAGCCGGAAGTCGCGCCGGAGGAGCCGGAACCCGAACCGGAGGCCCCCGCCAAGCCGCCGCGCCCGCGCACCACGCCGTTGCGCGGCGGCACGGGTTCGGGGAGCGGCCAGTTGTTCCAGATGCCCGAACCGCCCTCGACAGGGAAAGAATGAGGTTAGCGACGCTTCGCAGAAGCGTTCTTCACACGCTTCTGCGAAGCGTCGCTAAACGAACTATCCTGTCGTCGCTTGCAATTCGGCCAGCAGTTTCTCCAGCTTCGCCGGATCGACCGGCTTGACCATGTGAACGTTGAACCCCGACTCGCGCGAGCGGCGGCGATCGTCGTCCTGTCCCCAGCCGGTCACGGCCACCAATACCAGGTTCTTTCCCCACGACTGCTCTCGGATGCGCCGGGCGACCTCGTAGCCGTTCAGCTTCGGCATCCCAATGTCGAGCAAGACCACGTCGGGCCGGAACGCCGCCGCCAGCTCCAACGCCTCCTGGCCGTCGTGGGCCGTCTGCGTTTCATTGCCCATCAGTCGCAACATCATCGCCAGGCTGATGGCCGCGTCACGGTTATCGTCCACGACGAGGATGCGGCGGCGAGCGGTCGCGCCGCCTCCCTCGCTGTCCTTGTCCCGTGGCGGTCCGGCCAGCGACAGCACCACCGGCAAGCGAACCACGAACTCGCTGCCCATGCCGTGGCCATCACTTTGGGCCTCGACCGAACCGCCGTGCATCTCGACCAGCTTCTTGACCAAGGATAGCCCGATGCCCAAGCCGCCCTGCGACTGCTCCAACGACCGATCCACCTGCGTAAACATCTCGAACACGCGCGGCAGCATGTGCGCCGGGATGCCGACGCCCGTGTCCCGCACGCTTACCACGGCCTCGCTGTTTTGTCGTTCCACCGTCAGCGTGACGCGGCCGCCTCTTGGAGTGTATTTGGCGGCGTTGTTGAGCAGATTGGCGAACGCCTGGGCCAGGTGGGTCACGTCGGCGTCCACGTAGACCGGGGCAGAGGGGACATGGATCGTCAGGTCATGGCCGCTCGACTCGATCAGCGGGCGGCTGGTTTCGACGGCCTGCTGGATGATCTGGGTCAGTACGACACGCTCCTTGCGCAACTCGATCTTGCCCTGGCTGATTCGGCTCATGTCGAGCAAGTCGTCGATCAGGCGTACCATCTGTCCTAGCTGTCGTTCCATCATCGCCCGCGTCTGCTCAAGGGCATCGGTGTTGTTCCGCGCCAGCTTCATCACCTGCAAACCGTTGCGGAGCGGGGCCAGGGGGTTGCGCAACTCGTGGGCCAACGTCGCCAAAAACTCGTCCTTGCGGCGGTCGGCCTCGCGCAGCGCCGCTTCCATGCGCTTGACGTCTTCGATGTCGGTGCAGGTGCCGAACCAGTAGATGATCTTGCCCTGCTCGTCGCGGATCGGCACGCCGCGAGTCTTGAACCAGTGATACTCGCCGTCGTAACGGCGGATGCGATATTCCAGGTCGTAATCGGCTTCGTCGGCACACGCCGCCCGCCAGCACGCCAGGGTACGCTCTCGGTCGTCGGGATGGAGGACTGTGTCCAGCCAGCGCAGGCCGAGCAGTTCCTGTTCGGGGATGCCGGTGTATTGGCCCCATTGGCTGCTGAGCCAGTCGCATTGTCCGTCCGGCAAGTCCGTCCACAGGAGGTTCGGCAGGGCCTCGGCCATGGTTCGCCAGCGCTGTTCGGCCGTCTGGAGAGCTTCCTCGGCCCGTTTGTGTTCCGTGATGTCCAGCGACAGACCGGCCAGCAGCCAACGCCCCTCTTCGTCCTGGAGCGGGAACTTGTAGGAGAGGAAGTAGTGCAGCCCGTCCTCCCGCGTGGCCGTCTCCACGACCTCGGCCGTCCGGCGCGAGGCCAGCACGCTCCGGTCGTTCTGCCGGTACTGCTCCGCCTCTTCCGCCGGGAAGATGTCGAGGTCCGTCTTGCCGATCCACTCGTCCCGTGGCCGTTTGAATTTCTCCTCGAGTGCCCGGTTCACGTAGAGATAGTACCCTTCTTCGTCCTTGATGAAGGCGGTCATCGGACTGTTTCGCATGAACGACTGGAACCGTTCTTCGCTCCGGCGCAGCGACTCGCCGGCCTCCCGCCGCAGTCGGGCCATTTGCAGGTGCGCCCCGACGCGGGCCAGGAGTTCGCGCGCGCCGAACGGCTTGACCATATAATCGTCCGCGCCGGCCTCCATGCCCTCGACCCGGCTCTCCTCGCCGGCCCGGGCCGACAGCAGGATCAGCGGAACGCCGCGTGTGCTCGGATCGGCTCGGACTTCCCGCAGCAACCCCAAGCCGTCCAGCCGGGGCATCATCACGTCGGTCAGGATCAGGTCGGGGGGATGCTTGCGTATCGAGGCCAACGCCGCCTCGCCGTCCGGCACCTCCTCGACCCGGTAATGCTCGGCCAGGAGGCGCACGACGTACTGCCGCATGTCGGCGTTGTCGTCGGCCATCAGGACGCGCGGCCGATCGTCGTCCGCATCGTGTTCGGGTCGGCGATACGGCACGGACAGCGATTCGGGATAAGTCGGCAGTTCCGAGCGGCCGCCGTCCTCATCCCGCCCCTCGTCCGGGAGCCAGCGCAGCGCCTCCTCGACGAACGGAGCGGCTCCCGTAGCCGTCGAGGCGAGGGTACGACCCTCCCCAATCTGCTCGCGCGGCAAGTGGGCCGACCCCAGCGGTACGCGGACGGTGAACGTCGTCCCTTGCCCAACTACGCTCTCGGCGGTGACGGAGCCGCCGTGCAACTTCACCAACTCCTGCACCAGCGCCAGCCCGATGCCGCTGCCTTCGTGGGTTCGGCCCCGTGCGTTCTCGACCCGGTGGAAGCGCTCGAACAGGCGGGGCATCTCCTCGGCGGGGATGCCGGTGCCGGTGTCTTTCACCCGCAGCTCGACTGCGGGGCCTCCGGTCGCTGACGCTCCCGGCTCGCCGGTCTGCCGCAACGTGACGGCGATCTCGCCCTCGAAGGTGAACTTGAAGGCGTTGGACAGCAGGTTCAGGACGATCTTCTCCCACATGTCCCGATCCACGAAGACCGGCTCCGCGAGTTTCGGGCAATCGACCACCAGCCGCAACCCCGCCCGCTCGCAGGCCGACCGGAACACACTGGCGAGGTCGGCGGTGAAGGCGGTCAGGTCGGTCGGCTGATACACGGCCCGGACGCGGCCCGCCTCGATGCGAGAAAAATCCAGGAGCGTGTTGACCAGGCGCAGGAGGCGAAGGCCGTTGCGGTTGATGACTTCCAGTTGGCTCTTGGAGGCCGGGGGTAACTCGGTGTAGCTGCGGGCCAGCATGTCCTCGACCGGCCCGAGCATGAGCGTCAGGGGCGTGCGGAACTCGTGGCTGACGTTGGAGAAGAAGGCGGTCTTGGCCCGGTCGAGTTCGGCGAGCGATTCGGCCCGCTCGCGCTCTTCCTCGTAGGCACAGGCGTTGGCGAGGGCGGCCGCGATTTGCGTGGCGATGAGTTCAAAAAAGCGCAGGTAGCTGTCGTCGAAACGCCGAAACGGGTTCAACCCCGCGATGAGGACGCCGGCGGTCCCCTTCCGACCCGAGGCCGCGATCGGCACCGCGACGGCCTGGTGAGGAGGGCAATTCCAAGCGCCCGCCGGCATGGTGCCGCCCACGGAGCGGAGATCGGCAACGAGGCAGGTCTTGTGCGCCTCAATCACTTCGGCAAAAGGCCACGGCGAAGCAGTATCCGGTGACGCCATTTCGGGTGCGCCCGCGGTACCCGGAGCGATCCCCGCCGTCCCGGCCAGACGGACGAGCGGTTGAGCCGCATCGACCAGATAGATCAGGGCGAACGGCAAGTCATATGGATTGGTCTCCAGGCAGCGCGCACTGAGCAGGGCCGCTTCCTCCGTCGTGCGGGCGTCGGCGGTCCCGGCCGCCAGCTCGCGCAGGAGCGCTAGCTGCCGTTCGCCGATCACGCGCCGGGTGTCGTCCGTATTGGCACAGATGAGGCCGCCCGGCCCGCCCTCCGGGTTGGGAATCGGACTGTAGGAGAAGGTGTAGTAGGTCTCCTCGGGGTAGCCGTGACGCTCCATGATGAGCCGTTGCGACTCGACGTAGGTTCCTTCATCGCGCCGCATGACGATATCCGCCATGGGGCCGACCACGTCCCAGATCTCGCGCCAGACCTGCGCGAACGGCTGGGCCAGCGCCCACGGATGCTTGCCGCCGATGATGGTCTTGTAGGGGTCGTTGTAAAGGTAGGTCAACTCGTCGCCCCAGCCGATCCAGATGGGCTGGCGGGATGTCAACATGATGCGCATGGCCGTCCTGAGGCCCGTCGGCCAGCCGGACGCTGGCCCAGTGGAGACTTCGACCAGTCGAGCGCCCGGATGCGTTCGCCCATCTCGCCGCCACCGGCGAGGAAGGCGAGGGGGTCTTGCTCGGTCGCCCGTTTGCCGCCCGGTTGCATCCGATGGTTCCGAGAGGAATGTCTCTGTGACTCGGCTCCGAGGCCCGCGAATTATTATTAGCTCCCCGGAGGACCATTTGCAACGATCGCCCCCTCTCATAAATGGTACAGCCGAGGTACAGATGCCGGCCGATTCCGTTCCGATAGTCTATCCTGGGGCGGTTGAGGAATGTCGGGTTTCCTCAACGATTTCCCCGTTGTCCGAAGGAGTGGGATCGGGTCATGGACAGTCAAACGGCGAGCGTCGGGAAACGTGCCCCGCAGTTTGACTTGCCCTGCACCCAGGGGCCGGGAGCGGCCGCGGCGGGCGAGCCTGGCCGACTACCGCGACCGCTGGCTGATCCTGGTCTTCTACCCGCGCGATTTCTCGCTGGTCTGTCCCACCGAGTTGACCGCTCTCAGCGCCCGCGTTGAGGAGTTCGGTCGCCGAGGCTGCGACATCCTGGGAATCAGCACCGACTCCCTCGCGTCCCACGAACGCTGGATTGCCACGCCCCGTGTCCAGGGCGGCCTGGGCGAGATCCACTTCCCCCTGGCCAGTGACATCGGCGGGGCGGTCGCGCGGGCTTATGGCGTTTACCTGGAACCGCAAAACGTCGCCCTGCGCGGGCTGTTCATCATCGACCCCAACGGCGTATTGCAATATCAAGCGGTGCATAACCTCAGCGTCGGACGCCGCAGCGACGAGGTCATGCGGGTGCTGACCGCCCTGGAGAGCGGCGGCATGTGTCCGGAAGACTGGTGTGCCGATTGCGCGACGCTCGACCCGACGCGGGCGCTCGTGCCGGGTAGTATGCTGTCGCACTACCGAGTCGAGGCCGAGGTCGGCCAGGGCGCATTTGCCGCCGTCTTTCGTGCCCACGACACCGTTCTGGATCGTCTCGTGGCCGTCAAGGTATTCAAGCCCGGCAGCACGTCGCCGACACCGTCCATCCTGGCCGAGGCCCGCGCGGCCGCGGCGTTGAATCACCCCAACGTCTGCACGATCTTCGCCGTGGACGACAGCGAGGGGGTGCCGGCGATCGTCATGGAGTACGTAGAGGGTCAGCCGCTCAACCGGATCCTGGAAGCGGGGAGTCTCTCGGCCGATCAGGCGGCACGCTGGGAAGCCAGATTGCCCGCGGGATGGCCGCCGCGCATGGCCTGGGCATCATCCACCGCGACCTCAAACCGGCCAACATCCTGGTAACGCCCGGTGGCGAGGCGAAAATAACGGACTTCGGGTTATCGCATCGGGCGGCGCCTCCCCCGCAGGGAGATGCGACCGTGGAATGGCAGTCCGCCGAGGGCGGCAAGATCGCCGGCACGCCCGGCTACATGTCCCCCGAGCAAAGCCGCGGCGAGCCGGCCACGCCGAGAAGTGATGTATTCTCCCTGGGTGCCCTGTTCTATGAAATGCTGACCGGAAAGTTGGCCTTTACCGGGGACAACGTGCTTCGAGTCCTCGATCAAATTCGCAACGTCGATCCCGAGCGGTATGCGGCGGAAGTGCCGGAACCGTTCCCCGCCATCCTGCGCGGCGCGTTGGTCCGCGACGCGCACAACCGCACCCTGACGATGGATCGGATCGCCGAGTTGCTCGGTTAGTTCGAAACCCCCTGAGCGGGGGGCGTAAGCCCCCTGAGTGCAGACTCAGGGGGCTTACGCCCCCCGCTCAGCGAGCCGATTGTCAGTCGTTATCCGGATGATGGTCCAGCGCCCGCGAGCTGAGACGGGCCAGGAAGCGCACCTTCTGCTCACTGGTCAGCTCCTTGGTATAGCGCTTGCGGGTCGCGTCGATCCAGCGGATGGGTCGTTTGCCGTAATCGGTGACGACGCGCGTCAGCACCGGACGTGGTGACGCCAGCGCGGCCTGGATGCCGCCGCACAGGTTGTCCGGCCCGTTGATCTCGACGTATTCCAGGCCGAAGGCGTGGGCGAGGGCGGCGTAATCGAGGTGGGCCAGAAACGTCGCTGTCGTCCGCCGATACGCCTTCATTTGCAGCACTTGCATGTAGTGATAGGCATGGTCGTCGAGGATGAAAAACTTCACCGGCAGCCCCTCGCGCGCCGCCGTCGTCATCTCCATCGCCGTCATCAGGCAGCAGCCGTCGCCGGTGATCGTCACGACCTGCCGGCCGAAGTGGACGCGCTGTGCCCCGAGCGCTGCCGGGATCGACCAGCCCATCGACTGATTGTCGGTCGGATTGAAGTACGTGCGCGGCTGAACCACCGTGAACGCTTCGGCGGCCCAGTGCTCCGAACAACTCACATCGACGAACACGAGCGCATCCGGGCTGGTCGCCTTGCGCAGCGCGAGGATAAACGCCATCGGATCGACGCCGCAGCGGTTATAGCACTTGGCGTTCTCTTTCGCGTCCTCGCATTTCCACTGCCGAATTTGGGCGACGAGATCGTTATCCGGCGGCCGGCGGATCGCGTCGGCGTTATCGAGCAGCCGGCTGAGGAAGACGCCAGCGTCGGCGTGGACGCATACCTCAGTCTTGACGATCCGGCCGATGTTGTTGGGGTTAACGTCCACATGAATGACGTGGGCGTGCTGCGGGATCGAATAGAACGCGGTGGAAACCTCGCTGTAGCGGACGCCGATGGCCATCACGACATCGACCCGTTTGAAAGCGTTCTCGGCGGCGCGGGTGCCTTGCGGCCCGTAACCCCAACCGACGGCCAGCGGATGGCACTCGTTGATAACGCCCTTACCCGAAACACTGGTGGCGACCGGCGCTTGCAGTACCTCGGCCACATTCGTCAGAGCCGGAGCATAATCCATGCAGCCCATGCCGGCGTAGATGCCGACCCTGCACCCTCGATTGCTCAATAACTGCAACGCGGCGAAAAACGCTCCCTCGTCGAAGGGCACGTCCGGCGGAATCGGTGCCGGGCAATCATATTTGCACGTATCAATCAGCAGGTTGTACGGCACAACCACGGCGGCCGGCCCCGGCTCGCCGGACATCGCCAGGCGGAAGGCATGGCGGACGGCGTTGGGAATCTCGCAAGCATGGCCGACCTCGAAGACGCCCTTGCACACCTGCTGGAGCATCCCGACCTGCGGCAATTCGTGGACCTGAAAGGGGCGATATTTGTCGCCGCGTGCCACATCGCCGACGATGGCCACGACCGGCGCACTATCGAGCAGCGCTTCGCCGAGTCCGCTGAGCGAATTGGTCACGCCCGGCCCCGGCACGATGGCAATGACACCAGGCCGGCCCGTGCTGCGGGCCGCGCCGTCGGCCATGTACGCGGCCGACATCTCGTGCGTCACGAGCAGGTAGGGCAAGTGCTGGCTCTTCATCTCGTCCCACAGTTCGTTCTCCTGCGCCCGGGGATGCCGAAGACGACCGGCACGCCTTCCGTCTTCAGCGCCGCCACCAGGGCCGCGGCTCCCGTCTTCTTGCCGGCGACGGCATCAGGAGGCCCCTTGCGGCCCGCCTCGGCCGGTTCGGGCAGCGCGGCCAGACATCCGGCGGCCATCGACTTTAGGACGGTGCGGCGAGAGATGGGCTGCCCCATACGGCCTCCTTACCCAGACAGATCGCTTCGCGCGAAACCACGAGCCGTTACCTCTCTTATCGGCTTTTCCGCCTTCGCCCTTCATGCGTACTTTGCCGGTTTGTCGGTCGCTGCCAGGTGGGTGCCTGTTCTCGATTCCAGGCGTAGCCGGTGTTGGGGCCAGCTATTTCCGACCCGCTTGACTGGGACGCGAAACATGCCAAGAATGGCAGTCCCGAAGAAAATGAGGGAGAAGGCGACGAGCCGATCAAGCCGCTCTTCTGGATCGCCAGTAGTAAAGACGACCTCCGCGCTTTTCCCGAAGTTGTCAAGGATGTGATGGGCTTTGCCCTCTACCAAGCTCAGACAGGCGGTAACCATATCGCCGCCAAACCCCTCAAGGGCTTCGGCGGGGCTGGTGTTCTCGAAATCGTCGAGGACAATCGCGGGAGCACTTTCCGGGGCGTGTATACCGTGAAATTCGCCGGAGTCGTGTACGTGCTGGATGCCTTCCAGAAAAAGTCCAAGAAAGGGACGAAGACGCCGAAAGGGGATATCGACCGCATCAAAAAGCGGCTCAAGGCGGCGGAGGACCATCACGAAAAATGGCTCGCGTCTCAACAGGAGCAAGAGGAGGACACATGAAAACAGCAAAAAGGGCCCCAAAGGCGCAGGCGAGCAGCGGCAACGTCTTTTCCGATCTCGGTCTCCGCAACCCCCAGGAACGGCTCCTCAAGGCCCAACTCGCGAATCAGGTTTGTCAGGCCATTGCCGCACGAGGACTAACACAGGCGAAGGCCGCCGCGATCATGGGACTGGATCAACCCAAGGTTTCGGCCCTGATGCACGGCAAGTTGAGAGGCTTTGCGGCGGAACGGCTGTTTCAGTGCTTGAACGATTTGGGCCGAGAGGTCGAAATCACCACACGTCCCGCGCATGCAGCCGATCGCGGCGTTACTCATGTCGTCGTAGCGGCCGAGTAAGCACTGTCAGCCCCGCGCCTAACCTCCAGCGACCATCTCCCTTATCGACTCTTCCGTTCCCGCGCTTCGTGCGGACCTTGCCGCGATGCCGTCCGATGTCCCTCTCCTCCCGGTCTTGTGCCGAAAGACTGGAGAAGTTAAGTTGAGTTTACCGTTTGGCACGAACGCATCGAGACGCCGAAAACGCCGGTTGGAACAGCGACGTTATCGGAGCCAACCCATTTTTCGAGGAGAACCCATGAAACGTCCTCTGCTGGCCTTCCTTCCGTTGGCCGTAATGACCCTCGGCCTGATTGGTCATGCCGCTCCGCCGACGGAACACGACGAGCCGGCCAAGAAATTCGAGGACTTCAACAAGGTCGTCAAGGGGTCCAAGGAATACGACGGGCTGTTCAAGTTGCATCAGAAAGACGAGCACCTGTACGCGGAGATCAAACCGGACCAACTTGACAAGCCGTTTCTGTGCCCCATCGCCATCGCCCGCGGCGCCGGCTTGGGCGGTTACACGCTCAATTTCGAGGAGCAGTGGGTGCTGATCTTCAAACGCGTCGGCGACAAGGTCCAGCTGATCCGCCGCAACGTCCACTTCCGGGCCAAGCCTGGCTCGCCGGCCGCCCACGCCGTCGAGACCACCTACACCGACTCGGTGCTGCTGGCCCTGCACATCAAAAGCATCAACCCGATGTTCCAGTCGCTGCTCATCGACTTCAACGATATCTTCATGACCGACTTCGCCCAGCTGAACATGGGCAGGTTCGACGCCAACCGCAGTAGTTGGCACAAAATCAAGGCGTTCAAGAACAACGTCGAGCTGGAGGTGGCCGCCACCTTTGACGGCGACCGCTATTTCTCGTTCTTCGGCGACGACAGCGTGATTGACAACCGCGGCAAGACCATCGTGGTTCACTACGGACTGTGCCAACTGCCCGAACATGGCTACGAGCCGCGCCTGGCTGACGACCGCGTCGGCTACTTCCTCAGCGCCGTCAAGGACTTCAGTTCCGACAACGAAGACACGTCGTTTTTGCGCTATGTCAACCGCTGGCGGCTGGAGCGGGCCGAACCCATCGACTCCAAGCACCCCAACAAACTGTCGCCACCGAAAAAGAAGATCGTCTTCTGGATCGAAAAGTCGGTCCCCGACGAATACCGCGCCTCGGTGCGCGAGGGCATCCTCGAATGGAACAAGGCGTTCGAGAAGGTCGGCTTCCGCGACGCCATCGAAGTGCGACAGCAAGAGAATGAAGACTTCGACCCGGAGGACATCAACTACAACACGTTCCGCTGGATCACGACCGATCAGGGTTTCGCAATGGGACCGTCGCGGGCCAACCCGCTGACCGGCGAGATCCTCGACGCGGACATCATCTTCGACGCCAGCATGGTCCGCTTCTGGCGTGAGGAGGCCAAGCTGTATCGCGGCGACTCCATGCCCGCCAGCCTGATCCAGGCCACCCGGCAAGGCTGGGGCCTGGTTGACCCGCTGACGCCGGGGCCGCGCAAGCAGGCTCTGATGGAAGGCTGGAATGATCCCAAGAAGGCGGAGCAGAACCGCCTGCGTGCTCGCCTCCTGGCGGCGCGACAGGGTGTCTGCCAGTGCGGCTCCCATATGCGCTACGAACTCGGCATGGCCGCGATGGCGCTGGCCGCCAAGGGCGAAACCAAACCGGGCGAGAAAGTGCCCGATGAACTCATCCAGCAGGCCATCAAGGAAGTGACGATGCACGAGGTCGGCCACACACTTGGCCTGCGGCACAATTTCAAATCCAGCACCATGCTCAAAAACGAAGAGCTGCACGACACCAGCATCACACGCAAGACCGGCCTGACCGGCTCGGTCATGGACTACGCGCCGATCAACCTCGCCCCCAAGGGCGCCAAGCAGGGCGACTATTTCAGCACCACCATCGGGCCTTACGATTACTGGGCCATCGCCTACGCCTATAAACCGCTGTCGGGCGGCACCGACGGCGAGCTGGATAAGCTCCACGAAATCGCCAAGGAAAGTGCCAAGCCCGGCCACGATTACGCCACGGACGAAGATATGTTCAGCACCTCCGACCCGCTGGTCAACGTCTGGGACCTCGGGGCCGACCCGATGAAGTTCGCCCAGGAGCGCATCGTGCTCGCCGAGGATTTGCTCAAGGGTCTCGAAGACCGCGTGGTGGACAAGGGCGAGGGCTATCAGCGCGCCCGCCTGGCCTTCAACGTGTTGTTGCAGCAGTACGGCAACGGAGCGTATCTCGTCGCTAATTTCATCGGCGCCGAGTACATGCACCGCGACCACCGCGGCGACCCCAAGGCGCGCGACCCGTTCGTGCCGGTGCAGGCGGACAAGCAGCGCAAGGCGCTGAAGTTCTTGCAGGAGCACATCCTGTCGGACCAGCACTTCCGCTTCTCGCCGCGCCTGCTGCGCCACCTCGGCGCCGACCGCTGGATGCACTGGGGCAACGAGTATTCCGTGATGCGTTCGGTCGATTATCCGCTGCACCAGCGCGTCCTGAACATTCAGCGCATCGTGCTGGGGCAGGTGTTCGATCCCGGCGTCTTGTCGCGCATCCAGAACAACGCGATGAAGACGGACAAGGAAGAGAAACCGCTCACGATCGCCGAGGTGTTCCGGAGCGTGACGGACGGCGTCTGGGGCAGCGCTCCGGATAAGGAGCCGAAGGAGGGCAAGCACCGCGTCGAGTCGTCGGTGATCCGGCGCAATTTGCAGCGCGAGCACTTGAAGAACCTGTTCACGCTGATCCTGGGCGAGCCGCCGCAGACAGGGTACTTCATCGTCTTCTTCGGCACCTCGGCCTCGACGCCGCCGGACGCCCGCAGCCTGGCGCGGATGCACCTGCGCGACATCGACAAGCGCATCGCCGCCGCGCTCGGCGACAAGCATGGCACCGTCGAGGACACGACTCGCGCCCACCTGGAGGAGTGCCGCGAGCGCATCGCGAAAGTGCTCGCCGCCTCGATGCAGGTGAATGAGCCGTAACCTGGAAATGTTCGTCATTCGCTTAGCGACGCTTCGCAGAAGCGTGTGTGACCCACACGCTTCTGCGAAGCGTCGCTAAACATTTTGGATCGCGTTGGTAGTCGTATATTCGATGCCCAGGCGCTGCCCTTCTTCCTTGGCCTGCTGCTGAAACAAGTTCGCCGTCGGCACGTCGATTCCGGCGCTGGCGTCCTCAACGAGAAGCACGCGAAACCCGGCGCATTTCAGATCGCGGGCCACGAAAAAACAGCAAATATTCAGCGCCAAACCGCACACGACCACTGTGCGGATGCCGCACTCACGTAGAAATGTCGGAAATCCCAGATGCTGCGCCGTCAGCGCGTACGCCTCGAAATCCCGATCGTAGCCCTTGCGCCAGACCGTGTGAAACCGCTCGCTGTGCAGGCCGGTCAGGAAGTCGGCACCGGGCGTCCCCTGAACACAGTGCGGCGGATAGAGGTTGTCGCGCCGGCCGAGGAAGCTGCAATGGTCGGGCGGGTGCCAGTCCTGGCTGGCGTCGATGCGCGCCCAGGGCAAAGCGAGCAGGCGATTGACGTTCGGCACGGTCTCCAGCCCGCCAGGCACGGGCAACTCCCGCGGGCACAACTCGGTGAAGCCGCGCTGAACGTCAACCACCAGCAGGCTGCTCGTGCCGTGCGATGGTGGATCCCCAGTCACTCTTTTTTGTCCTTTTATCCTCGCGCTCACGGGAATGTCAGCGCGCGGCGGTGCTCATCATTCCGACGCCCGGTCCCAGCCCCATCAGGGCGGGCGAACCCGAGAACGACGATCCGGAGCTAAAACCAAAGCTACCAAAGCTGCTGCTGGAAAACCCACCCCCTCCGAACCCGAACGGTCCGAAGCCACCGAAGCCGCCGAAGCCGAAACCGGGGAAGAACGGGAAAAAGGGGAAAAACCCCGGTGAGGCAATGACGGCGGCGGAACCTCTGGACGCGGACAGCGGGGACGCCAGCGGCGATAAGAGCTGCGCCTCGAAGTTGACCACCGTTTGCCGAAACCAGGCATTGGCCACGGACGGAAAATTGTTCACGAATTGCTGCTCGGGGGCGAACAACGCGGTAAGCATCGGCTGACTCGCGGCCGGGAAGAAGGGTGCCAGCGCCGCCTTCTGTTGATTGAGGTCCGCTTGCAAGGTCGATTGGACGGTGGGAACGAGGGCGTGAAACTGCGCTTGCAGCGGCGGCAAGAATTGCTGCTGGAAGGCGGCTAGGTCGGCCAGGCTGAGGGCGGATCGTGTCTCCAATTCTTCCAACTGAGGTCGGACATTCATCGTTCCACCTCCCCCCTGAGTGTGGTTCGTGGTGTCCCACTTCGTTGTGGTCTTTGCTTTCCTCCAAGGTATCATCCCCGGTCGAACCGGAAAAGAGGCTACCTCCGCACCCCTACGGGCCAGCCTCGGCCGGGGCCATAAATCCCGTTCAATCCTCAGAATCATCATCCTCGCGGAGTTGGACGAACAATTACCGGAGCGACGCGAACCCAAGCGCTACGAAAACGGGTAGTGTTGTGGGTTTTGGCACGCTGGCAGCGTGCCCTACGTAGGGCACGCTGCCAGCGTGCCACCCAAATGGCCACTACCCGAAAACGCACCCGGCCGCGAAGAGTGCGAAGCCGAAACTAATACGCCTTCGCGAACACCACCCGTCCTTCCGACGGCTTCCCCGTGACCATGCATTTGCCGGCTTCCTTCTTGCGATCGAACGGGATGCAGCGGATCGTCGCTTTGGTCTCGGCGGCGATGCGGTCTTCCGTTTCGCGCGTGCCGTCCCAGTGGGCCAGGAAGAAACCGCCCGGCTCCTCGATCAATTGCTTGAACTCGTCGTAGGAGTTGACTTCTTGCGTGTGTTGCGTCGCGGAACTTGCGGGCCCGCTCGAACAGGGCGGTCTGCATCGCCTTGAGCATCTCGCCGACGCGCTCAGCCGCCCCGTCGAGCGGCACGCCCATCTCCTTCGCCTCCTTGCCCGGCAAGTCGCGCCGGGCGAGGACGCACGCGTTCTTGGCCAGATCCTTCGGCCCCAGCTCGATGCGCACCGGCACGCCCTTCAACTCCCACTCGTTGAACTTGAAGCCCGGCTGATGCTGCTCGCGGTCGTCGACCTTGACCGTGATCGGCTCGTAGTTAAGCCATTCGCGCAGCGGCAAATCGCGGATGCCCATCGCCAGCTTGTGGGCCGCCGCCAACACGTTGGCCTTCTCCTCCTCGGACTTGTAAATCGGCACGATGACGACATGGATCGGCGCCAGCCGCGGCGGCAGCACCAGACCCTGGTCGTCGCTGTGCGTCATGATGAGGCCGCCGATCAGCCGCGTGGAGACGCCCCAGCTCGTCGCCCAGGCGTATTCCCGCTTGCCCTGCTGATTCTGGAACTGCACGTCGAACGCCTTGGCGAAGTTCTGGCCGAGGAAATGGCTCGTGCCCGCCTGCAGCGCCCGGCGGTCCTGCATCATCGCCTCGATGCAGAGCGTATAGACCGCGCCGGGAAACTTTTGCCCCTCGCTCTTGGGCCCGACCAGCACCGGCATCGCCATCCAGTCCTCGGCGAAGCGTGCGGTAGACTTCGACCATCTCGCCGCGTCTCCTCCTCGGCCTCCTGCTGCGTGGCGTGGGCGGTGTGCCCTTCCTGCCAGAGAAACTCGGCCGTGCGCAGGAACAGCCGCGTGCGCATCTCCCAGCGGACCACGTTGGCCCACTGGTTGATGAGCAGCGGCAGATCGCGGTAGCTCTGAATCCAGTTGCGGTACGTGTTCCAGATGATCGTCTCGGAGGTCGGCCGGACGATCAGCGCTTCTTCCAGCTTCGCCTCGGGATCGACTTCGATGCCCTGGCCGGGCACCGCCTTGAGGCGGTAGTGCGTGACGACGGCGCATTCCTTGGCGAACCCCTCGGCCATCTGCTCTTCACGGGCCAGGAACGACTTGGGAATGAACAGCGGGAAGTAGGCGTTGACGTGGCCGGTGTCCTTGAACATGCGGTCGAGCGCCCGCTGCATCTTCTCCCAGATGGCGTAGCCGTGCGGCTTGATGACCATGCAGCCGCGCACGTCGGAGTTCTCGGCCAGCCCGGCGCGGTTGACGATGTCGAGATACCACTGGGAATAGTCCTTGGCTCGGGTGGTGATCTTCTCGGCGGCCATGTCGGCTCCTGTATCCGGGGTTCGCGTTTCGTGCGATTATAGATGATGGACACAAGAAGACCAACCTGGTGATCGCAAGACCCGAAATGCGAAAGATATGGGAAAGGTGTAGGGTGGGCCGAGTCTTCGAGGCCCACCAGCAGGGGCGTGGTGGGCCTCGAAGACTCGGCCCACCCTACAAGGGTCGAAATGCGAAAGAAAGGGGAAAGTCAGAGGAGTGATCGGTGCGGCCGATGCCCGCGGATGAACACAGGAAAGAACCAGGCAAGGCGGGACCCGTGGAGCCATCATCGAAATAATGGTCTTTTCCCGCCCGGCCCAAACGGTCTCTCTCCTGTGTTCACCGGCGGACAACGGCGACGACTATCCAACAACGCGGCGGAGCCGGCCTGGCTCGCTCTCGCGGATCAGGTGCCGGCGCTCGGACGCGGTCTGCTCGAAGAGCGTGAAAAACAGTTCCGCGTGCAGGTCGGTCCATTCGCGGTTGCGGCGAGCCATCACGGCCGCCGCCGTGTCAAACATTTCGCGCATTCTCGCTGCGCTCGTGCAACCGGCCGTGGCCATAACGGCAGAACGACGGCACGACGCGCGGCAGCAGTTCGCCGCTGCCGAGCAACTGGCCGAACACGCCGACGCGCGTGCCGGTGTTGAAGAGCGTGCCGAGGCTGGTTTTCGTGTGATCGCCGATAAAGGTGCCGATCTTGATAAGGCCCGTGTCGATCGTGTGTCCGTTCTGTGTCATGCGGATGGGGCCGTAATCGGTGCGCAGGTCGCTTGTCTGCGTCCCGGCCGCGAGATTGACCCACTCGCCGACATAGGAATGCCCCAGGAAGCCGTCGTGCGCCTTGTTGCTGAGGCCGTGGACGATACTGGCCTCGATCTCTCCGCCGATGCGGCACTTCGGCCCGATGCTGCCGCCGTGAATGCGCGCGCTCTGCATGCGCGAATCGGCCCCAATGTAGCACGGTCCCTCGATGCGACTAAACGATTGGACCAGCGCGCCCTTGTCGATCAGCACCGGCCCGTTGGTGGTGTCGATATACACCATCGGCTCGATGTGGGCGGTGTCCGCCGCCAGAAAGTGCTCGGGCGGGCCGCCGACCGTCACGCCTTTCGGCGCCATCACGCCCCTTTTCCGCCAGTGAAGGTGATCGTCGGCCAGCGCCGCGCCGTTGTGCTCGATCAGATCCCAGGGGTGGTCGATCATTCGCCCACTGACTCCGCGGGTCGGCAGAGTTTGCCGCCACTCCGTCAGTCGCCAACTCAAACTCGACAGTGACAGCTCACGCGCCTCCGCGCCGGCACCATCGCATAGGCCACCTGATCGGCAAGGAGGCCAATCTCGCCGCTGTCGGGCGCCGTCATGGGGTCCGAGGGTGCCAGCCAGCGGGCGTTGACCAGCAGGACAGGCTCGTTGTCCCCATCCAACTCGTTGACTTTCAGGTGCGGATGATGCATGCGGCACAGGTCGGCCTGTTCGGGCCGGACGAGGGCGGCGTGGATGGGAGCGGGCAGGATACGCGCTTGCCGTTCCATCAGCGAGACGGCGCCGCAGCGCAGATCGAACGCGGGCCGGGTGAGGGTCAAGGGTTGCAGGTTATTCACGCCGGCGTCTTCAAACAGGATGATTCGCAAGGGCTTCTCCTCTGTCATAAAGCCCCCGGCTTGCCGGAGGTGTTCCCCCGGCAAGCCGGGGGCTATGTAATGGCGTTATTCCACCGTGACGCTCTTGGCGAGGTTGCGCGGCTTGTCCACGTCGCAGCCGCGCAACAGCGCGATGTGATAGGCCAATAGTTGTAACGGGACCACCGACACCAGCGGTTGCAGATATTCGGGCGCGTCGGGGATGGAGATGACATCGTCGGCCCGTCTGGCGGCGATCTCGTCGCCCTCCGTCGCCACGGCGATGACCGGGCCGCCGCGCGCCTTGATCTCTTCGAGGTTGCTCAGCACCTTGTCGTAGACGCCGCCGCGCGGGATCAGGAAGATCGTCGGTGTCTCCTCATCGACCAGCGCGATCGGCCCATGCTTCATCTCGGCCGCGGGGTAGCCCTCGGCATGGATGTAGCTGATTTCTTTCAGCTTCAGCGCCCCTTCCAGCGCCACTGGGAAATGATACTGCCGACCCAGATATAGAATGTTTTTCACATGAGCATATTTCTCCGCGATGCGCTTGACCTGCTCGTGACAGCGCAGCGTCGAGCGGATCAGCTCCGGCATGGCTTTCAGCTCCTCGACCATGCGCAGACCTTGCAGGCTGGAGAGGTGTCGTGTTCGTCCGAAGTAGAGTGCGAGCATGGCGAGGACGGCGACCTGATTGGTGAACGCCTTGGTGCTGGCCACACCGATCTCCGGACCCGCATGCAGATACACGCCGCCGTCGGCCTCCCGTGCGATGCTCGATCCCACCACGTTGCACAGGGCCAGCGTCGGGTGGCCCTTGCGCTTGCTCTCGCGCAGCGCCGCCAGGGTATCGGCGGTCTCGCCCGATTGCGTGATGGCGATGACGATGGTGTTTCGGTCGATGGGGGGGTTGCGGTAGCGGAACTCGCTGGCGTATTCCACCTCCACCGGGATGCGCGCGAACTCCTCGAACAAATACTCCCCAACCAACGCCGCGTGGTAGCTCGTGCCGCACGCCGTCAAAATGATGCGCTCCACCTGACGCAGCCGCTGCGGATCGAGGTTCAAGCCGCCGAAGTGGGCACAGCCTTCCACGTCGTCGAGCCGGCCGCGCAGGGCGTTTTCGAGCGCTTCGGGTTGCTCATAGATTTCCTTGAGCATGAAGTGATCGAACGAACCCGGCGTGATGTCGTTGGCCGTGGTTTCCAGATCGTGGATGGAGGCTTCGACCTCGGCACGTTCCCGGTCGAGGATGCTCCAGTAATCGGGGGCCAGCACGCACACCTGCTGGTCGTCGAGGTAAACCACCTTGTCGGCGTAGCCGGCCAGCGCGGTCGGGTCGCTAGCCAAAAAGCACTCGCCCTCGCTCAGTCCCAGAACCAGCGGACTGCCCAGGCGGGCGCCGACGAGCAAGTTCGGATCGTCCAGGCTGAGGGCGGCGATGCCGTAGGTGCCTTTGAGCAAGGGCAAGACGTGCATCACGGCCTCGGTCAAGTCGCCGTTGAGGTGGCGGGCGATCAGGTGGGCGATGACCTCGGTGTCGGTGTCGCTGTGGAAGACGACGCCTTGCTGCTGAAGTTCGCTCTTGAGGGCGGCGTAGTTTTCGATGACGCCGTTGTGAACGACGACGACCCGGCCGTTGCCGCCGACGTGCGGGTGAGCGTTGCGATCGTTGGGTGCGCCGTGGGTGGCCCAGCGGGTGTGGCCGATGCCGACCCGCCCCGGAGCAGGATGCTGGGTGAGGTGCGCCGCCAACTCGGCGATGCGGCCGGCGCGCTTGCGGACGTGCAGATGCGAACCCGTCGCGGTCGCCACGCCGGCGCTGTCATAACCGCGATACTCCAGCCGCCGCAACCCTTCGACCAGGACCGGCTCGGCTTCCCGATAGCCCACGTAACCGATAATACCGCACATGCTGCGATCCCTCTGTTGAGAATGGCAACCACGAAATATAGCTTGCAGCCGGACGGGAGAGACACGCTTTCGATCTAGAGGGGGAACGATCGTTGCGAAGAGAAGTGCAAAGTCGATGCCAGCGTCAGCCAAGGGCCATTCGGACCATTGACGACGATTTCAGTCCGCAAAGGAATCACTGTAACTACAAATCCTAATCCATTTTACCGGCGCGAACTTTAGGCGTTGAGAGACGGGGCGAAATTTCGGAGTGTAAAGGGGGTTAACAAAAATAGACACGGTGTATGAAAAAGTTAACGCTGTGGAAGGGGTGCGCCGAACGAGCGGCTCAGGCGCAAGTGCTGTTCGAG
Organism: uncultured Planctomycetota bacterium; assembly: GCA_963767535.1. Classification (GTDB taxonomy): domain Bacteria; phylum Planctomycetota; class Planctomycetia; order Gemmatales; family Gemmataceae; genus JAJPHU01. Next base: position 2,232,208 of record CAVYEC010000003.1, read on the forward strand.
ATCGAGCGTCTCGGCGCAGGGTGCCGTCGATGCCGAGTTCGTGAAGGCGGGCATCGACCTTGCCTTTGCTCAGATCGCGGTTGGGCAAACTGGCCAGGGCACCGCGCAGGTTCTTGCGGCGATGCACGTACAGATCGCGGAGGAACACGCGGAACCGGACGGGGTCGCCGACGTAGTCGCGCTTGGCCACGCTGGGCCGGATGCACACGATGGCGGAGTCCACCTGCGGCCGGGGCCAGAACACTTTCGGCGACAACCGCCGCACCAGTTCCACGTCCGCGAGGCTCTGCACCAGCACCGCCAGGGCGGCGTACTCCTTGGTGCCGGGAGTCGCCAGCAAACGCTCAGCGATCTCCCACTGAACCGTCACGACCATCCGTTCGACGGCCAGTTCGCTCAAGAGCAGGTTCGTAACGACCGGCACGGCCACCGCGTAGGGCAGGTTGGACACCAGCTTGACGCGGCGCGTCCCCAGCGCCGGCCCAGGTCGGCGATGGCTCGCATCACGTCGGGATTCAGTTCGTTCTTGTTCTTGAGGACATCGGCGCGCAGCAGAGCGACGTGCTCGCGCCGGGTGACTTCCTCATCCGTCAGGCTGGCGAAGGCGGGATCGACCTCGATGCTGACCACCGCGCCGGCCTGCTCGACCAGACGCACGGTCAAACTGCCGGTGCCGCTGCCGACTTCCAGGGCGAGATCCTCGCGCGTCAATTCGGCGCTGCGCAAGAGCAGGTCGAGCAGGTTCAGGTCGATGAGGAAATTCTGGCCGAGCTTGTTCTTGGGCTTGATGCCGCGCTCGGCGAACAGGTTGCGCAAGTACGACAGGGTTTGCCGGGTCGAGAGGGTCATAGGATCATATAGCCCCCGGCTTGCCGGGGGTTGAGCCCACCCCCGGCAAGCCGGGGGCTATGTGATTCGTGTATTTCCAAACGTACTTCCCGACAATATCCGTCTCCAGATTGACCGCCGCCCCCGGCCCCTTGAACCCCAGCGTCGTCTGGGCCAGCGTATGCGGGATCAGCGCGACGCTGAAGCGTTCGGCTTCGACGTCCACGAGCGTCAGGCTGACGCCATCCACGGCCACCGACCCCTTGGACACCATCTGTGCCGCCAGTTCCGCTGGGCAGGTGAACCAGACCGCCACCCACTCCCCCGACGGAATGCGCTCAGCCACCCGTCCGACGCCGTCGATGTGCCCCTGCACGAGATGCCCGCCGAGCCGATCGCTCAGGCGCAGGGAACGTTCGAGGTTGACGCGGTCGCCGACGCGCAGGCCGCCCAGGTTGGTGCGACGGAGCGTTTCCGGGCCGACCTGAAAGCGGCACGTTTCGCCGTCGTGCGCCACCACCGTGAGGCAGGCGCCGTTGACGGCGACGCTCTCGCCGAGGCTAAGCTCCGTGGCAAATTCCGGGGCGGACACGATAAGTTGGCAGCCGACGCCGTCGGGGACGAGATCGCGCACGGTGCCCAGGACTTCGACGAGGCCGGTGAACATGTTCGGCGTCAGGGGTGGATTCCGGGCCGCTGGGCCGGCTCCACGTCGGTCAAGGAGGATTTGTGCCGCGCCACGCGGAACAGCAAATGGCGGATCAACCCGCTCAGAGCGTAACCCCAGAACAACAGGAAAAAGGCCAGCTCCTGCGTCAGCGCGATGACGAACAGCGCCAGCACCACCTGGACGAGGACGCTGAACGGCCGCCGGCCGCGCAAGACCTGTTTGGTGATGTGCGGGTAGGCGATGCGCGAAACCATGAGCAGGGCGGCGAGGAGCGTGCCCAAAGGCGCCCACACGCGGGCGAACATTTGCAGCATTTCGCCGTTGAGACCGCTGCCGCCCCAGACGGTGGGGGCCGCACGCAAGATCGCCAGCGAAACGACACAGCCGGCCGCCGCGGGAGAGGGCAAACCCTTGAAACGCTTGTGGCTGGCTGGGTCGGGCGAGTTCTCCATGTTGAAGCGTGCCAGCCTCAGGACGGCGCAGACCATGTACAGGGCAGCGATCATGGCCACCGCCTGGCGCACCATCGGCCTCTGCCAATCCAGTCCCAGGCGCAGGAGCAAAAACGCCGGCGCGGCGCCGAAGCTGATGGCGTCGCACAGGCTGTCGAGCTGGCCGCCGAAATCGCTGGCCGACTTCAGCCGCCGGGCCGCGAAGCCGTCCAGCACGTCGAACAGCATGGCCGCGAGGACCAGGCCGGAGCTGAGCAGGAAATAAAATTCCATTTCGCTGGGCGGCGACGTGGGGCCGATCTTGCTGGCGTAGGCGATGGCCGCGAAACCGCAGACCCCGTTGCCCAGCGTTAAAAGCGTCGGCAAAATAGCGATTTTCTTCACGGTGCAGGCCGCTCCTGCCTCCCAGAGTGTGGTTCAAAGGTCATGGGGATCTCGATTACCATACCAGGATGCTTCCCCGAATACCAGGCACTAGCGCGAAAACAACGTCACGGTCTGTCCGCCGTCAATTCTTGTTCTGGATCTTGGTATAAGCTTGCCGGGCCGCCTCGCGGACGCCGGGGTACGGGTCGGTGCGCTGCAAGTCTGCCAGGGCCGAAAGCATCGACGTAGAATACGCCTCCGGGCCGATCTCGGCGATGATCTTGAGCGCCGCCAGGCGGGCCTGACCGTTGAGGGCGCCGTCTTCGGAGCGCACCCGCCCGCCGCGGAACTCGTTCTTGATCGCGGACAGCAAACGCTCGGCGGCCGGCTCGCCCACCTTGACCAGCTGGGCGTCGATTTCCTTCACGCGCTCCTTGGCCTGGGCATCGTCCACTTCGGCCGGCGATCCCGGTTTGAGGGCCAGGATCAGCACGGACAACCCTTCCTTGCCAGCCCCGCGCATCTTCGGGTCGATGGCGGCCAGCGCCAGCGCCGCCTGCATCCGCACCGAGCGGTCCTCGCTTTGCAGGCACTCGGCCACGTCCGCATCGGCCGACCGCGCCGCTGGCCCGATTTTGCGGAGCGTGGACAGGGTTTGCAGGCGAACCTCGCGGTCGTCGGCTTTGAGCAAAAGCCGCAGTTCCGGCACCGCGTCCTTGGCGTTGGCGCCGAGCCGGGCCAGGGAACGCGCGACGTGCAGACAGACCTTGAGTTTCTTCCGCTTGATCGCCTCGCGCAGCACCGGCAGCAGGGTCGGCAGCTCGTCCTGCTCCGGCGGTCCCAGGTCGGCGAGGGCTTGCAGGGCGGCCGTGCGGACACCGGCATCGGCGTCCTGTAGCGCGGCGAAGACATCCTTGCGGACGAGATCCTGCGCGTCCGGTCCCAGCTTGCCCAGCGCCGTAGCCGCGTTTTGGCGCACGAGCGGATCGTCGTCGTGGAGCGCCTTCATGAGGGCGCGGGCGGCGGGCCGAGCGTCCGCTCCGCATTCGGACAGACGCCGCGCCGCCTCCGCCCGCGTTGCCGCGTCCTTGTCTTGCAGACGCTTGCCCAGCGCGAGCACGTCGGACGCATCGACTCCGCCGCCCTCCGGCGCGTCTCCCGGCGCGGCCACCACGTCTTCGAGCCGCACGTCGCACGATTGCAGGAGCTTTTTGACCTCCGCAATGTCGATAAAGAGGCTTACCTCGCGAGCGGTCACGTTCGCCCCCTGCGTCACGGCTACCAATTCCAGTTGATCGTTGACAAGCGGGCCGCCGCTGTCGCCGGGATTGGTGGGCGATTGCGTCTCCACCACGTCGGCGTCGAACGTGAGGATGGTGCGCTCGAGCTTGGCCTTCCACACCTTGTGCGAGACCTGGCGGACAGTGCCCGACGTATACGACCAGCGCGCGTCGCTGGCCCCCGGATTGCCGACGGAGTGGACCGTCTGTCCCGGACTGGCGCTGCGGGCCGACAGCTTCAGCACCGGCGTCCCCTCGGGCAGTTTGTCGAGCTGGACCAGGGCCAGATCCTGGCCCTTAGCCACTTTCAGGACCTTGCCGCGAATGAACTCACCGTTCTTGAAGCCGCGGAGGTAGTATTCACCCGCGACGATGAGCTTGCCCGAGCCGTCGTAGCGCGGGAAGGAGACGGACACCTGGCTGTTGTCGCCGACCACATGGTAATTGGTCAGCACAAGCTTGCGATCGCGATGGATGAGCGAGCCGCTGCCCCAGCTGTCGGAGGTCATCACGAAAACGGTGGACTTCACGAGCCGGCTGTAGACTTGATCGCCGCTGAGCCGGCGCCGGCCCACGCTCGGAAGCGCCGGAGACTCCGATTTCGCCGCCGGTGCTTGCGGGGCCGGTTCGGATTTCGGCGCCTCAACCTTCGAGGGCGCGTCCGGCTTGATGGGTTTGACTTTCGGCGGGGACGGCGGATTCTCTTTCTCCACCTTCGCAGGCGGATCGACCTTCGCGGGCGGTTCCGGTTTGGGCGTCTCGATCTTCGGAGTTCGCTCCGGTTTCGGCGCGACGGTCTTCGGGAGCGGTTCCGGCTCCGGGGCCTCTTCGACGGGCGGTTTCTCCGCTTCCGGTTGTCGCTTCGGCGCGGATGGCTTCTCTGCAGGAGGATCGCGATCCAGCGGAGGATTTTTTTCCGCGTGAGCGGCGTCTGTCGTGCGGAGCGGTTCGCTCGGTGGGAGTGGAAACCGGCGCGGCCGGTTTCTTCCGAGCGGAGGCGACCTGGCTTGCTTGCTTCTCGGTCGATTGCGGCTCCGCCAGCCGGTCTTTCAAGAGGAACACGGCGACTCCGCCGACCACGGCCAAGAGCAGGCCGACGATGCCGAAGCTGAGGACGCCGAGGAGGATCTTTCCGCGTGAGCCGGAGCGCTCCGAATAGACGGGTGGCGGATCATCCACCGGGGCACGGCCCTTTCGCGGGTTCGGCATCGGCGGACGCGGCGCAACGCCTCGGCCCTTCTCCGGTTTCTTGGCCACCGCCTGTACGCGCGGCGGGGCGGCAGGCGAAGGCGGCGGGGCGGGGACCTTGAACGGCCTGGCACAGTAAGGGCACCGTGCCAACTGACCCGCCGTGTTTTCCTGGACGGACACCTGATGCCGACAGCTGGGGCAAAGCACGAGGAAAGTCATCGAGGATACCCTGCATCCGAGGGGGCAAAGGCGAGTCCCGCGGCGCCGGGACGAACTCCCCATCCGCACGCTCCCCCGGAGAGAGGGAGGGATTTTTCGGTTCGCCGTACACGTTGCGAATGGGGATGTTTACTAACCTTAATCTCCCCGCGCAATCCTGGCAAGGATATTTCGGTCGCGTCTTCCCGCGCTCCCGCACGGGTGCGGAAATGAAATACGGTGAGCTCTCTCCCTCCCCCCTTGTGGGAGGGTTGGGGTGGGGGAGAGCTTGACTCAGACGCCGCGCTGAGGCTGCCGGCACCACAAAAAGCGCGTCCAGCCGAGCGCGCCGAGCCATTCGGCGGCGACGTACTGGCCCGGATTTTCGTCGGCCAGGCGCTGCACGTCGGCATGGAGTCGCTTGCCGCTCACTTCCGCGCCGTGGTACTCCAGCAGGACTTGCACCACCTCGCTTTGCTCGCCGTCACGCAGCAGCACCAGGCGGCGCGGGCAGCGCGGCGAGGAAGAGTCGGACCGAACCGAACCGGGACCGGACGGCGCGATGCCGTTGGTGGAAATGCCCATTGCCGCTCCATCCTTGGAACGATGACACGATAATCCCTTATCTCTATCGACCGGCGCACAGCGAATCCGCAGTGAAACTCAGCAAAAACCCGCGACAGTAATTGAATCGGGAGGCTTCTTCCTCCCTCCCCCCTTGTGGGGGAGGGTGGGGGTGGGGGGGAGCATCCGGTCTCTTGGTAGGTCCGGCGAGCCGAGCCGGACTTCGAGTGCCGCTCGGCTCGCGGCACCTACCCTTCGGGGGACGCGCCGCCACCCCCACCCCAACCCTCCCCCACAAGGGGGAGGGAGAAGAAAAAAAGCGGCATCATTCGGTCGGGGGCGCGTGCAACTCCCGGTCGAGCACCGCGAGGATGCGCCGAACCGTTTCGTCCTCGGCGTTGCCGTCCTGCTCGCGTCCTGCGCGGGCGATATGCCGAACCACGTCGGCCAGGACTTCGCCCCAGGCGTCGGCCTCGGCAAAGGCGCCGGCCTGGAGAGCGCATTGCAACGTCTCGCCGACCACCCACACGCGTAACAGTTCCACTGACGCGGGATCGGCAGCGGCATCCGGGGGAGCGGGTAATTCATTCATGGCATACCTCCACGCCTAGGGTAGACCTCGCGCCGGCCAAAGCGAAGGCCACTCGATACGCTTGTGTCATTTTCCGCCAGTTCGTGCCAGATCGCGCAATCCGGGAAGAGACGCTTTTTTTCTCTTGTAACATATACCTTTGTACAGTATCTTCGGAATTGTTCGCCGGCTTCGTTCCCTGCCGGAAGCCTGCGGACAGGGCCCTTTTTCCCAGGTCGCTCATGCACTCCACAGCGATGGCGAGTCCCGATTTGCTGACCGTCCGTGAGGTGGCGCGGCGGTTGTCGATCAGCGAGCGGACGGTCTGGCGCTGGACGGCGCTGGGCGTGCTGCCGTTGCCGGTGCATCCGCACACGCGCAGCACCCGCTGGCGCGCTGCCGACATCGAGCGCTACCTGGAAAGTCTGTCCGCCTCTACGTGCCAGGGAGGAAGCGATGTCTAAATCCTATCGCGTGGTCCCGCCGCTTGCCGGCGTTCAGCCGGCCAGCGCCTATTTCGATCGTATTTATACCGAAGTGCCGGCCGACAAACCGGACCACCCCAGCTGTTATGAGGGCGAATGGGTGTGCGATCACTCACCCTGTCCGGTGCGTGCCGTGCGGGTGCGCGTCAAGGCGTTCTTCCACGAGCACCTGCCGCGTCTGCGCTGCCCGCTCTGCTTGCGTCAGCTGGATTTCCGCCACTGGCTGAACGTGATCGCCCTACAAGAAGTCCCGGCCGATCCTCCGACGATCGCGCTGCCGCCCGGCACGAAGCGCCGCAATACCCGACGCAAAGAAAAAAAGTCGGACGCACCGGAATCGAACGCCGGTTAGCGACGCTTCGCAGAAGCGTTTTCTCGCTCCCTGGCCGCCGGTCATAGGATGAATTCAGGATGAGGGTCACGCTACGCCATCACCTACGGGAGAGCGCATGAGTATGCCTGACGGAGTCGATTTACTCTTTTGGTTGTGGCTGTCCGCTCTCGCCGCCGGCGCGGTCAATTCCGTGGCGGGCGGCGGCACCCTGCTCACCTTCCCAGCCCTCCTGACCGCGCTCTCTCCCTTGGGACCGAAAGCCGCGATCGTCGCCAATGCCACCAGCACCGTCGCGCTAGTGCCCGGTTCGCTGGCCGGCGCCTGGGGCTATCGCAGCGAGATGCGCTCCGTCCGGAACTGGATCCTTCTCCTTTTGGGACCGAGTCTGGTCGGCGGGGCGCTCGGTTCGCTGCTCGTTATCTACCTCAAGGAGTCCATTTTCAATAGCCTCGTTCCCTGGTTGATTCTGACGGCGGCGCTCCTGTTTCTGGTCCAGCCGACGCTCAGCAAGCTCGTCGGCCAGGAACGCCGCCCGGACGCTCCGTCCGGCGGAACGGTTGCGGCCGTGGTGTTGTTTCAATTCCTCGTCGCGGTCTACGGCGGCTATTTCGGCGCGGGCATCGGCATTTTGATGCTCAGCGCCCTGGCCCTGATGGGTCTACCCGGCGTGCATCAGATGAATGCCGTCAAAACGTTCCTGGCCTTCTGCATCAACGGCGTTTCCGTGGTGATTTTCGTGCTGGGAGAGAAAGTCCATTGGAGCTACGCGCTGGTCATGGCCGTCGGCGCCATCCTGGGCGGCTACCTGGGGCGCGCGCGGCGCGGCGCATCCGGCCACGGATCGTTCGCTGGTTCATCATCGCCGTGGGACTTGGCCTAGCCGCCGTTTACTTTTACAAGCAATTCGCCGGCACTGAGGCGGCATCAAACCTCTGAGCGGGGGGCGTCAGCCCCCCGAGTCTGCGCTCGGGGGGCTGACGGCCCCCCGCTCGGAGATGATCTGATCACTCCTTCGTCGTCCAAACGGTCGTCCTGGGATACTCGGCCGACCAGGCAAACCACTTGACCTGCGTGCCGTCCAGCCATTGCAACGTCCAGCCCTTCAACTCGCCCTCGACGGCCCGGCCCGCAATGTCCCAGCGCGAATGCGTCTCCTTGTCCTGAAACGGCGCGGCCGAGTTCGAGGCGTCGAGCGCCAGCGTGACCGAGCGCGGTTGGCCACCGTCCTTGTTCGGAGGAGAAGCCAGCGGCCGATAAGCCACCGCCGTCTTGGTGGGACCATACCACAAGATCGTGCGCGGCCGGCCATCCACTTCCTCTTGCACCAACCCCGCCTTGGCTAGTGCTTCCAGCGGATACGCCCGCGCACTGTCGCCCTCGCTCACGCCCAGCACCGCCGTGTCCTCGGCAAGCCGTTTGTCCACTGGGACGCGACTCTTTTGGGCGTCTTCGTTGGTCCGGGTCGGCAGTTCCACCGGCTGGTATTTATCGAACATATGGTACGCCACCGCGCCCGGATAGCGCCGGAGCCAGAAGCCCCAATCGCTGACCAATGTGGGCACCGCTTGCAGTCGTTTGCCCTTGTTCGGCCCATCGAAAGCGAGGCCGGTCAGGCACGAGTACAGCGTACCGTCCTTATGTTTCATGACCATGACGCCGTTGCGCCAGCCGTGGAAGCGAAAGTCGAGCGATGGGGCAAAGCCGCGCGCGAAGCCGGCGTCGGGGTCGTAAACGAAGACGCCATACGTATCGCTGATGACGCGGTACGGGTTGAGGAAAAAGCGGATCGGGATGGTGCCGCCGTCGGAGTAGCCGCGCGTCCAGCACAGGACGCGGTCGCCGTCCTTCAGATCGTCGGCCCGGCGTTTGGCCTCGTCGCGGCAGTGGGAGCACTGCGGGTTGACGAGCGTCTGGAAGGCGTCCGGCTTGTCGATCAAGGGAGGGGTCAGGGGCGGTTCGGCGGCCAGGGACACGGCGACTAGCAACAGCGACGATGGCAACAGCAGACGGGACATGGTCGATCCTCTTGGGAATCCTGTTTCGGCAGGCAGTGACCGGCACGATTACTCTACCCAGAACGAGCGCAGGATCAACGTCCTGTCCCGCCCTCTCTCACTGTCCTTTTTCGTGCCGAACTTGACTTACGGCTGGCCGCGGTCGAATAATGAACCCGGCAGTCGTTTTTCTCCGCATCGTCTCGGGAGCGACGACTCCTGCAAGGGGAAGTGAATCGGTGCAAGGGTCCTCCGGATGAGCCGCGCGGCTCATGGACTCGATTAGCCAACCCTTACGGGAGTGTCCATGTCTACTTTCACGCGCCTCACGAAGGCAGGGTACATCCTCGGTCTGTCCCTTTCCGTTTCGCTACTGCTGGCCCCGAGCCGTTCTCCGGGGCAGTTCCGTAACAACCACATGCCCCCTCCGCCGATGTTGCCGCAGCTGAACAACCAGCTGACCGACAGCACCGCTGGTTTCTTGATCTTTAGTGGGGGTGGCCTGGGAATGAACGGGCTGACCGGCGGCATCCAGGGCGGCATCGGGGGCTTTGGCGGCCTGGGAGGCGGTTTGGGAGGTATCGGTGGCGGCCTGGGAGGATTTGGCGGCGGGATTGCCGGTGGCCTAGGCGGTTTCAGTGGAATCGGCAGCGGGGTTGGCGGTGGCCTGGGTGGAACTTTTGGGGGCAGTTTCGGTGGCTTGCAAGGGGGCTTGGGCGGCTTGCAAGGTGGTTTCGGCGCCCAGGGGCTTGGCGCTGGCAACGGAGGGTTCGGCGGCTTCGGCGGCGTTGGCAACTTCGGAGGGGGTGGTGGCGCCCTGGGCGGCGGTTTCGCCGGCAAAGGCTTCGGCGGCTTCAACGGCCGGAAGGCCCTTTAGCAGTCCAGTGCGGCTTTCATTCGGTTCGCCGCGGATCACCCCGACCGGCAGGCCGCCCTCCGGCCCGTTTCGCCGTAAAATCAATTCGGTAACGCGAAAGGGGCTGGATGGCGAGTGCGGGAACAAGGCGAGCCGCAATGTTCATCGTCGAGATGATTACCAAAACGGGGAAGGTGTGCGAGAGCTATCCGACCTTCGAGGAAGCTCGGCGTCGGGTCGAGCAGTTCCCGGCCGAGGGCCTCCTCGGCGCCCCGTTCATCTTCGAGGAGCTGGCGGACGGCTCGCAGCGCCTGGTGCGCGAGGACGGCAAGCCGCTGCAATGGCACCGGCTGCTGGAGGACGTTGCGTCCGGGCCGGATGAGCCGCTGCCCCTATGCGACGAATCGTCCGAACTGCTTGGCGAAGGCCGCTGGGTGCCGCTGGAGCGGCCGGGACCGCAAGAGGAATGGGACGATTTACCCCCTCTCCCTCTGGATGGCGGAGAGGGGTAGGGCCGTTTCCTGTTGAGGAGGAGGGGATCCTGAATTGGGCAGCGAAACCGCATTTTTCGGGAGCGGGCTTGCTTGAGGTTGGGCAGCTTCCCCTCCGCTTTGGGGAAGGCGGTTTCTCCCCGGAGGTGGTTGGCAAAATGGCAAAGTGGCAATCTCGCCCCTCGGAATCGACGTAAGACATTGAAATCAAATAGGTTGATATGTGAATACCACTTTGCCAATTAATTGTGCCATTGGCAAAGTGGCAAACGGCCCTCTCCTTACCTCTCCGCAAACAAGAAACGGCTTTGGGGCGAGGTGGCCCTCCGAACCGACTCACAAACCGAGCTTGCGCCGAATCTCGGCCGCGATGATTTCCGGACTCGGTGTGACATCAACTTCCACCGCATGTTCCGGCGGCTCCAGCGTCTCGAACTGGCTGTGCAGCAAGTTGGGATTCATGAAATGTCCCTTGCGTGCGGCTAACCGCTGCCGGATCAATTCTTCCGAGCCGCGCAAATAAACGTAGTGAATGCACTCCGGCTCCTCGCGCTGGAGGTATTCCTGATAGGCGTGCTTGAGCGCGGAGCAGGCCAGGACGATATTCTCGCCGCGATCGCACGCTTCTTCGACGCGCTTCCGCAGCGCCTGAAGCCAGGGGCGGCGGTCGTCGTCGTTGAGGGGGATCCCCTTGCGCATCTTCTCGATGTTGGCCGCGGGGTGGTAGTCGTCGGCGTCGAGGAACGTCCAGCCCAGCGCGCGGGCCAGCACCTTGCCGATGGTCGTTTTGCCGGAGCCGGAGACGCCCATCAGGACAACAATCATGGCTGCCCCCTCCCGTGCCTACTTTTTCTTGAGATAGCGGTCGAACCAATCGACGGCCTTGACCATGTCCTTGTCCATGCCGCCCCAGCCGTGGGCCGCACCTTTTTTCACCACCAGCTGCGCCGGCACGCCCTTCTCCTTGAACTCGGCGATGAGGCGCTCGGCCTGCTCGATCGGCACCAGCTTGTCGGCGTCGCCGTGGATGATGAGGGCCGGCGGGTCGTCGGCGCTGACGTGCGCGATCGGCGACACGTTGCGCGCACAGCGCTTCGATGGTGTCCTTGTCGGTGATGCGTTCCAAACGCTTCGTCTGCCGGTTCATCTCGCGCACGTCGATCACCATGCGGTAGTTGGCCAGCAAGCCGTCCTCGGCGAAAGCGTACTTGCCCTTGCCGCCGTAGTTGAGGAAGTCGGTTGGCGGGAAGAAGCAAGCGACGGCCTGCACCCGGCTCGAAACGCGATCGACCTCGTCCTTCGCCTTGGGATCGCCGTTATCGCCGGCCGTCCCTTGCATGAGGGACAAATGTCCGCCCGCCGAACCGCCGGTGATGCCGATGCGATCGGGGTCGATCTTGTAGTCGGCGGCGTGGTGGCGGACGAAGCGCACGGCGCGGTTGATGTCGGCGACCGCGTCGGGGATCGTGAAGCGCGGTTGGCTCCCGTGGCAGACCGCGAACACGGTGTAGCCGCGTTTGATCGGCTCCTCGACGAAATTGCGGAAGAACGACGAGTCAATCATGGCCGGGTCCGAAAACCATCCGCCGCTGACGACCACGATGACGGCCGCCCCGTTGCGCCTCTTTTTCGGTTTGAAATGATCGAGCGTGAGGGCCATGCCCGATTTGTGCCCGTACACCACGTCCCGAACGCGCGTGAACGACGCCTCGGCGGACTTGTCCGCCGGCGTGTCGGCTCGACCGCACCGGGCCGAGGCCAAAAGCAAACCGACCGTGAACATCCCAAGGTACAGCGAACGCATTGGTGGATCTCCGGTGATGGCAAGCGGCCGAACGTCTATCCTCGCCGCGTCGGCCCGTAAACACTTTTATAGGAGACTTTTCGCCCGGAGGGATGGATACCCTATCGCGGCGCCAGTGGCATCTCGTTTGCCGCAAGATCCGTTAAGGTTTCGATCCAATAGGAAACGGAGCTTCCGACTGCGAACCGAGGGGGTAGCCATGATGCTCTTTCAAGATCGAACGGAAGCCGGCCAGATCTTGGCCGACCGATTATCGGAGTATGCCAACCGAGCCGACGTATTGGTCCTGGCGCTGCCGCGCGGCGGCGTGCCGGTGGCGTATGAGGTGGCGCGGGCGCTGCACGCGCCCCTGGACATTTTTCTGGTGCGCAAGCTGGGTGTGCCCGGTCAGGAAGAGTTGGCGATGGGCGCCATCGCCTCCGGCGGCGTGCGCGTGCTCAACGAAGATGTGATGCGCAGCGCTGGAGATACCTCCCGATACGATCGCCAACGTCGCCGCGTGGGAGGAACGGGAGTTGGAACGGCGCGAGCGAACCTACCGCGGCGGGCGGCCGCCGCTCGACGTGCGCGGTCGCACGGTCATTCTGATCGATGACGGCCTAGCCACCGGCTCGACCATGCGCACCGCCGTCGCCTCCCTGCGGCGGAAGGAGCCGGCCCGCATCGTTGTCGCCGTACCGGTCGGCTCCGCGGAGACCTGCGCGGAATTTCAGGACGAGGCCGACGAGACCGTCTGCGCCCGCACGCCGGAACCGTTCTTCGCCGTCGGGCGCTGGTACGAGGACTTCACGCAAACGACGGATGAGGAAGTCCGCGACCTGCTGGATCGCGCGGCGGAGGGACGCACGGCGATGATTCAACCGTGGTGAGCCGAGCGCAACATTGTTCGGCTCGGCCCTGCCAATACACTAAAGAAGCGGCGCGAGTTGGACACGACCGAACCGGTACGATCCCCTATGACGCCAAAACCGAGCGAATTACTCCGCTTTACGGATCGACCGTCTCTCAGCCAGGCCACGCTCGTGCTCGCCTTCACGGGCTGGATGGACGGCGGGGACGTCTCGACCGGGACGGTTCGCAACCTCGTCGATCTGGTCGCCGCCCGCCCCATCGCCGAGATCGAGGCGGAGCCGTTTTACCTCTACAATTTTCCCGGCTCGATGGAGATGACGGCCCTGTTTCGCCCCCATATCGACATCGAGGACGGCCTGGTCAAGTCCATCCAGATGCCGAGCAACATCTTCTTCTGCCACGAGCCGGCCAACCTCGTTCTGTTCATCGGCAAGGAACCGAACCTGCGCTGGGAGACGTTCGCGGCATGCCTGTTCGAGTTCGCGCGGCAGCTCGGCGTCCGTCGCTTTCTGTTCGTCGGCTCGTTCGGCGGCTCGGTGCCGCACACGCGCCAGCCGCGCCTGTTCGTCACCTGCTCCGAGGCCGAACTGTTGCCCCAGATGCAACAGTACGGTTTTCGCCGCACCGGCTATCAAGGCCCCGGCTCCTTCGCCAGTTATCTTTTGACGCAGTGCTCCGCCGCCGGCGTCCAGATGACCTCGCTGGCCGCGGAGATTCCCGGTTACGTGCAAGGCACCAACCCGCTGTGCATCGAAGCTGTCACGCGCCGCCTGGCGAAAATCCTCCGCCTGCCGCTCGACCTCGCGTCTCTGCGCAAAGCCAGCACCGAATGGGAGCTGGGCGTGTCCGCCGTTCTCGACAAGGATGAGGAGCTGGCCGCCAAGGTGCGCCAGCTCGAAGAGGAATACGATAACGATTTGCTCCGGCACAACGAGGAATGATTCCCCTTTTATTGGCGAAGGGTTGAGCACGGGGCATCTTCCCCAGATCCTCCCCAGATCGTCCCTTGATTGCCCCTTAGCGGGGGCTGACAATACCCTCCATTCCGGACAAACTCCCTGTTCGCTTACCGGCCTCGACTTGAGACGGTGGCGAACAACTAACCCCTCCTCTCGGGACACGACCCATGATCGACACCGGGTTCGCGAACCTGTTCCGCCTGTTGATGAAGAACCATTTCATGGCGGCCGGCAAGCCGGCCTTCGGTGCCAGGCCCACCGAGGCCAAGATCAAAGGGCTGATGGCCGCCGGCGAAGTTCACCTGCCCGAACCATTCCGGCAGGGTTATTCCGAACCGCTGGATCACCGTCTCGACAGCCTCTTTGCTCGATTCTCTACCAGCCAGGGGACGGATACGTTTGACCTGGAGACGCTCACCGGTGCCGTCTACCAGCACGCCGATGTCAAGAATCCGCCCGCCCCTCCGTCGCTTCCTGGCCGTGATCTCGGACATGTACCGCTCCTTCCTGAGCAAATCGAAACGCGGTCATCTCCAGATCGCCTTGAAGGAGACGCTGCCCCCCGTAGCGGTGTTTCAGTCGGACCCGTCCAGCGGGCCGTTCACCATCACCTGGGAAAGCATGGACTCGATGACCGGCGGCGACATCGGCGTCGTCAGTCTGCCCCACACCTTCGCCGACCACCCGCTTCTGTTCGGAAGCTTGACCCACGAGACCGGCGGCCACGATGTCATTCACGCCGACCTGACCCTAATGCCGCAGCTTCGCAGCCAGGTCTATTCGCTCTTCACCGATACCGAGACGCAGTGGCTGGGCGTGCTGTGGGATTACTGGATGGACGAGGCGGCCGCGGACGTTTACGGCGTCCTGAACATGGGGCCGACCTTCGGCCACAATCTGGCCCTGCTGCTGGCCGTGTTCATCGGTCAGATGCAAAAACCGGCTCCCAAGGGGCCGCAACTCCGCGTCAGCAGCGGCGCCGATGAAAGCGGCGCCCTCGATCCGCACCCGACCGACCTGCTCCGGTTGGCGCTTGTCCAGGGCGTTGTGGACAGCCTGACGGAGCTATCGTCCACGACGCGCGCCAACTATATCGAGCAGCTTTCTCGGTTGGCCGAGGCGCTCGCGCCTCCGGATACGGCGGAGATCGAGCTGGAAGGGTTCGCGCAGGTGTCCAACGGCCGGTCGCTGAACTTCGAGCGCACCGTTCCGCTCGATGTCATGCAACAAGCGGCGCGGCAGGTGGGGGCGATGATCGCGCTGACGCCTTTCGACGCTCTCGCGGGCCACTCGATCCAGGACATCGAGACCTGGGACGATGCCGACGAACGGGCGGCCGTCACCATCGCCGGGCGGCTGCACTCCGGCTCGGCCATCGTCGGCGCCGGCGACGACGCCCAGATCGTCGCCGGGCTGACCCTCGCCGCCTTGCAAGATCCGAACCATTACGACGACTTCAGCGAGCTGGCCAACAACGCGCTCGATGATAGTTTCCGCAAGGATCCGTTCTGGGGCACGACAACGCGCAGATCTCATGATCTTTCGGCCTTCGCGGACCCTGCGCGAATCGGAGGTGCAGGTCGATCCGTATGCCGCCGCCGTCATCGACTACAACCCGCTGGAAGACGGAATGAACGGGCTGGCGCCCGTGGAGGCGGCCGGGGTCGTCCGGCACGCCATCGCATCGATCCCGTGGCCACAGGGGACCGAGCCGGAGATCGACCGCTCCTTCACGTTCAAGGGGCCGGAGACCGAATTGCCGCGGGCGGATTTCGTGCTGATTACGTGGACCTCCGCGGAGGCCAACGCCATGGCCGCCGTCCTGACGCCGGGGATATGGTCGATGCCGCCTTCGCGCTTCAAAGGCAAAAGTTGGTACGAGTA
This sequence comes from uncultured Planctomycetota bacterium, assembly GCA_963767535.1. Lineage (GTDB taxonomy): Bacteria > Planctomycetota > Planctomycetia > Gemmatales > Gemmataceae > JAJPHU01. The sequence goes on from CAVYEC010000003.1 coordinate 2,247,987, forward strand.
CACCAACCAGTGGGACTCCAAGTTCCGCGGCCGATCCACCGGCCGTTCCCCGGCCGCCGAGGACCATTACATAGGCAAGTACATGCCGATAAAGATCGGCGGGAGGAGCGTACTGCTGTTCAAGTCGAACTTCCATCTTGCCCGCGACGACAAGTCGATGCCCGTGAAAGATATGTTCAAACAGGTGATCGTCCAGACGGGCGCCCGTCTCGTCATCACCACGGGCACGGCGGGGGCGATCGGCTCCAAGCTGAAGCTGGGGGACGCGGTGATCGCCAACACCGCGCTTTTCAAATGCGACGGAACCTTCAAGCGCACCCCGTTCAACAAGAAGAAGTTCACGAGCGGCTATCCCATCCCGCACAACGGTCATGTCAAGGTCGTCAACAGCAAGCTCATCGCCCCCAACGCGGCGCAACTGAAGCCCGAACGGACGGGCCATCCGGAGGTGTACACGACCGCCGCCGAGTTGGGCGAGCCGGATGTCATTATCACGACGGACAAGTTCGAGTTTGACGACAAGGACAACACCTTCGGTCTGCAAAAGCTCGGCGCCATGGTCGAGATGGATGACGCGGTGCTCGGCCTGGCCTGTGAGGAGTTGGGCGGCTCGACGAAATGGCTCGCCATCCGCAACGCCAGCGACCCGCAAATGCCGACCGATTCCGCGGGGGAGTCGTCGGCCATTTACAACAAGTACGGCTACTGGACGAGCATTACGAGTGTCCTCGCCTGCTGGGCTATGGTGCTGGACGCCGGACGCTGATAGGATCGGAGAGTCCCGGGCCGACCTATCCTCGTCAGGAGATGCTCGATGAAACGCCGCGTCCTCCTCGTGTGCGTATTGCTGTGTTGCGCCCCCGCGCCGCCGCCCAGGAACCGTTTGTCGTCCCTGGCGACAACCTGATCCTTGAAGGGATCCCGAAAATTCCTCTCAGCCTCGCGGGCCGGGTCGCTCGCTACACCGATTTTCGCGCGGCGATGTTCGCCGACTGGCACCCCGCCCGGGCCGAGATGCTGATCCTTACGCGCTTCGCCGACACGACGCAGGTCCATCAGGTCACTATGCCCGGCGGCGCCCGCACGCAGCTCACCTTCGAGAGAGACAGCATCGTCGCCGCATCTTACGAACCGCGCGAAGGGAAATACTTCGTCTTCAACAAGAGCGCCGGCGGCAGCGAACGCTATCAACTCTACCGCTACGATTTCGATACCGGCGCGATCGCGCTTTTGACCGACGGCAAATCGCGCAACGGCCCGCCGCGCTGGAGCCGCAAGGGCGGCCGCATCGCCTACACCTCGACGCGCCGCAACGGAGCCGATACCGACCTGTATCTGATGGACCCCGCGGACCCGAAGACGGATCGGCTCGTCCACGAATTCAAGGGCGGCGGCTGGATCGTACTCGACTGGTCCCCCGATGACGAGCGGCTCCTGATCGGGGAGTACATCTCGATCAATGAGAGCCGTCTCCACCTTTACGACCTGAAGAGCAAGACGTTGACGCGCATCAGTCCCGATTCCAAAGAACTTGTCGCGTATTCCGGCGGCCAGTTCACGGCCGACGGCAAGGGGATCTACACCCTCACCGACAAGGGGGCCGAATTCCGTTACCTCGCCAAGCTTAACCCGCAAGACGGCTCGCTCGAACGGGTGTGGCCGACGACGGCCGCGGCGCACGACGTGGAACGGTTTGTCCTGACGCGCGACGGCAACCACCTCGCGGTGCTCACCAACGATCGGGGTGTCGGCCGACTGCACGTTCTCGGCAAGGGGGAAATCGCGCTGCCGGCCGGCTCCGTGTCGGACTTGCACTGGCACCCCGACGGCAAGCGACTCGCGCTGGTCATGACCTCCGCACAGTCGCCGCCCGATGTATACGTCCTCGACGCGGAGCGGAGGAGCGTCGAGCGCTGGACGCGCAGCGAGACCGGCGGCCTGGTGACGAAGGATTTCGTCGAGCCGAAGCTGATCGAATGGGAGAGCTTCGACGGCCGCACCATCAGTGGCTTCCTCTACGCGCCGCCCGCTCGATTTACGGGCAAACGGCCGGTCATCCTCGACATTCACGGCGGACCCGAAAGCCAGTTCCGCCCGCGCTTCTTGGGCCGGAATAATTACTACCTCAACGAAATGGGCATCGCCCTGATCTCTCCCAACGTCCGCGGCTCGGCCGGCTTCGGCAAGACCTTTCTGACGCTCGACAACGGCTTTCGGCGCGAGGATTCCTACAAGGACATCGGCGCCCTTTTGGACTGGATCAAGACGCGGCCCGAGCTGGACGCCGACCGCGTCATGGTCACGGGCGGCAGCTACGGCGGCCACATGACGCTGGCGGTGGCGACCTACTTCCCCGAGCGCATCCGCTGTGCCGTCGATGTGGTCGGCATCTCGAACCTGCGCACGTTCCTGGAACACACCGAGAGCTATCGCCGCGACCTGCACCGCGCCGAGTACGGCGACGAGCGCGACCCGAACATGCGGGAGTATCTCGACCGGATCGCTCCCTTGACCAACGCCCACAAGATCAAGGCGCCGCTGTTCCTCGTTCACGGCGTCAACGACCCGCGCGTACCGCTGAGCGAGGCGGAGCAAATCCGCGACACCCTCCACAAGCAAGGGACGCCCGTGTGGTTCCTGGCGGCGCACGACGAAGGGCACGGCTTCGCGAAGAAGCGCAACGCGGACTTTCAGTTTTACGCGACGGTGACGTTCGTGGAGCAATACCTGCTGAAGTGATCGCGGCACCGCATCGCTCCCCGACTCCCCGCCGGATCAACGCATTCTGAGGACACTATACCGCGGCGACTCTCTGGGTTCTGTGGCGGCAAGGCCGGACGAAAGTCAATCTCGGAGCGTTTGCTTGACGAGCGCGTCGTAGTCGGCCCACAGCTTGCGGCAGGTTTGCTGCTCCTCCTTCGGCAGACGGTCGATCGCCGCGCCGTGCAACGAGGACAACTGTGGGCCGCGCCACTGTGACAAGGCTTGCCGCGCAGCCGCGCGGTCGGCACGGCTGCTGCGGCGAAGTTGACGGGACCACGCTTCCAGGTCGACCCGCAGCCACGCCACCGCCTGCTTGCGCAGCGCGCCCGTTCCTTGTCATCCAAACTGGCGGCATCACGGCCCTCGCCGGCGGCCGCCGCCGCGGCGCGGGCGGCATCCAGACGATAGCCCTTCTTCAACTCCTCCGCCAGCGCACGGCTCGGCCGCGAACGCTTCCGCGAACAGCCGGGCTGCGGCGGCGTACTGACGCTTGCACTTCCAGCACAACTCGGCGAACTCAATCCGGTCGGCGGCATCCACCGGCAACGGCTTGCCCGCCAGCAGCGCCGGCAACTTGCGCTCCAGGGCCGCCAGATGCTCGCACTCGTGCAGCACCCGTTCCGAGGGATAGCGCCAATGGGGATCGCGCTGACCCAGCTCGTGGCCGCGCCGGAACATGGCCAACGCTCCGGGGAAATCGCCCTGAAACTGGAGCGCCTCACCCAGCAGACAATAAGCCAGGGCGCTATCCGGCTTGGCCTGTATCGCCTGCCGGTAAACCGTGATCGAGCCGGTCAGGTCGCCGTTGTCGCGCAGGGCGTTGCCGAGGTTGCAGAGGGCGTTGACGTGGCGCGACGCCAGGTGGACGGCCTCACGCAGGACGGCGATGGCCTCGTCGAACTTGCCCTCCTGCGACAGAAGGCCGCCGAGATTGGTGTACGCCTCGACAAAGTTCGCACGATGCTTGATGGTCTCGCGATACTCGGCGATGGCCGACCTGATGTCGCCCCCCTGGCGCAGGGCGTCGGCTAGCTGAAAATGGGCGTCCGCGTCGCCCGGCTTCAGCCGGACGGCCGAGCGGAAGGCTTCCACGGCGCGGGCCGAATCGCCCTGGAGCTGGCGGGCGATGCCGAGGTTGACGTAAGCGAGGGCGTCGTCTGGCTTGATACGAATCATCTCGTCGAAGGCCGCGACCGCTTCGTCCAGGGCTCCGGTCCCTGTCAGGGCAACGCCCAGGTTCATCCAGGCCCCGGATCGATCCGGGTCGAGGCGCACCGCCTCGCGGTAGGCGCGGATGGCCGGGCCGAATTGCCGTTGACCCAGCAGAATGTCACCCAGCTTGGTGTGCAGGGCCGCGTTGCCGGGCGTATAGCGGATCGCCTCCCGCAACGAGGCGATAGCCTTGTCGGTGTCGTGCTTGGACAGGTAGGCCAGCGCCAGGTTGCTGTAAGACATCGCCAGGTGCGCCTCGGAGCGCGGCATCTTCTTGCGCAGGCGGATCGTCTCCCGGTAGCTCTCGATGGCCTCGTCCGGCCGGCCTTTTTTCTCGAGCAGAGTGCCCAGCGTGTTGTACGGCTCGGCAAACTGGGAGTCGGCGTGCAGGGCCGCCCGGCACTCGGCGATGGCGTCGTCCAGCCGGCCGCGCCGGTCCAGGATCACGGCCAGGTTGTGGTGGGGACTGCCATAATCCGCGTTCAGTTCGATGGCCCGGCGGTACGCTTTCGTCGCCTCCTCCAATTCGCCACGGTCGGACAGGACGACGCCGAGGTTGTTGTAGGCTTCGTAGTAATCCGGTTTGAGGCGAACCGCCTCGCGCAGCTCGGCGCGGGCTTCGTCCTCGTGGTGGGTGCGGCGGAGCACGTCGGCGAGGGCGCGGTGGGCGATGGCGAAGTCGGGCTGGAGGCGGATGGCCTCGCGGTAGGCCGCCGTCGCCTCATCATCAGCCCTCTTCTGCCCCAGGGCGTTGCCCAGGCCGAGGTAGACGCCGGCCGTGTGGCGGCCCAGGGCCAACGCCGCGCTGTAGAAGCGCACCGCCTCATCCGGCTGCGGCACCGGCTGGTTGGTCAACTCGGAGGCGAGCTGGAAGTTGAGCCAGAAGTCGCGCGGGTGGAGTTGCTGCGCCCGCCGGAGCAGGCGGATGGCGTCGGCGTGCTCGCCGACTGCTCCCAAGGCCGCACCGAGCAGGTATAGTGTCGAGGCGGGCAGTCGCTCCGCCTCCGGATCGCGTGCCAGGATCTCCAGGGTCTTGCGGTCCTGCCGGGCGAGGGCATCGCGCAGGCGCTGCCGCCACGGGTCCGGGTCGGCCAACCGCAACACCTTTAGTAACTGCTCCCGCTGTTTGGGGTCCGCCAGCCGTACCCAGTCGCCGAGCGCCGCGGCCAACTCGGCGAGGATGGCGCGGCCGCGCAGGAGGCGGGCCGCTTCCTCGGCCGGCAGCGCCAGCACGTCGATCCCGTAATCCTTGAACGCCGCCGCATAGTCCGGCCCGGCCGCCTGGATGTCGAAGCGATTGTCCTTCAATTCCGCCTGCTGCAACCGCACTTGCTCCAGCCGGGCGGTCATGGCCCGATCCTGCTCGGCCGGCCCTAACTCGTCGAGCAGTTCCTGAACGCGGCGGCGCAGTCCCTCGTCGGCCGCGCCGCTGGCCAGTCGCGCCGCGGCCAGGGCCGCCGTCCACGGAGCCACCTCTTCGGGCGGGGCGGCTCGCGCCCGCTCGCGCAGCCGAACGGCCTCCTGCAAGTAGCCTTCCACTTCGCGCTCGGTACGGCTGACGCGGTCGGCCTCCTCGGCATGTTCCCTTTCATGCAACACCAAGCCGCTGCCGCCCAAGAGCGTCAGGGCCAGCACGGCGGCGGCCAGCGCCGCCGTCAGGCGGCGGGCCTTGCGCTCCGATCCCGCCCGCGCCTGCGCCGCCGCCCGCTCCAACTCCGCCTCGCGGAGCCGTTCTTGCACTCCCGCCCGGTGTTCCGTCATGCCCAGCGCCACCACGCCCGCGTCGCGCGGCCTCTGGCTCTGCTCCGCCGACAGACAGGCGCGGGCCAGCTCCACCAACTCCGCCTCCGCGCCGCAGGCGTCCAGCCGGGCGAAGGCCTCGCCCAAATCGCCGCGCTCGGCCTGCCGAGTTTGTTCCAGGGGTGTCGGCTTGTCGTAGGGCGGTTTGCCGGTCAGGATGGTGCAGAGGATGCCGCCCAGTCCGAACACGTCCGTCCGTTCGTCCATCCGGTCCACGGCCCCGCACGCTTGTTCCGGAGCCATGTACGCCGGCGTGCCCATCACCGCCCCCGCGAGCGTGCTGTCCGGCCCTCACTCGCGGCCGGAGCGCCGCCGCCGCTCTCGGATTGCTCTTCGCCGGCTGTCAACACCTTGGCCAATCCCCAGTCCATGATCTGGACTTCGCCGAACGGGCCGACCATGATGTTGGACGGCTTGAGGTCGCGGTGGATGACGCGGCGGGAGTGGGCGTACGCCATCGTCTGGCACACCTGCTCGAAGATGGCCAGGAGGCGTTCCCGTCCGGCGGCGGGGTCGGTGCGGCCGGCGAGCAGGTCGGCCAGGGTCTGTCCCTGCACCAGCTTCATGGCGAAGAAGGGCCGCTGGTCTTCCAGCCGGCCCAGCTGGTAAACCGGCACGATGCCGGGGTGCTGCAAGCGGCCGCTGATCTGCGCCTCGTCGAGGAAACGCCGCACCAACTCCGGCCGGTTGTCGTGCTGTTTGAGCAGGAGCTTGACGGCCACGCGCCGGTCGAGGCCGCCGTCTTGCGCCTCCAGCACGATGCCCATGCCGCCGCGGCCGATCTCGCCGAGGATGGCGTAAACGCCGGCGTCACCGATCGGCGCATCCGGCAGGTCCGGCCCGGCGTGCGGCGTGGTCTGGGCGGACTCGGATGTGCGGTAGGGTTGCTCGGTTCGGGTGCGGTTGGGATCGGGCTGCTCGGACATGCCGGTAATCCATTGGCAAGGTAGAGGGGTGATGACCGGAAATCGGCGACGATCATGCTCGGGAGCCACAGCTCGGACTCCCAAGCTGAGATTACCGCGTTGAAGGACGGACTACTACCCTTTTCCCGCCGCGAACATTGTCCCGAGGCCGACGACCCACTCTTCCGCATAGTCGGCGAACCGACGAAGAGAAAATTGCGCAGTCGGGAGCCGATCGCGGCACTATTCTGGAGGAGACAACGCGATCCCTCGGAAGCGCTAACCATGAACACAACGCAAACCGGCCTCGTGCGGCAACTCCGTCGCCTGGTAGCGGGACCATCGGCCGACACTCTCTCGGATCAACAACTGCTTGCGCAGTTCGTCACGCGGCAGGATCAGGCGTCGTTCGCGCTACTGGTGTCTCGACACGGCCCGATGGTGCTTAGCGTGTGTCTTCGCGTGCTGCGGCAGACACAGGACGCGGAGGACGCTTTCCAGGCCACCTTCCTGGTGCTGGCCCAGAAGGCGGCAACCATCCGCAAGCGAGAATCCGTCGGCTGCTTCCTGCACGGCGTCCCCTACCGCACCGCCGCCAAGCTGCGAGCGCAAATCATCCACCGTGTCGCACAAGAACGCCGGTTGCCGGCCCGTTCCGATGCGTCGCCCGCGGAGGACATCACCTGGCGCGAGCTGCGCTCGGTGCTGGATGAAGAGTTGCGGAAATTGCCCGAGCCGTATCGTGCTCCCCTGGTGCTTTGCTACCTGGAGGGGGCGACGCAGGATGAGGCCGCCCGCCGGCTGGGCTGGTCGTTGGGTACGTTTCGGCGCCGGCTGGAGCAAGGGCGCAACCGGCTGGGCCGCCGTCTCGCCCGCCGCGGCTTGACGCTTTCTGCCACCCTCTGTGCACCGTTCTTGAGTGGCGTGTCCAACTCCGCGGCACTGCCGGCCGTGCTCACGAACATCACAATCCGGGCCGGAGTCCGCTTGGCGGTGGGGGAGTCGGTAGACTTCCTCGTTCCGGAGCATATCGCCGCACTCGCCGAACGGACTGGGTCTACGTTCCTGACCGGCAAGTTGAAGGCGATCGCCGCATTCGTTTTGGTGACGAGCCTCGCGGCGAGCGGTTTACTCGCGCATCAAGTGATTGGGAAGGGAGCCGCACCGTCCGGGGTCGCCGAGAAACCTTCTCTCCCCTCACAACAAGCATCGGACGCGTCTCCTCCGGCCACTCTGGAGCAAATGGTGGTCGTTCGTGGCCGCGTGCTGGGGCCAGACGGCAAACCGATGAATGGGGCGACGGTGTACGTGTCCACTTATACCGACAAGGACAAGACCGATCCCAACGTGCGGGCACAGACCGGCGCGGACGGGCGCTTTCGCTTCCCGATCCGCCGCGCGGAGGCGGACGGGGACAAAATGGTCGCGGCGGTCGCCCCCGGTTACGGGCCGGATTGGGTTTCTCTGAAGCAAGCGAATGGTGACAAGGAGTTGTCCCTGCGCCTTGTTTCGGACGGCGTGGCCGTCCGGGCGCGCGTTTTGGATCTGGAGGGCCGGCCCATCGCCCGTGCCGCCGTTCGCCTTCTCCGACTGCGGAAAATGCCCGATGAAGACCTGGCTGCCTGGCTCAAGGAGCTAGAGACGCATTCCACGAAGCCCGATGCCCTCGGTCAAATCGAGGTGAGATACGAGCGGATTATGTCGTCCGTCTGGGGCGTCCTGGGCGCGCCTCGTTCCGTGACCACGGACGCGGATGGACGATTCGCGTTGAGTGGATTCGGGGTAAACCGAATTGTTGATCTCGACATCGAAGGGCCAGGCATCGAATCGCGAAACGTGACCGTCATTCTCCGGCCCGGCCTGAAGGGGTTGCCGCCGGACATGCATGGTCCCTCGTTTGACCTCCTGGCGGCGCCGAGCAAACCGATCCGAGGCACCATACGCGAGAAGGACACCGCTAAGCCGCTGGCCGGCGTCCGCGTCTTTTGTTCACCCAGCAAAAAGCCGGCCGAAGTATTTACGGACAAGGAGGGTCGCTTCGAGTTTGCCGGCGTCGGCAAATCCGAACAGTATTGGCTTACCGCGGAGCACCCGGAGGCCCGCTACGTCTTCACGATCAAGAACGTCCAGGACACGCTCAACCTGGAACCGATCGCGGTGGATCTGGAGTTGGGACGCGCGTTCCCGCTGCGGATTCGAGTGACAGACAAGGAAACTGGCAAACCCGTGCCGGCCGTCATCCAGTATGCCGCCGCGCCCGGCAATCCCAACCTGAAAAACTATCCGCTTTTTTTTAACAGCATCCTGAAAACCGAGGAAACCGATCAGACAGGCTGCTGCAACCTGATCGCTTTGCCAGGTCGCGGATTCCTCGCCGTCCGTGCCCAGGAGGACCGCTTCACCGCGGCCCGCGGCGCCGGGCTGGAAGAAAAGTCGCTGTTCGTCCTGCGATATTCCTGGCCTCCTCCGTCGGTGGACCTATTCCATGCCATCGTGCCGATTGACCCTTCCGCGGAGGAATCGAAATCGCGGAGCCTCGACATTGTTCTTACACCGGGCCGTCGCGTTTCCGGCTCGGTGATCGGTCCCGACGGGCGCGGCTTGTCCGGTGCGCGCGTGGCTGGCTCGCGGAGCCTGTATCCTCTGGACAGGGAGCCAGCCTTGTCGGAGAGTCGCTTCACGGTTTACGGACTCGAACCGGATAAGCCGCGCACCTTGGTTTTCTGGCACAAGCAAAAGGGATTGGCCCGTGTCGTCGTCATCCGGAAAGACGATAAGACGCCGCTCACGGTTCGTTTGCAATCGCGCGGGACCGCGATCGGCAGACTGGTCGATGCGACGGGCCGACCGCGGCAAGGGATCGAGGTGATTCCCCAAATGGGCGGCAAGCAAGCGGTGCCGCTGTCGCCGTCCTGGACTTTCTTTCTCGAAAACGATCTGCGTAATGCCGTGCTGCCCGCTCGTGTCCTCACCGATGCGATGGGACGATTCCGGATCGAGGGACTGATACCGGGACTCCGCTACGACCTCGATTTCAGAAGCGGAAAGGGCGTCTGGCGGAAGGTGAGGGGCGTGCTTTGCCGATCCGGCGCGACGGTAAACCTGGGCGAAATCAAGGACGAATAGCCGTCCGAAATAGAGACGAGCGAAATTTGTTGGGGGAACCGTTCGTCGGCGCGGGACTATCAGGTAGTGGAACTCCTCACCCCTACCGGACGACCAACCATGACCACGATCCAACGCGACCTCCTGTTCCACCTTCGCACGCTGGCTTCCCGCCAGGGAGATGACCCCCTGACGGATCAACAATTGCTGGAGCGATTCCTGAGCGAGCGCTCGGAAGCGTCGTTCGCGGCGCTGGTGCAGCGTCACGGCCCGATGGTTCTCCGTGTTTGCCGCCGTGTGCTTGGCCACGATCAGGATGCCGAAGATGCGTTCCAGGCCGCCTTCCTCGTCCTGGCGCAAAGGGCCGGCTCGATCCGCAAAAAAGAGTCTCTCAGCAGTTGGCTGCACGGCGTCGCCTACCACCTGGCCGACAAGCTCCGCACCAAGGCGATGCGCCGGACGGGACACGAACGGCGTGTGACCGCCCGGCCGGCCGCCGACCCGATGGAGGACATCACCTGGCGCGAACTGCGTTCCGTTCTGGACGAGGAGTTACAGCGTCTGCCGGAAAGGTATCGCGCTCCCCTGGTGCTGTGCTATCTGGAAGCGCGGACGCAAGACGAGGCGGCCCGGCGGCTGGGTTGGAGCCGAAATACGTTCGCCCGCCGACTCAGCCGAGCGCGGGAGTTGTTGGCACACCGACTCCAGGGACGGGGATTGACCTTGACCGCCGCGCTGACCGCGCCCGTCTTGATCGCGGAGACGGCAGCGGCCGTGCCATTGCCGCTCGCCACAACCACGATCCGCGCCGGCCTGGCCTTGGCGAACGGGCAGACGGCCAACCTAACTGCACAAGCTCACGTCCTGGCCCTGGCGGCTGACGGAACGAAATCGTTCTCGGCCGCCAAGGTGAAACTGGCGCTTGTGCTGCTGGCGGCGCTCGGTATCACAACCGGCGGGGTGCTCGCGCATCGGTCGCTCGGCGTCGTTGCGGCGCAGTTACCCTCGCCGGCAGAGGGGATCAAGCCCGCACCGCCCCGTACGGAGAGTCCGCCACTTGATAAACATCAGGTCATCGAGATCAAGGGCCGTGTTCTCGACCCGGACGGCAAACCGTTGGCCGGGGCGAAAGTGTATCTCTACGTCGATGCCGTGAAGAGGCGAGCGGATGAGCGAACCCCCGCGACGACGGGAGCGGATGGCCGATTTCGTTTACCGATTCGCAAGGACGATCGACGGCCAGGCGCGAAACTCGTGGCGACGGCGCCAGAGCACGGCCCGGATTGGATGGAACTGAGCAAGTTCACAAACGGCGATGAAGTGACACTGCGGCTCGTCAAAGACGATGTGCCGATCCAGGGGCGTATTCTCGACCTGGAGGGCAGGCCGGTCGCCAATGCCACGGTTCGCCTCCTTGAGCTTCACCAGGCCGACCTGGATAAGTTGATTAACTTGCTCGGCAAGGGCGATCGCTATTTCTCCTATCCCAAGTCGATCGAGGCGGACGCGCTCAATTCGCCGGCGCATGTGAAGACGGGAGCGGACGGCCGAGTCCAGCTGCGCGGATTCGGTCGAGAGAGGATCGTCCATCTTGAGATTAGCGGCGAAACCATTGAGCGCGTTCGCTGCTTCGTGATGACACGGGCGGTGGGAGCGGCCGGTCTGAAAAAGGGCGAGCCGGCCTACTACCAGGCGAGCTTCGACCACCTTGCCGGTCCCACGAAGCCGATCGTCGGGACCGTCCGCGAGAGAGGGACCGGCAAGCCGCTGGCGGGGATCACTGTCCGTTACTGGATCAACAAGGCCACGACGGATATTCACGGGAGATACCGGCTCGTGGGCATCGCCAAGCAGCGCGAGTATGACATTTTCGCCGTGGGAACGTCGTATTTCGCCGCGAGGAAGAGCGGCATCGCCGACACACCGGGGTTCGATCCCATCACCGTGGATTTCGAGCTGGAGCGCGGCATCGAGATCCGCGGCCGGGTCATCAACAAGGCCACGGGGGAGCCCGTCAAGGCCCACGTCACCTATCACGCCCTCTCGGATAATCCGCATCTCAAAAAGGTTCCCAGTCCGGACGAGCGTGACATCGCCAATCTCCGAGGTGCTACGGAAACGGACGGCTCCTTCTTCGTAGTCGGCCTGCCCGGTCCCGGCTATCTGGTCGTCCTCGCCGACGAGGACGACTACCACAAAGTCGGCAAGCCGGCCGATGGGGAGAGGGTGGTGCCGTACGTCAATTTCGCCCCGCCGCTGGTTCACGCCTGGGTGCGCGTCAACCCCTCCGAGAAAGAGCCGAAATCGACACAGGTGGAGATTGCCCTGGACCCGGCGAAGCCGATTCCCGGTGAGGTACGCGGACCGGATGGCAAGCCTCTCGGCGGGTACTACGTCATGGGTCTGACAGGCTCGCCACGCCATCACAGCTATGAGACCCTCCTGCACGAAGATCCCGCGTTTCAGGTCCGGGGTCTCGATCCGAACCGTCCGCGCACCGTCGTGTTCTTCCACCCCGAGAAGAAACTCGGCAAGGTGCGAGTCGTGCGCGGGGACGAAGTCACTCCTTTTCAGGTCCGCCTGGGGGCGCTCAGTTCCGTGGCCGGCCGGATTCTCGACGCGGACGGGAGGCCTCGCCCCGGTCTGACGCTGCATGCCCTCATCAGCCAGAAGCCGGAAGACACCGTCCAACTACCGATCGACATTCTGTTCGACTCGGCATGGCGGAAGCGACTTGAGGTGCGAGGCACGACGGACGCCGGCGGCAAGTTCCGTCTCGACGGCCTGATGCCCGGACTTCGGTACACGTTGGAAGTCCGCGAAGGCGAGAGAGGCGGCACGGTGGAGTTTCTTCGCCCGCCGGACAGCTGGGACGCCGAGTCCGGCAAAACGAAAGAACTGGGCGATTGCAAAAGCAAGCCGGTTCCCGATAAGGGGTCGAAGGAGAATCCATGAGCGACGAACATAAACCATCCGAATCCGGCCCAGTCTGGCGGCCGTTTGTTCCGAGCAAAGAAACTCCCTGGAACCTGCTCCGCGTCGTCCATCTGCATCGCCGCGCCGGTTTCGCGGCGACATGGGGCGAGATTCAGCGCGATCTGAAAGACGGCCCGGCCGCGAGGATCGACCGCGTGCTGTCCGGCAAGTCGCGCAGCCAGGGCGTGCCCGACGAGTTCGAGCAGACGGCCGGATTGCTCCTCGACACGGCCGGCGATCCGGGACGGCTCAAGGCGTGGTGGATTTATCGCATGTATTTCGGGCCGGACCCGCTCGGCGAGCGACTGACCTTGATGTGGCACAACCACTTCGCCACCAGCGCCGTCAAGGTCCGTGACCTCGGCATCATGCGCCGCCAGAACGAATTGATCCGCACGCTCGGCCGCAAGTGCTTCGGCGAACAGCTCGATGCCGTGGTTCACGATCCGGCCCTCCTTCTCTGGCTGGACGCACCGGCCAACCGTAAGGAGCATCCCAACGAGAACCTGGCCCGCGAGTTGATGGAACTCTTCACGCTCGGCATCGGACATTATTCCGAAAAGGACGTGAAGGAAGGCGACCGCGCCCTCACCGGATGGACAGTCGCCGAAGGGAAATTCCACGAAGACACGGCCCAGCACGATGCCGGTAGCAAGACCCTCCTCGGAAAGACCGGCCCCTGGAAAGGCAGTGATTTCGTTCGTTTCGTCCTGGATAATCCCGCCACATCCGTGCGATTGGCGATGCGGCTATGCGAGCTGTTCATGGGCGAGGGGGCGGTCGATGCGAACGGAGTTAAGGCCCTGGCGGCAGGGCTGCGCGAACACGACCTCGACGTCGCCTGGGGCGTCGCGACGATCTTGCGCTCGGCGGCCTTCTTTGCCGAAAAGAACCTCGGCAAGCGCATCCTCGGCCCGGTCGAGTTCGTGGTCGGGTCAGCCCGCCGCCTCGAATTGTTCGAGCAGCCGCCCAGCACGCTCTTGCTGGCGGACTGGGCCGGACGGTTGGGGATGGAGTTGTTTTATCCGCCCAACGTCGGCGGCTGGACGGGCGGGCGGGCCTGGATCAATACGCAGGCGATGATCGGCCGGGCCAACTACGCGATCGCCCTCGTGGAAGGCCGCCTGTCGCGCGGGGCGAGCCGTTCGATCCTGTGGCCCTGGCGAAGCGACACGGACGGGACGGCGATCGGACGGAATTGCTGGCATTTTACGGGCAACTGCTCGAAGGGGCCGCGCCGAGTCCGGCCCGGTGCGATCGTCTGCGGGCCGCCCTTGGTGCGCGGTCGTCCGCCGCGCCCACCGATGTCCGACGTGCCGTCGCTTTGATGTTGGCCGCACCCGAATATCAACTGGCCTAAGACACATAGCTTCCGGCTTGCCGGGGGTGATTTCCCCCGGCAAGCCGGGGGCTATATGGAGGAATCCCATGCTGTCCCGGCGATCTTTTCTCGCATCCTCCCTGCGCGGCTCGACGTTGCTCGCCCTGGCGCCGACCGTTCCGGGTTTCCTGGCCCAGACCGCCCGCGCCGCCGTGCCCGAGCGCGACGGCCGCGTCCTCGTCGTCGTCGAACTCAACGGGGGCAACGACGGCATCAATACCGTCGTGCCCTACAAGGACGAAGGTTACGCCAAGCACCGCCGTCTGCTGCGCCTGTCGGCGGGAGAACTCATCAAGATCAACGACCACGTCGGCTTGCACCCGGCCATGAACGGGGCCGGCAAGCTGCTCGAAAGCGGGCAGTTGGCCGTCGTGCAGGGGGTCGGCTATCCCAACCCGAACCGTTCGCACTTCGAGAGCATGGCCATCTGGCAGACGGCCCGCCTGGACACGAAGAATCGCGACGGCACCGGCTGGCTCGGCCGGGGCCTCGACGAAGGTCCCGCGCCGGCGGGCGGTCTGCCGGCCGCCGTGTACACCGGCGGCGGCGAACTGCCGGTCGCCTTGCAGGCTCGCCGGTCGATCGCCTCCGGCCTGACCCGGCCCGAAGAGTTTGTCTTGCAACTGGGCGAGGCCAGGCAGACCCTCGCGGCCGAGCCGCCGGCCGATGATCTGGCCGCGTTCGTGCGCCGCAGCTCGCTCGACGCGTACACTCTGGCCGACCGCATGACCGACATACTCAAGGCGCCGGCGTCCGCGGCCGGGACTTATCCGTCCAGCGACCTTGCCGATCATTTGCGACTTATCGCCCGTCTCATCAAGGCGTCGATTGGCACACGCATCTATTACACGCGCCAATCGGGTTACGACACGCACGCCGGACAACTCGGCACGCACGCGGGATTGCTGCGCGAGCTGTCCGAGGCTTTGCGCGCGTTCCTCGATGACCTGAAGTCGGCGAAGGTGGCGGAGCGCGTGATGGTGCTAACCTTCAGCGAGTTCGGCCGCACGGTGCGAGAAAACGCCTCGGCGGGCACCGATCATGGCACGTCCGGCCCGGTGCTTCTGGCCGGTCCCGACGTCAAGCCGGGTCTGGCCGGCGCGACGCCTCGTCTGCTCGAACTCGATCCCAAGCACGGCGATCTGAGGACGTTGGTGGACTTCAGGCAGGTTTATGCGACGGTACTGCAAGATTGGCTCGGCCTGCCCGCGAAAAAGGCGCTGGAGGGAAGTTTCGAGCGCCTGCCTCTGTTCCGCTCCTGAGCGGACGGAAGCCTCAGACGATCTGCCGGATGACCTTGCCCAGCACGGAGGTGAGCCGTTCCTTGCGGCCCAGGTGCAGGTAGCTCAGTTGCTCCTGATCGAGTCCGAGCAGGTGCAGAATGGTCGTATGGATGTCGCGGAAGTGATAGGGATCTTGCACGGCACGCAGGCCGATGTCGTCGGTAGCGCCGACGACCTGTCCACCCTTGACGCCGCCGCCGGCCAGCCACATCGAGAAGCCGAGGTTGTGGTGATCGCGTCCTTTGCCGCCCTGTGCCTCCGGCGACCGGCCGAACTCGCCGCCCCACAGCACCAGCGTGGAATCGAGCAAGCCGCGTTGCTTGAGGTCAGCCAGTAAGCCGGCGATCGGTTTATCGACTTGCTCCGCCATCTTCAGGTGATTCTTCTCGATGTCAGTGTGGGCGTCCCATTGCTGCGAGCCGCCACCGGAGACAACCACCTGGAAGCGAACCCCCTTCTCGACCAATCGCCGGGCCAGCAAACAACGCCGGCCGTAGTTGTCGGTCGGCTCCGTCCCGACGCCGTACAAGGCCAGCGTCTCGCGCGTCTCGCCGGACAGGTCGAACACCTGCGGCGCTTCCGTCTGCATCCGAAAGGCCAGTTCGTACGAACTGATGCGCGCGGCCAATTCATCATCTCCCTGCTCGCGGTTGGCCTCATTGAGCGCGCGGATCAAATCGACGGTGGCGCGGCGTTGCGGCAGACTGACGCCTTGGGGCAGGTCGAGATTGCGCACGGGCGCGAGCCGCCGCGGAACATGGTCGGCTGATAAACCGCCGGCAGAAAACCGTTCGTGTACATCGGCTGACCGGCTTCGAGCGCCCCGGCCGGGTCGGGCATGACCACGTAACCCGGCAGCGATTGGCTCTCCGAACCCAGGCCGTACACGATCCACGAACCCATGCTCGGAAAGCCCGGCACGACACGGCCGGTCAGCAGCTCGTATTGCGCCGCCGAATGCACGACCGAATCGCCGTGGCAAGAGCGGATCACGGCGAGGTCGTCGATACAGCGGGCGGTGTGCGGAAACAGGTCGGACACCTCAATGCCGCTGCGTCCGGATTTCGCAAAGCGCCGCTTGCTGCCGAGCAGACGAGCATCGCGTGAGACAAACTGATATTTCGCATCCCCAAATTCCTTGGGACGCGGCTGGCCGTTGAGTTTGTTTAAGAGTGGCTTGGGATCGAACGTTTCCAGGTGGCTGGGACCACCGGCCATGAACAGGAAGATGACGGACTCTGCCTTCGCTTGCGGCAAATACGGCGCTTTCGGAGTCAGCGGATTTGCTGAGGCGGCGCAGGCGCGCTCCTCATGCAGAAGCGACGCCAGGGCCAACGTGCCGAAGCCGCAGAAGGCGTCTCGCAGAAAGGCGCGGCGATCCGGAGCTATGTGCATCATACCACTCGGTCAATCGACATACAGGAAGGCGTTGAGGTTGAACACGGCCAGGGCGAACTCGCGCAGCGGTTGCTTTTCCAGGAACTTCAGGGCCAATTCTTTCTCGCGCGCCGTGGGTGTCCGGCCCGCGGCCAGCAAGTAGGCGACTTCGATCTGCCGGGCATGATCGCCGCCGGCTTCGCGCTCCAGGCGGCGGGCGAAGGCGCCGGCCAAACGATGCGAGGTCGGGCCATTCAAGAGTTCCAGCGCTTGCAGCGCGTGGGTGCTGGCAGCGCGACACGGGCAACTCGTCGCCGCATCCGGCTGATCGAACACTTCCATGAACGGCAGCCGCAGGTTGCGCTTCGACAACAGATAAACCGAGCGGCGATTGTGCTCGCTCGTGTCGGCCGTCACTTTCCATTGGGCGGGATCGTAGAGCAGGCCGACGAGATCGGCATCGACCGGCACAACGACGCTGGGGCCGCCGACCTTGAGGTTGAGCTGCCCTGTCATCGTCAGCAGAGAATCACGAATTTCCTCGGCATCCAGACGGCGGCGCGGGAAGCGTCCGAGCAGGCGATCGTCAGGGTCTTTGCGCCAGCCGGGGTCGCCGGCGGCCGAGTGCGACGATTGGCGATAGGTGCTGCTGAGTAGAATCAGGCGGTGCAGCGGCTTGAGGCGCCGGCCGCCGGCGAGAAATTCGTCGGCCAGATAGTCGAGCAATTCGGGATGGCTGGGTGCGCTGCCGTTGACGCCGAAATCGTTGGCCGTTGCCACGAGGCCCTGGCCGAAGTGATACTGCCAGACGCGATTGACGATCACGCGCGCCGCCAGCGGGTTGTCGGGATCGTTGATCCACGCGGCCAGCCGCGTTCGCGGATCCTTGGTCTCCGGCGGCAATTCGGGCGTCTTCACCGTCAGGAGAGCGGCCGGCACGCGCATGCCGACCGGCTTGCCTTTCTTGTCCGGGTCGCCGCGCTTGAGAACATGAATGGCGGTGCGCTCGGCCGGCACGTCGTGGACACTGCTGATGGCGGGAAGCGGTGGCGGCAAGCTCCGCTGCATTTGCCGCAGTTTCGCCCGCATCTGCTGCCGATCGCTGCCCTCCGCGGTTTCGAGCGCTTGCTTCAGCCGCTTGATTTCCGCCTGAATCTTGCCCGTGCGCGCGTCCCAGTCGGCCTTGATCTTCGGGTCGGCCAGCACGATATCGTGTTCCTGCGTCTGGGCCAAAAACGCCTGCAAACGGTAATAATCGGCCTGCGAGAAGTCGTCGAATTTGTGATCGTGGCAGCGGGCGCAACCAACCGTCAGTCCCAGGAAAACCGCCCCGATACTATCCGTCATCTCCGTGAGGACTTCGTTGCGGCTGAAGGCCACCTTCGGGTTGCCGGCGTTGCGGCGGACGGGACCGAGACGATAAAACCCCACCGCGGTTTCGCTGTCGGGATCATTCGGAGCGATCTCGTCGCCGGCCAACTGCTCGCGGACGAACTGGTCGTAGGGCTTGTCGCCGTTGAACGAGCGAATGACGTAATCGCGGTAACGCCAGGCGTCGGGGCGATGGCGGTCGTACTCGAAGCCTTCTGTCTCGGCGAAGCGGACCACGTCGAGCCAGTGCCGGCCCCACCGTTCGCCGTAGCGCGGACTGGCCAGCAGCCGATCGACGAGTTTCTCGTAGGCCAGGGGATCGATCGAGGCGACGAATTCCGCGCTTTGCTCCGGCGTCGGCGGCAGTCCGGTCAGGTCGAATGTGACACGGCGGAGGAGCGTTCGGCGATCCGCCTCCGAGGCCGGCCGCAACCCTTCGCGGTTCAGCCGATCGAGAATGAACGCATCGACGGGATTACGAACCCAGGCGCGCGCGGCCGCATCCGTGAACCGCGGCTCCGCCGGACGGACAGGCTTGCGAAACGACCAGTGTACCTGCTCGGTATCGGCCGGTCTTTCCTGGGCAGTCGCGGCGGGCAGGGCAAGCGGGATCGCCAGCAAACAAACGGCAGGTAGGAGGCGCAACGCTCGTCTCCCGACAGGCAGGGCGGATTCGTCACACAAAGCCGATTGTAAAACACGGCCGGCGCGGGATCAATGGTCCGCCCAAAAACCACATGATTTATGCCCCACTTCATCGAGAAATCGTTTGCCGATGCCCGGACGATCCCTTAGCATAATCGGCGCATCCGCCTTACCCGCCTTGTTGGTCCACGGAAGAAAGGGTGTTCCATGAAAAAAATCGTTCTGGGCATGCTCATCCTGGCGACGCCGATGCTGCTCGTCGGCGCCAAGCAGGAGGAGAAGGGCAAGCACAACGGCCCCACCCGGGCCGTCGCCGTCGTGCATGGCTTCGGCGAAAGCCACGTCAAGGGCGTCGTTCACTTCATGGTGACCGACGACGGCGTCGAGGTGCGCGGCGAGATCACCGGCCTGACGCCGGGCAAGCACGGCTTCCACATCCACGAGTTCGGCGACTGCTCCTCCGCCGACCCGAAGTGTCATGGCGGGCACTTCAACCCCGACAAGAAGAAACACGGCGGGCCGGATTCCGAGGAACGTCACGTCGGCGACCTCGGCAACATCACCGCTGACGACAGCGGCAAGGCCGTGATCGAGATGAAAGACAAGCTGCTTTCGCTGAGCGGCTCGCACTCCATCATCGGCCGGGCCGTCATCATCCACGCCAAGGCCGACGACCTGAAATCGCAGCCGTCCGGGGACGCCGGCGACCGCATCGCCGGCGGCGTGGTCGGCATCGCCAGCGATCAGCACAAGAAGTAACAAACAGTGGTTAGTGGATAGTGGTCAGTGGTTAGTGAAGAACTGTTTTCTTCACTAACCACTGACCACTATCCACTAACCACTGTTTTCACATCAAACCGAGATCGAAGGTATTGTTGACGGTGCGCCACAGCCAACTAAGGCACGTCTCCGGCTGGCAATAAATCTTCACCTGCGCCATCGTGCCCGGAATCATCGCTTCGTCGGGATCGACGATGTCGATGTAGACGAGATAGTGCTGCGTCGAGGGGATCAGGGCGCCGCCGGGAGTGCCGGCTTTGACGGCCACGGGACCGCCCGCCCGGTTGGACAGCGCCATCGGCACCGTCTTGGCTTCCGATTCGGGGAGTTGGCGGATCTTGCCTTTCCAGGTGCTGCTGTCCCGTCCCGTCAAACGAATGGTCACATCCAGATCGGCGAGCGGCCGGCCGCCTTCGGGTTCGCCGCGCTCGCGGCCGGGCCGGACGAGCAGCCAACCGTCATGGGCACCGTCCGGCTCCGAGAGGATGACGTAGCCCAGACCGAGATGCTCGAAAACGCCGTCGAGCACCATGCCCACCCGTTGATTCTCCGCCTTGTAGGTGACGGGCAATTCTTCCGAAACGCCGGCGTCCTTGTCCACCACGAAGTGGAGTCGTTTCACCTGCCTTTGCAGGTTCGCCAGCACGTCGGCCAGGTGCGTCTTGTCGCAATCCAGGTTGACGCGCTCCCGCATCAGCTTCCGGCTGGCCACGGCCGCGGACGAGACGTGCTCCAGGTTCTCTTTGAGCTGATTGAATTCCGGCGTGACGATCGGCATGCACACGCGCAGCCGGCCCGGTTCGTTGATGGTGCAAAACGGCGTGTTCGGGTCGGCCTGGAAATACTTCGTGATGTCCTCGATGGACGGCGCTTGCCCGATGACGCCCGAGCAAGGCGCCCGCAGGACCAAGTCCTGATCGCGAATGTGCTCCAGGTTTTCCACCTGGTTCTCGGCGGTCTTGCTTTCGCCCTTCAATTTACTGATTTCGTCTCGGGTCTTGCTTTTCTCCGTTTCATCCTTGTTTTCCGTGCTCCGCTGCAATTTGGCCTTCAAGATGCGGATTTGCTCGTCGGTATGGTCGCGTTCGGTCTGGTACTTGCGCAGCTCCGAATCGAGTTCCCGGTCCTCGAACACGGCCAACTCATCGCCGGCCTTGACGGTATCGCCGGGCCGGATGTTCAGCTTCTTGAGGATGCCGTCATGGCGGACGTAGACCCGCGCCGTGGCGGCCGGGTGCGCTTGCACCAAAGCACGACCGCGGATACGGCTGACGGGAACGGGCACCAGGCAGACGAACAGGATCGCCGCCGTCAGAACGCCGGCGCTGACGAGCACACGCCATTTTTTCATGTCAGGGAGTCTCCCGCGCTTGTAGATCGACTTGCCCAGCCGGAACAGGGGCCAGCCGACCATGGAGCCGGCCGCCGCGAAGGCGAGCAGGTGGCTCAACACTTCCAGCTTGTACGGTTTCAAAAACGAATCCAAAAACCACAGGATGGCGAACGTCACCACCCAGCGGTAGATGTAGCTGCCGATGGCATACGACACGAATAGGATGCGCCGCCACAGGGCCATGTACGGCTCCGGCGTCACCTCCACACCCAGGCAGAATTCGAGCGTCAGGTTCTTGAGGAAGCGGTTGGAGCGCTCGCGCAGGTTGGGAATCTCCAGCCAGTCGGCCAGCACGTAGTAGCCGTCGTAGCGCATCAGCGGGTTGGCGTTGAAGACGACCGTGCTGACGCTGCACACGACCATGAGGCTCAGCGCCATGTTGTTGACGAACGGGTGCGTCGCGCTGTTCCACCACACGAACGTGGCGATGGAGGCGATGACCAGCTCGACGTAGATGCCGGCCGCACTGATGATGATGCGATGCCATTTGCTCGGCAGCGTCCAGGCGTCGGAGACGTTGCAGTAAAGCGCCGGCGACAAACACAAAAGCAAGGCGCCCATCTCGTGGACCTCGCCGCCGAACACCTTGCAACTGAGGCCGTGGCCGAACTCGTGGATGATCTTGACCGCGCCCAGGGCCCCCCACATCCACACGATGGTTTGGAAGCGGAAGAACAGACTTTGATCGGGCAGCTTGGAGCGGAACGTCTCGAAGTGCGTCGCCACGAGCAGGGCGGCCGAGAGCATCAGGCCGACGCTGAGGGCGAAGAACGTCAGCGAGAAAATCCAGCCGCACCAGCGGAGCATGCGCTTCAAGAGACGATCCGGGTCGAAAATGGGCAGCTTGATGTAGAGGATGTTGGTCAGCGTCTGCATCCACTCGCTGCGGCGGCGCTTGTTGCGCTGTTCGTAAAGCTGCTTGCCGGCGCGGCGACTCGTTCTGCGCCAGGCCGGCGTTGATGAGCTGCTGGGCGAACGCCTCCACGTCTTCCAGCTTCAGCCGGTCGGGACGGTAGCGGATCTCGTATTCCTTCTGGGCGTCCTCCAGAGTGCGCTGGCCGTCGAGGAACTGGAGCAGGAAATGCTCGTTGTCCTTGAGGCGGTAATAGCGAAGGCTGACGGGATCCTTGACGACGTGATAGGTGCGGCCCTCGTACTTCTGCGCCTCGATGCCGAGGTCGCGGCGCAGGCGGACCTTCACCTGTTTGCGTCGTTCCAGATCGTTGGCGGGGGCCTTGTTGTCCATAGCACATAGCCCCCGGCTTGCCGGGGGTAAATAAAAACCGCCCCCGGCAAGCCGGGGGCTATGTGGGTGTCACTTCTTCTGCGGCAAAACCACGATGGTCGCCCGGCTGCCGGGGATGAGCCAGCTCGGCGTCTCTTGCAGCTCGGCCCAGACGCGGACTTGCCGCGACTGCGTATCGAGGTGCTTCTCGACCAGGATCAGGTGACCATCCAAACGACTCTCGACCTCTTTTTTCTCCGGCATGACCCAGACGAGGACCTGATGGTCCTGGGTGCCGGTGACGACGAACGAGTCCTCGGGAGCGAACGCGCCGCAAGTGGCCGGCCCTTTGGTCCACACGAACTGGCGCAATTCGGAAGCACGGCCGTGCGTCGTCGGCGTGCGCCATAATTGCAGCCGGCCGGATTCGGAGCCGTTGGTCAGAATGGACTTGCCGTCCGGCGCGAACAGCGCCATCGTCGAGAAGTTCATCGCGGCCGACGGGTTTTGCAGCGTGCCCTCATACGATTTGTCGGCCAGCGACAACAGGCGCAGTTCCTTGCCCTGGTCGAACAGGACCGTCTTGCCGTCGGGGCTGACGCCGATCTGGGCGACCTCGCCGCCGCGCCCGTCGAAATCCGGCGCAATGCGCACCGGCGGCTTGCCGGGTTCGACATCCCACACCACCAGGCGGTTGTCGCGGCCGGCCGAGACGAGCCGTTTATCCGTGGCGAACTGAATCAATGTGATCGCGTTGCGGTGGAACGGCGGCAGGCGGTGCAGCAGCTCGCCCGTTTCCGTGTTCCACAGGCAGATGGTGCGGTCATCGCTGCACGTGGCGCAGCGAGTTCCATCGGGGCTGAAGGCCACGCCGTTGATCGGCGCTTGATGGCGCTCGGCCAGGTCGCGCGGCTTCTCGTTGGAGTTGATCTTGTCCAGATCGAGCAATCGGCCGGTGCCGTCGGCGCAGCCGAACAGGACGAGGTTATTTTTCGAGCCAGGCGGCGTGCAGGCCGCGGCCCGCACGGCCGATTTCAAACCTTCCAGTAGCCACAATTTCTCACCCGTCACCGCGTCCCAGCCGCGCAGCGTTTCGTCGTCGCTGCCGGAGACGACGACCGGCCGTTTGCCCTTGCTGACGGCCACGCACGTCACCGCCCCGAGGTGGCCGCTGATGATGAGGCGCGGCGACTCCGGCCGGCTCGGCTCGACCATCACCGGCATCCCTTCCTTGAGTTTCCAGGCTTCCTGCACGTCCAATAGCCCTTCCACGCGCAGGCGATCGGAATTCTGGATGCGCATGATCGCTTCCAGCGGCTTGACCGCATCGCCCTGCGTGTTCTTGTAGATGAGCTTGATCGTGCCGTCGATGGCGGCGCGGATCTCGTGCTGCTTCATCTCGGTCACGGCATCACTCAGCTCGCGCTGCGTGACGACCACTTTCTTTTTCTTTTGCTCTTCTTCCTGGGTGTAACGAAGCCGTTGGAGATCCGTTTCGCGCACGGTTTCTTGCGGCACCGCGTTGGGAGTGGTTTGATTGGCGCGTCGCATGTTCGCGAGTTTGGTCTCAAACTCGCGTTTGAAGGCCCGCGACGTCAGGCGGTCGGCATCCGCTTCCTCCACCTTGGCCACCTGGATGGCCACTTTCTCGAACGCTTTCTCCGGATTCACCAGGGCCAGCATTTGACCGCGTTTGACTTTATCGCCGACCTGAAGCCTGCGAACGGTGCGGGTTTCCTTGAAGAGTTGGACCTTATTGGGTTCCAGCGGGTCCGAGTCGCGGACCTGCCGATACCTCGTATTATCCCCCAGCGGTTGAAATACCTTGTCGGTCGGCCGAAGGATTTCATTGTCCCCCACGGGGACCGCCAGGACGCCGAATTCAGCCTTGGGAAGTTGCTTCTCTGGCGGCACGACCTCATCCGGCACTACATCGGTGCCGATGAAGACAATTTTGCCCTCTTTTTCGCTGGGCACTTCCTGCTGCACGTCGATTACCAATTTACAGTTGGAGATGGTGATCGGCTCGGACAGCGATTCTCCCGGCTGGTCCTTGAAGGCTTTGAGTTCGATAGTGATCCGCCGACTGGCCGTCGCCATTGGCGGCGGCGGCTGCGGCTGCTGCTCCGGTTTGTCTTCTTTTACGGTTGTGTTCGTCTCTGATCCCGCGATCGCCCACGGGTTCGGAGAGACCAGCCAAACAAGTCCGACCGCTGCTGCCGACAGCAACAGACAAACGATGATCCAGCGAAACATGGCCCACATTCCTCCCAGGGTGCGCCGGGCGACGGCCCGGACTCGCTGATGTGCTTTACGTTTAGCCGCGAGCCGTAGGCGAGCGGCACGCGCTCGCCTACGGCTCGCGGCTAAACGGATCAATTTAGAAGAAGAACACCACTTTTTCGTAGAAGAATTCCCAAACGCCGTAGAACAGCGCATAGCCCAGCCGATGCTTGCCGCAGCGGATCTTGGCGTGGACTTCCGTGCCGCTGGTCAGCGCCTCCCGCGACAGACGATAGCCCTGGTCGATACTGTCGTGGTCGATGGTGACGAAGGCGATGACTTCCGGTTCGGACTCGTCTTTTTCATCGCGGTTGGGGTCGGCCTGGCTGGCGATCTTGTGACGAAAGAGCAAGCCCCGGTAGGTCCGCGTCGCGTCGCTGCGGAGCAGGAAATCGACATCGAGCGCTTTTTGGCCGTCGATCACGGGGACATCGGGGCGCTCGAACGCCTTGAGGACCTGGCCGATATGTTTCTGCGGGATTTTCAGTTCGATCTCCCAAGGCCCCGACTTGGCGCCCAGACGCAAGAGCGGGTCGGAAGGCTTGGCCATCTTGCCCGTCCATTCCTCCTGGTAATTGCCGTTGAGGACCGTCCATTCCAGGTGGCTGACCCTGCCTTTTTCCTCGTCGCTAAACAGCGGGGCGCGCAGCTCGAATTCGCCGGGCTTCTCGGGCTTGGCGTTGGTGCGGCGAAGGAAGTCGCTGTATTCGTCCTGTTTCGTCTTCCACAAGAACTCTTTCATCCGCGCCTTGTCGCGGTAATTGATCTTTTCATTCTGATTCAAGGAGGGGTCCGCGGCGTTGCTTTCGGCCGTTTCCATCTCGTTGTGGGCGCCCTCGATCTCCGCCGTGAACGCGCTCAGTTTCTGTTCGAGCTTCAGGTCGAACAGGACGGCGAGCCGGCGGTTCTCGCTGACGACATCGCCCGGCTGGACTTCGAAGGAGATGACCTTGCCTTCGGTGGGCGGGTAGACGATCCGCCGCGCCCACGGCACCAGTTTGCCGTTGGACTCCATCTTGAGCTGGTACGGCACGAAATACAGGGCCGCGCCGAGCAAGCTGACCAGCGCGACGACGAGGGCGGAGATGGCCTTGGCCTTGCCGCCGATACCTTCCTGCGCCTTGGCCAACGGCAGCCAGACTAGTCGCATGGGAATGCGGCGATGCTCGACGGCGTTGTACAAGGCCGGCGTGGCATGGCGGGCAACCACATCGAGCCGGGCGATGAGTTGCTGCGGCTCGGCGGGCGGCTCAAAGCACTCCATGAGCAACGCGGCCCGCGGCGGCTTCTTTCCCGTCTCGCGATCGTCGCGCAATGGCTGCACGACCAGCAGTTTGCTGTTACTCTCGGCGAGATAGGCATCAAGTGCGGTCAACACCTTGGGAGGCAGGCTGTCGTCGCGCGTGCCGCTGAAGACCAGCTTTTCGCCCCAGGCCATCACCTGTTCGCACAGGGCGCGCATGAGACGCACGAGATTGGAGCGCGTCTCGACCACATCCGCGCCGCTGACAGCCTCGACGCGCGGCTTGGAGCCGTGCCGCACGGCCACCACGACGCGATCGCACTCGACCAGCCGCCGGCCCTCGTTGGCGATCAGGTAGGAAACCTCGGTCGGATGCAGGCTGCCGTGAACTTGGCGGGCGAACGACTCCAGTTGCGTCCACACCTGCTGCTGGCCGACCAGCTGGCCCATCATCTGGTTGCGCTGGTAGCGGGCCGACAGCTCGGCCATGAAACCCATGTATTGCAGGTAGCCGGCGATCGCCTGGGCGGGCCGATTCGGTCCCTGCCAGATTTCAATCAACCCGGCCACCTGATCGTTGATCACGATGGGCGCGATGAGGAGCAGATACGGCGTCGGATTGCCGGCCGGCACCTTGCCTTCTTCCTTGACGCCGACGCCGCTGTGCGGCGGCAGGTGAAACGGCTTGGTCTGCGTGACGGCCTGACGCAGCAGCTCCTCATGGCTCTGCCGCGTTTCCTCGGTTCGGTCCAGTCCGACTTCCTTGACGTTGATCTGGAACTGCAAGATCAGGTGGCCCTGCGCCGTCCGCGCCAGATGGCGCCGGCGGGTGCGGCCAGCGACTCCAGCAAGCGTTTGAGCATTTCGCCGTAAAAGGCGCCTGCCGGGACGTTGCTCTCGCACAGCTTGGCCACCTCTTCGAGGCGCTGGGCGATGCGGCGGCGTTCCTGTTCGAGATCCTGGGTGGTTACTGGAGGATTGGGAGCGGTGTTCAAGGCTCGACCTCATCCGCTTGAGAAGGATAGGAATCGCAAGGTTGCGCATTTCAGGGCAGAGCGGGAAATCACTCTATCTTATTCGGTTCTCCGGCGCCTGGCAAGCCTCCGACCCTCGAATGCGCCAAACCGGGTGGGGTAAGGGATTCTAGCGGGTAGGGTGGGTCGAGTCTTCGAGGCCCACCACGCCCCTGCTGGTGGGCCTCGAAGACTCGACCCACCCTACAACTCCGGCACCTGGCAAGCCTGCGGCCCTCGAATACATAGCCCCCGGCTTGCCGAAGGCTATGTGCCGGTTAGGCCGCCAGGGGCGTCCGATGGCGTTGCCAGAACTGATCGCTCTCGCAGGTGACGATGGCCTGCATCAGCTCGCACGGATCGGCATCCGCGTCCGGCAGCGGCCAGGCGAACCGTTCGGCGGCGGCCAAC
This sequence comes from uncultured Planctomycetota bacterium, assembly GCA_963767535.1. Lineage (GTDB taxonomy): Bacteria > Planctomycetota > Planctomycetia > Gemmatales > Gemmataceae > JAJPHU01. Next base: position 2,275,153 of record CAVYEC010000003.1, read on the forward strand.
TGACCGGCCGCCCCACGGGCGCGGTCCAGGCACCACAGGCGGACGAACCGCGCCACCGCCCGGCCGCGCAAGCACAGCCAGCGCACCGCCCGATCTGCCTCGGCGGCCCGGTCGGTGCGCATCAGCTCCTCGGCCTGCTCGACCAGCCATTCGATGAGCACCCGCGCCTCCGCGTCCCCCAGACCGCGCGTCAGGCGTTCGTCGCTCAGGATGTGATTGAGCAACGGATTGGCCACCATGCAGCATCCCCCTCCCCGCCGCGCCGGTGCTACCCCAGACCGCGCACGCGGCGTCCCCCCGCGAACTCACTTCCCCGAAAATAGTCCGACCAGAAGGGGCGTCCTATAGCCGCTCGGCTCCGGGCTGACAACCTCAATTTATGAAGACGGTTCCCCACTCGCCCTACTTGCCCGTATGCACCAGCTTGCCGCCCAGGTACATGCGCAGGACGCGCGTGTCCTTGATGTCATCCACCGGGCACGTCAGCAGGTCGCGATCAACGACAATCAGGTCGGCGAGCTTGCCCTCTTCGAGCGAGCCGAGGCGGTCGTCCAGAAAGAGGATATAGGCGTTGTTGGTGGTGTAGAAACGGAGGGCCTGCTCGCGGCTGAGCGCTTCCTCGGGATGAAGTTGGCCCTCATGCCATTTCGCCTTGCGCGTGATGGTTGTCCACATGCCGAGGAACGGGTTGTACGGATTGACCGAACGAAGCGAACCGATTTTCTGCATGTGATCGGAGCCGCCCCCGGCGATGGCGCCGGCCTCAAAGATGCTTTTGAGCGGCTGAAACCAGCGGAGCCGGTCGTAGCCAAACTGGGCCGTCAGGGTGCGCGTGTCGAGATAGAGCCAGGCCGGTTGGATGTCGGCCGCCACGCCCAGTTCGGCGAGTTTGCGAACCGCTAGGGCGCTCATGAAGTTGCAATGCGTGATGCACGGCCGGACTTTGCGGATCGGCATCTTGTGCGACAATTCCTCATACACCTCAAGGAGGGCGTGGACCGCCCCGTCGCCGACCGAATGGGCGGTGAACTGCAAGCCGGACTCCATCGTCGTCTGCACGATCGGCAAGAGCCGCTCCTTCGGCACGAAGCGCACGCCGCGATAATTCGGGTCTTTAATCGAGTAAATCTTGCTCACGCCCCACGGTTCGCGCATGTAGGCGCTGCCGGTCAACATGCCGCCGTCGAGATACGTCTTGATGCCGATGATGCGCAGCCGATCGTCTCCTTTCACCAGCGGATCCTCGGTCACGGCGCGGATGTTCTTCTGGATCTTCTCGATGGCGCTGATGGTTTCGATGTGGTGCGAGACGGCGATACGCACGGTCAGCTTGTCCTGCTCACGCAAGCGGCGATAGCGGTCGATGGCGTCGCGGTAGGCGTCGCGGTCGCCGATGGTGGTCAGGCCGATCGCGTTGTAATCCTTGAAAAGCTGCAAGAGCCGATCGGTGCGGTCGAGTTCCGTGGGTTGGCGGCCGGACGGCTGGTTCTTGACGTAGCGCGTGCAGCTCCGCAGGATGCCGGTCGGCTCGCCGGTTTTCTCGTCCTTTTCGGCATGGCCGGGGCCGCCGTCAGTCACGCGGAAATCCTTGTCGATTCCGCTGAGTTTGAGGGCCAGCGTGTTCAGCGACGCATCCGGCCCGGTGGCGAACAGGACGGGATTATCGGGGGCCGTCTCGTCGAGTTCCTTCCGTGTCGGATACGCGCTGCTCGCGGAGGCGGGTGATGAAGACCTGATGCACCTCGACCCATTCGCCCTTGGCCAGCGCCTTGGCCCGCTGCTTGATGTAGTTCAGCACATCGGCGATGGTCTCCATCTCCGGAATGGGGTGGTCGAACTCCGTCATGCAGGCGCCGGTCGGATGCACATGAGAGTCGATCAGGCCCGGCAGCACGGTTTTGCCGCCGAGGTCGATCAGTTGCGTTTTTGCTCCCCTGGTTTTGAGGACTTCCTCGTTGCTGCCGACGCGGAGAATTTTTTCGCCGCCGATGGCCAATGCCTGATGGATCGAAAACTTCTTGTCGGCCGTGACGATCTTGCCGTTGTGCAGGATGAGGTCGGCATCGGCGGCATGGGCGGGTGAAGTGAGCGAGACTAGCAGGCATGCGAAGATCCCTGCCATCCATTTATGCGCGAGCATGACACGTTCTCCGGAGGTACGACAGGGCTGTTCCGACAGGGTAACGAAGTGTTCCTGCTGCCACAACGAATAAATCACTGAGGAGTTTCCTTTTAGGGAATTGACTGGCTCGGCAACTACCTTCCGGCGTCGGGTGGCCGTACTATCGCCCGCGCCTCCTCAACGGATGGCCAGGAAGGGGGCGGGAGCGCCACTCGTTCCAACAGGCATTCGAGATTCCAAAGGGCCTGCTGCTCGGCGGGATGTTCCACGGTGAGTTGGCCGGTCGTGGAATAGCGCCAAAGCAGCTCGCCGAGCACGACCGCTTCCGCAACCGTCAGCGGAATCGTAACTTCTTCTTCAGCCATGCCCCCGAACTCCTGTCACCGAACGACAAACACTACTGCCGGCTCACGCGGAAGTTGACCTAACGCCGCGCACGGGCGTTAGTCGCGTGGCCGGTCGGCCTGATCGCCATGACGCGAACTCGGACAGTTCGCGAGAATGGCATGGATGGTTACTTTCGCATCGGACGTTAACCTGCCCGACTGCTCCACGGCCCGAAGCGCCGCCACTTGCGTGGCGGTGGCCACCGCGGCTAACTCGGCAAAGATCGGCACCCGCTGGTCGGCTACCCCCGCCAGCAGCCGATCGAGTGCGGGTGAGGCTTCCATGTCGAACACGATCTCGGTAGCCCGGTTCGCTTGGGCCGGGTCTGCCAGCAGGTCGAGCAACCGGGACAACAGCCGCCGGTCGCGGCAGGTCCGCGCCGCGCGGCCTACGAAGAATGCGACGTTGGCCCCAAAGTCAGGGAGCCAGTAGTCGTCGGCAGCATCCCAATCGGGCGGGCGTCGAGGTTCGCTCATCCAGTCGAGGAGCAAGAGGTAGTCCGCCACCGAGAGCGACCGCTCCCACTCCACCTGCCGCCGGTCCCGCTCGGCCCAGGCCTCCGGCGCCGGCCCCAGCGGCCGCGAAAACTCGAGAACGGAATGCAGCAAGGCCGTCAATCGCGCGTCCAAACGAATGCCCCCTTCGCCGAACTTGTTACTCGATGCGAGCTCTGTCACGGTGTTGCGTCGAAGGCGGGAATCAGCGATCTTCAGGGGACTTTCCCAAGAATCCGGAATGTTCCCGATTCCCCCGCAATCAGGTGCCGGCAGGGGAGAGGGCAAACACCTTGTCTTCGATAGCGATTTCCGTGTCCCGCCCGATCCCCTCTACCGACTGGAGAGCCTGTCGAATGCGGCGAAGGACCTCGTCAACACCCAGGCTATCATCGACCTTCAGATCAATGTTGGACCCGCCCAGGCCGGACCCTCCGCCCGTGACCTTCCCGAGGTCTTTTCCCTGATCCACAAGGGCGTCCAGGATGAGATCCCCAAGCTCATCACGGTCCATTTCCACCCTTGAGTTGAAATAGACGGCGACAAACATTCTGGTGGTCTCCCTGGCCCCAAGAGGGGCGAGCAGCGGGACGGCAAAGCGCCGGGAATTTGCGGCCGGAAGACGAAGCTCAGCGGCCGGGCCGCTGGGAAGACAGTATACCACGCAACGCCGGGGTGCGGCCCCGGTCAACCAAACGCCCGGTTCGGCGGCGTTTTTGGGGACGAAGCGGAACAGATCCAGAATGGGATCGGACCCCGCCCAACCATACCGGCCGGACTGTACCACGTACTTCCCTGCCGCCAGGTGAATGCGAAGGCGCGGCAACGGGTCGGGATTGCGCCCGTGATCGCAAGCGTTCATCAGCACGAATTCCGAGACCCGCGTCGTCCACTCGACCTCGTCGGACTAACGGACCTCGTTGAGACGGCCGGAGGAGGGCCGCTCGCCGCCGTTGACCAACATCCGCTGCTTCTGCCACCACGTTAGCGGACCGTTGACCGCGGCGAACACCAACCCGGAGCCTGAACCTACTCTTACCTTGGCAACCGCGCGTCTCGGCGATAGTGCCGCACAGGCGCGGTCGTAATCTGTTTTCGGATGTTTGAAGTCGAAGTCGTCGCAGATCCGGAAGGCTTGGCGGGGCATATCCAGATCATCGTTGTCCCGCGTTGTGGGCAAGTAAAACCCGTGCCAACACCGGAGGAGAGTGGTCGGCAGCAGGATCGGCGCCGCCTTGGCGTAATTCACCCAACCAGTCTTCGCCACCGTTGGCCTCCGCCGCCGAACTTGTTATTTGATGCGCGGCTTTTCTTGACTCTTGCATAGGGCAATGAGTCGGTCGAACGATTCGACGATCACGGCCCGGTGCTCCGCTTTGACACCGGGTTTGGGATTCGGGCCGAGCAAACCATCGATGTAACGATCCCACACGGCGAGATACCTGGCTTTCCAATCTTCGACCTGTGCGGATTCCATCATCGACAGACCAGCGTGCCGGCCGATCAACCACATGAGTTCAATGTTACACATCAAACGAATGCTCTCCGGCTCATCGGGTTCCATCCCATGCGGGCTGGCGACGGTTCGCTCGACCTGTTCGATCATCTGATCGACGAGCTTGTGGACGTAGTCGAGTGCGGTGTCGTTGGCGAAGTTGTCTGCCCCCCAAACGCCCACAGATCACCTCCCGTCACCGAATGACAAGCTCAGACTCTAGAGCCTGTTATGCACTTGAACCCACGGTTCGGGCCAGCAGCAGAGTAAGGAAGGCAAGCCAGTGCCAGCCAGCAAGCGTTTTGGCCAGCCGCTCGTAGTCGCGGGCGAGTCGCCGGAAGCGGCCCAGCCAGCCGAAGGTCCTCTCCACCACCCAGCGCCGCGGCAGAAGGACGAACCCCTTCTTCGCCTCGGCGTGCTTGACGACCACCAGCCGGATGCCCTCCGCCTGCGCCTGCTCGGCCGCCTCCTCGCCGGTGTAGCCCTGATCGACGAAGGCGACTTCGACCGCCCCGCCCGTGACCTCCTGGACCTTCGCGGCCAAGTCGGCGACCTGGGCCCGCTCCTGCTCGTCGGCCGGGGTGACCGCCAGCGCCAGCAGGTGGCCCAGCGTGTCCACGGCTGCATGCACCTTCGAGCCCTTCTTCTTTTTGGCACCGTCGTAGCCGGCGCGGCCGCCGCTCTCGGGCACCGACTGCAGGGTGCGGCCGTCGAAGATGGCCGCCGAGGGCTGCGCCTCCCGCTCGGCCACGAGGCGGGCGATCATCCGCAGGTCGTGCGCGATCTGCTCGAAGGCCCCGGCGTGCAGCCAGCGCCGCGCTTGCTGGTAGACCGCAGCCCAGGGGGGCAGATCGTGGGGCAAGAACCGCCACTGGCAGCCGGTCTTGACGACGTAGCGGAGGGCGTTGAAGAGGTCGCGCAGGGGGTAGTCCCGCTGCGGGGCGTCCTCACGCATCAGGGTCAAGTAGGGGACCAAGAACTCCCACTCCGGGTCCGAGACGTCGCTCGGGTAAGCCTTCCGTGCTGTGCTCATCCCACTAACATGCACGCCCAGCAGGCGATAAGTCAATAACAGGCTCTAGAACGCCTACCATGTAGCCGCAGGCCCGGTGAAAAGCTCACCCGCTGGGGCGGCTGAGGTAGTATACCTTGGCAGACCGGGAGACCGTCGCGGTCGGGGGCGGTTGCGAGTTATGCCGGTTCCCGAAAAAACTTGAGCCGCTCCGTTCGCCGCGGGTACTTATAAGGCAGGATCGAATCCTCCCGGCGAGAAGAGACGTATGACCGTTCGATCGCTTGAGTTGTTGCAGCGCTACCTGCGCCGGTTGGGCGCGGAAGTCGAGCCGACGGATGACGCCGTGCTGCTGGATCGCTTCGTGACGGCCAGGGACCGCGAGGCGTTCGAGCGGCTGCTGGCCCGACACGGCCCGATGGTTCTGGGAACCGCTCGTCGATTGGTCGGTAACAGCCACGATGCCGAGGACGTCTTCCAGGCCGTCTTCCTCAGCCTGGCCCGCCTGGCCAGGTCGATCCGTCGTGGCCGCGCCCTTCCCGCCTGGCTGCACCAGACGACGTGCCGGGTTGCCGCCAGGTTCCGAGCCCGTCGGGTCGTGCCGTCGGCGTCGCCGCCGGAGCGGTCTGAACAGGGCGACCCGGCGGCCGGACTCGTTTGGCGAGAAGTTTGCCAGGCCCTCGACGAGGAATTACAGCGATTACCCGAAAGGCTGCGTTCGCCCCTGCTTTTGTGCTACCTGTCCGGTCTGAGCGCGACGAAGCGGCCCGACAACTCGGCTGGTCGCTGGGCACACTGAAGCGAAGGCTGGAAGAAGGCCGCAAGGCTTTGCGAATCCGCCTGGAAAAACGAGGGATCGCCTCCGTCGGACTGGCGCCTCACGGTCCTGACTCCCGAGGCCCTGCAAGCGGCTTTACACAAGTCGCTACTCGACTCCACGCTCCACTTCCTTTTCTCGACCGAGGCAGTTGTGCCGGCGCCGATTTCCGCCCTCGTCCTCGGTTCGGCCGGCACCATGAAAGGCGTTGCCATGAAGTCGATCCTCGCGCTCGTCGCCGCCGTCGCCGCTGGGGTGGGAATCTACGCGGGAACGGGACGGATCGACCCGCCGGGGAAAGCGGAAGGGAAAAGGGAAGAGGGGCGGCCGACTCCAGAAGAGAAGGTCGTGCTACCGGATGACCCCTTGCCCGCCGGCAGCACGATGCGCTTGGGCACCTCGCGTTTTCGGCAAGGCGTGGGCATCGTGAGCATGGCCGTCTCCGCCGACGGCAAGACGGCGGTCGTGGGCAGCGGCACCCGTTCTGGCGGGTCCACGCGCGCCTTCGATCTCGTTTCGGGGCGCGGCCCACTTCACCCTCGCCACCAACGAGGCCGAGGCCATCGCCTTCTCCCCCGACGGGCGGACGTTCATCACCAAGCAGGCACTCCGTCTGTACATCCACGATGCGAGCACGGGGCAAGTGCTCCGCTCGATCGACCTTCCCAGGGTGAATTCACGGAGTGAGGGGGATGCCCTCACGTTCACGCCGGACGGCAAGGCCGTCGCCACGATCTCCAACGGGAAGGACGTTCACCTGATCGACCTCGCCGGCGGCAAGACGATCCGCAATTTTGTACACGATAATCCGGAGTCGGCCCTGCCGAGCGGCTTCCCGCAGGTCCTCGCGATCGCCTTCTCGGCCGACGGCAAATGGATGGCGAGTGGCGGTTACGGGAACGTGAAGGAGGACTATTTCGCCCGGCTGTGGGACGTGGAAACCGGCAAGGAGGTGCGCCGATTCAGGCACGGCCGGAAGGGCTACGGCGTTCGGTGCCTGGCGTTTTCTCCCGACGGCAAAACCCTGGCCACGCTCGGCACTCAAGGCGGCGCCTTCCTCCGGCTCTTTGACGTGGACACCGGCAAGGAACGGCGCGCGTTCCCCAAGGACGGCGACCTGAGGAAGCGGCCCGGCAGCGTGGCCTTCGCGCCGGACGGCCAAACGGTGGCCGCCGCCGGCGCTTCGATCCGCCTGTACGACGTGGCGACCGGGGAAGAGCGGCTGCGCATCGACCGAAAAGCCAACCACCTGCACTTCACGGACGAAGGGAAAACGCTGACCGCCGCCGTGGATGGTGCCATCTACCGCTGGGACACGGCCACCGGAAAAACGCTGACCCCCGAGCCGGCCGGCGACGGTCTCGTCGGGCAAATCCTGGTCACGCCCGGCGGCGGCCGGATCATCACCTGCGGTCAGGGAGGCGATGTCCACATCTGGGACGGTACCAACGGTCGTCACCTCCGCCGCCCTCCGAACCGGCCGGCTAGAGGGAATGGCCCTCAGCCCCGACGGCCGCTCTCTCGCCTGGGCCGTCTACAACGACACCGTCGGCATCCGCCTTTACGACCTGGCGGCCGATCGGTTTGTCGAGCGTTTCTCCGCTTTCAAAGGGGGCGCGCAAGACCTGGTATTCACCGCCGGCGGCAAGACGCTCGTGACGGTCGATCGTGGCGACTGCACGGTGCGCGTGTGGAATGTCGAGGCGGGGAAAGAACAAAGGAGTTTTCGAGCCGTGCCGGGCGCGGAAAAGAACCGAGCAGCCGGCATCCATCGAGCGACGGTTTCTCCCGACGGCACGACGCTGGCCGTGGCTTACCCCGCGAACACCGGAGACGTGGTACGCACAGGACTTACACCCCCGCCCGACGTGCTTCGCCTGTGGGACATGGACAGCGGTAGGGAACTGCACCAGCTGAAAGGGCGGGTGCACTTCGTGCAGGACCTGGCATTTTCACCCGATGGTCGTCTGCTTGCCATTGCGGGCGAGATCTGGGATGTGTCCATCGGCAAACGGGTGGCGGCCCTGGAAGGATTGCCGATTGCCGCGTTCTCGTGCGACGGCCGGTCGCTGGCGACGGCCTTGTTCGACGGCTCGATCCGCATCTGGGAAACCGCGACCTGGACCGAACGAACCCACTTCAAGGTCCGCCACGGACGGACGACCGCTCTGGCCTTCACGCCGGCCGGGCAACTTCTTACCGGCTGCCCCGACACCACGGTGCTGGCCTGGGACATCCGATCCCCGCGCGTCGCGCTGTCCGTGCCCCTCGAACGCGCCTGGAACGACCTGGCCGTACGGGAAGCCGGCGTATCGTTCCGAACGGAGGAAAGATTCCTGGCGGCACCGGCGGAGACGGTCCAGCTTTTCGCCGAGAAGATTCAACCCGCGGAAACGCTCGACCCCCGGCGTATGCGGCGCTTGCTTGCCGACCTCGGCAGCGACGTGTTCGCCGCCCGCGAGGCCGCGTCTCGGGAACTTCAAGGGCTGGATGAGCAAGCAAACCCTTACCTTGATGCGACGCTGAAAAACGCGGAATCCCTCGAAGTCCGCCTTCGGGTGAAGCGGATTCTCGAACAAAGGCAGGAAGTCGCGCTCACCCCGGAGCAACTTCGCCGGATACGCGCCGTGACGGTGCTGGAACGGATCGGCGACGGCGCTTCGAAAAACTTGTTGAAGATCTGGGCCGATGGTCCCGTGGGGGCACGGTTGACGATGGAAGCTTCCGCGGCGCTCAAGCGGCTCCAAGCTGGGTCGAAAGCAAATCGATAGAGCAATTATCGTTTAACAATTCCGAATGTCCCCGAAGTCTTCGGCGCTTATTCAGGCCGCCGCGCCACGATGAAAATGGCTGCTGAGTTTCCTTCTCTCACGGTGCAAGGTTATACTCCTGGAGTAATGGGGATTGAGGGCCATTCATCCACATACGGGAGACACGACGATGGCTGAACTCGGCGAGGAAATCCGTTCCTTCGTGATCGGGCGCGTGGCGGAAGGATTTGACGATCGGGAGGACATCATCGCTTCGGCCATCGAATGTTTCGAGATCGAGGAAGAAGACGAGGAACGCCGCCGTGAGATCGCCCGCTTTGCGACCGAGCGCATGGCGGAGCAGTTACGGGCGCAAAAGGATTGGCCCCGGCCGACGGACTGCGATCGGCTCGATTGGGCGTTCGAGGAACTCGATCGCGCCGGCATCGTGGCACGGCAAACCTTCACCTGCTGTAGCACCTGCGGTCATTACGAAATCTGGGATGAAATCCGGCAAGCGAAAGAAGAGCATCCCGTCGAAGGATACGTCTTCTATCACATGCAAGATACCGAAAGCGCGGCTGCGGGGGGCGGTCTCTTTCTGGCTTACGGAGCGGTTGAGGAAGGTGAGGAAGCGTTGATCGCCGTGGGACGAAAGATCGTCCTGGCGATGGAACGCGCCGGGTTGCGAACGGAATGGAATGGCCAGGGCAACACGCGCATCCAAATCGTCGCTCTGGATTGGAAGCGGCGCAGGTGATTCGTTCGTCTGGTGTGAAAGATGCCGCGCACATCCCCCAAATACCCCTATTCGGCCGATTGGCGAAAATGGTTCATGTCACCCATCCGGCTCGGCCGATTCAAACCTTAGTTTCTTCCTGTTTGCCAGGATGACGACGCTGGGGCTGCCTCCGCCTCACCCGCATAAAGCGAGGAAGCGTGTGGTCCAATCGACTTCCCCGTTCGAGCAGACCACACGTTACTTGCTCGCAGTCATCGCGGCCGGCGCTCGCGGCGAACATCCTGGCCCAGCCGCCAGCACCCGAGCCAGCCGCCCCGCCGCCCCTGACCATCGAGCCGCCGGCGCAACCGCTACCCGGTGCCGCAGAGGGGGTCCATTCGACCCCCACGGCGGCAGTGGACACACCGGAGGAGGTGTCGCCCCCGTTCGGCGGGCCGATCTTCGAGCGGAACAAGCTGACCGGCGACTGGAACGTCCGCCGTCATCTCCTGTGGGAGTCTGGCATCACCCTCGACGCCAGCACGACGCAGTTTTACCAGGGCGTCGCCAGCGGCGGGCTGGAACAAGCGTTCCGCTACGGCGGCCGCAACGACTATTTCTTCAACGTGGACGGCGAAAAACTCGGCCTATGGAAGGGATTCTTCATCAACCTCCACGGGGAATCCAGGTACGGAGAGTCGGCCAATTTCTTCACCGGGGCGTTGTCGCCGGTCAACGAGGCCCTCCTGGTTCCCGCCGAAAAGGGGTACGTTCCCGCACTCACCGGAGTGAAGTTCATCCAGTTCCTATCCGAGAACATGGAAGTCTTCGCTGGAAAGATTAACCTCCTCTTCGACGTCCGGCAGCCCCTCACCGGGGCTACCGTCCTCGACGGTTTCCTGAACACGTCCCTCATCTTTAACACGATCCTTGCCCGCACCCTTCCGTACTCGTCGTTCGGGGCCGGGTTCGTGTATTTGCGGGACAGGAACCCTGTGTTCGTCCTGTCCGCGTACGACACGAACAGCACGCCCACGACCAGCGGCTTCGAGAGATTCTTCAACAATGGAGTCTTGATCTTCGGAATACTCAACCTCCCGACGCGCTTCTTCGGACTGCCCGGCCACCAGGGACTGAAAGGGACGTACAGCAGCGGCAAGTACACGAACCTCTCGCCCTCACCGTACCTCGACCCGCTCAACGGGCTGGACTTCGCGTCCCCGCCAAAAGCTGGCTCGTATGCTCTGGCGTACAACTTCGATCAGGCGTTGTACGTCTCGCCGGACGACCCGAAGCGGGTGTGGGGGGTGTTCGGGAACCTCGGTATCGCGGACGACAACCCGAACCCAATCCAGTGGTACGCCAGCGCGGGGATCAGCGGGGCAAGCCCGATCCCGATCCGGAAGCTGGATACGTTCGGGGTCGGGTACTTCCACCTGGGGATCGGCGGCCTCTTGAAGCAGAGCGCCCAACCCTTCTCCCCTTTGGGGAACGAAGACGGCGTCGAGTTGTACTACAACGCCCGGATCACACCGTGGTTCCAGGTCACGCCGGACCTGCAAGTCATCAACCCGTTCGAGCAGCAGGCCAAGACGGCGCTCGTCCTCGGGTCTGCGCGGAAAACTCGACTTCTGAAGGGGAATCGATGCCGGCCGATAATCTCCCCTCTCCCCCGAGTACAGGGGAGAGGGGCTTTCACTCTTTCCCCTCTCCCCCACTTGGGGAGAGGGGCTTCCCGAATAGACTTTCAGACCAGGCTCGTTTGCAACTCGACGGGAAGCGCCATCTCCTCCGCCGACTGCGACCAGCCCAAACGGTCGCGGACCACGTCGTAGAACCCGCTTCGCCTTACGTCCTGGCCCTGTAGCCGGCTCGCCAGCAGGTCCGCCCCCACCAGCCCCTCGCTGAGCGTGAAGATCCCATCGGTGAGGACCAGATCGTAATTCCCCCAACGGCTGCGGTACAACCCCTTGCGGTCCCAGCGCACGGCCGAGTCAAAGGCCTCCACGAACCCGAACAGGGGGAGGAGGCTCCCGTATAGCCGGGCCAGGTCGCAACAGACCGCTGCGAAGTCGGTGATCGTCGCTCCATGCCACGCGGTTCGCAGCGGGTGCGGGATCAGACCGAAGAGGTTCGAGATACCCAGACGGGTCGGTCCCTTGAAGCGGGCGAAGCTGATAAGCGGAGTGCCGCGATGTTCCATCAGCACGGAAGGTACGAAAGACGCCAATTCCGCATTCCGGAGCACGATATCCCCGAGCGCGGCCTGGACCTCCTCGGCCGGGCGCACGCGCCGTCCCACCATGCCTCGGTCACATTCAGGTACTGGGCCCCGTGCCGGGCAATCACCTCCGCCAGCCCGGTTCGCCGCAGAAAGTCGGCGTCCTGCTGCCGGATCCAGGTGCGATGTTTTTCAGCGTCGGTCTCCCAGTCGATGTCCAGACCGCCTACGTTCCGGCTACTCGTATGCCCCTCCAGCACGACCGCCCGTCCGGGGAGCGCGCCGAGCAGAAGATCCAAGGCGGCCGGCCCGGTGTAAGTCCCTTGCGCGTAACCGTGCCAGGTTACTTTCACCAGGTAGCGCTCGGCGCGGGGAAGTATCCGCGCGAGGATTTCGGCCAGTGGGGCGGATTCCCGCACCCGTCCGAGCAACGTGGCCCGCGGCTGGATGGCCGCTTCGCTCACCGGCACCCAATCCTCGCCGGACCACACCCCGGCCGGGGACGATGGAGTCTGGTATTTGGCGGAAGGAACGCGCACGGCCTGACGGGCACGCTTGTCTTGCCAAAGGCGGACGAGGCGCTGTTCGAGCCAGGCCCGGATGGCCGGGTGGTCCCGCGGCGGGTCGAGTTGGCACCATCCGGCCGCTTCCGGATGCGCCCGCTGGTGGTCGGCAAGCATCACGGCCGCGTAGTCGGTCAGCTCCCCATCCCACTGACACTGGGGCACGAGAACCCAACCACGCGGTTCGCTCAGGCACCGCTTCAAGACGGTCGGGAGAAAGGGCTGCGTGTGGCGGACGAAGCCGACCTCGGCCCAGCCTAACCCGGCCTGCTCCCAAAGCAGGCGCATCAGGCGGTAGGAGTCGGCACGGGTCGTCGGGTCGCCTCGCCCGTCGGCGACCAGAAGCAGTCCGGCTTGCTGGGGTGGGATGCGCCGCTCTTCGAGTGCTTGCAGGATTTGGCCCGCGAAGCACTCGACGAGGAAAGGGTGCGTGGGATCGACGGTGTCGTGGTGAATGGAAACCGTGGCGTGGCGGCGGCGCGCCGCGCTCAACTCCTCGCCCAAAAGCGTTCGCTGCCAAACATTCAAGTCGAACGCGGCGGGCAGGACGAAGAGTTCCGGCAGTCTCGTCGCCGATGCTTCGATCGATCGCCCGGCCGATTTGATAGTCGCCGGCGTCTTCCACCGAACGCGCCGGCAAGCAGGCCAGGCCGACCCGAGCCGTCACGCCCAAGCTGCGGGCCGCGAACTCCTGAAGTCCCGCGGCCTGGGTCTCCGCAAGCGCCCAGGCCGCATCGTCCGGCCGCAGGTCGGTCGCGATGATAAAGACGACCCCCGCCATGTCCCACCCGCTCAGATTTTCAGCCGGCCGCCGATACGGTTGTTCTTCACCATCACGGCGAGAGTGTCCACCATCACCCGAGCGCCCAGGAGGGACGTGATGTCCGCGCTGTCGTAAGGCGGCGACACCTCGACGACCTCCATGGCGACGATCCCTTCCTTGGCGATCCCCTCGACGATCTTGAGCACCTCGCGGGGGAGGAAGCCGCCCGGCTCGGGCCAGCCCGTCCCGGGGACGAACCCGGAATCCACTACGTCGATGTCGAACGACAGGAAGACAGCCTTGGCCCCCTTCCACGCCACCTCCAGGGCGATCTCGACGGTTTTGTCGATCCCGATTTTTTCGATGTCGTTGACGGTCAGGATCGTCGTGCCGCGGTCTCGGCCCACTTTCACGCCGGCGCGGGGCACCTGCCAGCCGCCAATCCCCAACTGCACCAGGTTCTTCGGCGGGCAATTGGGGATGTTGGTGGCGTGGAACCACGGGCAGGTGTGCATGATCTCGTCCATGTCCTTTTCCTGCGTGTCCACGTGCCGGTCCAGGTGGATGATTCCGACGTTGCCGTCCACACACTGGGCCACGGCGCGGGCGTTGGGATAACCGATCGAGTGGTCCCCGCCCATGATCATCGGCAGCGTGCCGTTGGAGAGGATGTGCGCGATGCCCTTGGTGATCTGGTCGTGTCCCTTGGTGATGTTCGACGGACAGAAGATGTCGCCGACGTCGCACATGGCGAGCGTCTCGCTCAGATCGACGCCGTGCTCGTAGCTGTACTTCTGATACAAGGCCGAGATGCGCCGGATCCCCTGCGGCCCGAACCGCGTCCCCGTGCGGAAGGTGCAGCCGATGTCGAACGGCACCCCCACGAACGCGACATCGTACTCGCCCACCTTCCGAACGTCTTCGAGGTACGGCAGCTTCAGGAACGTGTTGATCCCCGACCAGTGCGGTAGACTGCCGCGCTGGAAACAACTGAACTCGGTCTTGTCCTGGATCGAATCGACCGGGTCGAGGCCCAGTTCCTTGATCCGTTTGATCTCCTTCTTGTAATACTCCGAAGGCAGCGCCGCCTCGGCTTTCTGATACTTCATGCCTTCGTAGGCGCTCAAATCGGGCAGCGCGTGGTTGTGTTCACGCAGCTTCGGCGCGTGCCGCTTGTAGAGTTGACTAGCGGAGCCTTTCGCGGGCGCTGGGGTCGGGGCGGCCTGCTGGGCTTCCGACGCCGCCTGAGCCTCCATCCCCCCGAACCCGGCTGCGGTTGCGGCCGCGGCCGCGGCCGCGGCCAGGAAATCGCGACGCTCCACTTCCGGCTGGGGGTTTTTCTCGTTGTTGCCCATGACTTGCATCCTTTTGACGTGAAGTTGAGAAAGGTTCAGGCTGAGTATCATTCATAGACGGATCTTGATAAGAGTCAATCAAAATCAGGAAGCCGTCTTCCCAAAACGGACCTCCGGGCCTGTGTTGGCAAAGTGGCAATCTGGCAAAGTCACCCTCCAAATCGTTTGTTTTTCCGTGTTTTTCAGCGATTTCGACATTGCCAATTTCCTCGGCGATTTGGCAAAGTGGCAGACGCCCCTACGTGAGCGTGACGGGTCGGCAATTCATTCGGTTGGTGCCTCTTGAGGCCATTGTGCGGAGAGAAGCGGCGATATTGCCTATCGGGACGGTGCGATTGGCTCGCTAGCGAAAAAAAGGACGCGAACGCGGGCACGACGGCATCCGCGCACATCCTATTATGGTTTGCTTCCTTCGACGGAAATCCATCGGTCGGGCGCTTCCGCCCCGGCCGCATCCCCCCTGGGAGGACCCCATGATTCGGCTTTCGAGTTCCCTTTTCGCCGCCGGCCTGCTCCTGGTCGCGCTGGCACCCGTGAACCACATCCGGGCGGGTGACGGCAACACAAACGCATGCGCCAGCGGCAACAACGCATGCACTGGCGGCAACAACGCATGCACCGGCGGCAACGCCTGTGGTGGCGGTTGTGGCGGTGGCTGCGGCCACAACAGTTGGTCGAACCGAATGCACCAGCGCTACGAGCCGTCCATCACCTACTACGCCCCAGTGCCCTACTGGTATCCCAACTACTTCGGGCCGCCGTACACCTCCTACCAGCTCTGCCAGTATCACACGCCGCCTGACATCTCGGCCCAGAACGTCAAGGCACGCATTATGGCGATCAACTCGGCCAACCCGGCCCTGCTGCCGCCGCCCAAGGAACCGCTGCCGTTCCCGAAGTCCGATACGAAACCTCCGGTCGAGAAGCTGCCGTAACCGCTTGCGGGGCACTTCCAGCCGACCAACAAGAGACGGATGGCGGGACACAAAGGCGTGTGCCGTCATCCGTTTCTTTTTTGAGGGGACTGTCAGCGCGGTAGGTGGCGGACACGTCGCCCAGGGCGTATACCATCCTCCACATCGTCACACGGCGACAGCCGGGGCCTACGGGACCGAATTGTGAGCACACCCGAACCGCGCATCCACATCATCGGCGTCGGCAGCGACGGGCTGGCCGGCCTGACCAGCCGTGCCCGCGAACTGCTCCTGTCCGCCGACCTGGTGTTCGGCTCGGAGCCGACCTTGAAATTGCTGCCCGAACTCAAGGCCGAACGCCGGCCGTTGGGATCGGATCTTCAGGAAGCCGTTACCACGCTCAGCTCCCTGCTCGGCCGCAAGCGGATGGCGATCGTGGCCAGCGGCGATCCGCTGTTTTACGGCGTCGCCCGCTACCTGTGCGACCGGCTGGGCAAGGAACATTTCGAGGTGCTGCCGCACGTCAGCAGCATGCAGCTCGCCTTCGCCCGCATCAAGGAGACCTGGGAGGAAGCCTACCTCACCAACCTGCCAACGCACTCCGCTGGAGACCGTCCTCGACCGCATCCGCACCGCCGAGACGGTCGGCCTGTTCACCAGCGAGAACGAAGGGCCGCCGGAAATCGCCCGGCAGCTGCTGGCCCGCGGCCTCGATTACTTCCGCATGTACGTCTGCGAGAACCTCGGCGGGCCGGACGAGCGCGTCACGCAGGGCGAGCTGGGCGACATCGCAGGAGATGGAGTTCGCCCCGCTCAACGTCATGATCCTCAAGCGCAAGCCGGGCCGGCCGGATCGCCCGGCGACAGCGGCACGATTTCGGCGGTTCGGCAACCCCGACGACGTGTTCGCCCAGAGCCGGCCCAAGAGCGGGCTGATCACGCAGGCGGAGGTGCGCGTCGATCGCCCTGGCGCAGCTGGCGATCCAGCCGGCCGGCGTCGTCTGGGACATCGGCGCCGGCTCCGGCTCGGTGGCCATCGAGGCGGCCCAGCTGAGCGATCCGGGCATGGTCTACGCCATCGAGCAGGACGCCGCCGACTATCACCTGATCCTGGCCAACGCCGAGACGTTCGGCGTGCGCAACCTCAAGGCGGTCCACGGCATCGCCCCGGCCGTCTTCGCCGGCCTGCCCGCGCCGGACGCCATCTTCGTCGGCGGCACCGGCCACGAGGTGGCGCGCCTGCTCGAGGCGGCCTGGGACGCGCTGCGGCCGGGCGGTCAGATGGTCGTCAACGTGGCCACGCTGGAAAGCCTCAGCGCCACCTATGCCGTGCTGAAGCGCCTGGCCGGGCCGGTGCGCGTTCTGCTCGTGAACATCGCGCGCGGCACCGAGCAGCTGGAGACGCTGCGCTTCGAGGCGGTCAACCCGACTTTCCTGCTCTGCGCAAGCCGTCCGGAGAATCCGAAAGCCGCACATGGCCTCCGGCTTGCCGGGGGTGAATGATTTCCCCCGGCAAGCCAGGGGCCATGTCGCCGATTGGGGCTTGATTCTGTCGCCGATTGGGGCTTGATTCTTTTGTCGGGATTTCGGATTTCCGCTAAGCGGAGCGGCGGGACGGGCGTAAAATAGAAATAGATGCCCCTCCCCGGCATGGATCGCTCGAAGTGAACTTTCGCTCCCGCCCCTCTCGACCGTGGCGCGGCGGCCCGGCGAGGAGAGAAACCCAACCGTCCTCCGAGGAGGAGACGCGGCATGCCCAATCCAACTAATTCCTTCGGGGGTGAGGGGGTCAGTCTGCTCGTCCCTGAAGTTTTCAGCGGGCGCGAATCGCTGCCCGCTGAGCGCTGCCTGGAGATCTACCGCATCATGGTTCGCACCCGCGCCATGGAAGAGCGGATGATCAAGATGAGCAAGTCGGGCCAGGGGTACTTCTGGATCGGCGGGCCGGGCGAGGAAGCGTTCAACACCTGCCTGGGACTGCAAGTCAAAAAAGGCCATGGCCCCGCCTTCGACTACCTGCACCTGCACTACCGCAACAGCGCTACCCTCGTCGCCATGGGTATGCCCCTGGTGGATGGCATCCGGCAAATGGCCATGACCGCCACGGACACGCACTCGATGGGCCGCAATTTCTCCAGCCATTTCGCCCACCGCGACTGGAACGTGCTGCCGGTCACCTCCGTCATCGAAGTGCAGCACGTCATGGCGCCCGGCACGGCGCTCGTGCAGAAGCGTCACGGCGGCGACGGCATCACGATCGTCACCGGCGGCGAAGCGGGAACCGCCGAAGGCGATTTCGCGTCGTGCCTGGTCTGGAGCACCCGGCCCGGCCAGGAGTTGCCGGTGCTGATCGTCGTCACCAACAACGGCTGGGGCATCTCGACCCCGGCATGCAGCCAGCACGGCGAGAAGCACGTTATCGATCGTGGCAAAGCATTCGGCATCCGCGGCGAAGTCGTGGACGGCAACGATCCCATCGCCAGTTGGCACGCCATCCGCCGGGCCACGGAACACTGTCGCCGCGAGCGCCGGCCCTACATGCTGGAGGCGATGGTCTCACGGCTGCACGGCCATTCATCCTCCAGCGGCGCACAGCGGGTGTCGAACGAACCGGACACGATCGAGTTGTTCGAGCAGAAGCTGCGCCGGGCCGGCGTCCTCGACGCGGTGGCCATCGAGCATACGCACGAGGAGGCGCTCGCCGAGGTGGAGGCGGCCGTCGAGCAGGTGCTGGGCGAGCCGATGCCGAAGCCGTCGGATGTCGAGAAGCACACGTATGCGCCCAGCTCGGTCGATGCGGTGTATCCGGGCGATTACACGGGATTGCCGAAGAACTGAACTAACCACAGAGTCACAGAGAACACAGAGAAGAAAAACAAAAAAGAAAGAATTGTAGGGCAGAGAACCTCCTGATTGAGTTTTTGTTCTTTTCTTATCTTCTCTGTGTTCTCTGTGACTCTGTGGTTAGATTTGAGGAGCTTAATGGCCACGCTGGTTCAAGCCGTTCGCCTGGCGCTGCATTACGCCGAGGAGAACCTCGGCGTCACCGACATTTTCGGCGAAGATGTGGGGCCGCCGCTCGGCGGCGTGTTCACGGCCACGCAGGGACTGAAAACCGCCTGGAACTCGCCGCTGGACGAGCGTGGCATCATCGGCACGGCGATGGGCATCGCCTACGCTGGCGGCCGGCCAGTGGCCGAGATTCAGTTCTGCGACTACGGCTTCAACACCATCGACCTGCTCAAGGTGGCCGGCAACCAGCGATGGGCCGGCGCGGGCAATTACGAGATGCCGATCGTGGTCATGACGCCGAGCGGTTCGGGCATTCGCGGCAGCCTGTACCACTCGCACTCCTTCGAGAGCTGGGCCAGCCGATTGGCCGGCTGGAAGATCGTCATGCCCAGCAACCCGCTCGACGCCTACGGGCTGATGTTGTCGGCCATCGCCGATCCCAATCCGGTCATGGTGCTGCTGCCCAAGGCACTGTTGCGCGTCCGCGGCGAACAGAAGATTCCCGGTGAGCCGAATAGCGACGAGGAGTTGAAGGAGCGCATCGACGCCCCGCTCGGCGATCGCAGTTCCTGGCAGCCGCGCTGGCCGGATGTACAGCCGTATTACGTTCCTCTCGGTATCGCCTCCCTGATCCGCGAGGGGACGGATGCCACGGTGATAAGTTACGGGCGGACGCTGCCCTTGTGCGTGCAGGCGGCCGACGACCTGGCGGCGGAGACCGGCCAATCTTGCGATGTCCTCGATTTACGCAGCATCTTCCCCTACGATTGGAAAGCCATCAGCGCCAGCGTGCGCAAGACGGGCCGGCTGCTAATCGTCAACGAGGACACGGAAGTGACCAACTACGGCGAGCATCTGTTGCGCCGGGTCATTGACGAGCACTTCTACGATTTGCTGGTCCGCCCGCGTCTGGTGGCCGGCAAGCATGTGCCGGGCATCGGGCTGAATCAGGTGTACGAACAGAACACCGTGCCACAAGCGCGCGAAATCAAGGACGCCTTGCGTGCCGTCGTCACGGAGGCAGCATAAAAACTAACCACAGAGTCACAGAGAACACAGAGAAGAAAAGAAGAGGAATAATAGCAAATCAGAAGAGTGCTTGGCTTTCTATCTGCTCATCCTTTCCGCTCTTTTTTGTTAGTCTTCTTTGTGTTTTTCTCTGTGTTCTCTGTGACTCTGTGGTTAGTTCCTTCTTGTGAGAAACGTCATGGACTTCGCACTGCCCGAAATCGGCGAAGGCGTGTATGAGGCCGAGCTGATCCGCTGGCTCGTTCAGCCCGGCGACACAGTCAAGCGCGGCCAACCGCTCGTGGAAGTGATGACCGATAAGGCCACGATGGAAGTGCCCTCGCCCTTCGTCGGCAAGATCACGGCCCTCCGTGCCCAACCCGGCCAGCAAATCAAAGTGGGTCAGGCGCTTCTCACCTACGAGGGATCTACGCCATCCGCGCCGGCATCCGCAACCGATACGGCCGAGCGACCGCCGCTCGCTGCGGCGAGGAGTCAGAACGGGCCGGTGCGGAAAGAGGCGGCGGGCCGGCTGCCGGTCAAGGCCGCGCCGTCCGTGCGCCGACCTGGCCCGCAAGCTCGGCATCGACCTGGGCGCCGTCCACGGCAGCGGGCCGGAAGGCCGTGTCCTCCTCGAAGACCTGGCGCCGCGGATTCAAGTAAGCGCTCCGGCGGCGCCGGCCGAGGCGCCGGTGGATTACGGAAAGCCGGGCACGCGCATCAAGATGCAGGGCTTGCGCCGCAGCATCGCCCAGCACATGGTCGTGGCCAAGCGCTCCATCCCGCATTACAGCTACATCGACGAATGCGACGTGACCGAACTGGTTCGGCTGCGCGACGGCCTGCGCGACCCGTATGCCCGCGCCGGGGTGAAGCTCACTTATCTGGCGTTCTTCGTCAAGGCGGTCGTCGCCGCCCTCCAGGAAGTGCCGATCGTCAACGCCGTCCTCGACGAGAAGACGGACGAAATCGTCCTGCACGATCGCTATCACATCGGCATCGCGGTGGCCACGCCATCGGGATTGATAGTGCCCGTCATTCACGACGCCGATAAGAAGGACCTCGGCGACATCGCGCGGGAGATCGAACGGCTGAGCGCCGCCGCCCGCGCCGGCAAGTCGCGCCGCGAGGATCTGCTGGGCGGCACCTTCACCGTCACGTCCGTCGGCAACCTCGGCGGCCTGATCTCCACGCCGGTCATCAATCATCCCGAAGTGGCGATCCTCGGCGTCGGCAAGATCGTCAAGCGTCCCGTCTACGACGCCGCCGGACAGATTCGGCCGGCCGACATCCTTTACCTGTCGCTCTCGTTCGATCATCGCGTGGTCGATGGCGCCGTCGGTGCCGCGTTCGCCAATGTCATCCTGCGACAACTTCAGAACCCCGCCGTCCTACTGCTGCCGACTCGCTTGTAATCAATCGGAAGTTGTTTCCGACTCCTGGGACAGGAGGGCCGGAGGACTCGGGGCGAGGAAGCGAATCCCGGCGAAAGCCAGGAGAACGACGCCCAGGCCCGCCAGGGACACGGAAGCGGTGGTCCACAACCTGCTTTCTCTGTCGTCCGGCTTGATGATCTCTCCCTCGCCAAACTCGCGGACGCGCGGCGGCGCTTTTTGCTCCATTTCCATCTGGTCGATCTTCTGGTTCACCCGTCTCAAGATGTCTTCGGCCTTGGCGACTTCGTCTTTGATATCGACGAGATCCACTGCCATCTTGTTCTTGTTCACCTTCATTTCGTCCAGCCTCTGGATCTCCTCCAGGAGTCGCCGTTCCAACTCCCGCGCCACCGCCAAACGCTCCCGAGGCGAACGCGCACGGTTGACTGGCTCCGAGGCGCAGGCGCGAGCTTCCTCTTCCAGTTGGTTGCGCAATTCCTGCCGGCGCTGCGCGAGTTCCCTCTGGGCCAGTTCCAAGGCCGAACGCAACGCCGCGCTGTCCTTCCGGAACGCCTCCTCCGAAGGACTGTTCGCCTTAACGGTGATGATGTCCGCCTTCAATTTACCGATCTTCTTGAGAAGCTCGGCGGCGATCGGGTCGCTGTCGAGGCGCGCTTGCGAGACGACGAGTCGGGATCGCAGCCTGGCGACCAGGTATTCGTCCCGAAGCAGACTGATGAAGGCGACATTCACGGGCAAAGCGGGGCCGGGGAGGCAACTCAGGGCGGCGGCGTAGCGCGGCCAGATTCCGTCAACCCAATCGGGATGCAAGCCTATCTCGACCACTAACTGGCGGATTTCGCCGCGCACCCGCAGCAACTCTTTCCGCGCCGCCTCCATCTCTTCGAGGGCCATCTTTTGCAAGAGGGCCATGTTGTTGGCGTCGATGACGCCGGCCTGCTCCTGAAGCATCCGCAGCTTCTTCCGGCTGGACTGGGAGCGCTTCTCCCAGTCCGTTCGGACCTCCTTGAGCGTCCTCAACTGGTTCTCGCGCTCTGCGATCTCCTTGTCGGTGGTCTTTTCCAGGTAAGACCTGCGCACGGCGTTGACCAAGACAAGCAGATCGTGCGGCCGATCGCCGCTCATGCTGATCTGAATAAACTCCGAACCGGGGAAATCGATCCTGATCTCGTCTCGGAGCCACTGAAGCGGGTCCGACTGCTCCTCGATTACGGACAGCCCGGCCACCTGGGGGTCGTTGAGGACCGCATTGAGAACGAAGTGATCTTTGATGATGTAGGCTTGGTTGCGCAGGAACGCCTCGCCGGTGAGCCGATTCTCCACAGGGTCGAGAAGATTCGGCGGATTGACGGGGACGTGGAGTTGCGTGCGGGCGGTGTGCTTCGGCGACGGTCGCAGGAACCATATCCCGACGCCGGCCACGAGGAGCGCCAAGCCGGCAAGGACCAGCACGGGGAAAGACCAAGAACTGCGTTGAATCCGAGGAGTCATCATGGGGCAACCTCCTGAAGGGTGATGCGGAGCATTGTCAGCGGCCCCGAGTCGGAGTGCAACGATAATATCCCCGATTTGCCCCAAGGTAGCGAGAGAGTTCAGACGATGCGATTGAGGATCTCGATCCCCCGATCTAGAGTGCGCTCGTCGGCCGCGTAGCTGAGGCGGAAGTGCGTGTCGCGGCGGCTGAAGACATTGCCGGGGATGAGCAGCAGGTTGTTGCGGATCGCCTCGGCGACGAAGGCGCGTGCCGGTGCCGTGCGGCGCCTTCGGAAATGCGTAGAACGCGCCCTCCGGGCGGACCAACTCGTAGCGGTCCTTCAGCCCCTCGTAAATGCGGTCGCGCTTGCGGCGGTAGTCGGCGACGATGCCGGATACGTCGTAGTCCCAGGCGGCGACGCCGGCGTGCTGCACCATGCTCGGGGCGCAGACGAAGCTGAACTGCTGCAGCTTGATCATCTCCTCGATCGACACGGCGCGGGCCGTGGGCGAAGCCGAGACGCCAGCCAGTCATGCCGTACGCCTTGCTGAAGCCGTCGAAGACCACCACGTCTTCGTTGAACTCCGCCGGGCTGACGAACGGCTGGTCGTAGCAGAAAACGCGATAGACCTCGTCGCTCAAAAGCAGCACGCCGCGTTCGTGGGCCAGGCGCGCCAGGTCGCGCAGGACTTCGCGGGAGTGCAGGCGTCCGGTCGGGTTGGCCGGGCTGTTGACGAGGATGGCCTTGGTGCGCGGCGTCAGGGCGGCGCGAACGCGATCGGGGTCGATCGAGAAATCGGGATAGGTATCGACGTAGACGGTTCGGCCGCCGGCCAGCGTGACGAGGTGCGGGTACATGACGAAGTAGGGGTCGAAGACGATCACCTCGTCGCCGGGGTTGACGGTGCAGCACAGGGCCAGGAGCAGACCGCCGCTGGTGCCGCTGGTGACGAACGTCTCGCGGTCGGCATGGCGGTAGCGCGCCTGAACGTCGGCGTGGATCTTGGACCGCAGTTCGGGAATGCCCTGGGTGACGGTGTAGGCGTTGGCGCCGCGGTCGATGGCGGCGTGGGCGGCGGCCTTGATCGGCTCGGGCACGTCGAATTCCGGCTGGCCGATGCTGAGGTTGACCGGGTCCTTGAGGCTGCGAGCCAGCTCAAAGACTTTGCGGATGCCGGAAGATTCAATATGCCGCATGCGCTCGGCGATCCAGCGCTCCGCCGCGTTCGAGGAGTGGGCCATGCCTGCCGTCTCCGGGGCCGGGTAAAGGGTCTTCCACCCTTACCATACGGCATTCCGGCCGCGGGGAGGAGGGGTCGCGTCCGGCCCGTCAGCGCACGGCGGTCGTCCGCCCGGAGCGGCGGACGAAGAAGTAGACCAGCGCCCCGAGGAAGTGGAGAAAGAAGATGACCAAAAACCACAAAATCTTTTCATTGGTCGTCGGCTCGTTCGTCAAGGCATCGATCAGCATCCACAGCCAGAAGTTGCTGGCGGCAATGGCAAGCACCCAGATGACGATGACGAGCGCGGCGAACCCGCCGAACAAATTCGCGGCGTCGTTCTGAGCCAGAAGGCAAAGCGTAGACATGATAATCCTCCTCTTTTGTCCTCATTCAAGATAGATGCAAGTTCGATGCCGGCAGAGCCGGTCTGCTACTTTCCGGCTGGAGGGAACTATCCCGCCTAGGCGTGGGCGCGAATTATTGCACCTGCTGGACGAAATTAAATGAAACGGACATCCTTTTCCGCCCGGAATGAAAGGGGGCACCCATGACGACGAAACCGAAAAAAGCCTACAAAGGTCTCCCGTTAGAGGGGTTTCTCGCCCGCTGGTATGCCCGGAACACCGGCAAGGACATTGGAGAGTATCGAGAACATGCCAAGAGGATAGCCAGCTTGCTGGCGGAGGGCGCGAGTGTCCTGGAGGTCGCCCCCGGCCCCGGATACCTGGCGATCGAACTGGCCAAGCTTGGGTCTTATCGGGTCGTTGGGCTGGACATCAGCGAAACGTTTGTCCGCATGGCTTCCGAGAATGCCGAGAAGGCGGGCGTAACGGTCGCCTTTCATCACGGCGATGCGGCCCACATGCCGTTCGCCTCCGACTCGTTTGACCTGATCGTCTGCCGTGCCGCATTCAAGAACTTCACGGAGCCGGTCGGAGCCTTGAACGAAATGCACCGAGTGCTCAAGGCCGGCGGCCAAGCACTCATCCTCGACTTGCGGCCCGACGCCTCGGCCTCCGACATTGACGCCCATGTGAAGAACATGAAGTTGGGATGGGGTAGTTCTCTGCTGACGAAGTTAATCTTGAACAAGCTGCGCAAGAGGGCGTACTCGCGAGAACAGTTCCTCAGTATGGCCTCCCAGACGCCTTTTAAGACCTGCGAAATCCGGGAAGACCCCCTCGGCTTTGAGGTGGTGCTCAAGAAATAGCCGCAGGCGAGCGCGTATCCGCGCTCGCCTGCGGCTCGCGGCTAACAGAAATCATGGCCAACCAATCGTTATCGACTGGCGGACTGCACGGGCAGATCCTTGAACTCGACTGTCACATCCTTGCCGGCTTCCACAACGACCCGCGTGCTACGGGTGAGCTTCTCGCCGTCGCGGATGACCTCCGCTTTGAGGGTATAGAAATAGCTCCGCCCCACATCCAGCTCCGGCGTGTTAAAGGTTCGGGTATCCGAAGTCAGGGGGCAGACGACGTTGTCCACATACAACCGGGCGTCGGCGGGGAGTTTGACCGTGACCCTCGCCACGTCTCGGCCCTCCGTCGTCAACCGGGTGAAGTCCGCTTCGGTGGTCTGGCCCGACTGGACGCGGACGCTCTTGGTGTAGGCGACCGGACGACCT
Organism: uncultured Planctomycetota bacterium; assembly: GCA_963767535.1. Classification (GTDB taxonomy): domain Bacteria; phylum Planctomycetota; class Planctomycetia; order Gemmatales; family Gemmataceae; genus JAJPHU01. Next base: position 2,300,508 of record CAVYEC010000003.1, read on the forward strand.
TCCACGATGGCCTCGGCCCGGAATGAATAGGTATACGCATAGCCGGGTTCGAGGTCGGGCGTGCGGAACGTCTCCTCGATCGCCGTGCGCGGGATGACTCGCCCCTCGACGGACAAGCGGACGCCAGCGGGAGCTTTCAGGACCACCGCGGCCGCGTTGCCCAAGTAGGTCGTTTTCTTCTCCTCCTTCTTGGGCGCTGCCGGCAAAGTCGGCACCACCGCGGCCGGTGCAGCTACACCGCCATAGCCGTAGCATCCCCAGCAACCGCCGTAGCAGCCGCCGCAGCAGCCGTAGCAGCCGCCGTAGCAACCGCCGTACCCCCCGCCGCCGCCGTAACAACCCCAACAGCCGCCACAGCCGCCACAGCAGCCCCAGCACCCACCGCAGCAACCGTAGCATCCGCCGCAACAACCCCAACATCCACCGCAACAGCCGCCGCAGCAGCCGAAGCGCCAGTCCGGCGTCGCCGCGCCGGTCGTCAACATGGTGGCCAAAACCAGACTGTACATGCGCAACCTCCTCACTGAAATGATCGACGGAACCTCTCCAACCGTCCGGAGAGGAAACTTGCGCTGTTCAGGCAATCTGAACAGGTCTAGCTTAGACGATAAGAAGCCGTGGGCCGCACGTCAAAGGTAATTTGGGATGTTTCGGTAGAATAGATAATTTTTAATGATACTTTCCGCGCAAACGATCCGGCTGGAGCTTGCTCAGTGCGCGATTTCAATTTTGAGGGGCAAAAGGTGAGCCGAAGGGCAGCCTTTTTCTCCCCTCGCTTGACAGCTGGCCAGGAAGTATAATCCGGTGCGGGACGGTTGGGCCGAACGTGCCGCGACCGCCGTCCGCTAACGCTTTGCCGCCTTCCCGGAGGATCGCGTTTCATGTCACGCCGGAACCTGTTCTGGTTGCTCGCCATCGCCGCCGTGTCCATGCTCGGATTGACCGTCTCCTACAGCGCTCCCACCCGCGAGAAGGACAAGGATTACGAATTGGTCCGCCTGGTGGTTGATGTGCTGCACGAGGTCCGGCAGCACTACGTCGTGGATGTCGATCAGGACCGGGAACGCAAGCTCGTCGAGGACATGATTAACGGCGGGCTGGAACGGCTCGATCCGCACTCGGCCTACATTCCGCCGCGCGAGTACAAGCAGTTCGAGAAGCAGAGCGAGGGCAAGTTCGGCGGCGTCGGCATCCAGGTCGGCCCGGATCGGCAGAATCGCGGCCAGTTGACCGTTATCAGTCCCATGGTCGGCACCCCCGCCTACGAGGCCGGCATCCTGGCCGGCGACCTCATCCTCAAAATCGACGGCAAATCGACCGAGAACATGCGCATGAACGAGGCGGTCGATCTGATCCAGGGCGACCCCGGACAAAAGGTGACGCTGACGGTGCTGCACGAGGGGGCCAAGGAGCCGGTGGACATCCCCATCACGCGGGCCATCATCGTCGTGCCCAGCGTGCTCGGCGACCGCCGCAAGGCCGACGACCCCAAGGCGTGGGACTATGTGATCGACAAGGAAAACAAGATCGGCTACATCCGCCTGACCAGCTTCAGCAAGACGGCGGCCAAGGAGATGCGCGACGCGGTCGAGCAGGTGCAGCGCGACGGGGCGCGCGGCCTCATCATCGATCTGCGCAACAACCCCGGCGGTTTGCTGCGGGCGGCCGTCGAGATCAGCGACCTGTTTCTGAACGACGGCCGCATCGTCAGCACCAAGGGCCGCAATCACAAGGAAGAAGTTTACGACGCCAAGCCGGATGGGACGCTCTTGTCACCCGCAGAGCGACTACCCGATGGCGGTGTTGGTCAACCGCTACAGCGCCAGCGCCAGCGAAATCCTGTCGGCGGCGCTGCAAGATCACAAACGCGCCGTGGTCATCGGCGAACGCACCTACGGCAAGGGCAGCGTACAGAACATCATCGAGATGCACGAGGGCGGCGACCGCGGCGCGCTGAAGCTGACGACGGCCAGCTACTGGCGGCCCAGCGGCAAAAACATCCACCGCTTCCCCGACAGCAAGGACACCGACGATTGGGGCGTCCGCCCCAACGACAGCGGCTACAAGCTGACGCCGGACTCCCTCGCCGCCCTGCGCACTGCCGGCGTTCCCGAAGCCGTGGTCACCAAGTTGAAAGGCTTCCCCGATACGCGCTTCACGCAGGACAAGGACTACCTCGACGCCTTGGGCAAGTTCCTGAGCGTGGAGGAGATCAATCCGTACAAACTCAAGCTCCTCACCCTCGCCGACCGCGGCTTTGAGGTGCCCATGAACGACGAGGAGCGCCTGGAATACATGATCTATCGTAACGAGCGCGACGTCTTCCGCACCAAGCCCAAGCCGGTCGAGTCGGCCAAAAAGGACGGCAAGGAGAAGAAGCCGTTCGTCGATCGCGTGCTGAACAAGGCGCTGGAGCACCTGAAAAAAGAGATCGGCAAGGCGGGCGTCGCGGCCGAGCTGCCGCCGATGAAGAATGCCTAGAACACATAGCCCCCGGCTTGCCGGGGTGCTTCCCCCGGCAAGCCGGGGGCTATGTGAACATCCCGTGCCCGAACCGCTGCACATCCTGTTCGAGGACAACCATTGCCTGGCGGTGACCAAGCCGGCGCCGCTCTTGACGCAAGGGGTGCCGCCCGGCATTCCGACACTGGAAGCGATGGTCAAGGCGTATTTGAAGGAACGCTACCACAAACCCGGCAACGTCTACCTCGGCATCCCGCACCGGCTGGACCGGCCAGTGTCCGGGGTAGTGGTCTTGCGCAACACCAAGGCGGCGCGGCGGCTGGCCGAGCAATTTCAGAATCGGCAGGTCCGCAAAGTGTACCGGGCACTGGTCGAGGTTTCATCCGCCGGGGAATTACCTCCCACCGAGGGCGTCTGGGAGGATTGGCTTCTGAAGGTGAAGGAAGAGGCGCGGACGGAGCGCGTCGCGGCGGACACGCCGGGAGCGCGGCGGGCCGTGCTGCGTTATCGGTGTTTGCGCCAAACGGACGATAGTGCCTTGCTGGAAATCGAGCCGGAGACGGGGCGGATGCACCAGATCCGTGTGCAGGCGGCGGCACGCGGCTGGCCGGTGCGCGGCGATGTCCTGTACGGTTCGCGCTTACCATTCGGCCCGTCGGCGGAATTACCGCGCGATCGCGTTATCGCCTTACATGCTTATTCTTTGACGTTCTTGCACCCCATTCGCTACGAACCCCTCACGGTGACGGCCCCACTGCCGGACGTGTGGGGTGAATACACATAGCCCCCGGCTTGCCGGGGGTGTTTGATTTCCCCCGGCAAGCCGGGGGCTATGTGGGCGGCACTCATTCCAGGCCGAGGCCCACGCTCAGATCAAACGGCACACTTACCGACTCGACCTTGTTGAAATACGTGACTTTAACCGATATCGCGTCCATCTTCTTGGGCAGGAAGTACGAGATCGCGTGTTTCATTTTCCCCGCTGGCGTGAAGGGATTGTTCCGAAACGGCTGAATGGCGATCTCAATCGCTTTGCCGTTGGCGTCGAAGAACTCCGCCTTCTTGATGTTGTTCGCGTCGGACTGAATTTCCACCTGCCCGCCCGAAAAGTTCGAGCCTTCCCCCAGCACCTTGACCGTAAACGCGCCGACCGTCGCCTGAGTGTTGAGCTTCATGGCGATCTTTTTCATCTCCGTCGCCTTCTCGTCGGCGCCGCACTTGAGGACCACCGTCGCCCCGACCAGGATCTTGTTCGCATCCTTCGCCGGCGGAGCCTGGGCGGTAAGCTGGATGGCGCACCGTTCACCGTCGGGGGTGATCTGGGTGAATTCATTCAGCCAGGACGTCCCGCCGAAGCCGCCGCCGGTGTCGAGCTTGGTCTTCTTGTCGTCGGTGAAATGGCCGAGTTTGCTCGCCTTGGAGTCGATGCCGAGGATGAACTTTCCGGGAGCGGAGAGGGTCACTTCGAGGCCGGTCCCCGGCGGCGCGAAGGTGAACCTCTCTTTCTTCTTGGGCGGCAGCGGCTTGCGGATGGACAGGCCGGTCGCCTGGGCGGTGGCGATTGATTTCGCTTCGTCGGCCGCCCACACGACCGTGCCGGCGGCGAAAAGACACAGGGCACCGAGCAAACGCATGATGCGACTCCTTGGATGGTGCGGACGGGGTTGCGAACCGTTGGTCCAACGCTCCGGGAATCCTACTCGTGAAGTTACCGGATGGATTCGCCGATCCGTCAGCAAAAGCGCGAAAAATCGAGGGCGGCGTTTCCGCCGGCTCGGCCTAATCCGCACTTCCGTCCGGGTTTTCCGGACTGGAGTTGCCGGGCGGAGGTTCCGGGGTTACCGACAGCCAGATGTCTCCGAAGGTGTCGTCCTGTTCGGGGAGGATGCGGCGCGTCTTGGTCAATTCGAGCACGGCCAGGAACAGGCCGACGAGCCGGCCGCGCGTGTGCGGCGGCGTGAACAATTCGGAAAACGGCAGTCGCTTCGCGCGCTCCAGCCGCCGGACGATCGCGTCCATGTAGACGTGTAACGGTGTCGTGTCCACCGCGATGATTTGCGGTTGCAGGGCAAGCGTCTCGCGCATGAGCCGGCCGAAGGCGCTGACAAGATCCCACAACTCGACGGGCTTGAGCGGCGGCGGTGCGGCCTGGGTTGGCATGGGAACGGGCTGGCGCGGCAGGCGCTGACTTTGTTCCTCGGCGCGGGCCTCCAGCACGGCCGCGGCGTCCTTGAACCGTTTGTACTGCACGAGCTGCTTGACCAGTTCCTGACGCGGATCATCGCTCGGCTCGGCCGACTCCTCCGGCCGGGGCAAGAGCATCCGGCTCTTGATTTCCATGAGCGTCGCGGCCATGACGAGGAAATCGCCGGCCCGCTCCACGTCGATCAGCTGCAAGACGCCGAGGTATTCCTTGAACTGCTCGGCCACGCGCGCAATGGGAATGTCGCGGACGTCCACCTCGTCGCGCTTGACCAGGTAGAGGAGCAAGTCGAGGGGTCCGCGGAAGGTGTCGATATCGACGAGATAATCCGTCGGTTCTCCAGCAGTCATCCCCGCAGCCTATCGGAGGACGCGGAAAGCTGTCCAGGGCAATCCGTCCCCGATCTCGGCGCGAGGCCATCAACAGCTTTGCAGGGGAGAGGGGTGGGTCATACAAAGGCTGAAGGACTTCGCTCTCTACCATTTCCGCAAGCACAAGACAGGACACGCCATGCCGCGCCGTCAGCTCACCCCCGAGATGCTCCAGGAGATCCGCGACTTGGCCGCCGGCTGGGGCAAAATCGTCGCCAAACGCGCCTTCGGTGAAGGTGGCCCCGGCCTCGACGTGGACTTCGACGCTATGGAGCAAATTGCCCGCGCTGCCGCGGCCGGCCTGACTGAGGGAACCCTATCCACCACCTTGGAGCAACAGGCCCAGACTCTTGGCGAAGAGCAACCCTGTCCCGCCTGCGGCACCCCCTGTCCGGTTCGACGCGAACCGCGCGACCTGGCCACGCCCGGGGCCACCGTCCGCCACAGCGAGCCGGCCTGCCACTGCCCCGCCTGCCGGCGGGACTTTTTCCCCCCAGCGAACCCCACTGCGCCTGGATAACCACGGCTACTCCCCCGCTGCCCTGCGCCTGATCGTCCAACTCGCCGCGCGGCTGGGTTCCTTCGCCGACGCCGCCTGCGCTCTGACACAGACCGGCCTGCCCATTTCCGCGCAGCACGTGCGCACCCTGGCCGGGCTGGTCGGTGCCGAACTGGTGGGGCAGCGCGACCGCAAGGCAGGCCTCAGCCGCAGCAAAGTGCCGGTGCGTGTGGCGGCGACGCCGGGGGTCGTGGCCGTCGAGGTCGATGGCGGGCGGCTGCGCCACCCGCGCCACCGACGCGGCGCGGGCGTCCACGCGGCGCAGAACAAGGAGGACAAGATCGCCTGCCTGGTCAGTCTCGAAAGCAAAGTCTCCGCGCAGGACCCGCAGCCCGAACCGCCGCCGTCGTTCCTGCTGCCGCGCCGCGTCGAGCGACTGGTGCAACAGATGGCGGGGCAAGCGGGCGAGGCGGCGGATACGGCCGGACCCCTGGAAAACCAGGCCCGGCAGCCGGCGGACCGGCGCGACACCGAGGACGAGTCGTGGCCGCCGCGCAAGCGGGTGCGTACGTGCGTGGCGAGCATGGCCAACAGTCGGGCGTTCGGGCGCATGGTGGCGGTGGAGGCCAAGGAGCGGGACTTCTACCGGGCGCAGCGCAAGGCATTCGTGGCGGACGGGGCGGCCTACAACTGGAAGCTGCAGCAGCGCTACTTCGCGGGCTTCGTGCCGGTCGCCGACTTCTTGCACGTGCTCTGCTACGTGTACCGGGCGGCGTGGGCGCTGGCGGCCGAGGAGGCCAAGCGCTCGGGACCAATACGTGCGGTGGCTGCGCGTGCTGGCAGGGCCGGGTGGCGGAGGTGATCGAGCAGTTGCAGGACTGGCAGGGGCGCGTGGGGCGGCCGCCACCGGGGGAGGAGCTGCCGGCGAGTGACCCGCGGCGCACGGTGGCGGAGGCGCTGGGCTACTTCGGCCACAACAAGGAGCGCATGAAGTACCCGGAGTACAGGCAGCAAGGGCTGCCGGTCACGAGCAGTCTGGTGGAGTCGCTGGTGGGGCAGGTTAACGCACGGGTGAAGAGCAAGCAGAAGTACTGGAACCGCGGGGAGGGGGCGGAGGCGATCCTACAACTGCGTGCGGCGGCCCTGAGCGAGGATGGGCGCCTGGACCGCTACCTCAGGGAGCGCCCGGGATCGCCCTACCGGCGCAGACAGCAACAGGGCGACCACACAGCCACGGCCAAGATTCCTAACTTACAAACCCGTTGATGGCCTCCTCGGGCGCGATCACTTCTTCAGTTCGATGTCCTGCTTTTGTTCGCCGCCGCGCACCGTGAACTGGAGTCCCGATTGCTCAACAGTGTAATACTTTTCGGGGATTGGCACGTATTTTCCCGGAAGCTTGTCGGGGGCGTTGGGAGGAGGCCCGGAGGAGGCATTGCCCGCTTTGGTGTCCCCCTTCAGCTTTTGCTTTATCTCGGGCGAAAGGCCCTCGGGCAAGATGGTGCTCGGAGCGGTGTTGATCGGCTCCAACTCGCGGTTATCGATGCAAACCTGGACCTCTCCGATGGGGAGTTCCGTGGAATAATTGCCCTGCTCGTCCAGCTCGGCCATGACGGAGTTGCGACTGGGATCTGCCGGGCGGAACGTCAGCCGCCCGCCCGGTAACGGCTTGCCATTGTACAGAACAGTGCCCGACACCTTGGCGGTTTTCGGCGCGCAGCCAATCGCGACCGGCAACAGCACAGACAGGACCAGGCGGATCGTGAGACCGAGCCGTCCGGATCCCAACGCCATCCATCTCATCGGCCAATCTCCCTCAACACGACATCGTATTAGATGAGACACCTCGGCGAACCGGCTGCGTGAGTTGCCGGGTGCATTGGCCGCACCCGGCAACTCACGCAGCCGGTTCGCCAGGACGCGATTTCATTCTACCAGTCGGCGCCGAGCACTTCGCCATTGGCAGGTGTCAAGGCGAAGAACCAGGTGGTCGCGCTGATGCCCTGGGGCAAGAAGCGCACGCTGCCGTCGCCCATGCCCACGTTCATCCCGCCCGTGTGGCCGGACGAAGCCAGCCGCTTGTCGCACCTGCCGCCGCCACCGCTTGTCGCCAAGAATTTGAGGGGCTGGACCTGGAACAGCGAGGCTGTTCCCTGGAGCCAGCGCGTCCCATCGTTGCCTCTACCGCCGGCGAAGACCCCGGACAACCGATCGCCGGGATAGCTATCATCGCCTCCCTTCAGGGCGCTGGTCGATCCGTGCAGGATGCCGCGCATCCACCAATTGCCGCCGGGGTTGCCGTTGCCATTGCAGCGCGCGTACTTTTCGGCAAAGAAGATCGTGTTCGACGTGCCGTCCGGGATGGAGGCGGGATACCTCGTCTTGCCGTCCCAGACGGTGTTCCAGTTGCTCGATTTTGGCGTGACGTTGATATTGTTCATCCCGCCGAAGACCAGGAAATTGCCGGCGTAGGAGCTGTCGCCGTTGCACCAGTCGAGGCATTGGCCGATGCTGGGATCGCTGCCGCACTGGTACGTCTTGATACGCGTCTGGCGCAGCCAGGTGTTGCTGCTGACGTTGACCGAGTCCCACACGGGCCAAATGATGCCGATGTTAATGACCGTGCCCGGAGTCCCTGCTCCGACATTGGCGATCGAGAGAAACTGGGCCCCGTTCCAGACGTTCTGCTGTTCGATATACGGCAGCAGGTGGAAGAACAGGGGGGCGAGAAAGGCCCCGCCGTAGTTGCCGGCCTGCGGCGGCAGCCGGCCCTGGGTATCGTTGGCATTCTGTGCCGCCAGACCCAATTGCCGGAGGTTGTTCTGGCACTGGGCGCGGGCCGCCGCCTCGCGCACCTTCTGCACGGCCGGCAGCAAGAGGCCGATGAGGATGGCGATAATGGCGATCACCACCAGCAACTCAATCAGCGTGAAGCCGACCCGCGCGGCTTGGGACAAAGGACGAGTTCGAGTCACGACAGGACTCCTTCAAAAGGAAGATGAAGACAGGAAATCGAAAGCGACGAAGCCCGAAAGATGCTTCGGGCTTTGAGTCTGAGAGGTGAGCAAATGGCATAACATTGGGCGCGACCCTCTTGGGCGATCAGAGTCGTATTTATCGTCCCTTCGGCAATCCCGGATGGAGCGCCCTGCGGTTCGCGAGTCCGTGAACCGATCCGGTTGGCCCCAGGCTAAAGAGTGGGGTGCCGAAATGTGAAATATGATAAATTCTTAATCGGCGGAGGGGAGCGCGTCAAGCATTTTTTCCCTCGGGCGTGCTTTTTTCTCAAAAGAGACAACGCATTAGGCAGAGCTTTAACGCCCGTCCACGCGGATGCATATCTTGCCAAAATGTCCGGCCTTCTCCATGTGACGAAATGCCTCGTCCGCCTCGGTGAAGGGGAAGACGCGATCGACGATCGGCCGCAAGCCATTGGCGGCGATGGCGCGATTCATCGCCTCGAACATCTCCCGTGAGCCGACGAAAATGCCCTGGACGCGGACATTCTTCATGAGGATGGGCATGGGGTTCGCCTGTCCGCCGCCGGACAGCACGCCGATGAGGCTGATCTGTCCGCCCATGCGCACCGCGCGCAGCGATTGTCCCAGTGTGCCGGCTCCGCCGACCTCGACGACATGATCGACCCCCCGGCCGCCTGTCAGCTCCCGCACTTTGTCGCCCCATTCCGGAGTTGTCTTGTAGTTTATCCCTTCCGAGGCACCCAATTGGCGAGCGCGCTGGAGCTTCTCGTCACTGCTGGAGGTGATGATCGTCCGGGCGCCGGCGAGGCGGGCGAACTGCAACGCGAAAACCGACACGCCGCCGGTCCCTTGCAACAGGACGGTATCGCCCGGCTTGACGCGCCCTTCCGTGACCAGTCCGTGCCAGGCGGTGACGGCCGCACACGGCAGCGTCGCCGCCTCCTCATCGCTCAGATGCTCAGGAGGGACCACCACGCCATCCTCATGCAGCACGGCGTACTCCGCCAACAAACCGTCGATGGCACCGCCGAGCGCCGATTTGGCCTTGGCTTCATCCAGTTCACCGGACAGCCATTTTTGCATGAAAATGCCGGCGACGCGCTGGCCGACTTTCACACGGCTGACGCCGGGTCCGAGCGCCGTCACCTCGCCGACGGCGTCGGAGACCGGGATGCGCGGCAGCGGCATCTTGGGATTGTACAATCCCTTGACGACCATCAGATCGCGGTAGTTGAGCGAGGCGGCCTTGATGCGGACAAGCAGTTCCGCGGCCCCGGCTTCGGCTCCGGCCGTTCCGCCAGCGTCAGGGCGTCCAGTCCGAACCGATCGCGGATTTCATAAACCTTCATGGCCGCCTCCGGTTGACGTGCGCTGTCTCGCAACTGTCCGCATCGACCGCGTAGGGTGGGCTGAGTCTTCGAGGCCCACCACGCCCCTGCTGGTGGGCCTCGAAGACTCGGCCCACCCTACTGCTACAATACGAGTTGGCGAGAGGAGGGGGAGAGCGAAGCATGGTCCGAACCTTCCAGCGCGGTCCCGGTCTGGCGGGATTGTGGTTTCCTACCGCCCTCCTCGTTTTACTGCTGCTCGCCTTACCCGGCGCGATCCTGCTCGCCCTGAATCTCTTCGGCCAGGAACCGGCCGTCAACGGCTGGTTGCAAGAACATTTCGGACTCAGCTACCACCCGGCCACGCCGCGCTGGGCTGGCGTGGTGCTGCTGCTCCTGCCGTTCCTTCTGATTCTCTTGTACTTCCTCAAACTCAAACGCAAACCGCTGCAAGTGCCCAGCACGTTTCTATGGAAGAAGAGCATCGAGGACCTGCACGTTAACAGCCTTTTTCAATGGCTGCGCGACAACGTGCTTCTGCTCTTGCAACTCCTGATCGTACTGCTGCTCATTTACTCCGTGCTGGCCTTCCAGGTCCACGGCGGTACGACCACCGGCAAACATTTCATTCTGCTGCTGGACAACTCGGCGAGCATGGCCGTCGCCGACGCGGGCAAGAGCCGGCTGGAGCGAGCGAAAGAGGAAGCACTCCGCGAGATCGACTCCCGTTCGCCCGGCGACATGGGCATGGTCATCGCCTTCAATTCGCGGGCGTCCATCCTCCAGCCGTACACGAGCGATCGCAACTTGCTCCGCGCCGCCGTGGAGAAGATCGCGCAAACGCAGCGGCCGACGCACATCGACGAGGCGCTGCGACTGGCCGACAGTTTGGCCAACCCGCTGCGCTCTACCGATGATGTCGCCGTGCGGCCGGCGGACGAAGACCCGGCCCAGGCGCGCACCTATGTCACCGCCGAGGGCATCGCCGCCGAGGTCCACCTGCTCTCCGACGGCCGCTTTCCCGATGTGTCCTCCTTCGCCGCCGGCAACCTCGATTTGAAGTACCATCGCATCGGCCAACCCGGTCCCGATGCGGTGGACAATCTCGGACTCGTCACGCTCAATGCGGTGCGCGACGAGCAGGATTCGAGCAAGGTGCAGCTGTTCGCGCGCGTGCTGAATTTTCGCAAGGACGCGGCCACGGTAAAGATCGAGGTCGAATGGCGTGTGCCCGGCAAGGAGGATTTCAACCTGCGCGATCAGACGCTGACCCTGCCGGGCCGCACGTTCCGTCCAGCCAATCCGGATAAGGGCGATGCCGGTGCCGATGTTCCGGGCGAGGGCGTGGCCACATTCGCGCTCGGCGGCGTGGACGACAGCGCCAACGTCGTCGTGCATTGCCGGCTCCGCGATGTCCACGACCAGTTCCGCCTCGACGACGAAGCCTGGCTCGTCCTCGGGGTGGTGCGCAAGGCGCGCGTGCTCATCGTCACGCCCGGTAACGAGATTCTCCGCGATTTCTTCGACCTCGACGCGACAGCGAAAGTGGCGAACGTGAGCTATCTGGCTCCGACCGACCTGAAGGACGAGGCGAAGTACGGCCGGGCGGTGCGCAACGGCGAGTACGATCTGATCGTCTTCGACCGCTGCGCTCCCGAGAGCGAAGCGGGGATGCCGTTGGCCAACACGTTCTTCATCGACGCGGTACCGCCGCCGTGGAAGCGCGGCGACATACCGCCGCTGAAAGAGACGCAAATCCGCAACCCGACCAGCAACCACCCGCTGATGCGCCACCTGACCGCGCTCGACGAAATCGCCTTCGCCGAGGCGTTTCGTTTCGACCTGAAGGATCCGCGCGTGCCGCCGCGCACGCCGCGTCTGCTCGAAACCGACCGCGAGACGGCCGTGCTGTTCGTGCTGTCCCGGCGGTCGTTTCAGGATCTCGTGCTGGCGTTCCCGCTCGTCAACGACCGCGGCCAGTGGGCGACGACCTGGAACCTCAAGTTGAGTTTCCCGGTTTTCCTGCGCAACGTCCTGTACACGCTCGGCAACGTCGCCGACGCGGCGGCCGAGGAGACCGTGCAGCCGGGCGACATCAAGACGCTGCGGCCGGAGTCGGCGGTGGACCGCATCGACGTGACCGACCCGGCCCGGCAGCCCGAGACGGTGACGCGAGGCGTTGCGGGCGATTTTTCCTACAAAAATACGGAGCGTGTCGGCGTCTACGAGGTGAGCTGGCCGGGCGGCCAGCGCCGCTTCGCGGTCAATCTGCTCGACGCCGAGGAGAGCAACATCCAGCCGCGCGACGAAATCAAGATCGGCCAGCAGCGCCTGACGGCCGGCCAAACGCGGCAACAGACCTACGACACCTGGAAATGGATCGCCCTGGCCGCGCTGGTGTTGCTGGCCCTCGAATGGGCGGTGTACCACCGGCGTATCTTTTTCTGACAGGGACCGAATGACATCTCCTTCCGAATCGACGGCGACGGATTCACGACGCAAGGGTTTGCGCGGCGCCCTGGAATCCGCCGAGCCGCGGCGACGACCCTTCGACGCGTACCGCAACTTCATCCAGAACCATTACGACGGCCTTCCCGGCGCCTTGACCTCCGTGACAGGTTTGCTGACGGGTCACGAGGCGCTGGCGGGCCGGCTGATCCGTCCCGGCGCGTTCGATGTGCGCGGCTGCAAGCGCATCCTCGACGCCGCCTGCGGCAACGGCCGCTATTCGCGCTTTCTGCTGCGCCACGCCGACCCCGACGCGGTACTGACCAGCTTCGACCTGTCGCCGCGCATGCTGCACCGCGCCCGCGCCCGCCTCAAGAGCGAGCGGGTAAGCCAGGCCGTGGCCGACCTGACACGCCTGCCCTATGCGGATGCGTCGTTCGACGCCATCGTGTGCGGCTGGGTGCTGGAGCATTTGCCCGATCCGCGGCCGGGCCTGAAGGAACTGGCCCGCGTCCTGCAACCGGGCGGCAAACTACTGCTTTTATCCACCGAGGACACGCTCACCGGGGCGATGTGCAGCCGGCTGTGGCATTGCCGCACGTACAACCGGGAACATTTGCGTCAGGTCTGTGCCGAGTGCGAGCTGCGCTGGGAGCGCGAGATGTGGTTCTCCGGGATGCACCGCCTGCTCAAACTCGGTGGCATCATCGTCGAACTTCATCGGACCCAATAACTTCGTTTTGGCACAACCAGGAAGGCAGAAGTTCTGTCAGTCCTTTTCCGACTTCCGACAGCCAGCATTTGGCAAAAACCGAGATAGGAAGAGGCGATTAGGGGATTTCTCTGTTCGCTTCGTACGTTTACGCGCCAAGATTAATGGAAGTAGGACATTCCTTGTTTCTCGTGAGAGGCTCTCTGACAAAGTCCAGCGATGGATACCCTACCGGAAATCCCTGGCGAAGTGAGGCAGTGGCAGGATACTGCCTGCTCGGAGATGTTGGCCGATCCACAGCACGACATACCGGTTTCACAGGTGTCGAGGCTGATAAACCTTTTGGGCGAAATTGACACGGGCGATCGTGGTTCCTGGTGGCAAGCCAAGCGGCAGTTGTACTGCGAAGCGCTCGCCGTTCAGCACGTTCTACCCGTGTGGCAAGACGCGCACCCGGGAAACGATGCTCCCGCTCTCCTTCTGGGGGAAGTCACCAAGATCATCTCCGATGACTTCGATGAAGCCAGAAGCAACAACTTGGCTTACAAGCAGTCTCGCAGAGTTCAACCAGATAGCCCAGTGAAATGGCCGCTGACAGAACTGTTCGACGCAGCTGCTCTTCTGCTCGATCTCGCGCAGTGGGGGGCTGAGTTCAAAGCTCCGGTGGTGTACAAATTCGACCTCGGGTGCAAGGACAACTCTCGCTCGTACCCAGGAGATTGGCCGTGTACATACCGCGCCTCAATCGCCTATGCGAAGGGCGTCGCCTGGAAGGAAGGGGCGTCCAAAGAAAGGCGTCGAGAATTTTGGAGGTGGTGGATACTAGAAGCTGTCCCAGAGGCGTTCCGGCGGTTTCCTCCAGCCAGGGTCGAGCCGCAGTCAGCTTGATTCCAAGACTCAGCACGCGGCAATACCGCTCCAGTCGTGAGCTATAGTTCCTTACGGAACCGTAAGCTGGGGCCACGCCATGACAGCGATCTGTAGCCTGTGCAGCAAAACTATCGAGCCGACCTCGGACGGGAAACTGCCGCCGTGGTGTCGGGGTTGCGGGGCGGACCTGAAAAGCTGTCCGCCGCACGTCGAGTCCGCGGACGACGGCGGGGAGCCGTCGGCCGAGGACGCGGAGCAATGGAAAGAACGATTCAGCTTTCACAACCTGGCGGTCGGTATCGTGCTGTTCGTGTGGGGCCTGGTCGTCTCGGCGGGGCCGCCCCAGTCCGGCGGAGACAAGGTGCTGCGGGAGCAGGTACGGATCAACGACCTGATCGACGCCGTGCAGAAGGTAACTCTCGTCAGCGGGGCGGCGCTGGTCCTCAGTGGCGTGGCCCTGCGGCGCGGCTGGCCCTGGGGCTTCCCGCTCGCCATCCTTTGCGGCATCGTTCAGGTCGTGGCGGGCTTCATCTTCCTGGCGGCCTATCAGAACTTTAACGCCGGACCGTTCATCGAGCACGGCGTCGCGAAGGTAACATTCGTGCGCTCCAACCTCGACATGCTCATCGGCCTGGTGGACGGCCTCGGCCTGATCTGGTTTGTTTCCACCCGCCGTCCACGTTTCCAGACCGCTAATCGTTCCTGAAGCGCGTGGCCAAGCGCTCCAGAGTCGCTTTCGCCTCTCGCGACAATCGTGCGTGGGGATCGCCATCACTTAATAGCCTCAGTATCTCCCGCGCCTCCGGTGTGCCGATGCGCTCCAGCACCGCCACCGCCCGCACCTGACGCAGCGCTTCGCCGGACGGCGGTGCTTCCAGCGCCTTGAGAAGTTCCTCGAGACGGCGGCGCGTTTCCAGATTGGGACGGGACTGGAGCGCCTCGCGCAAGGCGCCGGCCGCCCGATCACCCAGTTCGCGTAATCGTGCGGCGGCCGCCTCGCGCTTGCGGAAATCGTCGCCGTCGAGATCGGCCAACAAGGACCGGGTCTGCTCGGCGGGGGCCGGCTTCGCCGCTCGCGGGTGCTTTTGCAGCAGCGACAGCGATAGTTCGGGAGCGTCCGCAAGTTGCCAGATCGCCGCATACGCCCGGGCCGCATCCGAACCAATCAGTGCATCCCACAGACGCGGTAGGTCGTCCGCTGTCGGTGTGCGGAGGGACGGCACGACACTCCAGATGAGGACCGTGGAATCCGGATGGCCCGTCGCCAGTGTGCGGCCGTCCGGGGCGAAGGACAGGCACGAGGCGAACGATTGGCCGTAGGAACCACTCCTCCGCTCGTGCGCCTTGTGACGCAGGACCACCGCTCCCGTGGCCAGCTCCCACAAGCGGATGCCGTCCAGGTCGGCGGCGGCGAGGTAGCGACCGTCCGGTGTGAACGCGAGGTGCGCCACCCAGTCCCCGGTCGGAAAGCGGCGCAGGATTCGACCCGACGCGGCGTCCCAGATTTGGATGCCTTCCACCTTGGTGGTGAACCGCATACCGTCGGTTTCTGTCCGAGTGACAAATCCGGCAACTAGTCCTACAGCCGTAGTTACTAGAATAGCCCTCGCCCGGAGTTTTAACGAGGGCAAGCCATGTCAGGACGACCAACGCAGGCGCAGGTCCACGGCTGGGCAGACGAAGTGATGTCCATCGGCGAACGGATCGGTCGGCACTTCGCCCGGTCTGAGCCACGGCAACGAGCGGTCGGCTCTATCCGCGGGCTGCTTAGCGACACCGAGCGCAAGAACGGCTGGCAGTTGGCGGAGCACCTGGGCGAGGCGACGCCGGATGGGGTGCAGCACTTGCTCGCCCGGGCCGACTGGGACGCCGACGCCGTCCGCGACGACCTCATCCGCTACGCGGCGGAGCACCTGGGGCACGACGAGGGTGTGCTGGTCGTGGACGAGACCGGCTTTTTGAAGAAGGGCAGGAAATCCGTCGGCGTCGCCCGGCAGTATAGCGGGACGGCCGGGCGTATCGAGAACTGCCAGATCGGAGTGTTTTTGGGGTATGTGACCGAGAAGGGGCGGGCGCTGATCGACCGGGAGCTGTACCTGCCCAAGGAGTGGGCCGGCGACGCCCCGCGTCGCAAAGAGGCCGGCGTCCCGGCCGTGGTCGGGTTCGCCACCAAGCTGGTGCTGGCCCGGCGGATGATGGACCGGGCCGTGGAGTCCGGGGTGCCGATGCGGTGGGTGACGGCGGACGCCGTGTACGGGTCGGATTACCACTTCCGCATCGCCATCGAGAAGCACGGCCTGGGTTACGTGGTTGGCGTGCGAACCGACTTCGCCGTCTGTTGGGGGTTGCGGCAGGTGCGGGCCCGGAATCTGCTTGCCGAAGTCCCGGCCGACGCCTGGCAGCGGCTGAGTTGCGGGGATGGGGCCAAGGGGCCGCGCCTGTACGACTGGGCTCTGTTGCGGACGAACTCCCCCGAGCCGGAGGCGTACGCCCGCTGGCTCTTGATCCGCCGCAGCGTCACCGACCCCTCGGAGGTAGCATACTTCGCCTGCGGCGGGCCGCCGGGCATCGGTTTGGAGGATCTGGTTGGGGTGGCGGGTGCGCGGTGGGCGATCGAGGATTTGTTCGAGTTGGCCAAGGGAGATTGCGGCCTGAACGAGTACGAAGTGCGTAGCTGGGTCGGGTGGCATCGGCACGTCACCCTGAGCCTGTTCGCCCTGGCGGCGCTGGCGGTCATCCGCTCGCGGGCGGCACGAGCGGCACGGGGCAAAAAAAGGGGTCTGGGCTCATCCCGCTGACGGTCCCCGAAGTGCGGAAGCTGCTGCTCAAGATAGTTTGGGACCGCCTGACGCTGGCCGAGCGGGCGCTGGCGTGGTCGGAATGGCGGCGGGCACACCAGCACCGCGCACGCGTGTGCCACTACCGCAAACGCGGGGCGCGGCCGCCTGATGGATAACTACGGCTGTAGGACTAGCCCGGATTGCGCACCGAGTCTCAGCAGAGGAGGCGTCAGACGCTGTCGAGAGGTTGTCATCGTGATTGTCGAGCCGCCCTTCGCTCCTGCCAACGCGCCATCCCTCGCTGGCAGCTGTCCAGACTACCCCTTTTCGCACTCCCGCGCGCACCCCGATACGGCATCGTCCGCCAACGACGCTTCCCTCCCCTTCCCCATTCCGACCCCGCTGCTCGCAACGCCTCAACCAGAGGCCACCTCGGCGACAAAGGCAGTCACTCCCGACAAGACCCGGCACCACGCCCCACGATACGGCCACGTCTCGGAAAAATGAAAACAGATCCTCCGCACCCCCGTCACCACCACCGCGCCTACTTTCCACAAGCGCTGACGTAAGGTGCTCACGCTCGCCGTCGCCACCTCCGGCACCGACGACGACGCCTCCCGGAACAGCACCACGATGGCGTAGGCCAGCGTATGCACCAGCAAGCGGAAGGCGTTGGCGCAGAAGCCGCAGGCCGACAGCCGCTCCGACCGTAAGCCGTTCTTCATCTCGCCGATCGGCTGCTCCGGCACCTTGCCCCGCCGCACGTAAAAATCCCGGTACACCGCCGACGCTTCTTCTTGCAGGTTGGTGACGACAAAGCGTCGTTGGCTGCCCTGCGGCGTCACCTCGATCTTGGCCACGATCCGCCGGGGGTGCGGCCAACTGTCGGCCTGATAACCGGCCAACGACTCGAAGCGTTGCACCACCGGCTCGCGGCGGCCGTAGAGGCGGTGATACAACTCCACGTCGGCCAAGGCTTGCTCCGTGGCCCGCTGCAACACGGGGTTGCTGGCATAGCCCAGGGCGTAGGGCAGGTCGTTGGCCTCGCAATAGTCATACAGGCTGGGCACCGCCAGGCCGTTGTCGGAGCGCACCTTGAGGCGGACGCCCGGCCAGGCCTTCCGTAGTCGGGTAACGATGGCGTTGAGGATATCCACGGCTCCCAGGCTGGCATGCACCGCTCCGGGCCGTAGCCAGGCCGCCAGCGGAAAGCCGGTGGCCCCGTCATAGACGAACAAGGGCAGGTATTGATGCTGGCGGTAATAGCCGTGATAGCCGCTGAGCTTTTGATGGCCATGCACCGGATCATCGCTGGCATCGACATCCAGGATGATCTCCTCGGGCCGCCTGCGACGCGTGCGGATAAAGAGGTCGATCAGGTAGTCGTTGAGGATCTTGATGCGGCCAGTCTGGGCGGCGCGGACCTCCCGCAAGACCGGACGTTCTGGCAAAGGCATTTCCGCCTGCCGTCGGGTGTAGGCGTACTGGAAGCGTGCCAGGGTCGAGCCGCTGGCCAGGGGGTTGTCGGCATCGGGCGAGACATCGGCGAGGATTTGAAAGAGGGGGTCGCCGCGGAGCTGCTGGGCGTCGTTCCAGTCGGGGTAGCCGGCGAGGATCTGGTAGACGGCCTGGGTGAGCAGGGCTTCGACGGAGTGTTCGATGTACTTGGGGGATCGGGGGTCGGGGAGTCGTCGGGCGAGGTCGGCGATGACACGGAGGGGCTTTTCCAGGGCGCGGACGGCGAGCAGTCCGGCATCGGAGACGATGCGCCCGCCGTCGAAGGCGATGTGGAGTTGTTGTGAGCCGACGGGGAACAGGGTAAAGTGCTCTTGTTGCTGGCGGACCATGATCTTGAGCCTCCGCATGTTTCTAACGGCTTGGGAAATCACCGTTTAGATAGTGCGTGAGGCTCAATTTACATAGACTCGGTGCGCAATTCGGGCTAGCCGCCCGTCGGGAGAGAAGGCATAATGGCCCAGATACCCGGGCGGGTTTTCCAACTTGGCGCGCTCCTTCCCGGTGCTGGTATCGAGCAACCGGCCGTTCGACGCCAGCGTCCGGCCGTCGGGCGAGAAGGCGGTGTAGAAACCATCGTGTCCTTTGTACGTAGCGCGTGATTTCCGACGGCCGGTCGCCAGATCCCAGGTCGTCAGGACACCTTCCGTGTCGGCGTCTGCTACATCCATGCAGTAACCCAGCACGATAACCGTTCGGCCATCCGACGTTACATGCACTCGCCAGACGCTTTGCTTTTTCTCCCCAAGTTTCGGATCGTGCAGCGGGACGCGGCGGACCTCCTTGCCGGTGATCGCGTCCCAGACGAACCACTTTCCTTCAAACGAATTGCCTTCCATACCAGCGGAGACGAGGAATTTCCCGTCCGGGGTGAACGCCAGGCCGTTCATCTCCCATATGGAACCCCGCAGAACGTGCAACGGCTTTCCGGTGGCGACCTCCCACAAGCGGAGGGTGCCGTCGCGGGCGGTCGAGGCCAGCAAGCGGCCATCCGGGGAATAGGCGGCGCGGCCAACTTCCGCTCGGTGGCCCCACTCGTTGGTATCCGGCAGCAACGGCCGACCGGTCGCCAGATCCCATCGCTGCAAGGCGCCGTCGTTGGTCAGGAAGGACTTGCCGTCCTTGGAGAACGGGCCGATCCCTCCCTCGGCGGTCAGCGTATGGAGCAGCTTGCCGGTATGGAGATCCCAGAGACGGACGCGGCAGTCGGCCCCCAGGATGTTCTGCTGCTGTGCGAAGACCAGCGTTCGGCCATCCGGGGCGACGGCCAACTGGGCGTAGTTGTACCCCTCCGGGAGTTTGAGTCCCCCGGCGGGTTTTCCCGTGGCCGCATCCCAGACGTGCCATGATCGTTCTTGAGTGCCCGGCGAGGCGATCAGCGTCCGGCCATCGGGAGTGAAGGCGAGGCGCCTGCCATAGGGACTTCTCACTTGCCAGAGTTGCTCTCCTCCAGCCAAGTTCCAGCAAGTGATGTGGCTGTGGCCGGCTGTGGCGAGGCGCTTCCCATCGGGCGAGAAGGTTAGACCCTCGGGCGTCTGCGCCTGTTCGTTCAGCAGACGCTGCTCGCCGGACTCCATGTCCCAAAGACGGACGATTCTCTTGAGGCCGTACTCCGCCACAGCCAGCGTCTTGCCATCGGGGGAGAAGGCAGCCCGGTAAATCCCCTGCCCCTCCGGCATTTTCAGCCGATGCCGCCGCTTGCCGGAGGAAACGTCCCAAATATCGAGCGGTGCGTCAAAATTGACGCCCTGGATCGCCAGGGTCCCGCCGTCGGGAGAGAGGCAAGTCAGGCGCGAATCCTCGATCGGCAATTCGCGTTGTTCGCGCAATTGGCCCGTGTCGGCATCCCACAATTTCACCCGACGGCCGCCGATGATCGTGAGGATGCTTTTGCCGTCCGGGGAGAATCGGACTTCCGCCCCGATGGCCCTCAGCCGAACGGTGCCCAGGCGGGCGAGCACCCCTTCCGGCAGCGGGTCGCCGTGACGGTCGGTGGGTGCCTGCTTTGTCTCCCTCGGTTTCGGTTTTTCCGCAGCGACGTCCTCAGCCTTCCCTCCCGCCCGAGTAGCCGGCTGTCTGCCGGCCAACACTTGATGAGCGAGTGTGCCGGCCCCGGCGACGGTGACCCCCACCGCCAGCAACACCAGCAGCCCGGCCTTCACCTTTGTAAACGTCAGCTGCCGAAGTCCTCGCTCGGCCAACCTCGCTACTTCCCGCGAGATGTTGTTATTTCCAGCGACAAACGCCATCCCGGCCTTCGCAGTCGATGCGAGAAGGGTCGCCGACGGGCCGGCCGCCGAAGCGCGTGCAATCTCAAGAAGCGACAATGCGGCAGCCAATTCCAGCCCGCGGCCGACCAGTCGCCGATGCAAGCGCTTACGCCCGCGCTCCAGCCGGCCCTTGACCGAACCCGGCGTCCAGGCGAGTTGTCGGGCCGCCTCCTCCTGCGACAACCCTTCAAGGCAACACAGGACCACCGGCAAGCGGTACATGGCCGGCAGGCGTTGTACCTCTTCGTCGAGGATTCGCAGGGCTTCGCGGGCCGTCAGTTCGGTGAGCGGATCAGGATGCGGGTCGAGGGAAGCGAGATCGGACGTGGAAGTTTCACGGAGTCGGCGGTGCGCGCGGGCGGTGCTTGCACCCAAGGCAATCCGACGTGCCACGCCATGCAGCCAGGCGGGCAGCGCACCGGCGGGCCGGACGGAAGCAGCCTTCTTGGCCAGGACGAGAAAAGTTGCCTGAAATGCGTCCTCCGCGTCCTGGGCGTCCGCGAGAAGCCGATGACAGACACGAAAAACCATCGGCCCGTGACGGGTGACCAGCGCCTCGAACGCCACCCCATCGCGGTCGTTGACGAAGCGATTCAGCAGCACGACATCCGCACTTGGGTCCGCGGGCGGGGAAGCAATCCGGCGGACGTAGTGGATCAGGCGGTCGGCACGAGCAGGCATGGCAACGCTCCCCAGGGGCGAGAGAAATCTCCTGCCCTATATTGCGCACAACGCGACCCAACCGCACACCGATTTTCGTCGCGGCTAAAGCCAACGGCCAGCGGTTTTTTCCGCCGAACGGGATCGTTTTCAGTTCCGTGGGTCTTCGGGTAGTTCCCATATTTGGGCAAGAAGACCGCATTTTTCGGGATCAGGCTTGCTTGAGGTTGAGCAACTTCCCTTCCGCTTTGAGGAAGGCGGCTTCTTACTGGGAGGGGTTGGCAAAGTGGCAACTTGGCAATGTCGCCCATCGGAATCGACGTAACGCATTGAAATAAAATAGTTTTATATGTAAATTCAACTTTGCCAAACGGTCGTGCCATTGGCAATGTGGCCAAGAGCCCTCTCCTCCCGTTTTGGACTGCCGCTGTCGCTGAATCGGATCCACGGATCTCGACAGCCCTCCTTGCTTTCCCTCCAACAGGAGACCGCCTTGTTCCGCCTCGAATTTGTCCTGGGCGGAATCCTCATGCCATGCTATAGTGTAGCTCCGCGTTGGGTTCGGTCCCTCCTTGTTTCCGAGTGATCCCACCATGCTCAATCTCTCTCCCGCCCGCATGTGGATGTGTGAAGGCATCGAGCGGCGTGCTTTTCTGAAGCTCGGCGCGCTCACCGGACTGGGTCTGTCCCTGCCCGCGCTGTTCGCCCACAAACAGGCCCTGGCGCGAGAGGGACGGAGCACGAAGGACGTCAACTGCATCCTCATCTGGACGCGCGGCGGCACGAGCCACCACGACACCTTTGACCCCAAGCCCGACGCGCCGGTCAGCGTGCGCGGCGAATTCAAAGTCATCGACACGGCCGTGCCCGGCGTCAAGTTCACCGAGATCCTGCCGAACATGGCCCGCGAGCTGAAACGCTACGCGCTTTTGCGCGGCTGGAACCCGCAGAACGCCGGCCACGGCGTCGCCGAGCAGTATTGCCTATCCGGCCATCCGTTCAACCCGGCCCTGATTTATCCGTGTTACGGCGCGATCGTCAGCCAGCAGAAGGGGTTCAAGACGCGGATGCCTCCGCACGTCCAGCTCGGCGATCAGGTCGATCGCACCAACGGCGGCGGCACGTCCGGCTACCTCGGCCTGGAACACAACCCGTTCGAGATCCACTCCGATCCCAACGTCGGCCAGTTCCACGTCCGCGACATCACGCCGCCGCAGGGCGTCGATCGAAGCCGACTGTCCCGCCGTCGCCGGATGCTGCAAACCGTCGATGCCTTGCAGCGTGCGACCGACGACCAGCCGGCCGCGTTCGCCGCCCTCGATCAGCATTATCAGGCGGCCCTGAATCTCATCACCGCCCCGGAGACCAAGCGCGCCTTCGAGATCGGCAAGGAAGACCCGCGCCTGCGCGACCAGTATGGCCGCACGCGCTTCGGACAGAGTTGCCTGCTGGCCCGGCGTCTCATCGAGTCCGGCGTGCGCTTCGTGACGGTTTCGGACGGCGGCTGGGACACCCACACCGATAATTTCAACGCGCTGAAAAAACATCTCATTCCGCCGATCGACCGGGGCTTGCCCGCATTGTTAACGGACTTGCAAGATCGCGGATTATTAGAAACGACACTCGTGGTGTGGATGACGGATTTCGGACGAACACCGAAGGTCAACTCGGCGATCGGCCGCGATCACTGGGCCTCGGCCGGCTTCGCCGTCATGGCCGGCGCCGGCATCCCCGGCGGCGCCGTCCTGGGACGCACCGACGAAGAAGGCGGCCGGCCGACGCACAACGAATATCTGACCGAAGACATCGCCGCCACGATCTACACCAAGCTCGGCATCCCGCTCGATCTGACCACGAACACGCCGGACGGCCGGCCCATCCGTCTTAACGAAGGCCGACCCATCCGCGAATGGATGTAAAAGAGAAGAAGAGAAAAACCACGAATCACACGAATCACACGAATAAAAGACAAAGGAAAAAGAATTCTTTTGTCTTTTATTCGTGTGATTCGTGGTTTTAAGGTTCTCCGTTACTCGATGATTCGCGTAACGGTGCCCGAGCCGACGGTGCGGCCGCCTTCGCGGATGGCG
The DNA here is from genome assembly GCA_963767535.1 of uncultured Planctomycetota bacterium. Classification (GTDB taxonomy): domain Bacteria; phylum Planctomycetota; class Planctomycetia; order Gemmatales; family Gemmataceae; genus JAJPHU01. The sequence goes on from CAVYEC010000003.1 coordinate 2,323,698, forward strand.
AAGCGCAGGCCTTCATCCATCGCGATCGGCTTGTCCGCCGCCAGCTCGACCGTCAGCGTGGCGACATCGCCGGGCATGCACATCTCGACGCCCTCGCTTAGGGCGACGGTGCCGGTCACGTTCGTCGTGCGGAAGTAGAACTGCGGGCGGTAGCCGCCGAAAAACGGCGTGTGCCGGCCGCCCTCGTCCTTGTTCAGCACGTAAACGCTGGCCGTGAAGCGCGTGTGCGGCGTGATCGAACCGGGCCGGGCCAAAACCTGGCCGCGCTCGATCTCGTCGTGCTTGACGTGGCGCAGCAGCACGCCGATGTTGTCGCCGGCCACGCCCTCATCGAGAATGCGATGGAACATCTCGATGCTCGTGGCCACGGTGCGACGGGGCTGCGGCGTCAGGCCGATGATTTCCACCTCGTCGCCGGCACGGACTCGGCCGCGGTCGATTTTGCCGGTCGCCACCGTACCACGGCCTTCGACGTGGCGAACGCCCTCGACGCTCATCAAGAACGGACGATCGATCGGCCGCTCCGGAACCGGGATGAATCCGTCCAGAGCGGCGACCAACTCGTCGATGCAGCGCAGGCCCAGTCGTCCCGGCCGCCCGACTGCATGGCGGCCAGGGCGCTGCCCCGGACGATGGGAATGTCCTCGCCGGGGAAGTCGTACTTGGACAGCAGCTCGCGCAGCTCCATCTCGACCAGTTCCAGCAGCTCGGGGTCATCCACGGCGTCCACCTTGTTGAGGAAGACGACGAGGTACGGCACGCCGACCTGGCGGGCGAGCAGGATGTGCTCGCGGGTCTGCGGCATGGGACCGTCGTTGGCGGCGACCACGAGGATGGCGCCGTCCATCTGGGCGGCACCCGTGATCATGTTCTTGATGTAATCCGCGTGACCGGGACAGTCGATGTGGGCGTAATGCCGGTACTTCGTCTCGTACTCGATATGCGAGGCGACGATCGTGAGGATCTTCGACTTGTCCCGGACCACGCCGCCGCGCGCGATGCCCTCGTAGGTCATCGCGCGGCCGCCGAACAGGTGCGCCTGGCGGGCGCTGAGGGCGGCGCTGAGCGTGGTCTTGCCGTGGTCGATGTGGCCGATGGTGCCCACGTTGACGTTCGGCTTGGTCCGCAGGAAAACATCTTTGACCATGACTGACTCCGGAGTGATACTCCTCCACAAAGCGGCCTGCGTCCCGCGGGCGACGTACTCGCGGGGCGGTCGGCGAAATCATTGTGGTGAAGGACACGCCAAGGCCGAGTGGAGTTCAAGGGATTCGTTTGACTTGGGCTTGTCAAAAGTCAATGATATGCGGCGAGACGATCAGTTGATGGGTGACAGGTAGGATAATCCCTAATGCGGCAGCGTGGAGGGCGAACGGATGAGCTTCTTCCCAGACATGGGGTGCAAATCGATGGTCGCCTCGGGAGATCACGTCCGGGCCGTTGGCTGGCTGCACCCGGATCACCCCTACACCAAAGGTGAGGTGTCCTCCGAGTTTTTATCTAGCCTGAAGGAGTTCACGGCCCGCAGCGGCCAGAGTGCCGAAGCGTTATATTTTGGCGCGTTCGGGGGAATCCACACCTGCGAGTTCTGTGACCAAGCGCACGGGATAAACAACTCCGGTGTGCCGAGCGGCGATCTGCTGTTCGTCGCTCCCGAGATGGTGGTGCATTACATCGAGAAACATGGCTACCGCCCGCCCGCAGAGTTCATCGCCGCGGTGTTACGGTCGCCGCTCCCAGACACCGAAGAGTATCAAGTGCTCACTGAGCCGTTTTGGCATATGCACAAAGACTTTATCCGACGAGCCATTCAAGCCGCGGAATCAGAAGCTGCACCTGACCGCCCCCTCTGCTGAGTTGTGTCGTTCGGTGCTTGGCCAGCGCGTGCGGTTCGCGTATCCTACTACGAAGACGCCGATGCGGAGGAAACGGCAATGGTTATTACTCTCGACCCTGAACTGGAAGCCGCCTTAAACGAAGAGGCCAAACGCCGGGGTGTCACACCTGAAGTACTGGCGCTTAACGCTCTGCGCGAGCGCTTTCTCGACACTGCCGCACTGCTCCAGCCGCGGGATGAGTGGGAACGTGGTCTGCTTGAGGCAGCGCGGGATTGTGGCGTGTCTCTTCCCAGCTGGGCCGTTAGAAGCGAAGGGCTTTACGATTAATGGCCTACGGACAAGAGAGAAGAAGGAAGGAATGCGGAGATCGGGGGCAGTTTGACGATTGTGGAAGACAGGCATATCTTGACCGGGTTGTCAGCGTGCCTTCACACCGAAGATAGAGAGGAACTCCCCATGCAGAAACGCCAGAACGCCGTCACCTTCAAGGGCAATCCGCTGGCCCTGGTCGGCCCGCAGCTCAAAGCGGGCGATAAGGCGCCGAACTTCACCTGCCTGAGCGGACTCGACCTCGTCGATCTGAGCAAGACGCCGGCCAAGCCCCGCATGTTCAGCGTGGTTCCGTCGCTGGATACGCCGGTGTGCAGCCAGCAGACCAAGAAATTCGACGAAGCACTCGGTTCCTACAAGGACAAATTGGCCTGCTACACCGTGAGCCTCGATCTGCCGTTCGCCCAGAAGCGCTTCTGCTCGGCGGAACACATTGGCAACATGCAAACGCTCTCCGACGTGCATAACCACTCGTTCGGCCAGAATTACGGCGTCCTCATCGAAGGACTCCCGTTGTCACTTCTGAGCCGGGCCGTCTTCGTCGTCGATAAGAACGGCACGATCACCTACGCCGAATACGTTCCCGAAGTCGGCTCGCACCCCAACTACGACGCCGCCCTCGCCGCGGTCAAATCCGTGGCCGGTTGAGCAGCTGCGCACAAGCCGTTTCGCTTTCCCTTTCCCTTCACGGCCGAGCGAAAAGCAAGCAGACAACCCCCGAAGAGGCCCTTCGGGGGTTGTTGATTTTACCGGACCTGTCAACTTTAACAGCTGAGATAGGGAAATCCTCTTCGGAATGCGGTCTCCTCTCTTGATCGACGGATTGGACCAATTAAGGATAAAGAGGTAATCGACGCGAACCGACAATGCGCCGATGCGAACGAGTGGTTTCGTGGTGCTCCTCGACCGCTTTGGAGCAGACGAGAGGTCCATTCAACCCGATGAGTAAGGAGAACGAGCCATGAGACCCTTCCGGGGTTCACTGTGGTGTTGCGCGCTAGCGGCACTGGCGCTGTCCAATGGGGCCGCGCGGGCGGCGTGGGACAACGTCTTTCAGGTATGCTGCCATAATTGCCGAAGCAGCTCCAACTACGTCGCGGTCGCCCCGGCGCCTGCGCCCTGTAATACTTGTCCTCAGCAGACCTGCACCACCCGCTACGTGCAGCGCTGCTATTACCAGCCGGTCACGTCGTACCGGCAGAGTTGTTACATGGAGCCGGTGACGACTTACCGGACGAGCTACTATTACGAGCCGGTAACGACGTATCGTTACAGCTGCTATTACGATCCCTGCTCGTGCGGCTATCAGCAAGTTGCCCAGCCGGTGACGAGTTATCGGCTGCGTTCGCAATGCTGCCCCGTGACGAGCTATCTGCAACGCTGCTGCCTCCAGCCCGTGACGACGTATCAGCAGGCTTTCTATTACGAGCCGGTGACGACCTGCTGCACCACCAATGTCGGCGCACCCGTGACAACACTACCGCCGGGTGCGACAACGATGCCGGGCGCTTACCCAGGAGCCTCGACGACTCCTTCCGTACCGCCGGGCGCCTCGACGCAGCCGAGCGTTCCCGCGCCGGGCGCCAACACCACGGAAGGGCCGCCTTCGGGTCAGGCCGAAGGCATGAAATTCAACTCCAATTACAGCAACCGCGCCCCGCGGATGCCCTTCGCTCCGGATACCTCCTATCGGCAGCCGCAGCTACAAGCGCCCGTGCCCGCCCAGTCCACGACGCCGGTGCAGAATCCTCGGCTCCGCTTTGACCGCATCACAACCGCTCCGTCTCACAACACCAAGGGACAGGTTGTCGGCGCGGATCGTATCCCGCAGAGCAAGGCGCAAGTGCTATTCGTCAGCGCGGACAAGAAGGGAGTCCGTCACACCATCAAGGCCGATGATTGGGGCCGGTTCCAGACCACCCTGGAATCGGGAACATGGCTGATCTATGTGCAAGATCCGTCTGGACGGCTGGTGTACCAGCAAAAAGTAAATGTGCGAGGAGAGGACGCCCTCTCTCCGATGACGCTCGTGAGCCGCTGATCCACTCCTCGAATGAAGAATCCGCGGCCGTCCAATAACCCGGACGGCCGCGTTCGTTTTCACGAGGCCATCAACGGGTTTGTAAGTTAGGAATCTTGGCCGTGGCTGTGTGGTCGCCCTGTTGCTGTCTGCGCCGGTAGGGCGATCCCGGGCGCTCCCTGAGGTAGCGGTCCAGGCGGCCATCCTCGCTCAGGGCCGCCGCACGCAGTTGTAGGATCGCCTCCGCCCCCTCCCCGCGGTTCCAGTACTTCTGCTTGCTCTTCACCCGTGCGTTAACCTGCCCCACCAGCGACTCCACCAGACTGCTCGTGACCGGCAGCCCTTGCTGCCTGTACTCCGGGTACTTCATGCGCTCCTTGTTGTGGCCGAAGTAGCCCAGCGCCTCCGCCACCGTCCGCCGCGGGTCACTCGCCGGCAGCTCCTCCCCCGGTGGCGGCCGCCCCACGCGCCCCTGCCAGTCCTGCAACTGCTCGATCACCTCCGCCACCCGGCCCTGCCAGCACGGCGCAGCCACCGCCACGTATTGGTCCCAGCGCTCGGCCTCCTCGGCCGCCAGCGCCCACGCCGCCCGGTACACGTAGCAGAGCACGTGCAAGAAGTCGGCGACCGGCACGAAGTCCGCGAAGTGCGCTGCTGCAGCTTCCAGTTGTAGGCCGCCCCGTCCGCCACGAATGCCTTGCGCTGCGCCCGGTAGAAGTCCCGCTCCTTGGCCTCCACCGCCACCATGCGCCCGAACGCCCGACTGTTGGCCATGCTCGCCACGCACGTACGCACCCGCTTGCGCGGCGGCCACGACTCGTCCTCGGTGTCGCGCCGGTCCGCCGGCTGCCGGGCCTGGTTTTCCAGGGGTCCGGCCGTATCCGCCGCCTCGCCCGCTTGCCCCGCCATCTGTTGCACCAGTCGCTCGACGCGGCGCGGCAGCAGGAACGACGGCGGCGGTTCGGGCTGCGGGTCCTGCGCGGAGACTTTGCTTTCGAGACTGACCAGGCAGGCGATCTTGTCCTCCTTGTTCTGCGCCGCGTGGACGCCCGGGCCCGCGTCGGTGGCGCAGGTGCGCAGCCGCCCGCCATCGACCTCGACGGCCACGACCCCCGGCGTCGCCGCCACACGCACCGGCACTTTGCTGCGGCTGAGGCCTGCCTTGCGGTCGCGCTGCCCCACCAGTTCGGCACCGACCAGCCCGGCCAGGGTGCGGACGTGCTGCGCGGAAATGGGCAGGCCGGTCTGTGTCAGAGCGAAGGCGGCGTCGGCGAAGGAACCCAGCCGCGCGGCGAGCTGGACGATCAGGCGCAGGGCAGCGGGGGAGTAGCCGTGGTTATCCAGGCGCAGTGGGGTTCGCTGGGGGGAAAAAGTCCCGCCGGCAGGCGGGGCAGTGGCAGGCCGGCTCGCTGTGGCGGACGGTGGCCCCGGGCGTGGCCAGGTCGCGCGGTTCGCGTCGAACCGGACAGGGGGTGCCGCAGGCGGGACAGGGTTGCTCTTCGCCAAGAGTCTGGGCCTGTTGCTCCAAGGTGGTGGATAGGGTTCCCTCAGTCAGGCCGGCCGCGGCAGCGCGGGCAATTTGCTCCATAGCGTCGAAGTCGACGTCGAGGCCGGGGCCACCTTCACCGAAGGCGCGGTTGGCGACGATTTTGCCCCAGCCGGCGGCCAAGTCGCGGATCTCCTGGAGCATCTCGGGGGTGAGCTGGCGGCGCGGTATGGCGTGTCCTGTCTTGTGCTTGCGGAAATGGTAGAGAGCGAAGTCCTTCAGCCTTTGTATGACCCACCCCTCTCCCCTGCAAAGCTGTTGATGGCCTCCGTTTTCACGGAGTACGAATGTTGGTATTGCGTTGTCTGCCGCGTTCCGCTATCGCAGGTTCAAACTAATAGTTTTCACGCATTCTTTCAGGCTTCGGTGGGGAGTGCCCCGCAACTGTCTCTGCCTGGGGAGTTAGCGGGGAAGGACCGAGGTCGATTCTTTCCGCTCGACCTTTCCGAGGTCATCATGACGCCAGGTCGGGTTTCTGATGCTCCTCGGTTGCTCGGACGGAAACCGGCCCTTCCGCGCGCCCCGTCCCCTCGGTGTCAAACGGGTTCAATCGTTTGCGGATTTGGGGTAGGTCTGCTCTTCTGGCTGACATGGCTCCCTTTGGCGAGAGGGCAAACGGAATCAAGTACGCGCGGTTTCTCCGCAATCTGCCCAACCTTTTCAAGTCTCGCCGCCGCTCCCGAATGCGCCCTCAACGCCTTCATTATCGGCCGACATCATACAGACCCAGGCAACCCAGCCACCCGACAAGCCAACCCCACCCGGCGCCGCGCCGGGCAGTGAAGTTCCTTCACCGGAGCCGATCACCGTCCCCGTCCCGTTTACGGTCCCGCCGCCGACGGTCCCGGCACCGTTCGTACCCGGCCAACCGCCGCCGGCCGAACGTTGGTGGCTCATGCGCGGCCTGCAAGGCACCTGGTTGGGAGACCTTCTCGACGGCAATCGCCTGTATCTCAGCGGTTGGACCGAGGCTTCGTACACCGCCAGCACGGATCGCGTAAGTAACTTTCCCGTGGCCTTCAACGATCGGGCCAACGAGTTTCTGCTGCAACAGGCCTGGTTCCGCTTCGAGCATCCCCTGCTTTCCACCGGCACCACCGAGCCGAGTTTCGGGTTTCATGTGGATGTTCTGGTCGGCAGCGACTATCGCTGGACCCTGATCCGCGGCCTGTTCAACAGCCAACTCGTCAACTCCACGGGGGCGCAAAACCTCTACGGAGTCGATCCCATCCAGTTCTACGTCAACGCCTACGTTCCCTCCCTGTTTCAAGGGACGGAAATCCGCGTCGGACGCACGTACAATCCGTGGGGCTACGAGAGCCTGGAAGCGGTCAGCACGCCGATGGTATCACGTTCCTACTGCCTTCTTTAACACCCCCTTTACCGTCGTGGGTGTCGGGGCCTACACAACTTTCACAAAGGAATGGTCCGGGATCTTTCTGCTGACCAACGGCAACGATACGTTCCTGGTGCCCGAGGACGAGGCCCGGATGTTCGGCAAGATCACTTACGCCTCCGCCAACCAGCACGACAACGTCCAGCTCGGATGGACGCTCGGCCGCGGGCGTTTCAACGCCGGCGCACCCTTCGCCCCCGCCACGCTCGGCCTGGCCCAGGAGCCGGCCGGCCACAACAACTTTAACGCCATCGACATCATCTACACGCGCTTCTTCAATCCGACATTCACCTATGTCAACGAGAGCATGTATGCCTGGCAGACAGCGGTGCCGGCCAACCCCAACGGCGGCATCATCCGGGCGGGGGTGGACACGCCCGGCACCGCGCACTGGGCGTCGAGTTGTCACTACTTCCGCTTCACGCTCTCTTCGCGTGGGGGCGACGCTCCGCGTGGAGACGTTCGACGATTTCGACGGCCAGCGTACAGGCTTCACGGGGTTGTATACGGCCGTGACCGGGGGCATGCAGTTTCGACTTCAGAAGGGGATCATTATCCGCCCGGAGCTGCGCTACGACTACAACGGCCAATCGCGGCCCTTTGATGGCAGGCACGACATTTTCCTGGCCGCCACGGACGTGATCGTGCGCTGGTGAGCGCCGCTTGCTGCCATTCCCCGGCGCGAGGCATCCGGGTAAGCTGAGAACCGGGCAGGAGGGCGATGGATGTCAAAACACCTGGAACGCGACCTGGACAACTTGCAGCGGCACCTGATGGCGATGGCCGCCTCGGTCGAGGAAGCCATTTTCAAGGGCACGCGCGCCTTGCAGGAACGCAACACCGCCCTGGCCGAGGAAGTCATCGCCGGCGATTCGCTCATCGACCAGGAAGAAAACTACGTCGAGAACGAGTGCCTGAAATTGCTCGCCCTGCATCAGCCGGTGGCCATTGACTTGCGCCGCATCATCGCCGCGTTGAAGATCAACACCGACCTGGAGCGCATGGCCGACCTCGCGGTCAACATCGCCGAGCGGGCCGTCAGCCTGGCCCACCTGCCGCGCATCGCCGTGCCAGACAAGCTGCAACACATGACCGAACGAACCTCGTCGATGGTCCACCAGAGCCTCGACGCTTTCGTCATGCTCAACGCTCGGCAGGCGCGGCAGGTGATTATTCTGGACGAGGAAGTGGACCGCTATAACCGCGAAATCATCGGCGAGCTGATTGGCCAGATGCAGAAAACCGCCGAGCTGGTGCCGGCGCTGATGTCGTTCTTCTCGGCCGTGCGGCAGCTGGAACGCATCGCCGATCACGCCACCAACATCGCCGAAGACGTGGTTTATCTCATCGAGGGCGAGATCATCCGCCATCACCCCATGCCGGCGGACGATCCGACGTGAAACTGTTCGCTAGCCAAACCACGGCGGCATCTGCCCGGCCGGCGGCAGCTTGACCACGCTGACGCTGCTGATCTGCGGATGCGCCCGCACTTCCTTGAGCGCCTCTTCGGGCGGCGGGCTATCGAGGTTGAGTACGGCGATGGCCTCGCCGCCGGCTTGCTGACGACCGACGGTCATCTGCGCGATGTTGACCTTGTGCTTGCCGAAAATGGTGCCGATGAAGCCGATCAGCCCCGGCACGTCGCGGTGCGTGAACAGCAGCATCACGCCGTCCATGTAGGCGTCGAGGTGGTACGGCCCGAGTTGCACCAGGCGCAGGTACTGGTTGCCGAACAGCGTGCCGGCGGCGGTGTAGGTTTTCTTCTCCGTATGCAGATCGACACGGAGCAGGGTGCTGAAATCGCCCTTCTGCGACGAGGTTTGCTCGACGATCTCGATGCCGCGTTCGGCGGCCAAAAGCGGTGCGTTGACGATGTTGACGTTCTGGTCGAGGCGCATTTCCAGCAGGCCGGCGGCGAAGGCGGCGGTGATGAGTTTGGTTGAGCGGCGGGCGACCTCGCCGCGGTAGTGCAACTCGGCCCTCTGGATGGCACCCTGGCTCATCTGGGCATGTACCAGTCCCAAACGGCGGGCCAGATCGACATACAGACGCAATTCCGCCAACTCGGTCTTGTCCACGGCGGCCATGTTGACGGCGAAGCCGATCACGCCGCGGACGAGGTAGTCGATGAGGAGTTGGGCCGCTTCTTTTGCCACCGACAATTGAGCCTCCACGGTCGAAGCGCCGAGGTGCGGCGTCACGACGACGTTGGGCAGTTGCAAGAGCGGGTGATCGGCTGGCGGCGGTTCCTGCACAAACACATCGAGAGCGGCCCCGGCCAGGTGTCCCGAGCGCAGCGCCTCGGCCAGCGCCTCCTCGTTGATGATGCCGCCGCGGGCGCAGTTGATGACACGCGCGCCCTTGGGAAGCATGGCCAGCTGCGCGGCCCCGATCAGGTCGCGCGTCTCATCGGTCAGCGGGGTATGCACGGTCAGGAAATCGACGCGCGGCAGAAGTTGCGCGAGATCGGAGACGGCCTCGATGCCGATCTGGGCGGCACCGGCAGGGGCGAGAAACGGATCGAAGCCGAGGATCTTCATATCGAGTCCCGCGGCGCGGCGGGCGACCTCGCGGCCGATGCGTCCCAGTCCGACGACGCCGATCGTCTTGCCGGCCAGTTGCGTGCCGACGAACTTGCTGCGCTCCCATTTGCCCTGATGCACGCTGGCGTCGGCGGCAGGCGTGTGGCGGGCCAGCGACATCAGGAGCGTGATGGTATGCTCGGCGGTGCTGACGGTGTTGCCGCCAGGCGTGTTCATGACGACGATGCCCTTGCGCGTCGCCGCCCCCACGTCGATGTTGTCCACGCCGACGCCGGCGCGAACGATGACGCGCAGCTGGCCCGGATTCTCGAACTCGGCGGCCGTGAGGTGCGTCTCGCTGCGGACGATGACGCCGTCCGCGATGCGCAAGGCTTCCTGTAGTTCGGCGCCCTTGAGCTTTTGCCGATCGTCCAGTTCGATGCCGGCCTGGCGCAGCAGTTCCAGGCCGGCGGCCGGTAGTTTGTCGCAAATCAAAACGCGTGGCATAACATCCTCTTTCAAATCGCCACATAGCCCCCGGCTCGCCGGGGGAAATCCAACACCCCCAGCAAGCCGGGGGCTATGTAAATGATTTACACCGTCTGCGGCATGCGCACCTGCTGCGCCAGCACCTGTTGCGCCGCCGCCACACCGCTGCCCGGCTCCAGCGCAAAGCCCATCTCCAAGAGCACCAGCTCCAGCGCCGACAGCGCCGCCAGCACGTCGAACTGGTCGATGTAGCCCATGTGGGCCATGCGGAAGATCTTGCCCTTGAGCGGGTCCTGCCCGCCGGCGATGCGGACGCCGTATTGCTTTTCGAGCTTGCTCACGATGGCGACCCCGTCGATGCCCTCCGGCGTCTTGACGACGGTGAGACCATCGATCGGCTGGGCGGCGAACAGCTCCAGGCCGAGCGCCTGCACGCCGGCCCGGCAAGCGGCGGCCATGACGGCGTGCCGTGCCCACACGTTTTCGATCCCTTCGGCCCGCAACTGCTTCAAGCTGACGCGCAATGCCTTGACGAGCGTGTGCGCCGGCGTGAACGGCGTGTCTCCGTTTTTGAGATTCTCGCGGTACTTGCGCAGGTCGAAGTAAAAGATGCGCGTGGACGCATTTTGATCGATGCGCTGCCAGGCCTTGTCGCTGACCGACACAAACGCCAGGCCCGGCGGCAGCATCAGCGCCTTCTGCGAGCCGGTGACGCAAACGTCGATGTGCCAGTCGTCCGTGCGGCACTCGGCGACGCCCAGGCCGCTGATGCCATCGACGAGATAAAGCGCGTTCGTCTTGGCGACGATGTTGCCGAACGCGCGAATGTCGTGGCGGACGCCGGTGGACGTTTCGCTGAGCGTGGCGCAAACGGCGGCGGCGTCGGGATGCTGCTTGACGGCCTGCTCGATCTGCTCCGGCTGCACGGCCTGGCCGTAGGGCACGGTCACGCTGACGACTTCGACGCCGAACGCCTTGCCGATGCTGCGCCAGCGTTCGCCGAACTTGCCGGCCACGGCGACGATGGCCTTGCTGCCGGGCGGCAGACAGTTGGCGACGGCCGCCTCCATGCCGCCGGTGCCGGAAGCGGTCAGAAGCGCGATGGGGTTCTTCGTGCAGTAAACGTATTTCAGGTCTTCCAGGACCTCATTGAGAAGCTGCCGGAATTGCGCGCTGCGATGGTAGAAAACCGGCTTGGCCAGCTCCAGAAGGGTCTCTTCGGGCACCGGCGAGGGGCCGGGCGTGAGCAAACGCTGCTTCATTGCCAGTCGTCCTTTCCGCGACGGAGGAATCATTTGTGTCTAGAAGTATGTTAGGCAATCGGCCCAAGGAAGACAGCATGGCCGGGAGAACGGTTCGCCGGATTATTCAGTTGCGGCTTGACGCTCGCCCCGCTCATCTCTACGATTTCATCACTTACAAACCGGCACCACGGCCGTCGTTTGAACGGGGTTCAACGATGCGTCCTTCGATCGAACTCCCGACCTCCCCTTCCTTCTGCCCGGCTTTCGCCAAGCCGGGGTTCACCTGACTTCGTCTCGCGTTCTGACTGCGTGACAGCTCTTTCTCTTTCCCGATTTTCGTAGTGACGCATTCGCGCCGCTCTCCAGCGGCGCCACACTCGACCGACCGTCAGGGCTGCGCGGCGTCATCCGTTTGTCGTCTTCCGCGGCGTGAGTCTTGAAAGCATGAACGGGTTTGGTTCCCGTACCTCACGAAAGGAGCATCCATGTTCTCTCCCCCTCCCCAGCGTCGGGCCTTCACGCTCATTGAATTGTTGGTGGTGATCGCCATCATCGCCATCCTGCTCGGCTTGCTTTTGCCGGCCGTGCAAAAAGTCCGTGAGGCGGCCGCGCGAGCGCAGTGCGGCAACAACCTCAAACAGATGGGCCTGGCCATCCACAACTACCACGACGTCAACAAGGTGTTGCCGCCCAGCCGCGTCGGGCCGCAACACGCCACCTGGTTCGTGGTCATCCTGCCGTACATGGAGCAGGGCAACCTGTTCAACCAGTGGAACCTCGCCAACAACTATTACGAACAGTCGCCGCTCGTGCAAAATGCGTTCGTGAAACAGTACGTCTGTCCGAGCCGGCGCGGCACGCCGATGCCCAGCACGCAATTGGAAATATCGAGCACTGGTATCCCCGATTCGCAGCTGCATCCGGGAACGCAGGGCGATTATGCCTGCAACGGCGGACAGTTCTACAACGCCATCGTGGATCATCCCCTGTGTCGCGGGGCGATGTGCTACGCCAACTCGCGGACCAACGGGGCCGATCAGGTCGTCTCAACGCAATCGCAGACGGGACTGAAAGACATCACGGATGGGACAAGTCAGACATTCCTCGTCGGCGAGAAGCATTCCGTCCTGAGCATGTGGGGACAGAGTGGGCCGTCGTGGGGCGAGGGGGCCATCTGGAACGGCGACTTCCCCCGCAACTTCTCGCGCATCGCCGGCCAAACCAAATGGAACCTAGGGCAAGGGCCGACCGACATGACAGGCCCGTGGCACTGCAAGTTCGGCAGCTGGCACACCGGCGTTTGCCAGTTCCTATTCGTCGATGGGCATGTGATCGCGCTGTCCAACTCGACGGACATCAATACCTTGCAAAAGCTGGCCTGCCGCAATGACGGGCTGGTGATTCCCGAGCAATGACCGGCTTTCAACCTAGCCGACCCGATCCGGGGATCGGGCCGGCTAGGTTTGGTTTCCGATTCCGGGTAGTGGCCATTTGAGTGTCACGCTGGCAGCGTGCCCTACGTAGGGCACGCTGCCAGCGTGCCGCACCCAAAAACCACTACCCGATTCCGGTGGCGGAGAGAATATGGCCCGGACAGTTTGTCACCGCCTGTTCCATGCCGCGTTGCTTTTCCTGGCCCTGATGGTGCCGGGGTGCGCGAAAGATACGTCCAAACAAGCGACCGATAAGGCCGAGAAAATCGTGGAGACGTTCCTCGACGCCTGGAGCCGGGGTGAATCGCCCGACAAGTTCGCCGATGCCAACCAGCCCATCCAGGGCAGCGACCCCGACTGGAAGGCGGGGTTGCGCCTCCTCAGTTTTTTGGCGGTCGATTCCAATCAGAGTCCGGACGACCCCCATTATTTCCTCTGCCGGATGGCGCTTTCCCTCCAGGATCGCAAGGGGAAGAAGCTGGAGAAACAAGTCGTCTACGGAGTGCATTTGGGGGAAAAGAGCACTCTCGAACGCGCCGCCGCTCGTTGACCATCGGAAGGCCAATCACGGTCCCATTTCCAGAGCGATCCGCATCTGGATGGGCTGCGGCTTGCCCTGCCAGTACCAAACATAGTCCGCCTGTTCGGAAACCAGCGCCAGCGACGTGAGGGTTTGTTTGCTCAGCTCCGCATGAGCCACGCCCACGAACCGGGCGGTGATCCGGCCGTCGGTCGGCTTGCCGGTGTTGGGAAAACTCAGCTCCATCTCGCCTTCCAGCTTGATGCGAGCTTCTCCCGCCGACACCGAGATCAGGGACGCGTTCAGGACGCCTCTCAAAACCTTGCAATCCTTCACCCTCCAGATGGGTCCGGGCGGGTAGCAATACTGAAACAACTTGTGGGCAACCGCTTCCGGTATCGTCCATGTTTTTCCCGTCGGCGCGTCCACGGCCGGTACGAACGCCTTCCACTCGGCGGACGTCAACTCGACGCGATCGTGACTCACGCCGCGGTTGGTCCCGGCCTGATCGCAGCGCGTCCAGACGTGGACGAGGAGGCCGTCTTTCGTCTTCGGACCAACCGCCGAAGGTCGGGCAGTGCTGCTCCGAATCGCTTCGGCGTCGCGCGGCGTCAGCTTCTTGTCGGCGATGATCTTTTCGAGAAACGGAAGGAGTTTTTCGGGCTTGTAGGCGTTCTGCACGCGCTGCGTCGCCAGGACACTGCCCTCGGGATCGAGAACGAAAACGCAAACGGTGCCGCCTTCCAGGCCGCGCCGATGGCGTTCGCGGTCGATGCGATCGAGTTCGGTTTGTTCGTCCTTGCCGCGCGGGTCGAGCTGGTAATCGTCGCGCGAAACCCAGGCGGGCACGAAATACTTCGTCAAAAGAGCAATGACGCGCTCATCGGAGAGTGAACTCACCCTCATATCGCGGGCACCGTTTCAACAGCGGCCCGTCTCGATGTTGCCGTCGTGGGTGAACAGGAAGAGCGGTTTCTTTTCGTGCTGGCTAATTCGCCGCGCTTCGAGAAGCGATGCGGTCCAGGGGATTTTACGCCAGGCTGTGGTGTCGCTATCCTTGATCTGCTCGATGCGCTTGTTGACCCACGCTTCATTATGCTCCACGGTGGCCGCGCCTCCCAGCGCGAGAGCCGCCAGGGCGATCAGGCTTCTGCGCAACTTCATCCTCGCCTCCTTGCTTGTCGGTACACCCCTTATCGTGGGCGTGCCTGTTATACCTCAGGTCCGGCCCCGGAAGCCAGCCCACGGACCTTGGCAATAGCGGAAACGCTCCGCATAATACGGCACGCAGCCAATCCCGTGACCGGAGACCATGCCCGTGGCCGACAACACCCCGACCGCCCCCGCACTGTTTGACATCGAGCAGCCGGCTTGCTTCTACCTCGGCCGCGAGTACGACCTGGGCAAGCGGGCCGTCTTGCCGGACAAATACGTCATGTACGACGCCCGCGATCTGACGACGCACGGCGTCGTCGTCGGCATGACCGGCTCGGGCAAGACCGGCCTGTGCATCAGCCTGCTCGAAGAGGCGGCCATCGACGGCATCCCGTGCGTCATCATCGACCCCAAGGGCGACCTGACCAACCTGCTTTTGCAGTTTCCCGACCTCGATGCCCGCAAGTTCGCGGAGTGGGTCAACGAGGACGACGCCCAGCAGAAGGGGCTGTCGGTGCCGGCGTATGCCGAGCAGGTGGCGGCACGCTGGCGGCAGGGGTTGACGGAAACGGCGCAGACGCCCGAACGCATCGCCCGATTGAAGGCGGCGTCGGAATGGCGCATCTACACGCCCGGCAGCGAGGCCGGCCTGCCGCTGTCGATCCTCGGCACCTTCGCCGCCCCCAAGGACAAGATGCCGCGCGAGGTGCTGACGCAGAAGATCGACGCCACGGCGACCGCCCTGCTCGGTCTGACCGGCATCGCCGGCGATCCCGGTGCAGTCGCGCGAACATATCCTCATCGCGCAACTGCTCCTGCATTCCTGGACGCACGGCAAGCGACCTCGACCTGCCGGGACTCATTTTGCAGATCCAAAATCCGCCCATCCGCACGGTCGGCGCCTACAACCTGGAGACGTTCTTCCCGGCCAAGGAGCGCTCAAGTTCGCCTCGGCCCTCAACAACGTGCTGGCCGCGCCGTCCTTTTCGACGTGGACGACCGGCGAACCGCTCGACCTGGCCGCCATGCTCTACCGGGCCGGCAAGCCGCAGCAGTTGATCTTTTACATCGCCCACCTGGACGACACGCAGCGCATGTTCTTCACGACGCTGCTGCTCGAAGAGATGCTGAGCTGGACGCGCCGGCAATCGGGGACGAGCAACCTGCGGGCGCTTTTGTATTTCGACGAGGTGTTCGGCTACCTGCCGCCGCACCCCGCCAACCCGCCGAGCAAGGGGCCGCTGCTGACGCTGCTGAAGCAGGCCCGCGCCTTCGGCGTCGGCGTGTTGCTGGCCACGCAAAACCCGGTCGATCTCGATTACAAGGCGCTGTCCAACGCCGGCACCTGGTTCGTCGGCAAACTGCAAACCGAGCGCGACAAGGCACGGCTGCTCGAAGGGCTGGAAACGGTCGCCGCCGAACACGGCACGCTGACCGACCGCTCCTATCTGGAAACCGTCATTTCGTCCTTGGGCAACCGCATTTTCCTCTTGCACGACATCCACCGGCCCGCGCCGGTCCTGTTTCAGAGTCGGTGGGCGCTGTCGTTTCTGCGCGGCCCGATGACCAAGGATCAGGTG
Organism: uncultured Planctomycetota bacterium; assembly: GCA_963767535.1. GTDB lineage: Bacteria > Planctomycetota > Planctomycetia > Gemmatales > Gemmataceae > JAJPHU01. The sequence continues at coordinate 2,339,771 of CAVYEC010000003.1, forward strand.
TCGCGCCTCATGGAGCCGGTGAAGCGGGACAATCCATCGGCCGCCCCGATGGCGATCCCACTTTGCACTCATTGCCATCAGGAGTTGGGGCCGGAGGTCGGCGACCGCTGCCCGCATTGCGGTCAGCAACCGTGGGCTAACGCGCAGTTTCGCCGACAAGACAAGGAGTTCCGTGACAAGCTCCGCACGGTCGCCCCGAGTTCCGCAGCAATGGATTCCAGCAGCGGGCCGCCGGTGCTGCCGCCGGATGTAACGCAGTTTTATCTGCCCCTGGGCCAAACCAAGCCAGGCACAACGGTGGTGTATCAGCCGCGCGTTCTGGGAATTGGCGATATTGCTTTTGCCGTGGACAAACGCAAGGGCAAGGAGCATACCGAGACCGTTCGCTTGCTGGCGCAACCGGCGGCGTCGGGTCATCCGATTGACTGGGACCGCGCCGAGACGGTCGGCGAGAAGCTGGCGAAATCACACCAGCCCGGCGCCCGTTGGGACGCCGTGCCGGATTCGCTCGACACGGGTCGTAAATTCAAGGCGCTGGAAAAAGCCTTCGGTGAATATCTCTATAGCACGAAGAAACTGTCCCTTTTTCAGAACCGCACGCTCGGCCTCGTAAGCGATCCGGGCGAAAGCCTCGATTCGTTCCGCGACCGCTGCCGCAAGGCGGCCGCGCAGGAAGCGGCCCAGGCGCTGGCGATGGAAAAGGCCAAGTTCACGCCGCGTTTCCAGGCACTCGGCATGAGCGTGCCCGCAGACCCCCGCGGCGCGAATCCGTCGGAGAAGTCGATCCTCGGCTGGCTGTTCTCCGCGGTTTTGCCGTCGCAGAAAGACGACGGCCCGCCGTCCTCGCGGCAGGAGGAGAAGGAGCGCAAGCTGAAGGCGGATTATCAAGCCAAACAGGCCGAGATTCACGAGAAATGGAAGCGCGTCGGCGAGGAATACACGCCGATTCAGGTCAAGCCGCGCAAGGTAGACGTGCGCGTGACGCACTTCGGGTTGGCGTGGGTGCCCGTCGCCCGGTGAAAGCTTTCGTTGGCGGTTTACGACATTTTTCGAATCATTCGTCTCTCGGCCGGCTCTACATAAGGAGACGGCCGATCCGTCGAGGGCAACGTGCATGACGACGCACCGCCTGCAAGATTTCATCCGGCATTTGTGCCGCGCCCGCAGCGTGGCGGAGGACGGCCATCTCACCGATGCGCAACTGCTGGAGCGCTTCGCCACGTCACGAGACGAGGCGGCCTTCGAGGTATTGGTCTGGCGGCACGGGTCGCTCGTGCTGAATATCGCCCGGCGTCTGCTGCGTCATTCCACCGACGCCGAGGACGTGTTTCAGGCGACGTTCCTGACATTGGCGAGGAAGGCGGCAACCATACGCCGCGGGACTTCCGTGGCAGGTTGGCTTTACAAGGTGGCCTATCGCATCGCGCTGCGCGTGCGTCAGACGGCGACCCGACGCGAGCAGCGCGAACAATCCGGTATCGAGAATGTGGTTGCGCCGATGGAGCGCGGTGATGCGGAAAGCGCCGCCATTGTTGCCGATGAAGTGGGCCGATTGCCGGAGCGCTATCGCGCCGCGGTCGTGCTGTGCTATCTGCAAGGATCGACCACCGAGGAGGCGGCCCGCATCCTCGGCTGTCCGCGCGGCACGGTCCTGTCACGCCTGGCGTGGGCACGGCATCGGTTGAGTAATCGACTGATCCGCCGGGGTGTTGCGCCGGCGGTTGCTCTTACCACGACGTTATTTGGCGCAGCGCAACGGCGATGCCGTCGGTGGCGCTCGTTACCTCCGTGATACGAGCCGTTTTGCCGTTCGCGGCGGGCAAGGGCACCATCCCTACGGTCTCGCCCCAGGTTGCCGAATTGGCACAAGGAGCATTGCAAATGATGCTATGGAACAAGATCAAGATCGCCATGATGGTGATATGCGTGTTCGGACTGACCGGAGTTGGTGCCGGTTGGCTGACCCGTGGCCGGGCGGGAACCGAGGAGGCTCCTCCTGTCGCGGAGAAGCCACCCGAACAAGCTCGGCCGCGCGGCCGAGCCGGATCGACCGAATGAAACCCGCAAAGAGATCGCTCTCATCCGGGCGCGGTTGGAGGATATGACCGCTGTCGAGGAGAATCAGGCGAAGCAGTTGAGCGAGCAAGTGATCGAGGCGAGGCTGCGCCTGGTCGAACTTCAGGATGAACTGCGCATCCGGCAGCAGGAAAGCGCCCTCAACGATGAAGAGACACGGACTCGCATCAAGCAAACCGCGACTCGTATAACCGAATGGGAGACTCAACTGCGGCACATCAGTGGAACTACAGACTCAGGCAAGAAGCATCTGGAAACGATACAGGAAGAGTTGAAAAGGCTGAAGGAAAAATTACACGATCAGCAAAACGAGCTTAGAAAATCGGCGAAAGATCGTATCCAGACGCTTCGTCCTATCCGAAAAGAGGTGTACCGAGCGGAAGAGACCCTACGCCGCCTCGAAGCCCGACAGGCGCGATTGCCCGAGAACTTTGTCGAGGAACGCCAGGCCCTCCGCACACGTCTTCAGCAGTTGGAGGAAAGCACGCTTCGAGTCGAACCCGCCGACCGTCTCGGCGCTGTGGAGCGCAAACTCGATGCCCTGCGCCGCGAGGTGAACGAATTGCGCCGGGCCGTGGAACGACAGGGCGGCGAGCCGCGCAAGAAGCCCTAAAAGGCGGTGCCTTGGTCGTGGCCCTTCCTGTCCGTCGTGCGAATCAACGATGGGATGCTCTCCGCCCTTTCTTGCCCTTCACGCGGAGGAGTCGGGGCGTTTGGCAGATGGTGTACGATTTTGCAGAACTTTTGCGAAGCGCGTGGGGGACTCAACGGAAGGTTGGATTGGTTGCCGGGCTATCGAAGGATGTCAAGTTGACAGACATGGGGCATTGCACCACCTTGCCACATTGCCAAATTCAAGATGCATTTGGCAATGTGGCGTTGCATGCGCAAGTGCCATCTCCGTAAGCGTTAACGTCCACAAAAAAGGGCGAGATTGCCAGATTGCCAACATTGCCAACACCCTACATTGAGAAGCCTGCTTCTCTCTAAGGACGTGCCAAGATCCCAGTTGTGAGACTTTGTCTGCTCCTGACAGGTACGCGAACGAACACAGGCCGGCACCGAGCGCTAAATATTCGCAATCAAATCGAAATATTCATCGTCCTCGTTCTTACCGCCGTGGCCCTTGCCCACCGACTTCACGTCGGCGATGAACTCGATGGAGCGAATCCACTTCACCATCTTGTAGCCGAGCTGGTTCTCGACTCGCAGCCGCAGCGGGGCACCGTGCAGACGGTTCAGCGTCTCGAAGTTCATCTCGTAGGCGAGCAGGCTTTGCGGGTTCAGGATGTTCTCGATCGTATGACAATCGTAATACTCGCCGCCGTACAGCCCCTCGCCGAAGGAGTGGAACACAACCCACCTAGCCTCCGGCCGCGGTCGAACCAATTCGACGAGGCGGGACAGCGGTAAGCCTCCCCATTCGGCGATGCCCGTCCAACCCTGAATGCAATGGTGCGGCGTGATCTGCTCCTTTTTGCCGACGCCCGGATGTCGTCGAGCGACAGCTCGACGGGGTTCTCGACCAGGCCGTGGACGCGCAGGCGGTAATCGCGGAAACCGTTGTCGGCCAACTTCGTCCATTCCTCGCTCGTGGGCATCTTTCCGTTGGGCCAAAAATAAGGGGAAATATCCTCCCGCCGGTACTCCGAGCGCGCCGCCCAACGGTTGATGAACAGTCGCATCAACCCCTCGATCACCTGGCGAACGGCGTACTGCACCGCCCGCGGGCGGTGCCAAGACATCCAGTGGGCCGCGTAACAGGCGAGGAGGATGAAGGTGATGCCGGCCGCGCCGAGGGCCAGGCCGGTTGTAGTGGAGCCGTTGGTGCCCAGAACGATGTGGTCCATGTTGCGCGGTAAATCGGTAACGACCACCATCAGCACATGGACTGCAATGAAATTGAGGTAAGCCAACAGCAGCAGGAAGTGGATGGAGCGGGCGATTTGGCGGTTGCCGAACAGGGCCGAATACCACTTGAAATGTTGGTTCACGGCCGGCGACATGGCCAGGCCGGTCAGGATCGACAGCGGGGCCAGGATGAAGACGACCGAGCCGTAGGCCACGTGTTGCAGCGAGTTGTAGCGATAAAAGGCGTCCGGCTCCGGCGGCATGTGGAAGGTAGCGTAATGAACAAACACCGCCCACGCTTCGGGGAGGATGTGCCAATCAGTCGGCACGATGCGCTGCCATTGGCCGGTGCCGAACAGCATGACGACGAAGAACACGCCGTTGGCGACCCAGAACAATGCCGACAGAAAGTGCCAGTGCCGGGCCATGCCGACGGTGTGCCGGCCGCCGGGCAGCGCCAGCCACGGCGAGATGTAGCGAGCGTCGTCCTTGGCCGTCCACACGCGGTCGGTCGGCACCGTGAACGGCGTGAAGCGAATCCATTCCGAGCCGGGCGTGCAGTGGAGGTTCCAGTACAGGCGCGGGTGGTCCATAAGGATGGACAGTCCGGCCCGGATGATGAGGAGCATGAACAGGATGTTGAAATAGTGCGAGTAGCGCAGCCAGAACGGGAAGCCGTGCGGCCCCGGCTCGGCCGGATCAAGGTTGCCGCTGACCATCGGCAGACCGGCGATCAGATATTGCACCCAGGCCGCGGTGAAAGGGACGAGGGCGAGAAGGGCGAAGATCAAGAGCATCGACGGGCGGACCCAGATGCGGAACCGCCGGTCGGCGGGAAACGACATTTCCTCGTGCGTGGTCATGGCCGTCTACCGATCGATCTCGCCCATCACGATGTCGATCGAGCCGACGATGGCCGGCACGTCGGCGATGAGGCAACCGCGGCAGATGTCGTTGGTCACGCTGAGGTTGCAGAAGCTCGACGACCGCGCCCGCACGCGCAACGGCACCACGCCCTTGCCGGGAGCGCCGACGACATAGAAACCCATCTGCCCGCGTGGACACTCCGTCTCGGCATACGCCTCGCCGGCCGGCAGATGGCGCGGCATCTCAATGCGATGCGAACCCTGGGCCGTGGGATAGCGGTCCAGCGCCTGCTCGCAGATGCGGATGCTCTCGACGACTTCGAGCATGCGCACCATGAAGCGATGCCAGGCGTCGCCGATGACCGTTCCTTTCGGGATTTGCCAGCCCCAGCGGTCGTCGAAGGGCGGCACGACGACATTGAAATCGTAGGTCTCGTAGCCGCAGTACGGCTCGACGCGGCGCAGGTCCCAATCGGGATCGCCCAGCCGGCGGTCGAGCGATCCGCGCAGCATCGGGCCGGTGCAGCCGTAGCTCAGGGCTTGCTCCTTGGTCAAGTTGCCGATGTTGGCCGTGCGCTTCACGAAGATGTGATTGGTCGTCAAGAGCGTGTGATATTCGGGGATACGCGGCTTCAGATAGTTAAGGAACTCGCGGCAGCGGTCCCCCCAGCCGGCCGGCAAATCGTCGTGGACGCCGCCGATGGTGATGTAGCTGTAGGTCAATCGGGCGCCACAAACTTCCTCGAACAGATCGAGGATCATTTCCCGCTCGCGGAAGGCGTAGAGGAACGGGCTGAAGGTGCCGAGGTCGAGTCCGTAGGCGCCCATGCCGACGAGGTGGCTGGCGATGCGGTTCATTTCGGCGATGAGGACGCGGATGACGTTGGCCTTCTCCGGCAGCTTCATGCCGCACAGCTTCTCGACGGCCAGCGAGTAGGCCAGGTTCATGTTCATCCCGGCCAGGTAGTCCATGCGGTCGGTGTAGGGGATGAACTGAATGGGCGTGACGTTCTCGCCGATCTTCTCGGCGCAGCGGTGCAGATAGCCCAGGTGCGGCGTGACTTCCGAGATGACCTCGCCGTCGGTGCGCAGCACCAGGCGCAGCACGCCGTGGGTGCTGGGGTGCTGCGGCCCCATGTTGACGAGCATCTCGTCGGTGCGGACGTCGAACTCGATGACGGTTTGATCCTGTTTGCGATCCGGCGGTGCGACGGTGGCCATGTTCTATTCCTTATCGTCGTTCAGTCGGTAGGTCACTTCTTGCTCCCCGAATACACGAATCGTGGTTCGAGGAGGCGCACCACCTGCGGCGAGGATGCGGCGGATGATGGGCAGCGCGGCACTCAGGTCTTCGTCGGCTACTTCCATCTCGATATCACAGCCGGTGGCTGTCATCCGCCCTTCAATCTCCTCAAGCGAGGTTCCACCGCCGACCCATTCGGCGTTGATACCCTCCGCCTCAAAGGCGTTGAAAAGCGGATCCTCAAAGCGATCGCCCCGATCAATCGGGTCAATCGCGGCCGGGATGTTGATCCAGACTGAAGCCATGAGTTCACCCTCCAATCCGGAGAGAGTGGCGAGTCACCGGCCGCGGATGCCGTGATATTCCAGCGGATATTCGTAATCCTTCCGCAAGGGATGCCCCACCCAATCGTCGGCGAGAAGGATGCGCGTCAGCTCGGGATGGCCGGTGAACCACACGCCGGACAGGTCGTACACCTCGCGTTCGTGCCAGTCGGCCGTGCGCCACAGCGATGTTACCGACGGCACTTCGGGCAGTTCGCCCGGCTTGTCGTTTTTCCAGCGCGGCAATATCACCTTGAGGACAAAGCGATGCCGGTTGCGGAAGCTGGAGAGATGATAGACCACTTCCAGATGCGGGTCGAAACCGGCCTTGGGCGCTTTCTTCGCGTCCGGCTCCAGGTAATCGACGCCGCTGACGCAGTTGAGCAAATCAAAGCCCAACCGCGGCTCCTCTTTCAGATAGCGGCACACTTCCATCACATCGGCCGGCTCGACGACCACGAAGGGATCGATCGCCTCCAGGTTCTTCGACTTGATACGCGGGCCGAATTTCTGCTCGAGAAGGGCGGCGATGTCGGCGGCATTCATGTGTCGTGTCCCTCATAACAAACCACGAAACACACGAAACACACGAAAAAAAGACAAAACAATAAAAAGACAAAACCAATCTCTTCTCTTTTCTAATTTTTCTTTTTGTCTTTTTTTCGTGTGTTTCGTGTGTTTCGTGGTTCCTCTCTTATGCCTTGGCGGGGGCGGCTTGTTCTTTGTTTTTCTTGGCGAAGGCGTTCTGTTTCTCCAGCGCCTGCATCGGATCGGGGTCGTCCAACTCCGGCGGCAGGAGTGTGTAGCCCGTTCGCGACGGGATCGGCACGGTCAACGGCTGCTCGCGCGTGAGATCCTTCATGGCCCGCACCTTGTCCTGAATGCGCATGAGTCCTTCGAGGAGCGCCTCCGGGCGCGGCGGGCAGCCGGGCACATACACATCCACCGGCACCACCAGATCGACGCCCTTGACGACGTTGTAGCCGTACTTGTAATACGGCCCGCCGCCGCAGGTGCAGGCGCCCATCGCGATGACAAACTTCGGATCGGGCATCTGGTTGTACAGCCGGCGCACCCGGCTGGCCATCTTGAAGTTGACCGTGCCGGCCACGATCATCAGGTCGGCCTGCCGCGGTGTGGCCCGGAACGCGCCGGCGCCGAAGCGGTCGATGTCGTAGCGCGAGGCGCCGGTGGCCATCATCTCGATGGCGCAGCAGGCCAGGCCGAACGTCATCGGCCACATGCTCGACTCGCGCGCCCAGTTGATGGCCTGTTCCAGCGAGGTCGTGATGACGCTCTCTTCAAATCGCCCTTCCAACCATCCCATCTCCGAACTCCCGCTCCGCATCCGGAGCTATGTAATAGGCGAAGGTAGCAAGATAGGTCACGAATGAATCCCGGTACCGGCCAGCGGGCCCGGTGTTGTTTGCAGAGAAACCGGCGCAGGCGTCCGCGGTTCCGTCGTCTCGCCGGAGGGGCGCTCGGCCGCCAGGCTGCGCACCCAGGCCAGGTCGCCGCGACGCCACAGGTAGGCGAAGCCGACTAAAAGGACACCGAAAAACACAAGGATTTCCAAAAGGGCCATCCAGGCGAACTGGTAGGCGAGTTGCTTGTTTTCGGCGAAATGCTCCTCGGGTCTGTCGCGTATGGAGTTGCCGGGCGGAAGCAACTCGTGGATGTTGTCGGCGTACTCCGGGCTGGCCGCGCTGGGGGCGGCCGCCACCGCGTTGGCCTTACCGAACACCTCCGCCCACGGGAAGAAGAACGCCACCTCCACGTCGAAAATGACGAACAGCAGGGCGACGACGTAGAAGCGCAAATCAAACTGAATCCAGGCACTGCCGATGGTCGGCTCGCCGCACTCGTAGATGGTGCGCTTGGCCGGGTCAGGCTTGTTGGGCCGGATGAACTTGCCGGCCATCAGGTGAACGAAGATGAAACCGACACCGACGGCCACGAACAGCAGGATATAAGCAGCCAGAGGAGTCATGCAAGCCATCCATTTCGATCAGCCCGCCCCTTGCTGGCGCTGCGGGCTGGTAATTCCAGCGGCCCCGCGGCGTCAGACGCGGCTGGTGTCGGCCACCAGCTTTTGTCGTCCCGCGAAGCCAGCTTCCAACTCGTGCCAGTGGGCGACCTCGGGTTCGCCCAGACGCCAGCACAGGTAAACCGGCCGGCCGTTCATCAAACTGGGGAAGTCGATGAGGCCGGTGAAGGGATCCTTCAGTTCAATCCCGAGCGCGCCGAACTCGCGCACGTATTCTTCCATCTTCTCCTGACCGCGCTCGAACTCCGTGCGCACTTGCTGGAGTTCCTCGTCGTGGGCGTCGCTGAGACGGAAGCGATCGCCCGGCCGCAGCCGGTTCAGGCGTTCGTGTCGTTCGCGCAGCTGGGCGGCCAATTCCGCGATGTCGCCGACGATGGCGCGAACCAGGGGCAACATGCTGTTGGCCTCGGTTGCCGTGAAGTATTTCTTCTTGCGGGTCTTGGGTGCGACCATTTCCGCACCTCCTCTCTGCAAATCCGAAATCCGAACGAAATCCCAATGAAAGAATACCAAAAAACCAGCGATTTCGCGGTCCCGTTTCGGACTTTGGATTTATTTCTTGGCGGCCGGGGCCGGGTCGGGCGGTTTGGTCCAGACCGGCCCGACTTGCAGCTTGGAGGCGGCAACGGCCGTCGGGTTGAGCGTGGCCTGGCCCCAGGCGATCTCCAAGGGCAGCTTGGCGTAATCGACGATGCAGCCGTCCCGGCTGAAACAGCTCTGGTCGTAGGTCGAACCCATGAAGATGCAATCGACCGGACACGGATCGACGCACAGAGCGCAGAACATGCACTTGGTGTAGTCGATCGTGAAGCCGTTGACGCGGAACCCCTTGCCGACGGGGTTCTTGATCTTCTCGATGTAGATGCAATCGACCGGGCAGGCACGGGCGCACTTGTCGCAGCCGATGCAGGTGGTCAGGTCGAAGCGGTGGAAGCCGCGGTAGCGCGGCTTGATGGGCACCGGCAGCTCGGGATACTCGAAGCGTTCCGTGAACGTTTTGCGCCGGTAGGTTTGCAGGAAATACCACAAAGTCACGTACATGCCGTGGGCGACCGTTTGGATCGCCACCAGGACGTTATGAAACCAGACGCGCATGGCTATCTCGGAGAGAAAGGGCGATCCTCAGCGGGTTTTCCAGGGACACACTGTCGATTCTAGGAAGGTGTTTCGGCGTCCGCAAGTCTTGCGTTGCCCGCGCGGAGGAAGTACCTTGAAAGCGAGATGAGGATACCACATAGCCCCCGGCTTGCCGGGGAAAGAGAATACCTCTGGCAAGCCGGGGGCTATGTGGGATTCCTTCACCTGGGCGAAATGAGTGCAGAATGAAGGATGTGCGAACACAAGGCCGCGCGACGCGATGGGCCCGCAACGGCCTCGCCGGATTGCTCCTCCTCGCCGGCTTCCTCGTCCTGACCTGGGCCGGATGCAACCGCAACGGACCCGAATATCCTCCCCCGCCGCCGGCGATCCCGACAGCTACCAAGGATCTTCCCCAGCGCGTCCACGTTTTTTGCGGCAGCTGTCATGGCTACCCCCCGGCCGAAACCTTCCCGCGCAAGGACTGGAAGTACGAGATCGAACGGATGTATATGTTCTTCGCCGAGTCGGGCCGGCCCCTTTCGCCGCCGCCCCTCGAAGAGGTCGTCACGTATTACGAGGACCGAGCACCGCTCCAATTGCCGCCTCTCGTGATCCATCGGGCCGATCATCCGTTTCCGGTCTCGTTCATCCAGAAGGATTACCCTCCCTTTGAGGGGCCGCCGGCCATGTCGCCGCCTTACATCGCGAACGTCAACCTGGTCCACCTGTTCGATCCCAAGCGGCTGGATGTTCTGACCTGCGACATGAAGGGGGGCGCGGTCCTGGTCTTGCAGCCGTATCAGAAGAATCCGCAATGGCGCTTGCTGTATGGCCCCGGCCGCGACAAGAATTTCAACCCGGCCCACACCGAGGTCGTCGATCTGGACAAGGACGGCATCCCGGACATCCTCATCGCCAACCTCGGCAGCTTCCTGCCGACCGACCGGCGCTGCGGACAAGTCCTGTGGATGCGCGGCCTGGGCGAAGGACGCTTTGAAATGCCGGTCGTCTTGCTCCAGGGCAAGGGACGCATCTCCGACGTGCAGGCCGCCGACATCAACGGTGACGGCAAACTCGATCTGATCGTCGCCTGTTTCGGCTGGAACACCATCGGCGAAATCTGCTACCTGGAGAACCAGACGACGGACTGGAAGAAGCCGAACTTCAAGGTCCATGTGCTGGACGAGCGGCACGGGGCCATTCATGTGCCGATCACCGACCTCAACGGCGACGGCAAGCCGGACTTTATCGCTTTACTCAGCCAGGAAAATGAAACGATCGTGGCCTTCCTCAACAAGGGCGGCGGACAATTCGACAAGCACACACTTTTCCAGGCCACGCATCCCGGCTACGGTTCCAGCGGCATTCAGCTGGCCGACATCAACGGCGATAAGAAAATCGACATCCTCTACACCAACGGCGACGTGCTCGACCAGCCGTACTTGCTCAAGCCGTATCACAGCGTCCAGTGGTTAGAGAACAAGGGCGATTTGAAGTTCGAGCATCACCCGCTTACGCCGATGTACGGGGTCCATCGCGCCGTCGCCGCCGACCTTGACGGCGACGGCGACCTCGACATTGTCGCCACCAGTTTCCTGCCCGTGGAGCACTTCCCGGAGCGCAAGACCAAACAACTGGACGCCGTCGTGATCTTGGAACAGACGGCCCCCGGCGTGTTCGCGTATCACAGTCTGGAGAAGGAGGCTTGCGATCACGTCACCTGCGCCGTCGGCGATCTTTTCGGCACCGGCCGGCAAGACATCGTGACCGGCACCTTCTCGGCCCTACCGACCGACCGCGCCATCACGATCTGGAAGAACCAGCCTAAGTGAGGTGCATTTGAGTCAGGGTTGTAGGGTGGGCCGAGTCTTCGAGGCCCACCAGCATGGGCGTGGTGGGCCTCGAAGACTCGGCCCACCCTACGAAGGCGACTACGACTTGGAAGGGGCGTCTTCCTTTTTAGGAGGGGCGAGGTCGCGAATCCGCTGGCGATACGCTTCGGCCCTCTCCACGTCCTCGCGTTGCTGGTAAAACTCGGCCAGGGCTTCGAGGGCCGCGAGGTGATTGGGATCGAGGCGCAGGGCGTGGAGCAGCCAATTTTCGCCCACCTCGGGGTTGCCCAGCTGCAAGTACAGCGTTCCCAATTCGGTCTGCAAGGCCGGATCGTTGGGCCGCTGCGACATCAAATGCGTCATGATCTCGCCCTGTCGCTGCCGGCGGTCCTTGAGCAAGTTCGCGTGGTCGAGTTGGGTCTCGGCCTCGCCCGTCTTGCCGGCCCGCCGTAAGCAATCCCCCAAAGCCCACTGGGCCTTGTAGTCGTAGGGCATCCCGCGCGCGGCCCGCCGCAAGTACGTCTCGGCGTCGGCGAAGTGATCGGCCTTCAGCTCCAGTTGGCCGCGCGTCAACAGGGCTTGACCATGATCGGGGTGCTCGGCGAGCACGCCGTCCAACAGGGCGCGCGCCTCCGCGTCATGGTTGAGGCGAAAATGACAAAGCGCCAGGCGAATGCGAATGTCCGGGTCGTCGGGGTGGATCTTGTTGAGAAGCGCCATATGGTCGAGCGCTTCCTGATAATGGCCGATCTCCAACAGACCCTGCGCCAGCCACCAGCGGGCTTGCTCGCGCTCGGGATCGAGTTCGATCACTCGACGGTAATCCTCGACGGCTTTCTGCCAGGCGCTCACTTGGCGATGGACGCCGCCGCGCATGTACCACGCCTGCGGGTTGTCCGGCTGGATGTCTACCCAGGTGTCGGCGTAGCGGAGGGCGTTGAGAACGCGGGACATCCGCTGGTAGCTCCCGATCAGCGCTTCGAGAATGAGCGGGGCCTGTGCGGGATTCTTGCGGAGGCGGGTTTTGAGAGGTTCCTCGACGGTATCCAGGTCGCCTTCCATGCCGCGGAGCATGGCCCATTCGAGCACGGAATCGTCATCCAGAGAACCCTCCCCCTGCTGATCCTGACATTGCCGGAGGTGCTGCCGGGCCGTCTCGTAGTCGCCTTCCCGCCGGGCCGCGCGGGCGGCCAGCAGGTGCAGTCGGCTGCTCTGGGACCAGGGCCAAACCTTCAGGCAGGCTTCCAGGTGCTGGAGGGCGTCCTTGCTGTGGTAGCGCTGGAGGGCGGACAGGCTGGCGTACTGGTGATAGCCGGCCCAGAGGAAGGGGCTGGCCAGAGCCAGCAAGACAATCCCGCCGCCCCACACGATCAATCGGCGTCGGGTTCGGGGAGAGGTCAGCCCGGCGAAAAATCGACTCATAGCGCGGATCATTCTCCCGGAAGCTGCTTAGGGCCGTTTGCGTCCGTCCGCCGGTGCGGGAGGCGAGCCGGCGGCCTTGCCGCCCGCCTTCTGGCGGTGCTGCGCGGCCCGGTTGAAATCGCCTCGGCGCTGATAGAAATCCGCCAGCGCCTGATGCGCGGGCGCATACGCGGGATCTTCTTTCAGGGCATGTTCAGCCAGCGCAGTCCCTCCTCCGTCGAGCCGGCGCGGAGGGAGATCATGCCGATTTTATAATGCAGCTCCGGGTCGTGCGGCGTCCGCTGCATCTTCGTGGAGACGATCTCCTGAATCGTGTTCATGTCATCCAAAATTTGCTCCATATGCTCGCTGACCTTGCGGGCTTCCTCGCTCTTGCCGTTCTGCTCCAGGCACAGCCTCAGCTGGTGATTGGCCTGAAAATCGCCCGGTTCCAGCTGGGCCGCCCGGCGGAGCAAGCGTTCGGCCTCCTCAGCGAGCGCGGCACGCTGGGCCGGCGTGCCGCGCTCGCCGAGCGTGACTGCGGCCCGCTGAACCAACTTGCCGCGTTCGGCGAGGGCGGGCGCGAAGTCCGGGAGGTGGTTGAGGACGGCGACGAGGATCTGTTCCGCCTCCTCCGTTCGTCCCTGACGCTCGCGCGAACGGGCCAGGTGTACCTGGAGCATGGGGTTACTGGGGAAGCGCTGGCAGAGATACTCCAGGTGAGGTAGGGCCTCGTCGGCCAATCCCAACTGGATCAGCGAGGTGCAGAGCCGCATCCGGGCTTCATCCAGCTGGTCGTCCGCCGTCAAAGCACGGCGGTAGGAGGCGATGGCATCGTGCATGCGCATTGCCAGGTCGAACACCTGTCCTTGCAGGCACAGCGCTTCGGCATTGTCCGGCTGGCGCCGGAGCCACTCCTTGAGCGCCTTTTCCGCCTCCAGCGGCCGATACATCCGCAAACAACCCCGGGCGAGGGCTTCCAGGACCAGGGGAGCGGCCAGGTCATCCTTTTCGATTAACGATTGGCAGTAATTGCTCACGCTGTCGATCTCGCCGCGCTGCACGCGGACGAGGACGCGCTCGAGAAAGAGATCGTCATCGTCCTTGCCGCGCGCCGCCTGATATTGATCGAGGAGGTGGTCGGCATCATCCAGGTTATTGCCCCGGCGGGCGGCGCGGGCGGCAAGCAGAAGCGCCTCGGCGTCGTGGGGGCGAACGGAAAGGCAGGCGTGCAAATGAAGTATCGCTTCGTTGTTGTGATAGCGCTCCAGGGCGGCCCGTGCTGCCCGGAGGTGATACGACCCCCACAGGTACACTCCCGCCATGCCCGTACCGCCGCCGATCAAGAGCAGCAGCAGGGCGATGGCCAGGCTGCGCGCCGGATGGCGAACCAGGTAGCGCGGCACGGCGAAAACCCCTCGAATCAGCCGATGCAATCGGCCCGTGGGTTCCGACCCGGCGGCAGTGGATGGCGGGAGCGGTGAGTTCGGCGCGTCCGTGATGGACGTGGGAGACACGTCGGAGGAAGCCGGGACAGAAGACGTTTCGTGCATGATAGGGTTCCGCCGCGTCCGGGGGGCATCGCCCAGGAATCCCGGAAGAAATCACCTTGGAGCAGTTTGCTTACCAGCCCGCAGCGCCAGCAAGGGCCGACCCTTGCTGGCGCTGCGGGCTGGTTGAGACATTCGAGCAGGCCGGGGTTAACCAGCCCTGCTGCGGAGTATTTGTATCATACACCCTCCGACGGCCGGTTCCAATGGGATCGTGTCCCGACTGCCTGGGAATCGACCGCGCCGGACGGATCGCTAGGATAATCTCGGGAATCACCGACTTTTAAGGAGCACGGCATGAACGCTTCCGACCCGAACTCGGCAGGCACGATCGTCGCCCTGTGGCGCTATCCCGTCAAGTCCATGCAGGGCGAGGAATTGAACGCCAGCTCGGTGAGCGAGCGCGGCCTGCTGGGCGATCGGGCCTACGCCCTCGTCGATGCCGCCGACGGTAAGATCGCCAGCGCCAAGAACCCGCGCAAATGGCCGAACCTCTTCGCCTTCCGGGCCGCTTATGCTGAACCGCCCCGAACGGGCACCGCGACTCCTCCGGTGCGGATCACCCTGCCCGACGGCGCTCCGCTCGACAGCACGCAAAACAACCTCGCCTCCGTGCTGATGCCGATCCTTGGCCGGCAGGTTGCGCTCCGCGCCGCCGCCCCGGATAAGCCGATCCTCGAAGAATACTGGCCGGACATGGAGGGCCTGGACCACCGCGATGCCGTCACGGACGAATCCATGCCGGCGGGCACTTTTTTCGATTTGGCCCCCATTCATCTGCTGACGACGGCGACACTGGACCGTCTGCGCGCCCTCTATCCGCAAGGGCGTTTCGAGGTACGCCGTTTCCGCCCGAACATCGTGGTGGCCCTGGAAGGCCAGCCGCAAGAGTTTGTCGAGAACAACTGGGTCGGCCGAACGCTTCGGCTGGGTTCGGAAGTGCGTCTGCGCATCACGCGCCCGTGCGGGCGCTGCGTCATGACGACGTTGCCGCAGTCGGACTTGCCGCACGATCCGGGCATCCTGCGCACGGCCGTGCGAAACAACCAGGGGCACGTCGGCGTCTACGCCACCGTCTTGCAAGGCGGCACGATCCACCGCGGCGACGCGCTCCGGTTGGAGTAGCCGCCTCAGGCGCCCGCAGCGAGGACTTGGACTTCGTTGTACGCCAGGGTCTTCTCGAAGCGAACGCCGATGCAATGGGTGCCGTCGGCCAGCGCCTCGCACCAGCAGACATGGGCCGTCAGCTTGATCGGTCGCGGGTGCCAAAGTCCTTCCAGATGCAACAGGACCTCGTCGCCGCGACCCAGCGGCGTGGCAATCACCAGACGGGCGCCGTCGGTGGACACATCCAGGAGCCTCCGCGCCAGGTTCGGCCCCAGGCCCCAGGCACCCTTGTGGCAGGTGACCTTGGTGCTGTTCTTGGAAGGCTGCCGCCGGGCCCGGCGACGATTCGCATTGACGGACGATGAATCCATGAGATACCTCCCCGGAAAACGTAGATCACGAACCCCAAGGGGGCAAGCGATGGGAGGAGGTAGGGGTTGGAAAGGAAAATGCCGCGACCCATTTGGATCGCGGCGCGAAGGATTACGCCCGGCAGGATTCGAACCTGCGACATTCGGTTTCAAAATCCACGACGGATTTCCCCGCCGCCCTAAGGCGTTCGTGGTCTGGACTGTATCTTCGCCATGCCGTCTTGGTTTAGGCGGTGACCGTACAGTCTCTGCACGCGGCTTGGATGAAAACGGAGGAAAGCTATGCCAGCAACATCCGCCTCAAACCTCGCCTCGCTCAGGATTGCCATGACTGCATGTCCGGTCTGCGCTCGGATGACCCGGAACCCCAAATTCTGCTCACGCTCGTGCGCGGCCAAGGTGAACAATGTCCTGGTTCCGAAACGAAGACCCAGCGGCGCCTGCTCGGTGTGCGGCACCTCTGTACCACGACGGCACAGGTATTGCCCAAAACACCGACCGAACAAACCGCTCGATCGATCTCAACCGATCCGTACCGTCGCGGATGGATCCGACCATCCCGCCTGCCGGTACGCCCGCCTGAGGCAAGACGCTCGTCGTCTTTACCGCTCGGCTTTTCCCTATCGGTGTTCGCGCTGCGGGTATGACAAACACATTGAGGTTTGTCACAAACGCTCTTTGACTTCGTTCCCGCTTGATACACCGATATCGGTTGTGAACTCCCTGGATAATCTTGTCGGGCTTTGCCCCAATTGTCACTGGGAGCTCGATCACGGACTCTTGCAGTTTTAGGTTTTCCTGATCAGGTCACATTCATCGCGTGGTTTCCCCTCGCGATGCCCAATTTCCATAGGAAACCGACGCTCTATCCCCTGAGCTACGGGCGCATTGCCCCGCGGCCCTCGGCCGCGTTCCAAGCAATCTCCAGGCATTCTATACGATGGGCAGGGTAGGGAAAACCTTCTGTCCGCAGCCTCATTCCGCCTTGGTTGTCACGACTTCGAGGATCTTCTGCTCCCGCACTTGAAGGAACCTTCCCTGCCACGTCAACAAGTAGCGATAGAGGAACACAATTGCCACGCACTCGAGCACGGACAAACTCAGGTAAATCGGCCCTCCGGGTGCCCATCCCAACTCCTCGGCCGTCAGCGCGACGCCAAGTGGAATCAGGGTTGGAAGCATCGCCGGCGGCA
The DNA here is from genome assembly GCA_963767535.1 of uncultured Planctomycetota bacterium. Classification (GTDB taxonomy): domain Bacteria; phylum Planctomycetota; class Planctomycetia; order Gemmatales; family Gemmataceae; genus JAJPHU01. The sequence continues at coordinate 2,356,711 of CAVYEC010000003.1, forward strand.
GCAAAAAGATGAAAAGAATCTGGAACAGGATCGCCAGCCCCTTGGGATTGCTCGGCCGGAGCGAGCCGGGAGAGATGGGCATCGGCGAGAGGATCGACAGGCAGTTGGCCAGCAAGCAGAACAGCAAATACATCGAGACGAATTGAGGAACAACGGCCAGAAAGAACGCGAGGCGCATCGGATAAAGGATCTGCACCAGGACCGCCGCCACGAACCCCAGTCCCAGCGCCAAAGGAGCGACGGCCAGGTTCTTGCCTAAAAGAATGTCGCGGCGGCCAGCCGGACAAAGGACGAACACGCGGAAGCCACTGCGGTCGAAGCCGAATTGATTGCCGACGAACTGGACCATACTGAACAGGATCATCATCATGGCGCCGAACAACATGAACGGGCGGACGCCGTGCGGAAGCTCCACTCGTTGCCCCAGGAACATCGCTCCGAAGATGAGCAGCATGAATACCGGCGTGAGGAGCATCATCTTGGCTTCCGGGCGCGCGTGAGCGAGCGAAAACTGCTCAGGGTGATCGCCGAGGTGTGTTCGGATAACCAGGGAAGTTGTCTTTCCAGGAAGACAGGGACAGGGACCTCCGACGGGGTGGGGGTTGTCACGCGGACGACTTTGCTCCGCCGCGCCGTGAACTGCCCGGTATACAAGCGCAGGGTCGTTCGGTAGGAACGCCAAAGACTGGCGCTGCCGATCAGCGTCAGGCCGAGAAGACCGAGCAGGGGCGGGAGGTAGGTGCCTTCCGCTGAGGCCATCGCGCCCAGAGGCAGCCATCCGGGCGGCAGAATCGCGTTGATGAGCCGGGCCGATCTCTCGACCTTTTGCGCCAGTTCCTGGTCCTTTTCCTGCTCGTGGTTCCGTTTCTTATCCGCGATTTCCTGCTGCCGCTGTCGGTACTCCGCGATCGTGATTTTGCCCGCCGGAAGGGCCGCATCCAGTTGGGCCTGCTCGTTGTTCAACTGCGCGGCGAATTCATCCGTCTGAGGCTTGTTCCAGGGTTGGATGATGTTTATCAGATTCGGCAACTGGGATAAGAGGATCAAAAACGCGGTCGCCAACACGACGATCGTGCGGCGGCGGCGTTTGTTGACCATGAGGGACGCCAGCCAGCCTTGGAACTGGTAGGTCAGCGCCGTGACCATCAGAAGGAACGCGGCCAAGAGAGGAAACAGCCAGAGCAGGGCCGGACCCCGCGCGATAACCAGTCCCAGGCTCAGCCCGACCGTGGCCGGCACGAAGAAGAGCAAGGTCACGCTGGGCAGAGAACTCAGGTAGTTAATCAGAAACGCGCCGGCCAGCGATACGGGCAGGTGCAGGAACTTGTCCAGCGACAGCGACTCTGACCGCTGCAATTCCGCCAGCACGCCGACGCACCAGGCAAAAAGGAAGACAACAACCAACCCGTCCCAGACGTACAGCAAGACAGAGGGCGCGACATCATCCAGCGCGAACAGGCCGAGCGAGAGGAAGCCGACGAACAGACCCGCCGCGGCGAAGACGGCCAATACGGCCAGTATTCCGAGGATGATGGCGTTGACAATCCCGCCGCGCTTGAACTGGTTGACGCGCAGCCGCCAGCGCAACCACATAAACGCGCGCAGATGACCCCAATTCACGACGCATCCTCCTCCAGCCAGCTAATCTTCCGCGTCGTCTCCGCGTCCGCCCCCGCCTTTTCGAGGAAACGGTCCTCCAGCGAGCTACCTTGACGCAGCGTTTCCAGCGGTGCCTCTTCGACGAGGCGGCCCTTGACGATGATACCCACATGCGAACAGAGCTTTTCGACGATCTCCAGGACGTGCGAGGTCAAAAACACCGTGGACCCGCGGGCCACGTAGCCTTCCAGCAGATCCCGGATGACCCGTGATGTCACCGCATCGACGCCCTCAAACGGCTCGTCGAGGAATAGCAGATCCGGATTGGGCAGCAGGGCGGCGGCCAGGGCCAACTTCTTCTTCATACCGTGAGAGTATTCCAGCGCCAGTTTCTTTTCCTCCCCGTCGAGTCCGAGGACCGGCAACAATTCGTCGATGCGGCTGCGTATGGTGTCGCGCGGCAGCAGATACATCCGGCCAACGAACGTGAGATACTCGCGTGCCGTCAGGTTGTCGAACAGGGCGAGATCCTCCGGGATGACGCCCATGTGTTTTTTCGCGTCGAGACTTTCTTTGGGATCGAGCATGTTGCGTCCCAGCACGAGGATCTCGCCCTGCGAGGAGGCGAGCAGGCCGGTGAGCATTTTGATGGTGGTCGATTTGCCCGCCCCGTTGGGACCGAGGAAGCCGTAAAACGTGCCGCGCTCGACGCGAAGCTCGATCTCGTCCACCGCGCAGAAGTCGCCAAAGAACCGCGTCAGACGATGCGTTTCGATTGCCAGGCTCATGCGTTGGGTTCCCTCGGAAATTCGTTTGCGTTCCAGCGTATCAGGTCCGGCCCGCCGCGGATATTGGCAAGGCCCACGAATTTTGCCCCGCCTTCGCGTCCTCGCCATGCCTCACAAAGCGTCCGCTCCGCGGGCAAAAAAGTTGATTCAAGAAAGTTCGGTTCAAGATCCGATCCAAGGTCACAGTGCCCGCAAGGAGGTTGGCCATGTTTCGCTTTGGTTCGTCGGAGAGGAAATCGCTCCGCAAGGGAGTGCGGCCGCAACTGGAACTGCTGGAGGACCGCACAGTCCCGGCCGTCTTCAATGTAGCGGCGGGAGATGTCGGCACGCTGATCGCCGACATGAACCAAGCCAACAGCAACGGCCAAAGCAACATCATCAACCTGACGGCCGGCACCTACGACCTGACGGCGGTTGATAACAACTGGTACGGACCCAACGGCCTGCCGGCCATCACGAGCAATCTGACCATCAACGGCAACGGGGCCGTCCTGGTCCGCGATTCGTCCTTGGGTCAAAACACTCCCTTCCGCCTCCTTTACGTATCCGGCGGCTTGACACCCAACATGCCGGCGGGGAGCCTGACACTGGAGGACATCACGCTGGAAGGCGGGCTGGCCAAGGGAGGTGACAGCGGCACGGGCGGCGGCGGACTTGGAGCAGGCGGGGCGATCTTCAACCAGGGGACTCTCGTTCTCAACGCCGTCACCGTGACGCAAAACACGGCGATGGGCGGCAGCAGCGGGATGAACACCGGCTGGGGCGGCGGCGGCATCGGTCAGGATGGTCAGGGCGACAACGGCGGTGGTTTCGGCGGCACGCCGACCGGCGGCGGCACGGGCGGCAATGGTGCCAGCAGTTTGCCGGCCACCAGTGGCGGCGGAGGTGGCGGCTTCAGTCAGAACGGCGCCAATGCGTCGATTAGCGCGGCGGGTTCGGCGGGTGGCGCGAGCGAGATGGGTGGCGCGGGCGGGAACAGTACGGACGCGGGAGGCGACGGCGGCGGGGGCGGCAGCGGCGCCGGCGGCAGCACGGGCGGGGCGGGCGGCGCATTCGGCTTCGGCGGCAACGGGGCGAGCACGGGCGGCGGCGGGGGCGGAGGAGTCGGCGGCGGCGGAGGCGATGGCACGGGCAATCCGGCCGCCGGTGTCTTCACGGGGGGCGGCGGAGGCGGTTTCGGCGGCGGCGGGGGCGGCAGTTCCTTCCTCGGCGGCACCGGAGGCTTTGGCGGTGGTGGCGGAGCCAGCCTCTCCAGCGGCACCGGGGCGGCGGGCGGCTTCGGCGGCGGCAACGGCAGCAGCTCCAGCGGTGGCGGCGGGGCCGGCATGGGCGGCGCCATCTTCAACATGTACGGCACCACCACGCTCATCAACAGCACGCTCGCCGCCAACATGGCCCAGGGCGGCAGCGGCGGCGCCAACGCCAACGGAGGCGGCGGTTACGGCGGCGCCATCTTCAACCTCGACGGCACCGTCAACCTCACCACCAGCACCCTCGCCAGTAACAGCATCGCCGGTGCCGCCAACGGAGGCGGGGCCGTCTACAACCTCGCGCTGGGCCAGACGACGCTCGGCCAACCCGTGCAGGCCGTCGTCAACCTTACCGACAGCATCCTCGCCACCTCGGTCGGCGGCAACGATCTGGTCAACGATCAGAGCAACAGCCCCGCCGGCACCGCTGTCGTCAACGCCACGACGCCCAACATCGTCATGGTGACGAGCACCATCAACGGGGCCACGACCAACGGTACGCCCAACACGGCCAATCCGCTTCTGGGGCTGCTTGGCAACTACAGCGGACTGACGCCGACGATGGCCCTCATGAGCGAAAGTCCCGCCCTGGCCGTCGGGACCGGCGGCGCGAACATCCCCTTGACCGACCAGCGCGGCAACTCGCGCGGAAGCCTTATCGATCTCGGCGCGTACCAGCAGACCAGCGCCCAGACCGTCGGCACCACCGTTGCGCTGACCACCAACAGCGCCAGCGTGGCCGCCGGTCAGCCCGTGACGTTCCTCGCCACTGTCTCGGTCCCGCCCTCCGCGCAGGTGCTTCCGGTCGGTTCCGTTCAGTTCGTGGACACGACCACCGGCGCCACGCTGGGCAGCGCTGGCCTGGCCATCGTCAACGGTCAGGTGCAGGCGATCTTCTCGACCACATTGGGCACCGGCACCCACACCATCGCCGCCACCTACATGAGCGCCAACAGACTCGGCAACAGCACCGCCAGCGCCACCGTGACGGTCGGGTCGTCGAATCAGCTCTGGCTGGAGCACGCTTACCGGGACATTCTCGGCCGGGATGTCGATCCGTCCGGCCTGGCCTTCTGGAACGCGGTAATCGCCGGCGGCACCAGCCGCGGCGTGGTGGCGTACATGCTGCAAACCAGCACCGAGTACCACGCCGACCAGATCCAGGCCGCCTTCCAGACGCTTTTGCACCGTCCCGCCGACAACGCGAGCCTGTCTTACTTCGTGGGAGTCATGAATCAAGGGGCTTCAATCGAGCAGATCGACGGAATGCTCGCCGGTTCCGACGAGTATTTCCAGGTGCGCGGCGGCGGCACGATCCCCGGCTTCCTCGCCGCGATCTATCAGGACTTCCTGCACCGCAACGTCGATCCGACCGGCCTGCAAGTCTGGCAGCAAGCCCTAGCCGCCGGCCAGAGCCGCACCCAGGTCGTGATGGATGTGCTGGGCACCTCGGAATACAAGACGGATGTGGTAAATCACCTTTATCAAACCTACTTGCACCGCAATCCCGATTCGGCGAGCCTCAGTGCGTTTGTGAACTACCTGATCCAAGGCGGCAGCGATGCGGCGGTGGCCGCCGTGCTGATTGGATCGCAGGAGTATCTCAATAACGCCACGGCGTGATACCAGCCCGCCGCGCCAGCAAGGGTTCTGCCCTTGCTGGCGCGGCGGGCTGGTCATTCTCCCCCAATGTCCAATCCCGCCTAAGCCACCAAACAAAACTCGCCGATACCCTCGCTCGCTGGTAAACTCCAGCAAATCTTTCCGCGAGGGCGAAGGCCACCATGATCCGTACAACGCTTGCCCTGATTCCGCTCGTCCTTCTGTCGCCAACCATCTCGGATGGTGCAGAACCGGCACCCGAAAAATGGCAGCACCCAGCCCTGAAGGTAACAGCCGGACTCCAACTCTGGCTGGACGCCGGCCGGCAAAACGCGGCCCGGCGGGCGCTTCATCGCACCGAGTTGCACGACGGCGACAAGGTCGATATCTGGTTCGACGCTTCCGGCCACGGCGGGCACTTGCTCCAGAAGGACACGCGGGCACAGCCGACGTTTCAGGACGCAGAGGGTGCCGTGGCTCTGCGCTTCGACGGCGAAGACTCCTATATGGCCCTCCGTGATCGCAAGCAAGCGCACCGAGACCTCACGATCTTTCTCGTGGCTGTTCCTTTCGCCAATTCCGGGGCGTTCCGGGCCTTTCTCGCCATGAATCAGGAAGGCAAAAACGATTACACCAGCGGTCTGACAGTCGATCAGGGGCCGGGTGTCTCCGAGCGGTTCGAGACGCTGAACGTTGAGGGGGCCGGGTTTGGCGGGGCCGTGAACTTGATGCGCGGCGGCTCGCCCTTCGGCACGGGCGTCCGCATCACCGTCGCGTCCTCACCGGGCAAGGGCGGGACGCGCCTCTGGATCGACGGCAAACTCGTGGGACAGCGCGACCGGGCCGAATCGCTGCTGCATAACGATCAGTTCACTCTCGGTGCACGCTGCTACAACAACGAAGGCGGCCCGCCGCGCGTGCAGGGGTTCCTGACCGGCGACATTCTCGAACTGCTTGTTTACGATCGCATTCTCGAGGACGCGGAACGTCGCAACGTCGAGGAGTATCTCACCGCGCGTCATGGACGGGTGAAGGTGACAATTCCCCGTTCGCACGCGGACGGCAAGCCGCTGCTGCGCGTGACCGATCCGCCGCCGGTGCAAATGCTCGTGCCCGGTTTCACCGTGCGGCAACTGCCCCTCGATCTGCCCAACATCAACAACGTCCGGTATCGCGCCGACGGCAAGCTGATCGCGCTCGCCTACAACGGCGACATTTATTTGTTGTCGGGTGGCAAAAGCGGCGGCCCGGAAGATCGGGCCGAGTTGTTCTGGGAGAGCAAGGGACAATTGCGCGCGCCAATCGGCATGGCGTTGACGCCGCCCGGCTACCGGCACGGCAATGGCTTGTTCGTCGCCTGTAAGGGCAAGCTGTCGCTCATCGTCGATACCGACGGCGACGACAAGGCGGACAAGGAAATCGTCGTCGCCCAGGGATGGAAAGAACTGCCGCACGGCGTGGATGCTCTGGGCGTCGCCGTCGATCGGGACGGCAGCATTTACTTCGGACTGGGCTGCGCCGATTTCACCAACGCCTATCAGGTCGATGGCCAGGGCAAAGCGCACTACGATCTCAAAAGCGAGCGCGGCACGATCCTGAAAGTCTCGCCCGATTTCAAGAAGCGTGAGATCATCGCCACCGGCATCCGCTTCTCGGTCGGGCTGGCGTTCAATCGTCACGACGACCTGTTCGCCACCGATCAAGAGGGCGCCACTTGGCTGGCCAATGGCAACCCGTTCGACGAACTCCTGCACATCCAGCCGGGCCGACACTACGGCTTTCCGCCGCGCCATCCGCGGCATCTGCCGGGGGTCATCGACGAACCGAGCGTCTTCGATTACGCCCCACAACACCAATCGACCTGCGGCCTGAACTTCAACGAATCGGTCAACCAGGGCCCCGCCTTCGGCCCATCGTGGTGGGCGGGCGATGCGCTTGTCACCGGCTATTCGCGCGGCAAGCTGTACCGCACGCAGCTCGTCAAGTCGGCCGGAGGCTACATCGCCCGGAACAACTTGCTGGCCTGTCTGAACATGCTGGCGGTTGATGCGTGTGTGTCACCGAAAGGCGATCTGGTTGTCGCAGTCCACAGCGGCCCGCCGGACTGGGGTAGTGGGCCGACCGGACACGGCAAGCTGTACAGGATCCATTACGAGGGCAAGGGGCAGCCGCAGCCGATTCTGGCCTGGTCCGCCGGCCCGCGCGAAGTCCGTATCGCATTCGATGCCCCGCTCGAACCGGCGCAGCTCCAAAACCTCGCTCGCCAGGTCTCGATTGAATACGGCAAATATGTTCAACCCGGCGATCGTTTCGAGTCTCAGCGTCCCGGTTACGAAGTGGTGCGCCGCCAGACAATCACGCCGCGGTTCGAGTTGCCGGTGTGGACGGCGCAAGTGACCGGCGATCGCCGAAGCCTCGCCCTCACCACCGCGCCGCATTCGGAGGCCGTCTCCTATGCGGTGACGTTGCCGGGCATGGGACGACCAGCTAAACCCGCGCCCGGCGATCTATCGCAGCATCCGGCGATGGATCTGGGATACAATCTGACCGGCGTGACGGCGTCGTGGCATGCGCGTTCGGAAGAGGCGAGCTGGACAGGCTGGCTGCCGCATCTGGATCTGACGGCGGCGCGGGCCTTCACGGCCGGCAGCGCCGAACACGAACGGTTCTGGCGCACGATCGAGCAACCGGGCCAACTGGTCCTTCGCGGCCAACTCGACCTCAAACGAATGCTCCGTCCCGCCGTACAGCCCGGCTCGACCCTCGATTACACGCTGCCTGACGAACAGGTCACACTGACATTCACGGCCTCCGGGAGACTCACGGTCAAGGCCGGCACGAACTCCGCCAGCGCGTCCGCCGGCGCCGGGGAACGATGTCGAGCGCGGATCACCGTGCGTCCGAAAGAGGGGGAGTTACTGCCGATCGAAGTGACCGTGGACACAGGTGCCGCGACGACCCTGCACGTCACCTGGACGACCGGCGAAGACAAAAGGGAGCGGGCGCTGCCGCCGCGTCGCATCCTGCTGCCGTGGGCGGTCTCCAAGAAGCAGCCCGACGACGTCGCCGGACCTTCCGTCAGCCCGGAACTCCAGGGCGGCAACTGGACGCGCGGGCGAGCCGTCTTCTTCAGCGAACAGGCCCAATGTGCCAAATGTCATGCGGTTCGCGGGCAGGGCGGCGACATCGGGCCGGACCTGTCCAACCTGATGCACCGCGATTACGAGTCGGTCCTGCGCGACCTCCGCGAGCCGAGCGCCGCCATCAATCCGGATTACATCACCTACGTGGTCGAGTTGAAAAACGGCCGTTTGTTGACGGGCACGGTGCGCACTCTTCCCGGCGACAAACTCGCCGTCGGCGACGGCACGGGCAAGCAAACCATCGTCACGAAGGCGAACATCGAGGCGATGACACCCGCGCCGATTTCGACGATGCCGACCGGACTCGACAAGACGCTCGGCCCGGAAAAACTGCGCAACTTGCTGACCTTTCTGCTGACCGAGCCGCTCGCGCCGGCCAAACTCGAACGTCCCGGTGCTCCCCCGCCCCGGCGACGTGCCGAGGTCGAGGCACTCCTGAAGGGAGGCGATCTTCCTGCCGGCCCACGGCGGAAGTTACACATCGTCCTCGTCGATGGGCCGAAGGATCACGGGTTGGGCGAACACGACTATCCGCTCTGGCAGCGTCGCTGGTTCAACCTGCTGTCGATGGCCGAGGACGTGCGCGTCAGCACCGCGTCGGGCTGGCCGACGGCCAAACAATTCGAGACGGCCAATGCCATCGTCTTTTACTCGGCCAACCCCGGCTGGTCGGCGGCGCGGGCGAACGAACTTGACGCCTTCCTCAAACGCGGCGGCGGACTGGTCTACATCCATTTCGCGGTCTATGGGCGCAAGGACGTGGATGCGCTCTCCGAGCGGATCGGCCTGGCGTGGCGCGACGGACTGTCCCGCTTCCGGCATGGTCCGGTGGAGCTGGATTTCACCGGATCAAAGCATCCCATCACCCGCGGTTTCGGCAAGCTGAAACTGGTTGATGAAAGCTACTGGAACCTTGCCGGCGATCCGCGCCGGATCGATCTACTCGCCACCGCCGTCGAGGAAGGCACGGCCCGCCCGCTCCTGTGGGCACGGCAAGTGGGCAAGGGGCGCGTCTTCGTCAGCATCCCCGGACACTACACGTGGACGTTCGACGATCCGCTGTTTCGACTGCTTCTGCTGCGGGGCATCGCCTGGGCGGCCGTCGAGTCCGTCGATCGCTTCAACGAACTGGCCACCCTCGGAGCGCGACTGAGCGATTGAAAAAATACCAGTCCGCAGCGCCGGATTTCCCGTATACGCGGGCCATCCTCGCGCTTTTGCGCGGGTGCCGTGCTTCCCCCAAACGCCGGCAAAAGGTATAAAGGAGAGGTTGAGCCTGCGCGGCTTTCTCCCGATCCTTTCACTCATCCGGTGTCTTGATGCGTGCCCAGTTGTTGCCCCTGGACGGCGGACCGCCGATCGAAATCAACAAAGACCTCATCGTCGTGGGCCGCAAGGAGGAATGCGACGTGCGCCTGGAGCACAAGAGCGTCTCCAAGATGCACTGCGTCATCGTCAAGACGGACGGCCTGCTCCTGGTCCGCGATCTGGGCAGCACCAACGGCACGCGCGTCAACGGCACCCGCGTCCGCCGGGCCGCCCTGTTGCCCAACGATCAGCTCAGCATCGCGCACTACAAGTTCCGCATCTTCCTCGGACCCGATGCCGCCCCCCCCGAGGTCCACCCCGACGAACACACCCAGCACCTCAACTCGTATGAAGTCGCCGACCTGCTCCGCCAGGCTCGCGGCCGAGCCGACAAGGACGAAGAGAGTTCCGACAACGACAAGCCCGGCCCGAGCGTCGAAAAGATGCAGCGCAACCAACTCCCCGACGTCTACCCCGACGAGCCGGCCCCTTCCTCGCATTGAAACGAAGCCTGTCTCCCAATTCACTCTTGTACAGGGATGCGGTGCGGCTTGACCGACTCCGCCTTGGGCAGTCGCAGGCGCAGGACGCCGTTTTCGAGCCGGGCCTCGACCTTGTCGGCATCGACCGCGACCGGCAGCGTCAGCACCCGGCGGAACCGGCCGACCCCGCGTTCCTGCTGGTGCCAGGTGCCGTTTGGGTCGCCGTCCTGCTTCCGTTCGCCCTCGATCGTCAGTTCCGTCCCGTGCCGGACGAGGACTTCGATCTGGTCTCGCGCCACGCCCGGCACGTCCGCCTCGACTCGGAAGGCGTCGGCCTCTTCGCGGACATTGACGAGCGGGTAAGGGAAGGATTGCATCCACCAGGAGCGCGGCGCGGACGCCAGGTTGCCGACGAGGTCTTCCAACTCGCCCGGCAGACGGCTGAGGCGATCCAGCAGGGACGGTAGCGAGACGGTCGGCTTCATGGGAAACTCCCGTGCCAGGAAATCATCCGTTGTTCCATTCCGAGTGCTCCATTTCTTTTTATGTAATAAACCCGGTGAAGTTGAGATTGTCGGAGCGGTGCCGACCGACCTCGCTTCCTGCGTGCGACCTTTTTCCGTAAACCAAGAAGTACCCGTAGGCATCAACCCAGGAGTGGCACATGAGCGCGATCAAGCAGGCGGCCCCGGATCACCCGATTCAGGAGTTGTTCCTTCGGCGCTGGAGCCCGTACGCCTTCGCGGATCGTCCCGTGTCGGCGACGGACTTGCAATCGCTGTTCGAGGCGGCGCGCTGGGCGGCGTCTTCATACAACGAGCAGCCGTGGAGCTACCTCGTGGCGACCAAGGACAACGCGGACGAATTCGCCCGGCTCCTGTCGTGTCTGGTCGAAGGCAATCAGGTGTGGGCGCGCTCTGCGCCAGTGCTCGCCATCGGTTGCGCGAGTTTGCTGTTCGCGCTCAACGGCAAGACCAACGAGGCGGCCCTGCACGACCTGGGGCAAGCATCCGCACAATTGACATTCGAGGCTACGGCGCGCGGCCTGGTGGTCCATCAGATGATCGGCATCCTGCCCGACCGCGTCCGCGAGTTGTATCAGGTGCCGGAGGGCGTCCGGCCGCTGACGGGACTGGCGATCGGCTATCTCGGCGACTCGAACAGCCTTCCCGAAAACCTACGGCAGCGCGACCTGTCGCCGCGGAAACGAAAACCGCTTTCTGGCTTTGTATTCGCCGGGAAATGGGGATCGGCTTCATCCTTGGCCTCGCCGTCTAGGGGGTGAGGTCGAGGAACGGGAGCCGAACTTGATTAAGGTTGGCTTGCGGCTGTTGGAGACACGAGGGGAATTCCAGCGGCGATGAGAAGTTCCCGTTCCTCGACCCGATCCGGATGATTCAGCTGAAGCAAGCGAACAGTGGCACGGCCGCTCGGTGTGAGTGGCTCGATCCGGCCGACCCCAAGACGAAAGTGTTCCGCCCAACGGTCGCGGCGCGGGTTGAAAAGGGGCACAATAGCCCCGGTGTCCCCATCAATTGATGCCAGGTCGCTTCCTTTGAACCCGTTGCAGAGTGCGCAAGCCAACGCGAGATTGTCGGCATCGGTGGAGCCGCCATGCTTCTCGGCAATGACGTGATCGATTTCGTGTACCGCAAGAGTCATCGACTCCGGAATCAGGCAGTACTCGCAGCAGTCGCCCGCGCAGACGCACCTGGCGCCGCATCTCGGCCGGGATGTAGGTCCGGCTCATGTGGCCCCACCCATTTTGAGCTTGAGTACCGCCCTGGCCTTGGCGATGCGCACGAGGTGCTCGACGTATTTGTACTGCTCCCACTCGCGCTCCTCGTCGGCCGATAGGCCGCTATTGCGTTGCCTGTCCAACAAAGTCGAGATGCGTTCCTGTAAGACAGGCGAGGGCCGCAGCGCCAAAACCTCCTGGGGCGCGGGCAAACGCGCCAGGCTCTCCAGCACATCGCCCAAACCTTCAAATTGAGGAGGCGCAGCGTGGAATTCACGAAGGCCCAATTCGAGGATTTGCGGCAGACGATCTTCAACCGAGCGCAAGCGCGAGGCCAGATCCTCGGATACGTTCAACGTTAGTTCCATGGCGTCTTTCCTCGGAGTAATGGTTGGATGGGATGGATTGTACCGCGCGGAGTTCCCGTCCGGGTATACCAACCGGATGGTCCGGGCATCCGCGCTGAGGGAACCGGGTTGGCAACGGCGAGGCACTATTGGGCGATGCGTGAAGAGGAAAACATGAACACAACCCACGATGAGTTTTTACAGCGCGTGCGGCAAGCCGTAGCGGAGGGCAACCGCGCGGGCGGCAGCCCAGCGCTTCCGGAACGGGGTTCGGTCGGCTACCAGGGAGCGGGTGCCGATCCGATGATTCGTTTTCGCGACGAATTCGCGGCCGCCGGGGGACAAACGCACCTCGTCCGCGATCGTGCGGGCGCCGCCGCTGTCGTTCTCCATCTGGTGCGGGCGCATTCCGTCCGGCGCGTCTTAGTCGGAGCCGGCGAGACCCTGGCAACGCTGCCGATCGTCGAACCGTTGCGAACGGCCGGGGTCGAGGTAGTTGAAGCGGGTATGCAGCAGACGAATCGCGACGCGATCTTCGCGGCCGATCTCGGACTGACCGGGGTGGATTACCTGATCGCCGAGACGGGCAGCATCGTTTTGGCCAGCCGGCCCGAGCAGCCGCGCTCGCTCAGTCTGCTGCCGCCCATTCATGTGGCCGTGGCCGAGCGAAGGCAGATCCTGCCCGATCTGTTCGACCTGTTCGCGCTACTTGGTGAAGATCTCGAAAAACTACCCGCGTGCTGGTCGATTATCACGGGGCCGAGCAAGACGGGGGATATCGAGCTGCGCCTCGTGACCGGCGTGCATGGGCCGGGCGAGGTTCATGTGATCCTGATCGACCCCGGAACCGATCTCAGCTGACCGCGGATTCCACGGGCGATGGCGGGACATTGGGTCGCGGCAAGGCCGGTCGGGCGGGACGGCCGGGGAAAAGGATCGGCGGCCGGGATGTATACATCGAATCGCGGAGCGCCTGGATGAATGCCTGGCAGCTGGGCCAGCGCATGAGCGGTTGTTCGTGCAGGGCGCGGATGATGATGGGGATTTCCCGCTCACGCAATTTGGAGACATCGACCGGCATTCCGGAGGGCGGCCCGTCCAGCGGCCGGTCGTTCCAGAACGGCCGGTCGCCGGCGCACAGCATGAGGAACGTGATGCACAGGGCGTACTGATCGGTGCCGAGGGTGGCCGAACCTTTGTACAGTTCGGGGGCGGCGAACGGCGGCGTGCCGCGCCAGCCTTTGCGGTGCGTCTGCCAGCTCGTACCCGCACATAGCCCGAAGTCGGCGATCTTTACGCAGTTGCCCTTCAGAAGCAGGTTGCTCGGCTTGATGTCGCAGTGCTGCAAGCCGCGCGAGGACTGGTTGACGTTGGGCAGCTTCAACTCGGCCAGGAAGTCCAGGGCGATCGCCACCTGCTCCAGCATTTCCAGCACATGATCCGACGGGATGTTCTTGCCGGTCTCTTCGAGGTAGACCTGGCGCAAGTCCTCCAGGTTGCCGTCGGCGCGCTCCATGCTCAGGATAATGTAATGCGAGGACGCATGAACGCCGTGGAGCTGGATGAAGTTGGGGTGGTTCAACTCGCTGAGGCCGCGCAGGACGCGGATCTCGCTGCTGATGACCGTGTTCGACTTGGCCCGGCAGTCCATGAACTTGAGGGCGAAGAGCTTGCCCTCGTCGTCCTGAGCTTCCCAGACCTCGCCGAACGCCCCCGCTCCCAGTCGCAGGGTGAGCCGAAAACCAGGAATTGGCCGCGAACCCGCCTCAAGCATATCGCTATTCCGTCGAAAACGCGCAGGAAGACCCCGTAGGGAAGCGGAACGGGCCGGATCGCGTCCCGTTTCACTCCTGCGGAATAATTGCCGCTGCTAAAGGATAGGTTGCCGTTTGCGGATGGCAAACCGATTTCCCCGATTGCGGATTGCGGATTGCGGATTGCGGATTCCCAAAACAATCCGAAATCCGAAATCCGCAATCGGGGTCAATGGCTCATGTCGAGCAGGGAGACGTGCGGCCAGGCTTCGCGGACCTTGCGCGTCAGGTAGCCGCGGATTTCGCCGACGGTGTGCATACCGAGGACTCGCTGGGCGACGACTTGGGCCATCTCCAGCGTGGTGTGCCGTACCACTTCCTTGATCGACGGCACAAACGCCGGACTCATGCTCAGGCGGCGCAGGCCCATACCGAAAAGCGGCAAGAAGCAGCGCGGCCAGCCGGCCATTTCGCCGCACAGCGTCACCGGCTTGCCGTGGTCGGTGCAGGCGCGGATGACGCGGGCGAGCAGGTGCAACAGCGCCGGGCTGAACGGCTCGCACAGGTGAGCGACGTGCGGGTTGTCGCGGTCGGCGGCCATCAGGTATTGAATGAGGTCGTTGGACCCGATGCTGACGAAATCCACTTCCTCCAGCAGCGCCTCGATGCACAGCGCGGCGGCGGGCACTTCCAGCATGATCCCGATCGGCATGTCCTCGCCGAATGGCGTGCCGGCACGCTGCAGGGCCAGACGGGTGCGGTCCACGGTTTTTTTCAGACGCTGGACTTCCTCCAGCGTGCTAATCATCGGAAAAAGCAGGCTGACCTTGCCGTGCCGGCCGCGCGCAGGATGGCCCGCAGCTGCGTCTGGAAGAATTCGGGATAGGCGCTGCTGAGGCGGATGCTGCGGAAACCCATGAACGGGTTGGCTTCGTTGCGATGGCCGAGGTAGGGAACGTGCTTGTCGCCGCCGAGGTCGAGCGTGCGGATCGTCACCTGCTGGTTGGGGGCGGTCTCGATGACGGAGCGATAGGCGGCGAGTTGCTCCTCCTCGTCGGGCACGGAGGGATGGGTGAGGAACAGATACTCGGTGCGATAGAGGCCGACGCCGGTGGCGCCGGCGGAGCGGGCCATCTCCGCATCGGCGGGGCCATTGATATTGGCCAGGAGTTCCAGACGGATCCCGTCGGCGGTGATCGGCTCTAGGTCGCGGTTCTCGATCAGCCGGCCGGCGAAGTCGGCGTACTCACGCTGGAGCTTGCGATAGGCCGCCTCCACTTCCGGGCCGGGATTGATGTAGACATGCCCCTCGCGTCCATCCACGGCGATCAAATCGCCGGTATGCACTTCACGCAGAAGGTCGCGCAACCCCGACACGGCGGGAATGCCCAGGCGCGGGCGAGGATGGCGGCGT
This sequence comes from uncultured Planctomycetota bacterium, assembly GCA_963767535.1. Taxonomy (GTDB): domain Bacteria; phylum Planctomycetota; class Planctomycetia; order Gemmatales; family Gemmataceae; genus JAJPHU01. The sequence goes on from CAVYEC010000003.1 coordinate 2,372,136, forward strand.
GTCCGGTTGCCCCGCCCGATTCGGTGAGAATCCCGGCGACAAGATGGCGGTCGAACGTCAGTGCCTGCGACGGCAGAATCTCGGGCGCGACGAGAATGACCGGCTCGTTGAGCTTCAGGTCCGGCTGATGTTCGACGCGGTCGAGGTGGCCGAGGATGCGGCCGATCACGTCGCGCAGGTCGGCCATGCGTTCTTGCAGGTACGGATCGGCGATCTGGGCGAACAGCTTGTTGTATTCGTCGAGGATCTCGCGCAGGGCGGTGGCGGCGTCGATCTTGCGTTCCTGGATGGCGGTCTTGACCTTGGTGCTGAGGGTCGGGTCGCGCAGCAGCAGGCGATGGGCGCGAAAGATGGCGGCCTCGTCCTCACCGACTTGCTGGCTGACGCGCTCGATGCTGGCGTCCAGCTCGCGGGAGACGGCCGAGCAGGCGCGGTCGAAACGACTGACTTCGCCGGACAGGGCGGCGGCGTCGAGGTGGAAGGATTCCTGCTGGAGCAGAACATGGTCCATGCAGAAGGCGCGGGCCACGGCCACTCCCGGCGATATGGGCAGGCCTCGTTTCATGGTCGTTCGCTGCGGCTTTCCGTGTGAGCGATCCAACGCGGCGTCGGCGCAGTTTGAGTTGTAACACAGAAAAGCCATGCCATCAAGAAGGCGAGCGTCACGGCGCATCTTGCGTTGCGAGCGCTGTAACGCAATCCGGGGGCATCTTTCCCCCTCCCCCACAAGGGGGGAGGGGGAAAAAAACTCTCTCTGGCGCTGCGGGCTGGTGAGGATTCGTCTTACAACTTCGCATTGCCGCGCTCGCGCCGGCCGGTTAAGATCGCACGGCTTGACTCCGCCCGACGGAGGGACGGAGTGGCACCTTTCACGGAAGAAAGGGCGGGAACCGTGCAGGCCACTGTTTCGGAGCTGGCGGCGCTGGTGAACGGGCGGGTCCACGGCGACGAGCGCGCCCTCGCGGACGCCCGGCCCATGAACGAGGCCGGACCCGATGACATCACTTTCATCGAGAGCGATAAGAACGTCCGTCACCTGAAAACCTGCCGGGCACGCACGGCCGTCGTCCCCGAAGCGCTGGCCGGCCGCCGGCACGAGTTGCTCGACACCGACGGCAAACCACTGACCCTCATCGAAGTGAAAGACCCTTTGACCGCCTTCGTCGCCATCGTGCGGCACTTTCACGGCCAACCCGCCCTGCCGCCGCCGTATATCGACCTCCGCGCCGCCATTCATCCCGGCGCACAAATCGGACCCGACGCCACCCTGGAGCCTTTCGCCGTGGTCGGCGAAGGCAGCATCCTCGGCGCACGCTGCAGGCTGCACAGCGGCGCGGTCGTCGGTCGCAATTGTCACCTGGGTGACGATGTGGTGTTGCACCCCCACGCGGTCCTTTACGACGGCACCATCCTGGGCAACCGCGTGATCGTCCACGCCAACGCCGTCCTCGGCGCTGACGGATTCGGCTACCGTTTCCAGGGCGGCCGGCATGTCAAGATGCCGCAGTTCGGCACCGTCGAGGTCGGCGACGACGTGGAAATCGGCGCCGGCACGACCATCGACCGCGGCACCTTCCAGGCCACGCGCATCGGCGCCGGCACCAAGATCGACAACCTCGTGCAGATCGGCCACAACTGTCAGATCGGCCAGCACAACCTGTTCGTCAGCCAGGTCGGCATCGCCGGCTCGTGCAGCACCGGCGACCACGTCGTGTTGGCCGGGCAGGTCGGCGTGGCCGATCACGTTCACATTGAGGACCAGGCCGTCGTCGGCGCCCGCTCCGGCGTGGTCCGCGACGTGCCGGCCGGCGAGCACCTGCTCGGAGCGCCCGCCAAGCCCGAAGGCGAGGAGAAACGCATCCTGCTCAGCCTGGCCCGCCTGCCCGAATTGTGCCGCGACGTTCGCCGGGTCAAACACCAACTCGGACTCGACAAGGACGCGGCGTGATGGGCCAAGCGCCGAATCAACCGATCGGCCTCCTGGCCGGCAGCGGCCGATTTCCGATCGCGTTCGCCGAGAAAGCACGCGGCCTGGGTTTGCCGGTGGTGTGTATCGGCCTCCACTACGAAGCGCCGCCGGAATTGGCCGGCATTGTCCGGCGTTTCTACTGGGCCAGCCCCGCCCAGATCGGCCGGGTGAGCCGGCTGTTCCGGCGCGAAGGCGTCGAGCGGATCGTCATGGCCGGCAAGGTACACAAGGCCGACCTTTTGCATCGGCCCTGGCGACTCTTCCGCCTGATGCCCGACTGGCGGACGATCAAGTTCTGGTATTCCCGTAAGCGGCGCGACAACCGCGATGATACGCTCCTCTTGGCCCTCATCGACGAGTTCGGCCGCGACGGGCTGCGGTTTGAAAGCGCCTTGACCCTTTGTCCGGAGTTGCTTGTGCGTCCCGGTGTTTTGACCCGCCGTCCGCCGACGGCACGCGAAGAGAGCGACATCGCTTTCGGCTGGGAAATGGCCAAGGAGATGGGCCGGCTCGATGTCGGCCAGAGCGTCGCCGTCAAGGAACGCGCCGTCCTGGCCGTCGAGGCCATTGAAGGCACCGACCGGGCCATCCTGCGGGCTGGCGAACTGTGCCGGACGGGCGGCTTCGTCGTCGTCAAGGTGGCCAAGCCGCAGCAAGACATGCGCTTCGACGTGCCCACGGTCGGCTGCATGACGATCGAAAGCATGCGCAAGGCCGGCGGCCGCGTGCTGGCGATCGAGGCGGACAAGACGATCCTGCTCGACCAGGCCGAGACGATCGCGCTGGCCGACCGCCACGGACTCACGATCGTCGCCCTTCCCGCCGTGTGAGGCGCGGAACCTGCCGCACGCTTTGCGGGGAAGCGTCTGCCAATGTTGCGCGATTCTGTGGACTACTTCTTGGTCAGTTTCAAGTCGTAAGCTCCCGGCGCAGGCATTCGCAACTACCTGGAACCCTAAAGTCGTCTTAGTGAGGTCACTAAACTTCTTATTGAAAGGAGGCTCGGGAAGGGTTCCTTTCTTGGCTTTGGGGTCCGCCTTGGGAGGGGCGAGCACGATGACTTTGTATTGTCCTTCCGGTGCGCCATCCTTGCCATTGGTCTTGACGGTATACATTCCTGTGGAGTCGATAGGCCCCACGATGGAGGCATTGCCAAACTTTGAGCCTTGAGGCACCAAAGTAACCGACCCTTCAGTGAACGGTTTGCCATCGAGGGTGACTTTCCCACTGACCGGCACCAAAGGCGGAAGAGAATCTCCGCAACCCGAGAAGAAGGCGAGGCCGAGAAGAACCACGAGGCAAGTAAGCTGTCGAGTGAGCAATCGTTTCATCAGCATCCTCAGAGAATCATCCCAAACCGCCCGACCCGCGTCCTCTGATCCGAAATAGCCTCCTCCGCGAGACGACCGGGGCGAAACAGAAAAAAACCCGGTTTCGTCGGAAAACCGGGTTCGCGTGGAGGGAGAGGACGTTCCGACGCCGTCCGAAGCGATCAGAAGTCCGAACCCATGACGTCATTGCTGGAAGGTGTGCAGGCGGCGGTCCAGGTGGTGCCTGGCCCCCCCATCAGCATGCCTGAACTCACGAGGCGAACGCTGCCATCGCACATGCCGACTTGCATGCTGCCGGGATGATACCCCTGCGTCTGCGAGGGGTTGCAGTATTGATACGGAACACCACCCTGGAAGCCAGCGTTAATCGTGGCCAAGCCCGCCGTGGGAAAGTTGGTGTATTCCCATCCAAAGGTGGGACTGGCACCCGTGTCGCCCATCTGGCCGCCCAAGCTGTTAAGGGCGACGAGGATACTATAATTCCACCCCGGCTGAGAACCCGCGGGATAGTTCGACCCCGCGCAGTTTCGGTAACGCTCGGCGAACGCAACGGTGTTTGAGGTGCCGTCCGGCACCTGGGCGGCGATGTTTTGGGTGCCCTGTGGATTGAAGACCGGGACGTTGGCGACATAGTTGGAAGAAGAGTACGCATCCGTAAACCGAGTTGAGACGGATCCCAGAGAGTTTTGAGTGGCCGGTGGGTTGGGCCAACCGAGCGAACTGAGCATCGCGGGATCACTGGGGCAAATGAAGAGCTTCATTGTCTGATGTTGTGGCGTTATGTTTCCGGATACTCCGCCGGAGTTCTGGTACAGCACATCCCCTTCCAAGAAGGGCAGCAGGAAATAGAAGATATTCCCGGCCGTACCCGTGGGACTGTAACCCGCCTGGACACCCGCGGGATTAAAAGGATCCATCATCCCGGCAAAGGCTTGTTTCTTCCCAATGCCTTCAACCATGGGCACCTGATTGTATTGACCGTTGAAGTTCTGCACGGCCAGCCCAAGCTGCTTGAGGTTATTGGCGCAGCTAATGCGGTTGGCGGCCTCGCGGACCTTCTGGACCGCCGGCAGCAGCAGACCGACGAGGATGGCGATGATGGCGATCACCACCAAAAGCTCGATCAGGGTGAAACCTCTTCTCCGGGCGACTTTCACGTTGACGGGCATAGCCTGAACCTCCGTTGACAAATCCCTATTTCCGACGACCGATGGTACGACGCACGAGCAACCCGCACAGGTCATCTCGGATAAAGACTGAGCGGAACAACCATCTTTCCATTATCCGCCGAATGAATGACGAGTGCAATTGTTTTCGGGTTCCAAAACCCGCTTTCTGACCGTTTTTTCGATGTGAACCAAAGTCCACTTTCGCTGCCCGACCTCTTCTCTCGAACCGCGAGAACTGTCGCCGGGCGATCCTCTCCCGGCCGGGCGGCAGGGTGGGGAATCGTTCGCTCCTGAACGGTCAGGAACGGGCGTCGGGTCAGTGCGTCTCACCAGATTGGGGAGGGACGAATGCCTCTTGATGGAACCGAGGACCATCCCTGGAGTCGGGCCGAGGCAGCCGTCTTTGGTGAATCCGGCTCGCGGTTAAGGTCTCCCCGGCCGGCAGTGCCTGACAAGGCCATGCCAGAAAACGACAAAAGAGGGGATCAATTAACCTTAACTAATCTTTGTATCCATTCCGGGTTGTTCCGTCAAGAAAAAAGATGAAAATGGGCAAAATCGGTGAGATTGGCACGATCACACGCCCCTGAACAGGCACCCCCGCGAAAGTTTGGCAAAGTGGCAGTTTGGCAGAGTCGCCACTTTGCCAAACTCCTAATTGCCTGAATATAAAGTCCTTAAGGCGATTCATGGGAAGTCGCCTTCCCTGCCAACGGGGTTCCCGATTTGGCAGAGTGGCAGACACCTCCGACGACATTCCTTCGATCAGGCATGAGGGCTGCCGCGTAGCGCCGCCAGCATGAGCGGATGGAGCGGGCCATTGCTGGCCAGTCCGTCTGGCGTGTACGGGTCGAACGGGGTGCCATCGACGTTGGTGATGATGCCGCCGGCCTCGCGGACCAGCACGACGCCGCCGGCCACGTCCCAGACATGGTTGTCGAAAGCCCAGTAGCCGTCGAAGCGTCCCGCGGCCAGGTACGCCAGGTTAAGCGCCGTCGAGCCGGTGCGGCGCAGCGAACGCGCTCGCAGCGAGAAGTAACGCCACCAATCGAGCGTCCGCTCCTGGCCGCGCAGGTCCGGCGGAAAGCCGGTCGCCAACAGCGCCTCCTCCAGACGCGCCGTTTGACTCGTTTGCAATCGGCGCGAGCCGAGCCAGGCACCCTGCCCCCTGGCGGCGACGAACAATTCGTTGTGTCGCGGGTCCAGCACCACGCCGACGACCAGTTCGCCGGCCACTTGCAGGCCGATCGAGACGCAGTACATCGGGCAATCGTGGACGTAATTGGTGGTGCCGTCCAGCGGATCGACGATCCAGGTCGGCGGCGCGTCGGGGGCGGGCCGGGTTTTCGAGGCGCCCTCTTCTTCGCCGAGAAAGGCGTGATCGGGAAAGCGTTCGTGCAGGTAATCGTGCAGGGTCCGCTGCGAGGCGAGGTCGGCGTCGGTCACGAGGTCGAAGCGGCCCTTCTCGCGGACCTGAAATCGGCTGCGCCAATCTTCCAGCACGGCCGCCGCCCGCCGGGCCGCCTCGCAGGCCGCCTCCCGATACGTCGTCAGGTCGTTGGGGGTCATGGGTGCCCTCAAAATGGCGAAACGCTCCGAGCGGGGGGCGTAAGCCCCCTGAGTCTGCGCTCAGGGGGCTTACGCCCCCCGCTCAGGGGACAACCTATCGGCGTGTACGACGGCCGGCCAGCCCGCCTCGCCCCCCTTTGTCGCGTAGAATGAATACAGAGGATTCGGTACAACAGAGGCCGTCGTCGGCACACTTTTTCTTTAGCACAAGGGCGGAAGGGTATTATGAGCACGACCACGCCAGCGGATCGCGAACAGCAGAGCTTTGCCGAGACGGCCCTGCGTCTGGGCGGCAAGACCGAGGAGGAAGCCCGCCGCACCGGCGCGGTGGACAAGGCCGACGAGCAGGTCGAGTCCCTGTTCAAGCCGCAATACCAGACGGCCAACAGCCCCGCTCACAAGGCGGTCTGGGACGGTCATGTTCCGCTGGACCTGTTCGCACCGCCGGCGCTGCCCGCATCGCACTCCAGCGATCGCACGATGGATACCTCGCTGGAGATCGTTCGCCGTCGCCGCAGCGAGGGCAAGATCTTCGACGACAAGGGCAAGGTTTCGACTGAGACGCTGCAAGAGCTGGCCGGTGCGGGCTACTGGGGCTTGCTCATCGACCCGCGCTACGGCGGGCAGGGCGCTCCGTTCGCCCGCTTCTCGAACTTCCTGACGCGCATGGCCAATTACGATCCGATGATCGCCGGCCTGGCCTCGATTCACGGCTGTATCGGCGCCGTCGATCCGGTGCGGACGTTCGGCACGCCGGAGCAGAAAGAGCGCTTCCTCCCGAAGCTGGCGAACGGTGAGGCGCTGTCCGGCTTCGCGCTAACCGAGCCGGGCGCCGGCTCCGACCTGACGGCGCTGCGCACTACGGCCGTCCTCGACGGCGACGAGTATGTTGTCAACGGCGAGAAGCTGTTCATCACCAACGTCATCCCCGGCCGAACCGCCGGCCTGGTAGTCCTGATCGACGGCAAACCCGCCGTCCTCGTCGTCGATCTGCCGAAGGAAGAAAACGAACACTTCAAGATCGTGCCCTATGGCCTTTATGCGCTGCGGCACGCATACAACAACGGCCTGCGCTTCAACAACTTCCGCGTGCCCAGGGACAACCTACTCAGGCCGGCGGTCGGCGACGGCTTGACGATCGCCTATCACGGCCTGAACCTGGGCCGCGTGTCCTGTGCGCCGGGGCGGCCGGCAGCATGCGCATCATGCTGGCCAACCTGCTGCCGTGGGCCGAGTTCCGCCGGACGTACGGTCAAGCCATCGCCACGCGCGAACTGGTCAAGCGCCGCATCGCTCGCCTGGCCGGACTCATCGCCGGTGCGGATGCGCTCGTGGCCTGGGGTTCCTGGCTCATCGACGAGGGATACCGCGGCGAGATGGAGTGCATCATCGCCAAGATCTTCGGCAGCGAGGCGATGAAGGAGGCGGCCATCGAGCTGTTCATGAAGACGAACGGCGGCCGATCGTTCCTGAAAGGCCACCTGTTCGGCGACAACGTCTACGATTTCCTGGCCCCGTGCATCTACGAGGGCGAGGGCGAGATGCTCGGCATGGCCTTCTTCAAATCGCTGGTCAAGGAGCACGGCAAGCGCTTCTTCGAGCCGATCGGCAAGGCGGTGCAGCGCATCGGCCTGAAAAACCCCAACCCGATGAACCCGGTACACGCCTGGAAGCTGCGCAAAGAACTGGCCCCCTATGCCCGCTGGAAGGTCGGCCAACTGTTCGCGGCGCGCGATCATCAGCAGGTGCCCGGCATGGACAAGCGTTTGGCCGAGCACGTCGATTTCGCCCTGGAAAGCTTCGGCAAGCTGCGCGGCGAAGTGACGAAGGCGATGGAGAAATATCAGCTCAAGCTGGCCGACCGCCAGTGCCGCATGGCGGAGTTGTCGCAGCGCATTCAGGATAACATCATCATTTTGGTGACGGCCCTGTGGGGCCACCGGCAGGGCAACGAAGCATCCATCGCCGCCGCGGATATGCTGTGTCAGGATCTGCGCCGTAAACTGACGGGCAAACGGCCGAGCGATCACTACTTCCGCGACGCCAGCCGGCTGGCCGACGTGATCCTGTCGGGCGGCTTCGAGGCGATCGCCGGCGTGCCGCGCGAAGAGATCCTGATGAAGTACGAGAACAAGTAACGTCCCGCACATAGCCCCCGGCTTGCCGGGGGAATCAAAAACCCCCGGCAAGCCGGGGGCTAGGTGTCGAAGGGAGGCGCCATGGACGATACCAAGAAATCCTCGAAGCGCTCCGCCAAGTCGTCGAACAACCGAAACGGCTACTTCCGCTATCCCATCCCGCCGGAAACGATCCCCAATATCGACGAGCTGGTCATCGAGGATGATGAACCCGTGGAAAGTTTTTTCGTGGAGAAGCAATACCGGTTGTTGACCGAACCACTCTACGCCTCCTGGAAACCGGAGGGCCACACCTTCCTGGCCGCGTCGAACGTGGGGCTCTTCTACGCCAACAAGATACTGCCCCTGGTCCCGGACGTGATGCTCAGCCTTGACGTACCCGCCGGGAGATCACTGAAGCAGAAGGAGAACAATTCTTATTTCACCTGGATCATGGGCAAACCGCCGGACGTGGTGATCGAGGTGGTCTCGGATCGAAGCGGCGGAGAGGAGGATTTCAAATTGGAGGAATACGCCAAGATCGGCGTGCGCTATTACGTCATCTTCGACCCGGACAAGCATTTGCGCGGCGGCGTCCTCCGCGTCTTCCATCTAGTGAGGGATGCCTACCGCTCCCGCAAGGCATCCTGGCTGCCGCGTGTCGGGCTGGGACTGAAGTTGTGGGAAGGAACATTCGAGGGGATGACGCGCTCTTGGTTACGTTGGTGTGATCGCGAGGGGATCGAGGTTCCAACCGGCGAAGAACGAGCCGAGCGCCTGGCCGCCCAGCTGCGCGCCGAGGGAATCGATCCGGAAGCGTGAACGCGATACTCACGGCATCGGGCGAACGCGCCGGACTCGGTTGTTGAGCGAGTCGGCGATGTACAGCGTGCCCTCGCGGTCGAGGACACAGCCGTGCGGGCGATCCATACCGGCCCGTAGCGCGTCGCCGCCGTCGCCGCCCTTGCCCTGCCGCCCGCCCGCCACGGTGGTCACTTGCAGCGTCTTGATGTCGATGCGCCGGACGGAGTTGTTCTCTGTATCGACGACAAAGACGTTGCCCTCGGCGTCGCAGCGGATCGCTTTCGGCCCGTTAAACGTGGCCTTGTCGGCGGGGCCGTCGGCGGCTCCGCGAGCGCCGGTGCCGGCGAAGGTCGTGATGGTGCCGTGCGCATTGACCTTGCGCACCGCGTTGCCTTCGCGCTCGCAGATGTATGTATTACCCTTGCCGTCCACGCACACCGCTCGCGCCCCCACGATCACCGCCTTGTCCGCGGGACCGGCATCGCCGATGGCGCGGCGATTCACCCCGCGCTTGTGAGGTCCAGTGCCGGCGAAGGTGGCGATGGTGCCGCGGCGCAGATCGACGCGGCGAATCCGGCCGTCGCCCACGTCGGCGATGAGCAGTCCGCCCTTGCCGTCCAGAAAGCAGTCATTCGGCTCGCGGAGCGCCGCTTCGGCCGCCTTGCCGCCGTCGCCCGAATGTCCCGGTTTGCCGATGCCGGCGATGGTGGTGATGACGCCGCTGTCGCCGCGGACCCGGCGGACGGCGGCGTTGAGGCGATCGACGATGAACAGATCGCCGCCATCGCCGACGACCACGGCATACGGTTCGTTGAAGGTCGCCTTGGTCGCCGGGCCGCCGTCGCCGTCGTAGCCTTTTTTGCCGGTGCCGGCCACCGTCGTGATGATGCCGGTCTTGAGGTCGATCTTGCGAACGCAGTGGTTGAAGGCGTCGGCCACATAGAGCTGGCCCTCGCGGTCGAGGTCGCAGTGAAATGGGTAATGCAGCTGGGCCGCAGTCGCCGCGCCGCCGTCGCCGCCGTAACCGGCCGCGCCGGTGCCGGCCACGGTGTCGATGACGCCGGCCATCGCCGTCGTGCCCGAGAAACTCAGGAGTATCACCGCCAGAAAGATTCGCATAACAGCCCCTCGCGGAAAGCGGTTTCCGACGCCGAGCGCTCGGCCGACGGTTCTTGTGGCCCGTCCCCAAATGGCTTATCTTAGTTTATGGAGGAGGCTCCTTGATCGACGGCGAAGGAGCTTGGGTCGATCCATCGGGAGGACCGCATGAGCAAGCGCCCCTTGGCAGCGTCCACAGCGGAGAAGTGGCTCACCGATTTCGAGTTTCGCCCACTGCCCTTTTTGCGAAACCCTCACCTTCAGACCGTGCTGGCCGCCCTCGTGCCCCGGCCGAACTGCCCGCTGCCCGATCAGCGCCGCATCGTTCGGCTGTCCGACGGCGACGCGCTGGTTCTGCACAACAACACGCCGCTCGGCTGGAAGGCCGGCGACCCGCTGGCCTTGCTCGTTCACGGCCTGGGCGGCTCCCATGCTTCCGTCCACATCCGCCGCATCGCCGCCCTATTGCTGTCGCACCGGGTGCGCGTGGTGCGCATGGACCTGCGCGGCGCGGGGGCCGGATTGTCCTTGCGCGACGCATCTATCACGCCGGCCGATCCGACGACATCCGCGCCGCCCTCGAAGAGATGCACACCTGGAGTCCGAATTCACCGCTGTTGCTGCTTGGCCTATCGCTGGGAGGCGCCCTCGCATTGAGGATGGCCGGCGAGGCGGCCGACCACCCCGTCCCCGGCCTGGCGCGCGTGGTCGCTTCCTCCCCGCCCATCGATCTGCCTCGTTGTGTCGCTTTGTTGAGCCGGCCACGGAACCGCATCTACGAGGACAATTTCGTCCGCGACCTGATTGTGCAGGCCCGGCACCGCCAGCGCTTCTTCCCCGATCTGCCGCCGCTGCGCTTCCCGCGACGAATGACCATCCGCCTGTTCGACGAACTGTACACGGCCCCGCGCAGCGGTTTCGCCGGCGCGGAGGATTACTACCGTAAAGCGTCGTCTGTCGCCCTGGTGCCTCATATCCGCGTGCCGACGTTGATCCTGACGGCCCGCGACGATCCATTCATCGCGGTCGAGCCGTTCGAGGAATTGAAGGTGCCGTCGCACATCACGGTGCGTATCCTGACGCACGGCGGACACATCGGCTTTTTGGGCTGGGATGGCGCGGGCGGAATCCGCTGGGCCGAACGACGGACGGTGAAGTGGCTTTTGGATGTGTAAGATACCAGCCCGCGGCGCGAGCAAGGGCTGGTAGGGTATGGCTCCCAAGGAGAATGACTCATGCACCCTCATCCGTCGAACTCGTCCGGCCGCCGCACTTTTCTGAAACAAGCCGCCGTCGCCGCCTCGGGAGTCGCCGCCCTCGCTCCCACTGCCGAAGCAGCCTCCCCGACGCTCTTGCCGACAATCAAGCTCGGTCCTCACACCATCACCCGGCTCATCATCGGCGGCAATCCGATTTACGGCCATTCGCACTTCAACAAACTGTTCAGCCGCCATCAGACCGCCTGGCACACGCCGGAGCGCGTACTGGAACTGCTCAAGCGCTGCGAGGAAGCCGGCATCAACACCTGGCAGAACAGCTACGCCGAGCGCACCCTGCAAGACCTGGATCGCTATCGCGCCGCCGGCGGCACGATGAACTGGCTCTGCCTGGGCAAGCCCGATTGGGACCGGTATCCCGAACGCATCGAGGCCGCCGCCCGCCGCAAGCCCATCGGCATCGCGCCGCACGGCGCCCTGGCCGAGAGCCTGCACCGCAACAACAAACTGAATGTCCTGACCGACCTTCTCAAGCGCATCCGCGATACCGGCGTCCTCGTCGGCCTATCGGCGCACAACCCGGCCCTCGTCGAACTGGCCGAGGAGAAGGGTTGGGGCGTCGATTATTACATGTGCTGTCTGTATTACCTGACAAGGCCTCGTCTGGAATTCCAGAAGTTGTTGGGCAAAGATCTGCCGCTCGGCGAAATCTACCTGCCGACCGACCCGCCGCGGATGTTCCAGGCGATCCAGGCGACGCGCAAGCCCTGTTTGGCCTTCAAGGTGCTGGCCGCCGGCCGGCGCATCGACAACTCGGCCGAGATCCGAGCTTGCTTTAATACGGCGCTGGCCAACATCAAGCCGACCGACGCGATGATCGTCGGTATGTATCAGCAGTTCGGCGATCAGGTCGGCGAGAACGCCGCCCTCGTGCGCGAACTGTGCGCCAAGCCGCGTTGAGATCCCACCCTTCACGAAACGGTGCGCGACTTGCACCCCACTTCTTCCGCCTGACTGTCCGCCACGGGAGGAGTGAGATGAAGGCCATCGCGGTGATCCCCGGTACGCCCACACTTCGGCTCGTTGATCGACCGGAACCCAAGGTAACGAAGCCTGACGAGGTGAAATTACAAGTGCTGCGCGTCGGCATCTGCGGCACCGACCGCGAAGAGGCCGGCGGCGGCCGGTCCCGCGCTCCCGACGGCCAAAAAGAACTGGTAATCGGACACGAGATGTTCGGCCGGGTGGTCGAGGTCGGCAAGGATGTTGCCCGCGTGAAGCCGGGAGATTACGCCGTGTTCACCGTCCGGCGCGGCTGCGGCAAATGCTTGCCGTGCGAGATGAACCGCTCGGATATGTGCCGCACCGGCGATTACCGCGAACGCGGCATCTGGGGCTTGGACGGCTACCAGACCGAATTCGTCGTGGATAAGGAACAATACGTCGTCCATGTGCCTTCGGAGTTGGCCGAGGTCGGTGTGCTGACCGAGCCGACCTCCGTGGCCGAGAAGGCGATCGAGGAGTCGGTGCGTCTGCAAAGGGCCCGGCAGCCGGAGTCGGCGGCGCAGCCCGACTGGTTCACGGGCCGGCGCTGTCTGGTGGCCGGCCTGGGACCGATCGGCCTGCTGGCGGCGATGGCCCTGCGCCTGCGCGGGGCCGAGGTCTACGGCCTGGACATCGTGGACGAAGGCATGCCCGGCCGAAATGGCTGGAACGCATCGGCGGACAGTACGTGGACGGCCGCAAGGTGCCGGTCGATAAGGTGGAAAAGACGCTCGGGCCGATGGAGTTCATCTTCGAGGCGACCGGGATCGCCAAGCTGGAATTCAATCTGCTGGAGGCGCTCTCCGTCAACGGCGCGTATGTGCTAACGGGCATCCCCGGCTGCTCACGGCCTTTGGAGATCTCCGGGTCGGAGCTAATCCGCCGGCTGGTGCTGGGCAATCAGGTGATGCTCGGCAGCGTTAACGCGGCACGCGGACACTTTCAGATGGCCGTGGACGATCTGGCTCAGGCCCGCTTGCGCTGGGGCGATCATGTCGCCCGTCTCATCACGCACGTCCACCCGCACACCGATTTCGAGGGGACGCTGCACCATCACTCGGCCGACGAGATCAAGTCGGTGATCGAATGGTCCGCCGTTCAAGATGGTCAGGCTTTGAGCGGGGATCACGATCGGGATCGGGGTGCCCAGCCGCCGCGAATACCCGGCGTCAAGCAGCCCGCGCAAGCGGTCCCCAAGGATAAACCCGCGCCGGTCTGAGCGGCGTCCTACGCCTGTTTGTACTGCGCCGCGGCGGCGGTTTGTCCGGGTGGTAGGGCCGCGGGATGGATGGCCGTCGCTTCCTTCACGTCTGGCTCGATCTCATCGGCGTTAAAAACGACCGCGTTGCCGTTGGCGTCTTTCTCCATCACCACCAGATAATAGAGTTCGCCCGCGGCATCGGGGAGGCTCGGCCCCCACAAGACAATACCCTTGTCGCCGGCTCGATAGCCGTGCATCCGATTTCGTGCCGTGACACGCACACGATTGCCGATGGTCAACTTCGCGCTCATGGGTCGATCTCCGTTTTGGACGCAAGGAGTTCGCCATTGCCCGATGTTCTTCCGCGGCCCGGTCCCCGCGAGTCTGGACCCGAACATCATGGACGGGTGGGAGGACGAAACGTACCGGATACTACCGATAACCTGTTAAGACCGCACGCACGACAGCAGCGTGGTAAAGAGAAGTGCATCAATATGCTGGATGGAGGCCGATCATTAGCCCCCATGGTGTCCCGCTCTCGAGGCGGAAAACAAAGACTTATATTAACATATTACCGAGAGGAAAGTCAAGAAAGCAGAGATGAAGAAAGGGACACGCCGTTGCTTACCGGCACGACGAGGGAGAGAAAGGCCCTCGTCGTGGTTGGCATCCGAGTTGGGGCGATGCTTAACAAGCATGGGGCACGCGCCATTCCAGCCAGGCGCGTCGCAGGGAGTTGTCGTCCCACGGCACCGGAACGGCCGCGTCGCCTGCGATCTCCCGCCAGGATACGACGATCAACGGCTTGACGACGCGGAGGAAAAGGTCGCGGTCGGCGAGCCATTTGTCGTCCTCCGGGTCTTCGCCCCGCGCGGCCAGAAGCTCAAAGGTCTGCTCAATGGCCTGGTGCAAAACTTCGCGATCGATCCCGTCCGTCGGATCGGCTGCGAGGATGGCCCCGAGCAGCTCAATCTTCTCTTCGACGTGCATCGCTGCCTTCTTCTTTCTGCCTCTCTTTTTCCGTCCCCCTCGGGTGTGAGATTCAGTCCGAGTCGTCGTTGACATTCCGGGGCGGCGCAGCGCTCAGGCGGGCGCATGCACGCCGGTATCGTCGCCGCGGTCGGCTCTAACAATGCCGCGTCGCGGTGAATGGATCGGTGCAAAAAGGATGGGGGCGAAGAAGGGCCTCGCCCGCGCTGGCGAAGTTGATGTCATGGTCCGGGCTTCCTTTCGAGGTCTGGGCCGCCTCACGCCGGTCTCCGATGTCGCTTTCGTGCGCCTCGGTTTCATCCCTGACAGTCTGACTCGGCAGTTCTTATCCTAGCCCGTTCGCCCGCCGGTGCAATGGATTTCCGAGAAAAAAAGGCCGGAGATCGGTTTGGAGTCGGCTCGTGGAACAGGCCGGCCCTTGCCAACTCTCCCCGCCCTGGTTAGAACGGATTGCCGACCCGCGGTACCTGCGAGCGCATGCGGCGGGCCAACACCCATCGGGGAGGATCATCATGGCGACGCGACTTTGCTGGTTGGGACATGCGTGCTTGTTGATCGAGAGCGACGGTCAGCGCGTGTTGATCGACCCGTTTCTCACGGACAATCCGGCGGCGGCGACCTCGGCCGACAAGGTGCAGGCCGACTTCGTGCTCGTCTCGCACGGCCACGGCGATCACATCGGCGACACCGTGGCCATCGCCCGCCGCACCGGGGCCGCCGTCATTGCCAACTATGAAATCAGTGGATGGCTCCAGAAACAAGGCGTGAAAAAGGTCCACGGCCAGCAGCACGGCGGCGGACATGCGTATCCGTTCGGCTACGTCAAGCTGACCCTGGCCTTTCACGGCTCGGCCCTGCCCGACGGCAGCTATGGCGGCAATCCGTGCGGGTTTCTCATCACCTTCAAGGACGGCACCCGCATTTACGACGCGGCGGACACCGGCCTGTTCGGCGACATGCGGCTGATCGGCGAGGAAGGCGTCGATCTGGCCGTCTTGCCCATCGGCGACAATTTCACGATGGGGCCGGACGACGCCGTGCGCGCGGTCAAATTGATCCAGCCGCGGCAAGTTGTGCCCATTCATTACAACACCTGGGATCTGATCGCCCAGGACGCCGGCGCCTGGGCCGAGCAAGTCCGCCACCAGACGCAGGCCGAACCCGTCGTGCTCAAGCCGGGCGAATGGGTCGAGGTCAAAACGGGGCGGCGCTGAGCCAACGCTTCGCCTTGCGGCGGGGCGCGGGGACGCTTATCCTGAATAATGAAGGAAATGACTCGCTCTCTTAGCTCGCAAGACCTGCCCATGAACGTTCGACTCGTTTTAGAGCGCAATCGCAAACGCATTTGGACCGCCCTGCTCAACAAGGCGGAATCGACTATCGGCCGTGCCGTCGGCAGCACGATACGCATCCCCTCCAAGGAGGTCAGCCGAACCCACTGCCGGGTGTGCATCGAAAACGGCATCGTCACCGTCGAGGACATAGAGAGCGTCAACGGCGTGTACATTAATGGGATTCGCGCCCGCGGCGTCCAGATGCTCAGTCCCGGCGACCGTCTGACGGTCGGGCCGGCGACGTTCGTGGTCGAGTACGAAATGATGCCCGAAGTCGTGGAACGGCTGCGCGACAACGCACGCCCCGACAGCGAATGCGTCGTCCTGGAGGCGGACGAGGACGTTCTCGTCGAGGAAACGCCCTCCGTTGAGCCGGTCGAGATGGTCGAGCCGGTCGATACGGACTTGCCGGACGAGGATGCCCCGCTGCCGGTCGTAACGGTCGATCCCGTTCATGACGCGGAAACGAATCAGGATCTTTTTGTCTTCGACGACGACGAGCAGATCAATCTGCCCGAGGGCGGCGACCTGCGCGATTTCCTCATCGAACTCGACGACACCGACGAGCGACCCCGGAAGCGCAAGAAATAAGGCAACCACGTCATTCCCACCCTCATGAGGCCGGCTCCTCCAGGTCTTTTTGCAACCGTCGCAGTCCTTCCAACCGCTGCCGGATGATCGCTTCGTGACCGCGATTGACCGGCTCATAATAGCGCCGCCCTTCCGGCAAGTAAGTTTGCGGCGACCACCCCATCGGCGAATCGTGGCTGTACTCGTAGCCCGCGCCGTGGCCGAATTGTTCCGCGCCCTGGTAATGTGTGTCGCGCAAGTGCCTGGGAACCGGCAGGGTCCGGCCCGAGCGCACGTCCTCGCGCGCTTTGGCGATGGCCATGGTGGAGGCGTTGGATTTCGGGGCCGTGGCGATGTAGGTGACGGCCTGGGCGAGCGGGAGCTGACACTCCGGCAGGCCGACGAACTCGACCGATTGCAGGGCGGCGGCCGCGACCACGAGCGCCTGCGGGTCAGCATTGCCCACGTCTTCCGAGGCGCAAATCACGACGCGGCGGGCGATGAAACGCGGGTCTTCGCCCGCCTCCAGCATCCGCGCCAGCCAGTAAATCGCCGCGTCCGGATCGCTGCCGCGCATGCTCTTGATGAACGCGCTGGTCACGTCGTAATGGGCGTCGCCGGTGGCATCGTAATCCAGGGCCTTTCGCTGAATCGACTCCTGCGCCACCTCCAACGTGAAATGCATGGGCCGTTCGTCCGTCGAGAGGGCGCCGACTTCCAGGGCGGTCAGCGCCCGCCGGGCGTCGCCGTCGCTGATCTCGGCGAGAAAATCTAGCGCTTCCTCGCTCATGTGTACGGGCACCTGACCCAGACCGCGCTCCGTATCGGCGAGGGCACGCTCCAGTAGCGTGCGGATATGTTCGCGCGTCAGCGGCTCGAAACTGAAAATCTGACTGCGGCTCAAAAGCGGCGAATTGACAGCGAAGAACGGGTTCTGCGTCGTCGTCCCCAGCAGGATGACCCGGCCTTCTTCCACGTCCGGCAGCAAAACGTCCTGCTGCGCCCGGTTGAAATGGTGCAGCTCATCGACGAACAGGATGGTCCGTTGACCAATCTCCTCCAACTCTTGCCGGGCCTCCTGCAAGAATTCGCGTACCTCCTTGATGCCGGCGGCGACGGCGTTGATGTGACGAAAATGGCAGCGCGTCTGGTGGGCGATGACGTGAGCCAGCGACGTTTTGCCCGAACCGGGCGGCCCGTAAAAGAGGACCGAGCTGAGCCGATCCGCTTGCAAGAGCCTGCGCAGCAGCTTTCCCGGCCCCAGAAAATGCTCCTGGCCGATAAACTCGTCGAGGGTGCGCGGCCGCATCCGGGCGGCCAACGGCAGCGCTTTTTGCAGGTTGGCCTCATGGCCGGCCTGGAAGAGGGGGACCGACTGTTTGCGCGTTTTGCTCATGGTTTCGTATCCGACATAATCCGCCGAACCCGCGCCTTCCCTTTCGCCGGAGGAGGCATGGCATTTGCTTTCGACTTCACCAGGCCGACGTTGGCCGCTAAAATGACCGGAGGAACGCCGGGATGTCGCCCTGGCTCGCCGGGACCGTGGATGTTCATGTCCGCCAAAACACTCAGCCCTGGGTATCGCCTCGGCAAATACAAGGTGCTGGGGCACATCGCCACGGGCGGCATGGGCACGGTCTACAAGGCCGAGGACGAGGTGCTCGATCGCCTCGTCGCCCTGAAAATCCTCGATTCCAGCCTGGCCGAGCGGCCCAACACACTCGAGCGCTTCAAGCGCGAGGCCAAGCATGCCGCCCGGCTCAGTCACAAAAACATTGTCACGCTTTACGAATACGGGCTGATCGACGGCCTGCATTTCCTCGCCCTGGAATTCGTCGATGGGATCGACCTGTACGACTATATCGAACGCAAGGGGCAGCTGGCGCCGGAAGAATCGCGCCGCATTCTCGTCCAGGCCGTCAAGGCGCTCGACCACGCCTTCGGGCAGGGCATCATCCACCGCGACATCAAGCCGTCGAACTTTCTCTTGACGCGCGACCGCGACCGAATGCGCGTCAAGCTGACCGACATGGGCCTGGCCCGCACGGTCGATGACGACGAACAATTCCGCGTCACTCGCGCCGGCAGCACGGTCGGCACCATCGACTACCTCTCGCCGGAGCAAGCCCGCAACAGCGCCTCGGCCGACATCCGCAGCGACATCTATTCGCTGGGCTGCACCCTTTATCATATGCTCGCCGGCAACCCGCCTTTTTCCGAGGGTGGACTTGGCGAGCGCGTCCTCAAGCACATGGAGGCCGAGCCGCCCGATGTGCGTCAGTTCAGCCCCGGCGTGTCGGAAGAGTTCTGGCAACTCCTGCGCCGCATGTTGGCCAAGAAGCCGGAAGACCGTTTCCAAACGCCGGCCGAATTGCTGCAAGCACTGAAGGCGCTGCCACCGCAACCATCTGACGGCGAACCGATTCGTCTGCCGCGCTCGACCACGCCGCGCACGCCCGCCCCTTCCTCGCCGTCCGACAAAAGCAGCGACTCGGGCGCCCTGATTCTGCGCGACTCGCCGCCGGAACAGAAGACGGTCATCAGCCGGCCGCGGGTCCGCTATCGGGAGGACGATCCGACTTTGCTGGGTCTGCGTCCCGAGCACCAGCAAGCCGCCGCGCTCCAGTTCGAACGTGCCGAAGAGGCGCGCAACAACGGTAACATCGACTATGCCGTGCAGCTGCTGTTGAGTTGCTCCAAATTGGACCCAGCGAGCATCCTCTATCGCCAGACGCTGCGCGAGGTCATCAACTCAGCGGCGCGGCAGGGGGTGCTGGGCAGCTGGCTGGCCTCGCTGTCCACCCTGACGACCCGCGCCCGTCTGCACGCCGCCAAACGTGCCGGCCACTTTCGCAAGGTGCTCGAAGAGGGCGAGGAAGTCCTGGTCAAGAACCCTACTGACTTGAAAACGCAGAAGCTCATGGCCGAGTCCGCCGAGAAACTGGGACTGCACCGGCTTGCGGCGTGGATGTATGAAGAGGTTCGCCGCTTGGACCCGCGTGGTGTCCCGGCCCAGCGCGCCCTAGCGAAGCTCTACGAACGGCAGCGGCAATACAGCGACGCCATCGTCGTGTGGGAAGCGATCCGCAAGCTGCTTCCCTACGACCCGGAAGCAGCCCGCAAGATCCAGGATCTCGCCGCCAGCGACACCATCGCCCGCGGCGGCTACGGTCGTTAGTCTCCTTTCTTTCCCCATGATTATCGAAACCCTCGTTCGACCTCTTTTCGATGGCCCCCTCGATGTCGTCGGCGACGTTCACGGCGAAATCGACGCGCTGACGGCCTTGCTCTCCCGGCTGGGCTATGCCGGTGACGGCAGCCATCCGGAGGGCAGACGGCTCGTCTTCGTCGGCGATCTGGTCGATCGCGGTCCCGACAGCCCTGCCGTGGCCGAACGAATTCGCCGACTTGTCGAGAATCAGCGGGCCCAATGCGTGCTGGGCAATCACGAGTTGAACATCCTGATCGGCAGCAAGAAACCCGATAATATCTGGTTTTTCCATCACGAATTGTCCGCCGGTCATCCGGCCGCGAATCGGCCGCAGGTGTGGGCCGACGAGCCGACCAGGGCGATGATGCTCCGCTTTTTCTCCGGCCTGCCTTTGGCGCTGGAGCGCCCGGACTTGCGAGTGGTCCATGCCTGCTGGGATGAGGCCATGATCGAAACCGCCCGGCAGGCCACCGATGCGGACAAACTGCACCGCGATTACCGAAGGAAAATCGAGGACGAGATCGAGCGCCGTGGTTTGAGCGATCCCTCGGCCGCGAAGCTGGCACGGCAAAACGAGAACCCGGTCAAACTGTTGACTTCTGGTCCAGAAGAGAAAGCACCGGAGCCGTTCGAGGCGATGGGGAAGTTGCGCCACGAACGACGCACGGCCTGGTGGCACCAATATCAAGGTCCGCTGTGTGTCTTCGGGCACTACTGGCGGATCACGCTGCCGTGGGAGGTCGATACCGAGCGCTTGTTCACGGACGTGCCGCTGAACGCGACGCTGGGGCGCGGTGATGCCATGTGCGTCGATTACTCGGTCGGCAAACGCTTCATGGAACGTGCCATCCCGGGTTTTAACGGCGTATTCCAAACGCGGCTGGCGGCACTGCGGTTCCCTGAGCGAGTGTTATTTTTCGACGATGGCGAGCAGATGCCACTTTTTGCGGGATAACAATTGGTCGCCGATGAGGATCTGAGATAGGCTGAAGCGAAGGCAATGGCGAGCAAACGAGTCTGACATGGCCCATGCTGATTTGATGCAGATGCGCCATGAAAATCAAGTGAACAGGGTGGCTTCCTCCCCTGATGGCAAGAGCGCGGCGATCATCCAATCGTGTCATTCTCTGAACGTTTGCTTCTTGCCGTACAGTGCGAGTTTTTCTCTGGCATTTTCACCTTCCTCCTTCTGGTAGGCTGGATCCTCAAGTGCCTTTCTCTGCCACCGAATTGCTTGCTCGAAATCTCCAACTTCGGCATAAGCGACGGATAGCGTGTCAAGGTAACCGGCATTCTTCCAGCCGGTGAGTTCACAAGCCTTCGTGGCTTCCTCGACTGCCTGTTTCCCATTTCGACACCGGTCCACTTTGGAGGTTGCCCAAAGCCAGGCACGATTGTTAATGGCGCTAGCGTTGTCCGGATCGATGCGAATCGCCCTAGCATAGTCGGAAAGGGCTCGGTCCTCACAGGTGGGACGATCCTTATCTTCAATGCCCTTCATGTGCCACGTAAAGCCGCGACTGTTCAAGTACGCTGCATTCTCCGGCTGGAGCCGAATCGCTTGATCGTAATCCTTCAGAGCTTCATCGAAATTGCCGTGAGTCAACCAGGCATAGGCTCGTTTAGCATAGGCTTCTGCGTCCATTGGATTCCGTAGGATAGCTTGGTCGAACTCGCGCATGGCATGAATCCCACCCGTGTTGGACGAAGTGTTCGGTACGGAGACTCGATTGCACCCGGTGATGGCTGTCAAGCTCGCGAAAGACATGACGGCCAGCAGTATTCTGATCCACATGACCGTTTCTCCATGCGTGTCGCGCCCGCGAACGATTCCGCTCAGTTGCCCGGCCCACCTCAAAGAGCTATGAAGACCCAAAAACTCAACGTGGAGGGCCGGGTCAGCTACGGCGGATGGTTCAGTGAGACTCTTTGGAACCAAGCGCCGCCAGCGCGGCTCCTACGAAGGGGCAGGCATCCGTAGAAGTAATGTTGTGTCGAACTGAGGCCCCTCGTGATGCGCCTCGCCGCCGTGCAGAAGGAGACCTCCAAGCTCGTCATCCCACGCCAGGGGTGAGCACTGATGGCGAGGGTGCAACGGGTTGGCCTCCACGGCCCGCCATCCGGTAGTCTCCAGCACAAGGATACCCCGCGCACCAGCCACCCCTTCGAGCATCACTAACCGCCTGGCCACCCGATGATAGCCAAGGCCGTGATCGTCGCGAGGGTCCGTATCGAAGTTCCTTCCCAGCCGCTTCCAGGTTCTCTCGCGGAACAACCAGGTATCCCCGAAGGATCGGCGTCCTGCCTCGTCTTCCGAACCGCCGTGTAATACGCAGCCTTTGAGGTCGGGGTCGTACGCCAAGGCGGCATAGCGGTGCGCGGGGGGGTTCATGCCCCTTACTTCGTTCCAGGAAGTTCCGTCATAAAGCCAGGTGTCCCCCAACGAGTTCATCCTCGCGTCAATTCCGCCAAAGAGCACCGCGACCCCAGCCTGCTCGTCAAAAGCCATGCAGTGGCCGCAGCGAGGAGGGGGGGCCATACCTCCCGGCCGCACTCGCCGCCAACGCCGACTCGAATAGGTCCAGGTATCTCCGAGGAAGTCGTTGGCGCTCCCTTGCCCTCCAAACAAGAGCGACTGTCCTTGGCTGTCGAGATAGACCATGGCCCCGCGGTGTCGCGCCGGCGGTGTTTCGGAGGTTCTGACCCGCGTCCATTCTCTGCCGTGCAACTCCCAGGTGTCTGCTTGTAAATTCCATTGCGGGGTCCAGACGACGCCCCCGAATAATACAGCGGACTTCGCACGACGGTCATAAACAAGCCCATGCCGGCTTCGCTCGCCAGGCCCGGCATTCCCTGATGCGATGACTTCCCACCCGAGCGTTGGTGCAGGCTCTCTTGTCATCTTAGGTCTCCGACCTCTACAGCCTGACAGTGTGGCGCTCACGAACAAGGCGGTGCCTTCGAGGATTTGCCGTCGCGTCACTTGTCGGTCACTCATATGGCGGCTCCCTATCCAATTTGCCACACTTGGCTACTTGGCAATGACAAGTCCAGCCAGGACGTGCCACCTGTCGCTTGTTGGCACGACTTGACAGAAGATTTCAGAGGTCGGTGGCAAAGTGGCAACCTGGCAAACTGGCCAAAATGGCAGTCGAGGTAGAAGGCTCGGGCCAAGCCGTTGACCTATTGTAGCGACCGGCCTTCACGGCACATCACTTTTCTATTCTAGCCGAGTTAGACGATTGATGCGGAACATACTAATGGGCAACTCGGTGCGCCCGTTCTCGGAGAGATCGGCGAGTATTTCGCCGACGACCGAGGCGAACTTGAATCCGTGACCCGAAAAACCAGCTGCCAGCGCCACGTTCGGATACTCCGGGTGCAGGTCAATGAGGAAGTGACGATCCGGACTCAGTGTGTAAATACACACGCTCGAACGGCGGCACGGACCATCCACTTCGGGCAAATGTTCGTTGAGGAAAGCACGAAGCCTCTCTTCATCCTCGCGTCCGACTGTGCGGTTGACTTCATCGGGACCGCCCAGCTCCGGAGCGCCGTAATGCTGGGCGACTTTCACGCCATTCGCACTCAGCATAGGGAAGCCATAGAAATGACCCTGCGGCGTGTCGGCAATATACAGTGGAAATACGTCGCGACGGAAGCGGCGCGGGTGGCTCGTCTGGAACCACTGCACAACCTGGCGCATCACGCGCAGACGGCTGCCCCAGCCGGCCAGCATTTGCCCCGCCCACGGACCCGCCGTCAGAATCAGCCGAGCGGCCGTGTAGCGGCCGGATTGCGTTTCGACGACCGCCTCGCGGCCGTCCGACTTCCAGGCGACGACCGGCTCGTTGTCGCGCACCTCCGCGCCCAGCCGCACGGCCTCGCACACATGAGCCTGCACGCAGTCCTCGACGTATAAAAATCCCGCCGAGCGCCTCCAGCACACCGACATAATCATCGTTGAATCGAAAAGCCGGAAACTGGCGGCGCAGATCGGCGCACGTGACTTGCTCGACCGGCAGTTGGTGCTGCTCGGCAGAAGCGCGAACGCCCGCGATCATCGGGCTGTCGGCCCGGCCGATGCTCAGGCAGGGACTTTCGGTCAGCAGGTGAACACCCTGGCTTTGTTCGAGGTCATACCATCGCTCGAAGGCCCGGCGGACGAGCGGGACGTAATCGGGGTGTTCGTAATACGCTCTACGAATGATGCGCGTGTGGCCATGCGAGCTGCCGCGGTCGTGGCCGAGCGCGAACTGCTCCAGGGCCAGGACGCGCCGCCCTCGGCGAGCCAGCTCGCAGGCCGCCGCCGATCCCATACCGCCTACGCCGATCACAATCGCATCGAAGTTGCGTTCACTCATCTCGGATCTCACAACAAAGTCAAATACCGTTCGACTTCCCAGCTCGTCACCTGCCGATGGTATTCGTCCCATTCGGCCCGCTTCAGACGCAGAAACTCCCCGGCGATCGGCCCCAGGGCCGCCTGAATGATTTCATCGTGCTCCAGCTCGCCGAGCGCCTCGGCCAGACTTTGCGGCAACAGACGCACCTTGCGCCGGCCCATCTCTTCCACACCGACGGCGTAAGTGTTATCCCGGTTCGGCTCGCCCGGATCGAGGCCGCGCCGAACACCGTCCATGCCCGCGGCCACGTAGGCCGCGAACGCCAGGTACGGATTGAACGCCGACGACACGGTGCGGTCCTCGACGTGGCCGGCCTCCGGTGTGCGGATCATCTGCGTGCGGTTGTTGTCGCCGTAGGTGATGAAGGCTGGCGTCCAGGTGAAGCCGGAGTGCGTTCCCGTAAGTCCCTGGCCGATCTGCAAGCGCTTGTAACAGTTCACGGTCGGCGAAGTAACAGCACATAAGGCGCGGGCGTGGGCTAGCACGCCGCCCAGGAAGTGATACGCCAATTCGCTCAGACCAAGACCGCGGCCATCGCGGTCGGAGGCGAACAGGTTGCGGCCGGTCTCGGCGTCGGCGAGATGGTAGTGCATGTGCGCCGCTGCCGGTGCGGTCGGCGAACGGCTTGGCCATGAACGTGACGACGGCCCCATATTTCCGGGCGGTCTCGGCGGCCAGCATCTTGAAGAAGATGAAACGGTCGGCCGTCTTGAGCGCGTCGGCGTAGGCGAAATTGATCTCGTACTGCCCATTAGCGTCTTCGTGGTCGGATTGGTAAACGCCCCAGTCGAGCTTGCGCAGCGCCTCGTTCATGTCGCGCAAATACTGGTACGCGCCGGACAGGCCCTTGAAGTCGTAACACGGTTTGGCCAGCGTATCGACGTTACAGGGATCCCAGGGCGCGATGCGCCCGTCGGCGATGCGTGTGACGAGGAAATGCTCCGGTTCGACGCCGATGTTAAAAACGTAACCGGCGGCGCGAAGCTCACCGAGGACGCGGCGGAGATTGACGCGGGGACAGAAAGCGAACGGCTCCCGATCGACGTACAGCTCCGAGGCGAAGCGCGCCAGGCCGGGTATCCACGGCGTCAGAGTGTAGGTGGATGGGTCGATGCGGGCCATCATGTCGTGCGAGGACGCATTCTGGCCCATGCCCCAAACGGCCCCGCCGGCGAAACCGGCGCCGCTGTCCGTGACGGCATCGAGCATTTCGCGCGGCACCATTTTCACCTTGGCCGATCCGTGAATGTCCACGAACTGGACAAGGAGGTACTCCACGCCGTCTTTCTGAAGCTGAATCTTCAGCGTGCCGCGGTCCACATCGACCTCCGTTTCAGGCACATAGCCCCCGGCTTGCCGGGGGTTGCATTCTTCCCCGGCAAGCCGGGGGCTATGTGACATTCGGTAACTGGTTGGGCGCGACGCCTCGTTCGTGTATAATCGCTGGATCACTCGGACTCAAGCAGGAAAAGCCATGTGCGGCATCGTCGGTTATCTCGACAAACGCGATCGAACGGACTCCCCCGTGGGGCGGACCCTGCTGGACATGCTCCAGGCGCTATCCTGCCGCGGTCCCGACTCGGCTGGTGTCGCGCTTTTCGGCAGGACTGCGGGCTTGCAGATGCGCCTGAGCCTGGCGCCGCTCATTGACCCCGCCTTCGTCACCAAGATCCTCGCTGCGGAAGGCGTGGCG
Source organism: uncultured Planctomycetota bacterium (assembly GCA_963767535.1). Lineage (GTDB taxonomy): Bacteria > Planctomycetota > Planctomycetia > Gemmatales > Gemmataceae > JAJPHU01. The sequence continues at coordinate 2,397,859 of CAVYEC010000003.1, forward strand.
GTCGAGCGCCATTACGACAACGGCGTCTACGACGGCGCGATCGACCCGGAGATCGACCTGGAACGCTTGCAGGCGCGCATCGAGAGCCGCCTGCCTAGTAGTGAAGTCCTATGCCTGGGTAAGCATATGGACTTATTCAAACAGGTCGGCTCACCCGATCAACTCGAAGCGACCTACCGAATCGGCGACCGGATAGGCACACACGGCATCGGCCATACGCGGCTGTCCACGGAAAGCCGGGTTGATCTGAGCCATTCGCAGCCGTTCTGGGCCCATGGCGGACTCGACCTGGCGACGGTCCACAACGGTCACATTACCAATTATCACAAGCTGCGCCGTAAGTTCGAGCAGGAGGGGTATCGCTTCTATACCGAGAACGACTCGGAAGTGATCGGCGTCTACCTGCGCGATCGCCTGGCGGCGGGCCGGACGCTCGAGGGGGCGCTGCACTCCTCGCTGGAAGATTTCGACGGATCGTTTTGTTACCTGGCCGCCTCGCAGGACCAGCTCGGCTTCGTGAAAGATCGCTTCGGTTTCAAGCCGCTGATGCTCGCCGAGACGGAAGACTTCGTGGCCCTGGCGACCGAAGAGATTGCCCTGCGCCGCGCCTGGGACACGATTTCATCGTCCGCGAACCGCCGCCCGGCTCCATGCAACTCTGGTCGGTCAACCCGGAACTCACTCCCGCGCACGCGGACTGAAGTCACCGCGAGGAGGACTGCGCCCTTGACTTTCGCCATCGACTGCCGCGACAAGACCACCCGCGAGATCAACCAACTACTCCGAGAAGCCATCGCTTCCGGACAGGAGAACATCCAAATTCTCCATCCCGAAGCGCGACACAATCTTGGCGTCGCCCTGATTCGTCCGGTGAATGTGGTTTTCGAGGGCAGCGTCGGATATTACTGTGCCGGCATGATGGACGGGGCGCACGTCGAGATTCGCGGCAGCGCCGGCTGGGGCGCGGCCGAGTCGATGCTCAACGGCACGCTGATTATCGACGGCCACGCCGGCAGCGGCGTGGCGGCTTCGATCCGCGGCGGGACTGTGGTTGTTCGCGGCGACGCCGCGGCCCGCGCCGGCGTGTCGATGAAGGGAGGCACACTCCTCATCGGCGGCAACTGCGGCTACATGGCCGGCTTCATGATGCAGAAGGGCCGCATCGTCATTTGCGGCGACGCCGGCGACGCGCTGGCGGATTCCATGTACGAAGGCGTCATCTACGTCGGCGGCCGGATCGAGGCGCTCGGCAACGACGCGGCCATTGAGGAGCCGACGGAAGAGGATCGCGCCTGGGTGAATGCGCTTCTCGTCAAGTATCGCATCCCCGGCCCCAGCGCATTTCGGAAGGTCGTCTCCGGACGGAAGCTGTGGAACTTTGACCGCCGAGAGTTGGAAGTGTGGAAAGCGGCTTTGTGACTTTATGCTTCGATCCGGGTACATCGCCCGAAGATGCTGCCGGCGCTGATCCACCCGTTGATGTGTCCCCGGTTGTTCCCGATTTGAAAACGCGCTCCTTGAATCGCCTTGACGATGTGGAGATATTCGCGACCCCGGACCTTGCACAGCACGATGTCGCCCGCCTGGATGGCCGCGGGATCGACTGGCTCGACGGTGCAAAGCTGCCCGGATTCGATTTTGCCCGACATGGAGTGGCCGCGCGGCCGAAACGAAACCGTTTCACCTTTCTGCAATTTGGCGATGTACTGCGAGGCCCAACCCATGACGGTTTCCTCACGGGGTTCATGCGGTAAACGGACGTAAAACGAACGAATCGTAGCGGTCACATGATGAGCTTGTCGAGAGCAACGAGGGGGAAACGGTGAGCGATACTCCAGGGCCATTGATCCGCGAGCACCAGGCGACGCAGGGTAGTCCTCTCCAGGCGAGCGGCACGTACACGCCGGCCGTCATTGAGGACATTCAGGCCAAGGCCGAGCTGGGCCGCTACCGCATTCGCGGTTTCGGCACGCTCCGGCCGCGCACCTGGGCGACTTTCGATGATCTGACCTTCATCCCCGCCGGCCTCACCCGCATCCCGCTAGAAGGCTACCGCGAACAATGCTCGACGCGAACCGTCCTCGGCGCACGGCACGCGGCCAAACCGATCGAACTCGGCATCCCCGTCATGATTACCGGGATGAGCTTCGGTGCACTCTCTTACAACGCCAAGGTAGCGCTGTGCGCGGCGCGACCGCGGCGGGCAGTTCGACCACGACGGGCGACGGCGGCATGTTGCCCGCCGAGCGCGAAAACTCGCGCGTCTTGATCTACGAAGTGCTGCCCAGCCGTTACGGTATCAACATCCATCATCTCCGGCAGGCCGACGCCATCGAACTAACCATCGGGCAGGGGGCCAAGCCGGGCACCGGCGGATTGTTGCTCGGCTCCAAGGTCTCTCCCGAGATCGCGCAGATGCGCGACCTGCCGTCCGGCGTCGATCAGCGCAGTCCCTGCCGCCATCCGGATTTCCTCGGTCCCGATGACATGATTATCAAGATCGAGGAGCTTCGGGAATCGACGGACTGGCAGGTGCCGATCTTCGTCAAACTCGGCGCCAGCCGTGTCTACGACGACGTGAAGCTGGCGGCCAAGTGCGGAGCGGATGTGGTGGTGATCGACGGCATGGAAGGCGGAACAGGAGCGTCGCCGGATCTGCTGCAAGAACACACCGGCATTCCGACCCTGGCGGCCGTGTGCGAGGCCCGGGCGGCACTGGAGGAATTGGGACTTTACGGTGTGGTGAACCTCATCATCGCCGGCGGCATCCGGCACGGCAGCGACGCGGCCAAGGCCCTCGCCCTGGGGGCCGACGCCATCTACATCGGCACCGCGGCGCTCATCGCCCTCAATTGCAACAAGCCGCTTTATGTCGAAGACTACCACGCCCTGGGCACCGCCCCGTACTCCTGTCATCACTGTCACACGGGCCGCTGTCCTGTGGGCGTCACCACGCAGGATCCTGAATTGATGAAGCGCCTGGAGATCGAGCCGGCCGCGGAGAGGGTCGCCAACTTCTTGCACGCGACGGCGTCGGAAATTCAAATTCTAGCGCGGGCCTGCGGCAAGCGCGACGTACACGACCTGGAACCGGAAGACCTGCGGGCGCTGACGCTGGAAGCGTCGCTCATAACCGGCCTACCTCTGGCCGGAACGCGGACGGTGTTCGGCGGCGGTCCGGGGTGGAAGCGCACCAGTCTCTAAGGCTAAGCCAGGGCAACTCATCCGATTCGACGTGCGCGGAGGTGGAAGGTTCCGATCCCCCCGAGGATCCGACCCCGGAATCTTGCACCCGACCAGTCCTCACCGTGCGCCGGCGTCCGGTATATACATCAGGGGAAGGTCATGACCGACACGGGGACGACTACCGACGACCTGCTGCGGCGGGCCAAGGCCGGAGATGGGGCGGCCCTGGGAGCGCTGTTCGCGCACTACCGCGACCGGCTGCGCAAAATGGTCCGCCTTCGCCTGGACCGGCGCGTGGCAGGGCGTCTGGATCCTTCGGACGTTCTTCAGGAAGCTTACTTCGACGTGGCTCGGCGTTTTCCGGAGTATGCCGCCGCGCCAGAGGTGCCGTTCTACGTCTGGTTGCGGGCGCTGACTGGCCAGCGATTGATCGACCTGCACCGCCAGCACCTCGGGGCCAAGATGCGCGACGCCGGACAGGAAGTCTCGCTCCACCGCGGAGGCTTGCCGCAGGCATCCTCCGCGTCGTTGGCGCAGCAGCTCCTCGCGGGCTTGACGTCGCCGACCCAGGCCGCGATCCGCGCGGAAATGCAGCTCAAGCTGCAAGACGCGCTCAACAGCATGGACCCGATGGACCGCGAGGTTGTCGTGCTGCGCCACTTCGAGGAGCTGAACAACAGCGAGACGTCGGCCGTGCTCGGTATCGAACCGTCGGCGGCCAGCAAACGCTACCTGCGAGCCATTCGCCGACTCAAGGCGATCCTCGATCAAGTCCCGGGGTTCTTTGCCTGAGCGAGTGGGAGGAAGCACATGCCCTCGTCCGAATCGTCCCGCGATGCGATCTTGGAACGGCTGGCGGAGGAGTTCGTCGAGCGTCACCGCCGCGGTGAACGCCCTACGCTGTCTGAATACGCCGACCGCCACCCAGACCTTGCCACCGAGATCCGGGAGCTGTTCCCGGCCCTGGTGCAAATCGAAAACCTGAAACCTGCCGCCGGCGACCTGACCGGGGCGTTCGTCCCGACAAGCACTCCCCCGGATGAGCACATCCCCGAACGTTTCGGCGAGTACCGCATCCTGCGTCAGATCGGCTATGGCGGCATGGGCATCGTCTACGAAGCCGAGCAGGAATCGCTCGGCCGGCACGTTGCCCTCAAGATTCTGCCCCGGCAGTCCTTGTTGAAGGCGACCTATCGGGAGCGCTTCCGGCGTGAGGCGAAGGCGGCCGGCCGACTGCATCACACCAACATCGTGCCGGTCTTCGGCGTCGGCGAACATGACGGCACGCACTACTACGCCATGCAGTACATCCCCGGCGAGGGCCTTGACAAGGTTCTGGGCGACCTGCGCCGGCTGCGGGCTGCCCCCGGCGGGGGCACCGTGGCCGCGAACTCGGCCGAGGCGAGTGGGGCGCACAGCCTGTTGACGGGCCGCTTCGTCGTATCGCGGGGCACTTCCCCGGAAGTGCCCGCTGCCAGCCCCGCTCCGTCGAGTCCCACGTCGGCTGAGAAGGCGCCCGGCTCCTCGACGCTGTCGATGGGCAGCTCCGAGAGCCAGTATTTTCGGGGCATCGCCCGCATCGCCTTACAGGTGGCCGACGCCCTGGCCTACGCACACCGGCAAGGGATCCTGCACCGCGACATCAAGCCTAGCAACCTGCTTTTGGACCCGCAGGGGACGGTGTGGATCACCGATTTCGGCCTGGCCAAGGCGGAGGGAGCCGACGACCTGACGCAGACCGGCGACATCGTCGGCACGGTGCGCTACATGGCCCCCGAGCGCTTCGAGGGTGCCTCGCTGCCACAGAGCGACGTGTACGCCCTGGGAACAACGCTTTACGAACTGCTGACGCTGCGGCCGGCGTTCGACGATCGGAACAAGGCGCGGCTGGTGGAAGAGGTACTGCACGAGCCGCCGGTGCCGCCGCGGAAGCTCGACCCGCACATCCCGCGTGACCTGGAGACGGTGGTGTTGAAGTGTCTGGCCAAGGATCCGGCGGAGCGGTATGCGAGTGCCGAGGCTTTGGCCGAAGACATGCGCCGGTTCCTGGCGGATCGGCCGATCCGCGCTCGGCGCAGCACTTGGCGCGAACAGACCTGGCGCTGGTGCCGCCGTAACCCGGCAGTCGCCTGCTCGCTGGCGGCGGTGTTTGTGTCCCTGCTGCTAGGTACGATCGTATCTTTCGTCTTCGGACTCCGCGCCGAGTACAGCGCACAGCAAGCGCAGAAAGACCGGGACAAGGCCCAGGACGCCGAGCGCGAAGGGCGGCGGAAGCTGTTCGAGGCCTACCTGGCCGAGGCGAAGGCCAACCGGCTCAGCCACCGCCCCGGGCAGCGTTTCGTCACCCTCGCTCGCGTCGCCGACGCGGCGGCCCTGGCTCGTGCCGGGGATCTGGACACACCAGAGGGACGGCTGGCAGAGCTTCGCCAGGTTGCCGTCACGGCGTTGGCGATGCCCGATCTCTCACCCCGCTATCTCGGCGAGTTACCGGAGAATGTCGGCCTTGACGACATGAGCGACGACCTGACCCGTGTCTTGCTATGGGAGCCAAAGGCGAACACGCAAGTCATCCGTTCCGTGGGCGATGGGAGAGAGCTATTCCGCCTCCCGGCGACCGACCGCAGGCTCGACGCCCTCTTCGGACCGGGAGAGCGCCACATCGTCCGCTTCAACAGAGCGGAGGGTAGCCCGGTTGAGGTCTGGAGAGTGGACAGGACCCAGCCGAGGTTAATTCGAAGCGATCACCTTCCGGTCAGCCATGTTCACTTCCGGCCCGACGCTTCACTCCTCGCTCTTGCGGAAGAAGACGGGACGATCGCCATTTGGGACCCGGAAAATGGGACCGAGATCAATCGTTTGTCGTCTGCGGGTGGGGAGAGAGGGCCCGCGGTTGCTTTCCATCCGACTGCACCGCTGGTCGCGTCGTGCTGCTATTCCACCCCCCGCGTATTACTGCGCGACTACCAGACTGGTCACACCATCCAAGTGATCCGCCCACCCTGGCCGGGGGGGTCTATTACTGTTGTCTGGCACCCGGACGGTAGGCGCTTGCTCGTCAGCGCAGGCGATTCACATGAAGTGCAGGAGTACTCGTTTGATCCATTGCTGCGCCAGCTGCGACCGGCCCGGCTTCTACACATGCTCACGGGGGGCGGCGGCGGCCTCGCGGTCAACCCCGCTGGGGACCGCCTGGCGAGCCATGATTGGTCGAACATACCGGCTATCCTTGATCTCGAGACTGGGCGGGCGCTCTTCCAGGTCGGCTCCAGCTGGGAACTGCGCGGCTTCCGCTTCGCCGCCGACGGGTGCTCCCTCATCGGGATCCGCGGATATCCCCACGGCCGGGTTTCCTACGGCGTCTTCTCTGTCGGCGATGCCCGCGAGGTCCGGACCATTGCGCTGAGCAGCTCCGGCGGCGAGCAGGCCGTCGTCCACCCCGACGGTCGGTTCGCTGTCATCCCTCAGGGGGACCGCTTCACCTTCGTCGATCTGGCTTCCTTGCGTGAGCTGGGAGCCGTGAGACGAGGCAGCAGGGTGGAGGTTAGACTCGCGTTCGATGGGAAGGGGAGACTGTACACCAACAGTTTCGAGGGGTGCTTCCGCTGGCCGGTGCGCCTTGAGGGGGAGAGCCTCACCGTCGGCCCTCCCGAACGGATTCCGTTCCAGCCGGGATTTGTAGGCATCGCCGCGAGCGCGGACGGTCGGACGGTGGCCCAGGCGCAATTCGCCGGCTACGGCATGGCCCCCTATGCCGGAGGCTGGTTGCTCACCGCCGACCGCCCCGACGATCCCCTGTACCTGGCGCCGGGCGTGGGCATGGCGGGGGCAGACGTCAACCGTGACGGCCGTTGGGTCTGCTTCCACCACCATGTCACTGGTAAGAAAGTGTTCGATGGCCGCACCGGCCTGAAGGTATGGGAAGATTCCCGCGACCTCGGGGGCTATGGTGGGAGATTCACGCGGGACGGGCGCTGGCTGGTCGCCAGCTTCCGCGCCTTCCGCATCGGTGACTGGGAAACTAGCGTGGTGTTGGACCCGTCCCGGACAGGGCGGTTGCGGGACGTGTCGCCGGATTCACAGCTGGCCCTTATCGGCATGTCCGAAGGCTACGCCCGGCTGGTCGAAATCGCCACCGGCCGCGAACTAGTCCGCATCGAGCCGCCCGAGGGCTCGCTCGGAAACATGACGTTCACTCCCGATGGGACTCGTCTTCTGGAACCGTGCAGTGCAGGGCTCCGCGTTTGGGATCTCCGTCGCATCCGCCGTCAGCTGGCGGAGATTGGGCTGGACTGGCAGGGACCAGCCTACCCACCGGAACCGGGGCTGCCTTCGCCTCTGCCTATGCCGCTCCAGCTCACCGTCGTTGGCGGTGAACTCCTGAACGATCCAGCCAAGCTCCGCGAGTACGAACGCGGCCTGACAGCGCTTCGCCTGGCTGCCAACTCCTTCGACGCCCAGGGGAACCTGGATCAAGCTCGCTGGCTGATGAACGCGAATCGGCACGCCGAGGCGCTACCTCGTCTCCGGCTGGCCCTGCTGAGCCGTCCCCAGTCCTATCCGATTCGCATGAACAAGGGTTTGTGCCTGATGCGCCTGGGTCGGGTCGAGGAAGCCGTCCCCGACTTCACGGCCGCGGCCCGCGCCCGACCCGAAGACTACTGGCCAAGGTACGTGCGGGCGTTGGCCTATAAGCAGCTCGGGCGGTATGCCGAGGCGGCCGACGATTTTACCGCAGTGCTCGTGAGCTTTCCCGAGGACGCCGAACTCTACGAGCAACGAGCCGCTTGCTACGCGGCCCTGGGCGACAAGGCCAAGGAAGCAGCGGACCGCGCGGCGGCGGCCAGGTGGCTGCCGCGGTCGGCGCGCGGCCTGAACAACCGCGCCTGGGAGCTTGTCACGGGGCGCCGGGCAAACGCGATCCGAAGAAAGGGCTGGAGCTGATCCGCAAGGCCGTCGAGATGGAGCCGGACGAGCCGATGTACCAGAACACGCTCGGCGTCGCCCTTTATCGCAACAGCCGTTGGACCGAAGCCATCGCCGCGCTCGAAAAGAGCCTCGCCCTGAGCAAGGGGCGGTGGGACGGCTTCGACCTCTTCTTCCTCGCCCTGTGCCACGCCAAGCTCGGAGACGCCGCGAAGGCGAAGGACTGCTTCGACTGGGCGGTGAAGTGGACCGCGGCGCAGAAGAACTTGCCGGCGAAATACGTCGAGGAACTGAAGGCGTTCCGCGCCGAGGCGGAAATGGAGCTTCGCGCCCCCTGAGGTCGGCAGGAGTGGCTGCCTTTGTTGAAGTCCCTGGCGGCGTGCGTCCTGGCTCTGCTCGCCTGAGCGTAGCGCTCTCTAAACGCCGCCTCGTGATGGTTGCAACTGCCGCGCCTCACCGTGCAACCGAATCAGCCGCTTGCAAGCCGAACAGGAGATCGTACGGTCGGGCAGACTGCTCAACTCCGTGGCATGCCGGCAAACCGGGCAGGTGTATTGATACGCCCGCTCCATCTTGGGTTTACCCAGGAATCGGCTGAGGACGGTCTTTTTCGGCCGAAACGTCTGGGTCGGCGTCACGAGGACCGGAAGATCTTCGAGACCGTCCAGCGCGAGGAGGTGAATGAAACCGTCTTCGCTTCCCAGCGCGAGCTGCGATCCGGAGGGCGACAGGTCGCCGCACATCACCTTGATGCCGGTCTCCAACTCTCCCTGCACCTCTAGTTCGGGCAGCGACCACAGCACCGCCCAGCCGTCGGCGTTGACCGTCACGATCGACTCGCCGTCAAGCAGGCAGTAGCAGCCGCGTATCTCGGAGCTTTGCTGGACCGAGCGCACTTCGCCGCGCTGCCGTAAGTCCCATAGCTTGACAATGCCGTCGCGCCCGCCGGAGACCGCCCATTGTCCGTCGATCGACACGCAGGCGGCGGTGACGCGGTCCTCGTGTCCCTGCAAGCAGGCCAACTCGCGGCCGCTCTCGGCGTCCCACAGGCGCAAGGTCGAATCGTGCGACCAGGAGAGAAGCTGTTTGCCGTCCGAGGACCAGCGGCAGCCGGCGATAATATCGTGGTGGTTGCCCAGAGATAGTCCGTCGCGTTCCTTGCCGAGCTTGCGGACCTGGATCTTGCGGTCCCAGGAAGCAGTCGCCAGGGATTGGCCGTCCGGCGAATATTGAATCGCGGAAATGGGACGGATATGGGCGACGAAATTCATTTTGATCTGATGCGTCATGGCGTCCCACCAGCTGAGCATCCCATCCATGGAGGCGGACACCCAGGTGGTGCCGTCGGGCGAGACGGCGCAGCAGGACAACGGCTTGGGCGAGGCCGGCAGGGCCGTCACCTGCTGGCCGTCGGAACTGTGCCACAGGCGCAGCGAGCCGTCCCACCCCGCCGACAGCACGTACGCGCTATCGGGGGTGTGCACACAGGAAAAGACCTCGCCGCCGTGTCCTTCCCCGCTTCCAGTGACTCGCACGCTCATCGTCCGCATGGCTCTCCTCCCCAGCCTCGCCAGGATAACTCATCGAGCGGGACAGGGTATTTCCCTTCCACCTAAAACATAGCTTGCCTTTTGCGATGATGGCGTGAAGGCGGCAGGGGAGAAAAAAGGGTTATCGTCTCGGAAGAATCATTTAAGTTTCGGCCCGCCAAAACCGCCTTGACGGAAACGCGCCGTTTGACTATCGAGCCGACCTCCCGTGCGCGATTGTGGAGTTCCGACGCCAGGGCCAACTTATGCAACGGATGCGACGAACCCTCCTGCACATGACTGCGCCTGCGCCGGTGTGATGCTGGTGCTGTCTCTGTGCGGACGGTTCGTCCCGGCGCAAGATCCCTCCTCGATGGGCCGGATCACCATCAGCGACGTGATCATCAAGGGCAACCAGTTGCAGAGCACGGAGCAGATCAAGGCCCAGCTGCACGTCCACGTCGGCGAGGAGTACAACTCGGCCAAGATCGACGAGGATGTCCGCCAGCTCTACAAGACCAACCGCTTCAGCACCATCCAGACCCTCCGCGAAAACGACGCCGCCGACAAAATCAAAATCTACTTTCTGCTGCGCGAGTTGCCGAACAAGGTGCAGAAAGTGACGTTCCGCGGCGCCAAGCACCTGAAGGAGGAGGAGTTGCGCAACCTGACCGGCGTCCAGCCCGACGCGCTGCTCAACCCCAACCTCAACCTCCAGGCCTGCCGCCGCATCGAGGAGAAGTACGAGGAGTCGGGCCGGCCGCTGTCGCACTGCACTCTCGTCAAGGGCGGCCAGCTCGGCGATACCGAAGTCATCTTCGACATCACCGAGGGGCCGAAGGTCAAGGTCAAGGCTATCGAGTTCGTCGGCAATAACTTCGTCAGCGGCGCCCGCCTGGCGACGCGAATCAACTCCTCGCACGAGTGGTTCGGTTTGATCGGCGGAACGTACAACAAGCAGATGGCCGACGCCGACGTGGCCAAACTGCTCGAGTACTACCGCGGCTTCGGCTACCTCGACGCCAAGATCGCGCTGGAAACGCAGCGCTCCTCCGACGGCCGGGAGGTGACGCTGATCTTCCACGTCCAGGAGGGTCTGCGTTACAAGGTCCAGGAGGTGCCCCAGGTCCACGGCCCCCAGTCGCTGCCGGTCGAGCAGCTCCAGGCCCTGTCCTTGTTCCGATCCGGCGACTTTGTCGATCAGAACAAGGTCAAGGCGGACACGGATCGCATCACGAGCTGGTACGGCTATAACGGCCAGCGAGTGCAGGTGCAGAATCAATTCGTGTACCTGCCCGACACGCCCGGAACGGTCGCCGTCAACTACCAGGTCGAGGAGCATCCGATCGTGCGCGTGGGTCAGATTTTCATCATCGGCAACACGCGCACCCGGCAGAACGTCATTCTCCGCCAGGTGCCGTTGTTTCCCGGGCAGATCCTCACCTACCCCGACCTGGAGTTTGCGAAAAACAATTTGAAGCGACTGAACATCTTCACCAGCGGTCAGGACGGTGCGCCTCCGAATGTGACCGTGCTCAACCTCGACGACGAGAACCCCTACAAGGACATCCGCATCGACGTGAACGAGGCCAACACGGGCAGTCTGATCTTCGGCGTCGGCGTCAACTCCAACAGCGGTCTGACCGGCAGCATCATCCTCAACGAGCGCAACTTCGACATCCTGAACCCGCCGACCAGCCTGCAAGACTTCTTCAACGGCCAGGCGTGGCGCGGGGCCGGCCAGGAGTTTCGCCTGCAAGCGATGCCCGGCACCCAACTCCAACAGTATAGCGCCACCTTCCGCGAGCCGTTCCTGTTCGACACGCCGTATAGCTTCACCGACAGCGCCTACTACTTCACGCGCTATTACAACGAGTACTACGAGCAGCGCGAGGGCGATCGCATCACGCTGGGCCGGCAGATCAACCGCTTCTGGAACGCCAACGTCGGCATGCGCATCGAGAACGTGGCGGTCCACAACGTTCCCGCCCAGGCGCCCATCGACTACCAGTCGGTCGTCGGCAACAATTTTCAGTACGGTTTCCGCGGCGGCATCATGCGCGACAGCCGCGATTCCTTCATACGCCCGACCTCCGGCAGCCACATCGAGTTCTCGTACGAGCAGATGCTCGGCGAGTTCACCTTCCCGCTCGTCAACCTGCTAGCCAACAAGTACTTCACCACCTTCCAGCGGCCCGACGGCAGCGGCCGGCAGGTGCTCGTCTATCACGGTCAGGCGGGCTGGGCCGGCGACAACACGCCGGTTTACGAACGCTTCTTCGCCGGCGGTTTCACGACCATCCGCGGCTTCCAGTTCCGCGGCGTCGGCCCGGACATCAACGGCTTCAAGGTCGGCGGCGACTTCATGTTGCTCAACAGCCTCGAATACCAGGTCCCCGTCAAGGCCGACGACCAGATCTACCTGGTCGGCTTCGTGGACAGCGGTACGGTCACGCCGCGCATCAACGAATTTGATAATTATCGCGTGACGGCCGGCTTCGGCATCCGTTTCACGATCCCCATGCTGGGTCCGGTGCCGATCGCGCTGGACTTTGGCTTCCCGCTGCACAAGGCGTCCAGCGATGTCACGCAGGTGTTCAACTTCTGGATGGGCATGTCGCGCGAGAATGCGGATACGGCGTGCGGTTTCTTGCACTTTGAAGGAGGTAACGAATGACCAGAGGGGACGCCTGGACTGTTAAAGGCTGTCAAGTTGACAGGTATAGCGTAAGACGAGTTTGCCACTTTGCCAACCAGGGAAGCATTTGGCAATGAGGTGTTTGACGCGCAAACAATTTCTATGTAAGGGTTAGCGTCAAACCGAGAGGGTGACCTTGCCAAATTGCCACTTTGCCAACACCCCCTCGTTGAGAAGACAACTTCCCCTTGCGAAGAGGAATGCTCGAGCACTTGCCGCCCATCAAGGCATGGGGAACGGCATGATTTGATTTTCGGGGTAATTGTTGACCCACGGGTAGGGGAGTCCGCGGTAGAGATAGAACCCGCTGTTGCCGGTGTTGAGGACGCGCGGCCGGAAATAACCGGAATAGGTCACGCCATAGTATTGCCAGACCTGATACGCGCTGGGCCGGTAATAAGTATAAGGCGGCGGCGCGATCCTAACATCCGGCCGCACGAGGTACGTCGCGCCTCCGGGCATGGTGATGACCCGCGGTGCCAACGGTGCGAAGGGAAGCAGACGCGGCGGCGGCCACGGTTGGAGGAATCGTGCGGGCGGTAAGACGCGCGGCAGAGGCAATCCCGGATCGCCGCCCTGCGGCGGAAGGACACGCGGCGGCGGCAGTTCTTGAGCGGACACACTGCCGGCAAGCACGCACAGAGCGACCAGTGACGCAACGAGTAAAGGCCGGCGACGCATGAGAGACCTCCCCATCGGCATCAAGATGGGCAATCCGAGACGACTTTTCGTTGCTTCATTGTCTCACTCCGTGGCGATCCAGCCAGTGATTTCGCCGAATGACGGAAGAATAGCCCACCGAAGTACCGGTACAATCGTTATGACTCGCCGAACCGGAAAAAGAAACCGCCCCCCGAAGAATCGAGGGGCGGTGATAGGGACTTCGATTGTCCGAACGATGTTAGCGTGAACGCGACGGTTTCGATTCACCCTTGGTCAATAGGGTGCGATCTTCCGCGAAAGTGGTCCGCCGCGGCGCTTCGCCGTAGGCCGGATACGCCCATTTCGTGGCCGGCTTCGGCAGAGAGACCGCCCGGCCTTCGAGGGGAACGCTGCGCTCGGGAGCGATCTGCGGAACGGGTGCGGCCTTCGGGTTGGGAACCGGACTGCTCGGGCCGCCGTCGTAACGATAGGTGCCGTCCCCGGCCGGAGCCTGCTGCGTCGCGTAATCGGTGTAACGCGGCTGAACGGCCGTGGTCGCGGGAGTGATACCGCCGGAAGCGGGCATCGCCAGAGTGTACACGCCGCCGCTGACGCCCGCACACGGGCCGTAGAAACCGCCGTAGCCGATGCCCGGATAATAACCGCCATATCCCATCCCATACATTCCATAACCGAAACCCGGATAGTAGCCGCCGTATCCAATGCCATATCCGAGACCGCCATATCCTAAACCGTATCCGAGTCCGCCGAAGCCCAGACCATAGCCAAGTCCGTAGCCAAGCCCCAGACCGAGGCCGAGTCCGTAATAGGGCCGATAGAAGCCCCCGTAATAGAAGGGCCGATAAAAGCCGAGACCGCGATAGCCAAGGCCGCCATAACCGAAACCACGGTAGCCCAAACCCCCGAAACCGAAACCGCGATAGCCCAGACCGCCGTAGCCGAAGCCGCGATAGCCGCCGAAACCGAAGCCGCGGTAGCCACCGAACCCGCCGAAACCGCGATGCCAGGTTTTGATCGTGTCCGCACCGCTGCCGTCATCTTGCAGAGTTTGGGTCGGCGTGTCATCCACGCGGTTGAGTCGAATCGTGTCGCCGGCGCGGGACGGCACGGCCCAGGCGAGGACACCCAGGACCGCCACGAAACCGGCGGTGAACCATTTCCCTCTCATGGTCATGCCCCTCCTAAGAATGGTTGGAAGTCGCACCCCTTCTTCCCGTTCGTTCGGGGCGAACCGTTCATCACACTTTCATCTTATCCCGCGCCGCGCTACCGCGTCAATTCGCAGGGCGTTCAACTAGTGATCGCGCCTTCCGAGGCGGAGTGGACGCAGCGTGCGTATTTGGCCAATACGCCGCGTTCCACGCGCGGTTTCGGGGCGACCCACGCCGACTTGCGCTTCGCCAACTCACCGTCCTCCAGCGCGACATCGAGCCGTTTGGCGTCGGCGTCGATGGTGATGCGGTCGCCCTCACGCAAAAGCGCGATCGGCCCGCCGACCCACGCCTCGGGAGCGACGTGGCCAACCACCAGGCCATGCGTGCCGCCGGAGAAGCGTCCGTCGGTGATGAGGCCGACTTTTTCGCCGAGTCCCTGCCCGACCAAGGCGGCTGTGACCGCGAGCATCTCGCGCATTCCGGGACCGCCGACCGGCCCTTCGCCGCGAATGACAACCACATCGCCGGGCCGAATGTCGCGCCGCCCAATGGCGGCCGCACACGCCTCCTCGCCGTCGAAGACACGCGCCGGCCCCGTGAGGCGTCGCGTCTGCAAACCGGCCACTTTCGCAACCGCCCCCTCCGGCGCCAGGTTGCCGTGCAGGACGACGAGATGTCCCGTGGCGTGCAGCGGCCGGTCGAGCGGCCGAACCACATCCTGCCGGCGGCGAAAGATGCTTTCGACATCCTTCAAGTTTTCGGCCAGACTGTTGCCGGTGCAAGTGAGGCAGTCGCCATGCAGCAGCTTCGCTTCGAGCAGCGCCTTGAGCACGGCCGGCGTGCCGCCGGCGCGGTGGAGGTCGTTCATGACATACCGGCCGCCCGGCTTGAGGTCTGCCAGGTGCGGGATCTTGCCGCCCAGACGTTCGAAGTCGGCCAGCGTCCATTCGACGCCGGCCTCGCGCGCGATGGCCATCAGGTGCAGCACGGCGTTTGTCGAACCGCCCAGGGCCAGGACGAGCGTATACGCATTCTCCAGCGATTTCCGCGTGATGATGTCGCGCGGACGGATATTGCGTTCGATTAGGCGCACCAGCGCCTCGCCGGCCAGAAACGCCTCGCGCTCCTTGGCGCTGGAGACGGCGGGAAAGCTGGCGTCGTAGGGCAGCGCCATTCCCATCGCCTCGATCGCCGAACTCATGGTATTGGCGGTGTACATGCCGCCGCAGGAACCGGCACCCGGACACGCCTCACACTCGATGGCGTGGACGCCTTTCGCGTCGAGCTTACCGGCCTGGTGCCGGCCGACCGCCTCGAAAATGGACACGATGTCAATGTCCGAGCCGTCCGGTCCCGTCCCCGGCAGGATGCTTCCGCCGTAGACGAAAATGCTGGGGATATTCAGCCGCGCCATGGCCATGACGCATCCCGGCATGTTCTTGTCACAGCCGCCGAAAGCGAGCAGCCCGTCATGGTTCATGCCGCCGGCCACGACCTCCAGGCTGTCGGCGATGACTTCGCGCGACACGAGGCTGTAGCGCATGCCCTGGTGGCCCATCATGATGCCGTCAGAGGCGGTCGGCGCCCCGAAGACCTGCGGCACGCCACCGCCGGCGCGAACGCCCTCGCAGCCGCGCCGGGCCAAGCGATCCAGGTGGGCGTTGCAGGGCGTGATCTCGCTAAAGAGCGAGGCGACGCCGATCATGGGCCGCTGAAAATCGTCATCGTGAAAACCGACGGCCCGCAGCATGGCCCGATTGGGGGCGCGGCCCGGTCCCTCGGTGGTCAAGCGGCTCGTTTGATTGCGCTCGGACGGCATGGTCAACTCCCGATGGGGAAGGACAGCTCATGATTGTGGTAGGCTCCATCACTCTAGCCCGCGCTGATGGTAGAGGCAATCGGCGAAGTTTGTTTTGAAGATCGAGAGAGAAATCCTCTCCTCCGGCCGTTTTCTCTTTCCCTTGCACTCCTCTTCGGTGGCATAATACGTGAACCCTGGAGAGATGATGCGTTCGAGTGGGGGACTGCATGCGACCTCCTCCCCTCTCTTTTTTCGCATAAGGATGGACTCCCATGCTTGGTCAACTGGTGCCGTGCGGCGGAGGACCGCCCATCGCGCTGCTCAAGCCCCACTTGCTAGTGGGCCGGCATAACTACTGCGATATTCCGCTCAACTTCGCCACGATCTCCGGCCGCCATTGCGAGCTGGAGTTCCTGGAGGGCTACTGGTTCGTCCGCGATCTGGGCAGCAGCAACGGCACGCACGTCAACGGAGTCATTTGCTCGGCCCAACGCCTGCTGCCCAACGACGTGCTGGCGCTGGCCAAGCATCGCTATTCCGTGGTGTACGCGCCACCCGTCGGACGGACGCCTGCCAAGGGCACCATGATGCCGGCCAGCTGGGGAGAAGGAATGCCGATGCCGGCGCGAATTCAGCCGCCCGCTCCTCCCGTCCGTCCGACCGCGGGCGAGGAAGCCGGTCTGGGGCGATTGCTGCCGTGCGGCGGCGGCGTTCCGATCGTCCTGCCCAAGTCGCCGCTCGTGGTCGGCCGGTTGCCGGGTTGCGATATTGTTCTGCCCTTCGGCTCCGTGTCCGGGAAGCATTGCCAACTGGAATACAACGACGGCCAATGGTCCGTCCGCGATCTGGGCAGCCGCAATGGCATTCGCGTCGATGGTGTTCGCTGCGAATCGAAGTCGCTGCGGCCGGGCAGCGTGCTGGCCATCGCCAACCTTCGCTTCCAGATCGTGTACACCAGACGGGATGAGAAAGGGAGCCAGGAGCGCTCGGTCTTCGCCCAGGGCCTTCTGGCCAAGGCCGGTTTGCTGGACGTGCCGCGGGAACAACCCGCCGAAGACGAAGACAGGACGAATAAAAGACTGACACTGGACGAAATGGATTGAGGATCGACTCGATCCGCCTTCCTTCGTTTCGCCGAGGAGATGCCCGTGCTGAACTTACTTGTCGTGGACGATTCCCCGATTGATCGTCGCCTGGCCGGCGCCCTCTTGGAAAAGCATTTTCCCTGCACCGTGCAGTACGCCGCCGACGGCAAGGAGGCCATCGAGCAACTTCACGACCGACAACCCGATCTGGTGCTGACCGATTTGCAGATGCCGGCGATGAACGGATTGGAACTGGTGGCGGCGGTCAAAAGCGATTACCCGCTCATCCCCGTCGTTTTGATGACCGCCCAGGGCAGCGAGGATATCGCCTCCGAGGCCCTGCGTCGGGGGGCAGCCAGCTACGTTCCCAAGCGCAAACTGGCCGACGACCTGATACCGACCGTCGAGCGCATCCTACACGGCTCGCAGGAAGATCGCGGCCATTCGCACCTGATGCACTACCTGGAGACGAGCGAGCTGGTTTTCGACCTGGAAAATGACGTTCTGTTGATCCAGGCGCTGGTCAACCTGCTGCGGCAAATGTTGCGCTGTCTGCCGCTGGGCGATGAGACCGAGCGTTTGCGCGTCGGCGTGGCGCTGGAGGAGGCGCTTACGAACGCCTGCTATCACGGCAACCTGGAGATCGGTGCGGCGCTGGGAAAATCCGAGCGTCCCGCTTACGAGACGCTGGCCCGACAGCGGCGCTACGAGGAGCCATATCGAGATCGCCGCATTCACGTTCGGGCCAGAATTTCCCGCGCGGAAGCCGTCTTCGTCATCCGCGACGACGGGCCGGGGTTTGATGTATCCCGTCTGGCCTCGCCGAGTCTCACCGATGCCGAAGGGGGAACCGGCCGCGGCGTGGTGTTGATGCGGAGCATCATGGATGAAGTTGTTTACAACAAGGCCGGGAACGAGGTGACGTTAATCAAGCGCCGATTTGTGCCCGAGGAAAGCGATTGAAACCAGCCCGCCGCGCGAGCAAGGGTTGCTTCCCTTGCTGGCGCGGCGGGCTGGTAAATCACGTCTTAGCTGGCCGCACGCAGGTCGGCCAATTCTTCCTTGACCGGGGCGTAATGGCTCGGCTCCATGCTGAACGACGCCGTGCCGCTGGTGAAGTTGCGCAGCTCGCTCGTGTAGCCGAACAGCTCCGCCAGCGGGACGTAGGCGTGCAGCGTGCAGCGGCCCTTGTCCATGCTCGAATTGAGGATCTCGCCGCGCCGCCGGCTGATGTCGCGCGTCAGGTCGCCGAGGTACTGCGACGGCGCCAGCACGACCACATTCATGATCGGCTCCAGGAGCGTGATCCCAGCTTTCATCTGCGCGTCGCGGGTGCATTCCATGGCCGCCAGCTTGAACGCATCCTGCGAGCTATCGACGTCGTGATACTTGCCGTCCAGGAGCGTCGCCTGCATATCGACGCACTGGAAGCCGTACTTGGCCCCCTTGACGCACGCATCGCGGAAGCCCGCTTCCACGGACGGGATGTACTCGCCGGGCACCACGCCGCCTACGATCTTGTCCATGAAGTACAGGTTGTTCGGATCGGGCTTGTCGCCCTGCTCCTCCTGGTACGTCGTCCACTCAGCGATCTGGTCCTTGTTGAGCGGCTCATCGCGCATGTAGATGACCGCGAACTTGCCGCGCCCGCCGGACTGCTTGATGAAGCGCGTCTCGATCTCGACCGGCTTGGACAAGGTCTGCCGATACGCCACCTGCGGCCGGCCGACCGTCACCTTGACGCCCGGCGTCCGCATCAGCTTCTCGACCGACACTTCCAGGTGCAGCTCGCCCATGCCGCTGATGATCAGCTCCTTCGTTTCCGGATTGGTCCGGCACTTCAAGGTCGGATCGTCGCGGACGAGCTTGCCCAGCGCGTCGGCCAATTTCGTCTCATCGGTCGTGCGATCCGGGATGATCGCCTGGGAGATGACCGGGTCGGGGAAGCGAATGTCTTCCAGCGAGACGGGAGCATTGGTCGCGCACAGCGTGTTGCCGGTGTGCGTTTGCTTCAGGCCGACCACGGCCACGATCTCGCCCGGCCCCGCCACTTCCAAACTGTCGCGGCGATCGCCCATCATGCGGAAGATACGCGCAACGCGCTCGCCACGGCCAACGGCCGTGTTCAATACGTCATCCTTGGGATGCAGCTCGCCCGAATAGATGCGCACGAACACGAGGTCGCCGGTGCTTTCGCTGATGGTCTTGAAAGCCAGGCCGGAGAATGGCTCCTTCGGATCGGGCTTGCGCGTGGTTTCCTCCTTGTCCTTGCTCTTGGGGATGAGTCCCGTCACGGCCGGCCGCTCCAGCGGCGACGGCAGGTAATCGACCACGGAGTCGAGTAAGAGCTGCACGCCGTGGAAGTTCTTCGACGACCCACACAAAATGGGCGTCAATTTGCCGCTGAGCGTACCGGCTCGAATCGCGGCGATCAGTTTCTCTTCCGGCACCGGCTTGCCTTCCAGCACCATCTCCAAAAGCTCGTCATCCGCGTGCGAGGCGGCTTCGAGCAGATGAGCGTGATACTCCTCAGCCTGCGCTTTGTACTCCGCGGGGATCTCGACCAGATCGTATTTCACGTTCGTCTTGTCGGTCGGATCCTTCTGGATGAACTTCATGCGCACGAGGTCGATGACGCCCTTGAACTGACCGGCCTCGCCGGCCGGCAGCGCGCAGATGGCCGGCAGGACGCCCAGCTTGTCCTTCATCTGCTGGATGCAGCCGAAGAAGTCGGCACCGGTGCGGTCCAGCTTGTTGATGTAGGCGATGCGCGGCACCTGATGCTTGTTGGCCTGATACCAGACCGTCTCGGACTGCACCTCGACGCCGCCGACGGCGCAGAAGACGCCGACCGCCCCGTCGAGCACGCGCAAGCTGCGCTCGACCTCGGCCGTGAAATCAACGTGGCCGGGCGTGTCGATCAGGGTGATTTGCGTATCGCCCCATTCGATGGTGACGGCGGCGCTGTTGATCGTGATGCCCTTCTGCCGCTCCAGGGGGTCGAAGTCGGTGGTAGTGTTGCCCTCATCGACATCGCCGACCTTGTGCTTGGAACCGCTGAAGTAGAGGATCCGCTCCGTCGTTGTGGTTTTGCCCGCATCGACGTGCGCGATGATGCCAATGTTACGAAGGTTTGCAAGCATGGGTTCCTGGCCATTCCAGGGGTCAGGGGTCAGGAGTCAGGGGTCAGAAAACAGCACAGCTTGTCTTTCTGACCCCTGACTCCTGACCCCTGACCCCTGCTTTAGGCGGCACTCCTGAAACAAGGAAAGGGACCACGTCGGCCGGAACACGCTTCCGGCCCACGTCCAATTGCTTCGATTAACTCCGGTGCGGATTCCGTGCCGCGATTCACAATCGCGGCACACGAAGGAGAGTGGCAGGGTCAAACCCGGATGAAAAACAAAGCATCGTCGGCTCCCATTGGGGGGCGCGAAGTAGAAGATAGATTAATAATATCGTGCGGCGCGAGGAATTGTCCAGAGATTCGATGAATTTCCTGAGAAAATTGAAGAAAATACCAGGCCGTAGCGCCAGCAAGGGTTCTGCCCTTGCTGGCGCTACGGCCTGGTAAAGCGGTCTTCTTACTCGCCCTTCTTGGCTTGCTGGGTCTTATAGAAGAACTCCAGCAATTGCGCCTTCAGGCCCAGGCGGAGCTTGAGCGCATCGCCGCCTTCAAGGGTGATGCGTATCTTGTCGTCCGTCTTCCCTTTCCCAAAGACCTCCTTGGCGATCTCCGGGGCCGACTTGTTATCCTTGGCCATGAGCGGGGCCAGCCGGCTCATGGACATCTGTATTTCCATCACCTTGCTCAACTTCGGTTCACCCCCCAAAGCTACCTTGAGGGCGTCCAATCCCTTCTCGCCGATCGCCACCAACAGCGCATCTTCGCGCACGGCGAAGTAGACGGCCGGGTTGTCGCCGAACAGTTGCTTGGTTTGCTCGTCGATCTTGTCGGGGGTAATGCGATGGATGCCGACCGAGCCGGCCTTCTCGACATCGAACACGACCGCCTTGCGCTGGTCGGCCGGCAAACCGCCGATGAGCTGGCGGATGGTTTTCTCCACGGCCGCCCCGTCCTTGACCTTCATGGCGGCCACAGCGGAATACCGGCCGTTGTCGCCGGGACCGCGCAAATCCGCCGCCACATCGAGTTCGGCGCTCTTGAGCGTCGGCTCCAGCGCCTTGAGCAGGGCGGACAGGGCGTCGCGCTTGGCCTTATCCTGCTCCTTCTCGATGGCCTTCTTCTCGCCTTCTTCGATGACCGGCCCGAGCAGTTCGCGCAGCTTCGCCGGCAGGCTCACATTCAGCACGCCATTCATGGCCGAGCCGGTGCCGATCACGGCGGCGCTGTCGCTGCGCACCTGGCCGAGATCCTTGATGCTCGTCGCCAACGGCGAGCCGGCCTTGCCCGCCACGCTCACGGACAGGGACACGTCGGATGCCTTGGAGTCCACGTCCAGGTGCAAGTTCACTTCCCCGCCGTCCTTGATAAGCGATTTGACGCGCACTCCCATTTCGTCGATGAGGGCGGTGCGGAATTTCTTTTGCAGCTCCGTCTCGTTGGGCACTTCCTTTTCCTTGGCGGCGGCCAAATGGTTGTCCATGTTGCCCAGGGCCAGTTCCTTGAGGTTCTCGGGGATCTGATCGACGTTAACCGTCAGGGACACGGCCCCGGTGTTGTC
Source organism: uncultured Planctomycetota bacterium (assembly GCA_963767535.1). Classification (GTDB taxonomy): domain Bacteria; phylum Planctomycetota; class Planctomycetia; order Gemmatales; family Gemmataceae; genus JAJPHU01. The sequence continues at coordinate 2,419,583 of CAVYEC010000003.1, forward strand.
GGCCGGCACGATCACGGCCGGGGCGAGCAGTTTGTCCTTGGCCAGCGCGTCCTTGTCCTGGGCGGTGACGTAGACGTACTGATTGGCGAAGCGGAAGTAGACCGGCACGAGGAGCTTTTCGTGGCTGGCGGTATAAAGGCCGTCTTGCCCCTCTTCGACCTTCACGCCGAACCGATCGAGCAAATCGAGAAATGCTTTCTTGTCCGCGATGGGAACGAGCGCGACGATCTGGCTGTCGATCCCGGCCGGCCCGACCCAGCCGTAGGCGCCCAGCGCCTTCTTGGTGTCGATGCCTTCCAGCCCCTTGTCGCCGATTTTGGATTTGATGGTGGCGTCGAGTTGCTTGGCCACCTCCGCCTGGCCGGCCATCTCGACCAGGTAGTGCGCGTCGGCCCTCAGCTTATCGAGGGGGGCGATGCGCAGGATGACGGCCGGCTTGTTCGCCTTGGCCGCCTTTTCGTCGGCGGGCCGGGCGAACGCCGGCATCAAAAGCAGGAGGCCGGACAGGGCGGCCAGGGGGAGCAAACGTCGCTGCATGGAAAACACTCCTTTGGATCGGCAAGGAAGAACGAGGCCATTTGACCCCAGGCTGCGACACACGCCGCGAGCCGGGACGGTTCAATTCTCTTTACAGCCGGTCGAACCGCACAGAGAATACCCTCTATCCTCGCCGCGGGTGTCAGCCGATACGCCGGCCGATTCCCCACAGTATAGCGAGGGCCGATCCGAGAAGGAGATATCGTCATGCGATTGCTGCCAAGGTCATCCCCGTTCGCCTGGTTTGTGTGCGTTGCCGTTCTTTCGGCCGGAGTTCTCGCATCCGCCGGGCGCAAGACAAGGGAGACGCATCCGCGCCGGCCAACGCGAGCATCGTGGTCAACCAGGCGAAGCTGGAGTTTCGCGCCCGAGGGAAGGAGGCGGCTCTCTACGAGTTCGGGCCGAGCCTGTTCAAACCCTACTTCTGGCCGTTGGAATCGCCCAACGGCAAGCGCGTCACTCGCACCTGGCCCATGCGGACGGATGGGCCGGACACCTCCCGCGATCATCCGCATCAGAAGTCGGCCTGGTTTTGCCACGGCGACGTTATCCCCGTGGGCCTGGAATTGAAGCGCAAGGTCAAGGGTGTCGAGGGCGTCGATTTTTGGTCCGAAGCGCCCAACGCCGGCCGGATCATCTGTACGCGCGTCGGCGAGGCACACAGCGAAGGCGACCGCGCCCGGATCACGACCTACAACGAATGGCGAACCGCCGACGGCAACAAAGTCCTCGACGAAACGCGCACGATCCAATTTTTCGACCACCAGACGGCCCGCTTGTTCGTGGTGGATATCGACCTCCATGCGAGCGTCGTACCGATCGTCTTCGGCGACACCAAGGAGGGCGCTTTCGGCGTGCGCGTGGCCGACAGTATCCGAGAACAGAACGGCAAGGGCGTCCTCACCAACGCGGAGGGCAAAACCGGCGAGCGCCAATGCTGGGGCCGGATTTCCTCGTGGTGCGATTACTCCGGGCCGGTCGAGGGCGAGACGGTCGGCCTCGCCATTTTCGCCAGCCCCGACAATCCCATACCGTCCTGCTGGCATGCGCGGGCTTACGGGCTTATGGCCGCCAACCCCTTTGGCCGCGCCAAATCCGGCTTCCCCGACATGAAGGACAAAAAAGACGAGAAGGATCTCTTCCGCCTCGACAAGGGCGAGCACCTGAAATTGCGCTATGCCCTGTTTCTGCATCAGGGCGATGTCAAGGAAGGCAAGGTCGCGGAAAACTATGAGATGTTCAAAAAAATGAAATGATGTGTCCGGACTCAACGTCTCGTCAGGCGTTCCAGCGCGGCTTTTGCCTGTTTGGTGAGTTCCGCCCCCGGCGCCCCTTGGGCATATTGTTCCAGCGCTTGCCGTGCGGCCGGGGTGTCCATGCGCTCCAGTGCTTCCACCGCGCGCAGCATGCGCAGTCCGTCGGAGGAAGGATTCTCGCGCTCTGCGGCCACCTGTTCCAGCAACCGTTCGATCCGCTGGCGTGTCTCCAACGGTGCTTTCGGTTGCAGCGCTTGCGCAACACCGGCTCGGCCAGATCTCCGAACTTTTCCAGCCGTTCGGTGGCCTCCTTGCGCGTCTGGAATTGCTCACTGTCGAGGTCGGACACAAGCCGAGAAATGGTGCCGGTATCGACGGGGGCGACCGGCCGGAGGTGTTCCTGGAGGAACGGGACACTTTCGCTCGCGCCGGCCGCCAGTGTCCAGATGGCTCGGTAAGCCGCGGCGGCATCGGCTCCCGCCAGGTCGGCCCAGAGGGCTTGCAGTTCCTTCGGGGAGAGCCGGATCATCGGCAGGTGGCCCTTTTCTTGATGGCCGGTCAGATCCCACAGCAAAACCGTGGCGTCATCGCTGCCCTGGGCGAGGGTACGGCCATCCGGTGCAAAGGCAAAAGCATACGTCGAGGGATTTTTGTCCGGGCAATGGAATCGACAGCGTTCCCGGCGAGTTAACACCTCCCAGACGCGGATGGTGCGATCGCTCACCGAGGCTACCGATCGGCCGTCCGGCGCGAACAGAACGCCGGAAAGGGTATCATCGCATTCTCCCAGCGGCCGCGATTTCTCTTTGCCCGTGGTCGTGTCCCACAGGTGGATCGTGTCATATTTGAAGGCTCCGGCCAAAAGCTTTCCGTCCGCTGAGAAGGCCAGGTTTGCAGTCCAATCTTTCAAAAGAGTAATTCGCCGTAATTCCTTGCCCGTGGCCCCATCCAGCAGCTCAATCGAACGGCGGCCCCTGTAAGCAAGGAGTTGACCGTCTGGCGAGAAGGCGAGCGTGGTACCGGCCCAGGGAGGGAGATCGATTTGCCGCAACTGTCTCCCGGTGGCCACGTCCCACAGCCGTAGCGTCTGGCCCGTGCCCCAGGAAGTCAGGGTCTTGCCGTCGGATCTGAAGGCAAGATGTTGGACCCAGTTCCGATGCCCCTCCAGGCGGCGGAGTTCTCTCCCCGTGGCCGTCTCCCAGAAGCGAATGATGCGGTCCTTGCCTCCCGTGGCGAGCGTCTTGCCGTCGGGAGAGAAGGCGACGGCCCGCACCCATCCAGTGTGTCCGACGTACTGGCGTATTTCCCGACCTGTGGCCGGCTCCCACAATCGAACGGACCCGTCCCAGCACCCGCTGCCAGCGTCTTGCCGTCCGGTGAGAAGGCGACCGAAAAGACCCGACCCACGTTCCGGTAGCGCACTTCCCCGAGCCGAGCGATGGCCCCTGGCGGAAAGGCATCGCCTTTTGCTGGAGCCGATGCCGGAGAGACGAAACTCGGCACGGCCATCAGAATCAACGTCAGCCGGAGCATGATGCACCTCGCCGGAAACAGTTCGCGGCCGTTCCTCGTAGACCCTAACTTGTTGAAATGCCGCGGGACTTGTCCAGAGGACAGTTTGCCACCCTGCCAAATGGGCCGTGCCATTTGGCAGGGTGGGCTGATGACGTAAACTCCATATTACCAAGGTCTAGCATTCACAAATGGGGGCGAGTCTGCCACTCTGCCAACACTGCCACAGGGGCCGAGAGCGATCGTTTTGGGAAGCGGACTGTCCTAAACGAGGCGGTGGCGACACTCAAGCCGAACGGCTCCGCACCGAAGGCAGAGCTTTTTATTAACTGCATCGTGAGAGCAAACGGTTACGGAATTCCGCAAGCGGCAACCAAAATGTTGTATCCGTCTGCCGGTTGCGTGCAGTTATTATGAGGAGGCCGGCGGATTCGGAGTACGGGATCATATGGCAAGCCAAGCCTTGACGGATTTTCTGAAACGGTTGCGGGGGGATCGCGCCGTTGGCGGCCTCGGCGAGCGAACGGACGAGCAACTGCTGGAACGATTCGTGACCTGCCAGGACGAGTCGGCCTTCGAGGCCGTGGTCCAGCGGCATGGGCCGATGGTCCTGGGGGTCTGCCGCCATCTGCTCTGGGACGTTCACGATGTGGAGGACGCCTTCCAGGCCACGTTCCTCGTGCTGGTCAGCAAGGCGGCTTCGATCCGCACCAAGACGCTTCTGGCCAACTGGCTGTATCGCGTGGCGTACCGGGTGGCCCTGCGAGCGCGGGCCAATGCCGCCCAGCGACGGGCGCGCGAAACGCAGGGTGTCGAGGTGACGGCGGCACAGCCGGAGGCCGGGGGAATCGAACCCCTAATGCGGCCCATCCTCCATGAGGAGCTGAATCGCCTCCCGGACAAATATCGGATACCGATCGTCCTCTGTTACTTACAAGGGAAAACGAATGAGGAAACCGCCCGTCAACTCGCCTGGCCGGTCGGCACGGTCAAGGGTCGTCTGACGCGCGCCCGAGAGTTGCTGCGTTCTCGACTGACGCGGAGGGGAGTAGCTCTCTCCACCGGTGCAGTGGCCGTCCTTCTCGGACCGTCCGCAACGTCCGCCGCCGTGCCGACCGCCCTGGTGGAGTCCACCGTCAAGGCCGCGCTGCTCGTCGCCGCTGGTCAAGCGGCCGCCGGCATCGTCTCCGTTCACGCGGCCGCGCTTTCCCAGGGAATATTGCGAACCATGTTCAAAACCCGACTGATGATTGCTTGCGCAGTCCTTCTCGGCGTGGGTGCGGTCGGCGCGGGCACCGGCTTGTTCGCCCGCCAGAAGTTGGCGGAGCCTGCGGTGCGAGCCGAGGAACCACCGCAGCGGATCGCCAAGGTCGCGGAAGACAGAGCGACGGCGAAAAAACAGGACGAGGACGCTCAGAAGGCCGGCAAGCGACGCAGTGCCGATAACCTGCGCGAACTGATGACGGCCATGCACAAGTACCACGAAGTCAACGGCCATTTCCCTCCGTCCGCGATTTACGACAAGGACGGCAAAGCCTTACTCAGCTGGCGCGTGCTACTGCTGCCCTATCTGGAGCAAGACGACCTGTTCAAGCAGTTCCATCTGGACGAGCGCTGGGACAGCGATCACAACAAGGCGCTTTTGGCGAAGATGCCGAAGCCGTATGCCCCGCCGTTGCCGGGCAAGACAAAAGAAAAGCACGCGACCTTCTATCAGGTCTTTGTGGGAAAAGGAACGATCTTCGAGGGCACCGAGGGTATTTCAATCACGGACATTCCGGATGGCACGGTCAATACGATTGCTTTCGTGGAGGCGGCCGAGGCTGTATCGTGGACGAAACCGGCAGATCTTCCCTACGACGAAAAAAAACCGCTACCGCGGCTCGGCGGCCTGTTCCCCAACGGGTTTCATATTGTCTTCGCGGACGGTTCCGTTCACTGGTTTAGGAAGGATTTCGTTACTACCGAGATGCGCAAGGCGATCACCCGCAACGATTTTGGGATCCTGGCCCTTCGCGGACTGGAACTCGAGAAATAGCGCCGAGATTGTCGATCCGTCCCCCTCAACGGCCCGCCGGGCGTACCTGTCCCGGATCATTCTTCCATTGATATTTGTGGGCGAATTCCTCAGGAGAGAGCGTCTCCTGGCCCTTGTCCGTCTGAATCACGTAAACCAGTTCGCGCTCGACGCCGGCTGTGCAGCGGTAGTGGCCGCCGGCACTCACCGCCAGCGCCTCGTCGAATGGCAGCCCGATCAACACAGCTTGCACTCGCCCGGAGGCAACGTCCCAGACGTGCGTGGTGGATAACTCGCCGCCGGCTGCCAGTCGCCGGCCGTCGGGTGACCAAGTTAACGACAGCATGGGTGCGGTCGGGCCGTGCAGGTGGCGCAGTGTGTGGCCGGTCGCGGGGTCGAACACCAGGACTTCGCCCCAGCCGTCGGACGCCGCCAACATCTTGCCGCCGGGCGAAAAGGCCAGCGACCAAACGACATCATGGAAGCCCGACAGCTTGTGCAGAAGCTTGCCGGTATCCGGCTCCCACAGCCGCACCACCTGATCGTCGCCGCCCGTGGCGATCATCTTGCCGCCGGGCGCCCAGGCCAGCGTGTGAATGCGTTTGCCGTGCATAGCGTACGTCTTCTCGCGCCGTTTGACATCCCATATGTGAACTTTGCCCTCGGCGTCGGCCGCGGCGAGCAGCGTGCTGTCGGGTGAGAAGGCAAGCGCCTCGATGCCAGACCTGGGTTGATCCTGGTCGTTCAGGTAGAACCAGCCGGGCACCTTGCCAGTCTTCCAGGCTTCCTTCTCATTGGCTCCCCAGAGAGCCACGTTGCCGCCCTCGTCGCCGGTGGCCAATACCTTGCCGTCGGGTGTCCACGCCGCCGTCCGTATCACCTTGTTGCGGGGCAAAATACTCGAATACTGCGATTGCTCCGCGTTGTCCCAGAACCAGATAGCCCCCTTCCAGTCGGCGGTTGCCAGCCATCGACTGTCCGGCGACCAGGCGCGGGCGACGCCGCACTGTTCCGCGAAGGCGTGGATCTGCTGGCCCGTATCGGCATTCCACAAGCGGGCGTTCTGTGCCCCCGTCGCCAAGTATTTGCCGTCGGGCGACCACAGGGGGAAGTTGAAGGACCACGCCGACACGCCGGGGAGCGTGCCGCGCGGCTTGTCGCCAACGGACCAGAGCAGGACGGTCGTGTCCCAACTCCCGGAGGCCAACGTCTGACTGTCCGGCGACCAACTCAACGAGCCGACAATGTGCCCGTGGCCTTCGAGCGTCCGAATGAGTTTGCCCGTCTCGGGATCCCACAAGCGGACGGTATGGTCCAGGCCGCCGCTCGCCAGCCGCTTGCCGTCGGGCGACCAGGCCACGGACCAAACCTCGCCGTCGTGGCCGTGCAGTGTGCGGACGCACGTTCCTTGATCGGCCCGCCAGATACGAACGGTGCTGTCGAAACTGGCGCTGGCCAGGTGCGAGCCGTCTGGTGAGGAGGCGACAGCCTTGACCTTGTCGGCGTGGCCTTCGAGAACGAGGAGCAATTGGCCCGTTGCCGCGTTCCACACTCTTGCGGTCTTGTCTTCGCTCCCGGTCGCCAGTCGCTTGCCGTCGGGCGACCAGGCCAGACCTTGAACGCCTCCGGTATGGCCTCTGAGCAAACGTCGCTGCCCGGTGGCGACATCCCAGATCGCCACGCGGCGCGACCAACCCGACCCCGCGAGGAATCGGCCGTCCGGCGACCAGGCGACGGTATAGATGGGTTCGAGGCCCGTCAGTTGGCGAACCATTTGCCCGCTGGCCAAGGCCCACAACTGGACGCTGTAGTCCTGATGGCAGGTGGCCAGGTATCGGCTATCGGGCGACCAGGCCAGTCCTTGCAGCGTCTTACCCGTCGCGCTCGGGGCCACGAGGACGCGCACCAGCCGGCGCTTTTCCGTCTCCCAGACGCGCACGGAGCCGTCGCGGCAGGCCGTGGCGAGCCAGCGGCCGTCGGGACTGTACGCCACGTCCTCGACGGCGGAGCGGTGACATGCCGTTTCGATGGTCCACGAGCGCACGCCCGCCAGCGGCGCCGGACGGCTTACCAGGGTCATCTCGTTAAAGGGTGCGCCGGCGGGAATCTCGGGGATCGGTCCCGGCGTGACCGTCACCGCGACGGGCGGTCGGGGCCGCATCTGGGCGCGGAGGGGCCGGCGTGTGGGCCGCCTCGTTGGTCACGCGCACCAGGCGCTTATCGCCGCGCGTGATGGTGAATTCTCCGACCGAGGGGACCGGCTTGCCGTCGCCGCTGGTTTTGACGCGGTAACTTCCCGGACGCAGGCGGACTTCTCGAAGTCCGCCGCCGCGCAGCGTCACTTCGCCGCTGTCTCCCTCGATCGTGACCTGGATTTCGGGATCTTCGACCTCGACCACGAGCGTTCCATCGCCGCGGACGATGCGGATTACGGTGGGCACCACCTGCGTTACGCCGGTGGCCTCGGTCATGCTCAACCCACCCAGAAGCAACGCCACGGTCGCCGCGACGATTGCCCAGCGCCTGCGCCGGTGTGTCCGGGCCGGGACATCGCGCCGCGGCAGGATTTCGGTGGGCGGGACGGCTCGGTTCCAGTCGGGCTGCTGCACTTCCGCCAGGTGGTGCTCCAGCGCCGCGGCAACCTCCAGCGCCGACTGAAAACGATCGGCGGGATTCTTGGCGTGCAGTTTCTCGATGATTTCGGCCAGGCGCTCGGAGATTTCGGGGTTGATCTGCCGGATGGGTCGCGGGGCATGATCGCTCACCAGTCGAATAACGCCCATCGTGGTGCCGGCACGGAAAGGCGGCCGTCCGGCGCACATGGCGTACAGGACGCTGCCGAGGCTGAACAAGTCGGCACGATGATCGACGGCCTCGCCGCGCGCCTGTTCGGGGGCCATGTACTGCGGCGTGCCGGTGACGACGCCCGATTGCGTCAAGCTGGCGTCATCGACAGCACGGGCCAGGCCGAAGTCGGTGATCTTGACACGCTCGACACCGTTTTCGAGCAGGATGTTGGCCGGCTTGATGTCGCGGTGAACCACCCCCTGGGCATGAGCGGCGGCCAGACCGCGGGCCGTCTGAAGACCGATGCGTAAAATCTCTTTCAATTGCAGCGGCCCCGTCTGGTCGATCCGCTCTTGCAAGGACCGGCCGACGATCAACTCCATGACCAGATAAGGCAGCCCCTTCTCCTCGCCGATGGCGAAGATGTCGATGACATGCTCGTTGCGCACGGCCGCCGCCGCTTTTGCCTCGCGCTCGAAACGCTGCCGCGCCGAACCGCTGGTCGCCAGCGCCGACGTCATCACCTTGATGGCCACGATCCGATGCAGGCGCACATCAAACGCCTTGAGCACCACGCCCATGCCGCCGCGACCGAGCACTGCAATCACTTCGTAATGATCCAACCGGCCGAGATGTCCCGGCTCTTGCGAGGGCCCGAGGAACACCAGCGAGTCGTCGGCACTCGGCCCCGGCTCCGTCCGCGTGGGTTCACCAAACCCGTAACCGCACAGGTCGGCCAGGGCTTCTTGCAAGGCCGGCTCGTGACTCGCGCACGCCGCCCCCAGTTTGCGAGCCGTTTCCTGCCACGCTTCCTCGCCGGAGGCCAGGCGCTCCAACTCCTGCCGGCAGGGTGGGCAACGGTCCAGGTGGGCGGTCAGCTCACCCTGCTCCGTCTCGCTCAGAACGCCGGCCAGCAACTCGGAGAGTTGCTCCCGCTGGGGGCAAGTGATTAACGCGGCCATTGGCGATCTCCTCTGCGTGCGAACGGGATCAGTTCCGATCATCCATCGTCCGCGATTTGCTGAATTTGTTCGCGCAGCCGAGCTTGCACCCGACTCTTGGCGATGTAGACGGCCCCGACCGAGATATTCAGTTCCTCCGCCACGCCGGCAGCGTCGCGGCCCTCGACAGCGGTTTGCCAGAAGGCACGCCAGGTCGTCTCCGTAAACTGGCTGCGCACCTGCTCGGCGGCCCAGGCGAAAACTTGCCGGTCGTGTTCCTGGTTCCACACCTCCTGGCTGTCCGGCGCCGGCTGCTCGTCGAGCAGCCTCTGTGTACCGCTGTCGCCGCTGCCCTGCTCTTGTCTGCGCCGACGCGTTAATAAGTCGTACAGCTTGTGATGCGCCAGCGTGAACAGCCAGCCGCGGAAGGAGCCGCGCTGGGGATCGTAGTCGAGCCGGCCCACGCCGGTGCTGACGGCGCGCAGCACTTCCTGGGTAAGATCGGCGGCGTCGGCGTCTTGCAGGCGGTGCCGCCGGGCGAAGCGGTACACGATCGGCCCGTACAGTTCGACGAACTGCTGCCAGGCGTCGGCGTCGCGCGCGTCGCGGAGACGGACCAGCAAACTCGGCCGCGTCGTTGGCGAGTCAGCCATGCACATCCCCTCTGTAGAGATACTTCTGTGGGGGTGCCGATTCCTTTCACAAGAATTACTGCGCCCCCAATTGCCGTAAGCGACCCTTCCCTTTTACCACGATGGCTCCGACAATTCCTGTGTCCCTGTCTCGCCCTGAAAGGAACGTAAGCAATGGCTTCCACCGCAACCGCCGTCTCGAAATCCCGGCCGACCAGTAGCGCCGATTGCGTCGCCTGGGACTTGACCGACCTGTATGCCGGCGTGGACGATCCGAACCTCGGCCGCGATCTCGACACCGCCCTGAAACGGGCGCAGGCTTTCGAGTCCACTTATCGCGGCAAAGTCGATGTGCCCGGCGGCCCCTCGGCGGATGTCCTGCTCAGCGCGGTGCGCGAGCTGGAGGGACTGTTCGAGCAGATGGACAAGCCGATCATTTACGCGAGCCTGGTTCACGCCGCCAAGACCGATGATCCACGGCACGGCGCGCTGCTCGCCCGGACGCGCGAACAGCGCACCGTCATCAACAAGCACCTGATCTTCTTCGACCTCGAATGGGTCAAGGTCGCCGACGAGATTGTCCAGCGGCTTCTCGCTTCGCCGTCGCTGGCTCGGTATCGCCATTACCTGGAGCAAAAACGCGCCTGGCGGCCGCATTTCCTGAGCGAACCGGAAGAGAAGATCCTCGAAGAGAAAACCGTCACCGGCCGAGCCGCCTTCGTCCGCCTGTTCGACGAGACCGTCGCGTCGATGCATTTCCCGTTCGAGCACGCCGGCCATACCGAGTCGCTGTCGCTTCAGCAAATCAATGCCCGCCTGTACGATCCGGATCGTTCCGTGCGCCGGGCCGCTGCGGAAGGGATGACGCGCGGCCTGCAAGAGAATGCGCGTCTTTTGACGTACCTCATGAACACGCTCGTCCTCGATCATCGCTCCGATTGCGACCTGCGACACTTCGACAGCCCGATGGGGCCGCGCCACCTGGCCAACGAGATCAGCCCTTCCGTCGTGGACGCCCTGTTGACCGCCACGGAGCGCTATCACGGCACCGTGCAGCGCTATTATGGTCTTAAGGGCCGGCTCCTGGGACTCGATGTGCTCTACGATTACGACCGCTACGCCCCGCTGTTTGCCGACATGCCGGCGTGTGATTGGTCGGCGGCGCGGGAGATCGTGCGCGAAAGTTACGAGGCGTTCAGCCCGCGTGCCGGCGGCATCATCCGCGAGTTCTTCGACAAGAACTGGATCGACGCCGAGCTGCGCGACGGCAAGCGCGGCGGCGCCTTCAGCAGCAGCACCGTGCCGAGCGTGCATCCCTATATCCTGATGAACTTCACCGACAAGCTGCGCGACGTGATGACCCTGGCCCATGAACTCGGCCACGGCCTGCACCAGTATTTATCGCGCGGCGTCGGCTACTTGCAGTGCGACACGCCGCTGACCACGGCGGAGATGGCCAGCGTGTTCGGCGAGATGCTCACCTTCCAGCGCTTGCAGAAGCGTTACCCGGAGCCGCGCATCCGGTTGGCCATGCTGTGCAGCAAGATCGAGGACAGTTTCGCCACGGTGTTCCGGCAGGTGGTGTTGACGCGCTTCGAGCAATCCGTGCATCAATCTCGCCACGAGCAGGGCGAATTGACAACGGAGCAAATCAACGAACTATGGCTGGCGGCCAACCGCCCCATGCACGGCAAGGTTGTCCGGCTGACGGACGGCTACGGCTGGTGGTGGATGTATATCGGGCACTTCGTGCATGTGCCGTTTTACTGCTACGCCTACGCCTTCGGCGAACTATTGGTGCTGGCGCTGGTGCAGAAATACAAGCAGGAAGGTTCGGCATTCGTGCCGCGCTATCTGGAGTTGTTGTCGGCGGGCGGCTCGGACGCGCCGCATGTGCTGCTGGGCAAGCTCGGCGTTGATGTGAACGATCCGGCGTTCTGGGAGTTGGGATTGCGGCTACTCGATGATATGGTTTCCGAGGCCGAGGGGTTGGCGCGACGTGTCTGATCCTGTGCGGGTAGACCGGTCAGGGCGAAGGCGCCTCCAGCACACTCTGCCAGCGCCGCGGCACACCCCGATAGGCGGCGCGGTACGTCGCCTCCAGCGGCACGTTGACGTAGATTTCTTCCTCCAAAAAAAACGGCATGTCGAGCAGCTCTCGTCCCACCGCCGTCGGCTCCACGTAGGCACGTTTGCGCGGACCGGCCGAGTACGACGCCAGGGTCAGCGGCTCGCCGACCGGCAACGCGAACAGCTCGTCGCTGAACTCGGCCCAGATCGCCCCGTGGATGCCGTTGGGGTCGCGACGACTCGCCGGACAGAGATCGACAATCAGCAGGTGATAGCCGCGGTATAGCGCCTCGACGGCCTTCTCGACGAACGAGCGCAAACCGTGTCGCGATGACTTGTTGCCCGGCGAAACGATTTCGAGCAGGGCGACAATGCGATCGCCGCTGGCGTGGCGAATGACGAGGGTACGGCGTTTGAGAACGTAATCATCCATCTCGGCCTCGGCGGTCATGCGCATGCGCGGAGGAGCCGTGCTAACCGCCACGCCCCCACTCACAGGGGAGGATGCACCCGCGTCGCCATTGAAAGGCGTATCCGGCACCTGGAGCGTCAACACATCGGGGCCGAGCGGCCCGGCGATCTGCTCGGCCTGCGCGTAATAGTCTGCCGGCAAAATACCACCGTTAAGGGCGTTGCGTATCTCCGCGATCCAGGCCAGATGAAAATCGTGCCAGGTGCCGGCGGTGACGCGGGTCCAGTCGTGAATCGGCATGACAGACCTCCTCCGATCATTTTACCCGTTTGGACCCATGACATCCCAGGCCGGTGAATCACTTCATCGCCTTCAGCTCGAAGCGATGCGCCACGGGCTGCACCTTCTTGTAAATCTCTTCCTGCATGGTCTGGATCTTCGCCATGCGTTTTTTCAACTCGGACGGCTTGCGTTCCCGCGCCACGTCGGCGAGCCAGTCGGGGGCATTGAACATGACCACGCCGCGAAAGCGGCTATGAACGATCTTGTTTTTGGCGTCAATCATCTTCAATACCTCCTGACCTTGATCGAAGAGCGGCCCGGAAGTGAGGTTGCCGAGGTTGACGCCCTGGCCCAGTTCCTCGGAGGTGAACTCGCCGACCTTTTTGTCGTCGATGGTCAGCACGTACTTGCCGGCGATCAGGCCGGTCACTTTCAAGCCGTAGTAATTGAGGTCGTTGAGTCGATTAACGTAGGGCAAGAGCGGCTGCCAATCCGACCCCACGGGCATCGGTATAGCGCGATCGGTGCGCCGGAACGCGATGCCCTCGGAGGTGATTTTCATTTCGTCGATGTCGCAGTCGATCGTGGTTGTCTTCTTTCCGGAAGCATCGATCAGGGCATCGGTGACGACGGCAGGCGCCTTGAGTCCGGTAAGGATCGTGTGCGCCATCAGCAGACCGCCAGCCCCGTTGGTGTGAACGGCGTCGGGGAACGGATGAAGGGTGGCGTTGTCCGCCGCCATTTTCTCCAGCACCTTGCGCGTCACAGCATACTGATCGACGAACGGCACGTTGTAGGTTTGGGCCAGCGCCTGGAGGGGGGCATAGAACTGTTTCTGCGTCTCCAGGTAAATCGGATAATTCGTCTGCATGGGCCGGGCGCGGACTTCGACGGCGTTGGGCGAGATGAGGGCAACGCGCACGCCGGCCTTCTTGGCGGCCTGGAGCATGACTTCGGTGTTCTTGATGTACTGGGCGGCCCGCTGCGAATCGAAGCCGCCGTAACCGCCATCGTTCATGCCGAAGTCGATGGTGACGACCGTGGGTTTCTCGGCCAGGACGTGCGCGGCGAAACGATGCGCCCCACCGGTGGCTGTGTCGCCCCCGATGCCGGCGTTGAGAAAGACCATGTCGGCGCTGGGAAAGCGCGTCGTCAGGTACAACTCCATGTCGGTCGAGTATTGGTACTGTTCAGTGATGGAGTCGCCCAAAAAGACGATGCGATCGCCCTTCTGGAAGAAGAAGCGTGCCGGCGGGTCCGCTGCCAATAGCGGCGTCGAAACCAGGACGACCGAAAGCAGAGACAGGTACGAGGTGGTGCGGTGCATGGTGGGATCTCCGTGAGGTTGCTCCACCGACGTTCTAACGGCTCTGCGACGGCGGGGCAACCACAATTCGCTGCCGATCAAACAGGCAGTTGCGTCCGGCGGACGGCCCGGAGTACAATACGTCCTCCAAGACATCCCGCGCGGAGCTGGAACTCCTTCGCCCAGAGGAATCGAGTGGCCGCATGTCCTACGCCGCCGAAATCACCCGCACCAACCCGACCTGCTTCGTCTTCGTCGTCGATCAGTCCAGCTCCATGCAGGAACCGTTCGGCGTGCAAGCGAACAAGCAGAAGGCCGAGGGCGTCGCCGACGCGATCAACCGGCTGCTGCAAAACCTGATCCTCAAATGCGCCAAGTCGGACGGGATCCGCGATTACTTTCACGTCGGCGTCATCGGTTACGGAGGCCGGGTCGTGTCGGCCCTGGGAGGCAATCTGGCCGGGCAAACGCTCGCGCCCATCAGCGCCATCGCCGGCAACCCCTTGCGCATCGAACAGCGGACGCGCAAGGTCGATGATGGGGCCGGCGGGGTGATCGAGCAGTCGTTCAAGTTTCCCGTCTGGTTCGAGGCCAAGGCGACCGGCAAGACGCCCATGTGTCAGGCGCTGGCCTTGGCCAAGGAGTACCTGGAAGGTTTCCTCGGCCGTTTCCCCGCCTGCTATCCGCCGATGGTCATCAACATCACCGACGGCATGGCCACCGACGGCGATCCGCTGCCGGCCGCCAAGGCGCTGCGGCAGCTGGCCAGTCAGGACGGCAACGTGCTGTTGTTCAACGCCCATGTCTCCAAGGTGCAGGGACTGCCGATCGAGTTCCCGGCCGCCGAGGCGGGTTTGCCGGACAACTTCTCCCGGCTGCTCTTTCGCATGTCGAGCAAGCTGCCGCTGCGACTGTTCGAGGCCGCCCGCGCCGAAAAATTTCCCGTGCAGGACGGGGCCTGCGGCTTCGTCTTTAACGCGGATCTGGTGTCCGTGATCCGCTTTCTGGACATCGGCACCCGCGTGGCCCAAGGGGTGCGCTGAGCCATGCCCCGTGACGCTCCCGTGCCCTGCTGGCGCGCCTTTCATACGCACAAGCACGGCAACGCCGCCGACGAGTACGAGGATGCCTTCGCCGGCGATGCGATCCGGGGGCGCTTCGCCGTGGCCGACGGCGCCTCGGAAAGTTCCTTCGCGGCTGGCTGGGCGAAACGGCTGGTCGAGGGCTTCCTCGCCGCCGAGGGCGAGCCGTGGAATGAACTGGACTGGTTGCGTCCCGAACGTCAGGGATGGGCGGACGAAGTGGACGGCCGGCCGCTGCCGTGGTACGCCGAGGACAAGCGCGAACAGGGCGCCTATGCTACCCTGCTCGGCCTTGCCTTCCACTTTCCTGGAAGCGAGGCGGGACCAACTGAATGGCACGCCCTGGCCGTCGGCGATAGTTGTCTGTTCCATTTGCGCGGCGGGGAGTTGTTGCTGTCCTATCCGCTCACGCGCGCGGCCGAGTTCGGCAATCTGCCCCCCCTGCTCGGTTCGCGCGGCCGACCGGCGGACACGCCGAGGCAAGGCATCCTGCACGCCGAGGGGGAATGGCATCCGGGCGATCGCTTTCTGCTCATGACCGACGCCCTGGCCGAATGGACCTTGCGTCAGATCGAGGAGAATGGCCGGCCGATGCTCGCCGTCGATCCCTTACTGGCGGACCCTGCCCCGCAAGTCACCTTCGCCGGCTGGGTCGAAGAGCAGCGCCGGCGGTACGGTCTGCGAAATGACGACGTGACGCTGATGGTGATCGACCTGTAGGGGCATCCCTTGCTGGCGCTGCGAGCTGGTCAATGGAAGGTTCTCTCGGAGGCGATGATGAGCGATCTCTGGTATTACATGCACGCCGATCAAACGCTCGGGCCGGTGTCCGCTGCGCAGCTGCGGCAGTTGGCCGCCGCTGGGCAACTGGACGCTACCGACCTCATCTGGCCCGAAGGCAAGGACCGCGGCCAGGGAGTGCCGGCCCAGGCCGCCATCGACTTCTCGACGCCTGCCACACCTGCCCCGTCTCCGGCCGCACAGCCCGACTGGTTGGAGGACGTGCGCTCCGCCGAAACGAGCCTTTCCCCCCACCCCGACCCTCCCCCACAAAGGGGGAGGGGGTGCCTCTTTCTCCCTCCCCCGCCGGCCTGCCGGCACATACTCCGCAGGGGGAGGGTCGGAGTGGGGGAGAGCCCGACTGGCTGGCGGATGTACGCAAGGCCGAGGAAGTGGAGCAGGAATTTCTCTCCATCCCCTGGGACGCCGAGCCGGTCGCTATCGAGCCGGAATGGGTAGATACCGAACATCTCGATGAATTGGGCGAGGTCGCCGAGCAAACGAAAGCGAGATCGACTCCCCAACCCGCGCCGAAACCACCTTCGACTTCCTCCATGCGGCTCGCCGTCGGCAGCGCCACCACACGCGGCCGGGTGCGCGAGCGCAATGAAGACAGCCTGCTCGTGCAGCAATGCGCCTGGAGCAACCGCAATCAACGTCACGATATTGCCCTGATCGTCGTGGCCGACGGCATGGGCGGGCATCAGGCCGGCGACCGCGCCAGCGGAATGGTTGTGCGTGTCATGTGCGACGTGCTGACCCCGCTCTTGACCGCGGCGCTCGACGACGAATGCCCCGATCCGACCGCCGAGATCCTGGCCGAGACGCTGGATCGCGGTTTGCAAGAGGCCAACCGAGTTGTCCGGCAAGCCGCCCAGGACAATCCGGCGTGCAAGGGCATGGGTTCGACGGCGGTGGCGCTGCTCGTGTGGGACGGCAAAGCCTATATCAGTTTGGTGGGTGATTGCCGCGTTTACCACTTCCACGCGGGCAAACTGACGCAGATCACGCGCGATCAGACGCTGGTGGCGCGCATGGTCGAGCTGGGTCAGCTCACGCCGCAGGAAGCGGCCCGGCACCCGCGCCGCAACGAAGTCGCGCAGGCCATCGGCAAATACGCCCTGCTGGAGCCGGCCCGCTATGATGTATCACTCAATCCGGGCGATTGGCTCGTGGCCTGCTGCGACGGTCTGTATGCGCACGTTGACGAACGCACGCTCCAGAAAGAGATCGCCAAGGCCGACGTTTCCGCGCGGGAGTTGGCGGATCAACTCATCGACCTGGCCAACAAGGGCGGCGGCAGCGACAATTGCACCGTCGTCGCCGTGCATTGCGCGCGATGAATCCTGCCCCTGAATGGAGAATGGATATGAGCTTCTGTTTGCGCGTCCTGTTTTTCGCCACGCTCCTCGCCACGGTCCCCGGTGCTCGTGCGGAGGCGCCCAAACCGCCCAAGGACTTCGACCTCGGGGCCATCGACGCCTACCTCGCCGGCCAGGCGCGCGAGCAAGGCTACTCCGGTTTGGCCGTGACCATCGCGCGGGACGGCAAAATCGTCTTCACCAAAGGGTACGGCCAACGCGATCTAGAAAGCCACGCTCCCGTCGAGCCGGACACGCCGTTTGCCATCGGTTCGGTGACGAAACAGTTTACCTGCGCCTGCATCTTTCTGTTGGCTGAGGAAGGCAAGCTCTCCGTCCGAGACAAGGTGGCCAAATACTACCCCGACCTGACGCGGGCCGGCGATATCACCCTTCACGACCTGATGACGCATGCCTCCGGCTATCCCGATTATTACCCGCTCGATTTCGTGGACCGCCGGCTCAAAAAACCCATCGCGATCGACAAGCTGCTCGCCGAGTACGCGAGCGGCAAGCTCGATTTTGAGCCGGGCACGCGCTGGTCGTACAGCAACACCGGCTTCCTCCTCCTGGGCCGCATCGTCGAGAAGGTCAGCAAGGAGCCGATGGGCGAGTTTTTGGCGCGGCGCATCCTGAAACCGCTGGGCATGAATCATTCGGCGTTCGGGACGGGCGGCGATTTGCCGGGTCGGGCGCACGGTTATTCGTCGTTCGCGCTGGGTCCGCAGGAGCCGGCCCCGACGGAGGCCGACGGCTGGCTGCACGCGGCCGGCGGCCTGTGGGCGTCGGCCCCCGACCTGGCCCGCTGGGATCTCGCCCTGGTGGAAGGCAAGATCCTCAAGCCCGAATCGTATCGCCTCATGACGACGCGACGTGAGCTGTCCGACGGCCGAACGAAAGACTACGGCTGCGGCCTGGGTATCTACTCGCGCGACGGCGAGACCATCCTGATGCACTCGGGCGCCGTCAGCGGCTTCCAGTCTTACAACGCGGTGATTCCCCGCACGAAGTCGGCCGTCATCCTCCTGACCAACAGCGAGCATCTCGACCCGGCCGCGCTGCACCGCACCGTCCTAAACCTGCTGCTCAAGGACCAGGCGGAGAAGGAAGCACCGGAAGTGCCCAAGGTGAAAGGGCCGTCCCCGAAAGAGGTGGCCCTCGACTTTCTCCACCAGATGCAAGCCGGCGCGGTGGACCACGACAAACTCGGCGAGGAGTTCAGCGTTTATCTCACGGACGAACGGATTCGGGCGGCAGCGCCTCGTCTCAAGGCTTTGGGCGAGCCGGAGAGCGTGGAGGTCGAGCGCGTCAGCGAACGCGGCGGCATGGAAGTGGCCTCGATCCGTTTCAACTTCAAGTCGGCCGTGTTGAAGGCACTGCTCTACCGCACGCCGGACGGAAAGATCCAACAACTGCTCTTCGGCAAAGGGTGACAGTCAGACTGTCATCATCCGGGCCAGGCCCTCTGGAGTTTTCTTCCTCCAGGGGGCCTCCGAAAAAAATTTTTTCTTTTCTGATTTGACTCTCGCTTTCCACGTCCTAGATTTGCAGCACGAGTCGCCACGCCGCCCCGATTTCCGCAGGCGATCACCCTTCTCCCCGCTGATTACACCCATCTCTAAGGAGCTATTATGCTTTCATCCTGGCGGAATCGTTGCGCACCTTTTCCATTCTGCCCGAACCACGGCCGAGACGATCCGGCGCCGGCGTTCGACCTTACCGTTATGGCTGGAATCGCTGGAAGATCGCACCGTTCCCTCGACCTTCGCGGTGACGACCGACGCCGACTCCGGAGCAGGATCGCTGCGTCAGGCAATCGTCAACGCCAACGCCCATCCGGGCGCCGATCGAATCGTCTTCAACCTCCCTAGCGGCCAGAACACCATCAACCTGCAGAGCGCCCTGCCGACCATCACCGGCGCCGTCACGATCGACGGCACGACGCAGCCAGGTTATCAGGGCACGCCCGTCGTGGAACTCAACGGCAACTACGCGGGCGCGGCCAACGGGTTGACCATCGCGGCCAAGAACGTCACGGTCAAGGGTCTGTTGATCGACGATTTCCAGGGCGACGGCATCATGATTCAAGGCCCGTCCGCAGGCGGCGACAGCGTGCTGGGCGATCACATCTACAACAACGGCGTGGACGGCGTTCAGATTGTCAACGCCTCCGGCAACGTCCTCGGCGGCAACCAGGCCGGGCAGGGCAACTTCATCGCCAGCAACGGCGGCGACGGCGTGGGGATCAGCGGCAGCTCGACCGGCAACCGTCTGCTCGGCAACTGGATCGGCACCCTCAGTGACGGTTCGATGGCCGGCAACTTCGGCAACGGTGTGACTATCTCCGGCGGCGCCTCCGGCAACACGCTGAGGGGCAACACGATCGTCGGCAACGGCAGCGCCGGCGTCTGGATCCACGATGCCGGAACGAACAACAACAACCTGGTCGGCAATTACATCGGCACCGATGCCGCCTCCGACACCTGGCTCGGCAACGGTCTCAACGGCGTCACCCTCAGCGCCGGGGCGGCCAACAACACCCTCCGCGGCAACGTCATATCCGCGAACTACGGCGCGGGCGTGTCCCTCGCCGGCGCGGGCACCACGGGCAATCAGGTCGCCGGCAATTTCATCGGCACGGACAACACGGGAACCATGGTCCTGGGCAACATGGGCAACGGGGTGGATATTTCCGCCGGGGCCAACGGCAACCTTATCGGCGGCCTGTCCGCGCGGGCGGGCAACGTGATCGCCAACAACGGCGGTTATGGGGTGAGCGTGGACAGCGCCAGCCAGGAGTACATCCTGTCCAACTCGATCTTCGCCAACAGCGCGGGCACGGTCAACTTCTCCGGCGGCGCCAACAACGGCCAGCCGGCCCCGACGTTGAACTCCCTCGTCGTCTCCGGCACGAACGCCACGCTGCAAGGGAACGTGGGAACGGCCAACACCTGGGTTTTGGTGCAGGTCTTCAACGAAGGACCGAACGGCCCGGTCCTCGTCGCCACCCGCTGGGTCCTCAGCGACAACAGCGGCAATATCACGGTTCACCTGCGCAACGTCTCTTCCACGGACGTGCTGACCGCGACCGTGACAACGGGTCAGGGTTCCTCGACGTTCGGCAACGAGGTCACGGTCAACGGCCCGGTCAGTCCTCCGGCCTCGCCGCCGCCTCCCCCGCCCGGCGGAATCATCGCCGCGTGAGTCGTCGCGAATCCGCATCAGTGGTTGTCATAGACGGCGAGCCGGTGTCGTCGGACCCGAAAACCTCCTCGGGGTCCGGCGGCACCGGCTCGCCGATTTCTTGGTCCTGCCGTCCAGCGAAGCACATCAACGCGATTTCGGCGCGGGGAAGGTGATGGACACGCGGCGCCGGCGGAGACGGGAACGCTCCGCGTCTCTTCGATGCGCTGCCCATTCTTGATCCAACTGGCCTTAACCTCGTAGTGATAGCTGTTGCCCTTTTCCAACACCGGTGTAGTGAACGAGCGCACGGTGCCGGTCTGAACGGTCCTCTGGCCGTCGAACCACAGTTCGGCGCCGGCGGGCAAGGTGACTTCCACGGTGGCCGACTCGTCCGCCTGCGTGAGTCCGACGGCCGGCGCGGCGACCAGCGCGCGGTCGGTGAACACCGGCGGATAATAAGCGATGTAGGTGACGGGCATCGTGGCGACGGAAGAGGGCACCCCATAGGCGGCCGGGGCGAGACTGCCGAAATAGGGTCGGCGGTCGATCCCGTACGCGGCGTTACTCGGATACATCCACATGTTGAACGTGGAAGGATAGATGTAGCCGTAGTTATTGGTGTAGGCGGGCGAGATGTAGCTCGCACGGGGAGCCTCGGCGCAACCGGCGCCGGTCAGCACAAGGGCCAAGGCAACCGCGCTCGCAACGGGAACCCATCGCTTGAACATGATGCACCTCGGTGAGAAGGAATCTTCCGCTCTCGACCGCGAGAGCGCGTAACTCTAGGTGAGCAAATACGATACCGTTTGTGCTCGTTTAATGCGGACGCCGAGGACGCACCTTAAGTATGCAATTCGATAATGTCTTTGTCGTGCAGCACATGATCGCGCGTCACGGTCTGGCCGTCGTAGACGCCGGTGCCCCAGATGCGGGCGGACTTGAGTTTGTCGGCGAAGTCGCGATGAACCAGCTCGGCCATTTGCAATACGGTGCTGCCAGCCGGGCAGGTGAACGGGGCCGCCATGTCGGCGGGCTTGCCGGGCTTCTTGCTGTAAACCCGAATGACGTTCAGGAAGCGATAAATGGCCGTGCGCAAATCCTCCAACCCTCGGCCCGATTCGGCGTCCAGCGCCTGAATGGGAAAGCGCGAGCCGAACAGCTCGCGCACCAATTCCAGCCGTTCGGCCGCCTCGGGTAGATCGAGTTTGTTGGCCACGAGCATCGTCTTGGTGTGGTGCAGGGCGGGATCGCCGGTTTCCGCGGGCGGCTGTCCGGCGAGGATCGTTTTGACCTGGGCCAATCGTTCGAGGACGGCCTCAGCGGCCAGGGGACCGTCATCGTCGCCGAGATCGACGACGAGCAGGCAAGCATCGGCCGAGCGGACCATGCTCGATAGGTAGCTTTCGAGGAAGTCGGCGGTGATGGGTGGCGTGTCGATAAGCTGCACGCGGACATCTTCCCACTCCATCATGCCGGCGTGCGGCTCGCGGGTGGTGAACGGATACGCGGCAACTTCCGGCGTGGCCCGCGTCAGGCGCGTCAAGATTCGGCTCTTACCGCCGTTCGGTCCGCCGACGAGGAGCACCTGTCCAGCCCCTTGTTTCGGAATCTTGTGACTGACGCCGGCCTTTTTAGGGCTTTTGCGTTCGTGTTCGACTTCCTCGCGGGCCTCGCTGAGCTTGGTCTTCAGTTCCGCTTGTAGTTTCTCGCTGGCCTTGTGCTTGGGCACCAGCGACCACATCTTTTTCAGGCACTCCAGGCGTTCCTCGGCGGTCTGGGCGCGTTTGTATTCCGCCTCCGCTTCCAGGTACTGCGGGGTCAGATTGACGGCCATGCTTCGCCTCCGCTTTCGGCTGTCCGTTCTCCGCTAGAGATGCAGTTTATGCGGCGGCAGCTCCGCGGCGAGCGTTCCCTTCATTGGCGGAGGTGCCCCCGATTTTTCCATGCGACCGATAATTCCATCGGGCAGCGGTATGCGAATCGGGAGGACTCTCTGCCTTCGTTGCGCGACCACCCCACTGTCGCTACAACGAACGCGGTCAGGCGCGGAAGACATCGTCACCCTTTTGTCCTGACGCCTTCTCGTATCCGTTCTCTTTGGTCATTCGGCGTGAAATGAGGTCGGTTGTTTCACAATGTTTGCGTCCTCGCTTGCCACTGTGGCCAATCTATCCTTGAGGTAAGTGAATCGAGATTTGTCGGATTCATAATCCACAGAATTCAACTCGGGGATCACGACGTGACCTCTGATCCGTTCATCCGGCTTGCTCTGTACGGATAGGTGCAATGACCTGAGCAAAGAGACGGGTATTCTCACGATCCCATACTCGTGGCGGCGTTCCGGGACGATTGTCGCTAGCACCGCCGAGGGGTCGTCCAGACATTCCGCACGATAGAGACTGATCCCGTCCGTGTCCGGGTCTCGCCCTTTGACTCTCGGCTCAAAGGCGTTCGGGGAAATAATGGGAACTTTGGCTGTACGGAACTGTTCGACCCGGACACGTCGGAGAAGCCACTCATCGTCGCCGATTGGATCGGATTCCTCTTTCATCGCCGTAGCGCCCCCGTTCGTGGGCCGGCCTGTACTAGAGAGGGCTACGAACAACGAACCAAGCTGATGACCTCCGTCTTCTCCGAGCCTTTCCAAACCCGACGGCACTCCGCATTGATGGGGGACGTGACTTCGATCTCCTGGTATCCAAGGGGCGTGTGCCACTCGAAGTAGATCGTCCCATTCACCCCTGCAATAACCCTATCGGCTGGCGGCCTCCCAGTCGCCTGGAGGTACTGGGCCAGTGTAATTGCTCCATCGACCAAGGCAGGGTGGGGCGCTTCGGTCCCTTCACCATCCCAATTATCGTTAAGGTTGCGAATGCGGAGCAACTCATCGATCAACGGAGGCCAGGCGCGTGCCGGTGTTCCATCGAACTCGGAGAACAGCGGGCCAACATCGCCCATCGAGCGCGAGAAGGAGTAAGCGGTCTTCGTGAAAGCCGAGGCCCCTCGGGCCGACTGCATGCCCATGCTCATGGTTTCGACCTCCAACGCTGCTTTGCTTCGTCGGATGTCACTCGGAGGAAGGCTCCCCAAGCGGCATCATGTCCCAAATCAAGGCCGGATCGCAATGTCTCTGCCCCCCCCTTGCCAACGGAACCACGAGCGGTCATCTGGAGAAGCAGAGCGTCCCGCTTGTCTTCCCCCGCACGGCCGGGTTGGGTCGCTATGTGCAACCGCCCCCGCTTTGGCTGGATTTCGTAACTCCACTCGGCCGCTCGATGCTCAAGAGCGATGCCCAACCCATCGACTGGGAACAACTTGCAGAACAGGCCCGGCAGAAATGCGGACCAGTCCGCCGGGGTCTCCCAGTATTCATCCTTCGGGAAGGCGTCGATGTATGTCAACTCCCACTGGTTCAAGGATAACTTCCCCAAGCCTGTCCTCTCCGTGAATGCGGCGAAGCGATCGAACATATCCTCAAATTCGGTGACCAGCCGCTTGTAGCTTGGGTAGAACCCCTCTCGCTTTCGCCAGTTGAAATGCAAGCGAGTCGCTTGGATTTGCAGGAGGCGGTCTTTGCTCTTATGTCCAAGCAGGAAGCGACCCGGAAGCCGAATTGGTTCAAGACGTAGTTGTAGGCCGACCGGCACGCTCCATTTGGGGCGGTCGAATAGCTCGAACTGGTCCTCAAGCAGCGATCCATCTTCTGGATCGGTCCAATCGCTACCGAGTTCTTTCCAGAACAGACCAAAATGGCCAGCTGTGAGTTTGGTTAGTGGCGAAAATTGAACACCCAGAATCAACTCGACAATGGGCGGGCTGGCAAAATCGGCAGTGCCGGTCATCGTGCTTCCCCTTGCCAGAGCCTCGGACAGAACATTATAACTTCTTGGTGTTGAAAGACTTCGGCAAGCAGGATCTCTGCATGTGCGAACGCCACTTGTGCTATTTTAGCATGCCTCTTCTGTTTTGGGGAGGTCGGTTACGCAAGGAACAACCCTCCGTATTGTGAAGCTACGCCATCTATCCTACGTTTCCTCCTCCTCTACAAGGGGTCCAAAGGACGGTGGGAGAGCCGTCATTTTCCGCAGCCCATCTGCTTTATGAGAGCGGTCTTGGCGGCGGAGAGCCAGATAGTGACTTCGACTTTTCGGGGACAAAAGGGGTCGGGACTCGTAGATCTTCACACTCCCAGTTCGTGGACCAACGCCGTGCCGCCACGTTCGGATCGCTCCACTCGATGGCGGGCAGGACCGGGGTGACTTCGGTCAGGAACGCCGACTCTTCCTGGATTGAGTCCGCATTGTACCGTCACTTCGACTTTTCACTTTTCCACCAATCTTGCCACGCCGTGGAAGTCGAGAAGTGTCGGCCCGTGAGGGTCTCCAGCCCCTTCTCGGCCTGGTAAGCGAGCACGGGGTCTTCCTCCTCCAGGAGTGCGATCAGGGCGGGAATTAGCTCCTTGTCCCGGCGGCGGACGCAGGCGGCGATGGCGGCCTCGCGGAGGGACGGCGGCTCCTCGTGCAGTCGGCGGCGGAGGCTGTCCGCATCCAGGTTGGCCAGCCGCTGTACCAGGGCCTCCAGGGCCTTGCCCCGCGCCACACCTTTCAGACGCGGAAGGGCGCCAGCCAGCCCCTTGATGGCAACTTCCTCCTCCCCGACGCGCATTTGCCCGAGCAGTTGGGCCAGCCGAACCGGGCTTGCCGCCACCAGCTTGTCCGCCAGGCGGGCGGCCTCCACTTCCGTCAGGGCCGTCGGGAACAGACGTACCCAATCCTCAGTAGCTCTTCCGGGGTTTCGGCCCGTCAGCTCGCGCAGCGCGAACAGGACTGCCTCCCGCTGAGGGTAGGACGACTCTTCCGCGGCATCGCGGAGTCGGGCCGACTCGGATTTGCTCAGACGTCGGGTGCGCACGAGAAAGTCAAAGCGGAGGACGGGAGTGGCCTCCTGGGCGTTGGGGGCTTGGCCCACGGGCAGTTGCACCGAGAAGTCCTGGCGCAGGAAGGTGATATCGGCGCGGATCACCAGGGGCGACCGGTTTGTCACCCCACCGCCTCCCGAACCCCCACGCGACCAGGCGCCGCCCAGCCCCGCCCCGCCGCCCCCCGACCGGCTGGCCACAGTGTTGACCGGGTCCAGTCCTTGCACCGGCTCGTTGCCTGTGACGGCCGGCGGATGGCACAGCAGACAGTTGGCCTGATGATTAGCCCGAACCACCTCCTGCACCACGTGACCGCCCCGGGACAGCTTCCGCGGCGCGGCGGGGTCGGGTTCCTTCAGAAGTGTTACCAGAGCCGGTATCACCTCCTTGTCGGCGAGGGCCGCCAACGCCTCGGCGGCGTGGTCGGCGGCTGGCGCCCACGGATAACGGAGCGCCGCCAGGAACACCGGGCGCGCGTCGGCCGCCGGCCGGCCCTTCAGGGCACCGACCGCCTTGGCGCGTATCGCGGGGTCGAGGTCGAACACGGCGCGCCGGGCCAGGGCGGCGGTCGCCGCGGGACCGGAGATGTCGGCCAGCATTTCCACCAGCATGTGGCGCACGGGAGCTTCCTCGAACATCAAGAGCTGGAGCATGGTGGGGATGGCCTCGGGCCGCAGCCATTCGGGCTTCTTACCGCGTTTCTCCAGCCGCAGGGCCTGGGCCACGACCATGGGTGAGGGGCGCCGGCCGTCGGGGCCGGCCGGCGCCGCGGCGTCGAGGTAGGCGTGCAACTTCCGGGACAGCGATCCCAGCGTGGCGGCGGCTTTGGGGCTGATCTGGGCCTGGGAGCCGATGCGTAACGGCATGCTTGTCACCCCAGGAAGCGTTTCTCGGAGCACCGCGACATCGGTGAGGCCGCTGTTCGCGGTGAGGGCCATGTTGGTCTTTATCTGGGCGGCATACGCTCGCACCAACTGCGGGCCGGCCCGACCGATGCCGACCTCCGGCGTCAAGGCAAGCTGCTTCCGCAGGTCTTCCTCACCGGCCGTGTCGCGCCGCTTGAGCGCGGTCCCGGCTGCCGGTTTGTCCTCGGCTGCCCCGGCCTGATCCGCGAGCGATCTCGACAACGCCCCGCAGGGCACGGCCACGCCCAGCGCGAGGAGAAAAGAAGTCAGGGAATGGGGCCGGTATCGGCGCGGGGTCGGCGGCCGGACGGCGGGGGTGACCCGCGAGGTCGGGTGCGTGTCCGACATGGTTGCTCCTCCGGCCTCTCTCGTCCGACACGCTTCGATTGGGGATGGTCCTTCGCGATGTGAAAACGGCTTCGATCCGAGTGTTACCGATCGAACGCCTCTTACCCGGGGGAGAGTCCTTGGTTGACCTTTCCCCGACGGGCATTCTCGGGCGCCTCGGTTTCAACTCTAACGGCAAATACTACCTTTGCGAAGGGACGAATTCAACGATTTTCCCGCCCGGCGACTCGACCATCCCGCATCGAGGAAAGTCATTGATAGTTCGTTCATCGTGCTTCATTTCCGAAAACTTTGCAACAGCGCCCCGAAAGCCTCCAGCGCCTTGTTGACCACCTCCGGAGGAGGCACCGGCAATTTGAGGTACGTCTCGCCGGTTTGTTCGTCGCGCTGAACGAAGGATCGCGACGCGGCCGCGTTACCGGACGACATCGGGGAGTTACCGCCGCTGACGAAAGCCAACTGCTGCAACATCGCCATGCCGGCCTGTAACAGCCCCGCCCACGGATCGGCGGCCGGTTGGACCGCGGCCGGGGTCTGGATCGCGTCTTCTTCCGACTCGGATTCGACCGCCAAGGACGGACGAGCCACGCACCCGGTTTCGGATACGTCGGCTTCGGCTTGCGCGCCGGACAGTTTCTCCTCGGCGTCTTCGATCATCGGTTCGGGAATCGCCGAGGTGGCCGACTCGACCGACTCCATGAATTTGTTGAGCCGGCTGCCGCCCAGGAAGACTTCTTTCTCGCCGTTATCCAGCACGCCGGCGAAGAGCGATTTCTTGAACTTCAGCACTCCCAACATGCCCTCCTCAATCGTGCCCTGCGAGACGAAGTTGACGACGCGCACCGGCCGGCGTTGGCCGAGACGATGCACCCGGCCGATGCGCTGCTCCAGCACGGCGGGGTTCCACGGCAGATCCATGTTGAAAAC
This sequence comes from uncultured Planctomycetota bacterium, assembly GCA_963767535.1. Lineage (GTDB taxonomy): Bacteria > Planctomycetota > Planctomycetia > Gemmatales > Gemmataceae > JAJPHU01. The sequence goes on from CAVYEC010000003.1 coordinate 2,446,842, forward strand.
GACCGAGGCATGTTGCAGGTTCAGGCCGACGCCGCCCGCGTCGGTGGAGAGAAACACCCGGCAGTCGGGATCGTCGCGGAAGCGATCGAGGGTTTCCTTGCGCTTCGGACTCGACAGGCCGCCGTGGAACAAAACATGCTCCCAGCGCCGGCCCTCCAAGCGCCGCACCAGCAGCTCGTGCATGCGCAGCCATTGACTGAAAACCACTGCCTTGGTGCCCGACCGTTCCAACAGCTCGTCGAGCAGCGTGGCCGCCTCGTCCGCCTTGGTTCCCTGGTCGCTGCGCTGGTCGAGCAGATAACTGTTGTCGCAAGCCATGCGCATGCGCAATCGCGCGATCATGAGCCGCCGCTGGTCCGCCTCGGAGAGGAAGCGATAGCGCTTCCACTTGCGCACGATCCGAGCGACAATTTCGAGGTTCTCCGTGTGGTGCTTGCGCTGGAGGTCCGTCATTGGCACGAAGAGGTTGGAATCAATGCGTTCGGGAAGCTGATCGAGCACCTCGTCCTTGTGCCGCCGTACCAGGATGGGTTCCAGCGTCTTGCCGATCTTGTCCAGCTCGCGGTAGCCGACGACCTTGCCGACCGGGTCGCGCACCTGGTGCTCGTGCAAGAGGCGAAAGGTGGGACCGAGGCGAAAGCGATCGACGAACTGGACGATGGAGATGAGTTCTTCGAGGCGGTTCTCCAGCGGCGTGCCGGTGAGGACCAGGGCGTAGGGGGCGGCGATCTTCTTGACGCTGCGGGCCGTGCGCGTGCTCCAGTTCTTGATGCGCTGGGCCTCGTCGAGGACCACCAGGTCCGGCGACCACGCTTCAATCAAATCGAGATCGCGATAAATGGTGTCGTAATTAGTGATCTTGAAGAAGGTTTCGACGGCGAAGTGAATTTCGCGGCGGGCACGCAGCCCGCCGACGACTTCGACCGTGCGCTGGCTGAAGCGCTCGATCTCGCGCTGCCACTGGTGCTTGAGCGACGTGGGACAGACAATTAGCACGCGCTCGACGCCGAACAGGCGGGCCATGATCTCGGCGGCGGCGATGGCCTGGATGGTCTTGCCCAGCCCCATCTCGTCGCCGAGCAGGCTGCGGCCGGCCCGTACCGCGAACAGCGCGCCTTCGCGCTGGTAGTCGTAGAGCGGCACGTTCAGCAAATTCTTGAAGGCGGCGCTGCGGATGCCGCGGGGGAACGCCTCGGCGACGCGGGCACGGCGGCGCTGGGCGTCGCGCACTTCCGCGATGAAGGCCAATACGTCGTCGTGGCAGCGCAACTCGTGCTCGTGCTGGCCGGCCTCGGCGAGAAACGTCTCGAAACGCCCGAACGCCTCCGGCAAGAGTGCTCCGTCCAGGCCGAAGTATTTCGCCGCCAGCCGGGCCAGTCCGACCGGGCATTCGCCGCCGGGACGGAATCGCACTTCGCGTTGGGCGCCGTAGTGCAAGTAAACCTCGCTGTACGGCGGCTGAAAGCCCGCCTTCAGGGCGGCCACGCCGCCGCGCTTGCGCTCCAGGCTCGCCAGCGTGAACTCGATGTGCTTGCACGTGCCCAGCGTGTTGGTGGCGAAGTCCGGACACGAACAGAAATTGTCGCCGGAGCCGACGCCGCGGATGTGGACGCGGTAGGTGTTCCCCGACTGCGGATTCGTGACGTTGAAAACGGAGAAGATGGGATGAACGCCGACGTTTTCGAGCCGATAACTCTGTTCGCGGCCGAACTGCCGGCGCAACTCGATCTGCCAATCTTCCAGCGACATGTCCTCCGGCTTATGCAGGCGCGACAGCTTGGGACGACGAGCCTTCTTCGAGCGCTTCCGATCCGCTTTCCGCGGCAAATCCGGCGGGCGGCGCGGCTGGGAACGTTGGTTCGGCGGTTCGTGCTTGTTCGGACGCCACTGCATGATGCGTTCTCCCCTTAATCTCCGCCGCGGATGCGGTGGAACCTAAAAGCGCAGAACATTGTAACCGTGGGACGTGCGAATGGTAGCAGCCAGCCCTTGGCGGATGCGGGAATCGTGTTAAAAGCTCCCACCTGGGGGATTTGTGCCCACTGTTTCGCTTGCTTGCATGGTGCTATTCGGCGGCATAGCTTGCTAGCACTCTTGGGTTCAAGTCAGTGAAATAAAAGGCCTTGCGCCGCCTACACCCTTGCCGCGCGCTTTGCAGTTCGCCATTGGTACAGTCCTTGCGTTAAAAGCTACGCGCCTGCGGGCCAACGAGATTCGTCACGATGGGCCGAGTCCTCGTCTGTTCGACGCGGCCAATTGAAGAGACGCGGACTCCCTTTTGAGGAAACGATAATTATGACGCGATTTCTGCGCGGAACACTTTTGCTGCTGGCCGCCATCGCGGTCGGCGGCCTGCTCGATTGGGGGCCGGCCGGTGGGTTCACCGGCACGGTGCAAGCGAAACCGCCCGGCCCCAAGGGCAAAGGCACCAAGGGGCTGAAGGGCAAAGAGGATTTGCAAAAAGCCTACGACGCGCTCAGCGATGTCTCGGTGCGGATGGACGCCGGCCGCGGCCGGCCGGCTCGCGATCTGACCCGGCTGTTCGAGCGGGCCAAAGATCTTTACGGCGAAGCCGTGCGGGCGGCCCGCGCGGACGATGATGTGCGTGCCCGCGAGCTGGCGACGGCGGCGCACGATGCGGCGCGCGGATTGGTTCATGCGTTGCGGGCCGATGCGCCGGCGACGGCCGGTTTGCCCGCGCCGCCGCGCCGCGATGAATACGAATTGGATGATCTGTTGCGAAGGACGCGCGACCGCCTGGAGGACGCCGTGGGCTTGGCCCCGCGCGGGCCGGGCGCGAGTTTCTCGACGCCGCACGCCGGCTCTACGATCAGGCGCGCCGGGACGGACGCGACGATTCGTCTCGCGCGCTGCAACTCGCCCGCGCCGCCGAGGCGTGGACGCATGTGGGCGAACATCTCAACCGTGCCGACGAACGGGCCGATGCGCGTCCGGAACCGGAGCGCCGCCGCCCCCGCCGCGGCGACCGAGACGCACCTCCTCCTCTACCCCGCGACCGCTAGCGAGTCTCACAGGTGAAAAGGCGGTGCGCGGTTAGCGACGCTTCGCAGAAGCGTATGTGACAAGAACGCTTCTGCGAAGCGTCGCTAACCAGGATCGTTCACTCTGCGCCACCACACGACGAGGAGTTCCAAAATGGCGACCACCCTGCCGCTAACCCGACGGACTCAATCTCTCGATAACGACCAGGGCCGGCAGCGCCCGTCGCGGCAAAGCTGGTTTGGCCTCCTGGTGGCCAACTTTTTCCTCGCCGAGGTGGTCGGCGTCCTCGTGCCGTTTCTGAGCAAGTATCTCGTGGAGCGCGGCTGGAACGACGGCAGCGTGGGCGTGTGCATCGCCCTGGGCGGCCTAGGCGTGTTCCTCATGCAGACGCCGGCGGGCCTCCTGGTCGATCGCATCCGCCAGCACCGCGCCCTGTTGGGCGGCGCTTCCTTGATGCTGGGTCTGTGCTGCGGATTGTTGCCGCTCGTGCCGGCCCGTTGGATATGGATCGACTCGCTGCTTTTCGTCGGCGGCATGAGCCGGGCCTTTTTCGCGCCGTCGCTGGGAGCGCTCGCTTTGGGGCTGGTGGGGCACGCTGGCCTCAACCGGCTCATGGGCGCGGCCCAGAGTTGCGATCACGCCGGCAACCTCACCGCCGCCCTGGTCGCCATCGTCCTGGCCGTCTGGCTGCCCGTGGAAGCCATCTTTTACGCCGTGGCCGTAGTATCCTTTTTGGCGGCGGCTTCCGTGTTCGTCATCCGCCCCAGGGAAGTGGACGAGGAACTCGCCTGCGGCGGCCATGACGGCGGCCAGCCCGCGACCGGATTTTTCACCTTGCTCCGCGATCGCCGGGTGGCCATCCTGTTCGCGGCCGTCGCCCTCTTTCACCTGGCCAACGCGCCGGTGATGCCGCTGGTCGGCATGTACATCGCCCGGCTGGGAGGATCGAACGCCCAGGTGGCCTGCGTGGTCCTGTCGGCCCAGGCGGTCATGATTCCGGTGGCGTGGCTGGCCGGGCGGCTGTGCGAACGCTGGGGTCGCAAGCCCGTCTTCGCCATCGGCTTCCTCGTGTTGCCGGTACGGATTGTGTTGTATTCGCTGACGAATTCGCCGTGGGTGCTGGTGGCGTTGCAAACGCTGGATGGCATCGGCGCCGGCATCTACGGCGTGGTTATCGTAGCCATCTGTGCCGACCTGACGCGGGGAACGGGACGCTTCAACGCCCTGCAAGGGTTGATCGCCACCGCCCTCAGCGCCGGCGGCGTGCTCGGCCCCGTCCTCGCCGGATTCGTGGTCCAGTATCTCGGCTTCGCCGCGGCCTTTTACCTGTTCGCCGCCGTCGCCGCCGTCGGGGCGCTCGTGTTTGTGTTGTTCATGCCGGAGACGAAACCGGAACCGATTTCGACCATCCCACAGACCGTGCAAGGGGCGGCCCTTGCTGGCGCGACGGGCTGGTGAGGATGGAGAAGAGGAGTTTTCTGGATGGACGGTTCATCCGCCCTGTGGCTGACTTCGATCCTGTTCACGCTGACTTACGCCGGCCTGGCGCTGGGTAAGATTCCCGGACTGCGCATGGACCGGGCCGGCATCGCGCTGGTCGGCGCGACGCTGATGCTCGTCACCGGCATCCTGACCTTGCAGCAGGCGGTCTCGCCTGAATCGATCGACTACGAAACGCTCCTTCTGCTTCTGGGCATGATGATCGTGGTCGGCTGCCTGCGGCTGTCCGGTTTCTTCCAGCGCCTGGCCCACTGGTGCCTGAGCCGCATCGAAACGCCGACCGGCCTGCTCGCCGTGACGATTCTGCTGTCGGGCTTGCTCTCCGCCTTCCTCGTCAACGACATCGTGTGCCTGGCCCTGACGCCGCTGGTTCTGCACCTGGCCCGCCGCCTGCGCTTCATCCCGGTGCCGCACCTGATCGGCCTGGCGACCGCGGCCAACATCGGCTCGACCGCCACCATCACCGGCAACCCGCAGAACATGATTATCGGCATCCAGTCGCACATCTCCTATCTGCGCTTCGCCGCCCGGCTGTTTCCGGTTGCCGCGCTGGGGCTGGTCCTCGACTTCCTCGTCGTCGCCTTCATCTACCGTCGCAGTCTGGTTCCGCCCAAGATCGTGGATGTGATCGCGCCGATTCTGCCCGAAAAACTGCCGCCCGACCGCCGCGCCCACGTCTGGTTGCGCAACAAAAGCGTCCTGGTCACGCTCACGGCGGTAACTCTGTTCTTCGTACTGCCCAGTCATTACCTGCCGATTATCGCCCTGGGTTGTGCGGCCTTCCTGCTGGTCGGTCGAATCGTCAATCCGGACAAAATCTATCGCCAAATCGACTGGAGCTTGCTGGTGATGTTCGCCGGCCTGTTCATCGTCGTCCACGCTTTTCAGGTCCACGTCGTCCGCTTCTGGGGCGTCGAGGGTTGGACCTGGCTGCTCGATCACCCGGTGGATTTGCTGAGTCTCGTCTCGGCCGCGCTGTCGAATCTGGTCAGCAACGTGCCGGCCGTGCTGCTGTTCGAGCCGGTGATGCGGCACATGACGGCGGCGAACCAGGAGACGGCCTGGCTGGCCCTGGCCATGTCGAGCACGTTCGCCGGCAACCTGACGGTGCTCGGCTCGGTCGCCAACCTCATCGTGGTCGAGAACGCCCGCAAGGAGGGCGTGACGATTTCATTCTGGGAGTATTGCAAAGTCGGCGTGCCGGTGACGATCCTGACGCTCGCCCTCGGCATCGCCTGGCTGAAGTTCGTGCCCTATTGAGCCGTACATAGCCCCCGGCTTGCCGGGGGAAACCAAAACACCCCCGGCAAGCCGGGGGCTATGTGCAACGAAGGATCCCCCTCATGGACACACGCAATCGTATCGGACTTTACGGATCGTATTTTTTGTGCATGGCGGGCATCGGCTTCACGCTCCCCTACCTGCCGCTGTACCTGCGCCAGCAGGGAATGTCCGATCGCGCCATCGGACTCGTCTCGACGCTGGCGGCCCTGGCGGGACTCTTGCAATTCCCCGTCGGTGTATGGTCTGATCGGCTGCGGGCGCAAGCCGTTTTTGATCGTCGCCCTGGCGCTCCTGGCCGCGTCCACGTTCATGCTCTACGGTGCCGACGGCGTGATCTGTCTGGGGGTGCTGGTGATATTGTTCGCCGAAAACGGGGCGTGCCGGGCGACAGTGGAGAGCCTGGCCGGCGCGGAAGCGGTGCATCTGGCCCCGCCGGATCGCGTGGGTGCGGCCCTGGGCGCCCTGCGCTTTTGGCGGCCGATCGGTATCATGGCAGTGGCGCTTGCCGGCAGCGTCCTGGCCGACAATTACGGACCCGGCTCGATCCTTTTTCCGCTGGGGATCGTGCAAGCGCTGGCGGTGGTCGCCGCCCTGTTCATCCACGAGCCGCCTGCTTACCAGGGCGAGACGCCGTTGCCCAACCGAGACGAGGTGCATGGCGCCCGCCACCTACTTGCCGTGAATGGTCGGGAGGAAGGGAAAAAGGTTCGGTCGGTCTGGTGCGACGGCCGGCTGTGGGCGTTCGTGGCGGCGATGATTCTCTTTCACGCGGCTGCGGCGCCGGGCGGCGTTTATCTGGGCCTGTTCGTCAAGCAAGACCTCGGTGCGAACGACGGGTTTTTGCCCTACATCTTCGTGGTGATGATGGTGGCCTGGATGGTGGTCGTTCGGCCGGCCGGCTGGCTGGCGGATCGACTGGGCCGGCGGCCGCTCTTGCTGTTGGCATGGTCGGCGATGACGATTCGTCTGGCCCTGATCGCCGTGTGCCGCTCGCCCGAGCAAGTGCTGTTCATTCAAGTGTTGGACGGACTGGCGCAGGGTTTGTTCGGTGTGCTGGCAGCCGCATGGGTGACGGATCGCTTCGCCGACCCCCGCGCGCGGCGAGGCGCAGGTGCTGGTCGGTTCGTCCCTCGTGCTCGGCTCGGCGCTGGGGCCGCTCGTGGCCAGCCTGATCGTGGAGACGCTGGGTTATCGCGGGCTGTTCGGACTGTTGGCCGGCGTCGCGGGAGTGGCCACGCTGATCGTGTTGGCTTTTGTCCCTGAAACGCTGCGGGAGCGGCGATCCTCCTTCCATATAGCCCCCGGCTTGCCGGGGGCAACAGAAGACCCCCAGCAAGCCGGGGGCTATGTGTAACTTCCGGAATCCTCATGGGTATCCGTATCGGACTGCGCACGCAGATCGTCCTCGTCGTCGCCCTGTTCGTGGCGTCGCTGGCGGTGTTGTTGTCGAGCAGCCTGGCGGCGGTCTGGATGCCCGGCCGGGAAGAGCAGGCGCGCAGAGGACTCGAGCGCCGCCAGCCGCCGGATGGCCGAGGAGGCGGCGGAACTGCTGGAAGACACTCCCGGCAAGCTCGGCAATAAGCTGCCGACGGATTGGCATCACCGGCTGGAGGAGATCACACGGCGGTCGTTGGCGGATTTGTGGGGCGTCGAAGGCGGGTTTTATTTGGCCGGCAATTGGAAACAGTACACGGGCTATGCCTTCCCCAACAACCCGGTTGTGCTGCCGGAGCCGCCCCCATCGGACGAGCGTTCCCCGCCGATCCCCAAGGACAAAGGCAAGGCCAATGCGGAGCTTCCTTCCCGGCGCGACCCGCCGCCCAACGAAGAGCCTTTCGTCTCCGCCCAATGCAGGGCCAGTTTAGAAATCAAACCCGGTGCCCCGCCCAGCGAGCTAACCACGCAGATCGGACCGAGCCGCGTCATGATTGTCACCGAGCCGGTCGGCCGGGAACGCCCCGCCCTGATGGCGACCTGGGTGATGACGCGTCTGACGCGGCCGGAGCAGCTGGTGCTTCGCAACCAGACGGCGGCCGGGCTGGCCCTGGCCGGCGTCCTCGTCGCGCTGGTGATGGCCGCGAACCTGGGCCGTAACCTGCGGCCTGGAACGCCGGCAGCGCGAGCAACTTCGCGAGGAGTTGCGTCGCTCGGAGCACCTTGCCGCGCTGGGGAAATTACTGGCCGGCGTCGCCCACGAAGTTCGCAACCCCCTGGCCGCCATCCGCTCGACGGCCCAACTCTACCAGCGTCTGCCGGAACACGCGCACAATCCCGCTTCCCTCGACGCGATCGTGCAAGGCGTCGATCGGCTCAATGCGTTGGTAAGCCGGCTGCTGTATTTCGTGCGTTCGGGATACGAAGAGCGCCGGCCGGTCGATCTCAATGCGATCGTGCAAGAGACACTCACTCTGCTGCACGCGCAGGCGGAGACGCAACAGGTGGTCCTGCGAACGGAACTGGCGGCCGATCTACCTCCCGTCCTCGGTTCGGCCCAGGCGCTGCAACAAGTCGTGCAAAATCTGACGACCAATGCCATGCAGGCGATGCCCGGCGGCGGTGCCTTGCACTGCCGAACGCGCCGGCTCGACGGGCCGCCGCGCGTCGAGCTGGAGATTGCCGACACCGGACCCGGCATCGCGCCGGCGGATCAGGCGCATCTGTTCGAGCCGTTCTGGACGACCCGTCCGGAAGGCACCGGCCTGGGTCTGGCTCTGTGCCGCGAGATCGTGCAACAACACGGCGGACAGATCGAACTCGTGCGTCAGCCCGGCTGGGGAGCGCTGTTCCGCGTTTCGCTGCCGCTCGCCACATAGCCCCCGGCTTGCCGGGGGTATTTGTTTTCCCCGGCTCGCCGGGGGCTATGTGAATAGGAGAAGTGAAATCGCCATGACGAAGCTCCCCTATGCGCCCGTCATCCTCGTCGCCGACGACGAAGCCACCATCCGAACCAACTTGCAGCTGCTCCTGGAGTCGGAGGGCTATCAGGTTCGCTTGGCCCGCGACGGCGGCGAGGCCGCCCGCCTGCTGCAAGAACCCGACGTGGCCCTGGCACTGCTCGATCTGAAAATGCCGGTCCAGGGCGGAATGGACGTGCTGCGCGGTCACGCCGACCGCCTGGAGGAGACGCCGGTGATCGTCATCACGGCCTACGGCGGCAGCAAGGAGGCCATCGAGGCCATGAAGCTCGGCGCCTTCGATTACATCAGCAAACCGTTCGACTTCGACGAGGTGCTGTTCTCGATCCGCCGCGCCCTGACGCAGCGCGCCCTCGTCGCCCAGGTGCAATCTCTCTCGCGCGAACGACCCGACGAACACGACGACGGCGACGAGGAGCTGGTGGGTCGCACGCCGGGCATGGTGCAGGTCTTCAAGACGATTGGCCGAGTGGCCCCGACGCGCGAGCCGGTCCTCATTGTCGGCGAGAGCGGCACCGGCAAGGAACTGGTCGCCAACGCCATCCACAAAAACTCCGAGCGAACGGCCCACCCGCTCATCAAGGTTAACAGTGCCGCCTTGAGTCCGACACTTCTTGAAAGCGAACTATTCGGACACGAAAAGGGATCTTTCACCGGCGCGGTGGCGCACCGCATCGGGCGGTTCGAGCAGGCCAATGGGGGCACCCTGTTTCTCGACGAGATCGGCGAGTTGGGCATCGACGTGCAGGCCAAGCTGCTGCGCGTGTTGCAAACGGGACAGTTCGAGCGCGTCGGCGGGGATGAGACGTTGCGGGCCGACGTGCGTGTGCTGGCCGCGACCAACCGTGACTTGCAGGTTCGTATCGCCGAGGGACGCTTCCGCGAAGACCTGTACTATCGGCTCAATGTGGTGACGATCGAGCTGCCGCCCCTGCGCCAGCGCGGCGAGGACATTCCGCATCTTGCGGAATACATCCTGTGCAAACTGGCCCGCAAGTACGATTGGCCCAACCTGGCCCTCGCGCCCGAAGTCATGGCCTATCTGACCGCGCAACCGTGGCCGGGCAATGTGCGTGAATTGCAGAACGTCCTGGCCCGTGCGGCCATCCTGGCCCGCGGGCGAACCATCGGATTGCCGGACGTGCAAGCGCCGGCCTCGCCCGGCCATCCAGTGGCCGGACCGGCGCGTCGGGATCATTGCTCTTGCGCGACATTCTGGCGGAGACCGAGCGCCTCGTGATCGGACAAGCGCTGGAACAGGAAAAGTGGAACCGCACGCGGGCGGCGCGCGTGCTCGGCATCAGCCGGCGACAACTGTTCGACAAAATTCGGCAGTACGGATTGCACGAGTGAGAGCGGGCCGCTGTTCTCCTGACTCGGCTTGCCCGCGATCGTTTACCGTATGATGGCGGCCTCCGCAGGTTCCGCGTCGAGTTCTCGCTTCAACCGCTGAATGACTTCGCGGGCCTTGGCCGGATCGTCTTTCAAGTCATCCTCCACCCAGCCGATGAGTTGTCGGCAGACCTGCTCTTTCGTCTGCGGCCGTCGGTAAGAAGCCACCACGCCCACGTCGCCTTCCTCCACCAACTCCTCTGCTTCCGCGAAGCGTTCCATAACGTCCTCGATCGTGGCCCGGTCGGCGATGAAGTCGTCGATGGCGGCGGCTTTTATCTCCCACAGACGGTTCATCATCTCCGCGCACTGTTTCAGGGCTTCGGTGCGGCGCAGCTCGAAAAGAAACCACTGCACAAAGCTCCGACCGCGCAAATCGCGAGTGGAACTAAAGGCTTGGGAGGCGCCCACGGTAATAAGGAGGGACACGATAACACACAGAAACAGAGTAAAGAGATACTTCATCGAGGAATTTTTCCCAGGGGTTCAAAAGGGCGTTCCGGGGGCGCAGGTGGGGCGGAGGACAAGCAGCATTCGCTACCCAGTCGTTCTTCGGTGAGGGCGACATCCCGTAGGAGGTGGGAAGGGCCGCCTTCTATGTCCCGTTCGAGACCACGATGGGCAGTTGATTTATATGCAATTTCTGTGCCGGCCATCCCACCGGATCACGGAACACAAGGCCCATGCTTGATAAGCCGTTGAGTGAAAATCGTTTGAGGAGAGAAGTCCGCGCAAGCGGGCCGTCTCTTTGCTTGAAGCACCTTCTCCGAAAAACCCGGGAAAGTGTGCGAAGATACCCCAATATGAAGCATTGTCGTACAGTGTGACTCAACCCTCGTATCGCAGCAGGAGATCGCCGGCATCGACCTGCGTACCCGGTTGGACCAATACCGCAGAGACAGTACCCGCACGCTCGGCGTAAATCGTCGTCTCCATCTTCATCGCCTCAAGGGTGAACATTTTTTGTCCCGCCACCACTTGCTCCTCCGCCTCCACCGCGACTCGGACCACCAGTCCGGGCATCGGCGCACCGATTTGCAGCGGATTGCCCGGCTCGGCCCTGGGGCGGGTCGCAACCTTGCCGGCCAGACTGCGATCCGTCACCACCACCTCGCGCGGCTGGCCGTTCAACTCGAAGAACACCGTTCGGCTTCCGTCCGCGTGGGCATCGCCCGTGGCCAGAAACTTGAGGATCAGAGTCTTGCCGCGCTCGATGTCGATGGACACTTCCTCGCCCGGTTCCATACCGTAAAAGAACGTCGGCGTCGGTAACACGCTCGTATCCGAATACTTTATCTGGTGCGCCGCCAGATCTGGGAACACGCGCGGGTAGAGCAGATAACTCAGCAACTCGCGCTCGTTGACGGACCTTCCGACTTGCTGTTCCAATGTGGCGCGGGCGGCGGCAAAGTCGGTGGACGGCAGGCTGGCACCGGGCCGGCCTCGTAGTGGTTCGCGGCCACGCAAGACGCGCTTTTGCAGCGCTTCGGGGAAGCCGCCGGGCGGCTCGCCGAGCCGGCCCTCGAAGAACTCCACCACCGATTCGGGAAACGACAGCTCGCGCGTCCCGGTCAGCACGTCGTGGGGCGTCAGGTTGTTGCCGACCATGAACAGCACCATGTCGCCGACGACCTTCGAGGTCGGCGTCACCTTGATGATGTCGCCGAACATGCGGTTGACCTCGGCGTAGGTTCGGCACACGTCGCGCCAGCGGGCCCTCCAGCCCCAGCGCCTGGGCCTGGTGATACAGGTTCGTATACTGCCCGCCGGGCATCTCGTTGAGGTACACGTCGGCCGTCGGCGCAAGCTGTCCGGTCTCGAACGCCGTGTACAGCCGGCGCACGCCCTGCCAGTAGTCGGCCACGTCTTGCAGGGCGTCGTCGTCTAGGTCCGGGTAGCGCGGCCGAAAGCGCAGCGCTTCGACGAGAGCATGCAGACTCGGCTGGCTGGTCATGCTCGAAAACGGCGCCATGGCGCAATCGACGATCGAGACACCCTCCTCGGTGGCCAGCAAATACGAGGCGATCTGCCCGCCGGCGCAGTCGTGCGTGTGGAAGTGGATGGGGATGCCCACTTCCTGCCGCAGCGCCCGCACCAGCGCCTGGGCCGCGTAAGGCTTGCACAGGCCGGCCATGTCCTTGATCGCCAGCAGGTTCGCGCCCCGCTTCTCCAGTTCCTTCGTCAGCGTGACGTAATACTTGAGATCGTATTTCTTCCGTGACGGATCGAGAATGTCGCCGGTATAACAGACAGCCGCCTCGCAGAGCATTCCCGTCTCGCGCACCGCTTCGATGGCCAGTTGCAAATTGGGCAGACCGTTGAGCGCATCGAAAATGCGGAATAAATCAATACCGGCCTGCGCCGACTCCTTGACGAACGCCCTGACGACGTTATCGGGGTAGTTCGTGTAGCCGACGGCGCTGGCCGAACGCAGGAGCATCTGAAAGAGAATGTTCGGGATGCGCACGCGGAGGTCGATCAGGCGCTGCCAGGGCGATTCCTTGAGGAAGCGCATCGCCGTATCGAAGGTCGCCCCGCCCCACATTTCCAGGGAAAACAGGCCCGATAGCCGGGCCGCGTAATACGGGGCGATGCGCAGCATGTCATGGGTGCGCATCCGAGTAGCCAACAGCGACTGATGGGCGTCGCGGAGCGTCGTGTCGGTCACAAGCAGGCGCTGTTGTTCGAGCACCCAGCGCGAAAACTTCTCGGCCCCCAGCTCGCGGAACTTGTCGCGGCTTCCCGGCGGCAGTGCCGACTTGCCGGCCGGCGCCGCTGGGGTGGTTGCCGGCAATGGCACGACTTCGCGCGGCACGTCGGCGGGCTTGTGCGGGATGAGTGGGTGGCCGTTGACAATCACGTCGGCGATGTAACGCAAAAGGCGCGTGGCCCGGTCCTGGCGGCGGACGAACTTGAACAGCGCCGGCGTCTCGTCGATGAAGCGCGTCGTGCAGCCCCCGGCCAGGAACGTCGGATTAGTTACCAGATTGACCAGGAACGGGATGTTCGTCTTGACGCCGCGGACGCGAAATTCCTGCAAACTGCGCGTCATGCGGCGGGCGGCATCGACGAAGCGAAGTCCGTGCGCCGTCACCTTGACCAGCATCGAATCGTAAAACGGCGTGATGACGGCCCCCGTGAACGCGGAGCCGGCGTCGAGGCGAATGCCCATGCCGCTGGCCGAACGATAATTGCTCAGCTTACCATAATCGGGCAAGAAGTTGTTGGCCGGGTCTTCCGTCGTGACGCGGCACTGCAAGGCGTATCCGTGCGTCATGACGCGCGCCTGATCGCCGAGTCCGATCTCCGGATCGTCCAGCGGCCGGCCCTGGGCAATAAGGATCTGGCACTTGACCACGTCGTAGCCGGTCACTTCCTCGGTGACGGTGTGTTCGACCTGGATGCGCGGGTTGACCTCGATGAAATAGAATGTGCCGCTGTCGGCATCGACGAGAAATTCCACCGTTCCGGCGTTGTCGAGGCGCACGGCCCGGCCGACGGCGAGAGCGGCGTCGAGGATGCGCTGGCGCAGGTTCGCATCCAGATTGACCGCCGGCGCGATCTCGACGATCTTCTGATGGCGGCGCTGGAGCGAGCAATCGCGCTCATAGAGGTGGACGAGACGGCCGTGTTTATCGCCGAGCAGCTGCACTTCGATATGGCGAGCGCGGGGGATGTATTTTTCGAGAACACGTCGGCGATGCCGAACGCGGTGCCGGCCTCACGACGGGCCTGATCGAGCGCGTCGTCGAGTTTGTCGGCACTGACCGCGACCCGCATGCCGCGCCCGCCGCCGCCCATCGCCGCCTTGACCATTACCGGAAAGGCCAGTTTTTCCGCGAGTTGATGCGCCTCCTCGTTGGTGCGCACAGCGGGACTGCCCGCCAGGATGGGGACGTTCGCTTTCCGGGCGATGTCGCGGGCAACGACCTTGTCGCCAAGTTGCTGAAGGATCTCGACGCGCGGGCCGACGAAGATCAACCCGGCTTCCAGACAGGCACGGGCGAAGTTGGCGTTCTCGGAGAGGAAGCCGTAACCCGGATGGATGGCATCGACCTCGTGCTGCTTGGCCAGGGCGACGATGCCGGGTATGTCGAGGTAGGCGCGGATCGGCTCGCCGGGCTTGCCGACGCGATACGCCTCGTCGGCCTTGAAGCGGTGCAGGGCGAAGCGATCTTCATGCGAGTAGACGGCCACCGTGCGGATGCCGAGTTCGGTCGCGGTGCGGAAAACGCGAGTGGCGATCTCGCTGCGGTTGGCAACGAGCAGCTTTTTGATCGGGCGCGGCGATGGTTGAGCTTCCTCCGGCATGACGGATCGAGTCCCCTTCTTTTGGTTCGGCATTCATTCGGACACGCTTATACTAGGGAATGACCGGCTGGGTTCCCACGGTGAGGCGATCGCTTGAGTCCCCAGACAGCGAGAGCTTTGAAGTATTCTGATTCCCTTGACGGACTACTCTGCTCCGCTTATCGTTCGAGAGTCGCTGTCGTCGCCAGAATGGAGAGTCGCATGTCCACTGTGACCATCGAAGAAGCACAGGCCCAGCTTGCCGAACTCATCGAGAAACTGCGTCCGGGGGAAGAGGTCCTTATCACCCGCGATCAGCGGCCGGTTGCGCGATTGATAGCGGAGGTGAAGTCGGAGCGGCTTCCACGGAAGTTGGGAACCCTTAAGGGCACCGTACTCTACATGGCCCCTGACTTCGATGCACCACTTGACGATTTCAAGGAATACATGGAATGAGGCTGCTTCTCGATGCACTCAGCCGCGTCGGACTGACACTGGTTTGCGGTTTGCTCTTGGTCCCCGGCACCGGCCAATGCGCCGAGGACCGCTTCTTCGATTCAGGCGACGTCAAGATCCATTATGTCGTGGAGGGCGAAGGGGAGCCGGTACTCCTGATCCACGGCTTCGCCGTCAACGCCCAGCTGCAATGGGGCCTGCCGGGCATCATCAAGGAGTTGGCCAAGGATTATCGCGTCATCGCCCCGGACTGTCGCGGCCACGGCAAGAGCGGCAAACCGACCGACCCGAAGAAGTACGGACTCGAAATGGTCGAGGACGCCGTGCGCCTGCTCGATCATCTCAAGATCAAGAAAGCGCACGTCGTCGGTTACTCGATGGGGGCGCTGATCGTGGGGAAACTGGTGGTGACGCACCCCGACCGTTTGCTGTCGGCCACGCTCGGCGGGGCGGGTGCCTTCCGCGAAGGGACCGAGGTGCCGCGTTTCATCCTCGACCTGGCGGAATCGCTGGAAAAGGACAACAGCATCGGCCCTCTGCTCGTGGCGCTGACGCCGCCCGGCAAGCCCAAACCACCGCCGCAGGCCGTCGCCCAGATCAACCGCATGCTTGTCGGGGACAACGGCAAGGCGCTGGCCGCCGTGGTTCGCGGCTGGAAGGAGTTGGCCGTGACCGACGAACAACTGAAGGCCAATCGTGTTCCGACGCTCGCCCTGATCGGCGAAGTCGATCCGCTCAGGAAAACCGTGGACGACCTCAAGGGCCGGATGGCCCGTCTACAAATCAAGGTGATCGAGGGTGGCGATCACATGACGGCCTTCGTGAAACCGGACTTCATGGCAGAGCTACGGAAGTTTCTCGCCGAACATAGCCGGCGCGGCAAGGTCAAGGAGAAAGTCCCGGCCGGCGCGGGAAAGTGACTGTATCGACATATTATCACGGAATGTTTCCGCGTCCGCGTCGTCTTTGCCCTGATGACTGGAGAAGAGTTTGCAATTTCCCCAGGAGAACCTCATGTCACGCACACCGTTCGTTTTCGCCCTCACCCTCGGATGGGTGCTGACCGGCGCCGCGCCGGCGGACGACAAGGCGACGCCGGCCGAGCGGCTCAAGGTGATTCAGAAGGAAGTCGCCGACGCGGAGACCGCGTTCCGCGATGCCTGGGCGAAACTGCCGGACATCCACCAGGAAGACCCGGAGGTCGAGAAACTTTTCCAGGCTTTTCGCAAGAAGCAGTTAGCGGGTTTCGAGGCCGCCCTGGAGATGGCGAAGGCGGAGCCGAAATCCGACATGGGCTTCGCCGCCCTGGAATGGCTGCTGACGACCCCGCTGGCGTACCATCTGGTGTGTGGAAAGCAGGGGATGGAGTTGATGGCCGAGTACCATGCCGCCAACCCGAAGGTCGGCAAGACGATCGCCACGCTGGCGTACTATCCGCCCAACGAAGGAGAGCCGAATTATCCGCAAGCCCTCGCGCTCCTCAAGGCCGTTGCCGAGAAGAATCCGGATCGCACGGCCCGCGGGCAGGCGGCCCTCGGTTTGGCCTGGCAGGCCAAGGAAAAGTTTCGGATGGCCGAGTCTCGGGGCCGCGATGACGCCGGCCGCCTGGCCGCCGACGCCGAGAAAGCGTTTGAGATGGTCCTCCGCGATTATGGGGATTGCCACAACCTCCGCGACCGCGGCGCCGGCCCGCGACGGCCACGCTCGGGCAGGAAGTTGAGAGCGAGTTATACGACCTGCGGCATCTGCGGATGGGCAAGCCGGCACCGGACATCGAGGGCGAAGACCTGGGCGGCACGAAATTCAAATTGAGCGATTATCGCGGCAAGGTGGTCGTGCTCGTGTTCTGGGCCTCGTGGTGCGGCCCGTGCATGGGCGCGGTGCCGCATGAGAAGGAACTGGTCGAGCATTTCAAGGGCCGGCCGTTCGTCCTGATCGGGGTGAACGGAGACGAGAAGAAGGAAGACGCCACGAAGGCGGTCACGAAGCACCACATCCCCTGGCGCTCGTTCTGGAATGGCCGAAAAGGTCCGATCTCGACGGCCTGGAATGTGCGCGGCTGGCCGACGATTTACGTGATCGACCACAAGGGCACGATCCGGCACAGGTATCTCCACGGCAAACGGCTGGATGAGCCGCTGGAAAAGTTCGTCCGCGAAGCCGAGGCGGCGAAGTCGGTCAGTCGGTAAAAATGCTTCCCGTTTAGCCGCGACCCGCAGGGGAGCGCGACGAGCGCTCCCCTGCGGGTCGCGGCTAAACGGAACTATGCGGATTTTTCGCGGAATGAATCGGCTTCCGCGTCGTCCTTTCCTTTGCTATGGGTCCCGACGACTTCGTGCGTTTGGTGGACAGCCACGGCCCGCCGTTGATCCTGTACGCGCGGCAGTGGTGCGTGCGCCCGAAGACGTGGTGCAGGAAGCGTTCTTGAAGCTGGTGGCATTGCGCCAACCTCCCCATGCTGTCGTGCCCTGGTTGTATCGCGTCGTGCGCAACGCCGCCTTCGATGCGGGCAAGGCGGCCCGACGACGGCAGCGGCGCGAGTCGGCCGTCGCCCGGCCGGAGCGCTGGTTCCTCGAAGCCGAAGTGGATGGACTCGACGCATCGGCTGCCGTCGCCGCGCTGCAACGATTGCCGGACGAGGAACGTGAGGTCATCGTCGCCCGTCTGTGGGGCGGATTGAGTTTTGAACAGATCGCGGAAGTGACCGGCTGTTCCGCCAGCACCGCCTTCCGTCGTTACAGCGCGGGACTCGACGCCCTGCGCAAGCAACTGGGGGTGCCATGTCCGAACCGCTCGCCGAACACCTGAGCCGATTCACGCCCGACGGCACGAGTCTGAACCGTGACGCCCTGCTGTTCGCCGCCGGCCGCTCTTCGGTACGGCCCATCCGCCGCTGGCAACTCGTCGCCGCGGTGCTGGCCTCGAGTCAGATAGTGACTCTGGCCGGCTTGTGGACACGAACACCACCCATCCGGATCGACCCGCCGAGTGTGGTCGTCCGGCAGCGTGAAGCAGACCCTCAGCCGACTCCGCACGATCCCTCCGAACTGGGGGTTCTCAGCGAACGCCTGCTCGCGTCGGAAGGCGATTGGGTTCCGCCTGCGGACGATGCACCCATGATCGCCCCCGAACCGCCGCTGCGCGTTTTCGGCCCACCACCCGCGAAATATCTCAACTGATCTCTTGTCCCGCAAAGGAGGACCACCATGAACCGAGCGCTCCTCGTCTGCGCCGTGTTGCTCGCTCTGCCACTCGCCTGCCGCGCCCAGCCGACCGAAACCGTGATCCGCATGAGTGTGCAGCCGGCGCCCGCGCCGAAGCCGGCCCTCAAATACCAGCTTTTGCCGGAACTGCGCGAGATGAATCCCGGCAACCCCATCCAGGCGTATTCCAAATGCTTCGCGGAGCAGTACAACTTCTGGCGCAACAAGGAAGCAGTCCAGAATCGGGAACAGTGGCAGACGATGCCGCTGCGAGAACTGCCTTTGGCGAAGGTTTCGAGGCTCTATAACCGGCGCGGCCCCCTACGCTACGCCGATTACGCCGCCCGGCTCGACACGCCGGACTGGCAAATCCTCCTCCAGATGAAGAGCGAAGGTGCTACCCTTTTGCTGCCGGACCTGCAAGGACGCCGCGAATTGGCGGGGGCGCTGAAGGTGCGGTTCCGCGTCGAGATCGCCGAAAGACGTTTTGATGACGCGCTCTTTACGGCCAAGACAATGCTCGCCCTTTCGCGCCACCTGGGCGAGCACCCCACACTGATCGGCAATCTTGTCGGGACCGCTGTCGCGAGTTTGACCCTCATGACGCTGGAGGAAATGATCCAGCAACCGGAGTGTCCGAACCTTTTCTGGGCCTTTACGGACCTACCAAAGCCTTTTATTGATCTTCGCAAGGGCATCCAGGGCGACCGCGTATGGAACACGAGCGAATGGGAGGGCCTGGACGACCGCGAGCGGATGATCGAGGCGCAGGTGGGCAAAATAGTGGACCGGATTCGCGCACACATCAAGGGGGCGGAGCAAGATCCGACCGTGCCGAAAGTCGATGTGGGCATATGGTTGGACCGGCGGGCCACGAACGAAACCCACCTCCGCGCCGCTCGCAAACGCTTGCTCGACTCCGGTTTATCCGCGGAACACATCGACAAGTTTTCCCCCCTCCAGATCATTCTGCTGGATGAGAAGCTCAACTTTGAAGTGAAGCGTGATGAAGCCGCGAAGGTAATGTCACTCCCCTTCTGGCAAGCGGAAGGGGCCTTGACCGCGAGCACGGCGGCGGGGGAGGACGGGGAATCCCTGTTCGGGTGGATGGCAATAAAAGCACGCCGCATGAAGCTGGCGCAGGCGCGAATCGAGCAACGGATTGGCCTGCTGCGCTGCGTCGAGGCCCTGCGGATGTACGCGGCCGAGCGTGATGGTCAACTGCCCGCGCGTCTGGAGGACATGCACCTGCCGTTGCCCGTCGATCCGTTTACCGGCAAACCGTTCGTCTACAAACTCGCTGGCGACACCGCGACCGTGCGCGGCACGCCGCCGCGCGGCGAAGAGAAGAATCCGGCCTACAACATCCGCTATGAGGTGACGATCGCCAAGTAAACGGCTTCTAAACGCAGGGCGACTCCTTGACCGCCGGGCCGCCGCCGTGAGACAATCCCTTTCTCCGACACATCGTCCCCTTAGGGGATCGGGAAAGCGGCGGGTCCAGTCATGAGCGAGCGGACGGTCAAGCAAGCGGAAACGGTCGATCCCAGCCGCACGCCGCCTCTGTCCGCGTCCGGCGCGGAGGATCCGAAAACGGATTCACCGACCCCGTCCTCGGGCACCCAGCCGCGGGACGAGGCCGATCCCTCCCAGGGCGGGACGGTCGCCTTCGGCGCCGGGGTCGCCGTCGGGGAGACGCTGCCGGCGCTGTGCCTGACCATCCCCGGCTACGAGATCCTTCACGTTCTCGGTCACGGCGGCATGGGGGTCGTCTACAAGGCCCACGAGATCGCCCTGGATCGACTGGTGGCCCTCAAGATCGTCGTGGCCGGCGTCCACGCCAGCGCCGAGCAGCGCGAGCGCTTTCGTGCCGAGGCCCGCGCCGAGGCCCGTTTGCAACACCCCAACATCGTCCAGATCCACGCCGTCGGCGAGCAGGAGGGATTTCCCTTCCTGTCGCTGGAGTACATGGACGGCGGCAGTCTGGCCCAGAAGATCGCCCGCCAGCCGCAACCGCCGGCGGAAGCGGCCGAGTTGACGCGGCTGCTGGCCGGCGCGATGGCTTTCGCCCACGGTCACGGCATCATCCACCGCGACCTCAAGCCCGCCAATATCCTCCTGACGAGCGCGGGATCGCCGAAAATCGCTGACTTCGGCCTCGCCAAGTATCTCGAAGACACGTCCGGCCCGACGCGCACCGGCAGTTTGCTGGGCACGCCGACCTACATGTCTCCCGAACAAGCCGAGGGACGCGGCCCGGACATCGGCCCCGCGGCGGACATCTGGGCGCTGGGCGTCATCCTCTACGAGATGCTCGTCGGCCGGCCTCCTTTCCACGGCGTCACCATGATGGACACGCTGGAGCAGGTGCGGACGCGCGAGTCGGTGCCGCCGACGCAGTTGCAGTCGGGCGTACCGGCCGACCTCGAGACGATCTGTCTGAAGTGCTTGCGCAAGGAACCCGGACAGCGCTACACCACGGCCGAGGCGCTGGCGGAAGATCTGCGGCGCTATCTGGCCGGCGAGCCGATCCTGGCTCGTCCCGTGAGCACGCCGGAGCGCTTCTGGCGGTGGTGCCGCCGCAACCCACGTTTGGCCGCGCTCAGTGCCGCTGTGCTGCTGCTGCTCGTGACCGTGGCCGTCACCTCGACCGCTTTCGCGATCGTTCTCGACGCGCGGCAGCGCGAAACGGAGGCGGCGCGAAAGGAGGCCGATGCCAGCGCTCACATTGCGCAAGACCGCTATCAACTCGCCCTCGACTGCGCTGCGCGTGGTGATCGAGAAGGTGCAGAAGGATTTGAAGACGGTCCCGGCGGCGACCCAGGCGCGGCGGGAGATCCTCGAATCGGCCATGACCGTGCTGCGCCAGAGCGTCGCCCGTCAGGATCCGTCCGGCCTGCCCGAGCGCGGCCTGGCATCCGCTCATATGATTATGGGCGATATTCTTTGGGAGCAGGACAAACGCCCCGAGGCGGTCGAACACTACAAGCAGTGTCACGCCATCCTGGAGGCGCTCTACCGAGCCTTCCCCGACAGCGATAAGGCGGCCGGCAACTTCTCCGCGTCGCTGGGCAAGCAGGGCGATCTGGCGATGGACTGGCACAACGAAGCCGCCGAAGCGAAGACGCTTTACACGCGTGCCCTGCAAATCCAACAAGAATTGCTCGCCCATCCGCCGGCGCAGCAGGAACTGCGACCGGAAGAAGTTCGCCGCATCGCCGCCAATTCACACCAGCGCCTCGGCGAGATCATCCTGCGGAGCGACCCCGAAAATCTGACCGAGGCCGAGGAACATTTCCGGAAGGCGCAAGATCTCCTCGAAGCGGTCGTGCAGGTCGAACGCAACACCCCCAACTACCAAAAGCTGGCGGACGTTTCCTTCAAACTCGGCACGGTCAACGAGAGGATGAACCGTCCCGAGAAGGCATTGAGCGCCTACGATCGGTCCATGGCGATGCGAAAAAAACTGGTCGAGGACAATCCCGGCAGCCTGCGCTGCAAACTGGACCTGTTCGACCTGTGCGGCAAGGTCGGCGATCAAGCTCTATTCCGGGGTGATACGACTTCGGCCCGGCGCTATTACGGCGAAGCGATCGCGCCCAACGAGGCGCTTGCGCGGGTCGATAAACAACCGAGTGTGCGCAAGCTGCTGGGCCTGAATTATTATCGCCTGGCGACGGCGTGCCTGCGCTTAGGTGAATTGGAGTCCGCCGCGGAGAACTATCGGAAGTGTCTCGATGTGCGTACCCAGCTTCAGAAGGAAATCCCCAACAACGTGGGGTTGCAGATCGAACTCATGCTCGCGCAGGCCCGGTGCGGGCGACACACGGAAGCCGCTGCTTTCGCGGAAAAGCTACAAAAGCGCTTTCCCAAGGAGGCAAAATATCTGATTCAGTCCGCCTGCGGCTTCGCGCTGTCCGCCCCCGGCGTGGGGCGGGGCAAATCCGAAACCGCGCTGACGGGGGATGAGTTGGCCCTGCGGCAGAGCTATCGAGATAGCGCCGTCGCGGCGCTGCGCCAGGCCAAGGACAGCGGTTACAAGGACGTGCAGAACCTGGAGGTCGAACCCGATCTCGACCCGGTGCGCGATCACCCCGGATTTAAGACATTGATGCGAGAAATGGCCGCTCGTCCCAAGTCAAAATGACGCAGATGCAGGCACGATCCTACCAGCCCGCAGCGCGAGCAAGGGTTCTTCCTTCCTTTGCTTGCGCTGCGGGCTGGTAAGACTACGCCTCGATCATTTCAGCGCACTTTCAATTCCTCCAGCAAGCGCTGATACGATTCCTGCTCGACCGGATGCAGGGCACTGGCTTGCAAGCCCTGCTCCTTCGCTTGCTTGAGCACCTTGAACGCGGTAGTCTTGTCGCGGACCTGATAGTGGGCGCGAGCCAAATGGAACAGGTGAGCCGGCGTCGGCATGTCCGCGGCGGCCTCGCGGAAGTCGGCCAACGCCGCGTTTTCCTGACCCAGCTTCAGGTACACCAGCCCGCGCATGTCGATCAGGTCGGCGCGCCGTCCGATGCCGCTGACCGCCGACTCGATCTTCGTCAGCGCCTCCTGGACCTTGTGCGGATCGCTCGACCGCTGCACCAGCAGCCACGCCAGGTTGTTCAGCGCCACGATGTTTTTCGGCTCATTCTCCGGGCGAAGCACTTGCCGATACATCATCTCCGCGTCGTCCCAGCGGCCGCGCTGGTCGTACAGTGAGGCCAGGTGCAGCATCAGGACGACGCTCCGGGGCTGCGCCTGAATCGCCTCCTTGAGGTGATTCTCGATAAGCAGCACTTGCGCGTTCGTGGCCGGCGTGCCGTGCGCCTGCATCCCGTGCAGCACGGCCACGCTGGCGCCGCCGATCACTTCCGGCGAACATTTTTTCTCCGCCCAGCATTTCATGCATCGCTGTAGCGCCACATCGAATTTCTTCTGGCGGATCATCGAGTTGAGGACCAGCAGCACCTCTTCAGGCTTCGCCTTGGGCCGGCGGATGTGCTGTTCGAGCAGCTTGATGGCCTTGTCGCCGCTCTTGCCGCTGGGATCTTCCTCTAGCAGCCGGGCACGCAGCTCGACGGCCGCGAAGGCGTTCGGCTCCGGCCCAAGCTGTTGCTCCACTTCCTCCAGCCGGTCGGCCCATTTGGCCGCTTCCTCAAGCTCCTTGTGTTCGATCAGCACTTGCACGTAATGAGCCAGGTGCATGGGGGCCGGCTCGCGCTCTCGCACCAGCTCGTTCAAGATCGGCTTGGCCTTGAGCCATCCCCCCTCGGATTCGTAGAGCATCGCCAGGATGAAACGATCCTCCGGCCGCAGGGCCTTGTTGCGTTCCAGTCCTTCGAGCAGTTCCAGGGCGTGCTGACGAAACGGGCGATACCCCGACTGGGCTGCCAGCACGCGCGCCTGAAAGCGCCGGGTATCAGTGCCGTCGAGCTTCTCGCGCTCTGGATCGCGGACGAGCTTGCC
Source organism: uncultured Planctomycetota bacterium (assembly GCA_963767535.1). Taxonomy (GTDB): domain Bacteria; phylum Planctomycetota; class Planctomycetia; order Gemmatales; family Gemmataceae; genus JAJPHU01. Next base: position 2,470,342 of record CAVYEC010000003.1, read on the forward strand.
TTTGTCGTCCAGTTTCAGGCCGACGAGTTTCATGGCCTCGCGGAAGCGTCCGTAATCGGTGCCGCCCGCGAGCAGAGCAGCGCCAGGTGCCGGCGCGCCCAGGCCGCGTCCTCGGCCGACGGATCGGCGACGCGGCCTTCCACGATATCGCGCAGCAACGGCTCGGCCGCGAGCAGTTGCCCACCGTTCCAGTAGAAACCCGCCACGCGGCGGACGATCGTGGCGTCCTGCCGGTGCCCTCGCAGCGCTTCCTCGTAACGAGCCTGGGCCGACTTCTTGCGACCGAGTGCCTCGTCGCACTGCGCCAGCGCCAGCCGTGCGCGCCCCGCCGGCAGGTGTTGACGCGCCTCTTCGAGAACCACGTCGGCATCCTTGACCCGTTTCTGCCGGGCGAGAAACTGCACCAGGGCCACGTAGGGTTCCGGCTCCTTGTCCGCCAGGCGAACCGCTTCGCGCAGGTTCTTCTCGGCCCCAGCGAGATCGTTGACCTCGGCCAACATGCGGCCTTCCCACAGCAGTTCGCGGTAATCCGTCGTGCCGGGTCGGGGGCGATTCTGCTCCAGCATCCGCACGGCGCGCTTCGTCTCCTTGCGGTTGACGGCGATCGTCGCCGCTAGCCGGCCCAGGTCCGAGTTGACCAGGAGCGGCTCGCGCAGGTGCCGCAGCGCCTCATCCGCCTCGGCGTAGCGCTCCGCGCCGGCCAGCAGTTCGACCAGTTCGCGGATCACCGCCGGACTGGTTTCGCCATAGCGAATGGCTTCTTGCAGATTGCTGATGGCCTGGTCCGGGCGACCGATCTTTCGTTCGATCTGAGCGCGAGCCAGAAAAACTGGCGGCCAGGATGGACGCACTTTCTGCACGCGCTCCAGATGCCGCTTCGCTTCCTCCAGCAAATCCTGCCGCTCGCCCTCCGGTTTTTTCTCCGCCTGCCAGATCAAGCGCAACGCCTCGCCGTAGCGGTGGAACGCGCCCTAGCGCCCTCCACGGCGCGAATGTCTTCGAGCGCCCGACTCATGCCCTCTTCGTCCGCCGCCTTGACCGACAAGTCGAAGAGCAGCAAGTGCAGACGGAGATCGCTCTCATGGCCGGGCAGTTTCGCCATGCGCTGCCATAACGCGCGGGCCGCAGCCACGTTCTCAAGAGTCAGCAGGGAATCCGCGAGGCCGTTCAGAAGGCGCGCCCGCTCCTCCGCGGTGAATTTCTCGCACTCGTCGGCCAGCCGAGTAATCGCATTCTCGGATCCTTTCGCGTCCGCCGCGGCGAGCAAGTTCGCTTCCGCCAAGTCGCAGCGATACGCGGTCGCCCAGAAGCTTTTTCGCTTCGCCGAGAAGGTCCCTCGCCTTGTCAACCTTCTTGTCGCGCAATTCCAACTGGATGCACGCCGTCCACAGCTCGATCTCGCGCGGCCGGCCAGAGCGAGCCTGATTTAGCACCTGACGCGCCTTGTCCGATTTCGGCTCGCGCACTATCCACATCTGCGCCGTCGTCAGCGGCACGTCCACGGAATCGGGGTTCGCCTTGCCGGCGACCTCCAGCACCTTCTCGACCTGCGCCCAGTCAGGGTTTTCTTGCTGCGTCTGCCGTTGGATCTCCAAACGGGCGAAATCGAGCCAGACTTTATCCGGCAACTGCCCGGCCAGTGCCAGTTTGCGGAATAGTTCCGCGGCGTTGTCGAGCCGGCCCATCGTCCATTCCGCACGGGCCATGCCCAGGCCGGCGGCCGTCGAGTTCGGATCGCTTTGCAGCAGGCGTTCGTAAGACTTGAACATCTGCCCCGGCTCTTCGAGTTGTTCGTAGCACCGAGCGAGGTACAGATTGATCTGCTCGGCCAGCTCCGGCTGAGTGCCGAGCGTCGGCCGCACTTGCTCCAGGAGCGTGACGGCCTCGACCCAGCGGCGATCGCTCAGCCGCATTCGCGCCGTCAGATACTCGGCCGCGGCGGGCGAGCCGCGCGTCTTGCGGATCTGCTCGATCGCGCGCGTCACCTCGCCGGCAAGTGTTCGCCGCTGTTCGCTGTTGTCCACCGATTCACCGTCCTCGCGCGGCGTGTCCAGGCGTTCGATTTCGTCCAGGAGCAGATTGGCCTTGTGCCAGAGCAGCTTGAATTGCGTCAAATCGCTGGCCGCCTGCCGGCCGTTGCGGGAGTGCAATTTCAGACCGCGACTCAGGTACGTCAATGCCTTGTCGCGGTGCTCGTTCCACACCTTCTGCGCGTTCCGCCGATTTCTCTCCGTTCGCCGTCCCCTGTCCTTCCAGGCGCTCCAGGTCCGCCGCCGCCAGCAACACCTCCACGGCGTCGGGGGCGCGCTGAAGCGCCTGAACCACGTCGTTGGCCGCGTCTTTGATAGCGATTTTTCGGGTCTCCGAACTATTTTTTGCTTCGCTCAGGTTGATAAGCCCAAACTCGCGCCGGTACTGCCAGCGCGCCAGGTACGCCTCGTGAGACAGTGGATTGCGCCGGACCAGCGCGTCGAGCGTCCGATCCGCTTCATCCTGGTTGTGCCGTACCTGCCGGGGGTCGAGTTCCTTTTGCGTCCTCAGGAGGCGGGCCAGGCGAACGTAACTGCCCTGGACCTCCGGCGCATGGCGCACGGCCAGGCGGTAGCAGATGAGAGCCTTTTCGGGATGGTTCTCCGCCTCCAGCAGTTGACCGGCATAGCCCTCAGCCTCGCCGCGCTCTCGGTTGGCCAACTGTTCCACGGCGGCCGGCGCGTCTGCCGGTGAATCCAGAAACGCGCGGGACAGCAGTTTTTCCAGGTGGTTGCGGGCCATTTTCAGGGCTTGCACTTCCAGGGCCGACTTGACGAGCAGCCGGCGCAGCTCCGGCTGGTCCTCGCCGCGTGTCAGCACTTCGTCGAGCAGACGGACAGCCTTGAGCCGTTCGCGCGTGGAACCGGCGAAGGTGTCGCCGGCCCACAGCTTCGCCAGACGGGCTTTCTCGGCGAGATCCTTGGGGTTGAACTCCAGGTAGCGCTGCAAATACTTGGCCTGGCGGCGGACCTCGCCCTGCTCCTCGGCGCGGCGGGCCTGCCAGAGAAGCGAGTCGGCGATGCGCCGGTACTGGAAATGGTGGATGCCGAAAACGGCGCCGGTGCAGACGATACAGCCGATCAGGAGCAAGAGGGCGACCTTGGCGTTGATTTTACGCATCGGTAGTGATTCCAGGTTTGGCGGCCGCGGCCGGGGCGAGGCGGGGCACGCGAGGGGTGGGAGGATCGCTCAGGTGGTGCGGTCTCCGGGAGAACTCCGCCGTCCGGACGTGCGAGGTCGCACGCCCGGACGGCGGGTCCGGGAGATCGTCAATGACAATAGGTCGTCAGTGGGCGTGAGGCGCGACGCGCCGGTTCGCTTTAGGCGAGCACCGATGCCAGCGTGCGGCGGCGCTTCCGCCACGACACGGCCCCGGCCAGCGACAGGCCCAGGCACGACAGGACCAGGGTGGACGGCTCCGGCGTGCTGGCGCCCGTGCCGTTGCCCAGGTTCGACGCGACCGTCACATGGGCCGAGATGCTGCCGGCGTTGTTGGCCGTCGGGGGGCCGGGCGGCGTGTAGCCGGTCATGGCCACCGTATAGGTATTGTCCCCCAGTATGACAGAGTCTGTCGTCTGGCCGGTGAACGTGTTGGTCACGTTCGAGTTGACGCTGGAGAAGTTGCCGCCGAGCTTGCCGGTGAACGTCAGGGTGGCGCTCTGTCCCGAGGGCGCGTCCGTCACCGTCATGCTGACGCTGTACGCCCCGTTGGTGTTCAGCGTGTCGGGCGAACTGACGGGAGCCGTGCTGGACGTGCGGAGGTTCGTCACCACCACGTCCGAGTTGCCGCTGGCGCTCTGGGTCAATCCGTTTGTGAACGTGACGGTGCCGGTGCCCGGCGCGTCGGCCGACACGAACGACTGGCTCGGCGAGAAGTTGTAGCTCCACTGGATGGCCGGCGCCTGGGTTGGACTGGCTTGCACCTGCGAGCCAGCCAGGCAGAGAAGGCCGGCCGCCGAGGCGAAAAAGAGAAGGGGACGTTTCATATTTGTGGGTCCTTTCCTATCCGTAGTTCTGACCACACGGACGAGTTTGGCGAACGATCTCCGGAATCCATTCGAGAGGTCACGTCGAGGGGGCGGGGCGACAATCCGTTTCGAGAGCACCTCCTGGGTCTTGGGTGAATGGGAGGTCCGGGTTGCGGGTGACGGCCCCTCCATTTCGGAAGCGTACTGTAAAAAGACCCCCCGGTCATGTCAAGCAGAGCACAGACCCGGCTGGCCCTGGCACGGTAAGACGGCGAAACAAGGCAAACCGCGTTTCGCCCCATCGGCGTCATCCCACCAGTTGACGATCCGTCTCGTTCGCCGCGTCCGTCCGAGGTTCGGTTCGCCGGTTGATTTCGTAAGGGCCGTCGCCCTCGATGCGCAGATCAACCAGGATATCGCCGCGATAGATCGCCTCCAGTTCGCGGATTCGGCCAGCCACCGAGGCCAGGTCGCCGCGCGCGAACTCCAGCCGGGCCGGTCCCGGTTCGAGCAGTTCCACCCGCGTCCGTTCCGGCGTGTAGCTCACCAGCCGCCAATTTTTATCGCAGTGGATCAGGCGGTTGGCCGGCGGCGGCACCTCGAAATCGCGGAAGTCGTTGGGATCGCCGGATAGGCCGGCCTCGGCCGCCTTGACAAGGTTGTACGCCTCACGAGCCGTCACATAGTGCAGGCGGAACGGCGGCCGGTTCCACCACGTCTCCATCGCCGTGAAAACGGCGTCGTTGGCCGCACTCAAGAACGACGCCCGGTTCTGCATGGCGTGCGTGTGCAGCTTGACGAACACCCACTCCGGCCGGCCCGGTAGGTGAACGTGAGCCGACAGCCAGCCCGCCAACCGGCGCGGGTGCGGCGGCGACGTATTTTCCAGGGCGCCATCCTCCACGCAACCGGAGCGCCAGTCGATGAAAACCGGCCCCTGGAAGAGCATCAGGTCGCCCTCGCCCGGCCGTCCGGCCTCGACGGGTTTGCCCCGATCGTAAGATTTGGGCCGGCCGTCTTCGCTGGCGTAATAGATGCAATTGGTCAACCGCGGCTGCGCCGGTGAGCCGAGCGACGGGAAGGTGAAATCGGCATAACAACCCGTTTCACGCAGGGCACGCAGTTCGGTGGGACAACCGCTCAGCGCATCGTCGCCGGCGCCGTTGTCCAGGGCCGAGTTACCGGCCACATAGCCGTAGCGTTGCCGCGGCGTGGCTTCTGCCGTGCGCATGGCGCCGAAACGGTTGAACCAATCGACGCCCCCTTGCAAGGTCGCCAGCATGGTCTCGTAGGTGTCGTGGCCGTGGTGCAGGTGGAACTCGATTTCGCCGAAACCGCGGAAGACACTCGCACTCAGTTCCCGGACGCAGCCGGCGTTGGGGTAATCGTAGCGGTAAAACCAGGTGTGTTGCGGCGGCCGGCCGTCCGCGTCGCGATGGCGAGCGGCCAATCTTTCGTACTCCGCGCACCAGGACCGCACCGACTCGACCGCCGCCGCATCGCCGTAGCGCCGCGCTGGTTCGAAATGATCGCTACACAGGACGATCAGGTCGATGGGTTGATCGGTCGGAAACACCCGCCGGTCGAAGGCGCGGTGGCGGCGCAGGTCGGCGCAAGAGCCAACCCCCGCGCAGCGCGTGCCAGCGGAACAGCCGGTACACCAGCCAGGGCAAGCGCGTCAGGGCTTGCACCGGCGAGGCGCGAACTTCGGGATCGAAAGACAAGGGAGTAAGGTCCATCCGTGCCCCTTAACGATGCGGAAACCTCGACTGTCGCGCTCCCGTCACCTCGTTGTGACCAGGAACCCCGGCGCCACGGTCGAACGACTGAACAGGAACTTGCCGGACGGCTCGGCCGGCAGCTCCTCGACGATTTCACTCTCGATCGCGGCCTCCTCGCCGAGAAAAAGCCGCGTCGTTGTTTGCAGATATTCCAGGTCGTTTTGATGGTGGAAATCACGTCCCGGCTTGATGCGATACATCACCGCGCCGGCCCGCCGCTGGTGGATCTGCACCTGCCCGAGACTGGGCCGCTCGGCCACGACATACGTGGCCAGGTACACGCCGGAAACGAGCCGGCCATCGCAACCGACCAGGAAATCCGTGACCCGTCCCGCCACGCGCTCCAGCCGAGGCAATCCGCGTCCGCACGGGCACTCCCCGCCCGCCCAGGCGCCCAGATCGCCAATCCTATAGCGGATGAGCGGCATCGCATAATTGAGCAAGTCGGTCACGAGGATCGATCCCATTTCGCCGACATCGGCCGGGCCGTACGGTGTTTCGATCTCGACATACAAACCTTCGGCCATGATATGCAAGCCGGAGTGCGCCGGACATTCGCTGGCCACTACACTGACCTCGCGGCAGCCGTAGCGGTTGAACACGGGGCAGCCGAACACGTCTTCGAGCAGCCGGCGTTCGTCCTCATCGAGCACTTCCGCCGAGGTGATGAGAGCGTGGGGCCGGTGCGGCGTCAGACCGTGCGCTTGCAAATACCGGGCGAACAGAACGGCCGAGCGCGCGTACGCCTGGATGATGCGCGGCCGCCAGTTCGCCAAAGCCTTGTGGAACGCGGCCAGACTTTCCTCGGCGACGTTGGCCGTGTCCAGCCACAACGGTTCGCGTAAGAGCGCGCCGCGGAGGCGGGCACGCCAGGTGTCGGCCGGCCGGTCGCGCGGCGCGCCCCAGATGACCGCCGCTCGATCGCCGACCTCCCAGCCGGCCCAGCGATTGTGCCGGACGGTGGCAGCAGCCCGCGTGCATTTCCGTGCCCGGCTCAGATAGAACGACACCGGCTGTCCGGTCGAGCCGCCGGTCTGATTGCGGATCAGGTCACCGCGTGGCCAGTCCTGTGCCACCATGCGTTCGCCCTGCTCCTGAATGTCGCGCTTCTCCAGGATTGGCAGGGCGCGTAAATCCTCCAGCCCGTGTAAGTCGCTCGGCTTCAAACCGGCACGCTGGAAGCGTTCGCGATAAAACGGGCACTGGCTATAAGAATGCTCCAGCAAGGCTCGCAAACGCCGCCACTGGAGTTGACGGATTTCTTCCGCGGACAAAAACTGGCTTCGCTCGAACTCACGTTGGTAGCGCAACTGGGCCAGTTCGCCGGCGCGCCAGAGCGAAAGCGGCTGAAACACGTTGCGGACCAGTTTGGGATAAAGTCTCATGCGTTGATGCTCTCTATGAGAGACAATTCCTTTTTGAGCGCGTTGCCGGCAGAGTTATCAGGGCGTCCAGGCCAGTGCGCCGGCGCGGTCGCGGCAGTCGAGGGTCCGACTCGGCCGCGGCAGGGAGCGGTCGATAAACAGCTTGTGCCACAGGTCGTAGCAGAGCAGACTGTACAGAAACCACGTCGGCCGGGCGCGGACTCGTTCCCGCACACCGTCATCCACGAAGTCATACGGCGCGATGCGCTCGACGAGCGGCCGCAGGGAACCACCCGGCGCCAGCCACTCGAAAATCGGCTGACCGAAGCCGAGCTTCGACCGCTGCGCCAGTTCCGCGGGGGCCAGCCGCGCCAGTGCCCGTTTGAGGACATCTTTGGGCCGCCGGAAGCGGAAGCGAACGTCGGGGGCGAGGTTGAGCGCCAACCGCAGCACGCGCGAATCGAGGAACGGACACAGCAGATCGGCCCCGGCGCGATTGAACAGCGTCGTCCACAGCGATGCGCTGTCCATCGCCTCGCCGAGAAAACCGGCCGCGTGCAGCCGTTCTTGCGGGCAATCCGGGACGGCATACCGATCCAGAAGCGCCCGCCGTTCCGCCGCGGCGCCGGCCACGGCCCGCGCGCCAAAACACGCCTCGACGGCAGGCCGATCGGTGAACATCGCCACCTGATTCACAGGATGTTGTGGATACGCGAAATCGCTCATGCGATCCGCCAGGCGAAACATCGCGGCCAACCGTTCCCATCCGAGCGCACCACTCAGCAAAGCGCCGCTCTGTCGCATTACCTTCAGCGGCACCAGTCGCCGCAGGACGCCGGCGTTATGCAACTGGTTGGCCAGGCCGAGTCCGAACAGGCTGTCCGCCCCTTCGCCGCACAGGCCGCTGCGCATTCCCTGTCCCACCATGAACCGCGCCAAATAGCCGAAATAAGCGCTTTGCACATGATTGGGCGGCTCCGCGGTCGTCGCCAGGGCGTCGAGCAAGTAGGCGCCATACGGATCGTCAGCCGGCACCAGCGTATGCCGGCTGCCCAGCGCCCGGCTGGCGGTCATGGCGTAGTCCGTGTCGCGCCAGGTGTGCGGGTGATCGACATCAATCGAGAAGCTTGGCGGCAGGGAGTCGCCCGGAGTCAGCCGGCCCCAGACCGCTTGAAGATAGGAGCTATCCACGCCGCCGGACAGCAGGTTGGCCGTGTTCGGACGCAGGCGGGCGCAGTCAATCAGCACGCGCTCCATCGTCTCATCGAGAAGGTCAACCGCCTCCGCATCGCCGACGGTTTGGCCGCGCAGGTCGGCGAACGTGTGCCGTTGCGTGCGCGTCAGCCCGCGCGCGTCCCAGCACACTTGCTCGCCTGGAAGCAGGCGGAAAAAGCCGTCAAACAGCGTTTCGCGGCCGGGCACGCAGCGATACAGGAAAAAGGCCGGCAGCGCGTCGCGGTTGGGTCGCGGGACGGCATGCGACGCATCGACCAGCTCGGCCAGGTTGCCGCCAAAGAGCAGGCCGTCGGCCGCCGCATGATAGTAGGTGAACCCGGAACCGATGAGGTTGCGATAGAGCAGCACGCGGCGAGCTTGACCGTCCAAAAGCGCCAGCGTGAAACTGCCGTCGAGCCATTCGCCCGCCAGCTCGCCGTGTTCGAGGTAATGGCAGCGTATCTCCTCGGCCACGCGCTCCAGGTCGAGCGGCTCGCTGCCACCCCTGGGCCGGGCGTAGCCGCGCACCAGCAGCGCCAGCGCATCCCAGGTGAACAACCGGCAGGACGGGCCGGCCGCGTGCAGAAACAGTTCCGCATCCTCGGCCATCCAGCCCCAATCCTCGTCGATGGCGCCCGCGCTCACGACCGGGCGTCGCTCCACCGGGCCGCGCTTGAAAATGCCGCCGAGATAGTTGATTTCCACGTCGATTACCTCCTGCAATCGGGACGAAACGCGGTCGCCACGCCGGTTTCTCGTTTTTTCCTTCGCTCAAAGGGCCGTCTGTTCCCCATCGGGCAACCCGGCCGGCACGATCAGTGGGGGTCTGCCCTCCCGTTCCGTCCGCGCTACCGGGTTAGCTTTCCCAGGCGGCCGGAGTGTGCGCGACCACGTTAAACCGCTTATGAGACGCTGCCGGGCCTCGCCGGTGAGGGCGCGGGACGTGTTCTTTCTCGCGGTGCGAGATCAGGCCGGTACACCACACGGCAACCGGGCCGAGCAGCCACAAGCCCGCCTTGACCGGCCAGGCCCAGCGCGTCTGGGGCAAGGGCCGCGACACCGACCACAGGACGACGGCCAGGGCCAAAAGCGCCGCCAGGCGAGACCATTCGTAGCGAACCGGGAACACGCGCTGCGTCACCGTCCAGGTGCAGACGGCCAGGAAGGTGAAGCCGATCAGTGTGGCCATTGCCGCCCCCATGCTGCCGTAGCGCGGAATCAGAACGGCATACGAGGTCAGCATGACGGCCGTGGTCGCCAGCGTGATGCCCAGCTTCAGGCCGGTACGGTGCCGCACGTACAGGCCCGCATCCATGAGCGATGCGGCCGACTGGAAGAAGTAAGCCAACAACACCGGCGCGACGATCGCCGACGCGCTGGCATAAGGAGTGCCGCCCAGGAGGTGAACCACCTCGTCCTGAAACAGGGCCAACGCCAGCGCCACGAGCAGATACGCCGCCAGGATGCGCGTGAACACCGTGCCGAACACCGCCGGCGCATCCGGCTCGCTGGCGACCGCGTACATGCGGACGCTCCAGACCATGTACAGGGGCGACAGGCTGAACATCCCCACCGCCAGAGCTAGTTTGTAACCCAGGGCGTAGGTGCCCACGTCTTCCGTGCCGCAATAGCGAAGCAGGAAAAAGCGATCGCCGTGGTGCATCAAGAAGAAACACAACCCGCCGGGCATGAGCGGCAGGGCGAAATACAAGAGAGCGCGGAGTTGGCGAAGGTCGGGCCAGGCCGGGCCGCGAAGTACTTCGCGCGTGCAAAGCCCGAGCCCGAAGACCGCCCCCATCAGCGCGGTGGCACCCAGGGCGCCCGCGACTCCGCCATGCAGATATTTGACGAACAGCACGCACAGGCTGACGCGGACCAGGAATTGGGCCAACGTGATCGAGACGAACCGCACCGACTCGACGCGAGCTTGGATCAGGGTCAGCGGGATCTGGCTGAGCGGTTCGAGAAGGATGGCGAGGATCGCCAGACGCAGAAGCCATGCGCTGATGGCCGGCGCGTCCTGGTGCGTGAAGTTGCTCAGGAGCCGGCTGAGCGGCTCGGCCAGGGTCAGCGCCAGGCCGCCGCCCACCAAGGTCGTCAGGCCAAACAGACTGAGGGTCGAAGAAACAACCCGCCGCCGTTCCGACTCGCGCTGGCTTTGCTGGTAGAACGTCAACAGCGCCTGCCGAAAGCCGCCGAACATGAGGCAGGTGCCGACCGTCTCCGCGAGACGCCCGAGCACTTCGAGCACGCCGTAGTCCGAAGGCGTCAGGCAGTGGGTGTAAAGCGGCAGCAGCACGAACCCGCCGGCCTGCACGAGCAGGCCCGCCAGGCCGTACACCGCCGCATGTTTGACGAAGGACCGGTCGTTCATGATCCCATCTCGTGAATCGTGAGTCGTGGCTGGCGAATCGTGAAGACGAGACCCCGGATGCGGTTTTTCGACCCGCGCTCCGCGACCCACGACCCACGATTTTTGCGAACGCAGTGGACGGCGACGGCCTGGAAGGCCGCGAACCACTGCCAGTTGTAACGGTACAGCGAGTGCCCGGACCAGCCGAGCAACAGAAGCAGGACGAGGACGAGGCCCATCGCCTGAGATACTTGAAGCGGAAAGTATCCGGCCAACTCCGGGCGATGCCGATACGCCCGCCGCCCTTCCAGCCAGTTCAGCGCGAAGCAGACGACGATGGCCAAAAGCGCCAGGACGCCCAGAGCTCCCATTTCCGACAAAACCTGCCCGTAAAGGTTGTGAGCGCCGCCCATGCGCCCCGTGGCGAAATCGAAGGCGGCGTGGGCCGTGTCCCAGAAGCGGACTTTTCTCCCACGCTTCGATGCCGTACAGCAGCCCGGCCATGCGCCCGCTCGCCGACTCGGCCGCGTTCTTCGGCCCGTAACTCGAGTCGATCAGCGTCAGGTAGCGGTTCTGCAATTCCGCCGGCAGCGCGACCACGGCCACGCCGACGCCGGCAACGCCGACGAAGCCGCCCAGCACGAAAACAAGGGCTTTGCGCTTCACCGTCACCAGAAGCGCCATCAGGGCGAAAAGGCACAAGCCGACAAACCCGGCGCGCGACCCCGTCAGGGCGACGCACGCGCAAACGCAGAGTGTATATCCCGTCAGCAAAACCCGCTGCCCGGTCGAAGGTCGCGCCGTCCAGAAGGGCAGCGTCAAGGGCAGCGAATAGAGCAGGCTGGATGCGAAGGCGTTGGGGTCGCTGAAGGTCTGATCGACGCCGATCATCCGCCGGATGCCCATGCGCCACTGATAGCGGCCGTTGACGAACTCCAGCATCGAATGGGCCATGTACAGGCCGACCGCGCCCAGAAACAGCAGGATGAGCAGGCGCAGGCCGCGTTCGTCGCGCACGGTCGTCAGGACCAGCACGTAAAACACGGCCACCTTGAAATAATTCTCGATGGTGTCCGCGCAGATGGGCTGCTCCATGTAGGGGCTGAGCAGCCAGGATACCGTCAGGAACACGGTAAAGGCGGCCATCGCATAATGGATGCGGTTGGGCACCCAGCCCTTGCCCGGCGACACGAGCCACACCACGAGCATCACGATCATGTAAACGCGCTCGATTTGCAGGGCGCCGAGTACCGGCCAGACCTCGAACGGCCGATGCACGAACAACCACATATATCCACCGAGCAGCCAGATCATGCCGTGTGTACCATGAATTTCGATTTCTCTTACGCCGCGTGCACTCGACCATTCCGCCGCGATCCGCCCGCCAGAGCTTCACACAAATCCATCAAAAGATGCACGGAATGAACATTGTCGAAGCGGGCCTGCGCCTCGGCGGCGAAGTCGCGGGCCGCTTCGGTCCACGGTTCCTCAAGGGCCGCCCGCAATCCCGCCGCCAGCGCGGAAGAGTCGCTGGACGGAACCATGCGCGACGGCGTGTCCTTCAGCACTTCGCGCAGGCCGATGCAATCCGAACCCAGCACCGGCACGCCCGAGGCCATCGCCTCCATCGACACCAAAGACGACGCCTCCCACAAGGACGGCACCACGATCAGATCGAGTTGCCGCAGCACCGGCTGCACGTCCGCCACGAAGTCGAGCAGCGTGACGCACCGGTCCAGGCCGCGGCGGAGGATGGCCTTCTGATATTCGCGGCGAAAATCCCCACTGCCGAAGCCGACCAGGTGGAACGGCCGCACGGTCTCTTCCCGTGCCAGGCGTTCGACCGCTTCCAGCAGCACAGGGAAACCTTTTTCCGGCATGAAACGGCCCAAAAAGCCGATGAGAAACGGCTGCGAGTCCAGGCCCAGCCGTTCGCGCAGGTCGTTGGCCGGCCGTTCTGGCGGGACAGCGTACCGCTCGGCATGAATCCCGTTGGGAATGGTGACGACCTGTTCGGCCCGTTCGCGCAGTACGGAGAAATAGTCGAGTAAATTTGTCCGCAAATCCGCGCTGACGGTGACGATCGAGTCGGCTTGTTGCAGCGCCTTGGCCAGCGTCCAGCGTTTGAGCGGCCCCAGCCAGCCGGAAAACTGGCCCGTCCGCAGCGGTTCGTGCAGGGTAACGACGTGGGGCACACCCACGCCGAGGTTGGCGAGCGCGGCGTGAGCCGCCGCCGTGACGCCGTGCGAGTGCAGCAAGTCGAACCGGCCCTCGCGGAGCAGGCCGCGCACCACCGGCCACAGCCGGCAGCGGCGATTTTCAACCGGAGCGCCGAGGAATTCGGCTTCCCCGCCGTCGCCCAATCCCTCGCGCAAGCCGTCCAGCGATTCGTCGGCCGGGCCGACGAAAGTGAAACGGAACCCGGTCTCGCTCAGCGCGGAGCAGTTGGAAAGTAGGTGCGTGCGGATACCGCCCACCGGCCAGCGGGCGACGACGAGCACGCGCGGCCGCGCTCGGCCGGCGACAACCGGACGGCTTGCCGGCCTGGTTTCCGTGCGAGCGGACGGATCAGCGAAGGTTGCTGGTTGTACGGGCATCGTGCATGAACTCCAGGGCAGGGGTGGGGCAATGGATTTTTTGCGTCCGGCCGCGACCCGCCGCGTCCAAGACGAGGTCGTGGATGGTCCGCATACAGCGTTCGGTCGTGAACCCGGCGGCGCGTTCCCGGCCGCGCTCGCCCATCTTTCGAGCGGCGTCGGGATGCTCCAGCACCCAGCGCACTGCCCGGCGTAAATCTTCGGCGTCCTCGTAATCGACGATGAGACCGTCCTCGCCATCGGTGATGAAATCGACGGCCCAGCGGCGGCCGACGGCGATGGTCGGTTTGCCGAGCAGCATCGCATTCAGACACGTCTGTTGACCGCCCGAACGCAGCGTGCCTTTCCGCATCGGCACGACGATCAGTCGGGCGCCCGCCATCGCTTGGCGAAAGCCCTCCGGCGTGGTGGCCTCGACGCGGACGTGCGGCGGCACGTTCACCCCCGCCAGCAGGTCACGCTGGGTCAAGGCGATCCACACGGGCACATCGAGAGGGCACACCGCCTCGACTAAAGTACGATAATCGCGATCCGAGTTACCTCCCGCAAACAGATAGCCGTCGTCGCGAACCTTGTAGTCGTAATCGTGTAGCGTGTGGTGGAAGGGCACGTACTCCAGTTGCCATTTCGGGAGGCCGAAGACGCGGGCGAAGTCTTCCGCTTCGTGGCTGGCCCAAACGACGAAGCGATGCACGGAGCGGGCCGCCAGCCGGACGCGCAGCGACTTGAGCCAGTTGCGCAGCGGCGATTCGGACCGCTCCCAGAGACAGTCGATCAACACATGCGGCTTGCGTCCCCACGGACACAGCGCTTGCAACCAGGCGAAAAGCATTCCGCTGGAGCCGCCGTCGGTGACAACGCCTTGACAGTGTCGCCGCAGGGCGAACATCCGCAGGGCGGCGATTACCCCGGTCAGGTTATACGCCCAGCGCTTGCCCGCCAGGCGGAGCAGCCAGGCGGGCGGCTGCTTCGGCCCGACGAAGGTGGTGCTGTCGCCCCAGAAACGGCCCGGTTTACCAAGGATGTCGGTCAGGATGTCGGGCATGAGTGGGAACTCCCCATGAGCAACTGTTCATAAAAACCCTCGAATCGTCGCACCATCGCCGCGCGGCCGTAGCGTTCCAGCGCTCGCCGGCGGGCCGATTCGCCTAGCCGTTGGGCCAGGCGTCGATCGACGAGCAATCGCCCGATCGCCTCGGCCAACCGCACCGCATCTCCCGGCGGCACGAGCAGCCCGTGTACCTCGTGCTCGATCAGTGTGGGCGCTGCGCCGACGGCCGTGGCGACGATTGGCCGTCCGGCCGCCATGTATTCGAGCAGCGCGTTGGACATGCCCTCGGCGTGCGAGCACAAGACCGCGACATCCAAACCAGCGAGGAATCCGGGCATGTCGTCCACGCCGCCCCGCAACCGAAATCGGCCCACCAACCCCTCCGCCTCGGCTTGTTCCTCCAATGGCCTTCGCAACTCACCCTCGCCGGCCACCTCGAAGACGGCGTGCGGATGCGGATGGCGCAGATAGAGCCGCCGAGCGAATGAATACATCCAGCCCCTTGATTGGTCGCAAATTCGCCACCACGCCGACGCACGTCCGGTCAGCCGTTACTCGCTCTCTCGGAAGAGGAATGTTGCGGAAGCGTCCCAAATCGACGCCGTTTTCGAGTACCACGACGGTATCCAGCCGAGGCCCCTCCGCATCCAGCAATGCCTGTCGCGCCGCCGCGCAGTTCGCTACCGTCGCCGTCGTCAAGACGTTGAGCATGCGCCCCAGTCGCCGGTGCAGCGGCGTCAGGGCGTGGCCGAGATTGTTGCGCGTTCGCAGGCGATGCGGCACGCCCGCCAGCCACGCGGCTGGGATGCCGAAATAACTGCTGTCCGGAAAGTACGCTTGCAAGACGTCGATGCGTTCGCGGTGCAGGAAGCGGATGAACTGCCAGGCCCGCACGAGCGTTCGTGGATGATGCAACGAATGCACGCCCAGTCGCAGGATTGGGCAGCCGTCCGGTTCCAACTTTTGTGACAAGGGGTTGTCACCTCGCAACAAGCACAAATACGACCGCACGCGCCGTCGATCCAGGTTCCGAATGAGCGCGAGCAATTGCGTCTCGGTCCCGGCCGCCGCCAGTTCGTCGATGAGAAAACAAACCCGCACCGGCCGCGCCGATGCGGCGAGCATAAAACCGGAACGGCTCTTGCGCGGTGGCGCGCCGGTTCTGGCTTCATCAACGGTCCCATGTCGCCCCCATCGCGAAGAGGTCGTCATCGGTGGTATCCGCCGACAGCAGCGCCGATTCCGCCCGGTCAGTTTGGCTTTCCAAACACCTCTCCGCTTCACGGTTTTTCGCGCTCGGAGCATCAGGACAGAGCTTCACGAACAGCTCGTGATACAGCCGCGCCTGAGTCGAGAAGCCGAACTTTCCCTGCACGCGCCGCCGGCCCTGGCGACCCATCTCCGGCAATTTGTCCGCGTTTGCGAGGGACTCCGCAATGCGTTCGGCCATAGTGTCGGCATCGCCAGCCGGAACGAGATGGCCGCTAACCCCGTCTTCGATCACCTCCGTCGTCCCGCCGACCGCGGTGCCCACCACGGGCACGCCCGCCGCGAACGCTTCGAGGACGACATTGGGCAAACCCTCCGTGTACGACGGCAGCACGAGCAGATCGAAGTGCGGCAAAAAGCGGTCGAGGTCCGCCCGAAAACCGGACAGGATGAAGGTGTGATTCAACCCGGCCGCGTTGATCTGCTGCTGCAAGCGAGTGCGCTCCGGCCCGTCGCCGAACAGGATGAAGCCGACCGACGGATGAGTGCGCAGCACCGCGCTCAGCCGCGGCTACCATAATCTCAAAACCCTTCTCCGGGCTGAGCCGGCCGGCCGCGCCGAGGATGCGCGTGCGCGGCTGGCGGAAGTAGCGCAGCAGCTTGGCGCGGTAGCGCTTGTCCGGCTCGGCGAAGCGCGATGGGTCGATGGCGTTGTAAATGACGCTCATGCGCTCGGGCCGGACGCCGGCGCGGCGGACCTTGGCTGCCTGCGCCTCGGAGACGCACACGATATGATCCATCCAGCGCAGGTGAAAGCGGTCCAGCCGTTCGTAGAGGCGAACCTTGAAGTTCTCGGCCGTCCACCCCCGCGCGACGGCGACGACCGGGATTTGCCGCCGCCGCGACGCCAGCCGGCCCACCAGGTTCGCCTTGTAGCCGTGGCAGCACAGCACGTCGGCCCCGACGCGATCGAGATGGCCGGTGATCTCGCGCATGGCGGCCCACAGGTGCGGCGTGTCGTGTGTCAGGCCCACCGCCTCGAAGCCGTGGTGCCGGGCCGTGCTGAGAAATTGCCGGCACCGCCCGCCCTCGGCGAAGGACAAAAAAACTGTTTGCACGCCGGCGGGCAGGCTGCGGGCCAGTCCCAACATCTGCCGCTCCGGTCCGCCGTGAAACGTGGACGCGGTCAAATGAACGACATTCATAGCGAAAACTTCCCCTGCGGGCCGTCGGCGGCCCGATCATTTCCCGGTTCCGTCGCGCACCGCATCCACACCTGTTCAAGCTGCCCTGTCAGTCGATCCCAGTCGTAGCGATCCAGCACTCGCTCGCGCCCGTATTCCGCCTGATTTTGCATTCTTTTCGGATCGCGAATGCCCTTCACCAACGCTTCGGCCAAATCCTCGATGTCTTCAACGACGGTGAGATCGCGGCCCGCTTCCAGGCATAATCCCTCGGCGCCGATGCGCGTCGAGACAACTGGCGTTCCGCTCGCCAGCGCTTCGAGGATCTTGAGCCGAGAACCGCCGCCGATCCGCAGCGGCACGACAAGCATTCCGCAAGCGGCCAGGTACGGCCGCACGTCGGGAACGCTGCCGTGTAGCTCGACCCCCGGTATTGCGGAAACCTGTCGTCGCAATGATTCCGGCGGATTGCGACCCACCAGGCACAGCCGCGCCGATGGTTCGGCTGCGCGTACAGCCGGATAAACTCGGTCGAGGAGCAGTTGCACGCCATCGAGGTTGGGCCGCCAATCGAGACTGCCGAGAAACAGGAGCCGACCCGGTTCGCGCCGCGTCACCTGTGGCTGGAAATAAGCCGTATCAACGCCATTCTCCACCACGTCGATTCGCTCGATCCCGAAGTCGTGACGGAAGCGCCGCGCATCCACGTCGCTGACGGCAATCGTGTGCTCGACTTCGCCGAGCGCGCGGCGCTCGAAGCGGTGGTATTTGCGCCACTGCCGGCCGATATACCAGCGGCGCAGCGCGTTCGGCTCGGTTTCGTAGTAGCGCTGCCAGATCACGGTTTCGACGTTGTGGGCCATGACCACGCGCCGGCCCCTTGCGATGCCCCGGAGCGCCTCGGCGTAGGGAGTCCATTCGCAATGCCACACGTCCACCGGCCGCGTCCGCGCCAGATCCTCCAGCGCCTGCCGCAGTGCCCGACTGGTGTGACTGGCCACCGAGTACGGCAACGGCGACAGGAGGTTGGCGGCCAGGCGCAGATAAAAACTCGGACCCGATTTCGCCGGTACGGTTCGGTCCACGACAACAGTTTCGATGCCGTGGTCGGCGAAAAACTCGGCCGCTCGTCGGGACTCACCCGGATCGGCGTTCCGGTGACATACGTATGTCAGCTCATGGCGGTCGCCAGGCGCAGCGTCAGATTGAGGGTGCGGATACGCTTGCCCGAAGTCGGCGGATAGGGCAATTCCTCATCGACCATCACGATGCGCAGAGGTCGGGCCGGGCGCGGCATCGCGTCGAGCATCTTTGATCGCGGCGTTTCAGCAGCCGTTTGCATGAGCGGTTCCTCGCATGTTTCAGGCTGCCCGCCGCAGCGGCAACGGTTCAGATACGGCCTCGCCATCTGGAGTTCGACGTGGGCCGAGGAGCAATTCGCACCACACACCCACCCCGGCCCCGGCGTGAATCGCCAGGAAAACCAGCGGTAAAACGGGCAACAGTCGCATATCGCGCCGGCGCAGCGAAAGAGCCGCGCTGGCAAGCAGAAGTGTCACGACGTACACGCCGAGGACGCCGACATACAGCATTCCGAGCAACGCGCTCCATGCCGCCACCAGCGGTCCCAGGGCGACGCCCGCCACGAACGCCGCCGGGACGAAACCGGGCAACGAGAAGGTATCGGGGTGCTTGCGCAAGAGCCGCACCCGGCCACGGCCGTAGCGAACCATCTGGCGGAACAGTCCCGTCAGGCTGGCGCGTGGGTGGTAATGCACCTGAACGCGCGGCGTGAACCAGCACGTCATCCCCGCCCGCGCCACACGATGATTAAACTCCACGTCCTCGCAGGCGTCGAACGCCTCGTCGAACAGGCCGACCATGTCGAAGACCTCTCGACGGTAGGCAATGGCCACGCTCTGCGGCGGCACGTAGCCTTCGCGGTCGGAGTAAATGTGCGAGGCCGGGTGGTGCCCCAGCCGGGATGCCCGCGCCGCGGCGATGGCCTGCTGCACGCCGGTCGCTCCCGTCACGTTCAACGGCTGCGGCCGGCCCACGCAGTCGGCGCGAGACTCGGCAAACGCCTCGGCGAGATAATACAGATAATGCGGGTTGGCCAAATCGCAATGACCGTCCATGAGCAAGATGATCTCGCCGCGCGCCGCCCGCACAGCGGCATTGCGGCCGGCGCTCGACCATTGCCGCGGGTTATCGAGCAATTGTAAATTGGCGTAGCGCGTTTGCAGGGCGGCCACGATGGTGCGCGTGTCGTCGGTGGAACGCCCGTCGGCGACGATCACTTCGAAACGGCCCCTGTCGTAGCCCTGTTCGAGCAACTGGTGCAGCGTGTCGGCGAGGAACGCGGCCTCGTTGCGTACCGGCACAATGATAGAGATGAAGGGACGTTGGGCAGTCGTCTCCGGGGCGAGACGCAGGATGGGCTGGCTCGGGTGGCGATCCGTTTCCTGTCCGATGGCCAGTTCGTTCATTTTCTTCGTCCCTGAAGAAAAAAAGGAATTCACTCCTCCCACGGGCGAAATCAAGCACTCAGCCGGCGCAGGGCGCGGGCATTTCCTCCAGAATGTCGCACATCGCGTCCTCGACCTTATCGCCATCTGGGATGCCGAGCCATTTGCCGACGTGTCTAAACGGCAACCCGAGCGCGTAAAGCGCGGTACAGGCGAGCAGGCGTACGTCGAGCCAGGGGCCGAGATGGCGGATGTAATACAGGTCGTGAGCGAGTTTGCGGCGCACGCTGGTCAGGTCCGAATCGGGCGGCAGCTGCACCTGGGCCAACCCCGTGACGCCGGGTCGCACCGTCAGGCGCTGCCAGTAACCGGGCAGCTCGCGCTCCAGTTCCGGTACAAATTCAGGCCGTTCCGGCCGCGGGCCGATCAGACTCATCTCGCCGCGCAACACGTTCAGAAGTTGCGGTAGCTCGTCGAGGTGGGTGACGCGGAGGAGGAAACCGATCGGTGTGACGCGCGGGTCGCCGGGCATCGACCAGCGCGGGCCGGTCAGCGACTCGCAGTTGTGGATCATCGAGCGAATCTTCCAGATCGTGAACAGTCGGCCATCCTCGCCTACACGCGCCTGCGTGTAAAAGGCCGGGCCATGTGAAGTCAGGCGGACGAGCGCGGCGGCCAAAAAGACGATCGGCACAGCGGGTACGGCGAGCAGCGCGGCCAGCACGAAATCCGCGGCGTATTTGCACGACAGATACCAGCGGTTGCGAAGGGGGCGGATCGGCTCGCGGCCGACGGGCAAGCGCTCGCGGGGAAAGCGCAGCGTTGCGGGCGAGGTCTCGGTTCGGGCCGGCCGGCGGTTACTTTTCGTCGGCAAGGGATTCGCCTCCATGCAAGGAACAACAGACAATCGGGTCGCCACGTTCTCATCGCTCCGGTGCGATGCCGTCTACGAGCTTGGGGCGAAAAGCGTTTTTTGCAACACGGGCAAGAGCACTCGCAGGAACTCCTGACACGGCTCGCTCGCGCCGGACTCGCCCAGTGCGTTCAATTCGCGGACCACATAGAGCTTGTGCAAGACCGGATAACGGACGAACTGCAAGCGCGCGTCCTCTGACGCCGACCAGCCGTTGCCGCCGTTCCACGCCCAGTACAACCGCAGGCGTGTCTCCTCGCTGGCGCTGGCCCGGACGGCGTCCGTCTTCCACAAGTTATCGCCGCCCTCGTCCATCTCGACGCGGCTTTTGCTACCGACCAGGTAGCCGTTGGCGCCGTAGCACACTTCGGGCGTGTGGATCGACACCGGCCCCGGCCGGCCGCAGACCAGGAACAGCGTCACGGCCGCGCCGGTCTTGTGGTTGACGTAGCGGCGCTGGATGCAGCCGGCGACGCCCGCGCCGCCGTCACCGGCTTTGACGGGGATCACTTCGCCGTCCCACTCGCCCAATTCCAGCGTCACCGAATCCAGGCGGGCGGCCGCCTGCTCCGTTTCCACCGGCGGTTGCCAGCGGTCGGTCCAGAAGCCGTGGACGATCCCGCAAGCGATCAGGGCCATCGAACCGATCAGGGCCGCGAACCATCGCATCATGGTTGTGTTCCTCGTCCGTTTAGCGACGCTTCGCAGAAGCGTGTTTTCAACGCTTCTGCGAAGCGTCGCTGACCAAAATCAATGAGCGACCAGACGCGCGCTCGCCGTGGCGGCGAGCGCCTCCTCGGGGTCGGCGCCATTGACGACCGCACCCAGGACGCGGATGCCGAGCGTGGTCAGCCGCTGCGACGCCGCGTACACGCGCGGCATCTGGCTGACCTCACGCAGCACCGACAGAATCACCGCATCGACGCGCTGGCCGATCAACAGCGAATCGGTCGCCGGCAGGACCGGGTGCGAGTCGATGACCACGAAGTCGAATTCTTCCTGCAATTTCTCGAAAATTCCTTCCAGTCCGTCGCGAGCCAATGCCTGCAAGACCTCGCGGTCCCACTGACCGGCCGCCATGAACGACAGGCCATCAAGCGTTGTCGCCTGAATCGCGTCGGTCAGTTCCACTTCGCCCAAAGCCACCTCACTGAACCCCGGCTGCATCGGCAATTCAAAGAGCTGATGGGCCGAGGGTGCACGCAGATCGCCGTCGATGAGCAGCGTCCTGCGGCCGGCCCGCGCCAGGCTGCTGGCCAGGTGGCTGGCCACGGTCGTCTTGCCCTCGCCGCGGGTGGCGCTTGTGACCATGACCACGCGGGTCGCCTCGGCGTCGGCGTCGCGCAAGAGCTGTGTGCGCAGGGCGTCGATCGACTCCAGCGCCGGATGCCCTTCCAGGTCCGGCTCGCCGGCCGGGTCGATGAGGTGGCGCTGGAAGTTCGGCAGCGACGGCACGGCGCCGATGATGCGGATGCCCAGGCCGCCGGACACCTCGCCGGCCGAGCGGATGCGCCGGTGTCGCACTTCCGTCCACGCCAGGGCCATGCACACCGCCAACAGCATGACCACCGGCGCGACCAGCGTGCCGAGGATTTGCTTTTTCATGTCCTTTTTCTGGAGTTCCGCGTCCTGGAACTTGCTGATGCGCGGGGCCGCGTGCAGCTCGACCTGCTCCTTTTTCAACTTCATCGCCAGGTCGTTGACGAGCAACTCCTCCTGGTGGATCGCGTCGCGCAGGCTGTCCTGCTCGTGGTCGGCCACCTTGACCTCGGCGAGCTGTCCGTTCAGCTCCTTGATCTCGCCGTCGAGCTTTTTGTGCAATTGCTCCAGGGCGCTGATCTGATTTTCCTTCTGCACGCGGGCCAGCTCCATCTCCTCGCGTCCGCCAGCCCCGAAGGTGCCGGCGTGCTTGGCCAGGTCTTCTTGCAGCTCCTTCTTGCGCTTGTCGAGTTTAACCTGCAAGTTTTTGATCTTGCTCTTGGCCGCGACGAGGGTCGGCCACTGCTGGCCCGGCGTTTTCTCCTCGAAATCGGTGACGACATCCTGGTAGCGAGAGATCAAGCCCTGGTAACGTTGTGCCTCGGTATCGGCCTTGAGCGCCGCCTCCAGGGCGGCCAGGGAAATCGTCGGATCCTTGAGCGCGCTGATGCGTGCCTTGTGGCTGGCCAAATCCGCCTGGGCCTTCACCAACTCCAGACGGATGCCGTTCTGTTGCGTCGTGGCGTCGCGGATGCGCGACTGCAATTCGTTGAGGTGCAAGCTGAGCAGCTGCGGGTCGGGGATTCCCGACTTTTTCGTCATCTCTTTCAGGCTGTCGCGCTTCTGTTTCAGGCTGGCGGCGCTGGCGGTGAACACCTTGTCCAACTCGGCGACCCGGCTCTCGTGCGCCCGCGTCTCGGAGTACACGATGTCGTCCATGTACGAATCCATGATCGCCTTCACGACGGCCAGCGAAACCTCCGACTCGCTGGCGCCCATCGTGATCGTTAGTAGCTCTTGATTGTCCTGAAACTCGACCTTGAGTTCTTCCTCGATGTACTGGGCGGGGTCTTTGCCCGTGGACTCCAGATTGAGGCGTTTCAACTCGTCGCGTTTGAGGGCCGACCAGATGACGGGCCGGCTCGTGATCTGGGCCGCCTGCGTCTTCAGCGTGGTAAGGAAGTTACCCTGGCCGCCGGTCTGTCCGGCCAGGCCGATGGTCGGCGTTTCGTAGGCGACGCGGACGCGGCCGAAGGCGATGTACTTGGGTGAGAGCAAAAACCAGGCGGCCAGCGCGGCGACGATGGCGAGACTGCCGCCCAGCGCCGCGGCCGCGATCCAGCGGCGGCGCAGGGCGCGCAGGAAAGTTCCCATGTCCGGCGCCGACGACAGGGCGGCCGGCACCGCTTGCTCTTCCATGAGCGCGGCGCGGCGGGCCGACTCGATGCGCCCGGCGACGGGTTTGTCCTCGCGGCGCGACGGCGGCACGTTATTGGGGTCGGGGAAACCAGCATCCTGCGGTATCACGGCGGGATCTCCCTATCCTGTCGGACCCAGAAACCGGCCTGCCCTCGTGGCAAACCGTTCGTCAGGCCGCGCTCGCCTTCGGCTCGCGGCTAAACAGAAAATTCAAATGGGCTGCGGCTCCGTGGTGAATCGTCTGCTCTTCTTCTCTGGGTTCCGTAGAGACGGGCGGGACCGACCGGCGTTCCGGCGCCGGCCGGCGAGGCGATGGCTCAACTCCTCCCGGCCGTGGGGTTGGCGGCAACGGGCGGCATTTCCGGCTCGCGCGGCAGTGCCGCCGCGGGCCTGGTTTGTCGGCCACGCACCGGCGCTTGCCGGCGCACGCGCCGCAGCGACGGATCGCGGACGACTCGGGGCGACGCGGGCGGCGGATCGACGAGCAGATGGGAGAGGATTTTCAATTCCACGGCCAAAAGCACGAGGCCCAGCGGCATCATGAGCCAGCCGCCGAGGTCGTGAAAGAAGGCGTTGGCCGTCTCGCTGCTGGTCGTTTCATGCAGGATGCCGGTAACGGTGATGCGCAGGAGGTTCGACACGATAGCAATAGGCACGGCACTGACGAGCAGGATCAGTTTGTCGAGCCACGGCCGGCGCGTCAGAAGGGCCATCGCCGCCGACAGGGCGACGAAGACGACCAGCATCCGCAGGCCGCTGCACGCCTCGACGACGCCGATGCGAGCTTCGTTGAGGATGATGACGTTGCCTTCGGACAGGGCCGGCAGACCGATGGCTTGCATGATGAACGTGCTGGTCACGGTCGCCAAACTCTGGAGCGGCGCGGACAGGGCGGTGGCCAAACGGTAAGGCAGTGGAATCATGAAGGCCAAAAACAGGATTGCCGACCACGCCCAGCGCCACGCGGTCCAGCCGCCAAGGAGCCAGCACACACCGGCCACGCACGGCAAGATCGAGACCGTATCAAGCCACAGATAATACCAGTAAACGCCGACCAGACGCAGACCAATACCAAGTCCGAGAAGCAGCCCGCCGATCAGCAGGTTCGGACGGGCCGTCCGTCCGGCGAGTTGACCGCGGCGCAGCCAGAGTAGGAGCAACGCGAAGCTGGGGACGAGATAGCCGTGCGAATACTGGTCGTTGGTGTTCCAGACGTGGGCCAGTTCGACCAAGGTGCCCCAGAATGCCCACAGCAAACAACCCAGCACCACAAGCAGGGGTGCCAGGGAAGAGAACGAACGGGTCGGGGCGTTGGCAGTCGGAGAAGTCATGGCATCCTTTCCAGGTGACGCGAACCAGTTCCTTCCGGCCGCGGGATTCCGGCTCCGATCCATCCACCTATATCCATACCCCGAAGCGTCCGGCTGAGGGGTAGTTCGTGGCGAGAGGGAATCTTACTGCCCGTTTGCATCGCCCGTCAAGACGGGTTCGCACATGTTGAAATGGGCGAACAATAGGGCTTGCAAAGCCGAATCCGGCCTGAAAACCGCGGAGATTGCGCGTGGGGCAAGGGAGGCAAATTGGGTGTACGGCGGTAAAAAGGCTCCGATGTAGCAGTCTTAACCTGCGCGAGTTGGCCCGGCGGCGTGCTTCGGGGGAGTGGGGGTCAAACAGGGTTAGCGGCGTTACCGATAATTTCGGCGGGCGGGACAATTTGCGTCCCGCCCCGGAGTGTGCCCGCGGGGCGCGAGCAGGAAGTTTCGCGCTGCTTGCGGGTGCGCTTCCGTGTCCCGACTCGCCGCACGGACGCAGCGACACTTACCACCGAGGATCGGGTCATGCCTTTCCGAAGCCGAGGATTGCTCCTGGCCGGGACCGCCGCCCTCGCCGGCCTGTTCACGGCCGGCCTGGGCTGCCAATCCAGCCTCACCACCGACCACGACGCCTTCTCCATGCCCAAGAGCACCGGCCAGCCGACAAGCCGTCTCTTGTCCCTGCTGCACCGCGAGGGGACGCCTACGGGGACGGCTCAGACCCCGCTTGTGTCCGGCTTCACTCCCGCCGCCGCGCCCGCGCAGGGCGTGACGCCGATCACGCTCCAGCAGGTGCCGGCCGTCTCGACCAGCGCGAAAGGCCCGGCCGTGATCGCAAGTTCGTGGCAGCCGGTGCAGCGCGTCAGCGCCGAACAGACGGAACCTGGCCCGAACCTCAACGGGACCGTTCCGGTGGTCGCGACGAAAATGGGCGGGCAGGTGGTTGTCATGAACTCCGTGGACAACGCGGTTCCGCACGAGGCGACGCCCGGCATTTTTATCGGCGACGACCCGTCCTCTCCCGGCGCGACACCCAACGGCAACCTGCCGCAACCGCGCCGGCTACAACCCATTCCCGCCATCGCCATCGCCGGCCCGCCAGTGCCGGTGGTTCAGGGGCCGCAAGGGTATATCCCGCGCGAGTTCGAGAAACAATCGCTGCCGCCCTACGTGGTGGAACCGCCGGACTTGTTGCTCATTCAGGCTTCCACGGCCGTGACGCTCAAGCTTCAGGTGATCGAGGGCCAGCACCTGGTCGCCCCCGACGGCACGGTCAACCTGGGCATCTACGGCAAGATCTACGTCGCCGGCATGACCGTCGAGCAGATCGCCGACGCCGTCGCCCTGCGACTCAAGGAGAAGATAACGGGCCTGAGCTTGTCGATCGAGCAGATCAAGTCGGAGCTGCAAGTGGACGTACTCAGTTACAACAGCAAGTATTATTACGTCATCACCGACGGCGGCGGTTACGGACAGCAGGTTTATCCGACCCTCGTCACCGGCAACGAGAACGTGCTGGACGCGCTGGCCCGTGTCAACGGCTTGCCGGCCGTCGCGTCCAAGAAGAAAGTGTGGCTCGCCCGCGCCACGCGCCCCGGCGAGCCTCCGAAGATCCTGCCCGTGGATTGGTGCGGCATCACGCAACGAGGCGAGAGCGCCACCAACTACCAGATTTTCCCGGGCGATCGCATCTACGTCGATTCCGACCCGTGGATCAAGGGCGATACCTGGCTGGCCAAGCGGTTGTCGCCGATCTTGCGCGGCTTCGGTGCGACCTTGCTGGGCGCCAGCACAGTCAACACCATCAAGAACGGCACCAGCTTCGGCGGCCTCGGCGGCCTCGGCGCGATCCGATAGCCATGTGCCTTACCAGCCCGCAGCGCGAGCAAGGGTTCGCAATAACCCTCGCGCTGCGGGCTGGTGAACTAAGGAAGCGATTGTGCCGGTACCGAAACTCAACGGATAGCCGTGAAGTCGCGGTCAAGCCTTGTCCGGCTGGGGAGACGCGGGTACGTTGAAGGACAGAGATCGTCCGCCGGCAACGGGAGGATGTCATGCAGCGATTAATGCTGTCTCCGATCGTGGCAACACTCGGCTCGCTCGTGCTGGGCGTCGTTCCCGCGCTGGCCCAGAACATTTATCCTTACCAGCCGCCGCGTTTCGGTCCCGGCTACCAAACGCAGCTTTCACCCTGGCTCAACATGCTGCGCGGCGGTGATGCGGCCGCGAACTATTTCCTCGGCGTACAGCCCGAATTCCAGCGCCGGCAGGATCGCAACCAGATCTACGGCTCACTCCAGGGGATGAGGAACCTTCTGCCTCAGCGGCCGGGGGTGACCGATCAGGACATCAATACGCCCCTGCCTTCGACCGGCCATCCCACCGCTTTCGGATACACCGGCTCGTATTTCGGCGGTATCAACTCCTTCGCCCGTGGACCGGGCAACCCGTTTCCGCAACAGCAAGGACAAGTCAACCGCTGGCCCAGGAATGGCGCCCAGCCTCCCGGAAAGGCACCCGTCAAACCCAGATGACCCTTTTGCACCCTCATGCGTGTACAACTCCCCGACGACTGGAAGGCGGTCCTGGCCGACGAGCTGAAGAAACCCTATTTCCAGCAGCTCAAAGAGTTCGTCGATGAAGAGCGCTCGGAGCACACGGTCTATCCGCCCGAAGGCGACGTGTTCAACGCCTTCAAGCTGACGCCCTACCATCGGGTCAAGGTGTTGCTCCTGGGCCAAGATCCCTACCACGACGAGGGGCAGGCACATGGTTTATGCTTCTCGGTCAAGCCGGGCACCCGGCCGCCGCCCTCGCTGGTGAATATCTTCAAGGAACTGCACAACGATCTGGGCTGCAAGATCCCCAATCACGGTTATCTCGTGCCGTGGGCGGAACAGGGCGTCATGCTCCTCAACGCCGTCCTGACGGTGCGCGCCCACAAGCCGACCTCCCACAAGAATCAGGGCTGGGAGACGTTCACCGACGCGGTCATCCGCGCGCTCAGCGATCGCCCCGAGCCGGTCGTTTTCCTGCTCTGGGGCGCGTACGCGCAGAAGAAGATCAAGCTCATCGACACCGACCGCCATCGCATCGTGGCCGGGGCGCATCCGTCGCCGCTGTCGGCCAAGAAGTTCTTCGGCAGCAAACCGTTCTCGGCCGTCAACCAAGCGCTCGAAGATCTCGGCGAGACCCCCATCGACTGGCAGTTGCCGGATCGCTGAGGGCGCTCAGCGAGCGAACAGCATGACGGTGGTGTAGGGGAACTCGTGCTGCACCAGCGCGCGCCAGCCGTGCGGGGCGAGATGGGAGGCCATGCGGACTCGTTCGGTTTGCGGCAAGGCCACGGTCATCACAACCCACAGTCGATTGCCGTGCGGGACGGGCATCGGTGAGCCGTCCAGCAGATGAAAGGCCGGCCCCAGGCGGCGGAAGTAATACTGCTGGGCCACGTCATTGCCCAGCACCAACTCGCCGGAATGCCGTTGGTAAGACACGTAAGCCGCAGCAGACGGAATGTCCGCCTCACGCCAGGGATACGCGACTTGCCACAGCGATGAGGCCAGCGGCACCGCGAGGAGAACGGTCAGCCCAACGCCTAGACAGCAATTGCGTTCGCTCAGCCAGGCCAGGACCGGCGGCACTCCCGCGGCACCCAGGAGCAGGATAGCCGGCGCCGCGTAAACCGTGATGCGAGCGCCGCCGAACGGATAGCGATGCAGGAACGCCGCCGCCAGGTTCAGCACCAGCGGAGCGGTCATCATCCCCACGAGGGTGCGCGAGCCGCGTCGCCAGAGCATCACCGCTCCCGGCACCGCGAGGATCGCCAACACCTGTCCCACGGGTTTGCAGCAATAACGGCCAATCTCAAAGGGCGATACGGCCAGCCAGCGGAGGACCGTCCACGGCTGGTCCCAGTCCGGCATACAGGCAACCCAGCACGAATGGATTTCGGCATCGTGCTGGGAGCGAGCTGGCCCTGTCACCACCCAAAGGAGGGTCGCTCCCGTCAGCATGGCCACGGTGCCATAGGCCAGCCAGACGCGCAATTGTTTCTGATTGTAAACAACCGGCAGATAAGCGACGAGCAGCCCCGTGCAGAGAAAACACGCGGGATAAGACGACAAAAGGAGCAGCGGAGCCAGAAACGAAAAGAGAAATAGCTGCCGTGTGAGCGAATCGGAGCGATCAAGGACCGGCACGGCCAGCAACACCACGGCGGCCAGGACATCGAAGGAATAAACCTTGGCTTCTGAACCGTGCCACAAGAGTTGTTCGGAACAGGCAAATAGAAACACGGCCCAGGGTACGGACGCCGAGGGTAGCAACTGCCGCGCCACCGGCACGAATAAAAGCAGGGCGGCGCAACTAGCCAGAAACGACGGCAGACGCAGAGTATGGCTGCCATCGCCGAGCGTTTGGCTGACGGTTTTCAGGGCGCACAGGTAAAGCGGTGGGGCGGCTTGGTGATAATCCAGCTGGCCCCGGAACAGGTCGCCGTAGTCGCGTCCCATCACGGTGAGCAACAAGCCGGCCTCATCCTGCCACACGGCCCGATCGCGCAAATAGTGATAAGACCGCAGGCTCAGCCCCAAAAGCAGCAAAGCGGGGATGAGCAGGGCGCATATCCGGGGTCTCAGAGGGTGAGCCGGCATGATTCCTCGCTCCGAACAATCCAGCGCGTTTCGGTACAGCAGAGACCCCGCTATACCCGCCGTCCGCCGGCGCGACAAGTCTTCTCCTTCCCAGGTGTCCACGGCCTCTCTCATCAATTTCCGATGCATGGTCCGAGGGCTATCCGCTGTCCGGGGACGGGTTTGGGGCTGGAAATATCGTTGTGTCCCTCCCATTCCCGCTCGCCGGGCGTCATAATCCATCTTCCGCCGTCAGGTGGTTTTGCTTGCCATGCCCGGACAACCTAGAATGTGTAAAGGACGTTGGGGAGCTTGCTCCCCCTGTCCGGACGGCGAGCCGTCTGGGGCCGGCTATCCACTCCATCCCGAGGGTCGCCATGAGCAAAGAACTGATGGACATCGTGCTGCCCCGCCTGGCCCAGCGCTTGAACCGCCAGTTACGCCGCTATCGCTCCGGCGAACTGGATGATGCACAGTTCTCCCGCAAGTTTGAGACGCTTTTACAACAGCAGTACGCCTGGCTGGCCAATCAGGGCATTCCCGAGGTGGAAGCCGCCGTCGCCGTACATGGGGCCGTGCTGGTCCTCAGCGGTCCCGGTCTGCGTGCCGAGGCGGCCGAGCAATCCCTGCCGCTGGAAGTGATCGAGCATCGCGCCGTCTGTGCGGCGGCCGGCGACATCGCCGAGCATTACGGCATCAGTGAACAGCGTGCCACCCGCCGGCTTTCTGCTATCGTTGCCTGCTATGCGGAATAAACTCGTCTTCGTTTAGCGACGCTACGCAGAAGCGTGTTTGTTCTGACGTTCGCAGAAGCGTCGCTTAACGCTCTCATCCCTGTTTGCGCTGCCCTTCAATCGCGGCCAGCCGTTGGCGCACACGCTCGGCATAATCGGCGGATAGTTCGATGCCGAGATAGCGCCGGCCCAAACGCTTCGCCGCGGCCAGCGTCGTGCCGCTGCCGGCGAACGGATCGAGGACCAAATCGCCGGGATTGCTTGACACCTGAATGATGCGTTCCAGCACCGCCTCCGGCATCTGGCACGGATGCTCCGTGCGCTCCTTGAACGTACCGCACACGCGGGCCACATACCACGTATCGCTGTCGGCCGGGAAAAAGCGGGCGTCCTCCTGCGGACGCAAGATCCAGGTGTCGTCCGGCAATTTGCCGGTCGGGTTGGCGCGGCGATCGGCGTAGGTCGTCTGCCGGGCCGATGGCACGCGCACCGCCGCGGCGTTGAAGGTGAAGCGCTTGGGATCCATCACGTAATACAAAATGTGGGCGTGGCTGCGGTTGAACTTACGCTTGCAGTTGACGCCGAACGTGTAGTGCCAGACGATCCAGTTGCGTAGCATCAACCCGAAGGCGTCGAGCCGCACTTTCAGCTCGGCAACGTATTCGTCGCCGATGGCCACGTAGAACGAGCCGTCCGGCTTGAGGACGCGCTTCACACCGGCCAGCCAGCGCTCCGACCACGCCAGGTAATCGGCGCGGTCTGCCGGTCGTTGTACACGTCGTATTCGTAGCCGATGTTGAAGGGCGGGTCGGCGAACGCCAAGTTCACGCTCGCTTCCGGCAAGGCGGCGAGATGACGCAGGCAGTCGCCGGTCAAAATCTGATCCATAAGTACGGCCTCGGAAATTCGGTCCTCAAGCCTTCGGACGGTCGCCCGCCGGGATATATGCAGTGTCGAAGCTGGCCGCCCTTTCGTCAAAGAGCATTTGGGGCGGGAAGGGGACCGGAAAGACGGAGAAAGGGGCGACCCTAGCGATTATGAGGAGAAATCACGTCGCGCCGCTGGCACGAAGACCATTCGCACTCTAGACTTGTTGAGGCTCCCCTTAGCGGAAGGCCTCCCCAGCCCGATTTAGGATTCGAGGCATTCAACCATGCTCGGTCAAGTGTTGCTCGGTAAGTACCGAGTCTCCCGTCTGCTCGACCAGGGCGGCATGTGCAAAATCTGGCTGGCCCAGCATCTCGAAAGCAAACGCGAAGTCGCGATCAAGGTGCTGCAAGAGCAGTTCCTCGACCAATCCAAGCCGCGTGAGTTCTTCCGCCGCGAAATTCATATTCTGTCGCGCTTCCAGCACCCCAACGCCGTCGGCTATTACGACTCCTCGCCAAACGATCGCAACGGTCCCGTGCTGGTGATGGAATACCTGCGCGGCATCGACCTGGGCGTGCTGCTGCACCGCGACGGCCGGATGACGCCGGAACGGGCCGGCCGATTGCTCATCCAGCTGTGCGATGTGTTGGGGGCGGCCCACAAGGCCGGCATCGTGCATCGCGATGTCAAGCCGGGCAATCTGATGATCCTTTACCCCGGCACGCCGCAAGAGACGCTCAAACTGATGGACTTCGGCCTGGCGAAGATGGAGTCGATGCTCTACATTGGCGCCGACGACCTCGCCGATGTCACGGTGCCGGAGGCTTCGGGGACGCCGGAGTACATCGCCCCGGAGCAAGCGCTCGGCCACGACATCGACGCGCGCGGCGACCTGTACAGCGCGGGCGTGGTGCTCTACGAGATGCTGACGGGACGCCGGCCGTTCG
This sequence comes from uncultured Planctomycetota bacterium, assembly GCA_963767535.1. Lineage (GTDB taxonomy): Bacteria > Planctomycetota > Planctomycetia > Gemmatales > Gemmataceae > JAJPHU01. Next base: position 2,501,871 of record CAVYEC010000003.1, read on the forward strand.
AGCATTCCTCGGCCGAGCGCTGTTGCGCGCCCACGCCCATGAAACGCCGCCCGGTTTCGCCGAGCGTGGCTGCACGAACATTCCGCCGGCCGTGGAACGGCTGGTCCAAAGCTGCCTGGCCAAGCAACCCGAACAGCGGCCCAACGACGCGGCCGAGTTGTCGCATCGCTATGAATCGGCCCTGGGCAGGCGGCTGTCCGCACCGCGGCGCACCGGCTCGGGACTCTTCAATATCAAGCAGCCCGCCTCGGAACCGCCCAAAACCGAACCCGTGAATCGCCAGCCGCCGAGCACCCCACTACCGACCGCTGCCGACCGTCACGCCCTGCGACACGAGTTCGAGGCGGACATGCCCGAGGCGATGGCCATGCTCAAGCTCAAAGGCTTCCTGCACGACCTGGGCAGCCAGGTGATCGAGACCGTGCCGGGCAAGATTCGCGTCCGCCTGGGACAACCGGAGCCTCCCAAGAAGAAGAGCGGACTTTTTTCGCTTCTCGATCGCGGCGAACGCAAGTCCGGCGTCTTGCAGCTCGCCACCATGACCGATGTTGAACTCCGCATGGAGCGCCGCGATCCGGCCCGGCCGAGTATGCTGACCATCACGCTCATCATGCGGCCGGGCAATGGCATGGCCAATCTGGAATGGCGCACACGCTGCCAGAAGATCGGCGCGGATTTGAAAGCCTACCTGATGGGAAGATGATTGGTTAGCCGCGACCCGCAGGAGAGCGCGCGCTCCCCTGCGGGTCGCGGCTAAACGTGCAATTCTCACTTCGGCGAGAACGGATGTTTCGCCGAATCCTTCTTGGACAAAATCTCGTCGATCTTCGGCTCATTCTTCATGGTGCGCTGGATGGCCAGCTTGGTGGCTTGGTAGTTGTAATCATAGATCTTGACGTCATCCTTGGCTTTCGGATGGATGAAGACACCGCAAACAATCACGAGATTGTCGGCGTCGCCCTTGGAAATCACGCCGCCGGCCACACTGTCGGCGACCGCCTTGCCGACGGCGGCTTGGGCGGGTCCGAACATCTGCGCCACCTGATGCATGCCTTCGATGGTTACTTTGGTAATCAGCACCGTGGCCGGCTTGCACGGCAAATTGGGCTCCAGTAAAGCCAGCAGGTTCGTGAATCCCTGCTTCTGGTTGGCCAGCGCCGTGGCGAACGCCACGCCGACTGGGCCGTCTTTGGAGCCGATCAGCAGATCGATGTGCGCCACCTCGTTGCCGTCGCCGTGCAGCGCCTCGCCGATGAACATCGACATCGCTCGTTCTCCTGTGTGAAAGTTCTCCGTGGATGTTCGGGCCGATGAGGAGGACTATATACGGCAGGGGGGTGCAAGGCAAAAGGGAAAAGGCGAAAGGGCACGCCGAGGACGGCGTCTGCCGTGTCGGCGTGCCCTTGGCGCCGGTCGGAACGGGTGCCGCGGGGCCGGGCGGTTCGGGTCGAAACCGCGTCGTCGGCGCTCGGCCGTCGGCGCCGGCCGAGGACCGAGGGCGGGAGGGCCGGCCTGTCGGTGTGACGGCGGCTCCCACGGCTGGCGGCACCCGCCGCTCGAATCCGCCCTCCGGCGGGCGGAGCACGCGACCCTGACGAGAGGGCCGGGTGACAGATTTCTAATCGGCTCCCCATCTCGACCGCGTTGAGCAAAACGCTCCGGAAACCGGCTTGCCCCGCACGCGCTCGCTCTCGGCCGCGCTAACGCCGGCCGTTCGCCTTGATTTTCGGCACGCTCTGTGCTACCCCTCCGCGCGTCTTCGCGTCAGAGGGTATCCTGGTGACCGAGCGCCGCCGACTTTGGCTCACTCTTTGTTGCCTTCCGATCCTGGCGCTCGCACCGACGCCCCTGTACGCAGACGGACAAAGTAACCCTTCCGACGACCTTTTGACAATCTGGCGAACCTTCTCCGACGCGGCCCAGCGGCAGAGCAACGCGGACGGCACGGCCAATGCGGACGCGCCCGATTTCTCCTGGTCCGCGACCGCTTCGGGGAATGGCCCTCCTCCGCGTCTGACGCCGATCTCGCCGGCCGTTCCGGTCTTCGACGGCGGCGGGCGTCCACTTCTGGCCGGCTCCGAAACCGCCTCGTCCAATCCGTGGGACCAAAATGAGAAGAAACCGCGCAAGGTGAGCCAGAAAAGCCAAGGGCTGCTGGGTTCGCTCGACTCGCAAGTGGAAGTGACCGACACACCGGTGACGATCTGGGACGACCCTTCCTGGAAACGCACCTGGCAGACCAATGAATCGTGGCAGTTCGGCGTGGCTGGCTCCCTGGCGGTGTTCGGCACCGTCGGCGCCAACAGCGACGAGGCCGGCCAATCCAACATGAAAGTCAGCGGGCGAACGGGCCTGTCGTGCAAACTGCCGGTCGGTTCGCTCGCCGAGTTCACCTTCCGCAGCGGCCCCGGCGTCAGCTACATCGATCCGTTACACCCGCTCCGCACACAAGGCCGCTCCGATTGGATGGTGGAAGTCCAGGCCCGCTGGCCGCTCCTGTTCGGCATCGGTCTGGAATACCAGGGCACCGCCTTGCCTTCCCTGACGCCGTTACAGCAAGACATGGTCAACTCGGACGTTCGCCTCGCCTTCCCCGTCGGCAGCACCGGCAAGTTGAAGCTCGGCGCCAAGCACCAATGGACCGGCCTGCTCGATCAGAAGACGCCGTGGACCGATAGTATGCAACTCTACCTGGGACTGGAGCTGAATCGTTGAGCGAGTTTCCTCTCTCCGCTCACTTGTTCTTGCTTTTCGAGGGCGGCGGCGGGGTTACAAGCGTGGCACCGTCTTCCTTGAGGATCATGATCATCCGCACCTGCAACCGATGCTGCGGGATCGACTCTTCGCTTCTCTCCTTGTCGGCGGCCGACGAGGAAGACGACGCGGAAGAGGAAGACGGGTGCGTCTCGGCCGTTTTTCGGTGGACGCGCAGGGTGACTTGCACGAGCTGGCCAACCTTGAGGTTCTCGACCGAACTTTCGTAGCCGGGCAGGTCGTGATCCTTGCCTTTGAGTTTCACCAACTCCGCCGCGGTGTAGTGCTTGATGTTGCCCTTCTCGTCGTATTCCTCGGGCAAGTGTTTGTTGCGAACCTTGACGTTTTCCTCGGCCTGGAACTCGACTTTTTGCGTGGCGGGGATGACCTGGAACAGATTGGCCTCCGCGCGGGCCAACTGCACCTGAAACTGAACGATGGCCCGTTCCAACTGCTGCATGGTGCCGAAAGGATTGCGCCGCCGGCTGGGGTGCATCAGCTGATTTTGCAGCTGCACGATGCGGTTGTATTCGCGCTGAAGGTTCGCGTTCGTCCGCCCCAGGTTTTGACCGGGTTTGAGCTGAATCTTCTGATACGCCACATTCACCGTGAACACGCGCTCGGCGTTGGGGACGCTCGTGATGGTGCCGGCGAAGGTGCCGGGAGCGAGTTTGTCCGAATCGAGGACCGGCGGAGTCGGAGGCACCTTGGTATCCGCCGCGTTCGTCGCCGCCCAACCGAGGAACAGCAAATACAGGGCGAATCCCCAATAGCGTTGGTACATGGCAGTCCTCTCCGGGGCGTCCACATCCCAGTATATCCTGTTTTGCATGAGAAGCATCACTTCGTTTAGCCGCGAGCCGGAGGCGAGCGCGGCCGGCTCGCGGCTAAGCGGAGGCGCCGCTGGCCGCCGACTGGCCGGCCAGCCAGCCGGTGCTCCAGGCCGCCTGAAAGTTGTATCCGCCGATGGGACCGTCCAGATCGAGCAATTCTCCCGCGATCAACAGTTCCGGTACGCGCTTGCTGCGCATCGTCCGCGAATCGACTTCCTCCAACGCGACGCCGCCGGCCGTCACCTCGGCCTTGGTGAACCCGAGCGTCCCGGTAATCGGCAAACGCAAACGCTTGACGCAACCGACCAGCCGGGTACGGTCTTCACGGCTCAGGGCCGCCGCCTTGCGATCGGTCGGCAGCTCGGCCACGGTAAGCAGGGTGTCACAGAGCCGGCGCGGTAGGTGCAAGGCGAGCAGGGCGGCCAGTTGTTTCTTGCCGGTCGCTGCCGTCTCGACGCGCAAATGTTCATCGAAGGCGGGTTCGGCCCAGCCGGGTAGCAAGTCCATTTCGAGAGCCAGGGTTTCGGGTCGAGCGTGTCCGCTGACGACCCGGCTGACATCGAGGATGACTGGCCCCGACAAGCCGAAGTGCGCGAACAGCAGCGATCCCCGACGCGCTGCCAACACCTTCGGTCCGTCCAGGATGCGCACCGCGACATCCGGCACGGTGACGCCGCGCAGCTCGGCGACCCAGGGGAGAGACACGGTAACGGGAACCAGGGCCGGTCGCGGCGGGACGATGGTGTGCCCTAGCCGTGCCGCCAGGTCGTAGCCGTCGCCCGTCGTGCCGCAGCCCGGATACGAGCGCCCGCCGGCCGTGAGGATGACCTGACGAGCGTGAAAAACGCGATTGGGCGTCGTCAGTGTAAACCCCAGAGTATCCGGCCGCAATTCGCGCAGCGGCTCCTCCAGGGCGAGCATGGCCCCGCTGCGGCGCAAACGCCGCAGCAGGGCATCGAGCACGTCGAGCGCCTTGTTGCTGACCGGAAAAATCTTCCCCCTCTCCTCGACCTTGGTGGCGACACCTTCGGACTCGAAAAACGCGACCGTGTCCTCGACGCTCAACGCGGCCAGCGCGGAGTGAAGAAAGCGGCCATGCGGCCCGAACGCTTCGACGATGCCGCGGTTGTCGGTGGCGTGAGTGAGGTTACAACGGGTGCCGCCGGACATGAGGATTTTAACGCCGGGCTTGCGGTTCTTCTCCAACAGCAGCACGCGCCGGCCGCCTTCCGCCGCGCGAATCGCCGCCATCAGGCCGGCCGCACCCGCTCCGACCACCGCGATGTCCCACGACGCATCCGACATGCCAGCGCCATCACCTCGAAGCCGATGACCTCCAAGTACTAGAGAATGAGATTATACCGCGCTCCCCTGACCAGCCCGCAGCACGGCAAGGGTGTTCTCATGGATCGGGTCGATGAATGATCGGATAGTGATCCAGTCCCAAAGCGGAATTGAGCCAGGAAACGTCCTCCACCGGATCCAGGAATCGTCTCCGCTCATACATGGCGCGGACGAATCGGCGGCTGGCTTTGTCGTCGTTGCGGATGATGGGATCGTAATAGAATCGGCCGTCGAAGCTATCCACATCGGACACAGCGTGGATGCAATCGGTGGTCAGCGTGCCACGGTACAACACATCGACCGCCTTGTAGCGATACGCGCCGCTCGATATCCGCCGGAACTGGTCTTCCAGACGGTAGTAAAAATCCTCTTCGAGGGCGTACGGCCCCCACTGTGACACGCGCATCCGGTTATCGGCGGCCCATTTCAGCGTGGAGTGCAGATCGAGGTTCACGCCCGGTTCGTCCTGGCAGCGGAATGGGTGGACGACCAGGGTTTGCGGCAGCCAGCTGATCGTTTGCATCTCCACGGGAGGAACGGCGCAACCCGGCGGGCAATCCAGCACCTTGACGATAGTGGCGAACGTGTGGGTGTAGCGCGGGAGTTTGGGATGTGATTGCGCGCCGAAGACGATGATGTAATGCCGCTCCCCGGCCAGGCTGTTTCCCGCTCCCAGCAGGCAGACCCATAAAGCCAGCAGCATAAGCAGGAAACGAGGATTCGATCGACTTTGGAGCATCTTTCGCCTTCCGATGGAGGATGCTTTTGTCTCGTTACTGCATTCTTCTCCTTTTTTTCATCAGGGGGACGAAGCTTCAAAGAAATCTGCCGCGACCTCGTTTCCTTTCTGTGGTTCCGTCGGATTTCTCGGCACAGCTCCGCCATTTCCCCGCTCCCGGCTTGCCCCTGGCAATTTCTGCCGCCTGTGCGGACAATAAGAAATCAGGAGCGGCCCCGAAATGAAAACACCTGGCTCAAGTGAGTCATCATGACTGAGTTGACCCGCATCAGTATTTCCCTGGAGAACGCCCTCCTGAAAGCGTTTGACGGCAACATCGCGGCGCGGGGCTACGCCACCCGCAGCGAGGCCATCCGCGATCTGATCCGCGATCACCTGATCCGCGAGGAATCCAGGGGAGAAGAGGGCGGTACAACCGAACAAGTCGCTGTCGTCACGCTGGTTTACGATCACCACGCCCGCGAACTGGCTGCTCGACTGATCGACAAGCAGCATCACCATCATGAGCTGGTTGTGTCCAGCCTGCACGTCCATCTGGGCGAACGCCATTGCCTGGAAGTGTCGGTCCTGCGCGGCCCCGCGCACGAAGTGCGGCACCTGGGCGAGGAGTTGCTGTCGGTTCGCGGCGTCCTGCACGGCGAGATCGCCTTCACCAGCGGCGAAAACGCCTTCAGCCGCTGGCATTGACCTTGCCCGGCCCGCACCCCGTCGCTATAGGTTCGCGTCTTTACCGAACCGGCGTGCGCAAAAAAGCGGTGGCGAGGCCTTGCGCCACCGCTCCTCTTGAGGTGGGTCAACACCACACGACAACGACACTTCTCGAAGGTGAACGGCTCAAGGGGGCAGGTCTTGGGTGGCTCACCACCTCGCGATGGTATTTCCTATCGACCGGGCGAGACACCGATCTTGAATAAACTGCCGAAAAGAGGCAAACATGGGTGCGGTAACGGGATCTGGTGGTTCTGTCTCCCTCCCTCCTTGTGGGGGAGGCGCTCACCCCCCACCCCAACCCTCCCCCACAAGGAGGGAGGGAGAAGAAAAGAGCCGAACGGTGCGTTCACTCCTTCTGCCTCTGCTCTTGTCGCTCGCCGTTCACGGACTTTTGTTCCTGGCCCTTTGGCTGTGGCCGACGCACACTCGGCCGCCCGTCCTGTCGATCGAAAACACGCGCCTCGCGATGGAGACGTGCCGGTTCGATATCGAATCGCCCGTGCGGAGTGGGAAAGGCGCACAACCTCCTCGTTTACAAGGCCCGAAGGGACGGCTTGACTTCAGCCCTCAGTTGAAAGAGGCTGACCCGCAACCCGCGGAAGTCGCTTTCTCTCCGCGGTTATTTCCATCCCTCTCCGGCTCGCCCATCCCGGCCGCGAGGGGAACTCATGCAAGCAACGGCTCGCCGGAAGGCGGACACGGCGCCGGCATGTTTCCGCTCCCCGGCGGAGCGTCGAGTGTCGTCTTCGCCCTCGACCGCTCCGTCAGCATGGGTGTAAACAACAAATTGGACCTGGCATGTCGAGAATTACTCGCCAGCTTACGGCAGCTTCCGCCGTCGGCACGCTTCCAGGTCATCGCCTACAACACCAGCGCCCAACCACTCGCAATCGGCGGTCGAATCGACTTGCTTCCGGTCGAACCGGCGATCCTCGACGAGGTGGCTTCCACTCTGCATAAACTCGTGGCCGCCGGCGGCACGGATCACGTCCAGGCGTTGTGTCGCGGACTGGCCCTTCATCCCGACGTGCTTTTCTTTGTGACCGACGCCGACGATTTGCCGCCGGCCAAAATCGACTTCATCCGCCGCTGCAATCACGGCACCGTCATCCACACCATCGAACTCTCGCGCCGCCGCAACGCCCGACAGGACGGCCCGCTGGCCCAGCTACGCGCACGGCAACGGCGGCACGTATCGGCAGGTCTCGGCGGGCGATTGATCGACAGTTTTTCGGTTAGGGAATCCACCCGCGCCCTTCTTCGGTCACGATTGTTTTCATCGCCTCGATCCAGGCCGGATGATCGTTCAGACACGGGCATTGCCGAAGCTGCTGACCCCCGGCGTGCTGGAACGCCTCGCGCGCCTCGCGGCCGATCTCGTCGATCGTCTCCAGGCAATCGCTGGTAAAACCAGGCGTGGCGACGAAGACGCGCTGGACGCCGCGCTTCGCCAGCCGTACCAGCGTTTGTTCGGTATACGGCTTCAACCACTCCTCTCGGCCGAAGAGCGATTGAAACGTCTGCGTCCACTTCTCGCGCGGCCAACCCAGCCGCCGAATCAACCCCGCCGTGGTCCGCTTGACGTGCGTGGCGTAGGGATCGCCGCTTTGCGCATAGCGGATCGGGATGCCGTGAAAGCTCAACAAATAATGTTCGGGCTGCCACGAGAGGCGGGCGAGATCCTCGCGAATGACGGCAGCCACGGCGTCGAGGTAGGCGGGGTGATCGTAATAGGGCGGCACGATCCGCAGAGCGGGCACGCGCCGTTCGCGCATGAGTGCCTGAAAGAGAACGTCCGTCGCGGAAGCCGTCGTCGTCGCGGAATACTGCGGATACATCGGCAGTACGATCAGGCGATCGACCCCTTGATCCACAAGCGACCGCAAGGCCGACGCCAGGGGCGGATTGCCGACTTGCATGCCGAACGCCACGGGCAGATTTGGAAGTGCTTTTTGCAGCTCTTCGGTCTGTCGTTTGGTCCAGTGCAGAAGCGGCGAGCCAGTGACGGCGTCCCAGATACGCTGATACTTGGCCGCCGATTGGCGCGGGCGAAACGGCAGGATGAAGAAGTTGAGGACGAACCACCACGTCAGGCGCGGGGCCTCGATGACGCGCGGGTCGCCGAGAAACTGGCGAAGATAGCGGCGCAGGGCCGGCACCGTGGGAGCGTCGGGGGTGCCGAGTTGGATGAGAAGAACGCCGGTGCTCATTAGTCCGTAGTCCGTAGTCCGTGGTCCGTAGTCCGTAGCAAAAACCATCTGTTGTCTTGGCTACGGACCACGGACTACGGACTACGGACTAAATGGTTACTTCTTCTTGCACTCCGGGCCTTCCTGGGGATCGCCTTTTTCGGTGATGTGGCCTTCGCCGCTGTCCTTGAGCGCGGTCGAACGCTCGGCGTTGAGCGGCGTGAAGCTGGTCCACTGGGCCGGCACGTTGGCCTCGGCGAAGATGGCCTCGACCGGACACTCCGGCACACATGCTTCACAGTCGATGCAGTCCGCCGGATCGATGTAAAGCATCTTCTCGTCTTGATAGAAGCATTCCACCGGGCAGACCGCCACGCAGTCGGTGTACTTGCAGTCGTAGCACGGCTGGCAGACGGTGTGAGTCATCGGAATCGGGTCCTTTCTAACAGAGGATCACCCGGACGCGGGGCCGGGCATATGCCGGAGCGAATGACGAATTATCGCCGCCCCTCGCGGGACGGGCTGTTCTCCCGTATCCATATCAAGTGAATTGGCCTCTGTCCAGAAAATACCACCCTTGTTCAGGTTTCGTAGCATCGGGGGTGGCCCGTTCGCCGATTCTTTGATTGTCGGCGCGACCAGCCGTGGTAGAGTAAGGGACGAGCCAATCCAACTTTTTGGCGGAGACGACCCATGAGCGAGACCAAGCCGAGCAGCTCGACGGCGGGACAGGTCTTCCTCGCCGAATCGCGGCGGCGCCTGGCGGCGTCGCACCAGAAAATTCGGCACTGCCTGGATCAACTCGACGACGCGCAGGTCTGGTGGCGCGCCCGCGAGTCCATGAACAGCATCGGCAATCTCGTGCTGCACCTGTGCGGCAACCTGCGGCAGTGGATCGTGTCGGGCGTGGGAGGGGCGGCCGACGTCCGCGATCGGCCCGGAGAATTTTCGCAGCGGGCGCTGATCCTGAAGGAAGAACTGCTGCAACGCTTCGACGCCGCAGTGCGCGAGGCCGACGCCGTGCTGGCCGGCGTCGGCGAGGATCGACTGAGCGAACCCCGCCGCATTCAGGGCTTCGAGGAAACGGTCCTCTCCGCGGTCTTCGACAGCCTCACGCATTTGGCTGGGCATACCCAGGAGATCGTCTGCCTGACCCGCTTGCAGCTGGGCGAGACGTACCATTTCGCCTGGACACCCTCGACGCCCGAACAAGTGCCTCCGATGGGAGAGCAAACGGGAACGGAAACGCTGGCGGTGCGCGATGCCGTCTTCGGTCAAGCGACCGTGGCCGCGATGCGGCCCGGCGGTTCGGCCGGCGCGTCGCCAGAGGAACTAGCGGCCGAAGGCGGCCGGCCAGGGTCGCCGCTGCGCGACCCGCTCCTCACGCTGGAGCAGGAATTTCAGGATCAGGAAAGGGAAGGCAAACTGTAAGAGTTGGTAAATGCGTTACCAGCCCGCGGCGCCAGCAGGGCAGACCCTTGCAAGCGCTGCGGGCTGATAGGGATCGTCAAATGCTGTAGCTACCGGCCAGTTCCCGCACGGCGGACGGTGCAAACGCGCTCTCCTCGGCGAACGAGGTAGCGAGGAGGGGTTCGCGGATCTCGCCGCAGATCGAGCAGATCAGAGAGTCTTCGTGGAGAGGAACCTCGCACCAGTCGTGTTCGTGCTCGCAACAACCATCCGCCATTTCATTCTTCATGGGCTTCACCGTATTTTGCTCGTCTTACCTTGGGTCCCGACCGCGTCAGTTCAACGGTCTTGTTCGCGGGAGCATATCTCGAAAGCATCAATTCGAGATAGGCCAACTGAACGGCTAACCCTAAGAAGCAAACGTCATGCCTAACTCAGCCGTGGGTCGGAAGCTAACGCCAGCGCACATACTGAACGAAGGTTCCCAGACCTACAAGGACAAACGATTCTTTCGTTCGGTTGCCGAGAAGGTTGCTCCCACAAAGTGCGCTACGAAAAGGATTTACGGATGAGCTTGGCGAATCGACGGGATTTGGTGATTTCATCCGCCAGAAGAAAAATCAATCCCCTCCATGATGGTCCTGAACCGCGCGGATGATGATTTATCATACTCGAAACTTGGCGATTTAGGGCCAGTTCCCCCAAATTGCGGATCGTGTGCAAAATTGCTGTGTCGTTGCAATACACCGCTTGGACGCGGCGGATAAATGCTGGCCGAAGACGTGGCGGACGGTTATGCTGGGCGACGTTGGCAGACTCGATAATTTCGTTCAGGCGAGCGGTGCGCATGGCGGACGGTCCTTTTTGCGGTCTGTTGGTGGTCGATCTGACGCGCATGCTGGCCGGGCCGTTTTGCACGATGATGCTGGCCGAACTGGGGGCGCGCGTCATCAAGGTCGAAAATCCGCACGGCGGCGATGATTCGCGGCGCTTCGAGCCGTTCTTTGAAGGACAGTCGGCCTACTTCGCCTCGCTTAACCGTGGCAAGGAGAGCATCGCCCTCGATCTCAAGGACGACGGCGACCGGGATGTTTTTCGCAAACTGATCGGCCGGGCGGATGTACTGGTCGAAAACTTTCGTCCGGGCACGCTAGAGCGTCTGGGTTTTGGCTACGAGCAGTTACGGAGCGCTGAATCCGCGTCTCATCTACGCGGCCGTATCCGGCTTCGGACAAACGGGACCGTGGGGCCGCAAGCCGGCCTATGATCTCATCGTGCAGGCGCTCAGCGGCATGATGAGCGTCACCGGCCATCCGGGCGGCCCGCCCACCAAGGCCGGCACGTCCATCGGCGACATCACGGGCGGTCTGTTCCTCCTGGCTCGGCATCGCCGCCGCCCTGTATCACCGCGAGAAGACCGGCGAGGGCCGGCTCGTCGATGTCGCCATGCTCGACGGCCAGCTCGCCATTCTTGAAAGCGCCATCATGCGCCATGCCGCGACCGGGCAAGTACCGGGACCGCTGGGCAATCGCCATCCGTCGATCACGCCCTTCGAGGCGTATGCCGCCACCGATCGTCTCCTCATCATCGCGGCCGGCAACGACACGCTCTTTGGCCGACTGTGCGAGGCCCTGGGCCGGCCGATCTCGCTTCCGATCCGCGCTTTGCCGGCAACAGCGAGCGTACCCGTCACGCCGAAGAGTTGAAGATCGCCCTCGAAGAAGTACTGCATACCGAACTGGCGGCCCACTGGATCGCCAAGCTTGAAGCGGCGGGGGTGCCGTGCAGTCTGATTCAGAACGTGGCCGAGGCGGTCGCCCATCCGCAGACGCAGGCGCGCAACATGATCGTCCGCGCCGCCGGTCTGAACATGGCCGGCAATCCGATCAAGCTGTCCGGGTTCGCGGATTCTCCGACTCGTCCGCCGGCGCCCGAACCTGGGTGCCGACGGCGAGCGCATCCGCCGGGAGTTGGAGTACGAGCGGGAAGAATAAGTTTTTTCGCGGCGAGGGACACGATGGAGCGATCGACAGAGGCGGACGCCCCCGTTGGACGACGGGCCTTGATCGAGGCGGTCATCGCCAGCACGGTCGGCACGACGATCGAATGGTACGATTTCTTCCTCTACGGCGAGATGGCCGCCCTCATCTTTCCGCGTTTATTTTTCCCCACTGTCGATTCATTTTCCGGGCAAATACTATCGTTTCTCACTTTCACGGCCGGCTTTATCGCTCGGCCCGTGGGCGGTTTCCTCTTCGGCTATCTCGGCGATCGCGTCGGCCGCAAATCCACTTTGGTTTCGACGCTGCTACTCATGGGCCTCAGCACGGTGGCCATCGGCTTTCTGCCCACGGCCAATACGATCGGCATCGCCGCGCCGTTTCTTTTGACGTTCCTGCGCGTCTTGCAGGGAATCGGCGTCGGCGGCGAGTGGGGCGGCGCGGTGCTGCTCGCTCTGGAGTATGGCCATCGCGGCCGGCGCGGCTTCTACGCCAGTTGGCCGCAGGCCGGCGTTCCCCTGGGACTTTTGACATCAACTATCGTTGTCTTTTTGTTTCGCCATCAACTTTCCGCCGAGCAATTCGGCGCCTGGGGCTGGCGCGTGCCCTTTTATCTCAGTGGCTTGCTGATCGTCGTTGGTCTTTTGATTCGCGTGCGCATCCTGGAGACGCCGCTGTTTCGACGCCTGCAAGAGACCGAGAGTGTCTCCCGCGCTCCCATCGCCGAGACACTGCGCCACCACGGCCGCGAGGTGCTGCTGGCCGCCGGCTCGCGCATCAGCGAAAATTCCTGCTTCTATCTGTTCGCCATCTACGTCCTGACCTACGGCGAAAAAGTGCTGCACTTGGAACAGGAGCAAATGCTCCTGGCCGTCAGCATCGCCGCGGCCGTGGAGTTTTTCACGATCCCCTTGTGGGGCATCCTGTCGGATTACTGGTCGCGCAAGGGTGTGTTCCTGTTGGGCAGCCTGGCCGTCCTCGGTTTCGCCGGCCCCTACTACTGGCTTCTTGGAACACGGCACCCCGTAGCGGTCGTGCTGGCCGTGGTCGGCTCGCTGGCGCTGGGTCATGCCATGCTCTACAGCGTGCAGGGGTCGCTGATTCCCGAACTGTTCGGCACCCGGCTACGTTACACCGGCGCTTCGATCGGCTACCAACTGGCGGCGCCCGTGGCCGGCGGCACGGCGCCACTCATTGCCACCGGACTGGTGGAAAAATTTCCGGGACAGACTTGGCTTCTGGTCGCTTATATCATCGGGATTTGTCTCCTGTCTCTCGTCTGTGTGTATTTTCTCGCCGAGACCTCGCGCAAGGATCTCGCCGCAGAGGGTCGCAGCGGACCCGAAAGCCTGATATAACGGGCTGGAGTTCTCGCTCGCTGGCGCTCGCGGCTAGTCGTGGAGATTACTAGCCGCGAGCGCCAGCGAGCGGGAGCAAATAAGGGACATTGGGGTTTGCATCCGAGGAGGAAGGTCGCATGAGAAAGAACTCACGAGCAGCGGCGCTGGCGGGCCTGGGATTGTGCTTCCTCTCGGCGGCCCTGGCGGGAGACACGCCTTTGAAGTATCCGCAAACGCGCCGGATCGACCATGTGGACGTTTATCACGGCACCTCCGTGCCCGACCCCTACCGCTGGCTCGAAGACGACGTGCGCAAATCGCCGGACGTGGCCGCCTGGGTCGCAGAAGAGAACAAGCTGACCTTCGATTACCTGCACGCCATCCCCCAGCGCGAAGCGATCCACAAACGCCTCAAGGAACTGTGGAACTACGAACGCTACTCCGCTCCCTTCAAGGCCGGCGGCCGATACTTTTACACCAAAAACGACGGGCTGCAAAACCAGTCCGTGCTGTACACGCTCGATTCCCTCGAAGGCGAAGCGCGCGTCTTGATTGACCCCAACAAATGGTCCAAGGACGGCACGGTGGCGCTGTCCGGCCTGGAGGTCAGCGACGACGGCAAATATCTCGCCTACGGCATTGCCGAGGCCGGCTCCGACTGGCACAGTTGGCACGTCATGGAAGTCGGCTCCGGCAAGATCATGCCCGATGAACTGAAGTGGATCAAATACAGCGGGCCATCCTGGACTACCGACAGCAAGGGTTTCTTTTATGGCCGATTCGACGAACCGAAGGCCGGCGAGAAATATCAGAACATCACGCTGAATCAGAAAGTCTATTACCACCGCGTCGGCACGTCGCAGGGCGATGACGTGCTCGTTTATCGCCGGCCCGATCATCCCGACTGGGGCTTCCAGATGCAAGTGACGGAAGACGGACGCTATCTCCTCCTCACCGTCTGGAAGGGCACCAATCACCAGTATCGCATTACCTACAAGGACCTCGGCGAACCGCTGGCCCTGCCGGTCGATCTGATCGAGGATTTCGACAACGAATACAGCCTCGTCGGCAACGACGGCCCGATCTTCTATTTCAAGACCGATTACCAGGCGCCGCGCGGACGGCTCATCACCATCGACACGCGGAAGCCGGAGCGGTCGAACTGGAAAGAGATCATCCCGCAAGCAAAAGAGAACCTGACCGGCCTCGGCCTGGTCGGCAACCTGTTTATCGCGCATTACCTCAAGGACGCCCGCACGCAGATCAAGCTGTATGCGATGGACGGGACGTTCGTCCGCGAGGTTGAGTTTCCCGGCATCGGCACGGCTGGCGGCTTCGGCGGCAAGCGCACGGAAACCGAGACGTTTTATTCGTTTTCGAGTTTCGCCACTCAGCCGAGCATTTACCGCTACGACCTTGTCACCGGCAAAAGCAAGCTCATCCGCCGGGCCAACGTGAAATTCGAGTCGGACAATTATGAAGTCAAGCAGGTCTTCTACACGAGCAAGGACGGCACCAAGGTGCCGATGTTCATCACGGCCAAGAAAGGCATCAACCTGGACGGCTCGAACCCGACGCTGTTGTACGGCTACGGCGGGTTCAACATCCCGATGACGCCGGGCTTCTCGATCACGCGGGCGGCCTGGCTGGAGCTGGGCGGCGTGTTCGCGCAGGCCAACCTGCGCGGCGGCGGCGAATACGGCAAGGAATGGCACGAGGCCGGCACGAAGCTGCGCAAGCAGAACGTCTTCGACGACTTCATCGCGGCGGCGCAATGGCTGATCGACAACAAATACACACGCAACGACAAACTCGCCATCCAGGGCGGCAGCAATGGCGGTCTGCTCGTCGGCGCCGTGATGACGCAGCGACCGGATCTGTTCGGCGCCTGTCTGCCCGCCGTCGGCGTCATGGACATGCTGCGCTTCCACAAGTTCACCGCCGGCCGCTTCTGGGTTGATGACTACGGCTCGGCCGAAAACCCGGAGGAGTTCAAGGCGCTTTTCGCCTATTCGCCGTATCACAATCTGAAAAAGGGCACGAAATATCCGGCCACGCTGGTGACGACGGCGGACACCGACGACCGCGTCGTTCCCGGCCACAGCTTCAAGTTCATCGCCAAGCTGCAATACTGCCAGGCCGGCGATGCCCCGGTGCTGGCCCGCATCGAAACCCGCGCCGGCCACGGGGCCGGCAAGCCGACGGCCAAGCAGATCGAGGAAGTCGCCGATCAGTGGGCGTTTTTGGTAAAGAACCTGCACATGGAGTTGCCGGAACGCCACTGACACATAGCCCCCGGCTTGCCGGGGGTGAGCTTCACCCCCGGCAAGCCGGGGGCTATGTGTCAGAATTCGACTCGGTCGCCGAACGCCTGGCGGAGAAGCGCGATTCCGTCGGCCGTGAAACGATTGTGACCTAGACGAATAGTCGTCACATTGCGCAGATGGGGAGAGTCGGCCAACAGCCGGGCGGCCTCATCATCGAGTCGGTTGAAACGCAAATCGAGGACAGTAAGACGGCGAAAATCGCGGCAGCGAGTTAGGGATACCGCGTGCCTCGTTGTCAAACGATTGTGTGTTAGGAGCAGTTGAGTTAGTAATGGCAAGCGCCGGCGCGAAGAGCCCGGAAGACCAGTCCAAGCCCGATAGCGTTCGCATTGTGGCTCACGTCGAGCCTGTTGAGCTGAGTCAACAACGGAGAGTAAGTGAGGTGCTCGTCGGGAACCCCGACAAACCAGCCACTATTACGGTTAATCTCGGTGAGCTTGAGAGCATCGATCCACAATCCCGCTTCCATCCGTGCCCAGGCCGCGACTTCGGGAGTCCGCATTTTTTCCGCCTGCGCCTCAATCTGAATCAGCCCGCGCTCGAAACCCCAACTCCGAGCCTGGTCCGCCAGCGGTCCCAGCCACGTCCAGCGATGTTCGGTGAATAACTCCCCTTCACGCCGTTTCAGGGTGTTGTAATTGGGATCATCCGGCGAAAGACGATGGCGGAGAACGCACGACCGCAAGAACTCGCCGCGCAGCGGCGGCCGCGGCGTCGCCGTGTTCCTGCAACCAATCGGCGAAGACGAGGCGCGGCGTATCGTCGTCAGGATGCTCCTTGATGTCCCGAAAGAAGATCCGCACCTCCGGCCGGTTGAATGCAGGATCGGGCGAGGTGGATGATGTCATGCCGGCGGCTCCTGGCGCGAGCGATCTATCGCCAGCGTAATGGGGTTTCTTGATCGAGACAAGCTCCGCAGGTTGGCCGCGAATACTCGATGGAAAAAAAGGGGGCCATCCGGGGGGAACGGATGGCCCAAGGGGGTTCGGAGATAAAGGAGGGTGGGTGAAAGCGGGGGAGCGAAGCGATTCTGTTTGGCCCTCGTCCGAGGTTCGGGGTGGCGACGCGAGGTGGGGAAACCTCCGGTCGCGGCCCCGAACCGTATCGCGGGGGGAGACCGCTGCCGAAATCAGGGGGATGCTTCGGCGAATCGAGAACCACGGTCTCGCTTCTGCCCTTTCCTTGAAGTCGCTAGGATGAAAAGCAACCGGCGTGCCACAAATCCAACCGTGGACCGCCGAGAACACGAACCGGCTGACGCATAAGGAGTTAACGCGAAAACAGCTTCTTGCGACCGGGAATGCTAGGCTCGCTCGCATTGTAGAAATGACCGCTGGCCGTGTAAGAATTGCCGGCGATGCTTTCAAACGGAGGCCCGTCCGTGGACGATGTTCCCATTCTCGGCCGGGATGACGGCAGCCACGAGTTCAAAAAGTTCCTGTCGATCTTCGACGCCCCGGCGTACATCCGGCGGGCACGCACGGTTCAGGGCGCGTTCGAGCAACTGCTCGATCACTGCCGCCAGCGCCGCGCGGAGTGGCTGAAAATGGCGAGAATGCGCATCGGGATGCTCCACGCCCTGGCCGGCGAGTGGGACAATCTGCGGCCTTTGCTTGCCGACGACGATCAGCTTGACATTCTCCGCTATCACCTCGCGGCCCTGGCCTCACCGCTGCGCGCTCCCGTTGAACCGACCTCCTCTCCACGCACGCTGCGGCGAGCGTTGCGGGAACTATGCGAAAGCCTGGAGCACTTCAACGAGCGCTGGCGCGAGTTCGTCTCGAATGTGGATCTGGCCGCGCTCAATGAGCTGCGCGACGGCTACAACCGTTACTATGTTCTGGAGAAGGAATGCGCGGTGCGCCTCGGCCCGCGTCGCCCGGCAAGGCTTCGTCCGGCTGGAACCGCTGACGACCGACGATTTGATGGCTCAGTTTCCGCTCTTGCCTGTGCCGCGAATGTGCGAATGATTCATTCGCTACTCCGGCGAGACTTCGTGATACTCCAGCGCCCACTCCTGCATGTAGCGAACGCGCACCGGCCGGATGCGGTAGACGATCAACTCTGGGTTGTCGAGACTACCCAGGTATTGGCGTAGCAGCGGATTGGCGTCCCATATCTCCTGGAGCAGCGCACGATCGGCGACCACCTCGGCGACGCCGGTGATGCGCACCTGATCGTGCCGGTCGTCCAGATAACACAGTTCGACCTTGGGGTTGGCCGCGATCTCGCCCGTCTTGTGATAGCCGCGCAGGTTGGCAACATAGACGGTAAAGCGATCGGTTCGCACCGGCGAGACGGGGCGGAGGCGTGGCTGATCACCGTCCATCGTGGCCAGGTGGGGAAAGCGATCGGCCTTGATGACACTCAAGGCGCGATCCACGAGTTGAGCCGGATCGACTGGACTGGGGAGGGGTTTGGTCATGGCGGATCTCCTGATCGCTGTTAAGGAGATGACACCGCCAGACTAAACGCCGGCGCATCGTCCGGCAAGCAGTATCCCGGCCGGGATTCGAACCCGGATCGAAGCTTTCGGAAAGCCTCATGTTGATCCGTTACACCACCAGGATAGAAGGCACCGCACGGGCGCCAGCAGGAGCGCAAGGATTTGAACCCTGTGCGACGGGGTTGGAGGCCGTCTGCTCTCCCAGGAGCACACTCCTGTACGCGGACAATCCGCAGGGGGTTTGGGGGGAATCGAACCCTCCGCCACGACTTTCACAGAGTCGGATGCGAGACCACTACAACACAAACCCCATCCGTAGCTTCGCTGCCAGCACCCCGACCAGGATTTGAACCTGGACCGCCCGCTTAGAAGGCGGGCATGATGTCCCTTTCACCACCGGGGCCAAGGCGGAAGGCGAGGGAGTCGAACCCTCATCCCCGCGAGGGGGCACGCATTAGCGGTGCGGCCCGGCAAACCGTATCCGGCTGCCTTCCGTAAAAGCGGTGCTTACGGGTGTCGATCCCGTACCTATGCCTCGACAGGGCACCGTGCAGAGCCGCTACACCAAAGCACCGAAACATCTCGCGGTCCGTTCCACCGCGACTGTTGGATAGACGCACCACCTTCCCCATTGGTTCGCACAATTCGCGGGAGCGAGACTGCTCTTTGCGGCCGATGCGCCGCCTGGCATGATGACAGCGTTACAAATGTTGCGAGGGCGGCAAATGAGCGATCCCCGATGGATGCGGCAGGCGATTGACAAGGCCCTGGAGGGCATCGCCGCGCGGCAAGCGCCTTTGGGGCCGTCATCGTTCGCGGCGATCAACTGGTCTGCGCGGCCCACAACCGCGTGTGGACCGAAACCGATCCCACGGCCCACGCCGAGATCAACGCCATCCGCCAGGCCGCGCGTATCCTCGCCACGATCGGACTGCACGGCTGCGAGATGTACACGACCTGCGAACCGTGTCCGATGTGCCTGTCCGCAATCCACTGGGCCAAGCTCGACCGTGTGATTTATGGCGCCGACATCGCCGACGCCGCGGCCGCCGGCTTCTCCGAATTGACGATGCCGGCCCACGATCTTGTCAAGGCCGCCGGCAGTCCGCTGCGCGTCGAAGGCGGGCTGTTAGTCAACGAGTGCCGCGAACTGTTTCGACGCTGGCAAGAGACGCCGGGCGCCCGATCTTACTCAGCGCTCCACGCCGACGGAGAGGGTGATGACATGAGCGCCGATGTGAACGCCTCGCCGGAAGTTCCCTGCCTTCTCTCGCAGGAGCAGATCGCCCGGCGCGTCGCCGAGCTGGCCCGGCAGATTTCGGCGGACTATGCCGGACGGCAACTGCTGCTCGTCGGCGTCCTCAAAGGGGCCTGGGTCTTCCTGGCCGACCTTGTCCGTCACCTGACCATCCCGGTTCACTGCGATTTCGTCAAACTCTCCAGCTACGGCGGCGGTACGACTACCACCGGACGGGTGCTGCTTCAGCTTGACCTGAGCTTCCCCGTGGAGGGACAGGACGTCATCATCGTCGAGGACATCATCGACTCCGGGACGTGCGCCGTTTGGCTCCTCGATCATCTTCGTCGCAAAAATCCGGCCAGCATCCGTCTGTGCGCTCTGATGGACAAACCCTCTCGACGAGTTGTGTCGGTCAAGCCGGACTATCTCGGCTTCGAGATAGGCGATCACTTCGTGGTCGGCTACGGCGTCGATTGGAACGAATGCTATCGCGAATTGCCCTACATCGGCCACATCGTGGCCCCCGGTACGGAATGAGGGATGCCCGGAGTTTCCGCGCATCCCTCACTCACGCGGAAGGGTCAATGCGTCTTGACGGTAACTTTCGTGCCCAGGAGCTTGCCCAACGTCTCCGCCGACAAATGGCCCTCGATGAGGATGATGCGGCCCTTGCGGACGGCCAGAAACGATTTGGGGATCTCCTTGAGGAAGGCACAGTCCTTGTCGCTACCGGCGAGAAGTATCGCCAGACCGTCCATCCGCAGGCGCAGCTCGTCGAACCCCTTCATCACTACTTTCGCATCAGCGGTACTCGATGTGCGTACCGTGCAGCGAAGTTTGAAATCGTCGGCCAGCGCGATCGCGCCACACAATTCGTACGGCGACGATGGGCTGGTTGCTTTCCGCGCCTCGTTGGAAGGTGGTCCTGGGAGCAACGGCGGAGGCGGGGGGAGCAGCGAAGAATCGGATTCTTTCTGCGATTCTGGAAAGAGAAGTTGACGCTCCGGAAAGAGTCCGGGTGGAAGCGGCAACGGGGGAGGTTGCAATTCTTCCGCGCCGCGCTCCGCGGCCTCGGATGTGTCCGGCGCGATTGGCCGGCCGCAGCGCGAACAGGATGGTTTGCTTACCGTCCAGCTCCTCCAACAGACGGCGCATCGGTTTGTTGAGGGAAACGCCCTTGCCGGCGATGCGGTCGCAGGCCGCTTTCAGGAGTTTCTCGGACGAAGCCACGATCAGCGTGTTCTTATCGGTCAACGTCACACAAGCGCCGCCGAACGCATCAAGCAGACTACCCTTGGTCCGGACGCTCAGCACGGTTCCCTTCTTGGACGATGTGCCGGCGCCAAACACGATCGAGCCATGCTCGCCGGACGAATCGAGACGATAATATTTCAGGCCATCGTTCGTGTGGATGGAGAGCCGGTCGCCATGTTCCTTGACGAGCTGCTTGGCCGCGAGATGGAAGCGGGCCGTGTCGAAGCGACCGCGGAGGATGGCGACGGTGTCGCTCTTCTCGCCCTGGGGCACCATCGCCATCGTCAGCCGGTCGAGATCGCGGAGCGGATCGAGTCCGAAGGCCGTCAGGGACGCGTGGATCATCTCGGTGTTCTTGAGCACTTTCCGTAGCGACGACAGGCCATGCTCCTTGATGACCGGCGCGTGCAGCAGTTGCTTGAGATTGACGGTCAGCACGGCCGAGGCGTCGGGCAGCAGACCGCGTTCGATCTCCGCCGCGCCGACGGCGGCGCAGCCCCATAGCACAACCGCGAGCAATCCCGCTTGGGGCAGGAGACGATACAGGCTCATGCTTTGATTTCTCCGAAAAGAACAGGGCGGAAGAGGACTGGCGCGAGTTGGGAAAGACGAGGTGCGTGACCGGCGGCAGAAGGGGCGGCTGTCCGCGCCAACCCGGCAGCGGCGCAAGCATATCCCGAACGGGTTGAGCGGGGCAACCGCAACTCGGCCGGCTGCGCCGGTTCCTGGTAAACTGAAGCGATTGAGTAACTGGCGGAGGAACGTCATGGCAACGGAAGCGCGTGAATCGAGAGGGCAATTCCCTACGCCAAACGTGGCAGCGCTCCAGCGCCGCATCCGCGTGGCGCTGGGCCAGGAACCCGGCGACTGCTTGTTGCGCGGCGGCAAGGTGGTCAACGTCTTCACCGGCCGAGTGCAACCGAGCGATGTGGTGATCGCCGACGGCTGGATCGCCGGAGTCGGGCCGTATGAATGGTCGGCGCGTCAGACGATCGACCTGCAAGGACGGGCCGTGATTCCGGGGTTGATCGACTCGCACATGCACCTGGAAAGCACACTCTTGACGCCGGCCGAGTTGGCACGGCTCATCGTGCCGCACGGCACGACGGCTACCATCTCGGATTCGCACGAAGTCGGCAATGTGCTGGGTGTGCCGGGCATCGAGGTTTTGATCGCGGCGAGCGAGGGTTTGCCGTTCGATCTGTTTTTCATGGCGTCTTCGTGCGTTCCCGCCGCGAGTTGGGAACACGCCGGGGCCGTGCTGGGGCCAGCGGAAGTGAGGCAACTGCTCGCACACCCGCGTGTCCTGGGCCTGGCCGAGATGATGGACGTGCCGGCGATACTCCGCGGCGATGCCGGTGCGCTGGAGAAAGTTCGTGCGTCGCTGGAATGCGGCCGGGCCGTCGATGGCCACGCCCCGGCGATGTACGGCCGTGATCTGATGGCGTACATCTCGGCCGGCATCCGCTCCGATCACGAATCCGGCACTGTCGAGGAGGCGCGGGCGAAAGCCGCCTGGGGTATGTTGGTGCAAGTCCGCGAAGGCTCGATCGCCCGCAATCTCGACGCAATTTTGCCCTTGCTCGTCGCGGGGGAATTGGGCGACGACTGGACACTCGTGACCGATGACATTCTGCCCGTCGATCTCCGCGACCGGGGCCATCTCGATGCGCTTCTGCGCCGTGTCGGCGTCGCCGGCGTTCCTCCTGCGGTCGCGGTACGTCACGCTTCGCTGACACCCGCTCGTCACTACGGCCTGACAGATCGCGGCGCCGTCGCCCCCGGCTACCGAGCCGATGTCGTCGTCGTGGAGGATTTACGCGATTTCCGCCCGCATCTCGTTTTCAAGAATGGGGAGGTAGTCGCCCAGGAGGGACGATTTATCGCGGATTTGCCGGCCCGTTCGATCCCGTGCGCCAACACGATCCATCTCGCCCCGCTGGACGAATCCGCCTTCCGATTGCGACTGTCCTCGGCGTCCTGCCCGGTGATCCGCATCCAGCCCGGCTCGCTGGTGACGCGCTCCGAGGCGCGGCAGGTTTCGCAAAGGGACGGCCAATGGCGCTGGGATCCGGCGCAAGATGTCCTGCTCATTGCCAGCATCGAGCGTCACAAGGCGATGGGACGTGTCGGACTCGGTCTGGTTGCCGGTTTCGGTTTGCGGCGGCCCGGCGCCCTGGGATCCTCCGTGGCGCACGATTCCCACAATCTTATCCTCGCCGGCACGAACCCAACGGACATGCTGGCCTGCGCCGCGCCCTTGCCGAGACCGGCGGCGGATTCGTCGTCGTTTCGGAAGGCGAGGTGCGAGCGCGACTGCCGCTTCCGCTGGCGGGACTCTTGTCGCTGGAGAGCGCGGAGACCGTGTGCGATCAACTTGCCGAAGTCGAAAAGGCAGCGAAGGCTGCTGGGTTGCAACGTGCCGTGTCCTTTTGGGATCCTCTCCTTCCTCGCACTCTCCGTCATCCCGGAATTGCGCATCACGGATCAAGGACTGTGGGACGTGGTTGCGCAGCAATTTGTTTCTCTCTGAAGAATCCAAATCTTCCGGCAAAGTTACTCTCTTGAGTGATTCGACAGACTGTCAATCTCGCTGCTTCCCTTGAAGAACACCACGCCGAGAGGCGGAAGGGCGAGCGTCAGCGAATACGGCTGGCCGTGACAGGACATTGGCACGGCCTGGACGCCGCCGAGGTTGCCTACCCCGCTGCCGCCATAATCCGCCGCATCGCTGTTGAGCAATTCCTGCCAGGACCCGCCGTAAGGAACGCCGACCCGGTAATTCAGGCGCGGGACCGGCGTGAGGTTGCAAAGGACGAGAATGATTTCGGAGGTGTTGATGCCTTTACGGACGAAGCTGAGAACACTGGCGGACGAATCGTTGCAGTCGATCCACTCGAAGCCCTGTTGGCGGCAATCCTGTTCGTGCAGGGCCGGCTCCGTACGGTACAGACGGTTGAGGTCGGCCACCCATTTTTGCACCCCCGAATGGAGCGAGATGCCGAGTTGGTGCCAGTGCAGGCTTGTTTCATGGTCCCACTCGTGGCCCTGCCCCCATTCGCCGCCCATGAACAGGAGTTTCTTGCCCGGCTGTCCGAACATGTAGCCATAAAGCAGACGCAGGTTGGCGAACTTCTGCCACTCGTCGCCGGGCATGCGGGCCAGGAGCGACCCCTTGCCGTGGACCACTTCGTCATGCGACAGCGGCAGGACGTAATTCTCCGAGAACGCATAAAGCATGCGGAACAGCAGTTCGTTGTGGTGATACTGCCGATGGACCGGGTCGCGGGCCAGGTAGTGCAAGGTGTCGTGCATCCAGCCCATGTCCCACTTGAGGCCGAAGCCCAGACCGCCCAGGTACGTCGGCCGGGACACCATCGGCCAGGCCGTCGATTCCTCGGCGATCGTCTGCACGTCCGGATAATGGCGATACACTTCCTCGTTGAAGCGACGCAGGAAGGAGATCGCCCCCAGGTTCTCGTTGCCGCCGTGGACGTTCGGCACCCACTCGCCGGATTTGCGCGAATAATCCAGGTAGAGCATCGACGCGACCGCATCGACGCGCAGGCCATCGACGTGATAATGATCTAGCCAGAACAGGGCGCTTGACAGCAGAAAACTGCGGACTTCGTGGCGGTCGTAATTGAAGATCAGGCTGTTCCAATCCGGGTGGTAGCCGAGCTGCGGGTTGGCGTGCTCGTACAGGTGCGTGCCGTCGAAAAAGCCCAGACCGTGTTCGTCGGCGGGGAAGTGCGACGGCACCCAATCGAGCAGGACGCCGATGCCGCGCTGGTGCAGGTAGTCGATCAGCGCCATCAGGTCTTGCGGCGTACCGTAACGGCTCGTCGGTGCGAAATAGCCCGTCGTCTGATAACCCCACGAACCGTAGAACGGATGTTCCGTCAGCGGCAGAAATTCGACATGGGTGAAACCCATGCGCTGCACGTAGTCGGCCAGGCGCGGACCGATCTCGCGGTACGTCAGCGGGCGGTTGCGGTCCTCCGGCACGCGCATCCAGGAGCCGAGGTGAACCTCGTAAATCGACAAGGGGGCCATCAGGCTGTTGTGATGCCGCCGCTGGGCCATCCACGCGCGATCGTGCCAGTGGTAATCGAGGTCCCACACGATCGAGGCCGTGCGCGGCGGGACTTCCTGATAGAAGGCGTAGGGATCGATTTTATCGACCTGGTAGCCGTGGTAACGCGAAACGATGTGATACTTGTAGGATGTACCGGCGCGAATGCCGGGGAGAAAGGCGCTCCAGATGCCGGACTGCCCGCGCGGAAGGAGCAAATGCCTGCCCTTGGTCCAGCCGTTAAAATCCCCGATGACCGAAACTTGTTCCGCGCCCGGCGCCCACACGCCGAAATGCGTACCCGGAATGCCGTTGCGCGTGCAGGGATGGGCACCGAGCTTACGGTAAAGCCGACAATGACTGCCCTCGTTGAACAGATACAGGTCCGGTTCCGTCAGAAGCGTCTCACCCTGAAGGACCAGTTTCGCCGGCACATGCAGCTTTTCGATCATGGAGTACTCTCAAACGACGTGAAGGGATGCACGAACACGTCATGCTCTTTCTCCTTTCGTCTGAGAAGACGGGCAGGGTTTAGCGACCGCCGTTCCGACCAGCGGGATCGAGAAGCAGTTTGTCCGCATTGCCGGCAGAGAAGGCGCGTCGGCGCCGGGCTGGGACGGGAACTCGTCTGCGTGGCTTCCTGAAGCGGAAGCAGAAAACGCTTAGCGATATAATCGGCTAGTTCCCGACCCGTCCGCAAACCTTCGCGGTTGTCGAACTCGTAATGGATGCCGCCGTAGATCCGACTGCGTCCCGCTTCCTGCGCGGCGGCCCAGAAGCCGGGGAAATGTCGGGTCACGCCTGGCAAACCTTCGGAACCGATCGTGAAGCGAACGGCGTCGGTGCCGAAGAAACGGGCCAGCGCGGTCGCGGCCGCGCCACTGAACGTACTGTGGCCGGACGGATACGACGGAAACGGCGGCGTCGTCAGCAGCGAATCCCAGTCGCGCTCCGCCGCGGTGTCCGGATTGTCGTCGAGGTCGGCCTCGCGGATGGCGGTGATCGGCCGCCAGTAGTTGAAGCCAAACTTGCCCTCCCAGCACAAAATCGCGGCGTCGGCCATGCTGATATTCAGCAGGGCGAACAGGCGAGCGTTCTCGGCGATCGTCAAGCCGCGCTGACGTGAGACAGTCTGTGCGATCTGGTTCCAGTGGCCTGGAGGCGTCACGGTGCCCTCGCCGTCGTCCCAGAACCAGGCGATGAGCGTTTGCTCCGCGGTTCGTCTGCCGCTGTCGCGTCCGCCCAATTCCTTGACCTCCCGCAAACCCTCCGTGTAGGCGGCACTCGTCAGGACCGGCGGCGTGGCGGGCAGGAAGCGCGAGACATCGGAGACGGCGAACGGGGTGACGTAACGCCATTGCGGCAAAAGGGCGGCGCGATGGCCCGGCGGAGTAGGCCGCCATAGTCCGGGCGTTGGACGCGGCGTGAAGCGGACGCGCCGGCGCGAACCATCGTCGGCCCGCCATTCCAATATCTGTTCCGCGACTTGCTGGCCCAGCCGGATGCCGGCTTGCTTGGCAGGCCCCTCGGGAACGCTTTCCAGCGACGCATCCAGGGCCATATCGAACTGCTCCACTTGTCGGGGATACAGTTCCAGAAGCGTGCGATGAGCCGCTACCGCCGCAGCCGCTTCGACGGACGCCGCCCTGCTCGGACGAGTCTCGGCCCAATACGCTCGGTGCGTTCCCTCGATGGCGTTCACGGCGTCGTAAATCGCGACGTGAACGATGGCCATGTTGCGCGCCGCTCGGGGAGGCGGCGTGCGATCCGTCTTGACCGCCTTTAAAAGAACGTCGTTCCAAACCAGCACCACATCGCGCCGCGCGACATTTCCCGTTGCTGGCTTCTCGGCAACCTGCATCCGCAGTTGCCCTTGCGGGATCGGCACGAGGCGCTCCGGCGCAGCGGTCGATCCCGTCTGAGCGAGGCAAAGGGAGGGCGAGACGATCGTTGTCAACAGGACGAAGGGATACATGGCTCGACTCCAATCTCGTCGGGCGGAAGAAGATGGAATCAGGGATTGACGGCCTAACGATTGTGCCGAAATGGCGTCGCCTTCCGGTCATGGCTCCTTTTTCCTTTGTAAGACACCGGCGGGACGGCCTCCATTGGCAAACCTCTCGCGGACTCTGTGAAATGAATGGCGAGGTCACTTTATGCCGTTTGCGCGGAGTTTGCGGGGGGGGGTAGTATGGCCTCGCCTGATCGCCGTTCATTGCGTTACAATGCCCGCATGGATAGCCTTACCTTCCTCCAGGGCGCGGCCAAGGCGAAACCGCGGCCGATCTACGTTCTTCACGGCGACGAGCATTTCCTCAAGCGCCGCGTGCTGGCGGCGCTGCAAACGCTGGGGCTCGGCCCGGAGGACGGCGGCTTCGGCGTGTCCAGCCACGACGGCGACAAGGCGAGCTGGGCCGAGATCCATGATGAGTTGGAGACGCTGCCGTTTCTGAGTCCGCGCCGGCTGGTCGTCATCGATCGCGCCGATCCCTTTGTCAGCCGTGAACGCGGCCGGCTAGAGAAGTACCTCGCCGAGCCGTCGAAGACCGGCGTGCTGTTGCTCGACGTGCAGTCCTGGCCGGCGAACACGAAGCTGGCCAAACTGCTGCCGGAAGCCGCGGCCATCTCCTGCAAGGCCCCGTCCGCGCAAAAAATGCCCGAATGGTGTGCCGAGTGGTGCGCCGCCGAGCACGGCAAACCGCTGTCGGCGCCGGCCGCCCGGTTGCTGGTCGATCTTGTCGGCACGGACATGGGACTACTCGATCAGGAGATGGCCAAGCTGGCGATTTTCGTCGGCGGAAACAGTCGCATCGACACGGCCGACGTGGATCAGCTGGTCGGCCAGAGCCGGGCCGAGAACACCTGGAAGATTTTCGATTTAATCGGGGCCGGTCAGACGGGCGAGGCGCTGACGCTGCTCGATCGTTTGCTCGATCAGGGCGAGGAGCCGCTGCGTTTGCTCGGCGCGTTCAGTATGCAATTGCGCCGTCTGGCCCAGGCGGCCCGGCTGCACGGCCGGGGCGAAACAGTGCCGGCAGCGCTGGAACGAGCCGGCGTGCCCCCGTTCGGCCGCCGCAACGCCGAGCAGCAGCTACGCCACCTCGGCCGGCGACGACTCGATCAGGTTTACGATTGGCTCCTGGAAACCGACCTCGGACTGAAAGGCTCCAGCCAGCTTCCGCCGCGTACCTTGCTAGAACGCCTGGTCGTCCACCTGGCCCGCCAACGCTAATAAGGTGAATGGTGATACGCACTTCGTCTCGACCGCGTTTGTTGATTACCCTGGGCGATGTCGCCGGCATCGGGCCGGAGATCGTCGCGCGGGCCTGGCCGGATTTGTTGCCGTTGTGTGATCCCGTTATCGTCGGCGATCCCTTGTGGGTGCGGCGCGGCCTGGAATTGGCCATTTCTCCGGCTCATGTTCAGATCATCGCGCATCCTCAGGAGGCAGGGGCAAGTGCGGACGTACTGCCGTGTTTGTGCGGCAGCGATCAGGATTTGAGTCGCGTTGAGCCGGGCCGCGTCAGTGCGGCGGCGGGCCGCGCCGCCTACGATTTTCTGTGCCGTGCCATCGACTGGACGATGGCTGGCGACGCCGACGGCATCGTGACGGCCCCCTTGCATAAGGAGGGCTTACACGCGGCCGGTTTACCTTATCCCGGACACACCGAGATCCTCGCCGAGCGCACGGGCGTCAAGGAATTCGCGATGGTCCTCGCCGTGGGCGATCTGGCCGTGGCGCACGTCACCTTGCACATGGCCTTGCGCGACGTGTTTCGTCATCTGACTCCCGCCGCCGTGCTGGAGAAGGCACATCTTCTGGACCGTCTGCTGACGCGGATGCTCGGTCGCCGGCCGCGTCTGGGTGTCGCCGCGCTGAATCCGCACGCCAGCGACGGCGGGCTGTTCGGCGAGGAGGAAGCGACCATCATCGCTCCCGCGGTACAGGCCGCACGGAAGGAACGACTCGACGCCAGCGGTCCCTGGCCGTGCGATACACTGTTCGTGCGGGCACGGCGCGGCGAGTTTGACGGCATCGTGGCCATGTATCACGATCAAGGCCACATCGCGCTGAAACTGCTGGGTGAAGGGCGCGCGGTCAACATCAGCGCGGGTCTGCCGATCGTGCGCACCAGTGTGGCGCACGGGACGGCCTACGATATCGCCGGCCGCGGCGTGGCCGACGCCGCCAGCCTCATCGAGGCGACGCGCGTCGCCGCCTTGCTGGCGCGCTCCAGGTAGCTTTACGCTCGGAGGTGATTGATGAAAGCAACCGTCTGCTGGGCCGCCCTTTTCGCAACCCTAGGCGTGCTGCTGCCCGGCAGTCCGGGCCAAACCGCCTGGCGCGCCAGACGGTGGTGTCTGCCTCCCTGCCCGCCCGTGGTTTACGGTGTCGCCGTAGCGCCGGTGCAACCGACGGCACAGGAAGCCATTCGTCACGTTCTCGACGCCCAGGTTGCGGCCTGGAACCGAGGCGACTTACGCGGATTCATGGCGGGTTACTGGGCTTCTCCCGAATTGAGCTTCTTTTCGGCCGGTCAACATACACGCGGCTGGCAGGCGACTTACGATCGCTACATCGAACGCTACCAGAACAAGGGCCAGGAAATGGGTCAACTTTCCTTCCGCGATCTCGATATTGCGCTTCTCGGTAGCGACAGTGCGTTGGTGCGCGGGCGCTGGCAATTGAAGCGGTCGAAGGACAGTCCCGGCGGACTGTTCACGCTTATCTTCAAACGCTTCCCCGAAGGCTGGCGCATCGTCCACGACCACACGTCCAGTTGAACGACGATCGGCCTCGGAACAGGATGGAAAGCGCTCGCCGTCGAGAATAGGATAAGGGGTAAGCTGATTCCTTCCGGGTGGTGTCGAGGGCCGACATGTTACCTCCCTCTCGCCGGCTGACGATAGCCGCGCTTGCCCTTATTTTCTGCGTTTTCCTCATCGGTCCTTCTCTCCGTGGCGATCCTCCGTCCCGAGGGCCGGCTTCGTCTGCCCCGTGGCAGGCGTTTCAAAAAACCGTTCAGCCGTTCTTCGCCAAGCACTGTCTCACTTGCCATGCGGAAAAGAAACGCGGCGATGTTCGCCTCGATCGGTTTCCGGATGAGGCAGCCCTGGCCAAGGGGATAACGACGATCGAGAAGACGGTGGATGTGCTCCGCACCCATGCCATGCCTCCCAAGAAACGTCCGCAGCCCAGGGACGATGAAGTCGAGCCGGTGCTGGCCTGGCTGGACGGCTATCTGGCCCGCATGGATCGGCAGACGCCGGCCGTTGCCCGCGGCACGCGGATTCGGCGGCTGAACCGAGCCGAGTACAACAACACCGTGCGCGATCTTCTGGGCGTAAGCTTCCAGCCGGCCGACGACTTTCCGCCGGATATTCCCGGCCACGGGTTCGATACGATTTCCGGCACGCTCACCGTGTCGCCGGTCTTGGTGGAAAAATATCTGTCGGCGGCCGAGAAGATAGCGCGAACCGCCGTCTTCGGCCTCCGCCCATGAAGCCGGAGCGTGTGGCCCATCAGCCCTGGTTTTCCGCCGACGCCTTCTCGAAGAACAAGTCGGTCCAGTTCGATTACGACGAAACCGGCATGAGTCTACCCAATGCCCTGCACGTCGTGCAGCAGTTTGCCGTCGATGGCGAGTACAATCTTCGCTGCATTCTCCGCGGCGTTCGGCCTATCGGCTCCGACCCGGTCGAGCTGGGTTTCTGGATCGACGGCAAGCTGATCCACCAGACCAAGGTGGAAGTGCTCACGAAGCGCGTGGCGGGCGCGCTCCGGGGGAAATGAACGGACTGTGGGCGGAATGTCGCGTTCCGATCCGTGCCGGCGAGCACTGGCTGTCGGTCAGCATTTTCCGAATGTATGAGGGATTGCCGCCCGCCTACAAGGGGCCGAAACCAGCCAAGACCAACGCCGGCATCACCAAGGCCACGGACGCCTGTTTCCCCATGTATCTCGATGTCGTCGGGCCCTACCGGCAGGCCAAAGGCCCGTCGCGCGAATCGCTGCAAAAGCTCTTCGGCAGCGATCGCTACGAGGGACCGCGCGATACTTCTGCGCCCGCAAGATCCTGGCGAATCTGGCGCGTCGAGCCTACCGGCGTCCGGTGACGGACAGGGAGGTGAACGATCTGGTCGAGCTGGTTGCGATGGTGCAAAAAGATGGCGACTCCTTCGAGGAATGTCTGTGCCTTGCCATCCAAAAACTGCTCATCTCGCCGCATTTTCTGTTCCGCGTCGAACAGGCTCCCCAGGGGTTGAGCGAGCATGAACTGGCGACGCGCCTGTCGTATTTTCTGTGGAGCAGCATGCCGGACGAAGAACTGCTCCGCTGCGCCGACGAGCGGAAGCTGTCGCAATCGGAGGTGTTGGAAAGTCAAGTGCGCCGCATGTTGAAGGACGTCCGGGCGTCGGCGCTGGTCGAGAACTTTGGTGGCCAGTGGCTGCGAACGCGGGCGCTCGAATCGCACACGCCCGACCGAAACAAGTTCCCCGAATTCACCGACTACACGCGGCTGTCGATGAAAAAAGAAACGGAGCTATTCTTCGAGCACATCCTCCGCGCCGACCGTCCCATCCCGGATTTTATCGACGCCAATTACACGTTCCTGAACCAGCGTCTGGCGGAATTTTACAAGATTGCCGGCGTCAAGGGGCATGCGTTTCGCAAGGTCGATTTGACCGGAACGCGGCGCGGCGGCGTGTTGACGCAGGCCAGCGTTCTGACCGTGTCGTCGTACGCCAACCGAACGTCTCCCGTGCTGCGCGGCAAGTGGATTCTCGAAAATATTCTCAACGCCCCCCCGCCGCCGCCGCCGCCGAACGTGCCGAGCCTGGACGAGCAGGCGGTCGGGAAAGTCGTGTCGTTGCGGCAACAACTGGAACAGCACCGGGCCAACGCGACGTGTGCCTCTTGCCACGCCCGCCTGGATCCGTTAGGGTTCGCGCTGGAGCATTTTGATGCGATCGGTCGCTGGCGTGAGAAGGACGGTTCGTTCCCCATCGAGACGGCGGGGAAATTGCCCGACGGACGGACCTTCAAGGACCATACGGACCTGCGGGCGATCCTGAAAGCCGATGCCGAGCGCTTTTACCGAGTGCCTGGCCGAGAAGATGCTCATGTATGCCCTGGGAAGAGAACTCGAACGATCCGATAAAGGAAGTGTGAAAGCCATCGCCCAAAAAATAGCTCGGGACGAATACCGCTTCTCCAGCCTGATATTGGGGATCGTCCAAAGCGCGCCGTTTCAAAAGCGGAGAGAAAGTCGAGCCGCGCCATGATTATCACGGGAAAACACCTGTCGCGGCGGAATTTTCTGCGGGGGGCCGGCGCCATCATCGGTTTGCCGCTCCTGGACGCCATGCTGCCGGCCCTGGCGTGGGCGAAGCCATCGAAGAAACAGCCGCCCTTGCGTCTGGGCTTCGTGTACGTCCCCAACGGCATGGTCATGGCGAACTGGACGCCGGCCACACAGGGGGAGAAATTCGCGTTCACGCCGATTCTGAAGCCGCTGGAGCCATTCCGCGAACACACGCTGATCGTTTCGGGCCTGATGGACCACAACGCCAACGCCCTGGGAGACGGCGGCGGCGACCATGCCCGCGCCGCGGCCAGTTTCTTGACGGGCGCGCATCCGCGCGAATCCGGCTCCGATATTTACGCGGGCGTCTCGGCCGACCAAATCGCCGCCCAGGCTATCGGCCACAAGACGCGCTTGCCGTCGCTGGAGTTGGGCCTGGAGGACACGCGCATGGTGGGCCTGTGCGACGGCAATTACAGTTGCGCCTACACCAGCAGCATTAGCTGGCGAACACCCACCACGCCGCTGCCTCCCATGCCCAATCCGCGGCACGTCTTCGAGCGCCTTTTCGGAACCGCCGATGCGAATGTCGATCCGGCGACCGCAGCGCGACGGGCGCGCTATCGCCAAAGCATTCTCGATGGCGTCGTTGAGGAAACCCGCCGCCTGAAGTCAAACGTCGGCGAAGCCGACCGGCGCAAGATCGACGAATATCTGACGTCGATCCGCGAAGTGGAGCGCGGCATTCAAAAAGCGCGGAACGAGCATCCCGAACACAGGCCGACCGTCGAGCGGCCGCCGGGCATTCCCGCCGATCACGCCGAACACGCTCGGTTGATGTTCGATCTGTTGGCCCTGGCGTTTCAATCCGATTCGACGCGCATCGCCACCATGATGATCGGCCGCGAGTCGAGCATCCGCAGCTACGACAACATCGGCATCCCCGAAGCCCACCACCAACTGTCGCACCACCGCAACGACCCGGAGAACCTCCGCAAGCTGACCACAATTCAAACCTACCACATGCGGCTTTTCGCCCAGTTCGTCGCCAAGCTCCGCTCTCTGAGCGACGGCGACGGAACCTTGCTCGATCATTCGATGATCCTGTACGGCGCCGGCATCGCCGACAGCAACCGCCACACGCATGAGAAGCTGCCCGTTCTGGTCGTCGGCAAGGGCAACGGCGGCCTGCGGACGGGCCGGCACATCGACCTGGGCAAAAACACACCCGTGACCAATCTTCTTCTGGCACTACTCGACCGGATGAGCGTGCGACCCGAACGCCTCGGCGACAGCACCGGATTGCTGGAGATTTAGCGCGGCGGTAGTTCGGCCGCGTTCGTGACTAGGAAGGTATGCGCCGGCGACCGTCCGCGCCGTTCGTGGCGGCATCGTCCGGCGGGCCAGAAAGGATTTCCTGATGCGTGCCAAATGGTTTCTCATTCCGGCTCTGTTCATCGCCTGTCTTTCGGTCGGGGCGCGTGGGGACGATTGGCCGCAATTCCGCGGTCCCAACGGCTCCTCCACCAGCACGGAGAAACGGCTGCCCACGAAGTGGAGCGCCGACCGCAACGTCGTCTGGAAGGCCACGCTGCCCGGCTACGGCTGGTCGTCGCCCATCGTCTGGGGCGACAAGGTCTTTCTGACCACGGCCGTCACCGAGAAACAGAAGAAGCCGGCCGCCGGCTTCGGCGCTCCCGGCGAGTTCGGCGGTGGTGGCCGTCCCGGAGGCCCCGGCGGTTTTCCGCCCCGTCCCTCGCCCGGTCAGGTTTTGTTGCCCTTCGTTCAACAGATGTTGATGTTGACGGATGAGCAAAAGAAGCAGGTGAAAGAGCTGCAAAAGGAAGTCGATGGCAAGCTGGAAACCCTCCTCACCGACGAGCAGAAAAAGCAAATGAAGGAACCGCCGCAAGGTCCGGGTCGCGGTGGTTTCGGCGGATTTGGCGGCTTTCCCCAGCCCGGACAGATCCTCGCGCCTGCGCTTCAGGAGCGACTAAAACTGACGGCCGAGCAGAAAAAACAACACGAAGAGTTGCAAAAGCAAGTCGATGCCAGGCTGGCGAAGATCCTGTCGGACGAGCAGAACAAGCAGGTGAAGGAGATGCGGAACTTCGGCGCGGCGGTCCCGGTGGTCCCGGCGGGCCAGGCGGGTTCGGCCGAGGACAGCGACCGCCGGATGCCGTCTACCGCTTCGAGGTTTACTGTCTCGATCGCTCCACCGGCAAAGTGCTGTGGAGACAGACCCCCCGCGAAGGCAAGCCGCGCATCCCCACACAACCCAGCAACACCTACGCCACCGAGACGCCCATCACCGACGGCGAACGGGTCTATGCCTATTTCGGAATGCACGGCGTCTATTGCTACGATTTTAATGGCATTCTGCTCTGGGAAACGGATCTCGGCTCCTATCCGATGGCGCTGGGTTTCGGCACCGGCAGCTCGCCGGCTCTGGACAACGGCCGACTGTTTATCCAGTGCGACAACGAGCAGAAATCATTCCTCGTGGCGCTGGATGCGAAGACAGGCAAGGAACTGTGGCGTGTGAACCGGCCCGAGCGAACCGGCTACAGCACGCCGCTCGTCTGGAAAAACTCGGTGCGGACGGAGATCGTGTGCCTGGGCACTCCCAAGGTGCGTTCGTATGACCCGGCCACCGGCAAGCAACTCTGGGAACTGGGCGGCATGACCGGCCAATCGAAGGCGTCGCCGGTGGCGGACGGCGACTTGCTGTATATCGGCACGGGCGGCGGCCCCGGAGGGTTCGGCGGTCCCGGCGGAGGCCGAGGCGGTTTCGGAGGCGGCGGCAGCCGGCCTTTGTTCGCGGTCAAGGCCGGGGCGACCGGCGACATCACGCTAAAGGACGGGTCGCAGTCAAGCGACGGCATCGCCTGGCACATGCCGCAGGCCGGCCCGCAAACCGCCTCGCCGCTCCTGTACGAAGGACACATTTACATTCTGGAAGAGCACGGCGGCTTCCTGAGTTGCTACGACGCCAAGACCGGCGAAAAGGTGTACAAGGAACGGCTGCCGGTGCGCGCGGCTTCACGTCATCGCCGTGGGCCGGGGACGGCAAAATCTTCTGCCTCGACGACGGCGGCACAACCCACGTCGTCCAGGCCGGGACGACCTTCAAAGTCCTGGGCAAGAACACCGTCCCGGAGATGTGCTGGTCCTCGCCAGCCGTCGCGGGCGGCGCCCTGTTCCTGCGCACCGTCGATCGCCTGTACTGCATCAAGCAGAAGGAGGAGAAGTAACAGCGGGAGCCAGTTGACCGACGCGGCCGATCGGTCCTCGCAAGCTGACAACGACTTTGCCAGAGGGCCAAATTGCCAACGGTCCCTGCCGAGAAGTCGTCTTCCACACAGCGCGAAGTTAATCGCTCGACCTCAAGCAAGATCATTCCCAATAGAGACGATCGTTGCACTCCTTACGAGTGAGGCCGTTCGCCCAACGGAACGGCGAATGGCCCTGCCTGGAATCCCGAATCCATTGACGTCCATCCGGCGGCCCAGGCAGAAGGTGAGGAGCCGCGCTCATGGCTCGCCGGAACGCCGGGCCAGACGCTGCAAGGCGGCCTTGGCCTCTTCCATCAGCCCCGCCCTGGCCGCCCCTTGCGACAGTCCTTCGAGTACCTTTTTCGCCTTCGCCGATCCAATGCTCTCCAGCACTTGTAAGACCCGCAGAGCGCGCAGCCATTCGGGGGAAGGCGGTCGCTCGTTGATCGCTTCGAGGAGGACCGCGATGCGCTTGTGTACCTCCAGGGAAGGTTTCTCCTTCAACACCTGGCATAGCGACGGCACAGGCGGCTCCTCTGGCATCCGGCCCAGCGGCGCGTCAGAATGGCACGGGGTTACAGGGCCGTGAGAACAAGCATGGATCAGGACAAGAAGCGAGATTTGTCGGTGCGAAAAGTGTGGTGGCGGATTTGGCTTTGGGCCAGTCTGCTGTGGGGCAGCGCTCTCCTAGGGGGCTGGGGGCCGCGGTTTGCTGTCTTTACTGGAACCCGTTTCATCTTTTCCCGTCGATAATTGTCGGCTCCGTAGTCATCCTGTGGGGCATCGGGGCGCGATGCGCGGGTGGGAGATTGCCGCCTCGATTGCCGAACGACTCAACCGACAAGTCAGGCCGATGCCCTTCTTGCGCAGAGTGCAGAAGGAAGAAATCCCAAGCAACCCGCGTTCCGAAAATAAAAGACACTTCGAGGGGATAATTTCAAATTAGACCACTACCCAGTGCGCCTGAGTCTTGGCCGAGATGTTCTCGGGAACAATGGCCTTTGTCAAGCCCGGGGCCGTGGCGAACCGTCTGACGTTGGGCCAAGACGCGACTATCGCGCCGCCTTCCCATTGCCGCCGGCGCGTCCGGCCGTGACAATACCGGCAAGTCCCCCGGATCACGGAGTTCGATCATGCGAACCGTTTTGGCTCTGTTATTCCTCTCGTCCCTTTGCCTCTTCCCCGCTTTCCCGGCGGCCCAGGAGAAGAAAGCTTCGACGCGGCAAAAGGATCCTCAATCCGAGTACGAACCGCGGTCGAAGCCCGGCGAGGGTCAAAAGTTTCTCCAGAAGTTTGTGGGCGACTGGGATGTGACCAAGACGTTCCACCCCAGGTCGGGCGAACCGGCCCGCCAGAAGGGCGAATGCCGGCAGACAATGATCCACGGAGATCGGTTCCTGCAATCCCACTTCACCTTTCGCCGCGGTGAGGAGAAGACGACCGGAACGGGGTTAATCGGCTTCGACCCTGCTTCGGACCAGTTTACCAGTGTTTGGATCGACTCCCGGTCCACCCGGATGTCCTTCCGCCAGGGGCAGGAAAAGTTTGACGGCCGGCAAATCGTTCTCTACAGCCGTTCCCTGGGTGATGACGGCAAGAAGGGGCGAGTCTCCCGTACGGTGACGCGCCTGGAAGCCGACGGAAGCCGGATCGTCCATCGTCAGTACACCGTTGGCGAGGGCGGCTCAGAACGGCTGGTGATGGAATTGATCCTGACGAAGAAGGACAACGGGCCGTCGCGGGGCAAATAGCCTGGTTCCGGGTTGCCTATCTCTCTGCTCCGCATATTGTTGACGGTGTTTCCTGGCAGAATAGACTGTCCGGCGCGCCTCGATTGCTCCCCGTGTGCGCCGCACCAGAGGACGGCCCGAATAAGCCTATTCGGCCGTTCGCATCGTGGAATCGGCGTGACACGGCAATTCCGGACGTGCCTCTCGATCTGGTCGAGGTACGATTTGCCGTAGGTGAGGGAGGCCGCATCGTGTCGCTCATTCGCTGGTTCTGCTGGGCGTTTCTGCGACTGGCCCTGTCCGCTCGCTATCGCTTGCGCATTGCCGGGCGCGAACGGCTGGGCACTCTCAAGGGCGGGATACTCGTCCTGCCCAACCACCCCGGCTACATCGACCCGTTTCTGCTCTTCGCCGTGCTGTCGCCGTCCTTGCGGATCAGGCCGCTCGTCTACCGCGGTACCTTCCAGGGGGTGACGGGCCGTTTCCTCGTCTGGCTGGTCAACGCCCTGGAGGTGCCCGACCTCCAGGTTGCCAGCGTGAGCGCCCGCGCCGAGGCGGAACAGGCCATCGCCGCCATCGCCGCCGGGCTGGCGCGAGGCGAGCGCTTCATCCTCTGGCCGGCCGGCCACGTTTGGCGCGACGGAGTCGAGCGCATCGGCCCCGCCCGCGCCGCCGCCGATATCCTCCGCACCGTCCCCAAATGCAACGTCGTCTTGGTGCGGACGCGCGGCGTCTGGGGGTCGTCGTGGACCTGGGCACAGCTCGAACAAGCGGCCGCCGCTATCTCGGCTGTTGTTCGGCGGGCTGGGCTGGATCTTCGCCAATCTGCTGTTCTTCATGCCGCGCCGCCGGGTCGCAATCACCCTGGAGCCGGCCGACCGGGGCCAGATGCCGGAGCCGCGCCGGGAAACCCTCAATCCGTGGTTGGAGCAGTGGTACAACAGCGACCTCGCCGGCTGTGCCGAAAAACCCGTCTGGGTTCCGTATCACTTCCTGTTCGGCCGGCGATCGTTCGACTTTCCGCCAGCGACCGCGAAGGCGGAGGAACTAGATACGGGGCCGGTTCGACCGGAAACGCGCGAGGCGGTTCAGAGCCTCTTAAGCGATCGGCTCCAACGGCCGCTGGGCGACGGCGAAATGCGGCCCGAAACGCGCCTCGACGAACTCGGCCTGGACAGCATCGACCGCGCGGATTTGAGCTTGCAGGTCGAGCGTCGGTTTGGGTTCACCGGCGACGGGAGCTGCGAGACCGTCGGCGGACTCCTGGCCCTGGCGGAAGGGCGCGCCCGCCGAAAACCGCCCGTCCCGCCGCCGCCCGACTGGTCATCCACGCCGCCCCGAACGGGGCCACTCATCATCCGCAGTGACACGATCCTTCACGCCTTTCTCGAACACGCCCTCGCCCATCCCGGGGACATCGTGGTTGCAGACGACATTGCGGGCGCGCTGACCGGCGAGCGCCTGCTGGTTGCCGCCCTGACGCTGTCCCGACGTCTGCGCGGGCTGGCTGCGGAAAACGTCGGCGTGCTGCTGCCGGCGTCGGCGGCCTGCGACGTGGCCATGCTGGCGCTATACCTCGCAGGCAAGCTGCCCGTCGTCTTGAACTGGACCACGGGGCAAGCCAATCTTGCCCACGCGGCCCGGACCCTGGGACTGTCCCAGGTCCTGACCTCCAAGGCGTTCGCCGACCGAACGGCCGTCCGCGTCGAGGGAACCGACTTTCTGTACCTGGAGGAGATGCAATCGACAATCGGCAAGTTCGAGCAGCTGCGAACGCTGGGCGCGTCCGCTGGCGACCCGGCAGCGTCCGCCGGGCGGCGCCGGAAGCGTCGCCGAATCGTCCCGCCGTGGTGCTCTTCACCAGCGGTTCGGAGAAGGCGCCCAAGGCGGTGCCGCTCACCCACGCCAATCTGTTGAGCTGCCAGCGGGCGGTCGTGGGAGTCATGGGCGTCACGAGCGCGGACGTGCTGCTCGGCTTCCTGCCGGCGTTCCACAGCTTCGGCCTGACGATCACGACCTTGCTGCCGCTTTTGACCGGGGTGCGCGTGGTCCACCATCCCGACCCGACCGACGCGGCCAACCTCGTCCACAAGATCGACGCCTACGGCGTGACGGTGCTGGTCGGCACGCCGACTTTCGTGTCCTACATCATGGAGCGGGCCAAGCCGGGTGGCCTCACTTCGCTGAGGCTAATTGTCCTCGGGGCGGAAAAATGTCCGCCCGCCCTCTTCGAGCGCTGCCGGGAGCAGGCGCCCAGCGCCACGGTCGTCGAGGGCTACGGCATCACGGAATGCGCGCCGGTGGTGTCGGTCAACCCGCCCTCGGCTCCGAAGCCGGGATCGATCGGCCCCCCGCTGCCCGGCGTGGATGTGCGGGTGGTCGATCTGGAGACGGAGGAGACCCTGCCGGCGGGACGGATGGGCATGATCCAGGTCCACGGGCCGACCGTCTTTCCGGGCTACCTGGGCCACGACGGCGCGTCGCCGTTCGTCGAGCACGAGGGCAAACGCTGGTACGTGACGGGCGACCTCGGCGAGCTGGACGACGACGGCTACCTTTGGTTTCGAGGGCGTCTCAAGCGTTTCTTGAAGGCCGGCGGCGAGATGATCTCCCTGCCCGCGCTGGAGGAGCCTTTCGCCCGACTCTACCCTCCGACGCAAGAGGGGCCGCGCGTCGCCGTCGAAGGGGTTGAGCACGAGCGGGGCAGGTGGGTCGTC
Source organism: uncultured Planctomycetota bacterium (assembly GCA_963767535.1). Taxonomy (GTDB): domain Bacteria; phylum Planctomycetota; class Planctomycetia; order Gemmatales; family Gemmataceae; genus JAJPHU01. Next base: position 2,541,563 of record CAVYEC010000003.1, read on the forward strand.
CTGTTCGCGACCGAGCCGCTGAGCATCCGCGACGCCAACGCCCGCTTGCTCCGGGAAGGCTTTCACGGCGTCATGCGCCTCGATGAGGTCCGGCAGATCGAGCGCATTCCGGTCCTGGGGACCGGCAAGACGGATTATAAGCAGCTCCGCGCCCTGGTTCCGGAAAAGGCTCCGGGCAACGCCCGGTGAAGACGTGGACATCGGCGGCTGCGAAGCCACCTAGCCCGAATTGCGCACCGAGTCTATGTAAATTGAGCCTCACGCACTATCTAAACGGTGATTTCCCAAGCCGTTAGAAACATGCGGAGGCTCAAGATCATGGTCCGCCAGCAACAAGAGCACTTTACCCTGTTCCCCGTCGGCTCACAACAACTCCACATCGCCTTCGACGGCGGGCGCATCGTCTCCGATGCCGGACTGCTCGCCGTCCGCGCCCTGGAAAAGCCCCTCCGTGTCATCGCCGACCTCGCCCGACGACTCCCCGACCCCCGATCCCCCAAGTACATCGAACACTCCGTCGAAGCCCTGCTCACCCAGGCCGTCTACCAGATCCTCGCCGGCTACCCCGACTGGAACGACGCCCAGCAGCTCCGCGGCGACCCCCTCTTTCAAATCCTCGCCGATGTCTCGCCCGATGCCGACAACCCCCTGGCCAGCGGCTCGACCCTGGCACGCTTCCAGTACGCCTACACCCGACGGCAGGCGGAAATGCCTTTGCCAGAACGACCGGTCTTGCGGGAGGTCCGCGCCGCCCAGACTGGCCGCATCAAGATCCTCAACGACTACCTGATCGACCTCTTTATCCGCACGCGTCGCAGGCGGCCCGAGGAGATCATCCTGGATGTCGATGCCAGCGATGATCCGGTGCATGGCCATCAAAAGCTCAGCGGCTATCACGGCTATTACCGCCAGCATCAATACCTGCCCTTGTTCGTCTATGACGGGGCCACCGGCTTTCCGCTGGCGGCCTGGCTACGGCCCGGAGCGGTGCATGCCAGCCTGGGAGCCGTGGATATCCTCAACGCCATCGTTACCCGACTACGGAAGGCCTGGCCGGGCGTCCGCCTCAAGGTGCGCTCCGACAACGGCCTGGCGGTGCCCAGCCTGTATGACTATTGCGAGGCCAACGACCTGCCCTACGCCCTGGGCTATGCCAGCAACCCCGTGTTGCAGCGGGCCACGGAGCAGGCCTTGGCCGACGTGGAGTTGTATCACCGCCTCTACGGCCGCCGCGAGCCGGTGGTGCAACGCTTCGAGTCGTTGGCCGGTTATCAGGCCGACAGTTGGCCGCACCCCCGGCGGATCGTGGCCAAGATCGAGGTGACGCCGCAGGGCAGCCAACGCCGCTTTGTCGTCACCAACCTGCAAGAAGAAGCGTCGGCGGTGTACCGGGACTTTTATGTGCGGCGGGGCAAGGTGCCGGAGCAGCCGATCGGCGAGATGAAGAACGGCTTACGGTCGGAGCGGCTGTCGGCCTGCGGCTTCTGCGCCAACGCCTTCCGCTTGCTGGTGCATACGCTGGCCTACGCCATCGTGGTGCTGTTCCGGGAGGCGTCGTCGTCGGTGCCGGAGGTGGCGACGGCGAGCGTGAGCACCTTACGTCAGCGCTTGTGGAAAGTAGGCGCGGTGGTGGTGACGGGGGTGCGGAGGATCTGTTTTCATTTTTCCGAGACGTGGCCGTATCGTGGGGCGTGGTGCCGGGTCTTGTCGGGAGTGACTGCCTTTGTCGCCGAGGTGGCCTCTGGTTGAGGCGTTGCGAGCAGCGGGGTCGGAATGGGGAAGGGGAGGGAAGCGTCGTTGGCGGACGATGCCGTATCGGGGTGTGCGCGGGAGTGCGAAAAGGGGTAGTCTGGACAGCTGCCAGCGAGGGATGGCGCGTTGGCAGGAGCGAAGGGCGGCTCGACAATCACGATGACAACCTCTCGACAGCGTCTGACGCCTCCTCTGCTGAGACTCGGTGCGCAATTCGGGCTAGAGCGTTTGGCGGGTTGCGGTGGCTTCTCGACGGTAGGACGATTTTGGAAATCGTCCTCTCTGTAGGACGATTTCCAAAATCGTCCGGGAGAAAGGACGATTTACAAAATCGTCCTACACGATCCGCTCAAGCAAGCCGCCAAGTCGCTCTAACGCTGGGCATCCCGCTACGGTTCCGTTGCCTGTGATGGTTGCTTCAGGCATTCTTCCGCCTCGGCCTGAAACGCTTTCAACTCCTGAATGTATTGTGGCGGCAGAGTTTTTTGCTCGCGCCGCCAGCGCACCGCTCGATCGAAGCATTCCTTTGCTCGGGCGGGATTGCCGAGGTGTTGATGGCACATGGCCAGGAAGAACAGATCGAAGGCATCCGTCTTGCCGTTGCCCAGCTCCAGGCTTTTTTCGAGGGTTGGGATCGCCTTCTTGTACAGGCCGTTGTGATACTGGGCGACGCCCAGGGTGTTCAGGTACATCGCCTCGTTCGGCGTCAGATCCACAGCCTTTTGGGCCAGGTTCAGGGCGGTCGCCGCGTCGCGCAAGGTGGCCGGGCCGGTGAGCAGCCGCCAGGCGCGGTTGTTCAGTTGTCGGGAATCCTCCGGCGCGAGTTCCAGGATCTTGCGGCGATCGGCTTCCGCCCGAGCCTTGTCCCCCAGGGCATCATAACTCTGCGCCCTCCATTCGTAGAGCCTGCTATCGTGGGGATAATGCGGCATCGCCGCCGTGAGATCGGCGACGGCGTCCGCGTGCCGGCCCAGGTATTGGTAGGCTAGGGCGCGGCAATAGAGGGAGCGGAGGCGATCCGGATTTTTCCGGAGGACCAGGCTGCAATCGGCGACGGCCTCGGGCCAGCGCTTCAGACGGTAGGCCATCAGAGCGCGCCGCTCGGCGACGAGCGGCTGGCTCGGCCCAAAAGCGAGGGCGGCGGAGTAATGGGCGAACGCCGCCGTGGGATTGGCGTCCTCCAGAAATTGCGCGATGTGTGCATGTGCCGCGGCATCAAACGGATTGGCCCGGAGGCCGAGGGCCGCCAGCGAGTGCTGGTATTGCCGCATCTTTTGCGGGTCCGCAGCGAGGTCCGCGCCGACGAACTCGACGGCGGGTGGAACGACGGGCGGCCCCGAGGTGTCCTCCGGCAAAGGGGGATCATCCCAATCGAGGCCCATCTCGGCCAGTTGCCGGCGGATCAACCGCAGGTCCCAGACATACATGATCTTGCTTTCCTCGCCATGCACCAGCAGCTCGTCGCCGCGGGGCGTGAAGCACAGAGGGCTAAGAAACTCGTGTTCGGCGAGAGCCAGGCGGGCCACTTCCGCGCCGCTGTCGGGCCGCACGAGACGGACTCGGCTGTGGCCCCTCAGGGCGAGCAGCCGGCCATCGGGTGAAAAAGTCCACCAGCCGGCGTCCCCTTCGGCGAACACCAGCGGCCCTTCCTCCCAGGAACCCGTGCGCCACAGCCGGGTGCCGCCGCCTCCAGTGACGAACCAGCGGCCGTCGGGGCTGAAGCCGACGGGGCACACGCCGGGCACCGCGAACTCCTTGACCAGCCGGCCCGTTTGCGCGTCCCAGACCTTGGCGGCCACTCCGCTATCGCACCACCAGCTGCCGGTGGCCACCCAGCGTCCATCGGGGCTGATGGCCGCGAGGCGGACGTCTTGCTGGCTGCCCGTGGGCTCGAGCTGACCGGAAGGCCCGCCGCGCAGCAGAAGCGCTCCCTGATTGAAGTTGGCCAGAACGAGGTTCCGCCCGTCCGGACTGAAGTCCTTGCCCTCAGCTCCCGGAATGGAAACCACCACCTCCGGCGGACCCAGGCGAATCGCCCCGGTCGCGGCATCGGTGGACCGGGGCCAACGCAGCACGGTGCTGCTCCCTTTTCCGGTCCACAGGGCGCCCTCCCGGTCAAACCCCAGGGGAGCTTTATCGCCGCCGGGAAGGTGCCCCAGTTCCCGGCCGCTGGGCCAATCGAGGAGGCACAAGCCGCGGGGCCGCGCAGGGTTGGCATCGGCCGTCATGACGGCCAGTAAGGGCCGGTCGCCGTCGAACATCGGCCATGTGAAGTCGAACGACGGCCACTGGTGCTGCATGGACCCCGTTGTCCCAAAGCGCGTCAGCGTGCGTACCTCGCGCCCCGCGGCAAAGCGAAGAAGCCGCATCTTGGACTCGTTGCCGATCAACACCCAGCAGGCGAGGTACTGGTCGTCGGGGCTGAAGGCCAGGGGCATTGAAGCGGAAGCAGCGGAGATACGGTGCAGTTGCCGGCCGCTGCCGGTGTCCCAGATCCGCATCATACCCCCCCAGTCCGTACTGAACAGGCGGTCGCCGGCGCGATTGAAGCGAACAGAGACGGCGCCTTGTTTGTGTGCGAAGGTGAAGACTGGCGCGGCGCTTCCAAGCCCCATAATGAAATGACGGCTCCGCACGCCGCGGCAAGGAAGCGGCCTTGCGGATGCCAGTCGAGGCCGGTACACAAGCCCTCGTTCCACAGCTCCGCCCGAACCGCGCCGCTGGCCAGGTCGCGCACCTCCAGAACTCCTTTGCCGTTGATCGTCCGGGCAACCGCGACTTCCCGGCCTCCCGGCCGGCACCTCACCCCACCGTCCTGGGGAGTTCCGGACAACGGCCACGACCGGGCCTGGCCGGTCGCCACGTCCACAACAGTCAGGGAGTTCATCGACTCGTAGACCAGCCGCGCACCGTCGGGAGTGAAATCGACCATCACCGAGTCCAGGGAGGTGCCTTCGTGGAGGCAGCGGGGTTGGGGCCGATCGAGCCGCCACAGCTGCAACAGCCCATTTCTCCGGGGAGTGCCGGTCGGGCAAACGGCCACATGCCGGCCGTCCGGGCTGAGGCACAAAGTCACCGGCCGATCCATCGCCGGCAGCGCCGCGGTTTCCCGATCGTCGCGGAGGCGACGAACGCTGATACGGCCGCTCTTCTGAACGACGACATAATGCGACGGCCGGAAGTCGATGTCCTCCATGACTGATCGGTCCCCCTCCTCGATCACTTCAAAATCCGGTAGGGCCAGGGCGGAGATGGCGGCGTTGCGCAGTTGTAGCCGGTCTTCCTCACTGAGGCCGAGTTCCCCAGTGATGGCCAGCGCCTCTCGAATCCGCTGGAGGCTATTGAAGCGTTGGCCGGGAAGCCGGCTCAGGACCATCGCGTGCGCCTCGTTCAGCTTCGAGCGCCACAGTTTGTCGCGCGTTTCCTTTTCGGCGGCGCAACGACCAGGCCGACAGCGTCGAGCCTACGGCGACGACGCACAGCAGCAGCGCGATGATTACGGTGAGGCTGGCGATGGCAGGATTGCGGCGGCACCAGCGCCAGAAGCGCTCCGGAAGCCGGCTGCGCCGCGCCTGAATGGGACGATCCGCCAGGAAGCGGCGCAGGTCCTCCGCCAGTTCCCCCGCCGTCGCGTAGCGGCGGGCCGGATCGTGGGCGATGGCTTTCAGAATCACCGTCTCCAGATCGCGGGGAATGCGTGGGTCGAGTTTGCGCGGGGCGGGCGGCTCTTCCTTGAGGATGCGCTGGATGAGCCGGGCGCGGTTGCTGTCGCCGAAGGCCGGCCGCAAGGTCAACATCTCGTACAGCGTCATGCCCAGGGCGTAGACATCGCTCTGCGGCAGCGAGGACCCTTCGAAACGCTCGGGGGCCATGTAACGCACGGTGCCGACGATGTCGCCGGTGTGGGTTAGCTCATCGGCATCCTCAGCCTTGGCGAGGCCGAAGTCCGTGACCCAAACGGTGCCTTGCAAGTCCAGAAGCAGGTTGGACGGCTTGATGTCGCGGTGCAGGATTCCTTGTTTGTGGGCGTAGGCCAGCGCGTCGGCGACTTGCAGGCCGACGCGGGCCACGCTGCGGCAATACTCCGCCTCGCTCTCGGTCCCGGACAACGTTCCGCTCGATGCCGAGGCAAGTTCTCCCGCGCTGACGCTGCCGGTTCCTGCCGCCGCGGGAAGCTCGAACTGGCCCGACAGCAGGCTCGCCGCCACGCTCCCGGAAGGGACGGCATCCGAGGGGGCATTGCCTCCGGCGCGCCGTGCCCCAGCCCGCGCGAAGGCGGCGCAGGTCGCGCAGCACTTTGTCCAGCCCCTCGCCGTGGATGAACTGCATGGCGTAGTAATGGACGCCGTCGCCCGCGCCGACGCCGAATACGGGCACGATGTTCGTATGGTGTAGGCGGGCGGCCGCCTTGGCCTCGCGCCGGAAGCGCTCCAGATACATGGGGTTGGTCAAGCTCTCGTCCGGAAGCACTTTGAGGGCCACATGCCGTCCGAGCGAGATCTGCTCGGCCTCGTAGACGACGCCCATGCCGCCGCGGCCCACCTCGCGCAGAAGGCGATAATCGCCGATCCGTTCCGGGCGTTTACTTACCGCGTCGGTGTTGTCCGCGGAAATCGGCTTGAACTGCTCCATCATGACCAGAGCGGGGAACAGCTCGCGAATCTCGTCGGCCAACTCCGGGTGTTTGCGCACGTATTCCGTCAGCGCGGGCGCTCGCCCTTGCGGAGGCGCTCGGCGAACTCTTCGGCCAATTGGTCGATCGGGTCGCGTTCGACGTTCGAGTCGGGCATCGTCTCCGCCTCCGTTGGCTGTACACCGCCACCCCCTACGACAGCAGGTTCCGGCCGGCAAGGGGTATGGGCCGGACGGCCGGAACGCGGCTCCCCGGACTCGGCTACTTCCGCAGACGCAAGTGCAGCCGGGCCGCCGAGTCGGCGTCGCGGTAGACCAGTTCCATGACTTCGCCGTCGTACGTACCCTCGACGTGCGCTTGGTCCACGACCTCGGTGGGCTTGGCCTCCTGAACTACTTCGGTAAAGTGCCACTGGATCGAACCTTGACGCACCGTCCCCTTGATCCGCCATTCGTACCGATCCGTGCCCTCGATCGCCGTGTACACTCCCCGGAAGTCGTCGCCGTCCCGCTCGTGGATGGCGACGGTGATGTGAGGGCCAGCCGCCAGGTCGGGTAGCCAGTGGGCCTGCCCGGACCAGCGACTCCCCGGCCGGACGACGTCGGCCACTTGACGTGGGCCGCGACTGATGGCGCCGACGGCGACCAGCATCAGCAAGAGCGCGATGACGGCGGTCAGGCTGGCCACGACGGGGTTGCGCCGGCACCAACGCCAGGACCGTTCCGGCAGCCCGCTCCGACGTGCCCGCACCGGACGATCGGCCAGGAAACGACGCAAGTCCTCCGCCAGTTCCTCGGCGGTGGCATAGCGACGGGCCGGATCGTGGGCGATGGCTTTCAGTACCACCGTCTCCAGGTCGCGCGGGATGCGCGGGTCGAGTTTACGCGGGGCGCGCGGCTCTTCGTGAAGGATGCGTTGGATGAGGCGGGCGCGGTTGCTGTCGCGGAACGCCGGCCGCAAGGTCAGCATCTCGTAGAGGGTCATGCCCAGCGCATAAACATCGCTCTGCGGCAGCGAGGCGCCCTCGAAGCGCTCGGGGGCCATGTAACGCACCGTGCCGACGATGTCGCCGGTGTGCGTCAACTCGTCGGCGTCGTCGGCCTTGGCCAGCCCGAAGTCGGTGACCCAGACCGTGCCCTGCAAGTCCAATATCAGGTTGGACGGCTTGATGTCCCTGTGCAGGATGCCCTGTTTGTGGGCATACGAGAGGGCGTCGGCGACTTGCAACCCGACGCGGGCCACGCTCCGACAATACTCCGCTTCCGACTCGGCACCGGAGAAGGCCCCGCTCGACGGCGGGGCAGGCTCCGGCATGGGGGCACCGGCCGTCCCCTCCGCGGGAAGTTTGAACTGTCCCGACAGCAGGCCCTGGGCGACGCTCCCGGAAGCGCGGGCATCCACGGTGGCATCGCCCCCCCCGGCCGTGCCCCAGCCCGCGCGGAGGCGGCGCAGATCGAGGAGCACCTTGTCCAATCCTTCGCCGTGGATGAACTGCATGGCGTAGTAGTGGACGCCGTCGCCCTCGCCGACCCCGAAAACCGACACGATGTTCGTGTGGTGTAGGCGGGCGGCGGCCTTGGCCTCGCGCCGGAAGCGTTCCAGGTAGGTGGGGTTGGTTGGGTTGTCGGACGATAGTACCTTCAGGGCCACATGCCGGCCCAGGGAGATTTGCTCGGCCTCGTAAACGACTCCCATGCCGCCCCGGCCGACCTCGCGCAAGAGGCGATAATCGCCGATCCGCTCGGGTCGCCGGCTCGCCCCGTCAGGACCGTCCGCCGAGTTCGGCTTGAACTGTTCCATCATCACCAGGGCGGGGAACAGCTCGCGGATTTCGTCGGCCAGCTCCGGGTATTTGCGCACGTACTCCGTCAGCGCGGGACGCTCGCCCCGGCGGAGGCGCTCGGCGAACTCCTCGGCCAGCCGGTCGATCGGATCGCGTTCGACGTTCGAGTCTGCCATCGTCTCTGCCTTTGTTGGCAGTCACGCTTCGGAAAACCCCGGCATGCTCCGCAGGATGCTGCGCAGACGTTTCAGAGCGCGGACATAGCGATTGCTCGCCGCCGCTTTCTGGAGTCCGAGCACCTCGGCCGTCTCGGTGTTGCTCAACTCCTCGAAGTGCCGCAGCACCAGCACTTCGCGGTCGATCGGGTCCATGCTGTTGAGCGCTTCCTGGAGTCGGCCCTGCATCTCGGCCCGCACGGCCGCCTGCGACGGCGTCGAAAGCCGGCCGAGCAATTGGGCCGCCAGCGAGGCGGAAGTCGCCTGCGGCATGGCCCCATGTCGCAGGGCGATCTCCTGACCGACGTCGCGCATCTTCGTGCCAAGGTGCTGGCGGTGGATGGCCAGCAACCGCTGGCCCGTCAGCAGCCGCAGCCACAGAAAAAACGGCAGCGCCGGCTTGGCCAGAAATTCCGCCGCTCGCCGGGCCAGGTCGAGGTACGCCTCCTGGAGCACGTCGGACGGATCAATGCGCCCTTGCAAGCGGCGGTCCAGGCGCAATTGCACCATGCGCTTGAGCCGACTCCGAAAGCGCCCGAACGCTTCGGCCAGCGCGTTTTGATCGCCGGCGGCCGCACGGCGCAGCAGTTCAACGGTCTCGCTGGATTCATCGACCATGGCTGCCCCCATCAGATGATAACTGCCCGCGCACCCCGTCCGTACACCGAAAAACCGAAAAATCGGTTGCCGACCTGACCCCCGTCCGTCCCCGGACCTCGAACCCCGACCTTTCCGATAAAAAAGACTTTTCCGGTGTACGAACCGTTCGAGTGAGCAGTTATCCCTGCGCGTACTCTGCCAAGCCGTGCCATCAGGCGACAACTCGTGCCAACACGGCCACGGTCCACCACCGTCACCAAACGGTGGATAACGGTGGTCGCGGTACGGCCTGTTTCTTACCGAGCGTCCCCTTGGGGACGCCCAATCCGAGAGGAGCCAGCTCATGACTCGACTGCTGTGGCCACATCGTGTTCGGCGTTTCCCGGACGGCCGCCGCGGGGTTCGACCGCGAGTGGAGGCGCTGGAGGACCGTATCACGCCGACGACGTTCACGCCCACGGTCTTCACCGACGGCGTGCCGGGCTTCCAGGTCAATACGCTGCGCGAAGCCGTCCTCGCCGCCGATAACGATGGCTCACCGGGCACGGGTACGGACACGATTCAGTTATCGGCCGGCACCTACACGCTCACCGTCCCCAACACGGCCGGCCACGAAGTTTCGGACCAGCAAGGCGACCTGAACATCACCAACACCGCGCACGCGTTGGTCATCCAGGGCACCACCGACGCCAACGGGAGTCCTACTACCATCATAAAGCAGACCGTCGTCGATCGGGTCTTCCAGATCGTCGATCCGGGCACCACCGTCACCTTCAAGAACCTCATCATCGAGGGCGGCAACGCCCAGGACGACGGCTCGTTCGGCGCGGCGGCCGGCACATCGACCGCGCAGGGCGGAGGCATTCTGGATGATGGGGGCAACGTCACGCTCAGCAACGTGGTGGTCCAGAGCAATCTCGCCACGGCCGGCAACGACTTCGCCGGCCAGGGCGGCGGCATCTACGCGCAGAACGGCGCGCTGACCATCAACAACAGCGTTATCCAGAGCAATTTGGCGCGGGGCGGCGATGGCACCAGGGGCGTGGCCGGCTCGGATGCCAACGGCGGCGGCGTGGCCTTCGTATTAACGAGCGGCACAGGTGCGCAATTGAGCATCACGAACACCACGGTGGCGAACAATCGCGCCCAGGGCGGCAGCGGCGACAACGCCACCTCCACCAACGGCGGCAATGCCTGGGGCGGAGGTGTCTACACCTTCGGTGAGGGCACGCTGTTGCAAGCTGCCGTGACGTCGGTCATCAGCGGTTCCACCCTGTCGGGCAATTCGGCCAACGGCGGCCTCGGCGACACCGGCGCGGACCTTGGCGACGGCTCCGGCGGCGGCGCCGCGCTCATCGGGAGCAACACGGTTGTCAACTCGACGATCGCCAACAATTCCGTTACCGGCTCCTTCGCGGCCGGCGGCGGCGTCTACTTCGAGAGGGGAGCCTCCGGCCAACTCACCAACGTCACGGTGGCTGGCAACCAGGCCAACCTGACCCAAACTTTGGGCTCGGGCGAGGGCGGCGGCCTCGACAACAACAATGGGGACATACAGGAGGTCACGCTCGTTAACACGGTGGTGGCCGGAAATACAAGCATAACGAGCACCGGGTCTCCCCAGTCGCCGGATGTTCGCGGCGAGATCATCAGCGGCGGCCACAATCTGATTGGCATCGCCGACGGGGCCAATGATCCCGGCTTCCACAACCCCGGCGACCTATCCGGCACCCTCGCCAACCCGCTCGACGCCAAACTCGGGCCGCTGCAAAACAACGGCGGGCCGATGCAGACCATGCTGCCCTTGCCCGGCAGTCCTCTCCTGGCGCGGGCACCACGTCCGGCGCTCCCACTACCGATCAGCGCGGTGTAGCTCGTGCGGGTGGCCCCATCGATATCGGTGCCGTCCAGGTGACGAGCGTCAGCGGCGGGGGCGGGCACGCGCCTCCGGCTTTGCACACGCCCTTCCTGCTGGAGTTCTTCGATCAGTTCCTCAAGGGAGTTGAGACAGTGAACGCCGACGGGACGGTGACGGTGACGGACAGCTTCTTCGGCTTCACGCTGTTGGTGTCCACCTACAACAGCGCGGGCAACCTGATGAAGGTCGCCTTCTTCGGACTCGATGTCACGGCCCTCTTCAAGTAATAGGGCCGTTGGCCTGTGGCTCACCCTCCCTGGAGGCAAGCTCAAGTTAGCAAGGCCAGAGGGCACAAACCGTCGAACCCAGCCAGCGCGGTTATTCGTCTGGAGAGAGGTGATTTCATCGCCGACGGGGATTCGGCGTGATGGGGGAGCGCGGCCGAGCCGCCTCGCTTGCGGGTCAGAAACGTTCCCGTTGGGGTCCCAAGGTTTTTATGAAGGGGCCGGTGGAGCCCTTACCGCCAAGCAAGCCTCCCACCGGCCCGGCACCGCCCCGGCGCCCGGTCTCGCGCCGGGAGAGGTAGCCATTTCCTTTAAGGGCAGACCGCGTTTCAAGGAGCAACGATCATGACGTTTCTCTCGCTGTGGAACGGGCAGAAGCCGCCGCAACGCCGCCGCGCCCCGCGATCGATTCGACTGCGGCTAGAGTCGTTGGAGGACCGGATCACACCGTCGGTGCCGACGGATCCTGTTCCCTACACGCCCGACACGGTGTTCAAGCTTGGGAACTACTGGATCGACGTGCCCGCGAGCTACGACCCGACGCACCAGACGCCGACGGAGCTCCTCGTCTGGTCCCACGGCTGCGGCGGCACGAGCGCGGGCGACATCTACAACGTCCTCCCGACGGCCGGCGGCCCGACGTACATCGCGATCACAGTGGACGGCCGCGAGGGTGCCTGCTGGGACGTCAACGCCGACCCGCCCGTCATCCTCGCCGCCATCGCCGACGTCGAGACGCACTTCAACATCGACCCGCAGCGGGTCGTCCTCGGCGGCTACTCCTCCGGCGGGGACCTCTCGTACCGCATCGCCTTCACCCACTCGACGGAAATCGCCGGCGTCCTCGCCGAGAACACATCGCCGTTTCGCGACACCGGCCTCACGCAGGACCAGGCGCTGGCCGCCCCCTTCCACTTCCACGTCGTGCACCTGGCGCACACGGAGGACGAAACGTACCCCATCGATGGCGTCCGCGCCGAGACCGGCGCGGTCCAGGCCGCCGGTTTGCCGGGGGACGGCTGGGCCACGCTGCAGCGCATTGAGCGTCCGGGCACCCATTACGACCCCGACATCGGCAACACCGGGACGGTGTACGACATGAAGACCTACCTCCTGCCGCACCTCGCGGACGGATGGACTTCGCCGGGAATCCCAGCGCCGACGGTGACGACCAATCCCAGCAGCCAAACCGTGACGGCGGGCCAGACCGCGACATTCACGGCAGCGGCCAGCGGCAATCCGATGCCCACGGTGCAATGGCAAGTCAGCAGCGATGGCGGCGAGACCTTCGCCAACATCACCGGCGCCACTAGCACCACACTGACGCTCAGCAATGTCCAGGCTTCCCAGAACGGCAGCGAGTATCGGGCCGTCTTCAGCAACAACGACGGCACGGCCATCACGAGCAATGCCACACTCACCGTTAATCAGAGCCCGCCGGCGTTGCACACGCCCTTGCTGCTGGCGTTCTTCGATCAGTTCCTCCATGGAGTTGAGACGCTGAACGCCGACGGGACGGTGACGGTGACGGACAACTTCTTTGGGTTTGCCCTGGTCTCCACTTACAACAGCGCGGGCAACCTGATGAAAGTCGCCTTCCTGGGATTCGATATCACGCTTCTGTTCGTGTGAAACAAGGTTCCCATTCCCTAAATCGTGGAGGTCACCATGAATCGCCGCACCGAAGTCCACTCCATCCGACCCACTCTCGAAGCGCTTGAGGGGCGAGACCTGCCGTCATTCTTGCTCAGCGGCACCGTCACCGCCGCCCTGGTCCAGCCGCTCAACGCCATGGTCCAGGATCTGCAAAGCGCCAAAGGGGATCTCCTCAATCAGGTCAACACCACCCTGTTGCCCAATAACACCACCTTTCCTCCCGGCAACGCCGGCCAAACCTTCGCCCGGGCCGTGGGGGACTTCCAGAGGATGCTCAATGACCAGCACGCGATCATTGCCACGTCCAACGCGGACTTGCAATTCATCAAGCTGGCGGCCTCTGCCGAACTGGCCAACGGCGATCCGATCGACTTCTTGGTCCTGAACTTCGGCCAGCTCCTCGGCCTCAACGTCCAGTCGCAGTTCACGACGCCCGTGACCACGGCCAATAACGCTGTCAACGATACGACCGTGCAGAGCGATGTGGCCATCAGCTGGTCCTACACCGTTCCCATAAGCGGCCAGAGCTTTACGCTGGGACCGATCAACCAGCAGATAAACAACCCCACGTTCTGAGCCAATGGCGGAGCCGGCCGCGACAACGGTTGTCGCGACGAGGGCACAGTTTTTTCTTGGGGGCGGCCCCGCAAGGGTGCGCCCGATCCGAAAGGGGACTTGTCATGACGCGCGTGTTGTGTCCGCCTCATTTGATTGGCCATCGCAGGCCGAAGTCGAAAAACGCGAGGCCGTCGATTCGGCCGAGTGTGGAGCAACTGGAGGGCCGGCTGATGCCGGCGACCTTTAATCCGGTGGACACGGCGGGGTTAATCAGCGCCTTGCAGTCGGCGTCGGTCGGCCCGCCGACCGATACCACGATCATCAATCTCCAGGCGGGGACGACCTACACGCTGACGGCGGTCAACAACTACTGGTACGGGCCGGATGGTTTGCCGCCCATCGACAGCTTCGTCTTCATCCACGGAAACGGCGCTACCATCCAGCGGGATCCTTCCGCGCCGGACTTTCGGTTGTTTTACGTGTCGGGCGGCATGGAATTGACGCGGGGCGCCCTGACGATGGACAACGTGACGCTCCAAGGGGGCATGGCCAAGGGCGGAGCCAGCGACCAGGGTGGCGGAGGCCTGGGTGCGGGAGGGGCCATCTTCAACCAGGGCGCGCTGAACTTGACGGGCGTGACGTTGTACAACAACGAGGCGCTGGGCGGGGCGTCTGGCGTCACCTCCGCCAATAGCTACGCGGGCGGCGGCATGGGTGGGGATGCGTCGGGTCCGACCGCCGGTGGTTTTGGCGGCAGCCTCGGCGGCACGTTCGGCGGCGCCGGAGGCAATGGAGGGACCTCCCTCGGCGGCGGCGGCGGCGGCTTCCTGACGGGAGCCAATGGCGCGGACGGCTCAACGAACGGCGCCGGCGGTGGCAACGGCGGCTTTGGTTCGGGTGGCCATGATGGCGGTTACGGCGGCGGCAGTTTTGCCAGCAACGGCATTGGCGGAACCGGTGGCGCCTTCGGTTTGGGCGGCGGCGGCGGCGATGGTGGCGGCGGCGGCGGCGTTGGCGGCGGCGGCGGCGGTATCAATGATCGAACCAAGGACAACGTCGGCCCTGGCGGGGGATTTGGTGGTGGCGGCGGCGTCGGCTTCGGCGACGGTCCCAACGGCGGCATCGGCCCCGGCGGCTTCGGCGGAATCGGCGGTGCCGGCGGCTTCGGCGGCGGCGGCGGCACCGCTGAAACCCAACCCGGCATGGGCGGCACGGGCGGCTTCGGCGGAGGCAATGGAGGCACCGGCGGCGTCGGCGCCGCCCTCGGCGGTGCCGGAGGCGGCGGCGCGGGTTTGGGGGGAGCCATCTTCAACATGGGGGCCGACTCCGCCCATCCCAGCGGAGCGGCAACTCTCATCAACTGCACCCTCGCGGGCAACTTCGCCGTAGGCGGTGATGTGACTCCTCTCAGCGGCTCCAGCGGCAGCGGTTTCGGCGGCGCCCTCTTCAACCTCGACGGCCAGGTCGAACTCGACAGCGATACCATTGTTGGCAACCATACCGACGCCGGTGGCGGTACCCAGACGGGTTTCGCTTCGGCCGGCAAAGCCGATGGCGACGCCGTCTACAATCTGGCCTTCGGCAACGACATCGACTCCGGCAGTCCGGTCGCCGCTACGCTGGTACTCAACAACAGCATCCTGGCTTCCACCCCCAGCGTCCACAACCTCGTCTCCCAGGCGATCAACGGCAATGGCACCAATACGGCCACTGTCAGCGGCAGCCACAACTTGGTTCTGTCGAGCAGCGGCACCGTCGCTCCCGGTGTCATCACGCTGACGACCAACCCCAACCTCGGCCCGATGCAAAACAACGGCGGCCCCACGCCAACCCTGTTGCCCTCGGTCGGCAGTCCGGTCCTCGGCGCAGGCGATCCGTCCCAGGCTCCCTCCTTCGATCAACGCGGCCAACCTCGGCCGTCGGGCGGACCCATCGATCTCGGCTCCGTCCAGGTGTCGGTCGGCTCGAACACCGGCGGAGGCGGCGGGGGCGGCTCGTCGTCGAGTCCTCACACCCCCACAGGGCAGTTGTTGCCATTCGCGCTGGGCATCGTCAACAACCAGCTGGACATCTTTTTCCTCGACCAGAAGGAAGCGGTCTTCGCCGAGGCGTTTACCTTCAACAACTTCTTCAATCCCAATCCGGCCGACGCTCAGTTCATCGGCGGCTTGATTCCGGACTTCCCAACGAGTAGCGACGCTCTAGGCTACCCCGCCATCCAGGCCGACCTTGTGTCTTCTGGTTCCTTCCTGCTGCCGATGATAACCATTCCGCTCAACTTTATGTCCCCGGTAGTCCTCAATGACCTGATTGCCGCCTTGCAGACAGCTATTACGATTCAACGAATCGAAATGGTGTGATTGCCGCCTTGCCGGCATCGGAGGCTTAGGAGAACGAACCGCGTGAAAAGGAGACATCATGACTCGCTTTTGGTGGTCGCGCCGAGTCCGCGTTGGTTGTCCGGCTCGCGCGAGCCGAAGCGAAGCGGCGTGCCAGCGCGGCGGTCGGTTCGGCCGAGCGTGGAAGAACTGGAGCGGCGTCGATGCCGGCGACGTTTAATCCGGTGAACGCGGCGGAGTTGATTTCCGACCTGCAAGCAGCGTCCGTCGGTCCTCCGACGGACACGACGATCCTCAATTTGCAGGCGGGCACGACATACACGCTGGAGCAAGTGGACAACTTCTGGTACGGCCCGAATGGTTTGCCGCCCATCGCTAGCGCCGTCGTCATCCACGGCAACGGCGCCACCATTGCCCGCGATCCTTCCGCGCCGACCTTCCGGTTGTTTTATGTGTCGGGCGGGATGGAACTGACGCCGGGCAGCCTGGACATGGACAACGTGACACTGGAGAACGGCGTGGCCCAGGGCGGTGATAGCTCCAGTGGCGGCGGCGGTCTGGGTGCGGGGGGTGCCATCTTCAACCAGGGCGCACTGAACTTGACGGACGTGACGCTGACGCAAAACGCGGCCAGGGGCGGCGGCAGCGGTGTTAGCAGCCGGCTTCGGTGGCGGTGGCGGCATGGGTGGCGATGCGGGGGGTGCGGCGGGGGGCGGATTTGGCGGCAGCCTGGCTGGCGGCCCCTTCGGCGGCTCCGGGGGTGCGAGCGGTCTCAATACAGGCGGCGGCGGTGGTGGCGGCTTCGTGATGGGAGCCAATGGAGCGAACGGCACAGCAGGCGGAGGCGGCGCGGGCGGTGGGAACGGAGGCTTTGGTGCCGGTGGCGGCGATGGTGGTGTCGGCGGTCCCACCCTCCCCGGCGAGACCGGCGGCGCTGGAGGTGCCTTCGGAAGCGGGAACGGCGTCGGCGGCCTTGATAGCGGCGGAGGCGGCGTTGGCGGCGGAGGAGGTAACCAGGGCGGCGGCGGCGGTTTCGGCGGCGGCGGCGGCCTTGGTGGCGGTGACGGCGGCTTCGGGGGCGGCGGCAGCGGCAGCGTCGCCGGAGGCGTCGGCGGCTTCGGGGGCTTCGGCGGCGGCAACGGCCGGGGCAACAAAGCCGACGGTGGAGGCGGCGCGGGTTTGGGGGGCGCCATTTTCAACATGGGGGCCGACTCCACCCATCCCAGCGGGGGAACAACCCTCATCAACTGCACTCTCACCGACAACGCCGCCCTGGGCGGTGTTATTGCGAGTTCCAACGGCGGCGGCGGCGGCAGCGGCTTCGGCGGCGCCCTCTTCAACCTCGACGGCCAGGTCACGCTCGTCAGCGACACCCTGGCCAACAACACCGTTCGCGGCGGAGCCAGTAGTTCCTCCGGGGGAGTCGGAGCAGCCGACGGCGGAGCTGTCTTCAACCTGGCCTTCGGCAACGACATCGACTTCGGAGGCCAAGCCGTCGCCACGGTGATGTTCACCAACAGCATCCTGGCCACCAGCACTGGCGGCCGCGACCTCGTCTCCCAAGCCATCAACGGCGTCAACCTCGCTTCCGTCAGCGGCAGCCACAACCTCGTCATGACGAGCAGCGGAAGCATCGGAGCCGGTGTCATCGCGCTTACCTCCAACCCCAACCTCGGCCCGCTGCAAGACAACGGCGGTCTCACGCCGACCCTGCTGCCCTTGGCCGGCAGTCCCGTCCTCGGCGCCGGCGATCCGACACAATCTCCCCCTCTCGATCAACGTGGCCGAACCCGGCCGCCAGGCGGACCCGCCGACCTCGGCTCCGTCCAGGTGTCAGGCGTCGGCGGTGGTGGTGGCGGATCATCGGCGAATCCTCACACGCCGGTCGGTCCGTTGTTGCCATTCGCGCTGGGCATCGTCAACAACCAGCTGGACATCTTTTTCCTCGACCAGAAGGGTCAGGTCTTCGACGAGGCGTTCACCTTCAACAACTTCTTCAGCCCCAATCCGGCCAACGCCCAGTTCCTCAACACGCAGATCAATCTGATCCACGCGACGAGTAGCGATGCGCTGGGATACCTGGCTCTGATGGGCAGCCTCGTGGACAGCCAAAATCGGGAACTGCTGACGATAACCGTCCCGATCAGCTTCATGTCCACGGCAACCCTCCTGGACGTGATTAGCCACTCGGTGACCGATGCGTAGTTCGCAACCATCAATTCGTTTTGATTGCCGCCTTGCCGGCATCGGGGGCTTAGCAGAAGGAACCGCGTGAAAAGGAGACATCATGACGCGCTTTTTGTGGTCGCGTCCGAGTCCGCGTTGGTTGTCCGGCCGTGGCAAGCCGAAGCGAAGCGGCGTGGCGACGCGGCGGTCGATTCGACCGATTGTGGAGCAGCTGGAGAGCCGGCTGATGCCGACGACGAATACGTTCAATCCGGTGGACGCGGCGGGACTGATCGGAGCCTTGCAAGCGGCGGAGGCCACGCCGGGCGACACCACGGTCATCAACTTGCAGGCGGGGATGACTTACTCGCTGACGGCGGTGAACAACTACTGGTACGGGCCGGATGGTTTGCCACCCATCGCCAGCAACGTCGTCATCCACGGCAACGGTGCCACCATCCAGCGCGACTTTTCCGCGTTGAACTTCCGGCTGTTTTACGTGTCGGGCGGAATGGAGCTAAGGCCGGGCAGCCTGTCGATGGACAACGTGACGCTCGAAGGCGGCATCGCCCAGGGCGGTGACAGCGACGGCGGTGGCGGCGGAATGGGTGCGGGGGGTGCCATCTTCAACCAGGGCACGCTGAACTTGACGGACGTGACGATGGTGCAGAACCAGGCCGTCGGTGGCAGCGGGGGCGATAGCAGTGCCGCCCTCGGTGGCGGCGGCATGGGTGGCACGGGGTCGAAATTCGGCGGTGGTGGATTTGGCGGCAGCCTCGGCGGCACCTTCGGCGGGGCCGGAGGCGCTGGCGTGAACGACACCGGCGGTGGCGGCGGCGGCTTCGTGACGGGGGCCGATGGAGGCAGCGTGGCCAGCGGTGGGAAGGGAGGCTTCGGCGACGGCGGCCAAGGCGACGGCGGCCAAGGCGGCGGCATGAACGGACCCAACGAACCCGGCGGTAATGGCGGCGCGTTCGGCAGCGGCGGGCTTAACTTCAGCGGCGGCGGCGGCGTTGGCGGGGGTGGTGCCGAAGGTACCGGCCTCATCAGCGGCAGCGGCGGCTTCGGTGGGGGTGGTGGCTTCGACCTCAACATCAAGAACACCGGTGGCTTCGGCGGCGGGGGCGGCTTCGGTGGAGGTGGCGGGGCCAGCCAAGGCACAGACAGCACCGGCGGCTTCGGCGGCTTTGGCGGGGGCCAGGGCGGCGTTGGCCTCGGTATCGGCGGCGGCGGCGCTGGTTTGGGGGGTGCCCTTTTCAACATGGGCGCCGACTCCACCCATCTCGGCAGTGGACAGGCCACCCTCATCAACTGCACCCTCTTCAACAACACCGCCCAGGGCGGCTCCGGCGGCGGCACTGCTGCGGGCGGCGCTGGTATGGGCGGCGCCCTCTTCAACCTTGATGGCCAGGTCAACCTCACCAACGACACCCTGGCCAACAACGGCACCTACTCCGGGTCCGGTCCTGGCGCTGTTACGCCCGACGGTGGCAACGTCTATAGCCTGGCCTTCGGCAACGACATCGACGCCGGCACGCCGGTCGTCGCCTCGCTGGTACTCCACAACAGCATCCTGGCCGACAACGCCAACGGCAACCACGATCTCATCTCTCTGGCGATCAACGGCAAGGGCAGCAGCGGCAACACCGCCCTCGTCAGAGGCAGCCACAACCTCGTCATGTCGAGCAGCGGCACCATCGACCCCGGTGTCATCACGCTGACGGACGAACCCAACCTCAGCCCACCGCAAGAGAACGGCGGTCTGACGCCCACCATGCTGCCCGCGGCCGGCAGTCCCGTCCTCGGCGCCGGCGACTCGACGCAGGCACCCACCCTCGATCAACGCGGCCTCGTGCGGCCGCCGGGCGGACCCATCGACCTCGGCGCCGTGCAAGTGACGGACGTCTCCAACCCCGGTGGCGGAGGCGGCTCGTCCGGCGGCGGCAGCGGTAGCGGCGGCTCGTCGCCGAGTCCTCACACGCCGGTGGGGCAGTTGCTGGCGTTCGCGTTCGGCTTCGTCAACAACCAACTGGATATTTTCTTTCTCGATCAGAAGGGACAGGTTTTCGACGAAGCATTCACCCTCAACAACTTCTTCAGTCCGAGTCCGACCAGCGCCCAGTTCCTCAACACCGATCTGGTGATGCGCAACCTGGCGGCCAGCGACGCGGCCGGGTGGTCTCCCGCCGTCTTGGGCAGCCTCCTCGACAGCGGTAAACACGACCTGCTGATGATAACGATTCCGCTCGGCTTCATGTCCCAGACGGCCCTCAACGATGTCATCGCCGCCCTGTAGGCAGCCGAAGTTGAGAACAACGAATCGCGAAAAAGGAGACATCATGACTCGCTTTTTGACGCTCCGTCCGCGTGAGCTTTGCCGGGCCGGCTCGCGCCAGCCGAAGCGAAGCGGCGTGCCGGCGCGTTGGTCGATTCGACCGATTGTGGAGCAACTGGAGAGCCGGCTGATGCCGACGACGAATACGTTCAATCCGGTGGACGCGGCGGGACTGATTGGGGCTTTGCAAGCGGCGGAGGCCACGCCGGGCGACACCACGGTCATCAATTTGCAGGCGGTCACGACTTACTCGCTGACGGCGGTGAACAACTACTGGTACGGGCCGGATGGTTTGCCGCCCGTTGACAGCGTCGTCTTCATCCACGGCAACGGCGCTACCATTAAGCGCGACCCCGCCGCGCCGGACTTCCGTCTGTTTTACGTGTCGGGCGGCATGGAGTTGACGCCCGGCAGTCTGAACATGGACAACGTGACGCTCGAAGGCGGCATCGCCAGGGGCGGCGACAGCTATGGCGGCGGCGGGGGCCTGGGTGCGGGGGCGACATCCTGCAACCAGGGCACGCTGAATTTGACGGCCGTGACGTTGATGGGTGACGAAGCCCTCGGCGGCAGCGGCGGCAATAGCGCGATCCCGTTCGGACAGGGCGGCGGGGGCGGAATGGGCGGCGATGGGTCGAACGCCGGGGGCGGGGGTTTTGGCGGCAGTCTCAGTGGCAGCTTCGGAGGGGCCGGAGGCAGCGGAGAGGGCATCTACGGTGGCGGCGGCGGCGGCTTCCTGACGGGGGCCGATGGGGCCGGCGCGGGCCGCTTCCCCGGTGTCGGCGGCGGGAAGGGAGGTTTTGGCAGCAACAGCTTCGCGGATGGGGGCGGAGGCGGCTTGAATGGGCCGGGGGAGGCGGGCGGCAACGGCGGATATCTTCGGCAATGGCGGGCTCGTCCTCGGCGGCGGGGGCGGGGTTGGGGGAGGCGGCGCGCTGGGCATCGGTGCTAACGGCGGCTCCGGCGGCTTCGGCGGCGGCGGCGGCTTCGACCTCAGCCCCAACAGCGTCGTCGGTACCGGCGGCGTCGGCGGCTTTGGCGGTGGTGGGGGTGCCGGTTCGGGCACCGGCAGTTTCGGCGGCATTGGCGGCTTCGGCGGGGGCCAGGGCGACATCGGACTTGGCGCTGGCGGGGGCGGTGGTGGTTTCGGGGGCGCGATCTTCAACATGGGTGCCGACTCCGCCCACCCCTCCAGCGGACAGGCCACCCTGATTAATTGCACCCTGTTCAACAACACCGCCCAGGGCGGCAGCGGCACCGCCGCGGGCGGCGCTGGCCTGGGCGGCGCCCTCTTCAACCTCGACGGCCAGGTCAACCTCAGCAACGACACCCTGGCCAACAACGGCGCCCGCTCCGGCCCCGGTCCCGGCGCCGCTACTCCCGACGGCGGTGCCGTCTACAACCTGGCGTTTGGCAACGACATCGACACCGGCAATCCGGTCACCGCATCGCTGGTGTTTAACAACAGCATCCTGGCCGACAGCGCCAACGGCAACCACGATCTCCTCTCCACCGCGATCAACGGCACCGGCATCAACGCAATCACCGTCAACGGCACCCACAACCTGGTCATGACGAGCAGCGGCACCTTCTACCCCGGCATCATCACGCTGACGGCCGACCCCGACCTCAGCCCGCCGCAAGACAACGGTGGCCCCACGCCGACCTGCTTGCCCGCGGCCGGCAGTCCCGTCCTCGGCGCGGGTGTAGCCGGTCTCGCCCCTTTCACCGACCAGCGCGGCCAACCACGTCCGCTGGACGGTCCCACGGACCTCGGCTCCGTGCAAGTATCGGCCGGCTCGAATACGGGCGGGGGCAGTGGTAGCGGAGGTTCGTCGTCGAGTCCACATATGCCGGTGGGGCAGTTGCTGGCGTTCGCCTTCGGGTTCGTCAACAATCAGTTGGACATCTTTTTCATCGACCAGAAGGGTCAGGTCTTCGACGAGACGTTCACCCTCAACAACTTCTTCAGCCCCAGCCCGGCCAATGCGCAGTTCCTCAACACCGACATGGTGATGCGGAACATGGCGTTCTCCGACACGGCCGGATACCCCGCCGTCTTGGGCAGCTTGGTGGACGGCGGCAACCAAGACCTGCTGATGATTACCGTGCCTCTGGGATTCATGTCCCAAGCAGCCCTCCAAGATATGATTGCCGCACTCCAGGCGTCGGGGGCTTAGAAGAACGAAACCGTGTGAAAAGGAGGCATCATGACTCGCTCTTTATGGTCCCGTTCAATTCCGCGCTGGTTGTCCGGCACACGCCAGTCGCAACGAAGTGGTGCGCTGGAACGGCGGTCGATTCGGCTGAGCGTGGAGCAACTGGAGACGCGGCTGATGCCGGCGACGTTTAATCCGACCGACACGGCCGGGCTGCTTGACGCCCTGCGAGCGGCCAACGCCGCGCCCAATGACACCACCATCATCAATTTACAGGCGGGCTTCACCTATACTCTGTCGGCGGTGGATAACTTCTGGTATGGCCCCAACGGCCTGCCGCCCATCGACAGCAACGTCTTCATCCACGGCAACGGCGCCACCATCCTGCGCAATCAATCCTCCAGCACGCCGAACTTTCGGTTGTTTTACGTGTCGGGCGGCATGGAGCTGCCGCACGGGGCCCTAAACATGGACAACGTGACGCTCCAAGGCGGCGTGGCCCAGGGCGGCAACAGCAGCTACGGCGGCGGCGGCATGGGTGCGGGGCGCCATCTTCAACCAGGGCATGCTGAACCTGATCGACGTGACGTTGACGAACAACGTGGCACGGGGAGGCAGCAGTGGCCTCTCCAGCGCCGGGACTGGCGGCGGAGGCATGGGCGGTGATTCGCCATTGAACAGCAGCGGGGGTATCTTGCATGACACCGGAGGAGGTTTTGGCGGTAGCCTGGTTGGTGGCCCCTTCGGGGGTGCGGGAGGCGGCAGTGGTTTGAGTGAAGGCGGCGGCGGGGGCGGCGGCTTCCTGACGGGTGCCAATGGAGCGGACGGTACCGCAAGCGGCGGAGGGGTCGGCGGCGGCAACGGAGGATTTGGGGCCGGCGGAGGCGATGGCGGCAATGGGGGGGTTCCCAGTGCCGGCTTCTCCGGCGGGACCGGCGGCGCTTTCGGCAGTGGCGGCATTGTCGCCGCTGTGGGCGGCGGTGGTGGTGGGGTTGGTGGTGGAGGGGGGGCGAGCGCCAGCGGCGGAGGTTTCGGGGGTGGTGGTGCCGAATCCGCCTCGACAGCCTTCGGCCCAGTTGGCGGCCAGGGTGGATTTGGCGGCGGCGGTGGCCTCGGCGGTGGCGGCGGCTTCGGGGGTGGTGACGGCAGCAGTAGTATGACGGGCAAGGGCGGCGGCGGCGCGGGTTTCGGCGGTGCCATCTTCAATATGGGGGCCGACTCCGCCCACCCCAGCGGCGGAGCAACCCTCATCAACTGTACCCTCACCGCCAACGCCGCCCTGGGCGGTGGCGTCGGTAGTTCCGACGGCGGCAATGGCGGCGACGGCGCTGGGGGCGCCATCTTCAACCTCGATGGTCAGGTGGAACTCGACAGCGACACCCTGGCCGCCAACGCCGTCAGCGGTGGCGCCGGTGGCAACGGTAGCGCTTCAGGCGTGGCCGCGGGCGGGGCAGTCTACAACCTGGCCTTCGGCAACGACATCGACACCGGTGCCCCAGTCTCCGCCAAGTTGGTGCTCAACAACAGCATCCTGGCCAAGAGCGGTACGGGCGTTCTCGACCTCGATTCCGTGGTGGTCAACGGGAATAGCACGAACACCGCCACCGTCGGCGGCAGCCACAACCTGATCATGAGCAGTCTGGGCAGCATCAACCCCGGCGTCATCACACTGACGGCCGATCCCAAACTCGGCCCCCTGCAAGACAACGGCGGTCTGACGCCGACGATGCTACCCTTGGCGGGCAGTCCCGTTCTTGGCACGGGCGATCTGTCGCAGGCACCCACCCTTGACCAACGTGGCCTCGTGCGGCCGCCGGGCGGACCCACCGACATCGGTTCCGTCCAGGTGACGGGCGTCGGCGGCTCGACGGGTTCTCACACGCCGGTCGGTTCGTTGCTGGCGTTCGCGTTCGGCTTTGTCAATGGTCAGTTGGACATCTTCTTCATTGATCAGAAGGGTCAGGTCTTCGACGAAGCGTTCACCCTCAATAACTTCTTCAGTCCCAGCCCGAATATGCCCAGTTCCTGAACACCGACATGGTCTTCCGCAACATGGCGTTCTCGGATGCCGTCGGCTACCCGGCGGTGCTGGGCAGTCTGGTGGACGGCGGCAACCACGACCTGCTGATGGTAACGATTCCGCTCGGCTTCATGTCACCGGCAGCCCTCAACGATGTGATCGCCGCCCTACAGGCAAGCGGGCTATAAGGGAGGTACTAGCCCGAATTGCGCACCGAGTCTATGCAAATTGAGCCTCACGCACTATCTAAACGGTGATTTCCCAAGCCGTTAGAAACATGCGGAGGCTCAAGATCATGGTCCGCCAGCAACAAGAGCACTTTACCCTGTTCCCCGTCGGCTCACAACAACTCCACGTCGCCTTCGACGGCGGGCGCATCGTCTCCGATGCCGGACTGCTCGCCGTCCGCGCCCTGGAAAAGCCCCTCCGTGTCATCGCCGACCTCGCCCAACGACTCCCCGACCCCCGCTCCCCCAAGTACATCGAACACTCCGCCGAAGCCCTGCTCACCCAGGCCGTCTACCAGAATCCTCGCCGGCTACCCCGACTGCAACGACGCCCAGCAACTCCGCGACGACCCCCTCTTTCAAATCCTCGCCGACGTCTCGCCCGATGCCGACAACCCCCTGGCCAGCGGCTCGACCCTGGCACGCTTCCAGTACGCCTACACCCGCCGGCAGGCGGAAATGCCTCTGCCAGAACGACCGGTCTTGCGGGAGGTCCGCGCCGCCCAGACTGGCCGCATCAAGATCCTCAACGACTACCTGATCGATCTCTTTATCCGCACGCGTCGCAGGCGGCCCGAGGAGATCATCCTGGATGTCGATGCCAGCGATGATCCGGTGCATGGCCATCAGACGCTCAGCGGCTATCACGGCTATTACCGCCAGCATCAATACCTGCCGCTGTTCGTCTACGACGGGGCCACCGGCTTCCCGCTGGCGGCCTGGCTGCGGCCCGGAGCGGTCCATGCCAGCCTGGGAGCCGTGGATATCCTCGACGCCATCGTTACCCGACTGCGGGCGGCCTGGCCGGGCGTCCGCATCAAGGTGCGTTCGGACAACGGCCTGGCGGTGCCCGGCCTGTATGACTATTGCGAGGCCAACGACCTGCCCTACGCCCTGGGCTATGCCAGCAACCCCGTGTTGCAGCGGGCCACGGAGCAGGCCTTGGCCGACGTGGAGTTGTATCACCACTTCTACGGCCACCGCGAGCCGGTGGTGCAACGCTTCGAGTCGTTGGCCGATTATCAGGCCGACAGTTGGCCGCAGCCGCGGCGGATCGTGGCCAAGATCGAGGTGACGCCGCAGGGCAGTCAACGCCGCTTTGTCGTCACCAACCTGCAGGAAGAAGCGTCGGCGGTGTACCGGGACTTTTATGTGCAGCGGGGCAAGGTGCCGGAGCAGCCGATCGGCGAGATGAAGAACGGCTTGCGGGCGGAGCGGCTGTCGGCCTGCGGCTTCTGCGCCAACGCCTTCCGCTTGCTGGTGCATACGTTGGCCTACGCCATCGTGGTGCTGTTCCGGGAGGCGTCGTCGTCGGTGCCGGAGGTGGCGACGGCGAGCGTGAGCACGTTGCGTCAGCGTTTGTGGAAGGTAGGCGCGGTGGTGGTGACGGGCGTGCGGCGGATCTGCTTTCATTTTTCGGAGACGTGGCCGTATCGTGGGGTGTGGTGCCGGGTGCTGTCGGGGGTGAATGCCTTTGTCGGCGAGGTGGCGTCTGGTTGAGGCGTTGCGAGCGGCGGGGTCGGAATAGGGAAGGGGAGGGTAGCGTCGTTGGCGGACGATGCCGTATCGGGGTGCGCGCGGGAGTGCGAAAAGGGGTAGTCTGGACAGCTGCCAGCGAGGGATGGCACGTTGGCAGGAGCGAAGGGCGGCTCGACAATCACGATGACAACCTCTCGACAGCGTCTGACGCCTCCTCTGCTGAGACTCGGTGCGCAATTCGGGCTAGGGCAACGGTCTGGTTTGAGCAAATGGCTTCTCAAAACGGGCAGGAGGACACCCCGTGGCCAGTGGCAATGTGGCAAACTCGCCTCTCGCGGATAAAGTAAACCACTAGAGTGAAAGGATTTGCGTGAGGTAATCCACTTTGCCAAGTGGTTGGTTCGGTGGCAATGTGGCAAACAGCCTCCATCTGCCAACTTGGCAGGAGAACTACCTTCCAAGGAGTTCGCTGCGGAGGGCTACGGATGACAACGCTACAACTACACCTGTTTAACGCCTTGTATCTGGTTCTCTTGATCGTGGTCGCCTACTTTGCTCGGGCGACACCGCGGCGCATCGCGGGGGCGTTAGCGGGCGGAGTCGCTTTAGGTGTGCTCATGCTAGGCGCCGTTGCGCTCGGAGAAGAGAGGGGATGGTGGCACTTTGTCATCGCCTGGGAGCCGTACTTCCTGACGCTTCTGCTCCTCGACGGCGTCATCTCCTGCGCGGCCATCCTCCTCGTGACCTGGCGGGTGGCCCGGCGGTTCGGCTGGTGCGGGCTTGCCGTCGTGGTGGTCCTCCTGGCGGTCATCGGCCCGCCGCGCGACTACGCGTACATGAAGACGTTCCCGGAGTGGGGCGAGTACGGGCCGGGAATCGCCCCGTTCGTGGCGGTCGCGGTGATCTACGCGCTCCTGGTGCCGGTGGGGCAGTCCGTCATGCGCCTGGTCGCAGGGCCGGCCGGGGCGGACTCGCTGGCCCGCCGTCCGTGGGAGGTCGCCCAATAGCGAAGCGTATCAGGGATTGTCTGCGAGCAGGGCGAGGACGCCCAGACCGTAAAATGTGTACTCCACATCGCAGCCTTCGTCCCACAGGCCGCCGTGGAAGCCGCCTTCAGGTCGTTCCAGCGACTCGGCGTAGCGGCGCACTTGTTCGGTATCCAGATGCCCCAGTCCGCCGAGTTGTTCCAGGGTCCAGGCGGCCGTGAACGTGGAGAGCAGGTCGGCCAGCGGCGCCCGGCCGTTGGCCCGTAATCCGCCCTCGGGCGAGGCCATCTCGACGAGGAAATCGATGACGCCGGCGCGAACGTCATCGAGCGTTGTCCAGCCTTTCTTCCGTCGCCAGTTGCAGCAGTCCCACGGCCGCGGCGGTCGGGTTCGTGCCGCCGCGACGCATCGGGGCAATCTCCACGTAACCGCCATCCTCGCGCCGGCGCGACGCCACAAAGTGAACGACTTCAGCCATGCGCGGCACGGATCGGCCCAGCAATTGATAGCAGAGGGCGACGAGAAACGTGTGATAGGTGCTGCCGGAGCGCCGCCGGGAGATTTCGTATAACCTCCGTCCGGGGTGCGGAATGTCTCCAGCGTCTGGGCAACGCGGTCGGGCCAGTCCGCGGGACTGTCGGCGAGCACGTCGGTTCCGCTCGCCGATTGCACCAGCAAACAGGAGTAGAGCAGCGAGAAAAAATCGACGACGCTGGCCTGCCGTGTCAGGCTGTCGCGCAGAAAACCCGCCACGCGCTCGCAGACCGTCTGGGTCAGGGTGTCGAGCACGGCCAGGCTGCGCAGGGCGAAGCCGGTGTAATACAGGTCCGAGCCGCCCTCCCGGCCGGAAAAACCTCCATCCGGGTTTTGAACACCCTGAAGATAAGCGATCTGCCGGGTGCGAAATTCGCTCGGCAGCCGGGCCACGCCATCGCCAAGGCGGGCGGTCAGGCGCGTAAGGTACGGTTCTAGGGACATCACGAAACCGCCTGGATTACAACACGCGGAGAAAAACAGGCAGACAAGTATTATAGGAAGCATTTCCACGAATTGCCGCGCTTGGCAGAGACGGAGGCGACCTCTCATTTTTTACTAACTTTGTTCTTGCAGAGCGGGCAGGGCGGGCGTAGACTCCCCGGAAGAAGCCATTTCGCGTCCGTCCGGCACCTTCTCGGGGTGCCGCGGACGATCCAAACGATCTTACGGATTCCAGGTCTCCACACCGTCGTGGCGCCGACACGATCGAGCAGACTCGTTGCGCCTTTGGATATCGGTGTACCATTTCAACTCGGGAGGGAGGTCCGTATGTTCTCCAATCTGTTCCGTTTCCACGCCGCCAGCCAGGACAAGGACAATGTGGTCGCCCTTATCTTGCGGATCGGCCTGGCCGTGATTTTCCTCTATCACGGTCTGGAAAAGATCATCACCGGCAGCGTGGGCACCACCTGGATCCATCAGATGAACGAAAAGGGGCCTTACATGGTGCCGGAGAGCTTGACGTTCTCCGGAATCCAGTTGCTCGTGGCCTGGGGCGAGTTCCTGGGCGGACTCGCGCTGGCGATCGGCATGCTCACCCGGCTGGCCTCCGTGGGGCTGATTCTCATCCAGTTGGGCGGCCATCTATCCTTGTGACGGCCCCGCGCGGCTTCTCGTTCGAGAGGGGCGGCGGCTACGAGTACAACCTGGCCCTGGTGGCGATGTGCCTGGCGCTCATGGTGCTCGGCGCGGGCATGTGGTCGGTCGATTCGGTGCTGTTGCGAAACCGCGAACGTGCCCACCGCCATGCCGCCGTACCCGCACCTCACCTGGCCAACGCGATTCAGACACCGACTCCGGAGGTGGCCTCGGTCGCACCCGCGCAGCCGCGTTCTATGTGAGCGCGTTTTCCCGACCGGCGCGGAAGGCGCGGAACCGTTCGTAGGGCGCGTGCCAGTCTTCCGGCCGGCGCGGGGTGAAGGTGCGCACCTCGAAGGAGTGGCGCACGACTTCGCGGGCGTCGGCCAGGGAGCCAAGCACGCCCAGTCCGAGCGCTTGCACCAGCACGTTCCCAATCGCCGTCGCCTCGACCGGCCCTGCCAACACCGGCCGGTCGCAGGCGTCGGCGGTGAACTGGTTCAAAAGCGCGTTCTGACTGCCGCCGCCGACGATATGGATGACCTCGGCCCGCTGTCCGGTCAGGCTCTCCACCCGTTCCAGCACCCAGCGATAGCACAGCGCCAGGCCCTCCAGGGCGCAGCGCACCGTGGCGCCGACGCCGTCCGGGGCCGGCTGGCCGGTGCGCCGGCAGTAATCCGCCAGCGCCTCAGGCATGTTCGCCGGCAGGATGAAGGACGAATCATCCGGATCGACGACGCTGACGAAGGCCGGCGCCGCCTCGGCCTGGCGCACCAGGTCGTCATACTCGAACTTGGTCCCGGCGCGCTCCCAGGCCCGCCGGCACTCCTGCACCAG
Source organism: uncultured Planctomycetota bacterium (assembly GCA_963767535.1). Taxonomy (GTDB): domain Bacteria; phylum Planctomycetota; class Planctomycetia; order Gemmatales; family Gemmataceae; genus JAJPHU01. The sequence goes on from CAVYEC010000003.1 coordinate 2,571,064, forward strand.
CCACAGTCCCATGATGTTTTTGAGAAAGCGCGTGGTGCCGCCGACGCCGCCCTCGTTGGTGAAGTTCGCTTCCAGGGCCGCGTCGCTGACCAGCGGATGTTTCAATTCGACGCCCATGAGCGACCAGGTGCCGGAGCTGATGTAAGCCCACGAGGACGCCGACGCCGGCACGGCCGCGATGGCGGCGGCGGTATCGTGCGAGGCCGGCGCGATCACCGGGGCCGCGTTGATGCGGTACTCCTTCAGGATCGCCGGCCGCAGCGGGCCGAGAACGGTGCCGGGCTGAATGAGGGTGCCAAAAATCTCCACCGGCAGACCGAACGCCGCGATCACGTCATAAGCCCAACTCCGAGTCCGCGGGTCGAGCAGCTGGCTGGTGCTGGCATCGGTGTATTCATTGACCTTGATGCCGGTCAAAAAGTAATGGAACAGGTCCGGCATGAAGAGCAGCGTCTCGGCCATCTCCAACAGCGGCGAGTGGTCGCGCTGCATGGCCAGTAGTTGAAACAGCGTGTTGAAGCGCATGAACTGGATGCCGGTGTGGTGAAATAGCTCCTTGCGCGGCATCCGGGCGAACGCCTCTTCCATGACGCCTTCGGTATGTGGGTCGCGGTAATGGCGCGGGTTGCCGAGCAAGACGCCGCCCCGGCCGAGCAGGGCGAAATCGACGCCCCAGGTATCGACGCCGATGCCGTCAATGCCGCCGTAGACGGACCCCGCCAGGCGCAGCGTATCGAGCATCGAATCGTACAGGTCGAGGACATCCCAGTGGAGCGAATCCAGGGTGCTAACGGCCCCGTTGGGAAAGCTGCTGATTTTATCCAGCTCCAGTTTCCGCCCGTCGAACACCCCGACGATGCCCCGGCCACTCTCGGCGCCGAGGTCGAAGGCGAGGAACTTCTTGGCGACTGTCATCGAACCGACTCCACTCATGCGGGTTTGGGCAAGCACCCCTCGCCCTTATTAGGGAACGAAAGGGCCGTTCGCAAGAGAAGAGCCAGAGTTCCTTACGATTTGCGGTGAACGACTCGTTCGGTGAGTGCTTCGAGAATGGACCGGCACTCCGACGGTGGTAAGCAGACCAGTTCAGCGCGGGCCTGGGCCGCCAACTCCTCCGCCCTCCGGCGGGCGTACGCCAGTCCGCCTCCCTCGATCAAGCATGGCCGCAGTGCTTCGCGCTTGTGATTGTCCGGACTGCCGAGGATCTGCCGGACGCGCCCGGCTGTCCCGTCACGGCGGGACAGCAGGTGGATCAAGGGTAGTGTAAGTTTCTGCTGTTCCAGGTCGGTGCCGAGCGATTTGCCGGTCGTCTTCTCTTCGCCGACGAGATCGAGCAAATCATCGGCGATCTGGAACGCCTGGCCCACGCGCCGCCCATAGCGCGCGAGCGCCTGCACCACTTCTGGTTCCGCCTCGCTGTAGAGCGCCCCCAGGTGGCAGCAGCACGCGGTCAACTCGGCCGTCTTGCCGTCGATGATGTCAAAGTATTCCGGCTCGCTCAAATCCAGGTTGCCGCGCTGGAGCACTTGACACAATTCGCCCTCGCAGACGCGGTCGGTCGCCGCGCCGATGAGCCGGCAGGCGCGCACGTCATCGAGCGTGCTGGCCAGGTGGAAGGCGTGGGTGAACAGGTAATCGCCCAGAAGCACACTGGTTTGCACACCCCAGACGGCGTTGACGGTCGCTACCCGCCGGCGCAGGTGCGCGCCATCGAGCACGTCATCGTGGACCAGCGTGGCCGTGTGGATCATCTCGACGACGGCGCCAGGGTGTGATGGGCCGGCGTCACCCGGCCGCAGGCGCGAGCCGTCAACAAGAGCAGCATCGGGCGCAAACGCTTGCCGCGATAGTGGCGGACGTGATCGACGACCTCGGCGACCCGGGCATGTTTGTTCCTGAGCACACGGGTCAGGATGCGCTCGACTTCTTCCAGGTCAGCTGCGATCGGTTCCTGCGGGTCGATCCCCGGCGAGAGAGGTAGCCCAGCGGCCAGGGTGACGGGGTTCATGGAGGATCCACCTCCATCGTTAGACCGTAGTCCGTAGTCCGTAGTCCGTAGCAAAGACAGTGGTTTCTTTGCTACGGACTACGGACTACGGACTACGGACTAAGATGAGATTTCAGAAATTTCAATTCCCGTTGAATACTACGAAGCGCGGGCGGGAGCGTCAATCATCACGCCGGAATGGACCGCTCCGGCCGCCGCTCTTCTCTTCCAACCGGATTCGCTCGACGGTCATAACACGATCGACCGATTTGCACATGTCGTAGACGGTCAGGGCGGCGACGCTGACGGCGGTCAGCGCCTCCATCTCGACGCCGGTACGGCCGAAGACGCGCACGGTCGCCTCGATGCGCAAGAGATCGTCGGCGGCGAAGGCGAAATCGACGGTCGCGCTGGTGATGGGGAGAGGATGGCAGAGGGGGATGAGGTCGCCGGTGCGCTTGGCGGCCATGATGCCGGCCAGGCGAGCGACTTCGAGCACGTCGCCCTTGGCCAGGCCGCGGTCGCGGATGAGGGCGAGCGTGGCGGGCGCCATGCGCACCAGGCCGCTGGCCTTGGCCTCGCGCAGGGTTTCCGCCTTGGCGCTGGTGTCCACCATGCGCGAGCGCCGCGCTCGTCGAAGTGGGTCAGTTCCGGCATGGCGAGATGATCTCCAATCGCCGTGGTTACCGACGCTTCGCAGAAGCGTGAGAAGAACGCTTCTGCGAAGCGTCGGTAACCATTCGGTTTCATTTGCCGGCTTCTTTCAGCAGCAATTGCACGTCCTCGCGCACCCACGCCGGCTTGAAGAAGTCGAGGTTGTATATCTCCCGGACCCGGCCGCGCCCATCAAGCAGAAAGACACGCGAGGGATGATCGAGCTGCCCATTCGCCCCCGGACGCGCCCACATACCCCAATCCGACAGTACCTTGTCGATCCGCTCCGGCGATGCGGTCAGAAAGGTCCAGTGTTTCGCGTCCACGTCGTACAACCGCATGTAGTCGCGCAGGACGGTGGGCTTGTCGCGCCGGGGGTCGAGCGTGATGGACAGCAGATGCACCTTGCCGGCGAGATGGTCCTTGGCAAGCGTTTGGGCAACCTGGCTCATGCGGTGCGTCGTGGCGGGGCAGGAGCCGTTGCAGGTGGTGAAGACGAAACTGACCAGCACCACCTTGCCGCGCAGGTCGGCCAGACGCAGCGACTTGCCGTCCTGCGTCGTCAGGGTGAAATCCGGTGCGGTGCGGAGGACCGCCAGGCGGGAAGGGGCGGCGTCCGCACCGCTCAAAAGTAGCAGCGTCCATAATCCCAGCATGGGGATTGCCTCAGTTTAGAAGCATGTCGTGACCGCGGGCTGGGCCGGTCTTGAACTTCGTCAGATCGACGTTGAATTTCGGGTCCATCGTCATGCCGTCGGCCCCGACGCGAATCAGGCGGACCCAGAAATCTTCCGAGCGATCCATCGTGCTGAGCAGCGAATTGGTGACGTACATGCGCCGGCCGTCGCCGGTCAGGTGGAGCATGTTCGGCTGCACGCCGGGCTTGACCATGCTGGCCAGGCGCGGGTTTTTCAGATCGCTCACGTCCCACTGCTGCACCTCGTCGGACACGAAGCAACTGACGAACAGAAATCGGCCGTCGGGCGACTGGCTGAGATCGACCGGAAGTTTGCCGGTGTCGCACAGCTTGCGCGCGGTGTATGTGTCCTTGTCGCCTTCCCACACCCAGATGGTGTTTTCGAAGGCGCAATTGCAATAGCCGTGGTTGGCCCCGTCCTTGAGCGACCAGCGGCATTCCAGAGGGGCGGGGCCTGTCTTGAGCGTCGCCAGCACTTTGCGGGCGCGGAAGTCCCAGACGAGCAGCTTGTCGCCGAAGTGTTTGAGGTCCATCTTGGTCAGCGGCTTGCGGTAGTTCTCCGGCGGCGTGAAACTCGATGTAACCATGCGGTTCAGATTCGGATTGATGGCCACGTCATAACCGTAAGGGGCATTGTCCGGCAGATCGAACTTGCGGATGAAAGTGCCGTCGTTATTGAACTCCGCCAGTCCCGCCGGCAGACCGCCGCCCTTGGCGCCGAGGTAACTGATGAGCATTCGGCCGGGCAGCGCATACGGCGAGTGCGGGCCGCTGAGGCCGGTCTCCGCGGACGAATCGAGCGTCTTCACCAGTTTGGGTTTCGCCGGGTCGTCGGCGACGTTGATGATGAAGACGCGGTTGGAGAACAGGCTGCAACCCCAGATGTGCGTGCGGTCGTCGGTGAAGCCGAAATGGTGCGTCTCGTTGCCGGCGCATGCCGAGGTCCGTTTGATGGAGGATCCGGCCATAGGTCGGCGACTTCGCATCCACGTCGAGGACGGCCAGGAAGTCGTTGTCCTTGGCGTCGGCATCGACGCAGAAGACATAGAGGTATTTCTCCGGCCGATCCAGGCGTTTGATGAACGGCGACATGCACGTCTCGGCCGGTGCGAGCGTCGCTCCCAGCAATCCGGCGACGGCAAGCAACATCGCCGCCATCGCGGCACGGCGCATCAGGCTCATGGCAATCTCCTGGTTTGACGAAGCCAGCGCAACAGGGTCATTCCGTCAGATTAGTCCATCGGGCAGCGGGCCGCAACGCCGTGGGGATACGAAAAACTAGATGCACGCGGCCGGTGGGCGTGTTACCATCCTGTACTTGTTGGGACATGACAACCCCTAAGGAGACGCATCATGATGCGACGCATCTGGGTCGCCCTGGCGCTGGCGGCCGCGGTCTGCCTGACCGGACCCCAAGCCCGCGCCGACGTGAAACCGCACGCCTTGTTCTCGGATGGCATGGTCTTACAACGCGGGATGAATTGCCCCATTTGGGGGACGGCCGATCCGGGTGAAGAAGTGAAACTGGAAATCCGGGTGATGAAACCCACGTCCGCACATGCCAGTATTGGCGACGCCGTCGCCGGTCAGGACGGCAAATGGATAATCTACCTTCCCGTCGATCCAGAGATGACGGGCGGCCCCTACAAATTGACCATCAAGGGCAAGAACACCATCACCCTCAAGGACGTGTACGTCGGCGAGGTGTGGGTTTGCAGCGGTCAATCGAACATGGAATGGCCGCTCCGCGCCGCCCATAACGGCGACGAGTCCATCCGGCAATCCGCCAACCGCAACATTCGGCTTTTCACGGTGCCGAAGAAGCCCTCGGACAAACCGCTCACCGACGTGAACGGGAAGTGGCAGGAATGCAAACCGGACACGGTCGGCGGCTTCACGGCCGTCGGCTACTTCTTCGGCCGCGATTTACAAAAGGCGCTGGACGTGCCGGTCGGCCTGATCCACACGTCCTGGGGCGGCACGGTGGCCGAGGCATGGACGACCCGCGCGGCGCTGGAGAACAACCCAGACTTGATGGGCATGGTTGAGAAGGACGCCACGGGCCGCGAAATGGCCCAGGCCAATTACGAGAAAGCACTGAAAAAGTACGACGAGGATTTGGCCAAGTACAAGGAAGCGGCGGCCAAGGCCAAGGAGAAGGGAGACAACCCGCCCCGCGCCGCGCAAGCCCGTCGAGCCGAACAATAACCCCAATCGCCCCTGCGTACTTTACAACGGTATGATCCACCCGTTGCAACCCTATGCGATCAAGGGGGCCATCTGGTATCAGGGCGAGTCGAACGCCGGCCGCGCGCACCAGTATCGCACGCTGTTCCCGGCCATGATCGAGAGTTGGCGGGAATCCTGGAAGCAGGGCGATTTCCCCTTCCTGTTCGTGCAGCTGGCCCCCTACATGAAAATCGAGTCGGAACCGAAGGACAGCGCCTGGGCGGAGTTGCGCGAGGCCCAACTGCTGACGGCCCTCCACTTGAAGAATACCGGCATGGCCGTCATCACCGACGTGGGCAACCCCACCGACATTCACCCCAAGCAGAAGGAACCCGTCGGCGCACGTCTGGCCCTGGCCGCCCTCGCCCTCGGCTACGATAAGAAGATCGAATATTCCGGCCCAGTCTTCGACAAGATGAAGATCCAGGATGGCAAGGCGATGCTGAGCTTCACGCACGTCGGCAGGGGTCTGGAAGCGAAGGATGGCCCACTGCACGGCTTCGCCATCGCGGGCCCCGATAAGAAGTTTTACAACGCCAAGGCCGAGATCCAGGGCGATACGGTCCTCGTCTGGAGCGATCAGGTGACGCAGCCCGTGGCGGTGCGCTACGGCTGGGCGAACTGTCCGGTCGTCAATCTGTGGAATAAGGACGGCCTACCCGCCACGCCCTTCCGTACCGACGATTTCCCGATGGTCACGGGACCGAAAACCGCCAAATCCTCTCCGTAGTCCCCGCGATTCGCTTGCTTCGCAGAAGCGTGCTTACGCTTCTGCGAAGCGTCGCTAATCGGTCGATGGCACCCGCGCGGAGGTGGAGTGTTCGCCGTGAAGATGTGGGCCGCGCGTCGGAGTCCGGGGATCTTGACGCACCGTATCGCTCAGGGCGTCGGCGGCCCGGCTCTCGGCGTTGGGATTATCGGCGCGCGGCAGAATGATAATGGCCGTCGTGCCCTCGCCCGGAACGCTGCGCAGCTCCAGTTGACCCTCGTGCAGGGCCACCAAGTGACGACTGACCGTCAGTCCCAGTCCGGTCCCCTCCTGGGAGGTGCGAGACGGATCGAGAGCGAAGGCCCCTTTCGTCGAGAAAAAGGGCGCTGGCGCTAGAGTCCAGTCGTCGATCGGCAAGCCGACTCCTGTGTCGTGAATCTCGCAGCGCACTGTATCGTCGCTCGGCAGGACGCGGACCTCGATCCGGCGCAGTCCGTCGGTCAAGGCTTGCTCGGCATTGGTTAAGAGCTGGCGAAGCACCATGCGCAACAATTGGGGGTTGACGCGCACCAGCGTCGCCTCTTGCGACAATTCGATCCGCAATTCGTAGTCCAGTCGGGACCGGCCGGAGGTTCGTTCATCCAAAAATGCCCGGACCAAATCGGCCAGCGGAAGGACGCTGCGCTCGCCAGCCGTCTCCCGTGCGAGATCCGCCAGGTCTTCCAGCAGTGCGTCCATACCGCGGCAGCGGGAACGGATTGCGCAACCTGTCCGTCGTCTCCGACGCGGGGTCGCCGCGTTCCAGGGCCAGGCGGGTGAGTTCGTCGATCCCCTGCAATTGGCGGAGCAGGTATTTGTGCAAGCCCAGCGCGAATTGACGCACGAATCCCCGCGACGGTGTACCCGGCCCGGCAAACAGTTCCGGTTCGCCGACCAGAAGCAGCCAACGTCGCTTCTTCGCACCGGCCGACTCGATCGGCGGCACGAGGAGAAAAGTACACAAGAGCGGTCGGCTGCCGGCGGGCGTCGCCAGTTCGAGGATGAACTGGCATCCCGTGGGATCCGGTTGGAGCAGGCAGTCGGCAACGCGCTCGCGATCCGTTTGCTGGGGGAACAACCAGTCGAGCACCAGATCGCTCCGACTGCCTTCCAAGTCCTGGGACGACAGGCCGGTCAGTTTCTCCCAGCGCGGTCCCCAACCGTCGGTCGTGCCGTCCGCTTCGAGCAGCAGGGCCAACCAACTCGGAGTGGGATAGCTCAACGGCAAAGGAGAATAGCGCTCGACGATCGGGCGAGCCACGGCAGGGCGTTCCGCTTCACGCGGCGAAGACACTGGTTCAGGGGTCCGCTGCAAAAACGCCACGGTCAAGCGTCGGCCGTCGCACCCCTCGGTCACGGTCTCGACCTGGCACCACAGCAAGGAATCATCCTGGCGGCGGAAGGGAAGCGTCCCGGACGGCGCCGCGCTCATGGCGCGGACAAGGGCGTGTTGACTGAGCCAGAATGGGAAGGGCGCCTGCCGGCCCAGTAACTCCTCGGCGGAGAAGCCACTCCAGTCGAGCCAGATCGCATTGGCGTAAATCAGCGTGCCCGATTCATCGAGAATGAGAATGCCCCGGCCGACCTGGTCCAGGATGCGCCGCCAGCCCGGTGAAAGCTCGACGGCCGGTGCAGGACCGGCTTGCAGGCGGTCGAGCAGGCGGGTCATGTGATGGGCCATGCCTTCCAGCACCGCCGCGTCCGGCGCGGCGAAGCCCTGCGGCTTGTTGACCAAGGCCACATGGCCGAAGATCGTCTCGCCCCGGCGCAGCGGGCAGGACAGCAAGTTCCGCGACGGCGGCTCGCCCAGGGTCGGCCATGGTTTCAAGTCGTTGAGCAAGGTCGGCCCCTCGCGCACCGCGAAGCCCCAGACGCACGCGCGCGCCTGCTGCAAGCGCAACCAGCTCTCCGGAATGGTGCCACGGCGGACGGGGAACGTCAGCCCCGCGCCGGCGTCGTGCAAACACACCCAGCCGGCCGAGGCACCGAGGAATTGTCGCAGACTCTCCAGGGCCTCGCCTACTATCGGGAAGGGTTCCTCGGCCTGGCACGCCGTTGCCTTTTGGGGAACAAGATGGGCCATACCCGCATCAAAAAAATGGGTGGTCTTCGGTTCATGAGAAGATGGCACCGTTGCTCATCCTCCTCCACGAACCGAACCGGGCGCGCAGCCCGGCGCATGGGCGACCCCGCGTATCTCGATTGGCCCCCATTCCGCTTGCCGCGCTTGCAACCGCGGAACAGGGTGCCTGGGCAAATGCAGGGTTTGCGCGATTTCATTTGGAGCAATAACCGTGCCAATAACCGAGTGCAGCGGTTCGTCTTGCCAGGGTCGGGAAAATTCTGGCGGTCGGCCCGGCCATTGCTACAATAATCTTCCACGTATCTGGTCCTCTCGGACTGTCACCTTCTTGACAAGCGGGGTAATCGGACCAATGCTAATTGCAGGCGTTCTTTCCTCACCCTCGCCTTTCTCGCCTCGGGGACAGGACCGCGCGGTTTGAGTGCGGCGATTCCCGATCCCGGGAGGAACGACCATGCAGGCATGGTTATTGCGAGGCGAGCAGAGGGACGAGACCGAGGCGCTCGGCTCCGTGCTGTGTCAATGGGCCAGTCGTCCGGAAAACGGGCACTGGACCGTGGACAGCCAGCGCCTGGCGCCGGAATTGTCCGCGCTGCTGCAGGCGCCCGTCCCGAAGTGTTGGTGCTGGCCGAGCCGTCTTGTCCCGCGGGTCCCTGGACTGTCGAGGTGCTGTCACAAGGCGTTGGTTTGGTGGTGGCCACCTCGCTGGCCGGCGCCGAGTCGTACCGCGTTTTGGCCGAGCAGCATCCGATTCATCTGACGGCGCTGCCGGCCGGCGTGGAGCAGATGGGGTTGGCGATCCTGAACGTGCTCGGCAACATGAACCGCCAGCGCTGTTGGCAGGCGCGGATCGACCAGTTGCAACAGCGACTCAATGATCGCATTGTCATCGAACGGGCCAAGGGGATTCTCGTGCAGCGGTTGGGCATTTCGGAGAAAGAAGCGTACAAACGTTTGCGCGTTCTTTCGCGCCGGCAGCGCCGTCAGATCCGTGACATCGCCCAGTCATTGCTCGATACGCAATCGCTGCTTTTGCCGGAGATCAACGGGTTTCTCGACCTGGCGCGGCGCGATGAGGAACCGCCGCTGGACCGCTGCGGATCGGCCTCCTGAGTGTGTCGCGCGTTACAGTCCGTAGCATCGTCAGGACAAGGGGTTCTGGGAAATCCGGCACAAACGGCGTAAATTCTACAGAAGTTTTCCTTGACAGGTGCGCAAAAGGAACCTAAAGTTAATGCTCGCTTATGTGGGTCAGCCAAGAATTGCTGATCCTGGGGTCGTGAAGGAAGCACACTCCTTACCATGGGATGTCTCACCGGATGGGCATCCCCAGTGCGAAGCCTAGTCTGTCTTCGCCTGCCTGCCTCCCTGTGTTGATTGTTCGGACGCTGTGGACAGGACTTACAGCGCTCGGAAACGAGATGACGCACTGCCTCCCCTGGGTGACGAGCAGCGTGGCCCGTCCACCACGCTCCCGCGCACTCGGATGAAGTTCGATGCGTCCCTCTCCGCATCCGACCGAAGGAAAGGGAACCCCTGCTACGACCCCGTTGTCCGCAGGAGCGTGTATCCCCCGCAAGGAATTGGTTGTCGGCGCTCGTTCGAGGCTTCCGCTCAGGCCCGTGTGTTACGCAGCCTGATTCGACTTCGGACAGAGAGCCGCCCGCGGATCGGTCCCGTTCGGCCGAACCTCGGGTTACATCCATGTAACACCGTCGCCCCTGACCGGCGTGGTCCCTGTTTGCGCCGGGCTGGCATGCGGTAGGGAGACAAGCAATGAGCAGCAGCCGTGTCGCGTTGGTCAGCGATGACCCGCATCTCGCCACCAGCATTCAGACGCATCTGAAAAAATCTCTCGGGCAGAACGTCTTTCAGTGCTCCTTCGAGTCGATCCGCAACCACCTGGGTCAGGAGACGGACGGCCTGCTACTCTTGGCCACCGCCTCGCTCAAGGAATCGGAGCAGATCCTCCAGCTCGTCCGCGAAATTTACATCCGCAAGTTGCCGCCCATCATCATGATCCTTGGCGGCGACGGGGCCAGCGATGCCGGCGAACTGGAACAATACATCGCCCAATCGCTGCACTGGCCCGATGACGCCGCCAAGCTCACCCAGCTCCTCCGCGAGCGCGTCGGCCGGGTCCACGACTTTCTGGGCACCGGCGGCGTCGAGACGGTCGAGCAGGTCATCGCCCGCCGTCTGCTGACGCAAACGCCCTCGCTTTTGCCGCTGGTCGAACGCCTCGCCCTAGCCGCCGTCCACGATGTGACGGTGCTGTTGACCGGGGAAACGGGCACCGGCAAAACGCACCTGGCCCGTTTGATGCACGACTGTTCGGCCCGCCGCGCCGAACCGTTCTTGACGGTGCCCTGCGGCGCGCAGCCGGCCAACTTGGTCGAGAGCGCCTTCTTCGGGCACGTCCGCGGGGCCTTCACGGGTGCGGATCGGGCCAAGCTCGGCAAGTTCGAGGCGGCCGGCAACGGCACCATCCTGCTCGACGAAATCGACACCTTGGGGTTGGAACAGCAGGCCGGTTTGCTGCGCGTCATCGAGACCGGGGAGTTCGAGCCGGTCGGCAGCAACGAGACGCGCCACTGCACCGCCCGGATCATCGTCGCCAGCAACTGGGACCTGGAGGAAGCGGTCTCGTCGGGCAAATTCCGCCAGGATCTGTACTACCGTCTCAACGTGATGTCGTTCCACCTGCCGCCCTTGCGCGACCGCGTACAGGACATCGCTCCTCTGGTGCGCGCTCTCGTCGCCCGCTTCAACACGAAGTTCGGTAAGGAGTTGTTCGACATCAGCCCGCGCGCCTGGACGCGCTGGAAACCTTCCCCTGGCCGGGCAACATCCGGCAGATGGAGAACTTCGTCCAGCAAGCGGTGCTGGTCAGCAGCGGCCCCGAACTGTTGTTTGAGCATTTGCCGCAGCAGGTGCGCGAGTACCAGGCGACTTCCCTTTCGGTCCTGTCCCGCGTGCATTCCGATTCGCTTCTTCTCAATCGCGAGCAGGTGGAGCGCAACATCATCCAGCGCACGCTGGTCAACCACGGCTTCAGCCGCGTTCGCGCCGCCAACGCGCTGGGCATCAGCCGCGTCACGCTCTACAAGAAGATGAAGAAGTACGGTCTGATGCGAGCCTCGACTGGCTCGGAAAGTCCTTAATTTTTTTCGGCGGTGGCGCCGGCCGCTCCGAACGAGTTAACGAAGTTTAGCAAAACGTAAAGGGGATCGTTAACGTCTGTTAACGATCCCCTTTTGCTTATATTGGCATCTGTTGATGATCCGGCCGCTTCAGACCCTCATTCAAGGGCCCTTCGTGTTCATGTAATTCCCCAGCCCGTTGGATGGTCCTGACGACGCCGCACTGGATCCGGGTAGGCCCTTGGTGGACATCGAGTTGACGGGCGGCGGCGAATTGCCCAGAGCAGGATCGGACGGAGGCGGCGGTACCATCGAACCCGTCATGCCGCTGCTGTTCCAACTGCTGGACGAACCGCCTCCGCCGATCGGCGGTGCCGGTGGCAGGTGGGGGATCGAGTTCAGATCGCTGTTCGTCGCCATCGCCTGACGAACATTACTATCCACTGAGTCGATCTGCCGCGAGCCGCCCGCGTTGGTCACGGCCAACGCGTCGTTCATCGAACCGCCGGTCTGAACCAGGTCGGAGGTGTGAGTGGAATTCCCCACGAACCGGGCATTGGACGGAATGACGGGCACATTGTTGGCCCCGCCGTTCATGCCGCCGCCCTGCTGGAGCGGGCTGCCGTTATAGGAGACCGGCGTACCGGCACCCGTCGGCTGCATCATTCCACCGCCGTTGGGCATCGGCATTCCGCCGGTCGCGCCCATTCCCTGGCTAGCACCCCAGGGGTTGTTCGGCGTGGCGGTGGTGCTGTTCGTCATGCCGGTGGTGTTGAATTGATTACCGGTGACGGACGACGTGCCGGACATCGAGTCGGTGCTTCCGGCAGTGTTGCCAGCCGTGGCGTTCTGAGGGGGCCGATTCCACGCTCGGCTCGTCAAGCCCGCGCTGGCGTCGGCCCGTCCGTTTGCGAACGTCTGTTGCCGGCCGGACGGATTGTTGCAGCATCCGGTCATGAGGATGCCGATCCCGCAAAACCCCACCCAGCCAACCAAGGGCTTCTTGCCCATAGGAATAACCTCCCCCATGTGAATCCGTTCGACCACGCTCCAACCCCTGCGTGGCGGGCGTTTTCGACCGGAGCGCCAGCCCCGGTGGTGCTTGCTGTCACCGACAAAAGCGGGCGGAAACGTAGTCCTGGGGCGGAAGAAAGTCAATGGCAAATCCACGGTTTGACCCAAACCCTTGCTGGCGCTGCGGGCTGGTAAAGGACTCACCTTGCGGCTTGCCCAATCCGCTCGCGGGCACGGCGGAAGATGTCGTCGAGCATTGGCTCGGTGAGCCGGCCGGTGAAGGTGTTCTGCTGGCTGGGGTGATAACAGCCGATCAGTGTGCGAGATCCGACGGTTGCCTCAACGCCGTGGCCGAACTTCGGGCGGGGGCGCGGCGACTCGCCGAGGATCGCCAGCGCGCGGAGAAAGCCGTCCCAGGCAAAACCTCCCAGGCAGACGACGCAGCGGACACGGGACAGCAAGCGCAATTCGTGGACCAGGAAAGGTTGGCAGTTGTCGCGTTCGAGGGGAGTGGGGCGGTTGGCGGGCGGGCAGCAGTGAACGCAAGCGGTGATGAAGCAGTCGGTCAGTTTTAGTCCGTCGCCGCGGTGCGTGGAGGTAGGCTGGTTGGCGAAGTCGGCACGGTGGAGAGCGGCGAACAGCCAATCACCGGAACGGTCGCCGGTGAAGACCCGGCCGGTGCGGTTGCCGCCGTGTGCGGCCGGGGCGAGGCCGCAGATGAGCAGACGCGCCGCGGGGTCGCCGAAGCTGGGCACGGGCCGACCCCAGTAGGTTTCGTCGCGGAACGCGGCCCGTTTCTCTTCTGCGACCTGCTCGCGCCAACTCACCAGACGTGGGCAGGCGCGGCAAGCGATAATCTCGGCCCGCACTTGCGCCAGGCTCATCTGCGTCATGCCGCATCCCCACCAGCCCGAAGCGAGAGCAAGGGCCGTCCTCGCCGGCGCCACGGGTTGGTTATGTTACGGGCCGGGCACCGGCGGCGGCAACGGCACGGCGCCGGGTCCGGGGATGGCGGCGGCCGCCGACGCTTCTTGCGAGGCCAGCTCGCGCGGCAGCGGGAACGGCGGCGACGGCGGGATATACTGGGGCGGATGCTGCAAATAATGGCCCGACGGCAGCGTCATGCCGCCGACCCACGTCTGACAGCCCGTCACGGTCAACAGCGCGAAACCCAGACCGGCAAGGCAACACGCCGTCCGGCGCCGTATCGTGTTCATGGGATTGGTACTCCCTCCCGGGGACCTTCGCTCGCTGGGAGCGGGAAGCGGCTCGTCCTGGTGTTGTCTTGCTCTTATGTATCGGATGGGAACAAACTCGGAATTTACTGGATTTGCGGAAAGAATCGAGCAGGATAGAGCAAATCGGAACACTCCTCGACTCGCGGAAGACCGGCAGGAGGCCGCCTCAGGGCGGCAAGGTGGTTGTGAAAACGACCCTCGGGAGGACAGGCGTGACAAACACCCAGCCCCTTCAGGACCAGTCGCGTTTGCCACTGATTCTCCGGTGGCACCAACCCGACAACCCGCTGCCCGTGCGTGCCGTGCGGCTGCCCCGTCACGCCCGCCGCCCGACGACCGGCCTGGAAGCCCCGCCGTGGTGGTCAAGCGGCTCCGTGGACCAACCGTTCGACTTTTGCCGATCCATCCGCGCCTGTGCGCCGACATGATCCGTCATTGCGCGGAACTGAAACACATCGACGAATCGCGCTTGCTGTTCGCCTGGACGCAGGCGCGCAGCGGCCGGAGGCACGGCTTGCAAGCGCGTGTGACGCCACTGCGCTTTCGGCATGGTCAGTTGACGCGCCGTCGCCGCTGTGGTGGGCTATATCAGGTGCAGCGCTACTTCGTCAACGGCCGGGAGATGCTTTATCTGGTGACGTTCTGCCTGCCGCGCTTTCTCGACCAGGAGTTCGACGACAAGTTCATCACGCTCTTTCACGAGCTGTACCACATCAGCCCGGCGTTCGAGGGCGACCTACGCCGCCACGAGGGCCGCTGCGCCCTGCACAGCCGCAGCAAACGGCTGTACGATAACCACATGGGCCACCTGGCCCGCGCTTATTTGTCCAACGGGGCAGACCGTTCGCTGCACGATTTTCTGCGCCTGAACTTCGCCCAGTTGCAGCACCGGCACGGCAGCGTCGTCGGTGTCGTCGTGCCGCGCCCGCGGCTGTTGCCTGTGGCCGAACCCGTCGGTTAGCGACGCTTCGCAGAAGCGTTCTTTTGAGGATTCCTCATGGAGATTGAATACACCCTGACGATGAAAGAGTTGGGGGCATCTCTTCAACCTCTGAAGGAAAAGCGTGGCAAAAGCAAGAGGAGACGTATTCCCGCGAATGCAATCTACATCCTTTTCCTGGTTCTCTTGGTGGGTTGGTTCATCGCAGGTGGACGGAGGTCGCTCGCCGAACACGCCGTGTCCTTCTGGATGGGGCTCCTTGCGGGGGGCGGTAGCGTGGCGCTCCTTCTTTGTTGGTCCAAGCGAATGCTCCTCCTTTCCAATGAGCGAATTGAGACCGACGAACGGAACCGTTGGCTATTTGAACTCCAGCGGATGCGGCTAGCTCCGGAAGAACTGACCGTCACTTCCACCGTCCAGCGGATTAGCCTTGCATGGGCGGGTGTATGTCAAATCGACGACACGGAGCTTGGCGTTATTTTCTGGACGACCACGAGATCGGCGCACATCGTGCCCCGCCGTGTCTTTCGCGATGAAGCGCACTTTGACGAGTTTGTCTCCCGAGCGAGGGAGTATCAGGAGGGGGCAGGGCAACCGACTCCCCGACCGACCGGCATCATCACCAGCTTGCCGCCCGAAGCGACGGCCATCACCCGCCCGAATGCACCCTAACCACGAATCCGCATGGCATCCCCTACCCGCACCGATTTTGCCGCCCTTCTCGATTCCGATCCTTCCCTGTTCGACGTGCAGACCAGTGCCACCGGTCCCACCGGCGCGCTGCCGCTGACCGAGGAGTTACTGCGCGAAGCGCCCAGCGGCGACCTGTTCGGCTGGACGCAAGATGTCGGCATGGGCTGGAAGGCGAGCGAGCTGAACCGCCGCGAGTTCTTGCTGCTCAGCACCTCCGGCGGCATCCGGGGGCCGGACGGGACACCGATTGCGCTGGGCTATCACACCGGACACTGGGAAGTCGGCCTGCTGATGAAGGCCGCCGCAGAGGAATTGCGGGCGCTCGGCTGCATCCCGTTCGCCGGCTTCTGCACCGACCCCTGCGACGGCCGAGCGCAGGGCACCACCGGCATGATGGACAGTCTGCCCTATCGCAATGATGCGGCGATGGTGCTGCGGCGGTTGATCCGTTCGCTACCGACGCGGCGAGGCGTTGTCGGCGTGGCCACCTGCGACAAGGGACTGCCGGCGATGATGATGGCGCTGGCGTCGATGCACGGTTTGCCGTGCGTGCTGGTGCCCGGCGGCGTCACGCTGCCGCCCGAACAGGGTGAGGACGCGGGCAAGATTCAGACCATCGGGGCGCGGTTCGCGCACGGACAAATCAGTTTGCAGGAGGCGGCCGAACTCGGCTGTCGGGCCTGTGCGTCGCCGGGCGGCGGCTGTCAGTTTCTCGGCACCGCCGCCACCGCGCAGGTGGTCGGCGAAGCGCTCGGCCTGTCGCTGCCGCACTCCGCGTTGGCCCCGTCCGGGCAACCGATCTGGCTCGACATCGCCCGCCGTTCCGCCTGTGCCGTCGCTCATTTGCAGACGCGGAAGATCGTTACGCGCGACATCCTCACCGATGCCGCAGTGCGCAACGCGATGGTCATTCATGCCGCGTTCGGCGGCTCGACGAATCTGCTGCTGCACATCCCCGCCATCGCCTACCACGCCGGCCTGCGCCGGCCGACCGTCGAGGACTGGATCGAAGTCAACCGCCGGGTGCCGCGCCTGGTCGATGCGCTGCCCAACGGGCCGATCGGGCATCCGACCGTGCGCGTCTTCCTCGCCGGCGGCGTGCCAGAGGTGATGCTGCACCTGCGGCAACTCGATCTGCTCGACCTCAACTGCCTGACTGTCAGTGGTGAACCTCTGGGCCGGATGCTCGACTGGTGGGAGCGCTCCGAGCGACGCCGGCGGCTCCGCGACTTGCTGCGGCAAAAAGACGGAGTCGATCCCGATCACGTCATCATGAGTCCCGAACAGGCCCGGCAGCGCGGCCTGACCTCCACGGTGACGCTGCCGCGTGGCAACCTCGCCCCGGAAGGCTCCGTTATCAAAAGCACGGCCATCGATCCGAGCGTGGTGGACGCGGACGGTGTGTATCGCAAAATCGGCCCGGCCCGCGTTTTCACCAGCGAAAAAGCCGCCATCGCCGCCATCAAGAGTCACGGCCCCGACCGCATCCAGCCCGGCGATGTTCTCGTGCTGATTTGCCGCGGGCCGATGGGGGCCGGCATGGAAGAGATTTATCAGATCACGTCCGCGCTGAAGCATCTGAGTTTCGGCAAGCAAGTGGCCGTGCTGACCGACGCGCGTTTTTCCGGTGTTTCGACGGGGGCCTGTGTCGGCCACATCGGACCCGAAGCGCTGGCGGGCGGTCCCATCGGCAAGGTGCGCGACGGCGACCGTATTCAAATCGTCATCGACCGCAACCGGCTGGAAGGCAGCGTTGATCTCGTCGGCGAGGGCGATCGTCATTTCGGCGTCGAGCAGGGAACGCGCGTGCTGGACCGGCGGGATTTGCGAACCGACCTGCACGCCGATCCGAACTTGCCGGAGGATACGCGCCTGTGGGCCGCGCTACAGCGTGTCGGCGGCGGAACCTGGGGAGGCTGCGTATACGACGTGGACGCGATCGTCACGGCGCTCCACATAGCCCCCGGCTTGCCGGGGGAAGCCAACCCCCGGCAAGCCGGGGGCTATGTGGATTGACGCTAAACGCCAGGCGTTTGGCACAATCGGCAAAGTATGGAGAGGCGGGCAACCGATGTAACCTGCAAGCTGGCTCTCTCCCGCACGCCAGTCCTTGCAGGAGACCCTCCGCATGGTCCTCACCCCACTGCGCCTCGCTCCGGCCTTATGCCTCTTGCTGCTGCCGGCCTGCTGCGAAATGTCGATGTCCAACCTCGACAGCCACGGGCCTCCGGCGCCGGGACCGCTGTCCAGTGGCATGACCCCGCCGCGCCCCCTGGCCGCCGCCCAGTGGAAGGACGGGACCGTCACCTCCCTCACCAAAGCGCCAACCCTGGCGAAAGCGCCAAACAAATCGCCGGTGCTTCGCACGTCGTTTTATCAGTCCGACGCCGATGCCGCGCCGGCGCGCGCGAGATCGCGTCCGGTCTCGACGTGGTCCTGGCGATCGCCCGCGAGCGCAATCGCGGATCGTCCTGGTGCGCGAGCGCGTCAACGAGGCCCAGGCCGCCTACGACGCGGCCCTTCGTTCCTGCTTGCCGGAATTCTTGCGCAAAGATACGTTCAAGCGAGCCTACGCCGAATCCCTCCTGTGGGAGCGCCGCTCGGAGCTGGCCAAGACCGAGTACGAGATCCTGCAAGACACGGCCAACACCTATTTCGACGCCCTCACGGCCCGGCGGGGCGAGGCGGTCGCGCGCGAGCTGGAAAAGCTCGACGCGAAAGTGCTGGAGCGGGCGCAACGACTTTACGAGACGGACAAAAAGGAGGGGCCGGCGAACGTGCTGGTCGAGTCGGCGCAGACCTCGATCAACGGCAGGCGGCAATACATCACACAGGCGCATCAACAAGCCGAGGCCGCGATCGCCAAGCTGGCCTACCTGCTCTGCAACAACGACGGCGTGCCGATGCCGGGCGGCGCGATCCTGGCCCCGATCGACCTGGTGGACCCGACCGTTGCTGTCGAAGGGATGATCCAGCAGGCGCTCGACGTGGGGCCGGGCGTGCGCGAGCTGCAAGGGTTGGCCGGGGCGATCCAGGCCGGACTCGACGACGCCCGCTGTGCCCAGCGCATTTGCGACCACACCGGCGCGGCCGGCGTGTGCGGCCGGCTGCACATGGCCCAGAGCAAACTGCAACAAGCGCACCTCGCCCTAATCGACACGCGCGGCAAGCTGCGGGCCGGCGTCGAGGAAGCGCGCTCGGCCATCCTGAGCGGCCGCGAGCAGATCACGCAGGCGTCGAGCACGATCCACCACGCCTCGAAAACGTATGACATCATGAACACACGGCTGGAGTCGGAAGCCCCGCGCGACGCCATGACGCGCAATACCTACGGCGCGGTCCTGACGAGCATCCAGCAGCTTTCCCAGGCCCATTCGAGCTACCTTTCGGCCGTCAGCTCTTACAACAAGGCGCAGGCGCTCTGCGCCTGATGCTCGGCACGTCCGCCGACGGTCCTCCGCACGTCCCCTGAGCCGCGTCAGGGATACAGCAGAGGGTTCGTTCCGCCCCGGTTACGTCAGAAGGCGAGTTGGCCACTTTGCCAAATCACGTTCGGTTTGGCAAAGTGGTCTCCGTCGCGCAAACCATTCCTATATAAGCGTTAACGCAAAATCAGCGCCGCGAGTTTGCCAGGTTGCCAATTTGCCACAGGGGGCGGCATGGCGTGAGTTGACACCACCTGGCACACCGTCGGACCCTCACTCTTTTCCGGATGCGTCCCGGTCGGGATTCAACTTCGGAACGGAAAAAATGCATGCCAGACCGACCCGCTATCCCTTGCCGTCCCTCCCAGCTCTCTTCGGGGAACCAACCTCATTTCCTCGCCGCGGGTAAGACCAGGATCAACTGGTCCCGGAGTACGAAGGTGGCGCCTGCCTGGTCGAGCAGTTCCTTCACGATCATCCCCAGAGAGGTTTCCGACCTCCGGGGCGCCAGCTGGACCGGTCGCCGGCCGATGTCCTCGACGCCCGCGCGTCGAAAGGCGCGTGTGTCGATGTAGAAGTTAAGGTCGTATCGGTCCCGCAGAAAAGCGAGGGCCTCCGTAAGGGGCGTCTGGGCCGGGATACCTTTCTCGAACGGAAACGCCTGCTCCATCTGCTTGCGCATTCGTCGAACCGCCCGCGGGAGGCGTTGGGCCAGGTCCCGCGGCTTTGCCGGCGATATGATCCAGACGGTATCCTTGCGAACGTCCACGTCCGCATCCATCGGGTCGAGCAGGATCTGGAGGACGGCGCAAGCTAATGCCCTTCATGGGCAGGATCCTCGCGGCCGCCTCCCGGTCGATGGCGCTCTCGGCCCTGTTATTGAAGGCCGTCTTGTCGATGCGGAGCGTCAGGTCGTAACGGCCTGCGAAGAATTCCAGGGCGTCTTTGAGTGGCGTGCCGGCGTCGATGCCCTTGTCGAGGGAGATCGGCCTGGACAATTTCTTCCGGATCGTCTCCGAGCCGTCCTCGGGCTGTGGCACGAGGACGGTGCCGGGCGGCGGAGGCTTCGGGGCCGGCGGCGGCGGTTCGGCCAGCCAGGGGGGAGAAGGCTTCTTCCCCGCCACGACCTTCACCTTGATGGGGGCGAAGCGGACGTTAACGTAGCCGAATCCGCCGCTGTCAACGACCGAGCCTTTGGGCGCCGGGGACACTTTCACCGAGCAATGTCCTACGAGGGTGTACTCCCCGGGGAGAAGCCAGAAGGGGGCAATGTTGTCTTGAAGGTCCGTGATGGGAACGCCACAAGTCGCGCCGGGCGCGATGGTCCGGCGCTTGGACTGTCCAGGGACGCCGGTCTGCCGGTCCCAGAGGGGATAATTGATCGCACCAGGACCCACGAGGTAGATCGTGGGGTGGGACACGTCGTGGCCATGCAGGGTGAGAGGCTCCGTGCCGGTGTTCCGCAGTTCAAGCGCCAAGTCTACCCGGAGAGCATCGGGCCACTCGCCGAACTGGATGCGGTTGCTGCAATCCGCCGGCGTGTCGCCCTCAAGGTCGAGGACGTAGTTCGTCCGCCTGGCCACCAACCGTGCTTCCAGAGGGACGCCCGGCGGGTCCGTCTTGGGCTGAGCGGGCGCCTTCTCGCGCGGAAGAAGACGTCGGCGATTTCCCGAAATACGAACGCCTTATCGCCCCGGCAGGCCAGATACTTGCCACCGGGAAAGAATTCGGCCAGGCCGTCCTCCCGTCTCAGCCAGGCCCGCTCCACGCCCGTGGACAGGTCGAGAAAGTGTGTCCCATCGTCGGCGAGCACGGCCAGCGTCTTGCCATCCGCCGAAAAGCTGTGCGCCATCACCCCTTCCACCAATAGCCGGCCGGCCGTGCGCCCGGTCCCGACTTCCTTGACGACCGTGGTCCGGTCATCGCTCTGGGCGACGAACTGACCGTCGGGGCTGAAAGCGACCTGGGTGACGTAGAGGAAATCGGTACGCGGGACCGACTCATCCGGCACGATGAGCTTGCAGGCCGGGAAAGCGAAGCGGCGGACCAGGCCGTCGTGGGTTACGGCGATGAGCGTCTGGCCATCGGCCGAGAAGCCGGCGGCCACGCCACCCTGAAACCGTCGGCGAAGTTGGCCGGTGGCCGTCTCCCAGACGTAGACGACCTCTCGTCCCGTCGCCGCCGCCAGCGCCTTCCCGTCGGGCGAAAAGGCGCAGTGGAAGACGGTCCTCCTCCCGCAGAGGGAGTAATCGAGCCGGAGTACGTGTGCGTTGGCCAGCCTCTTCGCGGCGGTGATGTCCCAGTACCGAATCAGGAACGGCGGCTTATCCAGCCGCAGCGTCCAGGCAACCAGAGCCAGCCGCCGGCCATCGGGTGAGAAGGTCATGTATCTCGGATATTCGGAGCCGGCCTCCGTCTCGGCCAGTATGGCCCCACTGATGCAGTCGCGGAGTCGCACGAGCCAACTGCCGGGAGCGAGGTGAACAGTCGTAGCCATCGTCCGGCCATCGGGCGAGAAAGCGTGGCACCATCCATCATCTTTCAACGGGATCAACCCCGGCTTCTCACTCTCGGTCGGTGGATGACCGACCGCGCGGGTCCCGAACAAGAGGAGGATCATTCCCGCGGCCAATGGCGGTGCGAGCGGACGCAGTTGCCGGAGCATGATGGAAGTCCCTCCCTCGCAAGTCGGGCGAAGCGACACAGGTAGGACGATTCCCATCATTATGCCTACGCTTAGTCCGGTGTACTAGAGGCTTGGCCTTGTAGGGTGGGCCGAGTGGAGCGAGGCCCACCGGCGGGCCAATCCCTGGCGACATCCTCGCACGTACCCTAACATAAGAGTTGAGAATCATCCGATACCCTTACTCCGCAGATGAGAATCATCCCTCGCAATCAACCGGACGAACGCGGATGGAGCGGCCCATGAGTCTTGCCGACGATCTCCAAAAACTCGAAGAACTGCACCGGAACGGCTCGTTGAATGCGGCCGAATTCGCCCAGGCGAAGGCCGCCCTTCTGACCGGCTCCCAGGCCCCGACAGATGGACAACTCGGCCAGCATCTCTCCGAACAACTCGCGGACGTTCGCTACCAGAACGAGCTGGCGCAGCTCGACCGCGCGTGGCAGATCGAGCAACAGCGCTACCTCATCGCGGATCGCTACGGACGGCGGCTCGTTCCGACGCCCGGCATGGGCATCGGCGGGGCCGTGATAGGCGGCGTCTTCGGCGTCTTCTGGACCATCATGGCCTTCGCCATCACGGGCAGCGCTCCCGATGTCGGGCCGTTTTCCGTCGCCAAAGTCATCTTCCCCTTGATTGGTGTGCTGTTTACCGGGGCGGCGATCGGATATGGGATCTATTGTTACAATCGAGCGCAACAGTATCAGCGCGCCTTCCAGGCGTATCAGACGCGCCGGGAGGCGGTTCGCTCCAATCAATTCCGTTAAACGAGTGAGGCCGAGGGTTTCCGTATGGGAGTAAGGAGTGTGCTTCTCGGGTACATCCGCGAAGCTTGGCCGGGCGAAGCCGGCGGGGGCGATCCGGACGTATTGGCCCATTTGCGGCAAACGCATCTCCGCATCGTCCAACACAACGAGGCCGTCCTGCAGGGGTTGCCCGAGGAGGACGAGTTTCCCCCCTTGTGCCGTCCGATGTTCGGCTGGCCTCCCGCGGACGCTTTCATGATTGTTTACAAATATCGCCTCCTTCACCTGGCTGCTTCGCTCAAGGAAGTAGACTGGTATTTGCGGGATTGGCTGGACAAATTCGAGCATTTGCTTCGGGAGCTGTACTGGGAGTCCGCTTACATTCGCGTGGAGACGGCGTACCTCGGCACTCACGAGTTCACCTGGCGGCCAACTCCGCAATGGGTCGAAAAACTCTGCAAGGGTGAACTCCGTTCCATTCAGCAATGGTCCTTTTCCAGCAGCATGGAAGCGAGCGAACTCGACAAGCTTCGGGAATGAGACAACAGACGCCACCTTACCTCTTGAGGGCTTTCCTCCGAAGAGGTTTCGCTCTCACCCGACTACCTGCACGGAGCGGCGGAATCCGCTATGATGCGTCCGGATCGCCGCTTGCGCCTCAGCGCACGGCCGCAAGCGGTTCGGCCATTTGCCGGAGTTCGTCATGACTGGGCTGGCCCTCGGATTGACCGTCCTCGTTTCGTACCTCGTCGGCGCCATCCCGTTCGGGTATCTGGTGGCGCGGTGGCGCGGCGTGGACATTCTCAAGCAGGGCAGCGGCAACATCGGCGCCACCAACGTCGGCCGAATCCTCGGTCGGCCGTTCGGCGTCCTCGTCTTTCTGCTCGACTTCGCCAAGGGGGCGCTGCCCGCGTCGATCGCTTCCGCGTGGACCACATCGCACCAGCCCGATCTGCCTCTCGACAGCCTGCCGGTGGCGGCGGCCGTGGCGGCCTTTCTCGGCCATTTGTTTCCGATTTACCTGCGCTTTCACGGCGGCAAGGGCGTGGCCACCGCCGCCGGTGCGGTGTGCGTGCTGCTGCCCGGTCCCGCCCTGGCCGCGCTTCTGACCTGGCTCGTCGTCGCGGTCGTCAGCCGCTATGTGTCGCTCGCCTCGCTGACTGCCGCTGTCGTGCTGTGCGTCGTCCGTCTGGTCCTCACCCCGCAACCGTGGGATGCCGCCCATCGGATCGTCACATTGTTTTGTCTGATCGCGTCCGCTCTGATCTTCGTTCGCCATCGCGCCAACATCGGCCGCCTCCTGCGCGGCAACGAGAATCGCCTCAAGGAGACTCCCGCCATGTTGCCATTCAGCAAGATCGTCCACGTCCTCGCGCTCGGCCTGTGGTTCGGCACCGTGATCTTTTTCAGCTTCGTCGTCGGCGTGAGCCTTTTCGACACGTTCGATCGCGTGGCCAAGGAGGAGCCGGCAGATCGGGACGTCTGGTTCCCGATGTGGAAAGCCTACGACGGCCCCCCGGGCAACGCGATCTTCCAAGAACCCTTACGCCGCGAGCAGGGCAGCCGGGCCGCCGGGGTCGCCATCGGACAACTGTTTCCGTGGTATTTCGCCATCCAGGCCGTGTGCGGCCTAGTGACGGCGGCGACGGCGCTGGCGTGGTGCCGTGCGGGGGCGGCGCGACGGCATCGCGTTCGGGCCGGCATCTTGCTGGCCGCGTTGGCGACGGTGGCGCTGGGGTGGTGGTTGGAACGAAAGGTCGAGGAATTGCGCGAGCCTCGGAATCGAACGTTCGATGCGATGGTCAGCCATTCGCCTCCGCATCCGGAGGACGTTCGCACGGCCGCCGACGCCCGCGCCGAGTTCGTGCGCTGGCACCTGTATAGCCTCGTGCTGAACATGCTCACCGCGCTGCTCGTGACCATTGCCATGATGCAGGCAGCGTTTCTACCGATTCCCGTATCAACGACCGCCCTCGCGGGAGGGGCCGAAGAGAAGAAGCAAACGTCCTTCAACGTGACGAGCAACTTACCGGGACCGTGATCGTTTGCTTCGCCGGTTGGCTCAGGTGGACGTGAACGGCGCTCTGGAGCGTGTCGCCCTTGCGGCGCGACGGGTCGATGCGGATTTTCAAGGTCGCGCGGCGGCCGGGGCCTTGCGCCCAGCGGCACTCGATCGCCGCGTCCTCGCACTCCACGCGGTCGATCTTCACTTCCTCATCGTCCGCGGCACTCAGCAGCACGATCCGCGAAGGCAGCGGTTGGCCGTGGTGTTCCACCAGATTGACGGAAGCCGGCGCGGCGCTCACCTGTTGGCGCGGCCGCTTGAAGACGGTGAACGGAACCGTCAACTCCCGATACGTCGGATCGGACGTGCAGATGAGCAACGTTTCCGCGTGATTGCCATACGGACAGTCGGCCGTCACTTCCACCCCAATCGAGCGCACCCAGTGACCGGCGTCATCGCGGCGCAGCTCGCCCAGATGCGTGCCGATGTACGGAGAGGATGACTGCACCGAGCGCACGATCAGTGGTTCGGTCCTGCGGTCGATGAGGGTGATTTCGTGCTTGATCGCCGAATCGGTGTAGATGGCCAGCGAGGGCGGCTCGACACTGATCTCGGTGACGATGCGTGCGGCAACGTACAGGGGAAGCTCCTTCTCCACGCCCCCCGCCGTGTAGCGTATCGTCACGCGCCAGTTGTTCGACCCGGCCGGCTGGGTCAGGGTGTTGATCTCCAGCATCAGCTCGCCGGATTCGCCCGGCAGGAGGCGGCGGTACTCCAGTTTCGGCGTCAGACATCCGCAGCTGGGCCGCACGTCCGTGATCTCGACCGTTCCCGGCCCGCGGTTGATGCAGGTAAAGCGATGCGAAAGCGACATGCCGCTGCGAACTTCGCCCTTTTCCGCCACCGGCTGAGCGCACTCCAGGTCGGCACAGGCCGTCGAACTCCAGAGCGGCAGGATCGAAATGCACAGGACCATCAGCGCACGAGATCGGCGTTCCATCGTGTCCGCCTCCGGGTACTCACGCTCCGCGCGGGAGCTTGCAATCGGGGCCGACACACATAAGCAGCTCCGCCGGTTAAAACAAGATCAATTCCGAATCGCGCTGAACCGATCTTTTTCGGAATAGCCCGTCTCGATAGAATCACGGCCCCATAAGCCAGCCTGCGCTCGCCCGTCAGCGGAGATGAAGAGATGTCGCGCGTTATCCAGGTTTCCCTCGGGGTTTTGGTGGTGCTCACCCTCATCGCCGGCCCAGTCGCGTTCGCCATTCACCAGCAGGCGCAGACGCGCAAGTTCCGCGTCGTCCGGCCCGGCGTCCTCTACCGAAGCGGGCAAATGACGAAAGACGGTCTGGCGCGCATTCTGAACGATTACCACATCAAGACGGTCATCAGCCTGCGCGACGGCTTGACGGCCAGCGATAAAGCCGAGGAAGAATTCTGCAACAGCATGGAAGTGAACTTTTTGCGCATCCTGCCCAGTCAATGGGGTGATGTGGGCGGTTCGGTGCCCGTCGCGGAGGGCGTGCGGAAGTTTAACGAAGTGATGAACGATCCGCGTAATTTCCCCGTCCTCGTCCACTGTTTCGCCGGCATCCACCGCAGTGGGGCTTATTGCGCGATTTATCGCATGGAATTCGAGCACTGGAGCAACGCCGACGCCATCGCCGAGATGAAGGAGTGCGGCTACACCAATCTCGACAAAGAGCTGGATATCCTGGAGTTTCTGGAACAGTATCGCCCTACGTGGATGCCGAAAGCTGAAGCTCCGCCCGCGGATGCGAAAGAGACGACGAAAGCGAAGAAAGCGCACAAACCGGCCGCGCACGCTCGTCCCAGACGCCGCCGTCACTTGGTCATCAATCATCCGCCGGTGTAAAACGCGATCACCGCCTTGACGGCGCGATGCCATAATTGCAACCGACAGTCGCGCTCTTCCGCGGACAAACGCGGCTCGAACCGCCGCGCTTCCGCTCCCAACTCACGCAGAGCTTTTTCGCTGGACCACACACCCATTTGCAAACCGGCCAGATACGCCGCGCCGAGGGCGGTCGCTTCGGAGACCGGCGTTTGTAGGACCGGCAGACCGAGAATGTCGGCCTGACACTGCAAGAACCAGGCGTTGCGGGCCATGCCGCCGTCCACCCGGAGACTGTGCAAGCGCTCGCCGGCGTCGCGCCCGGCGGCGTCGATAAGGTCGGCGACTTGATACGCCACGCCTTCCAATGTCGCCCGGCCCAGGTCGGCGGCGGTGGTGCCGCGCGTCAGACCGAACAAGACGCCCCGCGCGTCCGGAACCCAGTGCGGCGCGCCCAGACCCACGAATCCTGGTACGAATAACACCGGCTGGCCCATGTCGGATTGAACCGCCAACTCCTCGACTTCCGGGGCGCTTTTGAGCAAGCGCAGGCCATCGCGCAACCATTGCACCGCCGCCCCCGCGACGAAAACGCTGCCTTCCAAAGCATACCGCACCGAATCCGGGCCACTCGCCGCAACGGTCGTCAGCAGACGGTGGCGCGACAGGATCGGCTGCGAACCGAGGTGTTGCAGGAAAAAGGCCCCGGTGCCATAGGTGCATTTAGCCTCGCCCGGCTCGAAGGCGCATTGGCCGAACAGGGCTGCTTGCTGATCGCCGGCCACTCCCGCAATGGGTAATCCCGCGGGCAAAAAGGATAGCTTCGCCGTCGTTCCGAAGTCATCCCGGCTGGCCCGCACCTCCGGCAGCAAACTCATCGGTACCTCGAAGAAGCGGCACAGCTCTTCATCCCAACGTGCTGTATGCAGGTTGAACAGGAGGGTGCGCGAGGCGTTGGTGCGATCCGTGGCGTGCAATCGACCTCCAGTCAGACGCCAGAGCAGGAAACTGTCGATGGTGCCGCAGGCGAGTTGTCCGGATTCCGCAAGCCGGCGCAGCGACGCATCTTCGTTCAACAACCAACGCAGCTTGGTCGCCGAAAAATACGGGTCGAGAACGAGGCCGGTTCGCTCCCGCAGCCACGACTCCTCCGACTGGCGCTCCAGACAGAAATCGCTCGTCCGCCGGTCCTGCCAGACCACCGCCCGCGCCACCGGCCGGCCGGTGTCCCGTTCCCAGAGCACGATCGTTTCGCGCTGGTTGGTCAATCCCAGCACCGTGAGCTGATCCGCTTCGATGCCGGCGGCCGTCAGCGCGCGCGGCACGACTTCCTCGACGGATGTCCAGATTTCCTCGGCATCGTGTTCGACCCAGCCGGGACGGGGATAGTATTGTGTCAATTCGCGGCTGGCGCTGCCCCGGCTTTGTCCCGAGGCGTCATAAACTACCGCGCGCGTGCTGGTCGTGCCCTGATCGATCGCCAGCAGATAAGGGGTCGTCATGCTACCGACCTCTGAATTTCCTGGTGACAGCCGAAAAGCACCCTCAAGGGCCGTTCCACTTTCCATAGCCCGGCTTGCCTTTGCGCCAACTTGACAAAACTAAACTATAGTTTCTTGACCGCACGGCGCTGTCCGAGGTCCGCGTCATGGGCCGGATCGAACGTGCGGGATCGTGCCTTGACGAGCAGGTGAGTGAAACCATGGCGATGGTTTGTCCACAGTGCAGCACCACCTACGAGCAGCGGCTGCAATGCCCCCTGTGCGGCGTCCGTTTGCAATACCACGATCATCGCCGCGTGCGCGATGGGTCAGGCGGGTCGCTGTCGCGCTGGCAGCAAACCCCGTGGGGCCGCATTCTCGTCGGCTTGCTTCTTTCCCAGGGCATGTTCTATGGCCTGCGTCATCTGGTAACAGCGATTTTGATGGGCGTCTGGGGCGAAGAAGCGCTGCGAGAAATGTGGGGAACGCCCACGGGCTTCTTTGTCGTTCAGGGCATGCGCATCTTCGCGCTGTTGGCCGGGGCGGTCCTGGCGGGCGGCGGGCAGCGCTACGGCTTCGTCCTCGGCGCCGTCGTCGGCGCGTGGAACGGCGTTCTGTCTGTCCTGTGGTTGTCCGGCCCCGCGCAGTCGCTGACGACCGTGGCCATTCTCGGCCAGCCGCTCTTGCAGGCGGCGGTCGGCGCGGTCGGCGGTTGGCTCGGCTGTGCCTTCTGGAAGCCGTTGCCCACGGAGCCGCCCAACGTCGCGCCCGTGCGCAACGCAGCGTCTTGCGCCGGCAGATGGATCTCTTCGCCGGCCCAGTCTCGTGGTATCGCGTCGCGATCGGCGCCGCCTTCGCCGTGGCGGGCACGTTGACGGCCACCATTTGTTTCGAGAAGCTCCTGGAGATCAGCCACGGGGCGCTGTCCACCTCCGACGACATTCAGGATCATCTCATCACGATGGAAATCAAGGCCCTCGCCCTGCTTCTGGGCGGCGCCCTCGCCGGTTCCACGACGCCCAATGGTTTCAAACAGGGATTGTTCGTCGGCCTGGCAACGACGGTGATCCTCGTCGGCATCGAAATGAATTACGTCGAGCGCTGGGTGCCCGTGGCGGCCTTGACGGTGGTATGCTCGTTGTGCCTAAGCACCGTCGGAGGTTGGTTCGGCAGTCAATTGTTTCCGCCGCTCGTTAAATCCCGGCGGGACCGCGGTCTGGATCGCGTTTCCCTCTGAGTTCCTCCAACGCCTTCTCACCTAGCCCCCGACAAGCCGGGGGTATTTGATTTTCCCCCGGCAAACCGGGGGCTAGGTGATGAATCTGCTTGCCTGCTCACAGGTACGACACTTACAATCCATTTTCCTGCCCGCTGTCCAACGACGGACGCATCTAGTGGACAGAAATCGACCCGAGGGATCGACACCATGTCCTCCACCGTCACTCTGAGTCCCACGCTGCGCAAGCGACTGGCCGCGCTGGGGCGACGATCCCGGCGTTTGCAGGGCATGCGAGGCCTCAGCTTGCTCGTCGTCGTCCTCGGTCTGTCGGGCGGCGCGGCCCTCCTGGCGGATTACGGGTTCGATCTGACCGCGTTCTGTCGTCAGGTCCTTCTCTGCGTGTGGCTTGCCGCCGGCATCGGCTGTCTGTTCTTCGGACTCGTCCTTCCGCTGGGCCGCCGCACCGACCTGTGGGCGCTGGCCGCCGTCATCGAGCAGAAATACCCCGAACTCGGCGAACGTCTCACCAGTTCGGTCGAGCTTGCCGGCTCAGACGCGAATGGGAACGGCTCGCCGGCTTTCATCGCCCTCCTCATGGAGGAGGCGGAGCGTCAAAGTAGTCGGCTCGATTTTCGTCCGGCCGTCCCCGCCCGTCGTACCGCCCTGTTCTCATTGCTCGCGGCAGCAGCCGTCTTGCTGATCGCCGTGCCCGCCGGCGTTTGGCCGCGGCAATACGCCTACCTGTCGCAGCGCTTCTTCCGACCGTGGTCCGTGGAATCCGCCTCCTACACGCTCGAAGTCACCCCCGGCGACACGATCGCGGGCCGCGGACGCACCGTCACGCTGTCGGCCCACCTCGTTCCGCGAAACTCCAAGGTAGCGCTGCCGCAGGGCGGCACGCTCGTCGTGGTGGACGGCGAGGGCAGGGAAACGCGGCAGGAGATGGGACACGATGAAGCGGGGGATTTCACGATTGATTACAAGGTTATCGGCGACGTGTCGTATCGCGTCGAGGCGGGCGAAGCCGTCAGCGATGCGTACCGTGTGACCGCCATCGCACCCGTCGAGCTGGCGGCCGAAAGCCCTTCGATCACTGTGACGCCGCCGGCTTACGCACGGGCCGTGAAGGAGGAAGAAACCTTCTACGGTCTCGTCGATCTAGCCGTTTTGCAATACAGTGCCGTCCGCTTCGATTTCCATTTCACACGCGCGGCGGAGGCGGCGTATCTGGAATGGACCGCGCAGGCCGAGTCGAACAAAAACAGCGAGTCTGCTCCCCAGAGTTCCAGGCTTCCACTCGCCCTGAGCGACGATCGACAAACAGCGTCCTTCACCATGCCGGCGACAATGGCGGGTAATTATCGCGTGGTGCTGGAGGCGGAGCAGGGGATTCGTACCGTCCTGGAAGGGGGGTTCCTCCGCGTGCGGCCCGATCAGCCGCCGAGCGTCGTCAAGCTTGTCGGACAAGCAGAGCGCACCGTACATGTTTCCGGGGGCGTTCCGCTGGAAATCGAGGCGGCAGACGATATCGCCGTTGCTGGCGTGGAGTTGGAGTATCGCATCAACGAGGGGGAAACCGTCCGGCAGTCGATGAAACTCCGGGGCGGCGCTAGTCCCTCGGCCGTCGCGCGTCATGTCCTCGAATGGTCCGACAAGGACCACGAAGAGGATCGCGTTCATTATCGGTTTCATGTCGTCGATAACTTTCCGGCGGAATATGGCGGGCCGCACCTCGTTGTCTATCCACCGGATCGCTGGTTGACGCTGCGGATCGCTCGGCAAGGCGGTGCGGACACGGAGAAGGAAATTCTCACTCGCCGCGACGAAATCAATCGCAAACTGGAAGACATCAAGAACGCGCTCGTCAAAGAAAAAAACGCCGTCGCCAAGGCGCGTCAGGAAATGGGAAGCCAGGCGTCACTTCCGGCAAAGCAGGTCGAAGAAGTCAAACAATTGCAAGAAGACAACCAGAGCAATCAAAAAGCCCTGCGCGAACTGGCCCGAATCGCTGACGCGGAGCCGGCGCTATCGCCCGTCGCCGAAGAGGTCCGCGAAGTGGCCAATCGAGAGATGAGTGAGAGTCAGAAAGCGCTCGAGCAGGCGTCCCGGCAGCCGTCGCCGAGTCGAGCGCGCATCCCGGTTCGAGAAGGCCGATCAACAGCTCGCTTCCGCCGTGAAGCGGTTGGAAGAATTGAAGAAAAGCAACGACGAGCTGGCCCGCGAGCAACTCGATCGGTCTAGGCTGGAAAAACTGGCCGAGCGCGAGAAAAAGCTGGCCGAAAAGACGGCAGAGCTGGCGGCCAAAAACCCGCTGCCCGATCCGGCGGCGAAGGAGCAGACCGAGAAGCTCCGGCAGCAACAGGACGAGGTCGTCGCCGAGCTGGATCGGACGGCGCAGAAAAGCGAGACCTTGAAGCAGGCGCTCGAACAAGCGCGCGAAGAGCAGGTGCGCGAGATGGCCGAACGCGCCCGCGAACTGGCGGTGGCACAGCGCGATTTGATGCGCGCCGAGGCCGAGACCCAGCGCAACCCGAAGAAGTCCGGCGATCCCAAATCCGCGGACCAATCTCCTCGGCAGCTGGAGCGCGAAGGCGAGGGCACCCAGACGCAGCCGGCGCCGGATGACCTGGTGGGTGAATTGATTCGCCAGCAGAGGGAGGTCGCCCGGAAGGCGGATGAATTGGCCGGCAACGTCGCTCACGAACATGGTGACGAGTCGGCCCCATCTCAGCACGCACGCCAGGCCGAGCAGGCGGCGCGGGAGACGGCCCGGCAGTTGCAGTCTGGCGCTCTGACGCGGGCCAGGGACGCGGGTGAGAAAACGGCCGAGCAATTGCGTCAACTCGCGGCCCGGCTGGCGCGTAGTCCGCGCGACATCCGCCAGAGTTACGACTCTTTCGGCAAAGCGCGGCAGCTCGATCAGCGCCAGGAAGAGATCAATCGCCGGTTGCAGACACTCGCCAGCGATTCGCGCGCCAGGCCACACAGCAGCGAGCGAGGCAGCAATCGTTGCAAGAACAGGCCGGCGCGTTGATGCGCGAGCTTACCCGCATGGCCCGGCAAACGAAGAATGCCTCCCAGTCGCACGCGCTAGAGCGGGCCGCGGAAGCGAGTCAACAAGCCAGGCAGTCGATGCAGCAGGCACGCGCCCGGGCCAAACAGGGCAACCCGGATGCGGCCCGCGAGTCCCAGCAGAACGCGGCGCAATCCCTCGATCGAGCCGCCCGCGAAGTGGCGGCGCGGCCCGCGCGTCGGCGGCAAAGCCCTCGCCGAAGCCGGGCGCGTCGAGTTCGCTGTCGGGAAAGGAGCTTCGGCAAGCACGTCAGGACATGGCTCGCGCCCGCGAACAACTCGCCCGGGGCCAACCCGGCCCGGCCCAGTCGGCGATGCGGCAGGCGGCCCAGGCGCTGGCGCAGGCGGCGCAGCGTTTGGGTTCCGGATCCCAGCAACCCGGCCAACCGGCACAAGCCGATGCGTCTCTCGGACTGGGCCGCTCGTCGGGGGGCCTTGTCGATCTCAGCGATTTCGGGTTGGACCAGACCCCCTACGCCGGCAAAAGTTGGGGCGAGCTACCCGGTGAATTACGCACCAAGATCGTCCAGGACATGAAGGCGCGCTACGGCGAAGATTATGCCCGCGCGATCAAGCTGTATTTTGAGCAACTCGCCTCAACCGGCAGCCGAGGAGCCCCGCCGTCGCCTCCCTCATCCGCACCTCCAGCGAAGTGAGATAGGTTCGCCGTCACGACGCACGCGGTCCCGATGGCGCGAGGGTTACTCCTTCGCCTGCGAGGTCATCAACCAGGCGGTCGGGGCGACCACCAGGGCCATGCCGGTAAGGATCATCGGCGTGAAACGATGCTGCCCCAACCAGACATCGAGGATCATGGCGAAGACGACTTGCGTCAGGCTGACGACGGAGACCTTGGCCGGCGGGCCGGCCGCGAACGCCTTGGTCAGAAACAACTGACCGGCTGTGGCCGTGGCGCCGACAGTCAACAGCAGCAGGAGCGATGCGGAATCGGAGGGGTTCGGCGGCACCGGTATGTGTCCGCCCAGCAGGAAGGAGGCGACGGAGAACAGCACGGCCACGCCGGAGAAGTGGGCGACGATGGCCCAGGGGTGCAAGTGCCGCAGACGGTGCAGGCCGAGCATGGCGACGGCGGTCGAGAGGGCGGCGAGCAGGGTGCTGGCCACAGCCAGTTCGCGCTGGGGAACGCCGGCGGCGACTTCCTCCGCGGGGCCGGAAAGCTCGATGAGCGTGACGCCCAGGACGCTGCTGGCGATCGACAGCCAGACTTGCGGCCGGGGTCGTTCCCGATACAGCGGCCAGGACAAGAGGGCCACCCAGATGGGGAAGGTGCTGGCCAGCGTGAAGACGTGGGAGGGCGGCAGGCGCGTCAGGGCGTAGAAGGTACAGATCAGGCTGATGCTGCCGGCGATGCTCCGCACCCACAGGATCCGCGGTGTGAACAGTACCAGCCGCGCCCCACCGAGCAGAGCCAACAGTGTGGCGAAGGTCAAGGGCAGCGCGCTGCGTGCCAGGGCGATGACTTGCCAATCACACGTGGAGCGGAGGGCGTGGGCGGCCGTGGCCATCCCGGCGAAGAAGAAACTGCCGACGAGCATCCACAGGTAGGGTTGGAGCGATTCTTTGCACACGAGCGGTCGGGAGATTTCGTCACCCGGCAGGTACGCGGAAGATCACGGGGCGGCGGGGTTGTTCTATGGACGGCTACGGTCGTGACCAGCGATTCGCGGGGCGGATTTCCAACTTGCCAGTAGGTTGGAAACGACAGCTTTCGCTATTCATGCCGCAATGCCTCGACCGGGTTAATCCGCGATGCCCGCCGCGCCGGCAGCACCGCGGCCAGGATCGTCACCAGGGCGCTGAACAGCGGCGCCCCCGTCGCCAGCCACAACGGGAACATGAACAGCGACTCCTCCAACTTCACTACCAGCTGCCGGCTCACCATCGACCGAACCCACGCATCCCCCGGGAAGGATATCAGCCAGGTCAACAGCAGCCCCAGCAGGCCGCCCGCCAGGCCGACCAGCGCCCCCTCCGCCAGGAACATCAGCACGATATGGCCGTCGCGGGCGCCCACCGCCTTCATGACGCCGATCTCCCGCGTCCGCTCCAACACGCCGATCAGCATCGTGTTCATGATGCCCAGGGACGACACCCCCAGCGCGATCACCGCGATGCACGTCATCCCCCCGAACACCAGCAGATAGATGAAGCGCTCGCGGTCCACCCGCTCCATCAGGGCATAGCCCTGCAAGCCCTCGCCATCGACCACCTCGGTCACGGCCTTGACGTTCTCCAGCCGATCCGCAGTGACGACGACTTCCTCGAAGCCCCGGTCGCGGTGCTGCGGCGCACGCAGAAAAAACCCCTCCGCCGCCCGCTGAGTCAAAAAGACGTCAGCCACGCCCCAGCGCCAGTCGCGCATCCGCTCGTCGGCGTCGGGGGCGCGGAGAACACCGACCAGGCGATACTCTTCCGCGATCGTTATCTCCGGCGCTGGCTGGCTGGGCGCCCTCGCCCCGTGGGTCAGTAGCCTCTTTAGCGTCGCCTTCTCCTGACTGGACAGGTCCATCCGGGCGACTGCGGCGGGCAGCTGGGCCACAGCTTTGTTCAGCACCTTCTCCTCGTTCGGCCCGACATGGGTACTGTCCGCCCCGAGTAGAACCAGCAGCAAGTAGGACGACCGCCCGCCGACCCGGTACTCCACGCGTACCTTCCTGCCCAGCGCTTGTTCCACTTCGCTATCGCTGTGGACACCCAGGAAGTAGAGCAGCGATTCGGTCAGGACCGCACCCTCGTCCTCGCCCGGCCCCAGCAATCGGCCCGCCACCAATCGGCCGCGCACCCGGTCGCTGCCAAAGTCTGCCGACGTGATGGTCACATCTTCCGAATGCTTGCCGAGAACGGCCCGGCCGTAAACCTGGATGACGGGACGCACCGATTCAACGTGTGGAAGTTGCCGCAGTTGCTCGATTCGCTCCGGCGTCAGCCGCACTTGCGGCCCCGACGCATTGAGCCGCTGCCAGCGCTCGGCCAGGGCGTCCCGGAGCCGCCGGCGGCGCTCCGCGCTCACCGACCCCTCGACGCGCAACTCCTCCTCTGGGGCAGCCGCGGAACGGTCGTAGCCGGGGCGTACCTGGATGTTGCGCAGCTCGTTGTGGCGGCTGTACTCGCGCACGATGGTCTCCTGCACGCCCTGGCCCAGCGAGAGGCTGGCCACCAGCACGAGCGTGCCGAAGACGACGCCCAGGAGCGTCAGGACGGCGCGGAGCTTCCGCTGCCACAGGGCCGTCAGGGCCAGTCCCAAAAGGTCGGCGTAGCGCACGGTCGGCTCCTTGTTGTCAGCACACCAGCCGGCCATCCTGCAAGCGCAGGACGCGCGCGGTGCAGCGGCGGGCCAGGTCCTCGTCGTGGGTGACGAGGACCAGAGTGGCGCCGAGACGGTCGAGGTGGGCGGTCAGCACGGCGACGACCTCGTCGGCGGTCCCGCTGTCGAGGTTGCCGGTCGGCTCGTCGGCGAGGAGGATGGGCGGGCTGTTGACCAAGGCACGGGCGATGGCGGCGCGCTGGCACTCGCCGCCGGACAACTCGCCGGGCCGGTGGTGCAGCCGGGCGCCCAGGCCGACGGCCTCCAGAGCTGCGGCAGCCGTGGCTCGGCGGCGGGCGGGCGGCACCCCGGCCAGCACCAGCGGCAACTCGACGTTTTGCAAAGCGGTGCGGGTGGGGATGAGGTTGAACGACTGGAAGATCATGCCGACGGCGGCGAGGCGGTAGCGGGCCAGCTGCCGGCCGGACAGCCGGGCCAGGTCCGATCCCGCCGCCCACACCTGGCCGGAGGTGGGCCGGTCCAGCCCGCCGAGGAGGTTGAGCAGGGTGGACTTGCCCGACCCGGACTTGCCCAAGAGGGCGACCCGCTCGCCGCGGCCGACCTCCAACGACACACCGCGGAGGGCGTGGACGGCGGCGGACGGCGGCCCGTAGGACCGGCAAAGCTCGACGGCGCGGATGGCGGGGGCGGCGGCAGACATTGTAATTCAATGTAACGGCTGCGGCCTAAACTGCCAGCCCGAGGCGGGGGTAAGGGCAAACAGACATACCGAATCCGTACAGGGAACCGGCGGCCGTGGGAAGAAAGCAGGTCAGCCGGCGTCGTCCCGCGCACGCAACCACAGTCGGATAAGATGCCGTCGTTGCCCCGGCTCGGGGTGATCCTCGAAAGCCGTCCGGTTGTGCAGAATCCAGCGGTTGTTGACGAAGAACAGATCGCCCGGCTCCAGCGCGAACTCCACCCGCAACGCAGGATCCCTCACCACGGCGTCCAGAACGTCGAGGGCTTTCCTCTGGGCGGCGCTCAACGGCTGTCCCGCCTTCTCGTGTCCCGACTCGATCCAATAGCGCAGGTAGCGATAAGTCAGGCCGCGACCGTCCCACGACAACACCGGATACTGCACCGTCGGCGCGTCGCCGGGCTGCAGCCCGCCGCGGCGGTCGATGTGCCAGGGCCGAGAGAGCGTCTCCAGCACGTCGGGATGCTTGGCCAGCAGCTCGCGGTAGACGCTGTAGCCGCTAACGACCTGGCTCAGCCCGCCGCGCTTCGCCGTCCGCAAGCAGAGCAGGCCGACGTAATCGACGACGGAGGGGCCGAACGAGTTGTCGGTGTGGAAACCACTCTCGGCGCTGGTGACAGAGAAGCGGGCGCCGGAGCGCACGTCCTGGCCGGTGTCGCGCACGTCGTAGAGCAGAGTGCCCTGCACGTTCTGCTCGACCGGCCGGCCCAAGAGCTGGCCGAGGAGCCAGTAATGGACTCGCATCTCTTCGGACGAATAGGGTTGCTGGGTCAGACCGCGGAGGATGGCGAAGCCGCGTCCCGATTCCAAAGCCGTTCGCACCGGCCCCAGCTCTTCCTCGCAGACAGAACCCGGCGCAGAGGCCATCCGCATTTCGGTCGTTGTCTGCGCTTCTGGCGCAGCCGGCGGGTCATCTCATCCAGTTCCGCCAGACAGCGCGGCGACAGGGGATAAAACCATTGGTTGCGTTCATCGACGCTGCTGGATCGCCAGGCGGGTGGGTCGGTGATGTTGGGAATCAGCATAAGAGAAATCCGGATGCGAGTGCTCTGCGACACCCGTCAGCGGCGGCCATCGGGCAAGCATCCAGCAGCGTGGCCAACCCTCGCTCATTCTGCCACGCCCTCGCGCCACACGCCAGCGGATTCGGGCCGGTGCGGGAGGTTCAGGGTGAGATGGTCTTGGGCTGATCGTGGGAACCCCATTCCATGTTCTCGCCCCGCGCGTCCTTCAGGGCCTCGCGCCACTGGCGCTTGTCCTCGGCCGTGCAGCCGGGGTTCACAATCAGCACAAGAGACAAGGCGAACACGACCAGGCGCAGCCGACTCATAGCCAGCTCCCCTTCCGATCAACGAAAGGTAAGACATCCGCTTTCCCATCTTCGCGGGGACGGCAAAGCATGGGCGCGGCCAGTCGGGACCGTCCGCGCCGGGATCCTATTTGGAGGCGTCGAACGTCGCCAGCATTCCGAGCACGGTCAGCCAGAACGACTCGTCCGCGTCCGCCGCCCAATCGACGGAAATCGCCGTGCTCTCGCCGGCGTCCGTCTTGCGGTGCTTGAGGAAGAGGGTGAACCGCTTGCCCGACTTGGTGAAGCCTGCCAGTCGCACGTCCTGGCCGTCTTTGCTGGCGGACACGAGGAAGCCGGCGTTGCCTAGGGCGCCCTGGAGGTGGGCCGACACCCGATCGACCGAGCCGGAGATGACTTGCTGCTTGCCGCCGGGTCCGAAGGACGACAAGAGGAACGAACCACCCGAACAGCCAGCCGCCGCGATTAGCAGCGCACCGGCGAACACCACCCCTATGCGACGGAACATCGCCCCGCCCTCCGGATGGAATGTGGCTCTGAAAGGAAGCGGCGGGACCATAGCCAGTCCGGCCGGCGCGTGCAAGAGCAGTCCGCCGGCAGTCAGTCCGTGTCGAGACCCGCTATCCGTTGACGCGCGGCGCCAGGAGTCTAAGATTCGGAGAGAGAAGGGATCCGGAGTTGTTCTCCGGCATATCGGGGCAAAAGGAGGCCGAACCGGGTATGCCCATGCGCTATCCCATCTTTCTTGTCGTGCTGGTGCTCTCCCCCGCTTCACCCGTTTTGGCGGCCGACGCGCCGGCGCGGGACTCGCAGGTCGATCGCGCTGTCGAACGCGGCCTGGATTACTTGCAGTTGACCCAGGATAAAACGGACGGCTGTTGGCGCGATGTCTATCGTCGGCCCAGCGCCGCTGTCACGGGCTTGGCCGTCATGGCCTTTCTCTCCGCCGGCCACGTCCCCGGCGAGGGACGCTACGGACCGACCGTAGAGAGGGGCGTGCGCTGGCTGCTCCGCAAGCAGCAGGCGAACGGACTCATCGCCGACAACAACGAACAGGAGATGTATCAGCACGGCATGGCCACGCTGAGCCTGGCGGAAGTCGCGGGCATGACGGACGCCGAACTTGGACGCGAAGTCCGCGCGGGACTGCGGCGGGCCGTGGCCGTCATCCTCAAAGGGCAGCGGACGCAGGGTGGCGACCGCGGTGGTTGGCGTTATCGCGTGGCCGGCACCGACAGCGATATGAGCGTCACCGGCTGGCAAGTGATGGCCCTGCGCGCCGCCCGCAACCTCGGTTGCGACGTGTCGGCCGAGTCCATCGAGCGGGCCGTGGACTACATCAAGCGCTGTCAGGACAACACCACCGGCGGCTTTTGCTATCGTCCGGGCGGCGGTCTCACCCTGGCCTGCACTGGAATCAGTGTCCTCGCCTTGGAATTGGGCGGCAAGGGACAGCACCACTCCCCGGAGGCGCTGCGGGGCGGGGCTTATCTCCTCCACAACCAGAACCTGCCTGATCCCCGGCAAGAATGGTTCTTCTATTCCGTCTATTACGGCTCCCAGGCGACGTTCCAGCTCGGCGGCAATTACTGGGCGGTGTATCGTGCCAAACTCCTGGAAGTGCTGCTGCGGACGCAAAACTTCAGTGGTTACTGGGACGGTCAGGGCCGCGATGCCAAGGCCGGCGGCCGCGGCTATTGCACGGCCATGGCGCTCTTGGCGCTCACGGTTGAATATCGCTACCTTCCCATCTACCAGCGCGGCGAGGAACCCGCGGAGAAATAACCAGCCCGCAGCGCCAGCAAGGGTTCTGCCTCACTTCCCCTCTTCGGGCGGGGCGGCGCGGGGCATGTCGCGGTGCCGGTTCATGCCCTTGTCCCGGTCGCCGCCGCAGCCGGAAACCAGGGTGAGAACGAAGGTCGCCATCAGCACATACAAGAGTGTTTTCATGGATGTTCGGCGCAACCGGGGCCGCCTCATAAGGGGCGAGTCCGTTCGAGCTTGGTAACGCAACGGGGCCAGTCGTGGAAGACACGACTGGCCCCGTGTGTCGGAAAGCAAGACGACCGGGAGGGCGTCCGCTTACTTGGTGGTCGAGGTGGTAGACTTCGTGGTGCCGGAGCTGGAGCCGCCGCTGCAGCCGAGGCCACCAACGGTAACGAACGCAGCGATGAGGAGCAACGCGATCAGCTTCTTCACAGTAGGACCGTCCTTTCAAGTATGATTCGTCCAATACCATGACCGTCCTGGCCACCCAGGGGTCAACTCCGTGGTCGGGGCCACTTCCGCCTCTTCCTGTTCGTTAAGGGAGTTATGCTACAGCAGAGGCAAACGCGGGGCAAGCCCCCGCCGCAGGCTTTCGTGCCAACGGATTACTTTTTGTCCTTGTCCTTCTTGTCGTCGGTCCCCTTCTTGTCCTTGTCGCCCTCGGCGCCCTTCTTCGTCTCGGTCGTCGTCTTCTCCTTGGTGCCGGTGCCGGTGCTGCCCTCTTTCTCCTTCGTCTCGGTCGTGGTCTTAGTGCCGTGGTCGTTCGTCTTGGTCTCGGGCTTCGTCGTGGTAATCGTGGTCCTGGTGCTACCGGTGCTACCAGTTCCCTTGGTGGAGGAGGAGGTCGGGGGGCAGCCGGTGGTCAGGCCGAGCAGGCCGCCAACGACGAGCATTGCGAGCAATTTCTTCATGGTGTGTACATCCTTTCCGAGTTTTATTCGGAAGCCTGGAAGCTCCCGCCGCACGCCCCAATGGCGCAGGGTACATGAGTAAGATACGAGTCTCGTGAAAATATTCCCAGAAAAAAAGCCGACACTGGGCGGAAAAGATCGAGTTCCTTTCGACGAAAGACTTTATGCTGGCACGACGACGGCTTTCCGCGTAAGGTGAATCCCTTCAGCGGAGGATTTCTGCCCGATCCGCCTCCGTCCGTTTTTTGGCCGGATCGGGAATAAATCGCCCGGCTGAGGGTTCTTACATTCGAGGGAATGCATCATGGGTAAGCCTGGCAGTCCGCAGGCGGTCCACCGGCTGGTCGATGAGCATTACGCGACCCTGTATCGCT
Organism: uncultured Planctomycetota bacterium; assembly: GCA_963767535.1. Lineage (GTDB taxonomy): Bacteria > Planctomycetota > Planctomycetia > Gemmatales > Gemmataceae > JAJPHU01. The sequence continues at coordinate 2,611,365 of CAVYEC010000003.1, forward strand.
ATGCCTATCGCCTGTCCGGAACGGCCGCCGATGCCGAGGATTTGACGCAGGAAGCGTTTTGCAAGGCCCAGCTCAACTTCGGCCAACTCCGCGACCCGTCGCGGGCCAAGCCGTGGTTGTTCAGCATCTTGCGCAACGCCTACCTGCATCGCGTCCGCGCCGACCGCCAGCAGCGCTGCGTCAGTCTGGAATCCGTCGGCGAGCTGCCCGAAACTCCGCCCGATCCCCTACCGGACATCGACCCGGAGCGCCTTCAGCAAGCCCTCAACGAGCTACCCGAAGTTTTCCGGACGCCGATTATCTTGTATTATTTCGAGGATTTTGGTTATCGCGACATCGCCGAGCAGATGGACCTGCCGATCGGTACGGTGATGTCTCGTCTGGCGCGGGCCAAGGCGTACCTCCGCGCCCGGCTGCAGGAGCCGGGCACGCCGGTACTGGCCAATGGACGCACCCCCCGGAGGGCGACCGATGGATTGTAAAACCGCCCGACTGCTGCTCGACTTCGCCCGTCCGCAGGCGCGCGAGCTGGAGCCGGAAGAAGTCGGCGCCCTGGAGACTCACCTCGATCAGTGCGTGGATTGCCACCGTTTGTCCCGCGCCGAACGCGGCCTGGACGAACGGCTGGGCACGGCCATGCGACAGGTCGAGGTGCCGGCCGGCCTGCGCGACCGACTGCGGGCGCGCCTGGAGGCGGAGCGCGGCGACTGGTATCGCCGCCGGTTCGCGCACACGATGCGTCTCGCCGCCGCTGCCGCCGCGCTCCTATTGTTAACTTGGGGGGCCGGTCGCTGGGTGCTTCACCACGCGAAGCCGTTCCTCGATCCGCAACAGATCGCCGCTGCCGTCAACGATCAGGCGATGCAAGATCCGAAGATGCGCATCGAGGCGGAGCTGAAGCGCATGGGGGTGGAGACGACCCTGTCGCCATTGCTCAATTACAACCTGGTGATTGCGCCCGCCAGCTTCGCCGAGTTGCCGGGTTTTCCCAACCAGCAGGTTGCGATGCTCGTGTTCGCTCGCAACGGCCGATCCGCCACCGTCTACATCGTCTCCACCGAGCAGCTCCGGGACGGCGTCCCGCTCGCCGCCGGCGGGGCGACGTTCAAGGTGGAGATCCTGCCCTCGGCGGGAGAACCCTATACGTTCCTCGTCGTCCACGACGGCGACAACCTCGACTGGCTGCGGCCTCCTGAATCCACCGCCACCTAGCCCCCGGCTTGCCGGGGGACAGAAAACTCCCCCGGCAAGCCGGGGGCTAGGTGCCCGATTTCTTGCGGATTTCGGATTTCGGATTTCGGATTTCCGATTCGATGTGTTCGATAATCGCCTCCGCCACGTCCGCGCCGGTCGTCTTTTGAATGCCCTCCAGACCCGGCGAGGAGTTGACCTCCATCACCATCGGCCCTTCCTCCGACTCGATGAGATCGACGCCGGCCACGGTTAGGCCCAGGCAGCGGGCGGCGGCCAGCGCGGTGCGGCGATACTCGGCCGGCAGGCGAAGTTTCTTGGCCGTGCCGCCGCGATGGATGTTCGAGCGGAACTCGCCCGCCACCGCCTGCCGGCGCATGGCGGCCACCACCTTGCGCCCCACCACCAGGGCGCGGATGTCGGCGCCGTTGGCCTCCTTGATGAACTTCTGGATGAGGATGTTCTGTTCCAGCCCGTGAAACGCCTCGATGACGGAGCTGGCCGCCATCGTCGTCTCGGCCAGGATGACGCCGATCCCCTGCGTCCCTTGCAGCAGTTTGACGACAACGGGTGGTCCTTCCACCTGCTCGATGCAGGCCGGCACATGCTCGGCCTGGCGCGTGTAAATCGTCGGCGGCAGGCCGATGTCATGCCGGCTCAGTAATTGCAAACAGCGCAGCTTGTCGCGCGAACGAGCGATGGCCTGCGATTCGTTCAGGCAGTAAACGCCCATCATCTCAAACTGGCGCACGACGGCCAGGCCGAAGTGGGTGATCGACGCGCCGATGCGGGGGATGACCGCATCAATGGGGCCGACCGGCTGACCCTGATAAAGCAGTTCGGGGTTGCGGCGGCTGACGCGAATGTCGAACAAGAGCGTGTCGAGCACGCGCACGTCATGGCCGCGATTCCGGGCCGCCTCGAACAGGGCGCGGGTGCTGTACAGCGCCTCTTGCCGTGACAGAATGACGATGCGCATGGAAAAAACCTCGTTCCACATAGCCCCCGGCTTGCCGGGGGTGCTCTCCCCCGGCAAGCCGGGGGCTATGTGCTTTATTCGCCCGGACGGTTGCGCAACAAATACTTGCGGCTGACATCGACCACGAAATCATTGCGCCAGCGCTTCGCGGCCGAGAATCATGCGGTAGCGCATGCTCGAACGATTGGTGATGGTGATGCGAATGCGCTTGTGGACCGGGCCGATGCGCACGGCGGTCTCGACGAGTGGGCGTTCCTCGCGCATGCCGCCGGTGTTGCTGACGATGACTGTCCGCAACACCGGCGTATGAATGCGCGTGAAACGTCCGGGATGTCGGTGGTCCAGCGCCAAAAGCAACGTGGCCATCAACCCGCCGCCGGCCATCTCGGTCAGCTCGTAGCGAACCACATCGAGGGCGGAGGTGCGGGCGCCGGTGTCGATCTTGACGCGGATACGCTTCAAATCCCACTCGGTGAACTCCAGGTACTCCTTCCAGCCGATGGGCAAAGGCGGCCGGTTGAACGGGACGGCATCCTGCGGGTGCGCGGACGGCTCCAGCATGACGGCAATCTCCCTCAAGCGCCGGCCGCTCGCGGCGAAACACGCGCCGCCGCGAGCGGCCGATCCCAGCGTTTGTCGGTCGTCTCCTCATCCATCCACAGGGCGTCAATAGCGAGAAGGGCCGGCCACATCACCGGCGGGAGAAGTATCCATCTCGGCGGCTCGACGGGGCCGCCGCCATTGCTGCCATTGCAGAGCGCCCAAGATCGCCACCACGACCCCGGTCAGGAAACTGACAGTGATCGGCCGCCAGTCCGGTAGCCAGGTGCTCGACACCGGGGCCGGGTCGGGCGTTTGGGGAGCCTGCGCTACGGCCGGTTCCGACGCCAGTTGGTAGGCCGCCGAAAAGCCGATTTCGTTGGCGGCCGCGCCGATGACCGGAGGGGCGAGCGCGCCGCGCGGCGCCACCATGTCCAGGAGCGACACCCAGGCGGCCGGTTGCTGCGTGAACTCCATCACTTTTTTGTAGGTCGGTTCCGCGTCACGCAGGATCCGGCGGTGGGCGATCAATTCGGGCTTGCCCAGGTTGCGTGCATCGACCAGTTCGCGCATCACCCGGTACGCCGTCTCGATGTCGCCCTTGGCGTTGAGGAGCTCGCCGTACTGCCAGTACAGGCGGTCGTCGAAAGGCTGCCATAAGAGGAGTTGAATGATGACGGACTCGGCGTCCAGGGGAAGCTGATTCCGCATGTCGAAGTTGATGCTGCCCGCTTCGAACTCCCCGCCGCGTCCGACATAACGGATGCCGGGGAACAATTCATCGACCGTCCGGTAATTCACGGGCCTGCCACCCGCGCCGCGCTGTTCCGACTGGCGCAGGTTCATCAGCCGTAGGGCGAACGTCTCGGCGCGGTGATACCAGTTCGATTCCGCGAAATTCCAGCCGGCCCAGACGACAGGCCAGGCTTTCAAGGCGCGGGTCTGCGTCACGATGGCCCGCGACAGCAGTTCGCTATCTTCCTGGTAAGCGCAAGCGAGGTTGAGCAGGATGAGAAAGTAACAGGGCGCATCCGCGGGAACGACGTGCTCGGCCTCTTCGAGGACCTCCCGCGCCTTGTCCAGCCGCCTCAGGCGAATCAGGCCGGCACCGAGGTTGATACGGTCCTCGGCGCTGAGACAGCCCGCGCGGCGGCTGGCTTCCAGAGCATCCACCTGTTTCTCATAACCCTTCCGGAGTGGGGTGGGAGGGGGCTTCGGGGCGTTATCGGGACGGTCGGAGACGGCCCGCAAGTCACCCACACGCATGAGAACCGAGGTCGAATTCCGCATGGATGCTTCGGCGAACTCGCTGCCGTACAGCGAGCGCGGCGGATCGAGGTTGTACACGCCCGCCCGGAGCGGACGGACGTTCACCAGTCCACCGATCAGGATCGCCAGGCTCAGCAGGATTCGACTCATTCCCCCACCTCGTCACATGCCCCAGCGTTGCTGCTCCTCCGCCGTGATCTCCCGGCCGCCCGACAGGTTGGTCCACAAGGTCAACGGCGTGTAAATCAGGCCCCAGGGAATGCACCACCAGCCGAAGAGGAGCGAAACCAGAGTGTAGGGAATCCCTCGGACCCAGCCTCGTTGTCCGGGACGGAGGCGCACCAGTGCGCTAGGTCGGCGCAAACTCAAGAAGACCAGGGAGATACAGTATTCGTAGAAGACCAGACGATCGCCGCCGCCCGCCGCGTCCCCGGAGGGCCGGTTCTCTTCGCCCACAAGCCGCATGGTCGCATCGTCCTGGCCTGGAACCCGATGAGTCAACGGTGTCCTGCTCGTTGCTGCGATTATTGTAGCAAACCGGGCCGGAAAAGCACTTGCCCACATAGCCCCCGGCTTGCCGGGGGTCTCTCCAACCCCCGGCAAGCCGGGGGCTATGTACCGGCAGGTCAAGGACTTTGGAGCTGCTTGCCTCGTGTAATGATTTCGAGCTGCTTGGTCAAATGCTTGGCGAGGTTGGCACGTTTGAGGAACAGCAGGGCGAAACAGGTGTCGGTAATGGACGTGATGTTCCGCTGGGTGAAATAATGGCCGTGGTCCCACGAACCGTCGCCACGCTGGCTCGGAAGCAGCAATTGGACGCCCCAGGAATACCAGTCCTTGCCGCCGATCTGCTTGCGGTTATACAGGACGCCGCAGCGTTCGATCGTCCACAGGGTATACAGATTGATCTGGGCGTCGCCGTCGCTGAGCGGCTCGCCGATGTACGGCGCCAAGTCGTTGAATCCCTTCTCGATAGCGGGATCCTGAATGGGCCGGGGCGCGACCTCGGGCGGCGCGTAATCCGCCACTAACCCGAGGGCGACGGCCAGGCCGAGCAGGCCGGCGCCGACCATGGCAGGGCGCACGTCTTCCGCTTTCGCCGGCGCGGAAAAGCGGTAGTTCCAGCCGCCGGACGGAACCTGACTCCGGTGGAAGCGCACCGCGATCAGGGCCAGCGCGCGTTCCAGCGGCAGATCATGGCGGGAGGCGGCCGACAGGGCGAGGGTGGCGAACTGCGTGTTGGAGTTATCGGTGTTGTCTCTTTCCGCCAGCCGGTGCGACTCCTTCGGCGGTTGCAGCGCCGGCAGCCGGCGCAGGTTGAGCGGCAAATTCTTCAGAGCTTTGTTGTGTTCATACGCCTCCTTGTCGGGGAGGTTCGGGTCCGCCGGTTGGATGCCTGTTGCGCCAGGATCTCGCCGGATGAGATCTTGGGGAAGCAAAGGGTTGGGGCCGGGCGCATACAGGTCCAGCGGATGCTTGGGACGCCCGTACCGCATCACCGTGAGCAGATCGCTTTCTTGTTGGGGCTTGAGCACGGGACAGTCGTAGGTCCAGCCGCCCGACGGTTTCTGGCCCGCCACCAGGCGCACCGCGCAGGTGCGAATCCACTTCACGTCGCCCGGGTCGCCGAGCCGGTCCAGAAAGAGGATGGCGAGCGCCAACTCGTAGGTCTTGGTAAGACCGGGGATTCGCGCGGATATACTGCGTTGCTTTTTGGACATGGCTATTGTCCGCGGGCACACCGCATTCGAGCAGGGTTAGCGCCGGCAAGGCGGCGAGTCCGACCGGATACTGGTCAAAGCCCCAATGCCCGTCCCCGGACTGCGTGTTCTTGAGCGATTGCACGCCTTTGTCGATGGCCTTGTTGACCTCCTCTTGTTCCTTCGACAGTCCGGAGGCCGCCTCGGGAGCCGGCTCCTCGCGTGGCGGGGAAGGAGCGGGATTACGCGGCTGCGACGGGGCACTGTGGGGAGCGGGGGGCGGTGAAGGATTGTCACGGTCCACCGGGAGCAGTTCGGACTCAGCGTGCGATGGGTCGATTTCCGTGGTCCCGGTCTCAGACGGAGAGGAATCGGCGACCTGTTCCTTAGGTTCCGGAGGCTCCGGCCGCGTGGCGAAGTAAACAGTCAGACCAACGGTCACGCTCACCAGAAGCAACAGGATTCCCAGGACGAGAACGATTCCCAGGATCGAACGCCGGGGAGTGGGCGCGACTTCCGATCCGGTGTCGGCAGGGCGCGGATTCGCACTAGCGGCGGCCGGATTCGGCTGAAAGGCGAAGGAACGGCCACAGCCCGAACAGAGAATCCGATGCCCCGCGGTGAGCGGTTTGGAGGTCTTGAGGTGTTTGGAACAGTGGGGGCAGATCACCTTGGTAACGAGCATGGCGGATTTTCCGGATGAAGAGACTCGGTCCCTATCGAGAGTTGCCATCCGCCGCTACTTTATCCGCCCCGCGCAGGTCCGAGCAAGGAGAATCCGACGAGAGCGCCGGTTTCCCTCCGAAACCTCCATCGACCCAGGCATACCCCGGCGCGGCGCAAGAATGAAGGTTCGGGAAACGGCGGCCGCGAGATCACGGACCACGCTCCCTCTCCGCCCTTTGCCGCGTCAGATACGCTCGCAAGAACGCGAACGCCTCGTGTTCCTGAGGGCCGCCCGTCTTTTCGACGAGGGTCGCCAATTTACGATATTCCGCCTCGATTTCATCCAGAGGCAGAAAGGCGGTGCGCGTGGCCAGGATGGCGGCCTCGATCACGGCATATTTGGCCCGGTTGAAGCCGAAGAAATCGCGCAGCCGGCCCGTGTGGATGACCTCTGCCTCCATGCGAGTCCGCTCGGCCCGGTCGTCGCAGGCGGTGATGCGAAACTCGTGGAACCGGCAGGCGTCGGCGAGTACCCAGCCGCGTATGTGCGTGGCGGGCCGCAGCACCGGCGGCGGATCCAACTCTCCCACGGCCGCCCGCGCCAGAAGCAGTACGTCGTCGGTGATATGGAGCACGCCCTCGTCATGCACCTTCAGATTGGCATACGTCTGGCTCGTGCGGAACGGCGCAGCTCGAAGCGGCGCAACTCGCCGGCCGCCGGATTGAGGCGCGGTCCCATTGGGGCGATATTGATCTCGCCCGCTGCGGAGATGGTCGTGACGATGCCTTCGAGAATCATGACAGTGTTGTCCGATCCGCGCCACGAACGATGGGAAGTGGGGCCAAGGACGTTCGGGCGGGCGCTGGAGGCCGGAGGGAGATCTGCACGACGGCGAGAACGACGAGGACGATCGCGGACGCGAGCGCGGCGAGCAAGGCCATCAAGAGCAACTCCACGCCGGCTATGGCGAGTCCTTTTTTGAGCGGGGCGGCGAGGAGCAGCGAGTATATTCCCGCCGACAGGAGCCAGGTGAGTATCAGTGCCACGCTCAGACCGATGATCCGCATGGCACCGAAAGAGGCAGCCGGATCCGAGTCATACGTACCGGCAAACCAGACGAGCGCAACCGCCAAGGGGAGACAAATGGCGACGGTCACGGCATAGATGGGCAGCGAGCGGAAGTAGCCGCGTTCCGGCGCGTCCGCCAGGGCGCAGCCGGCCTGAAACAGAAACGTCCCCACGCCGAGCAGCCCGATCAGGCCGCCCAGACCATAGACCACGAGCATTGGCGTGCCGATGCCCACGACGCCACCTCCGAGACGTACCCCACGCGGAACGGTAGCGCGCCCCGAACAAACTGTCAATCAAAATACGCCGATCCCGGCCGCCGGGGGCCGCCGGCAGAGCCGTTTCCTGTTTGCGGGGAGGGAAGGGAAGCGTCTGGGGCGGGGACGATCGAAATCCGTGGTTCCTTTGCAACGGCAGCGTCAATCCGAAAAGGGAGGGGAGGTTGGTTTGCCACTTTGCCAAGGACACGATCGCTTGGCAAAGAGGGGTCAACATATCAACCTATTTGATTTCAATGCTTTATGTCGATCCCGGAGGGCGACTTTGCCACTTTGCCACTTTGCCAACCACCTCCAGAGAGAAACCGCCTTCCCCAAAGCGGAGGGGCCGTTGCTCAACCTCAAGCAAGACCGCTCCCAAAAAGGGCGGCCTACTTGCCCAAACCAGAGGCCATACAGAACACCTACCCAACAGGAAACGGCCCGGTGGCCGCCGGGCCTTGCACTTTGTGTCGTCCCGACGGTGCGATATAATCTACTTTTTACGCGACGTTCGTTTTCCCGCTCGTGAATAACGTATGAAGATTGTCCAGTATCCGCATCCCGCGCTGCGTCATCCGGCGCGGCCGCTGCCGGCCATCGACAAGCAGGTCCACCTGGATGCGGCCCGCATGTTGGAACTGATGTACGAGCATCGTGGCCTCGGCCTGGCCGCCAATCAGGTGTTTCTGCCGTACCGCATCGTCGTCCTCAACCCGACCGGCGACCCGCAGCAGCACGACAAGGAGGAAGTGCTGCTCAACCCCGTCATTCTCGAACGCAAGGGCACCATCGAGGGCGAGGAAGGCTGTCTGAGCTTCCCCGACCTGTTCCAGAAGATCCGCCGGGCCAAGACGGTCGCGGTGCAGGCTTACGATCTTAACGGCCAGGTAATCGACAAGGTCGTCAGCGACCTGGAAGCTCGGCTGTGGCAGCACGAGGTCGATCACCTCGACGGCATCCTGTTCATCGACAAGATGGGCACGATTGCCAAACTCTCCAGTCGCAGCAAACTCAAGGAGTTCGAGCAGGATTTCCAGCGCGCCAGGAAAAGGGAGAAATCCCCCCGACGGCTGAACTGGAACGCATCTGGGCGGAGCGGGCGGCGGCACTGGAGAAAAATGGTCATCCGCCACCGGACGAAAATCCGCCCATTTGACCACACGGGTTCCCTCGCATGCGCATCGTGATGATGGGCACCGGCCTGTTCGCCGAGCCGACTCTGGAAGCTCTGCTGGCCAGTCCGCACACCGTCGTCGGCCTGGTCACACAGCCCGACCGCGCCGTCGGTCAGGAGCGCGGCTCGACCCGACAGACCGGCCGCGGCATGAAGACCATCGCGCAGGAACATCACGTCCCGGTGCTGCAACCGGAGAGCATCAATACGCCGGAGGGTGTCCGCGATCTGCAAGCCCTGAAGCCGGATCTGCTCGTCGTCGCCGCTTACGGACAAATCCTGTCGCGCGACGTTCTCGCCGTGCCGCCCCACGGCGGCATCAACGTCCATGCGTCGCTCTTGCCGAAGTATCGCGGCGCGGCCCCGATTGCCTGGGCGATCTACCACGGCGAAACGCGCACCGGCGTTACCATCATCAAGATGTCCGTATCCCTTGATGCTGGCGACATGCTGGCCCAGGAAGTCATCGAGATTGGGCGTGCTGAGACGGCCGGCGAGGTCGAAGCCCGGTTGGCCCCGCTGGGAGCGCGACTGGCATTGCAAGTGATCGAGCAGATACAGAACGGCACCGTGCAGGGTCGCAAGCAGGATCAGACTCAGGTGACGAAGGCACCGAAGCTGAAGAAGGAACACGGGCTGATCGACTGGTCACGGCACTGTCGGGATGTCTTTAATCAGATCCGCGCCATGCAGCCGTGGCCGACGGCATACACCTTCTTGCACCGACGAGGGCACCCGCCTTTGCGGATCATCGTTCATAAGGCGGGTTTTTACTTCAAAAGCCATAGTTTCCTTCAACTCCCGGCAGGCGCTGTCATCTTTCGGCCCGACCATGAACACGAACTGCATGTCGCGACCGGCGCGGAAGATGATCGCTTCGGGAGCGAAGTAGAAATCTTCGAGTTGCAGCCAGCCGGCAAGAAACGCATGTTGGCCCAGGAGTTCCTGCGCGGCCATCGGCTGCAAGAGGGAGATTACTTCGGTCCGGAGACGCCATGAAGCGCACGATGCCTTCTTTCCGAGGGACCGCTCCCAATGCCCGCAGCCTGGCCCTGCAAATCCTCCTCGACTGCCGCCCCCCCCTTCACCCCCCCCAAATTGGGGGGGGTAGGGGGGGTTCGTTCAGGAAATCCTCGACCGGCAGTTGGCGGAACATCCCCTTTCGTCTGCCGACCGCCGGCTCGTCACGCAACTGGTCTACGGCGTCCTGCGCCGTCGCGGCACCTTGCGAGCCTTACTCGAACCGTTTGTCAATCGGCCCGCCCACAAGGTCGAAACGTGGTTGTGGGACGCGCTTTACCTGGGAGCGTGCCAGCTTGCGTTGCTCACGCACGTTCCCGCTCATGCGGCGGTTCACGAAACTGTTGAACTGGCCGTGCGGTTCGGTCGGCCGGCCGCGCACGGCTTCCTCAACGGCGTGCTGCGCCGGTTGGCCGAACTCGTCACGGACGAGCGCACGACCGATGCCGCGGCAGACGCGCTGCCTTTGGAACACGGCGAGTATCGCCGGCTGGCCCGGCCTGTGCTTCCCGACCCGGCCGCTCATCCGGTAGAATACCTCGCGGCCGCCTTCGGACTACCGGACTGGCTCGTTCGCCGCTGGCTGCCGCGCTATGGGGTCGAGGAGTGCCGGCGTCTGGGTTTCTGGTTCGCTGGCCCCGCTCCGTTGATGTTGCGCTGCAATCCCCTGCGGATCGGCCGCGAACAGTTGCTGACGGCTCTGAACGAAAGTGGCCATGCCGCGGAAGCCGGCGAGCATCCGCAGTCGGTGCGGTTGCACGAAGCCGGCCCGATCCGCGAGTTGCCCGGTTACGCCGAGGGCTGGTTCACCGTGCAAGATGAATCGGCGATGCGCGTGGCCTCGGCCCTGGCCCCAGAGCCGGGAGAGACCATCCTCGATCTGTGCGCCGCGCCCGGCGGCAAGGCGACGCACCTGGCCGAGTTGATGGGTAACAGCGGCCGGGTCCTGGCCTGCGACGCCGATGCACACCGTTTGCAAACGGTCAAGAGCCTGGCCCAGCGTCTCGGGTTAAACATTATTCAGCCGGCGCCGATAACGCCGTCGTCGGACAATACCGAGCCGCCGGAGGAGTTCGATCGCGCTCTGGTGGATGTGCCGTGCAGCAACACCGGCGTTCTGGGCAAACGGCCCGAGGGCGCTGGCGTCTGCGGCCAGATGATCTGCGGCAACTCGTGGCGCTGCAAACGCGGTTGCTGCGCCTGACGATCGAGAGCGTCAAACCCGGAGGCGTGGTCGTTTACTCGACCTGTAGCATTGAGCCGGAAGAGAACCGGCAAGTGGTCGAGAAGGTGCTGAGCCAACTCGAAGATTGGCGGTTGGAGGCGGATGAGGAATCCGTGCCGGGAAAGCCGGCGGATGGCGGTTACTGGGCGCGACTGCGGCATACGGGCTGAAGGTGGTTCGCGGACATGACGAAGAAACTGTATATCGAAACGGTCGGCTGTCAGATGAACGTGCTCGACAGCGAACTGGTGGTCGGCACGCTGCGCCGTCAGGGCTACGAGCTGACGCACGACACCGCCGACGCCGACGTGATCTTCTTCAATACGTGCAGCGTCCGCCAGCACGCCGAGGACAAGATCTACACCGCCCTCGGCCGGCTTCGCAATCACAAGCGCCGCCATCCCGATACGGTCCTCGGTGTCCTGGGCTGCATGGCCCAGAAGGACCAGGAGTTGATCCTCCGCCGCGCCCCGCATGTGGACATCATCTGCGGCACCGGCCAACTCGCGCAGTTGCCCGAACTAATCGCCGCCGTGCGCGAGACCGGCACGCCGCAGCTGGCGCTCAGCCTCGATCGCAAGGAAGGCTCGCGACACGAAGTCGAACGCAGCTTCGAGAGCTACGATCCGATGCGTGACCCGTCGATGCGGCCGTCGCCCTCTCAGGCGTATGTCCGCATCATGATCGGCTGCGACAAGTTTTGCACGTACTGCATCGTGCCGAACGTGCGCGGCCCGGAACAGAGCCGGCACCCGGAACACATCGCGGCCGAGGTCCGTCAACTCGCCGCCGAGGGCTGCAAGGAAATCACTCTGCTCGGCCAAACCGTCAACAGCTACCAGTTCACCCACGGCGACGGCCGGCGCGAACGGCTCGGCGATTTGCTCGCGCGCATCCACGACACACCGGGCACCGAGCGCATCAAGTTCATCACCAACTTCCCGCGCGACATGAGCGACGACCTGCTCGACGCCGTGCGCGATTTGCCGAAAGTATGCGAATATCTGCACGTCCCGGCGCAATCCGGCTGCAATGACATCCTCAAGCGCATGAAGCGCCTCTACACGGTCGAGTATTACCGCGACATGCTACACCGCTGCCGCGAGCGCGTGCCGGGTGTGGCGATCAGCAGCGATTTCATCGTCGGCTTCTGCGGTGAAAGCGAGGAAGCGTTCGAGCGGACCTGCGACCTGGTCCGCGAGAGCGGTTTCAAGAACAGCTTTATTTTCAAGTACAGCCCGCGTCCGGGCACCAAGGCGGACGAACTCTTCGCCGACGACGTGCCGGAGGAGGTCAAGAAGCGGCGCAACAACGACCTGCTGGCGATTCAGAATGCCGTCAGCCTCGCCGACCATCGCCGCCGGATCGACCAAACCGTCGAGGTGCTGGTTGAAGGATTGAGCAAGACGGCCCTCAAGCACGAGACCGGCACGGGTCCGAAACAGTTGACGGGGCGGACGATGACGGACCACATCGTCGTCTTCGAGGGCAACGAGCGGCTGATCGGCCGGACGGTGCAAGTGCGCGTCAAGGAGGCGACGGCGTTCACGCTATTCGGCACCGTGATCACGGGCGAGCAGGTCGGAGTTGGTGATACGGAACCGATCACCGTCGCGCCGTTGGCAACCCGGCCGCAAGACTCGGGAAATCGGCTGGAGTTGCCGTTGGTTTGAGTTTACGCTGTCAGTTTCGCTTGCTTCGCAGAAGCGTGGGGACAAACACGCTCGTTGAGGCTCTGGAACTGAAATGATCGTGGCTTCCTCTCCTGCGACTTCGACATGCAACTGGAACAACTGCGGAATTGCCTGGATTCCTTCACCGGCGCGCAGCGCTGTTTCACACCTGGAACCTGCGCGACCCGGAGCGTGGCTGGCGCAACCTGACCGGCCTGGCCGAAGCCGTGCCGCTCGATGCCTTGCGCGAGATTTGCACGCCGCTGGGCCGGCTGCTGCCACGCTGTCCCGATCCGGACATGGCGCTTAATAATCTCGAACGCTTCCTCGCCAACCCCGACGCGGCGGCGCAGGTTCCCGTCCTGCTCGAAAACCGCGCCCGCGTCCTCGAAACCCTGCTCTTGTTATTGAGCACCAGTCAGTCTTTTAGCGACTTGCTGAGTCTCAATCCCGATTTTCTCGACATGCTGCGCGTACCGCTGCGGCGCAGTCCCAGCCAGGACGAACTGCAAACACAACTTCAAGCCGAGGTCGAGTCGGCCTACGAAGATTCGGCCGTGCTGCGCGTCTTCCGCCGGTTTCGCCAGCGGCAAATGCTGCGGATCGGCACCAATGACATCATCCGCGAGCGCCCGCTGGAGGAAATTACCCGCGACATCTCGCATGTTGCCGATGTGGCCATCGAGGTCGCCCTGGCTGCCGCCCTGCGCCAGGTCGGCAAGCGCTTCGGGCAGCCGCGTACCGGCGATGGCGCTGCCGTCTCGTGTGTCGTCCTCGCCTTCGGCAAGCACGGCGGCGAGGAACTCAACTATTCCAGCGACATCGACCTGATGTTCGTGTACGCCGAGGAGGGCGCAACGCGCGGCAAGCGCATCACCAGCGTCGGCAACGACGAATTCTTCGCCCGCGTCGTCGGCGAGGTGGTGCGTCTGTTGTCCTCCCACACCGATCGCGGCCACGCTTTCCGCGTCGATTTGCGTCTGCGTCCCGAAGGGCACCGGGGGCCGTTGGCGCGCTCGCTGGTCAGTACGCTGGCGTATTACGACGCAATGGGCCGCACCTGGGAGCGGCAGGCGCTCATCAAGGTGCGTCCGGTGGCCGGCGACATGGCGCTGGGCCAGCGGTTCTTGCAGGCTATTGAACCGTTTGTTTATCGCAAATACCTCAGTTTCGCCGAGATCAACGAGATCAAGGCCATTAAACGCCGCATCGAGCAGAAGACCACTCAGGCTGGCCCCCACCCTGCCCTCCCCCCCGAGGGGGGAGGGCAGGGGTGGGGGGAAGTCAAAACGGGTCACGGGGGCATCCGGGATATCGAGTTTACGATCCAGTTCTTGCAACTGCTCAACGGCGGCGAGTTGACGGAGGTGCGCCAACGCAACACGCTGCTCGCCCTGTCGGCCCTCGAACGGGTCGGCTGCCTGACCGACCAGGAATCCCGCGTCCTTGACGACGCCTACCGCTTTCTGCGTAAAGTCGAACACCGTCTGCAACTACTGTTCGACCTGCAAACGCACCGCCTCCCCGAAGGAGAAGACGAATTGCGCAAGCTCGCCCTGCGCATGGGCTATGGCGACCCCCTCACCCCAACCCTCTCCCCCCTGGGGGGAGAGGGCAGGGTGAGGGGGATCCCTGCGCCGCTTTCTTGCGCGATTACCAGGAGAAAACGGAGCCGACGCGGCGCATCCTCGATCATTTGCTGCACCAGACTTTTGCCGGCGAGGCCGGTGAGGCGGAGCCGGAATCCGATCTCCTCCTCGACACCAATCCCGATCCGGAAACAATCCGTGCCGTCCTCGGACGCTACCCGTTCCGCGACGTGCAGGGCGCTTATCACAATCTCGCCCAACTCGCGCAAGAATCGGTGCCGTTTTTGTCCACGCGGCGCTGCCGCCATTTTCTCGCCAGCATCGCGCCGGCGCTGCTCTGCGCCGTCGCCGACACGCCCGATCCCGACATGGCGCTGGTCAACCTGGAAAAAGTGACGAACACGCTGGGGGCCAAGACGGTCCTGTGGGAGCTTTTCAGCTTCAACCCGCCGAGCCTGAAACTGTACGTCGATCTGTGCGCCTGGAGCCAGTTTCTCTCGGAGATCCTCATCAACAACCCCGGCATGATTGACGAACTACTCGACAGCCTGGTCCTCAACCAGCCGCGTAGCGCCGAGGAATTGCGGGCCGAGTTGGCGGACCTGTGCCGGGGCGCCGCCGACCTCAACTTGATCCTGCATAGCTTTCAGGATAAGGAACTCTTGCGCATCGGCGTCCGCGACATCCTCAATAAGGACACGATCCAGGCGACGACCGCCGCGCTAAGCGATTTGGCCGAGGTGCTGCTGGATCAGATCGCCGCCCCGCAATACGTGCCGCTGACCCGCCGCTTCGGGGTGCCGATCCTGAGCGAAGGCGAGCGGGCCGGCCGGCCCTGCCGTTTCGCCATCCTCGCGCTGGGCAAGCTGGGCGGGCGTGAAATGAACTACCACAGCGATCTCGATTTGATGATGGTTTACGAGGGCGACGGCCGAACCGAGCCGCCGCCGCACGCCACCCGGTTCGACCGCTTCGAGCCGACCGATAATTATCACTTCTTCACGGAGCTGGCCCAGCACATCATCAAGGCGACGAGCTACCTGGGACCGATGGGCCGGCTTTATCAGATCGACATGCGTTTGCGGCCGACCGGCAAGTCCGGCAGCCTGGTCATTCCGCTGACCGAGTTTCGCCGCTATTTCATCACGCAGCAGGACAGCTCGGCCCACCCAGAGGGCGGGGCGAAGCTGTGGGAACGGCAAGCGCTGACGCGCGCCCGGATCGTGTTCGGCGACGCCGACTTTGGCCACGAAGTCCTGGCCGCCGTCGCCGAGGGCGCGTTCGGTCTGGTCTGGAAGCCGGAGATCGCCGACGAAATATTGGCCATGCGCGAGCGCCTGGAAGTCAGCCGGCCGCCCGCCAACCTCAAGCGCGGCCCCGGCGGATTGGCCGATGTCGAATTCCTCGTGCAGCTGTTTCAAATCAAGCACGGTCAGAATCAGCCCGCCTTGCGCCAGCCGAACACCTGGCAAGCGCTGGAGGCGCTGCGCGATGGCGGTTTGTTGTCGCGGGAAGAAGAGGCGGCGCTGTCAGCGGCCTACGATTTCCTGTTGCGCGTGCAGAGCCGGCTGCGCATCGTGCACAACCGCACACTCGATGAATTGCCCGAAGCGCCTGAGGAGATCGACAAGCTGGCTCGACGGCTCGGTTACGAATCGGGGGAACGATTCCTCGCCGAACTGGATCGGCACCGCACGCAGACGCGCGAGTTGTTTCTGCTCCTGCTGGAGCGCGAGCGAAGATCGGCTGGCGTTTAGCGACGCTTCGCAGAAGCGTGCTTTCCCACGCTTCTGCGAAGCGTCGCTAAACGATACGGGAAAATCGAAAATGTTTACTCCGCCGGCGGCATGATTGCGGGACCGTCTCGGACGATCGGGGCCGCTACCTGGGCGCAGCCGGCCGTGGCACCCAACGGACCACCCTGTTGGCGGCCGGCCTGGATGGCGTCGATCAGATCGGGGGGGCCGCCGTGGGGAGGACGAGGCGTACCGTACGGAACGAGACCGTTGCCGCCCATGCGCCAGAAGACGGTGTCGTTGTGCAAGACGGACGTGTAGGGTCCGTAGCGGCTGGCTTCGGGGCTGGGGCCGTCCGGCGAAGGCATGGGACCGGGTCCCCATCCGTCGGAGCCGTAGATAGTGTGTTTCGCACCGTATTTATGGCTATGCCAGCAATACCCCATGTAGTAATTGACGTAATGGGTCGTGCGGAAGCGCGCGAACGTCGGAGTCGGAGATAACGGGGCGTAATAGGGGGTGATAACTTTTTTGTTGTGGTGAAGGTGCCCCGTCGGGCCGGTGTCTCCGGGGGGGTGGACGCCGAAGGCCTCCACCGGCGTCAGAATCGCTGGCCCACGTCCCTTCGGGCCGATGCCGCCGTTGGAGTATTCCTGGGCCGTCGCCGTCATGGACAGCATCGCGGCCAGGGCTGTCGAACCAACGAGGAGGGAGAGTCGCCGTATCATGGAGATCCTCTCTTTGTGAGCAAGGGGCGACGGGAACCCTCCTTACTATCGGTCGGAAATGCGGGCGGGTAGGGAGATAATGGCGGGGATGGCGGAGCGGATTCTCGCGGCGTCGGCGGCAGAGGTGGAACATCCGGCGCAACGGGTTTTTCGGGCCACCGCAGCAGAATCGCTTCTTCCCGGCTGCCCGATCCTCTCCCGATAGCATCCTGGCAGAGAGAGCACTGCCATTCTTTTCGATAGCGAACCGGGCTACAACACCGGCGCTTCCGCGTGAACCAGTTGATTCGCCGTCGCCAGGGATTCCAACGTCCCGGCGTCCGTCCAGTATCCCTTCAGCTCGCGGTAACTGAGCCGGCCCATTTCGAGGTAATGACGATTCACATCGGTAATTTCCAGCTCGCCGCGGGCACTTGGTTTCAAGGTCCTAATGAAACCGAACACATCGGGCGGATAGAGGTAAATGCCGGCCACCGCGTAATCGCTCTTGGGCTTCTTGGGCTTTTCCTCGATGCCGACGATCTGGTCGCCGCGCAGCTCGGCCACGCCGTAGCGGTGCGGGTCGGAGACGCGCTTGAGCATGACCCAGGCGTGGTCCGGCTTCTTGTCGGCGGCGCCAACCAACTCGCCCAGCGGATCGAGGAAGATGTTGTCGCCGAGGATGACCAGCGAGCGCACATCGCGGCAATACAGCTCCGCCAAGCCCAGCGCCTGTGCGATGCCGCCCGCTTCGTCCTGCACGCGGTAGGTCAAGTTGCACTGATGGGATCGGCCCGAGCCGAGCAACTCGACGAAATCGCCCATGTGCTCCGTGCCCGACACCAGCAGCACGTCGCGCACGCCCGCACCGACGATTTTTTTGAGTGGGTGATAGACCATCGGATAGGGGCCGACCGGCAAAAGGTGTTTGTTCGTCACCTTGGTCAACTCGCCCAGCCGCGTGCCCTTGCCGCCCGCCAGGATGATGCCGCGCAGTGTCATGAACCCACCCCCTTATCAGGATTTCGCAATACAGATGGGGATTAAGGTACAAGAAAGGACCGCAGCTCACCAGCCCTTGCCAGGTGGTTGGGTGGTTAGGTGGTTGGCTACAAAAAAGTCACTCCGCCACATCGCCAACAGGCGGATGGCACCACCTGACACGAACCCAACCACCTAACCACCTAACCACCTATCGAGTCGGCGAGGAAGATGGGTCGCGCACGACGACACGCTCGACGCCGGGCAACCGCGTCAGAGCTTGCGCGAAAACCATGACGCTTTCGCCTTCCGCATTCCCGGCGAAGAGGCACACTGTCTTGCCTTGCACCTCCGTGCGGAGCGCTCGGAATCGAGCGTCGCGGCGACGCAAATCCTCGATGGCGGCCGCAAGGGAAGTCGGCGAGATAGGCGGACGAGATTGGGCCGTCAATACGGCCGGTTTTGGCTTGGGCGACGTGGGGGAAACCGCCTCCGGGGCCATCAATGTGATCCGCGGGAGAATCGCTGCCGCTGATTCGCGTCCGGTGAGCGTGCCCAGCGCGGCGGAAGCGGAATTGGGCGACGCCGACTGCGTGCGCGTCGGCTTCTCGTCCGCGGAGGGTAATACCGGCGGCCTGGTCGTTTCGAGGGGTTTGGCGAGGTAGAGATCGGTACTCTGAACCTGGAGCACGCCGGGAACCTGCGCGACGGCGGCAACGACGCGCTTGCGAACTTCCTCGGACGGTACGGGTCCGGAAAGCCGGGCGATACCGCTTGTCACTTTGACGTAAAGATTCAATTTCTGCGGGGCTAGCTGCTCATCGCGTTCCAGCGCCCGTTTGACCTGAATGGCCGTGGCCAGGTCGTTCTTGATGCTCTTCCGCGAAGGCGGAGAAAGCAAGGGGCCAGGCGCATTGTCTCCCGCCCGCAGGGCCGCCGGTCCCAGCCAACCGACCAGTCCAGCGAGCAGGAACGCAGTGATCGCGCGGACATCCGAGGATGCCGGCGTACGTGCGTTGCTGTTCCGACTCGTGTGCGTCATGGCGGTCCCGTTTGTTAACTGGTTCGCCGTGCGGGACACGGCGGGGCTATTCCATTGTGGGGTCTCGGCCGCGGTCGGGAAATAGCCGCTTGAGGCCTTTCCGCACGGAGTCATGAAAAAAAGGTGCATCCGGGCGGAAGGAATCGTTTGGGAGGGAGTCAATCGCCCCTAGATGTGAATGGCTCGCCGGTCCACCGCCAGCGCCGCCTCGCGCACCGCCTCGGATAGGGTCGGATGGGCGTGACAGATGAGCGCGATATCCTCGGCACTACCGGCAAACTCCATCACGGTCACGCACTCGGCGATCAACTCCGAAGCGCGTGGCCCAATGATATGCACGGCCAGCACGCGGTTCGTTTGGGAGTCGGCGAGCATCTTGACCACCCCTTCCGTCTCATCCATCGTGTGCGCCCGCGGATTGGCCGTGAAGGGGAACTTGCCGACACGATATTCTCGACCGCTCGCCTTGATCTGCTCTTCAGTTGGCCCGACGCTGGCGACTTCCGGCCAGGTGTAGACAACGCTCGGCACCGTGTCGTAATGGACCTGCGATTTCAGGCCGGTCCAGCGCTCGACACAGACGATGCCGTCGTCCTCGGCCTTGTGGGCCAGCATCGGCCCGTCGATCAGGTCGCCGATGGCAAAGACGCCCTTGACGTTCGTCTCGAAGTTCTCGTCCACCGAAATACGACCGGTTCGCTCGTCGGGATTAAGGCCGATCTCGCGCAGTCCCAGCCCCTTGGTATAAGGCCGACGGCCGATCGCCACCAGCACCTTATCGCCCTGAAACAGAACGTCCTTGCCCTTGTGCATGGCGTTGACGACCACCTGCCCGCCCTGCGTGCCCGCGCCGGTGACTTTCGTTTCCAGGTGAAACGTCAAGCCCTGCTTGGCAAGCGAGCGGTGCAACATCTCGGCGATCTCACCGTCCGACAGCGGTAGGATGCGCGGCAAAAATTCGAGCACCGTCACCTTGGCGCCGAGACGGCTCCACACCGATCCCAACTCCAAACCGATGTATCCGCCGCCCACGATGATGAGGTGCTGCGGAACGCGGTCAAACGCCAGCGCTTCGGTGGAGCTGACAATCGAGGTGCCATCGAAGGGCAGCGACGGCAGGCTGATCGACTCGCTCCCAGTGGCTAGGAGGATGTGCTTCGTTTCGAGCGTAATCTCCTCAGCCTTGGCGCTCTTGACGGCGACCTTACCTTCACCGAGCAGCCGTCCCGAGCCGACGTAGGAGGTGATTTTGTTCTTCTTGAAAAGAAAGGCGACGCCGTCGGTGAGACCTTTGACGACGCGGTCCTTGCGGGCCAGCATGGCGGTAAGGTCGAGGCGAAGCTTTTCGGCATGGATGCCGTGCTTGTCAAAATGCGTCCTGGCCTGGGCGTACAGTTCACTCGATTCGAGCATGGCCTTGCTGGGAATACAGCCGACGTTGAGGCAGGTGCCACCCAGCGTCGAGCGCTTTTCGACGCAAGCCACGCTCATGCCCAGTTGCGCCGCTCGGATCGCCGCGACGTAGCCGCCCGGCCCGGCACCGATCACGATCACGTCATAACGCTCGGCCATGTCCCATTCCGCTTTCTTGCAAGGCGGTTTACTCTGCTATTTCCGGCAAATACCTTTCCCTCGTTTTAGGACGCCTGCCGGGTTTTTCCAAGAAGACCCATTCTTGACAGCGTTTCAGGGATCAGGATGTCTCAGGTTGTCCCACTCGGCATCCCCGAATCGCTGCCCACTTTCAACACCTTTACCTCATGGCGCAAGCGATCCCCGAGTCGATCCTTTTCCACTTCCAGGTCGTAACGAGCCTGGAGGTTCAACCAGAATCGCTCCGAGGTGGCAAAATATCGCGCTAACCGTAGCGCCGTATCGGCGCTGATTGCTCGCGTCCCGCGCACGATTTCGTTAATGCGTCTCGGGGGCACGCTCGTCTCCTTCGCCAGCCGGTACTGGCTGATGCCGAGAGGAGCCAGGAACTCTTCCTGCAACACTTCACCGGGGTGGATCGGCGTGAGTTTACGACGCGGCATACGTACTCCTAGTGATAATCCACGATTTCCACATCGTAGGCGCTCCCCTCTTCCCAGCGAAAGCAGATGCGCCACTGGTCGTTGATGCGGATGCTGTATTGCCCTTCGCGGTCGCCTTCTAGTTTTTCCAGGTGGTTGCCGGGGGGCACCCGCAAGTCTTGCGGCGACTCGGCGGCATCCACCAGAAGTAGCTTCCGTAGCGCCGCACGCTGGAGCGGCAGAGCGAACCTGCCAACGCGCAGGCGACGGAAGAGACGCTCCGTGTCGCTGTCGCGGAAGCTACGGATCATATCGGCATCATAACGTGGTGCGTTAATAACGTCCAGCGCTATGATGATGAAATGGGCAAAAGGCCGTAAGCCGATCCGATTGGCTAAATCGCCAACATTAACCGTTCGGGACTCTCGATGCACTCCTTGACGCGCACCAGAAAACTGACCGCCTCGCGGCCGTCGATGAGACGATGATCGTAGGACAGCGCCAGATACATCATCGGCCGGATCACGACCTGATCGTCCACGGTGACGGGGCGCTTCTGGATGGCGTGCATGCCGAGGATGGCGCTTTGCGGCGGGTTGAGGATCGGCGTGGACAGAAGCGAACCGAAGATGCCGCCGTTGGTGATTGTGAACGTGCCGCCCTGCAAATCGGCGACGCTGATCTTGTTCTCGCGCACCTTCTGGGCCAGGGCCGCGATACCCTTTTCGATGTCGGCGAAGCTCATCGCGTTGGCGTCGCGCAGGATCGGCACCATGAGGCCCTTCTCGGTGCTGACGGCGACGCCGATGTCGTGGTAGTTGTGATAGACAATGTCGCCGCCGTCGATGGAGGCGTTGACGGCGGGGAAGGCACGCAGCGCTTCGACGACGGCTTTGACGAAAAAGCTCATGAAGCCGAGGCCGACGCCGTGCTTCTTCTGGAAGGTCTCCTTGTACTTGGCGCGCAGGGCCATGACGGCGCTCATGTCGGCTTCGTTGAACGTCGTCAGGATGGCGGCGTTCTGCTGGGCGGCGAGCAGCCGTTCGGCGATGCGGGCGCGGATGGGACTCATCCGCTCGCGCCGTTCCCGTCCGTCCTTCGCCGGTTTGCTCTCGACGAAAGGGCTGACGGCTGGGGCCGATGGCGGTTCGGGAGCGGCGACCGGCGCTTTCTCGACGGCGGTTCCGGCGTTGTGTTGAAGGTGAGCGAGCACGTCCTCCTTGGTGATGCGCCCACCGCGTCCGCTACCGGTCAGTTGATGCGGGTCGATGCCTTCGTTGGCCACGAGCTGCCGGGCCGAGGGCGATAGCACCGGCTCCGAGGGAGCTGCCGTCCGAGGGGGCGGTGCAGGACTGGTGGCGGGCGCGTGGGAGTTACCGTCGCGCCGGGGTGGTTGGCGGGTTTCGCGGCCGGTTGCGGCGCGCCCGCCTCGATCCGGCCGATCACCGAGCCGATCGCCACCTTTTGTCCTTCGCCAACCGTGATGGCGAGCGTTCCGCCGGCCGGGGCCATCACTTCCGTCGTCGCCTTGTCGGTCTCCAGTTCGCAAACCGGCTCGTTGGCCTTCACCGCCGACCCGTTGGCCTTCAGCCAGCGCACGATGGTCCCCTCCGTGACCGACTCGCCGACGGAAGGCACTTTGATTTCCACGGACATACCAACCTCATTGGTATTTAGTCCGTAGTCCGTAGCAAAAACCAAAGTTTGTCTTTGCTACGGACTACGGACTACGGACTACGGACTGCTGTGTTATTTTCCCGCGTGCGTGGCGACTCGTTCTTCCGGGACGGAGCCGTTCGGCTCGGTGGTGTAGCCGCGCGCGGCGCCGGCGGCGCGGACCAGATGGGGAACGGTCCCCGTGATCGCCGCCTCGACCAGCTCCTTTTGCTCGCGGCGGTGGACTTGCAACGACCCGGTCGCCGGGCTGGCGCTGGCATCGCGGCCGACGTACTGAAGGTCACAACCCAGGCGCGCAGGCGTGGCTCCATGAAAAACCAGCCGCCCATGTTCTGCGATTCTTCCTGCGCCCACACCCATTCCCTGGCCTTGCGATAGCGCGACAGGATGCGCTGGAGCAGCTGCTCCGGGAACGGGTAAAACTGCTCGACACGGACCAGAGCGATGTCGTTGGCCTTGGCCTCGGCGCGGCGTTCGAGCAAATCGTAATACACCTTGCCGCTGCACAAAACGACGCGGCGGGTGCGGCCAGCGTCCGCGTCGGCATCGTCGAGGACTTCGCGGAAACGCCCCGTGACGAACTCATCCAGCGGCGAGCAAGCCGCCTTCAGGCGCAGCAGGCTCTTGGGCGTCATGACGATCAGCGGCTTGCGGAAATCGCACTTCATCTGCCGGCGTAACAGGTGGAAATACTGTGCCGGCGTCGAGGGATAGCAGACCTGGATGTTGTCTTCGGCGCACAACTGCAAATAGCGTTCGAGCCGAGCGCTGGAATGCTCGGGGCCTTGCCCCTCGTAACCATGCGGCAAAAGCATGACCACGCCGCTGTCGCGCTGCCATTTCGATTCGCTGGACGAGACGAACTGGTCGATGATGACCTGGGCGCCGTTGCCGAAATCGCCAAACTGCGCTTCCCATAGCACCAGCGTATGCGGAGCATCCAGGGCGTAGCCGAACTCGAAGCCGAGCACGGCTGCTTCCGACAGCAGACTGTCATAAACGCGGAACGGCGCTTGATTGGGAGCCAGGCCGTCCAGCGGCGAATACGGCTCGCCGGTTCGCGCGTCATACACGACGGAATGCCGCTGGCTGAACGTGCCGCGCCGGCTGTCCTGCCCGCTCAGGCGCACCGGCACATCCTCCAACAGCAGCGAGCCGAACGACAACAGCTCGGCCAAGGGCCACGGGATCGGCTTGCGCTCGTGCATGTCTTGGGCATACGTCTTGAAGATGCGGGCCACGGTCGGGTGCATCTCGAAGTTGTCCGGCACGCGCGTCAGCCCCTCGACGATGTGCCGCAGCGTCTTTTCCGGCACACCGGTCTCGACCGGCTCGTGCGAATAGCGCGCGGTCATGCCCTTCCACTGGCCTTCAAAGCCGTGCATGGTCGGATACTGCGACGGGCCGGTACGGACTTCCTCCAGCGCGGATTGCAGCTTGTTCTCGAATTTCTCGGTGATCGCCTCCGTCTCGGCGACGGTCAGGTCGCCCATCATGATGAGCTGTTCGATGTAGATCGAGGTCAGCGACGGCCGGCCGCGGATTTTGCCGTACATGATCGGCTGCGTGAACGACGGGTCGTCGCCTTCGTTGTGGCCGTGACGGCGGTAGCAGAACATGTCGATGACGACATCGCGGCGGAAGGTTTGCCGAAACTCCAGGGCCAATTCGGCCACGAACACGGCCGCCTCCGGGTCCTCGCCGTTGACGTGGAAGATCGGCGCCTGAATCATCTTGGCGATGTCGGTGCAGTACGTCGTCGAGCGCGCGTCGCCGGGGGCGGTCGTGAATCCGATCTGGTTGTTGACGATGACGTGAACGGTGCCGCCGGTCGTGTAGCCGGCCAGTTGCGACAAATTCAGCGTCTCGGCCACGAGACCCTGGCCGGCGAAGGCGGCGTCGCCGTGGACGAGGACGGGAATGCCCCAGATGCGTTCCGTATCGCCGAACAGCGTTTGCTTGGCGCGCGTCCGGCCCTCGACGACCGGATCGACCGCCTCCAGATGGCTGGGGTTGGGCGACAGCGAGAGGTGGACCTTCTTGCCCTGCGTGTTGACTCGGTCGCTGGAAAAGCCCAGGTGATATTTCACGTCGCCGTCGCCGTCGGTCGAGTCGGGCAAATAGCGGTCCTCGAACTGGGCGAAGATCTCCTCATAGGGTTTGCGGAGGATGTTGGCCAGCACGTTGAGCCGGCCGCGGTGGGCCATGCCGAGGATGATCTCACGGACCTGCATCTCCGGCGCCTTCTCGACGATGGATTCGAGAATCGGAATCAGCGTCTCGGCCCCTTCGAGCGAAAAGCGTTTCTGCCCGGTATAGCGTGTGTGCAGGAAGCGCTCGAACAACTCGGCGTAGTGCAGGCTCTTGAGAATGCGGACCTTCTTGACCCGGTCGAACTGCGGCCGATTGTGCCGCGGTTCCATGCGCTCCTGCAACCAGCGGCGGATACGCGTATCCTGGATGTGCATGTACTCGACGCCGATGGTCCGGCAGTACGTCTCTTTCAGGGCGTCGAGGATCTGCCGCAAGGTGCCGCGCTGGAGGCCGAGGAAGAGCGGCGTATCGAAGGTGCGCTCGAGGTCGGTGTCGCTGAAGCCGAACTCGGACAATTCCAGCAGCGGATGGCTGGTGCGTGCCTCGCTCAGCGGATCGAGGTGGGCGAGGAAATGGCCGAGGTCGCGGTAAGCGTAGATGAGGCGGACGATGGCGGTCTGCGACGAGCCGTCGGGTTTAGCCGCGGCGGGAGCTGGCCGGGAGGCGCCCAGCTCGAAGCCCTCGAAGAAGAAACGCCAGCTTTCATCCACCGATGCAGGATCTTGTTTCCAACGCTGATAAGCCGACTCGATGGCATCCAGGTTGAGACGGTTGGCGACCGTACCATGACTCATCATTTCGTATTTCCGGAAAAACCTCGGGCCGAGGACGGGACCGGCCGGTGGATCTCAATTCCTACTCTTATTTAATGCGTCTGGCCCGGAGAGGACAAGCGACTCTTGTGACCCTCGGGGCGGTCGCGGCCCTGCTTCGGGGCACGCGGACGGCAGCAAAGGCAAATCCGACTTGACCAACGTGCCACGCCGGGACATTTTGTCGATTATTCCGGGTAGGACGGCGGCGGTTCGTCCATAAAGTCCTCCGAGGGACACGCCGATGGCCGAGGTTCCTCTCGACCCTTCTCTCGAAGACGCGGTGCTGAGAAAAGTATCGCGGCGGCTGATTCCCTTTTTGTTCCTGCTCTACGTCTTCAACATCCTCGATCGGATCAACGTCGGCTTCGCACGCCTCGGCTCGCACATGCTGAACGACCTGCACCTGACCGAAGCGGACTACGGCTGGGGCGTCGGCATTTTCTCCCTCGGTTACTTCCTGTTTGAGGTACCCAGCAACCTGATGCTGCGACGAACCGGTGCTCGCCGCTGGATCGCGCGCATCCTCGTCAGTTGGGGACTGCTCTCGGCCGGCATGATGTTCATGACCGGCCCGTGGAGTTTCTATGGGCTGCGCTTCCTCCTGGGCTTGGCCGAGGCGGGCTTTTTCCCCGGCATCATCCTGTACCTGAGCTACTGGTTCCCGGCCCGGCAGCGGGCCAGTGCGGTATCGCGTTTCATGACCGGCTCCGCCCTCACCGGCATCGTGGGCAATCCGCTTTCCGGGGCGATCCTGCATTACCTGGACGGCTCTGCGGGCCTGGCGGGTTGGCGGTGGTTGTTTCTGCTGGAAGGCGTCCCCACCGTGATTCTCGGCGTCATCGCGCTCTACTTTCTGACGGATCGCCCCGAACAGGCACGTTGGTTAACGGCTCCGGAGCGCGACTGGCTCGCCGCACGCATGAGCCGAGAGGAACGGCACCGCGAACAGCATCACGGTTTGACGCTGCTGCAAACACTGTCCAACCCGCGCGTCTGGTTGCTCTGTACAGTTTACTTCACGGTGTCGATGGGTGCATACGGCTTTGGTGCCTATGCTCCCAAGCTCGTGTCGGATCGCTTCGCCGGCCTGAACAGCTTCCAGGTCGGTCTGATCGCGGCCGTGCCAAATCTAGCAACCATCGTCAGCATGGTCGTAGTGGGAACGCATTCGGATCGCACCGGCGAGCGGCGCTGGCATGTGGCCGGCTCGGCATTCACGGCCGCCCTGGGCTGGCTGCTGGTCGCCTGGGTGCAAGAGCCGGGATGGGTGCTGGTGGGACTGGCCCTGGCGCAGGCGGGGATGCTCAGCATGTTGGCCCCGTTCTGGTCGCTGCCGACCTCGTTTCTCAGCGGGGCGGCCGCCGCCGGCGGGATCGCGCTCGATTAACTCCGTAGGCAATCTTGGCGGCTTCGTCAGCCCCATCGTTATCAGCCAGGTGAAGGAGATAACGGGCAGCTTTTCAGGCGGTTTGCTCTTTCTGGCGTTCGTCCTCGCGCTGGGCGGCGTACTGGTCCTCTATGCCCGGCACGATGCGACGTTGGAGAAATGATCGGAAAAGTGAAAGCCGACGCGCTAGGGGATCAGTAGAGGTCCGGGCTGCTCGATATATTGTCGGAGTGTATCGAGAAAACGCGCGGCAGGTGCGCCGTCAACGATTCGGTGATCGAAGGTCAGACTCAAGGTCAGCCTATCACGCGGCACGATCTGCTCGTTATGAACCGCCGGCTCCCGATAGATGCGGCCCACTCCCAGGACAGCGCACTGCGGCAGATTGAGGATCGGTGTGAAGGCGTCGATGCCGTACAAACCCAGATTGGTGACGGTGAAGGTGCCTCCTTGCATTTGCTCTGGCTTCAGCCGGCGCGTCCGTGCCAACTCGATCAATTCGCGGCAAACGGCGGCGACCTGGCGAAGTCCGAGCGCCGGAACATCGCGCACCACCGGCACCATTAGTCCCGCTTCGGTGTCTACCGCGATGCCGATGTGAATCCCCTTCGAGACACGGATGCCGTCCGGCGTCCAGGAAGAGTTCAGCATGGGATGTTTGTACAAGGCGGTGGCGGCGAGCTTGAGGATGAAATCCGTATAGCTGGGGACAACCGTGTACGGCGGGGCGGCCGAAGCCTTGAACTGTTCGCGCAGGTGGACGAGATTCGTCGCATCGGCGCGTATCGTGAGGGTGACGGGTGCCGTGGTTTGTGCCCCCGCTGCCATGCGTTCGGCGATGAGACGCCGTACCGGAGTGAACGGGATGATTTGCCCGGCACTGCTCCTCGGCGCGGCGGCCCGCACATCGGATTCGCGGATACGTCCCATCCGTCCGCTCCCCTTCAGGGGTTTCCAATCGACGCCCAGTTCCCGAGCAACGCGCCTGGCCCGTGGACTGATGGCCGGCGTCGTTTCCTTTGACCGAGCGAGGGGCGTAAGCCCCCGAGCGCAGGCTCGGGGGGCTTACGCCCCTCGCTCGGATTTTCGCCTAGTTCCTGTTCCCACGGCGGCGCTTCCCCGGGAGCCAGCAGATAACCGAGTAGCGCTCCGACCGGAAGCATATCGCCGGGACGAGGAGCATCCGGGGGAAGCCGCAAGATGCCGCCGTCGAGCGCCTCCACTTCCTGAATGGCCTTGTCGCCCTCCAGCTCAAAGAGTGGTTGGCCCGGACGAACCGTCTCGCCTGCCCTCACGAGCCAGGCCATGAAAACACCTTTTTCCATGTTCCAGCCCAGCCGCGGCACCGTGATGGGAATAGCCATTTGATGAAACCTCTCACACGCATCATTCCGCCACAAGATCGCGGACGGCCCGCGCGATGGTATCCTCGCCGGGCACGACGGCGGCTTCCAGCGGCGGACTGTATGGCGTCGGCGTATGCACGCCGTTGAGGCGGCGAATCGGCGCATCGAGGTCGTCGAATCCGCGATCAACTACCCGGGCGGCGATCTCCGCGCCGATGCCGTACGGCGCGAACGCCTCATCGACGATCAACAGCCTGCCGGTCTTGTGGACCGACTCCAGCACCGTGTCGCAGTCTAGCGGGGCGACGGTTCGCGGGTCGATCAACTCCACCGATATCCCTTCCTTCACCAACTCCGCGCACGCCCGCAGCGCCTTGTGGACCATCAGCGCCAGAGCGACTACGGTGACATCCGTACCGGCCCGGACGACGGCGGCCTTGCCGAATGGCGTGTGAAAATCTTCTTCGGGAACCGGCCCTTTGACCGCGAGCAGTTCCCGGTGTTCCAGAAACAAAACCGGATCGTGACAGGTCAGCGCGGTGTTGAGAAGTCCCTTGGCGTCGGCTGGCATGGACGGCACGACCACGCGCAGGCCGGGAAAATGTCCGAACAGCGGATAGTAATTGCCGGAATGGTGCGTCGCCGCGGAATGGCCGATGCCGATGCAGCCGCGCAGCAGGACCGGCATTTTCAGCCGGCCGCTGCTCATATACTGCATCTTGGCAATCTGGTTGACCACCTCGCCGACCGCATCGAGGATGAAGTCCGTGAACATGAAGTCGATGACCGGCCGCGTCCCCGTCATGGCCGCGCCGGCGCTCAACCCGACGAAACCGCGCTCGCAAATGGGCGTATCGCAAAGGCGCTCCGGCCCGAACCGCTCGTACAGCCCGGCCGTCGTGCGGAAGTTACCGCCGCGTTTGCCGATCCCCTCGCCCATGACGAAGATGGTCGGATCCTTGGCCATCTGCTCGGCGAGCGCTTCGAGAGTTGCTTGCCCGAAGGTGATTTCCCGCATCACCGGCCCTCATCCTTCGTGATAGACATGGCTGGCCGCCGTGGTTGGGTCGGGCCAGGGACTGGACTCGGCGAACTGCTGCGCGTCCGCGACCGTGGCCGTTATCTCGGCGTCGGCGGCTCGCAATTCGTCCTCGTTGGCGACTTCCCTCGGTTAGCAGTGTGTCGCGCAGACGCAGGATCGGATCCTGCCGCTTCCAGGTCTCGACTTCCTCGCGCGTGCGGTAAGTGAAATCACCCATCCCCTCGGCGTGCGGACGCGTGCGGTAGGTCTTGCACTCCAGGAGCGTCGGGCCACCGCCGGCCCGCGCTCGCCGTACCGCCTCGCCGGCCGCCTCCCGCACGGCCAGCACGTCGTTGCCGTCCACGAGGACGCCGGGCAGACCGTAAACCGCCCCGCGACTAGCCACACTCGGATTGCCGGCCGAGTACTCGAAGGCGACCTCGGTGGCGTACTGGTTATTCTCGCAGACGAACAGGACCGGAAGTTTCCAGATGCCGGCCAGGTTCAGCCCTTCGTGAAAGGCACCGTTATTGACCGCACCATCGCCGAAAAAGGCGACGGCCACGCGATCCGTCTTCTGGAGCTTGAAACTGTAGCCCGCCCCCACCGCTTGTAGGATGGACGGCCCGACGATGCCGCTGGTGCCCATCAGGCCGACTTCCGGCGCGAACAGGTGCATGCTGCCGCCGCGTCCCTGCGAGCAGCCGGTGGCTCGTCCGAACAACTCGGCGAACAGGAGGCGCGGCGATACACCCTTGGCCAGGGCGTGCCCGTGGCCCCGGTGCGTGCTGAATATCACATCCTCCTGGCGCAGATGCGCGCACACGCCCACGGCAATGGCCTCCTGACCGACGTAGGTATGGCAGGCCCCGTGGATCGGGCCGCGGGCGTGCGCCGGGCCAGTTGCTCCTCGCACTGGCGGATCATCTGCATCTGGGAATAGAGCTTCAGCCCGTCTCGCGTCATCGACTCTCTATCTTTTGGACCAGCCCGCAGCACAGCAAGGGAACGAAAAACCCTTGCTGGCGCTGCGGGCTGGTAAGACATTCGAGTAATGCCACTCTGCTACTTCTTTTCCTTGCTCAGATCCTTGAACTCGATGTCCTTGAAGGTCACTTCCATCGACTTGAAGCCGGCGTGCAGCTGCCAGGCGATGATGCCTTCCTCCGGCACCTTCTCGAACGCGCCATCGACCATCGTTTCACCGTTGATCTTGATGGTGACGCGCTTGCCCACCGCCCGGATGTGATAGTCGTTGAAGTCGTCGTTTTTGACCACCTTCTTGACGAGGTCGCCCGACGACGGCTTAATCATGAGGCCCCACCCGTCTTCCCTTCTACCCTCCCCGTACAAGCTACCCCAGAAGGGGGTGCCCATATCACACTGCGGGCCGGCCACGATGAACTTTTCCGGATCCTTGAGAGTGCTGCGAATCTGCACGCCGCTGTTGCCGACGCCGTCCTTGAGGCGGACCTTGAATTTCAACTCGAAGTCCTTGTACTTCTTTTTGCTGCACAGGAAGGTGTTGTGCTTGGGGTCTTCCGGCGTGTAGCCGACGATCGCGC
The DNA here is from genome assembly GCA_963767535.1 of uncultured Planctomycetota bacterium. Taxonomy (GTDB): domain Bacteria; phylum Planctomycetota; class Planctomycetia; order Gemmatales; family Gemmataceae; genus JAJPHU01. The sequence goes on from CAVYEC010000003.1 coordinate 2,642,106, forward strand.
CATCCTTGACGCTCCAGTATTTCGTCAAGCCTTCCCAGCCTTCGAGATCCTTGCCGTTGAAGAAATCACTCGTCGAACTGTCGGCGAGAGCGGCCGGCAGGCCGGCCCACAGCGCCAGCATGGTCAGCAGGGCGACGAGAAGCAGAGTAGCGCGCATGGTGTTCTCCCAAGAAAAAACGCCCGTCCGGCGACCCTCCGCCGAACGAGCGTTTATCCTGTCCTGAGCGTGCGCGCTTTGCAACCGTTTTATCGACGATCGGCCGAGTTTCCGGCAGGGAGCCGCCGATACATCACGCCGTCCGGGCCGACCATGATTTCGTCGGGCCGCGACTCTCTGGGCGAGGTTGGTGCTATTACCTCGGGATTGGCGTCCGATTTGGGAGGCGGGAGGATTTCGCTACGACGAGGCGATGCGGCGGTTCGTTCCTTCCCCTTCGGGACGGCGAAATCGTGTGCGACTTGTCGCAACGGTGTCGGGGTGGTGTCACGATGAGGCGTGGGAAATGGTGCGGCAATCCGTCCGCTCAGCTCGGGCCGAATCATCAAGCAAAGGGCCAACAAGCCGATCCGCGCGGGTTTCATCGGTGCATCCCTTCTCCGATCCCTCAGCGAGGCGCTACCTGGGCCATCATCATGAACACCCAGACGAGGCTGCTGGCGAAGGCCGTCGCCACCACGAAAGCCATCGGGAAGGTCCGATCCGTCATGTTTGCTACTCCGCTGCGAGCGAAAAGACCAAACGGTGCGCAATCGTCTCCACGCAACTATAGGTCATTTTTTCCAGTCAGGATGGTGCTTGTCCGTTTCAAACCACAGCGATTCAATACAGCCATGCGAATTCTTCCCGTACTGGATGTGATGCAGGATGAAGTGGTGCGCGGCGTGGGCGGTCAGCGGCACGAATATCGTCCGATTGTCAGCCGGTTGACGAACTCCAGCCGTCCTCTGGATGTGGCCGGGGCGATCCACAAACATTTCGGCCTCGGCGAGTTTTACCTTGCCGATTTGGATGCGATCACCGGCGGCGAGCCGGCCTGGGCACTCTATGCCCGTTTACACGAGCAAGGTTATCGTCTCTGGGTCGATGCCGGCGTGCGTGAATTGACCCGTGCTTGTCAGCTTGCTGCGGCCGGTGTCGAGAGCGTGGTCGTCGGACTGGAAACCGTGGCGGGTCCGCCGGCGCTCGGTGAAATCGTGCGGGCGCTGGGCGAACGAGTCGTGTTCTCGCTCGATCTCCGCCACGGCGTGCCGCTGGGCCGACGGGACGCCTGGGAAGGACAAGATTCCTGGGGGATTGCTGGGCAAGCGGTGCGGCTGGGCGTTCGGCGTCTGTTGGTGCTGGATCTGACGCGCGTCGGTCTGGGCAGCGGCACGGGCACCGGCGAGTTGTGTGCCCGTCTGTGCGCGACCTTCCCGGATGTGGAAGTCAGTGCAGGTGGCGGCTTGCGGAATCGCGGTGATCTGCAAGCGCTGCGCGATGCCGGCGTGCGAACGGCCCTGGTCGCCTCGGCGCTGCACGACGGCCGACTTACGCGGACGGATCTGGACGGCCTATGATGGCCGCCATTCGCAGGTGGCCGACTGACCGATGTTCTCTTCGACCTCGACGCGCAGCACGGCCGGTCGATAGTTGTGCCGGCGCTGCAACGCCTCGACGAGCCGGAGGGCGATGTAGCGAGCCAGCAGTTCCGCCGTGGTGTTCTCGATGGGCAACAGCACGCAATCCTCGCGGGGAAACAGCCATTCGCGGTCCCGATAGCGGACGTGGACGCCGCGCGGCCCCTCCTCGACGTGGATAAACGGATTGCGCGTCGCCAGCATCATGCGGTGGTCCAGCTCATCGGTGATCTCTTTCGTGCGGTGCTTCAGCGCGATGAAATCGAAGACGTAGTGATTGTCGTCCAGGTCGCCCTCGATCTCGACGGCGGCGCGGTAATTGTGTCCGTGCAGGCGCTCGCACTTATCACCCTCGTAGCTGATGAAGTGGCCGGAGCAGAAGACCAGATGGTCTTTCGTGACACGGACCTTGAAACGCTCAGTCATGATCGAATCCGTCGGCGGCCGACATTTCTGCCCGGAGCGCAGGTATCTTTCCACGCTGCCGAAGGGCTATTCTATGGGGTTCCGGTTCTCTCCGAGGGGCAAACCAGAAAAACTGTATCCAAATCGTATTCCGGGTGCAGTACTCGGGTAGACTAAGCGCTTGGGAGGATGGGATCGGTGAAAGGGCAACAGTCTTCCGTCTGCTCGGTGGTCGGCGAACCGATGGACCTTACGGACGGCGAACTACTGGAACGCTTCGTGTCCGGGCGCGACGAGACCGCCTTCGCGGCCCTGGTGTCCCGGCACGGCCCGATGGTGCTGGGCATCTGTCGGCGCCTTTTGCGTCACGCCCAGGACGCAGAAGATGCCTTCCAGGCCACCTTCCTCGTGCTGGTGCGCAAGGCGGGCGGCATCGGCCGGCGCGAGCTGCTCGGCAACTGGCTTTATGGGGTCGCCGTCCGCGTGGCCGGCCGCGCCGCTTGACGGCGGCGCGGCGACGATCGCGGGAGACGACGGACATGGAGCGAGTCGCCACATCGACGCGGGAACCTGCCGAGGCCGCGGAATTGCCCGTGGCCCTCGCGGAAGAGGTGGGGCGACTGCCGGCCAAGTATCGCGGCCCGGTGGTGCTGTGTTACCTCGAAGGCCGAACCAACGAGGAAGCGGCCGGCGAGCTGCGCTGGCCGGTCGGCACCGTCAAGGGACGATTGGCCCGTGCCCGCGAGATGCTGCGCAAACGGCTGACTCGTCGCGGTCTGGTCCTGTCCACGACGGCGCTGGCCGCCGCTTTGTCTCCCGAGGCGCTGGCGGCGTCGTTGCCGCCGGGCCTGGCCGATTCGACCGTCAAGACCGCGATGTATTTCGCGGCGGGCAATGTGGCTGCCGCCGGAATCGTCTCGGCGCGGGCGGTCGCTCTCACGAAAGGAGTGTTGCACACCATGCTCGTGACCAAGATCCAGAAACTGGCGGCGTTAGTGCTGGTCCTATCCCTCACGGCCGGCGGGACGGGGGCGTTCGCCTATCGCTTCCTGGCCGAGGACGCCAAGAAGACGGACAAGGAAACCATCCTGGGCGAGTGGAAGGTAACCACGCTCAAGATGAACGGGCAGGACGCGCCCGGCTTAGAGGGCCAGGCCATCAAAAACTCCATCGTGGAGTTCAAGCCCGATAAGGTCATCATCAAGCGCAAGGACGGGGACAGGGAGTCCACTTACAAGCTCGACCCCACGACGAAGCCCAAGACCATCGAGATCGTCCACATGGTTCCGGGCGGCGGGGAAGAGAAGATGCGGTGCATCTACAAACTGGAAGGAGACACGCTGACCATCTGCGGGAAACACTCGGGCGGCAGAGACGACCTGCCGACGGAATTCGAGAGCAAAGAGGGCGGCGGGACCATGCTCATGGTCCTAAAACGTGAGAAAAAGTGATCGTTCTCTTCCCCGCAATACTGCGAAGGAGCCTTCTCAATTCCATGTTGGGAAGGCTCCTTCCTTGTCACTCTGCCAATCGAAAGAACACCTGGCAAACATCTAAGTCCTTGCCGCATAAGGCTTTTCCGGGCCAGTTTGCCAGGTTGCCACTTTTCCGAAGTCCCCTCCCTTCGTGATCGAGTGGCCGCCCCCTCCTTCCTCACGTCCGAAAAGACGAAACCCCAAGCGGCTCCCCGTGCAGTATTCTGGTAGACAACGCGCAAGGGAGGACGTGACTTGTGATCGGAAGACAGACGGTGGACAGCACCATCCTTTGCCGAGGGTCGGCCACCTTGCAGGCATCCGACGCGGAATTACTGGAACGCTTCGTGTCCGGGCGTGATGAGTCCGCCTTCGCGGCGCTGGTGTCCCGACACGGCCCGATGGTGTTCGGAGTGTGCCGGCGTCTGCTCCGCCACGCCCAAGACGCCGAGGATGCCTTCCAGGCCACCTTCCTCATCCTGGTGCGCAAGGCTGCGGTGATCGGTCGGCGCGAACTGCTCGGCAACTGGCTCTACGGCGTCGCCATGCGGGTCGCCTCACGCGCGCGCTTGCTGGCGGCACGGCGTCAGACGCGCGAGACCACAAACCGGGAGCACATGGCCGTGGCTACGAGAGATTCTGACGAATCTTGGGAATTAGCCTCGGCGATCACCGAGGAAGTACGAGGTCTGCCGATCAAGTATCGCATTCCGGTCGTGCTGTGCTATCTCGAAGGACGCAGCAACGAGGCGGCGGCCGGCGAACTCGGCTGCCCCATCGGGACGATCAAGACCCGTCTGTCCCGCGCCCGCGAGATGCTGCGCAAGCGGCTGACTCGTCGGGGACTGATCCTAGGCACGACGGCAATCACGACCGCGTTGTCCACGGAATTGCTGGCGGTATCCTTGCCGCCGGCCCTCCTCGATTCGACTCTCAAGGCTGCCGTCTCCTTCGCGGCGGAGGACGTGGCCGCCGGAATCGTGTCGGCACAGACCGTCGCGCTCACGAAGGGAGTTTTACACACCATGTTCGTAGCAAAGATGAAAACTCTAGCGGTGTTGGGATTGGCCCTTCTCCTCCTGATCGGCGGAACGGGTGCGTTTGCCTATCACCTCCTGGCGACGGAAGCCGACGCCAAGAAGACGAAAGCGGATGCCGAGAAGACGGATGCGGAGAAAATCCTGGGCGTATGGACGTTCGAATCCGGCAAGGCGGACGGTCAGGAACTTCAGGGCGCCGAGGGCAAGCGCATCAAGAATTCCACCTACGAATTCACGGCCGACAAGCTCATTGTCAAGCACAAGGACGGAACCCGTGAGGCTGGCTACAAGCTCGACCCCTCCGCGAAACCCAAGACCCTCGACGTCATCGTTAACCTCCCCGGCGGGGAAGAAACCCGGCCGGGCATTTACAAACTGGAGGGAGACACGTTGACCTACTGCGCCAAGAAGCCGGCAGGACCAGACGAGCGGCCGACGGAGTTCGAGAGCAAGGAGGGCAGCGGCATCGTGCTACTGGTCCTCAAACGCGAGAAAAAGTGATTGATTCGCTTGCTTCGCGGAAGCGTAAGAGACGCTTCTGCGAAGCGGCGCTAACCGGATTTGATCCCTTCTAGGAGCCGAGCGCGGATCCCTTCGGGAATTTCCACCGACTCGATCGCGTGAACGCCCGGCCGCACGCGGCAGCAAACCGCACTGACCTTGCCACGGGCCACCGTTTGCCCCGCGTGCGTGAACTCGAACGCATACGTCACGGACTTGCTGCCGACGCGCTCGACGCGCACGTCGATATCTACCACGTCCTCGAAGCGGATCGGACGCATGAAATCGCACGTCGCCGACACGCGCGGAAAGCCGAGATGTTCCTCACCCCACGTCATCGCCACGGACAGGCCGAGCGAACGCAGAAACGCGACTTCGGCGAACTCCATGTAGCGGAAATAGTTGCTGAAGTGGATGATGCCCGCCATGTCCGTATCGGCGAAATCGACCCGGCGGCTGACGCGAAACGGCGCGGACATCATGCAAGCTCCTTGGCTGGCTCCCGGACGTATTGATCGTAAATCGCGACGGTTTCCGTCGCCATGCGGTCGGCGTGGAAGCGGGCGTGAACGGCCTCCTTGCCCTTGCGGCCCAGCTCGTCGCGGTGGGCAGGATTGTCGAACAGTTGCCGCAAGGCACGGGTCAGGTCGTGCGGATCATCCGGCTTGACGAGCAGTCCGCCGCCGGTCGCTTCGAGCAGCTCCGGGAAGGAACCGTGCTGCGGCTGCACCACCGGGACGCCGTTGGCCAGCGCTTCCAGCACGTACAGGCCCTTCGGCTCGCGGTACGTCGTCGGCACGGACAATACGTCGATGCCGTGCAAGAAGCGCACCTTGCTCTCGTGATCCGGTGATTCGACGTGCTGGAAATGGTCGCCCAAGCCGCGATCCTTCATCTTCTTCTGGATGTCCTCGAAATAGGCGCGGTTGTTGGCGCCGAGCCAGCCGGAGACATGCAGGCGGCATCGTTCCGTGCCGGGCGTCTGCCGCAAAAGATGAAATGCCTCGGCGAGAACGTGCAGCCCTTTTTCGGGACAGATGCGGGCGAAATAGCCGATCGTGAACGGCCGCCCCCCCCTACCCCCCCCCGAAGTGGGGGGGTAGGGGGGCGCGGCCCGCCGTGGCCGGTGAGGTTGAGGCCGGGGTGAACGACGTGGATGCGCTGGCGCGGGATGGTAAGATAGTCGGCCATGAAGTCCGCGTAGTAAGCGGAGGTGGCGAGGAAACCGTCGATCTCGCGACAGTGGACACGGACCAGCGCCAGCGCCCGGCTGCGGTGCGACGGCGGCAGCGATTCCAGAAAGAGATCGTCGCCCTGGAGCGAACACAGGATCGGCACACGCAGTTGGCGTTTCAGCTCGTGGACCAGTCCCGACAAAAGCGCGGCAGTGAGATGCACGACTTCGGGTTTGATCTCGCTTGCCAGCCAGGAGACGAGCTTGGCCACCTCCTTGCTCTGGTGGCCGTGCTCGCCTTGCAGCACGGAGATCGTCAGATCGCCGAGGTCTTCCGCCTGTGTTTTGACGGCGAAGCGCGCCACCCAGCGTAGCAGAGGCCGGGCGTCGAGCAGGCGGTCGAGAAACCAGGGCGTGTGTCGAAAGAGACCGAGCTTTTCCTGCAAGTAGACGTTGATGCCGCCCAGGAAGACGCGCTTCTGGCTGACGTCCGGCTCGTCGGTGCGGATGGGCGTGTAGGTGGGCACCAGATGCGCATCGTGGCCGCGGCGGACGAGGGCGGCCACCAGGGTGTTGTCGTGCAGGCAGGAGCCGCAAAACATGCCGCCGGCCCCGGCCGTGATGTACGTGATGCGCATGGCCACCCCGCTGCGCCGACTTTCAAACAACGGTCTTCTCGGGCACCGGTTCGGGGAGGAAGAAGGACAGCAAGAACCCCGCCAGCATGACGAAGCCGACGACCCCCGCCGCGGCGTAAGCCATGTTCGCGGCCTCCTGCACCGGGCTGGGTTTGCTACCGCCCTGCGCCAACAGGCCCGCGACCTCGCTCGTCACCAGCGCGAACGAGGTGCCGAGGATGCGCCCGCCGAGGTTGGCCGCGCAGCTCTCGCCGGTGCCGCGGAGATGAACCGGGTAGACGGTCGGCAGGTAGTTGCCCCAGAAACTGAACTGGCCCACGGTCAACAGGCCCACGAGGAAGATGCCGACGTGAAACGCCGTGATCTGGATCGGCCCACCGCCGACGTTGAACGTGACTAATTCCTGATTGTGCAGCACGCCGTAGCCGAAGACAAGCGGCGCGACGAGCAGGCAGGGAACCAGGAACAGACGCAGCAGGTTCCGCCGGCTGACGACGTACACGGCCAACATCGCCAGCAAGAACCGGCCCAGGAGTCCGCCGATCTCCTGGGCGGTGCCGTAGCGACCCGTCATCTCGCGGGTGAGCGCGGCCTTCGCCGTCTGGGCCGCTCTGGCATCGCTCGTGTTCACTTTCTCGACCTGCGCCTGGTAGGTCGGCATGGCCTCGACCATGTACTGCACCTGCTGGATGCCGCCGAAGGCCACGCCGTAGCTACAGGCGAACATGAGGGTCGTCACGATCGTGGTTCGTCTTAACTCCGGCGAAAACAGCGCGGCTACGCTCGGCCGCTTCAGAGTCCCGGCCGCCTTCTTCTGCACCAGACCGGCGACTCCGGCATGAAAGGCCGGATCACGATGAGCGGGATGGCGGGGATCACGCCGGAAAGCAGCGTGTAGCGCCAGGTGGCGTGGCCGTTGGCCACCGTGCCCAGCGCGCCGGCCAGGAAGTCGGGCATCTGCAAGGCCGGCAATTGCGCGTGGTAGTGGTTGAAGAACAGGTAGACGCCCGCGACGGTCAGGCCGCCGAAGGACGAGAACGCCTGCGTGTAACCGAGCACCCGCTCGCGCTGTTCGGACTGGGGGAAAAGCTCCGCCAGCCAGGCGATGGCCGCCACGAATTCCACGCACACCCCGATCAGGGTCAGACAGCGAAGAACCAGGAACATGGGCAGCGAGGTCGAGTAGCCGGAGGCGAAGGTTGCGATGGCGTACAGCAGGATGCTGAACGTCAGCACGCGACGGCGGCCGAGCAGGTCGGTCAGGTAGCCGCCCACCAGGCCGACCGCTCCGCCGGCCATCATCGGCACCCAGAAGAGCAACCCCTGCCAGTGCCGCCGGATGGCCAGGTCGGCACCGGGGAGCAGTTCGCCGAGCAACTCCCGGCCGATATATTGCATGATGAGCAGCACGTAGATGTCGAACCCGAAGCCGATGGCCGCGAGGATCAGGATGAGCCAGTGCCGGAAGGTCAGCGGTTGCCGGCCGGTGGGAAGGTCGGAGGCCACGAGAGATCTCCAGGTGGAGAGAGGGAACACGAAAACACAAATGCCCCGCGGAAAGACCGGGGGCGAGTGCCCTTGTCAGGTTATCGGACGCGCGTCGGCATGGCCATTGCGCGGCGACGGTCACTCCGGCGTGACGATCTCCAGCAACTCCACCGCCGGCTGTTCGTCGCAGTGGATCAGGGCGAAGCGGCCATAGGTCGGCCGGGGACTGTCGAGTCCGAACCAGCCCATCATGGCCGCACCGGGGATCACGCGCAGGAACGCCGTCGGCTCGATCCGCCGCAGGACGTTGGCCTCAATCAAAACGCGGCCCAGCGGCGTGTCGCCGGCGAGGATTCTCTGCCGCACCTCCTCGCTGCAATAGCGAAAGTTGACGCGCATCAGGCCGAACATCACCACCCGGCCGGTGCGTTTCAGCGTCAGCAGGATCTTCCGGGAGTAGGAATCGCCGGCCACGCGATATTCCAGCACCTTCACATCGACCAGATCCCCGTGATGCGCCTCGACGGTGACGGTCATGTGATGTTCGTGGACGAGCAGGCCGTGATAGGGCTGCGGCACGCGGCCGGGCGGCACGAGTTCGCCGCGGCTCATGTAGTTGGCCGGTGGGAACAGGGAAAAGAGGCCCTGAACGTCTGTGCCGGCCGGGTCGGGAGGAAAGTTCATACGGATAATTGTATCAGAGGCGGGACTTCGGGTTCCGGCGACGGCTGGCGGTCGAGCACGCTATCGACCATGTAATAGAGGAGTTCGCGCAGTTCGGTGGGTTGGATCTCGTCGGCGATCGCTTCCGCGCGGGCGCGATACTTCTCGACGAGCTTCTCCGCTTTCGCGAAGACCTGGGCCTTGGTGAAAAGCTGGCGAACCCGATCGAGAGTGGCGGCGGCGTCCTTCTCGTTGCCGCGTTGCAGCAGGGCCAGCAGTTCCTCGCGCTCGGCGGGCGTCGAGCCTTCCAAGGCCAAGGCCAGAAGCAAGGTCGGCCGGGCCGCTAGCACGTCCTGCCCGGCGATCAATTTGTTATCGCTGTCGCCGTCCCAGTCCTTCAGATCGTTGAGAATCTGAAAGGCGACGCCGAGGTTCTTGCTGAAATCGGCGACGGCTTTTTCGTAGTGATCGGCTGGCCCCGCCAAACGCAGCCCCGCGTACAGGGCGGCCTCGAACGCTGGTGCCGTCTTAAGGGCGTAAATCTTCAGCGCATCCAGGGCGGTCAACGTTTTGTCGCGGGCGTCACGCCAGAGCAGTTCAGCCCCCTGGCCCTCGGATAATTTCAAATGGGCATCCGACAGACGATTGAGGATGTCCGCGGCGCAGTCGCCGCCCAGTTCCTTGCGCTCCCGGCTGACGAGACGATAGCCAAGGCCAATCAGGTAATCGCCGACGTTGATCGCCGTCCCGACGCCGTACTGACGGTGCAGCGTCGTTCGCGCCGTAGCGGAAGGTGTCGTCGTCCTCGATGTCGTCGTGAACGAGCGACGCCTTGTGAAACGCCTCGATGGCCAGCGCGGTGCGGCGGACGTGATCGGGAGGCGCACAGCCCTCGACGGACAATGTTCCCGGCGCTCCCTGGAGCGCGTCGAAAGCGGCGAGGGTGATGAATGGCCGCGAGCGCTTGCCGCCCTGCCCCATCCAGTCGTAGGCGATCCCTTCATGCTGTGCCAGCGGATCGGCCGGCTTACTCGCTTCCGAATTTTGCGTGCGAATGCGCGGCGCCAGCCGGCTCAGCTCCGGCTCCTCGCAAATCTGGTGGGCCAGGCCGCAGCAGATGCACGAACGTTTTCGTTCGCGTCGCCGGCGGCGGCGTCTTCAGGTCGATCAACTCGGCGACCCAGTCGTCATCGACCGACGTGCTCTTGCAATTGCTCGACAGAAGCGGAGCGGCCACGCAGGGGATGCCGGCTGAGCAGGATCTTGTCGATCGCCTTTTCCAGCACGTTCAGGCAGGCGACGCCGACGATCGCATCGACATGGCCGCTGACGATGATCTTGAGGACGATCGGCGTGCCTTCGGAAACGAGAACCTTGTAGCCGAGGTCTTCGGCCTTGGTCTTGAAGTCCGCGACGGAACACGCCCCGCACTTGCGGCAATCGAGGCCAAATTCATCGTAATCGGCCGGGCAACCCTCAGCGTGCTTGAGGCAGTGTGGCAACAAGAGCAGGCGGCGCTTGAAATCGACGGCCTGCACCTGCTCGCGCCAGAACTCGTTGGCGATACACACCATCGCGAAGCCGAGGTACTGCTCGCTCAGGCCCATGCCGCGAAGCAGGTCCTCGCTCATCTTCTGCAAGTCCGGCTTCGTTAAGGGCCGGCTGCGGTCAATCGTCTGGGCGAAACGGGCGGCCTCGGCGCGAACGCGGTCGCGCAGCTCGCGCGTTTCCGGGACCACCTTCAAGTGGGCGGTGCTGGGGCGTTTCGATTTCGTTTCGACTTGGGCTTCGGCAGCGGTGGCCACGGTGCATCCTCAGGGTAGCCGATCCGGATGGGTCAACGGCGCGCGGGGGAGAGTTTCTTGCGGGCGCGTCCCAGTGCCGCAACGGTAAAGATTATCGGATACAACTTCTCGAAATACCAAAGTTTCGCGAAGTAAAACCCGATGGGCGTGGGGTGGTCCAGGCCGCCGGACTCCACCTGCTGGACGAGCCAGACCAGCCCTTTATTCACGGACGCCTCCGCCTCCGGCCCGGCATCGAGCAGCACTTCCACGGCCAGTGCGGTTTCCTCGATGCTGGAAGGCGTGTCGGCGACCCCGCCCCAGCCACCGTCGGCGTTCTGCACGGCCAAAAGCCAGGCGATGCCGCGCCGCGCCGGTTCGCTCGTCATCATATCGAGGTCGCGATAAGCGGCCAGCACGCGGGCGGTGCCGTAGGTAGGGTTTTCATCATCCGGGGCGTGCTGATTGCCGAACCAGAGCGGGAGCCAGGAGCCGTCGGGACGCTGCTGGCGGGCGAGGAAACGCAGGCCGCGTGCGATCGCCCGGTCATAGCGGCGCACTCGCCAACGAACCAGAGTGCGGCCGTGGAAGATAGGCCATAGTTCTCGCGCAGCATAGGTAAAATCCTGCCAGTCGATGCCCTGGGGAGAGTTCGTGCGTTGTTTCCAAATCGCAAGGGCGCGAAGCACATGAGCAGTTAAATCGGCCCCGCTACGATCAAATGGGAGGTGCCCCCAGCCTCGGCAAAAGGTCGGCCAGCCTCCGTTCCGATTTTGCAGCCCGAGGAGCCAGTCCGTACCCAACCACGCCTCATCAAAATTGGGATACTTGCCCTCCGCATCGAAATGGGAAAGGGCAAGGAGTGTACCCGGTGTGTCGTCGGCATCCGGGACACCGCCTGACAAATCCGTCCAGGCCCAGCCGCCCGGATCGGCTCCAGTATAGGGATGGCGTTCCTGATACTGCTGCCGCAACAGCCAGTTGGGTAACGGTTTTTTAGGGTCTAGGTTTTCCAGCTCTCCCGCCGCCGCAAGGGCATTGATCGATAGTGTCGTCACCCATGTCGCCAGGTTCGTGTCGATCGGCCAACTGCCATCGGGACGCACGGAGTTAACGAGGAACTCGACGCACTTCGTTACTACCGGATGATCCGCTCGGCCGATGCTCGCCAGGCCCATCGTGACGAAGCTCGTCAACGGCGTCGCTTCGAGAAACCCACCGCTTGTGGGCTGAATCTTCTGCAAGACGCGCAGGCTCTTGTTGATCGCCATGCGTCGAACGAGACAGGTCAGTGGATTCCACGGCGGACGATGGTGATAAACCGCCTGCCCGATGGCGATGAGCGCCGGCAATGCGTAGCTGACGACAGGAATGCGCAGGAAGCGAAACCACGATTGCGGAAAGCACGCCAGCTCGAACGGCAAGGATGGCACCTCGCGCCACGCGACGAGTCCGGCCAGCGCGCTCGTCATGAGGATCGGCACCGAGAAGGTGCGGTCCTTGCCGTAGCGAGCGCGAACGGCCTCGGCCAATTCTTCCGATGCCTTGCCGTAACGGTCACGCAACCACTCCTCGCTACGACGTAAGGTGTCCTCGTAGGAGGTGCTCGCTCCGGTCAGGTGAAACGCGGCGCGACAGAGCATCGTTGTCGAGATGTTGCTGAAACTTCGGACGGTATCGCCCCACCCGCCGTCGGCGTTCTGGTGGGAACCGAGCCAGTGCAGACCGCCGGCGATGAGCGAATCGAACGAACCGCGTGCGGCGGTCGCCTTCCGGACGAGCGCAAGGGCACTCACGGCGGTGGCGGTGGATAATGCGGAAGTGGAAAGCTCACCGACCCAGTGGCCTTCGGGAGTGCGTTCGGCGAGGAGGGCGGCGAGCGCCGTCTGGTAGGCAGTTTCCAGCCGGAGATCCGAGAACGAAGTCATGGCGAAATATCACCCTGGCGGCGCTTCCGTTCGAGGGCAGCGTGGAGTTCGGGTAGGGCCGCCAGGTCTTTTGTTCGCCCCGCCGCAGTTTTGGTGGCGATCAGTTGCTCCAGGGTGAGGGATTTGACGATACGGCTCCCCAACGGTGCATCCACGGCACCGTTGATAACTTGCTCGTAGCCGCCAATTGCCGACATCTCACCAAGTAAATCGAGCGATTCGGGGCCAATTTCTAGCGTGAAATTGGATCCCAGTTGCACGGTTCGTTCGTCGAAGACAAATGGAAGATCGGGAGGAAAGCCGCCGCGGCCGGGGATTCAGTGGTGCCAAGGCCGCTACCAAACGCCGAATGTTCTCCGGAGTACGGCGGTAGCAAATGTCGAGATCCAGAGTATTGTACATTGCCCCTTGCAACATAGCGCTGACTCCCCCGACTACGATAAACTCTACCCCGGCGTCCTGAAGCCGACCGGTGACGTCTTCCACGAAGTTCGGGAGCATGCGGCCTCCTTTCAACAACCCCCGCCATTGCTCATGAAGGCGTAGTCGCTCCAACGGTGTCATCCGCAACATTTTGTCGATAAGCGTATAATCGACATCCCCTCGATGGCCGAGGTCGTGGACGGGCGTCTGGGATGATGGATGAATTGCCAAGGTGGATCCTCAAATCTCCAGATCATCCAGCGCATCCATCAGCTTATCGAGATCGTCCTTCGGCCCTTGCGGCTTGTCCGCCTGGCGTTTGGGAATGCCGACGGTCAGGCCGACCGCCTGCCGGCCGTCGGCGACCAGTTCTCGGTCGCGTTCCTGCGCCGCGATGGCCAGCGCGTCACCGCCGCCGAAGAGTTTGCTCAGGTCGATCTTCAAGCCGCTGATGTTACCGACCGGCGCGCCGGCAATGGCCGGCGTCTTGTAATCGGGGAACATGATGGCGTGTTCCGGACAGACCCGGCTGCACGCCGGACAGCCGCGCTTGCAGTTGTCCTGGTTCTCGACGAGGAGTCGGTCGAGTTTGTCCACGCCGTAGACGCCGAACAGGCAGAAATCGAGGCACTCCATGCAATTGGTACAGCGACTGTAATCGATCACCGGATACCAGCGGCGATTCGGCTGTTGCATCAATTGTTCGGTCGTGAACTGCGATTTCGCCGGTTCTTCCTCGCGGAGATAGCGGCCCAGCTGCACGACGGCCGGATTGCCCTGCACCCAGCTTTTCAACTGCGCCTCGCGCCGCTCGCGGCACTCGGCGGCGATGCGACGCACTTCTTCAATGTAGACCTGATGATTGTTGTGATCGCGCAGATCGAGAGCATAAATCCAACGATCCGGCACATCGACGGAGCCGATGCCCTTGGGGGGTTCCGGTTCGCCGCCTTCCTCGTCCTCATCAACTTCGGCCGGTGGCGCGATCTTATTTTCGCCGTAATGTCCCTTGATCCCGTCGCGGTCGAGCAGCCAGAAGGCGGCGCGCGGAAACATCCACGCCAGGACAACCATGTCGCCCTGGATCGACTCCAGAAACAGCCGGCCCGTGTGCTGCGGATCGAGATCGTACAGGTACGGCACGATGGACACGTCCAGGCCCGGCTCCATGATGAGGGCGGCGGCGATGCTCTCTTCGAGGGCGCGCGCGCCGGGTTCTTACCCTGGGCCTGCGAGAGAACGACCGTCAGACGTTGGCGGCTCATGGTATCAGCTCAATCCTCGGTGTTGATCTTGCCCTTGATCAGACGCTGCGTCTTCTCCCAGTTTTCGGCCAGGAACCGCTCGTACTCCTCCACTTCCCACAGCGTTTCGGAGGCGCATTCCATGTCGAACAGCCAGCCGGTCCCGTAGCCGTCCACATTGATGCCGGAAGGATCTTTCAGCAGTTCCGGGTTGAATTCGAGGATGGTCCCGGCAAGCGGTGCGAACAGGTCCGAAACCGCCTTGGAGGTCTCGATATGCCCGATCTGCTGAAGCAGCTCCACGCGGTCGCCGGCGCTGACCTGCCAGTCGAGGAAATACACGTCCTGCATCAGCCGAATGGCGTAGGAGGTGAAGCCGAATCGACCGCGCTTTCCTTCCGGCCGGCACCACATATGATTGCGCAGCGTAGCGTAAGCCGCCGGGCAGCACGGCGGGGAACTTGCCCATCAGGAAAGTCCGATCCTCCGGCATGTAAACCCCAGAGCGGCTCAGGTGTAGCGAGTGCCGCGGTGCTGCGGATCGAAGAACACGGGCAAAAGACGGTCCACCTGCAACAGCCCCTCGCGCGTCACCTCGACGCCGTCGGCCGTGCGCGTCAGGAAACCGTCGCGCTCCAACTGCTCGAACCCGTCCTTGAACGCCTCCAGAATATCGGTCCCGAACTTGCGGCGGAAGTAGCCGGTTTCCAGACACCCGGTTTTGAGTTGCAGAATCATCTCGCGGATCAGCCGGTGACGCGGCTCGACCGGCAGCGCCCGACCCAGAGGTAACTCATCGCGGCGGAGCATGTCCACGTATTGTTCCCACGAATCAACGTTTTGGAGATGCACGCCATGAACGTGGCCGAACGAGGCGACGCCGGTGCCGAACATATCGGCCCCGTGCCAGAGGGCATCGCGGTAGACAAAGTGGCAGCGCTTGCGATTCTTAACCAGCGTGTAAGCGCTCGACACTTCGTAGCCGGCCGCGATCATCGTGTCGAAGGCGTAGTTGACCCAGGCGCGCTTGGTCGGCCAGTCGGCGATGCTCATCGGTTCGTCCTGGCCGATCAGTTTCAACTCCTTGGAGAAGGTCGTGTTGTAGGGCAACTCCATCTGGTAGACGGTGACACTGTCGGGGGACAAGGCGAGCGTCTTGGCCACGCACTGCTGCCAGTTGTCCCAGCTTTCGCCGACCATGCCGGCGATGAGGTCGATGTTGATCTGCTCAAAACCGAGGTCGCGCGCCAGCCGTAGGCGCGGTGAATTTCCTCCTCCAGATGCGCCCGGCCGTTGAATTCGAGGATTTTGGGGTCGAAGTTCTCGACACCGAGGCTGAGCCGCGTCACGCCCATTTCACGCAGCGCTTCGAGTTTGTGCTGCTGCAACGTGCCCGGTTCGCACTCGAACGTCACTTCCTCGGCACCATCCCACGGCAGCACTTCCCGCAGACGCCCCATGAGGCTGCGCAACTGCGACGCACTCAGATACGAAGGGGTGCCACCCCCGAAGTAGACGTACTTCAGCGGCCGGCCGCCGATCAGGGGCACCCGGCTGTAAAGCGTCACTTCCTTGACGAGCGCGTCGAGATAGGTTTCGACATCGCGGGCGTTCTTGTCGGTGTAAACGCGAAAATAGCAGAATTTGCAGCGTTTGCGGCAAAACGGAATATGCAGGTACAACCCCAGCGGCGTGTCGGGTTCGGGGGCGGCGTTCAGCGCGGCCCGCGCGTCGGGTAGGTAGGCCGGCTTCCAGAAGGAGAAGGGCGGATAGTTGGCGACAAAATAATTGCCGAGTCCGGTTTTTTCTTGCGTGGCTTCGGTCATCGAGGCACCGTGGTTGGGAACGGCGGGCAAGCGGGGCGGGCGGGCCGCGGCCAGAGAGAGTCGCGGCCCTTCTCGTTCATCGTACCTACCCCCGACGGGGAAGCAAGATTGTGCCGGATGGGATTTTGCGCCCGCCGCGTTCGGTTGTAGCAGTTGGGCGGCGTCCGCGCTCAATTGACGCTCGGCTCCGGGATGCGTGGCGGGGAGAGGCGATCCCACAGCTCCTCGACCGGCGTGTCAAACAGAAGTGTGCCGTTGGCGGGCACCACCGCCCAGGCCCCGACGGCCATCTCGCCCTCCAGTTGCCCGCCGCCCCAGCCGGCATAGCCGCTGAAAACACGGAAACGCAGCGGCTGTCCCTCTTCGGTCTGCGTGGCGCGGTCCAGACAGGCGGCGTCCCCGGAGTAAATGCCCGGCGCCAGCTCCTCCTCTTTCTCCGACTCCGGCGCATCGTCCGACGCCTCGGCCCATTCGGGGTGACCGTGCAGCATGAGCAATCCGGGCGACGGGCAAGGGCCGCCCGCGAACAGGGGCCAGGGCAGTCCTTCCGCCTGGGCCGGTCGATTGACGATCAGGCCGAACGCCCCCTCGGCGTTGTGCGCCAGCAAGAAGACCACCGAGCGCTTGAAGTTCGGATCGTGAAGGACGGGCTTGGCAATGAGAAAATAACCGGCATAGGACATGGCCACGTCACCCCTGTAAGGAGGCAATGTCTCGGCACCTCCTTTATTCTAGTCTCCCTTGGGGGCGAGGCCGTACTTTTTTATCTTCTGATAAAGCGTGACCCGGCTGATGCCCAGTTCCCGGGCCGCGCGGGTGCGGCTCTGGCGGTGGTCCGCCAACACGCGCCGGATCAGTCCCTTCTCCGCCGCCTCACGCTCGCTGCCGAGTGGTCGTCGGGCTGCCGTTGCGGTTTGATCACTTGCGACGGCCCCCTTGCGAACCCAGTCGGGAAGATGCCGGGACAATAAGACCGTGCTCCGACTCAACAGCACCGCCTGGCGCATTACGTTGTCCAGCTCGCGGATGTTCCCCGGCCAGGGATACGCCTCCAGTGCCGCCAGCGCTTCCGGGCTGATGTCGAAAGGCTCCTTGCCCAGCTGGGCGGTGTAACGACAGACCAGGCCGCGGGCCAACGGTTCGATGTCCTCGACCCGTTCCCGCAGCGGCGGCAGGTGAAAGGGCAGAACATGGAGGCGGAAGTATAGATCGGAGCGAAACTTTCCCCACTGAACTAAGTCGCCCAGGTCGGCGTTACTGGCCACGGCGATGCGGCAATCTCGACGCAATGTTTCGTTGCCGCCCACCGGCTCGTATTCGCCGCTGTCCAGCACGCGCAGCAACTTGGCTTGCTGCTCCAGACTGAGCGTGTCGATCTCATCCAGCAACAACGTCCCTCGGCCGGCCGCCGTGAGCTTGCCCTCGCGGTCCCGGTCGGCGCCCGTGAACGCCCCTCTCCGGTGGCCGAAAAACTCACTTTCGACCAGTTGAGAAGGCAGGGCGCCACACGGGACGGTCACGAACGGTTCCTTGTTTCGTGGGGAGCAGTCGTGCAGCAGCCGGGCCAGCGAGGTTTTGCCGGTGCCGGTCTCACCCGTCAACAGAATGGGAACATCATGTTCGGCGAGGAGGGCCAACCGCTCGACGCGGGGCAGCAGCGACGGAGTCTGGTTCAGTCGTTGACGGAGCAGGGAAATCAAGGGACTGTTTTCGGACGCGGTCATGGGAGAATCCTCTCGAAAGGAAAGAGGGGAACGGGTCCTAAGGAGGGCTGCCAGGAATGCCGGGGACAGAAATCGGCGTCTCGGTCGGTCGGCGGGCCTCCCGGCCGCCGGCCGGGGCGAGAACCGTGAGGGGAACCAGTCCAATGCCCTGTTACATGGGGTTGGGACCACGACTCAAACAGCTCACCGAGACGCCGATCACTGCCTCTCTGTTTCACCAAGCCCGGAAACGCCGCCAATCCGCCGCGGAAAAATACATTTTTTGCGCCGGCTCGGTGAGTTGCTTGGGCCATCGGGATGTTGAAAAAGACAAGGGCCGTCGGCTTTTTCAAGCCGGCGGCCCGGAGGAGAAGATACGGACGGGTATAGATCTGAATAGGTTGGCCAGCGGTGGAGTTTTGGAAAGGGTTTTGATGCTTCCATCCAAGGACGCTTCGTAAGACAGTTCGCGGATCATGAGATCTGCTTGCGGCGCCGCCAGCCGTAGCCGAGCAGGGTCAAGGTGCCCGCGCCGAGCAGAGTCGCTGTGGCTGGCTCAGGCACAGTGGCCACTTGGTCATTCATCGTTCCAAGGAAGCCGTTGCCGTCGTTTATGACTTGATATTTGGCTTTGCCACCATCTGACCACTTGACGGGGTTGTTCACCTTGGGACTGATTTGCTCAAACGTGGAAGTCACCTTGCCATTGTTTACGTCAACAGCGAATCTCGCTTTGTAACTCACGGTAATAACCCCATCGCTCTGGTCGATCGTGCCGGTTAAGACGGACTGGTTACCTTGAAATGTTTCTGTTAGCTGGTCGGGGCTAGACCACTTATAGTTCCCGAATGTTGTATTTTCCAGGTTAAATTTCGTCGGGTCCTTCGGATCCTGAACCAGCGTCCCGGCCAGCTTAACGCTCATGGAGCCTTGCGTTATTGTGCCAGTTAACTTCCAATCGGGGTCGCCCACCGTTTGCGCACTCATCGAACCAGTCACTGATGAGCCAAGGTATGTGCCTGAAAAAGTCCCAGCCCATCCGTCCTGAGTTGTCGGTACCCCTTGGCTGAACGATCCTTGGTAAGAGAGAGTCGCGGGAGAATTGTGGGGGTTGGGACTGATCGATGGTAAAGCCATGTCCGTGAGCAGAGATTGAAAGGATATTTCCTCGGCGATCTCCGGAATCGGGGCCGGAGGGACATAACCAGCCCGAGAAAGTTCCGCAAACAACACTCCACAAGCAATGGCGATCCCTGATGCCTTGATCCACATACCCATGTGAGTCACTCCTGTACGTTAGAGTAGTCTTGGTTCAGTCAAGCCGGGTTGGCCTTTCCGGACACTGGCGCGGGCGACGAGCCATGAGACAGGACCGCCTCACTTTCCCCGCGGCAATGCAGGGGGCGTCATGGCATCACTCGGAACGACGAGACACCGGTCGCTGCCTCTCTTTCAACAAGCCCGGAATAAACGCCGATCCGCCACAAAAAATGGATTATTCCCAAAAATGCTGGAGGGCGGGCGTGTTCCCTCGCTGGCGCGTTGGGCAGGGGGACACTAGCCCAACGCGCCAGCGAGGGAACACGCCCGCCTGGAGTTCGCGGATAAAGAGGAAGGGATTACGACAGACTCAGTACGCCAGAACGTGTCGCGACAGGTAGTCCGACAGGGTCAGCGCCATGAGGATGCCGAACCAGAACAGGCCCGCCAGGAACGCCAGCCACGACGTCCGCGGGCTGTGCAAGAGGTGCATGAAGAACAGGATCACGAGCGTCGCCTTGAGCGCGCCGATGAGGACGCCGATCGTCGTGTGCCAGGGACCTAGCTCCAGAAACGACACGCCGACTGTCAACAACGTCAGCGCGATGAGGGCCGCGAACACCGCGTAATAGGTCCGCGTCGGCGTGATCGGTTCCGACATGACGCGCCTCCTCACATAGCCCCCGGCTTGCCGGGGGAGACGAACCCCCGGCAAGCCGGGGGCTAAAAATGCAAGTCCGAGCCGTGGTGCGTGCCCGTCAAATACAAGAGCGGCAACAAAAAGATCCAAACAATATCGACGAAGTGCCAGTACAGGCCGACGACCTCGACGGCCATGTAGCGCACCGGCGTCAGCTCGCCCTTGCGGGCGCGGAGGACGAGCCAGATTAGAAGTCCCATGCCGACGAGCATGTGGACCGCGTGCAGGCCGGTCATGATGTAGTAAAACACCAGCATGAGCTTGACGTGCTGCGGGTCCGCCGGCGGCGACAACTCCGTCCACTGATCTTGCTTTTCCTTGAAGGTGGACGCGCCGGGGACCAGACCTTCCTCGTAGTCGATGTAGTACTCCAGCGCCTTAAAGCCGAGAAAAATGCCGCCCAGCAGGATCGTCAATCCCAGGCAGGTCAACAGCATCCGTTGGAGGCCGACGCGGGCGGCGCGGACGGACAGGGCCATCGTTAGACTGCTGGAGAGCAGGACGATGGTATTGATGGAGCCGATCAGGATGTTGAGCTTGGAGCTGGCCGCCTCGAAGTCGTGCGCGTAGCGCAGGCGGTACACCGTGTAGCAGGTGAAGAGGGCGCCGAAGATGAGCACCTCCGTCGCCAGAAACAGCCACATGCCCATCGTCTCGGTCTCGCGCTGCTGCTCGAGATCCTCGAAGTGGTGGGCCAGGACGGAGTGGTTAGTGGACAAGTTCGGATTCCTCCAGGGAATACTCGTAAGGTCCGCTCGTGACGACGGGCGTCTCGTCGAAGTTGTGCGGCGGCGGCGGCGAGGGCGTCTGCCATTCCAGGCCGGTCGCCCCCCACGGGTTGGGGCCGGACGGCTTCCCGGCGTACAGCGACCAGAACAGGTAAATCAGAGGCAACACGTAACCGGCGGCCAGGATCGACGCCCCGGCCGACGACATGACGTTGAGCACCTGATATTCCGGCGGGTAGACGTGGTAACGGCGCGGCATGCCGAGGTAGCCGAGGACGAACTGCGGCAAGAAGGTCAGGATGAAGCCGACGAAGATGATGAGCGCCGCCAGCTTGCTGAGAAACTCCGAATACATTCGGCCAGTCATCTTCGGCCACCAGTAATGCAAACCTCCCATGTACGCCATCACCGTGCCGCCCACCATGATGAAGTGGAAGTGCGCGATGATGAAATAGGTGTCGTGAACGTGCATGTCCACGCCCAGCGCCGCCAGCATCAGTCCCGTCAGCCCGCCCATCGTGAAGAGCGCGATGAAGCCCAGCGCGAACAGCATCGGCGTCTCGAACGAGATCGACCCCTTGTAAAGCGTCGCCGTCCAGTTGAAGACCTTGATGGCCGACGGCACGGCCACGAGGTAGGAGAGCGCCGAGAAGATCATCGCGGAATAAACCGATTGCCCGGCCACAAACATATGGTGCGCCCAGACGAGGAAGCTCAGCACGGCGATGCCGACGCTGGACCAGGCCACGAACATATAACCGAAAATATGTTTCCGCGAAAAACAGGTGATGACTTCGCTGACGATGCCCATCGCCGGCAACACCATCACGTAAACCACCGGATGCGAGTAGAACCAGAACAGGTGCTGAAACAGCACCGGGTCGCCGCCCAACTCCGGGTCGAAGATGCCGACGCCCCAGGCGCGTTCGACCATCAAGAGGATGAGCGCCATGGCCAGGACCGGCGTGGCTAACAGGAGAATCACGCTAGTGGCGTAGGTGGACCACAGAAACAACGGGATGCGCTTCCAGGTCATGCCGGGGCGCGCATCGTGTGCATGGTGGCGATGAAGTTCAGTCCAGTGAGGATCGACGAGAAGCCGGACACGAAGATGCCGAAGATCGTCGGGATGACGTTGGTGCGGGCGGACTTGGTGCTGAACGGCGTGTAGAACGTCCAGCCCGTATCGACGCCGCCGGCGAGGATGGCCCAGAGCGTGATGATGGCGCCGAGGGTGAAGATGTACCAGCTGAGCAGATTCAGCTTGGGGAAGGCGAGGTCGCGGGCGCCGATCATCATCGGCAGGATGAAATTGCCGATCACGGTCGGCACCACCGGCACGAGAAAGAACCACACCATGATGATGCCATGGGCCGAGAACAATTTGTTATAGGTGTCGGCCGGCACCAGGTCGCCGGTCGGCGTCATCAAATTGAGGCGGATCACCGTGGCGGCCGCCCCGCCGACGAAGAACAGGATCGTAAGGGTGATGAGATACAGGATGGCGATGCGCTTATGGTCGGTGGTCAACAGCCACGACTTCACGCCGAAGGCATTGTTCAGATAATGGACCTCGGGCGTGCGCGGCGGCCGGGCTTTCGCCTGGGGGACAAAGCCTGTGGTGATGGCGCTGCTCATGGCTTGGTGCTCTTTCCTTCCGATGGCTGGGTTGGCACGGACTCCGGCGGCCGGGGGTTGCCCCCGGGCGGCATGGTCGGGGCACCGAGCGGCGGCGGAAACTCCTCCGTCCGTACCGGCGTTTGTCCCGGTTTGAGCGACTTGATGTAGGCGAGGATCTGAATCAACTCTTCCTCGCTGACCTGGCCCTTGAAGGTCGGCATGATCGGCTCCCAGCCCTGTACGACCTTGGCCTCGGGATAAAGGATCGACTCGCGCAGATAGCCGTCATCCGCCAGGACGGTTCGGCCGTTGCGCAGGTTGACCGTCTGGTTGTGCAACCCTTCCAGCACCGGGGCGCGAGCCTGGGCGTTGGCGCTATGGCAGGTGACGCATTGCAGTTTCAAAAACAGCTTGCGACCTTGCAGGGCCAGCGACCCTTCGGCGTGTTCATCCAGCCAATCGCGGTACTCGTCGCGCTCCATGACTACGACGGAGCCGACCATGTTGGCGTGGCTGGTGCCGCAGTACTGCGAGCAAAACAGGTGAAAGCGGCCAACCTTGGTGGGGTGAAACCACGTCTGCACGTAGCGGCCGGGTATCACGTCGATCTTGGTGCGGAAGGCCGGCACGAAGAAATCGTGGATGACATCCTCGGAGGTCAGGATCAGCTTGACCGGCCGGCCGACGGGCAGGTGCAGCTCATTGATCTCGCGCTGGCCGTCGGGATGTTGAATCTTCCACATCCACTGTTTGCCGACGACGAACACCTCCGGGGCGTCCGGCGGCGGCTGGGCCACCGACGTATAAATGCTCGCCCCCCATAGGAACATGACGAGGAAGACGAACAGCGGGGCGATGGTCCAGAACCATTCGAGCGGGTCGTTGCCGGTGATGCGCGGCGTGGTTTCGTCCTCGGCTCGGCGGCGATAGCGGAAGGCGAAGTAAATGATCAGCAGCGTGACGAGCACGGCCATCGCGCCCGTGACGACGCAGAGGAAAAAGAACAAATGGTCCACGCGCTCGGCCATGGTCGAAGCCTGCTCGGGGAACAACGGAATTTCGGCAAACATCGCGAAGCCCTTAACAACACGTTTGACCAGCCCGGAGCGCCAGCGACGGGTCAACCCGTCGCTGGCGCTCCGGGCTGGTACTTGCGCAGTTCGCGCCGCCATACCACGAACAATGCCGACCCCAGCACGAGCACCGTGACGAACCCCGCCGCACGCACCAGATTCAACGCCGTCATCGTGTACTTGCCCGTCTCCGGGTCGTAGCGAAAGCAGAACAGCATCACGCGATCTTTCACCTCCGGGCCGATCTTGCGTTCCGACGCCTCCACCAGTCCCAGGCGGAGATCGCGAGCGAACGTAATGTCCTGGAGACCCAGGAAATAGCGGGACACCCGGCCCTCGGGCGTCAGAATCATGATGCAGCTAGGATGGGCGAACAGGTCGTTCTTCGGGTCGTAGCGGAACTGAAAGCCGACCGCGTTGGCCAGCCGCAGGATCGGCACCTGCTGCCCGGTCAGGAAGTGCCAGCCGTTCTCCGCGCCTGGCCGGCCGTAATCCTCGATGTAATTCTTTTTCTTCGCCGCCGCCATCTCCGGCGTTTCGCGGTCGTCGAAGCTGATGGTAAGGACGTTGAACTCGCTGCCGACGTTCCACGGCACGCCGCGCAGCCCTTTGAGCAAGTCGTTGAGTACCTGTGTACACAATTTCGGACAACGGAAGTAGGCCAGGACGAGAATGGTCGTCTTGCCGCCCGTGCAATCCGCCAGCGTGACGGTCTGGCCGGTTTCGTCGGTGAATGGCAGGTCGAGCGGCACCTGGGCGTTGAGATTTTGCCGCAGGGTCACTTCACGTAGGATCGGCGGCGGATCGCCTTCGTCCGCGCGGATCGCGCTGGCACAAAGTCCCAGCACGACGCAGGTAGGGAGAACCAAGTGCTTCATTTCATGTCCTCCTTACCACGTCCGGAATTCGAGCGCGTAGGCGGAACAGAGGCAGCGCCCTTTTTCTTTGGAGGTTGGAACTCCTTGGAGCGCAGGATTTGCTCCATTGCCTCGGCCACTGGGATGCGCGCCACCTTTTTTTGCTGGTCGGCCCAGCCGTAGCGGTTCATTTGCACTTCCGCCCATTCGCGCGCCGCCGCCACGCTGCGCGGCTCGATGCGGAGGACGGTTGCCGTAAGCGTTTGCGTCGCCTGAGGGAGTGCGTGTTCGTCGTTCTTCCGCGTCTTCCCCGGCGGACTGGTGACGGACGTGACGACGCCGAAGCCGCCATCGACGCCGCCGGGCATGTAATAGGTGATGGTCACTTCCTGCCCTTCGCGCAGCTCAAACAGGCGGGCGTTCGGGTTGTCGCCGATGCGGATGGGGACGGTCGGGCCGACGAAAAACCGGCGGTCTTCGTGAGCGCCGGCGCGGAGGACAAGCAGACTGGTCTCGCGTTCAATGCCCTCCAGGTGCGGCGCCGGCACGTCGAGCAGACGTTGCCCCAGCGGCCGGCTCGCGTCCTCCAGCGCCAGGGAGGATTCGCTTCCGGCCGGCGGCAAGTTGCGCCTTTCGTCCAGGGCGAGAATCCCCGCGACTGCGAAGTGAAGGACCACGGCCGTGACGACCAGGCCGAAAGCGACCCAGAGGACGAGGCGCATACTAAATTGGCTTCTTTCGTGGAAAACGCCGGGCGTGCGCTCGTGATCCTCTGAGCGAGGGGCGTCAGCCCCCTGAGAAGGCCCGAAATCAGGGGGCTGACGCTCCCCGCTCAGCGATTGAATATGTTCACTCATCGCGCAGGGCCTCCGCTAAGTTGGGATCCTTGAGCGGCAAGAGCGGCCGGCTCTTGAGTTCCCCGAGGAACCACCACAAATACACGCCGCCGATCGCCACCCACGCCGATAGGTCGAGAAGCCAGTAGAAATACTCGCCCTGGTGGTTCAACGCCGGCTCGACCCACCAGAACATGTCGAGGAAGCGCATGGCCAGTAAGCCGGCGGCCACCGCCAGTAAACGCCTCCGATGTTCCTTGATGTCGCGCAGGAGCAGGAGCAAAAACGGCAACCCGAAATGACAGATGGCAATGACGATGACGACGTACTGCCAACCCTCGCGGCTGCGGCGCAGATACCACGGAATCTCTTCCGGCAGATTGCCCACCCAGATGAGGAGAAATTGCGAGAACGACATATACGCCCAGAACATGACGAACGCCAATAAGAGGCTGCCGAAGTCGCGCATGTGGGCCGGGTGGACATTGCCGGCAAATGGCGGGCGGTCGGCCAGGAGCAGAAACACGGTCAGGGCGAAGGCGTAGCCGTTGAGC
Source organism: uncultured Planctomycetota bacterium (assembly GCA_963767535.1). Classification (GTDB taxonomy): domain Bacteria; phylum Planctomycetota; class Planctomycetia; order Gemmatales; family Gemmataceae; genus JAJPHU01. The sequence goes on from CAVYEC010000003.1 coordinate 2,667,643, forward strand.
AGTTGGCCGACGGAGAACATGACCGGGTAGATCGTCGAGTACCACTCCGGTTGCAGCGACATCACCCAGTCGATCGAGGCGAACGTGATGGTCAGGGCGTAGACCACGATGCCGGGCGCCCAGCCCCTCGCAGCGTTCGAGGACGCGGCCGTTGCCTCCCTCGTCTTGCTGTTTCGACCAGCGGCGGAACAGGAGCGCCAGGCCGATCCAGCAGGCGAAGAAGAGGACGGCCTTGGCGGTGACGGCGGGGCGCTGAGCCAGAGGGCCTTGGAATGCAATTTCGGCTCGGTCTCGATCGGGGTCCACTGGCCGAACTCGTAAAGATACGGCAGGCCGATCACGATGGGGACGAACAGCAAAGCCAGGAGCGGGATCGCACTGGCTGCGGCTTCGAGGATGCGGCGCAGAAGCAGTCCCCAGGCGCCGCCGGTGACGTATTGCAGCATCAGAAAGACCAGGCAGCCGAGCGCGCTGCCGAGCCAGTAGTTATACGCCACCAGATACGACAGGAAGAACTGCCGGGGTGCCGCGATGCCGCCGGTCATCCACAGGAGCAGTCCCAGCACCACGAACGCGGCCAATCCGCCGGCCGCGGCGAGAAGCGAGGTACGGCGGAAGCGGTCGTAGTCCGCGCCGGTCAGCTCGCCGCGCGTGTCGTGCGCCAGGCTCGTCGCCGGGGTGATGGCGTGGCTCACGGTCGGTCCTCCACGGGCTGTAACTGGCGGCGAATCCTGTCCTGATCGGCCTGGGGCAGCTTGTCGAGCGGCGCCCACTGGCTGCGCTGCAAGGCGCGGACGTAGGCGAGGATCTTCCAGCGGTCGCCCGGCGGGATCTGACTGGCGTAATCGGGCATGCCGCCGTAGCCCAGCGTGATGACCTCGAAGAAGTAGCCGATCGGCGCGTCGCGCAGCAGCACCTTTTGGCCGCGGCGGGCGAAGCCGCGCGAGTAGTCGATATGGTAATTGGGCGGCGGGAGGTAGCCGCGCTCGACGATCTTGCCATTGCCGGTGCCCAGCGCGTCGTGGCAGACGGAACAGTAGATGTTGTAGCGCTCCCGGCCGCGTTCGAGCGCTTTTTTATCGATGGTGATGGGACACGCATCGACGTATTCACCAACGGTGGGGCCGAGCGCGAAGGGGAGCATGGCGGCGAAGGCGTTCATGTCCGGGTTGCCCAGGAGTGCCGCGGCGCGGGCGGCGTCGGCGTGATCGGCGTTTTTGCGGTAGGTCAGGATCGGCGCGTCTCCCAGAGGCCGGCCGCGTGGCACCGTGCCCTCGACCAGCGGCCGCGAAGACCGGCCGTCGTCGAAGAAGTCCGTCGGCTCCAGCGGCCGGTACGATGGTTGCCGGGCCATTTCTTGCTGACATGCCGTTGTCAGCAAGCACATACCGAATACGACGATCGCCCTCGCCATCCTCTGTTTAGCCGCGACCCGAAGGGGAGCGCGTGCCGTCCGCGCTCCCCTTCGGGTCGCGGCTAAACGAAATCGTCCGCGGCACGGCCGCAGGAGGTTCATTGCGGTACCTCCGTTACTTCACGGGGGTTGAGTCCCGCCAGAAACTGGTTGGTCGCCGAGCGGTCAAAGCGCGGGTCGGCCGCCTCGATGCACAAAAAGAAGTGATCGCGTGTCGCCAGGGCGAAGCGCGGCACATGAAACAGCGGGTGATACGGCATCGGCAATCCGCACAGCGCCAACAGGCCGAACACGCCGCTCAGCGCCGAGATCAGCACGGTCAGCTCGAACGTCACCGGGATCCACGACGGCCAACTGTTAAGCGGCCGGCCGCCGATGTTTTGCGGGTAGCTGATGACGGCACAGTAGTATTGCAGGCCGAAGCCGGTCAGCGCCCCGACGATGCCGCCGATCAGCATGACCATCGGCATGCGCGTCTTGCGGAAGCCCAGCGCCTCGGACAGTCCTTCAATGGGGAAGGGGGAATAGGCGTCCATTCGCGTGTAGCCGGCCTCACGGGCCGTGCGGGCGGCCTGGACGAGGGCTGTCGGCGACTCGAACTCGGCGAGCATTCCGTACAGTCCGGGGTTGGCGGCCATCAGTGCTTCTCCTCGGCCGAGCCGTCGTGCTGCACCCGCGATTCGGGCAGCAAGGTTTGCATCTCCGCGATCGAGATCATCGGCAAGAAGCGGACGAACAGGAACATCAGCGCGAAGAAAAAGCCGAGCGTGCCCAGGAACATGCTCCAGTCCCAGACGGTCGGCGAATACATGCCCCACGACGACGGCAGGTAATCGCGGTGCAGGCTGGTGATGACGATGACGTAGCGCTCCAGCCACATGCCGACGAGGACGATGAGCGAGACGAGGAACAGCCAGGGCGGGTTGTTGCGGACGGCCTTGAACCACAGGACTTGCGGGATGACCACGTTGCGTCGTGATGAGCAGCCAGTAGTAGGTCGACGTACGGCCCGAACATGCGGTTGATCTGGCCGAACCGCTCGTACAGGTTGCCGCTGTACCAGGCCATGAACGCCTCGATGCCGTAGCCGTAGCCGACGATCAGGCCGGTCGCCAGCATCACCTTGGCCATGTTTTGCAGATGGCGCCATGGTGATGAAGTCCTGCGAGTCCGTAGAAGGCCCGCAGCGGGATGGCCAGCACCAGCACCATGGCGAAGCCGGAAAAAATGGCCCCGGCGACGAAATAGGGCGGAAATATCGTCGAGTGCCAGCCGGGCAGGATGGCGACGGCGAAGTCGAAGCTGACGACGGTATGCACCGACACGACCAGCGGCGTCGCCAGGCCGGCGAGGAGCAGGTAGCGTCATCTCGTAGCGCTGCCAGTGCCGCGCCGAGCCGCGCCAGCCCATCGCCAGGACGCCGTAAGTGATCTGGGCGAAGCGATTCTTCGTCCGGTCGCGCAGGGTGGCCAGATCGGGGATCAGGCCGACGTACCAGAACAGCAGCGACACCGTGAAGTAGGTCGAGACGGCGAACACGTCCCAGACGAGCGGGCTGCGAAACTGCGGCCAGATCTCCATCGTGTTGGGGTAGGGAAACAGCCAGTAGAAGAACCACGGCCGGCCCATGTGCAGCAGCGGAAACAGGCCGGCGCAGGCGACGGCGAACAGCGTCATCGCCTCGGCGAAGCGGTTGATCGACGTGCGCCATTTCTGGTGCAAAAGCAGCAGGATGGCCGAGATGAGCGTGCCGGCGTGGCCGATGCCGATCCACCAGACGAAGTTGATGATGGCGAAGCCCCAGGCCACCGGGATGTTGATGCCCCAGATGCCGACGCCGCGGATCAGCAGGTAGCCGATCGTGTACAGCATCACGACGACGAACACGAACGAGAGGAGCGAAACCGGCCCACCAGCCCAGCGGCGTGTGCCGCATCAGCGCGATGGAGCTGATCTTGTCCGTGATGGAGCGGAAGGTGTAACCCGGCCCGATCACGGGCGGCGAACCCTTTTCGGGCTGGCCGGGGTGGGCGGGAGGTGGCGCGGTTTCCTGCGGCATGGTCATGGTTTCTTTTCGAGTTCGGGGTTCGGGTTGCGCAGGGCCGCCAGGTACGTCGTGCGCGGCTGGGTGTTCAGCTTCGCCAAGCAGGGCGTAATTGAGCGGCTCTTCCTTCCACGTCTTGACGGCGCTGTCCTGCGTTCAGGTCGCCGAAGACGATGGCCTGCGCCGGGCAGGCGGCCTGGCAGGCGGTCATCATCTCGCCGTCGGCGATGCGGCGGCCCTCGCGCTCGGCGTCGATGTCGGCGGCGCGGATGCGCTGCACGCAGTAGGTGCACTTCTCCATGACGCCGCGCGAGCGCACCGTCACGTCGGGGTTGTCGCATCAGCTTCAGGCTGCCGGTCGTGTAATCGGCGAACTGGAAGAAGTTGAAGCGCCGCACCTTGTAGGGGCAGTTGTTCGAGCAGTAGCGCGTGCCGACGCAGCGGTTGTAGACCATGTCGTTGAGTCCGTCGTCGCTGTGGACGGTGGCGCCGACGGGGCAGACCAACTCGCACGGCGCGTTCTCGCAGTGCATGCACGGCACCGGCTGGAAGTGGGCCGAGACGTGACTGGATCGAACGGATCGCCTTCGTAGTAGCGGTCGATGCGCAGCCAGTGCATCTCCCGGCCGCGCGTCACTTGCTCCTTGCCGACGACGGGGATGTTGTTCTCGGACTGGCAGGCGACGACGCAGGCGTTGCAGCCGGTGCAGGTGGTCAGGTCGATGGCCATCGCCCACTTGTAGCCGTGATAGGGGAACTCCTTGTCGCCCTCCGTATACAGGGTAAGCGGCTTCAGCCTTCTATCCGGCTTGTCGGCCTGATGCCCCCCCTCATGCGGCTTCTCTTTCGGCCCCGGCACCAATTCGACCGTCTCCTTCGCCTCGCCCTCCGCAATCTCCAACTCCTGGGCGAAGCGCGGTTCCTCTTTGAATCGCCTCAGCGATGCGGTGCGGACGGGGCGCGCGATCATCCATGTTGTGGTGCATCTGCGTGCAGGCCAGCGCGTGTGTCTCGCCGGGCAACTTGCGCGCTTCCAGTCCGCCGTCAAACCACGGCGCATCCTTCGTGCGCAGCGCGTAGGCGTTGAAGCCGACGCCCCGGGCGACGCGGCCGGCGTGCGCGTGCTCCGGCCGTGGCCGAGGTGAATCGTGATGGCGTCGTCGGCGTGGCCGGGCTGAATCCACACCGGCGCCTTGACCTTCCGCCCGGCGTAGGTCAATTCGATCACGTCCACAAGCGCATGGCCATGCTCGCCGCCGGTGGTGCTGGTCGCGGACGAGGAACCCCGGACGTAAGAGATGCCGAGTTTTTGCGCCGTTTTCGGACTCAAAAGGGCGGCGTTGTCCCAGGTGAGTTTCGTCACCGGCTTGGGCAACTCTTGCAGCCAACCGTTGTTGGCGAAACGGCCGTCGAACAGCGTCGGATCGGGGCGAAAGACGATTTCAAACCCCTTGCTTGCGCTGCGGGCTGGTCTTGTCGGTTCCGCCCAGCCTTTTCGCAATTCGCGTGGGCGGTGCGCGTGCAGTGTACCTGGGATGACCCCTTCTTGCAGCGAGCGCTGCCAGAACGTCTCGAAATCGCCGGATGAACCCTGGTCTTTCCACCACTGCCGCCAGTGTTCGCGGACGATCTCCAGCCCGCCGCGCTCCGGTTTCTCGGTAAACGCCGCCAACAGTTCATACGCGGAGCGCCCACCGAACAGCGGGGCGATCAGCGGCTGGATGATACTGACCATGCCGTCGTAAGCGCGGGCATCGCCCCAGCTTTCCAGATAATGTGCCTCGGGAATGTGCCAATCGCAGCGGATGGCCGTCTCGTCCTGGTACTGTCCGAGATGGATGCGCAACGGTACTTTCTTCAGCTGCTCGGCGAACTCCAGCTCAACCGGGGCCGTGAAAACGGGATTACAGCCCAGGATGACGAGCATCTCGACGCGCTTCGCCGCCATCTCCTCCACGAGTTCGGCGATCTGCCGGCCGTGGTCCACCGGCTTCGCTTCGATCGGCTCGGAGTAGAGGACGGTCTCGCCGACGTTTTTGAGCGTTTGGTTGATGGCGTGAACGAGCGCATGCACTTGTGCGGGCTGGCCATCGCCGGCCAGGACAATGCACTTGCCGGAATTGTCTTTCAAATCCCTGGCGAGCGGTTGCAGCCAGCGCCGCGCTTCCTCCGGCAATTCGCCGCTCGATTTCGGCGCGTCGGCCACGCCCAATTCGCCGGCCAGCGCCTGCGCGAACGACTCGATCTGCGAGGGCCGTAGGGCAAGCCGGTGATCAGCGACGCCGCCGGTGTTGGTCAGCGAGCATTCGACGACGTAAAGCCGATTCATCTTCACGTCGGCCGGCTTCTTGTCCTTCGTCCGCACGCGGCGACGGTCGCTGTAATCGTGCGTGTAGCGCAGCGTGCCCGGCCCGGCGAGCAGGAAGTCCGCGTCCAGCGACAGGACGACATCCGCCTTCTCGAAGTTGTAGCGCGTGCCGACGTATTCGCCGAACGCCAGCTTCGATCCTTCGAGGACTGTTGAACGTCCGGCCGGCTCGTACTGATACCATTTCGCCTTCGGAAAATGATCCTTGTCGAGCAGTTCGTTCAACTGCGCGGCCAACGTCGGCGACGTGACGTTCTCCGCGAGGATGTAGAGTCCGGCGCCCTGCCGGGTTTTCAGCTTTTCCAGCGCGGCCCGTATGGCGAACAGCGCCTCGTTCCAGGCCCGCGGCCGGCCGCGATACGTCACCGCTTGCGAACGATCGGGATCGTACAAACCCAGAATGGACGCTTGCGTGAGCAGGTCGGTGGCGCCGAGGCTGGCAGGGTGGCTGGGGTTGCCCTCGATCTTGGTCGGCCGGCCCTCGTGACTCTCGACGAGGACGCCTGTGGCGACACCGGCCAAGGGCATCGCCGTGGCGAAGTACAGCGGCTTGCCCGGCACGATCGCTTCCGGTTGCCGCACGTAGGGCATGATCTTCTCGCGCGCGCCGGCTGCGTCGAGCAACCGCTGATCCCCATGAGCGCCAGCGACGCGCCCATCAGCATGAGGAAGCGCCGGCGCGTGACCGGGTCGGTCCATTCGGACGCCTGCTCGGGAAATTCGCGAGAGAGCATCTCCCGAAATTCGGGCGTATCCAGGTACTCCTCCAGGCTGCGCCAGTAGAGCGGGCCGGTCTGCTCGGCGAGCGGTAGGGGTTTCGCTTCGGAATCAACTGGCATGATCGTCCTCATCGGTGGCACGTCGAGCAACTGGTCAATTCGCGCGGGCTACGGACGCCGTATTCTTCCACCAACTGCCGGCCGAGCGACGCTTGATCGTCCGTCTTCCAGCTCATGTTGAACACTTCCGACTTCGGCCGCACATGATTTTCGGGGTTGCGATGGCACTGCAGACACCACTCCATGAGGAGCGTATTTTCCTGGTATGTCAGCGGCATTTCGTCGATCTGCCCGTGGCAGGAGGCGCAGCCGACGCCCTTGGCAATGTGAATACTGTGATCGAAATAGACGAAGCCGGGCAGGTTATGGACGCGCTCCCACGGGATCGACTTGCCGGTGCGGTAGCTCTCGCGCACCGGCTCCAACATGGAGCTGCCCACCCAGATCTGTTGATGGCAGTTCATGCACGTTTTCGTCGGCGGGATGCCGGCGAACGAGGAAGTCTCAACGGAAGTATGGCAATAACGGCAGTCGATGCCGAGCTGGCCGGCGTGGTGCTGATGGCTGAACGGCACCGGCTGGACGAAGGCGAGATGCGACTCGGTGACGTAGGACGAGCGGTAGAACACGGCTGCGAACCAGCACAGGCCGGTAGCGATGAAGACGGCGCCGAAGATCGTCACCTTGGAGATGGTGTTGAAACTTCGGTGAAAGATCTGGGGCATCGGCGTCACACCTCGTCCGGAGTCGCGGCTGTCCGCCCCTGACACTCCGTTGTCCGTCGTCCCACTTCGGCAGGCGATGGTCCCCGCTGAATGATGTATGCGAACCATCCCTCATTAGCAATGGCGTCGAAAAGAGAGGAAATTAGCAAATGATGTGCCAAGCTCTGCCGGCCCAGCAACCGTGCGCGGGTGCGAAGGAATTCACGACTTCCCACGAAAAAGAGGCTTTTCCGTGGCAGCGCCATTCCCGGTTGTGAGATGGCGACTTCCAGAGGTGAGAGGCCGGCAAGCCAGCGCGACGGACATAGGCAGCCCGTGCCGAATCGAGTAGCATGGGGAGATTGAATCGGGACTTCCGCGTTGTCCGTCAGCCTGAGCGTCCGCCGTGCGAGAGCGACCATGTTCAAGAACACCCCCTTCGCGCTGATGAAGTTCGTGGCCAAGGCCGCCCTGAACGTGGCGGGCTTCGGCGTCGCCGGCGAATTGGCCGTCGATGTGCTGCCGGAAGTGGCCCGCGACGTGTGGCATTGGTGGGGCAAGGACAAGCCGCCGGACCAGCTGCGGGCTGAGGTTCAGGAGGTGGCGCAGCTCACGCCGGCAGAGGCGCGGCGGCAAGCGGAACGGGTCGTCGCCGAGGAGGCGATCGGACAGCCCGAAGCAGTCAAGAAGGCGCTGACGGCGTATCTCGCCCAGGTGCCGGGGGCGATTCGGCAATCGCAACGCTGCCCCGCCGATCCCGGCGGCTGTTCGCTGCTTTTGGGAATCTCGCTGGCCAAGTCCGACGACGTGCTGCAACTGTTGCCGGCCCAGATGCCGCGCCATCAACCCGGCGATCGGCCGCTGGGAATCGGCGATTGGGAGTTGGAGGAGTTGCTCGGCGTCGGCGGCTTCGGCGAGGTCTGGCGGGCGCGCAACCCGCACCTGAGCGAACCGGTAGCGCTGAAGTTCTGTCTCGATCCCAAGGCGGCGCAGTGGCTGCGTCACGAGGCCGCTCTGCTGGGACGGGTCATGTCACAGGGAAAACATCCCGGCATTGTGCTGCTGCTCGATACCTATCTCAATGGCGATCCACCGTGTCTCAAATATGAATACGTGGCCGGCGGCGACCTGTCTGGGCTGATCAGCCAATGGCGGCATTCGCCGCCGCGCAATCACGTCGCCGAGTGTACGCGCTTCATGCACGAACTCGCGGACGTGATTGCCTTCGCCCACCGGCTCCGGCCGCCGATCGTCCATCGCGACCTGAAGCCGGCCAATATCCTGTTGCAACCGGGCGCGGACGGATCGGTGCGGGTGCGCGTGGCGGACTTCGGCATCGGTGGCATCGCGGCCCGCCACGCGCGCGAACAGGCGACGCGCGGCGTCTCGCATGGAGTGTTCCTGGCCACGGCCCTGCGGGGAGCGTGTACGCCGCTCTACGCCTCGCCGCAGCAGAAGCGCGGCGAGGCCCCCGACCCGAGCGACGATGTGTACGCGCTCGGCGTCATCTGGTATCAGATGCTAACCGGCGATCTGATGACCGGCGCGCCCGCCGACTGGCGCGACGAACTCGAAGGCCGGCGCGTGCCGGTGGACGTGCTGCGTCTGCTAGGCTGCTGTCTCGCCTCGAAAGCGGACAAGCGCCCCGCCAGCGCCGCGGTGCTGGCCGAGGAACTCACCCGCTTGACTCCGAGCGGGGGGCGTAAGCCCCCTGAGTCGGCTCTCAGGGGGCTTACGCCCCCCGCTCAGAAGGCTGACGCCCCCCGCTCAGATAAGACGGAACCCCCGACGGTCCTCGTCGCACCGAAACCCAAACCGAAACCGATCGCGAAGCCCCAGCGCACGTTGCCCAAGGAAATCACCAACATCCTCGGCATGAAGTTCATGCTGATCCCGGCGGGCACGTTCCGCATGGGATCGCCGCTGGAGGAAGTCGGGCGCACCGCCGACGAGGGGCCGCTGCACGAAGTCGCCATCACCCGGCCGTTTTACCTCGGCGTCTTTCCCGTGACGCAGATGCAATATCAACTCGTCATGAAGACCAGTCCCAGCCACTTTTCACGCAGCGCCCGCGGCAAGGATCTGGTCAAGGACATGGAAACGCGCAATTTCCCCGTCGAGCGCGTCACCTGGGGCAACGCCGTCGTCTTCTGCCGCAAGTTGTCGGAGCGCCCCGAGGAACAGGGCGAAGGCCGCGTGTACCGGCTGCCGACCGAGGCCGAGTGGGAGTACGCCTGCCGCGGCGAATCGCCGCATCCCTTCCACCTCGGCCCGTCACTATCATCCACGCTGGCCAATTTCGACGGCAACTATCCTTACGGCGGGGCGCCGCGCGGGCCGTTCCTGCGGCGAACCTGTGTCATCGGCTCATTCCCGGCCAACGCCTTCGGCCTGCACGACCTGCACGGCAACGTCTGGGAATGGTGCCAGGACTGGTACGGCGAGCATTATTACCAGGAGAGTCCGGCCGAAGACCCGCAAGGTCCGGCGACCGGCGACCGGCGCGTGGTGCGCGGCGGCTGCTGGAGCAGCCCCGGTAGCAATTGCCGCACCGCCTACCGGGGCAAGCTGGAACCCGGCGATCATCTGCATCGCGTCGGGTTTCGGGTCGTGCTGGCGACCTGAATTGGAAAAAACTCAAGAACCAATAAACAAACTTCAAACAAATACAAAAAGACAAATTCCAATGTCCCAAACAGAAGGGAAACGGTATGACCTGGAGGAGAGAACTTTCGAGTTCGCTCGTTACGTTCGTGCGTTTGTGAAGCGACTGCCGCGGACGGTGAGCAATCAGGAGGATGTTCGGCAGTTGATACGATCTTCCGGTTCCACCGGCGCCAACTACATCGAGGCGAACGAGGCCCTGAGCAAGAAAGATTTTCGCATGCGCATCAAAATCGCTCGGAAGGAGTCCAAAGAGAGCCGTTACTGGCTACGCCTGCTGGACACTCAAGACGACATCACTCTGGATACCGAACGTAAAGGTCTCATTCAGGAGAGCACCGAACTTCTTCGCATCTTTACGGCCATCCTCGAAAAATCGAAGTGAATCTCCAACCTTGCCCTTTGCCTAACCATGAATGTTTGGATCATTTCAATTTGATTTTTTGAATTTGTTTGAGTTTTGTTTTTTGAGTTTTGGAGCTTTATTCCGCGGTGGTTAAATTCTAGCGCAAGCGCACCAGGAACGTCATCCCGCCGTCCTGAGGAGAACCCACACGGCACAGGCGATCGAACTTGAGTTGCCGGATCAATTCGAGCAATTGCCGCGCCTCGTCCGGCTTCTCACCGAGCATCACCAGCACGCGATCGCCTTCGCATAGGGTCCACGTTGGACCGAGTTGTTGCACCGACAGCTTGTCGGGCTGGAACGCCTGACCGCCGAGGCCGAACATCATACCCAAAGGCGGTTGGCCGTTAATCATGAAGAACGAAAAGCTCGGGTTCGGATGGCCGATGCGGTAATGCTCCGTGAAGTGATAATGATGCAGGATGGACAGCGCCTGCCGGGCCGACTCGTCATCGGCGCCGAAGCTTGCCAGGACGTAATCGCCGGCCGCCAGTTGCCAGACGCCGTTGTCCTGGCGCATGCGCACCTGCCGCCAGTTGAAGGGTACGCACTCCACCTGTTCGTCCCAGCCGGGCACCGGCGGGCCGGAGTTGCCGAAGCGGGCCGCGCTGTGCTTGCCGTCCGGCAGTTTTTCGCGGCCAAACGCCAGACGGGGACCGTGCGGCGATTGTCCCGCGGCGGCCAGCGGCGGCAGGGCGGGCGTGATGATGGCTCCGAGGCCCGCTCCCGGATTGGCGTTGATGCGACCCTTGTTGCGCTCGGAACCTGCGGGTTGGTAGGAAGTCTTGTGGACTCGAGAGGTCGGGGAAGTGCGGGTGCCGGGGATGGACCCGTCGGATGGGGCGAGGAAGACCATCATGGCCGGCTGGGCGGGGCCGATGACGACGATGTCCGTGAAACCGTATTGCTGGATGATCGCCAGGGCGCGGGCCGCCTCGTCGCCGTGGAAGCCGAAGTTGAAAAAGATGGTACGCGCATCGCGCAAGCACCATTGCGATTGCATGCGCTCGACGCGCAAGGTGGCGGTATCGAGGCTCAAATGGTGCAGGCCCGTCGTCAACCCTTGCGGCGCCTGGCCGTCCGTCAACCAGTACTCCATGATCGGGCTGGGGGTGCCGACCGTGCCGTACTGATTGAGGTGCAATTCCTGGATCAAGCGCAGGGCTTGCCGTGCCTCCGTTTCGCGCCGGCCGAAGTCCTTCAGGATGCGGTCGCCGGCCGTCAAGAGCCAGCGTCGCCCCTCCCAGCGCAGGTCTACCAGGACGGGATCAAAAGAGAGGAGATGGTGTTCCACAATAATCTCGGTCGTGTCTGCGGGCGGCGAAGGTGGGGGAATCTGCGCGGACAAGGAAGCTGAGGAGAGGAACAAAAACGCGAAGGAAAATACCTGACATCGCATGGCCCGGTCCTCGAAGGGGTTCCGCCGCCGTACCTGTATCGCTGAGAATCGGCACGGCAGCCGGCGAAGATGACGAAAAGATCGGAAGTGTCGTGTGTATCGGTCGGGCAAAATGGCCGGTTGAGAAACTTTGCCTTCAGTGACAGGCGTGCGGGGGCCGAACTTGCCTACTGGAGTGTGACTCCAACCCCGCTCGGAGGGCGGTTGGCCTTTACTTCCGCGAGCAGATGGGTTGAAATCGCCCGCTTGGAACGGCCGAACCGGCCTTCCGCCGAAGATGTTCCGTGGTTGCGACAGCGCCATCCGCTCCCGAGTTCGTTCCGTCGCGCGATGGCCCTGGCGAGCCGCGTGGGAGATTCCCATGACCCGCTGCCGCCTTGGGGCGAGACCGTGACGGAGTTCAGGAGACCGAGAGCAGCGCATGGACGCGACTCGCTTTCTCATTGTGATCGCCGACGACTTCGGCATCGGGCCGGAGACTTCCCGCGCCATCCTGGAACTGGCCGCCCGCGGCATCGTCACCGGCACCGTCCTGCTGGTGAATTCGCCCCACGCCGCCGACGCGGTTCGCAGCTGGAAACAATCCGGCACGGGAATAGAAATCGGTTGGCATCCCTGCCTGACTCTCGATCCGCCTGCCTCCCCGGCTCATCGGGTGTCCAGCCTGGTCGGCCCGGACGGCTGCCTCTGGCCGTTGCGCCACTTCCTCGCTCGACTCTATTTGCACCAGATTTGTCCCAAACAGATCGAGACGGAGCTGCACGCCCAGTACGATCGTTTCCTCGATCTGGTGGGCCATCCGCCGGCACTGGTCAATTCGCACCAGCACGTCTCGCTCTTTGCCCCCGTCGGCGCCATCCTACGCACGGTGTTGAAAGAACGGTCGGCGCGGCTGCCGTACATGCGCCGCGTGCGCGAACCGTGGCCGCTGCTGGGTCAGATTCGGGGGGCGCGGACGAAACGGACGTTTCTGACGATGCTGGGCCGCGTCGAAGCACGGCAGCAGAAACACGACGGGTTCCCCGGCAACGACTGGCTGGCCGGCACCACCGATCCGCAATGGGTGCGCGATCCGGAGTTTTTGCGCGCTGGCTGAACCGTGTGCCCGGTCGAGTTGTCGAGTTAGCCTGTCATCCCGGCCATTTCGATGAAACTCTGTTCGGCCGCGACTGCACCGAACGCGACGGCCTGGCGCAGCGGCGGGTGGATGAATTGCGACTGCTGCACCAGCCGAATTTCGTCGCCGCCTGCCGGCGCAGCCCGGTTTACGCGCGTGACGCCTTCGGAATGGCTGGCCCAGCGGGTGCGGAGGGCCGTCCATGCCGCCTGAGCCGCTGGCATCGCGCGCCGGGGATCTATGGGTGCAGACGGCGATCGTTCTTTGGTGCTCCGTCCTCGCGGTCATTTGCATTCGGGTCGCCATCTATCCTCACAGGCGAACGCTGTACACGACCTGGGCGCAGGCCGGCGCCGATTGGGAGAAGGGCCGGGCGCTCTGTATCGCAACAACTGGGAGGCCGACCAGGACCAGTTCCGCTACAGTCCCCTGGTGGCCGTGCTGCTGGTGCCGTTCCACCATCTGCCGGTGCGACTGGGCGGCGTCGTCTGGCGGCTGCTCAACGCCGCGGCGCTCTCTGGGCGGGTTCGCCTGGTGGCTGCGAACGGTCCCGCTCATGCGAACGGCCCGGCAGCAAGCCATCCTGTTTCTGCTCATGCTCCCGTTGTCGCTGGGCAGTTTAAACAACGGCCAGCCCAATCCGATCATCATCGGGCTGCTCTTGGCCGCGCTGGCCGCGATCGAGCGCGAACGCTGGTCCCTCGCCGCCGGCTTCGTCGCCGTGGCGACCGCCTTGAAGATTTATCCGCTGGCCGTCGGCTTGTTGCTGGCGGCCGTGTATCCACGGCGTTTCGCGCCGCGGCTTGCTTCTGGCCCTCACGCTGGCGTTTCTGCTCCCCTTCGTTTGCCAGCACGGAGAGTATGTCCGCGCTCAATATGCGTTGTGGTTTCATCGCCTGGGCGTCGATCAGCGCCACGATTGGCCGCTGCACATGGCCTACCGCGATCTGTGGCTGCTCATCCGGGCCTGGCATCTGCCGCTGACGCTGCGCGGCTACCTGGGCATTCAGCTTGTGAGCGCGGCCGGCTGTGCCGTCCTGTGCGTGGCGGCTCGGTTGCGCGGTTTACCGCGCCGCGAGGTGCTCGGCCTCGTTCTGGCGCTGGGCAGTTGTTGGATGATGCTGTGCGGCCCGGCGACGGAATCCAGCACCTATGTCCTGCTCGCACCAACCCTGGCCTGGGCGGTGCTGAGCGCGCTGGCCGACCGCTGGCCGTGGCCGTTGCGGGTGCTGGTCGGCAGTTCCTTCGCGTTGCTCTTGCTCGCGGTGCTGGCGGGCGTGCATCCGGCCGTCAAGGAATTTCACGCCCGAGGGCCGCACCCGCTCGGCGCCTTGCTTCTGGCGATCGTATACGTTGCGACGGCGGTGCGAGCGCTGATGGCAACTCGTCTTGCGCATTCGACCGGCGCGGGGGAGACGCCGGCCCGCGCGGCTTGAAGGGAATCGGAACACATAGCCCCCGGCTTGCCGGGGGGAAACAGCGACCCCGGCAAGCCGGGGGCTATGTCGGAGAGGGAAATGGCCGCGCCTGTCTGCAAGCTGAGCATCGTCTGTCCCGCCTTCGAGGAAGAGGAGGTGTTGCCCCATTTCCACGCGGAACTATGCGCCACCCTGTCGCGGCTCGGACCCGAATATAACGTCGAAGTCCTTTACATCGACGACGGTTCGCGCGACGGCACGCTCGCTTTCTTGCGTCACCTGACGGCCACCGACCCGCGCATCCGCTACCTGTCGTTCAGCCGCAATTTCGGCCAGCAGGCGGCGCTGACGGCCGGCATGGAGCACGCCCGCGGCGACGTGGTCATCACGCTCGACAGCGATTTGCAGCACCCGCCCGACCTCATCCCGGCCTTGCTGGAGCAGTGGCGGAAGGGGCACGACATCGTCTTGACCTTCCGCGAGGACGACCCGCGCCTGAGCTATTTCAAACGGCTGTCCTCGCGCGCCTTCAACATGGTGATGCGCTGGCTGAGCGACACGCCGGTCAGCTCGGCCGCCTCAGATTATCGGCTGCTGTCGCGCAAGGCCGTCGATGCCCTGTTACGGCTGCACGAGAAGCATCGTTTCCTGCGCGGCATGGTCAACTGGCTGGGATTCCCTACCACGACGGTAGCTTTTTTCCCGGCCAGCCGCGGCGCGGGCATCACCAAGTACACGCTGCGGCGTATGCTCGCCCTGGCCATCGACGCCATGCTGTCGTTCTCCAGGTTGCCGCTGCGCCTGTCGTTCGTCCTGGGATTGCTGTTCGTCCTGGTCGGCCTGGGCTACGGGGCGACCGTGATGCTGCGAGCGCTGTTCGGCGGTACCATCAGCGGCAATCAGGCGGTGCTGATCTCCCTGTATGGGATCGGCGGCAGCATCCTGTGTTCGCTCGGCATCGTCGGCGAGTACGTGGGCCGAATTTACGAGCAAGTCAAAGCTCGGCCGCTGTATCTCCTTAAAGAAGCCTCACCGGAACCGGCGACCGTGCCGCTCCCTGTCAACGGCATGTCACGGCAAGCCTATCCGGCGCGCTCGCCGGGCGATGCGGCGGCGTGAGGGGCCGGTTGCCCGAAGAGGAAATCGGTACTAGAGTTGTCTAGCAAACGAGCCTGCCAGTTTTGGTGGCAGTGTTCGGGGGCGGACCTCGCCGTCTCGCCTGGATCACAACGCCTTTCGATCCTCGAAAGGGCAAACCAGCCGTGAGGCTGGGACGCAAAGAGACAGGTCTGGCCGATTCCGGCCAGACGGCTGCTCTGCCGAAGGGACGAACGCAAGGCGAACAGCCCGTCCGTCCCGCGACTTACGGCGACACGATGCCGCACGGAGTCGTCCTGGTCCGGGGCCGGCGTATTTCATTCCGGTACGGCAAGGTCCGTCCCGCTTCTTCTTTTGCTCTCGCTACATCGAATCATGTCCCGCACCCTCGGCCGGAGGGTAGACAAACGCTCCCCAATGTGCTATCGAACAGCATTGCGTTTCGATAACGATCATTCCGCGATGCCATGCTTCGATCCAAGCGCTTTTCGTGGGCGGACCCCGGACGGCTATTGACCCGTCGCATTTCGCTGCCACTCCCCACCGTGTCAAGGGTGATGGCCTGCTTCTCGATCCTCGGTCTGGTCGGCCTCAGCTTCTTGCTCGGCTCGGCCGTCATGTTCTTTCGACTTCCCCCGGCTGTTTTTCTCGACAACGCCTTCACGGGGGCGAAAGCCTGGCACGAGCGCGGACTGTCCCAGGATGGCTCCGCGTCCCATGCCGCCGGCATGGTGCGCGAAGGGGTTGTCGTGGACAAGCCGGACAAAACGTATGACGGTTTCACGCTGTTCACGACCACGCAAGGCGCGCGGGCCAAGCTCATCGACATGCGCGGAAACGTGGTCCATCAATGGGAGTTGCCGTTCCGCAAGGCCTGGCCCGAGGCGTCGCATGTGAAAAATCCGCTCGCCGACGAGCAGATACACTGGTTCCGCTGTCACCTGTACGGCAACGGCGACCTGCTCGCCATTTATCACGCCGACGGCGATACGCCCTACGGTTACGGCCTGGTCAAGCTGAACAAGGACTCGCAACTCTTGTGGGCGTATCCCGGCCATGCCCATCACGATGTCGATGTCGGCGCGGACGGGACCATCTACACCCTGGGCCAGGAACTGGCCAGCAAACCGCCGCCCGGCCTGGATGCGCTGCCCGGTCCTCTGATCGCCGACTCCATTGTCATTCTCACCCCGGAAGGGCAAAAGCGGGAAACCATTCCGATCCTGGACGCGTTCCGCGATTCGCCTTATGCGGACTTGCTGTTGACCGCGCTCGATCTGCCCCCCGACCGCGACGCGCCTTCGCTGCGCGAGACCAAGGGCGATTTCGTTCACGTCAACAGCGTCAAGGTGCTGACACCGGCGTTCGCGCCGAAGTTCCCCCCATTCAAAGTCGGCCAGCTGTTGATCTCGCTGCGCACGTCCAATTTGATTGCGGTACTGGACCCGCATACGCACTCCGTGGTCTGGGCGGCGCGCGGCGTCTGGCAGACCCAGCACGACGCGGAGTTTCTGGCCAACGGACATCTTCTGATCTTCGATAATTCCGGGTCGAGCAACGGATCGCGTATCATCGAATACGACCCGCTCACGCAGGCCATACCCTGGGTTTATGCCAGCGAGAACGCCCTCCCGTTCCGCGCCCCGTCGCGCGGCATGAAACAGCGTTTGCGCAACGGCAACACCTTGATCGTCGATCCGGACAACTGGCTGCTTCACGAAGTGACGCACGATAAAGAGCTTGTTTGGCAATATTGCTGCGGCGGAATTGTCACCGGCGCTCGGCGCTATCATCCCGATGATTTGTCATTCCTCAAAGGAGTCTCACGTGCCCGTCCTTAATTGGTCTCGCCTTCGTATCCTCTTGTTGGTGCTGGTCGCGCTGTTGCTGTGGACCGGCAGCGCCTCGGCGTACATCGGTCCCGGCGCGGGACTGGATTTCATCCCTTACGCCCTGACGCTGCTCGCGTTCGGACTGACCGCGTTTTCCGCGGTCCTCCTCTGGCCCGTTCATGCCCTGATCCGCTGGATTCGCGGCAAGAAGAACCAATCCACTCCCACACCTCCGGCGGAGAACACGCCGGAGAATCCTCCCGTCCAAACCCCTACCGACCCGTGACAAGGACCAGTCGTTTATGACATAATTTTGGAGAAGACTTCTGCTCGTCCGCCTGGAGGTTCATTCCGTGGCCAAGCCAAAAACGGCCCCACTTGAAGAGACGCACACGCGCCGCGTTCCGCCGTATCACGTCATCCTGCTCAACGACGATTACCACTCGCAGACGTTCGTGGTCGGCGTGCTGTGCAAGGTGCTCGGCTACTCGATCGAACGCGCCTACCAGCTCATGCTGATGGCGCACATGTCCGGCCGGGCCGTCGTGTGGACCGGACCCAAGGAGGTCGCCGAGTTGAAGGTCGAGCAGATCGGCACCTTCCGCGAAGAGCCATACGGACCCCTCGGCTGCACCATCGAGCCGGCCCCCGGCTGAGATTCTTCCCGCGCCGCGCTTGCACACTCCCTTTCCGCGCCCTACCATCAGCGGGCAGGTGATCCCCGTGTGTCCTTGGCGAAGGGCGTTGTCATGGCCATCGAACCGTTGGCGATCGGCGTGTGCAGTTGGTCGTTACAAGTCAAGAACGTGCCGGAGTTGAAACAGTTCCTCGAACGGCTCGGCATCTCCGTCGTGCAGATTGCGTGCGGCGACCCGCACCACGCGTCCTGGGACGAGGGCGACCGGATGCCGGAGGCGGCGCGGGCGGCCGGCTTTCAGATGTCGGGCGCCATGCTCGGCTTCCCCGGCGAGGATTACACCACGCCGCAGACGATCCAGCACACCGGCGGTTTCGGCAACCCCGCCACCCGCGCCGAACGGCTCGAACGCCTGAACTGGGCGCTCGACCGCACCCGTGCCCTGGGACTGAATGACCTGATGCTACACGCGGGCTTTCTGCCGGAGCCGGGCGATCCTGACCGCAAACCGTTCCTCGACACACTCGGCCGGGTCAGCGCCCTGGCCGCCGCCAAGGGCATCACCGTCGCTTTCGAGACCGGCCAGGAGACCGCCGACCTGCTCCGCCGCACGCTCGACGAATTGAAATGTCCCAGCCTCAAGGTCAATTTCGACCCGGCCAACATGCTCCTCTACGACAAGGGCGATCCGCTGCGGGCCGTCGAGATTCTGGGTCCGGACATCCGCAGCGTTCACGTCAAGGACGCCAACCGCACGAAGACGCCCGGCACCTGGGGCGACGAAGTGCCGCTCGGCCGGGGACAGGTCAACATCCGGGCCTTCGTGCAGACGCTGAAAAAGGTCGGCTATCGCGGGCCTTTGTGCATCGAGCGCGAGGTGGGCAATCAGGAAGAGCGCCTGCGCGACGTGGTCCACGGCATTCGCTATTTGCGCGACTGCCTGAATAGCTGAGCCGTCAGGGGGTCTTGCCCTCGCGTTTCATGGCCTCGCGGGCCAGGTTCAGGTTATGCGCGTAACGGGTTTCCCGCGGGTCCAGCCGGACGGCTTCCGTCAGGTCGGCGACGGCCTTGTCGAAGACCTTTCTCTGGCCATGGATCCACCCTCGAACGCTGTAAGCCAGGGCACAGGATGGGGCGAGGCGGAGGGCCTCGTCGCAGTCGGCAACAGCCTTTTCGTATTGCCCCAATTGTCCGTAACAGGCGCTGCGCCACACATAAGAGCCGGCGTCTTTCGGATCGATGCGGATGGCCTCGGTGAAGTCGGCGATGGCCTTGTCGCACTCGTGCTTGAGCCGATAGGCACCCCCCCGGCAATGGTACGCAGGGGCACTCGCGGGGTCGATGCGTAGAGCTTCCGTGAAGTCCGTAAGGGCGCGATCGGGTTTGTTTTGCGAGGCGTAGGCCCACGCCCGGTAGTAGTAAGCGAAGAAGAATTGCGGCCGCAGGCGGATGGCCTCGGTGAAGTCGGCGATGGCCCGATCCGACTCGCTCGTCTGCACGTAGGTGAGGCCGCGGAAGGCGTGAGCGAATGGCTCGGCCGGGTCGATCCGGATGGCTTCGTCGAAGTCCGCGAGGGCCTTGGGGTGCTCATTCCCCCTCAAGTAGAGCGAGCCGCGCTGGATGTAAGCCTTCGCACTCCGGGGACTGCGGGCGATCGCCTCGGTACAGTCGGCGACAAGCTTTTGCAGCGGATCGCGCGGCGGTTGGGCGGCGCTCCGGTCGGCCGGCTCGGGACCGGCCGTCAGGAGGTGCGGCATCACGATCATATCGGCACAAGCCTTGTCGAAATCCCCCTGGCACACGTAGAGCATGCTCCGGTTGAGGCGAAACTCGTCCTGTCGCGGGTTACGGCGGATGGCTTCGTTTATTTCGGCGAGGGCCTTGTCGTGCTCGCCCCGCACAAGATGGATGACGGCTCGATAGTTATAAGCGGTGGCCAGAGCCGGGCGAAGCCGGATTAGCTCTGTCACATCCGCGAGGGCCTTGTCGTACTGCCCCGTTACGATAAAGGAACCGCCGCGATCGGCGTAAGCGGAGAAAGAAGTCGGCTCCAGGCGGATGGCTTCGGTGCAGTCGGCAATCGCCCCATCGTATTCACCCCTACTGACGTGAGCACCGCCGCGCTCCGCCCAGGCATAGGCATCCTCGGGGGCGAGCCGAATGGCCTCCGTTAGATCGACGATGGCCTCGGCATGTTTTCCCCACAGCCTGTAGGTATGCCCGCGACACTCGTAGTTGTATGCGGTTCTGGGCTGCAAAAGGATCGCCTCGGTGAAGTCGGCGACGGCCCGCTCGTGTTCTGCCTTGTCGGCCAAAGCCTTGCCCCGGAAGCGATAAGGGAAAGGATTTTTCGGGTCCAGCCGGATGGCCTCACTGAGATCGGCGATGGCCCGGTCGGCCTCCTCCTGTTGGTAATAGGCCCAACCGCGCCGCAGATACGCTTTGCCGTCGCGCGGCTGGAGGCGAATCGCCTCGGTACACTCGGCGATGATTTTGGGGAACAGCTCCTTCCGCGAAAGAACTCGATTGAATTCGCCGAAACCCGTCTGAATCCATTGCCGGCTCGCTTGATCGGCGGTATACCAGGTCCATTTGTGGCGCCTGGCTTCGGCGTGGTCCACCTCTCCTTTCTCGTACTCTCCCAGCATTTCATACAATTGGCCCCTGTTGGCGTAGCACATACCGTCGCGCGGATTGAGACGGATGGCCTCGTTGAAATCCACAAGGGCCTTGTCCCATTCCCCTTTCACCATGCGGCAAGCGCCCCGGTTTTGGTAGTATTGTGCTTCGGTGGGGCAAAGCCAAATGGCCGATGAGAAGTCGGTGATGGCTCGGTCGTGATCGCCTTTGCCCGCATAGGCGGAGCCACGGTAAAGGTAAGCGAGGGGATCGTTCGCGTCCTGCTGAATGGCTTTATCGCAGTCCGCGATCGCCCGATCGTAATCCTCCTTGAACAGGTGAAGGCAAGCCAGCAGCTGGTAGGCATCGCCGTTCTTCCGATTGAGCCGAATCGCTTTCTTGCAATCGGCGAGCGCCTTGTCGTGTTCGCCGCGTATGGCATAGGCCTTCCCACGGTAAACGATGGCATCCGCATTTTTCGGATCGAGCCGGATCGCCTCGTTCAAGTCCGCGATGGCCTTGGTGTGCTCCGCCTTCCATCCGTAGGTTACGCCACGCCTGGCAAACGCCACGGAATCTTTTGGGTCCAGTCGGATGGCCTCATTCAAATCGGCAAGGGCCTTGTCGTACTGCTCTTTTTGGAGGTTGGCGCCGCCGCGTCCACAGTAGCTCGCGGCGTCCTTGGGATTGGCCTTGATCGCCCGGGTGAAGCATGCGATGGCCCTGTCGTACTCTTTCTTTTTGAGCGCTTGCTGCCCTTCCTTCTTGGGATCGCCTTCCGCGAAAGCGACCGAGGACAGCACGAAAAGGATCGCACTTGTAAAGATGCAACGAAAGGCGGTCATGAGCCGACCTCGAGAAGAAGGGATTGGGCTAGCAGGGAGGAATAACACCTGCCTTCCGCCGTGTCCAGTTCAGTGTGGACAGCCAGGATGACCGAGATTTGGCAAAAAAGTAAACAGCCAAAGCGGAGAGTCTGCGCGACGTGGCCCACGGCATTCGCTATTTGCGCGAATGCCCGAGAAATTGAGCCGGATCGACGTCCTTGTGGTTCATGGCCTGGCGTACCATGTTCAGAGCTTCAAGGTAGGGTGGCGCATTTGGCTCTCGCCTCACGGCCTCGCTACAGTCGGCGAGGGCCTTTGCGTGATCTCCCTTCTGTCGATAGGCATTACCCCGAAGACTATAAGCCAGGGTGAATTGCGGGTCGATCCGAAGGGCCTCATCGCAGTCGGCGATGGCCTTATCGTACTGCCGGGACACTCCGTAGCAGCCGGCCCGCTGGGCATAGAGGCTGGCATCCTTGGGATCAAGATGAATAGCCTCCGTGAAGTCGGAGGTGGCTCGCTCGCACTCAATTTTGTGGAGATAAGCGAGGCCCCGCCCCGTGTACGAGGGAACGTTCTCCGGGTCAATGCGGATGGCTTCCGTGAAGTCGGCGATGGCGCGATCATACTCCCCTTTACAGTGGTACAAACCGCCCCGGTTGTGGAAAGCGAACGCCCATCGTGGTGCAAGCGGATCGCCTCGGTGAAGTCGGCGATGGCGAGGTCGTATTCCTTCCTCTCGATGTAAGCGAAGCCGCGCAGCGCATGCGCAGATGCGTCCTTTGGGTCCAGTCGAATGGCTTCCGCGAAGTCCGCCAGACACTTCTCTTGCTCGCGCATCCCCAGGTAAAACCAGGCGCGTAGGATGTAAGTCCTCGCGTCTTGAGGATGGTGACGAATCGTCTCCGTGGCTTGGGCGACAAACTTCTTCTGGAGGTCCATCAACGGGACAATAATGTATCGGTCGTCCTTATGGGTGCCGCGCGGGACCATGTGGGCGGGCACCGTCATATCGGCACACGCTTTCTCGAACTCTCCCCTGAGTACGTACAAATTGCTTCGGAAGAAGTGTGAGTCTCCCTCCCGCGGGTTGAGCCGAATGGCCTCGTTGATGTCGGCGAGGGACTTGTCGAACTCGCCCTGAAGGGCACGAACGTAGGCTCGGTTGGCATATCCGCCGGACTGAGCCGGACGCAGTTCGATCATCCGCGTCGCGTCGGCGAGGGCCTTGTCGTACTGTCTTGCCCCGATATAGGAACGCAGGCGCTGGATATAGGCAGAGAAGTAGTCCGGGTTCAGCCGAATCGCTTCGGTGCAGTCGGCGATGGCCAGGTCGTATTCCTCCTTGTCCGCATAAAGAGAGCCGCGCAGACACCAGGCATAGGCATCCTTGGGAACGAGTCGAATCGCTTCCGCCAAATCGGCGAGAGCCTTGGCAGGTTCTTTTTTTTCACGATAGGTCCATGCGCGACACTGGTAGTTGCGTGCATCTTTGGGCAGCAGGCGAATCGCCTCTGACAACTCGGTGATAGCTTGCTCGTACTCGCCCTTTTTCGCATAGGCCGCGCCTCGGGTTCGATGAGCAGAAGCACATTTCGGATCGAGACGAAGGGCCTCGGTGGCGTCGGCGATTGCCCGATCGTATTCGCCTTTCGACACGTAGACATCGCCACGGCGGCCGTAGACTTCCGCATTTTTCGGGTCGAGCCGAATGGCCTCGGTGCTGTCGGCGAGCGCTTTCTCGAACTGGCCGAGGTGCTGGTATTGATAAGCCCGGCCGAGGAGAGCGTCGAGGAGCTTGGGATCGAGCCGGAGCGCTTCCTCGCAATCGGCGAGCGCCTTGGCGTGGTCGCCGAGCATGTTGTAGGCTTTCGCCCGGTTGAGATACTCTTCCGTCGATTTCGGACTCGGTATCAGGCGAATGACCTCGTTCAAGTCCGCGATGACCTTGCCGCGCCTCCCTCTGCTCGCCATAGGCGATCGCGCGGTTGAGGTAGGCCTCGCTATCCCTGGGATCGAGGCGAATGGCCTCATTCAAATCGCCCAGAGCTTTCTCGACATTGTCCTGACCCAGATAAGCTTCGCTACGGCGGCGATAACTGGCCGCATCCCTGGAATCGGCTTCGATCGCCTGGGTGAAGCAGGCGATAGCCCTGTCGTATTCTTTCTTTTTGAGCGCTTCCTGCCCCTCTTTCTTGGGATTGCCCTCCGCCCGAGCGACCGCAGACAGCACCAAGATGATCGCCACCGTAAAGATCCAGCGAACGGGCGCCATAAGTTGACCTCAATGCGAGGGGATTGGGCTGGCGAGGAGGGATATCGCCTGCCTTCCGCCGTGTCCAGTTCAATCGGACGAGAGCGACCCGGAGGTGTTGGCAAAGAGGCAAAGTGGCAAAGTCACCCCCTTGGTGATTCAACAAGTGCTTGAAAATAAAAGACTTGGGATCGGCAGTCCTCTTTGCCACCGCTGGAGGGATTTGGCAAACAGGCAAACTGCCTACAGGAAATCTGATTCTCAAACGTCGCGACCAGCCCACAGCATGAACGGAGGAAACCCCGTACGCTGCGAGCTGGTGGAAAGAGGAATGGCCCATCGTTTCCCGCGGATCAGGCCGAGGATACCACCGAGGAGGGGCAAGGAGTCTCCGCCTGTCCGCCCTCTCTCCCTACGGTGGTTGCGGCGTCACCGGAATCATCGAACGTCGTGGGCGGTTTCATTTCTGAATCGCCTGCGCCATCCGCACCGACAGAGTGATAATCACCTGCCCGGAGGCAGCACGCCGGTGCAGTTCGAGGCGATCCACGAATTGCAGACTGGTAAGGAAGTGGTCGAGTTGCTGTTCCGCCGCCTCGCGGCTGATGCCGTGCTTATCGGCGATGAACTGCACGATCGGCTCGCGATGGTCCTTCAGGTAGGCACGCCAATCCTTGAACGAAATGCGCACCAGCGGCACGGGGGCATCGGCGGGCCGTGGGGACGAAGGCGTCGTCTGAGCGAACTGGCGCAAGGTGTCGATCGAACTGGAGAGGACCAGATAGCCGTTCAAGAGCGCGTAGGCGGGCTGCACACCGGGTGGAAACGCGCGCATCGCCTTCCAGATAATGAACCTCGCGCTTGTCTACCTCCGTCGTCTTGAATGCAATGGGCTGCTCGGGGTGGTTCTGGTTGTGGCCGAAGACGACCAGGCGGGCCGCGAAGTCGAGCGAAGAAAACAGCGTGCGGTCGAGCGGCACCGTCCCTTTGGTGGGGGCGACGCGCAAGCGCGAAGATCACTTGCGGGACCCAGCTTTTGTCCTTCGCTCCGGGGGCCGTCACGCACAGACCCCAATCCGGTCCCAGGGCCGGCAGCACTTCCTTGCGGAGATCGCCGCCCAGAAGCGAGCCGAGCTGGCGATTCAGGTCCGCACGCATCGACTCCTTGCCCTGTGGCGTGAGGAAGCCGGCCAGCACGTCGAAGAAGGCGGCGCTGTCGAGCCGATCGCTGATGGCCAGCAAGGCTTGTTCGGGGAAACGACGCCAGAGATCGCTCGGCGTCGATGCTTCGCGGAACAGTCGCCGGGCCGCCTCGGGCAGTTCCTCAATGCGGGCGCGCATGCCCAGCGCGAAATTCAAATCGCGGCCGGCAGGCGACAGCGACAAGACGATGCTGTCGAGCGCTTTCCAGTAGAGGCCGAAGTGCTTGACGGTGGCGGCGCGGTCGGCCGGCGCGCCGGCGACCTTCGATTCGACCTCGGCGTCGAAGGCGCGCGGGTTGATCCACATGGCGAACAGGGCGCGCTCGGCGCCCAGTTCACGCAACCGGCGTGTCACGGCTGGCTCGGCGTCGGCCGGTCGAGTGCGGTCGCAGTCGATGGCTTGACGCAGCATGTCCTCGCGGCTGGACACCACCAGGACGGGGCCGTGGACGTAGTAGAACGTCGGCGGCTTGTCGCGCTCGACACGGCGATAATAGGTCGCGCTTTCGTGCCGCAATTCCTCCACTTCCTTCAGCGCCTTCTTCCTTCTGGCTCTTGTTGAGCCGGTCGATCAGGTCAGCAAGCACCTTGGCGTTGCGGGCGCGGACGAGGATGAGTCCCTGCTCGTCGTCCGGTTTGCCCGGCGGACCCGGCTGGTAGGCGAACACCAAGGCATCGCCCAGGATATCGTCGCGCAGCCGCACCCAGTCGAGACCGAGCTTTTCTTTCAGTTTGATTTCGAGTTGATCAAGCTTTTTCAGATCCTCACTCTGGCGGATCTTGGCCCCGAAGGGAGATTGCCGGAGTTGCTCGATAAACGGCGACGCCTGAAGTGAGGCGGCGTGACCGCGCAGGTCTTGCAGGACGAGGCAAAAGCCGATGGGGTCGGGCACCAGACGGAGAAGCTCATCGCGCGGCGAGGCGGCCCCAGCCGTCGCGGTCCAAACGAACAGGCCAAGCATCAGCCCGAGCGCCGACGAGAAACCGGATCGGCGGCGGCTATTGGCAAGTAACTCCTGCATGATGGACAAGACCCTTCGTCGGGTGGTGGAGGAATTACAACCCCTTCTGCCCCCCGTCCATCGGCGGCAGTTCACGCAAAAACAGATCGACCGCACGGCGGGCCGAGCTAGTCACGGGTTCGAGTCCGGCCGAGACTCCCTCGCCGGCCTCGCGCAGCGGGGCCGTCGGCGGCTCGATGGAGGACAACTTCACTTCCGGCAGCTGCCGGCGCGGAGACGCGCGGCACCAGCCAGCGCGTCGAGGCCATCGCTTCGTCCGCGGTCTGATTCGTCAACGAGGCGACGGCCCCACCCGCTTCCGCAACCGACTCGCGCAAGGTCGGCTGAGGCGACGGCTTCTGGGGAGCGGGCTGCACTTTCGTTACCATCTGCTCACTCTGTTCGCCATCGCCCGCACCCGGGGAGGTGCGCCAATCGAGCCGCAGGGTAAGGGCGATCAGAAGGCAAGCGGCCAGGGCGAGAGTGGCCGCCAGGCGACGGCGGGCGCGCCGTTGGACACGACGACGATCCGAGAAAACGCGATCGGCGATCCGCCGGGCCAGGTCGGACGGAGGCAGCGGTGAGGCCAGCCTTCGCAAGCCGTCTTCCAGGCGCCGGGTTGCCCCTTCCAGCGCCCGGCAGTCGGCACAAGTGCGTGCGTGCTCGAGCGCTTCGGGCGACTCGACGGGCGTGCCGTCCAGGCGCTGTTGCAGGAAGGACTGATAGGCGTCACAGTTCATCGTTGTTCCCTCCCGCGTTCCGTCAGCGGAGCGGCGGGATGTCCTTCGTTCTCGTCCGCGACCATGCCCCGGCTCCGCAGGCGTTCGAGGATCTCCATGCGGGCGCGGTGCAGCCAGGTCTTGATGGTGCCGACCGGCCGATCCATCGCGCGGGCGATGTCTTCATACGGCTGACCCTGCTCGTGAAACAGCACGAACGCGGTGCGGTACTCCAACCGCAACTCGCCCAGGGCGGTGTGGATTTCCTGGAGCAACTCGCCGGAATCGTCCGGGGCGGGTCCAGGCAGCGTGTCTTGCAAGTAATCGACCGGCTCCGGCCGGCGCACCCGCTGGGCCAGCCAGGTCCGGCAGCGGTTGACGGCGATGCCCATGATCCACGGCTTGAGCGGCCGCCCCGAGTCCCAGCCGCGCAAACTGCGGAAGACGCGCAGGAACACTTCCTGCGTCACGTCCTCGGCGTCATGGCGGTGGTTGAGCAGGCGAACGCACAGGCCGTACACTTCGGCCTGAAACCGGCCAATCAGACCCCGAACCGCCTCGTCCTCTCCGCGCAGGCAGCGTCGCACCAGGGTGGCGTCGTCGTCGGTGGTCACGGTGGCTGCTCGTGCCCGCGGCCCGAAAGAACATACCCCAACGGCCGGACAAGGGTTTCAGGGACTTCCCCTTACGATTCGAGCGACTCGCGCAACAGGTCCAGCGCTTCTTCCGGTGTGGTCTCCTGGACGCGCCTTGCCGCGCTTGCGCAAACCCTCACCGAAGCGGATGGCCGTGTCCTGCATGCGCTCATGGGTTTCGAACGAGCCGCCCACGAGCAGGAAATGCTCGCTGCGCGTCAGGCGCTTGTGGCCGTCCTTGTTATCCAGACCCACGCCGAGAAAACCCACGATTTCTTGGCGTTCGCCGTCTTCTCTGCTGGACACCGGATGACCTCCCGCGAGAAAGAAAACCCAAAGGCCAACGGGACCTCACCCTTCCAACTATACGCGGGTTTCGCCGGCGCGGTCAACCAGAAACGGCATTGCGGCACATAGCCCCCGGCAAGCCGGGGGGAATAAAATACCCCCCGGCTGCCGGGGGCTATGTAATACGTAAGGCGTGCGATATTCATAGTACTGACCCCCGAACGGCCAAACCCTTTGGGAGAACGCGACGGTGAAATTCCACGAAATGACTTTTCCGCAGCTGCGCGAGGTGGCGCGAGACCGCACGGTGGTGCTGGCCCCCGTCGCCGCCTGCGAGCAGCACAGCCGGCACTTGCCGACCATCACCGATACCGTGCTCGTCACCGGCGTGGCCGAGGGCGTCGAGCGCCGGCTGCCGGATCAGGTACTCCTGCTGCCGTCGCAATGGCTGGGGGCGTCGTCGCATCACCTGCGCTTCGGCGCCACTCTGTCGGCCGAGGTCAATACGCACGTTGACATGTTGTGCGACATGCTGAGGCCGCTCCTGGACGATGGTTATCAGCGGATATTGGTGCTGAACGGCCACGGCGGCAACATCGACACGATGCACATGGCCCTGCGCCGCTTGCAGCCGGCCTACCGCCGGCACATTCTGTCGGCCGCGTCGTACTGGGACCTGGCCGGTCAGGAATTGGCCGCCCTTGCCGAGGGGCCGCGCAAGGCGATGGGCCACGCCTGCGAGTTCGAGACCTCGATGATGCTCGCCCTGCGACCGGAGTTGGTCCGCAAGGAAGCGATCCGCGACGATCCGCCGCGCGACGATCCGGCCCTGCGCGGCCTGTTTTTGGCCGACGACATGTGGCAAAAGACCGATCACGGCTGCGTCGGCTATCCCGAACGCGCCAGCGCCGAAAAAGGCCGTCGCTGCCTCGACACTGCCATCGAGCGCACCCTCGAAGTGGTGCAGGCATTGCTGAAACGGCCGTTGCCCGGATAACCACATAGCCCCCGGCTTGCCGGGGGAATAACACCCCCGGCAAGCCGGGGGCTATGTGATGCGGAGAATGGATGGAGAAACCTCTGCAATCGGACGACCTGCTGGCCGCGATACGGCGGAGGCAGCTGCACCACGATGTCATCGCCGGTCTGACGGTGGCAGCGGTGGCCGTGCCGCAGGCGATGGCGTACGCGCAGATCGCCGGCCTGCCGCCGCAGTATGGGTTGTACACGGCCTTCGTCCTCACCGCGTTCGGCTCGTTGTTCGGCTCGTCACGGCACCTCATCAGCGGCCCGACCAACGCAATCTCCCTCGTCGTCTTCAGCGCCCTCGCCGGACTCGCCAGCGCCGTCGCCGCTCTCGAACCGAATCACCCCGCGACCCTCTCGGCCACGGAGACGATCCAGGGCGTGTGTCTGCTGGCGTTTCTGGTCGGCATCATTCAAATCCTCATCGCCCTGCTCAAGCTGGGCGATCTGACATGCTACGTCTCGGAGTCGGTGTTGCTGGGCTTCATGGCCGGGGCCGGCGTCCTGATCGCGCTGGGGCAGGTTCCCAACCTGCTCGGCCTGCGCACCCTGGGCGACGGACATCTCTCCGTCTTGCAGCGCCTCTGGCTCACGCTCCGCGAGGGAGGTCCGATCGACCTGCCGTCGGCGCTTCTGGGACTGGGAACGCTGCTGGTGCTGATGCCGATGCGTTTTTTGAAGCGCCACATGACGGCGCCGTTCCCCGACCTGCTGTTGGCCCTGGTGCTGGCGACGATTGCGGCGCCGTTTCTCGGCTGGGAACCGAAGGGCGGAACGCTGGCGGTGGATCGCGGTTTACCGCCCCTGGATCCGCCGCACGTCTGGATGCATTTTAACTGGCTACGGCCCCTGAGCGGCAGCGCCCTGGCCATCGCTGTCGTGGGACTCCTCGAAGCGATCGCCGTCGCCAAGTCGATCGCCGCCCGCACGCGCCAGCGCCTCGACTTCAACCGCGAATGCCTGGGTCAAGGGTTGGCCAATCTCGCCGGCTCGTTCTTCCAATGCATGCCCGGCTCCGGCTCGCTGACACGCTCAAACATCAATTATCTGTCGGGCGCCATCAGCCGTTGGTCCGGCGTGGTGGCCGCGCTGGTCGTGGCCGTCGCGCTGTTGCTCTTGGCCCACCTGGCCCGTCATGTCCCCAAGCCGGCTCTGGCCGCTGTCCTGGTCGTGACGGGTTATCGTCTGATCGACCGCTCGCGGTTGTTTTACTGTCTGCGGGCCACGCGCTTCGACGCCATCATCGCGCTGAGTACCGCTTTCTCGGCCATGTTCATCAGCATCGAACTGTCCATCCTGATCGGCGTGTGCATGTCTTTTCTCTTGTTCGTGCCGCGCGCGGCCCGTTTGCACGTCAGCGAGATGGTCGTCAGCCCCCAGCGCGTGGTGCGCGAGCGTCAGCCCAACGATCCCGAGTGCAGCAACCTCGCCCTGTTCAGCCTGGAGGGAGAGCTGTTTTTTGGGGCCGCGCCGCAGCTGAACGACTTCCTCGACCAACTCCGCCAGCGCGTGCGCCAGGGCGCCCGCGTCCTCATCCTGCGCCTCAAGCGCATGCGCAACCCGGACATGGTGTGTCTGGAAATGTTACAGCAATTTCTCGAAGAGATGCAGGACCGCAAAGTCCCGGTGCTTTTGTGCGGCATCCGCCCCGACTTCGAGCAGGCGCTGCGCAACCTGCGCTTTCACCACTGGCTGCCGCGAGAATACGTCTTTCTCGAAGACGTGACGATGGGTTCGTCCACCCTCAAGGCCGTGCGGCGCGGCTACGAACTGCTCGGCGACGACCTGTGCGCCACCTGCCCGCAGCGCGGCCAAGGCGAGAAGCAGGACTGGTACTACATGATCTGATCCGGGCCGCCAGCCCAGGGGCGACAGATGGGCGCCGCGCCGTTCGTGCCAAGCCATAGTCCTGACAACGCGCTTTCGATGTATACTTACAGGACGTTCGCAACGAAAGCGCCTGAACTCCTTGTCCGCTCGGGCACACGCATGAAACCGACACCGACCCAGACCCACTGCCCCAGCCCGGACGATCTGCGCCGCCTGCTGCGGGGCGATTGGCCCGAAACGGACGCCGCCCGGCTCGCGCGAGCACCTCCGCGACTGCCCCGCTTGCCAGCAAGCCTGGCAAAGCCTCCGAGGCGATACGGTCCTTACGCCGACGCCGCCGATGATCGAACCCGCTCACGACACCACGCCGGGCCTGCCCGACGCAAACGATTCCGCCCCCTCGGTGACGTGGTCTTCCGCAGTGGACCTGCCCGGACCCGGCGGCCTTCGGCCACCCGCCCCGCCGCGCGCTCCCTCCGCGGGCACGGCGCGGACGTTCTCATTCCTGACTCCGCCGCACGAGACCGACGAGATCGGCTGGCTGGGCAGTTACCGCATTACAGGCCTGCTCGGCGAGGGCGGCATGGGCTACGTCTTCGACGCCTTTGAGACGCACCTGCAACGGCGCGTCGCCCTAAAGGTGCTCAAGCCCGAGTTGGCCGCCAACCTGGCGTTCCGCGAACGCTTCCTGCAAGAAGCCCGCGCCGCCGCCCAATTGCCCGATGAATACATCATCACCATTTACAACGTAGGCCTGGAAAACGACGTGCCGTACCTGGCCATGAAATATCTTTACGGCGAATCGCTGGAGCAGCGCATCCAGCGCGAGGGCCGCATCCCCACCCGTGAGGTGCTGCGCATCGGCCGGGAAGTCGCCCTGGGGTTGAGCGCGGCCCACGACCGCGGCCTGATTCACCGCGACATCAAACCCGCTAATCTTTGGCTGGAGACCCCACCGCCCGAGCAGGGGGGCACGAGCGGCACGCGCCTCTCCTGCGAATACCTTTACCGCGTCAAGATCCTCGATTTCGGGCTGGCCCGTCCCGTCAACGATTCGCGCAAACTGACGGCCACGGGATTGATCGTCGGCACGCCGAGTTACCTGGCTCCCGAGCAGGCGCGCGGCCTACCGCTAGATCACCGCTGCGATCTTTTCGCACTGGGCTGCGTGCTTTATCGCATGGTGACGGGTATTTTGCCGTTCGACGGGCCGGACACACTGGCCCAGCTTACCGCCTTAGCCGTCCAGGATCCGCGTCCGCTCGAAGAGATCGTGCCCAACGTGCCGGCCCCCCTCCGCAATTTGATTCATCAACTCTTGGCCCGCGACCCCGCCAACCGTCCCGCCACGGCCCGCGCCGTCGCCGAGACGTTGTGCGCTGGAGAAGGGCGATACGCTTCCCCGTGAGTTCGCCTCGCTCGTGGCACCCGCACCGGCCGCGCGTAAACCCGAGCGCGGCCCGCGCTCGCCGTCACGGCGGCGCTGGGCGGTGGCCGGCGGGCTGCTGGGAGTCTTGCTTCTCGGCGGTCTGCTGCTGGGACATCACCTCCGTCCCGTCCCCGCGGAGAATCCTGTCCTCGCACCGGGCCGGGAACCCATCAAAGTCGGGGTCCTGTTTTCGCTGCGCGGCACCATGCAGAACGGCGGCAGCGCCGCCCACGACGCCGCGCAGCTGGCGATCGAAGAATTGAACGAACAAGGCGGGCTACTCGGCCGGCCCATCGAAGGGCTTGTAGGAGACGGCAAGTCGGATTATCGCGAATTCGCCGACTTGGCCAAGCAGTTCATCACCCAGGACCATGTGGCCGCCCTATTCGGCTGCCGGGCCTCGACCAACCGCAAGGCCGTCAAGCCCATCGTCGAAAAATACGATGCGCTGCTGTTCTACCCGATGCAGTTCGAGGGGCTGGAAGATTCGCCGAACATCATCTACCTGGGGGCCGCCCCCAACCAGCAGATGATGCCCGCGATCAAATACATGCTGGAAAAGCAGGGCAAGCGCCGCCTCTTCCTGGTCGGCTCCGACTACGTCTTCCCCCGCGCCGCCAACGCCATCCTCCGCGAGCACATCCGCCAAAAATATCCCGAGGCCGAGGTCGTCGGCGAGAAATACCTTCCCTTCGGCAGTTCCGAGGCTTACGACCTGGTCCGGGCGATTGTGGACAAGAAACCCGACCTGATCGTCAACACGATCAACGGCGACAGCAACTCCGCCTTCTTCCGCGGTCTGCACCAGGCCGGCCTCCGCGCCGAGACTACGCCCGTGTTGTCCTTCAGCCTGGGGGAAAACGACCTGCTCAGCCTGGGCGCGTTGGGGGTCGGCCATTACGCTGCCTGGAGCTATTTCCAGAGCATCGACCGGCCCGAGAATGCCGCCTTCGTCCGCCGTTTCCAGAAGCGTTTCGGCGAGCGGCGCGTCGTCTCCGACCCGATGGAAACGGTGTACTTCGGGATTCACCTGTGGGCCAAGGCTGTGCAGGAAGCCGGCAGCGTCGAGACGCACGCGGTGCTGGCCGCCCTCAAGGGGCGCTCCCTCGCCACCCCCGAGGGGGACGTGCGGGTTGACGAGGACACGCACTACACCTGGCGGGCCATGCGGGTCGGCCGCGTCAGCCCGGACGGAAAGTTTCAGATTCTCCACAATACGGCGTGGGCCATTCAGCCGGAACCGTTCCCGTCCAGCCGTCCGCGTGCGGCCTGGGACAAATTTCTGCAAAAGCTCTACACGGACTGGGGCGAACGCTGGATAGCGCCGTCGTCATAAGTCGGTTCAACCGGAACCTAATCGGGGATTGGACCAAAAAGCCGGCGGCCGCGGGAAGAGAGAAGGCGACCGCCGGCGTTACTCCCCGGCTATTCGAGCGTGGGATCAACGATGGCCAGGGAGCTTTTCGCCGCCACATAGTTGATCGTGGCAAGACCGAGGACACTTCGCAATTTATCGGCCGGAACGTTCTTGACCGGACCCGGCGACTCCGCCTTGCCGGGCGCCGGTTGCGGGAAGGCCGTCGAACAGGCCGTGTGGAACGTCACCTTTCCCTCGATTTTTTGCATCGCCTGATGGATGTGGCCGTTGAGTACCGTTACGGAGCCGAATCGTCTCAATAGGGCCAGCGCTTGCGCCCCGTCCTCCGTGCCCCAACCCCATTTTTCGTACACGGTCCACAAGGGCACATGCGCGAACACGACGGCGGTGCTGTCGCCGAGGCCGGCCACGTCCTTTGTCAGCCAGTCGAGTTGTTCCGCGCCCAGGACGCCCAGCCCGCCGGGCTTGCCGTCCATCGCGTTCACCAGGCCGACGAAATGAACGCCCCTGAAATCGAAGCTGTGCCAGCCGGTGCCGTGCGTGCCCTTGCCGTAGCGTTCGAGATAGCGCTTCGCGCCGTCCTCGCCGATCAGGTCGTGCTCGCCCGGCACGTAGAAAATGCGGCCGGTGCGGACGCCCTTCAGGATCTCGGCCTCCGTGTCGAACTCGGCCGGTAGCGCCAGATGCGTCACGTCGCCGGTGTGCAGGGCGAACGACGGCGTTTCTTTTAGGGTGTTGATCCTGTCCGCCGCCAGCTTGAGCGTGCCGGTAACATCCGTGTTCGGCGGCTTGCGAAAGCCGATGTGACTGTCGCTGATCTGGACGAAGTTAAAGTCGTCCTTCTCCGTTGAGGCTTCCTGGCCGAACGCCCGCGACGACAGGACGCCGGCGCTGACGCTCCAGACCAGGCCGGCGCCCGCCCAGGCCATGCAGGACAGAAAGCCGCGCCGGTCCACGCCGTCGCCGGCCGAGGGAACTTCGTCGCGCCGCGGAAGGAAACTATTGTCCATACGTGTCTCCCTTGGGTCAGTTGAGGAATGAGTGAGGACGTTGGCCCTCCTCGCTCGCCCTCTCCTCTACCGATTCCCGCGGAGAAAATTCCCGATAACCCCGCTTTTTGAAATCCGGGAATAAAATGATCGTTCTCGCGGTAGAAAGATCCGTGTGGGAGTGCGCTCGGATTGCCGATGGCGAACCCCGACTCGCGGGGAGGAGGTCCGTTGCCAGACAACGATCGGCGTGTTCGTTTCGAGCAGGTCGTCTTGCCGCATCTGGCCGCCGCGTACAACCTGGCCCGCTGGCTGACGCGCAACGACCACGACGCGGAAGATCTCGTGCAGGAAGCGTATCTGCGCGTACAAGTTCTTCGACCGCTTCCAGGGCGATCACGCTCGGCCCTGGCTCCTCGCCGTGGTGCGCAACACCTGCTACACCTGGCTCAAGCAGCACCGTGCCCACGAGCTGACCGCCTCGTTCGATGAGAGCATCCACAGCCCCCCGAGCGACGCCCTCAACCCGGAAAAGCTGCTGCTGCAAAAGGCGACCCGACAACTTTTGCACGAAGCGCTCGAAGAATTGCCGATCGAGTTCCGCGAAGTCGTGGTCCTGCGTGAGCTGGAGGGGTTTTCGTACAAGGAGATCGCGGCGATCGTGGACATTCCGATGGGCACGGTCATGTCGCGCCTGACCCGCGCCCGCGGCCGCTTGCAGCAGTGCCTCGGCCCCCGACTGAGCAAGGAGTTGTAGCGTGACCTGTGCAGACCTGCAAACTCTGTTGCAAGGCTACGTCGATGGCGAGTTGGACCTGATGCGCCATCTTGACATCGAGCAACACCTGACCGGCTGCCCCGACTGCGCGGGTGTGCAAGCAGTTGCAAGTCTTGCAGGCGGCGCTGCGCGGCAAGTCGTTCCACTTCGCGCCGCCGCCGGGATTGCGTCGCCGCATCGAGTCTTCCTTGCGCGACCTCGACGACACCCGTACAGGCCGGCGCGTGTGGCCCTGGCTCGCCCTGGCCGCCTCCGCCGCCCTGATCGTCTTTTCCGCCTGGAGCCTCGTCCGCTTCTGGCCCACCCTCGAAGACGATCGGCTGGCGCAGGAAGTCGTCTCCAGTCACGTCCGTTCGCTGATGATCGATCACCTGTACGACGTGAAGTCCACCGACAGCCACACGGTCAAGCCGTGGTTTCACGGCAAAATTGACTTCGCCCCTGTCGTCGTTGACTTGGCGGAGGAGGGCTTTCCGCTGTCCGGCGGGCGCCTCGATTATGTCGATAACCGCCCCGCGGCGATCCTGGTCTACCACCGCCGCCAGCATGTCATCAATTTGTTGATCTGGCCCTCGACTCGGGCCGACACGGAGGAGCCGCGCGCCCTGACTCGCCAGGGCTACAATCTGCTCCACTGGTCGCGCGGGGGTATGACGTACTGGGCCGTCTCCGATCTCAACGCCGCCGAGTTGCGCACTTTCGCGGATCTGGTCGTGAAGCAAACTCCTCCCGCGACGCCGTGACCGCGGTTCGTGGCGGCAATGCTAAGGCGGCGTCCAAGAATAACTTCGTAGGGCACGCTGCCAGCGTGCCTTGGCTGGCCGGCACGCTGGCAGCGTGCCCTACGAAATCAAGGTTGGACGAGCCCTAACGGATCGGCGTGGGCCGCCGGTAACGCCAATCGACATGTTCTTTGTAAGCCATCGTCTCATCGACCAGCGCGATACAGGTCGGGGTCGTACGCCTTGCAGCGCCTCGCGGGTGGTGATGGGCCGGTCGGCGAGGTTCGGCGGCAAGCCCTCGCCCGCGGCGTCGAAATACGCTTCCACGCCCGCCGCCCAGTATTCGACGCGATTACGGGCCGCCGTCGTGCCTTTCCAGAGGCCCTTGCCCATCGCCTCTTCGTGACACTTCTGAAGCCTGCGGTCGAACTCGACATCCAGGCGCTTGACGCGCAATTCGTACTGCTGCTTGCCGCGCCGCCGTTCAAAGTCGGGATCAACCGGGCGCAAGCCGGTCACCTGGTAAAGTCCCCTGGCGAACACGCTGACCACCATGCACTTGCCGGCGAACGGCTCCCCCGGCAGGCCGAGGACGTTCTCCTCGGGAACCACCATCAGCTTCCGGCCCGGCGTGTAATCCAGGTAGCGAACCTCGTCGAAACCGGCCTGGTTTTTCGCACCCTTGAATTCCGGCAGGTCGCTCAGCTTCTCGCCGCGACCCAACACCACCAGCCGTGCGCCGTCCGCGATCATCGCCTTGAGGATGTCGTGCCGGTAGGCGAACATCTTGCGGATCGTGTCGTTGGCCCTGAGCAGCGCTTCGTCGCTGACGCGCTTCGACCCCAGCACCGTGAATTCGCGCGCGGAGGTGAACTTGGTGTAGTACGGGTCGATCTTGAACTTGGCCGGCGGCGCGATCACGCTCGGCTGCGCGGCGCAGCGGCCGGTAGCGCCAGTCGTTCTCGGGCGTCAGCTTGAAGGTCGTCTTGACCAACTCGTAACCTTCGGGGTCGTACTGCTTCAGCTGCTCGCGCGTGCCGACGGCGTTGTGGTTCCAGTTGTTGACCCGGTTGCAGTCGAAATAGGATTGGCAAATCTCGGCCCAGTATTCGGCCGGGTTGGAGGCCGCGTAGGCGTTCTTCCACAGTCCCCTGGCCAGGGCGTTGCGGTAGGTTTCCCGACAGCCGCTCGCGCCAGGCGGGATCGATCCGGCCCAGGGCGGCGTCGATGGTGTGGCAGAACTCGTGGACGGCGATGCTCTCGTCGTCGTAGCGGTCCAGGGGCAAGTTGAGCAGGTTCTCCTCGCCGAAGCTGGTGACGTCGAAGCCGCCGGTGCCCCGCACGCGCTCGTTCTGGATAGGTGGGGTTGGGGTGGTTGCGGTACTCGGGCATGTCGGTGTAAACCTGGTCCTTGCCGATGATGATCAGCCGCGTGCCGTTCTTGACCATCGCTTGCAGGATGTCGGGCCGGCCGGCCAGCAGGTGGGTGACGAGGTAGTGGGTGCGCTGCAGCGCCTCGTCGGCGACCTCGGCGGAGGCGACAACGGAAAGGCCCATGACGTCGATGTATTTCTTGTAGAATTTGCGAGCTACCTCCCGGTCCCGGTCGCGAACCTTCTCGAAAAACGACTCGGGTGGGGCGATCACGTCCGGCGCCGGATCGCCGCGAGCCGCCGGAGCGTCCCCCATCAAGCTCAGGAAAAACGCGGCCAGGCTCACCAGCAAGCGCAAGCGTTTCGGCATGGCGATTCCCCTACTTTCCCTCGTTTCAGGCAGCGGCGCTTGTCCCCAATCTCAATACTTCCAGTCAAAAACGCGCAGCAGGTTCGAGTAATCGTCCGTCCAGACGCCCACCTCCGGGCGCACCTTGAGCCTGTGCCACGGCGGACGGAGGCGCTCGAAGAGCGTGAGGCAAACGGCCCCCTGGGTATGGACGAAGCCGCTCCGATCCGGGAGGTTGCAGAGCGACAGCATCGCCTCCTCGTCGCCGAGCCAGTTGCATTCCGATTGCCACTGCTCCCAGCGCCCTTCGTGCAGCAAGCGATCGAGGTTGCTCTGGTGGCGCGCCAGGACGACCCAGCTGGAGGACGCCTTGCCGGGAATGCGTCCCGCGTGGTCGATTTCGATCAAGCCGGTAAGTCCGAGTTCTTGCGCCAAATTGCCCAGCACCGGCTCCAGGTCGAGATAACGGTTGGAAATGTGGAACACGAGCAGGCCGTCTTCGGCCAGGTTCTGGAGATAAATGGCCAGCGCCTCGCGGGTAATCAGGTGCAGCGGGATGGCGTCGGAGCTGAAGGCATCGACGACGAGGAGCGCGAACTTGTCCGGCGGGCCGTTTTGCGTCCGCTCCTCCAGCTTGAGGCGGGCGTCGCCGAGGACCACATCGACACGGACGCCGCGATCGAGCGCGTCGCGCACATACGTGAAATACTCCGGGTCGTAAGCGATCCGCTGCACGAGTGGGTCGATCTCGAAATACGTCCAGGTCTGTCCCGGTTGGCCGTAAGTGACGAGCGTCCCGGAGCCCAGGCCGATCACGCCGACCGAGCGGCCGGCCAGTCGGTCGCGGTATCCTTCGAGTACCTGGCCGACCGGCCCGGTGCGGTGAAAGTAGGTTTGCGCTTCGCGTCCGGGGTGCAGCCAGTTGTCCTGCCAGGCGGCCAAAAGCACAGCCGTCCCGAAAGGATGTGTTGCGCTCAAGGCTTCAATGGTCCCCGCGACGGCGGCGGGACGATCCCAGCGGAAGCGCTGCGTTCCGTGCAAGGTCGTACCGTGTTCGAGTTGTCGGTAATCGTCCGTCTCACTCACATGGAGGACGCCGAAAAAGCTCCGCGAGCGGAGCAACACTTCTTCATCGAGGAGTTCGCAGAACGAGGAAGCCAGCAGAAGCGCGGCGATCGCTAGGCCGAACCGCAGCGGACGTTTCATGAAGAAGGCGCACAGCACCACGGGCATCATGAGGGCGAAAAGAAGAAAAACGTGGTCTGAATCGAGTAACGTCAGCCGAACTAACCGGGCCGGCGCCCAGCCCCATAGAGCATCGTGGAGATTGCGGAACAGGCGAACCAGGCCGTAATTCATGCTCATCTGCGCAGGCCGAGGTTGAGTCCGACCGCCAGCACGCCGAGGGCGACGGGCAGTCCCAGATCGAGCCAGCGTGCCGCCCGATCCTCACGATCGCCTCGGGCGGACACAGCCACCACGACCACGGCAGCCAGGATGCCCGCCAAGAGCCAGAGTCCATCGAGACCGGCCAAACCCTCGAAGTTAAATTCGGAACGATGGAATGAGGAAAGGAACAGGATGGCGCCGGCGCCGAGGAAGAAGCCCATCAGGGCGGTGCCCCAAAGCGGGCCGCGGTGCGTCTTTTTCTCGCCCTCCAGGTTCGGCACCAACAGGCAGGCCAGCACCAGGGCCAGCGGATATTCGGCAACGCCGTTAAAAATCACCGGCGCGATCAACGAGTTGAATAAGCCACCGAGGACGCCGCCGACCGACATCCACAAATAGAACTCGGTCAGATGGCGAGTGGACGGCCGATCGCGGGCCAACTCGCCGTGACAGACCATGGCGACCAGAAATAGGACGGACAGATGCACGAGGAGCTTCATCCAGATCCGCAGCGGATACTCGGTCAGCATCAGCGTGACAAGCAGCATCACCCCGAACGGCAACAGCACCACCATCAGGCGGTGAAACGCCGCCGGCAACCGGGAAAAGACGAGGATGAAGCTGAGCAGGTACAGTCCGAGCGGCAGCACCCACAAGAGCGGAATGGCCGCGATGTCCGTGGTCATGTAGGTGGTCGCGCCGAGCATTAAACTGGACGGGACAAATGCCAGCGCCACCCAGCGCAACCGGCGACCGATGGTCAGTGGTAGGGTGGGTCGAGGAACGAGGCCCACCTTGTCGTCGCTGGTGGGCCTCGAAGACTCGGCCCACCCTACCGCTTTGCCGAACACATTTCGAGAACGCCACAGCCCTACGGCGCAGAGGGCCATGAGCAAAACCAGCACTCCATAGCCGACGCGCCAGAGGAGGCGCTGGTTGGCGAGCGTCAGCCACGGCTCGACCACGGTGGGATAGCCGAACAGTGCCAACATGCTGCCGAGGTTGCTCGCCCCGTAAAGGAAATACGGGTCTTCCGCCGCGGGATGGCCAGTGCCGGCGAACCACTTCTGGAGCAAAGGCGCGCTGGCGGAGACCACGAAGAATGGCAGCCCGACCGACAGGAAGAGGACCAACAATAGCCCCGGAATGGGACTGCCGCCGCGATAATCGAGCAAGCCCCGATCCACGGTCAGTCCGAGACTGAAAAACGGCAGCAGAAGAACGACGAGGTGCAGCACCGCCTGCCGGCGGCGCCGAGCCAGGCCGTGGTGGCGTGGGCGTAGGCGTAGCCGGCCAGCAGCAACGCCTGGAAGAAGACCATGCAGGTGTTCCACACCGCCGGCGTGCCGCCGAGCATCGGCAGCAGCATTTTGCCGATCATCGGCTGGACCAGAAACAGCAGCGTGGCACTGACGAACAGGGTGAGCGCGAACAGAAGCAGCAGCGGCAAAGATCACCTCCCGACAACCGGCGCAAACAGAAGACTCAGGCACGTCACGCCGCCCTCGGCCTTGGCGAATTCCGACAGGTCAATGGTTCGCACGTCCAACCCCAACTTGCGAATCCGCTCGGCCGTCCGAACCTGATCCGCGGCGATGCACACGCTCGAACCGACCAGCGCGACGTTCGCCGCCCAGGACTCCTCCTCTGGAACGTGCAACAGCTCAAACCCGTGTAGCGCTTGCACATCCACCCACGCGGGATTGACGAGCAAGCGTTTCTCATCCAGGGCGGTACATGCCGTCTTGAGGTGTAAACACCGTCGCACCGGCACGGGCACGATTTTGTATCCGTATCGGTCGGTGATTGCTTCCAGGATGCTTATCCCCGCCCGGTTGGTCCGCGAGGACAGGCCGACGAATAGCGTTCGACCCACACGAAGCACATCGCCGCCTTCGAGGGTGGCCGGCGGCTCGACGCGCTCAATGTCCCGATATTTCCGCAATTCCGGTTCGATCCCCGCCGGTTCCTCCCGACGAGACGAGGTTCCCATCGAAGCGAGCAGGGCCACCTCGTCCAGCACGATCGCCGTGTCTTCGAGGAACGCGCAATCCGGCAAGTCGCGGTTCATTTCCAGCGTGCGAACCTCCGCGCCGCATTGCCGCAGTACGCGGCAATACTCCTCGTGCTGGTGGAGGACGAGAGTCGGCTCAATCGGCACCGGCGCGACATACGTGCGCTGGCAATGCTCCATCCGCGGCGAGGGCACATGAGTGAGGGCCAGCATGCGACACCTGGAAGGATTCCTATTTCGAGGACGACTTTTGCAACCGTTGCCGCAGCGCTTGCTTGTACGGTCGGGAGGCGACAAAGAGATCGTCCGGGAACTTGCGCTGGAACACGATTTCGCGGTAGATATCCACGCTCCGATGGATCGTCGATCCCATGCCGGCCAGATACTGAAGCCGCAGGTTGCGGTCGCGGTTGATTTCCGCATTCTCCAGCCACGACTTCAAGTCCGGCCCTCGGCCGGCATAAGTCGCCAGTAAATCCATCGTCCCGTTAAACCCCACTTCGTGCAGAGATTGCAACGCATCCAGATGGTCCTTGCGGTCCGTGCGCTGCAGCAGGGCGTCCACGTCGATCGCGGCCTCG
The DNA here is from genome assembly GCA_963767535.1 of uncultured Planctomycetota bacterium. Classification (GTDB taxonomy): domain Bacteria; phylum Planctomycetota; class Planctomycetia; order Gemmatales; family Gemmataceae; genus JAJPHU01. The sequence continues at coordinate 2,708,926 of CAVYEC010000003.1, forward strand.
TCCGGCCGGCCCGCGAGGACGACGTCATAGCCGTCGCCCTTGACATCGTTGCTCCAGATCGTGCCGTCGGGGAAGGCGTCGAAAAAGGTGGCGATCTCGCTCTTGACCGTGTCGTCATCGCTCTCGTAAAGGGGGACCCACTGCGTCACCAACCCGCCCGGATTCAAATGGCGCTTACAAAGCTCGAAATACTCCTTGGTGTAGAGTGTGGCGGCGCCTTTGACCCAGGGGTGGATGGGGTCCGAGGTGATGACATCAAATGTGTCATGCGTGGTGAGGATGTAGTGCCGGGCGTCGTCGTAGACGACCTGGACGCGCGGGTCGCGCAGCACGTTGTAATTCTCCTTGGCAAAGAAAGTCGCCACCACTTGCGGAATCAACGGCTCGATCTCGCAAATGACAATCCGTTCGACTTCGGGGTGGGTCACGAATGATCCGGCAGTGACACCGGCCCCGCAACCGACCACGAGGACCGAGCGCGGTTTGGGATGAAGGAGGGCGGAGAGGTGTCCGAGCATCCGCTGGAGCCGCATGTCCTGCGGTTCGGTGGACGCCTCAATCTTGCCGCTGACGTGAAAATTCCTCGTCCCATCCGTCAACTCCGAAACGGCAACTGCCGAGTTCATGCCTTCGCCGACATAGAGGATTTGCGACATGCCGGCCCGGGTGGGCAGGTAGCGGCCCCAGGCAATCAGTTCGCCCGGTACGGCCGGGAGGAACCAGGCCAGAACGGCCGCGATGCCCAGCGGAATCGTCCACGCGGCCAAGCTCCCGACCCAGCGCATTCGGCTCGTTGGCTCCTCGGTAAGCGATTTATCTCGCCCTGACCGGGGGAAGGGCGCGAGCATAAAAAGCGCGGCCGCCGTGGCCAGGCCAATCAGCAAGCGCTGCGCTTGTTGCGTCTGCAGCCAGGGGATCAAGAGCAAACTCGATCCGATCGCCCCGGCGATGGCGCCGACTGTATTGGCCGCATACACGCCGCCGACCAACCGGGCCGGGTCTTGACCGCGAGAAGCCGCCGCCGCCAGCGCCAGCGGAAAACTCGCTCCCCAAAGGATTGTCGCCGGCAGAATAGCCCAGATGCAGCGCATCAAGTCTAACTGGAAGGTGAACCAGGGGCTTGTCGAATTGGTCGTGTTGACCGGCCAATAGGGGAGCGATTGGGTAAGCATGGAGGCCGTCCAGGCGATCGCCCCGGCCAACAGTAGCTGGCAATAGCCCAGGAGCCGTCCCGGCCGGCGAACCGCGCCCGCCAGAAACGAGCCGGCCGCGCTGCCCAGTCCCAAACCGGCCAAAAATACGGCCAAAATGATCGAAAACGTGTACACGGTGCCACCGAACAACAGCGACAGCAAGCGCGTCCAGATCACTTCGGCACTCAACGCGGACATGCCGGATAGGGCTATGGCGACGTACACCACCCAGCGACCGGTGCCGCCGCTTTTCGCTCGTGCCGACTCGTCCACCTTCGTTGGGTTATCGGTTAGGGCGGACAGGATCAAAGCAATCCCCGCCACGATGCCGTTGATGGCGGCGGCGACAAAGGTCGCGATCGCCATGTCGTGGACCCGCAGCAGATAGAACCCCGCCAGCAGGCAGCCGAACACAGCCCCGGCGATGTTCGCGCCATAAAAGAAACCCAGCCACGAGACGCCTTGCGGCGTCGCCTCCGTCCACCGTGCGATCGCCGGCAATGTCGCGCCCATCAGCATAGCCGGCGGCAGAAGACAGACGGCCGCGAACAGACCTCGCAGCAAAAATCCCCGTAATCCCTGCCCGAGCGTGGTGGCGTACAGGCGATCCGCATGAGGCAGCCCGAATAGCACCGCCAGGGCGATGAGACCAATCCCCAACTCAAGCAAGGCATAGACGCGCAAGGGATGTCGCCGCGTCGAAAGAAGGCGCGGCAACAGGACGCTGCCCAGGCACATGCCTCCCATGAAGGCGCCCAGCAACACCGCCAGGGAGACTGCGGAGGAGCCGATCACCAGTTCGAGCAGTTGAAACCAGACGATTTCGTAAATGAGCGCCGAGCAGCCGCTGCCGACGAACAGAACCAGCAGGAACGGGAGGAACGGTCGTGTCTGACGAGGATCGGCTGGCGGGTCGAGGTGCGGTTGGCTCATAGGGTGACGGCGATTGCGAAGGATTGTCCCGTTGCGATAAGGGTACACGTCCAAACGAAGATCATGCCCATCGGCGAACAGGCATTGTACCGGCAGACCTGTCACAATACCAGCAATGGAGCCCCTTGCCGAGCCGCTTGCGATGTTGGGAAGCTCTCTCGTTCTTGGACTTACGTTCGTGGTTTTGAACGCTTACCCCAGCGCACTCTTGTTTTCCTGCTCTGGACATCCCCGCTCAACCCTTTTTTCGCTTTTTTACCCCAGCCGGCCCCTCGCCGGGCGTTCCCTTGCGCTGTAAACCAGCCCCTCGCTCTTCCCAACCGCAACGGAGCTGCACTATGAAAGCCATCCACGCCGCACAACCGCTCTTCGCCTGGGCCGAACTGGAAGACTATCCCACCCTCGCCACCCTCCGCGACCTGCTCCACAGCGTCCCCGATCAACCCCTCCTCGACGGACTCCAGGCCGCACGCGGCAAGGGACGCGACGACTTCCCCCTGCCACGGCTGTGGCGCATCCTGCTGTTGACCATCGCCCTCCGCCACGCCCATATCAACGACACCCTGGCCGAGTTGCACCGTAATCCTTCCTTGTGTCGACTGCTGGACATCACCGCCGCCGACCAGATTCCCCACGACTGGAATCTCTCCCGCTTCCTCGACGTGCTGGGCCAACCGCCCCATCGGGATAACCTCCACGCCCTCTTTGACCACCTGGTCCGACGCCTGGGCCTGGCCGTGCCCGACCTCGGCCGCAATAGTGCCGGCGATTCGACGACCCTCAACGCCCGGCCCAAGGCCGCCGCCAAGGCCGTCGCCGCGGAAATCGCCCAGGGACTGCCACAACCGTCCGGCGGGAAAAAGGAGTACCGCGACGAGGAGGGCAAGGTGGTCAAGGTCGTCGAGTGGTTCGGCTACAAACTGCACTTGCTGGTCGATGTCGCGCATGAGGTGAGCTTGGCCTACCACGTCAGCGACACCGCGACCGGCGACAACGAAGTGGTACCCGTGCTCGTGCGTCAGGCGCAGGCCAACCTGCCGGCGGGGCGGATGAAGACGCTGGCTTACGACAAGGCGGCCGACGACGAGAAGGTGCATGAGGCCTTACACGCCGCGGGGATTAAGCCCTTGATTCAGAACCGCGCCTTGTGGAAGGAGGAGTCAGAGCGGCCGCTGCCGGGCGCTCGTTACCCGCTGCATCTGGTACACGACGAGGCGGGCACGGTGTACTGCTATGACACGGTCAGCGTCACGCCGGTGCGTCACCGCATGGCGTATGTCGGTTACGAGGCGGGGCGTGACAGCGTGCGTTACCGCTGCCCGGCGTTGCACGAGGGCTGGGATTGCCCCAGCCAGAACAAGTGCAGCGCGGGCCGGTCGTACGGTTTGACGGTGCGGGTGCCCTGTGCGGTGGACCTGCGCCGTTTTCCGCCGATCCCGCGGGCGACCAAGGAGTTCGAGCGTCGTTACAAGGGCCGCACGTCGGTGGAGCGTGTCAACGGCCGTCTGAAGGTGTTTTGGGGGGTGGACGATGGGAACGTAACGGGTGCTCGTCGCTTCCATGCCTTCGTGGGCGTGGTGATGGTGGTGCATGGAATGTTTGCGTTGTTGTTGGCGCGGGCACCGCGTTGGGAGGGGACGTTGGGGCAGACGCGGTTGGGACCGATCGCGGAGGCGTTACGCCAACCGCCAGCGGCTTGAGTCGCTGCCAACAACGCAACCGCCTCCCCCTTGCCCGGCGCCGTCCGCTAGAATGAAGTTCAAGCGGCACGGCGTCACCACCTTGGTACGCGAACGAAGGGCCGCATCGGGAGGAAGCATGAGTGAGTCGTTGATCGAAGCTACTGGCAAAATCGCCTTGCCGCTGCTCGCGCCGGAACCTCGATCGGAGGAGACTTTTTCCTCCCCGAACTGGCACGGCTGGACGGCCGTGTCGCCCTTGCTGGACGCGCCGGAGCCGACGCGTCCGCAAGGCGCGTACAGCGACACGACGGTGGAATCGTTTACGCCACGGCCGGCATCCTCGATCTCCCTTCCGCCGGGTCCAGTGGAACTGCTGGCCCCGGCGGGCGGGCCGGAAGCCGCCTTCGCGGCGTTCCACTTCGGGGCCGACGCCATTTACCTGGGACTGAAGAAATTCTCCGCCCGCGCCGAGGCCGAGAACTTCACCCTGGACGAAGTGGACGAGGTCACCGCCTACGCCCACAGCCTCCGGCCGCGCCGGCGCGTCTTCGTCACCATCAACACGCTCATCCGCCAGGACGAACTAGCCGAACTGGTCGAGGCGATCGCCGCCCTGGCCGACATCGGCGTGGACGCCCTCATTATCCAGGATCTCGGCGTCTATCACCTCGTCCGCGAGCACTTTCCGGAACTGGAACTGCACGCCAGCACGCAGCTCGGCGTCCACAACCGCGCCGGGGCTGATGGCCTGCGGCGACTCGGCTTTCGGCGCGTGGTGCTGGCCCGCGAACTGACCTTCGAGGAAGTCCGCGACATCACCGCCGCGTCCGGCATCGAGACGGAGGTCTTCATCCACGGCGCCCTGTGTTACTCGTACAGCGGCCTGTGCCTGTTCTCGGCCCAGACGCTCGGCCGCAGCGGCAACCGCGGCAAATGCGCCTATTCGTGCCGCGATTCCTACGAGGTGGCCGACGCCCCGCTCAGCCTGCGCGACGGCTCGCCGGTGCGGCGCGATCCGCGGCAGGGCTTCCCCTTCTCGATGAAGGACCTGGCCCTGCCCGACCACATGCCCGCTTTGCGCGCCGCGGGCGTCTCGTGCTTCAAGGTGGAGGGCCGCAAGAAAAGCCCGCTGTACGTGGCCACGACCACGACTATTACCGCAAACTGATCGACGGCGATCTGGCGGACGAGGAACGGCCGGCCCTCGAAGCGGACATGCAGAGCGTGTTCAGCCGGCCGTGGACGCGTCTGTTCGTCGAGTCGCACAAGGACAAGGAGGTCGCCGACCGCGACACCGTCGGCCACCGCGGCACGCTCGTCGGCCGGGTCGAGTCCGTTACGCTCCGATCATCGGCTACGTTTCCGCACCGCCGCCCGCTGGAGCGCCACGACGGCTTGCAGATCGACCTGCCGGTCCTGGGCAAGCCGTTCGGCTTCGCCGTCGAGCGGTTGTGGACCGTGACATTGGGACGGCACGGCAAACGGCAGGAAGTTTTCGAGGCGCCGGCCGATGCCGTCGTGGAAGTCGGCTTGCCGCGCGAGCATCCGGCGATCCCGGTCGGCGCACCGGTCTACTGCTCGTCGTCGCAGGCGGTCAAGCAGAAGTATCGCCACGCACGGCCCAAGCCCGGACTTTACCGCACGCGCAAGCCGATTGCCGTCGAGACTCATCGTCACCGGCGATGAAGTCATGGCGATCGGTCGCATCGTACCGCAGCGACCGGAAGCACCCGCCTGCGAAGTCCGCCGGACGCTGACCGGGCCGTTCGCACCGGCCAAAGAGCGATCCGCTCTCGAAGCGGCGGCCCGCGGCGCATTCGAGAAACTCGGCGATACGCCTCTGGTGCTCGATTCGTTCGCCTATCGCAACGACGATGGCCTTTTCGTGCCGGTGTCGCGCCTGAACCAACTGCGCCGCGATCTGACGGCGGGTCTGGAAGAAGCACTGACTCAGGAACGAGCCAACCGCGTTGCCCGGCTGCAATCCGTTGTGTGTCCTCCGAAGTCGCACAGCCACGCGACGACGGCTTTCCGCTGGTCGATCAAGGTGGACCGCATCGGCTTCCTGGACGCTTTCGAGCCGGCCGACCTGGACCGGCGTCGAAGAGATCGTCGTGGACATCGCCCGCGATCATCCCGCGCTGTTGACCGAGAAACTCGACCATTGGTCCGGCGTGTGTCGGCCGCGAGCGCATCCGCCTGGCCCTGCCGGCGCTGACGCGGCACTGGGAGGACAAGGGATCTGCGCCACAAGATCGAGCATCTGCGGGCGGCCGGCTGGACGAAGTGGGAGGCGGCCAACCTGTCGGCGTGGAGCTACCTGGGCCTCGACCCGCTGCACCCGCGGCCGGGCCAACTCGACCTGGCCACCGACTGGTCGGTCTACGTCATCAACCGCCTGGCGGCGCCAAGCCCTGGAGCGCATGGGCGTGAGTCGCTTCACCCTGTCGCCGGAGGACGGCCTGGACAACCTGCGGCCGCTGCTGGCCGAGTTCGGAGCGCGTGCCGTCCTGGTCGTCTACCAGGACACGCCGCTGTTCCTGGCGGAGTCGTGCGCCTACGCCAACCTGATCGGCGGCTGTCCGGGCAAGGCGAATTGTCGATTCGAGAGCATGGAGATGGTCTCCAGCCACGGCGAGAAAGTAACCGCCCTGGATTACCACTGCCGCACCATCGTGCTCAATCAGGGGCCGTTCTGCCTCTCGACGCGACTAGGCGACCTGCGCCGGGCCGGGGCGATCTGTCTGCGTGCCGACTTCCTCTATCGGCCCTACGACCCCGCCGAGGTCCGCCGCCGCTGGCGTCTGGTCCGCGCCGGACAACCCGTGCCCGGCGGCCACGCCGCCAATTTCGACCGCGGGATTTTGTAATCCCACTCCATCTGGGTTCGTCACCCTCCGAGGGCGATCCGTTATGCACACCACGCGCCGATTCCGCGAGTTATTGAGCCAGCCCGGCATTATCCGCAGCCTGGGCGCCCATGATGTCTTCACCGCCCGTCTCATCGAGGCGGCGGGACTGGAGACGGTGTTTCTCGGCGGTTTCGGCACGTCCACCAGTCTCCTCGGTCTACCGGACGTGGGTTTCATCACCCTGAGCGAGATGGCGGACGCAGTGCGGCGGATGGCGCAGCGCGTGGACATTCCCGTCGTGGCCGACGGCGACACCGGCCACGGCGATTTGCACAACGTCGTCCGCACCGTGCGCGAGTTCGAGCGCGCGGGGGCGGCCGGCGTACTGCTCGAAGATCAGGTCACGCCCAAGCGCTGCGGCCATTTCCAGGGCAAGCAGATCATTCCTACATCGGAGATGGTCCTCAAACTGAGGGCGGCGCTCGACGCCCGCCGCGATGCGGATTTCGTCCTCATCGCCCGCACCGACGCACGAGCCGTCGAGGGCATCGACGGTGCCATCGAACGCGCCAACCGCTATGCCGAAGCCGGCGCCGACGTCTGTTTCATCGAGGCACCTCAAAGCCGGCAGGAACTCGAACGCATTCCGCGCGAGGTGAATCGCCCGCTCTTGGCGAACATGCTTACCGGCGGCGTCACGCCGATTTTGACTGTCGAAGAACTGGAGCGCCTCGGCTACAAGATCGTGGTCTGTCCCATCGAGACATTGCTGATCGCGGGCAAGGCGATCCAGCGCGTCATCGAGGCGCTGATGACGCGCGGCCGGGCCGACCTGCCTGCCAGCGAGATGATGACCTTCGCCGAGGTCAAGCAGGTGCTTGAACTGGATAAGGTGCTGGGCCTGCACGACAAGATCGAGAAACGCTAAGAGGAATGGCGAGCCGGGAGCGTAAGCGACCGGAGTACTCCGGTCGCTTACGCTCCCGGCTCGCCATTCCGTTAGGCACCGCCGCACGGTAAGCATTCCCAATTAGATTTTAACCCGCCTTTTTCAGATCGAGAAAAACGATGATCGAAGGATTGCCGACGGGGGCGTAATGGCCCGTGAAGGCGAGGCCGCCGGTTTTGCGATCCACACGGAAGACGGCGATATTGTCCCCCCGCTGGTTGCAACAATAGAGAAATCGGCCGGTGGGATCGAAGTTGAAGCTGCGCGGATAGTCGCCGCGCGTCCACTCTTCCCCGATAAAAGTCAGGGTGCCGTCTGACCCTACGGAAAAGATGCCGATGCTGTCGTGCAGCCGGTTGCCGGCGTAGACAAACCGGCCGTCGGCCGAAACCAGGATCTCGGAGCAGAAGTTACTGCCGGCAAAGCCAGGCGGCAGGGTGGAGATCGTCTGCCGGGAGGTCAACTGGCCGGTCGCGCCGTCGTAGTCGAACAGTACGACGGTCGAGCTTTCCTCCTGGATGGAATACAGCCAACGGCCGTTGGGGTGAAAATGGAAATGCCGGGGGCCGTCTCCCGGCGGCAGCGCGACGGCGGGCGGATCATTCGGAGTCAGTACGCCCTTCTTCGTGTCGAACTTCCAGACGAAGATCTTGTCCAGACCGAGATCCGCGTGCAACACGAAGCGCCCGGAGGGATCTGCCTGGATCATGTGCGCGTGCGTGCGGTCGTGTCCGCTGATGGCGAAGCTGCCCGGCGGGGCGTTCGTTGCCCGGGTGGGGCCGACCTTGCCGGCATCTTTCTTGACATCGCTGGCGTCACCCAGACGGCCGTCGTCAAGGATCGGCAGCACCGCGATGGAACCGCCAAAATAGTTGGCCACCAGCAAAAACCGTTTGGACGGATGAACGCTCACGTAGGTGGGACCGGCGCCGCCGGAACGAACCGTATTGAGCAGCTTCAACGACCCGTCGGCCCGATCGACGGCGAAGGCGCTGACCGTTCCTTGCTTGTCCTGGCCGGCCCGATCCGTTTCGTTGGCGGAATACAGACGGGTTCCGTCGGCATTCAAAGCCAGGCAGCTCGGGCTGGTGCCCATCTCGTGGACGCCGACGGGCGTCAGCGCCCCGGTGGTTCGATTCACCCGGAACAGGTGAATCCCGCGCCCGTTGCCGGGCGGTAGGTCCACCTGGGTCGGCAGCACATCGCGGAGCGGGGAACTGAAGGTTCCGACGTAGGCGATGAGCAGCCCGCCGGCCTGGCCCGGTTGCGCCGGGAGCAAACCCTCCGCAAGGGATGTTGCCCCCGCCAGGGCGGCCGAGGTTTTCAGAAACGAACGTCGGGATCGGCCGGATGGATTCATGGTGAAAACAACGTATCGGGTTGAAGGAACGGCTGGGCAAGCGTGTCCGAAGTTACCGCGATCTCTCGCGGACTTTTTCGCGGGCGCGGGAAAGGACGCTCGCCAGCGTGACCGGCTTGCCGCCCTGCCGTTTGCTCTCGTCGGCTGCCTCCATGAAGGCGTAAATCTCCAGCGTCTCCTCGGCACTGACCGGCGGCTCGCCGCTGTCGAAAAACTTGCAGATGGCGACCACCAGCGGTTCGTATCCCGTAAAGCCGCCGCTCAGCCCGACCGATTTGCTGCCGAAGACCGTCGCGCCATAATCCTGTTTGCCGGCCCGGATACCGCGGAACGTCCCGACCCGGCCCCCTTTCCACGTCCCGACCACGAACTCCGCGTTCTGCGTCTCGACGCGCGTCACGGAGACGCAGCCTGGACCCATGATGGTGAACAGTGTCTCGACGCCGTGAATGCCGTACCAGAACAGGTCGGGATGGTGCGGCTCCAGATGGCAGGGACCATACGCATCGCAGCCGAGAATGTCGCCGATCTTCGGATCGTGGCGGGCGGCCTGGATGCCCTTGCTGAAACGCAGTCCCGAGCTGGAGAAACAGGGTGTGCCGGACTCCTTCGCCAGCCGGTAAATCTCGACGGCGTCGGCTAGCGAGCCGGCCAGCGGTTTGTCGATGAACACTGGCTTTTTCGCCTGGAAGACTGGCTTGAGCTGTTCGAGGTGCGTTCGGCCGTCCAGGCTTTCCAGAAACACCACGTCCACTTTCTTGAGCAAGGCGTCGATGGAATCGACGATCTCGACGTGGTGCTTATCGCGCAGGGTGTTCGTGAATCCCTCGACTCGGTTCTTGCTCTCGGGGATGTCGGGACTGCCGCCGGGATACGCGGCTACCACCTTAACCCGCGCCAGAATCCCCTTGGCGTTCGGATTATTCAAGGTCTGCGTGAAGGCGACCACATGGGAGGTATCCAGACCGATGATGCCGGCCTTGAGTGGTGGCTTGTCCTCGCCGCGCTCGGACGATAGGGCGAGATCGGACGGCTTGACGCCGTTGGCCGCGCCGCCGAACTTGAACGGACGGGGCTTGTACTCGCCGACGAGATCCACATTCAATTGGGCCGAAATCTTATCTTCCAGTCCGACGGCCCAATAAGTGGCGTTGACGAGCAGGCGGCGCAGGCCGGCGCTTTCGAGATCCTGCGACGCCCCCATCGTGGTCGTGAACACGCGGCCCGTCTGCTCCGACGCCCCCTTGTACGTCTTCACCCAGGCGACCGGCATCATTGGCTCGTTCTTCTTCCCCTCGACCGGCGGGTCGGTCGGTTTCATGCCCTGGAGCACTTGACCGAGCACCAGGGGTTTGCTGTCGCCCGGCAGCGGCAGATGTACTTCGTATACGTCCGTCGGTCCCCAGATGTCGCCGTCCTTGATGCCGCGCAGAACGGGGTGGTTGGCCTCGTCCTTGGCCACGATGCCCCGCGTGCTCTCCTTGCCGTGATGGCCCCAGTGGTTGACCCACGTCTCGCCAAGGATCTGCCGGCCGAACCCGCCCGGCCAATCCTTGTTGTTCCATGAGTATTGGGCGTAGCTCTTACTCTTGAGGTTGAAGGCGTGCGTCGCCGTGCGCATACCGATGATCGGCCGGCCGGATTCGACGTACTCGACGATGGGCTTCATCTGCTCGTCGGGCAGGTCGCGGAAGCGCGTGGCAATAATCATCAGGTCGGCGCTTTTGAGCGCTTCCAGGCCGGGGATGTTATGCGTTTCGTTGGGATTGATCGTGCCGTCCGCGCGGTCGATGGCGAACAGGACGGTACATTGGAAGCCGTGGCGCCGGGCCAGTATTTTACCGAGTTGCGGCAGTCCTTCCTCGGAGCGATATTCCTCGTCACCGCTGACCAACACGATGTGCTTGCCCTTGCCCGGCCCGTCACTGCCCTCGTAGACGACCCAGGGATTCTCAGCCCGGACGGCCATTCCACTCGCGAGAACGGCCAGGATCCCGATGCCCGCACGGACGGCCCATCTGTTCGCTTTCACGTTGGCGCCTCTTGAGGTTTGGTGGGATGGATTCGGCTGGCACCGCTAGATTATTCTCGGTCCCCGCGTTTTCAAGCAATAACCCTGAGCAGGGATGTCAGCATGTTTTACTTTTCTTCCCCGCCGCCTAGCGCCGTAAGATAAAATAGTACGAGCAAACGAGTGGCCTCGTTCCCACAGGGAAGGACAGTAGGAAGGGCGATCGCATCATGGACAACGTGACGCAGACCCATCCTCTGTCGCCCGGCCCCCTGCCCGGCGAGCTGGACCTGACCGGCCGAACGCTCGCCGATTTCCGCGTCCTCCGTCATCTCGGCGGGGGCGGCATGGGCCAGGTTTACCTCGCCGAACAGATTTCCCTCCAGCGCAAGGTCGCCCTCAAGATCCTGCGGCCCGAACTGGCTTCCGATCCCACCGCCCTGCCGCGCTTCAAGCACGAAGCCACCGCCGTCGCCCAGGCCACCCACGCCAACATCGTCCAGGTCTTCGCCATCGGCGAGGCCGACGGCATGGCGTACATGGCCCTCGAATACGTCGAGGGACGCAACCTGCGCGAATACTTGATGAAAAAAGGACCGCCGGAGGTGCTGCTGGTCCTGAGCATCATGCGTCAGGTGGCCTCGGCGCTCGCAGCGCGCCGGCGAACTGGGCATCATCCACCGCGACATCAAACCGGAGAACATCCTGCTGACGCGCAAGGGCGAGGTCAAGGTCGCCGACTTCGGCCTGGCCCGCTTCCTGGCCGGCGACCGCCCGGCCTTGAACCTGACGCAGAGCGGCGTCACGATGGGCACGCCCTTGTACATGAGTCCCGAGCAGGTCGAGGGCAAGCCGGTGGACGGCCGAACCGACATCTACTCGTTCGGCGTCACCTGCTATCACATGCTGGCCGGCCAGCCGCCCTTCCAGGGCGATTCGCCGTTCGTCGTCGCCGAGCAGCACGTCCGCGCCGAGCCGAAACCACTGGCCGAAATTCGCCCCGACTTACCACCGGCACTATGCGCCATCGTCCACAAGATGCTGGCCAAGGATCCCGCCCAGCGCTACCAGACCGGCCGGGAGTTGCTCAAGGACATCGGCCGGGTGCGGGAAGGGTTGAGCGGTCAAACCGCGGCGCTGGCGGGTACGCAAGGGGTCGAGTTGGTGCCGTTGGCACCGACCGGCGTCTCCGAGCCGGTCCCGCCGGTAAGCGCGGGGGTCCCGTTCCAATTTCCTTGGCGCTGGAGTTGGCGCTGGTCTCTGGCTGGCGCGAGTTTGCTGCTGGCCGCCGGCTTGGGCGACGAGCGCCGGCTGGGTCCACCATCGCCTGGCCTTTCCGCCGCACGCCGTCACAGCGGCCTCGGAAGAAGGCAAGCCGATCCCGCCGGAAGCCGGCGAAGAGACCGCCCTGCGCACCGTCACTGAGCCGTATCTCAACTCCAAACCCACGGACGCCGTGGAGATTCAAACCGGCATGGGATTATGCGTGAAGCTCGGCGTCTTCTACCTGGAACACGATCGACTCGACGACGCCCTGGCGCTATTTACGCGGATGGAGGGGCATAAAATGCCCGCTTTCCGCATGCTCGGCCATGTCGGCCGCGGCATCGTGTTGGCCCTGCGAAGTCAAAGCCAGCAGTCCAACGAAGTCTTTCGCAACCTCTACGTTGTCGGCCACGACCGGCCCGCGAAGCAACGGTTCGAGGGGCTGCAAGGATGGATGTGGCGAGATGAGAAGTGGCGCTACTGGATGCGCAAAGCGCTGCACTACAATCGTCAGAACGGCGTCAAGACCGAAGATATTCCCGCCGCGCTGCAGAGATTACTATAAAAGGGAATACCGTTTAGCGACGCTTCGCAGAAGCGTGGAAACACACGCTTCTGCGAAGCGTCGCTAACCATTTTTACGGACTCTGCTTGCGGGCCTTCTCGAACTGGGCCTCCGTGACCTTGAGGCGGAGGCTCACGTCGTTTCGGTTCGTCTCCAGCTTGATGCCACGAAGCAATTCCCCAACCAGAGGGGCCTTGCCCGTGCCCAGCACGTTGAGCAGCGGCATCAGGTCGTCGAGCTTCCCCTTGATGCGCGTGGCGGCCATCGGACTGTTCGTATGAACGACCAGGCTGAGTTGCGCATCGTCGGTTAGCTCGAGCGCGCCGGTGACCGATTGGAGCGCGTCGGCGAAGTTCTTGGCCAGGTCATCGCCCTTGAGGACTTGCTTGATCGGGTCGGTGGCCACCATTGCCAGCCAGACGCTTTCGCTGCCCTTGAGCTGATCGAGGGCGGCCCGCATCTCCTTGTTGAGCGGCTGGGGCGGCTGACTCGCCCGGCGGACGACGGCGATCGTGTCTTCCCTCGTCCCGGTCATCACCAGCGTGTCCTTGTCGGCGAAGGCGGCGAAAAATGACTTGCCGTCCGAGGTGATCTCCCACATCGGCAGGTCGCCTTCCTTGACGCTCTTGAGCCGGCCGGGGTGCTTCTTCGCATAGTCCGCGCTGGCCGTCCGCACCTTGTCCGGATCGAAATGGCCGCGGACCACGACGAGCAGTTTGCCGGTCGAGGTCGGGTTGCCGGAGGTGCTGAGGGCAATCGTGTCGATGTCCTTGAGCGGATCGAGTCCGGCGGCAGCGAGGAGTTGCTTCAGTTCCTCGTTGCGCTTCAGGACGAGCTTGAGCGGATCGAGGGCGTGCTTCTGGACCACGGGCGTTTGAAGCATCTGGCGGACATTAACCGCGACCACCACTTCGGCGTCACCCGGAATCAACCGATCCGGTTGGGCGTGGCTCGTCTGCTGCGCCTACCGGCGCGGCCAGACACAGGACGATCAAACCGACGCTCGCGCTATTCCGCCCGGTTTTCATGGATCGAATCCTTTCCAGTGAATTCACATAGCCCCCGGCTTGCCGGGGGGATTTCCCCCGGCAAGCCGGGGGCTATGTGACGATTTATGCTACTTGCCCTTTTTCAACGTCTCCTCGATGAAATCGCTATTGATGCGTCCCTTGATGATGACGGCCTGGCCCTTGTTGCTGACGCGCAGGCTTTTGGCGAACTCCAGGAGGAAGTCCAGCCCCGGCTGGGGGTTCTTCTGGTTGGTGGTGAACGCGGACAGGCCGGCCAGGACCAGCTTGAGGCCGGCGTCGGCCGAGTCGCGCAGCTCCTTCGCTTCGCTCGTGTTCTTGGTGGTCACGACCAGTTCCAGACGCACCTCGTCGGTGAGCGTCAGCCCGCCGCCGATCGCCTGAATCTTGTCGATCATGTCCTTGACATCGCCCGGCAGCCCGCCAACGGCGTCGCGCACTGCCGGCGTCTTGATGGCCGCCATCGACAGACTCTGGGAGTCGTTCATCTTCTCCAGAAGCGTCTGAAAGTCCTTGTTTTTAAGCGTTACTTTCTCGGTCTTGCCGGTCTTCTTGAGCGCATCGACGACGTAATCCTTGCCGGGCGACACGAGGATCGTCTCCTTGCTGGCCAGGGCCACGAACAGGGGCGAATCCAGGTCGGGCGTATTCACCTCATAAAGGAGGTGTTTGCCGCCGAGCACTTTTTGGATTTTGAGGTGCTCCTCGTCGTTCTTGGCGGTTTCCTCGGCCTTGGCCTTGAACTTGTCCAGGTCGAACCGGCCGCGCACGATGACGAGGCCGCGATCCTTATCGGTGCCGCCGGGGGCGGCGATGATGACGCGATCGAGGTCCTTGAACGGGTCGAAGCCGAAGATCCTTGAGGATGTCCTGAATCTGATCCTGACCGCGCAACGCTTCCTGGGCGTGTTCGAGAGCGTGCTTCTTGATGAGCGGCGAATCGAGGATCTGGCGGAGGTTGAGGTTGATGACGGTCTCGGTGTCTTCGGGCAGATACGGGTCGAGGTCGGCGGCACGGCCGGGGACGGCCGCGAGGACGGTTAGGAGGATGGCGGCGATCCTCACGAAGCGACGGTGCGGGGTCATTGGCGTGGGGTCCTTTCGTGTGTGCGGTCCTCGCCTGACCAACGGGTCGGGCGTTACAGAATAATACACATGAGAGCCGGAGGCGGTTTCACGCGGACTTACCAGCCCGAAGCGCGAGCAAGGGTCTTCAACGGATGTGGGCGATGAGACACTTCAGGTAATGCGATTCCAGGCACGAGACCGAAACCGGATGGTCCGGGGCTGGCCCACGGCGTTCGAGCACCTGCACGGCTCGCTTCTCCTCGGCCGCTAACTGCGCCAGCAAGTCCTCTAACATAGCCATCGTGATGAGTCCGGAGCAACAGCAAGTGACCAGGAAGCCGTGCGGTTCAAGCAGGCGCAGGGCCAGGGTCTGCAAGCGGCGGTAGCCGCGCAGGGCTTCCTCGACGGCATGTTTGGCCCGCGCAAACTTCGGCGGATCGAGCACCACCACGCCGAACCGCTCCCCCCGCGCCGCCAGGGCGTTCAGCTGGTCGAAGACATCGCCCTGGGTAAAAGTCATGTTTTCCAGGCCGTTGAGCCGGGCGTTCTCGCGGGCCAGTTGCAGCGCCGGCTCGGATTGGTCGAGGCCGAGAACGGACGTTGCCCCGGCGCGGGCGGCGTGCAGGCCGAACCCGCCCGTATAACAGAAGGCGTCCAGCACGCGCCGCCCCGAGGCGAGCCGGGCCGCGACTTGCCGGTTGTCGCGCTGATCGAGATAGAACCCCGTCTTCTGACCCTCGGTCAGATTGACGAGAAAGCGCAAGCCGCCTTCCTCGATCTCGATCGGCCCCGGCGGGGCCTCACCCCAGACGAGTCCGTCGTGCGCTTCGAGTCCTTCCAGCTGGCCGATGCCGCGCTCGGTGCGCGGTAAATACCGGCGGGCCGGAGCAATTCGACCAACAACTCGACGAGCAGATCGCGCCGCCGAGCCAATCCCAAACTCGTGAATTGCAAGGCCAGCCAGCGGTCGTAACGATCGACCATGCAGCCGGACAACCCGTCGCCCTCGCTGAAGACGAGCCGGCAAGCACGTCCTTCACCATCGAGTCCGAGCAGACGACGCAGATGTACTGCATCTTCAAGCCGGGACCGGAAGAAGTCCCGATCGAGGGCGGTCCCCACGTCCCAGGTGTAGAGGCGAACACGGATCTTGCTGCGGCCGTTGTACAGTCCGCGAGCCACGAAATTGCCGGTGTGCGAGAACAGTTCGACCACGTCGCCGTCGACCGGCTCTCCCTCGACGGCGGCGATGGCCCCGGCGTAGACCCACGGATGCCGGCCATAAAACGGACGGGCACGGCGCGGTTGCAGGATGACGCGTGCGCGGTCATGGTTGTTCGTTCCCGCTCGACCTCCTCGATATACGCCAGGGCGCGGTCGAGTTCGCGCTTGTATTGCCGGCTGCGCAACAGGCGCGGATGCGCAGGAGAAGCTCGGTCTTGTTGATCGGCTTGGACACGAAATCGTGGGTGCCGGCATCGACGGCGCGGTCCACGTCGCTGGGCTGATCGAGGGCCGTGACCATCAGGATGGCGATGTCGCGCGTGGCGGGGTCGGCGCAGGCGCTTGCAGACCTCGAAGCCGCTGATACGCGGCATCATCACGTCGAGCAGGATCAGGTCGGGATGCCAGGCGGCCACGAACTGCAAGGTTTGTTCGCCATCACTTGCAGTGCGCAGCTCGTAATCGTGGCCGCTCAGATAGGCTTCGAGCAGTTCGGCCCCGAGCGGATCGTCGTCGGCGATGAGGATGCGCGGCGGCGTCGCGTTGGGCGAATGGTTCGGGGCCGCTGGTTGCATGTTGGCGTTCCTATTTGAATCCCTGGTTGGCCGGCCGTTCTCCGCGAGGACACGGCCGCGGCCACACCATTATAGCGACCCGCGCCGGACGTGAGGAGGCACAGCCGGTACGAAGCCACGCTCGTCGTTGCGAGACGACGACGGCAAGGACTGGTTTTCGTCGCCGAAGCCGGGTACACTCAGCGCAGAGCGACCGCGAGACATCCCGAGGCCCTTCTTTGGTGTCAACGCCATGAACGCCATCTCTTTTGCCCGGCGTCGGTTTCTGACCGGCCTCCTCGTCCTCACCGCCGCCGCGTCCGGTTGCGCCCCCAAGCCCGTGGCCAGCGACAGTCCGACGGCGCCGGCCGTCGCCGAGACGACGCGGGCCGCGACCTGTAACGCCGTCATCCGTCTGAGCAACGACAAGCAGCCGGTCGTTGAAGTGGTCGGCCTTTTGCCGGAAGAATTGCAATCGCTGGCTGGCCAGGAACAGACGTCGGAGAAATGGCACGCCCTGTTCGCCGTGTACGTGGCCGGCGGGCGGGAGCGCGCCCGGCAGCCGGCGATGCTCGGCTCCTATCGGGTCGAGAAAGGCAGCCTCCGCTTCGAGCCGCGTTATCCCCTCGTCCCCGGCGTCGCCTACCGCGCCGTCTTCCACCCCGACCGCCTGCCCGGACACGCCGGCTCGTCGGAAAAGGCCGTGGAAAAGATCGTGCAGATACCCAAGCCCCGGCCAATTCCCACGACGGTGGTGCGGCACGTCTATCCCAGTTCGGACGAACTGCCCGAAAACTTGCTCAAGTTTTACCTGCACTTTTCCGCGCCGATGAGTCAGGAGGATTCGTATGAACATATTCACTTGCTTCGGCCGGATGGCAAGACGGACGACCGCGCGTTTTTGCAACTGCCGCAGGAGCTATGGGACCGCGAGGTCAAACGATTCACACTGTTCCTCGACCCCGGACGCATCAAGCGCGGTCTGAAGCCGCGCGAAGACCTGGGGTCGGTGCTGGAGACGGGCGGAGAATACACGCTGGTGATCGACAGCGACTGGAAGGACGGAAAAGGCATCCCGCTGCGGGAGTCGTTCCGCAAGACGTTCCGCGTCCTGCCGCCCGACGAGACGCAACCCGGACCGAAGACATGGACCATCGAAGTGCCCGAAGAGTCCGGCACGGTCTCGCCGTTCGTCCTGACTTCGCGCAAGCCGCTCGATCATGCCCTGATGGAGAGCATGCTGTGGATCACCGACGCCAAGGGGAAGAAGGTGCCGGGGAAAGGGGAGGTGACGCAGCAGGAAACATGCTGGCGTTTCACGCCGGCGATGCCGTGGAAGGGCGGGCGCGATTATTTCGTCGCGGACACTCGGTTGGAGGATCTCGCGGGCAACAGCATCGCCCGGCCGTTCGAGGTCGATATGTTTCGTCCCGTCACGAACGAGGTCCAGGGAGAGATTGTGCGTATTTCGTTCGACGTTCCGTAATTATCATCTCCGCGTATGCTAGCGAGGCTTTAGCGCTGGGCGTTCAACTTGCGCAGATAGCTGACCGCGATCCGCCGGCCGGCGAAAGGAACTTCGGGTTGGCCGGGTTGTTCGGTCAGTTGGAGAGCCTCCGCGAAGGCGGTTCGCGCCGCGTCCGTGTCTCCCTCCTCCAGGGCCAGCATCCCTTCCAGCACGCACAGGTCCGCCTCCTGGCCGCGCAGCGTCGGCACGGCCATTTCCAGAACGATCCGCCCTACGTCCAGGTTAGCTGCCGTCAGGGCCATGAAGGCCGGCAGATACGGCAGCGGGCCGGTCACGAGCGCGGGCACCAGCGTGGGAAACTCACGCTGAAAGCTGCGCTGAAAGACGCGCAGCTGGGCGGGCACTCCCGCGCGGGAGGCATGCTGGCCGGCGCGAATCGTGTTCAGCGATGCGCGGCCTGAGTGTAATCGCCCAGCGCCGTCCCTTGCAGGACCGCCAACCACTCGTAGGCCGGCCAATGATAGGGGATGGTGTACAGCGGGGTGCCGTCCGCACTGGGCGGCGCAGGCAGGTTGTGGAAGGGCAGCCTGTCTTTGCCAGCACGGAGCCGTTCGTCGTTGAGGCTCTCACGCACTTCCTCGGCCCGCCCCACCGAGAGAAGAAGTTCTAGCTCCATGTCCACACCGGGGAGACCGAGCACCTCGGGCGGGGTCGGCAGCAGGATTTCATGGAGGGCCATTCCGGGCAGCCGAAGATCCATCGCCATGCGGGCCAGCTTCAACCGATCACCCTGGAGGGGACGGGACTGAGCGGTGAAGGCTTTGCGGCGCTTGGTGATCTCCTCCTCCAACCGGACGGCGTCGCGCTCCATTAGTTCCAGGCGGTAGGCGTATTCTGCGGCCGACTCGCCGGCGCGCGCCCCGGCCCGGCGGCTGAGACGAAGCTCCTCGCGCAGGTGCCCCAGGGCCAGGTCGAGATATTGATGCTCGCCATACAGGTGGGCCAGCTCGTGGTGGGCGGCTTCGAGGTTCGGATCGAGCCGCACCGCCTGCTCCAGTGCCGTGAGGATCTGGACGTTGCGCAACTGCGTCAGCGGCGGCAGCACGCCCTCGCCGGAATGCTCGCTGGTGACAAGGCGGAGCAGCATGTACGCCTGTCCCAGCCGGAGCCAGGCGTTGCTATCTTCGGGATTGTCGGCCACGGCCCGGCGGGCGGTGGCGCACCGCCAACAGTGGCAGAGCGGCAGGCCGTTCCGTCAAATGGGCGAAGAAAGGTCCGAGTTGGTCGCGGACCAGGAAGGTCGGCTCGTCCGCACGGGGAAAGAGCATGTTGCGCGAGGACACAACTTGCAAGGCCGCCCACGGCGCCGCGGAAGGCAGCGCCGGCAGGCCGGTCAGACTGGCCGCATAGAACACCCAGGATGAGCGTCGGTCCCGCTGGCTCTGAGCCGGTGCGCTGTCGTCGAAATAGTGCAAATACACGGTCGCGGCGGCGGATTCCCAGGTGGGCGGCGGGGCGGCGTGAATCAGTCGGGACCAGAAATCGGGACGTGGCGACAATTCGCCGACGCCCCGGCTCGGGGCGGCAGGTAGCTGTTGCCGCACTTCGTCACTGGGAGGGCCGAAGGCCAGCCGGTCGGCGTCGAAGGCCAGTCGGTCGAAGCCGCCTTTCGGGCGAGCCGGGTTCCAGCCGAAAATCACTGCCTCGCCTTCGACCCGCAGGAGCGTCCAGTTGTCGGGGTCGCCTCCCAAACGGTTCAGCGCCGCGAGCATCCGCCGCGGCTCGCGCTCATAAAGGACCACGATGCTGATGCCGTGGTCGCGCAACACCTGCCGCCAATCCTTCTTGGACGCTTCGGACTCCGGCGATCCACCGGCGGCAAGACCCGGTTCCAGCGCCCGGCACACGGTCTCGTAGTCGCGGGCCGTCTCGGCAGATAGCGGATAGCTGTGGTTGAAAAAATGCTTCTCCTCCCGCGCGAACCAGCACGCATACTGGCTCACTTCCGGGGCGAAGGCGAACACCCGCTCGCCCTCCGCGATCCGCTTCTCGCGCCGCCAGCGCTCGATCGTCTCGGCCGTCCGCCGCAAGGAGGGATCGATCGGAGTCCCCCAGCCGACGCGCCGGACCTCCCTCCCGTAGCCCGTCAACCAACCGGGCCAGGTCAAAAAGATCAGGGCCAACAAACCCGCCCCCAAGAGCACGCCACCAGCGGCGGACACGAAACTCGGCCCCGCTAGTGGAGACCGCTCGCGCCCTCGTCCGATCAGGAAATCCTGCCCGTTGAGGACGGCGATCGGCGCGGCGACGACGGCGAAGAACGGCACGGCCCGCGCTTGCCAGGCAGCCAACAGCGCGAACGGCAGCCACACGACCAAGCGCCAATCGCGCAAGGCCGAAGGGCACAGGAAGAAAGAGATCAGCCCGAGGCCCGTAAGGGCGAAGTAAGCCAGGACGGCGGCGTTGTACTCGGCGGCGGCGTGAAAGTAAGCCGGCTGCCAGGGCGAGGCGAACAGCGCCTGAAAGTGCGCGTCGTTTCGGATTCCGCTCGTCCACGAATCGACCGCCAGCTCGGGCGGCAGGTGGAAGACGTGGAAGGTATGAGGATTGAGCAGACACACGGCCACGCCGGCCGGCACCACCCAACCGGGCATCCGCCGTTGTCCCTGGAGCCTTTCGCCCAGCCAGAACAGTCCCGCCACAATCGGGCCGAGCAGGAACCACTCCTCGACATTGACCCAGACGACGAAGACAATTAGCAACAGCCACCAGGGACGGTTGGATCCGTCTTCTCGCTGGGATGCGGAAAACAAGAACCATAAGGTCAGTGCGAGAAGGAAGTACGACAGAGTGGCGGGGTGGAGCAAGAGCCGGGGACTCATGGCGAGGATGGCGAGCGTGGTGCCGAGGACCGGCAGTCCGACGCCTCCCGTGGGACGACGGATGCGCAGCAGCAACCCCGCCAGGATCATGACGACGAGCGCCTTCAGCACGACCAGGCCGACGCCACCGACCAACTCATTCAGCTCGTACAACCCCAGGTCGGCCAGCCACGATGGATTGGCCCAGTACGACGGCCCGGCCGTGTACGTAAACGGGTCGCTGCCGAGTGCGAACTGCCCCGAGGCCAGTAGCCGGCCCGCGGCCAGGTGAAACCAAAAATCACTGTTGTGGGCGAGAAACGACGCGGACAGAAAGGCCAGCATCAGGACCAGAAGCACCAGGATGCGGTCCAATCCGCTTCGTTTCTCGCTGACCGCCTCGGTGGCGGCGGGCCGTGGAGCGGAAGGAAGCGAAACGGTTTGCCGTTCCGAGGCCGCCGGCGTGACATGCTGCGAAGTATCCATGACTTTGACAAACCCGAAAAAAAGATGAATGCCGATCGAACCACGAGGAATCGCTGTATTGTATTCATTCCACGCCGCTCCCGCCCGCCCCAGACCCGAACAGTCGTCCGCGGGTGTAGGGTGGGGAGAAAAGTCACTCGCTTCCTTGACACTTTTCGCATGGCTCTGAATAATTCAAATGCGCGTTCAATCCACGATGGCGCTGATCTTCGCGCCATCGTCCCATCCGGCCCAACCGAGGGCCGGCATTCTGAAGCCTCCGAAGGCACTCGCCCCCTGCCGGCATCACCGGGGGGAACAGGAGGGCGAGAACGACTACAAAGAACGACCGTTGGTGCAAGACCTTAATGGCTGACCGGCCCGCGCCGGGCCACTTTCATCAACCTCGATTGATCGGGAGGCGCCATGTCTTTCTTACCTCGTTATCTGCGCTGGGCTATGTGCTGTTCTTCTCCCTCGTCGTCCTCCTTCTGGCCTGGCCCGACCGCTCCCAGGGGCAGTTTCGCCGCAACATGATGCCGCCAGCGCCGCCAAGCTTCGTGCAGCCTTTCAACCCATTCACTCCCTTCCCGTTTGGCACGGTGGGTTTCGGAGGCTTCAACAGTCAGATCGGTGGATTTAGCGGTTTCTCGGGGTTCGGTTTCAACGGATTTGGGTTCGGCGGGTTCCCCGGCGGCTTCGGCGGCTTCAACGGCTTCGGCTTCGGCGGTTTTCCCGGATTTGGATTCGCTGGGTTCAACGGCTTCGGCTTGGGCGGCTTTGGTTTCGGCGGGTTCCCGTTGGGCGGTTTCCGTGGTTTCGGTCTGGGCGGCTTTGGATTAAATGGATTCGGATTCAACGGATTCGGATTTAATGGTTTTGGTTTGGGCGGCTTCGGTTTCAACGGCTTTGGCTTCAACGGTCTCGGTGGGTTTCCCGGATTTGGCGTCGCCGGCGGAATCGGCGGCGTACCGGCGTTCGGCGCCTTTGGTGGTTTCGCGGGCGTGCCGGGTTTCGGCTTTGCCGGCAAAGGCCTCGGCGGCTTCAACGGCGGCAAGGGCATCTGAGGCGCGGTGAGGCGCCGCGGTCGAAAATTGCTCTTTACAGCCGCATGATTTTTTGTCATATCCCCGTCCTCTCACGGTTCACAGTCGAAAAAGAGCGGGCCGGTTCGCTGGGGGGCGAACCGGCCAACCGGAACCTGCCGGGAGGGGAGCCATGCGCAGAGTGGGGGCGTGGGGGATGACGGCGGCCCTGGTCGTGGGTCTCGGGCTGACCGTCGCGGCGGCCCAGGAGCCGGACGGGGATTTGAAGCCCGCGAACAGCAAGGGTGGTTGGTGGGTCGGCGAGAAGCCGCACTACCGGGGGGGCAAACCGGATAAGAAGGCCAAATCGCCCGACGAGGGCAAGCCAGCGCTGCCCAGCATCGCCGAGGTCGCCGCCTCCGAGCAGGAGCGGCAGATGAACGCCTTCTCTCGACGCGTCGAAGTTTGCCTTCGTCTCCGCCAGATCGCTCTCGACACCGGCAATGACGACTTGCAGCGCCAGGCGGAGGAGTTGGAGGCGCGGGCGTGGGAAGTGTATCGCAAGCAAACCGCCCACCTGCCCCTACCCACTCAGGCTCCCGAGGACGTAGCCAATCCCGTCGAGAAATCGGCCGCGGGGGGGCCGGTGGACGGCGGAATCGAAACGCTGGAGGGGAGGGACAAGCCGTGACACGCAAGGGGTGTTTGTTACTGGCCCTGGCCCTGCTGGGGCCGGGATGTGTTAACCCGATGACGCATGTGGTCGAGGAGGACCGCAAGATGGCGCCGGTCCAGATCCCGCCGGCGCCGCCGCCTCCGCCGATCGTCACGCCGGATGAGGTGACGCCGGCCAACGCCGTCGAGAAGGCGAGGGAGCTGCAACAGGAACTCGACTTCGCCGCCAACGAGCGGCCAGCCGCACTGCCCGTCACGGCACCGGCGACCACGACGAAGCCCTAAATCGAATTACCAGCCCGCAGCGCCAGCAAGGGGCGCGGGTGACGAAGCAATGAAGGGGTGGGGACGACAACGGGGAGCCAAGGCTCCCCGTTGTTCGTTTTCATGCGGCCCTCGTTACGGCCAGTTCACCATATCATTTCCCTTGCGCGTGATGAGCGCCTTCAGCGTAGCTTCCAGGGTGTTCCGAGGGATGATGTGAACGGCCCCGTCCGCACTGGCGACGTTGAATCCACTGGCGAAGTGACCGCCCAGGGCTGGCAGCGGTTGGTTGACATCGAACGGCAGATCGTCCGGCTTGGTCCACGGCACCGCCTGGCCGGCCTCGGCAACCAGGATGGTGTTGGACGTGCCGTCGGTGAAATCCATCGGGAAGTTGATTGTGCTCGATTTCTCGAACGCGGCACCGTTGCCGACGAACACCTGATAGATGGTCTGGCCGGGCGCGGTCTGGGCGGCCGGGCACTCGTAGACCTTGGGCATCCGCGCCAGCAAGCGGATGTTATTGGGGCCGTCCCACGGCTCGTCGAGCTTGAATTGCGAGTAAAGCATCTGCTGCTCAAGGTAGGGCAGCAGGGCCACGCGCCAACTCAGCAGCGGTTTGCCGTTCCTGTCACGGATGGCCGGAGCGGGGAGTCGGCCCCTGTTGGTGTCGGCATAATTTTGCATGGCGAGACTGATCTGCTTGAGATTGTTCTGCGACTGGACGCGGCCGGCCGCTTCGCGCACTTTCTGGACGGCGGGAAAGAGCAGCCCGAGCGGGACCGCGATCGAGCAAGACAGAAGCGTGCCGACGCAGGCCGAGACAATGCCGGCGATCGCCAGACCTTGACCGCCGAGGCGGTTGCGGCTCTTGCCAATGTCGCGCAGGGCCAGGATGCCCACGATGACGGCGGGCACCCCCGTCACCACGTTACATAACAAGGACGCGATGCCGAGAACGAGGCTGGTGGTCGCCTTGCCGCTCGTGCCGACGGGCGTCCTCTCCGGCTCGTCGTCTTCCTCCGGCGCGGACAGCCGGGCGCTTCTCTGGACCTTCTCCGCACGACGATCCACCTCGGGAAGAGTCTCGACGGGATCCGTGTCGTCCTCTCCGGCGGCGGGGATGAGTTGCCGGCGGCCGCAGGCGGGGCAGACCGCTTGCCGGCCGGCGTTCTCCTCGCGGGCTTGCAGTTGCTTGCCGCATTCGCAGGCGAAACGAATCATGTTGCACCTCATCCGGCGATGCCGGCTCGCTTGAACTCACCGCGCCCGGTCAATTCTATCGTGATGCTATGTCCCCAGAACAGATTGCCGTCCTGGTAATAAAGCGTCCCCCCGGTGGATGAGAGGTGGACGGATTCGAGCTTCATCCGCTTGATGAAGGCGCTCTTGGTGGTGTTCCTGCCCTCGTTCCATTCAATGTTGTGAAGGTCTCGCAGTTTCTCGGCGGCGAACTCACGAGCTTTCCGCTCATGGGCGCGAAGCCAGGAAAGGAATTCGCTGCGCCCGTTGCAGGTCCTTCTCGCGAACCCTTCCGACCCTCGCGGCCGAAAGGAAGAACTCGGCAGTGGATCCCCGCGCAACCCAAACCTTGGTTGACCACCAATTCAGGTTGTCATCCCATGTCAGTCTCCCCAGAACCTCGTCGTCAATCGGCAGCGTGCCGGAAGGTTTCTTCGGCTCTGGTAGGGGGCCTTTATCACGGGTGAGAGTGATCAGATCGCCGGCCGCATCCGAGAACTTCGCGGGGAAGTCCTGATCCCATCCCATGCACATCCGTAGAGTCTTCCCTTTAATCGAATAAAACCCCTTCATGACCCAGGCGTTCGGATCGGGCGGGCCGTCCGGTCCGTTCCAGTCGAGGGTAATGAGGATTCGTTTGGGCTGCTTCCTCGGTTCCAGACGGTAGGTGGAGTGCAGTTTCCCGTCATCAACCATGTCGGGGTAGATTTCCTTGAAAACCCCGTTCTGAAATAGATAGTGCGACGCGCTGTCGTGGACCTGCCGCCCGCGCGAGATTCGCTTCTCAAGCCGCCAGAGGCCCTCGATTGCGTCGTCTTTCATAACGCCCCCTCATCCTAGGCAACGCAGCAAGGACGACAGAACCACCGAGATTGTATCCGATGGGGGCGGTTGACAGAACCTTTTCGGTTGTGCCATAGTAAGATTAATGACTCCCTCGCTCGCCCCACCCGCCGGCGAGCGGATTCAACCCGGAACGATTGCCCTCCCACCAGAAACCCGGTGAACGAATCGGGAGTAGAATCGTCTAATTAATAGCGTGCGTGGACCTACCAGCCCGCGGCGTGAGCAAGGATGCCCTTGCCGGCGTCGCGGATTGGTCGAAACCTTGGATCGCGACTGAACCCATGAGCGTTCCGCAGCACATTACGCGCAAAAAGTTTCTGGCCAATCTGCGCCGGAGCAATCTGCTACCGGAGGCTCAGTTCGCCGACATCCTCCGCGAGTTGCCCCCCACCGAGCGCGGCCGGCCGATCGCCCGCGCCCTGGTCGAAAAAGGACTGCTCACGCGCTTCCAGGCCGAGCGCCTGCTGATCGGCCGCACCTCCGGTTTTCAGCTGGGGCAATACCGCATCCTCGATCAACTCGGCCGCGGCGGCATGGGCCGCGTCTTCAAGGCCGAACATGCCACCATGAAACGGGTGGTCGCCCTCAAGGTGCTGGCTCCCGACCTGATCCAAACCGAGCGCGCCCAGGAGCTTTTCCTGCGCGAGATCCGCGCCGCCGCCCAGCTCGTCCATCCCAACATCGTCACCGCTTACGACGCCAACGAGGACGCTGGCCGTTATTACCTCGTGCTGGAATACGTGGACGGCCCCAACCTCGAACAACTGGTCCGCAACCAGGGGCCGCTGCCGGTTGGTCTCGCTTGTGATTACATCAAGCAGGCGGCCAACGGCTTGCAGGTCGCCCACGCCCTGGGCATGCTCCACCGCGACATCAAGCCGGCCAACATTCTCGTCCAGCGGCGCGGCCTGCAAGAACATTCGCCCGGCCTCATCAAAATCAGCGATTTCGGCCTGGCCCGTTTGCACTCGCCCCAAACGAGCGTCGATGCGCCCAACCACGCCGGCACGATCCTGGCCCGCGAAAACACGGTTATGGGCACGCCGGATTACCTGTCTCCCGAGCAGGCCCGCGACCTGCATGAGACCGACATCCGCAGTGATCTGTACAGCCTCGGCGGCACCTTCTACTTTTTGCTAACCGGCCAGGTGCCGTTCCCCGGCGGCTCGATCCTGGAAAAGCTGATCCGCCACGGCGCCGAGAAGCCGAGGCCCATCCAGGATCTCCGCCCCGACGTTCCGCCGGAGGTGGCCGCCATCGCGATGCGGCTGTTGGAGAAGCACCCCGACGAACGTTACGCCACGCCCGAAGAGTTGGCGGCCGCTTTGGAACCGTACGCCGTCGGCGGGCCGACGCCGTGGGCCTCCTCGCCGGTCCCATCGAGTCGCGGCCTTGATGCCGAGGTCACGCCGGTCGAGTCGATGGCCTCTTCGACGGAAGACATTTTGGAGTCACGTTCCTCCGACGAATTATCCGCCGCCCTGGCCAGCACCGAACGGCCGGACCTGGCGCCGACGCCGGTCATCATCTCGCTGCATTCGAGTCCGCATTCCGCGCGGTATTTCCCGAACACCCCGCGGCACTGGCCGACGATCCTCTTGTGGATCGCCGCCATTATCTTCGTCTTGATCGCTTGTATTGCCGTGCTGGCGCGCTTAATCACATAGCCCCCGGCTTGCCGGGGGTTTGTCATTCCCCCGGCTTGCCGGGGGCTATGTGGGATGCAAACGACAATGGTCCACGATAACGGATAAAAACTGCGCCCCGAAATTGCGCAAGCGCTTGTCGCCGACGCCGGGGATCAGACGCATCCGATCCAGCGTCGAGGGCCGGACGCGGGCCAGTTCGCGCAGGGTGTTGTCGGTAAACACGATGAACGGCGAGACCTGACGTTCCGCGGCCAACTGCCGGCGCAACCGGCGCAATGCCTCGAACAATTCGCGGTCCACGCCCTCCCACGAAGTCGTTTCGACCCGCGATTTTTCGGGCTTCTCGCCCTTTTTGCGGCGGACAAGCTGCACGAGCCGGACCTGCCGTTGGCCGCGCATTACTTCCCACGACGCATCGTTGAGTCGTAAGACCGGATTTTCGTCGCCAACTTGCAGCAGCACGCCCTGGCCGATCATCTGATAAATCCAGTCGCGCACGTCCGGTTTACCGTGTCCTTTCAGTAGGCCGAACGTGGTCAGCTGATCGTGGCCGCGCTTGCGGACATTCTCGTTGTTTTCGCCGCGCAAAATGGCGGTGACGTGGCCGATTCCGAAGCCCTGCTTGACGCGGGCCACGCACGACAAGATTTTCTGCGCCACCACCGAAGCGTCCGGCACTTCCTCGGTATCACCCAAACACAGATCGCAGGCGTTGCAATGTTCCGCTTCGTAGACTTGGCCGAAATGCTGCACGAGGGCGCGGTGCCGGCAAATGGCCCCGCGGCAATAGCGGTCCATGTCATCGAGGTGCTTGAAGACACCCGGCAAGTGCGCCTCGTTGCCGGCCTCCTGGGCGGATTTCGTCAGCATCGCCCGAAAGGTGTACACGTCGCCGCCGGAGTAGAGCAGCACGCATTCCGCTTCGAGTCCGTCGCGGCCGGCCCGGCCGGTCTCCTGCTGATAATGCTCCAGCGATTTCGGCATGGCTGTGTGCAGCACGTATCGCACGTTGGAGCGATCAATGCCCATGCCGAATGCCACGGTCGCCACCACGACATCGACCTGCTCGGCGGAGAACGCCTCCTGCGTCTCGTGCCGCTCCTCGCTCGTCATGCCGGCGTGATAGGGTTTCGCCTTGATGCCCTTCTTTTGCAGCGCCGCGGCCAGCTCGTCCACATCGCGGCGGCGCAGACAGTAGATGATGCCGGCCTCGTCCTCGTGGCGCTTCACCACTTCGAGCGTTTGTTTCTGAACATCGTGGCGCGGCAGGATGCGATAGGTAAGGTTCGGCCGATCGAAGTTGCCGACCAGCACAACGGGATCTTGGAGGGAAAGCTCGGCGATGATGTCCTGCCGCACCTGTTCGGTCGCCGTGGCGGTGTAGGCGTGAACGGCCGCCTTGGGAAAAAACTCGCGCAGCCGGCTCAGTTGGCGATATTCGGGTCGAAAATCGTGGCCCCAATGGCTGATGCAGTGGGCCTCGTCGATGGCGAACGTGCGCACATCGATCTGCTGCAAGATGCGATAAAAATCGGTCTGCACCAAACGTTCCGGCGAGACGAATAGCAACCGCACCTCGCCCTGGCGCACGTCCATCTCGTAGGTGAATCGCTCGTCCGCCGACAGCGAGCTATCAATCTGCGCAGCGGCGATACCGCAGGCGCGGAGGCTATCGACCTGATCTTTCATCAGCGCGATGAGCGGCGAGACGACGACGGTGGTGCCTCCCCGAAGGACGGCCGGCGCCTGATAGCACAACGATTTGCCGCCGCCGGTCGGCAAGACGACGAGCGAATCCCGACCATCGAGGACGGCCTGCATGGCCCGGTCCTGCAACGGACGCAGCGTGCGGAAGCCCCAATGACGGACGATGATCTCTTGAACGTCGGCCAGGGTCAAAGTTGCGTCGGGGGAGGACATCGCCGGGACTCCTGTAATCCCGTACATCATGCACGATGGCGAAGGGATTGAGAAGCCCAGCTTGCTATTTGGGACTTGGCCGGGCCACGCGGAGCGCGGCAACGAAGTCGAAAAGGATTCGGCGGCAAGCTCACTCTCCACGTTGCGGGATGATGAAGAGCAAAACTGCCTGGATCAAAACGGTAATTAACGAACAACTTGCCAGCAGGAGACTCATCCGATCTCTGGGTCGCCTCTTGCGAAAAAAGAGAATGCTGCTTGGAATGACTCCCAGCAGCAGTGTTCCGATGCCCAACGAAGCTGCGATCATCGCAAACGCGAAGGCATTCCAGCAATAATTGCCATCGGCGACGATGCTGATCCAGGATGCGGTGGCGAGGACGGCAAGAACTACGGCAAGCCATGAGACGGTGTGAACAACCTTGGAAATGCTGACTCGCATAAATACTTGAAAGTTCGGCCGCGCGGCTTGTCAGTGGATATTCGTGTTTTCCTACCCTGAAAATTACCCTCAAGCGGCGTCCTCTTTCGGTTCGAGGGTGACCTTATGGCCGAGTTTCTCCAGACGTTGAACCAGTTGGCGTGTCAGCCGCTCCGGCTCCAATCGCTCCAGGAAGCCGCCCCCGAGTTCACAGTACGTGACGCCATGCTTGAGCAGATGATAAACGATCACCAGCAACGTATGGCCCAAAGCAACCAACGCGCGCTTCTTGCCCCGCCGCGCCGCCAGTCGCCGAAATTGCGCGGATAGGTAGGTGTCCTTCGTGTGACTGGCCGCCCAGGCCGCCTGGGTCAGTACCCGCCGCAGCCATCGGCTTCCCTTGGTCGTCCGCCCGCTCTTACGCTTGCCGGCGCTCTCGTTATTGCCTGGGCACATCCCCGCCCACGACGCCAAATGGTCCGCCGTCGGGAACTGGTTCATGTCCGTGCCAATTTCCGCGATCACGGTCTCCGCCGTGCGTTGCTCCACGCCTGGGATCGTCGTCAACCGCTCTGCGGCCTCGGCAAAAGGGGCTATCACTTCCTCAATGCGCAGCCCCAGCCGAGCGATCAACCCTTCCAGATGCGTCACATGGTCCAGGAGGAGCCGCAGTTGGAAGCGGTGATGGGCGGTGACACGACCCTGCAAGGCCGTTTGCAGTTCGGGGATCTTGTTCCGCAGGCGCCTGCGGGCCTTGTCGGCCAACTTCGCCGCATCGTCCTCGCCCGCAATGAGCGCCTCGAGCATGTCCCGGCCGGACACCCCCAGAACGTCGGTGGCCACACTGGCTAGCTTGATGTTGGCGTCCTCCAGGACTTTCTGGATGCGGTTGGCCGCCGTCGCTTTCTCGGCGACCAACTGGGCCCGCTGCCGGGTCAGGTCGCGCAACTCTCGGAGCGGCAGGGGCGGCACAAAGCTGGCGCGGAGCAGGCCATGCTGCAACAGCTGCGGCGATCCAGGCTAGTCCTTGACATCGGTCTTGCGCCCCGGCACTTGCTTGATGTGCTGGGCATTGACCAGCATCACGGCCAGGCGGCCTTCCAGGATGTTGAACACCGGCTTCCAATAGACGCCGGTCGATTCCATGGCCACTTGCTCCACGCCCTGCTCGGCCAGCCAATCCGACAAGGCGAGCAGGTGGCAGGTCATGGTCCCGAACGTCCGCACCGCTTGATGCACCTTCCCGGCCGCATCGACCCGGCGCACGCACGCGACCACAGTCTTCTTGTGGACATCGAGTCCAGCGCAACAACGGTAGAGAATGTCCATGGTAGCCTCCGGGTTCGGCCAGGCCCTGGAGGACATCGGAAAAAACAACAGTCTACCCTGCGTGCTCCCCGACGGTCGGGGGCGACAGTTTCGGGTTCGTGGCGATGTCCAGGCCACCCTGCTCTGCGGGCTCGAAGCACCAAGTGAGAATCGGCCTTCATCCAGAGCCACGGCTACAGCCAACGTAGTCGCCACGCAGCCCATTTTCATCGTTTCAGGGTGCGGCGCGGCCGCATGACCCCTGCTCGGAAAAATGGCCGGTTACTTCTGCTCAGTTTCTTTACCGGCTGCGTCCCCTTTCTTGTCGCTCTCCGGCTTCTCCACCTTCTTCGTCTCCGCCGGGGCGTTGTCCGGCTGCGGCGCGACGCTGCGGACGCCGATGAAATAGCCGATCATCAGGGCACCAAAGATGAGCAAAAACCACAGCACGCCGCTCAGCAACCCCGTCGCATCACTCTCCTGGTTCCAGCCCGCCATCCAACGGCGGAAGCGCGTCTGTTTGCGAAGTTTCGTCATCCAGCGGCGGCCCGGCGCGGTCTGATCGAACTGGCGCACGGCCGTGGCCACCTTGCCGACCTGCCGCCGTGCCGTGGCGTTGTCCGGATCGACCTCCAGGACGGCCAGGTACGCCCACACCGCCTCGCCCAACTCGCCGGCGCGCGTCAGGGCCTCCGCCTGGGCAACCCCGCCGCGCAGATCCTCGACGTAGTTGACCAACAGCGAAACATCCGTGCGGCAGTTGAGGCACTCTTTTTCCAGCCCGCGCAGCTTCTTTTTGCACATCGGGCACGTCAGCATGGGGAAATCCTTCGAAGAATGATCGCGTTTCGTTTAGCGACGCTTCGCAGAAGCGTGCTTCCCACGCTTCTGCGAAGCGTCGCTAAACGAAAGAAGGGCGGACTCACAACAAGTAGGCGTAATTGAGCAGCCGATCGTTCAGCGTGGCGCTAGCCTCTTCCATCTTCTTGGTATCGCCCGAACCCATCGCCTGCCGCACGATCCGGCACAAGTCCTCCAGCTCCCGGCGGTCCTCCGGATTGTCGATGCGCGGGACGACGTCCTGCTCCGTCTTCTTGAGCACCTCGACCGCGTCCTTGAACTCCTGCGTGTTCTCCAGTTGCAGCGTGCGGTTGACCAGCTCCTCGTTGATGCGCTTCAGCTTGATGAGCTGCGAGGCGTCCATCTGGTCCTCGCCGGCCTGCTGGATGGCGAAACGCCGCTTCTGCCCGGCGTACTGGTCGTGAATCTGTACCGTCAAAATGCCATCGTCGCCGTACTCGAACATCACGTCCAACCCGCCGTCGCGCTGCGGGCGGGCCGGCTTGAACTCCCACGGAATCTCCGCCAGCTTGACGTTTTCCTGGCTCTCCGGGTTGTCGTAGGTGTCGCCCTCGTAGACGCTGATGAGGACGCGATCGGCGGGGTCGGCAACCGGATAATACATCTTGCTGAACGAGCAGGGGATGTCGGAGCCGCGCTTGATGATCGGGTCGAGGAAAACGCGGTTGGTCCGCTGGTCCACCGGGTTGGCGCACAGCGAATGCTCCAGCTTGACGCTGTAGGCGTAATTGTCCAGTCCCGGCGCGCCTTGCAAAATGGCCGACACAATAGCCGCACCCTGAGCCACGCACGTCATCGGATCGACGCGGTCGAACGACTCCGGCTCCTTGCCCGCCAATTTCTCGGCCACGTAACGGCGCACGAGCGGAATCTTACTGGTGCCGCCGACCAGAAGCACGCGGTCAATGTCGCGCGGCCGTAGCTTCGACAATTTCATCGCCTCGTCGATGGCCGTGCCCGACTTGACGATCAGCGGCATGATG
The DNA here is from genome assembly GCA_963767535.1 of uncultured Planctomycetota bacterium. Taxonomy (GTDB): domain Bacteria; phylum Planctomycetota; class Planctomycetia; order Gemmatales; family Gemmataceae; genus JAJPHU01. The sequence goes on from CAVYEC010000003.1 coordinate 2,741,599, forward strand.
ATCCGCTCCATCTCGCCGCGGCTGATCTCTTCCTCAAGGCTCAGATGTCGCTCCGGCACCAGTTCCGCCTTGCGGGCCACCGCCGTATGCTCCGCCGACAGGTCGATCTTGGCTCGCTCGACCCCCAGCATGAACTGCTGCTTGTACGGTGAATTGAGGATGTCGAAGCCGGTCTTCTCCTGGAAGCGCTCGGCCAGCACCTTGGCGATCAGCGCATCAATATCGTCGCCGCCGAGCTTGCCGATCCCTTTGCTGGCGACTTCCTCGAAGATGCCGTGATGGATCTTCAGCACCGTCACATCGAGCGTGCCGCCGCCGAAGTCGTAAACCAGCACCGTCTGATCGTCCTGGGCGTTCAGGCCGTAGCAGATGGCCGCCGCGGTCGGCTCGTTGATGAGCGTCAGCACTTGCAAGCCGGCCGCCCCGGCGCACAGCTTCGTCGCGTGCCGGGCCAACCCCTTCGAGTTGGCCGGGATTGTCACCACGGCCTTGGTGAAGCTCTCGCCCAAAGTCGTCTCGGCGTCCTTTTTGAGCAGGCTGAAAAGCATGACAGCGATCTGCTCGGTGCGCAAATTCTGGCCGACCAGCGGCACGCGCTCCGGCGTGCCGAGGATGCGCTTGATCGAGCGGATGGAGCGCTGCTCGTCGAAGTTCTCCTTGGCCTCCTGCCCGAACGCCAACGTTCCGTCGCGGCGGAGCGTGACGATCGAGGGGGTCCACTTCAACCCCTCGTGGTTGGGCACCACCTCCGCCTGGCCGTACTGGAAATTGGACACCACCGAGTTGCTGGTCCCGAAGTCGATGCCGATGTAGGGCATGGAAACTACCTCAGAAGGAACCACGAAAGACACGAAAAACACGAAAAAAAGACAGAAGAGAACCGCTCTTGATCTTTTTTCCTTTTTTGCCTCTTTCGTGTATTTCGTGTGTTTCGTGGTTTATATTCTTCATTTATTCCGAGACGATCACTTTCGGCCGGCGCAGCACGAATTCGGGCTGCTGGCTGGCGTAGCCGCGTTCGACCTGCTCGGCGACCAGGAGCGGACTCATCCCCTCGACGCGCTTGCTGCCGACCCGCTCGTGAATCGCCGGGTTGTACGGCGAACTGATGACGGCGTCGTAAGGCTGGATGCCGTGCCGCAACAGGGCCGCGTCCACCTTGCGCGATTCGACCTCAATCCCTTCGATCCAGCGCGCGACCGCTTCGCGGTCGTCCGGGGAGGGGCGTGCGCCGACAATCACCTGCATATCGTGGGCGACTTCGAGCAACTCGTTCAAGAGCGCCAGGCTCACGCGCTTCTCGCCGTGCGTTTCCTGGCGAAGCTGCTGATAGGCGCGCTGCGTGTCGGCGGCGAAGCTGTTGAAGCTTGTCTTCAGCTCGTCGCGGACCTTGTTGAGGGTCTGTTCGAGGGAGCGCAGCTGGCGCTTGTCGTACTCGCGCAGGGCGATGACTTCCTCGCACAGTTTGTAAATCGTGGACGAGCCGAGCGTATCGAGGTCGCGGCTAGTGCCCGGCAGTTCCGAACCGGAAACGCTCGGCGCGAAATCGTCGTTCATTGCAAGAGTCCGTAGTTAGTAGTCCGTAGTCCGTAGTCCGTAGCAAAAACCCTCTACTGTCTTTGCTACGGACTACGGACTACGGACTACTGGCTTCTGGTAATTCAATCGCCCACGGGTCCAGAGGTTGCTGCGCCATTCGTTCGAGCAAAAGCGGCACGGCCGGTACCTCCTGGGGCACTTCCGGCACGGCCAGCGCCATGCGCACCGCCTCGGCATCCGGCACTTCCGCCGGCGGCCGATAGTCCGCGAGGGCCTTTTCGACATCGAGCGCCTGCCACATCCGGCCGGCCTGACCGTCGCGCACGCCGTAACCTTTCGCGAACTGGGCCAGTACGCCATCGGTCGTGTCGGCGTTAAGGCTCGCCGCGTCCGCCCGGATGCGCCGTTCCGTGTCGTTGAGGACTTCGCGCGCCCAGTTGATGTCCTCCAGCGGCACCTTGGCCTGTCCCTTGCGCGCCCACTTCAGACGCTCTGCCCAGTGCGCGTCGATGTCCGTCTTGCCCGCCGCCTTGTCCAGACCCAAAAGCAAAAACGGCCCCACCTGCTCGCGCGGCAGGGTGGCCAACTCCAGCACAACCGGTTCCGCATTTCGGCCCATCATTCCCTCATTCGCCGGCCCGTGGTGCTTCTTTCTATTTTATGCGCCCATCGAACGGCACGCTTCCATCTTTTTATCAATATGCTCGGCCAGGTCACGAACGATGCGGCGGTGCTCGTCGTTCGTGACCAGCGGCAGACAGCGGCCGGTGATGCGGCGCAGCTTCTGGAATTCGCGGAGCAGGTCGCGCATGACCTCGCGCACCGCCGACCAGTTGATCTGATAGTTCGGCAGGTTGCGCACCTGGTCGATGACCTTGCTCATCTGGTCGGTCAACTGGTCGCACAGGTTGCCCATCAGCGGGATGACGTTGCCGACCATCGTCACCGCCCGCTCCTCGACGCGGACATCGTTGGGATATCGTTTGAGGATGCGGTCGATCTCCGTCAGCAGTTTTTCGATGTCGTTCAGCCCCTTGACTTCGATGAGATCCAGCTCGTACAGCTCATACTGCGGCTCGCCGGGCCGCAGGCGGCGCAGCGATTCGAGCGTACGGCGAGCGTCTTGCGGCCGTTTGGCCTGATTATACAGGTGGAAAAGTCGTTCGAGTGTGTCGGGGTCGTTGGGGCGCAGGTCGCGGCGGCGCTGCACGTAGCTAAGGGCGCTGGACCATTTTTCCTTCTCGCTGTAGCGCGTGGCGAGCCGGCCGAGGCTTTCGTAGGTCAAATGATTGATGTAGCCGGGCATGTCCGGCGGGGCCGGCATGTCCTCGTCGAGCAGGTCGAAATAGCGGTTCCAGTACGGGTCGGCCTGGGGCAATTCGCCCTTCAGCTCATAGGTGAGGGCAAGATTCTGGTGCAGCCGGCAGTCGTTGGGGGTGAGCTTGATCGCGGCGCTGATAGTGCTTGATGGCGCTGTCGAAATCCTGGGTCATGCAGGCACAGCAGCCGAGCAGGTTCAACAGCGCGATCTGCGTGGGCCGGCTGCCGCTCTTCTCACGGGACAGCGGCCGCAAGAGCAGTTCGGCCTCGGTCCAGGCGCAGCGATCAATCAGGTCCTTTGCCTTGACGAGGACCGCCTCCAGATGCGCCTCGCGCACCGGGCCACTGCGCGGTCGGGCTTCCGTTAAGGTCTTCAGCAGGATATGCACGGTATCGAGTTGGCCCAGGCTGCGAACAACCTTGAGGAGTCGCTGCTCGTCGGCCGGGGTTAACTCGGCCAGGAGGGGGACTTCGCGAGCGCTGCCATTTCCTTTTTGGCATGCCTGGAGCAATGCCTGCAAAACGAGAAGAAAACGCCGTTCGTCTTGTGTCGTATCGCCGGCGCAACGCGCGCTCAACTCGATAGCTTTGGGAATCAGGGCGAGACAATCCTCGACCTTACCGAGCGTAAGACGCGTCAACAGCAAGTTGTGACAGACCTCGTAGGAGTTCGGCTCCATCTCCGCGGCGCGGGCGAACTCTTCCTCCGCCTGCGCAAGTTGCTGTTCGTCCAGCGACAAAAGGCCCATTTGCAGAAGGACATTGGCGTCCGGACGCTGAATCTTGCGCAGGGCGTTGCGTGCCTCAAGGATTTTGCCCTGCCGCTTGTGGGCCATGGCCAGCATGTACAGGACGTTGGCATCCTGGCAGCCGAACTGCACGGCGCGTTCGAGCACCTGGGCCGCAACCTCGTATTGCGACTGGATCGGCTCGGCGATCTCGATTGCCTCGGGCAAAACACCGTTGGGCATGGATACCCCGTTCAGTATTCGTTTAGCCCGTAGGGGGGCCGAGTCTTCGAGGCCCACCAGCCGCAGTGTGGTGGGCCTCGAAGACTCGGCCCACCCTACAGTTCATACAGTAAGCGCTGACCGGCCCGCACCAGGGCCAACGTCATCAACGGCCCCAAACGCCGATCGCGCAGACCGAGTTTGCCGGCTTCACGGAAACGATCGGCCGCTTGCTCGAAACGTCCGTTCTCGTAGGCCAACAATCCCGATAGCAGCACCGTCTGGCGCAGCGGGTCATCGAATTGCCATTCGGCACGCTTGCGCGGATCGATGCTGTTCCACCACTTGATGGCGTCATCGTAAGCGCCGCGGAGATAGCTCAGTCGGCCCAAGAGGGCGCGGGCGTACACGGCCGACGGGCTTTTCTCGACGCCGGCCACTTTTTGCAGCGCCTGCTGGGCGGCAGGGTGATTGTCCTGGTGGAGATACGCCCACGCCATCAAGAATTGACTCTCGATAGCAAGCGATTCATCCGCCGCCGCCCGCTGACTCAGTTCCACGACCGTCTCATAGTTCTTCGCGGCCAGGTGACAGACCGCTCCGAGATAGTGGAAACGCGTGTCGCGCACGGCCGGCCGATTCATCGCCGGTGCCTGCGCCGCCAGGCCGGCGCGATCGCCGCGCACGGAACGCACCGCCGCCAGACGCCATAGCGCCTCGATATGGTCCGGATCGTCCCGCAAACACGCTTCCAGGAGCGCCTGCGAATGCTCCAACTCGGCTGTCGGCTCGGAAGGCTGCTGTTCTTCTTGCTGACCGTTTGTCGATGGCTTTTGGCCGATGGCCGATAGCCGATAGCCGATAGCCGAGTGCAGGGCCAGGCGCGCGCCCAAAAAGGCGATGGCGGCGCGCAGTGGGCCACGCGTCAACCCCAGGGCGCGATCGATCGCCTCAGCGCGGCGCTCGGCATTGCCGCGCTCCTGTTCGATGATGGCCTGGCGCACCAGCGGCCAATGATCGGCCGGGGCCAGCCGGTGCCAGCCGGACAGGAGGGCAACCGCCTGCTCCATCTCGCCGCGGCGATAGTGCAGGCAGGCCAGCCGATCGTGTCCCTGGATGCTCGTCGGATTCAGACGCAATAGCACTTCGACACAGGTGCGGGCCGCGTCCTTGCGCTCGGACGCTTCTTCCCGGCGCGAGCGCTCCAGCAAGAACGATTCGCCGCGGGTCGGGTAATCAGGGCCGAGAACGCCGGGGAACTGGCCCGGATTCCGAGCGGCGCTGCGCTCCAGGTAGGTGTATTCGGCGTCGTCGAAGTCCCACTTCTGCTCGGCGAAATAAGCGCGAGCGGCAGCTTGCTCGGCGAAAGTGCGGCCGAACAGGTCGAGATCGCGGTCACTCGTGCAGCCATGCACCGTGGCCGCCCGCACGTACAGAAAAGCGTGTCGCGGGGAAACCGTGTTGGGAAAGGTGCGGGCCAGGTGAGCGTAGGCGTCGGCGGCGCGCGGGTCGGCGGCGTGGACGGAAGCGAGCACGTCGCACAACTGCAACTGCTCGTCCACGCCCAGCGGCATGTTCAGCTCGCGGGCTTCGGCGTGGACGGCGCTGATGAGGCCGGCCCACTCGGCATTGTCGAAAACGGGATAGCGGGCCAACAGACGAATGGCCCAGGTGACGTTGCGCGGCTTGTCTTCCGGCTGCGTTGGTTTGCCCAGAGCGCCGCACAGCGCGAGGTAGCCGGCCGTGAAGGGATCCTTCGGCTCTTCCTGCTCCAGGGCGATGCGCAGGTGTTTGTACGCCTGATCGTAGCGCCCGCGCGAGCCAGGGCCAGGCCGAGGCCGCGCAACAACGGCACGGTGGGCGGGCTGTCTTGCAACAACTTGCCGAACAGGTCGGCCGCTTCCGGGAAATCGCCGTGACGGTAGTGCGCCTGAGCCAGGGCGAATTGCCCCTGCCGCAGAAACACGGTCAGGTCCGGCCCGATCACGGGACAGACGTAGCGATATTTGTTGGCCAGTTTGCGGATGTAGGAATGTGCCTCGGGAAACGCCTCGACCCAGGCACGCTCGGGCCGGGCCGTCCACAATCCGAAGCCGCGCGGTCCCAGTGCCCGCTGCAAGGCGCGGAGGGCCAACCCGCTGTCACCACCGGCCGCGACGAGCGAGATGCCCATCTGACATGTCACGAACGGGCAGCCTGCATCGACGCGGTTGGCCTCGGCGAGGTAGCGCAGACTCTCCTGCGCCTTGCCCTGCCGGTAGAGCAGCGCACCGAGATAAAAGGCGGGATCAAGATACTGCTTGCCGGCCTGCTCGTGGGCCGCGGTCAGGGCGACGAGGGCCGAGTCGATCTCTTGCCGGCGGATCAGGCACAACCCGTTCCAGAACGACGCTTCCGGGCAAGGCGACTGCACGGCGAAGATGCGTTCGAGCAGACTCAATACGGCCCGGGTGTCCTTCTCCTCCGTCCCGGCCGCGAATAGCCGGCGTGCTTCGGCCAGCATCGCCTCGACAATGCGCGTGCGCTGTTCTTCCGGGTCCAGTCCCAACCGGGTGCGGCATCGAGCGCGTGCTGCAACGCTTCTTCGAAGCGCTTTTCCTTGAGCAGATGATCGGCGGCTTGCTGATGGCTCTCCCCGGCGAGGCTGCCCAACCGCTCCTGCCACACCGGCGCCAGCCGCGGCTCGGCCTGGATGGCCTTGACGATCGCCAGCGCTTCCGCCCAGCCGCCTTCTTCGAGCAAGCGCTGGGCACGCCGAAAGGCCCGCTGTCGGCGCGGACCACGGCCGAGGATCAGCCACAGACACAACGCCAATCCCAGCACGAAGACGGCGATAAGAAGGGTGAGCTTCACGGTCACGGGACTCGATTCCTCGGCGGCACGCTTCTAAGAGTTGACGGAAAATACGGTGGCGGCACGTTTCTAACGTGCCGGTTTTCAGGCACGTTAGAAACGTGCCGCCACAATGCTTTCCGCTCGCTCTAACAGCTTTACGTTACCCGACGCGGACGCATCCTTCAAGCAGGGGTGATCTCCGGTGCTGCCATCTCATCTTCTGCGCTTAGCCCCCGAGCCATCGGCATCCGAGTTGCAACAATCTCTTTCTGGCGGTGTCGAGATAGGCATTTACCGAGGAGAATTACGATGCACAGAACAGATCATCGCCTTTCTCACGCCCAGCACGACGGGCACAGCCGAGGTTCCGCGACCGGCATGCTCGAAAGAGTAGCGGAGGCAGGGGCGACCGTTGCAAGTGCTCCCGGCAAGGTATGGCACACCGCCCATGACAGAACGCAAAAACTTGCCGATGGGCTGCCGGATTCGCTGGGCCTGGATCGAGTGAAGCAGTTTATCCGCCGTCATCCGGTGGTCTCCGCCGGGACGGCGGTGACGGTGGGATTCATGGTCCTAGGAGGCTCCTTGCCCCTTCTCGGCGGTATCCTCGGCGTGATCCACAGGAAACGATAGGGGCTATTCATCTCTTCACCAGCCCGCGTCGCCGGCATTGGTTGCCCTTGCCGACGACGCGGGCTGATCTGTCCCCTCTAACACGATCGTCCCGAAGCAAATACCATCACGGCCATAAGTCGCGACTGCTGCTGGCGTCATGCCTTCGAGAGCGGTAGGCTGGTTTTCAGGTTCCGAGCGACGGGAGGTTGCGACACATGGGCCCAGCCAAACCGAAGACGGTTTTCTTGCTGCTCGCCGTATTTTGCGTGTCGGCGCATCGAGGATTGCGCGCGAGCCGACACCCGTGACCAAGACAGACGCCGTTCCGCACGCGGATCGTTATGGCGATCCGCTGCCGCCGTCGGCCATGTGCCGTTTGGGGACGTCCCGGTTCCTGCACAGGGATTTCGTCACCGCCGTCGCCTTTTCCCCGGATGGACGGATGTTCGCTTCGGCGGGGCTTTGTTGCACAACCCCGAAAAAGATAATTTGGGGAATCCGGGTGGCTGCCTATCTTCGCCATCCTGCCTTTTCGTGAGGTTCTGCAACAAAGCCGGTCCGGGACCCCACTCCAGCGGAAGTCCCTATCTGCCTTGCCTTTCCAAGCGGGGGAGCCTGGGGACCATTTTGGGAACAACTGAAAGTGGCAAACGGGTCTCGAAAAACACTTGTTTTTCCTGGTTTTTGGTGATTTCCTCTTTGCCAACGGCTCCAGCGATTTGGCAAAGTGGCAACCGGCCCGGAATGGTTCGGCGGGCATCGCTCTTCCCACTCCGCCGGGGAACCTAGGGGTCGATCCATCAGAAACGGTCTCTCGAGAGGAGCGTTCATGTCCTCCGCGATCACCAACATTCGTCCCAGCCCCGACAAAGTCCTCGTCGATATCGCCGACTATGTGACACGCTATCAGGTCGATTCGACGGAGGCGTACCGAACGGCGCGTCTGTGCCTGATGGACACGCTCGGCTGCGGCCTGGAAGCGCTCGGCTACCCGGCCTGCACCAAGCTGCTCGGCCCCGTCGTGCCGGGTACGGTCGTTCCGCAGGGCGCGAAGGTGCCGGGCACGCAGTTCCAACTCGATCCGGTGCAGGCGGCGTTCAACATCGGGGCAATGATCCGCTGGCTCGACTTCAACGACACCTGGCTGGCCGCCGAGTGGGGCCATCCCTCGGACAACCTCGGCGGCATCCTCGCCACCGCAGACTGGCTGGCACGCACCGCCCTCGCCCACGGCAAACCAACGCCCCGGATGCACGACGTTCTCACCGGCATGATCAAGGCCCACGAGATCCAGGGCGTCCTCGCCCTGGAAAACGCATTCAACCGCGTCGGCCTCGATCATGTCGTGCTCGTCAAGATTGCTTCAACCGCCGTGGTGTCCTGGCTTTTAGGGCTGAGCCACGACGAAATCATCAACGCCCTCTCGCTGGCATGGATCGACGGCCAATCCCTGCGCACCTACCGGCACGCCCCGAACACGGGCTCGCGCAAAAGCTGGGCGGCTGGCGACGCCACCAGCCGGGCCGTGCGCCTCGCCCTCATCGCCAGGACCGGCGAGATGGGCTATCCCTCGGCCCTCACCGCGAAGACGTGGGGGTTTTATGACGTGCTGTTCAAGGGCAACGCCTTCAAACTTTCGCGTCCCTACGGTTCCTATGTCATGGAGAACGTGCTGTTCAAAATCTCCTTCCCGGCCGAGTTCCACGCCCAGACCGCCGTGGAGTGCGCCATGCGCTTGCACCCGCTCGTCAAGGATCGCCTCGCCGACATCAAGAAAATCACCATCCGCACGCACGAATCGGCGATCCGCATCATCGACAAGAAAGGGCCGCTCCACAACGCCGCCGACCGCGATCATTGCATTCAGTACATGGTGGCCGTGCCGCTGATCCACGGCCGGCTGACCGCGTCCGACTACGAGGACGAAATCGCCGCCGATCCGCGCATCGACTTGCTCCGCGCCAAGATGGAATGCGTCGAGGACAAGCAGTTCAGCAAGGATTATCTCGATCCCGACAAGCGCTCGATCGCCAACGGCATCACGATCGAGTTCGCGGACGGCCGGAAGACCGATGAGGTTGTCGTCGAGTATCCCATCGGCCATCGCCGTCGCCGTGACGAGGGCATCCCGTTGCTAGTGGAGAAATTCGAGAGGAACCTGGCGCGGCGTTTCCCGCCCAAGCAGCAGAAGGCGATCCTGTCCCTCTGCGCCGACCAGAAAAAACTCGAAGACACGCCAGCCCACGAGTTCGTGGACCTTTTCGTCATCTAAATTAATTGGGGAAACCGCTGATGGCTCCCCTTGTTTTTTCACCGGCATCCGGGCATGATCTGCGCCGCCTTTGGGGTGCAGCACCGGGACGACCGCGGCAGTCCTCTGTGGATCGAGGAGATACCGAGCGATGGCGAAAGGGGCGGAACAGAAGACGATCTTGTACCTGATTCGCCACGGCGCGACCGAGGCCAACCTGGCGCGTCCGGCCCGCTTGCAGGGACGCCGTCACAACCCGCCGTTGGCCCCGCTGGGCGTGCGCCAGGCCGAGGCGACGCGCGATTTTCTCGCCATCCGCCCCATCGACCATTGCGTGTGCAGTCCGCTCGTGCGCGCCGTCCAGACCGCCGCCATCGTCGCCGGCCCGCACGGCCTGTCGCCGCAACCGCTCGACGCGCTGACCGAATGCGATGTCGGCCGCTGGGAGGGGTTGGACTGGCAGACCATCCGCTCGCTGGATGCCGAGGGTTTCCAGCGTTTCCACGCCAACCCCGGCGCGTTCGGCTACCCCGGCGGCGAATCGTTCCGCGACGTCTTCGAGCGCGTCAAGCCGGCCTTCGACGATCTGTTGCGCGAACAGACCGGCCGGTCGATCCTGGTCGTTGCCCACCACATCGTCAACCGCACCTATCTCGCCGGACTGCTCGGCCTGGCCCCCGACCAGGCACGGCAGGTGACGCTGGATAACTGCGGCATCTCGGTCGTCGTCCGCGAGGGCACCGAGACGACCGTGAACACCCTCAACGCCGCCTTCCATCTTCAGGGCGTCGCCGCCTAATCCGCTTACATAGCCCCCGGCTTGCCGGGGAAAGAAATCACCCCCGGCAAGCCGGGGGCTATGTGAGATCATCCGCGCCATTGACACTCTTCCGGTGCGGTTTAGAATGGTTTTTTCCCTTGGACCGCGCATTTACCCCTGTTTGCCACAGGGGATAGGTTGAGCGACCGTGATGGACGACGCCATCCGCAAAGCGGAAGCCCTCATTGAAGCCCGCAGCTACATCCGGATGTTCCGCGATCGGCTGACGGTCATCAAGCTCGGCGGCAGCGCCATGGAAGATCCCGCCGCCCTCGAAGCGACGCTGCAAGACGTGGTCTTCATGGAAACGGTCGGCATGCGGCCGATCCTCGTTCACGGCGGCGGCAAGCCCATCGACCGCGCCATGGCCCGCTCCGGCCTTGAGCCGCGCAAGATCCAGGGCCGGCGCTACACCGACGCGGCCACCCTCGACATCGTCGTCAACGTCCTGCTCCACGAGATCAACGCCGGCATCGTCCGGCACATTCAGCGAGCTCGGCGGCCGGGCCGTCGGGCTGCACTCCGGTTCGCTGCAAAGTCTATTCGGCGAACGCCTGCGCTTGCCGGGCAAGCGAGGGCCGGCCGATCGACCTCGGCTTCGTCGGCCGGGTGACGGGCGTGGAACGTTCGCTCATTGAGTCGTTCTGCGCCGGCGGGGTCGTGCCGGTCATACCTTCCGTGGCCGTGGACACGGCGGAGGATCGGCCGAACGGCTGGCTCAACGTCAACGCCGACACGGCGGCGGCGGCCGTGGCCGCGCATCTGCGTGCCGAGAAACTCGTTTTCCTCACGGATACACCGGGAATCCTGATGGATCGCAGCCAGCCCGATTCGCTTTTACCCAGCCTCGACGCGGCGCGCTGCCGGGAGATGATCGAGCGGCGCATCATCGACGAGGGCATGATCCCCAAGGTGGAGGCGTGCTTGGACAGCCTGCGGGCCGGCGTCCGCAAGACGCACATGATCGACGGCCGACTTCGCCATTCGCTGCTTCTGGAGATTTACACCGACCGCGGCGTCGGCACCGAAATTACACTCAATTAGTTGTTTAGCGACGCTTCGCAGAGGCATGGGAACACACGCTTCTGCGAAGCGTCGCTAAACAATTCGGCACGGATCACCGCCATGAAGCAAGCGACCCTCCAACAGTTTCAGCGTTTCGTCATCGGCAATTACACGCGCTATCCCGTGTGCCTGGTGCGCGGCGAGGGATCGTCGGTCTGGGACGACGAGGGCAATCGCTATCTCGACTTCTTCCCCGGCTGGGGCTGCGACCTGCTCGGCCACTGTCCGCCGCGCGTCGTGCGGGCCGTGCAGGAGCAGGTCGCCCAGCTCATCCACGTCCCCAATACGTGGTACACCGAGGCGCAGGGCCGACTCGCCCAGGCGCTGAGCGAGCGCACCGGCTGGGGCGGACAGTGCTTCTTCTGCAACAGCGGTGCCGAGGCGAACGAGGCGGCCATCAAGATCGCCCGGCTCAACGGCAAGCCGGGCCGTTACAAGATCATCACGCATGATGAACAGCTTCCATGGCCGGACGCTGGGAGCGCTCAGCGCAACGGGCCAACCGAAATATCATCAGGGATTGGAGCCGCTTTTGGCCGGCTTCAGCCTACGCCCCTTTCGGCGATCTCGAAGCGGCGGCCCGGCTTATCGACAACGAGACCTGCGCCATCCTGCTCGAACCGATCCAGGGCGAAGGCGGTATCCATTTGCCGCCACCGGGTTATCTGGAAGGGCTGCGCGAGTTGTGCGATCGGCACGGTTGATGCTCATCTTCGATGAAGTGCAGGCGGGCATGGGACGCACCGGCCGATGGTTCGCTTATCAGCACTGGAACGTCCAGCCGGATGTCATGACGCTGGCAAAGGCACTCGCCGGAGGCGTGGCGGCCGGCGGATTGGTGGCGCAGTCCGGAGGCGGCCGAGAAGCTTCGACCCGGCACTCACGCGGCCACGTTCGGCGGCAATCCGCTCGCCTGCGCCGCCGCCCTGGCCACGATCGAAACGATCGAGGAGGAAGGCTTGCTGAAACGCGCCGAGGAGCTGGGCGACTATTTTCGCCGGCGTTTCGAGGCACTGCGGGCGCGCTGTCCGCACATTCAGGAAGTGCGAGTCAAAGGGGTGATGATCGGCATCGAACTGGCCGGCGACGGCGCTCCGGTGGTCAAGGCGTGTCTGGAGCGGCGCTTGCTCATCAACTGCACGCACACGACCGTCCTGCGCTTGCTGCCGGCCCTCACCCTGACCGATGCCGAGCGCGACCAGGGCTGTGATATTCTGGAAGAAGCATTGTTGAACACATAGCCCCCGGCTTGCCGGGGATGCACCCCCGGCAAGCCGGGGGCTATGTGGCGATCCACCATCGAGAAACTTGCCATGCGTCACTTTCTAGGTCTGATGGATCTGTCGGCGGAAGAACTGAACCATTTGCTCGACGAGGCGGCGCGGCTGAAAACGGACGCCGTGCGCGGCATTCGCCCGCCGCTCTTGGCCGGGCGCGTCCTCGGCATGATCTTTGAGAAACCGTCGCTCCGAACCGCGCGTCGCTTCGAGGCCGCCATGGCGCAGCTGGGCGGAACGACGATCTTTCTCAGCGCCAGCGACGGTCCCATCGGCCAGCGCGAAAGCGTCGCCGACTTCGCCCGCGTCCTGAGCCATTATGTCGATGTAGTGGTCCTGCGCACCTTTTATCACTCCACTATCGAGGAGTTCGCGGCCCACGCCAAAGTCCCGGTCATCAACGGCCTGTCCGACCTGTGCCATCCCTGCCAGGTGCTGGGCGACCTGCTGACCATCCAGGAGCATTTCGAGGGCGGCATCCGCGGCCGAACGCTCGTTTTCGTCGGCGACGGCAACAACGTGGCCCGCTCGCTGGCGCTGGGTTGCGGCAAGCTCGGCGCGCGCTTCATCCTCGCCGCCCCGGACGGCTATCGCTTCGATTCCGGCTTCGTGCAAACGTTCCAGCGCGTCTGCCGCGACGGGGAGCTGATTCAAAACGGTATCCCCGCTCACGCGGTCGGCCAGGCGGACATCATTTACACGGATGTCTGGACGAGCATGGGGCAGGAGGCGGAGAGCGAGCTGCGCCGGGCCAAGTTCGCCGGCTTCCAGGTCAACGAAGAGTTGCTCACGCTGGCGCCGCCGCACACCCGGCTGATGCACTGCCTGCCCGCTCACCGTGGCGAGGAGATCACCAGCGAGGTGCTCGACGGCCAGCGCAGCATCGTCTTCGAGCAGGCCGGCAACCGCATGCACGCTCAGAAAGCATTGTTGAAATGGTTGCTGACATGAGGCAACGATGCCCTTCCGGATCAACCTGGGCGGGGAAGGAGAGGTTCCCGACGTATTGAATCAGCAAGGGTGCTGGATGGTCTCGTTGCCCGGCTGGCGCTCAAGCCAGACGGGACAGACCTTCGACGACCTGATACGGGCAGGGCAGGACTTCCTGATCGCCGATAATACCAGCTTGCCCTTGCCGGACGATTCGTTTGATGAAGTCATCACGAACAATATTCCGCCGGTGGATTCCGTAACTTGGTTGGGACCGACCGTGCAAACGAGCGAGATTCGACGTATCTTGAAGGTTGGCGGGCGGTGGATCCACAATGGCGTCGTCCGGTACATCAAACCATGACCACCTTCTTCGATCTCTTCGTGAATCATTCGTCCCGGCCTGAATTCCGGGACGATCCCGCGTGGGCGGATCGTCAATTCCCTGCTCTTGTCGCCTCCAGTCCTCTTCGCCTCTGGCGGCCGGGTGATCCCATCCCCACGCGAGACGACCGATATCTGATCGGTGTGGCGACGTGGAGCGGCTACGATATGCGGCTGCTCGACGCCATCGTTGAGGCCCGGGCCGAACAGACGATCGACCCGACGCCGGTCGTCGAAGTATTCAACATAGCTGATTGTCGGCAACCGCAGGACTTTGACCGATACATTGGTGGAATCGGCGCCGTATTGCACACCCCGGTGGTGGGTTACTGGTACGACGGCCAACTGATTTGGTCCAAGCAGGGGCACGCCGCCCGGGAAGTCATTGCCGACCGATTCGTTTTCCGTTCGGCCGACATCGTCGCGTTCGTGCAGGATTGGATCAAGGCGCGAGCCCATGCGTAACGACGGGCGGCAACCCGACGAACTGCGTCCCCTGAGCTTCCGCCGCCGCTACACGCGCCAGGCACCCGGCAGCGTGCTGGTGCGCATGGGCCGCACGACCGTGCTGTGTACCTGCTGCGTCGAGCCGGCCGTCCCGCCCTTCCTCGTTGGCACTGGCAAAGGTTGGCTCACGGCCGAGTACGGCATGTTGCCCGGCAGCACGAACACGCGCAAGGCGCGCGACCGCGGCGGCAAGATCGACGGCCGCAGTGTTGAGATTCAGCGCCTCATCGGCCGTGCCCTGCGTGCCGTGGTCAACCTGCGGACCCTCGGCGAACGTACCCTCTGGATCGACTGCGACGTTCTGGAGGCCGACGGCGGCACCCGCACCGCGTCCATCAACGGCGCGTACATCGCCCTGATCGACGCACTCGCCGCCGTCCGCAAAAGCAAGGCTCCCTCCCTTCTTCCCCCTCTCCCTCCTCTCTCCGCCATTGTCCGCGGCAGCGTCGCGGCCGTCAGCGTCGGACTCCTGGAAGATCGACACCTCCTCGACCTCGATTACAGCGAGGACAAGGACGCCGATGTCGATTTGAACCTCATCATGACCGGGGCCGGCGAGTTCATCGAAGTCCAGGCCGGCGGCGAGGAGGCCACCTTCAGCCGCAAGCAACTGGATCAACTGCTCGAACTGGGCAAGCGCGGCCTCGACGCCATCACGCGCAAACAGCGCGAAGCGCTCGGCGCAAATTGGCCTCTGGACTGAATCCCTTCGATCTGTTATGAGCCGCCTCCCTAAAAGGATGAAGGAGGAAGGAGGAAGGAGGAATCAGAATGTTTTGATTCCTCCTTCCTCCTTCCTCCTTCATCCTTCCAAAACGGGAGGACCAGGCAGATGAGAAGGTTCGCGTTGCCGCCGGTCTTGGGATTGGCCCTGGCGCTGCTGACGGGGCTTGGTCAGGCCGACCCGCCGCCGTCAGATCTGTACCGTTCGGGTGTCCAGAACCCGTCCGGTTCGGGATTGGCCAATCTCGTCCCCTCCTCGGCGCCGGCAGATCCCGGCGTGAATGCCATGTACGCCGTCACGCCGCAGGCCGGCGTGTGGATGATCTGCGTCGCCAGCTACCAGGGGCCGGACGCGGCGGAGTTGGCCCAAAAACTGTGCGAGTACCTGCGCGATCAACGGCTGCCCGGCTACGTCTACAACCGCGGCAGCGAGGAATGCAAGCAGTTGCAGGAAGAGTTGGATCGCTGGCAGAAAGAGCATCCCGGCCTTCCCCGCCGCAAGCGCGTGGCCCACATGGGCGAGGAACAATACGCGGTCCTTCTCGGCGGATTCCGCGACATCGACGCGGCCAACTCGGAGCTGAAGAAGGTCCGCAAGATGGACGCGCCAAACATTCATCTCAAGTCCGGCAAGCCAGCCCTGGATACCTACGACGTTTACGAACAATCGCAGCAGGGCAAGGGTTTCGAGCTGAAGCGCTACGCGGTCAACCCTTTCCACACCGCTTTCGCGATCCGCAATCCCACGATCCCCAAGGAGCAACGGCCGGTCGCCAAGGTCGATCCGCTCTGGAAGAAGCTCAACGCCGAGGAGCCGCGCAGCCTGTTCAAGTGCCCCAAACCGTGGACGCTGGCCGTTCAGGAATATATTGGCTCCCAGGTCATCATGCCGGCGAATGCGTCGGGCGGCTTTCTCGAAAAGCTCGGCTTCAGCGACAACAATCTCGGCAAGCGCCTGGACGCCTCCGCCGGCATGGCCCAGGGGCTGTGCGATATGCTACGCAAACTCAAGTTCAAGTCCTACGTGCTGCACACGCGCAACAGCAGCGTCGTCACGGTCGGCGAATTCGACGGCCCCAACGATCCGAACTTGCTCCGCGTGCAGGATCAATTGTCGCGCTTTTCCTTCAAGGACAAGCAAGGGCATGAGGCGATCAAGCTGTTCGCCAAGGCTTTGCCGATGGAAGTGCCGCACTAAAGTTTAGCCGCGAGCCGCAGGCGAGCGCGTCATCCCCGCGCTCGCCTGCGACTCGCGGCTAAACGAAGTTACCTGTTCAGACTTGTTTGGGATTTCCCGCACGGCAGGAGGAGGTGCGGACAATTCGTTGTCCTCATCGCCGTGGCAGCCGTGGCAGAAAATGAGATGGCCGGCCAGGAGCGCAAATCCCAGCCAGCCACCCCAGCGCCCGAGGCGTTGAGAGTGGTGGGTGGAAAGTTGAGGCGGTTCCCGCAAGGAAGGAAGCGTCATTTTTTCAGCGTCTCGTCAAAAAAGTCCATCATGGAGCTAATACTTTTGAGCAACTTTTCGCCGCGCCAGCCGTGCCCTTCGCCGACCACCGGAATCAGCCGGGCCGACACGCCGGCGCGCTGAAGCTTCTCGGCCAACTGCTGCGATTGCTGGAACGGCACAATGCGGTCTTCCGTCCCATGCACGAATAGAAACGGTGGGGCGTTCTTGCCGGCGTAAGTCATCGGTGAGGCTTTCCGATACGCCTCGGCCTTCTCCGCCGCCGTGCCACCCAGGAGCGGGATCAGATTTTTCGTCTGCGCTTCCTTGTTCCAGACATTCTGCGTCAAATCGGTCGGCCCGAAAAAGCTCACCACCGCTTGCACGGCGCTGGACTGCTCCGCGTTGCCGCCCTCGCCTTCCAACCCGTCGTCCTTGGACGTGACCCCCAGAAGACAGGCAAGATGCCCCCCGGCCGAGAACCCGAGGGCGCCGATGCGTTGCGGATCGACATGATACGTGGCGGCGTTGGCCCGCAGCCAGCGGACGGCGGCCTTGCAATCCTCGATCGGGGCCGGGAAGCGATCGCGCGGCGCCAGCCGATAATCGGGACTGATCCCGACGTAACCGTGCGCCGCCAGGGTCTCGATCGTCTGCCTCAGCTGTTTGCGATCGCCGCCGACCCAGCCGCCGCCGTGGATGCATACGATCGCGGGCAGCCGGCCCGTCACGTCCTTGGGCATGGCCAGGTCGAGTTTCAACTCCGCGGTTCCCACCTTGGCGAAGACGACATCGCTTTCGAGCCGGACTTCCGCTTTGCGCTCCTGGCCGGCGACCGGAACGGACAACAGTCCGCCGAACACGATGCCCAGGGCGAAACAGGACGTTTGCGAACCTCGACGCATCGAAACCCCTCCTTGAGCGATAAACGGGCTGAGTTGGCCCCTCGGCGACAACTTGGTAATATCGCGTTGCCGGCGGCGAATTACAATAGAGGAGAGGAACGGTACGCCCTTACACGACGACGAGCGCATCATGAAGCGAACGCAATCCCTGGCCGTGTCGCTGGCCGAACGTCTGTGCCGGCCGCAGCGCATCGGCGTTTTCGGCCATCGCGGCGTGGGAAAGACCACCCTGTTGACCATGCTGTACCGCGAGGCGGTCGGCGGCCGATTGCCCGAATTGCGCCTGGCCGCCGCCGACGCGCGGACGGCGGATTACCTGTCCGACAAGGTGTTGCAGCTGGAAGCCGGCCAACCCCTGCCGGCCACGCTGGGCGAAACCGAACTGCGTTTTCACCTTTATTATCGAGGCGCCCGTCTCGATCTGCTCTTCAAGGATTATCAGGGAGAACACGTCGCGCTGGGCCGGCAGGAGCCGATCCGCGACTTCCTGCGCGATTGCGATGCGGTCTGGCTCTGCCTGGACGTGCCCGTCGCCGATAATCCCGTCTCGTGCTTGCAGGCGCAGCAAGAGGTCGAGCAGATCGTCGAGGATTATCTGGTCGCCGAGGCGCCCGGCTCACCGCCGCGGCCGATGTCGTTGGTTTTGACCAAGGCCGACCTGTTGCCGGGCGAAGCCGACGCCCTCGCCGCCGGTGTCGGCGTTCACGAAGTGGTCAGCCGGCATTTCCGCATGACGCGCCATACCCTCGAACTGCACTGCCCTCAGCATGGCGTGTTCGCCATCAGCAGCCTGGGCGCGGCGATGCCCGCCGAGGCCAAATCGTTCGTGCCGCATCCGGTGGGTCTGGCCGGCCCGCTCGTCTGGCTGGCGGAGTCGCTGCAAGCCTTGGATGAAGCGCGGCTGGAGCAACTCTGGAAAGTGGCCGGCAACAACGTGTCGCTCCTCGAACGCTGCGTCGCTTCGTTCGCTCGCCGCTATCCCGGCACCCCGGCCGCCGCATCCTTCCAGCGCCGGCTGCGCGACCTTCGGCGACAGCGTGCGCGTCGCCGGACCTTCGCCGGCGCCTTGGCCGCCGCTTGCTTGTTCCTCACCGTCTGGACTTACGATGCCTGGGGGGAGCATCGCGCCTCCCGCTTCGCCGCCGATAACACGGATGATCCGGTCGCGGTGCGGCAAAACTGGCTGACGTATCAGACCTGGCACCCGACTCGACACTGGCTGCGCCCGGCGGCCGCGCAGGCCGAACGGCAACGCCTGCGCCAACTCGACGAGCGCATCCACGCGAAACAATACGACGACCGCCTGACGGAACTTCGCCGCCGGGCCGCCGACCCGGATGCCGATGCGGAATCGGTCTGGCAGGAACTGCAAAGCTTCCACCGCGATTTCCCCGAGCATAATGTGGACAGCGAATGGCAGCAGTTCCGGGCCTCGCTCAAAGAGCGCCGCGACGCCGACCGCGAACGCCGTGCCCAGCGCGCCTTCGAGGAAATCCAGCGCGCCGGACAACAGACGGAGCTGACGGCACGCATCGAGCAGGCCGACCGCTTCCTGCGCGATTTCGCCGGCACCCGCCCCGAGTCCGAAGTGCGCCGCGTCCGGGCCGCATCTCTGCTTCGCCTCGACGAGCGCGACATCGAATCGGCCCGCGCCTACTCGGCGAGCCAGCCGCTCAACTTCCAGACGCGCCGCGAACGCTACCAGCGCTATCTCGAACAGCACCCCAACGGCGCTTTCGCCGGAAGCCAACGAGGCGCTCAAGAACATCGACACCGACTGGGACAAGCACGATTTCCGGGCCGTGCGCGACCACTTCCAGGCCCGTCCCGGCGATGTCAAGGAACTTCAAGTGCTGTGCCGCAGCTACCTCGCCGTCCATCCGCACGGCCGCTTCCGCGATACCGCCCAGGAACTGCTGCGCTGGACCGAGCGTGTCACGCAGCCTGGCGAGTATCGTGTTGTCCTCAAGAACGGCAACTTCGATCGCAAGGTGGCGTACTTCTTCAGCCGCGGCCCGTCGCTGTTCGTCGAGATCGAGGTCAACGGCGTCCGCTACGGCCCGAGCAACATCGTGGCCCGCAACTATCAGCCGGAGTGGAACTACGAGTTCCCGCGCCGCGTCCGCTGGAAGCTCGGCGACCGCGTGCGCATCCTCGTCACCGACAATTATTACTGGTATCGCGCCGTTGCCGACATCTCTTCGGATGAGAACGATTCGCTGGGGATACTCCTGCTCAGCACCGAGGTAAGCGCGGGCAAGAACAGTCTGACGTTCGAGTCGGATTTCACCCTGCCGGCGATGCCGAAGATTGAATAATGTTCCGCGTGCTTCATTCGCGTGGCCGGTCTGCCAAGGGAACGTGGGACTGTGAGACTGCCGAATGCCGCGACGGTTCGATGCGGCGGAGGCTTAGGTCTCCGGCTTCCGATCCTCACCGTTGACATTGACTTTTCCACCGAGGACGGAGATCTTATCCTTCATCTTGACAGGGCCAAAGGACTTCCCGTCCACCCACAGCTTCCCGTCGGCCACCCGGATCTCGGCCTTGCCGGACGTGATGCTCAGGCTGTTGGCATCGGCCATCATCTTCAGCGGCGGCACGAACTCGTACTCAAATTCGTAGCCATTGACGTTCATGCCGCGGACCACGGCCGTCGGAGGAGGCTGCGAAGTACAGCCCGAGACGGCCGCCAGCATGATAAACGACACCCAGGCGGAACAGATGCAGACTCGCATGTCCTCCCCCTCTAAAGCCGAACACGAACGCCGTCAGCCGGCCCACGCGAGCGGAGACTCCAAAATACGAAGAACCATCCTTGGCGTGGCCGGGCCTGCCCCTCGTGGTGTTATTTCTTCAATCGTTTCCAGACACTCAAGGTCTGTTGGCTGCCCTCCTTGGCGGTAAACTCTGTCGGTCGATCCTTCCCGGGGGCGGCGAAACAGAACTTGACCGTGTCTCCGTCCAGCTCATAAATCCCAAGGTGCGTTTTCCCCTTTGTCGGACCTTCCGTCATGGTGTAGTCGATCGCCTTGGGCTTCTTCGTCGGGTCGATCCGGTACTTGGCCTTGAAGTAGATCCTCCCGCCGAACGAGATGGTTGTCTTCCCCTCCTTGGCAACCCGCTTGCCCGTCATTACGGTTGCCTCGGGCATCGAGACCCCGTTCGCTTCGCCGGATACCATGGACCACTCGCCCTCGAGTTGGACCCTCTCTTTGTCAGTAGCGTCCTGAGCCATGGTGGGAGCGATCAACACCAAGACAGCGATCATCAGGGCAGACACACGCATCGGAACACCTCCTTGAGAATACGTCTGTTGGCCGAAAGAATCCATGCAAGCCGTGGGGTGTGGTAGCCTGAGAGTTACCACTACTACCCCACCACCATCGCCCCACGAAGCTTGCACGATGACGACGACAGCCAAGACCACCGCCGCCGAGACCATTCTCGCCATCGACCTCGGCAAGTACAAGAGCGTCGCCTGTGTCCACGACCAGCCCTCGGGCACCTTCCGCTTTACCTGCTTCGAGACCACACGGAGCGAATTGCACCGACTGCTCACCCGGGACCGGCCCACCGTCGTGATCATCGAGGCGTGCCTGTTGGCCGGCTGGGTCCACGATCTGTGTGCCGAACTCAGCATCCGCTGCCTGGTCGCCAACACGGCCAGCGAGGCCTGGAAGTTCAAGCACCTCAAACGCAAGACCGATCGCGACGACGCGCAGCGCCTGACGCAACTGTACCTGCTCGACCAGTTGCCGACCGTCACCCTGCCGCCGACCGCGGTGCGGCAGTGGCGGTCGCTGATCGCCTGCCGGCAGGCGCTCGTCGGCCGGCGTGTCGCCGTGCAGAATCGCATCCGAGCCCTGTTCGTGGCCCAGGGCTTGCCGGCGCCGCGGGGGGCCCGGGCCTGGGCCGCCACCGGCCTGGCGGGCCTGGCGAGCGGGGCCAAGCCGCTGGGCGACTGCGCCGCCGACGAGCTGTGGCGCGGCCTGCTCGAATTGTCCCTGACCGAGTACCGCCAACTGTGCGCCCTGATCGACCAGACCGAAACCCGGCTCGATGCCCTCGGCAAGCAGCACGCCGACGTGGCCTTGCTGCAGACGGCGCCGGGCCTGGGCCCCCGCACCGCCGAGACCGTGGCCGCCTACCTGCACGATGCGTCGCGTTTCCAGTCGGGCAAGCAGGTGTCGGCTTACAGCGGCCTGGTGCCGCGGCAACATCAATCGGGGGAGATGGACCGCCGTGGCCGCATCACCAAGCGCGGCCCGGCGCTGTTGCGCAAGATGCTGGTCGAATGCGCCTGGTGCATGATCCGCTACAACGCCTGGGCCCGCGGCCTTTATCAGCGGCTCACCGGGGGTGGCCAGCGTCGCAAGAAGCAGGCGATCGTGGCCCTGGCCCGCAAGATCCTGGTGCGTTGCTGGGCGATGCTGCGCGACAAAAAGCCCTGGCACGATCCCCAGACCGGCCCAAAACCGAGGTTAGCGCCGTCGAAGCAGCACCGCCAGGCCGAGGCCCAACAGCGCCGGCAAGCGAAGGAACAGGCGGCGCTGGCGCCGGCAGCCACACCGTGACAATCCGGCATCACAGCCCCTGATTTCGGAACTGGTCCGCCGAGGTCGTACGTTTGGGGAACCGACGCGTCAGCTCGCAGCTTTGGCTATCCAAGCAGACAGGGGACTGTCTTGGGAGGCTGTCCGGAACGAATGGGCGACGCGGCGTATCGAGATATCTGGGCCGGCGTCATCGGACCCTGGCTGCCTGCCTCCTGGTGGAGACAGGCGCCCGGCAGCAACGCCGCAGCTCGCATAGTCGAGTGCACCCCCAGGCGAGACGACGCGGGCGGACGGTGAGGCGTCCGTGCTGAGGATTTCGCCCCATCCGTGTGGCGACCAGGGCGCTCATTGCCGCCCCTGGACCCCGGCTAGCCATCTTCTCTGTTCCGCAGGGACTTTCGGAGGAGGATAGGTAACAAATTGACTTGACTCTCCCACGGCTTCATAGTCACAAAGCTCAGCAACCGGCTCACGAGGGCGCGACATTGAAGTCAGAAGAAACTCTAATCGCGTGGCCGGCCTGCCGCAGCACCTTGCTCTGCGCTGATCTGCTGTCGCCACTCCAGTTCCAACTCCGCGAGGACGTTTTCGCCCTCGATTCGCCACCAGTATGGCGTGTCCTTCGCGGGCCGATGATACTCGTGAATGGCCGCTAGGACGAGGAGTTCGATGGGGTTATCGCCACGCAACTTGATGTCGTTTTGCTCGGCGTTCCAGCAGCAATGCGAGATAGTCCCAAGCTCGTCGGGATCACCAGTCAAGAATAGACGATACCCGCGTTCGCGGAGTAGGAGCAAACAGGTGTTCCAAACATTGGGGTAACTGTGCAGCATCCCTATCCTTACCGTCGAACAACTCTTTTGTGAACATCGCCGCAATCCAATCTACCCACCACTGTCGCTTGTTCCAAGCGTTGATTTCCGCAAAACCGCCGGGCGTCTTTTTCCGCTCAACTGACCTTCAGCGAATTGAACACCAGCCCGCTGAGCAATTTGGGATAAAAATACGTCGATTTGGGCGGCATCTTTTCGAGATTGCCGGCGATCTGCTCGACGTGCCCCATCGTGGCCGGCGGCACCAGCACGGCCAGCTTGCACCGCTTCGCCGACACCGCGTCGGTCACTTCGCGCAAGAGATGCACGTACTTGCATTCGGGTTTGCCGCCGGTCGCTTGCGGAAGCAGGTGATCCAGCACGGCAACATGCAGGATGCTGACGGCCAGGCCGCGCCAGGCGGGGCTGTGGTTGGCGGCACGCTCGGCCATGATCTGCGGCGAATTGAACCGCGCCGTCTGCCAGACGCCGTCGGCCACGGTGCCGAAGCCGAGCAGGTCTTGTGAGCCGTCTGCCTCGATCATCTCCCAGGTGTCGCGGGCGCCCTGGTCGCCCTGGCCGATGCGTTCGAGTTGGAAGTGCGGGCCGAGGATCGCGGCCAGGCGGTCGGCGGTCAGGTCGGGGATGCCGGAGACGAGACGGTGCGTCGGCAGGATGATGAGGCCGGGATCGCTCATGCTGACGAGCATCATCAGCGTGAAGTTGGCCGGTGCCTCGTCGTCGCGGACCTCGCCGGCGGCGCGGCGCTCTTCGAGGTAGCGCAGGCTGGTCTCGTAGCGATGATGGCCGTCGGCGATGAAGACCGGCTTGGGACCGAGCAGGCCGGTGACGGTGCTGACGAGGTGCTGATCGGTGACCGGCCACAGACGGCTGACGACGCCGAGGTGATCGGTCGCCTGGACCGGCAGCGTCCGGCGGACGTGGGCGTCGAGGTGGCCCATGACCTCGTCGCCGGGGTCGGGGTACAGGCCGAAGATCGGGCTGAGGTTCATGCCGGTGGCGTGGAACAGTTTCAGGCGGTCGGCCTCGCGGCCCGGCCATCGTCTCCTCGTGCGGATAGATGCGGCCGGTGCCGAACGGTTCCAGACGGACGCGGGCCAGAAAGCCGCGCCGCGTAAAGCGGCGGCCCTCGACCTCGAAATCCTGGTAGTAGACGTACAGGAGCGGGCGGAATCCTGGGCGAGAACGTCCTCGCGCTGCCAGTCGCGCAGGAAGCGGGCAGCGCGGGTGTAGCGGTTCTCGGTTTCCGTGTCCGTCGGCTCCTCCTTGTTGAGGATGAGGCGGATGACGTTGTATGGGCTCTTGTCGTACAGGGCCTGCTGCAAGGCGGGGTCGATCACGTCGTAGGGCGGGGCGATCACGTCGCGAGAGGGCGCCCACGCGGCCCAGGTCGTAACGGAAAGCGCGGAAGGCGCGGATGTCGGCCATGGTTCGGCTATCGGCTATCGGCCATCGGCTATCGGCCAGGGGCGATCCGCACCCCTGTCGGAACGACAGCCGAACTGATAGTTTTTTCTACGAAGGTGGCAACACGTTTCCATGCCCTACTCTTTCTGGCCGATAGCCGATGGCCGATAGCCGATCGCTGATTGCCGAACGCCTGGTCGCCGTGGAAGATCGACTGAGTGCCGCCTGCCGCCGGGCCGGCCGATCACGGGCCGATGTCACGCTCGTCGCCGTTACCAAGACCGTCTCCGTCGAGATCGCCACGCTCTTGCCGGGGCTGGGGATACACGACCTCGGCGAAAGCCGGCCGCAAGAGTTGTGGCGCAAGGCAGCTGTCATTCCCCTGGTCCGCTGGCATCTCATCGGCCATTTGCAGCGCAACAAGATCGAACGCACCCTGCCGCTGGTGGCACGCATTCATTCCGTGGACAGTCTGCGCCTGTTACGCGCACTGGACACGGCAGCGGAGCCGAAGCCGCTGCCGGCGCTGCTCGAAGTCAACGTCAGCCAGGAAGCGAGCAAGCACGGCTTCGCGCCGGAAGAAGTGGATGAGATAGCGGCGGCGCTGGCCGTCCTGAAGCATGTCCGTGTGGATGGGCTGATGACGATGGCCGCATACGAGGACGACCCGGAACAGACCCGGCCGACGTTTCGGGCACTGCGCGAGCTGCGCGACCGTCTGGCTGCGGCGGTGCGCCGGCCGCTGCCGCACCTGTCGATGGGCATGAGCAACGATTTCGAGATCGCCGTCGAGGAAGGCGCGACGATGGTGCGGCTGGGCACGGTGCTATTCGAGGGGATCGTGGAATGATCGTCCTCGTGGAACATGCCGAGGGTTGGGTACTGCTGGTGCGTGCCCAGCCGGGGGCGCGGCGGGCCGGCGTGCAGGGCGAGCAAGCGGGAGGCGCTCAAGGTCGCCGTGATGGCACCGCCGCAAGACGGACGGGCCAATCAAGCGCTGACCGAGACACTGCGCGACGTGTTGGGCCTCAAGCGCTCACAGGTCGAATTGATCGCCGGACAGACCAGTCGGGACAAACGTTTCCTCATCCGCGGTCTGACGCGGGCCGAGTTGGAATCTCGATTGACCGAGTTGTCGCGGGCATGAGTTTTGCCATTCTCCCCTCCGGTTTGCCCTCAACAATGGGATTTCCCCGGAGGCGATGTGTCGGACAGTCCGAAAGCCCCTGTGCGCGAAAAAGTCTGGCTCGCCCTGGTCCTGGCGCTGACGGCCGGCTGCGTCGATGCGGTCGGCTACATGGTCCTGTGGAAAGTGTTCACCGCC
Source organism: uncultured Planctomycetota bacterium (assembly GCA_963767535.1). Classification (GTDB taxonomy): domain Bacteria; phylum Planctomycetota; class Planctomycetia; order Gemmatales; family Gemmataceae; genus JAJPHU01. The sequence goes on from CAVYEC010000003.1 coordinate 2,767,290, forward strand.
CACATGAGCGGCAACAGCGTCTCCGCCGCCGTCCACACCGGACAAGGACAAACGGTCGAGGCATTCCATCGGGCTTTCCCCATCCCGATGTTCATCTTGGGTGTGGCGCTGGGCGCGGTCCTGAGCGAATCGTTGGCCCGCAAAGGGCATCGCCGCATCTTCGCCGTGGCCGTCACGCTGGAGGCGGCCTTGCTGCTCGGCTTTCTCTTGTGGGGAGGACCACTTTTGCGCGACGGCGGCATTCCGGAGGACGTGCCCTGGAGGTTTTACACGCTCGTCGCCCTGCCCACGCTGGCGATGGGCGTTCAGAATGCGACCCTGCGGCGCGTCGGCGGCGCCACCGTGCGCACAACGTACATCAGCGGCATGTTGACCAATTTTGCCGAGCAGACCGTGCAGTATCTCTTCTGGCTGCGCGATCAGTGGGCCGCGCACCGAGGACGGCCGAGCGCTTTACTGCGGCTATCCACGGAGCAGCCGGCGTTCTATCACCTGTGCTTGCAACTGGGCATCTGGCTGGTCTTCGTGCTTGGGGCCATCCTGGGCGTTGTGGCGACCCTTCGCTGGGGACTGCTCTCGCTGCTCGGTCCAATCGTCTGTCTCGCTTCGATCGCCGTATGCGATGTGTCCCGGCCGATCTTCCCTCCCCGCGAAGGCGCGGGCAAGCCGGAGTGGACGTGATAAGGCTTCGATCTATTCCTCTTCCGATGGGCCTGGCTTGCGAATCGAATCGTTATCCTGGCGCGAAGGCGGTGTCCCGGTGATGTCGGTCCCGGCGTCTGTGGGAGGGTGCGAGACGACCTTGCCGGCCTGCGGCGGAGAAAACTTCGGCGCATAACGGCGGCGCAACATCCCGGCGAGCCAATTTCCCACGTAGAGGCCGAAGACGAAGCCGACAGGGAAGTAATCCGATCCGAGCAGTTTCACCGCGAGAACTGCACCCAGCACGCTGCCTACAAGAATACCCTCGTTCTCCAGTGCGGTTTGGCGCGACAAGGCATAGGCCATCGTGCCGAAAAGCGCCGCCCCGCCGACGAGCAACGCACTGCTCAGCGCCGCTACGCCCAGCCAGCGCGGGTGGGCGTTACTGAGGATTGCCACGCCCGCGCCGGCGAGCGTGCCGACAATGCCGAGGAAGAGGACGCCGTCGGCCGCCCCGGTGATAGCGGCTTGCCGGACGAGCGACGGTTCTTCTTCCGCATTTCGCGCGAAGGCATCCGCCACACTCCGGCCGAAGCGCGTGCCGGCCGAGCCGCCGTGCTGCGCATACAGCGCCCCGGCCAGGGCACCGAATGCGCCGCCCAGCACGGTCCCGAGGCCGCCGCCACAGACGATCCACAGAGAGATGCGCAACCGCTCATCCATGCCCGCTGATTGTATCGCAACCAGCCCGCCGCGCCAGCAAGGGTTCGACCCTTGCCGGCGCAGTGGGCTGGTAAGATGAAGCAGTTTTTATCTTGCCCTCACCATCCGCTCACGCGAACGTATTATCCTGACACGCATTCGGGCGGCCCGGCGGTCCTCCGGATGTTCCACCTTCAGATCAGGAGAACACGATGCGACGATGGCGCGATGGACTGATAGCGAGTGTCGTTCTGTGTGTGCTGGCCGGCGTGATGGCGCGGGCGGATGAGGAGAAGGAAGGAAAAGTGGCGCTGGACAAGGTGCCCAAGGCCGTACTCAAGGCGGTCAAGGACAAGTTCAAGGACGCCGAACTCGTCAGCGCGGCGACGGAAAAGGACGAGGGCAAGCTCATCTACGAGATCGTCATCAAGCACAACGGACACAACATCGATGTTTCGGTGACGCCCGACGGCAAGATCGTCTCCTACGAGAAGACCATCGCCGTCAAGGATCTGCCCAAGGAAGTGTCGGAGGCGCTGGACAGCAAATATGCCAGGGCCAAGATCAAGCGTGTGGAGGAAGTCGCTGAGGGCGAGAAGGTGAGTTACGAAGTGCTGCTCGTGACCGCGGACAACCAGACGATCGAAGTCGTCTTCGATTCCAAGGGTAAGGTCGTGAAGGAGGAGAAGAAGGAATCGAAGAAGGAGTGAGCAGACTCTTCACGGCCGACTAGGACGCCGCCGGCACGGATGGTACAACAAATGGAGTTGGCCGTCCGTTCCGGTGTACTTGTGGCATCCGCTCATGGGCATTCGCATCCTGGTCATCGAGGACGAGCCGCCGATCGCGGACTTCCTGGTGCGCGGACTGCGCGAGGAAGGCTTCACGGTCGAGCACGCCGCCGACGGCGCGTCGGCCTGGCACGCCCTGTCCACGAGCATCTGGGATGTCGTGCTGCTGGACTGGTGGCTGCCCGCCGTCGATGGCTTGACTTTACTGCGCCGCTATCGCCAGGCCGGCCACACGACTCCGGTATTGTTCCTGACGGCGCGCGATGCCGTGTCCGATCGCGTTCGCGGCCTGGATAGCGGCGCCGACGATTACCTGTGCAAGCCGTTCGCCTTCGAGGAGTTGCTGGCGCGGATTCGCGCCCTGATCCGCCGGCCGGAACGCGGCGATTCCGTGGTGCGCTATGGCGATGTCACGCTCGACCTGGCCACACAGCGGGCGGAACGGGCCGGCCGGCGCCTGGACCTGACGGCCAAGGAGCAGGCCCTTCTCCTGTTGTTTCTGCGCCACCCCGGCGAGGTGCTGTCGCGGACGCGCATCTACGAACAGGTCTGGGATGAGCGCTATGACGGCATCTCGAACACGCTGGAAGTTCACGTCATGGAGCTGCGGCGCAAGCTGGAAGCGCACGGGCCGCGCTTGATCCACACGCGGCGCGGGCGGGGTTACGTTTTCGAGGAAGAGTCGGCCACGGAGCAGTAACCGTCATGAGTCTGACAACGCGGCTATCGTTGTTCTTCCTCGGCACACTGGCGGTCGTGCTGATCGGCTTTTCGGCGACCCTGCATGGGCTGGCCAGCACTTATTTGCATCGTCAGGTCGATGACCGCCTGGAGGCCGCGCTCAACATCCTGTCGGCCTCGGCCGAGGTCTGGCCGGACGGCGTCGAGTGGGAAGGGGAGGAGCACCCAGTCGCGGTGGCAACGCCGCCCGGCGCGGAGCCGATCGCCTGGCGCGTGTGCGATGACAACGGGCGGGTTCTCGACGGCGCCCGCGCCGACATCTTCGCCGCCGAAGCTCCTTCGTGGCGCTTCCTGGAGCGGCGCGTGTTGGCCGACCGAGAAGGCACGCAAGCAGAGACAGACAAGCGATTATCCCAAGAGCATAAGGAAATCAAGAAATATCCCTTTCTCCTACTGACGGTAGGTCTGCCGCTCGATCCGGTGGCGGCGACCTTGCGGAACCTCCTACTTTTGCTGAGCGGCTTGTCGGCGCTGTTGTGGTTGGCGGCGGCGCTGGCCGGTGGCCGGCTTTGCCGCCGGGCACTGGCGCCGGTGCTGCGGATGGCGGAGGCGGCCGGCTCGATGAACGCGTCCGATCCGGGGCAGCGCTTGCCCGTCGTGAAGACCGGCGACGAGCTGGAAGAACTCAACCGCGCCTTCAACCAGTTGCTGGCCCGCTTGCAGGAATCGTTCGAGCGGCAGCGACGTTTCACTGGCGACGCCTCGCACCAGCTGCGCACGCCGCTGACGGCCATGCTCGGTCAGCTCGAGATCGCCCTGCGCCGCACGAGGACGGTGGAGGAGTATCAGCAGGTACTCAGCGTGCTGAACGGCCAAACGTCGCAGATGCGGCAAATCGTCGAGATGCTGCTGTTTCTGGCACGGGCCGATGCCGAGGCGAAATCGCCGGCGCTCGAACGCATCGACTTGAAGGACTGGCTAACCGGGCATCTGGCGTCCTGGTCCGGCCATGCCCGCGGAGCGGATTTTCAGCTCCAGATCAAGGGGGATGGCCTGTGGTGGGTGCGAACGCAGGCACCCCTCCTGGGCCAACTCGTCGATAATCTGCTGGAAAATGCGTGCAAATACAGCAAGACGGGTACGCCCATCACGGTGAGTCTGGCCAGGGAGGATGACGCCATATGCCTGACGGTCGCGGACGCCGGCCGCGGAATCGCCGAGGAAGATTTACCGCATATTTTCGAGCCGTTTTATCGCTCGGCGGAGGCGCGCCGTCAAGGCGTGCCCGGTACCGGTCTCGGACTGGCCGTCGCCCAGCGGATCGCTTTGGCCCTCGGCGGTACCTTGCACGCCCGAAGCCGGCCGGGCTGCGGAGCGCTCTTCACGCTCCAGGTGCCCGAATGATCTACGAACCTTTCCTCCAGCGTCCCAGGATGCCGCTAACCTGATGGACCCAGGGAATCTCCTTGGAAGGAATCCGGCGGTGGGAACTGATTACGAGTCGTTCAGCGTCGCCGGACTGATATGGGCCTCGAATCGAGTGATCTCTTCCTTGAATTGATTGATCCGTTTCTTGAGCGAGCGCAGGGTGAGTGCTCGAACATGCTCGCTAGCCGTGGGGCCTTCTTGGGTGCGCACGTAGAGTTCTTCCAACTCCTGGAGCTTCCTCCGGGTGTTTTCCAGCTGGCGCCGATTCTCAATCGTCATGGGACAATCTCCACCATGCCTTTGGGCACCATGTTCCGGTCCGTGGCAAAGGTGCGCTCCGTGAACTGTTGGAACGCTACCGCATCGACTAATTCCATGTTGATGAACGGTAGCCCGGCCAGGAGTTCCGCTTCCGCCGCGGCATCGTGCGGAAAATCGGCCCCGATTAGCAGGACACAGTCCACATCATTCGGCTCCAGCCTCTCGGTAACGAAACTGCCGTTCACGACGATCCGCTGCACTCCGGCCCTCCTCGCCAGATCGACCAGCCAGCGCAGCGATTCCATCTGCGCCTGGCGAACTTCCGATTCCTGACCAAAGCGAGCGCTGATTTCCTCCAACGTAGCTCGATGAATCCCCGGTGGTAAATAGCCGTTATCATTATAATCCGGGATCATGGGGCTTCCCGCGATGGGCGTGTACCTGGAGGATACCGCCGGCTGGCATCTGTTGCAATCGATTCGACGTGATGCAACGCATTGCGGCTTGGCGGCCCGCTAGATCAGATCCAACCGTCGTTTGGTCATGCGGGCGCGGTTGCACTCGGCGCAGGTGCCGCGGATGACGAAGGTGTGGCCGCTGGCGTGGAATTGGTGCTGGCGGCAGACCTCGCGCATCGTCGCCTCGATCGCCGGACTCTGAAACTCGATCATCTTGCCGCATTGCCCGCATTGCATGTGCTCGTGCTGCGGGTAGCCGTAGTCGTGCTCGTAATACATGCGCGGCCCCAGCTCCAGGCGGCGCAGCAACCCGGCATCGACCAGCTTGGCCAGCGTGCGGTAAACCGTGGCCCGGCTGACGCGGAAGCCGGCCCGTTTCATGTCGTCGATGAGCTGCTCGGCGTCGAAGTGGTGGTGCTGGCTGAAGATGAATTGCAGCATGTCGCGCTGCTGGCCGGTGAACCGCTGCGGCCGAGCGCGGCTGGCCAAGTATTCGCGGAACTTGGCTTCCGGACTCTGCGAAACGGCTACGGCTGGCAACTGCACGACCCTGTCTCCTCAGTACGGTCTTCGGCGAGGACTTCCGGCGAATCAAGAATCATTCTTGATTGGTATTCTACACGGCGAATGAAATTCCGCCCAGACTTACCAGCCCGTAGCGTCAGCAAGGGCAACCCTTGCCGGCACTACGGGCCAGTCAATCATTCCACGTCGCGGGCCAGACCGTCGAGGGCCGCCTCCCATTTCTCCGGGGTGTCGTAGACGCCCTCGGCAATCTCACGGCGGACGCGCTCGACCAGTTCATAGCGGATGTCGTCGTCCTTGGGCGGGCCGAACAATCCGAGCAAGCGATTGCGGGTAACAGGATTTCGCGGACAGGTTGGCATGTGCCGATACATTGGGTCTTCTCCCCTGACGGCGTGGGAGTTGTGCGGGTCACCGCGCCACGTCGGCAGGCACATCATACTGGTTGAGATTTGCACGAATCAACCCACGGGGCCGTCCGGATAGGAATCTGCGGCCCCGACCATGACAGGTTTTCCGAATCTTCCAGGGTCTCGATCTCCCCCGCGGAACCCACGTCCCCGAAACGAACGTCCCAGGGCGTCGAGGTAGGCCGCGAAGGTCGGGCAGGAGTTCGCACCTGTTCGGTTGCTCACTCCTTCCCTTCTAGGAACAGTTATCGTCGCGAAGCCGGGCAAGATTCAGCGAAAACGCGCGGCGGCGACGGGTGGAGGGACGGCGGACGAACCCGGCGAGTGCGTTGAGCCAGGAATGCCCGGCTCCCCGGTGACAACGGGCGGACGAGAAGCGCACGGGTGCGCGGACGGGACGTTCTCAGGCGCCTTTAAGGATGGGAGTCGTGGGCCGGCAGCGCTTGACCATGCGGAGCGTGTTGCCGCGCTCGCCGCGCGGTTGGCAGCTCAATTCATCCATGAGGGCGCGCATCAGGAAGACGCCGCGCCCGCCCACGCGCAATTCCGACGGATCCATGTGCGGCACGGCGGCGAGGTCGAACGGAGCGCCTTCGTCGAGCAGATGGATTTCGATGCTGTCGGCGTGGAAGAAGCAGCGGATGTTGATGGTCGATTCGGGATGGCCAACATGGGCGTGGCGCATGATGTTGTTGGTCGCCTCGTCGGTGGCCATGACCACGGCGTCGGTGACTTTCTCGTCGCAGCCGGCCACCTGACAGAACCCCTCCACGAAGGCCCGCACCAGGGCCAGCAACCGCAAGTCGCTGGCAATGGTCAGACTCCACGGAGCCGGCTGGGCAGCCATCCGCATCACCCTCACCCCGAAATGCGTTCCGATTTGGACACGACGGAACCAGAAGATTATACGATTCGACTCCGCCTGCAACAAGTCCCTTACGGTGAACATTTCGGTGTTTGACCCTTTCTCGGTTGACGATCAAACGTTTGTTTGATATAAAGGTATCATGGGTCGAAATCACGAAAGCCTGACCGCGCCGGAAGTAATGCCGGTCCTCAATTCTCCGGAGCGCTTGCTGGAAGCGGCCGGCGAGATCTTCGCCGAGAAAGGCTTCAAGGGCGCGACCGTCCGCGAGATCATTGATCGCGCCGGCGTAAACATCGCGGCCGTCAATTACTACTTTCGCAATAAGGAACGCCTGTACATTGAGGCCGTCAAACAGGTGGCCTGTGTCGGCAATGATGCGGAGTTGACCTGGCCGGCCGAGACCCCGCCGGCCGCGAAGCTGCGCGACTTCATCCACTTCCATGTTCGCAGGCTGCTCGACCCCAACAAGCCGGCCTGGCACGCGCGCCTGATGATGCGCGAGCTGTCTCACCCGAGCGTCGCCTGCACGGAACTGGTGCGCGATTACATCGAGCCGAAAAGTCAGATCCTGGCCGGCATCGTCCGCGAACTGCTGCCGCCGGACACGCCGCGCCGCCGGGTCTTTTTGACCGCGTGCAGCATCATCGGCCAGTGTATTTTCCACTGCTCGCACAAGCCGGTCATCATGCTGCTAACCGGCGAGGATGAATACCAGCATCTGGACCCGCTCACCCTGGCGGAACACATCACGCAGTTCAGCCTGCGTGCGCTCAAAGAAGAGTAACAACCACGAATCACACGAATAACACGAATAAAAGACAAAAGACAATAGCAATTGGTTAGCGCCCTCGGTCGCCTTGTCCGACTGACCTGTCCCACAGAGCGCAGCTGCACTCCGGGTTTTTTGCTATCTTGCCTGCATGGACGAACCCGCTTGTTCAGGCTGCCAGGCGTTGCAACGCCGCGTCGCCGAACTGGAAGCCCAGGTCGAGCGACTTACCCGCCTGCTCGAACAGCAGCAGCGCGCCGGCAAGCGTCAGGCAGCCCCTTTTGCTAAAGGCCTTCCCAAGCCCAACCCCAAGAAGCCGGGACGCAAACCCGGAAAGGACTACGGCACCAAGGCGCATCGGCCGCCGCCGGAACGCATCGACGAGGTCCACGAGGCTCCCTTACCCGAGGCTTGCCCCGACTGTGGGGGTCCAATCGAGCCAACTCACGTCGATCAGCAGTATCAGGTCGAGATCCCACGACAGCCGGTCCACCGCCAATTTAACATCCACGTCGGCTGTTGTCGGCGGTGCCACCGGCGCGTTCAGGGCCGACATGCCTTGCAGACCTCCGACGCTCTGGGGGCTGCGGCGTCGCAACTGGGGCCGGACGCTCAGGCCACGGTCGTCGAGTTGAACAAGCAAGCGGGTCTGTCGCACGGCAAGGTGAGCCGCGTCTTGGAGAGCTTATTTGGCATCTCCCTGACACCGGGCGGCAGCGTCCACACCGTCTTGCGAGCAGCGCGGCGCTGCGAGCCGGTCTACGAAACAATCTGTCAGTCGGTCGCGCGGTCTGCCTGGGTTGTTCCCGACGAAACCGGCTGGCATGTCGGCGGCTGGGGTGCCTGGCTGCATGCGCTGGTAAGCGCCGAGGCGACCGCCTACGTCATCGACCCGACCCGCTCCGGTGCCGTGGCCGAGCGTCTGATCGGCGCAGACTACGCTGGAGTGATGATTCACGACGGCTGGTCGCCCTACGACAACTTTGAGCAAGCGCACCATCAACAGTGCCTGGGCCACCTTCTACGTCGCTGTCACGAGATGCTCCAGAGTGCCGCGGCCGGCGCGGTGCGGTTCCCACGACGGATCAAGGAGCTACTGCTAGCGGCCCTGGGCCTGCGCGATCGCCATGCCGCGGGCCAGGTCAGCGATCATGGTCTGGCAGTGGCGCGAGGCCGGCTGGACAACGAACTGGCCGATGCCATATTCCCCCTCAAGAGCAACGCGGCCAACGAGCGGCTGGCGCAGCACTTGTGGAACCACCGCGATCAGCTCCTGACGTTTTTGCATGTGCCGGGTCTGGACGCCACCAACTGGCGAGCGGAGTTGGCCATCCGCTTCGGCGTCTTTTTACGCAAGGTCTGGGGAGGCAACCGGACTTGGGTAGGAGCGCGAGCGCAAGCGGTGCTGATGTCGGTATGGCGAACATGCTGGCAGCAGGGACGTTCGGCCCTAGACTTCCTCAGCCAGTTCCTTCGCGGTGAATCGGTGATCCTATCCTTGCCCCCGTGACCCACCTGGTGACAACTCACGCAACTTGCAAAAGTTCTTTCGCCAACGACTATCTGCTGATACCATGCGCCAATCAAATGCGATCAGGAGAAGGCAGCTATGGCGCTCATTTTCAGGGGTAAAAGCCGCTGCCCGATTTGTGGCGACGTAATCGGGCAAGAGGACGATATTGTGGCAACCACGCATTTCATCACAGGCCGAGAAGACCCACTTTGGCGATTCTCGGACGCTGCAATGCACAAGAAGTGTTTTCTCAGTTGGGAGCTGAGGGAAACATTTGTTGCCCAATTCAACGCCGAGATGGGAGCAATTACCTGGGGAAACGGTACTTTTCACGAGATGCAACCGGACGGGAGTATTCTCTCGAAGAAGCGAGAAGCGTGAGGCGACGACCGGATTAACGGCCCGCTGAACGAAGCTGCTAGAGAGGAACACGCTAATCAAATACGGCACGCTGTCCTCTGCTTTCTTTTATCCCCATTCTTCTTTTCTTCCGCCTTCAACCAATCGCGGCCGGGACTGCTGGCGCAAGAAGAAGGGGACAGCTTAGATTTAGTTTGAGATGATCCACGCTGTCCCCTTTTCTCACCTTTTCTCACCTGAAAAGAGGGCAGCGTAGATGAACGATGAACTGCAAGAGAAGCCTAACGACCGCTTCGCTGATTTTGCGGAGCGAATAGCCGCCCAAGCCCGGCAGCTATTACGGGCCATCCGTGCAGAGGACTCGAAGGCGGTCGAGGAAACTCTGTTTTACCTCCGAGACTTCTTAGTCAAAGTTCTCGGAAGTCACCTGCTGGATGATCCTCGGTGGGATTCTAAAGGGCAATGGCTCGAGGGACTAGGCGTTGCGGCCCCGGAGACTCTCTCTTCAGGGCTTCTGAGGTTCCGAGACGAATTGACATGGGTCACTCGCGATCAGCAGTACTGGTATGTAGAACCGTTCGAGTTTGAGTTGGAATTGTGTCCCGTAACTAGTGCATTTCAGCGATACACATTCCGATTTGGGGACCTTCGTCCCCTCGCCGAGAAAGAATTGACATCGCCCCCGGCGAGCAGCGGAGTGGTTGGACCAGGAGACAATGGATGGGCTTTTATTTTTCACGTAATGAAAGGGGAAGAGAAAAAAAGGAACGAAAAAGGGGACAGCGTAGATTTAGGTTGAGACGATCTACGCTGTCCCCATTTCTGACCCCTGACCTGGGAACGATTCTTCCCTCAAAAACCGTGAACTCATGCAGACAACCTCATGGATAAGACGGGTCGGCTTCTTCCACTTCCAGCCGGTCGTGGATCGAATACACGTCCTCCGTATTCTTGCGCAACCGCAAGCGGAAGCGAGGGAAGCGGAGGTAATCAAGTACTTGGAATCCGGCCACTTGTTTGCCGCCGTTCCAGGAGTTGAAGTTGAAGATGATGTTCTTTCGCCCGATAAACCGATCATCGGAGCGCTCGACGTCCTAACGGATGGGTGTTTCGCATGGCCAAGCACACTCAGTTACTGGGTGAAGCGATATCACCTCTTGTTACCACAGGAGTTCCTTGATCACATGCAGCGTTGCGGTTGGTGTTTGCCGAACCGATTCGATCCGACTGGAATGATGCTCGACTAGGCATGAAAAGAGTGGGCTATCCGCCGCTGACCGGCGGCAGCAGGGCGATCTCCGCATTCGCCGATAGCGGCAGCGAATCCTCCGCGAATTCGTTCGCGACCGCCAGCGCCGAGCGCTCTAACAGGCCCGCTAGCGGCGGGATGATCGGCGGCGAGGCGGCGGCGGAGGTCGGCCACCGTGGCCCCGTCGGGTAGCTCGACGGCGACGGAGTCCGCACCGGCCAGGTCACGGGCGCGGGCGAACAGACGCACATGGACCATCATGACAGCACCCGCTTGCCGATGCGTTGGCGGAGACGTTCGCGCAGCTCGGGCAAATAGCCGTAGGCCAGGGCGAGGTACTGGGCCGGGTGCAGCGTGCGCTTGCGGGTGCCGTCCTCCATCTGGATGCGGCAGGTGCTGCACTCGGTCGAAGCCGAACACGACGCCCGGCCGGGCCAATTCCTCCAGCATCGGCCGGCCGGCCGCCAGCGAGGCGGCGTAGTTTTCCGCCTTCAGGCCGTAGGTGCCGGCCATGCCCGAACAGCTCACGTCGATGGTACGCACGCGCAGGCCGGGGATCAACGCCAGCAGCGCCGGCCCCACCGGCGGCCGGCCCAGCGCCTTGAGGTGGCAGGGCACATGATGGCCGACCTCCAGGGGCAGCGGCTGGAAGTCCGTGCGCAGGTGCCCTTGCTGATGCAGATCCCAGAGAAAGGCGGTGCATTCGACGGTCTGGGCGGCCACCATGCGGGCGTCGGCGTCGTCGAGCAGGTCCAGGGCGTCGTGGCGAAGCATGAGGGCGGCGGTCGGCTCGGAGCAGAGGATCGGATAGCCCTCGCGGGCCAGGTCGGCCAGGACGACGAGGTTGTGCTGCGACGGCCTCGCGGGCGGTTTCGAGGTCGCCGTAGGCCAGCGGCGCCATGCCGCAACCGCCCTGGCGCGGCGGCACGTAGACCTCGATGCCGTTGTGGTGCAGGACGGCGACGACGGCCTCGGCGATGAGCGGGTCGTTGTAGTTGGCGAACACGTCCACGAAGTAGGCGACGCGCGGCCGGGCCGAGCGCGGCCGGCGCGTCCAGCCGCGGCGGTGGGCCTGGCGCAGGAAACTGCGCGGGGCGAAGGCGGGCAGCCGGCGACGGCGCGACAGGCCGAACATTTTTTCGAGCAGCCAGCGGGCCACCGGGTTGGCCAGCACGACGTTGGCCAGCGGCGCGAGGGCGCTGCCCAGTCCGGCGAACGTCTCCGTCCGCGCCATCGCCCAGTCAGTGCGGTCCAGGCCGTGCTCGGCGACGTTGGCGGCCTTGGCCTCCAGCATCAGCTTGGGGATGTTCACATGGGCCGGGCATTCGCGGGCGCACGATCTTGCAATTGACGCACAGGTCGGCCACGGCGCGGACCTCGTCGGAGGACAGGAGGCGCGGGTCGGTGTCCGGCTGGAGGAGGTGGCGCATCAGGTTGGCCTTGGCGCGCGGCGTGGCGGCCTCGTCGTGGGTCGGCGCGGAAGAGCGGACACATGCGCTGGGCCGGCAACTCGGTGCGGCACTCGCCGCAGCCGTTGCAGCTATGACACTCCAGGGCGACGCCGCCGGACGGCCAGTGCAGTCGTACCGGCGATCGCTTCTTCCTCGGGACGTTGGCTCCTCTTCTTCGGCTATCGACGTCGGCGGCGCAGCGGCCAGGCCGGGGTTCCCGGTAGCGGGCCGACGATCTTGCCGGGGTTGAACAGGTGGCGCGGGTCGAAGATCGCCTTCAGTTCGCGGAAGACCGAGAAGAGCGGTCCCGCCTGCCGGCTCACCCAGGGCGTGCGGGCCAGGCCGGTGCCGTGCTGCGCGCTGATCGTGCCGCCCAGTTCCAGGGCCACACCGTACACCTCGTCCGCCAACGCCCACAGGCGGGCGCCGTCCTCGGGGCGGTGCCAATCGAGGAAGGGCCGCATGTGGACCTGCCCCGTCGCGGCATGGATCAGATAAGACGCCGTCGTTTCGTGGCGTTGCAGCACTTCCTGCACGCGGTACAGGTAGGCCGGCAGCAGCTCGGGCGGCACCCCCACGTCCTCGACGAACGCCAACGGCTGGGCCGCGCCGCGCAGACCGTACAGGCTGGGCAGGGCGGCCTCGCGCACCTGCCACAGCCGGGCGATGCCTTCCTCACCCTCGCCCACATCGAGCAAGGATGGCCAATCGTTCGAGGCGACACAGGCGGTGGGCCAGGTCGCGGGCCAGGCGGCAGCCTCGGCGGATGTATCGGCCTCGTATTCGACGAGCAGCACGGCCTCGGCAGCTGCGGGAACCAGGCTCGCCACGGTACTGTCGCTCCCGCGGCCAGCCGCAACAGGCGGTGGTCGATCAGGTCGCAGGCGGCCGGGCCGGTCGGCGTCACCAGCCCCGCGGCCCGCAAGGCCGTGTCCAGGCTGGCGAAGCCGAGCAGGACGACCGCGCGCCCGCCCGGCAGCGGAATGGTCCGCAGCGTCGCCTCGGTGAACAGGGCCAGCGTGCCCTCCGAGCCGACCAGCAGCCGGGCCAGGTCGAGCGTCCGTTCGCCGAGCACATCGTGCAGCAGGTAGCCGCAACGGTTGAAGCGCGTCCGCGGCAGCCCCGCCGCGATCCGCGCCGCGTTCTGTTCCAGCAGCGTCACGACCGAGGAGACGATGTCTTCCAGCCGTCCCTGCGTCGCCTCCGCGGCCGGCCAACGCGGTTGCCGGCCGACCTCGGCGACATCGCCGTTATCCAGGACGGCGCGCAGTGCGATAACGTGATCGCGGGTGAAGCCGTGCCGGATGGCGCGGGCGCCGGAAGCGTTGGTCGCCAGCATGCCGCCGAGAGTGCATTCGCACGTCGGCCGGGTCCGGTGCGAAGCGCCGGCCGACCCGCGCCAGTTCACCCGCCAGATCGCGATACACCACGCCCGGCTGGACGCGCACGGTATCATCGCCCACGTCGAGAATGGCCCGGAAGTGTTTGCTGAGATCGACGATCAGTCCAGCCCCGAGCGATTCGCCGGCCACGCCGGTGCCGGCGCCGCGGGCCACCAGCGGCAATTGATGCTCGCCGGCGTAGCGCACCAGCGCTGCACGTCCTCCTCGTCGCGCGGCACGACGATCCCCGCCGGCCGAACCTCGAAGATCGAGGCGTCGGTGCTGTACAGCGTGCGCGATAGGTCGTCGAACAGCAGTTCGCCCTTGATGACCCCCTTGAGGTCATCGCGAATGCGTTCGCGCTGCGGCGGGTCCACGTCACTCTCCCCGGAAGGATGAAGGAGGAAGGATGAAGGATGAACAAGAGTTGTTCTGATTCATCCTTCATCCTTCCTCCTTCATCCTTTCAGATGATGTTGCTCGCGGCGCAGGCGTTCCTGCCGGTAGCGCTCGTGAATGGTCAACTCGAAGGGCTTGTGTTCGGCCTGGGCCTCGACGCCGCGGAAATGCGCCTGACAGCGATAGCAGACGATGACATCCTTGACCCACAGGTAGAGCAAGCCGTCGAACGCGGCCGAGCCGATCAGGATGGCCCATGTCAGCCACTTGTCGTAGAGCCAGTACGTCACGGTCGAGGCCAGGCAGGCCAAGACCAGGATGGCCATGCCCAGGCCGTGCGGAAAGTCCTTCTTTTTGTACAACTCGCCGTTGCCGCAGACGGCGCAGACCGGCAGCGTCGGGTCCAGGTTCGCCGCCGGCAGGCGCAGCAGATGGTCGCAATGCGGACACTGCCACTCCTCGCGACCCGGCACGTCGAGCCGGCCCGGATGCTCACAAACGGGACAATCAAAGCGTATGTTCATGGGAGATCACAAGGTCATTCCAGTTTCGCGCAAGAGCTGGCTGGTCAGCTCGCCAAGGAAACAGAAGATCACGACCACGTAAAGGATGCCGGTGGCCGACTGCGTGGAGCGGATGCGCGTCGTCTGCCAGGCCATCCAGCAAAGCCCCAGCGGAGCGAGGAAGCCCAGCAACCAGCGTAACGGCAGCCAGAAAAACGCATCTTCTTTTAGATTAACGAGCGAATGCGTCGCGGTCCAGCACCCCAGGGCGTAAGCGTCCAGTCCCAGGCGGGCGAGCGTCGCCACGGCCAATAGCGCCAACATGCGTAAAAGCGGCGCCAGCGACATCGACGGCGCGATCAGGTAGGAATGGCCCAGGAGCATCGCCGTCAGGGCCGAGCCGAGTAGCACTGACGACGCGAGATCGCCCAGCAGTAACACCGCCGAGGGCGGCGGATCGGAGCGAGTCATTTCCAGCCAACCCAGCGCCGACGCCAGGGTCAGCGCGGTCAGCACCATGAACACCCGCCCGCCGGGCGCTCCCTCAAATCCCCAGACCAGCGAGCCGACAAAGGCCAGGGCCATCGCCACGCCGAGAAGCGTCAAGAGCGGCCAATCCGCGTGCTCGCGCACGCCGAGGAAGGCGAGGCCGGCCAGGGCCAGGGCCGTCAGAAAGTGGGTGCGGAAGAAGCGCGGGTTGATGATGGTAGAGGGAAGCAGCAAGAGGCAACCGATCATGCCGGCGGCGAGGCGGAGCGCAAAGACGGCGAGCATGTCATCCCCGCGGGCCGTAGATCAGGGCCATCAACTCGGTGCGTGTGGCCTGGTTGTCGCGGAAGACGCCGCGCATGGCGCTGGTGGTGCAAACGCCTCCCGGCTTGCGCACGCCGCGGATGGTCATGCAAGTATGCGTCGCCTCCAGGACGACGCCGACGCCGCGCGGCTTCAACTCGGACATGAGCAGATCGGCCAATTCCTCCGTCATGCTTTCCTGAACCTGCGGCCGATGGGCCAGCGCCTCGACGACGCGAGCCAGCTTGCTCAGCCCGACAATCTTCCCGGCGGGCAGGTAAGCGATGTGCGCCTTGCCGACGAACGGTAACAAGTGGTGCTCGCAAGTCGAGGCGAACTCGATGTCGCGCACCAGCACCATCTCGTCGTATTTCTGGGTGAACGTCTTTTTGAGCAGTTGCCGGGGGTCGGTGTGCAGTCCGGAAAAGAGTTCGGCATACATGCGGGCGACGCGGGCGGGCGTTTCTTGCAACCCTTCGCGATCCGGGTCTTCGCCGACGGCCAGCAAGATCTCGCGCACGGCCGCCTCGATGCGCGCGGCGTCGATCGGGTGCGCCAGCGCGCCGTTGCGGGCGGGCGAACCGGATCGTCGTGAACGAGTGGCAGACTCGGCCATGCGCCGCACTCCTCCTGGTGAAAATCGAGATCGTCTCCCTGTCCTTTGTAGACGGTTGTTCAACGACATTCAAGCAAAGGGTCGGGGCCGCCGGCGGCACAGCATTCGTCCGATTTTCGCTGGCCGAAGATTGACGGGTAGGCCGATACGTTTTATGATCACCTTACCCTCATGACCGCTCGCCCCACCCCCCTGAGGTCGCCTTATGAAGTCCCACCTCTCCGTGAAGTTCGGTTTGCTTTGCCTTGGCTCGCTGTTCGCGGTCGCTTTCGCCTGGAGCGCCGCCCAGGGTCAGATGCGCGTGCCCCGTCCGCCAATGCCCGGCGGGCCGTTCGGGCCGAGGATGAACCCGCCCAACATGCCCGGCCCCGGCGCAGCCTCGGATCGTCAAGGTGTGGAAATGCTCCGGCTGCGGCGGAGAAATCGGTCGCGGACTCATGGCCCCGCCGAACACCTGTCCGCACTGCGGCGCTCGCATCATGAATGGCGTCGGCAACGGCATCCCTCAGCCGGGGATGGGCGGCATCAATCCCAGGGGGCCGTTCACTCCGCCCGGATTCAATCCCAACCCCGGTGCGCCGGGCAATCCGCCGGAGTTTCAGCCGGCCGCCCCGCCCGATTTCAACGGCGCTCAACCTGTGGTGAACGGACCCGGCGGCGATGTGGTCCCCGAGGCGAACGCGGGAAATGGCTCGGCTTCCAGCGATTCCTCCAGCAGTGTGGCGGGAACTTCCCGCAAAAGCGTGATCGTCGCGCTGGTGATTGGAATCATCGTGGTCGGCGCTTCCATCCTCCTGGGCGGCACCTTCCTGATGATTTACGCGCTGAAGGGCAACGGTTCGTCGTCCTCGCGGCGGAAACGCCGACGCGAGGAGGATTAGCACGACCGTCCGCGATCGCTCAGGAATCCCGAACCGGCAAGTCGCTGACGACCTGCACGCGGTTGATCAACTCTCGGCCATCCACGAAGGGTAGGACCGTCTCCTGGGCCAATTGCTTGAGATAGAAACTGGACACCTTGCCGTGAAGGGTGACGGCGGTTTCGCCTTCTTCCAGAGAGAGCTTGCGCAGAGCGGGAATGGGACTGTTCCGTAAGGCCAGGACCAACTTGGATTGTTCCAGGGTCGAAGTGGACATACCGACGCGCTCCTTCCAACCAGTGGAAAAACGTCCGCCCCGCACGATCGCCACGCCCCTGCCTCAAAGGGGACGACCGACCGCACGGCGCGGCAGCACCGCCCGACTGAACGACAGCATCGTCGAAAGGCGTTGTTCGACACTCCCGAGGCTGGGCCTTCCGAAAGGCCCGCACGTCCCTGTCCTCGTTGGCGAGTCAAGTTGGATGTTGAGAGGAAAATCCCGCCCGTCGTTCCCTCGCCGGGTAGCCGAGCGCGGCCCTCCATGGTGGACCTCCTATCCTTGACCGCATCCGACAAACGGATCTTCCTGGTGCCATGCTAGGCGACGGATTCCGCCGGAGCAATCAAAATCCGGACGGGATTCTCACTTTTTCCTCATTGGCCGCGGGGCGAGTCGGGGCCGGACAAACCATCCTACGAGGGCGGTCAAGTCTTACCAGCCCGCAGCGCCAGCGAGGCTTGTTCCCTCGCTGGCGCTGCGGGCTGGTATTGAACAACTCCCCTCGCCTCGTCGTCTACAATAAGATAAGACATATAGTCCGCGGCTTGCCGCGGCCCCCTGTTTGTCGGTTTTTCTTTTGAGGAGGTTGTTTGCTCATGAAGATGACTCGTTACCCCGTCGGGGCCTGTCTGGCCGTGGCGCTGCTCGCGGGCGGCGTTCTGGCGGCGGAGGGCCTCAAATCGGGACCCCAGCCGGGCGACCTCATCCCGGGGGTATTCCACCCGCTCAACGTCACGGGCGATTCGGCCGGCCAAAGAGTGTGCCAAATCTGAAAGAACGGCACGAACCCCGTCGCCATGATCTTCGCTCGCGAGATCAACGACGGCTTGACCAGTTTGGTCAAGAAGATCGACGCCGCGACCGACAAGCACAGCGACTGCCGTATGGGCAGCTTCGTGGTGTTCTGTAGCGACGACGAGGGGCTGGAGAAAAAGCTCAAGGCCCTCGCCGACAAGGAAAAGCTCAAGCACATCGTCCTGACCATCGACAACCCCGCCGGACCGGACAAGTATGAGATCGCCAAGGATGCCGATGTCACGGTGGTCCTGTACACCCAACAAAAAGTGAAAGCCAACTACGTCTTCAAGAAGGGCGAGTTGAAGGACGCGGACATCAACAAGATCGTGTCCGAAGTGTCCAAGATCCTGCCAGAGAAGGACAAGAAGAAGTAGGCGGCGGGCGTTTCGTCGCAACGTGCATCAAACAGGGGAATCCACAGCGCCACCGGGCTTGTCGCCCGGTGGCGTCGTTTTTGGGTGCTCGCTCCGAACCACATGCTACGGTAGTGTGTCGTTGGAACCGTAAGATGAAAGGAACTCCTGCGCCCGAGCGGCAGAACCAACGCGATTTCGTGCCCACCCCGAAAGCAGTCGAATGCTCGTGACGATCACGACAACTCACCGGCCGGCCCACGACCTGGGCTACCTGCTGCACAAGCATCCCGAACGCTTCCAGTCGTTCGACCTGAGCTTCGGCAAGGCCCACGTCTTCTATCCCGAAGTCGGCGCCGAGCGCTGTTCCGCTTGCCTGCTGCTCGACGTGGACCCGGTCGGCATGGTGCGCGGCAAGAGCGCAGGATTCGGCCTCCTTCTGGCCCAGTACGTGAACGACCGGCCCTACGCCGCCTCGTCGTTCCTGTCCGTGGCGATCGCCCAGGTCTTCGGCTCGGCGCTGCAAGGCCGCTGCAAGGATCGGCCGGAATTGGTGCAAACGGCGATCCCGCTGTCGGCCCGGATCGACGTGCTGCCGGTGCGCGGCGGCGAGCGGTTCCTGCGCGGCGTCTTCGAGCCGCTGGGCTACGCGGTCGAGGCCGTCCGCTACCCGCTGGACGAACGCTTCCCCGAATGGGGCGAAAGTCCCTACTTCTCGGTCACGGTTCGGAAAACGACGACGCTGGCCGAACTGCTGACGCACCTGTACGTCCTGATCCCCGTGTTCGACAACGCCAAGCACTACTGGATCGGCGCGGACGAGATGGAAAAGCTCTTGGCCAAGGGCGAGGGCTGGCTGGCCGGGCACCCGGAGAAGGAAGAGATCACCCGCCGCTACTTGAAGTTTCAGCCGAGCCTCTTTCGCGAAGCTCTCGCCCGACTCGTGCAGGAAGAAGAGCCGCTTGCCGCGGAGGACGAAGGCCCGGCCGACAAGGCCGAAGACGTGTCTGGAAAAGCCGCTCAGCTTGAACGACCAGCGCCTCGGTTCCGTCCTGGCGGTCCTCAGGGCGAGCGGGCGCCGAGCGCGTCCTCGATCTTGGCTGCGGCGAAGGCAAGCTGATCCGCGAGCTGCTCAAGGAGAAGCAGTTCGAGGAGATCGTCGGCCTGGACGTGTCGATCCGCTCGCTGGAAGTGGCCCAGCGGCGGCTGAAGCTGGAGCGGTTGCCGACCAAGCAGGCCGAGCGCGTGAAGCTGCTCCACGGCTCCCTGATGTACCGCGACAAGCGGCTGGAAGGCTTCGACGCCGCCGCCGTCGTCGAGGTCGTTGAGCATCTCGACCCGCCGCGGTTGTCGGCGTTCGAGCGCGTGTTGTTCGAGTTCGCCAAGCCGCGAACGGTCGTGCTGACGACGCCGAACCGCGAGTACAACGTGAAGTGGGAGACGCTCCCGGCCGGACAATTCCGCCATCCCGACCACCGCTTCGAGTGGACGCGGCAGGAGTTTCAGGACTGGGCGAGACGACATCGCGATACGGTTCGGCTACACGGTGCGGTTCGTGGCGGTCGGGCCGGAAGACGAGAAGCGTCGGATCGCACCGACGCAGATGGGAGTTTTCGAGCGTGGCTGATCGAATCGCACGGACCGAACAGGCGCCTGATGAAGCACATCAACATGCACATCACGATCCCCAAGCTAGTCTCTCGTCGTCCTGATCGGCCCCAGCGGGTCGGGCAAGAGCACGTTCGCCCGCAAGCATTTCCTGCCGACCGAGGTGCTGTCGTCCGACGCCTGCCGGGCGATGGTCAGCGACGACGAGAACAATCAGGCGGCGACGAACGACGCCTTCGAGGTCTTGCACTTCATCGCCGCCAAGCGGCTGGCCCTGGGCCGCTTGACGGTCATCGACGCGACCAACGTGCAGCCGGAAGCGCGCAAGCCGCTCGTCGAGCTGGCCCGGCAATACCACTGCCTGCCGGTCGCCATCGTTCTGAACCTGCCCGAGAAGCTCTGTCAGGAGCGCAACCGGCTGCGGGACGAGCGGACGTTCGGCCCGCACGTCGTTCGCCAGCAGATCGCGCAGCTGCGCCGGTCCCTGCGTGGGCTCGGCCGGGAAGGCTTCCGCCATGTGTTCGTGCTGGAAACTCCCGAAGAGGTGGAAGCGGCCACGGTCGAGCGGGTGCCGCTGTGGAACGACAAGCGGCAGGAACACGGCCCGTTCGACATCATCGGCGACGTTCACGGCTGCTGCGACGAACTGGAAGCCCTGCTCCGGCAACTGGGTTACGAGGTCACGGCGTTCGCGCCGGCGGGCCGGCCGTCTGCGAGCGGCCCGGTGTATGCGCATCCCGCAGGCCGCAAAGCGGTTTTCGTCGGCGATCTGGTGGACCGCGGGCCGCGCATCCTCGACACGGTGCGGCTCGTTCGCAACATGGTCGAGGCCGGCTCGGCGCTGTGCGTGCCCGGCAACCACGACATGAAGCTGATGCGGAAGCTGCGCGGCAAGGACGTGCAGATCACGCACGGGCTGGCCGAACTCCCTGGCGGAGATCGACGCCCTGCCCGAAGACGTTCGGGAGCCGTTTCGCAAGGAATCTGGCCGAGTTCCTCGACGGCCTGGTCAGCCACTACGTCCTCGACGACGGCAAGCTGGTCGTCGCCCACGCCGGCATGAAGGCAGAGATGCAGGGACGTGGCTCGGGCAAGGTGCGCGACTTCGCCCTGTACGGCGAGACGACCGGCGAGACGGACGAGTTCGGCCTGCCCGTCCGCTACAACTGGGCGGCGGAATACCGAGGGCCGGCGATGGTCGTCTACGGCCACACGCCGGTTCCCGAGCCGGAATGGCTCAACCGCACGGTCAACATCGACACCGGCTGCGTCTTCGGCGGCAAGCTCACCGCCCTGCGCTACCCGGAGAAGGAGTTCGTCTCGGTCCCCGCCGCCCGCACCTACTGCGAACCGGCCCGGCCGTTCCTGCCCGAAGATCGGCAAGCTCCCCGGCTCACGGCGCAGCAGGCCCACGACGAGGTTCTCGACGCCGAGGACGTGCTCGGCAAGCGGATCATCTCGACCCGGCTGCGCGGCACCGTCACGATCCGCGAGGCGAACGCGACGGCGGCGCTGGAAGTGATGAGCCGATTCGCTGCCAACCCGAAATGGCTGATCTACCTGCCGCCCACCATGTCGCCCTGCGAAACCAGCGGCGAGCCGGGGTTGCTGGAGCATCCCGCCGAGGCGTTCGCCTATTTCCGCAGCCAGGGTGCGCCGCAGGTCATCTGCGAAGAGAAGCACATGGGATCGCGGGCCGTGGTGATCGTCTGCCGGGACGAGCAGGCGGCGCGCGACCGCTTCGGCGTCACCGAAGGGGAGATCGGCATCGTCTATACGCGCACCGGCCGGCGTTTCTTCAACGAAACGGAGTTGGAGCAGAAGTTCCTCGATCGAGCTGCGTGCGGCGTTGACGGCCGCGGATTTGTGGACGGCCCTGGAGACGACGTGGGTTTGCCTCGATTGCGAACTGATGCCGTGGTCGGCCAAGGCGCAGGAGCTTCTCAAGGCGCAGTACGCGGCGGTCGGGGCCGCGGGGCGGGCTTCTTTGCCACGGGCGGTCGCCGCGCTGACGCAAGCCGCCGGGCGATTGGCCGGCGCGGAGAGGGACAAGATCGAGAAATTCATGGATGTGTGCCGAAGCCGAGAGGAGCACATCGGCCGAGTTCGTCGCCGCCTACCGGCAGTATTGCTGGCCGGTGGCGTCGTTGACCGACCTGAAGCTGGCTCCCTTTCATCTGCTGGCCTCGGAAGGCCGGGTCCATACCGACAAGGACCACACCTGGCACATGGAAACGCTGGCGGCGGTCTGCCGGCACGACCCGGAATTGCTGCTGGCGACCGCTTACAAGCTCGTGGACGTGACCGACCCGGCCAGCGAGACGGAAGGCGTTCGATGGTGGAACGAGCTTACGGAGCAGGGCGGCGAGGGCATGGTGGTCAAGCCGCTCGACTTCATCCTGCGAGGCGGGCGGGGCCTCGCTCAGCCGGCCGTGAAATGCCGGGGCCGGGAATACCTGCGCATCATCTACGGCCCCGACTACACCGCCGACGGGAACCTGTCCCGTTTGCGGAACCGGGGGCTGGGTCACAAGCGCTCCCTCGCCCTCGGCGAGTTCGCCCTCGGCATCGAAGGTTTGGAGCGGTTTGTTCGCCGGGAGCCGCTGCGGCGCGTGCATGAGTGCGTCTTCGGCGTCCTCGCCCTGGAAAGCGAGCCGGTCGATCCGAGACTGTGACCCATCCGGAGCGAGGGAAAATGCAACAACAAAAAGGCCAGCCGCGATGAACGCGGATGGCCTTTCGAGTGGAGGCGCGGGGGCTGCGTTCCTGCCCTTTCCTCACCACGAAATTGCACGTTTTTTCCTGCTTTTCCAGTGAAAACGGCAGATTGACGCACCCGAGCGTCCTCTCCAGAATGGCCGTTTTTCAGACATTTCCAGACATTCATCAGACACGGCTGCTCGACTGACGGACACCCGATAGCGGTCCATGCTGCCCCGACTGCCGGGGCCGCGTCCGTCAGGAGTATTCTACGTGACCCTCAAAGAGATCGAAGAAAAGCTGTACGAACTGCTCAGCACCCGAAGTCTGCACATCCGACTGGCCGTGGAGGAAGCCCACGAACGCGGCGAACTGTTCCTCGCCGCCAAGGACGAGTGCCGCGTCCAAGGAATCCGCTTCAAGAAGGACTGGGTGAAACGCTTCCCCGTGGCTTACGAGACTATCGCGGTGTGGATGCGGGTGGCCCGAGCGGCAAAAGTGCAGACAACTACACCCACGACAATCGACGGTCTCCTCAAGACGCTCCGCAAGGGACGCAGCGCCGAGAAGGCCGAGGAGCGCCGTGAGGCCGCAGCCCGAGCCGCCGAGGCCGAACTCATCGGCGACAACGACATCATTTGTGCCGACAGTCTCGACTGGCTGAGGAGCCAGCCCGACGATAGCGTGCCGTTTTTCGTCTCCGATCCGCCTTACGGCATTGGCCTGACCTACGACGGCTGGACCGAGAGCGATAACGCAGACGATCACTGGCGCTGGTTCGAGCCGTACTGGAAGGAGATGGTCCGCGTCCTCCAACCGGGCGGCAGCATCATCTTGTGGCAGGCTTACGTCTATCTGCGTCACCTGCCTGACTGGTTCCCCGACGCGAAGGTGTTCGCCTACTGCTTCATCGTGCGGGGCCTGCACTTCTGGAATCCGATAATCCACTGGACCAAGGCGGGCAGGCCGATCTGCCGTCACAGGGGCATGAACTCGTGGCTGGTAGGCACGCAACAAAAGCACCGGCTCCCTGACCATCCATCGCCGAAACCGCTCGAAGATTGCCGCAAGCTGATCAAGGCGTACACGCTCGCCGACACGCTAGTCGTCGATCCGTTCTGCGGTCTCGGCTCGATCCCGCTGGCGTGTGCCTTGGAAGGACGGAAATGGATGGGCGTGGAACGGTCGCCACAATACGCCGCCGTTGCGAGGCAACGGCTGCACGAGGCGACGACGACTTTGCGACGGGCTTGACCTCATCCGTAAAATGTGTTGTCGCCCACTCAACCTCTACAGACGGCAGACCTCTGCCGACAGCATAAAGGACCAGAACCATGACGAAGATCCTGAAGATCCGCAAGCCCAGACGGCAGAAGATGGTATTGCGTTCCGCCGACTACGGCGGCGAGTTGGCTGATAAGTGGCAGGCCCGTTCCGTCGAGATCTCCGACCTCGACGGCAACCGTGTGGAGATCGAGTTCGAGAACTTGCACGCGGTAAGGAACCTGATCGGGATTTGCGAGCACTACATCCGTCATCAGGAGGCGAAGGCACGCAGGGACAGGGCCAAACGTGCCGCCGAGACGCGGCGACGGAAGCGCCTCGCTCTAGTTTCTTGATCGACACCCCAGACCGACACCCAGAGGCCCGAGGAGCGTCGGCTCCTCGGGCCTCTTCGTCTGCGCCTACCGCGCTTGGGCCGAAGCCGAGCTTCTGGTAAAATCCGTTGTCGATCTGAAAATACTCTTGTTCGAGCCGTAAAGGAGTCCTTGATGTCCGCGCCGCAACACACGATCCCGTTCCCATGCTACGCCCTGATGAACAACGCCTGCAACGGCGGGGTGGTCTTGCCACAAGGAGACGGGACGGTTGCGATGACCCTGTTCACGAGCGAAGAGGCGGTGAAGAAGTTCCGGCTCGCGCACGCGAGCCAGACGAAGTTTGCTGGCCCGTCCGTCAAGTTCGACTGGGAGTTAGAGCTTCTCCTCTACCTCAACGCACTCCCGCCCTCCGTCACGCACATCGGCGTGGACCCCGAACAGATGGGCGGCTCGTATCTGACTTTCACCGTCGCCGCGATGAAGGCCCAGCTTCAGCAGTCTCTTGACGATCCGAATCAGCCCTGAACGAACACCGCGAGCGTAACCCCGAGGCCCGCTGGGGTTGCCAGCGGCCGTGGCGTTTTCACGCGATCAGAAAGTGCTGCGGCGTTTGTTCCAACGAGCGAGGCCGGGTAAAATGTAGAAGAGGACGAGCGACGGCGCTCGTCCGCAAACAGGTGTTTTCAGAGAAAGGCTTACGCCCATGAACTACGCCGAGAAGGCCGAGCAACTTCGAGCCGAGCGGCTGGAGAAGGAACGGCTGGAGGCCGAACGCAAGGCCAAGGAACAGCAGGAAGCTGCCGAGAAGCAGAAGCAGCAAGCCGAGCAGCAGAAGCAAAAAGCCGAGGAGCTTTTGCCGCTGTTCAAGCAGTTTGACGGTCCTGACGGTCCCAAGATCTGCGGCGGTCGTGTCAGTCTCAAAGCTGAGTTGGCGAATGATTACGGACGCATCACGGGTGTCCTCCTGAAAATCGCTGGCGGGGATTTATCCGGGTTGCAGTCCTACCCGATGGGCGCACTGCTGTTGGGAGCGCACTACGATCCTGATGCGCAGAAGTACGGGCTGGTACGTTACGAGATGCCGCCACGACCTCCTCATGTCGGATACAGCCTCGTCGGCAAGTACACGACCGCCGACGAACTGATGAACGCCGTCGCGGATGAGGTCTCCAAGCACTGACGCTCCTCGGTAGACCAACAACAGCAAGGCCCGCTGGCAACCACCAGCGGGCCTCGTTCGTCTCATAATCCGCAAGTCCTGATTTGACGAGGCACGCCTCGGGTGAAAAGCTGATCAACCGAGCTTGCACCAGCAGTGTCGGGACCGATAATTGAGATACTGTTCCTATGTTCAAGAGGGAAAAGTCGCATGAAGTTCGACAAGGCAGATTTGCCGCCGCCCTCTCTGCAAGCACGGCAGGAGCGAGTCGAGCAGGTAAGGGCCATACGGAGCTATGCCCACCTGATCATCGTTCGGTGGTCCAAGACGCAAAAGGAGATCGGCGCGGCTGTGCTGATGCGGGCGGGAAAACACCTGCTTGCCATCACCGCCGAACACTGTGTCCACGATGACATGAGGTTGGCGTTCCCCGTGGCAGAGGGACAAAAATCCCGTGCTCAAATCCTCAAGGCGATCAGGAAGAAGCCTCTGGACATCGCCGTCTTGGAGCTAGAGGACCGGCCCGACGCCTTGGCCTGCAATATCGAGCAGGTCTGCCTCGATCTGCCGACACCGGCAAGCAAGGACACGGACCCTGCCGCCGTCCCGGTGTTTTTTGTGGTCGGCTACCCCGCCGACGCGGCACAGATGACCGAGAGCACGCTCGCAGTGGCCGAGGAGGTCTTCGGGACCAACATCGTCGAAGTGAATCCGAATGATTTTTCGCTTTACTACCACGAGGACGCATACGGGATCTGGGAAGACTTGACCTACGGGGTCGCGCTGCTCCCGAAGACGCCCAAAGGATTTAGCGGCGGGGGCGTCTGGGGCTTCAGCAAGCCGGGGCCGGGGGAGTTGTTCGACCCGCTGAAGCACGTCCGCCTCTACGGCATCCAGTACGCATGGCTCGACCAGACGAGGCGGCTAAAGTGCATCCCTTCGCGGGTGATCGTCGAGATGCTGTTTGAGAACTATCCCGACCTGCGTGAGAGTCTCACGAGACTATTCCCCTCCCTTGCAAGCGCCACCGGCAACAGCGTAGCGGCCAGCCCTGTTGCGTAGCGAGCCAACCACGACCGCGAGGAGTCAAGATGAACGAGATCCAGACGGTGACGCTGAACGATGAGGAACGTGCCCTCGCGGAAGGCATCTGCTGGGATTTGGACGAGTTGATGCGGAAGGACCGTGATGCTCGGGAAGCCGCCCTTGAGAAGATGGGGCAACTCGCGGAGCACTTCTCGCCCGCGACGCCATACCAAGCGTCCGGGTGCGATACCTCACCGACGCCGACATGAACGTCGGAGGCCACGGCAAGTCCCGACAGCAGGGCTTCGAGAAGAACGGCATCTCGGGCAAGAAGCTCCTACGGCATCACGACTTCATCAAGTATCTGAGGTACTTCATCCACGGACCCAATCTGCCGCAAGATACCATCCGGGGGTTTTGCAACATCATCAAGGATGATGCTGGAACGTCGGGCATGGTGCTGAAACAGGTCGAGTCTTATGTCAGAAAAGAAGTCAAGGCGAAGGGTTTACCCCGCACCGACGCCGCAGAGGAGTTCTTCAAGCTGGCCCACGAGATCGACAGGCCCGACTTGGCCGAGAACGTGAGGTCTGCTGCCAAAGACGTTCGGAAGTAACAGGGGGTTGCGATGGCCGAGATGAAAACAGGACGGTCGGGATGGTACGTTCCTCGACCTCGATACCTAACCTCACCGCCGAAGGAGCGGAGCGACGTGATCAGGCGGGTGGAGGGCGTTACGGGCGTTCAAGAGCCACAAGTGGTATTCGACACGGAAGACGAAGCCGTGCGCGAGGCAGGGAAGCTGTTGAAGGAGTTGCGCAGGGATGCGATCTTCAGGGAGAAATACGCCTCAGACCTCTCTAACGCCGTGAAGGCTCTGGACCGGGAAGACCAACTTCACGAAGCGAGGAAGCATCGGGCCATCGCCGAAGAGGGCCTCAAACTGCTCGGCATCCAACTGGCCGAAGCTGACGACGGGATCGAGTTCACCGCGGTAAACCAAACAGAATGTAATGGCACGAAAAAGGGATCATGCAAGCAGACTTGCGTGCGGATCTCGACCTCGACCTCTATTTCCTTCCCGCCGACGGAGAATGAGTTGCTACTGATTGTCAACTACAAAGTTGCCTGCTCAAGCGATGTAAAGGTGGGCTATGCAAATAGAACACATGTTCCTGCCTGTTGTGCTTTCTTGACTTGATCCCTCTCTTCCTTGTTCGTGAAAGCCACCACAACATCAGGCTTCGTCCTTGATCTCTTGCCAACAAGTTTGCTGAAGCGAATGGCAGGGGCATTCTTCGAGTTCCAATTGACGCGAACCGGCTTCATCTCCAATCCCTTCTGCCGAGCCCATTCACGAACGAACTCGTCAAATCTTCGTGAAGAGGGATAACACTCAAGATAGATCAGTTTCGTGAACGTCTGCTACGAGTGGAACGCATCCAAAGTCCGAAACACGAGGTTCTTGTCGTTGCTATCACCGATCACAATGACCGACTTCAACTCTTCTGCGGAAAACTCGCGCTTGCCATCGAAGTAGCTAACTATAACATGGGTCATTCGGCGAGCCTTCAATTTATTCTGAAGGAACTTCAGGTTGTCTTGGGAGTTCAAGCGCACGGAGTTGCCGCCAACAACAGTAAAGGCATGGGGCAACAAATACTCACTGACGGTTTCGTAGATCGAAGTCATGGATGTCCTCCTCGCTATATAGTGTAGTCAGGAAATGTTGGCGCAGAAGTCCGACACTTCCCGCAAGAAAGCAGCCACATCGTTGCTTGTGTACGCGGACGTGTTCCCATGAGCAGCCTGATTTCTCAGGTCAGCCCATGCCGTCACCTGTTTCTTCTTCATGGCGTTGTAGGCTCCATTCTTCGCCAAGTCGTCGTTCATGTCGTTCATCATCTTGGGCTTGCCGCTCGACTTCTGGAGGCTGATGCCACGACGAGCGCACATGGACCGCATGTGCTTTTCGAGGACGCCACCGGCCAGCACAGCGGCGGCGTCCTTGTACCCGGACTTTTGGAGTTCTTCAGCCTGCTCCAACAAGTCGCAGAAGACCTCGGCTTCGAGGAGAGCCTTCCTCTCGAAGAAGTAGCCGCCCTTCAAGTCCTCCAGTGCTGCTTTGACACACGACAAAAGAACGCAGAAGTGACCGTACAAGGCGCACTCGCCTAAGTTATTCTTCACCTGTTGGTAGTTGTCGTTGTCTTCACCGAACGCCGACTTCAAGACAGCCAGTACGCTCATCGTCCACTGGTGAGCTTGTTCGCCATCGACGTAGGTTTCTGGCATGACAAACACCATGCCTTGCTGACCACCGACTGTCTGCTTGGTGGCTTTGATCTTCTCGCCGGTTTGGAAAAGCTCCTCCAGCCGGGTTTGGACCTTGGCGCTGATGGTCATGTTAATTCCTCGTCTGCGGGGTCCAGCCTGTCTCAAGCCAATAAAGTCGGCTCATGAACCATTGACGTTGGGCCAGTACCTCCCCGACCGCTGAATCTCCTGAAATGTCTCTCTCGCCTTCTGCTCTGCTGAGTAATCATAAGGCGTCCACGTAGTCAACTTGCGGGCCTCACGCACCTCAAAGTCGCCAATGTTCCTCATCTCAACCAAGCGAGCCGATAGAAGTTCCCACGCGGAGGGTTGCTGCACGGGGTTGCCATCTGGCCCCCTGTAGCTGCGAGGTGGGAAGAGTTCACCGAAGTCCCTGTTCACCCACTCGCAAGCCGGGAACACCATGCGGCTCCCGCTACGTCCTCCTTCTGGTTTCACGCCAGCGCATCTCGCAGCGAGAGCGACCGGGGCTCCGAACACCGAGCAGTTGTACCGGATGGGCGTTCCAACGTACCCAACCGTCACCGGCCCGCTGGCGATGCCGATGTGCGGCTCGAACGCCAAGGCATCCCGTTCGCACATCAATCGTGCAGTTTGTACCGCGTCCGCGAACGGGTCGTCCGATCCAAACTCCTTGGAGAAGACAATCATGATCTCGTCGCCGATGTACTTGTCCACAATGCCGGGACGCCCTCGGATTGCTTCGGCGCTTATCCACGCAAAGAAGTTATTGACGAAGATGAGGGTCTCGGTGGGGGACATGTCGAGGGTGCGCTTCGAGAACCCAGAAATGTCCGAGAACAGGATGGTGGCCTCGATCTCCCTGCCTTTGACTGGGAAGCACGCTCCCCAGCCGTCGTCGGCTTGGGCATCGACGCTCAAAGGTTTAGTGGCGAGAAAGTCTTCGAGGGAATTGTAGCGGTATTTCACGGTCATGTGACGCTCTCCTTGACAAGTGAACAGAAGTATAACATTAGCGTGGCTTTCGGTTCAAGAGTGATTCTCCAGCATAGGGCCGATGGTGGCGGTGAAGGAGTTTCTGAGACGGCTCAATAGGCTTCGTGCTGGGTCGCGGTTTCCGCGTACTTCACCCGCACGACCTCGATCTCCTCGCCGCACCACGGACAGTACCGTATCTCCGTCACGCACAGAATGCAGTTGCCGTTGCTCTGCATGTGATGGGACGTGAAGATATTCACTTCGCGGCTGCTGTTGCGGAGGTGGTCCTCGTTACCACACGATCCCATGCTCGGCCGCTCGGTGGAAGCCGGCTGTCCGAGGAGGAATACGCCCGTTGTAGGCGAGTGCGCCGCAGCAAGGCAGGAGCGCCGGTTGCTGGAGGCACATTGATCTTGCGACGAGCACCGTCTTCCGTGTCAACCTTTGTGGTTGGCAAGACAAGCCGATGCGCCAGAGCCTATACATGCTTCGCCAACTGGAGTCCCGCCTGCTCAGCCCAGCGGCGCAGGATGCCACGGTGCTTATCGCCGGGGAGCATGTTGCACTTCCCTCGGGCCTGACAGATCAGCTTCGTCGCCGTCTGCACTTCGATGGTCAAAATCTTGGATCGCCCCTCGAACGTCTCGGCCTCCAGCGTCCAGATGGAGCAAACGCCGCTCGCGCACGAATGGGCGTAAGTCGCCACGCAATGCTTCATCTTTCGACCCTCGGCGACAAGCGCCTTGGTGCTGAGGAGTTCGGTGATTTTCCAGACCTTCAGGTTGCCGCTTTTCTCTCCCCCTTCGACAAACTCAAAAGGTGGGATAGCCGAAGAGGGCCACTCAGCCTTCGGCTGCTCGACCTTCGCCAGCGTCTTATGCCATGATTCCACCTGCCGCAGCAAGGACGCGGGCGTGCGTCCCTTCATGGTGAAGTTCGGCTGTGCCGGTCCTCGGCGTTCGACGACGCCGGGGGCGACGAAAACGTCCTGCGAAACGAAGCGCTGCTGCTCGATGTAGTCAATGATCGGGCCGACTTGAGCCAGATCCAGCATCGGATTGACGATAAAAAACTGGAGCACGGTGGTCCAGAAGTCGTTATGGCCGAAACTCGTCCCCAGCCATGTGCTGAGAATGGCGCGTAGCAGCCGCTCGGAACCGCCGAGTCCGAGGATCTGGCCCCAGCGCAGCGCCGCCTCGACCGTGAGGTCAGAAGGAGCTTGCATAAAGTGGTGAGCCATGCGCTTCGTGTACGGCAGCGGGAGGTCCGCCGTGCGAATGTTCTGCCCTCTGCCGATGTGCAAGAACCAGTTCTGCTGCTGGACGACTGCTCTGTTGTTACCCAAGAACCACACGGAATCCATGAAAGCGGGGACCGGCCACTCGGCGAACAAGTGCCGCGCCAGCGAGGAAAACTGGCGGCGCGTGTTGTGCGTCTGGGGCTTCCAATCGGCGACCGGACGAATCCAGTTTCGTGAATGCCGGGCCAGCGCGAGCAATCCATCGACGAACGTATTGCCAACTCGATAACCGTACTGCGAGATGACGGACTGTCCACTTACGAGGTCAGTGCATTTGCGGACATGTTGCAGAAGGTCGTGAAAGGCGAGCCGAGTTCGACGAGATTCTTGGGCGGATTTGCACGCCCGGCAGACCGCCTTCAAGTGAGGTTGGGTGACATCATCTTCCTGAAGTTCGCCGTTGAAGATCCTCTCGATGATCTTGGCGGGCTTCCTGAGTTCTTGCTTCTTCTGGGCAAGGCGGGCATCGGCAATGGCGCGGGTGGCGTAGGTCCGCTCCTTCAAACGGAGTCGCCAGTGTTTGTCCGTGCGGCGGCTGAAACCGTGCTCGGCGCACCACGCGATGTAGTCCTCGACGCCACAGATGCCGAGTGACCTGATGTGGGTGAGCAAGTCGGGGTCAGGCTCGTCCGTGTGATCCTTTTTCGGTTTGCGGTCGTGTCGGTCCATAAAGCTCGTGTTGTGAACGGATTGTCAGTGTGAACCACCGGGTACGGCAGCGTGTCGTGTGAGGAATAAGATGAATGGGACTCATGGGTTGTGCCTCCGAAAGCGGCCAATGAAACAGGCGATCCACCGATTGACACCGAAGAGCCGACGCAGGTTCGTGCCGAAGGGGAAGGATACCTGAATGCTCTTGACGATCACCACCACGCACCAGCCCGCCTCGGATCTGGGCTATCTGCTGCATAAGCATCCCGAGCGGTTCCAGTCATTCGATCTGAGCTTCGGGAGGGCGCACGTCTTCTATCCCGAAATGGGAGCCGAGCGGTGTACGGTCTGCCTGCTGCTCGACGTGGACCCGGTGGGCATGGTCCGTGGCAAGAACGCGAACGCCAACTTCCTGCTGGCCCAGTACGTGAACGACCGTCCGTACACCGCCTCCTCGTTCATGTCCGTGGCGATTGCACAGGTCTTCGGCTCGGCGCTTCAAGGACGCTGCAAAGACCGGCCCGAACTGGTGGCAATGCCGATCCCGCTGTCGGCCCGCATTGACGTGCTGCCGGTGCGCGGCGGCGAGCGGTTTTTGCGGAACGTCTTCGAGCCGCTGGGATACGCGGTCGAGGCGGCTCGGTATCCGCTCGATGAACGGTTCCCCGAATGGGGCGAGAGTCCCTACTTTGCAGTCACGGTTCAGAAAACGACGACGTTGGCTGACTTGCTCACGCACCTATACGTCCTGATCCCGGTGTTCGACAACAGCAAACACTACTGGATCGGCAAAGACGAGATGGAGAAACTGCTCGCCAAGGGCGAGGGCTGGCTGGCGGGACACCCGGAAAAGGAGGAAATCACACGCCGCTATCTGAAGTTCCAACCAAGCCTCTTCCGTGAAGCCATCGCCCGTCTCGTGCAAGAGGAGGAGCCGCATGAGGTAGATGAGGATGAGCGGCCAGCCGACAAAACCGAAGACACGCTGGAAAAGCCTCTCAGCCTGAACGACCAGCGCCTCGGGTCCGTCATGACTGCTTTGCGGGCCAGCGGCGCAAAGCGCGTTCTCGACCTCGGCTGCGGCGAAGGAAAGCTGATCCGCGAGCTTCTGAAAGAGAAGCAGTTTGAGGAGATCGTCGGGCTGGATGTTTCGATCCGCTCGCTGGAAGTGGCTCAACGTCGGCTGAAGCTGGAGCGGTTGCCGACCAAGAAGCCGAGCGCGTAAAGCTGATCCACGGCTCCCTGATGTACCGGGACAAGCGGCTGGAGGGATTCGAAGCCGCCTCTGTCATCGAGGTTGTTGAGCACCTTGATCCGCCTCGGCTGTCGGCATTCGAGCGAGTGCTGTTCGAGTTCGCCAAGCCACGAACGGTGATACTGACAACGCCGAATCGGGAGTACAACGTCAAATGGGAGACGCTGGGGGCAGGCCGCTTTCGCCATCCCGATCATCGCTTCGAGTGGACGCGGCAGGAGTTTCAGGTCTGGGCGAAGGGCATCGCCGGGCGGTTCGCCTACACGGTGCGGTTCATGGCGGTGGGGGCTGAAGACGAGAAGCTGGGATCGCCAACACAAATGGCGATCTTCGACTGTCTAAGCTAGGCTAGACTGCCGCAGAAATTGGTTGACGAGTGGCATAGCAGGCAGAAGGCGGTAACAACGACTTGAGAGACATTATGACTGGGACAACATACACCTTCATTATGCCCGCTTGGTACGTAACCAAGTCCGAAGACGATCTTATTCGAGATTGCACGGAGACCGTGCGGTCATTGTTAAAGAACGAGGTATGGAAGCGAGGATTTGATTATGGTTTCTCAGGGGCATTGATGGGAATAAAACCTGAAGAAGTCATCCGTGTCCATGTAACGATAACTAGCCTAACAGAATTTCACTGTGGTAAACCGTTAATGGACATCGCTGAGAAGCTTGTGCCTCGTTTCCCCCGTTCAGATGCTCACAATAATGTGGACATTGGCTGGCGACAGAATTACCTTGTAACGACTATTGAGTTAGCAAGAACCTTCAGAGACAATGATGAATCGAAGCGCTCAATGGAATACGTTACCGCGTTTCACGAAGCGATGGCAATCAACAAAGAAGTTTCCGCACTGATTAAAGCCGCGATTCAATTGGTCTATCACTGCGTATATATGCCGTTAAACTCTTCGCAAGGCAGATGGGGAGTCGGCCTCGCCTTCATACATTCTGCGTCTAAGATACATACAGAAGAGATCCGAGATTACACACATACATATCCTGCGATTCTGGAGCCAGAGTCAAGAAACAGTTTTGAACATGTATTTCAATTGTTAGCCGAGCGATGGTATTTCTCACTGTGGCCGATCCATCGCTTCTTGAAAGCGATACCGGGCGAGTTCGCTGAAGTAGAGGGAATCCTTGACCTGTTATTTGCCCTTGAAGGGTTGTTTGAAAAGAATGCGTCATCTGACCTAATTAGGCTTACAAGTGCCATTCTGTGCTCACGACACCTTTCAAACGCGAGACAGGTAGATGATCTTCTCAAGAGGGCGTTCTCTATTCGTAACGAAATCGTTCATGGTGGGAAATCTTACACGGGTTTGGAGAAACAAAACACGAGCAAAGGTGAGAAGATCGTCTGGGAAATCTTCTGGGATCTCAAGACAGTAGTGGCAGGAATGATTCGGCTTTCCTTGGAGAAACTTGTCGTGAATCCTGAAATGAGAAATCTGCGTTTCCTCGCTGATGATGTTCTGACCAGAGTATTTAGCCGCGAGTGAGGATATGCTTCATCCCATAACCATCTCGATCCCAAAGCTGTCCCTCGTCGTCCTGATTGGCCCCAGCGGGTCCGGCAAGAGCACCTTCGCGCACAAGCATTTTCTGCCTACGGAAGTCCTGTCCTCGGATGCCTGCCGGGGTATGGTCAGCGACGACGAGAATAACCAGACCGTCACGAATGACGCCTTCGAGGTTTTGCACTTCATCGCCGCCAAGCGGCTCGCCTTGGGGCGGTTGACGGTCATCGACGCCACGAACGTCCAGCCCGAGGCCCGCAAACCGCTGGTCCAGCTTGCTCGGCAGCATCATTGCCTCCCCGTCGCCATTGTCCTGAACCTTCCCGAGAAGGTCTGTCAGGAACGCAATCGCTCTCGGGACGAGCGGAACTTCGGTCCCCACGTCGTTCGTCAGCAAGTGTCCCAGCTTCGGCGGTCTCTACGAGGGCTCAGTCGAGAAGGCTTCCGTCACGTATTCGTGCTGGAAAGCCCCGAGGACGTGGAATCCGCCACGGTCGAGCGAGTCCTACTGTACAACGACAAGCGGCAGGAACACGGCCCTTTCGACATTATCGGCGATGTTCATGGTTGCTGCGATGAATTGGAAGACCTCTTGCGGCAGTTGGGTTACGAAATTGTCGCAGCAGCGCCGGGGGCATTCTTTCATGGGTTCGTGCATCGTCACCCGCTCGGAAGAAAGGCAATATTTGTCGGGGATCTTGTGGATCGTGGACCACGTATCCTCGATACCATTCGGCTTGTGGGCAACATGGTTGCGTTCGGCGAGGCATATTGTGTCCCCGGCAATCATGACATGAAGCTGCTGCGCAAGCTGCGTGGCAAGAACGTCCAGATCACACACGGATTGGCGAACTCCCTCGCCGAGATTGACGCCCTGCCGGACAGCATTCGTGAGCCGTTCTGCAATGAACTTGAACAGTTCCTCGACGGCCTTGTGAGCCATTACGTCTTCGATGACGGCAAGTTGGTAGTAGCCCACGCCGGGATGAAAGCCGAGATGCAAGGGCGCGGCTCGGGCAAGGTGCGCGAGTTCGCCCTCTACGGCGAGACGACGGGCGAGACGGACGAGTTCGGCCTGCCGGTGCGTTACAACTGGGCTGCGGAATACCGGGGCGCGGCGATGGTGGTTTACGGCCACACGCCGGTTCCCGAACCGGAGTGGCTCAACCGCACGGTCAACATCGACACCGGCTGTGTCTTCGGCGGCAAGCTCACCGCCCTGCGCTACCCCGAAAAGGAGTTCATCTCCGTCCCAGCGGCGCGGACGTACTGCGAACCGGCTCGGCCCTTCTTGCCCGAGGAACAACAAGCTCCCAAGCTGACGGCGCAGCAGGCCCACGATGAGGTTCTCGACGCCGAAGACGTGCTCGGCAAGCGGATCATCAGCACGCGGCTGCGGGGCAACGTCACGATCCGCGAGGCGAACGCGACGGCGGCTCTGGAGGTCATGAGCCGTTTTGCCGCCAACCCGAAGTGGCTGATCTATCTGCCGCCCACCATGTCGCCGTGCGAAACCAGTAACGAGCCGGGGCTGCTGGAGCATCCTGCCGAAGCGTTCTCCTACTACCGCAGCCAAGGCACGCCGCAGGTCATCTGCGAGGAGAAACACATGGGGTCGCGGGCCGTGGTGATCGTCTTCCGGGACGAACAGGCGGCGAAGGACCGCTTTGGCGTTACTGAGGGAGAGATCGGCATCGTCTACACCCGAACTGGCAGGCGGTTCTTCAACGAGTCGGCGCTGGAGGCGCAGTTCCTCGACCGGGTACGGGCGGCGTTGTCCGCTGCGGGCCTGTGGGCGATGTTGGAGACGACATGGGTTTGCCTCGACTGCGAACTGATGCCGTGGTCGGCCAAGGCGCAGGAGCTTCTCAAAAGCCAGTACGCGGCGGTCGGGGCCGCAGGGCGAGCTTCGTTGCCACGGGCGGTCGCTTCGCTGACAGAAGCCGCGAAGCGATTGGAAGGCGACGAACGGGGAAAGGCCGAACAGGCAATGACCGCATACCAGAGGCGCGAGCAGAGCCTCGGCCAGTTCGTTGCCGCCTACCGGCAGTATTGTTGGCCGGTGGCGTCCTTGACCGACCTGAAGCTGGCTCCCTTTCACTTGCTGGCATCGGAAGGCCGCGTCCACACGGACAAGAACCACATGTGGCACATGGATACGCTGGCGAAGGTCTGCCGGGAAGACCCGGAACTGCTGTTGGCGACCGCGTACAAGTTGGTGGACGTGACCGACTCGACCAGCCAAGCGGAAGGGGTTCGGTGGTGGACCGAGCTTACACTACGGGGCGGCGAGGGCATGGTGGTCAAGCCGCTTGACTTGATCTTGCGAGGCAAGCGGGGCCTCGCCCAGCCCGCTGTGAAGTGCCGGGGCCGTGAATACCTGCGAATCATCTACGGCCCGGATTACACCGTCGATGAAAACCTGTCCCGCCTGCGAAGCCGTGGGCTGAGTCACAAGCGATCCCTCGCTCTCGGCGAGTTCGCCCTTGGAGTCGAGGGCTTGGAACGGTTTGTCCGCCGAGAACCGCTGCGCCGGGTGCATGAGTGCGTCTTCGGAGTCCTCGCCTTGGAGAGCGAGCCGGTCGATCCGAGGTTGTAATTTCACATAGATAGATTTTCAGCCGCTGGAGCAGATCCAGCGGCTCGTGCGATCACGGAAGAGGCGATTTTGGTTGAGATAGAGAGGGCGAGCAGGTACGATTTCCGTAGAGGGTGATGGCGGGTCGTGGGCTGGACGATTCCAAGAACAGTCCATCCTAGAGCTATCGCTCGTGGACACCGTGGCCCCGGTTCTGGGGTAGGAACACGACCTCATCAAAGCCAGTTACGCTCTCGCCAACAGCGACTCCGTTCTGGCCGAGGGAGCGTTTATCCTTGAGCCGCACCGATTCAACGTCACCTTGACACAGGTGAAGATTTCTCACCCCGGAGCCATTGGCGGTTCCGGGGTGAAGAAACTTTTTGGATCGGCGTGGTGATATGCTGTCTCTAGTTCAGAACTCGTCTGTCTCGCCCTGATAGACCTTCATGGCCCCGGCCCTGTCTGGGCAATCCTCGGGGGTGATGGGGCAGTGCTGGCATTCCGTGAAGCTCGGAGCCTTGTGCGGTTCGGCTTCCCCGCAGACCTCTTTGATCAGATCCGCAACCCGCTTGATGAAAACCGCATCAACTTCGTCTGCCCTGATGACGCTGTAGCCGCACTTGTACACGACCTTCCCGTGGAACGTCACCCCTGCGAACGCCGGGTTCGTCTTTGGCAGCGCCCACATGTAGATCATGACCTGAATCCGGTCAGACGCCTTCGGCGAGCCTGTCTTTGTGTCCACCACCCATCCCTCCGTGCCTTGGACAGCCACCACGTCTGGCTTCCCCGAAAGTGTGCCCGATTTGCCTTTGAGGGCGAACAGGTTTTGTCCCTCCGTATAAATCGTGTACCCGTCCTTCTCGTGTTCGGTGGCTGTCTGGCGGAGCATCGCCGAGTGATCCATCTGCCATGTCCCGAGATCGAAGCCGTTGGGAGCCTTGGCCGTCTGGAAGTGTGCGCGGAGCCAAGCCGACCAGACGCAGGAGGACTCGCCTGCAAGCAATTTGGTGATCCACGAGACCCAAACGTAAGGCTCAGGCCGTTCCGTTGTCAGTGCGTGCATGGTCGGTCTTCCTCACTTCTGTTAATTCTGGCCCATCGGGGTGCTTTACTACTGATATATCCTTAGCAGGATACTACTACTGTTATACGACCAGTGAACAGCACAATAAAGCAATAAAGTTTCCTTGCGGTAATACACGACGGAGAATATACTCGCAGGGAAGCGGGAGGATGCGAGATGGCTAGGGTGAGTTTGCCCGGTTGGAAGTGCGAGAGATGCGGGCACGTATGGGTTTCGCGGCAACAATGGACCGATGAACCCCGCGTGTGCCCGAAGTGCAAGAGTCCGTACTGGAACCGTCCACGGCACAAGCCAAAGAAAAAGGCCAGTGGCAAGAAGGAATAAGCTCGCCTCTGGCTTCCGTCTGCATCTTCAGCTACATGAAGGAAAGGCACGGCCTCAAGGAGACGCCGACCTCGGGCGTAGGGTACGGGCCGAGGGCGAAGTCCACGAAGCCGCCCTTCTTCCCAGTCTCCACCGGCAGGTAGCGGCCCTCTCGCTTCTGGTACTTGCCACAGTCGATGCCGGTCGCCTCCTTATACGTCGGCCACTCTGGATGGAACCGCAGCGAAGATGTGGCCGGATCGAGCAAGGGCATCGGGCACGGCTCGATGGACTGGATACGGTGCGAGAAGAAGTGGTGGAGGTAACGCTCGTTCAGCAGCATCCCGTGCAAGGGCATGTCCAGCAAGAGTGAGTTCACGGCGTTCAGCACTTCTTTCCAGAACTCGGGCATGGCACATCCCGGTATGGGGCTTGTCGGATCAGGGCTGGGGAGCCGGGGCGATCAGAGCCAGCAACTTCTCAAGGGCAGCAGGGTCCACCGGCTTCGTCAGGTGATGGTCGCACCCCGCCTCCAGCGCTCGCCTCTTGTCCTCCTCTTGCCCCCAGCCCGTGAGCGCGATCAGGGCCATGCCCTTGCCCCACGGCTGCGCTCGGATGTGCTGCGCCGCCTCGTAGCCGCTCATCTTCGGCAGGCCGATGTCGAGCAGCACCACGTCGGGTCGAAACGTCGCCGCTGCCTGCACCGCCTCAAGGCCGTCGTAGGCCGTGCGGGTCTCGTGGCCTATCGTCCGCAACATCATCGCCATGCTGTCGGCGGCGTCTCGGAGGTCGTCCACCACGAGGATGCGGCGCTTCGGTGGGCAGCGGAGCATTTCGCCATCGTCACCCGGTTC
The DNA here is from genome assembly GCA_963767535.1 of uncultured Planctomycetota bacterium. Classification (GTDB taxonomy): domain Bacteria; phylum Planctomycetota; class Planctomycetia; order Gemmatales; family Gemmataceae; genus JAJPHU01. The sequence continues at coordinate 2,806,307 of CAVYEC010000003.1, forward strand.
CTGCGTTGTCTGCACAGACGCCTCAACAACCGGCAAGCGAACGGTAAACTCGCTCCCCATGCCTGTTCCGCCGCTACGAGCCTCGACAGTCCCGCCGTGCAACTCGACCAGCCCCCGCACCAGCGCCAGTCCAATGCCGAGGCCACCTTGCGACCGCTCCAACGCCGGGGCCACCTGCGAGAACATCTCGAAGACGCGGGGCAGATGCTCGGCGTCGATGCCGATGCCGGTGTCCCGCACCGACACCACGACCTCACCGCCTTGGCGCTCAGCGGTCAGCCAGATGTGACCGCCCTTCTCCGTGTACTTGACGGCGTTGTCAAGCAGGTTGGCGAAGACCTGAGCCAGTCGGGTCGAGTCGGCGTCCAGATAGACTGGCTCAGACGGCAGGGTGACGGTCAGTTCGTGGCCCTGTGCCTCGATGACGGGGCGGGCCGCTTCCACGGCGCTCTCCACGACCGCCGCCAGTTCCACCCGGTCATTGCGGAGTTGCAGCTTCCCTCTCGTGATGCGGGAGATTTCGAGCAAGTCGTCAATGAGCCGCACCATACGTTGCAACTGCCGCTCCATCATGCTGCGGGCCTGCTCCCTCAGCGTGCTGTCGCCGTCCGCACGCCGCAGGAGTTCGAGGGCGTTGCGGATCGGGGCCAGCGGGTTGCGTAGCTCGTGGGCCAACGTCGCCAAGAACTCGTCCTTGCGGCGGTCGGCCTCCCGTAATTGCCGAACGAGCCTGATCCGCTCATAGGCGACGGTGACGTAGTGGCAGATCGTTTGCAGAAACTCCAGTTCTAAGGCGTCGAACTGGTCCCTCGACCGGCTGGCGAAGGACAGCGTGCCGAGCAGCTTGTCACCCGCCATCAGCGGATTGCAGGCGTAGGCCCGGATGCCGAGGGGCTTGACCAACTGGACCTTCGGGTCGTCGGACTGCTGGATGAAGGACGCCGCGATGGGTTCGCGGCGCAAGGCGACCGTGCCGCAGACCGCCTGCCCGAACTCCAGCCGGGCGAACTTACGACACGCCTCTTCGGGGATGCCGACGCACGACAGCAGCCGCAGGGCATCACCCGTCTCGTCCACCATGAAGTTGAAGTAGGTGTCCAGTCCGAGATGCGGCCCGATCTGGGCGAACACGCTGCGGAGCATGGCGTCGGGGTCGTCGGCGTGCAACAGCACTTCCGCCGCCTCGGACAGCAAGTGCAGCCGTTCGTTCTTTTTCCGCAGTCTCTCCTCGGCCTGCTTGCGGTCGGTGATGTCCACTTCCAGTTCCCGGTGTCGAGATGCCATGCGGTGGCGGGCGATGAGCCGGTGCTGGTTGAAGAGGCTGACCGTCAGGGCGATGAGAAGGAACAGACCCAGCCGCACTCGGTCGCCGGTCTCAGCGACGAGCAACGAGCCGGTCGGTCGGATGAACAAGTAGTCACACGCCAAGACGCTCAAGGCCGTCGCCAACAGACCGGGCTGCACACCGCCATACCACGCGGCCACGATGATCGCCATGACGAAGGGCAGGAACGGGGCGTCGTGGCTCGGCCACGGCGACAAGGCGAACTGGAGCAACACCGCCGCCGCCGTCGCTCCCACGGCAACAAGGTAGCCGACGCCATGTTGGCGCAAGTGCTTCAGCATACGACCCCCTCCTCGGTCGCCTCAAGCTGTTCCGGCTGGGAGCGAAGAGAACGCGGCCATTCTAGCCGAGCGCGAAGGGGAAGGATACGCGAGCCCGGCTGCTGCGGGCGCGTCACCGAGCCAGCCCTACTGTTGAGCGAACCACGATCTGTCAGCGGCGAGGTGCTCGCTTTCTCGAAAAAGGATGGAGGTTGTCATCCTGCACGCCGGGCGGCAACGAGGGGAAAGTATGGGCTGGCGGGCACGTCAAAGGGGGAGTGCGGCCTGCCGCTTCAGCCGCGCCGGTCAGGCGACTCGGCGAGGCGGGCCAACAAGGGGCAGAGTGTCTGGAGGGCCTCGCGGTCAGCGCTTCGGAGCAGGGCCTCGAAGAGCGTCCGCTCCCGGTCCCTCAACACGGCCAGCGTGTCGGGGGCGGCGGTCGTCGGCAGGAGGTCGTGCGTCGTCGTCGCTAAGGCCCGCGCCAGTCGGTCCACGAGGTCGATCCCCGGAGCGGCCCCGCCGCTCTCCAGCCGCCAGACGTAGCTCGCGGTGACGTGGACCTGCCGCGTCAGTTCCGCCTGCGTCATCCCCCACGACCGGCGACCACTGCGAGTACATCCGGGCCACGACGAGGAGGTTCAGGGAACTGAATGGCAGGTGAAACCGACGACAAGGAGTGGACCATCATCGCCGCCACGTCACTTACAGAACAAGTGATGGACAACTACAGTGGTTCAGGCTTCACCGTGGAGAAAGCCGCGACAGGCAAAAATCAGGGTGAGGGCTTAACGCCTCGTGTCAGCGACTCGACGAGTCGGAATAGCAGCGGGTTGAGCATCACGAGGAACTCCCGGTCGGCGTTCTGCATGAGAACGTCGAACTGCCTCCGTGCCTGATCCCTGAGCAGCATCAGGCTATCCGGTGGAGGCGAACTCGGAAGCAAGTCAGCAATCGTCGTTCCGAGAGCTTTTGCCAAGCGCTCTACCGTGTCGATCCCCGGCGTACCCCCGCCGTTCTCCAGCCGCCAGACGTAGCTCACCGTAATCCTCGCGGCGCTCGCCAGCGCCTCCTGCGTCATGCCCAGCGCGTGCCTACGTTCCCGTAGGCGTTCGGCGAACCGACGCACGATCTCCGCGTGGCGCGTCTTTCTTTTCTTCTTTGCCATACCAGCACCCCTCGTGAAGATTGCCGAAGAGCGGGTGCTGAATCCACTTACGATAGAAAGTCTTGAACATGCCTATAGTGATGGTAGAGTAAGAGCGTGCGCTGATCAGCCCGGTTCGGATGGCCGGGAAACTGGTCGTCGCTTCGAGGGTCGCTAGATCGCCAGTTGCCGATCTTCAACGAGTCCCTCATCGAGTTCAAGCAGCTTTTCGCGGGTGGCTCCGCTTTATTCCAAGGAGCGCGAGGTGAGAGGTTATCCCGATAAAGGAGAGCAGCAATGGCCCACGACTGGTTTATCGTCCGCGACGGGAAGGAAACCGGCCCACACACTACGGCGCAGTTGAAGGAGATGGCGACGAACGGGAGGCTCAAGCCGAATGACAAGGTTCGTCGCGGTGACATGAAGGCAGCGAACAAGGCCAGCGCAATCAAGGGGCTGTTCGCCACGGGAGAGCCAGCTTCCACGAAACAGGCTTCGCTGTCTTCATCTGATGCCCCGCCTGCGGCTCAGAAGAAAGGCGTGCCATCCAAGAAGCCTCTCATCATCGCGTCGGTGGTCGGAGGCGCGTGCTTGTTCCTGTGCTGTGGGGGCTTCGGCATCATCGCCATGTTCGGTACGAAGATGCAGGACGCCGCCCGCAAGCAACTGGTGGAAGCCGATGGCCTCTGGGATAGGGGCGACAAGGATGGCGCGGTGGGCAAGTACCGCGCCATCCTTGAAGGCCACCGTGACACCTTCCTGAAGGAAGAGGAGCGGCCTCGGGTCTACGGGCGGCGTGATTGATAACGAGTACGAGAAAGGCAACGCAGAGGCGGGCAAGAAGCTCATCGAGAAAGCAACGAAGGACAACATTACCCCCACGCTGAACCACCCCGAGGCGAAAGCGGTTCTGGCCGCAACACAGGTCGCCACGAAAGGGGGCGAGTCGCCTCCCGCCGAAGTTAAGGGCACTCTGACCGCGCGATTCTTGCCGTGCGTGCCGGGTAACGTGAAGCGCTATGAGGAGGAAACCTACGATGATAGGGGGCGGACCATCATGTTCACCGAAACCAAGGAGATTTACGGAGACGGCACGATCAAGGTCGAAACCACCATGAAGAATCCGGGCCTTCCGCCTGCTCAATCAACTCGGGAAGATAAGATCCGCATTCAGGGCGGATTTGTCGAACGGGGAAGAGGGTCTGGTAACGAGATGAACTGGACGAAGATCATCAAGATCGGCGTGAAACCGGGAGGGGATGGTTGGCCGGATGGTCAAAACACGGGAGCCTACCATTTCGTCCGTTTTGAAAAGGTGACTGCTCATGGTCCGAAGGGGCTTTACGAGGTTTTGCAAGCTGTTCTCGAACACCGCTACTTCGGGATGGACAAGGAGGGGCAGTCCGTAGAAATCGTGAGGGAAATCGTACTGGAGCGAGACAATGGCATCCAAAGTGAAAAGAGTTGGATTACGGTCGGAGGAAAAAAGCGGCTTTCGAGCCGCAAGCGGTTGATTTCGAGCACGAACCGCTGAGCCAAACGATTATGGTTGGCATCCGAGGTACTCGAAGTCGCGCCGCGCGCTAGAAATCACCTGCACGACGTTATCAATGAGCACGTTGTCCGTGCCATCGACCACAATCTGAATGTTCAACCCCGTCAAGCCCGTGAAGTCGTAGTGACCTGCGGTATGGTACGCCTGTGGGTAACGGTCGAGCGAGCCGGTAAGGCTGGCCTGCGTCATGCCGCTGCCCCAGCCGGTGACGTTGCCGTTGGTGACGGTGTTGCCGTACATGGCGTCTTGGACGCTCACGAACTCGAAGCTGGCGTCGGGACCGAAGGCCCACGTCGTCTGCACGCCGATGTGCAACGCACTGGCGTCGGTGTAGAAGCTGATGCCGTCGATCTCAGGATCGACCTGAAGGTTCAGGTCTTCGGCAAGCTGGGCCGCTGTGTACGTACCGGCGAGGATCACGAGGGTCTTGCTGTGCAGGACGCCGTTGAGTCTCCAGCGGAAGAACGAGTCCACGCCGAAGTGGTATGGTCCGGCTTGGCTCGCCAGAACTTGAATCTGTCCGCCAGCCGAGGGGACCGTGACTTGTGCGGTTTGGGCCTGCGTGTCCGAGACGTTCTCTTCATCGGCGACACGAACGATATAGAGTTCGTTGGCGATGAGGAGGTACTGGGACGAGGCGTACCAAGCGTAGGGATCACCGGATTCGGGGTGTGGGTAGCCGAAGGTCGTTTCAAGTGCTCGCTGCGTGGCAACCAGTGTTGGGACGTTGATTGGTCCCTTGCTGAAGAACCCGACGATACCGGCACGGTGGAAGGTCGGAGAAGTGTTGTACAGACTCAGATCTTTTTCCGTGATACGAACGCTCGGCGAAATCGTGTTGGATGGCGGAAATCGTGGCGGGGATGTGATGGCGGCGGGACGCGGCTTCTGGTTTCTTTCTCGGTTTCAGATGGGTTTATTTGCGAAAGAGGCGGCGGCGTCCGTACCGCCGCCTCTTTCGCGGATACTCGTTGGCGTGCCGCCTTTATCCGCAGGACCGAACTACACAGCCAATCCTGCTTGCCGTTTCGCATCCCTCGACTTGCTCGATGCTGAGGATGGAGGGAATCACGGTCTGGTCGGTCAGGATTCCCGCCTTGCGGAGTTCCTCGGCCAGTGCGGGATGGTCGTCAACCGGCAGGCCCCGCTCGTCGCACAGGTCTACGACTTCAGCGTTGTTGTCCACGAGCATCGTCTCGCCGTCGAACAGCTTGACGATGGCTTCTGCCGCGCTGGTGGCCTCGACTCGGTGTTTCCGCACCAGCACCACCAACTGCTCGATCTCGAACGTGGTCATGGTCGTTGCTCCCTTCTCTCGTCGCCTCAATAATTCAGGCGTTCAGAGGCGTCACCCAACTCTTGATCCGTTTGCTGGGTGTACCTTGCCGTCGTGTTCAAGTTCTCGTGTCCAAGGATCTGCGCCAGCCCCACGAGGTCTTTGCCATTGTCAGCGAGGAACTGATGCGCCATCGTGTGCCGCAGAAGGTGCGGGTGCAGCTTGAACCCGCATATCGCGGCGTACTTGTCGCAGAGAACACGGATGCCTCGGTCGGTCAGCGGTCCTCGCTCGCCGACGAACACGCGGTCGAATGGGACGGAAGGCCGCGTATTCAGGTACGCTTGAAGAGCCCGACGCGCCGGAAGCGGCACAGGTACGGTCCTCTCCTTGCCGCCCTTGCCGTGTCGGAAGACGGCTGAGCCGCTCCGCTCGCTGAGGAGCAAGTCCGTCAGTTCGAGCTTGACTACATCGCCGACTCTCGCCCCGGTGTACAGCATGATGTGGAAGACCGCGTTCGCCCGCACGTCCTGACGAAGCTCGATCTCGCGCAGCAGGCGGCGCACCTGTACTCGCTCCAGCCCCTTCGGGGCGAGGCTCTGACGGCGAAGTTCCTTGACCCCGCTCGACGGGTTTGCTGATAGGTGGCCCTGCTGAGCCAACCAGCCGAAGAATTTGCGGACCATGACGAGTGCGCGGTTGACGGTGGCAACGGCGAGGCCCCGCTCGCGCCGCAGGTGATCCCTCCAATCGGTGATGTCGCGGGTGGTGACGCGGGCGCTGCGGAAGGGTTCCTTGTTGGCCTCGACGAACCACGTCGCCAGCTTCCGCAAGTCGAAGGCGAACCCTCGACGTGAGCCCGGAGCGAAGTCCGTCGCCGTCAGGTAAGCTCGCACGAGGTCGGCCTCTTCGGGTCCGACCGGGATGCCGTCGAAAACATTTTCTGCCGAGTTCTTCATGGCTTGTCTCCTCGAATGTTCAGAGAATGTTGCTGGAAGTTGTCACTGGTGGTGCGGTAAATCACTCTTTACTCCCCACCTTTTCCGCCGTGTTCTTGCCCCGCAGGTGCAGGAAGACCGCACGGATCACGTCGCCGGGGTCCGCCCCCTGCGTGCCATGAGGGAACAGTTCGACCACGGCGTCCGCCACCTGCAAGCCCGTCGCGGTCAGGAGGCCGAGTCCGTGCAGCCCCGCCACGATCTCCGCATGAGAGTCTCGCGTGGCGTGCTTCGGAGGCTTCGCCGGGTTCGGTCTGCTTGTTGGCGTCGGGCAGGTGGGACGGCGGGCGTAGAACATCACGACCTTGCCGTTGATACCGCAGTTGCGACGGCGCAGCGTCGAGACACACCACCTGCAATTCGTCCGTGAAGTACGGTCGCCCGGTCTGTTCATCTCGCAGCGGCGCAGGGAACACCCCGGCCTTCACCAGTTGCATGAACCGCTGCCGCGAGAGCCCCACCTGAGCGGCCATCTCCTTGATGCAGATCGCCGCCTTGCACGGCCCCAAATTGTTGCTTGAAGTCGTCATGAATGGTCTCCCTTCGATCCACAGAATTGCCGAGATTGCGTCAGGTGCTTACGGCCCTTGACGGTGAGTGCCCGCCGCCCGGCGTCGTCCTTGATGATGAGTCCCGCCCGAAGCAGGAAGGGCTCCACGACCTGCGACACGGTGCGGGCAGGGAGGCCGAGCATCGAGGCCACCACGTTCAAGCGGCTGGCCCCCTCGGCGAGCACCGCGAGATAGCCCTGTTCCGTAGGTCCGAGGCCGATCTCGTCGATGTCCTCCAATTCGCAGGCCCGGTTCAGGTGTTCGACGGTAATGGTGGACTCGCCTTCGGCGCGGCAAACGCGGCGACAGGACTGAAGCAGCCGCAGCGCCAACCGGGGCGTTCCCTTCGACCGTTGGGCGATGAGTGGCAGCAGTTCGTCATGGACGGCCCAGCCGAGCGCTCGGCTGCGCTGAAGCACCACCGTCGCCAGTTCCTCCACCGTGTAGAACTGAAAACGCAGCGTCAGCTTCATGCGGTCTCGAAGCGGCTGGAGCAGGCCATACTCATCGGTCGTGCTGAGCAATAAAGTGAAATCAGCCAACGGGATGCCCTGCGGCCCGGTCTTTGCGCGGGTCTGGAGGATCACACGCCGCTGGTCCAGCGCGATGTAGAGTCCCGTTTGGTACTCCCTGTCAAGTTCGTGGCACTCGTCGATGTGGATCACGTCGCGGTCCTTCGCAGCGAGCAGGAGCCCATTGAGGTCAGCGGGGCTGGTGATGCTCTGCCCCAGAAGCTCGTGCAGTTCGGTTCCCATCTCTGCCGCAATGATGCGGGCGGTCTGGCTCTTGCCCACGCCGGGTGGGCCGACAAGCAGGGCGTGATCGAACTTCTTACCGTCCGCAAAAGCCGCATCGAGTGCAACGGCCACCTGCGCCATGACGCTTTGCTGGCCGACCATGTGCCGGATTGACACGGGGGAGACCTCGTTCACTTCCGTCAGTTGTTTTGCAGACATAAATCCTCCTTATTTCTGCCGTTAGAAGGAGGAGCCGCATCCCCTGCGGCTCCTCGCTTGGCACTTACCCCTTCGGATCAATGACCTCGATTTTGGTGGTAGTTTCGATACAGTTGCGGACAGTGACAGTGCATAGCCTGTAGCGCATTCCATGAGTGTTGGCGTGATGGCGAGCAAACTCCGTGGCACTGTTTTTGTCGGCAAATTGACCGCGTGGAGCGCCGGTAGCCTCCCCCATGCCGGGTAGCAGTGGCTCGCAGAGATAGCTGACGTTGACGTGGACCTGCATATCCTCGTCTTCTTCAAGTGGGGTTTCGGGGCCAGTAAGGTGTTTAATCTCAATACCCGCTGCTTGGCAGGCCGTATCGAAAGCGTCGAAGTGTGGACACGACCAGCATCCCCACAGGCAACGAGAACAGTTTCGCACGCGCTGGCCGATGGCGAGGTAATGGTCATCGGCGATCAAGAGGAAGCCGATGATGCTGTTGTCTTTGTCCAACATCGGTGCTAGATCGTAGTGGAGATCACCGATCTCGATGCGCACAAAGATCTGGATCTCGTGGTCGAGAATGCTGCTCTTCCTCGGCTCGACAAACTGAACGACTGCTGCACTCTCCATAAGAAACTCCTTGGGTTTGGGTGTTCGGATGCCCGGCTGACTCATCCAGATTGTACGACCGATTTTTGGCATCATCTAGGATGTTCTTGGATAATGACCAAAAATTGCTCTGATGATGCCCTGACAGCAGGTGCAGGTCGATGCGCAACAAAAAGAAGAAACGAGCGAAGGCAAAGCCAGTAGAGCAGATGTCGCCTACGGAACAGATCATGGGCCAAGACGAGCGGCTGACTACCGACGAGAAGAAGAGCCGGTTTGCCCGGAACTTCGACCGCTTGATCAACCTGATCGGGATGAGCCGCAAGGCGATTGCCGACGAGATCGGCATCGCGCACAAATTGGTGCTTCGTCTCGTCTCAACAGGCGTCAGCCGCACTGACGAGCGAAACATCGAGGGTTTGACGAAAATCGCCGCCTTCTTCGCTCTACCAAGCGTCGATGACTTCTGCGCGCGGATCTGATCCGCCGACTCCTGAGCACGAGCGAAGGAAAGGATTTCGTCAGACGGTTTCGGCCTCGACTAATGGCCGAACGAGAGAGGCGACTGACTGAGATGCAGTCAAGCGTCGAAGACGAAGTTGCGCTGTTGAGCCGAGCGCTGGGATTCGAGAGCGCGGCCCCGGCGTTGATCGGGCCTTGGGCGGATAAGGTGGCGGCGATTCTTGCTTCACCGAAGGCCAACCAGTTCAAGCGATTGATAGACGATTATTTCCAACTCGCGCTGGTCACAGGTTCGGTCAAAGAGCACAATGAGAGGGGCTAAACAGCCATTACCTGCTTCACGGACAGGGGAATTTGCGGCGCTTCGCGGCGACAAGCTCATGGAGCGGATCGCGGAACCGACCGAGGAGGAGTAGGCATGGAAATGTGGGAACGTCTGTGCGATATTTGCAAACACCGGCATTTCGGTAAAACACCAGCCACGACCTGTGATGCTTACCCGGTGCGCATCCCGCTGGAGATCCGCCTGATGCGGGTGGACCACCATCTGCCCTACAAGGGGGACCACGGCGTCCTGTTCGAGCCGAAGGACGACGGCGAGGAGACACGGCGACGGCTCGCCAAGGTGAAGGTCCGCAGGCCGAAGCGCCTCGGCGAGAACGATCTGGACCGCCGAGTCCATGCCGTTCTCGACCTGATACCTTTCAAGGACTGGCAGAACAGGGCCAAGTTCCTCTGCTCGCTGAGGAGGGTGGCGAGGTTCGAGGAACTGCATCCTGCGGCACAAGAACTGATCCTTGACGCCGAAAGGTCGGAGGCCGAGCCGTGACCCTCTACGAGCAAACACGGCCCACCCGAGGAGTAAAAGGAGTCCTATGTGTCCGTGAAACTTTGGTTCCGCCGGTGTGACCACTGCAAGCACCGTCGCACGGAGGACACCTGTGCGGCCTTCCTAGAGGGCATCCCAACGCAGTTCATCGGCTTCGATTCCAACGCCGATCATCGCCGACCCTATGACGGTGACAACGGCATCCAGTTCGAGCCGAAAGACGAAGAGGCCCGACAAGTAGCGGCTCGGCTCCCTCGTCCCGTCGATCCCGAGAAAGTTCATGCCTTGGGCAGCCGCATCGCCAAGGTGCGGCACACGATCAACGCCATCGTGGGGGCGACCGGACAGAAACTTCCTTCCCGCATCATCTATCTCATGAGTTGGGCCGAGAAGGTGGAAGATTTGCCCGCCAATTTTCAAGCCTTCCTGCGTGAAGCCGAGCGACGACAAGGCATCCGCCAGTATGACGCGGGCCTGACATGATGGACTTTTTCGAGAGCCTGTGTCGGTTGTGCAAGTACCGAAAGGGTTTCGGGTGTGATGCCTACCCGGACGGCATCCCTCTGGACATCCGCCTGATGTACGTGGACCACCGCCGCCCATACGAGGGCGACCACGGCATCCTCTTCGAGTCGAAGGACGACTCGGAGGAGACCCGGAGACGGCTTTCCCAAGTCAGGGTGCGCCGCAAGCCCAACTGGGAGAAACTCCGGGCCGTCACCGCCCGCGTGAGGGCAGTGCGTTCCGAGTTGGCCGTGCTGCTGCGCGAGCGTGGGGAGGTCGGCGACCAGATCGAGTCCGAGTTGATGCGACGGCTGCGCCGCGCCGAGGAGTTTGAGGATCTCCCCGCCGACTGCCGCGATGTGGTCCTCGAAGCCGAGCGGAGGCACGAACGATGAGCAGTGACCGCCCCGGAATCGGCTACCGAGTGGGGTTCCCGAGCAACGAGCCCACCATCGACCTGAGTGGCTGGAAGTTCCTGCTGCTGGACCGCGTTCTCGCCGCGTCCGACAAGATCAAGGAGTTGGCCGGGTGGGACGGCTGGAAGATGGTGTTAGACGCGGTGAGAAAGTGCGAGACGGCGGGAGAGGGCTTTGAGTCTCTCCCTGAGAAGGTCAGACAACTCATCATCGAAGGCGAGTCATGACCCTCTACGAGCGCTTGTGCAACCTCTGCAAGCACCGCCACAAGGGCAGGATGGTCTGTGACGCCTTTCCCGAACGCATCCCGCTGGAGATCTTCCAGATGTACGCCGACCACCGGGAGCCTTACGAGGGTGACGGTGGCATCCTGTTCGAACCGCAGGACGACGGCGAGAAGACCAAGGAGAGGCTGGCGAAGGTGCATGTCCGCAAGAGCGTGGCCCGCACCGGCACGGCTATCTGGGACGTTCTCTCCGACGCCCAGCGTGAGGCCATTCTGAGGGCCGAAAGGGAGTCGGGATGAAACTGCCCCTGTGCTGCCTCTGCAAGCACGAGCGAAACGGGCGGACCTGTGCCGCGTTCCCCGAGGGGATACCGGAGGACATCTGGGCGGGCTGGCACGACCACCGTGAACCATATCCCGACGACAAGGGCATCCTCTTCGGGATGAGGGAGGACGTGAAGGGCGGCTACTTTGACGACCTGCCGCCAGTCGAAGAAGTGGGGACACGATGAAGGTTATCGCTGAGACCTCTCACCGGGAGGATGATAAATGGCGCACTTCGGACGTGCATTTCTCCTCGGACTTGTCGTCTTCGCGGCGGTGGGGATGACTGTTGCCCAAGACGGCGGCTTCTCGAAAGATGATCGTATCACGCCCGAGCGCCTCGGATTGCCAAGGGATAACACGCGCACATCGGAGCCGTTCGTCACCCGCATTTACAAGACGGACGACTGGGATCGCATCCTGAAGAAGCAGCCAGACGGCTATCCATTCACCATCAGCCGCGATTATATGCTGAAGGAAAACGAGACCGCCCGCGTACATGAGGGCGTGGACCTGTCCTCCCGCGCCGAGAAGGGCAAGCCATCGAAACCGCTGGACTTCAAGGCGGGAGTTTACGGCATCGTTGTGAAGGCGGGCGACGGCCCGTGGGGCACGATCACGGTGCAGATTCGGGACGGAAGCTTGATCCAATACCTCCACACGTCAGCCTCGAACGTGAAGGTCGGCGGCATCGTAGCTCCCGACTCGAAGCTCGGCGTGACGGGTCGAACAGGAGCCGGGATCATCCATCTGCATATTCAGGCGAAGGACAAGTACGGCAATGCGATCTCACCCGATCTGGCTTTCCGGGCCGGTCAGCGGAAGCTCGAATCGAAGAAGAAGCCCGAGAAACCCGACCGTGACCAGATCGACTTCGATCCAGACGCCTACTCGCCTGTGAAGCCGAAGATCACTGGCAAGACAGTCAGTGCCAAGGCCCAGCCCGAGTCGAGATGGATCGTCGAGGTCATCGGGATGGGCGGGCGCGTGGACCTCGTTCTCGGCGAGTTCCCCACATACAAAGACGCCCTGTACTGCTCGCAGCAGTGGAGCGAGGCGCACCCGAATGACCTGCGGCTCGCGCGGGAACGAGAGGTCAAGCTCCACGCCAAGAAGTGATGATCTGACGGGATCAGGGCCACCGAGCGGCTGGAGAAGCAGCAATTCGGCTCGTGAACTTCGCCAACGAAACCGAACATGAAGTTCCAGCAGCCGGTCCAAGAAAGAGGGGTTCGAGGCCGGATCGAGGAAGTCATCGTGCTAAACTGCGCTACTGCGACATGCCGTACCAGCAGACGCGGGAACATGTGGTCCCGCGCTGGTACAACGACACGCCCGGCGAGGCCGAGACTTTCAGCGCCCGTGCCCCGCTCACGCACGTCAAGGGCGACCTGATCGTCCGAGACGTATGCACCGCCTGTAACAGTGGTGTCCTTTCCAGCTTGGACGGCTACGGCAAGGAGTTGTACGAGCGGTACTTCGCCATCCCCGTCTACACCGGCGAGACCGTCGCCTTCGAGCATGACGGCGACCGACTCCTGCGCTGGCTCCTGAAACTGTCGTACAACAGCGCCCGCGCCAGAACGCCGACGTGCTGGTTCTCCGCGAGTACCGCAAGGTCATGCTCGGCGAGTCGCCTTTACCCGACCGCATTCGCTGCTGGCTCCATCTGGTGTCGGCGACGAGCATCGACCCAGCGGCTAAGGTCATCCGTCCTGCGCGACGGGACGAGCAGGGCCAGCCCCATGTCAAGGAGCCACGTTGGTTTCGCATCGGGCAGTTCCGCATTGCCGATCATCCTGCCCCATCGCTCGTCCAGCGGACGGTGCTGATTAACTCGTTCGCTTTTACCATCGTCGTTGCTCGTGCAGACTCGGTTTGGCCCTGCCCGGAGTTCGAGCAGTGGATCAAGGTGTTCACCAGCGGCTATCCTGCCGCGAAGCCGATCCTGCCCCGCGTGAGTTGCTTGACGGTGAAGGCTGCGGGCGACCATGCCGCCGCGAGCATGTATCCGCACTTCTACCACAACCCGACGCGGTTTGTCGAAGACCAGAACCCGTACATCGTCCGAGGGCTCAAGAACGAACTTCGGCTCGTGATTTTGTCGGTTTCCCGCGATTTGATCGAGAAAGGGGATACTGCGCCCATCGCGTCCGCCTTGACGGACATGGTGTCCACGCGAGAGAAGGCGGCGGCATTCAGGCAGCGGGTCGGGGTAATGGTGGAGGGGTACGATACCGACCCGAGAGAATTGTGGCAGGTTCCGCAGGCTCGGCAGTTCTTCCGCCGCCTCTTCGAGCAGTGCCCGTTCGTGATGTTCCTGTCTCATCCTGAAGGAGCGCTGCTCAAGCTGTTCGCCGCTTGCTGGATTTACGAGGACGGGATGACCGAGGAGGTCGAGCAGCAACGCATGAGCGAGTTGCTTCACCGGGCCTTCTACGGGCTGAACGGCTTGAACCACACCATTATGCTGAGCGAGGAGCAGAACCGTGAAATCTGCATGGCGGCGGCGAAAGTGCTCTTCGGCGAAGTGCCGCCGATGTAGATCTCAATGGCGTTACGTCATGTTCCCCACCGCTACATGGAGATAAGCATGGCTACTTGGCAGATCTACCGCAAAGCACCGATGCACTGGGAGAGCATCATACCGCATGGTTATTTCATCGTCATCGAGAAGAACGATGACGGCGATGAGGAGTACGCGCTCTATCAAGGCGACTTCAACGACTGGATGCACCCGACCGGAAACCCGATGGTTCCCCTTGGGAAATACGCAACCCTGAAGGACGCCAAGGATGCGGCTCCATAGCCAAGCGCTCGGCGGCTATTGTTGTCACGCGCCTGCTGAAAAGACGAGGCGTTCAGCCGTCGAGTGCCTTGAGAACCTCGTCCAGCTTGCGGTCATCAAGGTCGGCCAGCTTTCGGAAAGCCTCGGGCCGCTGGAGCACTCGACGCCGGATCTGCTCTGGTATCTTCTCGGCCAGCAGCATCAACTCGTCCTCGTCGGCCTCAAGAGCCTCCGCCAGCCTGCGGATCAACTCCTCGCTCGGGAACTGAGCAAAATCGAGTCTCTCGTTCTCGATCTTGCTCAGGTACGTAAAGTTGATCCCGACCTTATCGGCCAAGCCACCGCTGGCCGAGGTTTTTGCCCTTCCGCAATTCCCGAAGACGCTGGCCGAAGGTCGTCTGGCGTCGGTTCTTGCTTGCAGGTGGCATAGGCTGAGGATAAGCTACTTGTCGTTGGACTTCAACCACAAAGACGCCGTTCCTCGCAGATCGCCCTCTGCGGCAAGGAAGCGTTGTGCCGTGAGGGTCTTATGACCACCGCTGTCGCTGGTCCCCCGGAACAAGGGCAACTCGTGAACGTCCGCCAACGGCAATGGGTCGTCAGCGAGGTCGCCAAGAGCACTTTGCACGAAAGCCCGCTCCAATCCCTCGACGGACAGCCGCAGCATCTCGTCACGCTGCTCTCCGTCGAGGACGACGCCCTCGGCGAAGAGCTTCAGGTCGTCTGGGAGATCGAGCCGGGCGCCAAGGTCATCGAGAAGGTCGCCTCTCCCCGAGCCGACCGGCTTCGACCCGCCCGACCGGCTCGACGCCTTCCTCGATGCCGTCCGCTGGGGGGCCGCCTCCACCGCCGACCTCAAGAACATCCAGTCCCCGTTCCGCTCGGGCATCGACATCGAGGACTACCAGCTCGACCCCGTGGTCCGAGCCATCCAGATGCCACGGGTCAACCTGCTGATCGCCGACGACGTGGGCCTCGGCAAGACGATCGAGTCGGGCATCGTCGCCCTCGAACTGATCATCCGGCACCGGGCTCGGCGGGTGCTGGTCGTCTGCCCGGCCTCGCTTCAGGTCCAGTGGCGGGACCAGATGCGGGACAAGTTCGGCCTCGACTTCCGCATCGTGGATAGCGAGCTGATGCGGGACCTGCGGCGCAGGCGGGGCATCCACGTCAACCCGTGGACCCACTTCCCCCGGCTGATCACGTCGCTCGACTTCCTCAAGCGGGAGCGGCCCCTGCGGCTGTTCAAGGAGACGCTTGCCCGCCGAGGGCGAGTCGGTCTACCCCCGCCGCTACGACGTGCTGATCGTGGACGAGGCCCACAACTGCGCCCCCGCTGGCCGGGGCAAGTACGCCACCGACTCGCTCCGCACCGGGGCGATCCGCGCTGCTGGCCCCGCACTTCGAGCACAAGCTCTTCCTGACGGCCACGCCGCACAACGGCTACTCCGAGAGCTTCACGGCCCTGCTGGAACTTCTGGACAACCAGCGGTTCGCCCGTGGCATGGACACCGAGCACCAAGGAGTTCCACCGCCAGCGGGATGCGGTGATGGTCCGCCGCCTGAAGTCGGAACTGCCCAAGGACGACTTCGGGCAGCGACCGGTTCCCCAAGCGGGTGCTGGAGGCCCTGGAGGTCGATTACCCCGACGAGGAGAAGCGCATCCACGCCGCCCTCAAGCGGTACTCCGAACTGCGGCAGGCGAACGCCGCACGACCACGCCGAGACAGTTCGCCACCGACTTCGTGCTCATGACCCTCAAGAAGCGGCTCTTCTCCAGCCCCGCCGCCTTCCTCCGCACGCTGGAGCAGCACGAGATCATCGCTCCGCAACGCCAGGAAGCGGAAGGCCGTCTCGAAGCCGACCCGAGGCGTCCTCCAGCGGCAGATCGACCGGGTGGAGGAGGACTACTCGGTCGATGACGAGGCCGAGGAGGCGACCCACGAGGCCCTCGACGCCGCCAGCCTCCTGTTCCGGGAGCCGTCGCCCGAGGAGTTGGCGCTGCTCAAGGAGATGAAGGCGTGGGCGGAGACGGGCCACCTCCCAGCTCGACGCCAAGGCCAAGGGGCTGATCCGCTGGCTGAACGAGCACATCCGGCCGGGCGGGAAGTGGTCCGACGAGCGGGTGATCATCTTCACCGAGTACCGGGCCACCCAGAACTGGCTGCAAGGCGTGCTCGCCGCCGAGGGGCTCACCGGCGGCGACCGGCTCCTGACGATGTACGGCGGGATGGACTCGAAGGACCGGGAGCGGGTCAAGGCGGCGTTCCAGACCGACCCGAAGCAGAGCCCCGTCCGCATCCTGCTGGCCACCGACGCCGCCTCGCGAGGGCATCGACCTCCAGAACCACTGCTCCCGGATGATCCACTTCGAGATCCCGTGGAACCCGAACCGGCTGGAGCAGCGGAACGGCCGCATCGACCGGCACGGCCAGAAGGCGAAGGAGGTGCGGATCTACCACTTCGTCGGCAAGGGGTACAACGACCGCGAGCGCGGCATGGCCGACACGGCGGTCGGCGACCTCGACGCCGACCTCGAATTCCTGATGCGGGCCGTCCGCAAGGTCGAGGCGATCCGGGAAGACCTCGGCAAAGTCGGCCCGGTGATCGCCGATCAGGTCGAGGAGGCGATGCTCGGGCGGCGGTCCCGGCTGGACACGAAGCGGGCCGAGGCCGAGTCCGAGCCGGTGCGGCGGCTGTTCAAGTTCGAGCGGGACCTGGCCAAGCAGATCAAGCCCTGACGGACAAGTTGCACGAGACCAAGCGGGAACTGCGGCTCGACCCCGAGAACGTCCAGAAGGTCGTCGAGGTCGCCCTCGAACTGGCCGGTCAGCCGCCGCTGGATCGCCGCCGAGGTCCCCGGCCATCTGGCCCGACCCCAAGCGGCAAGCCTGCCCGGTCGTTCCGGCTGCCCGGCCCTGTCAGCGGGAGTTGGGAGCAGTGCGCCGAGGGCCTGGCCGCACCCGTATCACGGGAGAGGCCCGGCCGTTCGTCTTCGATCACGCCTTGGCCAAGGGGCGGGAGGATGTCGTCCTCGTCCACCTGAACCACCGGCTCGTGCAGATGAGCCTGCGGCTGCTGCGGGCCGAGGTCTGGTCGCCGGAAGGGCAGAAGAAGCGGCTGAACCGGGTGACGGCCCGAGTGGTTCCCGACTCGGCCCTGCAACACCTCGCCGTGGTCGCCCACGCCCGGCTGGTGGTCGATCGGCGGCGACAGCCAGCGGCTGCACGAGGAGATCATCGCGGCGGGGGGCCAGATCCGGGAGGGGCGGTTCTCCCGGTTCGGCTCGCTCAGGGAGATGCAGGACGCCCTCGCCGCCGCCACCGGCGAGGAGCCGTCCGAGGGGGTGAAGCGGAAGCTGCTGGACCTCTGGCCGAAGGACGCGGAGGCGCTGCATCAGGCCCTCGACGCCCGCACGAGGGACCGGACGGACGGGCCTGAAGAAGATGCTCGCCGAGCGGGCCGAGAAGGAGGTCGCCGACATCACGGCGATCCTGACTGAGTTGGAGCGGCGATCCGGGGCCAACTGACGACCCGTTCTACCAGCAGAGCTTCCTGCCCGGCTTCGCCCCGGCCGAGCAGGAGCAGTTCGAGCGGAACGTCGATGCCCTCCGACGCCGGCTTGGGGAGATCCCGGGCGAGATCAAGAAGGAGACGGAGGCGATCCGGGCTCGGTTCGCCGACCCGCAGCCCCGGATGTTTCCCGTGGCGGTGACGTTCTTGGTCCCGGCGAGGATGGCAAGGGGGTGACATGTGGCAGAAACCTTCGACAACATCGAGGAGACACTTCGGTTGGTCGTGGAGCGGCTGATACCGAAGCGACATCATTACATCGTGAATGTGCGAGGACCGAACGAAATTGCCAAGTCGCACGCTTCGACAGTCCAAGTCGTCGCCGAGAACATGGTCTATGGGAACGGCGAGGTCGGACTGACCGTACACTTGCCCTTTGATCCGTCGTCTGGCGAGTTCCGTCATCTCGCTGAGTTTCTCGGCACAGACTTGACTGAGTATTGCAATGAATACAAGCAGGGAGACATCCCTTGCTTCGCCCTCCGGGTCGGTACGGACACCTTGATGGTCGAGAAGGCACTCCGGTTCATTCTCCTCAACGTGTACGGGTACAAGAACCTCGCCGGGTTCGAGTGCGAGGTTTATGACGAGGGGCCGGTAAACCAATAGAAGGCTGAGCCATGTCCTCCACACGCCACCACGCCGAATGGCTCTCGTTGATCGAGGTCGCCGGGCCGTTCCTCACGCTGCCGGTGCTGGAGCGCGTGTTCCCGCAGTGGCTCGACAAGGATGATTCGCCCGAGGCCAAGGAGCACGCCCGTAACCTGCGGCTGGCCTATGACGAGTGGGACGACAACCAGAGCGGCCATCGGCCCAACCCGGCCATCCACAAGGCGTGGATCGACTTCGTGCTCAGGCAGACCCTCGGCCTGACCGACGAAGTGCTCGCCGAGGGGCAGGCTGTGCCCCAGACGCTCAAGGCCACCATCTCGGAGCACGGCGAAGTCCTGCGGCCCGATGGCGTCGTCCGCAACCCGGAGGGCGTCCCGCACGCGGGGAAGGCTCGGTTGCTGGTGCAGGTCTACCCGGTCGAGCAGGACTTGGAGAGGCCCGTCGCGGGGCGGCACTGGAAGGCATCCCCGGCGACCCGGATGATGGAGCTTTTGCACGCCACGGATGTTCGGCTCGGGCTCGTGATCAACGGCGAGCACTGGATGCTGGTCGATGCCCCACGCGGCGATACCACCGGCTTCGCCTCATGGTACGCGAGTCTGTGGTTCGACGAGCCGCTGACCCTCCGGGCCTTCCGCAGCCTCTTAGGCGTTAGCCGCTTCTTCTCCGTCGCCGACGACGAGACGCTGGATGCGATGCTGGCCGAGAGCGCCACACACCAGCAGGAAGTCACCGACCAGTTGGGGCTTCAGGTGCGGCGGGCGGTCGAAGTCCTCATCCAGTCGCTCGACCGGGCCGATCAGGACCACGAACGGGAGCTACTGGCCCACGTGCCCGAGACGGTCCTCTACGAAGCCGCGCTGACGGTCATGATGCGGCTCGTGTTCCTCTTTTCCGCCGAGGAGCGCGGCCTGCTGTTGCTCGGCGATCCCCTGTATGACCAGCACTATGCCGTCTCGACACTGGTGGCCCAGCTACAGGAAGCCGCCGATCAGCACGGAGAGGAGGTACTCGAACGCCGTTTGGATGCGTGGGTGCGGCTGCTCTGCACCTTCCGGGCCGTGTTCGACGGGGTGAGGCACGAGCGGCATGAAGCTGCCCGCCTACGCCGGGAACCTGTTCAACCCCGACCGTTTCCCCTTCCTCGAAGGGAGACGGAAGAAGCTCGATGAGCACGGTAAGCAGATCAATGATTGGCGGAAGGAACCCGCCACACCGTTACCCGTAAACAACCGGACGGTTCTGCACCTTCTGCGGGCCTTGCAATACCTGCAAGGGGAGCACAAAGAAGACCCCGCCGTCCGGCTGAGCTTCCAGTCGCTCGACATCGAGCAGATCGGCCACGTCTACGAGGGCCTGTTGGACCACACCGCGAAGCGTGCCGCCGAACCGATGCTCGGCCTACTCGGGGCCAAGGGCAATGAAACCGAGGTCGCCCTCGCGGAACTGGAGCGCTTCGCGGAGAAGGGCGAGGCCGACTTGCTCGCGTTCTTGGGGGAGCGGACGGGCAGGCAGGAGAAGACGTTGAAACGCGGGCTAGATACGCCGCTTGAAGGGGAGGACGCCAAAAGGCTCCGGGCAGTCTGCGGCAACGAGGAGAGGCTCTTTCGGCGGCGTCCTGCCCTTCTCGGGCCTGCTGCGGTACGACAGCTTCGACCGTCCCGTCGTCATTCGCAAGGGGAGCGTGTTCGTCACGGCGGGGACAGACCGTCGCTCCAGTGGCACGCACTACACGCCGCGCAGCTTGACTGAACCCATCGTTCAGTACACGCTGGAGCCGTTGGTGTACATCGGCCCCGCTGAGGGTAAGCCCAAGGAGGAGTGGGAACTACGCTCAGTCAAGGAACTACTCGATCTCAAGATCTGCGACATGGCCTGTGGCTCAGGGGCATTTCTTGTTCAAGCCTGCCGGTATTTGTCCGAGCGGCTTCTGGAAGCATGGGAGCGAGCGGAGTCAGAGGTTCAACCCGGTGAACAAGCTAAGTTATTCGGCGGCAACAAGTCATCGCCACCCCCTGTCGTGCGGATCACTCCCTACGGAATGCCATCGACGGGCGGATTGTATGAGCTAATCGTTCCAGTGGATGTCGCTGAACGGCTGGCTTATGCCCGCCGTATCGTCGCTCAGCGTTGCCTCTACGGCGTGGACAAGAACCCCCTCGCGGCAGAAATGGCGAAGCTGTCCATCTGGCTCCTGACGTTGGCGAAGGACAAGCCCTTCACTTTCCTCGACCACGCGATTCGCTCGGGCGACTCGCTGGTCGGCATCAAAGACCTCGACCAGTTGAAGCACTTCCACTTGGAGGCCGACCAACCCGGCACACTGAAGTTCAAGGGACCGTTGGAAGACTGGGTGGAGGACGCTGTAGCACTGCGAAAGAAGATCGAGGTAGCACCCGCGAACACAATCGAGGAAGTGCAGGCCAAGGAACGGTTGCTTGTCGAGGCCGAAGCGAAGACAGCGCGTCTGCGATACGCAGCGGACTTGCTCCTGTCGGTCGAGTTCCAAGACGCTCCCAATGGCAAGGAGCGATTGCACAACAGCATGGCAATTCAGGCGGGGTACTACGTCGAAAAGGGAACGCTGGAGGAGTTCAAGGTAGCGGCGAAGAAGGCCCTCCACGATCAACCGACGTTCCACTGGCCTCTGGAGTTTCCCGAGGTACTTGTGGACCGAGGCGGGTTCGACGCTTTTATATGCAATCCTCCTTTTCTTGGCGGTTCGAGGATTTCCGGGGTTTTTGGAGACGAGTACCTGAGTTACTTGTTGTACAACTACGCTTCAACATCGAGAAACGGCGATTTGGTTGCATTCTTTCTTCGGCGCACCGCTGAAGTTTTGACTACACATGGCCTGCTAGGGATGATAACGACTAATTCGGTGTCACAAGGAATGACGAGAGAAGGTAGCCTCGATTACCTTGTAGATCATGGCTACAGGATTATCCGCGCCATCAAGTCGTACCGATGGCCGGGTACAGCTAATGTCTACGTTAGCGTGCTCCACGTTGCTCGGTGTCAATGGACAGGTCCATGCGTGCTTGACGGCATTGCAGTTGAGTCCATCACGCCATACCTCGACGCCGGTGAAGATGAGTTTCGTCCTCACCGGCTTCCATCGAATCTGGGCATTGTCTTCAGAGGATCAACGATCAGCGGAGAGGGTTTCATTCTGACGCCAAAAGAAGCAGAAGAGCTAATCAGGCAGGACTCGAAATCCGCCGAAGTAATCAAGTCGTTCCTGACAGGGAGAGACATTAACCAGCACCCATTACAGCAATCAGAACGTCTGGCGATTGATCTAGGTGATCTTTCCGAAGAGCGAGCGAAGCAGTACAGGGCTTGCTGGGCACGGCTATATGATACTGTGCGGCTGCAAAGGCAAGGAAATAAACTCCCTGCGCGGGAGAAATACTGGTGGCAGTATATTGGCCGTCAAGAGGCACTATATCGCGCGATCACAGGCTTCAATAGGGTGCTCGTTTGTGGGCAAGTATCAAAGTATTGGGGTGTCACATGGGTTAGCACCGGACAGGTGTTTGCAGACAAGGTGGTGGTTTTCACTTTGCAGCGAGACGGTCACTATGCCATCCTGAACTCCTGTTTTCACGTTGAGTGGGCGGAAAAGACTTCTTCAAGGCTGAAAGAAGACCCGAACTACAACCTAGCCAAGACCTTTGAGACATTCCCTTTGCCTTCCGTGACAGCTACTCTGGATCAGCTTGGGGCGCATTTATTCGATCTTCGGGCCAAGATTATGAAGGGAGAATCGGAAGGGCTAACCACTCTCTATAACGCTTTCCACGACCCGGAAGATCAATCTGGCGAAATCCAGCAACTAAGACAACTGCACATCGAAGTTGATCGAGCAGTAGCCGCTGCCTATGGATGGAGCGATTTGCGGATTGAGCATAGTTTTCAACGCACGAAGCAGGGGGTTCGGTTTGCGATCAGTGACGTAAACAGACGGGAAGTGTTGGGGCGGCTACTCAACCTAAATCACGACAGATACAGTGAGCCCAATGGGGCAGGAACTCTCGGGAAAAGGGCCAAGTCAATGCGGCCATCGAGTAACCGAGGGCGGAAGAAGTCTGCTGCATCGGGCGGGGCCTCGCTGTTCGGAGAGGGGGACGAAGAGGAACCCCCACCTGCTCAGCCAAGAAAGGAACGCACGAGGCAGGTTGAGGAGCCAGTGAGCCGCACTACGCCCATCGACCAACTCGACACCGAGGAGATCATGGCGGCGTTACGACAAGCGACCCGAGGCCGGGGCTGGCTCGAACGGGACGAGTTGCTGAAGGAAGTCTCGATGGCCCTTGGATACCAAAGGCTCGGCCCCAAGACCGAGGAGGCCCTGCGGGGCCACCTGCGTGCGGCCATTCGTCGCCGGATCGTCGAGGCAGACGGGGCGAGTTTGTTGCGGGCGGGAACCGGCACGATGGCTGACTACGGCCTCGACGAACTGCGGGAAACCTTCCGCTCGGTGATGCGAAAGGGAACCAGCTACGAGCGTGAGGACGTGATCCACACTCTCGCCCGTTACCTCGGCTTCGCCCGCGTCACCGACACCAGCCGGGACGCCATCAAATCAGCTATCAACAGCGCGATCCGTCATGACATTCTCGGCTACGAGGGTAACACGATCTGGCGGGAAGAATGATAGCTCACGGACTCGCCTTGGCAAGCTGATCGACCCACCACTGGTACTCGGGCATGGTTGGGTTCGGCTTGAACTGGGCGAGCACCTGAATGTCCTGCAAGATCCGCAGAAGAGTGGCCTGATCCGGTGTTGTGGCGTCTGCCCATGTCTTGATCAGTCGTGGGCACGAAACCACGGTCAGCCCCGCTTGCTGGGCGACCCGGATTGCGCGTCGGTCGTCGGTAGCGACCACCCACCCGCGCTTCTCCGCGAGGGCCAGACACATCGACTCGCCGTCTGAGCGGAACAGCGTTGCGTAATGCGTGAAGCGGTCCAACTCCTGCTGGTTCTGCGGGTCGCATACCGTGAGCAGCCCCGAGGCGATGAGGCCCGACAGGTCGGCGGGAACCTTCACCAACTTCCCCGTTTGGGCCGGGTCGTGCTGGCGCACGTAATGGACTTCGCCCCGCACGGCAGAAGGCAGTTGCCACGAAAAGCCACTGGTGCGGAGGATCGCTTCCACGTTCCCTGATGCCAACAGGTCGAACAGGCAGCAGGCGTCGATGGCGGCGGGAGGCAGGACGAGTCCTTGTCCGGTCATTGTGCCTCACTCAGCAGGGACTTGGCGAAGTCCAGCCGCCACGCGCTCTCCTCTCCCGTAGGCTCCAACTCCCGGCTGGTCAGGGTTGCCGCCGCAATCTCGCGTGCCTCCACGATGTCGCACCGCAGGTAGTGGGCGAGGTCGCTGTCGCCGATCTCGCCCCGCTCGTAGGCCGCGACGGCGAGGTACTTGTAGCGGTCGGGGAATGGGAAGTCGTTCACCGGCTGCGGGTGCAAGTCCAGCAGTTCCGCAGCCTCACGCGGCGAGAACTTCGACTCCTTCAAGAATTGCGAGCTTCCCTTCTGGATGAGGCCCAACTGCTCCAGCCGCAGGGCCATTGCCTCCATCGAGACGTAGTAGAAGTGGCTCAGGCGGCGCAGGTCGGCCACCCGGAAGTTGCCGGTCGTAGTCACGATGTCGTGGAACCGCTGCCGCACCGAACTCGTCGGCATCAGGAAGCTCAGCGCGAACGACTCCGCGAAGCGCTCATTGGCGGGCTTGCACCGGTCATCGTCAGGTAGTCGATGCCCGGCTTGTAGCGGTCCACGATCAGGTGGCCGTACTCATGCAGCATGGTGACGCGCCGCCGCTCGGGCGGGTGCTTGCGATTGACGAGGATGCAGCCCCCGAGGTCTGCCGTGTAGGCGTACATCCCGGCGATGGGCGAGGGCAGATCCCAGTAGAAGATCCGCAGGCCAACATCCCACTCCAGCGTGTTACGCAGGTAGATCACCGGCTGGTCGCCCAGCCCGAGCCGCTGCCGTTCCTGCTGGGCCACGCCCTCGGCCAGTTCCGCCGCGTCGATCCGGGGCGTCAACGTGATCTCCGGGGGATAGTTGAAGCGCAGCGGCGCGTTCATCAACTTCTCCAAGTCCCGGTAATCTTCGGCGAGCCGCTGAAGCTCGTCGATGGCGAGGTTGAGCGCCGCCTCGTCCACCCCCTTCATCTTCTCGACGGCGGCGCGCAGGTGCGGCTGGAGATCCACGACCGGCTCGGTCGGGCGCACGAGTTCGTGGACCTTGCGGCCCAAAAAGGAGGCGAGCTTGATGATCTCCTCCGACTTGGCGAGGCGGTCTCCCTTCTCGATGGCGATGTACGTGGGGCGGCTGCACCCCAAGAAGTCGGCGACCTCCTCCTGCGTCTTGCCACGGGCTTTGCGGGCCTCGGCGATTCGCTGGCCCACGATGCGGGGGTCGAGCGCGTCAGGCTGAGGCATGGGTCACTCCTTGTCTCTGTGGTCGTGGGGCGGCTAGGAGCCGCGCCCACGGCAACCCTTTCCGGTATGCGTCCGAGGCGATGTCCATCCACTCGTCCCGGTAACGGGCGAGCAGGGCGGTCACTGCCTCTAGCGGGAAGCCGTCAGCCAGAACCTCGGTGCTAACAAGGTGGCGGGCGACGGAGCGCGGGAGAGGCTCCCCGACGCACACGTCCTTCAGGGACGCCACCTGCATCAAACATGCCTTCAGGTGAAGGAGTCTTTTAGACGGAATCCGGCTCACCCCACCCGACGAGCCCATGAAGTCATACTTGTACGTTTCCTCGGGCTCCGCGATCCCGCCCAACGTCATCGCCTGTCGGCGCAAGACACAGGCCGGGCAGACGCCGCACTGCTTCTGCCGCGAATGTCGAAGTGGATAATGCACACACGATACCGTCAGGTGGGCCAGTTCCTCCAGCCCCGCCTTAGCCATCTTGCGGGCCACCTGTCCCTTCGTATTGGGGGAGAATGGTAGGCGGAACTCGACGCCTTTGTCTTCGGCGATGAGGCTGGCGAGGCGGGACATCAAGCGTAAAAACTTCGGGTGAGCGCTCTTGGTCGTCATCGCGCCGACCATCCCTGCCATCAGGGGGAGGTTGATGGCCCCGATACCGGACTCGAAGACTTCCACGACCCGCTGGCCGTGCATGATAGCCGCAATCGCCCCGAGCGAGGCGAACAGGAAGCAGCGGCAGCGCTGGGTGTTCTCCTCTTGATCTCGGTCGAGGAGCGACTTCCACATCATCACCACTTTGACAATCAGGGGATCGACCGGCACGTTGAACTGACCACCTAGAAGTTTCAACTGCTCGCGGACGAGGCGGCGCTGCCGAGCCTGATGCCAAACCGTGACGGGCAGCACCGGCCTGCCGGGGCACTCGATCATGCGCGCCGCCAAACCTGCGGCGGAATCCAGACCGCCGCTGTACAAGCAGACGAGCGGTGAGACGCCCTCATACGGATCGGGCAGCAGGCGGTTGGTTCGGCAGAACGGCGAGGCATCTTGAAGGAACTCGATGTCCCAGAAGTCACCGCTGATGAAATCCACGGTCTCGTGGATCGTGTCACGAACCTCCTGCTTGTTCCAGAACCCGGCGTCCAGCACCCCGACCTTCAGCCCGATGGTGCGGGAGGGCTTCCGCGCGCCGCCGTCCGTGGGGCGGCGCTTCACGAGTCGGTCCACAACGTAGACCGACGAAGCGATCCGCAGGAAGTCCACGAGTCGGGCGGGCAAGTCCCCGAGACAGAAGGTGTTCACGGAGTCGAGGTCGAACCGGAAGTGCGTGCCCGCGCGGAGTTCGGTGGGGCTGTTCTGGGGGGCGGTCGAGAGAGACGTGCTGAACGGGAATCGCTGGGTTATCATGGTTGCTTGCCTCCCAGCAGTGACATGCCCATCAGTTCCGCCGTGGGGCTGGCGGCGTCATGGGCTTTGGCCTTCCCCGGCTTCCGCTGCGGTCGCCAGTCAGGGTTGTTGGCGAGGTTGGCGGCGATGTGCTCCACATCGCAGGCGACGATTTCACGCACTTCGTCCACGTGTTCCTTGAGGTCGAAGAAGGTACGCGAGTCGTCCGTCTCGCCGACGCGCAGGCAGATCTGGTCGGAAACTTTGTCGAGGACGGCTTCGAGCCAGCCCCGCAGGCAATCCTCGGCGGCGGGTCCGCTCGCGTGCGCCGCAGCCTCGAAAAGCTGGGCGTACTGGTGGCCCCCGGTCTGGCGGATCAACTGGTGAAGCCGCTGGCGTGAGTCGCGGGCGTTCAACAGGTCGGCGAGTGTGACGCCGTGCTGCTGAAACTGCTTGAGCGCTCTCCGCACCCCGCCGTACAGCGCCTTGCTGACCTTGGGGCCGACCTTTTCGCAGGGGTCGCCATTCTGGACGGCGGTGAAAGCCGCGTCCCAGCGTTTCGAGTAAGAAGAGCCAAGATCCAGCGATTCGTTCTCAGCCATGAAGATGCTCGCTCCAAAGTCCGGCTGGGTCGTCTTGCTCCCTCCAGAGCATTATCGGCCCAGTCCTTTACAAAGTCAACCGAAACGTGAAATCTTGTTGCCATTTGTCAAGACACTGGCTATGCTCTCTATGGTTCGCGCATGGGAAACTGGCCCGGTGAATTGACGCTACCGGCCAAAGAGCACCGAGTTGGGGCACGGATTATGAGCAGCCTCCTGCAAAGTATCCCCTCGCCGATGAAGACTCGGGAGGAATTGGAGCAGATGGTCCTCAACGACCTCCTCGGGCCGGTCAGCGGGCCGGAAGAGGAGATCGACGAGCCCAGCGTGCGGGACCGCTACCTCGTCGGGATGCTCGCCCCCAAGCGGCAGGAGCTTTCGCCCGAGGAGTTTGACGAACTGCCTCAAGGCGGCAGCGGCTCGGTCGAAGACGGCTCGACGGAGACGACCTCCCCCGCCACCAAGACGATGTTCCCGTCGTCGTTTGGGATGACCTTCTGCGTCGGTCTCGATGCCAAGGCGCTGCAACTCACCGCCCACTGGGGCCACTACCACCGCGACCGCAGTGCCACCCTCACTACGCCGTCCGGCGAGAAGAAGCTCGTCTGGAAGCGGAGTCCACGCGGCGGCGTCTCGGAGCCGATCCCGCTCAAGGTCGGCAGGCTGAACTGGACGCCCGACCCGGAGTTCCCCGAAGTGCAGGTGCAGGGGCTCCTCCGCAAGCGCGACCACTTCTGGACGATCACCCTGTTCTTGGTGAACGGCCAGCAGGAGCCGAAGAAGCTCCGCGACACGGCTTGGGTCTTCCAGCCCGAACTGAGCGTTCAGGCTCCTGATGGCAAGCCAGTTTTTCACAGCCGCCTACAACAGCGCGACCCCGGCAAGAGCGATCCGGTCACGTTCGCCGAGGAGCAGGAGATGGCGATGCTCTACCGCCACCACGTCGAGTTCGGCGTGGGCCACGGCGTCAGCATCCACGCCGATTGCCGCGAGGGCGTCTGCGATTGCGCCTACCGGCTCTCGACCAAGGTGGTTCCCACCTACGAAGTACCGCGCACCACTCCGCCCACGAGCGCCGACTGGCCGAAGCTGGCTGGGCTGGTGGTGGACATGAAGGAGTTGGGCGAGACGCCCACCGCCGAACTGGACAAGAAGCTGCGTCCGCTGGTGACGGCTTACGGCGCATGGATCAAGGACCGGGAGGCCGACCTCAAGAAGCCCGAGATGTCCCCGTACCAGCAGCCGGGGAAGTCTTCGTTGGAGCGCTGCAAGAACGCCCTGCAACGGATCGAGGCGGGGCTGAAGCTGCTTCAAGAGGACGAGAAGGCGGCGGAAGCCTTCCGGTTTGCCAACCTCGCCATGTGGCAGCAGCGCCTCCACACGATCTACTCGCAGAAGCGGCGGCGGGATGAGGACGCGGACCTCAAGACCATCGACATTCCAGCCAACCGCTCGTGGTATCCGTTCCAACTCGCCTTCATCCTGCTCAACCTGCCCGGCATCACGAAGCTGAACCACGTGGACCGCACCGGCGAGGCCGAGGCGGTCGCTGACCTCTTGTGGTTTCCTACGGGCGGCGGAAAAACGGAAGCTTATTTGGGCCTGTCGGCCTACACGATGGCGATGCGGCGTCTGCAAGGTGTGATCGCCGGTCGCTCGGGTGAGCACGGGGTCGCGGTGCTGATGCGGTACACCCTACGGCTCTTGACCATCCAGCAGTTCCAGCGGGCCACGGCGCTGATCTGCGCCTGCGAGGTAATCCGGCGCGAAGACGAGAAGAAGTGGGGCAAGGAACCGTTCCGCATCGGCCTCTGGGTGGGTCAGAAAACCACGCCGAACACGACCGATCAGGCGGCGGAAGCCATTCAGCAGGAACACGGCGGCAAGTTCAAGGGCAAGAGCAGCGGTTCCCCGGCGCAACTGACGAACTGCCCGTGGTGCGGGGCCAAGATCAACTCGGGCCAGCACATCAAGGTCGAGACCTACGCCAAGGGCCGCTGCCGCACGATCACCTACTGCGGCGATGTGCTGGGCCGCTGCCCGTTCAGCGCGAAGCAGTCACCGCTGGAAGGCATCCCCGTGCTGGTCGTTGATGAGGAAATCTACCGTCGTCTCCCGACCCTACTTATCGCCACGGTGGACAAGTTCGCCCAAATGCCGTGGAATGGCAAGGTGCAGATGCTCTTCGGACAGGTCGAGGGGCTCTGCGATAGACACGGCTTCCGCTCTCCCGAGGTCGAGGATGCTGACTCCCACCCAAAGAAGGATAAGTTTCCACCGGCCAAGACGAAGCCCACGCCGCTGCTGCGGCCACCGGACCTCATCATTCAGGACGAACTCCACCTGATCTCCGGGCCGCTGGGCACGCTGGTCGGCTTGTACGAGACGGCGGTGGACAAGCTGTGTTCGTGGGACGTGGGCGGCAAGGCGGTGCGGCCCAAGGTGATCGCCTCGACGGCCACGATCCGCAAGGCGGGCGATCAGGTCCACGCCACCTTCTTGCGGAAGGTAAACGTCTTCCCGCCGCACGGTCTGGAGGTCGGCGACAGCTTTTTCGCCCTGCAACGCCAGCCGAGTGAGGAGCTTCCCGGTCGTCGCTACATCGGCATTTGCGCTCCCGGTCGCCGACTCAAGGTGGCCCTCCTCCGCGTGTATCTCGCCCTGATGTCTGCCGCCCAGACCCTCTACGAGAAGAAAGGCTACGGCAAGGACGCCGACCCGTGGATGACCCTGATCGGCTACTTCAACTCGATGCGGGAACTCGCCGGGATGCGACGGCTGGTGGACGACGACGTGAAGACCCGCTTGGGGAAGATGGACCAGCGTGGCTTGTCGCGGCGGGGGCTCTATATCGTGGACGAACTGACCTCGCGCAAGGACTCGACCGACATCCCCGAAGTCCTTGACCATCTCGAAGCGGCCTTCGACCCGCTCGTTGAAGCCAAGCGCAAAGAAATGCAGAAGAAAGGCCATCTCAAGCAAATGCCGCAGCGCCCACTTGACGTGCTGCTGGCGACGAACATGGTGTCGGTCGGCGTGGACGTGCAGCGACTCGGCCTGATGGTCGTGGCGGGCCAGCCGAAGACCACCGCCGAGTACATTCAGGCCACCAGCCGCGTCGGACGCAGGTTCCCCGGCTTGGTATTCACCGTCTACAACTGGACGCGGCCCCGCGATCTGTCCCATTACGAAACCTTCGAGCACTACCACGCCACCTTCTACAAGCACGTCGAGGCTCTATCGGTAACGCCGTTCGCCTTGGGCGCGTTGAGCCGGGGCCTGACGGCGCTCTTGGTCTCCTGCGTGCGGCTTCAGGGAACCGAGTTCAACTCGAACAAGCGGGCCAGCCGGATCGACCGCAACCACCCCTACGTGCAGGAGGCCGTCAAGACGATCCTGCGGCGGGCCGAACTGGTCGGCAACACCGACGACGACTTCATCAAGAACCTGAAGACCGAATTGAACGACCGCCTCGACCAGTGGCTCGCCGAGGCCCAAAAGACGGCGGGCGGGCGCGTACTCGGCTTCGACGAGGAGCGGGACGGCGTGACCGTGGGCCTGCTGCGCCGCCCCGGCCTCGACCCGTGGGACGACTTCACCTGCCTGAACTCACTGCGGGACGTGGAGCCCACGGTGGGCTTGATCTTCCACGATGGCGGGCTGGACGCCGACCCGTCGTTCGTGGCGGCGGTAAGCGAGGATACCGAGGGCGGCGAGGAGGAGGAAGGGTCATGAGCAACGCCGTCACGGAAAAGCGGAAGGTGGGCGAGATCCGTCCTAGCCAACTGCTTTTCACCTATGGGGTCGGCGCGATGGTCGAACTCCCCAATCTGTCAGTCATGGTCATGGGCCTCGACGACTGGCCTGTCGAGCAGGGGGCCAGCGAAGTCACCGAGCCACGGCTCCTCAAGGCCGTCCAGCAGGAGTTGGGGCGGCAGGTGGTCAAGCTGCTGACCCCGCCTGTGACGAGCGAATCCATCGGCTATCAGGCCAGCCCGTTCGATGACACTGCCAACATCGGTGTCCCGGTGGCTCCGTTCCCGCGCTGGCTGCTGTGCCCCTACTGCCGCCTGCTGGCCCCGATCCAGTCGGGCCTCTTCGAGTTACGGCTCGACCCCTACCGCAAGGACCGCAGCCGCTACGTCCATCGGATCTGTAAGAAGCCGGGCAAGCCGCCCACGGTCGTCCCGGCCCGCTTCCTCGTGGCCTGCGAGCGCGGCCATCTCGACGACTTCCCGTGGGTCGAGTTCGTCCACCGGGGCAAGACCGATTGCCGCTACGAACTGCGGCTGTACGAACTGGGGGCGTCGGGCGAGGTCGCCGACATTCAGGTCGAGTGTGTCAAGTGCGAGAAGACCCGCCGCCTGAGCGATGCGTTCAGCGATGAGGGCAAGGCTGAGTTGTGCCATTGCAAGGGGCGCTGGCCCCATCTGCGCAAGTTCGACGAGAACCCCTGTGAGGGGAGGCAGCGGGCCATCCTCCTCGGGGCCTCGAATAGCTGGTTCCCGGTGATGTTATCGGCGCTGTCGATCCCGTCCACCACGGACAAGCTCGGCCAGATGATCGAGATGAACTGGGCCGAGTTGGAAGAGTGCGAGAGCGCCCGCGAAGTGAAGCTGAAGCGAAAGCTGCTGAAGGGGCTCGCGCCTTACACCGAGGACGAAATCTGGCAGGCGGTCTCCAAGAAGAAGGCCGGAAAGGACGAGGAGGACGAGGAAGCCCAAGACCTCCGTGACCCGGAATGGCAGGTGTTCTCGAACCCCGATCCCAACCTGAATAGCCGCGACTTCCGGCTCCGGGTCGTCGAGCCCCCGAAGCAGTACAAGAACGTGCTGGAGAAGGTCGTGCTGGCCGAGCGGTTGCGGGAAGTTCGGTCGCTCATCGCCTTCACCCGCATTGAGTCGCCGGGGGACTACACGGAGATCGGCAACTTGCCCGAGGAGCAGCGCGTGCCCCTCTGCCGGGCGCAGCCGAAGTGGGTTCCTACCTCCGAAGTGCGTGGCGAGGGCGTGTTCCTGCATTTTTCCGAGAAGGCCATCGAGACGTGGCTCAAGAAGACGAAGGACCGCGACAAGGAGTTCTTCGAGGCCCATCGACGCTCGCGCATGACGCGGAACCTGCCGCCCGAGGAAGGCTACCCAACCATGAGGTACGTCCTGCTGCACTCGCTGGCTCACGCCTTGATCCGACAGTTCGCGCTGGAGTGCGGTTACACCTGCGCCAGTATCCGAGAACGGATTTACTCCCGGCCACCGGGCGGCGACCGCGAGGTCATGGCGGGCGTGCTCTTGTACACCGCCGCGCCCGACAGCGAGGGCACGCTCGGCGGTCTCGTCCGTCTCGGCGAGCCGAAGACACTGGGTCGCCATCTGGATCAGGCGTTGGAGGCGATGAAACTTTGTACGTCCGACCCCCTGTGTGCGGAGCACCACCCTCTCCGCGATGGCTTGACGCTGCACGGTGCGGCCTGCCACGCCTGCCTGTTCCTGCCCGAGACCTCCTGCGAGCGAGGCAACAAGTACCTCGACCGGGCCGTGCTCGTCTCCACGGTGGAGAACGCCGACTTGGCCTTCTTCAAGGAGTTCGCCGAGCCGATGCCCAAGCAGGAGATCACCGCTGTCACCGACGAGGCTGCGAGCCCGCTCGCGCCGGTGAAGTCGGCCCTGACCGAGATCGACGAACTGGTGGACTACTGCGACGAGCGCTGCAAGGTGTTCGTGCGGGCGTGGGCCGGGAAGAAGCTGCCACTGCCTGTCGTCGGCTTCGAGCTTCAGGACGGCGACGGGCGGGTCTGCGCCCATGCCGAACTGGCGTGGCCCGCGCACAAGGTCGCCGCCGTCCTGCCCGAAGGCGTGGACGGACGCCCGGCCTTCGAGAAACACGGCTGGAAGGTGCTGGACGCCACGGAGCTTACCGGCAAGGAGGCGAAGCTGCGGGAGCTACTGGGGGTGTGATCGCCCATGCCGACCGTCGCCATCTCTGCCGAGTTCCTCGACGCTCTCGCACGCACCCCTTGCGCTCAATCGGGATAGGGGAACCAGCTATGACTCTCAACAGAGGGCTCCGCTTCGTATCCGACGAAGTGATGTTACTGGTCAAGCACCTGCCGTTGTCCGTGGCGGAAGCCACCGCCGAGAGCCTTGCCACGGTTGAAGCCGGGGACTGGGCAAGCTGCCGTGCCAGTGCCCTGCGCGACCTCGCCCACCCGCACTATCGAAGTCTCATCGTCACGTTCCTCGACGACTGGCGGCGGCACGCCGCCGAGGTCTCACCGCAGGCGGTCGCTGCTGCACTCCTGAGTGCAGCAGCGATGGAGAAGGCACACCGGGAGCAGCAGTCCGTTGAACTCGTCTGGACCGGCCCCGATGTAGGTGTCGTTCCCCTGCGGCGCACGGAGCAGGCGCTCCTACAAGTCATCGAGTCGGCGACCGAGCGTCTGCTGGTGGTCAGTTACGCGGTCTATCAAATTCCTCGCGTCTGCGAGGCTTTGGTCCGTGCTGCCGACCGGGGCGTGGCGATCAGGATCATCGTCGAGAGCCCCGACAGGATTGAGGGGCAACATGCCTACAGTACGCTCGCGGCGCTCGGCTCCTCTGTCGCCAGCCGGTGCGGGGTCTATCTCTGGCCGCTGGAGCAACGGGTGCGGGACGAGAGCGGCAAGGCAGGCATCCTGCATGTCAAGTGCGCCGTGGCCGATAGCCGCTGGCTGTTCCTGTCGAGCGCCAACCTCACAGAGTATGCGTTCACATTGAACTTGGAACTGGGTCTGCTGGTCAAGGATCGTGACCTTGCCGAGCAGGTTGAGAGGCACTTCGACCGAATGATCCAGACGGGGGTGCTGATCCACCCATGACGGAGTACAGCTACGTGAACCCAACAATTCAAGAAGCAGCAACACTTGTGCGCCAAATCTACAGGATCGTGGACCGGCTGGAAGCGCTTTTCCCCGGTCGGCATTTCACCCCAGACGGCCACATGGTCGGCTCCATCGGTGAGGTTCTCGCGGCGGCACGCTACGGCTTGGAACTGCTCCCAGCGAGCGCACCGTTGCACGACGCCCGCGCTGTTGACGGCAAACTCGTTCAAGTCAAAGCAACGCAGTCGAACCGAATCGCATTCCGAGGCGAGCAAGGCCCCGAGCATCTCATCGTACTGTCACTGAACCGAGATGGTACAACGACCGAGGAGTACAACGGCCCCGGCCATGAGCCTTGGAGCGCCGCTGGGCGCTTCAGGATAACGGCCAGAGGCCGCTGTCACTGGCACGACTTCGAGCGCTCAGTGCGAGTACCGACCCCGCTCGGCGGATACAGGAAGTGCCCCTGACCGCTGCCGAGGTTTTGAGTCCCAACATGACCCTCAGCGACGTTGAGGGCATTCTCGCGGAGATGGTTGATAGATGCGCACGGCTAGTGTCACAAGGGAGGCGGAACGATCTCCTGAACGAGCGTTTCTACCACCACATGTTCTCGTGGGAGGTAGCCCGGTGGTACGGGGAGCGTGGCGTAAACATCTGGGACCACCTGCTCCTTGCCCCGGAATGCCCCACCGTCAAGAAGTTCCGCCGCGAGGGTATTGATCTCACGGACGAAGCCGCAACTCTGTTGAACGCCATCGGGGCCGGGAAATCCGGCAACCTTGATTTCGCCATCAGGTCAGCCCCGCCGATCTGCGTGGAGTGGAAGGGGCCTGACATCTGGCAATCGCAGGATGTGGTTGAGGTTCTTCTGAAGCTGCTCACGGAACAAGAGCCAGCGGTCAGGATCTTCGCCGGGATTCTAACGAGCAGTTCGACTGGGAAATACGGTCACGTCGAGGCGGCTCGAAAGTGCTTCCGCGAAGCGGTCGGGTTTGTGAAGCGCAGTGCTCGGCATCGCCTCTCTTGCAAGGGCGAATATCTACGCTTACCTCGCTACCCTCCCTGATGACGGCGCTGTGAAGATCCATTGGGGGTCTGTCGAGGCCGATACGCCGCAAGCCCCGCCCGTTGGCTGACGACGAAAATGGGATGGCGGTGATGGCCCTTTCCTCCACTATCTTTACTCTGCCTCTTCGGGCGAAATCCCGTCCATGAATGCCTTCCCCTTGTCGTGGGTGAAAGAACTGACTGCTCGGCTCTTCAATTCTACGGCGAACTGGGCGAGCGGCTCGAAGGAGTCCTCGTGGCCCGCCAGCGACGAGATTACGTCATCGAGCGGGTGGCCGAGTTCGACGAGCCGGATCGCCATGTCCAGTTCTTCCAGAGAGAGGACGACGAAGGGAAGAGCTTCCAGCCCGTTGTCCGCGAGCTTCTGGCGAACGCGCTTCCGCACGAATGGACCGTTGATCGTCTGGATGCGCCCGTAGGTCACGACGACACAGACCGCAGGTTTCGGCAGGATGCCCTGTGTCTGCCAATGGCCCTGCTGAATCGTTCGGTCATGCCCGATCAACTGCTCCAGCACCGACACGATCCTGCCCCGCGTGTCCTGCACGCTCTTGTCTGATCCATAGGTGACGAGTTCCAAGGAGGGCCGAAGGCTCTTGCACTCGATCAGCACGTTGCGGCTCTTACCGGCATATACCCAGTCGCCAATCTTGCCGATGTTCTTCGGTTTCTTGCCGCCGAGCGCGGCCTCTCCCACGCCGCCGCCGACCAGAGGGCCTGCGGCGGGCAGACCGACCCGAGGAGGTTGCCGACGAGTTGGTCGAACACGTAGCCGAAGCGCTCGGCGAAGACGGTGCGGTCGCGCTCGAAGAGGTCGTAGAACAGCCCGAACGTCGTCCGTTCGACGACGAGATCGGGATCGACGGCAACGAATCGCCCGCTGCCCACGTCGATGATCGGGTAGCGGTGCAGCGGGTTGAACTCGAACTGGGTGTACAGGGCGTCCTTGACCCGGTACAGGTCGTTCTGGCAGGCCACGCGGAAGGCGTCCCTGCCGCACGCAGCCCGCGTCAGGAAGGTGCGCCAGACCTCGGGAGTGGAAAACTCGAACCCCTGCCGAAAGGCTTCGACGAGGTACATGTGGTCGAACGTGCCGTTGCACTCGTGGCCGTTGAGGGAGGCGCGGCGCAGGGCGTAGGCGAGATGCCCCATCGCCATGAACTGCTCGATGGGCGTGCCGAGTTCGCGTTCGATGTCGTCCTTGAGGTCGTAGGCGACCGGCCAGCGCACCGGGCCTGCGTCACGGAACAGACCGAGGGCAAGGCCGTACTTCTGGATCATGTTCCGCCGCTGCGAGGGAAGTTGCTGGGCCAACAGCCGCTCGAAGAAGCCGGTCGGATCGGCGTCCTTCCATGTCGGATCGTGGACGATAGGGTCGTCAAGCTTGAAATACAAGTCTTGAAGACGGATGAATCTCGGCCCGTCGAGGGGGTAGACACCGAGATTGCTGGCGTGGAGCAAGATCTGCTTCGCCAGAAAGTGAACCACGAACGCTGGGGCTCGGGCCTTCCGCGAGCCGACGTGCTGTTCGAGAACGGGGTCTTGGCGCTCGCCGCGTGCCACAGCGAGGATGTGGTTCAAGAAGAGCAGCGAGTCATCCAGCTTCAGGAGACGGATCTCTGCTTGTATTCGTTCAAGGGCCGATGACATCGTGCAACCTTCAACGGCGAGGGGAACTTACAGGTGACTGGAGGCGTCGGGCGCGACGGTATGGGCCAGCGCCGGATCAGCAGCCCGTTCTCAGTAGACACGCGATAGCGCACGCCGGTTCACATGCCGCCGTCAACACAAGGTCTGTGGGCGCAAACCCCGACCGCCCTCCGCCATCTATACTCTTGTACCCATGCGATCTCGCCGCTGTCTAGCCAAGCAGCAGGGGAACCGCCCAAGGAGCACTAGCGACGATAAGAAAGAACATCGTCATTGACACCGATCTGGCCTCGCACCAGACCTTCTTCGACCACGGCTGGACGAGGCAGATCATGGAGCTTGAGGACGGCACGCCGCTCAACGAGCCGGTTTTCGGCACGCGCGGCGTGGCGGAGTGCGGCCAACCACTTCGGTCTTTCTGGGCGTGCTGTTCTTGTCACGTCTTCTCGTACCGTTTACCCCACTCGACCGCTTCCTCCCGGCTCGGAAACGTCGCCATCTCGATCCTGCCATCTGGTCGTCTTCGGCACGCTCTGTATTCTCCGGTGGTTTTGCCATCTCGGAAAATCGGCTCCACAAAACAGTTCTTGAAGAGCCAGCGTGCATTGCGTTCGAGCAAGTGGTCGGGATACGGGCGAGCAGGAGGAGCCGTGCGCTTTTCGGGAGCCGCTTCCAGCGGCGTCCCGCTTGCGTCTTGTAGCTCGCAAATGACGAAGCCATCGCCTTCAGCTTGTTCCGCCTTTTCATCTTCAACAGATTCACACCTGATAGGGAACTCGCCAGTCCAGACGGACATCATCGGATCGTGGGGGCCACCGCATTCGCAGGTGATCCTCTGTCCGCCGCAGTGTGAGCAGGCTTCGACATCGCACTCGTTTCGGTGCGGGTGTCCAATTTCAACGCCGCAGTCGGGGCAGGTTGATTGTGTAGTCATGTTGAACTCCATTTCTTTGTGTTTTTCACGGACGTTCCGTGATCATGTTCTCATCTGGCCCAGTAATCGCTCAAGAGCATTCCGTGATCGCCGAGGGCACACTCGGAGTCTCCCATCGGCGTAAGATCTCTTCGATCCTAGCTCGGACCTTCTCTCGAACCTGCCGCCTTACCTCCTCGCGCTCGGAGGCGTCCATCCATTCGTAGGTGTACGCGAACAGCATTTCGTCGTAGTCGGTATGCTCATGACGAATGTGAGCAACAACCGCAGCCCGCACCGGCTCATCAGCGGTGCGTGACCTACCGACTCGGCCCGAACCGACCTCGCACGCATGTTCTGCGATCATCTGAGCCTCATCGACAGGACACCCCGGAAACCGCTGGCGAATCGCCTCGCAGAATACCTTGATGTCACGCTCCTGCCGCTTTCGTCTTTGCTGGGCCAACCGGACCTTATGGTCCTCCGTGCGCATGGCCTCGACTCGCTCCCGATGAGCAGCAATCACCGACGCGGGAGCCCATAGACCGACCTGACGCGGCGGGTAGCGCTTGCTGACCCGCTTCATGACGGCGTACAGGACTTGCTCGCCGCAGGCGTTCTTGACGGCACGGGTGAGAGTAGCATCACCAGCAGGCAGGTAGTCGTAAGTCATCGGCACAGTGACCAAGCCGTTCGGAGTCCAGAGAGCGGAACGGCCTTCACTCCATATTTGAATCGTTGGCATTGTGTAAATCCTCCAGTTATGCTGATAGCTCAGCAGTTCCTTGCAGTTTCTCGTTGCACGGTCCACTGTTCTCTGACAGTGGACCGTGCAACGAACCGTTACTGATGTCATGCAAGCTGCGTCTGCGTAGCATCCCCGGATGTTGGTATCTGAATCTCGGCCCTTGGCTTGTAGGTGATTTTCAGCCAGTGGGCGAAGAGCCGCCGCACGTCTTCCGTGACGAGCGGCTCGTACTCGGGCGGAAGCTGATCGTGCGGGACGTGGTACAGCTTCTCGATGACCTTGATGTGGGGGATTCGCCGAGGATCGGGCGAGGGGACCGTGGCCTTGCCCTTGTCGGCCTCCAATAGTGCGAGTGCCTTGTGCTGGGCCAGCTTGCCCAGATGAACTTTCTCCTGTACTTCCAGAGGGAGCTTCAGCAACTTCAGGCGCTCCCTGACCACCTTCGGGTCTTTGCCAGTGGCGGAAGCGATCTCGCTCGCCTTCATGCCAAACGTCTTCTCCAACTTCTTGAAGCTCTTGGCCTCGTCAATCGGCGACGGGTCCACGCGCATGTTCTCGGAAAGCGAGGACAGGAGAGATACCTTGCCATCGGCCTCGACGACCTCGGCGGTGATGCGGGCAGGGATTCTGCCTGCCGATTTCGCGTAGTTGTACAGCCACGCCAAGCAGCGGCGGCATCCGAAAATCAGGTCGAACTTGCTCTTCTCCTCGGAAGGGCGGACACAGATCGGTTCCAGCAAGCCCATCGTCGCCATATTATCGGCCAGCGCCTCGATCTCAGGTTCGTGCTCCTCGATGAGCTTGATGTACTCTTTCTGTTGCAAGCTATCCTTCGATAGAGCCAAGGACACCAGCGAGTCCTTGTGCTGTTCTGTGCCCTTAAAGACGCCGTAGCCCTCGCTGCTGAGACGCGGCACGGCGTCCCGCAGGTTCTCGACAGCCGACACGATGTCGGCGATGTAGACCTCGATGTAGGTGCGTGTGGTTTTTTCGGTCTTCATGACGCTTTCTCTCTAAATGGATGTTGAGTGCTGGTATCCTCTGTCGCCGCAGTTTGGAAACCGCTTCCAATGCGACAAGACAGCGCTCACCTGTGGTTTGTCCTAATCACATTGGCTGGGTCAAGGACAGACTACCGGCGAAACGTCGTGACATAATGAAGCGCCAAGTGAGACCTTGGAGCCTATACGCACGTCACGCATTGATACGAGCTTGTATAGAGAGGACTGGAAAGGTGATGTCGGGGATTAGATCCCGTCGCTCTTCAGATCAGCCGCAGTCGGCTGTCGGCATCCAGTTCATAAGGAAAGATTCATAGGCAAGACTCAAGCGAATCACTAAGTATGCTATTACCTTACCAAAGGGCGGAATTTGAATCAAGCGGTTTTGCCAAGAAGACGAGTTTTGTGGTTCAAACTTACACTGTAGAGTGTAGTCGATACGGAGGCGACTAAGATTTGCTTGTTGGTGAACGACACTTCTATGGTTCTTGTTTTTGTCGGTCCAAAGTAGACGTATGCCCAAGCATTCTATGGAACGAGTGAAGCCGCCTTTTTTCCGTTGAGAAAATCGACGGCTTGCACTATTATAGTAGTGGAGACTACTATGAAGAATATATCCTTCACAACGAAAAAGCGCAAGGGCCAATCCGAAAGAAATCGAAACCAATCTCAGCCCACTTCGGTCATCCGGCTCGGCTTTCCTCAATTCCATTCCTATTTCTCGTGGCAACAAGTGCCCGAGGGCGTCAAGACGCGAAACCAGTGGCTCAAGGAACTGCGCAGTCCCGCTCCACACGCTCGCAAACACGGCTCTATCATTCTGCTACACGACAAGCCGGTCGGCACGAATAAAGGGACCACGGCGTTCACGATAACGGAAATCAAGGCCCTCAAGGACCGTGTGGCGTTGGGAGATTCGCTCACGCCGTATGAGTTATCTCGCCTGCGATCTGCTGGACAGATCTCGGAGCCATTCCTCTTCGACGAAAACCAGACCGAACCCATCTCCGAGCTTTCCGAAAAGGAGGCTCGCAAGCTGTTCTGGGAGTTCCTATTCGACGGCTCGCACGAAGATGACTACATAGTTGATAGTCCCGAAAAGGGGCGAAAAACGTGGAAGAAAAAATACTCGGCTCCTTCGGCATCCAAGCACCTGTGCGGCCAACCCACGTTTGGCACGAAGAAGGGTGAGAAGGCACGGCTGGTGACTGTAGACCTCGACCGCCATAGCGGGACGGTGAAGGCCGAAGAGCATGTTTCTTTGTGCCTCAAAGTCGGAAACGTCCTGACGGAGAAGTTCCCAGAGCTACGATTCGCCCCAGAGATCAATCCGAAGAACGGCTCGGTGAAGTTCTTTGGCTGGCTGGATACTTGGCACAACATCGAAGAAGTGCAGCGGGTAGCCGAACATATTCGACAGATCTTGCAGGAAGCCATCCCCGAACACGACTTGTCGCGCGTGGAGATCTTCCCATCGTCTTGCCCACAGGTGCTTGCCCCGCTGCGCCGGACAAAATCATGATCATCGACCAGCCCATCAGTCAGGTGACAAGCTGGTATCAGGAGTGGATCAACGGCAAAAAGGTCCGCCGTTACTGCAAGGTCTGGTCGGTCGCCGACTACCTGAACTGGGTTCTGTTCCGCGATACCCCCTTCGACATGGCCCGGTTTGAGGAGGTCTTGAGGACCGCCGTGACGAACCTGCCCGACTCTGACAGCCAAGAGCACGAGTCGAAGAAGTCGTCGCGCAAAGCATCGAAGAAGTCCACGGGCACGGGCAGTCTGGGGTGCATCGGCAGCTTGAAGGGCCGGTGTGCCGAAACGCTGGTAGATTTCTGGTCTGGGAAGGAAGTCCCTCCAGCAGACACGTTGAATATCTATCTTGGGGTGACGCTTCGCATCTTCAAGTTCGAGGGGATGTCCGAATCGGATGCCGTGGACTGGATCGAGGACCGCCTCGAACTCCTGCCAGACACGAGCTTTTCCGACCGCTTGACCGATAACTTCGATGAAGTGATGCGCGTGGTGTTTGCCACGGCAAAGAAGATCTGGGCCTGCAATGGCTACCAGTCCGACCCAGAAACGTCCAGTGCCAAACTACAGGCGACCGTAGACGCATGGCGAGATCGAGGCTTTGTCCTGTCCGATACGGAGACTTGGGAGAACGCCGAGCCGCTGACGAAGGTGAAAATGAAGGTGTCTTACCCCGTACATCATCTCGTTCCACTGGCCGAGATACTGGGTGTCTGTGTCGATAAGGCACGAAAATTCCTCGACGCGCTGCTCCTTCACGTTCATACCAAGAACGAGCTTGCCCTGTTGTACGTGGGAAAGTTCATGGAGAAGGCGGGGATCAAGGGGAGCAAGAATCAACAGAAACGTGTCGATGTCCGGCAGTTCTTGAAGGAAGCCGGTCTCCTGATTCTTCAACAGCGGTATTACTGCGATCAGGCTACCGGCTATCGCCACGGCGACTTCTTCATTTGCGGTGCTGCGGTTCAGTTCACC
This sequence comes from uncultured Planctomycetota bacterium, assembly GCA_963767535.1. Taxonomy (GTDB): domain Bacteria; phylum Planctomycetota; class Planctomycetia; order Gemmatales; family Gemmataceae; genus JAJPHU01. The sequence goes on from CAVYEC010000003.1 coordinate 2,847,913, forward strand.
GTGACGTACAGGCCGAAGGTAATGGTCGCCGCTGAGGACACACCCGGCCCCCCCGTATCTATATCCTATCTGTCTGAGGGGGAAGAGCCCGGCTGTCTCGACAAGGACCAAATCACCGAGTTGGTGCTGGAGGGCAGGCGGTTGGCCTGTGAATCGAGGTTTTGGGAGAAACGAGACTGCCGAAAAGCCAAGATCCGACAAGCAGCAGCATGAAACAGAAGGGGGATGGTGCGCATCTGGGGTCCATCTTTCGCAGAAGGGTCTCATGTTACCCTCCTGCGAGGACCGTCGTTCCTTGGTCCGACGAAATCTCGATTCTTGCTCTATTAACGGGACAACGAGCCGCTATTAGGCAATGGTCGGTCCAGAAGAAGTGGGATGACGACTTCCCCCTTGCAGGCCATCCAGCCACCCGAGCGTAGCAAACGGACTCGGATATGGAGGTCGGTTCGAGGAAGGTCCGTAACGAGCGCCCTGCTTGCTGGGGCAGACATGACGAATACGGCAGCGGAGTCTTTGGCGGCGCGGTCTGTAAAAAACACTGGTCAAGGCTGACCCCCTCCAATGCCCGTGCGCCTGCGGGTGCGCCAGATAAGGAAAACCAACACTTTCCACTGCTTTTCGTGGTGAACCGGAGGAAACAGGCTTCCTGCACTTGTTGAGCAGATAAGCGCGGCGAGTCGCCGGTTAGTAGCAGCCACGACCAGTTGGATAATAAGGTCGGAGGACTGCTATGGAAGTCAAGGATTGCCTCGTTTGATCCAGCGGCGCACAGTCTCGTCAGACAAGCCAAGCTTCTCGGCGATGGCCTTGACGGTCCAGCCGGTGTTGTTCATGTCGAGGATCATCCTGATCTTCGCTTGGCTGATGTTCGGCCCGCCACGTTTTTCAGGACCAGCCGGGAATGGGTCGGCCACGGCGTCCCAGATCCGTTGCAGCCGTGCCTCGACGAAGCGCAGCGCGGTGTGCAGTTTGGCGAACGGGCGGTTCGTGTATACATCCAGCAAGTCATCCCCATCATAGCTCTCGCCATGAGCCAGCATCAGGGAGGCAACCTCCGCCCCGGCTTCATGCCGCACGATGTTGGACGCGGTTTTCCTCAACTTGTTGAACGACAGCGGTTGAAACAGAGGAAGATCTTTCTGGATGCGTTCGATGGTATTGTTCCAGAGGTTCTGGATCTTGGCGTTTTTGTTGTTCGCCACCGTGGCCTTGTCGAGCGGGGCTCCCTTGTTCGTCAAGAACACATGCGGTAGTTCGCTGTCACCTTTCTGGGCCAGCGCCCAACGGATGGCTTGCACTGAGATCGACCAAAGACGCCATTCCCCATAAACGCCGGTTTTGCGCCGGTTACACATGATCCAAGAGCCGACTTCCTCCTCTGACGATAGGCCCACTAGCTCGGCGTGCGGGTGCTTCGTGTCGATCAGGACTTCATCGGTCATGAGCGCGGCGATCTCCCCTCCGCCGAAAGCACAGTTGAGCGCCAGCGCCATCATGGCGCGGACCCGAGGAGTGGCGTACTTCCAGATTGTCACCAGTTCGTCCACGCTGTACGTCTTGACCTGAGCGTGATTACCGCGTCGTTCTTCCTCCGTCTTCACCACGCGCACCGGCAGAACTTCGTAGTCCCGAGGCTTCTCCCACTCCCAATCGGAAGAACGATGCAGCCACCGAATGAAACTGCGGAACTGTTTGATCGAGTTCGTGGCGTACTTGACGGAGATCGGCTTTTGCCCCTTGGATGAGTGCGTGACCGCGAGGGGGCGTTTACGGATGACATCAAGGCAGGACTCGATCCCAAGCATGTCCATTTTTTCCAGCGGCAAATCCGGTAGGTGCTTGACCAGAAAATCCACGATGCCGATCTGCGTCCGCCCCCAAGGGGTGAGACGCCCTGCTCGGTGAACCTCTCCTCCACGTACTTGCGGTAGGCCATCAGCGCCGGGTGGACGGTCTGGTTGCCGACCGACCGCACCAGTTCGCGGGCACGGGCACGAAGTTCGCGCGCCCGCGTCTCGGCATACTCGACTACCTGCTCGGCGGCATCGGCGGTGTCCAATTCGATCCTGATGAACGGCACATCGTCCCGCAGTTGCTTCAACCACACCATGCGGCCCGCTGCCGTGCTGCTCGGCGCGGGCACGTAGGCGACAGCCCGTTCGTCGATGATCGCCTTGGCGATGGTCAGCATCGTTTCGTCCCAAACGGGCCGCTCGGCGGGCTCCTCCGTCGCCCTGATGCCGTCTTGGTAGCGAAGTCGAATGATGCGTTTCTGGCGCTCGAAACGAGCAAGGACGGCATCCCAGAGCCGTTCCAGTTGAACGCTGGCCGTGACTGCCTTGCGCTCGTCCCGACCGAGGTAAAACTTCTTCTGGGAGCCAGAATCCGTGTAGCCCAGATTACGGAAGTAGAGTCCTGATGCCGCACGCCCGACCGTGTTGGTTGTTTTCGCCATGTCTGACTCGAACCTGATGATCGCTTGAAACAGGGGTTCGATTCCACGTCTGATTCTACGGCCCCCACCGTCATCGGCAAGGCAAATCAGACATTTATCAGACATGTTCAGACACTTTTTGGCCTCTCCCACATACTTCTGGTTTACCCAAGTGCATGAAAAAAGCCGACTTAGGAAATCCCTAAGTCGGCTTTTCATGGAGGCGCGGGGAATTGAACCCCGGTCCCGTGGCATTTCAGTGCATGCTTCTACGTGTGTAGCTTGTCTTCTTCCGCCGGGCCGGAACCTTGCGGCCCCGCCCGGCCCGTTCGCCCTTCGAGCCTCCAACAAGCAAGATGCCCGAAAGACTAACCCACTGTAAATCTAGCCGTCACCGCCGCGGGTGCAGCCGGTCCCGAAAGACCGACTTCAGGGGACAGCGAGCCTGATTTGGCAACCGAGCCGAGACCTCTCAGGCGAAGTTCCCGGACACGGGGCAGCCGTTATTAGGCCGCCAAGGACAACTGCGGTTCAGCAGTTAATTGTGTGATCAGATTTTTACGTGGCCATCTGATCAACCACGACACGCCGCATGCACCTCAACTTACCCGGTCGAAACCAAGTCGCCCCCTTGTGAAAAAGTGTTTCGCGGAACAAAACCTTCTTCATTATACCGTCCTCCCATTCGGCCGGACAGGGCGATGTCGCTCCACCTCGTCGATTGCCGCGCTTCGACAAATCGCTATGCTCACCGGGAAGCCAGTGGACCTTGCGATGGAACAAGGAGTCGCGGAGATGATGAACACCGTCCTGCTCGCCCTTGGCCTGACCCTGTGCGCCGCCGACGCACCCAAAGTCGAATTGCTGTGGCCCCGGGGCGCTGCCGGCGCCGTCGGGACTGAGGAGCGTGATAAGCCCAATCTGACCATCTACCTTCCGCCGGCCGACAAGGCCACGGGCACGGCCGTCGTCGTCTGTCCGGGCGGCGGCTATGGGGCGTTGGCGGTTGGGCACGAGGGGAAAGATCCGGCCGAGTGGCTGAACCGGCACGGTATCGCGGCGTTCGTGCTGCGCTATAGGCTGGGGCCGCGCTACCGTCATCCCGCGCCGCTGCAAGACGCCCAGCGCGCCCTGCGAATCGTGCGCGGCCGGGCCAAGGAATGGGGTGTCGATCCCAAGCGCATCGGCATCTGGGGCTTCTCGGCCGGCGGCCACCTCGCCTCGACGGCCGCCACCCACTTCGACGACGGCAAACCGGACGTGGACGATCCCGTCGAGCGGGCCAGCTGCCGTCCCGACTTCGCCATCCTGTGCTATCCCGTCATCACCTTGCGGCCGCCCTACGCGCACATGGGTTCGCGGCGCAACCTGCTCGGCGACAAACCGGATGAAAAATTGGTGGAAAACCTGTGCAATGACAAGCAGGTGACGGCCCGGACGCCGCCGACGTTTCTGTTTCACACCAGCGCCGATCGAGCGGTGCCGCCGGAAAACAGTGTGCTGTTCTACGAGGCGCTGCGGAAGGCGAAGGTGCCGGCGGAACTGCACATTTACGAGCAGGGCGAGCACGGCGTCGGGCTGGCGGTCGGTCGAGGCGCGGCCTCGGCGTGGCCGGAGCAACTCGCCGCCTGGCTGAAGACGCATGGCCTGCTGAGGCCATCAACGGGTTTGTAAGTTAGGAATCTTGGCCGTGGCTGTGTGGTCGCCCTGTTGCTGTCTGCGCCGGTAGGGCGATCCCGGGCGCTCCCTGAGGTAGCGGTCCAGGCGCCCATCCTCGCTCAGGGCCGCCGCACGCAGTTGTAGGATCGCCTCCGCCCCCTCCCCGCGGTTCCAGTACTTCTGCTTGCTCTGTAACGCCCCGGCGAATCACGTCGCTCGTCGGCTGGTAGCGCACGGGGCTTGGACCCACTGATCGTAGACCAGCGGGTTTGAAGCGCGTTGATGGATCGAGGTTTACTTGTCGGTCGCATCTCGGACGAGTTGACCTCGCGCCCGCTTCAATAGCCAACGATCCGGCAACCAGTCGAGCAGTTGCTCCGCCGTCGGCGTCTCGCCCAACGCGAACAACCCCGGCAGTGCGTCGCGGAGGTACGCGAACGGGTCGATCCCCAGATGCTTGCAGGTGCCGACGGCGGAGTACAACACCGCTGCCGTCTGCCCGCCCACTTCGCTTCCGATGACGCCCCAGGCATTACGGCCCAGTGCGATCACGCGAAGCGTTCTTTCGCTCAGGTTGTTGTCCAGCGCCAGGAAGCCCTGTTCGAGGTATCGCTTCAACGCATCCCAGTTGTTCCAGGCGTACCCGATCGCACTCCCCAACGGCGACTTCGGCAACACGCCTGGCTTCTGCTCGTCGAGCCACATCAACAGTTCTCCCCACACCGGCTCGGCGTCGCGTTGCCGCAATTGGCGACGTTGCTCTTCACGCTGCTGGCGCTGGTCCCGTTGCGCCAGGTCGTCCGAGGGCAGCAGCAACGGCGGCAACGACCGTTCGACGGCGTACAAGCGACCGATCATCTCCAGCGCCTTGCTCGCCCGTTCGTCGCCAGCGTCGCCGGCGGCCACGAACTTGCGCCGGGCATGAGCGACGCAACACACGTGCTTCACCCGGCCGTCGCGGTAAAGCCCCTCATACTGGGCCAGCGCGTCCGCCTGCAAGTAACCCGCGTACCCGGCCAGGAACCGCTCCGGCCCTTGGGCCGTGTAGTCACTGGTAAAGTCGAACAGCACGTACGGATAGTCCGCGTCCCCGATGCACGTCCACAGGTGCGCCTTCTTGGTGCGATTCGAACCAGGCACCCGCAACTTCACACCGGTGTCGTCGCCGTGGATCACACGCGACAGCAGCAACCGCCGATGCATCAACTTGTAGAGCGGCGTCAATAACTCCGACGCCCGGAACAGCCAGTCACCCAGCGTCGAGGACGCGATCGTCACGCCCGACCTCGCCAGTTGGCCGGCGAGTCGATGCACGGGCGTGTGGTCGGCGAACTTGGCGGTGACGACGTGGGCCAACAGCCCCGGACCGCACAACCCCTTTGCAATCGGGCCGACCTGAGCGGGGCCAGCGGTCTGGAGGCGTTGCTCGCCCGGCACGGTCTGGGGATTGCAGTGCCGGCAGGCGTAACTCTTCTTGACGGTGCGGAGGACGAAAAACCGAGCGGGTTCCAGGTCCAGTTGCTCGGTGGTCTGCTCCCCGATGCACGCCCGCGACCGACCGCAGCACGGGCACAACTTCTGGGCCTCGGTCAGGTCGTGGATGACCTCGCGACGTTCGAGATGTTCGGGCAGCGGCGAGCGTCCGTGTTCATCGCGCCGGGGCGGCGGCTCCCCGGCGGCGGTCGTGGGCGGTGGTGGGCGGCGCTCGCTGCGGCGACCAAATCGGTGCTTCAGGGCCGCGTCCAGTTTGGCCGTCAGTTCGGCGATCCGGGCTTCGAGTTGCTGGTTGCGGGCCAGCAACTCCCGCACCATCGCCTGGAGCGTGGGAACGTCGGCCGGCAGAGAGGAATCGACCAGTGGTGCTGCGGCATCCATGCCCTTTGAACACCGATCAGGCCGGCGGGTAGCGCGAAGATTTTGCTTCGGGTGGAGAGAAGCGTTTGAAGCGTCGGACGCGGGACAGGTCGATGCCGTCGAGGATCATGGCGAACTGGGCGGCGGTCAGTTCGATCCCGGCGGCCGTGGCTTCAGGGAAGTGGTAACGCCCGGCTTCCAATCGCTGGCACCACAGACACAAACCATGACCGCCCCAGTACAGAACCTTGACCCTGTCGGCCGAGCGATTGGTGAACACGAACAGGTGGCCCGAGAGCGGATCGGCGGAGAGTTGGGTGCGGACCAACTGGGACAAGCCGTCGAATCCCAGGCGTAGATCAACGGCGGAGGCGAACCAGAGTTTGGTGGTAGGTGGAACGGTCAACATGGTCGCTCCTCCAATCCGCGCAGGATCGCGACGAGGAGTTCCGGGCGGACATCGGCGGGGAACCGAACAACGGCCCCGGATGGGAGGGCCAGTTCGATGGGCGTCGCGGGGGCGGGAGGTGGTGTGAGGCGGATGGGCACCACCTTCGGTTCGTTTGGGGTGGGCATGGACGGTTGAGCGAGCCGTCGGCGCCACAGGTAGAAGTTGGACTCGGACACGCCTTCGGTGGCGCAGAACGCGACGACCGTACGGTTGCCGGCCGCGAAGCGTTCGAGGCGTTCGGTCCAGCGCTGGGTTGCAGCGGCGTCAGAACGGGAGCGAGAGGACAAGGCGGACATGGTGACATCCTCCGAAAAAGGGAACGGATGCCATCCACCATAAATCACATGTCAATCACGTGATCCGCCGGGGCGTTACCTTGCTCTTCACCCGTGCGTTAACCTGCCCCACCAGCGACTCCACCAGACTGCTCGTGACCGGCAGCCCTTGCTGCCTGTACTCCGGGTACTTCATGCGCTCCTTGTTGTGGCCGAAGTAGCCCAGCGCCTCCGCCACCGTGCGCCGCGGGTCACTCGCCGGCAGCTCCTCCCCCGGTGGCGGCCGCCCCACGCCGCCCCTGCCAGTCCTGCAACTGCTCGATCACCTCCGCCACCCGGCCCTGCCAGCACGCGCGCAGCCACCGCACGTATTGGTCCCAGCGCTTGGCCTCCTCGGCCGCCAGCGCCCACGCCGCCCGGTACACGTAGCAGAGCACGTGCAAGAAGTCGGCGACCGGCACGAAGCCCGCGAAGTAGCGCTGCTGCAGCTTCCAGTTGTAGGCCGCCCCGTCCGCCACGAATGCCTTGCGCTGCGCCCGGTAGAAGTCCCGCTCCTTGGCCTCCACCGCCACCATGCGCCCGAACGCCCGACTGTTGGCCATGCTCGCCACGCACGTACGCACCCGCTTGCGCGGCGGCCACGACTCGTCCTCGGTGTCGCGCCGGTCCGCCGGCTGCCGGGCCTGGTTTTCCAGGGGTCCGGCCGTATCCGCCGCCTCGCCCGCTTGCCCCGCCATCTGTTGCACCAGTCGCTCGACGCGGCGCGGCAGCAGGAACGACGGCGGCGGTTCGGGCTGCGGGTCCTGCGCGGAGACTTTGCTTTCGAGACTGACCAGGCAGGCGATCTTGTCCTCCTTGTTCTGCGCCGCGTGGACGCCCGCGCCCGCGTCGGTGGCGCGGGTGCGCAGCCGCCCGCCATCGACCTCGACGGCCACGACCCCCGGCGTCGCCGCCACACGCACCGGCACTTTGCTGCGGCTGAGGCCTGCCTTGCGGTCGCGCTGCCCCACCAGTTCGGCACCGACCAGCCCGGCCAGGGTGCGCACGTGCTGCGCGGAAATGGGCAGGCCGGTCTGTGTCAGAGCGCAGGCGGCGTCGGCGAAGGAACCCAGCCGCGCGGCGAGTTGGACGATCAGGCGCAGGGCAGCGGGGGAGTAGCCGTGGTTATCCAGGCGCAGTGGGGTTCGCTGGGGGGAAAAAGTCCCGCCGGCAGGCGGGGCAGTGGCAGGCCGGCTCGCTGTGGCGGACGGTGGCCCCGGGCGTGGCCAGGTCGCGCGGTTCGCGTCGAACCGGACAGGGGGTGCCGCAGGCGGGACAGGGTTGCTCTTCGCCAAGAGTCTGGGCCTGTTGCTCCAAGGTGGTGGATAGGGTTCCCTCAGTCAGGCCGGCCGCGGCAGCGCGGGCAATTTGCTCCATAGCGTCGAAGTCCACGTCGAGGCCGGGGCCACCTTCACCGAAGGCGCGTTTGGCGACGATTTTGCCCCAGCCGGCGGCCAAGTCGCGGATCTCCTGGAGCATCTCGGGGGTGAGCTGACGGCGCGGCATGGCGTGTCCTGTCTTGTGCTTGCGGAAATGGTAGAGAGCGAAGTCCTTCAGCCTTTGTATGACCCACCCCTCTCCCCTGCAAAGCTGTTGATGGCCTCTGGCCTGCTTACCCCGGCGACGACCCCTTGACGGGGGCGCGGAACGGTCTCTAAGATACCTCACGCAACTGCATCTGACGAACGGGCCGCGCCGAAGTGGCGGAACTGGCAGACGCGCCAGGTTCAGGACCTGGTTCCCGTTTAGGGAGTGGAGGTTCGAGTCCTCTCTTCGGCACTGGACAGTACAAGGACTTACGTCGCGAGGCGTGAGTCCTTGTTCTTTTCACCCCCCGCGTCTGGGGTGTATTTGGGGTGTGTCACTGGGGTTGCGTTGGGCTTGCGTCGCTGGCCTCCCGAAGGGCCGGCGGCGTACAATCCGCTATCCCGGAGGACACACCCCATGGCATGGCTCGAACGACACCCCACCTCAGGACGCTTCAAGATCTGCTTCCGCTGAGGCGGAAGGCAGTTCAAAAAGACCGTCCAGGCCACCAGCCGCTCCGACGCCGAGGCCATTCGCCTGCGGCTGGAAGAGAACATCGGACTGGCCCAGCGCGGCCGGCTCCCCATCCCGCCCCAGGCCGACATCGCCACCTTCCTGCTCTCCGACGGCAAGCTTACTCAACCGCCCAAGGCCGAGCCGCCGGCGAAGCCCCTGACGCTGGGCGAACTGCTGGAACTCTATACCGCCGCCCACGCGCACGGGGCCATGGAGGCCAATTCCCTGCAGACGGTCAAGATGCACCTCCGGCACTTCGCCGCCACCCTCGGCGTGCGCTTCTCGGTCGCGAAGCTGACGCAGGAGGACCTACAGCGGCACGTCGAACGCCGGGCCAGGAAGCGATACCGGGGCCGCTCCAGGGCCGTGTGGTTTTGCAGGACTGGTCGGCCCCGACAAACACGGAAGGACCATTCCGATAACCGGCTCCCATGCCGGCCGCGGGAGTATTCCCGGGTCGGTCCTCTCGCGCGTTTAGGCCAGCGGCCGCCACACTCCGGCCGACTACCGATGTCCGCGGGAAACAGAATCCGGATTCTGCGCAAAACCCATGCCGGAACCTTCAATCCGTGGACCGTAAGCGCTTCATCACCCGGGGGTGACAGACATTCACGCGCAAACAAGGTCCGTCAGCACACGGCCCCGCGGCGCCATGTGGAGCGCATAGAACTTAGTTGCGCGGGCAGAAGTCCGCGATCGACAAGTACGGGCGGGCGACGCGATTTCGCCGCCTGCTCGTATGCGTAGGCGTAGCCAAGCAAATCACCGTCGTGCCACGGCCGGGCAGCGATTTCCAGACCGAACGGCAGCCCGTCGGCGTGGAAACCCGCAGGCACCACGATGGCGGGCACCCCAATCATGTTCACCCAGCTCGTATTGCTGTGGGGACCGCTGCTGAGCTGTCCGTTCTGCGGCATGGTCTCGTCGGGGGGCGGCATCTGCGTTGCGGGATAGACCAGACCGTCCAGTTTGAAGCGGTCGAAGACCTCGTTATACGCCCGGAGGGCTCGTCGGCGCGGGCCGAAGTAATTCGCATCCGCCTGAGGATCGGATTCGAGGAGGGCCTGCTTCACAGCATCCTGGGGCCGTTGATCCACGCCCGTCCCGGCAGCGCCGGTGATGACGGCGGGAATCGGTGAGCCGACCACCTTTTCATACTCCGCGATCGAATGGTATTGCGATGGGCCAAAGTGTCGCAGGAAGTTCTCGGTGCCCTGGCGGATATAAGGACGTGTGTATACCCGACTAATCGCGTCGGCAAAGCTGTCCGGCAGGAGAGCATCGTCGAAGACAATCGTCGCGCCTGCCTGACGGAGGCCGGCGATCCCTCGCAGGAAGGCGTCCCGCGTCTCCGGCCGCAGCGGGATGGAGCCTTTGCGCCGCCGCTTCTGAGCCTCATCCCCTGAGAGCGAGGACGAGATTCCCTGAAACGGAACGCCAGAGCCTTGCAGGACAAACGCGGGAACGCCCAGGCGTTTGCCCTTGAGCGCGTCGGCCTTCAAATACTGGACGTACGGAGGGGGCTGCCTCTTTGCCGCGGAACCTGCGGTGCGGGCATCGAGCGGATCCTCGCCCGCCATGACACTCAATGTGATGGCCACGTCCGTGACATTCGCGCGATGGGTCCCGTATTGTCGAGCAGCCAGTCGAGCGGTGCAATGCCGGCAATGCTGACCAGCCCGCGCGTCGGGAAGAAACCGACGACACCGCTCGCAGCCGCCGGCATGCGGATCGAGTTGCCGGTGTCGGTGCCTGTCCCGAGCATCGCCAGGTTGGCCGTGACCGCCGTGACGGTGCCGCCGGAGGAACCGCCCGGACTGAAACGTACGTCGTAGGCGTTGCCGGTGCGACCGAACGAGGTGCTGCGATTGGTGTCGCTTGCGGCGAAGTCCGGCATATTCGTCTGGCCGAGGAGGACGGCGCCGGCGGCCTTCAACTTCTTGACCACGGCGGCGTCAGCAGGCGCGATCAATTCGTGGCCTGGAATCTTGTAGCCGCTCCAGCCATCGGTGGTGACCTTGCCTCGGATGCTGGTGTTTGCCTTGATGACGATCGGCACACCCCATAGCGCTGTTGGCTTGAAGCTTCGCCCGGCTGCGCTCGCCTCGTTATCGAGCGCCAAAGCCCGCTCGAGCGCGTCGTGCTCATGAAGCGTTTCGACCGCCTTGTAAATCCCGTTGTATTTCGCGATGCGCGACAGGTACCACCGAACGACCTGCGTCACTGTGTATTTGCGCGTCGCGTAAAACCTCTGTAGCGCTGGAATATCGGTTTCGAGCAAGTCGCGATCGATGTCGGATTGCGGCTGCGGGCCATCCGGGCGAAAAGCGGCCTGGTTCTGGGCAGCAAAGCCCGCCAGGAGCAACAAGACGAGAGGGGCCAGGCAGAGAGAGAGCAGATATGCGCGACGCATCGGCGCCATCCTCAGAAACGGGTCAACATTCACTTTTGGCATAGTCGCCCGCTCTTGTCGCGGTCTGGATGCCAATTCAATTATGAACAGAGCGGCAAATTGAGCAGCACCCCGGCCAGTCGGTTTCCTGTCGCCATGTGGGGTGAGTAGTGAGCGGTGCCGGTTCCGTTCCCATCGGCATTCTGCCTCGGGCCAAGCCGCCAGGGGGCGATGGAACTGCAGCGCGCATCGTTCGCCCGATTAGAGTCTTCCTGATAGGCGCTGTCAAGTGCGCAGCAGCAGACGGACGCCCGGGGTCAGCCGTAGACATTCGTGTCCAGGAAGTCGTTGCGGAACTTGCCCCGTGGGTCGAGCTCCTTGAGGAGGCGATGGAAGTCGGGCAACCTCTCGTAGCGCTGCCGCAGTTCCCTGGGGTCCAGGGTGAATAACTTGCCCCAGTGCGGCCGGGCGCGGAACGGGGCCAGCTCCCTTTCGATCACAGGCAGCACCTGCCGCACGGAATCCCAGTCGGGCTTCCAGGTGAAGTGGACGGCCAGGCTGGCTTGCCGGTAACAGGGGCTCATCCACAACCGGTCCGCGGCGATGGTGCGCAGCTCCGAAATCATCAGGTGGGGGCTTACTAGCTCGCGCAGCCGCTCGACCGCGAGAATGGCTTCGACGGCGTGCTTGCGGGGGACGAAGTACTCCGATTGCAGTTCGTTGCCGCTGCTGGGGGTGAAGCCCATGCGGAAGTGCGGCAGCCGTTCGTACCAGGGCCCGGGGACGCCCATCTGCTCCGTGCAGTTTTTCGCCGACAGCTCGGCGATCGGGTGGAGGTTCCGGGCGGCCAGCCTGGCGCCGTAAAACTCCGGATTCGCCTCCCGGGGGGTTCCCTTCTCGACGCGGCGTTTGAACCAGACTTCGTTGACCCGCTTGTTCCGCCAGTCCGTGAACAGGCTCACGCTGTAGCCGGCCGATACGATGTCCTCGAAGTGGTCTGCCAGCCGGGCCAGGGGCAGGTTCTCGTAGACGTCTTGCCGCATCAGGAAGGCGGGCTGGATGTCCAGCGTAACTTTCGTTACCACGCCGAGGGCGCCGAGGTTGACGACCGCCCCCGGAAAAACCTTGCCATCGTGTTCGCGGGACAGCTTCCGCACGTCCCCGTCGGCCGTGACGAATTCGAGGCCGGCGACCGCCGTCGCCAGGTTGCCGTTCTTGTCCCCCGACCCGTGCGTCGCGGTGGCGATGGCACCCGCGACGGAGATGTGGGGCAGGGAGGCGAGGTTGTGCAGCGCGAAGCCCTTCTCCTGGAGGTAGGGGCACAACCGGCCGTAGCGCATGCCCGCCTCGACCGTGACCGTACGCGCCCGGGAGTCCAACTCAACGACCCCGTTCATCGGCGCCAGGGAGAGGAGGTTCGCCGTGCTGTCGGCGATGCTGTTGAAGCAATGCCGCGTGCCCAGCACCTTGAGCTTGGCGTGCCTTCGGACGAGTTTCTGGACTTCCTCGACCGACCTCGCCGGTTCCAGGCTGTCCGTGCCGTACTGGTAATTGCCCGCCCAGTTCCTCGGCCGGTCGGCCGGCTTCCCGGGGCACGATGCGGAGGCGAGCGGGGTGGCCAGCATCCCCGCGGACAGTTTGATGAATGTTCTTTTATCCATGGCTTCAGAACCTTCTGCAGGCCCCTCGGAAGTTGCTTTGGTTAGCCACCCGAAGACTCGGAATCACGCCACGCCGTACGGCATCCTCCGCCGAATCGTCCCAGGCGCGGAAGTTCGCCCGGCGCGTTCCGCCCGACGAAGCTCCAGGCATTCGCGATGCGCACATCGTATCAGCGGGTAGACGTCGGCGGAAGCGTTTTCCGGAGGGCGTAGCCAATCCGTGCAGATTTTTGCCGAAAGTTCTTGCACGCCCCCCTTCGAGAGAAGCGGTCTGCCCGTGCGATCGCCCGATCTGGACGAACTGACCAAGCAGCTGCGCAAGGCCATGAGCGACAGGGCCGACTAGGGGCACGCTCAGGACGGCTCACCTCTCCAGCAATATCAGGACACCGGCGGCGATGCCCAGTACAGCCAGGGCCGTCCCGCCCCAAGGGATCGAGACGTTGACGAGGGGGAGAAGGTTGGCCGCGATCAGCCAAATCCCCAGCAGGATCATCCCCCAACGACGACTGCCCCACCTGAAGAAGGCCATAATCAGCTCCTATTACGCGGCTCTCAGTGCCGCAGTTCGCTCCATGAAACCCGTTCAGCCGACGCCACCGGCCGGTAACGTCGAGCTTCACTCCCGGTACCTCGTTGTCAGATGCGAAGGCCAGGACGCGGAGCCAGACCGCCGCCCTCGATTCCATTTTTCTATATATTCCTCCTCGGCATCTCGACCTTTCCTGGCTCCGGGAGGTCTTGCGTCCGGGCAGGCCCGCCTGACATTGCGAATCGAGGGCGTATCATGGACCCGCAGAAAAGTCAGTCGCTCCCCTCCGCTAGCGTCGGAACACGCCAGATGTTGGACAGCCGTGGCATCGCGGGTCTAACACTTGCCGCCCTAGTCCTGGTCGCCTGTCTGGCCGCCGCTCGCCCCGTTCCCGCCGACGACTTCCGCCCCGTGCCCCTGCACAGTAACATCACCGGCGTCCAGCCCATGACCGGCCTGGTCATGTGGGAGGCGTCCGAAAACTGCCGCACCGATGCCGTCCAGCTTGAGTTCTCTTACCTCCGCTACGACGACGTCGTGCGGAAGAAGGGCCAGTACGACTGGTCCGCCATCGAGCGGAAGCTCACGGCCATCGCCGGCCGCGGGCACCAGGCCGTGTTTCGGTTTTACGAGACCATGCCCGGCCGGAAGACCACCGTTCCCGAGTACATCAAGGCCTTGCCCGACTACAAGGAGACGCACGCCAAGAGCGAGGGCCGCGACACCTCCTTCCCCGACTGGTCCCACCCCGAGTACCGACGATTCTTCCTGGAGTTCTACGAGAAGTTCGCCGAGAAGTACGACCGCGACCCCCGCCTGGCGTTCCTGGAGACGGGCTTCGGCCTGTGGGCGGAATACCACATTTACTCCGGGCCGGAGAGGCTTGGACAAACCTTTCCCAGCAAGGCGTTCCAGGCCGAGTACTTCCGTCGCATGGCCGAGGTCTTCAAGCAGACGCCCTGGATGATCTCGCAGGACGCCCACGACGCCACTCGTTCGCCCTTCACGTCGCAGCAGGGGATACTCGACCTGCGTTTCGGCGTCTTCGACGATACCTTCGCGGAGGCCTGGAAGCCGGGGTACAACCGCGAGGGCTGGGACTTTTTCGGCCGGGACCGCTGGAAGCGGTCGCCGATGGGCGGAGAGGTGCTCTTCCCCGACCGAACCCGGGCCGAGCGTGTGGCTGCCGCGTGGGCGAGGGAGATCAGAAACTTCCACGTCACCTTCATGATCTGCGAGCAGTGGCCCCGCTGGACGACGGCCGGCCGGCTCCGCGAACATAGCATGGCCTGCGGCTATCGGCTCGAGGTCACCGCCTTCGAGGCCGGCCCTACCGCATCGCGGGTGACGGTGTCCAATGTCGGCGTGGCCCCACTGTACTATGACGCGTTCGTGGCAGTCAACGGGGTGCGGGCGAGCGGGTCGCTCAAGGGACTAATGCCGGGGGAGGGCCGCCGCTTCGAGGTGGCTTCCGGGGGCGAGCGGCCGAGTCTGGCCATCGAGTGTGACCGCCTGGTGCCCGCCCAGCGCATCGAGTTCCAGGCGGATTCTGAAGTAAGACAAGAGGGCCGAGGCCAATCGGCCCCTCCTGAGGGGGATTCCCTCTTGGTCGCATATTTCAGAGAGAGAAATCGGGGAGTAGCCAAATCGCGGTTCTTCCTTCTTCTGTTTGTACCAGCCAATTTTCGTCGTCGCTGGTTGACAGTGGCCATCACGGCGGTTAGATTCACTTTTCTTACGGTGGGTCGCCCAAGCCGACCCAGAGCAATGCCCAGGCTTTCAGGGGAGGATGCCGTGCCGCACCACCACTTCACCAACAACGTCTTGCCTTCGGGCAAGTTGCCGGCCCACACCTTCGGGCGTCTGGTCGCCCAGTTCCAGTTCGCCTCCCACGTCCCGCTCGCGGGCGGGCACGACACCGGGCGGCATATCTACCTCGCCGTGCGGATCCCCGACGGCCCCCTCGCCGGCCTCTACGAGGCCGCCGTCAACATCCGCTCCGACGAGGGGACCGAGGTCACCTACGCGGAGAAGCTCGAAAACCTGAACGCGGCGGACATTCCCACGTTCGGTTTCCAGGCTGGCGTGAAGCTGGCCTACGGGTCCGGCCCGAACAGCGGGGTGGACTACCTCGGCCTGTCCGATGGCGACTTCCGCGGCATCGAGAACGACGAGTTGTACGACAAGGTCAGCAAGCTGACGGAGGGCTGCGACCGGGTGGCCGTCTACGGCGTCACCTACGCCCCGGTCGGCAGCGGTATCCACGACGTCCACATGAACTCGGGGACCGACCCCGCCGACGGCCACGCCCGGGACGACCGCGACCGCGAGGACGGAGCCATCGCCTTCTACTTCGACCTGGGCGGCGGCAAGGCGTTCGCCCACTGGATCTTCGTCAAGTTCACCTCGCAGACAGTCGTCAACTTCTGACGGAAGAAGGTGGGATTCGCTCCAGAGGAGGTAAAGCGGCTACAGGATGAGATGGCCGGAAGGCCGACCGTGCTGCTCTACTCCTAGATGAACGAGGACGCCGAGGACCTGTCTCGCCCGCTGTCGCACGCCGCCCTGGTCAAGTTGCATCGGGAGGGGAACTGGCCTTCCGCCGTCGGGTCAGGCCCCGGCCGCTGACGGCAACCGCTGCAACGGATACGCTTCGAACGACGTTCAATCCGGCGAGTACATGGGGCGAGAGGACACCGAGGGCAGGAGTGTGCGAACACGCTGGGTCATCGAGGCCGGCGTCTACGGTATGCAGGCTCACGTTCTGAGGCCCGCGAACCGCCGCCACTGCCCAGCTGTCGATCAGGGAGAGGGGGAGGGGTGGGGGTAAAATCACCCAGACCCTACGACGTCGGACCGCCGGGGGAAGGCCCAACATTTTTGGGGCTGGGAGAAGGCCTGCGTTGGTGTGAGAATAGGGCCGTCGTCTTACATTCCAGCGGACGTATCCGTTCACGCCGCTCTTTCAGTTGGCAACCAAAAGAGGCAGGACGTACGCGCGGAGGAAGCCGGCCTGGTTACTGCCGTAGTGGCCGCCGCCATGCCCACTCCAGGCGACGACGGGGTCCCATGGGTGTTGCCGCAGCTTGTTGTACAGGGCCGCATCCGCCGGGCAGTCGCAGACCGGCCGGAAGCCATACTGCCCCGCCGCCGTGCGGCAGAGGTGATCCGCGGTCCCCACGATCAGCGTGCCCAGTCCGAGGATCACGCTGTCCTCGTCACTGTAGAACACGTCGATGCCGCAGCGGACGGTACGCAAGGCCGGGCGCAGGTCGTAGCTGACGCACACCGACGGGGCCAGCAGGATAAGGCGGTCCACGCTGTCGGCCGGCAACCTTTCAGCGGCGGCCAGGACGACGGCACAGCCGGCGCTGTGGCCGATCAGGTAGATTTTGCGGCCGGGGTAAGCCTGGCGGTAGGTGGTCACCTCGGCCGCGAGCTGGGCCCCCTGGTGTATATGATTGGCGTGACCGAGGTGGTCAGTGACGTAGCGGCAGAAGCCGTGGGACCAGGGCACGGTCTCGACCTGCAGCGGGGCGGACGTCTCTGCCACGACCCGGCCCAGATTCGTGGATACGGTGCGAAAATCGCCGGAGCCGTTGGCGACGAACACCACGCCCATCGGGTTAGGTGCTGACGGCGGGATCGGGCGGGCGAGGTCGGGTCGAGAGCCCGCCGCGCAGCAGCCGGTCAGCATTGCCACGGAGCATGCGAGCAGGAGCGTGCGCATCGATCGCCCTTGTCTTGGGGAGTAGAGAGGACCGCCTATACCGCGGCTCATTCTACGGTGGGGGAAAGCAGGGCGTCAGAGAAGGGGAGAAAAAGGACAGAAGAACGCCGCTGGCGAGGGGGCAGCGGCGATAGTTTCCGGATTCCTTCTGTAGCTACCGCAACCTCTCAACCCCTTTCGTTCCGACGAAACGTTTCACGGACCGGGCATCATTTCTCCATTGTGGGAGCCATTTAGCGGCGATCCATGCACGCCGACACGCATCCCGCCCCCCGGCCCACGTGTCGGATTGGGTGGAGAGGGGAGGTGGAGGTGGAATCACCCAGAACCCAACACGTCGGATCGCCGAGGACTCGCCATTTTTTTGGGGTCTGGGCGGAACCTCTCGCTGCAGTTGCTTGAGTGTATGCGTTCGCGGGTCGAAGGTAGCAGCCGTTTAGATGCGGAACACGTTCTGTAAGGTCGAGAGGACTCCTTATTCTCGCTGCGCGAGAACGCCATCGCCAAGGAACCGGGGGCAAGCTAGCTTAAGCCTTGGCGGGGTGTGTCCTGACTCGGTACTTCGTTTGGTGGTTTAGACTCCCTCGAATCTTCCCCGTAGAGGACTCTGAGCCGGGGAGCGTTTTCGGCCTCATCATTGGTGACCCCGACCCACGCGGATACTTCCCGCGATCGTGCGGTTCCCGTTTGCAACAGTGATTTGTGATTCGTCACTGCCACCTCCTCCGCACACCGCCTCGGGGCATGCACGCCGATTCTCTCTTCTCTCCTCTTTTTCGGGGGTTTGCTACGACGGCATCCGCGACCAGGCGCCGACCAGCCTCCGCCACTGCTCCCAGCGGCCAACAAGCTCAGGCCCAGGCCCAACGCCAAGCCTCTAACCGTCGCAAGACCCGGGCCAAGGCCAAGGGCGAAGCCCTTCGGCACAAGGAGGCCGCCCAGGTCCAAGCACTGCCCGTACTACGTCCGCACGCGGCCGGCATCGACATCGGTTCCCGTTCCCACTGGGTCTGCGTCGGCTTCACGACCGAAGCCGATTCCGGCTTGATTCAAGAGTTCCCGGCCCATACGGATGGCCTGAAAGCCATGGTGGCCTTCCTGCGTGAGCATCAAGTCACCACGATCGCCCTGGAATCGACCGGCGTCTACTGGGTCCCCTTGTACGAGTTGCTTCAGGCCGAAGGGTTTGAGGTCCTCCTGGTCGATCCCAGCTACAGTCACCAGCTGCGCGGGCGTCCCAAGACGGACCGCCGCGACTGCCAGTGGATCTACCGGCTGCACAGCGTCGGTCTGTTGGCGGCGGCCTTCCGGCCCGACGAGAAGACGTGCCGGCTACGCGCCTACCTGCGGCAGCGGGCCAACGTGGTCCGCCAGGCCAGCAAGCGCGTGCAGCACATGCAGAAGGCCCTGGAGCAGATGAACCTGAAGCTGACCGAAATCCTTAGCGACATCACCGGCGTCACCGGGCGATCCTGTGCGGGACACGGGCACCGGAGAAGTTGGCCAAGTACCGGGACAAGCAATGTAAGGCCAGCGAGGCGGAGATCGCCCAGGCCTTGACCGGCTCGTACCGGGAGGAGCACCTGTTCGAGCTGAAGCTGGCCTACGAGGCCTGGCAGTTCTCCCTAAGGCAGGTGGAGCAGGCGGACGCGCAGATCGCCCTTCAGTTGGGGCGGATGAAGTGTAATCGGGCCTTGCCACCTTTGAAGCCGAAGGCGCGTCCCAAGCGCCGCGTCAACTCGCCCGGTTTCGATGTCCGGACGGCGTTGTACTACGTCGTGGGCCTGGACTTGACGGAGATCGAGGGGATCAGCGAGCTGACGGCGTTGACCCTGATCAGCGAGCTGGGGCCGGGGGTGTCGCAGTTCGCGACGGTGAAGAAGTTCTGTAGCTGTCTGGGTCTGTGCCCCAACTGGAAGAAGACCGGCGGGCGGGTCAAGTTCAGCGGGACGCGTCGGGGGGTGAATCGGGCGGCGCAGGCGTTGCGTCTGGCGGCCCAGAGTCCACACCACAGCAACGGGGCCTTGGGAGGGTTTCTGCGGCGCATGAGAGGGCGGCTGGGGACGCAGGCGGCCTTGACGGCGACGGCGCACAAGCTGGCACGGATCGTTTATCTGGCACTCAAGCACGGGATGACGTACGTGCGTCGGAGTCAAGAGGAGTATCTGGCCCAGATGAGGGAGAAGCAGATCCAGGCGCTCAGGCGGAAGGCACGCCAGTTGGTGCTGGAGATAGTCGAGAAGCCGTCGGGCAGCGTTTCACCGGCGGAGGCAGCATCGGCGCACGGATAAAGGAGGGGAAGAGACTACACGCAGGGGTGGGCCGGAGGGGAAGGCACAGGGGGGAACGAGAGAGGACCGTCCGTTAGACAGGTCCGTGGCACTAGCAGGAGACAGTGTGCGCCGAGAAGAACCAGGAAGGAAGATCACCCTGGTGCGCGTAGCAAGCTGGCCGAGGAAGGTTCCTTGCAACCTTGCGTGAGAAGCTGGTCACGATCGGGGCGAAGCTGGTGAGGCACGCACGCCAAAAAACATCCGCTTGCCGCTGGCCGAAGTCGTGGTCCCGCTCCAGCTCTTCGCGCCGCTTCGGGAGCGGATCGCCCGCCCAGGCCCGGCCCCGGAGACGGATCGAGGTTGGCCGCGTCTGGCCAGCGCGTCAGAAGGCCGTCGCCGTGCGCCCGCGGTGCGTCGCGCCAGTCGCTGCCGGAGGCTGAGGAAAGGGGAAGAGGCTTTTGCAGCGGATTCAGCCCCCGGCGGAGTTGATCCATGCGACATCGGGTTGGGGGAATCCTTGCCATCGCACCTTCCAGGGGTTAGCATCAGCCGCGGGTGTCGTAGCCGAGGCCGCCAGGGGCGGGACATCCGGGAAAGATCGGTACAGACATGCGGCGTGAGGTACAGCGACTGGCCGTGGAAGCGTTCAAGCCCTGATCGGCCCCCTGTTCGCCATCCGGGAGGAAACCCATGCAATCCCTTCGCCTCGCCGTCCTGCTGCCGCCGTGCCTCACTCTGTTCGCGACGGCGATCCCGGCCGGCGCCGAGCCGAAGAAGACCATCCAAGTCGAACGGGCCGACACGTACCTCCAGATCGACACCGACGTCCTGCAAGCGCGCGTCCGCACGAAGGGCTACGTCAGCGGCATTGCGGCCGGCAGCTTCCTCGACAAGAAGACCGGGGCGCGTGACCTCGGTTTCGGCCTGCACATCATGGACTTCCTCATGGCGCCCGGCTGGCGCGACGACGGTTACCCGCGCGACCCGAAGCTGCACGGCGAACTGCCCAAGCACTACGTCGAAGGCCCGCAGGTCTGCACACAGGCCAAGGAGCTGAAACCCGAGGTGGTCGAGGGCGCGGACTTCGTCGCCGTCCGCCTCCGCTACACGTTTAACAAGCCGGGCGAGGGCTACAAGGCCGGCTCGACTTGGGAGCAGACCCTCGTCTTCCAGCCCGGCGTGCGCTACGTCCTCTCGTGCGAGCGGATCACCAGCGCCAACGACGTGGATGACCTGTTTTATCGCATCGACATGCCGGGCCACATCCGCCACAAGGGCGGGGACAACTTCACGCAGGTCTACTTGAGCTACCTCGGCAAGCCGCTCCGCGCGGCGGAGTTCCGAGACGACTTCGGACCCGACGCCAAATACCTGTATCAGCGCAAGGGCGGCCGGGTGCCGGAGCGGATAATCCGGGCGTATCAGGTGAAGCTCGACGGCAAGCCGGGCCCGTGGCTGGCCGGCATGACGCTCGACCCGGCGGAGGTGTCGGAGGCGTGGTGCCACCAGCGCGGCTACGTCTGCTTCATCGAGGAACTGCACCGCAGGAAGGTCAAGGCCGGCGAGACGTTCGGGGCGGCGTACATCCTCGGCTGGTTCGATGACATCGCCGAGATGAACAAGGTGTATGATCGCTACAAGGGCAAGCGCACCCTGGTGGTCGAGAAGGACAAGTTCTGGCTCGAGTAATAGCTTCGCCGCCGGAAGAGACCTCTGCAGCACGCAGATCGCCGACAGCGGATCATCACCGCTGCGCTATCGGTTTGCCGTTCGCGAAGACCTCCTTGAGGTCGCGGGGCAGGTCGGTGCGCAGGCGGAGCTTGGACATATCGAACGGGTCGTGCATGGCGGTGGCCGGCAGATTGGCCGGGGTGGACAGTTCCGTCGCCGGCGCGACGCCTTGCCCGTCCGACCGGCTGATAACCCGCTCCATCTTCAATCTTCAGGCCGCTGCTCGCCAGCACCAGCAGCGTCAGGCTGTTCCAGGGATCGCGGTCGCCTTGGCGATTCAGCTTCGGCGTCCATTCCCTCGCGCCGGTGACGATCGGCGAGAGCGTTTGGGACCAGATCATCCGCGCTCCCGAAGGGGTCGGCTCAACGCTACCTTATCGGCTACGGTTAGGGCAACTACGGCACCAAAACTCCTCGTTGTCGGGAGGCTACTGCTCTCGACGGGATCAAAAATGTCGGCTGGTTTATACGGTGTAAGCCTTCGGCCCTGACCGCTTCGAAAGTGCGCTCAGCATCCCAAGGCAGCGGTGGAACGCAGATTCCCTCCATTCACCGATTTGCATTTCGTCCCGTCCGGTCCATGCCCCGTGGCTGGGGAGTGGCTTCGGTCACGATCTTCCAGCTCGCGCCCATCTCACGCATCGCCCTGAAATCGCGAGCCGCGTAGGCAAACTCCAGGTGGGGCGTCTTGAGCACCTCCCCCGCGTTTGCCCGCGAGTGCATGCTCGCATCGAGCACGCCGCTGACCAAGAGTGTTCGCTCTACGGGATAGGGAGCCTTCCCCGTCCGAAAGTGGTGCTGGATTGCGTGCGACAGGGCCTTGAACAGGTTGCGGTTTTGCCACGGGCCGACATAGAATCGGGTCGCGTACGGTTTCGGATCGCCCTTGAGCGAGCAGGCGAAGTTCCAGCGGGTGCCGCTCCGGCCGACCTTGAGCACACAGCCCCGCAAGCCATCCTTGTAGGTCAACAGAATGCCGTGCGGTTGGGCTCCCTTTTCGCCCTCGACCTGCTTCAGGCTGGACGGCTTCTTGCCTAACTCCATCTCCATCGCCTTTTCCGCAAGCGAGAGGGACCAACGTCCGTCTTGAGCCGCTTTCCAGAGCGCTTCGCCCTTTAAGAACTCGACGGAAGAAATGCCTGTCTCGCCGCCCTTGCGGAACTCGACGATGGACTGCAAGACCTCGAGGGCGTGAAAGTCGTAGGACTCGACCCCGCCGCCGTGGATGCTGACTGCCTCGGTAATGGCCGCCTCCGCCGGCAATCCGAACGGGGGGATGCGTTGAGCCAGCGGAACCGAGCTGCCGGCCATGAACGGGATACCCAGTTTCGTTGCGGTCTGGACCATCTCCTTCGCCCAGTCCCAGCGGTAGGACAGATGTTTGTCGTTGTACAGGGGTACGAATCGTTGGGAGCGGCGCATGACGGCGACGATTGCGTCGAAGAAGCGTTTGCGGGGGTACTCCGTTTGTCCCAGCTTGTTGGTGGGGTAGCGGCCGTGCTCGCCGATGGAGAGGACGGCATCGACAGCCAGTTCCTTTCCGCCCAGGCAAAGAGCCTCGTCGATCGACTTGAAGATTGGCATCTTGTACTCTCGTGCCACGTCCTCTGTCATGTGGCCCTTGGGTGTCTGATCGGCGAAGAACGAGACGACCTGGACGCCGGGATCAGTCCGTTTGCCGTTGAAAAGATAGGGTTCAAGAAAGTTCTCCAGGATGACGTGGGCATGCGAGCGGTAGGTGAACTCTGTGAAGACCGCCGCCACTTTGGGTCGATGATTCGGCTCGGCGGCAGGCAGGGACATGCCTGACAAGGCGAGGGCGGCATTCCCCGCTACGCCCAGAAACTGTCGGCGTGGGGTCGTTGACTCCATGATGCTTTGCTCCTTGCGGCAGTCGGGAGATTCTCATCCAACCATTTTCGAAATCGGCGATCCGAAGGTCAGCGGCGAAACCGGCCGCTCGGCGCGGTTCAAGAAGGGATACGCGGGGTGTATCCCGAGGAGCGGAGGACGCGGGCCGTGTCGGCGGCGTCAGCGACATAGCGCGTGTACTTCGGGAACCTCACGTCCAGCGTCCGCTTCCTGTACTCGCCCCGCGCCTGCGACAGGGAGAGCTTAGCCGACGTGTTGTCGAGTGGATGGATGCGGAAGGTGCCTTCCGTTCCGCATACCCGCGATGCCGGCGGTCGAAGCCCTCGACTTCCATAAGTGACCTGCCCCCCGTCTCGACATGATTGACTATGCTGGCGTCGAAGCACCTTCCATCGACTGACCCAGGGATAGGGTTGATCGTAAGTGCCAGCCCGGCTAGAGTCAATGAAGCTGGTGCTAAGGCTTGTTCGTCGGCGACAAGGGCGTACTGCTCTGAGGCGGTGCCAGCAACTCGCCGCGCCTGCTGACGCCGGCGGACGCACCCAAGCCGTGCCCGTCCTTGCCTCGGTCTCCGGGTCATCATCGCGAGTGGGTCGATGCCTTCAAGGGCGGTAAGCCCCTGGGAGCAATTTCGGGTACGGCGCCCGGCTGACCGAGATCGAGCTGCTGGGAGTGCTCGCCTTGCGGACGGGACGGAGGATCGAATGGGACGTGGCCAACCTCAAGGCGAAAGGCGTCCCCGCCGCCGATGCGATCCTCAAAGAGGACTATCGCCAAGGTTGGGAGATCGGGTGAAGGACCCATTGACGCTCATTTCGCGCCATTAGATTGCAGGACTTGGGCGGGGAGCGATACCCTGGGGTTGAAATCGGGTCCGAGGGCGTAGCGAACGAGTTGGTCGAGAAGGAAAATCCCGGCGGGATCGTTCAACCCGAGGGCTTGCCCAAAGTTGAATCTGCTCACCAGGAGTTTGCCACGCCCCACCGACGCCTCGAAAAGGTAGGACCGGTTGGCCAGGCGGGTGGGACGGTCAATGCAACGCACGAGCGGTTCGATCTTCGCCGGCAGCGCCGAGAGCAGGACGGTCTTGGAATTCTGGACGAGCGGATAGAACTGCAAATCGCACCAGCCGTCGGCAGGCATCGCGCACAGCACCGGATGGCGCAGGTCGAAAATCGTTCCCGAAGGACCGCCCCCGTCCCAGGACGCGAGGCGGAAGTTCGTCTTTTCGACGGCAAACCCCGGCCCCGGATCGAGCAGCACAACGCGCCCGCCGTCTTGGAGATAGTGGGCAACGTTTTCGTCAAGCCGGGCCGTCACGAGGAGGCGGGTTTTGGCCGGGATCGGGCCGCCCTTGTGTTTAGCGACATCGGGATACACGGCGCGGATCGGATCGAACCCGGCCACCAACACGTCGGTTGTAATCTTCCCGACCGAACCGCGCGGGAAGACCCAGAAGTCCCAGGAATTATCGGTTCGGCCGTTGGCGTCGGCGAGTTCGGCCCGGAGCGTGAGCTTGGCGGCGCGGGCGAGTTTCGGTAGTTCGAGTTTGAGATCGCGGGAAGCTGCTGCACTTCGCCGGAGCGGATGGTGAGCCGACCTTGCGTGCCTTCCGCGACGGTTTCGTTTCCGTTCGTGAGTTGCCAGCGGAGCGTGGCCTCGTCCGAGGGTTCATCCTCGAAGCGCGAGACGACAAATCGTCATCTCGGCGGTTTCGTCCCTCCACCAACTCCGTCGCGGCGCGTCGAGCAGCAGAACGGTCGGCGCGTTGAATTTCCGAAATTCCTCGGCCGAAAGTCCCTTGCTCTGCCCGAACATGCTCACCACGCCCTCGGCGCAGTTGGGATAATCGTGGAAAAGCCAGACCGACGTGCCGGCCAGACGGGAGCGACGCGCGGCTTCCATGTTGTTCTTCAAACAGGTCGCCTGGAGGCGGTAGGAGGCCGCTCAGCCAGTCGGGATAGACATCGAACAGGCCGTTTTTCTTGGCCAAATCGCGCGTCTGCAACAGCCAGTAAGGGCGCAGGCCGTTTTGGAAGCGGTCGATCTGCGCGAGGTCGTGCAGCGTGGCAAAGTAACCCATCTCGTGGCCGATGACGGGCTTGGTGATCGTGGCGGGGATGTCGTATTTGTGGTCCTGATAGCCGATCGAATGGGCTTCGCCGAACTGAACGACCAAGTAGTCGAGTGTCTTGCGATCCTTGTGTTTGAAACCGCAACCGTCGGAGTCGATGACCGGCCGAGTGGGGTCCAGTCGTTTCGCCGCCTGATACATTTCGCCCGCGATGTCGAAAGAATCGTACTGCTCATTCCCCATGCACCACGACACGATGGAAGGATGGTTGCGGTTGAGTCGGATGACGGCCTCCCATTGTTCGAGCGCGGCGCGTCGGGTTTCCGGCGTGGCGGGGAGGTCCCAGCGGTAGGCGAAGGGAAACTCCGGCTGGAGCATCATGCCCAACTCGTCGGCCGCCTTCAGATAAGCCTCCGGCGGCGTCCAGCTATGGTGGCGGACGAAGTTAAATCCGTACTCGCGGGCGCGAGCAAGCCGGGCACGCAATTCCTCCTTGTCCGTCGGGGGGCAGATCGTGTTCGGGAAAATGGCAGTCGTCGCCGTACCCGCGCAGAAAGATCGGCCGGCCGTTGAGCAGGAATCGGCCGCCGGAGACCTTGAACTCGCGCATGCCGAAGCGAACGGCTTTTTCGTCCATCACCGCGCCGCCGGAAAGGAGGCGAACTCGTGCCGTGTAGAGATGCGGCGATTTCGGCGACCAGAGCTTCGGCTTTTCGATGTGGGCCGACAGCAACATTCTCCGCGGAGCCGTCCGCGACGGGTTTCTTGAGCGAAGCGATCGCGGCGCCGTTCGCGTCTTGGATCTCGGCGGCGATTTCGAGTTTGCCGGTTCGCGGCCCTTCGACGGCAACGCGGATTTCGGCTAATTCGTCGGCGAGTTTCGGAACGACGAAGACATCCCTCGACGCGCGTGGGCGCCGTCGCTTCCAGCCTCACCGGCTGATGGATTCCGCCCCAGGTGACGTAGAGGAAATCGAGCGTGTCGAGGCAACCCAGGAGCGGATCGCGTTTCGGGATTCCGTCGTGCGTCCACGCGAACGTCAATGGTGATCGTGTCACCCGGCTTCGCCGCGATCGCGGGTTGCGACAGGTCAATGCGAAACGGGGATCAGGTAGGATCGGTGCGTTCCCGCCGGCTTCCCGTTCACCCACACCTCCGCTTCGCGATGTACTCCGTTGAAGACAAGCCAGGGAGTCTTCCCCTTCCAATCCGCGGGGATCGTCATCCTCTTGCGATACCAGCCGGGTCCGGGATAGGCGTGGAAGAGCCGGTCGGACTCGCGCTGAACGCCGAGGATGCCGACGCTTGTTCAGCTCCTTCTGCTCTTGTCAGGCGCTTGTCTTCGTAGTCGCGCAGTTGCTTCTCCGACTCGAAGGCGATGCCCTGAGCGTTCCACGCCCCGGGGACGTGGATCTTGCGCTGGTAAGGACTCACGCGCGGTCGAACCATTTCTCGGCACGACCGACGTCGAGCGGGTCGAGCTTGAACTCCCATTCGCCCGATAGATCCACCGTGGGTCTATCGGTCGCCGCCGGGACGCCGCGAGGAACGCACAGGACGGGATCGCATTCCGAGACACTGGTCATCTCCGAACGTGCGGATCGTGCCCCCGTGCGGCGGCAGCGGTACGGTCTGCCAGCCTTCGGTTCCCAGGCGAATATCGCGTTCGGCGAATTCCCAGACGACGACCTTGGCGCGGGACAGGAGCCTCGGGCGGCGATAGAGTTCCTGACGGACCAGGGTTGAAGCGCCGCCGTCGTTGATGATCCCCGCGACCGGCCGGCCGAGCGCCAGTGCCAGATGCGCGACAAAACCCGGCCCCGCCCGGCGCGTCGCGCTCGTAGATGCGCAGGAAGCTGTCGCCGAGCACCAGCACTTCGGGCGACGGGTCGTCGGTGAAAAGGGCGCCGGTATCGCTGCCGGACGACCTGGCTCGGTGGCGATGGATTGCGGCGGCAGTCGCGCCTCGATTTGCGGCGAGCGGATCATCCGCACGAGATCGCCAAGTTCCCGGATCGGCGCGGGACGGGCATCGTAGTGGACCGTCCCCGGCGTGAGCCAACCCCGCTCGAAGAGTCGCGCCGGCCACGGCGTTCGCCGCCATCTCCATGCCGGCGGGGGACCAATGGCTGTCCTGTTCGAGATAGAGCGGCGCGTTCGACGACCGTCGCGCGCGTCACGGTAGAGCGCGAACAAATCCACCACCTCGACGCCGGCGGCTTTGCACCGGGCGAGGAAGGCGCGGGTCTCCTCCGCTGAGGACCTGCGTGGGCGGGGCGGCGAGAACGGGCCAGCTGGTCCGGATACACGCTCTCCTTGTTCGGCGCGGGCATGACGATGAGGTGGATGCCGCGCGCCGCGAGATCGTCGCGAAAGTGCTGTCACGGCAGTCACCGCGTCCTGAACCGTCGAGTCGCCCGGCCTGGCGCGCTGCGTCAGGCAGCTGACGCCCGGCTGATAAAAGAGCCAGCCGCCGGGGCCGACGAGCGCTTTTCGCCCGCCTCGCGGAACAGCGAAGAACTGCAGAGCTTGCATCACCGGCCGAAGCGTGCGTACAGTCACGCTCGTCGTCTTGCAAGCGCCTTCTCGTAGGCGCGCAGGTTCTCCGGCGTCGGCGGCTGTGTGAAGACCTCGCAGCGCGGCCGGCCATTCGCCGCGCCGTGCCTCGACGACGACCTTGCACGAACGGCGGGCAGGCGAGCATCGCCAGGAAAAGCGACAATCACAAGGAGTGGATGGTGTTGTGTGTTCATCAGAATTGGAAATAGAGGAACGGGTTGGCTGCCTGGGAGAACATGGACGAGGACGGCGGTCGCGAAAACGGGCGGGGCGAGAATCGCCTTGGGCCAGGTCACGTTCTCGCTCCAATCATGCGCCTGGAACGGCGTGCAAAGAAGAATCGCGGCGATGGCCATGAGCGCCGCTTTGCCCGGCGCATACAGCTGCGCGCCGAGAAGGGCGGTCGTCTCGGTCGGGCTGCCGCCGAACATCGCCGCGAAATAGGCGAGTGCGGCCGGCAGCGATTCGGCGCGGAACCAGACCCACGAGCCGAGCACGAGGACGAAGGTGAACGCGATACGCAGCGGACGGGGGAACTTCCGGTAGGCGGGTTTGCGGCCGGCCCAGCGTTCGGCGATGAGAAGCATGCCGTGGTAGGCGCCCCACACGATGAAGGTCCAGTTGGCCCCGTGCCACAAGCCGCCGAACAGCATCACGACGGCGAGATTGAGGTAGGTGCGTGCGGTGCCGCGCTGGTTTCCGCCCAGCGGAATGTAGAGGTAATCGCGCAGAAACGTGCTCAGCGAAATGTGCCAGCGCCGCCAGAAATCGGTGATGCTCTCGGCGCGATAGGGCGAGTCGAAGTTCTTCATGAACTCGAAGCCGAACATACGTCCGAGACCGACGGCCATGTCCGAATAGCCGCAGAAATCGAAGTAAATCTGGAACGCATAGGCGAGCACGCCGAACCAGGCCGCGGGCGCATCGAGCGCCTGCGCCCGAAGGCGGCGTCGGCCACCGTGCCGATGGGATTGGCGAGCAGCACCTTTTTAGCGAAGCCGAGCATGAAGAGCACTGCCCCCGAGGCGAAGCGCGTCGCGGTGTGATCGCGGTCGCGGAGGTCGTGCGCCACGGTGTTGTAGCGGATGATCGGCCCGGCGACCGACTGCGGGAAGAGGGCGATGTAACAGGCGAAGTCCGCGAACGACCGCGCCGCCGGTGCCGTGCCGCGATAAACGTCCACCGCGTAGCTGAGGGCGTGGAAGATATAGAAGGAAATGCCGATGGGCAGCACTACCGGCCCAGACGCGGCACGCCGGCTCTGGCCGAACCAGCCGAGGACGTAATTCAGATTCGTCTGGAAAAAGACCCAGTATTTGAAGAAGCAGAGCAAACCGCCAGGCTGATGGCGATGGTGGCGGTAAGTCTCCACCAGCGGCTGACGCTCTGTAGCGCCGGATCGCGTCAGGAGCCGTCCGCAGGCATAATTGACCGCCGTGACGAAGAGCATGAGCAGCACAAACCACGGATTCCACCAGCCGTAAAAGATGTAGCTCGTGATCAGAAGCCACGCATTGCGCCAGGTTGAGCGCTCGGGGAAGCGCATAATAGCCGGCCAGCACGAGCGGCAGGAAATAGAAGACGAAGATGTACGAGGTGAAGACCATGGTCGGATCATTCTGCCGCGTTGGTCCAGACGGCCCAGTAGACCGGGCCTTCGTGCTGTCCGAAATACTTGTCCACGATCGCCACCCATGATACAAATCGTCCATCGGCGTCTCCAGGGCCATGCGGTGGAGCTGCCCGGCGTCAAATTGCTGCAGCGTGCCGCCGATCTTCTGCACGCTGCTTGTCGGCCGCTTCGCCGCGCGGCTTCCACGGGTCGTAATGGCCGACATAAATCGTGGCCCCTTTCTCGACCGCGCCGCGATGGACGGCGACGACCTCGTATTTCAGAATGGCCGCGTAGTCGATAGAGGTCGCGCTCGAAAGATTGCCCCCTCGGGTATCTCGACGAGCCGGGCGGTGACTTCGACGGTGCCGAGCGACTTGACTTGCGCGATCATCCCGCGCCGTTGCCGGCGGGTGGGGAGTTGGTCGGACATCCCGCGAATGAGGAGGGCAAGTAGGAACAAGGGAGGGACGATCGAGTCCGGGCCATACGCATGTCCTTTCATTGGGCAAAGGGAATGTCCGCACGCAGTCCAATGCGGCTCCCAGCCGGGACCGAGGTCGAGTCGGACGGCGGGTTTCGCGTTGGGGAAGCGCTTGCGCAGCGCGTCGTCCTCGTCACCCAGCATGGGCGTGTCTGCGGCGCGAATGATCGCCATCGATCGTTTTCGCATGGTTTACTTTGCCGAGATCCTCCACGCTGCGGGAAAAAAGAAAGTACCGCCCATCGGGAGAGGAGGCGCCGCCGTAGACATGGCGGCCGGCTTCCGCATACAGCATGTGACGGTCCCGCCCGTCCGGTGCCGCGATCCAAAGCTGGGCGCGTTCGTTCTTGCTCCGGTATGGTGCCGCGCGAGTAGAGGACATGGTGCGAGTCGGGCATCCAGTCGGGCGTGCAGTTGTAGCGCTCGGTCTCGCTTACCGTGGAGATTTGTCCGCCCGCCGCGTCCATCACGCCAACATTCCAGAACGGCCCCAGCCCGTTCGCCGTGCCGGCGAACGCACGCCCGTCCGGCGACCAGACAAGTTGTTCGAAGACACCGTTGCGCGGCAGAGTTCGGAGGAGTTTGCGCGTGGCGAGGTCCACGATGCGGATGCCGCGCGGCGTGAGGGCGGCAAGGGTTTTCGAGTCCGGACCCCACGAGGCCCAGGGAAAATCCCGGCCGAGGCTGACCGCGCTCTCGCCGTTAGCATCCGCGATAACCAACTCGTAATGTGCCATAGGTGTTGTTGTCCACGGCTTCCGTGACGGGCTGGCGATAATACAGCAGCCGTTTGCCGTCGGGAGAGAAGCGGACGCCGGTTTCGTTGAACTCGCGCGTGTCCGTGAGCTTGCGGCGATCTGTGCCATCGGGCCGCATCACGAACAGGTCCCAATCGCCCGCGTCGCCGACCGCGCTGAAAGCGATCCAACCGAGACCGTGGAGTTCGCGGCGTCAGATCGGCGGCGGACCTCGCGGCGCGACGTGGTTTGGCGCCTTGCGCCGGCTGGCTTTTCGCTGAACGTCCAGCACGGTTCCCAGCCGGTCGGCAATGAGAGAACGGGGCCGCTCTTCGCCTCCGGATGTAAGGCGCGGACACCGGGACTGGCCCCCTCGATGATCGGCGCGTCGCTCAAGCGCATGAGGCTCATCGGGCCGCCGCCGTGCTCGGGGTCGCCGTCTTCGTGGATGTTGCCCGTGAAGATCACATACTTGCCGTCGGGCGAGACAAGACTCCCGTAGGCGTGCCGGTCGTCCTTGGCGTACACGAGCCGGGGGTTCTTCCCCTCCGCGTCGGCCCTCCAGAGCTGCGTCCAACCCTGCCCGCGGTTGGTCTTTTGGCCGGGCGGCCGCCAGGAAAAAATCACGCTGCGCGAGTCCGGGAACCAATCCGGCGTGCAGCAATCTACCGTATTCACGGCGTTGACCTCGCCGGTCGCCGCGTCCATGCGACGCGATGCTCCAGCCCGTGGCGAAGTTGTTCGCTACACCCACAAGCCATTTGCCGTCGGGGGACCAGGTGAGCTGCTGGAAGAACCCCTGGCGCGCGAAGCGTCCGCCGCACCTTGCCGGTTTCCGCGTCCACGAACGAGACGCCCTTGCGACTTAACGTCGCAAGCTCCTTCCCGTCGGGACTCCAGGTCGCCCACGGCAAATCCCCGTCCGCGCCGAGCACGTGCGGGTTCGTGTTATCGCCGACGGCGATGACCGGGACGCCCTGCTCGCCGTAGCGATTGCCGCTCACCGCCTCGTCGCGTTTCAGCCGTCGGTACAGCAGCTTCGACCCGTCGCGCGAGAATTGCGGCCACGCTTCATTCCACTGTGGCGTCCGGGTGAGTGCCCGGCGTTCGGAGCCGTCGGGGCGCATGAGGAAGATATCCCAGTCGCCGTGCTCCGAGGGCGCGGAGAAAACGATCCAGCCTTTGGCACGCACTTCGGCGGCCAACGACTCGACTTGGCCAGTGAAGGAGGTGGCTTCGATGGTGCTGGGCGAAGGGAGTTGCTCCTCCTTGCCGACGACGCCGGTAGGTTGGGAGCTGTTCTGACATCCTGCGACGAGCAGGGCAAGGACGAGCAGGGGGAAACGATGGAGTCTGGGCATAGGGTATATCATGGCCTGCCCCTGCGAACACGATTACGCCTCCGGTTACCACCTAGCCATTGTAGTAGACCTAATAATATCCTCACTGCTGTGGCGTCGCCAGCGCTTGCTTGATCTCCGCAGCCCAACTCGTGTAGCCGCGATGTTCGCTCACCATCGTCACCCCTTCCTGACGTGCGATGGCATCGAACCGATCGAAATCTGCCAGGAGCAACCGGCTCTCTTGCTCAGTCGCTTGCTGCAGTCTTTTCCTCTTGTCCAAGAGCCTGGCGATCTGAACGTAAAGGATGGGCAGGCGGGCCACTCGCACCCGGTGCAGGACCTCGGGCTTGTCCGCGACGTTCCTCTCGGCCTCGTCAAAGAGGGCAGAGGCGCGGCTCAGCACCTCGCCGGCAAACAGGGCCGAGTCCGGTCCGGCGGAGATGCTCAGGTGGATTCCGTCCATGCGCCTTGCCGTGGAGGAGATCGATATAGCGGCGGAGGGGAGCTGCGGCCCGTTCGTAGTAACCATCAAGGAACTCATCGATGGCCCGATCTGTGTCGTAGGCAGGATCCCACAAGGTCTTGGCCACAATCCACGTCCGCAACTCGGCGAACTCACCCCCCTTGCTGAAGTAGTTGGCCTCCTCGTAGACCCCCTTGACCCCGTGCTCGATAAAGAAGTTGATGTTCGGCTTGAGGACGTAGAGGTTGGGGAACGGCAGGAGGGCATGCGCATAGTCGATGACGTAATCCCAGATGTACAGGCGGTTGGAGATCGCACCCCAGCGGCGCAGGTCGCGGGCGAAGTCGGCATTCTTCGGATCAATCTCGGCCCGGGTCGTCAGCGGGTGGGAGAAGCAGCACTCGATGTCACAAAGGCGACACGATGACGTTGGGGCGCGGCGTGGTCTTGGCCGGCGGCTGGCGCGTGAACTGGTAAGCGAGTGTGTCGATGGCCTTGCCGGGGAACTCCTCGCGCACGGCATCTGCGATGGCATTGACGAAGCGGAGATAGGGGCCGATCTGTGACCCTTCTTCCGCGGCGATGCGGGCACAATCCGGACAGGTGCAGTAGTTGTACCAGTCGTTCTGGCTGACGGAGAAGATGGTGGCCTCGGGTTGCTCACGCATCCAGCGGCGAACCGTCTCGGTGGCGATGCGGAGCACCTCGGGGTTGGACAGGCAGAGTTGGGTCCGCTCCCCCAGGCGCCGGCCGTTGACTTCGGAGAAGTACTTGGGGTGCCGGCGGAAGTGGTCCTTGGGGTTCAGGATCGAGTCGAACGTATGGACGAATGGCCCGTAGGCCACCTTGCCGCCGCGGCGGCCGTCGAGGCGTGCCTGCGTGCCGTTGATCTTGTTGCGCACGGCCCAGTCGGCATCGCGGGAGTCAGGGTAGTCGGTGGCGCGGTACTCCAGACGTGGGACGGAGGTGCGATCCGGGGACCGAACCTTGAGGCGTTCTTTGGTGGGGATGCGTGCGACCCGCGGGGTAAACCAGCGGCAATCGAGGTGGTCCTCCAGGAAGGAATAGACGCCGTACAGCGTGCCGCGCGGCTGTCCCCCGGCGATGGCCAGGGATGTCCCTTTGCCGCGCAGGATGTAGCCCTCCGGCCCCAGGCGGGTGATCTCGGCGGGGGTAATGATGGCCTGGGACGCACCCGGGCCGACGCAAAGGCTCGGCCCCGAGTCCGGGGAAGGGCCCTCGACTGTCTGGACGGGGAAGGTTGCTCCGCTGATCTGGCGGAGGAAGCGGGCGAGTTCCTCGGCGGCGTGGCGTTCGGGCGCCGCGGCGTCGCGATGGACCCGGATGGTGTACGTCGTGCGACCAGCATCCGCCAACAGGAGGAAGGCGGTGCGTTCGGTCGCTGCCGGTAGCGTCAGCAACAAAAGAAGTGTGGGATGGCTCATGGTAGTTCTCTCCCAGTGGGTAGCACGAGCGAACTGGTCCTGAGTGAATCGTCGGCTGTGTATGGTCTGGGTTTGCTGAACCTTTTGTCAAGGATATTCCCCTTGTGGTACAGCTCGACTCCCGATGCCGGTAACTTCTGCCCGATATCGTCAGACTGAACCGCTACCCCGGCCCGTGTAGTGGCCTCATTTGTGTCGTAAGTCATTGTGGCATCAAGGTCCAAAGGGGCAAATGAGGCCACTACTGTCTGCCGTTCTTGCTGGCGAAAGGATCAGGTTTCTGTTACAAGAAAATGGAAACCGTGCTCGGCCCGCCAGGCGTTCCCATGACCGCATCCGCGAAACAGTTGTGCCGTGCGACTCGTCCCGTTCCCTTCTCTGGAGCCGGCGAGAACTGCTCCAGGTCGCCGGAGTCGGACTCGCCCTGACGCCCGCTCCCCGTGCATCGGGCCGACCGCCGGCATCCGGCCGTGTCACGTTCGGCCGAGCGAGTTCGATCATCATTCTCTATCTGCATGGCGGACATGCCCAGCAAGAGACCTGGGAACCCAAGCCCGATGGGCCCGCGCCGGAGCGCGGCGAATTCGGGGCCATCACCACCAGCGTTCCCGGCGTTCGCTTCAGTGAGTTGTTGCCGCGTTCGGCTCGGATCGCACATCGACTGACCGTCCTGCGCTCGCTCAGCCACGGCAACGCCAACCACGTCCAGGCCAGTCTGACGGCCATGACCGGCCATTCGCATGCTCCGGGAACCGCAGCGCACGGCGATTTCCCGCCTTCGCCGAGCGATCCACCGCCGTTCGGGGCCGTGCTGAGCCGCCTGCGCCGGCCAGGACCACTGCCGCCCTGGGTGCAGATCGGCCCGCTCATGCGCCGCTTCAACGGCACTGTGTTGCACGGGCAATCCCCCGGCTTCCTCGGCAATCGCTATGCCCCGCTGATCATCGATCAGGATCTGCAAGCCTCGGACGTGCGGGTGCATGCGGTGGCGATGGACACCGACGTGCCCCCGCCGCGCCTGGTCGGGCGACGCCGGTTGCTCGCCGCGCTCGATCACCAACGGCGAGTCGTGGACCGCGCCGCCGAGGTCGAAACGTTCGACGCCTATCAGCGCCGCGCCCTCCACTTGCTGACTGGCCCCGCCGTCGCCCGCGCCTTAGACCTGGCGGCCGAACCGTCCCGTGTGCGCGAGCGCTATGGCCACACCGCTTTCGGCCAGCGCTGCCTGCTGGCGCGCCGCCTGGCGGAGGCTGGCGTGCCTGTCCTCAATGTCCATTACTGCCTGACGCCTCAGGGGTCGTGGGACACCCACAACCGGCACGCCTCCCAGATGAAAGATTCGCTCTGTCCGACTTTTGATCGCGCGTTCGCCGGGCTGGTAGAGGATCTGGATCAGCGCGGTTTACTGGGACAGACGCTGGTGCTGGCGACGGCGGAATTCGGCCGGACGCCGAAACTCAATCGCGCCGGCGGCCGCGACCATTGGCCCTGGGTGTACTCGGTCGCCTTGGCCGGAGGCGGCACCGCTCCCGGCTGCGTCCTCGGCGCTTCCGATAAGATCGCCGCTTATCCCACCGATTCTCCTCACTCCCCCTGCCGACCTCGTCGCCACCGTTTATCACCTTCTCGGCGTTCCGCCCGATGCGGAGCTCCGCGATCAGACCGATCGGCCCCACGCCCTGCTGGCCGGCGAAGTCATTCGCGATCTCCTCCTATGAAACGAGTCCTCGCGGCCTGTGATGGGTCTGTCGGGCGAATCGCGTTTCTTGCCACTGTAACGTAATCGTCGGGCGTCGGCTGTTGAAACCAACCTGTCAAGTTAGCGACGTAGTGTTCACCGCCGGATACGTGCGATCGAGTCTCTCGATTGCCTCAGCCTGGAGCGCAGTGTAAATCAACTGCCCGCACGATCGTGGAGCGACCCTCTCGGCCCGCGGCTTGACTCTCCTACCCGAAACACCAGCATGATACGCGCGCTCTCTGCGGACTCGGTCTCGGCACGGGTTCCGTAACCGTCCCGCGACTTCTACCCGCCAGTTGCCTCGTTCACGCGGCGGAGTCTCGCAAGAATCCGACCTCATTCCGCCACTTTTCGCGACTCAAATAATCTCTCTTTTTCGTCTCTTATGGCCTTGGGAAAACGGGGCGACCCGTCTACCTATTCCACTCACGTCGCTTTCGGCCATGGGCCGTGCTAGTGCGCGCCGTTCAGGCAACGAGCTTTTTGATTTTTTGTGCGCAATTCTCGGCCAAACGTCGCATGTAAATACAGAACGCGATTTTCGCAACGTCGCGGAACCCAGGAGTTGGTTGTAATAGTCCGTCTCATGGTGAGCATCTCCCGGAACGCCTTAAGCCTGGAAAGGGCTGGCGATCTCCATCCGCGGCGGTTATAGCCACCTTTCTTCGAGAACAGTGAAAAGAAGTGATTCCCGCCGCGCGGCTTGGCCGCGTTAACGAACCTGTTTTCCCCCTAGATCTGGAGCAGCCCATGTCCGTGTCGTTCTTTCGATCCTGGTTCCGGCGCGGCGAGCGGACGATCCAACCGATCCGCTCCCGCGCGACCCCGCCGAAGAAAAGGCCGCGAACGCTGCCGAACCTGGAGGCGCTCGAAGACCGCCTCGTGCCGACCGTCGCATTCCTGCCGCAACTGGGTAACGGCGTGCTGCCGACCGTGACCTCGCCGACGTCCGCCGAATCCGCCAGCCTGCAAAACCCTCCCGTCGTACTGATCTTCACGGGCAGTTACTGGCAGACCAAGCAGGGAGGGGGTGACGAGCAAACCATGACCAACGCGGTTTCGTCCATCCTCAGCGGCCCGTATCTGAGCAAATTGACGCAGTACGGCAGCGACGGCCACGCGCATTTGGCCGGCACTCCTCATCAAACCAATCAGACCCCCACCCTGACCGGCGAAACGCCCACCGCGAGCGATTTGCTGAATTTCGTCAAAACCCTAACCTCCCAAAACCCCACCTGGGTTCCGAGCACGTCCGGCAATCCGCGGCAAGCGCCGATTTACGTGCTTATCAACGATCCGCAGGACGCGGGGAATGGCTCGCATGGCTACAATAAGACGGACAACGTCACGCACGCCATATACGAGGGCAACGCCACCAATTCGAACGGCGGCGTCAACATGGATTTATTCACCCGGACGTTCTCGCACGAATTGGCGGAGGCGATAGCCTCCGGCATCACCGTATCCAATCCGGGCAACACCACCGACCAGAACGGCGGCTCCCAATCAGATCTGCGACGGCGAACCGGATAATGACAAGTCCATCTATGCCGACCGCCTCAATGGGAATCTCGTGCAGCCCTACTGGTCGCAGTCCGACAGCGCCTTCGTGGTTCCGGACGGTTATGCGCAGACGTTTACTTTGACCGCCCGTCTGGAGCGGAGGCAGCTTCACCGGCCAGTACAACCTCGCTATCGTCGGCGACCAACACGGGACGAACTGGAACGATCAGATCACCATCGGCCAGGTCGCGTCCGGAACCCAGATGGGCGGCGTCGCGGTCGATCTGAACGGCGAAACCTTCACGTTCGATCCCACCATATTCAACGGCTTTCTCAATGCGATCCCCAACATCTTTGTCAATACGCGCGGCGGGACAAATCAGGTGAACGTGACGGACCTGGCCGCTGGCGTGAGCTTGAGCGTGGACAGCTACAGCGCGGCCAACATAACCACCCCGAGCAACGACACGGTCACGGTCGGCTCCAACGGCTCGCTGGCGAACATCGGCGGCACGGTCAACGTCAGCAATTCGTCCGGCCAGACAAGGCTGGATGTCGAGGACAACGGCGATACGTCGGCGAGATCCGTGGGCGTCACGGCCAACGCGGTGACTTTCTCCAATTTGGGGCAGGTGAATTATTCGGGGGCCACGACCGCGTCGAGCGGCGCGATCGTGGGCGTGACCTCCCTGGAGGTCGATGGCGGCCAGGGCGGCGACACCTACAATGTGAACAGCACCGCCGCCAACACGCCCCTGACGCTCGTCACTGCGGCGCCCGGTGGTTCAAGCGTCAATACGGTCTACATCAAAGGTTCCCAAAGCGCGGTCACGGTCAACAGCTCCGGAAACGACAACGTCGTGGTCGGCAATGCCGGTTCGCTCGCCGGCATCGGCGGCCCGGTCAACGTCAGTAACACCTCCGGTCAGGACAAGCTGACCATCGACGATTCCAACGACAATTACGCCCGCTCCATCGACATCAGCAGTAATGCGGTGAAATTCGCCGCGACCGCCTCCGATCCGGCCGTGACCATCAATTACTCGCCGGCGGTGACGCTCAACAACGGTCAGATGCTCGGCGTCAGCCAGCTTACGCTCTGGGATGCGGCGGGCGCCAACCAGATCGAGGTCGATAGCGTGGGGGCGAACACTCCCACGACAATCGAAGGCGATTACTTCGACACGCTAACCGGCGCCGCGGCCAATCAGGTCCAGTTCAAACCGTACCGGTGGTATCGCACCGGCCCGCGTTTATGAGCTACACGATTCGCTCTCGTGCCGACTTTGTTCCCCACGGAGACAATCCCATGATTCCGAATAATCTCCTCGACGAACGAACGACGTCTTCCGCCCCCCCGCCGTGCGACGCGGCGGGATGGAATCAGCTCGGCATCGTTCGCCTGGGCCAACACGATGCGGCCGGTGCGCTAGCTGCTTTCGGCGAAGCCAAGCAGCGCGATCCGAACTACGCCGAGGCCTGGAACAACAGCGGTCTCGTCCGGCAAATGCTTGGCGGGCTCACGAAAGCAGTCGCGGACTTCGATCAGGCGCTGGCCATCCGGCCGGCGTACGCGGAGGCGCTGAACAATCGCGGTCGTACTCTCCAGGCGCTGGGAGACGAGGTCGGCGCGCTGGCCGACTTCGACCGCGCCCTCACCTGCGATCGCAACCCTTTCTCGGCCTCGGTCCTGCATAACCGGGGGATGCTGCGGCAAGCGCGGGGGGACGTGGCGGGGGCATTGGCGGACTTCGATCGCGCTCTGGAGATGAATCCGCAACACCTCCGGACGCGCCTCTGTCGCGCCGCGGCACGTAAGGAGATAGGCGACCTGGAGGGAGCGCTGACCGATGTCGAGGCCGTGCTGAAAGATTTTCCCTCCGATGCGGCCGCCTATCACTGTCGAGGCGGCATCCGCGCCCTGCGAAATGACTTCGCCGGAGCGGTTGCCGATTACAATCAAGCTCTTGCTCTCGAACCCGACAACGTATGCTTCTATGTCTCACGCGGTAACGCCCGCTATCACCTGCGCGACCTGCGCGGCCTGGTCGATTACCGCATGGCCTTCCGCCTCGACCCGGACAGTGCGGCCCGCGAGGTGGTGCGCGCCTTGACGATCCTGGACGCCCCGGACGCGCTAACCAACTGCGCCAAGCACCTGCGGCTGAACGGCCGAGACGCAGTCGCTTATGCCCGCCGCGGGCTGACGCACCTCCTGATGGGGCGGGAAGCGGAGGCGGAAGCGGACTTCACCCGCTTCCTCGAACTGGCGCCGGACATGGGGCCGAGCCTGGCGCGTGTGATCGACCGGCTGCGCGGCCCGTTTCGCCGCGCTGACGACGAGCGTAGGCATGTGATGGGCAAAAGGGCACTATTCAGTGTCTCACGAGCATTGCTGGAGCGAACTGACATCGACCGGTAACCCGGACGATCGGGAGCGGATTTCCCCAACCAGCAGTAAACGCGCGACGCCGAGAGTGGAAACTCCCGGCGTCCGCCATTTTCACCGTGGCAGCGTCAGACGATGATGACCTTGTTCTTACGGCTCTCCACAGTCGGATTCGGATGACATCGTGCTGGCGCTCGCGCCGTGGAGTGCGGAGCGAACGCCGCGGCTTTGGGGGATGCCATGCCGACGAAGTTGACGGCGGGGATGGAGGAAGAGCAGCGACACAAGATGGGGGGCGCAGGGATACGGGGCGGAGAATGCGCCGCCGTCCGGTTTTCTGGAATGGTAAGGTTTCTCTTGACGGGGCGAGAGGGTAACAAGCGTCCAAGCAATGAGTTTTTTGTTTTTTTGCTCGCAATTCCCGGCCAAACGTCGCATGTAGATACAGAAGTCGATTTTTACAACGTCGAAGAACCCCGGGACGCCTGCAAAAGTCCTTCTCCCGGGGCGAACTCCCGGAACGCTGTAAGCCCGCAAAGGGCTGGCGATCTCCGTCCGCGGCGGTTGTAGCCGCCTTTCTTCGAGAACCGGGAAAAAGATTCTTCACCAAAAAAATCGAAAATCCGTTGGGGAAACCAGCTCTCTTTTTCGCACGGATAGGCGGGAGAGGGTTGTGGCATGACCTTCTCCTCGTGTCATCCGCAAACAACGGGAGGACCGTCATGTTTACCTCCCTCCGGAATCTGTTCCCACGACGAGGGTTGGAGAGCGGCGGCAGGCGTGCCGCAGGACCTTTCCCCGGCCGAACCGGCTGCCCCAAGGAGTAACCCCATGCCGTCACCCTTCCTGGTAATCACCCCCTCGCATCGCTGTGACGCCGGGATGGCCATCGCCGCCGCCCGCGCTGGGGAGACGGGGATCCTGGACCTCGGCCAGGGCGCCGACTGGCAAGCCCGGGGGGCTGCCCTCCGTTCCCTCGCCCGCCACGCCACGGCGGGCCGCTGGGGACTTCGCTGGGATGCCCTCGGACGACCCGACCTCCCTGGTCAACTGTCGGACCTACTCGGCAAGGTACAATGCCCCGTCCTAATCCTCGCCGGCCTCGCTGGGGCCGAGTCGCTGCGCCTGGCGCTGGAGCAGGCGCGGCAGGTCGCCTCCCACGTCCTCCTGGAAGTGTCCAGCCTTGCCGACGCCCTTGCGGCCCAGGAGGCCGAGTTCGACGGCCTGGTGGTCAAGGGGCATGAGGCGGGAGGCCGGGTCGGCGAGGAGTCCACCTTCCTCCTCCTGCAACGCCTGCACGGCCGACTGTCCGTCCCGTACTGGGCGCAGGGCGGCATCGGACCCGACACAGCCGCGGCCGCCTTCCTCGCCGGGGCCGCCGGCATCGTCCTCGGCGAACAGAGCTGGCTGGCGGCCGAGTCGCCATTGGATGCGGCGGAGCGGCAGCGCTGGGGGCAACTGGACGGCAGCGAAACGGCCTGCGCCGGCGAGAACGACACCCGCTTCCGCTTCTTCAGCCAGCCCGGTCGCGGCGAAGACGCCAGGGAGCCGCCGATCGCCCTGGGGCAGGAGATCGCCTTCGCCCGCGGATTGGCCGAGAGTCACGTCAACGTCGCCGGGATCCTGAAGGGGTTCCGCCACCAGGTCCAAGTCAACCTGGCCATGGCCCGCGACGCCCAGCCACTGGCCCCCGGCTCCCCACTGGCCCGGGCGCACGGCACCCGCTACCCGATCCTTCAGGGCCCGATGACCCGGGTCAGCGACAACAGCGCCTTCTGCCGGACCGTCTCGGAAGCCGGCGCCCTGCCCTTCCTGGCCCTATCGCTAATGACCGGCCCCGAGGTAAACCGCCTCCTCGAAGAGACCAGGGGCCGATTGGGCAGCCAGCGGCCCTGGGGCGTGGGACTGCTCGCCTTCGTCCCCGAAGACCTGCGTCAGGCTCAGTTGGTGGAGGTCCTCCGGATCCGGCCCAGCCACGCCATCATCGCCGGCGGCCGGCCGTCCCAGGCCCGCAAGCTCGAGGAGCACGGCATCGCCGCCTACCTGCACGTCCCCTCGCCGGGGTTGCTGGAGAGCTTCGTCCGCGACGGCGCCCGCAAGTTCATCTTCGAGGGCCGCGAGTGCGGCGGCCACGTCGGCCCGCGCAGCAGCTTTACCCTCTGGCAGTCCGCCATCGACGTCCTGCTGCGGGCCGAGGTGCAACGGCCCGAGGACTTTCACCTCGTCTTCGCCGGCGGCATCCACGACGGCCTCTCCGCAGCGATGGTGGCGGTCGCCGCCGCCCGCCTCACCGCCCGGGGGATGAAGATCGGCGTACTCATGGGGACCGCCTACCTGTTCACGCAAGAGGCCGTCACCGCCGGCGCCATCCTGCCCGAGTTCCAGCGCCAGGCCCTCGCCTGCCAGGAGACGGTCCTGCTCGAGTCGGGAGCCGGCCACGCCACCCGTGCCGCTAACACGCCTTTCGCGGAGGAGTTTCGCCAAAGACGCGCCGAACTGATCCAGGCCGGCAAGGATAGTGACGAGGTCCGCCAGGAGTTGGAGCGGCTCAACGTCGGCCGGCTGCGCATCGCCTCCAAGGGCCTTGCCCGAACCTCCGACCCGCGCCAATCCGGGAACAAGGGCGAACTGGTGGCCCTCTCGGCCGACGAGCAGCGCCGCCAGGGCCTGTACATGATCGGCCAGGTGGCCGGACTGCGCCACCAGGTGGTGTCGATGGACCAGTTGCATGCCGATGTGAGCCGGGGCAGTCGGGATGTCCTGGCGCAGGCCTCTTGCTCGCTCCCCACGGCTGGCCAGGATCCGCCCGCCCCCACCAAACCGAAGGCCGCCGAGATCGCCATTGTCGGCATGGCCTGCATGTTCCCCGATGCTCCCGACCTGCGCCGCTACTGGCAGAACATCTGCAACAGGGTGGACTCGGTTCGTGAGGTGCCGGCCGAACGCTGGCGCCCCGAGGACTTCTATTCCGAGGACCGCCGGGCCCGCGACCGCGTCTACTCCCGCTGGGGCGGGTTCCTCCCGGAAGTCATCTTCGACCCGCTGAAGTGGCGCATCCCGCCAGCCTCGCTGCGGCACATCGAGCCGGTCCAGCTCCTGGCCCTGGAGGTGGCCGCGCAGGCGATGGCCGACGCCGGGTACGACCGGCGGGCCTTCCCTCACGAGCGGACCGGCGTGCTCTTCGCCGTGGCGGGCGCCCACGATCTGGGCAACGCCTACGCCTTTCGCACCATGCTGCGGCACTACCTGCCCCGCGTGGAGGGGCTGGCTCCGGAAACGCGCGAGCAGGTCTACGCAGGTCTGGAGGCGGAACTGCCCGAGTGGACGGAGGATTCCTTCCCCGGCTTCCTGGCCAACGTGGCCGCCGGCCGTATCGCCCGCGAGCTGGACCTGCACGGACCCAACTTCACTGTGGACGCCGCCTGTGCCGCCTCGCTGGCCGCCCTCCACGTAGCTGTCGAGCAGTTGCGCTCCGGCACGGCCGACCTAATGCTTGTAGGCGGCGCCGACGGTACCAACAACCCGTTTGGATATATGAGCTTTGCCAAAACCCACGCCCTGTCCCCGCGCGGCCGGTCGCGACCCTTCGATGACAGCGGCGACGGCATCGCCCTGGGGGAGGGGATCGGCTGCGTCGTGCTG
Source organism: uncultured Planctomycetota bacterium (assembly GCA_963767535.1). Taxonomy (GTDB): domain Bacteria; phylum Planctomycetota; class Planctomycetia; order Gemmatales; family Gemmataceae; genus JAJPHU01. The sequence continues at coordinate 2,890,855 of CAVYEC010000003.1, forward strand.
AAGCGCCTGGCGGACGCCGAGCGCGACGGGGACAGGATCTACGCGGTCATCAAGGGTGTCGGCGCCTCCAGTGACGGGAAGGCTCGCAGCCTGACCGCCCCCGATCCGGCCGGCCAGGCCCGGGCTCTCGCCCGCGCCTACGAGGACGCCCGGGTTTCGCCGGCCAGCCTCTCCCTGGTCGAGGCCCACGGCACTGGCACCGCGGTCGGCGACAGCGCCGAGTTGACTAGCCTGACCGAAGCCTTCGCCCCTCACACTCAGCAGCGCCAGTACGTCGCCGTGGGGTCGGTCAAGTCGATGATCGGCCACACCAAAACGGTCGCCGGCCTGGCGGGCCTTATCAAGACCGCCCTGGCCCTGAAACACCGGGTTTTGCCGCCGACCATCGGCATCGACAAGCCCAACGACCGCGTCGATCTGGCCGCCAGCCCGTTCTACCTCAGTACCGAGCTGCGGCCCTGGGTCGCAGCTCCCGGGGAGCACCCACGGCGGGCCGGCGTCAGCGCCTTCGGCTTCGGCGGTACCAACTTCCACGTCGTGCTCGAGGAGTATGCCGGGGATTTCCACGACGCTACGGAGCTGAACTGGGCACCCAGGGCCTCGGAAGTGGTCGTGATCCGGCGGGCAGGCCGCGCCGAAGTCCTGGCCGCACTGGGCCGACTCGACCAGCAACTCAGCTCGACCACAACGGAGGACCTCGCCGGGCTGGCCTGCTCGCTGTGGACCGAGGAGAAACGGATGAGCCAGGGCGCCGCCTGCCGGCTGGCCATCGTGGCGGACACGTTCGAGGACCTGCGCCAGAAGGTCCGCAAGGCCCTCGCCCTGTTGTCCGAGAAAGGCGAGGTGAACGACCCAAGCGGGATCTACTACGCGGAGGCAGAGCCAGTCCCGGCCGAGGGTGTCTGTTTCCTCTACCCGGGCCAGGGCTCGCAGTCGGTCAACATGCTCCGCGACCTGGTCGTCTCTTCCCCGTGGGCACACGACCTCTTCCAGGAGGCCGACCGGCTGCTGGCCGACGCCCTGCCCAGGCCGCTGTCACGCTACGTCTACCCGCCGCCGGTGTTCAGCGACGCCGAGCGCGAGCAGCAGGCCGCAGACCTGCAAGCCACCCTGGTCGCCCAGCCAGCTCTCGGACTGGTGGAGCTGTTCGCCACCGACTTACTGGCGTGCTTCGGCGTCCGGCCGGCGAGGCTGGCGGGGCACAGCTACGGCGAGCATGTGGCCTTGCAGGTGGCCGGCGCCCTGTCGCGCCAGGACCTGTTCCGCCTCTCGCGCGACCGCGGCCGGGTCTGTGCCGAGGTGGCCGCTTCGTGCCCCGGCGCGATGGCCTCCGTCCAGGCCGGGGCGGACGCCACCGAGGAGGCTCTGCGAGAGCTGGACATCCCGGCGACCCTGGCCAACCTCAACTCCCCGGACCAGACGGTGATCGCCGGCCCGGCGGCGGCTATCCGCGCCGCCGTGGAGAAGCTCCCCGGACGGGGGCTGCGCGTGCGGGTCCTCCCCGTGTCCGTGCCGTTTCACACTTCGCTCCTGAGCGCCGCCTCCGCGGTACTGGGGTCCTACCTCGAACAGCTGACCTTCGTCCGCCCCGCGCTGCCGGTTTACAGCAACACGACCGGCGGGCCTCACCCCGAGGAGCCGGGGGCCATTCGCCGGCTGCTGGCCCGGCACGTCAGCGAGCCGGTGCTTTTCGAGCAGCAAGTCCGCCGGCTCCACGCCGATGGCGCCCGCGCCTTCATCGAAGTCGGACCGGGCAAGGTGCTGACCAGCCTGGTTTCGCGCATCCTCGCGGGGGAGCCGGTCACGGCCCTGGCCCTGGACGCCCCGGGGCGGAACGGCTGGACGCAACTGGGGAACATGCTGGCGCGGCTGGCGGTGCTGGGACTGCCGGTCGATCTCGTCGCCTGGTTCCAGGGCCGAGGCCTGCCTGCAGTGACGGTCGCGGAGTTCCTCGACCGCTGCCAGGCGCAAAGCACCCCCAAACCCACCGACTGGATCCTCAGCCCCGGCGGGGCGAAGCCCGTCAACCCGCCGCCATCCCACGCCCCGCGAGGCCCCGCCACAGCAGCCCCGAACGGCACCCCGCCGGCGCTGCGGGACTGCTGCGCCGGCAGGGGCAACGGGACCGCCGCCAAGCGTCAGGACCAGGTAGCGAGCCACTCAGTCTCAACAAAGGAGAGGGAGAAAGTAACCATGTCCACCACCAACGGTTATCACGGCGGTAACGGCAGCGATCCCGGGGCGTCCTCCGGCAACGACCTGTTCGCCCAGGTTCAGGCTACGACCCGGCTGATGCTCGAAACTCAACAGGCCCAGAGCCGGGTGCTCGAACGCTACCTGGAGATGCAGGAGCGAGTGCTCCTGCATGCAACCCAGGGCGTCCCACTACCTCCCCCGCTAGCGCCGTCGCCGCCACCCCGGATCGCCCTGGCACCCGTGAAGCCGCCCGTACCCATCCTGGCAAGCCTTCCCGCCACGCCCCCCCGGCTGACCGCGGCGCCGGCAGCGAACGGCCCGGCGAAGAACGGCCGGGTGGAGAGCGCGGCCAGGCCGACCCAGGCCCCTGCGCCGGCCCCGGCGTCGGCACCCAAAGTCGCGGAGGGACCGCCGTCGGCCGAACAGTTCCGCAAGGACCTTCTGGAAGTAGTCAGCGCACGCACCGGCTACCCCCCCGACGCGCTCAACGAGACACTCCACTTGGAAGCCGCGCTGGGGATCGACTCCATCAAGACGGTCGAGATCTACAGCAACCTCAAGGCTTACCACCCCTACTTCCAGGGCGCTGGCGCCGACGAGGAGAAGCAGCTCGTCGAGTTCACCAAACTCAAGACCCTGCGGGACATCGTCAACTCCTACGACCGCAGTCGTCAGGCTTACCTGGCCAGGGCACAGGCAGGCAAGCCGGCTGTGGAGCGCCACGAGGTCGTCGCCGTCCCGGCGCCCGCTGAGGTTGGGTCAAAAAAAAATTCCCTGACAGCCGCCTCCTCGTCCTCGTCGGCGAGGCGGGCGAGCTGACCTGCACCGTCCGCTCCGCGCTTGCCGCGGAGGGATACCGGGTGCGGCAAGTCGTTCCCGGCCGGGGGGCCCGCAGGCTCCCCGCCGACCGCTACGAGGCCGACCTATCCACCTCCGAGGGCGTCCGCGAGCTGCGCGAGCTGCTCGGCGGCCCTGGGGGAACCCTGGTGGGGGGCGTGCTCAACTGTCTTGGCCTATTCCGGCCGTTCTGCGGAGAGGCCCGTAACGAGGAGGCAGCCGTGAAGGTCGCCGAATGGACGTTCAACGTCACCCGAGAGTTCGCCGCGGACCTGCAGGCCAGCATTGGACAGGGCGGCGGCTGGTTCGTCAACTTGACCGGTCTCGGCGGTAAGTTCGGCTTGTGCGAAGGGCCCGTGTCCGCGGCGGCCGCCGGATGTCTTGGGATCACCAAGACGCTGCGGCGAGAGTACCCCGAACTGCGCGTCAAGAACGTCGATGTCGATCCCAACCTCCCCGCAGACTTGATGGCCGCGCGACTACTCCAGGAGCTGCTGGAGACGGAGGACGACTTCCCGGAGGTCGGGCTGACCGGGCAGGGGCGGTGGCGGCCGGCGCTCAGGCTGGCCCCGGCACCCCGCGACCTGCCACCCCTGCCCGTCGAGCCTGGTGCCGTGATCCTCATCACGGGGGGTGCCTACGGGATCACGGCCGATGTCGCCCGCAGCCTGGCCAGCCAATGGAAGCCGCGTTTGATCCTGGTCGGGCGCTCGCCTTTGCCGGAGCGGGAATCTCCCCGGACCGTGGGGCTGGACCGGGCTGCCCAGCGCAAGAGCCTCCTTGAGGAAGTCTGCCGCCGCGGCGAGCCGGTGGTGCCCGCCGAGGTCGAGCGCCGCGTCAACCGGATCCTGAAGGACCAGGCGATCCTGGCCAACCTGGAGGCCTGCCGGGCCGCCGGCGCCACGGTCGAATACCACGCGCTCGATGTGCGCGACGCGGAAAGGTTCGGCGGGCTGCTCGACGACCTGTATGAGCGCTTCGGGAGAATCGACGGCGTGGTGCATGGTGCGGGGGTCATCGAGGACAGGCGCATCGCCGACAAGACGCTGGGCTCGTTCAGCAACGTCTTCCGCACCAAGGTGGACAGCGCCTGGACGCTGGTACGTAAACTCCGCCCGGATGGGCTGAAGTTCCTGGCCTTCTTCGGCTCCGTGTCCGGGCGTTTCGGCAACGCCGGGCAGGTCGATTACAGCGCCGCCAACGAGGTGCTGAACAAACTGGCCGACGATCTGAATGGCCGCTGGCCGGGCCGGGTGGTGTGCATCAACTGGGGGCCGTGGGACGGCGGCATGGTCTCGGACGGGTTGAGGCAACTGTACGCCGCCCGGGGCATCGGCTTGATCCCGGTCGAGGTCGGGACCGAGGCCTTCCTGGCCGAGTTGCGCCTCAGCTCCTTGAGCGCAGAAGTGGTCGTCTCGTGCAGCGTCGAGCAGATCTCGGCGCCCTGGACTGAACGGTAAGGAGTGCTACTCATGGTGAGCGAGCAAGACGTCGCGCTGGTGGGGATGTCCTGCGTCTTCCCTCTGGCGGTCAACCTGGAACAGTACTGGTCCAACCTGGTCAACGGGGTCGATGCCATCGGCCGGCCGCCGGCCGGCCGGTGGGCCGGGTACTCGAACTTCCGCCGGCCCCCTGACGACGAGGCCTTCCTCGCCAGCGACTGGGGTGGCTACCTCGACCTCGGGCTGACCTTCGACCCGGTCGCCTACGGCATCCCGCCCAACCAGGTCCGCCACAGCGACCCCGACCAGTTCTTCGCGCTGCATCTGATCGACCAGGCGCTGCGCGACGCCCGGATCGCCGACGACAGCCCGCTACGCGCCCGCACCGACGTTCTGCTCGGGTACGGCAGCTTCCCGACCTGCAAGCAAGGCGAGTGGAGCCTGCGCACCGAGCACTTCGAGGCCGTCCTCGAACTGCTGGAGCGGTACTCCCCCGGCCTGCTGGACGGCCGGCGCCAGGAGCTGGAGGACTACCTGCGCGGCGCGCTGACTCCGCCGGAACTGGATAGCGTCTCCACGGCGATCCACACCCTGGTGGCCTGCCGCGCCGCTAACCGCCTAAACCTGCGCGGGACCGCCTGCGTCATTGACGCCGCCTGCGCCTCGTCGCTGGTGGCCGTCGAACAGGCGATGTGGCGGCTGCGCAACGGGCGGTGCGACCTGGCCGTGGCCGGGGGCGTGTTCGTCTCCCTGAAGACGTACATCCTCTACCTCTTCACCCGGCTTGGGGCTCTGTCGCCGTCGGGGGTGGTCCGCCCGTTCGACCGGCGGGCAGACGGAATGCTGCCCGGCGAGGGCGGCGGGGTGGTGGTGCTGAAGCGCCTGGCGGACGCGATCCTGGACGGCGACCACGTCTACGCCATCCTCCGCGGAGCCGCCTCAGCCAGCGACGGCCGGGAGGTCGATGTGCTGGCGCCGTCCAGCGCCGGCCAGATCGCCGCCTTGGAGGCGGCCTACGCCGATGCCAGGGTTGACCGGGACACGGTCGGCTACCTGGAGCTGCACGGCACCGGGACCGTGGCGGGGGACGCGGTCGAGATCGCCACCGTAAAGGGCTTTTTCGGCACGGTGAAGGAGCCGGCGACGGCGCGGGCGATGGGCAGCGTCAAGTCGATGATCGGACACACCCTGGCGGCGGCGGGCATCGCCGGCTTGATCAAGGCAGCCCTGTCGCTGTCGAACAAGGTCCTCTGCCCCAGCCTGCACTGCGAGGAGCCGCGCCCCGAGCTTGCCGACGCCCCCTTCTACATCAACACCCGGACTCGGCCTTGGGTGCATGACCCCGGCCCGGGGCCCGCGCCGCGCCGGCGTCAGCGCCTTTGGCTTCGGCGGAATCAACGCCCACGTCATCCTGGAAGAGGTGCCCCGCGAGACACAAGCCCGAAGCACAAACGAGGGTTTCGGTCCTCCCTCGCTTGTGCATCGGGCTTGTGTCTTGCCACGGCCCGTCGTGCCGAGCCTGCCTTGGCCAAGCGAGCTGGCCGTTTTCTCGGCCGGTTCGGTGGACGAGCTAACTGCGAAGCTCGACCGCCTGGAGCGCTTCCTAGACCAGGACGGCACCGCCCCGACCCTGGCGGACGTCACCTGGTCGCTGACGGGCGAACTGGACCTCGACCAGTCGGTCAAGCTGGCGCTGGTCTGCGCGGACGTCGAACACCTGCGCCAGCTCCTCCGCATCTGGCGCGCGCGTCGTGAGGGCCAGACGTCCCAGGGGATTTACTTCTCGGCTGCGGCGTCCTCCCCCGAGGGCAAGATCGCCTTCCTGTTCCCCGGGATGGGCTTCCCCGGCCTGGTCGGTGCCTATCCTGATCGGCTGATGGAGCTGTGCCTGCACTTCCCGGAGGTCCGCGAGGAGTTCGATTCCTTCGAGGGCCGCGACGGCGACCCCGAAGACGCAGTCCCCACCAGCGCCATCTTCGCCGCCGCGATGGCCTGCCCGAGGAGTATCGCCGGCAGCTCGAGGTCCCGCCTCCACCCCGACCAGTCCGGGGAGTCCGGCGGCGGGGCCGGCCTGCCGCGCCGCGCAACCTGGGAGTCATGGGCATGACGCTGAGCAACTGGGTCAGTTGGCAGCTCCTCCGCAAGTTCCAGATCCCGGTGGACATGCTGGTCGGGGAGAGCATGGGGGACATCCCGGCGCTCTGCGCCGCCGGCGGCGCCGACTTCCACCGTCTGGCGCCGGCCCTATGGAAGGCGCTCAACATCGAGGGCCGGGCCATCAACGACGGCCTGCTCGCCTTCGCCGCGGCCCCCGCCAAGCAGGTCGAGCCGATCCTGGCCCAGACCGGCACCCACGTCGCCGCCTACCAGACTCCCGGGAGCGTGATCTTTGGAGGCGCCGCGCAGGAGTGCAGCGGGCGCTGGTGGAACTCCGCCGGCGCGACGTCTTCGTCCACCCGCTACCCTACCCGCCCATCCACACACCCGCCCTGAGCCACCTGTGCGACGAGGTGCGCCAGGGGCTTGCCCGCGAGCAGGCGCTGATCCGCCGGCCGGCCGTCCCGCTCTACTCATCGATCACCGCGGCCAGGTATGCAGACGACCCCCGGGAGATCCTGGAAACTCTGCTGATGAACATCGACCACCCGCTACGCCTGTTGGAGACGGCCGAACGCCTCTACCAGGACGGGGCCCGGATTTTCGTGCAGGTCGGCGGCAGCCACTCGCCCGCGCTCCCGCAGGCGGATGGCGTGACCGCGGCGGCGCTGGACGCGGAGGGCCAGAACCCCCTGACGCAGTTGAACCACCTGCTAGCCACGCTCCTGTGCGCCGGGGTCCACCTGCCACTGCAGCCCCTGTACGAGCACCGGCGTGTTCGGAACCTAGACTTGGGCAGTTCCCAACCAGCCCCGGCGCCCTCCCGGTCGGCCGTCCCCCTGCGCCTGACCTGGTCCCTGTTAACGTCCGTACCGCGCCGGCCGGAGGAGCCCGTGGCCGCCGACCCCCAGCCGGGAATCGCACTTCCCGTGCTGGGGCAGGTCACGCATTTGGTTCCCCAGCAGGAACTGGTCCTCCTCCGCACCCTGGACCTGGCCGAGGACCTGTACCTGAGCGACCACCTGTTCGTGCATGCCCCGCACAAGCCGGCCCGCGACTGTCTGCCCGTCCTGCCTCTGACCATGAGCATGGAGTTCGCCGCGGAAGCGGCGGCCCTGCTCTGCCCCGGCCTGGGGCTGATCGGCTTCGAGAAGGTTCGCGGCAAGCGCTGGATCGCCCTCCCCGACACTTCCTCGGTCGAGCTTCGGATCGAGGCCCGGGTCCAGACCCTCGACCCGCAGACCGGCGTCCACCGGGTCGAGGTCTCCCTCCTCAGCGAGGACAACGTGAGCTTCTCAGCGACCGTGCTCTTCGCGGAGGACTACCGGCAGGACCTGCACTTTGACATCGAGCAGCCCGCCGTCAGCAAGGCCTGGCCGATCACCGCCGAGCAAGTCTACTCAGAGCGCTACCTGTTTCACGGGCCGGCGTTTCGCTGCCTCGTCGAGCTGGGTGCTGTGGGCGACTCGATGGCGTCGGGGGTCTTGGCCGCCCTGCCCTCCGGGGGGCTCTTCGCCTCCAACCCCGAGCCCCTCTTGCTGACGGACCCGTGCGTCCTGGATGCGGCCGGGCAACTCGTCGGCCTCTGGGCTCAACTGAATCGAGACCTCGTCATGCCCCAGGGGGTGGAGAAGGTCGAATTCTATTGCCCGCCCCCGGCCGCCGGGACGCGCATCCCCATCCGCCTGAAGGTCGTTGAGTTGGACGCCGAGGCGCACCGGCTGCGCACCAACCTTGAACTCGAGGACGGCAACGGCGGAGTGTGGGCGCGGGTGCTCGGCTGGACCGTCCACGTCTGGGAATGGTCGGACCGTTACCTCCTCTTCAACCGCCTGCCACACCGTCACCCCTGGGCCGAGGAGCTGGACTTGCCGGGAGCCCCCGAGGGGAGCGTGTGCACGGCCCTGACCACCGACGACCTCAAGGGGGGCATCCTGAGTGGGGAGCGGGAGGCGCGGCTGTTCCTGCACGAGGCCGAGCTGGCGGAGTTCCGGACCCTGACCGACCCGGGTCGGCGGCGGGAGTTCCTGGCCTCGCGCGTCGCCGCCAAGGACGCCATCCGCCTGTGGTGGGCGCCGCCACGGCACGGACGACTTGCCGCACCCGTCGCTGTTCTGCATCGCCCACGACGAGTTGGGCCGGCCCTACCTGGCGCTGGGCGAGGGCCCGGAACTGCCACACCTCAGCCTTGCGCACACCGCCGCCGGCGCGGTGGCTATCGCCGCCGACGTGCCGGCCGGCATCGACTTGGAGCTGGCCTCCCGAGACACTCGCTCGATCTTGTCCGACTTCGCTGGCGGCGGCGAGGTGGAACTGGTCGAACGCCTGGCCGAGGCCTGCCCGGAGGATTGTCCATCGACGCGGCTGTGGTGCGCAAGGAGGCGATGGCCAAGGCGATGGGCACGGGGCTGCAGGGCCGCACCAGGGACTTCGAGGCGGTGGCCGAGGAGGGCGGCGCTTTCCAGATGCGGCACCGCCTGACCGGGGAGCAGTTGGTGGTCCATACGGCCCGGGTGGGGCCGTTCGTCGTCGCCCTCACGTCCGCGTTCGACCAAGAGGCTGTCTCGACCGCTACCTCGTTCGGCGAGTGAGGAAGATCGAGTTGTCGCCCCCTTACCGGAGTTTGATTCGATGTCGTACACCGGAGTACTGTCCGCCGAGCTGGGTACACCGGCGCGGGAGGGCGCCCCGCCCCGGAAGTGGATCCCCCGCCTGTGGGCCGGGAGCAATCTGTACGCCTGGCTGCGCCTGCTGGCCCGCAACCGGCTGGTTGTCCACCCCTCACACCTCGCAATCGCCGCCCGCATCACAGCCTTCAGCCCCTGTAACAGCCTGCTGCGCTTGCTGCAAGACGTCTGGTTCGGCAGCCGCGTCGAACGCACCCCCTTCCGGGCGGCGCCCCTGTTCGTCATCGGCCACTGGCGTAGCGGGACCACCCTGCTGCACGAGCTGCTCGCCCTCGACCCGGCGCACAACAGCCCCAACACCTACCAGTGCCTGATGCCCAACCATTTCCTGCTCACTGAGAAGCTCGGCAAACGCTGGCTGGCTTCCCTGCTGCCCTCGCGGCGCCCCGCGGACAATATGGCCGTCGGCTGGGACAGGCCGCAGGAGGACGAGTTCGCCCTGTGCCTGCTTGGCATGCCCTCGCCGTACCTTACCATCGCCTTCCCTAACCGCCCCCCGCAGGACCAGGAGGCCCATGACCTCGATGGGATGCCGCCCCAGGCCCACGCCGCCTGGAAGCAGACCTTCGTGCGCTTTCTGCGCCAGCTGACCTTCAAGGACCCGCGCCGGCTGGTGCTCAAATCGCCGACGCACTCCTGCCGCATCCCCACCCTGCTCGAATTGTTCCCCGAAGCTCGCTTCGTCCACATCGTCCGCGATCCGTATGTCGTGTTCCCCTCCACGGTCAACCTGTGGCGGACCCTGTACGAGACCCACGGGCTACAGACGCCGACCTTCGCCGGGCTGGAAGAGTACGTCTTCCGCACCTTCATTCACATCTACGAGCGGATCGAGCAGGGCAAGAAGCTGATCCCACCCGGTCGATTCCACGAGCTGCGCTACGAGGATCTGCTCGCCGACCCGGTCGGGGAGATGCGCCGGCTGTACGAGGACCTGGGGCTGGGCGACTTCGACGAGGTACTGCCCGCGCTGCGGGACTACCTGCAGGAGCACGCGGACTACCGGACCAACGACTACCCGAGGCTCAGCCCGGAGCTGCGCGCGGAGATCGGCCGCCGCTGGGGCGAGGTCATCCGGCGCTACGGCTACGTGGAGGGAGAGCGATGTACTGGGTTGCGTTGAAGATGCTCATGGGAAACCGGACGAAGTGTTACGCCATCGTCTTCGGCATCGCCTTCGCCTCGATGCTGATGACCCAGCAGGCGTCGAGCTTCACCGGCCTGTTGCGCACCACCACTAGCACCATTCGCGACGTCCTGGGCGCCGACGTCTGGGTGATGGACCCCAGCGTCCAGTTCATCGACGACATCACCCCCTTGTCGGAAAACGACCTCTACCGGGTGCGCGGCGTGCCCGGCGTCGCCTGGGCCGTCCGCCTCTACTCCGGCAAGGCCCTCGGCCAGTTCCAGGAGGGTAAATTAAAGCGGCTCATGGTCCTCGGCCTCGACGACCAGACCCTCGTCGGCGCGCCCCAGGAGATGCTCGCCGGCAGCCTCTCCGACCTGCGCAAGCCCGACGCCGTCGTCCTCGACGAGACCGGCTACCGCTACCTCTTCCCTGGCGAGGCGATGAAGGCCGGCCGGGTCTTCGAGATGAACGAGCGGCGCGCCGTGATCGTCGGCGTCTGCAAGGCCTCGCCCACCTTCCAGACCCTCCCGATCGTCTACACGCGCTACAGCTTGGCCCTGAGCTACATCCCGCAAGAGCGCCGCACCCTGTCGTTCATCCTGACCAAGGCCGACCCTGACGTTGCGCCCGACGAACTGGTCCGCCGCATCGAGGAGCAGACGGGGCTGACGGCCCTATCACAACACGGGTTCACCTGGAAGACCATCTCCTACTTCCTGAGGCGCACGACCATCCCGGTCAACTACGGGATCACCGTGCTGCTCGGCTTCCTGATCGGCGCCGCCATCGCCGGACAGATGTTCTACCTGTTCACTCTGGACAACCTCGCTCAGTTCGGTTGCCTCAAGGCGATGGGAGTCCGCAACGGCACCCTGGTCCGCATGGTCCTCTTCCAGGCCCTCGTCGTCGGTGCGCTCGGCTACTGCATCGGCTTCGGCCTCGCCGCCGGAATCGAGGAGTTCCTGGCCGAGCGCCTCAGCCAGGGCGGCCTGGCCCTCTCCCACTACATGGCCTGGCCGATCCCCCTGGGTAGCGCCGGTGCCGCCGCCATCATTGTGACTGGATCGGCCTTGGTCAGTCTGCGCCGCGTGCTGACGCTGGAGCCGGTCTTGGTATTCCGCTGAGAACCACGGGTTAAAGTTATGAACTGGATCGCTATCAGGATGCTGATGGGGGACCGGGCCAAGTACCTGGGCATCATCGCGGGCGTCACCTTCGCCGCCGTGCTGATCGCCCAGCAAGTGTCGATTGCCTGCGGGGTGGTGCTCCGCAGCACGGCTCAGCTCCAGGACATCGCCGACATCGACGTCTGGGTGCTGGACCCCAGCGTGGAATACATCGAGACGCTGAAGCCGCTCACCGAGGGCGACCTGTCCCGCGTCCAGGGCGTGCCCGGCGTCGCCTGGGCCGTCCGCTTCTACAAGGGCCAAGGCCGCATCAAGCTCGGCGTCGGTGGGCAGGGCAAGGCCGAGTATCAGCGTGCCATCGTGATGGGGCTCGACGACTCCACCCTGGTCGGCGCGCCCGCGAGGTCATTGTGGGCAGCCTCGCCGACCTGCGCCGGCCCGACGCCGTCATCATGGACGTGAGCGGCTACAAGTACCTCTGGCCCGACGAGCCCCTGCGCGTGGGCAGGGTGCTCGAGCTGAACGACCGGCGGGCCGTCCTCGTCGGCATCTGCAAGGCCTCCGAAACTTTCTTTACCATGCCGGTCCTCTACACGCGCTATCAGCAGGCCATCCAGTTCGTGCCCCAGGAGCGCAAGGTGATGTCGGCCGTGCTCGTGGGCGTCGAGGAGGGACAGGATCCCCACGCCGTGTGCCGCCGCATTGAGGCCCAGACCACCCAGAAGATGGGCGGGCGGGGACTCCAGGCCCTGACCCGCGACGAGTTCATCTGGGCCACCCTGGACTACTTCATGCGCCGCACCGGCATCGTCGTCAACTTCGCCATCATGGTCACGCTCGGCTTCATCGTCGGCTGTGCGGTCGCCGGCCAGACCTTCTACAGTTTCACGCTGGAGAACCTGAAGCAGTTCGGCTCGCTCAAGGCGATGGGCATGACCAACGGGCGCATAGTCGGCATGGTCCTAGTGCAGGCGGCCATCGTCGGCTCGATCGGCTACGGCCTGGGTGTGGGGCTGGCCGCCCTCTTCGGGACGCTGGCCACCAGCGTCAGCAGACTGGCCTTCTACATGCCCTGGCAGGTGCTGGTCGGGACGGGGGTCGCCGTGGCCGTCATCGTCACTCTGTCCAGCGTACTCAGCGTTTACAAGGTTCTGGTCCTTGAGCCAGCAGTCGTTTTCCGAGGGTAAGAGCCATGATCACGACCACGCCGGCGCCACGAACGTGCCGGGCAAGTAAGGCGGCGCACGGCCAACCCGAACACACCTTCTGCCGAGGGCTGGCCAAGGAGTTCGGCGACGGCGACTCCAGGGTGCTGGCTCTGCGCGGGGTCGATTTGGACGTCTTCCCCGGCCAGATGACCCTGCTGGTCGGCCCCTCCGGGTGCGGCAAGACCACCTTGATCTCCATCATCGCCGGCCTGCTCGACGCCACGGAAGGCGAGGTCCACGTCCTCGGAAAGGATCTGCGCCAGTTGAAGGGCCGACGGCTGGTCGAGTTCCGCGGAGCCCACATCGGATTCGTCTTCCAGCAGTACAACCTGCTGCCCGCCCTGACGGCGGCTGAGAACGCCGCGGTTCCGCTGATCATTGCTGGCAGGCCGCGCAAAGAGGCCATCGCCCGGGCCACCGCCATCCTCGAGCAGGTGGGCATGGGAAACCGCGGCCATGCGCTGCCGGCGCAGTTGTCCGGCGGCCAGCAGCAGCGGGTGGCCATCGCCCGCGCCCTGGTCCACGAGCCCCGGCTGCTGGTCTGCGATGAGCCGACTGCGGCACTCGACGCCCACTCGGGCCAGACCGTGATGGAGTTATTGCGTCGGGTGGCCGTTCAGCCCGGCCGGGCGGTCATCGTCGTCACCCATGACAACCGGGTGTTCGGCTTCGGCGACCGCATCGTCCACCTGAGCGACGGCCACATCCAGAAAGTCGAGGAGCGGACGGAAGGTGGGACCCTGAAAGTGAAAGGTTGATTGGCCCTCTGATTGGGAGAAGTGTGATGACAAGTCAAATCAGCAAGTTCTTTCTACCTTTGCTGGCGGCGACCCTGTTGGGGTTCGCGATCTATCACGTGGTGCGCACCCAGCAGACCCTGCCCAAGCCGCCCCCGCCGCTGGAGCCGGCCCGGACTCCGTTCGGCGACACGGTCGCCGGCGCCGGCATCGTGGAGGCCCGCAGCGAGAACATCGGCATCGGCACGGCGCTGCCGGGGCTGGTGCTTGAGGTGTACGGACCGGACAAGCCAGGCGTGCCGGTATGGGCAGCGCTGATCGGCCACCACGTCAAGCAGGGCGACCCGCTGTTCCGCGTCGATGATCGACAGCTCAAGGCCATGCTGGCGTTTCACGAAGCCAGCCTGGCATCGGCGCAGGCGCAGCTGGCTAAGCTGGAGCAGATGCCGCGCAAGGAAGAGCTGGACGTGAGCAAGGCCAAGATGGAAGTCGCCAAGGCCACCCTCGACCTCCAGCGCGACCTCGCCGACCGCGATGCCAAGCTGATCGGCTCGCGCTCGGTCTCCGAAGAGGAGTACCACCAGCGGATGCTGAAGATGAAAGTCGCGGAGCAACAGCGGGTGCAAGCGCGGGCCGACCTGACCCTGATGGCGAATGGCGCGTGGGATCCGGACATCCGCATCGCCCAGGCGGCCATCAAGCTGGCCGAGGCGCAGATCCAGCAGGACAAGACCGACATCGACCGCTGCCTGGTCCGCGCCCCGGTCGATGGCGTGGTCATACAGGTGAACGTCCGGCCCGGCGAGTACGTCGGCACGCCCGCGAGCCAGGCGCTGATCGTGCTGGGCGACACCCGGCTGAAGGTCCACGTCCGGGTCGATATCGACGAACACGACATCCCGCGCTTCAAGGCTGGCGCCCCGGCCCAGGCCAGCCTGCGCGGCAGGCCGGGGCAGAAATACCCGCTCGCCTTTGTCCGCGTGGAGCCTTACGTGACCCCCAAGAAGTCGCTCACCGGCGCGAACACAGAGCGCGTCGATACCCGGGTGCTGCAGGTGATCTACGCCCTGGACGTGGCGGACCGGCCAATCTATGTCGGGCAGCAGCTCGACGTCTTCCTCGACGTCGGGGCCATCCCCGCCGAGTCGGCCGCCTCCGCCCGGTGAGCGCCCTTCTTCCGATCCCCACCCCGCTCACCGGCCATCTTTCTTGACCGGCGCCTTGGTATCGGCTACGCCCAGCAGCCGGGCCGCCTCGGCTCGGAACGGAGCGAACTCGGGGTCGTTGGGCCTGTTCTTTTCCATCCAGCCGGCCGCCGGGTCATACCATTGCAGGGCATTCTCATGCTCTTTGCGTTGCCGATGGGACATGGCGAGGAACAGGGCATTGTAGCCGAGGGATTGACTGATCGGTCAGTGATCCTTGTTTTTCTCCGCGGCGCGGAAATGCTTTAATTCCAATTCCCACTTGGCTGCATCTTCTTTCTTGCCGGTCGCCTGGCATACCTCAACGAGCCGACCCAGGGCATCGGCGAGCAGGAACCGGCTTTGCGGGGGGATGGCCTTCTCATCATGCTTGAGGCCCTCATAGCCTGCTTCGAGAAGGGGAGCGGCCTCGGCGTATTTCTTTTGGCCCAGGAGCGCACCGCCCAACAAACTTCGGACAATAGCAACTTGCCAAGGGAGAACTTGCTTGTCTTTCGCCAGCTTCTCGCGGAGCACCAGGCATTCGCGCAAGATCGAGTCCGCTTGCGAGTATTGTTTCAAGTCGAGCCAATCCTTGCCCGCGAGGGCCAATGCGCTGGAAAGTTGAGGGGTGTTCGGCTGGAACCGTTGCCGTGCCGCGGCCAGGCGTTCCTCGATCAGTTTAGCTGCTTCCCTGATCTTGCCCGCTTTGATGTAGGCGATCTGCAGTTCGGCGCCGGCTATCATGGCGGCCTGGGGTGAAGACTTGTGGTAGGCTTCTTCCAACAAGGGTATCCCCTTTTCCAGCCGGCCGGCGTCGCGGTAGGCTACGCCTAGCATTTTCACCGTATCCAGTGTGTCGGGATGAGTGCGGCCGAGCGTCTCTTCCCGATGCTTGAGCGCGTACTCGAAGAGGGGAATCGCTTTGTCCAGTTGCTCGGCCTTCCAATACATCCCGGCAAGGTTGTGGTACGTAGATAGGGTGTGCGGATGGGTAGGTCCCAGCCCCGGCTTCTTTACTTGCCGATCGCGAACCTGCTCGAGCAAGCGGGTTGCCTCAGGTAGTTTCCCGTCTTTACCGTAAGCCACGGCGAGGTTATTGAGCCCGATCAAGACCTCCGGATGATCGGCAGGAAGCTTCTTCTCCTGCGCCGCGCAAACTTGTTCGAACAACGGGATTGCCTTCGCCAGCTGGCCAGAAGCCAGGTAGGCCCGAGCAAGGTTGCCAATCGCTGCCAGGGTTTCCAGATCGTCCGGACCTAGTTGTCTTTCGACAGCGACACGGACTTGCTCGAACAGCGGGATCGCGTCCGGCAACCGTCCGGACATGTGGTAGGCGAGGGCGAGGTCGCCGAGCGTTACCAGGGTTTCCATGTGATCGGGACCGAGCTTTTTTAACTCGATGTCGCGAACCCGCTCCAACAGCTGGATCGCCTCCGGCAGCTTGCCGGAGGCCCGGTATGCCACGGCAAGGTTGTTGAGAGTTGGCAATATATTCGGATGGTCGTTGCCATCCTTCTTTTGCCGAACATCCCGCACCTGCTCGAGGAGCTGAATAGACTTCTGTAGTTTCCCGGCGCGCTGGTAGGCCATCGCCAGGTGGTCGAGCGTGGTCAAGGTGTGCTTATGATCGGGCCCGAGCTGCTCCTCTCGGGCAGCGCGGACTTGCTCAAATATCTGAATAGCCTCTTGCAGGTTCCCGGCATCTTGGTAAACCTCGGCGAGGTCATCGAGCGTGGCAAGAGTCTGGGAAGAACTCGGATCCAGGGACCGCCGGCACAATGCCGCGCCGCGCCGGAGAAAGGCGATCGCCAGGTCGTATTCCCGCAGGGCGCGATAAGTTCTGCCCACCGTTCGCAGGAGTTCCGCCTGAAGCAAGGGTTGGCCCGGAAAGTTGGTCTCGATCTTTTCCGGCGCCAGTTCGGCCGCGGCTCGATCCAGGAGTTCGCGCACGGTTACGTTGCGAGCCGCCTCCGACGCCTGCGCGCCCTGTTTCAACAAGGCATCGGCCTGAACGCGCGTGTCGGCCTGGCCCAAGAGCTTCTTCTGCAGGAACTCCCGCACGGCGTCGGCAAGCTGCTTCTCCTCCACGGCCTGTTGCTTTTCCTGCCGAGCCTGCTTCTCGGCGGTCTCGGCCTGTTGCCTGGCCAGCTGTTCGCCTTCGGCCCGTTCCTTCTCCGCGAGCTGCGCCGCGACGGCATGGTTACGGGCCTCGTCGGCAAGGACCAGGCCCCAGGTAGTGCCGACAATGCCGGCCAGCAGGGCCAGAAACAGCACCGACGCCGCTAGCACCGGCCGTTTGTGGCGTTTGAGGAACATGCGCAGCCGGTAGCCGGCTGACGGCGGACAAGCTTCCACCGGCTCCTCATTCAGATAACGCTCGATGTCGGCGCCAGGGCGTTCGCCGTATCGTAGCGCCGCGTTCGGTCCTTCTCCAGACACCTCATCACGATCCAATCGAGATCGCCCCGCACGAGTCCCGTGAGTTTCTTCGGCTCGACGCTGCGGTTGGCCGCGATCGCGGACAACTCCTCGGTCGTACTCAGTCGCGTGCTGGGCTTGGGTGGTTGCTCCTCGCGGATGATCCGCAGCTGGTCCACCCAGGATGTTCCCCGTCGCAGCTTCGGTTGCAGCGGCGTTGTGCCCGTCAGCAACTCGTAGAGCAGTCCTCCCAGCGAATAAATGTCGCTCCGCGTATCAATGTCGAGTTGGCCCGGCTCCGCCTGCTCCGGACCCATGTACTCCAGTGAGCCTACTACGGAGCCGAACTCGGTAGACAACGTGCGCTCGGTCAGCCGGACTCCCATTGCCTTTGCAATGCCGAAGTCGATGACCTTGGGCGCGGCCTTGCCGTCGTACAGGGCAACCAGGACGTTGGACGGCTTGAGGTCGCGATGGATGATCCCCTTCTGGTGGGCATGCTGCACGGCGTGGCAGACATCGAGGAACAATTCCAGCCGCTGGCGCGTGCCGAGGCGGTGCGTGTCGCAGTAATCGGTGATGGGCGTGCCCTTGACCAGCTCCATGACAAAGTACGGCCGGCCTTCCGGCGTGGTGCCGCCGTCATGCACCTTGGCGATATGCGGATGATCCATGATCGCCAGCGCCTGTCGCTCGGCCTCGAAGCGCGCGATCACTTGCCGCGAATCCATGCCGGGCTTGATGACCTTGAGGGCGACCCTGCGGCGGACGGGTTGTTGCTGCTCGGCGACGAAGACCAAGCCCATGCCGCCCTCGCCGATCTGCTCCAGGAGCTTGTACGGGCCGATCACCGTGCCGGGACGCTCACAGATAAGCTCCGCGACGGCGGCCCACGCCGCGGTCGGCGATTCCAGGAAGCTATCGTCCTTCTGATGGCGTTGCAGCAGTCTCTCCAGCCGCTGGCGAAGGGCGGGGTCGCCGGCGCACACCTGATCCAGAAAAGCGGCCCGCTCGGCCGGGTCGTGCCTTTCCAGGGCCTCAATAAAGAGCGATTGCTCGTTCATCGCCTGGGTTCCACGACGTTGGGAAGATCAAGTTCTGTATCTACATGCGACGTTCGGCCGCCTCTGTGCGGAAAAATCGGAGGACCGGGGAGGTTCCGCTGCCAAGCAGGTCTCTCCCCAGCCCGGCACCATCCCGGCGCTCGGTCTGCGCGCCGGAAAGGTCACTGCCGCCATTATAGAGCCGACCACACTCGTAGGAGATAGCCCCTGTGGTTCCGCAGGCTGTTCGACGCCTTGTTGGCCCGCACTTGCCGCATACGGTCGCGGAAGACTCGTCTTGAGCCGAGCAATCGCCGGTGTCCTAATTCTCGAAAGTCCTGCCGCTTTTAGCGGCGAAACGAGTAAGTGAATTGCTTTCTCCCCCTAACCGGGGTTTCCGTGCAAAAGGGAGATTTGTCTTGTCCGCTCTCGGCTCTCTTGGCGGCTGCAGGTTCGAGGACAAACCATTTGGGGAGCTGAACGATTTTTCTTCGAACACTGCTACCCACAGGTTAGCACCACCAGCCGAGAGCCACTGCTCTCGGCTTTTCGCGTTTACCTGCGATGCCGTAAGCCCTTGTGCTTTGACGGCTGTTTTTCCGCCATTTTTCCGCCGGCAGGGATTTTCAGGCCGTTTCCGTACGTGGGAGACGCACCTGGCTGGTATCCGCACGCGGAAGGAGGTCGAGGAGTTCCTGTCCTAGACGAGAATGGAGGGAAATGCCCGGCGGAGGGCTATTGATCCCTTCATGATCCTGTTTCGTTGGCCGGGATCTCTCCAGGCCATGCGCAATCGGCGGCACCGGAGACCGTACACCCTCAAAGCCGCCCCGGACCCGGCTCCGCCGCACGGATGGCGTCGCAAGCCATCGTGTGAGGCTGTGCCGCGTCCCGTTCGGCGAGGACGGCTGATACCCTTTTCCACACCCCGTTCAGCCATTGGGTCGCCCCCGGCGCGGCGAAGACGGCGTCGATGAGCGCCTGGTAGGCAGCCGAGAACCTCCCGACGCCACTCGCGGCCTGCTCCAGAGTGCGGACCTGGGCAGCTTCGCCGAAGTGGCCGCGGCGCACCCCGTCGCGGTCGCCCAACGACTCCAAGCTCAGGTTCGGAACACGATCGCGGGGCAAGGACATCAGGAAGGCTCCCCGGAGACGAACGCGACCTACCCAAACGGCTAATCCAGTATAGACGCCGGCTGGCGCGGAAAGTACCCCAAGTTCCTGACCTCACCCTCCGGGCTGGTCTGCGTTATACCTTTGCAACGCCTCGCTGTTCGCGTACCGTTGATGGACGTGGCGGAAGAAGAAGGGGCGACGTTTGAGGGGGTTTCATCCGTTCACGGGTCGCTGCCTTTCGGCAAGGTTGGCAGGGCTCTCGCCGAGAATAGATTGTAAGGTCTTGTGTGCCCACAGTCCCGCGCCCAGGGGGCAGGCCGAACCCGGGCGGTCGGGCCGATTGTCGGTAGTCGGCGAACAGTGTGTTGATCGGCTTCGGCGGGTCAGCTAATGCTTTCTCGTTTGTAAGCCTCCTTGACTCGCTTCAGTGCGAGGGCGAGCTTCGGCTCCCTCGAATCCAGGAAGGCGTTGCTCAGGTCTCGGATGGCATCCTCAGCCTGGCCATGCAGTCGGGACTCCAGTTCATCGAGGCGATGGTTTCGCAAGGACCAATCCGTCGTGTAGCCACCAAAGGGTAGAAACAAATCCATGGCCTTCTGCAAAAGACGGGCGCCCTCCGTGGCCCCGCATTT
Organism: uncultured Planctomycetota bacterium; assembly: GCA_963767535.1. Taxonomy (GTDB): domain Bacteria; phylum Planctomycetota; class Planctomycetia; order Gemmatales; family Gemmataceae; genus JAJPHU01. The sequence goes on from CAVYEC010000003.1 coordinate 2,910,711, forward strand.
TTTCAAACCGTCCAGGGCTTGCGGTGCGTGGTCGCCCGTTTCATTGGAAAAGTATTGGGCGAATGTGCCGTTGGACACTTCTGCGACCAACCACCAGATCATGATGTAGTCCTGTTCTTCCGAGAGTAGCTTCTCGAAACCCAGCTGCCCCCAGCGATCATGAACAATCTGATCTTCCATGGTGTGGACCGGGTCTCAATCCTCAACGCCCATGCCTCGAACTTGTTCGTATCGCGGCCCTCTTTGTGCGTCTGGTACGGCTGACACGATGCCGGTGAAAACAAGGATGCGTGGCCGCTCTTGCAATTGTACCCGGTCTCTTTCAGGAGGCATCAACACGCTGATCGCCCACTACCGATTTTTCATTGGATGCGGGCGGCCCGCTCGCTAGAGTGATGTTCGGCTTGGCTGCGTGTGCGTGACAAATTCCGCGGGGGCATCCTTGTCATGGAGGGCGGATGCCCTCCACCGCCCGGGCCGGTGCCCCGGACGGGATCGGGTCTGAGGAGAAACCGATGATGCACAGAGCGATCCGTGGGCCGATGGTAATCGTTCTCTTGCTGGGAATCCGCGCCGCCTTCGCACGGGCGCCGGACGAGGCCCCTGCGCCCCCGAAGCAGAAGGCCGCGCGTGAAATCCCGCTCTACCCCGGCGCGGCCCCAGGCTCCGAGAAGTGGGACTGGCCGGAGCGATCGGTCACCAGCCCCAAGGGCCTGCCGATGGTGCAGGACGTGGTGAGGCCCGTGCTGCTGCACTACCCGGCCGACCGGGCCAAGGCCGTCGGCGCCGCCATGATCGTCGCGCCGGGGGGCGGGTTCCGGACGCTGATGATGAGCTACGAGGGGGTGGACATCGCCCGGCGGCTCAACGCGATGGGGCTGGATGCCTTCGTCCTGAAGTACCGGCTCCTCTACACCGGCCCCGGCGCCCTGCGCGGTCCGGCCGGCGCCCCGCCGGCCAAGGCGGACCGGCCCCGGAGGTTCACCCTGACCGGAGCCTACAAGTCCCAGGCCGGCCAGGATCTGATCGCGCTGGCGGCCGACGACGGCCGGCAGGCCGTGCGGCTGGTGCGCGAGCGGGCCGGCGACTTCGGGGTGCGGCGGGACCGGGTCGGCATGATCGGGTTCTCGGCCGGCGGCATCGTCACGTCGGAGGCACTCTTCGGCCCGGCGGCGACGCGGCCGGACTTCGCGGCCATCATCTACGGGGCCGGGGAGATCAAGGAGGTGCCCAGCCCGGCGCCGCCCTTGTTCCTCGCGGTCGCGGCCGACGACACGCTGGCGGCCGGACGGACGGTCGAGCTGTTCACCGCCTACCGCAAGGCCAAGGGTCTTGCCGAACTGCACATCTTCCAGATGGGCGCGCACGGCTTCGTCAACAAGGGGGGCGGCGCCGACCACTTCATGGACCGCCTGGAGGAATGGCTCGGGGCCAACAAGCTGCTGTCCCGGTCGGCGGACGGAAACAAATGAGCATCACTCGAACAAGCGCCAAGGCGCCCAAGGAGCGATCCAGTACCCAAACGATGTGCGCATAAGAGCGATACGGCGACCGCGCGGCCAACCCGCCGGTGCAACTTCGTCCGGGGTGGAAGCACCCTGACTTACGCGATGTTCACGGCGGCCTTCGCCGCCCTGCGGCCAGCGTGCCCATTCAGATACTCACTCCTTGCAGGTAAGTCCGCGTCTCTTCGAGGCCGACGACATCGGCGAAACGCGCCTGGATGTCGAACAGCGTCCATTCGTGGGCGATTTCCGAACGGTCCTCCACCGCCTCGCGGACGATGATCGGACGCAGGCCGAGACTCTTGGCGTCGGTCGCCGTCGCCCGCACACACGCGCTGGTCGAGCAGCCGGTGATCAACAGCGTATCGACGCTCCGGGCGACGAGATGGCCAATGAGTGGCGTGCCCGCGAAGGCGCTAGCGTGCTCCTTGAGCAGGACATACTCCGCCGGCAGAGGAGCCAGGCGCTCGTCGATGGTACAGGCGCGGCGGTCCCAGCGGCGGAAGTTGGGCGAGAAATCCGCGGCCGACTTCAGCGGCAGTTTCTCGGAATAGGGCGAGGTGGTGTAGATGATCGGAACATTCTTGGCACGGGCGATGAGGAGGAGTTGGCGAATGGCCTCGATGGCGCTGTCGAGCCGCGCGGAGCCGCCGGCGTAGGCGGGATCGGTCCAGCCGTAAGCCATATCGATGACGACGAGCACGGGATGTTGGCCGAAGCCGAAGCGGTCCTGAAAAATGCCGCGCTGCTTGTAGTACGCGTCCACCTCGGCCATCGCTGCTCGCAGACCTTCCCGCGCATTCATGCTTGGTTTCCCTCCCCGTCGGATGCTTCATTCACCCCGGGACCGTGATTCAGACTCGACCCCTCTGCGCAGCGTATTTGGTTAGCGCTCCGTTGCCCTAGACGGCGGCAAGGAGTGGGCCTACTGTCTCTCCAGTTCCTTGCGCTCTTTGTTTGGCTCGATCCCCTTCGCCAATCGTATCAGCAGGTCGTCTACATCTCGCCATAGCGCTTGCCAGTCGGCACGTTCTTTTTCGGGCAAACGGTCGAGCGCTTGCGGATCACGGACGGAGGCGACATCGGAATCGCGTCGCCAGTGCGCTAGGCGTCGTTGGATCATGCTATTCACATCGGGCTTGTGTATTTGATTAGCGTGTTCCTCTCTAGCAGCTTCGTTCAGCGGGCCGTTAATCCGGTCGTCGCCTCACGCTTCTCGCTTCTTCGAGAGAATACTCCCGTCCGGTTGCATCTCGTGAAAAGTACCGTTTCCCCAGGTAATTGCTCCCATCTCGGCGTTGAATTGGGCAACAAATGTTTCCCTCAGCTCCCAACTGAGAAAACACTTCTTGTGCATTGCAGCGTCCGAGAATCGCCAAAGTGGGTCTTCTCGGCCTGTGATGAAATGCGTGGTTGCCACAATATCGTCCTCTTGCCCGATTACGTCGCCACAAATCGGGCAGCGGCTTTTACCCCTGAAAATGAGCGCCATAGCTGCCTTCTCCTGATCGCATTTGATTGGCGCATGGTATCAGCAGATAGTCGTTGGCGAAAGAACTTTTGCAAGTTGCGTGAGTTGTCACCAGGTGGGTCACGGGGGCAAGGATAGGATCACCGATTCACCGCGAAGGAACTGGCTGAGGAAGTCTAGGGCCGAACGTCCCTGCTGCCAGCATGTTCGCCATACCGACATCAGCACCGCTTGCGCTCGCGCTCCTACCCAAGTCCGGTTGCCTCCCCAGACCTTGCGTAAAATGACGCCGAAGCGGATGGCCAACTCCGCTCGCCAGTTGGTGGCGTCCAGACCCGGCACATGCAAAAACGTCAGGAGCTGATCGCGGTGGTTCCACAAGTGCTGCGCCAGCCGCTCGTTGGCCGCGTTGCTCTTGAGGGGGAATATGGCATCGGCCAGTTCGTTGTCCAGCCGGCCTCGCGCCACTGCCAGACCATGATCGCTGACCTGGCCCGCGGCATGGCGATCGCGCAGGCCCAGGGCCGCTAGCAGTAGCTCCTTGATCCGTCGTGGGAACCGCACCGCGCCGGCCGCGGCACTCTGGAGCATCTCGTGACAGCGACGTAGAAGGTGGCCCAGGCACTGTTGATGGCGCGCTTGCTCAAAGTTGTCGTAGGGCGACCAGCCGTCGTGAATCATCACTCCAGCGTAGTCTGCGCCGATCAGACGCTCGGCCACGGCACCGGAGCGGGTCGGGTCGATGACGTAGGCGGTCGCCTCGGCGCTTACCAGCGCATGCAGCCAGGCACCCCAGCCGCCGACATGCCAGCCGGTTTCGTCGGGAACAACCCAGGCAGACCGCGCGACCGACTGACAGATTGTTTCGTAGACCGGCTCGCACGCGCCGCGCTGCTCGCAAGACGGTGTGGACGCTGCCGCCCGGTGTCAGGGAGATGCCAAATAAGCTCTCCAAGACGCGGCTCACCTTGCCGTGCGACAGACCCGCTTGCTTGTTCAACTCGACGACCGTGGCCTGAGCGTCCGGCCCCAGTTGCGACGCCGCAGCCCCCAGAGCGTCGGAGGTCTGCAAGGCATGTCGGCCCTGAACGCGCCGGTGGCACCGCCGACAACAGCCGACGTGGATGTTAAATTGGCGGTGGACCGGCTGTCGTGGGATCTCGACCTGATACTGCTGATCGACGTGAGTTGGCTCGATTGGACCCCCACAGTCGGGGCAAGCCTCGGGTAAGGGAGCCTCGTGGACCTCGTCGATGCGTTCCGGCGGCGGCCGATGCGCCTTGGTGCCGTAGTCCTTTCCGGGTTTGCGTCCCGGCTTCTTGGGGTTGGGCTTGGGAAGGCCTTTAGCAAAAGGGGCTGCCTGACGCTTGCCGGCGCGCTGCTGCTGTTCGAGCAGGCGGGTAAGTCGCTCGACCTGGGCTTCCAGTTCGGCGACGCGGCGTTGCAACGCCTGGCAGCCTGAACAAGCGGGTTCGTCCATGCAGGCAAGATAGCAAAAAACCCGGAGTGCAGCTGCGCTCTGTGGGACAGGTCAGTCGGACAAGGCGACCGAGGGCGCTAACCAATTGCGGGCTTGTTTTGTTCGGCGAGTTTGGCGTAAGCCACCAGATCGTCGCGCATCCAGCCCAGCGCCTGGCGGCGCAGACGGGAACGCTCCTTATCGGGCAGAGAGCGAGCATCCTCGCCCTGTCCGGCTGCGGCCAATGCCGCGTAACACGCGGCATTGTAGCGATGTACTTCGTCCATATCGGCGGCGAGCTTTGGGTCGGCGGTGAAGGCATTGGTATAGAGGCGAGAAGAAGCGGCGTATCGTTTCAGAAGATTACACATCATTGCCAGGATGATGGCATCATCAGCATTGGCAGGCGATTCCTTGCCTTGGAGAACCGCCGGTAGTTTTGTCTCCAATGCAACCATGCGCCTCGGCTTCGCGGATCCGCCGGAGTGAGGGATAGGACCAGCCGGGTTGCTTCGACCCTAACTCATGGCCGCGCCGGAAGGCTGTTAAGGATTCTGCGAAGCTGCGCTTGACTTCGCAGGCCGTAGCCAAGGGAAACGTATGGCCAAGGCTGATTCGGCTGGAGTGCGATGGCCTTGCGATAGGCTGCCTCTGCCTCCGCATGCTTCCCCTGATTATTGAGTGCGTCGCCGAGACTGTCATGTAGAAGACTGTAATCCGGCAGGATTGCGATGGCCTTGCGAAAGGCTGCCTCCGCCTCAGCGTGCCTTCCCCAATTAGAGAGGTGGTAGCCAAGGTAATAGTAGGATGTCCAACGGTTGAGATTATTCTTCTCGAGTGCGATGGCCTTGCGGAAGGTCGCTTCCGCCTCCGTAGACTTCCCCTGATTAGACAGTGTGTTTCCGAGGCTGATGTAGGTGCCAGCTTTCTTCGGCTCGAGTGCGATGGCCTTGCGGTAGACCGCCTCCTCCTCCGCATACTTCCCCTGATTAGACAGTGTGATTCCGAGTCTGATGTACGTGCCAGCTTTCTTCGGCTCGAGTGCGATGGCTTTGCGGTAGACCGCCTCCGCCTCTGGGGGCTTCCCCTGGACTTTCAAAACACGATCGAGGCCCTCGTATGCCGCCTCAGCGTTATTCGGCTGGAGTGCGATGGCTTTGCGGTAGACCGCCTCTGCCTCCGCATGCTTCCCCTGATAATTCAATGCGCTGCCGAGGCTGATGTACGCGCGAGCGTTATTCGGCTGGAGTGCGATGGCTTTGCGGTAGACCGCCTCTGCCTCCGCATGCTTCCCCTGATAATTCAATGCGTTGCCGAGGCTGATGTACGCGCGAGCGTCATCCGGCCGGATCGCGATGGCCTTGCGGTAGACCGCCTCTGCCTCAGCGAGCCTTCCTCGATCAGAGCGATCGAGGAGGGAGCCAAGGCGAAAGTACGCGATGGCATCATCCGGCTGGATTGCGATGGCCTTGCGGTAGACCGCCTCCGCCTCTGCATTCTTCCTCTGTAAGCTTAGAGCATCACCGAGAGCGATGAGCATCTCGGGGTTTTTCGGCTCCAGACGGACTAAATCGCGCAAGATCGCTTCCCCCTCCGCCGCTGCCTGACCGGCTTGTTCCAGCGTCTGGCCATTTAGGAGAAAACGCGAACCCCCTTTCATAGCTTCGCCGGCATGTATCAGAGCACGGCCCAGGGCGAGACCCAGTCCCGGATGCTTGGCACGGGCGGCGCGAAAGCAACCGATCGCCTCCGCTAACCGTGACACACCTTGCCGTTCCAACACCTTCCCCAAGGCATCCAGAAATGCCACCTCGTCCGGCCGACGCGCTAACGCCAGACGCAGCACTTCTTCCGCGCCCGCCCTATCGCTGACTTCGTTGCTCGCCTGCGCGAGCAAGAGAACCGTCAACACCGGTTCGGCCGACACATCGATCCGCTCTCGCAACTGTCGCAAGTGCCGCCACTCGTTGCCGCGTCCTAACTTCCACAAAGCGATCCAGGGCGGCCGCCCTCCTAGCAGTTCCGCCACATCCGCCGCGCGCGGCGGTGCCGCGCCGATAAGCAACGCCCGCAACTGCCGCCGCGATTCGCTGTAGTCCAATAGCTCCACCAAGCCTAACAGACGCCGCCACTTAGCTTCGGCACGATTCTGCCGCCGCAGCTCCAACATCCAGCCGTCTAGCCCGGCAATCACGCCCCGCAACACCACCTCCGGTTCCTCTTGCAGCCGCGCAGCCACCGCCGACTCCGCCTGTCTCTCAATCTCGACATCTGGCCAACGCCGGCGGAAGGCGGCGGCGTATTGCTCCTCCGCAGTCAGCTGGGGAAGCAACAGTATCTTTTCACCCGATTCATCCACGTGGTAGGACTTGGTCTCGTGCGGCGTGGCGATGTCCACCAGAGCATCCAGCAGGAGGCGGTTCTTTTGCGCGGGCCAGTCGCTCTGTAGCCATCGTGCGGAAGTCGGCGGCTCGCTGCTCCACTTCATCGCTGACACCGCCGTGCGCAATGTCGGCCGCTCGCTCCGCTTCCGCGTTCGCCTCATTCAGCATGGCCATATCGTGCAAGCGCCAGCCCTCTTCCAACTTTTCGTGTCCGAGGTCCAGGGCCGTCAGCACCGCTCGATCAGTCCGGTCTTGCTTCAACCGCCACCACCCTAGACCGCCACCAACGCCTGTAAGGAGCATCAACGCCATCAATGCCAAGGCTCCTAGCAGCCGCCGCCGCTTGAGTTCTTCCAGCGCCTTGACCTCGGCCCGCGCTCGCTCCAATTCGGCCTGCCGCAGCCGTTCGCGCACATCCGCCTGATACGAAGCCAGGCGCTCCGCCACCACGCCGGCGTGTCGCGGACGCTGCAGGCGCTCCGCAGCCAGGCACGCGCGACACAAATTCACCAACACCACATCCGCCCCACATTTCTCCAGCCGTGCCAGCGTCTCTGCCAAATCACCGCGCCGCGCTCGCCGCAAGAGGTCATCACGATTGGCCCCGTGATAGGGCGGCTGGCCCGTCAGCATTTCGCACAAGATGGCGCCCAAGGCGAACACATCGGCGCGTTCGTCCACGATGTCCCAATCGCCGGCTGCCTGCTCCGGAGGCATGTATCCCGGCGTGCCCAGTGCCAAACCTGCCCGCGACAGGCCCTCTCGCTCTTCTGTCCACGCCGCTGTTTCTACAGAAGCCGTTACCTCAGCCGGCGTTGCTGGCTCCGTGAGCGACAATTCCTTGGCCAAGCCTCAGTCCATGACTTGCACTTCGCCAAACTCGCCGACCATGACGTTGGCCGGTTTGAGATCGCGGTGGATGACGCGCTTGCTATGAGCGTAGGCCACCGCTTGGCAGACCCTCTCGAGAATCGCCAGTAAACGGGGCAAGCGCTCTGGTCCTTCTGGCTCCTCGCGGAGGAGATCGTCCAGAGTGCGGCCGCGAACCAGTTTCATCGTGTAGCAAGGCCGACCGTCGGCGAGCCTGCCGAGCTGATGAATGGGAACGACGCCGGGATGCTGCAAGGAACCGGCCAGACGTGCTTCGCGGACGAAACGTTCTTCGGCCTCGGCGTTGCCACGCACCTCGGCCTTGAGAACCTTGATGGCCAAATCGCGCCGCAGCGCATCGTCGCCGAAGCGATAGACTTCGCCCATGCCGCCGACGCCGAGACGCTCAAACAGCGCATTGCCGGCCGAATCGATGGCCTTAGCCGCATCGTCGGTTGATCGCGGCGGTGGACTGGTCTGATCTAGGAAATTAAGAGAATTGGTCTCGGACATGGCGACGCCTCCGCGATCATTGCGGAAAGAGTATCAACGAATCAGCGTCCAGTGGCGGCGGCAAACGTAGACACATAACCGGACGCTGCATACATCCAGCTAGCTCGAACAAACAATGGCTCACAATCAAGCCATCGTATCAACGGATAGCACAGAGCGAAAGAGTCTTTCGAGTGTGATCGGTTTGTGCAGTCGATCAGGGCGGCAAGGCCAGAGTCACCGGCCTGCCCCGCAGCAGTTGACTGAGGAAGTCCAGAGCTGAACGCTCTTGCTGCCAGCATGTCCGCCACACCGACATCAGCACGGATTGCGCCCGAGCGCCTACCCAGGTCCGACTGCCTCCCCAGACCTTGCGTAGGATGACGCCGAAGCGGATGGCCAACTCGGCACGCCAGTTGGTGGCGTCCAGCCCCGGCTGACGCAGGGACGTGAACAATCCCGGCTGCCGACCTGGCGAGCAAGCACAATCCCAGTCGAAGGAATGATTCCCTCACCTGGCCCTTTGTCAAGAAGTCAACGGAGGTGCTCGCTCAGACAGGATTTTCGGAAGGGGATAGCAGCAGTCGATCAAGAATCCCTTTGTATTCCTGCTCTTCCCATCAGCCACCCAAAGTCGAAAAGTATCGCACCGCCCTAATTCCAGGCAAGAAGAAATAAGCGCCGCCGCGTAGCGTCACAAACTGCGGCAAGCCCGTAATACGGCGCAGGGCGCCCCGCTGCTTGCGTAAAGAAAAACTGTTAGCGCCAGGACCCCCGCCGATGTGGGCACGGTTGCCGAGCAGGGCATCGCTCTCGTCCGTCAGCCCGTTGAATTTCGTATTCATGATCCACGCATTCTGCACAAACTCAAATTGTCGTCCGATATTGGCATTGAGACAGATGAAATACAAACCACGCTCTTCGCCGTCAGGCTGTGTACGCTGGATCGCCTGCTCCGGCGTCAATGGGGTTCCATACTTCCGCCCGCGACGAAGCAGCCGATGGAAACGGGTAGATGCGAGAGTGTCTGTGCGAATGCTCGGGCGGCAAAAGCCCAGGACGCGGATCAACCGTCCGAGGAGCCACCGCGCCCCGCCCGGAAGGTCGGCATTGCGCGGGTTGGCACGGCGAATGTGAGCGCCAAATGGGCAGCGGATGCCGGCATCGTCCGAGGCGAAAGTAAATTGATTCTGTCGAATGTCGTCGGGCTTCGGCCCGACTCCCGGAATCGCCCGATCCGTGGTGCCAACCAGGGGCGTGCCGTCCCGTGTCCGGCCGACCATTGCTTCGGCCAGCGCTTGCCGCAGGGCCGGATCGCTATTGGCCTGTTTATCGAGGAATTGCCAGAACCCTCGCACGTCCTGCCGCAGATGGCGAAAGACCAGATAGGTTCCGTTGCGGCCCAGATCGTGCTTGCCGGTTTGGCCCGGCACGGGAAGCAAGAGGTCCGACGGATCGCCCTTGGCCCCTACCAGGGGGCGGTCGGTGTACTGGCCGTACTCGTTGGGATAGCCGAGAAGAAATTCGCCCAGCGCTACGAGATTGCCGTAGTCGAGCTGCATGCCGCTCGCCGGGTTGCGCTGCCTATTCCAATCGAGCTGCGGCTGGCTGATGTCGTCCTTGAATCCAAAAGGTTCGTAGCCGTCGAGTTCTGCGGTGCCAAGGCATTGCAACACGGACAGTCCCGAAGCCGGCAACCCGGCCATTACCGTCTGCTTCCACTCCTCCCCTTTGCCCTTATCCGCATACAGCATCAGAAGCAGGTGCGGCACGTTGTCGGGGCCGCCCCATTGCCAACCCTTGGGGGCGTTGGCTCCCACGTCGCCCAGTCGCCGTGAACGGCTGTTCTCGCCGGACATGCCGGCGAGGAACTCCGGAGAAAACGTCTGGATGACATCCGCAGGGACGCCGAGCGCCACCAATCCCGGGCAGGTGAAAGCGACTTGGAGTGCCGTTTCCGGACGGTTAGTCAACGTTTCCGCCGTGGTGATCGACACCGTGCCGAGCCACGAGCGGGCCGCGGCGGCGTCCGACACCCGGAGGAGCAGAAAGCAAGCCTCCGGAAGGTGGCCGAAGCCAAAGCGCATCATGCCCTGCACGTCACGGTAGTCAATCCCCGGTGCGTCCATAATCGTGTTGCCGTTAGAACAACTGAAGCCATTTCTCGATCTCTTCCTCGGTCATGCGCGGCTTTTCGATGCCGGCGCGGATGCGCGTGTTGCGCTCGAGGTCCAGGGCCGTCAGACCGGGGTGGGCGTTGTACCACACCTCCGTGGGCATCTCGTGACGGCGTAGGAAATACTTGAACTTCTGCTCGTATTCCGACCCGTGCAACAACAACCAATCGGTTCGCGGGTAACCCACGCCGTGGCTGAAGACGAGGTTTAAACCCCAGCCGACTTTATTGATAAAGTCGTCCATGTAGCTTTCCAGGCTGCCGTCGTAATTGCTTGCGAACAGGATGCGCCGCTTGCCGTCCAGGAACACCCAGCGCGCGAAATGGATCGTGCCGACGCGGGTGAGATGCCCCCGGTTGTAAAGGTGCCGGCTCGCGTTGTTCAGAATCCACAAGAAAAAGGACGCATTCCAGCGGCGAAACAGTCCCGGCTTGAGACTGCCGATGGCGGTAAACGGGTTGGTTACGTCGTTGTCCTCCCGATCCGCCAAGGCTCTTACGAGGTCCTCCGTGGGACGCGTGTTAATCTCGGGGTCCGTGCGCTCGCGCCGGCGGAGCTGCACCAAATACACCGGAAGGTAAAACAGGAATAGCGGCGCGAGCAGGAGCAGGAGAAGTAGTATTCCCAGGGCATGGAACGCTTCACCCACCTTCCAGGAGAGCGGGGTGCGCTCGAGGGTCAAGGTGAGGCGACCGGCCTGTTGTTCCGTGTCCGCATATTTTCGCAATTGCTCCCAGATCTCCCGCGGCCTCATCCCCGCGAACACGGACGCATTGGTGTCGAGGTAAGATACCAATGCGCCCCCGAGCGCGCTCTCCTCACGGATTTGCCGAACCGAACGCCCCACCCAGTTCACGTACAAGGCGGCAGGCGGCTGCTCATGTTCCTGCATCCACGGCAACAGGTGGTCGTCGGGGGAAAAGTCTCGGCAGTGGGAGAAAATCCGGCGCAACCCCGTACTGGCTCGCCCCGCCAGATCCGCCAGAAACTCGTGGGCCGGCCCGTCACAGTCGCCGAGAAATGCCAGCGAGATCGGGATGTCGGGCCGCCGCAATCCGTAGACGGAAATATCGCCCAGGGTTTTATCGTCCAGGATGACGAAACGGGCGAAGTGCAGCCGGTCAAACTGCCCGAAGGGAACCAGTGCGTTTTGGGGGTTGGCGACCCCACGCTGATCATTCATGCCGGCCAGGAGCGCGCGCAGGGCCTCCATTCGACCTGGATCGACCGGAGCGACCACCATGAAATTGGATTGCGGCGTCATGAATGATCTCGGAAGTGCAGTGCGAAGTCGATCAAGCGTTTCTTCTCCCAGTAGACTTTGCCGAGATAAAACTTGGGACCAATCAAACGGATTTCATCGCGGATCCAGTGCGCCACCAGCGACGTTTCCGAGTAGTCAAGGACAATACATTCTTTACTGTCGAGCCAGCTCGGCGCCTTGTACACTTTGGCGATGATTGCATTCAATCCTAACGGCAAGATCCGATTTTTCAGAAACCCTTTCTTGGCGTCGAAGACTTTGCCTTGCCAGGCAAAATGATTGATGAAACTGGCAATGTCCTGCGTGTACGTGGTGCCCGGGGCCACGATTGCCGTCCCGTCCGCCTCGCCATCGGGTATTTCCCCCGCGGGGCTGTTGGTGAACAATTCATCCAGTTGGGCCTGAGACATGCTGAGTAATCGCTGAATATCGAGACCCATCTGCTTACTCCTCTCCTAACTTTTTGACCCTCCCGCGGCGCCGGCAAGAGGCTCCCGTGCCGGTGCCGGGGGAGGGTAATCCATTCGACTGCTACCCCCTGCCGTTCGACATCGGCGGCGGGCTGGGATCGAGGTCGCCCTCGTCGTGTTCCCGGATCAGGTCGTACTGGGCCGCACCCTGGTAAAAGCGCAGCAGCATCGCCTTGCTGACGGCCGGCACCAGCTTGTGGTCCTCCTCGACGACGCGGTCGGCGAAGAGCAACATCAACTGGTCGGTGCGCCGCTTCGAGCGCCAGCCGGCCGGTACGCCGTGTGAACCTGTTGCCGCGTTTCTCTCGGGCGTCGCGGAGCTGATTCCCCTCGCGCATGCGCGCGAAGTCATAAGCCGTCAGGTAATCGCGGCCCGGGGCATACGTGCGGAACATGCGCTCGAATTCTTGCATGTCCAGTTCGCCGGCCGGCAATCCCTTCGTATTGTCCGCCGGAGCATAAATGCGCGTGCTGGAGAACCCCTGCGCCTGGCTAATGTTGGGCAAATAGACGGTGAAGCGCGCAAAAGCCCAATCCCCGCCGAGCGCTTCTGCGCCCAGGTCATGCCCCGTTGCGTCTTCGGGCCGAAGCTTAGAAGGGACAAGACGGTCGTCGTGAACGCCGTCCAGGGCGGAAGCCCGCTTTCGCGGAGGGTCCGGTACATGGAACGGAATGTAGCGACCGGCCTGGGATTGTCTCCCTTCAAAAACCAATAGCGCTTCTGAAGCGCCGTGTTACCGGGTAGCGAGGAAGGGTCGCAAACAGGTTGTCCTTCGCGCATGCGGTTGCGCAGGCTGATCTTGAGTAGCTGCGCGTCCGCGGCGAAGGCTTTGGAATGGAGCCAGATTGAAATGGCACTCAAGGCCAAGAGCGCCAAAAGCACCGCTAGCAGGGGCTCGGAAACCACGAGCCAGCAGGCAAGCCCGCCGGCACCCAGCAGGACCGCCAGTGCCTCCAGACGGCCAAAGAAGGCGGCGCGATTGATCCAGAGCTCCCCTCGTGTGAGCGTCCCGAACATGAACGCCCTTTTATCGGTGTAGCACCGCTTCCAGCATTGCTGCAGGAAGCGCATGGCCAACATTCGCGTCACGGCCAGGCCGAGCGGGACAGCCGCAAGGAGCAAGCAGAGCACGATGGCCAGCCACGGCGAAATGACCCCAAGCCAGACCGCCGCAACCGCGGTCACGACTCCGAGCGCGGCACGTCCGCGCTTCCGACTTGAAAGCCTTCCCCGTCCCCTGTTCCGTCTGGGTCAGCATGCGCTGGGGGAAAGTTTCCGTTTCCTTCCAGGGCATGAACCAGCGCTCCACCCCTTCCATGTAAGGGCGCAGCCCCGGAAGATGCCGGGCGATGATGCCGGACATCCCACCGCCGTGCTCCACCCAGTCCATGCCTTCTTCATATCCCTTGTAGGTGTAACCCACCGACAGGTGCCGGTTGCTCTTGAGCCGGCGCGGCGCATTCAGCACAAACTGGTAGAATTGCGTGAACCCCAGCGCGAAGCCCTCAGCCTTCGGCTCGGCCAGGATGCCGATGCCGGCATCCACCTTGTCCACGTCGCCCTCGTACTTGACCTCCAGTTCCCTGGCTAGCTCCGCGTCCCCGCCGGTTAGCTCCAGAAACGACTCGACCGGGGGCTCGCCCATCGACACCCGGAACTCGTTGTAACTGCCGGTGCCGTCGGCCCGCTCCCTGAAAAGGTCCCTCTCGGCGAGATCCGTCAACGCTCCGTCTTGCTGGTTCTTGAATTCGGTCAGCGCGCGGGGAAAGTTGTGCAGCGTCAACGCCCCGGCGGAGGCGGTGACGAACGACCACGCCAATGCCTCGTACCCGAACTTCTCAACGATCGGGCGCGTGTGTTCGTGGATGAAGTCGATAAGCTTGATGCGCTCCAGGGTGCGGCCGGTCCCCGGCTCGAGGATCTCGTACTCGCTCAAGGTCATCTCGTGAAGGCGGTACACCATGCGGAAATGCTTGGGCACCTGGAACGGGCCGTCGTGGTGCTCCCACTTGGAGCCGGGCATTCCCCAGATGAAGTCGTTGTTACGCAGCGGCTGCAAGAGGCGATCGACCCACGGATGCCGGTTCGCCAGACGCATCAGGTACATCTTGAGGCGCTGCCCCAGCAGCCCGTACCAGTCGGCATGCATGGCGAGCTGGAGCGTCGGGTGTTGCAGCAAGTCCCTGGTCCATTGGTCGGTATGTATCCGCGCGATCTGGGCGGCGTTGGCCTTCCGCGCCATCTGAAAGAGCTTCTCGTCGTCCCAATCCGGGTGGAAGTACCGATAGTGGTCGGCCAGCGCGTTGTGCTCCAGGACCATGAGCCAGTGGAGGAGGCTCAGCACGGGGTTGAAATTGTTGTTGAAGCCGGTCTTGTCAATACCGGGTTTGTTCGGGTCTTCGCGCAAGCGCCCGTTGAGTTCGAGCCTCAGCTTGCCGCCTTCATAGGAGCGCAGCTGGGCCTGTTCCTCGGCGCTGCTGCCGTACACCTGCGCCTGGCTCCAGGTGTGGTCGCGCTCGTTGAGGGGCGTGGGCCGGCCGTTGTCCGTGACGCGGGTGGGATCGCGCATCGTCCGGTCCACCAGCGCCTCGTTATTCGGCCATCCCTCCTTTGGGTCGCGCGGCAGGCGATGGGGGTTGTCGGCCAGGGGGTCGCGCTTGGTATTGCCACCGAAGTTGTGGAAGTTGAACTGAATCCAGCCGCCGGCCAGGGCGTTCAGAATCCGCGCCGCGACGGTGATCTCCTTGCCGGTGTCGGGGTCGATCCGGCGCCAGCGCAGCTTGGCCGCCTCGCGCCGGCGGCGTCATGTTCTCGGGGTCGGGCCGCACTTTTTTGGGCGGGATGTTGGAGCTGAAGCGCGTGTTCGCCTCGCCCATCTGGGGGTCGTCGCTGTCGGAGACGTAGGCGCCGTCGGCCGAATAGTACTTGCGGGCGGCTTCCGGCTCCGGCGTTCGGGGCTTCGTGTCGTTGGCCGCATAGTCATACGGGTCGGTGAGGGCGTTCGATCGGTTGAAGCGGATCTTCGCTATCAAATACAACAGCCCGATATACGGCGGCCATTTGTCCCAGGAAATCTTGCGGTTCGGGTCGTGCGCCAGTTTGCGGTTCAGAAACTCCATGACCGCGTAAAAGGAGTTCCACCAGACGTATCTGAGGGGGCCGATCCCTTCGCGAGGATTTCGGCCTCCAGAGTCCGCCGCCGGGCGCGGCAGAAAGACTTCGCGGCGGCTTGTCCAACGCCGTGACGTTCACGACGACCGGGACAGCGTCCCCGAGAGAGGGTTCCAGCGTCGGGTCGAGTTCGGTTGGCAGTTCACTCATGATCGCCCCCTTCTTCCGTGGAGATGACTTCTCCCTGTTACGGAAACACTTCGTCCCCGGTCGGCTCGATGTGCGGCGTGTTGTTCATCTTCTGGCGGAATTGGGATAGTTCCCAATACAGCCGGCGTCGGGCACGGCTCTGGTTACCGAGCGGCCGATGTTCGGGCAGGCAGTGCCACGGGTTGTAGGAGAGGTTGTTGCCGAACGCGATCTGCCCCGGCGAATCGAACTTTTGTCGCGGGATGTGCAGACGGGCGGCCGGCACGAACGGTGAGAGTTTCTCCGGCCAACGCACGGCGGCGTTTTCGATCGGCATGCGGAACGGGTCGGTCTGGAGCTGGAGCATGATGTCGAACTCGACATCGTGCTCGTCCAGCGTTTTCACCATGTTGTCGCGCAGGTAATTGTCCGGCGGCCGCAGCGGCAAGCGCGGGATGCGGCGATGCACCTTGGAGCGGGGGTAGATCGAATACATCATGGCCTGCCCCTCGCCGAGGAGGTAAGGCACGCAGCTCCAATAACGCTGGCCCAGCGGGTTGGTCTGCGTCTCGTTCCACCACGACTGCATCATCATGTCGAGCAGGTGCGTGTCGCGCGGATCGACAAAGTAATAAAACGGCATGCCTTTGAGAATCCAGGCCTGCAGCTTGGCGTTGGCCCGCGTATCCGGCGTGACGAAGGTCGGCGTGCAGATGGACAGGAAATCCTGGGTGAAATTCTCGTCATCGAGCAGTTTGGGTCCGGGCACGCCCATCAGCTTGACGGAGCAACTCGTGAAGCCGACGTCGTCGATGTCTCTGGGCCAGTCGGGGCCGGGACCGGAGAAGCGCACCCAGGCGCGGTAGGTCGTCGGTTCGGCAAAGACGCCGCGCTGGAAGTTCGGCGGCAGATCGTCCCGAATGGTCACTTCGCCGCGTACGATGCCGTGCGTCTTGGTGTTGCCGGCCCGCTGGTAATTGCCGGGCTGCCAGTGTCGCCGCATGTATTCCGCCATCGTCTCGATGATGGCCTGCAAATGCTGCTCTTCGTCGGGTTCGGGCCGCTCTTCGGCGATCGCCAGATGCTCGTCCCGCCGCCGTCGGTTGATCAGGTATTGGATGAGTGCGGCCGAAGGTTCCCGCAAAACGGCGTCCACCGCGGGGCGGAAGAACGGTTCGAAGCGGCGCTCCAGGTGCAGCAAGAACATGATGGCGTCGTGCAATCGTTGCAAGAACATGGGCTGATGTCCTTCCGGTCCAACGGCACGGGCCTGTTAGGGGTAGAGTTGTCGGAACTTCATCCGTTCGTCGGCGGTGAGGATCTGCCAATCCGCCTTCACCAGCGTCCCAGAACGCCAACGCCTGAAATGAACGGACCTATCGTTGGCTTGTGGGATGGGACTGTCAAGGGGCACTCTGGGGAAGATCTGGGGAAGCTCTTGCCCCGCGACCCCACGGCCGCAAGCGTACCGCGCGATCAACCTGCAAACAAGATATTTCGCCGCACAATCTCCAGAATATCGCGAACCGGGATCACCGCCCGCCTCGGCAGCGGTTCCGAT
The DNA here is from genome assembly GCA_963767535.1 of uncultured Planctomycetota bacterium. Classification (GTDB taxonomy): domain Bacteria; phylum Planctomycetota; class Planctomycetia; order Gemmatales; family Gemmataceae; genus JAJPHU01. The sequence continues at coordinate 2,927,665 of CAVYEC010000003.1, forward strand.
AGCCCTCCTTCCTTTGGGACAGAGACCCAGACGGAATACTGTTACTCGTTTCAGCCTTTCAACCGGCCAACATACCGGGAAGTGGGGGTGCGGTACGAAGTCGCAAGGGTCGAGTGAGGAGAACCCTCGGGCTACGACCCGGCCCGTACTCGGGAGCAGGAAGCAACTCGAGTCGACCCTTTTCGTCCTGCGGCGCGTAAGCCAGACAGTCGGGATCGAACGCTGGCGGCGCTAGGGGTCCGAGGGTCGTGCCTCCTTCCATCCGAAAAACAGCGCGCGCCCGGCCACGTCCAGAAGCACCCAGTGCTGCGGATCGCCGGCCAAGCGCTGCTCGGATGCCCGCAGACGGGGCGTATCCGGGTCGTAAAGCACCACCACGCCGACGTTGCGATCGCGGAGAATCTGCCGCCAATCCGCCTGCGCTCCGTTCTCTTCCTCGCCGGTTCGGTCCCCGTTCAACGCTTGGGAAACGACCTCGTATTCCCGCGCCGCCTGGGGGAACAGCGGATAGCGATGGTCGAAAAAGTGCTTCTCTCCCGGGCAGAACCACGCGGAGTACTGGGCCACTTCGGCACAGGGTGAGAAGACGTGTTCGCCGTCGCGCAGTTTGCCCTGGGCGCGCCAACCGTGCAGCACCTCAGCGGCCCGGCGCAGAGACGAGTCGGGCTGGATGTCCCAGGCGACGTGCCGGTCCCCGCGGCCATGTCCCTGCAACCAACCGGGCCAGGCGAGTGAGATCAGCCCCAGTAGACCCAGCAGGAGGGCGAGGCGCCCTACCAAAGATATACGGGAGCGTGATAGGCACCGATCCGCCTCGAAGTCTTGCAAGTTGAGGGCGGCGATGGGACCTGCGACGATGGCGAAGAACGGAATGGTTCGCATCTGCCAGGCGGCGAGCAAGCCGAAGCAAGCCCAGATAAGGAAGCGCCAGCCGCGCAGCGCCTGCCGTCGGAGAAGGAAGGAAAGTAGTCCCAGGGCGATGAGGGCGAAGTACGCCAGGGCAGCGGGGTTTTGCCAGCTGGCGAGCTGAAGGTACATATCGGACTGCCAGGGGGAAGCGAAAATTCGCTCGAAGCGAACATCTTGCCGCAGACCGCTCGTCCACGTCACCGGCGAAAGCTCCGCGGGCAGGGTGAAGGCATGATAACCGTGCGGGTTGACCAGGCACACGGCCAGGCAAGCCGGCACCACCCAGCCCGGCATTCGCCGGCATCCCCGGAGCCGCTCGCCGATCCAGAACAGCACGACCAGAAGCGGGCCGGCCAGGAACCATTCGTCGAGGTTGACCCACAGGATGAAAAGGAGCGGCAAATGGAGATAGTGCTTGCTGTCCGGCACCGTGCTCTCGTCCGCGTGCGGCTGGACCAGGAGCCAGAAGCTCAGGCTGAAGAAGACGTAGGACACGCAGGCCGGTTGGAGCAAGAGGCGGGGACTCATGGCGAGGACGGCCAGGGCCATGCAAGCCGCCGGCAGCCAGCCGCTCCCGTCGGGACGGCGCAGCGCGTCAGCAGCCAGGCCAGGGCCGCGACCAGCAGCGCCTTGACCAGGACAAGTCCGGCGCCCCCAATCGAACCATACAGGGCGTAGAGCAGCCAGTCGAACAGCCAGGCGTGGTGGGTCCAGTAGACCCCTTGCGTGGTGTACGCGAACGGGTCCACGCCGAAGGTGAACTGATTCTGGGCCAGCAGCCGCCCCGTGGCTAGGTGAAACCAGAAGTCGCCGTTGCGAACGGCGAACGAAGCGGCCAGAAAGGCCAGCACCACGACGAGGGCGGCCAGCAGGCCGTCGAGGAACCGATACCGGCGGCTGCGGGGTAGGATCTCCGCCTGGACAGCCCCGTCGTGAGTCTGGCGTTCCAGTTGAAAACAGGCCTCCGGAGCTTGCTTCTCCGACTCCCAGGGGGCTCGTTCCTCGTCAAGGGCCGTCGCGTCGGCCGTGGCCGCCTCCGTCGGCGCTCGCTCCAAGTCGGACACCCGGCCCCAAGATCGTTCCGCCAAGTGGTGGGACGCCTGCTGCTCGATCTTTAGCCGGTCCCCTTCCGCCTGGGCGGTGTGGAGGGCCTCGGTGGGGCGGACGAGTTGCTCCCGGTCGGCCGAGTCGGAGGCCAGCCTGGCCTGAAGGGTCCGGGCCTCAGCCTGCCAGCGGTCCCGCTCGCCGCGTACGACATCCAGCTCGCCGGCGCTGGCTTCGGCGGCTTCGAGCCGGGCCTTCAGGGCAGCCATACCTGCGACCTGAACCTCCAGGGCACGGGCCTGCTCGCGGAGCCGGTCGCGTTCGGCGAGCACGGCCTCCAACTCGACCATCTGCGACTCGGCCGCTCGCAGCTGTACCTGGAGCCGTTCCGTTCCCGCGCCCGCGTCCTGGAGTTGGGCCCGGAGGCGATCGGCTGAGTTCGCCCGCCCCTCCAACTCCGGAACGCGGGCACCGAGACGGGCGTTTTCGACCCGGGCATCGACCAGCTGGACCTTGAGGATCTCAACGTCCTTCTGGAGTTCCAGAGCCTGGTCCACCTCCGCCTGGAGACCGCGCGCCTCCTCCTGCGAGCAGGCCAGTTCATCCTCAACCTCTTTGAGCCGCTGCAAGGCCGTGGCATACTCGGTGTTCCGAGCCGCGAGGTCGGCCCGCGCTCTCTGTAGGGTGGCGGACTCTTGGTCCTGACGGGCGTCCGCCGCTCGCACAGCCTCGCGTTCGCCGACGAGTTGCTGCTGCGCCGCTTCGAGTCGCTGCCGCCACTCCTCGCGTTCGGCCAAGTCCGAGGCGAGCTTGGCCTGAAGGGTCTGCGCCTCAGCCTGCCAGCGGTCCCGATCGCTGCGGACACTATCCAACTCGCCGGCAAGCGCTTCGGCGGCGTCGAGCTGGGCCTTCAGGACGCCCATCCCGGCGACCCCAACTTCCAGTTCGCAGAGCTGGCCGCGGAGTCGATCGCATTCGGACTGGCTGTCGGTCAGTTGTTGTCTGACGAGTTCGGGGTCCTGTTGGCGCTCGCGGCCCTGGTCCCGTTCTGCCCGGAGAGCAGGCGCCCGAGCAGACACCTCAGTCGAAGCCGGCTCCGGGCCGTTCTGGTCCTGGTAAGGCCGCCGTCCGGACTTCGACGTGTCATCCGCCGGCTGGACGAGCGTCCCCGCCGGGACTTCCGAAAGGCTGCGGAGAGGGATATCCGAACCGTGGCCCGGATACCAGACGCGGAGCACATACGGCCCCACCTGCAACCGATCGCCCTCTTTCACGAGTGCCCAAGGAACCGGCTGGCCGTGGAGGTAGGTGCCCTTGCCGTTGAGCAGATCGATCAGCCAAACACCTTGGGGAGTCCTCACCAGGCTGCAGTGATACTCCGCTACACGGTCGCCCTGCAGGCGGATCCGGCAGGCCGGCGAGCTACCCACCAGCACCAGCACCCGGTTCATATTCAAGTGCGACAGCACTTCGTTGCCAACCTCCACGGTGACCTGCGGCAGCGGCCGGGGGTCGATGACTCGGTCCTGGAGGGGATCCCAATCATCCGCGGCCCCATCGTCCGGGACCCCTTCGGCCCGAGGGGCCGTCGCAAGCGAAAGGGTGAAGGGACCGATCTGAATCTCCTGCTCCGGGCGGAGCCAACCGGCGGGGTGGGGTTCTCCGCCCCGGCGGATGCCGGTGCGGCTGCCCAGGTCCACGCAGAAGACCCTCTCCCCGAGTTGTTGCAGGTAGGCATGCCGCCGACTAACCGCTTCGTCTTCCAGGCGAAGACAGCTGCGCTCGTGCCGGCCGACCAAGACGAAGGGGTGCTCGAAGACGCGCCGCTCGCCCCCCGCCCAGCCTGGACCCGAGACGTTCAGCTCCAGCGGGGTGGGCGCTCCGCAACTTCTCCGGAATTCGTCGGTCGGGTGCTGACTCATGGGAGAGACCCTTGGGGCGGGAGAAGGCTCGGGGACGAGTCCTTGGAAAAGTCAGCGGAGCTTTTCTCCCCTTTGGGAGGCGGGACCTCCTAGCCGAGAGGGCTCCGACGCCATTCTAGACTTGGGGCTATCCCAGGTGCCGCGCTCCTGGGCGTCGCCTTCGACTCCAACGTTCCGATTGTAGATCAGGTGATCTGGGCCGCAAGGTTTTTTCCGCTGGCGCACCACCGTCTCCTCGTCAACGATCCCGGCAAAGGCCCCAAAAAAAGGACTAAAATACGGAAGGAGAACCGGTCACTCCTCTCGCCCTCCGGGCGATGAACACACAAGATAGGGGTTCCTTGGGGCCAGCCGTATCCTCTGTCGAAGAACAGAGCTTTCAACCCGAGCACGGGTTTGCCGACTCGCATGGGGGACGGAGTGAGAATCGACAGAGGGCGGCGTTCATCAACATCCGTTTGAGGGTCAATCATGAATAATATGCATCTGCCTTCCAGTTCGCGGGGCATGGCGACGGCCTGGAACTTCCCTCTGGGGATCGAGGGATTCCACTATGCCGATCTGAATCGCGTACGGCGTCTGATGGCCCTCTACCAAATATTTCGCGAAGACCTGCGGGCGGCGGATGCACCCCTTGCCGACCATTACGACCACGAGCGCGACCGCTATACCCGCGGGGAGGGCCAGGAAGACACGCAACTGCTCATCGACGTTGCCAGGCACATGGACCGCTTCATCGCCCGCGTTTTTCACATCGAGAAGGAAGTGCATGACCTGAATTGGCGCACCTCCGAGGACCGGAAGGTGTACGAATTCAAGAAACGCTTCCTCGATCGCCTGGTGCTGAAAATGCCTCCTACTCCCGAGGAGTTGGCGGCCTGCAACATCGCCGAAGTCGAGTTTCGGTACCGGGAAAGGGTGACGGAAATCCTCACGCGTGGGGAATGGGCCAACGATCCCGAGCGGGAGTTGGCCGAGGTCGTCCTCCAGTCGATGGACCGCCAGGCGGCCGCGAAAGGGAGGGGGGACTCGGCGGAATCGGCACGATACGAGAACCTATTGCGCGATGTTTCGGCCTGGACGCGGGCACTGGCCTTCCACCCCGAACTAAGACATCGGCGTCACCAGTTCGCCTCCTTCCAACATCCCGAGAAGCTGGACTTTGAAAACCTCGTGGCCCGCGAGTTCAACGATCCGGAACGGCCGACACTCTTCGAGGCACCGGCGGAGGGAAGACGCCTCCGTGACGGCTTCGGCCTCACCGACCTGCGCATGACTCCCCGCGAAGCCCTCCGCGAGATGCACTACTGCATCATCTGTCACCCACGCGACAAGGATTCCTGTTCCAAAGGGCTGCGCGAGGCCAACGGCACCGCCAAGAAGAACCCGTTGGGAATCGAACTGGAAGGCTGCCCGCTGAAGGAGAAGATCTCCGAAGCACACCTGCTCAAGCGGGAAGGGCATGGCATCGGGGCGCTGGCCATGATCATGGTGGATAACCCCCTCTGCGCCGGCACCGGCCACCGAATTTGCAACGACTGCATGAAGTCGTGCATCTACCAGAAGCAGACGCCGGTGAACATTCCCCAGATCGAAACCAGCATCCTGACGGATGTGTTGCATTTACCCTACGGCTTCGAGATCTATTCGCTTCTATCCCGTTGGAACCCGCTCAACCTCCGCCGGCCCTTCCCGCTTCCTTACAACGGCAAGAACGTTCTGGTGGTCGGCATGGGGCCGGCGGGCTACACGCTGGCCCATCATCTGCTCAACGACGGCTTCGGGGTCGTCGGCATCGACGGTCTGCGGATCGAACCCCTTTCCGTGCGCATGCGGGGGGCCAAGCGGCGCGTGCCCCAACCGATCAAAAACATCAAGGACATTACCGGCCCTCTGGATCGCCGTACCATCCTCGGCTTCGGCGGCGTTTCCGAATACGGCATCACGGTGCGCTGGGACAAGAACTTCCTCGACATCAATTACCTGCTGCTGATGAGGCGCAAGAAGTTCCGCCTGTACGACGGCATCCGCTTCGGCGGGACCTTGACGCTGGACGACGCCTGGGACCTGGGGTTCGACCATGTGGCCATCGGCGCCGGCGCCGGCAAGCCGACGCTGGTGTCCATGAAAAACAACCTGCTTCGCGGCGTGCGCCTGGCCTCCGATTTTCTTATGGGCCTTCAGGCCACGGGCGCATACAAGGCCAATAGCCTGGCGAATCTGCAACTGCGGCTGCCCGCGGTCGTGATCGGCGGCGGCCTGACCGCCATCGACACCGCGACCGAGATGCAAGCCTACTATGTGGTGCAGGTGGAAAAGGCACTGGACCGCTACGACCGTCTGGTGACGAAAATCGGCGAGGAGGCGATTTGGGCCAGGCTGGATGAGGAAGAACGAGGGGTCGTCGAGACCTGGTTGAAGCACGGGCGCGCCATTCGCGCGGAACGCTCCGCGGCGGCGGCCGCCGGACGCCAGCCGGACTTCAATCGCCTGATCCGGGCCTGGGGCGGCGTGACCATCGTGTATCGCAAACGCCTGCAGGATTCGCCCGCTTATCGCCTCAACCACGAGGAAGTCATCAAGTCGCTCGAAGAGGGAATTCGATTTGCCGAATGCCTCAACCCCGTGGAGTGCCTGGGCGACGCCCATGGCGCGGTGGCCGGGATACGCTGCGAGTATCAGGTGCAAAAGGACGGCCGCTGGCAAGCGTCCGGCGAGTTCGTGACCCTCCCCGCCCGCGCGGTGATGGTCGCCGCGGGAACGCACCCCAACGTCACCTACAATCGAGAACATCCGGGCACGTTCCAACTGGACGACAGGGGCGAGTATTTTCGCGGCCACAAGCTAGAGCAGAGCGGCGGGGAGAAGCGACTCGTGCCCGCGGCCCGCTCCGAAATCGGCTTCTTTACCTCCTACGAGAAGCAGGGCCGCTATGTCACTTTCTTCGGCGACAATCATCCCCATTACGCCGGCAACGTGGTCAAGGCCATGGCCTCCGCCAAGGACGGCCATCCCGAAATCCACCGCGTTTTCCAGGAAGAATTCGCGCGGCAGAGAGCCGAGGACCAGCCGGAGCGCGAGCGGGACTGGGTCCTGTTCGCCGAATCGCTGGACGAACAACTCGTCGCCGAGGTGGTCGATGCCCTGCGCCTGACCCATCAGATCGTCGAGGTGGTGGTACGTGCCCCCCTCGCCGCCCGGAACTTCCATCCCGGTGAGTTCTATCGCTTGCAGAATTACGAGACGTTCGCGGAGGAGGTGGAGGGGATCAAGCTCACCATGGAAGGGATTGCGCTCACGGGGGCCTGGGTCGATCGGGAGCGTGGCTTGGTCTCGCTCATCGTGCTGGAAATGGGAGGCAGCAGCCGGCTGTGCTCGTTGCTGGAACCGGGCGAGAAGGTCGTCCTCATGGGGCCTACGGGCACTCCCGACCGAGATCCCGCACGACCAGACCGTCGTCCTCGCCGGCGGAGGGCTGGGCAACGCCGTCCTCTTTTCCATCGCCTTGGCTTTGAAGGAGAAGAACAACAAAGTGATTTACTTCGCGGGCTACCGGACCCCCACGGACCTGTTCAAACGTCAGGAGATCGAAAGGGCCTGCGACGTGGTAGTGTGGAGTACCGACCGGGGGCCCTGTATTCAGCCGGCCCGACCGCAAGATCGGACTTTCCTGGGCAATATCGTCGAGGCCATGCAAGCCTACGCCTCAGGCCAGCTCGGCGAGCAGCCCGTTCCGCTGGCCGACGCCCAGCGTATCATCGCCATCGGCTCCGACCGCATGATGGCCGCCGTCAAGCATGCCCTCGCCGACAAGCTGAACAAGCACTTCCCGAACCAACCGACGGCCATCGGGTCGATCAACTCTCCGATGCAATGTATGATGAAAGAAATCTGCGCCCAATGTTTACAACGCCATGTGGACCCCGAAACGAAAAAGGAATCCTTCGTCTTCAGCTGCTTTAACCAGGATCAATTGTTGGAGGCGGTCGATTTCGCCCACCTGAGCACCCGGCTCCGTCAAAACAGTGCTGCGGAGAAGCTGACGTCCTTGTGGATCGATCATCTCTTCTCGGCGCGGTTGGTGCAGACGGTGTGACGATCGGAATCGGTGCCCGATACCAAGCCGCTACACCGAGGCATGAACGCCGCAGCTCAGCCGCCAGGGCCGCGAGCAAGCACGCCCACGCCGCTGTACAGGTGCGGGTACGGATCCGTTCCTCAAGCGAGGGCTTCCTTGCAGTACTGCACGCACTTGGCCACCTCCTCCACCGGGTCGGAGCCTGGCGGGATCTGGTATTCCAGCTCGATGTCGGCGTAGATCGGCCACTTCTCCTTCTTCAGCAGTTGCAGCACTTCCTTGATCGGCGTCTGACCCTTGGCCCCAGGGGAGATTGCCGCCGTCGGCGGTGCGGTCCTTCAGGTGCAGGCTGATGATCTTGTCGTGGTACTTCTCGATGACCGGGATCGGCGATTTGCCCTTGGTGCCGGCGACGTAGTGGCCGATGTCGAAGTTGAAGCCGATGTATTCGCCGATGCGCATCGAGCGGGTCGAGGTCCTCGATCGTCGGCACGTTGTTGGTGTGGTTGTGGAACGCGACCCAGATCTTGTGCTTCTCGGCGAACGGGGCGAGGCTTCTTGGCCAAGGCGTCGTTGCGCTCGGTGGTGATGCGCCTTGCAGCCCAGAGCCTTGGCGACCTCGAAGTTGAAGTCGATGTCCTCGTCGGTCGGGCCGAAGGGGAACTTGTGGATGTGGATGTTGACGCCGGCGTCGTTGTACATCTTGCGGAGCTGGGCGCACTTGGCCAGTTGCGCCTCGCGGAGCTTGGCACGGTCGGCATCGCTGCCGGCGGCGGAGCCGTTTCTGGGCGTCTTCGCCCTCCCCATCTCCCCGACCACGCCCGCGCCCGCCGCCACTGGGAATGCCGGCGAAGGAGCGGATGGGGCCGTCCATCAGCTCCGTCTCGCTCAGGCCGTCCTTGAGCAGGCAGTCGAGCGTGTACTCGGCGGTATTCGATGCCGCCGCGATAGCTGTAGGTGATGCAGCCGATGCGGACGCCGTTGAAGACGGAGTTGGGCTTGCCGGCGTCATCGCCGAAGACGCCGTGCGGCAGGACTGCGGATGCTGCCAGGGCGGCAGTGCCGCCGAGAAATGTTCTCCGGCTCGTTCGGTTGTCCATGGTGTTCTGCGTCATGTTCCCTTCCTCAAAGGGTGAGTACTCCCGTGCGGAATCTCGGGTGAATCCTCGAGCGCTGAAGTATTCGAGCTTGCGGTTGGTCGTGTGGCATTGGCGTGTCGGCCGTCAGGACAGCCCGGCGATCACCTGGCCGCCGCGCTCGACCGTGCGCTAGCCGTACTCATGGGTTTCGTCTCCCGGTTCGTTCAAGTTGTCGTGGCTCAGCCGCTTCGCGGGCCGAACCTACGGCGGTTCGCGCGGCCGCGCCGGACGACGACAACGAAGGCATGGCGGGAGCGTCTGATGACAGGGCACTCCGCGCCGCACTGGTTACGTCTGCGGAATGGAGCTAGATTATACTTGAGCGAGTGGAGGCCGCAGTCAAATTAAAAATCAGTGAGAAGTGACGGCACGCCAACCTGATATCCGCATCGAGGACAACAAAGTTGCGCGGGGGTCTGGTCCGACGCACGCCGCGCACGGCGCAATGGAGGAAGGAAGATAAGGGCCTTCCGCACTAGTGGAGCAGAGCGGCAGGGATAGGCGTCTCAACGTGACAACGGCTCGATCCGGTTTGACGGCAACGCCCTGTCCGGGCAAGATAACGCCTATTCCTACAGCCGTAGTTATCCATCAGGCGGCCGCGCCCCGCGTTTGCGGTAGTGGCACACGCGTGCGCGGTGCTGGTGTGCCCGCCGCCATTCCGACCACGCCAGCGCCCGCTCGGCCAGCGTCAGGCGGTCCCAAACTATCTTGAGCAGCAGCTTCCGCACCTCGGGGACCGTCAGCGGGATGAGCCCAGACCCCTTTTTTTGCCCCGTGCCGCTCGTGCCGCCCGCGAGCGGATGACCGCCAGCGCCGCCAGGGCGAACAGGCTCAGGGTGACGTGCCGATGCCACCCGACCCAGCTACGCACTTCGTACTCGTTCAGGCCGCAATCTCCCTTGGCCAACTCGAACAAATCCTCGATCGCCCACCGCGCACCCGCCACCCCAACCAGAATCCTCCAAACCGATGCCCGGCGGCCCGCCGCAGGCGAAGTGTCAGCGAGCGCCCAAACTAGGCCACCCGGAGGCGCCCTCAAAGTAGGCCACTTTGAGGAGACGACGATTCGCCAGTTATCCTTGCGCAGACCCAGCGCGTGGAGGACAACCATGGCGAATCAACTCAACATGGCCACGATCGACACCATTCTCGTTCTGCATCAGCGGCGCTGGTCCGTCCGGCGGATTGCCAAGACGTTGGGCATCCACCGCGATACCGTCGCCCGTCACCTCCAGCAGGCAAATCAGGCCGGGGCGCTCACCGGCTCGACCGAAGTCAAATTAGGCCAGGCGCCCACCGGCTCGACCGATCCCCCGCAGGCGTTGGAGGCAGCCGGCTGCGTCGCGCCCGAACCTCCGGAGATAGGCACGGAAGCGCTTCAACCCCCTACGCCACGTTCGCTGCGGCAACCCAGTTTGTGCGAGCCATTCCGCGCGCTCATCCAGACCAAGCTCGATCAGGGCCTGACCGCGCAACGCATCTACCAGGACCTGGTCGCCGAACACGGCTTCACTGGCAAGTATCACAGCGTCCGGCGCTTCAGCCGTCACCTGGCCCCGACTCAGGATCTGCCCTTCCGGCGCCTGGAGTGCGGAGCCGGGGAAGAGGCTCAGGTCGATTTCGGCACCGGCGTGCCTCTGCGGTTGGCCGACGGCAAACGCCGGCGCACGCACGTTTTCCGCATCGTCCTCAGCCATTCGCGCAAAGCCTACAGCGAGGCTGTCACCCGCCAGACGACCGAAGCCTTTGTGCGTTGCCTGGAGAATGCCTTCTGGCACTTCGGCGGCGTGCCCCAACGCCTGGTCATCGACAACCTCCGCGCCGCCGTCACCAAGGCCGACTGGTTCGATCCCGAACTCAACCCCAAGGTGCTGGCGTTCGCGCGCCACTATGGCACGCTTTTTATGCCCACCAAGCCCTACACGCCTCGGCACAAGGGCAAGGTCGAACGCGGCGTCGATTACGTCCAGGAAAATGCCCTCCGCGGTCGGCAGTTCACCAGCCTGGACGCACAGAATCACTTCCTGCTCGACTGGGAACAAACGGTCGCCGACACGCGCATCCACGGCACCACGCGCCGCCAGGTCGGCGCTCACTTCGCCGCCGTGGAACGGCCGGCTTTGCAACGGTTGCCCTTGGAACGCTTCCCCTGCTTCCAGGAGGCACGACGCATCGTGCATCGGGACGGCCACGTCGAAGTCGAGCGGGCCTTCTACTCCGTGCCACCGGAATACCTGGCTCGATCGGTCTGGGTGCGCTGGGACGGCCGGTTGGTACGCGTCTTCAATGACCGCCTGGAGCAAATCGCGCTGCACGTCCGCCACGAGCCGGGACGCTTCAGCACCCAGTCGCAGCACCTCAGTGGCGCGAAGATTAGTGGCGTGGAACGCGGTGCCGTCTGGTTGTTGGGCCAGGTGCGTCGCCTCGGTCCGCACAGTCTGCGTTGGGCCGAGGCCATGCTTCAGGCGCGCGGCGTCGAGGGGGTCCGTGTGTTGCAGGGTCTGCTGAACCTGGCCCACCGTCATCCCTGTGCCGCCATCGAACATGCCTGTGACATCGCGTTATCACACGGCGCCTTCCGGCTGCGCTCCCTGCGTCATCTCCTCGAACGGGCCGAGCCACGCCAGGAGCACTTGCCGTTCCTGGAGGAACACCCGCTGATCCGCGACCTGTCCGACTACGGCCACTTCGTCCGCGACGCCTTCCACCAGGAGGTGCCGCCGCCGACCGTTGCCCCCGGAACGCCCCACGACGCCGACCACAACCCTGTCGCCCCTGTTCCATTCCCAAAGGAGGTAGAACGATGACCGAGTCGCTGCGTAACGCCCTCAAACGTCTGCACATGTCCGGACTGCTGGAGAGTCTGGAGGTGCGTCTGCACGAGGCCGCTGCCAACAACCTGAGTGCGGCCGAGTTCCTGGAGATCGTGCTGCACGACGAACTGGCGGTGCGGGCCGACCGCCAGTTGCAACGCCGCGTCAAGGCGGCGCAGTTCCGCGAGTTGAAAACGCTGGAGGACTTCGACTGGTCGTTCAACCCGTCGATCAAGAAGAAGCAGGTGTTTGAACTGGCCACCTGCCGCTTCATCCGCGAGGCCCGCGACGTTCTCTTCCTGGGTCCTCCCGGCGTGGGCAAGTCCTTTTTGTGCCAGGCGATCGGCTATCAGGCGCTCAAGGCCGGCTTCGGCGTGCTGTACCGCTCGATCTTCGATGTGGTGCGTGACTTCCTGCACGACGAGGCGTTGGGCGGCGAGGACAAGGTGCTGGCGCGCTACCTGAAGCCGGACCTGCTGATCGTAGACGACATGGGCATGAAGCAGCTTCCCAAGCGCTCGGGTGAATACCTGTTCGAGATCATCATGCGGCGTTACGAGACGCGTGCGACGGTGATGACGTCGAACCGGCCGCTGGAGGACTGGGGCAAACTCATCGGCGACGTGCCGAGCGCGACAGCGATCCTGGACCGCTTCCTGCACCATGCCGAGGTGGTGCAGATCACCGGCAAGAGCTATCGCCTGCGTCAGGCCAACCGCTGCGGAGGAGACGGGGACAGTGCGACCAAAGCAGGCCAAGTGGAAGAAGGTGTCGGGGCAGCAAAATAGGCCAGGCGCTCACCGGCTCTGCTGGAAGTCAAAATAGGCCAGGCGCTCACCGGCTCGGCACCCTGAAGGAGGTCGAGAGCAGGGGGTTGCGTGCCTGCTCCCCGTGCTGAGGGAGACACGGGACCAAGGTCGGTCGCCGAGGCAACAGGCCTGAAGAAGGATGGAAGGATAAGATGCTGAAAAGAAGTGCAGGAATCGTTGGCACGGAAGCTGAGAATACGGGGAACTGGGTGGCCTAATTTGAAGGCGCTCATGGGTGGCCTAAGTTGAGGCATCGGTGACACGGAAGTATGCTACCTCCGAGGGGTCGGTGACGCTGCGGCGGATCAAGAGCCAGCGGGCGTACGCCTCCGGCTCGGGGGAGTTCGTCCGCAACAGAGCCCAGTCGTACAGGCGCGGCCCCTTGGCCCCATCCCCGCAACTCAGCCGCTGCCAGGCGTCGGCCGGGACTTCGGCAAGCAGATTCCGGGCCCGCACCTGCCGCAACCCCCAACAGACGGCGAAGTCGGTTCGCACGCCAACCACGTAACCCAGGCCGTGCTTCTCGATGGCGATGCGGAAGTGGTAATCCGACCCGTACACGGCGTCCGCCGTCACCCACCGCATCGGCACCCCGGACTCCACGGCCCGGTCCATCATCCGCCGGGCCAGCACCAGCTTGGTGGCGAACCCGACCACGGCCGGGACGCCGGCCTCTTTGCGACGCGGGGCGTCGCCGGCCCACTCCTTGGGCAGGTACAGCTCCCGGTCGATCAGCCCCCGCCCCTTCTCGGTCACATACCCCAAAAACACTCCGATCTGGCAGTTCTCGATACGCCCGGCCGTCCCGCTATACTGCCGGGCGACGCCGACGGATTTCCTGCCCTTCTTCAAAAAGCCGGTCTCGTCCACGACCAGCACACCCTCGTCGTGCCCCAGGTGCTCCGCCGCGTAGCGGATGAGGTCGTCGCGGACGGCGTCGGCGTCCCAGTCGGCCCGGGCGAGCAAGTGCTGCACCCCATCCGGCGTCGCCTCGCCCAGGTGCTCCGCCAACTGCCAGCCGTTCTTGCGCTCGGTGTCGCTAAGCAGCCCGCGGATAGAGCCGACCGCTCGTTGCCGTGGCTCAGACCGGGCGAAGTGCCGACCGATCCGTTCGCCGATGGACATCACTTCGTCTGCCCAGCCGTGGACCTGCGCCTGCGTTGGTCGTCCTGACATGGCTTGCCCTCGTTAAAACTCCGGGCGAGGGCTATTCTAGTAACTACGGCTGTAGGACTATGCTTCGTTTGCTTTTGGCCCTGGCAGCCACGGTGGTACTCGGTCTCGCGTCCCGGCTGTATCCGGTGGGCTGGTTTCTCTACGACAAGATCCTCGGGGACGTCCTTTATGCCGTGGCAGCCTACCTCGTCCTGGCGATGCTCCTTGTCCGCAAGCCACCGTTATTCATCGCCGTGATTGCGTTTGTTTGTTGCCTGGCGGTCGAGTTGTTCAAGCTTACGGACATTCCGGCCGGATACCAACACGTGCTGTTGGTACGATGGTTTCTGGGCACGACCTTTTCCGCAGTGAACCTCGGCTATTATTTCATCGGCGTGGTCCTGATCGCATGGGCGGACGGGGCGACCCGTGGTGCCAAGCGAGCAGAAAAGGCAAACATTACACGTCTCCTTGAGGCTGAACACCCAAGCTGAGCAGCCGGCTCCCGCATTTTCCGGGTGTCACCCTCGACTCCTTGTAGCCCTCGGCCGAGATCTCGCGGTGGAACTCCTCGACGCCGGTCATCCAAACGAAGACGGTCGAGCCGGGGCAGCGAGCCTTTATTTCGCGTGGGCGGGCTGCTGAAGCGGCTTGATCAGCGGCGTCCTACGTGTCGCCGGCCGCACGCTTCTTTTCCCGCAGGTCCTTCACGCCCCTTCCCGCCACACCGCTCGTGAGCTGGGCGAGGCGAGGTCGGGGAACAACTCCTTCGCCAGACCGACCAGTTCGGCACCGACCCAGTTCCAGTTCCGATACCGTTCCGGCCCGCAGTGGAACTCCCAGCCTGGGTTGTGCAAATCGACCAGCACGTCAAGGACGCGGCCGCCGCACCAGGCCCGGAAGGCGAAATTGGGCACGGAGGGAAGACGCTTGAAGACCGGACGCCCGTTGTAGTGCGATACCGGGTCCAGGATGCATTCCCTCAGCCGTGTCGCCTGCCCGTCGCTCAGCAACGGCCCTTCGGCCAGAATAGTGCAGCCGGCGAAGCCCGCTGTCCATCGCCTGGGACTGTCCTCGATGATAAAGCTCTCGATCCGTTCCGGATTGGTGAGGATGGCGAGGGTATTCCGGCCGAGGAAGTCCTCGACGGGAGGGTAGTCGCCAAACTGCCGGGCCATGTTACGATCCATGAGGTCAAGTCGCCGCTCAAGGAACTCAGCAGCCATCCCACCCGGGCACGTCGCCTTAGCTTGATGGACCGTCCATCGCGTGGACAGCCTGCTGGAGTGTTGGGTTAGGCACGGGGCTGCAATCGCTTCGGCTTGAACTCCGACTCCCCCGTCTGGAACAAAAACCGCACCGCCTGCTTGAAGTCCGGTCGTGCGTTCCAGTGTAGGTGCCTGGCCCAGGCCGGCTTCCGCTCGCCGCGGAACCAGGCCAGGTGGGCCAGAGCGTACGCGAACATCGGCGGCGTCATGTACTCCGGCTTGTGCAGGTCCGTGCCCGGCCACTTCGTGTAATCGCTGTCCCAGTTGCGTGGCACGTTGGCCAGGAAGACGCCCAGTCCGAAGAAGACCACCGTCAGGTCCGTGAGCAGCTCGTTGTCGTACTCCTCCCGCATGACCCGGCCCTCGCCCAGCAGACGGACGTGGGCCAACTCGTGGGCCAGCGTGCCGACCAGGGTCATCGGCTCGTCCAGACCGGACCTGTCGATGCGGAGGACGAACTTCCGATCGCCCTCCTCGTAAGTGCCCGCCGCGTGCGGCAGGTACTGGCCGGCGTCGTTGACCAGCCAGAGTTTGCCCGCGTCGGAGACGAACTTAAGGGCGACCTGTTCGGGGACGACATCCATGTAGCCGCAGACTCGGTCCAGCAGTCGGCGGGCGGCCCGCTTGGAGCCGTCGTAGGGGTCGGGGAAGAACTCGGAAGTCGGCAGCACCAGAGTTCGGCCGTTGAAGGCGTGGTCGTCGAATTCTTCGCCGAGCCATTGGAGGCGTTCTTCCACCCACGCCTTGGCGGCGGGGTCACAGGGGCAGGACGGCGGGAACAGCCAGCCGAGCATGGGCACCTCCGCGATGAACACCCGATTGGTTCGTGGCCCTCCAGTCGAAATCGGGACGGCGGTGGCCCATCAAGCTCACTAATCAAGGATCGTCGCACGCACGTCCCGGCCCGTCAAGGGGGGCACCGGCATCCCGCCGGCCCTCTGCCTCCCGAATCCGCTGGCGTGCGGCCCTGCGACGCCGGTAGGATGGCCAGGTGTAGAGGGAGTGGAAGGGCAAAGACCGTGACCGAAGCGGAATGGCTGACATGCACCGACCCTTACAAGATGCTCTGGTTTCTGAAAGATAAGGATAGCGACTTCTCTACGGGCCCAGTGCGCGAGGCAAGGTCGGCTCACAGACTGCGCAGGAAACGCAACAGATCGTCACGCTCCTCCGGGGTCAGGCCGGGACCGACCTGGTGGCGATATTTCGTGAACACTTCTCCCAGTGTCGCCGCCCGGTTGTCGTGCAGAAAACGCTCGCCCTGCCCCACGCCGCGCAGCGACGGCGCATTAAACTTGCGCTGGCCGTGTTCGTCGGCGAAGCCCACGTCATGCACGCCAGGCGAGGAGTAAGTCAACGGCGGGATGTGGCAGCGGACACAGCCGCGCCGCTCGAAGAGCATCCGGCCTCTTTCAACCATTTCCCGGTCTGCTTTATCCTCCCCGACTGGCTCCCGCGGCGGCGGGGGCGGCAGGGTGTGGAGGAAGGAGAGAAGATCGTTGACCTGTTCGCCGGAAGAACTGGGGGCGTGCATGGTGTCGGTCAGCGATTTCTCGACCTGATCTTGCAGGTACTTCATGCTGCCGTCCCAGGCCCAGGGTCGGTCAGCGCCGTGCCGCGCAACGTCGGCGTCCGCTTGGGGGTGCCGTGGCTGCCGTCGCCCAAGGTGTCGGCGAGCAGGCCATTGCTGTGGCCGTCCGTGTGACAACTATGGCAGCTGAACCAGCTGTCCCGAGACAGGCGCGCGTCGAAGAAAAGAAGCTCGCCGCGGTCGGCGTATGAAAGAGCGGGTTGGCGTCCCAGGTCGATCGTGCCACGGACGAACCCTTCGCGCGGATCGACGAGAGACAGGGAGTCATCGAACGTGTTGAGCACCACGGCCGGCTGTCCCGGCGCGCCCGCGACGACCGCCGTGGGCCGCCGGCCGACCAGCGCGCGGTGGACGACCTCGCCGTCCGCGCGGACCAGCGCCATCTCATTCACCCCGGCCAGGGCGACGGCGAAATGCTCCCGGTCCAGCACGGCGACGCCGGCGGGGTCGCCGGCCCCCTGTCCGCTCCCTTTCAAGGAGATCGACTTCCCGGACTTGTCGAGATCGGCCCCCGTCTTGCGCAGCAGCTCACTCAGCGGGATGCTGGCGACCTCATTGGCCATGAGCAGACCGCGCCAGATCTTTTCTTCCAGCACCGGCGCCTGTTGGTCGAGAAACTGATGCGCGATCAGCAGCCGCTGACCGTCGCCGCTGACGGCGAGGCCGCGCAGGTTGTGCCAGCGCGTCTGGTGAATCGTCTCCACCCGGCCGGCGGCGGCATCCACGAGTGCCAGACGTCCGCCGAAGGCATCGGCGACCACGACCCGCGAAGTCCCCGGCAGCACGCACTGGTTGCGCAGCGCGAAGGACAATCGGACGTCGTGCAGGATACGCAGGGTCGGAGACGCCGTGGACAACGGGTTCAGATCCACGATCTGCACGCGGCGCGACCACAGCGAGGCGACGCTCGCCCGTTGGCCGTCCGCCAGCACGGCGACGCCGGCCGGGTACGGGGCGACCGCCAGGCGCAGTCCGAATGCCCAGGCGTTTGCCGTCGAAGGACAAGGCGATCAGCTCGTGCCGCTCGTCGTCCACGACGAGGACGTGCTTGCGATCGGGCAGGACGGCGAGGTCATTCAGGTGCCTGCCGGCGCGGACTTCCTCGAGGACTCGGCCCTGCCGCAACTCGACGAGCGACAGGGTTCCGCTGCGCTGGTTGGCGACGCACAGGGTTCGGCCCTCGTCGAGAAACGCCGCCGCCACCGGGCGGCGCAGCCGGGCGGGCGGCTCCGCCGCGCGAGGGTCGCGTTGCGCAGGGCGGCGCAACACAAAACGGCGGCGAGGCCAACAGTAGCTGTCCCGAGAAGAAGGATTGCGATCTTCCGGTGTTGCTTGCGACAGAATAGGATCACTTCTTGCATTCTCCGGCGTCGTACTTCTTCCAGGAAATCGGCAGCGGGCCTGTCGTTAATCCGATCTTTCCCGGGTGGCCCTCTCCTGGGTCTCGGCTGGTACACCAACGGTTGATACTAACCTCCGTGGGAACCGTTGCAAAGGTTTCCCCCAAGAATCAATGCCGCCAGCAAAACAGAATCCGGATTCTGTTTTTGCCACTACCATGCGGGTCCGCGGACGAAGCCGGAGGGGCGATCGGTTTGGCAGGCTGACCGGGAGCGGTCGAGAATGGTTTCCCACCCCCTCGACGGGCGCTATTCGGGCGTCCGGCCGGAACGGCTGGATCCTTGCGATCGCTACCAGCCCGTCATAGAATCGAACTGGTATTTCGGGTTGGTCTTGGGGAGTCGTTTATCCGGGGAAACGTGGATGAACCTCGCGGGCCGGCGGTGGCAGGTTGTCCGCGCGACGCTCGCCGCGGCGGCCGTCTTCGGAGGGGCTTGTCGCCTCGAAGCCCTCGCCGAAGGACAGCAACGAGAGCAGCCGCTCGCAACCGCCAAGGCGCCACGCTTCGAGACGGACGTTCTGCCACTGCTCCGGGCGAAATGCCTGCGCTGCCACGGCGAGAAAGCGAACAAGGCCGATCTCGACCTCCGCACCCGCTCGGGCATCCTCAAGGGCAGCGAATCGGGACCGGTGGTCCGTCCCGGCAAGCCTCAGGAGAGCTTGCTCTATGAGATGGTTCACACAGGGAGAATGCCGCCCGGCAAAACCAACAAACTAAGTCCGGCGGAGGTGGAAACCATCCGCCGCTGGATCACAAGCGGCGCCCACTTCACTTCCGATGGTGCCAGCGAGTCCGGGCCGGCGATCTCCCAGCACGACGTCCTCCCCATCCTGTTGCGCCGCTGCACGGTCTGCCACGGCCCCCGACGGCAGGAAGGCGGTCTCGATCTGCGCAGCCGGGCGGCCATGCTGCGGGGCGGCAAGTCCGGGCCGGCCATCGTTGCGGGCAAACCGGAGGAGAGTCTGCTGCTCCAGAAGATCCGCTCCGGCGAAATGCCGCCACGCCGTCGCATCATCGAGGTGAGCATCAAACCGATCGAGACGGCCGAGACGGAATTATTGGCCCGCTGGGTCGGCCTCGGAGCGCCCGAGGTAAAGATCGAGCCGGACGTCGCCGGCAGCCGACCGGATCCTCTGGTCACGGAGAAGGATCGTGCCTTCTGGGCGTTCCATCCGCCGCACGCCGTCACGCCTCCCGCCGTGAAGCAGCGTGCATTCCTCCGCAATCCGGTGGATGCCTTCGTGCTGTACAAGCTGGAACAGCGAGGACTGACGCTGGCTCCCGAGGCGGATCGACCCACGCTGCTGCGGCGGGCGTACCTGGATCTGACGGGGCTGCTACCGGAGCCGGAGGAAGTCCGTGCCTTCCTGGCCGACCGCGACCCGCAAGCCTACGAAAAGCGGATCGACCACTTGCTCGCCTCGCCGCGCTACGGCGAGCGCTGGGGCCGCCACTGGCTCGATCTCGCGGGCTATGCCGATACGGAGGGCAAACGCGAACAGGACCTGGTGCGCCCCTCCGCCTGGCGTTACCGCGACTACGTCATCCGCGCCTTCAACGCCGACAAACCGTACGACCGCTTCTTGCTGGAGCAGATCGCCGGCGACGAGTTGGCCGACTACGAGCATGCGCCGGAGATCACTCCGGAGCTTTACGATAATCTAGTCGCCACGGGATTCCTGCGCATGGCCCCCGATCCGACCTGGTACAACCTCACCAACTTTTTGCCCGATCGCCTGGAGGTGATCGCCGACGAGATCGACGTGCTCGGCTCGGCCGTGATGGGCCTGACGTTGAAATGCGCCCGCTGCCACAGCCACAAGTTCGACCCGATCCCGCAGCGCGACTATTACCGCCTTCTCGATGTCTTCAAAGGGGCCTTCGACGAGCATGACTGGATGAAACCGAACTGGCTCTCCGGTCTCAGCCAGGGCCAGCGCACGGATCGCGATCTGCCCCACGTCACGACGGCGGAACGGCGTCAGTGGGAAGCCCACAACGCCAAGCTGCGGAAGGAGATCGACGCCCTCAAGGCCGCGCAGGGAAGAAGCCTCGCCGGACCGAAGCACGGATCAAGGCGCTGCAAGCCCAACTCCTGCCGGAGCCGAAGATCCGGGCGCTTTGGGACCGGGGCGAGCCGTCGCCGACTTACTTGCTCCAGCGCGGGGATTACCTGCGTCCCGGCCCGCTGGTCGGACCCGGCGTGCCCTCCGTGCTGACCGACGGCAAGACGCCCTTCGAGGTCAAGCCCCCCTGGCCCGGCGCCAAAAAGACCGGTCGGCGCCTGGCGCTGGCCCGCTGGCTGACCCGCCCCGATCACCCCGCTAACGGCTCGCGTCCTGGTCAACCGCCTGTGGAAGCAGCACTTCGGGACCGGCATCGTCAAGACGCTCGACAATTTCGGCAAGGCCGGGGCACGTCCGACCCATCCCGAACTGCTCGACTGGCTGGCCGCGGAGTTCGTGCGCCGGGGCTGGAGCATCAAGGCGATGCACCGGCTGATGATGACGAGCGCCACGTACCGGCAAACCTCGACCGTGACAGCCGCCCACGAACGGTTCGATCCCGAGAACGCGCTCTGCTCGCGCATGCCGATGACGCGGATGGATGCGGAATCGCTCTACGACACGATGCTTCAGGTCGCCGGTCGCCTCGATGACACGCCTTACGGCCCGCCCGTTAAGCTGGAGGTTCGGCCGCGACGGGTTGGTCACGCCCGCCGGGACCGCGAGGGGCTGGCGGCGCATGATTTACGTGCAGCTCCAGCGCAAGGTGGTCGCCACGCACCTGGAGAACTTTGATTTCCCGCCGATGAACCCCAACTGCGTGGAGCGGCGCGGCTCGACCGTGGCCCCGCAGGCGCTGCACCTGATGAACAACGGCATGGTGAGGCGATTGGCCGAGCAGTTCGCCCGCCGGGTGTGCCAGGAAGTAGGGGCCGATCCGGCGCGGCAGATCGAGTGGGTTTACCTGACGGCCCTGAGCCGGCCGCCGTGCGCAGGAGGAGAAGGCGCTCGGCCAAGAGGCCCTGGCCCTTCTGACCGGGGAGTGGGGCAAGCAACGCATCGACAGGGACGAGGCGGCACGCCGGGCGCTGACAACCTACTGTCACACGATCCTGAACTCGGCGGCATTTCTCTACATCGATTGAGGTGGTCTGTGCCTGAAGACGGACGGAAACGATCCGCATCCGCCGATCCCATCAACCGCCGCGGTTTTTTCACGTGCGTCGCCGGTGGCATTCACGGCGCCGCCCTGGCTTATCTGCTGTGCCGCGATGGATACGGCGCGTCAGCCGCGGAGCAGGAGCGGCCGGTTCACGATCTCAAGCCGCGCCCGCCGCATTTCTCGGCGAGGGCCAGGGCCGTCATCCACCTCTTCATGAACGGCGGCCCCAGCCAGATGGACCTGTTCGATCCCAAGCCGATGCTCGACAAGCACCACGGCCAGCCCTACTTCGACCGGATTGCCGGCGAAATCGAGAACATCCGCGCCGCCGGCGCCTTGATGCGCAGCCCGTTCCGATTCGCGCGGCACGGTCAATGCGGCATGTGGGTATCGGACGCGCTGCCGCACCTCGCCAAGCACGTGGACGATATCGCCCTCATCCGCTCCATGTACACCACCAACTTGACTCACGAGCCGGCGATCTACCTGATCCAGTCCGGCAAGATGGGGCCGGGCCGACCGGCCCTCGGCTCGTGGGTGGTTTACGGGCTGGGCAGCGAGAACCAGAACCTGCCGGCCTACGTCGTGCTCGACGACCCCCTGGGGCTGCCGATCAACGGCATCGAGAACTGGCAAGCCGGATTCTTGCCGCCCGTGTACCAGGGCACGCGCTTCCGTTCGACCGGCTCGCCGGTCCTCAATCTCAAGCCCGATGTCGAGCGGCCAGCCGAGATCGACCACATGCAGCGCGACTTGCTGACACGGCTCGACCGGATGCACAAGGCCGCCCGGCCCGGCCAGCCGGACCTCGACGCCCGCATCGCCAGCTACGAGTTGGCGGCCCGCATGCAGCTGGCGGCGAGCGACTCCCTGGACCTGTCGAAGGAGAGCAAGGCGACGCTGACGATGTACGGCATCGGACAGGCGCCGACCGATTCCTACGGCCGGCGCTGCCTGATCGCCCGCCGGTTGGTGGAGCGCGGCGTTCGCTTCGTGCAGCTCTATATCAACGGCCAAATCTGGGACAACCACACGAACCTGGCTTCCGAATTGAAGGACGGCCTGCGCGCGCACCGACCTGCCCATCGCCGGGCTGCTGACGGACCTGAAGCAGCGCGGGCTGCTCGACGAGACGCTGGTCGTCTGGGGCGGCGAGTTCGGCCGTCTGCCGATCGCCCAGCTGCCGGCGGACAAGGACGAGCGCAAGGCGGGGCGCGATCACAACAAGAACGCCTTCTGCACCTGGATGGCCGGCGCCGGCATCCGGGGCGGGACCACCTACGGCGCGACCGACGAACTCGGCCTGGCGGCCGTCGAGAATCGCGTGAGCGTTCCCGACTGGCACGCGACCATCCTGCATCTGCTCGGGCTTCGCCACGATCAACTCTTCATCGAGCAGAACGGCTTGAAGGAGAAACTGACCGGCGTGAACGAGGCCCGCGTCGTGAAGGGGATCCTGACATGATCCGCCTCACGACGCCGACCGAGAAAGGAAAGGCGCGAGTCATGTTCTTGAAACAGCCCTCTGCCCCGCCTTCGGCCACGACCACCGATTGTCGGGAGTTCGGCTACGAGGCGGACGACCGCTGGGCCAAAGTGCCCCCCGGTCGGGATTGGCCGGAAGTGGCCGCCGTGGCCACCGACAGCCGCGACCGCGTCTATGTCTTCAACCGCGGCGAACATCCGGTCATGGTCTTCGACCGGGACGGCACCTTCCTGACCTCGTGGGGAGAGGGGCTGTTCGCACGGCCGCACGGCATCGTCATCGGACCGGATGACGCCGTCTACTGCACCGACGACCTCGGCCACTCCGTCCGCAAGTTTACCGCCGACGGCATGCTGTTGTTGACCCTGGCCGTGAGTGGGACGCCCTCGGACACCGGGGCAACCAGTATGGATTACCGCACCATCCTTCGGGCCGGCCCGCCCTTCCATTACCCCACCAACGTGGCCCTCTCCCCCGAAGGGGAACTGTACGTCAGCGACGGCTACGGCAACGCGCGGGTCCACAAGTTCTCTGCCGACGGGCGGCTTCTCTTCTCCTGGGGGGAACCGGGGAGCGGCCCCGGCCAGTTTCGGCTTCCCCACGGCATCGCGGTAGACCGGCAGGGGACCGTGTACGTCGCCGACCGCGAGAACAGCCGAATTCAACTCTTCACGCCCGACGGCGCCTACCTTTCGGAATGGACGGACGTGGCCCGGCCTTGTCAGGTCTTCCTCGACGGTGCGGGGAACGTCTACGTGGCCGAGCTGGGATTCCGTGCGGGGATGTGGCCCGGCACAACTGCCCCCGCCGACGCACCGGGCGGGCGGGTGAGCATCTTCGACCGCGCGGGAACTTGCAGGCACGCTGGGGCGGCGGCCGCAAGCCCTGTGCGCCGGGGGACTTTTTCGCACCGCACGGCATCTGCGTCGATTCGCGCGGGGACATCTACGTGGGCGAAGTCGCAATGTCGGCCGGCGGCAACCGCGGACTGGTGCCAACCACTTGCCACACCTTACAGAAGTTCACTCGCAAGGAAGTCATCTGATGAAAGCGTGGCGCTTCCACCGCTTCAACGACATGCAGCTCGACGACGTTCCCGAATCCGTCCGCGGCCCGGGACAGGTCCTCGCGGAACCGCTCTGCGTCGTGCTGACACGACCGCTGGAGCGAGTCAAGGCCGAGTGATCTTCCCTCAACCTCCTGTGGACGGCTCCATTTCGAGGACAATGGCGGGTATGTTTGCCTGCCGGAGTTTTTCATTGACCGATTCCAATTCCTTCGTTTTCAGATCGGTCCAGCGCGTGAAAAGCTCCGAGAGAGCTTTGCTGGCCATGTCAACGGCGGCCATCGCCTGAACGGTCGGGGTCCTATCCGCCCCCTGGACGAGACGCATCACAGCGCTGAGATCGCCGCTGAGCTTGGCGAGAGTGGGCCGACTACCCTCGCTCCCAACCAGCCCCGGACGACCACGCGGGCTGAAATTACCTTCGAGCGCCGCCACCTTCCGATCAAGGCTGCCAAGTGTCTCGTTGAGATCCCCTTCACCGGCACGCTCCCGAGCTGTTTTCAGTTTGCCTCGGAGCTGTCGCGTCTGCGCCAGTGTCGCGCGGATCTGCCGCACGCCTTCGTAGCACCGCATGGAAATCAGAAACTGCTTTTCGAGATCCGCCGCGGGTGTCTGGACGCGCGGATCCATCTTCACCGTCAGGGGCTGCGTGTAGCTTCGACCCTCGACGGTTAACTTCACCTTGTAAGCTCCCGGATGGGCCCACGGTCCAAAAGGCCCCGCGGGCGTGTCGCGATACACGGCCGCCATACCGTAGGACCGCTCTCTCGGCCCCTCAAGGGCTGGATAATGAAGATCCCACACGAACCGATGCATGCCGGCTTTGGCCGACAAGGTTCGCGGAGGACGCAGCCAGTACGTGGCGATCGAGAGGGTCTTGTCATCCACAGGCTCGGATTTATCCGAGCTGGAGTATCGTCGCACCAGCCGGTTCTTGCTGTCGAATATTTCCAGCCGGACCGCCTTGGCGGCGTCGGACTTGAGGAAGTAATTGAGGATGGCTCCGTCGGGCGGGTTCTTGCCGCCCGGTTCTTCGGGAGGCAAAGGCGTGTCGGTGTTCAAGTTATTCCGGACCCGATAGGCAAGTTGCGGTTTGAACAGGAACGCATCCGCATCGGCGACTTCCCCGTTGATCTGCCGCAACGGCGTGACGTCATCGAGAATCCAGAAGGAACGGCCGTGCGTACCGACAACCACATCGTCGTTGTGGACGACGAGATCGCGGATGGACGTGGCCGGCATATTCAGGCGCAGCGGGTGCCAGTCGTCGCCATCGCTGAAGGAAACATAAACCGCACGCTCCGTGCCGGCGAAGAGCAGCCCCTTGCGGATGGGGTCTTCGCGGACAGTGTTGACCGGATCGCAGGGGGGTAAACCCTTGACAATCTCCGTCCAGGTCTTGCCGCCATCATGCGTGCGATAGATGTGAGGGCGTAGGTCGTCCAGGCGCAGGCGATTGACGGCCGCGTAGGCGGTGGAGGCATCGAACCGGCCCGCGTCGAGGATGGAAACCTTGCTCCAGGAGGTTACATCGGGCGGCGTCACGTTGGACCAAGTCTTACCTCCATTACGTGTCAGGTGAATCAAGCCATCGTCCGTGCCGCACCAGATCACGTCCGCGTCTTTGTAGGACGGGGCGACGGTGTAGATGACACCGCGGCGCGGTTGTTTGGCCAGCTGCGGCGTGCGGAAGACGCCGATGCTCTCCGGCACTTCGGGAGCCTCACGCGAGAGATCGGGGCTGATGATGTCCCAACTGTGGCCCCCGTTGGTCGTCTTGAACAAAACGTTGGCCCCCAGATACAGCGCGTGCGAATCGACTGTGGAAAAGACCAGCGGTGCCGTGCGAAGAAAGCGATACTTTCCGGTCCTCAGCGCTTCGGGACCGACATGCTGCACCTGGCCGGTGGTGCTATCGAAGCGTGTGACCTTGCCGCCGTAGATCAGCTTCGGGTTGAGTGGGTCGGGAGCGACGTAACCGTACTCCTCGACCCCCACCGGATGCCAGTCGCGGAAGGTGATTTGGCCATCCCGGCCGCGGCTGGAGACCGCAGCCGAGCCGCTCTCCTGCTGACCACCGTAGACCCAATACGGAAACTGGTTGTCGGTGATGACGTGGTAAAACTGGGCCGTGGGCTGGTTGTACCACGAACTCCACGTCTGCCCGCCGTTGACGGTGACGACCGCTCCCTGATCGCTCGCCGTGAGGATGATCTTGGGATTATCCGGATTTATCCAAAGGGCGTGGTAGTCGTCGCCACCGGGGCGACCTTTAAACACCTGGAAGGACTGGCCGCCGTCCGTCGAGCGCAGGAGCGTGATGTTGGCCGAGTACACGATGTCCTTGTCCTTGGGGTCCACCTTGACTTCGGCGAAGTCGCTGCCCCTTCCCCAGACACGGCGGTCGCCATTCATGCGCTTCCAACTTTCGCCCGCGTCCTCGGAGCGGTACAGCCCGCCCTCCTGGCGGGCATCAACCAGTGCGTACAGGCGGTTCCGATCGCTGGGGGCGATCCCTATGCCGATGCGTCCTAGCCCCTGGTTCGCGGTGGGAAGCCCCTTCGTGAGCGGTCGCCAGGTCGTCCCGCCATCCGTCGATTTGTACAACCCGCTCCCCGAACCCTGCCAGGCACCGTTTTCCCAGGGCCCTTGCCGAGAGGACCACAGGGCGGCGTAGACCGTCCGTGCGTCGCTGGGATCGAACGCCAACGCGACGGCCCCGGTGTTCTCGTCCTTGTAAAGCACTTTCTGCCAGGACTTGCCGCCGTCGGTGGTGCGGAACACGCCGCGTTCGGGGTTGGCTCCGTAGGGATGGCCCAGGACCGCGACGAACACCCGGTCGGGGTCGTGTGGGTCCACGAGAATTGCGGGAATCTGTTGGCCGTCGCGTAGGCCCACGTTCGTCCACGTCTTGCCTCCGTCGGAGGATTTGTACACGCCGTCGCCGACAGAGAGGTCGGGGCGCTGTAAGCCTTCTCCGCTGCCGACGTAGATCACTTGGGGTTTCGACCGGGCGACCGCCAGGGCGCCGATCGACCCGGTCGGTTGGTCGTCGAAGATCGGCGTCCAGGTGCGGCCAGAGTCGGTGGTTTTCCAGACTCCGCCGTTGTTGACGCCGATGTAGAAAAGGTTGGGCTGTCCGGGAACTCCGGTCGCTCCCACGGTCCGACCCCCGCGGAAGGGTCCGATCATGCGCCATTGCATGTCCCCGTAAAGGCGCGGACGGATGGGTTCCGCGGCGGTCGCCGAGAATCCGATGGATAACCCCAGGGTGCCGCAGGTAGCAAGGAGAAGCCGGCATGATGCACGCATAGAGCACCTCAGGAAATGCATTGGCTCTCAATATAGTCTATCGGAAAGGGAGTACGGACGAGGATTGGTTCCGTTGCGAGAGCATTCGCTTCCTTATCGTCCGTGTTCACGCAACGGTGCCGCGTTACCTGATCCGCGATCGCGATGGCAGGGCGCCGTCGGGCGGCTTACCAGCCCAGGTCGAGCCCGACGTTGAACCCCTGCGCCCAGAAGGCGTCGGTCTTGAAGGGGACCGAGGTCTTGGCAGGGTTGACGACCAGGTCGGCCTGATCGCCAGCGCGGATGGGGTTGTTCCAGTACAGGAAGGTGTAGCCGACGAACAGGCAGGCGTGGCGGGTCAGACGGTAGCCGAGGTTGACCGCGGCCTCGCCGACGAAGTCCACCCGGCCACGCTCGAAGGTCCCCGTGTTGCCCGGCTGAACCAGCAGGCCGTTCGACGTTACGGTGCGCTGAAACGGCGTCTGGTAAAGGCTGCCCCCGGAGGTCTGGATCTGCTGGTCGTCGCCGCCCAGGGCAGCCGTGCCGCGCAGGTCCGCGAACCAGTTGCCCCAGATCCCCCGCCCGCGCAGGCCCACCTGTCCGCCGTAAAAGGCGTTGTGCGCCCGGAAGTGGTCCTCCTGGCCGAACAGGACGGTTTGGTCCGGCAGCAAGTGGCCGGTGGAGGTCAAGTCGAGGCGGTCGCGCATCTGCAGGAAGCGTGCCCCGGCCAGCAGGTCGCAGCCCAGCGCCCCGCCGGTCGTCAGCGGCACGACCGCGTTAGCCTCCTCGCCGAAGAGTTCGATGCGCGAATAGCCGACAAACCCGCCATTAGCCAAACCAAACGCCGTCGGCCCGGCGATAACCTCGCTGGCGGCAGTACCGTCGGGGGTGAAGTAGGGCCGGGCCAGCAAGGTCGTGCCGTCGGAGACCGCCTTGAAGTAAGTGGAATCGCGCTCGAGGAAGAAGGCCCGGCCCTCGACGCCGAAGGTCCGCGCGGCGTTCATCCAGCCCAGGCTGACGCGCGTGCCGACGAAGCGGTCGTCGTGGCGGGTCTGCAGACGGTCGTCGCCGTAGAGGACCTGGGTATCGGGCTGGCCGAGGCGGCCGCCGGAGGAGAAGGAACTGGTGGTCAACAGGGGCGGGACGCGCCCCTCGCGGAGGAACCAAACGAGGTATTCCCCGGCGACCGACCAATGGCCGAAGGGGCAGTCCGGCGGGGGGAGGTCCTGCATTACCACCGGCGTGGCTACCGAGTCGGCGGCGGGGAAGAGTGCAGCGGCCTCCGTGGGCAGTTCCTGACCGGCCGCGCCGGTCGCCTGGGCCACAAGACAGGCGGTCACGACCACCAGAAGCGATGTACGCATGACGGGGCCTGAAGGAGTAAGGTGGGCAAGCAAGTTGGATGGCGGGAAGCGCGTCAACGGCGGCGGCTGGTCCGTGTCGGCAACAGGTACTCAAGTAAACGTATCGGCACAGCCTGGCGGAAACATGAGGAATGCCGCTAAGTACAGGCTTGCTGATAAAACCGGTCTTTTGGGGTGTTAGCTCGATGGACAGATGATGCGGAGGTTTTGCGTCATCGCCTTTCCCGCCACCGCTTGCCCGCAGGCGGCACGGATGTCCGCTTATCTCATGCCGATGGTCGCCTCTGCGATGTCAAATCCTTTTGGCGAGACTGGTTGCCGTCCGGGCGATGGCCACTTATCGTACCTGAGAACAACCGAGAAGGAGAGCAATCCGATGGGCAAGGTTCTGGTGCTGTACGATTCGGCCAGCGGCAACACCGAGAAGATGGCGCGGCTGGTAGCCGAGGGAGCGGGGAGTATCTCCGGCGTCGAGGTTCGCCGGCGCAAGGTCGAGGAGGCAACAGCGGAAGACATCCTCTGGTGCGATGGGGTAGCGCTGGGTAGTCCGACCAATATGGGGCTCTTGTCCTGGAAGATGAAGCGCTTCTGGGACGAGCCGATGGCTCCCTACTGGATGAAGGTGGACGGCAAGATCGCCTGCGTCTTCTCGTCCTCGGGTGGGTGGGGTGGCGGCACGGAACTGGCATGCCAATCGTTGCTCACCGTGCTCATCAACTTCGGCTTTCTGGTCTTCGGCGTGACAGACTACGCCGGCAAGCTGACCACCGCGCACTACGGCGCCATTACCGCCCGCGAGCCGCGCGAAGAGAGCACGAAGGCCGCGTGCCGCTTGCTGGGCAAGCGGCTGGCCGAGTGGGTCGCCGTGTTTTGCGATGGCCGCAAGGACCAGCACCCCCTCAACAAGTCTGACACGCGGTTATCTCCCGGCTGAGTATCCCTCATCTTGGGACAGGACTGTTCGCAGTGGCGACGATTCGGCCGGCGGAAATTCGTCGGCGACCATTCGAGGTGTTAGCTATGGATCCTGTTCGATTGCTGTACTCGAACCGTTCCGTTTTCGCCTTGGCAGGTCTGACGCTGCTGCTGGCCTGCCCGAGGGCCCCCGCGGAGCAGTTCGTGCTGTTCGACGTCACCTTCACCTTCACCAAGGAAGACGCCGACAATTCCAAGCCGAGTAAGTCGCATTACTACGTCCGCGGCAAGAGGCTCAATGCCGACCGCCCCAAGGACTGGGTGAAGCCGGTCGATTACCGCAACGGCACCGTCCACATCCGCGCCGAGGTGATCGAGAAGCCGGCGGGCGGCGCGCCCACCACCTGGACGCTGTGCTACATCCCGAACAAGGGCCGGAAGAATGGCTACGGCTGCACCGGCACCCAGGTCTACCGCGAGAAGGGTGTGTACGAGCGCGACGTGAAGATGACCTCGTTCTGGCAGAACGACAACATCGTCTGGGAGGAGGGGATCAAGGAGATGCATCTGGTGATGAAGGACGACAGCGGCGGAGGTGGCCATGCCCACAAGCGGACCGACCCGGAGAAGTTCTTCCCGACCAAGATGCGCATCACCATGATCCAGGTTGCGAAGGGGTCCACCTACGACCCGAAACTCGTGCCGAACCTGCCTGCGAAAGACGACCCGAAGCCGGGTAAAGCCGCCCGGGACAAGCGGGCGGAAGGAGACTTCACCATCGGGCCGACGTACACGACCGCCCCGGAACGGACCGTCAAGGACGGGGCGCCGGGCGGTGTGGTCACCGAGTTCGTCATGAACTCCGAGGACTCCAAGGTCTATCGTTCGCATCAGGGTGTGAGGCGCGGATGTCGGATCGACCGGAGTGCCACCCGGGTGAGGGAATCAGACCGCCACCCAGTGATCTTCGGCCAGGCCAAGACTTCGGGCCGCGTCCACGATCTGCGACCAGGTCGTTGCATCGATGTCGATACCGTCCCGTAGCCTTTGCGCCTTGGTCCGCTCCTCGACCTCCCCGGGCATCAGGATTTCACCATCCGGACTGGCCTTCGCCGAACTCTTCACCCAGGCCACGAAGCGCTGGATCTCCATTCGGAAAGCGTCTTCGCCCTGGAAGCGGGACACGTCCAGAACGATAGTAAGCATGCCGTTCACGACGCGGTTCGCGTTCGCTGGGTTGCTGCAGCCGCCGCCGGTGAGAGCCCCTGCCAGGACCTCGCAGAGGACGGCGAGGCCGTAGCCTTTGTGGCCCGCGATGGACAAGATCGCCCCCGGAGGGTCGGCGTAAAAGACGCGCGGGTCGGTGGTCGGCATTCCCTGGGCATCGATGATGCAGTTCTCCGGCACCGGCACTCCCTTGTTCAGGGCCACGCGGATCTTCCCCTCGGCCAGGGTACAGGCCGATATGTCGAGAATCAGGGGCGGACCGTTCGGGACGGGAATGCCGGCCGCGATCGGATTGGCCGAGAGGCGTCGGTTGATCCCGCCGAACGGCGCCACGAGGATTCCCGCGCCGGTCGTGTTGACGAAATGCAGCGAGAGCTTGCCCGCCGCTGCCACTTGCGCGGCCCAGTCTCCGATTCTCCCGAGATGACCCGAGTTCCGCAGAGCGATGACGGCCACGCCGTGCCGCTCCGCTTTCTCGATTCCCAGGCGCATGGCTTGCTCGCCGAGGGTCTGGCCGAAGCCAAATTGTCCATCGACGACCGCGATCGCGTCGTTCTCGAAGACGATGCGTAACGTCTGACCGGCGAGCACTCTGCCGTCCTTGAGCCACTGGACATAGGGGGGCACACGGATGACGCCGTGCGAATCGTGGCCCACCAGGTTCGCCTCTACCAGGTGGGCGGCGATGCACCGCGCTTCGGAAGTCTGGCACCCTGCCGCGTGAAAGATAGCGGTGGTGAATTCGCGCAAACGATCGTGATGGTGCTTCATAATCTCCCTCGACTGCGGGGAAGTGGATGGAACAGGTTACACCTTGGTTAACTCCGTGGTTAACCAGTGTAAGGGTTACACACCGGGTTTCAGTGGGGTATGGTTTACCCCACCCTGTTGTATACCCCTTAGGCGGCGTCCAAGAATAACTTCGTAGGGCACGCTGCCAGCGTGCCGGCCAGCCAAGGCACGCTGGCAGCGTGCCCTACGAAATCAATTTTGGACGAGCCCTTACGGTAAAGGGTTACAGCTATGGGTATTGACCAAGTTGTTGAACAGGTTGAAGGGCCGAGGGGCCAAGCTGCCTGGTGCATGCGACCGTAGAATCCCGGACAACCCGGCGTCCGTTTGCCCCCTAGCGCAACTTTTCTTAAAGTCCCACCCCCCGATTTTCCGATGGAAGCCAAAATCCCGTTGGACGGCGACGCGAGATTTGTTAACTCCGACGCCCGGACGCG
Organism: uncultured Planctomycetota bacterium; assembly: GCA_963767535.1. Taxonomy (GTDB): domain Bacteria; phylum Planctomycetota; class Planctomycetia; order Gemmatales; family Gemmataceae; genus JAJPHU01. The sequence continues at coordinate 2,959,544 of CAVYEC010000003.1, forward strand.
GAGGCCGGCCCGGGGCCCGGAACGCCGACCCCCGGCCTCGTGGACACGTGGAGAGAAATAGGCATGCTCGTGAGGGCAACGGCGGTGGACCGCCTTCTGCGGCGGCTGAGCGTCCTCGACGCCTCAAGCCCCCTCCGCGTCAACACCCGCGTCGTCGCCGGGGTCGCCGCCTTCCACGGCATGGCCGCCCTGGCCTGCCTGCCCTGGCTGTTCAGCTGGTCGGGCCTGGCCTGGGCCCTGGCCGGCCTGTACCTGTTCGGCACCCTCGGTATCAACGTCGGCTTCCACCGACTGCTTACCCACCGCAGCTTCGCCTGCCCCCGCCGGCTGGAAAGGCTCCTGACCCTGCTGGGAGTGTGCTGCTGGCAGGGCACGCCCCTCAACTGGGTGGCAGCCCACCGCATGCACCACCAGCACTCCGACGAGGACGGCGACCCGCACAGCCCCAAGGAAAGCTTCTTCTGGAGCCACATCGGCTGGTTTTTGGTCATCGACCCGGCCATCTATTCCCTAGCCACCTACGACCGCTACGCCAGAGACCTGATCCAGGACCGCTTCTTCAAACGGCTGGAGCGGCCCGGGGTCTGGCGGCTAATCCACCGCACCCAGTGGGCCGCCTTCTTCGCCGCCGGCGTCGTGGCGGGAGGTTTGGGCACCTGGAGTTGGCTGGGTTCGCTGCAGCTGGGGCTGAGCTGGTTGGTCTGGGGGGTGTTCGTCCGCACGGTGGCGGTCTGGCACATCACCTGGTCGGTCAACTCGGCCACGCACCTCTGGGGCTACCGCAACTTCGAGACGCGGGACGGCAGCCGGAACAACTGGTTGGTGGGGCTGGTCAGCAACGGGGAGGGCTGGCACAACAACCACCACGCCGCCCCCCGCTGTGCTGCCCACGGCCGCCGCTGGTGGGAGCTGGACGTCTCCTACCTGACCATCCGCGCCTGGCCCTCCTCGGCCTGGCCTGGGACGTGGTGACGCCGCAACGTGCGCAGGCGATCGAGCCGGGCGAGTCCCGCCAGCGGGCGGCCTGATCGCCCCCAGACGAGGTCCGTTCCGGCGGGGATCCCGCATCTCACCGGCGAGGCGTCTCAGTGGAGGTTCGAGTCCTCTCTACGGCACTGAACTGCACAAGGACTTACGTCGCGAGACGTGAGTCCTTGTTCTTTTCATCCCCCGCATTTGGGGTGTAGCCGATAGTGGATTGACCCGGCGCCCGGCGCCCGCCACAATCACACCAAGTTAACCACGGCGGGGTGTTCCGCCCCTCATCTTTTCTCCGACGACTCGACTCATCATGAAAATCACCCAGCTAAACGCCCTGCGCGTTCGGATTCCGCAGAAGCCGCCGATCGCTCCCTACCAGAACCGCTATCGCGCCGGCACGTCCAAGGAGGCGCTCCTGGTCCGGCTGGAGACGGACTCCGGCCTGGTCGGCTGGGGTGAGACGCCCGATGACTGGATCAACCGTTCCTACGAGGGTACCCCGGAGGAGTTGCTCCGTCGCCAGGTACTCGGCCGCGACCCCTTCGACCTGGAGGCGTTCTACGCCGAGAACACGCTGGGCAGCTTCCTGGCCAGCGGCGTCGAGATGGCCCTGTGGGATCTCCAGGGGAAGGCGACCCGCCAACCGTTGTACCGGCTCCTGGGCGGGGCCGTGCGCCGGAAGGTCGAGCTGGCCGCCTGCATGGGAATTCGGCCTTACGAAGAGGCAAAAGCCATTGCCCGGCAATATCTCGACATGGGTTTTGGCACGCTCAAGACGAAGGCCGGCCGGGATGCCGCGGAGGATCTGGAGATGGTGCGCGGCATCCGGGACGGGGTGGGGGATCGCCTCAAACTGCGCATCGATCCCAACATGGGCTACAGTCCGGAGGTGGCCCTCTCCCTGGCCCGCGACCTGGAAAAGTTTGACCTGGAATACCTCGAACAGCCGATGCACTCGACCTTACTGGCCGAGTCGGCCCGGCTGCGCCGGCAGACGAAGACGCTGCTGGCGCTGAACGAGTCGGTGACGACTCCCGAGGTGGCCCTTCAGATCTTGCAGCTGGGTGCCGCCGACGTCCTGTTGCCGGACACGTATCAGGGCGGCGGCATCCTGGCCGTCAAGAAGGTGGCAACGCTGGGCGAAGCGGCCGGCGTGCCCTGCGTGTTTCACTGCTCGCACGACCTCGGCTTGAAGACCGCGGCCATGCTGCACGTCGTGGCCAGTACACCGAATTTCTCCCTGGCCAACGACTGCACCTATTATGGTCTCGAAGACGACATCATCACGCCACCGCACCGGATCGACCGGGGATTCATGGTCGTTCCGGAAGAACCGGGACTGGGCGTGAACGTGGACGAGGCCAAGCTGGCTCGCTATCGCGTCTGAGTAGACGCGGAGGAGCCGGCAAGGACGGCAAACACCCTTCCTTGGGCCTTCGGACAGGTGAATGTTCTGTTGCAATCCTTCCGGGGGGTCTTGCAATGCAACGTTGCTCCGCAAGAAAACGCCGTGCAATGCAATGAAACGCGGGGGGGATGCAAAGAATCAATCATTGTGCAATTTTTGATGCGGTGGCTGTACGAATGATGTTATGGACGTGACCCACGAACTTGCTCGTGTCAAGGAAGAAGTTGGGATACGCTTTGCTCAACTGATTCACCGATCCTGCCGCCACCAACACCGCGTCAACTTTTTCTCCCTTGCTCGCCCTCTCCTCCGCCTTTGCGTAATCCCGCATTGCTTCGGCTAGGTGGGCTTTTGGATAACCTTCGAGTGAAACCGACTTGTTGGACGAATCAAGGATGCCCGCCAAGAAAAATGACTTGACGGGCGGTTTTCTTTTTGCAGGCACCCCCGCGCGTCGCTTAAACTCGCTCTTCCTGGAGCATAGAACAGGCGCAGCTGAAACGCCCCTAACCTCAACCTGCGCGTTGCCATGCCGAAACAACAACGGTCCCCACGCAAGTCCCGAAGCCTCCTGCGCGACTTCCCCCATCTGCACTCCATGCTAGGTGCCCAGACGATCTACTGCGGAGACAACCTCGAATTGCTGCGGCATTTTCGAGATGAATCCGTAGACCTTGTCTACATCGACCCGCCATTCAATTCAAACCGCATTTACGAGACCTTCTGGGGCGAGACCAAGGAAAAGCGGGCCTTTGAAGACCGGCACGAATCGACCCGCGCCTATATCGAGTACATGCACCCCCGGTGCGTCGAAATGGCCCGCGTCCTCAAGAAGACGGGAAGTTTCTACTACCACTGCGATTGGCACGCCAGCCACTACGTCAAGGTCATGCTCGACCAGATTTTCGGAGAAAACAGCTTTGTTAACGAGATAATCTGGAAGCGCCAGTCGGCGCACAATGACGCCAAGCAAGGGAGCAAGCATTTAGGCCGAGTGCATGACACCCTGCTACTTTACGCTTGTGGCCGCTACACTTTTCACCATCAGTACAAGCCGTATGACCCTGAATATGTCGAGAAGTTCTACAAATATGTTGAACCCGGCTCCGGGAGGCGTTATCGGCTTGGCGACCTTACCGCGCCGGGCGGTGCGGCACCGTCAAAGGGGAACCCCTGCTATGAGTTTTTGGGCGTGAAGCGCTACTGGCGCTATAGCAAAGAGAACATGGAGCGGCTTTACCAAGAGGGACGCGTCATCCAAAAAAAGGCGGGAGCAGTGCCGGCCTACAAGCGCTACTTGGATGAGGGTAAAGGAACGCCGGTAGGAACGCTTTGGGATGACATCGGCCCGGTTCAACCTTCAACCGGAGAATCACTTGGCTACCCGACTCAAAAACCTCTTGCCCTTCTTGATCGCATCTTGAATCTGAGTAGCGACCCAGATGACATCGTGCTGGATGCCTTCTGCGGCTGCGGAACGGCACTAGTGGCCGCACAGAAGCTAGGCCGACGCTGGATCGGCATTGATTGCTCCCCAACAGCTTGCCGCGTTATGGCGGAACGGCTGCGGCGGGACTGTAACCTGCGCCAAGACATGGATTTTGCCGTTGTCGGCCTGCCGCGCACCGTGGAAGAACTGCGGCGGATGCCTCACTTCGAGTTCCAGAATTGGGCGGTTGTTCGTCTGGGCGGCATCCCCAACAAACGGAAGACGGGCGACAAGGGCATCGACGGGCGGTTCTACCCCATCGCTTCCGAGAGCAAGAAGGATGAGAAGGATTCCGACCAATTCGGCTTTATGAAATGGTATCCGGTTCAGGTCAAGCAACAGGACAAGGCGGGCCGTCCAGACATCGACGCTTTCGAGACGGCCATTCAAAGAGAAGGTAAGAACAAGGGCATCTTCGTATCGTTCGATTACACGGCGGACGCGCAAGCCGAGATTCGGGCTTTCTTCAAACGGACGGGTTGTGTCATCGTTCCCTTGACCGTGCGCGAGTTGATGGAGATGGACGAAACCGAACTCGCCATGAAACTCGCCTGACGGATTTTTTCTCTAGATACCTCTCTTGTCCCGTTTACGATTATTTTGTACACTTTTCCCATTCGCCCATTCTTGACCTTGGAGGACATCTGGTGTCCACTCACAAGAAGCCTGCGTCAAACGCTGGGAAGCTCTTGGGCAACAAGAAGACGCCTCAGCCGGTGAAGAAGGTTGCCGCGTCGGACTTGTCGCAGGCAAAGAAGAAGCCACCGAAGAAGTAGTTCAGACGGAAAAACGTCGGACCTGAAGGATGTTCGCCTTCGGTATGGACAACACAAGGCGAACGTCCTTCTTGTCGAGACAGCGATCCAGGGCAATAGTGATCGTCTTCTTGTCCTCTTGGATCAATACGCCGGCGCTTTCATTTTCGCAGATTCCCGTCACGTCTTCCGGTTAGCAGGCTTCCCCTTTGTAGATCGCTGAATCGAACCAGCGGACGTAGGCCAGTTTGGTTGCGCGGGCTGACTTCTTGCGGATTGCCATGAGTCTGTCTCAGTTTGGAGGATCTGCGGCACAGGTCATTCTATGCCGCGTCCATCGCCCTCGCTGCAACGAATCCCTCCATTCCGCAAGGAAACTCCCCGTTTTGCAAGGAATCGCCCGCGAATCGAACAATTGCATAGAAAGCCCGGGCGGGCGGCGGGAGGTTTTGGCGTTGCAACCCTTGCCGTCCGAGCGTTGCAAGCCAAGCGTGAAAGTGGTTGAAACGCTCAGGTCGGGCTGTGGCAAGGACTTGCGCTGTTTTTCGCGAGCGTTTCATCAAAAATGCGAGCGTTTCAGGGGGTGTGGGGCAGGTGAAATGAAACGCTCAACACCGCCACGACGCCGGCAAGAACCGCTACCCCACCTGCGCGGAGAGGATCTCAACCGAACAACAGGTGAAAAGAAAGCGGGTTTCCCGATAAACGGAAACCCGACTGTCATCCCGCAAGCGCGTGCCGGCGCACCACCTGCCAATCGACCTCGACCCCGAGGCCCGGCCGGTCCGTGATCGTCACGACCGGGCCGCGAATGTCGATGGGATTCTTCACCACGCGCACCTCGTGATAGACTGGGCCGAGCATGTCGCCGGGATACTTTTCGACCTGCATGTTCGGCGTCGCGACAACCAGATGCGCCATGGCCGCCGTGCCGACGTCCCACTCCAGGTTCGAGCCAATGCTGCAGGCGATGCCGTGCCGGGCGGCGTACTCGGCGATCAGGCGCGACTTGCGGATGCCGCCGTTCTTGCCGGGGTAGACGCTGAGGACGTCGCAGCCGGCGCATCGCACCAGCTCGCGGGCCTGGACCAGGTCGAAGCACATGTCGTCGGCCATCACCGGCGGTTTGGTCTCGCGGCGGACCCGGGCGATGGCCGCGTAGTCGCCGTCGGGCGTCGGTTGTTCGTCGAGGGCGATCTGGCAGTCCTCCAGTTCGTGCAGGCAGCGGATCGCGGTGTCCACGTCCCAGCCGCAGTTCGCGTCGATCGTGAGGCCGAGCTTCGGCCCGATCGCCAACCGCACGGCCCGGACCCGCGCCACGTCGGCGCGCGGGTCGCCGGTGCCGACCTTGACCTTGATCGTGCGAAACCCCTCACCCACCAGCTCGCGCGCCTGCGCCGCCGCCCGTTCCGGCTCGTAGGCCCCCATCGAGAACCGGCACTCCACCGCCAGGGGCCGAACCGCCCCGCCGAGAAGCTCGTATACCGGCTTGCCCGCCGCCTTGCCCTGGATGTCCCAGCATGCCATCTCGACGGCCGACTTGGCGAACCAGTTGTGCCGGGCGGCCCGGTCCATGCGGCGATCGATCTCCTCGACGTCGCGCGGGTCGCAGCCGATCACGAGCGGTGCGAACAGGTGGTCGATGATGGCCTTCGTGCCCCAGATGGTTTCGCCGCTCCAGTTGGGCGTGGCGGCCGCCTCGCCGGCGCCCTCGATGCCGGTGTCGGTACCGACGCGCACCATCAGGTACGGCGACTCGGTGTGCTTGCCCAGCGCGGTGATCATGTGCCTGGCGGGCACCAGCGGGATGCGAACGGCGTGGGTTTCGATGTGGGTGATTCTCATGATCTACCTCGGATGGTGGTGCGGCTCACGCCGGCCGGCTCGCCGTAGCCGATTCACTCGCGGTAGTTTATCATCGTTGCACGCCCGCCGCCCGCTTTTCCCGCCTGGAGTATCCATGAGCGCCGAGGCCCCCCCGCCGGTCTCCCTGCCGCCGACCCGGGTGCGCTACAAGGTGCTCGCGTTTCTCGGCGTGCTGGCGCTGATCCTGTATGTCGATCGCATTTGCATCAGCCAGGCCGTCCCCTCGATCGAGGCCGAGCTTGGCATCGACGACACCCAGATGAGCTACGTCCTCGCCGCGTTCACGTTCGCCTATTGCCTCTTTGAAGTGCCGACCGGCTCCTGGGGCGATCGCCACGGCTCGCGCGGCGTGATGGCGCGGATCGTCGTCTGGTGGTCGGTGTTCACCGCCCTCACCGGCGCGCGCGCCGGGCTGTGGTCGCTGGTGTTGATCCGGTTCCTGTTCGGCGCCGGGGAGGCCGGCGCGTTCCCGAACACGGCCCGGATGCTCGCGCGCTGGTTCCCGCCGCAGGGGCGCGGGCCGGCGCAAGGGCTTATCACCACCACGGCCCTCGCCGGAGGCGCCGTCTCGCCGGCCGTCGCCGCCTACCTGATCCTGCGCTGCCGGTTGGCGCTGGGCGTTCGTCGTCTTCTCGCTGCCGGGCTTCATCTGGGCCTTCGCTTTCTACCGCTGGTATCGGGATGATCCGGCGACCCACCCTGCCGTCAACGACGCGGAGCGCCGGCTCATCGGCTGTTCGGACGGCGCGCACCCGGATATCCGCCATCCGTCGATCCCCTGGCGGCTGGTGCTGACCAGCGCCAACGTCTGGCTGCTCGGCGGGGTGATCACCTGTTCGGCATTCAACACCTACCTGTATTTCTCCTGGTATCCGACTTACCTCATCAAGGGTCGCGGCGTCGGGCCGTTGACCTCCGGCTGGCTGGCGAGCATGGTCCTGGCCGGCGGCGCGATCGGCGGCACCCTGGGCGGCTTCCTGAGCGATGCACTGATCCGGCGCACCGGCAACCGCAAGGCCAGCCGCCGCGGGTTGGGGTGCGCGGCCCTCGCTTCGAGCGGCGTGTTGCTGCTGATCGGCCTGCACACCGACGACGCCCTCGCGGCGGCGGGCTGGACCGCCCTCGCCGTGCTCGCCGTCAACCTGACCCTCGCCTCCTGGTGGGGCGCGGTCGCCGACATCAGCGGCCGGCACGTCGGCGCCCTGTTCGGGCTGATGAACTCCCTCGGCGCGGTCGGGGCGATCGCGTCGCAACTGTTCCTTGGCCGCTTCGCCGACTGGATGCGCGACCTGGGCTTCGAGGGCCGAGACCGGTGGGACCCGGCGTTCTATGTCTACGCCGCGATCCTGTTTGTGGGTGCTTTGGGCTGGCTGTGGATCGACACGACCCGGCCGGTCGAGCCGCCCCCGCCGGCCGAGCCGTCCACCGGCATCATGGATCAGGAACTCGTGCGGGGGATCCGCGAGGGACGAACCGCGGGTTAGCCCAAAAACCGCCGCAGGACATTCGCCGTGATCTGCGAGCACGGTTCGTCGCACAACAGCGCGGTCGGGAACGTGATCGACCCGACCGAAAAGACCGCCCCGCCGCCGGGCGTGTCGAAATACACCATGTGCGCCCCACCGTCGTCGGGGTTGAGGCCCTTCGCCAGCAACTCGACGTTTTTCGGCGAGCTGGGGCTGATCTTGTCTGTCTCATGCCCCGACGCGCCATCACCATAGCGTGCGTGCAGCATCCGCGTGCCGAAGCGATCGCCCTTGCGCAGGGCAGTGCCTTCGAAAACCCAGTGCTCGGGCCGTACCACCTCGTACGGCGCGACGGTCATCGCGCCGGGGTCGGTGAACACGACGCCGAGCAGGTTGGCCTCCGACTCGACGTGGGCGTGGAAGCGGCTCTCACAGCCAGCCGGCCACGAATTGACACAGCGCATCGCCGTGCCGTCGTCGAGCAGCTCGACTGCGCAGTTCACGCCGTTGCCGCCGAGGTACAGCAGCCGGCCGCCGCGCTCGAACACCCAGCGCTTGACGCGTCCGTACGCCTGGGCCGACCAGTATTCGGGGTGCGTGTTGAGGATGAGGACGCGGTAGGCGTCGAGGTCGAGCATGCCGTCGTGCAGCTGGGCGTCGGCGTACAGGTCGTGCGCGACACCTTCGCGCTCAAGCCAGCCCAGCAGCCGCCACTCGGCAGGAGCGAGGTGGCACGCCTGCCGGCCCTCGATCGGGTCGGTGCATTCCACGTCCTCGGGGACATGGTTGTACGGCTCGGGCCGGTCGAACGACAGCGGGGCGAACGTCTCGCGCGCTCTTCCATTCGCCGTAATCGTTCAACTTGTAGCGCGGCAGGTCGGCCTTCGCGTTGACGATCGGCGGGTCGATCATCCTGGCGGCCATGATGTAGTTGCTGCGCCCGCCAAACGCGTTATAGGCGTTCCACGTGTTCGTAGAGGCGAGCACCGCCACCTCGGCAGCCGGCCGCGCGGGCGCGACAACCAGCGGGAACGAAAAGAACTCGCCGGATTCGCCGTTGGCGTGGAAGTAGTACAGGCCGCACCGGGTCGGGGGCAGCGATGACCTGGCGGTGTACGCCGTGGCCGTTGTCCCAGCGGACGCCGGTCTGCTCGAAGGGGCCGTCGGGCAGGGTCTGCATGACCGCGCGCGGGCCGTGGTTGTCGTACCAGCCGACGTTGCGGACGAACTCCTTGTGCAGGCCGTAGCGGAACAGCTCGAGCTTGTACGGCTCGACGGCGTGGACGCGGAACTCCACTATATCCCCGGCACGGCACCACTTCGGCCAGGCGTAACCGAGCAGCCGGTCGGAGAGCAGCCGGAAGGACGCTGGATGTTCGCCGCTGACGCGGGCGCGGACGCGCTTCGAGCCGTAGCCGCGCTTCGCGAAGCACACTTCGTATTCGCCCGGCGGGACGTCCGCGTGAACCGCGCCGGACGGCCAGGAGTGCGCCAGGAGGTGCAGCCCGCCGGGTCCGTGCAGCTCGACGGCGACGTCCGCCAGGGCCGCGTAATATTCGTCGCTGACGTAGCCGATCAACATCTCACGTCCGGGTAGTGTCCCAAGAATGCATTGATCGTTCCGGCCGATGCCGGGACGATCCGCTATTAGGCTATCAGGCCGAAGCTGCCCATTCCAGCCGCTCCCGGACGTGCAACAATCAACGCATTCTTAGGACACTACCGGAATCCGCCAGCGAGGAGGAGATCGGTCGGGCATCGAAAGCCGTCAGCGCGACACCAACACCGTGGCCGCCATAATCGCGATACCCACGAGACTGAGTGCCACACCGATCAAGGCGTTGCTTCGGGCCTCGTAGGTCAGTCTCTCCCCGGTATGGTCCATCCGCCCCTGGTGCATCTTGGCCAGGTCGCGGCGGGCCAGAAACCAGGTCGTCAGGCCCAGCGGGATGCCAACGAGGGCCGGCACGGAGGCACACGGGAAGGTGATACAGCCGGCAATCAGACTGGCGATACCCAACTGCCGTAGCAGTTGCCCGCGGTGAGGCTCACAGTCCCGCCGAAAGAAGCCGGGCTGCTCCCACGGCGGCATGGGCTTCTCGGACGGGATGCCCTCGGCTTGGTCGTCCATCGAGTGCCCTCGAGACGGGGACATTCAAGAGTGTGGTCCGGCGGCTCCGGACTACTTGGGCAGCAGGCCGAGAATCTTTTGCATCTCGGCGGCGTCGTAGGCGCGGGAGGTCTGCGTCCGGATGCTGCCCAGCGAGCCCAAATGCAACAGGGCGGCGGTGGCGGTCTGCTCGTCGGGGGCCTCGCAGATGATCACGCCGTCGAAGGCCCCCAGCGTCCAGTATTCTCCCGTCACCTTGACGCCCATCTTCTGGGCCGTGGCCTTGAAGGCCGCCGCCCGCTCGCAGGACTGCCGCACGGACTTGATGCCCTGCTCGGTAAAATGCATGGTCGTGATGAAGGTTGCCATGGGAATTCCCCTCCCCGGTGAGTTGGTAATTACCCGGCCATTCTATCCCGGAACCGGCAAGGGAGAAGCTCCTGAGAGCCAACACGATGTTCGTCCCATGGGCCGTCAAAGCGTCGGACACGAGGACTTCCCCAGGACGAAGACCGGCTCGCCGGCGGCAGAAAACCCACTTGATCGCGGGTCTGAATCTGACAAGATGTGTTCAACCGCCGCAGTGGGCACGCCGCTTTTCATTCCGGCAACGCCCAGCGCTGCTTCGTTGTTGAGGAGGGACGCCGATGCTCAGAGGCCTTTTCGTTACGTTGGTCGTCGCGCTGGCGGGCGCCGAGGGGCCGCCCGTGGTGCTGAACGACGAAACCTTCGCCTCGTGGCGCGACCGCATCCGCCCCAAGGACGCGGAGCGGTGCTTCGAGACGGTCCACTGGCTGCCCACCTTCTGGGACGGCGTGATGACCGCCCAGAAGGAGGACAAGCCGATCCTCCTGTGGGCGATGAACGGCCACCCGCTGGCGTGTACCTGAAACAACGGCGTCATTGCCAGACAGTCTGTCTGGTCCGACCCCCGAGTTCTGAAGCTGGCCGCCCAGTTCGTCCCCGCCGCCGACGAGGTCTACCGCATGCAGAACCTGAAGACCGGCACCGACCCGGAGTGCCGGCTGTTCCAGAAGTTCGCCGAGCAGGGCCACTACCGCCGGCCCGGCGCCACCCGGCAAGGCACCTACTGTGTCTCCCCCAGCGGCATACTCCTCGGCTCCGTCAACTCCAACGACCCCCAACGCATCGCGAACCTGCTGGAACAGTCTCTCGCCAAGTGGAACACGCTCACGCGCGAGGAGCGGCTGCTCCCCATCGATCCGCGGAAACAGCTGGACGACATCAAACGTCCCGAGCGGTATTACCCAGAGGACGGCCTGGTTCTCAACGTGACCTCGCGCGACATGCCGCGCGAGAAGGGCAAGACGAACCCGACGAGAGCGAGCTGGCGGGAGCTGGCCTGGAACCAGGACTTCGCGTGGTTCACCAAAGCCGAGGCCAGGCAGTTCGTCCCCCCGGAGGTGAAGGTGGGGAAGAAGCAGGAGTTGCCCGTACCGCTGCTGCACCGCATCGCCTGTGCCCACCTGATCGACAACGTTCGCGGTCAAACGTTCCCATTCGAGGAAAGCGAGGTGAAGAAGGCGCGGCTGAGCACGGAGGTGACGGCGGTGGACGGCGACGTGGTTTCGCTCCGCATCGAGGGACAGACGCGAACGGCCCGGGAGGGCCGGCGCGAGCACGGTCTGGAGATGCGCCTGCTCGGGAAGGCGACGTTCGACCTGGCCCAGGGGCGCTTCCGGACGTTCGAGCTGGTGGCCGTCGGCTCGCGCTGGGGCGGCACGCAGCTCAACGGCCGCCGGGGCGACGCGGACGCGGCGCCGATCGGCATCCTCTTCACGCTGGCCCCGGACGGCCCGTGCGAACGCGTGGCCCCGGCGTTCATCCGCCATCCGGTGTACCACCCGGTCGTGTCGAAATGACTGCGTTTCACCGAGGGAGCTAAACATGAAACGTGGATACCTGCTGGTACTGGCGATCTTGCTCACGGGGACGGAGGCGCTGGCCCAGGGGACCGACGGCTACTACAAGTTGGGTCCGGACTCGCTCGAACAGGAGGGGGTGCCGCATGGCAAGATGGAAGGGCCTTTCACCCTCCCCTGCAAGGTCTATCCGGGGACCGCGCACACCTACTGGGTCTACGTCCCGGCGCAATACGACAAGTCCAGGCCGGCCAGCCTGATGATCTTCAACGACGGCCAGGCGTTCAAAAACGAAAAGGGGGACATCCGGGCGCAAAACGTCCTGGATAATTTGATCCACCGCCGGGAGATCCCGGTCCTGATCGGCGTGTTCATCAACCCGGGCAAGACGCCCGAACAGCCCGAGCCGAACCCCAAAGAATGGGGCGACCGCACGACCAACCGCCCGGCGGAGTACAACACGCCGGACGACAAATACGCCCGGATTATTTGCGACGAGCTGCTGCCGGCCCTGTACAAGTCTTACAACCTTTCCAGGGACCCGGAGCAGCACGCCATCGGCGGGGCCAGTTCCGGCGCCATCGCCGCGTTCATGGTCGCCTGGGAGCGGCCGGATCAATTTCGCAAGGTGATTAGCTTCATCGGCAGCTTCGTCAACCTGCGCGGCGGCCACGTCTATCCGGAGCGGGTGCTCGCCAGTGACCGCAAGCCGATCCGCGTCTTTTTCCAGGACGGGCGAAACGACAACCGGGGCACCGGGAGGAGAGGTGGCAAATACGACCCCAACCGCGACTGGTTCTACCAGAACGTGCGCCTGGCCGCCGCCTTGACGAAGAAGGGCTATGACGTGAATTACGTCTGGGGCATCGGCGGGCACAGCTCCAGGCACGGCGGCGCCATCCTGCCCGACATGATGCGCTGGCTCTGGCGCGATCAGCCCGTGTCGGTCGATGGGGGCGACAAAGTCGAGCGCTCCTTCAACCGGCCGGACGCCAAGGGGAAAGACGCCCCGAAGTCCCCGGATCGCTGACGAGGCCGCTGGCCGGCGCCCACCACGCACACGCCGGCATGTGTGTCATGGTCGAGGGCCGGCTCCCGTTGTGCGGTAGTGGCCAAATCTAAAATTCCCTACCCGCCGTGTAGACAATTCTTGGCACGCAGGTTGCTACTCATCCGCCCTTCGTTGTAACTGCTCCTCTTGCTGGCGCTGCCTCTCTATCTCTTGGTTTATTCGTTCCACTTCGGCTTCCCTGATGCTGCGAATGACGCTCGCCGAGTAGGCGAAGTACAGGACCATTCCAATTAGCCCTATCCCCAGAAATCCGGTCAAGCCAGCCAGAAGGCCCGCGATGATCTTCCAGCGGCGGGCTTCCGCCCAATACCTCTCGACTTGAGCCTTCAACTCCTTATCCCCTGTTGCGTCCATCGGCTTCTCCCCCTGTTTCCCCTTATGTTGAGCCTGCTTGCCAGTTTCCCGCGCCGCCGGGCCGGATGCTAGGGGGCAAACAAGCGGATCGCTAGGAATTTTCGCGCATCACGTGATCCGTTGTGCCGGTTTCTTGACATTGCGGCAGTGGGTGTTACGATCAAAATTACTTCCCCTGGGAGTTTCGCGAACCCTGCCCTCCTGAAAAACGGCATGTTGACGACATCCGGAAGCTTGCTGGAGCAATTGCGCCGCCCCGACGAAGAAGCAGCCTGGACGCGCTTCGTGAAACTGTACACTCCGCTCATTTACACCTGGGGCCGGCGCATGGGCGTGCCCCGCCAGGAAGCCCTCGACCTGGTGCAGGATGTCCTGACCGTTCTGGTCCAAAAACTACCCCACTTCTCCTACGACCCCGACAAAAGTTTTCGCGGCTGGCTGCGCACCGTCACCCTCAACAAACTCCGCGAACAGATGCGCCGCCGGCCGGGTGCAACGGTGAATGCCAGCGACTCCTTCCTGGACGACCTGGCCCGAAACTCGGGCAGCGATACCTTCGAGGAAAAAGAGTATCGACGGCACCTGGTCCGGCGGCGCCCTGCAATTGATGCAGGCGGATTTCGAGCCGACCACCTGGAAGGCGTGCTGGGAACACATCGTCTCGGGCCGCTCGGCCGCCGAGGTGGGACGCGAACTGGGCCTCACCGAAGGGGCGGTCTACGTCGCCAAGTACCGTGTCCTGCGGCGTTTGCGGGAAAACCTGCAAGGTCTCCTCGATTGAGGAGCGCCGGCGTGGTCATTCTTTCCCACTGAATTTCCGAAATGTCGTTCTTTTCGTGTAAGGTTTCCTGTCGCCGGCGCATATTCTCCTTTTAAGCCTGTGCCCGGGAACCAGACCGGATCACGGCAAGGCTTGCCCTGAGGACTTCTTTTCTTGCCCGGAGACCTGCCATGATCGCCACGATGTGTCCGGATTTGCCTACCTTGCGGCAATTCTTGCTGGCCGAGCTTCCCGAAAGCGAAGCCGAAGCGCTCGAACAGCACCTGCTCGAATGCGATTCGTGCTGTCAACAGGCCCGTTCATTCACAGGGTCCGACAGCTTGCTTGAGGCCCTGCGCAACGAACCCACGGTGGCGGAGGACCCCGAAGGAGAGTTGGTGGCCGACCTGATGGAACGGTTCCGGCTGATCCGGCCCGCCGGGGAGGAGTTGCCGGCTTCCGATCCCCCGACGGACACCTATGAAGGGCCGAACCTGGCGTTTCTGGAACCCCCGGCCGATACGGCGGAGTTGGCCCGGCTGGGTTCGTACAGTCTGCGGAAAAAGCTGGGCAGTGGGGGCATGGGGATCGTCTTCGAGGCGGAGGACCGCGATCTCCGGCGGTCGGTGGCCCTGAAGGTCATGAAGCCCAACCTGGCCGGCAATCCCGGCGCCCGCGAGCGCTTCCGGCGCGAAGCCCAGGCGGCGGCGGGGATCGAGCACGAACACATCGTCACCATTTATCAGGTCAACGAGAACCAGGGGGTGCCCTACCTGGCGATGCAACTGCTCCAGGGGGAATCGCTGCAAACCCGGCTCGACCGCCTCGGCCGGCTGCCCCTGGACGAAGTCCTGCGCATCGGCCGGGAGATTGCCGAGGGGCTGGCGGCGGCCCACGAGCGCGGCCTGGTCCATCGCGACATCAAACCGTCCAACATCTGGCTGGAAAGCGCGCAGGCCTGTGACCGCGGCGGCAAGGTCAAGATCCTGGATTTCGGCCTTGTGTGGACTGCGGAAAACGGACGGGCGTCTGACCGATTCCGGCGCCATCCTGGGCACGCCCGGTTACATGGCGCCCGAGCAGGCTCGCGGCGCTGGCTTCGATCCGCGCTGCGATCTGTTCAGCCTGGGCTGCGTCCTTTACCAGATGTGTACCGGCAAGGTTCCCTTCGAGGGGCCCGACGTCCTCGCCACCCTGATGTCCCTGGCTCTCGACCAACCCCCGAACCTCGCACCGCCAACCCCGAGGTTTCCGCCGAGCTGTCCAACCTTATCATGCAGCTTCTGGGCAAGGATCCGAGCCAGAGGCCATCCTCCATCCTCGCGGTGGCCGAGAGTCCTGGCTGCCCTGGAAAACGGCCAGACCAGTGAGCCAGTCCCAGCGTGGCACCCCGCCTCGACCGCGCGAGCGCGGCCGCCGCGCCGCCTTGGTCCTGACGGCGGCCTGCCTTATCGGCGGACTGTCGCTGTTTGCCTTTGCCTTCGTTCCTCCCCGCGAAGACTCGGAGAAGCCGGAGACGCCAACCCGCGGTGATCCCGTGGCGGTCGTGGCGAACACGGTCGTGGAAGATGCGGACGACAAGGCAGACGAAGACGACAAAAAAGACAAAGAGGATAAAGAAAAACCAGTTTATCCCATTGCCGTCCTGAATTTCGAGGAGCGCGGCGCGGGCGTCAAGGACATGGGGGCCAAGATCGCCAACCTGCTGCTGGCCCGGCTGGGGGAAAAGGATGCCCTCTATCTCGTCGATCGCGAGGACATCAAGAAGACGCTGGAGGAGCTGGAGCTGAACCGCTCGGGCGTCGTCAAGCCGAGCGAGGCGGCGCGGGTCGGACAGCTGACCGGGGCGCGCCTCCTCATCATGGGTACGGTGTTTCAGGATGGCAAGAAAGTTAACGTGGTCGCCAAGATCATCGGCACCGAGACGTCGCGCATCAAGTCGGTGGTCGGCCGAGGGCAAGAGTGGAGACGAGATCGATCCGACGGTCAAGGAGGCTGGCGGAAAAGCTGGCCGGGATCATCGCCAAGGAGGCCGACAAGCTGGTGGCCCCCAAGGTCGCGGAGAAGGACCGCGTCGCCGCCCTCAATCGGCGGCTCAAGAAGGGCGAGCGGCCGATCCTGTGGATCAGCATCAACGAGCGACACCTCGGACAGCCGCGCGTGGACCCCGCCGCCCAGACGGAGTTGACGTATCTGGCCAAGGGGACCGGCTTCACGGTCATCGACCCGGATGAGGGCGCCAAATCCAAGGGCGACATCATTATCACGGGCGAGGCGTTCAGCGAGTTCGCCGGCCGGCGCGGCGGGTTGTCCTCGGTCAAGGCCCGCGTCGAGATCAAGGCCGTCGATCGCAAGACGGATCGCGTGATTGCCATCGATCGGCAAACCGTGGTGGTCGTCGATGTCAGCGAGCAGATCGCGGGCAAGGCCGCCCTCCAAGAAGGCGCCGCGATCATCGCCGAGCGTCTTCTGCCCAAGCTGCTCGGCGACAAGAAATGATCGTGTTTAAACACGATGCAACCCCCGAGGTCGAGATCATGATGCTCAAGCACTTCATCTGCCTATGCCTTGTCGGGATCGCGATGGCCGCCAGCCATCCAGCCGCGACGGCCGCGGTGACTCGTGTGGCCCTGGTCAGCACCGACGACAAGGAAGGGATTCACAACGTCCTGGATCTGGCCGAGGCCGAGCTTGGCTCGCAGACGAAGATTGAACTCCTCGAACGTCGGCAGATCGAGCGCGTCCTGAGCGAGCAAAAATTATCGCTGTCGGGTCTGGTGGAGGCCAATCAGATCGTCGCGGCCGGGCAAGCTCCTCCCGGTCGATCTGTTCGCGGTCGTGGAGACTGCGGCCGGCGGCAAGGAAGCCCTGGGATTGATCGTGTTTCAGGCTCAAACCGGAGTTCGTCTGTGGGACGCACCCCTCCCGGCCGGGGACGCGAAGTCAGGTAGCCCAGGCCCTGGCAACCGGCGTTGTGCAGGCCGTGGACAAATACCGGACGACGCCGCGCGAGATGAAACCGCTCTGCTTACTCGGCGTGCGGAACGCGGACCTGCCCCGCGAACTGGACAGCCTTTGCGAATCGGTCGGTCTCCTGCTCGAGCGCCGGCTGCTGGGTTCTCCTTCCGTCGTGGTGCTCGAACGCAAACGCCTCGATCACCTCAACCGGGAAAAATCCTTGCCCGGAGAAGGCTCCCAGAAAGAATTGCTGGCGTCGCTGTATCTCCTCGAGCTGGAAGTGAGCCGGGCGACGGAAGGCGCCGGACTGCGCGCGCACGCCTTTGTCACGGACGGCAAGGGGAAGAAGCTGGCGGACGTGACGGCCCAGACGGACAAGATGGACGCGGCCAAGCTCGTGGAACCGCTGCTGCAAGAGATTCTGCGGGGCCTTCGGGCGGCACCGGCCAGGGAGGCCGGAGATCGGCTTCGCGAGAGCAATCGCTTCCTGCGCGAAGCTCAACTGCTCTGGAGTCACAAGCTGTGGCGCGAAGGTCTGCAAGCGATGGAGTGCGTCCATGCGCTCGACCCAGCCAACCGATCCAACGCGGCCCTGCTGGCCGAGTACCTCCTGCACTACGCCGTGGTCCGGGTCGATCCGCGCGGGGTGAACGCGCTAACCTGGGCGTCGCCCAAGACGCACAAGATCGCGGTGGACCCGCCGACTCTGACGACGGCCCTGAAGCTGGCCCAGCGCGGGATCGAGATGCAAAACACCGAACTTTTGCAGTTGGGTTCCCGGAATCGTCGGGACCTGTCGGCATTCCGCATTCGCCACATGGGAACCCGCCGTGCCCTGCGGTCTTTCCTGAACAAGCTTCTTTATGTCGAGACCAAGTCGTCCGAGAGTCGTGAGGCCCTGGCCTCGTTTCGTGCCGCCGCGGAACGTGCCATCCTCGAGGAGTGCAACGCCTGGGCCGAGGGCGTCACGGAGCATCCAGGGCAGGGTGACATTATCCTCCCGAAGGGGCCGGTCCCCGATTCATTCTTCAGCCAGTATTGCCACACCTTCCGCGAGTCGATCGAATTTCTGAAGTGGAATGCGACCGAGGGTTCCGCCTTTGCAAGGGCACTGGCCCAGGCCGGCCGGCAATGGGTGAAAGCCGCGGATCGGCAAGGGTTAGAAACGTTCCAGGTCTGGCATCTGAATTGGTTTCTGGAAGACCTGATCCGCAACGCGACAAATAGCTTCGGGGCGCAGTGGACCCTCCAGGCGGACGATGTTGCTCCCATGCGCGAGGTCTTCGAGGCCATGCGGAAGCACCGCCATCCGGTGATTGCCTTGTACGGCCAGTGCGGTTCCCTTCTGGTCGGCCTGAAAACAAAGCAAATGGCTCCCGAGGACTGCCGGGAGCAATTCGAGAAAATGAAGCGACAGGCGTGGGAAGTGGATCGCGGCCCCTCCCGTCGGGCGGGGCGTGGATCACTTCCGGGCGGGCTGCTACAAGGCGCTCGCCTTCGCCCTGGACAGCCTGGATTTCGGACGCGATCCAGCGATCAAGCCGCGGAATCCTTCGCCCTGTGCGACTTCATGCTCGGCCGCAAGGAAGTAGTGGTGGAAATCGTGAGCCATGCTCTCGCTTTGAAAGGGGCCACTCCGGAGCAGGAACGCAAACGTCAGGAACTGATTGACCGTGCCCTGGCGCTGGTCGAACAGCCGGAGTGCCGCGTCCTGTCGGGACTCAAACAGCAACTGAAGGACAACCTGCTACCTCTGCGGGAGAAACAGCTCGCCGGAGGCGCCTCCTCGGGAGACGTACGCTGGGAGGAGGCTCGAAAGATATTCGACATCGCCGAATGGAAAGAAGTGCAAGCACTCCAGGCACCCATCGTGGTGGGAGAGCATGTCTACGTGGTCGGCTGTGGCGTGCGCGAACAACAGGGATTCCTTCAACTCGCTCGCATCAAGCTTGCGGACGGCTCGGCCAAGGTCCTGGGCAAGACCGACGTGACCCTCAAATCCTACGGCCCGGGCAGGATTCCGTGGGGCTTGTTTGTCAATCCCCCCTTTGTTCGCGGGATCGTCGTGGGCGAGGATACCGTCTACGTCGGCACCCGCAACGATGGCATCTACGCTTTCGGACCTTCCGGGACCGTCCGCCGGCTCGATGAGAAACAGGGTTTCCCCTCGACGGCGGTGGAAGGGTTGGCCTTCCTGAACGGCAAGTTGTACGCGGCCCTGGGCGGCGGTTATCTCGTCGCCTATGAGCCGAAAGGCGAACGGGTTGCGGTGCTGGCATCGAGCCGGCGCAAGGAAAAGCGGACGCCCTTTGATGATTTGCCGGCCGGGTTTACCGTGAGCTACCTGGTGGCCGATCTCCAGCGCGATCGACTGCTGATGGCTTTGTACGAAAAGCCTCTGCCCGCCACGAATCGGCCGGGCGAGGCCAGGGAGCCTGTTTCGGGATTGTGGGAGTTGAACGTCAAGAAGGGCGCCTTCAAGCGTCATCTGCGCTTTACCAGCTGGTCTCACGCATCCTTCGGAAGTCCGATCCGCGGCGATCATGTGCTGCTGTCCAACGGCACCTGGGCGCTGGATTACGACCTGGCGCGGGACAAGCCGGACCTGCTGTGGGCCTTTAACCCCGTCGGACCCGACCTGGGAATCGACAAGGCGCGCTGCAAGGACTACTTCGGCATGAATCGCTCCCCGCTGGTATCACGACGGCTGGCTGTGGACGGATCGCCCCTTTGGCCGATTGTCGCTCGCCAGCAAGCGCCAGGAACGCTTCCCGCCGTTGGGGAAACCGCGTGACTTGCGCCCCTTTCAACCGCGCGAGGTCATCGAACCCCTCGGCAACGGAGATCATGTTCTCCTGGGCGACCTGTACTCCCTGTGGGTTGTGCCGCAGCGAAAGGAAAAAGCGAAGTGATCAAGCAACCTGCCGGCATTCGGTCGATCGGGGCATGGACCCTGCTGTCTCGCAGCCTTCTGATCTTGGGATGGCCTGCTGGCTGTCGGCTTCTCCTTGCGGGGCCGACGAGGAGGGCGCCGACGATCGAGGCCCGCTCGAAATGGTCCAACGTATTCGGAGGCAAGGAAGCGACCTGGCAATATCAGGTGAAGTCGCCACGAGCGTTCAAGGGCCGGGCGGTGTGGAAACTGACGAGCGATGGGCGAACGCTGTCACGCGGCGAGGCCGGCCTGGATGCCGGACCCGGACAAGCCGGCCCCGGTCAAGGTGGCCCTGACGCTCCCTCCGGTGAAAAACGGCGTCGTTCTCGAAACGAAACTCACCGTCTCTCTGATTGCCGACAAGGAGGAAAAGGCGGCGGCGACACGGGAAAAGACGGTCTGGATATTCCCGGAAGATCCCTTTTTTCTCCACTCGAAGTGGCTCAAGGAGCTGAAAATCCGCCTGTTCGATCCCGGAAAAGAAGACCCTCAAGGTACTCGAAAAGGTCGGCGTCCCCTTCGACGAGGTGGGCAACGTGGAGAGCATCACCGAACTCAAGGAAGGCGTGCTGCTGGTGGGGGAGGGCGTTTCGTTCAAGGATTCTCCCGCCTTGCCCGAGTCGTTGATCCAGGCCGCGGCCCGAGGTTTGCCCGTGCTCTGCCTGGCGCCGGCCCAGGGGACGCTGCCCCTTCCGGGAGTGGACAAGCTCAAGGGCTCCCGGCCCGAAAGCCTGGCCTGGCGGAGTGGGGACGTCATCACCGAGATCGACAAACGTCTCGATGCGCGGGCCTGGTCGGGCGGGGAGATGATCGCGAGCACCATCGCGCTCACGGCCGAAGAACGGGTAGTCCAGGGGGAGATTTTCCCCGCGGGCGGCTGGCCCTGGATGGAAGCGAACTATCCCGAAACGCATGGGCGCTTGGTGATTTGCGGGTTCGGCATCATCCGCCAGTGGGACGCCAGCCCGACGCCACGCTTTTTGTTCGAGCGCTTGCTCGAACGAATCAGCGACAAATCTCCCAACCCGCGTGACACGGAAGCCGACAAGTAGACATGCCATGAAGTTCGGAGAGATGACGGCGGGCGTCCGTCGCCGGGCGGCGGCGTCACTTCGTCCCCGGGGGCGGGGCCGCGTCGAACTGGATCAACGCCTTCGCCTCCCGGTAGGCCAGCCAGAGGATCAGATCGTCGGCGTTGGCGTTGCCGGCCAGCGGGTTGTTCTCGTCTTTGGGCAGCGGCTTCATCTGCGCCGTGGCCGCGGTCGCCAGCTTGCGGGCCTCCTCCGCCTGGCCTTGCCGGTACAGGCTCAGGGCACGGTAGAAGGCGCCTGTGCCCGTCACGGAGTTCGGCCCGGTCTTCTCGGCAGCGAGCAGGGCCTCCTCGGCCACGGCGTAGTGGCCGATGCGGTATTCCGCCATGCCCAGGGCCAGCAGCCGCGAACCCGCCCCGGTACCCTTACCGACCTTCACCGCGGTTCGGCCGACGCAAGCGCCGCTTCGAGTTCCGCCTGGTCGGTGGACGGCAGGAGACTGCATGCCCTGGCGATGCGCTCGGCCGTGATGACGTCGCTGGTGTCCTTGGCGAACGCGAGGAGCCGCTTCCGGGTGGCAGCGAATTCCTTGTCTTTGCCGAACCACGCCTGGAGGGCGGCGACCTTCAGGGCGAACGTCGTGTCCTTCGGATGGCCGACGGACACCTGCGCCAACTGCTCCAGGTGCTCCTTTCCCGAGGGCGGTGGTTTCTGGGCCTCGGCGAGCTTGGCCTTCACGTCTGCCCAGAACTTGTTCCACGCGGCCTGCTCGGCGGCCGGCACGGCGGTTCGGTGCGGCCCCGGCCGCGTCCCCGACAGGTCCGAGTCCACGAGCCAGTGCGCCAGCGTAGCGGCAGCCGTCTTCCGCTCGGCGTCGATTAACGAGCCGGCCTGCTTCTGCCGCAGGACGAAGTCCGCCCGCAGCCAGGTGAGGGCCTTCGTCCGCAAGGCAGCCCGCTCGACCGGATCGGCCGGGGCGTCCACCCCGTCACCGGTGCCGGCCCGTGCGACGTAGCAGGCGGCATTGTAGCGGTGGCCGACGGTCAGTTTCGGGTCGGCGGCGAATGCCTTGTCGTACAGGCCGGCCGCGGCTGCGTATCGTTTTTGAAAGGGCTGCGCAGAGATTGGCGAACTCGACCGCCTCCGCCGGGTTGGCCGGGCGGTCGGAATCGGCGAGGACGCCCGGCAGCCGGGGGAGCAACGCCCGCATCCGCTCGGCCCGGGGCAGGTTCACGACCGCGTACCGTTGCTTCGGGTCGAGTCGGAGGGCCTCCTTGAACTCGGCGATGGCCCCCTCCAGGTCACCCTTGATCTGTAGGGCCAACCCCAGGCCGTTGTGGACCTGGGCGTACTTCGGGTCGAGTCGCAGGGCCTCCTTGTATTGGGCGATGGCCCCCTCCAGATCGCCCTTGTCCTTCAGGGCGTTCCCCAGGTTGTTGCGGGCCGCGGTGTACGCCGGGTCAAGTCGGATGGCCTCCTTGTACTCAGCGATGGCCCCTTCCGGGTTCCCCTTGCCGTACAGGGCGTTCGCCAGGCCGTTGTGGGGCAGGGCGTCCTTCGGGTCGAGTCGGATGGCCTCCTTGAACTCGGTGATGGCCCCGTCCAGGTCGCCCTTGATGCCCAGGGTGTTCCCCAGGCCGTTGTGGGGAAGGGCGCTCTTCGGGTCGAGTCGGATGGCCTCCTTGAACTCGGTGATGGCCCCATCCAGGTCGCCCTTGGCGCGCCCAGCCAACCCCAGGCCGTAGTGGGCCGGGGCGCTGTTCGGGTCGAGTCGGAGGGCCTCCCTGGCCTCGGCGATGGCCCCGTCCAGGTCACCCTTGGTGCGCAGGGCGTTCCCCAGGTTGTTGTGGGCCTCGGCGTACGTCGGGTCGAGTCCGAGGGCCTCCTTGTACTCAGCGATGGCCGCGTTCAGGTCGCCCTTGTCGTACAGGGCGTTCCCCAGGGCCAAGCGAAACGCCGGGTTCGCCGGGCCCAGCCCGACCGCGGTCTGGAACCACCGCAGCCGCTCGTCCGCGCCGTCCCGCTGGTTGATGGGGTATGTCATGCCGAGCGCCATCAGCAACGCCGTGTTGCCGGGGCGGCGGCCGACCGCCGCACCCAGCAGCTCCCGCCGCCGCTCGACCGGGATGGCGGCCTCCTCCCCCAGCACCGCCACGAACCCCGGCGGCTGAGCGAGCACCTCCGGCCGCCCGGCCAGCGCGACCACGGTTGGCCCGTCCCCAGCCGCCACGGCGTCCCGCACGGCGTCCCGGAACGGGTCCGCGTCGCACGCCCGCAGGGCCGCGCATACTCGCCCCGACTTCTCCGCCCCAAGCACCCGGTCCAGCGCCTCGACCAGCCGGTCCCGGATCGCCGACGCCGCTACCCGGGCTGCCGCCGCCTCCGGCACCGCCACGTCCGGGTCGGCCTCGAACCCATCCAGGGCGGCACGCCAGTGGGTCGCCACTGCCGCCGCGTCCGGGAACTTGCTCCCGGCCGGCGTCCAGCGGAACTGATCGACCCGGTCCAGGGCGCGGAGCACGGCCAGGTCCGCACCGAGTCGATCCCACCGTCCAGCCAGGTCGTCCGCTCCGCCCTCGGCCGCGCGCTTCTTCGCGGACGCCAGGTCCTCGTCCGCCTTGACTGCGTTCCCCGCCCGCAGGGCATGCTCGCACTCGTCCAGCAGAGTCCCCACCGCTTCCGAATTGCGACTCAGACGCCCGCGCTCGGCTGTCGCTTGCCGGTCCCCGTACCAGCCGAACGCCCCGCCGCCCAGCAGCACCACAGCGACCGCCGCTGCCAGCGCCAGCTGCACCCGCCGACGCTTCTTCAATTCGACCGCCTTCGCCTCGGCGGCTGCCCGCTCTCGCTCCGCCGTCCGCAGGCGCTGCTCGACCCCGGCCCGGTACTCGGCCACCAGCTTCGCTACCTCGCCCGCGCCGGCCGGCCGGGCCATCGGCTCCGCGGCCAGGCAGCGCCGGCACAACTCGACCAGTTCCGCATCCGCCCCGCACCCGTCGAGTCGGCCGAAGGCGTCAGACAGCTCCCCGGCCGCCGCCTTCCGATGGGCATCCCGCGTTGCAAACGGCGCACTCCCGGTCAGCACCGCGCAGAGAATGCCACCCAGGGCGAACACGTCGGACCGCCGATCGACCCGATCGACCTCCCCGCGGGCCTGCTCGGGAGGCATGTACGCTGGCGTCCCCAGCACCTGACCGGCCTGGGTACGGTCCTCCGTCGAGCCGGCCGCCGGCCGATGGTCGGTGGTGCTGTCGGGATCGGCCGACGCGGGTTCGACTTCCCTTGCCCGGGCCGGCGTTGGGCTCACCGGTTCCGTGCCGAGCACCTTGGCCAGGCCCCAGTCCATCACCTGCACCTCGCCGAAGCTGCCGACCATGACGTTGGCTGGCTTGAGGTCGCGGTGGATCACCCCGTGGGCGTGGGCGTAGGCCATTGCCTGGCAAATCTGCTCGAAGACCGCCACGAACCGCCCTCGGTCCGAGGCCGGGTCCGGGCGGGCGACCAGCATGGCGGCTAGCGTCTGGCCCTGGATGAGCTTCATGGCCAGGAACGGCCGGCCGTCCGGAAGGGTGCCGAGGTCGTGGACGGGCGGGATCGCCGGGTGCTGAAGCCGGCCGGTGATGCGGGCCTCGTCGGCGAAGCGCCGGGCCGGGCCGGAGTCGGGGCCGTACTTTTCCTGCAACACCTTGACCGCCACCTCACGGTCGAGGATCGTGTCGGCGGCGCGGTAGACGGCCCCCATGCCGCCGCGGGCGATCTCCGCGCCGAGCAGATAACGCCCCGTCGCGACGGGTGGGGGAGCGGCGTCGGCGAGGGCGGACCCCTCGCCGGTGGTAGCGGCCGCGTCGAGAAAGGACCGCGTCACGCCCTCGGCGGGACGGGCGCGATCGACCGTCTGGCCCGGTTCAACCAGCGGCTGGTCCTGCACGGTGCCGGGAGCGGGCTTCGCCAACGCTTCTCCAACGAGGTTTTCTTCGGCCATGAGGATGCTCCCCCGCGTTCGGCAGTGCTCAATCCCTCACCGCAGCGAACCCGACTGCTTAGCACCAGGAATGGCGTCGCCCGGCCTTGCGCCGATACCGCTCAGCGCCCAGGTCTACGACTTCCCCACGGTAGCTGCCGATGCGTTTGCCACCCGCCTCTGAAACGGCTCCGCGAAGTGTTCGTGGATCCGTTCAGCGCTTCATTCGCGCAGCCACGCAGTTGTGGACCTTCGACCTCGACGCGGAAGATGAGCCGACGTACGGATCGCAGCAACGGACGCTTTTCCATGCATTCTATGAACAGTTCCCGTTTGCGTCACGGCACGGCGGCGGCCTCGCTGGAGGCCACCGGAGACGTGACCGCTGCTTCTCATCAAGGTGGCGGCGTCCGTGGTCATGAGTTGTCGGCGGAATGGGCAAAGTTCCTCTCTACCGAAAAAAATTGTCAAATTGCTCTCGTGCAAACCTGTCCACTATGGCATACTAAGGTCATTACACATCCCGTTTCCCTTCTTTTCGAGGTCCCGCCATGAGCGTTACCCCTCCCCGTGGATCGTCCGTACCCACCCTGGCACAGAAACTCGAGAGCGTGCTGAACAGGGCCGCCGCCCACCACGCCGATCCCCCTCAAGGCCGCGACGCCAAAGGACGCTTCACCAAAGACAACCCCGGCGCCACGGGCAATCCCTTCGCCCGCCACGTCGCCAAGCTGCGCTCCGTGTTGATCCACACGGTGCGCGAACAGGACATGAAGCGGATCGCCCAGGATCTGGTCGTGCAGGCCAAGTTCGGCAACATGAACGCCCTCAAGCTCCTCTTCCTCTACGTGCTGGGAAAGCCGCCGCAGACCGTTAACCCCGACACGCTGGACATCGAGGAGTGGCGTCAGCTCATGCAGCCGTTGGCCCAGATCACCCAGGAGCTGCCCGAGGCGATCATGACGGTTCCGGCGGCGACGGCTTCCGGCATGGTGCGGGCGGCGCAGCCTTATGCGCAGCGCATGGCGGCCAGGGAGATGAAGGCGCCTCCGCCCCAGGCGTGCCAGGAAGCCAAAACCGAAGAAGCCCGCCGCCAAGAAGATCCCGCTCGGCCGGAGAAAAAGGAGGCCGGCGCGAGTCCGCGACCGTCACCAAACGGTGTTTTGCGGCCGCGCGGCGCGGTGCCGAAGTGGCTGGACCAGATCGCCGCCCACGCCCGCATGGCCTCCATCCGGCGTACCAAACAACGACCCAAAGGCGGCTGAAAGGCGCTCGGGAGCGACCGGCGCACTCACCTTTCTGCGGTTCTGATACAAAATACGGGAAGATTCCGCGCCCTGGATGGGATTGCGAAGTGCAAACGACATTCGCGCGGTCCGGTCTGCCGACCCGTAAGCAAACGGAATGGGAGCGACCATGTGGCGCAACATGATCAAGGTGATGGCGGCCACGGCCGCGTTTGGGCTGGTCCATCGCGCCCTGGCCAGTCGCGCCGCCAAGCGCGCCGCGGCCGAGCGATTCGGCGAGAGGAATCGGAACGGCCTCTACCGGGTCTTCTACCTCGCTCAATCCGCGGTGACGTTCGGGCTCCTGGCGGGTTACATCTGCCGGGTGCCAGGCCGGGAACTGTACCGCGTCCGAGGACCGTTGGCGGGGTTGATGCGGGCCGGCCAGGTGGTGGCGCTCGTTCATGCGACCGCCGCGGCCCGGCAAGTTGGCATCCGTCGCATTCTGGGTCTGGAGAGCTTACTCTCGTGGCTCGAAGACGGCCCTGTGCCGCCCGAACCGGAGGCGCAGGGACCGGCCCTGGATGCCCAAGGGTTGCGCCACGGTGCCGGACCTTTCGCCTGGAGCCGCCATCCGCTCAACTTCGCGCCGCTGCCGGTGTTCTGGCTTCAGCCGGCGATGACCACCAACCTGCTCGCCTTTAACCTCGCCGCCACGGTTTATCTGGTTGTCGGCTCGCTGCACGAGGAGGCTCGCTTGCGCGAAGCTTACGGGGAAGCATATGCCCATTACCAGAGAAGCGGAGTCGCTTTTTATGTGCCGGGGCCAGGGCGAAAAGCCTTGCCATCGCCGACACGCTAGGCGTCGCCGGGACGGCCGGGGGAAGGGGCAATCGGTGTATCGTTCCCTTGCCGTGGCCCTATAATAACCTTTTACGTGCCAACGGTGCTGCTCTTGGGGAGCCTTTATACATGACGCCGATGACCTTGACCGAAAAGATCCTCGCCCGCCACGCCGGACAGGACGCCGCCCGGCCGGGCGAGAACATCTGGGTGGATGTCGATGTCCTCATGACGCACGACGTATGCGGGCCGGGCACCATCGGCGTGTTCAAGCAGCACTTCGGCAAGGACGCCAAGGTCTGGGACCGCGAGAAGGTCGTCATCGTCCCCGACCACTACATCTTCACCGCCGACAAGATGGCCAACCGCAACGTGGACGTGCTGCGCGAGTTCGTCCGCGAACAAAAACTGCCCTACTACTACGATGTCGGCACCGACAAGTACAAGGGCGTCTGCCACATCGCCCTACCCGAAGAGGGCCACACCCGGCCCGGCGAGGTGCTGTTCGGTACGGATAGTCACACCTGCACGGCCGGCGCGTTCGGCGAGTTTGCCACCGGCATCGGCAACACCGACGCCGGCTTCATCCTCGGCACCGGCAAATTGTGGGTCAAGGTGCCGCCGACCATGCGCTTCGTCTTCCACGGCCAACTGCCGCCGTACCTGATGGCGAAAGACCTCATCCTCGCCGTCATCGGCGACATCGGCTGTGACGGCGCCACCTACCGCGCCATGGAGTTCGACGGCGACGGCGTGTATGCGCTGAACATCGAGGAGCGCATGACGCTGTGCAACATGGTCATCGAGGCCGGCGGCAAGAACGGCGTCATCGCCCCGGACAAGGTCACGCTCGATTATGTCAACGCCCGCAACAAGCACGGCAAGTCGTACACGCCGGTCCACACCGACGCGGGGGCGAAGTTTATCTTCGAGAAGGTCTACGACGTGACGAAGTTGCAGCCGATCGTCGCCAAGCCGCACAGCCCGGACAACCGCGCCGGCGTCCGCGAAGTGAGCGGCACCAAGCTCGATCGCGCCTACATCGGCTCCTGCACCGGCGGCAAACTGACCGACTTCCGCGCCGCCGCCCGGATTCTGAAAGACAAGAGCGTCAAGATCGACACCTTCATCGTGCCGGCCACGAGCGAGGTGGCGGCCGGCCTGAAGTCCGAGAAGATAGGCGGCAAGACGCTCGAAGAAGTGTTCCTGTCGGCCGGCGCCAAGGTCGGCCCGCCGTCGTGCGCCGCCTGCCTCGGCGGGCCGAGCGACACCTTTGGCCGGCTCAACCAGCCGATAAGTTGCATCAGCACGACCAACCGCAACTTCCCCGGCCGAATGGGTCACAAGGAGGCGCGCGTTTACCTGGCCAGTCCGCTGACCGTGGCCGCCAGCGCCGTGACCGGCGTCATCACCGATCCCCGCGAGTACCTGGAATAACCATGCAAGCGACCATCACCGGCAAGGCTTACGTCCTGGGCGACAACGTCGATACGGACCAGATCATCCCGGCCCAGTATTTGACCTTCAACCCGGCGATCCCGGAGGAATACAAGCAGTTCGGCAAGTACGCGCTGAGCAGCGTGCCGCCGTCGCAGGCCGGACTGCCCAAGGGACATGTGCCGTTTCACACCGACGATGAATTCGTGTCGCCGTACAAGATCATCATCGGCGGCAAGAATTTCGGCTGCGGCTCGTCGCGCGAACACGCCCCCATTGCCCTGGACGCGGCCGGCATCGAGGCCGTCGTCGCCGAGTTTTACGCGCGCATCTTCTACCGCAATTCGGTTAATGGCGGCTATCTGATTCCCTTCGAGAGTGCCGAGCGCCTGTGCGACCGCGTTTGCACCGGCGACGAGTTGCGCCTCGACGTGGCCGGCGGCGTGCTGCACAACCTGACCACCGGCGAACAGTACGCGCTCAAGCCGCTGGGCGAGGTGGCGCCCATCCTTGAAGCAGGCGGCGTGTTCCCCTATGCCCGCAAGGTCGGGATGCTGAAGGGTTAAGACGTGCTTTCAACCCCTGAGCGGGGGGCGTCAGCCCCCCGAGGGGACACTCGGGGGGCTGACGCCCCCCGCTCAGGGGGTTAGGAAACGGTGCCTCAGCCTCGGTTACTTTTGCTTTACGTCATAACAATACAGATATTGCTGGTCGCGAATATACAGTTTACCGTTGGCAACGACGGGGTGCGGCCAGGACGGTTTCCCACTGGTCTTTGGCAACTCGAAGCGTCCGTGAATAATCGGGCGCGGGGATTGGCTTCCACCAGGAAGATCGGCCCGTGTTCGTTGCGGTAGTAGAGCCGGCCGTCGGCGCAGGCGATCGAGCCTTTGCCCGGCTCGTTGGCGCGCCACATTTCCTTGCCGCTCTTGAATTCGCGGCAGACGAGTTTGCTACTGCCCTCGCCGTAGAGGTAGCCGTCCACGAGGACCAGGCCGCCGTGATGGTTCTCCGCGTTGCGATGGAAATACACCTCCTCGGCCTTGACCTTGCCGCCGTCGCGGGTCAGCTCGACCAATCCGCCGCCCTTGCCGTAGGCGGCGGCCGCGTAAACGTGCTGATCGTGATAGATGGGTGTGGAAATGTTGATGCCGGCCGACGGGTGCTTGTAGCGCCAGAGGAACTTACCGTCGTCGGCCGTGATGCCGACCACGCCGCCGCTGAGAAACTGGATGTATTCGCGCTGCCCGTCCACGTCGGCGGCCACGATCGAGGAATAGGCCGCCTCGTCGCCGCCGGGCACCGGGGCCATCCAGATCGTCTCTCCCGTCTTCTTGTCGAGGGCCAGCAGCGTCGCCTTCTGGCCGCCGGGCGTGCAGAGCAACTTGTCGCCGTCGAGGAGCGGCGATTCGCTGTACTTCCAGCCGCCGACCTTGCCGCCAAAGTCGCGCGGCAGGTTCTTGTGCCAGCGCTCCTCTCCGTTGGCCGTATTCAGACAAACCAGATCGCCACTGACGCCTAAAGCGTAGAGGACATCGCCGTCCACCGTGGGGGTGCAGCGCGAGCCTTCGCCGTAGCCGATCTTGCGGTTGGCCGTGGCGATGCGCACGGACCACAACTCCTTGCCGGTCGCTTCCTCCAGCGCCCAGACGACCTCATCGTCGCCGCGATAGCTCATGCCGAAGATGCGGCCGGAGGAGATGGAGGGCGTGCTGTAACCGCCGCCCAGCGTGTCGATGGTCCAGGCCAGCGGCGGACCTTGCTTGGGCCAGTCCTTCAAGAGTCCCGTCTCGCGCGAGACAGCCGTGCGGTCCTGCCCCTGCCACTGCGGCCAATCAAACTTCCGCGGCTGGAAGTTATCGGCGGCAAGCGCGGACACGAAAAGGACCGGCAGCGCCAAAGGCACTGCGAACGCGAGCGGTCGTAGCGGCATGGGATAACTCCTGCAAGGAGGGATGCGATGCGTTTGTCAGGCGGGGCAATCGGTAAGCCGGGCGGGGCGAACGCTCTCTGATGGGAATGTTATCCGATCCGGCGTGGAGGACAAGAGACACTGCCCCAGTCTGACACGCGCGGTAAAAGATCGACGCGGGGAGATGAGGCCGGGTATGATGGGGCGAAAGGCGCCGGAGCATTTCCCCAGACGCGGAGGAACCATGAGTGCCACCGTCCACAGCGCAAGCACCGTCCGCTGGGTTCGCAACGTCCTGGGCAGTTGCCTGCTCGCCGTCATCGTTTTGACGGTGGCCTACTCGCAGCCCGATCGTGTGGTGATCCATCCGGCCGGAGGTTCTTCGACCAACCGCGCCAAGCTCCCCACGGAGCCGGGGGCGGTGGAAGTCGCCTTCACCGACGGCAGCAACCTGAAATTGCTGCTGCGCGACGAGAAGATCACCCTGGTCACGCCGCACGGCAAGCTGCTCATCCCGGTCGCTGACATCCAGCGCATCGAGTTCGCCTCGCGCATCGCCGACGAGGACGCCAAGCAAATCGAGGCGGCCATCGCCGACCTCGGCAGCAACGAGTTCCGCCGCCGCGAGGCGGCGAGCACGCTGCTCTTGAAACTGCGGGAGAAATCGTATCCTGCGCTGGTTCCGCGCCGCCCGGCAGAAAGACCTGGAAGTCGTGCGCCGCGCCAGGAGTTGATCAATCAGATCGGAGCGGCTGTGCCTCCGGATCGTCTGGTGGTCCGCAAGAACGACGTGGTTTACACGGCGGATTCGATGATCGCCGGCCGGATCGAGGGAGCATCCTTGAAGGCGCACACGACGCAGTTCGGCGCCGTGCAGGTGAAGTTGGCCGACATGCGCGGCCTGCGCTCGCAGGCGCTCGAACCGGAACCGATCCCACGTTATCCACCGCCCGGATCGCCCGTTCAGATGGGCCAGCCTTGGATGAAGGACATGAAGATGCCGGCGGAGAAGATGAAAATGTTGCCGCCGATGAAAGCCAAATGAGTCGGTGATACGGGAGGTGCCCTGGCTCATGCTTTCGATCGCGGAAGGCTCCTTACCGTTCGCCCTATTCGCCCAGTTGCGAGACAATCTCATGGATGGCATGTCCCAAAGCGTCTCGTCCTCCTACGCCCACGGCGTGAGTCTGACGCCGTTGCTCGGCCAGACCATCGGCGACAACCTGCGCGCCACCGTCTCCCGTCACGGCGACAGCGAAGCCCTCGTCGTCCGTTCGCAGAGCTATCGCGCCACCTACCGGCAGTTGTGGGACGCGATCACTGACGCCGCGCGCGGCTTGCTTGCGCTGGGCGTCGCTCCCGGCGAGCGCGTCGGCATCTGGGCGACCAACTGTTACGAAAGGGTCGTCGTCCAGTACGCCACAGCCCGCATCGGCGCCATCCTCGTCAATGTCAACCCCGCCTATCAGACGAACGAGCTGGAATATGTCCTGCGGCAATCCGGTATTTCCGTCCTGCTGCATGGCAGGGGATTCCGCAACACGGTTTATGCCCCGATGGTCGAAACGGTACGGCCGCGCTGCCCCGAACTGCGGAACATTTTCCCACTCGACACCGCCTGGGACCGACTGATGCAATCGGGCCAGACGATCCGCCTCGCCGAACTGGAGAAACGTGAGTCGGAACTCCAGTGCGACGATCCCATCAACATCCAATACACTTCCGGCACGACCGGCTCGCCCAAGGGCGCGACGCTGACGCATCACAACATCCTTAACAACGGCTATTTCATCGGCCTCGCCCTCGGCTACACCGAGCGCGATCGCGTGTGCATCCCGGTCCCGCTCTATCACTGTTTCGGCATGGTCTTGGGCAACCTCGCTTGCACGGCGACGGGCGCTTGCATGGTCTATCCAAGCGAATGCTTCCAGGCGTCGGCCGTGCTGGAAACGATTCAGCGCCGAGCGCTGTACGTCGCTGTACGGCGTGCCGACGATGTTCCTTGCCGTCCTCGAACATCCCGACTTCGAGCGCTGCGATTGCTCCTCGTTGCGCACCGGCATCATGGCCGGCGCCCCCTGCCCGATCGAGTTGATGAAGCAAGTGGTCGATCGCCTGCACATGCCGCAGGTGGCCATCGGCTACGGCATGACCGAAACGTCACCCATCTCGACCCTGAGCGCCCTCGATGATCCGCTCGACCTTCGGGTCAGCACGGTGGGCGCGGTGCAGCCGCACCTGGAAATCTGCGTGCGCGATCCGGCGACGGGCCGCATCGTGCCGCGCGGCAGGTCCGGCGAATTCTGCACGCGCGGCTACAGCGTCATGCGCGGCTACTGGAACGACGAGGCCGCCACGAGCGCCGCCATCGACGCGGCTGGCTGGATGCACTCGGGCGACCTGGCCGTCATGGAGGAGTCCGGTTACGTCCACATCGTCGGCCGGCTCAAGGACATGATCATCCGCGGCGGCGAGAACATCTCGCCGCGCGAGATCGAGGAACTCCTGCGTCGCGCACCCCGACGTCAGCGAGGTTCAGGTCATCGGCGTGCCCAGCCGCAAGTACGGCGAAGAGGTCATGGCCTGGGTCCGCCCGCGCCCGGCGCGACGCCGAACGAAGAGGAGCTGACATCGTATTGTCGTTCCCGGTTGGCCTCCTTCAAGGTGCCGCGCTACTGGCAGGTTGTCGAGACGTTCCCGATGACTGTGACGGGCAAGATTCAAAAATACCGCCTGCGGCAGATGGCCGTCGAACTGCTCGGCTTGCAGACGGTCGCAGCGGAGAAAACGGCTTGAGTAAAACCTCGCGGAGATGGTCCATGAAACGCTGCCTCTTTCTTCTGATGCTGTGCTGCGGGTTTTCCTGGGGCCGAGCGCTGGCGGATAACGCTCCGCCGACCAAGCTTCTGCTGGTGGGATCGGGACCGGATGGTCATCCGGCGCAGACCCACGAATACATGGCCGGGCTGAAAATCCTGGCGAAGTGTCTGAAGGATGTTCCCGGCCTGGAGATCACGACCGTTCGCGCCGACGAACCGTGGAAGGACGGCCCGGAATTGATCGCCCGCGCCGATGGCGTGGTGCTCTTTCTCTCCGAGGGGGCGCGGTGGATGAATCACGATCCGAAGCGCCTCGAAGCGCTGGAGAAGATGGCGGCTCGTGGAGGGGGAATCACGGTCTTGCACTGGGCGATGGGGACGAAAGACGCTGAACACATCGACGCCTGTTTGAAGTTACTGGGCGGCTGTCACGGCGGCCCCGATCGCAAATACAAGATCCTCGAAACAGAAGCCGTCCTTGCGGATCACAAGCACCCGATTGCGGCCGGCATCGAGGATTTCCGCGTCAAGGACGAGTTTTACTATCGCCTCAAGTTCGTCAAGGCCGAGCGTGGCGTGCATCCGCTGTTGCGCGTGACGATCGACGGTCAGCCGGAAACCGTGGCATGGTGCTGGGAGCGCCCGACGGCGGTCGTTCGTTCGGCTTCAGTGGCCTGCACTTCCACGACAACTGGCGCTTGCCGACTTACCGCCGTCTGGTCGCGCAGGGAGTATTGTGGACGATCAAGAAGTCGATCCCCAAAGATGGACTGCCGGTTGAGGTCGCGGAGAAAGATTTGAAGCTGTCGGGAAGTTAATCTCCCTCAGCCCCGGTCTGTGCTAAAATAGCCGTTGCCCACCACCTTCCTGGCTCCAAGGATCGAGCCATGCTTAACGGCTTCCACGGCGTGGCGATATTCGCGGTTGTGATGATTGGTCTTTTTCTCGGGGCGATCCTCCTTCAGGCGGCGTGTGCCCTGTACAACAAATTCGCGGGTGTTGGTGAACTCGGCGCCGATAGCCCGGATCCCGAGCAGGTAGTCCGGCCGGACTGCGTACCGAATCTCGGCCTCGGCCAGGCGCTGGGCATCGTCTTCATTACCGCGGCCCTCAACGCCATCGTCGGCTTCGTCGTCGGCCGGTTCGTCGGCGGTCCCCGGGTGATGGCCGGCGGCACCCCCTGGACGTTCTCGCCCGTTGGCTACCTCCTCACGTTGCCCTTCGGCATGCTCCTCATGAGTGCCCTGGTGCCCACCCGTTTCGGCAAGGGACTGCTCGTCACCCTGCTTTACACGCTCCTCTGGCTCGTCCTCGGCCTCTGTCTCGTTGCGCTCTTCTTCATGATCTCCCTGGCGTTCGGCCTGCACCTGATGGGTTAGCCGAGCGCAGGATGATCAAGGCGAACGCTTCGGAAGGCGACTCGAGAGCGCGGTAAACTGTGGACCCATTTTTCGAGGATTTGCAGGGCCGGCCGATCCACCACTGCGCTGGCCAGCGGCGGCATACGCGATTTGTCTCCGCGCCGCATCCGCTGTACCATCATCGACCGCCCGGCGTCGCCGCAGGCGATGACGCGCGGATCGGGGACATTCAAACTATCGCTCACGGTCGGCACGTCGAGCAAACCTTGCCGGGCCAGAGGCGTGTCAAAACGGGCGTCGAAGGTCGCCCGGATGATGTGGCCCGGCCGATGGCAATTGGCGCAATTGGCGTCGAGATAGGAACGGGCGCGTTCGGCCAGTGACGCCGAGGTGTCATCGAGGACGGCGAGTTTGCGAAAGCCGGCGATCCTGCTTTCATCAAGCCGCGGATTGAACAGCCCCAGGTAATTCCAGGTGCGAAGTTGATTATCCGTGACGCCCGTGCCGGGGTAAGTGAATACGCCATTCAACTGCCGGGTCTTGACGCCGAGAACGAACTTCGCGGCGGTGGTGTGGCACGTCAGGCAGTCGGCGGGGCTGGGGTAATACCACGATTGCGTGCGCGTTCCGGTCGCGGTCTTGATGGCGATATCCTCGCGCAAGCTGTCGCGCAAGAGGTCCGCGTCGCGGTTGTCGGGCCGCCATTTGTAGGTCACGCCGTAGCCGTTGCCCGTTCCGTCCACGACCAGTAGGCGCGTCTCCAGACGGCGAAGGACCACGGGGTTGCGCTCGTCGATCGGCAGATCGAAATGCTTCACGAACACCGTGCCGGCGGGGAAGGTCCATTCGTCGTCCGGCGTGAAGTCGATGGGACTGGAAGCCGGTGCCATCCATCGACGTTTCGCCGCGCCGTCGGACCACAACGGCACGCGAACCGTGTACGGAATCAGCGATCGATGAGGGAGCAAATCGACCAGCGACGAGAACAGTCCCGTTTCCGACAAGAGCGCCGGGGCTTTCTCGATATTCAGCGCCACATGGAGATCGCAAACCGATTCGCGGTAGGACAACCCGTAAGGCGTCGCACCGTCGATGCGGAAAACCGCCTCACCAATTCGGCTTGCCGGCTTCTGATCCACAAACAAGCGGAAGCGCACGGTCGTCGTGTGTTGGACAGGCAGTGGCCCGCGATACAGCCTGGATCGCGCACTGGGTTCGCTGCCGTCCGTCGTGTACCGGAGTGTTGCCCGTGCGTCGCGGGCTGCCAGGCGCAATATCACCGGGCCGGTGTATCGTCCCGGACGCGGCGCGACCATCACCCCGTCGAACCCTTCCGCCGCGATGTCCTCGAACGAGGGGATCACGGTCAATGTCGCGGCCCGGCTCGTCGCCTTGCCATGCGCGTTCTTCACGACACAGCGAAAGCGAGTTCCACCATCCGCCGCGTTTACAACCGGCAGCGTGTACGTATCGCCGGTCGCCTCGCCGATGTCGCTGTCATTGCGTTGCCACTGGTAGTGCACTGGTTTTCCGCCGATGGTACCGACGCCGAAGGTGGCGGACTGACCGGACGTGATCCGTTGATCAAATGGTTCGGCGGCGATGGCCGCCGGTGCTTCCGCCCCGGTGTAGCGAACCTTGTACAAGACGCCGGTATTCGCCTGGTAGTCCTTGTCGCGCACCCAGGCTAGGCGGCGCAAATAATACAAACTGCCGTCAGACGCGATCTTGATGTCCACCACGCTCAGGTTGCCCAGGCCCGTGAGGAAATCGCGCACGTCCTTGGGGTTGTCCGGGTCGAGGATGCGTATCCAGCCCTGCTTGAAATCGGCGAAGAAATACTTGCCGACGTACTTCGTCGGGAACTGTCGTCGCGGCGGATTGTAGAACGCGCCGCCGGCAATGGAGCTTTCCTTGTACCAGTGGATCGGTCCGCGAAACCGGCGATCGTTCGTCGGTCCATGCTCGACGGTCGGCCAGCCGTAATTCGCTCCCGCTTCACCGACGTTGATCTCCTCGTTGGCGCCGCCCACGTCGTTGATATACATGCGGCCGGTGCCCGGCTGGAAGGCGAACGTAAACGGGTTGCGCAGCCCAAGCGCCCAGATGGCTCGATACTTCCGGGTTGTCTGATGGAAAAAAGGATTATCGGCCGGGATACTGCCGTCCGGGTTGATGCGCAGGATTTTCCCTTGCAGGGTCTTCCTATCCTGCGCGGGAGCGCCGGCCGTCTGATCGCCGATAGCGATGTAGAGCTTGCCGTCCGGGCCGAAATGAATCGCCCCGCCCTGATGGCCGTTCTTGACACCGCCACCGAGCTTTTCCTGGTTATCGCCCTCGAACAGGATGACCTCATTGCCGGGAACGGCCGTATCGCCGTCGGCTGTGAAGCGGCTGATGCGATGATGCGGATAAGGATCGGGCGAGATATAATTCACGTAGACATATTTGTTCTTGTGGAAGTTCGGATCGAAGGCCACGCCGAGCAGGCCGCGCTCCCAGCTGCTGTCCACCTTCACTGTCAGAAAGGGCACCGGCAATAAGACATCGTTCTTGACGACGCGCAGCGCCCCGGTTTGCTCACAGACGAACAGCCGGCCGTCCGGGGCGAAGTCCATCGCCGTCGCCCCGTTGATGCCGCTGACGATCGCCGTTTCGACGAAACCGTGGGGCAGCCGGGCCGCTTCTGCACTTCGACAGAGCGCGAGCACCAGAAGCACCGCCGTCGGCCCTCGCACGTACATGCTCATCTCATCCCTTATTGCTTGCGGGCGGGTGCGGGTTTGGCCGACGCCACGCGGTCCACGTACCAGGCGAGAAATTCGTCACTGCGGATCGCCGTGGCCACGCGGGCATTCGCCTTGCCCTCGGCAACCGCTGTCATGCCCTTGTCATCGACTGTCAGGCACATTTCCTCCATCGTGCAGAAATGCTCGTCGAAGCACAGCGTCACCGCGACGGGATCGTACAAGGTAGGCGTCGGCTGCTCCCAGAGCTTGTACAACTGGCGCAGCGGGTCGGTCAGCACCGTCCGAGCGTCGAACAGCCGTCGCCGCAACGGTTCCTTGAGTCGAAGCATCGTCGTGGCATCGAGCGGGGCAACTACCAGAGGAACACCAGACGCGAACACCGCCTTCGCCGACGGGATGTCGCACTTGATGTTCCATTCGGGTTCCGGTGGCGCCTGGCCCTTGTATCCGAGGCGCACGGACCCGGCCATCAGCACGAGATGCTTGACCCACAGTTTGCAGTCGGGATGTTCGTTGAACAACCGCGCGATGTTCGTCAGCGGGCCGATCGCCACGATCGTCAGCTCGCCCGGCCGTGCCTTGAGCTGTTGATAAAGGAACTCGACCGCCGATTCCTTGATAGGTTTCGCGGCGCGGGTGCCCGGCTCGTCCGGCGATTGGACGTAGCGGCCTTGCTTCTCGATCTCCTCCCGCGGTTGCGGATTCTCCCCGGCGGCTACCGGGATTTCACGACGGCCGGCGGCGGTCAAGACTCGGCAGACGATGCGGGCGCGCATTTGCGGTTCGGTGCCGACCGTGGCGACGCCGCGCAGGTCCAACTCGGGGCTGGCCAGGATCAGGGCCAACGCGAAGGCGTCGTCGATGTCCGAGCCGATGTCGGTATCAAGGAGT
The DNA here is from genome assembly GCA_963767535.1 of uncultured Planctomycetota bacterium. GTDB lineage: Bacteria > Planctomycetota > Planctomycetia > Gemmatales > Gemmataceae > JAJPHU01. Next base: position 2,997,812 of record CAVYEC010000003.1, read on the forward strand.
ATCGGGATCGCTTTGTTCACGGGAGCAAGTGGGGCTGAATAGGCAACAGGTATTGCGAACAAGATCAGTCCGAGGATTGCGCATCCTCCGAAAACCGTCCGGTTCATCTTCACCGTCCTCTCCAAGCTGATCGCGAGAATGTTCGTTCAATTCCGTGAGTCTACCGCGCCGGCGCACAGGCTGCCAGATTGTGAGTCTTTGTCGAAAGTAGACATTTTTCGCGTGAACATCGGTGCGCCGTCTGCTCTCCTGCAAGATATGAGCAAGGCCATGCTGGAACTGGACGGATCGTTCGGCGAGGGCGGCGGGCAGATCCTGCGCACGAGTCTGGCCCTGTCGCTACTCACCGGCCGGGCGTTTCACCTGCGCAACGTGCGAATCAAGAGGCGACCCAAGCCCGGATTGCAGCCGCAACATTTGATGAGCGTCCGCTCGGCCGCCACGATCGGCAATGCCCAGACGCGCGGCGCGTCGATTGGCAGCACCGATCTGGTGTTCGAGCCGGGTCCGGTGCGGGCGGGGGCGTATCGCTTCGATGTCGGCACGGCCGGCTCGACCGGATTGGTGCTGCACACACTCTACCTGCCGCTGACCCTGCGCGGCGACAAACCCAGCGAGCTGACCCTGATCGGCGGCACGCATGTTTCGACCAGTCCGTGCTTTCACTTCCTCGACACGACCTGGCGACGATACATGGAACAGTGCGGCTTGCGCGTGAGCCTGCGGATGAATCGCCCCGGCTTCTACCCGCGCGGAGGCGGCGTGGTCGAGGCGTTTCTGCAGCCGTCCGCGCCCTTGCACGGTATCCGCCTGGGGGCCAGAAAGTCCGTGAAGGCGCGCGGGTTCAGTGCCGTGGCCGGACTCGATGCGGCGATCGCGCGGCGGCAGGCCCGGCGGGCGGTGTTTCGTTTGCAGCAGTACGGACTCGATGCCGAGATCCGCGAAGAGACCTGGCCGGGCGGGCCGGGCACCGTGCTCGCTGTGGAGCTAGACACAACTCCGGTTCCGACGTTATTCTTTTCTCTGGGGGCGCGCGGCAAACCGGCCGAGCGAGTGGCCGACGAGGCGGTCGATCAGGCGATCGCCTACCTCGACACCGGCGACGCCCTGGTCGATGCCCACAGCGCCGATCAGATCGTGCTACCGTTGGCCCTGGCGGAAGGCGCCTCGGAATATCGGGTATCCGAGGTGACACTGCATCTGACCACGAACATCAGCGTCATTCGCCGGTTCGTCGAACGCGACATCGTTTGTGAAGGCGAAGAAGGCGGGCCGGGGCTGGTCCGCATCCAATGAACCGCATCATGCTACCGGACATCACATTACAAATCGCGCAGATCGTCCCGCACACCGAGGCGGAAGGGCCGGGGCGCCGTTTCGCCCTGTGGTTTCAGGGCTGTCCGCTCCGCTGTCCCGGTTGCTGCAACCCGGAGATGCTGCCGTTCGAGGGTGGCAGGGCGATCGCGCTCGGCGTTCTCGTGGAACAGATCGAGGAGGCGGTTCGGTCGCACGGCGTGGAAGGGATTACGCTCCTGGGCGGCGAACCCCTGGCCCACGCTGCCGGTGCAGCCGCCCTGGCGCGGGCGATGCGGCAGCGCGGCCTGACGGTGATGGTCTTCAGCGGCTACACGCTCGAAGAAGCCCGGCAACTGCCCGACCCGGCTGTCGCCGAGTTGCTCGCCCTGACTGACATTCTCGTCGATGGACCGTACCTGCGCGAGCAGCCGGAGACGCGGCGGCGCTGGATCGGCTCGGCCAACCAGCGGATTCATTTTCTCAGCGACCGTTACCACGCCGATGACCCACGCTGGTTGCTGCCCAACACGCTGGAGATCCGCCTGCGCGGGCCGGAACTGACGGTGAACGGCTTCCCGGCGCGCTCGGCGGTCGGTTTGTGGAAACGCCCGCGCGTACGGAATGCGCCGCGTCGGAAGGGCGACTGAATCTCTTCTGGCGAATTCCGCGATTCTTAAAAAGACGATGCGGTGACTCCTCTTTTCTTTCGACGAACACAGAAAAATGTTGCAACCAATCCCCCACGGGGATAACCTCATCCGTTGCCGTCCAAATCACGATCCCAGATATCCGCAACCTGGGAAAGTCATCATGCCGCGTTGCGGCTCACGGAGACCATGAAAATGGCGGCTGGTTAGTGAACAGACCATCACGGATGCGGCTTATTTTCCGAGCAGGGGTCATGCGGCCGCGCCGCACCCTGAAACGATGAAAATGGGCTGCGTGGCGACTACGTTGGCTGTAGCCGTGGCTCTGGATGAAGGCCGATTCTCACTTGGTGCTTCGAGCCCGCAGAGCAGGGTGGCCTGGACATCGCCACGAACCCGAAACTGTCGCCCCCGACCGTCGGGGAGCACGCAGGGTAGACTGTTGTTTTTTCCGATGTCCTCCAGGGCCTGGCCGAACCCGGAGGCTACCATGGACATTCTCTACCGTTGTTGCGCTGGACTCGATGTCCACAAGAAGACTGTGGTCGCGTGCGTGCGCCGGGTCGATGCGGCCGGGAAGGTGCATCAAGCGGTGCGGACGTTCGGGACCATGACCTGCCACCTGCTCGCCTTGTCGGATTGGCTGGCCGAGCAGGGCGTGGAGCAAGTGGCCATGGAATCGACCGGCGTCTATTGGAAGCCGGTGTTCAACATCCTGGAAGGCCGCCTGGCCGTGATGCTGGTCAATGCCCAGCACATCAAGCAAGTGCCGGGGCGCAAGACCGATGTCAAGGACTGCGCCTGGATCGCGCAGCTGTTGCAGCATGGCCTGCTCCGCGCCAGCTTTGTGCCGCCCCTGCCGCTCCGAGAGTTGCGCGACCTGACCCGGCAGCGGGCCCAGTTGGTCGCCGAGAAAGCGACGGCGGCCAACCGCATCCAGAAAGTCCTGGAGGACGCCAACATCAAGCTAGCCAGTGTGGCCACCGACGTTCTGGGGGTGTCCGGCCGGGACATGCTCGAGGCGCTCATTGCGGGCGAGGACGATGCGGCGAAGTTGGCCGACAAGGCCCGCAGGCGCCTGCGGAACAAGATCCCCGAACTGCAAACGGCCTTGCAGGGTCGTGTCACCGCCCATCACCGCTTCCAACTGCGGCTCCTCCTGGACCATGTGACGCATCTGGAAGGGTTGATCGCTCGGCTGGGGCTGCGCATTGAGGAAGTGATAGCCCCTTTTGCCGAGGCCGCAGAGCGGTTGACGACGATCCCAGGCGTGGAGCAACGCACGGCGGAGACCGTGATCGCGGAAATTGGCACGGACATGAACCAGTTCCCGACGGCGGACCATTTGGCGTCGTGGGCGGGGATGTGCCCAGGCAATAACGAGAGCGCCGGCAAGCGTAAGAGCGGGCGGACGACCAAGGGAAGCCGATGGCTGCGGCGGGTACTGACCCAGGCAGCCTGGGCGGCCAGTCACACGAAGGACACCTACCTATCCGCGCAATTTCGGCGACTGGCAGCGCGGCGGGGCAAGAAGCGCGCGTTGGTTGCTTTGGGCCATACGTTGCTGGTGATCGTTTATCATCTGCTCAAGCATGGCGTCACGTACTGTGAACTCGGGGGCGGCTTCCTGGAGCGATTGGAGCCGGAGCGGCTGACACGCCAACTGGTTCAACGTCTGGAGAAACTCGGCCATAAGGTCACCCTCGAACCGAAAGAGGACGCCGCTTGAGGGTAATTTTCAGGGTAGATCGGGTCAATCAAAGAGGAGCTAGCGATGGGAGGACAAGACTCATTCAGCCGGCGGGACAGTGTTGGCAGCCTTAGGGTCCGCCGGGCTGGGTTTGGGAGTTGGATTTGCCCTCCAGGGGGCCGAGGAGCGTGAAGAGAAGGAGCCGTCCGAGGAACGACGGGAGCGGCGGACAAATCTGGTTCGGGTGTGTGTGGATCGGTTTCTGCCGCCGGAGCGGCTCAAAGAGGGGTTCTTCAAGGCGCTCGATCAGGACAAGACGAACGATTACAGAAATATGGCGAAAGACGTGCAGGAGGATAAAGCTGGTCCGATCGCCCCACCGAAGATTGCAATTCTCTACGATAAGAAGTGGGAACAAAATCGGTAGCCGTTCACAGGGATAAGCCGGTAGTCGGCGGCCAATCGGGGTTGTCCCGCTATCTTGGTGCAGGTGGCCAGCTTCTTCCCACCAGGCCACTTGCTTTTGGTATCCACCCTAGTCTTACTTTCCATAATGTTGGCCGTTTGAAAGGCTGATACGGGTCGGGAAAATCCTCCAGTGAAAGCAGTAGAGGATATCTCGCTATCGAGTTGGAACGTCGACTGACTTGCCTTGCTCAAGCACTGGGATTTAATAGAGAATACGCGCGGCGAAATCCGGCACCGAGAAAGGCCTTAGAGATCCCACTCATTGACCAAGACGGTTCCAGAGCCGGAGTCTGCCTGGCATCTTTTGGGAAACCGGCTACCCAAAGGCGATGGTCCCGGCTACAGTTGGCAAATGGGCGAAGTGGCAAACTCGCAGTGTAGAATGGACTTAAACGGCCAGTCTATAAAGCTTTACGCGATGAAACCCACTTTGCCAAATCATCCTGCGATTGGCAAAGTGGCATAGGGAGTTGAGCATATGGTCCACGATCTCAGCCAGGACGTTAAACCGACCGCGAACGGCCAGGCGATGCCGCGTCAGGCCGTCGCCGGATTGATGCCGCCACAACTGGGCGAAGCGAGGATCCGCGAAGCCTGGCCATCGCTCCTGGGCGTGCAAGCGGGCGTCGCCTCGCTGGGGTCCAAACTCATCCGGAGCATCTTTCTGGCCCCGCTCGGCTGGTTCGTCAACGCGCTGCTGTTCGGCAAGAAGTTCATGCCGTTCGCCTGCAAACGCTACACGCTGACCAATCGGCGGCTGATGATCCAGCACGGCTGGAAACCGGCCCCGGTGAAAGAAGTCGCCCTCAAGGACATTGACGACGTGCGCCTCGACGCGGCCAGTTACGACGCCTTTTATCGCTCCGGCGATCTCGACGTGCTGTCCGCGGGCAATGTGGCGCTGAAACTGGTCGGCGTGCCGGAGCCGGATTCGTTTCGTCATGCCGTCCTCAACGCCGTCAAGGCGTGGGGCGGGCCGGACAAGCTCAAGGGACCGTTCCTGCCGGCCAGCGCTCCCGTCAAGACGTGACGGAGGAAGCGCCATCGTACAAGGAGGTACGAAAATGAAACGGCTCGCTATTCTGATCGGGGTCTGTGGCGTCGTTCTGAGTGCCGGGGCGGCGGGTTGGCTGTGGCTCTTGCCCGCCAATCAAGAAGCGCACCGTCGAACGCATCCGGCAACGCGGCGGCAAGGTTCAGTTCGACCAGACGCGCTCCGATCGGCCGGTGATCAAGGTGGATTTCACGGGCTGTCCCGTACGCGACGACGATTTGAGTGATCTGAGCGCCTTTCCTCAACTTCACTATCTTATCCTGAGTGGGACCACCGTCACGGATGCGGGACTAAAGCATCTGGGCGCATTGCCCCAGCTTCGCGGACTGGCGCTCAGCGGTCTCGTCGCGGGCGGTGACGGGTTGCGACATCTGGGATCCCTGCTCGCGCTTCGGGAGTTGCGGCTGGAGAAGACCCATCTCAACGACGCCGGCTTGACGCACCTCGGACACTTGATCGCCCTGGAAGCACTGGAATTGTCGGACATCCCGCTTACGGACGATGGAGTGCATCGGCTCAAGGGACTAATCAATCTGCGGCGTCTGACGCTGGAACGCACGGCGATAACCGACGCGGGCCTTGTCCAATTGATGGCGCTGCCCGATATCGAGGAGTTGACGCTGGCCTCGCCGGGCATCACCGATGCGAGCCTGCCGTACCTGAAGAAGCGGACGAGGTTGCGCGAGTTGGACCTGGGTGGTTCTCGCATCAGCGAGACGGGCCTGGAGAAGCTTCGCAAAGCATTGCCGGAAACATTCGTCTACCGCACCCCCTGAGACAGAGGCGACAAAACATGAGCGACGCGGCGACCAGGGAATTACTGGAATTGAACCAACGTCTTCTGGACTGCATCGCCCTGGGCGACTGGGCGACCTATCAGGAGTTGTGCGACCCGTCCTTGACCGCGCTGGAGCCGGAATCGCTGGGCCATCTCGTCGAGGGGCTGCCGTTTCACCGCTATTACTTCGATCTGGGCGGCATCCGCGGCCGGCATCAGACGACCATGTGCAACCCGCATGTGCGGCTCATGGGCGACGTGGCCGTGATCGCTTACATGCGGCTGATCCAGCGCGTCGGTCCCGATGGCAACGCGGTGACGGTCGGCAACGCCGAGACGCGCGTCTGGCAGCGCCGCGACGGGCGCTGGCGGCACGTCCATTTTCATCGCTCCATGCTCGTTCCGATGTCGAGTTGATCACATAGCCCCCGGCTTGCCGGGGGTGAAATTCCCCCGGCAAGCCGGGGACTATGTGGGACTACTCATCCGTGCGCTCCACCCCCGACACTTCCAGAACAAAATCGGGACCGTACGCCAGTGAGGGCGTCTGGAACCCCGGCGGTGCGTCGCCGGCCAGCACGCGCGTCACCGCCGCCAACGCCGTCAGCATCGTGAAGGTATATCCCTCCGGGCCGCGCAAGCGCGACACGGCGCGACGCCCTGAGCTATCGCTCACCTCGCCCCACAGAAATGTTTTCCCCTTACGCGCGTTCCTCGTCGGTCGGCCCTGGTGGTCCCGCCTGGATGCGGCGCTTGAGCAAACCCTGCACGAACGGCGAACGCAGCGCCCAGCCGAGATAGCGACTGGCCCGCATGAAGCGAAGCTGTCCGCGCGAGGTGGCCGTGTATACTTCGATGTCGCCGATGCCGGTGCTGTGATACGCCGTGGATACGTCGCCCCACGGGATGGTGACGGCCAGGCGCGGCCCCTGGCCGAAGTCGATGTCGCGCGTCCGCCATGCCGCCGGAACGCGCGTCAAGACACCGCCCTTTCGGACCACGCCGCCGGCGTGCAGGTTCTCGACAATGGTGGTGGCCGTGCCGCGCGAGAATCGGCCGATGCCGTGGAAACCGAGCGCCAGGCGCGTTGCTTCCGGCAAGCGCCGGTGCAGGTGGGCGGCCAGGCAGTCTGACGGTACCACGTCGAAGCCGGCGCCGGGCAGGAGCATGATGCCGGCGGCCATCGCCTCGGTGTCGCGCGCCGCCAGCATCTCGAAGACGCTGATTTCGCCGGTGATGTCGAGGTAATGAACGCGCGCTTCCAAACAGGCATCGGCCATCGGCCCGGCCGTGCGCGCGAACGGCCCGGCACAGTGAAGCACGGCCGTCATTCCCTCCAGTGCCGCCCGCGTTGCGGCTGTATCCTCCATTGCGAAGACGCGATGTTCCAGTCCCAATTGACTTGCCACAGCGCCGACGGCCTCGGCGTTGCGTCCGGCCAGGACCGGACGTTGGCCGCGCACCACGGCCTCCCGCGCAATCAATCGGCCCGTGTAACCATTGGCACCGTACAGAAGATAGGTAGACATCGACTCTCTCCACCGAGTTTTCCCCTCTCGCCTATCATACCGAGGCGCGGCGGCGGCGGGGGCAAGCGCGAACTTGAGTTTCTTTGGCCGAAAGCGAAAAAAACTGGCCCTGCCCCCTCCGTATGGTCGATACAACTAGCAGACTTTGCGCCGTGTGACGGCGCTCGGGCGGCGCTGGGGATGTTCGAGCCGGAAAGAAGGCGTCCTTCCAAGTCGGACACGGGAGCTGAACGCATGGTCCTCCGATCCGCGACTTGGTGGCTCGCTCTGCTGGGGCCGCTCTGGCTCGTGGGTTGTTATTACCCCGTTCGCGCCAAGATCGATGCGGTGGTGTGCGACATCTCCAAGCAACCGTTCGACATTCGCAAACTGGAAGCGCCCGATCAGCAGCCCCTCATGCCCTCCGCCGACGACGAGTCGATTACCCAGACCGCTTATCACACCGAGGCGGGCGCCCAGGAACCTCCGGGGCCGGCCGAGCGGCGCTTCGACCTGCTCAAGGATCTGGAGAAGTCTTCTCGACAGCCGTTGCGACTGCCGCCGGATCTCTTACCGGAAGGGTCTCCGCCGCATCTGCACTTAAGCCTGACCGACCCGGCCAAGCGTCGCGAGCAACTCCGTCAGGAGTTTCCACCGCTGCCGCCGCCCGGCCCGGATTACGACGGTGTGCCGGGACCGTATGGCCATCCCATTACCCTGGCGGAGCTGCAACAACTCGGCATGAGCAGCAGCCCGCTTATCAAGCAAGCCGTCGCCGATGTGGAAAACGCGCGCGGCAACGCCTTCCAGGCCGGCCTGATGCCCAATCCCATCATGGGCTTCGAGGTGGACACGTTCGGCACCACCGGCGGGGCCGGCTATCCGGGCGGGTACATCGACCAGGTCTTCCGAACGGCTGGCAAGCTGCGGCTCAACCGCGCCGTCGCCGCCATGGACCTGCGCAACGCCGAGGTCGCCTTGCGGCGGGCGCGAATGGACCTGGCGACCCGCATCCGAACCTATTACTTCCAACTGCTGGTGGCGCGCGAGAACATGCGCATCAACCGCCTACTGGTCGCGTTCATTGACGCCATCTACGAGATCCAGGCCGGGCAGGTGCGCACCGTCGAGCTGACCATCGCCGCCTACGAGCCGATGTACTTGCGCGCCCTGGCCAACACGGCCCGAACGAACCTCGTGGCGGTGCGCAACAGTTACATCAGCACCTGGAAGCTGCTGGCCTCTACTATGGGTCTGCCGGGGATGCCGATGACGCAGGTGGCCGGCCGGGTCGATATGCCGGTGCCGGTCTTCGATTTCGACAAGGTCAAAAACCACGTCCTCAACAACCATACCGACGTGGTGACGGCCCGCAACACGCTCCAGCAGGCCCGTTTCTCGTTGCTTCTGGCCCAGGTCATGCCGTTCCCCGATGTCGATGTCCGCTTCCTGATCCAGAAGGACTACACCGGCCCTCCCAACGCGATTGCCCCCAGCCTGGCGGTGAGCGTGCCGGTGCCGATCTGGAACCGCAACCAGGGCGGCATCGCCGCCGCCCAGGCCAATGTGGTTCGGGCCGGCGAAGAACCCTTGCGCGTCCGTACCGACCTGTACGGAAGACTGTCGGACGCCTTCAACCGCTATCGGACGTTTCACCAGAACTTGCTTTTGTACCGCGACAAGATCCTTCCCGACCTGGTGCGCGTCTATGACTCGATCTACCAGCGCTATCAGGTTGAGGGGCCGACGAACTTACCTGGCCCGGCCGCCGGCGTCGGCCCGGCCATCCAGATCACTCCGCCGACGATCAACGATGTAGTGGTGGCCCAGCAAATCCTGACCACCAGCATCGCCAGCTACATCGTCAACCTCGGCGGAATGTGGCAAGCGGTCGTGGATGTGACGGACCTGATTCAAACCAACGACATGTTCCGCATGGGGCAGGAGCGCCTGCCGACGGAGCCGGTGCCGGTGCTGCCCGATCTGGAGCAACCACATCCACTCATGCAAACGCATCCCTGCTCGCCGCTGCCCGATCCGGTCCTGCGCGGCGGCGACGGCACCTGGCCGCCGGCGATCCCCACGAAGAACAATTACCGGATGCCCTCGGCCGACGGCGAGGCGCGCAAAAAACAAGCCTCCCAGCCGGCCGTGGCGATGAACCAGGCGAGCGCCCCGGCCGCACCGCCGGTCGCTCCTCCCTCGGCGCCTCCGCCTCGTCCACCGGACGCGCTGCCGGACATTCGGCCGGCGTCACGGAAATCGGGGTCGCCTCAGCCTCCGGCACCGTCTCGGGTCGATCCGCAGTTGCTCGAACCACCGCCGCCGGTGCCTCGGTCGAGTCCATGAGCCGGATACAACCTCACCAGCCCGCAGCGCCAGCAAGGGTATTTCCCTTGCTGGCGCTGCGGGCTGGTGAGGTTGTTATTTGCCGCGTTCGCCCAGGAGCAGGGCGACGGGGCAATGCGCGAACACATCGCCGACGGCCAGCGAAAGTTGATCCTGCTGCTCCAGCGCGGCCAGGCGCTCGCCGGTGAAGATGTTGTGCCAGCGCCAGGACGGATCGACGCGCGGTAACAAAAGCCGTGTATCCTGCCAGACCGATCCTCCCAGGGGCGGCTGGCGCTATCCGGCGTCAGGCTCACCAGCAACCGAGGAACGGCGACGACGGCCACCGTGTCGCCGGTCTGACGGGCGAAGGAGAAAAGGTGTTCGGCCTTCGCTCCCGTTGCTTCCAGCGCAAGATAGTCGCCGGCGCTGAATAGGCCTGGATGATCGCGGCGGTAGTGCTGCGCTCGGTAGGTGACGTAGAGCTTGATTCGACTGTCCTCCTTGGCCGCAACCAAACCACGCACCAGCTCGCGCCGATCCGGGTCCGTGTTTGCTTGCAGCTCGCCGAGCATCTTCCGGCGGCGATCGTAGTCCACGGGCCGGCGGTTGTCGGGGTCCACCAAACTGAAATCCCACAACTCGGTCCCCTGGTAAGTGTCCGGCACCCCCGGCGAAGTGATCTTCAACAGCGTTTGCGCCAACGAGTTGAAGAGGCCGTAATGACTGACGCGACTCTGGAAGGCGCGGAAATCCTGAAGGAAGGGACCGCTCGTGTTGTCGTCCAGAATGCGCTGGGCGAAACCCTGGATGGCGTTGTCGAAGTCCGGGTCGGGGTTGATCCAGCTAGTGTGGACCTTGGCTTCGTGCAGCGCCTTTTCCATGTAAGCCTGGATGCGCTTGACGAAGTCCGCGTGTTCCTCGGTGGAGACCGTTCCCAGCGGCCAGGCGCCGACGAGTGTTTGGTAAAGAAGATATTCGTCGTTGGCGTCCGGCACCGTCAGGTCGTTGACCTGCTGGCGGTGCGGTGCGTTGAGCCGGCCCCAGCGCTCCAGCGCGGCGCGCCATTCGTCCGGCATCTCCGACAGAACATTGATACGGGCGCGGACATCCTCGCTGCGCTTGGTGTCGTGCGTGGACAGGGGCGACAGGGAGTAGGGCCAATGGGCCTGGCGGTCGCGGTTGTAGGCGTGCAGGGCGTCGGGCTTGACCCCGAAGCGGGCCGGGTCGCCGCCGACTTCGTTGAGCGAGACGAGGCGGTTGAAGACGTAGAAAGCGGTGTCCTCGATCCCCTTGGCTGTTACCGGCGCGGTGACTTGCTGGAACTTGCCCGCGAAACGGCGCTGCTCGGCCTGGTCCTCGGCGGTGAACGACTCCGGCGATTCCGACAGGAGCATGTCGCGGATGAAGCGAAACACGGACGCGCTCACGAGGGGGTTGCGGACCCTGGCCCGGCGGACGGCCATCTCGACATAACGGCGATCGGCTTCATGAACGCCTTCCTCGCTGATGTAGGAGCGATAGACGGGGAAGCAGGCGATGACTTCGCGCAAGGCGTGCCGCAGGGTGTCGAGCGTGAAATCGCGGGATTTTCGGCTCTTCTGGGCCAAACGGTCGAGCTGGTAAGCCAGCATGTACAACTCGCTGGCCAACGAAAGTTGCAGGATGAGCAGCTTCTTCTGGTAGACGATTTCGTTGAAGCGCGTGCCGTCCTGAATCCAGTCCTGGTACACGCGACGCAACGGCTCGGCCGCGGCGGTGTCGATGAACAGGCCGTTGACCTGATTGACGAAATCGTAGCCGCTCGTGCCGTAGACCGCCCAGTCGTCGGGCAGCGGTTCGCTGGGGCCGAGGATTTTTTCCACCACCACGTACAAGGGCCAGCCGTCCAGGTTGGTGCCGTGGCATGGCCGAGAGTCCTTGCCACCCCGCATGTTGGCGGCGAAGCGCTGGCGCAGCTGCCCTTCCAGCTCCATCCAATCCATCGCCTGAAACTCCGCGTCGGTGTCAAACACGACGCGGGCGCAGGCGAGCAGATAATGCTCCTGGAGCCGGCGAAAATACTGCTCGGGATCGTACAACCCGTCGGGATGGTCGATGCGCAGCCCGCCGATATCGCCGGCGGCGAGCAGGCGCAGGATCAGGGCGTGGGCGGACTCGAAAACGTCGGCGCGCTCCATGCTCAGGGCAGCGAGATCGTTGATGTCGAAGAACCGGCGGTAGTTGATTTCATCGGAAGCCACGCGCCAGAAGGCGAGGCGGTAGCACTGCTGGTCGAGCAGCTTGTCGAGGAGGTCGAAGCTGTGCGGGTCGCCCTCCTTGCCGTTGAACCGCGCCAGGTTGCGCTCGATAAACTCGCGCACGACCTTGTTCTCGCCCGTCAGGGCCGCGAGCCGGCGCTTGATGATCTCCTTCTCGCGCTGCTGCTCGGCGATGCGCTCCGGACTGATTTCCATACGATCGGGAAGGTTGCGCACGGCAGTCAAAATGCTCTGGTACTCGAGCAAGGGGTGCGACTCGGGTTCCATCGAGCGCTCCAGCTCCTCCAGCCGATGCCCGAGGACGTCGCCGTAGCTATGGGGGGCGAGCGGAAAACGGCGGTCGAAATACGTGATGGTAATCGCGCCGCCCTCGAAAGCGAGCCGGAGCTGGCCCTTCTCCAGAACGTCGCCGTAAGGCTCGCCGAGGACCGGCAGCAAAACTTTGTCTTGCAGCTCCGGGCGCGGTGAGGCCCGCCAGGCGATGTCGAAATGGCCGGCATAGCGCGAGGCGGGGCCATTCTCCAGCACGTCGTTCCACCAGGCGTTGTCGTTGGTGGCGATGCCCATGTGATTGGGCACCGTATCGAGGATCTGTCCCAACCCGTGCTCCTGGAGCGCGGCCACGAGGGCCTTGTAATCGTCGGGGCTGCCGATCTCGGGGTTGAGCGAGGCGTGGTCAATGATGTCGTAGCCATGCGTGCTGCCCGGACGCGCCCGCAGGTACGGAGAAGCGTAGCAGTGCGTGATCCCCAGGTTGCGCAGATACGGCACAATCCGCCGGGCGTCCTGGAAGGTGAAACCAGCGTGGAATTGAAGCCGATACGTGGCTTCGGGAAGTCGCCGCAACCCCGCGGCCCTTTCACATGCCTTGCGCGACAAATCATCGGCGGCGCTCATGACGCTCCTTTGCTTAACACATAGCCCCCGGCTTGCCGGGGGAAATCAAACACCCCCGGCAAGCCGGGGGCTATGTGGCGGACGGGCCGACGACAACGCACTCACACGGCAACAACTCGTCGAGGGTATGGAAGTCCCTCCTGGGACCGCAATACCGCGTCCACTCGGAGCTGAACAGTATCCGCTGGCCGCCCCGCTTGGCCGGCAGCGGGTACGGCCGGTTGCCGAGATTGAAAAGCGCCTGAACCGATTCCGCTCCGTCCGCGCCGCGCACCAACTCCAATACGGGACCGGCATTTTCATCGGGTAGAAGACGGGCCGTTCTCCGCTCGAAATCGCGCAGCGCCGGCCATTCGCGGCGGGCCGTCAGGAGATCGGCGCATAATCGCGCGCAACCCCGCCCTCGGCGTTCCTTCGGGCCAGGACCAACTCAGACGCGCGGACTGGAACGTCGCTTCGGCGTGCGGGTCGGGCACCTCGCCTTGACCGACGAAGGCGGCGAACTCGCGCTTGCGGCCCTCGCGCACGGCCTCGATGAGCGGGGGATCGCTGAACGAACAGAAGAACGGAAATGGGTTTTCTTCGCCGTACTCCTCGCCCATGAACAGGAGCGGCAAATACGGCGACAAAAGCAGCAGGCTTGACGACAACCGCTGCTTGGCCGGGTCGCGCAGAAGCTCCGGGAAGCGATCGCCGCGGGCGCGGTTGCCGACCTGATCGTGGTTTTGCAGGCAGACGACGAAGCGATCGCCGGACAGTCCTTGCGGGGGATGCGCCGTGCTTCTTGTCGCGGTGGGGGCTGTAATCCCAGGCGTACAGGAACGGATCGGTCAGCGCCTTGGCCAGTTGTTTGGCACTGCCGAAGTCCTGATAGTAGCCGTTGCGTTCGCCGGTGAAAAAAGCGTGGGCGGCGTGGTGGAAGTCGTCGCTCCACTGGGCATCCAGTCCATACCCGCCGCGCTCCGGAGGTAGGAGCAAACGCGGATCGTTGAGGTCGCTCTCGGAGATGATGTGAACGAGTCGGCCCGCCCGCCGGGCCACGTCCTCGGCCACTTCCTTCACCGCCCGGAGAATATGGCGTGCGCCGAGGTCGTAAATGGCGTGAACAGCGTCGAGTCGCAGGCCGTCGAAATGGAACTCTTCCAGCCACATGCGGGCATTATCCAGCACGAAGTCGCGCACGGCGTCGGAGCCGGCCCCGTCGAAATTGACGGCCATGCCCCAGGGCGTCTTGTAGTGATCAGTGAAATACGGCGCGAACTCCGCGAGGTAGTTGCCCTCGGGACCGAAATGGTTGTAGACGACATCGAGGAACACGGCCAATCCCGCGGCGTGACAGGCATCGACCAGCTTTTGCAACCCGTGCGGCCCGCCGTAGTTGTTCTGCACCGCATAAGGCAACACGCCATCGTAGCCCCAGTTGCGGGAGCCGGGGAACTGGCCCACCGGCATCAGTTCCACGGCCGTTATGCCCAGCTCACGCAGATCCTTCAGACGTGGGACGACCGCCTCGAACGTGCCTTCGGATGTGAACGTGCCGACGTGCAATTCGTAAAAGACGAGATCCCAGCAGGGGATGCCCTTCCAGTTCTGATCCGTCCAGGCAAACTTCTCGGGACGAACCAGCGCGGAGGAACCGTGTACACCGTCGGGTTGCCATAGCGAGCAAGGATCGGGACGTTCCGGACCCCCGTCGAGGCGGAAGGCGTAGCGCTGCCCTTCGGTAACAGCGGGCAGGACGGCGTGAAAGAACCCGCGTTCCTCCGCCTGCATCGGCACTTCGCGGTGCTGGGGACCATCCAGGAGTACCAGATCCACCCGGCCTGCCCGCCGCGCCCATACGCGCCAACGTACTGCCCCATCCTTCTCTCCGACGGCCCCACACCGTCGCTTCGCCTTACTGCCTTCCGCATCGCTTGTTGTGGCATCTCTCATCGTTGCTGCATCCCCAGGCCGACGCTCCTCCTCGCCCTCCCCCTCCTTTTGGCCTTCGTCCTTCGCCGGCCTGTACGGATCGTGAGCAGAGGGCGTAATCACGGAGCGCAATCCGTAGCCGGCGCGGTCTGCCGGCCAGCCTAATGCTCTGCCTGCCGGAAACATTGGATGAAAAGCAAATCCCGCGCCACATGATGCCCATGCAGGGCGGAAAACTCTACAATGAAGCCGACAGAGTGACACCCAGCCCCGGCAAGCCGGGGCTATGTGCTATGGCACCGCATTTGCCGACCTTTTCTCGGCTGCACTGAGGAAGGCACACGAGCGCTGTGCCGCCGCTGGTCATGAGACCCCAAGAAGTCAGAACCGATGCAACGTCTGCCGGATCGAGTCCCCTCCCGTGTCATCATTGAAGGCGTCGAGCCGGAAATTGACGGCGGACGCTTTCCCATCAAGCGCACCGTCGGCGAGGAAGTGGTCGTCAGCGCCGATATCCATGCCGACGGACACGACATGCTCGCCGCCGTCCTGCGCTATCGCCACGCCTCCGAGGAAGAGTGGAAGGAAGTCGGGATGGAGGCGCGGGTCAATGACCAGTGGGCTGCCCGCTTCCCCGTCACGGCGCTGGGACGGTACGAATACACCCTGCAAGCGTGGGTTGATCGTTTCGCCTCGTGGCGGCGGGATCTCGCCAAGAAAGTCGAAGCGGGCCAGGATGTGGCCGGCGAGTTGCTCGAAGGCGCGGAGTTGGTCAAGCAAGCATCCCGTCGGGCCAAGGCAGAGGACGGCGATTGGTTGCGCTGGTGGGCCGACTCCATGACCGGAGGCGACGACCCGGCCGGCCGCGTCCGGGCCGCCCTCGATCCCGTCCTCGGCACAGTCATGGCACGCCAGGCCGACCGCAGTAACGGTATGACCTATGAGCGCGTCCTGAGTGTCACTGTCGATCGCGAGCGCGCCCGCTACGGGGCCTGGTATGAGCTGTTCCCGCGCTCCACTACTTCGGAGCCGGGCCGGCACGGCACCTTCCGCGATGTCGAGAAGCGCTTGCCCTACGTCCGCGACATGGGCTTCGATGTCCTCTACCTCCCGCCCATTCATCCGATCGGCAAGAGCTTCCGCAAGGGGCCAAACAACACCCTGACCCCCGGTCCCGACGACCCCGGCAGTCCGTGGGGCATCGGCGCGGCCGAGGGCGGCCACACCGCAATCCACCCGCAACTGGGAACGCCGGCCGACTTCGATCATCTCGTCGCCGCCGCCAGGGATCACGGCCTCGAAATCGCGCTCGATATCGCCTTCCAATGCTCGCCGGATCACCCCTGGGTCCGCGAGCATCCCGAATGGTTCCGCCACCGCCCCGACGGCACCATCAAGTACGCCGAGAACCCGCCGAAAAAGTACCAGGACATTTACCCGCTCGACTTCGAGTGTGCCGACTGGCAGGGGTTGTGGAAGGAACTGCTCGGCGTCATGCTCTTCTGGTGCGAGCGCGGCATCCGCATCTTCCGCGTGGACAACCCGCACACCAAGCCGTTCCGCTTCTGGGAATGGCTCCTCGGCGAGGTGCAGGGTCGTTATCCCGATAGCATTTTTCTGGCCGAAGCATTCACGCGGCCCAGGGTGATGCGCTACCTGGCCAAGAGCGGCTTCTCGCAGTCGTACACTTATTTCACCTGGCGCAACAACAAGCACGAGTTGACCGAGTATTTCACCGAGTTGACGCAAACGGCGGTGCGCCATTACATGCGGCCCAACCTGTTCGCCAACACGCCCGACATCCTTCCGGAGTATCTACAATACGGCGGGCGCGGTGCGTTCCAGATTCGTCTGGTGCTCGCGGCCACACTGGGAGCGGCCTACGGCATTTACGGGCCGCCCTTCGAGACGATGCAGCACCAGGCGGTCAAGCACGGCAGTGAGGAGTACCTCGATTCCGAGAAGTATCAGATTCGGCACTGGGAGTGGGACAAACCCAACGTCTTCGCCGAGTTCATCAGCCTGGTCAACGCTATCCGTCGCGAGAACATTGCCCTGCACTCCAACGATCGGCTGCGCTTCTATCCGACCGACAACGACCAGCTGCTTTTCTACGGCAAAAGCACGCCGGACCTGTCCAACATCATCCTCGTGGTGGTCAACCTCGATCCGCACCACGCCCAGTCCGGCTGGGTGCGCGTGCCGCTGGACGAGTTCGGCCTGCGTCCGGGCGAGCCGTATCAGGTCCATGACCTGCTGACGCAAGCCCGGTACATCTGGAACGGCGAATCGAACTTCGTCCGCCTCGACCCCTCGGCCGCGGCCGCCCACGTCTTCCGTCTGCGCAAGCGCGTCCGTTCGGAACAGGACTTCGACTATTTCTTCTGAGAAAGCCCCGCCGGTGGGCCTCGAAGACTCGGCCCACCTTACGAAGGAAGGCGAGATGGTGCCAACGCTTGAGGTAACGGGAGATTGGCAGACCGTCCTGGAAGGGAGGGCGGGGGAGGCGCTGGAGCGTTCCGTTTTGCCGGATTTTCTGCACCGTCAACGCTGGTTCGGCGGCAAGGCCCGTCGTGTCGAGAGAGTACGGGTGATCGACCGGGGCGACTTCTCGGCACAATCTTATCTCGCGCTTCTGGAAGTGACCTTCGCGGACGGCGAGAGCGACCGTTATTTTTTCCCTCTCGGAATCGCGAGCGGTCAGGCCAGCCGCCGATTGATGGAATCCATGAAACCGTGGGTGATCGCTCGGCTTACCGGAACGCAGGGCGAAGCCGTCCTGCACGACGCCCTGGCGGACGATGACACCTGTATGTCGCTGCTGGCCGCCATCGCTTCCGGACGAGAGTTTATGTTGCGTTCGGGTCGGGTGCGTGCCTTCGCGACGGCGGCCTTCGCCGAGTTGCGCGGCAACCCCGACCAACCGCTGTCCGTCGAGCGTGGCCCGGCCACGTCGAGCAATTCTCTGTTGTTCTTCGGGAAGCGCCTCTTGCTCAAACTGTTTCGGCGATTGGAGGCGGGCATCAACCCGGATTTCGAGATCGGCCGATTCCTCACGGAAAAAGGCCAATTCGAGCGCATCCCGCGCGTGGCGGGCACCATCGAGTATCACGGTGCCGGTTCCGAGTTTTACACGCTCGCCATCCTTCAAGCGCGCGTGTCCAACCAGGCGGACGGCTGGAAACACGTTCTAGACGAGTTGAGCCGCTATTACGAGCGTGCCTCTGTCGCCGGGTCCGCGCCGAAAGTGGACGAACGCCCTCCGCTCGAACGGGCTTCCTCGACTCCGCCAGCGAACGTCCAAAACGCGATCGGCCCCTATCTCGACGCGGCCGCCACGCTCGGCCGGCGGACGGCGGAGATGCATCGCGCTTTGGCTGGCGATTCCGACGATCCCCACTTCGCCCCGGAGCCGTTCACGGCGGCGGACGCAAACACGCTGCGTCAAAGCATTCGCGCTCAAGGACGCAAAGCACTCGATGCGCTGCGGGCCAACCTCGATAAACTCGCGCAGGAAGTCACGCCTTCGGCTCGAAAGCTGATGGAGGACGGCCCCAAAGTCCTTGGTAGGTTAGAAGAGTCCTCGCCATTCCGCGCGGGGGCCGCCAAGATCCGCTGTCACGGCGACTATCATCTCGGACAGGTGCTCCGCGTCGAGAACGATTTCGTCATCCTCGATTTCGAGGGCGAGCCGACGCGGACGGTGGAAGAACGGCGGGCCAAGCAGTCGCCGCTCAAGGACGTTGCCGGCATGATCCGCTCGTATCACTACGCTGCCTACGCGGGACTGTTCGCCTTCACGAAGGACCATGCGAACGACTTCAGCCGGCTGGAGCCGTGGGCGAACCTGTGGTTTCAGTGGGTCTCGGCCGCGTTTCTGCGTGCGTACCGCGCTGCGGCGGACGGGGCGGCTTTCTTGCCGGACGATCCGGCGCAGTTCGCGGCACTGCTCGATGCGTTCATGCTCGATAAGGCGTTTTACGAGCTGAATTACGAACTGAACAACCGCCCCGACTGGGTCCGCATTCCGCTCCGCGGCATTCTCGCGCTACCTTCGTTTAGCCGCGAGCCGTAGGCGAGCGCTCGCCTACGGCTCGCGGCTAAACGAAGAACTTGTTGGAGGATCGACACCGTGATCACCGCGACGTTGACCGATTTTGACGTCTACCTGTGGTCGGAAGGGACGCACTACCGCGCCTACGAGAAGCTCGGCGCGCACCTGACCGAGCGGAACGGCATCCAGGGCACGCACTTCGCCGTCTGGGCGCCCGACGCGCGCGAGGTGTCCGTCGTCGGCGATTTCAACGGCTGGCGGCCCAACGCCAATCCGCTGCACCCCGTGCAATCTTCCGGCATCTGGGAGAATTTCATTCCCGGAGTGGGACAGGGCACGGTCTACAAGTACGCCATCCGCTCGCGCGTCCACGATTACGCAGTCGAGAAAGCCGACCCCTACGGCTTCGCCGCCGAGATTCGGCCGCGCACCGCCTCCAAGGTATGGGATCTGTCCGGCTACGAATGGGGCGACAAGGACTGGATGGCCCTGCGCGGCCGGGCGCAGGCCTTGGACGCGCCGATGTCCATTTACGAGGTGCATCTTGGCTCCTGGCGGCGCATGCCGGAGCAGGGCAACCGCTGGCTGACCTACCGCGAGATGGCTACCCTCCTGGCCGACTACGTTCACGATCTCGGCTACACCCACGTCGAGTTTTTGCCTTTAACCGAGCATCCCCTCGACGCCTCGTGGGGCTATCAGACGGTCGGCTACTACGCCCCCACCAGTCGCTTCGGCACGCCGCAAGATTTGATGTACCTCATCGACACGCTGCATCAGCGCGGTATCGGCGTGATCCTCGATTGGGTGCCCGCCCACTTCCCGCGCGACCAGCACGGCCTCGGCTTCTTCGACGGCACTCATCTCTACGAACACGACGACCCGCGCCGCGGCGAACACCCCGATTGGGGCACGTTCATTTACAACTACGGCCGCAAGGAAGTCAGTAACTTCCTCATCAGCAACGCCCTGTTCTGGCTGGACAAGTATCACATCGACGGCCTGCGCGTGGACGCCGTCGCCTCGATGCTGTATCTCGATTATTCGCGCAAGGAAGGCGAATGGACGCCCAACCCGTTCGGCGGCCGGGAGAATTTGCAGGCCATCGACTTCCTCCGCAACCTCAACGTGCGTGTCTACGGCGAATACCCCGATGTGGTCACGTTCGCCGAGGAATCGACCTCCTGGCCGCAGGTGTCTCGGCCGACCTACCTGGGCGGTCTCGGCTTCGGCTACAAGTGGGACATGGGCTGGATGCACGACATGCTCGATTACATGAGCCGCGATCCGGTCCACCGCAAGTACCATTACAACAACCTGACGTTCCGCATGTTGTACGCCTTCGGCGAGAACTACGTCCTGCCCCTGTCGCATGACGAAGTCGTTCACGGCAAGCGTTCGCTGATCGACAAGATGCCCGGCGACGAATGGCAGAAGTTCGCCAACATGCGCGTGCTGTACGGCTACATGTACGCCCAGCCGGGCAAGAAGCTCCTGTTCATGGGTGGCGAGTTCGGCCAGTGGCACGAGTGGAATTTCGACACGAGCCTCGATTGGCACTTGCTTAATTGGCCGCTGCACAAGGGATTGCACCGCTGGGTGCGCGACCTGAATACGATCTATCGCGCCGAGCCGGCCCTGCACATCCTCGACTGCGACCCGGCCGGCTTCCAGTGGATCGACTGCTGCGACGCCGAAACCAGCGTGGTCAGCCTGCTACGCAAGAGTCGCAACAAGGACGACGCGATCGCCTTCGTGTGCAATTTAACGCCGGTGCCGCGGCACAATTATCAGGTCGGCGTTCCTCAGGGGGGCTACTGGGAGGAAGTGCTCAACAGCGACGCGCCCTTATACGGCGGCAGCGGCCAGGGCAACCTCGGCGGCGTCCACACCGTCCCGGTGCCGCACCACGGCCGGGATTACACGCTCACAATCACCGTCCCGCCGCTGGGCATGGTAGCGTTCAAGCGAAAGGCGTGAATGAAATACGGCCCTTACTAGCCCGCAGGCACAGCAAGGGTTTGTCTGCCACTCTGCCAAATGGCACGACCATTTGGCAGAGTGGCTCGATTGCACAAACCCTTGATATATTTGAACTTATCTCCACACGGAAGGAAGCGTCCGCCAGACTGCCAACTCTGCCAACAGGCTGGGCGGCTCACTGGCCTGGCACTACTTGACGCCGCCTGGCACGATCTGTTCCGCTCGTCCCCTCAAGGAGTGAAGGCTTGGCATCTCGAACGACTCGCGCCGCGGGACGAGTAAAAGTATTGCTCTTCGTGGTATCTCCTGGGGGTTTGTTATCCGTTGCCAGGCGAAAACGGCCAGTCCAGCGACCCTTCTGCGGTCCTGCGTGTCTCCGTGCCTGCCGCACGAATCGACTGGTATCCGATTCGGCGGTGCGACAGAATGAGCGAAGACAAGGGACGGCGGAGGGAGTAGGCATGACCGAAGCAGAGTGGCTGGCCTGCGCGGACCCGCAGAAGATGCTGGAAGTCTTGCAGGGTAAGGCGAGCAAAAGAAAAGTTCGTCTTCTGGCTGTTGCGTGTGCTCTTTATCTAATGGGCCGGATAGGGGTGCGATCGGATTGCGAAGCCATTCGTGAGAGCGAACGATTCGCAGACAAGCAAACGGGTTGGAAGACTCTGAATGCCGCCTGCAAGGCAGCGTGGGCGTCATGCCACCGAACGCACGAGGCAGGACAAGTGGCCATCGCACAAACACTTTGGGTAGCGGCTTGGGCAGCAGACCGGAAGGTGGAGAGGGCGGCATCACACAGTGTTTGGGGTGTGCAGCAGTACGCCGGAAGCGATGGCAACGAATGGATGTGTAAGATAGTCCGTGACCTCCTCGGCAACCCCTTCCGCCCCGTCCGCCTCAATCCCACCATCCAGGCCTGGAACAATGGCACGGTGGTCCGCCTCGCCCAGGGCGCCTACGACGAACGCCAGATGCCGGTGGGCATACTGGACAACGGCCGGCTAGCGGTCCTGGCCGACGCCCTGGAAGAAGCCGGATGCACGGACACGGACATCTTGGGCCATCTTCGCGGGCCGGGACCACACGTTCGCGGGTGTTGGGTTGTCGATTTGTGCTTGGGGACATTGTGAGATTTACATCTCGTGTCCATGCAAAGCGTGGGCACCAGGAACAGCGCATCGCTCGGCGGATCAACTCCCTGTCGATTCCGGCGGCGCGACGGGCTTGTTTGTCTCCGGCTCGCTGACGTCAATGAACACGTCGAGTTGCTGGCCGACGTAGACCGGCCGGTCTTTGCGCTCCAGCGCGTAAATCACCTGCATCACGCGCGGTATCGACGCGCTCCGTATTGTCGCCGGTCAGCGATTTTTTCGGAATCACATACGGCTCGACGCGCACGAACGTCAGCGGGTACTTCGTTTCTGCGCGCTGCGCAGGCTGGCCTTGGCGGGACGCCCGGCTTGAAGCGCGGGATGTCGTGCTCGTCGATGTCCACGCGGACGTTTACGACATCCGTGATCGCCCCCAGCACCACCTGCGCCTGGTTCGACACCGGCGCGACAAACTCGCCGGGCCGGACGTTGACTTGCAGCACCACGCCATCGACGGGGGCGCGGACGATGGTTCGGTCGATGTCGGTTTTGTCCTGCTGGATCTGCGCCTCGGCCAGCTTGACGGCCGCCTCGGCGATGTCGATGTCCGGCTGCCAGGCGCCCTTGGCGGTCAGGGTCAGGTCGGCCAGTGCTTGCAGCCGCTGCTGCTCCGCCACTTTCATGCTCAACGTGCGCTGGTGGTATTGCTCTTCCGAGACGGAGTGTGAGCCGACGAGCTTGGCATCGCGCTCGGCCATGTCGCGCTGGAGTTCCAGGGCGGCGCGGGCCACCTCCAGCTTGGCCTTGCTCACGTCCAGCTCTTCCTTGCGCGGCATCTGTTTGAGCTTGGACAATTGCGCCTTGGCGGACGCGAGGTTCGCCTCGTGAAAGGCGAGCATGGCCTTGAAGTGGCGATCATCGACGCGGAAGAGTTCATCGCCCTGCTTGACGTGCAGGCCGATCAATGCTTCCCACGGCATCATTCCCGGCTTGCCCGTCCGGCCCAGTTTTTCGGGCGAGCACACCTCCATCACCAGGCCGGGCACGGCCGCGCCGACGGCGATGTTCTGGCTGCGCGCCTCGATGATGCCGGCGCCCGCGACCGTGTTTCCAAACGGCGTCCGTGCCGGTTCGACCGGCGGCGGCGGCTTGGGTGGTTGCTGCTGCGCCTGCACCACATGGTAAATCGCGAACGCCAGCATTCCCGCCGCCAACAGCGGTAGCAGATATTTGCCTAGGTGCTTTTTCATGGCAAACCTCCAGGTCTTTTCACATAGCCCCCGGCTTGCCGGGGGAAATACACACCCGGCAAGCCGGGGGCTATGTGGATGAAACCGGGATGACAGATTTTTCTTCCACCCGTTCAATGACCCCATCATTCATATGCACAATGCGATCGCCGAAGCCGAACACGCGGTTGTCGTGCGTCACCACGATCACGGCCCGGCCCGGCTGCACAGCTACTCGTCGCAACAGTTGCATGACAATCTGCCCCGAATGCGCGTCCAGGGCGGCGGTCGGCTCGTCGCAGACCAGCAGCTTCGGCTCATGGACCAGGGCGCGGGCGATGGCCACGCGCTGCTGCTGGCCGCCGGACAGGTGCGACGGCAGCGCGTTCACTTTGTCGGCCATGCCCACCGCTTCGAGGATGGCGCTCGCCCTGGCCACCGCCTCGGCGCGCTTGTGGCCGGCGATGATGAGCGGCACGGCCGCGTTCTCCGCCGCCGTCAAGGACGGCAGCAGGTTATACTGCTGGAACACGAAGCCGATGTACTGGCCGCGAAACTGCACGAGCTGGCGGCCACGCATCCGCTTGAGGTCTCGCCCCAACACCGTCACGTCGCCGGCCGTCGCGTCGAGCAGGCCGGCCATGATCGAAATCAGCGTCGTCTTGCCGCAGCCGGACTGCCCGACCAGGAGCGTCATCTGGCCGGGATACACCTCCAGATCGACCCCGCGCAAGGCCAGCGTGCGCGAGTCGCCGTCGCCAAACTCTTTCGTTACGCCCCGGCAGAGCACCGCTTGCTCGATGGCCGGAGTGATGGCAGTCAACATGCGGCTCATCCTCGAAACACCACGGCCGGCTCCAGCACCAGCACCTTGTAAACACTCACGAGGCTCGACAGCACGACGATCAGGCCCACGGCCGCCGCGGTGCCGGCCAGCACTTGCCAGGGCATGTAAAACGCCAGCCGGCTGCCGACGCTCGCCATCATCTTGCCGAACAGCATCGCCGAACCGACACCCAGGCCGTAGCCGAACGCCCCCACGACGAACGCCTGCGTCAGCACCATGCCGACGATGCGCAGGTTCGTGACGCCCATCGCCTTGAGTGAGCCAAACTGGTTGAGGTTCTCCAGCGTGAACGTGTAAAACGTCTGCCCCGCGATGGCGCAGCCGACGATGAAACCGAGGCTGACGGTGATGCCGAAATTGACCACGATGCCCGTCCGTCGGACGTAATACATCAGCGTGCTCGTGATGAACTGAGCGCGCGTCAGCGCCTTCAGCCCCGCCCGCGGCGGATCGCCGGGTTTCAGGGGCTTTAACCGTGTCTGCTCCATGATGCGCCGGCATACCTCCTCGTGCGGCACCCCTTCCTCGGCCCCGACCAGGATGGCCGACATCACCTTGCGCTCCTGCGGCACGTAGCGAATGGCCTGATGATAACGGCAATAGAAGATCGGGAAAGTCTGGAAGGTGTCCGACGCCTTGCAGACGCCGACGATGACGGCCCGGTGGTCGTTCATCTCCAATTCGCGCCCCACGGCCAGCGGCTCGTTGGGCCAGAGGTAGCGATAGCCGCTTTCGTCAATGATGACGGCATCGGGCTTTCGCAAATCCGCCAAACTACCCAGCAGAATCTCGCGCAGCGCGCCGACCAGCGTGGAATCATCGAGACCGAGAACGACGGATTGTTGATACTTGGCCTTCTTCTTGTCGCCGCCGACATCGAGTTTGAGCCGGCCCTGTCCCTTATAAAATCGCACCGCCCAGGCCACGCCCGGCACACCCTGAACGCGGTACAGGTCGTTTTCGGTCAGCGGTTTGAACTCATCAATAAACTGGACATTCGGATCCATGACCCAAATATCCACGTCGGCGACATCCTGAACATGGGACGTGGTGCGCAACAGCAGACCGATAGCGATCGACGCCTGCTGCGCGATCAACAGCGCCGCGAAGGTCACGCCGGAGACGATGCCGAGATACTTGGCCCGGTCTCCCGTCAGCATCTTCAAGGCAATCCAACCCATAAAGTCTCCAAGAGGAAAACCACGAATCACACGAATAACACGAATAAAAGAAAAAGAAAAATAATTCAAAACACTTATTGAAACAATCGCCAGAGAATAATTACATTTCTTTGATTTCTTGTATTTATTATCTTTTGTCTTTTATTCGTGTTATTCGTGTGATTCGTGGTTTTCATTCTTCTCTTCTCATCGAAAGACCGAGGCCGGCTCCAAGCGGAGGACGCGGCGGAGGCTAATCAGGGCCGAGGCGAAGACGATCAGCGCGGCGGCCAGGCCCGTGAAGACCGGGATCGGCCAGATCATGGAGTTCATCGGTGGCAGACCCATGCTTTTCATGCGCATTCCCACCACGTCCCCGAACAGGCAACCCAGGCCCAGGCCGATCATGTAACCGAGCACCCCGACGACCGCCCCCTGCATCAGCACCATGCCGATGATGCGCCCGTTGCTCACCCCCATCGCCTTGAGGGTGCCGAACTGCTTGAGGTTGTCGATCGTGAACAGGTAAAACGTCTGGCCGGCGATGGCGGCGCCGATGATGAAACCCAGTAGCACCGTTATACCGAAATTCACGGGGATTCCGGTCTGTTTCATGTAATAGGCCATCGTCCGTCACGCGAAGTCGTTTTGCGACATGGCCATCAGGCCGGTCTGCTCCTCGATGCGGCGGCACGCTTCCTGCGGCGACACGCCTGGTTCCGCCTGGGCCAGCACGAACGACAGCGCGCGGCGCTCCTGGGCGGCGTAGCGCAGCGCCCTGCTGTATGTCGTATAAGCGATCGGGAAAGTCTGAAAAGTCGGCGAGGCCGTGCAAACACCGACAATTTCCGCCCGGTGGTCGTTCATCTCGAAGACGCGGCCGACCTCGATCGGCTGGTCGGGGAAGAGGTAACGATAGCCACTCTCATCAATGATGATGCCGTCGGGCCGGCGCAGGTCGCCGCGCTGGCCGACCAGCATCTTCCGCGGCGCACCGACCAGTGTCTTGGTCGTCAATGCCCAGCACGATGAACTGTTTGAAATTCCCTTCCTGGAACTGGCCGCGGGCCTTGCCGTAATACAATTTGATCGCCCAGGCGACGCCCGGCACGCCGCGCACCTGATAAACGGCGTTGTTCGACAGCGGCGTGATGTCGTCCACAAACTGAACGCTGGGGTCCATGACCCAGATGTCGGCCCCCTGGATGTCGCGGATCTGGCTCGTTGTGTTGCGCATCAATCCCGTGAAGATGGCGGCCTGCTGCGACATGAGTATGACGGCGAACGAGATGCCGAAGATGATGGCGAAATACTTCGCCCGGTTGCCCGTCAACATCTTCAAGGCGATCCAGTTCATAAAAACTCCAAGAGGGAAACCACGAATCACACGAATAACACGAATAAAAGACAAATATGAAATGAATCAAAGGATTGACAGAGGCAATCGGCGGAGAATAATTATCTTTCTCTTTTTTCTTTTTTTGTCTTTATTGTCTGTATTTGATTAGCGTGTTCCTCTCTAGCAGCTTCGTTCAGCGGGCCGTTAATCCGGTCGTCGCCTCACGCTTCTCGCTTCTTCGAGAGAATACTCCCGTCCGGTTGCATCTCGTGAAAAGTACCGTTTCCCCAGGTAATTGCTCCCATCTCGGCGTTGAATTGGGCAACAAATGTTTCCCTCAGCTCCCAACTGAGAAAACACTTCTTGTGCATTGCAGCGTCCGAGAATCGCCAAAGTGGGTCTTCTCGGCCTGTGATGAAATGCGTGGTTGCCACAATATCGTCCTCTTGCCCGATTACGTCGCCACAAATCGGGCAGCGGCTTTTACCCCTGAAAATGAGCGCCATAGCTGCCTTCTCCTGATCGCATTTGATTGGCGCATGGTATCAGCAGATAGTCGTTGGCGAAAGAACTTTTGCAAGTTGCGTGAGTTGTCACCAGGTGGGTCACGGGGGCAAGGATAGGATCACCGATTCACCGCGAAGGAACTGGCTGAGGAAGTCTAGGGCCGAACGTCCCTGCTGCCAGCATGTTCGCCATACCGACATCAGCACCGCTTGCGCTCGCGCTCCTACCCAAGTCCGGTTGCCTCCCCAGACCTTGCGTAAAATGACGCCGAAGCGGATGGCCAACTCCGCTCGCCAGTTGGTGGCGTCCAGACCCGGCACATGCAAAAACGTCAGGAGCTGATCGCGGTGGTTCCACAAGTGCTGCGCCAGCCGCTCGTTGGCCGCGTTGCTCTTGAGGGGGAATATGGCATCGGCCAGTTCGTTGTCCAGCCGGCCTCGCGCCACTGCCAGACCATGATCGCTGACCTGGCCCGCGGCATGGCGATCGCGCAGGCCCAGGGCCGCTAGCAGTAGCTCCTTGATCCGTCGTGGGAACCGCACCGCGCCGGCCGCGGCACTCTGGAGCATCTCGTGACAGCGACGTAGAAGGTGGCCCAGGCACTGTTGATGGCGCGCTTGCTCAAAGTTGTCGTAGGGCGACCAGCCGTCGTGAATCATCACTCCAGCGTAGTCTGCGCCGATCAGACGCTCGGCCACGGCACCGGAGCGGGTCGGGTCGATGACGTAGGCGGTCGCCTCGGCGCTTACCAGCGCATGCAGCCAGGCACCCCAGCCGCCGACATGCCAGCCGGTTTCGTCGGGAACAACCCAGGCAGACCGCGCGACCGACTGACAGATTGTTTCGTAGACCGGCTCGCAGCACCGCGCTGCTCGCAAGACGGTGTGGACGCTGCCGCCCGGTGTCAGGGAGATGCCAAATAAGCTCTCCAAGACGCGGCTCACCTTGCCGTGCGACAGACCCGCTTGCTTGTTCAACTCGACGACCGTGGCCTGAGCGTCCGGCCCCAGTTGCGACGCCGCAGCCCCCAGAGCGTCGGAGGTCTGCAAGGCATGTCGGCCCTGAACGCGCCGGTGGCACCGCCGACAACAGCCGACGTGGATGTTAAATTGGCGGTGGACCGGCTGTCGTGGGATCTCGACCTGATACTGCTGATCGACGTGAGTTGGCTCGATTGGACCCCCACAGTCGGGGCAAGCCTCGGGTAAGGGAGCCTCGTGGACCTCGTCGATGCGTTCCGGCGGCGGCCGATGCGCCTTGGTGCCGTAGTCCTTTCCGGGTTTGCGTCCCGGCTTCTTGGGGTTGGGCTTGGGAAGGCCTTTAGCAAAAGGGGCTGCCTGACGCTTGCCGGCGCGCTGCTGCTGTTCGAGCAGGCGGGTAAGTCGCTCGACCTGGGCTTCCAGTTCGGCGACGCGGCGTTGCAACGCCTGGCAGCCTGAACAAGCGGGTTCGTCCATGCAGGCAAGATAGCAAAAAACCCGGAGTGCAGCTGCGCTCTGTGGGACAGGTCAGTCGGACAAGGCGACCGAGGGCGCTAACCAATTGCGAAAGATACTGGTTTGAGATCCTGAGAGATGATGGCGCGCTGCGTATCAGAACTGTTTGGGACTTGACCGCCTGAATCCTTTTGACAACCTAGTTGAGCGGTTATACCGACAAGACAGGCCACCGATATCATACGGTTATACTTTCTCATCTTGCTTCCAGTGCCGCGTGATTAAGACATAGATACTTCCCA
Source organism: uncultured Planctomycetota bacterium (assembly GCA_963767535.1). Lineage (GTDB taxonomy): Bacteria > Planctomycetota > Planctomycetia > Gemmatales > Gemmataceae > JAJPHU01. The sequence goes on from CAVYEC010000003.1 coordinate 3,026,598, forward strand.
TCTGGGATCACCAGTTTTTTGTTAGCGTGAAGGAAAAAAAGAGAGCATCCTGAATTGTTTTTTTGAAAAACACACTGCCCTTTTCTTTCCCTTCTCAAGCATCAACCAGCAGATCGACCCCGAGTTGGCCTGCCAACCCAACCGCATTGATGGCGTGTGCAAGTTGCTCCACTTGACCGTCGGGCGTTTCCAGAGGCCTGCACTTTCCGCGAAAACCTTAGAGGTTTTGGGCGATGACGCGATGGTGGACACAAACCGGCTCTCTCAGCACGATGATGGTTGACCAAACCTCATCTCCGTGTCGAGGAGCCGGCCATGCCATTATCGCATCTGCCCGACCGATTGTCCCACTGGTTTGCCCAACTCGCTTCCTGTCTGCAACGGCGTTCCCAAGCGCGGCTGTTGCTGCTGCTTGGCGGCATCCTCTTCGCCTGCCGACGACGCACCGTCACCGCCTGGTTCCGCGCCGCCGGCATCACCGACGACTTTCGACAAGGCTATGCCACCGTCGGGGCCGTGGGACGGCGAGTACCGCTGTTGGCCACGCAGACCTTCCAGGCCGTCAAACCCCTGTTGCCAGCCGGACGCCTGGTCGTCGCGCTGGACGATACGCCGACGCCCCGCTATGGCCCCGAGGTCCAGGGCGCCGGCATCCACCACAACCCCACGCCGGGACCGGCTGGCGAGAAGTTCGTCTACGGCCATGTTTGGGTCACGCTGGCGGCCCTGGCCAAGCACCCCGATTGGGGAGTCTACGCTCTGCCCCTGCAAGCCAGCTTGTATGTGCGTCGCAAGAACCTCGATGCGTTCCCCCCCGATCAACGCCCGCCGTTCCGCACCAAACTCCAACAAGCAGCCGAGCAGTTGCACTGGCTGAAAACCTGGAGCGGCACGCGGTTTTCTTCGCTCTGGGCCGTAACCGATGGTGCCTACGGGCAACGTCCGTACCTGCGGGCGGCCCGCCAAGAGGGCATCGTCGTGGTGGCGCGGTTGCGGAAGAATGCGGCCTTGCGCAGTGTGCCGTCGGCCGTGCGTCGCCAGGGCCAACGCGGTCCGTTGCCGACCTACGGCAAGGACAAGATCGACCTGGGCAAGCGTGCGCTGCAGGCGGGGGGTTGGCAGCCGGTGGCATGCGTGCAATACGGTAAGAAGGTGGTCAAGACCATCAAGACGTTCGAGGCGACCTGGCGGCCGGCGGGTGGATGCATCCGCGTGGTGATCGTCCAGGAGGAGGACGGTTGGCTGGCGTTTTTCTGCACGGACGTGTCGGCGTCGGTCGTGGACATCTTGGAAGCGGCAGCGGATCGGGGCGCCATCGAGCAGACGTTCAAGGATGTCAAGGAAGTGTGGGGGGCGGGCCAGCAGCAGGTGCGTAATGTGCATGCGAGTGTGGGAGCGTTCAATTTGAATCTGTGGATGTACAGCTTGCTGGAGGTGTGGGCTTGGGAGAAGTCCGTGACGGAGTTGGTGGATCGGCATGCGTGTCCTTGGGACGCGGCGGAGCGTCGTCCGTCGCACGCGGACAAGCGCAAGGCGTTGCAGCGGGAAATGCTGCGTCAAGAAATCCACGCGGGTTTGTGCGGGCGGCCGAATAAACAGAGATTCTGCGAACTGGCTGAACGGCTGCTTCAGTTGGCCGCATAACTGTAAGGACTTCGCGGAAAGTGCAGAGAGGCGGCGGTGGGGGTGTGTCATCGGTTCGGATGAGGCCAAGGATGATGCTCATCATTTTACAGTGAGAAGACTGTAAGTTTCCCAGGCCGAAGAGCATTTGCAGCAACTGGTCGGAAGTCAGCGTCCAGCCGGAAAACCACGATCCCCACTTGCGCCGGATCGGCGTCCGCCTTTCAAAGAACGTTTCCTGGGGACGCATGGTGAGGAACATGCCGCCGGTGTACTTCAGATCGGTGACGGCGGAACGCAGGAGGTGGCCGGCCGGACTTTTCAGGTCTGCCGGCAAGAGGGACATCAGCCATTCTTCGGAGCCGTCGGAAATGGGGTAGGAGATGGATCCGTAACAGCCGAAGGGTATGCCGGGCAAGTTGGCTTTGCATCCCTGGCAGTGGTGGGCATGGGGGTCCAACTCGCGCACCTGGTTGAGCAGTGTTCCGACGTTGATTTCCTCTTCGACGGTCCCCTCGGGCCTCCTTACCATTTTCGTGAAACTCAACTCCTCCGGGGGCCGTTGATCTCCGTGGCGGCGAGACATCTCGATGATGATCTCGGCTTGCTTCTGACCCTTCAAGAGCGCGACGATCCGCTCGGTAGATAGCGCCTTTTTCGGGGGGCAATCCAGATCGACAACGTAATCAATACCCACGATGACAGTCCTTCCTAATGCGGCACCAGTCAGGTCAGCCGTCCATCCTGACGCCGCCTCACGCCGCCGTCAAGTATGGACCGTGACCGGGCCGGGGCTAGGGTTGTGGTGGACTCCAGCCCACCGGACGTGTTGCCCGCAGCGCTGGATCGGCGTATCATCCAAGCGAACGTCCACCGCAAGCAGCCGGCGACCAGGGGATTGACCATCTCGTGGGCCAGACGGAAAGATCCATGACCCGACGCCGATTCTTACTCATTGGCTCCGCCCTCCTCTTCGCGGCCCTCGGCATCTACTGGTTGAACCTTCGGCATCCGGTTCCGCCGGCGGAGATTTACCAGGGCGTCACGTACGGCTGCGAACGGCTCGAAGATGACGAGCAAGGAAGCGGCCTGATGCATTGGGTCCGCGTCGATCTGACCGCCCCCGGCATCGAACTCTACGTGACGCCGCTCGATCCCCAGGCGGTGGAGCGAGGATGGCAATATCGGCTCCGGCGCACCGCAACGGTTGTGGAGAAAGAACAACTCGCCGTCGCCGTCAATGGGACGTACTTTAGCGCGGACGCCCGCTGGATAGCGCTGCCGGGGGATTTCGCCCGCTCCATGGAGGCCACCATCGCCGATTACGTCGTGAGCCACATTCCCGAGTACACGTACTTGCTCTGCTTCGATGACCAACTCGTTCCGTGCCTCGAAACGGCCAGGCCGCCGAGCGAATCGGTGCTGCGGCGCTCCCGCTGGGGACTGGGCGGCCGGGGCGCCGTGTGGCTCCGGGATGGACGGATCAGGCCGGATCTCCCGCGCGATCCGCCCGATGCCCGCACCGCCGTGGGTGTCGATTGGAAAAAGCGGCTGCTATTTCTGGCGGTGTTCGAGAACGCGTCGAGATGGCGAGCGGTGGACAAACTGGCCAAACTGGGTGCCGTGGACGGAATGTTGCTCGACGGGGGTGGTTCCACGAGTATGGCGCTGGTGAGAAAGCACGCGGCGTACGGCCGGGGGTTTTGACGGGACGCTGGCGCCCGGTGGCAACGCATTTCGGTGTCCGGGCACGCGCGCTCCCGACCGAGTGAGAAACCAAGCTTCCCGCGATCCAGGGAATGACGTAGGCCCGGGCAACCGGCCGATCGAGACAGGCGAGGGGCTTGTATTTGCCTCAATCGAGCGTGAGAATATCGTCGGCCGTCCGACCCCCCGACCCGAGGTGCCCACGATGAACCGCCGCGACTTTCACCAGACGGTAACAGCGACTGCGGCCACCCTCGCTCTGGGCGGGAAACTGCCGAATGCCGCGCCCGCGGCACCGGCCTCGCCGTCGCTTGACCCATTGCCGGCCGGTGCGGCGGCTCGGCTGGGGTGCAATCGGCTTTGGCACCTGTGGCCGGCCAGCAACCCCGGATTGAACGACCTGACCTTTTCCCCCGACGGCCGTTACCTGGCGACGCTGGGGTATCAGGACGACCACGTCTGCATCTGGTCGGTCCCCGGCGGGGAGATCGTCCGCGACTGGAGACCGCAGGACGCGGATCGAGGCGGCAAGCTTCTGTGGAACGAACAGGGGCTTTACGTCTCCAGCGGCGGCGGGTTGTCGCTCTGGGAGCCGTTGACGGCCTCTCTGATCCACCGCTTTGCCGACAAACTCCGGAGCGGACTGGCCATGTCCGCGGACGGGCGGTGGGTCGCGGCGACGGGATACATTGATGGCCGGGTGGATCTCTGGGACACGCGCATGCGCCTCCCGGTCGTCGAGTTCAACACCGACGCCGAGGGGAAGCCGAGATCACCGTTCCGCTTCTCGATGGAGAACGTCCTTCTTTCGGTCGCCTTCAGCCGGTGCGGGCGGCTGGCTGGCGGCGGGCGGCTACAGCCACGGCCAGACCGGTCAGATCGGCGGCCTCGTTCACTGCTGGGACATCGCCGCCCGGCGCCACCTGATCCGGTTTTTCACGAACGGCGGGCCGGTCGGACGGCTGGCCTTCACGCCGACGGGGCAGCTCTTGACCGCGGACTGGGCCGGGACCGTCGCCCTCTGGGAACCGATCGAGGGCCGGCTAGTGCGCGACTGGCCGCGCTCGCACACGGGGGGCCTCTACCACAGCCTGGCGGTCAACGCCTCCGGCGGGATCGCGCTCCAGCGCGAGGACGGCGTGTACCTGTGGCACCCGGACCCGAGTCGGGAAACCCTGCTCTGCCCGGCCCGCGGTTTCTCCAACCTGGCCTACAGCGACGACGGACGGTTCGTCGCCGGCGGGAGGAAGAGTGGGAGGGTAGATTTGTTCGACGCCACCACCGGGGCCGACGTGTCGCCGCCCGATCGCCATACTACCCATGTCGAGAGCATCGAACTCTCGGCCGACGGGGCGGTCTGCCTGGCCTGCCTGGGATATCCCGGCCCCCATCATGCCAACGAGGTCGTTCTGCGCGACACTGCGCACCGGCACACGGCTGGGGCCGACGCCTCCCACGGACTGGCAACCGCTGGCCCTGGCCCCGATCGGAACCCGGATCGCCGGCCGGCGGAACACGTCCCGGCTCGCCGTGTGGGACTGGACCTCGGGTGAGGTACTGGAACACCCCGAGATCGACCCTCGGAGGGTCGCGTGGCGCCCAGACGGGCAGACACTTATCGTCGTCACGGTCAACGGCGAGGTGGTGACATGGCACCCGGAAACCGGCTTGAGCAAGCGCCAGCCAGTTCCGAGTTCGGCCGCGATACTGGGTGTGGCCGTTGCCGACGGGGGTCGCGCCGCCGCCCTGGGCAGCAGCGGGGACCTGTTCGTCTGGCAGGTGGATCGGGATGATCCGCCGCGTCGTCTCGCCGTCCCCCCGCGACCATCCAAACCCGACTACCTCTCCTCAGACTGCCCGCTGGTCCTCTCTCCCGACGGCCTCTCCGTCGCGGCGACATACGGCGACGGCATCGTGTACGCTGGCTCGGTCTCCGGCGACGAGCTTCGGCCGGTCTATACCCACCCGGCCGGTGAGGAAGAAACCGAGGACGGTCGATCCGTCCTCTTTCGGTACACCCCTGCGGGGCGTCTGCTGATCGCCGGCGCCTGCACCTCGCTCCGGGATGGAGACTGGTGGTACACGGAGGTCGTGACGGACGGGTTGAGTGGGGAGGAGTTGTGGCGATCGCCTCCGCAGTCTCAGTGGGCCGGGGCAAGGACCTTGTCCCCGGACGGTCGGCTGCTGCTGACGGGCCACGAAGACGGGACGCTGTTGGTGTGGCCGCTCGAACCGAGATCATGACGGCGGCTGACTCCCTTTTTGGGAAGCAGGCTTCGCGAAATGGACGCCACGGCCCCGGTGTGGCAAAGTTGGCAAACTGGCAAACTCGCGGAGTTTTTCTGACGTAAAGGTCATTGCAGAAACGCTTTGCGCTGCCGAATCCACTTTGCCAACCGCCCCGCGAATTGGCAAAGTGGCAAACAGCGAAACGCGAGCGCGGTCCCTTTAGGCGTGCAGGTTTTGCAGCATCTCCTTGCGCGAAACGAGGCGATGGCCGCGGCATTCGTCGATGTGCAGCGCCTTGAGCAAACGCCGCCGCAGCTCGCCCTGCACCTGCTCGACGGCGTTGGCGGACGTACTCAACAGCGGCACCGTGCCGCCGGCCCGGCGGTCGTGGCCGCCGGCCCGGCCGAGCTTGCCCACCACCTGCCGCAGCATCTCGCCGGCCCGCGCGTCCTCCGCGGCCGCCTGCGAACCGACAGAATCAGCTTGTCCTCGAAGACGCCGCCGCACACGGCCCAGTCGATCTCCTCGAAGCGGATCAGGAAATCGACCACCTCGGCCGCCAGCTCCGGCTGCGGCAGCTCGTTGACCCAGCTGATGATCAGCCGGTCGTAGATGAACGAGCTTTGCAGCGCGTGCAGGATGCACTCGAAATGGCTCTGCGGCAGCCGGGCGTTGCGGATGCGGGCCAGCAGGTCCTTGTCAGCCAGCGGGTACAGGTAGAGCAGGGCGCTGTCGTCCAGCGGGACTGGCCTCGCGCGGGTAGCCGCTCAGTTCCGTCTCGATGCCGTACAGAAGGCCGGTGGCCAGGCGCGGCGGCAGGGCGACGTTCTGCTCCATCAGGTAGCTGGTCACCAGCGAACAGGTCGCCCCCAGCGTGCGGCGAACGTCCACGAACGGGACGCCTTCCAGGTCGCCGGGCGTGTCGTGGTGGTCGATGACGGCGTAAAGGGGCACGCAGGGGTCGAGGTTGTGCCGGCCGGTGTTCGGCTGGCTATCGACCATGACGATGGCGTCGCCGTCGTGCCAGCTGACCTTCTCGATCGGCATGAGGTCGATGTCGAGCAGATCGACCATGGCCCGGTTCTCGGCCCGGCTGATGAGGCCGTCGCGGGTCAGCCGGGTCGCGCTTGCCGAGGTTGGTTTCGACCAGGTGGGCCAGGCCCATCATGCTGCCCAGACTGTCGGGGTCCGGGTGGACGTGGGAAACGAAGGTGACGGTCGTCGCCTCTTTCAAACCGTCCAAAAACCGATCCGAACGTCGGGTGGGCAGAACTTTACCATTCAGTCCAGAGTCGGCGCTGCGACGCGCCATAACGGCTATTCCTCCTTCGGGAGCAGGTCAGGGCAGGTCGCATCCTCAAGAAGCACGAAGGAACAAGGGCCGATGCGAAACGGGCGATGGAGCCCTCTTCTTTCATTCTTCCGACGACCCTGACTCTGAACAAAATTGTAGCTCTCTCCGAGGCTCCTGCCAAGCCAACACCCTTTCTCCCCCTCGGTTCCCCTCCGATCTTCGTCACCGGAAAAGTTTTACATCCTCCGCCCGATTTTTTCGGAAGATGTCGCCCGGCAGACACTTGGGGCCGAGGTTCGTGCGTACAATCCAGTCGCGGGACGAGCAGCCTTGCTTCCCAACAGGCGATGTCAAAAACGGGTGCGGCCTCCGTCAAACAAAGTTTGCACTTCCCATGCCGGGGCCGTTCTCTCCCTCCCCCCTTGTGGGGGAGGAGTAAGAAAACTCCCAATGCGGTCAATACACCCTCCGTTGGTCGGCGCAACCCCAACCTTTCTGGCAGGAGACGGCGATGTCCTACCTTTCCCTTCTGCTGGCGTCCCAATCTCCGGGCGTGGCGAAATCGTCCGCTGCGGTGAGCGTGAGGGAGGAAAACGAGTCATTCTCGGCGCCGGCGTGGCCAGAGCGGGGGAAATAACCGACCCGAACACGAGTCGGCCGGTCGAGCAAGCGTTGCCGCTGGGGATCGCGTCGATGGAACATTGGCTGGATCTCAACGCCTGATGGCGTCAAGGTATCTCGCTTAGCGTTTGTATACTATCTCTCTCCCTCATCGGAACGGTTTCGATCATACCTTTTCCGGAGACGGGGGGCAAGAGTCAGCCCGGCTCGGCGGCCTGGAGCCAATCCCGGATTTGCTTGCGCTGCGGGTCAGTTAATTTGCGCGTGGGCGAGGCGGCGGCCTCATCGAGTCGCTGCGCTTCCTCGGCGTGGGTCCGGCCTTTCTGGTTCTCCTCCGCCTTGAACCAGGCGCGGGCGATCTGGAAATGCAGCTTGGCGTCGGTCGGATCGTAGGGCAGGTAGCCCTCCAGAGTCTCGGCCGCGTCGTGATACAATTTCCGGGCGCTCCAGCCCAGACCGTGGATGCGCAGGGCGTCGCGGTTGGCTCCTTCCCGCGCGACTATGTCGTAGTGGAAGGCAATCAAGGTCAGCACATGAAACTTGGCCCAGTAGCCCTCGCCGCCCTCCGGGTCGAGCCGGATGCACCGATCGGCATGAGCGCGGGCCAACTCCGTGGCCTTGGGATCGGACTGGCGCGTTATCTGGAGTTTCAGCTCCCAGTAGCTGACGAGCCACCTCGCCAGCTGGCCCTGAACACGGGCGTCTTGGGGAGTCAGCTGAGCCGCCTCCAGTAACATTCCGATCACGTTCCGCTGCATCCAGCCGGGCGGGTCGAGACGAATGTTTTTGTCCTGTTCCTCCGTCGGCTTCTGGGCCTCGCTGCGGAAGTAGGCTGCGCGGAGGGTCGCCTCGCGCTGGAGACCGTCGCTGCTCATGACGGGATAGACGAGGTAGATGGAATAACCGAGGGTCAGCACCACGAAGATCGGCACCGGCAGGATCTGGACCGCACCCGGACGGCTGAGCCAGGCCGACGGCTCCGCGGGCCGGGCGTTAAGGGCCAGGGCGACGGCGGCCCACAGGGGACCTGCCACCGAAGGGAAACTGATGCCGCCGGAGACGCACAGGTTAATCAGCAAGGCGGCCACGCCCGTCATCAAGGCCAGCGCGCGGCCACGCTCAGACCAGGCGATGCGTTCAAAGAGGCCATAGGCGGCGAACCAAACCACCGCCCGCACGGCCGCCGCATACGTCTCGCCCAGGATCTCGTCGGGCGGCCCCGTGGTGACGCGCAGCACGAACGCCAGGAGCAGGCCGAACATGCCGCCGAGGTAGAAGTCCCAGCGGCCGATTTCGAGCGGGTGCAGGACATCCTCGCGCGGCTGCTCCGGGATGGTTGCGAACAAGGGACTCGCCAACCACGAGAGAATACGCATGAAGAACGCCGCGATCACGACAAGCAGGGCCAGCATGGCGAACAGGCCGGATGTGGCCCACATTTCCAGGGCGAAATTGTGCGGATCGCGGATTTTCTCGTCGGCGGTTTCGGACATATAGCGCGGATAGTTCTCACTGAAATTGCCCGGCCCGACGCCCAGCCAGGGGTGCTGATAAATCATCTGCCCCGTCGTCCGCCAGTATTCGAGGCGCACCGCCATCGTGCCGGCATCCTTGCCCATGCCGGACGTGAACAAACCGCCCAGCCAGGCACCGTAAGCCAATCCCACCAGCACGAGCAGGGCCGCCAGCGCGACGAGCAAATGCGTTCGTAAGGTCTGCCGCCAGAGCAAGACGGCCAGACCCAGCCCGGCCAGCATTAAACCCAGCAGCGCCCCGCGGCTATGGGTCAGCCACAACGCCGCACCCGCCAGGACGGCGCAGCCGGCTGCCAGGATCGTTTGCCAGTTCGGAGCGCCGGTGCGCCGGCACACCACGACGGCTCCAATCAGTCCCGGCAGCCACAGGGCGAGGTAGCCGGCGTAGCTGTTGGGATGGGCATACGGGCCGAAGATGTTGTTCTGCTTCAAACGCAGAAGATACTGCTCCAGTGCGCCTTCGCTGTAATCTTCGAGGACTCCCCGCCGGGCCAGCGCTTCGCGCAGTTTCGCCACGTCGCCGAAATCCCGGCGCATGCCCGGCAATTCGATGCGATCCTGATAGATGCCGTGTGCCGCCAGCGCCACGGCGCCGGCCAGGAGGACGTTGAACAACCCCCGCTGTTCCGCCGGGGTGACGGCCAGTTGGCGGACCACGAAGAACGTCAGAAACAGCCCGAACCACTCCCAGGCCATGATCCGGGCGGGGAACTTGTAATGGGCCGCCAGCTCGGCACTCAACGCGACAACCGCCACGGTGACGAGCAACGCCGTCTGCACGAGTCCGCCGAAGAAATGCGCAGGACGAAAGCCCACGGCCGCGGTAGCTTTCTGCTCGATGTCGGCGCCGTGGGCGTCCGGGCCGGTGCGCGGGCGCAGCCAGAAGCGCCAGCCGGCCCAGCCGGTAACCGCGACCATCCACAAGAGGGTCAGCACCATGCCGCTGGAATCGGCCATGCTGTCGGTCAATCCGGGGCCTTCGCCGAGGACCAGCGGACGGGCCACGAGCAGAGTCGCCGCCAAGACGAGCAGGGCACGGCGCAACAAGACTGGACCCGTGCGATCCCACGTCCTGTCCACTTCAGGAGCCGGCGACGTTTCCGGAATCGCGGCCGGTGTCGTTTTGTGTTTGCGGGTCGTGGGGCAACTCCTTCGATTGCGGATTGCGGATCGCGGATTGCGGATTGGATTGGGAATCCGCAATCCGCAATCCGCGATCCGCAATTTCGATAAGGGCGAGGGCGATCCACCAGGCGACGAGCTGACAGCAGACCAGCGCGGCCATCGGCCCGTTCGCCACGGCATAGAGTATCAGGCCGCTCGCCCCGCTGGCCAGCGCCAGGACATAAATCACCCCCACGGCCAGCCGGCTCGACAGGCCGACGCCGGACCAGCCGATGCGAGAGATGCTGCTTGTCGGCATGGAAGGGGCTGCGGCCCTGCGACAAGCGCACCAGGACCACGGACAGCAGATCGTAACACGGCACGGCCAGGATGCACAGAGGCACGACCCAGGACCATTCCGGGCCGTCCTCACGTAGGGCCACTCGCGCACTGCCCAGACCGAGGGTGAAACCGAGGAACATGCTGCCCGCGTCGCCCATGAAGATGCGTGCCGGCGGACGATTGAACCACAAAAAACCCGACAGCGCCCCCATCAGGATGACGAACAGGCCCCAATCCGCGAGGACGGGCGGCGGACCCAGCCCGTATGCCGCCGCCAGAAAGCCGGCCGCGATCCAGGCGACGCCGGCCGGATAAAGCGTCCATGTTGTCGAGCATGTTGAAGGCGTTGATATGCCCGGCGATCCACAGGATCGTTAGCGCACGGACCTGCCAGGAGACCGGCGGCAGACAGAAGAAAACGGCGACGACCGAAACGGCGAACTGGACTGCGAGACGAAGTTGCCAGGGGAGGGGGCGAAGGTCGTCGCACAGGCCGAGAAGGACGATGACGAGGGAGAGAAGAAATTGAAAATTGAAAATTGAAAATTGAAAATTGAAAATTGAAAAGAAGATTGTCGAGAGGACCACGGCCGCGAAGATGGCCAGGCCGCCGCCGCGCGGCGTGGGGCGGGTGTGAAACTTGCGTTCGCTCGGATGATCTACAAGACCCAGGCGCGGCGAAAGACGGATCAGCACGGCCGTCAATAGCCCCGAGATCAGCCAGCGGACAGGCAAACAGCCCGGCGAGAGTGGATAGCCAATCAGGGACGTTCATCCGGCTCCCTCGGTTCGTGCAGTCGCTGACGATAATAATCGCGGGCCTGACGCAGAAAGTCGTGGACGAACGGCAAACGATAATCCGCGTAAGTCCACGGCCACGGCTCGAACGCGCCGGCGTGATAGCGCAGCGTCACCTCGGCGAAGATGCCGTCGCGCAGGTAGATGCGATGCGCCTGGTCCTTCGTAGTCGCCAGCATGAATTTGCCCAAACACGAGCAGGCCCGGATCGAGGTTGAGCGGCCGCGCTTCGGGATAGGTTCCCAAGGCCGCCAATTCTCGTTCGAGGGCGTTGGTTTGCCGCTTGATGTCGGCCAGGCAATCCAGTTGCACGAGCCGCTCGAAGGCGAGAAAGCGCTTGCGAAGATCGCGACCCATGCTCGCTTCGTAGTAAGTCGTCTGGTCGAAGACGAAAGGATCACTGGCCAGGCCGACGGAGCCGAGGAGAGCTTCCAGCCGCGCCTGTGCCCAGGAGAAAGCGTCCTCGTGCCGGCTGAAGACGGCCACGATGAGCAGTGCGGGAGCGGGAGTGCGAGGTTCGGCCATACGCCTTGTAAAACCCAACGTCGGAAACGCTTGCACAAAAACGATATACCACGTCTTCGCTGCTTTGGGCACTCCGAGTTCGCGCCGGCTGTAAGAAAACCTCGGCCTCCGACGACTATTCCGTCGGAGCAAGCGGACAGCAAGGGAAACATATGCCGGACTGGCAAGAGATCCTCCGACGCGATGGCCCGGCCATGTGGCAGACGGCCTACCGTCTGCTGAACAATCGGGCCGACGCCGACGAATGTTTCCAGGAAGCCTTTCTCGCCGCCCTGGAGGTATCCCGGCGGGAGACGGTGCGCAACTGGCGGGCGCTGCTGCAGCGCCTGGCCGCCGTTCGTGCCGTGGACCGCCTCCGCGAGCGCTGTCGCCGCCGCTCCCGCGAACAAACCGCCGACTGGAACGAGATGCCAGGGAACCTGCCGCCGCCGTCGCAGGCCGCCGAGGAGGCTGAGCTGGCCCAGCGGCTCCGCGAGGCGCTTGCCCAGTTGCCCGCCAAGCAGGCCGCGGTCTTCTGCTTGCACGGGCTGGAAGGCTGGAGCTATTCGGAAATCGCCGAGCAATTGGAACTGTCCATCGACGCCGTCGGCGTGTTGCTGCACCGCGCCCGCAAGCGGTTGCGCGAGCTGCTGGCCCCCGACCCGGAACAAGCGAACTCTCGAAAGGATCGCTCATGAACGATACCGCTCCGTCACGTCCGCCCGACGATCCGCTCGACCGTGCGGCCGACGCCCTGCGCCGCACTGTCGTACCGGAAGGGCCGTCGGACGAAACTGTCGCCCGTACCCTGGCCGCTCTGCGCACGGCGGCGGAAGCGAAAACGATCCCCTTTTACAGGAGAAAACCGATGCGTTACGCCTGGAGAATCGCGGTCGCGGGTATGCTGGCGGCCGGCGTGGCCGTCTACTTCGCCGGCCTTCTGCCGCTGCACTCGCGGCTGGCCTTCGCCGAGGTCGCTACCAAACTCCGCGACGCCCGCACCCTCACCTACAAGTCCACCTTCAAGTACCCCAAGCGCGACGAGCCGGAAACGATGAAGATCTTCTTCAAGGAGCCAGGCCTGATGCGCAACGAGAGAGGCGGCCAGATCGGCATCACCGACCTCAAGCAACCCAAAACCCTGCTCCTCGATACGGCCGCCAAGACGGCCGTGCTGATCGAATACAAACGGGGCAAAAACGCCAAGAAGGACGTACACGAGAGCGAGATCGAGGGGCTGCGGAAGCTGGCCGACAAGAAGGGCGAATCCGCCGGCAAAATGCGGATCGGCGATGTCGAAGCCGAAGGGTTCCGCGTCGAGGAAGAAGGCTTCACGCTCACCGTCTGGGCCGACCCGAAAACGAAGATGCCGGTCCGGATCGAGATGCCGATTCGCATTGAAGACCGGGACGCGCTCGTGACGCTCAGCGATTTTCAGCTTGACCCGAAGCTGGACGATTCCCTCTTCAGCCTGGAGCCGCCGGAAGGATACCGACTCCGCAAGATGGAGGTGGAGGATGCCAAGCCCGAGGAGGACGTGGTCCAGCTACTGCGTGCCTATACCGAGAAGTTCGATGGCAAATTCCCGGCCAGCCTGAGCGTCGCCAGCACCCCCTGGCAGACTTACATCAAGAATCGCTGGGGAGAAATGAAACCGAAGGGACTCCCCGAACCGGAACTCATGCAGTTCATGCAGAAAGCGATCCGCGTGGAGATGCTCCTGCACTCCAAGAATGAACATGGCTACAAACCCGAAGGCGTGAAGATGGGCGACCGCGACAAGATCGTCTTCTGGTATCGCCCGGACAAGAGCGACAAGTATCGCGCGGTGTTCGGCGATCTGCATGTGGCAGATGTGACCGCCGATCAGCTACCGAAGAAGCCGAAGAAGTGATGCCGGGACCAATCGCCGATTAGCGACGCTTCGCAGAAGCGTGGAAAAACGCTTCTGCGAAGCGTCGCTAAACTTATTTCTTGTCCGGTAGGACGAGGTGCTTGTCCTCCGTGGTCATCAGCATGAACGCCAGGAAGTGCGCGGGCTTGTCTTTGCTGGGATTGCGATTGACGCGGTGCAAGGCGCGGGCCGGTTCGAACCAGACCTCGCCGCGCTTGTAAATCTTGGCCGGCCCGTCATCGACCGCGACTTCCAGTTCGCCGTCCAGTACGTAACCGATGACCGGACCCGGATGCCGGTGCGGTTTGCTGGCGAACGCAGGCGGCTGCTCCAGCTCCAGCACGACGATTTTGCCCTGCTTGCCGTCCAGCTTTTCCTTCAACTCCTGCTCGAGCAGCGACTTGAATCGGCGTTCGCCTTTGTCCTTGACGGCCTGTTGGGCAGCCGCGTATCCCGCCGCGCCCAGGGTGATCCCCATCACCACGCAAAGCAATTGCCTTCTCATCGGAGTCCTCCTCGCTGGGACCATCTCACTTCTTCGCCGCGATGCAATACAGATGCGTTTCGGTACGCAGATAGATCGCGCCTTTCCAAATGGCCGGCGTGGCCAGGAGCGGTTCTTTCAGCGAATTGTTGGCCAGGATTTTCGGCTCGTCGCCCAGTTGCACGACACTGGTGTCGCCTTCCTCCTTGGCGACGTACAGCTTGCCGTCGGCGAGGATCGGCGAGGCGGAGAAGCCGTTGCCCAAACGTTCCTTCCAGAGTTGTTCGCCGGTGGCAACGTCCAGGCAGGCGACGCCGATGTCGGTCAGGCCGTAAATGCGCCCCTTGTAGACGACCGGCGACGCATAGGCGGCGTGTACCTTGTTGGTCTTCCATACGACTTCCGGCTTGCCGCCCTCCGAGATGCGCAAGGCGACGGTAGGACTGCCCAGAATGACGATCAAATCGTCCACGACCACCGGCGACGGGACCGATCCCAGGTTGGCTCCCTGATAACTCCAGAGCGATTCCCCGTTGTCCACGTCATACGCGGTGATCTCGGAAGCGGTCAGGAACACGGCCGCCGTCTTGCCGCGATGGCGCAGGATCACCGGCGTGACCCAGTTGATGTCGCGCTTCCGCGGCACCTTCCAGCGGTTCTTGCCCGTCTTCGCATCCACGGCCAGCGCAAACGAATCGCCGGCATTCTCCAGGGGCAACAGCAGCGTTTCGCCGGCCAAGACGGGCGACGCCGCCATGCCGACCTGATTGCTGATGTCGGGGTAATCGCGCGCCAGGGCGCGATACCACAGCAAATCGCCATCGCGGTTAAACGCGGCGAGGTCGCCGGTGGCGAACAGGGCGTAGACATTTCGGCCGTCGGTCACAGGCGTCGGGGCGGCCATGCACGTTTTGGGATGGCACATGGTACTGCCGGTCGAGACGATTTGCCGCTCCCACAGCTTCTTGCCCGTGACCGCGTCGAGACACAGCACATGCAGACGCCGCTGCCGGTAGCCGGAACAGGCCGTGACATAGACTCGTCCGTCGGCGATCACCGGACTGGACACGCCGCGGCCGGGCAGATCCGCCTTCCAGCGGACGTTCTCCGTGGCGCTCCACTTCACCGGCAGTCCGGTCTCGTCGGAAACGGCACAACCGCCCGGCCCGCGAAACTGCGGCCAATCACCCGCCCCGGTGAACGGCGACCGAAGCACTAGCAGGACGAGCGTCCACGCAAACGGCATATGCGTCCTCATGGCCGGTCCCCCTTTCGCTTGGGCGTCTCCTCGGTCTTGGCGACAGGTTGGGTGAACGGCACCGCCACACCGACCGCATCGCACAGACGAACCTGGAAACCCCAATCCTGTGCCCAATCCTCTTTCTGCTCGTTCTGGCACACCTTCAACAGCAGCTCATTGCGGCCGGCCTTCAACGTGCCCCTGGCGATGTACTGGTCCATCTCGATGCCGTGATGGTACTCCTCGACGTGATACACTTCCTTGCCGTTGAGGAAGATCTTGAGGGCGTTGAGCGTGCCGGCGCGGATCTGCACCGACCGTTCGGCCGGCGACTCAATCACGGCATAGGCATAGGCGACGGCCCCTTGCTGTTTGCCCACCGTTTTGTTGAGATCAACCGCCCCATACGGATCCTTCGTCGTGAACGCGATCCAGTGTGCTTCGACACCCTTCTTGCCCTTGTACGTCGCCTTCGGGTCCACGCCTTTTTCCGGGGGATAAACGGTCTTGAAGCCGGTGCCGCCCGTGTTGTCGAAAGGGGCGACGAGGAGCCACTGCCGTACGAACCCGAAATGCTCGGCAACATCGATCTTTTCACCGAGTTTACCGAGTTGTCCGGTGATGAGGTCCACCTGATCGCGGTCGCACGCCCCGCGCAGCGCTTTGCGATACGCGGCGCGAGCAGCCTCCTTATCTCCCTTGTCGAGTAGCGTCTTCGCCTCCTTGAGTACGGCGGCGACGGCATCGCGGCGCAGTTCGGCGCTCGGATCCTGAAGCATGTCCGGCAGCAGACGATCGGGGGTCCTGGGATCGACACGGCACAGCCATTCGTAGGCGAGACGGCGCGCGGCCCCGGCGTGATGTTTCGCGCGGATGAATTCTTCGAGCTGCTTGATCGGCAACCGTTTCTCTTGGCTCAGGGCGCGCTCGGCGATGGCATCCACCGCCGTGCGCAGGATGTTGGCGCTGGGGACATCGGCATCGTCCATCGCCGACAGGACCGCCGGCAGCGCCTCCGGGCCTTGCCGTACAACGTCCTTCCACGCCTGGGCGACCGCCTCGTTGCCGGCTCCTTCTCGACCCACGGATTTGAGCCTGGCCAGCGCTTCCGAGCCGGGAGTCTCGCCCCGGACGGGCGTGGCCAATAGCAGAAGCAAACCGAGGATTTGACCCGACCCGACCCGTCGCATATCATGGCCTCCATCTCGTTCCTGTCGGCCGCTTGATACCTTTCGTTGATTGTCTGGATCGGGACGGAAAGCGTCCATAGACGGCGTAGATAAAGGACGGACGGCGATGAGGGCAATCCAGGATTATTACGTGGCACAAAGCGCCCTCGTGACCGGCGATGTCGTGCTGGCTGCGGGCGTGAACATCTGGTTCGGCTCGATCCTGCGTGGCGACCTCGCTCGCATCACCCTGGGGCCGCGCGTCAACTTGCAGGACGCCTGCATCGTCCATACCGATTACGATAAGCCGCAAGTGATCGAGGAGGGGGTGGTGGCCGGGCATCGAGCCGTGCTGCACGGACGGTTCATCGGCCACGATACGCTCATCGGCATGGGCGCGTTGCTGTTGACGGATTGTGAGATCGGCGCCGAGTGCATCATCGCCGCCGGCAGTCTCGTGACCGAGAAGCGCCGCATCCCTCGGCGTTCCGTGGTCATGGGCGTGCCCGGCCGGATCGTCCGCGAGGTCAGCGACGACGACCTGCGGCGGACGCACGCGATCTCCGCGCACTACCTGGAGCTGGCCCAGCGTTATGCCCACGGCGCTTTCCCCGCGCCCTGGGAGCCGAAAAATGCACCCGAGCGGGGGGCGTGAGCCTCCCTGAGCGCAAACTCAGGGAGGCTCACGCCCCCCGCTCAGATGGTGACAACGGGTTAGCGATTGTTCCGGCGCGGGGTGGCCGGCAAGGTGCGCCGCAAGCGGGAAAACGATTCCGAACCGCGGTGGCTTCGTGGTATTCTGGCATTAGGGTCTCGGAAGCCGTCGTCGGAATCTCGTTGTCGAAGAAGGCCGCCCCGGGCGCAGGCGGAGCGAAGGGGACGAAGGTGTCCGTATCCATGATCGCCCGCGCCCTGATGGCACCGGGCGGTCGAAACGAAGGCTGCGAGGGCCCAGACGTGATTGCGGAAACACTCGTGCAACCAGCCACGCTTATCGCCGCGGATGCCCACGCCGACGCCGTTTCGGATCGACGCGCGGACATCGACGCCAAGATGGGGCGGGTGACGGCACTCTTACAGGAAGTCGGTTGCGAGGGCTTGTTGCTCTTGGACCCGGCCAATTTCGCCTGGCTGACCAGCGGGGCCATGTCGCGCGGTCTGGGCGACCCCGCCGCGGAGCCGGCCGTTTACTGTAACGGCGAGCACCGCTGGGTCATCGCCAGCAATCTCGATGCCCAGCGCCTCTTCGACGAAGAAGTCGATAGCATGGGCTTCCAGCTCAAGGAATGGCCCTGGCACTGGGGCCGCGATCAATTCCTGGCCGACCTGTGCCAGAATCGCAAGGTGGCCTGCGACCGACAAGTCAACGGCGTCACCAACGTCGGCGAGCAAATGCGCCGCCTGCGCCGCCGCTTCACGGTTTACGAGCAAGCCTGTCAGCTGGCGGTCGGCCAAACCGTCGCCCACGCCCTCGAAGCGACTTGCCGCACTCTGTCGCCGGGCGAAACGGAACGCGAGATTGCCGGCCACCTGAGCCATCGTCTACTGCATCGCGGCGTCCTGCCGTTGCACGTCGGCGTCGCCGTCGATGGCCGGTCGCGCCTGTACCGCCGCTTCGGCTTCACGTCCTCGACCCTGGGGCACTATGCCGTCCTGACGGTGACGGCCCGCAAGTATGGCATGTATGTGACGGCCAGCCGGTCGGTGTGTTTCGGCGAGCTGCCGCCCGAATTTCGGCAGGACCACAACGCCGTCTGCCGCGTCAGCGCGAGTTATCTCGCCTCGACCTGGCCGGACGCCGTGCCGCGCGAGATCCTCCTGGCCGGACGGCGCATCTATCTCATCAGCGGCTACGAGCACGAATGGCAACTCGCCCCGCAGGGCCACGTCACCGGCCGCGCCCCCATCGAGCTGCCGCTCATGCCGCAGACGGAGGAGTTGTTCCAGAACGACTGGTGCGTCACCTGGAACGCAACCGCCGGCGCCGCTTCCAGCTGCGACACCTTTCTAATTACCGAGCAGGGGCCGAAGATCGTCACGCCGGCCGAGAGCTGGCCGCTCAAACGCATTCGCATCCAGGGCGCCGAGTTCGTGCGCCCCGATGTGCTGCAACGCGAAACGTGAATTGGGTCCTGACCCATCCGGTTTTTCAGTCCCGTTTGCTTCTCGGCTCCGCTCGACGGTGCAACGTGTTGATGGCCGGGTGATCGAGGCGCTCACGCACGCCGCTGGGCCAGCGGATCTCCGCGTAATCGACCCGCGTGCGCTCCCCCAGACCGAAGTGGAGCGCTTGCGACGACTGCGACAGATAGCCGCCCGCCGCCTGCACCTGCCGGACCAACACTTCTTTCCCGCAGTGAAGCCGAACCAAGGCTCCCACGGCGTCGCGGTTGCTCACCGTACCGGCCAACCGGAAAGCGATATAGTTCTTCTTCGGGAAGTTGTTGTGGAAGTAGAAGGCGTGGTCGTTGAAGTTGTTGACGACGAGGTCGAGCCGGCCGTCGCCGTCGAAGTCGGCGACGGCGGCGCAGCGAGAACTTTTCGGGGACGGCTTGTCGCCCAGTTGCTCCGCGAGATACCGTCCTTCCGGCGACTCGATCCCCTCCGCGGTGGCCCGGTCGGTGAAGGTTTCGTTGCCGTTGTTTTTCATCAAGGCGTTGGGCCAGTAGCCGTAGGGATGGCCCATGCCCGAAGGCAGAAAGACATCCACGAAGCCGTCGTTGTCGAAGTCGCCGGTGGCCACGCCCCACGGCCAGAACGTCTCCAGACCCGCCTGGTCGGACACCTCCGCGAACTTACCGGAGGGCTGCTTCTTGAACAGCGTGTTGCCGAATACCACGTCCTCGTAGTTCAGGTGGAACGATTCCGCGAGGTTCTTTTCCGCTTCCACGCAATCGGAGATGCGATAATACATCGGCCCCAGGATACGATCGTATTTCTTTTTCAAGTTATCCTTGGTAGCGGTGAGGGGGTCCATGGTGGGCGGCAGCCACATGTCCGAGTGCATGTCGGCGATGAGCAGGTCCAGCCGGCCGTCGTTGTTGAAATCGAACGCCTTGCAGCCGATGGCGCCGAAGGAGGTGCGGCCGAGGGTCTCCTTGGTCACGTCGCGGAAGGTGCCGTCGGCGTTGTTGCGGTACAGTTGGCTGCTGCCGAACATATTGGTGACGAGCAGGTCGAGCCTGCCGTCCTCGTCGTAATCGAAGACCGCCACATCGCCCCCCCAGCCGCTGCCGCGCAAGCCCGCTTTCGCCGTCACGTCCGTGAACGTGCCGTCGCGGTTGTTGTGGTAGAGGATATTGTATTCGTGCGGGCTGCTCGCTAGTTGGCCGAAGCCCGAAGGACCGGGGAAATAGTGCAGTTCCGTGTTGTAGGGGTTGAGGGTCCACTTGGCGGTGTTGGTCAGGAACAGGTCGAGGTAGCCGTCGTTGTCGTAATCGAAGAAGGAGGCGGTTTGGGAATGGCCGACGTGGGAGAGCTTGGCCTGGGCGGTGACATCCTCGAAGCTGCCGTCGCCCCGGTTGTGGAAGAGAACATTTCCTCCCTGCGTGCTGGTGACGTAGAGGTCCTGGTGTCCGTCGTTGTCGTAGTCGGCGAAGGTGGCGGCGACGCAGACGCGGTCGCCCAGCCCAACACCCGCTATTTGGGTGACGTCGTTAAAGGTGCCGTCGCCCCGGTTTTTGTACAGAGTGTTCTGGCCCAACTGGTTGCAGAAGTACAGGTCGTCGCGGCCGTCGCCGTCGAAGTCGCCGACCGCCACGCCGCAGCCGTGATCGTACAGGTTGAATTTGAAATGCCGGCCCTGTTCGGCCTCCAAGAAAGTCATGCGAAAGGAGATGCCGGATTCCCGCGCACATTCGCGGAAGCCGGCCCTCTCGTTCTCCAGAACGGTACTGGTCCCAACCGCGTCTGCACGTTCCTCCGTGTCGGCGACGCGGTTCGCTCTCTCCCGGAAGTGAAAGAAGATCGCGCCGGCGAGCAGCACGATCCCCGCGGCCGCGATCAGCCCGATCGACTTCGCATAGGATGTTGAGGGCATGGGTGGCGCGAGCGCTCCTTCCGAAAGGTCATGCCAGGGTCAGTTCGATGGAGAGGATCGCAACGGACCCCAGATAGCCGAGGAACCCCGAATAGAGCAGGCGGCCGATCATTTCCGGCAAGAACGGGCGGGATTCGGGGCCGTCGCCCAGCCGCGCCGCCACGAAGGCCCAGCCGACGCAAAAACCGCCGGCGATGAAAAGAGCGACGGCGACCAGGCTCATCGGGGCCTTGGCGACAAGGTCGTACGCGCAGTGGTGGTCGGGCATGTGCAGAAGGCGCGGGGCGGCCACTTCAACCAGAAACAGCGCGTTGACCGCCGCGGACAGAACGGCCGTCAAGGCGATGGGCAGCAGTCGCGCCGCCGAGAGGCGCCGGCGACCGGGCCGGCTGGAAATCGCCAGGGTCAATGCCAGCCCGACGTTGACCGCGTAGTAGGCCGCATACAACCACGGTGCATTCCGGCTATCCACGCGAATTTTCGGCAGGAATCGGCTGGCGTCCGAAGCCTCGGCGAAAGCCGTCGTGCAGCAACCGGCGGACAGGAACTCTTCCTGCTTGGGGATGACGAGATAAGTGATTTCGGCCGCGGCGTCGGCGACGCCGAGCAACCCCGACCCCAGCAGCAGGACCAGCACCCGGCCGGTCCAGGGCGCCGTGCGCGTGCGGCGGTTGACCAGATGCAGGACGAACCAGGCGCCGCTGAGAAAGACCAGGGCGGGCTTGATCGCTTGCAAGGCCGTCACCAGCGGGGGCAGGTAACGGCTGACGCCGAGGCTGCCCGTGCCGATCCGGGTGACGCCATAGATGCACATGACGCCGGGCCATTGCGGCACGTAACTTTGCAAGAGCAGATAAAACGTGGGCCAGGATAGGACATTGAGCCAGAGCAGGACGCCCGCCAGGAGCAAAAGCAGGTGCGCGCGATCTTCCAGCGTTTGGCGTCCCTCCGCGTCCCGTTCGTGCCGTCCCCAGGACCGCCAGGCGAACCACCCCAGGCCGAGAATCCACAGGCCGAGGCCCAGCCGCAGCAGGCTGACAAAACCGTCGAGCACGGCATAGGCGTTCAGGATCATCCGGGGCTATCCTGCCGCGAGGCACCGTTACCGAGGGCGCTGGAAGGAGTTCGGCGAGTGGAGACGTATGGCGGCGCGGACGAAGAAAAGGTCATGACCGCACGGCGCGGACCTTAGAGTTGACGGAAAAAATTGTGGCGGCACGCTGCCAGCGTGCCTGAAAACCGGCACGCTGGCAGCGTGCCGCCACAATTCTTTCCACTCGCTCTAAGGACGCCATCTCGTCTCTTTAGCACACAATTATAACCTTTCGACATGAAGATATGATTAGAGAGTAATGAGAGGCGGCAAGGGAATGCATCGCCGGCCGTCTAACGCGGCGCGATGGTGTGGTTGCTCAGACGTTCGTAGCCGCCCTCGTCGATCCGGTAGTTGTGTTCGATGCGGATGCCGCCGACGCCGGGGACGTACAAACCCGGTTCGAGCGTGACCACGTCGCCAGCCAGGAGTGTCTCGTTCGCCTCGCGGACGAAGTAGGGCGCCTCGGGGTGCGTCAGGCCCAGACCGTGGCCGGCGTGATGCGGGAAATATTCTCCCACGCCGGCGCGGTCAAACACCTCACGCACCGCGCCATACACCGTTCGACACGACTGCCCCGCGCGCAATTCCTTCTCGCCGGCCGCCATCGCTTGCGTGCAGAGATCGTAGAGCCGTTGCTGTTCCGGCGTGGGATCGCGTCCCACCACGAGCGTGTTGGTGAAGTCGCTGCGGTAGTCTCCCAGCACCACGGAGTAATCGAGGATCAGCATGTCGCCCGGTTGCAGCACCCGATCCGTGGGCGGGCCGCCGCGCCGCTCCGGCCCCGGCGACACGGCGAAGTCGCCGTAGACGATCACGGCCCGTCCGGCGGCCTGGATGCAGGCTGTGTTGACGCCGCAGTACACCTCCAACTCCGTCATGCCGGGGCGAACGTTCGCCCGCGCCCAGGCGTGGCCGGCCTCGGTCACACGCATGCAGCGGCGCAGCAGTTCCACCTCGTCGGGGTCTTTCTGCCGGCGCAGCTCGGCCACCGTGCGGATCACGGTAGCGGCGTAAGGATCGCCGGGCCGGTCGTGGATGCGCAGTCCGCCGAGGGAAGGGTTGACCGTTTGCAAGAGGGCCAATTGACGCGGCCCGCGGCCCGGCGCCTGGCCGCTGTACCAGGGGACGACCGTCCGCTCCTCGACGTGCGCTCGGACACCGACTTGGGAAGGCGGTCATCGTGCAGCAGCTTGGCCGAACCGTCCTTGCGCAACAGCAAATAGCCGCCGAAACCCGCTCCCAGACTGAACGGATCGACGTGGAAGTTGGCGAGATACATCAGGTGGATGGGATCGCTCAGGCGCAAATGATCGCCGTCGGGGGGTGGGTCGAGTCGTTCCCACAAGCGCAGCCGGCGCTGCCGGCATCCTTCCGCGGTCAGCATCACTTCTCCGATCTCGCGGCCCAAGAGTGCGTTTAGCCGCGACCCGGAGGGGAGCGCGAACACGCTCCCCTCCGGGTCGCGGCTAAACAGGGAACTTGTCTTGCGACGCCTTCTTAGCGGCGCGGACCACCGCCGAAGCCGCCGCCCATCTGCGACCTCATGCCGCGCATCAGGGACATGTTGCGCGCGATCTTCCGGGGACATATTATCGAGCCGCGTTTTTTGTCTCTGGTTCGAGTCGCCGCCGCCGCGGCCCCAACCACCAGGTCCGCCGCCCCCGAAGCCGCCGGGACCAAAACCACCGCCGCCTCCTCCGCCTCCGGGACCGCCGCGGCCCGCACCGGCGCCGCCTCCCATACCGCCCCCGCCGCCGGCTCCGCCTCCGCCGGCAACGCGGTTGCCGCCTCCGGCGCCGCCTGCACCACCGGCTCCGCGGCCGCCTCCGCCGCCCGGTCCCCCGCCCGCGCCGCCGTTGGCCTTGCGCCGGGCCTCCCATTGTTTGCGGCGCTCTTCGCCCTCCTTGATGTCCTTCTTGATCTGCTCGATCTTTTCCTGCTGGGACATCTTGCCGAATTCGCGCGTTTTGGTCAGCATCCGCTTCATGTCGTTTCGTTCCAGCTGAAAGCGCTGCTTGTCCGTCAGGTTCTTTTCTACTTTCCGGAGTTCCTTGAACTTCTCCCCTCGTTCTTCCCGGCTCAAGCCGGGCGCGAACGCCGCCTTGCGCAGTTCCTGGATCTCATCGACGGGGTCCGGCTCGAAGGCGTAGTACGAACCCGTGCCCAAAAGGAGCATGATCAAGGCGATGAGCGCCATCCTCAAGATCCGCTTCGTGCGCTCGGACAGACCGCCCGGCCCCTTCGGGGCCGTTTTCTTGACGGACACGGGTTGCCCCGGTCGTGGGGTCGCCGACGGATAGGGCGAAGGCGCCTTGGCGGGCGGTTTGGCGGGGGCGCTGGAACCTCCTCCAAACAGTCCTCCCAGGAAGGACGACGACTTTTCCACTTTCTTCGGCGCTTTCGCGGGTTGGTTTTGGCCCGCGCGGTAGAGGGGTCGCGCCGCGATCTCCGATTCGTTTTTCAAAGGATCGGACAGGCTCATAACGCTCTCCTGCAGAGGAGGAAGAGGGAGGATTAATCGCAATGACCGTCGGCGTAGAGATAATTCCGCGACACGCCGCTGCCCATGATTCCGTGTACCGGGTCGAAATCGTAGCACATCAGGATATTACTGCTGCCGCGGCTGGCGCCGGATTCGAGCAGTTCGAGGTTCATCATGTACAGCCCGGTCTGGGCGCCCGACGAGAGCCGTGAGGGACCACCTCGGCCGGAAGTGGTTCGGGCGTTGCGGCCATACTCGTAGCTGAGGCCCTGCGTGGTCTGCGGCGCTCCGTACCAGTACTCGACCAGGGGCGAGTCATACGTCGTACCCACCGTCTGGAAGCGGAACAAATCGCTGGGGCAGTACCAGACCTTGCGGTTGTTTTCCGTCCACGGACCGCACAGCACGTTGAGAGGCCCTTTGTTGGCCGGGATGGTCGCAACCGAGGGCGTGTCGGCGGCGTCGGGAAAGCGCTTGTACGTGTCGGTATACATGTGGATGGCCAAACCGATGTTGTGCAGTTGGCTGGCACACTGGATCTTGGCCGCCCGATCGCGCACCTTTTGCACGGCCGGCAAGAGCAGGCCGATCAGAATGGCGATGATGGCGATCACGACGAGCAGTTCGATCAGCGTGAAGGCGGAACGTCGGGGAACGGACTGGCGAGTGTTCATGGTAGCACCACAGAAAAAAAGAATAAAACAAGTCAATTCTGTTGGTTCGTCCGACCCCAAAGGAGGGAAGGCGGGAGGCCGGATCACCCGATCTTACTTAGATCGAGTCTATCGCCGGGGACATTTTACTCCAAGGTCAATGAGAACGCGATGAGATGAGAAAAAAAATTGGCTTGAGTAGTCTTTTGTCCGGTATTTTTGTTCACTATGCCGTCGCCTTTCCCTTCCGTGAGATGCCGCTCACTCCACCAAACCGACCGAGCGCGTGTTGGCGATCGGTTGCGTGCCCGGATTGATGTTGACCGTGCCGCCCGTGACGTTGACCTTGTCTCCGATGATCTGGCCGCCCAGCACGTTGCTGCTGGACTTGCTGCTCAAGGTGATCTGGGCGTGGGCGCCGTAGATCGTCCCGCCAATGTTCACGTTGCCGTTGGCGTCAATGGTGATGGTCGGGCCGGAGCCGGACGATGTGCCGCGCTTCTGGAAGATGGTGATTCCTTTATAAGACCCCTTAGACGGCGGCGTCAGGGTGAGGCTGGCGGTCACATCGACCGCGTCGCTGCTGCCGCCCCAATCGTTGTAAATCATCACGCCGGCCGTTTCGACCGCCGAGGTCGTGACGGTGCTGGCAGCGCCGGAGATCTTCAGACCGCCGCCCTGGAGGTAATAAATCCCCGGCGTACCGTCGGCGTTGGCGTGCAGCGTGACCGTCGCGCCGCCGCTGACGTTGATGCCGCCGTTGTAAATGCCCGGATACAGGTTCACAGTGCCGCCGGTGATCGTGCCGTTGGCCTGGGTGGACAGACCCAGTTGCACGGGATCGGGATCGGGCAGGTAGCGGAGCGGGTCGGCGACGGGCGGAAGGTATTTGACGCTCGGCCCACCGCCGAGGAGACCCTTGAGGAGACTCAGAAGCAAGCCGACGAGTCCTTGCACGAGGTTATTGAGATCGAACTCGGCCGCTGACAGGGACGCGAGGAGACCGAGGTTGATGCCGGCGGAGGAACTGGAATTGACCAGGAGGTTGCCGTTGATCTTGAGACCGCTGAGCGCGGCGATGGAAAGGACGCCCGAATTACTCAGGTTGAGCACCATCATGTTGGTACTGGGAGCGGCCCACTTGCCGCGGGCGACGGCGCAGGCGCGGATGGGGACGGTTCCGGAGCCGAAGATGCCGCTGAAGGTTCGGCTGGCGTTGTACTGGACGATGACCTCGACGTAGCCCGGTGGCAACGCCGTGCCGGCGTTGGGCCCGCCCTGGTAGTTGTTCGGCGAAACATTGACCGTGACGACCGACTGCACGTTGTCGTTGGAAAAGCCGTTGGCGGCGGCGATGGCCTGGGCGCTGGCGGCGGCGCTGCCCTTGGGGTCGGCGCCGTTGTTGGTGCCGTAGTTGGTGTACAGGTCGGCGGCGGCGGCCAGGGCGGCGGCGTCGGCGGTGGCCTGCACATGACGCCGCTCTTCCATCAAACTCCCGCCATCCACCACCAGAGCCACCATGCTCACGAGCAACGTCATGCTCAACACCGCCAGAGGCGTTACGGAACCGCCGCGGCGGGAGCGAAGTGAACGAAAACCAGGATGAGATCGCATGACGGGACTCCGAGGTACAAATCCGAAGGGGGTCAGTACGACATCGGCACCGTGGAGGTGCTGCTCAGCGTAAGCGGTCCCACGAAGTAGGCTTCGGGGATCCAGTTGTATTGGACGGTCACGGTCACGGTATTGGCGACCGGCTTTTCGTATTCGGAAGTCGTGTGATAGGGCATGTTGTCGGTGTTCCAGGTGACGGTGTACGACAGCTGCGACAGATCGAGGTTGGTGGCGAAGGGGAGGATGGCGTTGTTGTACACGTCTTGAGGTGTGGCCGCCGCGTTGCCCGTCTCCTGTTGATACAGCCCGCCGTGAACCGAGGCGTAGCGGGCGCCCTCACGGGCCAGCATGGCGATCTGCTGGTAGCGGAAGATGCCGTAGCCGCCGATGACCGTGCCGAAGATTAGGGCGCTCAAAACCGGCAAGACGAGGATCGACTCGGTGGCCACGAAGCCCACTCGCGGACGGCTACAAGACAGGCGAACCATGACGCCTCCAGTCAATTCGGGATCGTCGGCGCAACGCGCATGCGCACCGTGCGGCTGAGGTTGATGGGGTTGGACAGACCCGGGTAATTGCTGATGGTCTGAAACGGATAAACGACGGTCACTTCGACGTAGGGATTGCCGGAAGTGTCGGCGCCGGTGGTCGAGGTGACGGTCGGCTGGGGGGAGAGGTCGGAGGCATCGGCCAGGGTGGCGGCGGACAGCGTGGCGTAGTTGGATTCCTGGGCCGCGACCGGATCGCTGCCGTAAAGCGCCCCATTGCGGGCGCAATTGGTGACGATGGAATAGTGGTAGAACAGGCGCGCGAAATCGACGGTGAAGAGGAGGAACATGCCGAGTATAGGCAGCAGCAGGGCCAGCTCGGTAGAGGACGAGCCGGCCCGGAAACTTCGCCTTCGTTGCGAAGTGGGACGGTGCATGAAAGACTCCTGACGGCCGGGCCGCGGACGCGGGGAGGAGTATCGGTGAGGGGTAAGGCAAAGGTAGATTACATTTTGGCTTGGGGCAAGCGGCGACGGCGCGCCGATTTGACTCGCGCCCCGCCATAACCTATGAGACTCATATCGCCTTCCCAGGTTGCGGCGCGAGCCGGGCCGGTCGCGGTTTGTCTCCAGCTGGTGGTTTTGGGTGTGGCACGCTGGCAGCGTGCCCTACGTAGGGCACGCTGCCAGCGTGCCACACAAGCCGCCACTACCCGTCTCCACGGGCCTAGCAGTCCGCGATGACGTTGACTGCGGAAGTCGATGCTCGGTAAGAGGACGTCTCATGCACGCCGCGGTGCTCATCCATAACCCGTCCCACCCGCTTGGCCTCCAGCTACGCGAGATGGTGCGGGACCGCCTGCACTGCCCCACGCCGACCCTGATTTCCTTCGATCAGGCGGAGGAAGTGCTGGCCCGCGGCCGGGTGAGCATGCTCGTGGTCGTCTTGTCGCCGTTTCCCGAGCGTGCCCTGCACCTGGTGCGCAAGCTCCGCGGTCAGGTGGCCGGCCCCGTCCTCGCGGTCGGCCTGGCCTCCGAATCGAAGCTCATTCTCCGCGCCCTGCACGAAGGGGCCGACCATTACCTCGACGAGGCCGACCTGGAGACGCAGCTGGACGCCGTGCTCCAGCGTTTGCAGATCAAGGAAGAAGCGAGCAAACGTCCGGCCGGGCAGTTGATCGCCCTCCTGGGCGCCAGCGGCGGCAGCGGCACCAGCACGCTGGCGGCGAACCTGGCGACGGTGCTGGCCGGCGCCGGGCCACGCGGCTCCGCGGCCGGTCTCCAGACTGGCTCCGCGGCCGGTGTCCAGACGGCACCCCGGCGCTGCACGCTGATCGACCTCAAGCCGGGCGTGGGCGATCTGGCCGCCCTTCTCGATCTCAAGCCGACGCACAACCTGGCCGACTTGTGTCTCAACGCCGGCCGCATGGACCGGGCCATGTTCGAGAGCGCGCTGGTGGCCCACGCCAGCGGCGTTCACCTGCTGGCCCCGCCGCAGATGTACGAGGACATTCGCCTTGTCACCGCCCAGGGCGTGCAGAAATCGCTGAGCATGGCCCGCGAATCGGCCCCGTTCACGCTGGTGGACCTGGAAGATTGCTACCACGAGGAGCAAGTGGTGGTGCTGCGGCAGGCGGATCTGGTGCTGCTCGTGTTCCGCCTGGATTTCACGTCGCTGCGGAGCACGCGGCGCATTCTCGATTATCTGGAGCAGGTCGGCGTCGGCGAGGGGCGGGTGCGTCTGGTCATTAACCGTTACGGGCAGGCCAAGGAGCTGCCCTTGTCGGAGGCCGAGGACGCGCTGGGTCGCAAGATCCCTTACATCATCCCCGACGACCCCAAGACGATCAACGCGGCCAACAACGCGGGGGTGCCGGCCGTCCTGCGCACGCCGTCGGCCAAGGTGTCGCAGAGCATCGTGCAGATGGCGAACAATCTGGTTCGGCCGGACGCCGGCAAGGCGTCCGGCGTCATGCAGGCGGTTCGCAGCGTCAACGGATGGCTGGCCGCCTTTCACGGTTGAGCCGTATCGCCTGTTTAGCGACGCTTCGCAGAAGCGTGTTTGTTGCACGCTTCTGCGAAGCGTCGCTAAACAAAGGTTAATTCTCGAGTAAAAAAGTGGAGTTTTCATGCCGCGCAGCCCCCAAGATGATGGTGCACCCCTCGAAGGCGACTCCTGGACCGACCTGGACGACATGCGCAAGACCGCGGCCATCCCGTCGCGGGAAGAGCATCGCCGCCTCAAGGCGCAACTGCACCAGCAGCTGATCGCCAGCATGGACTTGGCCGTATTGGGCCGCATCAGCCGCGAGGAGCTGCGCACGGAGGTGCGCCGCATGGCCGAGGAGCTGTGCCAGCGCAGCTCCAGCCTGCTCAACCGCGCCGAGCGCGAACGGCTGGTCAACGAGGTGCTCGACGAGACGTTCGGCCTGGGGCCGCTCGAACCGCTCATGGCCGACCCGACCATCACCGACATCCTCATCAACGGCCACAACGTCGTCTACGTCGAGCGCAACGGCCGGCTGGAGCAGCGCCGACGTCGCCTTCACCGACGACCGCCACCTGCTGCACATCATCCAGCGCATCGTCGGCCAGGTCGGCCGGCGCGTGGACGAGACCAGCCCGATGGTCGATGGCCGGCTGCCCGACGGCAGCCGCATCAACGCCATCATCCCGCCGCTGGCCCTGGACGGCGCGCTGGTGTCGATCCGCCGCTTCGGCGTCCGGCCGCTTCTGACCGCCGACCTGGTGAGCAAGGGAGCGATCACCGGAGGAGATGGTCGCGTTCCTGTCGGCGTGCGTGCAGGCCCGGCTGAACATCCTGATCTCCGGCGGCACCGGCAGCGGCAAGACGACGCTGCTCAACGCCCTGTCGGCGTTCATCCCGCACGACGAGCGCGTCATCACCATCGAGGACGCGGCCGAGCTGCGCTTGCAGCAGCCGCACGTCGGCCGGCTGGAGACGCGGCCGCAGCAACGTCGAAGGGGCCGGCGAGGTCACCACGCGCGACCTGGTCCGCAACGCCCTGCGCATGCGGCCCGACCGCATCGTCATCGGCGAGTGCCGCGGCGCCGAAGCGCTGGACATGCTGCAGGCCATGAACACCGGCCACGAGGGCAGCCTGACCACCATCCACGCCAACGACACGCGCGACGCCCTGGGCCGGCTGGAGATGATGGTCGGCATGGCCGGCTTCGACCTGCCGATGTGGGTCATCCGCCGGCAGATCGCCTCGGCGATCCACATCATCGTGCAGGTCACGCCGCCTGTCCGGCGGGGCGCGCAAGGTGGTGAAGATTTCCGAGGTCACCGGCATGGAGGGCGAAAATCTCGTCATGCACGACCTGTTCGTCTTCAAGCAGACCGGCGTGGACGAGGAGCGGCGGGCGCAGGGCTATTTCCACACGACGGGCCTGCGGCCGCACTACCTGGAGCGGCTGGCGGCGTGCGGCGTGGAAGTGCCGCTGGAACTGTTCGAGCGGCGCATCCTCACCACCGCATGTGCGTAACACATAGCCCCCGGCTTGCCGGGGGTGTTTGATTTTCCCCCGGCAAGCCGGGGGCTATGTGGACGGGAGATTATTCCGTGGGTTGGTCCCTGTTGATGCTGTTCATCTTCCTGGCCGCCAGCCTGGGCGTCGCGGCCGGCTACTCCGTGTGGCGCGACCTGCGCCAGCGCGACGCCTTCCGCGCCCGCCAGCGCCTGGAGACCGAGTTCCAGAAAGAGGACGCCAAACCCGCCTCGCGCAAGTCGCTGTTCAAGAGCGCCAGCCAGTTCGATCTCAGCGAGACCGCCCTGGACGCTCCCTTCCCCGGCGACGCGCCGCTGCCCGAGCCGGAGCGCACGGACTGGCGTTCGCGCCTGGAGGCGATGCTGGCGCAGTGCGGCCTGCCGCTGACGCGTGGCACGTTTGTGCTGGCTGTCCATCGGCCTGGCGCTGGCCGGCGCCGGGCTGGGAATGGTCTTCTTCGGGCCGATGATGGCGGCGGTCTTCTCCGCCGGACTGGGCCTGGCTCCGCTGCTCTATGTCCGTCATCGCCAGAAGGCGCGGCACGATCGCTTCCTGGTACAGCTGCCGGCCGCCTTCGATCTGATGGCCCGCGTGCTGCGCTCCGGGCATTCGGTGCCGCAAGCGTTCCAGGCCGTCGCCGACTCCTTCGAGCCGCCCATCGCCGGCGAGTTCGCTCACTGCCAGGAACAGCAGAACCTCGGCCTGTTGCCGGAGGTGACGTTTCGCGAGTTGGCCCGCCGCGTCGGCGTGCTGGAGATCAGGATCTTCGTCATGGCCATGATGATCCAGCGGCAAACCGGCGGCAACCTGTCCGAGGTGCTGGAACGGCTGGCCGCCCTGGTCCGCGAGCGCGTCCGCCTGCGCAACCACATCCGCACGCTGACCGCCGAGGGACGCTTGCAGGCCGTCGTGCTGCTCATCTTGCCGCCCATCATGTTCTTCGTCATGCGCTTCGTCAACCGGCCTTACGCGGATGTGCTGCTGGAACACACGGGCCTCATGGCGGGCATGATGGCGTCGATGGGCCTTGGGGCGCTGTGGATTCGCAAGATTATTCAGTTCGATTTTTAGATCGGCTACCGGCCATCGGCTTTCGGCTATCGGCCAAGACGGATAGCCGATGGCCGATGGCCGATGGGAGATGGTCATGCTCGACAAAGGCTGGATCAGTATGCTCGTATTCCTATCCACGAGCGGTCTGGTGCTGGCGTTTTTCATCTGGCGCAACCGCGACATCTGGCACGCCAAGGCGCGGGTGCGCGAGCTGGGATTGGAGCCGCGTGCGGGCGGCGGTTCGGAGAACGGAACGCAGCGCGCCGGCGGACTGGGCCAGATGGTCCTTTCCAAGCTGCCCAGTGTCGGCACACCGCTGTTGCCGACCAACGAGGCGCAGCGCGGCCAGTTGCAGAAGCGACTCATCGAGGCGGGCATCTACGATCGCAACGCCTTGCCGCTGCTGTTGGGCGTGAAAATGCTGCTCATGGCGGCGCCGGTCGGGCTGTCGGTACTGCTGGCCGCGACCGGATCGCTGACGCCGATCCGAGCCGTTTTCGCCGGTATGGTGGGCATCGGCCTGGGCATGGTCGCGCCGGGTCTGTGGCTGGATTATCGCAAGAACTGCCGGCAGTCGAGCCTGCGCCGCGGCCTGCCCGACGCCCTGGACATGCTCGTTCTTTGCGTCGAGGGCGGAGTGAGCCTGACAGCGGCCCTCCAGCGCGTGATCGCCGAATTGCACACGGCCCATCCGCTTTTGGCCGTCGAGATGGACCTGGTGCAGCGCGAAATGATGCTGGGCGTCTCGGCGGGCGAAGGGCTGCAAAAGTTGGCCGCCCGCGCCGACCTCGAAGAAATGCGCAACCTCGCCTCGGTGATCATCCAGAGCGAGCGCTACGGCACCAGCGTCGTCAAGGCGCTGCGCATCCACGCCGACACGCTGCGCCAGCAGCGCCAGCAGCGCGCGAGGAGATGGCCCAGAAGGCGGCGGTCAAAATTCTCTTCCCGACTCTCTTGTGCATCTTCCCGGCCATCTTCATCGTCATCCTCGGGCCGGCCGCGTTTCAGATCCTCGCGATTTTTTCCCGCATGAAATAAACGCCGTCAGGCGAACGGTTTTTCATTCTATACTCCTGTGGGGCTTCTTCCTGACTCGTCGCGACCCGCAGGGCCGCGCGCGTCGGCCCCGGATCGTGGACCACTTCGAGGATGTCTCGTGGAACGCGCCTCGTTCTTCGATCGGTTGCGGCAGAGTCGGCTGTTGTCCGAGGCGGAACTCGAACAGGCCGCCAGCCGATTCGGCGACACCGAGCCGGCGCAGAGCATCGCCGACGCGCTGGTCGATCAGGGCGTGCTGACCGCGTTCCAGGCCCGGCAGGTTTACTCCGGCGATACGCAGCCGTTGGCCCTGGGTCAGTACCGGCTGCTCGACGAACTGGGGCGCGGCGGCATGGGCCGCGTCTACAAGGCCCTGCATACGATCATGGGCCGGGTCGTCGCCATCAAGGTCATCGCGCCGGAGCTGGTGCAAAATCCCGTCGCTGTCGAATGGTTTCGCCGCGAAGTGCGGGCCAGCACCCACCTCGTCCACCCCAATATCGTGATGGCCTACGACGCCAACGAGGAGGACGGGTTGCACTTCCTCGTCATGGAATATGTTCCCGGCGTGAACCTGGATCGGCTGGTGCGACAGCACGGGCCGTTGCCGGTGGACCACGCCTGCGCCCTGATGCGTCAGGCTGCCCTGGGTTTGCAGCACGCCCACGAAAAGGGAATGGTGCATCGCGACATCAAGCCGGGCAACTTGCTCATTCCCGCCGTCGAGGGCGAAGCGCCCGCCGACGTGCTCGTCAAGATCGTCGATTTCGGCCTGGCCCGTCTGCAAGGCAAGGCCAAGGGCGACACGATCGCCGTGCAGCGCGCCGGGCAACGTCCTCGGCACGCCCGACTACATCGCGCCCGAGCAATCGCGCGACATTCACTCCGCCGACATTCGCTCGGATCTCTACAGCCTGGGCTGCACGTTTTATTTCGCGCTGGCGGGCCGGGTGCCTTTCCCCGGCGAAAATGCCATGGAAAAGCTCATCAAGCACATGATGGAACCGGCGGAGGCGCTGGAGAAACTGCGCCCGAAGTCCCGCCGCCCATGGCCGACATCGTGCGGCAGCTGATGGCCAAGAAACCGGACGATCGCTATCCAACGCCGGCCGAACTGGTGCGGGCGCTCGATCTCTGCCAAGCAACGTCTCCGCAAGCACCCTCGCAGGCTCCGCAGACGAGCTGCCGGCCAATCTGGATGACGCCGCCCACTCAGGTGCCGGCCAACGGATCGGCCGTGGACGAAGCCGCCATCCACACGCGGATCATCGACCACCTCGAACTGACGGAAGCGCCGGGGGAGGAGAAGTCCTCCGAGCAGCTCGTGCTGGAGCCGGTCTGGAAATACGCACCGGGCGAGGTCCGCCGCGCGGAAACGCACGATACCGTCACGCTGTCCCGCGCCGACGAGGCGGAAGCGCTGTCGAAAAGTCCCGGCAGCCAACCTGTTTCGGACGCCACGCTCCCGGCCGTGTCCGTCCCGGCGCTCGAACCCGCGTCGGGTCAGCGGATCGACTGGATCTTGCGCCGGCACTGGCACCGCTGGACGAACCTTATTGAAACCATCGTCAAGGGCCGCGGTCCCGCGCACGTCAACCCGGACACCTACCGCACCGTGTACACTTCCCTGGTCAACACCTGCCGCTCGGCGGCCGAGGCCGCCCCGACGCCCCAGCGCCGCGCCTATTTTCAGGAGCTGCTTTCGATCGTTCAACCGTGGCTCAACTTGCATACGTTCGCCCACACCGAGGCGCAGATGCTTCGGTCGCTGCTGGTGCGCTGCAAGCAGGCCGAGTTGGAGCTGAACGACGGCAACGTCCCGTGGACGGTTCGGCAGGTCGTCGGCATGGTCCTGTTGATGCTCAGTCCGGTCGGCCTGGCCCTGTGGTACTGGAACTCGGCCGCGCCGGTGGCTGCCGGCCCTGTGGCGCTCCGTCGAGTGGGACGGTCCCAAACCGTCGCTGCGTTCGGCCTGGGGTTACGTCGAGACGCACCCGTCGCTGCTCATGGGCGTCGTGTTCCCCGTGGTGATTGCCTTTTCCATCTATCTGCTGGCCCGCACGCCGCGCACCTAATACTCACGCTTCTGCGAAGCGTCGCTAAACAGCACGAACTTGCTCCCTGTCGGGATGACGTTCGGGACGATACAATTCGAGAGCGCCGCTCCTCGATCTCGTTCGCGCGAAACTTCCAGCTGCCGACGGATCAGCTATGGCCATCGAATGGCATTACACACTCAACGGCCAGCAAGCACCTGCCCCGGCCACTTCCGCTCAGCTCAAACAGTTGGCGGCCTCGGGGCAATTGCAACCGACCGATTTGCTCTGGCAGGAAGGAATGACCGGCTGGGTGCCGGCCGGCTCCGTCAAGGGCCTGTTCACGCCCGGTAAATCGCTCGGCGATTCGGCGGTCATCCCGCCGCCCTCGGCCGGCCGGCCGACGAAAAAGCCGGCCCCGCCCTATGACTGGGCGAACATGCACCCGGCCGCCGTGCTGATCCTCACGCTCCTCACGGCCGGGCTGTTCGGCCTGTTCTATGCCTACAAGATTTGCCGCGCCTTCAGCGCCCGCACCACGGCCCGCCGCGCCGACGCCGCCGGGCGGACGCTCGGAAAGGTCCGCCATCCCGTGGGCGTGCTGATGCTGTCGTATCTGACGCTGGGCATCTACCTGTATTACTGGACCAACGCTGTGATGCGGGAATGCAACACCTACACCGGCCGCAAGGACGTCAACCCGCGCACCGAGCTGAACCTGATGCTGATCTTCCCGCCCTACACGATCTACGTCGTCCTTTTTCTGGTCGCGGACATGGTTCGGCGTGCGCAGCTCTTGGCCGGGCAGCCGGAGACGCCGGGCGTGCGCTGGGCCGTCCTGTTTCTGAACCCGTTTCTGCTCCTCGAAGTGCCCATCCTGGCCATGATCTATCAGGACGCTCTCAACCAGATCTGGTTGACGGTGCCCTGACCGTCCTTTCTTCCGTTCACTCTCAAGTCAAATTTGGCAACTGCCGAATAATCCCGATACGTTTCCCGGCTTGAGAACGGCTCATGAAGATTGCCTTTTTCTGCGCCAACACGACCTTTTCCGGAGGCCGGCTGGCAATGTTTCGTCACGCCGTCGAACTGGCCCGCCGCGGCCATGACGTTTCCCTGTGGGCGCAGGGAACGCGGCCCCGGGTGGACTGGATGGATTTATCTCTTCCTCTGCGGGGATTCGCCCCTCAGTCCTTGCCCCGCGACCTTTCGGCCGACCTGTGCGTTTTCGATCGCGTCCGGCTGGCTCGTCCGCTATGGCGGACCGGCAAAGGAAAAATCGTTCACTTTTGCCAGGGATTTGAGGGGACTGATACGGAACTCCGGATGCAAGCGGTTCGCGTCCAGAGAGGAGTCGTCCGGGGCTTGCCCAAACTGTGCAAGTTGTGGTGGCGACAGCGGGCGATCGACCGAGCCTACCGCCTGCCGACGGCCAAGGTCGTGACGCACCACCACCTCGGCAGTCTGATACTCCGCCGCTTCGGCCAACCTTCGTACTTCGTTCCCTACGGCCTACCGGCCGGCGTGTTCACCCCTCCCGCACCACGCTCTTCGGACGGCCGAACGATCCTGATCGTCGGCCCGACGGACGTGGGCTGGAAGCGCGTCACAGATGCTCTCGCGGCCGTGCGCCTTCTCAAGCAAAGGAAGCCGGACGTTCGTCTCCTCCGCGTGGCTCAACATCCGATGCGCGACGTGGAGCGCACCCTGGCCGTCACGGACGAGTATCACAGTATGCTCACCCCGCCGGAAATGGCGGCCCTGTATCGCCGGGCCGACGTGCTGCTTTTGGCCTCCGACGCGACGGAGGGATTCGGCCTGCCGCTTTTGGAGGCGATGGCGTGCGGCCTGCCGTGCGTGGTCACGGAGATTCCGGCCTTTCGCACGTTCGCCCGGCCCGATGATTATGCGTGCTTCGCCACGGTCGGGGACGTGGAAGGGATGGCGGCCGCCGTCGAGCGCCTTCTCGACTGCCCCGCCGAGCGCGAGCGCCTGCGCTCGTGGGCTGGAAGTCGCGGCAGGTTATACGATGCGGCGATCGTGCGATGCGATGGAAGAGACACTGACCGCGATCGCCGCCGGGACAGAGGAGCGTTTGGGAATCAGCCGTCCATCCGCCGCATGAGCCGGGCGATGGCCTGGGCGTCCTCGCTATCCTGCTCGCCCAGCGCACGCATGACCTTTTCACGTCGCTCCGGCGGATGATTCTGACTCAGCTTCCACTTACCCTCCATGCCGGTGATCTCGATGCGAAAGCCGACGATGCCGTGCAACATGCGTTCGAGGTAATCATTGGGAGGACCGAGTTCCCACGGCTCGGATTTACCTCCCTCGTAGACTCCCACCATTTCCCGAACGATCTCCAGCATGGCGTCGCGCTCGTGGATCGCCCGGAAAACCCCCGTGACATGAACGGTCACATAGTTCCAGGTTGGCACCACGTCCTCGGCCTCGTACCACGAGGGCGAGACGTAGACATGGGGTCCGGCGAAGACGGCCAGGACCGGCTTGCCGTCGGTGTGACGCCACTGCGGGTTGGCCCGTGCCATGTGGCCGATGAGAGCGCCCGGCGGTGCCGCATGCTGGTCCCGCAACAGCGGCAGGTGGCTGGCGAACGGAACGCCGTCGTCACCTGTGGAGCAGAGGAGCGCGAAGCTGTACCGCTCGATGAAGCGGTGCAATTCAGCGAGGTCGGTCTGCTGAAACGCCTTGGGGACGTACATGTGCGAACCTCCGGCCCTCGATATCGCGTTCAACCGACCCGGTAGCGGGCGACCACGTCTTCATCGAGTTCGATACCCAGTCCCGGCTCTTCGGGCACAGTGATGTCGCCATCAACGACCGGAAACCGCTGTTTCGTCAGCGTTTGCCGCAGCGCCCCCTGCTCGACGCAATACTCGAAATAATGCGTGTTCGGCAGCGCCGCCACGAAGTGCAGCGAGGCGGCGATGTTGACGCCGGTCTTGTACGAATGATTGACGCACAGCCGGTGGCGCTCGGCCGAGTCCCAGCCGATGCGCTTCGACCGCGCCAGCCCGCCGACGCGCGTCACATCGACCTGCACCACGTCGATGCCGCCGGTGTCCATCATCTGCTGAAACTCCTTGATGTCGCAAATCTCCTCGCCGGCCGCGATGCGCATCGGTGATCGGGCGCTTAGCCGGGCGTAGCCTTGCAGGTTGTCGGGGTGCAGCGGCTCTTCGAGCCAGGTCAGGTTGAACGGCTCGAACTGCTGCGCCCGGCGGATGGCGGTAGCCGTGTCCCAGCAGAGGCCGGCATCGACCATCAACTCGGTATCGGTCCCGATGCCGTTGCGAGCTGCCCGCACCTGGGCGATGTCGCCCGCTTCGCTCTGGCCCATCGGCCCCCAGCCGAACTTGACCGCGCGAAAGCCCTTGCTCCACCAAACCCGCGCCGATGCGCTCGGTCTGGGCCGGCGTGTCGCCGAACAGGATGGAGGCGTAGGCGCGGAACTTCTTGCGAAAGCCGCCGCCCAGGAGTTGATAGACCGGCCGTTTCGTCGCCTTGCCGGCAATGTCCCACAGGGCGATCTCGACGCCGCTCATCGCCTGGATGACGGCCCCCTGCCGGCCGAAGTAGATCGAGCCTTCGTACATGCGGTGGATGAGACGGTCGATCTCGAACGGGTCGTGCCCGACGACGCACTCGGCCAGGCCGCGGCAAATCTTGTGCGACAGCGGTGCCTCGATGATCGCCTTGGCCACCAGCGACGATGAGTCTGACCTCGCCGACGCCGACGATACCGGCGTCGGTGTGGACCTTGACGATCAGCGTCTCCTGGCTGCCGTCGCAGCGCTCGTTGACATCGGGCAAACGCAGGTGGATCGGCTCGACGCGTGTGATTTTCATGGTACGATGCCGGTTGGCGGAAATCTCAGGCTCCGAGAGAGCATTGTTATGGCAACAGATCCACGATGATGTCGGGGAAGGCGGCGAGCCGCAGATCGTTGGTTAGGAAGCGTTCACAACCCGACTCGATGGCAGCGGCCAGATGCAGGGCATCAGCCAGCCCGTAGAGCTTATTCGTGGCATAGCGGTAACTGCCCCGGATGAGGGCTGCTCGTTCGTGCATGGCCGCACTCAGCGACGCCGTGGTCAAATTCGGCCCCAGAAAGAACTTCGCGTACTCCAGCAGAAGAATCCCATCCGCCAGACCTAGCGGCTTAACCAGGCATTCCGTC
The DNA here is from genome assembly GCA_963767535.1 of uncultured Planctomycetota bacterium. Taxonomy (GTDB): domain Bacteria; phylum Planctomycetota; class Planctomycetia; order Gemmatales; family Gemmataceae; genus JAJPHU01. The sequence goes on from CAVYEC010000003.1 coordinate 3,065,355, forward strand.
TGAGTGAGTTCACTGATGAGGAATCGGTGCCCAGCGGCTTCCAGTGCGGCGATGTACGTTCGGGCCCGCTGTTGGAACGCTGGCAGACCTTCGACTGCGTATATAGCGATGCAAGTGTCGAGGTAATACAGCATCACGACTTCTCTGGAAGCGCGCCGGATTGCGTCTGGGACCAGAGGTCTCGCATGCGCTGATCGTAGTCTTCTTCCTCGGCCCGGCGCTCCGCTTCCTCCGCTTCCATCTCCTCTTTGGTGCGTCCGGTGTAACCTCGGGCGAGTTGGGCCTGCCGGATCTCGTCCATCACGTCTGCTAGCCCCCGCTTCTTGGGCGTGCCTCCAGGCAAGAGCGGCTGAACAATGACCTGCACTCGCCCCGGTGTGAGGTTGGGCTTCTGGTCCAGTTCCAGGGTGCCGTCGGGTTTGAGCGTGCCCTGAACGATTGCCGGCAAGTCCATGTGTCTTTCCTCAATTGCTTTCGGACTATCCGCGATTGCCCGCATAACGTCAATTCTACCCGAACGATCTTGCTTCGCCATCCTTCGACTAAGCCGGCTTTTTCCGTCACTATCTACCGACATCCGTTTTGGCGCTCGACCCCGATACAATACCTCTCATGGCCGAGAATCTGACCGGCATCATCGAGCGAGTGACGTTTCACAACCCTGACACGGGCTTCGCCGTGCTGCGCGTGCAGGCGCGCGGGCGGCGCGGGTTGACGACCGTGGTGGGACAGATGCCGTCCGCCGTCGTCGGCGAGTACATTCAGGCCAGCGGCGAATGGATCCAGGACCGCGCGCACGGCGAACAGTTCAAGGCCGCCGAACTGCGCTGCACGCCGCCCAATACGGTGGAAGGTATCGAAAAATATCTCGGCTCCGGGCTGGTCAAGGGCATCGGCCCGCACTTCGCCAAAAAGATCGTCGCCGTCTTCGGCGAGCGGACCTTGCAGGTCATCGACGAGAGCGCCTCCTTTTTGAAGGAGGTCAAGGGCATCGGCCCGCGTCGCATCCAGCGCATCCGCGAAAGCTGGCAGGAACAGAAAGCGGTGCGCGACATCATGGTCTTTCTGCAATCCAACGGCATCGGCACCGGCCGGGCCGTGCGCATCTACAAGACCTACGGCGACCAGGCCGTCGAGCTGGTGCGCGGTAATCCGTACCGCCTGGCCACCGACGTTTGGGGCTTCGGCTTCAAGACGGCCGACGAACTAGCCGGCCGGCTCGGTATCGACCGCGCCTCGCCGCTGCGCGCTCGGGCTGCCTTGCGTTTCGTGTTGCAAGAGGCCAGTCAGGAAGGGCACGTCGGCGCACCGGAAGAGGCCATTGTCCGGCAGACGGCGGAGATGACCGGCATTTCCGAGGAGATCGTTCGCGCCGCCGTCGAGCACGAACGGCAAGCCGGCGACGTGGTGCGCGAGCCGGGCGGCGACGAGCCGTGGTTGTATCTGAAACCGCTGTTTCTCGCGGAAATCGGCGTGGCCCGCTCCGTCCGCAAGCTGCGCGGGGCCACATCCGCTGCCGGCCCTGGACATCGAGACGGCGCTCGAATGGGTCGAGAAGAAGATGGGTTTGCAATTGGCCGTCACCCAGCGCGACGCCATCCGGGCGGCGACGCGCGAAAAGATGCTGATCGTCACCGGCGGCCCCGGCACCGGCAAAAGCACCATCGTCCGCGGCATTCTCGAATTGTTCGCCGCCAGGAACCAGCGCTGCGCCCTGTGCGCCCGACAGGCCGAGCGGCCAAGCGCTTGAGCGAGACGACCGGGCGTGAAGCAAAGACCATTCATCGCTTGCTCGAATTCGATCCGGTTCTCGGCGGGTTCAAGCGCGACGCCGCCGGGCCGCTCGATCTCGATTTGCTTGTCGTCGATGAGGCGTCGATGGTTGACATGGTGCTGATGTACCAGCTTTTGCGGGCGGTACCGGCCCATGCCTGCGTGGTGCTGGTGGGCGATGTCGATCAACTGCCGTCGGTCGGGCCGGGTCTGGTGCTGGCCGACCTCATCGACTCGAAGACGGTGCCGGTGGTACGGCTGACGGAGATTTTTCGTCAGGCGGGCCAAAGCTGGATCGTGCGGGCGGCGCACGCCATCAAGCACGGCGAAATACCGGAGTCGGCGCCGGCCGGCAAGGGCGATTTCTACTTCATCGAGGCCAACGCGCCCGAGGCCGTTCTCGAACGCATAATCGTGATGGTTCGCGAGCGCATTCCGGCCCGCTTCGGCCTCGATCCGCTGCGCGACGTGCAGGTATTGACGCCGATGAACCGCTCGGAGCTGGGTTCGCAAGCCCTCAACCTGCGCTTGCAGGAGGTGCTGAACCCGGCCGGGACCGGCCCGCAGGTGCAGCGCTTCGGCTGGACGTTCCGCACCGGCGATAAGGTCATGCAGACGCGGAACAACTACCAGAAAGAGGTTTTCAACGGCGACATCGGCCGGATCACCACCATCGACGAAACCGAGCGCGAGGTCACGGTCGAATTCGACGGCCGGCCAGTCGTCTACGATTACGGAGAACTGGACGAGCTGAATCTCTCATTCGCAGTTACAATCCATAAAGCCCAGGGATCGGAGTATCCCGCCGTCGTGATCCCGCTGCACACGCAGCATTTCGTGATGTTGCAGCGCAACTTGCTTTACACGGCCGTCACGCGCGGCAAAAAGCTGGTCGTGCTGGTGGGTAATCGCAAGGCGCTGGAGATGGCGGTACAGCGGCAGGACACGAGCCGGCGCTATTCGGCGCTGCGTCGCCGTTTGCAAGAAGACGGCGAATGAGGCGCTTTTTGGCCAAGTCAAACCAGGGAGGCTCATCATGGACGCGACGAACAAGATCGACTACATCGAATTCCAGGCCGCCGACCTTGAGGCCACGAAGGCGTTCTTCGAGCGACTGCTGGGCTGGAAGTTCGAGGACTACGGGCCGGATTACACTTCCTTCGCCGACGGCCGCATCGCCGGAGGCTTTCAGCGCGCCAACAAGTGCGGCACTGTGGCCAATGGCGGCGTTCTGGTCGTCCTGTATCACCCGCGGTTGGAGGAAGTGCGACAGCGAGCGATCGACCTGGGCGGCAAGATTGTCCGCGAGATCTTCTCGTTCCCCGGCGGCAGGCGGTTTCACTTCACCGAGCCGAGCGGCAACGAATTGGCCATCTGGTCGGACAAGTAGCATCCCCGCAATGGCGCTTGTCGAACCTACGAACTCAAAATGAGGCGCCCGGGTGCCTCTGCTTTGCCTCTTCGGGAGTGAGGCACCAGGAGAATTGAGGCTGGTAAGCGTAGGTCTCCCATAACTGCCCACAATAGGGACACCTCGTAACCCAACAATTGGTTGCCGAGTCTGCAGCCACCTCCTCAAGACGCTCCCATTCTTGCTGCGTCGTCGCTTGATCGCATTGGTCACACATATTCGCTCATGCTTTTCATGGAGTAAAATTGTAGGGTGGGCCGAGTCTTCGAGGCCCACCATGCCTAGGCTGGTGGGCCTCGAAGACTCGGCCCACCCTACTCCTTCATCGCCGCTCCGGCGATCTCTTCCGCAGATCGAGACACTTCACCTGCGCCTCCGCGCGGAGAAAGAGCCGGCCGTCGGCGAGGACGGGCATGGTCCAGCAGCGACTGCGGAACGGCCGTGCCCCCGCCTCTTCTTCGTAACCTTCCGGCGCCGCTTTGACGAGTGACAGCTTTCCTTGCTCGCCGAGGACGAGCAGGTGATCGTCCACACGCAGGAGCGATCCCTTGTTGACGCCGGCGCGCGACCACTTCACCTGGCCCGTGCGGATCTCCAGGCACACGAGCCGCGAATCGTCGAGTCCGTACAGGTAATCACCGCGCCGCACCGGGCTGGCGAAATGGCTGCACAACTGATTGCCCTGGTAAACCATCTTCGCCTCGAAACGGCCCGTTCCGCTCGATGCGATTTTCAGGAGGGCGCAGCCCTTGCCGTAGCCGGAGGAGATGAACACGTAATCGAGGGTGCGCTCGCCCTTACGAGCCTGGATGAACACGGGTGTCGCCGCGTTGACATCGTAAGTTGTCTCCCACGGGAAACGCCAGCACGGCTTGCCCTCGCTTGCCGTCACGCCCACGAGATTGTCGCCGGTGAAGAACACGATTTGCCGCACGCCGGCGATGGTGACGGCGATCGGCGAGCTGTAGCCGGCGGGGTCATCGAGCGCTTTCCAGACAAGGTCGCCGGTCGTTTTGTTGAAGGCGGCGAGCGAGTTGCCGTTGCGCCCGCCTGGATTGGTGAACACGAGATCGCCGTCGATCAGCGGTGAAAAGGCGATGCCCCACTTGGGCGCGGAGGCGTGGAATTCGGCCAATAGCTCGTGCTTCCAGTGCGGCGAGCCGTTGGCCGCGTCCAGGCAGAGGAACGTTCCCGCGCTGCCCACGGTGTACACGCGGTCGCCGTCCAGGGTCGGCGTCGAACGCGGTCCCGGATAATCGGCGGGAGCGTGGGGACAGTCGTAGGCGTGATGCCATACTTCCTTGCCGTCCTCGGCGCGCCAGCACATGACGACTTCCTTGCCCCCATCTTGATACAGCGTATACACGCGGCCATCCTTGACGGCGAACGAGGAGTAACCGTCGCCGACACGGGCCTGCCAGAGTTCGGCCGGCCCTTCGTCGGACCAGTCGGTCAGCAGGTCGGGGGCGTGGACGACGCCGTCGCGGTGCGGACCGCGCCACTGCGGCCAGCCGGCCGACGCGAGCGCCGGTTCCTCCTCAGTCAAAGTCGCTTCGGCCAGCTCGGCGCTCAGGTCGGTGTCCACGTCGATGTGGATGCGGTTGGCGTTGACGTACTGATAGACCGCCTGCACGACGAACAAGCCGAACAGGATCGCGCTGCTCCACAGGATGACAGAGTGGCGTTTGGGAGGTGTGGCATCGCTCATGAAGAGTCCTCGTCGGTGTCACCAGCCCGCCGCGCCAGCAAGGGTCGTCCCTTGCTGGCGCGGCGGGCTGGTAACCCTTGTCAATGGTAGCGCGTCTTGGACAATAAACAACGGCTCCTGCGAAGAGGATAGCACATGACGGACCCGTCTCTCGGCTCGGCCTCGCCCGGACGCTGGTTGCGCGACGCCTGGACGGCCGCGCCGCTCGCGATCCCCGGCGTTTTTAGCGCCCTGGTGGGACGCATCGCCGAGCGTCTCGGCTTCCGGGCCGTCTATCTTTCGGGGGCCGCGCTGTCGGCCTCGGCCGCGCTGCCGGATGTCGGCTTGCTGACGCTGACGGAGTTTGTCGAGGCGGCGCGGGCGGTCACATCGGCGACGCGCCTGCCGCTTTTGTGCGACGCCGACACCGGCTTCGGCGAGGCGCTCAACGTCGAGCGGACCGTGCGCCTGTTCGAGAGCGCCGGCGTGGCCGGCATTCACCTGGAAGACCAGCAGTTGCCCAAACGTTGCGGCCACCTGTCGGGCAAGCATCTGGTGACGGCCGAGGAAATGGCCGCCAAGATCCGGGCGGCAGTTGCAGCGCGTCACGATCCGGATTTCGTCCTCATCGCCCGCACCGATGCCCGCGGCGTGTCCGGTTTCGACGAAGCCGTTCGCCGCGCGCGGCTCTACGTTGAGGCGGGGGCCGATGCCATTTTTCCGGAGGCGCTGGAGAGCAAGGACGAGTTCGCCGCCTTCGCCCGGGCGCTGGCGCCGGTGCCGCTATTGGCGAACATGACCGAGTTCGGCCGCAGCCCAAACCTGGACTTCGACGAGCTGGCCGCGCTGGGTTATCGGATGGTCCTTTATCCGGTATCAGCCCTGCGAGCCGCTCTCCGGGCGGTGGAGACGGCGCTGGCTGACATTCTCGCCAAGGGCCACCAGCGCGATCAACTTGTCCATATGCTGACCCGTGCCGAGCTTTATGAGCTGCTGGATTATGCCGGGTACGAGGAGCGCGATCGTTCTTATTTCGGTTGAGAGGGGACGCGCAATGACCACGACAAACGAAATCTATTCGCCGGGGCTGGAAGGCGTGATTGCGGGCGAGACGGCCATCTCCACCGTCATCGATGGGCTGCGCTATCGCGGTTATCCGGTGGGCGAACTGGCCGAGAAGGCGACGTTCGATGAGGTCGCCTACCTGCTTCTCTACGGCGAATTGCCGACCGTGCCGCAACTGGCCGAGTTTCAGAAGTGCGTGGCCCTGGCGCGTTGCCTGCCCGGCCCGCTCCTGAACCTGCTGGGCGCGGTGCCGAAGACGGCGGAGTCGATGGACGTGCTGCGCAGCGCCGTCAGCGTCCTGGCCCATTTCGACGTGGACACGTCGGACTCCTCGCGCGAGGCCGGGGTGCGCAAGGCGGAGCGCCTGCTCGGTCAAATCCCTGTGGCCATCGCGGTTCGCTATCGGCTCGGCAAGGGCGAGGCCCCGGTCGCGGCGCGCCCGGACCTCAGCCATGCGGCGAACTTCCTGTACATGCTGCGCGGCCGGGAGCCGAGCGTGGCCGACACGCGCGCCCTGGACGTGTCGTTGATCCTGTACGCCGAGCACGAGTTCAACGCCTCGACGTTCACCGCTCGCGTCGTCTGCTCGACCGAATCGGACCTGCACTCGGCCATCGTCGCGGCCATCGGCGCGCTCAAGGGCCGGCTGCACGGCGGGGCCAACGAGAAGGTGATGGGGCTTCTGGAGAAGACGGGTGGGCCGGCCAACGCCGAGAAGTGGATGCGCGAAGCGCTGGCGCGCAAGGAGCGCATCATGGGCTTCGGCCATCGCGTCTACAAGACGGGCGACGTGCGGGCGGGCATTTTGAAGCACGTACGCGCGCAAGGCGGCGGAGACGGCCGGCTCGCTCCAGTGGGAGGAGACGGCCGAGATTATCGAGCGCATCCTGGCCGCCGAAAAGAACCTGTTCCCCAACCTCGATTGGCCGGCCGGCCGGCTCTACCACGCGCTCGGACTGGAAGTTCCGCTTTACACACCTATTTTCGTCATGTCGCGTGTGGCCGGCTGGAGCGCCCATTTCATCGAACAGCAGGAACACAATCGGCTGATTCGGCCGCGGGCACGCTACACCGGCCCGGCGGCGCGAACCGTCACGCCGCTGGCCGAGCGCGGGTGATTGCTCTTGACCTCTCGCGGTCCTCCGGTAAGATGCCGCCCCTTTATCCGGGAGAGGACCGAGATGAGGCGAGCGGTGTTTGTGCTTGTCGCGGTTGCGCTGATCGGCTGCGGCACGATCGCCAATGTCAGCGGCGGAAGGTGGCGCACCAGCAAGATCTACGGCGGCGTGCTGCGCGACGTGAAGTCCACCGAGGATTGGATCGCCGACTACTCCGCCGAGCCGAAAACCAGCATCATGCGCGACGTGGGCGTCGGCGTGGGCGTCGGCCTGATCGCCATCGACCTGCCCCTCTCCGTCGTCGGGGACACGCTGACTCTGCCCATCACGATCCCGGTCGCCCTGAATCGGCCGCGACAGCCGAACCTGCCGCCGCCTCCTCCCGTGGTAAATCCCGTTTCCTCCGCGAAAGCGCCGGCGGCATCTCCGAAAGCGCCCGATCCCGATCCCCCGCCGAAACCCGACGCGAAATCGGCGCGGGACGCGAAGAACCCCGACGGCAGCCAAAGGTAAGAGCGAGCGGAAAGCATTGTGGCGGCACGCTGCTAGCGTGCCTGAAAACCGGCACGCTAGCAGCGTGCCGCCACACTTTTTTCCGTCAACTCTAAACCGCCGGAGTTATGCCCCGATTGTCTGTTTTTCCCTGTTTTTCTCGTCTGGCTCGGTTATCCTGACGGCATGGGCCGAGCCAAGCCGACGCCGGTGCCGCTTTCCGAACTGACTCCCGGTCAGCAGGCCGACTTCTTCGCGCTTCTGGCCGAAAAGACCAAGGGCACGACGCGCGAGAACAAACCCTATTACGCCTGCCGTTTCCGCGACGCCCGCCGGGCCGTCGCCTTCATGGTCTGGCAAGACAGCCCCTGGTTCGAGCCGTGCGAACGCGACTGGCAAGCGGGCCAATTCTTCAAGCTGCGTGCCATCTACGGCGAACACGAACGCTACGGCCCGCAACTGACCGAGGTGCAGGCCATCCGTGTCGTCACCGACGACGACCGCGCCGACGGCTTCGATCCCGCGCAGTTTGTCGAGCATTCGCGCTACGACGCGGCGGTGATGTTCGACGAGCTGAAGGCGCTGGCGACGACGAACATCGCCGACGAGCCGCTGCGCCGCCTGGTGCTGACGCTGCTGGATCGCCATGCCGAGGCGCTGCGGCGCCTGCCGGCGACACGCGACCGCTTTTACGTCTTCGCCGGCGGCCTGCTGGAGCACACGCTGTCGGTGACGCGCTCGTGTCTGCACCTCGTGGAGCGCTATACGAGCCATTACACGGAGCTGCGTCCGCCGCTCAACCGCGATCTGGTCGTGGCCGCAGCGATCCTGCACGACATTGGCCGGGTGCTGGAGTTCGGCGAGGCGATGCCGGGCGTCAGTCCGGCTTACACGGTGCCCGGACGATTAGCAGGCCACCTCATTCTCGGCCGTGACCTGGTGCGCGACACGGCCCGCGAACTGGGTGACGTTAACCCGGAACTGGTGCAGATGCTGGAGCATATCATTCTCAGTCATCTGGCGTTGCCGGAGTGGGGTTCGCCGCGATTGCCGCTTGTGCCGGAGTGCCTCATCCTCCATCACGCCGACGACCTGGATGCGAAACTGGAAATGTACGTGCGCTGCCTGAGCCGCGACCGCAGCGAAGGGCCGTTCACGGAACGCGATCCCGTTCTCAACCGCAATTTGCTCAAGGGAAGAAGTGTGTAAGGAGAGCAGATGAGCAATAAATCATCGCATACGTTTCGGAAACCAATTCGGCTTGATCCTACGGCCAAGGGGCCGCCGGTAGACTTCTGGAGCACGAAGACCCTTGAGGAATTGGCTGCGGAACAAGGTGTTCGCGCCATCGAACACCTGGAAGAAGTCTTGGGTAAGGGATCGGACCTGTGGCGGGACGATAGGGAGGTGGAGGCATTTCTGACGGATCTGCGGGAACGCCGGCAGAAAGGGGCATGATCGGTGGCCACAAGGGTTCTCGACACGAACATCGTGTCTTACCTGCTGAAAGGCCATACGCTTGCCGAAGTTTACCGGCCCCACTTGGAGGGACATGTTCTGGCCATCTCGTTCATGACGGTGGCCGAGTTGTTTGAGGGTGCCATCCGCGCTCGCTGGGGCAAACGAAAGAGGGCGGCTCTGGAATCTGCCCTCCGCAGTTATCTGGTGATACCTGCGTCCCCTGAACTCTGCCAGCGCTGGGGAGAAGTGCGTTCCGAGCGGAGGCGTCAGCCGATCTCCAGTGAGGATGCGTGGATCGCGGCCACGGCTTTGCTGCACGGCTCCCCGCTCGTAACCCATAACGCCGGTGATTTTGAGGGTATCGCGGGTCTGACGATCATTTCCGAGTCGGGTTGACCAGGGTTTTCACCACTCACTCCGCCCAGACGCGGGCCAGTTCCACCAGCACGCGCACGGCGGTCGCCATTTCCTCCAGGCACGTCCATTCCAGCGGCGAATGCAGGTTGTGCTCGCCCGTCGAGAGGTTCGGCGTCGGCAGACCCATTTCGGTCAGCCGCGAGCCGTCGGTGCCGCCGCGGACGATGGTCAACTTCGGCTCCAGTCCCGCCCGCCGCATCGCTTCCTCGGCGAACGCCAACGCGCGCGGCTCCTTCGCCAAGCCGTCGGCCATGTTGCGATACTGCGGCGTCACCTTCACGTCGATCGACGCCTGCGGGTACTCCGCCGTGAGAGTGCGGGCGACGGTGCGCAGCACTTCGGCGCGGTCGGCCAGCCGTGGCGTGTCGAAGTCGCGCAGCAGGATACGCATCGTCACCTCGGCGACGCCGCCCTCGATGCGGTACGGATGCAGAAAACCCTCGCGGTCGGCCGTCGTCTCCGGCGACTGTGCCAGGCGCGGCAGGCGATCGAGGAACATCCCCGCCAGGCGCACCGCGTTGACCATGCGGCCCTTGGCGATCGCCGGATGGATGTTGACGCCGCGGATCGTCACCACGGCCAGGTCGGCGGAGAACGTCTCGCCGTCGATCTCGCCCACCCCGCCGCCGTCGAGCGTGTAGCCGACGACGGCTCCCAGCTTCTTCAAATCGACGTGATCGACGCCGTGGCCGATCTCCTCGTCGCAGGTGAAGCAAACGCGGATCGGGCCGTGCGGCAACTCCGGCCGGGCCACGAGCTGGGCGGCCGCCTCCATGATGACGGCCACGCCCGCCTTGTCGTCGGCGCCCAGCAGCGTCGTGCCGTCGGTCGTGATGAGAGTCTTGCCTTTGAGAGTCAGAAGCTCCGGATTGTCGGCGGTGCGAATGACCTTGCCGGGGTCGCCGGGCAGAACGATATCGCGGCCATCGTAGTTGACGTGGACGATGGGCTTGACGTTCTTGCCGGTCGTCTCCGGCGAGGTATCGACATGGGCGATCCAGGCGATCGTCGGCGCATCATGGCGTACGGTCGCCGGGATGGTGGCCAGGACGATGCCGTGTTCATCCTGCGCGGCGTCGCGCAGCCCGAGGGCGCGCAATTCCTCCGTCAGCAGCCTGCCCAGTTCGAGCTGGCCGGGCGAACTGGGGTAGGTGGCCGAGTTCTCGACGGCGGTGGTGTCGATGCGGACGTAACGGCAAAAGCGATCGAGCAAGGTGTTCATTCCGTGCCTGTCTTTCTTCTTCCATTCGTGTGATTCGTGTGATTCGTGGTTTCCTCTTCTTCCTCCAGCCCGACGCGCGGGCAGAGCTTCGCCAGGGTACATTCTTCGCACGTCGGTTTGCGGGCGTGGCAGACCTGCCGGCCGTGGTAGATCATGCGGTGGCCGAACATCGTCCACTCTTTGCGCGGCAGCAGGGCCATCAGGTCGCGCTCGATCTTCACCGGATCGGCGTGTTCGGTCAGGCCCATGCGGTGGCTGAGCCGGCCGACGTGCGTATCGACGGGGATGCCGGGCACGTCGAAGGCGTTGCCGAGCAGGACGTTCGCCGTCTTGCGGCCGACGCCGGGCAGCGGCACCAGTTCCTCCATCGTCTGCGGCACCTCGCCGCCGTGCAGTTCCACCAGCTGCCGGCAGCAGGCGATGATGTTCTTCGCCTTGTTGCGGAAGAAGCCGGTCGATTGGATGATCTTTTCCAGCTCGGCCGGCTCCGCCGTGGCGAAGGCGGCGGCGTCGGGGTAACGCTCAAACAGGGCCGGCGTGACCCGGTTGACGCGCTCGTCGGTGCATTGGGCCGACAGGATGGTGGCGACGAGGAGTTGCAGGGGGTTGGCGTAATCCAGGGCGCAGGGGGCTTCGGGGTAAAGCTGGGCCAGCTTGCGGACGATCCGGCCGGCCTGCGTGCGGAGGGGGTTCGGTATTTTCATGACGCGATATGGTAGCAAAACGCCCCCGCCGGCGACAGGCCGGCCGGGAGAGGAGAGGTCGGCTTGCCACTTTGCCAACGCAAGGGACGGTTGGCAAAGTGGTATCCACTTATCAACCTGTTTTCAATCAAGAGTTTACGTCGATTGCGCGGGGCGACTTTGCCAGGTTGCCACTTTGCCAACCGTCCCTTAGGAGAAACGGCCTTCCTAGAAACGGAGGGAAGTTGCTCAACCTCAAGCAAGTCTGCACCCAAAAAATGCGGCTTGATTGCCCAAACAAGCCAGAAGATCAGCGCAACAGCAATCGATTCGAGGCCATCAACGGGTTTGTAAGTTAGGAATCTTGGCCGTGGCTGTGTGGTCGCCCTGTTGCTGTCTGCGCCGGTAGGGCGATCCCGGGCGCTCCCTGAGGTAGCGGTCCAGGCGCCCATCCTCGCTCAGGGCCGCCGCACGCAGTTGTAGGATCGCCTCCGCCCCCTCCCCGCGGTTCCAGTACTTCTGCTTGCTCTTCACCCGTGCGTTAACCTGCCCCACCAGCGACTCCACCAGACTGCTCGTGACCGGCAGCCCTTGCTGCCTGTACTCCGGGTACTTCATGCGCTCCTTGTTGTGGCCGAAGTAGCCCAGCGCCTCCGCCACCGTGCGCCGCGGGTCACTCGCCGGCAGCTCCTCCCCCGGTGGCGGCCGCCCCACGCGCCCCTGCCAGTCCTGCAACTGCTCGATCACCTCCGCCACCCGGCCCTGCCAGCACGCGCAGCCACCGCACGTATTGGTCCCAGCGCTTGGCCTCCTCGGCCGCCAGCGCCCACGCCGCCCGGTACACGTAGCAGAGCACGTGCAAGAAGTCGGCGACCGGCACGAAGCCCGCGAAGTAGCGCTGCTGCAGCTTCCAGTTGTAGGCCGCCCCGTCCGCCACGAATGCCTTGCGCTGCGCCCGGTAGAAGTCCCGCTCCTTGGCCTCCACCGCCACCATGCGCCCGAACGCCCGACTGTTGGCCATGCTCGCCACGCACGTACGCACCCGCTTGCGCGGCGGCCACGACTCGTCCTCGGTGTCGCGCCGGTCCGCCGGCTGCCGGGCCTGGTTTTCCAGGGGTCCGGCCGTATCCGCCGCCTCGCCCGCTTGCCCCGCCATCTGTTGCACCAGTCGCTCGACGCGGCGCGGCAGCAGGAACGACGGCGGCGGTTCGGGCTGCGGGTCCTGCGCGGAGACTTTGCTTTCGAGACTGACCAGGCAGGCGATCTTGTCCTCCTTGTTCTGCGCCGCGTGGACGCCCGCGCCCGCGTCGGTGGCGCGGGTGCGCAGCCGCCCGCCATCGACCTCGACGGCCACGACCCCCGGCGTCGCCGCCACACGCACCGGCACTTTGCTGCGGCTGAGGCCTGCCTTGCGGTCGCGCTGCCCCACCAGTTCGGCACCGACCAGCCCGGCCAGGGTGCGCACGTGCTGCGCGGAAATGGGCAGGCCGGTCTGTGTCAGAGCGCAGGCGGCGTCGGCGAAGGAACCCAGCCGCGCGGCGAGTTGGACGATCAGGCGCAGGGCAGCGGGGGAGTAGCCGTGGTTATCCAGGCGCAGTGGGGTTCGCTGGGGGGAAAAAGTCCCGCCGGCAGGCGGGGCAGTGGCAGGCCGGCTCGCTGTGGCGGACGGTGGCCCCGGGCGTGGCCAGGTCGCGCGGTTCGCGTCGAACCGGACAGGGGGTGCCGCAGGCGGGACAGGGTTGCTCTTCGCCAAGAGTCTGGGCCTGTTGCTCCAAGGTGGTGGATAGGGTTCCCTCAGTCAGGCCGGCCGCGGCAGCGCGGGCAATTTGCTCCATAGCGTCGAAGTCCACGTCGAGGCCGGGGCCACCTTCACCGAAGGCGCGTTTGGCGACGATTTTGCCCCAGCCGGCGGCCAAGTCGCGGATCTCCTGGAGCATCTCGGGGGTGAGCTGACGGCGCGGCATGGCGTGTCCTGTCTTGTGCTTGCGGAAATGGTAGAGAGCGAAGTCCTTCAGCCTTTGTATGACCCACCCCTCTCCCCTGCAAAGCTGTTGATGGCCTCAATCGATTCTGGGGCGGCGAAAGTCGGCTTTACATTCGCCGAATTGTCTTTATCCTCCGCCGCCCGGCGGCGTGGGTGTCCCTTTCACACAGTGGAGGGCGGCGATGGTGAAACGAATGTTGAAGATCGGCGTGCTGGCGGTGCTGGTGTCGGCCGTGCTGCAAACGGCGGTGTCGCGAGCAGAGAAGGATGCGAAACCAACCCCAGGGCGAATCCTGGTCAGCGACGTGATCATCAAGGGCAACCAGTGGATGAGCACGGAGCAGATCAAAGCCCTGCTGCACGTCCGCGTCGGCGAGGAATTTGACTCCGCCAAGATCGACGACGATGTCCGACAGCTCTACAAGACGGAACGCTTTAGCAACATCCAAATCATCCGCGAAAGCGATGGCCCCGACCGCATCAAGATTTACTTCCTGTTCCGCGAGCTGCCCAACAAGGTTCAGAAGGTGACGTTCCGCGGCGCCAAGCACCTGAAGGAGGAGGAGCTGCGCAACCTGACCGGCGTCCAGCCCGACTCGCTGCTCAACCCAAACCTCAACCTCCAGGCGTGCCGCCGCATCGAGGAGAAGTACGAGGAGTCCGGGCGGCCTCTCTCTCACTGTACCCTCGTCAAGGGTGGCCAGCTCGGCGACACCGAGGTGATCTTCGACATCACCGAGGGGCCGAAGGTCAAGGTCAAGGCCATCCAGTTCGTCGGCAACAGTTTCGTCAGCGGCGCCCGCCTGGCGAAGCGGATCAACTCCTCGCACGAGTGGCACGGAATCGTCGAAGGCACATACAGCAAACGGATGGCCGACTACGATGTGGCCAAACTCCTCGAATACTACCGCAGCTTCGGCTTTCTGGACGCGAAGGTGTCACTGGAAAAGCAGCAATCCTCTGACGGTCGCGGGGTGACGTTGATCTTCCATATCCAGGAAGGCCAGCGTTACAAGGTCAAAGAGGCACCCCAGGTCCACGGTCCCAAAACCTTGCCGGTCGAGCAACTCCAGGCCCTGTCCCAGTTCCGATCCCGCGACTTTGTCGATCAGTCCAAGGTCAAGACGGACATGGAGCGCATCACGAATTGGTACGGCGGTCAGCGGGTGCAGGTACAGAATCAATTCGTGTACCTGCCCGACACACCCGGAACCGTCGCGATTAACTACCAGGTCAAGGAACGTCCGATTTCACGTATCGGACAGATTTTTGTCGTCGGCAACGACAAGATTTCGACCGATTCCATTCTCGCGCACGTCCCCTTGTTCCCCGGCCAGATCCTTTCCTACCCCGATTTGAAGGAAGCCGAGAAGCGATTGGCCGAACTCGGTCTGTTCGTGGTCGATCCGGCGACGGGCGTGCATCCCACGATTACCGTAGTCGATCCTGACGACCACAGCATTTACAAAGACATTCGTATCACGGTGCGAGAGAAACCCAAATCAAAGCAAAAGAGCCGCAAGCTTCGCTGACGACTAACCGGCCCGCCGCATGGATATTCCACGCAGCGGGTTCTACAATACGTCCTTCGCTCGCTGAGTTCCCCGCCTTCACGACGTGAAACGACCACCGCATGCGCATAGCCCTCCTCTCGGCCGGTGACGGCTGGCACGTCCGCGATCTTCGGCGTGCCGCGATCCGGCTCGGTCACGACGCCGAGGCCGTCGATTTCCGCCGGTTGTCCGCCGGGGTGGCTCACGCTCCGGAGGCGCTGGCCGGCTTCGAGGGCGTCCTCGTCCGCACCATGCCGCCCGGTTCGCTTGAACAGGTCGTCTTCCGCATGGATCTTCTGCACCGGGCGCACGCCCGCGGTGTGGCCGTACTCAATACGCCGCGCGCCCTCGAAACCTGCGTCGATAAGTACCTGGCGACGGCGTATCTCGAAGCAGCGGGATTGCGCGTGCCGCCGACGGTGGCGTGCCAGAACGCCGACGCCGCCCTGGAGGCGTACCAGACGCTCGGCGGCGATGTCGTCGTCAAGCCACTGTTCGGCTCCGAAGGCCGCGGCATGGTGCGCGTCTCGGACCCTGAACTGGCCTGGCGAACTTTTCGCACCCTGGAGCGCACGCAGAGCGTCTTGTACTTGCAGCAGTTCATCCGCCATCCGGGCTGGGACCTGCGCGTGTTCGTGCTGGGCGGTCGGGTGTTGACCGCGATGCGGCGGTACAGCAACGGCGACTGGCGCACCAACGTCGCCCAGGGTGGCACCGGCGAAGTGATGCGCGTCGGGATGGAAGAGGAACAGCTGGCCCTGCGTGCCGCCGCCGCCGTGGGCGCATCCGTGGGCGGTGTCGATTTGCTGCTGGGGCCGGACGGCCAGTGGTATGTCATCGAGGTGAACGCCGTGCCGGGGTGGTGCGCCCTCGCCCCGGTGACGGGCGTCGATGTGGCCGAAGCCGTGATCGAATTTCTGGCCGGCGCTTATCGCGCGAGGTGATGCGGATGCTCGACGCCGGGCTGTATACACAGGTCGCATGCATCTGGGAGGCGACGGCCCGCAAGCCGGGCAACGTCCATCGCTACCGCGATTTCGCCGACACCGCGTATGCCGATTTCCTCCTCAGCGCCGCTGCCATCGCGCCGGTGATGACAACCGCTTGTCAGAAGCGCGTCGGCGTCACGGTGCTGGAGTCCGTGCGGGCCACTCGGCGCGTCGTGGGCACGAACACGAATCTCGGCATCGTGCTGCTGCTGGCACCGCTGGCGGCCGTGCCGCCGGAGGAAGATTTAAGAAAGGGCGTTGGTCGTATCCTCGCCGAACTCGATGTCGAAGATTCCCGGCTGGTTTTCGAGGCGATCCGTCTGGCCTCGCCCGGCGGTCTGGGCCGCGCTCCCGAGCAGGACGTGCGCGAGGAGCCGACGCAAACCTTGCGACAAATCATGGCGCTGGCCGCCGAGCGCGATCTCATCGCCCGCCAGTACGCCAACGGTTTTACCGAGGTTTTTGACGACGGCGTGCCGGCACTGCGGATGGGATTGGAGAAAACCAGCTCGCTGGAAGGCGCGATTATCTTCGCGCATCTGCGCCTGATGGCTCAGCATCCCGACACGCTGATTGCTCGCAAGCGCGGCCGGGCCGAGGCGGAGGAGGCGGGGTGGCGAGCGCAAGCCGTGCTCGACGCGAAATGGCCGGGCGAACGAGCCGGCGGGGCCGCGCTGGCCGAATTCGATGCCTGGCTGCGTGCCGAAGGAAATCGGCGCAATCCCGGCACCACAGCGGATCTGCTCACGGCTTGCTTGTTCGTTCTGCTGCGCGACGAGACGATAACCTTGCCGCCGCGATTGCCCTGGTCCGCCGCGTTCGGCCCGGAGTAAGCGGAGGGCCGGCCACGGCGTTCACCGCCCGTCGCCCTCCGTGATCTCGTCGAAAGATCGCAACCATTGTAGCTGATGGTTTACCTGCCGAGCATATTCGGCGTCGGTGATCTGATCGGGAGAAAGGTGACGCAACTCACCCTTCTTGACCCAGCCGTACAGGCTCGCCCCGACGCCGTGTTGAAGCAGCAGCCCATCGCGCCGGACACGGGCCGCGATCTTGGCAAGCGACTCGGTGCGCTTGACATCGGGGAGCGATACCTCGACGGAAACATCGACCATATTCGATCCGGCCCGCGGATCGCGGTAGTTGGCCTGGAGGGGCAGGCGCACCTGGCCGGATCGCACTTCCAGCGCGGGCGCAGCAATACCAGGGCGAGGCGTGCGAATATTAGGGCGAGGCGTGCGTTTGCCCTGCTCGATGGTGAAGAATCGCCGCCGCGCCGCCAGCCACCACAAATAATGCACGCCGTCCGATTCGGCGCTCGCCAGCGCCACCCGATGGCACTCGCTATCGACGCTGCTGGCCGTCTGTTGGGCCACATCGATTATCGTCGTTTGCAAATTCACACGGCGTCGTCGCGGCGGGTATTTTTTCAGGTGTTCGGCCGTGCCGCGCACCGACGAGACGACGTAAAAAGTATCGTCCTCGCCACGAAGCAGTTCATGGACCGCGAACAGAAGTCCGCCTCCTTCCGCCTTCGCCCACGCTCGATCGAGCGAGAAACGCTCCGAAAGGGCCTTGTCGGCGTCGATCACGCGCCCGCCGGCGGGGAGGTTGACGGCGAGCTTTTCTGCCGGCACCTTCACGTCGTAGGCGATGGAGACTTCGCGGCCGGACTGCCATTGGCCGTTCACGTGCCGTTGCACTTCGAGATGCACGATCCGGTCTTCCGGGTCGGTCAGGACGACGATGCGCGGCGGGTGAGGATCGGGGATCGGCTCCGGCTTGTCCGCGGAAACCACCATCGACGGGGGCGGCGTGACGATGTACCCCCGGCAGGACCGGCCATTGAACTCGCGGTCGTGTTCGATGGCCCGCAGATGGGCCTCGGGCACGTCGGCAAGCTGAAACATGCCGGTAATCATGGCCGCGGCGTCGGCGCTGGGCCGGCGGACGATCACCAACTCGCTCTCCTTGCTCCCCGGCTGCCAGGTCCATTGGTGCTTTCCGTCATCCAAAATCACTTCGTCTGGCGCTTCCGCACGGAAGCCACGACCCCGCTCGTACCAAATGTCGGCCCGCCGGCGCACGCCCTTTTCGTCTAATGAGGAAATGACCACATGAGCCGTCTTCGACCTGTCCAGCGCCCTTCGCACCTGGGCTTGAAGGGTCCGCGGAGTTGCCAGAAAGAGGAGCCATACGGCAGCCGCGATCAGCAATGCCACCGCCGAGCCAAAGAGGATCCATCGCCGGCGCCGAAAGAGCGAACGTCGCGCTTGCGGGACAGGATCCGATTCAATCCGGGTCAAGACCGCCTGGGCAACGGAGGGCATCGGCCAATTCGCGCCGAGATGACGGAGCTTGTTTTCCAGTTCGTCCGGAGTCATTGCTTGACCTCCCGAAAGAGCGATCGCTGGCGCTCGACGGCCCGCGACAGTTGCTTGGTCACGGTCCCGACCGGACGCCCGGTCAGTCGCGCCACCTCGGCGATGGAGAGACCGTGCAGATAGCGGAGCGCGATCACGAGTTGTTCGTGATCAGGCAACCGGCCGACGGCGAGCAGCAGTTCGTCGGTCTCCGCGGACGGCCGATCCGCCGCTTCTTCCGCCGTGATTTCACCCACGACAGCCAACGATTGGGACTTTCTGTCTTTCCGCGCCAGACGCACGGCTTCCCGGCGAGTGATCTGGAGCAGCCACATCCCGAACTGATCGGGACTGCGCAACTGGCCGAGCCGACGGTAGGCTTCGACGAACGCATTTTGCGTGGCATCCTGGGCGGCGTGGAAATCCCGAAGGATCTTCCACGCCGTCACCCACGCGGCCCGTTCGTATCGGCGCACCAATTCCGCGAACGCGGCGTGTTCACCGCGGAGGACCGCGCGAATCAGTTCGTCATTCGTCTGCATTGCCGCCGCCGTTCGGGCTTGTTCAATCACTCCACCTAATAAAGAGACGACGGGGGCGACTTTTGCGACATGGAAATGCGAATAGGAGCCATTGCCGCGGATTCTGTTACCACTTGGCAAACGAGATGGGGAGCATAACGTAGGAGGTTAACAGTCTGGAGCGGCATCAAAGGAGAGCGGTTCCATGAGCGGGCCGGAGATGTGCGTCATCCACAACCCGACTTCGGGCCGAGGACGCGGCAAGCATCGGCTGACTCACCTTCGCCGCCACCTGGGGACGTGTGCCGAATTTTGGCCCACGGCCGCCGCCGGACAGGCCGAGGAGTTGGCCCTGAAGGCGGCCACGCAGGGATTTCCCGTCGTCGCCGCGGCCGGCGGGGATGGCACCGTTCACGAAGTCGCCAACGGCCTGTTACGGGCCGGCCGACCCGATACGACCCTTGCGGTGTTTCCCCTCGGCTCGGCCAACGATTACGCCCACAGTTTGGGTTTGCGGCCGCGCTGGTGGCTCCGATCCGATCCGCACATCGTCGCCCGCCGAGTGGACGCCGGCCTCGCTCGTTCTGGGGAGCATTCGCGCTACTTCGTCAACGGACTCGGTCTCGGCTTCAACGGCGCCGTCACCCTCGAATCGCGCCGCATCCGGCGCCTGCAAGGATTGGCCCTGTACGGCACGGCCCTGCTCCGGGCGCTTTGCTTCCGCTTTCGTCAGCCCGTTATGTCCGTCCTGCTCGATGGGCAAGAGCGGCGGGTGCCGACGTTGGCGCTGAGCCTGGCGCTGGCCAATCGCGAAGGCAACTTTGTCATCGCCCCGGACGCCCGCATCGACGACGGGCTGTTCGACTATCTGCACGTCGGCCCGTTGCGCCGCCGCGATTTGCTGCCGCTTTTGCCCGGCCTGTTCGCCGGCCGATTCCGTCCCGTGCATCCGGAAATCTGGACCGGGCGCTGCCGCAGGGCCTCCGTTCACTCGGAGGAACCTCTCACGGTCCACGTCGATGGCGAGTTCTTTTGCCTGCCGGAGCATGGGCGGCGCGATCTGGAAGTCACGTTGCTGCCCGGTGCGCTGCGCGTGTTGGGCCGGTTGCCGGCCATGTGACACAACGCGGTTATTTACGATGGCGGATGCGCGTGCGCATACGGCGTTTTTTCCGGCCTACCTTGCGTCGTCCCTTGCGCTTCTTCATCGCACAACCAGGCCTTTCGTGAACGGGGCGCGGTGGGGCACGTGGAGTACCCGTTTGGGAAAGAAGGTATTCTACGCACCTTGCAACCCCGAAAGAAGCCCAAGAACCGCGATTGCCCGAACCGATCCGGGGTGGCTGAAAACGCCGTCGCTTGATAGGGTTTGGGGTAGGATAGCCGGCGGCCGGGCCGCGCCCCAGGAAAGAGGTTGACGATCTGCCATGCGACAGGTGCTTTTTCACATCCCGCTCAAGGCCGCCTGGCTGCCGGCGGATATTCCCCTTCCCCTCTTTCTCCTCGTGGTCGGCCTGGCGCTGGGATCCATTGCCTGGCTTTTGGGCCGAAGCGTCCAGCGGCCGATGGTGCGGGACGCCCTGCGCGGCGCCTCGTTCTGGCTCTTCGGGGCCGGGGTCGTTGCCGCCGCCGTCACCCACTTCCTGGCCGACAAGCTGCCCAACGGCCTGCCCATTTACGGTTTCGGGATGATGCTGTTTTTGGCCTTCATCATCTGCACCTGGGTGGCCGGCCGTGGCGCCGAGAGCGAGGGAGTGGCCCGTGAACACATTCAGGATCTCGCCATCTGGTTGTTCATCGGCGGACTGATCGGCGCGCGCATCACCTTTTTGATCGCCGAGCGGCCCGACCTGGCCTGGAAGGAAAAACTCGACCAAATCTACAAAATCTGGGACGGCGGCATCGTCCTGTACGGCTCGGTCATCGGCGCGCTCGTCAGCTATGTCGTGGCATACTTCTTGATCTTTCGCCGCTATAAACTATCCACGCTGAAGCTGGCGGACATCCTGGCGCCGTCGATCGCCGTCGGTCTGTGTCTGGGCCGGTTCGGCTGTTTTCTCAACGGCTGCTGCTACGGGCAGGTCGCCTGCCCGACTTGCCCCGTTTACGCGGTCCACTTCCCGCTGTCGGCCCCGGCCCGCGAGGGGTTGGTCGAAGAGGGCTATCAGACTGCGGCCGGCTTCACGTTGGCCCCGGACGACCAGCAGCCGCGCGACGGCGCCCGCGTCGGCGCCGTCGATCCGCATTCGCTCGCCTACGCCAGCAATCTGCGCTCCGGCGACGTGATCCTGGAGTTGCGCCCCGTGCTGCCCGACGAAGACCCGCACGTCGCCAACGTCGAGGACCTGATTCACAAGCTGGCCTACAAGTGGCCGCGCGGCGAGCGGGAATTATCTCTCAAAGTGGTCCATAAAGACTCGGAAAAGGTTGAGGAATTGCCGACGTTCACGCCGCGCACGCTCGGCCTGCACCCGACGCAGCTTTACGAAGTCGTCAGCATGAGTTTGATGTTTCTACTCTTGACGGCGTACTATCCGCTCCGCCGTCAGGCCGGGCAGGTGATCGCCGTGCTGATGGCCGGTTACGGCGTTCACCGCTATTTGAACGAACTGCTGCGCGACGACCCGCGGCCCAAGGGGTTCGAGAGCTATACCAGCGTCGTCCTGATCCTGGCCGGCATCGCGCTGTGGACGTATCTGCAAAGGCGTCCGGTTTCGGTTGCACATAGCCCCCGGCTTGCCGGGGGAGAATCTTCCCCCGGCAAGCCGGGGGCTATGTCGAAACCGCTCGGCGGTGTCTGATCGGTTTGGGCAGCCAGCGTTTCCAGGTCAGGGCGACTCCCAGGAACAGGCCGGCGTGATCGATGAGAACATCAGCCGCCTTGCCGGTGCGGCCGGGCACGAACTGTTGAAAGAACTCGGTGCCCAGCGCGTGCAGCGACAAAAAAGCCAAGAGCAGCCAGCGCCAGCGCCGCAACGGCAGCCAGGAGATGAACACCGTCAGGAAGGCGTATGCGCCGACGTGCAGGAGCTTGGCCGTGGGGAAGTACAATCCCGGCGGGGCGATGCCCTGGCCGACCTGGACCGGGTAGGTGGTCAGGAGGGCGGCCGTCCACACGCCGACGCAGGCGCACCAGACGGGGCCGCGCACGAACAGTTTCCGCCACCGAGTCGGGTCCCAGGTATCCGCCATGATTCTCCCATTCCGTGTGGGCCGAGGGCGTTCTCTCCTGTAGCAGTCTAGCTCCTTCCCTGTCAAGTCCGGGCGGGCGCAGCGATTGGCCGCGGGATTTGCTAGAATAGGGGCGAAAGAATCGAGTTGGTTCCGAAGACTTCGAGAAAGCCAAATCATGACCGAACCGGAAGATAAACAGCGATGGCGAGCGTTGGCTGAAGAGTTGGGTCTCCCGCTGGATGAGGAGACGCCCGCGCCCAAATCCACCGCAGCGCTGGAAAAGCAGTCCGCGCCGCGCGAACCCGTGGAACCCGCCATCACGGCGGAGTCATCGGAGCCGGCCGAGGCGCCGGCGCGCGGACGACGCCGGCGCGGGCACTCGGCCGATGTCGAGGCGAAAGCCGAGCAATCGAGCGCCAGCGAGGAAACGACCTCGGAGGCGGAGACGCCTCCGGCGGAAGAACGGCCGCGGCGCGGCCGCCGGCGCCGGCGCGGCGGCAAACAGGCCGCGTCCACGGAATCGGAAGGATCGGCCAACAAGGCCCCCGCCGACGAGACGGCCGCGCCGTCCGGCGAGGGGGAGGAACCCGAAAAGACGGAGCGACCCCGACGCCGGCGGCGCCGGCGTGGTAAAAAGGGCGAACCCGAGAGCGAGCCGCGTCCCGTCGAGCAGACGGAGGAAGAAGACGACGAAGCCTCCCCGGAGGTCAGCGCCCCCGAAGAGGAGGCCGACGAGGAAGCCGAGGATTTCTCGACCTGGGACGTTCCCTCGTGGTCGGAAATCATCGCCTCGCTCTACCGTCCCGAGCGCTAGAGGGCACCGGCTCATGGCCGACGCGATCATTGATATCGTCGGGCCGGAGGAACTGGTTGAGATCGTCAAACTGTACAACCAGATTTTCCGCCCGTCCAAAGACCTGGAGTTCTTCAACCGCCGCTACCTCGGCCGCCATAACGTGCTGCAAATGGTGGCGCGCATCGAGGACCGACCGGTCGGCTTCTTTCTCGGTTTCGAGCTGAAACCGAGCGTCTTTTTCGCCTGGTTTTACGGCGTGCTGCCCGATTTCCGCCGTCAGGGCATCGCCTCGCAGCTCATGGAAGCCGTCCACGACTGGGCGCGGATGCACGACTACGAGGCGCTCCGCTTCGAGTGCCACAACCAGCACCGGCCGATGCTGCACCTGGGCATCGCCCTGGGTTACGACATCGTCGGCATCCGCTGGGACCCCGATCGCGGCGCCAACCTCGTGCTGTTTCAGAAGGCGCTGGTCTCAGCGCGAAACCCCTTGCCGGAGAGTACCGCCGTGATGTTCCGAGCGCCTCGTCGTCTTCGCAATCTCGGCGTGGGTCTTGTGCTGCTCTGCCTCTCGGCGTGCGGCCTGTCGGACTACGAGGGCCTGATGCAGAAAACGCAGGAGCGCGAGGCGCGCTTCCGCGAGGAGCAGGCGTATCTGGCCGACCCGATCAAAGTGCCCCGGCACAAGGACAAGGACAACAAAGAGGCGCCCGTCGCCGACCTGTTCTTTCGGCCGCCCAAGGGGATACAGTCGGTCGGCCAGCCCGTGAAGGGCAGCAGCAGTCTGTGGGCCTTCCCGCGCCGCTCCGGCGATTTCGACCACGTCGAGCTGGCGGTCGGGGAGGACAGCAAGGAATTCCCCACTCAGGTGCTCAGCAATTATCCGGCGGTCGGTCAGGTGCAGACGCGCGAACGGCGTCTCCTGCCGCTGGGCCGGGAAGCTCAGACCTTTGATTGCTGGGAATTCGACGGCGCTCAATACGGCTATTCGGTCAACATCCCGCGCGGCAGCCAGCCACCGATCGCCATCATCTACGTCTTCGCGCCGAAACGCCAGGTTTCTCTGAATAAGGCGATCGAGATCTCTCTGGAATCGTCGGCCTTCGGCCGGCAAGCGAGCAAGGCGCGTCAGAAATTCGGGCAGCAGTCGCCCTGGCAGTTGCAGGGCGCGCCCTCGTCGTGAAGCGAAGACGGAGAAACGTCACGGGCCGGCCGGAGACAATCCGGCCGGCCCGCCGTGTCGAACGAGTCCCCGTCCGAGAAGCGTTCGTCGATCTCTAGTCGCCGAAAGAATCTCCCCTCTGGGCCGAGGCGTTCTCCACCTCTTGAGGGAGTGTCAGCTCGTACTCCGTTATCGTGTGGCGGAGCCGATCTTGAACCAGGCGTGCGACGGTTCGTACCCGAGCAAGGATGTTCTGATACGAGGTGATTGACTGGAGAACATCGGGCGAGGCTAGAGCATGTCGGTCCACGACATTCTCTCCTTGTCGGGAGAGGCTGCGCGAAGGTGCCTCGCACCGAGGCGGCACCCGAGCGCCTCCCGCCGCACGCGAGATTCCTGGTGTGCATCAATGGCTCAATAGTTCCTTCTATTTCTGCGAATGACATGCCGTCTCCCGACAACTTTATGGCCCGGAACGAAAAGTAAGATGCAGCAAGAATATAGGGCGGGTGAGCGGCGTCGAACAGGGAGAAAAAGAGTTGGCGAGACGTTAACGGGAAGAAACAAAAGCGCTTCACGGTTTACAGGCGACGTTGCCAGAAGTTAACACCGGCAACGTCGCATACCCATTGGCCGCGCTTAGTCTTGCGCATTCCGCCGTCGCCAGCCGTAGCCGGCCAGGCCGGCGACGCCGAGGCCGAGGAGCGTAAGCGTGGATGGCTCCGGCATGACGGCGAACGCTGGGGGCACATTTCGTCCGGGTGTCCCATTACCGCCTCCCCCGGAGGGCGTGCCGGAAGGCCCGTCGCCAACGATTCCGATCGGAGGTGTCGGCGGCGGCGGTGGGTTGTCTCCCAAGGGCGAAAGGGAAAGAGTGGATCCACCACTCGAGAGGTCCACGGGAGGTTGCTCGCCGGGAGCAAAAGGCGGAGAGAACGAACTGAGCGAGAAGACCGTCGTCCCGACGGCGTCCGTCGAGCGCCCGTAGCCGTTCATCCACAACCACCAAAGCACAAGGACCATCTCGGACTGGTCCTGGGAGGGTGTCGCCGCCAGTGCGGCAAGGGGTTGATAATTCAGTTTGGCGTCCCAGCGATTGAAGTCGGCGAGGAAGGCGGAGAAGCTGCTCTCGGCCGCGTCGAGAACGGGCGACATATAGCAGGCATCCGCTCGGGCGGCCAGGCGAAGAAGACAAGGGCCGCGCCGACGCAGGAAACGATCCACATCTTTTTACATGCTTTCATGTCGCCGTTCTCTCCCGAGTACGTCGGAGGGGCAGCATCATTGCTCCAGGGGATGGCCGGGGCGTAGGTGGCCCGGCCGGCGCGCACGTACCTTGCTCAACCCTCATCTCGACAATAGACGAGCCTGAGCGAATGAATGTTCCACAAATAGAGCAATTTTCGTGAATTGGGGAATTATTGTCCGAGCGGATTTGCCTAGGAAAAAAGCCGGCAGAGGCGACGTTACCTCTGCCGGCCAATCGACTGGAGACGGACTGGTTCCCATCATCGACGGAGCGAGGATGCCCTCTTGATGAGAAGACGTGAGAAGGTCGCTTGAAAGCCAAGAAACGGCTGCCGAGACTCGCTGTCCGGCCGGACCATTGCGGGCGGGCGAGAAAGTTTCTGCCGGCTCGCAACGGGCCTCGCCGACTTGGTGAATTTCCCCGCGGAGTGTTGACGCGGCAAGCGGGGGCGGTTAGGGTGAATCATTAGCTCCTATCCAGGCTTCACATCAGGGAATAGGTTCAGGGAGGTCCTCTCATGTCCGTGCCTCGCTGGTTGCAACGTATCCTCGACTATCATCGCGTGCCGTACGAGGAACACCATCATCCGCCGGTGTTCTCGGCCTCGCATCTGGCCCACGTCGAACACATCACTGGCCGCCGCGTCGCCAAGGTGGTGTTTCTGAACGCGCGCGGCCATCCGGTCATGGTGGTGCTTCCGGCCGTCAGTCGTCTCGATCCGGGACGGGTGCAGGCGGTGCTGGGCGAACCGGACCTTCGCTTGGCGACGGAGGCCGAGATCGCCGGGTGGTTCAAGGGCTGCGAGCCGGGCGGTGTGCCGCCGTTTCGTATGCGGGCCGACCTGCGCATCCTCATGGATCGCGGCCTGGCCCATCTGGGTTCGATCGTCCTTCCGGGCGGCAGTCCCGAGGTCTCGATATCCCTGCTCTTCCGCGACTGGTATCGCGCGGTTCGTCCGGGTGTGGGCCGTTTCGCGGCCTCTGGGGCCAACGGCCAGCCGACCGAGGCGCCAGTGCTGGTGGTCGAGGACGAGACGGAGACGAACCAACTGCTGTGCCAGTTGCTAGAGCGCGAGGGTGTCGTCTGTCAGGGTGTCGAGGCCGGCGGCCAGGCGTTGGCTGCTGCGGTGCAAGCGACTCCGGCGGCCATCCTTCTCGATCTTATGCTACCCGATATGTCGGGTTTGGAGATGGTGCAGCGTTTGCGCCGGGAAGGGTCGCTCAAGCGTATTCCGTGGATCGTGCTGACGGCGCTGGACGATGAAACCTCGCGCAGCGCGTCCGGGAACTCGGCGCGGACGGCTACCTGACCAAACCGCTGCAACCGCAAGCGCTCGTCGCCGAAGTGCGCGAGTTGCTGGATGACGCGCGGGCGTGAAATCGTTTAGCGACGCTTCGCAGAAGCGTATGGAAGAACGCTTCTGCGAAGCGTCGCTAAACGGATTCATTATCCTTTGATGACGCCGATCGGTCGCATCCGCGCGACCCTTTTCGACAGTCCCGCCTGATCGACGACCTCGACCACGTCATCGACATTCTTGTACGCCTTGGGCTGCTCTTCCGCGAGTCCTTTGCGGCTCTGCGCGCGCGCGATGACGCCGCGCGCCTCCAACTCCTTGTCGATGCGGCGGCCGGCCGCGTCCTTGACGGAGGCGGTGCGGCTCATGGCCCGGCCGGCGCCGTGGCAGGTGGTGCCGAACGTTTTCTCCATGCTGCCCGGCTGGCCCGACCAGCACCCAACTGGCCCGCCCCATGTCGCCGGGGATAATGACCGGCTGGCCGATCTTGCGATACATCGCCGGGATTTCCGGGTGATCCGGCGGGAAGGCGCGGGTCGCGCCCTTGCGATGCACCCACACCCGCTTGCGCTTGCCCTCGACCGTGTGTTCCTCGAACTTGGCGATGTTGTGGCAGACATCGTAGACAAGGTTCATCTGCAATTCCTGCCACGACCGGCCGAACACGGCCGCGAACACCTCGCGGGCCTGCTGCATGAGCAGTTGACGGTTGCACCAGGCGAAGTTCGCCGCCGCCCGCATGGCCCCGATGTAGTGCTTGCCCTCCGGACTATCGACCGGGCGCAGGCGAGTTGGCGATCGGGCAACTCGATGCCGTACTTCTGCGGCGCGTTGCGGAGCATGGCCAGGGCGTCGTCGCAGACCTGATAACCCAGGCCGCGCGAGCCGCTGTGGACCATGACGCAGATCATGTCCTTCTCCAGTCCCATGACCTGCGCGGCCGGCTCGTCGAAGACGTGATCGACAACCTGCACTTCCATGAAGTGGTTGCCCGAGCCGAGCGTGCCGCACTGGTCGGCCCCGCGGTTGAGGGCGTGGTCGCTGACCTTGCTCGGGTCCGCCCCGTCCAGCCGTCCCTCCGCCTCGGTGTACACGATGTCGCGCTGCGTCGCCAGGCCGCGGCCGAGCAGGTAGCGCGGGCCTTCGCCAAGGAGATGATGCAGCTCCTTTTTGTCGAACTTGTAGCGTCCCGACTTGCCGACTCCCGTCGGCACGTTGCGGAACAGTTCTTCCACGAGCGTGCGCAGGTGCGGCTTGACCTCGCGGTAAAAAAGGTTCGAGCGGATCAGGCGGACGCCGCAGTTGGAGACGACAAAGCCGTTGGCGATGAAATTATGGTCGGGGTGGTTGACGGTGAAGTCGTAGACCAATCCGTCGTAATCCTCGACCGTTTCAATGGCGGCGATTCGCTCCCAGACCATGCCGCTATGTTCCTCTCCGGCTCGAACGCGGGCGCAAAAGTCCGCGAACGTCGGGAATCCAAGGGCCACACGCGGCCTGAGCGCATCGCGACTGCCGTAAAGGACACGCTCGACGAAACGCTGGTTGACCGTCGCGCCGACGTGGCTGATGATGTCCTGCGCGCACCGTTCCCGCCTGGGCCAGAGCGAGTACCTTTTCCGCCGCGACCGACCGCGCGGCCAGGTGGCGCTCTTTATGCTTGAGATACTGAACGGCCAGGGCCGCCAGTCCCGCGCGCTTGCGGTTGTATTCGTAACCGATGCGTCCCCACAGGTTCCGCAGCGTCTCCGCCTTGGGGGAGAGAATCAGGCGCAGCCGCACCGATCGTTCGCCGTCCTTGTTCATCTGCTCCTGGCGCTCGGCGATCGCCTGCGTTTTGACACCGAACTGTTCGAGCCAGACCGAAAGCTGCCGGAGAAACCGGCGGCCGCTGGCGACCCTCGAAACGCGCTTGCTCATGCACAGGGTTGGCGAGGCGAAGACGGTGCCGTGACCCGTGACGGTTGCCGGGGTCGTCAACTCCGCGCCAAACAAAGCGGCGAGGAACAGACGCTTGTGCCACAGGGGGGTCGCATCGAGCCACGCCGGCACTTCGTAATCTTGACACGCTTTGTTGCCGACCGGCGCCCCAGGCAAGCCAGGAGGACGGCGAACCCCGAGTTCCCCACCTTGAACCATTCTTCTTCGCGATCGAATGCGACCTCCGCATACGGCGTCCGGATGAGGTGATGACGGTCGCGGCGATACACGCGGGACGGGAGGATGCCCAGGGTCTTCACGTCCGCGCGGATCGTCTCCAGATCGACCCCGCGTCCGTAAAACGAGACGACGCCCTTGCGCGACCGCTTAAGGAAATGAATCGAACCGTCGCCGAACACGAAACCGAGCAGCTTGCAAAGATAGGGCAACGCGGCCGAGGAGTAGCGCAAGGGCAAGAGGCCGTGGCGCTTCAAGATCGCAAGCACTTGCGGCAACGCATTCCCGCCCTTGTCACCGGCCAATTCCATCCACTTGGCCGTGAAGTCCTCTTCCGAAATGAAAACGGTATCGGAGGGGGCTTCGTAGGGGACACCCTCGAAGGGTGCCATCGCCACGCGATCGCCGGGAGCGAGGCGCGCCAGGGGAACCATGCCGTCCGGCGTCCAGAAAGGGTGATCGCTCGTCGCGCGCACTTCGTCCCCCGACTCCGTGACGATGCGGAGGATCGGCCGGCGCGGTTTCTGTCCGAACCACCGGCAGGCCGTCGTGCGGGTGCGGCGACTTTCCGTCAGATCGTGACAGGCCAGTTTGGCTTGCCGCCAATCTTCCGCCAGTTCACCGATCGGCCGGTGATAGCCGTGGCTGTGAATGACAGGAGTATCATATGTAAAACAATTTATATCGTAGCCGACCCCGCCGGGGGAAATGACGCCGCCCTCGTCGGGGTCCGTGGCGCAGACGCCGCCGATGCAGAAGCCGTAGCCCCAGTGGATGTCCGGCATGGCCAGGCTGGCGTACTGGATGCCCGGCAGGAACGCGACGTTGGCCACCTGATCGGGAGCCTGGTCGGCCTTGAGCTGTTCGAGCAGGCGCTCGTTGGCGAAGATCAACCCATCGACGCGCATGCCCTGCTTGTAGCTCTTGGGGATGCGCCAGCAGCAGGTATCGACCTGCTCCAGCGGTCCTCGGTACGTGTCCTTGCCCATGTTCGGTCCCTTCGCTCAGAGGTCTTCGGTCCCCTCGTCTCTGTCCTGGATGCTATCACGCCGGCCCCCAGGGGGGTAGGTGGTAGACACGCTTGCCGGCCGGACGGTTCGGAGCGAGCTTCTCTTCGAGAACCTCCGGCGCGTTCTCGATTTTTTTGGTTGCACCCTGTTGGCCGGCGTGGTGCAATCCAGCGATCGCCCGTCTCGCTCCGCCCCGTCGCGTCACGGGATGGCGGAGCCGAACAACCGAGGAATCGCGGACATGCCGATCATCATTTACGGGACGCGCGGAGTAACCTCCAATCTCGAAGAGGGCGACTTTCATTGTCCCCATTGCCAGAACGAATCGTCTTACAAGCTCAAGCAAGTGCGGCGCTTTTTCACCTTGTTCTTCATTCCCATCTTCCCCATCAGTAGCGGCATCCGTTACGTGGAGTGCGGCAACTGCGGCAGCCAGTACGAGGAGGCCGTCCTCGATTACCGGCCCAAGTCCACCGAGGAAGCCCTTACCGTGCTGGCGGCCAGCGGGCAGTTGCAAGACGGCGCCAGCCTGGAGACGGTGCGCGACAAGCTGGTCCAGGAAGGCCACGATTACGGCCAGACCGAGGCGATGCTGCTGGAATTATGCGAGGGCCGAGCCTGGCTGTGTGATTGCGGCTTGCGCTATCATCCCAGCGTCAAGCGCTGCGCCAGTGCGGCAAGGAGCGGTGACGATGCCGGCGTCCGGGCCGCTGCCGACTTTGTGCCGCTTCGACGGGCACACCTGCGCCGCTTGCTGCTGGGGCGAACAAGTCCCCTACCGTTCACTGTGCGGCCAACTGCGCCGCCAGACGCGCTTGTTCGCCCGGCGGTTCACGGCTCGCTCCCGTCCCGGCCGGCTCGATCTGTTTCTCCATGAATGGAGCGTGCGCGGCCCGGCCGACTTCTTCTGGGGTCTGTTGTTGCTCATGCCGCTCGTGGGCGACTTGCTGCGGCCCGTGCTGACACGGCGCCTCACCTGTGCGTTTTTGGGCTACGAGGACGAAGGACGGAAGCGCCTGGGTTGCATGCTGCATCCCTCGCGCTGGCAGGGTAGAGACTTGCGACAGCAGAGCGCCTTCGCTCTGCTGCGCGGGCATCGGCTGCGGCGCTCCGGATTGGTATTGCCTGGCCGCCCATTTCTTCGCGGCGGCCCCGCTGAGCGATCGACGGCGCATCGCAAAACAGAGCCGATCTCTCGATTGGTATGCCTTCAGCCGCCTGGCCTCGCGCTATCGGCCGCCACGCGTGCCCCCGAAGGAACGATTCCTCAAATGTCCACGATCACTTCCGCCAGCCAGCCGTCGGCGGTCGGCTCAACGCGCAGGCCATGATAGGTGATGGCCTTCACCTCATGTCCCAACTCGTGCCGGGTGCGGTCGAGCGGTTCGCCCCAGGCGCTGGCGTGCAGGCCATCGTCCTCGATGCGCACCTCGAAGCGCGACAGGAGCAAATGCTCGGCGTCGAAGTGATAGAGCAGTTCCTTCAGCCAATCGAACAGCAGGTATTCGCGGTCGGTGCCGGCGATGGCCACGTCCAGTTTGCGAACGGGCGCAACGGCGTCGAGGTTCTCGACGAGGGTGGCGAACAGGGCGTGGGCCGCCTCGGCGAAGAGTGTGTTCAGGTCCGCCGCCCGGATGCGCAACCCCAGGTCGGCCGTGTGGTCGAAGGTTTCGTACATGCTGTCGATGCTATCGCGCCGCCTTGTCGTGCGGTAGACCCCGGACACATCCGGCCGGCCGAGAGTTCGCGAAGCTCTCCGGCACGCGATTCGCACACTAATCGCCATAACAGGACGAGGATGCTGCTCACGGATACCAGAGACCGCCGCGGAACAGGGAATTTGGCCCTCGCTCTACCCGATTTGAAGCGACATCGCATGAAAGAGGTAACAACCATGATCCGACCACTGGCCCTTGGGATGCTCTCGTTGGCTCTGGTTTTTTCCCAGGGCATCGCGCAGGCGGCCCCCGAATCCGGCAAACGCACCCAGCCGATCACCGGCGGCATTGCGACCAATATCACTCTGCATGTGCCGCCCAGTGCCACCCTCTGGGTCGATGGCATTCAGACCAGGGGGAATGGAGTACAGCGCCGCTTCGTCACCCCGCCGTTGGCGCCGGGAAAATACTATTACGAGATCAAGGCGACCTGGATCGAGGGCGGCCGTGCGGTGGAACGGGAGCACCACCTTTCGTTCAAGGCCGGCGATCGGGTCGTGTATGATGTCGCGCCCAACTACCGTCTCCAACCGCGACAGGATCCGCTCATGGACCCTGCCGCGCCCCAGCCGTGGCGGACCAATTATAATAACAACCCGCTCAACTGGCCGAATTTCCCGAACTACCGCCAGTTCAACGGCTATTATCCCACGGCGCCGATGTACTACCCTCCGATGCCTCCTCGATAAGCGAGTGAATCGTATCGGCGAGCAGGGCGGACCCTCGAGTGGGTCCGCCCTTCTTCATTTGGGGTCTCTACAATAGTCTCCGCCCCGCCCGCTCCGAATCTCCTGAAGGGCCATCCGATGTCCGAGCAACCGTTGCGGTCCCGCGCTAGCCAATACTTCCGCGCCTTGCAGGAGCGTATTCGCGCCGCCCTCGAACAATTCGAAGGGCGGGCGCACTTCCGGGAGGACGCCTGGCAGCGCGAAGGCGGCGGCGGCGGGCGGACGCGCGTTCTAAGCGAGGGGGCCGTCTTCGAGAAGGCCGGCGTCAACTTTTCCGACGTGCAGGGTCAAATGTCCGAGGAGTTCGCCCGGCAAGTCCCCGGCGCGGGCCGCGATTTCACCGCCTGCGGCATCTCGCTCGTGTTGCACCCGCGCAGCCCGATGGTGCCGACCGTCCACGCCAACTTCCGCTTCCTCACCAAAGGCGAGCGGCAATGGTTCGGCGGCGGCGCGGATCTGACGCCGTATTACCCCTACAGCGAGGATGTCGTTCACTTTCACAAGGTCTGGCAGCGCGTCTGTACGGCCCACGCCCCGCTGGTCGATTACGCTCGCCTGAAAAAATGGTGCGACGATTATTTCTTCCTGCCGCACCGCGGCGAATCCCGCGGGGTCGGCGGCATTTTCTTCGACTATCTGGAGGGCGACGGCGAAGCGCTCTTCGATTTCGTGCGCGACTGCGGCGACAACTTTTTGGAGGCGTACCTGCCCATCGCTCAGCGACGCAAAGATGAGCCGTACACCGAGGCGGAGCGCGCCTTTCAGGAGTACCGCCGCGGCCGCTATGTCGAGTTCAACCTGCTCTACGATCGCGGCACGCTGTTCGGTCTGAAGACCGGCGGACGCACCGAGTCGATTTTGATGTCGCTGCCGCCGCGCGTGCGCTGGGAATACGACCATCATCCGGCCCCCGGCTCGCGGGAGGCGGAGCTGTACGAGATTTACTTGAAGCCGCACGACTGGGCCGCCGAAGTTTAGCGACGGTCCAGAGCGACCACTTGGACGCCGGCCCCCAATCAATTAGAATAAAACATGCCGCAAGCCAACAGGTTCGCGGACCAACGACGCTTCGCGTGGGAGGAGTCCGTCCTGGCGTATCGGGACGGCACGATCCCGAACGCCCTCGGCAGACGAACGGGATTTCATCCGCACGAGAGTACGCTCATGCTCGGCGAAGCGAGTTGGGCCGGCGAGGCGCCCTCCCCGGCGGAAGAACGGCCTTGTGTGCTGCTCGTCGATGACGATGCCGACGTGGCGCGCACCGTGTCGCAGATTCTCCGCCAAGAACACTATGAGATCGTCGTCACCCCCAGCGCCAGCGAGGCGGTGCGCACCGTGGCCGAGCGGACCTACGATGTCGTCCTCATCGAGCTGGCCCTGGCCAAGGCGGACGGCCTGAGTCTGCTCGCGCAATTGCGGCGGACGGCGCCGACAACGTGCTTCATCGTCCTGACCGGCTACGCGTCGCTGGAGTCGGCCGTCGCCGCCCTGCGCCGTGGTGCCTACGATTATCTGGTCAAGCCGTGCGTGATCGAGGACCTCAAGCAGACCGTTCGGCGGGCCGTCTCGCAACGGAGGCTGAGTCTCCTGGCCGCCCGGCGCGAGCGCCAACTCCGGGAGCTAAACGACCAGCTCGAAGTGCGCGTTCAGGCTCGCACGGCCGAACTGACGGCGGCCAACCAGAAGTTGGCCGAGGCCAACGCGGCCAAGGATCGCTTCCTGGCCACCCTCTCGCATGAGCTGCGGACGCCGCTGACCCCGTTGCGGGCCGGACTCGACCTGCTCCGCAGCCGGCTCGGAGGCGGCGAATGGCTGCCCATCCTCGACGCCATGGAACGCAACCTCGGCCAGGAAGTCCGCCTGATCGAGGATCTGCTCGACATCGCCCGCATCACGGCCGGCAAGCTGTCGCTGGAACAACGCGCCATCGACCTGGCCGCCTCGCTCCGCGCCGCCGTCGAGATGATCGAGCCGCGGGCGGCCCTCAAGGATCAGCGTTTGGTCCTCGACACCAAGGACTCCTTCCCGCCGCTTCTGGCCGATCCGGTGCGGCTGCAACAGGTGGTCGCCAACTTGCTGGACAACGCGGTCAAATTCTCGCCGCCGGAAAGCCGCATCCTGTTGACGGCCTGGCTGGACGAGGGACAGGTCTACCTGGAAGTGACCGACAGCGGGCCGGGCATCGAGCCGGCTTGCCTGGCCCGCGTCTTCGAGCCGTTCTGGCAGGCGGACTCCACCTCGCGGCGGCGTTACGGCGGCGCCGGCCTCGGCCTGGCCATCGCCCGCGAGATCGCGCATTTGCACGAAGGCGATCTGTGGGCGGCCAACGTCTCGCCCGGGCCGGGCGCCTGCTTCACCTTCCGTTTTCCCCTCGTCCCCGCGGAGATGCGGACGGAGCGCCCGAAGGAGTACGGCCGCCGCCGCCTTTGCAGATTCTTCTTGTGGACGATTCGCTCGACACCATTCAGGTGCTCGGCTGGCTCCTCTCAGCCAAGGGATTGCGCGTCCGCGAGGCGGCCACCGCCCAGCAAGCGCTGGAGTCCGTGCGGACGGAACTGCCCGACGTTATCATCACGGACATCGGGATGCCGGGAGAAGACGGCTACGATCTGCTGCGCCTGCTGCGGGCCGAGGAACGTCTGCGGAAAATCCCTGTGATCGCCGCCACGGGATACGTCGGCAGCCGCGAGCAAGAGCAGATGGCCGAGGCCGGCTTCGCCGCCTCGCTGTCCAAGCCGTTTGAACTGACCGAGCTTCTCGGCACCCTCGAACGGATCTGTCCCGAAAAAGTCGCGCGCGGTTAGCGACGCTTCTGCGAAGCGTTCGGCCCTCACGCTTCTGCGAAGCAAGCGAACCGTTCCGTGAATCTACGGATGCTGTCCGCTTTCTAACTCGGATAAGTCCGACCACGGGCAGAGCAGCGGCAGAACAAAAGTCCGCAGGAAGCCCGGCTGATAGGGGCCATAATGGCCGCCCTTGTGTCCGGTCCACGACAGGCTGGCGTCCCACGGATATTGCCGCAGCTTGGCGAACAACATCTCATCCTCGGGGCCGAAGGCCACGGGCCGGAAGCCGACCTTGCCGGCCGCCAGCGTCCAGCAGCGATCCGTGGTGCCGGCCACGAGGACGCCGATGCCCAGGCAAACCCAGTCGTGATGGCTGTAGAACACGTCGATCCCTCGGCAGGCGCACGCCAGGGCCGGCCGCAGATCGTGCTGGACCGAAACCGCCGGGGCCAACAGCACGATCCGTTCGACCGATCCGGGCGGCAGGCCCTCCGCGGCGGTCAACACCACGCCGCAGCCGGCGCTGTGGCCGACGAGATAAATCGGCCGCTCCGGCGCTTCGTTGCGACAACGCAACACGAGATCGGCCAGGCGCTTCCCCTCCCGTCGCACGTGCGTCGCATGCATCTGGTCGGAGACGATGCGGCAGTAGCCGTGCGTCCAGTGGAAGCTGTAGACCTCCAGAGGCAGTCGGTCCTGGAGGACCGTGTGCCGCAGGGCGCGGGAAGACGCCTCGAACCCGCCGGCGCCATCGACGGCGAGCACAAGCGCTCGCGGCGCGCAGGGACAAACCGGGGCCGGCGTCGGCGCACCAGCCCCGGCACCGGCGGGCAAGAGAAGCACGGCCGCGATCGGCCAGCCGAGGCGAGCTTGTTGCGTCATCGTGATCTCTCTCGGCAGGACAACCCTTATCCTGTGCCGGCCCGCTACCGAGTCGAGGACGCGGCGGCGGCCAGCGGAGTATGCCTCTACCGTGCCCTTTCGACTACCGAGGGCACGGTCGATGAGTGCCGGAGGACGACTCAAACCCCGCTGTCCCCCCAGTCCGCGTTAGTTCTCTTTTCCTTGACATAATCCGTATGATGCGCACTTCTGGGGATCTTGCTTTTCTCGGTTGCGATTGGCAGACTTGTCCAACTACGTAAAATAGAGAAGAGAGGAGGGTCTCGGATGGCCCGCTCCCAGCAGTTTTTTATCGGCCCTGGGGAGGATTGCCGTGCGCCGTCTGCTGCTTTGTCTACCTCTCGGTCTAATCTTCATTTCGGACTCTTCCAGCCGGGAGCCGGTGAATGCTCCCACGTTCCAGACGGTCGCCGACAATGGCGCTCCCCTGCCGAGCCAGGGCGAGATGGAGCGCCTCGCCCAGCGCGATCCGATCGCCTTCCTGGAAGCGTGCATTCATCGCTACGAGCGCGAAGTCAAAGGGTTCACGGCCGTCCTGCGCAAGCAAGAACGCATCGACGGCACCCTGGAGCGCAGCGAAGCGATTGACGTGGCCTTCCGCGAAGACCCATTCAGCGTGCTGATGAAGTGGAAGGAAGGGGCACGGAAAGCACAGGGAACGGTTTACGTGAAGGGACAGAACAACGATCAACTCCTGGTGCGGCCGGCCGGCCTCCTGGCCGTGGCGGGCGTCGTCAAGCGCGATCCCAACGGGCCGGACGCCAAAAAGGGAGGCCGCTATCCGCTCACCGAGTTCGGCATCAAAATCGGCATGGAACGCACGTTAACCTCCTGGAAGAAGGCCAGGAAGGACGACGCGCTGCACATTCACTATCTCGGCGTGAAGCGCATCAAGGAGGCGGGCGACCGTCCTTGCTGGATCCTCCGGCGGACGGATTATCGCAAACCAGAGGAGGACGGCATCGCTCAGCTGACGATTTACGTGGACACGGAGACCTGGCTCCAGGTCGGCTCGATCCTGAAGGGCAGCGAGGGGCAGCTCATCGGCGAGTATTTCTTCCGCGACATTCAGCTCAATCCCCGCTTCCAGCCCGACACGTTCACGCCCGAAGCCTTGAAGCGCTGAACCGGCAGGGATATTAGCCCAAAGCGCCAGCGAGGGTAATCCCCTCGCTGGCGCTTCGGGCTGGTAAGAGGGCTAGCGCTTGGACTCTTTGGGTTGGGTTCCCAGACCAGACTTGCCTTCCGGACGGGGTCGGGCCGGTGCGGGGATCGTCTTATCGGCGGGCGGCAGCACGCCCTCGCGAATCTTGTCCTTCACTTCCTTGGCCGCGTTCTGGCGCTGCGGCGCATCCTTTGGGAAGGCCGCGTTGAACTCATCCAGGCTGGCGAGTTTGACGCCCATCGAGCGCGACAGCCGCCACAGATGCCAGCGGGCCAGTTCCGCGATGGCCACCTTGTCGCTGAGCAGGTAATTGGCCAAAAGCTCATACCTCTCCGGGTTGTAACGGTCGTCCTCGTTGAAATCGTGCAAGAGGACGAAGATGGCCTCGGCCTCCTTGCTCTTGTACTCCTTGTTCGCCAGCAACACCCCCGTCTGGTTTTTCTCGTCGTAGAGCTTCGGCCCCTGCTGGGCATCGCGGCCCAGCCAGCGCCTGAGCGTGAAAATGGCCGTGTCACGGTCGGGAGCGTGGACGGGATTTTGGTCCCCCAGAATGGCGAGTAATTTCTTCACTTCGTCCATGGCGCCCAGGCAGTAGATGGCCAGCATGTGCTGCGGCAGGTCGTTGTTATCCAGCACTTCGTCCAGAACGACTGTCGGTTCCTTCTCGGCGATCATGCGCTGGCTGAGTTGTTGCAGCGCCAACTCCATTTTCTCGCCGGCCTTGTTGGCGGGATCGACTGGCAAGTTCTTGCTGCAGACCTGCGGGACCGAGCGCTCCTGGGCGGGACCAATCACGCCCCCGCGTTTGTTTTCCCAGGCGAAGTGCCCCGGTCCCGGAGGGGCGGACAGGTTCGGATAATTCCGATAATCGAAGGCCAGGCCGCCCGTGCCCTTGATGAGCAAGAAGAACAGGGTCCACACCGATTCCTCTCCGCGCGTGTAATCCACGTCGCTGCGACTGCGCTTGAGCAGGTCCAGGATGGCCTCGGCACCCGGTTGGAGCGTGAGGTCCCACACTTCTTCGCCGAAGCGCAGGCGGACCACGACATCCTTGTCCTTGTGGTTGGAGACAAACAGCCGGCCCCGGTCGAAGGTCAGGTCGGCGTCAACGCCCTTGGCCGGATGCAGGACCACCGCGCTCTCCTGCAAGTAATTCATCCACACGTACTCATCGCCGGCCAAGGTGAATTCCCGCAGGTGCCCGCGTAAAAGCAGGTGGACGCCGCTGTCCAGCCGGACTTCGCTGGCGTAACCGGGCAGGCTCACCAGGCGGTCGGTCGTGGACACACGCGACCCCGGTTTAAGGCGATGCCAGCCGTCCTCGTCGTTCCTGCGCTGTACTAATACGCTTGGCGGACTTTTCGGGTCGAAATAGTAGCTGCCAACTTCGATGCGCTCGGTGCTCGGCTTGGCCTTGCGCGCGACCGGGTCCGTTTCGGGCTTTTTCGCCTCGTTGTCGTCGGGATTTTTGACCTCCGTATCGACTTTCTTGTTTTCCCCGTCCGCGGGCTTATTGACAAGCGAAGTATTCGTGTTCTTGGCGTTGGTTCCCTCCGCGTTCTTACCTTCCTTGCTGTCCTGTTGCTTCGCCTGGGAACCCTCCGGATTCTTCCCCTGCGTCTCCTCGACCTTTTTCCCTTGAGTGCCCTCGGTCTTCGTTACTTCCACGACTTGTTGGGACGAGGTGGTTTCACGAACGGGGTTGATGGATTGCCACAGGGCGACGCCGAGGACGGCGAGCAGCAGGACGCCGGCCAACGGCAGCGCCCAGCGCAGCCAGCTGCCGCGCCGATAGAACGGCAGGCCGAGCAGGAACATCTCGTCGGCGTCGGCGTCGGCCCCGGTCGGGCCGGAGGCGTTGGCACCGCCCGCATTGGCCTTCCGGGACGGGATCGCCTCGCGCCCCTGCACCAGGGAGTACATGCGCTCCTTGGCGGTGGGCGGAACCAGGGCCGGCTCGCCCAGCACGAGGGTGAGGATTTGATGGCACGCGGCGACCTCGGCCAGATGCACGTCCGATTCCAGACAGATCTTCTCCAGCTCGGCGATCTGCTCGGCGGACAGCTCGTTGTCGAGGTAGTCCGCGACCATGTTGGGATCGAACGAGTTGGGTCCGGTGGCGGGCGGCGTCGTGATCCGCCGGCGGCGGGTGACTTGCTTGATGCGCGCGATCAACTCCTGGGCCGCATCGCTCTCGGCGACCTTTTGGCCGATCGTTTTGATCTCCAGCGGTTCGAGGGTGTCGTCCAGGTAAGCGAGTAAAGTTCTGAGGGTCAGGCGCACGGTGTTTCCTCCTTCGGGACGGGGCGGCGGGGTCTCTTCTATTAATAGTGGCGCCCGCGGGAGAATTTCGTTCACTTTTTTCGCGCGCGGCAGATTTCCTTAACCTCCCAGGAGCAAATGAGTTAAGTCGAAAACTCTACTGTGACTTGGTAAATCGCGAACCCAGCAGGCGAAAATAATTTGCAGAGATCTGCTTCGGCGCGACACCTTATCTCGTGAAGAGAGTGGCCGCATGGAGACTCACCACATGGCCTCACAGCATTCCAAGATTCTCACTTATCTCCGGCACGTCCACGGAGACGGGATGAGTGATAGGGAGCTTCTTCGTCGCTTTGTGGCGACGAAAGACGAGGACTCGTTTGCAGAACTGGTGCGCCGACACGGGCCGCTCGTTTTGGCCGTCGGACGGTGTATCCTCGGCAATACGCACGATGCCGAAGATGTCCTGCAAGCGGCCTTCCTCGTGCTGGCTCGAAAAGCAGCCTCGATCAGGCAGGGGCGGTCGGTGGCTGTCTGGCTCCGCCAGGTGGCCCGGCACTTGGCCTTGAGACAATTGCAAAAGGAAAGCCGTCGGAGGGAAGTGGAGGGCGAGAAAGTCCGGATGTTGTCGGGAGGCGAGCCTATGAAAGAAATCGATCTGCGCGAGCTGAACCGATTGATTATTGAGGAAGAAGTACCTCGGCTGCCCGAGCGATACCAAGAGATCGTCCTTCTTTGCTGGTGCCAGGGAAAAACGAAGGAAGAAGTGGCGCGGCAAATCGGCATGAGTCAGCGTACCGTGTTTTATCGGCAAGAAAGGGCGCGAAAACTTTTGATGCAGCGGCTTGCACGGCGTGGAGTAACGCTTTCGGCAGCACTTCTGCCGGTAGCGCTCTCCCAGCAGGTTGCCTCTGCCGGCTTCAAAGCATCGTTGATCGGAACGATCACTCGGTCGGCGATTGATTTTGCTGCAGTGCGAGAGATCGGCAAGCAGTTGCAGAGCAAAGCGGTGATTCTGGCAAACGAATTTTTGCGAGGGTTCAGGCCGCGAAAGTTGAGCTGGGTGCTCCTATTCGTGTTGGCAACCGGGACAACAGCCGGAGGTATCGCCGTTTCGGTGCCCCGTCCGCAAACACAAGCTGACTCAGCGATCCAAGAAAATCACCAAGAGAAGGGCGACAAGGATCGCGCTCTGACACAAAAGCTGCACACGATCGTTCCGAGAATTCTCCGCTCGGTCGAGCACATGATTCCCGGCAGCAAGGCCAAGCCCGTTTCAGACAACGTGGAAAACGGGAAGGCAATGGTGGAAGCCAAATGGTATCCGTTTCCAGCCTTCCTGCCAAACTTGCACGTCGATCTACGCATCGGATACAAGCTCGAAGCCCGCGAATTGGGACTGTGGTACAGATTGGGCAAGGAGCAGCCGTGGACGCCGAAGGATCCGGATCGCCCGGCCTATGCCACTCTTGGCGGCCAAGAATGGCTCGTTATGGGACGGGAGGAATTCAAGGCAATCAAATCCGCGTTTGAAACTTTACAGGATGAGCCGCGTTGAGCAAGGTCAACGATGTGAAAAAAGTCCCCAGCCCGTTCGATACGCACAAGTGAATCGTCTGAATGGTTACCGTTGGCTCTGGCAGGCAACGCCAAAAGTGGAGTAATCAAGAGCCACCTTCACAGGAAAGGGACAGTAAATGGACTCTCAATCCGTAAGCGTTCGTGTCGTCGTTGTGATTTGTTGTATAGGTGTACCCGTGGTGTTAGGCTGTTTACTTTCTGGTGGGCGCGTGGAAGAACGTCTGCAAGGGGCTAAAACACCAGAAATCAATCTGAGAGAAAAGAAAGGCTGGTCATCCGCAGCGCCTGAAACCGAAATGGCGAAGAAACCTTTGAAAGTAATTGAGAACGAAACCCTGCCATCTCGGCAAAGCCGAGAGCGTTCAATCGTCATCGCCTCGGACAAAGACATACGCAATTGGCCCAAAGAAGGGCGCAAGGCCCCCGAATACACTGAGGCCGTCGGGCAAAAACTGCGTAAGCGGGAGGAGTGGCTGTCGGGGAACGGAACGGTCGAAAGCCTAAGCCCCAAAAAGAAGGAAAAAATGCTGCAGCCGCTATGCCTGGAAGATGCGGCGCGCCTCTGCCTCTACCGTCCAGTTGCTGCAGAGCTGAATCTGGTGGAGAAAAGGTTCAACATAATCGTCGATTTGAGGGGGCTTGAAATTAAGAAACTATCTGCAGGGGGACAACTAGCAGTCCACTTGAAAGCTCAACAAAGAGAAACCTTCAATTATGTGCTGGTCCTGAGGGAAGAGATGTACGAAGAACTCCTTGCCTTGCACAAGCGCCAGGACATCATCGTCGTTAACGGTGTCTGTAGCGGACTATGGAGGGACGATGAATTGTTGAATCACGGCTTGATAGATCGGCACCGCTTGGAGGGTCGGAATCCGCTTGCCCGCAGCGATAATTTTGAGCCGGCCGTGTCAGAACCCTGGAGATTCAGTATCGCTTTCTCGGACTGTGCCATTGACGAAATGAACACGCTGGACCTACATTTCGACCCGGAAAACCTGAACAATTCCCGCAACTGGGTCGCATATGTGCATCAAAAAGCACGGCTGCTGGCGGCGCTCGCACGGGAAAGCCGCAAGCACTGCCGCTCCTTGTTGATACCAGAAATTGAGCGTCAGTTGTTGACCTTACCAAAGCGCAGCATGAAGGGTGCCTTGAAGGAGAAAGACGTTCAATCCTTTTTGCCAAGCGAGGTCAAGCAATTGTGGAACGACGAGGCGCTGCAAGTCCTGCGCAACCAATACATCGACAGGAAAATGCAGCTTGCCCGAGAGGAAGTCAAGGCCATCAAGTCGGTTCGCTGGATGCTGAAAGTTACGGGTATCGAGGGTAATCACCTTAATTTGTCTTGCCCCCGTGTCGATTTGATTGCGCCGGATAACGGTTCTGTGCGGGGGCGGACTGATAAAGGGGAATTGCGTGTGGGAGGATCGCTCCAGATGCCGATCCCTGCCAAATGGATTTTGGCTGACCGCGATATTCCCGAAGAAATAAAAGGTGACCCTGAGTTGGAGCAGCAGCATCGCGAACTCCACATCCTCAGAAATTATTCGTCTGCCGTCATAACGGCAACCATCGACGATGTGGAATGGAGCACGGAGCGTTCTCGTCTAGATCCCTTGCATCCGGACAGCAGTTCATACCTTCTGATAAAACTGTCGAACCTGCAGCTGGCGAAATAGTTGTAAACCGAATCGGATGACGGTGAAGGTATGGCTGTGGAGTTTGAGCCATTGTTGGTAATATCAGAACTGCGGCTTTCATCGGCGTCCGGCACTCGGTGCTGGTCTCTGGCCCGCCGCTCCGGCGACCGCAGGTCTCACGGCATCGAGCGGGATCGGGAATCGTTCCGAGCGCTGAAATGGATACAAAGACCCATGCTACGACTCAGGCGGCAATAGGCCGCCTCCATCAGTCACACGAAGCAGGGCACAGAGATAGAGGTGAAATCGGGAGGGCGCCTTCCGGTCGCCTTCCGAACTATTGCAGGGCCGACCGGCGGCCCGGACGTTGAACGGGGTTTTATTCCACTTAAATCGAACTGCTCGAAGGAGACTCGCGTTCCGTCGCCATCGGGTTACTCCGTCCTCAGCTCGCCACCACGAAATCAGGATGGCGGCCCCGGCCCGCTTCAGACACTGGTGCGGCCAGAAACGTTCGATGCTCGTGAACCTGTCTCATTTGCCAGCGTCGGCTTGGGCCGCCGGGGAGGCAAGGAGACAATCCGGCGACCGCTCGTCTGTTCCTGGGCTTTGAGGTCGCGATGGATCGCCTGGAGGTCGTAACCAAACTCCCTCGCATAAGCTTCCCGTGCCTTCCGCACCTCTAGAAGAATATCGTCCACGTTAGTCTCCTTCCTCGGCCAGCAATTCATCCGGTGTGCAAATCGCCGGCGGCTCGTAGCCGTTCTCTCGGCAGACAGACTCGATCG
Organism: uncultured Planctomycetota bacterium; assembly: GCA_963767535.1. Taxonomy (GTDB): domain Bacteria; phylum Planctomycetota; class Planctomycetia; order Gemmatales; family Gemmataceae; genus JAJPHU01. Next base: position 3,108,510 of record CAVYEC010000003.1, read on the forward strand.
GATCCCGCAGTGTTGCGTTGGCAATGTGCGTGCAATTCCAGGTGAGCAAGAAATCCAGTCCGTGAACCACCGCGATCGCCACGTGCAGGGCATCGACGGCCGCCCGTTCGGGTAACGGCACGCGATCCACAAGGGCCTGCGCGAGCCGGGTCGCTTCTTCTGTCTGTTCCAACAACGGTAGGTCTTGAAGGATCTTCAACCGTTCGGCAGCAGCCGTCGCATCGCCCGCCTGACATTCGCGCAGAACAACCTGGGAGATATACAGCTCAAATTCCGCTCGCCGCCTGTCCCACCAATCGCGCGTAATCTGCTGATGGGCGGCGCGAACCAAGTCGCGGCTTGGCCACGCCGTCAGGTAACTCGGAATGGTCGTTTCGAGGTAGACACGCGGCTTCATGGCTTCATCGTACCCGACCACTATTTCGCAATCAATGTACTCCAGCCATCGCACTCAGCCCCGCTGCGCGTATTGCCGTCCGAGCGGCTTCCGCGCAGCCCGGAGCCGTTGCAACGCTCAAGTTCGGGCAAGGAAGGGACTTGCGCCCATTTGGGCCAGCGTCGCGGCGGTTGCGCCAGCGTTGCAGGGGAGCGTTTCAACCGTTGCCGTTTTCGTGACGTGGGCGGTTGAAACGCTCAGGTTGGTCTGGGGCAAGGACTTGCGCCGATTTTCGCGAGCGTTTCACCAAAAGCGCCAGCGTTTCAGGGGGTGTGAGGGGGGGTGAAATGAAACGCTCGACGAACAGACGATGCGCCAGAGGCAGGGGTGGCTAAATGCGCTGTCGCCAAGGATGGGTTATGCCTTCCCCAAAATGGTCCGTGCCGCGTTCCAGCCGGCCGCACCGATGACGCCGCCGCCCGGATGGGCCGCCGCGCCGCACAGGAACAGGCCACGGATCGGCGTGCGATAACCCGCGAAACCCGGCACCGGACGCAGGAAAAAGAGCTGATTCATCGTCATCGCGCCCTGGAAGATGTTGCCGCCGGTCAGCGCGAATGTGCGCTCCAGGTCCAACGGCGACAGCACCTGCCGCGCGATCACGGAGCGCTTGAAGTTCGGCGCGTACTCGTTGAGGATGTCGAAGCAGCGGTCGGCGAAGCCCTCTTTCAGCTCGTCCCAGTTTCCCGAAGCCAGCTTGTAGGGTGCGTACTGGATGAACATCGACATCAAGTGCTTTCCCGGCGGCGCGACGGTGTTATCCACCGCGGAGGGCAGGGTGCATTCGAGGACGGGATTCGCCGACGGCCGGCCGTACTTGGCGTCGTCGTAGGCGCGCTCGATGTAGTCCTGGTCGGGGCAGATGTGGACGGTGCCCCGGTGCTGGGGTCCAGGCTCCGAACCCGGACAGGCGGTGAAGTTCGGCAATTCTGACAGAGCCACGTTGATCTTGAGGGAGGCGCTGTCGTAGCTGATGCGGCCGATCGCGTCGGCGAAAGCGGGCGGCAACAGGCGGTTGTCGAGCAGGCGATTGAAGGTGACGTTGGCGTCGGCGTTGCTGGCGACCACGCGGGCGCGGATCTCCGTGCCGTCGGCCAGGGCAACCCCGAACGCTGCTCCATCCTTGACGAGAATGCGGCCGACCTCGGTTTCCGTGCGGATTTCGACGCCCAGTGCCTTGCCGGCGCGGGCCAATGCCTGCGTCAGTCCGCCCATGCCGCCGCGCACGTAGGCCCACACGCCGCGCTTGCCGTTGGTCTCGCCCATGACATGATGGAACAGCACGTAAGCCGTGCCCGGCATGCTCGGCGCGGCCATCGCGCCGATGATGGCGTCGGTGGCGAGGGTGGCCTTCAACTGCTCCGACTCGAACCAGCGGTCGAGGATGGGGCGGGCCGGGCCGGTGAGGATTTCGACGGCCTCGCTCATGCCGGCGCCCATCTTCTGAAAAGATCGGCCGAGCTTGAACAGATTCCACAGGTCGCGCCAGCCGGGGCGCAGCAGGTTCGGCGGCCGCATGAGCAGCGTCGGCTCGATCACGTCGGCGACACGCTCGAGCATGGCTTCGTACTTGGGATAGTTCTCGGCGTCGCGCGGGCTGAACTTGGCGATCTCGCGCCGCGTCATCCCGCCGTCCGGGCCGAGCAGCAGATAGCGCCCGTCGGGATAAGGCGAGAAAGAGGAGGGGTTGCGTTCCAGAACCGCGAAGCCGTGGTCGGCCAGGCGCAGGTCGTGGATGATCTCCTTGCGGAACAGGCTGTTGACATAGGCGGCGGTCGAGACCTTGAAGCCGGGGAAGACCTCCTCGGTGACACACGCGCCGCCGACGACGTGGCGGCGTTCCAGCACCAGCACTTTCCACCCCGCCCGCGCCAGGTAACACGCCGTCACAAGTCCGTTGTGCCCCGCACCAATAATGATCGCGTCGTAGCTGCCTGCCATCGCTTTGCCTCTTGGAGGGCGAGTCCTGATGCTATTGTAAGTCACCGTGACGGGGACGCCTACGGCACCTGGACTCGCCCTCAGCGGCCCTGGATGGAAAGCGCCGGAGGGACCGACCGAACTGGGACGCTTCGTACTTCGAGGACAGGCTTCTCTTCGCTTGATTTGCCCGGATAGCTCTTGGGAGCAGGGGCCAGAACCGGACGGATTTGCTCTAGTTTTCCCGCCAAAAGCAACGGAAGTACCTCTTCACCGAAACGCCGGGTGAATTGCGTGGCCCCGCGGCGATACAGGTGATGACTGTCCCCGAAGTAATGATCGGCCATCCAGTTGCGGGCATCGAGGATGGGAACGTTGAACTCCTCACTGAGATGAGCTAGGTAGTCTTCGATGTGGGCGCGGGTGGGCGGCACATACCAACTCCGGAAAACGCTCCCCTCCGGCATGAGATAGAGGATGGTGGGGATGCCCTCCTGTCGGCACAGGGCGAGCAATTCGTGCAGCGCCCGGTCCTGAATCGCCGCGATGTGGAAATCCTTGAGTTCCTTCTCATAGGTATCCCGCGCCAGCTGGAGGGTGCGCGCTTCCTTTTCTTTTACAGGTTCGTCGGTGTCCAGGCCGAGGTCCGACCAGCCCCAGTCGTCCAGCGCTTTCCAGCAATCCAGACGCAGCCGCCAGGGCAGGAATTCGGCGGCATAATGGTTCATAATCGAGAAGCGATGGCCGTACCACGGCGCTAGCTGCACGTCGTACCAGTTGCGTTTCAGGAGCCGGGGATCGGGTGTGTAATCGAGCAGAAGGCAAAGATCGCTCCAGGTCAAGCGGCTGACGCCCACTTCGGGATTGCCGCAAGAAGCGTCGAGCGTGCGCCCCAGGAGCGCGGGCAGGACCTCAATGGCCAGCCAGTCGGGTCGAATGCCCTCGGCGAGCAGGCGGCGCAGACACACCAACTCGGCGATAGGGCCGGAACCGACCTGACTGAAATTAAAAACGAACGGCGTGCGGCCATCCGGCGTTTGACATTCGGGCAGCATGGCGGGTCGGAATCCCTGTCCGGTGCGCGACGATCCCAGGAGGACCATCAACGGGCGCCGCGGCTCGGCGGCGAGTTGCTTGCGCAGCCGGCTCAGTTTGTAGCTGTACTCCGGATCGCGCAGGCGCGGCCAGCACCATTGCGTCACGACGAGCAGACCGACATGCCCGACCGCGTAGAGAACCATTCCCCAGAGTAGCGTCGCGCGAGCCTGCCGTGCGAGTCGGGCGCGCGCTGGCTTGTGTTGTTTATCCATCGAATCGGCACTCAGAACTGAAAGTAAATGAACGCCTTGCCGGCGTCCGGCGTCAACACCTGCATGAGCACGGCGACGGCGGCATAGCCCAGACCTTGCACCGGGGCGGGTATTCTCCCCGCAAACTTCTTCCACAACCGAAAATGAGCTATGCCATGACAAATCCACATGAGAGGCAATGTGGAACCGAGACCGATGCGCGGCAGCGGCGTTCCCTGCCCCGGCGACCAGACGATCAGGCGGTGCAAGATGGTTAGCGCGTCGTGGAACGTGGTCGAGCGGAAGAACACCCAGCCGACGGCGACACAAACGAACGTCAACAGCATCCGCACCGCCGTGCCGGGCACTGAGCCAAGTGTGCGATCCAGGCGAGGTCGAGTCTTGCAAAAGCCGGCGAAGATGCGATGGCTAATCAGGAACAGTCCATGCAGAAATCCCCAGAAAACGAAAGTCCAGCTTGCTCCGTGCCAGAGACCGCCCAGCGTCATGGTTATCATCAGGTTGCGGGCCGTCTGCCAGCGGCCGCCGCGACTGCCGCCTAGCGGGATGAACAGGTAATCGCGCAGCCAGCTCGACAGCGAGATGTGCCAGCGATGCCAGAACTCGGCGACGTTGGTAGCCAGATACGGCATGTTGAAGTTGCGCGACAGCTTGTAGCCGAGCATGTGGGCGGCGCCGATGGCCATGTCCGTGTAGCCGGAAAAATCGCAGTAAATTTGCACTGCGTAGGCGACCACGGCGAGCAGGATCGCTTCGGTGCGGTACGCCGACGGGTTGGCGAAGATGGGGTCGGCGAACTCGGCCATGCGGTCGGCGATGGCCCACTTCTTGAACCAGCCCATGAGGAAGCACTGCGCCCCAAGGTTCAGCCGCAGCCAGTCCCAGCGCTTGGGCCGTTTGATCTGCGGCAAAAAGTCCCTGGCGCGGACGATGGGGCCGGCCACCAGGTGCGGGAAAAACAGGATGAACAGCATGAAGTCGTCGAGATGTCGCTCAGCCGGGATGCGGCGGCGGTACACGTCGATGGTGTAATTGATGGCCTCGAAGGTGTAGAACGAGATGCCGATGGGCAGGATCACTTCCAGGGTACGGAAGCCGAGCGGCCAACCCGCCGCCGTGAGCATCCGCGTCAGCGATTCGAGGAAGAAGTTGGCGTACTTGAAATAACAGAGCAGTCCCAGGTTCGCGGCCAGGCTCGTGGCGAGGAGCAGCTTGCGGAGCCAACTCTTTGTTGTGCCTTCCATGCCCCGTGCGAGCAGGAAATCGAGGCGCGGTGGACAGGCAGATGATAAAGGCGAGTTTTTGGTTCCAACTGGCGTAAAAATAGAAACTGGCCGCCAGCAGCAGCCACACGCGCGGCCGGCGCCAGGGCAAAAGCCAGTACAGGGCGAAGATCAGCGCGAAGAACAATAAAAACTGCTGCGAACAGAACAGCATGTCCGTCGGCCCTCGAAGGAGCGGGCGGCCGGGCCGATCTGGATGTGCGGATCTGGAAGGAGACGTACCCGACGCGGTGCGAAGTGTAGCGACAGCGTCCGTGCGGTCAATGCCATTCCGTGTTTCACGGAAAATACCTCGTTTAGCCGCGAGCCGCAGGCGAGCGCGGTGCGCTCGCCTGCGGCTCGCGGCTAAACGAAGAACTATCTCGCCGCCGGCGATTGCAGGTCAAGCAGGTGCATGATGATCGACTGCTCCAACTCGCCCGGTTTGAAGCCGAACGGGCCGCGTCCTCCTTTGTAGAGGACGCGACCATCCCGACCGATCAGGTAAAGGCGATCGGGCATCCCGCTGTAGAGGTTGCCGACGTGATCGTCGATGCTGTCCACGACCAGCGGTATCGTCATATTGAGCGATTGGCAACAGCGGGCGGCCACGGCCGTCCGTTCGACGTCCGTCGTCGGTTGGGCGACGGCGATGCCGGCCTTGTCGTTGGATTCCATGCGCCAGCCATCGATCGGATGCGCCTCGCGGACGTACACGCCGAGGAACTCCACCTTGTCGCTGTAGCGTCGCTTCAGTTCTTCCAGGATCCCAAACTGGGATCGATAAGGCCCTCAGGTAAAGCTGCCGAACACCAATACGACCGGATTTTTGCCACGAAAACGCGACAGCGAAAGCGTTTTTGTCTTGTCGAACGTCTTCAGCGTGAAGTTCGGCGCCCGTTGGCCAACCTTCGGCCCCTCGTGGAGCGAGCCGATTTCACCGTTGAAAAGTCCTTTGACAAGGGTCATCGGGGACGGCATTCCCGCCATCGGGTTCTTGGACCGCGGCGGGGGCGGCGGGAACAAGAGCGCGTGCAGTTCCTCACGGCTGATTGCATCCTTGCCCTTGGCCGCCTCCTGGAACAACGCCTGCCATTCGGCCGAGCTGATCTTCTCGTTGTGGTCCGTGTCGGCGCGGCGGAAGAACGGGTTGACGATTTGCATCTGCCGGGTGAGCGGCGACGCATCGGACCAGTCGAAGTCCGCCTCCGTCAGTTGGCCATCGTGGTTGCGGTCGAGGCGATCGAACAGCTCGGATGTCCCGGTAAACTCCTTGCGGCTGAGAGAACCGTCGCCGTCCTTGTCCATGCGTTTGAGGAGCCATTTGAGGCTGTACACGCTCTGGCCGGGATGAAACCAGCCCATGTCCCCCGACGCCGGCGGTTCACCGCTGAGAATGGCGGCGAACATCTGCACCGCCTCGTACTCACGCAGCCAGCTCAGGGCGGGCGGCAGATATTCGCGCTGGGCCTGCTTTTTCGCAGGCGGAGCGGCCTGCATTTCGCTGGCCATCGCGGTCAGAACGAGGCCGAAGAGAATCCATCGCAATGACGACATCGTTAGGTCCTCTCTTCATTTTCGTTCCCAAGCTCTGCTTGGGAACGCAAGGGTGCGAAGCTCCGCTTCGCGGTAGTAATCCATATCCTGTTCTGGACGTGAGGCGGCGAAGCAGAGCTTCGCGAACGGCGTTCCCAAGCAGAGCTTGGGAACGAGGAACAGCAGAATCCTCACTTCACGTTTTGTTTCACCGCGAGTTCCTGATCGACGGCCGGCTTCTCGATCACGGTTTTTCCGGCGTCCTTGCCCGGCCAGTGGATCGTAATCTTCTTGATCTGATCGGTTTTTCCCAGACCGAACGTCGCCGTCAATTCGCTCTGGCTCAGATAGCCACGGGCGGCGGCGATTTCGCGGCGCTGCTCGCCGTCCTTAGTTTCCAGCACCATCCGCGCTCCGATGGCGCTACGGTTGGAGTGAACGCCGTCGCCCTCCAGCCGAAGTCGAATCCAGTGATGGCCGAGCTGGTTGTCGTTACGCAGCACGCGGGCGGGGCCGCCGTTGCCGGTCAGGATCACGTCGAGGTCGCCGTCGCCGTCGAGGTCGGCGTAGGCGCAGCCGCGGCCGACCAGCGGCGCGAACAGATCGGGTCCGGCCGCCTCCTCCGTCACCAACTCGAAGCCGCGGGGTTGCTGGCCGGTGTTCCAGAAGAGCTGCGGTTCCTGCGGGTACTTCTGGCCCGCCTGCAATTTGCCGATACCGGGATCGAGGTGGCCGTTGCAGGTGAGGAAGTCGAGTCGGCCGTCCAGGTCGTAGTCGAAGAAGAACACGCCGAATTTGAGCGGCACCCGGCTCGGCCCGGCGATGCCCTCGGCCATCGCCATGTCCGAGAAAATCAGCTCTTTGGCGTTATCCTGGCAAAGAAAAGTATCCGGCTCGTCCGCGAAGTTGCCGATCAGCAGCGCGTTGCAGCCAGGACGATAGAACGGCGCCAAGTCAATGCCCATCGCGCCGCGGGCCTGACCCTGGGCGAAGGCGACGCCGATGGGATAGCCGATCTCCTTGAAGACCCGGTTGCCATCGGGACCGGGTTGATTGTGGAAGAAGAAGTTGCGCACCGAGTCGTTGGCGACGACAATATCCGGCCAACCGTCCTCGTCCGCGTCGCACACGATGACGCCGAGCGATTTGCCCAGCGGCCTTTTGTCCGCGTTGGGATCAGTACCCAGCTTCTCAAAGACCTGTACGCCGCTCGGTTGCGACACGTCCTTGAATTTCCCGTTGCCCTCGTTGTGGTAGAGGAAGCATAGGGCGCCGTCAAACTGCTTGGGCTGGCCATACGTCCGCTCCTTGCCGTCGATCTTGGAGCCGATGCTGAGGTCGTAAGCCGGCGACCAGCGGACGTAATTGCACACGAACAGGTCGAGCTTGCCGTCGCCGTCGTAATCGAGGAACGCGGTCGAGGTGGAGAAGCAGATGGGTTTGTCCCACTGGAAGAAATCGCCCGCGAAATGTTCGGGCCATCCGCCCGGCCCGCCAACGCCGGCCGTCGCCGTCACATCCACGAAGCGCCGGCCGCTGCCGTTCGCCACGTTGTGATAGAGGTGGTTGCCGCCGACGCCGGTGATGAACAGGTCGGGCCAACCGTCGTTGTCGTAATCGCCGACCGTCACGCCCATGCCGTAAAACATGACGGCCAGTCCCGTCTCGGCAGTAACGTCCTTGAACTTGTTGCCGCCTTCATTGCGATAGAGGATCAAGGTCGGCTTCTCCGACGAAGACGTTTCCTGACCGGGCCAGGGACGGGCGTTGACGAACAACAGATCCGGCTTGTGGTCGTTGTCGTAGTCGATGACGGCCAGGCCCGAAGACATCGTCTCGGGCAGCAATTTCTGCTTGGTGGCGCCGTTGTTATGCACGAAGCGGATGCGGGCATCCTTCGTGATGTCGATGAAGCGCACCTTGGGCACGGGCAGATGTTCGAGTTCGAGGAGCTTGCCCGGATCGACTTTTTTGTTCGTCGGCTGGATCGGGCCGCCGCGCAAGAGCGCGAACAGCACGCCGCCGACAATCACCACAGCGCCTAGAAAGCCAAGGAGCGCGGTGAGCTTGGAACCAAGGAAAGACATGGATCACTCCATATAGCCCCCGGCTTGCCGGGAGGATTGGTTTACCCCCGCTAAGCCGGGGGCTATGGGATACGCGCTCAGAAACCCGGCGCGCCCTTGCGATTTAACGGATAAATAACAATCGCCTCGGCCGCATGGTTGGCGGCCGGATGTTTCTCGCGATGCGCCTGCACGGCTCGGCTCTGGGCCAGATCATCGGGTTTGAAGATCGCGTGCAGCTCTCGATGCAGCTTATCCAGGACATGCGCCGCCGCCGCCTTCAGGTCCGGGTCGCCTTCCTGGTGGAAGAACGGTTCGACCTGCGCTAGCAGCGTCTCGAAGCGGATGCGCTTGGGTTGCGACGCCGAAATGGGTTCGGCCCCCAAGGCGCTAACCGCCTCGGCCAGCCGACCGGCCGCCTCCAGGCGTGCCGCCTTGTCCGCCTTGCCGTCGAGCAGCGCCTTGCCGAGCGCTTGCAAGGATGCCTCATCCGTGCCCGCCGTTTTCTCCTGCAACTTCACCTTCGGCATCGCCCGACCGAGCAAACGGAAACATTGATGCAGCCCATAGTGGGCGTTCAGATCCTCCGGATCGAGACGCAGCGTGCGCTCGTATTGCTCAATCGCTTCTAGCAAGAAGGGATCGCGCGCCGGGGATTGTTCCCCTCCACGCGCGCCCGGTCGAAAAGCGCGTCGCCCAGGGCGGTGATGACGACGTAATCCTTCGTGAAATCGAAGATGCGTTCGCGCGGCTGGTTTTCCGGGTCGAGGATGCGTTTGAAGTTGGCGATGGCGGCGTCAAAGCCGTCGCGGTCCTTGGCGTTTTGCAGGTTGACCAGTCCGTTGAACCAGGCCACCGTCCACCACGGAGCGCCGGCCTTGTTCGCCTTATCGAGCGCCTCGACCGCCAAGGGCAAGCGTCCCTCTTTCTCATAGACACGGGCCATGTTGAGATAAGCAACTCCCGCCTTGTCCGGGTAGGCTTTCAACAGTTCCTTGAAGGCTTTCTCGGCCTGGAGCAGTTCACCCTTCTTTTCCTCGGCGCCGCCTTCGATCAAACAGCCGATGCCGTAATCGTTCCAGCGCTGCCATTTCTCCTTGATCGGAGAGATCTGCTCCGGAACATTTTCCGCGACCCCTTCCACCGGGAGGGTGACGCGATCGGCACATAGATCAATAATCGGCAGCTTCGGCACCTTGTCGTCGCCGCCGTAAACCAGGCTCAGGTACTCGAAATCAAACTTGCGATAGCGCACCTTCACTTCCAGCTCGACCGGCCCCTTCACGTCGGCGGGCACCTGGAGTTCGTAGTGAACGACCTGCCCGGCACCCGGCGGAATCTGATGGTTGTACAAGGGCGTGAAGATGTCCTGCGGGTTGCGGCGATTGACGCGGTTGCCGTGCCGATCGAGCATCAGCACGTTGAGGCGATGCGCCCATTCATCGACCGCTCCGGTATCGTCGGGATGCGATAGGGCGCCCGAACGGCCGATGACCTTGCCGCCCGACTTCGCGGTGAAGTCCACCCACACTTCGTTGGAATCGACCGTCCCTTGCGTGAAGGGATGGCCGACGTTGATCGTGCGGATGACCACCTCGACGAGATAGTTCGTCCCCGGCTTCAGCTTCGGCAACTCCGGCCGAAGCGGGCCGAGGAAGCGTCCGTCGATCGTGCCGCCTTCCTTGAGAGCGAACAGGTCGATGCGCAGCGAACGGTCCTTGCCGTCGGGGTCGGTGCCGCGCAGGAAGTCGGCGTTCTTCTCGGCCGCCCTGCGCAGTTCGTCGGCGTGCCCGGCGTGTTCGGGCATCAGGCTCAACAGCCACGGCAGGCCGGTGTTCGCCGCGGGGAAGAAGTGGTCATGGACCTTGCGCGTGCCGCTGCCGTCGAAGTCCTTGGAGCCGAAATCGTTGCTCGGTTGCAACGGCATGTGGCAGCTATTGCAACTGTTTTTCGCCTTCGGCGGCGAGTAGAAGCTGCGCGCCCCGTGGCCAGAGACACCGCTGAGCAGGAACGAATCGTAGTGGTTTTGGCCGCGCAGGAATTCCTTGTAGTGATTCAGCTCGACCGGCAGGCTGACCTTGTGGCAGGTCGAGCAGAACACCGAGTTGATGTCGGCGTTTCTGTGGAACGACTTCAGGAACGTCTTCTTGTGAAAATCCGGCTTGGCCTTGAGCACCTGGTTGCTGAACCAACTCGAAGAGCGCGTTGTCGCTGTAGGCAAACGGGTAGGGCAACGGCTCCTCGATGGTGTAGGCGGCATTGCCCTCGGGGCTGTTGACGTTGGTAATGGCGTGGCACGACACGCAGGTGATGCCGGCCTTGGCGGTCGGGTGGTTCTCGTCGTCGAAATTGGGGTCGTCGAACGCGCCGGAGAAGAACGGCACCACATCATGGCAACCGGCGCACCAGCGCGAGGCGCGTGGGATGCCCTTCTCGTCGAGGATCTTGCGCGACTCGCGGACGCTGAAGCGATAGGGCGGGTTGTTGAACGAGCTGAAGTGATGGGCCGAGTGCATGTGCTGCTTGGCGATGTCCTCGTGGCACTGCATGCAGTACTCGTCCTTCATCAGGGCGACGGCCGGGATGAAATTGCCGTTGCCGGTGTGCGCCTTGGACGGCTCGAAGTATTTCTCGCCCTCGCGCGGGCCGACGGCGAACCATTTGCGCGGGTCCTGCATGTGCAGGACGATCATCGCCCCGACGAAGACGGCGACGCCGCCGCCCCAGGCGTAACCGTACTTCCACTGAATGTCCGGCCCGGCCCGGCGGTGCAACACATAGAGGACCACCGCAACCACGGGGATGGCGGCGTGCAGGACGTACATCACCCAGCGGCTCACGCTGCCGGTCGGCAGCTGCGGCAGGCCGGATAATTGAATGAGGGCCAACCCGGTCACGACGACCAGGATTCCGGAGATAAAGAGGGCGATGCCGAGCTTGACGGCCAGGCGGTTTTTGCGCTTGCGGGCCGTGAGTAGGTGCGTGAAACCGAAAACGAGGAAAGGCAGAATGATACCGAGTCCGACCAGAATATGGATGACGAACATCCATAAGGTGAACTGGCTGGTGTAGGTACGATCAAGCGACTTTTCCAAAATGTCAATCGACAAGAGGTAGATGCCGGTGACGCCAAGAATGGCCGTGGCCGCGAAGACGACGAAGAGGAGGATTTTCAGGCGCGGCCCGATCGCCGGTTCGTAGACCCGGCCGCGCACGTCGCGCAGAACCTTACGGCCGCCGGCCGTTTGTGTTTGGGGTGTGTCCATCACTGACGCCTCAAGAAGCGGAGTTTAATAAGGATAATTCCGATCGCGCAAACAGTATAGGGGCGTGCAATACCAGCCCGCGGCGCGAGCAAGGGTCGCACTTGCTGGCGCCGCGGGCTGGTCAGGATGCCGCTTTTCAGCGCGGAGGGTGATAGACGCTCGAGCCCTCAAGCGAGGGAGGAACGGCTTGATTTTCAAGCGAATACGGAGAGGAAGTCAACGCCGGCAGAGCAAGCGACGGAAGAACGCAAGCCCACTCGTGTCCCCCGCCGGGAACCGGCACCACGGGTGCGGGCGGCGGAGTAATCGGTGCGTGGGAGCAATGAGGACCGGAGCAGGGAGCTTGTTTTTTCGCGGGCTTTTGGGGAACGGAGATTGGGGCATGCGGAGTGGCATTCGCGGTGGAAGTCACCAGCACATGATCGCCGCAGCCGGCCCGCGCTGGGGAAGGCGCAAACAGAGCGAGGGCCAGAAGGGGCAAGCCCACTCCCAGCGATAATCGGCCACAGGTTCCGTGCAAGAACGCCCACATGCGCTGTTGTGTCCGACTCGATCCGACGACGAGGTCAACCACAACTCTAGCAAGGGCCGAAACTGCTTGCAAGGAGAAAGGCCATCTTTTGACCAAGCAACCGCGTCGCGCACGGAATGCCTTTCGACAATTCTTCCGACCCACCTTGGCCGTTCGTCCGTAATAATCCTTCAGACCGATCCTCGCAAGGAGAAACCCTCCGATGTCCGGCGACCTTCGCTACGCCGCCGCGGCCTGTCAGACCGACCTGCCCAACCCGCGCGATCGTCACGGCATCGCCTCGGCCGCCGGTCACATGCTGGCCATGATCGACCGGGCCGTCCTCGGTTACGCCCCGTTCATGCCGGTGCGCCTGCTCGTTTTCCCCGAGTTCGCCCACGCCGCGCCGATCTATCCGACCGTCGAGGAACTGCACGACAAGCTCGCCGTGTCGATCCCCAATGAGCACACGGATCGCTACCACAAGAAAGCTCGCGAACACGGCATTTTCATCCAGACCGGCAGCTTCCTCGAACGCGACGACAGGTATCCCGGCCACGTCTTCAACACGACCTGCCTTATCGGGCCGGACGGTCTCTTGACGCGCTACCGCAAGGTGCATCCGTGGATACCGTGGGAGGTCCACACCAGCCCGCACGACCTGCCCAGTTACGACGAGCCGCTGTTCCCGGTGGCCGACACCGAGATCGGCCGGCTTGGCGTGGCGACCTGCTACGATTGGCTGTTCCCCGAAGCGATCCGCCAGCTCGCGCTGGCGGGGGCAGAGGTGTTGATCCGCGTGTCGGCCTACATGGACCCGTGGGGCGCGACGCCGCCGATGGACTGGTGGACGGTGGTTAACCGCTGCCGGGCGCTGGAGAACCTCGCTTTCGTTGTGGCGTCCAACCAGGGGGCGCGGGCGGACCATTATCCGCCGTTTAGCTGGCCCGGCGGCAGTATGATCGTCGATTACGACGGCCGCATTCTCAGCCAGGCCGATCCGGGACCGGGCGAGAAGATTGTCGTCGGCCCGATTGATCTGGCGGCTCTGCGGGCCGAACGCGAACGGCGGCGCGGCCATCATATGCTGGCGCATTTGCGCATGGAGGCGTATCGCGCTTATGAACATTCCGTGTATCCGGGTGGACTAACAGAGGAGCGAAGGCCGCCGACGCTGACGGGAAACGAACAGGCCATCGCCGCCGGCCGGCATCGCCTTCGCATGTTGCAACGGGAGACGACCGGAGGTCCTTCGCCATGAGAATCCTTCATTGCCTCCGTGGCTGGCGAATCGCCGCCGAAGTCGAACTCGATATCTGGACGGATAGGATCGGACTCGCCGAGGCCGGTCGGCCGAAGGGAGCGAAGGGCCGTTTGCCACTTTGCCAACGACGGTACGACTTTGGCAAAGTGGGGGCGCACCCCAATAACTTATCAATCAAGATCTTACGTCCAATTTGCGGGCGAGACTGCCAGTTTGCCACTTTGACGAACGGCCTTTCTGCGAAGCCGCCTTCCCGCAATCGGAGAGGCGGTTGCTCAACCTCAAGCAAGCCTGATCCCAAAGGATGCAGTCTTCCTGCCCAAACTAGGAACCTGCCAGGAACCCGCTCAAAACGGGAAAACGCGCTGTTCGGCGGCGACGGAGCGGGTGATTTCGTGGCCGTAACCGTCCGGGCGGCGCAATCTCATCGTCTGGCAGGAGCGAAGAATCTCGTGGTAGCTCTCGGCCTCCGGGCCGTTCTTATCCTTTCTCATCTGGGAGGAACAGATTATGAGCGAAACTCCTTCTTTCGCCGGGCGGCCCAAATGGGGCCTGTGGCTTCTGAGCCTTCTCGTCCTGCTGCTCGCTGCGGGCGGCGGCGTCTGGTGGTGGCTGACGCGGCCGGTGGACTGGGAAGCGGTCTACGCGCAGAACAACCACGCCATCGCGCTCATGGAAGGCTACCACTACGTCGAAGCGATTCCGGAATTCGAGAAGGTTGTTCGCATGGCACCCAATTGGCTGCCCGGACGCATCAATCTCGGCATCGCTCACTTGAACGCCAGCGGCAGTGACCCGTCCCATCTCCAGCCGTGCCGTGCGACCTTCGAGGAAGTTCTCCGACGTGATCCGGAGAATCTGCACGCCCATTTCTGCCTGGGCATCCTGCTGCGCTATCAGAAAGATGGCCAGGAAGCCACCAAGCATTTTCAGGCCGTCTTGGACAAAGATCCAGGGGATGCCTATGCCTGGTACTGGCTTGGGACTCTGAGAGAGCAAGGGAGCAAGGAACAATCCAAATGCTTTCAAGAAGCCCGCCAACGGAATCGGCACCTTAGCGGTGCTATTTACGGATTGGCCATGAACCTGCGCCGCACTGATCCAGGGGCTGTCGAGACCTTGCTGGCCGAGCATAAAGCCCTGGAACAGGCCGATTGGGGCAATGTAGCGGACGTAAAGTACAGTCGCATGGGCCCTCTCGCCGAAGTGATCGGTCGTACCGGCGATCAGCCGGCGGTGCCGACGGGTCCGCTCCCGCTCTTCCAGCGACACGAGGGGCTGAAAGTCCAGCTCGCCGACGGCACACGCTGGGCCAGGGCGGAAGACTTCGGAAAGGGTGCGAGCGCGGAGGTGCGCCGGTTGGTGCGCGCTCGCTTCGGCGCCACGATGGTTGTGCTGGACTACAACCGCGACGGCAAGCCCGACCTGTTCCTCGCGGGCGCCGTCGTCGAAAAGGGACAGGTGCGCGACCTGCTGCTGCGTAATGACGGAGAGGGACAGTTCACGGATGTGACGGCCGAGGCGGGTCTGGCCGGCCCGCGTACCACCCTGGGCTGCTGTGTGGCCGACTTCGACAATGACGAATATCCCGACCTCTTGCTGACCGGCGTCGGCGTACAGAAATTGTTCCGCAACAGCGGCGAGGGCAAGTTCGAGGATGTCACCGCCAAGGCGACGCTGGACAAACTCACGTCGGTCTGCCTCGCCGCTTGCGCCGTCGATCTGGATCAGGATAGCGACCTCGATCTTCTGCTCTGCGAGTTCGCGGCCACTCCGGAAGAAGCCGTCAAGCTCCTCAAGGGCGAGAAGGCGGAACCGGGCGGGGGATTGGTCGCCTATCTCCATGTGGGGGCGGCTCCGGAGACTCAAAATCCCACGGACAAGCCTCCGCCGATGCGCTGTCAATTCGAGAAAGCTTCCCTGCCGGCGCTTGCAAGGTCCCGCTTCGCCGCGGACCGTCCTCGCGGCCAGCGACATGGACGGCGATCGCGATCTCGATTTCCTCGTTCTGGGAGAGCGAGCCGCGCCGGAAGTGGTCCTCAACGACCGCCTCTTGCAGTTCCACCGCGCCACCCTGCCGGACAAGAAAATCGCTTCCCTGCGCTGGAACGGGGCGCTGGTTCTGGACGCCGATCACGACGGGCGCTCCGACCTGCTGTTGCTCGCCGACGGGGAAAAGCCGATCTTGCTGCTCAATCGCGGTAAACCGGGCCAGCCGTCTCCCGGCGATTGGTTCGTGCCCGGCCCGACGAATGCGCCGCCCTTGCGCCAGGCGGTGGCCGTCGATCTGAATGTGGATAGCTGGACGGACGTGGTCGGCCTCAGCCGCGAGGGGATACCGAGTCTCCTCCTCAATGAAGGAGGCAAGTTGGCGCTAGCGGCGGAGGCGCTCGGCAAGGACAGCGATTGGCCGCGCGACCTCGATCGCGCTGGCCGTCTGCGACACCAACCGTGACGGCCGGCCCGATTTGTTCGTGTGGTCCGAGGGCCAGGGGCTGCAACGGTACGACAACCGAGGAAACGGCGGTCACGGCGTCTTCATCCAGCTTCTGGGACGCAATTCCAAGGACGGTCAGAATCGACTGCGCTGCAACGCCGACGGTGTCGGAGCCTGGGTGGTGGCTCAGGCGGGGGATCTGTGGGCGGGTCAGGAGAACACGACTCTCTCCGCCGGACTCGGCCAATCGCGTCAGCCCCTTCTCTTCGGCATCGCCCGCCATCCGCGCATCGAGGTGCTCCGCTTGCGCTGGCCCGACGGCACCTTGCAGGCCGAACCCGACATCAACTCCACCCTGAACCTGGACACGACGCAAGTACATGCGATCCTTCAACGCAATCGCATGCCCGGCTCCTGTCCCATTCTCTTCGCCTGGGACGGCCGGCGCTTCGTCTTCGTCAACGACTTCCTCGGCGCCGGCTCGATCGGCGAAACCGGACCCGACGGCACCTGCCGGCCGCCTCGGCCGGAAGAATCCGTCAAGATCGAAGCGGAGCAACTGCGGCCGCGCGACGGGCAGCTTGTTTTGAAGATCAGGGAGCCGATGGACGAGACGACGTATCTGGATCGTCTGCAACTCGTGGCCGTCGATCATCCGCCGGGAGTGCGCGTATATCCGGACGAACGCTTTGTGACGGCGGGACCGCCGCCTCGTCAGGACCTCATCGCGTTTCGCCAGGAGATTTACCCCATCCAGGCCCGCGATCACCGCGGCCGGGATATAACGGAGACGCTGCGTCGCTGGGACCGCCGTAGTGTCAATGACTTCGCCAAACGCGCCTGGATGGGCTTCGCCGAGGAACACAGCGTCGAGTTGGATTTCGGTGATCGGTTGGCGTCCTTCAAGTCGGACGATCGGCTTTACCTGTGCCTGGTCGGATGGACGCAGTATCCCTTCCCGGAATCGAGTTGGGCGGCCCATCAGGCGGGCATTCACGAACGATGGCCGATCCTGGAGCGACAGGACGATTCAGGGCAATGGCGTTCGCTCGGCGAAGCTGGCTTCCCGGCGGGACTGCCGCGCCTGATGCTGCTCGATGTCACCGGCAAGGTGACCGGATCGCGCTGCCGGCTGCGTCTGCGGACGAATATGCAAATCTTCTGGGACCAGATCTTCATCGCGGCAGGATGTCGCGTTGTCACACCGGGAACGGACACTCCCGGCAAGACGCGGGCCACACGCCTGGAAGTCCGGCAAGCGTCCCTGGAGGCAGGGCGATTGGTCAAGGAATACTCGCCGGACGGACGGACACCAACTCTCTACGACTACGATCGCCATGAAGACGTGCCTCTCGTGCGGCAGTCGGGCCGGATGACGCGCTTCGGCGATGTCACGGAACTGCTGCACCAGCGCGACGATCGTTTCGTCATTTTTGGTCCCGGCGATGATTTGACCGTGCGCTTCGACGCCGGTTCGCTGCCGCCCTTGCCGGCGGGATGGCAGCGGAGCTACGTCCTGCGGACCTGGGGTTATTGCAAGGACACCGCCCTGTCCACGGCCCACGGCGCGACCGTCGAGCCGTTGCCATTCCGGGCCATGCGCAATTATCCCTCCAGCGAGGATCAGTCGTATCCACGCGATCCGCTGCATCTCGATTATCTTCGGCGCTACCTCACCCGTGAGGTCCAGGCCGATCCAATGCCGGTGCGAAGGCGTTGATCGGCGAACGGGCTGCGTAAGCTGCCGGGTAATGCCCCACCCGTCAGCTTACGAAGCCCGTTCGCCGAGTTATCCATCGCGAGATTCTTCATTCATCTCACACGAAAAAGCCTTCCCTTCCTAGCCGGGATCTTCACACCGTCCGAGTAAAGATAACGGGCGTGGGAGGAGACTTTTCTCATCCCGAACCGACCCGAGACATTCTTACTTCCGCGGAGATCCCATGCGACGCCGACAAGGTTTCACCCTCATTGAGTTGTTGGTGGTGATCGCCATCATCGCCATTTTGATTGGCCTCCTGCTGCCGGCCGTGCAGAAAGTGCGCGAGGCCGCCGCACGTATGAGCTGTCAGAACAACCTCAAGCAAATCGTGCTGGCCAACCACAACTTCCACGGCGCCTACGACCGGCTGCCCGTGGGCTGTTTCGTCCCCTACACCTACGACGGGAACTACCTGTGCCAGGACATCACGAATCCCTTTGGGCCGAACTGGGCCGTATACATCCTGCCCTTCATCGAACAGGACAACCTCTTCAAGTCGGTCAACGTGTACGCCTACCCCGGAATACCGCTGCTGGGGCCCAAGGGCAATTACAACTTCGGGGCCTTCGATCGCAGCTGGCGCGCCATCCGCGGCGCCACTATCAAGACCTACCTGTGCCCCTCGGACCCCAACAACGGCACGCCGTATAACGACCCCAGCGGGGTGGACACGCCGATCGAAGTCGGTTGGGCACGCGGCAACTACGCCGGCACGGCCGGCTTCACGGACAACGACCACACCTCGGACAACGGCAACGCCCTCCGCAACAACCCTTTCGACGGCAACGCGGGTGACGGTGTCGTTCCCGGCAACCTCGCCAATCCACCGCTGAGCAAGGGGCCGATCTTCTTCCAGAGTTCCAACGGGATCAACGGTACCCGGTTTGCTGAAATCATTGACGGTCTGTCCAACACCATCATGATGAACGAGGTTCGCGCGGGGGTCAGCCCACTCGACCCGCGCGGCGTCTGGGCCATGGGCTATCCCGGTATGAGCATCACCAACGCCGGCCGCAATTACAACCCCACGCCCAACAACACACTGGACAGCCCCGACGGCCAGACTTACGGCGACGAGATGCAGAACGCCTACAAATTCTGGTACTACGGCATCGGAGCCAAGGGCATGGGCTGTTTCCCGAACACGGCGGGGGACCAGATGAATTCGGCCCAGGCCCGCAGCGCCCACATCGGCGGCGTCAACGCCGGCTTCGCCGATGGTAGCGTCCGCTACATCAGCAACTCCATCGACCAGTACACCTGGTGCATTCTGCAATCCAAGAACGACGGCCAAACCATCAACGACATTCCGTAAACGGCATTACCAGCCCGCGTCGTCTGCAAGGATTGCTCCTTTGCATACGACGCGGGCTTGTTAAAAGTTAAGGAGAGTTAATCATGCGTCCCTTGTGCGACGGGATGGTGCTTGTTCTAATCGTCTTGTTCGTGAGCGGTTGCGGCGGCGATGGAAGGATAAAGGCTCGAGGCCGCCTCCTTAAGAATGGCCAACCGTTTCCGCTGGGAGCGGGCGAAGGTTTGCGTATGTTCTTTGTGCCCATGAAAGCGGACGGCTCGACTTATGATTCCTACGTCGCGGTATACGACAAGACGGACGGTTCCTTCAAGGTGACGGGCAAGGATGGCAAGGGCCTGCCGCCGGGTCAGTATCGGGTCGCCCTCGAACACGTTAAAAAGAAGCAAGACCTGTTCCATGGCGTGTACGCCCCCTCGCGTTCGCCGATCGTGCTCGAGGTGAGCAGCAGTTCCGGAGAGATCGTTATCGACCTGGACAAGCTCACCTCCTGAGGGATGAATCGGATACAATCGACTAGACCAGCATCAGGGACCCACCGTCATGTTCCATGCGTCTCGCCGCGCGTTTCTCGGTACGTCCTTGGCCAGCGTGTTCTCCACCCCGCTCCTGGGGGCGGATGATCCCGCTTTTCAGCCGAGTACGCTGTTTCTCACCTGGCAACGCGATCCGACGACGACCATGACCATCCAGTGGATCGGCGTGCGCGGCGAGACGGCGGATACCCGTATCTTCTACGCCTCAATCTGGGACTGTTTTTCCTGGCAAATCCAGAGCGTCTCCGCCAGGCCGTACCCGCGAACCGACTTGAAAGTCTTCCGGGCGGAGCTGACCCACCTCGCACCGGGGACCGACTATCACTTCCGCATCGGCAAGCACTCGCCGACGTATCGCTTCCGCACGATGCCGGCCAAGGCCACCAACGCGATTCACTTCATTTCCGGCGGCGATTGCGGCGTCAACGCGCACACGGTCGCCAACAACATCCAGGCGGCCCGGCAAGATCCGATGTTCGCGGTCATCGGCGGCGACCTCGGCTACGACAACGGCAAGTCGGTCGAGATCAGTCTCGCGTTCCTGCGCAATTACAGCCAGCACATGATCGGCCGCGACGGCCGGCTGATCCCCCTGATCGCCTGCATCGGCAACCACGAAGTCGATGGCGGTTACAAGCAGCCCCGCGCCAAGGCACCGTTCTTCTACGCTCTGTTCGACGGACTGTATCCCGAGACCGGCTTTGCCTCGCTCGACTTCGGCGACTACCTCAGCCTTGTGCTTCTGGATACCGACCATACCACCGCCATCGGCGGCGCGCAGGCCGACTGGCTGGATAAGACGCTGCAGGCGCGCAAGGACCACCCCAACGTCCTCGTGGTCAACCACGTCCCGGCCTATCCGTCGTACCGCAACCCGGTGGGGGCAAAGGGCAAGGAGGGTACCGGCGAGGGCAACCGCAAGCATTGGGTGCCGTTGTTCGAGAAGTACCGCGTCCCGCTCGTCCTGGAACACCACGACCACACTTTCAAGCGGACCAAACCGCTGCTGGGCGGCCTCGCCCACAACAACGGCGTGCTTTATCTCGGCGACGGCTCCTGGGGCCGGCTGCGAAATCCCAATAAGCCGGACAAGTTGGCGTATCTTGCCGCCAGCAGCCGCGATTATCACCTGTCGCTGCATCGCATCCAGGGCGAAGAGCGCTTCCACCTGGCGCTCGATGAGCACGGCAGAGTCATGGACGTTTGCCGTACCGGGCAGCGCAAAACCGGCGCGGTTCGTGCGTCGGGTTAATGGACCAGCCCGCAGCGCGAACAAGGGATGAAAACCCTTGCTCGCGCTGCGGGCTGGTTAGTGCGGCTCGATCACGCGCATCGTGCGCCACCTGCCCTGACGGAAACGGAAACAAAACGTGAAGGCGAGCAGGACGATGTAAGCGCTGGCGAACGTCCACGCCCAGTAGAGGCCCCAGCCGTAGGACAACGCCGCCCAGGTCGGCAAGATCAGGATCGGCCAGGACAGCATCAGGGCCGCCCACGTCACGAAACGCGTGTCGCCGGCCCCGCGCAGGGCGAAGGAAAACACGACATTCATCGTGTCAAAAAGTGAATACACGGCCACGAAGCGGAGCAGGACCGGGACGCGCGTGCGGATTTGCTCCCACATCGCCTCATCCTGCGAGCCGTGAAACAGGCCGGCCAACGTCTCCGGCAACAGGACAAACACGAGCACGCCGACCGCGGTACACAGGAGGGCCGCGCAGCCCACGCCAGGTGGTCCGTTCCGCCAGGTCGGGTTGGTCCTCGCCGAGCCGCTGGCCGACCAGCACCTCGACGGCCTGGCCGACGCCCATCATCGGGAAATACACGAGCAGATTGAGCGTGAAGGCGATGGTCGTGACGGCCAGATCCACTTCGCCGAGCCGGCCGACCAGTTGCAGGAAGATCGTCCAGCCCAGCACGTCCAGAAAAGCGAACACACCGTTGGGCAGTCCGAAGCGCATCAGGCGGCGGAACAGTTCGCGGTCCCAGCGCCAGCCGGACGCGGTGGCGTAAGTCTTTCGGTGTCCCGCTCGCAGCATCAACAACAAGGCGAGTCCGGCCGAGGTGGATGTGCCAAGCACGGTCGCCAGGCCGGCCCCGACGATGCCCAGTTGCGGAGCGCCCCACAGGCCGAAGATCAGCACCGCCGCCGCCATGCCGTTGACGGTCAGTCCCGTCACGTTGATGACCAGCACCGTTCGGCTTTTGCCGCGGCCGGTGAAGAAACTGGTGAGCGCGGCCCCCAGGAGCGTCGGCAGGGCGGAGACGCACAGGCATCGAAAGTAGGCGATTTCCAGCTCCTGTAGCTCCGCCGAGTGGCTCCCGAGGGCCACGATCAAACCGGCCAGCGGTTGCAGCACCTGAAAACCCAGGCCGGCCAGTAGACTGAACCAGACCGCCTGCCAGATCACCGGGCCGACCCGTTCCGGCCGGCCCGCCCCGGTGTACTGGGCGACGAACGTGGTCGCATAGTTGGCGGTGTGCTGAAAGAGGATCAAAAAGGCCCAGAACAGCATGGCGGAGGAGAAGCTGGCGGCGACGGAAGTGAGACTGGAGCGACTCAGGAGGACGCGATCGAGGATGATCTGCGCCATCCAGATGCTGTTGCTGAGGATCAGCGGCCAGGCCAGCCGAAGCAGCTCGCGCGTGCTGCCCAGCGGAGGCGCTTGGGGTTTGATCGCTCGTTCCATGATTGCTCCCCTGGGGCCGTGGATATTCAAACAGGAGCCGTCAGGGGCTTCCGAGGTTCACGGTGGAAGGGAACTTCACGGCCGGCCGGCGGCCCTCTGTTGAAGTTGGGCGACGAACGCGGCGTGTTCCGGGCTGGTCAACCCTTGCTGCAAGACTTGCAAGGCACGGGCCAGGTCGAAGGCTAGGAGCGCCGCAGGGTCCAGCCACAAGCCGGGGAAGCACTCGCTCTGATAGAGTCCGGCGGACGTGAGCGCGAGTCGATCATACTGGCCTTGATGCAAAACGAACCAGTCGATGGCTCGATCTTCCACGCGCCAGACGATGTATTCGCGGACACCATTGCGGAGATACACGCGCAATTTGTCATTGAGCGCGAGGCGGACATTGCGGGCGGCGACTTCGGCGACCAGTTCCGGCCCTCCTTCCACATAGTCATCCGCGTCGATGCGCCCTGCCCGCCGAAAGCTTCCTGGATGTACATCAACGCATCGGGTTGCGGTTCGTTTTCCAAATCGAGGCGGATGCTCGCGTCTGCGGCCACGCGAACTCCGGGCGTAGCGGCTCGGTAATTCGCCAGCCAGCCGATCAAGTCCGCATGGGGATCGCCGTGCTGCTCGACGCGAACGGGGGAAGGCATGTAAACGACTCCTTCGATAAGTTCGGCCTTCTTGAGGTTCGGCATGGCGTCATAGCGGCGCTCGAATTCTGCGCGGGTCAGACGATCGCCCGCTTGGAGCGGAGGGATAGGGGGAGTGTGAGGGACTTTAGCGGGAGCGGTCATAGCGCCATCTCCTCGGGAGGATAGGTGTTCGCGGCGTTCTTTCGGTATTGTCCCGATCCGCGCGGGCGAAAACAAGCCGCGATGAAACGGTTCGCGCCGGCGGTGTGGCGAGGAAGCGACTCAATGCGCCATGCTGTCCGAGCCGGCCGGCGGTTCGCGGTGGCCGTAGAGGCTGTACAGGACCGGCATTAGATAGCGCGTCAGAAACAGCGTCGTAATCATGCCGCCGACGACGACGATGGCCAACGGCTGCTGCGTCTGGGCGCCGATACGCGTCGAGACCGCCGCCGGAAGCAGACCGAGGATGGCCGTCAGTGCGGTCATCATGACCGGCCGCACGCGCTTCTCGGCCCCTTGCATGATCGCCTCGTTGAGGGGAAGCCCCTGGGCACGGAGTTGATTGAAGTAGGAGATCATCAACAGGCCGTCCATGATGGCCACGCCGAACAGCGAAATGAAGCCGACCGCCGCCGAGATGCTGAAGTGCGTTCCCGTTAACAGCAAGGCCCAGATGCCGCCCATCGACAGGTCCAGGACGTTGGACAAGACCACGAACGCATCCAAAAACGAATGGAAGGCCAGGTACAGCATCAGGAAGATCAAAAACAGCGACAGCGGAATGATGTACATCAGCCGCCCTTCGGCCTCTTCCATCTCCTCGAACTCGCCGCTCCAGACGGCCCGGTAGGGCGTCTTGAACAGGCTGGCCGCCTTCTGCTGGGCCTCCGCCACCGTGCTGGCAAGGTCGCGGCCACGGACGCTGAACTTGACGGCGATCAGGCGCTCGCCCTGTTCGCGGTAAATCGTCGAAGCGCCGCGCGGACGAAATGGCCGCCGGGATCTGGCTCACCTTGTGAGTCGAGCGGCGTGACGAAGTCACGCAAGGGCCGCTGCGGGTTGGAAGCCAGGTAGTTGAGCGTGCCGTTCCACAGGCTGCCGTGCAGGGCCGGCAGACTGCCGCTGGTGCCGCTGATCGACAAGCCCGTGCTGCCGCCGGTGATCCGCGTCGGGGCCACGCCGGAGACGAAACCGGATGTCTGGTTGTTGGTGATGTCCACCGGGATCTTCAGGATGGTCTCTTCGCTCGTTCGCAGCGCTTCCGGCCAACGCAGGGTGATGTCGAACCTCTTCTCGCCCTCGATCATGGTCGAGAACGGCTGGCCGGCCACCGCCGACTTGATGACCGCCTCCACGTCGGCATCGCTGGCGCCGTACTTCTGGCTCTTGTCGCGGTCGATCGGGAACTCCAGATTGGGCTGGCCCTTGACGCGGAAGACGCCCACATCCTCGACACCGCGAACGTCTTTCAGGATAACCTGCAAGCGATCCGCCAGTCGTTCCAGCTCGTCGAGGTCGGGTCCGATGATCTTGACGGAGTTGTCGCCCTTGACGCCGGACAAGGACTCCATGACGTTATCGCGGATGTTCTGCGAGAAATTCCAATCGACGCCGACGACCTTCTGGTTCAGTTCGTCGCGCATCTGGCGGACCAGCTCCGGCTTGGTGCGCGGGCGGACGGCGCGGAACAAGCTCATCAGGCCCTTTTGCTCGCGGAGGGCCGGCCAGTCGCGTTGCGGCTTGAGCGGCACGAAGAACTCGACGTTGTAGAAGCCGGTCGGGTCGGTGCCGTCGTCGGGCCGGCCGATCTGGGCCATGATGGCTTGCACCTCGGGATACTGCTGCATGACGATGCGGGCGCGGTCGGTTTGCTCGGCGACGGTGTCGAGGTTGATGTTCATGGGATAGGTGGCGCGAATCCACAGGTTGCCTTCCTCTAACTCCGGCATGAACTCGCGGCCTAGAAGCGGCAAGAGGCACACCGTTACGGCGATCAGTCCGCCCATAACGGCCAGCGTCAACCAGCGGAACTTCAGGCAAAACCGCAGCTGGTTGAGGTATCGCGACTTGAGGACGCGGACGAGGAAGTTGTCTGGAACCGGCTCAAGCTTCTTGAAGAAGAGCAGGCACAGTACCGGGGCCAGCGTCAGGGCCAACAGCAGGGCACCGCCCAGGGCGAACGCATAGGTATCGGCCATCGGTCCGAAGATCTGTCCTTCCGGCCCGCGCATCGTGAACAGCGGCAGAAACGCGCACACCATGATGAGCGTGGAGAACAACAGGCTTTTCTGCACTTCGCCGCTGGCCCGGATGATGCGGTCCCTCAGCGGCAGTTCGGCGTATTCGCCGGAACTGATGTGGCGGTAGATGTTCTCGACCATGATGACCGACGAATCGACGATGATGCCGAAATCCACCGCTCCGATGGAAAGCAGGTTCGCCGACTTGCCGCGCGCGAACAGCATGGAAAAAGCGAACAGGAGCGCCAGCGGGATGTTGACGGCCACGATCAGGGCGCTGCGGACGTTGCTGAGGAACATGAGCAGGATCACCGTCACCAGCCCCATGCCCAATAGCAGGTTTTCCTGCACCGTCTCGGTAGTGACGTGGATGAGGTCGGAGCGGTCGTAATAGGTGTCGATCTTGACGCCCGGCAGCATCCGCCCGGGCTTATCGTTGAGTTCCTTGATCTTCAAATCAACCGCGCGTAAGGCGGGCAGCGAGTCCTCGTTTTTGCGCAAGAGGATGACGCTCTGCACCTTCTCCGGCTCGAAGTGCCAGACCACATTGCCCCGGTCGTCGCGGGCCTCGCTGCCATCGGGTTCTTCTTCGGCTCGCTGTACATGACCCGGCCCAGCCGGGTTTGGTAGCTAACGACTACACCCTGCCGGCCGATCTCGCCGGCATATCTGAGCGGCCCGCCTTCAACCACGTCCTCAACGCGGATGGGCTGGTTGTTGATCGACGTGAGGGTGATCTGACGAAGGGCGCGAATACGGCGTTCGTCCTGGCGGCGCAGATAGTCCGCGGCGGCGCGGGGATCGGGAGCGCCGCTGACTTCCGGCGCCTGCATGGGATCGATGCCACCGCCGATCAGGCCGATACCGCGGACGTTGAGCAGGTTCGGACCCAGAGCCAGGTACTCGCCGCCGGCGTTGGCGTTGGCGTTGGCGATGGCGTTCTGCAACTGACTCAGCGAAATGCCGTAGCGACGCAGACGATCCGGGTCGGGTCGGACCTCGTAACGCTTGACGGTGCCGCCGCTGCTGGTCACGTCGATGATGCGCGGCACACGCTTGAAGATGCGCTCCAGCGACCAGTCTTGCAACGCCTTGAGGTCGTTGAGCGAATAAATGTCCCGGCCTAGCTCGTCCTTGGGTCCGGTAAGGGTGTAGCGCAAGATCTCGCCGGTCGGGCTTTGCGGCGACAGGACGGGCAGGACGCCGGGCGGCAGCGACTCGGTGAATTGCAGGCGGTTGATGACCTCCTGCTTGGCCCGTTCGTAGTCGATGCCGTATTCAAACTGGTTGCGCAGATGCGCCAGGCCGAAGAGCGATTTGCTGCGTGTGTATTTGAGGCCGGGCATGCCGGCCAGGGTCACTTCCAGCGGGATGGTGACTTGTCGTTCGACTTCCTCGGCGGAGGCGCCGGGGTACTGGGCGATGACTTCGATGATGGCGGGGGCGGGGTCGGGATAGGCCTCGACGTTGACCTTGAGGAAGGCGTAGCCGCCGAAGCCGGCCAGGCCGAACATGACCAGAATGACGATGAGGGGGTTATTGACCGCCCAGGCTATCAGTTTACGAACCATGATCGGCCACCGATTTCGGTCTATCCCGGCGTCCACTCTCTGCGCGGGCACCGGCGAAGAATCCACGGTTTGACGGGGGCGAGGAGATCTTGCTCAGCGTCCGGGTCGGGATGCCGTGGAGATTCGCCAGTTTCGCCGCCAGTTGCAGGTTGACGGCGGGGACGATTTCCCCCGGCGCGGACCACCACCCGGAGAAACCCCCTAATGACCGATAAGGGGCGTTCCATCGATTCGTCGCTTGGTCATCGGTGGCGATGCTGGCGGAGGACGGGACACCGCCTCCGACACATCTGCACAAGGCCACCATTCATCAGGGTTGTTTCGCCGAGCGCGTCCCAGAACCAGCGGACCTCGGACACTTTTGAGAGGTAAGCAAGCACCATGCCAATATCAATCACTCACGATTGCCGGGGAGTAAGTGGTAACAATAAAAGACTAACAACCCCGAAAAAATCTTACTTCCGGCTCGTTTTCAGCGGGTTTGTGGTGTTTTGTTCGAGGCTCTTAGGTTAGACGGAGGGGCTAAAGAATGCCCGGAATACACTGGCCCGCGTGGTCGCGCCCCGATCAGAGTGGCAGTCGTCCGTCCACGGCGGCGAACACCCGGTGATGGCGACCTCGACCGGGATCCGGATGGTTTTGTGGCTCGATCCGGCGCTCTCGCCGATGGACCAGCCGGCGCGGTACCAGCGGTCGACGGACTCGTCAACGACGGGGTAAATGGACCTGGATTAGTCTCCCGGACCCGTTCGCCATTCAGTGGGCCATGCTGTCGGAGCCGGCCGGCGGTTCGCGGTGGCCGTAGAGGCTGTACAGGATCGGCATCAGGTAGCGCGTCAGAAACAGCGTCGTAATCATGCCGCCAACGACGACGATGGCCAACGGCTGCTGCGTCTGGGCGCCGATACGCGTCGAGACCGCCGCCGGAAGCAGACCGAGGATGGCCGTCAGGGCCGTCATCATGACCGGCCGCACGCGCTTCTCGGCCCCCTGCATGATCGCCTCGTCGAGGGTCAACCCCTGGGCGCGGAGCTGGTTGAAGTAGGAGATCATCAACAGGCCGTCCATGATGGCCACGCCGAACAGCGAGATGAAGCCGACCGCCGCCGAAATGCTGAAATGTGTGTGCGTCAATAGCAATGCCCAGATGCCGCCCATCGACAGGGCGATGACGTTGGACAACACCACGAACGCATCGAGCAGAGAATGGAAGGCCATGTACAGGAGGATCAAGATGAGCGCCAGCGACAGGGGGATGATGTACATGAGGCGTCCCTCAGCTTCCTGCATCTCCTCAAATTCGCCGCTCCAGACGGCCCGGTAGGGCGACTTGAACAGGCTGGCCGCCTTCTGCTGGGCCTCCGCCACCGTGCTGGCAAGGTCGCGGTTGCGCACGCTGAACTTGACGGCGATCAGGCGCTCGCCCTGCTCGCGGTAAATCGTCGAAGCGCCTGCGCGGACGAAATGGCCGCCGGGGTCGGGATGGCCTTGTGAGTTGAGAGGGGTCACGAAGTTGCGCAAGGGCCGCTGCGGGTTGGAAGCCAGGTAGTTGAGCGTGCCGTTCCACAGGCTGCCGTGCAGGGCCGGCAGACTGCCGCTGGTGCCGCTGATCGACAAGCCCGTGCTGCCGCCGGTGATCCGCGTCGGGGCCACGCCGGAGACGAAACCGGATGTCTGGTTGTTGGTGATGTCCACCGGGATCTTCAGGATGGTCTCTTCGCTCGTTCGCAGCGCTTCCGGCCAACGCAGGGTGATGTCGAACCTCTTCTCGCCCTCGATCATGGTCGAGAACGGCTGGCCGGCCACCGCCGACTTGATGACCGCCTCCACGTCGGCATCGCTGGCGCCGTACTTCTGGCTCTTGTCGCGGTCGATCGGGAACTCCAGATTGGGCTGGCCCTTGACGCGGAAGACGCCCACGTCCTCGACGCCGCGCACATCCTTGAGAAGCACCTGCAAGCGATCCGCCAGTCGTTCCAGCTCGTCGAGGTCGGGTCCGATGATCTTGACGGAGTTGTCGCCCTTGACGCCGGACAAGGACTCCATGACGTTATCGCGGATGTTCTGCGAGAAATTCCAATCGACGCCGACGACCTTCTGGTTCAGTTCGTCGCGCATCTGGCGGACCAGCTCCGGCTTGGTGCGCGGGCGGACGGCGCGGAACAAGCTCATCAGGCCCTTTTGCTCGCGGAGGGCCGGCCAGTCGCGTTGCGGCTTGAGCGGCACGAAGAACTCGACGTTGTAGAAGCCGGTCGGGTCGGTGCCGTCGTCGGGCCGGCCGATCTGGGCCATGATCGACTGGATCTCGGGATACTGCTGCATGACCGCGCGAGCGCGGTCGGTTTGCTCGGCGACGGTGTCGAGGTTGATGTTCATGGGATAGGTGGCGCGAATCCACAGGTTGCCTTCCTCTAACTCCGGCATGAACTCGCGGCCTAGAAGCGGCAAGAGGCACACCGTTACGGCGATCAGCGCGCCCATGACGGCCAGCGTCAGCAAGCGGTATTTCAGGCACCTGCTCAGTTGCCACAGGTAGCGCTGCTTGAGGAAGCGCACCAGCCAGTTGTCGCTGGAAGGCTTCAGGTTCTTGAAAAACAACATGCACAGCACCGGCGAGACGGTCAGGGCCAAGAGCAGCGCCCCGCCCAGGGCGAACGCATAGGTATCGGCCATCGGCCCGAAGATTTGCCCTTCCGGCCCGCGCATCGTGAACAGCGGCAGAAACGCGCACACCATGATGAGCGTGGAAAATAACAGCGCCTTCTGGATTTCGCCGCTGGCATGGATGATGCGTTCTTTGAGCGGCAATTCGGGGTACTCGCCGGAGCTGATGTGGCGGTAGATGTTCTCGACCATGATGACCGACGAATCGACGATGATGCCGAAATCCACCGCACCGATGGACAGAAGATTGGCCGACTTGCCGCGCACGAACAAGACCGAGAAAGCGAACAACAGCGCCAGCGGAATGTTGATGGCCACGATCAGCGCACTGCGCACGTTGTTGAGAAACATGAACAGGATGACCGTCACGAGCGCCATGCCCAAAATCAGGTTCTCGCGGACCGTCTCCGTCGTGACGTGGATGAGGTCGGAGCGGTCGTAATAGGTGTCGATCTTGACGCCGGGGAGCCGGGGGTTCTCGTTGAGTTCCTTGATTTTCAGTTCGACAGCGTGCAGGGCGGGCAGGGAGTCCTCGTTTTTGCGCAAGAGGATGACGCTTTGCACCTTCTCCGGCTCGAAGCCCCAAACGATGTTGCCGGCGTCGTCGCGGACCTCGCTGCCGTCGGGGTTCTTCTTCGGCTCGCTATAAAGGACCCGACCGAGGCGCGTCCGATAGGCGGCGACCACCCCGTGCCGGCCGATCTCGCTGGCGTATTTGAGCGGGCCGCCCTCGACCACGTCCTCGACGCGGATGGGCTGGTTGTTGATCGACGTGAGGGTGATCTGGCGGATCGCCTGAATACGGCGATCGTCTTCGCGGCGCAGGTAGTCGGCGGCGGCGCGGGGATCGGGAGCGCCGCTGACTTCCGGCGCCTGCATGGGATCGATGCCACCGCCGATCAGGCCGATACCGCGGACGTTGAGCAGGTTCGGACCCAGAGCCAGGTACTCGCCGCCGGCGTTGGCGTTGGCGTTGGCGATGGCGTTCTGCAACTGACTCAGCGAAATGCCGTAGCGACGCAGACGATCCGGGTCGGGTCGGACCTCGTAACGCTTGACGGTGCCGCCGCTGCTGGTCACGTCGATGATGCGCGGCACACGCTTGAAGATGCGCTCCAGCGACCAGTCTTGCAACGCCTTGAGGTCGTTGAGCGAATAAATGTCCCGGCCTAGCTCGTCCTTGGGTCCGGTAAGGGTGTAGCGCAAGATCTCGCCGGTCGGGCTTTGCGGCGACAGGACGGGCAGGACGCCGGGCGGCAGCGACTCGGTGAATTGCAGGCGGTTGATGACCTCCTGCTTGGCCCGTTCGTAGTCGATGCCGTATTCAAACTGGTTGCGCAGATGCGCCAGGCCGAAGAGCGATTTGCTGCGTGTGTATTTGAGGCCGGGCATGCCGGCCAGGGTCACTTCCAGCGGGATGGTGACTTGTCGTTCGACTTCCTCGGCGGAGGCGCCGGGGTACTGGGCGATGACTTCGATGATGGCGGGGGCGGGGTCGGGATAGGCCTCGACGTTGACCTTGAGGAAGGCGTAGCCGCCGAAGCCGGCCAGGCCGAACATGACCAGAATGACGATGAGGGGGTTATTGACCGCCCAGGCTATCAGTTTACGAACCATGTGCTTATATAGCCCCCGGCTTGCCGGGGGAATTGAAAACCCCCGGCAAGCCGGGGGCTATGTGGTCCAAATCAGCGTCCGGCGGGAGACGCCTTGAAATTCGCCAGTTCCGCCACCAGTTGCAGATTGCCGGTGGTGACGATTTCCTCGCCGGCTTGGAGGGGTTGCGCGCCGCGGCGCGTTTCCGCGGGGAATGGCTCGGCGCGGATCAGAACGGTCTCCCGGCCGCGCTGCACGACGGCGATTTTGCGCGGCGTGAAATTGCGGTGCGAGCTGTCGGCCGCCACCAGGACGCTCGCCGAGTCGCCCTCCTCGATCAAGGCCGAGGACGGTATGGCGACCAGGCTGGGGTCGGCCGGCAGATCGACGGTGGCGAGGACGTACTCGCCGATGTAGTGCCGGCCGGCCGGATCAGGCAGCCAACCGCTGACCAGTCCGGTGTGCTGAGTCGGGTCGATGATCGGACTGATCTGCGCGATCTCCGCCGCGACCGGCTTGCCGGCCCCTACTCCGTCGAAGTGGACGTTCCAGCGCATCTGCTCCGGCGCAAGCCGGCGCAGGGCGGCGAGGTCTTCCTCGTAGGCGTTGGCCATCACCTGCATGTAAGACAGATCGACTACCTTGAACAGGTCGGTCGTGGTGTCAATCACGTCGCCGATCGTGACGTTCTTCTCGACGATCGTGCCGTCGATGGGGGCGTAAATGGTGGTCTCCGCCCAGGTGCGCTCTACTTCGGGATCGACGGCCACATGTTCCGGCCGTTGCTTGCCGGCTTTGCCACGAGCGGCGATCTGAGCCGCGTTTTTGAGGGACAACTTCTCGGCCTCACGGCGGACGGTGGCGATCTCTTCCTCGGTCAGCCTGTACGAGCGCAGTGTGCGCTCGGCCAGGGACACTTGAATGAGGTCCGCGGCCACATTGCGGCGAGCATTGTCCACGTCTTTGAGGGCGACCGCGCCTTCCGGAACGCTCAGGTAGCGGTCGAGCAGTTTTTGATCGACCTCCAGGTGCGAGAGGGCGTCGATGAGCTGGCTCTTCATCGCGCCGAGATCCTTGCTCCAGACGACGGCGAGAACCTGCCCCTTCTTGACCTTGTCGTTGGGCCGAAGCGTGAGCGGGTCGTCGGTCTGTTTACCGCGCAGGTCGGCCGGCAAGGCGGGACCGACGCGGCGCGACGTGCCGTCCGATTTGCCGATGGAAACGACCTGGCCGGAGAACAGGCACTTGACGCGGGCCAGGCGGTTGGCGTCGAACATGAGCGAGGCCCGCAAGCGGAGCGGTTCCGGCGCGGGGGCGGCCCGAACCGTGGTGGTTTGCACTTTCAACGAGGAGGTGTAATCAGCCGGGAGCCGGATGACATCGGGCGAGCGCGAATCCCAGTCGATGCGCGGCAGGATGCCGGCGCCGTGGGTGGTTTCCGTAGCGTTGACGGGACGGTACTTCAGCCACAGCGAGCCACCCCCCACGACGCCGCCGACCACGACGAGTACGATCATCACGCGGACGAGGACGCGGAGGAGGGTGAAGGAGCGCGTCATAAGGTTCATTCGTTTGCTCGGGGGCGAGCGATACTCACTTCCACGGCGGCAAACCAGGCTACGCTGATATTAAACCGCGGCTGGCCGGCAAAGTCCCACCGAAGCGAGCGTTCCATTCCAGGTTGGAGGCATGACACAGATGAACGTTAGGCAACCGTCGTGCCAACGTCAATGGAACTCTTCGACGGATTCCTAAGTCTTTTCGATATCAGATTTTAAGAATACCAACGCGAAGGGCCGTTCCGACAGAAGGGGGGTGCCGGCGTGGTCGCGCGCGATCCAGCCTGGTGGGTCTCCGACCAGCCGGACTCGTGTTGACTCCGACGTGCCTCTTTGGGTTTACTGAGGCCGAGGGAACGATTCCGTCGAGGAGCCGGCATGGATGGCAACGGCGATACAGGCGCGCGTGTCGTGCTGGTTCACGATTGGCTGACCGGCATGCGCGGCGGCGAGAAGTGCCTGGAAGTGCTGTGCCGCCGCTGGCCGCGCGCGCAGCTGTACACCCTGTTGCACCGGCCCGGTTCCGTCAGCGAACCGATCGAACGCCTGCGGCCACGCACCAGTTTCCTCAATCTCCTGCCGCAAAACCACCGCTATTATCGTTACCTCCTGCCGCTCATGCCAGCGGCCGTCGCCAGTTGGCGTTTGCCTCCGTGCGATTTGGTGGTCAGCTTCAGTCACTGCGTCGCCAAGGCCGTATCTCCCCGTCGGGACGGGGTTCCGCACGTCTGTTATTGCTTCACACCGATGCGCTACATCTGGCACATGCAGGGGGCGTACTTCGGCGCGGATCGCGTCCGGGGCGTCACGGCGCGGACGCTGGAACGCATCCTGAGTTGGCTGCGCGAATGGGACCGGCGCTCGGCCGAGGGCGTAACGCACTTTTTGGCCATCAGCGAGACGGTGCGCGGCCGCATCGCCGAGTGCTACGGCCGGGATAGCACCGTCCTCTATCCGCCGGTGGACACGGACTTTTATCACCCGGCCGCCGTGCCGCGCGAGGATTTCTATCTGGTTGTGTCGGCGTTCGCCCCGTACAAGCGGCTCGATCTGGCCATCCAGGCGTGCAACGCGCTGCGCCGGCCGTTGCTTCTGATCGGCACCGGACAGGACGAGACGCGCCTGCGGGCGCTGGCCGGGCCGACGATCCACTTCCTCGGCTGGCAACCCGATGCCGTCATCCGCGATCACCTGCGCCGCTGCCGTGCCCTGCTCTTTCCGGGCGAGGAAGATTTCGGCATCGTGCCGGTCGAGGCCCAAGCCTGCGGAACGCCGGTCATCGCCTTTGGACGCGGCGGCGCGACGGAGACGGTGATCCCGCCGGAACGCCGGCGCGAGCCGACCGGCCTGTGGTTCGACGAACAGACGGTCGAGTCGCTGACAGAAGCATGCAATCGGTTCGAGAAACGCAAGGGTGCTTTTTCACCTGCGACGGCCCGCCGTCAAGCCCTTCGCTTCAATGCTCCTCGCTTCGCCGAGGAACTATTCACCTACCTCGACAACGTCCTACAAGCGCGTGTCGATCCCGCCCGGCGAGCCGCGTAGAGCGGGGCCGGTAACAGAACGGCAACGACGTGCCTCCGTTGTGGCGCAAAGGTGCCCAAGGGAGGGAAATGACCCAGAGTATCTCCTCTGTTCTGCCCATCTATCCTAAATTGACAAATCGGCATCTTTTTTGCTTTTCACCAAAGCCGTTCAGACAGCGGGGTGTTAAGAGAGTTTTTGCTTGCTTTTTTTTGGCAAATCATTACTCTCTTCTCTGGGTAACCTAGCCTACCCATTTTGCCTATTCTTGGCATGGCTCCAGATGAAGGGGACAGCATGAAACGGCTGATTGTCGGTCTGGCAGCGCTTGCGCTGGTGTTGCAGGTTCCGGGTATGGCAGGGGCGTGCCATCGCAACCGGGGAGGATGCGCGTCGTCCTGCGGCTATGGCGGCGGGTATGGCGGCGGCGTGCAGTATCAGGTGTCGTATCAGCAGCAGACCCGCACGGTTTACGAAAACGTCCCGCAAACGCAACTCCAGGAGCGGACGATCACCGAACTCGTCCCGACTCCGCGTCAGGTCACGCAGCAGGTCACGGTCTGCACACCGACCTATCGCAACGTGCAGCAACAGGTCACGACTCTCCAATGCTCCTTGCAGCAGCGCCAGGTGCAGCGGACGTGCCTCGTGCCCGTGACGACGATGGTTCAGCGCACCGTCGTCCAGTGCGTGCCGGAATATCAAAACGTCCAGCAGCAGATCACGGTCATGGTGCCGGAATACAAGCAAGTCCAGCAGCAGCGGCAGGTGTGCGTCCCACGGCAAGTCACCCAGGTCGTGCCGTGCCAGGTCACGGTCTGCGTGCCGACGATGGTGCAGTTGCCGCCGTCGTGCCAGAACCCGTGTGGCGCCACCGTCTGCCGGATGGTGCCGCAGGTCCAGACCGTCAACCGCACGATCGTCCGCTGCGTGCCCGAGTTCCAGAACCAGACCGTCACGGTCAACGTCTGCAACTATCGGCCGACGCAGCAAACCGTAACGCGGCAGGTCTGCACGCTGCGGCAGGTGCAGCGGAACATTCAGGTCCCGGTCTGCCAGATGCAACCCCAGACCCAGACGGTGACGGTCAACGTGCCGGTCACGACGCCGGTGACGCGCAACGTCACGTTCCAGGTTTGCGAGATGGTGCCGTCGGTGCAGAACCGAACCGTCACCGTGATGGAATGCGTGCCGACCCAGCGTAAGGTGCAGGTGCCCGTCACTACGTACAAGACCGTGCCGCGTCAGGTCACGGTCTGCGTGCCGGTCGTCACCTGCGTGCCGGCCCCGGTGGCCGGATGCACGTACTGAGAATTGGTGTTTAGCGATGCTTCGCAGAAGCGTTCTTGCGAAGAACGCTTCTGCGAAGCATCGCTAATCGAAGTCAAATCCAGCGCTGCAAGATTTCCTTCAGCACCGCGCCCCAGCTTTCCTGTACGTCCTCGCCTTCGAGCGGCGCCGGTTCGCCGTCCGCACCGAGTAGCGCTGGGTGCGGGCCGTCCATGCGCAGACCGTGGACGACACTATCGCCGGCCTCCAGCTCGCGTGCGCGAACGTCCACGAGCAGGGCGTGACACAGGCTGCGCCGGCTCCATTTGGCGCACTCGCCGACCAACTGCCGCGGCGCGACTTTCGTCAGCTGCACCGAACCGTTGGCGATCTCGTTCATCAAGAGCGATTCGAGCAAGGCCCGCTCGGCGGCGAGCGGTTCACTGTCCCCTTCGGCCACGAACAGGAAGCGGAACGACAGGGCGTCGGTGCTGAGCCATTCCGACAACTTGCGAACCAGCGTGTACAGCAAGGCCAACAGCAGAACGCCTCTCTGAAACTCGACGCCGCGATCCTTGAAGCGCGTCTGATCCAGGTCGGGGTAAAGGGCGAAGACGAAGGTACGGCGGCGGCGAAGGAACTGGTTTTCGTCACGCGCATAGTAGAGCAGTTCGTCGCGCAGGAACTTGATGTCGAACAGGTCGGGGCGTTCGTCCTTCTCCATGAAAGCGAGTTGCGAGTGCAGCAGACTCTCGACGCTGCCGCGCGTCGAAAGGGACGTGAAGCCGCCCACGGGATAAGTGTCCTCGTCGAGAACGTGCGTGGGCACGTCGAGGCGGCGCAGTCGGGGACGGAGGCGATGGCGCGGCAGACCGGACTCCAGCAGGTTGGCCGCGCAGCACCTGGCGTTCGGCCAATTGCTCACCCTCCGGTTTGAGGGCGGTGCCGCGTTCCAGCTGCGAGATGTCCTCGCTGCCCAGCACCTCGGCCGTCCGGCGGGCGGCCGCGATCAGCATCTCGTATTGCGGCACCAACGCGGCCTGCGTCCCCTCGCGTTCGAGCGATTCCCACCCCTGCGTGTGGATCTCGTCGGGCGATGTCTCCAGGGCGGCCTTGATGACGCCGGGGCTGAGCCTGACGCCGTGAAAGCCGGAACGCCGGGCGAATTGCCGAAATAGAAAGGCCAGGCCGCGCGCCCGATCGCGGCCCTGGTAACGGCGCAGCGCGTCGCCGGCCCGGCTAAAGGTCCAGTCAGCGTAGAGTTTGCCGAGAACATGGTCTTCATAGGTGCGCAGCAGATTGATGGGCAGGGCCGGTACGGCCAGCGCCTCGCGGCCGGGCGCCGCCTCGTGGTCCTGGCCAAACGCGACATGACCCAGATCGGCCAGAAAGCCGGTCGGCGGCAGGTCGTGCCCGGCCGAGGCAATCTCCAGCGCCCATTCCAGCGCGGCCCGCACGCGCCCCGGCCGCGGCACCGTCGCGCGCTGCCACCACAATCCTTGCACGAGAAAGCGACGGGCCTCGTCCGAGTCGCGCAGTTCGTATCGGCTCATAAATCCGTAGTCCGTGGTCCGTAGCCAGTAGTCCGTAGCAAAGACAAACTTTGGTTTTTGCTACCGACTACGGACTACTGGCTACGGACTAAATTCACGCATCGCATTATACCAGCCCATCCCCCCACGCCGACCAGCGAGGCAGGGCAATCGGCATATTCGGCGTAATCGGTTCTTTCGATATTGCTGTTAATTCCGTTGGCTCTTTCGTCCGAAGAATAGGATGATCCGCACCCAGAGCGTCCGCAGGGAGGCACAGGGTTCGGCCGCGCGAGGAGGGTCGGGGGTTCGGGGAGTCGGCGCGGCCCGGTCGAGACGACGGGTGGTCCTGTGGGCGGTCCAGAAGAGGCGAGGGCGGCATGAGCGTGAAGCGTATCGGCCTGATGATCGGTCTGGTCGGGCTGCTGTGCCTCCCGGGAGGGAGCCACGCTCAGGCACCGACTTCTCCCCCCCAGGGGGCCAATGTCTTTCCGCCCTCCGCGCCCGGCGACGCCACGCGGGCGCTGCCGTTCGGCTCGACCGGACCTTATGCGCCGGCTTCGCCGTCGGGTGTGGGGGCCGGCACCTTCGCGCCCACGCCCGGAGTGCCCCCGCCGGATGAGCAGTCGCCGGTCCTCCTGGGGGAGCCTGCGTCGCCCTGGCTGGTTTATCCGCGTTCGCCGTGCTGTTGCGGCGGAGTCGGCACCTGCGGCGGGCCGATCAACACCGAGCTGTTCGCCCGCAGCGGTATGACCTTTCCTCTGGGCGGCGGGTTCTTCGGCGCTCACCTGAATCCCGGTTGGGCGATCGAGGGCGGCGGGCGTGTGTTGTTGTTCAACCCTGCGGTGGACAAAGCGTGGACCGTCAGCCTGAGCGTGAGCAACTTTCTCAACTACGAGTCGCACCCCAACCCCGTCGCCACCCTGTTCAACTTCCCCGTGAAGACGGTGGTCGATTCCTCGGGACGAACCCCGCAACCGGGCAGTCTCGCGGCGGTCACGCCGGTGGTTCGGGCCGTGCCGGAGGTGTCGGCGAGCGTCGGCATGTTCAACCAGACGTTCGCCAACATCGGCTTCGGCCGGGAGTGGTACATCCTGGGCACCGGCAACCTCGCCGCGCAGACCGGCGGTTGGGTCTGGCGCGTGGGCGCCGATGCCGGCGGTCGTTACGGCACGGCCATCGTGCAGCTTCGAGGACACCATCGCCCACCACACCGACGTGGTCGGCGGCATGTATGGGGCGATTCACACCGACGCCGAACGCCCCTGGCGCTGCGGCATGATCCAGATCGGCGTCCGCCTGGAGTACAACTACATCTGGAACGACATCTTGCAGAGCCAGAACTACAGCGACTTCCAGAGCATTAACCTGCTGGGGCAGATCGGCGTGCGCTTCTGAGCCAGGGGTCAGGAGTCAGGCCGCTGAGTTCTGACCCCTGATTCCTGATTCCTGATTCCTGACTCCTGAGAGGTTGAGCGTCGCGCGCACGGTGTAGGCCGACTTGCCCTGGCTCTCGAAGTAGGTGCGCGTCAACACCTCGCCGAGCAGGCCCATCGAAATGAATTGGACGCCGACCAGTTCCAGCATCACGCTCAACAACAGCAGCGGATTGCCGGTCATGAACACCGGCGGATCGAGCAGGTACTTCATCGCCATCGTGGCCAGCAGGCTGACCAGTCCCAATCCCATCGACACCAAACCGGCGGTGCCCAGGACGTGCATGGGCCGCGTCAAATAACTGTGCAAAAACTTGACGGTGATGAGATCGAGTAGCACGCGGACGGTGCGCGTCAGGCCGTACTTGGTCTTGCCGGCGACGCGGGCGTGATGGCGGACGGGGATTTGCACGATGCTGGCGCCGTGCATCTGCGCCAGCACCGGCACGAAGCGATGCATCTCGCCGTAGAGGGGCAGCGCCTCGGCCAGGTCGCGGCGCATGGCCCGCAGGGTGCAGCCCATGTCGCGGATGGGCACACCGGTGACACGGCGGATCAGCCAGTTGGCGGCGAAACTCGGCAGCTTGCGGATCAGCAAATGATCCTGGCGGTTGTGCGCAGGCCGAACACCGCGTCATGGCCTTCGGCGAGCTTCTCCAGCAGCAACGGAATGTCGGCCGGATCGTTTTGCAGATCGCCGTCCATCGTCACGAGGACATCGCCGCTGGACCAGTCGATTCCGGCGCGGAGGGCGGGCGTTTGGCCGAAGTTTCGCCGCAGCCGGATCACCTTGACGCGCGGATCGGCGGCGGCCAGTTCTTGCAGCAGGGCGAAGGAATCGTCGCGGCTGCCGTCATCGACAAAGAGGAGTTCATAATCGCGCAGGCGAGCGGGTTGGCCGTTGGTTTCGCAGAGCGGGTCGAGGGCGCGGCGCAGCCGTTCATGCAGCGGCCGGAGGTTCGCTCCTTCGTCCTTGATCGGAATCACCACCGACAGCATTTGCATGAGCATGCGCCTCCATGCGAGGGGTCAGGAGTCAGGAATCAGGCGTCAGGAATCAGGGGTCAGGCTGCTGACGCTTCGTTCCCATCTTTTGGCCCCTGGTCGCTGATTTCTGACTCCTGACTCCTGATTCCTGACTCCTGATTCCTGACTCCTATTTCCGAGAACCGGGGCAATCGACCCAACAGGTAGAAAATGCCGCCGCCCAGGCTCGCCGTCGTGTACACCGCGAAGATGAGTAGCGACAGCGTCACCGCCGACGCCGCGTTGATGCCCAGCGGGGCCAGCAAAAGCACGGTGCCGCCCTCGCGCAGCCCCATGCCGTTGAGGCTGATGGGCAACAGCGTCAGGATCGACACCAGCGGCACCAGCACGCCGTAATACAACGGCGGAATCGGCAAACCGAGTCCCTCGCCGATCAGCCAGGCCAGGACCACGTTGGCCAGTTGCACCACCACCGAGAGCATCGTCACGGCGATGAGGCCGCGCCGATCGCGCAGATACAGCGTTGCGCCGTCGAACAGGTGTGTCAGTCGCGCGGGCAGCGGCAAGGTCTTTTGCAACCACGGCAAAGCGGGCAGCGCGGCCAGACCGAGGACGCAGGCGACTCCCATGCCGGCCACGGTCCAGTCGATCCAGCCCGGCAGCGGCGTCGGACAGCACAGGGCGGCCAGGCACGCCACCCCGATCAGCACAGCGAAGCCGTTGACCCGATCGGCCAGCACGCTCAGAAACGCGGCCATGC
The DNA here is from genome assembly GCA_963767535.1 of uncultured Planctomycetota bacterium. Taxonomy (GTDB): domain Bacteria; phylum Planctomycetota; class Planctomycetia; order Gemmatales; family Gemmataceae; genus JAJPHU01. Next base: position 3,148,576 of record CAVYEC010000003.1, read on the forward strand.
CTCGGCCGACGGATGGATTACCCCCCACCCAACCCTCCCCCACAAGGGGGGAGGGCTTGTCTTCTCTCTCTCCCACAAGGGGGGAGGGCTTTCTTTCTCCCTCCCCCCTTGTGGGGGAGGGTTGGGGTGGGGGGGCCGTCGATCCCTCTTGCCGGCCCAGATACCACGCCCGCACCACGTCGCCGCCCACAGAAGTAGGCAGGACGAGGTTGAAGAACATGCCGATGAGATAATGCGACAGATAATCCCACCAGCGTCCGCCCAAGCCGAGCGTGCCGGCCAGCATCTGCCAGCGCACGGCGCTGACGCACTGCGCCGCCGCGTACACACCGAGGGCCAAAAGCCAGTAGGTCACGTCCAGCTGCGCGAACGCCGATCCCACCTGCCGCCAATCGACGCGCCAGACCAGGAGACTTACGAGGACCAGGCTGCCCAGGAGCCGCCAGTACTTCTTCACGGAACCTCCAGCCTCCAGATCAACGGTTCCGAGCCGGTTTGCAGGAACGCCGCATGTTGTTCGTCCACCATGTCCAAACGCAGCGCATATCGGCCCGGCACGCGCTGGGCGGGCAGCGCAATCGTCAGGTCAATGAATTCGCCGGGCGGCACGGTCGCGTGAAAGAGGCCCGACCGTCCCTCGGCGACGCTTTTGTCCTTACTGTTATGTAGCACGTAACTGAGGTGAACGCCGGCGTTGGCGCCCGGCCGCAATCGCCACGGTTTGATCGACGTGTTATGGCAGCGGACTCGCAGCGCGGTCGGCTCGCCGCGCACCAGGCGAAGCGGCTGCTCCTCCACGTCGAGAAGCTCCAGCCGGCACCGGCATTCGCCCGGACAATAACCGTTCAAGATCCAGTCGCGGAAGACGGCCGGCGTGTGCGTCCGGCCCTGCTCGGTCAGCCATTCCTCGTACAGATCGAAAAAGCGGTCGATGTACGCGGTGCGTCCCAGCGGCAGATGGCCGAAGCGAAAGCCGAGTTGCCGCCGTGCTTCCTCCAGCGGCGTCTCGGTGCGCAAGCAGCAGTGCGATCGCCGAGGCCATGCCGGTGCGGTCGGCGCCCTTGTGGCAGTGAAACAGAATGGGATATTCGCTGCGCTCGATCACTTCTAACAGCTGATGCAGGATGGGCACCGACGGCAAACGGCTGGACGAGAAGCCGAGGTCTTCCTGAGACACATTGTTCTGAAACGTGACCCGGCTTTCGTCGAGATACGATCGCTCCGGGTCGCAGCAGCCGCGCAGGTTCACCACCGTGCGGATGTGCTTGTCGTGGATGAAGCGTTCGAGCGTCCCGGCGGACAGTTGGGCCGAGCGATACACCTCGCCCGGAATGACGGTGTGGAAGTTGGTGCCGAGCAGGATGTAACCCGCATGAAGGCCGATTGTCAGGAGCAGGCCGAGGAGGAAGCCGCGCAGGAGGACGCGCCGCAGCGGCAGCGGCGGGCGCGGGGCGTCGGGGGGGACTGTCATGAAACCATCGGCCTCCCTGTCCGGCCCGGTTCCGTTCCGGGCGAAGGACGGCATCATGCCAAATGCGGCGCAGGAAGGCTAGATCGAAACATAGCCCCCGGCTTGCCGGGGGTGTTGAATCTCCCCCGGCAAGCCGGGGGCTATGTTGGATTACGCGGGGAACAGTTCGCGGTTGACGAGGACGGGATTCCACGGCCGCAGCACGTACCGAAGGAAAATCCCGTTGTGATGAAACGGATCGCCTTGCAGGATCTTCTCGGCCTCCTCGGCTGAGGCGGCCTCGTAGACAATGAGCGCGCCGCTATCGTCGGTGAACGGCCCGGCGGCGACGAGTTGGCCGCGCTCGCGCAAGCCGGCGAGGTATTGCCGATGCACCGGCCGCAACGCCTGAACCTTGGCTTTGTCCTGACTGTATTCGATGATGGCGGCGAATTTCATGTCGTCCTCGGATCGGCCGTTTCGCGCAGGCGGCGCGGCACCAACACGCCGCCGCACAGCCAGGCGTACACGCCGAACAGCAGGCCGCTGTAGAACAGGTCGCCGAGTATCTGATTGCCGAGGAAGCCCAGGGGGGCGCGGGCGTGTTGGCAAACGGCAGGGCCGCGGCATAACAGGCGAGCAGGCCCGACAGGTTGGGAGCGTAGTACGGCGACAGCACTTTGAAATGCGGATCTTCCGCCCACACCACGGCGACGCCTTCCGGTATCGGATACGGCTGGCGGATGCTGGCGAGCCAGACGCCGAGGTTCGTCAGCGCGAAGAACTGCACACTGACCAGCACGCTGACGGCGGCGATGCGGCCGGCCCCGCCGCTACGCAACAACAGTCGGCCACACAGCACCGCGAAAACGAAGCTGGCGTACACCCACGGATTGAACGGCGTGTAGTTGACGCCGTTGATCCACCACAGCAGCAGGTCCGACACGGCCATGACGCCGAGGGGCAGGGCATACGCCCACCACGACCGCAGCCGAGCGCCGCCGAATAGACCGAGGGCGCCGATCGGCGTAAAGTTCCAGGGGTGATAGGGGATGAGCCGGATCAGTCCGCCGGCCATCGCCATGCCGACGGCCCAGGCGCGGGCCAGGCCGTTGTCGTTGGTCTGCTTGTCGGCGCTCATGCCTCACCTTCTTCGGCTCGTTGCGTCAGGGATCAACGCTGCTTATCGTAAGCGGTTCGCCGCGGGACGGCAAGCAATCCTTGCCAGCCCGCCGCGCCAGCAAGGGTTCTTCTGGTAATGCGCGGCGGTTGTGCTACACTCGGTGCATGAACCGACGCCATTTCCTCACCGCCGCGGCCCTGTCGCCGCTTCTGATCGCCGCTAAGGAAACTTCCACCCGCGAGAAACGAGCCGATGTCATCATCCTTGGCAGCGGCGTCGGCGGGTGCGCCGCGGCCCTGGCGGCCGCCCGCGCCGGCAAGTCTGTCGTGATGACCGAGGAAACCGACTGGATCGGCGGCCAGCTTACCCAACAAGCGGTTCCGCCCGACGAGCATCCCTGGATCGAATCGTTCGGCTGCACGCGCTCCTATCGTCGTTTCCGCGACGGCGTCCGTGCCTACTATCGCCGGCATTATCCGCTCACGGCCGAGGCGCGACGCGCGCCCATCTCAACCCCGGCAACGGACTCGTCTCGCGTCTGTGTCACGAACCGCGTGTCGCCCTCGCCGTCCTCCACGAAATGCTGGCCCCGTTCGTCAGCGCCGGCCGGGTCGAAATCCTGCTCCACCACCAAGCCACCGCCGCTTCCGTCAAGGGCGATCGCGTCGAGTCCGTCACGGTTCATGGTCTGCACACGGATCGGTCGATGGTCCTGTCCGGCCCTTACTTCCTCGACGCGACGGAGCTGGGCGATCTGCTGCCGTTGACCGGGACCGAGTTCGTCACCGGCTTCGAGTCGCACAAGGACAGCGGCGAACCGCATGCCCCCGCCCGAGCGCAGCCGGACAATCAACAGTCGTTCACCTGCTGTTTCGCGGTCGATTATCTTCCTGGTGAAGATCACACCATTGCCAAGCCTGCCGAATACGACACCTGGTGCAAATATGTGCCCGAACTTCGTCCGCCGTGGGCTGGGCCGCTGCTCAGCTGGAAGATGACCAATCCCATCACCCTCAAGGAGCGAGCCGTTACCTTCGACCCGTCCGGTCCTGTCGAGGGCGAGATGAACTTGTGGCTTTATCGGCGCATCCTCGATCGCCGCAACTTTCGTCCCGGCAGCCATGCCAGTGATATTTGCCTCATCAACTGGCCGCAAAATGACTACTGGCTCGGCAACCTCGTCAATGTCACCCCCGAGGAAGCCGCCCGCCATGTTCGCCGGGCGAAACTGTTAAGCCTGTCGCTTCTGTACTGGATGCAGACCGAGGCGCCGCGACGAGATGGCGGCGCCGGTTGGAAAGGGTTGCGTCTGCGTTCGGATGTGGTTGGCACCGAGGACGGCCTGGCGAAATATCCCTACATTCGGGAATCTCGGCGCATTCGCGCCGAATTCACCGTCCTCGAACAGCACGTTGGCACCGACGCGCGGCAAAAACCGACCGCCGAGCGAGCTTCGCCGATACCGTCGGCGTCGGCAGCTACCGCATCGACCTGCACCCCAGCTCGGCGGGCCAGAACTATCTGGACATCAGCTCCTTGCCGTTTCAGATTCCGCTGGGTGCTCTGTTGCCGCAGCGGGTCGAAAACCTGTTGCCGGCGTGCAAGAACCTCGGCGTGACGCACATCACCAACGGCTGTTACCGTCTGCATCCGGTGGAATGGAACATCGGTGAATCCGCCGGGGCGCTGGCCGCGTTCTGTCTCGACCGCAAGGAACCACCGCGCCAGGTCCGCAAGAACGGGAAACTGCTCGCCGATTTTCAGAAACGCCTTCAGGATGACGGCGTGGAACTTTCCTGGCCACGGCTGACGCCGCGTTGACCCATATAGCCCCCGGCAACCCGGGGGAACACACCCCCGGCAAGCCGGGGGCTATGTGGAATTGTCACATCCCGCCAACGAATCGGTGACGACGGTTGTTATTCCTCATAGACTGTTCGCCAAGATGCCGTCGGAGCGGATTTTTCGACGGCAAGCAGACGGTTGACAGTCTGTATCGCCCCATGTTACGGTAACGTCAGCAGTTTCAGTCACGAACCATTCGGCGACCACTGCGGAGATGCGCCAGCGGAGCCATTTCAGGCGTCCTCTCCGAGTGCCGGCGGGAGATACGATTCATGCCAGTGCAACCCGGCGTCTGGGGCATCGATCTCGGGCAGTGCGGCCTCAAGGCCATCCGCCTTGAAGTGATCGACGGACAACTCATCGCCACCGCCTTCGATTACGTCGAGCATCCCAAAATCCTCAGCCAGCCCGACGCCGACCCCGACGAGTTGACCCGCGAGGCGCTCGACAAGTTCCTGTCGCGCAACACCCTCCGCGGCGACATCGTGGCCATCAGCGTGCCCGGTCAGAGCGGTCTGGCCCGTTTCGTCAAGCTGCCGCCCGTCGAGGAAAAGAAGATCGCCGACATCGTCCGGTTCGAGGCCAAGCAGCAGATTCCGTTCAACCTCGATGAGGTCGTCTGGGACTACCAGAAGCTCGGCGCCGGCAGTCGTGACCGACGGCTTCGCGATGGAGACGGAAATCGGCCTGTTCGCCATGAAGCGCGACATGGTGAACCGCTATTTGCAGCACTTCAAGGAAGTCGGCGTCGAAGTCCACCTCGTGCAGATGGCCCCGCTGGCGCTGTGCAACTTCGTCGCCTACGACTTGCTCGGCAAGGAGGCGGTCGCGACGGCGAAGGCGGCGGCGATAAGAACTGCGTCGTCGCCCTGGACATCGGCACCGACAGCAGCAACCTCGTCATCACCGACGGCGGCCGCATCATCTGGCAGCGGCCGATTCCGCTCGGCGGCAACCACTTCACCCGCGCCCTGACCAAGGACCTGAAACTGACCTTCGCCAAGGCCGAGCACCTCAAGCGCAACGCCGCCAAGTCGCCCGACCTCAAGAAGATCCTCGCCGCCCTGAAGCCGGTGCTCAACGATTTCGTCGGCGAGGTGCAGCGCTCGCTCGGCTACTTCACCAACACGCACCGCGACGCCCACATCAGCTACATGGTCGGCCTGGGCAACGCCTTCCGCCTGCCCGGCCTGCAAAAGTTCCTCAGCGAAAAGCTGCAACTGGAAGTCCGCAAGCTCGGCAAGATGGAGCGGCTGGACCGGCGATCAGGTCGTCACCCAGCAGGTGTTCACGGAGAACATTCTGAGCTTCGCGGTGGCCTACGGGCTGGCCCTGCAAGGGATCAAGCAGGCGCGGCTGCACACGAACCTGCTGCCGGCGGAAATTCGCGTCGAGCGGTTGGTGCGGGCCAAGAAGCCGTTGGCCGTGGCCGCCGCTGCCGCCCTGCTCTTGGCGGCCGGCGGGCTGGCCCTCAGCTACGCTCTGGAGTATCGCACCTACGGCGATAGCCGGGTCAAGAAAGCCATCGAGGCCGCCGACGCCGCCTCGAAGCGGGCCGAGGACGCCGAGAAGAAATTCCAGGCCGCCAAGAAGAACGCCAATGACGAGGAGGCCGCCGTCCGAACCATCGTCGCCGGCCAGTTCGAGCGCGACAACTGGCTCCAGCTCTACAAGTTCGTCAACTCGACCATCCCGCAGCCCAACGGCGACGCGTCCCTCACGTTCCAACCGCCCTCGGACCCCAACGATCCGATTCCGCCGGTGACGATCCCCGACATCCCCGCGTCGGCCGCCCAGAGGTGGTGGGGGCCCAAGGGCAAGGAAGCCTATCACGAGTATTTGAAACGCCAGATCAGCGGACCTTCGGCCAAGGAAAACGGCAAGGAGGGCGGCGCGGACGAGTTCGGCCGCGGCATCGAAGACCTGATCCAGTTCAACATCGAGTCCGTGAACTCGTTCTACTGCGACAACTTGAAGAACTACTGGGACGCGGTACTCAAGGGCAACCGGATCAGCAAGGTCGGCGGACAGAACCTCATCTGCCCCCCGATGGCGGATCTCAACAAAGGCCCGGAGGGGACCGGCTGGATCGTGGAAGTCCAGGGCTACACGTTCCATAAAGACGGCGAAACATTCATTCGCAACACGCTGGTGGAGAACATTGCCCGCATGGGCATTCCCTCCTACCGAGAGGGACCGCAGGCGGCCCCGGCAACCGGAGCGCCCGCGACCACGCCCGCAACTCCAGCCCCTGTCGCGCCGCGCCGGGACAGGCTCCCGCCGGCCAGGCCGCGGAGGGACCGGACCTCGGTCCGGTCGTCAACCACATCAGCCATGTGGTGCTATACAACTTCGAGACCAACTCCGCCAAGGGTTCGCCCATGCTGCTCGGTCAGAACACGGCGCGGGATTTGGCCCTGGGTAACGCCGCCTCGACAGGGGGAGGCCAGGACCTGATGAGCGGGATGCGGCAGCAGCAGCAGATGATGATGAATCGGGGCATGTCCGGAGGCGGCGGCGGGGTCGGTATGGGTATGACCGGCGGTCAGAGCGGAGAGCAAACCGCTCCGACGGGTCCGTCGCGCGATGCCTGGTCGCCGCTGCGTGGCGGCGGCTCCGCCGCCGCGCCGCGCGGGGAGCCGGCATGGCCGGCGGCGGGATGTCGGGCATGATAGCCCCGGGAGCCGGACGTACCGGCCCTGGGGGCGCTGGGATGGGCGGCAACCGAATGCCGCCGCCAGGAGCGGGTATGCGCGGCATGATGCCTCCGATGGGCGGAAACGTGAACCCCCCAGCGGGCGGTGGCGCCGATAACGAAAATGCTCCCAAGCGAACCGAGTTCGTCATCCTCTTCGTCTGGAAGGAGCCGATTCCTTCCGACGACCTGCGCGGCCAAACGGCGGCCGCCGCCGTGGGGGCAGGGAACGCGGCGGCCGCATCGGCTGCCAGCAGTTCCGACTCGTTCAAGTTCAAACCGCGCCGGAGCGCCGGCCGCGCCAAGGACAAGGCCCAAGAAAAGGGTCAGGAGAAAGGAAAGGAAAACGAGCCGCAGAAGGTCAAAGACAAAGACAAGGACATCGGCACGGACAAAGACAAGGACAAAGGTAAGGACGCCGGCAAGGACAAAGACAAAGACAAGGACAAAAGCAAGGACAAAGACGCAAAGCCCGGCTAGGTAGCCCGCGGCGTTCGGTGGATACCAAACGATCTTCCTCACTCACCCCGTCCAGGGGACAGGACATGAAACTCGATAAAGAAACGATCGTCAAGCATCAGTTCTGGTTCCTGCTGGGGACCTACTTGCTGGTCTGGCTCATCGCCGTGCTGTGGCTGAAGTTCGCCGCCGCCGACCCGATCGAGCAGGCCAAGAAGACCTACAAGGATTCCTCGGAGAAGCTCAAAAGGAACTCCCAGGATCCCAAAAACCCCAACACATTCTGCCCGCCCTGGGAGGAATACGCCGGGGTCTTCAACGGGCACAAGCAGGTCATCTGGAAAGCGGCCTGGGACTATCAGAAGCCCATGTTCACCTGGCCGGAGTATTTCGATTCCAAGATAAGCGCCCTGGGCGCGAACTCATCCCCACGGACGAATGGTCGGCGTCCGACCTCGAGCAGTTCAAGCGGCACGCTGTACAACGAGGAGATGGACGATCTGGAAACGGCCGCCGTGGGCAAGAAGAAAGATAAAAACGCCCAGGGGTTCCTCACGCCGATCGAGCTGGAGGGTGGCTTCGAGGCGATCATGAAGCCACTGAAGTGGACCGAGATACCAACGCGCGAGGAATGCTGGTTGGCCCAGGAGGATTTCTGGGTGCGGCGCGAACTGCTCTGGGATCTGGCGTGCGCCGTGGCCTACCAGGCGTACATGGTTCCCGTTCCCATCGACGACAAAAAAGAGCCGCTGCCTCCCGATGTCGTCTCCCGGCTGCGCTACCGCAACCAGAGCTGGGAAATCACCCTGTTGATCAAAGAGGACAAGGAAAAGAAGCAACTCGTCATCAGTCGGGACAGCACGATCAAGAACGTTCATCCGGGCGGCCGGACGCTGCCCCTGGCCAGCGCCAAGGGCGAGGGCATCGTCTTCAACGTCTACCAGGAGAAGGCGTATAGCCGCTTCGAGCTGAAGGGCGAGCCGGTCCCCTCGGAGGGGTTGGTCCCCTTCGGCTACGACTACCCCCTTCGGGACATCCAGTGGAAGGACAAGAACAACCCCGTCTTCATGAGTCAGGCGTTCGACTGGTACACCTGCCCGATCCGCCGCATCGAGGCGCTGGAGATCGGCCAGCAGTCGTGCCGCACCTTCACCACCGCCCTGAAGGCCAACGAGACGCTGAGCAAACTCGATCCGCCGCGCGAAGCACCGGCCGACCCCAATGCGTCCAAAGATGCCACGAACACGATGGGCATGGGCGGCGGCACGGGACCGAGCGGCGGCAACCCGATGATGCGCGGTATGATGGGCGGCATGAGCATGATGGGCGGCGCGGCCGGCGCGACGCCTCCCAACACAACGCCCAACAACAACATGGATCGCGAACGTTACTTGCAAGCGCCCAAGGAGGGTGAGTCGCCGGAGAAGCCGAGCCGGCATCTACCCATCGCCCTGGCCCTCATCGTGGACCAGTCGAACATGCAGGACGTGCTCGTCACCCTGGCCAACTCGCGCCTGCGCATTCAGATCACTCAGGTCGAATTCCGTCGCCAGCACGGCATCAAGCCGTTGACCGACGATGAGAAGGGCGGCGGCTCCGGCTTCCAGCGCTCCGGTCCGGTCATGTCGATGATGGGCGGCATGGGCGCCCCTCCCCGCATGATGGGCGCCAGCGCCGGCGGCGGCGGTCCGGGGGCGGGCGCCCGCCAGATGATGCAGTCCCAGCAACGGATGATGATGGCGATGGGCGGCTCCGGTCAGGGGGCGGGCGGCTCCGGTCCGGGGGCGGGCGCCCGCCAGATGATGCAGTCCCAGCAACGGATGATGATGGCGATGGGCGGCCGGGGCGGGAGCAACCCCCAGATCGTCGGGCCGATGGGAGGAATGCCCGGCACGTTCAGCGGGACCGCGGGCCCCACGAAGCTACAGGATCGGGAGGACGAGAACCTGGTGGAAATGACCGTCTACGGCATCGCCACCCTGTATCGCCGGCTCGATCCTCCGAAAACGGAAACGCCGGTTGGCCAGGCGGCCCCGCCGCCGACCACCGCGCCGACCCCGGGCGGTCCTTCCCGATAATGCGCGGGTTCTCTCTCGGAAATATGACACCCCGACGCGGGCCGGCAGAAGGGGCCGGCCCGCCCGGATAGAGGATGGTCGCAATGAATCTCAAAGAATTCGATGCCAAGCAGTTCATGCTGGAAAAGGGTGAGCGCGTCGGCCTGGGCGTCGCCCTGACCTTGATGGTTTTGATGCTGATTCTCAGCCTGTTCATGCCGTCGAGCGGCTTTTTCAGCGGCAGCCCGTCGGCCAAGGCCAAACCGCTCGAAGATGGCTCCAAGACGTTGACCAACGCGCTGAACACCCGCGAGCCTGGCGAGAAAGACAAGCCGCCCCAGAATCCCAAGAGCCGGCTCATCGACCTGGACGCCGATCCGCTCAAGCCCGAACTCTACGAAACCTCGGCCGGCTTCTTCCACCCCAACGTCTCGGACACGCCGACGCGCCGGCCGCCGGAAATCCTGTCCGTCGTCGAGGCCGCCGCCAAGCCGTTTCGCCTGGCGATCGACACCTACATTTTCAGCAGCGATTTCTCCAAGATCACGGTCCTCGTGGACAAGGGCGACAAGCAAGGCGGCAACATGGGGGGAGCGAACAACCCCATGGGCGGCATGAACCGGATGATGAGATCGATGATGGGTCGGAGTGGGGGTATGGGCGGGAGCGGCGGCGCCGGCGGCGGGCGCGGCATGATGCCCGGAGGGATGCAAAGCATGTTCGGTCGATCCGGCCGAGGGGTTCAGGGAGCCGACGAGAAGCCCGACTTTGAGGCCAAGCAGGTCCTTCTCACCGAGGAGAACACGCAAGGGCACCTGGCCCGGCAAGTTCGGCCCGCGCACATGGTCATCGTCGAGGCCAGCTTCCCCTACAAGGACCAGTTGAATCAATTCAAAGAAAAGCTCCGCCTCCCCGATACGAATGCCGTGCTCAACGAGGCCATCGAATACGAAACCACGGAGCAGCTCGCCGCCTTCCGCTTTACCGGCGTGGAAGTCCAGCGCCAGGAACTGGACGAGTACGGCAAGGTGGTGAAGGATTGGGAAACCTATGACTTGATCGAACCCTACCGGATCTGGCTCAAGCACTCCGGTTTCCCGTTTGAGGAAGAGAATCCCAAGTACGACCCGATCAAGCCGTTGTTCCCCGGCCTGGTCATGTCGCGGCTGCGCGAATTCCGGGAAGATTATCAGGAAGCCATGGCGATGGCGAGTCCGGCCATGCCGCCGCCGGGCGTCGGCGGGCTGAACTCCGCGGGGGCGGTCAAGCCGCCCGAACGCGCCGGCAGCAAGTCCAAGTATGAGGACCTGGGGCTTCATTTCAAGACCATCGAGGACACGCTGAAAAAGCTGACCGACGCCGGTCCCAAGCCGGTGGCCGTGCCGCCCGAGAAGTTCCGCAACACCCAGAGTTTCGACCCGTTCAACACCGCCGCCCCGAGCGCGAGCGGTGGCGGTGCGGACTCCATTAAGCCGCCCGACGGGGCAAGCGCGGGAGCGGACCCGACCATTCCGGATTACACGCTGCTCCGCTTCGTCGATATCACGGTGCTGCCGGGCAAGACCTACAAGTACCGCTTCAAGGTCAAGATGGCCAACCCCAACTTCCGCCGCGCCGACGTGGCCTCGCCGGCCTACAAGCTCGAACAGGAACTCAAGTCCAAGGACTGGTACACGGTCAAGGACGCCGTTCACGTCCCGTCCGATCTGAACTTTTACGTGGTGGACCAGAAGCAGCAGCCGGCCAGCAAGGGCGAGAAACACACCGTCGGCACCCCCCTGTACACGCTCTGGAACAAGCGGGTCCAGGATGGCCAGGTCGTCTTTCAGTTCCAGCGCTGGGTCGATCTGACGCCGGTGGACAACGACAGCGAGCCGGTGCCGATCGGCGATTGGGTTGTCGCCGACCGCGTTCCCGTGGCGCGCGGCGAGTATGTCGGCCAGCGCGTGAAGGTGGATGTGCCGGTCTGGAAGTACACGCAGGATTCCTTCGTCCTGCCGGCCGAGGACCAGCGCCGGCGCGTCCGCGGCAAGGTGCCTACGGGTGTTTCCGTGAACTTCGCGCACGAAAACCCGGACGGCAGCGAGACGATCCTGGTGGATTTCGAGGGCGGCCAACAGTACATCGGCAAGCTCGCGGACGTCTCGGCCGTCGAAGTGCTGTTGCTCACGCCGGACGGCAAACTGGTGGCTCGCAACAGCGGCGACGATAGCAAGGACGACAAACGCGAGCAACGCCGCGAGGACTACGTGAAACGCATAGACGAGGTGCGCGACGGTAAAAAAGCGGGCAACGCCGGCGGACTCGACGCGCCCCGCGGCGGCCGTGGCGGCGCTCCGTAAGCGAGACGGCCCTCCTGTTGTCTTGTAGGGTGGGCCGAGTCTTCGAGGCCCACCAGCAGGGGCGTGGTGGGCCTCGAAGACTCGGCCCACCCTACGATTACGACAAACCGCTTGCGGCGAACAATTGCCGCAAGCGGTTTTCTTTTTGCGCCGCCGCTGCTTGCGTGGGCACGGAACCGCATTCATAATAAAGGCAACACAGGAGATGGGTCCGAAGGGAGGATTTTCATGCGTCCGCGCCTGCAACGTGACGGATCGTTCGCGCCGGCGACGACGCCTTGCGGCCGGACGCGGCGCGAATTTCTCTGGGAAGCGGGCGGTGGCTTCGCGGGACTGGCGCTGACGGCGCTCCTCGGCGAAGACGGATTCTTCAACCACTCCGCCCGTGCGGCCGAGAACGCTCCCGCCAGCGACAATCCGCTGACGCCGCGCCGGCCGCACCACTCGGCGAAGGCGAAGGCGGTCATTTGTTTGTTCATGTACGGCGGGGTCAGTCAGGTCGATACGTGGGACCCCAAGCCGGAGTTGAGCAAACACAACGGCGAGCCGATGCCGAACCTCGACCGCGACCCGCTTTTCAAGGTCCGCAAACCCGGCACCCTCCTCGGCTCCTCACGCAAATTCACCCAACACGGACAATCCGGCATCGAGGTCTCCGACTTCTATCCGCGCCTGGCCGGGTGCGTCGATGATTTGGCCGTCATTCGCGGCATGTACGCCGACAGCTTCGCGCACGGCTCCGGCCTGTTGCAGATGAACACGGGTTATCTGCGCCAGGGCTACCCTTGCCTGGGTTCGTGGGTCAGCTACGGCCTGGGCACGGTCAATCAAAATCTGCCGGCGTTCGTGGTGCTGCTCGATCAGCGCGGCGGGCCGATCTCCGGTCCCCCCAACTGGGGCGCCGGTTTCATGGCCGCCGCCCACCAGGGCACGCAGTTGCGCGTCCAGGGCGATCCCATCCTCTACCTGTCGCCGCCGTCAGGCGTCAGTGCCGCCCAGCAGCGCAATCAACTCGATTTGCTCGGTCAATTCAACCGGCGACACCAGCAAGCCACGCCGGATAACAGCGAGTTGGCCGCCCGCATCGCCAGCTACGAATTAGCGTTCCGGATGCAGGCCAGCGCCCCGGAAGCGGTCGATCTCAGCCGCGAGACCGAGGAGACGAAACGGCTTTACGGTCTGGATCAGCCCTTAACGGAAAAGTTCGGCCGGCGCTGTCTGATGGCCCGGCGACTAGTTCGAGCGCGGCGTGCGCTTCGTGCAGGTTTACTCCGGCGGCGGACACAACGACGAAAACTGGGACGCTCACGGCGACGTGGTAAAGAATCACACGCTGCACTGCGGCGAGACGGATCAGCCCATCGCGGCGCTCTTGACTGATCTCAAGCGACGCGGCCTGCTCGACGAAACGCTGGTCGTGTGGACGAGCGAGTTCGGCCGGACGCCGACGGGGCAGAACGGCAAGGGCCGCGATCACAGCCCGCGCGGGTTCAGTAGTTGGCTGGCCGGCGGCGGCATCAAGGGCGGCCAGGTGTATGGCGCGACCGATGAATTCGGTTATGCCGCGGTTGAGAACAAGGTCCACGTCCACGACCTGCACGCCACCATCCTGCACCTGCTCGGCTTCGACCACGAGCGCTTGACGTATTTCCACGGCGGACGGCATCATCGCCTCACCGACGTGTCCGGGCAGGTCGTGGAAGATCTGTTGGCGTGAACCATTTCCCCGTTTAGCGACGCTTCGCAGAAGCGTTTGAGGTTCCACACGCTTCTGCGAAGCGTCGCTAAACGGACATTCATTCCTTGTGATACGGCTTGCCGGCCATGTACAGCTTGAGGCGCTGGCGAGCTTTTTCGCGTTCCTTCTCCGGCAAATCGTCGGGCCTGGCCAGCGCCTTCTTCTGCCACTCGACCGCCTTGTCGAACTGGCCGGCCTCGGCGCAGGCGGCCGCCAACGTGTCGAGAAACGACGCGTCCTTGTACTCGGTCAGCTTGCACGCCTTCTCGGCGTACTCCATCGCTTTTTTGCCGTCGCGCAGCTCGGCCTTGGGACAGGTGGCGCGAATCCAGGCCAGTCCGCCCAGGGCGTCGGGGCTGTCGGGGAACAGTTTCAGCGCCTGCTGAAAATCCGCGATCGCCTTCTCGTATTCGCCCTTCTCGCTGTACGCCTCGCCGCGGAGGACGAACGCCCGCCGGTTGTTCGGCTCGAGCTTGAGGACCTGGCCGAAGTCGGCGACGGCCTTGCCGTAATCCTCCTTCTCCATGTACGCCTCGCCGCGCGCGAAGTACGGTTCGGGCGCTTTCGGCTCCATCTGGACGGCGCGGTTGAACTCGGCGAGGGCCTTGTCGAGATCGCCCTTCTCGGCGTAGACATCACCGCGGCCGACCACGGCGGTGGTGGCCCGGGGGTCGATCTCCAGGGCCTTGTCGAAGTCGGCCAGCGCCTTGTCGAAGTCGCGCTTGAACTGGTGCGTTCGGGCACGACTGTAGTAGGCGGCGACGGCCTTGGGGTCGATCTCGATGGCCTTGGTATAGTCGGCCAGCGCCTTATCGTAATCGCGCTTGGCGGTGTGGGCGCTGCCCCGGTTGATGTAGGCGGCGGCGTTCTTGGAGTCGATCGCGATGGCCTTGTCGAAGTCGGCCAGCGCCTTGTCGATGTCGCCGCCGCCGAGATAGAGACCGCCGCGGTAGGTGTAAGCCTGGACGTTCTTGGGATCGAGCTTGAGCACTTTTTCGTAGTCGGCCAACGCGGCGTCGCGGTCGCCCTTCATGGCATGGGCCACGGCGCGGTTCAGGTAGGCGGGTCGGTTTTTGGGGTCGAGTTGAACGGCCTTGTTGAAGTGGGTCAGCGCCCGCTCGAAGTCGTGTTTGGCCAGCGCCGCGTTGCCCTTGTTCACCAGGTCGTCCGCCTCGTCCGCCAGGACCGGCGCGGCCAGAAGCACCACCAACACCGCGCCGCGCAGCCAGGGAGTCGCCGTCATGGATCGTCCTCCGTTTCCAGGGATTCTCGCCCGTCCGATCCGCTCATTGTAAGATGCGATAATAAAACTCACTAGCCCGCAGCGCCAGCGCCTGGGCAACCCCTCGCAAACGCTTCGGAGCGGAGGAGTGTTTTCTCTGGTACTGGCGTGCGTGGCTTTGTACAGTGAGAGTAATGTCGCCCCGCGGGGGGCGGCTTCAATTCGGTTTAAGGCTATTCGGCCACTGGCTCCAACGGGGGACGGGCGTGCAGGCACTTTGGACTTTCATCACCCACGACTGGTACTACTTCGTGCCCCTTTTGCTGATGTCGCTGACGGGGCTAACCCTGGTTATCTGGCGGTTGCTGCTCAACATGAACGGCAACACGAACATGAGCGAGTTCTTGCCGGAGTTTCAGCAAAAGCTGGAGCGCGACGGCGTGGACGGAGCTCTGCGCTTCTGTCGCAGCCGCACCGACATTATCCCGCGCCGCCTCTTCGTCTCCGGCCTGGAGACCTCCAAGCAGGGCCTGGCGGCGGTGCGCCGTTCGATGGCCAACATCATCGAGTTGGAGATCATGCCGGACCTGAACTTCCTGCTGCCGATCATCTTGGCCATCGCCAAGGTCGCCACCATGGTCGGCCTGCTCGTCACGGTCATCAGCATGATCAACACCTTCAACGAGATCCAGAAATCGCGGGGCGGTGATGTCGGCGCGCAGGCCGGCGCTATCGGCCTGGCCCTGTTCGGCACGGCGATGGGTCTGGTCACGGCCATTCCGCTGGTATTCACGCACGTTCTGTTCAAGGCGTGGGTGGCTCAATTCGAGGTGCGCATGAAGAGTTCCGCCCAGAAATTGCTGTTGTTGCTCCAGGCCAAGCCGCCGGCCAAGAAATGATTGTGAAGCTTGCCGGTTTTCGCGTTCCCACGCGGAGCGTGGGAACGCACGTCCGGACGCTCCGCGTCCCGTCCGCGATGGGGGTTCCCGATGGCCGAGAAGCGTCGCTTCCTCGATGTCTGGATCGTCGAATCGAACACGGTGTATCGTGAAGTTCCCTTCACGGTCGTCGCGGACTGGGTCCAACAGGGCCGACTGCTGGAAAACGATATGCTGCGCCCCTCGGGCACGGCCGAATGGTTCCGCGTCGGCGCTTCGCCGGACTTCTCGCCGTATCTGCCCCGCTCCGAACCGGATCGCGTCGAGGACCAGGCCGAGGCGATGGAGCCGGTCGAGCTGGATTTTCGCTGGGACAAGCGCCACGACGACGAAGATGATGATGTGGACATGATCCCGCTCATCGACGTGAGCCTCGTGCTGCTCATTTTCTTCATGCTCACCGCCAGCGGCGCCGGCCTCGCCGCCTTCGTGCCGACGCCGGCGGCTGAGTACGCCAACACCGCCGTCGGCAACCCCGAGGACGTGGGCCTGAATATTGACCTCACCGGCGAGGGCGACAACCGCAGGCCCGTCTACTCGATGACGGTGGGCAACAAGATCCTCAGCGACAAGGACGCCAACCTGGAGTCGATGGGCGAGCTGCTGGCGCGCCTGAAAGTCTACATGGAGACGTTGAGCGATCGCATCGAAGTCACCATCAACGCCCACCCCGACTTGAAATCGGGTATCGTGCGCGAGCTGACGGCCGCCCTGGAAAGTCCGCCGTACCGCAACCACATCCGGCAGAAGTACATCGGCACCTCGGAGAAGTAGCATGAGCTGGAAAGTGCGACACGAAGGTTCGCCGGTCGCGCTGAGCGACATGACGCTGTCCCAGGTGGCGCAGGGGTTGGCCGACGGGCGCTGGGAGCCGACCGACGAGGTCATGGGGCCGGGCGAATCGACCTGGACTCCCATCGAGACCCATCCGCAACTGGCCGACATCGCCGCCGAGCTGGACCCGCCGCCGCCGCGCCACTACGACGACGAGACGCGCCTGGACATGAACGCGCTGATTGACGTGTGTTTGGTGCTGCTCATCTTCTTCATCCTGACGACGAGCTATGCGGTGTTGCAAAAACACCTCGAAGCGCCCGGCGTGACCGGCGAGAAACTCGGGCCGGCCGTCGTCACCAAGGAAAAGGTGGAGCAGCAGATGATCGCCGTCTCGGTGAAAATGGAGGACGGCAAGCCGGTGACGCGGGTGGAGGGCAAGGTGGTCGAACCCGATCGGCTCCAGTCGGAGTTGCTCAGCTACGTCGGGTCCACAAAGAAGACGCAGCTTTTGCTGGAGCACACAGACGACGTGCCGCAGCGGTCGGTGGTAGAAGTGCTAGACGCCGCCAAGGGCGCGGGCATGGAGAAAATCAGTCTGGTCGTGCCGGACAAGTCGAAAGAATGATTTACATAGCCCCCGGGTTGCCGGGGGTGAAAGTCGGACCCCCGGCAAACCGGGGGCTATGTGAGGGTGTTTCGTGGCCGCCGAAGTCTGGAAACAGCGCGAAGTCGCCGCCGCCTTTCTCAACGAACGCTCCCTGCTCATCCCCGATCGCCCGCGCCAAATCGACGTGCTGCTGCGCGTCCTGCGTTTTTTGCCGCGCGAACCGGCTTCGTTTCTCGACCTGGGCACCGGCGACGGCATTCTGCTGGCGACAGTCCTGCAAGTGTATCCGCAGGCCACGGGCGTCGCCGTCGATTTTTCGCCGCTGATGCTCGAACAGGCCCGCCGGCGTCTGGAGCCGTTCGGCCGGCGCGTGCGTATCGTCGAGGCCGACTTGCAGAATCCCGCCTGGCGACAGCAGGCGCCCGGCCCGTTCGACGCGGTGATCTCCGGCTTCGCCATCCACCACCTGCCGCACGAACGCAAGCGCACCCTTTACCGCGAGATTTACGATCTGCTCGCCGACGGCGGCGTCTTCCTCAACGCTGAGCATGTGTCCAGCCCGTCGCCGCGCGTCGAGGAGATGTTCGACGATGCCATGAGCGAACACCTCTATGAGCGCCGCCGGGAGAAGGGTGAACAAGTCACGCGCGAGCAGGTCCACCGCGATTTTCTCCAGCGGCCCGACCGTGCGGCCAACATTCTCGCGCCCGTCGAGGAGCAGTGTGGTTGGCTGCGCGACATCGGCTATCGCGATGTGGATTGCTTCTGGAAATACTTCGAGCTGGCGATCTTCGGCGGCAGCCGCTGAGGGCGCAAAAAAAAGAGCCGGCCCCATACGGGGGCCGGCTGAGTGTCACACTGTCGCCCAATCAGTGCGACAAAAGTAAGAATACCAACTTCGCTACCAGCGACTCAAGCGCCCTCTGGTTACATTTCCGCAAGGATCGAAAATAAATTCCGGCGTGCTATGAGGCGGTCATCGCCGTGTCAACTTCTCCGATTTGCCCCCCGCCGTGTCCCAAATCTTCATGACGCCGTCTCGACTGCACGAGACGATGCGCCGGCCGTCGGCGTCGATGGCCACATGGGTGATGGCGGCGTTGTGCCGGGTCAGAAGCATTTTTTCCTGGCCGGTCGCGGCATCCCACACTTTCGCCGTGCCGTCCGCGCCGCCGGAGACGACATAGCGCCCGTCGGCGCTGACGGCCAGGGCCATGATGGGGCACTCCTGTCCGGTCAGCGTGCGCTTCTCCCGGCCCGCCTCCGCGTCCCAGACCTTGACCCGCTCGTCGAGTCCGCCCGACAGGATGCGTTGGCCGTCCGGACTGATCGCCACGCTGAGAACGAGGTCCGTATGTCCTTCCAAGGTCAGCGTCGCCCGGCCCGTGTCCGCGTCGAAAACCTTCACCATCTCCCCGCTCGCCAGCGCCACGCGCCGGCCGTCGGGACTGATCGCCACACCGGGGATGGCCCCCGCTTGCTTGGGCAAGGCGGCCACCTCGCGCCCCGTCGCGGTGTCCCATACTTTCGCCGTGCCGTCCGCGCCGGCCGAGACGACGCGCCGGCCGTCCGCGCTGATCGCCACGGCGAGGATGGCGCCCATGTGGCCGACAAACGTGAACTGCTCCAGGCCCGAATGGGCGTCCCACACCTTGACCGTCTGGTCGTGGCTGCCCGAGACGATGCGCCGTCCGTCGGCACTGATCGCCACGCTGCCGACCGCGGCCCGGTGTCCCGAGAGCGTTTTTGCTTCCAGGGCCGTCGCCGACTCCCAAACCTTCACCGTCCCATCCCGGTTTCCCGAAATGACGTACCGGCCATCGCCGCTGAGGGCGACGCTGCACACCGAGCGCGTCTCCGTCTCTGCCCTGGACCGGATGGCCAGGTCCGGCGGCAGTCCCGATCCGGCCCTCTCTTCCGGTGAGGGTTGCAAGCGCGCCTGCTCCGTCTGCCGCCCGGCCAGGGCCTCCAACAGCGGGGCGAAATGCTGCACGCCGGCCAGCGTGCCCGCGAGGACCAGCATCACCGCGGCGGCGGCGAGGATCGGCCGGCGCCGCGCCCACGCCAGGACGGGACCGAACGGGTAGACGAATTGTCCCCAAAAATCATCCGGAAAGTTGACTTCGCCCGTGCCGAAATGCTCCGGCAGCTTGCCCGGCGGCATGTAAAACGTGCCGAAGATCACATCGAGGATGGGGAAGGTCGAGGCGAAGTTCTTGTCGAGTCCTTCCTGCTGCATGGTGTGATGCCAGCGGTGAAACACGGGACTGGCGAAGACGTAACGCAACGGCCCGAACGTCCAGCTCAGGTTGGCGTGGACCAGGGCCGCGTAGATGAGGTCGATGGGCGCCAGCACGATCAGCGCCGCCGGGGAGAAACCCAGGAGCAGCACGACGACGTTGGACAGAGTGAACTCCAGGAGGTTGTTAACGGGGTGAAAGCGGGCCGAGGAGGTCCAGTCGAGCACGGCCGGCGAATGGTGGACGGCGTGAAACTTCCAGGCCAGGCGCGTGTGAAAAATGCGGTGGATGAAGAACTGCATCACGTCCTTGATGAGCAGGATCTCCAGGCATTGCAGCCAGATCGCCTGTTCTCGGAGCGCTGCCAGTCCCGGCTCTCGGCCGCCGAACAGGAGGATGATCCCCGCGACCAGCATGAGCGTGCGGGCGATGTTCAAGAAGACCGGTACGATGAACCAGTACATGAAATCTGCACCGGCGGCGCGGAGGTCTTTCCACCAGTACATGCCGGGGTTGCAGGGCATCAGGCGGGCGAGGACGCCGAAGGCGACCGCCAACCCCACCAGCCAGGCCAGCAGGCTCAGCCAGAACCCCCCGAGTGAGGCCAACCAGTCCATGTATCTCAGGCTCCCTGAAAGGGTGAAGGTTCACTCGATTCCGCAAGAACCCAGATGTAGCGCGCGCCGGCTTTGTAGCAAATTGGCCTTGCTCCTGAAAGGGCAACCCCCTGAGCGGGGGGCTTACGCCCCCTGAGGGAACACTCAGGGGGCGTAAGCCCCCCGCTCAGTGCGGTCGTCGCGCAACTCCTCTGTTCATTTTAAGTTCGGGCGCGTAGGATCGTTCTCATGGACGAGACGCGGCCCTCCTCACCCTCTGACGAACTCGCCGTCAAGATCGCGCGCCTGGTCGAAGAGCGCGGTTGGAACCAGGAGGATTTTGCGGGCATTACCCGGCTAAATCGCCATACGGTTCGCCAGATCCTCTTGCCGGGCAAGCATCGCCGCCTGCAAAACGCCACTATCGGCGCTGCGCCGCGCCCTCGGACTGACGGTCAACGAGCTGCGCACGCTGCCCCTGGAGCGCCTGCTGCCGCGTATGCACGAAGGCCATCCGGCCAACGGCGTCGCGCCCTTGCGCCGGCTGCTCGGACAGGCCACCCAGCCGGAACTGGTCGCCTGGTTGGAGCGCAACCCCGAGCGCTCCCAACAACTATCCGACGAGGAGGTCGATGAGCTGTTGGCGCTGCAAGACGCTGAAGGCGCGCTGACCGCGCTGGGCGTCGAAGACGTCGTGAAGGGCCTGGAGCGTCGCCGCCGGCTCGTGCAGCAAGTGCAGGTCGTCGCCGGGACGGAATATCTCGATCTGCTCGAGAAATTCGTGACGTTGTTGCATGAGAAAGTACAACCCGCGCGCGATCGCTCGTGACCAACACCAGCCCGCAGCGCAAGCAAGGGTTGTTCCGAGTCGTGCGGTAGGATAGTCTAAGAATATGTCTTCGCACGCCACGCCGACCACTCCTTCCCTCCCTCGCGATACGTCTCACCCCTCCCTCAGCCGGCCCCGGACGCGCCGGCGCGTGGATACATTCCGCGCCTTGCGGCACCGCAACTATCGGCTGTATTTCTGGGGGCAATTCATCTCCGTGACCGGCTCGTGGGCGCAGAGCGCGGCCCTGACGTGGCTGGCCTATGAGTTGACACAGGAGTCGAGATGGGCGGCCCTGGTCGGGTCCATGCAGGTGCTGCCCACGTTCGTCCTGGGTGGCTGGGGCGGCAGCCTCGCCGACCGCTGGCCCAAGCGCTGGCTCATCTTTCTGACCCAGGGGACGCTGCTACTCTTGGCCATGCTGCTGGGCGTCCTGGTGCTTCTGGGTTACGCGACGCGCTGGCACCTGCTGGCCGTCGCCGTCGCCGCGGGCGTCGTCAACGCCATCGACCTGCCGGCCCGCCTGGCCTTCGTCATCGACATGGTCGGCCGCGACGACCTGCCCAACGCCATCGCGCTGAACTCGATGCTGTTCAACGCGGCGCGGGCAATCGGGCCGGCCGTCAGCGCGGTGCTCTTCGGGTTGGCGAGCGGGGGCGAGATGGGCCATACCGCGGCGGGTGTGTGTTTTCTGCTTAACGGCCTGAGCTTCGTGGCCGTGCTGGCGGCGCTGGCGTGGATGCGGCTGCCGTCACCCCCCACCCCAGCCCTCCCCCACAAGGGGGGAGGGGGAAAGACTCCCTCCCCCCTTGTGGGGGAGGGCTGGGGTGGGGGGGAGACCCTCGACCGTTCCCTGTGGGCTGGCTTTCGTTACCTGGCCCAGCATCCCTATTTGATCTTGCTTTTGGGACTGTCCAGCGCGATGTCGCTGTTCGGCTGGCCGATCCTGTCGCTTCTGCCGGCGGTGGCGGACCAGCGCCTCAGCGAAAGCACCGACGGCTACGCCTGGATGCTCAGCGCCATCGGCGGCGGGGCGCT
This sequence comes from uncultured Planctomycetota bacterium, assembly GCA_963767535.1. Classification (GTDB taxonomy): domain Bacteria; phylum Planctomycetota; class Planctomycetia; order Gemmatales; family Gemmataceae; genus JAJPHU01. The sequence continues at coordinate 3,170,532 of CAVYEC010000003.1, forward strand.
GGTCGCCTCGTTTTTGGTCGCCACGTTCAACTCGACGGTGCGGCGGCGCTGGTTCCTGGCGGCCGGCGTCGTTCTGGCTACCTCGTCATTGACGTGTCTGGCCGTGGCGCGCTCGCTGCCCGTGGCGGTGGCGTGCTGCGCCGTGCTGGGATGCGGCTTGATTCTGTTCTTCGCCACCAGCCAGGCGATCATGCAGCTCAGGTCCGATGACCACATCCGCGGCCGGGTCATGGGCATCTGGTCGATGGTCCTCAGCGGCGCTTACCCGCTGGGACACCTGCTGGCCGGTCAGGCGGCCGATAGCTGGCTCGACGGGACCAACCCCGGCGGCATGTTGGCGCATGTGCTGGCGGTGCAGCCCGGCGAGCGCGGCGGCGTCGCGCTGGTACTGGCCCTGATGGGAGTAGGCATCGCCTCCGCTTCCATCGTGGTGCTGGTGCTGGCACTGGTCGGATCGAATCACTTCGCCAACAGCCCCAGGCTGCGGCGATAGTCCGCCTGGTGCGCCTCCAACCCGCGCTCGCGGTCGAGCTTGCTCCATGCCTCGGCGACGTTCCGCAACGCCTTCTCTGCGTCCGTGCCCTTGAGCAATGCCGCGCGGACTTCCTTCACCAAAATCGCCCGATGGGATTCCTGGTCGGGGATGCGCAGGCACAGCACCGGGTTTTTCAGGCTGCGGTGCAGGAGCGAATCGCGTAGCACCGCGGGCAGTTTCAGGGCTTGCGTCTCATCCAGGTCGAAGGCGTCCCAGCGCTGGCGGTCGATCTGATCGATGCGCACCGGCCCGCCGGCGCCGACCTCTCCCAGAAAGATTTGGTTGCTCGTCTTCGGCCCGCTCAATTCGGCCAGCATGTCGAAGGCGGCGGCGGGATGCTCGCCGGCGCAGGGCACCACCGCCAGCCAGCCAGCCCCGCCCAGGTACGGCACAGGGTTGCCCTCCGGTGTCGCATGCGGGACCCCCTTCTCGAAATCGAAATAACGGTCGCCGCCGGGCACCCGACAAAGGCCCACCTTGTCGCGCAGGGCCGGCGTCTTCTGAAAAACCTTTAGCCCCGGCGCGTCGGCCAGGCAGAGAGCGGCCCGGCCGTCGCGGAAAGCCTCTTCGGGATGGTCGGCCGGCTCGGCGGGCCGGCACTTCTCCAAACGCTGCAAAAGTTTGAGCGCGTGGACGAAGCCGGGTTCGGCGAGGCGTGGCTGGCCCGTTTTCAGATCGTAATGGAAGGAAAACACGTCGTCTTCATTTTGCTGCCTCTCGGTGACGCGTCAGATCGGCCGGGATGGCCCGGCGGGCGAAGCCTGCGGCGACGCTGTAAAAAAGACGGTCGAGGTCCGCCTCCGAGCGCGGCAGCGGCGGCAAGCTCGCCCTGTCCCCCGCCGGGCCGGATGAGGACGGCGGGTGTGTGCGGAAATACTCGGCGAGCCAGGCGTATTGCTCCCAGGTGGCGGGCGTGGCGAGTTTGCGGCCGAATTGCTTGGCGAAGGCGGATTGAACGGCCGAGTCCTGGAACCAGTCGGCGCGATAACAACACACGAGCGATTCACCGACCAGGGGCAGCCCGTACGGTTTGCCATCCCATAAGAGAAGTTGCTCGCGATACGTGGGCAACAGATCCATCCAGGTGTAGGTGTTTTCGCGTGTGGTGTATGTCTCCGGAACCACGGCGAGCTGACCGGCGGCGGCCGCGTGTGGGAGCTGGGCGGGAGAGATGATCCACACATCGGCCGGCCCCGCGGCCTGAGGCCCTGCCGAAAGATCGTAGCGGAGGATCTCGATTTTTGTCCCTTGCCGCAGCGCCCAGGTCTGGCCCCGGCTGCGCAACAGCGAGGCCGTCGCTTCGGTCGGGCAGGCGATGCGCAGCGCGATCCCTTGATGGGGGGCCGAGGGCGCGGCGACCGGCGCGGACGACGGGCGGCAGCCGGCCAGGAAGGCGGCGGTCAAAAGGCAAAAAAGAGACCCCAATCGCCCGCTTTTCCATTGCATGAGTGCCCCCTCGGACCTTACAATGCATCCATCTTGCCATTCCGCGCCCACCTATTGTACATGCCGAGAGTCAGGGATCGACATCCCGAATGGCTGGCGCGGGAGAGGCGGATGCTCCGGAAGAGGGGCGCCCGCGTGCAAACGGCTTCCCCTCTCCTTCGCGTGCATTCCGAGTCTTCGCGGGAGGATGCAAGGGTCCGTTCGGCCGTCACTCGCACTCTCGGAGCCGGACGGAATCACTCGGAAAAACGTTGTGGATTTCGCCCGATCGCGGTGCGGCGCGGTGGACAGATGTCAGTCCGCCGGCGCGGCGCCGAGGGATCCGTCGCAACGATGCCCTATTGGCCCTCCGAGAAGGCGTGTTCGACATGAGGAACGAGGTCGTCTCATGAAGCTGAGCCTGGTAGTGATGAACGCAGGCCCCAACCAGGGAAAGGTGCTGGAGATCAAGCTATCGCAGTTCGTCGTGGGCCGCGATCCCCAGTGCCATCTCCGGCCGGCCAGCCCGATGATCAGCAAACGTCATTGTGCCGTACTCCAGCGCGAGGGCAAAGCCTTCGCCCGCGATTTCGACAGCACCAATGGCACCTTCGTCAACAACGAGCCCGTCAAGGGAGAAGTCGAACTGCACCACGGCGATCAGCTCGAAAATAGGTCCGCTGACGTTCGAGGTGCGCATCGAGGCGACCGCGCCGGTCAACCGGCCGACGCCGCCGCCGCCGACCAAGCCGGTCACGAAGACGGTGCCGGCGAGCCAGGCCAAGACGCCTTTGCCCGCCACCGCCGCCAAACCCGCCACCGACGGTACGCCCGCGCCCACCTCGGAAGTGCCCGCGGAGAAGTCCGAAGGGACCGGGTCTCACGACGACGACATCGCGGCCATGCTGTTGTCGCTGCACGACGACGGCACGCCCGGCTCCTCCGGCTCCGGTTCCGAGGTGCCCGAGGGCAGCACGGTTCACGAGATGCCGTTGCCGCCGGAACTGGCCGCGCAGGCGGCCGAGAAGGAAAGGGAAGAAAAAGCCAAGGCCGCCAAGGCGGCCACCGGCAATACCTCCAGCGCCGCCAAGAGCATTCTGGAAAAATACATGCGGCGGCCGCGGACCTGAGACGCGCTGTCCCGTTTAGCCGCGAGCCGCAGGCGAGCGCGCTCGCCTGCGGCTCGCGGCTAAACGAATGCGGATCTTTGGATTATTGGGGTTGAGGCGAGCGAAGGGCCGCGCCCTTCGGTGCCCCCGCCAGGCTTGATCCCCTTCGCTCCCCTGAGCGTTCGCCTGGCTTTCTCGCATCGGCCGATCGCGATCGGTCGCTCGCCTCCCCCTTCGTTCCCGCCATCTTTTTCGGAACGTGAGGCTTCATTCGTGGCGTCTCGTCGCCGTCCTTCCCCCTCCCCCGCCGCGCCCGGCGATCCGATCGGTTGGCGTTCCTGGCTGGCTCGCCGCCTGCGCGCCTGGTTTGCACGCCACCAGCGCGACCTGCCCTGGCGACGCGACCGCGATCCCTATCGCATCTGGGTCAGCGAGGTCATGCTTCAGCAGACCCAGGTGGCCACCGTCATCCCCTATTTCGAGCGGTTTCTGCAAGAGTTTCCTACCCTCGCCGACCTCGCCGCGACCAACGAGCAAGACGTGCTGCGCTTGTGGGAGGGGCTGGGCTACTACCGCCGGGTGCGCGACCTGCACCGGGCCGCTCGGCAAATCGTCGCCGAACACGGCGGACGGTTCCCGGACGATCCCGTGCAGCTGCGCGGCCTGCCCGGACTGGGACGCTACACCTGCAACGCGGTTCTTTCCCAGGCGTTCGACCGCCGTTTGCCGATTGTGGAGGCCAACAGTCAGCGCGTCTGAGCCGGCTGTTTGGCCGCACCGAGGATCCGCGTCAGGGCGAGGCGCGGCGCTGGCTGTGGCAGGCCGCCGAGGACATCCTGCCCGCCCGCGACATCGGCACCTTCAATCAAGCGCTCATGGAGTTGGGCGCGCTCGTCTGCACTCCCACCGCGCCGCGCTGCTCGGAGTGTCCCCTGGCCGAACGCTGCGTGGCCCGGCAACTCGGCAAGCAAGAGGAGATTCCCGCGCGCACGCCCGCGCCGGACATCACCCGCGTTCACGAAGTCGCTCTCGTCATCTGGCGCGGCCCGACCGTGCTCCTGGCCCAGCGCCCCGAGAAAGGCCGCTGGGCCGGCCTGTGGGAGTTTCCGCACACACCGCTCGTCGAGAGCGAATCCCACGAAGAGGGCGCCGCCCGCCTGCTCCGCGATCTGACCGGCTTGCAAGCGCATCTCGGCCCGGAATTGCTCACCATCCGCCACGGCATCACGCGCTACCACATCACCCTGACCTGCTTCGAGTCCGTGTGGCACGCCGGCGAATTCCAGTCGGATTTGTACGTCCAGGGCCGTTGGCTGACCCTCGCCGACCTCGCCGCTTATCCCGTCAGCTCGCCGCAGCGCCGCCTACGCGCACTTTCTCATCGCCCCCGGACGCCAGCGCCGCCTCTTCTGATCCGTGCTGACAGGGGATGGCCGGGACGGTAGCATGAAAGGGGATTGGTGCGGGAAATCCTTCGTATTGGGGGTAGGTCATGCGGAACGTGGGGCGTTGGGGAGGACTGGTGCTGGTGGGGGTCGCGCTCATCGGCTGTCTGACGACCAGCACCAGTTTGAGCAAGGGAAGACCGGCCCGCGACATTCACGGCACCGACGCCGACGGCCAAGCGCTGCAACTGAGTGATTACCGCGGCAAGGTCGTGCTTCTGGATTTCTGGGCCTCGTTCTGAGGGCCGTGCCGGAGCATGTTTGCTCACGAGCGGTCGCTCGTTGAAAAGTACGAAGGCAAGCCGTTCGTCCTCCTGGGCGTCAACACCGACGATTCCCTGGAGAAACTCCAACAGGCGCAGAAAAAGTACGACCTGAACTGGCGCTCGTGGTGGGACGGCATGAACGGTCCCATCACCTTGGAATGGAAGGTGCCGGGCCTGCCGTATCTGTACCTGATCGACCACAAGGGGTTGGTCCGCTGGGAGAACTTCGGCGCCCCTCAGCCGAAGGTACTGGATCAACTGATCGAACAACTCGTGCGGGAGGCGGAAGCCGACCGCCCCAAGCAATAGGTTTTACTAGTCCTACAGCCGTAGTTATCCATCAGGCGGCCGCGCCCGCGTTTGCGGTAGTGGCACACGCGTGCGCGGTGCTGGTGTGCCCGCCGCCATTCCGACCACGCCAGCGCCCGCTCGGCCAGCGTCAGGCGGTCCCAAACTATCTTGAGCAGCAGCTTCCGCACCTCGGGGACCGTCAGCGGGATGAGCCCAGACCCCTTTTTTTGCCCCGTGCCGCTCGTGCCGCCCGCGAGCGGATGACCGCCAGCGCCGCCAGGGCGAACAGGCTCAGGGTGACGTGCCGATGCCACCCGACCCAGCTACGCACTTCGTACTCGTTCAGGCCGCAATCTCCCTTGGCCAACTCGAACAAATCCTCGATCGCCCACCGCGCACCCGCCACCCCAACCAGATCCTCCAAACCGATGCCCGGCGGCCCGCCGCAGGCGAAGTATGCTACCTCCGAGGGGTCGGTGACGCTGCGGCGGATCAAGAGCCAGCGGGCGTACGCCTCCGGCTCGGGGGAGTTCGTCCGCAACAGAGCCCAGTCGTACAGGCGCGGCCCCTTGGCCCCATCCCCGCAACTCAGCCGCTGCCAGGCGTCGGCCGGGACTTCGGCAAGCAGATTCCGGGCCCGCACCTGCCGCAACCCCCAACAGACGGCGAAGTCGGTTCGCACGCCAACCACGTAACCCAGGCCGTGCTTCTCGATGGCGATGCGGAAGTGGTAATCCGACCCGTACACGGCGTCCGCCGTCACCCACCGCATCGGCACCCCGGACTCCACGGCCCGGTCCATCATCCGCCGGGCCAGCACCAGCTTGGTGGCGAACCCGACCACGGCCGGGACGCCGGCCTCTTTGCGACGCGGGGCGTCGCCGGCCCACTCCTTGGGCAGGTACAGCTCCCGGTCGATCAGCGCCCGCCCCTTCTCGGTCACATACCCCAAAAACACTCCGATCTGGCAGTTCTCGATACGCCCGGCCGTCCCGCTATACTGCCGGGCGACGCCGACGGATTTCCTGCCCTTCTTCAAAAAGCCGGTCTCGTCCACGACCAGCACACCCTCGTCGTGCCCCAGGTGCTCCGCCGCGTAGCGGATGAGGTCGTCGCGGACGGCGTCGGCGTCCCAGTCGGCCCGGGCGAGCAAGTGCTGCACCCCATCCGGCGTCGCCTCGCCCAGGTGCTCCGCCAACTGCCAGCCGTTCTTGCGCTCGGTGTCGCTAAGCAGCCCGCGGATAGAGCCGACCGCTCGTTGCCGTGGCTCAGACGAATGTTGCAAGTATAAGCGCAAAGCCATATCCCCGGTGAAGTTGCGGCTAGTGAGCCTTGCAAGTCGAGCCGTGTACAATGGAGGTGGGAGGTGATCCTTGCCTCTGCTTCTCTCCGCGCAGGTGGGGCCCGACACGCCTTCCACCGCCCCCAATTAGAAATCTCTTGGACCATAAATGATGAATCTGCAGGAGGTCCGCGCGCGCTTTGCGCGCGACCAGGGGCTGCCCTTCGCCGATTCCTTGAGCGAACTCAGCATCCTCGACGCACTCAACGAACACGGAGTTCAGTTCCGCAACCGCCTCTTTAACCCCGTCACGACCATCTGGGGCTTCCTCAGTCAGGTGCTCAGCGAGGACCACAGTTGCCGTGACACCGTATCCCGAATCATCGCCCACCGCGTCTGCTCCGGCCTGAAGCCCTGTTCGCCCAACACCGCCAGCTACTGCAACGCCCGCGCCCGCCTCCCCGTCGCCGTACTACGCTCGTTGGCCAAGCGCACTGCCCAGCAATTGCACGACAGCCTTCCCGACGAGTGGAAATGGCACGGCCGGTCTGTCTTTATTGCCGATGGGTCGCACGTCTCCATGCCCGACACCGAAGAGAACCAGGCGAGCTATCCGCAGCCGGAGGTACAGAAACCGGGGCTTGGATTCCCGCTCGCCAGGCTCATGGTGTTGCTGTCGCTGGCCAGTGGTGCCTGCCTCGATCTGGCCATGGCGCCCTACGCGGGCAAAGGCACCGGTGAGACCACGCTGCTGCGGCAGATGTACGGCTCGCTCCAACGCGGAGACGTGCTCGTCGCGGATGCCTTATTCGACAACTACTTCCTTGCCTGGGAGCTGCGCCAACGCGGTATCGATTTGGTCGCCCGCGTGCAGGCGGAGCGTGTCGGGAGCCGGACGGTAGAGAGCAGGCCTGACGGCGACATCATCGTCTGGCAGCGTCCCGGCTTGCCGCGCGGCATGAGTTGGCAGACGTACTGCGGCTACCCCAAGACCATGACCATGCGGCAGGTGAGCGTCGATGCCCGCGACAAGAACAACCGCGCCGAGCAGTTCAAGGTTATCACCACGATCCTCGATGCCTCCATGGACGGCGTGCAGATCGGTGCATTATACGAGCGAAGGTGGGACGGAGAGGTCGATCTGCGATCGATTAAGTCGACCATGAAAATGGACATCCTGCGCTGCAAGACGCCCGAGATGGTCCAGAAGGAAATCTGGGCCTACTTGTTGGCGTACAACCTGCTGCGCACGGTCATGGCGGTCGCTGCGAGGGAGAACGGTGTGGAGCCTCGTAAGATCAGCTTCAAAGGTGCCAAACAGGTGCTGACGGCGTTCGCGCCGAAGTTGGAAGCAGCGCGGCCGGAGCAGCGTGCGGAGCTGGTTGACGCGATGCTGAAGGCGGTGGCCTACCACCGGGTGGGCAACCGGCCAGGACGCTGGGAGCCGCGGGCACGGAAGCGAAGACCGAAGCCGGGAAACCGCCTGATGCAGCCGCGGCATGAGGCCAAGTTGGCCCGGAACCGCGCGAAGTGGTATTAATACTCAGCAAGGTGGAAAATGCTGTGGAGCAGAAACGGACCGGGCCGCGAGGCATCGGACGGGGCGTTGCCGCGCCTCCAGGACGAGTTCAGGCACGTCAGGGGCCGATTTCACCACCACCAAGCCACCACTACTGCGCCAAGGGCAGTTCGGTGTCATTCGCGAAGCGTGCCAGGCGAGCCTTCCTCACTCACGCCCAGGCATGACTCCACGCCCGCTTCGCTTATGCTAGCGCCATTCGTGGCTCAGACCGGGCGAAGTGCCGACCGATCCGTTCGCCGATGGACATCACTTCGTCTGCCCAGCCGTGGACCTGCGCCTGCGTTGGTCGTCCTGACATGGCTTGCCCTCGTTAAAACTCCGGGCGAGGGCTATTCTAGTAACTACGGCTGTAGGACTAGCCCGAAGCGCCAGCGAGGGTTGTCCCTCGCTGGCGCTTTGGGCTAGTAATTCTAATTCCCGATCACCATCTCCAGGTGGACGTTGGGCGAGGTGATTTCGGGGATGGTCAGGATCTTGTTCGTCAGCTGCCGCTCGGCGGCGGCGTTCACCAGTTTCACTTTCACCAGAACGCTTCCGTCGCGCTGCGTTTGGACCTGTACTTCCTTGGCCAGTCGGCCGCACATGGATTCGACCCGTTGTTTCAGGTCCGTGGGCGAGACCGGCCAGGCGGACCAGGCCGTGCGGCTGTGCGTCGGCGCTTGGTGCGGAACCGGAGTGGACGGCGGAGGCGTCCGAATCGGCACCTGCGGCGGGGGTGTCGGAATCAGCGGTTCCGGCGGGGCCAGTTTCGGGGCCAGCGGCTCCGATGGCACGAAGTCGGTAGGTTCCAGACGCCGAGCCACCGGCCTCGGGGCCGGCCGCGCGGGTGGTTCCTGTTCCTCCTCAAAAGTCATCGAGCCGGCCTGCCCCCACTCCGACACGGGCGGCCGGATGTCGAAGGCCGGCGGCCAGCGGCGCGGGGACACGAGGGCGGGTTTCTCCGAAGCGGTCGCCGGGTTGTTGCTGGTTCGGACAACACGCGTTTCCCTGTTCGCATTCGTGGGTCGCGGTGCAGGCAGCGGCGGGACGGCGGGGGCCTGGATCGCGGCAGCGGTTCGTGGCGGAGTCGAGGGCTGTGAGACAGGACGAGTCTGCGGTTTAACCGTGGTCTGCGATGGGGCCGGTAACTGCGCGACCGGCGGCGTTCGCGGCGCGGCGGCCGGCGACGGTGTCGGCGCAATCGCGGTGGACTTGGTTTGCGTCTCCGACTCCCACCGCATCGGCGGAGTGCGGCGCACCGTCGTGGATGCCGGAGTGGATGCGGCCGATGGCGTTGGCGATTTCGGCGGCTCCGACTCCCAGACGATCACGCCTTTAGAACTGGTCGCGGGCGGCTTCACGGCCGGACTGCTTTGAGGTTTGGGCGGCGGCTCCGATTCCCATGAGATCACCCCGCGCGATTCTTTCGCCGCCGGCTTCGGGGCCGGAAGGGTTGTGGATTTCGAGGGTGAATCGGTATCCCACGTAATCACTCCACGGGACCAGCTCGCGGGCACCTTGGGCGCCGCCAGAATATCGACAGATGCCGATTTGTTTTCGCCGGCTGGCGGAGCGGAAGGCTTCGTCTGGCTCACCGGAGTCGCCTGGATGACCGGACTCGCACCACGGCCGTTGCCGGTCGGTGTCGCAGTCGGGCCGTGATTCGTTTTAGGCGTGATGATCACCGGCAGGTGTAATTCTTCCTCTTTAATATCCACTTTCGGCGCCGGCGTAAGTGTCGGCCGCGGCGGGGGCAACACCGCTGGCGTTTTCCGCGCCGCGGAGACCGTCCCGGCCTCCGCATTCAGCGCCGCCTCCGGCACCGTCAGCGTGCCGTCGCGCGTCACCCGCACCACGCGCTGACCGTCGCGCAAGACGGGTAGGACCGTTAACTGGTTAAGAACGCCGGTGCAGCCATCCAAATGGCGAAATAGTTGACTGACGGCCAGCTTCTCCTCGACGGAGTACACGGATCCCGTCACCGCCACCATGCCGTTGGGTTGGGCCGACAGGTGCAGGGGATGGCCGGCTTCGCCGCGGTTTTTGCCCAGGACGCCTTGCCCTCTATTTGCAAAAACTCGACGCCGCGCGGAGACGGCTTCGCGTTCAAACCGCTCTGGATCTTCAACCCGTCCGTCACCTTCAGGGAAGTGCTCTTGGCCGCCAGTTCCAGCGCGGCCTGTTTCACCATCGTGTCGGGGACGGAGCCGATCAGGGACAGTTTCCCGCCCGAAGCATGAATGCCGACGGGATAAGGGAAAGTGGCCACATCGGACAAGAGTGCCAGCTGCACCTTCATCTCTTCGAGGCGGTTGAGATCTTCCCCGGCAAAGACAGGCTCCTGGTAATGAATGATGCGTATCGGCGTTGGCGGATCTTGAGACGGGGAGGTCGATGTCTGCGCTGACGCCGAGCCTGTCAGGCCCGAAACGTCGAGCGCCAGGAGAACGCCGGCGGCCCATCGCATTGCCCTGCACATGGCTCGATCTCCCAAAAACGAAAGGATGAATGATGAATGTCTTTAATTCATCATTCATCCTTCCTCATTCATCCTTGAGTTGTTACTGATTGAGCAGGTCGCGCGTGACATCGCGCTGCACGTCGGGGTTGGGGCAAGGATACAGGTGCAGGTGATCCAGGTCGATGTACACCACCTCCACGGCCGGCCGGACGCACTTGAACGGGAAGGGATAGCCCGACTCGATGGTTTCGGTGAAGTAAACCGTGCATTTCCAGTGGCAGTGGTGCAGCTGGGCCGGCCCGATGAGCGGGAAGAAGCGCGGCGGATCGATCTTGTCCACGATGCGCTCGGTGACGATCTGGATGTTGTCGCGGAACTCCTCGAAGAAGTAGGGCACGCCGCGGATGATGCGCGGCATGGCGCGGAGGATACGTGCCTCGTCGGGTGGGTCCTCGCACAGAGGCGGCGGGAACCCTTCCCGGATGGGCGGCATGATGGGCGTACGGAAGTCGTTTTTGAAGCAGTATTTTTCCTGCATCCGTTCGTACACCCACGCCGGCACCGGGATGGGCGTCGCGAAGCCCATCGAGAAGGGCCAGCAACCGCTCAACCCGATCGGTGCCAGCGCCGCCAGGACGCCCAGCACCAGGGTACGCACCTTTCTCATGCCCCTCTCCCTTTCTGCTGAATTGTCGCCGAGCCCAACCCCGGCGCGCAAGAGCATCCGGCCTCCTGCGTGTGCAGGAACCCCGTCGGAACCTTCAACGCCTTGCTCCGTATTGATGCAGAAAATATCGGACTCGGATGGGAGACGACTTTAACGGTTCGACGGAATGTGACAGGAAGAGGGGATATTTGGACGAAAAGAGTTTAGCCGCGACCCGTAGGGGAGCGCTACGCGCTCCCCTACGGGTCGCGGCTAAACAGAAATATCCAGACCTCAACGACGGCCGCCGTTTTTGCGTTCCCACCAGCTTCGCCATTTTTCCTGATCGGCGGCCAAGCCGAAATCCTCCCCGCGCGAGTTTGACCAGGGCCTCGTGGGCGGCAGCACGCACCTCGGTCTGTTCGTCAGCCAGCCTGTCGATCAACTCCCCCGTCAAACGGGGCATCTTGGCGGCGACAACGCGGACTGCCGCCAAACGCACCTCGATGAGATCGTCCCGGAGCTTCGCCTTGACCACGGCCTCGCCCTGGCGGGCCAGGTGGCGTTCGAGCAGATCGCGTCCCAGCTGCCGAATTTCCTTGTCGTAACTGGAGGCCGCGTTGGCCAAGCCGGGCAGCACTTCCTTGCCGCGGCGTTTCTCCAGTTCGAGGAGGATCGACTTCAGCCGGGGGCCGCGTTCCGTGCTGCCGGCATCGGCCAACTCGGTGACGCTCATGAGGCGCGGCGACTTCGGTCCCGGCGGCGGCCGGCGTGCCACCGCGTTTTTGCGCATCGAGATACCGACGCGCAGGTCTTGCAAAACGCCGGCGTGACGAGTCTTGCCGACGCCCGCGCCGATGTTGTCGCGCGCGTATTCGAGCAGTTCCTGATCGTCGGAAGCCAGGAGCAGACGGTGGAGTTTCTGGGCAATGACCACGACGGGGCAGCTGTGTTCGACCTTGGCCGCCCGGTTGACGCCGCGTACCAGGGCCGGAATCGCCTCGGGGCCGAGGGCCTTGAAATCCTTGAGCGCCTTTTTGGCCGCATCGCCCTGCAACCGGCCGATGTCGTAGAGCATGAAACGATCGATGATCTCGTCGAGCTTGTCTTCTTCTTCCTTGGTGAGATACGGCAGGCTCGCCCCATAAGGACTGTGTTTGGGCTTCTCCTTGGCCGAGGGCGCATCGGCCGCGCCGAGCAGGGCGAGCGTGAGGACGAGCAAAGCGGGAGACATCGACGGCTCTCCTGAAGGTGACAGCGGGTCCGGGGGATAGGAGCGCCCGAGATAAGCACGTTTTGAGTCTACCGTGCCCGTCACGCGCCAGCAATTCCGCATTCGAAAAAACTTCTCCGCGCTCGGCGAGGTACTACCGGCTATTCATGGCCTGGATCTCCAGAAAGCTCAGATGCAATTCGGCATGGCGCAGGTGAATATACACCCATTGCTCGTGCGAGTACGGCCCTTCGACCGCGGATTCTTGCGTCATCCGTTCTCCACGGCGGATGCGTTCGATCTGCCGGCGCAGATACGCGGCCGCCTCTTCCAATGATAACGCCGATGGCGGTTCGAGAACGGCCGCTTCCGGCGGATTTTTGAATCCGGGGCGAAACGCCAGCCGGATCAGCCAGCGCCAGGTCAAGAATCGGAACGGCCGGGTGATCCAAAGTGGCCCCCGACGGTAGCGCCACGAAAAACCGTCGAATGAAAGCTCGATCAACTTGGCGATATGCCATAAAACTTGCGCCGCGGACCAGTTCCCCAGACAGTGAATTCTCCCGTTGGAGGCCGCGGCGCAAACGGTCTCGGCTTCGTCAAGCAGATCCTCGATGGTCCGCAAACGGATGGCGCGTCGTTTCACGGACACGTCCGGTGTCGATCTCGGCTGGGGGCATTGCTCGTCACCATTATTGGCCGACTTCCGTGGTCCCAGTCTGAAGCCGCAGGCGTGCGGCGGGGGAGCGAGCCTGTCGGAGCGAGGCCCAGGCTCACTTTGTTTTGCGATCCGATTCCAATTGCTTGATCTTCGTCTGGAGTTGCTCGACCGTCTTCCGCAACTGTTCCACTTCGCGTTGGAGTTCCTCGTACGACTTCTGGGTCTTGAGGGTCCTTCGCTCCGAATTGACAAAGACCTTCATCGCCGGAACGAGGTCATCCCGTTCGGCGGGTTCACGATTTCCGTCCTTTAATACGACCTGGACCGCGAACCAGTATTGGCCGTCATGAGGGGCTGTGAAGATCGCTCGCTTGTCAGTTGGCTTGTAATCCTTCTTGTGCTTCCAACTCTTGCCTCGGTCCTCGGAAACGAAGAGCCGGACTTTCTTCATCTTGGCCAACTCGTCGGGCTTGCTCCGAATCGGTATGGCGAACTGTCGTGTTTCGATCTCATAAACATCGTTCGGCAGCTCAACGGAATCGTGAGCGGGACCCGGATTGGACTTCTTCTTCGGAATCGAACCGTCCTCCGGGACGGCAGGCGGTGTGGGGAAGCCGAAAATGGGAGGCCCGGCAGCGGGTAATGTTTTCAGCGTCTTCATCATCTTCTTGGCCGTCTCCACACTCTCGCACTCGATTATCTGGCTTATTTCGCCGAGGGAGTGCCAAACCGTCTTGTCGTGGATCGCATTTCCCTCATCGCCAAGGGAAATCGCCTTGCCCGTCAGGAAAAACTTATCGCCGAGTTTGCGTACTTTCGCCGCCTCCAGCCCCAACGGATCCAGGCTGAAAGGGAAGGAGTAGAAGCGGACGACGATTGCCTTCCCTTTGAAATCCATTTCGTCCGTGTCAGCAGCTTTCGGCGCGGCCGCCCCGATCATCGGCGCGGGCGAGAGGAGCCACATGGCGAAGCCGAGGGAGACGATGAATCCAATGCCGGCGGCAAGACGTTTGGTGAACATGGGAACCTCCTGTCTGAAAAATCCCACCGGAGCGTACCGCCGAGGAGAAAGGAGGGCAAGAAGGAACCGAAGTCTCCGCGCTTGGAGTGGGTCTCCGACCCCGCCGAAATCCGCGACCGAAGGTCTCTCCTGCCAGGCATTCACAATCCGCTTGCATCCGGGTGGAGTGGTTTCAATCGTATTGGCAGCCACGGTGCCACGCCGTTGTCACGGAACCAGCGCAAGGTGTCGAATACCGTTTCTTCCGGCCGACGGTGTGTCAGGTCGAAGGTGCGGTCGGCCCGCGCTCCCGAAAGGTGGTAGGAGACGAAGCCGTACTGAAAATTCGGCACCATCAATCCGTTGGGCATATCGGGCCAGATTCCGGCGGCGAGGGCCAGCAACATCGACCCGATGCCTTTGGTCCAGCGCGGCAGCAAACGGACGCGCTCGCTTTGGCCGAGGATGCGGCGCACGAGAACGGCGAGGTCGCGATAGCTGTGGTACGGCCCCGCCAATATGTAACGCTCTCCGGGTTGGCCGCGCCACAGGGCGCGGACGTGGGCCAGGGCCGCCTCGCGCACATCCACGACGTTCATACCGCCCGGCGGCAGGATCGGCCAGCGCCAGCGCGCCGCCCAGAGGAGCAGCTCGTTCGACGTCGGCCGCACGTCGCGTGGCCCAATCAGGTAACCCGGACAAAGTGCGATCGTCTCCAGACCGCGAGCGCTAAAGTCGCGGACCACCTTCTCGGCCAATCGTTTGCTGGTGTAATAGGGAGCGCGAATCGGCGTGCGGTTGTCCGGGGAATCCTCGGTGGCGGGACGATCGGCGGTGCCGGGGTCGATGGTCGAAGCGCTGGAGGTGAAGACGAGACGGCGCACGCCGGCCCGCAGCGCGGCGCCGCAGAGGGCTTGCGTAGCTTCGACGTTGACGCGATAGGCGTCGCGGCGCGGCCGGGGGATGATCTTCATCAAGGCGGCCGTGTGAATCACCGAGGTAACATTTTCCAGGGCACGGGCCACCTGAGACGGATTGAGGATGTCACCGATCGCAAATTCGACGCCATCCAGTCCGGTCCACTGCGGGCCGCGCGGCGGACGGCGGAGCAGGGCGCACACCGCGAAGCCCTCTTCGCGGAGCGCCCAAACGACGTTGGCGCCCAGAAATCCCCCAGCCCCCGTCACCAGCACCCGGCCGGCGCGGACGGCCCCTTCCGCACTCATGCTCCCCTTTCTCCCCGCCTCGGGTGTAGTAATTGATTGTGGTGGCGCGGACCCGCCCCGTAGGGTGGGCCGAGGGACGAGGCCCACCGGCGACATGGTGGGCCTCGTCCCTCGGCCCACCCTACATCACTCATGATCCCCTTTCTTCCCGTCTCGGCCGTGCGCAGCCCATCGGCTTGACAAGAAGGGGGCGGCTGAGAACAATTCTCAGGGCCAAGCGCCCGCATTCGCCCGGAAATGCCTTCCGAACGTGAGGAACACGTATCATGGCGCTATACGGGAACCCGATCCGCTGCCTTCGGCTCATCGGCAAGACGCTCTTCGGCCTGCTCATGGTCTGCTGTCTCACGGACTTCGCCTGCTCGGCGGATCGGCCGGGGTTGACCTACGACGTAAGGCAGCGCCGCCTCGACCTGATCCCGGCCGGCACCGTCATCGGCGACAAACCGCCCCGCGGGTGGTCCGACCTCATCCTCAAAAGTTATTCGCGGCCCGGCGCCGGCGACATGAAGCAACTGTCGGCCACGGCCGACCGGCTGGCGCGCTTGCTATTCACCGCCCTCCTTGCCGATGTCGAGCGCGTCAAGACCGGCGGCAGCGAGCGCTGGAAGCTGGCGAAGGTGGCTGTCGGCCTGGGCACGCGCATCGGCGAGGAAGACACCATCATCACCCCCCAATCGCAGGCACGGCTCGGCGCCAACTTCGGCCTGCTAGCCCGCATCGTGCTGAACACCGCGCAGGACAAACTCGCGGATATTCTCGTCGTCGCCCGCTCCGACACCATGCTCGTTTTCGACAGCCCGAGCATGATGGTCCGTCACGAACGGCACCGGCCGATCGTCCTCCGTTATGCCGTCCTCGTCGATTCGCAAACCGGCCGGCTGGAGACGCTTCTGTGGGTGCTGGACCGCGAGGAACACGGCATCCTCGGCGGCCCGACTGATCCGATCCAGTGGCTGCCGCACAACCTCGTCGGCGACTGCGTTCTCCACGTCGATGCCGGCGAATTCAGCCTCGGCCAGCCGACGGAGAAAGCCTTCGCCATGACCGACGCACCCAAGGGCGAAAAGGAGATTTCTCCCGGCGATGACCTGAAAACGCTCCTCGCCCGGCGGCGCTTCTCGGCGGCACTGGCGGCGAACCTCGAAATCAAACTGCGCGAAGCGCTCGCCCACGCCGCCGGGAAATAACACCTCCGCGACTCTTTTTCCGCGAGGGTCTTCATGAATCGCCGTCTGACGGGTCTCCTGATTGTTCTGATGGCGCCGCTCCCCGCGGGGGCGGCCGATGAGCCGGCCAATCCGCTTTTCGAGCAGCTGCGGACGCGGGGCGTGGTCGTGTCCGAAACGGTGAAAGCGCCGTTGCCCGCCCCGCTCATGGCCGACAGACTCGATACGGCCGGACAGCAGGACATCCTCAAGAAAATCGTCGGCAATCGCTTCACGGTGCGGGAGTTCGCCGCCAAGGTGGGCACGGCTCCTCATGTCTACAACATACGGAAAATGCCCATAAACGATGCCGACGCGCCTCGTGTGTTCGCCCTCGATGTCTCGTTCATCGCCTACGGCAGCCTCGACCGCGTGGCCGACCGGGACTTTCTGGAAGGCTTGCACCAAAAGCAGAAGGATCGCAAGGTCCACCTCCTGACCGACGAGGAGCTGGGCAAGCGGAAGCGGGCGGCCGACTCCGACAAACGCCGGCAGGAGCGCTACAGTCACGGCGTCTTCATCGTGCTCGATCGCGTGGAAGTGAGTGCGGCCCTGCATACCGTCGTCACTCGTCATGAGGATTCGCTCCTGGCCGCCACCGAGATCGACTCCCGTTTCACTGGCGACACCGAATTCCCCAACCAGTGGCGAAAGATAACCTTCGACGACGAGGGTCGGCGACAGCTCGGTCTCGCCCGGCCCTACGCCGGCGCCGGCGGCTACCTGAAAATCACACGCCTGCACGAGCCGGCGGGGGCGCTGTTCGTCGAGTGCCACATGGTTTACAACGAGCCGAAAGGCTGGTTCGGCGGCGCCGACCCGCTGACCACGAAGCTGCCGGCGATCATCCAATCCGAAGTCCGCACTTTCCGCCAGGAACTGAAACGTTCTCCTTCACCCAGTCGGTGAAATTATTGATGGGGTTTAGCGACGCTTCGCAGAAGCGTCTCTTCTCTCGTTCCCAAGCTCTGCTTGGGAACGCCGTCCGCGAAGCTCTGCTTCGCATCCAACCTCTCTGCGGCTCGCGAAGCAGAGCTTCGCACCCGTGCGTCCCCAAGCAGAGCTTGGGGACGAGATGGTTCGCACCCTCATCGCCTTTCTGTGTACTAGACTTCCGATGAATCCTGCAATCGTCTATTCGGGAGTCTGTCAACGTGAGCGACGCGTTCGATCCTCTGGAAGCGCTGGCGGCGATGGCGTGTCCGGGCGGCGGCTGGGGCTACGCCCCCGGTCAGGCCGCTCACCTCGAACCGACCTGCCTGGCCCTGCTCGCCCTGTCACGGGAGCCGCAACGCTTCGAGGCGGCGCTGAGAAGCGGCCAGGATTGGCTGCGACAGTGCGCGGCCGGCGACGGGACCTATCGCCTGGCGCGCGGCCGGCCGGAAGCGGTCTGGCCGACGGCGCTGGTGCTGTTCGTGCAGACGATGCTGGACTCCGACAGCGCCATGCGCCAGGAAACCGCCGCCGCCCTGCTGGCGCGCAAGGGCCGGCAAGCGGACAATCGCGACGATGAGGACATCAACGACATCGACGGCAACCTGATCGGTTGGCCGTGGGCGGAGGGCAATTTCTCCTGGGTCGAGCCGACCGCCTGGGCGTGCCTGGCCCTGCGCCGCGTCGGCCAGGGCGATCATCCCCGCGTCCGCGAAGGGCTGGACCTGCTGCTCGACCGCGCCCTCGAAGAGGGCGGCGTCAACTACGGCAACCGCCGCATCTTCGGCATCGCCCTCGAGCCGATCCCGGCGCCGACGGCCCTGATGCTGCTCGCCCTGCAAGGCCGGCCCGACCATCCGCGCATCGGCGCCGCCGTCGAGTACCTGCGCCAGACAGGCCGCAGACCGGCGAGGACCTCGAACATCTGTGCTGGGCGCGTCTGGCCCTGGACGTCTACCGCGATCGCCCGGCATGCCGAACACGCCTCGATGCGCTGGGCGAGCGCATCCGCGCCGCTCACGCCGCCCGTGCCGAAACACCCTGGCTGCGGCCGGCCCCGCTGCGGCAAGCGCTGACCGCGCTGGCGCTGGGCATCGATCACGCGCAACCCCTTCCGCCTTGCCGCAGAAGCCAGCGCCTGCACACGCTGCCTCGATGCCGCGCGAGCCGGTCGCCGTCAAGCCGATCGCTCGGCGAGCGCATCAAGGCCAAGTTTCAAGGGCTGGCAGTCAACGCGGCGACGCAACTGCGCCAGCCCGATCCGCAGTCGCGCCGTCCACGTCGCCCCAGTCGGCGACTACAACGCCGACCTCGCCGACGTGGTGCGCCGCCAGTACGAGCACTTCCGCGCGCGCGTGCCGCTCAGCGGCAAGCGCGTCGTCCTCAAGCCGAACCTCGTCGAGTACCACCGCGACAAGGTCATCAACACCGCACCCGCACGTCGTCGCCGCCGTCATCGAGTTGTGCCGCCGCGAGGGGGCGGCCGAGGTCATCGTCGCCGAGGGGCCGGGCCACTGGCGCAACGTCGAATACCTCGTGGCCGCCAGCGGCCTGGGCGACGTGCTGCGGCATTACAAGGTGCCGTTCGTCGACCTCAACCACGACGAGCCGGTCAAGACGCGTCAACCTCGGCCGGCTGACCGGGCTGGAACACCTGTTCCTGTCGCAGACGATCGCGACGGCCGACGTGGTGATCTCGCTGCCGAAGCTGAAGACGCACCACTGGGCGGTGGCGACGCTGTCGCTGAAGAACCTGTTCGGCACGCTGCCGGGCATCTGCTACGGCTGGCCGAAGAACGAGCTGCACTGGCGCGGCATCGACAACAGCATCGTGGACATCGCCGCTGACGCGCACGCCGGACCTGGCCATCGTCGATGGCATCGTCGGCATGGAAGGCGACGGCCCGCTCAACGGCACGCCCAAGCCGATGGGCGTCCTCGTCATGGGGACCGACCTGCGTGGCCGTGGACGCGACCTGCTGCCGGCTGATGCAGCTCGACCCGGAGCGTGTCGGCTATCTCGTGCTGGGCAACCGCAAGAAGCTCGGCCAGCTCGCCGCCGCCCAGATCCAGCAACTCGGCGAGACGATCGAGGGCCGCGCCCAGCCGTTCGACACGGTGGAGCATTTCCGTCCGCTGTGGCTGGGCCGGCCGGCGTGATCCGAATATCCGCATGCGGCCCCGCCCGGAGTCATCAATAGTCGCACAATGCTCTGACACAGGTTGCGTTGAATACGTGCGGCGGTCAACTGGGTGCCGCTGTAGAACGCAGACACGGGGTTCGACCCACAGGTCGCCGCGCCAGACACATTCCTCTTTTCCCACGCTGTCCTGCGGTCCCGGTTTCCGCTATCCTTCGCTTTAGCGTGCCCGGTTACCCTACCACGGAGATTGCCATGACGCGCGCCCTCGGCCTGCTGGTTCTGTTCGCCGTAACCCTCCCCCCGGCACGGGCCGGGGAGCCGGTCGCCCTGTTCGATGGCAAGGACATTGCCAAGTGGTACACGTTCCTGCGCGACCACGGCAAGGACAAGGATCCCAACGGCAACTTCGCCGTCCGCGACGGCATCCTCCGTATCTCGGGGAAGGACTTCGGCGGGCTGGTCACGCGCGATGAGTATGCCGACTACGAGGTCAAGCTTGAGTACGCCTGGGGCGGCAAGGTCTGGCCGCCGCGGGAGAAGACCGCTCGGGACAGCGGACTGATCCTCCACTCCACCGGCCCGGACGGGGCCGTCAGCAAGAGCTGGTTGGAGGGCATCCAGTGCAACATGCTCGAGGGCGCCACCGGCGACATCTCGATCACGGGCACGAGCGCGAAGTACAAGTTCCGGGCCAGGGCCGAGGAGCGCCCGGCGGGCAAGAAGGCCGGCCTCTACTGGAAGGATGAGGCAACCGCCCGCGACTTCGGACCCGGCGGCCGGCTCCTCTGGACCGGCCGAGACCCGGCCTGGGAGAATGTTCTCGGCTTCCGCGGCAAGAACGACGTCGAGAAGCGGGTCGGGGAGTGGAACACACTCGTCGTCACCATGAAGGGCGACACGATGACCGTTCGGCTGAACGGGGTGACCGTGAGCCGGGCGACGGACCTGGGCGTGACCCGGGGCAAGCTCCAAATCCAGTCCGAGGGGGCCGAGGTCCTCTTCAAGAGCATCATCCTGAAGCCGCTGGACTGACGCCCCGAAAATCTCACGCCTGGTAGCCGGCCGCCTGAATCTGAAATAGCCGCGCGTAAATCTTGCCCAGCCGTATCAATTCCTCGTGCGTCCCCTGTTCTTCCACGGTCCCATCCCTCAAGACACAAATCCGATTCGCCTTCCGAACCGTCGAGAAACGGTGCGAAATGAGGATCACCGTCTTGTCGCGGGGCAGCGTCTCCAGCTCCTCGAAGATGCGCGCCTCGGCCTCGGCGTCGATGGACGCGGTCGGCTCATCCAGGATCAGCAGCCGGGGATCGCGGTAGAACGACCGGGCCAGCGCCAGCTTCTGGAGCTGGCCCTTGGAGGGGTCGATGCCGTCGGGAAACTCGCGTCCCACCATCTGCTCGTATTGCCGGGCCCATTCCCCGATGAATGCCTCCGCGCCGCTCTGGCGAGCGGCCAGGCGAACCTTGTCCATGTTCGCCAACGGGCTGCCGTTGCGCCGGCCCATCGCGATCACGTCCTTGACGAGGAAGTGGTAGTCGGCATAGTCCTGAAACAGCACACTCATCTGGTGGTGCCAGCTATCCAGGTCCAGCTCGCGAAGGTCGTGGCCGTTGACGAGGACTCGGCCTTCGGTGGGGTCGTAAATGCGGCAAAGGAGTTTTACCAGCGTCGTCTTTCCGGAACCATTCACACCCACCAGGGCGAACTTCCCTCCCGGCGGGATGGCCAGCGACACGTTCTTCAGGATCCGCTTGTCGGTTCCGGGATAAGCAAAGGACACGTCGTCCAGGACGATCTCGGGGGCCGCGGCCGCGGACAGTACGCGGGCATTGGGCGGCCGGGGGATGGCGGGCGGGGTGTCCATGACCTCGAACAGATGGGTGGTAAACAGGCTGTACTGGTACTGATGGCCCAGGCTCAGGAAAAAGCCCGACAGGGTGCCTTGCAGTTCGCGTATGGCCCCCAGCACGAACGTCATGGTGCCGACCGCCAAGGCCCCGGCCAGGACGGCATCGATGACCGACACGACCGCCACCGCGATGGCGATCCCCGCGGCCGAAACCGCCCCCAGTTGGTACAGCAGTTTCCTGCGCTCGTTCGCGCACTGTTCCTCGTTGAAGGCGTGCAGCAAGTCGCCCATGGCGGACAGGAAGTAGCGGACGTTCTGAAACAGCTTCAGCTCGATGAGTTCGGAGAGGTTGTAGAAATGGCGCTGGAAGTCCGCATACCGCCGCCGTTTCTCGGCGTTGGCGTCGTGAATGTTCCAGACGCCGTGGCCGTATTTCGCTTCCAGCACGAACTTGGGAATCGCCGCCGCCACCACGAAGAGGAAAATCCGCCAATCGTACAGGGCGAGCACGGCCGCCGCCGTGCCGACGCCCACCACGTTTTGAAGGTTGTAGAACTGCTGCTCCAGCATGGCGATCATCGGGAAGATGCCCTGCCCTTCCGCCTTGGTGAGGAGGTCCTGGAACCGGGGGTCCTCGTAGGTGGCGACGTCGATTTCGCCCTTGCGTTCGATCAGCTTCAGCTCGAAGTGCTCGAACATCACAAGGTGCATTTTGCGATCGAGGAAGCCTTTCCAGGCGTAGAGCGCGTCGGGAACGACGGTGGAACCGACCGCCAGGATGGCCAGCCAGGCCACGCCGCCGGTCGGCCCCTGGTCCGTGGTCCGAACCAGCTCATTGATCAGCAGGGCGAAAATGCCCGCTTGCAGAAACGGAAGGCCGGCCATCAGCAGGGACAGGAGCGTCTCGGCGATCACAATGCTTGGTTGTTGCCGCCAGACCGTCGCCAGCAGTCGGCCGCAGTTCACCAGCACGTACCGGACGGCAGAGAGGGGCAGTCGCATGAGTTCCTTCGGAGTTGTGTACTATCGAAGGGAAGCGTGGTGGTCCGCCGACGGGTCGCTGCCGGCCGTCCACGACCAGAACCTACGGGCCGCCACGATGCGACAAAATGATATTCGCGAAATGGAGAGATGGATTTATGAAGTCGCTCCTAAAACCGACCGTTGGCGGGATTCGACAAAATCGGAGAGTTTTGACCCTCGTCAAGGACCCGGGGCGAATGTCCGTTCCGCACACATATTTTTCTTGCACTTCTCCCCGCCGTTTACTACTTTGTGACAAGTTCCTGTCACATTTCTCCAGGAGTTGCACCCATGTCCTCCCCCTTCACTCCGGCGTTTTGGGGGCGTAGGCCTCATGCGGGGGCCTTCGGCCGTCGAGCGCAGACCCGTCTGATCCTCGAACAGTTGGAAGAGCGCTGTCTGCTGTCAGGGACCGTGACCATCAACTCCATCCAGGGGCCGTCCACGACTTCCGCGTCGGTGCCGGCGGCCACGGAGGGCGCGCTCGCCGCTCCCTCCATCAACGCCTCCTTCACCGACACCAACGGAGTCACCCCCGCCAACCTGACCGTCACCATCAACTACGGCGACGGCACCACCGTCAGCAACCAGCCCGGCCCGAACTTCGACGCCAACCTTCTCGTCACGCGCAGCGGCACCAACTACACCGTCACCGACCAGCACACCTTCGCCGAGGAGTCTGGCTCGACCGTGCCGCCCTTCTCCTTCCCCATGACGCTGACCGTCACCGAGAATGCGAATTCCGCCAACACGGACACGGCCAACACCACGGCGGAAGTGCTCGACGCCCCCCTCAGCAACGGCGACCCGGTGCCGG
Organism: uncultured Planctomycetota bacterium; assembly: GCA_963767535.1. Classification (GTDB taxonomy): domain Bacteria; phylum Planctomycetota; class Planctomycetia; order Gemmatales; family Gemmataceae; genus JAJPHU01. Next base: position 3,193,630 of record CAVYEC010000003.1, read on the forward strand.
TCGGCGCCGGCACGATCTTCACCGGCGGCAACCAGGGCAACCTCACCAGCGCCAGCACCGCCCTGGCGTCCTTTGAGTCCGCCATCGGCGGCGTCAAGAACACCGCAACCAGTCCGCAGAACGGCGGCTTCCGCACCATCACCTGGGACGGCGTCAAGGTGGACGGCACGGACAGCGTCGCCGGTCCCAACTCCACCACCGTCATCACGCCGGGACACACCGTCGGCATCCCCCTGGACCGCTTCCAGGGGTCGGGCGTCTTCTTCGGCGCCGTCTACGCCGTCAGCAACGACGGCTTCATGGATGTGAACCCCAGCGTGGCCGGCCTGTTCCCCGCCTTCAGCACGCCCAACACCTTCGCCATGTTCAACGACAACGGCATCGACTTCACCTTCATCGCCCCCAGCTCGCCCAACACGGCCCCCGTGTCGGCCGCCGACAAGGGCTTCGGCGCCGTCTTCCTCAACGTCCAGCAGCCCGGCACGACCATCCAGTACTTCCACGGCAGCACCCTGATCGACACGCTGAACGTGCCGACCAACGCCTCGCCGGGCGCGGCCGTGTTCGCCGGCGAACTGTTCAACAGCCCCGAAGTGACCAACGTGCTGCTCACTCTCGGACAGGGCGTCATCTTCAAGTTCGACGGCACGACCATCACCCCCGGCGGCGCGAACACGCCGACGAACAACCTGGTGGCCGTCGATGATTGGGTCTTCCCCGAGCCGGTGGCGCTCGCCAACGGCACCGGCATCCCGGTCAGCGCCCCCATCCAGGTCGCCCCGGGCACACTCAACGCCAACGTGTTCGTCAACGCCAACTCCGGCCAGGCGTTCAACGGCGTGGCCGCCGTCTTCTCCGACGCCGACCCCAACGCCAATGCCAAGGATTTCACTGCCGTCATCAACTGGGGCGACGGTCATTCCTCCGTTGGCTCCATCGCGGCCGACGGCCACGGCGGTTTCAACGTGATCGGCACCAACACCTACGCCACGGGCGGCCTGTTCTCGATCGCCGTGCAGATCCAGGATTTCGGCGGTAGCTTTTTCACCGTGACCAACACCGCCAACGTCGTGGTGACGACGGGCAATCTCAAATTCACCGAAACGCCGCTGGGGTTGCTCGGCCTGTCCGGCCTGCAAATCCAGCCGTTGGCCTCCAACAACCAGCCGGTCGGCCCGGCCCTGAATGTCCCGTCGCCCCTCTCGGTCTTCCTGGCCCTCAACCTCGTGCAGGTCACGTCGTTGACCCGCGACGCCTCCGGGAACGTGGTGATCGCCATCAACTTCGGCGGAGTCACGCTCGACCTGGATTACAACGGCGCCGGCCTCCTCACCGGCGCGACCGTGTTCGGCATGCCCTTCCCTGTCAACATGCTTTGAGTTGGAACATAGAGACGAAGAGGCAAGTTCACGACGCTCCCGGCCTCGCCCAAGCGGGGCCGGGAGCAATTCGTTTGGTCTCCGTATGGTGATGAATCCGCCCTTCTCGCTGGAAAAATGGGGATTGAGACTCAGGGATAGCGGCGGGTTGGTGGATTGACGAAACGACGGCACGCTACCTATACTTCGTGGGAAAGGTGAATGTTGCTTGCGGACAGGAGCCTATCCATGATCATCCCGTCTCCGACCCCACCGGCGAGCAAGCTGCTGGATAAACGCGCGTTGCAGAAGGCTGTTGCCGAACTGGACGAGCGCATGGGTTTCGTTCCGGATCCGACAGCGACCGCGGAGAAGGCCCAGGCCATGATGCTGGCGCGGGGCATCCGGCCGGAGGATCGATTCCTGTCCAGTGAGATCCTCCGCATGCGTCACGAGCTTGAGGAAGGATAGCCGGCCGTGTTTTTCCTTCTCTGGGATGCCAGTGCGCTGGCGAAACGGTACGCCCCCGAGATCGGGCACCAGACCGTCAACGCGCTCTTTACGGCTGTTCCCCGGTCGCAGATGGTCACAACCGTGCTGAGTTACTCCGAGACTTGTGCCGCTCTGGTACGCAAACGCAATGGTGGTCGTTAGATGACGACACCTTCTCGGTAGCTCGATCCGCCTTACGGGCCGAGGTCATCGACGACCCGGATTTCGGCGTCCTGGCGGTGGAGTTCAGCGATATCCTTGGCGGCATCGACTTGGTTGATCGCCACAGCCTCAATTCCGCGGATGCTTCCATCCTGGCGTCGTTCTTGAGCTTCGCTCAGGCGCAACCGGCTGCCTCGGTCAGCGTATTGGTGGCCGCCGATCAGCGATTGCTTCGGGCCGCTCAAGGGGAAGGGATGAGGACATTTAACCCAGAGTTGGTTGCCCCGGCGGACGTACCTGCTTTCCTGGCCGCTTTGTGACGGAAACCGGCACCTTTGAAACTCAGAGCTAATACATCCGCCAGCGGTGACTGGGAAGTGCCTACCGCGTGCTGACACGGACTTGATCAATTCCGAAAGGGAGCCGCTATTTCCTTGACACATAGTTTCGTCGAGGATAGAAGCGAAAGTCATAATAAAGTCGCGCGGACATTGCGATAGGCTGCTCAGCCGCAGTGGTAAATCGTGCACGGCGCAATTGAATTAGATGTTCGCCATAAAACCCGAACCGTCGGCGAGGATCAGATGTCAACACGCTCTCTCAAACTGAAACAGCGACCTTCGCTCTCGGGGGGAGCAACGCATCCCGAAGGCAACATCGCGAACTGGTGGTCGGTTCACTTCGGCGTCAAAGGTGTTCAGCAATTGAATACCGACCAACTACTCAAAGATGCTCGGGGCGCGAAGAAGTGCGTTGTTGTCTCCGCCTACTTGTCCATGGAGTGGCTTGAGAAGCTGCAATTGGTTAGCGCCCTCGGTCGCCTTGTCCGACTGACCTGTCCCACAGAGCGCAGCTGCACTCCGGGTTTTTTGCTATCTTGCCTGCATGGACGAACCCGCTTGTTCAGGCTGCCAGGCGTTGCAACGCCGCGTCGCCGAACTGGAAGCCCAGGTCGAGCGACTTACCCGCCTGCTCGAACAGCAGCAGCGCGCCGGCAAGCGTCAGGCAGCCCCTTTTGCTAAAGGCCTTCCCAAGCCCAACCCCAAGAAGCCGGGACGCAAACCCGGAAAGGACTACGGCACCAAGGCGCATCGGCCGCCGCCGGAACGCATCGACGAGGTCCACGAGGCTCCCTTACCCGAGGCTTGCCCCGACTGTGGGGGTCCAATCGAGCCAACTCACGTCGATCAGCAGTATCAGGTCGAGATCCCACGACAGCCGGTCCACCGCCAATTTAACATCCACGTCGGCTGTTGTCGGCGGTGCCACCGGCGCGTTCAGGGCCGACATGCCTTGCAGACCTCCGACGCTCTGGGGGCTGCGGCGTCGCAACTGGGGCCGGACGCTCAGGCCACGGTCGTCGAGTTGAACAAGCAAGCGGGTCTGTCGCACGGCAAGGTGAGCCGCGTCTTGGAGAGCTTATTTGGCATCTCCCTGACACCGGGCGGCAGCGTCCACACCGTCTTGCGAGCAGCGCGGCGCTGCGAGCCGGTCTACGAAACAATCTGTCAGTCGGTCGCGCGGTCTGCCTGGGTTGTTCCCGACGAAACCGGCTGGCATGTCGGCGGCTGGGGTGCCTGGCTGCATGCGCTGGTAAGCGCCGAGGCGACCGCCTACGTCATCGACCCGACCCGCTCCGGTGCCGTGGCCGAGCGTCTGATCGGCGCAGACTACGCTGGAGTGATGATTCACGACGGCTGGTCGCCCTACGACAACTTTGAGCAAGCGCGCCATCAACAGTGCCTGGGCCACCTTCTACGTCGCTGTCACGAGATGCTCCAGAGTGCCGCGGCCGGCGCGGTGCGGTTCCCACGACGGATCAAGGAGCTACTGCTAGCGGCCCTGGGCCTGCGCGATCGCCATGCCGCGGGCCAGGTCAGCGATCATGGTCTGGCAGTGGCGCGAGGCCGGCTGGACAACGAACTGGCCGATGCCATATTCCCCCTCAAGAGCAACGCGGCCAACGAGCGGCTGGCGCAGCACTTGTGGAACCACCGCGATCAGCTCCTGACGTTTTTGCATGTGCCGGGTCTGGACGCCACCAACTGGCGAGCGGAGTTGGCCATCCGCTTCGGCGTCATTTTACGCAAGGTCTGGGGAGGCAACCGGACTTGGGTAGGAGCGCGAGCGCAAGCGGTGCTGATGTCGGTATGGCGAACATGCTGGCAGCAGGGACGTTCGGCCCTAGACTTCCTCAGCCAGTTCCTTCGCGGTGAATCGGTGATCCTATCCTTGCCCCCGTGACCCACCTGGTGACAACTCACGCAACTTGCAAAAGTTCTTTCGCCAACGACTATCTGCTGATACCATGCGCCAATCAAATGCGATCAGGAGAAGGCAGCTATGGCGCTCATTTTCAGGGGTAAAAGCCGCTGCCCGATTTGTGGCGACGTAATCGGGCAAGAGGACGATATTGTGGCAACCACGCATTTCATCACAGGCCGAGAAGACCCACTTTGGCGATTCTCGGACGCTGCAATGCACAAGAAGTGTTTTCTCAGTTGGGAGCTGAGGGAAACATTTGTTGCCCAATTCAACGCCGAGATGGGAGCAATTACCTGGGGAAACGGTACTTTTCACGAGATGCAACCGGACGGGAGTATTCTCTCGAAGAAGCGAGAAGCGTGAGGCGACGACCGGATTAACGGCCCGCTGAACGAAGCTGCTAGAGAGGAACACGCTAATCAAATACGAGAAGCTTTTGAAGACTGTTCCCGCCGAATGCGAAGTACGCCTTCACCTTAACGCCGGCGAACTGATGCGGAAGCCCGCACTCCGAGTGCAGCTCGGAGAGGCAATCGATCGCCGTACCCCGTTTCTCCGAGTTCGATTACACCAGCCACCCAGCGGAATGTTTCACACGAAACTTTACGCATTCCACGATGGCCGAACGTGGACTATCTGGACAGGATCTGCGAATGCGACTATGCAAGCATTTAGATCTAATGAGGAGTTGATGCTGCGTGCACGCGGAACCGTCGTTTCTCCGTTAATCGAATACCTTGCCGGGCTCAAGAAAGATGGCAAGCCCTTCAATGCCTCCACTGAACTGCCACCAGATGATGTCCGCGCCCTGTTGCTTGATGGACGCTTATATCTTCGGCGAGATTGGGTCTCCGGACTGCGGCTCCCTATCGAGGTGCGCTCACGCTCTACCGCCCAGGAGAAAACCAAAGCGCCACCCGGCTACATCGCACCGCGAGGGAAGAGTTCCTTCGATGTAGCTGCGGCCCTCGGCGTAAAGCAACGAGACGACAACCGTTCCCGCATGAAAAAACTATCGGTGGCGACGTGCTACGGCCTTTGGGCCCCCAAAGGGTTGCGCGATGAGATCGAAGGCGATCGTCAATCCGTCCAGAAGCGACGTGAGACGATCTTGGCTCGTGTTTGGGATGCGAACAGGGCAACCGGCGAGGCCAAAGTCCGCGAACGCTTCCACGATGTCTTGGATTTCGTAACGCAGAAACAATGGAGAGACCCAGCATACAGATCAAGATGGAAATGGAAGCCCGACGAAGCATTTCGTCGCTTCTACGACCGGCTCTTTGGTCGTTGGAAGAACGGCCGTATCGTGCGGGTCGGCAAACTATCTCCCGAGCTGCGCGCTCGAATGGCCAACCCACTCTATTCGGGAATCGTCCCAGACGTGTTTTCCAACGAAAGTGAGGGAGAGGAGTTTCTCGCGACCTTCTTCGAGTCCCTTGAAGTTGAGTCGTACAAGGCTAGGAGTCAAAATCGCATCTGGCACACCATTCGCGACTTTTGCGATCTCGCGCACCAGCCATACACGGCCGAAAACATTCGCCGGCATTTCGAGAAGTGTCTCCAAAAATGGGCGTTCGAGGAAAGGCGCTGGGCGAAACGCGATGAGTCGGCCGGCGCGGACGAAGCGGAGTTTGATGAGGATGGCGAATGCGACGAGGAAGGTGAGTGAGAATAAGAAATCAGAAATCGGGGACATTGAGGGTTCTTATCTCAGGAACCCTGAATGTCCGCTATCCCTCCCCTGTCCTATCCCAGAATGGCTCGCTTCGCGGAAAGGGCCTTCCGAGAATGGGGCGTTCGCCATTCTGAAACGGGGAGGAGTTGTGCTGCCGCACCTTTCAAACAACCTCTCCTTATGGTAGCATGCAATTGAGTGCAAATTTGGCGACGAAGGAGGTGGTATGCTCGACATTGCCAGGGACATCCAGAGCCTTTCTCATTTCAAGCGTCATACGGCCCAGGTCATGAAGCAGCTGCGGAAATCCGGCAATCCCGTCGTGCTGACCGTCAACGGCAAGGCGGAGATCGTCGTTCAGGACGCCGCCTCCTATCAGCGCCTGCTGGAACTCGCGGAGAAGGCCGAGATGATGGAGTTTCTACGCGAGGCCAAGGCCGACGCCGATGCCGGCCGGACGGTGCCGGCACGGGAGTTCATCGAATCGCTGGGGCGAAAGAAGAAGGCCAAAAAGGAATGAGTTGGAATGTCGTCCTCGCACGCAAGGCTGCCCGCGAGATTGAAGAACAGTACGACTGGCTCGCCCAGCGCTCTCCGGCCGCTGACGATCGCTGGCGAAACTCCCTCCTCGAAGCGATCACCACCCTCGAAGATAACCCCGAACGCTGCCCAGAGGCGCCCGAGGCCGAGTGGCACGAGGGACTACGCCAACTCCTCCACGGTAAGCGCCGGCAGGTCCACCGCATCTTGTTTGAAATCCACGGGGAGACAGTAATCGTCCTGTGCGTGCGGCACAGCGCCCAGGACTTTTTAGGCCGGAGGAAATCTAGTGCCGGCCCGTGCCGGACGCCGCCTTGCCCGCCGGTTAGCCCCCTGGTAAGCTCACTTCAACTGGCCGCCCGCCGCGGGATTGTTGTGTCCAGGGCGGCGACCAAACAAACCGGCCCTGTGGGCCACACCTATCGGAATGGCGTTCCGCGACGACTGTTTCTTTCACGCCCTCCAACAACAACCCGACGACGACGCCTTACGACTGATCTATGCCGACTTCCTGGAGGAGCGCGGCGACGAGGCGTCCGCCGCCCGCGCCGAACTCCTGCGCGTGCAGGTCGAACGGGAGACGCTCTCGCCCTTCGGCGAGAGGGCGGCCGTCCTTGCGGCGCGGCAGGACGAACTGCTCTCCCGGTGGGAACGTACCTGGCTCGGCGACCGGGCCGACATGCTACAGGGTTGGGTATTCCGGCGCGGCCTCGTCGAAGCGGTGCAGGCGGACGCCTCGGTCTTTCTCGACAACGCGGCCGACTGGTTCGGCGAATGGCCGACGCTGGCGGTGGCGAAATTGACGCGGGTCGGCGACCGTCTGCCCGAGCTGGCGGCGTCGCCGTGGCTGGCCCACCTGCGCGGGCTGGATCTCAGCAATAACGGCATCACCTCCGACACCCTGGTCTATCTGACCGCGTCCCGGTTCCTCTGCTTGCTGCGAGCGCTGGACCTGAGCGGCAATCCCATCGGTTCGCACGGCGCGGACCTGCTCGCAACCGCTCGGTCGGCCGACGAATTGACGGAATTGCATCTCGCGCGGTGCGGCTTGCACGTCAAGGGCTTGACGGGACTGCTTCGCGGCCGTTCGCGGCAGTGGCGGCGGCTGGACCTGTCGGAGAATTGGCTGTACCGCCGCGACCTCGTGCAGCTGGCTGATTCCGCGCTGATGACGAACCTCGTCGCGCTGGACCTGGCGTCCAACCCGCTGGGCGACAACGGCGCGTCGGTGCTGGCGGACTCGCCAAACGCGGGCGGGCTGGTCGATCTGGGGCTGTGCGACACGGGCACCGGAAACGCGGAGGTCGCCGCGCTAGCGAGTTCGCCGCACCTGACCAACTTGCGGAGCCTGGACCTGCGGGGACACCGTTGCTCGCCCCAGTTCGACCGCGACGGCGAAGACCAGGGCGGCATGGGCGAGTTGTCTCGGTCGCCGCTCCTGGGCCGGCTACGGCGGCTGCTCCTGGGTCCGAAAGGACCGAGCAACGGCTGGACGGCCGACCTGTTGAACGTTGTCCGCCCGCCCAGGCGGCAGACGGTTTGGCCGGATAGGTGGACGGCCAATCTGTTGCGCAGGTCGCGATACCTGATGCCGTCACAGCTAGTCGAGTGCGACCTGGAAGATCTCTGGTGGCTCGGCGACACGCGCGGCCGGGAGCGGCTGCCGAACCCCTGGTAGGACGAATCATTCACGGTCTGCTTACGGTTTTTTGGGAATCTGATTTCCCAAAGAACCGTCTCCACGGGACTGTTGGCAAAGTGGCAATTTGGCAAACTGGCCTCGGAAATCGCTTGTTTTTCAGCGTTTTTTTGTTTTTTTCGACTCTGCCAACTGGCTGGGCGATTTGGCAAAGTGGCAAACAGTTACTCCCGATAATATAGGCAACTCTCTTCCCGCCGCACTTGGGCCGACACGACCCCACTCAGAAAATCGCCCTTTCAATATGCTTACTGCTGCTTCGGAATCGTCGGCTCCCCTTGGGGAAGGACAGGGGAGGGGTAGGTAGGTAATCCTCTCCCAGCGGCGGGCAGCGCTTTCAGCGTCTTCTTGGCCGTCTCTACACTTTCACACTCGATTATCTGGCTTATTTCTCCGAGAGATTGCCAAACTGTCTTGTCTTGGACGGCATCCTTATCCTTTCCTTGAACCGCAACTGCCTTACCCGTCAAGAAAAACTTATCACCTAGTTTACGTATCTTTGCTCCTTCCAAGGCCAACGGTTCCGGGGAGAAGCCGTAGGGGTAGGCGAACTGGATGACGATAACCTTCCCCTTGAAGTCCCGTTCATCGGTGTCAGCCGGCTTCGGCGCGGCAGTCGCCTCGGTCATCCACGCGGGCGAGAGGAACCATAAGGTAAGTCCGAGGGAGAGGGCGAACGCTACACCGGCGGCGATGGGTTTGCTAAACATGGGGAACCTCCTGTCTGAAAGACCCTTCCGAAAAACCCTCCGGAGCCTACATCCAGGGAAAACGAAGGGCAAGGAAAATCCGGGCCGGGCCGTCAAAGGCCGGTTGAAAAGAATCCCGCTCGCCTGCGAAACCCGTGTTGCAAAAGTGAACATACACACAGAATAGAAACACCACCTTTCAATGCCTCCTGCCATTCCGACAGGCCGCCTGTGCATGACGCGCAAACTTGGCAGGAAGCGAGCGTTGAGTTGCTTCATCGTTTTCCGCGCAACTATTTGTCATATTTCAACTTGCGCTGGTTATTCCTTTCAGGCACACCACTTGCATTCCTTCTGCGCACTCGTTGAATCATTTTCGAGCGACGACTGGGAGAGAAGGCATGAAGATCAAGCCGCTGGGCGACCGGATCGTGATCCGGCGTTTCGAGGCCGAGGAGAAGACGGCCGGCGGCATCCTGCTGCCGGACTCCGCCAAGAACAAGCCGCAGAAGGGCAAGGTCCTGCCCGTCGGCCCCGGCAAGCTGACTCAAGGACGGCAAGCCGCCGCCGCTCCAGGTCAAGGAGGGCGACACCGTGCTGTTCACCAACTGGGCCGGCGACGAGTTCAAGCAGGCCGCACGGCGACAACATCCTCCTCATGCGCGAGGAAGACGTGCTGGCCGTGATCGACGAGTGATCCACGGCCCAGCGGCACTTCGACTGAATCCGCGACTGGACGACATACACCCAACGGGAGGCACGATGGCTGCGAAGCAGATTGCGTTCGATCAGGAAGCCCGCGAGGCGATGCGGCGGGGCGTCGCCAAGCTGGCCCGCGCCGTCAAGGTGACGCTCGGGCCCAAGGGCCGCAACGTCATCCTCCAGAAGAGCTTCGGCTCGCCGACCGTCACCAAGGACGGCGTCACCGTCGCCAAGGAGATCGAGCTGGAAGACAAGTACGAGAACATGGGCGCCCGCATGGTCACGCGAAGTCGCCAGCAAGACCAGCGACGTGGCCGGCGACGGCACCACCACCGCCACCGTCCTGGCCGAGGCCATCTTCAACGAGGGCCTGCGCGCCGTCGTCTCCGGCGCCAACCCGATGCTGATGAAGCGCGGCATCGAGAAGGCCGTCGAGGACATCGTCGGCCAAGCTCAAGAAGCATGAAGATCGACGTCAAGACCAAGAAGGACCTGGAGAACGTCGCCACCGTCGCCTCCAACAACGACCGCGAGATCGGCAAGATCATCGCCGAGGCGATGGACAAGGTCGGCAAGGACGGCGTCATCACCGTCGAGGAAGGCAAGACCACTGCAGACCGGCCACGAGTTCGTCGAGGGCATGCAGTTCGACCGCGGCTACCTGTCGCCGTACTTCGTCACCGACCCGCAGAAGATGGAGTGCGAGCTGGAAGACCCGTACATCCTCATCTACGAGAAGAAGATCTCCAGCAACAAGGACCTGGTGCCGGTGCTGGAGAAGGTGCTGAGCCAGGGCAAGCCGATCCTGATCATCGCCGAGGAAGTCGAGGGCGAGGCGCTGGCCACGCTGGTCATCAACAAGCTGCGCGGCACGTTCAAGTGCGCCGCCGTCAAGGCGCCGGGCTACGGCGACCGCCGCAAGGCCATGCTCGAAGACATCGCCATCCTGACCGGCGGCCAGGCCATCTTCGAGGACCTGGGCATCCAGCTGGAGAACGTCGCGCTCGAACCAGCTCGGCCGGGCCAAGAAGGTCAAGATCGACAAGGACAACACGACGATCATCGAAGGCGCCGGCAAGAAGGCAGGCCATCCAGGGCCGCATCCAGGCGATCCAGCGCGAGCTGGAGAAGTCCACCAGCGACTACGACAAGGAGAAGCTGAGCGAGCGCATCGCCAAGCTGTCGGGCGGCGTGGCCAAGATCAACGTCGGGGCCGCGACCGAGAGCGAGATGAAGGAGAAGAAGGCCCGCGTCGAGGACGCCATGCACGCGACCCGCGCGGCCGACCAGGAAGGCATCCTGCCCGGCGGCGGCGTGGCCCTGCTGCGGGCGTCGGCCGGCCTCAAGGCGCCAAGGACCTGGCGCACGACGAGGAGGTCGGCTACAACATCGTCGTGCGGGCCTGCCGGGCGCCGATCCAGCAGATCGCCGAGAACGCCGGCGAGGACGGCGCGGTGGTCATGAACAAGGTGCTGGAGAACAAGGACGCCAACTACGGCTACGACGCCCGCCAGGACCGCTACGTGCGACATGGTCAAGGAAGGCATCATCGACCCGACCAAGGTGGTGCGTTCGGCGCTGCAGAACGCGGCCAGCGTGGCGACGCTGCTGCTGACCAGCGACGCCCTGGTCGCCGAGATGCCGAAGGAAGAGAAGAAGCCGGCCGGCGGCGGCGGCGGCTACGAAGATATGTACTAAGATTTTGCGGAGTAAAGCACTTCCGAGCCTGAAGCGTAAGCGAAGGAACGTTCCTTCGCTTACGCTTCAGGCTCGGAAGGAAACGGCGGCGAGGGGTTTATCACTCTTCGCCGCCGTTTTTTCATTTCCGGAGTATTTCGCTCAATATTGGCCTTCCCGCGTCAGGTCGGCTATCATCGTTACCAGGAAGTTCCAGACATACGGGGCGCACTTCGCGGCGTTCCTTTTTCCTCGCGGGGAATGAAGTCCTGTGTCGCACCGTTTGGCCCTACTCGCCGGCCTCGTTGCCCTCGGCGCCATGGTTCGGGCCGTCGAAGCGCCTCCCGACTTGCCCAAAGACATCCTGCCAGCGAAACTCGCTCTGGACGTGGTACCGCTGGGCCTGGAGACGCGGCCGGTGCCCAAGGATAACCCACTGACCGAGCAGCGGGTCGGCCTCGGCCGCCGGCTGTTCTTCGATCCGATCCTGTCCGCGGACAACACGGTATCCTGTGCCAGTTGCCACCGACCGGACCACGGCTTCGCGGGGACCGAGGGCCGGCCGCGCGGCATCCGCGGCCAACGAGCCGCCCGCCGCGCCCCGTCGCTGTTCAACCGAGCTTACGGCACCGCCTTCTTCTGGGACGGCCGCGAGGCCACGCTGGAAGAGCAAGCACTGCGCCCCATCGAAGATCCGGCCGAGATGGGTTCCACCGTCGCCGGCGCTCTCGACCGGCTGCGCGCGAATCCGACGTACAAATCGCAGCTTCGAGGCGGCGTTCGCCGACGGCGTGACGGCGGCCAACCTGGGCCGGGCGCTGGCGAGCTTCGAGCGCGTGCTGCTACGCGGCGACAGTGCCATCGATCGGTTCCGCCGCAAGGGTGACACCAGGGCAATGACGGTGCGGGAGCGTCAGGGGTTGTGGCTGTACGAGAGCAAGGGCCGCTGCTGGCGCTGCCATGCCGGGGCCAACTTCACCGACGAGGCGTATCACAACACCGGCGTCGGCTGGGGCAAGGCCGACCTCGGCCGCTTTGCCGTGACGAAGAAGGAGGCGGATCGCGGCCGGTTCAAGACGCCGACGCTGCGCGGCGTGTCCCTGACAGGGCCGTACATGCACGATGGCAGCCTGGCGACGTTGGAGGATGTGGTCGAGTTCTACAACCGTGGCGGCGGTGCCAATCCCAACCTCGACCCGGTCCTGGCGCCGTTGAATCTGTCGAAGGACGAGGTGCGCGACCTGGTGGCTTTCCTCAAGGCGCTGTGATAGGCCCCTCTGGCTGGTGAAGCCACCACTCAGCTACCCATGTTGACCTGATAGACGGGCACAGGGCCGCCCTCCGCGTTGCTGGCCACCCCGCGGAATTGCAACCCTTCCAGGTGGCAATGCTGGCTGTCCCGCAAGTCTTCGGCCGCCGCCCGGTAGAACTGATAGAGGAGTTCCCCGGCCGTGAATCGCTCGCCATCCTCGCTGCGCAGGTCGGCCACATGAAACATCCATTCCTTGTCGCCCGGAGGATCGGGTTGGTACAAGATCAGTACGCGGCCTACCCCTAATACGATTTCGTCGGGATCCCAGAGCCGGGCGGCATACTCGGGGTCCTCACGCGCCAGCGCCTCTTCGGAGCGGCGGATACTCGGCCTCGAACTCCACCCGCGTCAAGCCGACGTTCTCCGGGCGGAACGTCCAGGGGCCGGGGAAAAAGTTGTAGGGGCAGGACGGCCCGAACAGCGAGTCGTGGGACTCCTGAGCCTTCTGGTAGGCCGCCAGGCTTCGTTCGACCAACTCCTTGATGGAAGGCTCCTTTTTCTTGCTCACGGCGAAATGCCTCCGCGCGAGGCTACGACGTTGATGGCTTTTTCACTTGAGAGCTATAAGTGCCCCTGAATGTCCGGAATGTGCGGATTTGTCGGCACGCCCCATGCGGCGGAGCAGGTCGGTGAACCGCGGGTCCGTTTGCAGGTTTTCCAGGGTCGGATCGACCTTGATCCAGATGACCACCGAATCCCGCTCGTCACCGGCCTTTTGCAGATACTCAAACGCCTGATCTTTGTCGCCCAGCACCGCATAGATGCGGGCGATCGGCAGATTGCAACCGAACTGCTTCGTCCGCGGGTCTTTAACTCCTCCAGCACCTGGTGGGCCTCCACTTTTCTCCCGGCCACGGCATAGGCATAGCCGAGCATCCCCTGGAACGCGGGGGTGCCGGTGGCCACGGGCGAGCACTCCCTTCAACTCCCCAATGGCCTTCTCGCACATCCCCTTCTGGACAAGGGCCAGCCCAAGCTTGTCGTAGGCCAGGGGGAAGTCCCGATCCAGTTCGAGGGCCTTTTGGACCTCAGCGATGGCCTCGTCGTACCGCCGCATCCAGTTGTAGCACATCGCGAGTTCGTGCCGCCGGGCCGCCGAGAGGGGGTCGAGCGCCTGGCTGCGCCGGATGCTGGCGAGAGCCTCCGGCAGCCTGCCCTGGGACGCCAGCCAAAAACCGTGAAGGTTCCAGGTGAGCGCCACATTCGGATCGAGGGCGATGGCTTGATTTAGTTCACGCTCGGCCGCCGGCCAATCCCAGTCGTGAAACATGGCGATGGCAGCCAGCCCCGAGTGGACCTCCGGCAGATTTCGATCCCGTTGCTGGGCCTGGGTCAGATACTTCCTGGCTTCCGGGTGGCTTTTGTTCGGTCCCTCATAGAGGGCGCCGAGCAGGACGTAGCACCGGCCCAGCGCGGCATACGCCAGGGGAAACTGCGGAATCCTGGCGAGCGCCTGCCGGCCGCACTTGATGGCGGTCTCGGTCTCCTCGCGGCGGAACTTGTCGAGATGGTACATCGCCTCGCGGTACAGGCGGTACGCCTCGGGGTCTGCGGTGCGGCACCGGGTCAGGCGGCGCTGCTCTTCGTCGCTGGAGCGGCCCCAGGTTGGCCGCCACGTCGCGGACGATCTGGTCTTGCGTGTCCAGGTCCAGAGTCGCGCCGAGCTTGCCCGAATACTTCTTGCTCCACAAGAGGTTATCCTCGCGGGCCTCCACCACTTCCACGATGACCGTCAAATCATCCCCGCGCGGCTGCAACGTGCCCGTTACGAGCAACGGCACCTTCAGCGCCCGTCCGATGGTGGGGTTGTCCGGCCGTTGCCGCTTGAATCGTGTGACGGAGCTGAGCGGCCGGATTTTCAGGTCGCTGCGGCGCACCTGGGCGAGGCTGTCGCGGATATGGCCGGGGAGGGTTTCACTGAGCATTTCCGTCTTGGGGTTGTCTCCGTCGTACACGAACGGCAAGACGGCGACCGAATGAATCTCCGAATCGCGCTCGGCGGCCTTGTCGGCAAGACCCATGCGCCGCAAGAGGTCGAGATAGCGGGGCTCGGCGTGCAAATGCTTGTATGCCGGATCGACTTTCAAGAACAATAAGAACCGGTCGCGCTCCTCGTAAGCCTTTTCGAGCCAATCCAATGCTAGGTTGTTCTCTCCCAGGCTCGCGAGGACGAGGGCCACACCGTAAGCCGCGACGTGGTGGTGTTGGGATAACGTTTTCAACTCGTCGAGGATCTTTCGGGCGTCGGTCGGCCGCCCCATGAGGGCGTAGGCCCGCCCAAGAAACGATAAACGTGAACGGTGCTGTGGGTTCCTCACCGCCTGCAGTTCACGCAGAGCCTCCCGGTACATGCCCTTTTCAAGGAAAGCCCGTCCCAGGAGAAGGTGCGCCAGCCAAAAATCCGGGTCCATTTCCAGCGTCTTGCGGTATTGTTCGATGGCCGCGTCGTGCCGGCCCGCGTAAAACTCGCTCAGCCCCGCATTCGCCGTGATCATAAGCGACAGCGGGTCCAACTCCTGAGCCTGCCGACATTGCGCCTGGCCTCTTCGAACCGCCCAGCACCGTTCGATAGTGCGCACCGTACCACTGGCGGGCCGTGGCATAATTCGGGTTCAACTCGATGGCCCGTTGGAAGTGCCTTTCGCCCTCGGACCAGTTCCACTCGGTAACGGTGGCGATGAAAGCCAGGGTCGCGTGAGCTTCCGCGAGGTGGTCGTCGTGTTCCAAGGCCTCCCGTGCGGCAACCTTCGCCTTGGCATAACTCTCGCTCGGCTGCAGGTTGGTGATGTCACCCGACACAAGATAGGCATCAGCCAATCCAGCCCATCCGAGGGCATAATTCGGATCGGCTGCAATCGCCTCCTGGAAGTAGTCGATGGCCTTCTTCAGCCCCTCGGGGGTCCGCTTGTTCCAGAAGAACCGGCCCTTGGAATAAAGCTGATAGGCTGCGGAGCTTTCCGTGTCCCGCCTGGCCAAGCGGCGGTCCTCCTCTCCGGTCAACCGCAGCCGCAAGTGCGCGGCAAAATCCTTGGCGATCCGGTCCTGGAGGGCCAGAATATCGTCCTGATTGCAGTTATAGCTCTCGCCCCAGATTTCGCTGCCGTCGCGCACGTCGGTGAGCGCCACGCTCACGATCAGGCAATCATTCCGTTGCTGCACGCGGCCGGTGACGACGGCTCCCACGCCCAGTTCACGACGGATTTCCTCCCGATCGGGCTTCCGTCCTCTGTAGTGGGTGACGGAGAGGAGCGACCGCACCTTGAAGTCGGGCAGACGCAGGCGGGAGAGCCGGTGGATGATCGTATCCGGGATGCCTTCGCTGAGGTGTTCGGTCTGGGGGCCGCCGCCGACGTTCTCGAAGGGCAGGACCGCGAGGGCTTCAATGGCCTTGTCTTGTTCCCCTGACCTACCGACCTCGGAACGATTACCATCTCGGGTCAATAAGTACACCGATGCACCGCTCAGGCCCATCGCGAGTACGGCCACACCGATACCGAGGAGGCGCCAAGAGAAACGGCGAGTTGGTGGCAAACGGTGTAACGCGGGATCGCTCGCCGTTGCTCGCAAACCAAGGGCCATATCGCGGGCCGACTGAAGCCGCTGATTGGGGTTCTTCGCCAGGCACTGCCGAATGATACGCCCCAACTGCGCAGGAACCGGATGGCCGGAAATCGTCGCCTCCGGTGGTTCATCGTGAAGGATTGCCGTCATGGTCTCCGCGGCCGTCTCGCGCTGAAAGGCCCGCCGGCCGGTCACCATCTCGTACAGGACGCAGCCGAAGGAGAACAGGTCGCTCCGGGCGTCCACCGGCTGGCCGCGCACCTGTTCGGGCGACATGTAGCCGGCCGTGCCCATGACCATGCCGGTCTCGGTTGGGTCGGCACGTAGGGGCCGGTTTCAGCTGGTTGGTCGGAGCCGAGCTCGATCCGGGCCAGGCCGAAGTCGAGGATCTTGACCCGGCCGTCGGCGGTCAGGAAGAGGTTCTCCGGCTTGAGGTCGCGGTGGATGATGCCCTTGGCGTGGGCGGCGGCGAGTCCGTCCGCGATGGCCGCGCCGATCTCGACCGCCTCCCGCCACGGCAGCGGCCCCTTGGCCAGCCGGCTGCGCAGCGTCTCGCCTTCCAGAAGCTCCATGACGGCATAGGTGATGCTTCCCTCCGTGCCGTAGTCGTGGATGGCGAGGATGTTGGGATGCGACAGAGCCGCCACCGCCCGGGCCTCGCGCTCGAAACGCGCCTGCCGGTCGGGGTCGTTGGCGAACGGCTCGGGCAGGACCTTGACGGCGACCTCGCGGCCCAGGCGCGTGTCGCGGGCGCGGTAGACCTCCCCCATGCCGCCCGCGCCGAGGGCGGCGACAATCTCATAAGGCCCAAGCCGGCTTGAGACTACGAGCACGCGAGGAAACTCCCACAGCCTCGACCCGAGGGGAGATTTCTATTCCTCCGCCGACGGGGTGCGCATAAGCATCCGAACAATGTATTCGCGTATGATGCGCTAGTGTAAACGCATCCGTATTCCGATCCAAGCACTTTCAGCCGAAAATACACCTGCGGAAGGGTGGACGAGAAAGGCGTTGGCGTCTTTTCATTCGGATGAACGACCGGTGGACAGGGCCGCAGAGGGCTTCAAGATGCGCTGTTGTTCCTCCCCGCGACGGCGAAACCACGCCGCCACCAGCAACACGCTGTCAATCTCCCCCATCCCCGGCGGCCTCGAACACGACCTCTCGCGTTGATATACGTCTTCGAGTACCCTCGCCGCCCGCGCCGGCTGGCGTCATTCTGCGGCGACGGCACGATGGCACACACCCGCCCGCCGTGGATGAGATACCACAACTCGCGCTCGTCGTGGCCGCGCACCGGATAGATGAACGAGTGCCGCGACGCCTCGCGCACGCGCCGCAGATGCTCGCACAGCCATGTCAGCGAATCGAGCTTGTCGCGCAGGGCGGCGGCGCGCTCGAACTCCAGGGTCGCGGAGGCGGCCGTCATCTCGCGTTCGAGCATCGCCAAGGGTGATACATCCTCGCCGCGGAGAAACGCGAGGACGGCGCGGACGTTGACGGCGTAGTCGTCCTGCGAACAGGCGGCGGCGCAGGGGCCGAGACAGTTGCCGATCTCGTGGCGGATGCAGCCCGGCGCCAACGGCAGCGCGAACAACTCCGGCTGATCGGCGAACGTCATTTCCTGCGATTGCGGGCAGTCGCGCAGGCGGAACCAGTCGTTGAGGCGACGCACCGCCTCGCGAGTCGTGAAACCGGCCGGCAACGGGTCCGAAGTGGGCGAACGCCGTGCGCGGCGGCTGCTTCGCCAGAAACACGGTCGCGGCCGGACGCCGGCCGACACACACATACACGCGCCGCCGGTGGCGCGGCTGACCCTGCACGTTGAAGCGTGGTTGCCAGCGCCGGATCAACTCCAGCTCGCGCAAAAGGGCCGCGAATTCGCTGGGCGCGACCTCCCAGGCCAGCCTGCGCGTGTGCTTCACAATGCGGCCGGCTTTCTCGTCGCGGCTTTTGGGTCGAAAGTAACTCAAGCAGACGGGCACGCAAGCTCTTCGCCTTGCCGACGTAGATCAACTCGCCCTTGTCGTTGACCATGCCGTAGACGCCGGGCAGACGCGGACAGTCGCGGCGCATCAGGTGCGCAGACGGCCGGGGCGACGCGCCTGGATCGATGTGCGACGAAGGAGGTTCCACGCCCGACAGGAAGGCCGAAGAGCCGAACCCCGCGAACGCCTGACGGGTAAAGAGTCCTTTCATCGCGACCCCACTGCGTTACGGCGACGGAAGCCAACGTCCCCAGCCGGTTGGCGTGATTCTAGGGATCGTAACGATTGGGAGGCTAGAGTATTCTCGATAGTTGTATTTTGTACATACTGAACTCTTGACTACTTATGGAGCAGAGATTACTTTGACCCCGGCGTCTTGGGGACGCCGGCACCGGAGCAGCCCGGCTGGGACAATTTGGGGCTGCTCCGGTTTGCTCTCCCACATAGCCCCCGGCTTGCCGGGGAAAGCGTTTCCCCGGCTTGCCGGGGGCTATGTGGAATATGCCTTGAGGATCGGCACGACGCTCGTTTGCGGGGAGCCGCCGGTGACATGGACCTGTCGCCGGGCATCGACGAACACGTTGACCTCGCTGCGCACGCCGAACTCCGGCAGGTAAATGCCCGGCTCGACCGAGAAACAGGTGCGCGGCAGCACTTGCCGCTCCTCATGCGTCTCCAGGTTGTCCATGTTGGCGCCGTTGCCGTGCGTCTCCTGGCCGATGGAATGGCCGGTGCGATGGCAGAAGGCGGCGCCGTAGCCGGCCTGCTCGATCACGTCGCGGGCCGCCTGGTCCACCTCCCAGCCGCGCAGCGCCGGCCCGTTGGGAAACGCTGCACGCACCCGGTTGATGGCCGCATCGCGGGCACGGGCGACGATTTGGAAGATCGTCTCGTACTTCGACGGCACTTCCTTGCCGACAAAGCCGGTCCAGGTCAGATCGCTGTACACCGAGCGCGGTTTGTCGAGCTTGGCCCACAGGTCGATGAGGACGAAATCGCCTTCGCGGATGGGAGCGTCACTGTCCGGCCCCGGCGCGTAATGCGGATCGCCGCTGTGCGGGCCGACGGCGACAGATGGGCGGATGATCGGTGATGAGGCCGTGGGCGGCGAAGTGATCCATGATGCGCTTCTGCACCTCCGTCTCGCGCACGGAACCGGCGATGCGGACGCGCTCGGCGATGAAGCCGAATGCCACATCGTAAGCCGAGCGCGTGTGCTTGGCCGCTTCCAGGTGCATGGCCCATTGATCGTCGTCCCAGCATGCCTCGAACTGCTGCACGAGATCGCCGGACGAGACGACCTCGACGCCCAGCGAGCGGACCAATTCGACGGTGCCGGCATCGACGCGCGAGACGTAGGGGTTGGCGTTGCGCGGCACGTACTCCATCGCCACACGCCGGCTGCCGGTCAGCAGCGACTGAACGCCGGCTTCCAACTCCTGCCAGCGCAGGTAGCGCTGCGCGGTTCCCGGAACGCAATCGAGGGCGTGCGGCTCGATCTGGTGGACGAGCTTGCGCGGCTGGCCGGTAGCGGGGACGAAGTAGAACCAGCGGCGCGACAGGATGGCGTCGGCGGGAAGGTCGAGTACCCGGCGGGCCAGCACGTTCTGGCCGCGGAAATCGTAGAGCAACCAACCGTCCAGCTTCGCCGCCTGAAGCGCGGCCTGAACCGACGCGAGATCGAACATGGCGGAATCTCCTTGCGGACTTGCCCGGTGTTCTCGAAACCGGGACGATTATACCGGGACGGCAAACGATCCGGAAACACCGCAATCGCAAGACCGGCGGATATAATGAGAAAAGCGTTGCGTACCTCCCACGGCAGAGGTAATTTCGACGGGGAGTCGAACTGCCCGCGCCGTTGGGGGATGAATCGCTACACCTCGGAATCCGCGCACGACCATGAGTGATTCGCACCCCCTGTTGCCGAAGGCTGTGGCGCACGAACCGATGGACGACGGCCGGTCCCCAAGCGCCGGGTCTCCCGAGCGGGCCAAAGTCGTTCTGGTGGCCGGTTCCGCTCTTCCCGCGGCCGGCGGCGGCATCGAAACGCTGCTGAGAAAACGCCTCGGGGCCATCAGCCTGATGCTCCTGGGGGTCCACAGCGGCGCACTGCTGATTTTCTTGCCCAATCTGGTCCGCAGCGGCGCCTGGTATGCGATCGCCTTCAACGCGCTCCAGTGGGGGGCGGAAGCCGCCTACGCGGCCCTCTTGTGGGGCACCCGTCCGCTGTCGCTGCGCAAGCTCCGCTCGCTGGAAGTCATTCTGTTCAGCATGCTCATGGCCGGCTACGCGGGATACATCTGCTCGCCCGTCCGCCTGGGATCGCTGCTCAAGTACGCCAACTTCGAGGACGGCTCGATATCCGCCCTGGCGGCGGCGGTGGCCTTCCCCGGCTTCGCGCTCTTGGTGATCTATGGCACCTTGATCCCCAACACGGCGCGGCGCTGTACCATCGTGGTGGCCGGCATGGTCTTTTTCCCGCTGTTGGTCGCGGCGACCTCCGCGCTGATGATCACCGATGTGGGTGGCAGCCTCTTGCTGCGCTTTCTCATCCAAATGGCCCTGCTCTTGACCTTCGGCGCGGCCATCGCCATCCACGGCTCGCACCGCATCGAATCGCTGCGCCAGGAAGCGTTGGCGGCGCGGCAGTTCGGCCAGTATCAGCTGCGCCGGCTCCTGGGGGCCGGAGGCATGGGCGAGGTCTATCTCGCCGAACACCTGTTGCTGCGGCGGCCGTGCGCCCTCAAGATCATCCGCCCCAGACTGACGGACAACCCGGAAGCCCGCACCCGCTTCGAGCGCGAGGTCCAGGCCATGGCGGCGCTGACCCATCCCAACACCGTCGAAATCTTCGACTACGGCCATGCCGACGACGGCACGTTCTATTACGTCATGGAATATCTGCCCGGCCTGACCTTGCAGGAGTTGGTCGATCAGTATGGCCCGCTGCCGCCGGCCAGAGCGGTTTACTTACTGCGTCAGGTCTGCGCCGCCCTGGAGGAGGCCCACGGCGCCGGCGTCATCCACCGCGACATCAAGCCCAGCAACATCCTCACCTGCGAGCGCGGCGGGATCTACGACGTGGCCAAATTGCTGGATTTCGGCGTCGTTCGGGCGCTCGACCCCGGACGCGACGAGAAACTGTTCGGACAAGCCTTCGAGGAACCCACCGGGCCGGCCCCGGCCAACCATTCGCCCGCGGACACGACGCCTTCCGGCGAGGCGGTTCCCTTCCACCTCGGCTTGCCGCTCCTGCCTTTGACTTGGGAGCGAATGCCATCGGGAACGCCCCTGTACATGTCTCCGGAGCAGGCGTGTGGCCGGGGCGACCTGGACCCGCGCAGCGATCTCTACAGCCTGGGGGCGACGGCCTACTTTTTGTTGACCGGCCAACCGCCCTTCGCCAGCGAAACCTCGGCCCAGGCCCTGGACGCTCAGCTCTCTCACGACGTCAAACCGCTCACCGACCTCCGCCCGGATATCCCCGAAGACCTGCAACAAGTAGTGCTTCGCTGTCTGGAAAAGGAACCGTCCCAGCGTTACCCCGATGTGATGAGTTTGGACCGGGCGCTGGCCGACTGCCGTTGCGCCGATCAATGGACTCGCGACCGGGCCGCTCGCTGGTGGCGAGAGCGCACCGCGTCCCAGCCGGTTTCTTCTCCCTCGTGAGCACGCAAGACCGGTGCGAGACGGTTTGCGAACGGGCGAACCGGCTGCGTAAGCTGCCGGGTGGGGGCACTCCACCCGGCAGCTTACGCAGCCGGTTCGCCGGGCCATGAGAACACGTTCGCCTAGCGCTTCTTCTGGGGAGCAAAATCGTAATACATCCCCCGATACGCCGGACGCTCGTAGGCATGCAGATCACTATCTTTCAGCCCAAACTCTCCTATGGCCTTCTCGACAAGGAAAATGCGCGCTTTGCCGGGCTGATTGGCCAGGGCCAACGCCTGAGCGAGATGGAAATAACGGCTGCCCGTGGGGCCTTGCTCGGTGGCGGCCTGGGCGTCTTTGATCGCGTCCGTGATGTTCTTCATCTTCATATGGATGACGGCCCGCGTATCCAGTAGCTCCGCGGACGGTCCGACCTGTTCGATCGCTTCGTTGATCAGTCGGAGGGCGTCGGCGCGTCCGTCCTCCTTGAACGCCAGCAGCCAAGCCAGGTTGTTGAGAACGAACACGTTGTTGCGGTTGTCTTGCATGGCCTGGAAGTACAGCGTTTCCGCCTTATTGTAGTCTTCCTGGAGGTCGCACAGGTCGGCCAGCAAGACCGTCAACAGGAGCGATTTCGGAGATTTCTCCTGCTCCGATTTGAGCCAACTTTCCACGCGCTGGCGTTGCTCCTTGGAGGCCTCGCCGTCCCGGAGGACGCGGACCATGACCGCGGCCACGGCCTCGGGGGGGGCTTTCGGCATCTCGGCGACCTTGAAGCACAAATCCAGGGCTTCGGCGACGTTTTTCTGCCGGCCCAGGAACGAGGCGAGCTTCAGTTGGCGACTCCGGTTGCTTCGGATCCTCATCGACGTATTTGTGCAGCATCGTGTTCGCCTCGTCGCGATAGATCGCCTCGACTTGTCTGGCCTCGGCGCTTTTGGCGTCCTTGCCGAGGGGTTGTCCCAGCTCCTCCAGCAGCTTCGCGCCCTGCCCCAGGTCCATATCCTTGCATCGCGCGAACTCCTGTACCGCCGCTTTGGCCTGATCGTGTCGGCCTTGGGCCTTCCGCAGACGGGCCTCGATCTCCTTGGTGAAGTGGGAATTGGGCTGGGTTTGCTCGAGTACTTTCAGCTGAAGCTGCGCCTCCTCAATCTTGCCGTGGCGCAGCAAATGGCGGGCGTAGAAGCTCACGAAGGTGGGGTTCTTGCCTTCGGAGGAAGTCAGCAAGGTCATCATGTGCCGCTGAGCCATCTCCCAGTTGTCCTCTTGCAGATAGAGAGCTACCAGCGCGAATCGCTCGTTGATGGTCAGCGGGCCCCATTTGCCCAGCTCCTCCAACATGCGTATGGCCTTGGCGCGATCGTTGCCGCGTGTCGCCAGCAACAAAGCCAAGGCGTGTCGATCCGCCAGACCGTTTTTCCCCTCCTTGAGGTTTTGTTCGAGCAGTTCCTTCGCTTGCTTAAAACCCTCCCACTTGGTGTCCGACGCCTTGACAAGGGACAGGCTGCGTCGCGCCCACAGCTTTTCGTCGAGCTGGATCGCCGGGGAAGCGAGCAGGTTATTCAGATGGACCTCGGCTTCCTTCGGCCGGTTGTGGAAGAGATAATAGTTGGCCAAATTGTGCGAGGCGAGCGGATCGTCGGGCTTGGCGGCGAGAGCATCCTTCAAAAATTTCTCCGTCTTCTCCAGATCGCCAAGGGCCTCATAACAGGCCGCCAGGGTCAGGGAGAGCTGATCCGCGGGAACCTTGGTGCGGGCCTTTTGGATAAGGTCCTTGGCTTCATCCTTCTGTTTCATCTCGACCAGGAAGGCGACCATCGTCACCCAGGTTTCCGGAGCTTTTTCTCCCTTCTGGAGGGCCAATTGCAAAGCTTCGCGCGCCGCCGCGTGTTTGCCCAGCGCCCAGCGGACGCGGCCCAGCCACAGGTAATCCAGATAAGAGTTCGAGCCTTTCACGGCGTTCTCAGCCATCTTCTCGATGTGGTCGGCGTCGCGCGCCCCCTGGTCCGGTCCGGTCAGCAACGCCTCGGTCGCCAGTTTGCCCAGGCCCGCCAGGACGAGGGTGGACTCCTGGTTGAGGAATTCGCGGACCACCTGATTGGCCTCGGCAAAACGCCGCGTTTCAAAGAGCAGGCGCACTAGCTGGCGGAGAATGGTCGGGCGGGTCTCTCCCTGTTTCAGCGCTTGCTGATACTTGTCGATGGCCGAGGGGGAGTTGCCTTCTAGTTGATGAATCTCGGCTTCCAGAGAGGGGATGCGCGGCCAGCGCGGCCGCTGCCGGGCGGCCTGCTGGAGATGCTTCCGGGCCTGAATCAACTTCGCCCGGCCGGCCTCCGACAACGAGGCCTCCCGTTTGCTCTCCCGGATCGTCTCTTCCACCAACCGGCTGGCCTCGCCGTAATTGCCGAACGCCCCCTGGGGACCTTCGATCCGCTTGATCTCCTCCAAACGCCGAACGATCTCGGCATCGTCCCCGGCCAGCAAGGCCCGATCGAACAGGAGCAGGCGAACGTTCAGATTGGTCGGTTGCTCGTCGGCGATTTTTTTCCACAGACGTTCGGTTTCGGCGTCTCTGCCCAGCCGCGCGTAGGCTTCCGCCAGGCCGCCCAGCAGGCGCAGGCGCTCCGCCTTGGGCAGTGGCGGCATGTCCTGCTCGAATCCCTCCACCTTCTTGCGGGCGTCCTGCAATTGCTTCTCACGCTCCCGTTCGCGCTCGGCGGGATCGTCGGTCGCTTTTATGGGTGGCAGCGCGATCAGGTAGTTGAGTCGCGCCAAATGCAGCTCGACATGCTCGCGCAGCTTGGGGTGCTCCTTCGCCGCCTCGTCCAGGATGTCCAGGGCCTCCTTCGCATCGCCGCGGCGGCCGGCGAATTGCGCCAGGGCGACCCACAATTCCACGCGATCGGGGTGGGCCTTCGCCTGATCCCGAATCATTTTCTCCACCCTGTCGGTCGAGCCGCCGCCCTTGAGCAACAGCGCCTGGGCTTCGAGGAGCGGTAATTCGGGAGCATCGGGCTTTTCCTGTTTTGCCCGCTCCAACTCGTCGAAGATCGGCTTCACCTCGCGCTTGTCGAGCGGCAGTTGCATGTTGAGGGTAATCAGCGCCTGCGCCACCAGCAGGTGGGTGCCGCGCGGCGGGTTGCTCAGGCCGAGCAGACGCTGGAACTCCGTCGCCGCGTCATCGGGGCTGCCCAGGGTCAGAAGCATCAGGCCGGCACCAAAACGAGCTGGGACGGACAGGGGATCGAGTTTTTGCGCCTCCCGGTAAGCCAACAGCGCTTGTTCGGGGTTGCCCAGTCTCTCGTGGCATTGCGCCTGCATCAGCAGCGATTGCGCTTCCATTTCCGGCGAGCGACTGGCCATATCGGGGCGAATTTTCTGGAGCATTTGGCTGGCTTCGCTCCACCTGCCTTCGCGGACCTGGATACGCGCTTCCAAATAGTCTAGGCGAGGGGCCGTGTTCCGCCGTCCGCCCACATCGAATTTGGCCGCGCGTAAGCGCTTGATGTTTTGCCGCGCCTCGTCCAGCTCGCCCTTGAGGACCTGCATCTCGGCCAGGGCGTACTGCAAGTCGAGGCTGTTCGGCACTTCCTTCAACCCTTTCTCGACGTCCTCGCGGGCCTCCTCCAGACGTCCTTCGGCGATTTCCGCACTGATCAGGTTGACATAGAGTCGTTCGTTACGCGGTTGAACCCGAACGCCTTCTTTCAAGATGCAGCGCACTTCCTCCAGCTTGTTTTTCACGCGCGAATCCACCCGCGCGAAGTCCGCGGCCAGGAGGATGACATCTGGATCCGAGGGGTTCTTTTTTTGTAGCTCTTTCACGTCCGCGGCCACGTAGGCTTCGGCCTCGCTGCTCAAGTGCGTTTTCGTCGCGTATTGCAGGAGCCGTTGGCTCCGGTACTTGCGAGCCTCCAATTCCTTGGAACTGTTATTGACCATGTTTTTCAATTTGATATAAGCCTCCTCCGGCTCCTTGAGCCGATTGAAGAGGAGGTCGGCGGCCAGTAGGTAGCTCTCGAGTTGGTCGGGGTAGTCCTCGATGGATTTCTCGAACGCTTCACGGGCCTTGGGGAGGTTCTTCCCCCGGCCGGCCTCGGCCAGACCCATGAAACGCTCCAGTTCGGCCCGTTCGTGCCGGTCTTCGTCGTTCTGAGGCTTGGCGACCTTCTTCAGGAGTGGTTCGAGGTGGAGGATGGCCTCCGCGAATCGTCCGATGGCCAGCGCCCTCTCGACCTGTTGGCGTCGAATGTCGTCCCGATCCGGCTGGTTGCGGAGTACTGCCTCGAAGTGGAGGAAGGGCATTACGCGGGCCTGCGGTCGTTTGGCGGCCTTGGCCATGTCGTCCAGTCGTCCGGCATAGCGGGCCAAGGCATCCCAATCCTCGGGCACCATGCGCAGGTAGCGGCCCAGGCTATCGATCTCCTTGGCCGTCTCGTCGGCATCCCTGGCCCGGTCGGCCTGCTGGAGCAGGCCGACGGCATTGCGCTTGACCTGGAATCCATGCACGAAATGAACGCCAACCCCCAAAACGGCGACCAGCGCCAGTAAGCAGGCGAGGAAGCGGACGTTCAATTTGATCTTCGTCGTCTTCGGGGACTTCTCGGGCTTCGCAGGCTTCTGGGTACTCATAGACAATTACATCTCGATGTGGACCAGGATGGCAAAACATCCGAACAATACGTCTGTCCTCTCGGGAGGTCAAATGCGAAACCAAGGCAACAACCATGCCGCCCTTCGGGGGCTAACCGGCCGTTCGCGAACTTTCCCTAACTCATTGTATTCCAAGGTCTTGAGAGGCAAGACGCACGTTCCCGATGTTTCCTCTCCTGTAAAGGCGTTAGCGAAACGCAACATTTCGTTAATCTGCGTTAACGTATTGCAAAACCGCGGGATCGGCGACCCCAGAGACGGCCAACCCTTTTGGGCGGCCGAGCAACCCCGTTCGCGTTTTCGCGAACCTCCGCCCCGATGGCTCGGGACGGGTATCCGCGGGAATGGTCGAGCTGCGCGGTGGGAGGGGATCCTGACGAGCTTTTCGCGCGCGAGAAAAAAAAATTTTCCCTCCTGAAATTGACATTATCTTGCCAGAACCTAAAGTTGTCGAAGACTCGGCTTGACCCCCCGTCCATGAGTTGAGTTGTGCGCGGCGAAAGCGGCTGTCCGCTTGGCGGACAAGGCGAAAAGGGTGACTCGTTCGCTGAGGCTCATGCTTGTTGAAGGCACCTGCGCCAAACAGCACGGTCGCGGTTGAGGGTCCCTCTTTTTGGCCCTGTTGGGGCCGTCAGGCGACTCGGAACGATCGGACACCGCCGCGCGCGTCCCCGAATGGTTCTCCCCGGACTCGGCGATGATGCCTTTTCCACTCTTCTACGTCTCAAATGAGACGCCGAAGGGGTGGAATGCGCTGTTACGAGTTCATATAATAACGTCTCCGTGCGGTAAGCAGAACTCGCCTTAATTCGCTAACCCTCGGTGGACGGGCCGTAGGATTGCCTGTCTCAACGGTGAGATGGGGCCGCCACTGACTGGCGGTGGGCCGTCCAACCCCAGGTTACCGAAGACCAAGCTCGCGCGGAGCGCGGTTGTGTATTTCACTGGTGCAATCACAATCCCGACGCGGCCCTCCTGCGGAGATCAATGTCGATGCTCACACTCACGTCTGCCGTAGAAAAGCGTCTCCCGGACACGACCCCGATCAATTTGCTGGATGGAATCGCCTCGACCCCCACGGGTCGGGGGCGCAAGACGGTGCCCGTTTTGCCCCTGCGGAACATTCCGCAATCCATCCCGGTCCCCAGCGTTTGCCGCCCCATTGAGGTGAAGATCGCCTCGCGCGAGTCGGAATGGGAGCAGGCGTATGCGCTGGCGGCCGTCAGCTACCAGGAACGCGGCTACGAGTCGCCGGGGACCAGCCGGTTGCGCTTCACCCCGTACCACGCCCTGCCGGACACCGTGACCCTGGTCGCCAAGCACGGCGAGCAAGTGCTGGCGACGTTCTCCATCGTGATGGACAATTCGCTTCTGGGCCTGCCGATGGAGGGCACCTACCCCGACGAGATCGCCTCCTTGCGCCGTCGCGGGCGGCGGATGTTCGAGGCCACCACTCTTGCCGACGGCGGGTTGAACGTCCGCGAATTCGTCCAGGTGTTTCTCACTCTTATCAAGCTCTCGATGCAGTATCACACCAGCCACGGGGGGGACAGCTACGTCATCGCCGTCAACCCCCGCCACCGCAAGTTCTACACCAAGATCATGGGCTTCGTGCCCCTGGGGCCTTTACGCAGTTACGCGGCCGTCCAGGACGCTCCGGCGGAAGCCTTCCTCCTGGACAACCAACTCCTGAAAGAGAACGCCCCGGACACCTACGAGCAAATGTTCGGCGAACCGCTGCCCCGCGAGGCGCTGATCGCTCCCAAGATGCCGCGGGCGTTCATCCGGCAATTCAGCCGGCAGTCGAGCCAGTGCGACCCCGAGCGGATCGAGCACGTCCTCGATTTCACGGACAAGCACGGCAGCATGAGGCGGTGGTAACGACCCGGGTTGGGGCGTTAGGGGGTCTGCCCGACGGTCCTTTGGGGGAGGAAATCGGTCATGTGGCTGTTGGCGATCAAGGCGATGTTGGCGGATCGCGGCAAACTGATGACGTCGCTTCTGGGCATCGCTTTTTCCGTGGTGCTCGTCAATCTCCAGGGCGGCTTGCTGCTGGGGTTGATTCAGAAGGCCAGCCTGCTGGTCGATTACGGCCAGGCCGACATCTGGGTCGGGCACCGGCACATGACCAACGTCGATATGGGGACGTTCATCCCCGAACGCTGGATTCATCGCATCCGCAGCGTCGAGGGGGTGCGAGAGCGCGAACCCTACGTCGTCTCGTTCGGCCAGGCGACCATGCCGGACGGCCGCTACGAGAACGTCATGGTCGTCGGCAGCGATCCGGCCAGTCTGATGGGCAACGCCTGGGTCATGGACAACGGCGACCCCCGCGCCGTGCGCCAGCCGGACGGCGTTCTCGTCGACGTATGCGACCTCGACCGTCTG
Source organism: uncultured Planctomycetota bacterium (assembly GCA_963767535.1). Taxonomy (GTDB): domain Bacteria; phylum Planctomycetota; class Planctomycetia; order Gemmatales; family Gemmataceae; genus JAJPHU01. The sequence goes on from CAVYEC010000003.1 coordinate 3,222,445, forward strand.
GGCAATCCCCGCATCGGCGACGTGCGCGAGATCAACGGCCAGCGGGTACGCATCGTGGGCATGACGCGCGGCATCGTCAGCTTCACGACCAATCCCTACGTCTTCACCACCCTGGATCGCGCGCGCAACCGCTACACGCTGGGGATGCCTTCGGACGTGTGCTCTTATTTTCTGGTCAAGGCCAAGCCGGGCGTCGATCCCAAGGAGTTGAGCCAGCGCATTCGCGAACGCGTGCCGAACCTGGATGTCTACGACCGCCAAACCTACAGCCTGGATGTGCATGGAGTTCTGGCTGACGCGCACCGGGCTGGGCATCAGTTTCGGCCTGGCGGCTTTTCTGGGACTTCTGGTTGGCCTGGCGGTGGTCGCCCAGACCTTGTACGCCTCGGTCAACGAACGCATCAAGGAGTTCGGCACGCTCAAGGCGATGGGGGCGGACGATCCCTGCATCGCCCGTTTCCTGTTGGCCCAGGCGATGGGCAACGCCCTGTTCGGCTCGCTGGTCGGCTTGGCCGGTTCGGTGCTCATCGGCAACGTGATGAGCAGCCCGCGGGCGCCGGTGGTGTTGACGTTCCCGTGGCCGTGGGGTCAGCGTGGCGCTGGTCGGTGTGGTGTGCCTGATCGCCGCCTGGTTGCCGTACTGGCGAATCCGCCGCATCGACCCGGCGAGCGTGTTGCGCAGCTAGCGGATTTCGCGGCCCCAGCCTTGGCGGGGGCGGCCTTTTGTGATAAGGTGAAGGACACTCCTCCTGATACTTTAGTGGGTGCCAATGGCGTCTTCTCACCCGACGATTGTGGCCGAAAATGTGGGCAAGAGCTTCGGCGCGGGACAACGCCAGTCCGTCATTTTGCGCGGCGTGAGCCTGACCGTGTCGGCCGGGGAAGTGGTCTTCCTGGTCGGCCCGTCGGGCAGCGGCAAGACGACTCTCCTCTCCATCCTGGGCTGCATCCTGACTCCCGATAGTGGCCGCGTCGAGGTGCTGGGAGCGGAAGTCAGCCGTCTCGATGCCCGGCAACTGACCGCTTTTCGCCGCCAGCATCTCGGTTTCATCTTCCAGAGCTTCAATCTGTTTCCGACGCTATCGGCCCTGGACAATATCCGGCTGGCCCTGACCATGCGGGGCGTGCCGCTGCGGACGGCCACGCAGCAGGCCGCCGACTTGCTCAACCAGATGGGCTTGTGGCACCGCTCCCATCTGCGTCCGGGCCGGCTCAGTACCGGCGAATGCCAGCGCGTGGCCATCGCCCGCGCCCTGGCGGACTGCCCGTCCGTCCTGTTCGCCGACGAACCGACGGCCTCGCTGGACGCCGAGAACGGCCGGGCGGTGATGACGCTTCTGACGCGGCTGGCCCGCGAGCGCGGCGTGACACTGGTGACGGTGACGCACGATAACCGCATCTTCCCCTTTGCGGATCGCATTCTGCAACTGGAAGACGGACGACTGACGCAGGAATGGTCCGCCGGAGCCGGCGAGCCGGCGCTGCTCGGCGCGAAGGGAGGGTCGGGGGCGATCTGCCTTGACGCTGGGCCTTTTTGCACGAAGGTGTGTGATGAAGATTAGCTTGACGATTCTTGCCATTGCCGTGGCCTCCGTGATGGGAGTGGGCAGCCAGTTGTACATCTCCGGCCGCGCCCAGTCTTCCCCGCCCGATCCCGGCGGCAAACCCGTCGAGGCCACGCCGGACCAGATCGCCGCCAACGGCGTCGTCGAAGGCATCCACCCCGAGGCGGATTTGCGCCTGGACGGCACCGGCCTCATTGCGGTCGTCCACGTCCGAGAGGACCAGGAAGTGCGGCGCGGCACGGTCCTGTTGGAGTTGGACAACGACGAGCCAGAAACATCAGGTGACTTTGGCCGGCGCGGAGTTGGCCATCGCGCGGGCCGATCTGGAACGCCTCCGCAACGGCGAACGGCCGGAAAAGCGCAAGGCGGTCGCGGCGGCCGAGCAATCGCGCCGCGTCGTCAGCCAGCAGGCGGAGGCGGATCGCAAGCGCTCGGCAGCAGCTGGCCCGAAACGATGCCGCTTCAGCCGAACAATTGAATAACGACCACTTCAAGGCGCTGCGGGCCAAGGCCGAACTGGCCGAAGCCACCGCCGAGCGCGAGTTGGTCGAAGCGCCGGCGCGGAAGGAAGACATCGCGGCGGCCGAGGGGCGCGTGGCCGCCGCCGAGGCGAGACTGCGTTTGGCGGAAACCGATCTCGGCAAGCGGCGTCTGCTGGCCCCTTCGGACGGCCGCATTCTGCAGATCCACGCCGAGCCGGGCGAATTGGCGACCCCCAACAGTGCCGCCCCTCTCATCAAGATGGCGGACCTGTCCCACCGGCGCGGTGCGCGCGTTCATCGAGGAACTGGATGCCGGCCGGGTCCGCACCGGCCAGCGTGCCGTCGTCACCGCGGACGGCTACCCCGGCCAGGAATTTCCCGGCAAGGTCGACGCTGGTCATTCCGCGCATGGGCAAGCGGGCGCCGCAGACCGATCAGGCCAACGAATACAAGGACATGTACTTCCGCGAAGTCCTGATCGATCTGGAATCCACCGCCGACCTGCCCGTCAACCTGCGCGTCCAGGTGCGCGTGGACACCTCCGAGCGCAAAGACAAGCGCTAGGGGTTCTGGGAGAATGACTTACCAACTCGCCGCGTCCGCAAGGAAACTCTTGCGAACGCGGCGAGTTCTCGCGCCGCGTGTTTGTCTACCACTACCGTTTATTCAATCGGTATAATCGCGAAGACCGTCAAGCTGCTCACCTTGGTGGCGAGGCTGGCGACGTTGGCGAGGGATCGCAAACAGACGTTTGACTATTTCGCTCCTGGTTTACAGGCACGTTTCGATGGAAGTTGATTCCGAAGCCGGCCCCTCCGGCGCCTCGCCCGATCCGGATGCCGGCTCCTCATGGTCCTATGACGCCGCGTTTTGCCGCAACCGAGGACTGATCAATCCTCAGGAGCAAGAAAAACTCCGCGCCAGCCGCATCGCCATTGCCGGCATGGGCGGCGTCGGCGGCATCCATCTCGTTACATTGGCCCGCCTGGGCATTGGCGCGTTTCACATCGCCGATCCGGATCGCTTCGAGGTGGTGAATTTCAACCGCCAGTATGGCGCGACCGTCCGGGCGCTGGGCCAGAGCAAGGCCGAGGTCATGGCACGCGAAGCGCAGGACATCAATCCGGAAGTGCAGCTGCGCGTGTTCGCGGAGCCGATCAGCCAGGCGAACGTGGGCGCCTTTCTGGACGGTGTCGATGTGCTGGTGGACGGCATCGACTTTTTCGCCCTGCCGACGCGGCGCTTGCTGTTTCAGGAGGCGCGACGGCGCGGCATCTGGGCCGTGACGGCCGGGCCGCTGGGGTTCAGTACGGCCTGGCTCGTCTTCGCGCCGACGGGGATGAGCTTCGACGACTATTTCGACATGAACGATCTGATGGACCAGCTCGATTTGATCGCCGCCTTCGCGATCGGACTGGCGCCGCGGGCCACCCATTTTCGTTATTTGGATCTCGCGGCGGTGGACATCCGCTCGGGTCGAGGGCCTTCCGCGGGACTAGCCTGCCAACTGTGCAGCGGCGTCGTCGGGGCCGAGGTGGTCAAGATTTTACTCGGTCGCCGGCCGGTTCGGTTCGCGCCCGATTACAGCCAGTTTGACGCCTATCGCCAGGTCTTGCGCCAGGGCCGCTTGTGGAGAGGCAATCGGCACCCCCTGCAAAAGCTGAAGCGCTGGGTTTTCCGGCGACGTCTGCAAGCCCTCGGTTTCCGGCCGCCGGAAGGGACGGCTTCCCCGGCCCAGCACGAGCGACTGGCGGGGGCGTCCTGAGGTATGGCGATTTGTCGGGCCAGACCGGGAAGGAGGTCCGCGTGCCTTCCAGCCTTGAGATCGCCCTCACGGCCGCCGTGGGGGCGCCGTCCGGCGACAACACGCAACCGTGGCGTTTCGTCGTCGATCCCCAGCAGAACCGCGTCCGCTTCTGTGTGGATGAAACGCGCGATCCCTCGCCGATGAACGCCGGCCAGCGGATGGCTCGCATCGCCGTCGGCGCCGCCGTCGAAAACGTGCTCCGCACCGCCCGGAAAAACAACTGGGAGGCGGCCCTGGAATCCGACGTACCTCCCGCGCTCGCCGCGATCCGTCTCCGGGGGGTGGGCGAGGGGGCCGTTGACCGGGATGAAAACATTGCCGCGCGAATCACCAACCGCCGCCTTTACGACGGGCGACCTCTGGACCCCGACCTGCTCCAACGCCTGGAGGCGGCCACGCCCGTTCTCGAAGGCGTCCGAACGCATTGGATCACCGCGAAGGAACGCCTGACCGCCCTGGCATCCTTGATCGGCCGCGCCGACGCCCGGATGTTCGGCGAACCTTCTATGCGGCGTGCTTTCCTGGGCAAGGTGCGCTTTGATAAACCCGCCGCAGAGTCAGTGGAAGTAGGACTCTCCCTGGCGTCCCTGGAGTTGAGCGTCGCCGATCGTCTGGCGTTGCGCCTCATGCCGCGAGTCCCGAACTGGCTGTTCAAACTCGGGGGGGCCGGACGAGTCTTCGCGGCCAAGGCCCGCAAACTCGTGGCCAGCGCTTCCGGACTGTGCCTGGTGGTGGCGCTGGACGGAACCGCGGGGAGCGATCTCTTGGTCGGCCGCTGCATGCAACGGGCCTGGTTGGCGTTGACCGCCGAAGGGTTAGCCGCGCAACCGATGATGTCGCTGCTCGTTCTGGAAAATGTGCTGGATCACGGTGCGCAAGACGTGATCGCCGCGCTTGGCCGGGAGGAACTGGAGCAGTTGCGGCAGGCGCTGCGCGAGGCTGTGCCGGAGATCGGCGCGGGCCGGCCTGCTTTCTTGCTCCGCTTCGGCTTCGCATCCCCGCCGAGCGGCCGGACGGGAAGGCTGCCCGTGGAAGCCGTCACGACACGCGTCACCGCCCCGCCGGTCCCCGAGGCGACCAAACCGTGAACGCTCCCACACCACCTTACGATAAGCAACCCCGCCGGCCGCGCATCCTCTTCGTCGGCGAGGCGGTCACGCTCGCGCATGTCGCCCGGCCGTTCGCGCTGGCCCGCGCGCTCAACTCGGACGACTACGAGGTCGTTTTCGCCTGCGACGCGCGTTACAACAAGCTTCTCGGTAAGCTTCCTTTTCCCTGGCGGCCCCTGCACACTATTGCCGGCGAACGTTTCCTCGACGCGCTCGCCCGTGGCAACCCGCTGTACGATACGGCGACCCTGCGCGGCTACGTCGAGGAAGAGTTGGCCCTTCTCCGGGAGGTGGAGCCGGACGTGGTGATCGGCGACTTCCGCCTCTCGCTGGCCGTCAGCGCCCCGCTGACAAGGACCTGTCACCTGGCGATCACCAACGCCTACTGGAGTCCCTTCGCCCGCCAGCGCTTTCCCGTACCGGAATTGCCGATGGTGCGTTTCCTGGGCGTGACGGCGGCTGGAATCCTTTTTCGCCTGGCCCGACCGCTGGCGTTCGCCTATCACACACTGCCCCTGAACCGCCTCCGGCGGGAATACGGCTTACCGAGCCTGGGTCTGGACCTGCGTCGCGTCTACACCCACGCCGATTACACGCTCTATGCCGACGTGCCGCAGCTCGCACCGACCGAGGACCTTCCGGAGAATCACCTTTACCTGGGGCCTATTCTCTGGTCGCCCGCGCAGGATCCGCCCCCCTGGTGGAACACGATGCGGACGGATCGGCCGATCATTTATGTGACGATGGGCAGTTCAGGAGGCGGTTCGAACTTGCCGAGGATCCTAGAGGCCCTGGCGGAGTTGCCGGTAACGGTCGTGGCGGCCACCGCCGGTCGAGACGCCCTCGACAGACTTCCGGCCAACGCCTTGGTGGCGGATTATCTGCCGGGCGAGGAAGCGGCCAACCGATCCTGCCTGGTGATCTGTAACGGTGGCAGTCCCACGACCCAACAGGCGCTGGCCGCCGGCCGACCCGTTCTTGGCATCCCGAGCAATTTGGACCAATACTTGAACATGCAAGCGATCCAGCGTTCGGGAAGCGGTGAGCTGGTGCGGGCGGGCCGGGCCCGTGTGCCCACGATCCGCCGGGTTGTCACCGCGATGCTCGGGCAACCCGCATATCGAAATGCCGCCGCGAAGCTGGCGGAGTGCTTCGCACGCTATCCGGCGCCCTCGAACTTCGCCACTTTTCTCCGGCAGCGAATCGTAGGGCGCGCGGGGAGAGGAGAATCGGCTGACAACCCTGCCATCTTCGAGAGGACCATGCCATGAATCAGACCGATGCGCGATCCGCCTATGAAATCGAGCCGCGGAACAAGTTTCTCTCCGCCATCGCCTCCATCAGCGCCTTCGAGTTGCAGCGTCCGGGCAATACCGTTACCTTCCTCTCCGAAGTCGATTTGACCGAGGTCGAGCAAGTGCGGGCCAGGGCGGCGCAGGAAGGCCAGCGCAAGCCCTCTTATACGGCCTTCGTCGTCAAGGCCGTTGCCCTGGCCCTGTGCGAGTTTCCCTTCGCCAACCGGCGCATGCTCCGCTGGTCCTGGTTTGGCCCCCGCGTCCAGAAATTCAACCGGATTGATGCGGCGGTGCTGTGCGAGCGAGAATTGCCGGAAGCCCCCATGGTGGCTTTCGTGGACATGATTCGCCACGCCGACCGAGCGTCGTTGACGGACATCACGGACCAACTCCATTGTCTGGCGACGTGCGACGAGACCAACAACGAGCAGTGGCGGAGTTTCAAAACCATCATCCAGCGCCTGCCCCGCTGGTTGGCCGGCTGGGTGTTGCGCATGCCCGTCCTCTCCCCTCGATTGTGGGTTCGCTACCGGGGCGGGGCCTTCGCCGTCAGCTCGCCGGCAAAGTACGGCGTTGATGTAATCACAGCAATATGGCCCTGGCCCCTGGGCTTCTCCTTCGGCCTGGTCAGGCCGCGTCCCATGGTCGTCGAGGGGCAGTTGGCCGTCCGGCCCGGCTTTGTGCTTACCCTCAACTTCGACCGCCGCTTGATGGCGGGGGCCCAGGCCGCGCGCTTTTTCAAACGAATCACGGACATCCTGGAGCGCGCCAACGAGACGATGACCCCCTTCCTCCCTGTGGGGAACTCCACATTGCAAGGCAGTCCGCCGCAAGTTGAGGAGCCTGCCACGCGCTAATGTCCCTGCAACTCCAGGAAAAGCAACGAGGGAGGAAGCTTTTGCTTCCTCCCTCGTTGGGTTAACCCCGGAATTGGGTTTACCGATTAGACGGTTTTACGGCGGCGAACGATCCGGCCCAGGGCCAGGCCGCCCAGACCCATGAGGCCAAGCACCATCGTGCCCGGCTCGGGGGTGGTGACGAAGCTAAAGGTGCCGTTGGTCTGGAAGAGCAGATCCGGACCCGACAAGGCGTTGATAGCACCAATGTTCGGCACGACAGTCCCGTCCACACCGTTGGTGATGAACTGGCTCGTCGCGGGAGTTTGCTGGAACTGGTCCGTGGTGTTGCCCTGACCGAGAACCAGAGTGATAACTTCGCCCGGAGCGAACGTCGAGATGACGGCGCTGTCCACGGTGTCAACCACGGCCGTGAGCGTGACCTGCCCGCCACCCGGTTGCCCGGTCGGCGTACCGGTGAAACTCAACGGCGATTGGAGAGTCGTTACACCGGCATACTTCGGGTTCGGGGTGCTCACGGTGCTCGCCTGGAACGGCAGCGGCGGGGCGGCGCTCGTGTCGAGATTATCCGAGAAAACCCCGTTGTTCGCGATGATGTGGGCGGTCAGGATGGGCGTGCCGGTATTGAATCCCGTTCCGGCCAGCGCATCCGACGAGGTTCCCTTGATGTAGAAGTCGAGGTAATTCACCGTCTGCGTGGGAGCCAACGAGAACTGAGCCGTCGTGTTCCCTTTCGCATCCGTGATCACATTGGTCGCGATTTCGGTCGCCCCGATGACCCCCGTGATGAAGTTGCTCGTGTTCAGGCCGGCGAAACTAACCGTGTTCCCGTTGAGGGTGAAGCCTTGCAACGCCGACTGGTAGTAGAAGTTAAAGGGCTTGCTCGCCGAAAGGGGGATCGCGCCCACGGCGATGGTGTTGCCCGGTGCGAAGTTGAAGGAATCGACGGCGTGCGTTTCACCGGCGATCGTCACGTTGACCGCGCCGGCCGTCGCCACGGATGCCCAGGACAGCATCATGAAAGCGACGGCCATTCCGAAGAGGATTTTTTTCATTGTTGTCTCCAAAATGTGCTCGCCGGATGCCCAGGGCAGACTCGACGACAGCACAGGATCTCTGTTTTTCACGTTCCGTTGATATCCCGCTTCCTATTTCCGGTGCGGCGCCTGAACCGATTGGCACCGACCTTTTTTTCGTTCCTATCCGGCGCGGCGGCCGGAACAAGCGGGAACTTACAGAGAAAGGAGACGAGGCATTGTTTTCAAAGGAGAGAATCCCCACGATTTCACTCTGGACCAACTCAAACGGCGCGAAAGGCCCAACGCATTGGTTGGTGGGACCGTTGACGAGACTCGGCCCGGACGAAGAAGTCGTTCCGCTGTCACTTCCCATATGCCAGGCCGACGCGAGGAGTCGCGCGAGAGGACTCGGAAAGTCGGATCGTTCTCGATCCTCTTCCGAGAGTTGGTCCCCTTTCCGATTATCCACGGCGCCGGCTCCCACTTGCGCTTCCCAATTCTCGGGACCGAGTAAAGAGGTGGGAACTTCGCTTCCTTCCACCAGGGAAGGAGTTGGCACATAGTCCGCCAATACCTGGCCGACACCGCCCAGCATCTGCCAGACGGCCGATAAGGCCAAAGCGAGGACGAATTGGCGGGTTGAGAAACGCACGCTATTGCTCACCTTTACTCGCCGTCTCACCGAGAGACGAATTCGATCCATCCCGAAGCAAGCCCGTTCATTCACCTTAGTTGGACCACACCCAAATCCTGCAAAGACCATACCACTCAACCCCAGGCATATCGCGCAGGGTATAGAATGGGCCTAAATTCCTTCTTCCCAAGCCTTTGCGTCAACGAATCTGAACGAATCCTTCCGGCCGAATTTCGGGAATCCGTTTCCTCGGATAAGCCTTCTTAACAGTTGTGTTAACTTAAGTTAACACCTTGACCGCCAGCGGTTCCTGGCCTACGGTTGGGCAGAGACTCGCATCGCCTTTCGCGCTACCAGCAGGGAAGTTATCCGCAGAGCGCCTTCTTGATGCTACGAGAACGAGGCTTCCCCAACCGTTATCTTTACAGAAGCGGCCAAATTAAGAGCAGAAACCGTGCCAGAAACCATCCGCGCACCGTCTGGGACGAAACTTGCCGCTTGCGCTTCCTGGTCGGAACTTAGTATATCCGGCGTGGCGGAAACGGCCAGCGAAAATCCACCGTTACGCCAACCACTCGCCGCGCCCTTGGCACGCACCAAAAGGTTGACCGGCTTTCAAATCGTCGCCACAGGAAGTTATACGCCGGACATCCTTGTAAGCAACGAGGATTTGCAGACGAGGCATAGTTTCGATCCGCGCTGGATCGAGGAGCGCACCGGCATTCGCCAGCGCCGCCATGCCCCGGCGGATTGGGCCACCAGCGACCTTTGCCGGGAAGCCACCCTGCGCTGTTTGCGGGCGGCGGGGGTGGCGAAAGAAGACGTTGACCTCCTGGTCGTGGCCACGCACACGCCGGACCTGGCGATGCCGGGCACGGCCTGTCTGGTGCAAGAAAAGCTGGGCCTGTTTTGCGGCGCCTTCGACGTGCAGGCGGCCTGCGCCGGCTTCATGGTCGGCCTGTCCGTCGGAGCACAGTTCGTCAAAACCGGCAATGCCCAGCGCTGTCTCGTCGTCGGTGCCGACGTATCGAGCCGAATCGTCAACCCGGCGGACCAGGGAATTTACCCGTTGTTCGGCGACGGGGCGGGGGCGGTGCTGTTGGCGCCGGGCGAAGCGGAACAGGGCTTTCTCGCCTATCAGCTCGGCACGGACGGCTCCGGCGCGGAGTTGTTGGGACGGCCAGCCGGCGGCAGCCGAACGCCGCTGACGGCCGAGGCGCTGCAAACGAACCAGCACTTCTTACGAATGAACGGCCGGGCCGTGTTCCGCTGGGCGGTCGAAACCGTATGCCGCTCCGTCGGCGAGCTGCTGTACGCGACCGGCCTGAGCGCCAATGACATTCAACTCTTCGTGCCGCACCAGGCCAACCAGCGCATCCTCCAGTCGGTCGCCCAGCGGCTGGGTTTGCCGGACGAGCGGGTATTCAGCAACATCGAGCGCTACGGCAACACGATGGCCGGCTCGATCCCGCTGGCGCTGGACGAGGCGGCCGCGGCGGGACGCATTCGGCGCGGCGATCGGATTCTTGCTGAGCGGCTTCGGCGCCGGCTTGAGCTGGGGCAGCGCCCTCGTGCAATGGTAAGATCCGGGCAAGTCTTCGCGATTGGCATGGTTCCCGGCAACTCGTTGGGAGCGAAGGAAAATCCAAGTATTTTCATGTTGACAGCTGCCCCCGACTCGCCTACCGTTAGGGGGTACTTTTTGCTAGCGAACGGCAGACACGATCGGCAAAGGAAGCCTCGGGGATTCTTCGTTCCCCGAGGCTTTTTTTCTCCACACCTCGCGATGGGGCATTGGAGTTGGGCTTTGTGCTGGACCACCTCGTCTCGAACCGCCCGCAGCGGTCTCATAGTTTCCCGATTATCAACCGTTGCGCATAGACGAACAGGAAGGCAAGTCGCGACGCTGGTTGGGGCGTCGCTGTGCCGGAGGTGGACCATGAGAGAGAATACTCCGCCCGCACCGCTGCGCGTGCTGGTCGTGGACGATTGGCCGGACACGGTCGAGTCGATGGCGACCCTGCTGCGTTTGTGGGGCCATGACGTTCGCATCGCCCACGACGGCCCGGCCGCCCTCGCCCTGGCCGATTCCTATCGCCCCGATGTCGTCTTGCTGGATATGGGGCTGCCCGGGATGGACGGCTTGGAAGTCGCCCGGCGGATGCGGGACAACCCGCGCCTGACTGGCATTCTGCTGGTCTGCCTGTCGGGCTACGGCCGGGAAAACGACGCCCAACTGGCCCGTGAGGCGGGTTGCGACCTCCACCTGCTCAAGCCGGTGGAACCGAATGTCCTGCAACGCCTTCTCGCCTCGCGTCAGAATGCCCAGACGGAAGGGAAAACCGTGTCCGGGCGGATGGAGCCAGTCGAAGAGTCTGCCCCCGTGGACCCACAAGATCTGAGTGAGGCGGCCGAGAACCGATTGCGCGGCAACCCGTATCTGGCCCTGAAAAACATCTCCTGCGAGTGCCGCGCGGGTGTGCTGACCTTGCGCGGCTGTCTGCCCAGCTACTATCTCAAGCAAATCGCTCAGTCGGCCGTCGCGCATCTGAAAGGCGTTCACGGCATCAACAACGAAATCGAGGTCGTCGGCCAACACAGCGTGGCGACGGTCGCGGCCAGCGCTGCCGTTGCGCCAGGGTCTTCCTGGGATCGATCGTTCGCGGAGGATTTTCCGTTGGAGCCGGCACAGACTGGATTGCGCGTTCTCGTCGTCGAAGACGATCCGGAAACCGCCCAGATCATGGCGATGATGTTCCGCCGCCGCGGCCATGAGATTCGGATCGCCCCGGACGGCCTGGCCGGCCTGGAGGCAGCCCGCGACAATTGGCCGGACGTGGTGCTTCTGGACATCGACTTACCGGGCATGGACGGTTGGGAAGTGGCCCGGCGGCTCGACCGGCCGGCGAAGGAAAAACGGCCGCTGCTCATCGCTGTCACCGGCTACGGCGAGGATGAAGACCGCCGGCGCTCGGCGGAGGCGGGGATCGACCTGCACCTGGTCAAGCCGGTGGACGGCCACCATCTGCAAGGACTGCTCAAGCGGTTTCACACCATCATCTGCTAGCGCGTTTAGCGACGCTTCGCAGAAGCGTTCTTCACACGCTTCTGCGAAGCGTCGCTAACCAGTAGTCCGCTACTCCACCTTTTGAATCAACGTCTTTTTGTTGTCCGACCAGGACATATCGAGCCATTTCGAGTCAGCCACGCCCAGATGCCGGAACAGGATCGCCGGTTCCTTGTTGCTCTTGTCCGGAATGAACACCTGGAACTTGCCCTCGTTTTCCGTCTGCGTTTTCTCCGGATCGCCCTCGATCTTCACCACGACGGTCCCGCTGTCGTCACGGACCTTGCCGCGACCGAGGATCTTGTATTTGCTCTCGGTTCCATCCGGGTAGCGCTCGACCCAGTGCTTGTCATCGACGCGCAGCCAGATGCGCTTTCCCGGCTTGGGAGTATAAGGATAATCGAAGTAGAAAAAATTGGGGATCTTGGTGAGAAGGTCGTCCTTGGAAACTTTGGTCAGCTCCGTGGCCGCCTTGCCCGGTTCTTTCCGTTCATCCTTGCCGCCGGCGAGACTAATCTCGGCCGCTAGCGTGATCGCGGTGACGGCGAACAGCAGTTGCTTGCTCCGAGTGATCGTGTTCATGGAACCTGCTTCCTCCGATTCATTCCCCGAGCGATGGCCGTGTCTGAAGCTAACACCTCGACGAAATGCGTTCAACGCTTTTCCCGATCGCTTGCGCCGGCGGGCAGTTCCGCCGTCTCCGCGAGCTGTTTGCGGATGCGCTCGACATCCTCAAACGCTTCCGCGGTACCCAGGGCGGCAAGGAGCAAACGATGCCGTTCGGCCGGTCCCTCGGCATGCTTCGCCAAGTGCTCCCACAACGCGGATAAAGTCAGATCGCCGCCCGAGGCCGGCCGCCAACCGTGGGCCGTCAAAAACTGCAACACATCGGCGAGGTATCGCACATCCTGTTCCGCCGCCGGCCCGGTCAGGCCGCGTCCCGCGAACTCCTCCATCGCGGCGCCGACTTCCTCGATGAGCAGCTTGCGCAGAGGCGTCAGTTGCGGCGAGACTTGCACCTCGGCGGCCAAAAAGAGCTGCGGCATTCCTACCGCCACCCGGCCGGCCAATTCGTCGAGAAAACACAGAAAAGCGTGTTGTTGCTCGGCCAGGGTTTCGCCGGGAATATTGAGAAGGTGCACTTGCTTGTTGCGCCACTGTTCGACGAGCAAGGGGCCATTGTCGCCAGACGCCTCAAAGGTGGTGGCGAAGGCGGGTCGGCGGGCCTCGGGCAACATGCGGGCGATGCGGCGTGCAGCTGCCGGAAGTTCGGATCGCGCAGTCCGTAGCCGACAAAAAAGAACGTCTGGTTGAGCAGCAATCCTTCGAGCAACAGCGCCATAGCTGGGCGGCGGTGAAAGAACTCTTCGTAATCGTCGCGAGTGACGATGATCTCCTCCGCGTGGGCGATGTCGCCGTGCAGCTTGACCACGAAGACGTCGTCTCGACCGGTGCGGGCCACGTCCGCCTGGTGGATCACCTTCACCGGATGGCGCTTGAGGGCGGACAGGGCGCGTTCGAGCAAGTCATCGTAATTGGTGGTCAGGACGTGCCGCACCGGCAGGGCCATCAGCAGGTAGTGGGCAAGCGTCGGGTGAGCGTCCGTGGTGTACGTCTGGCGAATCACCTCGGCGAGCTTCTCCGCGCCAAAGCGTTCGCGATACCACTGGGCGAGGTCGAGGTAATCGAGGCGGTCGTCCCAGCGGATGCCGAGGTCGTCGCTGAGACGGCGGGCGAGGCTGTTCCAGTCGGGCAGTCCCGCGCCGGACGATAAACCGGCGCCGGCGAAGATGACGCATTCGCGCGCCGGAGCGCTTGCTCCAGTTCGGGATAGCGCGAGGCGTCCGGGTCCGGTTCGCCCAGCACCTCGCGGCGCGCCGGAGAAAAATCTGATAGAGCGGGACGGTGTAGGGGATGAAGGCGATATCGACGCCGTCGTTTTCGGTGAGGAACCGTTCGGCGGCTTCGATCTGGGCACGAGCGGAACGCAGACGTTCCTGATGATGACCCCCTTTGCCTACCCGGAAGGTCGGTAAGGCGATCAGCAAGCGTTCGTTTTCCACCCTGTCGGTGCGGAGTTGCCGGACGGCCGTGGTGAGGGCGGCGCGCACGGCGAGGCCGGATTTGTCCTCGCCGGTTGGCGAGTCGCCGATCGAGATGACGGCGACTACGCCCAGCGGTTTGCGTCCGGTATCCAGCGGCATCCAGAACGCCTCACCGACCTGGCCCGGCTCCCGGTGCTTCTTGCGGCAGCGCTCGAACCACTTGGCAAAGCCCGGCACATGGGCCGCGAAGGCGGAATACAGGTTGCCATCGCGATCCAGCGTATCGCTGGCGGAGTAGGCGATGGCGTCGGCGCTCAACTGGGTAATGTCGCCGGGCGCGATGAATACATGGCCTTTCAAGGGTTGCTCCCCCAGTTTTTGACCAGCCCCGTCGCCCGTAGCTCGGCCGTTCGGCACTATCTTTGCTACTCATCCCCACGCTTTCGGGTTGATGTGCATACGGGGTGCCGCGAGGTGTGTTATGCCGTCCCGTATCGAGGATTATGCTCTGATCGGCGACTGTTACACCGCCGCGCTGGTGAGCCGGGACGGCTCCATCGACTGGCTGTGTCTGCCGCGTTTCGACTCCGGGGCGTGCTTCGCGGCGCTTCTGGGCGGACCCGAACATGGGCGCTGGAAGCTGGCCCCGGAGGAAGAAGTTCACGCCACGCGCCGCCGCTACCGCGACAACACCTTGATCCTGGAGACTGAACATGAGACGGCGTCGGGTGCCGTCACCGTTGTCGATTGCATGCCGGTGCGGACGCGCGCTCCCGATCTCGTGCGGGTGGTGGAGGGCAAGCGCGGCCAGGTGCGCATGAAGCTGGAACTACTCATCCGTTTCGATTACGGCTCCATCGTGCCGTGGGTGCATCGTCTTGACGGCGGCCTGGCCGCCATTGGCGGGCCGGATCGGCTGCTCTTGCGCACCACCGTCCCGATCCGCAACGAGAACTTTCGGACGACGGCCGAGTTCACGGTGTCGGCCGGCGAGCGCGTGGCGTTCACGCTGACCTGGCATCCTTCCTATGAGGAGATGCCGCCCCTGGCCGACACGGGCGACGCCATCGCCGAGACCGAGCGCTGGTGGCGGCAGTGGGCCGAACACTGTACCTACCACGGCCCCTGGCGCGAGGCCGTGCTGCGCTCGCTGATTACCCTCAAGGCGCTCGACCTATGCCCCCACCGGCGGCATCGTGGCCGCGCCGACGACATCCTTGCCGGAGCAGTTGGGCGGGGTGCGCAACTGGGATTACCGCTTCTGCTGGCTGCGCGACGCTACCTTTACTCTCTTCGCCCTGCTCAATGCCGGCTACGTCGAGGAGGCGCGTGCCTGGCGCGGCTGGCTGTTGCGTGCGGTAGCCGGCCGGCCCGCCGAGGCGCAGATCATGTACGGCCTGGCCGGCGAGCGCCGCCTGACCGAACTCGAACTGGGCTGGCTGCCCGGCTACCAGGGGGCGCGGCCGGTGCGCATCGGCAACGCCGCCTCCAACCAGTTTCAGCTCGATGTCTACGGCGAGGTGATCGACGCACTGTATCACGCCCGCGCCCAGGGGTTGGAACCGGAGCCGGCTGGCTGGGCGATGGCGCGAGTGTTGATGGATTTTCTGAAGTCGGCCTGGGAGAAGCCAGACGAGGGCATCTGGGAGGTGCGCGGCCCGCGGCGGCACTTCACGCACTCCAAAGTCATGGCCTGGGTCGCCGTCGATCGCGTCATCAAGGCCGTCGAAAACTTCAAACTGGAAGGGCCGGTCGATTCCTGGCGACAGCTCCGCACCGCCATCCACGAACAGGTCTGCCGGCAGGGATTCGACGCCGAACTCGGCGCTTTCGTCCAATCTTACGGCTCGAAGGATCTCGATGCGAGTTTGCTGATGATTCCCCTGGTCGGTTTCTTGCCTCCCTCGGACCCGCGTGTGCGCGGCACCGTGGAGGCGATCCAGCGCGATTTGATGCGCGACGGCTTCGTGCAGCGCTACCCGACCAAACCTTCCGTAGACGGCTTGCCGGCTGGCGAGGGGGCGTTCCTGCCCTGCACGTTCTGGTTAGCGGATGCCCTGGTGCAGCTGGGCCGCCGTGACGAAGCGCGGCACCTCTTCGAGAGCTTGCTGGGGCTGTGCAACGATGTCGGCCTGCTTTCGGAGGAGTACGACGCGGGAGCGGGCCGGCTGGTCGGCAATTTCCCGCAGGCGTTCACGCACGTCGGCCTCATCAACACCGCCATGAACCTCTCGCCGGCCGTCGGCCCGACCGATCAGCGACCGTTTAGTTAAGCGCATTTCGACCGTTCGCCGATCTCACAAAAATACTTGACTTGATCGCTCCCGAAGAGTAGCTGTAAGTAATCAGCCCTCCCGCGCCGTCCGCTGCCCTCCCGCCGTGCGAAAGGACGCCTCATGTTAGCCTACCGCACCCTCCTTCGTTTCCGGTTCGCGCCCTGCCTTCTGACCGTGCTGACGCTCGCTCCGGCAACCGGATTCGCCGCGGCGCCCTTGCATGAGCGTATTGATCAGGCCATCGCCGCGGCGCAGCCGGATTTCGCCCGCCGTGCGGCCGGTCCCGCCTCCGACGCGGAATTCCTTCGTCGTATTTACCTCGACCTGGCCGGCACCATCCCCACGACCGCCCAGACGCGCGACTTCCTCAAAGATCCTTCGCCCGGCAAACGACAAACGCTGATCGACCGACTGCTGGCCAGTCCCGAACATACGCGCCATTTCGCCACCGTGCTCGATGTCATGCTCATGGAACGACTGCGCGACCGGCACGGTCCCCATGCGGAATGGCTGGATTATCTGCGCACCTCCGTCGCGGCAAACAAGCCGTGGGACGAGTTGGTGCGCGAAATCCTGTCCGGCGACGACGCCGACCCCAAGCTGCGGCCGGCAGCGAAGTTCTATCTGGAGCGCGAGGCCGAACCCAATGTGCTGACGCGCGACATCAGCCGCCTGTTTCTCGGCACCGACTTGCAATGCTGCCAGTGCCACGACCATCCGCGCATCGACGATTACAAGCAGGTCCATTTTTACGGCCTGTTCGCCTTCGTCAGCCGAACGTCTCTCATCCCGAAACCCGTCATGCTGTCCGAGAAGGCCGATGGCGAGGTGACGTTTCAATCCGTCTTCGACCCGGCCAAGGTGACGAAAAGCACCGGGCCGCGCCTGCCGGACAAACCGCCCGTAAAAGAGCCGGCCGTCGAGAAGGGCAAGGAATACCTCGTCGCCCCGGCTCCCGGTAAGCGGGCCGTGCCGCGTTACAGCCGTCGTGCCCTGCTCGGCCCGACCCTGGCCCGCGCCGACAACGAGCCGTTCAAGCGCAACATCGCTAACCGCCTCTGGGCGCTGATGATGGGCCGCGGCCTGGTGCATCCGCTCGACCTCGATCACTCAGCCAACCCGCCGTCGCATCCGGAATTACTGACGATGCTGGCCGACGACATCGCCGCGCGCAAGTTCGACATGCGCGGCTTCCTCCGCGAGCTGGCGCTGAGCCAGACCTATCAGCGTTCCAGCGAATTGCCGTCCGGCGTGAAGGAAGCCGCACCGACGAGCTATACCGTCGCGCTCCTGAAGCCGCTGACGCCGGAGCAACTGGCGTGGAGCATCATGCAGGCGACCGGGCTGACCGACGCGGAGCGGCAGGCGCTCGGCAAGAACGCGACGGAAGCCGCTCTATACGGCAGACTTTCCGGCAACGTGACGCAGTTCGTAAGGACGTTCGGCGGCGCGGCCGGTAAGCCGCAAGAGTTCGACGCTCGCCTCGATCAGGCGCTGTTTTTGGCGAATGGCGCGATCGTGCGCGGCTGGCTCAATCCGCGGCCCGGAAATTTGATCGACCGGCTCAGTCGGTTACCGAAGGCGGATGCCGTTGCCGAGGAGTTATATCTGAGCGTGCTCACTCGTTTGCCCGGCGACGAGGAGCGCAAGGAAGTAGCGGATTTTCTGGCCGGTCATGCCCAGAACCGCACGGCGGCGCTGCAAGACATGGCCTGGGCGCTGTTGGCGTCGGCGGAGTGTCGGTTTAACCATTAACGGTTCGGTTCACATAGCCCCCGGCTTGCCGGGCGAGTGATTTTCCCCCGGCAAGCCGGGGGCTATATGGGGGACGGAACCATGTGGTGTTCCTACGCATGTAATTCGGCGGATCACGTAATGTCCCGCCGCAACTTCCTCGCCGGCATGACGACCGGCACGCTGGGGGCGCTGACCCTCGGTTCCTTCACCCGTCCGGCGTTCGCCCGCGAACTGGAAAAAGCACAGAAGCGTGTACTCATGGTTTGGCTCCACGGCGGGTCGAGCCAGCTCGAAACCTGGGATCCCAAGCCCGGCACCAACACCGGCGGCCCCTTCCAGACCATCCCGACCTCGGTGCCCGGCATCCACATCTGCGAACTGCTGCCGCACACCGCCAGGCTGATGCACCGCCTCGCCCTGGTCCGCGGCGTCAACACCGCGGAGGACGACCACGGCAAGGGCGCGTACATCATGCACACCGGCCGGCGGCAGGAGCCGGCGATGAAATACCCGCACCTCGGCTCGGTCTGCGCCAAGCTGCTCGGCGACGGCGACAACCCGCTGCCCGGCTACATCCACATCACGCCGCGCGGCAACGGCGGCGTCAACAGCGAGGACGCCGCCTTCCTCGGCCCGCGCTTCGCCTCCGTGTCGCTCGGCGACGGCCACGCCCCGGCCAACCTCGACCGGCCGCCCACCCTGACGGAGATCGCCGACGCCCAGCGGCACACCTTCCGCATGCACGCCAACGAGCGCTTCAATCGCTCGCGCCGCACCGCCCAGACCGAGGCGTACACGCAATCCTACGACCAGGCCGCCCAGCTCATGCGCAAGCGTGCCCTGTTCGACATCACCAAGGAGCCGCCGCAAGATCGTCGACCGCTACGGCCGGCACGACTTCGGCCGGCACTGCCTGATGGCCCGCCGGCTGCTCGAAGGCGGGGCCACGTTCGTCAAGGTGGCGCACACCAACTACGACACGCACCACGAAAACTTCGACTTCCACATCGAGCAACTCGGCGAGTTCGACCGCCCCTTCGCCGCCCTGCTCGACGACCTGCACGACCGCGGCCTGCTCGACAGCACGCTCGTGATCGTCATGTCGGAGTTCGGCCGCACGCCGCAGCATCAACCGCAATTACGGCCGCGATCACTGGTCGAAGGCCTGGTCGGTCGCCTTGGCGGGCTGCGGCATCAACGGCGGCGGCGTCGTCCGGCAAGACCAACGCCAACGGCACCGCCGTCACCGACCGCCAGGTCAACGGCGGGCACCTGTTCCACACCTACCTTCGCGCCCTGGGCCTCGACCCGAAGAAGAACTACTACGTCAATCAGCGGCCCATCCCGATGGCCGACCCCAAGGCCAGCGCCATCAAGGAGGTGCTGGCATGACCCCCGCCCCCGCCCGAAGATCGACCCGGCCAAGACGCATTTGGTCAAGGAGTCAAGCACGCCAGCCCGCTCGTCGGCTGCCGGTTCGACCCGTCCGGCCGGTTTGTCTTCGCCGGCGCCCAGGACAACGCCGTGGTCCGCTGGCAGCTGGCCAGCGGCAAGAAGACCGTCCTGACCGGCCACAAGAGTTGGGTGCGCTGCCGCTGGCGTTCGCCGCCGAAGGAGCAAATTGCTCTTCTCCGGCGACTGGGCCGGCCGGGTCCTGGCCTGGCCGGTGGACGCCGAGCAACCCTCGGTCGTGCGGACATTGCGAAGCGCATCGCGGCTGGGTCCGCGCCTTGGCCGTCAGCCCCGACGGCAAGACGCTCGCCTCGTGCGGCAACGATCACCTCGTCAAGCTGTGGTCGGTCGCCGACGGCAAGCTCGATGCGCGAACTCGCCGGGCCACGACTGCCACGTCTACAACGTCGCCTTCCACCCCGACGGCAAGCACCTCGTCTCCGCCGACCTGAAGGGCGTCGTCAAGGTGTGGGACTTGGCCAAGGGCGAAGCCGTGCGCGAGCTCGACGCCAAGGTGCTCCACAAGTACGACCCGTCTTTCCTGGCCGACATCGGCGGCGTGCGCAGCATGGCGTTCAGCGCCGACGGTTCCCTGCTGGCCTGCGCCGGCATCACCAACGTGAGCAACGCCTTCGCCGGCATCGGCAATCCGCTCGTCGTGCTGTTCGACTGGGCGACCGGCAAGCAGAAGCAACTGCTGCGGCCCAAGGCGAACTTCCAGGGCACGGCCTGGGGCGTGCGTCTTCACCCGGCCGGCTTCATCGCGGCGTCGGCGGCGGCAACGGCGGCGTGTTGTGGTTCTGGAAGCCGGACGCGGCCCAGGATTTCTTCAGCCTGAAGCTGCCGAACAACGCCCGCGACCTCGACCTGCACCCCGACGGCCGGCGACTGGCCGTGGCGTTCTTCGACGGGGCCGTGCGCGTCTATAGCATGGAAGCGACTGCCAAGAAATAAGCGAATCGAGTGCGAGAGGAGAAGGCGTTTCATGGCGGACGACAAAATCCCGCCCGGTTGGACGCACAACCCCTCGTCATGGCGGAGCCGAGCGCCGGTGCTGATTCTCGGCATCCTCGGTTTCGCGATCTCCGTTTATCTGACGCTTTATCAGATGGACATTCTTTCGCGGATGTGGGAACCGTTCTTCGGCGACGGCAGCCGGTACATCCTCAAGGAGTCGGCCATCGCCCGCTACTGTCCCGTACCGGATGCCTCGCTCGGTGCCCTGGCCTACTTGCTCGACGTGGTGCTCGATTGCATCGGCGGCGACGACCGCTGGCGTACCCGGCCGCGGATCGTGCTGGCGCTGGGAGCGGTGGCCGGCGCTCTGGGGCTGACAGGCATTCTGCTGGCGCTCAGTCAGCCGGTGTTCTTCGGGCACTTTTGCACGCTCTGCCTGGCCTCGGCCGTCTGCTCCGTGTTGACCGCTGCCTTCGCCGCGAGCGAAGTCCGCGCCACACTCTCCCACCTCCGCCGCGCGTAGGTCCGGAGAGCCGAGCCGGACTCGAAGTGCCGCTCGGCTCGCGGCACCTACTGGATTTTGCCGCGCCGCTTTGCTAAATCCACAGCATGAACGCGCGCGAACTGATCCTGCTGAGTCCCTACCGACCTCCGACGCACAACACCCTCTATCTCGGCGACGAGGAAGTGGCGGCTTTCCTCAACGGCTACACCGCCCTGTGGCATCCGGCCGCCCTCGCCGGCGCCTCCGCGCCGCCGCGCCTCGGCTCGCCCTACGACTACGAACAGCCCACGGCCGGGCACGTCTACGCCGTGCCGGACAATCCGCCGCTCATCCTGCCCGACGATTGGGACGAGCGCGTGCGCGCCGCCGGCGCCGTTGTCCTTCCGCTCCACCGCCGACCGCGAGACCACCCTGGCCAACCTGCGCGAGGCGCTGCGCGGGTGGGGCGAGAATGGCCAACCGTCGCTGCCTTTGCTCGACCTGGAACCGGAGCGCGTCGCTCCCTTTTTCGGCATCGGCTTCGGCCACCTGCACGTCGAGGCGCTGTTCGAGGCGATGTCGCACGAGAACATCCTGGCCGCTTCCGAATTTTGGCAGGACGTGACGGCGGCCGTCGCCGCTCTGGGCGAGTCCGACGCCGAAGCGCCGCGCCGCCATCTGCAGTCCGCCGCCGAGCGCTTGCTGGCGGCACGCGAAGTGCTCTACCCCGTCACGCTGCACCTGATCGATCTGTGTCTGCTCGATGACGCGCACCTCGCCGACCCGTGGCCGGCCGGCGTTCGACAGGGGGTTGCCGCTCAACTTCGTCGCCTGCTCCGCGCTGCTCGAGCGCCTCGCCAGGGAGCAGCCCGAGCGACTGGCGGCGCTGCGCCAACGGCTGAGCGAGCGACGTCGCGGAGGTGTGCGGCGGCCCGTACCTCGAACGCGAGGACGCCCTGCTGCCGCTCGAATCGCAGACTGTGGAACTTGCTCAAGGGGCGAGCAAGTTCATCAGGAATTGCTCGGCCAGGAGGTGCGCGTCTTCGCCCGCAAGCGCTTCGGCTTCCACCCGCAACTGCCGCTGTTGCTGCAGAACGTCGGCATCACGCGCGCCGTGCTCGTGGCCTTCGACGAGGCCGTGCTGCCGTCGCACCGTTCGCCGGTCGTCAGCTGGCCGTCGCCCGACGGCAAGCAGGTCGAGGCGTTCACGCGCACGCCGCACCCCGCCGACAGCGCCCAGACCTATTTCCACCTGACCTATCACCTGCACCAGACCATCATGCAGGACCAGGCCGCCACGCTGGCGCTGTTGCACCGCGACAAAGCCGGCGTGTCCGTGGTACGACGACTGGCTGGAGCTGAGCCGGCTTCGCCCCGGTGCTGGGCCGGTGGACGACGCTGTCGAATTACTTCAACGAGGTGATGCCCGGCGATTACGCCTCCGCCGCCGAGGCCGACGAGTTCCACGGCGATTATCTCGTCGAGCGCTGTCCGGTCGAGAGCTATCGCGAACGGAGAGCGCCGGATAGCCGCGGCACCGCCGGGAGCTGGGCGGCGATCAGCCGATCAGCATGTTCGCCCGCCAGGTCCGCGCTCGCCGCCGGCTCGATACCGCCTGGACGCTGGCCGCGTTGCAGCGCAGCCTCGGCGGCGCGCTGCCGGAGGTCGAAGGGCATCGATTTCCTGGCTCGTCTGGCACGAGATCGAGGATCGCCTGGAGAGCGAGGCGGATCGTGGATGGGCAGTCTTGGCCCGAGATGACAGAGCCAGCTCGGCCCACGCTACGACACGGCACATCACGCAGGTGGAACGGATCCTGGCAGGCGAGCTGCGGAGCCCTCGCGCAACGGCTGGTGCGCGCGGGCAGCCGAACAATCCGGGCTTTCTCGTGCTCAATCCGTGCAGCTTCAAGCGCCGCGTGGCCCTGGAGCTGGAAGGCGTGCGGGCGCTGCCGCCGCCTGGCCGGCCCGCTCAAGGCGCGCCAGCTCGACGGCGAGACGGCCCGCGTCGTCGTCGAGGTGCCGGCCCTGGGCTTCGCCTGGATTCCCCGCGAGGGACCGCCCGGCAGTGCGCCGACGCGGCGGATGCGCCTGGCCGACGAGCGCTGCGTCCGCAACGAGTTCTTCGAGGCGGAGATCGATCCGCAGACCGGCGGTCTGCGCGCCATCCGCGACCAGCGCACGCGCGTCAGCCGCCTCGGCCAGCAGCTCGTCTTCAACCCCGGCAGCACCATGCGCGTCCGGCAGATCCGCACGCTTTCGCAGGGGCCGGCCCTGGGCGAGATCGTCAGCGAGGGCGTGCTGCTCGACAGCAGGAGCAGGTGCTCGCCCAGTTCCGCCAGCGCTTCCGCGCCTGGCTGGGCCGGCCGGTGCTGGAGCTGCGCATCGAAATCATCCCGGAGCAGCCGCCGCAGGGCTATCCCTGGCACGCCTACTACGCCGCCCGCTTCGCCTGGCGCGACGAGCGCGCCACCCTGCTGCGCGGCGTCAACGGCATGTCCTCCATCACCAGCCACACCCGGCCGGAGACGCCCGATTACCTCGAAATCCGCCTCGGCCGGCAGAACACGGTGCTCTTCCCCGGCGGTCTGCCGTTCCACCAGCGCCACGGCGGGCGCATGCTCGACGTGCTCCTCGTCTGTCCGGGCGAGAAGACGCAGGCGTTCGACCTGGCCATCGGCCTGGACCGCGAGTATCCGATGCAGACGGCCCTGGGCATGGTGACGCCGGCGCCGGTGGTGGCGACGACGCAAGGGCCGCCGCACGTCGGCGACCGAGGGCTGGCTGTTCCACCTCGACGCCCCCAACCTGCTGCTGACCAGCCTCCGCCCCGCGCCCGACGGTGCGACGGGCATCGTGGCCCGGCTGCTGGAGTGCGGCGGTTTCGGCGGCCAGGCCGAGCTGCGCTGCGTCCGCGATCCCCAGCGGGCCATGCTCCTCGATGCCCGCGGCACCCTGCAAATGGAGCCGCCACGCAAGCGGACGCTGTGCTGCTCGACGTGGCCCGCAACGACCTCGTGCAGCTGCGCGTCGATTTCAGCTGATTCGACCGCGCCGGCTGTAAAGACCAATCGCAACAACCTGTCGATTTTTCCCGCCGAACCCGCACGGGCACGCCGATCGTGCGGGCCGGTCGCGAAACAGTCCTCTTGCGACTTGAGCCGAAAGGTCAACAAACGCCAAAGACAGCGCAGGTGCGACGGAAAACGCCGCACAGCTGCTTTCTTCCCTGTCTTGCGAAGAGTTTTCCCTGGCTGCCCCATTTCTTGTGGGTAATGCTTTCCATGTCGCGGCCCGGACGGTTCCCGCAGGGAGCCGCGGGCCGATCCTTCGAAATCCAGAACAGAGGATCGGGTACATGAAGCGTATTTTATTCGTGGGCCTCTTGGCCCTGGGATTGGCCGCGACGACGCGGCCGGTGCAAGCGGACTTCCGGCTCCAGTGGAACGTGTGCCGGAGTATTTGCATCGAACACACCGCGCGTCAGCGTTGTGTGACCCGCAGTGTCCATTACAACCCGCTGTCCTGCGGTTACGGCTCCGGTTATGGCTACGGCTACGGCGGCATGTGGAATGGCTATTCCGGGTACGGCGCTCCCTACTACGGCGGCAGCCTATGCCGCGGCCCCGGCCGCTTCGCCAGCCTTCACCGCCCCGCAGCCGACCCCTGTCCCTTCGGCCACGGTTTCGCCGACCGGACTGCAACAGGCCGGCTACTTCTACTATCCGCAAACCGCCGACTACGGCTATGGCTACGGGAACGGGTACGCCCAGGCCCCCAATTACTGGTATTGAGCGCTATCAGCCCGCCGCGCTGGTAGAAAAGCGAATCTCAACCGACCGGGGGTTGCCGCAGCGCTCGCGGAAGGCATCCGCGGGCGCTGCCTGATTCAGGACAGCCGATCCCAAGAAAGCACCTGCAACGGCCTCACGGAAAACGCCGGACGGACGCTTCGGTTCGTCTGGCGCACCTCTGCGCATCCCCGCGACCTCCCCTCCCCATTTGCGACTTTGATGAGGTGTTTTTCGCTGGACGCCGGCGCTATCGCCGGGAATGTTTGCCTGTTGGCGGTGGATATTCCTTATTCAGGAGCGTTGCGGCTGGCCCGTGCCGGGGTGCGACGCAATCACAGGAAGAGGTGAAGTGATGAAGAGAGTCTTCGGCGTCGCCCTGCTGGCGCTGCCGTTTGTGGCCGTCTCGGCCCAGGCCCAGGTCGGCTATCGGAGCGTGACGATCAACGGCAGTTTTACGATGGCCTTCCGCAACAGCGCCTTCCCGCAGGCCGGCCCGTGGTATCTGTACTGGCCGCTGGAAGGGCATTTCGTGGCCCCGGCGCCGACCGGCTATCCGTACTGGCCCAACCCGCAGGGCTTGCCGCAGGTGGCCTTCGGGGGTCC
This sequence comes from uncultured Planctomycetota bacterium, assembly GCA_963767535.1. Taxonomy (GTDB): domain Bacteria; phylum Planctomycetota; class Planctomycetia; order Gemmatales; family Gemmataceae; genus JAJPHU01. The sequence goes on from CAVYEC010000003.1 coordinate 3,247,627, forward strand.
CACGGCGCCGCCGTACGCTCCTGCCTACGCTCCCGCTTACGTGCCCCCTGTGCCCGCGCCGGTGCCAGGGACCGCCGTGCCGCCGGCGAACGTGGCCCCGCCGACGAACATCCTGCCGCCCCCCACTGCCCCTGGCGCGCCGCTGCAACCGACGAGCTACTATCCGCTTAGCTTTGCGCGACCGGCGGCGAACTACTATCCCACGATGTTCACCGGACAGCCGCCGAGTTACTGGTACGATCGTTAAGAAGCGGGAAGTCGCCCAGGTTCACGACTCGGCGGAAAAGCCCTGAGCGGGGGGCGTAAGCCCCCTGAGTCTGTACTCAGGGGGCTTACGCCCCCCGCTCAGGGACTTTTGTATCGCTTCCCCTGCCACCCATCTCGCCTCACCAATTCCGTGTGAATCTCCGCCAGCAAGGCCGGCTTGTCGCGGCACCATTCCGGGGCGACCAAATAATCCGGCGGCGCATCGCCGTTGAGGCGGTGAATGACCATGCCGGGCGGCAGCCGTTCGAGAAAATCGCACACGACGCCGCACGTACTCCTCGCGCTCGAACATCCGCACGGTCCCCTGCCGATACATCTCTTCCAGGGGCGTCTTGCGGACGACGTGCAGGTTGTGGATCTTGACGGCCTGCACCGGCAGCCGGGCCAGCGCGTCGGCGGTCGCCATCATGTCCGCGTGGGATTCGTCCGGCAGACCGAGGATGACGTGTGCGCACACGTCGAACCCGCGCCCCAGGCAGCGCGCCACGGCGTCGAGGAAGGCGTCGAAATGATGGCCGCGGTTCATCCAATCCAGGGAGCGGTCGTGGATCGACTGGAGTCCCAGTTCCAGGCAGACGTAACGATCACGGGCATACTGTTCGAGAAGATCCAGGACGGGGTCAGGCACCGAGTCGGGCCGAGTGCCGACGGCCAGGCCGACGATGCTCGGATGATCGAGGGCTTCGTCGTAGAGAAGGCGGAGCCGATCGAGCGGGGCATGCGTGTTGGTGGCCGCCTGGAAGTAGGCGAGGAAGCGCTCGGCCCCGTAGCGCCGGCCCAGCAGCTCGACGCCGCGTTCGACCTGGGCGCGGACGGTGGCACGGGGCAGGCGCCGGTTGGGGCTGAAACTGCGGTTGTCGCAGTAGACGCAACCGCCAGTGGTGACGGTGCCGTCCACGTTGGGGCAGGTGAAGCCGGCGTCGATGGTCACCCGATAGACGCGCCGTACCGAAGCGCTCGCGCAGGAAACGGCTGAAGGCGTAATAGCGCCGTTCGGACGTGAAGCCGGGGGGCATACGGGTATCAGACGGCATGGCAGAAATCTCAATGTGGGCCGTCTCTACAAGGTAGAGATCGGCCGCGCCGGTCGTCAAGCACGTCCGGCGATTTCTTCCTTTGCGCAACGCCGGGATGAGTTATAATGGAAAAATCATGGGTGAGGACGCCAAATCATCGGCATGTCATTTTGGGTGAACGGATCGTTTCGGACATCAACCCTGAAAGCAGTGACGCCTTGGGGTCGGACCACTGAATGAGAGAGCGAATCATGAATCAAGAGGCGCAAGGGGAATTGCAACCGATCGGCGGCGGCGACGCGATCCCGCTCATCCGCGAGCTGCTCACCATCGGCCGGCGCGAGTCGTGCGACATTTGCATGCACTTTCCCAACATCTCCGGCAAGCACGCGGAGTTGCATTTCCGCGGCGGCTACTGGTACATCCGCGACCTCAACAGCACCAACGGCGTCAAGGTCAACGGCGTCCGCGTTCAGGAGAAGCTGCTGCACCCGCGCGACGAGATTACCATCGGCAAGCGCAAATACATCATCCAGTACGAGCCGCCCAATCGCAGTAACCTCGACGAGGTGGCCGAGGAAGACGTGATGAGCCAGTCGCTTCTGGAGAAGGCTGGCCTGGAACGGCGCAAACCCGACCGCTCCAAGTCGAGCTTCGACGCCGGCGATTTCCTGCTCTCCGACGAATGAGAAAATCCTTGACCAGCCCAAAGCGCCAGCGAGGGAAGCTCCCTCACTGGCGCTCGGGCTGGTTAGATCGGCCACAACAAATCCCATCCGATCACGAAAATCGCCGCATCAATGAGGAGATGGCTGATCCAGGGCGACCACAGGGAGTCGTCGCGCTCGTACAGCCACGCCCAGACCGCGCCGCCGGCGGCGACTCCGAGCGAACACGGCAGGGCCGCGGCGAGGAACTTGCCGGGCAGATACACATACAGCACGACGACATGATGGGCCGCGAAGGCCAGACTCGACAGAACGACAGCCGGCATCTGAGACGAGAGCTGTCGCAAGCGTCCAAACACGAACCAGCGCCAGTAGTATTCCTCTAAAAGCGAGTGGGCGGCCACCAGGAATGCGGCCAGGAGGACGTAGCGCGCCGGCGTGGCCATATCCACTTCTTGCAGCTTGTGCCGCAGCCGTGCTGGCGTCTGGGCCAGAAGGGAGGAGCCGCGCAACACGCCGAAGTAAATCCCCAACATGAGGCCGGCGACGACCAGAGCGAAGGCCAATCCGGGGAGTAGTTGCTTGAAGCGCGGGAGCGTGAACATCGGCCGGCGGCGCTCGATCAGGGCCACGAAGATCAGCGGAAAGCTGAACTGAATGATCTTGCCGATGACGTAGGCCGCCTGCTGCCTGACGTTGGTTTGCCCGCCCGTTTCCGCCAGGCCCAGGAAATAGCTCCACGCCGCCAGGGTCGGGAAGGTCATGGCGAAAATCAGCGCCACGGCCGTCCAGATTTTCGTTCGCAGCGTCGTCTCACCCATTGCCGTTCCCTCAGCATTCCTGGACGATCCGCCGCACCAGCACGCGCAGCTTTTTCTCCGCGGCGTTGGCGGTGGCGATGATGTCGGCGAGGTTGGTCGGCTCCAGGGCGTCGGGCAGGCCCATGTCGGTGATGACCGAGATGCCGACGTTGCGCAGGCCGCAATGCACACCGACCAGGACTTCCGGCACCGTGGACATGCCGACCACATCCGCGCCGGCGATGCGCAAAAAGCGGTACTCCGCCCGTGTCTCCAGGTTCGGCCCCGGCACCGCCACGAACACGCCTTGATGCAGGACTATCTTTTCCTCCAGGGCGACGCGCCGGGCGAGGGCGAGCAATTCACGATCGTACGGCCAGCACATATCGGGAAAGCGCGGCCCGAGGCGGTCGTCGTTGGGGCCGAGGAGCGGGTTGTCGCCCATCAGGTTGATGTGGTCCTCGATCATCATCAGGTCGCCCTTGGCGAACTGCGGGTTCATGCCGCCGCAAGCGTTACTGACGATGAGAATTTCGCAACCGAGCGCCTTCATGACGCGCACCGGCAGCGTGATCTGTTTCAGCGAGTAGCCCTCGTAGGCGTGGAATCGTCCTTCCATCGCCACGACGGTCTTGCCGGCGAGCCGGCCGCACACGAACCGGCCGGCGTGCCCCGGCGCGGTGGAGAGGGGAAAATGCGGGATGTCGCCGTAGGGAAACACCGTTTCGGTTTCGATCTCCTCGACCAGTCCGCCCAGGCCGGTGCCGAGGATGATGCCCACGCGCGGCCGGCCCTTCCAGCGGGATTGAATCGCTGCCCTGGCCTCTTCGACCTGGTTGTACAGTTCCGTCATGGCGTTCTCCTATCGGCCCTCCGCACGGACCAGCCGTTTCAGGGGAAAGAAAGAGTTCATAACCATATTGTTGTAGCAAACGCGCCGGCCATCGCCGGGTCGGTGCAGTCCCGCGGCCCGTCACATGCCACTGCGGAGGGCACGTTCCGCCATGCACGCCATCCTCGCCACCCTGGGCACCGACGGGGACGTGTTCCCGCATATCGGCCTCGGGGTCCGGCTGCGGGCCAGAGGCCATCAGGTCACCCTGGCGGCACCGGAACCGCACCGGGATCTTGCGGCCGACCTCGGACTCGGGTTCCGTCCCTGGCGACGGCCGAGGAGGCCGGCCGGATGCTGGCCGACCCGGACCTCTGGCACCCGCTGCGAAGCGGGCCGATGATGGCCCGGTGGGGGGCCAGGCTCCTGCCCCGCCAGTATGAACTGCTCGCCAGCTCTGGCCGCAGGGCCGGGGAGCGTGCTGGTCGCCAACCCGGGCGTCCTGGCCGCCCGGCTGGTGCAGGAAAAGCGGATCTGCCCGATGGCGACCCTGCTCCTCCAACCTGGGTTGATCCCGAGTACCTCGGCCCCGCCGGAGATGCCGGGCGGACTGACCCTCCCCCGCGGGCTGCCGCGTCCGGTCGGCGAGCTGTACTGGGCGGCGGTCGATGCGGCCGGATACCTGCTCATGGGCCGCCCGCTGAACCGGCTGCGGGCGACGCTGGGGCTTCGCCCGGTCCGGCGCCTGTTCCGATGGTGGCTGTCGCCGGAGTTGGTCATCGGGCTGTTCCCGCCCTGGTACGCCGCCCCGCCGCCGGACTGGCCAGCCCGAATCCGTTTGGCCGGGTTCGGCCGCTATGACGGCGACCGCGGGGAGCGAACTCGCCGACGAGGTCCGGTCGTTCTGCCAGTGCGGGCCCCCGCCGGTCGCGTTCACGCTCGGGACAGGGATGACGCACGGGGCCGCGTTCTTCCGGGCGGCCGCAGACGCCTGCGGGTCGCTCGGGGCCCGCGGGCTGCTCCTGACCAGATATCCCACCAGATCCCGGCCCGGCTGCCCCCAGGCGTCCGCCACTGCGCATTCGCCCCGTTCCGGCACCTCCTGCCGCTTTGCGCGGCGGTCGTCCACCACGGTGGCATCGGGACCACGGCCGCGGCCCTGACTGCGGGAACGCCGCAGGTGGTCCTGCCGCTGGCCTGGGACCAACCGGACAACGCGCGGCGGCTGGAGGGGCTGGGGGTAGGAATCCGGCTGGGGCCACGGCAACGGACGACGGGGCACCTGGCCCGGGCGCTGTCGCGCCTCATGACCCGCGAAGTCCGGACCCGGTGCCGAGCGGTCGCCGACCAGGTCGGGAACGTGGACGGGTTGGAGGTGGCGGCCCAGTGGGTCGAGGGCTTGGTGGCTCCGGTTCGATTGTAAGCGCCACGACTACGGCCCTACAAGGGTTCTGACTCCGTGGTGAGCTGACCTCGACGGCGGATTTGTCCTTGCGGGGGTTCCGCACCGCCTCCACAATGAGACGGGGCAAGCCAGGCGTCGCACGCCTGTGATTCAGGCAAGGATCGACCGCGGATGGGTCCACTCCTCACCTTCCTCGCCGCGCACTGGTGTCCGGCCGTGCTGCTGGGCCTTGCCCTGGCGCTCCTGGCCGCACTGAGACTGCTGCGCCGGCGGAATGTCCGTTATTTCATACCGCTGCTTGTGCTGGGTCTCGCCGCAGCCGTGGCCAGTGTGGGAGGATTGACACTCTCGCCGCGCTGGGGAGGGTGGATTCTTGTCTCCACTATCGCGTTATCCATCTGTCTGTTTGCAGTCCTCGCACTGACCGGCGCTTGGCGGCCGTCCCTCGGCTATGGCGTCGCCGTCCTCGCCCTCCTGGGTGCCGGCGGGATGTGGCTGAACGCAGCCGGGACGATTCTTCTGGATATGGGCCGCGATCTGCGCGGGCTGACGTTCCTTCAGCCGTGGTGGTTGCTCTTATTGCTGTTGGTGCCGCTGTTCTTCCTGCTTGCCGCGCCGCGGTTGAATCGCTCTGAGCCGCGACCGTGGATCGCGCTCGGGTTGCGCAGCGCCGGTGTCATCTGTCTGTCCCTGGCGCTGGCGGAGCCGCAGCTGCGCCAGCCGAACGATCATGTCACCGTGCTGTTCGTCGTTGATCGCTCGCAGAGCATCCCGGAGGAGTTGGTCGATGATCCGTCCGGCAAGGGCGGCAAGATCGACCAGCGCGAACGGCGCATCCGGCAGTTCATCAACGCCACCGTGGGGCGGCGAGGGGCCAGCCACGAGCGCGACCAGGCGGGACTGATCGTCTTCGGTCGGCGGCCACGCCTGGAATTGCCGCCCAGCGACGCGCCGCGCTTCAACCTGAAAGAACTGCCGCCCACGCCGGACGGTAATCGCACCGACATCGCCGCGGCCCTGAAGTTGGCCCTGGCGTCGTTCGCCGACGATACCGGCAAGCGCATCGTCCTCATCAGCGACGGCAACGAGAACCTCGGCAACGCCGAGGAACAGGCCCGCCTCGCCCAGACGCTCGGCGTCGAGATCAATGTGCTGCCCGTGGCCGCCGGGCAGACCAATGAAGACGAAGTGCTCGTCGAGCGTGTGGAAGCGCCGCCGGTCATCGAGCAGGGGGCCCGCGTGCCGGTGCGCGTGCTGGTCCGCAGTCATAATCCCAACATCGTCATCGGCCGGTTGATCCTCAAACAGATCATCGAGGGTCAAAAGGCGCCGGCGGCGGAGACGAAAATGGTGGCCCTGCGGCGCGGGCTGAATGTGATCACGTTCACGCGCACGCTGGCCGATGAGCAGCGCTCGTACAGTTACGAGGCCGAGTTTTTGCCCGAACGGGTCGAGGACGAGAAGGGCGAGGTAATCAAACGCGAATTGCCCGGCGACCGCGTGCAGAACAACCGGGCGGCGGCGCATGTGGTGGCGCGGGGACAGCGGCGCATTTTGCTTCTGGAAGGCAAGGCCGGCGAACATCGTTTCCTGACCGAGACCCTGCGCGATGCCGGCGGGGCCAAGTTCAAGATCGTCGCCGGGCCGGTCGAGATGCTCGATCGCTACAAGGGCCGCGACAAACTGGCCGTGTTCCTCAGCAATTTCGATTGCGTCATCCTCGCCAACGTCGCGGCCGATCAGGTCGGCGAGGAACAGCAGGAAGTGATCCGCGATAACACGCACGAGCAGGGCTGCGGGCTGGTCATGATCGGCGGGCCGGACGGCTTCGGCGCCGGCGGCTGGCAGAACACGCCAGTCGAGAAGGCGCTGCCGGTGGACTCCGAGATCAAATCGTTCAAGGTGCTCGGCAAGGGGGGGCTGGTCCTCATCATGCACGCCTCCGAGATGGCGGACGGCAACCTGTGGCAGAAGCAGCATCGCCAAGCTGGCCGTCGAACGGCTGGGGCCGGCCGACGAGGTCGGCGTCATCTACTATGACTTCGTCCACAAATGGCACATCCCCTTGCAGCAGATCGGCGGCAACAAAGCGAACATCCTCGCCCAGATCGACCGCATGTCGCCCGGCGACATGCCGGACTTCGACCCCGCCTTGCAGATGGCCCATCAGGCGCTCGATCGACCCGCGCAAGGAACTGGCCACCAAGCACGTCATCGTCATCAGCGACGGCGACCCCGTCTACACACCGCCCATCCTGACGGCGATGAAGAAAGACAAGGTGACGGTGACGACGGTGGGCGTCGCCTGTCACGGGTTGACCGAAGATCAGAAGATGGCGGCTATCGCCAAGGCGACGGGCGGCCGGGCTTACTCCGTGAAAGACCCGCGCCAGTTGCCGGCCATTTACATCAAGGAATCGCGGCTGGTCAGCCAGTCGTTCTTGCACGAGAAGCGTTTCACGCCGCAGATCCTGTTTCGCAGCGGCCCGACGGATCACCTGCCCGATCCGGTGCCCCCAACTGGGCGGCTTCGTGCGGACCACGCCCAAGTCGTCGCCGCTCGTGGAAATCTCGATACAGACGCCGCGCTTCGCCGATCAGGAGTTTCCGCTGCTGGCGTACTGGCACTACGGGTTGGGCAAGGCGGTGGCGTTCACCAGCGACGCCGGCGATCCGAAATTCTGGTCGCGCGACTGGACGCGGGGCGGCGGGGCGGGACGGGGCGGCATCTTCGGCAAGTTCTGGGAGCAGGTCATCGACTGGTCGCTGCGGCCGACCGAGAGCCGGCGGCTGAACATGACCACAGAGTACCGCGACGGCAAGATCCGCATCGTCGTGGACGCCCGCACGGACGATAATCAACCGGATGTGCATTTGAAGCTCCGTGGCGGTATCACCCTGCCGAATGGGAAGGCCGACGAACCGGGACAACAGCGCGAATTGCGTTTCGTGCAGACCGGCAGCGGGCAATACGAGGCGGAGGTCAAGGCCGAGGAAGCCGGTTCGTACTTTCTCAACGCCCAGGCGGTGCGGACGAAAAAGGTCAAGGGCCGCGACGGGCAGGAACACGAGATCGAGGAAGGCGTCGATAGCGTCCGCGCCGGCGTGACGCTGCCGTACTCGCCGGAGTTCGCCGAATTGGTCAGCAACACGCCGTTACTGGAACGCCTGCGCGAGCTGACCGGCGGCCGCAGTTATGTGGAAGATGAGATCCTGTTAGCCGACGCGGCGGAGCCCGGCGCGGTGTTCCGCCCGGCGCCCGAGCGCGTCAAGAGTTTGCTACCGCTGTGGTACTGGCTGGTGTTCCTGGCGGCAGTGCTGTTCTTGTCCGATGTGGCCGTGCGGCGGTTGGCGCTCTCGCCGGAACGGATTGCGGAGAGGGCGCGCTATATCTGGGCACGATTGCGCGGACTCCCTGTGCCGGAGCCGATGCACACCGAAGTCGTCGAACGCTTGCAGATGCGCTGGCATCCGCCGGGTATGCGCTCCACACAACGATTCGAGGGCGAAACCCGCCCGGTGGGCGGATTGCCAGCCGGCGCGGATGCCGCCAGCGCTCCGCCGGCGTCGATTCCTTCGGAAGCGCGACCCGCCGGGCCGGGGCTTGGCGTGGCGCAGCCGGAGCCGGAGGCGACTGATTACGCCGACCGGCTGCTCAAGGCCAAGAAAAAGGCGCTGGAAGATCGTAAGAAAGACGACAGTTCCACATAGCCCCCGGCTTGCCGGGGGTGATAAGTTCCCCCGGCAAGCGGGGGCTATGTGAAATGAGGCACCATGACTTCCGCAGATGCCATGCAGCAGCGTGCCGAACAGTTCCGCACCGCCTACGGCCGGGTCCAGGCGGAAATCGGCAAGGTCATCGTCGGCCATACTGACATCGTTCACGGCGTCCTGACCTGCCTGTTCGTCGGCGGGCACACCCTGCTCGAAGGCGTGCCGGGCCTCGGTAAAACGCTCCTGGTGCGCACGCTTAGCCAGGTACTTGATCTATCCTTCAACCGCATCCAGTTCACGCCGGACCTGATGCCGTCGGACATCATCGGCACCAACATCATCACCGAGGCCCCCGACGGCAAGCGGCATTTCAGCTTCCAGCCCGGCCCTATCTTCGCCCAGATCGTCCTGGCCGACGAGATCAACCGGGCGACGCCGAAAACGCAGTCGGCCCTCCTGGAAGCGATGCAGGAACACAGCGTCACCATCGGCGGCACCGTCCACCGCCTGCAAGAGCCGTTCTTCGTCATGGCCACGCAAAATCCCATCGAGCAGGAGGGAACCTACCCACTGCCCGAAGCGCAGCTCGACCGCTTCTTTTTCAAGCTGATCGTCAACTATTCCGGCCGGGCCGAGATGGCGACGATTCTGGAGCGCACCACACGCGGCGAATGGCCGGCGGCGGAGAAGGTGATGGATGCCGAGGAGATTCGCCGCTGGCAACAATTGGTGCGCGAGGTACTCGTCGCCCCGCCGGTACAGGATTATGCCATCCGTCTCGTCCTCGCCACGCATCCGGGCGGCGAGTTCGCCGCGGCGGACACGAACAAATACATTCGCTGCGGGGCCAGTCCCCGTGGGGCACAGGCGCTCGTGCTGGCCGGCAAGGTTCGTGCGCTGCTCGAAGGACGCTACAATGTCAGCTTCGAGGACATTCGCCGCACGTATCTGCCGTCGCTTCGGCATCGCATTTTGCTCAACTTCGAGGCGCAGGCGGAGAACATCTCGACAGACTCGGTGCTATTACAGATACTCAACGAGGTCAAGGAGAAGGCGGCCGATGCAGCCGTCAGCGCCAAAGCGTGAAGGAGGAGGGCCAATGTCTATCGCGGTGAAGAAACTCGGGCCGAAAGACCACGGCCGGCCGATGACTTTCGAGGAGTTCACGGCCGCTCGTGCCGTCGAAGGTTACCAATACGAACTCATTGATGGGAAACTCTACGTGTCGCCTCAACCGAATCTTCCGGAGAACCGCGTGGAGGATTGGGTCTACTTCAAACTCAAACTCTACGCGCATTATCAACCGGACGTCATCAATTTCACAAGTAACAAGGCTCGCGTTTTCGTCCCCGGAGACCAGGGCACAACCAATCCCGAGCCGGACGTGGCCGCCTACCGGAACTTTCCGCTGGAACTTCCCTGGGACTCCGTTCGCTGGCAAGACGTCAGCCCCATCCTCGTTGTGGAAGTTTTGTCTCTCGACGATCCCGATAAGGATCTAATCCGCAACGTCAGGCTCTATCTGCAAGTGCCGTCGATCAAGGAATACTGGCTCTTCGACACCCGCGAAGGTCCCGAGCAGCTGCGCTTGCAGGTGCGTCGGCGCTATCGCGGTCAATGGCGGCTGACGGAGCTTGGCCCCGGCCAGACGTACACCACCAAACTGCTGCCCGGCTTCGAGCTGACTCTCGATCCACGGAGTTGAATTGCCATGCCCGACGCCCCGGCTCCCCTGCTCGAACCGCAGTTCCTCGCCCGGCTCGAACAACTCGAACTGGTGTCGCGCAAGATCTTCCTCGGCCGCCTGAAGGGCGAGCGGCGCAGCAAACGCAAGGGGCAAAGCGTCGAGTTCGCCGACTACCGCAATTACGTCGTCGGCGACGACCTGCGCTTCCTCGACTGGAACCTGTACGCCCGCCTCGATCGCCTCTTTTTGCGGCTGTTTATGGAAGAGGAAGACCTTCACTTTTACATCCTCCTTGACAACAGCCTGTCGATGGATTTCGGCACGCCGACCAAGCTGCACTACGCCAAACAGATCGCGGCGGCGCTGGGATTTATCGGCCTGGTCAACCTCGACCGCGTCGTCGTCGAAGCATTCAATCCCCCCCCACCCCAACCCTCCCCCACAAGGGGGGAGGGGGGAAAGAAACTCCCTCCCCCCTTGTGGGGGAGGGTTGGGGTGGGGGGGGGCCATGCCGCCCTTGCGTGGCCGGCGCAGCCTGTGGCGTTTGCTCGATTTTCTCGGCAAAATCGACGCGGCCGGGCCGAGCGACCTGGCGCAGTCGCTACGCAGTTTCAGCATCAAAAGCAGCGGCAAGGGCATCGTCGTGGTGCTCAGCGATTTCATGGACAAGGGCGGTTACGAGGAGGCCCTGCGTTACCTCGTCGCCCGCCAGATGGATGTGTACGTCATCCAGATTCTATCGCAGGAAGAGATCGAGCCGGAAATCGCCGGCGATCTGCGGCTCGTGGATGTCGAGGATGCCGACGTGGCGGAGATCACCGTGAGTGGTCCCCTGCTGCGGCGCTACAAGCAGAACCTTGCCGCTTACCGCGCCGCGCTGCACGATTTCTGTACGCGCCGCGGCGTGACGTGCCTGTTCACCAGCAATCAGGTGCCGTTCGATCGGCTGGTGCTGACCTACCTGCGACAGCGTGGACTGGTGCGCTGATTCGGATTCAACAACGATTCATTGCGGGAGGACTCTGTGAGCCGAGTCGTCGAGCAGTATCAGCAAGCCTGCGCGTATCTGGCCGGAGGGGTGAGCGCCTCGACGCGCCTCAACCGCGCTCTGGGGCATCCGATGCTCGTGAGCCGGGCGGACGGCTGCCGCGTCTGGGATCTGGACGGGAGCGAATACATCGACCTCTGTTGCAGCCACGGCGCGACGCTTTTGGGCCACGGCGACATGCGCGTGCGCCACGCCGTCGAGCGCGTCCTGGCCCGCGGCGCCGCCTGCTCCTACGAAAACGAGCTGCACACGCAGCTGGCTCGCCTCCTGTGCGAGACGATCCCCTGTTGCGATCGGGTTCGCTTCACCGGCTCGGGCACGGAAGCGACGCTGCACTGTCTGCGCCTGGCACGGGCCTACACCGGCCGATCCAAACTGCTCAAATTCGAGGGCAATTTTCACGGCTATCACGATCAGGTCATGTACGCCATCGGCACGCCCGCTGACCGCCTCGGGCCGGAGGATGCGCCGACGGTTTATCCGGGGTCTTCCGGTTTGCCGGACGGTCTGGAGCAAAACCTCGTTGTGATGCCGTACAACCGGCCCGACCTGCTGGAAACGGCGTTTGCCCGACATGGCCCGGAACTGGCCGCGGTGATTTGCGAACCGATCTACTACAACGCTGGCTGCATTGTGCCGACCGCCGAGTTTTTGGCTGCGCTTCGCCGTTTGACGCAAGCACACGGCGTCTTGCTGATTTTCGATGAGGTCCTCGGCGCGTTCCGCATGGCGCCCGGCGGCGCGCAGGAATATCTCGGCGTCACCCCCGACCTCTGTACGCTCGGCAAGGCGGTCGGCGGCGGGTTCCCGTTGAGCGTGTTCGGCGGGCGCAAGGAGATCATGGATCGGCTCATGCCGCAAGGCGACTGCCAGCACAGCGGCACGTACAACGGGCATGTCGTGGCCGTGGCGGCGGCGCTGGCGGCGGTGACAGCGTATCGCCAACCGGGATTTTACGAGCACATCCACGCCGTCGCCGATCGTCTTTACGGCGGTCTCAACGAACTGTTCACCCGTCACGACGTTGCCAGCCGTGCGGAGGGGTTGGGGGCGCGCTTCGGCATTTATTTTGGCCTGACGGGGCCGGTGCGCAACTACCGAGATGCGGTGCGGCATCAACGCGAGCAGATGCTGCGCTTCATCGCCGCCGCCGCCCGGCAGGGCGTCTACTTCCACGATTACGGCGGGGCGGCCTGCCATCACGGTTTCTGTGCGGCCATGACCGCGGCGGATACGGAGGACGTGTTGAATCGACTCGATGACGCCGTGCGCGAGCTAAAGAAATAACAAGCGGCGGATTATTTAGAAGCGCTGGGGAAGCAGGCGCCGACCTCGAAGCCGCCACCAGCCATCGGTTGCACGCGGATGATGCGGGCGAGGACGGCGAAGCGCGAGACGGTGGCGGATTTGTGCCAATGCAGGAAGGCTTGCTCGGCGCGGGGCGGCTGCGAGACGCGGAAGCTCACGCCGCCCAGCGAAATGTTACGACTGATCCCTTCCAGGACTTCCTCCAGCTCCAGGGTGGGCAACACAGGATAGACGTGCAACGGCTGCGGACACTGCCAGCGGTCCTCGCGGCGTTGATCGGGGCCGGCCTGCAAATAGCTGCGCATGCTGTCGAACAGGCGTGGGGCCAGTTCGGGCAAGGCGGCGGCGGCCCGCTCGGGATGCTCGCCGGCGGGCCGAACGCGAATGCGCGCTTCCGCATAGTGTTTTGTCGAGACCATCGCCGAATGCACGTCCAACTCGACGGCCAGGTGAATCAGCGGAATCCCGCGGTCCTCCGGCCTCGGCGGCGCCTGGAGATCCACCTGCAATACGTAAGACGTGGCGCTCTCGTGGAGGATACGAGCCTGCCATTCGCTGCGGAAACCCTCGACCTTGAGGGCCAGGCCGCCCGTGAAGAGCTGGATGGGACATTTGCACTCCCATGCATCGCCGGACTGCATAAAGCGCACATTCGGCGACCCCTCGACGTTGCGGCTCGGACCCAGCGCGGCCAGGACCGGTGCGGCCAAATCGAGCACAATCTCGCGCACGGCGGGCAACACGATGTCCCGAGGCGGCGGCTCGCCTTGCAGGCTGGGGAAGGGGATCACCGATGGCAGTCGATGATAGAGGTCTTCCGGCCGAACCTTGCGGACGGCGGCTTCTTGCAGGGCCGCGATCAGGGCGGTGCAGTTGGCGAAACGCTGCTCGGGATCGTTGTGCAAGGCGCGGCGCAGGATGTCGCGGTCGCAGGCCGGCATCAAATCCATGTCGATGCGCGGCAGGTTCGACGTCGGCATGGAGGAGCTTTCGGCGCGGCCGACTTTGCGACAGGGGTTGATGGTGGGACGCCGGTGGAAGCCCGAATTGGAGCGCGGCGAGCGGGGCGGCATGCCGTTGAGCAACTCCGCGTAAATGAGAGCCAGACTGTATTGATCCGACGCCGGCGCCGCTCGTCCCAGCACCGCCGACCACGCCGGATCGTCGGGCCGAGCGGCCCGCAGGTCCGTTTTATCGGACAGCTCCGGTGCGGCGTAACGGCCATTCAGGGTGGCGACCGATTGTCCGGTCGGCAGCCAAACCAGCGGCACCAATCCATAATCCGTCAGCCACAACGAACCCTGATGCAACACGAGCGTGCGCGGATTCAGTCCCAGGTGCGGCAAGCCGTGATGCACGTAGAGGGAGTCGAGCACTTCGGCCGCGGTGCGCAAATAGCCGAGCAATTCGTCGCGCGGGATGCCGGGCAGTCCGCGTTTCTGACACGCTTCCAGGTGATCGCGCAGGGTGAGCGCGTATTCTTCCGTGATAAGGACGAATTGCCCGGACGGACTCCACGCCACCTCCATCGGCGGCAAGGACGGGTGGAGCAAGCGCTGCAAGCGCTCCGGCAAGGTCGGATCCTGGGCCGCGCACACGGGAAGGCACAAGGCCCGACGCGGCCGATCCTGCTCGTCCTCGACCTTCCAGACATCGCCGAGCGGCGTTTGTTGCAGGCACTTCAAAAAGCGATAGCCCGGCACGGACGGCGACGATCCCGAAGGAGGCGTCACCCGGGTTCGGGTCGGGCTGTAATCGGATACCAGGGACGGGTGTGGCACCGTCGCCGGCGGGCGGCTCGGCGGCGGGCTGCTTTCGATTTCCGCCGGCACGGTGGGTGCCGAGGACACACCGGGACGGCGCGGCATCGACCGGAACGTGCTGTCCAGCGGGGTGGATGAGTCCGAGTCCGTGCTGGTGGGGACAGTCGAAGACGGCGGCTCCGGGGGCGGAATGCGCGGCTCGGCCGGCAGTGTGGGGGCGGCGATCCGCCGCACCGACTTGGTGGGCCGCTCCGGGGTCTTCCAGTCGGCGACGATCTTTCGCACCGTGGCGGCGCGGTGCTGCAAATCGACCTTCGCGCTACCCTCGCCGCACACCAGCGCTTGCAGGAAGTCCAGGCACGACGGATAGCGGTCCTCCCCGCGCTTGGACAGGGCGCGGGCGACGACCGGCCGATCCTCGGCCGGCAGCGGCTCCAGGTTGGGCTGCCCGGTCATGTGCAGCATCATAAGGTGATACATGTTCCGCGACCAGAACGGCAGCTGGCCCGTGAGCAATTGCTGATAGACGATGGCCAGACTGTATTGATCGCACTTGCGGCTGACCGTGCCGCTGAGAAGCTCCGGGGCGGCGTAGAGCGGCGTGATGCCGCCCTGACGCAGCGTCGGATTGCTCTTCTCCGTATCGCTCAGCCGATCCACCAGGCCGAAGTCGGCAATCTTGAGGTGATTGCTGATGAGGAACAGGTTGTGCGGCTTGATGTCCAGATGTTGCAAGCCGTGCCCGAAGTTCATCCAATCGAGCGCCTCGGCCGCTTCCAGCAGATAGCCCAGCAACTCCTCGCGGGGAATACCCGGCAAGTTCTTGCTCTGGTAATCGCCGAGCACCGTGTTGAGGCTTTTGTCGGCCAACTCCATGATGATGACGAGGACGTTCTCGACGACCTCGACGCGCTCCAGCGACAGGATGAACGGATGGCGGATGGTCTTGATGCGCTGGAGGGCTTCCTGTTCCTGGTTGGCGGGGCCAGTCTGGTCCTCCTGATTGGGCACGAACTTGACGGCCTTGAACAGCCCGCCGGGGGCCTCGCACTTCCAGACTTCGCCAAAGCCCCCGCGCCCGAGCGGCTCAATGAGGCGATAGCCGGGGATGGGTTGCGCGCCGCTTGGCGAGCCCATTTCGGCAATTTCTTCAGGGCGGGAATGGCTTGGTCCACGGCGTCCACCTTTGCCAGGAACATACGAGCCGGATCTTCCAGTCAGCCGGCATAGCGAACCGGGGCCGCGATGCTCTCCCTGTTGGGGCGCAGGGCGGAGCAAGGGGCGAGGGGAGGAGAGCGCAGTCCGGGCAAGGACGCCCTCTCTTTATTCCGGCATCAAAAGGTTAGTTCACAGGTTGAATCTAGTCCAATCGTGGGAGGGCAAATGTGAAAACTTGACGGATGACTAGCGCCCGGCCGAAATCGACTCCTCGCCCTTCCTTGAACGCAGCCGTTGGAGGTGGTACTTCAGTCCCGGCACGAAAAAGCACACCGCCGTGACGACGCCGAAGAGCAGAATGCCGTAGCGCGGGTAGAAGGGCGGCAGCGCCATCGGCACGGCGGTGAGGAATTCCGCGGCGGCGGAAAAGTAGAACGAACCGGACAAAGTGCTGGCCTTGACGGCGAAGGTGATGCCGGCGATGAGGGCCAGCATCGGCGCCAGCGACAGCACTTTTTCCTTTAGCAACATCTCGACCACGAAGACGCCGATGGTGGCCACGATGGCCGCGCCCCAGACGTGGGCGACCTGCCGTTCGATGAACAGCACCGGCCCGGCCCGCTTGCGCAGTCGCCAAAAGATCATCCCCCAGAAGATGAGGCCGCAGCCCCAAAGAAGGAGATACCACAAGGGATTGTCCACGTCGTGGCAGGCCATCCAGGTCGTCAGGCCGCAGAGCAGCAGGATTTTGACGCTGTGCATCATCCACAACAGGCCGAAGTTTTCCATCACCACCGCATGAGGCGTCGCCCGGAACGTGCGGTTGAACACGCTGGCCAGCCGGCCCGAGCGCACCGACAGTGCTTCGCCGGTCAGGTAAGCCTCCAGGTCGACGGCCAAAGCGCGGCGCTGGGATAGCGCAGGTCCGGCTCTTTCTGCATGCACTTAAGGCAGATCATCTCCAGGTCGGCATCGACGCCGGGGTTGAGCAAGCGCGGCCGAACGGGATCTTGATCGAGCACGAGCAGCAGCGTATCCACAGGCGTCGGCGCCTGAAACGGCGGTCGGCCGGTGAGCATCTCGTAGAGGATCACGCCGAGGCTATAGACATCGCTGGCCGGACTGGGTGTGCCGCGGCGGTTGCTCACCTGCTCGGGCGCCATGTACGCGGGCGTGCCGACGATAGCGCCCGTCTCGGTGCGTCCCGCCTGCGGCGCTTCGCCGGAAACGCGCTTGGCCAGTCCGAAATCGGTGACGTGCGGTTGATCGTCCTTGTCGATCAGGATGTTGGACGGTTTCAAATCACGATGCAGGATGCCGTGTTCGTGGGCGTAATGCACGGCCCGGCTGATGGCGGCGAGATAGCGGGCCGCGTCCCGAGGCCGCAGCGGCCCGCGCGCCAGCATCTCGGCCAAGGTCTGCCCCTCGACGAAGCGCATGCTGAAATACGCCTGGCCGTCGCGCTGGCCGGCTTCGTAAACGGGCACGATGTTGGGATGTTCAAGGTGGGCGGCCGCCTGCGCCTCGGTCTGAAACCGCGCCAGGTCTTCCGGTGTGGCCAGTTCGCCGCGCAGAATCATTTTGAGCGCGACAGTGCGGTTGAGGCTGCGTTGTTTAGCGCGGTAAACGACGCCCATGCCGCCGCGGCCGATCTCTTCGAGCAGTTCGTAATCGCCGAACGATTTGCCCTTCATCGATGCGTCACTAGCCCGGAGCGCGAGCGACGGGTTCTTCCCGTCGCTCGCGCTCCGGGCTAGTGGTTTTTCACGCTCCCCGCGCCAGTTCATTGGCCAGCACCACCGCGCCCCACAGTTCGCGCAATTCGACGGCCAAGTCAGGATGCTGCATGGACACGGCGTCGAGATCGGGACGAATACCCCGGCGCGTCTGATCGCTCAGATCGGCGAGCAGTCGTGCCAGGCGCTGATCGCGCTCTTCCGCCGTCGTTGAAGGAGGCGTCTCCATCACAGAGGATTCCTCGACTCGTCCGTCCCGGCATTCGGCAACAGCACGGATCGCAACCGCCGCACGGCCCGCAGATAACGCATGGAAGCGGCGGCTTCGCTCAGACCCAGAACATTCGCCACGTCCTGATTCGCCATCTGCTCGCGGTGCCGCAGCAGGATGATCTCGCGGTCGTCCTCATCCAACTCGCCGATGGCCGCGTCGAGGCGGCGCTGGAGTTCGCGGCGCATCGCTTCCGTGGCCGGCGTCAACTCCGGATCGAGTAGTTGACCGGCCAACTCATACGACGAGTGGTCCGCCAGCACGGCTGGCACGATCGGTTGCTCGCGGTCGAGGCTGCGCCGCTGGGCCTGGCGATGGCGGCGGTGGGCGTCGATGATGTGGTCCTTGGCGATGTGCCGCAGCCACAGGTGAAACGGCATCGCCGGGTCTTTCAGATAGTCTTGCAAGCGCTTGTGCGCTTCGAGCAGCACGTCCTGCACGATGTCGCTGGCATCGACGCGGGCGGCCAACGCCGGGTCCAGACGCAGGCCGATCATGCGCCGCAGCGGTTCGCGGTGCGCCGTCAACAAGCGTTCGACGGCCTCGGCCTCTCCGCGCCGCGCTTCGTCGAGCATCCGATCGGTTTGCGGTTGTTCGGGCCACATGGGGATCGCGTTGAACTCTTGGAAACGAATGAATCTTGGGCGCCGACAACTTGCACGATACACCGGCCGTTTTGCTCTCGCAACGCGGAAATCCGAGGCGGTTGCGTTGTTGGCAGCGACTCAAGCCGCTGGCGGTTGGCGTAACGCCTCCGCGATCGGTCCCAACCGCGTCTGCCCCAACGTCCCCTCCCAACGCGGTGCCCGCGCCAACAACAACGCAAACATTCCATGCACCACCATCACCACGCCCACGAAGGCATGGAAGCGACGAGCACCCGTTACGTTCCCATCGTCCACCCCCCAAAACACCTTCAGACGGCCGTTGACACGCTCCACCGACGTGCGGCCCTTGTAACGACGCTCGAACTCCTTGGTCGCCCGCGGGATCGGCGGAAAACGGCGCAGGTCCACCGCACAGGGCACCCGCACCGTCAAACCGTACGACCGGCCCGCGCTGCACTTGTTCTGGCTGGGGCAATCCCAGCCCTCGTGCAACGCCGGGCAGCGGTAACGCACGCTGTCACGCCCCGCCTCGTAACCGACATACGCCATGCGGTGACGCACCGGCGTGACGCTGACCGTGTCATAGCAGTACACCGTGCCCGCCTCGTCGTGTACCAGATGCAGCGGGTAACGAGCGCCCGGAGGCCATCAACAGCTTTGCAGGGGAGAGGGGTGGGTCATACAAAGGCTGAAGGACTTCGCTCTCTACCATTTCCGCAAGCACAAGACAGGACACGCCATGCCGCGCCGTCAGCTCACCCCCGAGATGCTCCAGGAGATCCGCGACTTGGCCGCCGGCTGGGGCAAAATCGTCGCCAAACGCGCCTTCGGTGAAGGTGGCCCCGGCCTCGACGTGGACTTCGACGCTATGGAGCAAATTGCCCGCGCTGCCGCGGCCGGCCTGACTGAGGGAACCCTATCCACCACCTTGGAGCAACAGGCCCAGACTCTTGGCGAAGAGCAACCCTGTCCCGCCTGCGGCACCCCCTGTCCGGTTCGACGCGAACCGCGCGACCTGGCCACGCCCGGGGCCACCGTCCGCCACAGCGAGCCGGCCTGCCACTGCCCCGCCTGCCGGCGGGACTTTTTCCCCCCAGCGAACCCCACTGCGCCTGGATAACCACGGCTACTCCCCCGCTGCCCTGCGCCTGATCGTCCAACTCGCCGCGCGGCTGGGTTCCTTCGCCGACGCCGCCTGCGCTCTGACACAGACCGGCCTGCCCATTTCCGCGCAGCACGTGCGCACCCTGGCCGGGCTGGTCGGTGCCGAACTGGTGGGGCAGCGCGACCGCAAGGCAGGCCTCAGCCGCAGCAAAGTGCCGGTGCGTGTGGCGGCGACGCCGGGGGTCGTGGCCGTCGAGGTCGATGGCGGGCGGCTGCGCACCCGCGCCACCGACGCGGGCGCGGGCGTCCACGCGGCGCAGAACAAGGAGGACAAGATCGCCTGCCTGGTCAGTCTCGAAAGCAAAGTCTCCGCGCAGGACCCGCAGCCCGAACCGCCGCCGTCGTTCCTGCTGCCGCGCCGCGTCGAGCGACTGGTGCAACAGATGGCGGGGCAAGCGGGCGAGGCGGCGGATACGGCCGGACCCCTGGAAAACCAGGCCCGGCAGCCGGCGGACCGGCGCGACACCGAGGACGAGTCGTGGCCGCCGCGCAAGCGGGTGCGTACGTGCGTGGCGAGCATGGCCAACAGTCGGGCGTTCGGGCGCATGGTGGCGGTGGAGGCCAAGGAGCGGGACTTCTACCGGGCGCAGCGCAAGGCATTCGTGGCGGACGGGGCGGCCTACAACTGGAAGCTGCAGCAGCGCTACTTCGCGGGCTTCGTGCCGGTCGCCGACTTCTTGCACGTGCTCTGCTACGTGTACCCGGGCGGCGTGGCGCTGGCGGCCGAGGAGGCCAAGCGCCGGGACCAATACGTGCGGTGGCTGCGCGTGCTGGCAGGGCCGGGTGGCGGAGGTGATCGAGCAGTTGCAGGACTGGCAGGGGCGCGTGGGGCGGCCGCCACCGGGGGAGGAGCTGCCGGCGAGTGACCCGCGGCGGCACGGTGGCGGAGGCGCTGGGCTACTTCGGCCACAACAAGGAGCGCATGAAGTACCCGGAGTACAGGCAGCAAGGGCTGCCGGTCACGAGCAGTCTGGTGGAGTCGCTGGTGGGGCAGGTTAACGCACGGGTGAAGAGCAAGCAGAAGTACTGGAACCGCGGGGAGGGGGCGGAGGCGATCCTACAACTGCGTGCGGCGGCCCTGAGCGAGGATGGGCGCCTGGACCGCTACCTCAGGGAGCGCCCGGGATCGCCCTACCGGCGCAGACAGCAACAGGGCGACCACACAGCCACGGCCAAGATTCCTAACTTACAAACCCGTTGATGGCCTCGAGCGCCCGGCAGCGGCCGCTCTGACTCCTCCTTCCACAAGGCGCGGTTCTGAATCAAGGGCTTAATCCCCGCGGCGTGTAAGGCCTCATGCACCTTCTCGTCGTCGGCCGCCTTGTCGTAAGCCAGCGTCTTCATCCGCCCCGCCGGCAGGTTGGCCTGCGCCTGACGCACGAGCACGGGTACCACTTCGTTGTCGCCGGTCGCGGTGTCGCTGACGTGGTAGGCCAAGCTCACCTCATGCGCGACATCGACCAGCAAGTGCAGTTTGTAGCCGAACCACTCGACGACCTTGACCACCTTGCCCTCCTCGTCGCGGTACTCCTTTTTCCCGCCGGACGGTTGTGGCAGTCCCTGGGCGATTTCCGCGGCGACGGCCTTGGCGGCGGCCTTGGGCCGGGCGTTGAGGGTCGTCGAATCGCCGGCACTATTGCGGCCGAGGTCGGGCACGGCCAGGCCCAGGCGTCGGACCAGGTGGTCAAA
Organism: uncultured Planctomycetota bacterium; assembly: GCA_963767535.1. Taxonomy (GTDB): domain Bacteria; phylum Planctomycetota; class Planctomycetia; order Gemmatales; family Gemmataceae; genus JAJPHU01. The sequence goes on from CAVYEC010000003.1 coordinate 3,268,761, forward strand.
GAGGGCGTGGAGGTTATCCCGATGGGGCGGTTGGCCCAGCACGTCGAGGAAGCGGGAGAGATTCCAGTCGTGGGGAATCTGGTCGGCGGCGGTGATGTCCAGCAGTCGACACAAGGAAGGATTACGGTGCAACTCGGCCAGGGTGTCGTTGATATGGGCGTGGCGGAGGGCGATGGTCAACAGCAGGATGCGCCACAGCCGTGGCAGGGGGAAGTCGTCGCGTCCCTTGCCGCGTGCGGCCTGGAGTCCGTCGAGGAGGGGTTGATCGGGGACGCTGTGGAGCAGGTCGCGGAGGGTGGCGAGGGTGGGATAGTCTTCCAGTTCGGCCCAGGCGAAGAGCGGTTGTGCGGCGTGGATGGCTTTCATAGCGCAGCTCCGTTGCGGTTGGGAAGAGCGAGGGGCTGGTTTACAGCGCAAGGGAACGCCCGGCGAGGGGCCGGCTGGGGTAAAAAAGCGAAAAAAGGGTTGAGCGGGGATGTCCAGAGCAGGAAAACAAGAGTGTGCTGGGGTAAGCGTTCAAAACCACGAACGTAAGTCCAAGAACGAGAGAGCTTCCCAACATCGCAAGCGGCTCCGGAAATCCCTACCGCGCTTGCATACCGCCCCGCGACATGCGAACATCGGCACGCAGACGGTTTGTTGGTTGAAAGGGGAGTTTCGTGGGCCTACCACTTATTCAAACCCTGGATCGCATCTCGATTGAGGTCACGAACCGCTGCGCCAAGGCTTGCTGGTTTTGCTACAACCACAGCCTCCCCGAAGGCGACACGCGCTGGACCGCCGACGAACTGATTTCATTCGTTAGCGATCTGCGCCGCGCATGGTGTCAAGGCGGTGTCATTCGGCGGCGGCGAGCCGTTGCAATACGACGACCTCTTTCTCGTCCTCGAACGCTTGCAAGGCACACTCTTTCGTTCGCTCACCTCCAATGGTCTGCTGCTGCACGGCGAGCGCCTCGAACGACTGATCGCCGCAAAGCCGGACAAGATGCATTTGTCGATCCATTTCCCCGAGCGCGAGGCCGAGGTTCATCGCGTCATCCGCCAGGTACACGAACTGGCCGAGCGCGGCATCCGCGGTGGAATCAATCTGCTCGTCGCGCGTTCCAATTTGCCGGCCGCGCGAAACGCCGCGGAGACGGTGCGGCAAGCCGGCATCGGCAACGAGCGCATCGTCTACCTGCCGATGCGCGGCCAGGACACGCCGACCCCCGCCGAAGTCGCCGCCGTCGCCGGCGACAAACCGTTCCAGTCGATGACGTGCCTAACAGCGTGCGGCCGCAGCCCGCGATTTTGCTCGATCGGCTGGGACAAGACGGTCGCATGGTGCTCGTACACGCGGACACGGGGCCATTTGCAGGCATTGACCTATGAGGGTTTGGATACGGCCCTGACGGGATTAGGACTGGAATTCTGCGGAGGTACTGATGGACGATGACTTCCCGGCCGCGCACAGCCACGACGTGCGCTGGTTCGCCGTCGATCAGGCAGGTCATGTCGCCATCTTCTGGTCGGGCATGATGGGACACTCCCCGGAAATCGCCGAGAATGCCGACCTGGCCCAGGAACTCTGCGCTGCGCCATCCCGACGAAGGCCCATTATCCTGTGCGACACGAACGAATTGCCCTCACGCCTTGGCTTTTTCTATTACGAATACGGACACGCCCCGAATCCGGTCGCCCGTATGTTGGAAGCGATATCTCCTTACCACCTAACCCATACCCCCGCGCGTCCGCTCCACCTCGACGAACTCCCACCCGACTTGCGCGAGCGTTGCAAGCGGATACGCTTCGACCACCTTGATTTCTCCGCAAGCCAGTGGTTGCAGCCCCTGGAGAAGTTTGGATGCGGTTATCGCTACAAGGCCGAACGAGTGGCTTACCTGTGCGGCAACGGGAAAACGGTTCGGCCCATTCCCGGCCGAGAAGAGGATTTTCCCGCGTTCTATCAGGATTTCCGCGAACAATTCCCCGACCAAGTCAAGGCTCTGATCTTCACCGGGATAGATCACGAAACCAAGGAAGCGGACCCCGAGAGCCGCAAGGAGAACGAAGATGGAAAATGATTACCCCGCCGCGCACAGCATGGACACCTGCTTTTTCGCCATCGACAAGGATGGCCACGTCGCCTGTTTCGACACCGGCGAGGCCGGCGCTGTCCCCGCGAACGCTTTGGCCGGTGACGAAGCCTACGAGTTGCGGCGACAGTTAGCCGCGCTGCCCCGCGTCGAAGTCATCCACGACCGGCGGGGCTTCGTCACGCCGGGCGGACAGAACGAATTCAACGAGCATCGCGGCCGTTTCCCCCTTCCGTATCCGACCTTGGTGTTCCTCGCCTCGCTCGACCCGGTGGCCGACGAGATTATCGCTGGCCGGGCCGTGCAAGTGCCGGCCAGCGAAGGCGTGGCCGTGATGTTTCAGCAGATGCCCGAAGAGGTCGCCAACCGTCTCCACGACAGTGGTGCCTGCCTCGGCTGCAACTGGTATTTCCACCGCGACGAGGTAGAAGACCATCACCCCGATCTGACCACGCGCGGCCTATTCAGCTACTCGCACCTGACCGAGAACTGGATCTCCGGCCCTTACGGCCGGGTGCGGCGGCCAGCCCAACCGATCCACGTCGATCAGCTGCCGCCGAGGATTCGTGAAGCGGTCAAGGCCATGCGCTTCGATACCCTCAGCTTCGCGGATACGCCGCACATCCAACCCATCGAGCACGCCGATTGCGTCTCGTGGGAGTCCGCCTATCTCGATGTCACCGGCAAGTCGATCCGTCCCATTCCGGGTAGAGAGGAGGATTACGCCGACGCCTACGAGCAACTGACCGATATGGGCGAAGACATGCACATCGAACCGCCGCCCGGACACGATCCCGACCCCGACGACGCGTGAGAGGAGTCCGCCGTGCTAACCCTTTCCGAACACGAGGACGCCGTTCGCTGCCTGAGTTATTCGCCCGACGGCAAGACGCTGGCCTCGGGTGGCGAGGACCACACCGTTCGCCTGTGGGATTTGGGCGCTGGCGGAATGCTGACCGCCACGCTCCAGCATCCCGCCAGCGTCGAGGCGGTCGTGTTTTCTCCGGACGGCAAGCGACTCATCACCGGCACGGCTCGTGGCCAGTTGTTCGCGTGGGATCTGGAGCGCAAGCGGGCCGGGCTTCCCGAACCGGGGCACGCGGGCGGCTTTCGCTGCCTGGTACGCTCTGCCGATGGCACGCTGTTCAGTGCGGGATGGGACCAATCGGTCCAAAGGTGGGGGGCCGTCTCCCTCCATCCGCAACACTACTTTCAGCAAGGCCTCTCGTGTTCCGCCCTGGCGTTGGCTCCCGAGGGAAAAATCCTCGCCGCCGGCAGTGAGGACGGCACCATCCGACTTTATGACTGCGACGCGCTGAAAGTCATCGCTCTCATAAAAGGCCACCTTCCCCTATTCGCTCTCGCCTGGTCTCCGGACGGACGCTTATTGGCCAGCGGCCACACCGACGGGACCGTGCTGCTTCGAGACGAAGCGCGATCGCCAACCACCTTGCGGGGACATGACTGGACGGTCTATTCCCTCGCCTTCACACCCGATGGCCGGACGCTCCTTTCCGGCGGCGCGGACGGCACGGTACGGCTGTGGAACGTCGCCACGGGTCAGGAACGGCGCTGTTTTCGCTGGCATACCCGTTGGGTGACGTGCGTGGCCGTCTCCCCCGATGGCATGACGGCGGCCGCCGGCAGCGCGGATCATACGATCGTGGTTTGGGATTTGGATGAGAATTGATTGTTCGGCCTTTCCGCTTTCCTTCCGTTGCTCGCCGCGTTACTCTGCTTTCAGGCCACTCGGAGGCACACCCCTGCACCCCTTCCACCACCGTCCATAACTGCTGACCTTCACCGCGGATTCTCGAGAGACCTCATCATGGCAGAATTCCCAACCGCCGCGTCTCCTTCCCTTATCGGCTCAAGCCGACAGCGTGCGCTAATCCTCGCCATCCTGATTTCGTTGGTCGGCCTCGGCCCAAATGTCCGGGCCGAGGCGCCCGCGCGGGTGAAGCATCCCAACCTTCTCCTCAACCGTGAAGAGATCGACCAGGTTCGGGAGAAAATCCAAAAGCACGATTGGGCCAAGCGCCTGCTGGATCGCGTCAAGGAACTCGCCGCCGACCCGAGCCGCGTGGGTCGAACCCCACGGGAGGCGGCCCTCATGTATGTCCTCACCGGCGACAAGAGCTGTGGTGATGCGGTTCACCGGGCGCTGGTGGACGGTGCTCGCAACGAGTTGGCGCAGCTCGAAAAAGTCAATCTGCAACTCAATCCGGATTATGGGGCCTGGGGGCCGTGGGCGACGTGGGCCTGGGCCTACGACCTGACCTATGAACTCTACACCGAGCCGGAACGGGAACGGATCGAGAAGTTCTTCCGCTCCATGGCGCGTACGATCATCGCTGGACTCAAGCTGCGCTCCACGACGCCCAACCTCGTCTTCGAGAAGCACTGGAAAGTCGGGCTGATCGGCTACTGCCTGGGCGATAAAGAGCTGATCGAATGGGGGCTGAATGATCCGGGCCATCACGGGCGGACGCACGGCGGCTTCTATCCGGTCCTCGACACGATGATCAAGGACCAGTACTTCTGGGGCGAAGCGCCGATTTACGCCCTGCACTTCGACGTGCATGGGATGCTGGCGTTGGCCGAGGCCGCCCTGCACTACGACGGCACCGACCTGTACCGTTACAAATCCCCCAAAAGCGGCGCTTCCATCAAGGGCCTTCTCGACGGCTATCTGCGGTTGGCGTTCCCCCTGGAGAAGACGGGCCTGGGCGCCGGCTCCATCCGCCTAGCCACCTTCGGCGACGGCTCGACCTCGTACGGCCCAAGCGGGGTGTTGCACGATACCTTTCTGGTCAACCCGCCTTCGACGGCGCTGGGCGATCCCACGCTCAACGGCGAGTTGGAAATCGCCTGGAAGCGCTATCGGGAGCCGGGCTACGCCTGGCTGGTCAGCCTCAACCGCAAGCGTGATCCGTATATCGGTTCGGCGGGACAGGGCTACAACCGGCCGATCTGGGGTTTCGCCGCTCTGACGCACGGTGAAGCGCTGCCGGACCAACTTACACCGCCGCCGGCGCCGGGCGGACTCTATCCGAGCCAGGGCTTCGCCATGCTGCGTTCCGAGGAATCGCCCGCCTACTGGAACACCGGGGCGATGGCGGCCGTGCTCCGGCTCGGCGCCCTGACGGGCCACGGTCACAAGGATTACTTCCACCTGATTCTGCACGGCAAGGGCCGGCTGCTCTACCCGGACCTCAACGTCATCCAGTATGAGCCAACCTATCTGAACTGGACGCACGAGGGCATCGCGCACAACACGCTGCTGGTGGACCAGCGCTCGCCGAGTCCGGGGCCATTCACCACCCGGCAAGACTTCACTCCCGAAGCCAAGTTCTTCGCCGTCCGCGGCAGCGCCTTTGCGGATGTCGTGCAAACACGCGCCCTGCTGATGACGCCGGAATACCTGGCCGACGTTTTCCGAGCCAGCGCCCGTTCGGGGGAAGAACATACCTTCGACTGGGTGCTGCACGGCCTGGGCCGGCTTCACCCTGGCAACCCGGCCACCTATCGACCGACGGAAACGCTCCTACCGCATTACTGGTGGGTGGACAACGAACGCGGCCGATTCACCGACGCCACCTGGCAGGCCGACTGGGTCCAGAAAAGCGCCGGCGTGACGGCGGGGCTACAACCTTTCGGTGACGAATGGTTCACGCAGACCATCGGCGTCCGGCTGACGATGCTCGGCGCCAAGGACACGCAAATCTATCACGGCGACGCACCGATCACAGACGGCCCTCCCTACCACCGTCTCGACGGCAACCCGGAGGGCGCTTCGCCGATGGTGCTCGTCCGGCGGCGTGGCTCATCCGTCACCTTTAGCGCGGTGCACGAGCCCTACGAAAAGAGACCGGCGCTGCGCGCGATCCGTCCGATCCAGGAGACCGAGGACGCGGTCGGCCTGGTTGTGGAAGGGGCCGGCTTCTCGGATCGGGTGCTGATCGCCGCCGAGGGCGACCGCGAACACACGCTCCGATCCGAGGATGGCGAGACGTTCGCGTTCTCCGATCACGGCTATCTCCGCCGAGTGGGAGAGACGATTCTGGCACGGGGACGACTGAAAGGCTTTCGCCTGCGGGCAGAGAACGCGACCAAACTCCTAGTCAATGGCCGGGAGGAGACGGGACGGCGCGATGGGGATTTTCTCCTCTACGGCGAGGCGCCGGCCCCGGCGGACGCGGCGCGCGGCCGGGCCGCCGCGGAGGATTCCGCCGAGCAGAGTGCGGCCGTCCACTACTTCTTTCAGCCAGAGGAGGCGCACTTGAAGGCGGGCGGTGCTAGGGAGGTCGCCCTGAACCTTCGCTGCGTCGGCGCGGGCCGGATGCGCGGACGACTTCGGTTGACGGCCCCCAAGGGGATCACGGTGGAGCCGGCCGACATCGAGCTAGCCGGCCTGAGCGAAGGGCAGGAGAAAACCGTGCGCCTGAACGTCCGGGCCGCGTCGGCCGCGGACAGCGTCCTGCATCGGATCCAGGTTGAGGCGGTGGAGGGAGCGAACGCGGCGAGCGCCATCCTGCCCGTTTCCGTTGGGGTCGTCCGAACCGAGGACAAGCGCGTTCCCCTGGCCGCCCAGTTCATCGTGCGAGCGCCGGGCTATACCATGAAGGTCGATCAGTACAGCGGCGTGTCGTACTATTTTCTGGACGCGGATGGTCATCGCCGGCACGGTTTGCTCCACAACACCAACTACTGCAACGGCATCGGGGCCGCCGAGCGCGAGGGCCAGTGGTTGTTTCGCTTTGGCATCCCGTGCCGGTTTCTCTGGGAGGGCAAAAACACCCTGACCGCCGGCTCGGCCAGCACTTTCTTCGATGCCCGGCTGCGCTACACGTTCGCGGAGGACCAGGTAGCGCTGGAGCTGATACCACCGACGCGGCCGAAGGCGGAGCAAACGATGTGGCTGGGCAACTTCGACGCGCTCGGCCCGCCCCGGCACAACGGAACGCGGAAAGCACACAACGAACCCTTTGTCGCCGACTGGTTCTTCTTCCCCCACCCCGTACATCGCCAGGGGCTGCTGCTGCTTTTGCCGGACAAGCGGCCCGTCGAGGCGCTCGGCACTGCCGTCCGCTTCCCGCTCCGCGCCGGTCAGCGGATCGTTCTTCGTTTCGCCACGGCGGAGGAGTTGCCCGGCCTCGTGGGAGAGAAAAAGGGTGCGTCCGCAGCGGGCCGAGAAAAAATAGGTGCCGCGCCGCCCTCTGGTCGCACTTGTCTCACCATACGAACCCGCACGCCAAACGCGCCTACCTCGGGAGACCATCGCATGGCCATCAACGCACCCCTCAATCGCAAGCTCCGCATGGGCCTGGTCGGCGGCGGCCAAGGCGCTTTCATCGGCCGCGTCCACAGCATCGCCGCCGTCCTCGACAACCGCGCCGCCCTCGTCGCCGGCGCCCTGTCCTCCGACCCGGCCAAGGCCAAGGCGTCCGCCCCCGACTACGACATCCCCGCCGAGCCGCGCCTACGGCTCCTACCAGGAGATGATCGCCGCCGAATCGAAGCTGCCGGCCGAGCGAGCGCATCGACTTCGTCTCGGTCGCCACGCCCAACCACACGCACTTCGAGATCGCCAAGGCGTTCGCCGAGGCCGGCTTCAACGTCATGTGCGACAAGCCGATGACGTTCGATCTCGCCCAGGCCGAGGAACTGGCCAAGGTCGTGCAAAAGACCGGCGTCGTCTTCGCCGTCACGCACAACTACACCGGCTATCCGCTCGTGCGCCAGGCCCGCGAGATGATCCAGGCCGGCGAACTCGGCGAGATCAACGCCGTCCGCGCCTTCTACATCCAGGGCTGGCTGCGCACGCGGCTGGAGACAGCCGGACCAGAAGCAGGCCGGCTGGCGCACCGATCCGAAGAAGTCCGGCGCGGCCGGCTGCTTCGGCGACATCGGCACGCACGCCTACAACCTCGGCCGGTTCATCACCGGCCTGATCCCCGACCAGATTTCGTGTCTGCTCAAGACCTTCGAGCCGGGCCGGGCGCTCGACGATTACGGCACCGCCGCCATCCGCTACACCAACGGCGCGCTCGGCACGGTGACGGCCTCGCAGATCTCGCCACGGCCGGGAGAACGACCTGTGGATCGAGATCGACGGCACCAAGGGGTCGCTGGAATGGCATCAGGAGGAGCCGAACAAGCTGCTCGTGCGCGTCAACGGCAAGCCGCATCAGCTCTACACGCGCGCCGGCGGGCCGTATCTGGCGCGATCTGGCGGGACGCTCGACGCGCATTCCCAGCGGCCATCCCGAGGCGTTTTTCGAGGCGTTCGCCAACATCTACGCCGCCGCCTACGACGACATGATCGCACGGGCCGGCGGCCAGAAGTTCGACGATGCCCACAGCCTTTATCCCAACGTCGCCGACGGCGTGGACGGCATGAACTTCATCACGCAGTGCGTCGCCAGTTCCGCCGAGAACGGCGCGTGGAAGCCCCTCAAACATCCGCTGTGCCGGACGTGAGCGGCCTCTTCTCCCTCCCCCCTTGTGGGGGAGGGTTGGGGTGGGGGTATCTTCGCTCCCTCCCCCACGAGGGGGGAGGGAGAAAGAAACTACCGTACCCCTCGGCTGTGTGACAGTCGCGGTTGACGCTCGGCCGGCTCCTGACGTACACTACAGCACTTGCTCCATTTCAACGAGGAAATGCCATGAGCCAAGGACGTGGCGGGGATACCGGATCGGTCACTCCGTACAGCACCGCGCAGGCGCGACTGGCCCAGCGTGCGCCAATTCAACGTTTTTCTCGAAAACCGGGTGGGCAACCTGCTCTCCCTGGTGCGGCGCTTCGAGACCACGGACATCCGCATTGTCTCGCTCACGGTGCTCGACTCCGCCGATTGCGCAATCGTGCGCATGGTGCTGAGCGACCCCGAACGCGCCCTGGAAATCTTCGAGCGCGCCAAGCTGCCCGTGACCGAGAGCGATTTGCTCGTCGTGCAGTTGCCCGAAAGCGGCCAGCCGCTTCTGGACATCTGCAAGGCACTCCTGGGCGCCGAGATCAGCATCCATTACGCCTATCCGCTCTTGATCGGGCCATCCGGGCGGGCGGCGGTGGCGCTGCACGTCGAAGACCACGATACGGCCGCCAACACCCTGTCACGCATGGGATTCACGCTCTTCACGGAAAACGACCTGCGCACGGACGAGGGGCTGACCTGACCGACAGTTCGTTGGCCTTTGCTTGTTCGCTTCGGGACGGGAGACCGCGGCATGGGCCACGATGATCCGGCAGAGGCGATCACCACGACGCCGCGACAGACGATCGACCCGAGCCGGCCGACGCGCGTGCGCTATCAAGTCCTGGCGGCGGCTTGCAGCCTGGCGGTCCTCACCTACGTTTTGCGCCAGGGCTTCATCGCGGGCACCCCCTTCATCAAGGAAGCGTTCCGGCTCAACGACGAGGAGATGGGATACCTCGCCGCCGTGTGGCTGGTCGCCTACGGCATCTTTCAAGTTCCGGGCGGCCTGCTCGGCGACCGCTTCGGCGGGCGACACCTGCTGACGATCCTGGTCCTCGGCTGGTCGCTGCTCACCGGCATCGTCGCCCTGACCGCTTTCCTCCCCGCCGCGGGGTGGATGCCGTTGGCGTTCCTGTTGGTGGTGCGCTTTCTGTTCGGCGCGCTCCAGGCCGGCGGTTTCCCGGCTTTGGCGCGAGTGCTGGCGGACTGGATGCCGAGACGGCAACGCGGGTTCGCCCAGGGATTGATCTGGGCGTTCAGTCGTTTCGGCGGCTTTCTCGCTCCGCTTCTCTACCTCGCCCTCTGGCAGACGTTCGGCGGATGGGCGCCGCCCTTCTGGTTGCTGGCCGGACTGGGGTTGCTCTGGTGCGCCGGCTTCTGGCCGTGGTTTCGCAACCGGCCTGGAGAGATGAAACAGGTCAACGCCGCCGAGCGCGACCTGATCGAATCCGGCCGGCCCCTCGTTTTGACCCTGGCCGGCCCGCCGCATTGGTCGTGCTTCCTGGGATCGCGCAACGTCTGGGGCCTGTGTCTCATGTACGGGTTCGTCGGTTTTTCCGGCAATTTCGTGACCAACTTGCTTCCCATCTATCTCCGCGACCATCGAGGCTTGAGCAACGAAGAGACGGCCTGGCTGTCCGGCCTGCCGCTCGCTTGCGGGATCGTCTCCTGTGTGTTGGGCGGCGTCCTATCGGACTGGCTCATCGGCCGCCTCGGCAGTCGCAAGTGGGGCCGCCGTCTCGTCGGCTTCGTGTGCCTGACGCTGGCGGGGCTGGCGGTCCTGTCGGTCCCGTGGGCCGAGGAAGTTTGGCTGCTGGCCGTCTTGTTCTGCGCCATGTTTTTCTTCAACGACACCAACATGGGTCCGGCCTGGGCTTCCTGCGCCGATGTCGGCGAGCGTTATGCCGGCACGCTGAGCGGCGCGATGAACATGATCGGCTCGTTCTTCGCGGCGGCGGGCATGGCCCTGGCCGGCGCCTTCTTTCGCCGTGGCTGGGACGAACTCGTCTTCATCGCTTTCGCGTGCAGTTACGGACTGGCGTCGCTGTGCTGGCTGATGGTCGATGTGACCCGACCGCTGCTGCCGAGAGAGGACTAAGAGCTGTTACCAGCCCGCAGCGCGAGCAAGGGGCAACCCTTGCTCGCGCTGCGGGCTGGTCAAAAGATGGAAGCGGTCAAGGAAGCTACCCCGCCAGGATTCGAACCTGGACAAAGAGAGCCAAAATCTCTTGTGCTACCGTTACACTACGGGGTAGTGAAGGGAGGGCGGGACAGGAGGATATTGTAGTCCCGCCGCGGAAACCTCGCAAGTCAACCCGAACGCCTCTCGCACCCGCCGGGCTTGGCCAGAGAATGATCTTACTTGCCCTTCCCTGTCGGCGGCTGACCTGGCTCTGCCGGTGCTCCGTTGTCAGGCGGCTTGGGCGGGGCTGGCGGCTGACGGCGACGCGGCATATCCCACAGACGAAAGCCCATGTCGGTTCCGGGGGAATAGGGCTTCTCGCGGTCGATCAAGCCCCCGTTGTCTTCGCCGTCAGGCCCGACCGAGTAAATCAGCAAGCCGTCGTCCAGCCGGCGAAACCGCAAGGGTTTGCCGTCGTAGAGATCCACCGGAAATTGCGTCAGGTAGTCCGCCTCGCGCAGCGCTTCGAGTTTGTCGGGCCATCGGCCCTTGTCGCGCCGGTAGCGTTCGGCGGCCAGGGCCGCGATGGCGCAGCGCAACTCCACCCGGCTGCGCACGCCAGCCGCGGCCACTTTGCTCAGGGCCGGGGCGAGCAGCCGGACCAACACGGCTTGCTGTTTCGTGTTGGCATCCAAGTTACCGATCTCGTGCAATTGCTGCTCGGGAGGCAATTTAGCGATCTCGACGGCTTGGTTCAAATGGCGCAGCAGTGCCGCCCGTTGGGAAGGGATGAAGCCGGGAAGCCGCGCGGCCAGGAACTCCATCGGCGCCAGGTTATCGCCAAAACCGTTGGACATTCCCATCATCTGCGTCATCTGACCACCGGATATTTGTCCGGATTGTATCGCGGTCATCAGCCGATCAATCCCCGCACGCTCCCCTCGAATCCCGAACAAGAGCAACGGTTCCGGCTCCTCCTTCTCCAGAAGCTGCTGAACCTGTCGCAGCGCGGCGTCCGCCGGCTCTCCCTGGGCGAGTGTCCGCTGGATCTGGCTCACGGCCACCGCGCGGCAGGCCATGCGCACCAGCTGGGAAATGAGCAACGGCTCATCGCCCAAAGACCGGCCGGCGTTGAGGATGGCGCGGCAGGAGGTCAACGCCTCATCGGCTTTGCCCTCCTGCGACCGGAGCAGGGCGTCCAGCGACATCATGCGGGCTGTTTCCCGTGCGGTCTGGGCGTAGGGGAGCAAGGTGCTGATGAAATCCGGGGTGTACGAGATGGGATAACGTCCGTCTGGCATCTCTGCCAAGCGGCGGGCCTGGATCACCGCCGCCTCCGCTCTTTTCATCTCGGCACGCAGGGCTTCCGTCTGCTCGGTGTTGAGTTGCCGGGGAGGCTCCAAATTCCGGAAGCTATCTTCGAGGGCGATGCGTTTGGCCTCAGCAGCCGGGTCCGTGGGCTGCGCGATTGCTCCCACGCCGGCCATTTCGTCGGCATCAGCGTTTTGAGGGCCATCACCGCTTCCGCGGAGTTCCGCTCCGGCGGAACGTAGGCTCGATCAGTCTCCACGTCTTCCAGACGCCAGCGCGGGTCGAGGCGATCCGTCTCGGCGATGGCCGCACGCAGGTCGCTGTTGCCCGAATTCGACAGGGAATAGTAGTCGCCGACGAGCACGCAAACGGGCAGTACCAGGAACAGCACGACGTAAACCCATTTGTTCCGCCGCGGCGGATCGGCAGGTTCGGAGGGAGTCGAAGGGGAATCGTTCATAGGAGGAGTACCTTGATGGCGTCCTTTCTTGGCCGGTTCAGATCCAGCTTATTTCTTTTCCCGGCGAAACGTCAGGAGCACCACGTCCTCATCCTTGTCCGTGGAGAAGGTTTTCGGAAGGCGTTTTGGATCATTGGACAAGCTTAAACATAGTAGCAGCGTATCGCCCTGAATCGAGTAGATGCTATACACTGTCGTCTGCTCACGACCTGTCTCAAACTGCCTTTCAAGGATCTTTGGCGTGTTGCCGGCGCGAAGGCGATACGGCCCCTTGAAGGAACGAATCCCGCCTTCGCCCCCACACAGAGGACGAATCCATTGCCGATAATCGGCGGTACGGCCCTTGAATTCCAGGATGGTCCGCCGTTCGCTCAGATATTCCTCCAGTTCTCTCTCTTCCGCCATCACGGCGCGACGGAGCCACCGCTTTCCGATCTCGTCTTCTGTGGGATCTTGGTCTGCCTTTTCGCCGAGGTATTCTGTCGTCTTCAAGACCCAGGTTCCTTGCAATGCCGCTACATCAGCTTTTTCCGGGTCTTGCTTCGGCGTGTCCGCGGAGATCGGGGCAAGCGCCACCAGCAGGAGGAGTCCGTGCCGATACATGATGCACTTCCATTTACCAGATGAGAAAGGTCCTTTCGCGCAGGATACCCGAGGAAGTCGCCCTTGGGAAGCGATTCTAGCCGACGGTGGCGAGCTTGCGCTTGACAGTGGCGTTACATCACGGATAGATTGACACGCGCTCAAACCTTCATGTCGCCCTCAAAGCATTGGCGAACCGGCAGGAGGCCCTATCGTGTCGCTCCCGCGCTCCCTTCGATCCCCCATGGCCCGCCTCGTTCGCTCAGTCCCGATCAAGGGCCGCTGGCGGATCGCCGCGCATCTCAATCGCCTGTTCGGTGCCGGCGAGACGACGTTTGATCTGACCGACGTCGGCCGGCTGACGCTCGATCTGGGCATCGAGATGCAGCAGCATGTCTTCTGGGCGGGGTTGAGCCGCGATGACGCGCGCATCCTTGATCTGGCACGAGCGGTGCTGCCGGCCGACGGCGTGTTCGTCGATGTGGGCGCCAACGTCGGCATCCACACGCTGGCGGTCGCCCGTCACCTGGCGGCCGGCGGCGGGGCCGTACTCGCTTTCGAGCCGCACCCCGTCAACCATCGCCTTCTCATCCACAACATTCATCAAAATCGGCTGCGCCACGTCATCGCCGAAAACCTCGGCTTGGCCGAAGCCCCCGCCCTATTGACCGGCACGGCCTCCCAATCCGGCGGCAACTGGTCGTTGGCTTCGCAAGGAGAATACCGCTTCGAGGTGCAACTGGTCCGGCTGGACGACTATCTTCAGGATCATCCGCTGCCGCGTCTTGACTTAATGAAGATTGACGTGGAGGGAGCCGAGGTCCGCGTCCTCCGCGGGGCGCGCAAGACAATTGAACGTTTCCGCCCGCTGATCGTCTTCGAGGTGTGTCCGGCGTGGCTGACGAAGATGGGCACCAGCCCGGCCGAGTTGTTCGCCGAGTTGGTCGGTCACGGCTACAGCATTCATCCGCTGCCCAGGCGCGAGCTTGTCTGGGAGGGCGGGGTGAATCTGAGCGATCTCGACACGCTCGATACCTGCTCGTTCGTCAATCTGGTCGCCGTGCCGCCACCGTCCGGCAGGATCTCGGAGGATCAGGCGATCCGATTGCGCAACATCATCCCTTCTGCACGTTGACCCATTTCTGTTCGCGCGCCGATTGCAGGATCGCATCGAGAACCAACTGCGTCCGGTAAGCGTCGCGGAAGTCCGGCATGGCCGGCTTGCCCGTCTCGACGCCCTTGAGGAAGTCGGCCACCTGATGCACGAAACTGTGCTCGTAACCGATCTGCAAGCCCGGCACCCACCAGTTGCCCATGTACGGGTGGTCGCCGTCGCTGACGTGGATCGAGCGCCAGCCGCGCACGACGCCCTGGTCGCGGTGGTCGAAGTATTGCAGACGATGCAGGTCGTGCAAGTCCCAGAAGATCGAGGCGTGCTCGCCGTTGATCTCGAAGGTGTACAGCGCCTTGTGGCCGCGGGCGTAGCGGGTGGACTCGAACGAGGCGAGCGAGCCGTTGTGGAACCGGCCCATGAAAATGCAAGCGTCGTCGATGCCGACCTTCTCGACCTTGCCCGTCAGGTTGTGCTTGCGCTCCTTGACGAACGTCTCGGTCATGGCGCTGACGGTATCGAGTCCGCCGTTGAGCCAGAGGGCCGTGTCGATGCAATGGGCGAGCAGATCGCCGGTGACGCCGCTGCCGGCGGCGGCCACGTCCAGCCGCCACAGCGCCGTCGCCGCCCTGCGGCAGTTCGGGGTTGATCGTCCAGTCTTGCAGGAACTTGGCGCGGTAGTGGAAGATGCGGCCGAGCTTGCCCTCGTCGATGAGTTGCTTGGCCAGCGTCACGGCCGGCACGCGGCGATAGTTGTACCAAACCATGTTCGGCACTTTCGCCTTCTCGACCGCCTCGACCATTTTCAGCCCTTCCGGGCCGTTCATGGCCAGCGGCTTCTCGCACAGGATCATCTTGCCCGCCTTGGCCGCCGCGATGGCGATCTCGGCGTGCGTGTTGTTGGGCGTGCAGATGTCGATGACGTCGATGTCCTTGCGATCGATCAGTTTGCGCCAGTCGGTCTCGACCGATTCGTAGCCCCACTTGTCGGCGAACGCCTTGGCCTTGTCCGCGCTGCGGGCCGCAGACGGCCTTCAGCACCGGACGATATTGCAGGTCGAAAAAGTGGTTGACCTTGCTATAGGCGTTGGAGTGCGCCCGGCCCATGAAGCCGTAACCGATCATGCCGACGTTCAGCGGTTTGCTCATGTTGCGTTTCCTTCGGGGTTAATCCGCCTTGGTTCGCGGCCGGGAGGCCGCGGTGAAGTGGTCGTACACTTCCTTGGCCACGCGGGCGCACAGCATGTTGCCGGCATTGTCCGCGTGCCAGCGTTGGTCCTTGTTAGTCGTCGTCAACACGCACACGGCGACGATTCCGCCGGGCGTGTGGATCAGACCCGCATCGGTGCGCGTGTCGCTTGTTGAACCGTCCTTGTGGGCGACGTGGGTATTCTCTGGCAGCAGGCGCTTGAACTTGTCCTTGTCGGCATTCTTGGCCAGATGGGTGAGCATGGCCTGTTTCGAGGCCGGCCGGTTCCGCTCGCCGAGCTGCAATTCCTCCAGCAAACCCACCATCTCGCGGGCGGTGGTCGAGCCGAGTCCGTAGCGGCGCGTCCGCTCCGGATCGACGGAAGTCGTCGAGCCGCGAAACACCTTGGCGTTGATCCGCGTGTTCGGAAATCCCCACGCCTCCATGCGCCGGTTGACCGACTTGATACCGACGCGATCCAGCACGAGGTTGGTCGCGGTGTTGTCCGAGTAAGCGATCATGAGCCGCACCGCGTCGCGCAGCGAGAAACCCGCGCCATCGCTGAAATGGTCCGTGAGGATGCCGCTGCCGGGCACCTTGTCCGCGGCGCGGAGCAGGACGCGGTCGGTCAGCTTGACCTTGTCTTCCTGGGCTTGCTGATAGGTTTCGATCATGACCGCGATCTTGATAAGGCTGGCCGTCGGCATGGCCTCGTCGGCATTGAGATAATAGCTCTCGCCGGTTTCCAGGTTTTTGACCGCGAGGGCGACCTTCCCTTTGTGGGACTTGACCAGCGGCGCCAGACGCTCTTCCAAAGAGGATTCACCACAAAGGCACAGAGGACACAGAGAAAACAACACACCAAAGACGAGGACCAATCGCTTGATCATTCTTCTCCCCTTTTCTTCATCTCTCTTCTCTGTGTCCTCTGTGCCTCTGTGGTGAATTGGCTCTCACGCCCCGTACTTCTTGCGCATCTTGTCGAGGTACTGCTTGCTGTCGGCCGTCACGTCCCAGGCGTTGGGCCAGAAGCACAGATCGACGCACCACCAGTCGTTGGGCACGCCGGCGTTGTTCGAGCGCCGGCAACAGCTTGTCGAAATCGAGCTTGCCGGTGCCGAACGGATTGTGCGTGCTGGTATGGTGCTCGTTGAGCGAGCCGTCCGAGTCGATCAGGTGGACGTGAGTTATCTTGCCCTTGAGCTTGTTGAGCAGATCCATCGCGCCGCCGGGCAAGGTTTCCTTCGTTCCCTGTTGGTTCGCGCCGATGGCCGCGCACATGTGGGCGTGGCAGGTGTCGTAGAGCACGCCGAAGTTGGGATTGCCCTTGCCCCGCACGCCCTCGACGATGTGCACCACTTCCGACGGCTTGTTGAACACGAACCCCGGCTCGAACTCGAAGGTGACGTTCATGCCGTGGTCGGCCGCGATCTTGGCGCACTTGTCCCAGACGTTAATCAGCCGGTCCATGCCGACTTTCGGGTCCATCTTCGAGGTCTGGAAGAAATCCGGCGGCTCGACTGTATCGACGCGGATGGTCTTGATGCCGAGGTCGGAGGCGAAGTTGGTGTAACCGAGAAAGGCGGAGACGTAGGGAAGGGGCTGTTCGTCCAAAATGGACGGCCCCGGTTTCTTGAAGCTCCACAAATCCACTGCGATACCGGACAATTCGAGTCCGTGATCCGCGACCTCCTTCTTGAGCGCCATCCGGGAAGCCCGCGTCGGGTGGGAAAGCGGCGTGGGATGCAGGCCGAAACTGCCCAGCTCGACGCCGTCATAGCCGAGGTGGTGCAGCTTGTGCAGGATCTCGTGGAAATCGTTGGTCGGCTTCTCCTGGTTGAAGATGTAGGCCCAGCTGCCAATGGAAAGTTTCTTCTTCATGATTGCTCCCTTGTGGCGGATCTTATCTGTTTAGCGACGCTTCGCAGAAGCGTGGAAAACACGCTTCTGCGAAGCGTCGCTAAACAAAAACCATCACCGCTTTTTGTGATCGCCGACGCTCGGCGCGTCGGGGTTCGTGTTCGGCCCGAAATAACGCAAGGTGACGAGCGGCTCGCGGCCGGTGTTCTCGAAGACGACGCTCTGCCGGGCCGTGTCGTGCGTGACGAATACCTCGTCCTCCGTCAACTCGCCAAAGCGTATCATGGCCGGCGTCTGAAGCGCCAGCTTGCCGATGCGCCCGCTGCCCTGCACGGTGATGAGGCCATACGCGCCATTGTCCTTGATCGTCACCTTGACGCCGGGATCGACCGTCAGTTCCTTGGCGCTGAAGAGCTGTTCGCCGCCCACCTTACCGTAGACGATCCAGCGATCGACGTAGCCCTCGGTGGCGGTGTCGGCCACGGGAATCGGTTCGAGATAATGGCTATCCTTGAAATTCGGATTAACATTGGCCTGCCAGTCCAGTTGCTCGACGAGGTAATCGAGATCCTGGTGTTTGTCCCTGGGCATGTCCTTGACGAGCAGGCTCCACGGCACGGGCCGGCCCTCGACCAGCGATTGATACATGGCGAACACGTCGGAACCCCACTGCGGCTCGTAGGTGACCAGCGAACCGGGCGCGTGCAGGACGCAGGGCGGCACTAGCCAGCCGGTGCCCGGCTGCAAGCGGTACGCCTTCGAGTAATTGAGGATGAGGTTGTCGCCCTCGTTCCAGCGCGCCAGACAGCGGCGGATGTCGTCCTTGGTGGTGCCCGGTTCCAGGCCGAAGAAGGTGTAGGGGAAGTTGTTGCCGACCGCGTTCAGTTGGGGTGGAAAATAATACGATTCCGGTTTACCTTGCTGCCCGACCTTGGCGGCCTGGGCGTCGTTCTGGTGCATGTGGTGCGGGATCGGGCCGAGGTTGTCGAAGAACTTGCTATACACCGGCCAGCGCTGGTAGCGGTCCCAGATGGGCTTGCCGACGAGGGCCGCCCCCTCCTGGGCGACGGCCTCGCGGAGCGTGAAGGCCCGCTTGCCCTCGTGGACGACGTAGCTGAGGCCTTCGTCCTCGGTTGCGCCTTCGTTGGCGGCGTGGGTCGTGGAGGCGAACCAGCGCTCGTCAATGCCGCCCCGATGCGCGCCCAGAGCATACACATCTTGCGGCGCCAACTTGATGCGCCGGCCCGGCATCAGGAAGGAACGCGGCACCCAGGTCGGCGCCAGGCGCAACAAACCCTCTCCGGCCTCGATCACCTGGCGGACCAGTTTGGCGTCGGTCGCGTGAGGGACCGTTGGTTGTTTCGTCTTGGTAGGGGTGGAACTTTTCTTCGCCATGCGGGGTATTCTCCAGGGAACGGCGACGGCGGCCGAAGCGCCGGGTCGTCACCACGAGGCAATCTCTCTCGTTCATCCGTGCGGTGATTAAAGCCCGCCGCCCCCCGCCTGGCAAGGACAAACTGCGACGAAGACACCGATTTGCCGCGAGAAATATCGGCCGCTTGGAAAGAAATCGGCCCCAAACGCGAACTATGTTTTAGAGAGAAACGTCCTGTATACAGGAATGTGGCTCCCGTAGGACGCGACTTCCCCGCGGCCCAAGTGGGACGGGAGGCTCTCGAAGGAGTTTGCCCATGTCGGAAGAATCGAAAACCAACGCCGTGTGTCCGCCGTCCCTCGTCGTGGCGCACACCGATTCGGGCTACGAGGCGGCCCTCGCCCGCGCGTTTCGCCGTCTGGGTTGGGACGTGTACCGGGCCAGGAGCGGCCCGGAGGTTCGTCGACTTGTGCCCATGCTGGGGGCCGATCTGGTGATTCTCGACGCTGATTTACCCGAGGAGAGCGGCTGGCTCACCTGCGACAAGCTGACGCGCGAACGACAGCGCATCCAGGTCATCCTGATAACGAGCGAGCCGGGTCCGCTCAACCACGCGATGGCCTCGTTCGTCGGGGCCACCGCGCTCATCCACCGCAGCGAAGGCCCCAACCGCGTTGTCGAGGAAGTCTGCGGCCCCGCCGTTCACGCCGCCGGATAACTCGTTTAGCGACGCTTCGCAGAAGCGTGGGAAGAACGCTTCTGCGAAGCGTCGCTAAACTAAGCCCCCGGTTTGCCGAGGTGCTTGTCGGCGAAATCGAGGAACACCTTCCAATCTCCCCGCGTCATCGAATGCTTGCCGGGCCGGATGTAATAGCCGAGCTTGCTGTCGATCAATCGGCCCGGCTTGGGCACCTCCTTTGCCTCCAATCCTCCCGCGTCGAGAAAGCGATAAACCGGATCGGCCGCTTGTAATACCTCAAATTGCCCCGCGGGATTGGCCCACTGGTCCTCGACGGCGTTGCTGAACAACACCGGCCGAGGCGCGACCAGGGCGACGAGACAATGCTGATCGAAGGGCAGGCGATCGGGACAGGTGTTGAACTCCTTGAACGTGCCGTCGAACCAGTGCGGGAAGCTGTCGTTGATCTGCTTGACGGACTCGCCGACCTTGCCACGGCTGGGCGCGGTGCCGCCGCAGCCGGCTTGAAGCGGAATCGCCAGGGCGATGCGCTCGTCAAAGGCGGCCGCCAGGAGTGCCGTCTTACCGAGGCGCGAGTGTCCGACTACCGCGATTCGATTTTTGTCGATGTCCTTGTGATCGCACAGATAATCGACCGCCCGGTGCAGGCCCCACGCCCACGCTGCAATCGTGCCCCAATCGTGGGGGCCGGGCTCTTGGCCTTTCTTGAACAGATGCGGTTGAATGCCCTCGCGCACGTCGGGCCGGTCGGGATCGATGTCGCCGTTGTAAATCGTCGCCACCGCGTAGCCACGATCCACCGACTGCTCTAGCGCCCATACGTCCATCTGTTTGCCGCGGCCGGACTCGGTGGCGCGATGGTTTTTCACGCCGGGATAGCGGTCGTACATCCACACGGTCGGCAAGCGCACGCCGGGATCCTCAACCAGCGCGTGATTGCCGCAGAAGTTGAGGCCGACGAAGACGGGAGCCGGTCCCCTGCGGTGGTTGGGAATAACGAGCAGCAGGTGAATGGGCGGCGTGCCGGACGGGCCGAACGAGATCGTCACTTCGCGCAACGTCGCCTTGCCGCCGAACGCCCTTGCGTCCTCCTGCTCCACCTTGGCCGCGATCTTCTCCGGCTTCGGCATGTAGCCGTACATGTAATACTGAAACAGCGCTTTCAGCTCAGGCCGGCGTTTGTCGAACCATTGCTTCTTGCTGCTGACACGTTCACCCTCGAACATCACGAGCGGGTCGGGCAATTCGGGGTGTGAAGGGAGTTTGGGGACTTCGGGGAAGCGTGTCTGGGCCATGACGATCCCTGGTGCAAGGAGTGCGGCGAACATACCGATTGCGGAAAAGAGAAGTGCGGAGCGCATGGGTGCGAAACTCCTGAAAAGGACGAGTCCATTCCACTGCGGGCGGGGCTATTCTATCCGCACCGCGGCGAGGCGACGATCCGCCAGCCATTGCAGGATCATTCCCAGGGCCAACGCCGCCGCCGCCCACTGGTAGAACGTCAGACCCAGCCACCACGCCGGCTCGGGACGGATGTACTCGGTGAGGAAGCGGTAGACGCCATAGGCAATGAGATAGAGTTTGAGGCGCTGGCCGACGAGCAAGTCGTGCCGCATGAGTTGCCACAGCACCACGGCCATCGTGAAGTGAAAGAGGCTTTCGTAAATCTGCGTGGGATGGCATTTCATCCAGCGCGTCCCGTCGCCGTCCGGCACCTGGAAGGACACGCCCCAGGGCAGCGCCGTCTCGACGCCGTAGCAACAGCCGTTGAAGAAACATCCCCAACGGCCGACCGCCATCGCCAGGGCCAACGGCAGCGCGAACGTGTCGCCCGTTTTGACGTGGATGTCCAGCAGCAGTTTCGTCAGCTCGACGGCGAGATAGGCGCCGATGAGTCCGGCCACGATGGTTTTGCCGTCGCTGAACCAGGCGACGGAACTATACCAGCCGGCCGGGTGAGAGAAGGCGAACGGCACTTTGCCGCCGAAGGCCCCGCCGACGAACGCCGAGGCCGCCAGCGCCACCCGCTTCCACCACGGCAAGACGAGCAATCCCGGCGGCTTGGGAATCAGCCAGCGGGTCAGCAGGAACACCACCAGCGCCAGGAGCATGAACGATGCGTAAAACGCGCGGGGCATGTCACCGGACCACCATTGTCAGGGCGTGCGTCCTTGGCCGCTCCGACTCCGCGAGGGGCGGCAGCGGCACATGGCCGTCGCGATACAGGGTGTTGTAGGCACAGAAGGGAACGACGTGGCCGCTCGGCAACAAATGCGCGAGGCAACACTTCATGACGCGGCGCGTGTCGAAATTGTGGGCGTCGAGAAACGCCGTCAGCGTGATGCGAAAAACTTCGGTGCCGGTCAGCTTCTCGGCCAGCGCCTTGACCATGAATTCGTCGAGCGACGGATCGGCCGGCCCGCAACCATTCGGCCCGCAGCCGCAACCGCCGGCGCCGTCGAGATAGCGAGCGACTAGCTGCCGCGCCTGCGCCGGCGTGTAGATGATGCTGTTGGCGATCAAATCCATGTGTTTGCGAATGTCGATCAAGCGATTGATCGGCACTGGCCTTTCGCCGCCGCGATAGAGGTACGCCATCATATGGCAATTGGGATGGGCGCACGGCAGCGGATAAAAATCGCTTTCCGCCAGTAGGCTGCCGGTCTGGGCGACCAAAGCCTTGACGACATCCGGCATGGTCGCGCGCCGCTCCAGGTTGCGCGGGTCGAGGTGTCTACCGCAGTAGGTCGCCAACTGGAAACTGACGCCGCGGACGATCGGCCGTTCCAGGCCGAAGCGCAGTACCGCACCGACTTCATGTAAATTCGTATTGTGGTCCACCGTGCAAACCAGGGTGCAGCGCAGGCCGTGCGCCTGAAGCACCTCCAGCGCGGCCAGCTTGGTTTGCAGCAACTCCTCGCCGCGCAGCGCCGAGTACGTTCGTTCTACGAGGCCGTCGAATTGCAGATAGATTTCCAGGCGGTCGCGCATGGCCGCCATTTGCTCGACCAGGGCGGGATCGTGGGCGAGGCGGATGCCGTTGGTGTTCATCATCACGGCCTGAATGGGCTGGTCGTAGGCGTAGCGCACCATGCGGAGCAGTTCCGGGTGCAGCGTCGGCTCGCCGCCGGAAAGCTGCAACACGTCGGCCACGCCTTCGAGCTGGACGTAGCGATCGACCATTCGCTGATAGGTAGCGAAGTCGATGTGCTGTCCTCCCGGCCCGGATTCGGCGAAGCACATCGGGCACTTCAGGTTGCAATTCGACGTGATCTCGACCAGCGCGATGCAGGTATGCTGCTCGTGTTCGGGACACAGGCCGCAATCGTAGGGACAACCCTTGTCGGAGCGCGTGCCGAAGGCCAGGGGCAGGCGGGCCGGTTGGCTGAACTCGTGGCGGTCGTAGTAGGCGACATCCGAGCAGACGAAATCCTCGATCAGTCCGTGTTCGGGACAGTGCTTGCGGAAGTACACGCGGCCGCTGCGGACCACAATCTTGGCATCCACGAGACGGCGGCAGGCCGGGCACAGACTGCGCGTGGTGCCGAGGAAGATGTAGTCGCGAAGACCCATGCCAGTTGCCTCTTTTGGATGGCGGTGAGCCTGGATAGCAGCGCATGTCCGTGTCGCAAGGCAAGCAGCCGAACTCATGTGCCCCACCGCGGGTGCCATGTTATCGCGCAGACGACCCAGGTGAAGATGACAAGCGCCCCGATCACCGCCAGGATGTAGAGGATCGTCATCGCGCAGCCCTTCAGGAAATTCATGACCTCTCCTCCCGATCCGGGGCCGGCAACCGTCCGCCGCCCGGCGCGGACGGGCAGAAGATACCCGTCAATGCATGTGTACCAAACTGCGGCTCTCTGCTATCGAGCAGACGACGTAGAAGAAGATAACTCCCGCCCCGATGAGCGCCAGGAGGACGAGCATCGTTGTCGCGCAGTTATTCATCAGGCCGGGGGCGTCCTTCATCATGCCAGAGCCATCCTCACCTCGCTGGTCGTGCTGCATACTCATGCTCTCTCCTCCCGGTCAGAGGCCGGCAACCGTCCGGCGCTCTGCGCGGCGTCAGCGGGCTTGCGGATCTCCGCCAGGGCGGCCAGCACGGCGACGACGAACACCACCCCGATGACGGCGACGACCGGCAGGGCAGGACCGCCCGCCGGCGAAGAAGGGACGGCGACGGAGAACAGCAGCCCCAGCGCGACCAGGATCGCGACGACCACCAGCCCCCCCGCGACGAGCCGGCTGTCGGCCCGCGCCTCGGCTTCCGGGGCGCCGGTCTCAGCCGCGACGGGGAGATCCCGCGCCAGTCGGCGGGCCTGGCGCACCACCTGCCCCGCCAGGACACCGGACGTGAGCAGCCCGAGCAGGAAAATGGCCTCCTGCGTGCGCGGGATGCGCAGTTCGGGATGGGAATAGTACCGCTCGGGACCGACCTGATAGAACACGTAATGGCCCAGGAGGAAGAGATAGCCTGCCACGGCCAGCCCGGTCGCCACGTACACCAGCCGTAGCGACAGCCGCAGGGGGGCGGCGGCGATCACCAGGAAGTAGAGGATCACCAGGGGACTTTGCGGCCCGCCCGCCAGCACCAGGAGCGTCGTGATCAGCACCGTGTCCCAGGCCGTCACCACGTACTGGAGCGCGGGGGGCACCCGGCGGCGCGACAGGGAGAGGTACAGCACCACCACGCCGATGGCCCAGACCATCACCAGCGCCGTGGCCGCGACGTGGTAGGCGCCGGTCAGGACCGGGTCGTCCCGCGACAGGAACACGTTCACGAGGTGGTAGGCGTAGAAGGCGATGAGGGCGGCCAGCCGCACCAGGTTGAGCCGGACTTCCCCGGCCCAGCCCTCGACGCGCCGCGCTCCCTCGACGCCCACGGCCCCGGCGTCGAGATTCGGCATCGATCCGGACATGGTTTAGCCCCCGACTCGGCAGCCGGTTCAAGAAAACTCCGGAGTCGGGCATCATCTTGCCGGGCCTGGTAGCGCGAAGCAAGCGAAATCCACGTTTTTCGTCCCAGCGATTGGCGCGGACTGTTCCGCCAAGTTGGTGTCAATGCTCAATCCGGAATGGAGCCACTATCCCGCACACGAAGCCGAAAAAAATGAAGCCGGCGACCAGAAAAACCAGGAAGGTGCCCAGGACCAGACAGCCTTGCAAGAGTTTCGCGGCGCCCCCGCCTGGTGTGCCGCGCAGGCTCCGGGTGGTCCACACCGTCAGAACCGAGACCACAAACAAATCGAACAGGCCGAACAGGGGCAGGAAATGCTCTTCCCACACAATGCGTCTCGCCGATTTGATGTGCAGGACAAGGCCGAACGAACATAGGAAAACGGCTCCGCCGAGGATGGCTGCTCCCAGGTAGAGGTCGCGCCGGCCCTCCTTGGCGAACTCCTCGGCCGCCAGCCGCGAGGGGGAAGGCACCGGACTAGCGGCCGGTGCGGTCTGGATTTCCGTCCGCTCTCGGTTCGGCAGCGGCGCAAGGCAACTCGGGCAAGCCAGCCCGCTCGCCGGGGCGTCGTCCGAGACGGTTAGCGTCTTCCGGCAACGAGGACAAGTGATGGTGTGTGCCATTCGCTTGACGGTATAGTCGGTCGAATCGCCCGTCAAGCAAGTTCAGGTCGGGCGTCTCGCAAGGCGAGGTATGTCGCGCTACAAACGCGCGCTTTTGCACGCGCAGACGGCGAAGATCAGTAGCGCCGCCAGCAAGATGGATACGATGGCGACCAGCAGTCCCACCCTCGCCATGCGCCGCCGCATCCGTTCGAGGATGGCGTTGGGCGCTGATACCCCAGCGGGCGCGATTCTTCCCGAATCCGCATGGCGTGGCCCTCTTCTCCATGTTCCGGAGCCGGCGCGTGCTCCGGCCGTTCCGCGGCGCCGGCCGGGCACCATAGGCGACCACCGGACAGGAATGCAAGCGGAATCGTGAAAGCGCCAGGGCAGGAGGCGAATTGGCCACAGCGAAGCGACAGAAGGGGGGCCAATTGGCAAAGGGTTTTATTTTTGTGTAGATAGCAATGGGTGAACGATTTGGCAAAGAAAATGGCAAATTGCCTTACGGAATCATCGAAGCGAGACCATCGAGATCTAGTCAGTAGGATCCTGAGCGCCGAAGTGTGCGCACCAGACGCCATACAGACGACAGAGCTGTCGAGGGCCGAGGTCGATGCCGAAGTACGGTGTGAAGTCCGCTTCTTTCCGTCCCGCCTCGAAGTCCGCGACGTAGCGCTCGATGGTGCGCCGGGGGCAGTTCGTCAGACGGCGGATGTCGTCGATACTTTCGCCTGCGCGTGCAGCGCGAGCACGACATGGAGTTTGCCTTTCTTCGTCCGCCGCGGCTCGGTCAGATAACGATACGGGCGCATGAGGAAGCGCGTCGATTCCGTGCGCGAGCCACCGCGCTTGAGAAACAACCCCACACGCGCCGAACGGTAAATCGGCCGGCCTTCGTTCTCTTCCGTCTGGTGGAGCAGCAGCGGGTTCTTTTCATCCCAGGCGAGTCGGGTGGCGATGGTGCGATCGAGCGTGGATACGTCTTCCGCGCCGGTCGCGTCGAGTAGGTGATCGACACACAGGGATGGGCCGTCGATCAACGTCCCGTCTGGCGTCTCCAGGCCGCGGATGAGGATGCCGCCGGAACTGGCGCGGTCGCCGAAGGTCAGATCGACTCCCTTGAAACTGCCGCTGCGGTACGACCCCCGACTGCGGTGGAAATACCAGTGGCCGATTTGGAACTGGATCGGGTCGCGGTGGGTGAACGGGTCGGGGTGGGCGTCGGACCAGTAGTAAAACTCGACTTCCACGAGGCGATAGGCTTGCTTGCCGGCGACGAGGCGCGAACCGTTGAGCAGCCGGTCGGCGGTCCGCGTGAACCAACCCTCCAGGGCATCCGGATCATCCGGCTTGCGGAACAGGGGGGGCCAATCCGCCATGCGGCGTCTCATTTCTTGGAGGCCAGCTTGCCGGACTTGAGGTCGTCGAGCAGCGGTTGCACGGACTCCGACGGGATGGCGTAGGTCTCCGTCCGTCCGGCCCGCGCGATGTTGATGCCGATGACCTTGCCGTCGAGATCGACGATGGGACCGCCGCAGTCGGTGGGAGAGAGGACCGTATCGTGCTGGAAGATCACCGGGAAACCGGTGCGGCGCGAACTCAAATTGCTGCCGAGTTTGTTCATCCGGTCCTCGCGGCCAATCAGATTGTCGGGCCGCCTGCCGAGCTTCGCTTTCAGCTCCCGTTCCTTGCCGTCGCGGAGCACGCGGATAACGACATCGTCGCTGGGATTTGTCAGCTCCAGGGCACGGAAAAGTGCGTCTTCGTTGGCGATGGGTTCTCCGGCGATTTTCAGGATGAGGTCATCGACCTCGAATCCCGCCTTCTCCGCGGCGCTGTTTTCCGCGATCCCGGCCACCTTCACGCCGTTCTTGGTTGGAGCGATGGTAATGCCGAGATAACCGCCGCTGCTGCTCCGCCGGGCAAGTTCGCGGCCGGTGATTTTTCGTGCCGCCACGCTCATCACCCCCACCGCCACGGGAACATCGCTCACGCCCGGCGTGGCCACCCAGTTGCCCACGGGGTCGGCCTTGCTCTCGCGCCAGCGCACCGGCGTCAGCCCCTTCGCTTCGATCTTGAGCATGGCCAAATCGAAATCGTCTTTGCGGCCCACGACGCGGGCCGGGAACTCCCGGCCGTCGCCCAGGTGGCACACGATTTGGCCCCGCAACTGACTGGCCTTCGTCAGAATCCAGCCGTCCGCGCCGACGACGGCGCCCAGGGCCTTTTCCTCGTTGTCGCAGAGCACGCGAACCGTGCTGCGCGACGCCTCGGCCACCACGTCCCGGAACGCCGACCGAAACACCGGACTGTCGGTTAGCGCGACGCCCCCGTTTCGACTGCCGCGCTGGGCTAGCGCCGCGGGCGTCCCGCCCAGAACCAGCATCAAGCCGGCCAGGAACACGAACCGAACGCGGTGGGAAAGAGGAGCAGTCATGGGTGATTATTCCTCGTGGCAATTCTGCTTGGCGAGAATGAATCAGGCATCGTGTTTGCGGCCGAGGACGACAGTGCGCTTGAGGACATCCTCGCCGCGCCGCACTTCGAGAGTAACTTTGTCTTTCGGCCGGCGCCGGTGGATCTGACTTATCAGTCCATCCACATCGGCGACCTTTCGCCCGCCGATACTGAGCACCACGTCCCCTACCCTGAGGCGCGCCGTGGCCGCGGGAGAGTTCTCCTTGACTTCGGCGATCCGGCACTGCGCCATCCTTGTCTTCCAGAGTGACACCGAGATAGGGTTCCGCGCTCAACACCTCGCCTTTGACGAGCATGTCCCAGTTCTTGCGATAAACGTCCGCCGGGACGTGCAGGTTGTTCGTGAGCCTTTCGCCGATGCGGCTGTGGATGCCGATGACCTTGCCGTCCATGTCGAAGAGCGGGCCGCCCGAGTCGCCGCCGACCAGTGGGCAACTCGTCTGGATCACCTTGGCGCTGCGCGAATTACTCGGCCCAGCCGAACCACCGGCGTCCGGCCCGTCTTGACGCTGCCCGGATGACCCAGAGCGACGCACCACTGTCCCGGTTTGAGGTTGGACCCGTCGGCCATCTCGGCGAACGGCCAATCGCCTTTTTCGGTAATGCGGATCATGCCGCTGTCGATGTCCTCGTCGGAGCCGAGCGTCTCGCCATCGACCTTGCGGCCGTCGGACAGATAGAGCAGGACCTTGCGGTGCGGTTTGCCGCTGATGTGCCCGGCCGTCATCACGTAACCGTCTTTGCTGATGATGACGCCGCTGCCGGCGACGTTGCCGATGCGGATGCCGACCGTGCAGGGCATCGCCTTATCCAGCACCTTGCGGACCTGCTCCTGGATGGTGCGCAAATCCTTGACGTTCTGCGGCACCGGCTTGTCGAGCGCCGCCGGCCGGCTATCGGCGTGGGCCGGGGAAAGCACGGCCAGGCCGAGCAGAAATGCGAAAAGGAAGCGCGGGCCGCACGGCGAGGGTGGGGTCAATCGGCGATGCTTCGTCATGGTGTTTCTCGGAATCATCGGGATGGCGTGGCTTTCGGGTATTAAACCCGCGCAGGTTCGGAGGGTATCGCTCGCTAGAACAGCGCCTCCCCGTTTCTCGATTATACCCCGTATCAAGGCTGTTTGGGACTGTCGATTTTCAAGGTCCGCAAATACTCCGCGGCGGCATCGCCCAGAAGGTCGCGGTTCATCCGCAAAGGATCGTCGAAGAACGACGCGGCGATCTCGCGGTCGAGCAGATGCGTGCCGAGCAAGTTCAGCGCGCGATGCTCGTCGAAAATCGCTTCGGCATAGATGATTCGCCGCCCTTCGCCAGTCTCGCCGAGAAGCCGCGCGAAATACTGCACGGCGAGATTATCCTTGCGCGGCATCTGCGAACCCATGACGATCACGCGCAGCTTGCCCCACTCCTCGGCGCCGAGTTGCGCCGCCAGGCCGAAACCTGGGCGTGATAGCCGTCGATCTGCACGCGGGCGGCGTCGGCGACGTTGGCCAGCACGAGCAGACTCATTTTGCGGGCAAAGGCCGTGCGGTCCTTCTCGGTAGAGCGCTGCTGCTTGAGCGCTTCTTCCGCCGCGGTAAGACTGTCGGCGAGGAGTTTTCGTTGCCGCTCCATCTGCCCTTCGCTGAAGCCGCGTTCCGCCAGGGTGCCGCCCGCGGCGATGATCGACTCGCGCAACCGGCGCAATTCCGCCAGTTGTTCCTCCGGGATCGCCCCCGTGTCGCCGGTATCCAGCAGTAGATAAACGGTCAGCGGCACATGAGCCAACACCTTGAACTGGTGATATTTGGTCAAGTCGATCTCCGCCTCTTCGCGCTCCTTGCCGCGTAGCAGCAGCAGTTTCTCGCCCGCGGCCACGATGACCGGACCGCTGCGCGCCAGCCTGGCGGCACGCACCTGAGCGTAGGTCTTGCGAAACTGCTTGTTGATTGTTAACAGGGGATCGACGGTCGGCGATTCCGCCGCCGTCATACTCGGCAAGAAGACCGTCATCAACAGCAGAGCGGTCACTAGGCCGCGTGTTCGGTCTGCCCATTGATTCCGGGGGTCACGCATATTGGATGTCTCTTTTTGCGAAGGGGATCGCCAGCCTGCATACGTCCACGCCACGCTCCGCAAGTGCGCACTGAAGATCGTCCAGGGAGATAGCCGGATCAATGCCCCAGATCGTGGTTCTCCCTTTGTGCGTGGTGATTTCCAGGACGGCGAGGACATCATGGCCACTCTGCTGCAAGGCAATGCGGCAAGAGCGTATATCTCGATATTTCAGCCAAATTGGATGGTCCCCCTCAGTCCTCGTGATCGCTATTTCCGTCACCCGGATTTCACTAGGGCAGAGACGGTAGAACAAAGGGAAGATGTAGACGAACAACACGCCCCCCATAAGGGACAGCGGAAGCGCGAACATCAGAGGGGGTGGGTTCTTCTGCGGGTCCAACGTCGCCAGGAACCAATTGAGCATTATCAGTGCGGCACAGACAAACACTGCGAGAGGGCGAAAATAGCCGGGGAGAGCTTTCTCTGCCAAGGCTTCGCGCGTCTGGCGGATGGCCTTCGGTTCCCGCCACTTCAAGTACGTCTTGGGGATGAGCCAGCCCATTGCGTTATTCCCTGATGCCACGACATTTCCGGCCTGGGTGATCCTCTCCTCGTTACAATAACCCCGCAATCGGCTCGCCGTAATAGACATGATGTGGGCGGTCGAGTGTGTCCTGCCACATGGACGACGCTGGGATGCCGAGCGAGTGATAGATCGTTGCCGCCATGTTTTCCGGCGTGTGCGGCTCCGAGGCGGGATGGCCGCCGATGCGATCGGACGAGCCGACGACCCGGCCGCCGCGCACGCCGCCGCCCGCAAAGAACACCGTCTGCACCGCTCCCCAGTGATCGCGGCCCGGCAGCTTGTAGAACTGCGGCAGCCGGGAAATCTTCGGCGTCCGGCCGAATTCGCCGGCCATGACGATCAAGGTGCTGTCCAGCAAGCCGCTCTTGTTCAGGTCATCGAGCAGGGCAGAGACGGCCTTGTCCGTCGGCGGAAACAGCTTGTCCTTCAGGTGCGGGAACATGTTGCCGTGCGTGTCCCACGTTTCGTTATTGCCGAGGTTCACCTGCACGAGGTTGACGCCCGCCTCGATCAGCTGCCGGGCCATGAGTAGCGACCAGCCGAAAGCATTGCGGCCGTAGCGATCCTTCGTGCGCGGGTCAGCACGGGTCACGTCGAAGGCCCGGCGGACGCGTGGCTGGGTCAACAGCGAGACGGCCGTTTGGCGATGGTGATCGAAGCCGCTCCCGGCCGCACACGTCTCCAGATCGCGCCGCTGCCGGTCAAGGTGACGCAGCATGTCGAGTCGGCCGCCCAGGCGTTCGGCGGCAAGTCCTTCTGGAAGCGAGAGACTGGGAGCCTGGAAGATTTTCTTTTTGCCGGCCGTCTGCGGGCGCTGCTGATGGTCGAACTCGTATTCGGGATAAGCGCCGTAGGCGAGCGGATCGAAAGGCGATGCCTCGATGAACCACGGATCGCGCGGGCGCCCCATTTCCCCCGCAAATTGGCCGGGGATGACGCGGCCGGTGTTGTGGATCAGCCGTTCCGGTAGGATCGCGGCCGGCGGCAGGTTGTTGCGCGGCCGGGTCATCGCCCCGGCGACCGCTGCAAGAGACGGCCAATCGTTCGGCTTGGGCGCGCTGGGGTCAAAGCCCGGCGGCAGCGGCGACCGGCCGCTGAGCATGATCATATGTCCGGCCGAATGATCGTTGCTCGGATGCGTCAGCGAGCGAACGAGCGACCAAAGATGACTCCGGTGCGCCAGCCGGGGAAGATGTTCGCAAATGCGCAGCCCGGTGGTCCGCGTGGCGATGGGCCGAAATTCGCCGCGGATGTCCGCCGGCGCGTCCGGTTTCGGATCGAAACTGTCGATCTGAGACAATCCACCGGACAGGAAAATGTAGATGACCGCACGCGCCTTGTGCCCGCGAACGGAGTCGTCCGACCCGGCAGCGGCGCGCAACGGCACGAGGTGGTTCATGCCCAGTCCGA
Source organism: uncultured Planctomycetota bacterium (assembly GCA_963767535.1). Classification (GTDB taxonomy): domain Bacteria; phylum Planctomycetota; class Planctomycetia; order Gemmatales; family Gemmataceae; genus JAJPHU01. Next base: position 3,300,102 of record CAVYEC010000003.1, read on the forward strand.
GGAGGCCGACGGCACCCGCTTGCAGGGCCGTGCGCCGGGCGAAGCGCGGATGCTGGAAGGTCGGGACCGGCGGACGCATTGGAGATCCTCGTGGACGTTTACCCCTTGGGATCTCCTTTCACGGTATCGCAGGATAAAGCCGTTGACCACCGAAACTTCGCGCCGTGCGGCCGGTTTCCGGGGCTACGAGTGAGCGTGCGTCTGCTTCTGGCAACACTGAGACACGACGGCCTGCGCCGGCGTCGGTGTCCAGTCTTCGGGCAGCGGGCTGTCGCGGTGGAAGCAGAGGATCTTGCCGGGAAAGCGCGAGCTGGTGCCATGCACGTACTCGCCCTGGCGATGCAGCGCCCCCAGGATCTTGCGCGGACATTCGCGGGCCAATTGCAGCCGAGCTTCATCTTGACTCATGGCGATTCTCCTTTGACGAAGCGGACAAAAACCCAATCCGCGCGGCTCATTAGCTCGGCGAGGTTTCTCCCTTGAACCGCCTAGCCCGCGCATATCCCCCGCGACTCCGGGGAGGAGGACACTCCAATGGGATCAACGATGTAGTGGAAAAGAATCCGCGCCCGCGCTCCTCTCGAATGGACCGAGAGGCGGGAAACGCGAAGGGTGTTGATTTGTAGTTTAACCTCCCACGTAGACAATTCCACAGCAGTCCGAGACAACTCGGCCCGAAGTTGCCGTCGGCGCCGGTCTACTCGATATTTTCATCATTCTCACGCGCACGACATCCTGTTCCTTACCAGCCGCGAGCGCCAGCGAGCGAGGTTGTTGCGTCCGCTCGCTGGCGCTCGCGGCTGGTAAGGAACTATGAAATAACGCCAATAATTCCTTGTTTTTTCGCTCGGACACAACTAGGCTGAAACTAATTGGCAATCGTTCGTTTCGTCGAATCGCCGATAACCTACCTTCCCCTTTGCCAAGGGGTTCCTTCCACACCCGCCGGCCGGTGCTAAACGGAGTTCGCGTGATGGCCCCCAATCGACGTTCGCGTTTCTGTGGCTCGCCCCTGCACGCCGTGGACCGGCGCGCCTTCCTCGGCACGATGGCGGCCGGCGCGGCGGCCTTCGCCGCAGACATGACGCAGCTGAACGTGCTGCAACATCCCGCCCTGGCCGGCGAGCTGAAAAAACAGGAGAAGCGCTGCATTCTTCTTTGGCTTGCGGGCGGGTCGAGTCAGCTGGAGACATGGGACCCCAAACCCGGTGCGCCGACTGGCGGGCCGTTCCGCTCGATTCCGACCTCGGTTCCGGGCATCCACATCTCGGAATTGATGCCGAAGATGGCGAAGCGGATGAAGCACACCTGTATCATCCGCTCGCTGAACACGCGCAACGGCGACCACGGGGCCGCCGCCCAGATCATGATGCGCGGCCGGCGCGACGAGCCGAACCTGAAATATCCCGACCTCGGCGCCGTCTTGGCCCGTGAGCTGGGCCGGAGCGATAGCCAGGTGCCCGATTACGTCTCGTACTATTTCGCCACGGAGGGCCGCAACATGGCCCCCGGCTCGGCCGGCTTCCTCGGCTCGCGCTACGCGGCGATGGAGATGTACACGAGCATGGTGCCGGAGAACATCCGCCGGCCCAACGAGATCAGCGATCTCGATCACAAAGAGCGCGCCCACTTGCGCGACCTGCTGAGCCAGCAGTTTGTCCAGGGCCGGTCCTCAAGCAGTCTCGGCAGCCACGGCGAGGCGTATCAGCGCGTCCACGGCCTGATGGCCAGCGAAAAACTCTTCGACGTGAACCAGGAACCGCCCAAGATCCGCGATCAATATGGCCCGACCCTGTTTGGCGAACAGGTGCTGGTCGCCCGGAGGCTCATCGAGGCGGGTGTGCCGTTCGTCCGCGTCGGTCGTGCCTGGTGGGACAGCCACGGCCAGAACTTCGAGACGCACCAGGAAATGGTGCCGGAGCTGGATCACGTCATGGCGGCGCTGCTCGACGATTTGCAAGAGCGCGGCCTGCTCGAACATACATTGGTCATCACACTGGCGGAGTTCGGCCGGACGCCGACGATCAACCCCAGCCTCGGCCGCGATCATTTCGCCACGGCCTGGAGCGCGACCTTGTCCGGCTGCGGCGTCCGGGGCGGCAGCGTCTATGGCAAGACCGACGCCAAGGGCGAGCATGTCGTCGAGGGCGAAGTCGGCGCCGCGGAGTTGTTCGCCACCATCTACCGGGCGCTGGGCATCAATCATCAAAAGAACTACTACGTTGGCTCGCGTCCGGTGCCCTTGACCGAACCGGGCACCAAACCGATCAAGGCCGTGCTGGCGTAGCCGAATGCGGGATCAAACGACCTGTTTAGCGACGCTTCGCAGAAGCGTTGGCGGCCGCACGCTTCTGCGAAGCGTCGCTAAACAGAGAGAGGTTACTCGATGAAGGCTGTCAAAAGCATCTCCCTTCCCGGCATCGTGTTCGCCCTCGTCCGCATTCCGGGCGGCAATCGCCTTCTGCTAGGCGGCTCGGACTTCAAGGTGTACGACCTCGATCTATCGCAGGCCAAGCCGGAGCCGAAACCGCTGGGCGAGCATCAGAGCTACGTCACCGGACTGGCGCTCGCCGGTAAGGTCGCCGTCTCCGGCGGCTATGACGGCCGGCTCCTCTGGTGGGACAAGGAAACGCGCTCGCGGATTCGCGCCCTTGAGGCGCACACGAAATGGATTCGCAAGGTCGCCGCCACGCCCGACGGCAAGACGATCGCCAGCGTCGCCGACGACATGGTTTGTCGCCTGTGGGACGCCGGCAGCGGCAAACTCCTCCGCGAATTGCGCGGCCATCAGGAGCGGACGCCGCACCACTTCCCGTCGATGCTATACGCCTGCACGTTCACGCCGGACGGTCAATTCCTGGCCACGGTCGATAAGGTCGGCCATATCGTCGTTTGGGAGGTCGCCTCGGGCCGGCAGGCGAAGACGCTGGAAGTGCCGACCATGTACACCTGGGACCCGGTGCAACGCAAGCATTCGATCGGTGGGCCGCGTGCCCTGGCCTTCTCGCCGGACGGGCGATATTTGGCCGTCGGCGGCATCGGCAAGATCGGCAACATCGACCACCTGGACGGCAAGGCGCGCGTCGAGGTGTTCGACTGGCAGAAGGGCGAGCGGACGCACGAGTTCTCCGACGACAAGTACAAAGGCCTCGTCGAGCACCTGGCGTTTCATCCTAAAGGCGATTGGCTGCTCGCAGGCGGCGGCGCCAACGACGGCTTTTTCCTGTCCTTCGATCTGAAGGCGAAAAAGGCGCTGCGGCAGGAGAAGGCGGCCATGCACGTCTTCGCCTTCGCTCTCGATGATACGGGCGCGACGGTTTACGCGGCGGGGAACGGCCGGATTCAGGTGCTGGAAAACAAAAGCTGACCCGAAATCGGCTTCCGCGTGACAAATCTCCTTCTTCTCGGCCGTATCTCTTCGGGGCGGCGAATGCGCCCGCACGTTTGCCGGTAGACGGTTCGGGAGGCCTCTCCATGCCGAGCCAGTACGACTACCTCGTGGACAACGAGTTGCGCGACGGACTGCGATGCCGCGATCCGGTCGCGGAGATCAAGTTGGCGCAGCGGTTCAACCGCGGCCGCCGGCCCGAGGGACGCCTCGCCCTACCAGCTGCCAAGGGCGATTATGGGGAGTACGATGGCCGACTGCTCGCTCTCCTCTGGTCCCTGGTGCGCAACGCGAGCGCGTTGCAAGCTCTGATGAAGGGGTATGACGGAGAAGATACACCCTCTTCCGAGTACGCCCAGATGACCGACGAGCAGATCGCGTTTCTGTGGGCCTGGGGCCGCGATGCCGAGGCGCTGGAGACACTGTGGACGCGGCGCGGCTGGCTGCCGCTTGGCGATGTGAATGGACAGACGCCCGACCCGGTCCTCGGCTTTTTGTGGTGGCACTACCGCCGGCCGGACGCGCGCGATGAGCTGTTCGAGCGCTATCACCTCGGCGGGGCGACTGACGCCGCCCAGGATCACGCCCTGACGCTTCTGCTCGTCGTCGATCGCTGGGATTATGAACGGTACACCTCGCTGGCGAACCTGTTGAGCGTCAGCGCCGCCCACCAGCGCATCGACACAGGCCGGCATCAAGCGCGGGCGCCGCAGGTCGATCAACTCAAAGCGGAGAACGCGGCCGCGCCGTCGTGGTCGCGCCCGGAAACGGCCTTGGAGGAGCGGGATTATCTGGAGAGCAATACTCCTCTCGAATTGCGCTGCCTGCACAAGATCAAGGAGAACAGCGAGGATCAGCCGCTCGACCTGACGGCCGAGGAACTGGATTATCTGGCCCGCAAGAACCTGATTCACGCCGGCTACGCCGAGCAGAGCGGGCCGTCGCTGGCCCGCGAGCGGTTACGCATCGTCGAATGGATGGCCCGGCATCCCGAGCCGGGAGAGGAACAAATCCGCGCGTGTTTGCCGTGGTTTCGCCAGAGTGGACTGGCCCGCCAGACGCGTCTCTGGCGGCTGCACTGGCGGGCCGACGAGAACGATCGCCTGCTCACGTCATTACTCGCCGACGCCGGGGAAGAGACCATCGACCTCGCCTGTCTGGTGCAGGAAAACATGGATGAACTGGTCCGGCGCATCGAATCGGCGGGGCGAAATGAAACTCTCCATGACCGCGGCCCGGTGCTGCTCTTCGCCGAGTTGGTGGACGCGGCCGAGCGCTACGGATCAGTCTCGAAGCCTGCCGTCTGCACAATGGGCGTCTGGCTCACCTCGGCGAGTGGCGAGCGAACCTGCGGGCGTTTCTCGACTCGTTTCCCATTCTGGTCAAACTCGCCGCCTGTAGACGTTTGGTGTACTGGCTGCTGCACGCCGGCTTTCCCCCGCACGAGCTGCCAATCCTCAGTGGCATGAGCGATTGGCTCGACGGCGGGCGCTGGCTGGCGACGTTCGGCCGAGAGGATCGCGCCCAAAGTGAACTGTTCCGCCGCCGTCTCCTGACACTGCGTGATCCGTCGGGAGACGACTTGCGTTCGGCCCTGAACTTACTTCTCCTATGGCTGGAGTCCACCCGCGAACCGGGCGCGCCGGATGGCCGCCTGCTCGACGCGGATCGGTCCTGGTGGCTCCATCACGATTCGCCGAGGAAACTCGCATGTACCCCCACGACGACCCACCGCTGATCAATGCACGGCGGTTGGCCCGCTGGATCGCCGAACCGAGCCGCCCCGGCCCTCGTCGCCGGGAGGCCCAGACAACACCGCAAACGATCATCGCGGCCCACGGCGGCGAAGTACCGTTCTGGCTCGCCTGGCTGCGCGGGGAACTCGACGCCGATTTGCAAGCGTGGTTCCGCCGGCAAGCCGAGCAGGATGCGGCCTTACAAAACGATCTGCGCTCTCTCGAGCAGCCGCACGGTTCGGGATATTCCATCCGTGCCGCCCGCACCGATGTCCGTAATGCGCTGGAGGCCGGCAACTATCTCGTCGAGTCGTCCGAGGGCGGACAGGCGGACCTGTCGCGCAGCCGCGCAACCTTGGAGGAGGCAGAGCAGACCGAAACAGATCTGGCCTTGGCCGGTCAAAGCAAAGGTCGAAAGACGGCTGCCGGGCGCGAGGTCCATCAGGCGGAGCTGCGCCGAAGGATTCGCTCGGGCCTGTTCGCCTTGCTTGAGGAAGTCGAAATTCAAGTGCCCCCCGATGAGGAGACGCGCGAAGGCACGCGCTTGCTGGAGCATTTGGTGGGACTGCCCGCGGTGAGCAAGTTCGTTCAACTTCAGCGACTGCAACAGTGCGCCGGCTTGACCCACGCCACGCTGCGCGAGCGCTTGCTGCGCGCGCTGGCGCCGGAACTGTTCGCCCGCGCGGGAGAGGGGTTCCGCTATCGGTTGAGCTTCCGACTGTTTCTGCGCTCGCGCTTGCAGCATTACTGCCGGCAGCGCGGCTGGCTGCCGGCCGGACCCCGCTTCCGCGATTTGCCCACCGCTTTCGCGGCGCTCAGTCGCGAACGGATCGGCACCCGTTTGCGGGGAATGCTCGCTGCCCGCGACGTATTTCAGTCGGCGGGCGTACCATGCCGGCAGCTCACCGCACTGCTGGAAACGGCACCGTAATAGCGCGAGCGTCAGGGTTGCGGGGTGCGCGGGCTGCGTGCCGGGGGGAGCGAGGTTGGAATGGGATGTGGGCAGTTCAGGTAAAATTGGGCGAGCTGGCAAACGGTGGGACTCGGATCGGTGCGGGCCATCTGGTCGATGCGGTCACTCAGATCGACGAAGGTTTGCTGCGTCATGGCTCGCATGGCGGCGACGCGGACGGACGGCGATGGATCGTGACTGAGGCGGCGCAGCCACAGGCCGGGGTCCAACTCGGTCGAGCCTTGCAGATAGTCGAGCACCTGCAAGCGTTTGGCCGGGTGCGGATCGGTGAGGAGCCGGCCCAGCTCAAGATATTCCGGACGCAATCCGCGGCCGCCGAGAGCCACCTCGCAGAGGCGGCGCACGTCCGGATCGGGATCGTGCAGGCAGGGCAAAAGCTGGTCGTCGTGGATCACGTCGCGGGCCGGACCGACCGCCAGAAGGGCGGCCTGACGCACCGCGCTGGATTCATCTCCCAAGAGCGAGACGACCTGCTCCAGCATGTCCATGCCCGGATGCAGGGACAGGCGGACGGCGGCGCAACCGATTGTCCACACCGGGGGAATGCAGGGCGTTGCGGACCAGATCCTGACCGGGGCGCAGGGCCTCGTCGCCGTTGGGCTGGGTCAGGAGGACGCCGCACAGATCGAGGGCGGCGGCCTGCACGTCGGCGTCCGTCGTGCCGGCCGCCTCACTAACCAGCCGTGCGCAGGGGGCGACCAGGCCGTTTGTGTTCCCTTGCGGGTTGTTTAACCAGCCGGCCGCCAGATCGAGCACTTGCCGCTGCCCGGCCGGGCTAAATTGGGCAAATTCGCGGGCCAAGAGCAGGGCGAGGTCCGCATAGCGATCATAATCGCTGCACCACGATTGAGACATCCGTTCGACCGCGGCGCGAGCATTGCCGCAAACTTGCGCATCGGATTGGGTCAAGCAGTCGAGCAGACCGGGCAGGGCCGTCTCGCCCAGGTTCGCCACCCTCTCCACCCAGCCGGCACGGTCGCTTTCGGCGGCCCGTGTCAGACCACGAATGTAAAACCAGGACAAGAGGGTTGCTCGCTCCATCCAGGCCACGCCGGCGCAGCCCAGCACGAACACGAGCGTCAGTGCGCCCAGGAACTTCCTGCCCCCGATACCGCGTCCTGCCATGACGTTGTCCTCGCTTGCCGGCCCGAAATGCCTTCCGGGGCGAAGGTTGCGGCGGGCCGGCGGGAATACCCTGGACAATTCCAGGGAGCAGGATTATAGCCCTCCGGCGAGCGCCGGAACAAGGGCACTCGCCGCGACGGAAATCACGGCAGAATCCCTCATGCCGGTGCGATCGGCATTCGATGATAATTGCGTGCGTGCGCACCAGGGATCGTTCCGCGAGGTGCGTCAATCGCGAGGTGGCCGATGGAATGCCGTCGCAAAGCATGGGGGTGGCTGCTCGTGGCGTGGTGCGCGGCGGGGGCCAATACCGCCCCGGCCCAGACAATGCCCGACAACGCGCGTCCGTTCCCGATGCCTCCGTCCGTCGCTCCGTCGCAAGCGTTCGCCACCACTTCCGTACCGCTGGACGAACTGCCGCCCGGCGTGCGCGAGCGCGTCCGTACCGTGCTGGAGCATCCCACATTGTCTTCGCGCGGCCCGCTGGAGGCGTTCCACTGCCGGCCGGCCATCTATTATTGGCTGCTCGACCATCCCGATCTGGCGGTGCGTCTGTGGCGCGGCCTGGGGGCGACTGCACCGACATCTACCCGCGCGGCGAGGGCAGTTTCACCTGGAAGGATCCTCAGAGCGGCGAGGTCCACTGGGACACGGTGCTGCGCACTGCCCATCAGCGCGTCTGGTACGCCGAGGGCAAGGTGCGTCCCGGCGTCCTTCTGCCCTCGGTGTCGATTCGGGCGGTGGTGGTGCTCAATCATCAGGAGGGCACCGACAGCAGCGGCAAGCCGGCGATGCGACATCAGATGGACATGATTCTGCATACCGACAGCCGGGCGGTCGACCTGGCCACGCGCCTGTTTGGCGCCTCCGCGCCGCGCATGGCCGAGGAGTACGTCGGCCAGATGGAGATGTTCTTCGGCGCGCTCGCCTGGTATCTGACGCAGCACCCTGATAAGGCGGCGACCCTCTTTGAGGGCCTGAAACATCCCCCCGCCGGCACTGGCTCCCGTGGGGCCGTGACCCCGCCGCCGGAGCAGGCCGGGCCGCGGGGCAACGGGTGAGCGCATTTCGTGAGCGGTGAGTTGCAAGGAGGCGAGTTCATGACGCAGACCTTGCCCGCGCCTCAGGTCGTCCGCTGTTACTTCGACTCGACCTTTGAGCCGCACCTGCCGGCCATGTGCCTGCGCTGGGAGGATGCGGAGGCGGAGCAGGTCTGGCAACTGCCCGAGGGCGTGTGCTTCAACGGCCCGCCGCCGCGACAGTTCGGCATCCGCATCCAGCGCCAAGCGGACGACTCCTACATCGTCCGGCTCCTATGGGACCGCACCTGTCTGACCTGGCTGGACCTGACGCGCGACCAGTTGCTCGGCAGCGACCTCGATCCGCTGCTGGCCGCGCTGGGGACCGACCTGTGGTATCTGCTCGACCAGCCGTTGCCGCACACGGAACGCACCCCGCCGCGGGCGGCGTGAATCGATCTCATCGCATTTCCCTTTCATATGATGCCAGCATGGAAAACCGACCCGCCGAGCCGCGCACCCCTCTGAGCTACAAGTCCGCCGGGCTGGACCTCGACGTGTACGAGCAGACCCTGGCCGGTATGGTGCCGTACCTGCGCCGTACCCACACGCCGCGCGTCCTCCCCCCCCTCCCCCGCCCTGGGGGGGGGAAGGGGGGGCGGGCGGCTTCGCCAGCCTGTTCAGCCTCGATTACAACACCCGCCTGTTCGCCCGCAACTATCGCCATCCCGTCCTGGTGTCGTGTACGGATGGCGTCGGTAGCAAGCTCAAGGTCGCCGCACTCGTGGGCAGGCACGACACGGTCGGCATCGACCTCGTCGCCATGTCGGTCAACGATTGCCTCTGCACCGGCGGCGAACCGCTTATGTTCCTCGATTACCTGGCCATGCCCAAGGACGATCCGGCCCTGACGCGCGATCTCATCAAGGGCATCAGCGATGGCTGCATGGAGGCCGATTGCGCCCTCGTCGGCGGCGAGACGGCGATTCTGCCGGACTTCTATCAGCCGGGCGATTACGACATGGCCGGCTTCTGCGTCGGCGTCGTCGAGCGCGACCACATCATCAACGGCCGGGCCATCCAGGTCGGCGACGTGGTGCTGGGCCTGGCCAGCACCGGCCTGCACTCCAACGGCTACAGCCTGGCTCGCAAGGTGGTTTTCGAGCACGCCGGACTCAAGGCGAGCGATTTCGTGCCCGAGTTGGGCCGCACGGTCGGCGAGGAGTTGCTGGAACCGACGCGCATTTATGTCCGGCCGATCAAGAACATTCTGCGGCATTATCCCGTGAAAAAGCGCGTGGTGCGCGGGCTGGCGCACATCACCGGCGAGGGGCTGGAGGGCAACGTGCCGCGTGTGCTGCCACCGGGGCGGCGTGTTTTCATCCGCAAAGATAGCTGGAAGGCGCCGCCGGTGTTCGGCTGGTTGCAGCGCCTGGGCGGCATCGACGAGGCCGAGATGTTCCGCGTTTTCAACATGGGCATTGGCTTCGTCGTCATCGCCGGCCGCTATTATGCCGACAGCATCCAGCGGCAACTCGCGGAGGACCGCGTGCCGACTTATGTCATCGGCGAGGTGCGCGAGGGCGAGCCGGGCGTCGAGTTCGTGACGTGAGGCAGGAGGAAGACGGATGAAAAAACCGACCCGCAATTCTCCGCATCAGCGAGGGGACTCGGGAGCGAGCGGCATGGATCTGGAAGCGCGGCGCGCGGAGCGGCTGAAGACGGTCGCGCTCGTGGCGGCCGGTCGGACGCCGCTTCAGATGGTGACGGTCGCGGAGGAAGCCGTAAAGGTCGCCGACGATGCCGTCCGCGCCGCCCAGACGAAGGAACTGCCCCGCGCCCCACTCGCCTGTCAGGAAGGCTGCGCCTGGTGCTGTCATCAGACGGTGGGAACCGCGGCGCCCGAAGTGCTGCGTATCGCCGACCACCTGCGACAAACGCTTTCGGCCGAGGAAATGCGATTAACACAGGCGCGCATCCACGAGCGGGCCGAGCAAAGACGGACGCTGCGTCCTGATCGCCGCTCCCGCGCTCGCCTGCCCTGCGCGCTGCTCGTCGAGAATCGTTGCACAGCCTACGCCGTCCGTCCGCTGACCTGTCGCGGTTTCAATTCGTATGACGCCCGTCCGTGCGAACACTCGCTGGAAACGGGCAGCGCGGCCGCCGTCCCTTCGTATGCTCCCCAGCGGCGATTGTGTACCTTCGTGCTGGACGGGATGCGTGCAGGCCTGGACGAATCGCGGCTCGATGGCGGGTTACTGGAACTGACGGCCGCCCTTGACATCGCCCTGACGACACCGGATGCCGCCGAGCGCTGGCTGGCCGGCGAAGCCGTGTTCGCGACGTCACGGCTAGTTTGACGGCCGTTGACTCTCCTCGCCCGGATGGACCCATTCGGTCGAGCCGTCGGACCAGTTCTCTTTTTTCCAGATCGGCACCAGTTCCTTGAGCCGGTCGATGGCGTGACGACATGCCGCGAACGCCTCGGCGCGGTGCGGGCAACAGACGGCCACGGCCACGCTGATTTCGCCGACTTCCAGATGTCCCAACCGATGCACCATTGCGATCTCACCGACCGGCCAGCGCCGCCGCGTATCCGCCTCGATCTCGGCCATTTTCTTCTCGGCCATGCCCGGATAGGCTTCGTAATCCAGCGCCACCGTCACGCGCTCGCCGGTCAGATCACGCACGGTGCCCAGAAACAGCACGACGCCGCCGCAGTCGGGACGGCGCACCTGCTCGGTTAGGGCGTGGTAGTCGATCGGCTCGTTCGTCAAACGAATCATGGCAGGAAATCCATAACAAGAGGATGGCGCACCTCCGCCCTCGGCCGTCATTGTAGCAGCCGGAAAATGGGGTAGTGTGCAACCAGTGTGTTGATGCCTCCCGAATGAAGCCGCGTACAATGGCAAGACCGCTCACACACCGCTCATGTCAGAAAAGGTGTCGCCCACTTTCGGAGGTTCGCCATGAGGAAGCCCGCACTGATCCTGGCTGTCCTGGCAGCTACTCTGCTGATGGCCCCTGCCAGTCCGCAGGACAAAGTAAACCCGCCACGCAAGGACAAGGCGGAAGAGTCGGCCAAGAAGGTAAAGGAACTCCAGAAGGAGCGGATTGCCACCCTCAAGCAGATGGTAGAGGTAATCTCCGACCTGTTCAGACACAATCGTGCAGAGTTTGATGAGGCAATACAAGCAAGGCTGATGCTCCTCAAGGCGGAACTGGATGCTGCCGAGAAGGAGTCAGAACGCATCACGCTTTACAAAAACATCGTGGACGTGTTGAAGGATTTCGAGAAGATCGCTGATAGAAGGTATAAGGCTTCACGGGTGTCGCTCTATCCCGTCCTCAAGGTCAAAGCGATGCGTATAGAAGCCGAGATCGACTTGGAGCGAGCCAAGGCGAAGGAAGCCGAAGGAGCCAAGTAACCGAGCCTGAACGACTGCCGACGACTACTGAATCAACACACTGTTCGCCCACTACCCAAAATGGGAACCGCACGTGCAGCTCGGGCTGTTGGCCACTTTGCCAAATCGCGTTCGCGTTGGCAGGGAAGAGGACTTCTCGAATTATTCCGCTAACCTTTAAGTAGTAATGGTTTACGAATTTGACAAACTGGCGACTTTGCCAAACTGCCACTTTGCCAACGTCAGGGAGAGGGACTGTCAGAAAGTGCCATCATCGAAGGTAGGGCGGGTCTGCGGGAACATACAAGATAGTTATGTCTCTCCGCGAAGGAACCGATCATGGCCAACACATCCCCCGGCACGCTGTTGCGACACCTGCGACACGTCGTCACTCCCTCCGATCCGCGCGACGATCATGAATTGCTCGCCGACTTCGCGGCCCGGCGCGATCACGCCGCGTTCGCGGTGCTGGTGCGGCGGCATGGCGCACTGGTGCTGAATGTGTGCCGACGGGTGCTACATCACGAACAGGACGCCGAGGACGCTTTCCAGGCCACCTTCCTTGTGCTGGTGCGCAAGGCGGGGGCGGTGCCCACAGACACGGCAGTGGCGGCCTACTTGCACGGCATCGCCTACCGCCTGGCCCTCAAAGTGCGGCGCGAGGCGGTGCGGCGGCGACGGCGAGAGACACATGCACAAGCACCGGCGACGGTCGATGTCGCGGCGAAATTGAGTTGGCGCGAAGTGCAGTCGGTGCTGGAGGAAGAGATTCACGCTTGCCGGAGAAATATCGGACGCCTTTCGTCTTGTGCTGTCTGGAGGGTGTGAGCCGGGCCGAGGCGGGGCGGCAAATGGGTGTGAAGGAAGGGACGATCTGGAGCCGGCTCTCGGAGGCGCGGGCGCGTTTGCAGCAACGGCTCTCGCGGCGCGGCATCGCGTTGGCGACGGTGCTGGGGGCGATGGCCGTTGCGGAGAATACGGTGCGGGCGGAGTTAAGAGATACGGTCGTGCGGGGGGCGACGGGTTCCTTACCGAATGCGGTGCCGCCGCGCGTGGCCCTGCTGGTGCAAGCGGGGTTGCAGACGATGGCGGGCAAAATGAAATTGGCGCTGATAGGCTTCACCGCCCTGCTGGCGGTCGGCGCGGGGAGTATCGTATGTCAAGCGCTAACGTCCCAACCACCGGAGCCGCAAGAGGCGACTCCGCAAGCGAAAGCCGTGGCGGAGGCGAAGAAGCCGGAGGCTCCGCAAGCCCGCGTGGATCGGCAGGGCGATCTGTTGCCGCCTGGCGCCATTGCCCGATTGGGGACCATTCGCTTTCGGCATGGCGCCATCGGTCCTATCGGTCGCGTTCTCTCCCGATGGCAAAATGGTGGCGGCCGGCGGCGCCGGCCGGACGATCTCCCTGTGGGACGCCGCCACCGGCAAGGAGTTGCGCCGGTTTCCGCCTTTGGACCGCGGCCAGCCCGCGCGGGTGGCGTTTTCTCCGGACGGCAAGATGTTGGCCTCCGTCAGTCAGGCCAACACCCTCGTTTGCCTATACGACGTGAACACGGGCAAGGAGTTGCGCCTCCTGCAACGGCATCAGAGTGGAGTGACCTGTCTCGCCCTCTCGCCGGATGGCAAGCTCCTGGCCTCGGGAGATCATAAAGGGACCATCCGTGTTTGGGATCCCGCTGTGAAGAATTTGCTGCGGCCCCCTGGAGATCCCGACGACGAGTTGCGTCACCTAAGCGGGGATTGGGGCGAGGTCCATGCCCTGGCTTTTTCCCCGGACGGCAAGCTCCTGGCCTTCGCGGGCGAGGACGGCAAGGTCCGGCTGTGGAACGCCCGCACCGGGGATGAAATGCGCCGCCTGGGCGGGCATCCCCAGGCGATCCATTCGCTGGCTTTTTCTCCGGACGGCAAGCTCCTGGCTTCGGCGGGAGCGGATAAAACCATCCGATTGTGGGCCATGCCGACGGGAGAGCAAATCCGCTCCATCGGCGAAAAGCTCGATCTGGTTTTGGACGTGACCTTCTCGCCGGACGGCCGCTTGCTCGCCTCATCCCATCGAGATGGCACTTTGGCGCTGTGGGATCCGCACACGGGGCGGGCCGTTCGCCGCTGGAAGGGGCACGCCTCCGCGGCCGCCTCGGTCGCCTTTTCTCCGGACGGCAAGCGCCTGGCCTCGGGCGGGTACTCGGGCAGTGCCGTGCGCTTGTGGGACGTGGCCACGGGCGCGGAGTTGCAGGCGCCCGAAGCGCACCGAGCTGCCGTCGATCTCGTGGTCGCTGGATGCCCGACGGAAAAACGCTGGTTTCCATCGACCGCGAGCAGCGGATTCTATGGTGGGATCCGGCGACGCAACGCCCCCGCCGCCAGGTCGTCCGGCCGGACCTTCCTGGGAATGCGTTCGCCCTGTCTGCGGACGGCAAGACCCTGGCCGCGGCCAGTATGTCCGATCGGCTTACGACCATCCGCCTGGGAGAGATCGGCTCGAACGAGCTTGGTCGCGTCCTGGGAAAGCATCGGGAAGCGATCCACGTAATGGCCCTTTCGCCGGACGGCCGGCTGCTGGTTGCGGGGAGCAGGGACGAGGCGATTCGGTTGTGGGATGTAGAGGCCGGCAAGCAGGTCCGCCAGCTCGAGGGACGCGGCCAGATCGCAGGAGGTCTGGCATTTTCACCCGACGGCAAGGCGGCTGGCTTACGGGACGGCGAAGTTGGGCGAGGCGGCGGGCGAGAAGACGATTCGGTTGGTGGATGTGACAACCGGCCAGGAAATCCGCACCTTTGACAGCCAGGGGTGGGTGCGTGTTTTGGTCTTTTCTCCCGACGGCAAGGTACTGGCCTCCTGGCACAACGGCTTGCCGCCGGACAAACCATTCGTCCGCCTGTGGGACGTGACGACCGGCAAGGAGCTGTGCCGCCACAACGGGCATCCGGGAGGCAACGGAACCATCGCGTTCTCTCCGGATGGGAAGTTGGTCGCGTCCGGCGAGGATGGATGGGACAGCGGGCATACGGCGAGGGCCGCCACAGCCATCCACTTGTGGGAGGCAGCGACGGGCCGGCTCATCCGCCGTTTCGAGGGCCATCACAGCGGCGTTCGCAGCCTGGCCTTCTCGCCGGACGGCCGGACGCTGGCTTCCGGCGGCGGCGATTCTACCATCCTGCTGTGGAACGTGTGGGGCCGGCTGGCTCGGGCCGCCCGCACCCTGCCGGAACGGGATGCCTGCTGGACGGTCCTGGCGGGTGAGGATGCGGCCCAGGCGTATGAAGCCATCTCATCTCTCGCCGCCGCACCGAAGCAGGCGGTGCCCTTCCTGCGCCAGAAACTGCGTCCGGTACCGCGTCCGGATGCTGCCGTGGTGGCCCGTTTGTTGATGGACCTAAATAGCGACGACTTCGCGGTGCGCCAGCAGGCCACGGACGAGTTGGGCAAATTCGGCGATGCGATCACGGCGGCCTTACGGCGGGCACTCGAAGCCAAGCCGCCATTGGAGGCACGCCGCCGCATTCAGCAGTTGCTCGATCCGGCACGCGGACAGACGCCGGAACGCCTGCGCGATCATCGAGCGATTCAGGCACTGGAATACATCGGCACGTCCGCGGCTAAAGAGGTACTCGAAGGCCTGGCCAAAGGTGCGCACCGCCGCTCGTCAAACCGAGGAAGCCAAGATGGCGCTGCGGCGTATGGCTCGGTAATCATTTTCCGAAAAATCCGCGGGCCGTTTTCACCGAAGGCGGATCAAAGAAGATAGAATCAGGTTTTCGCCTTCGGGACAAAGCAATCATGTCTTCCACACCTTTGCTCGCGTTGGTCGCCCGCTGTCGCATCTTGTGCCGGCCGCGTTCGCAGGCGCCGGATGCCGAATTGCTGGCGCGTTTCGCCCGCCGGCGCGACGCCGCCGCCTTCGAGGAGTTGCTCGAACGCTATGCCCCGTTGGTGTGGGGCGTTTGCCGGCGCATCGCACCCGCCGAGGCCGACGGCGAGGACGCTTTCCAGGCCGTCTTCCTGGCCCTGGTCCGCCACGCCGGCCGCCTGGAGGGATGCCGGTCGCTCGGCGGCTGGCTATACACCGTCGCGGTTCACGAGGCCCGCAAGGCGCGGACGCGGATGCTGCGGCAAAACACGCGAGGCAATCTGCCCGAGCCGGTCACGCCCGGAGACGTCGCCGAGGAGGCCGGCCGCCGAGAGCTGTTGCGCACGGTCGATGAGGAGATCGAGCGGCTGCCGGCTCGTTTGCGTGCGCCGGTGATCCTGTGCTGTCTGGAAGGCCGGACGCGCGATGAGGCGGCGGAGATGCTGGGCTGCTCCGTCGCGGCGCTCAAGGGCCGATTGGAGCGCCGGCCGCAACATGCTTCGTCGCCGTCTGGGGCAGCGCGGCATCGAGTTGCCGGCCGCCTTCCTCGTGCTGAGCTTGACCGGCGAGCGCGTTCGCGCGGCGCTGTGGGCCAGGACGATTCATTCGGCGCTGCACACGCCGCCGCCGGCCGTCGCTGCCCTCGCCGAAGCGGGACTGCGAGCGTTCACGGCTGGCAAGCTGAAGCTGACCCTCGGCGCACTGGCGGTCTTGTTGATCGGAGCAATGGGCTTGTGGGGCCAGGTGCTGACCACCGAGCCGCCGAGGCCGCCTCAGCCGCCGACGAAAGCTGCGGTGGAGTCGAAGAAATCCGAAACGCCGGCCGTGCGCACGGATCGTCACGGCGATCCGTTACCCAAAGACGCTCTCGCTCGGCTGGGCACGGTGCGATGGAAGCATGGCTTTTTCGTCCAGGCGCTGGCGTATTCTCCCGATGGCAAGATGATCGCGGCCACCGGCGCGGGCCGGGCCATCACGCTCTGGGACGTGGCCACGGGTAAGGAAATGCGCCAGTTCCCCAATGAGGGGCAACCCCCTGCGCTGGCGTATTCGCCCGATGGCAAGATGCTGGCAACGAGCTGGTCTAATGTCTGTCGCCTCTGGGATGTCGGCACGGGCAAGGAGCTACGCCAGTTGAAGACGGGGCAGGCAGGCTACGTGTACAGCATCGCCTTTGCACCGGACAGCAAAACCGTGGCGACGGCCTGCGGCGACGGCACCGTGACGCTGTGGGATGCTCAGACGGGAGCTGAGCAAAGCCAAATTAACACCAAGCAAGGCGACGAGGTACGCACCGCAGTCTTTTCACCCGATGGCCGGGTGCTGGCTTCGGGAGGGAAGGATGGAACCATTCGCCTGTGGGATCCGCGCACGTCCAAAGAGCTTCGCCGGATAGAAGGAAACGCTGAAGATATCCATTCCCTCCGTTTTTCTCCCGACGGCAAGCGACTCGCTTCCTCGGGATCAGATGGAAGTATTCGCTTGTGGGATCCGGCCACCGGGAAGCTGGTTCGTACGCTCGGGGAGAAGCTGAGTGAATACTGGCTGCCCATCGCGTTTTCGCCGGATGGAACGTTGCTGGCCTCCGGGCAGCAGGATGGCACCATCCAACTCTGGGACGTGGCCAGCGGCGCGAAGAAACGCCACTGGCGCTGCGGATCATCGCCGATTCCGGCGATTGCTTTCTCGCCCGATGGCCAGACGCTCGCTTCGGGGATGGTTTGGCAGAGCGACATCCGTCTGTGGGACGTGGCCACGGGGCGAGAAAAAACGCGACCCGACGGGCATCGCGGTTTTGTCCACTTGCTACGCTACTCGGCCGACGGCGCGACGCTCCTCTCGGTGGGCCGCGATAGGCGTATCCTGTGGTGGGATGTGGCCACGCAGACCCCGCGCCGGCAAGTTCCCGGGAGCGACAACGGCTGGCCCGCGTGCGATCTCTCCACCGATGAGAAGACGCTGGCAGTCTATTTGTGGTCCGAGCGTGTCTTGCAGTTGTGGGATGTCGGCACCGGCAAACCGGGTCGCGTGCTGGGAAAGTACAAGCAACAGAACGCGGGGCCTTTGTCGATGGCCTTTTCGCCGGATGGCCGGCTGGTGGCCGCGGGGGGCGAGGATCGCGAGGTCAGAGTCTGGACTGTGGACGATGGCAAACTGGTTCAGCAGTTCAAGGGGCTTCCCGGCAACGTAATGTGTCTGCGTTTCTCTCCGGATAGCAAGGCCCTGGCCTGCGCTCTCCAGGCGCGGAACTTACGGCTACAGGAGCCGACATTATATCTGTGGGACGTAGCCAGCGGCACGGAACGAGTCCACCTCGGTCGCTCGGATTCGTACTTCCCCGTCCTGGCCTTTTCGCCGGACGGCAAAGTGCTGGCGTGCAGTTTTGGCGAGCGGGAGCAATCGCATGTTGGTTTACTGGATACGACGACCGGCAAGGAACTCGCTCGGCACACCGGGCATCGGGAAGCCGTAGGCTCGCTCGCGTTTTCCCCCGATGGAAAACGTGTCGCTTCTGGACCGGGCAACGCCGGCCAGCGGGATAATTCCGTCCACGTCTGGGAGGCGGCGACGGGCCGGCTGATCCACCGCTTTGAGGGGCATCACAGCACCGTTGGCAGTGTGGCCTTCGCGCCGGATGGCCGCACCCTGGCCAGCGGCGGCGGTGATTCGACGATCCTGCTCTGGGACCTCACCGGACGACAAAAAGACGGCAAGCTGCTTCACGCTGCACTCACGCCGCGCGAGCTAGACGCTTGCTGGGCGGCGCTGGCCGGCGAAGATACCCCCAAAGCGTATGACGCCGTGTGGTCGCTAGTCGCTTCGCCGGAGCAGGCCGTGCCCTTCCTGCGCCAGAAGCTGCGCCCGGTGTCGCAGCCCGATGCCGCCCATGTGGCCCGGCTGCTGTCGGATCTGGACAGCGAAGAGTTCTCCGTGCGTCAGCGGGCCGCGGACGAACTCGGTAAACTCGGCGATGCGATCATTCCTGATTTACAGCGTGCGCTGGCGAAGCGGCCGCCGCTGGAGGTGCGTCGCCGCATTCAGCAGCAACTCGACCAGACGCGCGACTGGACGGCGGAACGGTTACGCGATCATCGGGCCATCCAGGTGCTGGAACACATCGACACGCTCGCGGCCAAGGAATTGCTTGAAGCCTTGGCCGGCGGTGCTCCCGATGCCCGCCGCACCGAGGAGGCGAAGGCGGCGCTGCGGCGTATGACATCCCGATAAGACGAACACGAACGCTTCGGGCGAAAAAAAATATGGGCCGTTCTTCCATCAGGCGGAAGAAAGTAGGATAGACTCGATTCCGCCGAACGGAGGAACGCACCGTGTCATCCGCCACCTTGGCCGCTCTCGTCGCTCACTGTCGCGCCCTGTCCCGACGACCCACGCCAACGACCGATGCCGAACTGCTGCGGCGGTTCGCGCGGCGGCGCGATCCGGCCGCATTCGAGGAGTTGGTGCAACGTTATGCCGCGCTGGTGTGGGGCGTGTGCCGGCGTATCTTGCCGGGCGAGGCCGACCGCGAGGACGCCTTCCAGGCCACCTTCCTCGCCCTGGCCCGCCAGGCGGCGCGCTCGACCCGGAGCCGGCGCTCGGTGCCTGGCTGCACACCGTGGCGGCGCGGGTCGCTCGCAAAACACGGGTCCGCTCGCTGCGGCAGCAGACGCGCCCGCTGCCCCCGAATTGGCCGACCACGGAGAACGTCGCCGAGGAAGTGGCCGGCCGGGAATGGTTCCGTGCGGTCGATGAGGAGATCGACCGTTTACCGGCCAATCTGCGTCTGCCGATTGTTCTGTGCTGTCTGGAAGGTCGGACGCGCGATGAGGCGGCGGAGGCGCTGGGCTGTTCCGTCGCAGCCATCAAGAGCCGGCTTGAGCGCGGCCGTGGTCTGCTGCGGCGACGGCTGGAGCGACGCGGTATCGGACTGCCGGCCGCCTTCCTGGTATTGAGTTTGACCTCCGAGCGCGACCGCGCATCGCTGTGGGCGAAAACGGTTCATGCGGCGCTGCACACACCTCCGCCCGCTGTCGCCGTCCTCGCCGAAGCCGGATTGCGGACATTCACGGCCGGCAAACTGACACTGCCCCTAAGCGTGTTGGCGGGATTGCTGATGGGCGTGGGAGGCTTGCTTGGCCAGGTGCTGACGGCCGAGCCGTTGCAACCGTCGCCACAGCCGCCGGCGAAAGCGGCGGCGAAGCCGAAGGAGCCTGTAAGGCGCAAGTGCGCGTGGATCGCCACGGCGATCCACTGCCGGCCGGCGCCGTCGCCCGCCTGGGTACGGTGCGCTGGCGGCACGGCTTCTTCGTCTTTCGGCTGGCTTACTCGCCCGACGGCAAAAAAATCGCCGCCGTCGGCGCCGGCCGGCCCATCACGCTCTGGGATGCCCAGACCGGCAAGGAGGTACGTCCCATTCCCGGCCGTGGTCAACCGATCGGTGTGGCGTTTTCCCCTGACGGCAAAACGCTCGTCACGGCGGCCCGCAACGGCGTTCTCTCCCTCTGGGATGTGGATACGGGCCAATTGGTGCGGGAACTGAAGGGTCATAGCACCAGGCGCAAGGCCTCGCCTTCGCGCCGGACGGGAAGGCCCTGGCTAGCGCCGGTTTCGATGACACCCTGCGCCTGTGGGACCCGGCCAGCGGCACGGAGAAGCGCCGTCTGGACTGCGGGCAGCGCGGCCTGTACCACGTCGCTTATTCGCCCGACGGCAAGTTGCTGGCCACGGCAGGCACCGATGGCACGATCCGCTTGTGGGACACGCAGACGGGGGAAGCACGCCGACGGCTGAGCGGGCATACCAAAGACGTTTCGCGGGTCCAGTTTTCGCCGGACGGCAAGCTGCTCGCCTCTTCGAGTGACGACGGCACGATACGTTTATGGGATCCGGCGACGGGCCGGCAGGTGCGAGGCGGCGACGAGAAATTGGATCTGTTTGGGCCGATCGCGTTCTCGCCAGATGGCAAGTTTCTGGCCTCGGGGCACCAGGACGGCACCATCCGTCTGTGCGACGCGGCGACCGGGACGGAGACGCGGCGCTGGCAGGCGGCCGCCAGGCGCGTCATCACCTTCGCCTTTTCGCCCGACGGCAAAACGATTGCGTCCGGCTCGTCGTTCGGGAGCGGCATTCATCTGTGGGACGTGGCCACGGGGCGCGAACGCCACCTGGCCGAGGGACATCGCGGGGGCGTTAATTTGCTGCGTTTCTCTCCCGACGGGACGGAGTTAATTTCCCTTGGCGTTGACCAGCGCCAACTGATTTGGGATTTGACGACGCAATCGCCACGCCGTCAACTCACCTGGCCGATCGACACGGTGAGCGTGTTCGCGCTGTCTCCCGACGGGACGACCCTGGCTGTGGAGGATCGGGAGAAAAAGGAGGTGTCGCTATGGGACATCCGCAAGGGTCAGCGCACTCGTCTTTTGGGCAAGCACCAGGAACCGATTCAGTCTCTCGCCTTTTCTGCCGACGGCCGGCTCGTGGCTTCCGGTGGTTGGGATTCCGTGATCCGTATCTGGGATGCGAACACGGGCAAGGAAATTCAGCAGATCAAGAGGCCCAAGAACAGTGTGAGCTGCCTGCGCTTCTCCCCCGATAGCAAGGCGCTGGCGTGCGGAATGGCCGCGGTACCGGGCGAGCCGTCCCTGCGGCTGTGGGACGTGGCCAGCGGCAAGGAGCGGTACGCCTTCGAGACCTACGCCCCCATCGACGCCGTGGCCTTTTCGCCGGATGGAAAGACCTTGGCGAGCGGGGATGCCTACCGAGGCCAAGGAAATGCCCCGCTAGTCCATCTCTGGGATACGACGACCGGCAAGGAACGGTGCCACTTCGCGGGGTATCAAGTAGGGGTCAGCGCGCTGGTTTTTTCGCCGGACGGCCAATGGATCATCTCGGGAGGGGATGGCTTCGACGCGGAGGACAATGCCGTCCAGGTCCAGGAGGCGGCGACGGGCCGGCTGATCTCGCTTTTCAAGGGACATCATAGCGGCGTGTGGAGCCTGGCCCTTTCGCCGGACGGCCTGACCGTGGCCAGTGGCGCCGGCGATTCCACCATTCTGCTCTGGGACATCACCGGCCGCCGGCCCGACGGCCATTGGCACGGCAAACCGCTGGCGCCGCGCGAGCTGAAGGCGTGCTGGACGGCCCTGGCGGATGCGGACGCCGGCAAAGCCTATGATGCCGTATGGGCACTGGTCGCCTCGCCGGAGCAAGCCGTGCCCTTTCTGCGCGAGCATCTGCCGGCCGCCGCACGTCCCGATGCCCAGCGCGTCACGCGGCTGCTGGCGGAGCTGGATAGCAATGACTTCCCGGTGCGGCAGCCGCGCTGCCGAGGAACTGGGCGAGTTAGGCGACCTTATCGCTCCTCAGCTGCGGAAGGCGCTGGAAGGAAAGCCGCCGCTGGAGACACGCCGGCGCATCCAGCAGTTGCTCGATCAGGCGTCGGACTGGGCGGCCGAAAGCCTGCGCGATCATCGGGCCATTCAGGCGCTGGAACACATCGGCACTCCCGCAGCCAAGGAAGTGCTCGAAGCGCTGGCCGGCGGCGCTGCCGAGACGCGCCGTACCGAGGAGGCGAAGGCGGCCTTGCGGCGGCTGAGGTCGCGCTGAATCTTTCGACCGCGCTTTCTCCCGGTTCTTTTCGAGCCACTCCACGCCCTGGCGAATGTTGCCGTAAACATCGCCTCTCCAACCGTGGCCGCCTTCATAGTCCTCCAGGCGGACCTTGGCGCCGTTTTCCGCCAGGCTGGTCTTGGCCCGCTCCGCCATGCGATAAGGACAGACGGGGTCGTCGGGAGAATGATAGAGGTAATAGGCGTGGCCCTTCGCCCCTTTCAGTGCAGGCAGGAACTTCGGATTGAAAACGGACATGGCGATGAATGACCCCTTGACGCGGGATTTGTTTCGCAGCGAGATCGCATAGGCGGCGGGACCGCTCGACGACCACGACAGCGAAAAAATCTTTGTGCGATCGAGTTTGTGCTTTTTCGCCACATCGTCGATCACCGCATCGACAAACTCTTCCGTAGTAAATTTCATCTCGGCGACCGGATTGGTCTTTGTCGGCCAGACGATCTGTTGATCGGGGGTCCATTTGAAGGCGACGGGTTGCGCGGCCAGATACCCGTCGGGCAGCGCATTCTTGTAAATCCGCTTCACGAACGGATGGAAGTCGGCGCTGCCATCGCCGCCCGGCATGATAACTAGCAAACCGTACCCATCCGCGGGCGGCTTGGTGTCCTTCTTGGGACCGATCAGAAAATAGCGCTTGTTGGTGTCATCCGCGGCCTGGAGATCCTGCGAGGGCATATCCGCCACGTCGGCCAAGGGATCGTCCTCCGCTTGCGGCTGCTTCTTGAAACCGTCGCGGCCTCGCTTCCCATCAACCACGAAAGAGGCACCGGCGATTTTCCCCTGGAAGGTGGACACGGGAAGTCCGGTCAGGCCGTTCAGCTCTTTCACCATGCGCTGGCATTCCTGAGAGTCCCATTCGTGTCCAAAGAAGAAGCCTTTCCTCCGGGATGGGTCCTTTTGGGCGGGAAAGGCGGCCCGGTACACGAGGGGAATGTCGTCGGGGATGCCCTCGAATTCTTGCTCGAACCAACCGCCAATAATGACCGCCTTGACCTTTGCCCCGCGAGCGATTTTCACTTTCCAGAGAACGGTGAAATAGGAGACGAGAGCGAGCACGATGGGCTTATCGGTCGGCCGAATCTCGACATGGACCTGGTCGCTGTTATCGTCCGGCTCCGGGCGATAGATACTGACGACGTGCAGATTGGCATTCTCGCAGGCGGCCCGCAACTCCCGCACGGCCGGCTCCTTTGGAAGTTTGGGACGGGGTTTCTGCTCCTTCTGGGCGAATGGGCTGCCGCGGTTGCCATCGACCACAAACGAAGTTCCCGTGCCTTGGCCCTGGAAGGTGGAAACCAGTAGTCCCGTCAGGTCGTTCAGTCGTTCCACCATGCGCCGGTACTCAAACGTGTTCCAATGGTTCGCATGGAAGGATTTCTTACCGAGCTGGGGGTCTGTCCTCCCGAAACAAAAGGAGGATGCGTCGGGGCAAAAGTATTGAACCGGAACATCGGCGGGGAATTCATCGACCTCCTGGGGAAGAATGCCGCCGACAAGGATCGCTCGGATGCGAGCGCCTGGAGCGCGTCTCACATTCCAGACCGCTTCCATGCACGACGTAAGCACCAATACGACCGGCTTGGCCGTCGCTCGGACCTCAACGTCCATGGGCTTGCCCGGGTTGTGCCGATCCGGGGAGCCGATGCCCACGATATGCAACTCGGCGTCCGCTGAGGCCGCCAGGAGTTCCCGCGGCGTCACTTCCCTGGGAGTGCGATCGCGGGGGATGACCCCATGCTGGCCCCTGTCGCGGCCTCGTTTCCCATCGACGATAAAGGAATCGCCCTGATAGTCGCTCTGGAAGGAGGCAACGGGAAGGCCGGTCAGCTTGTTCAATCGCCGCACCATCGCGCGCCACTGTGGCGTATTCCATTCGTGTGCCCAGAACCAGCCCTCCTTGCGGCGCGAACCATCGTCGGGAAAATAGGACCGATTCACAACGGGAACATTGGCCGGAAGCCCGCTGATTTCCTGCGCGAAGTAACCGCTCACGATGGCCTTTTCGATCCGTGCCCCCTCGGCAAGTTGGATGTGCCAGTCAACCTCGAGATACGAAGTCAACACGAGGATGACCGGTCTGGGCGTTCGTCGAACCTCAACGTCCACCCTGCCCCCCTTACCGAAACCGTCCTTCGCCCCGTAGACGCCAACGACGTGCATTTCCGCTTCGACGCGCGTTTCCGCATCGGCACGGTTTGCGTCGTCGTCCGCCGGCAAGGAAGCGCCCGGATACTCCCCGCTTAGGCTTGAAAACCACATCGCCGGTCCCGGTTGCCGTAACAAACCGGCCCCAGCTGCCAACGGCACCGAGGTCAACAGCAAAATCGCGCCGAGCTTCAGAGCTTTCGTGGTCAGCATTTTCGTCACTCCATTAGCCAGAATCACCGCCTGGGCCGAGAGCACAGCGGTGGTTGTCCCGGTGAGGGAACGCAATACGCCTTCGGTCGTCGCCGCGACCAGGGCGGCGGGCGCGGCTTCGACGGTCGGGGAGATGGCCGTAGCGCAGAGCACCGAGGACAGCGTTACGCCGCGGCGAGTGAGCCGGACTTGCAACAGCTTGCGGGTCTTGGCCAGCCGGCTCGACACGGTGCCTTCCTTGCAACCAATTTCGCGGGCGGCGTGGGCATAGCTCTTGCCCTCCAGACAGCAGAGCACGAAGGGCGTCCGGTATTTTGCCGGCAGCCGGGCCACTTCTTCATCGAGGATCGCTTGCAATTCGCGGAGCGAGGCCGCGGAGATCGGCTGCTCGGCTTCACGGGTCTGTCCGCGTTTTTCGCGTTTCCGTCGCCGCCGGGCGGCGCGCTTCTGGCTCAAGGCGATTCGGTAGGCCACGCCGTACAACCAACTGCCGGCTGCTTCCTTCTTGCACACGGAGCCGGCCTGACGGGCCAGGACCAAGAACGTCGCCTGAAACGCATCCTCTGCGTCGTGCCGATCGCCGAGAACGCGGTGGCAAACGCCCCAGACGACGGGGCTGTACCGTTCGACCAGCGCGGCAAAGGCGGACTCGTCCCGGAGGGCCGCGAATTGTTGCAACAGCTCCCGGTCCGTCCGGTCCTTGACGGTCTGCCGGGCGAAGGTTCTGCGGAACTGTTGAAGAAGAGGATGCACCAATTCCATCGCCAGGATCCTCCCGCGTGGGCATTCTCCTATATAGTTGCCGCCGAGGGGGACAAAAATCTGTTTTTTCGCACAGGGCAACCGTGGACGGCCGCGAAAAAACGCAGGCCGTTTTCCCCGCTGGCGGAAATGATAGGGTAGAATCGCCCCCGGAGGAACGGACCATGTCATCCCTCACCCTGACCGACCTCGTCGCCCACTGCCGTACTCTGTGCCGCCCGCAAACTCCGGATGCGGAGCTGCTGCGCCGGTTCGTCCACCAGCGGGACGCCGCCGCGCTGGAGGAGTTGGTGCGGCGTCATGCCGCGCTGGTCTGGGGCGTGTGCCGGCGCATCTTGCCGGGCGAGGCCGATTGCGAAGACGCCTTCCAGGCCACCTTTCTCGCCATGATCCGCCAGGGAATCTCGATCGACCCGAAGCGCGTGCTCGCTGGTTGGCTGCACACCGTCGCCGTGCGCGTCTCGCGCAAGGCATTGGCCCGCTCGCGGCGGCAACGGACGAGGACAGAACTGCCGGATCGCACCACGCGGGGGGATGTCGCCGACGACGTGGGCAGCCGGGAGCTGTTCCGCATGGTCGATGAAGAGATCGAACGGTTGCCGGCCGTCCTGCGCCTGCCGGTCGTTCTGTGTTGTCTGGAAGGCCACACGCGCGATGAGGCGGCGGAGGCGCTGGGCTGTTCCGTCGCGGCGGTCAAGAGCCGGTTGGAACGCGGTCGTGACACGCTTCGACGACGGCTGGAGCGACGTGGGATCGAGCTGCCGGCCGCCTTCCTCGTCATCGGTCTGACGGGCGAGCGGGTTCGGGCCTCGCTGTGGGCCAAGACGATTCACTCGGCACTGTACGCACCCCCGCCCGCCGTCGCCGCCCTCGTCCCCGCCGGCGCGCTAACCGGGATGGGCAAGTTGACCTTAACCGCACTGGCCCTGCTCGCGGCCGGTGTCCTCGGATTGGGGGCCTTCCACGCCACGCAAGGTGATCCTCCGCGGACGGGCGGGGAAACCCCGCCCCTACCACAATCCTCCACGGCGGAGAAGGTAGGACCACTCCGCGATCGATTCGGCGATCCGCTGCCGGCCGGCGCGGTTCGGCGCTTCGGCACGCTCCGCTTTCGCCACGACGAGGTCTACGACCTCGCCTTCACGCCGGACGGCAAGCAACTGATCGCCGGTTGCGGCCGAGCGCCCCTGGCCGTCTTTGATACAGCCACCGGCCGGAAGCTGCACGAGTTGGGTAAGACTTCGCCGAACAATCCCTATGGATTCGCCCTTTCTCCCGACGGCAAGCGCGTCGTCTGCTGCGGGTACGATCTGTTCGTGTGGGAAGTCGAAACCGGCAAGTTGGTCCGCGAACTCGGCCTCGGCCGCTGCCAGGCGGTCGCCTTCTCGCCCGACGGGACCAAGATTGTCGCCGTCAAGGAACACCAGCCGATCCTTTTCCTGGCGGAAGCCGCCACCGGGAAGAAGCTCGCCGAATGGACGGTCGGGGAGAAGGGGCGGGGCGGCTGGCCCAAGCACGATATCCGCTCGATTGCCTTCACGCCCGACGGCAAGTATGTGGCCGGGATCTTCAACGAATTGCGCGAGGATCAGCCTTCCATGCTTACCGTGGCCTCGTCGCGCGTGCAACTCTGGGACGCCGAGAAGGGCGTCCCGGCGTGGTCGTTCGACTCGAGCGATTTCCCGGTAAGTGCTTTCGCCTTCCAACCCGGTACGAATCGCCTGGCCACCGTCGGTAATGACGGCATCCTTCGCTTCTGGGATCTGGCGACGCGGAAGGAAGTCCGGCGAATCGCGGCCCCGAAGGAGGGCGGCTCTTCGAGCGCGCTGAGCTTCTCGGCCGATGGCCGCCGGTGTCTGGTGGAACGTAACGGCTCGCTGAGCCTGTTCGACGTGAAGGAAGGGCGGGAGCTACGCCGGATCGAGGTCGGTGAAACTTCGTGGCGGGTCGCCGCCGCCCTTTCCCCGGACGGCCGGTTGGCCGCCACGGGAAGGCTCTACGGCGAGGCATGTGTGCGCGTCTGGGATCTAGAGTCCGGCCGCGAACGGCTGGCCGAGGCGGGTCATCGAGGGGCTGCGACCCTTTCGCTGTCCGCCGACGGGCACACCCTCATCAGTCGGGATGGGAAGGGGCGGATGATTCATTGGGAGCTGCGAACGGGGGACGGCCGGCTCCTGCCCGCCGTCGCCAAGGAGGAAGACCGCCGTCTTTGGACGGGAACAACCTTCCTCGGCCCACGCTGGCGGATGACGATCGACTGGAAAGCGATGCGGATGGAAGTGCGCAGCCCCGACGACACCCGGCTGTTGCGTCAGACGAGTGTGCCCGCCTGGACGCGCGGCTTCGCCCTCTCGCCCGACGGCACTTGCCTCGCCGTCGCCTTCCAGGATGCGCAGCACACCGTCTTCCTGTGGGATCCGGAAAAGGAGGAGAAGCCGCGCCTGCTCCTGGGGCATCCGGATGCTTGCCAGCAGTTGCTTTTTACTCACGACGGCAAGCGACTCATCGCCGGGGCCGGGACGCACAACGACTACCCTTCCGAGACCGTGTGGGTCTGGGACGTGGCGACGGCGCGGGTCGTCCACAAGCTGGCCACCAACAGCGCCCCCGGGCACCTGCTCCTGACCGCCGACGACCGCGTGCTGATAACGGGCGGCCTGTGGAACGACGCCGCGTTGCGCGTTTGGGACATGCAAACGGGCAGGCAGTTGCCCCTGCTGGCGGACCCCTCTTTGAAGGGGACGAGCGAGCAACAGGGCGCGCAATCGCAAATGGCGATCGCGGGCCTCGCCCTGTCGGCGGACGAGCGGTTTCTGGCGGTCGTATCCGTCCGGGGCGATACCTCCGCGCTTACGGTCTGGGAAACCGCCGGCTGGAAGCCGGTGCGGGCCTTCGCATCCACGCAAGGGCGAAACTACTCACGCTCCATGATCTTCTCCCGCGAGGACCGCTCCCTGTTCGTGGCCAACAGCGATTCGACGATTCTCGAATGGGACGTGGCGGGCCGGTTCGGTCAGAAATCCGCAACACCCGACCGCGAGCGCTTGAACGCCCTGTGGCGGACGCTGACCCAGGCGCCGGACAAAGCCTATCCGGCCGCCTGGGAAATGCTCGCTCATCCCGTCGAAGCGGTGGCCTTCCTGAAGGACAATCTTTCTGCCGTCAAGCCAGTCGAGGAGAAGCGTGTGCGCCAACTGCTGGTCCGGCTCGACGCCGAATCATTCCGCGAACGCGAGGAAGCGAGCCGGCAACTGTCGGCCCTGGGTGAGCCGGCCGTGCCGGTGCTGCGCCAGACCCTGAAGGAGAAGCCATCCCTGGAGATGAAGGCGCGCATCGAGAAGATCCTGGGCGAGTTAACGGGACTACCATCGCCGGAGATCCAGCGGCAGTTGCGTGCGGTGGCGGTGCTGGAGTGGAGCCGTTTGCCCCAGGCCGAGGAACACCTGCGGCGCCTGGCGGAAGGAACGCCGTCCGCCTCGCTGACGCAGGCGAGCCAGGCGGCGCTGCGTCGCCGGGCGCTCGGTGATCTCCCTTGTTATCGTCCCGGATTGCGCTTGCGGATGGCGTCGGCGGCTTTGCGCGCCGCGGTCACCGCCGGCCTGTCCCTTCCGCCGGCCAATTTGTCCAGCGTGGGCAAGCTGACCGGCGTGCCGATCTCCGCCAGCACGTCACACACCGCTCGCGTCGTCATCGCATCGGGATTCACTCGCAGCTGGCGCAGCACGCTCTGTTCCGCGATCGGACCCATCGCCCGCAGGGCATTCCCGGCGGCCCGGCGATCCGTGCGGTTCGCCAGGGTTTCGGCCACGGCGTCCGCGCCGCGCTCGTCGGGGAACTTGGCCAGCGTCTCCATGACCTGCCGGCGCACCGGGCTGGCGGGATTCTGCAACATTTGCACCAGCGTCGGGATGATGTTCTTGTCGCCCCATGTTTGCAGCGCCTTCAAAGCCGCTCCCGTCGTCAGGAACTGGTCTTCCTGGAGTAGCGGTTCCAGCGCCCTTTGAACCTCGGCTCGCCGCGCTTCGACCACGGGCGTCTGTCCAATCTTGTCCGCGGCGGCCTTGCGCTGGAACGGGTCGGGGGAACGCAGGTCCGTCAACCACTGGTCCAGGCTGGCTTCCCGTTGCACGGGCGGCACCGCCGCGTTGCCCTTGTTCGGAACCCCGGCGCCTCCCGGCCCCTTGACATCGCCCGGTCCGGGCACCACCTCGGCTTGTGGGATCGGCATCCCGGCTTTCATCTTGGTCGAAGCCGACTCGATTGCCGAGCTGACCACCGTGACCGACAGCGCGATCATCACGGCCCCCACGGTGAAGATGGCGGTGGTGAACAGCAGGAACCCCGCTCCAACCCAGCACCAAACCGCTTTGCTGCGATAGGGCGTGCGCAGCTGATCGTCTTCTCGATCTCCGACCAGGAGCGGAACATCGCCCTTGCGGAACTGGGGCACGCCGGCGGAACTCGGCTCGACCTCGCCCACGACGATGACCCTGGCTTCGTCGGGCAGGATCGTCTCGATGTACTGCATCCTCTTGTTGAAGAGCAGTCCCTTGGTGGATTTGCCGTAGCGGCGCTGGAGTAGCTGCCGCAGGCTTTCGGGCGGTTCGTTGAACGTCCCCGAATTCACGGTTTTACCCGTCTTCAGCACGACCTCGGCATCGCGCAGATCAATCTTCGCCTTGCCGGTGTCGTCTTCCAGAATCACGTCGATGGACCGGCTGTCATCGACCACGGTATACCAGGTCTGTCCACCACCGTGGGGTCCGCCCGTGGAGCGCAACTCGCGCACCTGGAAACGATAATAGACGCAAGGGTGGTGTCCCATCGGACTGACCAACAGCTCCTCGCGGGCGCGGACCCGCGCCTTGACCTTGGCTGGCCCTCGTTGCAATTGCTTCACCGCGGTCACTTGCATGTTGGCGACCGCGGAGCCGCGCCGGTGGAAGCGCACGGCAAAGAAGATGGGGATGGCCGCGATTGCCCCACCGATTAACACAACGACAACGGGCAGTATCCAGATGAGCATCGACATGAGGGCACCGTATTCAATCGACTGAGATGGCCGGGCGCTCGCTTCGTGAGCGATCTCCACGGAATAGCCCAACTTTACCTCTCGGCCGGAGCTGTGGCAATGATTTCTCCCCTTGTCGGACCACCGCGCAGACCCTAAACCGCCAGGACATCGCTGCCCGCAATCCAGGGGAGGAACAGGCCATGAGCGTCTTCAGTCGGGACGAATGTTTGCAGCGCCTCCGCACCCAGGTGGCGGCCGGGAAGCCGATCATCGGCGGCGGGGCCGGCACGGGACTGTCGGCCAAGTGCGCCGAGGCCGGCGGCATCGACCTGATAATCATCTACAACTCCGGCCGCTTCCGCATGGCGGGGCGAGGCAGCCTCAGCGGGATGATGCCCTACGGCGACGCCAACCAAATTGTTCTGGACATGGCCCGTGAAGTCCTGCCGGTCGTCCGGCGACACGCCGGTCCTTGCCGGCGTCTGCGGCACCGACCCGTTCCGCGTCATGAAGCGATTCTTGCTCGAGGTGCGCAACGCCGGCTTCAGTGGCGTGCAAAACTTCCCCACCGTCGGCCTCATCGACGGCACGTTTCGGCAGGGACTCGAAGAAACGGACATGGGCTTCGCCAAGGAAGTCGAGATGATCGCCGCCGCCCGCGAGTTGGGTCTCTTGACGTGTCCCTACGTCTTCACCGAGGACGAGGCGCGGGCGATGGCAGGGGCCGGGGCTGACGTGTTGATTCCGCATATGGGCCTGACGACCAAGGGCACCATCGGGGCCAAGAGCGCCTTGACGCTGGAGCAGGCCGCCCAGCGCGTCCAGTCGCTGCACGATGCGGCCAAGAGCGTCAACCCGGAAGTCCTCGCCCTCTGTCACGGCGGCCCGATCGCCGAACCGGAGGACGCCGCCTTCGTCCTCCGGCACACGCGCGGCATCGTCGGCTTCTTCGGCGCGTCGAGCATCGAGCGGTTGCCGACCGAGATCGCCATCACCGATTGCGTGCGGCGCTTCAAGACGATCACAAGCTGACCAGCCCGCAGCACAGCAAGGGAAAAAGAAACCGGGTAGGCCATTCGCTCTCGGGGGACCATTATACTGTAGTCGCCTCGTTCGCCGGGAGATTTCGAGCATGGCCACCGCACAACTCGCCAGCGTCCTGCACTGCATTCACCGCCTCGCCGGTTCATCCAACGCCGCCAGCGGCAGCGATCGGCAATTGCTTCAGCGCTTCGTCTCCCATCGGGATGAGGATGCGTTCGCCGCGCTGGTGCGCCGGCACGGCCCGATGGTGCTGGGCGTGTGCTGGCGTGTCCTGCGGCAAATGCAGGACGCTGAGGATGTCTTCCAGGCCACGTTTCTGGTGCTGGCCCGCAAGGCGGCGTCGGTCGCCTGGCGCGACGGCGTGGGCAACTGGCTGTATGAAGTGGCGTATCGCTTGGCGCTGGAACTGCGCGGACGGAACGCCCGCCGTGGCGCCCGCGAAAGACAGGCGGGCGCGATGCGCCCTTCCGAAACGCCAGCCGCGACGGAGGGCAATGAGCTGGCGAATGCTCTCGATGAAGAATTGCACCAACTTCCCGAGCGCTATCGCGCACCGCTTCTTTTGTGTGTCTTCGAGGGCAAAACCCGCGATGAGGCGGCCGAGGAACTCGGCTGCTCGCTGCGCACCGTGAAACATCGGCTGGAGCGCGGGCGGAACCTACTACGCCGGCGAATGGCGCGGCGCGGGCTGACGCTGGCCATCGCCGTCTTGATGCACGATGCCGGACGAACGGCGCTGTCGGCGGAGTTGATTTGCTCCACGACCCGGGCGGCCTCGCCGTTTGCGACCGGACAGCCGTTATCCCTGACCGCCTCACCCGCGCGGCCACGCTGGCAAAAAGTGCCCTCCTCGGGATGCTCATCGGCAAGGTGAAAATCGTCTCGGCGGTGATGCTGACTCTGACGCTCCTGGCCGCGGGCGCGGGCTGGGCAGTCTTCCAAACTCCGGCCGCGAACCGAGCGGAAACGGAGCGCGAAAGTCCGCCAAAATCAGCGAATGAGCCGCTGGCGAAAGCGCAATCCCGTGTCGATACCTTCGGTGATCCGCTGCCGGAGGGCGCCCTGCGCGCACCTCGGTACAATGCGCCTGCGGCAAGGTCATTTCATCTTCGCCCTCGCCTTCACGCCGGACGGCAAGCGAATCGCCTCAGGAGGCGCAGGATCAGCTCATCCGTCTGTGGGACACCGTTACCGGCGCACCAATCCGCCTTTTCCGGGGACACGACCACGATGTAACCGCGTTGGTCTTCTCTTCCGACGGCAACCGGCTGGTCAGCGGCGGCGCCGACGGCACGGTGCGCAGTCTGGCAGGCGGCGACCGGAAAGGAAGAGCGTTTGTTGATCCGAGATGCCGCAAATGATGCCTGTCGTTTTGCCGCCCTCGCCCTTTCACCGGATGGCAAGGTGCTCGCCGCCGGCAATTCGCAGGGCAGTATCGCTCTTTACGACATGGAAAACTTTCATAGCCTCCCTTTCTCGTCCGTTGGACCGTCCGAGGTCCGTTCCCTCGCCTTCTCTCCAGACGGCAAGCGGCTGGCTTCGGGGAGATGGGACGGGAGCGTGCGCAGTGTGGGACACAAACTCGGGGAAGGAAGTGACGGAATTAAAAGGCCATGCACAAAGGATTGGAGAAGTCGCTTTCAGCCCGGACGGCAAAACCATCGCCACGGCCGCGAACGGAGAACCCGACCTGCGTCTGTGGGACGGCGCAACCGGCAAGGAAGTCCGCCGGTTGCCGAGCAAATACGGATTTGACAGCGTGCGTTTCTTCCCGGACGGGAAGTCTCTGCTGACGGGAGGCTACGGCCCCATTCGCATCTGGGACGTGGACACGGGCAAAGAGGTTCGCCGTTTGGACGCGGTCGGGCAAGCGATCCTCTCCCCCGATGGTCGCAGGGTGGCGGCGGCCGGGCAACAAAGCTTGCGCCTCTGGGATACCCAAACCGGCGAAGAAATCGTGTACCCGCTCGGCCACAGGGATGCGGTGTGGAGCGTCGCCCTGTCGCCGGATCGGCGAACCGCGGCGACCGCTGACTCCGATCCGGGCCTTATTCACTTCTGGGATCTCACGACGGGCAAGGAGTTGCGACGCTGCGAGGGCCATGTGGGGACACTGGGGCGCATTGTTTTCACCCCGGAGGGCAAGGGACTGGTATCCACGGGCGTCGATGGAAAGGTCCGCCTCTGGGACGTGACGACCGGTAAAGAAGTCCGCCGTTTCGAGGGCGCCTCGGGGATTCACGCCAGTCTTGCTCTCTCCCCGGACGGGAAACTGCTTGTCCAGGCCGGCCTGGAAGGACTGCGCGGCTGGGTCGTGGCGACGGGGAGTTCCGCCCCGTGGCCGTCAGTGAAAGGACGCCTGCTTCGTTCAGCCGCCTTCTCGCCGGACGGCAAGCTTTTGGCCACCGGAGGCTGGAACAAGGAAATCACGCTCTGGGATGCGTCCACCGGCAAAGAGGTGCGCCGTCTCGAAGGCCACACCGACTCGGTCTACTCCGTTGTCTTTTCACCGGACGGAAAGACGCTCGCCTCGGTCTGCTGTAGGAACCGCTTCGTGAAGGGAGCTGGAGAAGATCCCACTATCCGTTTCTGGGACGTGACTACGGGGCGGGAATCGCGCCGTTTGGAAGGGCCTAAAGGGGGAGCCTACGAACTGGCCTTCTCCGCCGATGGAAGGATACTCGTCTCGGCCGGCGCGGACGGCCTCATCCGGCTGTGGGAGGTGGCCACAGGCAAGGAACGCCGTTCGTTCGCGGGGCATCAGGGATCCGTCACCGCCGTGGCCCTTTCGCGGGACGGCCGCATGATTCTTTCGGGCAGCACCGACACCACAGCCCTTGTGTGGGATCTGATCGGCCTCGCCGAGGGAAGTCTGAGGATCTCCGAGAAGGAATTGGTCTCGTTGTGGGCCGACCTCGAAAGCGACGATGCGGCCAAGGCGTTCCGGGCGATGTCGCGGCTGAGCCGCGTCCCCGCGCAAAGTGTGCCGTTCCTCAAGGAGCGGCTGAAGCCGGTTCGCGCACCGGACGAGAATCGCATTACACAGCTGCTCCGCGATCTCGAAAGCGAACAGTACGCCGTGCGCGAAAAAGCGACTCAGGCGTTGCAACAAATGGGTGAGACGGCCGAGCCGATCCTGCGAGGTGCCATCGCAAACAAACCCACGGCCGAACTGCGTAAGCGCGTTGAGTTGTTGCTGGAAAATGTGGACGTGGAACGGTTGCGACCGCTGCGCTGCATCGAAATGCTCGAACACCTGACGACACCCGAAGCGCTCGAAGTGTTGCGCCGTCTGGCCGATGGAATGCCCGATGCGTGGCTGACCCGGCAGGCAAAAGCGTCGCTGACTCGACTCGGGAATTGATCTCACCAGCCCGCCGCGCCAGCAAGGGTTCTGCCCTTGCTGGCGCGGCGGGCTGGTGAGAGATTGCTAATACCGGAAGATGATGTCGAATACCAACTGGTAATCGTTGATTTCCTTTTGTTTTAACAGTGGCCAGGCGATGGCCGCGCCGGCCTGGATGTGTTCGTTAAGCTTGAAGCGCAGGCCGGGCGCGATCGACAGGAAATCGCGGCCGCCGACGTTGTGCGAGCCGAAGTTGACCAGGCCCAACCCCTCAAAGCCGAAGCCGGGGTCGTTGGTCAGGCCGCCCTGCGTATAGTGGAACCAGTTCATTTCCAAAAACGGAAAGAACATGTTCGTGTTGGCGATGTTGTAATCCAGGTGAGCGCTCATGTAGAAATAGTCCGAGCGCTGGCGATCCACCGAGACCGAGAAGCCTGTCGTGCCCATCAGGTTGAGGCTGCCCCAACCGGCCGGCAGGCCGAAGTTCTTCGCCGCCGATAGGTACGGCACCAGGCTGAGCGTGCCGGTGTCCTGAAACACTTTCGGCGAACCGGCCGGAATCTGGAAGAGCAGGCCGCCCGCCATCACCGTTTTCCAATCCTCCGAGCGCAAAAACGTGTACTTCGGCCCCAGCACCACCTGGGCGAAGCCGGTGCTTTGGCTGAACAGACCCGGCGGGCCGGCGCTGGGGTTAAACGGGTTGAGCGTCACGAAGCCCAGCTCGTTGACGGTGAACGACAGCCGTTCCGTGAGCGCCAAGCGTGCCTGCAAGCCGTAAAACTCGGCGTTGCCGCCGCGGAAGATCGGGTTGGTGCTCGGCGCGCCCTGGTAGATGAACAGTGGCTTCAGTTCCGTCAGGGCGCGCGGGTCCTCGAACAAAAACGGGTTGGTGACGGGCGAGGCGAAATAATCGAAGCAGTGATCGCTCTGGAACGGGCAGCGGCCCGAGGAGCTGGCGCGTTCGCCGCCCCAGTGGAAGAACTCCTTGCACTTGTCCCAGAACCCCTGCTGCAAGGGATGGTCCGTTATCACGCCCTGGTTGAAGGGCGTGTCGGACGGCGGCGGGATGGCCGGCAGGGGACCGGAGGGCGGCGGCGCTACCCGATTCGGGCGGCTGGTTGACCGTGTGAATCGTGGGCGGCGGATCGGACGGCGGTGGTAGCAGCGCTCCGTCGTCTCATTGTAGGATACCGGCGCCATGCCCCGGCCGAGATATTCATCCGCCGGTGCCGCGATGGCCGGGACGCCGGTCAGCGATTCGGGACGGCCCAGTGTCACCGTTGGCGGAGTGTCGGCCGAGGGGACGTTGCTCACCGCTCGCCAGGGATCTTCCGCGGCGACCGTGCCCACGAGCGGACAAAGGGCGAGAAGCGCTACGGCCCACCGGATGATCCGCTTGGACATGGTCTCACTCTCTTCCCTGAGGCTGGTCGAAGTCCCGTAGCGTCCTTGCGCGGGTCTTTTCCTTATCACTTCTCTTTTTCGGCGCTCAGGCGGCGTTCTCCTCAGCGCCGCCGACCTGGAAATGTGTTTGCCGGCCGAGCGCACGCCGGATAATCCAACCAGCCCGCGGCGCGAGCAAGGGACAGACCCTTGCTCGCGCCGCGGGTTGGTGAGGTTTTTGTCGCCCGTCCTAACCGAGCGACCACCAACCGTTGCCGAGAAGCGAGCCGCTTGCTGATGACAGCAGGCGTCGTCGCGGGCGGGTCGCTGGATGGCGTAACCGCGGGCGGACTGACCGCCGGCGGCGAGACAACGCCGACGTTGGGCGGCGGTGCCGGCGGGGGTGGCGGAAGGGCTTCGCCGAAGTCGTAGCACATGGCGTTGCCGCCCTGCGGCAAGGCGAGGATCATCACGTTGCCTTGCACGAGGCCGCCAAGGTTGCCGAGCGTTTCCACGCCCGGCAGGTAACCGGCCGGCTGCACGGCCGACAGGGAGTAAATACCCGGCTCCAGGTTCGTGAAGCTGTATGTCCCCACCGCGCCGCTGGCGCTGGAGGTCGTTGTTGCTTGGCTCACCGATTGGCCCGTGAGCGTGATGCCGGTCAGGTTCACCGTCACGTTCGGCACGCCGGGATCGCCGGGCGTGTACTGGGGCGCGACGGGCGGATCGACGTAGACAATACCGCTGATCGATCCAGGTCCGGCCGGCGGCGTGCAACTGGTCGGCGTCGAGGGCGTGACGGGCGGCGGAGTGACGGGGGGCGGAGTTACCGGCGGTGGGGCAGGCGGCGGTGCGGGCGGCGGTGCCGGCGTGTACGAATAGATCACGCGCACGCTGCCGCCGGCCGTCGTGTGCGTCTGGGCCATCAGGTTGCCCGAACCGGATAGCGTCGAGGACGATTGCGCGCTCTCGGTCAGCGACACCGTGCCGGTGCCGACCCACGCCGACAGGTCGTTCTGCCCAGCCGACAACGTGACCGATTGCGACGCCTGGGCCGACTGGGCGCCGAAGTCGTGGCCGGCGGTGCCGCCGAAGCTCGTGCCGCCGTCACTGGCCGACAGCGTGGTGTTCTCGCTGAGGGTGGGGTTGACCGACAGCGGTTGGAGACCCGGCCCTTGCAGCGACAAGTTGCCGTTGATCTGGGCACTGACGTTGCTCGGCGCGTTGTCGAGGTTCTCGACTTTCACATCGCTGGTCAGGGTCCCGTTGTTGATGACCTGGATGCCCGTCAGCGTGCCCAGGGTGGGGTTGAACTGGGCGATGGTCTGCGTCTCGTTGCCGCCGGTCGAGAAGGCGGCGAAGGCGGCATCGACTTCTTGCGTCTGGGTCGCGGTCGTGCTGGCGGCCGGGACGGCAAGCAGGTTCGCGAGGCCGTCGCCGAGCGAACTCATGCCGCTGGGCACCCAGCGTTCTTCCAGGGATTCCAGGTTCGGCACGATGCGTGGCTTCTGCTCGATCGGCCGTCGAGGGCGACGAGACAATCGGAAGAGCAAATCGAATAGCATAACTAAGCCCTCCGGCAAGGTGTAAAACAGCAGGCTGCTCCGGCGTTCCGGATCGCCGTCAGGCAATGGGGAGGTGTGGAATTCGGGGTGCGCGTCTGAATGGGCCTAGCTTTCATCGGCGCACGAAGCGGATCGCAATGAGAAGATGCAAGGCAGCGAGGCCGCGCGAGACAGGGAGTGTAGCGATTTTGTTGAAGGAGACGATTGTTTAGCGACGCTTCGCAGAAGCGTGAGAGACACGCTTCTGCGAAGCGTCGCTAAACAATCACCAGCGGATGTCGAGTCCGAACTGGATGCCTTGCGCCGAGAAGTCGGAGCCGCGTTCCGCGAAGATCGGACGCGACGGCCCGCCGGGCACCGACGGCGGAATCAGGTTCGGATTGACCGTGGTGTCGATCTGGTTGCCGGGCCGGGCGACGCTGCTCCAGTACAGGAAGTTGTAACCCACGAAGCCGCGAATGTGGTTGGTGAACTGATAACCGACGTTGAGCGAGATCTCGGGCACGACGGTTAACTGATCGTGAACGTGCCGGCCGATGTTCGACGATTGCGCCAGCAACCCGCCCGTGGACAGGAGCGCCGGCTGACCCGGCGCCTGTGCCAGCGTCGTGCCGAAGATGTCGATGGTCGATTGCGTCACGCCCAGGGCCACTGTCGAGCGCGCACGTCAAAAATCCAGCGGCCGAGGCGGTACTCGCCGATACCGCCGATCTGGGCACCGTTGAACAGGTTGTAGGTGCCGAAGCGGTCGGCCACCACGAACGTTGAGCCGGCCGGCAGGGCCGGGTTGAGCGAGCTGGCGACGGTCAAGTTTTCCTGGACGTTCAGCGACTCCTGCAAGCCGAGCATGCGCCAGCCGACCAGGCCGTCGATGAACCAGTTGCAGCCACAGCAGAGGTTGCTGCGCAGGTTGGCCTCGACGCCCCAGAGTCGGGTGCGGCGTGGAGGCGGAGATGGTGCCCCCCAGTCCATTGGGAGT
Organism: uncultured Planctomycetota bacterium; assembly: GCA_963767535.1. Classification (GTDB taxonomy): domain Bacteria; phylum Planctomycetota; class Planctomycetia; order Gemmatales; family Gemmataceae; genus JAJPHU01. Next base: position 3,338,680 of record CAVYEC010000003.1, read on the forward strand.
GGCCACCGCTTCGATGTCCTGGGCGCCAGTCAGGGCGTTGGTGAATGGCCGGGCCAAAAATGGCGTGCCCGCCGAGGTCGCCGTGAAGCTGGTGGCCCCTTCGCCGAGGAAGAAGCCGCGGCCTTCGATGCCTAGGAGGTGATCATCGGTGAACCAGTAACCCAGACCAAAGCGGCCGCCGGACAGCGGGTTGTAGTTGATGGTTTGGCCGCCGAACAGGATCGACGTACCCGGCTGGCCGAGGGCGCCGGGCACCGCGTCGAAGGGCGAGCCGGCCGTCACGAGCGGCGGCAGAGGTTGGCCGCGGATGAACCACAGCAGATACTCGGCCGTGCCGTACCAACGATTGCCGAAGTTGCAGCAATTACCGCAGCCCCCCCAGATGTCGCCGCAGCCAGGGACGCAGCAGCCATCTCCACAGCAACCGCCGCAGCCATCCGACATGCAGCCGTCGCACACGGGATTGCCGATCGGCACCCCGCCGATGACAGGTCCACTGCCGCCGAATGGCACCACCATGCTATTGGGCACGGGGACGATCGGCGTCGAGGGAGTGCTTTGCGTCGGAACAGGCGTCGCCACCGGCGCTTGTCGCCAGACGAATGGCGTGTCCGGCGGCGGGGCCGCCGAGACCGGGTTGGGCATCGGCAAAATGGTGCTCGAATCCACGGTTGGCCCGACCGGCAAGGGCCGGGCCACGGTGAACGCGGGAGTCGAACTGGTAGCGACCGGGGGGGGCGGCGTGGAGACGACGGGGAAAGGCGAGGACGAGCTAAAGATAACCGGGTCGCTGTTGCGGTTGTTATTGAACAAGCCGGTGGGGCGCACTTCGCTGTCGAGTACGGGCCGGCTGTCGCCCAAAGGCATCGGCCGATCCAGGGTCACGGCCGGCGCCGGTTCCTCAACGGCGGGCGCGGCGGGCGGTGGCGTCGCGCGTTCGGGCACCGGCGGCCAGGGCTGGAAGGTCGGCGCCTCCGCGTGCAGCGAAAGCGTTCCCGGTGCCCCCATGCCGCCCGTCACCAGCAATCCCAAGGAGAGAGCCAGACTGTGTAGCCATCGATTCCTCATTGCCGGTGGTCCTCCCTGACTCGGCTGCATGCTCCCCGGGACTGGCCGCGGATCGGGCCGGGTCTTCGAGGGGAGATCGCGGACAGATTCCTGTTGCTTCCTGCGGGGTGTTATCCAATCTCCCACCCCATCCATTCGACCACCGAACCGCCCGAAGATCACCCGGATCGCCCAAGGTCCGGCTTGAGCCGGCTTGCCCGGCCAACCTCGCTCCCTACAGACTGCAAAATTTACCATACACATAGCCCCCGGCTTGCCGGGGAGATACACCCCCGGCAAGCCGGGGGCTATGTATCGGCCGGCGTGCAAACCTCTCTTGCATCGCGCCGCGTCCACGCTATAGTTCGCCGGCGCGAATCGTGCGGTTCCCAGTCCGGACGGGAGACTCGGGCAATGATGTGGCGTGGCCGGCTGTCACGAGTCGGGATCGCGGCCGCCCTGGCGGTGGGCGGGTGCATGTCTGGCCCTGCGCTTACCTCGGCACCCCCTGCCGGCGCGATCGCTCGTGAGGACGCGGCCGATGTGGCCCGCTCGCAAAAGCCGGAAGGCGGCGCAGACGCCACCGAGTCCGCCCATCTGTCTCATTTCGCTGCCGGTGGACCAACCGAAGGAAGCCGCCTACGCTCACCCCGCCGTCATCATCCGAGCCGTCCTCAACGGCGAGCCGATCTTCGACGAGGAGGTCCAGTTCGTCGCCCAGGGCCTATCGGCCGGTGCTCCCACGGCCGATCACGACAAGCTCCTGCGCAAAGCGCTCGAGAACATCATCGACCGTGAGGTCCTCCTGCAAGACGCCATCCGGCAACTCGAACGGGCCGGGCCGCAGGGCCAAAAGATGCTCGAAAAACTGAAGGAAATCGCCGAGCAGGATTTCGAGAAGCACTGGCTGAAGCCGCAGCTGAAGGCGAAAAAAGTCGAGAGTCAGGAGGAGTTGGCCGCCCTCTTTCGTCAGGCCGGCGTTTCGATGGACGTGGTCCGGCGCTGGTGCACGCGCAACTTCATGGCCAAGGAGTATCTGCTCAACCGCATCGAGCTGCACATCAACCGCATCGGTCACCTCGAACTCGCCGACTATTACGCCAGCCACAGCGAGGAGTTCACCCAACCCGACAGCGTTACGTGGAAAGATATGTTCATCGACGCCACGCGCCACGCTTCGCGGGCCGACGCCCGCGTGTTTGCCGAGTCGCTCGTCCGGCGTGTGCGTCAGGGCGAGGACTTCGCCAAGCTGTCCTGGGAGTTCGACAACGGCACCAGCGGACGATTCCGCAAGGGCGACGGCCAGGGTCACAAGCGCGGCGAAATCTTTCCGCGCGAAGCCGAGCCGGTCCTGTTCCGGATGAAAGAGGGAGACATCGAGATCATCGAGCGCGGCCGGGGTTTCCACGTCATCCAGCTCGTGAAGCGCCAGGTCGCCGGCCCGATTCCCTTTAACGAAACCGTGCAGAAAGAGATCCAAAACAAGCTGAAGATGGCCGTGTACCTGCAAGAGAGGGAGCGCCTCATCAAGAAGTTGAAGAGCAAAGCCGTCATCGACTCGCCAATGCGCTCGGCGGCGAATCAGAAACCGTGAGAGGCTGAAAACTCCTGAGCGGGGGGCGTAAGCCCCCCGAGGGAAGACTCGGGGCGATTACGCCGCCCCCCGCTCAGGGCTTTTGAGATGACAGCTTATGATTGCGTGGACAGCGTGGCGGTCGTGCCGCTCGGCGCGGCGGGCGCCGCCGGCAGACCGGCATCATCCTGTCCCAGAAGATTTTGCAGTCCTTTTTTCAGGCGATCGCAGCGCAGTTGCAGCGTGTCCCGTTCGCTGGTGCGGGACGTCACCTGTTGCTTCAGCTCATCACGTTCCTTGAAGACGGCCCGCGCCTCGGCCAGGTCTTTTTGCAACCGCGTCCGTTCGGCTTCCAGGGCGGCCGCCTGCTTGCGTGCCTGATCGCGAGCGCTGGCCACCGAGCGGTAATCGTCTTCGAGTTTGGAGCATTTCGCCTCCAGACTGTGCAGACGATCCTGGGCGGAATGACCCGCCGGGCCTTTCGCGCAGCCCCACAAACCTAATAGCGCCACAAGCATTACACTCATCGCTTTTCCGCCACGAGTCATGAACTTACTCCTTGCTCCCCTCGACGCCGAGCGCACCGCGGGCCGCCCGGCCGGAGGGAGGGTCCGGAACCTTGTGAAAATGGGAGAGTAGAAGCGGAGGGCCGGGGTGCCCGAGGAGGCCACACCCCTTGCCCATCCTCCCCTGCCACTGTGAATCGCCACAAACTATTTCGGCCGAAGAGTCGCCCGATCTTTATCCAGTTTGGACCGCTTGCCGATTGCGAAAGGTACACGCGGTCCTATGCAAACCTCAAATCTTGCGCGGGCGCTCGCCTTCCTCGGAGGCGGGGATGAGACCTCCTGTCGATTCGGCGGATGTGGAGTGTTTATCGAGCAGTTCGCGCACCTTCTTGGCCAACGCCTCCGGCGCGAACGGTTTGTGCAGAAAATCCGAATGGCCTCCCGAAGACTCGGGGACCACTGGGCGTTTGTCGGTGAAGGCGGACAGAAACAGCACGGTCAGGCCGGGCCGCACAGGCCGGATACGCTCGGCCAATTCATCGCCCGCCATGTGCGGCATGACCACGTCGGTCAGGAGCAGATGGATCGGCCCGCCGTACTGCTCGGCCAGACGCAGCGCTTCGACGCCGTTCCGCGCTTCCACGAGCGTGTAGCCACACGATTGCAGGATCTGCCGTACCAGCGCCCGCACCGCTTCCTCATCTTCGACCAGCAGCACTGTCTCCGTGCCGCGCGGCAAGTGCGACGCCGGCACGGCCGAAGGTTCCTTCGGCAATTCCTCCCGGCGGGCCGGCAACCAGATGGTGAAGGTGCTGCCCTGGCCGACCTCGCTGGCCACCTGAATATGGCCATCGCTCTGCTTGACGATGCCGAACACCGTGGCCAGCCCCATGCCGGTGCCCTTGCCGGTTTCCTTGGTTGTGAAGAACGGCTCGAACAGTCGCGATTGCACGGCCTCATCCATGCCGGTGCCGGTGTCGCTCACCGAGAAAAAGTGATAGTGTCCCGGCGGCATGTCCGGCAGCGGACGGAGTTGATTAGCCTCATAGTTCGCGCTGCCCGTGCGGAGTATCAATTCGCCGCCTCGGGGCATGGCGTCGCGGGCATTGACGACCAAATTGAGGATCACCTGCTCGATCTGGCCGGGATCGGCCCGCACGGAAAGGGGGTCGGCCGCCAGGACCGTATTCATGCGAATGTGCGTGCCGATCAGCCGGCCCAGCATCGTCTCCATGTTGGCGACGATTTTGTTGAGATCGACGATCTTGGGCTGGAGCAATTGCTTGCGGCTGAAGGCCAGAAGCTGATGCGTCAGGTTGGCGGCGCGTTCGCCGGCCTTGTGCATCTCGGCGATCATGTTAAACCACGGATGATCGGCGTCCGAGCTGTGCATCAGCAAATTGCAGTAGCCGAGGATCACGGTCAGCAGGTTGTTGAAGTCGTGGGCCACGCCGCCGGCCAATCGGCCAATCCCTTCCATGCGGCGGGCGTGAAGCAACTGCTCTTCGAGGCGACGTTTTTCGCTGATGTCGCGGAAGACCACGACCGCTCCGGTGCATTTGCCCTCGTCATCGTGGATCGGCGCGGCCCGGCCGTCGATCGGCCGTTCGCGCCCGTCCCTGGAGACCAGCAATGCCGATGCGTGCGAATCGGCGGCACCTTCTCGGTTAAAGGGAGCGTCGAGAACGGCCCGGCTGTGTTCGTCGAGAGTGCGGAACACTTCGGCGAGAGGCTGGCCGGCGGTCTCGGCCGCGGACCAACCCGTCAGCGCCTCGGCCACCGGGTTCAGGAAGGTGATGCGCCCCTCGGCGTCCGTGGCGATGACACCGTCGCCGATGCTGCTGAGCGTCGTGGCGTAGCGGCGCTCGCTGGCCCTCAGGCGGCGCTCCGCCGCATGTTTGTAGAGCGCCATTTCCAGGATCGTCGGCAGCTCGCGTTCCTCGAACGGCTTCAAAATGTAGCCGAACGGTTCGGTGACACGCGCCCGCCGCAGGGTGGCATCGTCGGCGTAGGCCGTCAGGTAGACCACCGGGATCTGCCAGTTGGCCCGGATCTGCTCGGCGGCCTCCACGCCGTCCATCGGACCTTTCAGGTGGATATCCATCAGCACGAGGTCGGGCTGCGCTTCCCCGCTCAGGCGAACCGCCTCCGCTCCCGTTTCGACGACGCCGACCACGGTGTACCCGAAGCGCGTCAGCCGATTTTGAATGTCTTTGGCGACGATCCCTTCGTCTTCGACGATGAGGATGCGAGCGCGAGTCATGGCAGCGCCCCCGGTCTCTGTTGCGAGAGCCGATTCGCCACGAGCACTTCCCCGTTCCTTCCGCTCATTGGTGAGACGAATCCCGCACCGTAAAGCTGATCTGAAAAGTGACGCCGCCCGTCCGGTCCACGCTCAGGCGGCCTCCCAGTTGCCGGGTCAACGTCTGGACGAGTTGCAGACCCAGGGAAGACGTGGCGAACACATCGAGGTCTCCCGGCAGGCCGACACCGTTATCGCCGACGATCAAAGTGTACTCCTCATTTGGCCCCGTGTACAACGCCACCCGCACCCAACCTTGGCGGCCGTCTGGGAAAGCGTGCTTGAGGGCGTTGGACACCAGCTCGTTGAGCAGCAAACCGCACGGGATGGCTCGGTCCAGGTCCAGCAGCACCTCGGCCAGGTCGGTACGCAGCTCGATGCGGTTCGGCTCCACGCCGTAGGAACGGAACAACTCGGCGCACAGGCCGCGCACCTGCCGGGCCAGGTCGATGCGGCCCAGGTTCCCGGAGCGATACAGGCTCTCGTGGATGACCGCCATGGTCCGCACGCGGCTGCGGCTTTCGAGAAACGCCTCGCGCGTCTGGGGATCCGCGACGTGCTCGGCCTGGAGCGACAGCAGGCTGCTGATGACTTGCAGGTTGTTTTTGACGCGGTGATGAATTTCCTGCAACAGCACTTCTTTTTCCTTCAGCGATGCCTCCAGGCGCGCCTCGTTCTGCTTGCGGACGGTGATGTCCGCGACGATATGTAGGGCGGCGACCACGGAGCCGTCGCGCCGGAGTGGCCGGCCATGCACTTGGTAATTGCGCCGGGGGCCTCCCGGCCTTCCCGCCGTCAATTCCAGCTCGTAAGCCTCCCCGGTGCGGAACAGTTCCTCGCGGGCCGCACGCAGCGGCTCATGATACTCTTCCCCCACGTAATCGTAGACGCTGGAGCCGATCACCGAGGCGATGTCCAAGCCGGGGGCCACGCGGTTGATGAAGCGGATGATGCCCTGGCGATCCACAATGGTGATGAAATCGGGCACCGTCTCGACGATCGTCCGCCACTTTTCCTCCGACTCGCGCAGCGTCTCGTCGGCCTTTTTGCGCTCGGTGATGTCGATGTTGATGCCGACAATGCCCTGAACGCGATCATCCTGCCAGATGGGGGCGAGGATGTTGATGCAATTGCGTTTCGTTCCGTCGTGGACGTATTCGATTTCGTTCTGCACCACCTCTCCGGCGAAGGCACGGCAATTGTTCGCCTGCCAGGCGGCCACCACGTCCGCCGGCAGGCCGGTTTCGTCGGGGCGTTTGCCGACGAAGTTACCGCACTGCCGGACACAGACGGCATTTTGCATCAGGTAACGGCCGTCCGGCCCCATGATCCAGAAGGCGAACGGCGTGCTTTCCAGGGCGCTGCGCAGGCGGGCATCACTTTCGCGCCGTGCCTGTTCGGCCAGCACCCGCTCGGTAATGTCGAGCACGGTGCCGGTCAGGAAGACCGGCCGGCCCGCATCCTCGCGCACGCTGTGCAAGCTGGCATTGAAATAGCGCACCGGACCTGAGGTCGGGTTGGTGCGAAACTCGACCGCGACGTTCTCACAGCCCGCTTGCGCTTGCTCGTTAGCGCGCAGGATTGATGGTCGGTCTTCGGGATGAATCAGGTCGAGGAAGGCCGGGAACGGGGGAGGGCCGACAGAAGGGTCCAGTTCGAACAGGCGATACATACCACGCGACCAGTGCCCGCTCAGGGTCGCCAGGTCCAACTCCCAGTGTCCCAGCCGCGCCCGCTCCTGGGCCATTTCAAAAAGAGCCTGGTTTTTCGACAACTCCGCCTCGACACGCCGGCGCTGGGCGGCCTCGTCCTCGATCCGCCGCTCCAGTTCCGCGATACGCTGTTTCAGAGCGTCCACTTCGTTGACCGGCTGCGGACGCGACAGGTTGTTCTCGTGCATGGGTGCCTCAGGGGAGCCGATCACAAAGTCATCCGCGCGGTCGCGGAGGGCGAGGTCGTTTGCCGAATCAGGTCGCGGGCCAACTCGGTCGTCTGCCGGCACTCTTCCGGCGGCACGCTGGCACGGGCGAACTTGGCCAGATCGCAGCGCTGGAAAAAGTCGCGCAGTAGCGATTGCTGCTCTGCCGTGAGATACGGAACCTGCACGACCGCCGCGAAGAACTCATCCGTCGTCTGCTGTAAGGCGAATAGGCCGAACCGTTCCATCAGATAGCGACGGACCACCTGCGACAGTTGCGTGTGATAAACCTCCGGCTCACCCCGCGGCGGCAGGGCCATCGCTTCGATACGATCCAGCTCGCGCAGCGCCCACTGATCCGGCGGCAACGGCGGCTCCACTGCCGCCCGTCGTCTCCTCATCAACCACGTACCGAAGAGCAGGGCCAGGAGTCCGACCAGGAGCGGGAAACGCCAACGCGAGAACCACGACGGCTGTGCAGGAGGTGGAAGCGGCGGACCCGGTACGTCGCGCTCTTGCTTGAGAATATCGATCCACCGGGCCTCTTCCCAGGCGCTTTCCGGCCCGTCGCGGAACCGCACCGACACGTCCGCCACCGGCACGACGCCCGGCTTGACCTGTTTCAAACGGATGACCCGGCGCCAGACGGCCCGATCCTTCTCGACGCTCTGTTTGCTCGTCAATCGTTCTTCTTTCCACGCCGCGGTCGGATCGCCCAGGTGTGGCTCCTCCACTTCGAGCGTGGCCGGACCCGTCACCGCTAGCGTCAACGTCACCGCGCCAAGACCGGGCACCGCCGTCTGTTTCGCCGCCTCGACGGTCAGCCGTGCTTCCATGTCGGCGCGTTGTTCCGGCGGAAACGTAAACTGGGCGTGCAAAAGCGAGCCGAGCAGGACCACGGCAAGGCCGGCCGCGAGGCAACTGGAGCGCGGGATCATGCTCAGCGTCTCCTCATGCGTCGTTCGCGCAGCCGGAAAAAGCGAATCAGGGCGTCGAGATGGCCGCCGTCGGTCGAAACCTCGATGAGATCGACGCGCGACTGTCGGGCCAACTGATGCAGCGCCATCCGCCGCCGCTGGGCGGCCGACTGAAACGCCTCACGCACCGTCGCGCTGCCGGTGTCCACCAGGAGACGCTGACCCGTCTCCGCGTCCTCCAGGTCAAGCAATCCCACAGCGGGCAACTCTTCCTCGCTGGGGTCGCTGATGCGGATGGCAATCAGGTCGTGCCGCCTGCCGGTGCGCTTGAACGCGGACTCAAAATGGCGGTCGAGGAAATCGCTCAACAAAAAGACGATGGTGCGCCGATGCAGCACCCGATTGAGAAAATCGAGTCCTTCGCGCAGCGACGTGCCGCGATGTTCGGGCTGATAAAACAGCACATCGCGGATGAGGCGCAGCACATGCCGGGTGCCCTTCCGCGGCGGCAGGAAGCGCTCGATGCGGTCGGTGAACTGCACGAGTCCGACGCGGTCGTTGTTGCTGATGGCACTGAAGGCGAGCACGGCGGCCAGCTCGGCGGCCACCTCGCGCTTCTGCTGTGCCCGCGTGCCGAACTGATGGCTGCCGCTGCAATCGACCACCAGCACGACTGTCAATTCGCGTTCCTCGATGAAGCGCTTGATGAACGGATGCCCCATGCGAGCGGTGACGTTCCAGTCGATGGTGCGGATGTCGTCGCCGGGCAGGTATTCGCGCACCTCCTCGAAGGCGATGCCGGTGCCCTTGAAGACGGAGTGATACTCGCCGCCGAGCAGATCCTCGACGGCGCGGCGCGCCTTCAGTTGCAGTCGGCGAATCTGGCGAATGACCTCGCGGGGGAGCATGACATCTCCGCTAGGTGCGCCACGCCGCGAATCGGGCGGCGCTTCCCATTTCCTCCTCGATACGCAGCAGTTGATTATACTTGGCCAACCGTTCGCTGCGCGCCACCGAGCCGATCTTGATCTGCCCCGCGCCCGTGGCGACGGCCAGATCGGCGAGCGTGCTATCCTCCGTCTCGCCGCTGCGCGCCGAAATGACGGCGCGATAACCCGCCGACGGAGCCAGCCGCACCACGTCGAGCGTCTCCGTCAACGTGCCGATCTGGTTCACTTTCACCAGAACGCAGTTGGCGACTTGCTCGGCGATGCCGCGCCTCAGTCGCTCCGGATTCGTCACGAAGAGATCATCGCCGATCAGCTGCACCCGTCCGCCCAGCGCCGCCGTTAGTTTTCGCCAACCGTCCCAGTCGTCTTCCGCCAGGCCGTCCTCGATGCTCAGGATCGGATACTGCTTCACCCAGCGCTCCAGCAGGGCGACCATGCCATCCGCGTCGAGCGTACGGCCGCCGTCGATGCGAAGATGATAACGACCATCCCGGTAAAAATGCGTGCTCGCCACGTCCAGGGCGATCCCGGCTTGGTCCCCCGGTTTCAGTCCCGCCTCGTCGATGGCTTGCAGGATCATCTCGATGGCTTGCTCGTTGGAATGCAAGCGCGGGCCGAAGCCGCCCTCATCGCCCACCAGGACACCCTCGAAACCGTGGCGGATCAGAATGCGGCTCAGCGTCCGATACACGGCGACGGTCATTTCCAGCGCTTCGCTATACGAGCGAGCACCAATAGGCATGAGCAGGAAATCCTGCAAATCGAGATTGCCACCCGCGTGGAGTCCGCCGCTGATGAGATTGACCATCGGTAACGGCATCCGGGCGATGCCCTCGGTATCGAGATAGCGCCACAGCGGTTGTCCTCGGCTGGCGGCGGCGGCGTGGGCACAGGCGAGCGAGACGCCCAGCAGGGCGTTCGCTCCCAAACGCGATTTGTTCGGCGTGCCGTCGGTCTCGCACAGCAGACGATCGATCCGCGTCTGTTCGGTGACATCAAGTCCGTGCAGAAGCGGGGCGAGAACGTCGCGGACGTTGGCGACGGCGCGGCGAACGCCCTTGCCACCGTAACGGGCCGGGTCGCCGTCGCGCAGCTCGACGGCCTCGTGCTTGCCGGTGCTGGCACCCGACGGCACGATGGCGCGACCGAACGCGCCGCCGGCGCAGCGGACCTCCACTTCGACCGTGGGGTTGCCCCGGCTGTCGAGAACTTCGCGGGCGTGGAGGTAGGTGATGGTTGGATCGTTGGGAATCATGGAAGAGGATTCATGACGATAGTTGTTCCGACCTCCCCACCGGGGAGGTGGTGTGGTACTGGTTGTTGCCGGCGTCGTGGTGTTGAGCGTTTCATTTCACACCCCTCACACCCCCTGAAACGCTCGCATCGGCTGTGAAACGCTCGCGGAAAATGAGCGCAAGTTCTTGCCACAGCCCAACCTGAGCGTTTCAACCGCCCCGCTCCCGGTGACGACAACGGTTGCAACGCTGCAATCTTCCGCAACTTGTCCCTCCGGCGCCGCGCGCCGGAGAAGGAATCACGAACAGGTCAGGTATGTGCATTCTACCCAACGGCTAGCGCCAGAACTGCCACCATCGCTTGCCGCCGCGCTCAAGTTGCTCACTCTCCGCTGCCGGAAGCTGCGGCGACGCCCCAGGCGGAGTATCCTCCGTTGAGGCCGGCTGTCCGTCGGAGTTCGTCGGAATCAGGGCCGCTACCCGTTGCTTGAACATTTCCACTAGCTGCGGATCGAAGTTCCACGGCTCCCCCTGTTGCCGCCGGGCGGCGAATTCCTCCAGCTTCTCCGGGGCAATGCAGCTATCCGATACCATGAGCGCGTGGGCCAATTCCTCCGCCCCGGCTGGTCGGTAGCCGCAGGCCGGGCAGGGCGTCCATGCACCGGCTTTCATGCCGCCCGCAGGCCAGACAGACAGCAACCGTCATGGAACCCTCCAAGGGTCGAACGTCTGATCGGCCGCTCTATCTTCTTTGGTTAAGCCGGTCGTTTCGGCTTGTGCTTGGGTCACGCCGCTATGGTAGTGAATCGGGCAATGTCTGCCTCGCCCTCGATAGCAGTCCGTTCACCCGTACTTGGGTCAAGCCCCGTTCGTTTCGGGCCACTCGCGTGCTGCCCACCAGCCCCAGAGGTTGATGCACCCGGCCGCCGCTACCAGCGCCAGGACGAGGAGGGCAGTAGAAACGGCCCACCCGTTCGCCAACGAGGGAGAAGACGCGCCCTCAAGCAGGTGATACGCCGGGTTCGTCCGGCAGTAGAGGATGGGAACCGGACTCCCGACCTTTAGCTGCCGATAATACTTCTCGGGCAGCATGGCCTCCCGCCGCTGTACCAGAAGGCCGTTGTCGGTGGGCGCCGAGTATTCATACCGGACGTGGTAGGCCGCGCCCTTCCCTGTGGTGACCCACAACCCCAAAACCGTTCCCCGGACGGATACAGGGTCGCGCTCCAGGGCGAGCACGTCGGATCGGCTCCTGAACACGTACCAGGCGCCCAGGAGCGAAAGCAGGATGAGGACCAGACCGAGGGGGAGTTCGCGCCCGTGACCGCTGTCCCGTCCTTCAAAAAGCGGAGCGGTCGGCCGGCCGAGTTGCGGCGCTTGACGCGGAAAAAGACGAAGGAGACAAATCGGTCATCGGCTTGCATCGGAGGCGCCCTCAGGGCCGAGGGCGGAGTAACCGGCCGCTCAACCCGGCCCGAACAAGCTTAGCACTTCCTCCCAATGCCGCAGCCGCTCCCGAAGAATACCCCGTCCGACCGCCGGATGCGAAGTCGGGGGTGTTCAGCGGAACCGCTGCCGGATCGCCATACGGGCTGCTCGCGACCTGCCACAGCACCCAATCGCCCCGCCCGGCGTCGGCAAGGCACACGGCGGGCCGCACCTTGGATTGCGATAAGTCCGAGAAGGGGAACGGAACGAGGACTACCTCCCCGGCTGCAGGTGTGACCACGCCGCATCCTCCTCGGGCCGTAACCAGTCCACCGCCAAGGCCGCTTCCGCAAGAAGCGCGGCCTCTCCCGGCACGACGGCTGACTCTTCCAATACCGTCACCAGCGCTCGGCGGGGGCCATCAATGTGGACCTCACCAAGCAACCGAACTTGACCGTTGGCATCGACGACCGCCTCGACTGTTTGGATCATAGGGCACCTCCGCGTGCATTCTAGTAGAGGGAAACGCTATCATGGAGGGAAAAAGGAGGAGGGAAGAAGCATTTAGCAACATTTTGAGGCCCGGAAAGGCTCTTGGCCCCCGTTTCCGCCCACCCTTTTCCGCCGACAGCCGGCTACTTCGGGAAGTAGGTGAGGGCGACGTGGGTGTGATCCTCCCCCTTGGCCCGACTGACGACGAGGGTAAGGTCGTGATCCTTCGTCCGCTGGACGAGAATGCGAACGGTTACTGGCCGGGCAGCCTTCCCGTCGGGTTGAACCGAGTCGTCCTGGAATACTCGAAGACGCGCCCGACCCGCCGCCGATCCCGTTCCCACCGGGCGCGTCGGGGGTCAGCTTTTCGCCCGTCTTTTTCGCGTAGAATGCCAGAACCTTGTCCAACCCATCGGTCGTGGTCAACATGGCGTGGTGTCCGCCCGCGCCTTGACCGCTCGCAAACTCCTTCGCCCCCGGGTACTTCCACCCGTCGAAGCCGGGTTTATCGCCAGCGGCCTTTGCCTGGTCATCCTTTGGAGCCATCCATGCACCGAGGGCCAGGAGCAGTCCTGCGATTAGTGTGATGATCAGACGCATCGCTGTAACTCCTCTGAATAAGGATTAAAGCGGACCAAGACCGCCGAACATCAATTCACGTAGCGGATAGGCGTGATCCAGCACGGCCACTCCGAATTACCCCCGATGTTGCGTGACCGTCAAGAAAGTAACGGTTCCGTTCGGAGATTACGGGATTATGGCAAAAAGGGATTCCCCGGCCATGTACAGCACCTCGCTCCACCGGCTCGGGCACTCCCACAACATCCGGCAACCCAATCGCCGCACCGCCGAGCGTTTATCTTCCTCGGGAAGATACTCGACCGGACTGGTGCCGTCGATGCGCGCGAGCAGGCAGACGGCACAATGCTCAATACCGCGCCTTTGCAATTCCACCTGCGGCAAGAACTTCGTTTCGGCCGCGTATCCTTGCCAGAATCGGCGCGTCAACTCGAAATGCCGTTCGCGATCACCCCAGCGCTTCACCGCCTTGAGCAACAAATGACTCAGGAAAAAGCCAAGATCCATCGTCGGATCGCCGAGGTGGGCCGTCTCGTAATCGACGAGCGTGAAACCGTGTTCATGCGTGAGGATGTTCTTCGGGCTGTAATCGCCGTGGCACAATCCGTCCGACGCCGACAGCAAACGGTCGATCAGCGGCCGGACGGCGTCGGCGACTTCCGGGCGACGTTCCTGGATGCGGCGATAGAACGGATCGACGCGCAGCTGCACAAACACGGTGCGATCGCGGAAGCGCTCGACGAGTTGGGGATTGCGGGCGGTGGTCTCGTGGATGCGACCGAGGATGCGGCCGGCGTGTTCGCCCACGGCGAAGTCGACTTCGCCCGCGAGCAGTTGTTGTTTCCACACCTTCGCCCCGTCCGGCGCGTGAGCCATGACGAAGACATAGTTTTCGCGGTCGGCAAACAGCACTTCGGGAACCGTATGCGTCGGCAGGATCGGCGCCAGGACTTGCATCACTTCCTGTTCGCGGTACACGCGATCGAGGTCGCTGAACCAGGCGTCGCGCGTGCGCAACTGCGGCCGCGATTGCTTGAGGACGAACAGCCGTTCGGGCGTCTGGACCCGCAGCACGGCGTTGGACACGCCGCCGCCCAGCGGCTCGATCCGCGCCGGACCCGCGATCCAGCCGCGCTGGCGCATATATTCGGCGGCGTTGTCGGCGGTCAGCTCAATCATCGTAGCCCTTCGGGTGGCGACGGTGCCAATTCCACGCCGTTTCGAGGATCGCCCGCAAATCCGCATAACGCGGCGTCCATCCCAACTCGCGACGAATCTTGTCCGCCGACGCGACCAGCACCGGCGGATCGCCGGCACGGCGCGGCCCTTGCTTCACGGGCACTGGCTTGCCCGTCACTTCCTCGGCCAACCGGATCACCTCGCGCACACTGTATCCCTTGCCGGTGCCGAGATTGTAGTGCATCCGCTTGTCCGGCGTCAGGTTCTCCAGGGCGAGCAGGTGCGCCTCGGCCAAATCTTCGACGTGAATGTAATCGCGGATGCAGGTGCCGTCCGGCGTCGGATAGTCGTCGCCGAACACGGTGATGGCGGGCCGCTGTCCCATCACTGCTTGCAGGACGAGGGGAATAAGGTGCGTTTCCGGAGCGTGGTCCTCGCCGATGTCGCCGGCCGGACTGGCGCCGGCGGCGTTGAAGTAGCGCAGTGCGGCGAAACCCCAGTTGTATGCCGCTGCGTAGTCGGCCAGAGCGTGTTCGACCGCTAGCTTGGTGTTGCCATAGGGGTTGATCGGCTTTTGTTTCTCGTCCTCGGTGATGGGCACTTTTTCCGGCACGCCGTAGGTGGCGCAGGTGCTGGAAAAAACAATACGGTCAATGCGCAACCGCCGCATGGCGTCGAGCAAGTGCAGCGTGTTGACGAGGTTATTTTGATAATACTTGGCCGGCTGCTCGACCGATTCGCCGACGTAGGCATACGCGGCGAAGTGGACCACGGCCTCGATGCGATGCTCGACGAGAGCCTGATCCAGACGCGCTTGCTCCGCCAAATCGCCGACAATGAGTTTTTCCGCGGGCACGGCCGGGCGGTGGCCATACGACAGATTATCGTAAACCCAAACGTCATGACCGCGAGACAGAAACAGACGAACCGCGTGACTGCCGATGTAGCCGGCCCCGCCGGTGACGAGTATTCGCATGGTAGATGGGAGGCCGCAAGCGGCTTCAGTTGGTGATTCCCTTCGTGATGCCCATGAACACGTCTTCGAGATCGATTTCTTCTTCCTTGAGCATCTTCAACCGCAAGCCCTTCTGCATAAGCAGGTCCGGGATGAAGCTGCCGTCGTGGATGGCGTCGTTGAGGGTGACGCGCAGACAATCTTCTTCCTCGCGCGGCTCGACCTTGAGAATGTCGAGATGCGCTTCGAGAAGCTCGCGGGCGGTGGGGTTCTGGCCGCCGGACACGCCGACGTAGTAAACCGTGTGCTGGCGAACTTGGCGGATGGCCGACTGCACGTCGCCGTCGAACAAAAGCTGGCCGCGCTCGATGATGCCGATCTTGTTGCAGATGTCGGCCAACTCCGGCAGGATGTGGCTGGACACCAGGATGGTCTTGCCCATGTTGCGCAGCTCCTTGAGCAGGCCGCGCATCTCGATGCGGGCGCGCGGGTCGAGGCCGCTGGCCGGCTCGTCGAGCAGCAGCACCTGCGGCTCGTGCAGCAGCACGCGGGCCAGGCCCAGACGCTGCGTCATGCCGCGCGACAGGCTCGTGACCAGGGCGTCGCGCTTGTAGCCGAGATCGACCAGGTCGAGCACCTGATCGCATTTGCGCCGGCGCTCCGGTCCCTTGATGCGATAGGCGGCCGCGAAGAATTCCAGGTACTCGATGACCTTCATGTCGTCGTAAACGCCGAAGAAGTCGGGCATGTAGCCCATCAGCCGGCGAATCTCCTTGGCGTTGTTGTAAATCGAGTAGCCGCACACCGTCGCCTCGCCCCAGGTCGGGTTGAGCAGCGTGGCCAGGATGCGCATGGTCGTCGTCTTGCCGGCGCCGTTGGGGCCGATGAAGCCGTACACGTCGCCGCGCTCCAGCTTCAGGGTCAGCCGGTTGAGGGCGTACAGCTCGCCGTACATCTTGGTCAGGTCGCGCGTTTCGATCATGGCTTTTTGGGAGTATTGGTGGGAGTTTGCACGGGAATATAAATGCGCACGTAGGTTTCCTGCTGGAGATAACCCGACAGGGCCGGGCGTTGCGGCTGCGTGCCGGGTAAGTGATCGAGCCAGAGACGACTCGGCGAGACGCCGTCCTGCGCGACCGCTTCAGCCTTGTCGCTGCGCGGCGGGGTGCGGGCGACGAGGACCGCCTCGTTGCGGAACGGCATATTCACGCCTTCGCCTTGCCGCAAGAGCCGCCAACTCGCATCGTACCTGCGCAACCCGCTATTGGGTTGTTCCGTACCACCCGGGCCGTCGTGAAACAGCATCGGCCAGAGCGATTCATGCGATCTCAGTTCCAACAAGTTACCCTGCGGGCCGGTCGGCATCGAGCCGGAGCGCGGCACAAGCACTTTGGGATCGCTGATCCATCCTTGCAGGGTGCGCAGATTGGCCGCCGCGCTCGAACAGTGGGCCGACCTCGCGCGTTTCGCCGGGTACCAGATCGCCCAGAAGATAGCCCTTGCCGTGGAAGAACAGCACCGTGCTTTGCAGCTCGGCCGGCAGGTTATTCGTGATTGCCCCCGTCAGCGAATCCGGATCGAGCCGGCTCACGCGCAGCTCGGCCTGGATGGCCGGCGGCCGATCGCTCGCCCGATCCTTCAGGGGCACGCGCCAGGAAGCCGTGAAGCTGCGCGTCGCCCACACGGGAATCGGCAGGCGCACGATGCCCCCGGAATCCTCGGCGTATTCGTAGGGCCGGCGGAAGAGATTCTGCGTAGTGCCGCCAAGGCTCGCCTCCGGCCCTTCCAAGGTCGCCACCATCACTGGCGGCACCGGCGCGTCGGCGCTCTCCTCCGACCAACGGCCGCCCCACTCCGGCGCGGCCGGCTCCAGGCCGATCGTGTAATTCTGAATGCGCGGGCTGAACAGCGTGAACCAACTCGTCCCGTAAATCTGGCCCGGCCCCTCCAGGTCGATCTCGACCAGATCGACCTTGTTGACGCGCAGGTCGTCGCCCTTGAAGTAGTAGGCCGTCGCATACGCCGCCACGCTGACGATCAGGACGAGGACGGGGAAGGTGATCCACGTCAGCTCCAGGCGCTTGAAGACTTTCTTGAGCAAGAGATAATCGAGAGGTCCAACGAGGACGATGTAAAACAGGATGAACAGAGCGACCCAGCCGAAGGAGATGACCGGCACCTCCGCGAAGTTCTCCAGGGCTTGCTTGAGTTCCGCCCCCAATTCGCCGCGCGACCCGGTTCGGCCGCCGGGCCGGTTGACGTTGGCGGCCTGCCGCGGCGCGATTTCGCCCTGCAACTTCTTCCAGAACGCCGGCTGCCCCTCCCAGGTGGAAAACGGCGGCGCGTCGAGGTCGAAAGCTACCAGCACGACACGTCCCAGGCCGCAACTCGATTGCACGATGATCGGCCTTCGCTCCAGGTCGCCTTCTCCTGCCTCCTCCCACACGAGGCCGTAGCTGTTCGGACCCGGCGTGACGTGGGCGATCTCGACGTGGCGCAGTCCCTTCTTCTCCTGTACGTTTTGACCGCACCAGAAGGAGATATTCGGCAGGACCGAGCGCGTGCTCTTGCCCTTGAGGGCGCAATCCACCAGCGGCACCTTGTCCAGCCAGCGAGCCACGCCCTGTTGATTGCGGCCGACCGACAGCACGAGCCGACCGCCGCGGCGCACCCATTCCAGCAGAGCGTCGCGCCGCGCCTTGTCCATTTCCAAAAGTTGATTCACGAACGCATCGCTGGCGGTGGTCAACACGATGACATCGACGGCCTCGTAGCCGAACCAGCGGTCGGGCATGGCCGCGACGCTCTCGATCGACGCGAACCCGGGGACGGGAGCATCCTCGTCCTCCGCCAGCACTTCCGGTTTCGACGCGACTTTCAATCCGTGCAACCGTGAACCGACGGTCAGGAAGAAGACCTCGCGCGGCTCAAGGACTTCGCGCTTCGCCAGGCTGGGATCGCGCTGGAGATCCGCGCGAGTCTCGACCGTTTGGCCGTCCGCGCTCTGGAGCTTGACATCAAACGTGCTACCGGCGCTGCCGGGCCGAACGTAGGTAAAGACGATCTGTTCGCTGTTGGCGGGGATAGCGGGCACCGGCACGGTGTAAACATACGGCACCGCCTCGCCGTCGGCGGACTCGACGGCCAAGCGGAAACTTCCCTGCGGAATATTCTCGGCACCGGCCTTGAGCGTAATCTGCACGGGAGTCCAGACGCCGTTGCGCGAGCGGGCCACGTCCTTGCCGTCACGCAGGCCGATGCGCACGTCCTCGATGTGCGGCGAGGCTGCTGCCCCCAGAGGAAGCGGAATGATCCAACCCAACAGGAGCAGGCACGCCGCCAGCGGCCTGGCGCAAGCTCCTCTGTATCTTCTTGGCTTCAAGGTTTCTCCGTTTGATCGCACACGCAGGGGCTTTGGCGGCAGCCCGGACAACCGCCGCCGTATTTCGCTTGCACGGCCTTCTCCAGATCGACGCCGGCGATGTTGGCCAGCGTCGCCAGCCAGGCCAGCACGTCCGCGAACTCGGCCGCACGCTCCTCGCCGCTGCCGCCGCGCAGCGCCGCCGACAGCTCGCCGACCTCTTCCATGAACCACATGAATGTGCCTTCGACGCCGCGCCGCCGATCCTTGGCGTCATAGGTGGTACGAATGGTCTCCTGCAATTGTGCGAGCGTAAACGCCATGCTTCACTTGTCCTTCGCCGAGTCCTCGAACAGCTTCCGTATCCTTTCCGCCTCCGCGTCCTTCTTCTGACCTTCGAGCGCCTTCACGAGCAACTCGCGGCACTCCTTGTTGCGGACATCAATTTCCATCGCCTGGCGTGCATACTTTTCGGCCTCGTCGTATTGGCCGCTTTCCAGCAACAACCGCGTCAGGCGCAGCCGTTGCTCCAGCTCGTCCGGGTCGCTCGGCAGCAGATCCTTGAGCACGCCGATGAGCTTGGCCTTGTCGTCCTTCTGGGCGTAAACGCGGGCCAACTGCATCAGCCAGGAGGTCTCGAACGGCTCGATCTTGCGTCCCAGTTCGAACAGCTCCGCGGCTTTATCGAACTCCTTGGCATCGTAGTATATTTTCCCCAGCGCGAGCAAAATGCGCGAGTCGGGGTCGTCGCGGTTGAGCGCTCCTTCGAGAAGCAGGCGCTCCTGCTTGACGTTGCCGGCCAGTCGCTCCAGGTGGGCCAGCACGTAGGTCGCCTTGGGATGGTTCCGCTTGCGTTCCAGCACGTCCTCGGCGATCTTCCGCGCCGTCACACGGTCGCGCACGAGGTAGCGGAGGGCCAGCTCGGCCGCGGCCTCCAGGTCGTTCTCTTTCTCGTAAGCTTTTTTCAATTCCTCCAACGTGCGTTTCTTCTCGGCCGGCTTGCCTCGCTGCAACGGCTTGATGGCCTCGTCGAGAAATGCCCGGTATTCTTTTTCCAGCGATTCCTTGTCCGTCTTGCAGACGCGGCGGATCACTTCCGCCGTGCCCAGACCATCGCGGTACGCCGCCAGTAACTCCCCCACGACGGCCGGGCCGTACTTCGACTTGAGGTAATCGACGTATAGCTGGCTCTGGCAATACGCCAGGTTCCACTCATCCGGGCCGCGCGGCCGGATGAAGCCGAGTTCGATGGTGTCAAGGTTGAGCAGCTTGCCTTCCGGCACGCGCTCGAGCAGCAGTTGGTTCCACACGGGCGGCCGGGCGAAACCCTCGTTGCCGACCGCCAGTCCCTCCGTCAACCAGTGCGGCACGAGATAATGCGTCTGTTCGAGGTTGAAAATATGAACAATCTCGTGACGGAGGACGCGGCCCCAGTTGAACGGCTGCCGAATGCCCCGGCCGTTGGGCGAGGTCATGGCGATCATCTTGCCGGTGCAGGTGCCGATGGTGTGCAGGTCCGGCAGCGCAGTGGTCCGGCCGCTGAACATCTCATGGTTGTTGAAGACCTCGATGAGGATTGGCCCCTTCGGACGATAATTGAACTTCTCGGCCAGGTCCGCGTAGATCGTTTCCAGATACGACGCCATGTAATGGGCCAGGGCGGTGTCGTTCTTCGGGTCGTAGCGCAGCTCGAAATGGTCGGTCGTTAGCGTCTTGTATTTTTCCAGGTGGCGAAGCACTTTGCGCAGGTTGGAAACGCGGACGTTGAACGGATCGGCCTTGGCGGCTTTATCAAGCGTCTCGCGTGCTTCCTTTTCCAGTCCCATGCGCATGTAAAGCTGGCCGAGGCTGTTGAGCGCGTCCGGCACGTTAGGCCGCAGCTCCGCCGCCTTCTGGAAGCACGCCTGCGCCTCCTCGAAATACTGTCGCTCTTCGAGCCGCTCGCCCATCTCGAAATAAAACGGGGCCGGCTTCGCGTCGAACTTCTCGACTTCTTTCGTCAGCGCGGCGAGGTCGTCCTTCTTGCGCTGTAACACCAGACACGCGGCGATCCGTCCGAGCGTCCGTTCGTCGCGCGGGTTGACCTTGCGGGCCGTCTCCAGTTCCTTGAGCGCGGCCTTTGCCTCGCCCGTGGAAAGATGCACGTCGGCCCGCAGGCACAGCGCTTCGGGCAGTTTCGGGTTGATGCCCAGCGCCTGCTCGGCCAGCCGCTCGGCCTCCTTGATCTCTAACCGCATGAGGGCCGCGACGCCCTTGGCCGCCAATGCCTCGGCGGCACTGGCGTTGATCTTCAGCGCCTTGTCGAAGGAAGCCAGCGCCTCGGGCCGGTTATATTTTTCCAGGAGCAACATGCCGGCCTGGTACTCCGCCGGCCAGAAATCCTTGTCGAACTTGAGGGCGTCGGCGTACACCTCCTGAAGGATGAAGGTGAACTGATCGGACAGGTTGTTCCAGCGCGCGTTTTCGCTTCCGGCCAGACCGACGAGCAGCAATTCCTCGGGGTTCTTGATGGGATTGTCGTTCTGGTCGCGCTGCGTGTAGGTGCGGACGAACCACTTGCACTCGGCGTCGGCTTTTTTCAAATCGCCGCGATCGCGGTAGATCTGGATGCGCACCCAGCGGGCCAGGAACTGGTTTTTGTCCGCGTCGATGGCGGCGTTGGCTACTTTTTCCGCCTCGTCCCACCGGCCGCGCAGGTACAGCACTTCCGCCTGCCGGGCCAATAAGCCGACGTCTTTCGGCGCCTCCTTCAGGGCCGCCTCGACGACTTCGAGCGCCTTGTCGTATTCGCCCTCGCTTTCGAGCGCCCGGCTGAGTCCGACGGTGGCGGCGGCCCGCAGCTTGGCATCCTTGCTCAGCGCCTCATACTGTTCGCGGGCCTCGCCGTAGTTGCCGTGCAGCCAGCGTATCCTCGCCTCTTTCAGACTCGGCTCCGCGGCCGTGGCGAACGGGGTAAAAACTATGGCGACGAGACAGGCGAGGAGGGGATTTTTCATGGCGCACTTTCTCGGCGGACGAGACGGAGACCACGGAGGTTAACTTAGCGGCCGCTTTCGCAAAACGCAAGGAACCCGTCAGTCCCGAAGAGAAAAACCACGAATCACACGAATAACACGAATAAAAGACAAAAAATCAATAAGACAAGAGACCCGGCCTCTCTGCATTTTTTCTTTTTGTCTTTGTTTTTTATTCGTGTTATTCGTGTGATTCGTGGTTTTTCTCTTCTTTGATTTACACGTCAGCTCTGCTATTTGTACGCCTCGTATTCCTTACCCAGCACCGCCGCCGCCACCTTGAGCTTGAGGATTTCGTCCGTGCCTTCGTAAATGCGACAGACGCGGACATCCATCAGGTGCCGGCCGACCCGGTAAAGGGTAGACCAGCCGCGCCCGCCGTAGATCTGCACGGCGTGATCGGCGGCTTCCCAGGCGGCATTGGCCGCGAACAACTTCGCCTGCGCCGCCAGCAATTCGGCATGCGAACGCAGTTCGGCGTCGTTGGGGGCGGCGTTACTGGCATCCTTGGCCTCGGCCGCCTGCCGGATCAAGGCATCCGACGCGACCCGCGCCATTTCGATCGCGGCGATGTGTTCCTGCACTAGCTGATGCTTGCCGATGGGCTTGCCGTGCTGCTGGCGCTCCTTGGCGTAGCTGACCACTTCGGTCAGACAATCCTCGATCACGCCCAGGCAGCCGGCCGCCACGCTGAGCCGGCCGCTGACCAGGGTGCCCATCGCGACGCGGAAGCCGGCTCCTTCTTCGCCGAGCAGATTATTCGCCGGCACCTTGCAATCGCGCAGCTCGAACATGGCCGTGTTCGCCGACGGCATCCCCATCTTGGCCGTCAAGTCTTCGCTGACGAAGCCGGGGCCGCGATCGACGATGAAGGCGCTGATGCGCCCGCCGCCCTTGGGGTAGGCGAAGCAGACCACCGCGTCGGCGATGCCGCCGTTGGAGATGAGGTATTTCACGCCGTTTAAGACGAAATGATCGCCGCGGCGCTCGTAGGTCGTCTGCATCTCCAGCGGATTGCTACCGGCCTCCGGCTCGGTCAGGCCGAACGCCAACACTTTTTCGCCGCGGCACGCGGCCGGCAGGTAACGCCGTTTCTGCTCCTCGTTGCCCCAGGTGAGGATGGGGTATTCGCCGATGGAAGTGTGTCCGGAGAAGAAAGTCCGCACGCCGGTTCCCTCGCGGCCGATACGGGCCAAAGCGCGGGCGTAGGTCACGGTGTCGGCGCCGCGGCCGCCGTACTCCGGCGGGACGGGGATGCCGAGAAGGTTGTACTTCTTGGCCAGCGCGATGACCTGATCGTTGAAGCGGTGCTCGACGTAGCACAACTCCTCGACGGGCCGAACCTCCTGGCAATAGGACTCGACATCCGCGAGCAACTGCTTTTGATCCACTGAAGTCATGAGGATCTCCTTGCACTTGTGGGAACTATTTCAGTGTAGCTTTCTCGCGGAACGAGACACAAGCCGGCCTCGTCATTCCGTCAACCGGACCAATCGGCCGACGGCATCGAGATCGGGAAAAATACCGGCTCCGACCGCCGCCACGAGCGCGGCCCCGAACGCAGCCTCCTCGCGGTGGCACGGCACGGATAGCGGCAATCCGAACTCCTCGCTCACGACCCCGGCCAGTACGGGATTCTCGCGCATCCCGTTGCCGGCGCCGATCAGGCGACGGCGCGGGGATAGAAGATATTGGCCGATCCGTTCGTATCCACTGAGAAACGCCCGCGCCATCCCTTCAAGCAACGCGCGAGTCATATGAGCGACCGTGAAGTTCTCCGCGGAAATGCCGGTCCAACTCGCCCGCAATTCGGGGTTAGCGCGTGTGCCGGTGAAAAACGGCTCACAGCGAAGACCATCGGCCCCACGCGCTACGGCAGCGGCGAGACGGTTCATTCGCTCGTACAGCGGCCCCGCAGATTGATCGAACAACCGTTCGCCAACATCGTGAAAGAATCGTTCCAGTACGGCATAGGAGCGCCCGCCAGCCAGACCCGCGCTGACGAGCAGATAACCGCCACCCGGAAATGGCCGCGTCTCCAGTTGGGGATCGTAAACAAACGGGTCGCTGAATGCGGCCACCTGTCCGCCCGTGCCGACGTTGACGAGGACGCTGGCGGCGCGGTCGGGAACGCTGCCCAGGAAGCTCGCCTGGTTATCGCCGATGCCCACGAAGACCGGCAGACCGGCAGGCAGTCCGGTCGCTTCCGCCATCGTTGGAATCAACTCGCCCAACCGCGCACCGGACGGCAGCACCTCTGGAAACAACCGGCTGGACAAACCAAGGGCGGTGAGGGACTCGGCATCCCAGTCGCCCGTAGTCAAATGGAATACCCCGCTGCTGGCCGCACAGGTAGCGTCCGTGACCGGCAGCCGTCCTGTCAGAAGCGAAGCGAAATAGTCCACAATGAAGCACGCCTTTCCTGTCGCCGGCAGTACGCCGCGTGTCTTCATCCAGAAGAGCGTTACGGCCATGTAGCCCGCCGCGAGCCGGCAGCCCGTCCGGCGCGGTGCGTCTTCGCCCACCAGACGGATCGCCTCTTGCACGAACGTTCTCGGAGTTCCGGGGTAGTTTTCTTCGCCGCGCCGGTCTTGCCAGTTGATGAGAGATGTAAGCGGTGACAGATCGTCGCCCAGGAGGACAACGCCATGCTGCTGCCCGGTAATGCCAATGCCCGCGAAATCACGGGATCGTTCGGCCATCCGTTCCGCCACGCCGCGCACACATTCACAGGTCTCGACCGTCATCCGCCGGGCGTCCCATTCGGATCGGCCACGCGCTTTGTCTTCGGGCGTCGTGCTTTCGGCCTCGTGGGACTTCGTGCATCGTGCCAGGATTTCGCCGCTGGCCGTATCCACGGCCAGCGCGGTGAGCGTGGTCGTCCCGATATCGACACCCAGAACGATGGGCATGGCCCCCTCCCCTGATAAGTGAGGACACCATCCTACACGAACGCCCGGAGCCGATACACTGATGCACAGAAGCGAGCAAACGCAAGGGGCCTTGGGAGATTAAAATCCGATGGACGGATCGCCGACAGTCCTCGTCACGGGATCGGCAGGCCGGATCGGCCGGGCGGTGGTTGCGGAGTTAACGGCCTGCGGGCGGCCGGTGCGCGGCTTCGATCGAGTTGCGACGCCAGGCCTGACCGATTGCATGGTCGGCGATCTCACGGATATCGAGGCGGTACGCCGCGCCGTCGAGGGAGTCGGCACGGTCATTCACCTGGCGGCCACGCCCGACGACGACGATTTCCTGACGCAACTGGCCCCCAACAACATTATCGGTGTCTATCACGTCCTGGAGTCGGCCCGGTTGGCGGGTGTGCGCCGGTTGGTGCTGGCCAGTAGCGGTCAGGTCGTGTGGTGGCAGCGCTTTACCGGACCCTGGCCGATCCAGGCCGACGATCCGCCGACGCCGCGCGGCTGGTACGCCGCCGGCAAGGTCTTTCTCGAAGCGGCCGGTCGCATGTGCGCCGACAGCCACGGCATGAGCGTCCTTGCCGTCCGTCTCGGCTGGGTGCCGCGCTCCCGTGAGCATGTCGAGGAGCTGGCAAGCACGGAATGGGGGCCGGACGTTTATCTCAGTCCGGGCGATGCCGGCCGCTTCTTCGCCTGTGCCGTCGAAGCGCCCGCCGACATTCGCTTCGCCATCCTCTACGCCACCAGCCGGCCTGTCCGCTCTGCGATGTACGATCTCGATTCCGCGAAGAAGCTGATCGGCTTCGAGCCGCGCGATCGCTGGCCGGAAGGCGTACAAGACATGGGAGCCGTCACGGCCGGCGGGCGTCCCCCAGTTCCTTGAGCAAGCGCGTGGCCGCTTCCACGAGTTTTTCACCGCCGCCCGGCTGCACGCGCGAATTGACCGTTTCGTAACTGCCCTCCTTGAACGCCTTCACGGTCGGCACATAGCCGGGGGCGTCGTTGCACAGTTCGATCACCAGCGTTACCGGGAACGGCGACGCCTTCTTGATCGCCAGGCCCAGCTCGACGAAAATCTCGCCCGGCAAACCGACGACGGCCACGTCATCGCTGAGCCGAAAGACCTGCACTTCCATCGGCAGCGTTTCTCGTGGCAGCAATTGCAACGAGACGATCTTGCACGCCTCGACCTCCTTCAAAAAAGGCAGTTCGCGCTTGCCGATCTTCGCCATGTCCTTCCGCGCCTGCGCGATCGCGTCGGCATCGTACTTCTGGAGCGGCGCGTTCACGACGGCCTGGCGGACGGCGAGTCGTGGTGTCCGAGCATCTCGCAGTTTGGGCAACGCCGCCCGCACGGTTTCGGCGAGTGTCTTGCCAAGACGGGCGGCCTCTTCCTGGCCTTTCTGCGGTGCTTTCGTCGCAACGTCGATGTGGTTGATGTCGCCGCAGGTGCCGGTGCCGAAGAGC
The DNA here is from genome assembly GCA_963767535.1 of uncultured Planctomycetota bacterium. Lineage (GTDB taxonomy): Bacteria > Planctomycetota > Planctomycetia > Gemmatales > Gemmataceae > JAJPHU01. The sequence continues at coordinate 3,364,527 of CAVYEC010000003.1, forward strand.
GAAACGCCGTCCGATCCCAGGGCCGGGCGGAGGTTGCGATCCAGATAAAACGGGTAATCGGCCGAGTATTCCGTGCCGCCGACCGTGTCCAGGTGCATGGCGAACACGGTCAAGAGAGCGAGATCCTTATCTCCCGAGAGAAGCCGTACCAACCCCACGTCGGGATCAATGGGACCGGCCGGCCGCACGATGTTCGGATTGAGCTTGCCGGGGTTGAATTGCACGACACCGTTTTTCATGTGAAAGCGACGGTTGAACGACAACCCTTCCTGCGCGTCATTCCCGCTTGCAGGCGAACGGGCCGAGCGCTCTCCTTGGCCCGCCCGATGGCTTCGGCCAACTTCTCGGCGAGGGTGGATGGATAGTCGATTTTCTCGTGTGGGTCTTCGCCCTTGGCGGCGACCGCTTGTTCGTGGAAATAGTTCCGCAGCGCCCCCATGTAGAGCGGCCCGGTGTGCGAATGCGTCGCCGCGATGAGGATGTGTTCCACGGGAATGCCGGTCTTCTTCGCGGCCAGAACGCGAGCACGGCCGGATACCTCGCGCGCGATGCCGATGAGATCGCAGAAGACCAGGGCCGCTTGCTCCTCGCCCTGACGCAACACGAGCGCCTTGGCCTGCAAGGGATCGTGCGTGCCGGTGTTCAACCGCTCATAGAAATAGCCGCTCATGCGATAGCCGGCGGGCGGCGTGATGTCCACCACGGCGACCCCCGCTTGCAGCTCCGCCGCTGGTAGATGCGTTCCCGGCGTCATCGCGACGAACCAGATGCCGAAGAGAACAAGGAAGGATCGCGGCATGTCGGAGGCTCCCTTCTTTGTGTTTGGACTTGTTCTATTTCTTTACCTTTTCAGTGATTGTACTCGGTCTTGTAGGGACTGTCGCCGCATCCTAGACTGGCGAAGGTTGACTTCTCCATAGAGCTATAACAATCTCTACCGGGGGCGTTACCCGCGCCGGAGTCCGAACATGGCCGAGAACAACACCATCCTGCTCGACCGCCTCGACACGCTTGAGGCGCGTCTTCGCCGTCTGGAGGAGAGGCTCGACCGCAAAGAAATGCGCGAGGCAGCAGTCCAGCCGTGGCGATATCTGGTCCGCCGTCAGCATCCCTGGCGACAGCAGCTCTACATCAAAGGGCGAAACATGACGGCCCGGCAACTCGTCGGCTCGATGAAGGCGAACCAACTCGACGAGGCGGCGGCGGCGGCCGATTACCGTCTGCCGGTCGAAGCCGTCCGCGAGGCTGTCGCCTATGTCGAGGGCAACCGAGAGTTGCTGGAGACCGAAGCGGAAATCGAGCGGTTGATGCTCAAGCGCGGGGGAATACCCGTGACCCTTCTCGGTGCTTCACGGAAAAAGCCCCTCCTCGATAAGTTCTTGGCGTAAGGCAACTCGGAGTGGGTCGTTCATGGCGAGCACCTGGACAGTCACCCGTCCAATCGGTGTGCGGCCGACCAACAGCGGCCCATCCCAGAGAAAGTGTCGTGCCCACTTATGCCGCCGGGGGTTGAAGAGACGCACGAGCTTCGTCCGCGACGTGACGCGGTCAATACCTGACAGATTCGGTCCCTTATGACGGTTGTAATGGAGACAGGAGCAGGCCAAGTTCGAGAGCACGGTTCGGCCGCCGTGCTGTTTGGGGATGACGTGCTCGACCTCGTAGGAGCCGGGGTGAAGGGATTGCGGCAGCAAACAATATTCGCAGGCATAGCCGGCGCGGCGCAGGACGGCCTCGATCAGCGACTCATCCATGAGGCATCACGTCATTTGGGCTTGGTTCGGAGAAACTTCCGAGCCTTCGACTGGAGGATGGCCACCAGATCGGCGACCTTGATGTAGTTGTCAAGGTCACGGAGCTCTTCTGGACTAACGCGGCCCTCTTGGTTCTTGGCGGCCAACTCGTGCATCCGAGCCTTATCGTCGTCGCTGAACTCCAGGGCGAGGATGTGGCGGGCCAGTTCGGGTGTCAGGCTCCGTCGGCCATCCGCGAAGATCCGGCTGAAGATGGCCGCTTCGCTCGTGCCGGTACTTGGAGTTCGTGTTTTGGACATGGTTGTGTCCTCCGGGCGTCTGCCGGCAGTATACGATCGTTCGGGCGAATGCAGAAGAGCGTTCTTCCGCCGACGGGGATTTCACTTTCCCGGACAGGCACCGCAGGTGCGGCGAGCCGAGCGGGCGAGCCAGGGGTATTCCTCCTTACTTCTTCGGATTAGGCGGCGACAGGTCTTTCTCCCCTTTCTTCAACTCGGCGAGGATCTCCTGAATCGACGGAACGACGGCACTGCCATGTCCCACCCGCCAATTACAAATTGGCGTGAATATCCCTACCGCTAGCTGCGCAGTCACTCGCGCTCCAAGACTTCGCCCTGGATCATGTTCTGGAAGTATTGATCTACCAAAGAGCGCAACGATCCGGCAGGCCGCAACTCACCGACTTCGTGAAGATACCAGACGGCGTCGTTCGGCGGCTGGCAGCAAAGTATGTCCCCGTTCAAAGTGCTATAAAACGCCTGGCAGGTTTCCGGGTTGACCTTGTTCGTTTCACTCAACCAAAAACCCGCTTGGGTGAGCGGAGCGATCTCTCCCGCCGAGGACAGCTCGCCTGCCTCCCCATAGCCGAAGTGATTGATCCCGTCGATCAGCTCATACACCTCTGCCAGGGCCAGAGGTAATGAAGGTCCTGTCTTGGCCGACCGTAACCGTACTCCCGGCACGAAATCGTTTCCAAGGACGAATCGGAAGTAGGCAGCGGCGGGGAATCCCGGAATCGAAGCGGTATGCAGTTCCAGAAGGTAGCTCTCGCAGTCAGCAAGTATCTTCAACCATCGCGCCAAGAGGGGACGTTTGGCCCTACCGGCCAGATCGCTAAAATAGCGGGCCGGATCGGCGAGCGCCGATCGCTCTTTCGAACCTACCAGATGCTGATGTGTTTTCGGCACCTTCGCGAGATCTGCCTCCGAACCAACGAAGACGGATTTCCCGCCCATCTCGTTTTTCTCGATGGTGATCGACATGAGCCAATCTCTCTCACCGGCGAGCGCTTCCGGGATAACTACTTCTTCGAATACGGTGGCGGCGGCGGCAGGTCTTTCTCCCCTTTCTTCAGCTCGGCGAGGATCTCCTGAATCGCCCGGTTGAGCTGCTCGTCATTGCCGGCGTATTCGCGGGCTGGGTCATTGTCCACTTCGATGTCCGGCGGCACGCCGACGCCCTCGATGATCCACGTTTTGCCGTGGACATCATAACTCGAAAATTCCGGGCGATTGAGATAACCGCCGTCCAGAAGCGGCAGCGTGCCGCGGATGCCGACCACGCCGCCCCAACTCCGCTTGCCGATCAGTTTGCCGAGCTTGTGCTGGCGGAAGCGATACGGGAACAGGTCGCCGTCGGAGGCGGAGAACTCGTTTAACAGACACACGGTCGGGCCATAAACCATCGCTTCGGGATCGGTGCGCGGTACGCTATTGCGGGCGATGTCGATCATGGCGACCTCGCGCCGCAGGCGCTCGATCAGCATCGGCGACACGTTGCCGCCGCCGTTGCCGCGCACGTCGATAATCATCGCCTTCTTGTGCGTCTGCGGATAAAAGTAGCGGACGAACTGGTTCAGGCCGTTGACGCCCATGTCCGGAACATGCAGGTAGCCCACCTTGCCGCCGGTGGCGTTGCTCACCTTCTTGATGTTGTCCGTCACCCACTCGTGATAATAAAGCTCTCCCTCGCTGCCGATGGGCACGACGACAACTTCGCGGCTGCCCTTTTCCTTCGGCTCGGAGTTGATTTTCAGTGTCACCTGCTTGTCATTCTGATTGACCAGTGCTTCGTAGGGGTTGGCCATTTCGTTGACCGGCTGGCCGTTGATGGCGAGGAGATAATCGCCTTCCTTCGCATCCACGCCCAGTTCCCGGAGGGGCGAACGCAGCCGTGCGTCCCAGCGCTCGCCGTGTAGGATCTTGACGATCTTGTAATAGCCCGATGAATCACGGTGCAGCTTCGCTCCCAATAGACCAAGCGGGATGCGCGGCGGATGGGGCATGTCGCCGCCGCCAACGTAGGCATGGCCGACGTTCAGCTCCGCGATCATTTCGCCGATCACGTAGGTCAAATCGGCACGATGGGCGGCGTGCGGCACGAGCGGTTCGTACTTCGCCCGCATCGCTTTCCAGTCCACGCCGTGCATGGTCGGGTCGTAGAAGAAATCGCGCATCTGCCGCCAGCATTCCGCAAAGATCTGCTTCCACTCCTGATGGTGGTCGAGCTTCATTTCCATGCCCGTTAGCTTCAGCGGTTCGCTGATCGTCACCGGGGCTTTGGGCAGGTCGATGATTGCATATTTGCCGTCCTGCGAGACGAGCATTTTCTTGCCGTCGGCGGAAATCTCGAAACCGTTGACCGAACCGAGCGCGGTTTCCTTGCGCGCGGTCAGGTCGTACATCTGAAAGGCGGGCTTGCCGTCCTTGCTGCCCTGGCGAATGTAATAGAGCGTGCCGCCGGCCGACGCGAGGTTGCGATAGTTCGCCGGCTGAATCGGTAATTGTAAGATGCGCTCGCTCAAACCGTCCGTGTCCACCTTGAGGTTTTTTTCCTTGTCTTTTCCTTCCTCCTTTTTCGCCGGCTCCGTGTCCTCCTCGCCGCGCGGCCGGAACGGTGAGGGCGTGCCCTTGGCCAGCGTCACGAGATAAATGCGGGACATGTCGCGGTAGGCGTGATTCCATTCGGTCTCGCTGTAAATGGGTGCGAAATCGCGCCGCGAGACGAAGAACAGATACTTGCCATCGCCGCTGAACGCCGGACGAGCCGAGTCATACCAGCCGTCGGTGACATCAAACGTCTTGTCCTTTTCCAGCGAAAACAGATAGACCCGATCCATGCCCTCGCGCTCATTTTGCGAGTAAGCGACCCAGCGGCTATCCGGCGACCATACCGCGTCGCGGATCTCCCAGGCTTTCGCCTGCGTCACCTTCTTGACCGTCTTCGATTCCACCTCGACGTATTGCAGGCGCAGTTTCTTGTCGGACCAGAGAATCTTTTTGCTGTCAGGCGACCAGGAGATTTCAAACTTGTAGGTGTCACCTCCCGTAGTCAACTGCCGCGGACTACCGCGGCCGTCCGGCGTGACCACGTAAATCTCATCTTCGCCCGTTGCATCCGAGATGTAGGCGATGTGTTTGCCGTCCGGCGACCATTTGGAATTGCGTTCGTGAACGCCGGACGTGTTGGTCAAATTGAGCGTCCGGCCGTCCTTGGCGGGCACGGTGAAGACATCGCCGCGGGCGCCGAACAGGGCGCGCTTGCCGTCGGGCGAAATCTCGTAATTCGTCACGTTCTGGGCGACGTTCGTCAGGCCGCTGCGGGCCGAGACGCGATCCTCCAGGATGCGGACGGCGACCTTGCTGTACTTCTCGCCGGCCAGATCGAAGCGATAAATCCAGCCGCCGTTCTCGAAGACAATCGCCTCATCGCCGAGCGAGGGAAATTTGATGTCGAAATCGCGGAAGTTCGTGAGCTGCCGGGTGGTGCGGTCGGCGAGATCGGTGACGAACAGGTTCATGCGCCGGCTGGAATCGCGATCCGAGAGGTAGTAAATACGCTCGCCGTGCCACATCGGCATGATGTCCTGGGCGGCGTTCTGCGTGATATTCTCCGTCTTTTTCGTGGTGAAATCGTACAGCCATACGTCGTCGGCCATGCCGCCGCGATAGCGCTTCCAGGTGCGGAACTCGCGGAAAACGCGGTTGTAGGCGAGCTTCTTATCATCGGGAGAATACGAGGCGAAACCCCCGCGTGGCAGCGGCAACGGCTCGGCCAAACCGCCTTTGAGCGGAACGAGATAAAGCTGGCCGATGAAATCGTTGAACGAGTGCATGCGCGAGCGGAAGAGAATGTGTTTGCCGTCGTGTTTCCAGCCAACGACGATGTTGTTCGGCCCCATGCGGTCGGAAACGTCGTCGCGACCCAGCGTGGCCGTGTAGGTCAGCCGGCGCGGCTCGCCGCCCTCGGCCGGGATGACATAAATCTCGGTGTTGCCGTCGTACTGCCCGGTGAAGGCGAGCCATTTGCCGTCCGGCGAAAAGTGCGGAAACATCTCGTAACCGGAATGGCTGGTGAGCCGCCGCGCCACGCCGCCCGACGAGGGGACCGTATAGAGATCGCCGGCGTAACAAAAGGCGATCTGCGGGCCGTGGATGGTCGGGAAGCGCAGCAGCGGCGCTTCGTCATCGGCGGGCCTGGCATCGTCGGCGGCAGGGGCACGGCCGGCGATGAGAAATAACAGAGTGGCAAAAGTAGTTGCGTATCGCATTTCGGGCCTCCGTCGATTCACGGTTGGGGGTGAGCGGGGATGAATTTCAGGGCGTGTTCCACCACGTCGAAGGCGGCGCGCGGCCGGGCGAGGCGGGCGACGTTCGCCTTCAATTGGGCCAAACGAGCCGGATCTTCGAGCAGACTATCGATCTTGTACCGCAGCGTGCCGAGGTTGTTCACCTTGATGGCCGCGCCGTTTTCCAGCAGGTAATCGCTGTTGCGGCTCTCCTGTCCGGGAATCGGATTGACGATCGCCATCGCGGCCCCACGCGCCAGCGTCTCCGAGGTCGTCAGACCGCCCGGCTTGGACACGACCAGATCCGCGACGGCCATCCATTCGTCGATCTGATCGGTGAAGCCGAGCACCTTCACCCGATGGCGCGACGGCGGCGCGATCGCTTCCAGTTCCTTGCGCACCGCCTCATTGCGTCCGGCGATGGCGACCAGTTCGATGGGCTGCGCAATCTCCAACAGGGCGCGGTAAAGCTTGGCAATCGGCCCGACGCCGAAGCCGCCGGAAAGCTGAAGAAGGATTGGGCGATCACCCGCCAGTCCGTGGCGAGCCAGGCACTCCGCCCGATCCTTGGGTTTGGCGAAGACGGGGTGAATGGGGATGCCGGTCGCGGTCGTCGCTCGGCAGGGACGCCCCAGTGCTGGAGATAGCGAGCGCCTTCCTCGGTGGCGGTGTAATAATGCTCGCAGGGTTGATTGACCCACAGCCGATGCGTCTCGAAATCGGTGGTCGCCGTCACCTGCGGCAGCGTCAGTTCCCCGGAGCGACGGAGCGAGGCGATGATCTCGGCGGGCAGGAAATGCGTATTGATAACGAGGTCCCACGGCTCGTCCTTGAGGAAGCGGATGAACTTGCGCAGGTTCAATTTCTCGATGGCCAGGCGCAGGCGGTCGGTGCGGTTCTTGCCGGAACGACTCGGCTTGTCGAGCAGATCGTAGAAGTAACCGAGAACGTGAGGAGCCTTGTTGACCAGATCGAGATAGAACTTCCCGTACAGCCGGCGGAAGGGCGCGTTGGTCAATTGCAAGACATCGACGTTGCGAACGGTCGCCTCGGGCACCACTTCGCGCAGGGCCAGCTCGACGGCCTGGGCGGCGCGGAGGTGCCCCGCTCCGACCGATGCGGACAGGACCAGAATGCGTGGTGCGCTGACTCATGTCCCTTCTCGGCGCGGGAATCAGTGCTTGCCGGTATGTCGTTGGGCCTTTTATACTCAATTTCGGCCCCGCGTGCTGAGGACGGGCTAGCGCGACTGACCCTGGGAGTGTCTTCGACCATGCCGATGACGAACCGTTCGTGCCACCTCCTGCGACGCCTGCTCCGTGGCACGGCGGCCGGATTGCTGGGATTGACCCTGCTCACCGCGCTCGTTGCCGCGGCGGTCGAACCGGCGGGAAAAATCACACCGGAAACAGTACGGCAACTCCAGACGCAATACCGGGAAGAGCGCGCGGCCGCCGACAAGGAAGGGCTGACGAAGAAGTTTTCCCCCGAATGGTACGAACGTGCCGCGGCGCTGGCCAAGCAGGGGGACGAAGCACTCACCGCAGGACGGTTGGTCGAGCGCAGGATCGCTTCCGCCGCGCCCGCTGGAACCTGCCCGGACTGCCGCCGCATCTGCCGCAACACGTCGCCCGCATCTTCGGCGACGGCCGATTGCGCTTCACCGCACCCGTGCTAGCCCTCGCCTACAGTCCCGACGGCCGGCGGCTCGTCACGGCCAGCGGCGACGGTGTGGTCCGCGTGTGGGATCCTGCCACCGGCCGCGAGATTTGCCAGTACGAGGGCCACAACGACGAGGTGCTGGCCGTCGCCTTCAGCCCGGACGGCAAGTCGGTCGCCTCGGCCGACAAGAGCAGTGGCGAAATCAAGATCTGGGACGCGGCCACCGGAAAGCACCAGAAGGGGTTACAAGGCCACAAGGAGTTCGTGACCAGTCTCGCCTTCAGTCCCGACGGCAAACTGCTGGCGGCGGGCGGCGGCGACAAGGAAGTGCGCGTCTTCGAGGTCTCCACCGGCACCACCAAGCAAACCCTGCGCGGCCACAACCTGATCATCAAGGCGGTCGCCTTCAGTCCCGACGGCAAGGCGCTCGGCCTCGGCCGGCGCGGACAAGGCCGTCCGCTGCTGGGACGTGGGGACGTGGCGGGATCGCTTTTCCATCGCGACGTTCAAGGGCAACCTCTTCTGTCTGGCGTTTCACCCCAACAGCCAAACCCTCGCCGTCGGCACCACCGATCCCAACGCGGCGAAATTGCTGTCGGCCGTGGACGGCAGCGAACGGCTGAGCTTCGACGGCCACACGGGACTTGTCGGCTGCCTGGCCTTCAGTCCCGACGGCAAGCGCCTGGCCACCGGCAGCGATGACAAGACCATCCGCCTGTACGATGTCGCCACCGGACAGACCCTCCGCACCCTGCAAGGAGGGCACACCGAGCCGGTGCGCTGCCTGGCGTTCAGCCCGGACGGGCAAACGCTCGCGTCCGGCAGTTCGGACCAGACCGTTCGGCTCTGGGAAGTGAATAGCGACGAGCAATCGCGCGAATTGGCCGGGCATCAGGGGCCGATCTGGTCGGCGCTCTTCAGTCCCGATGGCCGGCACATCGTTTCGGCCAGCGCCGACAAGACGGTCAAGGTCTGGCAAACGCTCAGCGGCAAGGAAGAGCACAACCTCAAGGGCCATCGCTCGCCGGTGACGGCGGCGCTCTACAGCCCCGACGGCAGGTACATCGTCTCGTGCAGCGGCGACAAGCTGCTGAAACTGTGGGACAGCGCGTCGGGACAGGAAGTGCGTACCTTCACCGGGCACACCGGCGCCGTCACGTCGGCGGCGTTTCGGCCCGACGGCAAGCAGCTCGTCTCCGGGGCGGCCGACCATCTGCTCAAGGTGTGGGATGTCGAGACCGGCAAGGAGGTGCGCTCGTGGAAGGGCCATCAGTTCGCCATCAGCGCCGTCGCCTGGAGCCGGGACGGCAAGCACATCGCCTCGGCCGGCAGCCGGGATAAGCTGATCAAACTATGGGACGGCAGCAGTCTGAAGGAAGAACGCACGCTCATCGGCCACGGCGAAGCGGTCAGCGCCGTCGTGTTCAGCCCGGACGGCCAGCAATTGGCCTCCTGCGGCGGCGACCAGCGCGTTCTGCTCTGGAACCGGACCTCCTCCGTCCCGGTGAAGACGTTCCAGGGCCATACCAGTGCCATCAGTTCGGTGGCCTTCAGTCCGAGCGGCAAGCTGCTCGCTTCCGGCGGCGGCGATCAGGTCGTCAAGCTCTGGGACGTGCAGGCCGGCGTCGAACTGCATTCGTATCCGGGACACAAAAACTGGATCAGCTCGGTCGCCTTCAGTCCGGACGGTCATTTCATCGCCTCGGGCAGCGTGGACCGCACCATCAAACTGTGGGAATTGGCGGGTCAACAGAGCGCCAGTTCCTACGGCCACACGAAGGACATCCGCGCCATCGCGGTCAGCCCGGACGGTAAATGGCTCGCTTCCGGCAGTACCGACCTGACCGTCCGCCTGTGGGATCTGGCGACCGGCCGGGAACGGTTCGTGCTGGAAGGCCATACCAAGGAGATCACCGCCGTCGCTTTCAGCGCGGACAGCAAGATGGTGGTATCCGCCGACCAGGACAACACGCTCAAGATCTGGAGTGTGCAGACCGGCAAGGAAATCCGCTCCATCCGCAACGAAAGCGGGCAACTCCAGGGCATCCCTGTCCTGACAGCGGCCCCCGACGGCAAGCGTTTGATCGCCTGGCTCGCCATGGCCTCCGTCGCCACCTACAACGTCGCGGACGGCAAGCAAGCCGCCGAACTGGATCTCGGCGACAGCACGGCGATGAACTGCCTTTCGCTCAGCATGGACGGCTCGACCGCCGCCGTGGGCTATACCGACGGCGTCGCTCGCCTCTGGGACGTGGCCAAAAACAGCGCCTCGGCGGCGACCTCAAGGCCACGGACAAGAAAATCATGGACCTCGCCCTGACCCCGGACAAAAAGATATTGGTGACAGGGGACGCGGGCGGTGATTGGAAGGTATGGGACCTGGGCCAGCGCAAGGCGCTGCACACGTTCACGGCCCACAAGCAAGCGATCGTCTCGGTGGTGATGAGTCCGGACGGCCGGCGCTTCGCCACTGCGGCGGCGGATAACGTCGTCAAATTGTGGGATCGCGCCACCGGCAAGGAGCTGCGCCAGTGGGATTTGCACGTCCCCGTCCTGGCCATCAGCGATCCCAAACCGTTCGTCCGGGCGATTGTGTTCACCCCCAACGGCAAGCAGCTCGTCACCGGCAATGCCGACACAACCCTGTATTTGCTCGATTGTCCGTAGGCTCCCGTTTGGCGAAAGTGAGGCGTTATGAAGCGATTCTTGGCGTTGGCGTTCTTGCTTGCTCTGATGGGATTCATCGTACCGGCACCGGCTGCCGACCGGGAGGACAAGGCATCGGCCAAGGAAGCCTTGAAGGAGCTGCAAGATTACATCGGCGGCTGGAAGGGCAACGGCGGTCCCGACAAGCCCCGGCCCGGCCCGCGCGATCCCATCTGGAGCGAGACGATCGGCTGGAGCTGGCGCTTCAAGGGCGACGACGCCTGGCTGAGCATGGACGTCAAGAAAGGCAAGCACGTCAAGTCCGGCGAACTGCGTTTCCTGCCCGACAAGAAGCTCTATCAGTTGACCCTCACCGATACCGACGACAAAAAGCTCGTCTTTCAGGGGCAGATCAAAAATGACGTCTTGACGCTCGAACGAGTCGATCCGGCGACGAAAGCGACGCAGCAGATCAAGATGAACTCGGCCGCCGAGGGCGATCGCTTCGTCTACCGCGTCGCGCACCGGGACGCCGGTTCGACGATCTGGAAGAAGGATTACATGGTCGGCTGCACGCGCGAGGGCGTCAGCCTGGGCAAGGCGGACAAGAAGAACGAGTGTGTCGTCTCCGGCGGGCTGGGCACCATGCCGATCAGTTACAAGGGCGAAACGTATTACGTCTGCTGCTCCGGCTGCGCCGACGCCTTCAAGGAGAACCCCGAAAAATACATCGCCGAGTACAAGGCCAAGAAGGCGGGCAAGAAGAAGTAATCGGCAGGCAGCCGTTCCCAGGTCGAGGTGACAAGCGTCTAGCCCGTGATGCGTCCGTCCACGATTTTCATTGGCTCGCCCTTGCCGATTCGCGGGAAGGCCGCGTAACAGAGTTCTCCTGGCCCGTTGAGAGAATCCGCCCGAACCCGGTTTGCCACTTTGCCAAATCACGAGGCCGGTTGGCAAAGAGGGAATCGCGAAAAAACACGGAAAAATGAGCGGTTTACGAGGCGAGTTTGCCACTTTGCCACCTTGCCACACAACGCGGGGCCGTCCGATTTGGGACGCCAGCTTCCCGGAAACGGGAGCGGAGCGGAGCAGCCGTTTGCAAGGCTTTGCGCATGGGGAGCAGGCCATTCTTACTTGAGCCAGGGTTGCCCACAAGTCGGTTTTCGCTTGCCTGGACTACCAAATCGGCCCGAATGGGTAAGATGGGTAACCCGAAAGGATCCCGTGCCCAATCCACGCTAGTCCGGGAGAGCCATGGGGACGTCAAGAGGGCCAGCATCTTCGTGGGAAGCGACCAGAAAGCTACCCGGAGGGAATAGCGCTACTGGTTTCAGCATTTCAGACGGCCAACATTTCGGCAAGTAGTACACCGGGAGGCCGGCGGTCGGTCGGAGGCCGAGGTGCAGGAGGAGAAGCAGTCCATCGAGGGGCGTTTGCAAATCGGACTCAAGGAAAATCCGCCCGAACCGCCCGCACCGAAAGCGACATGAACACCAACGCCGCACTGTGTAAGTTGCTCAGCGGCGACGTTGCCCCCTTACTTGACCCAGCCTTAAGAATTCCCGAGGAACTTGTCCCGCTCCGCCCGGACTGCAGCGGCCGTGAATGGCTCACCGTTGAAAATGATCTGCTTTACCGGGCGGCCAGCGGTGTGTTCGCGCTGTAGGTAGGCTCGCACGTCCATCCACCGTATCCGCCCGTCGGACGTGCGGACCACGAGCATCACCGGGTACGCCTTCTCTCGCCAGTATTCGACATGGTTTTCCTTCTTTATCGTGAAAACTTCCTTCCCATCCTTGTGCGTCGTCAAATACGAATCTCCGGACTTTAGTTGGATGTACAAGAGAGTCGCCGCAGCCTTTCCATCGTCTTTCTTGAACTCGATCTCGCCGTCGATGCCCTTGTCGGAGTTCGTGTACTGGCGGTATACTTGGCCCGCTTCGCCAGCGATGACGTAGGTGTGCCCGATCAGGATAAGCTCCTTGCTCTCATTGTCGAGAACCTCCTGCGCTTGCTCCTGCATCTCGCGTGCTCGCCGGCTCATTTCCTCGGCGCTGAATTGCTGCTCAATGACGTCATCGAGGACGATCTTCTTCCCACAGCGGCCGCAGAAGACATGCTTTTGGCTGTCCGTTCGTGCCCGCTCGATCGTAGCTTGGTCCCCGAAGGGTTGTTTGCACTTTTCGCAAACGTAATGGCGGATGCGAACGCAATTCGGGTCCCTAGCCTTCAGGTGCTCGTGGATGTACCTTACGAACATCAACCGAGAGTTTTCCGAAACATTGCCGTCGGCAAAGACCGTGATTTCCCCCTGTCCTTCGTGCCGGGTCATCTTCAAGCCGATCTTCTCGTCAGCGAGGGACACGAAGTCGGCAGCGTCGAGCCAGAGCTGCTTGTACTTGAATACGTCCGTGTAGTGCAAGCGCACGACTAACGTTGCGTAGATCTCGTCGAGATGCCCTTCGAACCGGAAAGTCATCAGGATAAGCGGGTGGGAGGGGCGTTCGGGCCGTTGGCGTTTGTACAACGACGGAAAGATGAGAAGCGGGTTGCTCCCTGGGAGGTGTTGGCGGATACACATGCCGCGATCGACGACCATCAGGTGCATCGCCGCAGGACGATTTCTTCTTCTCCTCTTGGCAACCGAACCATGTCAGCATATTCCAGGTCCCCAGCCAGTACTTCCGCCTCGGCGATGACACCGATCTCATCGGTGTGTTTCGCGCACCCTCCGGACCATCGCCGCCGCGTAAGCGTTGATGCGCTCCGGCTGGAGCAGCACAAGGTCGCCAAATTCGAGCTTCCAGACGACGCCCGGTCCATGCAACAGACTGATGACAGTTCGGAATTCGTCCTCGGTGAACTTCGACTTTTCCTTCCACTCCTTCGACACCATCTCTGCCAGGGCGTCACTGCTGACCAGGACGGGGGCCGATGTTGGTTGTTTCTTTCGTTTCGGCTTAACGTACGTCCGGTCCTTGATGAGAACAACGACTTCTTTCAGCTTGCGGAACGTATCCGGCGAGACTGTGTACGGGATCGCGCCCCAGTCGATGCTCGCGACAATGGCCTGCGCTAACTTCTCGCACCCGTCTCCGGTGTGTGCGCTGGTTTCGAGATACGGGCCGAACTCATGGTCCTTGCGAAACTGTTCGATGAGTTCGTGCGAGATCATCGTACCGCCGCGGTCGCACCGGCCGGCGACGAGGAGCTTTGCGAAGGACTTCTTGGACGCCCGCGTCATCATCCGGTCCCACTCAGCCAACCCGGCCAGTGGATTGCGGTCTTGCGGGTCGAAAACGAACACGGCAAGGGCGGTCTCATCCATGTAGAGAGGATGGGCTAGCCGGTAGTCCGGTTGCCCGGCGAAATCCCAGAGCCAGATTTCCCGCTCGCCCTGTTCCGCTTTGGGTGTATGGGGCAGGGGCCATTGCGTGGCCCAGGCAGCGTCGGTGGAAAGGAGCTGGTCCGGCGGAGTATTGGTTGTGAGGCGGTGTGCAAGACCTGTCTTGCCCACGCCCGTATCCCCCACGAGCAATACCTTAGCATTCGTATACGATGTCTTGCGAAGCGCCGTCAAATCCCAGACGCGGAGGGTCATGTCGTGGGATGCCGAGACGACGCGGGTGCCGTCAGGCGTTACCGCCACAGCCGACACGTTTTCCGTATGCCCCTCCAGGGTGGCGAGGGCCTTGCCGGTGGCGAGGTCCCAGACGCGGAGGGTCTTGTCGTCGGATGCCGAGACGGCGCGAGTGCCGTCCGGCGTTACTGCCACAGCCTGCACCGCATCCGTATGCCCCTCCAGGGTGGCGAGGGCCTTGCCGGTGGCGAGGTCCCAGACGCGGAGAGTCTTGTCGTAGGATGCTGAGACGGCGCGGGTGCCGTCCGACGTCACAGCCACAGCCCGCACCTGCTTAGTATGCCCTTCCAGGGTCGCGAGGGTCTCGCCTGTTTCGAGATCCCGGACGAGGAGGTAATGGCTCATGACGTCGTCTGCCGAGACGGCGCGGGTGCCGTCCGGCGTCACCGTCACAACCAGTATCCCTCCTGCTGTTACTGGCTGTTTCATGGTGAGTAGGACCTTGCCCGTGGCGAGGTCCCAGACGCATAGGCTGGAGGTATCCCCGTAGGATACTCCCACGGCGCGGGTGCCGTCCGGCGTCACCGCCACAGTCCGCATCGTTCCCATAGGCGCTTCCAAGGCGGCGAGTGCCTTGCCGGTGGCGAGGTCCCAGACGCGGAGAGTCTTGTCGTCGGTTGCCCAGACGGCGCGGTGCCGTCCGGCGTCACCGCCATAGCCCCCCGCCCAATTTGATCTATATTCCCTTCCAGGGCGGCGAGGGCCTTGCCGGTGGCGAGGTCCCAGATGCGGAGAGTCATGTCGTGGGATGCCGAGACGGCGCGGGTGCCGTCCGACGTCACAGCCACAGCCAGCAAGCTTTTCGTATGCCCTTGCAGGGTGGCGAGGGCCTTGCCGGTGGCGAGGTCCCAGATGCGGAGGGTCATGTCGTGGGATGCCGAGACGGCGCGGGTGCCGTCCGACGTCACAGCCACAGCTGTCACCGCATCCGTATGCCCTTGCAGAACAAGGACGGTGTCGCGTTGCAACTTAGTTTTCAATTTACCCATGCGTGGATGTCCCCGATCGTTGTCGAGTCCATATCGGCGGAATTAACCGGAGAAGCTGGTCCCCTCTCTCGATGCGCGATCCGCGGAGTGTCCTGAAAGGGCTGATCCCCCTTCAGCCAAGTGCCAGTTGCGATCCCATGTCTTGCTGCAATTGTATGACGCTGAGAGGTTCTGGACCTGGAAGATGGAGTCTCAATCCCTCTATAATGTTCCCCCGCTTCAGAGCAGGGCGGGGCCTGACTCCTGTGTCCTTTCCGGCGGGAGCTTTCTGGTGTGCTACCTACGTAATCTTGTCCGTTTTTTTGGCCTTATTTGGTAGAGGAATTCGCCCTTCGGACAACATCCGGTGGCCGATCGACTCGGCTGGCCGACGGTCCCGGCGGCCTCACTTGGTTTCGACGTCGGCCTCTCCTTCGGGCCATTCTGCGGCGAGGCCCAAGCACCCGCAATTACTCGGACCTCGGTCTCTCACTGTACGTATCTCACCCTCGGCCCGTGATCGGATACGTAGTCGGGAGTACTACGGCTCGATCGAAGTCGCGAGGGCGCCCAGCCAGACGGCGACGGCTTCCGCCCCCGGATCGGGCAAGCCCAGAACGCGATCGCCCAGGTAGCTCGATCGGCCCCGGCGCGGTTTCATCCGCACGGTGGCTTTGGCGCCTTCGGCCGCCGCGTCCGCCGCCTCGCGCAAGGCGTCGGCCGTTGTCTTTCCCGAATCCACCGCGGCCGAAAACGCTTCCGCCGCCGGCAGCAAGGCATCGAGCATCGTCCGATCGCCCCGGCTCGCCCCTCCCAACTCGCTGATGGCCGTGCAACCGGCCAGAAACGCCCGCGCCCAGTTCTTCGGATCGTCGGGGGAACCCTGGCGCAGAACGCCGGCGGCGCGCAGAAAGAACGCGGCATAAAGCGGGCCGGACGTGCCGCCCAGGACGCGCTGCAAGGTCACGCCGAGTTCATGGAGCGTGGCAGCGGGATCGTCGAGCGGATAGCTCGGCAGCGCGTTACCCACGGCGCGGGCGCCGCGCTCCAGGCTGATGCCCAGATCGCCGTCGCCGACCGCTTGATCCATTTCGGTCAGGCGCAGGGAAGCCTCAATGAGAGCCTCGGCCGCATCCCAGATCGCCGCCCCCACTTTTTCTCCCCGTGGCGTTTTCGGAAGCGCCGGCACGGTGCGGGCGGGTGGTGCCGGGACGGCCGGCGGGGGTGTGCGTTCGCGCCGCCGGGGACGGGCGGCGGCGTTGGGCCAGGCGGGTGCGTCGGTCGGCGCGTCCAGGCGTGCCAGGCGCGTGTCATCGACCGGCAGCACGGACAGCGAGAGGCCCGCCATCTCCAGGGCGGACAGAAACGTCCCCGCATAGACCCGTTCGACGATAAACCCTCGTCCTTCCAGCACCGCGACCGCGCCGCCGAGCGACAATCGCCAACTCCATCGCCGGCGTCGCGCCCAGGTTGTTCACGAGCAAAACGACGCGCGAACCGGAGTCCAGGGTTAGCTCGGCGAGGATCCGATCGAGCAGTCGGTCGGTTAATACGTCGGCCGGCTCCAGCGGCCCGCGTCGCACGCCGGGTTCGCCGTGAATGCCGAGTCCCCATTCGATCTCGTTCTCTTCCAGGGTGAATCCGGGGCGCCCGGCGGCGGGGACGGTGCAGGGCGAAAGGGCCACTCCCATCGTCCGCACGGCGCCGGCCACGGCCCGCGCCTCGGCGGCGACTTCGGCCAAAGACAAACCCGCCTGTGCCGCCGCCGCGCCGGCCACCTTGTGGACCAGGATCGTTCCGGCCAACCCGCGCCGGCCGGCGTTCTCGACGGTGGCGGCCAGGGCCACGTCGTCCGCCACGAGGACCGTTTCGACCGGAATGCCTTCGGAACGGGCCAACTCGGCGGCCAGGCCAAAGTTGAGGCGATCGCCCGTGTAGTTTTTGATGATGAGCAGCGCCCGCGCGGCCCGGCCGTGGCGCGAAGCGCGGCCAATACCGCATCGGGACTGGGCGAGGTGAAAACGTCACCAGCAACCGCGGCGCTGAGCATGCCCCGCCCGACGTACCCGGCGTGCGCGGTTCGTGACCGCTGCCGCCGCCCGAGATCACGGCCACCGGCCGATCTGCCGTATCGCCGAGGTCCGCGCGGATCAGTACGGTTTGTCCGGGGATTCGCCGTAGACCTGGATAGACGGCTTCCAAACCCTCGACCATTTCCTCGACCACAGACTCCGGACGATTGATCAGCTTCTTCATCGGGCGCTCTCCTGTCGTTGACCTTCTCGGCTTCCGAGGCGCGGCGGTTCGGTCTCCGTTGACCCCGCTTCGCCCCTCGCAATGTCGGAAGATGGCGGCTATTCTAACGCAGGCGGGGTGCAAACGGATTCCTCATTTTTGCGGAGGTCTGCTCGATGTCCAAGCGTCATCCCTTGCTGTTCCTCGTGCTCATTCTGTCCCTGGCGGCCACGGTCGCTGCCCAGGAGGCATCGAAGCCCATTGCCGGAGTCGGACCTGCCGGCAAGATCGTCAAGCTGCACACGGGGTTCAAGTTCACCGAAGGCCCGGCCGCCGACCGGGACGGCAACGTCTATTTCAGCGACATCCCCAACCAGCGTATTCACAAGGTCGATGCCGACGGCAAGCTCTCGGTCTTCCGCGAGAAGTCCAATCAGCGCCAACGGCCTGATGGTCAACGCCAAGGGTGAGATCGTGGCCTGCGAAATGGCTGGCCAGGTCGTCGCCTACAGTCCCGACGGCCAATCGCGGCGAGTGCTGGCCGACAAGTACGAAGGCAATCGCTTCAACGCTCCCAACGACCTGGTGATCGACCGGCAGGGCGGCGTCTACTTCACCGATCCCGCCTTCGGCGCCCCGATGCCGCTGCCCCAGGGGAAGACGTGCGTTTATTACATTACACCCGGCGGCGAGGTCACGCGGCTGGTCGATAACCTGCCCAACCCCAACGGCATCACCCTCGCGCCCGACGAGAAGACCCTTTACGTCATCCCTTCCGGTCAGGCGGAGATGATGGCCTATCCCGTCGAGTCGCCGGGCAAAATCGGCCAGGGGAAAGTCTTTTGTAAGTTGCAGCAACGGGAGGGTCAGACACGCGGCGGGGGAGACGGCGTGGCGATGGATAGTAAGGGGAACTTGTACATCACGTCCGCGCTGGGACTCCAGGTGTTCAACCCCTCCGGCGAACTGCTCGGCATCATCGCCCTGCCGGAGCAGCCGGCCAACGTCAAGTTCGGCGGCTCGGACCTCAAGACGCTGTACGTGACGGCCCGGTCGTCCCTTTACACCGTCCCCATGGAAGTAACGGGCCACCGCTTCGCCCTGCCGCGCAAGTGACCGATGGTCCCGACGAGAATCCAAGTAAAACGG
This sequence comes from uncultured Planctomycetota bacterium, assembly GCA_963767535.1. GTDB lineage: Bacteria > Planctomycetota > Planctomycetia > Gemmatales > Gemmataceae > JAJPHU01. Next base: position 3,383,148 of record CAVYEC010000003.1, read on the forward strand.
CCGGCGCGTTCCGATGGAACGCGCCGGCCCACCGTATTACCACCTTGCCACGGACTTGCTTAGGGCTGACGGAAAGAACCTGAGCGGGGGGCGTAAGCCCCCTGAGAGAAGACTCAGGGGGCTTACGCCCCCCGCTCAGGGCTGACGCCCCCCCCGCTCCGACCGTTTTGTCCGTTGGCTCTTACTTCGCCGCCCCGCCTGTGAGGACCACTTTCGGTTTTGTCGTGTTGGCAAGGACGCGATCGTCGGGCCGGGTGAAGTCGATCGGCACCGATTCGCCGGCGCGGAACTCGACGTTCCGTTCTTCCTCCACCGCCTTGCCCTCCTTCATCCACCGGACTCGTATGGAGTAGCTGTAGGATTTGCCGGGCAGCAAGGTGGGAGAGAGAAAGCGGCGGTGACGCCCGGTCAAGGTCGTCGATTGTCCGTTGAACCATACCTGGGCGTTGCGCGGCACACGCAGCCAGATCCGCGCCGGTCCCTCCGAGCGCGGTGAATCTTTCGTGCCGGGCGCTGTGGGTGCGGCCGCGCGGCGTGACAAAATGCGAAAGCAAACCGCCGATGACATCCGCACCGATCCCGCGATTCGTCGTAGAGCCCGTTGCCGCGGGTGACTTCGCCGCAGGAGGAGTATCGCTGCTTTGTGCTTGCACCGTATCGGCCGCCAGGGTCGCTCCCGTGAATACCAAGGCGAAAACACCTCCGAAAATCATGTTGCGAGTCATGATGTTGCCTTCTCCGTTCCGGCCCCGTTCCGTCTGTATGTCGATAAGAAGAATCGGCCTGATCCGCGGCCGTCCTCCGTGCTCTTCTTAAGAGTTAAGGAGGCAAACAGCGTGCCCGTCGCCGATAGGACAGTGGTTTCTTTCGGCAGCCGAGCCAGATTTGCTATTCTGACAGAGATTTTCGGCGAATGGGCGTGGAGAAGCGACGGTGAGCGATTCTCAGATCCAGGTTGTCTCGGTCATGAATTATCCTCGGGAACGGAAGTACCTGAGGATGTGCTACATCTTCCTGGATTCGGTCATTGCCCACGGTGCCAAGAGCATCATGCTTCTTTACGAGGACCACAAGCCCGTTGTCACGCCTGAGCATCGCCGTGCCGCCCACATCGAGATCCGCAACGAGCAGTCTCACGATGTCGGCCATCCTCACTTCAACCTTCGCTTCAAGCTCGCTAACTTGGCAAGCCTGACGTTCCCCTTCCTCTACCTCGATACGGACATGGTCGTATTGAGCGATCTGAATTATTTGTGGCAGCGGAGGAAGGACAAGCCGTGGATCGGCATCGACCATCAGGTCATTCCGTTCGACCCGCGCACGCACCGGACGCTTTTTCTCAACTCGGGTTTGCAGATCGTCTCGGACCCGTCCTTTTACGACTTGCACGCCATCCTCGACGCCCAGAACGCGGTCGTGCCGCTTAACAAACACGAGGAAATCGAGCCGGTCGATATGTTTCCCTGCCCCGGCCGAGATCAGGCGGTGCTGTTCCGCTACTTTCGGACCATCGGCTACGACTACACCCACCCGGAGATCGGCTCGGGGTGGAACTGCTGTGCGGGCGTCGCGGAACTGCGCTCCGAACCGAGCGGCTGGCAGGCCCACTCACGATTCCTCGAAGTGAATCACGATGTTCACATCGTCCATTACTGGGACCAGTTCAAACCGTGGAAAATCAATTGTCCGCTCTTCGCGTCGTATGCGTGGGTGGATGACAGGCTTCGAGAGATGGAATGAATGAGCGGCCACATAGCCCCCCGCTTGCCGGGGGAAAACCTCACCCCCCGCAAGCGGGGGGCTATGTGGCCAAAAAAGAAACCTCTTCCCTTCCCGCCGCCGTGCTTTAGAATGGGGACGCGGATAGACTCGTTCCCCGACGGCGGCGGAGATCCCATCAATGGCGTCCTCCTGGATCGTGCGGCACGGCGCCATGCGGTTCCTCGGCGAATTCGACCCCGACAACGGCCCCTACACGCGGGGGCAGGAGGTCGTCGTCCGCACCGAGCGCGGCCTGGAATTGGGCCATGTGTTGTGTCCGTCCACGCCGCGCGCGATGGAACTGATCAGTGAGCCGACGCGCGGCCGGATCGTTCGCATCCAGACAGAGCACGACCGTGCGGAACGCCAACGGCTGCGCGAGGCCGAGCGGGGCGAGATGGAGACGTGCGCCCGCTTCGTCGAACAGCGGCGCTTGCAGATGGAGTTGGTGGATGTCGAACACCTGTTCGGCGGCGAGCGGATCATCTTTTACTTCCTGGCCGAGAAGCGCGTCGATTTCCGCGAGCTGGTCAAGGATCTGGCCCGCGAGTACCAGACGCGCATCGAGATGCGGCAGATCGGCGTGCGCGACGAGGCGAAGCTGCTGGCCGACTACGGCGACTGCGGCAAGCCGGTCTGCTGCAACACGCACATGATTACCATGCCGCCCGTGTCGATGCGCATGGCCAAGCTGCAAAAATCTACCCTCGATCCGTCGAAGATCTCCGGCCGGTGCGGCCGGCTGAAGTGCTGTTTGCGCTTCGAGCAGGACGTGTACGAGGAGTTCCAGGCGGAGCTGCCGCCCATCGGCAGCCGTGTGCTGACCCAGAAAGGCCAGGGCCGTGTGCTCGCGCAGGAAGTGCTGGCCCGCCGCCTTCTGGTGGAGTTCGAGGACGGCCGCCGGCTCCCGGTGGCCGCCGGAGAGATCCTCACCCGACTCGGAAAATGACGATGCACCATCCGAAACTCGATGAGGTGGTCCGCCGCGATCCCCGCTATGCCTACGAGGCTTACGAGTTCGTCTTCGCGGCCCTGTCGCACACGCAGCGCATCCTCGGCCGGCTGCCGCCCCAGGAGGCGACCGGCGAACAGGACTACCACGTCAGCGGGCCGCAACTGCTCGATGGCGTCCGCGACCTGGCCCTGCGTGAGTACGGTCTGATGGCCCGCACGGTCTTCCACATGTGGGGCATCGATCATACGTCCGACTTCGGCGAGATCGTCTTCAACCTCGTCGAGGCCAACCTCATGAGCAAGACCAGCGAGGACAACCGCGACGACTTCCGCGATGTCTACGATCTCGATCAGGTGCTCGTCCGCGATTACCGCATCGACTTCAAGGAAGAAGTGGAGGAAGGGTCATGAAACCCGCCGTGGGACGAGTCGTTCTGACGGCTGCGCTGTTTCTCGGTTGGCTCGGTTATCTCGGTTATCTCGTGGTATGCCGGCCGCACACGCCCGACGGACTCCGCGGCGCGTTTGAGGGCCGGCCGCTCGCCCTGTCCCGGCCGCAATTCCTTGTATCCATGCTCGATGTCCGGGCGCGGGTGGACAAGATCACGGGCGAGGATGTCGTGGTGCAAGAGGTGCTTTATCCGGGCGAGAATCCGCCCGTGAAAGCCGGCGATACCATCCGCGTTGAGAACATCGACCAGTGCCGGCCGCTGCGCACGCTCCTGGAAAAAGATCAGGAACCGCCCGCTGACTGGACGGGTCCGGGCGAGTATCTACTGCCCTTGCAAATCGTCGAGCGCGAGGGCCGGCGTCATTACGAGGTCGTGCCGACGCCGGCCTCGCCTGGTTATCCCCCGCGCATTCCGCCGCTGCACAACATCAACGTGGGACCGCCGCGCATCTACCCCGCCACGCCGGAGATGCTCGCGGAATACAAAGAGATCGCCAAGCCGAAGTAAGATTTGATTTCCTGAGCGGGGGGCGTAAGCCCCCTGAGTGCAGACTCAGGGGGCTTACGCCCCCCGCTCAGAGGATTCCTACGTCATCAATCCCAGCACCAAGGCTACCGCAGTAAGCAGAAGGCCGAGCAAGATCGGCAGGCGCAGCATCGTCTGCTGCGGGTGGCGCGGCCGAAAAGCGACCAGCGGCGAAAGCATCAACGTGCCGAGGGAGCCGCCGGCGAACACCAGGCCATAGGCCAGACCCTGCTCGGCCGGGGCGACGTGGCGAAAGACCATTCCCAACAGCGTCGGGAAAACGGGACCGAGCAAGAAACCCAGCAAGATAAGTCCCGCCCGCGGCCGGCCGCGATGACTCGCCCCCGCCAGATTGCCGATCACCACGGCGGCCAAAAGCGGAGGGAGGACGACCAACCAGCGGTCCCATGATTCCGAGAGGATCTGCCCGTGCTGGGCCAAGGCGACGAGCAGGCGCGAGGCCAAAAAAGCGGCCCAGAAGCCGGAGAGAAGACCGCCCGCCTCGCGTTCGTCCTGGCCGCGTTCTCGGAGCAGGGTGAAGGTCCACAGACTGATCGACGCCTCCAGCGGGGCGTAGAAGAAGACGACGAGGACGGCCAGCCAGCTCGATTGCTCGGCCAGGAGCGCGGCGGGATCGTTCGGATGGTGGGCGGTTCGCCAATGTTCACCGCTGGGAAACGCGGCCAGAATCGCCGGCACAAGACACAGACCGGCCAAAACCACCAGCGCGCGATGCAGCGTCAGCGTGTCGAGCAGAATGTCGATCAAGATGGGAGTCACAAGGGCGCCCAGGGCGATAAAGACATAGCCGAGATTGAGAGAAGCCGACGCTTCCGCAGGTGCGAAAAACGCGCGCGGCATCAGTACCGTGCAGGCGGTGGCGAGGGCGGCGGCCCCGAAGCCCGCCAGCAGAATCGACACAAAGGCATGGGGGTACGTCGGGCGCAAGCCCAGGCTGACCAGGGCGACCGCGAGAGCGACGGAGCCGGCCACGAGGATCGGCCGGGCGCCGTAGATGTCGAGCAGGACACCGCACAACAAAACGAGCGGGATCAGCGCGACGTTGAGAGCGATCAGCAGACGCCGCACCTCGTTGTCGCTCAAGCGCAGACGCCGGGCCAGGGCGAGCTTCAAGCTGCCCAGAAGGGCCAGGCTCATACCCAGGACGAGTGCGCCCCCGATCGTTGCCGCCGTCACGACTTGCATACCGGACATGAGTACCTCGATTTCCTCGCCGTTGCCCTCCGGTATCAACCTACGGAGTTCGCGGCTCACTTCATCCGGTAATTCGTCGCCGGACGGCGACGGTTTACGCGAAAGCATCGGAGTGGGGTTGGTGGAAGTCGTTCTTTCGATGGAGGGGTCAACTTTTCGCTTGCTCCGCCCTCCGCGCATCCGATAAGGTAAAGAAGAGACGTTGGCGACGTGCTTTCCCATCTCCGTTTGGAAGGTCGAATCATGGCGCAAACCCTTCCCGACCCGGACGTGAAACTCAAGGCCGAGGATCAGAAACAGGTCCCGCCCGACGAGCGTTTCTGGCAGCGCTATTCGCCGCACGGCGAGTTGCCGCTGTCGGGAGCCAGCTCGCTGGCCGTTCACCTGCTCGTCTTGGGCTTGATGATGCTGTTGGCCTGGTTGGCCATCGCGGTCTTCAGCCACACCAGCCGATCGCTGCCGGTCGAGGCCGTGCATTACGGCGGCGGCGGTGGCAATCGGCACGGCATCGGCGACGTGCCCGATCGCGGCGCCGCGGTCGTCGAGGCCGGCGGCTCCGAGGACGTGAAACCGAACAACCCCGTTACCGAACAACCGTCCCCGCGGCCGGACCTGCCCACGGATGCCGGCCCCAAGCAGCAATTCAAGTTCGACGAGGCGGACAAGCGGTACATCCATCGCAGCGATTCCGACGGCGCCAAGGCGTTTCAGCGGCTCAATCAGGCCAATCAGCGCGTTCGGCTGCCCGACAAGGAGTCCGGCTACGGCAGGGGCGGCAAAGGGTCGGGCGGCGGCAGCGGCGAGGGCGTCGGCACCGGCACGGGCAACGGCCGCGGCGAGGGCACCGGCACGCTCACGCAGCGCGAAAAACGTATGTTACGCTGGTCGATGGTGTTCGACACGAGCAGCGGGCGCGATTACGTCTCGCAACTGAGCGGCCTGGGGGCCATCCTCGCCGTTCCCGTCCGCGAAGACGGCAAATCGATCGATTACAAGATCGTCCGCGATTTGACGCCCGGACGGGCCAAATTGCTCGACGAGGACATCGGCAAGATCCAGCGGATCTACTGGGTGGACGACAAGGCCCAGTCCGTCAACGACGTGATGGCCATTCTCGGCATACCGGTGCGGCCGAGCCATTTCGTCGCCTTCATGCCCGAAGAACTGGAACAGAAGCTGTTCAAGCTGGAGAAAGATTGGCTGGAAACGATCAACAAGGGCCATACCGAGGACGACATCCAGGAGACGCGATTCCGGATCAAGCGCACCGGGACGAAATACGAACCGGTAGTCGTCAGTCAGAAGATCAAGTAACTCACATAGCCCCCGGCTTGCCGGGGGAGACAAATCACCCCCGGCAAGCCGGGGGCTATGTGCCGGCAATTCCAACTCAAATATCCGCCCGTCGCGGAACCGTCCCTCTTCTCGGTCATAGACGCGCTGCACGACACGCAGATGCCGTCCGGCGAGCGTGTAATCGCTGTACGACCAGCGTCCGTGCTGCGTGGCGCTGCCGGCGCAGATGACCGGAAATGGGATGCGTTCGCTGGGTTGGTGGTGATAGGCGTCATGGCGATGGCCGTGCAGCCACAGGACCACGCCGCCGCGCCGGGCCACGGACACCAGAGCATTCAGGTCACGTAGGCCGTGAAAGCGCAATTCCGGTTGCCCGTTGGCCAGCCAGACCGGATAGTGCGTCACCAGGATGCGCGGCCCCGGTTCGAGGCGCTCCAGCAATTTTTCCAGGTGCTTGAGCTGGGTCCGACCAACCGCACCGCGGGCGTCCCAGGCCCAGCGGTTGACCGTCGCCGAATTGACGCCGACGAGCCAGGCGGAGCCGACGCGCTGGGCGAAGGGATACACCGTGTCCGAGACGCGCTCGCCGACCTGCCAGGGAGCGAAGTACTTCTCGAAATGTCCGCCCCGCATGGCGGCGTGCGTGCAGTAATCGTGATTGCCCGGCACCGCCAATCCCAGTAACGGCTCGGCCGATCCGACGCCCAAGAACTGCGCCGCCCGCTGGACTTCCTCCTCGAAGCCCAGTGCCGTCGCGTCGCCGGAAAAGACGATGCGATGAAAACCGCGTCCTCGGAGTTCGTCGCCCAGCGCGGCGAGGATCGGCTCGGTATGGCGAAAGTGCAAACCTCGGCCGAGCAGGCGAAGGTTGATCCAGGCTGACATGCGCTTGCTGAACCAGTCACGCGGCCGCCAGGCGCAGCCGGGGGCGGTGACGTGGATGTCGCTCAGATGGGCCAGGCGGATGGCGTCGGCATCGGTCAGGTTCATGGCGCGTCTCGCGGCGGTTCGCCCTGTCATCTGCTTGGCCGGATCACTACAATGGCCCGCGGCCTCCTCGACGGCGGGGAGGCTTCCATTATCGTATCGCCCTCTCTCCCGCGGGGGTAAAAGTTCCATGCCCAAGGTCGTGTTCGTCACCGAAAAGCAAGAGATCGACGTGCCCGCCGGCTCCAACCTGCGCGAGGCGGCACAGAAGGCCGGCATCTCCATTTACAAGGGGCTGGACCGTTACCTCAACTGCCGGGGCCTGGGCCTGTGCGGCACCTGCCGCGTGCTGGTCAAGGAAGGCATGAAGAACCTCTCTCCCAAGACGCTGATGGAGAAAATCAACCTCAACGCCCACCCGCTGACCCTGTTCGCCCGCATCGGCCACGAGGACGAAATGCGCCTGTCCTGCCAGGTGAAGGTCAACGGCGACTGCACCGTGCAGACGCAGCCGGAATTCAACGTCAGCGGCGAGAATTTCTGGCAGAAGCCTTACCCGAATAAGTAGCGCTTCTGCCGTGGGCGGCAACATCCGATAGGAGATTGCCCATGTCCGCACCACAAGTCGAAGTGTTCCGGGACCACGTTCCCGATATTACCAAGCGATCCCGACCGCTGCCTCCGTGGTTAGCGGAAAGGCTGCCTCCCAGCGAGGAAATCACCTGGGTCTACGGGCCGCGGTTCAACCCCTCGTGGGAGCGCTACGTCACCCACCCGGCGCTGTTTCTCTATGCGTTGGGTCTGGGAGTGGTCGGCTGGGGCGTAGGATGGTCGGTCGCCTGGGCGGAGACCGAAGTGTTGATCGTGCTGGGGTTGGCCGGCGGCGTTCTCGTCGTCGGATCGATCATCGTTCTCGGCATCGCCAACGGCTATTTCACCCGCCTGGTGGTGACGAACCATCGCCTGCTCATTCTCCAGGGCTACGAAGTGTGCCGCAGCTGGAGCATTCACCGCCTGCCGCGCTCCCTGGTCCGCTACGTGAAGCCGGGCGGCGAACCGGAGAAACTGACCGTCGATCTGGACGCCGTGAAACGGATGCTCGGCGGTTCGTCGGACAAGTTCGCCTCTGCCGGCGCGATCGTGGCGTTCGGCAAGCGCGTCGAGCAAATCAAAGCCGGCGAGGACCACCGGCCGTAGCGCGGCGACCGACCATGTCCGATCAAGCGCAGCACTGGAGCCGGGCCGCCGAAGGGTACGAGGAAGCGTTCATCGATCCCTATGTGCCGGAGGTGCGTAATCCGCTGCGGCAAGCGGTGGCGGCGCTGGCGGACCCGCACAAAACCGTTGCGGACCTCGGCTGCGGCATCGGACCTCTCTTGCCGTTTTTGAGCGAACATTTCGGACACACCATCGCAGTCGATTTCGCTCCCGGAATGCTTGAGTGCGCCGCGAGCGCTGCCGGGGCTTATCGAACATCGAGTTCCGCAAACTCAATTTGACCGACCTGCACGCCTTGGCCGGGCAGCTGGATGTGGCGGTGGCCGTCAACAGCCTGGTACTGCCGGACACAACGGCCCTGAATACGGCGCTTGCGTCCATTCACGCCGCGCTGCGGGAGGGCGGCCATTTTCTCGGCATCGTGCCGGCGATGGATGCGGTGCATTATTTCACAATGCTGCTTCTGGACCGGGCGGCGCGGACGGGGATGCCCGAGGCCAAGGCCCGGCAGAACGCGGCCCACCACGCCGAGCACGAATATTATGAGTTCGCCTTCGGTACTTTCCGCTACAAGGGACTGGAACAGCACTTCTGGCAGCCGTTCGAGGTTCGCTACCGGCTGCGCCGGGCCGGCTTCCGCCGGGTGCGCATGGCCAAGGTGCATCTGTCCTGGCAGCAGTTCGGCTGCACCCGCGACCTCGGCGATCAGCCGCCGCCGTGGGACTGGTTCTTTCAAGCCACTCGCTGAACCTTCGCCCTATCAACACTCACTCTTTGTCCGACCTTCACACGACGCACATTCTCTCCGATTAGGTTAGGGCTCGTCCAACCTTGATTTCGTAGGGCACGCTGCCAGCGTGCCGGCCAGCCAAGGCACGCTGGCAGCGTGCCCTACGAAGTAATTCTTGGACGCCGCCTTAGTCCTACAGCCGTAGTTACTAGAATAGCCCTCGCCCGGAGTTTTAACGAGGGCAAGCCATGTCAGGACGACCAACGCAGGCGCAGGTCCACGGCTGGGCAGACGAAGTGATGTCCATCGGCGAACGGATCGGTCGGCACTTCGCCCGGTCTGAGCCACGGCAACGAGCGGTCGGCTCTATCCGCGGGCTGCTTAGCGACACCGATGCGCAAGAACGGCTGGCAGTTGGCGGAGCACCTGGGCGAGGCGACGCCGGATGGGGTGCAGCACTTGCTCGCCCGGGCCGACTGGGACGCCGACGCCGTCCGCGACGACCTCATCCGCTACGCGGCGGAGCACCTGGGGCACGACGAGGGTGTGCTGGTCGTGGACGAGACCGGCTTTTTGAAGAAGGGCAGGAAATCCGTCGGCGTCGCCCGGCAGTATAGCGGGACGGCCGGGCGTATCGAGAACTGCCAGATCGGAGTGTTTTTGGGGTATGTGACCGAGAAGGGGCGGGCGCTGATCGACCGGGAGCTGTACCTGCCCAAGGAGTGGGCCGGCGACGCCCCGCGTCGCAAAGAGGCCGGCGTCCCGGCCGTGGTCGGGTTCGCCACCAAGCTGGTGCTGGCCCGGCGGATGATGGACCGGGCCGTGGAGTCCGGGGTGCCGATGCGGTGGGTGACGGCGGACGCCGTGTACGGGTCGGATTACCACTTCCGCATCGCCATCGAGAAGCACGGCCTGGGTTACGTGGTTGGCGTGCGAACCGACTTCGCCGTCTGTTGGGGGTTGCGGCAGGTGCGGGCCCGGAATCTGCTTGCCGAAGTCCCGGCCGACGCCTGGCAGCGGCTGAGTTGCGGGGATGGGGCCAAGGGGCCGCGCCTGTACGACTGGGCTCTGTTGCGGACGAACTCCCCCGAGCCGGAGGCGTACGCCCGCTGGCTCTTGATCCGCCGCAGCGTCACCGACCCCTCGGAGGTAGCATACTTCGCCTGCGGCGGGCCGCCGGGCATCGGTTTGGAGGATCTGGTTGGGGTGGCGGGTGCGCGGTGGGCGATCGAGGATTTGTTCGAGTTGGCCAAGGGAGATTGCGGCCTGAACGAGTACGAAGTGCGTAGCTGGGTCGGGTGGCATCGGCACGTCACCCTGAGCCTGTTCGCCCTGGCGGCGCTGGCGGTCATCCGCTCGCGGGCGGCACGAGCGGCACGGGGCAAAAAAAGGGGTCTGGGCTCATCCCGCTGACGGTCCCCGAGGTGCGGAAGCTGCTGCTCAAGATAGTTTGGGACCGCCTGACGCTGGCCGAGCGGGGCTGGCGTGGTCGGAATGGCGGCGGGCACACCAGCACCGCGCACGCGTGTGCCACTACCGCAAACGCGGGGCGCGGCCGCCTGATGGATAACTACGGCTGTAGGATTAGGCACCATCGGAAACGGGTTTGAAGTATCCACCGAGTCCCCTTTGAGGAGAAACTTCGTTGCGTCAACAATCCCTGAGAAGCCGGCCGCGTGGCTTCACGCTGATCGAATTGCTGGTGGTGATCGCCATCATCGCAATTCTCATCGGTCTCTTGCTGCCGGCCGTGCAAAAGGTCCGCGAAGCGGCGGCCCGCACGCAATGCACCAACAACCTCAAGCAGCTGGGCATCGCCATCAACAACTTCCAGAGCACCTACAGCTACCTGCCCTCCGGCGGCGAAGGCACCGACTTCGTCAACTTCCCGACCGGCCCCAGCCAGTTCGACAACTTCTCGTTCTTCTGGGTCATCCTGCCCTTCATCGAGCAGCAAAATGTTTACAACATGATGAACCTCAGCTTGACGTACGAGGGATCGCCGAGCAACATCGCCGCGGCCCAGACGGTCATCAAGACCTTCCTCTGCCCCAGCAACGCGCTGCGCCCTGGCAGCGGGCAGGATAATGAGGGGTTCGGCTACACCGACTACGGGCCGACGGTCTACACCGACGTCGATCCGGTTACGGGCCTGCGCAATAAACCGACCCGCACCAACGGGGCGCTCTACTGGGTGGGTCGCAACGCCCCCGCCGGTCGGCTCGGCGGGTCGAACATCAACCAAGTCACCGACGGCACCAGCAACACCATCGCGATCGCGGAGGACGCCGGCCGCGTCGAACCGCAGGTGTCGCCCTATCCCGATCCCATGGGCATGGGCAACAACGGCTACCGGGCGTTCTGGCGCTGGGCCGAGCCGGACACCGGCTTCGGCGTTTCCGGGCCGCCGGCCGGAACTATGGGCGTCGCCGTCAACAACAATAACTATCCGACCAACGGCGGCAACGGCCCGCCCGCCTGCAACTGGATCACCACCAACAACTGCGGCCCCAACGATGAGATCTTCAGCTTCCACACTGCTGGCGCCTTGGTCGTCTTTTGTGACGGGCATGTGGAGCTGCTCAAAAGCGGCATGGACGCTGCGCATCGCGCGCATGCTCGTGACGCCCACCGGCGGCGAAGTGATCCCGCAGTATTGATCCTTGAGTTCGGTTCGACCGAAAGGTCAGCACTATGATACGACGCTATTACGTATACGGTCTTGCTCGCCGTGATGGTCTGCATCGGGTGCGGGCCGAGGAACAATCCGCGTTTCGAGAAGACCGTTTCGATCAACGGCAAGGTCATCCTGGGCAACGGCTCCCCCGTGCGCGGCGGACTCATCACGCTCCACCCCAAGGACGGCACCAAGAGCGAATCACGCGGGACGATCGACAAGGAGGGCCGTTTCACACTCGGCACCTACAAAATCAACGACGGGGCGATGCCCGGCCAGTACACCGTCACGGTCGAGCCGATCATCTTCGACAAGACGGGCAACCCGCGGCCCAACCGATCCTTGGGAATTCCCGCCAAGTACACCAGTTCGGAGTCGTCCGACCTGGTCGTCGAAATCAAGGATGAAGCGAGCCAGGAATTGAATGTAGTGCTGCGCTGAAAAAGGTTACGCCCACATAGCCCCCGGCTTGCCGGGGGCATTTTTATTCCCCCCGGCAAGCCGGGGGCTATATGTTGTGGTTCCGTGCTGCTCGTGTTAGGGTGAGGGAGTACACGAGGCGGCGCCACCACGATGATTCCGCACTTCGCCAATCCGGGTTTCCTTTGGCTGATCCTGGCTGTTCCGCCCCTCTTGTGGTGGTGGCTGCGCCGGCGGCGCAACGCGCTGCGTCATCCGGCCGTCAGCGTCCTGGCCGGATTGCCGACCGGCCGGGCACGTCTGGCCCGCTGGGGACCGGGCATTTTGCGCTGTCTGGCCCTGCTCTTGATCGCCCTGGCCCTGGCCGGGCCGCGCTGGCCGGACTTGCGGACGCGCATCGAAACCGAAGGCATTGCCATCGTCATGCTCGTCGATGTCAGCGGCAGCATGGCCGAGCGCGATTTCGACTGGCGCGGCGAGTCGATCAGCCGGCTCGAAGCGGTCAAGAAGGTGTTTCATCTGTTCGTCTCCGGGGGGGCCGGACCCGAGGGTACGGGCGATGGAACTGACCTGTCCAGTTTTCAGGGCCGACCGACCGATCTGATTGGGCTGGTGGCGTTCGCCACCCGGCCGGACACCGCCTGCCCGCTGACACTCAGTCATTCGGTGCTACTGCGTTTGCTCGATGAGGAGCAACCGCGGCGCATCCCCGGCGAGTCGGAGACGAACCTCAGTGATGCCATCGCCCTGGGCCTGCATCGGCTCCAGAGCGCCGGCCCGCGCCGGCGGGTGATGGTGCTGCTCAGCGATGGCGAACACAACGTCCCGGAGCCGCGCTCCGGCTGGACGCCGCGGCAGGCCGCACAGGTGGCCAACGGCCTGCACGTCCCGATTTACACCATTGACGCGGGCGGTTCGGGGACCACGACCCTCGAAGCCGCGGCGAAGGAATCACTGCCGGGCGATCGTACGCCCAGTCCGGGGGAGGTTCGCGCCAGGGCCGTCAAAACGCTCGAAGAAGTGGCGCAGATCACGCACGGCCAGAATTTCCAGGCCCGCGATACCAAGGGACTGCTGAACGCCTGCAAGTCGATCGACGCCCTGGAGCGGGCCGACATCCAGAGTTTCCAGTATCGCCGTTATCACGAGGGGTATCCCTGGTTCGCGCTGACGGCCTTCGTGCTGTTTGGCTGTGCGCTGGCGCTGGAACGAACCGTGTGGCGGCGAATACCCTGAGAAAAAATGCTGCGTCATCTTTTTGCCCATCCCTGGCTGTTGTGGTTTCTGATGGCGCTGCCGCTGTTGGGTGTGCTGGGCGTGTTGAGTGCGCGACGGCGACAGCAAGCCGTGGCACGGCTGGGAGATTTGGCGGCGGTGGAAATGCAGATGGCGTCACGGCGCGGTTGGCGACGGCTGCGCGGACTGTGTTTGTTTCTGGGTCTGTTGGGCCTGGGACTGGGCATGGCGGGACCGCAGTGGGGCCGCGACTGGGACCAGTCGGCGGCGCCGGGACGCGATCTCGTTGTCGTTCTCGATTGCAGCCGGAGTATGCTCGCCGAGACGCCCCGCCGGCTCGAACGCGCCCGCACCGCGCTTCTCGACCTCGCCGACGCGATCGAAAAGCGCGGCGGGCATCGGCTGGCCCTCGTCCTGTGCGCCGGCAAGGCGAAGCTGGTGTGTCCGTTGACGCACGATTACGATCATTTCCGTACCAAGCTGGCGGATGTCGAGTCGGCGGCGCAGGAGCGCGACCTCGAGCCGGGGGCGGCGCAGACTTCGGGAACGCGCTTGGGTCAGGGGTTGGCGCTGGCGGTCCTGGCGGACGACCCGCGCATGCAGGGCACGCGCGACATCCTGTTGCTTTCCGACGGCGATGATCCGGGCCGCGACGGTGAATGGCGGCAAGGGGCCAAGTCCGCTGCCGCCCTGGGCATCCGCATTTACACGGTGGGGATCGGCGATCCGAATACGGGCAGCCTTATTCCCCTCGACACCAGCCCACTGATGCACGACGGCCAGCCCGTTCTCACGCGCGCTGGAAGAAACCCCGCTGCGCGAGATCGCCGAGCTAACCGGCGGTACCTACACATCCGCTCGCACGCTCGGCCTGCCGCTGGGCGAGCTGTATCTCGATACGATCGCCAACCAGCCGCAGCGTGAGGACAGCGACGACGCCTTGCCGGTTTACCAGCAGCGGTATGCGTGGTTCCTCGGGCCCGCCCTGGGGTTTCTCGCCCTGTTCACGTTTCTCGGTGACGGTTCGACGCGGATGAGGGGGATCAGGTGAAGGAGGAGAAAAAGACTCTTCCGGAGTCCGACTTCATTCGGATTCCGCGTGCCCCGCGCCGACTGGTGAACGGCCTCGGCGTCAATCTCGCCATCGCGGTGAAGTTGGCGTTTGAGTTCCGCCAGGCGGGCCGGCGGTGCGAGCTTCAAGAGGCGCTGGACCGTCAGCGGGGGGGCGAAGTGGGTGATGCCGCTCTGCACGACCTCGGCCAGATAAACCGTGCGATCGCCGGTGTCCAGACGTGATTCCACCCGGCAATCGAGCCAACCGACGGCGTCGTCCAGCACCGGGCTGCCGGTGAGCGTGTGCCGGACGTACAGTCCCTCGAATTTGTCGTGCTCGCGTCCCGACTCCAGGCCGAAACGCCAGACCCAATCCAGATGATGCTCGCTGAGCAGGTGCAGGGCAAAGGCGTTGCTGCTTTCGACCAACTCGCGGGTATAGTGCTGCTTGGCCAAGCCGACCAGGACGCGCGGCAGTTCCGGCACGATCGTGGCCTGGTTGACGAACGTGGCGATCAAACCGCCGCGGCGCGTATCGTCTCGGGCGGTGACGAGCCAGATCTCGCGATCCAGCCAGGCGAAGAGCGTCGAAGCGGCCGTTACGTCCATAGGGTCCGGGGTTTGAGGGCTTTCTTTTTTTGCCACCAGCCCGAAGCGCCAGCGAGGCACATCCCTCGCTGGCGCTTCGGGCTAGTTGCCTAGGTAGCGTGCGACCGGGGCAGCCAGCGCCGGCGCGCGCGATAACAACTGAATCATAGCTCGCGTCAAGGGCGGGGAGCGCAACACGGCGGTGACGGCGCGACAGAAAACTTGCCGCCGGGCGATGAGACGATGATAAAGGGCCGTCCACGCCCGTGCAAGCTCCGGATGCCATCCGCCGGCCGCCCGTGCTGCCAACGGAGCAACGGCTCGACCGGAAGCCGACCGCCCAGGCCATCCCCTCGCCCGTGAACGGCTCGATATATCCGGCGGCGTCGCCGAGGAGAAACAACCGCTCGGCCGCCAGGTGCGTCGCCCGCCGAGTCAGTGCCGGCGTGCCGCGCCAGTTCAATTCCGGAAGTCGAGGCACGGCCGGCCAGCCGGCTTCCGCGAGCAGTCGGGCGGCGGCATGGCCGGGACCGCCACACGACCGCACCCACGCTGCGTCCAGTGCGGCCGCCAGGTCCAATCGACCATCTTCCAGACGCACCAATCCTAGATAGCCGGATCGACCGCACGCCATGAAGATCGCGCCCGGCTCATAGAACGCCGGCGCATCGGCGACGACGCCGGCCCCAATGCGTGCCCCTGGCGTGACGGCCATTTCCGCGACGCCCGCCCGGTTGGCGAAGTTTCCACCCAGCCCATCGGCGGCGAGAACGACCCGGGCCGCGACGACCACGCTTGCCTGTCCTTGCCGTAACGCCACGATCCGCTGTTCCCGGCTCGCCCAGCGCAGGTAAGTGTGGCATGGGTCAGCGGCATGAAAGCGGTGCCGGCCCGGATCGCGGCCGACACTAAGGCCGCGTCAAATGTTTCGCGCGACAGCGAAACGCCGCTGGACAGTGGCACCCGCGCGATCCGACCCGCCGCCGCCAGGCGGATGCTATTCAAAGGCACCGCGCCGCCCTGCGCCGGAAGTTCGCCGAGTCCCGCCGCCCGCAGCGTGGCGAGCGCGTGCCCGTTGAGACAGCAGCCGCACACCTTCCAGCGCGGAAAAGTGGCGCGATCGACCAGAAGCACGCCGCAGCCCCGGCGGGCCAGCTCGTGAGCGGCCATCGCGCCGGCCGGCCCGGCGCCGACGACCACGGCGTCCCAGGTCCGTCGCGCCGCTTCCGCCAGGCTCGTTGTCGCCGCGACCGTCATGGCCGCCTCCACGATAGCAACCAGCGAAACGGCCAACGCCAACTCACCCGCGCCCCGTGCAGCCCGGCGCGTTCGGCCAGGGAGCGGGCCTCGGCCCGCGTGAAAGCCCCCTCGACCGAACGAGGGCCGTCCACATGAACGACCTCGGAAGTCGTCAACAAGCGCCCGACCACATAGGCCAGCACCAACCCCGTCGCACTGCGTTCCAGATCGTTGACCAGGACGAGTCGATCCGCCGCCTCGGCCATGCGGCGCAGAAACGCGACGGCCTGCTCGTCGTCGAGGTGATGCAGAAAAAGAGAACACATCACCGTGTCGTATTTCTTCGGCGGCGGTCCCGACAGGGCGTCGTGCTCGAAGAAGCGCAGAGGCGCATCGGCTCGGGCCGCGGCGGTGCGGGCGTGTTCGAGAGCGACAGGGCTGATGTCGCAACCTTCCAGATGCAGGTCCAGTCCGGCTCGCCGCGCCCGCCGCCACAGGCGGATTGGCACGTCGCCGCCTCCGGTGGCCACATCGAGGATGCGCGGTGGACGCGGGGCGATGGCTCGCGCCAAGGCGGCGATTTCCGGCCAGAGGATGCCGGCGCTGTCGCTGAGGAAATTGATGCGAGCCAGGCCGCGCAAGGCGTGGACGTGGCGAGCCGGCTTCAAGTCCGGCTGATCCATGATTTCCGGTCGCCGCCGGCGCCGACTCAGCAAGCCCATGTGCGCTCCTCCACCCTGATCGCCTGATGGAGCCTCCGAGTTGTTGTAGGGAATGGAAAACGCTCGCGCTGACCTGGCGGGGACCGGAAGGGAAGCAGTGCCGGCCACGACACTCATCATTCCATCATCATCCTTTAATGAGTTGCTGCATACGATGGCTCTGCCGCGTTCAAGTAGAAGAGGAAAGGAATCAATGGCCTCCGACGAAGAACATTTCTCCACGCCAAGCAGGTTACGGAGGACGGGGCGCTGGATCGTGCCGGTTCTGGCCACCCTGATAGCCCTGGTGGCCGTGGCGGCCGGAGTTCGCCAGTGGTGGCCGCAAGGGGAGGCGCCCTCGCCCGCCGGGGATGATGACCCCCGACGGACTTTTGCCACGCCGTTTCGGAACGTCCGCCCGGAGGTCCACTATGTGGACGACGAATCGTGCGCGGACTGCCACGCCGACCACGCCGCCCGCTACAACCGTCATCCCATGGGGCGCTCCCTCGCTCCCGTGGCCGGGGTCAATTCTCTGGAGCGCTACGGCACGGACAGTCACAACCCCTTTCAGGCCCTTGGCGCAGACCTTTCGAATCGAACGCCGCGACGGCAAAATCTTTCACGAGGAAATCCACCGCGACGGTGCCGGTCGGGTCGTGGCCGAGGTGGAAGCCGAGGTTCAATACGTCCTCGGCTCCGGCAGGCAGGGACGGTCTTACCTCATCCACCGCGGCGATGGCTTTTTGTTTCAGTCGCCGATCAGTTGGTACTCTCGCGACAAGGGCCTCTGGGACCTCTCGCCCGGTTACGAGCCGCTTTTCCGGGGCTTCCGGCGGGCCGTTAACACCGACTGCCTCTTCTGTCACAGCAACCGCGTGGAGCCGGTCGAACACACGCTCGCCCATTACCGGGAGCCGATCTTCCACGGCCATGCCATCGGCTGTCAGCGCTGCCACGGGCCGGGCGAGTTGCACGTCGAGGGCCAGCAACGCGGCGACATACACGAAAGCCCCGACCCGACCATCGTCAACCCCGGCCGCCTGGAGCCGGCCCTGCGCGAGGCGGTCTGCCAGCAGTGTCATCTCCTGGGAGAAGCCCGCATCGTCCGGCGCGGCCGTGCTCTGTTCGACTACCGCCCCGGCTTGCCGCTGGAATTGTTCCTGTCGATCTTCGTCCGTCCACCGGAGAAGAGGATCGGCGAAAAATCGGTCGGGCACGTCGAGCAGATGTACGCCAGCGGTTGCTTCCGGGGGAGCGGCGGCAAGCTGGGCTGCATCTCCTGTCATGATCCGCACGAGGCGCCGTCACCGGCGGAGCGCGTGGCCTTCTACCGGGACCGCTGCCTTCGCTGTCACGGCGAGTCGGCTTGTAGTCTGCCCGTAGACACGCGCCGGCAGAAGATCGCCGGGGATAGCTGCATCAACTGCCACATGCCGCGCGGCGACAGCGCCAACATCTCCCATGCCGCCGTCACCGACCACCGCATCCCCCGCGACCCGGCTCGGCCCCCGCAGCCGCGCCCGCGCAGCGGCCGGAGGAGCGCTACCTGATTCACTTCCACCGCAATCGCGCCGTTCCGCCCGACTCCGACGCGGAGCGCGACCTGGGCATGGCGATGATCAGCCTGGCCCGCGGGTGGAACTTCAGCGCGATGGCCCAACAGGCGGGCCGCCAGGCGTTGCCCTTGCTCGACGGGGCGGTATTCGCGGCTCCCAATGACGTGGAGGCGTCGGCCGACCGGGCGTTTGCCCTCTGGCTGGCGGGCCGGCGCGAGGACGCGCTGGCGGCGTGCGAAGCGACGCTGACCCGCGCCCCCACCAACGAAGTGAGCCTGAGCGACGGGGCCTTCTTCGCGGCCGCGCTCGGCCAGCGCGACCGCGCCGTCGAGTACTGGCGGCGCTTTCTGAAGGTCAACCCGTGGAACGAGTCTGTCTACTTCGACCTCGCCCGGGCCCTGTCCGAGCGCGGTGAAGGGGACGAGGCCCTGCGCCTGTGCCGGGCCGGACTCCGCATCGACCCGACAAGCGTGAAGGGACGGATGTTCCTGGTGATCTATTACGCCAAGCACGGCCAGCCCAAGCAGGCGCGCACCGAGTTCGACGTCATCCTCGCCCTGAAGCCCCCCCATGAGGACGTGCTTCGCCGCTGGTTCGAGAGCCTCGGCTTGCCCAAGGAGAAGTGAAGCCTTTCGCCGTACGCGGACGTTGTTCGGTGCTCGCCTTCACCGCCGGTTCGGTGCCTGCTCCAGCTCCGTCAGGGCGTCGCGGGCGGGGGTGCAAGAAGGGTCTTCGTTCACGGCCCGCAGCAGCCAGGCGCGGCCGGCCTCCCGGTAGCCCAGTCGCAAGAGCAACTTGCCCAGCTCGCAATGCAAGGCAGCGTCGTTGGGACGCTCGCCCAGCTCGTGCCGGCAAATGACGTCCAGGCGCTGGAAGTCGCGTTCCATCGCGTGAAAGCGATCTTGCAAAACCTGGGCCTCGTCGCGGTTGCCCTGCCGGGACAGCACGTTGGAAAGTAAGCGAAGCGCCTGCGCATCGTTGGGGCTGAGCGCGACGGCCCGCCGCAGCCAGCGCTCGGCCCCGGAAATGTCGTCGTCGGCCAGCGCCAGCCGGCCCCGCTCCGTCAGCGCCGCCACGTCCTCGGGATGCTCCGCCAGGACTGCGTCGAGCAACTCGCGGGCCGGGGTCAACTGCCCCAGCTTGAACCGGCCGCGCGCAGCTCCACGCTCATTTCCGGGTTGTCCGGGTGATGCTGATGGAGATACTCCAGGTGCGGAAGTGCCTCCTCCGCGAGTCCGAGCTTGATCAGGCACTGGGCCAAGCGCCAGCGGGCGTCATCGCGCCCGTCGTCGAGTTCCAGCACGCGACGATAGCTGCGGAGGGCCATTTGCGGCCGCTGGAGTTGCTGGGCCAGACAGCCTTCGAGGAAAAGGGCCTGCGTGTCGTCCGGCTCATGTTTGCGCCAGTCGTCCAGGCAAGCCTGGGCCTCGTTGATCCGGTACATCCGCACGTACCCCTCGACGAGGGCGGCGCGGATCAGGTCCGTCCGTTCGGAATTGGGGCCGCCCTGATTCCACAGGTATCCCTCCACGGGGGCGAGGTCGCCGGCCGAGGCGTGCAAGAGCGCCCATTCGAGCAGAATATCCGGATTGTCCGGTTGCAGCTCCTGAGCGCGGCGAAGATGTTGCTCGGCATCCTCGGAATCGTCAGCCAGACGGGCGGCGCGGGCGGCCAGGAGATGCACGCGCCACGACTTGGGCCAGGCGCGCAACGGAATCACTAGGTGGTCGCGGGCTTCGGCGAAATGGTAACGGGTCAGGGCATTTTGGGCGGCTCGATATTGATACCAGGCACGCAGATGGGCCGCGGCGCCGGCCGCGGCCCCGCCCAGGAAGAGCGCGAGCAGAAGGAAGCAGCACCGCCGTGCTTTTCGTTCCCTGGGAAGAACGCCCATGGTGCCATCCTACCTGCGCATTCCCCCACGAACTACGGCAAATCGACGTTATGTACCTGCTTGCCGCTCTTGACCGTGTAGGTCAACTCGGATTTTTCCGGGTCGCCGTAGCCCTCGGGGATCGGCACGAACTTTTTCTCCTGAGTCTTGGCGCGCATGGCCGGCGGCAGGTTCTTGGGGTCGATGCCCGGAGGGATGGCGTCCGGGGGCGGTGTCATGGGCTTGACGCCGGACTCGGCTTGGGGTCGAACCGACATGGTTTCCACCGTGATCTTGGCGGGGCCGGTCGGGACGTTGGGGGCCGTAAAGCTGCCGTCTTCCTGGATGTCCGCCGTGACCGCCCCTCCCTTCTCGGGGACAAACGAGATGGTGCCGCCGGGGAGGGGTTGGCCTTTGAACGTCACCTTGCCCGAAACGGTCCCCTTCGGGCTGCCGCAGCCGGCCGCCGTGACCAGGCCGCACAGCAGGACCCAACCGCCGGCACGGACCCGCCAGGATCGTGCTTGATTACCCATGATTGCAAGAGTCTCCAAAACCGAGGACTAATGGAAAGAACGATTTACTTCCGAGCCTGAAGCGTCAGCGAAGGTGGCCTTCGCTGACGCTTCAGGCTCGGAAAGACGTTCGGTTCGTGCTTTTTACCAATCCGGACCCAGAATGTCGCCGTTGGCGGGCGTCAAGGCGAAGGTCCAGGTGTTCATGCTGACGCCCTGGGCCACGAGGCGGACGCTGCCGTCGCCCATGTCCACGTTGATGCCGCCCGTGTGCCAGGAGATCGGCTGGTTTTGCAGGGTGCTGGGGTTGCTGCAATTGCCGATCGGCTTGGGCCCGATGACGAAATACCAGTTGACGGGATTGGGCTGCCAATCCGAGACGGCGAAGGCGACCTGCGATTCCCACCACGGCTGATTGCACGCCGCCTGCTTGTCGGTGAAGAAGATCGTGTTGGAGGTGCCGTCCTGAATGCTGGCCGGATAGCGCTGATAGCCGTGCCAGTAGAACGGGAACATCTGGGCGTTGATGCCGTAGCTGCCGGCGTTGGCGTTCCAGCCGGTCGAGGCGTTGCCGGACACGGTGGGGTCGCTGGGGCAGATGTAGGTCTTGATGGCGGCCCGGGGCGTGAAGTTCCAGTAGGGCGAATAACTCGGATTATTGCCGTTCTGGCCGCTGGGGTCGGTCGGCTGGAACGTCGCGTTGTAGAAGTTTTGCTGCTCGATGAAGGGCAGGATTTGGAAAAAGAGCGTGGCGTAGGAATTATTCGGCGAGGCGTTCGGGTTCGGATACAGGCCATTGACGCACGGCAGCACTCCTTGATGCGTGTCGGCGCAGTTGATCGTCGCCAGGCTCATCTGCTTGAGGTTGTTCTGGCACTGGGCGCGGGCGGCGGCCTCGCGCACCTTCTGCACGGCCGGCAGCAACAGGCCGATGAGGATGGCGATGATGGCAATCACCACCAACAACTCGATCAGCGTGAAGCCGCGCCAGCGGCGAAGGACACGGAAATACGGCATGAGACACCTCCTGGAACGGGATGAAGAAAAAGGCGAAAAACAATGCAATCGAGAGCCATTAAGTGCGGCATGATTCGGAGAAGGCCCGAAGAGGAATGAGACCGTCCTCCCTGGAGAGGAAAAAGGGTTAGGGGACGCCTCGGCCCGGCGGGCCGCACTTATGGCTTTCCGATCGGCGCGGGGGAAACCAGAGTACCGATATGGCTCGCCTCCCTTGGGGATCGCGCACCTCTTACTCTTCTTGTGATTCTCATAGGGAGGATTCTCATAGTCAAACAGAAAACCGAAAATCCGGATGCTTTATTCCTGTTTTTCCCTTGTTCGCTGCCCTCGTCTCATTCCCACGCGGGGCGCGGGAATGAGGGACGCAAAAAACCGTATGCTTTATTCCCGTTTTTCCTTGTTCGCCGCGCGACTGGCCCTTAGAATCCTCCCATCTCCAGTGCGCCCGCGCGAGACGAACCGTCTTCATTTTTGCCATCCCAGGGGGAGGTCCCGACTGATGAGCGACACACAGGGACGCAACAAGAACGGGCCGGGACTATCCCGGCGTGACTTCCTGCGCACCACCGGAGCGACCGCCGCGACGGTCGCCCTGGTCGAGGCGGCCCCGGCTGCGGCCGCCGAGGCCAACGAGGCCGCACCCGCCAACCTCGGCGTGCCGCCCGTCGGGCCGGGTGCGGTCAAGCTGACGCTTGATGTCAACGAGGCCCAGATGACTGCCGACATCGAGCCGCGCGTGACGCTGCTGGACGCCTTGCGCAATTACCTCGACGTGACCGGCTGCAAGCGCGTCTGCGACCGCGGCACCTGCGGCGCCTGCACCGTCCTGGTGGACGGCAAGCCCGTCTACTCCTGCACCTTGCTGGCGCTGGAGGCGCAGGGCAAGAAGATCAAGACCGCCGAGAGCCTGATCGACGGCGGCAAGCTCGACGCGGTGCCGGCCGCCTTCGCCAAGCACGACGCCCAGCAGTGCGGCTTCTGCACGCCCGGCTTCGTGGTGGCCATGCGCGCCGCCTTCGACAAGAACCCGCAGGCGACGCCGGCCGAGATTGAAGAAGCACTCTCCGGCAATATCTGCCGCTGCGGCACCTACCAGCAGATGCGCGACGCCATCGCCGCCTTGTGCCAAACGCAGAAGCAAACGCAGAAGAAGGGAGGCTAACTCATGGCGACTTCCTGGCCCAAAAAACGACGCCTCATCGGCAGCAAGATTCAGCGCCTCGACGGCCCCGCCAAGGCGACCGGCAAGGCCAAATACAGCTTCGACATCAACCGCCCCGGCCAGCTGCAAGCACTCATGTTGCGCAGCCCGCACGCCCACGCCAAGATCAAAACCCTTGACACCGACGCCGCCGCGAAGATGCCCGGCGTGAAGGCGGTTTACCTCGTCCGCAAGGCCGGCGAGGAGGTGTACTACGCCGGCGAGGAAATTCTCGCGCTGGCCGCCGACACCGAGGAACATGCCCACGACGCCATCCACGCCGTCAAGATTGAGTACGACGTGCTTCCGCACACCGTCAAGGAGGAGGACGCCCTCAAGGAAGATCGCCAAACGGTCTCGATGAGCCGTGGCTCGCGCAAAAACGTGATGGCGTCCCAGCAAGCGGCCTCGGGCAATTTCGACAAGGGCATGGCCGACGCCGCGGTGACGGTCGAGGGCGAATACGGCGTGCCGACCATTTGCCATCAGTGCCTGGAATCGCACGGCCTGGTAGCCGAGTGGGGCGCCGACGGCGGCTTGACCGTGTGGGCCTCGACGCAGGCCGTCGCCGGCACGGCCGCCGCGCTGGCGGGCTATTTCTCCGGCAAGTACAAGCTCGATCTGCCGGCCAGCAAGGTCAAGTGCATCACGCACTACATGGGCGGCGGCTTCGGCAGCAAGTTCGGCCCGGACATTCAGGGCCAGGTGGCAGCCGAGCTGGCGCGGATGGCCAAGGCGCCCGTCAAGCTGATGCTCGATCGAGCCGACGAGATCGTCGCCGGGGGCTGCCGTCCGTCGGCCTTCGGCAAGGTGAAGGTCGGCGCGACCAAGGAAGGCGTCCTCACCGCCTACGAGGTCGATTGCTACGGCACACCCGGCGTCGGCGCCAGTGCGACCGTGACGTTCAACGCCTTGCCCTACGTGTATCTATACCAAGTGGGCGGCAAATTTTACCCGGAATACAAGCGCAAGCACACGCCCATCCGCACCAACACGCAGCAGCAGCGCGCCATGCGAGCGCCCAACCACCCGCAGAACTGCACGCTCACCGAGTTCATCCTCGACGACCTGGCGGCCAAGTTGGAGATGGACCCGTCGCAGCTTCGCCGGAAAAACCTGCCGAAGAACGATCCGGTTGCGGCGAAGAACGCCCCGCATTCGATCGCGGCCCTGCGAAACACCATCTACAACCAAGAGATGGATATCGCCCTCGGGTTAGCGCACTGGAAGGAAAAATGGCACCCGCCGGGGCGTACCGACGGCGTTATCAAGCACGGCATCGGCATGGCGCTGCACACCTGGGGCGGGCAGGCCGGGCCGCGCAACGAATGCACCATCACCATCAGCGCCGACGGCTCGGTGACGGCCCGTACCTCGACGCAGGATCTCGGCACCGGCCAGCGCACCGTCACCGCCCTGGTGACGGCCGAACTCCTCGGCCTGGAGCCGACCCAGATTGCGTTGGAGTTCGGGGAAAGTCCCTACGGCGCTTCGTCCGGCTCGGGTGGCAGCACGACCATTCCGTCGCAAGCCCCCGCCACGCTGCGGGCGGCCACCGCGGCGCGCGACGACCTGTTCGCCAAGATCGCGCCCAAGCTCGAAGCCAAACCGGAGAACCTCGTCGCCGAGCTGGGCAAGGTGCGCGACACGGCCGGCGGCAAGACCTGGTCGTGGAAGGAGGCCTGCGCCGCGTTGGGCCAGGAGCAGGTGAAGCAGACCGGCTTCTGGGAGTTCGCCGAATCGATCAAGCCGGATAGCCGGGACGTTTCCAGCTCCGGCGTCGGCGGCGTGCAGATCGCCGAGGTCGCGGTCGATACCGAAACCGGCGTGGTCCGCTGCACGCAGATCGTGGCCGTGCAGGACTGCGGCCTGGTGGTCAACGCGCTGACCTGCGAATCGCAGGTGGCCGGCGGCGTCATCATGGGACTCAACTACGCGCTCTTCGAGGAGCGCATCATGGACCGCGTGACCGGCCGGCAGGTCAACCCGGACATGGAGTTCTACAAGCTCGGCGGCATCGAGGACATGCCGAAGATCATCGTCCATCTGCACGACATGCCGGAGCGCGGCGTCATCGGCGTCGGCGAGCCGCCCACGATCTCGACGCACGCGGCCATCGGCAACGCCATTTTCAATGCCATTGGCGTCCGGGTGCCTCATACACCCTTCACGCCGGAACGAGTGCTGGCCGCGCTGGCGGCGAAAGGAGGGAAGGGTTAGATGAAGAACTTCACTTACTATCGGCCGACGACGCCGGAACAAGCGGTCGGCCTGCTCGATAACATGTGGGGCACGAGCGAACTCCTGGCCGGCGGCACGGACTTGCTGGATTTGCAGAAGGAGTACGTCGCCCAACCGGACAAGGTCATCAGTTTGGCCAGCCTGGGTGGCAAATTTACCACCATTGCCGTGGGCGATCAGAATCCTCCCACCGTGACGCTCGGCGCGGGCGTGAAGCTGGCGGCGATTGCCGAGCACCCCGCGCTCCGCAAGCACTTCCCGGCGCTGACCACGGCGGCCGGCGACATCGGCGGGCCGCAGATCCGCAACATGGGCACGCTCGGCGGCAACCTGTGCCAGCGCAACCGCTGCTGGTACTTCCGCGACGAACACGTCCACTGTCTGCTCAAAGGCGGCGACAAGTGCTTCGCCATCGACGGCGAGAACCGCTATCACGCCGTCTTCACGGAGGGACACAAGTGCGTGATCGTCAACCCCTCGACGCTGGCCCCTGCGCTGATCGCGCTGGGTGCCACCGCTTTCACGATCGGCCCGGGCGGTCAGAGCCGTCCCATTGAGCTGGCCAAGTTTTTCCGGGCGCCCGACAAGGCGACGGAACGCGAACACATCCTGAGGCCCAACGAGATGGTGGTCGCGGTGGAATTCGATACGCATGTCAGCGTCAAGAACGCCAGCTACGAAGTGCGTCACAAACAGGCTTACGATTGGCCGTTGGTTCAGGCAGCCGTCGCCTTCAAGGACGATGGCGGCAAGGCCAAGGATGTCAAGATCGTGCTGGGCCACGTCGCGCCGACGCCTCATATCGCCCTAGCGGCGGCGAAGGCGATCGAAGGCAAGGAAGTGAGCGAGACGACGGCGACGGCGGCCGGCGAGGCCGCCGCGGAAGGCGCCAAGCCGCTGGCCCAGAACGCCTACAAGCTGAAGCTGATTGCCGTCGCCGTCAAGCGCGCCCTGCTGACGGCGGCCGGACAGAAGAAATACTGGGAAGTGTAACCTTCTGCAAACCTGATTAGCCCGAAGCGCCAGCGAGGATAGGCCCTCGCTGGCGCTTCGGGCTAATCAGATTTTCCTTTCACGCACTTCGTCGCAGCGCCCGCAACTCGGCCTGGCGCACAGCCTGGCGGCGCTCACCGGCCGTCTGCTCGAACAGCATCCGATACAGTGCCGCATGGGTCTCCGTGAAGATGACATTCCGCCGGCGCATCACCTCCGCGGCCGTCCGCAACAGATTCGGCAAATCGGCACGGTCGGCTAGCCCTTCGTTCCACCAACTGCCAAACGACGGCACGTAGCGCGGCAGCAAACCGCCCGGCAGCAGGTTGCAAAAGACGCCGGCGTTCGTGCCGGTGTTGAGCAGCGTGCCCAGGCCGGTCTTCGTGTGGTCGCCCAGAAAACAACCGACTTTCGTCAGTCCCGTGGGTACGAGCCGGCCGTTGACCGTGACGGTGATTTCGCCGTAGTCGTTGCGCAGATCGCTGTTCTGCGTGCCGGCGCCGAGGTTGACCCATTCGCCGACGTAGGCGTGGCCGAGAAATCCGTCGTGATACTTGTTGCTGTGGCCCTGCACGATGCTGCATTCGACCTCGCCGCCGATGCGGCAATCGGGGCCGAGCGTGGTGCCGGCCCGGATCTTCGCGCCGTGAACCTGCGTCCGCGCGCCGACGTAGCACGGCCCCTCCAGGCGCGTGAACGCGGTGACGACGGCATCGCGGTCGATGATGACGGGGCCGTGTGTGGCGTCGGCGACAATCATCGGATCGAGACGGGCCGTGGGATGGATGGCGATCGAATCGCGCGGGCCGACGACGGCCAGTCCGGGCCGGTCGTGAGTGCTCGGATCGGTCTCGAAGGGAGGGCCGGCCGTCTGCCAGTCGGCCAGGATTTGCTCGCCGTTTTGGCGCACCAATTCCCATAAGCAGCGCACGCATGCGACCACCGGCCGGGCGCCGCGGCAAGCTCGCCTTCCAGGCGGCCAGGCAGTCCTCCAGCGTGTCCGGCAAGCAGTCGGCCAGGTGCTCCGGCTCGACGACCGCGAAGGCGATTTCGTCGTGGACAAGGGCCACGCAGGGGGCGGACCATTCCGCGATCCGCGGCGGGATGGATGGCGGCAGCCAACGGCCGTTGACCAGGATGGTCGGTCCCGCGCAACCAGGCGAGGTCATTGACCGGCAGCGCGGCCGAGGGGAGCCGGTAGAGTTCCGTCAGGTGGGGACGGACGAGGACGCCGCGAGGACCGGGCGGAAAGTAGCGACTTTGCTTGGCGGCCAGCGAGGTGAGTCCGCACAAAAGCTCAAAGACGGGGCGCGTCAGACTCAGCGGTTCCAGGTCGAGGGCGCCGCGCTCTTCAAAGAGACAGACTCGCATGACCCCATCCTTTCGGTCATTCGATGTCGGGATTGGAAGCGATGCCGTCTGGGTGAAAAAACGATTGTACTTGGGCGGCCGTAAGGGAGCCAAGATCACATAGCCCCCGGCAAGCCGGGGAAAACCCTCCCGACAAGCCGAAAGGGAGGAGAGGATTGTTGGCCACTCTGCCAAATGGCACGACCATTGGCAGAGTGGGGTCTGTTTTGCAAGCTCCCTATTGATAAGGATTAACGTCAAGAAAAAGGGGCGACATTGCCAAATTGCCAAATTGCCAACCAAGCCGGATCAACCCGGTTTGGGAATCCATCTTCCCATTATGTCGCCGCGGATCCTTACAATTCCTTCGAGAACCGAACTAAAAAGAAACCCAATCAAGACGGGAAAAGAACCTTCCATTTTTCCCCAACGCGCCATTTTTCGCTTTTTACCTAAAATGATATTTGTTAACGGCAGCTCAGCGGGAGTTGCCTCCTGGAGAACGGTTCAGACGGCGTCCTGGCACGCCATTTGTCCATATGTCCGAAGATGGAACGCGACCCAGACAACCACGAACACAAGGGAGGCGCGGAAGGCATCGCCCCTTGTTCGGGCAGGAGAGCGTGAATGACCCCCACCAGCCCAGGCGAGTTGGAACTCGTTTCCCCGGCAACTGCGGAACCCCACGGCGAGGACCACGATCAGCAACACGACAGCGAACGGTTGGAAAAACTGGCCCTCACCTGGCCGGCCCGCGCCGGCGTGCGCAAGTCCGATCTCGATCCCGGCGTGGCCTACGACGACGCCAAACCGGATTTTCTGACCGAGCTGCTTCCCTTTCACGATCACCCGATCTTCCTCCGCGCTCCCGAGCCGTACCGGCAGGCGGTGCTCTCGTGCGGCTGGCTGGCCTACAACGAAAAGACGGTCGCCATCGAATCCAAGATCGTCTCGCCGGCCTGCATGCACCTGATCGACGGCGACGTGGACGGTTTCCCGCGGCACCGCTACTGCGAAGCGGTCTCGCAGGCGCTGATCGACGAGTCGTATCACATTCTGCTGGTGCTTCAAGCCAACGGCGTGACCCGCCAGCGCAGGAGATTAACGCGAGCTGCGCATCCCCTCCTTCGAGCTTGTCACCAACATGCGCCGCCATCAGGAACAGTTCCCCGAGCGCTGGCAAAAAATCCTCATCCAGTTGGCGACCGCCGTTGTCTCGGAGGTGCTTGTCAGCGATTATCTGCGGCTCTTGTCCAACGCCCACGACATTCAGCCGCTCAACCGCATCACCACGGAAATCCACCGCCGCGACGAGTCGGCCCACAACGGCCTGTTCAAGAGCCTGGGCGCGATCATCTACCACGGCCTGAGCCGGCGGGAGAAAGAATTCTTCGTCCGCGCGCTGGCCCTGCCGTCGGTGTGGTTCGCCAGTCCCGAACTGGACGTGTGGGAATCGCTGTTGCGGCAGATCGGCTTTCCCGGGCGCCGAGCGGATGATCCGCGACTGCCGGGCGCAGCGGCGCGTGCGGGATGGCCGGCTCGACCTGAGCACGCTGG
The DNA here is from genome assembly GCA_963767535.1 of uncultured Planctomycetota bacterium. Classification (GTDB taxonomy): domain Bacteria; phylum Planctomycetota; class Planctomycetia; order Gemmatales; family Gemmataceae; genus JAJPHU01. The sequence continues at coordinate 3,412,449 of CAVYEC010000003.1, forward strand.
AAACGCTGTTGGCGGACCTGGGCGTGGAGCATCGACTGTGGCCACTCGTGGAAAATGCTGGGGGAGGTTAAGGCATGTGTGGGATTGCGGGCGCGTTTGATCTGACTGGCCGGCGCGAGTTCCCGGAGGAGCGCCTTTGCGCATGACCGGGGCGATCGCGCACCGGGGGCCGAACGACGAGCATTTGCACCGCGAGCCGGGACTGGCCCTGGGCGTCCGCCGGCTGTCGGTGATCGACGTGGCCAACGGCCGGCAACCGCTCTCCAATGAGGACGGCAACGTCTGGGTGGCCTACGAGGGCGAGCTGTACGATTATCCCGAAATCCGCGAGAAGTTGCTCGCCAACGGCCATCGGCTGCTCGACCCGCTGCGACACCGAAGCCTGGGTCCATCTTTACGAGGACCAGGGCGAGAAGGTGTTCGATCAGGCCTACGGTCAATTCGGCGTGTCCTTGTGGGACCGCAAGCGGACGGACGGTGCTGCTGGGCCGCGATCGAATCGGTATCAGCCCGTTGTTCTACGCCGAGGCGGATGGCTGGCTGCTGTGGGCGTCCGAGATCAAGAGCCTCCTCGCTTCCGGACTGATCGACGCGAGGCCGGACGTTCGCGGCATCGACTATTTCTTCAACTTCTTCTCGCTGCCCAGCCGGCGCACCCTGTTCGAGGGGATTCACTCCCTGCCGCCCGGACATTTTGCTCAAGGTCCACGAAGGCCGGATCGAACTGCATCCGCTACTGGGATCTGGATTTCCCCGACGCCGGCGCGGAAAGCCGCTACGACGACCCCGAAAAGGCCGCGGAAGAACTGGAGGCGCTGCTGCGCGGCGCCGTCCGGCGTCGGCTGGTCGGCGAGGTGCCGCTCAGCTGCTATCTCAGCGGCGGACTCGATTCAACCATCATCCTGGGGCTGAGTTCGCAAGAGCGGGGCGAGCCGATCGCGTCGTTCACGATCGGCCTGGACAAGTCCGGGCCTTGTGACGAGCGCGACAAGGCGGCCGAGGCGGCTCGCCTGCTCGGCTCCCGGCTGACGACGGTGAACGTCACCGAGGCCGACATCATCAACAATTATCCGCACGTCGTCCGCGGGGCGGAAGGTCCGGTGATGGATACGTCCTGCGTCGGCACGTTGCTGCTGGCCGCCGCCAATCGGAGGGCGGGCAACATCGTGGCCCTGACCGGCGAGGGAGCGGACGAGGCGTTGGCCGGCTACATCTGGTTCAAGTGGCACCGCTCTGCAACTCATGCTTGAACAAGCTCGGCCGGCCGCTCGATCGCTCGGTGCGAGACATCGCCATGTCGCATGCTGATCGGCGGCGGCAGCCAGCATCGGCCGCCGTTGGCCGCGACGGCCGGCATCCGCACCGCCCAGCAGTTTTCCTGGGAGCTCATGGCCCAGAGCCGCGAGATGCTCTTCTCCGCCGGCCTGTGGGAGCGCCTGGACGGCCACTCGGCCTACGACGACGTGCCGGTGCCGGCCGACCGACATGCGGCGCTGGCATCCGCTCAACCAGTCGTTGTACGCCGGCTATCGGGTCATGTTGACCGGCATGCTCCTGTCGGCAAAGGGCGACCGGGCCACGCGCCATTCCGCCACGGAGGGCCGCTATCCCTTCCTGGATGAGCGCGTGGTGGATTTCTGCGCCAGCCTGGCTCCGGAGTACAAGCTGCGCGGCTGGACCGACAAATGGCTTCTCCGCCGCGTCGCCGCCCGCGTGCTGCCGCCGCCAGCTCGCCAACCGACCGCAAGACCATGTTTCGCGCCAACATGGGCAAGGCGTTCGTCGGCCCGGATCGGCCGCGCTGGGTGGATCAGTTGCTCAGTCCGGAATCGCTGCGCAAGACCGGCTATTTCGACCCGGCCGCGGTGCAACTGGCCCGGCGAGGCGCAGCTCCGGAAGGCCCGGAAGTCGCTGTACCGTTTCTCGCTCGACATGGGATTGATCGGCGTCATCTCGACGCAGCTTTGGCATCACATCTATTGCGGCGGCGGGCTGGCCGACTTGCCGGCGTGGTCGCCGCCCGATCTGGTGCAGACGCGCTTGTATGGCCGGATTCCCTCGTCTTCCGGCGCAGACCGCTACGTTAACCGTTGGCAGCTCGGTTGCCTAAAACGTATTCGTTTAGCGACGCTTCGCAGAAGCGATGTGGTAAGAAACGCTTCTGCGAAGCGTCGCTAAACGGCAAGTGGTATTTTGCATGCGCCGACCTTATTCACTGAAAATCCTCTGGCACGGCCGCAACCGCTTCTTGCCCGCCGTCCTGGCCGTGTCTCTTTAGCGCGGTGTTGATCGCGGTGCAATTCGGCGTGCTGCTGGGAACGCTGTCCGTCACCTCCAAGCCGATCGACCACGCCGCCGCCGAACTGTGGGTCGCCGTCCGCGACGTGCCGAGCATCGAATTGGGCCATCCTATCCCCGAGTCGTGGCTGTTGCGCCTCCAGGCCCAGCCTGAAGTGGAAGACGCCGAGAGCTATCTCTACGAATTCGCATACTGGCAGAAGCCGACCGGCGGCGCGGTCCACGCCTGCATCATCGGCGCACGCCTGGAGCAATCCTCGCTGGGCGCTGTGCGCGACCTGCCGCGCGAAATGCGCATTCGCCTGACCGAACCGGGGTCCGTGGTCATCGATGCGCAGGAGTTGAAGCGTCTGGGTCTGAAGCACGGCGTCGGCGACAGCGCGGAGATCATGGGCCACAAGGTTCGCGTCGTCGGCCTGGTTCACGGCTACAAGAGCATCTGGGGGCCTTATATCTTTTGCTCGGTGCAGACGGCCCGCCTCCTGATGCCCTTTTTCGGCACGGATCGCGCCCAATATCTGCTGGCTCGCTGCCGGAATGAACAACATGCCTCCGCCGTGGCCGAGCGCCTGCGCCGCAAGTATCCGGAAATGGCGGTCGCCACGCGCGGCGAGTTTTCTCTGCAAACACGGCTGTACTGGCTGACGCAAACGCGCGTCGGCCTGGCCCTTGGCTTGACCTCGCTTCTGGCGTTGGCGGTGGGACTGGTCATCACCAGCCAAACGCTGTACGCGGCGACGGCGGCGTCGCTGCGCGAATACGCGGTGTTGCGGGCGCTGGGCATTCCGCGCGGCGCATCTCGGCGATGGTGCTGGCCCAATCGTTCTGGATCGGTATTGCGGGCGTGGCCACCTCGCTGCCGGTCGCGTTCGTCTTGGCGCGCGTGGCCGGCAGCATCGGGGCCGAGGTTCAGCTTCCCCCCTGGCTGCTGGCCGGTACGATAGCAGGGACCATGACCATCGCCCTGTTCTCCGGATTGATGGCCCTGCGCTCCCTGCGTCTGGTGGAGCCGGCCACGCTGCTGCGCTGATTTACTAGCCCGAAGCGCCAGCGAGGGAAGTCCCTCGCTGGCGCTTCGGGCTGGTCAGAAAAAAGGATCTTCATGGCTTTCGAGAAAATCGCCATCGTCGGCAGGGAACTCAGCCGTTCGTTCGGCAGCGGCGAGGCCACGACCGTGGCCGTCCGCAACGTCTCGCTGGAGGTGTGCGCGGGGCAAATGTCGCTGCTCATGGGGCCGTCGGGCAGCGGCAAAACGACACTCCTGGCGGTGCTGTCGGGCCTCCTGCATCCCGACGACGGCGAGGTGACGGTACTGGGTGAGGACATCTGGCGGATGTCCGACCGGCAGCGCGAGGCGTTTCGGCTCCGCCATTGCGGGTTTATCTTTCAGGGCGCCAACCTCTTGCCCGCCCTGACGGCGCACGATCACCTGGAGATGGTCTTGCGCTGGGGGACCGACACGCCGTCGGTCGCGGTCGAGCGCAAGGTGTCGGACATGCTCGCGCTGCTCGGTTTGGAGTCGAAGGCGGATCTCTGCCCGAGCACCTGTCCGGCGGAGAAAAGCAGCGCGTCGCCATCGGCCGGGCGCTCATCAAGCAGCCGGACCTGTTCTTCGCCGACGAGCCGACCAGCGCCCTCGACTGGGAGAACGGCGAACTCGTGGTCGAGCTGCTTCGCGAGACGGCCCACCGCTGCGGCTCGACGGTGGTGATGGTCACGCACGATCCGCGGATCGCGCCCTACGCCGACCGCATTTACCGCATGGAGGATGGCCGGCTGCGCGAGGCCAGCACGCCCGTCGGCCCGGCCATTATCGGTGTGCCATGAAGACGAAAAAGATTCTGCAACTGATAATCCTGGTCGTCCTGCTCGCCGGCATTGCCGGCGCCGGCTGGACCGCCAATCATTTGTGGCAAGTCGCAATCTCCGTCTCATGCGGATGGCGAATCGGTCTCCGGCGACTGGCGACAAAGAAGGCGTGGTGTGCATCGGCTACGTCGATGTCGAGCACGGCGTCCGCACGCTGGCCCCGCTGCGACCGGGTCGCGTCGCGGAAGTTTTCGTCCACGAGAATCAGACGGTTTCGGCTGGCCAGGCGCTCTTGCGGCTCGACGATAAAGACGCCAAATTCCAGGCGGACGAAGCGGAATCGGCCCTGGAGGCGGCCAACGCGCAACTCGAACAGGCCAACCAGCTCGCCCGCCAGCACCGGGCACAAATCGCCGGCCAACAAGCGGCCGTCGAGGCCGCCGGTCTCCGCGCGGACGCGGCCCGGCGGATGTTGCGGCACAAGGAAGATCAGCGCAAGAACAACCTCGTGACCGATTACGAAGTCGCCCTGACGCGCGATGAGGTCAAAGCACTCGAAGCGCTGCGAACGCGCGGAGCGGGAAAAGCTCGCCGCCCTCCAGGCGGCCGACCCCGCTCCGGCCATGCGGAAGGCGCGGGCCGACGTGAAGCGAGCGCAAACGCGCCGGGAGCAGGCACGGCACCAGCTCGACGAATGCGCCTTGAAAGCACCGGCGGCGGGGACGGTCCAGCGCGTCCACGTCGGCGTGGGCGACGTGTCTGACGGGACAGCCCGGCCAACCCGTCGTGCAATTCCGCGCCGACGAACCGCTATTCGTGCGCGCGCGAGGTCGATCAGGAATTCGCCGACCGCGTCACGGTCGGGCAGGCGGCGCTGGTCAAAGACGACGCCCACGGCGGCACGGCCTGGCGCGGCAAGGTCGAGCGCGATCGCCGGCTGGTACGGCCGGCGCCGGCCTAACCCTCAAGATCCGACTGCGTTCACAGACATGCGCGCCCTCGAATGCCTCATCGCCATCCATCCAGGTCAGCCGCCCTTGCGCATCGGCCAGCGTATGCGGGTATTGATCGGCCATGTGCCGGCCGCGTCCGGTGAATAACAAGGAGTCCCGCCATGATCCGACCGACCACCCCCACCGATACGCCGCACCTGCTCAAACTGACCGAGCAGACCGGCGTCTTCAAACCGCACGAGGTCGAGGCGCTCAACGAGGTGCTCAGCGATTATCACGCCAGCACCCACGCCGCCGGGCACATCGCCGTCACCTTCGAGCAACACGGCAAAATCCTCGGCTACGCGTATTACGCGCCGGCGGCCATGACCGATCGGACGTGGTATCTGTACTGGATCGCCGTGACGCGCGACACCCAGGCCAAGGGGATCGGCGGAAAACTGCTCCGCCACGCCGAGGACGACATCCGCGCCAAAAAGGGCCGGGTGCTGTTCATCGAAACCTCGTCGCTGCCGCACTACGATCTGACGCGGCGCTTTTACTTGAAGCATGGCTACGAGATCACCGGCGAGTTGCGCGATTATTACAGTGACGGCGATCATATGGTCGTGTTCCGCAAACACCTGGCGAAGTGATTTCGTTTAGCGCTAGCGGAAAGCATTGTGGCGGCACGCTGCTAGCGTGCCTGAAAACCGGCACGGTAGCAGCGTGCCGCCACAGTAACGCTTCTGCGAAGCAAGCAAACCAATAATCCGGCAAATCCCCTTGTCCGCGCCTCTACAATGAGAGCGGAACGGAACAGGCGGCCCATCCCCTTCGTTGATCTCCTTTGATGTCGCGCGTTCCTCGGTGTGCCAGGCGTCCGCCGTCCGTTCGCCGCTTCTCTGGCAATTGGGGCAAGGAGCGGAACGGGCACAGGAAGGCAAACCGGCAGAACCTCCCTAGGCTGTGGCCTTTTTCTTATCTTGGGAGGGCCGCGTGCCGATTTACTTCTGTAGCCGAGGCGGAAGACAACCCGCCCCTCCGCTCGCTGGCCTCCGCCGCGCCAGGACGGGCGGGACGACTCCCCGGCCGTGCCCCCGCGTCCGCCGGTCGGGAGGGGACTCAGCAATACAGGATTATGGAGTGCCTGCGATGAAAAAAGTCTTTACCACCGGGCAAGTCGCGAAGATATGCAAGGTCGCACCCCGGACGGTTTCCAAATGGTTCGATTCCGGCCGCCTCCGCGGATACCGCATTCCGGGAAGCCAGGACCGCCGGATTCCCCGCGAACACCTCATCCGCTTCCTCAAAGAGCACGGCATGCCGCTGGGCGAGCTGGAGGAAGAAGGATGGCACAAAATCCTCATCATCGGCGCCGAGCAACTCTTCATCGAGCGGCTCAAGGAACTCTTGCCCGAAGACGAGGATTACAAATACGAAGTGGCCCACAGCGGCTTCGAGGCCGGCATCCAGGCCGAGAGCTTCCACCCCGACACCATCGTTGTGGATTTAGCGATGGGCCGCAGCGAAGCGCTGCAAATCGCCCAGAATCTGCGCCGCAACGCCCAGTACGAAACCACCCTCATCATCGCCCTGGCCAGCGAAGATGAAGCCAACCCCGAAGCGCTGACCCAGTACGGCTACAGCGAAGCGTTCAAGAAGCCGTTTGATATCGCGCTCCTCGGTGAACGCATCCAAACGCTCGTCGAGGAAAAACGCGAGAACATGTAACGCTATCATCCCCCGGCGCCAGCAAGGACACTCCTGCTGGCGCCGGGGGATGATAGATTTAACGCTCCAGGATAGCGGGCTTGAGCGTCCAGGCTTGTTTCTTCGCCAATTCCATCAGCGCCGGCGCTCGGAACCCCGGCGGGAAAATCACCCAACCCCACAATTTACGCGGATCGTCATCCGCCACGTAGCTGCGCCGCGGCCAACTTCGCCGGCTTGATCTCGATCGTTTCGGGCATCGCCTTGCCGTCGAGCAACAGTTTGCGCAATCCGGGCCAGCGCGCCAGGTACGCCTCCGGCGGCACCGGGCGGCTGCCCAGCCAGACCGTCCGTGGGAATGCGTCCCTGCTTGCGCAGAAAGTCGGCGACATCGACGCTGGTCCGGCGGAACTGGCTGGCGTCCGTCGTCACTGTCTCGGCCATCAAGGGAACGCGGCCGGTCGGTCCCAGCGGCGTCGTCTTCAGCTCGACGTCCTCCGGGGCATGGCCGGCACCGTGTTCGCCCACGTAGTCGTTGAGCAGCGCGAACACCTCGCTGGCCGACAGGGCGTATGTCCTTGCGTGCGCTGGAAACTCACTTCCTCGCCGACGGCCGCCGCGATGGCTTTCAACTCGTCCGGCGTGAAGCGACGGCCGAGCGCCCGGTCGCGATACAGCTTGGCCGCCTCGGACGCGGTGATGAAACGCACTTCGGGGAAGCGCTTGATGAAGCGCACGTAATCCTCGAAGACCCGGTACGACGATGCGCGTCTCCTCGGCGGTCTTGGCGGGCGGAGCCTTCCACTGCTCGCGCGGCGGGTTGGCCCCGCGCGGAAGTTGACGCCGTCCCAGAACTGCTTGTGGACGAACTCGCAGGGATGATAAAAGATGCTGACGATGCCGCCGCCCTCGGCCAGCAGCTCCTTGCGGGCCTGCGGCGAAACGGTCCTCCGCCCGCTGCAGCTGCTTGGGGTCGTTCAGGTCGGCCCGCAGCGTGTGCGCCAGCTTGTACAGATTCAGTACGCCGCCGTAGTAACAGGGCTTGTCGTCCAGGTTGACGTGGCTGCCGGCGTCGAGATAGACCTCCATGCCCCACTTGCTCATGGCCCCGTAGCTCTGCGGCCCCCACGAGCTGCCCGGCTGGCCGTAGCACGTCGGCGCCTGTCCGAAGATGCGCTCGACGTCGGCCCGTCCCGGCCCCTCGCGGCGGTCGAACTCGCGCACGCCCTCGTCCCAGCCGAGCTGCGACAGATACATGGCCGGGCTGGGCTGGACGCTGTGCCAGTTGGAGTGAAAGCCGATCTCGTGCTTCTTCAGGGCGGCGATCACGTCGTCGCGCTTGCGGCGCTCCAGCGTGCGCGCCTTCTCGCCGACGACCTTGAAGGTGGCGCGGATGCCCTCGGCGGTGAGGAAGTCCGCCAGGTGCAGGGCCGCGTCATCGCTGGCCGGCAGGAGGTAATCCTCGGTGTCGAACCAGAGGATGACGTAGACCTTCGCCGGCTCCGCGGCGGCAACCGTCGTCGGCGACGCGAGTCCGAGAAGACAGAAAAATAGCAGGGCACAGAGGAGCGATTTCATCCGCTTCGGCATTATGGATTTCCCCCAGACTCAACGGGACGCGGAAAGCTCGGCGAGCAGCCGATCCACATCCTCCCACAGACAGCGGCAGGCGTCCCGTTCGTCGGCCGGCAACGGGGCCAGCGCCGCGGGGTCGCGCAGGCCGCACAGCGCCTCGTCGTTCCGCCAGCGCCGCAGGGTCTTCTGGATCGAGCCGCGCAGGAGGGCGCTGCCGCCGTCGCTGCGCTCGCGCCACGTTTCCAGATCCTCGCGCAGCCAGGCGAGCGCTTGCTTGCGCCACTCGGCGCGCTCGGCCTCGCAGAGCTGGTCCGCGTCCTCGCCGCGACCGAAACCGGCCAGCGCGGCGGCGCGGGCGGCGTGATAGCGGTGGCCCTCGCGGAGATCGCCCATCAAGGTGGGTTGCTCGTTAAATGCCTGCCGATACAGTTCGCCGCGCTGACGGGGAGCGACCGGCCGTGCAGACACAGATACGCCCAATCGAGGCAGGCGGCGACATCGACCGGCTTGGCCGTGCCGGCCCGGTAAGCCGACAACTCCGCCTCGCGCGCGATCAAACGCTCGCAATCCTTGAGCTTGCGGGCGGAAGGCTGACTCCAGCCCGGCGTGTGCTGGCCCAGTTCGTGGGCCGTGCGCAGGGCGTGACGGGCCTCATCGAGCCGGCCCTGCTCTTGCAGGTACAATCCCAGGAAAAAGTACGCCTGCGCGGAGCGCGGCTGGATGCGCAGCGCCTCGCGGCAGGTGACGATGGCCTCCTCGGTGCGGCCCATTTCGCGCAGCGCCGCGGCGAGGTTGCAGCAGGCCAGAACGTGATCGGGCTTGTGGCGCAGCGCCGACCGATACGACTTGACGGCCGCCTCCAACTCGCCCTGCTTGGCCAGCGCGTTGCCCATGTTGTTGTGCGCTTGCGCATAATCGGGTTTGAGGCGGACTGCCTCGCGGTACGAGGCGACGGCTTCCTTCAAATGCGTAGCCCGGTCCAGCGCGTTGGCGAGTCCCAGGTGAAACGTGGCGTTGTTTGGCTCCAACCGCACCGCGGTGCGCCAGCTCGCGATCGACTGTTCGAGATCGCCCAGCGCGCCGTAGGTCACGCCGAGGTTGACGTAGCCCGTCGGAGAATTCGGACGCAAGCGCACCACCTGCTGATCGGCCGCCAGGGCCTGTTCGTGCAGGCCGCGCTTCGACAGGGCCGTGCCCAGGTCAAACCAGGCGGCCAGGTAGCCGGGGTCGATGCGCACCGCTTCGCGGAAGGCGGCGCTCGCCTCCTCGAGCCAGCCCTGGTTCATCAAGCTCTTGCCGAGTTGGTAATGCGATGGGGCATTGTTGGGCGCGGCACGGGTCGAGTCGCGGAACGACAGGAGCGCCTCCGGGATCGCACCCAGACGCAGGTAGTCGTGCGTCAGGTTCGTGCGGGCCGAGCCGTACTGGGGATTGAGCCGAAGCGCCTCCCGGTAGGCGGCGATCGCCTCCGGCCGGCGGTCCATGTTGTCGAGGATGTGGGCCAATGTGTTGTGGTACTGGGCTTCGCGAGGTTGATGATGGATCGCCTGCCGGCAGGCGAGGCGGGCGGCGGACCACTCCTGCCGGCGCATCAGCACCAGCGCGAGGTTGTGGTGCGAGCTGGCGTGTCCGGGCGATGCCTTCAGGGCGCTCTGGAACGCGGCGCTCGCCTCGTCGAGCCGGCCGCGATCGGCCAGAGCGCTGCCCAGGTTGTTGTACGCCTCGACATAGTTCGGTTTGAGGCGAATGGCCTCGCGGTACTCGGCATACGCCTCGTCGGCCAGGCCCTTTTGGTTCAGGAGGTTGGCGAGGTTGTAGTGAGCCAGGGCGAAATCCTTCTGCAAACGGATGGCCTCGCGGTAGGCCCCGATGGCCTCGTCGAGCCGCCCTGACTGCCCAGCACGTTGCCGAGACTCAGGCAGATGCCGGCGCTGTGCTTGTGGACGGCCAGCGCCGCGGTGTAGAAGCGAATGGCCTCCTCCCGGCGCGGCGGTTTGGCGTCGGCCAACTGCGAGGCGAGCTGATAATTGAGCCAGAAATCGTCGGGATGAAGGCGCTGGGCCAGGCGCAAGAGGCGGATGGATTCGACCGGATCGCCGACGTTGACGAGCGCCTTGGCCAGCAGGTACAGGGTGGCCGGCGGCAGGTTGGCCACCTCCTTCGACTGGGCAGCTTCCATGAGCGCTTCGTGGTCCTTCTCCGCCAGCGCCGCCCGCAGCCGCCGCCGCCAGGGGTCGAGGTCGGCTTGTCGGGCCACATCGAGCAAGCGCCGGCGCTGGGCGTCGAAGCCGCTCGCCTCGCCCCAGTCGTCCAGGGCCGCGACCAACTCGCGGACGATGGCGCAGTCCCGGATGTGCGCGCCGGCTTGGCCGGGCGGAAGCTTCTCCACGTCGATACCGTAATCGCGGAAGGCCGTGGCGTACTCGCGGGCCGCTCCTTGCACGTCGAACTGGTTGTCCTTCAATTCGCTCTTGCGCAGGCGGATCTCCTCCAGCCGCGCCAGCATTTGCCGGTCCTTCCATTCGCGCTGCAGCTTGGCCAGCAACTCCTCGGCGCGGGTGCGCAGGATCGGGTCGGTGTCCCCGCTCTTGAGGCGATGCACCGCCCGCCACGCGGCCGACAGCGATTCCGTCCAGGCGGTCAATTCTTCCACCGGCGCCGCCCGGCCCCGGTCGCGCAGGCGGATGGCTTCCTGAATGTCCTGTTCCGCCTCGCGCTCCGCGGCGATCCGTTTCTCGGCCCGATCGCGTTCCAGCCCAAACCAGACGCCGCCGACCAGGAGCATCAAGGCGACGATCGCGCCGGCCAGGGCCACGGTCAACCGCCGCGCCGTGCGCTCAGCGGCGGCCTTGGCCTGGGCCGTCGCCCGTTCCACCTCCGCCGCGTGCAGCCGTTCCGCCACGGAGGCCCGATAGTTCGTCATCATCCGGGCGACAACGCCGCCGTCGCGCGGGCGGTCCTCGGGATCGGCCGCCAGACACTTCCGGGCCAGGCGCGCCAGTTCCCGATCCGCCGGGCACACCTTCAACCGGGCGTGCGCTCCGCTCAGGTCCGCCGCGACAGTCCGGCGATGCACCTCTGCCCACGTCGCCCCCTCAAACGGAGGCTTGCCGGTCAGGATCACGCACAGGATGGCTCCCAAACCGAACACATCGGAGCGCGCGTCGATCCGGTCGGTCTCGCCGCGCGCCTGTTCCGGGGCCATGTAGCCGGGCGACCCCATGATTGTGCCGACCAGAGAGGTCGAGGCGTCGCTGCCTCGTTCCGTCTTCTCGGCCGGACGCTCCGTCAGCGTGTCCGGCTCGTTCGCCGAACTTCCGGCCGACAGCACCTTGGCGAGTCCCCAGTCCATGACCTGTACTTCGCCGAAGTTGCCGACCATGACGTTGGACGGCTTCAAATCGCGGTGCAGGACGCCACGCGAATGGGCGTAGCCGATCGTCTGACAAACCTGCTCGAAGACGCCCAGGAAGCGCGGCAAATCGTCGGCCGGATCGCGCCGCGTTTGCAGCAGCGTCGCCAGCGTTTGCCCCTGGATCAGCTTCATGGTGAAGAACGGGCGGCGGTCGGCCAGCCGGCCCAGCTCGTGAATCGGCACGATGCCCGGATGCTGCAACTGGCCGCAAATCCGCGCCTCTTCGAGAAAACGCCGCACCAGCTCCGGGTCGTGCTGGTGCTCTTCCAGCAGCACCTTGATGGCCAGATGACGGCGCAACTGGGGGTCTTCCGCTTCCAGAACGACGCCCATGCCACCCCGGCCGATCTCGCCGTGAATGGGATAGCGTCCCACGGTGGACGGTGCATCCTGGCCCTCATCTATCGTGAACTCCGTGGAGTTCAGGTCGATCCCTTGAAGTTGAGTTTGGGGCGGGCAAGAAGGCGGCGCCGGGTCGGAAGGCGTCGGCGCGAGGTACGTGCGCGTGAGGTCGGGGGCGGAGGCGCCGTTGTCCGGTTGCACGATCGTCGGGTGGCCGTCTGGCTTGTCCGTCATGGAACCGACCCATTCGGTTTGCCGGGCGATCGGGGGAGATTACCCTTGCTAGCGCTGCGGGCTGGTAAGCCCCTTTTCGAATCACGCGGCCCCGTTCGAGGTTCGCAGCGGAGCGCCCTCGCCGATCGGTTCTCGGCCGAGCGCTTGCAGGGCGCGGGACGTGTTTGCAGACGTGCGGAGCGTCCTCGCCGCGGTATACGGCGTCGGCGCAGGTGCAGTGCCAGCGCAGCGTCCCGGCCGACTCGCGCTCCAGGGCGATCTGGTAGGGTTGCCGGCCGCCGTGAACGTCCCAGAGCAGAACGCAGCCGGCGTCGGCGGGGTCAGGGTTGCGGTAGGTCAAACGGTAGCAATAAGCGCTCGGCTCGCGTTTCCGCGTCGGCCCCGGCAGGGAGACGAACGTCACGCCCGCCGCCAGGAAGCGCTTGGGGATCGAAGAAGATGATCGCATGGCCTCTATCTCTACGGGAATTCCCTCACCACTGCACTCCGTTATTGTATCGCATCCCGCCGCCGCTTCCCAGGTCGGCAGGCCGATTTACTTGGCCGCCAGAGGCACGAGATAGAGAATGTCTTCACCGGCCTGCGTGATGTTATCGAGACTGTCCTGGCGCGTGCCGCCGTCGTCGTTGCCGTCCTCGCCGACCGACCAGAGGATGCCCTGGCCCTTGGGAATGAGGCGCGGGAAAGCGGCTTTCTGAGCTGCCATGAATCCGGCGGGAGGTCCCATCCCCATTCCTCCCGCGGCGCCGCCCATCATCCCTTCGGGGGCGGCGGGCGGAGGGGGTGGCGGTTCTTGCTCCATCGCCTTGACATCCTCATCGGTCATCACGCCGAACCACTCGATGCGCTCGCCGCGCGACAGTCGATAGCGAAACGGATTGCCGTCGAACGGATCAAGCGGGATGGACGGCAGATACTTCGGCACCAGCACAGCGAGCGATTCCGCCGGTTTGCCTTGCTCGGCCTGATACAGCCGCAACGCGACCTTGAGCTGTTCGGCGTGCAGACGGGCAATTTCGCGCCGGGAACGCGGGAGGATACGATTTCGCAAGTGGAACGGACTCAGCACCCTGGCCCCCAATTCCTCCGCCTGAATGCGCTCGCGATCGTTGCCCTCGAAGTCCACGCGGAGAAGACGGCGATGCCGTTCCTGCTCCCAGGGGATGAGCCACAAGAGGGCGGCGACGCCGATCTCGCCCTCGCGCAGGTTATCACTCCCGTCCCCACGGATATCGGGGGCCGAGCGGATAAAAAAGATCCGGCTCCCGCTCCAGGGTGTTGAGGCGAATGAGGTATTCCGCCTTGACGGGGTCCGCCGGGTTCGGCAGCTCGGCCTCGTGCCGCCTCAGAATCTCCAGTGTGCGCTTCAGCAGCTCGGGATGGTCCTTCAGTTTTTCCAGCCAGCAATCAAGGGGGTCCGGCCAAACCCTTTCCGCCGCTCGGCCGGCATGAACGACGAGCAGGGGAGCGTGATTTTGCAAGTTCCGCGCCAGCGCCAGACCGATGTGCAGGTTCTCCACAAACGCGCCCGGCTCGCCGCGCGTTTGCATCTGCAAGCCGCGAGCGGCCAAAAGCTGATTGAGAGTCTTGGCATGGAACCATCGTCCGACCGAATCATCGCGGAGGGTCAAATCTTTCGGATTCTCGACAACTCCCAGAGGTTGGTCAGCCGCCGCCGCGAGCCGGGGATACCAGTCGCCCGTGAACGCCTCCCGATCCAGCCAGTCGCCCAAATCCGAACGTCCGGCCGGCCATCCCTGCTCCATCACCTGAGCCAGTTGGGCGGCGAACGAGAACTCGGAGGCCATCACTCCGTTGTCGGCGTTCCGTTGAACCATCCCCTTCGCGGGGAAGAGCGGTTTCTTGGACCGCAGGTTCATGACGTCCCGAACCACTCGGCTCGACTCTCCCCAGGCACCGCGAATCTTCATCCCCGCCTCGTTCTCATCCGGCGGCGGGATGCCGGCCACGAACGCCGGCATGTCGAACTGATCGGGCACGTCGGGGATCTCGGCCACGCGATACCACAATCCCCCGGCGATCCACCAGCCGACCGCGGCGAGGGCCGCTCCGATGGAAACGAACGTTCCGCGGGCCAGAAGCCGATCCGCCGCCCACGCCGGCACCAGCATCCAGCCGACCGCCAGGAAGATCGCGGGCACGGCCATGACCTGCCAGAAGTGCAGACCCATGCCCACCAACGACGGCACCCAGAAGGTGGCCAGCGTCGCCGCCACGCCCAGGGCCAGCACGGCAGCCACCAGGCTCTTGCGGAACAGCAACCCAGACAGTTGACCGGCCGCGAAGCCGTACGTCAGCCACATCGTCAGATGCAAGGGCGTCGGGATGACCGTCCCGATCAGGGCCGAGTGCAGTGCCTCACCGAAAAACGGCGGCCGCAGCTCGCGCGTCGGTGTATCGACTCGATGAGCGATCGTGAAGATGATGCTCGGCAACAGCAGCACGAAGGCGGCCAGAAGCGCCAGCGCGTAGCGCATTCCGATCTTGACGATCCAGATGCGGCCCAGCGGGAAACGTTGATCGCCCAGGAAGCGGAACGAGCCGTGCATCTGCTCGTCGGCGCAGGCGGTGACGCCGCACAGCGTGCCGATCAGGAGCGTGAGCAGCGGCCAGGCCACCGGCCCGACCGCCGGTATCAGAAAGCCCACCGCCACCGAGAAGATCATCAGCCCCACGAGCAGGCGGCGCATTTGATGGAAGGTCAACCACACGAGCCGGCCCAAACTGCCCACCACTTTTCCTTCTTGCGGGTGGACGATCTCTCTCGCAGCCCGCCGGCGCAGCCGATCCGGTTGGCTGAAGACCCGCGCCGACACGACGACCGGCCCGAAGGCCACGGCGATCCCCAACGCGGTGCCGAGGACGATTTCCAGCCACGGGTGGTTGCGCAGCAGTGGTCCGAGGAGGACCATGATCGGCGTGGCCGCGACGGCCAGCCCGAACCCGGTCAAGAACTGTCCGCCGATGGCCAGGCCGATGATGTGGAGGACGCTTTCACCGCGGGCCGAGAACATGAGGCCCCACGACATGCCGTACAGGCCGACGCCGATCATGAGCAGCATGGTAATGGACAGTTCCCAGTAATCCGAGGTGATGTCCAGGGCCGCCACGATCGCGCGACAGAAACACGATCTGCATCATGAACAGGCACACGCCGACCAGACACTTGACCATCCACAGTTCCAGCCGGCGGGCCGGCAGCATGTCGAGGAAGTCGAGCGTCCCGGACTCGCGCTCGACGGCCAGGAGCATGGCCCCGCACACGATCCCGTAAGTCCAGGCAAACAGCACGGATACGCCCCGCAGCGACTCGTGGGCGAAACTGTCCCGCGTCATGCCTTCCGGTCCCATGATGCGCGACAGCCCGTACAGCCGCCGCGGCGGCGAACGCGGCCAGCGTCACCCAGACCGCGCGATGTTCGCGGTATTCCTTCCACAAGACGGCTCGGATCATGACAGCTCGCCCTCCTCCTCTTCCCGCGGCACGCGCCGGCGCGGCCCCTCGACTTCGGATGGTGCTGTTCTCCGGGCGGACGGATCGTGCTGGCCGTTGCTCGACGCCCGCACCTCGCCGGGCCGATGGAAGCGACGACAGAGCGCCGTGTACATCTCTTCGAGGTTCAAGGGACTCTCTTCCAGGTCGAGAATGTCCTCGCTCTGTCGCAGTTTTCCCAGGGCGTGGCGGTTCACGGTCTTGCAGCACCGCCTGCCAGAGCCGGCCGGAACTCTCGAACTCCAACACGGTGCCCAGCGTGGCCGGCTCAGGCGGCGGGCCGTCGAAGCGCAGGCGAACCCGCACGATGCGCTGCGCAGCTCCTCGATCGACGCGGCCAAGAGCAGCTTGCCCTCGGCCATGAATCCGACGTGGCTGGCGACGCGCTCCACCTCGGCGATGCCGTGACTGGATATCAGGATGGTCCGGCCCGCCCCCGCCAGATCGACCATGCTGGCCAAAAACTCGCGGCGAATGAACAGGTCGAGTCCGGAAGTCGGCTCATCGAGGATCAGCACTTCAGGGTCCGACGCCAGCGCCAGGGCCAGGCCGACCTTGGCGTAACCGCCCTTGGACAGGGTCCGCAGTCGAACCGCCGGGTCGAGACGGAAGCGATCGACGAGGTCGGCGTAGCGAGGGAAGAAGCCGGCCGTGTGGAAGCCGGCGGTGAACCAGCCGATCTCGCGGACGGTCATCCAGTCGTAGAAGCGAGGCTTCTCTGGGACGTAGCCGACGCGATGGCGGAGGGGGATCGCTTGCGACCAGCAATCTTCGCCGAGAATCGTCGCCGAGCCGGCGTCCGGCTGCAACAGTCCGGTCAGCATCCGGATGGTCGTGGACTTGCCCGCGCCGTTGCCGCCCAGGAGGGCGAAAATGGCCCCTTGCGGAATATTCAGGTTCAGCCGATTCACAACGATCTTGCCACCGAACATCTTGGTCAACCCGTCGGTGGCGATGATGGTATCCATCGCGGTCGTTCTCCTGCTTCGGAGTTGCTCCCGAATTTCTTCGTTTCAATGATCTTAAACCCTAAACCCGCGAATTACTCGCGCCGTTTGCCGTTGACCCGACCTAATTCTTCCTCGACCAGTCGGCGGACCACGTCCGCCGGCAGGCCGCTGGAGACCGCCTCGCGCAGCGTATCCCGGATGCGTTTGCCGACGATCTCGCGGCGGTGGGCCTGACAGATCTTGACCGCGTCCGGCGTCACTTCCATGCCGCGCCCCGCCGCGCCATCACCACGCCGAGCCGTTCCAGCTGCTGAAACGCCTTGGCCACCGTGTTGGGATGCACCGTCAGCCGCGTCCCCAGGTTGCGCACGCTCGGGATCAAATCGCCGACTTCCAGACCGCCCGAGGCGATGTTGAAAATCACCTGCGCGACGATCTGCTCGAAGATCGGAATCGGTGAGTTCGGGTCGATGTCAAATAGCATGAGTCAGCCCGCCCTCCAGAGTGTCACACGCATATAGTACACTATGGCACCGGGGCGTCGATTGCAAGAGAATTTCCGATGCCTACTCGCACATCTTTGTAGGGTGGGCCGAGGAACGAGGCCCACCCTACAAGCTTCGATCCGTCCGGCATGGGAAAGCCAAGTTGCCCTCGATGGCGCGGGCCGCTACCTTGCCTGCATCGCCCCCGGCTTCGAGAAGGGCCACCGAATGTCCGCCGACGTGCCAACGCGCGATGAACTGGCCGAGCGCTACCTCACCCAGCTGCCGTATGCTCCCTATCCGGTGCAGGAGGAAGCCCTGCTGGCCTGGTTCACTGCCGAGCAGGGCGTTTTGGTCTGCGCCCCACCGGCACCGGCAAGACGCTCATCGCCCAGGCCGCCCTCTTCGAGGCGCTGCACACCGGCACGGTCGCTTATTACACGACGCCCTTGATCGCGCTGACCGAACAGAAATTTCAGGAAATGCAGGCGTCGGCCGTGCGTTGGGGCTTTCGGGCCGACGACGTGGGCCTCGTCACCGGCAACCGCCGCGTCAACCCCAACGCCCGCATCCTCGTCGTCGTCGCCGAGATTCTGCTCAACCGCCTGCTGCACGCCCACCGCGAGCCGGATTTGCCCGAGGAAGTGCCGCTCGGCCCGGAGGCTTTCGACTTCACGCAGGTCTCTGCCGTCGTCATGGACGAATTCCACAACTTCGCCGACCCGCAGCGCGGCATCGTCTGGGAACTCGCCCTCGCCCTCTTACCGGCCCATATCCGCTTGCTCTTGTTGTCGGCGACGGTCGGCAACGCGCTCGAGTTTTTGAGCTGGCTCCAGCGCTGCCATCATCGCAAACTCGAACTCGTCGAGGGCAAGGAACGCAAGGTGCCGTTGACCTTCCGCTGGGTGGCGGATGAATTCCTGGGAGATCAACTCGTTCACATGGCCAAGGGCGAGGGCGAAAACCGCACGACGCCGGCGCTCGTTTTCTGCTTCAACCGCGACGAATGCTGGAGCGTCGCCGAGATGCTCAAGGGACTCGACCTGTTCGCCCCCGGCACGCCGCGGCCCGCTCAACGACGAAGTGGACAAGCTCGACTGGACCAAGGGCGTCGGCCCCAAGCTCAAGCAGATGCTCCGCCGCGGCGTCGGTGTGCATCACGCCGGACTGTTGCCCAAATATCGTCGGGTCGTCGAGGACTTGTTCGAGAAAAAGCTGTTGGCCGTGGCGGTCTGCACGGAGACGCTGGCGGCGGGGATCAACCTGCCGGCCCGCTCGGTCGTCCTGACCACACTCGTCAAGGGGCCGCACGGCAAGGAACGGCTGGTCGATGCCAGCACTGCCCACCAGATTTTCGGGCGGGCCGGAAGGCCGCAGTTCGACGATCGCGGTTTCGTGTTCGCGCTGGCTCACGAGGACGACGTGCGCATCCTGCGCTGGCGCGAAAAGTACGACGCCATCCCCGAAACCACGCGCGACCCGACCCTGATGAAAGCGAAGAAAGCCCTCAAAAAGAAGAAACCGTCGCGCCGCGATACGGTCGTTTACTGGAGCGAAGCGCAGTTTCAGCAATTGCAGGGGGCCCCGCCCGGAAAGCTCTACAGCAAAGGCCCGCTGCCGTGGCGCCTGCTCGCTTACCTGCTGAAGTTATCGCCGGAAGTGTCGCGCGTGCGCACGGTCATCCGCAAACGGCTCATGGACGAGGCGCGCATCAAGTCGAGCGAGAAGAACCTCGATCGCATGTTGCTGACCCTGGCCGAGCGCGGTTTCGTCACGCTCGACCCGCCGCTTCCCCCACCGCCGGCGGACGCGCCTGGCTCGCCGGGTGAACCTCCCGAGGGTTATCAGGTCGTTCATGCGACGCCGACGCCGACGCTCGACACCCTGCTCGTCTTCCGCAGCGTGCATCCGCTATACGGCGCGTTCCTGATCGAACAGCTCGGCATCGCCGACCGCAACGAGCGCATTCAGGCAATGGAAAGCGTTCTGGAAGTTCCGCGTCCACTGTTGCGTTACCTTCGCGTGCCTCGTCCGGACCAACTGCCGCCGGGACCGCTGGCCATGAATCGACTCGATCCCGAGCTGATCCGCCGTGGACTTATCCTCGCCCCGGTGCCGAAAACCGCCGACGAGGAGGAAGAAGACGAGGAGGAAGAGGAAGAACGTCCGCCGACACTGGCGGAGAAGTTACGCCTTCTGTTCGACGCCACGCACCCGGCCGTTTTCGACGTGTCCACGCAATCGGTGTGGGCGGCCGGCGAGCTGCTGCGCTTCAACGGCAACTTCAACCTGTATGTGCAGACGCGCGATTTGGTCAAGCAAGAGGGGATCGTCTTCCGTCACCTGCTGCGGCTGATTCTGCTGTGCGGCGAGTTCGCGCAGGTGTGTCCGCCGGACACGACGCCGGCCGAGTGGCAGGCCGACCTGCGCGAGCTGAGCGAACAACTGACGGCCAGTTGTCGGGCGGTCGATCCGACCAGTACGGATGAGGCCATCCAGTACGCCCGCGCCGCCGATGTGGTCCAGGGCGAGGGCACGCCGTAGAACACGGTCTCACTCCTGTTTAGCCGCGACCCGCAGGGGAGCGCACCCTGCGGGTCGCGGCTAAACTTGAGACCTCACTCCTTTACCTTTTGCAGCGGCGTCTCGAACACATAGATCGTGTGCTCGTGCATGTCCTCCTTGGAAGTCATGTTCACGGTCTGCTTGGGTTTGACCCCGCGCATGCTGAAATCGTGCGAGATGATCCGCGACCCCGCCTTCAGTTTCTCCAGCTGCGGGATCAGTTTGACATTCACTTCCGGGAAGAGATAGAGCGTGACGACGCTGGCCGGTTTGAGGTCCACCTCGTAAATGTCCTTCCGCTCGATGGTGACGAGTTTTTCGACTTTGTTCTTGGTGACGTTCGCGCGGGACTCCTTGACGCGTATGGGATTGAGGTCGAAGCCGGTGGCCTTGCAGCCGTATTTCTTGGCGGCCGTGACGACGATGCGACCGTCGCCGCAGCCGAGGTCGTAAACCACGTCGTCTTTCTTGACGCCGGCCATCTCCAGCATCTTCTCCACGACATCCTGCGGCGTCGCCACAAACGGCACCTCCAACTCCGCCCCGATGTCCTTGTCGTCGTCGCGCTTGTTGGCGCGGGCGTCCGTTTTGTCTTTGGCGTCCGTTTTCTCTTTCTCGACGGGCGGCTCCGCCAGGGCACTGGCATCGCGCAGGTCCACGCGCTTGTCCTCGCCGGCGCGGAAGTGGACGACCTCTTTCCGCGTGACAGCTTTGCCGCCCCGGTCATAGGTGCATTCGAGCGTGTAATGGTAGCTCTTGCCGGCTTCCAGCGGCGGCGAGTAGAAGCGCCGCACGGGGCCGATCTGCTTCGTCGCCTTGCCCTCGACGGTCAGGCGGGCGTCACCCGGCAGGAGCACGCGCAGGGTGGCGCGTTGGCCCGGCTGCTGACCGTAAGCCGGCGCAGTGCCACGCCAGGCAGAACAAAAGGAAGGGGAATCGACGGAGATTCTGTTGGCCAAGCATGGGTGCGACCTCCACATCAATCGAGGGGAGAAAGGGGTTTCATGGCCGTCCGTGCGGAGTTTGCGCTCGGGCGGACCATCCGCCGCGAGAGGTAGTACAACAGAAGTCCCAGCGCCGCCAGCAGGCCGGTCACGGCGAACAGGCCGGCGAGCAGGCCCAAAAGTTGGGCGAAGGCGATGCCCGCGTAGATCATGTAGGCGCAGATGCCGGAAAAGAGAAGGGGCACCACTGGATAGAGCGGGACGGCGAACGGACGCGCAATGCCCGCGTCCAGCCGGCACAGCGCGAACAGCGACAGGGAAGTAAAGAAAAAGAACAGCCAGAACAGCGGCGTCGTAAAGACCATGAGTACTTCAAAACCGCCACGATCTTCCCACTTCGCGGGCGGCAGGTTCATGGAAGTGAGCAGCGAATCGACAAGTGCCCGTCCGCCTTCGGTGCCGGCGACCGCGATCATCGCCAGGCAGATGGCCGTCTGCGCCAGCAGGGCGGCCCACGGCGTCCGCGCCGGGCCATAGGAACGGCCCAGCCAGGCGAACACAGGGTGATCGGCGCCCATCGTCGCATACACGCGCGAGCCGGACAGTAACATGCCGTTGATCGCCCCCAGGGCCGAGATCATGACGAGAAGCGACATGACTCGCTTGCCCCGGTCTTCCAAGGGAAGCGCCAGCAGATCGGCGGCAATCGCCTCCGATCGGCTGGCCCGCTCGAAGCCCAGGCCCCACAAAAAGGCGGCGTTGATGAGCAAATAAATGAGCGTGATCGCCGCGGTGCCCACAAGCAGTGCGCGGGCGATCGCCCTCGGGCCGCCGCGCACTTCCGCCGCCACGAACGCCGCGTCATTCCATCCGCCGTAGGCCAGAAAGACAACCACCAGCGCGCTGGCCAGCGACGGCGTGACCGTCGGGGCGGCCGATCCCATCGCGGTCTGCGGCAGCGGCCAACCGAAGCCAGCGACCACGACGCCTCCCAGTCCGATTACCTTGGCCAAGGTCAAAAAGTTTTGCGTCCCCTTGCCGAAGACGACGCCCAGAAGATTGAGGAAGGCCAGCCCCCCCACCGCGCCGAACGTCCACAACCACAAGTGTCCCTTGGGCACGTCCCACAGTTTGGCGGCGTAGTCGGCGAAGACGAAGCCCATCATGGCGATGTTGGCCGTGCGGATGGCGGCCAGCTGAAACCAGCCGAACTGAAACCCCAGCCACGGCCCGAAGGCGCGGGACAGGTACACGTAATCGCCGCCGGAATGGGGATAGGTGCTGGCCAACTCGGCGATGCAGAGGGCGCCGACGAACGAGAGCAGTCCGCACAAGGCCCAGATGCCCAGCGCGGTGCCCGGCCCGGAGACGTTTCGCAGCATGAGCGGCGGCACCTCGTAGATGCTCACCCCCACGACGATGCCGATCATGATGCTGACCACGTCCCACAAGCCCAGTGGGGCCAGGTTCGCTTTGGTGCCCTCATCCGAAAGTGCCATGTGCGTGCTTCCTTCGGGAAATGCGGCAGAAGGAAGGAGAATAGCCCATCCCCCAAGGCATTGCAAGGGGTCGGCGTGAAACTAGGAGAGCAGATCGGCCAGGGCGTCGGCTGTCAACGGTGTGTCAAACTCACAGCCGAGGACCCATCGGCCGTTGTCCGCGTCCAGGCAGTAAATGACGCGCGTGTTCAGGGCGCAGAAGGGGTGTCCGTGGCCCTTGGCGAGTTGGAGGGTGAATTTCGATTTGGCGGAGAGCTTCCGCGAGACGAGCAGGGCGGCCCCGTGTTCGGAGATGTCCAGGAGCGTCGCGCCGGGAGCCGGGCCGGCCGCGGCGGGCACGACCTGGCAGCGCAGCACGCGCTCCGGGCTGAAGCGCGCGGATCGACGTCGCTCGGGGCCGTGGCTCGACCCCGGAGACTGCTGTGGATTCGATAAGTTGGAGGCGGGCACCGGCGCATCCTTTTCCGCTAGATCGAATGGATTTTCGCCGTTACAACAACGAGCGCAGCTCTTCGCCCGTCAAGGGGTTGACCAGCACGCAGCCGACCAGCCAATGGCCGTTGTCCTGCTCGACCACGCGGACGACGCGGGCCAAAATGAGATGCGTCGAGGCCTCCATCGGACGGGGCACCTCGACGACCAGGATCACGCCCGGCTCGAAGCGCCGGCCCAGAAGCAGGCCGATGCCCTGCTGCGAAATATCACGGATCGTCGCTTCCCAGGTGTTGCCGCGCCACCCCGCCAGGGTTTTGCACGGCGTCGTACCGCCCGACGAAAAACGAACCGTCGCCCGAAGTTCCAGGCGCTTGTCCGCCGATGCAGCGCTTGGCGACAACGCCTCTACCTGTTTGGACACCTGCGCCTCCCTTTCGGACTTTCAGCCTCTTCTACCGCCCTTTCCGAACCAGTTCACTCAACCATAGATTACGGAGCGCGATAGGGCAAACGTAACCTACCAGCCCGCAGCGCCAGCAAGGGGACGAAGAACCCTTGCTGGCGCTGCGGGCTAAGGGTGTGTCATCGCTTCAGGCCGCACGAGGCGATCGAACTCCGCGTCGGTCAAGTAGCTCAGCTTGCGGTTCGCCTCGCGCAGCGAAAGTCCTTCCTTCAGCGCCGTGTGGGCCAGCTGCGCCGCCCTGTCGTAGCCGATGCGGGGGCTGAGCGCCGTCACCAGCATGAGCGAACGCTCCACGTATTCGGCGATCTTCTCCCGGTTTAGCTCCATGCCGCGGATGCAAAACTCGACGAAGCCGTGACACACATCGGTCAAAAGGCGGGCTGAGTGCAGGAAGTTATAGATCATCACCGGCTTGAAGACGTTCAACTCGAAATTGCCCTGGCTGCCGGCGAAGGCGATGGCCGCGTCGTTGCCGAAGACCTGCACGGCCACCATCGTCACCGCCTCGCACTGCGTCGGGTTGATCTTGCCGGGCATGATCGAAGAGCCGGGTTCATTCTCCGGCAGGATCAGCTCGCCCAACCCGCAGCGCGGCCCGGACGCCAGCCAGCGGATGTCGTTGGCCACCTTCATCAGCGATCCAGCCAGCGTCTTGAGCGCCCGCTAGCGAACACCAATTCGTCATGGGCCGACAGGACGGCGAACTTGTTGGGATGCGAGACGAATGGCAATCCGGTCAGTTCGGCGATCTTCGCCGCCGTGCGCTCGGCGAACTCCGGGTGAGCGTTCAGGCCGGTGCCCACTGCCGTGCCGCCGATGGCCAGCTCGAACAGGCCCGGCAGTACGGCCCGCAGCCGTTGCAGATCGCGCTCGATAAGGCTGGCCCAACCCGACATCTCCTGACCCACCGTCAACGGCGTCGCGTCCTGCAAGTGCGTCCGGCCGATCTTCACCACGTCGGCGAACTCCCGCGCCTTGGCGTCGAGAGCATCGCGGACCTGCTCCACCGCGGGCAATAGCTGTTCGCGCAGTACCGTGGCGGCGGCGATGTGCATGGCCGTCGGAAACGTATCGTTGGACGACTGCGACAGGTTCACATCATCGTTGGGGTGAATCGGCTTCTTGCTGCCGAGAACGCCGCCGGCCATCTCGATGGCGCGGTTGGAGATGACCTCGTTGACATTCATGTTCGTCTGCGTGCCGCTGCCGGTCTGCCAGACGCGCAGCGGAAAATGCGCGTCCAGCTTGCCGGCGATGACCTCATCGGCAGCCGCGACGATCCACTTCGCCTTGTCCGCAGGCAGCTTGCCGAGATCCTGATTCACCAGTGCCGCGGCCTTCTTCAAAATGCCCATCGCGTGAATGAGTTCGGGGGGCATCGTATCGCGGCCGATGGCGAAGTGAATCAGCGAGCGCTGCGTTTGGGCACCGTAGTAGACATCGGCCGGCACCTCGATCGGTCCCATACTGTCGGTTTCGGTGCGCGTGTTGCCGTGAGGAGGATCGGTGGGAATCATGGTGGCGTCCTCGGAAGTGAAAGAAACACGAAGAATACCATACGAAAACGCGCAGTTGGTGAGGGGATCATGCGCGATTGCCTCCGCACGCGCCCGTCTCCATAATGACCTTTCCGCATCGCACCGTCCGAACGTCCTCCGGAGAATATCCGTGCATCCCGAATGGCGAAATCGCTACGAATTGGCCGTCGAGGCCGCCCGCAAGGCCGGGCAACTGGCCCTGCGCTATTACGACGGCTCGTTCACCGTCGAATGGAAGTCCGACCTCAGCCCCGTCACGGTGGCCGACCGCGAGACCGAGCAGCTCTTGCGTCAAACGCTGCTCTCGGCCTTTCCGCGGGATGGCTTTCTCGGCGAGGAGTCCGGCGACACGCTCGGCTCGTCCGGCTTCCGCTGGATCATCGACCCCATCGACGGCACCCGCAGTTTCGTGCGCGGCATTCCCTTGTGGGCCACGCTCGTCGGACTGGAATACAAGGACGAGCAAATCGCCGGCGTGGCGGACGTGCCGGCGCTGGGCCACACCTACCGGGCGCTGCGCGGCGATGGCACCTATCGCAACGACCGCCGCATCCGCGTTTCCGATGTGGCGGACCTATCGCAAGCGCTCGTGTTCTATTCGAGCCTGTCCTGGTTCATCAAGGCCGGCCGCCAGGAGGCGTTTCTGGAGCTGACGCGCCGCACCGACCGCACGCGCGGTTTCGGCGATTTTTACGGCTTCGTGCTGGTGGCGCAGGGGTCGGGTGAGTTGATGGTCGAACACGGCGTCCATGCCTGGGACGTGGCCGCCATCAAGCCGATCATCGAGGAGGCCGACGGACGCTTCAGCGACTGGAACGGCAAACCGAACATCCACACCCCCGACGTGATCGTCAGCAACGGCAAGCTGCACGACGAGGCACTGGCCATTTTGCAAGCGCATCCGGGTTGAGGAAATCATGCCTCCGCCACGCACCATCGAATGGATCGGCGACGCCGACGGCTTCGTGCGCCTGATCGACCAGACGCAATTGCCGACGACGTTGACGTATCGAGATTGCCGCACCGTCGAGGACGTGTGGGAGGCGATCCGCTCTCTGCGTGTGCGCGGCGCCCGGCCATCGGCGTCGCGGCGGCGATGGGTGTCGTCGCGGGCGTGCAGACGTGCGGCGATCCGGCCCGCTACGGCGAACGGCTGCGCGAAGTGACGGCGTATCTGCGCACGAGCCGGCCGACGGCGGTGAACCTATTCTGGGCGCTCGACCGCATGGAACGCTGTTTCGAGCGCGAGTGCCGGCAAGGGTCGCCTCGGGACTGGACGCACCGATTGCTCGCCGAGGCGCGGTCCATCGAGGACGAGGATCTCCGCATGTGTCGGGCCATCGGCGCGGCCGGCGCGTCGCTGATCGCCGACGGCCAGGGCGTGCTGACGCACTGCAACGCCGGCGGCTTGGCCACGGCGGAGTACGGCACCGCATTGGCTGTGATGTTCGCCGCCGCCGAGCAGGGCCGGCGTTTCCACGTCTACGCAGACGAGACCAGGCCATTGCTCCAGGGCGCTCGCCTGACGGCGTGGGAACTGCAACAAGCCGGCATTCCCGTGACGCTCATCTGCGATAGTATGGCCGCTCAGGTGATGAAGGAGGGCCGGGTGCAGCTGGTCGTCGTCGGCGCCGACCGCTTCGCGGCCAACGGCGACACCGCCAACAAGATCGGCACCTACGGCGTCGCCCTATTCGCGCAGGCGCACGGCATTCCCTTCCACGTCGCCGCCCCGTCCAGCACGTTCGACCTGAGCCTGCCAACCGGCGACCGCATCCCCATCGAACAGCGCGACCCGCGCGAGATCACCCACGGTTTCGGCCGGCAGACGGCCCCCGACGGTGTGGCCGTGTACAACCCCGCGTTCGACGTGACGCCGCACCAGTTGATCGCGGGCATCATCACCGAGAAGGGGCTGATTCAGCCGGTCTGCGAAGAAACTATCCGCGCTGTGCTGGCATAAGGGCAAAGGGAATATCCACCCGCGGCGCAGGCAAGGATTTCCTTCCTCGTGCCCGCGCCGTGCGGGTGCCGGGAATTATCGCGTACAGGGGATTGACCTTGCCGATCGAGCGCGACGGCTCGACAATCAGCAGCGAGTGTCCGAACCGACCGCGGAGGAATGGCGCCGTGTTTTTGCTCGAACCGGAAGAATCGCGCTACGATCTGCGCTGGCGCATGCTGAGGACGCCGGTGCGCGTCCATCCGATGTTCTGGCTCGTCAGCCTGATCCTCGGCTACGACGCCTTCATCAAGGTCGGCGTTCCCTACTTGCTTCTGTGGGTCGGGTGTGTCTTCGTCTCGATCCTGCTGCACGAGTTCGGGCATGTGCTGATGGGCCGTCTTTTTGGGGCCGAGGGCTACATTGTCCTGTACAGCATGGGCGGGATGGCAATCGGCAGTAACGTCCAGTCGCGGCGCTGGCAGCGCATCCTCGTGCTGCTGGCCGGTCCCGGCATCCAATTACTGCTCTATGCGGCCATCCGCTACAGCCTCCCCTACTGGGACCTTTCGCCATCCCCCCGCACTTGTTGAAGCCGGTCGTCCTCGCGACGGCGATGCTGCTGGAGATCAACTATTTCTGGCCGCTGCTCAATTTGCTGCCCATCTGGCCGCTGGACGGTGGGCAGATCAGCCGGGAAGTGTTCACGGCGCTCATGCCGGCGCGGGGCATGGCGGTCTCGCTGGGAATTTCCATGGTCGTCGCCGGCCTCTTCGCCGTCCACATGCTGATGGCTTCCAACGGCCGGCCGCTTCTGCCGCATGTGCCCAACGGCGGCATGTACTCGGCGATTTTCTTCGCGATGTTTTGCCTGAGCAGCTTCATGGCCCTGCAAGCGGAAAACCAACGCCGCAGCCAGTGGAGCGAGAATGAATGGGACTGGCGAGAATGATTCACCCGCCCCAGCGCGAAGGCGCTGCGGGCGGGTGAAAGACTGCTACTTGCCCGTGATCGGATCGGGCGGCAGAGGCAAGAGCGTTCCCGGAGAGCTTCCCGCGCCGGATCGTTCACCGGTCGGAGAGCGCCGGAGTCCGAGGGCTTCCGCGGCGGGAGATGCGATTGCATGCTCGCCGCCGACGAGGGGGCGTAAGTGGTCGGGACCGATGCCGGGAGCGGAACGGTGCTCGCGCCGCCGGGCAATTCGCTGGGCGGGAAGACCTGGTCCTTGCCGGCTTCGAGGAGCGGCGTAGCGGCCCCGGTGTCGATCTTGTCGGGCGGTGGCAGTGATTCGGCATCCGCGATCGGCGGCATGTCCTTCCAGACGGACGGCAGCGACTGGGCGTTGATCTGCGGGATCAGGTTGACCGGCCCGCTCTTCGTCAACGGATTGGCCAGGACACCGGTGGGCGCCGCCCGTTCGCGCAGCACCAGCGCCTTGGTGCGCTCGCGCAGGTGCTCAACGGCCCGCTTCTGGGCGGCTTGCGGGATAGGCCCTTCCGAGATCGTCACGTTGTCGTGCTGCAAGATCGTGCCCTTGCCGTACTCCCAGCCGGCGATGGCGTTGTTGTAGGTGACGATGGCCTGGTACTCGGTGGCTAGGGCGTCGGCCCAGAAGCGCTGCGCTTCCAAGAGCAGGTTCAGCGTGACGGGCCGGCCTCCCGTGCCGGGTTCGTTGGCCCCGACGCTATACAGGTCGTAACGGACGCGCAGCTGCGTGGCGAACGACTCGCGCTGCGCCGCGCCGCCTTGATCTGGGCATAACCGGAAGACATGCGGCGATAATACAGGCCCAGAAGCGCTCCGCCTTCAACTCCTGATCTTGCAGCACCAAAAAGGTCCGGCCCAACTGGAGCTGCGCCTGACGCAACTGGGCGTGGGCGAAGCGGAAGCCCAGCGGCATCACCAAACGAAGACCGAGGGTCCAGTCGTTGTAGGTGTTGGAAGCGAGGTTGCGCAAGGCGTTGAGCGGGCCGTTGCCGTCCAGCGTGCTCCCGATCGAGTTGCTGTCGTAGGCGGCGTAGCTACGCAGGTCGGGCAGCAAGTAGTTCTTGGCGAGCTGGACGTTCAGCTGGGCGATCTTCACATCCTGGCGGGCCATGTACAATTCGGGGCGGTTCTGCATCGCCTCGTACCACGCCGTCTGCCAATCGGGACGGTACTCGGCCAAGGTCGGCTGGTCGCTGGGCACCAGCCGGGTGCCGTCTTCGATCTGCATGCCCATCATGGCCCGCAACTGGCGTTCGTTGTCCAGCACGGTGTCGATGGCCTGGAGGCGCTGGCTGCGGAACTGCTCGTACTGGCCCTGGGACTGGGCGAACTCGGCCAGACCGACGCGGCCCACCTTGAACTGGGCGCCGGTGACTTTCCAGGTTTCGTAGGCGAAACGCAGACCCTGCTCGCGGCTATAAAGCTGCCAGTAGGAGCCGTACAGGTTCCAGTAGGCCACCTCGACGTTGAGCAACATCTGGTTGACGTTGCGCTCGAACTCGGCCCGGTTCTCGTTGAAGCGGATGCGGGCGATCAGAATGCCCGGCGGGGCGCCGAGGCCGACGCCGGAGGTGGTGTTGAAGTTCGCCGTCAAGTACTGCGGCGCCGGGGCGCCTGTGATACTGTTGGCCGGCGCGATGGGGATGATGGAACCCGGATGGAAGGCGCGCAACTGGTTGATCTCGATACCGAAGCCCTGCAACAGAGGTTGTTCGAAGGTGAACTGCAAGGACGGCTGGTAGAACGGATTAATACGGGCCGGCAGGTTGGTGTACGTATAGGGCATCGTGAAGGTGATGCCGGCCACACCACCTGTTGGCAACGGCTTGTAGAGGCCGGTCTGGAGCTGGGCCGACTCTTGCACGATGGCGCCCAGGCCGGACGTGGAACCGCCGGCCTGGAGGTTCTGCAAGGGCGAGGCGATGGGCTGGTCGGTGGTGTTCCACAACATGCTGGCGCCGGCCACGGTGTCGAACTTGGCCAGCGAGGCGTCGATGTTGGCCGCCGTCGTGGCCGGGTCCATCGCCAGCACGCGGATCGAGTCCGACCCCTGGGGCGGCGTCCCCTGCGGGGCCGAGATCAGGTTGTCCAGGCCGACGCCGGGGAAGAGCAAGCTGGGCTGGCCGACCGTGCCTTGTTCGAGGGCGATGGAGATGGCCTCGGCCAACGACAGATAGCGGATTTGCCGTTCGAGGTTGTACAGAGTCGGCGGCGCAGTTGACGAGCGGGATGGTGGGCGTCGCCCCGACGTTGGGGTTCTCGGGCAGATCGACCGGCACGGGGCCGCGGTAGACGTTGAACTGTTCTTCGGAGAGGAACACGCGCCCCTTGCAGCCGGCGAGGATCGCCAGCAGCAGTGCGAGTCCGCCGAATGATGACTTCCAACCCATAGTCGTTTCCCCGTTGGACCTCTCCACCCGGCCCGGCCGAACGGCGACTCGTCGATCCCCCCGTGACGGCAGCATCTCCCCCGCCACGTACGATCTCCGGTTCGGTGAGCATGGACACAGACAGGTACAGCCTATATCGGCAATGACGGTCTTAACATCCAGGGGAGTTTTGCCGGATATGACGGTTGAATCGACCTCCTGCCCCGCGCCGACGCAAGCAAGGCAACCCAGAAAAGGAGAAGATACGCAAGCAGCACGGCCGGGCGTATCCCTAACGAAAACACATTTTCCCTCGATCGGGACAAAGACAGGTTACAGGCGGTTGGGGTCGTCGGGGTTCCAGCGCGGCGCGATGCCGACATACGGTAAACCGAGCAGGCGCTTGACAGCGGCCCACTCGCCGACATCGTTGCCTTCGGCGCGATGGCCGATCCACTGCAACAGGTAGCCGAGGACGATGGCGCTGACGCCCCAGTACCAGGGAAAGAAGAAAAGCAGGATCACGCCGGTGACGGCGAGAGGGATGCCGACGAGGTGAATGGCGAAGTTAAAGGGAAGTTGATGGCGCAGCCGCCAGCCCTGCCAGCGACGATACAGGAAGCGCAGGACGGGCCGGCGGCGCTTGACGGGGAGAGCGGAAGATTGCGGTTCACTCATGATAGTCCGGTCACATAGCCCCCGGCAAGCCGGGGGAAAAAGACCCCCGGCGAGCCGGGGGCTATGTCATTACATCCGTTCCACCGTGCAGATACCCAACAAGTCGAGGCCGCGCTGGATCACCCGCGCCGTCAGGTCGCACAAGAGGAGCCGGCTCTGCCGCAATTCGGGCGTTTCCGCTTCCAGAACCTTGCACCGTTCGTAGAAACTGCTGAACGTCTTGGCCAGATCCCACAGGTAACTGGTGATGAGGCTGGGTTTGTATTCCCCCGCGGCGGCCGCGAGTGCTTCCTCGAAGCGCAGAAGTTGCACGCCCAAGGAGCGTTCTTCGGAGGAATAAAGGATCGGAAGGGGGGGATGCTTCCGAAATGCCTCCTCGTCTACCTTCCCTTTCCGCAGGATGCTGCGGTTCCGGGCATAGGCATACTGCATATAGGTTGCCGTATTGCCGTCCATGGCCACCATCTTGCTGAGGATGAACTTGTAATCGCTCGTCCGATTCTGTGACAGGTCCGCGTATTTCACCGCCCCCACGCCGACGACTTCGTGAATCCGCCGTCGCTCCTCCTCACTGAGATCAACAACTTCCTTGCCCAGTTCGATGAGCTTCCGTCGATTCCCCTCGTACACCTCCGCGGCGGCGGCAACGGCGTCGCCCAGGAGCGACTCCAGGGAGGCGCTGCCGCCTTCACGGGTGCGGATGGGCCGGCCGTCCGGACCGAGAACGGAGCCGAACGAAATGTGTTCCAACTCGACCCGATCGTATCCCCAGCGCCGGGCGATCTCGAAAAGGTGTTGGAAATGCAATGCCTGCCGGAAATCGACGACGTAGAGGATCGCGTCGGGTTTCCAGTGGTCGAGGCGATAGCGGATGGTCGCCAGGTCGGTCGTCGTGTAGGTAAACGCCCCGTCCCGCTTCTGGATCAGGGCCGGTGGCTCGCGCTCGCCGAAGAAGATGGCGATGGCCCCTTCGCTTTCGCAGGCAATGCCCTTTTCGCGCAGCGAGCGCACCACGTCCGCCAGCATTGGGTGATAGAAGCTCTCCCCGTGCGTGTGGTCGAACCGCACATGCAGCCGGCAGTAGATGTGTTCGATTTCCTCGTCGCAATGGGGCATGAACTGCCGCCATAGCCGCAGGTTCTCCTCGTCCCCAGCGTGCAGGCGTGCCGTCTCCTCGCGGGCCGCCTGGGCGATCGGGTCGTTCGGGTCCTCGTCCTCTTCCCCCTGTTCGTTGACGACCTTCCTCATCTGCTTACGAACGTGGACGTAAAGCCGGGCCAGTTCGCGCACGGGGTCGGCCTCGAACGCTCGCTTGTCGAGAAAATGCTTGTAACCATACAGCAGGATGCCGAACTGCGTGCCCCAGTCGCCGAGGTGGTTGTCGGTGATGACCTTGTGCCCCAGGAAGCGCAACAGGCGCGCGAGCGCGTCGCCGATGATGGTGCTGCGCAAATGGCCGACGTGCATTGGCTTGGCGACGTTGGGGGAGCTGTAGTCGATGACGAAGGTACGAGGCTGGGCGACCGGCGCCACGCCGAGCCGGTCGTCGATCGCCATGTGTCGGACCTGGGCGGCGAGCCAGTCCGTCCGCAGCGTCAGGTTGATGAAGCCCGGCCCCGCGACGGCCGGCGGCTCCAGCATGTCCCCCAGCGACAAACGCTCCACGAGCGCCTGCGCGACCTCGCGCGGCTTCTGGTCGAGCTGCTTGGCCAGGGACATCGCGCAGTTGGCCTGATAGTCGCCGAAGCGGGCGTCCTGTGCCGGCTTGAGCATGACGGCGTAGGGAGCCGGATCGGACACCAGGCCGGTCAGCGCGTCCCGGAGTTTTTGCTGCAACAGCCGAAGGACATTCATGGTTTCAACCGTCCCCAGTGCAAACGGGCGGATACCGTCTCCATACGGCCGGGGGGACGGCGAAACGCTCCTTCAAGCGGATTTAGTACAGGCGCTGCCAATCCACGCGCGGTGCATCCGCCCACAATTCCTCGATGGCATAGTATTGACGCGTCGGGTCGTCGAACACATGCACGACCACGTCGCCGTAATCCTGGACCACCCATTTGCTCGATTCGTAGCCCTCGACGGACAATCGGCGGTCGCCCCGCTCGTGCATGGCGTCGTCGATTTCTTCGATGATGGTATGGATTTGCCGCCGGCTGGCGCCGGTGGCGAGGACGAAGAAGTCATACAGGGGAGTGATCCCCCGCATGTCGAGAACCAAGACGTCGCGGCCCTTGTTTTCCGTGGCCACATGGGCGGCCAGGCAGGCGCGGTCCAGAGAGGTCGAAATCCGATACTGTTCCGTGGGTTGCGTGACGAGTTTCAAGAGACCTCCTTCCAGTTTTGCGATCCGGGAGGGGAGGTCGGCCAGGTCTGGGATGGAGACGCGATTAAATGCGCCGTCACCGCCCGTGGTCACCTCCGGACCGGATCAAGCCAGTCCCATGCACGGTAAAGCAGACGCCGGGGTGCAACGGCACTCCCGCGGGGGATGCCGAACCTCCGATGGGTCAGACCATCCCTCCTTATCTATCATCATCTATCATCCTGCCTGGCGCCTGCTCCGTCAAGCGCCGCTTGCCGAAGTTGCGCGGTCAGGTGATAGCGGTTGAACCTATCGGATCAATTATAGCGATCCCAGGCCGTCTCCTCAGCCCCTTGCACCGCTCCGCCTTCCTTCCGTTAGACAAGCGGCGGCCCGGTAGGTTCGCCAGCTGATCGGAACTGCTCTGGCAAGTGTGGGGACGGCTCGTTATAGTCCGCCGCGCTTTGAGGGGGCAGTTTCATCCACTTTCCAGGAGCAGAGGCAAGGTATGCGCAAACTGATCTGGTGTTGTTCGGCCGCGGGCCTGCTGGTGGTGGGGGGCATGTTCTCGGTCTCGTACTATGCCTGCCGCAACCCGGAGTCGGCGATGAGCCGTTGCCTGAACACGGCGACCAGCACGTCGCTCGTCATCCAGCCGGTCGTGAGCATCGGCACGGCGGTGGCACGGGCGACCCACCACGTCGTGAATTCCTACGAGCCGGCCTCTCCCGCCGGCTCCATCGAGGAGTGCGTCCCGGCCGACCCGGTGCCGGTCGCGCAGGACGACGCCGCTGCCGTCGAGAAACCGTGGGCGCACGCCCCGGCCCCCATCGTCATCCCCGAAGACGAGCCGATGCCGCGCGAGGAAGCACTCGTTCCGCCCCCCGTCGTCGAGCCGACACCAATTGAGAGTCCTTGCCCGGTGGTCATGCCTTACTGCACCGATGACGACGATCCCATGCCCAGACCGCACATGCCTTATGCCGACGGCGAGAAGAGCACCGGCGCGGAGGAGGAAGCCGAGGATGGCGTGATGAAGGCGTGGAAGGAGTTCTTCAAGGAAGCCGGCCCGGACAATCCGGCGAGTCCCTCCGAGGAACAGAAAGCGATCCCGACCGAGAAGCCGAACTCCGAGCCGAAGTGCCAGGAAGACAGCCACCTGCACGAGCACTATCCGGGCTGTCCGTCCACGACCTGTCCGCAAACCGGCAAGAACCGTCCGGCCGCCCCAGCGGACAAGAAGACGGGCCAGCGCGTCGAGCCATTGCACAAGAAGGTTTGGGATTTTGAGGAAGCGAGCGAGATGCCGGTTGAGAAGCCGAAGGAGCACGGCAAGAAGGGCGCTCCCAGCAAGGACTGCGAGGGCAAGAAAGGCTGCCCGCGCACGCAGGGCGTCGATACGATGGAGTACCGCCGCAGCGACGGCGGCCTCAACGAGTATGGTCCGGGACCGTTTTAATACGCGCTGGCTCTTCGTTTAGCCGCGACCCGCAGGGGAGTGCGTGCCACGCACTCCCCTGCGGGTCGCGGCTAAACGGGAATATCAACGGGCGTTTTCCTTCACCTCGCACACCAAATCTTTCGCCGGCATCACCAAGAATCGCCGCGCCCCGCCATGTGGCAGAATCACAACCTCGGTGGGCAGCGCGATCCGAGAGGCCAGTTGCGGCGCCGTCCGCAGCGTCGAGGCGGTCCCCAGGCCGGCGATCACGACCAGCGAAAAACGCCTGTTGAGCGGGTTT
Source organism: uncultured Planctomycetota bacterium (assembly GCA_963767535.1). Classification (GTDB taxonomy): domain Bacteria; phylum Planctomycetota; class Planctomycetia; order Gemmatales; family Gemmataceae; genus JAJPHU01. Next base: position 3,447,183 of record CAVYEC010000003.1, read on the forward strand.
TCCACCGCGGCGATCACCGCACTGTCCGGGTGCGCATACACCTCGTCACGCGCCGCGAACGAACCGCTGCCAAACGAGATCGGCAGAGCATTGCGGAAGCACTCGACCAGCGTATTCGTGTTGGGCCGGCCGATGAGGATCAAATGATGCGATTTCAACTCCTCCTCGGTCGCTCGTGTGTCGGGCCGAAGGGCCACCGTGATGTTCGAGCCACGCGCCCGGATCGCTTGACGCAATTCCTCGGCGGCTTCGCGGTTGGTCGCCCGCTCGTCGGCGGTGCCGTAGACGATCAGCGTCCGCTCCAACTCCGCGAAGAGAGTCAACACGGAAAACGGGCCGCCGTTGCTCCGTGCCGTCTGTCCGTACTTGTCCAGCACGACTCGTAAAGGCCGATCCTTTGTCTCCACGATGATGCCGGACGTTGTGCCCTCGATGCGCAGGGTGCGCGTCACTTCGGACGTTTCGGTCTCGACGGTGACATCGACGGCGGTCTGCGGACCGGTGCCGTCGCGGCGAACCTCGACAGTGACTTCGTGCCCCTTTTGCGTGGACGTGGCCACAGCCCCGGCGATCTCGAAGCGCGGCAATCCCGTCTTCGTCAGCCAGGCGTCGAAAAAGTCCTTGCGCGGGTTGCCGAGCCATTTCTCGACGTGGGCCTGAAACTGCGCGGCGCTGACGGGCTTGCCGGCGTGCGCGCGTCCGAAGGCATCCATCATGGCGTCGAACGCCTCGCCGCCCATCTGCCGCCGCAGACTGTGCAGCAGCCAGACCCCCTTGCCGGCCGCGGCCTGATACCAGTCGTTGTTGCGCAAATCGGCGCGGGTCGAGGCCAACGGCGTCTCCGGCCGGGCGCGTGCCCCCAACTCGTAGTTGGCCCGATGGGCGAATAGCGCCAGGGCCAATTGCTCGCGGTCGGTTTTGGTCAGCTTGTCCTCGGCGCGTTTGCGGAAGGCGTTCTCCAGGGCGGCGATTTTTTCGTAATCGGCGAACGCGGTCGCCAGCCATACGTCGGCGTCGCTCTGAGGAAGCAGCGTTCCGTGCCAGGCCGGGACCGTCGGGGGAAGCACCGTGCGCTGGACCGTGGCCGCATTCTTTTTCTCTTGAGTCCGGTCGTGCAGATCCGCGATTCGTTCCTTCGGCGAACCGCCTTTGGGCGGCTTGGCGTGGAGGATGGCCCAGGGGTTGCTGACCAGCGGTTGAATTTCCGGGTAGCGCTGGCGCTCGGCGAAGGTCGGCTTCCAGGTGCGTCCCAGCGGCGGGCCGAAGAGCGCCCACGTCTTCAGATCGCGGGCCATCTCCGTAGTGGTGAACTTGGCATCGATGGAGCGAAACCCCGCCACGGGCGGCGTGGTGAAGGCGAGCTTGCCGAAATCCGCGTCGATGTGTCCCTTGTACTGGTCGTACAAAGCCAACCATTTCGTGTCGCGATCCGATGGCCGAAACACAGCGATGGCTGGCCGGCCCTCGGTGCTGGCGATCGTTTCCAGGCGCACCTGCAAATCCTTGGTGTTGTTGCAGCCCCAGTAAAAACCTTCCGTGCCGCCGTACCAGTCGTTGTTGCCGCTGCGGTACAGTTTGCTCTTGTGCGTGCCTAACTCGAACATGGCGATCTCGTTGGTCTTGATGTCGGCCAGGAGCCATTCGTTCGTGTACAGACCGTTGTTGCCCTCGCGGAGAATCTCGGCGGCCTTGTCGATAGTGTCGGCGTATTGCAGCGCCTGGCGGATGCGCGAGGCGACCGTCAGGCCGGTGATGTCGAAGCGCGTCTGGGTCAGCGTCGTCTCGCAGATGAGCAGGCCGGCGTCGTTGAGATAATAATCCATTCCACTCTGGATGCCGCCCGGATAGGTCTGCATCAGGACGCGATGGCCGTGGGCCGGTTTCACATCGAGCCAGACGTTGTAATAATTGGCCTGATACAGCCCGAACATCGTGATGTGTCCGAACACGATCTTGCCGTCGCGGGTGGCCTTGCCGTTGGCCGCGAAGGCGCTACAGTGCATCGGCTGGGGTGCCGGTTTGGCCTCGGGAGCGTCGTGCGGAAAGCGGATGGCTTCCAGTCCTGTCGGCGTCGCCTGGAGGGCGGTAGCGAGTGTTTCGACTTCGGGCCAGGAATTGAGGACGGCAATATCGAGCAGGTCGAGGGGCCAGCCGTCGAAGCGCAGCTCCGGCGGCGCTGGCACCGTCGGCGATGCCTTTCATTTCTTCAAGATATTCCTTGTGGTAGCGGCGCAGGAACAGGGAATTGACGAGGGTGCGCGTCACCTTCCAGCCGTCGGCGGGTGCCTTGGGACTTTGCACGGCGGCGAAGCAACGGACGTGGGCAGCGATCTCCTCCGCCATCAGCCGGCCGTGCTGGCAGCCGCGCGCGTACGGCTCGCCTTCGATGTGCAAGACGATCCATCCGGCCTGCGGATAGCGATAGGCCGATCCGTAATGCCGCACAGAGTTGGGGTCCGGCTCGAAATCGCCGGCCGCCAGACGCGGCGGCGCGAAGGGTAGCACACCGACAACGAGGACGAGAGCAGGCAGGCATCGCATGGGAACAACCCTCACAGATAGCTGGCTCGTCGAAAAAACCTTATGGGAGAGCTGGAATCATTATGCGAGCCGGCGACTGGGCAAGCAAAACAAAACCGGCTTGATCGACTCGCGTGCGGTAATAGATTCGGGTGGTTTCTTACTCCCTCGCCCTTGTGGGGGAGGGAGAAAAAGGAGCCGGGGGTTGCTACAAACGGGTGAAGACCGCTCCTCCCACCGCCACGACGGCAAGCAGCGCGAGGATGGTTGCATCCCAGGGCCAACCTTCCAACGCGGGACCGTCCGGCACCGATTCGCTTGTGGAGTCGAGGTCGATCCGCTGCCGGAGAGCGCAGCGGGCCTGGCGGGCCACGTAGACCGTCAGCGCCAGCGTCGCCAATAGACCAACAATCAACAGGGTCCACTCCGCGGCACCGCGCCGTCTCGGTCCGCCGGCCGCTTGCACGCTCTCGCGGCCGATGGCTCCAAGGTACACATACAGAAAAGTGCCCGGCAGCATCGCCAGCCAACTCGTCAGCACATACGGTCCCAGACGAATGCCCGTCACGCCGTAGAGGTAGTTTTGCAGATTGAACGGAACGGCCGGCGACAGTCGCAAGAGGGCGACGATCTTCCAGCCGCCGTCGCTGACGGCCTTCTCCACCGCGGCCAGTCGCGGATGATGCCGGATGGAGCGCACGACGCGCTCGCGGGCCAGATAGCGACCGATGAGGAAGGCGAGCATCGCTCCCGTCGTCGAGGCCAGCGAGACGACGACCGTTCCGATCAGCCGTCCGAAGAGCGCACCCGCCGCCAGGGTTAGCGCCGAGCCGGGCACCAGCAGTACCACGGCGACCACGTAGAGAAGTCCAAAGAGAAGGGGACCGCCCGGCCCCTGCGCTTCGATCCACTCTTCTGACTGCTCGATCAACTTCTCGACCGGCAGCGAGCGGAGGATCAGCCACAAGCTGAGCGCGATCACCGTGATCGAGATCCAGCGGACGGTCGCCGCGTACCGATTCGCGGTTGCGGTCAGCATCGCTTCTCTCGACGGTCTCAGGGCAGGATGCGCTGGCCGACGGCCGTGTTCAGCCGGAGCATGGCGCGGCGGCGGCGCACGGCGCCGCCAGGTAGTGCCGGACGGCGTCATTGTACTCTTTCTGTACTTCCAGGAAGGCGTCGAGATCCCCCTGTGCCGCGGCAAACCGACGATACGCTTCGTCGCGCAGACCCCGGCTCTCGGGCACGATCTCCCGCTCGAAATGACTGACCGCTTCTGCCAGGAAGGCATACTCCGTGGCCGCGTACTGCACTTCGTTGACGACCTGGCGTTCCCATTTCGTCGTCTCGATCCGCGTCTGCGTCACGTTCACCCCCGCCCGCTCGATGCCGCCCTGGTTGCGGCTAAAGAGAGGCAGCGGCATCAGCACGCCCAGGCCCCAGCCGATCGCGCTCTGCCGGTTCAGCGGCGAATAGTCCGTGGCGGTGTAGGGCGTGTAAAACAGAAACACATTGTCGATCGCTTCCGCCCTGGCCAACCGCACATCCGCCCGCGCCCGCTCTACCCCCAGCCGATAGGCTGCCAGGTCGGGCCGGTTTTGCAGCGCCAGACGGATCAACTCCTCGGTGCAGGGCAGCGCGGCGCTGGAACGTGAAGCGATTCGCGCGGGCACAGCCCCTCGGCCTGTTCGTCAGGTAAGGACAGGACGGAGGCCAACTCTCGCTTCGCCCGGAGCAGCGCCGCCTCCGCCTTGCGCACCGCCACCTCGGCACCCGCCTGCCGCACCGAGACCTCGGCCAGTTCCGAAGCCGGGCGCTGTCCTCTCCCCGCTAGATCGCGCGCCGTCTTCGCCACCTCTTCCAGACGCCTCACACCCGCCCGTGCCGCCCCGACCACCGCCCGCTCCCCCACGACGTTGACGTAAGCGGTATACATCTGGTCGATCTCCTGCCTCACCGCGTCCTGATACTGCGCCTCCAGCACTTCCTTGGCCTGCTCCGCTACCCGGATGCCGTTGCGGTGTTTGCCGCTCACGTCGAACGGCTGAATGACCGTGACATCGTAATTGGCCGCCCCCGGCCGCTCGGGGGAATAACGGCCATAGGGGATGTTGCTGGCACTGACAAAGAGGAACGGGTTGCTGCGCAGTCCCGCCGACAGGATGTCAGCGCGGGCCTTGGGGATGTCCTTGGACTTGGCGGCCAGGTCGTCGCTGGCGGCGATCACTCGTTCGATGGCGGCGTCTAGCGAGAAGCCATTCGCCGGCCCCTCGTCCGCTTCCGCCGGCAGCTCCAGCGGGCCGGTAAGGGGAATCTCCCCACTCAGCAGGCGCAACGGTGCGGTCAGGCGCAGGCGGTTGGTTCCCCCGTACTGGCCGATGCGCCTGCCGCTGAGGGAAAGCACGCCCGGCAGGGGAGGGCGGGAGGTCGTTTCCTCGCCGAGACGCGGAAAGTCGGTGCCGGGACTGGGAGGAAGCAAATTCTCGCCGCCGGGTGGATCGAGATACTGGTGCGTCCGGGTTTCCGACTGCTTTTTCTGCCGGCTGGTCAGGAGGATCACATCGTCGATGACTACGATCTGAGCCTGAGCGCGGCGAGGGATCGCCGAGAGCAGCAGCGGGGCAGCGAGGATGAGGAGGAAACGCGAATGGTTCATGGCTTCTCTTTCTCCTGACGGCCAGCCTGCGACATTCTCAGGGCAGGAGGCGTTGTCCGACGGCGGTGTTGAGTTTGAGCATGGCGCGGCGGTGGCGCACCAGCGCCTCCAGATATTGGCCGGCCGCCTCGCCGTAGTTCCTCTGTGCCTCCAGGAAGGAACGGAGATCCTTGCTTCCGGCGAGGAACAGACGATATTTCTCGTCGCGCACCGTGCGGGCGTCCGCCAAAAGGTCTCGCTCGTAACGCCGGACCAGCTCGCTGGAGGCTTCATACTCGGCCACCGCGCCGCGCACCTCGTCGATCACTTCGTGCTCCTCGCGCTCCACCTCGATTTGCCATTGGACGGTGTTCGCTCTGGCCCGCGCGACGTTGCCCTGGTTGCGGTTGAAGATTGGGATGGGCAGGAGCACGCCGACCTGCCAGGCCGTGACGCTCTGCCGGCCCTGCGGCGCGAAGTCGGTGGCCTGGAAGGGCGAGTAGAACAGGAACACATCCTCCAGCCCGTCGGCCCGCGCCTGCTCCACCTGCGCGCGGGAACGCATCACGCTGAGCCGATACGCCTCCAGATCGGGCCGTTTGCGCAGGGCAAGTTGGATCAAATCTTCGGTCGAGGGCAGCGGAGGGGCCGGGACGCGGAGCGACCCGCACAACCGCAGTCCGTCGGCCTTCTCCGCCGGCAGAGCCAACAACACGGCCAGGTCGCGCGTGGCGTGGAGAAGCGCCACCTCGGCCCGGCGGATGACGATTCGGGCATTGGCCTCTTGAAGCTAGACGCGCGTGAGGTCCGTTCGTGGCCGTTTCCCTTTCCGAACCAGTTCCCCCACGGTCTGCACCAACGCGGTGAGGCGGTCGAGGTCGGCCTGGGCCGATCGGCCGGCGGCGCGGGCCTCCAGCACATCGATGTAGGAAATGTAGAGGTTGTCGATCTCCTGCCGCACCGCCTCCCGGTAGCGCGCCTCCAGGATCTGATTCATGAGCCGGGCCACGCGGACAGCCTTCTTGTGCTTGCCGCTGACGTCAATCGACTGAACGAGCGTGACATCGTACTGCGTGGCGCCGGGCCGTTGCTCGGAATAGCGCCCGTAGGGGATGGCGGTGGCGCTCATAAAGAGAACCGGATCGTTGCGGAGTCCGGCGGTGATCACGTCGGCCCGCCCCTTGGGGATGTCCTGGAACTTGGCGGCGAGGTCATAATTGGCGGCGAGCAACTGGTCGATGGCCGCACTCAACGTGAGTCCGTCCGGCGGTCCTTCGTCCTCCGGCAACTCCACCGGCCTGGGCGGAGGCAGTTCCTCAACCTGCTGCTCCGACTCCTCCGCATGCCCGAAGGGCCTGTCGCCGAGACATCGGCCACGTCCGGAAGGACCTGTGGAGCGCCGCAACCCGCCAGCAATATCGTGAGGGCCACGCACCCGAGTGCAAGCGATCGTTTCAATCGGCCTTCTCCCGACGAATGCTCGTGATTTCTCGCGCTCCCGGTCCATCCCGATCCTCAGGGCAAGAGGCGTTGCCCAACGGCGGTGTTGAGTTTGAGCATGGCGCGACGGTGGCGCACCAGCGCCTCCAGGTATTGACCGACGATTTCGTCGTAATCCCGCTCCGCCTCCAGGACGGCATCGAGGTTCTTTTGGCCGGAGACGAACAGACGATATTTCTCCTCGCGGACCAAACGGGCATTGGCGAGGACGTCGCGTTCGTAACGGCGCACCAATTCGCCCGACAGCTCGTGTTCCGCCGCCGCGCCGCGCACCTCGTCGATCACCTCGCGCTCTTGCCTTCGCGATTCGATTTGCAGCTGCTCGACGTTCACACGCGCCCGGAGGATGTTGCCCTGGTTGCGGTCGAACACCGGCAGCATGGTCAATCCGCCCGCTTCCCAGCCGGCCGCGGTCTGCTTGCCCTGGGACGGAAAATTGACGGCCTGGTAGGGCGTATAAAACAGGAGCAAATCCTCGAATGTCTCGGCCCGAACGAGCGACCCATTCGCCCGCGCCATATCCATGCTGATTCGGTAGGCCGCGAGGTCGGGACGGGTTTGCAGGGCCAGGCGGACCAGATCGTCGGTGCAAGGCAAGGGCGGAGACCCGACACGAAGCGAACCGCGCAGCCTCAGTCGATCCGCTTGCTCGACTGGCAGTCCAAGCAGAAGAGCCAAATCGCTCCTGGCCTTGCTCAAGGCCGCCTCCGCCTTGCGCACGGCCAGCTCGGCGCCCGTCTTGCGCACCGACGCCTCGGCCAATTCCCAGCGCGGCCGCGCTTCCGGCTTCCCTTCCTCACGAGCCGCCACGGGGGGCAGACTTTCCAGTCCGCCGCGCGCCGCCCGTACCCCTTGCCGCGCTTCCAGCACATCGACGAAGCGCGTGTACAGTTTGTCGATTTCCTGGCGCATGGCGTCCTGGTACAGCGCTTCCAGCGACCGCTCCGCCCGCTCGGCCACGCGGATACGCCAGCGCCGCTTTCCGCTCACGTCGGTGGGCTGGACCGCGGTTATTTCATAGGACGTTGCGCCCGGCCGTTGCTCCGAGTAGTTGCCGTAAGGGATGCCGTCGCTGCTGAGGAAGACGGAAGGGTTCTCGATCAGTCCCGCCGAGAGAATGTCCGCCCGCGCCTTGGGGATGTCCTGAAACTTGACGGCCAAGTCATAGTTAGCGGCCAGCAACTGATGAATGGCCGCGTCCAAATCCAGGCCGTACGACGGTCCTTCGTCCTCGGCCGGCACTTCCAGGGGGACGGACGCCGGAGGTTTCGGTTCGCGCGGCCGCGGCGGGGACGTTGCCTTCGTCTTGGCCCCAACGCCGGCTACCTGAGCAGGAACGAAGCGAGCGAATCCCATGAGAAGTGCCAGCGCCATCGTTCCGCGGATGAAGCCCGTGAGCATGGACTTTTGTTCCCCGCACTTGTTCCTATCCGCGCACTTGACCGCATTTCGGCGCGGTATCTCCACAATCTTCCATCGGTTCGGTAAATCCGCGTGCTTCAGCAAAATCGGCAAATGGGGAGCAACTGGAATCCGCGCCAACGAATCAGCGAAGTGGTGGGTTCTAGACAAGGGAAGAGCACCGGCCGGATAGTCCGGTCCCCTTTGTTCGGGAGGATCTCCTCATGCCTTCGCAGTCGCCTCCTCTTACCTACCGCTCGCCATACCAAGTACCAAGACGAAGTGCCCCGCCAGCCGAACGACCGAAGCCCCCTGTCGTGAACGGGGCGATGGTCGAGCGCGGCCTTGGTGTGCGCCTTCGTCCTCGTCGGCGGCATCGTCGCCTGGATTGCCACACATCCGAATCCACTGCCAGCGACAGCCGCGCCGGTGGAACCGATGCCGCGGTTGGCCGCATCGCGACCCGTGCGTGCGGACAGCATCCCGGCCGTTCTCCCCGCGAAACCGCGCGAGGTCCGGGTCGATCGCGCCGCGCCGCCCGCTCCACCTGCTCAACTCCAGCGCGTGCGCGTCGCCGAGACGTCCCCGCCGCCGAAGAGCGCCCCCTGAAGACCGAGACGTATGGCACCAGCGTCCAGTTTCTCGGCAACCCGGCGCAAGCCGCCGAGACGGCGCGGCGCAGGGCAAGCTCCTCTTCGTCTTGCACGTCTCGGGCAACTTTGAAGACTCCTGCTTCACCTGAAACAACGCTGAGGCGCTCCGTGTGAACGCCCTGGCCAACCCCGAAGTCGGGAAATACCTCAACGCCTCCTTCGTCTCCACGTATCAGAAAGTCGCCACCTTCACGCTCAACGGCACGCAGAAGCAGGGCGGCAACGTCGCCAGCTATTTCTGCACGCCGGACGGTCGGGTGCTGCACGCCGTCGCCGGGCCGGTCGATGCCCGCGTTCTGTTGCGCGAGGCCCGCTGGGCGACCGACATCGCCAAGCTCGCGCTGCTGGAAAACCCCAAGGATGAACTGCAACTGCGCACGTTCTTCTGGAACGCCCACGCCCAGCGTTTGCAACAGGAACACGGACTGAACCTCGCGGACGGGAGCTGCCCCGCCGCGGGCAACCTGAACACACAGGGCCGCGTTCACCTGATCCTGGCCGCCGCCCCGCTGGCGCCGCTCGACCGGGTCTACAAGCTGGTTTTCGAGAAAGTCCTCGGCGAGAAAATCTCCACCACGCCGGTGGTGCAAGTCGGGGGCTAGTGGTTCATTGCAGCTGATTTGTCGCTTGGTTGATATCCTACCGGGGTTCTTTCCCACGAGGATATCATGGCAGCACCAGCGCACAAGGTCGTGATTCGATTGACGGGCGAACAGCGGGCCATTCTGGAGAAATTGGTCCATACGGGGACGCAGGCCGCGGCGGCCCGCCGCCGCGCCCAGATCCTGCTCAAGGCCGACGCGGATGGGCCGGATGCCTGGTCGGACGAACGCATCGCCGGGGCGCTGGACACCACGCGCATGACCGTCATGCGCGTGCGGCACCAGTTTGTGGCCCAGGGGCTGGACGCCACGCTCCATCGCAGGAAGCCGACCGGGCGACAGTACCGCAAGCTCGATGGCAAGCAGGAGGCCCAACTGATCGCCCTGGCCTGCTCGCCCGCCCCGGGGGGTCAGGCCCGCTGGACCATGAAGCTCCTGGCCGGGCGGCTGGTGGAGATGGAGGTGGTCGAGTCGATCGACCCGGCGACGGTGTGGCGCACGCTCAAAAAAACGACCTCAAGCCGTGGCTCAAGCAGCAGTGGGTCATCCCGCCCAAGGCGAATGCGGCGTTCGTAGCCAACATGGAGGACGTGCTCGACACCTACGCCAAGCCGTACGATGCCGACCGGCCCGTCGTCTGCGTGGATGAGGGCGGCAAGCAGCTCATCGGCGACGTGCGCGAGCCGCTGCCGGTGCGGCCGGGGTCGCCCGCGAAGCAGGACCACGAGTACGAGCGCGGCGGCATGGCCAACCTGTTTATGGCCTTCGAGCCGTTGGCGGGGCGGCGGCAGGTGGCGGTGACGGGACGAAAGACGGCAGAGGACTTCGCCCGCTTCTTGCGGCGGCTATCCGACGAGTGGTACCCGCAGGCGGCGAAGATCGCGCTGGTGTGCGACAACCTGAACACGCACACGCCGGCGGCCTTGTACGAGGCGTTTGAGCCGGCGGAGGCGCGGCGCTTGGCCGAGCGGTTCGAGTGGCACTACACGCCCAAGCACGGCTCGTGGCTGAACGTGGCGGAGATGGAACTGAGCGTGGTGGCGCGGCAATGTCTGGACCGCCGCATCCCGGACCTGGACGCGCTAAGGCGCGAAGTCGCGGCCTGGGAACGTAGCCGCAACGCGGCCGTGGTAAAGGTTGAGTGGCAGTTCACCACGGCCGACGCCCGCGTGAAGCTGAAGAAGCTCTACCCAACAATTGAGGTGCAATGAACCACTAGTCCCCTCCGTACCAGCCCGCAGCGCAAGCAAGGGTTTTCCTCCCCTTGCTTGCCTGCGGGCTGGTCAACCTTGTTTGAGCGTGAGGGATTTCCATGACGGATTCATCACGGCCCGCGGTGCGGACGTGGGCCCTTCGGATTGCGGTTTTATTCGGCATCGCGCTACTGATCGGCGAATTTTCCTACCTCCGCTCGCGCAACTCACGCGCGAGCAGGCTCGCGCCGTCGCCTCGGCCAACGAGTTGGTCGCGGCCCAAACCGAGACGGCTCGCGCCCATATGGCCCTCCAGCGCTGGGACCAGGCCATTTACCTACTCAAAGACGCCCTCGCCCAGGAGCACGCGACCAACCGCGACGAGGCCCGGTCCCTGCTGGAACAGGCCCAGAAAGGCCAGGCCGACGCCCTCTTCGAGGCCGCTGGCCTCGCCATCGCCCGCAAGGACGCCAGCGCCTCGCTGCGTCTGCTGCGTGCGTACCTGGCTCATCCGCGGGCGAGCAAAACGGAGCGCGCGGGAATGCTGTGCGAGGAGATCGCCTTCGCCACCTCCGACGAGGAGGCCGCCCGCCGGCTGGAGCATCTTTCCGATGACGCCCTGGCGCTGTTCCAGGACCGCGGCCATCTGGCCGAGGACGACGGCATTCGCACGGTCGGAGTGCGCGAATCTTCAAGGAAACGCTGCGCCACAATCTGGGCAAGGAGCTGGAAAAACGACAACTCAAGCGCGAGGCCGCACGGCGGCTGGCCGAGCGTCGGGCCATCGAACGCGGCCTTCAGATGGCGCGTCTCCGCAATACGCCGACCTTCCGTGCCCTGTCCACGTTCGCCTCTCAGACCTTATCTCAGGCGCACGATCGACAGCAACTCGCCCGGCGACAAGAGGCGGCGCTGACCCAGCTCTTTCAGCAACTCGGTGTCAACGACCGAGACGAGCAAGCGAAGATCCGCGCCAACTTGCTGGAACGCAACGGTCCTGATCCCTTGGCCGAGGCCGTGGAGCACCAGCGAACCGAGGCCAAGCGAACGTATCGCGCCGCGCCGGAGTTTGAGGAGTCCAACCGAGAATTGTTCGATCAACTCGTTGATCGGGAACTGGACGAGCTGCTCAAGGCGCTGAAAGCCTCCTGAGCCGCTCGGTCAATTCGCGGCGAGCGGCAACTGCGGCAACATGCGCGCCTCCAGCACGTCGAGTTTCACTTCCTGATACGTCAACCGCCCGCAAAGATGGGCGAAGAACGCATTGAGCATCACACTGGCGACGGCCAGGTTCGTGAACAGAATTTGCGGCGTGGACGCGGCCAGCTCGACGCAACTCGCTTCGGTCGGTAGCTTGCCCTTGGGGTTGGCGATCTCCGGATGGAAGCGCGTCAAGGGCGCAGTCCGATCACGGCCGTCCTGGCGCAGGTAAACCTGCACGTTACCGTAGGTGCCGCGTTCGCGCGGCGGATCGACGCCCTCGTTGCCGCCGCTGAACAGTGCAACGGACCGCAGCCGGGCGCAATGCTCCGACACCAGCTTGCGCGTCGGGTGGTTGTCCACGCAGAGAAAGACATGATCGCCGGGCAGGATCAATTGTTCCACGCTCTCGACCGTGATGTAGTGCGGCACCGCGGCGACGGAAACTTCGCACGCTCCCAGCCAGGCGACGGTTTCCGCCGCCTTGACCTCGGCCTTGTTGCCGACTGTCTGGAAGATCATGCGCCGGTTGTTGGCGATCTCGAAGCGGTCGCCGTCGATCAGAACCAGGCGCACAGGGCGATCCAGGCTCTTGAGGAATACGGCCAGGTATTGCAGCACGACGCAGCCGATGCCGCCCAGGCCGATGACCTTGACGCGGCTGTCGTCCGGCAGATCGCAGACAAGTTCCGACGTGTTCATATCAACCACCCTGCCCCCACCATGAGCGCAGCTCGACGGACCTGTCCGACGAGTAAGACCAGCTATCCGCTTTCACCTTGACCCGATCGAGCCACTTGCGCGGCACGAAGCGCCGGCGCTTCGTGTAGCCCTCGAAGATGTCGTCCGTTTCCAGTTCAAAGCGGTAGCCGTCGATGGCCAGTTCCAGGTGGAACTCGGGCGGCTCGTCCTCGATGCGGCCGACGACGCCGTGAATGCCGTCGCGGTAGCGCTCGTCGCGTCGATCCGTGGACGAGGCGTAAGCCGCCATGTTGCCGTGACAGTGAATGTCGCCGACGAGCAGATGCCGCGGCGGCAGCACCGGCACCGTGTAACTCACGTCGAGCGGTGAACAGACGCCATCCCAGGAGCGCCACACCGTCGCCGTCTGCTCGGGCACCAGCACCTTGTAGCCCTGGCCGTCCAGGTCCCACAGAAGCAGCACCACCGATTCGGACTGGTGCGTCTCGTAGACCCGGCCGAAGAAGCCGACGATGAATTCCAGCGTCGAGGCTTTCACGCGCGGATAACGCAGGACGCAGCGCGGCTCGTGTGCCGCCAGCGCCCGGATCGGCCGGCGCGTCGGCACATCGCTCGTGAAGAACGGATGATTGCGACACAAAAACGCGCCATCCTGCGTCAGCCAGTAAAACTCCGCGTCGTCCGGCCTCGGCGTTTGCGCGTCGGTCTTGAGGTAAACCGGAATGGGCATGTGCTCTCCTTCTTCTAACCCTTGAGCACGAAGTTCATGAATCGGCTCACGAGGCTGGGCGGCTTTTTGCGTCGCGCGGGCCGGCCGGACAGGACGGCCGCCATCTGCTGATTCTCCTCGAACAGGCAGTCGATGATCTCCGCCACGTTCAGATCCGCCGGTTTCCACGGCACGCCCAGCGCGAAGGCATCATTGGCGGCCGAGGCTTTCTCCCACTTTTCCACCGGATGCAGGTCGCGGTGAACGCCCTTGGAGGCGCTGTACCACGACGCTCCCTCGTGGTCCTCGCTCGACAGGTTGAATCCGCCGTTCCAGGTGTGTTCGAGCAACATCTGTAACTGTGCCGTCCAGTCGGCGTCCGCCGAGCAACTCCAGGTATTGCGTGCAGATCCAGGCCCGTTCGCGCTTCGGCATCGCGATGCGCGAGATGTTCAAGAGGGCCGGATACCCCAGCCGGTCGGAGCGCGTCCGCAGCGGTTCGTTGCGGAAATACAGCTCGTTATTTCCCACGAGAAACAGCCGTTCGCCCTGCTGGGCGTACAGGGCGAACGTGATGGCATAGGGGATGCTTAAGCGCACCTTGCGGTAGACGGTTCCGGGGCCGAAGCGCGCCGGCGAATCGTCGGCGATCCAGCGGAATTGCCGAACGTGCGGCGGCATCTGATGCACCACGAGCAGCATCGGCGGCCGCCACTCGAAGAACTTGACGCCGTCGGGCAAGGCGCTGTCTTTGAGCGGCGGCAAAAATTCGCCGCGCAGCATCTCCAACAGCTGCGACTCGGCGCGCTCCACCTGCTGCCCTTCTTCCGTGACCAGAACGACCTTGCCGTTTTGAATCGTGAGTTGATCGGCCATTTCAAATGGCTCCCAAGACTGTTCACCACGAAACACACGAAACACACGAAAAAAAGACAAAGACAAACGGTGAAAGACGACCGGAGAATCGACTCTCGATTTCCGAAGGGTCTTTGTCTTTGTCTTTTTTTCGTGTGTTTCGTGTGTTTCGTGGTGAAATTCTTACCCTTTTTCTCCTGCGGGCGTGAGGAAGTTCAGAACTTGCCCCTCACGCAGAACGGATTCCTCCTCGGTTTCTAGTCCGTCCACCACCGCCAGCGCTTCCGGGTCGATGTTCATCCGCTCTTCCAACTCCGTCCGTGCCTGCCGGACAGTCATGCCGGCCAACGGCAGACTGTGAGCGTAGACGCCGTGGATCACGTCCACGCGCCCGGACCTCGTGGCGGTCGCCGTCCCGACGGCGAAATCGTCGTGGGACGGTCCCGTGTGTAATCGTTCTCGAATCACCTTCTCGCTCGCCATGATTCCCCTCCTTTCCGCGGGGTTTGGATGCGGTTCGACACTCAGTTGTCCAGATCGTTCAACAAAAACGGCAACGTGCCCGTGGGACTGCGTAGCGCCGCAGCGTGGAGACACGAGTGTTCTCCGGCAAATCGAGGTAATCGGCGGCGTTGTCCGGGGTCAGGTTGTCGGCCAATGCATCTATTTGCTGTCGCAGCGCCTCGATGATGCCCGAGGCGGTCAATCCCGCTTCGTCCGGCGATGCGTCGGCGGCGAAGACTGCGCGGTCGATGGCGGCGGCGACGGCGTTTTCCACGAGACCGCCCGTGAGGAAATCCCGGCGACGCTTCAGAAGTTCCCGGCCGTCATCGAGGACGATTTCGACCATGTTCGCGTTGCTCGCGCCGGGGCCGAACAGCCAGCCGGCCGCCTGGCTGAGGATGTCGTCGCGCACCTGTTCCGCCGTCCAGTCGCCGACCGGGGCGTAGGGATAATCCGGCTTCAGCTTCTTCTCGAGCACGGCCGTGAAGCCGTCGCGGTCAAGTCGGGTGAACCGCGCTTGCAGGCCGAGCCGGCGGCACATCGCCGAGTCGATCAGGTCCGGGCGGTTCGACGTGGAGATGAGTAGCAGCGGCAGTTTGCCCAACTCGTCGGTCGGGTCGTCGAGCCGTTGCAAGAGCGTCGTCAGGATGCGATCGTAGGTCGCCGCACCCGGCTCACCGCGCCTCCGGGCGATCCCTTCGATTTCCTCCAGAATAATTACGACCGGCAAGAGCGTTTTTTCTCCGCCGGCCGTCTCGACGGGCGTGCCGGCCACGCTGCGGATGTCGTTGAACAGCTCCTCGATGTTCTTGTCCGAGCGGCCCAGCCATTCGGAAAGCAGTTCGGCGACGCGGACGCGGATCACCCGGCTGCCGAGATCCTGCCGGCCGGTGCGCTCGATCAGCAGGTGGTCGAACTCACGCAGGAAGGCGCGAATGGTCAGCGTCTTGCCGCAGCCCGATGGGCCAGTGAGCATCACGGCGAAGCGCGGCCGCAGGTCGAAGCGCGAGAGCAGATCGGGGCGAGACAAAAAGATGCGCAGGCGCTCGACCATATGACCGAGCACCCAGTGCGGTTTGCCGATGTCGCGCTGGGCGATCACGTCCGGCACCTTGCCGCGGTCGAGGAAGCGGTGGCCGTGGTCCGTCTCGGTCGGCACCACGCCCAAAGCGAGATGGCGGCGCGGGCAGACGAGGATTCGGCCGCCGTTCGTCAGCGTTTTGGCCGCGATCGCGTCGAGGACGGGCGCCGAGCCGTGTAACAGCAAGCGTTCGCCTTGCAGGGTCGCTTCGACGAGCGTGGTGCCAGCGACCAGACGCAGGAACGTGCCTTCCTGTCCGACGCGTGGCGATCCGGACGCGACGCCGAGGACGACGCTGCCCTTGGGATCGAGATAAACCGTCATACCAAGTTTGAGATCGGGCAGGCTCAGCCGGGGATGCAGGACCGGGCAGCGTTCCTGACCATCCGGTGTGACGACGTGGACGCGCGGCCGCGGGCCGGGCAGGTCGCCCTCGGCAGTCGTGAGGAACGTGGCGGGCCGGATGGGTCCGTGTTCCAGTTCGAGCAGGGCCTGCTCGTAGCACTCCTTGAGCTTCAGCGCCTCGGCGTCCGGCGTACGGGCGGTGGTCTGGCGCAGCAGATCCGTCAGGACCGCCTGTTGCAAGGCCGGCTCCTGAAAATGGCTGTGAATCACGTCGAGCAGGATCTTGGCCCGTACTTCGGGCGGCTTGGTCGGGTCGAGGCAGAGGTTGCTCAACTTGTTCGGCCCGTTCTGCTTGGCATAAAGTTCCGCCGCCGTGGACATGGCACTGCCCTTCTGCTGGGTCGTCCGTTTCATCACCACCTCGCGATGACAGGGGCGAAGGAATCCATGCCAGAGGCCGCGTCCGGCACTCCAGACCGGCTCGGTGGCCGAGGCGAAAGGATCGTTCCATGAAAAGAGAGAAGAAATGGGCAAAAGGTTCGCCGGCCGAGACGCAATCCGGGTCCGCCTTGACCGCCGCGCGGGGGTTGCATTACCATCCGTCCGCCTGTCTGGACCCGCGCAGCGTGACTCACCGCTCCCCTTATTCCCGGATGTTTCTTGCGGAAAGGACTCCCCGTGGCGACCGTGCTGACTCATCCCTCCGCGGCTCCTCGCTGGCTACACCACGCTCTCGGCCAAGCGAAACGTCCTTCGCCGCGAAGAAGCTGGCAGGTCGGGGTGGTGACAAGCCTTGTGTTCGTGGTCGCGGTGCTGCTGGCTGTGGTTCTTTACATGCGGTTTCTCGGCGTGCATCGTTTCCTCTGGGACAATCCCACCCACGACCGCAACGCGCATTACCTCTACAGCCTCAAACTGGCGACCGACGTGCAGAGCGGTCAGGTCTTGCAACTTCTGAACGATCTCAACGAATCGCGCGTTTGGCCGCCGCTGCACGGGATGCTCGCGGGAGCAGTGCTGCTGGCGGGAGGACTGGATTACCGATTGGCGGTGCTGCCGAGCCTGGCCGGCTGGGTGATCGCGATGGTTTTTGGTTTCCTGGTCGCGCGGCGGATGCTGGAGCGCGGCGGTACATTGGCCGGCCTGATCGCCTTCTTGTTCATTGCCGCTAGTCCGGCCCATCGCGCTTTTGCTACCGATGTCATGCTGGAAAGCCTCGGTGCGGGGCTGTCGCTCGTGGTGCTGTACGCCTATCTGCTGGCCGTCCAGGGGCAGGAGGACGAGACCTGGAAAGGACGATTTCTTGGTCTGGCGCTATCGGTCCTGTTCGTGGAGAAATACAACTATTGGATCCTCGTCGTCCTGGCGCTGGCCGCTGCGGAGTTGGCGGCGCGTCCGCGATTCTTCTGGAACTGGCTCTGTGTCACCGTATCGAATCTTGATGGACGCCGCTGGGCATGGGCACAGCTCCGCTATCCGTGGACGTATGCAATGGCGGGGAGCTTGCTGCTCATCGGCGTCGTGGCCAGGCACGGCGATCGGCCGTTTGTGTGGGGCGATCAGCGGATTTCACTGTATCCGCCGCACAATCTGATTCACGTCGCGTATGTTCTCGTGTTCCTGCGTCTGGCCGCGTGGTGGTGGCGCGCGGGCCGAGAACAAGTGCGGCGGCTCGATGACCGAGTGCGCCAGGTGATCCTGTGGCACGTCTGCCCGGTGGCTGTGTGGTTTCTGCTACCCAAGCACCCCAGCTATTTTCTGTGGTATCTCAGTCTCGCCAACTCCGACCCGCGGCAGCATATCGACCTGATGCGCGGCATCCGTCAGTACGGCGGCTGGCTCGTCGAGGATTATCATCTCGACCTCCCAAGCACCCTGTTGGCCGTGGGTCTGTGTGCTGCGGGACTGCTATCCTGGCGTCGGCTGCGTCCGGGCGGGCGGGCCGTGCTTCTGCTCGTGATGCTGGCGGCGGCGCTGGCGGTGACGCACCCCAATCAAAAAAGCCGCAACCTGCATTCGTGGCTGGCGGCCGGCTGGATCACGGCGGGGATCGGGACCGCGATGCTCGTGTATCGCGGATGCGCCGGCCGCTGGTCGCGCCTGACGCCGTGGCTGGGCGGTGTCGTCGTCGCCGGGCTGGTGTGGATGCAGTATCCCGCCCTGATCGGTGCCGGCCATGCTTGGGAAGGCGGGCCACATCCCGATCATCCGTCCATGCTCGATGCGATCGATGTGTATCTCGCCGACCTCGACGACTGCCGGCGCGCGGTCATTCTGACGGCGGTGCCGCTCAAGCCGATGACGCAATGGACGTTCCTGGAGCGTCACGGGAATTTCGACCGCCTGGAAGAACACTGGTACGGCTTCGGCGCTCCGGGTGCGGACAACCGGCGCGGCTTCGCCGACTGGCTGCGGACGACGGACTGCGACACGCTCATTTACTGCGATAAAATCAGCCCGCACGACTGGGCGGATGTGGGGCCGGAGTGTGCTCTGCACGCCGAGTTGCGCGATCTGGTGAAGGCGCAAGCGGTCTTCCGGCTCGTCAAGCAACGAGACTTCCCCGCCTACGCCTGCCGCGTCGAGGTCTGGAAACGCGGGGTCTCAGAACGCCCTGAGCGGGGGGCGTCAGCCCCCTGAGCGCAGACTCAGGGGGCTGACGCCCCCCGCTCAGGGGGTGTACGACATCTCTTACACGTTGTAGGTCGTTGACGCCGTTGTGCCGCCGCGCCCGGTCCAGTTCGTATGGAAGAACTGACCGCGCGGCCGATCCACGCGCTCATACGTATGCGCACCGAAGTAATCGCGCTGGGCCTGGAGCAAGTTGGCCGGCAACCGTTCGCAGCGGTAGCCATCGAAGTAGGCCAGGGCCGCGCTCATCGCCGGCAACGGGATGCCGTTGGCGATGCCGGCACCGACCGCGCGGCGCCAGCCCGACCCGGCCCGCTCGACCTCCGCGGCGAAATAGGAATCCACGAGCAAATTCGTCAGCTTCGGATTGCGGTCGAACGCTTCCTTGATCTTGCCCAAAAAGACGCTGCGGATGATGCAGCCGCCGCGCCACATCAGGGCGACGGCCCCGTTGTTGATCGTCCAGCCGCTCTGCGCGACATGGCGTTCATCAGGGCGAAGCCCTGGGCATAAGAGATAATTTTGCTGGCATAAAGGGCCATCTCCACGTCACGGATGAATGCCTCGCGGTCTCCCGTGAAACGCGGTGCCGGCCCGTGCAGCACCTTGGCGGCGGCGACGCGCTCGTCCTTCTGGGCTGACAGGCAGCGGGCGAAGACCGCCTCGGTGATGAGCGTCAGCGGCACGCCCAGGTCGGTGGCCGAACCGACCATCCACTTGCCGGTCCCCTTCTGGCCGGCGGCGTCGAGGATCAGGTCCACCAGCGGCTTGCCGGTCTCCGGATCGCGGTAGCCGAAGATGTCGCGCGTGATTTCGATCAGGTAGCTATCGAGCGGACCCTGGTTCCAGCGGGCGAAGACATCGTGCAGCGCCGCCGCGTCGAGACCGAGCAGGCCGCTCAGCAGGTGGTACGCCTCGCCGATCAGCTGCATGTCGCCGTACTCGATGCCGTTATGCACCATCTTGACGTAATGGCCCGCTCCCTCGGCGCCGACCCAATCGCAGCACGGCGAGCCGTCGGGCGCCTTGGCGGCGATGGCCTGAAAGATCGGCTTGAGGTGCGGCCAGGCGGCGGGATCGCCGCCGGGCATGATCGACGGGCCGCGCAGCGCCCCTTCCTCGCCGCCGGAAACGCCCGTGCCGATGAATTGCAGTCCCCGCGCCTTGAGCGCCTTGGTGCGCCGCGTCGTGTCGGGATAGTGCGTGTTGCCGCCGTCGATCAAGATGTCGCCCGGTTCCAAAAAAGGAGCGACTTCCTCAATGACCTGATCGACGGCGGGGCCGGCCTTGACCATCAGCATCACCTTCCGCGGCCGTTTCAGCGCGGCGACCAGTTCCTTGACGGAGTGGCAACCGACAATGCGCTTGCCCTTGGCGCGGCCGGCCAGGAAGTCATCGACGCGGGAGTGGGTGCGGTTATACACGGCCACGGTGTAGCCGTGGCTTTCCATGTTCAACACGAGATTTTCGCCCATCACGGCCAGGCCGATCAGGCCGATGTCAGCATTCGCGGCAGCCATTGCAAAATTCCTCAAAAATGGATCGACATTGTCCTGATTAACGGGTATTTCAGATCGTCACGGACGAAAAACCGCCATCCACGACGATGTTCTGGCCGGTGACGAACGAGGAGGCGCGCGGCGAGGCCAGCCAGACGACGGCGCCGGCCAGCTCGTGTGCCTCGCCGAAGCGGGCCATCGGCGTGTGGCCGATGATCTGCCCGCCGCGCTCGGTGTAACCGCCGTCGGGCTTCAGGAGCATGGCCCGGTTCTGCTCGGCGGGGAAAAAGCCCGGACTGATGGCGTTGACGCGCACGCCGCGCGTGGCCCATTCGCGGGCCAAAAAGCGCGTCAGGTTGATGACGGCAGCCTTGGCGGCGGAGTAGGCCACCACGCGCGACAAGGGCGTCATGCCAGCCATCGAGGCGATGTTGATAATGCTGCCCCGGCCGGCCGCGAGCATCGACTCACCGAAAACCTGGCTCGGCAAGAGGGCGCCGCCCACGAGGTTCAGATCGAAGACGCCTTGCCAGGCCGCCAGCGGCAGCTTGCAGAAGTCGCCGCCGGGCGCGATAGTCGCCTCTGCCCGGTTCCCGCCCGCGCCGTTGACCAGCACGCTCACCCCGCCCCACTTCCCGACGATGGCGTCGCGCGCCCGGACCAGCGCGTCGCGGTCCAGGGCGTCGGCTTCCTGATAGAGCACCCGGCCGCCGGCCGACTCGATCTTGCGCAGCGCGCTCCTCGCCGCGCTGTCGATTCCGCCCCACGACGGCGACCCTCGCGCCGGCGGCGGCCAGCGCCTCGGCCATCGCCCCGCCGAGGACTCCCGTGCCGCCGAGTACAACGACTATTTCCTGTTCCAGATTGAAGAGGTCGTTTTTCATGGTTCCAAACCGGGAATCATTCGGTTAGCGACGCTTCGCAGAAGCGTGGGAAGCACGCTTCTGCGAAGCGTCGCTAACCAACTGTCACAAACAACGGTTTGAGATGACGCTGGTAGAGATTTTCCGTCACGTTTTTCGCAATGGTCGGCTCACACGCCTTGAGCGACTTTCGGTAGCGCTCACCCATCTGGGCGGCGATCTTGTAACCGACGTGAATCAACTGGCGCAGATGCGGGTTGAACGCCGGGCAGCGCGGGTCGTGCCGCAGCGCGGCGACGAACTGCTCCGCCGACCAACCCCGCACCTTCTCCGCAGAAGGCAATTTCCCCGCGTCAATGTCGATCACCGCGGCGTAGGGGCGCACAGCGCGGCCTGCTTCTCCAGGGCGTGCTCGTAGATCTCCTTCGCCAGATCGAGGCCGTCACCGCCCGCCTCGGCCAGGCCGATCACTTCTTCCAGCCACGTCGTTCCCGCCGTCTTGATGTGCAGGCCGGCATCGAATCGCGCCAGCGACCGGCGGATCGGCGCGTAAATCGAAAACTTGTCGCTGCCCGAATGCACACTGAGTTTCAGGTTTTTCGGCAGCCCGAAGCGGCGGACGGCGTAAGCGATCACCGCGAGGTCTTCGCGAAATTCCTTCTCGAACTGTGCCAGATCGCCGACGTAATCCACACCTTTGTTGAAACGCCCCGTGAACTTCGGAGCGATCGTCTGTAGGGGGATGCCCTCGTCGGCAATGGCCGCCAGGATGACAAGCAACTCGGGAGGCGTTTGTGGATTGTCGGTCTCGTCCATCGACACTTCGGTGATGAACCGCCCCTCACCCTTGGAAGCCGTGATCTTGCGATAAATGCGACCGGCCTCCGCGATGGCGAGCAGGTATTTGCCCGCGGTCCTCTCCAGGTCCATCCGTGTCGTCTCGAAAGGCGTGTCGATGCCAGGTATTTCCAAACGTCCGACCAGATCAGCATGGCGATCCGCAAAGTGCTTCACCGCGGCGGCGTCGGCGGGCCGGCCGATCGCGTCGGCCACGTCGATCGTGTAGAAGTCGCTGGAGACGAGGAATCCGTCCACCGTCTCCAAACGAATATGATCGGCATCAACGTGATACGGTTTTTTCCAACCCAACTCGCGCACGGCCGTGTCCGCCGCTACACGCACGCTTGAAGGTTCCGAGCCGACGGTCATGTGTTCGCGGTGCGACTTGTTCCAGACCGGAATGACCTCGGCCCCGTGTTCGGCGGCCAACTGGAAGGCACGCAATTGCGCACGGGCCTGGTGCGCGAAGCGATCGCCGACGCCGAACGAATATTTCGCCAGGGTTAACATTTCGCCGGACCTCAAAGGGGTCGATATTTCATGCTTCCCCTGATTGTATGACAACTCGCGGCGTGTGTTGTAATCCCACGCCGTGAGAGAGCGTCGCGGACTAGAAGGCACGAGAATTGCTTGCACTCAGGGGATGCTTGCGCTTATCTTATTGAGTAGGAAGGGGGATTCCCGTGTGACGGCCGCCCCCTCCGCGATTCCAGCGCATGCAAGTCCCTAATCATTCCTCACACCCTGGAGATGCTTGCCATGTTCCGGAATCTATTCGGCCCGCGGCGCCCGTCCGAATCGTCTTCGCGAATCCGCCCTCGTATCGAGGTGCTGGAGGATCGCACGACGCCGGCCGGCGTGACTCCTGTCATCACGACAGATGCCCTGTTGACGTCGCTGTCCACCATCCCCGCCCTGTCCAACGCCAACAATTTGCTGAACAACCAGCTGGCGGGAGAATTGAGCTTCCTGACGACGCCCAACCCGGCTGCCCTCAATTCGACGCTTTCTTCCCAGCTGGTAAACAATTTCATCTCCGGCAGTTTCGCACCGCAGCCCGATGCCTTGGGAAACCTCGTGCTTCTGGTTGAGCAAGAGACGTTGCTCTCGGCGGACGTTGCGTTGCTCACTCTGAACCCGACCCTGGGGACGAATCCGTTATTTGCCCAGTCGATCACCAGTCTGGCCACTTCCATTTCAAGCAATCCCCAGTTCAGCCTCGGGTTCGACAGCTTCGGTCCCAACGTGGCGTTCTCCGCCGGCACGCTGGCGCTCAACACCTTGTTGGGGCCGTTTCTTCCCAACAACAGCGCCCAGTCGTTCAACGCCACCATCTCCAACTTCGGTTTCGGGACCACAGTCGTCTCCTCGACCGTGGGACAGTTGGGACAAACTACGTTCCCCGCGACCAACTCCGCCGCGACCCAGTCGTCGTTCGGCTTTGGCTCCACGATGGCGGCCACCAGTCCCGTGACGTTCGGCTTTGACGTGGCGCAAGCGGGCTTCAGCACCCAGCAGTTTGGCTTCGGCTCGGTCCTCACAGTCGGGCCGTAGTTTCCGAACCGGCAGGTTCTTCTCTTCTCCCTCCCCGACAAGGGGGGAGGGAGCAAGAGCGCCCTCTCTTTCTGCTTGAACACCCCTCCGCCATCCTCTATCCTCAATCTGCAATCCACCACCGTCGCTCCCTGCTCCGCGAGGAAAGAATGCGCTCTCTCACCTGCTGCTTCGTCGTTTTGATACTCACCGTTTTCGCCGCGATAGGACGCTCTCAGAGCAAGCCCGATCCCAACGTCGCCTCGACGCCGCATCGCACGCCGGCCGAGGAGCGGAAACTCTTTCGCCTGCCACCCGGTTTCGAGATTCAGCTCGTGGCCGCCGAGCCGGACATTCATAAACCGCTCAACCTCGCCTTCGACGATCGCGGCCGATTGTGGGTCACGGATACCCTCGATTACCCATTCCCTGCGGGGGCCGGCCAGAAGCCGCGCGACAGCGTAAAAATCCTCGAAGACTTTGCACCCGACGGCCGGGCACGCAAGATCACGACGTTCGTGGACGGACTCAACATCCCCATCGGGGTGCTTCCCCTGTGCCGGCCCAGGCCGCAGGAAGCGCTCGTCTTCAGCATGCCGTCGATTTACCGCATGCGCGACAACCACGGCATCGGCTACGCCGACAGCCGCGAGGTGCTGTACACACAATACGGCCGGCGCGACACGCACGGCCTGACCGGCTCATTCACCTGGGGCTTCGACGGCTGGGTCTACGCCTGTCACGGCTTCTCCAACGAATCGACCATCAAGGCCAGGGACGGCAACTCGATCACCATGCAATCCGGCAACACCTACCGCATCAAGGCCGACGGCAGCCACATCGAGCAGTTCACGCACGGCCAGGTCAACCCGTTCGGCATCGCCTTCGACCCGCTCGGCAACCTCTATTCGGCCGACTGCCACACCGACCCGATCTACCAACTGCTGCGCGGCGCGTGGTATCCGAGCTTCGGCAAGCCGCACGATGGCCTCGGCTTCGGCCCGGAGATGTACGTCGGCTACACGGAATCGACCGCCGTTGCCGGTCTCGCTTACTACGCGGCCGACAATTACCCACCGGCCTGGCGCGATAGTGCTTACGTTGGCGATGTTATCAGCCGTCGCGTCAACCAGTTCGCCATCCAGTGGCACGGCTCCAGTCCCAAGGGCGTCCTCAAGCGCTTCCTCGAATCGGACGACCCGTGGTTTCGGCCGGTCCACGTTCAGCTCGGGCCGGACGGCGCGCTCTATGTCGCCGATTTCTACAACCGCATCATCGGCCATTACGAGGTGCCGTTGACTCACCCCGGCCGCGATCGGGAGAGCGGCCGAATCTGGCGCGTCGTCTACCGCGGAGACAAAGCCAACCAGCCCGAAGCGCCAGCGACGGGTTACGGCACGCCCGCCCCGCGCACGGATTGGACCACGGCGGATGTCAATGATCTTGTCAAGGATCTCGGCCATCCGAATTTGACCGTGCGCTTCAAGGCGACGAATCAGCTTGTCGAGCGCGGCGGCAAGGAGGGGCAACAAGCGGTTCGTGACCTGCTGTCGGGCGATCAGACATCGCCGTGGCAGTGGATTCATGGCCTGTGGGTGCTGGAACGCGGCGGCGCCCTGGAGGACGGATTGCTCACCAAGGGAGCCAAACACGAGGACCGTGGCGTCCGCGTCCACGCCCAGCGCATCCTCAGCGAGCGATCCGCCCTCCCGCCGGATCTGCACGCTCTCGCCCTGGCGGGATTGAAGGATCAAGATGCCAACGTCCGGCGTGCCGCGGCCGACGCCCTGGGACGGCATCCCGACGCGGAAGATATTCGGCCGCTGCTCGATCTGCGCCATGCCGTGCCCGCCGAGGATACGCACCTGCTGCACGTCGTCCGCATGGCCCTGCGCGATCAACTGCGGCCGGCGTCGGTGTGGGCGAAATTGGCCGGCCAGAAATGGAGCGAAGCGGACGAACGCGCCCTCGCCGATGTCTCTTTGGGCGTGCCCAGCGCGGGAGCGGCCGCCTATCTGATGGAGCATCTTCGCCGCTCTCCCGTGCGCGGCGAAATGTTGGTCAACTGTGTCCACCACATCGCGCGGCATGGCGAGGGGCCGGCTCGCCGGCAGTTGCTCGACTTTACCCGCGCCCATGAGCCGAACAACCTCGGCGTGCAGGTCGCCCTGTTCCACGCCATCGAGCACGGCTTGCAGGAACGCCCCGCCCCCATGCCCGCCCCGATGCGGACCTGGGCCGCGGGTTTGACGGATCGGCTACTCGCTTCCCCTCGCGGAGCCGATGTCCAAGCCGGCATCGAGCTGGTCGGGGCGCTGCGGCTGGCGGCACGGCAAGAGCGATTGGCAGAGGTGGCCCGTAAACGAACCATGCCGCAGGGGCAGCGCAAGGCCGCTCTGGACGCGCTGGCCAACATCGACGCCCGCCGCAATGCGGCCGTGCTGGGCGGGGTGCTCGCGGACGCCGATTCGCCCTTTGCCTTGCGCGAGCAGAGCGCGAACCTGCTGGCGCGGGCGAACCAACCGGAAACGCAGGCCGAGCTGCTCAAGGTGCTGCCCACCGTGCCCGCCCGCTTGCAGAGCGTCATCGCGGCGGCACTCGCCGGCAGCCCGGCGGGACTCGAGAAATTGCTCGACGCCGTCAAGACCGGCAAGGCGTCGGCGCGGCTGCTGCAAGAGCCGGCTGTCGAGGCGCGCCTGAAGGCATCGCGCCTGCCGAACCTGAAGGAGCGCGTCGCCGAATTGACCGCCGGTCTGCCCCCGGCCGGCAAGGGGATGCAGGATCTCCTCAACCGTCGCCGAGACGGCTTCCGCAAGGCGAAGCGCGACGCCCTCCTGGGCGCTCAGGTTTTCGTCAAGAACTGCGCCAACTGCCATCAGGTCGGCGGTCAGGGCGCCAAGATCGGGCCGCAACTCGACGGCCTCGGGGTGCGCGGACTGGACCGTATGTTGGAGGATGTGCTCGACCCTAACCGCAACGTCGATCAGGCGTTTCGATTGACGACGCTCAACCTCAAGAAGGGGCAGGTCGTCTCCGGACTCTTGCTCAAGGAGGAAGGGGAGGTGCTGGTGCTGGCCGACGCGCAGGGCAAGGAAGTGCGCGTCGCCAAGGAGGCCGTGGACGAGCGGCACGTCGCAAGTCTCGCCGATGCCGGCCAACTTCGCCGAGCAGATTCCCGAAACGGATTTTTACAATCTGATGGCGTATCTCCTTACTCTACAATCGGATAAGGTAAAAAATCTGGGCGGGAACTGATCGCGGCTCGCTTGCGTCTGATAAGTATTCGACCAACGATTCGGCAACGCGGACGAACTGAGATCTGACGATCTCGAATTGTTGGACTTCGTGCTTGCGGAAGGGGAGGCCGACCCCTATACTCAAAATAATCAATGCCGCTTCCGCAGGCGGCATTCATGGCAACGTGAATAACGGCGGAAGATTCCGTATCACCCGACTCGCGTTTGTGGCCCGTGGTGGACGGCTTCCGGAGATGCCCCGAGATCGACAAAGGCGTGATCCAGGCCGGAGGAGCAAGGATCACCGTTGGTCTCTCCCCCGAATGGAGGTAGTCGGTCGGCGCTGTCAAGGAGGGCGTGGACGCCACGGCTCGCTTGACAATTATGCGGCTCGACAAGGAATCGGTCCCCATCTCCGTGACCGTGGTCGATGACGAACCTCTGGCCCAGGACGTTCTCATTCGCGCCGCCCGCTCCTGGGACTACCAGTGCCAGGCGGCCAGCACCGCGGAACAGGCCCTCGAACTACTCGAAAAACATCGCACGCCCATCGTCGTCACCGATCTGCTCATGCCCGGCCGTGGCGGTCTGTGGCTGGTCCAGGAGATCCGCCGTCGCTGGCCCGACATCGGCATCATCGTCCTGACGGCCGGCCACAATCCCGACTCCGCCAAGGAATGCCTCAAGGCCGGGGCGCACCATTATTTCTTCAAGCCCATCAAGCTCGACGAGTTCCGCCACGTTCTGGAAACCACCTGGCAGACTTACTACCGCCACCGGGAACACCGCCGCGCCAGGCCGCCTTGCAGCGTGCCGTCCGCCGGCAAACCCGGCGCATGCGCCACACGTTCCTGTCGGCCATCGCCAGTCTGGTCCGCACCGTGGAAGAACGCGATCGCTACACGGCCGGCCATTCGCGGCGGGTGCGCCAGTACGCCCTGCACCTGGCCGCCGCGCTGGGGCTGGACACCCGGCAATGCAAGCAGCTGAGCCTGGCCGCCAAACTGCATGACATCGGCAAGGTCGGCATCCCCGACGGCATCCTGCACAAGCCGACCCGGCTGACGCCCGAAGAGGAAAACATCATCCGCGGCCATCCCGGCATGGGCGAACGCATCCTTGCCCCGGTCGTCCGCAATCCGGAAGTGCTGGCGGCCATCCGCGGCCACCACGAGCGAATCGACGGCAACGGCTATCCCGACGGCCTGTCCGGCGGGGAGATCCCGCTCTTGGCCCGCCTCATCGCCATCCCCGATTGCTTCGACGCGCTGACCACCTCGCGGGCCTATCGACCCGCCCTGCCCGTGAAGGAAGCGCTGGACATCATGGAAAGCGGGTCCGGCACCCACTTCGATCCCGTGTTCATCCGCGAGTTCCTCCGCATCGCGCCGAACCTGCCCCTGGAACCACCGCATGCGGTTTGAGGTATTGGCGGTTTGTTTGGCACGCTGGCAGCGTGCGCTACGTAGAGCACGCTGCCAGCGTGCCAAAACCTAAAACTCACCAGCCCGCAGCGCGAGCAAGGGATTGCCCTTGCTCGCGCTGCGGGCTGGTGAGTTTTATCCGTTACCGCTTAATGGCAGTGACGGGAGTCGCCGGCCGCAGCAGCAGGGCGTGCAGCAGGTGTTGTTGCACGGGTTGGAGCAGGCGATCTGCTTGACGACGGTGCGCGGCACCATGCGGCAGCAGGTGACGGTTTCCTGGCACGGCACGCACTTGGCGACCGTGCGCGTGGCCTGGTAGGGCACGCACTTGGCGACCATGACCGTGACGTTTTCAGTCTTCTGCTCGCTGACGCAGCGGTAGCAGCAGACGCGCACCGTCTGTTGCTGCGGGACCATCTTGCAGACGTTCACCTGCACGGTGGTCGGCACGCATTCGGTGCAGCGGACCATCTTGGTGCAGGGCGTCTCGACCCACACCTTGTTGGGGCACCACACGCGAACCGTCTTGGTCGGCGGCGGGCAGCATTCGCAGCAGCCGTTATTCTTGTGGTGCCGACGGGACTGACGGCACGGCACTTCGCGGCACTCCCAGTGCCCCATGTCCACGCACTTGCGCGTCACCGTGGTGACGGGCTTGCAAGTGTGGACGGTCTTCATGACCGTGCGGCACTCCACCGTGTGGACCGGCACGCAGACCGTGCGCACCTCGTTCTTGAATTCGGGGACCATGCGGTTGACGGTGCAGACGCGCGTCTGCACCTGCGGCACGCACTCCGTGCGGTAGGCCGTGTAGGTTTCCTGCACGCACTGCGTGCGGTAGACCGTCCGTGTGGTGGTGTAGTTCTCCGGGACCCAGTCGGTGACGCAAACACTTTGCGTCGCCGGTGCGCCGGAGGCGGCGGGTGCGACGGGTGCGGCGGTGGTAGTACCATCCTGGCGCGGGCGGAAACGGCCGCCACGGCCAGAACGACGTTCGCCAGCAAAGCGAGACGGGCGGCGCTGCCAAATCATGCCTTCTTCTCCGTGGAATTGCTTACGAGTCGATCCGGCCCACTTCCAGGCACAATCCGGGGGGCCCAATCGAGCCTGAGTAGAACTGCAAGCAACTATGCCCAATTCGGGGACATTGGTAAAGAAAATCAGATTGGGTATCGCGGAAAAAATACCGAAAGAGGTTGGTCTGCGCAGGGATCACCGGACAGGTTATCCCTGTGTGAGAAAGGGGTCGTCGGAGTTATAAGGTTCTTTCAGTAGTGAGTGGTTCTATCAATGTAACCGTTCACGGGCCGAAGGTGACAAGCGTATAGTCTCGGCGGTCGCCGGACGGAGGCGGTGCGCCTAGCGGGCGGATAATGGGGGTTATGCGAAGACGAAGGTCTTGTGCGACGGCCACAGGCCGCGATGGGGCAGATCCCGGCGACGGTTTTGAGGGGAAGATGGTTGCAACCGTTCCATCGGGTGTGTAAGCTCATCTCCTGAAGCCGCCGCCGATGCTTCAGGGAGCGGTCATTCGGGGAAAGATCGGATAAACCGACTAGGCGGCTACAAAAACCGTATCCCTATTCTTCAGTCAAGGAGGATGGTATTTGATTAGCGTGTTCCTCTCTAGCAGCTTCGTTCAGCGGGCCGTTAATCCGGTCGTCGCCTCACGCTTCTCGCTTCTTCGAGAGAATACTCCCGTCCGGTTGCATCTCGTGAAAAGTACCGTTTCCCCAGGTAATTGCTCCCATCTCGGCGTTGAATTGGGCAACAAATGTTTCCCTCAGCTCCCAACTGAGAAAACACTTCTTGTGCATTGCAGCGTCCGAGAATCGCCAAAGTGGGTCTTCTCGGCCTGTGATGAAATGCGTGGTTGCCACAATATCGTCCTCTTGCCCGATTACGTCGCCACAAATCGGGCAGCGGCTTTTACCCCTGAAAATGAGCGCCATAGCTGCCTTCTCCTGATCGCATTTGATTGGCGCATGGTATCAGCAGATAGTCGTTGGCGAAAGAACTTTTGCAAGTTGCGTGAGTTGTCACCAGGTGGGTCACGGGGGCAAGGATAGGATCACCGATTCACCGCGAAGGAACTGGCTGAGGAAGTCTAGGGCCGAACGTCCCTGCTGCCAGCATGTTCGCCATACCGACATCAGCACCGCTTGCGCTCGCGCTCCTACCCAAGTCCGGTTGCCTCCCCAGACCTTGCGTAAAATGACGCCGAAGCGGATGGCCAACTCCGCTCGCCAGTTGGTGGCGTCCAGACCCGGCACATGCAAAAACGTCAGGAGCTGATCGCGGTGGTTCCACAAGTGCTGCGCCAGCCGCTCGTTGGCCGCGTTGCTCTTGAGGGGGAATATGGCATCGGCCAGTTCGTTGTCCAGCCGGCCTCGCGCCACTGCCAGACCATGATCGCTGACCTGGCCCGCGGCATGGCGATCGCGCAGGCCCAGGGCCGCTAGCAGTAGCTCCTTGATCCGTCGTGGGAACCGCACCGCGCCGGCCGCGGCACTCTGGAGCATCTCGTGACAGCGACGTAGAAGGTGGCCCAGGCACTGTTGATGGCGCGCTTGCTCAAAGTTGTCGTAGGGCGACCAGCCGTCGTGAATCATCACTCCAGCGTAGTCTGCGCCGATCAGACGCTCGGCCACGGCACCGGAGCGGGTCGGGTCGATGACGTAGGCGGTCGCCTCGGCGCTTACCAGCGCATGCAGCCAGGCACCCCAGCCGCCGACATGCCAGCCGGTTTCGTCGGGAACAACCCAGGCAGACCGCGCGACCGACTGACAGATTGTTTCGTAGACCGGCTCGCAGCGCCGCGCTGCTCGCAAGACGGTGTGGACGCTGCCGCCCGGTGTCAGGGAGATGCCAAATAAGCTCTCCAAGACGCGGCTCACCTTGCCGTGCGACAGACCCGCTTGCTTGTTCAACTCGACGACCGTGGCCTGAGCGTCCGGCCCCAGTTGCGACGCCGCAGCCCCCAGAGCGTCGGAGGTCTGCAAGGCATGTCGGCCCTGAACGCGCCGGTGGCACCGCCGACAACAGCCGACGTGGATGTTAAATTGGCGGTGGACCGGCTGTCGTGGGATCTCGACCTGATACTGCTGATCGACGTGAGTTGGCTCGATTGGACCCCCACAGTCGGGGCAAGCCTCGGGTAAGGGAGCCTCGTGGACCTCGTCGATGCGTTCCGGCGGCGGCCGATGCGCCTTGGTGCCGTAGTCCTTTCCGGGTTTGCGTCCCGGCTTCTTGGGGTTGGGCTTGGGAAGGCCTTTAGCAAAAGGGGCTGCCTGACGCTTGCCGGCGCGCTGCTGCTGTTCGAGCAGGCGGGTAAGTCGCTCGACCTGGGCTTCCAGTTCGGCGACGCGGCGTTGCAACGCCTGGCAGCCTGAACAAGCGGGTTCGTCCATGCAGGCAAGATAGCAAAAAACCCGGAGTGCAGCTGCGCTCTGTGGGACAGGTCAGTCGGACAAGGCGACCGAGGGCGCTAACCAATTGCGGAGGATGTAGGCCATGCACTGGACCAAACGGAGGATCGTCCCTGTTGTTGCGTTGATACTGTGTTTTAACACCTTAATGGCAGCCGCGTATCCATTCACGGGCCGAGGGTGACATGTGGACTGAGAGGCGCGGAGGTTCAAGCGGAAGCCGGAGGCCGGGCTTCGTCGTAGAATGGCTGGAAGACAAGGCCGTCGAAGGGAGATCACCGGGCATCGGCTGACAGCCGAGGCACTCGGCTGTCTGGTGTTGTTGGGGGCAATTCATCTACAGGTTAAGTGGCGGGCAAGCAAACAACTGGCATTAAACATGCCTGTGGAACAAGTTCCTCATAAACACCAAAAGATCATACAGGCTATGACAACCCGACTGTCTGAACAAATCACCCGGTTTCGTAGGGGGTTATGAGCTTTTGCTCAGAGGGTGTTTGCAGGAGCGTTTTCCCCCGATGCAATCAGCAAGGTTTGAGCCGCCGGAGCATGAGTTTTATCATGGCCAGGTAAATCCACGTTTCACTTACCCGTTCCGACCGCTCGTAATCCTCGCTCAAGCGGCGATTCCGGCTCAGTCAGGCGAACGTCCGCTCCACGATCCAACGCTTCTTCTGCACCACGAACCCCGAACAGCCCACGGCACGCTTGACTATTTCCAACGCGAAGCTGCAAAACATGGCCGCCCACACCGGCAACTGGTTGTTGGCATAAATGCCATCCGCCCAGATCAGCTTCAAACGCGGGAAGCGGCGCTTGGCCTGGCGTAACACGGCCTTGGCCCCCACGTAATCCTGGACATTGGCAGCATGGACCAAGGCCGCGATCAAAAGGCCCAACGTGTCCACGATGAGGTGGCGCTTCCGCCCGTTGACCTTCTTGCCGCAGTCGTAGCCACGCGGGCCGCCCGCCTCGGTGGTCTTGACCGACTGGCTGTCGAGGATGCCGGCGCTGGGCCGCGGCTTCTTCTGCGCCTGCTGGCGGACGCGGGCGTGCAGCACGGCCTCGACGTGCTGCCAGAGGCCGCGCGTGCGCCAGCGGTAGAACTGGGAGGCGACGGTGCCCCAAGGCGGGTAGTCGCGTGGCAGGTAGCGCCAGGGGCAGCCGGTGCGCAGGATGTAGAAGATGGCGTTGATTACGGCGCGGCAGCGTCGAGGGTCGGCGCGGCGACCGGCTTGGTTCCTTGGACGCGGGGGACAGAGGTAAGGTCGGAGGAGTCGCCACTGCTCGTCACTCAAATCGCTGGGATAGAGTTGTGCATTGGTCATGCCCGTATAATACGGCTGAGGTCAATCGCAAACGCCCTCTCAGTTAGTTAGTAGCGGTTTGTCAGGGCTTTTTAAGTGCTTGATGGTCTATTAGGACGACCCTCGGACCACGGCAGCTCACATGAGTTTTTCGTGCGACTCTTTGTACGCCTGCTGGAATCGCTCGGTTGTCAGCGGTTGATTGAAATCACCTGAATTCATCATGGGATTTGCTCCTTATCCATGAGTGCCGGTGGCCCAAACCGGAGGAGTGTTTGGGTAGTAGATGACCACGTTGCCGTCGTTTTGGACGACGAGGAATGCCCCTGGGCGACCTGCCGTATTGGAAGCCCAGATGGCTCGCCCTCCGAAGGTGTAGATGACGAGATTGCCATCCCCCTGCATGGCGACGAAGTTGACATCCTGACCATTTGTACCAGTCGCCCAGAGCGGATGCCAGTTCGCTGTCCGATAGAGGACGAGGTTCCCATCTGATTGCATGACGAAGATGAAGCCTCCGTCAGCCGATATTCTCGACTACGATTGCGAAGCGAAGAGCATTTCGCCAGGTTGAAGGTGGTCAGCCATGTTTGTTGGCCCTCCAAGTGAAAGTAGACGAACTGATTCGGCCCTGCTGGCCGGATGAGCCGACGATGACAGTCCTACCTAACGCAGGTAAGAAGTGTCTGCACCTTGCCATCGCCGACTCGACAGATCACAGAAATAGCGATTATTCCATCGGATCGCCTGCACGCAAGGGCGAT
Organism: uncultured Planctomycetota bacterium; assembly: GCA_963767535.1. GTDB lineage: Bacteria > Planctomycetota > Planctomycetia > Gemmatales > Gemmataceae > JAJPHU01. The sequence continues at coordinate 3,480,608 of CAVYEC010000003.1, forward strand.
CTAGGGGAGAACTGGGGAAGGTCTGGGGAGGCCAGAAGGTCATGCTCGTTCCGTGATGTTCGCCTGCCCAGCCGGTAAATGCGGGAGTAGTATGCCGCTTGTCCTGCTTCCGTAAATCTTGGCCACATGAAAGGCTGAAACGAGTAAAGCAATTCTCTGAGAGGAATTTGGCAGCGTTAACAACGACGGCAGGCTGCGCCATTCTGCGGCTGCGGCCATGCTAGCTGTCAGGAAATCCCACACACCCCGTCAGCGTTGTTGGTCGGCTCGACCCCATCGACGAACGCGAACAAGAACATCGACACCTCCCCACGCAGCAATTCGCGGCAAGTCCCCGCCGTCTTGCGCAGCCTGCATACTGACCCCCGCTCCAAGACAGAACGGAAGCGCACGCGAAACTCTCGTTGGGCGTGCAGCCGGCCGGCGAAACGTACCTTCGTCAGCGTCCCATCCCGCAAGGGCAGCAGCGAGTCCCCCCCTGGGTGGCGGCCCGAGGCGCCGCCGGTAAATTGGACCCCGGAGGCATAGAATTCGCAACCTGCCCGCTTGTCGGTTCCGGCGCCGCGGCCGGGATCGGTGCCACGGCAGAGGTCGCCCATCACCGCAAAGGAGAAGGCCATGCTGAAGCGATACTTGTTCGGCTTGCTCGCCGCGCTGGCCACGGGCCTCGGCCCCGGCGCACCGGAGGCGCAGACCGACTCGGCCTTTACCGAGGGGGAGGCCGACGCGCTCGTCAAGGAACACAACGACGCGCACGACAAGGTGGGCGTCAAGCAGCACGTCATGTGGTCGAAGGACCTCGCCCGGTACGCCCAGAAGTGGGCCGACCACATCGCGGAGACGGGGAAGCTCGAGCACTGCCGGCAGCCCAAGTACGGCGAGAACATTGCGGCGGGACCGGCCGAGCGCTACGGCGCCGCGGAGGCGGCCGCCGCCTGGCTGAAGGAGAAGGGGGCCTACGACGCCGGCAAGCGCGAGGCGGCGAAGGTCGGCCACTACACGCAGGTGGTGTGGTCGCGGACGACCCGGATCGGGGCCGGCAAGGCAGTCATCAAGGAGGGGCCGATGAAGGGTTGGACGGTCATCGTCTGCAACTACGACCCGCGGGGCAACGTCCGGGGTCAGAGGCCGTACCCGTGAGGGGCCGGATCCCGAACCGGCCCGCCGGACTTCCTGAGTCACCTCCTTCGCGGCACGCCGGTAGCGCTGGCCCTGCCTCCCTGACCCGAGTAATGGCCGGGGGTGGGCACGAGCCGTAGGATAACCAGACCGGACGGGAGGGCGGCCCGCGGGCCTTGTCGGGAACGCCGAACCAGCCGTTGCAGCAGCCAGGGCGGGCATTACGGCTTTCCGAGGCTCAACGTCTTTCCCGCCCGCCCTGCCGCTGAACAAGGTCCAGTTAGGCCGCAAAGGTTGCCCGACGGCCTTCTTAAAGGGGTCTGACACCTGTGGCTGGCGGCGGCGGACGGCTGTTTGGCCGACGCCAACGAGCAGATTGCCGCGCTGCGGCGGAAACTGGACGGCGAACGTATTCCGACCGTCATTCCCGTGGAGAAAGGATCGGCTCGATCGGAGGCGATCACGCCGACGAGCGAGTCGGATGCCCTCCCGACCGTTACCCCGTTGGCCCTTCCGCAGATAGCCGCGCCGCGCCGCAACCTGATGGAAATCCTGCTCGATCCGCGCAACATTCAATGGCTCCTGATTTCCGGCGGCGCGCTTCTCGTTCTGGGTCTGGTCATCTGGCTGGCGGCGGAGGGGATCTTCCAGAACAAGGGCGTCCTCGCCGTCTGCATGGGTGTCGCCAACGCGGCCTTGCTCGCGGGCGGTTGGGCCGTCATCCGCTACACGCGCCACGAGTTGGCCGGCCGGGCGCTGACGCTTCTGGCCTGTCTCTTGATGCCGCTGAACCTGTGGTTCCACGACGCCCAGGGACTTATCACGCTGGAACAGGGAGGGCACCTGTGGATCCCCGCCCTGGTGTGCTGCGCGCTCTACGCCGCCTCGGCCCGCCTGCTGCGCGACCCGATCTTCGTGTATGTGCTGGTCGCCGGCGTGACACTGACCGGCCTGCTCATCCTGGCCGACCATCAGATGCAACACTTCTGGGAGATCGCCGGGCCATCCACGCTGCTGGTCTGCCTCGGCCTGGCGTGCATCCACGCCGAACGGGCCTTCGCCGAAGAGGAGGGGCCGTTCTCACGGCGGCGCTTCGGGCTGGCGTTCTTCTGGTCCGGCCATGCCGTGTTGGGAACAGGACTGCTTCTGCTCCTGGGAGCGCAGGTGTGCGGCGACTGGTTGTATATGTTGTTCGAGCCGATTTACGCCGGTTTCGACGCCGGCCAGCCGCAGATCGTGACGACCTTCGGCGGCCGCTTCCTCGCGCTCTGCCTGGTGCTGGCGGGCACCTATGCTTATGTCTATTCCGATCTCGTCGTGCGGCGTGTGGGCGTCTTCATTTCCATCGCCGTGTTCTCGCTCCTGTGGGCCGAGGTGCTGGCCCTCCAACTCATCCCCAACATTCCGATGATGGAGGTCGTCATCATCGCCCTGTCCGTGACCGGGCTGGCGGCGAATGTGGCCCTGTCTCGGACCACCGCGAACGATTCGCGTTTGCTGCGGGCGGTGCCGCCTCTGGGTCTGTGCCTGTGCGTGCTGCCGGTGGTCCTGGGCGTGCTGCTGCACTTTCGGGCCAATCTCCCGAATAGCTTGCCGTGGCATTACGCGCTGGGCTGGACCTACGTGGCGGCCATGTTGACGGCCGCGCTGGCGTGCCGGGCCTCGGCGTATTTGTTCCGGCATTCCCATCCGGGCCTGTCACTGACGTACTTCTTCGGCACCGGCGCCGCCACGCTCGTCGGCGCGGCGGGACTGCTGGTCGTCTTGGTGCCCGATAGCCACTGGCAGGGGCAGGCACCGCTGCTCATGCTGATTCCGCTTCTGTATCTCGGTGCGGCTCGTCTCTATCGCGGCCACACCCCGGAGAAACCGCTGCTCTGGGTAGCACGAGCCGCCACGGTGGTCATGCTGATTTCCAGCATCGGCGCCGCCTTCGAGGGCTTTTTCTCCGCGGTCGTCAAGGGCAATACGCTGAATCTGTCGCTGGCGCTGTTCTTCGCCGAGGCGACCCTCTTCTATGTGCTGGAAGGAATGTGGCGCAAGCACGCCCTCAGCGTCTATGCCGCCACGGCCACGGCCTGCGCCGCCGTCTGGCAACTCCTCAAGTATGCCGGGGTCGTTCAGGACGAGTATTACCTGCTCACCTTCGCGGCGGTCGGCGTGCTGCTTTTGGTGGCGTATCGCTTCGCGGTGCTGGAGAACATCAAGCTGGCGAACCTGGCCCGCGCCGTCTTCCAGAGCGGCAACGCGCTCTTGTCGCTGGCGCTGGTCGGCGGCGCCCTGATGGTCCTCGGCGAGGTGTTCACGCCGGCCCTGGGGGTAAACGCGACGCAACCGAATCAACTACCATTCCTGTCGGCGATGCTCCTCGTCGGTCTGCTGGGCGTGGCCCTGGTGCAGCAGCCGGCCTGGCGGCGCTGGTATGTGGCGACCGCCATCGCCCACGCCGCCCTGGCCGTGCTCGTCATGGCCATCCTGAGCCACCTGACGGCCGGTCAGAAATTGGAGATCGTCTGCGTCGTGATCGGGCTGCTCCTCTTGGCCGCCGGCCACCTGGGTTGGTATCGCGAGCGCGAAGGGCAGAACGATCTCGTGACGCTCGGCCTGTCGCTGGGCAGCCCGCTGGTCGCCCTGCCGCTGACGATCGCGGTGCTGTACTGCCGCTATTCCCGGCCGACCTTCGACACGTTCCACACGATCAACGAACTGGCCATGCTGGCGGCGGGGCTTCTGCTTTTGGCCAGCGGGTTCATGTTCCGGATCAAGTCCACGACGATGACCGGGGCGTTTCTGAGTGTCCTGTATCTGGTCAGCCTGGTCCTGTTCCTCCGCCTGCCGGAAAAGCTGCAAACGACAGCGGTTTACATCATGGTGGGCGGCGGCGTGTTTTTCACGGCGGGACTGTTGCTGAGCCTGTATCGCGATCGCTTGCTTGCCCTGCCCGAGCGGATCAAGCGGCGCGAGGGCGTCTTCCGCGTCCTGACCTGGCGGTGAGTCTTTATTAGCCCGAAGCGCCAGCGAGGGATGCCCCTCGCTGGCGCTTCGGGCTAAGCGTCAAATCCCGCAATCTCCTCCGCATCGCGATTTCCCTCGACGAACTTTTTTGCGAAAATCGTGTAACACCCCCCGGCCTGCGCAACAATGAGAAGAGGAACCGAAACGCCCTCGCCCCGGAGCCGACCCGGATGTGTGCCATCGCATCGAACGAGGAGCCTGACAGGGACGCCGACGAGCGCGGAGTACCTGCGCCAGGTGATCCAGGAGGAATACGCGACGCTGTCGAGGCGGATCGGCGCCTTGATCTATCGGCTTCGCGGCCGGCTCCGGCGAGATGAGGTAAGGGACAAGGTAGACGAAATCCTCAACGAGACGGCGAAGCGAGCGCTGCAAGCAGCGGAGCGTTTCGAGATGGGTCGGTCGGCGATCGCCTGGCTGATGGGGTTCGCGCTGCGGATCATGCAGGAACAGCGGCGCGGCTGGAAGGGCCGCCTCGTGGTCCAGAGCGATCTGGGCGAGGAAGCGTGGCAAGGGGCGCTCAATCAACTGAGTACTGCGGACACGGACGCCGCGGCGATCGGTTTGGACATCCGGCAAGCGCTGGATCGTCTGGAGGAATCGAAGCGACTTATTCTGGAAAAGCGTTATTTCGCGGGGCTGGACGGGGAAGAACTGGCGAAAGCCGTGGATGCGCCGACGGCGGGGGCGGCGCGTGTGCGTCTCGCACGGGCGCTGCAAGCGCTGCGGGCGCAATTCGGCTCGGCCGGGGATAGGGGGAGGCCATGACACACGAGGAACATTCCGCCTGGGCGGTGAACGCCTTGCGCTATCTCGACGCGCTCGACGCTGGTGACATGAATGCGCTGGCCGAGTTGTGGGAGCGGGCGGCCGGCGATCCGGAGCTGGAGCGCCTGCTGGGTGAATTGACGGACGGACTCGCGGCCGAGGAAGGGTTGGACACGGCCTGGCAGACCGACGCCGTTTCGGTGCGGACGCTGCTGCGTGAGCATGTGCCCAGCGCGTTCCCATCCGAGGCCGATCTGCCGCCCTTGACGGTCGGCGAGGTGGCCTCGCGCTTGCAGGCGGACGCGGCGTCGGCCGGGCGCTGGAACGCCGAGGATCGGGTCGCCAACGTCCGCTTGCTCGCCAACCGGACGCCCGTGCCGGAGGAGCTGGGTCTGCCGCATTTCGAGAAATGGCAGACGACCCTCGGCGTCCGTGCCAGCCCGCACTACTGGCGTTCCTTCCGGCAGACGGCGGTGCTGTTGGCCATGGGTCGATGCCAGCAGGCCGGCGAGTTGGCGGCGGCTCGGCGAGCCGGTCACGAACCCAAGGGAGGACGGCCATGAGCGAGGTCCCTGAGGGCGTCCTCGTCGCCGACGCCATCCGGCAGCTTCACGCCGCCGCCAAGCTCACCTGGCCGCCCCCTTCCAACGGCGTCCTTGTGCCGGTGCCACTGGATCGACTGATCGCCACGTACAACCTCGTTCACGAGGAGGTTCCCGGCTTGAGCCGTGCCGCCGCCGGAGCGTTCCTAGCCCGCTGGAATGTGCAACGCCCCGAACTGCTCGAAGATACCTCGCCTCTGGCGGGATTTTTGTTCGCCAATACCCGCGGCGGATACATCCTCGTTCGCGCCGACGATCCCTTACCTCGGCGGCGCTTCACGGCGGCGCACGAACTGGGACATTATCTGTTGCACTTCCTACCGCGCTTGCAGGCTGCGCGAGACCCGGAGACGCATCTGATGCAGGCCGATGGCGATGAGACGGTGCGCGAGGAAGAGAAAGGGATAGAGGAAAATGCGTTGTCCTTGCCGGAGATGGAACGGCAGGCGAATCGGTTCGCGGCAGAATTGCTCATGCCGGAGGCGGTATGCCGCGAGGCGCGTGAGAATTACGCTTCCCGTTTTGGAACGACGGTGCGGTTTCTCGAACATCACCTGTCCGGCGATCTACTCGTCAGCCGAGACGCGGTGCGCTGGCGTTTGCGGGGACTGCGGTTGGCCGATTGACCCGAGGCATAGAGCAGTTGGCCACTTTGCCAAATCGTCCGCCATCTGGCAAAGTGGGGTTAAGAACGTAAAGCATTCTGTCGTAAGACTTAATGTTTCTCCAGGGCTGCGAGTTTGCCACTTTGCCTCTTTGCCAACGGGCCAGAACGCCGGCGATTTGAGAAGAGGTCTTCCCAGATTACACGATACCCAACCGCGAGGCAGCGGCGATGAGTCTCGATTTTCTCCACCACTACGGCGGACGGCGCTTGCGACCCTATGTCGAGCAACCGCCCCTCGACTCGACCGCCGATGGTGCCGGCGCGGAAGATGGGCCGCAAGTCGATCTCGACTTCGAGTTGGCCGCCGACGCCTGGCGAGCAAGTTCAGTCGATGCGGCATCCCTCGATCCGACCGCCCTGCCGCGGCGCTTCATCGACGGCTGCCATTCCGGCGAGACGGTGGCCTGGTTGCAGGATACCGCCCACCACCCAATTCCGGTCCGTCTGGCCGAGATCGGCGGCGTGTGCATGCGCATCGAGGGCCGATCCCTGCGCCGCGAGTTCGCCCTCGTCGAGCGCGTCGTTTCCCTGATCGTCGATCCATTCCCCTGGCACGAGGTCGAAACCTTCGCCGCCGCGCTCTGCGGCATGAACCTGCGGCTCTTGCCCGCCACGCTGCCGAAGATCGACGAACAGACACGGGGATTGACGTATGACTTCGAGCGCATGCGCGAACAAACGCGGGTCCGCTCGCAGTACGAGATGGAAGTGCTGGAGGAACTGGCGCTGTGCCAGGATCCCGAGACGCCCAGCCTGATCGACGGGCGGCTCGGCCGGATGCAAGCGCGTGACTTGTCCGCCTACGACGTCATCGGCGTCATCAAGCAGCAGCGCGAGAACTATCTGCATCCGCAGGGATGGCAGGTGCTGTACAGCCTGGAACCGGGGCAGCGCACGCCGGCGTTTCGGCTGCCGAGCAAGCATCTGCCGGTAGTGTCCTGGTATCTGAAGCTGGACAGGGCGCACGGGGCGATGCCGAACTGGGGCATCGTCCGCGTCGAGATCAGCGATGCTCATTTCGAGCGCCAGGGTTGTGACTTTGGTTATCTCGATCGGGTATCGAACGCCTTGCTGCGACTGCGCTGCCGGCAGGGCAGCTACGCGCGGGCGGCCGTGTCGCTGGAACCGATCGTGCGCGGCGAGGAGAGCTTGAAATCGCTGCTCACGTCGCCGGCCACGCTCGCCCAACGCTTTTATCATCTGACTGGCTTGTAACCGGCTCGTAGGGTGGGCCGAGTCTTCGAGGCCCACCAGTATGGGCGTGGTGGGCCTCGAAGACTCGGCCCACCCTACGACTACGACTTCGAGGATTCGACGATGAACGACGGAATTTTGAAGCTGCCGCAAACGCCGAGTCGCCCGGCCGCCGCGATGCCGGCGACGGGAGCCATCGGCAAGGTCGCCTCGCCGCCGCGACGTGAATCGACCAGCGAAGAATTCTACTTCTGGGTCGCCCCGGATACGCTCGTCGAGAAATCGCAGATCGTCCGCACCGAAAGCGAAATTGGCGATCAACGGCTCGTGTTTTACGGACTCATCAAGGAGGTATTTCGCCAGAGCCGGCAGAGCGACCTCGGCGAAGAGTTCGACCGTCACGACGGCGACGTGGGCTATCAGCCGCCGTTCGATTCGCCCGGCTTCACCTACGCGGCCGTCACGATCCTGCGCCACCGAACCCGCCGTCCTTGCGCCTCCGTTGGAAGGCAGCGACGTATATCTCGGCGGCGAGGCCAAGGCGCACATGGCCTATGCGTTCGATGAGATCGAGAATCCGCTGGCGGTGGGCCGGGTGCGCAACGGCGGTCGTCGCTTCGCCGGCCCCGGCCGGATCGATCTCGATTACCTGCTCGGCGCCAACGGCGGGCATCTGAACGTCAACGGCGTCGCCGGCCGCGGTACGAAATCGAGCCTGCTCTTGCACTTCAACTATCTGCTCTTGCGCGAGGCACGCCGGCAGCAGCGCGAACGGCCCGGCGATCAGGACCGTTTGCGCACCGTGCCGATTATCCTCAACGTCAAGAACTTCGACCTGTTCCACATCGACCGCCGCAGCAAGCGCTACGACCCGACCAAACACGCCGAGGACTGGCACGCGCTGGGCATCGACGATCCGGCCCCGTTTCAGAACGTGACCTTCTACGCCCCGCAAATGCCGGGTTCGGACGTGCCCATCAACACCGGCCGGCCGAAGGGCGACGTGAAGGCGTATAGCTGGAGCCTGCGCGACGTGGTCGAGCGGGTTGTTCAGTTACTTGTTCGCCGAGGACGATGTGCGCGACGCCAATTTCGGCGCGCTCGCTCTTGCTATCGACCTCTGGCTGACCAAAGAAAAAGTCGAGCGCGACAATACACGGCGACGAATCCTCATCACGGGTCCAGACCGTCCCACCAACTTTCAGGAGTTGGTTGATCTGGTCGGAAACGTGGCCAGTGGACAAGATCCTTCTCCTTGGGGGCCTTCCCATCATTCGGCTACGATACGCAAACTGCATCGGAGGTTGTTCCGGCTAGTCTATGATGGCAATGGCGTCCTTCGCCGGGACGCCCAACAGGGCAATCCGCTCGATGTTCGCGCTCGCGATTCGCGTGATCCCGTCGTCATCGATCTCAACGGTTTGTCGGCAGTGCCAGCGCTGCAACGCTTCGTCGTCGCCACTGTTTTCGATCAACTCGTGGTCGAACGCACTGGTTCGCACGCCCAGCGCGGATTGATTTATCTCGTGACGCTCGACGAATTGAACCGCTTCGCCCCGCGCGGCTCGCACGATCCGATCACGGAACTGATCGAGCGCGTCGCCGCCGAGATGCGTTCGCAGGGCATTATCCTGCTGGGTGCGCAGCAACAAGCATCTCTGGTGTCGCCGCGCGTCATCGAGAATGCCGGCATCCGCGCCCTGGGCAAGAGCGGATCGCTTGAGTTGGGCGATCCGGTCTGGCGCTTCCTCAGCGAATCCGCGCGTCGGAAAGCGACGATGTTGCTACCGGAGGAAAAGCTGCTCATTCAGGATAGTTTCCGCGAGCCGCTCCTCGTGAAGATCCCGTTTCCGCCCTGGGCGCTGCGGCGCGGACGCGGTCGATGATGTGCCGGTCTCGAATGCCGCTACTGAGTTTGATGATCCCTAGCCCTTTGTGCGACAATACATCAAATTGTGTTGGGGCCGAAACTCATGCGAATTCTGCATACCGCCGACTGGCACCTGGCCGACCGCCTCGGCCGCATCGACCGCACCGAGGATCTGCAAAAAGCGGTCGTGCGTGTGGCCGGGTATTGCCGGTCGGAGAAGGTCGATGTCCTGCTCGTAGCCGGCGATCTGTTCAGCGAGCTGGCCGGGCCGGACGCCCTGCGCGAGTCGATCCGGCATTTGCAGGAAACCTTCGGGCCGTTCCTGCGCGATGGCGGTACGATCCTGACGCTGACCGGCAATCACGACAAGGAAAACTTTTGCCAGACGCTGCAAGCACGCGATGAACCTGGCCGCGCCCGCGGTCGGCAAGTTCGGCGACATCGTGCCGGCCGGACGACTTTACCTGGCAACCGGACCCACCTTGCTCGGACTGATCGACCGCGAAACGCAGCAGGCCGTGCAGTTCATCCTGATGCCGTATCCGACGCCGACGCGCTATCTCAAGGACGAGGCGGCCCAGCGCTATCAGAGCCTCGACGAGAAGAACCGCCATCTGATGGCCGCCTACACGAGCGCCATGCACAAGCTCCAGCAGAGCGAACGTTTCGATAAATCGTTGCAGACCGTGCTCGCCGCCCATATCCACGTTCGCGGCGCGGAGCTGCCCACGCTGTTTCGGATCACCGAACAGGAAGACGTGGTCTTCTCCGACGCCGACCTGCCCACCGGCTTCGCCTACATTGCGCTCGGTCACATCCACCGGGCGCAGTACCTCGGCGGACAGAAGCACGTCCGCTATTCCGGCAGCATCGAGCGCATGGATCTGGGCGAAAAAGACGACGCCAAGGGCGTCGTCCTGTTCGATGTCGGGCCGGAGGGATTACGGGGAGAGCCGACCGTGTTGCCGCTGGAGACGACGCCCATTTACGAAATCGAGATCCGTTCGCCCAAAGATGAAATTCCTGGATTACGCGAGCGCTATGCCGACGCCAACAACGACCTCGTGCGTGTCGTCTGCACATACACGGCCGGCGTCGATAACCGCGAGGAGATCTTGCGCGAGCTGAACGACATCTTCCCGCGCTGGTACGATCGCGAGATCATCGAACGCAATGCGCTGGACAAGATCAGCCTCGTCGGCGGCGCCTCCGGCCCCCCGAAGAGTTTTGAGCAGACCGTCCGCGATTATCTCCAGCAGGAGTTGACGAATCACGCCGAGGACTTCCGCGAGGCCGTGCTGGCGCGGGCTGAAGACCTCATGAAGGAGGTGCAAGCATGATCCCGCAACGCATCCGACTGAAAGGTTTCCTCTGCTACAAGGACGAGCAGGAAATCAGCTTCGACAGCAACGCGACCCTGTGGATGCTGTCCGGCCTCAACGGCAGCGGCAAGTCGAGCATTTTCGACGCCATCACCTACGCGCTGTTCGGCCACCACCGCGGCGGCAGCCAACACGCGGTCGAGTTAATCAACAAGGACAGCGACGGTTTGACCGTCGAGTTCGATTTCCGGCTCGACGAGCGCAGTCTACCGGGTAAGACGAACCCTGCGGCGAACATCGCGCGGCTCGCCGAGTTCGACGCAGCAGATTTATCGCTACGAAAACGGCAACGGCAAACCTTCCTGGGTCGCCGTCGAAGGCACCAATTACAAGCGCGAGTTCGACAACTGGGTCGGGGAAAAAATCGGTCTGACCTACGAAACGTTCACGTCCTCGGTCCTGTTGCTCCAGGGCAAGGCCGACAAGCTGCTCGACTCCAAGCCCGAGGGCCGCCGCAAGGTGCTGGCCAGCATCGTCGATCTGGAGCGCTACGAAAATCTGCACGAGAGAGCGGACGCGAAGCGAAAGGAGTTGAAAGGCAAACTGGAAAGCCTGTCCGATCGCCTCGGAGCGACGCCGGAGGTCAAGGCCGAGGAGCTGGCCGCGGCGGAAGCGAACATCGGCACGGCGGAGGAAGCGCGGACCCAGGCCGGCGCGGAAGTCGAACGGCTGCGCGAGCGGGAGTTGCAGGCTCGTGAGTGGGTGGCCCTGCAAGGCAAACTATCCAGCGCCCGAGACTGCTGGCAGCAGGCGAAACAGATGCTCGATAGTGCCGCCGCGATCGATCAGGATGTCCGGCGTCTGCGCGATCTGCGTGCCGTGCTGCCCCGTCTGTCGGATATTGCCAATCATCGGACGGAAATTCACAAAGCACAAGTGCGGATTGAGGCGCTCACCAAAGAGCGGCAGAAAGCGGAAGAACTGCTTGAGGAGCGCAACATTGCCCTGACGCAAGCACAGGGCAAACGCGACTCGATTCAGAAGCTATTGGATGCGGAGATTGACAAACTCCAGGCCGCGAGCAACCAATTTGGCGAAGCCGGTAAGTTACTCGACCGGGTTAAGCAGTATGACAGCCAGGAAGCGAAACTGCGCGAAGTGCGTGAGCAGTTAAAGTCTTTTTCGCTGGATCCTGAGCAAGATGTAACCCGCGCCAAAGAAGCATGTGACCGGCTCGGTGAAGTCGGTCGCCTGGCTCCTCTCTTGGAGCGGTTCCGAAGTCAACGAGATGGTCTGCGCGAGGCGATGGAGCGAGAGGCCAGCGCCCAGCGGAACCTCGACGACATCAAGGCGCGCGGCAACGAATACAAGGCGGAGGTTGAACGACTCGCGCCGTTGGTGGAAGAGGCGAAACGGAAGCTGCAACAGGCTATCGACCAGGCGGCGGAAGCGCGAACCTTGGTTCAGCAAGCTCGCGAAAGCCTGAAGGAGGCAACCCATCTGGAGGGGGCCGCTGCTTGCCGTCACTGTGGACAACAATTGCTTCCAGGACATATCGAAGACGAGAAACGCAAACGAACCGCCCTCGTCCGCCAGGCCGAGGAGCGAGAGAAACAGGCCAAGGAGGTTCATCGGATAGCGCGGGAAGCCGAGAAAAAGCTGCGCGAGGAGCATGACAAGGCCGAAGGGAACCGTCAAGACGCCCGAGTGAAGTACGAAGAGGCGCGAGGCCAACTCAAGGAGGCGAAGCAGAATATTGATGGCTTCCAATCCGAGTGCGCTCGCATTTATGGGGAACTCTCTCCGGAGTACCGAACAAAGATTGGTACGCCCCTTCCGGAGGATTGGTTGGCAACGACGTATCCGCTGGTAGACGATTTGAGCGTGCTCCGCGCTAAGGCTGACCAATTGCCCAAGGCGGTTTCGCAACTCAATCAGGCTAAGGACGCGCTCACCGCGTGGACCAAACTCAAAGCCAAGGAATCGGCTCATCTTGAAGAACTTCTTCATTCGGGGAAGGAATTGCCAGCCGATCATCTGGCCGTGCGCGAACCATGCTCGGCTCGATCTGGATGTCCAAGCGCACACGAAAACCATCCAGACGCACAAAACGAATCTGAAGACCATCAAGACGGATATCGAGGATTTGACGCTTAAGCGGGGGCAAGCCGATCAGCACTTGGGTGATTGCAAGCTCAAAGTCCGAGAGCAAGAACAAACCAGGGATATCGCCCAGAATTCGATGCAAAAGCAGATGAAAGTGTTGCCGTCCGCTTGGCAAGCGGCTGCGGAAAATGTCGGGTTAACTGAGGTTTATAAGTGGGAGTCCGAGAAATCGGATCTCGAAACGAAAGGGACTGACGAGCGCGAGCGGGGGCTAGAAAAGGCCCAGCAACACCTGGACGATTACCGCAAGGAAATGGAATCACTGGAGACCCAGCAAGATAACTTTTCCATCGAGGCTCGCTGTGATCCAGCCACTGTTCGCGTTCAGTTCGAGGAAGCCAAGAAGGTCGAAAAGCTTCGCGAGCAAGAATTGTCTGAGACGCAGAGACATCTTGACCGTCTGAACGACTACCGCAAACAGCGCGAAGAGATAGGTGAGAAATACGTGCGCCTCGAAGGCGAATGGAACCAACACAAAACCCTCGCCGAACTGCTCGGCAAGGATCGCCTGCAACTGTATCTCGTGCGGCAGGCGGAAAGGCAGGTGGTCGAGTACGCCAACGCCGTCCTCGATCGACTGTCCGGCGGCCAGCTTTACTTGAAATTGAGCGGCGAGGCCAACGGCGAGGGCAACTCGGCCAAGGCGCTCGATCTGGAAGCGTACAACCGCGGCACCGGCGAGAAGCCGATTAACGTCGCCTTCCTCAGCGGCAGCCAGAAGTTCCGCGTCGCCGTCAGCCTGGCCCTGGGCATCGGCCAGTACGCCAGCCGACAGCATCGGCCGATCGAGTCGGTTATCATCGACGAGGGATTCGGCTGCCTCGACAGCCAGGGCCGGCAGGTCATGATCCAGGAACTGCAAAACCTCCGCAGCCAGATGCGCTGCATCCTGCTCGTCTCGCACCAAGAGGAATTCGCCGAGGCGTTCGCGGACGGCTATCACTTCGAGTTGGAGGCCGGGGCCACGCGCGTCCGCCGCTTCCAGAAATAGACCTGTTCCGGATTCCCAAGATAAGGAATCGGAATGAATCCGGATAGCGGAACTCCTTCGTTTGACCGTCCCCAATCCGTGAGCTACCGTTGAAAGCGCGTAGGCGGCAAGCACATGCTGAGCCGTGAAATCCTGATCCAATTATTTTCAGGTGAAGTACGATGGTTGTTGGCATTCCGGCGCTCTTCGCGGCTGACGCGCCGTCCGGCTTCGATTTCAACAACTCGGGACAGTATCTTCCCTACGCGATCGGCGCGGTTTTAACAATCGGCGTCATCGCCATCGGCCTGGCGCTGTCCGGCAAGAAATCGGCCGGCGGCGAACAAGCCGAAGACGGCTCCGCGCAACAGCCGGCCGGAACCCGCAGCGCAAGCAAACCGCTGGAGCAGCTGGTTCTGCCCGGCCTGGGTCTGCTGATGACCTGCGGCGTTGTCGGCGTTATCGTCCTGTCGCTCACCCAAAGTTTTTCCGAGGCCACTAAGAACATCAATCCGGAGGCCGTGCAATCCGCCGTGAAGAACAATTACCAGTTCCCGCAAGCCCCGGTCGTCCCGCCCATTCAGTCCTACCAATATCAGCCGCCGCAGATCAACATCCCCAAGATCCAACCGACCCCGCCGCGCATCCCGCAAGTCTATATCGACAGCAGGGGCGTCATCCATTCGCGCTGAGATGGTTCCGGTCGGGCCGGCGTTCAAGGAAGCACTTCGAGACCGAGCAGTGTCAGATCGTCGGGCTGCTCCGTCGCGCCGAACAGGTCGCGGGCCAGTCGATCGACGAACTCCTGAACCGGCAACTGGCGATGCCGCGCGGCGCAGGCGAGCAAACTCTCCGTCCCCGGCGCGTGATCCTCAAATCGTCCGGTGTCTATACCGTCGCTGTAGAGCAACACCTTGTCGCCCGGCTTCACGGGATAGGTGCGCGCGGGAAAAGTGGCATCGACTACGCCCAGTAACAAGCCTTCTTGACGCCAGAATGCCGGATCGCCGTCGTGCGGGACATGCAGCGGATAGGGATGGCCAGCGCGGGCGAAGCGGAGCGTTCCTTCGTGATGGTTGTAAAGCGCGTAGGCCATCGTGATGAACGGGTTCTCCGACAGTTGCTCGTCGAGCAGGTCTTTATTGAGCCGCTGAAGCACCTCCTCCGGCGGGACGAGGCGGTAGTGCTGCCCGAACACTTCCTTCGCCCGCACGCCTTTCTTGACGAAGATGGTCAGCAAACTGGCGGGGACTCCGTGGCCCATGGCGTCGGCAACGTACAGGCCGACGTGGTGTTCGTCGAGCCGGAACACGTCGTAGAAATCGCCACCGACGCGATCGCGCAAGAGATAATGCACGGCGAAGCGGGTGCGCGGCACGTCCGGCAGCGTTTGCGGAAGCAGACTCGACTGGATGCGCTGAGCCAGCTGCAACTCGTGATCGAGCTGCTGGTGCAATTGTTGCAAGCGCTGATTGATGCGGTGGACCTCGGCCGTCTTGCCGGCCAGGCGGTCGTGGACCGACTTGACGCGCAAAAGCGCCTTGGCCTGAGCCAGCACTTCGGTGGAGACAAATGGGCGGGCCATGCAGGTATCCGCGCCCGCCTCGAAACCGGCCAGACGCGGTTCCTTACCGCCATCGCCCGTGAGGAAAAGGATGGGCACGTACAGGTCGTCCAGCCGGTCGCGCAGCCGGCGGCAGAGCGCGAGTGCGTCCGCAGCCAGCTGGCTGCCGTCGATCACGATCAACTGGCAACTCCCCGGCGCGTCGGGGTCGGGGCCGCCGAGCAGATGACCAGCCAGCTCGCAGCCGGTGCCGGTCAGCAGATGGCGCACCTCGGCCAGCGTGGTCGGCTGGTTGGCACAGACAAGGATTCGTGGCAGAGCGGTGCCGTTCATCGTGTCTCCCCGCGACGTTCCCACTATACGGTTCGGGCGGGGGCGCGTTAAGGGCATGTCCATTCCCGGTTCGCCAAGCTCGCCCAGATTGCGTGGCCAACCATGAACGATCATTCACCTTGTTTGGATGCGGCCGGTCGTTATCATGTGCCGTCGCGGGACTTCTCATCCCAAGCTGCATGGAGGCAGCGTCATGATGGCGACCCTGAATCTGGTCGATCGTGTTCTCGCCATGGGACGGCGTTATCAGGAAGTCGGGCGCCACCGCGACGCCGTGGCAATCCTTACTCGGTTATCACACTTCCGCTTCCTGCCCGCCGAGGCCGCCGAGGAAACGCAGGCCCGGCTGGCCGAAATTCAACTCAAACGCCGCAAATTCAAGTGCGCCCGCCGGCATTTGACGGCCGCCCTGCGGCACCAGCCCGATAACGTGCGCTATCACTATCTGCTGGCGACCGCGTTGCAGGCCGACGAGAGCGGCGATCTCGAGCGCGCCGGCGAGCATTACCGCCGTGCCCTCGAACTCGATCCCGGCCACGTCAAATGCCTCGCCGATTACGGCCTCTGGCTCCTGAAAATGGGACAGACCGAGGAGGGTCTCGATCGGCTGCGCCAGGCCGCCGAACGAGCGCCGGAGGATGTCGAGATCCTGGGCAAACTCGTCAAGGGGCTGCGCCTGTCCGGCCAAAGCGAAGAGGCCCGCGCGGTGTTGCAAATTGCCATGTTCCGCAACGCGCGCTCGCCGCGCTTCCACAAGCTGTGGAACGAATATCGCTTTCAGCAGGCCCGGCGGCGTTCCGACAACGAACGCAGGCAGCGCGATGAAAGCAGCGAGGACGGAGAGCAACCGATCTTGTTGCCGTTCGTCCGCGTCGTGTCCGACAGCCCGTCGGCGAGCGATTGTCCGACAATCGTGAGTCGGGAGTCGGTGGACGCGGCCCCTCCTCTCCGCTCCCGGCGCCGGCACGTTCAATAAACTAGCCGGGTATGTTCAACCGACTGGCGACGAACATGCTGCACCGGCTGGGCGGCCCGCCGTGCTTTCAAATCTATGGCAAGGCCAGACCGGAGAACGATTGGCGCGTCATTGACATTCAAGCGACCCATCGCCGCGACATGGACACGCGCTGGCCGGCCTTTCTGTGGCGCGGCACCTGCATCACCTGGACGGCGCAGGTCATCGCGGTCGGCTGGGACTTCGCCGAAAGCGTCCTGCGCGAACAGACTGCGCGAACCGGCATCCCGCGAACACCCCGTGGAGGTCGGCAGCGGCCGGCTGCGCGATCGGTCTCGACGCGCTTCGGCGGGTGTGCCGTCGTTCGCCAGCGCGAGCGAGATCCTGGCGCACGAATGCGGCCATACCTGGCAAGTCTTGCGGATGGGTTTGCTGTACTGGCCGGTCGGCGGTGCCGTGACGCTCTTCCGCGAAGGGCCGCACTGGTGGAACTTTTTCGAGAACCAGGCCAGCGAACTCGGCCAGTTCGGCGGCATCGTCAACGGTTCGGTCTGCCCGGAGTTGATGCGGCGGATGCAAACATAGCCCCCGGCTTGCCGGGGGCTATGTGTCCGAATCGCGCAGGTCGGTGACGAACATATGACCTGGCTTGTGCGTGAGGAGCAGCGACGGCCGGGCCTGCATCGCCACCGCTTGCGGCGTCACGCCGCACGCCCAGAAGACGGGCACTTCACCCGAACGAATCTCGACCGGATCGCCGAAGTCGGGCCGGGCGATGTCGCGGATGCCGATGGCGGCGGGATCGCCGCGATGCACCGGCTCGCCGTGCGCTTGCGGGTATCGCGCACAGATCCGCGTCGCGCTCTTCGGCTTGCGCCGGCGTCAACGGCCGCATCGACACGACCATCGGGCCGGCGAAAATCCCGGCCGGATTGCAGGCGATGTTCGTGCGGTACATGGGCACGTTGCAGCCTTGCTCGATATGGCGCACCGGGATGCCGGCCGTCAGCAGGGCGTTCTCGAACGTGAACGAGCAGCCAAGCAGGAAAGCGACCAGATCGTCGCGCCACCAGGCGAGGAGATCGCTCGGTTCCTCGATCAATTCGCCGTGACGATAGGTGCGATAGCGCGGCACGTCGGTGCGGATGTCAGCGCCGGCAGCCACGCGGCGCGGCTCCGGCGAGCCAGGATCGGTGACATCCAGCAGCGGACACGGCTGGGGATTGCGCTGGCAAAACAGCAGAAAATCGAAAGCGATGTCACGCGGCACGACCACGAGGTTCGCTTGCACGTACCCGGCGGCCAGGCCGGGCGTCGGCCCCGTCAGTTCTCCGTGACGAGCTTGCCGCCGCACTTCCGCACCGCTCGCCTGTCGCAAGTCGCCCATTCTCATGCTCCCAACAATTCGCCCAGTTGCCGCAGCGGCCGGGCATATTCTACAAACGGCAAGCCGTCCACCGAGACCGTCGGCCGGGCGGTTACGCCGTCCACCAATGGCCCCTTTTCGACCATGATACGCAGCAAGTCGCGCTCGGCTTCGACATCGAACAGCGAGGCCGGCAAGCGCTGACCGCGCAGGACCGCCACACCGGCCGCCAGGGCGTAGGCTCCCCAGTTGCTCACCCCCGCGACAATCAGGTGGTTCACCGGCACACCGCAAGCGATTTCAGCGCCGCCCGGGATGTTGCGCCGGATCACCTCCAACGGAATTTTGCCCATGCCGATCTCGTTGCCGCCGTCGCCGATGCCGATGGTCGTCCGAAATGGCGTCGCGCCGGGAGTAGGCTCGAACAGAAGATGAGCGGGAGCCATATGATCGCTGATGTCGAGTCCGCGCATGTTACGGCAACGGCCGTCGCTGCCGGGACCCACGCGCTCCAGGGCGATGAGGTGCGTCGGGAAAAAGGTGTCAGGAACCTTTTCGCCAAAAAGGTTCCTGACACCTTTTTTCGGCAACGTCACAACCGGGACCGTATCGCTCAAACCACACGCCTCCAATCCGACTTCGAGCGCCTGTCGGCAAAACGCATCGGTCGCCAGCGTGACTTTCACCCCGAGCGGCGTCAAGGCACGGGCGAGAAAGATCGCGCCGAGGGGGCCGTCGGTCTCGCCGCAAGGAGGATCGGCATGGGGAATGTAAAACCCGGTGACGATGGCGAGTGCCGCTGCGGCATTATCCGCAATGCTGCGGCAAGCCGTGTCCAGACCCCGCGGGCAAGCGGTAAACAAGTTATCGTGGGGATCGCGGGCCAGGCCGCGGTTGTTGACATCCACCTGGATCAGACCACGAAGCGCATCGAAGAGGTCGGCGCTCATGCCTGGCTCTCCCGAAACAGATAGGCGAACCGGCCGCGCCAGCGCGCGGCACCTCGGCCGTCAGCGTGATCGGCTCGTGGCGGATCGGGTGCAGAAACGTCAGGGCCCGCGCGTGCAGGCCGATGGCCCGGCCGAACGTGCGGATCGCGCCATACTTGGCGTCGCCGTAGATGGGATGACCATGATGGGCGAGCTGCACGCGCAGCTGGTGCGTGCGGCCGGTCTGCGGCCGAGCTTCCAGCCACGTCAGGCCGCCGTGAACGGCCCGGCGATGATAGTGCAACAGGGCTTGTCGCGCACCCTTCTCACGCGGTTCGACGATCTCGACGCGGCCAGCCGTCTTGTCCTTGCGCAGCCAGTCTTCCAGCGAGCCGGCCGTTTGTCCGACCTCGCCCTCGACGATGGCCCAGTAGATTTTTTCGACCGTGCCCTCGCGGAACTGCTGGGCGAGGCGGGCCGCTGCCTTGCTCGTGCGGGCGAACAGCAGCACGCCGGAGACGGGGCGATCGAGCCGATGCACCACGCCGAGGAAAACGTTGCCGGGTTTGTGGTACTTGTCCTTCAGATACGCCTTGGCCGCGCGGTCCAGCGTCTCCTCGCGGCCCTCATAATGGGTGCTGAGCGCGCCGCTCGGCTTGAGGACGGCGAGGCAGTGGTTGTCTTCGTACAGGATCTCGAAAGCCGGCGGAGGCACGCAAAAACCCTCGTCATCCCGGCCACTTCCTGCGGCCGGAGATGCGAGGGTCATTGTACACTCCCACATAGCCCCCGGCTTGCCGGGGGTAAATCGCTCCCCCCGGCAAGCCGGGGGCTATGTGGAGAACCAATCAACTTCCCTCAACCACCACGGCTGTATAGGTGAAGGTCTTGCGACCCGGAGCGTAGAACACGAGCGGGACGAAGATCTTTTCGCCCGGCGTGAACGAGCCGGTCGCTCCGACCAACTGGATGTACGGATCGCCCGCGTACTGCCCGCTGGCGACGGTCCCACTGGCGTTGAGCAGCGTCACGCCGGGAGGCAGGCCGGTTATCACCAGATCCACGGTTCCATTGAAGGTGGTGGAGCTGGTGTTGGTCACGAGATCCAGTTGGACGAAGAGAGGGCCGAAACGGAACAGCGGAGTCTGCTGGATGGTGGTGCTGGAGGTGATGTTGTTCGCGCCACCGGGGGTCGTGGTGTTTACCGTCACGCTGGAGGAGATGGGTGGAGGAGGAGGGGAACCTGGAGGTGAAGGAGGAGTGCCGGAGATGCCGGCGGTGTTCGCGATGACCGTCCCGCCCGCCGTCGAGGAGTTGACCTGGACCACGAGCGTGAAGGTGGCCACGCTGTTGACCACGTTCTCCGGCATCGAGGTGAGAGTGGCCGTGACTGTGCCAGTCCCGCCGACCGCCGGCGGAGGCCCCACGGTCCAACCCGTAGGCGCCGAGAACGACACGAACGTGGTGTTCGCCGGGAGCGTATCAGTGAGGGTTAGCCCGGTGACCGCGCCAGGTTCGGCATTGATGACGGTCAGGTTGTAGGTGATGTTATTGCCATTGATCACCGGATCCAACAAGAATAGACCCGATTGCACGGCCCCAATATCAATCGTGCCGTTGTACAGGCGTGGGATGCCGCGCTGATCCGTTGCGTCGGAGGTAGAGACTCCCTCGGCGGAGGCGATGGCGCTGGCGGCACTGGCGTCGCCGGCCCCGAACACGGGACTGCCCAACGTCGGAGTGACCGTCGCGGTCGGCCCGATGCCGTTGGCCGGTTGGGGGAAGTAGCCGGTCAACTGGGTAGAAGTGTACTGGCCGATGCTGTCGCCGCTGCTGGTTGTGAACGTCGCGCCGGTACCGTCGCCGATCAGGTCGTGATCGCCCGAGGCGACGGTGCCGGCGACATCGTTATCCGTGCCTGTGCCGACCGAGTCGAGGGCGATGATCGTGTTCTCCAGCGTGGTGCTGCCGGTGCTGACATACAAGCCGCCGCCCTGAGAACTGGCCGCCAGCCCCGAATGGCCGATCGAACCTTTTAGTCCGGTCCCCGAAGCGTGGCCGGTCCCATTGTTCTTGGCCCCGAGTTGGGGAGTGCCCGGGTTGCCGGGTGTGCCCGCAGCACCGATGTAACTGGAAGTGGACGTGGGCAACGTGAGCGCATCGGCCGCGATGTTGTTGTAGGCGACGGTGGCATTGAGCAGGCTCAGGGTACCGCCGTTGCTGTACAGCCCGGCACCCTGGCCGCCGCTCGCGTTGCCGGCGTTGCCGCCGTTGCCGGCGTTGCCGCCGACACTTTTGGCGGCGCCGCCGTCGCCGCCTGTGCCGCCGTTGCCGCCCCGTGCGCCGGGGGTGAGCATGTTGTCGGCCACGGTCGTGTTGAGGACTTTCACGGTGCTGCCGGTGTCGGCGAACACACCGCCGCCTTGCACGGCCGTGACATTGCCGGCGTTGCCGCCGTTGCCGCCGTTGCCGCCGAACGGCCTCGGATGGCTCCCGGAAGTCTGCGGCGTGTCGGGGGCCAAACCGAAGCTCCCCCCGCCGCCGTTGCCGCCCCGTCCGCCGTTGCCGCCGGGACCGCCGGAGATGGCATTCTGAGCGACCGTGGAGTTGAGCAGGGTGAAGGTGCCGCCGCTGAGATACAGCCCGCCCCCCTGACCGGAGCCGGAATCCCCCCCGTTGCCGCCGACGCCGGCATTGCCACCGTTGTCGGCCTCGCTGCCACCCGTGCCGCCCAGGCCGCCGAACCCGCCTTCGCTGGCCTGGATCGTATTGCCCGTAACGCTGACAGCATTGAGCGTGAGGGTGCCGCCGACAGCAGCCAGACCGCCGCCCTGGGCGGCCGCGCCGACCGCACCGTTGCCGCCCGCGCCGCCCGGCGCACCGGCCCCGTGGCTGTAACTCAAGGCGGACCCGTGCGCGCGACCGTATCCGCCGGTGCCGCCGACACCGCCGGTGCCGCCCTGACCGCCGAGAAGTTGGTTGGAAGCGATGCTCGTGGTGTTCAAGGTGACGGTGCTGTTGCCGAAATACAGACCGCCCCCTTGCCCGACGGCGGCCGCCCCGCCGTTGCCGCCCGCGCCGGCGGCGCCGCCGTGGAAAAAGGTTGTGTTGTTCGCGACCGGATTGTGCCCACCGTATCCGCCGGAGCCGCCGTTGCCGCCACCGCCGCCCATGGCGGCGTTGCCGGTCACCACCAGACTGGGAACATTGCTCGCCGCGGCCAGCGGCACCGTGAGCGTTCCGTCGTAGACATACAGTCCGCCGCCCTGACCCGCCGCGCCGCTACCGCCGGTGCCGCCGTTGCCGCCCGATAGCCCGCCGGAGCCGCCTGATCCTCCGGTCGCCGCCTTGCCGTTGTTGCCGCCGACGCCGCCGTTGCCGCCGACGGCGCCGTTGCCCTGGAGCAACGTGTTGGAGGACAGGTTGACGGTGGGCAAGGTCGTGTCGCCGGTGCCGTCCACGGCGATCGCACCTCCCTGGCCGGCCCCGCCGTTGCCGGCGTTGCCCGCGTTGCCGCCCGTCGCGGTCGTTCCGGAGCCGTTGCCTCCGTGGTTGCCGCCGCCGCCAACGCCGCCCGTAGCGGAGTTCCCCTTGACGGTGGCATTGCTGACAACCAGCGTGGCGCCGTTGCCGGTCAGAAACACACCGCCGCCAGCCGCCAGACCGCCGTTGCCGCCATTTCCGCCGTTGCCGCCGGAGGGCGTATTTATGCCGCCGTTGAAGCCCGCGCCGCCCGCGCCGCCTTGGCCGCCCGTGGCGCTGTTCGAGAGAAACGTCGAGGCGTTCTGGATGCTCACGCTGCTGCCGTTGGCATAGATCCCGCCCCCTTGGGCGCTGCCGCCGGCACCGCCCGACCCGCCGCCGAGGTTTTTGCTCGTGCCGGCCGCACCGGCCGCGCCGCTACCGCCTTGTGCCCCGTTGGACTGGATACTGACGTTGTTCAGGGTCAGCGAGCCGCCCCTGGAATAGATGCCGCCGCCTTCGGCGTTTTGGCCCACCCCGCCTACCGCGCTATTGCTGTTGACGGCGACGTTGCTCAGCGTGACGACGCCGCCGTTATTGAGAATGCCGCCGCCCAGCGCCGCGGTGGCTCCCCGCAGTGCCCCGACCGTCCCGTTATCCTGCGCCTCGCCGCTTTCGATCGTGAGATTTTGCAGGATCAGGTGGACGTTGGGATCGACCAGAAACACGCGATCCAGCTTGCTCCCGCTGATATAAGTCGAAGTGGCGCCTTGACCGATGATGGTCAGCGTCTCGTTGGTGTTCGTGATCGCCAGGTCGCCCGTTTGGGCGTTGGCCTGCTGTCCGGCGGCCGGATTGGATAGGGTCAGCAGATAGGTGCCGGCTTGCAGGTTGATGACGTTGGCGCTGCTGTTGTCGCTGTTGGCCGCGAGGATCGCATCGCGCAAACTCCCGTTGCCGCCCGGGTTGCTGTTGCTGTCCGTGAAAATCGTGGGATTATAAGTCGAGAGGAGGGTTCGATCCTCCAGAAATTCCAATCGCGGCTTCCTGTAGAAGATCGGGGACCGCGATTGCTTCCGCCGAGGAGATTTCACCAAACGAGCCGCCAACCAACGCAGATACGCGTGCCACATGAGGGGAGTCCTGTTGTACGAGTCCATGTCAAAAACCAGAAACGCCGGCCCGACTCTGGGTCCGACGCCCTGCTGCGAATAAGGCCCTCACGCCACCCGTCCTCCGCGTCCACCTACCGAAGGACTGCGCCACGAGACGGACGATCTCCCCGGATGCGCGAGCACATCCATTGAGTCACTTCGTTCGCCCGCATCCCAGTGCGACAGTTCCGTTCGAGGAGACCCGTCAGGCGGGAAGGCATGAAAGCGAATTCAAATTTGGAGGGGTTAGCTTACTTCGCTTTTTTCGACCTGTCCATCATTCTTCGAGAAATTATTTGTTTTTTTCAAACTTTTTTCAGCCGTTTATGACTTCAGCGAGAAAATTCAGATGGGAGTTAAACCAAACGATTGAACAACTGTCCAAGAGCGTCCTCGTAGTGCTTCCAACGAGCGACGGAGCGTGTATATAAGGGCTGACGGACCTGGGTGACGCTGGCGGTGCGGACGGGCCGTTTCGTCTCGTGAAAGGTCAAACACCCTTCTTCCCACTCCAGACCGCACCACTCCACCAGCCGCCGGGCGACGTTTTCGAAGTCGCCCACGGTATCCTCATAGTTGACCTCCAGCATGGGAATCGGCAGCACTTCCGCCCAGTGCGCCATCAGGCGGCGGTATTCCGTGAAACGCGAGGCGATGTGATCGGGGTCGTTGGCCCAGCGGATGTGGCGGAAGTTGGTTATCCAGCACGACACGGCCACATCGCGCAAATCGCGCCGGCAATGGATGAACTTGGCCTTCGGAAACAGGATCGCCAGAAGGCCGAGGTAGAGGTAATTGTCGGGCATCTTGTCCACGACGCGAAGGGCCGTCGCGTTCAGCTCCGCCAGGCGCTCCAGGTGCCGCCGGGCGACTTTGCCGATCGAGTCCGCGTCGATCTGGGCCAGGCACGCGAAGACGGAATCGCTGCGGTTCATGACGGCCGGCAGCGACTCGAAGTCATCGCGGGCATAGCGCAGCTCGCCGGCCCCAAACATCCGCGAATGACTGGCGAGGATCTGTTCGATGAGCGTGGTCCCCGAACGCGGCAGGCCGACGATGAAGACCGGCCGCTCCGATTCGTCGCCGAGCCCGCGGACGCGCTCGAACAACGGCGCGGGAACGCCGCGATCATTTCCGTGATGAACTGGTGATGCGAGTCGGGATCGTAAGACTGATTGCGCTTGCGGGAGAGGTTCAGGGTCAAACGGTTTCCTTCGCGCAGATGCTCGGCGGTCTCGGCGTATTCTCCGCGTGCGTCCAGCACATGAGCCAGACCGAAATGCAGCGGGACACGGCGGGCCTCGACGAGGTCGGGGTCGGCCAAAAGTTGTTTGAGGGCGTTTAGCTCCTCGTCCGGCAGTTTGCCGCGCAAGATCGTCGCCAACTGGGCGAGCGGCCCCGGCAAGCGCGGATCCTGGCGCAGCGCGGCCCGGAAGCATTCCAACGCCCCTTCCATGTCGTTGAGTTCTTCCTTGAGCGAGCCGAGGTTGCAGTGGGCGGGGGCGAAATCGTCTTTCAGGCTCAGGGCCTTCTCGAACAGCCGGCGTGCCTCGGCGTAATTGCCCTGCTCGTGCCGGATGAACCCCAGGCCGTTATGAGCCTCCGAATAATCGGGATCTAGGTGCAAGGCGATCTCGTAACGGGCGATGGCTTCGTCGTAATTTTCCTTTTCTTGCAGGGCGCTGGCGAGGTTGCAATGAATGCGTGCCGAGTCCGGCTCCAGGGCGAGGGCGCGCTGATACCAGGCGATCGCATCGTCGAGCTTGCCCTCTTCCTGGAGCGCCTGGCCGATGTTGTTGTGGACCATGCCCAGGCGCGGGTTGATGCGCAGGGCGGCGACGTAGCAAGCCTTGGCTTCTTCGAGCCGGCCGATCTCGCGGAGGACGTTGCCGAGGTTGCTCAGCCCCTCCGGAAAGTTTGGCCGCAGGCGAACCGCCTCCTGGCAGTGTTCGAGGGCTTCGCGCGGCTTTTTGTGCTCGAAAAGGAGTTGGCCGAGATTGCTGTGCGCCTCGGCCAGTTTCGGATCGTGGCGCAGCGCCTCCCGGAAGAGTTCGATGGCCCGGTCGTGATCGTCCTGGAGGCGGATGACGTTGCCGAGGTTGTTGTAGGCCATCGCGAAATCGGGCTTGAGCCGCAGGGCGGTTTCAAACTGCGCGATGGCCTCTTCCTCTTCGCCGCGAGCCAACAGCGCCAGGCCGAGGTTGTTGACGGCTTCGGGATACTCCGGCTGCAAGTGTAGGGCGATCCGGCAAGCGGCGATGGCGCGGTCGTTCTGCCCCAGCGCGCGATACACCTCGCCGAGATTGCTGTGATACGCCGCCACCTTGGGTTGGAGGGACACCGCCTGTTCGATCAGGCTGACGGCCCGCTCCGCCTGCCCGATTTGATACAGGAGCACACCGAACAGGTGCAGCGCGTCGGGGTTCTTGGGGTTCTTGTTCAGGATGTCCTGATAGATCCGTCCCGCCGGCTCCAGCTGCCCGCTCTGATGAAGCTGAATGGCCTGAAATAACTCGTTCTGCATGTTCGTGTCCCGACCTTGAAAGCGGTGTGCGTACCAGCCCGCGGCGCCAGCAAGGGCCGGTGACGTAGAACTCCCCCGATTATATCGTAGAACCTCCGCGGTCCCAACGCGGCCAAACGGCGCACGAAATGCTACACTTGGTCCCCCTGCCGGCCCCCTCTTTCCAGGCGGAGTGAATGGTCCCGGCCTTCCGGATGTGGTAACATGAAGTTTTCGCCCTGGTGGTAGTGGCACGCTGGCAGCGTGCGCTACGTAGGGCACGCTGCCAGCGTGCCACTACCGCCAGGGCCGTGGGAGAACAGCGGATCGTGTTCATCATCTTCGGGGCAAACAACCATTGGCTCTGGGATGTCGCCGGGCTGTTGGTCATACCAGCCCTGGTGGTGTTGAACGGTCTGTTCGTCGCCGCGGAGTTCGCCCTCGTTTCGGTGCGGAAAACGCGCATCGAGGAACTGGTCAAACGCGGCGTCAAAGGGGCGCGCTCGGTCGAGTTGGCGATGCACAAGCTCGACCGCTCGATCGCCGCGACGCAGCTGGGCATCACGCTGGCGAGCATCGGTCTGGGTTTCGTCGGCGAGCCGGCCCTGGCCCATCTCATCGAACCCTTGTCCAACTTCCTGCCCGACGGCTGGCGCGGGGCGGCCACGCATTCGCTCGCCACGGCCCTGGCGTTTCTGCTCATCACCTACCTGCACGTCGTCTTCGGCGAGCTGATTCCCAAGACGCTGGCGCTGGAGACCTCCGATCGCGTTTCGCTCTGGCTGTCCGGCGCCCTCAACGTGTTCGCCAAGCTGACCCGGCCGCTCATCCTGACGATGAACGGCACCGCCAATTTCATCCTGCGCCGCCTCGGTTACCAGGCCGCCTCCGGCGAGGAAATGGTCCACTCCGTCGAGGAACTGCTGCTGCTCATCGAGGACACCGAGGAGGCCGGCATCCTCGATCCGGAACAGGCCGAGTTCGTGCAGAACGTCTTCCGTCTATCGAACAAGCGCGTCGGCGACTGCATGGTGCCGCGCGACAAGATGGCCGCCCTCGAACTGAGCACGCCGCCGGACAAGGTCCTGGAGGCGGTGCGCAGCGGCGCCCACACGCGCATGCCGGTCTACGAGGAGAACATCGACAACATCGTCGGCATCGTCAACACCAAGGACCTGTTTTATCTGTTCAGCCTGCAAGGGGTCGTGGTCCTGCAAGACGCCATGTATCCGCCCCTGTTCCTCAAGCCGGAGGAGAGCATGGCCAACGCGCTGCGGCTGTTCCGGCAAGGCACGTCGGCCGATGGCCCTGGTGCGCGACGACGAGGACCACATCCTCGGCCTGATTACGCTGGAAGACGTGCTGGAAGAGATCGTCGGCGACATCGAGGACGAACACGATCGGCCCACGCGGAAATTGCCGCCGCGCTTTCGCAAGCAAGTCGCGCCCCCGACGACCAGTGCCGCTAATTCCGCAGCAAGCGCCAAAACAGGATCACGCCCATGAGTCCGACGATCGCGTCGGCGCCCCAGACGAGCGGGATCATGTTAATTTTCCCTTCCTTGGCCATGCCCGTGCCGCACAGCATCAGCGGATAATAGACGAAGACGATCGGCAAAAAGCAGGTGATGAACGCGCTGAGGTAGTCGCTGCGGCTGAACCAGATGCCGACCGGACAGCCGACGAGGATGAAAAACAGACACCCCAGGCTCAGGGCCGGGCGCATTTGCAATTCCACGTCTAGGGCGATGATCTTCTCGCGAATCAGGCGGGCCTGCTCGTTCAGCGAATCCTGATGGATTTTCAGCTTGTCGGGAACGCCAGCGAGCAGGTAGTTGGTGGTGCTGGTCGAGAATTCCGCGTAGGTGTCGTTGAGTTTTTTCTGAAGGGCCACGCGCTCGTCGAGGATCTCCTGCCAGGTCAGGTCGCGCGGCCGGCATCCGTCTGCTTGCCGAAGTCCGGCGGCAGTTCGACCGTGAAATCGCGGTCGAGCAGGCGCGCGTCCGAGCCTTCGCCCGTGACCACGCAGTTTTTCATGCGGATAATCAACTGTCCCTTGGAGCGCAGGACTTGCAGCTCCGCCTCGTTGGCGAAGGCCACGTAGTCGATGAGGCCGGTGGCGTCCTTGCGCTTGAACACCGTCTGGAGCAGCTTCTTGTCGCGCACCCCCTTGACGAACATCGAATACGGAGACGACGAGTGCTTGATTTCGTGGTTTTTGCGCAGGAGCGAATAAAGAAGCTCCTGGGCGTCGTTGAAGACCATGGCGCGGAGCAGATGGTGCGTGTAAGGGATGATGCGGTAATAAAGACCCATCGTGGCGGTGCTCATGACCAGGCCGAGAATGATGCCGGGACGGACGACCTGCACGGCGTTGATGCCAGCCGACTTGATGGCGAGGATTTCGTTGTCGGCGGCGAGCCGTCCGTAGACGACGCAGGTGGCGAACAGCGTCGTGGCCGGGATGGTGTAGGGCAGCGTACTGGGCACGAGTAGCGGGATGGCCGCGAGGATTTGCGTCGGCCCCAGCCCCTGCTGCGACGCCTCGGCGATGATGCCGGCCATGAGCAGGATGCCTGTAATGCCCACCAAGGACATCACGAACACCTTGGTGAGCTCCCACAGGATCATCCGTTGCAGGATGGAGCCAAACACAACAACCTCCGTTCCCCGTCCCGTCCGGCGACATCTTCGCGTCTTCTTGTTATCGGCTTCATGACGTGCAGAACTTTATCGGGATATTATTTACGCGCCCCCCCGAACGCCCGTTTCAGTGGATCGACCACGCCGGGGATAAATTCCTTCTCGAAGCGCGGCGAGCTGATCTTGCCGCGCAGCTTGATCTTGAAGAGCTGATCGCTGAGCTTCTGCGAAAGATCGCTGATGCCCGGCGGCAGCATTTGCGGCATCCGGCCCCAATCCGCGCTGAAGTCGAGGTTGAGATTGCTGTTGCTGCCGTCCAGGCTCAGCGTGCCCTGCCCTCGCAAGCTGATGGCGTTGCCGAACAGATCCAGGGCGTGAACGACCATTTTCGGACCTTCGATGGAGAAAATCATGCAGCGCCTGCTCGAACGCCGTGCGATCCGGCACGCGCAGGCCGAACGCCTTGAGCAGATCGAGCAGCAGTGGCAACCGATACAGTTTGCCGTTGGCGACCTGGACCTGACCGTTGCCTTTGAGTCCGCTCAGGTCGGTGCCCTCCCCCATCAGGTGAATGGAAGCCCGCGCCGGTCCCTGCATCTGCGCGTCGGGTCCGAGCTTATTGTGCCGGCCAAACTGCTCGAGCTGGATGCGCAGGGCGTCGAGCTTCACTTCGTAGAGCAGACTCGGGCCGAACTTGAAGTGCGCTTCGCCGCCGACGAATCCGCCGAACAGATCCGCCTTCAGATCGTACAGGCGCAACACATCCGGCGAGTCGGGGTGGATTTCGATGCGCCCTTGCAGGTTGCGGAACGGCTGGCCGAGGATGTCGGCCCGTTCGAGCAGGGCGTAGCCGGTGATGTACTCGAACTGATGTCCGTCGTGGTGGCCGTGACACCAGATTTCGCCATCGACATCGGCGATGTCCAGGCCCGCGTGGAACGCCTGTTTGCGCAGGTACGCGCCGCCGTCCCACCATATTTTCATGGGTTGACCCGGCACCGTCGGCGCGTCGAAGACCAAGAGCGGCAATTTAACCTGGATCGGGTTGCGGATCTGGAGCGGCTCCAGCGCTTTTCGCATGGCCGGATGCAGGGCACGCAGGAATTCCTCGTCGGGGACCAATTCGGTGCCGTGAATGTCCTTGAACCAGGCCTGAAACCCGCCGGGCTGTTTCAGAACAATCGTCGCCTCTTTCAAACCGAGTTGGCAGCGCCCGTGCTTGGCGCTCACGTTCTGAACGTAGACCCGGCCGTGCGCGTAGCGCACCCGCGCGCTGAGGTCCGACATGGCGTAAGGGAAAAACTCCGGCCGCATGGCGCAGCGGCCGATGTCCACCATCACGTCAATGTCCTGCGGCTGGTCCGGCCGGTCGGTGACGTCGGCCTCGAAGCTGAGTCGGCCCTGCAAGGCCAGCATCGCCCAGGCGTTGGCCAGGGCGGCACGACCGGGAATTTTGGGCGGCGCCAACGCCTGCTCGAACTCCTCGTCGAGCGGGATGCCCTGGCCGCGGATGTTGACCTTCACGCAGTCGCGGCGCGGGAGTGATCGGCGGAGCATCGGCGCCGGTGTTCGGCGCTGGGCCGTCCGCCGGCGGCGCCCGATAGGAACAGGCGTTGACCCAGATCTCGCCGCCCTTGTGCGTACCGTGGAAGTCCTGGCATTCCCAGTGGTCGTCCGGCCGCAGATCCAGAACGCCGGTGACGTTCTCCAGCGGGTACGGGAACAATTCGTAGCGGATGGATGTGTCGTGGAAGCCGAGGACGTAGCGGTTGGCGAACTTGCTCTGCCCGCGTTCGCGGCGGATATACACCTTGATGTTGGTCAGCCCGGCTGGATGGGTCAAGCCCAGGGCCGGAGTGTCCTGACCCAGCTCCCGACTCTGCGGCGGCAGGAACGTCCGCGCCAGCTCGCGGCTATTCTCCGGCAGGGCGCGCAATAACTTGTGGTCCACCGGCACGTCGTCGGCGCTGACGACCAGATCGACCTCGCTCGGCCTGTCGCCGCGGACGGAGCCTTTGAGCGTGAGCGGCCGGCCCGAAGCCAGGCCGGTCAGATCGACAGTGATGTAGTCGTCGTGATCGCTGAACAGATCCACGCGCACCAAACCCGACACCGCTTCGACGGGATAGCGGAAATACTCGAACTGCGCGGTCATGCCTTCGGGCTGCACGTCCCAGTGCTTGTGCCAGTGGTCCGTCGAGGTGCGGCGGTACGTATACGCCAGGGTGACGGGACCGGCCGGCGAGTACTGTCTCTGAAGATCCTTGCACGTCTGCGGAAGCGGGTCGAAGAGCTTGTCGGTGACGGTAAGATGCTCGACGCGGGCGTCGATTTCCCGAACCACTTCCTCGACGCATTCAGGTCGATGTCCCGGCCAGGCCAGGTCGCGGAGGGCCACATCGAGTTTGGCCGTACCCGCCTGGGCCGTCAAATGCGCTTCGGGAACCCGGCCATTGACGCAATGCAGCGACCCCTCGATCTGTTCCAGAGGCAGCGGTAAACAACCGTGGCTGTATTTGCCCTCTTCCAGGTGGCAATTCAGGTCATACGTCCACGGCTCGACCGCGCCGGGATCGTGGACGAGCGTGGCCTGCACCTTGGCGGTCCCCTGCAAATCGTGCAGGTGCTTCTCGATCTCCGGGCAAAAGCCGGCGAAGCGCTGAATGAGGGCCGAATTCACGGAAAAACGCGGTAAATCCACGGCCGCACTCAGAGCGAGCGTGGGCCGATAGACACGGGCATGGATTTCCACCGCGCCGACGACATCCGTTTGCCCCGTCCCTTCGATGACCAACGTGGTCAAGGGGTCGTTGATGATGGTGAGGTTAACGTCCTTGATTTCCAGGAGCGTTCCGCCGGAGACCGAGCGATCTTCGATCAGGATGGTCCCCTGGTGGACGATCAGCATCGGCACGCGCTGCGTGAGGTCCGGCGGCGCCAGCACGTCGGCGAGGTTGAGCTGGCCGTCGCGTTCGCGCACGATCCGCAGACGCGGCCGATCCAACTCGACCTTGCGGATGCCGAGCGAGCCATCGAGCAAATGCTCTTTATCGTGATAGATGACGGCGGAAGGCACGTAGAGGAAATCGCCGCGCTCCAGGTCTTCGCGGCGGGACATGCGAAGGTCGTGGACGGCGATGCCGCCGAGCAAGCGCAGACGGGCGGAATCGACGCTGACGGTGGCGCCGATGAAATCCTTGCGGAGCTTATCGAGGACTTGCGTGCGGACGGCGCGCGGGTTGGTCCACGCCTCGTACAGCAGGGCGGCGAGAACGGCGACGCCCAGGACGGAGAAGACCAGACCTCGGACGAACCACTTGCGGCAGGCCATGGTTTCCTGTTGGAACAGCCGTCGGCGCTGGGGGTGGACGACGATCGGCGAATGACCTGCCCCCGCCGGCCAGTCATTCGGAGCGGGCGGATAGTACGAGATGCACCGCCCCGCGTCAACGCGGAGTATGCGGTTCACATAGCCCCCGTCTTGCCGGGGGAAAATGCACCCCTGGCAAGCCGGGGGCTATGGGGGACGGGGCGAGAAAAGATAGAATGGCAGAATGATTGATTGAACAAGAAAGACATCGACCGGGAGGTTTACGGCCGTGGACATACCGCAAGTAGCTCCGATTCGTCAGACGGCACCGCAACCCGCGCTCACGGACATCGCCGGGGAAGTGCGCCGGCAATGGCGCGATTCGCGCGTGGCAGGCCGCATCCGCCGCGGCAGTCGCGTGGCCATCGGCGTCGGCAGCCGCGGCATCGCCAATCTGTCCACCGTCGTCCGCGCCACCCTCGACAGCCTGCGCGACCTGGGAGCGCAACCGTTCGTCGTGGCGGCGATGGGCAGTCACGGCGGCGCCACCGCCGCCGGTCAGCGTCAACTGCTCGCCGAGTACGGCGTCAGCGAGCAGGCGCTGGGCGTGCCGGTCAAGACCGACATGACCGCCGTGCGCATCGGTACCAATAGCTGGGGCGAGCCGGTCTGGTGGGACAAGAACGCGCTGGAAGCGGATGCGGTCGTGACGGTGTCGCGCATCAAGCCGCACACGGATTTCCGCGGCCGTTTCGAGAGCGGCATCACGAAGATGGTTGTCATCGGACTGGGCAAGCGCGACGGGGCGGCGCAGCATCACCGCTGGGGCTTCCGCGGCCTGCGCGACATGCTGCCGGAGACGGCCCGCGTCGTCGTCGAGAAGACGCCGTTTATCGGCGGCCTGGCCGTGCTGGAAAACGCCCGCGAACAGACGGCCCGTCTGCAAGTGGTCGATCGCGACGAATTATTCGATGTCGAGCCGGGCCTGCTCGAAGAGGCGCGCGGGCTGATGGGCCGCTTGCCGTTCGAGCAACTCGATCTGCTGGTGATCGGCGAGATCGGCAAGAACTACAGCGGGGCGGGCATCGATCCCAACGTGGTCGGCAGGCTGCTGATCGAGACGCAGCCGGAGTTCGAGTCGCCGAAAATCACGCGCATTTCGCGCCCTGGACCTGTCGCCGGAGAGCCACGGCAACGGCACCGGCTGCGGCATCGCCGACCTGGCGACCGAGCGTTTGCTCGCCGCCATCAACCCGGTGCCCTTCCGCATGAACAACCTGACGGCGTGTTTTTTGCGGCGCTCGCAACTGCCGTTCGCCTTCCCGACCGATCGCACTACGATCGAGGCCGGTCTGGAGACATGCTGGCAGCCGAAGCGCGATGCCGTGCGCATGGCGATCATTCCCAACACGCTCGAAGTCGAGGAATTGTGGGTGTCGTCCGCCCTGGTCGAGGAAGCGCGCAAGCATCCGCATCTGGAAGTAACGGACGACTTGCGAGCGCTGCCTTTCGACGCGAACGGGAATGTCGAACAAGAGAAGCTTTTTCCGCATTCGGTGCGCGGCCGGCGGAAACAAAGATCGGGATAATGTCGAGTTATTAAAAGGTTAACCAACATCTGATCCCCTCGCAAAGCACTTTAGATCCGCGGAGGCAGCGAGGCGCGTCACCGTCTCCTCATCGAGCGGCGCGACACGGACGGCCGCACGTACACGCCGCACGAATTCGGGCAACACACCGCAAGCGAGTAGATCTTCGCTCGTAATCGGCTGTTCCGGATGCCAGCCCTGACGAACCATCTGCTCGTCCAGCCCGATAAATGGACCCAGGCAAACGAACAGGATGGAAGCAACATCGACGTGCAGGGCGGCAGGGAATGCCCTCTCGTCCTTTCCTTCCAGAACATTCACCAACATTTCCTGGGCATCTCGCGAGTCCATTCCATTGAGGAGGACAATCCCGCGCCGTGCCGTCTCCGCATCGAAATCTCCGGCGTCCAGGAGCTTGAAGAGAATTGATTCATTCGGTTTCAACGGAGCTAAATGCTCCGCGTGTCCCGAAGCGACGGGCACGTCAAGAATATGAGCCAAGGAGCGGGCCAGTAACATGGCACTCGACCGCGATGAGCCAGCGAGAAGAAGGAGGTTCTTCCCGTCCCTCCTTCCGTGTGCATCTTGACGATCGTGATAGTGCGAATGCACAGCGACCGCGAGTGCCTTCAGGTCCGATTCCGGCAACGGGATGAACGAAGGAAGCCTGGCCCGAAGGAATTCCGGAGGCGGCAGAGAGGAAGGCGGATTCTGGAAACCCCGACGGCGCTTTTCCTGAATGATGATCGACTGACACAATTCCACGCACTCGGCGCAGATGTACACCTCGCCGGGGCCTTCCACCAACGGGCCAACATCTCGAAAGTGCTTACGGCAGAATGAGCAATAGGCGTCTCGTGGCGTCATCGTCTCACCCTTGGTTTTGGGTATTCTTCGGCCACCGCCGCAGCAAATCGTCGTAAGCTTCGGGCGTGTCCAGATCGCACAACACGTCCGGGTCCGACACGGCCACTTCGAGCGTCTCCGCACCGTGGCGTCGAATGTACGTATTCAGTCCCTGATCGGGGGCGTGTCCGCGGATGCCTTCGACATGCTTCCAGCCGATCAACACCGGATGCCCGCGCCGTCCACCCCAGGTCGGTACGAAGATCGAGTGTTCGGGATGAGTTCTTCGGGCTTGCTCCAACTGCCGCACGACCTGCGCAGCCAAGGCGGGATGATCCGCGGGAACGAGCAGCCAGGCATCGTCCGGACGCGGCCGAAAGCGTTCCTCCAGCCAATGCAAACCATATTCGACTGTCGCCCGCATGTCAGCCGTCTCCGCCGGAAGCAGACAGACATGCGCGCCGGCACGTTCCGCCAGGGTCGCCAGTTCGGGAACATGCGGACCAACGACGACGAGGATATGCTCGACCTCCGCCTGTCGTAGGGCGGCGACGACGTGTTCGAGAATGGTGCGGTCGCCCAGCAGCAGGGTGAGTTTGGGTCGGCCCATGCGACGGCTTTGGCCGGCCGCCGGAAGCACGGCGAACCTCATGAGCGTGCCGTCTCCACGGGCACACGGCCGCGCCGCGGCGGTTCCGTAGTGCCAAGATTGCGGCAGGCAATCAGCTCGGCCACGATGCTGATCGCGATTTCCGGCACCGTCTGCGAGCCGATCGCGAAACCGAGCGGGGCGTGGACGCGCGCCAGTGCGTCCCGCGTCACGCCCTTGGCGAGAAGGTCCTCGAAGATCAGTTTGATCTTGCGTTTGCTGCCGATCATGCCGACGTAGCCAGCCCGCGTCGCGGCCAGGTGATAGAGAGCTTCCTCATCGTGGTTGTGGCCGCGCGTGACGATGAGGCAGTACGTCGAGGGCGTCAGCGTGGGAGTAAGTTCGCGCAAGGTCGGGCCGATCTCGCCAGCCATGAGGCGCTGCGCCGAGGGGAAGCGTTCGCGGCTAGCGTAATCGCTTCGGTCATCGAGCACCCAGATATCGAAATCGACTTCGCTCGCGAGCCGGGCCACGGCCTGGCCGACGTGGCCGGCACCGACGATGAACAACGTGATACGCGGTAGGACCGGCAGGTACGCGATACCGTGCCGGCTCGACGGGGCCGGGCGATCAGTCAGCGGAACAAGGGATTGAAGGATTTCGTCGGGGACAACTCCCTCTGTGGTCTGCGAAACAAGTTGCCCGGAAGCATCAAAAAGAAATCGATCACCCGGCGTCAGGCCGGCCGTCGGAGCAATGGCGATGGCCTGCGTGCAACCCTGTCCCTCCTCAATGAGTTGTCGCAGTCGCCGATAATAGCCACCATCGCCGGATGAAAGCGGATCGGCGAGAATGCTCATTCGGCCGCCGCAAATCAGGCCGTCGTCCCAGCCGTAATTGTCGTCGAGACAGAACGTCAGGATTTCGGGCAGGTTGGCGCCAGTAGCGAGTACGCGCAGCGCACGTTGCCGCACTTCCGCCTCGACGCAGCCGCCGCCGAGTGTGCCGCGCTGGCCGCCGTCGAGGAAAACGAGCATGGCCGCGCCGGCTTTCTGCGGCGTCGAGCCGCGCGTCTCGACCACCGCGCAGTACACACACGGCCGCCGTTGGTCCAATGCCGCCGTCAATTCGGCCAGGAGTTCACGCATCATCGCTGCCCATCGGTGGAGTTTGCCATCGCCCCGTCCGCTCAGGAATGGCAACATCTTACCGCGAGCATGCGACAAGCCGCAAGGGACGGCCTCTTCTCAGGGAGCCGCTTGCGATGTTGGGAAGCTCTCTCGTTCTTGGACTTACGTTCGTGGTTTTGAACGCTTACCCCAGCGCACCTCTTGTTTTCCTGCTCTGGACATCCCCGCTCAACCCTTTTTTCGCTTTTTTACCCCAGCCGGCCCCTCGCCGGGCGTTCCCTTGCGCTGTAAACCAGCCCCTCGCTCTTCCCAACCGCAACGGAGCTGCGCTATGAAAGCCATCCACGCCGCACAACCGCTCTTCGCCTGGGCCGAACTGGAAGACTATCCCACCCTCGCCACCCTCCGCGACCTGCTCCACAGCGTCCCCGATCAACCCCTCCTCGACGGACTCCAGGCCGCACGCGGCAAGGGACGCGACGACTTCCCCCTGCCACGGCTGTGGCGCATCCTGCTGTTGACCATCGCCCTCCGCCACGCCCATATCAACGACACCCTGGCCGAGTTGCACCGTAATCCTTCCTTGTGTCGACTGCTGGACATCACCGCCGCCGACCAGATTCCCCACGACTGGAATCTCTCCCGCTTCCTCGACGTGCTGGGCCAACCGCCCCATCGGGATAACCTCCACGCCCTCTTTGACCACCTGGTCCGACGCCTGGGCCTGGCCGTGCCCGACCTCGGCCGCAATAGTGCCGGCGATTCGACGACCCTCAACGCCCGGCCCAAGGCCGCCGCCAAGGCCGTCGCCGCGGAAATCGCCCAGGGACTGCCACAACCGTCCGGCGGGAAAAAGGAGTACCGCGACGAGGAGGGCAAGGTGGTCAAGGTCGTCGAGTGGTTCGGCTACAAACTGCACTTGCTGGTCGATGTCGCGCATGAGGTGAGCTTGGCCTACCACGTCAGCGACACCGCGACCGGCGACAACGAAGTGGTACCCGTGCTCGTGCGTCAGGCGCAGGCCAACCTGCCGGCGGGGCGGATGAAGACGCTGGCTTACGACAAGGCGGCCGACGACGAGAAGGTGCATGAGGCCTTACACGCCGCGGGGATTAAGCCCTTGATTCAGAACCGCGCCTTGTGGAAGGAGGAGTCAGAGCGGCCGCTGCCGGGCGCTCGTTACCCGCTGCATCTGGTACACGACGAGGCGGGCACGGTGTACTGCTATGACACGGTCAGCGTCACGCCGGTGCGTCACCGCATGGCGTATGTCGGTTACGAGGCGGGGCGTGACAGCGTGCGTTACCGCTGCCCGGCGTTGCACGAGGGCTGGGATTGCCCCAGCCAGAACAAGTGCAGCGCGGGCCGGTCGTACGGTTTGACGGTGCGGGTGCCCTGTGCGGTGGACCTGCGCCGTTTTCCGCCGATCCCGCGGGCGACCAAGGAGTTCGAGCGTCGTTACAAGGGCCGCACGTCGGTGGAGCGTGTCAACGGCCGTCTGAAGGTGTTTTGGGGGGTGGACGATGGGAACGTAACGGGTGCTCGTCGCTTCCATGCCTTCGTGGGCGTGGTGATGGTGGTGCATGGAATGTTTGCGTTGTTGTTGGCGCGGGCACCGCGTTGGGAGGGGACGTTGGGGCAGACGCGGTTGGGACCGATCGCGGAGGCGTTACGCCAACCGCCAGCGGCTTGAGTCGCTGCCAACAACGCAACCGCCTCCATCCTCTAGAGGCTCTTGCGCGTCTTCGGTACCCCGCAGTTTTCCGTGTCTTTTCCGCCAGCCGGTTTTGCTCCCCCCCACAGATGCCGATGATTCTCTCACCGCTACGCCCGTAGCGGTGCTTTTTCTCGATTTCTACCCCACCACCCCGGTGAGGCGGGGAAAGATTGCGCGTCTCCTTTTCGGCCCCTTACCCCTGAGGTCTTCCCATGACGCCGCAACTGTGCCGCCCCCTCTTCCCCTGGGACGAACTGTCCGACTCCCCGTCCTTGCAGGCCATCCGCGCCTTGCTCGCCTCCATCCCCGACGAGCGACTCCTCCAACTCCTGGCCCAGCGCCGCCACCACGGCTGCGACAAGTACCCCGTGCGCGTCCTGTGGGGTTGCCTGCTGTTGGCCATCCTGCTGCGCTACCCGAGCATGGAAGCCTGTCTGGAGGAACTGCGCCGCAACGCCGCGCTGCGTCTGCTCGTCGATATCGAGCGTGAGCAAGACGTCCCTCACGGCTGGAACCTGTCCCGCTTCCTCGCCGTCCTCGGCCACAAGCCCTTCCTGGCCGAGTTAGTTTCCCTCTTCGACGCGATGGTTCGTCACCTGGGCGAGGCGGTTGCCGACCTGGGCCGGCACACCGCCGGCGACGCCACCGCCCTGTCGGGACGGCTCGACCCCGACGAAGGCCGACGGGCGGAGGAGGCCGAACAGGGGCTGCCGCAGCCGTCGGGCGGGCGCAAGGAGTACCCTGACGACGACGGCAAGGGAACCAAGATCTATGAGTGGTTCGGCTACAAGCTGCACCTGCTCGTCGATGCCAGGCACGAAGTCGCCCTGGCCTACCACATCACCGACACCAAGGCGGGCGACAATGAGGAGGTCGAGGGACTGCTGGCGCAGGCGCAGGCCAACCTGCCGGAGGGCCGCATCGAGTCCATGGCTTACGACAAGGCGGCCGACGACATCAAGGTGCACGAGGCGCTGGCCGAGGCCGGGGTCAAGCCGGTGATCCAGAACCGGGCGTGCTGGCCCAAGAACGGCGAGCAGGAGAAGGTGATCGGCGGCCGGGTCCCGCTGCACGTCGTCCATGACGAGCCGGGCACGGTCTACTGCTACGACACGAGCGAGTCGCCGGTGCGCCGGGCCATGAGCTACGTGGGCCATGAGAAGAATCGTAAAACGCTGAAATACCGCTGCCCGGCCAAGGCGGAGGGGTTCGCCTGCCCGGCGGAGGGGCGCTGCAACGCAGGCAAGTCGTATGGCCTGACGGTACGGGTGCCGCAGGAGATCGACCTGCGTCGCTTCCCGGCGATCCCGCGGGCGACCAAGCAGTTCGAGCGGCTGTACAGGGGTCGGACGTCGGTGGAGCGGGTCAACGGCCGCCTGAAGGTCTTCTGGGGCCTCGATGACGGCAATGTAGTCGGCGCGCGTCGGTTCCACGCGCACGTCGGGGCGGTGATGGTCGTGCACCTGGCGTTCGCCACGCAGTTGGCCCGCCGGCAGGGGAACGAAGGCTCGTTCGGTAAGATAAAGCTGTGAGCGGAGAAGTTCGCCCCCACCCGCGCCGCCCCAGGAAGCGACACCGAAACAAAAGCAGACGAAGCCCAGCCGCGGAGATGCTGCGCCCCATAACAACCAGTCCGGCGTGCGGGCACGCCCGAGGCCGAATCACGCCGAGGCGAGGGGATCGGACGGGCTACAGCGCAAGCACCTCTTGAAATGCGCGTTGAACCGGCCGGCGAGCCGGGAGCGTGAGCGACTGGAGTTCTTCCTCCGGTCGCTCACGCTCCCGGCTCGCCTCAGAGTCCCAATTCTTTGAGCTGTTTCGCATCGACCGGCGCCGGCGCCCCGGTCATCAGGTCGCGCGCCTTCTGGTTTTTGGGGAAGGCGATGACATCGCGGATGTTGGTGGTGCCGGCCAGCATCATGGTCAGGCGGTCCAGCCCCAGCGCGATGCCGCCGTGCGGCGGCGCGCCGTACTTGAGCGCGTCGAGCAGGAAGCCGAAACGCTGCCGGGCCTGTTCCGGCGACATGCCCAGCATGGCGAACATCCGTGACTGCACTTCGGGACTGTGAATACGAATGCTGCCGCCGCCGCATTCGTAACCGTTGATGACCAGGTCATACGCCTTGGCCCGCACCCGGGCAGGGTCGCTCTCCAGGATGGCCAGGTCCTCGTCGCGCGAGGCCGTGAACGGGTGGTGGTTGGCGGCCCAGCGCTTCTCCTCGTCGTCCCAGATGAAGGAAGGGAAATCGACGACCCAGGCGATCTTGAAGTCATCCGGGCGGGCCTCGAACGGCTTCGGCGCCCGTTTCTCCTTCCTTGCCAACTCCAGTTCGGCCGCGTGGCGTTCCCACGCCGTCGAGAATAACTTCAGCGCGTCCGCCAGGTGCGAGCGCAATGCCCCCAGCGCGGCACAGACCACGTCTTCGACATCTGCCACGAGCAACAGCAGATCCCCCGGCTGGGCCGCCATCCGCTTGCGCAATTCCTGCTGGGACGCCGGGGCCAGAGACTTGACGACTGGCCCGGTCAAACCTTCCGCCTCGACCTTGATCCAGGCCAGTCCTTTGGCTCGATACTGACCCACGAAGCTGGTCAGTTCGTCCAGCCCCTTGCGGGAGAACGTCCCCGCCGCCCCTTTGGCGTTGAGACCGCGCACCTTGCCGCCGGAAGCGACGGCGTCCTGAAACACCTTGAATTGTGTCTGCCCGGCCCAATCGCTCAGTTCCACGATCTCCAGGCCATAGCGCAGGTCCGGCTTATCGCTGCCGTATTTCAGCATGGCCTCCGCGTACGACAGGCGCGGCAGTGGCAGGGCGACCGAGACGCCCAGGCATTGCCCGAAAACCTCCGCCATCAACCCCTCGATGACGCCCAGCACGTCGTCCATCTCGACGAAGGAC
Source organism: uncultured Planctomycetota bacterium (assembly GCA_963767535.1). GTDB lineage: Bacteria > Planctomycetota > Planctomycetia > Gemmatales > Gemmataceae > JAJPHU01. The sequence continues at coordinate 3,521,291 of CAVYEC010000003.1, forward strand.
ATCTCCAGATCGAGCTGCGTGAACTCGGGCTGACGGTCGGCGCGCAGATCCTCGTCGCGCAGGCAGCGGGCGATCTGGAAGTATTTGTCGTAACCGGCGACCATGAGGAGCTGCTTGTACAGCTGCGGCGACTGGGGCAGCGCGTACCACTCGCCCGGCCAGATGCGGCTGGGCACGAGATAATCGCGCGCCCCTTCCGGCGTGCTCTTGCCTAACAGCGGCGTCTCCAGTTCGAGGAAGCCGCGGGCGTCGAGATAATCGCGGATGACCTTGTTGAGCCGGTGCCGCAGGGCGAGCGTGCGCTGAAGGCTCGGCCGTCGCAGGTCGAGGAAGCGATACTGCAAGCGCAGGTCCTCGCCCGCCAATTCGGGATCGCCCAAGCCGGTCTCCAGCGGCACGGACATGACCTCGAACTTCGGCGTCGGACAGCGATTGAGGATCTGCATCGACTCGACGAGGACTTCGATGTCGCCGGTCGCCAGCTTGCTGTTGTGTTTGCCCGGTAGGCGCTCGCGGACTTGCCCGCGCACTGATAGCACCCACTCGGTGCGGACCTCCTGGGCGGCGGTAAACAGCTCGGATCGGTCGGACTCCAGGACAACCTGGGTCAGACCGTAGCGGTCGCGCAGGTCCACGAAAATCTGGTCGGGATGAGCGCGATAGCTGTTCACCCAGCCGTTGAGCACGACTGTTTCGCCGACTTGCGTTGTCCGCAATTCGCCGCACGTATGAGTCCGCTGCCATTCTGCCATGTGCTTCGCCCTTGTCTCTCGCGGATGACCGGCCGCCTACTCAGCTGGTTCGCCGATAATCGCTCTAAGCGGATTATAGGAACAGCGACGGCATCGGAGATACGTCCTTGTTGGCTCGGTTTTTCGGTTCCCGGCGTCCCTGGTTCCAGACGGCCCGGCCCATGCCGGCGGCGAACAGTCCGAGCAGCGAGCTGGCCATAAGCTTGACACGCGGCAGTTTACGCGGTTCACTCCCAACCTGGCAAACCGGCCGCGTAAGCTGCCGGGTGGTGGCTTGCGATACGCGGCCGGGTTGCTCCGGAGTTGGTTGGGCGAGAGGAGTTTCGAGGAACGGCACCGACAAAGTCCCTTCGCCGGCCCATTCCGGAACGATCGCCGGAAGGATGCCGATCCGTTGCGGCATCCCGCCTTCGTGCAACATCTGGAGCACGGCCTCTCGAACGGCGTCGCTCGAATCGTTGCTGGCGCCCAGCGCATCGCCTGGCCCTTGCGAGGGAGCGCCGAATAACTCGGCAAACCAGTCGTCCATCCGCGCGGGACCGGGATGGGAACGATGTCCGGGGCGGCGGGCGCGTACGGACTCAGCTCGAAGACGATCGAGCGGTCGTTGCCGGGTGTCATCGGCGATTGGAAGTTGAAAGGCGAGGAGCTGAGTGTCTCGGTCAGGATCGGCAGACGGGCCGGCAAGCTGGAGAAATCTCCGGCGGAGAGGGCCAGGCCGTTCGCCGAGTTGGCCGACTCGTTATGGACAAGGATCATGGTTGTCGTCATAACACCTTGCGCGAGAGGGACGGCCGGGAGGCCCGCGCTCCGGTCGCTCACCTCGGTTCGCAACAGTTCGTAGCCGAGGTCCGTCCAGAGGGAGCCGTCTCCGGAAGCGGCGAGGGCGGCAAGAATCGGGTGGTTGCTGAGATCGACCGTTTGCGAGGCTCGGTTGAGGAGGGGGTGGGACGACATTCCGAGTGAGGCTTTCCGCAAATCCTCCGTCATCAAGCGGAAATTCTCATGCTGCGCGAGCTGGAACAGCATCTTGAGACCCTGTTCGAGCATGGGCGGTAGCACCGGCGGCAAAGGGGCGTGGGTGAAGAACGGAGCGGCCGCAGGGGCCAGACGGTCCTCCAGGGGTTCCACTCGTAATGACCTCGCCGCCTTCGCCGGGTGGTGCCGATGGCGGGACCGGCGTCCGAGCAAAGGGAGGGAGAGCGACAGAGAGAGGATCGCTCGCCATCTCGGACCTCGGAGGGACAGCATGGCCGATGCTCCCGATAATCGCGCAACCGGGTCCCTCCCCTTTGAAGGACAATGAATGAATCACGAGGCCCGCCTTAGCGCGGCCCTCTCCCGAACTGCCGATCCAGCGTGCGGAAGCCCGCGCCGGAGCGAATCGGCGCCAGGGCCGGGTCGTGTCGCACCTTGTCGATCCAGAAGGACGTTCGTTTGTCCGGATCGCGGATCAGTTCGACGGCTTGACGCAGGTGGGCCAGCGCCTCGGCCTGGTAATCCGTGTCCGTCACCCGGCCGGCCGCCTCCGCCTGGACGAAAATGCGGGCCGCCCACAACCGCATCTCGGCCGACTTCGGATTCCGCTTTACGGCCTCGTGCCCGTCCTCGACGCCGTGGGCAACGTCGCCCAGCTTCACGCGCGCCAGGCCACGCCAGGCGAACGCCTCGGTAGAGGCGGGGTCCAGGTGGATCGCTTCGTCGAAATCGCGCGCGGCCAATTTCGGCAGGTCGAAATGCAGATAGGCACACCCGCGCAGGCAAAACGTCTTGGCGTCGCGTTCCAGGCCCAGCGCCTTGGAGCAATCTTCGAGGACGTTCTTGTAATCCTTCCCTTTCAGGTGGGCCGCGGCGCGCATCCGCCAGACGTGGGCCGTGGGGGTGCCTTTTTTCAAATAATCGTCGAAGGCGGCGAGGGCGGCCTTGTGGTCCTCCATCTTGAGGAGCGTTTCGGTGCGCAACAGGTGCGTGGCGGCGCGCAAACGGTCGGCCTCGACGGCGCGGCCGCCGGACGGCGGCTGATAGTCCACGGCTAGCGATTCCGCGAATGCACGCAGCGCTTCCCGGAATTGATTCTCCAGAAACAGGATCGCTCCGCGCTCGAAGTGATAGCGCGCCAGCTCCAGACCCGCCGGGGCATGGTCAGGAGACCGTGCCCCAGCGCGGGGCACGAGCCGGATGGCCTGTTCCAGATCGTCCAGGGCGGCGCGCGGTTGGTGGTCGCGCTGCCGGAGCAAGGCCCGCGCGCGATACAGGGTGGGGTCGGCCGGTTGCCGGGCGATGGCCTTGTTGAGCCAGCCGATGGCTTCGCCCAACTGGTTTTGCCGGCCGCACGCCTCGGCGAGGTTGACGTAAGCCTGATACAACTCCGGCTCGTCGTCGGCCGCTTGCCGGAATTCACGGATCGCGATAGGCTCTTTTTTCTCCTTCATCGCCAAGGCGCCGCGGTTGAGGTGCAGCACGTAGCGGGCGGCCGGGTCGAGCGACAGAGAGTCGGCCTTGTCGAAATCGGCCTTCGCTGCCCGCAAGTCGCCCAGTTCGATCAGCAGGAGGCCGCGCAGCAGGTAGTTCCAAACGAACGTTTCGCGCCGGTCGATGCACACCGTCAGGCTGGCGCGGGCCTCGCCGGGGTTGCCCTGCTTCTGATAAGCCAGGGCGCGGAAGAAATGCGCCCAGAACAGATCGCCCTGGCGTCCCAGCGCCTGATCGAACGCCTGAATCGCCTGGCCGCGATGGGATTCGTCCCATCCCAGGTCGCAGCCGTGCAGGAACCAGTCCAGCGCCGTCCGCGGCGGCAGAGCGTCAGCGCGGCGCTGCTCCCGCTCGGCCGTCTCCGTCTGCCCGCACTGCCGCAGATAGCGGGCACGGCGGTGGTGGAGGATCGAGCTATCGGGAGACAACCGGGCGGCGCGATCCAGGATGGCCAAAGCCTTCTCTGCCCCGACGCCGTCCGGACGGGCCACTGCCTCGGCCCGGACCAGCAGCAACTCGAACAGTCCGGCGCGGATTTGTTCTCTTTCCGTCGAGTTGTAGCCGCCCAGATCCGGATCGCGGGGCGAGTCGCCGGCCATCGTGAAGAGGAGCAATCCCCGCTCGGTCGCCGCGATACTCTCGGCGGGGCTGGCCGCCGCCGGCGTGAACAGGTGGCGGTGCAGCAGGAAGAATGCCTCGTCGCGCCATCGGAACAACTCGCGATACTTCGTCCCGCGCTCCTCGGCGGCCTTCTGTCCGGCGAGCAGATTATCCACCGCCGTTAACTCGGCTCGCGCTTCCTCCCCGCGGAGTCGCAAGTCTTCATCCACCCCGTCTTCGTGCGCATCGAGGGAATCCAGGATTTCGGTAAAGCGCATCCGGGCGTCCTGCCACTCATTGCGGTCGCGGGCGCTCTTGGCCTGCACAAGCAAGCGCTGGACGCGCTCGCGCAGGTTTACGCGGTGCAGGCGCTCAATCTCCGCCTGGCCCTCCTGAACCTTGGTCTGCAAGAAGTGGATGTGTATCGGGGCGGCGGCGGCGGCCGCGCCCCCTACCAGGAGAACGCAAGCCAGAAGCGTCGCCTGGGCCGGGTGCCGGCGCGTCCATTTGGCGGCCCGTTCGAGCCAACTCGTCGGCCGGGCCGCGATGGCCTCACCGTCGAGAAAGCGCCGCAGGTCTTCCGCCAGGGCCGCCGCGCTGGGGTAGCGCCTGGCGGGATCCTTATCCAGACATTTCAGACAGATTGTCTCCAGGTCATGCGGCAAACGGCCCTGGTACAACTGCCGCGGCGGCATCGGTTCGTCGTCGCAGACCTGTTTGACCGTCGCCTGGACCGACGAGGCGAGGAAGGGCGGCCGGCCCGTGAGTAGCTCATAGAGGATCGCGCCGAGGGCGTAAACGTCCGTGCGCGGGCCGATCTCGTGGGTGTGTCCGGCCGCTTGTTCCGGAGCCATGTAACTGGGCGTGCCCAGGATGTCACCGTCGCGCGAGAGCGGCGTCTCCTCGTCGAGATGCTTGGCCAATCCAAAATCAGCGATCTTCGGATTGCCAATTTCTCCCGATTGCGGATTGCGGATTGCGGATTGCGGATTGGAAGAGGAATCCGCAATCGGAAGTAAAATGTTGGCCGGCTTCAAATCGCGGTGGATGATGCCCTTGTCATGGGCGTACTGGATGACTTGCGCCAGGGTGTGAATCAGTCGAGCGGCCTGCCACACGTCCACGGTTCGGGCGGCCAAATAGTCGGCCAGCGTGCCGCCGTCGAGGTACTCCAGCGCCAGAAAAAGGCAGCCGTCGCACTCGCCGACCTCGTAAATCTGCACGATGTTGGCATGCTGCAAACGAGCGACCGCCTCCGCCTCGCGCAGAAGCGCTCGCGCGTCTTGCGGTTGGCGTGGACGGGGCGGATCATCTTCAGGGCGGTCAGGCGCTTCAACCGCACTTGCCGGGCTAGGTAAACGATGCCCATTCCGCCCGCGCCCAGTTCCGAGAGGATTTCGTAGCCCGGCACCGAGGGATAATCCGTCCCCGCCCGAGTCGATCTGTTTGCCGGCTCGCCGTTACGCTCGGCCAGCGGCGGTGTAGAGGGGACGAAGGGCGGTATGGGAGCCAGGCACTCCGAGACGGACGCGCATCCGGCAGGTGAAGGATCCGGGAGGGGAGATTGGAGCGAAGAAAGAAAGCCGGAAACCTCGTGCCCAAGAGGGATTTCGCCAGGCGATTGCTCGGCCATGAATCACCTCGATGCGAAGCTGAGGACGCCCGGACTCCGCGGCGGGAGTCGGGACGAATGCGGACGCGGTGAGGGCGAAAGGGGGGGAAGCCGTTCCGCGGGCAGGTTCCGCCAACAACCCCGGCCCGGCGGGTGATCCGATCCTTGCCGGGCGGGTTGGGAGAGGGGCTAGCGCTCCTCGCGCCTGGCCGGAGGGACCAAGGCGCGATCCTGTAATCAATTGTAAGGGGGCAAGAAAGGAGGGCAAGAACAAATGTACCTTACCTGGTAGACCGGCACGCTAGTTGCCTTGAAATGAAAGGGGCATCTTGCCGGCCCCTTCCGTTCGTCGGCGGAGCGGGAGCGGGCTGGAGAAGCCCTTTCGTTAAGCCCCGTGCCGCGTTCTTGCGCGGCGCGGGCCATTTTGTGCGCTATCCCGCGCACCTTAATTGGAAACTCAGATCCACTGACTGAACTTGCCTCCACTGAGGCGGAGGCCGAGGGCGGCGACGACGGCACCGACACAGAGGCAAATACACCAAAGCTCCCCGTTCCGCACGGGGTTGGGGTTCGGGTCGGGGCTCAGCGCCCCTGCAAGGAAGAGCTGGAGTGCGCCTCCCGCTACGATCAGCAGACCTAGGAAGATGACGATCGGGCCGGCACGCTTCATGGCGAATGCTCCCGGAAGGAAACGAAACGACGTAAACACGACCTAGAGGGTCGCAAAAGGTGTGCCCACCGGCCCGATTCCTTGTATCGTGTTGATCTGTTGAAAGCGATCCGTGCGGTGAGATATGGTGAAGGGTGCCGATACTCTCCACGATCGGCAAAAGGTGTGACGCGGCCGGCCCTCACCGGAGGGCCGGCCGTCTTGTTGCGCCGCGTTCACTTTCCCGAAGGTTCGCTGAGCATATCGGCCAGCTTGCCCGCTTCCATCTCCAGTTGCCAAGCCAGCGCTTCCAGGTCCGAGCGACCCTGGGGCATACGGCTCAGGGCGAGAAAAATCAAATGGGGAAGGGCGATCCCCAATTCGTCCGCCTGTTGCTGGGGATCCTGGCTCTTTTGTTTGCGCAATCGGGCGAGCCGGTAACCGCAGAAGTACGGCTCACGCGAGAGGCGCTCGAACACCTCGTACAGTTCGGGATCGAGGATAGACATGGTACGGCCTCCTCGTGGATACAAACCGCGGCGCCGACCGTCGCCTGAGTCGCCCGAGCAAGCGGGGCCGGACGCCGCGGTGATCCCATACAGTCCCCTCTGGATAGAGACAGCCGGGCCGATGCGTGTTCCCGACGGCCAAAAACGAATGACTGCTTGGGTGGGCAGAGGGGCGGGGAGGTCGGTATGATGACAGCCTGAATGGATGTTTGGTTCCTGAGAGTCCCCCTTCCATGCCGCACCTGCTGCGCTGTTCGAATGGTCACGAATGGGAGGCCGGCGCCGCGGCGCTACCCGACGCGGGGGCGTCGTCCTGTCCGGTGTGCGGAGCGCTCGAACAAAGCGGCGCAGACCGAAACCATCACGGTCCCCCCGCCGCCCGCGGACGATATGCACCCGGCTTCGACTTCACCTCTGCCGGCGGTGGAGGGCTATGAGATTTTGGGCGAGCTGGGCCGGGGCGGCATGGGCATCGTCTACAAGGCCCGCCATCTCGGACGCGATCGGATCGTGGCCGTGAAAGTCTTTCGCCGGGAACGTCTGGCGCATCCCGAAGCGCTGCGCCGCTTTCGTCGTGAGGCCCAGGCGGCGGCCCGGCTGTCGCACCCCAACATCGTCGTGGTCTACGAGTCGGACCAGGACGGCGACACACACTTTTTGGCGATGGAGTACGTCGCCGGCATCACCTTGCAAAACCTGGTGGAGCACAACGGCCCGCTGCCGCCCGCGTTGGCCTGCGATTTCGTCCGCCAGGCGGCGCTGGGGTTGCAACACGCCGTCGAGCAGGCGCTCGTTCACCGCGACATTAAGCCTGCCAATCTCATGGTGGTGGCACCGAACCTCGCCCCGCCGCAATCGGGCCAGCGCATTCCCTTGCCGCCGCGTCCGCTGGTCAAAATCCTCGATATGGGCGTGGCCCGGCTTTATCAGATGCGCGATCTCGGCGAGGATTCGCTGACGACGCTGACGCGCAACGGCGCCGTCATCGGCACGCCCGACTACATCGCCCCGGAGCAGCTGGAAGATCCGCACAAGGCCGACATCCGCGCCGACCTGTACAGCCTCGGCTGCACGTTCTATTTCCTGCTCTCCGGCCGGGTGCCGTTTCCGGGCGGCACGCTGATTCAGAAGCTGGACCGGCAGCGCTGGGAGACGCCGCCGTCGGTCGATCAGCTGCGCCCCGAAATACCGGCGGCCGTCGCCAGTGTGGTCCGCAAGCTGATGGCCAAGCATCCCGATGACCGTTACCGCACGCCCGGCGAGTTGGCCGACGCCCTGGAACAGTTGACGCGCACCGGCGTGCTGCCGGCCGGCCATCAGCCACAACCGCTGCGCGAGACGCGCAGTCCTACGGAGTAGCGGTGGCCCGGTCGTGGCCGTCGCCTTTACTCCGGACGGGCAGTCAATCTTCGCCGCTTGCGCCGATCGTCAGCTGCACCAATGGAACATCGACACCGGCACGGAGGGGCCATGCTTCAGGGCGCGCACCGCAAGAAATCACCTGTTTGGCCGTCGTTTCCGGTACGGCGCATGTGCTGGCTGGCCAGGGGGCGAGCGTGCGCGTCTGGGATTCGATGACCGGGGAAGAGGTCATGCGACTGATGGGCCATACCAACGCGGTGCGCGGGATCGCGGTGAGCCGCGACGGCAAACAAGCCGTCACCGGTGGCGATGATCGCACCCTGCGTCTGTGGGATCTGCAAAGCGGCCGGGAGATCGAGCGCTGGCTCGGCCACCGCGCCGAGGTGACGGCCGTGGCCCTGTCGGATGAAGGCCGATTCGTCGCCTCCGGCGGACGCGATCAGACGTTGCGCCTGTGGGACGTGCGCGGCGGCCGGGAAGTGCGGACCTTCGCCGTGCCGCGCGGTCTGGTGTTCGGCGTCTCGTTCGCCCCAGGCGGCCAGACGCTGGCGTCGGGTCATTTCGATACGAGCCTCCGCCTGTGGGAAGTCGATAGCGGTCGGGAGCTGCGCCGCTTCAGCGGCCATCGGCAGATGATCTCCGCCGTGGCCGTCGCTCCCGGCGGCCAGGTCATCTCCGCGAGCCACGATCGGACGCTGCGCGGGTGGGATCCCGAAAGCGGCTCCGAGCTGTGGTGCTGCCGCGGCCACTCGGCGGCCGTCACGTCGCTGGACGTGTCCGCCGACGGCGGTCTTCTCGTCTCGGGCAGTCTCGACGAGACGATCCGCATGTGGCAATTAGCGAGGTGAATCACTCACATAGCCCCCGGCTTGCCGAGGGTGGGATTTCCCCCGGCAAGCTGGGGGCTATGTGAAAATAACACGACCTCCGCGACCAAACCGGGACCGAAGCCCAGCGCGACGCACGGCAGAGGGGCACGCCGCTGGCGCAGGTTCTCGACGAGAAATAGAACGGTTGGCGACGACATGTTTCCGTAGGCAGAGAACACTTCGCGGGCTGCCACAAGCTTTTCCTCACCCAATCCGAGAGCTTCCGCCGCGGCGTCGAGAATGCGCGGGCCGCCGGGGTGGATCGCCCACGAGCCGACCGATTCGATCCGTAAGCCGCGCCGGGCCAGCCAGCCTTCCAGCCACGGCCGCAGATACTCGCGGATGAGGCTCGGCACCCGCTTTGAGAGAGTCATCTCGAAGCCGTGGTCGCCGATGGTCCACGTCATCGCCTCGCGCGAATCGGGCAAGAGACAGGAGCCGGCGGCCGTCGCGTTCCACTCGTTCGCAGGGGCTAGCACGTTGGAAACGCCGACCGCGGCGGCCGCGCCGTCGGCGAAGATGGCGTTGGCGATGATCTTTTGCGGATCCCAGCCGTAATGATAGTGCATGGTGCATAACTCGACGGCACACACCAAGACGCGGGTGTCCGGCTCCGAATCGGCGAAGGCGCGGGCCACGCGCAGGCCGTTGAGGGCGCCGTGACAGCCCATGAAGCCGATGTGCGTACGCTGCACCGTCGGTGCCAGACCGAGTCCCTGAATTAACTCGTAATCCACACCCGGCGCATGAAAACCCGTGCAGGAAACCGTGACGAGATGCGTCAGTTCGGTGGCGGCGAGGCCGGAGTGATCGAGGGCCTGGCCGGCGGCCCGTAGGGCGAGCGGCCCAGCCTCGGTGACGTAATGCCGCATACGCTGGCCGGTGGTCGGCCCCCGGTCGTCCTCGCGCCCAGTCGGTAAAAAGATCGACTGGGTGAAGCGCGTGCCGTTGAGCACGTCTTCGACCACGGCCTGGCCGAACGACAGGTGGCGCGAGCGGATGCCGGTATTTTCAAACATCAGGGGCAGCCAGGTTTCCTGCTCCTTGGTGCGGCAGCAGACCGCCTTGGCAACGCGGGCGGCGTCGGCTTGCGTGACGCTCATGGGCGGCAGGGCGGTCCCGATTCCGAGAATGGCCAGGCTCATGCGGATGGTCCTCGCGGTGAGGAAATGCTCCCTCTGAAATGAGTCCGTCGCGCCCGTCCCTGTTCCCGGCGGCCCGCGAACCCCATTCTATAACCTCGTGCGCCGATTCGCCGAAATCGTCATCGGGTTTCTTGTGATGTCCCCGCACTCCCGGAATCTGCTGCAAATCCACGTCGCCGTTTTGCTGTTCGGATTTGCCGGCCTGTTCGGCAAATTCCTAATTCTCGCGCCGGTGGTGATCGTGCTCGGCCGGGTCGTGTTCGCTTCCCTGGCGCTGTTCCTGGCGGCGCTGTTGTGGCGTAGAACATTCGGATCGCTGTCGCGCGGCAGCTTGTTTGCATTCGCCGCGCTCGGCATCCTGCTCGCGGTCCACTGGACAACCTTCTTTCAGTCGGTGCAGACCTCCAGCGTCGCTTTGGCGCTCATCACGTTCTCGACATTCCCCGTCTTTGTCACCTTCCTCGAACCGCTCTTCTTCCACGAGAAACTGCGCACGATTGATGTTGTCCTCGCCATCGTGACCTTGGCCGGCATAGTCGTTTTGGTGCCGAGCTTCGATCCAGGCGACCGGGCCACGCAAGGCGTGCTCTGGGGCGTCGCATCCGGCCTGACCTTTGCCATCCTGTCGCTGCTCAACCGCAAATACGTCCGGCAACACTCCAGTCTCACGATCGCGCTGTATCAAGATCTGTTCGCCGCTGTGGCCCTCGTGCCGTTTGTCATCTCGCAATGGCCGACTTTCACGCTCAGGGACGTGCTGCTTTTGGGCGTCCTCGGCGTCCTGTGTACGGCGGTCGCGCACTCGCTTTTCATCGCCGGCCTGCACGGCGTCACGGCGGGGACGGCCAGCATGATCGCCTGCCTGGAACCCGTTTACGGGGCGATCCTAGCGGCCCTGCTTCTCGACGAGGGTCCTTCCGCGCACGCTCCTCGGTGGCGCGATCGTGCTGGGCGTCGCCTTTATCGTCACCGTCCGACCTGGAAGGATGAAGTAGGAAGGATGGATCGACAGGTCTTGATTCATCCTTCATCCTTCATACTTCATCCTTCGTACTTTATCCCCGATGAGGAGAGCGCATCATGGAACAGCGTCCCCTGGGCAAGACCGACATGCGGGTCAGCGTGCTGGGCTTCGGCGGCGCGGAGATCGGCTTCGAGCAAGCGTCGGCGCAGGCCGTCACGCAACTGCTCCACAGCGCCCTCGATGCCGGACTTAACGTCATTGACACCGCCGAATGCTACCTCCAGAGCGAGGAGTTGATCGGCCAGGCGGTGTCCGGCCGGCGCAAGGACTTCCACCTCTTCACCAAGTGCGGCCACCCGGAGAGTCCCGGCAGCGCCGACTGGCGGCCGGCGTCGCTGTTGGCGAGTATCGAGCGCAGCCTGCGGCGCTTGAAAACCGATCGCGTCGATCTTGTCCAGTTGCACAGTTGTTCCGAGGATGAATTGCGCAAGGGCGACGTGATCCGCGCCCTGGAGGACGCCCGGCAGAAGGGGTACACGCGCTACATTGGCTACAGCGGCGACGGCAGCGCCGCTCGCTACGCCATCGAGTGCGGTCGATTCGACACCCTGCAAACGTCGGTCAGCATCGCCGATCAGGAAGCGATCGAGCTGACGCTGCCCTTGGCCCGCCAGAAGCAGATGGGCGTCATCGCCAAGCGGCCGATCGCCAACGCGGTCTGGCGTCGCACCGACAAACCGGACAGTGCCTATCAGCAGCCGTACTGGGAGCGCCTGCAAAAACTGCGTTACGATTTCCTGGGCGGCGACATCAAGCAAGCGGCCTCGATCGCGCTGCGTTTCACGCTGAGCATGGCGGGAGTCCACACGGCCATCGTCGGCACGACTAAGCCGAACCGCTGGCGCGAGAACGCGGATCTGCTGGCGGCCGGCCCGCTGCCACAGGATATGATCGACAAGATTCGGGCGCATTGGCGCGAAAAGGCCGAACCGAATTGGGTCGGGCAGATTTGAGTGTGTTCGGTTAGCGACGCTTCGCAGAAGCGTTTGAAGAACGCTTCTGCGAAGCGTCGCTAACCACGCAGTGCCGTCCGGCGTTTGAGCAGTTCATCCGCGATCGTGCCCAGCAGCAAGGCCGCACCGATCACGGCGAATTCCACCTCGTTGGGGATCCGGAGGAATGTGCAAAGCTGGCGCAAAAGCGGCAGGACCGCCGCACCGAGGAACATTCCGGGAATGGTGCCCTCGCCGCCGCGCAAGCTGCACCCGCCCAGGACCGCCCCGGTGATGGCGTACAGTTCTAACCACGAACCGGCACTCGTTGCATTGGCGGTACGGTTGTCGAGCAGATACAGAACACTGCCGAGGCCGGCCAGGGCCGAGCAGATTACGTAAGCCAGGATCTTGTAGCGATCCGTGGGGATGCCGGCGTAGCGGGCGGCGTCCTCGTTGGAGCCGATGGCGTACAAATAACGACCGTAGCGCGTGCCGTGCAGGAACAGACCCAGCAACACGGAAACGGCGATCAAGAGCAACAGCTGATCGGGGATGCCGAAGAAATTGCCGATCAGAAGTTGCCGTAGCTCCTCGATCTTCTCCTTGAAGGCCGGCGGAGCGCCGCGGACATCGAGTCCGACGCTGACCGACGTGGCCCACCGCGCCAGCCCTCGATAGATGAATAGACCGCACAGGGTCACGAGGAACGGCTGCAATCCGAGTTGGGTGACGAGCAGGCCGTGGATCAAGCCGATGGCCGCGCCGCCGGCCAGCACGATCGCCGCGGCCAGAAGCGGCGCAACCTGTTTTTCCAAGAGCAGGGCGAAAACCACGGCCCCGAGTCCGACCACCGAGCCGATCGACAGGTCGATGCCACCCGAAATGATGAGGATGCCGACGCCGACGGTCAGCACGCCGTAGAAGCCTAGCCGGTTGGCGATCGTCTGCTGATTGCCGGTCGAACGCGCGTTTTCATCGGACAGCATCAGTCCCCCATACAAGAGGCACACCATCAGCAAGACGCCCAGCAGTCGCTTCATACCCGATTCTTTCTCCGTAGAAACAGCCTCAAGGGAAACGATTCGTTCGCAGCGGCCCACTCCTTTGTTACTGTATATCGAGGACGGCACGATTGTTTCCGCCGTCGCGGGAGTCGCACCATGATGAGGGATGGCCCACAAGGGATCAAGCGCTTTCTCGGGACCGCCAACTTGCCCGAACATCGGAAGCAATCGGGGAGTAGACGAGGTCAATGAAAACCGTCGTTTTCACCCTTGATCCGGCCGCGCCCGACGCGGAACTGATCGCCGAGGCGGCGCGGGTCTTGCGCGGCGGCGGACTGGTGGCGTTTCCGACGGAAACCATTTATGGACTGGGGGCCAACGCGCTCGATCCATCGGCGGTGGCTCGCATCTTCGCGGCCAAGGGCCGGCCGGCGAACAATCCGCTGATCGTCCACGTCGCCGACTTCGACGCGGCGCGGGAAGTAACGGCGGACTGGCCGACATCGGCGGAGTTGCTGGCCCGCCACTTCTGGCCGGGACCGCTGACCCTGGTGCTACCCAAGCGTGATACCGTGCCGGACATCGTGACGGCGAGAGGGCCGACGGTGGCCGTGCGCGTGCCGGCCCATGCTGTGGCGCAGGCGTTAGTGCGAGCCGTGGGCCTGCCGATCGCCGCACCCAGTGCCAATCGCTCGACCGAACTTTCGCCGACGCGAGCCGAACACGTCCTGCGCGGACTGGCCGGCCGCATCGACCTGCTGCTGGATGGCGGGCCGACGACCGGCGGCCTCGAATCGACGGTACTCGACCTGACCGCCTCGCCGCCGCGCCTGCTGCGTCCGGGCCTGATTGGTCCCGCCGAACTCGAAGCCGTTCTCGGTTCCCTGAACCGAACCAGACCGACGAACCGCGCGACATCGCAAGCACTGCCCTCACCGGGTCTGTTGCCGCGCCACTACGCGCCGCGCACGCCGCTGGAATGTGTTGAGACGACGGACATGGAGCAGATCACAGTTCTCTGTCGGGAGGGAAAACGAGTCGGTTGGGTGACGTTCGCCGCTCCCGGCCATGCGAAAACGCCCGGCGTGCTGCTCCGCGTGCTGCCGGCCGATCCCGCCGGCTACTCCGCGCACTTGTATGCGGTGCTGCATGAACTGGATTCGGCCGGATTGGATCGCATTCTGGTGACGTTGCCACCGGATACGGAAGAATGGTTGGCGGTGCGCGATCGGCTGCGGCGGGCCGCGTCGTATTGATCCACGGATCGAAATTCAGTCGGCACTTGTGGTACAGCGATGCTTGCGGGCTCTTTCCGAATATTCGCCAGATGGCGCGTGATGGTTTGGCCTCGCCGCCTAGTCATTCCACAGCGGATGCGAGGCGCTGCCCCGGTTTTGATCTCACTATACTGCTGTCGCCCTCGGCCCATGAATGGCTACTTCTTCTCCTGCTCGCCAATGCAATACAGGTTGTGCAGGGCACGAATGAAGATCTGGCCGTGCGAAACAGCCGGCGAGGCGTAGCACTCCTCATCGAGCCGGTTTTTGTGCAGCACCGCGAACTTGCCGTCGGCCCGGAGAACGTGCATCGTTCCGTCATCATCGAGGAAATACAAATAGCCGTCCGCCAGCACTGGCGAGGCGCTGACGTGCCGGGCGAGTTTGTGCATCCACCGGCGCTTGCCCGTCTGCACGTCGAGGCAGCTCAGATAACCCACGTCGGACACGACATAGAAACGCCCGTTGGCGGCGATTGGCGACGGCACGTAGGAAGCGCCGCGGCTGCCGTTGACCTTGTGCGGAATGTGCCAGCGGACGTATTGGCTATCCGTGATGTTGCCGCTGCCCTCGGGACTGATGCCCATCAGGTGAAACTCGGGGAAGCCGGTCGTCAAAAACAGCACGTCGTCGGCATACACGAGACTGGCGACGTACTGCTCGGTCGGCCCGTCGATGATCCACAGGAGTTTGCCGGTGTCGGCGTCGTAGCCGGTGACACACTTGCTGCCGCTGAGGACGAGTTGCGTCACGTCCGGTTTCGTCTTCGAGTGGATCAGGATCGGCGTGCAGTAGGAGCGCGTGCGGTTGGGACGATCGGTTCGCCAGCGCTCCGCGCCCGTCTGCTTGTCCAGTGCGACGATGTACGCCTCGGCGTCCTGATCGCCGTTGAGGATGACGAGATCCTTGTAAAGAATCGGCGAACTGCAAAAGCCGTGCGTCGAGAGCAGCTTGCCGGGCGAGCGCATCCAGATGCGCTGGCCCTCGAAGTCGTAGCAGGCCACCTGCATATTGGGGTAAGCGAGGAAGGCGACCCAGACATGTTTGCCGTCCGTGGCGGGCGTGGCGCTGGCGTAGCTATTGAGATTGTGTTTGTGTTCCAGCTTCGCGGTCAAGACGACGCGCTGCCAGAGGACCTTGCCGTCGCGGCGATCGAGACAAAGCAACAGGCGTTCGCCCTTGTCCTCCAGACAGGTGGTGACGAAGACGCGCTCGCCCCAGATGATGGGCGAGGAATGTCCCCTACCGGGGATCGGCGTTTTCCAGCGAATGTTCTCGGTCGCGCTCCAGGTCAAGGGCAGGCCGGTTTCGTGGGAGGTGCCGTCGCCGCGCGGGCCGCGCCAGCCAGGCCATTCCTCGGCATGAACGGAAGCGGTGGTGAGGGAGAGAAGGAGGAAGGCGGGAATCGAGAGTCGCATCGAGATTCACTCCGGGACAACAAACCTTCGGCAAGGCACATTCTACCCGGAAGAGGCTGCCGGGAAAGTCACGGCGCGCCGTTCCCGATGTCGTGGAACAGGAACAACTCCGCCGGCCAGCCGGGGAGATTGAAGGAGCCACAGTCTCGATAGCCAATGCGACGCCAAAACTCCTGGGCCGTTTCGTCGGCCTGGGTCGAAGTGATGGCCCGCCGAAAGGAACGCTCGGCCATTTCTCTTTCCCACGATCGAACCGCGTCCCTACCGATCCCACGCCTTCGCCGGTCCTCGCGCACCAGGAGGACTTCGATGAAAGGCAACATTTCCCAGAGGACATAGAACTTGAGGAAACCCACAGGCTCTCCTGCCGACTCAATGATTCGCAACCGCCCGTCCCGAATCTGCGCGCAGCTTTTCGTCATCCGGACCCGTCGAGAGGGTGCGGAGAAAGTCGAAATCTCGTTCGGTTGCTGCTCGTAGCATGTTTGCCGACCGATTTACCGCGGTGTCTGGCTCGGCGCTTCCCATTCGGCTCGACTAATCCGATAAATCAACGCGGGCTTGCCCATCACTTCGGTGGAACCGACCAGCCGTTCCCCCAGCCTTTGGGCCACCCGAATCGAAGCGGCGTTGTTCGGGTGAATCAGGCTGATGACGTGCGGCTCTTGCAACTGGGTGAAGCCGAACTGGAGGGCCGCCCGCGCCCCTTCGGTGGCATAGCCCCGGCCCCAGTAGGAGCGGCGCAGCGTCCAGCCGATCTCGAATCCGGGCCAGCCCTCGGGGTTCCAGAAGCCGATGCGCCCGACCAGGACGCCCGAAGAGCGCTCCTGGGCGGCCCACATCCCGTAACCCCGCAAGGACCAGTGGCCGATCATCGTCGCCAGGCCGCGCCACGCCATCGGCCGGGCCACCGGTTGGCCGTCGCCGATGTAGCGCATGACCTCGGCGTCGGCACACATCTCCGCGTAGGCGTCGAAGTCCGACGCGCCGAGCATGCGCAGAGTCAGGCGATCCGTTTCGAGTGTGACCATCGATCTATTCCAGGTTATGCACGTATCCCAGGGGGGGCAACGGACGGCGCTGTCCACTTTCTTCCAGCCACAACCCCTCCTCGGCGACACATTCGCCAATGGCCGTCAGGGTGATCCCCGGCACCGGCTGCTTGCCGAGAAGCATCGACGCATCGGTGGGCGACACGGCGAAAACCAACTCGAAATCTTCGCCGTCCGCCAAGGCGTGTTCCAGCGGCGAGCGATCGTCCGGAAAAGCATGGGCGGCGTCGGTTATGGGAATGGCAGCGGCGCGGAGAACGGCGCCGCAGCCGCTCTCCGCACACAGGTGGGCGACATCGGCGGCCAAGCCGTCGCTGATGTCGATCATGGCGTGCAAGGAAACCGCCTCGTGCAGCGCCAGCGCCTCGCGGACGCGCGGCGTGAAGTCCAGGTGTTTGCCGAGGAGACTACCGCCGAGGGGGCCGGTCACGAGCAGCCAATCGCCGGGTCGAGCGCCCTTGCGGCGAACCGCCCCGCGCGGTGTCGCTTCGCCCAGGAGCGTCACGTTGAGGACGAGTGGACCGTCCCAGCTATTGGTATCGCCGCCGACGATGGCAGTGTCGAAGGCGTCGGCCATCTCGCGCAGGCCTAGATACAACTCTTCGGCCAGGGATCGTCCGCCGCGGCGCGGCAACCCGACGCTGACGACGGCGGCAACCGGCACGCCGGCCATCGCCGCGATGTCGCTGAGGTTGACCGCCATCGCCTTGCGGCCGATCTGACGGGCTGTGCCGGCACCCGGTTCACCGGGGAGCGTCTCGGAGAGGCGAAAACAACTGCCCTCCAACAGCATGTCCGTCGTAACAAGGCAATCGGCCCCACCGGGCCAGCGGAGGAGCGCGGTATCGTCGCCCGGCCCCAGCAGCACCCGTCCGGTGGCCGGGGTGCGCTGCCGAAGCCAATCAATGAAGGCAAATTCTCCGCTCGCCACGGTTTGCATCCTCACATAGCCCCCGGCTTGCCGGGGGTGCGTGTTCCCCCGGCAAGCCGGGGGCTATGTGATCTTGAACTATTTTTTCACCCTAGCGAGGCACCGCCCGGCATACCAGCAAAAACTATGGTAAAATTGTTATCAAGCGATCCGGTGCCCGCTTTCCGCCCGTTCTCCGGAAGGCCGACGCCGGAGTCCCCCTGGTTCCCTGTTCCCAGGCTGCCGCGAGAGTTATTTCATGCCTTCGATCACGGCCTCCCCCTCCATCAGTGAATCTCCGTTCCGTACCCGCGTCTTCGGCGCCAGCCCCTTCCATACCGACGGTGAACTGCTCGCCCTCCGCTTCGCGGCGGACGGCGGCTTGTGGTCCGTCGAGGAGCCGGGTGTGCTGCGCCGCTGGGATCTGTCCGCGCGCCAGCAGACCGCCTGGCACGAACTGGCGGAACCGGCCGGGGTCTGGGTCTTCAGCCCCGCGGCCCAATATATCGCGTCCGGCAGCGATGAGGTCTCGATCTGGCAAACGGACACCGGCGAGTTGCGGGCCTGCTGGCCGCAACCGTCCTGGGTGACGGCACTGGCCTTCCAGCCGGGCGGCTTGCTGCTGGCCAGCGGACACGACGACGGGGCCGTGCGCCTGTGGGATTACACCAGCCAGACGCAGATCCATCAATTCGCGGGCGATTCGCCCGTCAGCGCCGTGTCGTTCAGCCCCGACGGCAAAACGCTGGCCGTCGCCGCGGAAGACAAGAGCATTTCGCTGTGGAACACAGTCAGCGGCGAACCGTGCGGCCGGCTGATCGGCCACACCGACCGCATCCCCGCGTTGGCCTGGCTGCCCGACGGCAAACGTCTCGTCTCGGCCGGCTGGGACACCACTGCCCGCCTGTGGGACACGACCACCTGCCAGCCCATCATCCTGCTCAACACCCACGCCAATCAGGTGCATACCCTGGCCCTGTCGGCGGACGGCCAGCGCCTGGCGTGTGCGGATTCGGCCGACGCTGTGCATATCTGGGATCTGAACAAGAACCGTCCGCTCGTGGTCCTGCGCGACCACACGAGCGAGGTGCGCAGTCTGGCCTTTAGTCCCGACGGGCAAGCGCTGGCCTCCGGCGGCGCGGGCCGGGTGATCCATATCTGGAACGCCGGCGAGGAGGCCGAGGAACGGGATACGGCCGAGACGTTGCTATCACGGACCTGCCTGGCGGTCAGTCCTGACGGCAAGCGCTTGGCCAGCCTGGGCACAGGCACGAACCTGCGCGTCTGGGACACGACGACAACCCGGCCCGTTCTGGAACTGGAAGAAGCGCCGACCCTGCGTTCGTTCGCAGCCAGCGCGGATGGCCGATGGTTCGCCGGCAGCGTGGCCCGGCCCGAAGGACACGAGGCCGATCGCACCACGCTCGTGTTGTGGCGGGCCGACACCGGACGGCGCGAACGCATCCTCGACGGACAGGCGGCGCCGATCACCGTTTTGTCGTTCAACCCGGATTCGACCCTGTTCGCCTCGGCGGGTTTGCGCAGCAGCGATGTCTGGCTGTGGGACATTCCGTCCGGGGAGCCGAAACTGATTCTGACCGGCGCGGTCGAGGGGTGCAGCGTCGAGGCGCTGGCCTTCCAGCCCGCCGGCCAACTGCTGGCGGTCGGCGGCATCGACTGGCTGGCGGCGCGCGGCGCCGAGGGCCAGATCGCATTGTGGGACATCGCCAAGCGCCGATGCATTGGCATCCTGCCCAGCGGGTCCGGCAGCCTGGCGTTTCATTCGTCCGGCCGTCATCTGGCCGCCGCCACCCTGACGCAGACCATTCACCTGTGGGACGTGACAACCCAGAAGCAGCAGCTCGAACTGGCCGGCCATCTCGATGTTGTGACGTGCGTTGTCTACAGTCCCGACGGTCGTTGGTTGGCTTCCGGCAGCGACGACCGCACCGTGCGCTATGGGATCCCGAATCGGGCATGCAGCGCGGCCTGGTCGAACTCGACACGCAGATCAAGGCGCTCGCCTTCGCGCCGGACGGGCGCTCTCTCTTCACCGGCAACGGCACGACCAGTTGCTATCAACTCGATGTGCGGCAACTCCTGGAACAACCCTGAGCGGGGGGCGTAAGCCCCCCGAGGGAATCCTCGGGGGGCTTACGCCCCCCGCTCAGGGGTTCACACGGCGCGCTCGTCCCGCTACAATGTCCGAGCCTTTGCGGAATAGTCGATCCCGCGACTCCAGTTCTAGCCGAGCGAAGGGGGCATGATGTTGCACCACAAAAGGGGACGTGCGCCGGGCCAATGCTTGCTACTCCTGGCCGGAATGCTGCTGATCGGCGTGACGACGCCAACGCGCGCCGAGGACAAAAAAACCGACTCCTCGCTGGCGCTGATCCCGGCCGACGCCGCCTACTACAGCGCCACGCTGCGCAACCGCGAACAGCTCGACGCGGCCGCCAAAAGCAAAGCCTGGGCCAAGATCAAGGCTTTGCCCGCCTACCAGATGGCCGTCGCCGCCTTCCAGCAGCAGTATTCGGACACCGGCAACCTCGCCCCCCTGTACCAGTGGGCCGGGCAGGCCGAGAACAAGGAGTTGCTCGACGTTCTCGCCGAGGCGTTCTCCGACGAGAGCTTCTGCTACGGCGGCGCCAGCCTGGTCGATTTCTTCAGCCTGATTTCGCAGGTCAACATGGCCCGCAACCTGGGACCGCTCCAGGAAATCGTGAGCAAAGGGGTCGTAGACGGGGATCAAGTCAGCAAAGGCCAGTTCCGTGCCATGCTGCGCGTGCTGGCCCGCAACCCCAATAAAGTCCGTTTCCCCGATTTCGTCCTCGGCTTCCGGCTTGCCAATCCCAAAAAGGCGGAGAACCAGATCAAACGCCTGGAGACCTTGCTCAACGCCGTCGCGGCCCAACAGGCGATGCTGGAAGGGCGCGTCAAGCGCGTCAAGGTCGGCGGCGGCGATTTTTTGACGCTCAACCTTGACGGCTCGATGCTGCCGCTCGATCCCTCCGTGATTACGGACTTCGCGGAGGCGGCTGGCGAATTCGACGGTGTGGTAAAGCAAATCAAAGCGCTCAAGCTCACGCTCGCCCTCGGCGTGCGCGACAACTTCCTGCTCTTTTCCATCGGCCCGTCCACGGATGTCCTGGCCACGCTGGGTACCGACGGCAAGCGCTTGACGGCGCTGCCCGAACTGAAGCCGCTGGTGCGCACCGCGGACAAACGGCTCACCGGCATCAGCTATTCCAGCAAGGCACTGCGGGCCGGCTCCCAGATGAGCCAGAAGGATGTCGATCTGCTTTTCCAGCTAGCCCGGCAAGGGCTGGAGACCGCCGGCGTGCCGGAGGCCAAGCGTAAGGAAATCGAAAAGGACATCAACGAGTTCGCTGCCGGCATGAAAAAGAACATGCCCGAACCGGGCGCGGTCCTGAGCTATTCCTTCCTCAGCGAACGCGGCTACGAGGGTTACACCTACAACTACGGCCAATCACCGGAGCAGGATGCTTCCAAGCCGCTGACCTTGCTCGATCACGTCGGCGGCGATCCGATCCTGGCCGTGGTGGGCCGTTCCCGGGGATCCATCGACGACTACCTGGCCTTCTCGAAATGGGTCAAAAAAGCCTTCGGCCACGCCGAGCCGCTCATCGTGGACAAGCTCGACAAGGCGCAAAAGGAGAAATACGAGCAGGTGAGCAAGGTCGTCCTGCCGCTCCTCAAGCGCCTCGACGAGGTGACGGGCCAAATGCTGCTGCCGTCGCTGGCGGATGGGCAGGCCGGTTTCGTGCTGGACGCCAAGTGGAAGAGCAAGCAATGGCACGCGGCCCTGCCGCCCAGTTCCAAGGAGCTGCCCATGTTGGAACTGGCCCTCCTCGTCGGCGTCAGCGACGCGGATTTGCTCGAAAAGGCGATGAAGTCGTACAAGAAGATCATCGAGGACGCGGTAGCACAGGCGAAGGAGCTGGCCCCCCCGGATACCGTCTTGCCCTTGAAGATACCTGATCCGGAGGTCAGGACCGCAAAGGCCGGCAAGCTGTTCGTCTTCCGTCTGCCGGCCGAATGGAAGCTCGATCCGCAATTCGCTCCGACGGCCGGATTGTCTTCGCGTGTGGGCGTCCTGACCCTGTCGGCCGAACACGCCGAGCGCTTGTTGGCCGGCAAGCCGCTCAAGGTCGAGGGCGGCCCGCTGGCCGACACCAAACGGCGTCTGGCCGGCGCGGTGTATTTCAACTGGCCGGTGTTCGTCGATGCGCTGCGGCCGTGGGTGCTGTTCGGCGTCGAGATGGCGCAACTCGAAAAGCAGATGCCCGGCCAAAATGTCCTCATGCAGGTGAACACGGTGCTGGATGTGCTGAAGGTGTTCCGCCAATCGACGAGCGCCACCTACATCGAGGGCGGCGCGCTCATCACGCACAGCGAGACGGTGATCCGCGACGAGTAATGATTAGCCGCGAGCCGGAGGCGAGCGCGGCCGCGCTCGCCTCCGGCTCGCGGCTAAACGGGATGTTCGCCTGCGTAACGAGTTTGTAACGCCGGCAAACTCTCTCCTCTTTCGGTTCGTCATAAGAGAGGAACGTCTCGAACACTCTCTTTTCGCGCAGGAGCGAACCATGTCTTTCCGATTGCCTCTCCGTCGCGCCGTGCTGCTGGCGGCGCTGGCCGCCCTGGTTGGTTTCACACGCCCCGCCGTCGCCGCGGACGAAAAAGCCCCGGCCAAGAAACCCAGACCAAAGATCGAAGTCGTTTTCTGCCTGGACACGACCAGCAGCATGACCCACCTCATCGAGGGGGCCAAGCAAAAGATCTGGTCGATCAGCAACCAGATCGCCGGCGGAAAACCAACGCCCGATCTGAAAATTGGCCTCGTCGCCTTCCGCGACAAGGGCGATGCCTACGTCACGAAGGTGATTGAACTGACCGACGACCTCGACGCCATCCACGGGCAGTTGCGCGAGTTCCGGGCCGAGGGCGGCGGCGACAGCCCCGAAAGCGTCAACAAGGCGCTCGACGACGCCGTCAACAAGATCCAGTGGAGCACCGACAAGAAGACGCTGCGCATTATTTACCTGGTCGGCGACGCCCCGCCGCACATGGATTACCCTGAGGACACCAAGTACCCCGACACCTGCAAGAAAGCCTGCGAAAAAGGGATCATCATCAACACCATCCAGTGTGGTCCCGATACCGCGTGTCAGAAGCACTGGCGCGAGATCTGCAAGCTGGCCGAGGGCACGTATGTCCAGATCGCCCAGTCGGGCGGCGTGATCGCCATTGCCACGCCGTTCGACAAGGAGTTGGCGGACATTAACGGCGAATTAGCCCGCACGACGCTGGTTTACGGCCGTCGTGACATGAAGGAAGCGGGCGAGGCCAAGCGCCTGAGTGCAGCCACGTTACCGGCACCGGCTGCCGCCGACCGCGCCGCCTTCGGCGCCAAGAGCGGCAAGGCCGCCGCCTACGATCTGCTCGACGCTGTCAAGAGCGGCAAGGTCAAGCTCGAAGAGGTCAAGAAGGAAGAGCTGCCCGACGTCATGCAGAAGATGACCCTCAAGGAGCAGAAAGAATATCTCGACAAGCTCGACAAGCGCCGCACCGAGCTGAACAAGAAGGCGCTCGAACTCGACAAGAAACGCAGCGAATACATCAAGCAAGAGCTGGCCAAGAAGAAGGACGGCAAGGACAGTTTCGACAGCCAGGTCCTCGAATCGCTGCGCAAGCAAGCGAAGAAGTACGACATCGACTATTGATCGGCTTTTTCCGGCCCGCGGCGCAACTTGCGCCGCGGGCGGGTAATCCGCAAGCGACGCCCTTCTTCTCTCATCGCTACAGATTCTCATTCCACTCGCATCCGCGCATCGAATCCACCCCGCCCGCGACCCGATCGGCCGGGAGCGCGGGTAAACTAACGGTGCAGCGACGACGGGCCACGCCCCGATTCCGGGTAACGTGTGGGACGGGTGGATCATGCCAATCAGGTTTGGGGGGCGGGAGAAGGGCGAGGGGCGAAACCCCTGGGTCTTTCTCACGACGGTGCTCGCGGCCCTTCTGTTTGCCGGCCTCTTTTCTTCTTCGCCGCCGACTTGGGAAGCCGTTGCCCCGCCGTCCGAGTTTGTCGGCAGTTCCCTCGCGGAAAGTGCGGCGACCCCCGATGCCCTTTTACCGTCTCCCGGACTCGAACGTTCCCCGCGACGCTCCGAGGTGTTCGAGCGGTTGGGAGTGAGCGCCTGGCACGCCTCCGGCTGGCGCGGCCGAGGACTTACGATCGCCGTGCTCGATTCCGGGTTCAACGGCTACCGCGCCCATCTGGGCCGTGCCCTCCCCCGAGACGTTAAAACCCATTCCTTCCGTTTCGACGGCAATCTCGAAGCGAAAGACAGCCAGCACGGGATTTTATGCGCGGAAGTGATTCACACGCTGGCCCCCGAGGCGAAATTGCTGCTGGCCAACTGGGAACCGGAGCACCCCGATCAATTTCTGTACGCCGTCCGCTGGGCCTGCCGGGAAGGGGCGCGGATCATCTCTTGTTCCGTCATCATGCCCACCTGGAGCGATTGCGAGGGGCACGGCCGAATCCACGAGGAGCTGGCCCGTCTTCTGGGCGGCGATGTCCTCTTCTTCGCCAGCGCCGGCAACACGGCCCTCCGTCACTGGAGCGGGCCGTATGAGGAAGGCGGTGCGGGTTATCACGTCTGGAGACACACGGACGACGGGGCGCAAACGGACAACCCGATCGCGCCATGGGGGAGCGAGCGCGTCTCGGTCGAGCTGTGCTGTCCGAGCGGTGCCGGTTATGAGCTGAGCGTTTGGGATGCGACGAGCGAGGAGAGCATCGGCCGAATGCGTTCGGTGAATGCCAGGGGTAGCGGTCATGCCGTCGTGGGATTCTTCCCCGAATCGGGCCACGATTACCGCGTGCGCGTCCGGCGGCTGCGCACTGAGTCCGGCAGATTCCATCTTGTCGTGCTGGGTGGTGGGTTGCGCTACGCCAGCAGTCCGGGGAGCATTCCCTTCCCCGGCGACGGTCCCGAAGTCCTCGCCGTCGGCGCGGTCGATTCGACGGGCCGGCGTCTCGGTTACAGTTCGTGCGGCCTCAAGCGCGGCGCAATGAAACCGGACCTGGTGGCCGCGGTCCCGTTCCCGAGCGGATGGCGAGCGCGGCCGTTCGCCGGCACGTCCGCAGCCGCCCCGCAGGGGGCGGCGCTGGCGGCGCTGGTCTGGTCGCGCCATCTCGACTGGAACGCCCGGCTCGTCGGCAACGCCCTGAAGGACGCTGCCCGCCCCTGTTCGCCGGACAGCGCTGCCTGGGAGAGGGGGCACGGGATGATTCGTCTTCCTGATATTTCGATTGCCATCTCCGAGCCGGCGGCCGCTCTGCCTTGATGTTGCCCATGATGGGTTACTCGAATTCTCCCCGGTCGATAAAAAGGCGGACGATATTCAAGACCCGATCCAGATCGGTGCAGACGTAGAACGCCGGACAGCGATAACCCTGACCACTGCGGAACACCTCGACTTCTTCATCCTCCTGGTTGGGATCGTAGTAAACCCAACCGTCTCCCACTTCGCGGAGGACATACTTGCCGTTGCCGCCGAGAACGTCCAGCGCGGTGCCTTCGTTCGGCTGGCCCCTCCAGATACGGAGTGAAGGCAGCATATCCCCGTCCAGTTCACGAATGCCCTGCTCGATCTGCTCCCACGCGGCGTTGCGGTAGCGCCGAATCTCGTCGGGTTGTTCTCCCCCTCGATACACCGCTATTTCCAGAACGACGCTCCGCGGTGGCGCGTTCACCCGAATAGAGGGCGGCGCGGCCTTGGCTTCCCGAGCCGCCTCCGCCAAGGTCAGCAACAATTCGACCCAGAACTGGGCGCGGACTCGATTGCCCGTCGCGTAGACGGTCTGCCCGTTGACGCGGAGACGTCTTTGCATGGAATGTATCCCGCGAAACAGGAAGTAAAATGCCCCCAGGAGCCAGAACTCAAAGTAATCTCCAAACCCGGGCATCACGTAAATGACTTCGTCGATGTCGGATAACCAGATGGGAAACGGGATAAGGCTCGAATACACCGCGCGGTTGGTAAGCAGGAAGCCGGACTTGCCGTTCTTCAGCACGGATGTATCGAGGAAGGCCAGCGGCGTTTCGTCCTCGGTCATTTCCTTGGCGAATCGGGCGGCCGCGTTAGCCAGGTGTTCGGGGCGAAAATTCCCGAGCGTCCGCAGAATCCCCTTGGCCCCGTGCCGTTTGGCGATCGCGCGCACGATCGACTCGGCCTGTTCTTTGGGCACCAGCGCGGATGTTTCCGCGGGAAACCGGTCGCTTTCATCCTCCGAATCGCTCTCGAAATCCTCCGGGTGATAGTCTCCGGGCGCCGTCGTCGCCCGCCCCTTCCCCAGTTCTTGAATTCCCTTCGCGATGGAGAGGAGGGCGAAAATTGCCACGACGGAACAACACAAGAACCCCTGGGGGTTTACCGGCTGCCTTTCCGCCGTCATCATCAAAAACACCCAGGCGGCCGCTACGCCAAACATCAGGCCCGGTACAATAAACGCGAGGGCGACTAAGGTTCTCTCCCAAAGAGGGGTCGGACGCCGGTAGCAGGTCCGACAGCGCTGGCATACTCGATACGAGCTAAAGTACCCGCCTTGATTCTTGGATTCGCCGCTCGCACACCGAGGACAGACAGCACAGATCGGATATTTACTCATACGTCCTTCCGGCCCATCGAACAATCATCGACCGCAACGCATTCATTTCGGTTCATAGGTCAAGCAACTATGCTGGGGCGCTCCCCCCGCCTGTCAAGCTGTTTCCCCGCCACAGACAGGGCGGTTTCCTGTTGTGGCATTCTCCTGGCCGGCTGACTTTTGGGAAGAAAGGCGGCACTTTTTGAGAGCCGTCTTTCTTGAGGTTGAGCATCTTCCTTTTCCCTTCCGAGCAGACGGTTTCTTACCGGGGGCGGTTGGCAAAGAGGCAAAGTGGCAAAGTCGCCCTCCGAAATCGACGTAAGTCCTCCATGAGACACCCTTTGGGATTTGCACCCCACTTTGCCACCCGTTGGGGCCGTTGGCAAAGTGGCCAAGTCGCTTGGGGTTTGCGCTTCCGCCCCAAGGAGCTTCCGGCCCACGCCAGAGACTCTGCCGGACAACTCGCTTACCTCGCTTCACACAAGAAACAGCCCTGCCACCACAGATACCGTGCCGGGAAGCGTTCGGTATCCGGCGCGGAAGAACACTTCTCCGAAGCAAGCGAACCTGGACGCGCGATCGAAGCGCTGCTTGACAGAGATCGCTCCGCGCCATTAGATGAACTCGCTTTTGTCCCGATTCCTGCCGAGTCAATCGCCATGTCTTTCCGCTTGTTCATCTACTATTGTGCCTTGTGCGGCGGCGGCGGCGCGTTTCTCGGCTGGGCGCTGGGACGGCCGGTGCAATTCGAGCACAAAGTACTGTCGCAGGGTGCCAAGGGCATGTTCCTGGGACTGGCGGTCGCGCTGGCGCTGGGACTGGTCGATGCGTTGTGGACCTTCTCGCTGCGGCGTTTCGTGGCCATCGGCGTGCGCGTGGCCACGGCGGTCGTTGTCGGCGCGATGGGCGGTTGGCTCGGCGGACTGGTCAGCCAGGCCCTCTACGGCTGGAAGGAGTTGCCCGTTTTCCTAGTGCTCGGTTGGAGTATCACCGGCTTTCTGATCGGCGTCTCGCTCGGCGTGTTCGATCTGCTGGCCAGTCTGTTGAGCGGGCAAGATTCCGGGGCGGCGCTGCGGAAAATCTACAAGGGCGTGCTCGGCGGCACGGCCGGAGGAGTGCTGGGCGGCGTGTTGTCGCTCGTGCTTTACGGCGGCTGGACACGGCTTTTGCATTCCAACCCGGAAGTGGAGGCCCACCTGTGGAGTCCCAGCGCCTGGGGCTTCGTCGCCCTGGGAACGTGCATCGGTCTTCTGATTGGTCTGGCTCAGGTTATTCTCAAGGAAGCCTGGCTCAAGGTTGAGGAGGGCTTTCGCAGGGGCCGCGAGATCATCCTGGACAGGCCGGATGTGACGATCGGCAGGGCCGAGAATTGCGATATTGGACTGTTCGGCGATCCGCAGATCGAGAAGCTGCACGCCCGCATTCGTCGGGAAGGCGATCGGCATGTGCTCGTGGATGCCGGTTCGCCGGCCGGTAGCTATGTCAACGACGAGCGCGTCCACGGCGCACGGCTGCTGCGCTCCGGCGACGCCATCCGCCTGGGCAAGTGCGTTCTTCGCTTTGGCGAACGACAGAAACAAGACGATTGATGTTCGAGCAGGGAGTGACCATGCCGCTCGTTTGCCGCAACTGCTCGCGGGTCAATCCTGCCGACGCGAAGTATTGCTACTGGGACGGCGCGGTGCTACACGGCCACGAGCAGCGGAGCGGCCCGATCGCCGTCGGCACGCAGCCGTTCTTCAGCCCGTTCGTCTTTCCCTCGGGCCGGCCCTGTCGCAATTTCGACGAGTTGGTGCTGGCCTGTTACGGCGAATGGCAGGAGGCGCTCGACCTGTTGCGGCAGGGATATCTGGAGAGTTTTTTCGGTTCGCTGGGCCGGGCGGATCTGGCGCTGGCGGCGAAACAGGCGCTGCGGGCGGCGGACCTCGATCGCGGCCTGGATCAACTTCTGAACAAACTGCCGTGCGGCACGCGCGAGCCGCCCAAGCTGGTGGCGCAGCCGCTCGAAGTTAACCTCGGACAAATCTCGCGCGAAGTCGATCGTCGCTTTGTGCTGCATATCGAGAATCAGGGGATGGGGTTGCTGCAAGGCAGCATCGCCTGTGATGAAACCGCCTGGCTGGCGCTGGGCGAAGGGGCCGGCTCGCCGCGCAAGGTTTTTCAATGCTTGCACGAGTTCGCGCTGACGGTGCAGGTTCATGCCAAGGCGTCTGCGCCGGCAACAAACCGCTGGAAGGCCGGCTGGCGATCGAATCCAACGGCGGCTCTTCGATAATTGTGATTCGGGCCGAGGTGCCGGTTCGTCCGTTTCCCGATGGCGCTTTGGCCGGCGCCGTCTCGCCCCGACAGATCGCCGAAAAAGCCAAGGCCAATACCAAGGGGGCTGCGCCTTTTTTCGAGAAGGGAGCCGTCGCCGCCTGGTATGAGAGCAACGGCTGGACCTATCCCGTGCAAGGCCCGGCTTCCTCGGGGCTGGGCGCCATCCAGCAATTCTTCGAGGCGCTCGGCCTCGTCAAGCCGCCCACGGTCGAAATCAGCGAGCAATCCGTGTCGTTGCAAGGGGCGCCGGGCGTCAGTCTCGAACACGACTTGATTGTGCGCGCGCACGAAGCGCGTCCTGTGTTCGCCTACGCCACCACGGGCGCGCCGTGGTTGAAGATCGGCCGCGTTCACCTCGACGGACGCACCGCCCACATCCCGCTGAAAGTGCCGAATGTGCCCGCGCGCCCGGGGAACGCCTGGAAGGGAAAGTGCAGGTCACGGCGAACGGCAATCAGCGTTTTCTCGTGGACGTATCGTTGACCGTCACGGGCCGGGTGGCTGTGAACGTGGACAAAGTCCCCGCGGGGGAAGTGCCGGTGTTGTCGGCCGCGGATCTTGTCTTGGAAGAAGGCGTCGCCGTGCATGCGCTGCCAGTGGCCGAGGCGGTGCCGGCGCCCAACGGCGGCGGGCGACAGCACAAGAAAAAACCCGCCGTCGAAATCGACCGCGCGGTTCCGAGGGTCCGCGGCGGCCGCGCCAAGCACCTGCTGCCGTTGGGTATCCTCCTCCTTTTTCTGCTCTCCGTCGTCGCGCACGATCTGCTCGTGATCCTCACGCAACCACCCGTGCCGGCGACTCACGGACGACGGCCTGGTCGATCCGGAGCCGTACCTTGCCATCCGTTTTCACGACGGGCCGAAGGATGGCGACGACAAGATGCCCATACCGACCATGCGCTTCGGCCTGGTCATGCTGCGCGAGAAGAATCCCGCGCATCCCGACCATCTCAAGAAGCTGACCTTCGACGAATGGGGCCGCACCAACAATACGTGTCTGCGCGTGGACGGCGAGGAGTTCCTCTTCGGCCACCCGCCCGGCACCTGGATCGAGATGAAGGCCAAGCTGGAGGGCGAGACGGCCGGGCGCCCGCGCGACGGATTGGCGTCGTCCTGGCAACTGCCCGAGTCGGGAGATCCGGGTGACGCAGGAAGTCGAGATCGTGCCCGGCGAGCAGTCGCGTCGATTGGATACCTGTTTGGTGCGCTATACGTTGGAGAACCGTGACTCCGAGCCTCACCGCGTCGGCATCCGCTTCCTGCTCGACACCTTCATCGGCGCCAACGACGGCGTACCCTTCACGATCCCCGGCGCGAGCGGTCTGTGCGACACGATGAAACGGTTCGACAGCCCCGCCGCCGTGCCGGATTTCATTGAGGCGCTGGAGCGCGACGATCCGCAGCATCCGGGCACGGTGGCGTATTTACAATTCCGTATCGGCACACAAGTCGAAAGCCCCGGCCGCGTGACGCTGGGCGGTTGGCCCAACGGAGACCTGCGAAAATTCGGCGTTCCCAAGGCGTACGCTCAGCTCACGAAATGGGACGTGCCGTTTATATCAATGGCCCTCGCTCATCACGTCGATCCTCACGCCTCGCCAGATTCGGCCGTGACGATGTACTGGGACGAGCAAGAGCTGGGGACGGGGAAAAAGCGCGTGGTCGGCTTCACCTACGGACTGGGCAGCGTGGACGCGCTTGAGAGCGCGGGACACCTGCTCCTGACCGTCGGCGGCCGACTGGTGCGCGACGGCGAGTTCACGCTGACCGCCCTGGTTCACAACCCGCAGCCGGGCGAGCGTTTGACTTTGTCTCTGCCGCCGGGTTTCGCCGTCATCGAAGGCGCGGAGGAACAGGACGTTCCGCCGGTCCCCTCCGGCGCGGCCCGACCGGACAGTACGGTGACGTGGCGCATCCGGGCCGGCAACGACGGCAAATATGAGCTGACGGTCGAGTCGAACAAGGGGGCGAAGCAAAAACGGCCGCTGACGATTCACACGCTGGGAGTATTCGATTAGCCGTGTTCTCCGGGATTGTGCCTCGTGTTAGCGGTGCTTGCCGATGCAATACAAATGGCGTTCGCCGCGAATATAAAGGCGGCTGTCGGCAACCGCGGCGGTGGCGCGGACTCCTTCGCCCAACTAGTTGCGCGCCAGAAGCCGAAAGGTCGGCTCCGCCGCGAAGACGTACACATCCCCCGCAATGCTCGTGGCGTAGATCTTGCCGTTGATCACCAGCGGCGAAGAGTGGAAGCCCGCGGCGGCCAACCGCTCGTACCACACGCGCTTGCCGGTGCGCGCCTCATAGCAGCCGGCGAAACCCGCGTCGTTGACGAAGTAGACGTGTTCGCCGCGAACGACGGGGCTGGGAACGTACGGAAAATCCTTGCGGTTTTCCCAGACGCGCTGCGGCGCGTCGGTGCTGCCGGGGCCGGGCAGGGCCAGTCCGACGGCGAACCGTCCGGCGTCGCCGCCGCTGCACACGCACAGGATGTCGCCGGCCAGTGCCGGAGACGCCACCGTCCGCATGGGCACCCGAACGTCGTCCTTTTGCCAACCTTTTGCCTCCCAGAGCTTCGCGCCCGTCTCGACGTTGTAGCCCGTCACCGCCGTCGTGCTCGTGACGACTAGCTCCGGCTCTTTCTGTCCGGGCGTGGAGCGCAAGAAAGGGCGCGGAGTAGCAGGCGCGCTCGGCCACGCGCGGGGCCTCCCAGAGCAGCCGGCCCGTTCGCTTGTCGAGCGCGATCAGCATGGACGGCCGGGCGTTCGGCACGCGGGTGGTGAAATCGTCCTTGTCCATGTCGTTAGCAAGGATAAGCTTGTCCCTGTACAGGATCGGCGAGGCTCCGGCGCCGTGCTGGCTGTTGAAGACGCCCAGGTCCTTGCTCCACAGAGGCTCGCCCTGGAAGTCGTAGGCCGAAACGAGAACGTCCTTGCCGTCCCAGAACGAGACGTAAACGGCCTTACCGTCCGTCGTCGGCGTGGAGGACGCCAGGGAACTGTCGGCGCGAATCTTGGCCGATTCCGCGGGGATGCTCTTCTGCCATCGAAGGGAACCGTCGGCCGTATCGAGACAGAGGAGGCTCCGCTGCTTGCCGTCGTCGCCGGCCGTTTGGAGGAAAAGGTGCTTGCCCCAGACGACGGGGCTGGAATTACCGGCACCAGGCAACGCGACCTTCCAGAGCATGTTCTCGTTGGCGCTGAAGGTGAGCGGGATGTCCTTCTCGTCGGTCGTGCCGGTGCCGTTGGGACCGCGGAAGCGATCCCAGCAGGCGATGTTGGGCTGCTTCACCGTCTCACCCGCCCAGAGGACGGCCGAGCAGACGGAGAAGGTCAGCGTTACCAGCAGCCAACGTCGGATAGCCAAAAATTGCATGAGCCGCTCCTGTTGCGAACTGGAGTGTTTATCGCGTCAGTGTAGCCGTCTTCGCCGGGCAAAACAACCGGGTCGATCGTGACTGGGAATTGCTCCTCGATGGGTGTGCTTATTCGGCGGGCAGTTTTTTGAACCGGGAGATTCTTCCTATGCTTCCTACGATGTTAACGTTGGCCATGGCCACCGTCGGTCAGGGTCCGGCC
This sequence comes from uncultured Planctomycetota bacterium, assembly GCA_963767535.1. GTDB lineage: Bacteria > Planctomycetota > Planctomycetia > Gemmatales > Gemmataceae > JAJPHU01. Next base: position 3,553,460 of record CAVYEC010000003.1, read on the forward strand.
GATTGGTACGAGCCGTTTCCGGCGCACAAAGTCGTCGGCAATGTTTACTACGTCGGCTCCAAGGATCTGGCGACCTTTCTCATAACCACCCCCGAAGGGCACATTCTCATCAACAGCGGTTTTGAACGCACCGTTCCCCTGATTCAAAAATCGGTCGAGTCACTCGGATTCAAGATGACGGACGTCAAGATTTTGTTGGCGAGCCACGCCCACTCGGACCACGTCGCGGGCCACGCGCTCTTGCAAAAGCTGACCGGTGCCAAGGTCTATGTCATGCGCGGCGACGACCAGGTCATCGCTTCGGGCGGTAAGGGCCAATACCTGTACACGACCAGCCGCTGGGATCCGTGCAAGGTCGATCGCATCCTGGAGGACGGCGACGCAGTCAAACTCGGGGGCGTCACGCTGATTCCTCGTTTGACGCCCGGCCACACGCGCGGCTGCACGACATGGACCTGGCGCGCCGAGGACGGCGGCAAGAAATACGATGTCGTGGTCATCGGCAGTCCCAACGTCAATCCGGGGTTTCAGCTGGTGGGTAACACGGACTACCCCGAAATAGCCGACGACTTCGCCAGGACCTTCAAGGTCCTCAAGGGCTTGCCCTGCGACGTGTTTCTCGGCGCACACGGCAGCTATTACGGCATGGTGGAACGATATGACCGCCTCCGGAGGGGAGAGGCAAACGCCTTTGTGAATCCCCAGGGCTACAAGGATTACGTCGCGCAAAAGGAGCGGGCCTTTCGCAAGACCCTGGCCGAGCAGCAGTCCAAGGCGGACCCGGACAAGGCAGGGCAAGGCACGCCGCCCGCTGTCGCCGCCATCCGCGATCGGATGCACAAAGACATCGCCGCCAAGGAGATCGCCGGCGCCGTGACGCTCGTTGCGACACCCGACCGGGTCATCCACCTGGATGCGGCGGGAAGCGCGAGCCTCAACCCCGCCGAGGCGATGCGGACGGATGCCATCTTCTGGATCGCATCCATGAGCAAGCCGACCCTCGCCACGCTGTTGCTCATGCTCCAGGACGAGGGTCTGTTATCGGTAGACGATCCGGTGGAGAAATACCTGCCGGAATTCAAGGAACTCAAGACCAAGGACGGCAAACCGGCCCGGCTCACGATCCGCCATCTGCTCACGCACACCTCGGGCATGGGCGAAATCTCGGGCCAGCAGGCCCGCGCTTGCAAGACGCTGGCCGAGGTCATCCCCCTCTATGTCGCCAAGCCGGTCGCGTTCACGCCCGGCTCGAAATGGTTCTACTGCCAGTCGGGTATCAACACCGGCGGGCGGATCGCCGAGGTGGTCGCGGGGGAACCGCTCGACAAGCTGCTTCAGCACCGGCTCTTCGACCCGCTGGGGATGAAGGACACCACTTTTTACCTCACGGAGAGGCAACTGCCGCGCCTCGCCAAGTCGTACCGGCGCACCGGCAAGGGCGATCTCGAAGAGACCCGCATCGGCTTTCTCAACGGCAAGTCTCCGACGAGTCGGGACCGCTTCCCGGCGCCCAACGGCGGCCTTTTTTCCACCGCCTCCGATTACGCGCGTTTTTGTCGCATGATCCTGCGCGGCGGCGAACTGGACGGCAAACGCTATTTGAAGCCGGAGACCGTCAAGCTCATGACCACGATCCAGACCGGCGACCTCAAGACCGGCTTCACGCCCGGCAACGGCTGGGGTCTGGGCTGGTGCGTGGTCCGCGAGCCGCAAGGCATCACTGCCATGCTCTCGCCGGGCACCTTCGGTCATGGCGGGGCCTACGGCACCCAGGCGTGGATTGATCCGGGAACGAAGCGAATCTACATCCTGATGGTCCAGCGGGCGAATTTCCCCAATTCCGATGCGTCGGAGGTGCGACGCGGATTTCAGGAGGCGGCGAGTGGGGCCTCATCGAACGGGAAAAGTAAGTAGCCTGGCGAGTTCGTGCGATGCAGCGACGCACATTTCTTGGGACAGCCCTGACCTTTGCCACCGCTTCCCCCTTGTTCGCGGCCCTGCGCCGCGAGCGCTGGGACGACGCGGCCTTGGTGCTTGAGCGGGCCACTGCGGACAAGCAGGTGGATGCGGCCGTGCTGCATGTGGTGCAAAAGGGCGAGTCGTTTACGCGTTCCTTCGGCAAGGCGGGCTCAGACGACACCATGTTCTTGCTCGGCTCCATTTCCAAGCCGATCAACGTGACGGCCGTCATGACCCTGTTCGATCGAGGAAAGTTTCGGCTCGACGACCGCGTGAAGAAGTTCTTGCCCGCCTTCACCGGCGGCGGGCGGGATGAGGTGACGATTCGGCACCTGCTGACGCACGTCTCCGGCTTGCCCGATCAACTGGCCAATAACAACCAACTGCGCAAGAAGCATGCGCCCTTGACCGAGTTCGCCGAGCAGACCGTCCGTACGCGTCTCGATTTCGCGCCCGGCACCCGGTATCAGTATTCGAGCATGGGGATCTTGCTGGCCGCACGGATCGCGGAGCTTCTCAGCGGGATGGACATTCGCACGTTCGTCGAGCGCACGGTCTTTCAGCCTTTGGGCATGAAACACTCGGCCCAGGGACTCGGACGGTTCAAGCTCGAAGAGATGGTCGTCTGCCAGATGGAAGGGGCCGCGCCCGAATCGGGGAGCGGCGATCCCCAGGCCAAGGAGTGGGATTGGAACAGTCCCTACTGGCGGAAGCTGGGCGCTCCATGGGGCGGAACGCACGCTTCCGCGCCGGACATTGCCACGTTTCTGGGCGAGTTCATGCACGCCCGCGGCAAAGTCCTGAGCGCCGAGACGGAGCGGCTGATGATCAAAAACCACAACCCGGAAGGGTTCATGCCGCGCGGGTTGGGATTCGCCGTGGGCAAGGAGTCCGGCAGTCGCGGATGTTCGGAGCGAACCTTCGGCCATACCGGCTCGACGGGCACGCTCTGCTGGGCCGACCCCGCGAGCGAAACAATTTGCGTCGTACTCACCTCGCTGCCACGCCGCGGGGCGCGTCGCCACCCGCGCGAGCTGGCGGCCGAGCGCGTCGCGGCGGCCGCCCGCCGCTAATCTCGGGAGCATGGCGCTGGTACAAGGTGGCAAACTCGACTTGAGGGCGGTAGGCTGGTACTTACCTCAAGAGAAGATTCCTAAATCACGGCCTACTTTGTCGCCCCGGACGCCCTGAAGGAGGCCCGCCATGTGCCGAGTGCCGTCCGTCACGCTGTTCCTGGCCACTCTTCTCCTCCCGCCGTCCGCTTCTTCGGCCGGCTCGACGTATTCCGGCACGGTCGTCGCAGACGGCAAGCCGATCGACGGGGCCAAGGTTTGGCTCCGCTCGTACAGCCGGACGAGTGAGGCCGAGGTAGCCCTGGTCGAGACCCGAACCGACTCGCAGGGGCGCTTCACCTTGACCGGACCCAAGGAGGCAGACGCTCACCCCTACGAACTCATCGCTCGCGCCGCCGACGGCCGCATCGGCTGGTTCACCCTGCAACGGGACGATTCCGCGGAGTCCGACCACCTGCGGATCGAGTTACATCCGGTGGGCGAAGCACAGGGCCGGCTGACGGACTCGGCCGGCCGGCCCATTCCCGATATACGTCTCCGGCTTCGTTCGTTCGGCATCCGCGAGGGAAAAGCATCAAGCGAATCACGCTATCGCGAAATTCCCGAGCCGCTAAGCAGCGTGTTCGAGACGACGATCCGATCCGACGGCACCTTTGTCCTGCGGGGCATCCCTCTTGGTGCACGGGTCCATGCGTTGGTCACGGCCCCCGGCCACGGCAACCCGGACATTTTCTGGATGCAAGGGCAGGACGGCGATTTCCGCCTGGAACGGGCCGGGCGAGTGCGCATCCGATTCACCGGGGTAGCCGACCCCCGGAAACTCGCCGGACTGCCGCTTGACCTGTTCACCCTTCCCGCGTCCGGCGCCAAGGAGGGTCAGCCCCTCACCAGTGCGTCCAAATCGGTGAAGGCGAAGGATCAGGCCACGCTGGATATCGAGGACATGCTCCCCGGCCGTTGCGAACTGCGTTTCTGGGCGCGGCGACGCTGCCGTATCTGCCCACAAAACTGCCCCAGTTCACCGTCAAGCCTGGCGAGCGAACGGAAGTTACCCTCGCGCTGGAGCCGGCGGCGCATGTGCGCGGCCGAATCCTCAATCGGCAGACAAAGAAGGGCGTCGCCGGCCTGAGTCTCTACGTGGTATCCGCGGGCGACGATAGACGGCGTTATAGACCCTGGATCTCCGTCCGAACGGACGCGGAGGGCCGGTTCTCCGCCTATGTGCAGCAAGGGCAAATCGCCGTGCGGTTCATAGAGCTACTCGAGGGGTACGTATCGTCCCGCCTGGAAAGTGAGCTGGTCAAACCCGTGAAGGTGGCGGGCGGCGCCGAACACACCTTTCCCGATATCGTCCTGGAGCCAGCCGTCGCGGTGGAAGGAATTGTAGTGGACGAGTCCGGCCAGCCCGTGCCGGGAGTGCAAGTGCGGACCAGCGAGGATGTCGCCGGGCGGTTCGGAAAAGAGCGTCTCATGACCGATGTGCAAGGCGGATTCGTGCTGCGCGATCTCGGCATGGACGACGTTATCGCCCTCCGAGCGCGCAGCGACAAGGCCGTCACCGACGGGGGTGTTCTCCTCAATGTGGCAGATCAAAAAGGCCCTATCCGCCTCGTATTGTCGGAGAAGGCGGCTTGCCAAGTCAAGGGGCGCGTCACCGACAACCGCGGCAAGCCGGTGGCGGGGGCGACGGTGCGCCTCAGTTGGCATTACCGCGGCGTCGGCCGCCACTCCCAATCCGGCTATGGCACCCGGCTCGAGACACTGAAGACCGACGCGGACGGCCGATTTCACAGCGGCGTCCTCTGGCCGGGAGATACCTATCGGGCGCAGGTCACGGCCGCGGGACATGGCGAGTCCGAATCCATACAGGTGATCGGCAAAGCGGGCGAAACCCACGACCTAGGCGTGGTTTTGCTCTCCCGGACCAACGCCCAGATAAGCGGACGGGTCGTGGATGAGGCCGGACAACCCCTGGCCGGGGTGAACGTGTTCAACCGCACGGACGCACCTGAACCGCTGGAGACCACCACAGACAAAACAGGGCGGTTCAACCTGTCCGGCCTGTTCGATGGCCCCGCCTTCGTGTTCGCCCGCAAGGAGGGTTATCGCTTCACCATGACGCGCGCCGAAACCGGCCCGGCCGAGCTGCGCATCGTCCTCTTGAAGGCGGGGGCGATCCCGCCCGCCGTGCCGGATCCGGCGCGAGCGAAAAAACGTCTCGATGCCGAACGGAAACTCCTGCGGCACCTTTTCGACAAGGTGCTCGGTCTGTCTGAAACGGCGACCGGAGGGTACAAGCGTTCGGTCTTTGAATGCCTGGCACACTCGGATCCTGCGAGAGCGCAAAAGTGGTTGGATAGCGAGAGGGCTGCCGGCGGCGGGCTGGAGGTGAAGGACGCTCCGCGTTATCTCCGCACCCTGCGAAAAGCCCAGGCCGAACAAGCGGCGTCTTCGGATGTGGACGAAGCTATCTCCCTGCTCTCGGACCTGAATGCGGAAGATGCCTGTACCACCCTGCGAAAAATGGCAGAGCGATTCCAGGGTAAGGAAGCGGCCCGGGGGCTGCGCTTTGCCGAGGAGGCTGTCGTGAAAGCGCGGGCGTTGCCGCTGCCCAACCGCGTATGGGAGCTGGCCAGGACAGGCGATCTGGTTGTCCGTTTGGGTTCGCAAAAGACGGGGAAGAACCTGCTGAACGAGGCGACCGGCCTGGCCGATAAGCTCGGCACAGTCGGGATGCAGGAGTATGCGCGAGGGGAGGCGGCGCGCTTCCTCGCCCCTTACGACTTGCCGCAGGCTCGTCTCCTGCTCCGGCCCATAGAGGACAACACATCCGCCTATAACCGATGGTTGTCCGAAGTGGCCGGCCAGCTGGCGCGAACCGACCCCAAAGCCGCGCTGGCCCTGGTGAACGAGTTGAAGGAGGATCGTTCGACCGTCCGCGAAGTCACGCGCTTGCGGATTGCCCGGCAGACCGCAGCCCGCGACCCGGCCGAGGCCGCCCGGATCGCCGCGGCCATCCCCGACGTGCGCTATCGGGCGGAGGCATTGGTTCATGTCGCAACCGCCGTCGCCGGCCGCGATCGGAAGTTGGCCTGGTCGCTCATCGACCAAGCATTGGCCCTCTACCTCGACCAACCTGAGCCGTTCCGCTCCTGGAGCGGTTACGGCGGCCGTGCTGTCTTTGCCTCCTGGACAGCCGGGCAGGCGCATGCGCTGGGATACCCGGACCCCGCCGGCGCGGTGGCGCGGGCGCTTGCTTGCCAGATGAGCGGACGCGAAGCGTATTCTCCCGCTCACGTCCTGGAGAACCGGGTGCGCATGGCGAAGGTGCTGGCCCTGGTCGATCCGTCCGCGGCCCGGCAATTGCTCGAACGTGTTGTCGCGCAGCAGACGGTGCTCGGCACCGGTTATTCGGGCTTCGAGAAGCAGGATTGGTTGCTAGCCCGCTGCCTCGCGGACCCGGAGCGCGGTCCCGCCCTGGTGGACGAAGCCATCGCCAAGCTGAATCCCAAAGAGAACATGGCCTTTTACTATAGTGGTCTCATGCAGCTCGCCCAGGTGTTGAGCGCACCGCCGGAGCGGCGCGTTCGTCTCGTCATGGGCCTCAACAGCGGCGTGATCTTCCCGGACGAGGAGTAAGACATGGGATATTTCCTGATGGTCCTTCTCGCGGCAGCGCCCCTGGCTTCGTCCTGGCAGTTTCACGACGCGGCCGAACACGCGGGCCGGTCACTCCTCGCCTACCGCCGGGTCGAGTTGGGCGAGCAGCCGCCGCGCCCTCTGCGACCGGACGATCAGCCGCCCGGCAAGGCGCTTTATGGCCTCTTGCCGGTGGGCGACACCCCGGATTCCTCCCTGGCCGTCGTGTGGCTGCCCGAATCCCGACAGGTCTGGCTGGACGCCGACGGCGACGGCCGCTTCGCTCGCGGGGAGCGGCACCGACTGGACTCCCCCTCGTTGGAAGTATCCGCCTCGGTGGTCTTTCAACGTCCGGGCCACGAACGGCGCACGGTACAACGAACCCTCGTGCTGCGACGCACAGGCGACGGCGGCCTTCGCTACGCCGTGCGCGGCTACGTCACGGGAAAGCTCCAACAGGGAACACAAGCATATGCCGTGCTATTGGCCGACGGCAACGCGGACGGCTGTTTTGACTCGCCGGGAGCAGATCGCCTCTGGATCGACCTGGACAGCGACGGTTGTCTCGACGCCCTGACCGAGCAGTTTCCCCTGGGGCAACCGCTCACCGTGGGCGGCAAGACGTATCTCTTCCGGCCGGCGGCGGACGGCAGCGACGTGCAGGTGCGCGAGCGGCCGGCGGAAACGGGAACCCTGCGGCTGACCCTCCTGGAGGGACACACCCCAGATGCCGCCGACTTCACCGCCGAACTCGTCAGCGACTGGGGAGAACTCGTGGTGTTGCGCCGGCTCGGTCGGGGCGAGCCGTTGCCGGTCGGCCGATACGCGGTCGAGTCGTTGGCGTTTCAGTTGACCGATCCGAAGGGCCGGAAGTGGCAGTACCGCTTTGGCGGGACACGCCGCTTCACTCTTGAAGTTGTGCCGGGCCGGGAGACGGCGGCCGCCGTGCTGCGCGGGCTGGCCCTGAGCATGACCTGGGACGGCGGGGCCAAGGGAGTCCGACCAGGGCAGCAAATCGACGTTACGCCGAGCCTCAAGACGGCGAGTGGCCTGTACCTCATCGACTGCCGAACCTGTGCGCGGGACAGCGACCTCTTCACCTCCGTTACCGCGGACATCCGCTTGCTCGACCTCCAGGCCGCTTCGCTGGACCGGGCCGCCTCGGGTTTCCTGTGAGGCCGTTTCTGCACGCACTCCGTGCGGGTGCCCGGAGATGTCACCGGCCCGGTGGAAATTGTTGTGACCTTTGACGCCGGCCCCCTGGCCGGGGAGTTGGTGACTCGACAGATTTTGCCGATCGCCGGAGATATGCCGTGACATACCGATTGTTCCTGCTCCTCGTTGCTTCCCTCCTCGCGGTCCGTTTTACCGGGAGCGGAGGCCGATGCGGTCGCCGAGATTTCCGCCGACCGGATCAAGGCTCACGTCGCCTACCTGGCGAGCGATCGCCTCGAAGGGCGCGGCCCCGGAAGCCGCGGCGAGATCCTCGCCACGGAGTACATCGCGGCCGAGTTCAAGAAGGCCGGCCTCAAGCCGATCGGCGAACGCGGCACCTACTTCCAGCCGGTCCCGCTCGTGCGCATCGTCACCAGCCCGAAATCGACGCTCCAGGCGGTGAAGGGCGAGACCGCTCTCGACATCCCTTGCGGGCGAGGGCTTCTCCGGCACCGAGCCAGACGCAGAAGGAACACGAAGCGTTCGACGCTGAGGCGGTCTTCGTCGGCCACGGCATCACCGCGCCCGAGTTCGGCTGGGACGATTACAGGGACGTGGACGTGAAGGGCAAGGTCGTCGTCCTGTTCACGAACGAGCCGCCCTCGGACGACCCGAAATTCTTCGGCGGCAAGGCGCTGACCTACTACGGCCGCTGGACCTTCAAATTCGAGGAAGCCGCCCGCCGCGGCGCGAAGGCGTGCTTCATCATCCACACCACGGCGACGGCGGGGTATCCGTACTCCGTCGTCCGGCCACTCGACGGCGCCCAGCTCAAGCGGCGAACCCGGCCGGCCCGCACTGGCCTTCGCCGGCTGGCTCTACCAGCGAGGCGGGCGAGAAGCTCCTGGGCCTGTCCGGCCGCACGGTGGAAGGCGCGCTCAAGGAGGCCGACACGAAGGGGTTCAAGCCGTACTCGCTCGGCTTCAACCTCAAGGGCGACATCTCGACCCGCGTCGAGAAGATCGTCAGCAACAACGTGGTTGGCATGGTGGAAGGCAGCGACCCGGCGCTGAAGTCGGAGGCCGTCGTCTTCACGGCGCACTGGGACCATCTCGGCGTCGGCCGGGCCGTCCTCGGCGACGCCATCTACAACGGCGCGGCGGACAACGCCACCGGCTGCGCCCTGCTGATCGAGCTGGCCCGCGCGTGGTCGGCCCAGTCCCCGAAGCCGAAGCGATCCGCCCTGTTCCTGGCCGTCACCGCGGAGGAGAAGGGGCTGCTCGGCTCGAAGTACTACGCCCACAACCCGCTCGTCCCGCTGGGCAAGACCGCGCTCGACCTCAACTTCGACATGATCCTGCCGCTGGGCGTGCCGGAGTCGGTCGTCGTCACCGGGGCGGAGCGGACGACCGCCTGGCCGGTGGTCCAGGCGGCGGCGAAGAAGAACGGCCTGGAGATCGAGGCCGACCAGCGGGCGCACCTGGGCATCTTCTACCGCTCGGACCATTTCTCGATGGCGCAGGCGGGCGTGCCGGCGTTCTCCGTAGCGGCGGGCATGAAGATCAAGGGCAAGCCGGAGGAGTTCGCCCGCAAGGCCTACAAGGAGTTCAACGACAAGGCGTACCACTCGCCGCAGGACGAGTTGAAGCCGGAGTGGGACTTCTCGGGCTTCGTCGTGCTGGGCCGGTTCGCCCTGGACGTGGCCCGCGACGTCGCCGACGCCGACCGATTGCCGACCTGGAACCCCGGAGACGAATTCCGCCCGGCCCGCGAGAAACATGGTGTGAAGTAAGCCGATCATCCGGGAAAACGGGGTTAAAACTTTGTGGACGACGCTCTCCGCCCCGGCTAGGATGGCCGGCAATTGCGGTTCTCTATCCTTCGCCTCTCCTTCGGGGACCGGAAAGGGATCTCCCATGAGCCGAACAAAGCACTATTCCCGTCGCGATTTCCTGAAAGCCTCCGCAGCCACGACCGCCCTGACCGCCCTGGCACCCCGCGCCTATGCCCGCGTCTTGGGCGCCAACGAGCGCATCCATTTCGGGGTCATCGGCCTGGGCGTCATGGGCAGCGGGCACCTGGAGGGTCTGAAGGAGCAGCGAAAGAGCCTGAACCTTGAGGTCCTCCAGACCTGCGATATCTACCGCAAGCGGGCGGAGAAGGCCGCCCACTTCATCGGCGCGCCGGCCGTCGCGGTCCAGCAGCATGAGGACGTGCTCGGCAATCCGAAGGTCGATGCCGTGCTGATCGCCACCCCCGACCACTGGCACGCCCGCATCGCCATCGACGCCATCAAGGCCGGCAAGCACGTTTACCTGGAAAAGCCGATGTGCCACACCATCGAGCAAGCCCTGGAGCTGGCCAAGGTGGAACAGGAGCACAAGGACAAGGTCCGCGTCCAGGTCGGCGTCCAGGCCACCAGCTTCGAGCTGCTCGACAAGATCCGCGAGCACATTCAGAAAAACGGCATCGGCAAGCTGGTGATGATCCTGTCCAGCTACAACCGCAACAACACGGCAGGCCCGTGGCGTGACTTCGGCGACTGGGAGGACATCAAGAATCCCAGCGACGCCCATCTGGATTGGGACAAATGGCTCGGTCACAAGTTCAGCTGCGCCGGCCAGCAATTGGCCGTCAAGCGCGAGTGGGAATCCAAGCGGTTCTTCCAGTTCCGCTGCTACTGGGACTATTCCGGCGGCGCGGCCACCGACCTGCTCTTCCACACCCTGACGTGGCTCATCAAGGCTACGGGCCTGGCGTATCCCGAGCGCGTGGTCGCCTCCGGCGGCATCTGGGTCTTCGGCCGCAACCACACGATCCCGGAAAAGCGGGGCGGCGGGCCGGACGATCGCGACGTGCCCGATATGTATACGACCACTCTCGACTACCCCGGCGGGCCGACGGTGACGCTGGTCAGCTGCTTGGACAATGAGACGTCGCTGCCCGTCCTCATCGCCGGCCACGATGCCACCATCCGCATCCGCGCCGACGAACCCGAGGAGCCGGCCGAGGCCATCATCGAGCCGCAAGGGACCGGCCGGATCAAGGAGAAGGTGGTGCTCAAGGGCGAGCGCGGCGACCAGGCCAAGCACCGGGCCAATCTGGTGCGGGCGATCCGCGACCCCAAGGTCGAGCTGTATTGCCCCGTCAGCCTGGGCCTGCGCACCAACGTCGCCATCACGATGGGCGTCCGCTCGTACCGGGAACGGAAGGTGTACGGCTGGGATGCCAAGGAGCAGAAGGCGAGGGCGCTGTAGCGTTCTTTCTCAGGGCTTGACCGAAGGGATCGTGTTTAACGTGTAGGCCCCCGCCGGGTGGACCAGTGTTTTACCATCAGCCGACCGTACGCCCCGCGCCTCGATCATATAGACCCGGTCCTGAACGAGCGGAGCGGTGAAGAGATCGACACTGCGTCCGTCCGGCGATAACTCCACACGCTCGATCGCCAACCGGGTGCGTTCCAGTTCCGGCGAACCGTAGGCGCCGGTGTACTCGTAGCGGTAATGCTCGATCCGGTACGAGGCCGGGTCGCGGGCCGTGGACGGCGCGACCGGCCGGGTGAACACGACGCGGAAGCCGCGTGGCAGGACATGCAGGGATTGCATCTCGAACGGCACTTCTCCGGTGTAGTCGAGACGGAACACCGCCCCGCGATCCGGCTGGGCCATCCAGCCCGGCTCGGTGATGCCGCCCACCCAGAGCCGGCCTCGCGGGTCGAACGCCAGAGTCAGCGGGCCGAGCAGGCCGCGGCCCCAGAAGGGGAAGCACGCCCCCTGGTATTCGCCGTTCACCTTCTCGACGTTGGCCCGGACGATCGCGCCGCCGAACATCAGCTCGGCGAGGAAGAACTGACCGGCAAACGGGCCGAACTTGCCGCCGGTGCGGTCGCAGACGACGCCGTTGATCGACTTGGCCCAGGCGTACGGTACCCAGACGGTCGGCTTACCGCGGGGTTTGCTCGCGTGTTGTCGCTGGGCCGAGTTGGGGAAGCCGTAATAGCGGCCTTCCGTCAAGTGGCTGAGTTTGTTGGTGGCGACCCATTCGCCCTGGTTGTCGGTGAAGAAGATTTCGCCGTCCGGGTCGGTACACCAACCCAGGGGGTTGCGGAAGCCAAAGGCGATCTCTTGCGGCTTGTGGCCGGGCACGAGCCGCAGGGCGCCGCCGGAGCCGGGTAGATGCGTGTTGGCGTAAGGGGCGTAACTGAAGACGAAAGCGCCCGTCCTGTCGCGCACCAAGCCGTAGCCGTAATCGTAGGTGTCGGCGAGGCCGTGCGGCAGGGCGGCCACACGGTCGAAGCGGTCGGCCACGCCGTCGCCGTCGGTATCGACGACCCGCGTCAGGTTGCGCCGGTGCAGGACGTACAGGGCGTCCGGCTCGGCGAGCATGGAATAGGACTCCTGAAACAGGCCGCGCGTGTAGTTGTCGAAGTGGGCCTTTCGGGCATCGCCGGTCGGATCGCGCAGGACAAGGATTTCGCCCGTTTTCATGGAGGCGACGAAGACCCGGCCGTCTTTCGGGTGGACCGCTAGCGCCGACGGCATGACGCGGTCCTCGCCCGAAGCGGTCTTCGGCCGGGGGTAGGCGATGGCCCGGTAGCCGGGGCGCTCCAGCGAACCTTCGATCTTTTCCGTATCGGCGAGAAGGGTCCGCGCGACGGCCGGCGGTCGGCCGGCTGCCGGCAAGTCATAACGGAGGACCGCCGCGGCGACTCGTTCCGCGTCGGCAGACAGGACGGCCCGGAACACGCCGTCGGACAAGGTTCCCTTGGCCTCGCCGACGGAGGCCGCGATGACCGCCTTCAACGTTCCAGGTACACGGCTGCGCAGTTCCACAGAGCAAGACGCCGGGACTCCGGTGAAGCGGAATTCGCGGAGCAGACGGCGCGTCCCCTGGTCCGTGCTCAGGCGCAACGTCTCGGTGACGGCAGCGACTCCCGACGCGAAGCGCGTCTGCCAGCGGATGCGCACACCGTCCGCCAGCCGGTCGTAGCCGAGGAGCGTGCGCTCCACCGGCAACTGCGGTTTGCCCGATCCGATCAGTTCGAGCGGCGGGTCCGAGCGGAAACTGCCGATAGCAGTCCCCGCGGCGCGGAAGGTCCGCAATCGGCCCTGCACCTCACGCAGAATTTGTGCCCCCGTGAATCCGCTGTGCAAGGTTGCGAAACCGAGATCATAGACGAATAGGTCATGGCTGCCGTACAGGACGCAGATGCTCTCCGCAGTTGTGCCGTCGGGTAGACGGATGGGGATCTGGGCGACCACGGGCGGCTCGCCGGGAGCAGGGGAAGCCACCGGCATCGGCGGGGGCGGTTTGGGACTGGGCGCATCCTTGCCCCGTGCAAAATAGCTCCACAGCGCGTCCTTTTGCCTGTGCGCGTCGCCGTCCAGAACGGACGACAGACTGGCGGGTTGTCCCTTGGGAAAGATGGTCGGCATCGGCGTGCCGGGATGGGCGCGGGCGGGGCCTTCCAGGTAGCGGTCAAACCAGTCGCGGCGGATGCGGCCGGCCACGCGGGTCAAATCCGTCCCCACCGCGCCGGGGTCCGGCTCGGACAGGGATTGACCGTTCCAGACGTGACACGACACGCACGCATAGCCCTGGAAGCCGGCCAGGAGCGGCCCGGTCAACGTACCGACAGTCGGATCGGCGGGTTTGCGCTCGGGCGGTTCCGGCCCGGACGACAGGTCGCCGTCGCCTTCGGCCAGGGCCTGCACGACCGCCTCGGCGTCGTGGCCGAAGGACGGCATGCGATAGGAATAGCGGGCGGGCTGCAGACCGCTGACGCCCTCGCGGACGGCGGCGAGCAAGTGCGCCCGGTGGTATTTCTGGTGTGGATAGGTCAGTCGCGGCGTCCGCTGGAACGGCAGGTACTCCAGCCAGGCGCCGCCGAGCGTGCTGCCGATCGCCTCGATGGGCGGCGGTCGATCGCTGTCACGCTGGTGACAGCGGACGCAGCCGAGGTGATCGAACAGCCGTTGCCGGCTCGCGAACGGCGAGGGATAAATCTCCCGCCCGGCGACGGCCCGGTAGACGGCGATGGCTTTCCGCGTTGGACCATCGACGCGGAAGCGGGGCCATCCTTGGCCGGAGAGGCACCCACCGCCTTCGTCGTTGGCCTTCAGGGGGATGTCGGCCGGAGTGGTGGAACCGAGACCGGGATGGCACTGGGCACAGCGTTTCTCCCGGAGGAGCGCGGTCGCGGTGTCTCCGACACCGTGAGCGTTCAGGCGGCGCGAAAGCTCGCGGATTTCCTCCGCGGTCGGCGGCTTGGCAGCCTCCCTTCCGGTGGCGGAGGGAGAAGACGCCGGCTTGGACCACAGGAGCAAGTAAGCGGCGATGTCACGGGCCATCTCCGGGGGCACCGGCAGGCGCGGCATTCGGCCGTCGGGATAGCGATCGTGAGGGTTGCCCAGGAAGGCGGCGAGTTCCTCGGCCGGCAGCCGGTCGTTCAAATCCGTCAGCGGAGTCCGCCCGAAATCCGGCTGGGCGGAACGATCCGCGTCGGGAAGGAAATGACAGGCAGCGCAGCCGATGCTGATGAACGCGCGGCGGCCGAGCCGGTGGTTTCCGATTGGCGGAGGATGTTTGCCGGTCGCGGTGGACCCGAGAAGATGCTCGGTGAGGACCCATCGTTCGACAAACCCCTTCCGATCCGGGCTAAAGAGCGCCGGCATCCGGGCTTCTGGACGCAGCCGGGTGGGGTCTTTCAGCCAGTCGAGAAACCAGGCTCGGTCGATCCGCCGCCCAACGTCCGCCAGCGACGGACCCGGAGGCGGCTCGGCGACGCCCCGGAGAGCACCCTGATGACAGCGGGCACAGCCGAGTCGGGCGACGGCACTGCGTCCCTTCTCGGCCTGTTGTTCTCGCAGGAGTTCCGGCGGCAGCTCCGCGGCGAGATGTTGGAGGTTCCACGCCGGCAGCGGCTCCCGGCTGAAGCCCGGCCCCTGCCAACCGATTTGCAGCCGGGCCAGTATGTCCGCCAGGGCGCGATACTGAATCCGCAGACGGTACAGGCCGCGCGGACGGCTGAGCGACTCCCGCGAGGCGATGTGTGCCGTCTCCCTTTCGCCGCGGCCCTGGAGCACGATGACGCCGTCAACCTCCATCGTCACTTCGCCGGAGACCGAGGCGTCGAAGCTCACGGGGCCGGCGTCCGTGAGTTGGAGCAGACCGGACCAGACGACTTCGAACGGACCCGGAGGAATCCGGGGGTGCGGACTAGAGCGGCCCAGCGTGAACGCCGGCTTGGTATCCATTCGGTATAGCACCGCATCCTTGTTGACCAGCGATCGGTAGTGAGCCACCAATCCGGGCCGTAAATCCTCCGGTTCGACATCCAGCGCTCCCGGCCCCTTCGCCAAAGCCGGCTTTGCCGGTTCGGCGCACACGGGCGCGCCGCTCATGCCGACTGCCAGCGTGACAATCCCCGCTATCCAGCCCGCGACCCTCATCGTGTTTGCTCCTGTATCTTGTCGCTCGAGTTCCCACGAAAATGGGCACAGGGTTACGAGTTACGCGATTTGTTTATACTTCACCGGAGACCGATAGCCCAGAGGCGAACGCCGAGGCCGTCTGGACAGGGACGATCCGACCGGCTATAGCTCCTGGCGTGAACGGTCCTCGATCCCCGCTATAGCGGCGCGACGGGGATTGTGGATGGGTTCCATTTCACGTCCTCCAGGGGAGACCACCCTCATGCGGATACGGAGCCTCCAGTTCGGCCTCGCGGTGCTTTTGACTCAGCTTCTGGTTCTTCTGACCGTCGCGCACGCCCAGCAGACGCCGCCCGCATCGGCGCAGGCCGAGGAACTGCCGCCAGTGCCGCAGGGGATCGAAGTGCTGGCCCGCGGGCCGGTCCATGAGGCGTTCGCGTCCCTGACCGGCGACCCGGTCCCGACGCAGCCGGTGGCCAAACGGCCTCCCGCGCCCATCGAGGAGGTGCCGCCCGCGGAGAAGCCGGAGGGCAACGTCCTGTGGATCAGCGGCTACTGGGCCTGGGACGACGACCGCAAGGATTACCTGTGGGTCAGCGGCGTCTGGCGCACCCCGCCGCCCGGCAAGCAGTGGATCGCCGGCTACTGGCGCGAGGAGGGTGAGCGCTGGCAGTGGGTGCCTGGCTTCTGGACCGCCGCGCCCGAACAACAGCAGGACATCAAGGAAGTCGCGTACTTGCCCCAGCCGCCCGAACCGCCCGAAGTCGCGCCGCCCGGCCGGCCGCCCGTCGCCGATTGCTTCTACGTCCCCGGCTCCTGGGTCTGGAACCCGACGGCGGGGACGTACGCCTGGCGTGCCGGTTACTGGGCGCGCGTGCAACCCGGTTACGTGTGGATGCCCGATCACTACCGCTGGACGCCGAGCGGCTACGTCTTCATTTCCGGCTACTGGGACCTCGCCGTCAGCCGGCGCGGCGTGCTTTACGCGCCCGTCGTCATCGACCCGGCCGTGGTGACGACCAGTTTCTACTACACGCCCGCCTATGCCGTCAGCGACACCGTCGTCGTCGATTCGCTGTTCGTCCGCCCCGCGTATGGGCATTATTATTTCGGCGACTATTACGGGCCGGCCTACGCCACGATGGGATATGAGAGCGTGGTTCTCTACGGCGGGAGACGTTATGATTCGATCGTTGTGTATGAAACGTGGGCGCACCGCAGCCAACCCAACTGGTTCTCGGTTCAGATCGATATTTATAACGGCCGCAGTCGTGGCCTATTACCCGTTCCGCCGCGCACTCTCGTGCAGCAAAACACCATCATTCAGCAGAACATTACCAATGTTACCAACGTCACGAACGTGACCAACAACACCGCGAACATCACGAATAATATCACCAATAACACGGTGAACCGGACGACGACTTATAACACTCCGGTGCTGGCCAGCGTGTCCAAGATCGCGGCGGCCAACGGGGTCAAAACAGTGCCCCTGGATACGGCGACGCGGGTGCAAGCCAAGCAGCAGGCAGCCGCCGTCCAGCAGGTCGCCTTGCAGCGGACGGCCACGGAGCAGCCCTTGCCGCCCGGCTCGCCGCGGCAAGCGCGGGTGGCGTCGCTGTCCGTGCCCAGGACCCAGGCGGTGCAGCCGGGCTTCGTCGCCCCCAAGGTGACACCGGCGGCGGCCGGTAATGCTCAGACGGCCCGTCCTTTGCGGCCAGCGACGGCTCCTACCCAGGGCATTTCCGCCGCATCCCCGGCCGGCAATTCCCATCCCGGAACAACGCCCGCGCATCCGGTTGCGCCGAACGCGCTGGCCCCTCCGGGGGTGCCAGGAATACCGACGGCGCAGACGGGAACGCGCGGCGGTCCCGCCACGACGCTGCCCAACCGGGCGGGGACGGTCCCGATGTCCGGCGCTCGCCCGATGCCGCAACCAGGACGCCTACCCACTCCTAGTCGGCCGACTCCGCCGCCCGCGCAAGCCGCCCCCCAAGGACAGCAAAGAACATCACTAAATGAGATGTTCGAGTTTGTTGATAGTATGGTCCGGCCCGCGCATGGCGCGGGCCGGATTCATTGATAGGTAGCCGTTCACAGCCTGAACTTTTCCTGGCCTTCTCCCCTCCGCCAGTATTTGGTTAGCGCCTCAAATCACCATCTCAGTCGTCCCGGCTCCGGTGGCCGAACGCCCAGGATCAGTTGACCGGGCCGACGTCCAACGACTATCAACCACGGAGAGCAGAAATGCCGGCCCGGTCAACTGCATCCGTTGGTTAGGCGATGATTGTTGGCCGAAATCGACTCCTGACCCCCAATCAAACGTGGGAGTCCTTTCTTCTCCCGCGATGGGTCAACTCTCACGGCCTTCCTGGGTTCCCCCGTCCCACGTGTGGTCCGGGTCGGGGTAGAACGTGACGGCGCCCAGGCCCGCTCTGCCTGGGGAGCAGAAAAAAACCAGCCAGCCTCCAGCGATTCGTGCGCGGTAGGCGTCTTTCACGGGTTTTCCATTCTCGTACTTCAGATTCAACTCTTCCAAGTGGAGAGCCGGTTTTTCTGCCATAGCGACCCCCTGTGACGGTGTCAGACCCGAATGTTGCAAGTATAAGCGCAAAGCCATATCCCCGGTGAAGTTGCGGCTAGTGAGCCTTGCAAGTCGAGCCGTGTACAATGGAGGTGGGAGGTGATCCTTGCCTCTGCTTCTCTCCGCGCAGGTGGGGCCCGACACGCCTTCCACCGCCCCCAATTAGAAATCTCTTGGACCATAAATGATGAATCTGCAGGAGGTCCGCGCGCGCTTCGCGCGCGACCAGGGGCTGCCCTTCGCCGATTCCTTGAGCGAACTCAGCATCCTCGACGCACTCAACGAACACGGAGTTCAGTTCCGCAACCGCCTCTTTAACCCCGTCACGACCATCTGGGGCTTCCTCAGTCAGGTGCTCAGCGAGGACCACAGTTGCCGTGACACCGTATCCCGAATCATCGCCCACCGCGTCTGCTCCGGCCTGAAGCCCTGTTCGCCCAACACCGCCAGCTACTGCAACGCCCGCGCCCGCCTCCCCGTCGCCGTACTACGCTCGTTGGCCAAGCGCACTGCCCAGCAATTGCACGACAGCCTTCCCGACGAGTGGAAATGGCACGGCCGGTCTGTCTTTATTGCCGATGGGTCGCACGTCTCCATGCCCGACACCGAAGAGAACCAGGCGAGCTATCCGCAGCCGGAGGTACAGAAACCGGGGCTTGGATTCCCGCTCGCCAGGCTCATGGTGTTGCTGTCGCTGGCCAGTGGTGCCTGCCTCGATCTGGCCATGGCGCCCTACGCGGGCAAAGGCACCGGTGAGACCACGCTGCTGCGGCAGATGTACGGCTCGCTCCAACGCGGAGACGTGCTCGTCGCGGATGCCTTATTCGACAACTACTTCCTTGCCTGGGAGCTGCGCCAACGCGGTATCAATTTGGTCGCCCGCGTGCAGGCGGAGCGTGTCGGGAGCCGGACGGTAGAGAGCAGGCCTGACGGCGACATCATCGTCTGGCAGCGTCCCGGCTTGCCGCGCGGCATGAGTTGGCAGACGTACTGCGGCTACCCCAAGACCATGACCATGCGGCAGGTGAGCGTCGATGCCCGCGACAAGAACAACCGCGCCGAGCAGTTCAAGGTTATCACCACGATCCTCGATGCCTCCATGGACGGCGTGCAGATCGGTGCATTATACGAGCGAAGGTGGGACGGAGAGGTCGATCTGCGATCGATTAAGTCGACCATGAAAATGGACATCCTGCGCTGCAAGACGCCCGAGATGGTCCAGAAGGAAATCTGGGCCTACTTGTTGGCGTACAACCTGCTGCGCACGGTCATGGCGGTCGCTGCGAGGGAGAACGGTGTGGAGCCTCGTAAGATCAGCTTCAAAGGTGCCAAACAGGTGCTGACGGCGTTCGCGCCGAAGTTGGAAGCAGCGCGGCCGGAGCAGCGTGCGGAGCTGGTTGACGCGATGCTGAAGGCGGTGGCCTACCACCGGGTGGGCAACCGGCCAGGACGCTGGGAGCCGCGGGCACGGAAGCGAAGACCGAAGCCGGGAAACCGCCTGATGCAGCCGCGGCATGAGGCCAAGTTGGCCCGGAACCGCGCGAAGTGGTATTAATACTCAGCAAGGTGGAAAATGCTGTGGAGCAGAAACGGACCGGGCCGCGAGGCATCGGACGGGGCGTTGCCGCGCCTCCAGGACGAGTTCAGGCACGTCAGGGGCCGATTTCACCACCACCAAGCCACCACTACTGCGCCAAGGGCAGTTCGGTGTCATTCGCGAAGCGTGCCAGGCGAGCCTTCCTCACTCACGCCCAGGCATGACTCCACGCCCGCTTCGCTTATGCTAGCGCCATTCGGCTGCAACACCGAAGGATGTATTCGGACGGGTTGGCGGCTGATGTTCTTCCCACTGCTCCAGCATTCGGTTCGAAGAGGTTCTCGACCGGGAACCCGGACGACCAGGATGAGAACACTCTCCGCACACAAGTTACCACATCCGTTCGATGCCCGTTCCTCCCGAAGCCACGGGGCGCAACGTCCGAGGATTCGGCGCGGAGAGGGACGCAAGCCGCGTAGCCTTGGCCAAGGGCGGAACATCACCTGTCGCTGGCCGTGGCAGGCGATTCCGTGTACACCATCAGCGACGACCGAACGGAGAGAAGGAGCATGCAACGTTGCACCGGCAGCTACACAGCCGAAGGAGAGAAGGGCGAGCCTACACGGTCGAAGCGTGGGCCAACTTCACCAGCTCCGGACGCCCCGACGACCCCACGCCCGAAGTGGCCGGCTTCCGGACGCTCTGCACCTCGGACGGACGGAATCGGAATTACATCGGGAAGGGACAATTCCAAATCGTCGCGACAGGCGTTGTCTTGCAATGTGATGACCTCGACGCCCCTTGACCGCAGTTCCCCGGCGATACGGTTCTGCCGGGGCCGTAGATGCTTGAAGCGCTCAGGCGCTACAAGGAACTGCTGACGGCGTCGAAAGGAAAGGCAAAGTCGTGAAGCCACTGAAGATCGGCGACCGGGTACGCATCAAGGCGGGGAGGCGGTTACCCCGTTACCGGGCCGGAGACAGGGGCACAGTCTGGCACGGCCCCACGACTACTGCTGACGGGAAGACCTACTACCTGCTGACGATGGACAGAGACCACGGCCTCAATGCCATCTTCACGACGAATGAGGTCGAGCGAGTCGTCTAGCGGACGACGGAACTACCGGGGGCCGTGGATGCTCGATCGCTCGGGGGTATAGCCCCGCTGGTGCTGGATGGCAGGCCCATGCCGAAGTTGAAGTGGGGAAACGTATCGCCCATAAGAACGGCGAAACATGATCGAAGAGTTGAAGGTCGGGGATCGCGTGGCGCGTGAGGGCCGAGAACCCTCCCCTGCACGGCTATCAGGTCGGGGATGTGGGCACGGTCTTGAAGGTGCTGAAGAACCCCACCGGCGGCAACGAGCATTTTTACGTGGTGGCGATGGACAAGAATCACCTCGTCGGCGGAGGGATGGCCTTCTCCGAAGAGGAAATCGAACTGGACGTTTGACCGCGGCTTCCGGTCCCACTGCCGCTAGACTTCTCGGTAGGGATCGGCGCCGTGGTCTCCATTCCCAGAAAGGGCCATGCCCCTGTCCACCCTGAACCCGTCCGACTTCCTCCGCCTGCCGGTACAGCACAAGCCGAGTGCTCGAAAGACACGGCAGCCGAGGGCAGGTGAGACGAAGCAGGGCAAGGGCAAGAAGTGATCACGAGCCTCTGACCTGGATGGTCATGCAAATGAACACGTGCCTTGACAGCGGCAAGCACGAGGACATCACGACCCAGGCTGACGGAGACAAGATCATGGCGGACCGACCGGCCACCGAAACCATCGACGACTATATCGCGGCCTTCACGCCGGATGTCCGAACGATCCTGGAGAAGATCCGGGCGACGATCCGAGAAGCGGCGCCGCGGGCCGAGGAAAAGCTTAGCTACAGAATGCCGGCCTTCGCCCTGGATGGCATTCTGATCTACTTTGCGGCTTTCAAGAAGCATATCGGGATTTATCCCCCCGTGCGGGGAGATGAAAAACTAGACAAGAAGCTCGCGCGTTACCGAGGCCCGAAAGGGAATTTGCAACTCCCGCTCGACGAACCCATCCCCTACGAGCTGATTCGGAGCATTATTAAGTTCCGCGTCAAGGAACGGCTCAAATGAGTAAGATCAGATGATGGCGTTTCCTTCGTGTCCGAGTCCAGCAATCACCAAAAGGCGCCGAAGAAGGGCAGGAAGCGGAAGGGGGAGTGAGCGTGGCCTATCGAACGATCGACCTGGACCTGGACGACTCGGACTACGACGCCGTACAGAAGGCCGTCTCGCAGCGGCAAGTCCTCGGCCGCAACATCCCCGGTTGCCAGGGCGGCGTCATGCCGGACACTGAGAGCAACCGTGCCGGAGCAGTCCTCGCGGAAATCTGTCGCTGGTTCACGCAAATGCTCCAGGTGTCGGCGGAAACTACGACCCTGAAGAAAATCAAGGGAGACGCCGCAGGGCTGAGCGTGGCAGACCGTGCAGAATTACTCCGCTGGCTTCAAGAACGCGAGGATGTGCTCGAAGACGAATCCTGACTCGTATCCCCTCCCCCGCCCCGGTTAGCTCGGGCGAGCGTGGGCCGGCGCCAGGGACTTCACCCAAGAACAGGGGTTCCCGTCCATGATGACCGAGGACGAGTTGAGGCAGTTCATCATCAGCAAGTTGGGGGAGATCGACGGCCACGCCGTGAGTAGCGGCAAGGTAGCCACGATCTGCGCTCTGGGACATGTCCTGACCGGCACCGACCCCGGGAGGGAACCGAAGCCGAAGGCGGATTCCAGCTTTCTCCCGGCACATCAGGCGCCCGATTTCGCCCGTCTGCTGGACAGCTGGGGTATTACCGCGACGGCGAGTGCGAACGGAAAAATCACCTACGGAGTGAAATGACAGCAAGGCAGGCGGGCTGAAGAAAGAGAGAACGTCGCCTGCTCCCCTCCCGCCCCGCGGGCTGCTCATCGTCGATCGGGTTGGCGGTGCGGATTTTCACACATCCGGGAGAGACGACGTGGCTGCTGCCGTGGAGATCATGGATTGGGACAAGGGGGGTGACAAGTGGTTCAGGGTCCGGGATGACGAGGGCGGCGAATCGACCTACCGGATGGACCAACCCCTCGGGGGTACGACGGGAGGCGCTGTGGTCTGGACCGACATGCCCCGCTTGGAATTTGACCAAGATCGCAGGCCGCTCTTGCGGCAGGATCAGCCGGGTCTTCCAGACACGATCCGCGTCCTCCTCTCGGTTGGCACCGGGTCAGCTGGCTCCGGTGTTCTCGGGGCGACGTGGGGAGGAAACTACCGCTACAGGCGGGAATGAGAGCGGCCCTTCCCTCTGCCCGCCCGTCGATGGGGCCGGCGGGGCGGATCATTCCTTCAAGGGCCAGGAGACAGGCCATGATGAACGAGACCGAAGTACGCGAGTTGATTATCGCCAACCTGAAGTTAGTGGGCGCGATGGGTGTTCTTGAGAACAAGGATCCGCCGGCGACGGTCCGCGCCTTGGCTCATGTACTCACCGGCACCGACCCTCAGAAGTTGCCGAATCCAAAGGTCGATTACAACTGCACCCCGCCGCGGCTGCCGCAAGAGTTTATCCACTTGCTCGACAGCTGGGGCATCACGGCCACGGTGAACGCGAGCGGCAGCATCAATTACAGCCTGAAGTGACCACGCTCCCCGAGAGCCCACCCCGCGCCATGGCAACAGGTTCCGGGACGGTGTCAGGCTTCCCCTTCCATCCGCGCAGGCCCCTCGGACGGACGGTATCCACAAGGCAGGGCCGACGAGGCGAGGGGGCGCATGAATGGTTTTCTGGTCGTCCTGAAGAGCGAATGCGCCGACATGCCCTTGAAGTTGTGCCCTACGCGCGAGGAGGCCGAGGAGTTCGCCCGGGCGGTGACGCAAGAGGTGATCGAGCCGATAGCCCGGAGCCTCGGCAGGAGTTCCACGCCCAACCTCGGAACGAATGCGAATGCGTTCCTAACCCTCGTGGAGTTCCGGCAGGGGGTGCCCTGCGCAGGACTTCTTCCGCGAGTTTGACGAAGAGTAGTAGCTTACCCGGCCGCCGCGGCTGCCGGCCTGGCCACTGCCGGGCGAGATGCCGGCGGCCTGACCGGAAGCGCGGTCGCCTACCGTGCCGCAATTCTCAGGCCGGCTTGTGTTCCAATACCGGCGCCCGACCTGTAGCTCGGCGTGTCCGGCTCCTGGCTTTACACTACCGCCCTTCGGAATGGAGAGAGATGAGCGGAGCGCTGAAGGTCGGAGATCGTGACTTGGGGGGACGGGCATCTACCATTACCTCGTGGCGATCGACAAGGACCAGCCGGACGCCACCGGCGTCGTCTTCGGCGCCGACGAGATCGAACTGGACGTGTGACCGCGGCGCTTCGGTTGCTTGGTCGGACTCGCTCCCACGCGGAGAGGCCGGGGTGCCGCAGCCTCCATCCCCCAACCCCAGAGAGGTAGCCTAATGAG
This sequence comes from uncultured Planctomycetota bacterium, assembly GCA_963767535.1. GTDB lineage: Bacteria > Planctomycetota > Planctomycetia > Gemmatales > Gemmataceae > JAJPHU01. Next base: position 3,577,290 of record CAVYEC010000003.1, read on the forward strand.
CGCGGTCGAGTACAAGATCTTTTCGGGCGTACCCAAGATGGCCAAGGGCGGTCAGTCGATCGACTGGTCCGCCGTGGAGACGCAGCTCAACGCCCTCGTGTCCGCGGGCTGGGAGGTCGTCTCCTCGCACGCCTCGACCTACGGCTTTGGGATGCTGGGGTCGGGGAGCCAGGAGCCGGTGATGACATTCCTGCTGCGGAGGCCGGCGCAGGGGGCGTCGCCGACGGGCATCTTCCGCCCGGCGGACCAGACCGGATAGCTTGCCGACGTGGGGCTTTGGGCGGCGAAGTTCCTGGCGACGGGGGACGTGATGGCGCCGACGCGAGGGTGGATTAACTGTCATATTATCACAGGTAATTCTCCAGGGTCGCGCCGGTGCGGGCGCGGAGAGAAATAAAGAGCCGATTGGTCGAGAGATTGGCAATTTGGCAATTGCCACTCCGCCCGTCCTTTTTGGGACTCGCGAAGGGGGAGTATGTCCACGTTTGTGGACAGGTTTAATTCCGGGTTGAAATACGAAGCTCAAGCGTGGAGGCGAGGAGGAAATGGGGGAGGGTCGCCGAACTGCCGTGTGGGCGTCCGGGGCCGTTGCGGCCTGCCTTTATCTGGCGAGCTTCGCCCTGCCCGACTGCTGGATGCGCTGGTCCGGCCCGGTCGGCGAGCCGGGCCATCCCGGCGCGGTCAGTGAGTATTACTTCCTGCCGGAGATGGTGTCCTCGTTCACCCACGCCTGGGGCCGGGGACTCGACCGGGCGGCGTGGGCCGGCCACGCGGCGGCGGTGGCCGGCTTCGCCCTGCTCGCCGCCGGACGCGGCCGGTGGTCGGCGGCCGCCGCTGCCTTCGGCTTGGTCTGCGGCTTGTCCCGCTGGTGGACGGCTCGGACGCTCATGGGGTTCCTGTCGGGACATTACGTCTGGCTGGCCGGTATGGCGGCGTTGGCGGTGGCGGGGGTGTGTCAGGCCCGGAGGCGGGGGAACCGCGGGCGGACAGCCGCCTCGGGGTGACTGGCGACGGGCGACGTGATGGCGCCGGCCTAGCCACGAGGGGAGGCGTTTTCGGGCATTGAAGGTGTGAGCCAAGGCAACCACCCAGCCGAACTCGCCAAAGGGCCGAGCAACAAAGCCGGCAACGGCAAGGCGGCGGAGTACCGCTTCGACGTTTCGCGCTTCCGATCGTCGGAAATACTCGCCCGGCGGGGGACGCGGGAGGGCTTCGACACCGCGAAGAACAGGTCTTTGTAGACCTCAGCCGTGGGTCTGCTCGCCGGTGTAAGCGTCCGTGTCCGGATGAGTTCGTTTCCAGCTACGCCAGCTCGTGCGCTCGTAAGGCAGTTCCGGATAGGGCAGGGGGGCGGCGCCGGGGGAGGCCAGGCTTTCGCCGGTCTCCTGGGAATATTCCTGGTCTCCGACGAGCAGGGACATGCCGTCGTTCCTCCACCCGCCCACGCCGAGGTCGAGGGGACTGCCGGCGGGGCCGGTGAAGACTCGCGAGCATTTCGTCCGGTCGCAGAAGGTGACGCTGACGGGCTGGCCTTCGAGGAGGTCGTTGACCACATGCCGGCTGGGGTTGCGCATCAAGGCCCGGACGAGGTAGGCCCGCGCGTGCCCCGCGATACAAACGCCGATGACCTCCGCGTTCTCGTCGATGGAGGAGACCCGGTCGGCAGGCCGGGCCACCGGCGTGCGGACGCCCGGCCATGAAGGGCGTTGCATGCCGGCCGCACCGCCCGTCCCGCGGACCCAGTCGGGAATCAGTGCCATCGCATCGACGCGGTAGAGGAAGTAAGCAAAGGCCAGAAAGGCCGCGGCGACGATGGCCGTGCGGAGGCCCCGGCGGCATACTCCAGCAAGCCCATGTCGCGGACGGAGGGCGGGGTTTGGGGGTGCATCATTTTTGGCAGCATCCTCGGGCGAGGGGTGGGAGGGCGAAGGCGGGGGTAGCGGGCAGGAAGGGATTGTAGGGGACGAATAATTAAATGAACATGATTTAATTATGAGAATGTGATGCGTGAGAGGTCCGGGCCGGGGAAGGGGAATTGCCCCGGCGGCGGGCGAGACGTTTGCCGCTGCCCATCCGCGACGTGGAGGTCCGATCGCGGGAAAGGGGCGCGTCCAAGGCGACGCGCCCCATGCGATCGAACATGCCCCCGGAGAGACGGGGGACACGCAAGGCCAGCTCGCGTAAGGGGACGGGGGAGGACCTGAAGGAAATGTAACGAACGCGGCCGGCGCCGCCGGTGTCACAGGGGCGCCGGCCGCGTACGGAAGAACGAGACGGCCATCCTACCCGGCGGCCCGTGAGGCGCCGGTGAGTTCGCTATGAGAACACGGCCGGCTCCGGCGAGATGCTTCGGCCGATACTCCCCGCCTCAGCCGAGGTTCTCAAGCGTGCGCAGCAGGGCGCGGACGTGCCGGCTCCGGTCGGCGATCGCCTTCGCCTGTTCGGTTCGCCCCCGGTTGCGGGCCACTTTCCGCAGTCGTTCCTGATGAGCCAAGGTGCGCCTGAGCAGGTCGATACGCTGGCGGGTGTTCACGGCGGCATTCGCAGTATGGATGAAGGTGTGTTCAAGCTACCATTGCCTTCCGCTCTTTCCCCATCGGATCGCACCACTCGCGCCAGGGGGAACAAAAGAGGCCGCCGGGCGGATTCGCTGCGCCCGGCGGCGTGTGGAAAGGAAGCCCCCTTCGGTGGAGGGGCCGCCTCAAGATACTCTCTCGCCCGCAGGGGTCCAAGGACGAAAGGCGAACCTGAAGGAGATGTAATGCGATATATGAGAACATGGTGAAATGAGTATGAGAACAATAGCGGCCGGCCCGCCGGGGTTGGGTCAGGCCGGCCGCATTCTGGATGAAGGGGAGGACATAATGCCCCGCGAGGGGAAAGTCAACGAGACAACGGAAATGAAAAAAAGCCGCCGGGCATGAGGAACCCGACGGCCTGTCCGGAGTACGTCTCCCGCAACGGGCGGGACAGGCAAGCATAGGCTGGGGCGGGGCGGCAGGCGGGGAGCTGAAGGAGATGTAACGCAAAACGGCCGGCCCGCACGCGCACGAACGGGCCGGCCGAACGTCAAAAAAGTGGAAGCGTAAACTCCTTAACGGGCAGTCCGTAGTCGGGAGTGAGCGAGCCAATCGCACGGCGGGGCGGAAGAGGTCAGATTGCCTTTCGTCCGTTGAACCCGCCCATGCCCTTGCCGGCGAACCCGCCCATTCCTCCGCGCATACCCATGCCGCCCATCATCATGCCGTTCATGCCGCCCATGCCACCCATGCCCATCATGGTTCCCATCATACCGCCCATCATGTTCATGCCACCCATCCCCATCATCATGCCGTTCATGCCACCCATGCCGCCCATCATGTTCATCCCGCCCATGCCCATCATGGACATGCCGCCCATCCCCATCATCCCCATCATGCCACCACCCATTCCCATCATTCCGCCACCCATTCCCATCATCCCGCCTCTCATCCCCATCATCCCACCGCCCATGCCCATCATGCCACCGCCCATGCCCATCATGCCACCGCCCATTCCCATCATGCCGCCGCCGCCGCTCATGCCGCCCATCCCGGCCATGCGGCCCCAGATCAGCCAGCCGGCGGTGTCGTCGCTCATCTGGTTGTTGAGCTGGGGCAGGACCGGCGGAGGGGGCATGAGGTTGCCGCCGATGCCGCGGAACTGTCCGCTCGTCGGACTCGGCCGGAGCAAGAGGGCACACACGATGGCCAGGACGAGGACATAACCGGCCTTCGCGATGCGAACGAGGGAGAGCATAACGACTCCTGGGACAGGGACACCTGAGGGGACACCGACGCCCGATTGCGGATGGCAAGCAGTCCCGGTCACGCATGGCGACTGCCGACGCCCACCCGATGAATGACTTCTCCGAGGCATGTCCCTCCGAGGGGAGGGACGCCCGGTCAGTTGTATGCGAATGGCGTGCCCTCTTTCCAGGAACCTGAGGTGCAGTACAGAGAAGGTCTTCCCCCTTCCCGCTTGGCCTGCTCTTCTGGGCCGAGACCCGTTACACTGGCTCATCCTTCGGCCGGATGCCGCCTAGCCGTCGTGAGAAGCCGACAAGTCGGTGCGGGCGTCTCTCACTATAGGAGTCAACGTGCCTTGCCTCCGATTCAAACGGACCCATTCCCCACCGTTGACGAATCCTTCGGCCGCCTGCACCGCGACGGCTGGTCGATCAGCGATGCCGCCGGCTCCACGCTTTGGATTATCATCGGTACGAGCGGGAAAACGTGATTCAGGCCGAAGGGAAGACGCAGGCAGAGGTGTAGTATCGGGCGACCTTGCAGGCCGAGGCCATCGGCATGTTGGCGGCAGTCCGCCGACGAGGGGGAGGACAGGACGCTCCTCGGGGGCCTGTGTGCTGGACGTGGCCTTGAGGGATGATCCGCGTGAACCGCCGCACCGGCATTGATGCGGCGAGCGTCGGTCCGGACCTTGCCTTCCGGGATGCTGGTACACTCCCCACCGCTCTCGCAGGCCCGTGCGGAAACACTATCGCTGTACTCGGTGGCCAGCAAGTCGGATAAAACTCATAGGGGACCGCATTGCCGTCTCTGCCCACACCCCCGGCCGTGTTCCGTCATTCTAACCCCGCCGGTCCTGGGGGAATCTAAGCCGGAATCTACCCGGCGGGCGGTTCAACGGGACACCCCCTCACGGCGAGGGCAATCAGTTCACGTACGGCTTCGCTCCCCTCGGCCAGGGGACTGCCGATCCTACCATCGGGCAGAATGAGTACGGCGCTCGGAACCCCCTCCACGCGGTACTGGGCCGCGACCTCTTTGTCCCGCTGCAACAGCACCAGCGTGGCCTTACAGCCACGCAGCCATTCGCGGTTGGTTCGAGCCGTTCCCGAACTTACAAGCGCCAACATCAGCTGACGGCGGCACGGACCGGCATACTCGGTCGCGGTGTCGGCCGTCGTCTCGCACGCGGGGCAGGCGGGATCGACGAACAGGAGCAACACCCGCTTGCCGTCCCGCCTCAGGTCGCGGAGCGCGACCGCAGACCCGCCCATCTCCTCCAGTGTGAAGTCCGGTGCCGGGGTGCCGGCGGGGAGGCCGGACGGCGGACGGGGTGGCGGTGGGTCGAGCGCCGCCAGCCGGCGCTCCAACGCCTCCACACGAAGAAGCATCCGGCCATTCTGCCGGATGAGCTGTCCCATCAGCCAACCGCCTAACCCCACGATGCTCAGGGTCAGGGCGATTCCCGCCAGCCCGACCAGGCCGCCCAGTCCCAGGTCGGACAGCCACTCTCCTAGACCGCGGCCCGGCCCCCACCAGAGGACAGTGCCGGCGGCAGCGGCGAGCAGGCCGTTTCGGTACAGCGTCCCCTTGCCGACGACGCCCGAACTCAGCCTGCCCAGGCAACCGCACTCCGGTGCCAACCCACGGCTCAGGGCACGGGCGATCACCGCCAGAAAGGCGAGCAGAAGGGCCAGCCGCCCCTGCGGCTCCCCACCAGGCCCAGAAGCGCTCGACTAGCGCGGCGGCGACCAGCAGTTCTGCCACAGGGAGCACGACCCCGGCCAGGGGTGCGACCCGACTCGGCAAGCCGAACAGCGTCAGCGTGGTGCGGAAACGCCCCAGATCGCAGAGTTTGGTCACCCCCGCCAGGGCGAAGACGGAGGACAGGAGCAATCGGGTAAAGAGCAGGGACACGTCCATGGGGTCGGGAGCGCGTCAAGGGTCGTCGGGACGTTCGGGTTTACCGGGGTCCCCCCTACGTACACATATCCGGGTCGTCGCAAGCCTTGCAGTGGGAGGCGAAACACCTAAGGCCACTCGGACAACTTACCTCGCAGTCGATGTGCGAGTCGTACCACTTCTCCCGCCCTTTGCACTTGCAAAAGGCGCCCAAGTCCTGCTTGCACTTCTCGAAGGGGCGGCTGTCGGCGGGGCCCTTGGTCCGGCAGTTCGGCTCACAGCAGTGCTGCCGGAAGCAGCCCTTGTCCTTGCAGTCGAACAGGCACTTGATGCACGCACACTTGGTGACATCCGGGTTGGGTGGAAAGCACATGGCCGCGCAAGCATGCACGCGAAACTTCTCCTGGCGCTCGGCGTCGTCCATGCCCACGGAACCGGAATCCGGTTCGTCCATGCCCAGTTGGTCCAGGGCCAGGTGAACCAGTTCATGGAAAAGGGCGACTCTCTGCATGCTTTCATCCAGGGACCAGAAGTGCAGGTCATTGAGGAACAGAGTGCCGTTCTTCGTGGCGGCGTAAATCTGGTTGCTGTTCTGATCCGGTATGTTACGGCAAACCAGCGGGGGGTCATTCAAGGCGATCACCTGGAGCGGGGGGAGGAGGAATTTCGCGCCCTTCTTGTCGAGGCAGTCCATTCCCCCTCCGAACTTCTTCCCGTCCTTCGTCACGCCGCCGAGGAGAACAGCCCTGATGAGCCCGCGCGCAGGGATTCGTGCTCCGGAGTGCAGCCGGAGCTGCCGGTGTTGCCGGCGTCGGTGGCCCCCTCCTTGGCCCGAAATTCCGGACGGCGGGCTTCGGGCAGAGGGCTGTCCAACGCCACGTCTGCGACAAGACGGAGCGTCCCGGTGGGGTCTGCCTCCTCGCGGACAAGGCGTACACTTGCTCCCGTCTGGGTAACCGTCTGCCGGCGGACAGGCATGCGAGTCCGGGAGGAGTACTCCGTACCTACCGTGCGGTCCTCGTCGATGGTCGCGCCCCGGGTGACGGTGGCATGCCGTTCAAAGAAGCCGTCCCCGTCGGCGTCCGCCTGACATACCAATTCCGAGGACGTATGCGTCGCGCGTGAGGGTTTCCCGGCCGCCGAAGCTAAACGCCTCCCGTACCAACCTGTTGCCGTCCAGTTGACGGCGGTACCGATGGCAGCCTCCGGGGCTGAGGGACACTTCCAAGGCGCCTTCGTCCAGGGCGGCGCGGGCGGCCCGGAGGGAGTCCGCGGTCATGTGGTCCCTTTCGCAGGGGTCGGCCAGTCCGACCAGGCGGCGCAATCCCCTGCCGGCCGCATGAAGGAGGGCAATCCACAGGCTTTGTGACCCGGACGCGGCCTCGCGGCTCAACCGGTCAAAATCTTCTCCGCTCACGGTCGCTCCCTCGTGCGGTCAGATCGTAATGGTCGGGCGTGACAGTTTGACGATCTACGTAGGTGAAGAGGGAAGAAAAGTCGGACTCCAGCGGGTGAGATTACCACCGGGGCGGAACGATTTCCATCATTTTCCCGCCGCGACGACTCTCGGACCCGTTCCGACGGTTCCCGAAACCGGCCCACAAGGCTCTTCCTGTTCTCCTCAAGTGGTCATAGGCCGTACGTCTCGCGGAGTGAGCCGTCCATGTCCGGGGACCACGGCCGTTAATTGTTGTCCCTTCGAGGAAGGAACCTCAACGGCTGGGGTCGAAAGCGACTCCAGGCATCGCGGCCCCTCGTGCTTGGGATTGCTCACCCAAGGATTGACCAGGAAGGCTTCCATCCGATCGAAGGGATATGGCACCAGAAGGGAATGAAGAGTGACGGTATCGGTGCCGGCATCGAGCCACAGCGCATCCGCTGCCGGGTCGAGGATCACGGGCATCCGGTCATGCACGGGGCGGGTTACGTCATTCGCCTCGGTGGTGAGGATCGTACAGCTCTCCACGACCTCACCGTGCGGGTCATGCCACTCTTCCCACAGGCCGGCGAACGAGAATAACCCACCGGCCTGCGGCCGGATGAAGTAGGGCTGCTTGTGGCGGGCGTCTCCCTTCTGCCATTCGTAATAGCCCGATGCGGGGATCAGACAGCGGCGCCGTTTGAACGCCGAGCGGAACGACGGCTTCTCCGCCACGGTTTCCGCCCTGGCGTTGATGAGCTTGTTGCCGATGGCCGGGTCGGACGACCAAGAAGGGATCAAACCCCACCGAAGGAAGGCCATCTCCCGACCTGTGGCCGTGGCCCGAACGGCGGCGACGGGTTGCGTGGGGGCGATGTTATAGCGTGGCTCGAAAAGCGGAATCTCCGGGAGCCGGAACCATTCGGCCAGCTCTTCGCCGGAAGTGAACAACCCATAGCGTCCGCACATGGCGCACCATCTCTCTCCGTTCCGCTGGACCGATGCCGGCTTCATCGTCATCTTACCACCACGACTTGACGGCTCAGAGGGTAGCAGAGCGATGGAAGACGCCGAACGCTTCCGTTTGCTCGGCACTTACCGGACGCCCCGCTTCCGCGTCGGCCAGCGCGTGCGCTGCCAGGTGCGCGGCGAGATGGTCATTACGCACCTGACCGACGCGCCAATACCCTGGCCCATCGGCAAGGGCGGCCGCGGCCGGCATTCGCTGGTGGTCTACAAGGGGCTGGCCAGGGCCGTTAGACGGGCGTCGGAGCAGGCCATCTGTTGCTGGTGGGGCGTTCGCACCACGACGGTCTGGAAGTGGCGCAAGGCCCTCGGCGTGGGCATCGCCACCGAGGGAACGAGCCGGTTGCACCGCGAGTACACCAAGGAGCCGGGGGTCGTCCGGGGGCTGGCCAAGGCCCAGGCAAAGGCCCGCGACCCGGAGAGGCGGCCCAAGATCACCGAGGAACGCCGGGGCAAACCCCCACCTCGGCATGTTATCGAGGCGATGCGTCAGGCCCGACTCGGCATGCGCCACACGGAGGAGAGCCGTCGGAAGATGAGCCAGTCGCACCGGCGCCGCGGGACGTTGGTTCCGGGAATAAGAGTATGGACGGCGGAAGAGGACGAATGGGTAAGGGTGCTGCCGGCGGAGGAAGTGGCGAGGAGGACGCGGCGGAGCCTGAAGGCCGTTTACGCACGGCGTCGGCGCCTGGGGGTGCCGGACGGGAGGCGTCAGGATTGAATCGGGCGCGCCAAGCCCGCCGAGTGACCTCCCGAATCCTCGGGCGTCTTGCCGGGCGGCCCGGCGAAGGTGGTAGCCGTTATGGGCCGCCCGTCTCGCCGAGGATGCGCTTGGCGTTCCTGTGCAGCTGCCGGTCCCGTTCCGGCCATTCCTCGACGGGCTTGTTGCCTTGCCGCGCTTCGAGCTTCCGCACGGTCCCGGCGGCCTCCTTGCGCGTATCCTCCCTCTGGGCTTTCCACGAGGGCGGGGTCTCGAAGAACGGCCCGATACAGTTGGGCACCACGACGAGGGCGGTCGCCGCCAGTGCGGCGGCCAGGAGCAGGGCGACGAAGGAGACGTACTTCATGGCCATTCCTCTGGAGAGGACGGGCGACCCCGGCTGACGATCATTCGGCCGCGGCGGAGAGGAATTCTCCACCTCAGTAGTTGAAGACGGACGGCGCGGCAGGAGCGACCGCGCTGGCGGCGGCTGATGTCTATAGGCTGCGGGCGGGAAAACCTATCTGAGAAAAGCCCGCGGGCCGACCGGGTTCATCGCCGGTCCGCGGGTTGCATTCGGGTAAGTCCGTCCGGTGGCGGCCGGCTCACCAGTCGGGTCCGAGGATGTCGCCGTTCTGGGGTGTGCAGGCGGCCCACCAGGTGGTCTGGCTGATGCCCTGGGCCAAGAGACGGACGCTGCCGTCGCCCATGCCCACGTTGATGCCGCCCGTGTGACCGGACACCGCACGGCACATGCACACGCTGGCCGAACCGCCCCACGACCACGAGATCTTGGTGGTCACGCAGTAGTTGGGCGAGGGCGTGATCATGGGCGTGAAGGCCATGCCGTAATAGCCCAGGCCGCCGCAATCGCCGTTCGACGTAGGGGGCGTCTCGAAGCTGTTGTAGTCCCACCACCACAGGCTCTGGTCGGTCTGGTTGTACGTGCCGCCGGCGTACACGTCGGTGAACAAGATGGTGTTGGACGTGCCGTCGGAGATGCTGGCGGGGAAGCGCGCGTAGCCCACCCAGTCGGCCTGGAAGATCGCCCCGTTGAAGGCGTAGCTACCCACCGCTGCCCAGCCCGTGGAGCCGTTGTTGGCCGTCGGGTCCGAGGGGCACAGGTAGGTCTTGACGATGGCCTGCATCACGCCGCCGGCCGAGGAGGGGAGGACGCCGTTTTCGGGGTCGAAGCCCGTCCCTGCGGTGCTCCGACAGGCGTTGTACAAGTTCTGCTGCTCGATGTAGGGCAGCAGGTGGCACAACAGCCCGCCGTAGACGGCGGTCGGGTTGGTGGCACCGCCGCCGGCGCTCATCCGCACGTCCCCCATGAAGACCGGGTAAGCGCCCATGCCGGGCGGCATTTTACCCTGGTTGGTGTCGGAGCAGTTCTGGACGGCCAGGCCCAGCTGCTTGAGGTTGTTCTGGCACTGGGCGCGGGCGGCGGCCTCGCGCACCTTCTGCACGGCCGGCAGCAAAAGACCGATGAGGATCGCGATGATGGCGATCACCACCAACAGCTCAATCAGCGTGAAGCCACGCCAGCGGCGGAAGACGCGGAAAGATGGCATAAGTTCCTCCTGACAAGGGAAATGGGTACGGGCGGGACCACCGGCGCCCGGTGGGGAGACGTACTCTCGGGGCGCGTGGGGTCATTCTCGGCGGCGGCGGATGAGAGGCCGGTGAGAATGAAAACATAGTTACATTACAATTTGTACAACTATGAGAATCGGTCAAGTTCTCGCCGCCGGCTTACCGGGACCGTTCGGTCAGGTCACGACAGGGGAAGCGGTCGGGAGGGAGCCAGCGACGAACCCGGCCGGCCCTTTGTTGCTTCGGTGGGGGTCGGCGGCGCAGCCCCGCCCCTGCTGACCTCCCTTCCCACAGGATCGAGGCGTTACATTCTTCCTCCGGCCCAGTGCCCTCCTAGCCGGCCGGCCAGCTGGAGACACCCATGCTGTCCGGAGTAACCTTGGTATTAAGCGAACTACCGCTGGAGTTAATCGGCCGACACGGCCTGGGTCGGCGCATCTGCGACCGGGGCGGCGAGCGCGAGGTACAATTTCTGTTCGCCGACGCCGAGTGCCTCCTGCCGGTCTGGCGAGATGGACGGCTGGAAATCCTGCGCTGGGGCAACCGGCGCGGCGAGAGTGCTCACCTGCCCCGCACGGCTTGGACGCAGCTGGATACCGTCGAAAGTGGCGGCTGGAGCGAGCGCGGCGTCGAGCCGGTGGTCATCCCGGCGACGATGGGGCTGGACAAGGACATCTGGTATCGGGTACGGCAGGGAATTCGTGGCTTGCTGGTTCATGACGAGGGCGGCCTGCCGCGCGTGTATGTGGTCTGCGAGCCGGCCAGCCATTACTACCGGATCATGACGAGAGGAAGCGAATGGATACCGGTGCTGATCGGCGAGCGGATTTGATAAGGGTGCGAGTGCGAACGCGCTGCCTGGCAGGGGCCAAACGTACCTCCATCGTATTTGATTAGCGTGTTCCTCTCTAGCAGCTTCGTTCAGCGGGCCGTTAATCCGGTCGTCGCCTCACGCTTCTCGCTTCTTCGAGAGAATACTCCCGTCCGGTTGCATCTCGTGAAAAGTACCGTTTCCCCAGGTAATTGCTCCCATCTCGGCGTTGAATTGGGCAACAAATGTTTCCCTCAGCTCCCAACTGAGAAAACACTTCTTGTGCATTGCAGCGTCCGAGAATCGCCAAAGTGGGTCTTCTCGGCCTGTGATGAAATGCGTGGTTGCCACAATATCGTCCTCTTGCCCGATTACGTCGCCACAAATCGGGCAGCGGCTTTTACCCCTGAAAATGAGCGCCATAGCTGCCTTCTCCTGATCGCATTTGATTGGCGCATGGTATCAGCAGATAGTCGTTGGCGAAAGAACTTTTGCAAGTTGCGTGAGTTGTCACCAGGTGGGTCACGGGGGCAAGGATAGGATCACCGATTCACCGCGAAGGAACTGGCTGAGGAAGTCTAGGGCCGAACGTCCCTGCTGCCAGCATGTTCGCCATACCGACATCAGCACCGCTTGCGCTCGCGCTCCTACCCAAGTCCGGTTGCCTCCCCAGACCTTGCGTAAAATGACGCCGAAGCGGATGGCCAACTCCGCTCGCCAGTTGGTGGCGTCCAGACCCGGCACATGCAAAAACGTCAGGAGCTGATCGCGGTGGTTCCACAAGTGCTGCGCCAGCCGCTCGTTGGCCGCGTTGCTCTTGAGGGGGAATATGGCATCGGCCAGTTCGTTGTCCAGCCGGCCTCGCGCCACTGCCAGACCATGATCGCTGACCTGGCCCGCGGCATGGCGATCGCGCAGGCCCAGGGCCGCTAGCAGTAGCTCCTTGATCCGTCGTGGGAACCGCACCGCGCCGGCCGCGGCACTCTGGAGCATCTCGTGACAGCGACGTAGAAGGTGGCCCAGGCACTGTTGATGGCGCGCTTGCTCAAAGTTGTCGTAGGGCGACCAGCCGTCGTGAATCATCACTCCAGCGTAGTCTGCGCCGATCAGACGCTCGGCCACGGCACCGGAGCGGGTCGGGTCGATGACGTAGGCGGTCGCCTCGGCGCTTACCAGCGCATGCAGCCAGGCACCCCAGCCGCCGACATGCCAGCCGGTTTCGTCGGGAACAACCCAGGCAGACCGCGCGACCGACTGACAGATTGTTTCGTAGACCGGCTCGCAGCACCGCGCTGCTCGCAAGACGGTGTGGACGCTGCCGCCCGGTGTCAGGGAGATGCCAAATAAGCTCTCCAAGACGCGGCTCACCTTGCCGTGCGACAGACCCGCTTGCTTGTTCAACTCGACGACCGTGGCCTGAGCGTCCGGCCCCAGTTGCGACGCCGCAGCCCCCAGAGCGTCGGAGGTCTGCAAGGCATGTCGGCCCTGAACGCGCCGGTGGCACCGCCGACAACAGCCGACGTGGATGTTAAATTGGCGGTGGACCGGCTGTCGTGGGATCTCGACCTGATACTGCTGATCGACGTGAGTTGGCTCGATTGGACCCCCACAGTCGGGGCAAGCCTCGGGTAAGGGAGCCTCGTGGACCTCGTCGATGCGTTCCGGCGGCGGCCGATGCGCCTTGGTGCCGTAGTCCTTTCCGGGTTTGCGTCCCGGCTTCTTGGGGTTGGGCTTGGGAAGGCCTTTAGCAAAAGGGGCTGCCTGACGCTTGCCGGCGCGCTGCTGCTGTTCGAGCAGGCGGGTAAGTCGCTCGACCTGGGCTTCCAGTTCGGCGACGCGGCGTTGCAACGCCTGGCAGCCTGAACAAGCGGGTTCGTCCATGCAGGCAAGATAGCAAAAAACCCGGAGTGCAGCTGCGCTCTGTGGGACAGGTCAGTCGGACAAGGCGACCGAGGGCGCTAACCAATTGCCCTCCATCAAGGGTCAAACCATGTCAGGTGTATTGGTCCACATCATTCTCATGTTGTGTCCACTTCGGCGTGCGAACCGAATGGCATGCAGGAGCTGTCCGGGACGACCATAATAACTGCTTGTGGGAGAACCAAACCGCAATGTCCGACCGGTCGCGATCGTATCAAGCGTCAGCCCGGAGTGGTCCAAATGTCGCGCACTAGTGCTAACACAAACTCTACACAGTTTTTTCACAAAACTTTTCAACAATCCGGTTAACGGGCCGCGACCCCCTTCTTCGTGTTTTCGTCGGGGATGAATGTAACTGTCGGTCGCCGGTTTTCGGAGTGGGTTCGCACAAAGAGTCCTGCCGCCACCTGAGCGGCTTTCCCGACGTCCTCGGCGACCGCGGAAGCGTGTTGGCGGTTGCCGGCGCGGTCGCGCCGGACGCCGTTCTATTTCTCCTTGCCGGTCAGGTCGAGCGCCACAAGGGCGTTCTCGTTGCGGATGAACAATCGACCGCCGGACACCACGGGGGCCGACCATGTCAACTTGTCTGGGTCTAGCACGGTACACCGGCTCACTTCGACGTACTCCTCCGGAGTGGCCTTGGCGAGGAACAACTCCCCGTGGTCGCCCAGGGCGATGAGCTGGCCGTCGGCGACGATCACCCACCCGCGACCCAGGCCGGGCTTGTTCCACTTGACCTCTCCCGTCCGGAAGTCCAGGCAGCGCAACCGCCCCTCGCTGACGCCGTACAGGTGTCCCTCGTAGAGCACCGAAGTCGAGAGGTGGTTCTGCATCGTCTTCTTGTTCCACACCGTCTCGGGGTCGCCCTTCTCCTTCAGGCGGAAGACGGCCCCGCCGGTCCCGTAGTCGGAGGAGATGAAGACGTGGCCGTCGGCGTACAGCGGCGTCGCGATGTGGATGAGGGGGCTGGTCTTCCAGGGGAAGCGCCACAGAGCGTGGCCGTCCGCCGGGGCCACGCCGACCGCACCCGCACCCGTGAAGAAGATGACCTGGCCGGCACCGCCGACCTCGGCCCAGATCGGGCTACTCTGGCCGATCGGGTCGTCCAGCGCCTGCCAGACGACGCTGCCGTCCTTCTTGTTCAGGGCGGCGACCGACTTGCCCTTGGGCCCGCCGGGCTCGACGTAGACGCGATCGCCCACGACGAGGGGACTGCAGCAGTAGCCGTGCCTGGGGCAGTCGCTTTCCGCGAGCTTGAGGAGGTCCTGCTGCCAGACCTTCTTCCCCGTTTTCGCCTCCAAGCACAGCAGGATCCCCGTCGCGCCCAGGGCGTAGACGCGGCCGGCGTCAACCGCTGGCGTCGCGCGGGCCGGTCCGCGAGGCCGGCATGCCTCCCCCCGTGAAGGTCTTGTGCGCGGCGTAGTCGCAGTCGTAGCGGTAGCGCCAGACATCCTTGCCGGTGGCGGCGTCGAGGCAGACGACGACCTCCTGGTCCTTCACCTTGGTCTGCGTGAACACGAGGCCATCGGCCACGGCCACCGACGAGAAGCCGCCGGACAGCGGAGCCTTCCACAGTTGCCGGGGGCCCTCCTTGGGCCATTGCTTGATCAGGCCGGACTCCCGCGAGATGCCGTCCAGGCGCGGCCCGCGCCACCGCGGCCAGTCCTCGGCCCGCGCGCACGGCCCGGGACACGCTGCGAGGAATGCCAGCGCGGCACATGCAAGCCCGATTGCTCTGCAAAACCGGAAGGACATGGCTTATCTCCTGCTCAGGACGGCCTGGGAGAGGGGGATGGTGCCAGTTTACTCGGTGCTCTGGCGCGGAACAACTGCGGCAATGGTTCGGTGAGGTGAAACGGGGCAGTCGGGGGCGAGCTCGAGGTGGTCCTGCTTGCTGCCGGCTGGCCGGGAGATCGCGATCCGCGCCAAGCGACTGGGGGGCGAGCGGATCCGGGACGCCGTCACGCGGGCCTATGCTCGGAAGTACGACACGAAGGCGTCTGAGAAGTGGGTGCGTAGGTTCGCGGAGCCGAGCCGCGCCGCCACCACGTTAGAGCTGGCGCCCGGACCGCCGGCACCGTCCCCAGATGCGTCGAGCTAAGCCTGTCTGTCTGGTGCGCCGGGTCGATGTGTACCGAAGCGCGTTGGCTCCGGCTCGTCGGAGCGGCTGGCCCCGTCGCTGGGCACCTGTGCGGCGCCGGAGGCTCAGTATTCCAGCGCACTGGCCAGTCCAGCAGTCTCAGATGCCGGCGATGGGTTGTCCCGTCGGGAAAGCCCGAGAGTGCTTTCGATGGTGGGCCGTTACGAGATCGAGCCGCGACTGGTGAACAACGTGGCCGCCGTCGGCTAGACTAACCTTGACCGGCTCAATCAAAGGAAAAGGCCTTCAACCTAGCGTTGGAACTCAAAAAGGAACCCGTCATGAAACGAGCTTCTTGGATCACTCTCCTGGCAACGGTCATCCTGTCGAGTTTCGCCGGCGCAGCGCCGGTCGGGGGCAAGGTTTGGTGGCCTCAGTTTAGAGGACCGCATTCCTCGGGACTCGGCGAAGGCAGACCGCCCGTTCACTTCGGCCCCGACCAAAACGTCCTTTGGAAGATTGCTCTGGGACCCGGGCTGTCGTCGCCCGTCATCTGGGAAGGACGTATTTTCCTGACGGAATTTGATCGGGCCAACAGGCAGCTCGCCACCCTCTGCGTCGATCGGCGGACGGGCAAGATCCTGTGGCGGCGTTCCGTCACTCCAGGCCAGATCGAAAAGGTCCACAGTATTATTTTACTGTGTCCCTCAAGTCCGTTGGTTAAAGCGTCGCGGTGGCAAGCGTTTCCGTTGTCGCCAGTGATAAAGACGTGCTTCCTCGTTGCGACGCAAACGACGGCTCATCCGCCGCCGACTCCGTGGCGGACGGTGATACCCCAAACGCTCGCTCAGCAAACACGCCAGCAAAGCCGCCACCTGCGGCACCGTCAACGCCGGCGTCTGCCTTTTTTCCCCGCCTGGTCTCCTCCGTCAGGAACCAGGTCGCCAACAACGCTAACGTCTGATGGTGGTGCCAACCCGACCAGGTCCGCACCTGATAATCGCCCAGGCCCGCCTCGCCCTTGGCACGCCTCAGGCACTCCTCGATCCGGTGTTGGGCCTTGAACACACGAGCGAATTCGGACACCTCCGTGGCCAGCGGAGCATTGGATAGCAGGTAGTCGTGCTTGCAGGAGCCATCGCCTTGCCGCTCACGGAACACCACCAATAACTCCGGCACATCCGACACCCGGCCTTCCGTGCGGGCTTGCACCAACGTCCACGCCATCTGCACCACCAGCGGGCCTTTCTCGCCGTCGCGGACCTCGACCGTCTCCCAGGCCGATTCCGCCAAGGCCGCACACCACTGCTGCACCGATACAAACGGCACACGCCGCCGCCGGCCACCTCTTGCCGAGGGCGGAGCGGTCGCCGTCAGGTCCCGCACCGACGTGTTGCAGGGAACGGCCAACAGGTAACGTTCTTCGCGTGACCGCAATTGCTCGCGAAACCACGAGCAACGGCCCAACTCGTCATCCCCGGAGATCCAGGCATGCGGCAGTAATGGTCCCCGCTCGTCCAGCATTTCCAAAGCCAGTTCATGCCGCGTGCGGAAGCGGACATCCGCCGGCACACCGGCCTTCTGGCGGCGACGCTTCCGCCGGGCCCATTCCTTGGGCAAGTAAAGGCGGACATCGACCAGGGCATGTTCCGAGCGGGAGACGTAGCCGAGGTAGATGCCGACCTGACAGTTATCGACCTTGCCCAGGCGGCCGCACCACTGCCTTTGCACGCCGACGGACTCCTTGCCCTGCTTGGGGAAGGCGGAAGGGTCGAAGACCAACACACCATCGTCCCGGCCCAATTCGGTTCCTACCTGGCGTGCCAGTTCGGTCAGCAGGGGCTGATGGTCCCAGTCGGCTTGTCCCATGAACTTTTGCAAGCCCTGGCGTTCGCGGTCATGGAGGTAGGCGATGGATTCGACATTCTTGCTGCCGAGGTCGGACAAGAGTCCCTGGACGTAGTGGTGGGCGTTGGCCTGTTGCGGGGGCGTTGGCAGGGCGTCGAGGAAGGGTTGCAGGAAGGTCTGCAGTCGTGGCAGGACGCCCCGGAGCAGGGTGGGCGGGACGTGGGCATCGTCGAGCAATTGGGCCAGGCGGACGCGAAAACGTCGTTCCATCGGCGAGCTCCTTTCAGCGGCTGGCGATCACTGAAAGAAGGTTATAGGCCAAGAAGTTACGAGCGAGCAGAGCGGAGGACACAGTAAAATTAGTAACCCCGCCGCTGCCACGCCTGCCACCGACGGAGAACGGGTCTACGTCTACTTCGGGTCTTACGGATTAGTGTGCTACGACTTGGACGGCAATCAGAAATGGGAGAGGCGGCTCCCATTGCCGGAAAACCCCTACGGCGCGGTCGCTTCCCCGATTCTCGCAGGTGAGTTGTTGGTGCTCAACCATCAGGGAAAAGATTCCTACCTGCTGGGCGTCGATCGTCGCGACGGCCGGACGGTCTGGAAGACAGACCGCATGTTGTTTCAGTACGGGTGGTCGACTCCCGTGTACTGGCGTCACGACGGTGTCGATGAGATTGTCGTGCTGGGAGGCGACTTTCAGCCGGGCCAGCGTCTGATGGCCTACAACCTGGCGGATGGCGCGGAGCGGTGGTGGGTCGGGGGACTGCCGCCGTGCGGAAAGAGCACGCCTGTCATTGGCGGCGGTCTACTGTTTCTGGCCGCACCGGACATTATTTTGGAAACGGCGGCTGAAAGACGGGACCCCGATCGAGCCGCTCGGTTCTACGCGAAGAACGCGGCCCGCGTCATGGCCGTTCGTCCGGGCAGCAAGGGCGAGGTTAACCGAGCGGGTATCGCATGGTCGGACAAGCAAGGCGTGCCCGGTGTCCCGTCTCCTTTGTACTACGACGGTCGACTTTACACTTTCAGGAACGGGGGCATCGTTTTCTGTCGGGTCGCGAAGACAGGCGAGTTGGTCTACAGCGGCCGGCTGGGGGCGCCGGGCTCCTACTACTCCTCGCCGGTGGCTGCCGACCAGAAGGTCTACATCGCATCGGAAGAGGGGGTGGTGGTTGTGCTGGATGGCGGTGAAAAGTTGAATGTACTCGCCACAAACAAGCTTGACGGCGCCATTCTGGCCACACCCGCGTTAGTCGATGCAAACATCTACGTGAGAACCGAGAATCACTTGTACGCTTTTGGAAAATGAAATGCGCGCCCGGTACATGAACTTGCGGCGCACTCAAATATCAGTAGCGACTTCGGGTTGTCAGTGCTGACCAGATACGCCCGGCGGAACGCCTCTCGGACGATGCGAGGGAACTCATCCCCGACCCACCTGGCCACCTCTTTGTCGTTGCGTTCCCGTTCCTTCCGCCTCGGCTTCTGGTAGGTCCACCCGAGCCGCCGCTTGAGCACCTTGCGGACGTGCTCAGGGTAGTAGCAGACGCCGAACTTCCTCACGATTAGTCGGGCGACCAGGGCAGCGATCTAGCGGAGGGAGTGATGAGCGGATCTGAGGGGGGCTTGTGGTCGGTATGATCGACAAGGGGCGGCGGATAACGACTCGAGTTCCGGCGACGGGTTTCTTCAACCCGTCGCCGGAACTCCTGGCGTCATCGAGGTTGCGGTTACTTTTTCACGACGAAGAGCTGGTCGATCTCCGCATCGCCGAGCTTGTCCTTGCCCTTGGTCGTGTCGATGACGAGGGCCGTGCCGCTCGGCGCGACCCAGAGCAGGTAATTGCCCAGCCGGAACACCTCCTTGAGTTTGGGCTGACGCTGGAGCAGTTTGAAATAGGCGTCGCTCTGCGCCTTGACGACCAGGGTCGGCGTCTTCGCTGTGAAGCTCTCGTCGATCCACACGCCGCCGATCTCCACGCAGCTGCGGCCCCAAACCTGGCGGACGGCCGTGCGCGACAGCCGGTGCTGGCCGCGGAGCTGGGCGGAATAGACGGACATATCCACGCCGAGCTTGCCGGCCTGGACGGCATTGAGATCGCCGCCGCGCAGCCGGTAGTAGGTCCTTTCGCTGACGGACTGGAGTTCGAGCGCTTGCCGGGCGGCCTTCTCGACACCACCCGTCTTGCTCTCCGCCTCCTTGTGTAACTGTTCTTCTTGCAGTTTTTTCCGTGTGTCGATGAAAGTCCCCTCCGGGCCCTTCACATCGCGGGCGAAGTCATCCACCGACTTCGCAGGTACACGGCCGGCGGCCGCACCACCGCCACCGCTGCCGGCGAGCGCCGGAGGCGCCATGGGCTTGTCGAAGGCCACGTTCGGCACTCCCGCACCCGCACCGCCGTTGACCACCGGCACGGGTCCGTCGGGCACGATGAGGTAGCTGGTGTAGGGCGTGGCGATACCGTACTTCTTCGCCAAAACAAGCACCTCGTCAACCAACTCCTTCTTCTCGCCGTTGGCCCGAATCTGATCGAGCAGGTAGCCAACCTTGCGGCGCGCCCACAACTGCTCCACGAAGTCGCGCTCCTCACCCGTCTTGTCCGGGAACGTCAACTCGTACACGAACTCCTTGGTCTCCATGCCCACGCGACCCGTCAACTTCACCGCCACCGACCCCTGACCCGAATAGCGGCCCAGGACCACCAGTTGGCTGCCGTGGAACAAATCCGGCAGCTCCGGAGGATAAACCTCGCTGAACTTGATGTCGTTGGTGGCCGACAGGTTCAGGTTCGTCAAAACCGGATTGCTGATCTTGCTGTACAGTCCGCTCACCTTGTTCTCGATGTCCTCGGATGGCCGCACATAGGTGGAGATGGCCCGCGTCTTCTCCGCCAGTTGGTCAAGCATCGTCGCGTTAACATCGTCACCTACGCCGAAGGTGAAAATTCGCGTGTTGGCCGTGTTCTTGGCCAGCGTGTTCTTGAGGATCATGTCCGGCCTCGTCTCGCCAATGGTCGGCTGTCCGTCGGTGAAAAACACCACGGTGAAGGATCGCCCTTCTTCGTTGCCGCGCAGATCCAGCGCCGAGGCCAGGGCGTCGTTAATGGCGGTGCCGCCGGTGTTCTCCAGATCGTCCACCCACTTCCTGGCCTTCGCGATCTGCTCGGCGCTGGCCGGCAGCAGCTTGTGTTCGTAGCGATTGACCACGGTGGCGAAGTTGATCAGGGCGAAGCGGTCGTTGGGAGTCAGGTTCTCCAGGCAATACTTCAGCGCCTTGCGCTTGCTCCATTTTGGGGCCGCGCATGCTGCCGGAAGTGTCCAGCACCAACACCACATCGCGCGGGATCTGGTAGTTCTTGGGCATCTCGACGCGCGGTGTGATGAGCAGAGTGAAGAAGCCCTTGTCGCCGCTCATCGGCCGATGCGTCAGGGCCGTCAGGCCCACGTCCTTATCGCCGGTGGCGTAGAAGAGCTGAAAGTCCTTGTCCAAAATCTCCTGCTCCTTGTCGAAGTTGACGGAGACTTCCTTGTCATTCTTGCGCCGCAGCGAGATGGAGTGAGTGGGACTATAGACGTTGTTGACGGTGTGCTCGGACTTGATGGTCGCCGTGATGGAGAACTGCTCCAGTGTGCGGGTGGCTTTGCCGTCGGTCTTCAGGGGATAGACGTACTCGACCAGCCTGCCCTCCTTGGAAGCGACGGAGGTGAAGGAGAGGGCGACCCTCTGGTCCGCGTGGGGAAGCACGGGAAAGACACGCAGACGGAGAAGGTTGTTGTCCATGTATTCCAGGAGCGCGGGATCCTGTGTGCGCCTGACGATGGCCGTGTAGATGTCGCGGGCCTTTTTTGCCTCAACCAGTTCGCCCTTGGTTTCCTTGCCGTCGATCCACATGGAAAAGCGATGAACGGAAGCGCCCTTGGGAACCGGGAAAACGTAGGTGGCTTCGAGCTGCCGGTCGGTGTGGTTGCGGAAGGTTTGTTCGACGCGGGTGACGGCGAGCTGGTCGTCGAGGGTGATCGTCACCTTGTGGTTGAGCATGGCCAGGGGCGGCAGGCTTTTGTCTTCGGGGATGAGCAGGCCATGAGCTTGGACCGCACTCCCGCAGGCGATCAAGACGGCCACAACCGACAGAGAACGGCACATGGGTCTCCCTTTCCTGCAATAGATCAGGCGGTTCCGAGAACCGCGGCGAAACGATCGATCAATCAATCCTTGCGCGCGTCGATGTCCTTGGGCAGCTTCGGCGGTGTGCGGCTGTAGATGCTCAGCCGCCCGATTCGGACTGGCTGTTGGCGATGGCCCGGACCGCGCGGGCGACGACGGCGCGGACCTTCTTCCTATCGAAGTCGGGCTTGGCCTTGCACAACAGCGATCGGCCATAGGCTTCCGACAGCGCCAGGGTGGCGAAACCCTGGCCGTGAATCCAGGTGTGCCCTTGTTGGGGGAAAACGCCGTCTTTCTGCCGGGCGAGGAGGAAGCGCAGGCCCCGGAGCAGTGCCTTGCCCGGTTCGTCGCGGAAAGGCTCGTCGGCAGCCGACAGGTAGGCCAGGCAGGCAAAGCTGGTGACGGCGAGGGTGTGCCCCTTGCCCCACGAACCGTCTGCGGCCTGGTTTTTTGTCAGCCAGTCGAGTCCCCTGTCGCGGGCGGCGGCGACGGACATCGGCTCCGGCCACCCCTGTTTCTCCGCTGCCGGGGCGTCCGGCGACGGGCCGGCCAGGGTGGCGCAGACGAGAATGGCGCCCCAACGTGCTCGTGACCATCCGGGCATGGCGTTCTTCTTTCGAGACTCAGGAGATGCGGGACGCACGTCCGCTCTTATCAAGACGAGGAAGGGTGCCCGATTGTTTCTGGAGGGCGGAGGATTTCTTGTTTTCCTCGCCGCGCCACAGGTCGGGTGACGAACTCGGCGACACCGGAGCCGCTACTTGCCCACCGTTCGACGTAGGTAATCGCGGATAGCCGGATGTGCCGCAGGCGCAGGATGGGAGGGCGGTCGAACCCCACGTTGCCCACACGTCCTTTCCAATTCGGTTGCCACTCTGGGCTAGGTACCCGTTGCTGGTACGGGGCCACGGTACGGATTTTGCACAGAATCCGGATTCTCCGTGGCGAGTCGACCAGTCTCTTGGGCAGCCACTCCCCGGATGGTGCGCAACCATCCTTGTCGCGGTGCGTGGGCCCCGTTACCATGCGGGTTGAAAGTAACAGCCTATCCCGAAGAGAGTCCACTTCCTCGTTTTTCCCGGACACCCGATGGCCCGCATC
This sequence comes from uncultured Planctomycetota bacterium, assembly GCA_963767535.1. Classification (GTDB taxonomy): domain Bacteria; phylum Planctomycetota; class Planctomycetia; order Gemmatales; family Gemmataceae; genus JAJPHU01. The sequence continues at coordinate 3,599,628 of CAVYEC010000003.1, forward strand.
CAACATTTACCTGCCGTGCTCGTCAACCAGATCGCCGCCGGGGAGGTGGTCGAGCGGCCCGCCAGCGTCGTCAAGGAACTCTTGGAGAACGCCGTCGATGCCGGCAGCACACGTATCGACGTGGAGGTCCGGCAGGGCGGCAGCGGCCTCATCCAGGTCGTCGACAACGGCTGTGGCATCCACCCCGACGACCTGCCGTTGGCCTTCGCCTGCCACGCCACCAGCAAGCTGCACACGGCCGAGGACATCTTCCGCATCGACACCTTGGGCTTCCGCGGCGAGGTGCTGGCCTCCGTCGGCAGCATCGCCCAGGTGACTCTGCAATCCTGTCCCGGCGACCAGCCCAGCGGCGCGGCCATCACCTGTCACGGCGCCAATCTGCGACATCAGCCCGAGGTTGGCGAGCACCCGCACTGCATGCGGCAAGAGATTGATGCCGACGCCGAGCGGACGAATCGTCTCCACGGATTCGAACACGCGAACCTCGATCCCAATCTCATGGAGGCACAAAGCGGTGGTGAGGCCGCCAATGCCGCCACCGGCGATGAGAGCTTTCATGTTTTACTTCGAATCCAGTGCAACTTTCCACACGGCGAAGAAAGCGGGTTTCGGCTTTTTCTGCCGGTCGAACAGGAGCGGATGGTCCGTGCGGCCGCGAACGGGAAAATTGTTGAGCCAGGAATGCCCGTCATGAGTGCCCCAGAACGTGACGCGTCCGATAACGTCCTTGTGGCGCAGGAACAGCGCGAAGGCCTGCCGATAACGCTCGGCATGCTGCTTGGCCACGCTCTCCGGTAAGCCCTCGGTGTAGGGATTCATCTTCGCCCGTTGCTCCGCGCTGGGGCGTTCTGTCCTCGTTATTTCCGCACCCGCCGACCGCCTCGGTAGCACACTGATGTCCAGCTCCGTGATCATGACCTTCAAGCCCAACTCGGCAAATTGCTTGATCGACTCTTCGACTTCCGCCAGGTCGAGGCCATCCAGGCGCCAGTGGCCCTGGATGCCAACCGCATGAACCGGGACCTTTTGCTCACGAAGCGATTTCAGCAGATCCAGTGCCTTGCGGCGCTTGTCCCGCCGCTCGATGCCGTAGTCGTTGTAGATGAGGAGTGCGTCGGGATCGGCCTTATGGGCGGCGCGGAACGCCTCGGCAAGATAGTCTTCGCCGATCGCCTTGAGCCAGGGAGACGGTCGCAACTGCTGCCCCGGTGTCTCGCTGATCGCTTCGTTAACCACATCCCACTGTTTGACGCGACCTTTGTAGCGTCCGACCACGCTGTCAATGTGCTTGCGCAAGCGGGCCAGGGCCAACTCGCGACTGGCAGGCTTGCCGTCAGCCCCCTGGAAGAACCAGCGCGGCGTTTGCGAATGCCAGACCAGGCAATGGCCGATCGGAATGGCACCACTCTTCTCCGCCAGGTCCACGATGCGGTCCGCACCTGCGAAGTTGAAACGGCCCTCGGTGGGCTGGGTAAACATCGGCTTCATGCTGTTTTCCGGCGTGAAGGCGCTGAAATGCGTTCTGGCGATGTCGATGTCCAACGAAGTCTGTCTCTGCCCTCCCCGGACGTCGAAAGCGACACCAATGAGAAACTTGCCTTTGAACGCCTCTTTCAAGGGGGGGACATCGGCCTGCGGGTTGTAGCGCACCTCGTCGCACACCAGGTAGCCGCCCGGCGGTGCGCCGAAAAGCGGAGGGACGCGATCGCCGCTGCCTTCACCGTCAGCTCGAAGCTCGGGATCGGTTGCTCCGGCCCAGTCCGCTCCGGCACCTTGTCCCGCGACGCCTTGTCCGCCACGTGGCCATCCTTGTCGTACGCCTCGACGAGGGCCGTGCTGCCGATCGAACCCCACAATACCAGCGTGACGCTCGATACGGGTTTCGGAAAGCGGATCTCGACCGGGATCGACTCGCTCGCCATCGCGTTGAGAATGCCCTTCCGCGGTGTCTTCAGGTGCGGGAAAAACATCACCTTGCCGACAGCGCGGCTTTTGGTCGGCCGGTGCGCCGGGGAGAAGACGACGCCTTGATCCGTGTAGCTCGGCATCGGTTTGCCGGTTTCGACCTTGTCGAAGGTGAGGACCACCGGACCATCCGCAGGCGCTGCGAGGGCCAGCGCGCTAAGGACAGCAAAGCTAATCGTTGGAGTGTGCATCAGGGTTCATCCCATTTCCAGTCCGCGCATCGTGCCCGTCGAGGGGCCGAAGCTCGTCTCCTCGATTCCCATCCGGTGCAGCATGGACACGAACAGATTCGGCAGCGGATAATTGCGGCTCTTGTCGAAGGCCAGGTGCTGGCCATGCCGGAAACCGCCGCCCGCGAAGAGCGTCGGCAAGTTCGTGGTCGAGTGGGCGTTGGCGTCGCCCAGGTTCGAGCCGTACAGGACCATCGTGCGGTTCAAAAGCGTCGTGCCCTCTTCCCTTACTGACTTTAAGCCTTTGAGCAGGTCGGCCAAGAGCTTCATATGCCATTCGTCGATCACCTTGAGCTGCGCCAGCTTCTCCTCGGCCTTGCCGTGGTGCGACAGATTGTGATAGCTGTCGGTGATCGTCGCGCCGGCGATCTGCACGACCGGCGTACCGACGCTGTTGAGCATCAGTGTGACGGCGCGGGTCGAATCGGTCTCGAAGGCAAGGCGCGCCAGGTCGTACATGATCTGCACCTTGGCCATGTACTGAGTCGGGCTGGCCGGATCAGTCGGCGGGCTGACCTTGACCTTCGGCTTCGGCTTGTTGGACCAGCCGCGGGACTCCTGGAGCCGGTGCTCCAGATCGCGGACGCTGGAAAAATACTGGTCGAGCCGGCTGCGGTCGCGGACACCGACCTGCCGCTGGAGATCCTTGGCCTGCCCGGCCACCACGTCCAGGATGCTCCGTCCCGTATCGAGTTCGCGGAGTTGGTCCTCGATCTGGGCGGGCGAGCCTTGGAGGAAGAGCTGGTTGAACACACGCGACGCCTGTCCCTCCGGCGGGATGGCCACGCCGGTGCGCGTCCAGGAGAGGCTGCGGCCTCCGTTGACCGCCAGTGTCAGCGATGGGAACCGCGTCAACGTGCCGATCCGTTCGGCCACGAGCTGGTCGAGCGAGATCGAGTTGCGGAACGAGCTGCTGGCCGGGTGCGGGGCCGCGGTCAGGAAACTGATGTCCGACGGATGGCCGCCATCCACGAATGGGTGTGACACGCCGCTCAGCACGGTGAAGTCGGCGCGATGCTCCTTTAGCAGTTTCAGGTATGGCGAGGGGGTGTAGTCCCGGCCGGCGTCCTTGGGGAAGAACGGCTCCGGCAGCACGCCGAGGTTGTTGCAGATGCAAAACATCCGCCGCGGCGCCGGACCGGCTGCCGCTCGCGCGAAGGGCGCGTGCATCGATTCCAAAAGCGGCAGCGCCATCGCCACGGCTGCGCCGCGGAGGAACCGCCGTCGAGAGATCGACCGCCGCGTGGATGAAAATGTGGCCGTGAACTGGGAGCGGGTTTGTGGGTTCATCGCGGGTCTTCCCTACTTGTTCTGGAACAGCTGGCTCTGCACGATTGCATGGACAATACTGCGTACGCCATAATGATGGGCCTTCGCCGCGTCGAGGATTTTCTCAACCTCTGTCCGGTCGGAAAACCGCACCGGCGAGCCGGTGGCGAAGATCGTCAACTGCCGAACCAGGTTCCGCGCGATCGGCACTTCGTCTCGGACCAGCAGTTTCTTGAGTTCGCGCACGTCCTTGAACGGCCGGCCGTCAGGCAGGGTGCCGGCCGAATCGACTGGCAGGGCGTAATGGAAGGCGAACGCCTGCCCGTTCAGGCCGAAGCCCTTGACCGGGGGCACCTTGTCGGACACCGCCCGGTAGCGCTCGCGGTAGCCGCCCATTACATCAAAGCTTTCCAGCGCGAAGCCCGGCGGGTCCATCTTGCTGTGGCAGGCCGCGCAGCTCGCGTTGGTCCGGTGCTTGTCCAGCTGCTGGCGGATCGTCACCGCGCCGCGGATGTCCGGTTCGACGGCCTCGACCGTCGGAGGCGGGGGCGGCGTCTCCAGGCCGAGAATCCGCTCCGTAATCCAGTGGCCGCGCAGTACCGGCGAGGTCGTCGTACCGTTGGCGGTCACCTTGAGGACGCTGGCCTGCGTCATCAGCCCGCCGCGGAGGCTGTTGGGAGGCAGCTCCACCTTGCGGAAGTTGACGCCCGAGACGCCGCGGATGCCGTAGTGGTCGGCCAGACGCTCGTTCAGGAACGTGAAGTCCGAAGCGACGATGTTCACCGCCGGCAGGTCGGCGCGCAGCAGCTCGTTGAAGAACAGCCGCGTCTCCTCCAGCGCCGCCAGTTTCAGTGGCTCATCGAGTTCGTAATCGTTGTAAAGGGTGGTGGAGGGCGCGGTATCGTCGATCTTCCGCAGGTCGAGCCAGTAATCGGTGAACGCTTCGACGAAGCGCTTCGCTTTGGGATCGTCGAGCATCCGCTCGGTCTGGGCCCGCAGCGCGTCCGGCTTGCTCAGTTCGCCGCGCCGGGCCAGTGCCCGCAGTGTATCGTCGGGGATCGAATTCCATAGGAAGAGTGCCAGCCGCGTGGCAAGCGCCTCGTCGTCGAACCGGCCCGGCTTCGCTTCGACGAACACAAAGCCCGGCGAAGCCAGGACGGCCGTGTACGCCGACAGCATGGACCGCGTAAAGCCGTTGCCCTGTTTGAATTGAGCGTCGAACAATTTGAGGAAACGCTGCACGTCGGCCTCGACGACGGGCCGGCGATACGCCTTCTTCAAGAACGAGCGCAACAGCCGCTCGCCATCTTGCCGCGGCGTAGCGGATTCGACCTCGTAGAGCGCTGTGCGGATCGGACTGCGGCCGAAGCCCCCCGGCCCGGGGCGGCCTCCGCGGCTGCCCGGTCCTCCCGCCGGCTCCGCGCCTATCTCCAGCGGAACGCCCACCCGCGCCTGCTTCGACGGCACCAACCGCAACCGGTCGAACAACAGTCGGTAGCCCGCCCCGCCGACCGGGTCATCGAGGAACGGGCCTTCGATCTCGATCCACTGAATAGCGTAGCCGGGCATACCGTCTTCGGTCGCCAGGGGATTGACGTACTGCTCGTCCGTGCCGTTGACGCGCGTGCGGAAGAGCCGGGAGCCATCGGTCCGGATAACCTCGCCGGGAAGCAGGAAGACTTCGATCTCGCTCAACGTCGGTTGCGGCGTGAAATCGACGGACCCGATCGGGCGAGTCTGGCTGCCGCCTCGCGCGTAAACGCCGATCGGTTCATTGCGTCGGCCGGGGTAGACCTCATCCAGATTCGGGCGGTGCCAGAGCAGCGTGTGATACACCGGCGCCTTCTCGGCCCCCTGGCCTTCAAAGAACCATCGCGCCACTCCGCCGCCGGCGACCCAGATCGTGTAGCCGGCGATCCGCAGCTTGTAGCGCGCTGCGACCGGCGCCCGCCAGCCGGTCCAGCTGTAACCGCCCGCGTCGCTGAAAATGCTCGACACTTTGCCGACCGCCTCACGCTCCCGCGTCTCCGGGCTGGTCGCCGGGGCACGGCCCGCGCGCACATCCGGCTGGGCGTGCGAATCGAGTACCGGAAAGGACAGCCGGTCGGGCAGCGTGCCGTTCTCGCGCGGCCGCCAGTTGCGCAGGCTGAATTCGTCGCGGGCATACAGCTTGCGGGTCGTTTTCGCCGGCCGCTCCAGGCACGTCGCCATCGCCAGGCCCAGGGCGTAATTGGCCGAGTCCATGAACCGCGCGATCTGGAGATAAGACACATCGAGCGCCTCCCCGCTCTTGTTGAAGCGGTAGGCTTCGCCGTCTTCGGGCAGCCGGTTGGCGATCGGCGCCCACGGGACGCCGAGCAGATCGCGCAAGGCGTTTTCATACTCTTGGCGATTGAGCCGTCGCAGCATCGCCCGACCTTCGCCGGCCAGGGCCGCTCGCTCCGCGGCAATGATCGACTGCGCCAGACTATTGACAAACATTTTTTGCCGGACCGCATCCGGCCGTTTTCGACTCCGGGGCGGCATCTCGCCGGCCTTCACGCGGTCGTGTACCTTGATCCAGACAGCCACGTTGGCGGTATCGTTCGGTGCAAAAGTCAGACGGGTCAGGTCGAGACGGCCTTTTTTGTCCACATCATTGTGGCAACTGGTGCAGTAGTCGCGGACAAAAGCTCGGTCGGGTGCTGCCAGTTCGGCCGCACGGATCGGCCGGGGCGCGAGTAGGGTGATCACCGCGACGGCGAGAAGCCGAAGGCGAAACGCACTACGCCCGTCCGCAACAGATCGGTAGCGAATCATAACGGGTTCTCGTTCCTGGTCGAGAGTCGGGCTGATCGGCCAATTCCTCGGAGTTTCGATTGGAGCCTTCCTCTACAGCAATCGATTGCCGCTTTAACGGATTGGCGAGCCGGGAGCGTAAGCGACCGAAGCTTCCCTCCGGTCGCTTACGCTCCCGCCACGCTATTTTTTCGTGTCTCTAATCCTCAAACAAGAGCGGCGCGAACTGATAGAGGCTCCGCCGCCAACTCTGCCACTCGTGTGCGGTATCCGGCGATTCGTAGTAGACGTTCTTGATACGCTTCTTTTCCAGTGCCTCGTGGTTGGCCTTGGCCATGGCGGTTCGCTCCTTGCTGCCGTAGCTGACAAACAGCACCTTGACCTTCCGCACGAAGGCCGCCGGATCGGCCAGCGCCGGATCATCCGCGGCAATGCTGCCGCCGCTGAACATGCCGATATGCGAGAATTTGTCGAGATGGGCCAGGGTGATCTGGCGTGTCTGTGCGCCGCCCATCGACAATCCGGCCATGGCGCGATGCGGCTGGTCGGCCAGTGTGCGATAGTTGGCATCGATAAAGGGAATCAATTCCTCGGTCAGAATCTTGGCGAAGGCGGAGAAGTCGAAGCGCGGGCGGCCGCCGGCGCCGCCCGGTGCGGGGGGACCACCGCGCCGAGGCCCGATGCCGCCGCCATTGTCCATCACAATCAGGAACGGCTTGCATTTGCCCGCGGCGATCAGGTTGTCCATGATCAAGTTCGCACGCCCCTGGTCCCCCCACCCCGTCTCATCTTCGCCCGCGCCATGCTGCAGATACAACACCGGATAGCGAGCCGAGGTGTTCTTGTCATAATCGGGCGGCGTGTAAACGAAGCAGCGGCGCGTGGTATTGGTGCTTTTGGAGAAATACAGGTTCACGCGCAACTGGCCGTGTGGGACGTTCTTGAGGGCATAGAAATCCCCGTCCTTGGCCGGGATTTCGATGGCACTGCCCCAGCGGCCTGCGCCGAAAAAGAACTTGCTGCCGGGGTCGGGGACGTCGGCCCCGTCAATGTTAATCCGGTAGTAATGGAACCCCTCGTCCAGGGGGCGCGTGGTGCCGACCCAGGCGCCGTCTTCACCTTTCGTCAAAGTAATTCCGCCCCACTCGGGCACTCGCACGCTCTGGGCCTTGGGCGCGACGATGCGGAAACGCGCACGGCGTTCGGAATTGACCTGGGGATATTGCTTGCCCGGCTGGTTGGAGGAGGCCGGCTTGAAATCCTCCACCAGCGCGGTCTGGGCCGGCTCGGTCCTGGCCGGCGCAGGCTGTGCCAATGCGAGCTGGCCGGCCAGGATGGGCACTACCATGAAACTGATCGATGCCGTTTTCATGACGATATTCCTCGCCTATACCTTGAGTTGCCACGGTCCGCGGCGCGGCGGGGACAGCAGCTTGTTGGCCTCCGCGTCATCGAATTGATGCGCGACGGGGTCCCACGTCAGCTTCTTGCCGGTACGCAGCGCGATCACGCCGATGTGGCAGACGATCACCGAACCGCCGCCGACCGTGACATTGCAAATCGGCTGCTTGCGGCTCTTGACGCAATCGACGAAGTTTTGCATGTGATTGGTCGGCCGGCCGTCATAAACTTTGGGATCATCCTTGAGCGGTTCGGCGAGGATCTTGGCGTCGCTGGCCAGCAGGATCCCGCGGCTGACGAAGATGGTGCCGTTCTCGCCCAGGAAAAGGACGCCGTTGGAATTGGGACCGACTTGCATGGGGCGGCCACGGTTCGGTCCGAACCTCGCCTCGGGCACCTTGCCGTCCTTATCAACCAACTTGGTCCCCATATCGGTGCCGCCACCGCTCATGGCGATCACTTTCGTGCCGTTATCGTAGGTGTACTGGACCTGGAAGCTCGGATGGCAGTTGTAACCATCGCCACCCTTGTACGGCTCGGACGCCTTGAGGGTTTCCACGGCCACGGGGCCGCTGCCGTCCTTGCCCAGGGCCCACTGGGCGATGTCGAGGTGGTGAGCGCCCCAGTCGGTCATCTTGCCGCCGGAGTATTCGTACCACCAGCGGAACTCATAGTGGCAGTTTGACTGATTGCCTTTCTTGCGGTAGGGCACCTGCGCGGTCGGGCCGAGCCAGAAGTCCCAGTCCAGTTCCTCGGGAACTGGCGTCTCCGGGAGTGGGCCGCTCTTGGGATTGCCGTCGATGCGGCACTCGATGGTCTTGATCTTGCCGAGCCGGCCGCCGCGGACCAGTTCGACCGCCAGGCGGAACATGCCCCGGTAAACTGTGCGCTGCTGGCTGCCGGTTTGCAGGACGCGGCCGGTCTCCTTGACCACCTTTTGCAGCGCCAACGCCTCGGCGACCGTCAGGGTCAACGGCTTCTCGCAGTAGACGTCCTTGCCCGCCTTGAGCGCCTCGATCGCCACCTGGGCGTGCCAGTGGTCGGGCGTGGCGATCAGCACGCAGTCGAGCGACGTGTTGTTGACCAGATCGCGGAAGTCCTTGGTATTGGCCTCGAACTCCTTGAACCCTCTTCCGCGCATCAATTCCGTGGCACGCTTGCGATGCGAAGCATCCACGTCGCAGCCAAGGGTGAAGGTCAGCTGTCCCGATTCCACCGAGGGACGGGATTCGCCGACGACCTGCAAGCTGCGGCTCTGCGGGCTGCCGACGCCGACGATGCCCATGACGAGGCGATCATTGGCGGACGTTTTCTTCGCCGCGCCTTCCTCGTGGGCGGCCAGGATCTGCTGAGCATACCAGGCCGGCAACCCCGTCGCGCCCAGCGCTCCCAGCGAATACTGCAAAAAACCACGCCGCGATAAACTCCCCTTTTGCACGTACCCACCTCCCTTGATTAACAGGATTTCCGCGAAAAAAAAGCGAGGCGAAGCAATCCAGGCTATCGTTCTCTCGGCCGTCCTTTCAGCGCTTCAGGGCGATCTTGAGGACAAGCGGCGCGTTGGCGCTGGCCGGCTTCGGCGCGGGCAGTGTGACCATCAGCCCGCTCGCATCCCGCGTCGCGTCTAACGGGGCGTCCTGCCCAAGCAGGAAAACGGTGCCGATCTCGCCCTTCACCCGCGGTGAAGCGGCGGCCAGCGACTGGATCGTCAACTAACCCCCGTTTTCCGGCCAGACCAAACCGATGACGTAGAGCACTTCGCCCCGCGTGGTGAAGCGCAGGTCCTGCGCGGTGTACGGTGTCCTCCCCTTGTTAAAAGGCCCACTCGTCCTGGCCCGGCCGCCGATGGACCTTCGCCGTAGACCGTCCACGGCCGCGTGCCGAAAATGGCCTCGCCGTTGACGCTCATCCAGGCGGCCATCTCCTCAAGGAACTTCACCTCGTCGGCGTCGATGGTGCCGTCGCCCTTGACCGGGATGCTCAGGAGCAGGTTGCCGTTCTTGCTTACGATGTCGGCCAGCGTGCGCAGAACATCGCCCGATTTCTTGTAAGCGTGGCACTCGGCGAGCACGCGGAGGTAATGCCAGGCTCCGATGCAGGTGTCCGTTTGCCACGGCTGCGGCTGGAGGTCGCGGGCACCGCCGCGCTCGATGTCCAGCACCACGCAGCCGCGCCTGTCCGGGCTAACGCGCTTGGCATTGAGGACCGCCTCCAGCTTGCCGCCATGTTGCCGTCGATTCACGTTGTAAAAGTGGGCGGCGAGCCGCAAGCCGACCGTGGGATCCGTATCGTACAGCGGCAGGCCGGTGTTGGTGTAGTCGTCATCGAAGTAGAGCAAGTCGGGCCGGTATTTGTTGATCAGATCGATGGTGCGGTTATAGAACTTCGTGCAGTAGGCGGCGTCGGGCTTCTGCTTCGGGTCATGGTTTTGCGCATACAGATCCTGCGGGTCAAGCCCTTCCCACCAGGTTCCCTTGCCGTCGGCCTTCGTCAGCTTGCCATCGTAGGCAAGGCCGGCGAGAGGGCCGTCCTTATCGGACCCCTGGGCCACCTCGAACCAACTCCAGGTCCGGCCGGCATGCACGGTCACGCCGAAGCGCAGCCCGGCATCCTGGGCCGCCTTTTTCCACAGGCGAACGATGTCCTTTTTGGGACCGATCCGCACCGAATTCCACGGCTGGTATTTCGAGTCATAGCAGTCGAAGTTGTCGTGATGGTTCGCCAGCGCCACGAAATACTTGGCGCCGGCCCGCTTGTACAGCGCCATCAACTTTTCCGGCTCCCAGTGCTCGGCGCGCCAGCGAGCGTCGATATCCTTGAAACCGACCTTGCTTGGATGCCCATAGTGCTTGACGTGGTAGTCGTAAGTTCGATTGGGGACGTTCTTGCCCTCGCGGCCCCGATAGTATTGCATGTACATGTTGCGGGCGTACCAGTCGCCCTGTTCCGGCACGAACCGCGCCGACCAGTGGGCCCAAATGCCGAACTTGGCGTCGCGATACCAGTCCGGGCACTGGTACTGCTTGAGCGAGTCCCAGTCCGGCTTGAACGGTCCTTCGGCAACCGGCTCGGCCGCCGGCTTCGCCTCCGAATCGTCTGCTCGTGCGCCGCACAGCCCCAGGGAGAACACGCCCAGCAGGCCGCACAGCAGCACGGCCAGGGCAGAGCAAACCACAGGAGTTGTGCTGCTCTGATGCATTTGCTGCATCTCCGGAAGGATTTATTACGTCTACGTAGGAAGGCTGAACGCCACTCTAAGGAGCGGCCGCACCTGAGTCAAATTAAATAGCTCCCGCCAAATCGAGAAGTGAGAGAAGAACGTACAACCTCACCCGCCCGGGCCGCCTCTCTCACCTATACGCCGCGCGGAGCCGAGCCGGCGGCCCCGATCGGGTGAGGCGTTTAGTCCGGCCGAGCGCCCTCTGCCACCCTACCCCAAGCCGCGGAGGAGCGGCCGTTTCGTGTACTCCGCGGGCATCGTCATGAGCGGGTCGAACAGTTGCGCCTCGGCCCGGCGGCGGCCCACGGCCCGGACGTAGCCCAAGTGGCGGCCCGCGTCGGCTTCCAGGGCGCGGATTTCCTTCTCGTTCGCGGGGGCGACCACCTTGAGCCAGTCCCGCCAGAACCGCCAGCCGTCGGGCAGGGTGTCGGCCACCGCGACGTCCAGGATGCCGCTCCGCCCCCAGTGCCGCCGCCACCAGCCCGCCGAGTGCAGGCTGTACGGCATTTCCGCCGCCCACCACTCGGCGACGAGGCACATTTGGCGGCGATCACCTCGACTCCCTCCCCAGCCAACAGACGGGCTTCCCGTTTGACCCGCTGTGGCGGCCGCGAGTCCGTAAAGAACCGGCGTTCCGCGGCAAAGTCGGGGCGGCCTTAACTCAGCCGCTCGTGGTCCAGGTCGTCCAAGCAACTTTGCAAGTCGCGAAGGTAGCGCCAGACCCCCTGATGAGAAAGCCATCTCGGGTGGGGAGGGGCGCCGGCCGATTTCCAGAAGGGCCGGGCAACGCCAGTAGCGGTGGTCGGGCGGGCAGAAAGGGTCATAGGCGTTCGGCGAAAATCGCGCGGCCATTCGCGGGATTACCACTCGGGGCGGGTCAGGGGTTGGGCGTCCGGGATGGGCCAGGCTCACGGAGGTTAGGGTCGTTCCCGGCGCCAGGGCGGGGCGGCCGGGAACGAGCCGGGGGACTCTTGACAGCGGACGAGGGCCGCCGGCCCTAGCCGATCGCGGTGCTCCACTGAAGGCGGCGCTCGCTGAGGCTTTTGAGGGCCTCGACCACCTTTTGCCTGGCCTTCGGATCGATCACCTTTTTGTCGCGAGCGATTTCTTCCAGGGCCGTGAAGTGACTACTTTGCAAGTCGGGACCGGCCTCCTGGCCGTCCCCCTCGACGAGCAGCGTGTTGATACTCCCGGCCAGGCTGTCGCAAAGCGACTTCAGCTTCTTCGCCCGGCCTTTGGTTTTCGCGCCATCCGCCGCTTGTTGGTTCCGACCGCCCTGCGCTTCCGCGTCCTCGTCGCCGCCGTGGGCTCCCTCGCCCTCGGCCCGGCTGCCTTCCTCGGCGCCTGCGGTCCCGTCTTCCTGTCCTCCGCCCTCGGCCTCGCGGTCTTGCTCCTGATCCGACGAGGCATCTGCCGAATGCTCCTCGGTCGAGTCCGCGGCCTCGCCGCCCTCGTCTTCGGCTTCCCTCTCCTCTTTCTTGGTCCTCGCCAGCCGATAGGCCTCCCGGATGCTCAGGGAGCGGAAATTGGAAGCGCTTCGAATTTGCTCCCAGTTTTCGGCAACCACCATGTACGTGTTGGCGGTCTTCGGGGAAAACTCGAGATTAGCCTTGATCCACGGGAGCCACTTGCCGTGGCCGCAGCTCCGCTTGATCAAAAGCAACAACCTACCGTTTTGGCGGGCTTGCTCCAGGCTCTTGGCCCGTAGTTGCTCGATCTCGCAATCGTTCTGCTCGATCTCGCGATGGCCTTGGTTGAGCTGCCGGGCCAGCGCGGCCAGGTCCTCGGCAGGTTTGGTGAGGGCGGGGGAATTGCTGAGATCACTCAAAGGCTCTGACAAAACCTCCGGCACGGGAGTTGATCCCTTGATGGGTAGCCGTTCCTTTGAAGGAGGCACTTCTCATGGCTCATGCTCACTTACCTGATGAATTTTATGACCTCGTCGCCCATCACCTGCCGCCCGAACAACCCGTCGGCCTTCACGGGGGCCGACCCCGGATCAGCCACCGCACCGCCCTTAAGGTCATCTGGTTCGTCCTCGTCAGCGGGTGTCGCTGGGAAGACGTTCCGCCCGAGATGGGCTGTTCCGGCCGCACCGCCCACCGCCGCCTGCGCTTCTGGGAGCAATTGGGCATCTGGGACCACCTGCACGCCGACTTGCTCCGCTTGTTGCGTCAGGCAGGCAAACGGGACCCCGACGTGGCCGTCGTCGATAGCGTGTTCGTGCGGGCCTTCGGCGGCGGCGAAGCAACCGGCCCCAGCCCCGTGGATCGCCGTAAAAAAGGCTCGAAACATACGCTTTTGGTGGACCGTCACGGTGTACCGATGGCCGTCCACACGGCGGGAGCCAACGCCAGTGACCACAGGCAGATCATCCCGATCGTGCTGGACTTCCCGCGGGTCAGGGGTCAGCGGGGCCGACCGCAAGCCTTGCCCGATGAGCTGTATGCGGATCGGGGCTACGACAGGGACGCCACCCGCTGGATTCTGAGTTGGCTGGGCATCGAGCCGCACATCGCCCGTCGGAAGGCGCCGCAGGGTAGCGGGCTGGGAAAAGTTCGCTGGGTGGTGGAGCGGACGATCAGTTGGCTGAAGGGGCTGCGTCATCTGCGGGTGCGCGATGATCGGCTGGGGGTTGTGCAAAACGCTTGGACGACCTTGGCGGCCAGCGTGATTTGTTTTCGGTTGCTGCATGAGGCTGTCGTCGCTGCTTAGGTTTTGTCAGAGCCTTTTAGGCGTACCGGAACGACGCGCTGGGCCATGTCCCGCGACAGGGAGGCCTGATTCAGCGTGATGATCCACAGCAAGGTGTTCAAACGCCTTCCCTCGCCCACGTACAGGGCCCGTCCGCTGATTACATCTGCTGTGATGAGTGCCTCCAGGTCGGCCCAACTAAACCGGAGCGTTTTCACGTTATCCAGCAGGGCCACGCGGCGATCCAGTGCGGCGGCCGAGAGGAGCCGGGTCATCAACTTATCGATATCTTCGCCGGGCCGGGCATCAATGTGGCCGCCGGCGAGGGCGGCCACGGCTTGGGCCAGTTTGCTCTTGCCGACGCCCCGACCGCCCTTGCCGTCGTCGTCCACGCTCTCGATGAGATAGGCAGGGCGCTGCCCCGGAGGCCCTCCCCAGAAGGCCGAGAGGAACAAGGCATGGATCAGGCTGCGGTCAACCGGGGACGCGGGCTGGAATCGATCGAGCAGCTTGGCCAGCGCTCGTCCGTCCCCCCTTGCGACGGCGGGTGCAAATAGTAGCAGCCGGGCAGGGGCGGTTCGTGCGGCATGGATTCCACCGCGTCGTAACGCTCGACCGTCTGGCACAGGTAAGCGGCGAACTCCTGCCGGCTCACCTTGTCCTCGCCCTTCGCCCACAGAATTCGATTCCAGTCAGTCATCGGTAGTTGACGGGCGATCCAGGCGAAGAGCTCTTCTGTTCCGTCGAGCCAGAACGGACGGTTGTCCTCCGGCACGAAGAGCCGGTTATCCTGCCGCTTGGGCCAGCCGCCGGTGAGGCGTAAAAGTTCCTGACTGATGTGCGCCGGAGCTAGACCGACCTTGATAAGCTTGTCCCCTTCGCCCGCGCTGGGCTGGAGCATGTAGTTGCTGATGACGGCCGGGCGGCCGTCGTTGGGTCTGATTTCAGCCTCCACCGGGGCAGCGTTGCCCAGGTGGTCAGTCGAAGCGTGGCCGTTGCGCTCGTGCAGCAACCAACCGCGCTGTTTGTCAAATTCCACCGTATCGGCCTCCGAGCACTTGTGGCGCAACTCTTCCTCGGACCACGCCGGCTGGCAGCGCGGATTGTATTGGTCCCACAGGAGTTGAAAGCCACGCTCCGGCCCCAGGTCGAAGCCCCAGACCATCGCGCGGGCCGCAAACAAAGTCTGACCATGACCACCCTGGCCGCTGATCGCGGGCGGGATCTTATTCAGGTACGCGACGGCGCGGGCGATGATCGGCTCTCCACCGCTCGCAGGCCTCTGGGCCGGGAAGGCTCGCGCCGCGGCCTTGTTCGGCCGCCCATTACCCGCACACCATTCGACCAGCCAGGTGGGAGGCATGGCCGGCGCGCACTCGTCAGGCGAAACCTCCCAGACGTAGGGACCGTTGGCGTTGCGCGAAGGTGGCGCGACCGCCAGGCCGCCCTCGCCGCGTATATCGATGGGCAATTTCCGGTGGTTGGCTCGGTTCTTAATTTGGACGCCGGGCGGCAAACGGAAATAATAGTGCTTGCCGCCGCTCCCTGTCCGCGCTATCGGTGTGAGGGGCAACGGCCCGTGTTTCGCCTCGAGTTCTCCGAGCGCAGCAAGGCCAGCCTGTCCATCTGGCCCGAGGACGAAGATTCCGGCCTTCACTCCGGTGCAGAATCCGAGGTTAGCGTTCGGCCACGTCTGCCACCAGACCTCGATCTGGCCCGGCTCCGTGGAACCGTCGTGCAAGCCGTGCATGGTGCGCGGGTGTTTTCCTTGGTGTGTGCAGTCCAGCCTGTCGCAACTGCACATGCCATCCTGCACGTGATGGAGGGGGACTACCGGCCAGCCCCTTGCAGCCCCAGCCAGGGCGTGCCCGAGTACGGCCTGCAGTTCGGGCGGCAGATGCAGACCAGCTACTGGAGGTGTTGAGTCCGGTGGAAGGCCGGTGCCCGCCTCGCCCGTTTGTGGCGTGCTGCCAGGAAGGAAGGGGGCGAGGATATCATGGCGATCCCCGGAAACAATCGAACTCATCTACACATGCTCCGTCCTATTCAAACTGACGACTTGCCACCGCTTCGCGCGACTCAAAACCCCAGGCGTGCGAGTTCGGCGGTGGCCTGGTCGGCGGCCCGCTGCCGACGACTCGAAGTCCGCGGTGTCGGCGGCATATCCTCCGTTATCTGGGGTGTTTGGCGGGCGACGAATCTTGAGATTGCCTCAAGGCTGGTCAGCCAGCGGCCGGACAGCCGCACGCACTCCAGGTAGACGATGCCGTTGCCCGGCACGCGCACCCCACGGCGGCACCAGCGCCAGATCGTGGCGGGCGACACGGGCCGGCCCAGCGCGAAGGCGGGAACCGTCGCGCGGCCTGGGCGAGTGTTAGCATCGTTTCTCGAGTTAGGTCGATTTCGGCAGACACAGGTAGGCCCTCGCAGAGACTCGCAATGCTCCGGGAGGGTAGTGTCTCGACTTCGGATGTCCTTGCATACCCGCAAGCAACCCGAAAAGTACCCGAAAGAGGTTAAAAGGAGATTATTACACGGGCAGCCATCGGACCCCTCCCGAACCATCGCGATGAAAGCGGATGGTGTCGGGGGCCAACTTCTTGTTCAGGTCCGTGACCGTTTTGTCGAGTTTGCGCCGATCACGAAATGGGTCCGGGATATTGCGCGACCAGTTTGCGCGATGGAAAGCTACGATCAGTACTATCTGGTTTTCGGCGGAATTGTAGAACCGTCGGATCACCCGACCACACCAGCTCAAAGTAGACATCTCTTCGTCCCAGACGGGGGTCACCCCGGCAAGGGAAGGCTTCCGTCGGAGAGTGGCTAATTGTTTCAGGATGACGCAGTGCAGCAGATATAGCCGCGTGTACATCGGTCCAGGATCCACAGATAACTGCCTCTGAATGGGCGTAAGTGGGATGACCGCCTGGGGAAGCACCCACTGCGGCGTGTCCGGTTGCTCCGACGGAACCGTGACGCAATCGACCGCCCCAGCATTGGGTTGAAGCACCGACTCTGTCTCTTCCTGCCGCTCCGAGTTCGGTGAAACAAGCGATCGCAGATCAGGTATCGCAATGCCATACCCACCGAGGCCCCTTTGCGCTTCGTCAAAGAGACGATCTAGATCGGGCGGTCGGGCATCTGGGCCCTGCGGAGCGGTCGCGAGATAAGCTTTGCCCACGATCCTCCCCAAGTTATACAACGGATACAGTTCGTGAAAGGAGGGCAGAGCGCGATTGGCTTCCGAGCACAAAAGGTCCCACTGCTCATAAGCCGCTTGGTAATGCAATCGTTCTCTTACGCAATCCTTGAGTTCTCGGATCGTTGCCCGGATTGCTCGGCTCACGTCCTCTTCGAGAAGCGCTCGCAGTTCGACGACCGAGTGATCGATTTCATTCAGGAATACGACGAGGCCTGGTCGAAGTCCCAGGTGGTCCCGGGGCCAACTCGAGCAGGCCTCGATCCAAGCAGCAACTATCCGACTGTGACCGCCGAGGAGATACGCAGCCCCTGGTCGGGGGTCCGGTTGCTCACGAACATCAGGTCGGGAAAGCGTAGACATGGTGTGTTCCTCGTGGCGGGCACTGCCCGGGCCGGCGCCGCGGAGGAACACGAACGCGGCGACCGGCCCGGACTCGGCGGGTAGCTACTCCCGCCGTCACGATACTTGCTTAATCTTACTCGATGTCAACCAAGCTTTTCCATGACGGCAGCGGCCTTCGCCTGGTCGATCTCGGCGTAAACCTCGGTGACCTTCGGTGTCCGATGGCCCAGCACGGCCCGGGCGGCATCCAGGCCCGCCTCGCGGCGGATTTCCGTGGCCTTGCTGTGGCGGAGCTGGTTGGGGTGCCATTCGGGGATGCCCGCCTTGAGGCAAGCCCGCTCAATCGCGTTGCCGTAGGTGTCCACGCTGTAGCGTTCGCCCGGCTGCTTACGCGGCTTGCGCCGGCGCCGGTCCCTTTGGCTGGGCTGAATTGGCGTCTTACGGATCTCGCGCTGCCGGCGGCGCAGCTCCTCCACGGCCTCGCGCGGGCTGAAGCAGTAGGCGCCCGGGTTGCGGAAGAGGAAGGGGGCCAGGATCGCCTGTGCCTTGGGACCGAGGAAGACGACGCGGGCGATGTCGTGGTGTTCGGTCTTGTGAGACTCCGGACGGTACACCCAGGTTTTGCCGCTCGTGCGTTCGATGTCGCAGGGGCGCAGGATGACCACTTCGCCCGGCCGCATCCCGGTCAACCTCTGGATTTGCACCATCGCCCGGACGGGCACCGTCAGGTACGGCAGCACGGCCTCGACCTGCTGATCGGCGACGGGGCGAACCGGCTTCAGTTCCCGCGCCCCGACCGGCCTTTCTTCAGCCCCTCGACGGCCATAAGCCCGTGGAATACCGACGGGGGCAGCATCTCCTCGGCGACGCCCCACTTGAACATCCGCTTGATGCTGCTGACGGCGGAATTGATGAACTTCCGGGACCAGCCGAGTCGGCCCGAACCGCCGCAGCGTTTACAGCTGGTTTCCATGTGGCCGTTGCGGCGGTTCAGGCGCTTCGGTTTCTTCCGAACCCCCAACCCCCGGCAGTGGCCGCACGGCATGTCCATCATGCGCTCGCGCACGGCCTTGAGCGCCAGCGGCCCGAAGTCGGCGGCGGGAGTATGGCCGTACAACTCCTTCAAGGGACGGAGGGCGGAGCGGATGCGGTCGAGGTGCGCGGTGGGCTTGCCGTTCTTGACGAAGTACCCCTCGGCGAAGCGCCAGTACGCCAAGATCAACTCGTTGATGCTCAACCCGGCCGCCAGGCCGGCTTTGGGGGCAGCCGGTGACCGTCGGCCTTCCACTCGGCGAGGACGCGCAGATACTCTTTCTGGCTCGCCTCGGTGCCGTAGGGGCCGAGCAAAACGTCGTGGCGTCCGCCCAGGCCGTCGGGTAACGTGACGATTCCTTGCCCCCTCTGCTTGTGAAGTCGGTAGCTGGGGATGCGTCGGAGACGGGGCATGCGGTCCTACCCTTTCTGCGGAAGACTTCCGCAATTCTCAAGGGTTTCGGCCCGCACTCCCGACCGTCGAGAGGTACGCTAACTTGCGTTCGGCGAAGGGCTTATGTCAACTATCCCCGACAGGGCTCGAACCTGTAACCTCTACCTCCGGAGGGTAGCGCTCTATCCAGTTGAGCTACGGGGACGTTGCTTCTCTCCGCCCATTATACCCACTCCCGTGCCGAAGGCAATCGACCGGCGCAGCCCCCGCTCCTCTCCCCCGATTCTTCACGCCTGAGGACGCTGGGAGAGTTGTTCGGTCGCGGACGAAAGGGTAGGATGGCAAACATCGCAAGCGCCCCATGTTGGCCAACAACCCCGGAGCCGCGCATGACTCGCAAACCGATTCAACCTTCCTCGCTCAACCGCCGTCGTTTCTTGCAACGAACCGCCCTGACGGGTGCGGCCCTTCTCGGTGCGCCCGCCATCGTGTCCTGCCGCTCGCCGAATGCGAAATTGAATCTCGCTATCATCGGCTGCGGCGGACGCGGCGCGGCCAACATGAAGGAGATGCTCGGCGAAAACATCGTCGCCCTGTGCGACGTCAGCGAGCCGAACCTTGGTTCGGCCGCCCAGAAAGCGCCGCAGGCGCGGAAGTTCCGCGATTTCCGCAAACTCTATGATGAGTTGAAGGACGACGATTTCGACGCGGTGGTCGTCAGCAGCACCGAACACACGCACGCTTTCGCCACGCTGCCGGCGTCCTGCGCAAGAAGCACGTCTATTGCGAGAAGCCGTTGACGCACAGCCAGCGCGAGGCGCGGCTGATCCGAGAAGCGGCCCAGAAAGCCGGCGTCGCCACGCAGATGGGAACGCAGATCCACGCGAGTAAAAACTATCGGCGCGTGGTCGAGCTGATTCAGGGCGGTACCATCGGGCCGGTGCGTGAGGCCCATGTGTGGGTATCGCGGGCCTGGGGCCGGCAAACCCCGGAGGAGGCGAAGCAACATCGCGACATC
Organism: uncultured Planctomycetota bacterium; assembly: GCA_963767535.1. Lineage (GTDB taxonomy): Bacteria > Planctomycetota > Planctomycetia > Gemmatales > Gemmataceae > JAJPHU01. The sequence goes on from CAVYEC010000003.1 coordinate 3,619,173, forward strand.
GTTACGGTCGCGGAACGGCCGGCAGAGGAGATGCAAGTCCCGCGCGGTCTGGATTGGGATCTGTGGCTGGGACCGGCGCCGCGCCGGCCCTTCAACAATGTCTACGTGCCGGGTCCGAAATGGTATCGCTGGTGGGATTTCGGAGGCGGTACGATGTCCGACCTCGGCAGCCACTGGATCGACCTGCCCTTCTGGGTCTTGAAACTCGACGCCCCGCTGACGGTGGAAGCGAGCGGGCCGCCGCCGCACCCGGAGATCGCACCGGCCAGCATGTCCACCGCCTTCCACTACGGACCACGCGGCGAGATGCCGGAAGTCAAGGTGACGTGGTATCAGGGCGTTCTCAAGCCCGACCTGTGGAAGCAGGGCAAGATTCCGCAGTGGCGCGACGGCGTTCTCTTTATCGGCTCGCAGGGGATGCTCCTGGCCGACTACGGCAAGCACGTCCTGCTGCCGGAGAAAGAGTTCGCCGACTTCAAACGGCCAGCGAAGACCATTGCCGATTCGATCGGCCATCACGCCGAATGGCTGCACGCCTGCAAGACCGGAGCGCCGACGACCTGCCACTTCGGCTACAGCGGCCTCCTGACCGAGGCCAATCACCTCGGCAACGTCGCCTACCGCGCCGGCAAACGCATCGAGTGGGACGCCAAGGCCATGCGCATCCCCAACGCCCCCGAGGCCGAGCATTTCCTCGGCCGGGAATACCGCAACGGCTGGAAACTTGCCTGAACGTCGGAAAATGAGACTGCGTATGATTCCCCTCCGGTTTGGGGCCGTCCTTGTCTTGTTCCTCGCGCCGGTGTTTGCCGCGGCCGAGGAAGTCGCTCGGCTGCCGGGTACCGCGCCGTTGACGTGGCAGGGCGATCTGTCGGATCGGATGATGCAGGGTTTGCATGGTTTCGTCGAAGCGAAGATCGTTCAGTCGATCGAAAAGCGTGCGGCGAACTGGAAGCGCGATTGCTCTTCGGCGGTCGGCTACGAGAAGTCGATCGAGCCGAACCGCCGGCGCTTTCAAAAGATCATCGGCGTCGTCGATCCGCGCCTGCCTGTCCGCATGGAGCGCATCCGCGAAGATGACGCCCCCGCCCTGGTCGCCCAGACGGAGCGCTATCGAATCTATCAGGTCCGCTGGCCGGTCCTCGACGGCGTTTCGGGCGAGGGTTTGCTGTTGGAGCCGACGGGTGAGCCGCGCGCCGATGTGATCGCGCTGCCGGATGCGGACCAGACGCCGGAGCAAATCGTCGGTCTGTCGCCGGGGGTGCCGAATGAAGCGCAGTTCGCCCGCCGTCTCGCCGAGAATGGCTTTCAGGTTGTCGTGCCTGCGCTCGTCGATCGGTCGGATCGCTGGTCGGGTAATGCGGAGGTCGCCTGGACCAATCAGACCCATCGCGAGTGGATTTATCGCCAGGCCTATCACATGGGGCGGCATATTATCGGCTACGAGGTGCAGAAAATCCTCGCCGTCTTGGATTGGTTCAAGCACCGCGCCGGCCCGAAGGCGAAGATCGGCGTGGCCGGCTATGGCGAGGGCGGCTTGCTTGCTTTTTATGCCGCGGCCGTCGATCCGCGCATTGATGCCTGTCTCGTCAGCGGTTATTTCGCTCCGCGCGAGCGGACCTGGGAGGAGCCGCTTTATCGCAACGTCTGGGGTTTGCTGCGCGAGTTTGGCGACGCGGAGATCGCAACCCTCATCGCCCCACGCGGTCTGGTCGTGGAGCTTAGCGAGTTTCCGTCGGTCAGTGGACCGCCGCCGGTCCAGCGTGGTCGGCGCGGTGGTGCCGCCGCCGGAAAGATAAGTACGCCGGCATTCGATTCGATCCAGGCCGAGTTCCACCGCATCCACGCGCTGCTGCCGTCCGGCTTCCAACCTCGGCAAATCGTGACAGGGGACGACGGCAAACCGATCGGTCCCGGCTCTGGGATCGCCCTTCAAAAGTTTTCCCGAATGCTCGGGGTCGAGTCCCCGATGGAATTATCCGATCATGCACCGGCGGACCAGCGTAAGCATTTCGATCCAGTCGCGCGGCAGCAACGTCAAGTTCAGGAGTTAACTCGCCTCGTGCAGCGAATGGTGCGCGGCGCCGATCGCACACGGGAACGATTTTTTCCGCTCGATACCGTTATGAGGCCGAGCGCGCTCGAATCGTTTGTGGAGAAAACGCCGCGTTATCGCCAATACCTGTGGCAAGAAGTGCTGGGAAAATTCGACGATCCGCTGGTGCCGCCGAATCCGCGCTCTCGAAAGATCTACGATCAGGAGAAGTGGGTCGGTTATGACGTGGTACTGGACGTGCTCCCCGGCGTGTTCGCCTGGGGTGTGTTGCTCTTACCGAAGGATCTCCATTCCGGCGAAAAACGGCCCGTCGTCGTCATCCAGCACGGACGCAACGGCTTGCCGAAGATCACCATTGAGGGGGATCAGGGAGGTTATCACAACGTCGCGGCCCGCCTCGTCGAGCGCGGCTTCATCGTCTTCGCCCCGCACAACCCCTATCGCGGCGAGGACCGCTATCGCTTCCTCAGCCGCAAGGCCAACAACATCAAGGCGTCGCTGTTCTCCTTCATCCTGGCCCAGCACGAGCAAATCCTCAACTGGCTTCAAACACTGCCACAGGTCGATGCCAAGCGGATCGCCTTCTACGGTAAAAGTTATGGCGGCGAGACGGCGGTGCGCGTGCCGCCGCTCCTGGATCGCTATTGCCTGTCGATCTGCTCCGCCGATTTCAACGACTGGGCACGCAAGATCACATCCACGGATACCAAGTACAGTTTCATGTTCACGATCGAATGGGAGATGCCCTACTTCGACATGGGCAACACCTTCAACTACGCGGAGTTGGCGGCGCTGATGGTGCCCCGCCCGTTCATGGTCGAGCGCGGTCACGAGGATCCCGTGGCCCCGGATGAGTGGGTCGCATACGAATACGCCAAGGTCCGCCGACTCTACGACCGGCTCGGCCTCGGCGAGCGCACGGCCATCGAGTTTTTCAACGGCGGCCATGAAATCAACGGGCGGGGCACGTTCGATTTTCTGCACAAGCATTTGAACTGGCCCAAACGCTAGACGATGAAATCACGCCCTCCCACCCCAAGGATTGTCCGAATGCGCGGTTTTTCTGCGGTTGTCTTCATCTCTTTCGCCCGGCTTGCGCTGCTGGCGGCTTGGACGATCACCGGCTGGCCAGCCCCCGTGTCGCGCAGGAGGGAGCCGACGACGAACCGTTTCTTCCCGGCCTGGTGGCGAGTTTCCGCGATGGCAAGGGGCATTCCGCGACGCGGCTCGATCATCAACTCGCATTTCACTGGGGCGAGATCCCTCCCGATGCTCGCCTTACCAGCGGCGAGTACCAGGCGACGTGGCAAGGACAGACTGCTTGTCAGCAAGCGCGGCGATTATCGCTTCTACGTGTTCGGCAGCGGCGAAGTGGAAGTGAAGATCGCCGAACGAGTCGCCATCCCCCGGCAGACGATCCAAGAAGGATGGCTGAAATCGGCGGTGGTTCCGCTCGCCGCCGATTTCCAGCCCGTTGAACTGTCCTTTCGCCGGACGAACAAGGATGCGCGGCTGATGGTCCTATGGTCCGGTCCCGACTTCGGCCTGGAACCGATTCCCCCCCATGCGCTTTTTCACCCTCGTGCCAAGCCGGTCGCGCGAGACTTTGAACGCGGCCAGTTGCTCACTCACGTCTTGCGCTGCGGTCGCTGTCACGCCGACGGGCCAGCACCTCCGCCCGCACCGGCCCTGGATCGTCTCAAAGGAGATCTCGCGCGGGATTGGCTGGTTCGTTGGTTGTTGATCGGCAACCATGTCCAGGCCGCTCGCCGCGATCGTGAAGACGAGGGCGAACCGCTGTCCCCGCGGCGGATGCCGGATTTCGGATTCTCCCAGACGCAGGCGGAAGCCATCGCCGATTGGCTCCTTTCCGCTGGCGAACGGGATCGTTCACTACCTGCCGCACCGCGCGAGGAAAAGCCGAAGAAGAAAGCACCCAAGCCGAGCGCTCAGATTGGCGAACGGTTGTTCCTGACGCTCGGCTGTCTGGCCTGCCACACCTGGCGCGACCTCGGCGCGAGCGGTTGGCTCGGCGGCGGCGATCTGACGCACATCGCCGATAAACGGCCAGCGGATTATTTCGCCGCCTGGCTCACCGATCCGGCCCGGCTCAATGCCGACCACCGCATGCCCGTGTTTTCGCTGTCCGGCGACGAACGCACGTCACTCGCGCCTTTTCTCGCGGCGCAGCAATCGGAAGGGTCGAAGCCGGACTTTTCGTGCCCACGGTTCCACGGAGCAACGCACCGAAGGGCGAAAACTCGTCGAGCAATTCCAGTGCGCCGCCTGCCATCGACTGCCCGGTCTCCCGGTTGAACGCCATCCTCTGCCGTCCCTGAATGACAAGAGCCATTGGGATCCCTCTTGCCTGGATGTTCCCGACATGGCGAAGCGTCGCCCCGGCTATCGCCTGAACAAACGCGATGCCCACGCACTTCGCGTTTACTACAGCAGCCGACGTGCCGCACCGGAGAACCGCGAGGGCCTGCTCTTACTGGCCCGGCACAACTGCCTCGCCTGTCATGTCCGCGAGGGAACTGCGCGAGGCGGTTCCCCTTCTGCCGCCGCTTTTGTCCGACAAGCTGGTTGCCGTGGCGAAGCGCTACCCCGACCTGGCCCCTCTGGTGCCCGCCTTGACACCGCCGGCCCTCAACAGCGCCGGCGATAAACTCACCGATGCGGCCCTGGCCAACGCGATCATCCGGCGCGGCGAACCGCATCGACCTTATCTCCAGGTGCGAATGCCGCGTTTCGCTCTCTCGGACGACGAATTGCAAGCGATCGTGAAGTCGTTGATCACTACGGATCGCGTGCCGCCTGGTGCAGCACCGCCGACACCCGCCGCCGAGCGCTCGCGTCTGGAAAGCTATACCGTGGCGGGAGGGAGGCTCGTTTCGAGCGACGGTTTCGGCTGCACGAGTTGTCATCAAGTCGGCCACGTCTTGCCGCCGAGCGCTCCGATTAACGCCCGCGGCCCGGACCTATCGCAACTGGACCGCCGCATTCGCCGCCCCTGGTTTGACCGCTGGGTGCGCGACCCGGCCCGCATCGTGCCGCGCATGGAGATGCCTTCGGTGCAGATCCCCGTCGTCGGCGTGCTCGACGCCAAGCTCGACGACCAACTCGCCGCCGTCTGGCACGTCCTGAACCTGCCCGGCTTCGAGCCGCCGTTGCCGAATCCGGTTCGCACCCTCCGTCACTCCGGCAATAACCCCGCCGCCGAACCAATCGTCCTCACGGACATCATCCAGCAGGGCGACAAAACGAGACTCAAGCCGTTCCTCGTGGGTCTCGCTAACCGCCACAACGTCCTGATCGACCTGGAGACCGGGGTCCTGGCCCTGTGGACGGTCGGCGATGTGGCGCGCCAGCGGACGAAGGGGAAATCGTGGTTGTGGGAACTGGGCGGCAACATCGTTTTTGATACCGACCTCCCCGGGCCGGACCTAACGCTCGTGGCCGACGATCCCGAAATATCGGCCCAGCCGCTAGGTCAGTTCGTCACCGAGGCGGACGAATGGCAGACACAAAACGCGGGCGTCGTCTTGCAATACCGGCTGAAATACGACGTGCCTGCGACACAGGGCAGAAAGGCGGCCACCGCTATCCTGAAAATCCAACGCCGTCTGACCCCACTTCCGTCCGGTGCCGTCCATTCCGCTGGTGGGTTTGCTCAGGAGCTATCGGTCGAGCGCGTCCCCTCCGGTGCTCGGGTACGGCTTCAACTCTCGTCTCGTGAAACCATCCGGAACAGGACACCCTCCGCTGACGGCCGCACTCTTCAACTTGGCGATAACTTCTCCAGTAAGATTATGCTTACCGAGCCAGCCGAATCGCGATTTGCCGCAGATGGAGCGGTGCTATTGTCTCCCGACGAAAAGGGAACTGCTCGTGTCGTGCTACACTACCAATCGCTGATTCCCATTGATCGCTTTCCCGATGTTCCCGTACCGCCGGCCGCCGCACGCAAAGCCGAGCCTGTGGAGGTCGCTCCCGGTTTCCTCGGGGAGCGCCTCGCTTTGCCGCCAGAGATCATGCCGACGGGATTGACCTGGCGACCGGACGGGCGGCTGGCCTTTTGCTCCCTGAAAGGTCAGGTTTTTGAGGCGTTCGACACCGACCATGACGGCAGCGCGGACCAGCTTCGACTCGTGGCGGACGGCATCCCCGCCCCGTATGGCGTCCACGCCGGTCCCGGCTACGTCGATGTCAGTGCCAAGTACGCCGTGCTGCGTTTGTGGGACGCGAGTGCGTCCGGCCGGCGAATCGAGACCATCGCTTCCGGCTGGGGCTACAGCCCGGATTATCACGATTGGGCGGTGGGCCTGCCGCGAAACGAACGCGGCGAATACTTCCTCGGCATCCCCTGCCAACAAGACAAACGCTCGCCGGCCGCTGCCCGTTTCCACGGCGATGTCCTGCGGTTGATTCCACGAAAGCCAACCGCCGAAGACCCCCGGTTATTCACCCTGGACCCACTTTCATCGGGGCACCGTTTCCCGATGGGTTTGGCGCTTGATCGCACCGGCGAGCTTTTCGTCACGGACAATCAGGGCAATTACAAACCATTCAACGAATTGAACCACGTCCGGCGCGGCGCCCATTTCGGCTTCATCAATTTCCTCGATCGCGGTAAGCCGGCGCCGGCGCGCACGCCGGCCGCCATCGACATCCCGCACCCCTGGACACGCAGCGTCAACGGCATTTGTTTTCTGTGTACCCCGCAAGAACTGCGCACCAAACTCGGCCGCGACGCCTTCGGCCCGCTCGAAGGCCATCTGATCGGCTGCGAATACGACACGCGCCGCCTGGTCCGCATGACCCTTCAGCGCGTCGGCGACACGTTCCAGGGCGCCGCCTATCCGCTCAGCATCCCGCCATCCGACCCGCAGCGCGGCTTCCTGGGGCCGCTTGTTTGTGCCGTCTCGCCGCAAGGCGAACTGTACGTCGGCAGCATCCGCGATAGCGGCTGGGGCGCGGGCAACAACGTCGGCGAAATTGTCCGCGTCCAAGTCCAGTCCGACAAACTCCCCTGCGGCATCGCCGAAGTCCGGACGACGCACGAGGGTTTCGTCATCGACTTTCTCCGCCCGATCGATCGCGCCTTGGCCGGACGAGCGGAAAGCTACGCGATCCAGTCCTATCGCCGCGAACCGACGCCGGCCTACGGAGGCCCCGACCGCGATCGCCGGGCGGAGAAAGTGACGGACGTGACCGTCGCTTCCGGCGCGCGTCGGGTGACGTTGAAACTTGCCGAGATGCGGCCGGGCTTCGTGTATGAACTGCGACTCAAGAATATCGCACCGGGCGGTGGAGAGTTTCATCCCGCCGAGGCACACTACACGCTGCGCGTTATCCCGATGTGATCTGGAAATACGGGGTGGTTCAGAGCCTCCTTCAAAGGGGATCGACTCAATCGTCACGCGGCATCACCGTCGCGATCAAACATAGTTGGCTCTTTCCCCAAGGACGCATCTACGTAAACCACCCGCTTCTTTCTCTTCTTCTTCACTCTCCCTTCCCCAACAGCACGAGTCAGCCACTTTTTGAGTTGAGGAAGTTGGAGCTCAAGTTGCTTAGCGATTTTCGGGAGTTGTGCCGTGCCAACTTCGTGCTGAAGGTGCTGGAGGAGCAAAGGAAGGCAACGGTGATAGCACGTATCTGATTCCACGTCAGCCGAGACCTCCGGCACCGGCGCGGGAGTTGGTGCGATTACCGAAGTCGGGGTGACCCTTTCTGATCCGATCAGCTGCTCCATGCCTGATGTCGTGTCTCCATCCGTGGCTGGCATGGGGCCAGCCGAATCGCACGTGGGCACGGCCTGGGGCTGTTCTGGAGGGAGTGCTGTCCGGGTCAGGAGGTCCAAGATGTCGCCTCTTGAGAAATCCTCCTCGGGAAACGGCACAGCGCCCTTGCTTTGCAGTTCCTCGCTTCCGTCTTCCGGATTGTGGGAGCAGCGGAAGAACACCGGAACGCAAGATGAGCCGGACTTATTACGGGCGAGTTGTTCGACCGCTCCCGCCCAGGTGCCTCCCTCACCCGACGTGAATCGGACGACCAGGGCAGAGTCGGCGAACGCATAAATATGCTTATTCCGCCCCATCGCCTTGCCGACGGTGAATCCGGACTCCGGCTCGTAAGGGGTAATCAAAGTGAGCAGACCGTCGCGAAGAGGTTCCTTTGCGTCGCGCGAAGTCGCTGTCCGATCGAGACGGTCGGCCAGTACCACAATCGCACCGCCGCCAGTCTCCAGGGCCGCGGCAACGGCCGCTTGATCCACTCCGCGGGCACCGCCCGAGATGACTTGGATGTCTTGGCCAGCACAGCGTTCAGCGACCCTTCGGGTGAAAGAAAGCCCCTCCTCGTCAATATCGCGGGAACCTACGATCGCCAGCCCTCCCAAGCCGATGCGGGCGATGTCGCCGGCACCATAGAGCAGCGGTGGGGCAGCGGATCGAAGGTTGCGCCGCAGACGCTCCGGGTAACGCTCCTCCCCCCGGCTAATCACCCATATTCCCAGGCGCTGCCAGTGCTCCAGCACTAGAGCCATCTGCATGCCCCGGTCGAGCAAATCCCGGAGGCGTTCCGGTGGAGGTAATCCAGGCTCCCAGAGCGACAGCAGTTCTTCAGAGTTCCGGTGCAGGTCGGCGGGGCGTTTTCCCAATCGACCCAGCCACGCTGCCAGAGCATTGTATTCTGTTAAGTTCAGGGGCTTGGCCGGTCCGGTCCCCTTGGCGAAGGTGCCGCATAGCAGCAAAACGGTCTTCGTGTCCGGGTGGACTTCCCCCTGCGAGAGGATGGTTGAGACCATCGCAACGGACCTCGTTAACGGTTGGCGGCCAGGGCGAGAGGGAACACGGGACCGCTGCCTACCTGGCGCAATAAAGCGGCCACTACGGTGAATGTCCAGCCGGAATCAACGATGTCATCGATCAGCAGCACCGGCCCGGCAAGACCTGTCCAACTGTCGATGTGGAAGGCCCCATCTAAATTATGGGCTTGCTGCCAGCTATTTTCCATGTCTTTTTGAGGCCGGGTCGCCCGCACCTTGCGAACAGCCGCGCTGAAAGGGCGGGAGAGGCGCGACGCGAGACCACTGGCCAGATCGGGCACCAGATCGGGATGATTCAGCGAGGGAACACACGTCACCCAAGTGGGTGTCGGGTTTGGACGCCAGCTGCGGACGAGGACGGCCAACGCTTCCGCCAGTTCTTCCCCAAACCTGCCGTCCTGATACTTGCCATGCCGAACTAGATTCCCCCAGCCTGCGTCACCCAGAATACAGAGGGCGCGACCGTGCTGAGACCTCAATTTTGCGGCGATCCTTCCTTGCCAACCGAATATGGGCAGGGCGCCTGTCTGCCATTGAATGCGAGGTTTGATCGGTAGATCAGAACGACGTAGAAAGGCCGTTGCCTCCCTCGTCAGATCATCGGATATCTCTCTCAGAACATCGGGCCGGCCCAGACAGGGAGCGCATTTCCCACAAGGCGTTGCGGCCGGATCGTCTAGCGCACGGGCGAGAAACTCCATCAGGCAACCCGCATGCTTCTGGTAGGAGTCCATCTGCCCCTGTTCGTCATGGCGGATTCGGGTCAAATGTTGGATCAGACGCTGCCGTCGCTCCGAGTCGTAGCGGTGAGGTGTTGTGACCCAGCGATTCTCCAGTCGTGCTAGTGGCGCGGGGTTTTCCACTGCCAAGGTCTTCAAGACACGCTCGATCCGAAGTCGGGAGAGATTCACAGCCGCTTCGAGTTCTTTTGCCGTCAGCCCATGTTCGGATTGCTCCAACGCGGCCAGAATCGCAACTACATCTTCCTCCGGAGGAAACGCCTGTTGAATGAAATAATCGTTGATATCACGGTCGTCTCCACCGGAGAGCATGATTCCATAAGCCCGTGAAATGGAACGCCCCGCGCGGCCGACCTGCTGGTAGTAATGGACAACCGAAGGCGGTTGATGGAAATGGACCACGAAACCTAGGTCCGGCTTATCGTAACCCATTCCTAGGGCCGTCGTGGCGACCAAGGCCTTAATCTTATTCCTCAAAAGCTGCCCTTCCCTCTCCCGCCTGTCCTTGTCGGAGAGGTCGGCCGAGTACGCGACGGCCTCGATGCCGCGACTTCTAAGCCATGCGGTAATCCGTTCGGTCCAGCGTATTGTGTGGGCGTAGACGATGCCGCTTCCTGGCAATCGAGGGAGGTTATACGCCAACCAAGCCAACTTGGCAGCATCGTGTGGCAAGGGAACAGTTTGCAACCGTAGAGTGTCTCGCACTAGCGGACCGCGATAGACTTCGAGGTTTGGGCCAAGTTGGGACACCACATCGGCGACCACACGATCATTCGCCGTGGCGGTCGTGGCACAAACGGGGATGTTGGCTGGCAATCGCTCCAAGATGCGGAGGATGCGGCGATAATCCGGACGGAAATCGTGGCCCCAGTCTGAAATGCAGTGGGCTTCGTCAACGACGAACAGACCCACCCGTGCCGCGTGAGGCAGGAGCATCCGGCTCAGAAACCTGTCGTTGGCAAACCGTTCTGGGGAAATAATCAGCACATCAATCGCCCCAGCCCTCAGCAATTCTTCGATCCTATTCCATTCCTCGAAGTTGGTGGAGTTGACTGTTTCCGCTCGCACGCCAAGCTGGACGGCGGCGTCGATCTGGTTGCGCATCAACGCCAGCAGCGGCGAGACAAGCAAGGTGGGGCCGGCCCCTTGCTCGCGCAGCAAGCGTGTACTCAGGAAGTAAACCGCGCTTTTGCCCCAGCCCGTTCGCTGGACCAAGAGTAAACGGGCGCAGGCATGTACCAAAGCCTCGATGGCCTCCCATTGACCTGTCCGAAAGTCGGCGCCAGGATCTTTCAAAGCTTCTCGTAAAAGCTGTAAACCACGGGCGCGAAGAGGAGGCAGGGCGCTCATGCGGCGTGTTCTCCCCAATTAACTGTTTCGGAGGCCGCAAGCTACCATACCTGCCTGCCGAAGGCAATCGTCAACTCCGTCGCATTCCTCCGACCTCCAGAAAGGAGTTGAAGGTCCCTTGACGATGGGAGATGATGGTGCCGTTACCACCGGTTTGCTTCACGAAGTGAGCTGCTACCATGAAAATCCTCTCCCTCACGACCGGCCTGTGCCTCGCCCTGACCGTCTTCACGTCGTCACTCCGGGCGGCCGAAAAGCGGCCGAACATCCTGTACATCATGGCTGACGACCACGCCGCCCACGCCATCAGCGCCTACGGCAGCAAGATCAATCGAACGCCCAACATCGACCGCCTCGCTACGTGGGGCATGCGCTTCACCAACTGTTTCGCCACGAACTCCATCTGCACGCCGAGCCGGGCGGCCATCCTTACCGGCAAGTATGCCCACCTAAACGGCGTGCCTGTCTTCAACCACATGGACGGCAGCCAGCCCACGCTCGCCAAGTATCTGCAAGCCGCCGGCTACCACACCGGCATGATCGGCAAATGGCACCTCGGCACCGAGCCGACCGGCTTCGATTACTGGAACATCCTGCCCGGCCAAGGCGCCTATCACAACCCGGTCTTCCTCACGCCGGAAGGCCGCAAGAAACACACCGGCTATTGCACCGACCTCATCGCCGACTTTTCGCTGGCTTTCCTCGACAATCGGCCGAAACACAAACCGTTCTTCCTCATGTGCCATCACAAGGCGCCGCACCGGCCCTGGCAGCCGGACGAGAAACACCAGAAGCAGTGGGAGAACGTGCAAGTGCCCCTGCCGGAGACGTTCGACGACGATTTCGCCACGCGCTCCGACGCCACCCGCGAGGCGACCATGCGCATCGACCGCGACCTCAACGCCACGGACCTCAAACAGAAGCCACCCGAAGGACTGACGGGGCAGGCGTCAAGAAGTGGAAATACCAGCGCTACATGCGCGACTATCTCGCCTGCGTCGCCTCGGTGGACGACAACGTCGGCCGGCTGCTCGACTATCTCGACAAGCACGGCCTGACGCAGAATACGATCGTGGTTTACACGTCGGATCAGGGCTTTTTCCTGGGCGATCACGACTGGTTCGACAAGCGCTTCATGTACGAGGAATCGCTGCGGATGCCATTTTTGGTGCGCTGGCCCGCCGCGGTCAAACCGGGGACGGTGAACGATGCCATGATCCTCAACGTGGATTTCGCGCCGACTCTTCTGGACGCTACCGGACTGCAAGTGCCGGCCGACATGCAGGGACGCAGCTTCCTGCCGCTGCTCAAGGGCGAACACCCCGCGGACTGGCGGAAGGCGATGTACTACCGCTATTACCACTACCCCATGCACCACCGTGTTCAGCCGCACTACGGTATCCGCACTGACCGCTACAAGCTCATCTACTTCAACAAAATCGACCAGTGGGAACTGTTCGACCTGCAAAAAGACCCGCATGAGCTACGCAACGTCTACAACGATCCGGCCTACGCCAAGACAGTCGAGACGCTCAAGGCGGAGATGTATCGCCTCAAAAAGGAGCTAAAGGACGAGAACCAGTTCGAGAAGGAACTGCCTCAAGACGATGTGGATGGGCCTCTGAAAAAACGCTGATCCGCTTGTGCCTTCGGCGGAGACGGCATGGGGGTTGCTGCATTTTCTCCTTGCGAGTATGGACGGCGCTGTCAGCCCCGTCGCTCGCCCTGGAGGGAAGCCATGAACCTGTGCCCTCGTTGCCACGTCGCCTTATCGCCGCAGCAGCAAGGCGACATCACGCTCGAAAGCTGCGAACGCTGTCATGGGCAGTGGATGGAGCCGGACGACCTCAAGGCCATCATCGAGGCGACCGTGATTCTGGAGACGGGGCCGGCCGTCCGCACCGGCATCGACTTGACCGACGTGGTGGAAGACGCCCCCTGCCCGCGCTGCGGAGTGGCCATGCGGCCGTTCAACTACGCCGGCGATAGCGGAGTCGTGCTCGATAAATGTCCGAACTGCGGCGGCTTGTGGCTCGATGACGGCGACCTCGAGCGCGTCCTGACGGTGGTGGCGGCGTCCGAGAAGGGATTGGGCCGAGACATCAAGCGACTTCAGTGCCGATCTGTATGAGGCCGAAGTCCGGCAAGACGCGCTGGAACAGCGCGACGGCCGGCCTGCCGACCCCCTGTCGGCTTCCATCGCCAACTCGATCGCCGACGCCGATCCGAGACCTTGAGTGCGTTTCGCTTACCATTTCCCTTGCTTGCGCTGCGGGCTGGTAAGTATGAAAAAAGAAGAACACCCGGGAACGCCCCGGGTGTCTTCTATTGGGGAAGAGTTGGTGCCTGGTGTTAGGGAGATGGCCGGGTGCGTGCCGACCGGCGACGGTGGCTCACCGTGTCCGAGGCAGGGACGGAATCCACAAACGGGTGGCGTTGTGAACCCGCCGTTCGCAGGCCAGGAGGGCGAACCCGGCTCATCTCGTGTGCTTACCTGGGCCGCTCCTCTGTTCGTTCGATGAACGCCGCCAACCGCCTGACTTGCGCACGACTCCCATTTTTTCTCCGGAATTGATTTGCGAAAGCCAGCCATCCTCAGTTCAATCCATCGGTTCGGAGAATTCTGTCCCGAGGAGGTTTGGCCATGACGAGTCGCGCCTTGAAAGAGTATCGCTACGAAAAGTTGACCTGGCCGGAGATCAACGACGCGGTGGAGTTGGGCAAGGTCTGCGTCGTGCCCTGCGGGGCCGTCGAGCAGCACGGCCCGCATTTGCCGCTCGATGTCGATCTCATCTGCCCTACCGAGATCGCCCGTGGCGCGGGCCGGGCCGGGCCGGATAAGATGCTGGTCTTGCCGACGGTCTGCTACGGCTACACCGGGCACGTCATGGACTTTCCCGGCACGATCAACAACGATTTCGAGCACTTCATGCACCATGTGCTCGACATCACCAAGTCGCTCGCCTACCACGGCTTCAAGAAAATCCTGCTGCTCAACGGCCACGGCTCGAACATGCCCAACCTCGATCTGGTGGCCCGGCGGACCAACCTGGAGACGGACGCCGAGTGCATCCTGGGGGCGTGGTGGAACCTGCTGACGGTGGACAAGGAGTTCCTGCCGCGCTGGCGGCAGAGCAAGTTCCCCGGCGGCTGTGCCCACGCCTGCGAATTGGAAACGTCACTGTACCTCTATCTCGACGGCGACAATGTTCGCAAGGACAAGATCAAGAGCGGCGTCATCAGCTTCAACGAGGAGAAAAGTCCGTTCAACTGGGTCGATCTATTCGCGGCCGGCCCCGCCACGATCATTTCGTGGACGAGCAGTTATTCCGATACGGGCGTTCTCGGCGAGGCGGAACTGGCGACGGCCGAGAAGGGCAAACAAGCCTACGAGGAGGCCGTCAAGCAGTTGACGCGCTTTGTCACCTGGTTCAAGGATCGGCCGCGCGACCCGCGCAAGGACCGCCACCGCCGGCCGCCGACCATGCCTATCCCCTGGGGCCAACGATCCGTGCGCGAATAAAAAAGAACTAACCACAGAGACACAGAGGCACAGAGAAGACAAGAATTCATTTTGATCTTCTTGTCTTCTCTGTGCCTCTGTGTCTCTGTGGTTAATTAATTTACGCCTTCGGCAAGCGCTGAAGGGCTTCGCGGAAATCCGCGGCGCTCTGGAAGCGCGCAGTTCGGGTCGCGCTCGACGGCCTTGAGCAGAAACTGGGTGGTCGGCTTGTCCATTTTCGGGCTGAAGGTGCGCGGATCCTTGCCCGGACTGTTCATGTGGCTGAGGAGCGTCTGCAACGACTCGGTTTTCTCCCACGGCAGGTTGCCGGTGTAGACCTCATACGCCGTCACGCCCAGCGCGAACAGATCGACGCGCTGGTCCGTCGTCACCCGGCGGATCAGCTCGGGAGCCAAATAGTTCGGCGTGCCCGTGCGGTTGCCCGGTTTGAGAAATTGCGGCAGGTTCGGGATCGTCAGGCCGAAGTCGATCAGCTTGACCAGCCCGTCGCGCGTGACCATGACGTTACGCGGGCAGATGTCGCGATGGAGGTAGCCCTGTTTGTGCAGATATTCCAGGGCGTCGGCGACCTGCGACAAAAAGTTGATCCGGTTGCCTTCCAGCTGCGGACTCTTGGTCTCGATCAGGTAGTTCAGCCCCATACCGTCGATCAGCTCCATGACCAGGTACGGCTCGCCTTCGGTCGTCATGCCGTACTCGAACGTCTGGACGACGTTCTTGTGCCGCAAGGTCATGCAGATGGCGCCTTCCTTCGGCTTGGTATTGCCGATGAAGCGCGCCTCGAACTTGGCGGTCTTCTCCCTGTCGAGCAGTTTCACACAGACGGTTCGGCCGAGGCTCTTGTCGCGCGCCCGCCATACCTTGGACATGCTGCCCTGGCCCGTTCTCCCCAACAGCTCGAAGCGCTTGCGCAGGTCGATGATCGGCACATTGCTCTTCGGCTTGGATTTGAAAAAGCTAAACAGGCCCACGGACCAACCTCATTTCAGGGAATTGGCTCGCCAGGGTTCAAAACCCAATACCTCTATTCTCTCGGACGCCGGGTTCCTGTCAATGCTCGCAGTAGTCGATGATCTGGGCGACCTCGGTGCGCAGATCCTTGCGCGGCACGATTCGATCAATGAAGCCATGTTCCAGCAAGAATTCACTGGTCTGGAAACCCTCCGGCAACTCCAAGCGCACCGTGTTCCAGATGGTCCGCTTGCCGGCGAAGCCGATCAGGGCGCCCGGCTCGGCCAGGGTGATGTCCCCTTGCAAGGCGAAGCTGGCCGCCACACCGCCCATGGTCGGGTTGGTCAAAATCGACACGTAGAGGCCGCCGGAGCGGTCGTAACGTCCCAGGGCGGCGGAGACCTTGGCCATTTGCATCAGAGACAAGATGCCTTCTTGCATCCGCGCCCCGCCGCCGGAACCGCTGACGAACAAAAGCGGCAGGTGCAAGCGCGTCGCCTCCTCGGCGGCCCGCGTCAGTTTCTCGCCGACCACCGACCCCATGCTGCCGGCCATGAAAGCGAAGTCCGTTACGCCGAACACGACCGGCCGGCCGCGGATGAAGCCGCGTCCGACCACGGCGGCATCGAACATACCCGTTTTAGCTTGCTCGGCCCGCAAGCGCTCCGCATAGGGCAGCCGATCCTTGAACTCCAGCGGATCGCGTGGGCGCAGGTCGGTGAACCACTCCTCGAAGCTGTCGGCGTCCAGAAGCTGGGCGATCCGATCGCGGGCGGGCAAGTAGAAGTGGTAAGCGCATTCCGGGCAAACGTTGAGCCGGCTCTCGGCCTCTTTGCGGAAGATAGTGGCCTTGCACTGGGGGCAGCGGATCCACAGCCCCTCGGGAACCCCACGCTTGGGCCGCTCTGGGTCTGGCATCGATGTTCCCGGTCTGCGCGATAGGGTTACTCAACGCCTTGGGGCGTCGCGGACTTCGGCGGCACGGAACCGCCCTGCCGATAACATACCGGGATTTTCTAAAGGAGGCGAGAGCGATTGTCCAGGCTGAGTGCGAACGACGGAACGCGGACGCAGCAGCATCAGGATCGGAACGGCCAGCAGAAGGCAACCCAGCACGAGGCCGGCCGGCAAGAAGGCCGTGTCCGAAAAGACGGTCTCCAGCCGGTGCGCACGCCTCGGGCCAAACGAAGGGAAGCATCAGCAAGCTGTTCCAGACGCCGTGAAAGACCATCGCGCTCAGCACGCTGCCGGTGCGCATGGCGAGCAGGGCCAGGACCACGCCGACGAGGAAATGCGGCACGAACTGGAAGACGTTCATCTGGTACAGGGCGTAGAGGAATCCGCTAAGAAGAATGGCCGTCCACGGCCGGAAACGCCGGCGCAAACCGCTGAGCATGAAGCCGCGGAAGGCCAGTTCCTCGCACACGGCCGGGATAAGGCTGAGGAGCAGCAGGGCCAGTCCGCGACCTTCCTCGCTCGCGGTTGCCGGGGACGAGCCGGTGCCGCGCGTGACGCCCTGCGCTTCGAGCAGGGTCTGCTTGATCTGCGGGAACTGTTCGAGCAAGAAGACCGTCAGCGCGGAAAAGGGCGGTAGGAGCAGAAGGGCCAGGACCACGGCGACCGGCCAGGCCCACCAGGGCGGAAGACGCAGCGCCAGGCCGTGGCGGGGCCGTGTGGTCAAGAGCAGGGCCATGAACAAAGGCGGGGCCGCGACGAAGGCCAGGAAGCGGGCGGCGCTCGAATCGCCGGCGTTCAGGGACATCCAGTGCAGTCCCAGAATCAACCCGAAGCAGAATAACGCCTGCCCCGCGCTGGGCAGTTCCTCTTTCTCGCGGAACAGACGCCGTAGCCAGAGCCGAAGATCGAGGCGCTCGGCCTCGCGGAACAGCACTTCCTCGCGCTGGAACTGCTCGATCGCCCAGCGGAGCGCCAGCCAGCTATACACGATCGTGGGCGCCAGCACCGGCAGGAAATAGCCCCACGGGTCGCCGCCGGGGGACTTGGCCGCCATCAGTTTTTGTAACAGAAGCGCCACGCCCGTGACCGGCACCATGCTGTAAAAATGGTTCAGCTCCACCCCCGGCGCCAGCGTCAGGAAAATCAACGGCATCGTGATGAGGAACAGCGGCATCAGGTAATACTGTCCCTCCTTCGAGCTGCGGGCGTAGGCGCCGACGGCGAGGCAGATGGCGCTGAAGAACGCCGACAACGGCAGCAAAAGGACGACGGCCCAGAACAACGCGGCCGGGCGGAAGGACGCATCCGCGATGAGCTTGGTGCTGAATTGCCAGGTGGTCAGCCCCATGCTCAGCAGGTTGAGCAGGGCCGTCGCTGCGCTGAAGACCCAGATCGTAAGGAACTTGCCCCAGACGATCTCCTCGCGGCTGGCCGGGCTGATGAGCAATGTCTCCATCGTGCCGCGCTCTTTTTCGCCGGCACACAAATCCACGGCCGGGTAGAGGGCGCCGGCCAGCGACCACATGACGAGAATGAACGGGAAAATCCGCACGAGAATATCGAGCATGTCGTCGGAGGCACGCTTGCCCAGGGGCTTGGCCCGCACCGCGTCGCGGATCTCGATCGGATCGTCGTAATCCGCCGGCAATCCCGCCCGCAGTAGACGCGTTTCCTTGAGCTGCCTTCTCCACTGCTTGAGAACGAGTGAAACGCGATTGTCCACGAGGCGCGAGCGGTCGTCGCCCTCGCGCGTCAGGACGTAGAGAATCGGCCGGCCGTGCCGGTGCAGCAATTCTTGAAAATTCGCCGGCACCACCAGAAGCAGATCGACCTGCCGGTTGTCGAGGGCGGTGCGATCGACGTGCTTGAGGAAGTCGTGCGGCGTACCGTTGATGTGCCGCGAGTAATCCTTGCGATCCAGCGGCGTCGGGTCGGCGCTCGGCGTCGGCACGTCCAGGCTCCGAATGTGGATTGTCTGTGCGTCGTCGGGATTGTCGAGGTAGAGGGTCGGGAAGGCAAGCTCGTCGCCCTCGTGGAGAAAAAGCGGGGGATAATCCTGGCGCGGATCGTTTTGCCGGGCCAGGTCCAGCGCCGAGGCGGCGGTAAGTTGCTCGACCATGCCCAGGGGAGCGCCCGCGGCCGACGGCGTGATCGCGAACCATGATAGCGCGGGCACAGGACTGAGGGCCGGGCAGTTGGGCGTCAGGGCGGGCAGATATTGCTGGCCCTGCACGCCGATGACGCTCTGTTTGCCCAGGTAGCCGGTGGCCAGTTGGAGGACGCCGAAGCCGGCGACCGGATAAAGCAGCACCGGCAGCACGGCGATCATGAAGATGGTGCGGCGATCCCGGAGCTGGTCGCGCAATTCGCGGAGCCAAATGAGACGAATGATGGACCAGCGCATGCCCAGACCCACTGCCGGCGACGACGTTTCGAGACGGCAAGAGAGTATACTACGTGGATGCGTGGCGGGAAGGGCCGGAGCGCCCGGCCCTTGTCAGGTTTGCTCCAATGACATGCAGTCGTATTTGGCCGTGCGGAAGGTTCCCGAAGGGATTACCTTCTCCGCCCCGGGGTCGGGATCTTGCTGGCGACCTGGATCACCTGCTCCATTTCCCGGATCTTGACCTTGTAGACGGTCTGAATGAGCCGGACGTGAAGGGTTTCTTGCTCGCGGAGCTTGCGGATCACCGCGGCATCCAGCCGAACCTCGCCGCCGAGCACCTGGCGCAGATAGCCGTATTGGCCTCGGATGTTCTGCTTCTGCGTTGCGTTGGCGGTGAGGGAAAGGTACTGGCGCTCTTGCTGCCCCAGTTCCTTGCGCAGCTGGGCAAGCTGGCGCTCGTTGAGCTTCGCGATATTGATGATCGAGTTGTACTGTTGCTTGATGAGTTGGACGAGGTTCCTCTCTTCGGCGCGCAGGACTTTGATCTGCTCCCGAAGCACGGCGACTTGCGGGTTGTTCGCCAGCGCAACCGACGAGGCCACGAATGTCAGAAGACCGCTCAGGACGAAAAGAGGGCGCATGGGACTTTCCGGGCTGAAAGACTAGGTTGTCATGTCACGATTGCCGGCGGCGGGACCGTCATGGTCTGCCTCCGGAGATGTAGTTTTATTAAGGTATCCGCGCCAAGTTGCGATGGCAACGATTATCTCCAAAAAAAGAGCCGCTTGCGATGTTGGGAAGCTCTCTCGTTCTTGGACTTACGTTCGTGGTTTTGAACGCTTACCCCAGCGCCTCTTGTTTTCCTGCTCTGGACATCCCCGCTCAACCCTTTTTTCGCTTTTTTACCCCAGCCGGCCCCTCGCCGGGCGTTCCCTTGCGCTGTAAACCAGCCCCTCGCTCTTCCCAACCGCAACGGAGCTGCGCTATGAAAGCCATCCACGCCGCACAACCGCTCTTCGCCTGGGCCGAACTGGAAGACTATCCCACCCTCGCCACCCTCCGCGACCTGCTCCACAGCGTCCCCGATCAACCCCTCCTCGACGGACTCCAGGCCGCACGCGGCAAGGGACGCGACGACTTCCCCCTGCCACGGCTGTGGCGCATCCTGCTGTTGACCATCGCCCTCCGCCACGCCCATATCAACGACACCCTGGCCGAGTTGCACCGTAATCCTTCCTTGTGTCGACTGCTGGACATCACCGCCGCCGACCAGATTCCCCACGACTGGAATCTCTCCCGCTTCCTCGACGTGCTGGGCCAACCGCCCCATCGGGATAACCTCCACGCCCTCTTTGACCACCTGGTCCGACGCCTGGGCCTGGCCGTGCCCGACCTCGGCCGCAATAGTGCCGGCGATTCGACGACCCTCAACGCCCGGCCCAAGGCCGCCGCCAAGGCCGTCGCCGCGGAAATCGCCCAGGGACTGCCACAACCGTCCGGCGGGAAAAAGGAGTACCGCGACGAGGAGGGCAAGGTGGTCAAGGTCGTCGAGTGGTTCGGCTACAAACTGCACTTGCTGGTCGATGTCGCGCATGAGGTGAGCTTGGCCTACCACGTCAGCGACACCGCGACCGGCGACAACGAAGTGGTACCCGTGCTCGTGCGTCAGGCGCAGGCCAACCTGCCGGCGGGGCGGATGAAGACGCTGGCTTACGACAAGGCGGCCGACGACGAGAAGGTGCATGAGGCCTTACACGCCGCGGGGATTAAGCCCTTGATTCAGAACCGCGCCTTGTGGAAGGAGGAGTCAGAGCGGCCGCTGCCGGGCGCTCGTTACCCGCTGCATCTGGTACACGACGAGGCGGGCACGGTGTACTGCTATGACACGGTCAGCGTCACGCCGGTGCGTCACCGCATGGCGTATGTCGGTTACGAGGCGGGGCGTGACAGCGTGCGTTACCGCTGCCCGGCGTTGCACGAGGGCTGGGATTGCCCCAGCCAGAACAAGTGCAGCGCGGGCCGGTCGTACGGTTTGACGGTGCGGGTGCCCTGTGCGGTGGACCTGCGCCGTTTTCCGCCGATCCCGCGGGCGACCAAGGAGTTCGAGCGTCGTTACAAGGGCCGCACGTCGGTGGAGCGTGTCAACGGCCGTCTGAAGGTGTTTTGGGGGGTGGACGATGGGAACGTAACGGGTGCTCGTCGCTTCCATGCCTTCGTGGGCGTGGTGATGGTGGTGCATGGAATGTTTGCGTTGTTGTTGGCGCGGGCACCGCGTTGGGAGGGGACGTTGGGGCAGACGCGGTTGGGACCGATCGCGGAGGCGTTACGCCAACCGCCAGCGGCTTGAGTCGCTGCCAACAACGCAACCGCCTCCCAAAAAAACTCCGCCGAGTTTCTCATCATTTCTTGTGCCCCGCGCCGGACGGAGCAATTACGGACGGGTGAGGATCGCCTTGACGACGTTGCCATGCACGTCCGTCAGCCGATAGTCGCGCCCGGCGTGGCGATACGTTAGCCGTTCGTGGTTGATCCCCATCAGGTGCAAGAGCGTGGCGTGCAGGTCGTGGACGTGGACCTTATTCTCGACAGCGTGCCAGCCGAACTCGTCGGTCGCCCCGTAGGCGAGGCCGCCGCGGATGCCTGCGCCGGCAAGCCACATGGTGAAGCCGAACGGGTGATGCTCCCGGCCGTCGTTGCCCTCGGCGGTCGGCGTCCGGCCGAACTCGCCGCCCCATAGCACGATCGTATCTTCGAGCAGGCCGCGCGACTTCAAATCGTGGAGCAGGCCGGCGAGGGGAAGGTCGGTCGCGGCGCAGTTGGCCGGGAGTTCCGTCTTCAGCCCGCCGTGCTGGTCCCACAACTGGCAACTGGAACGCCGTGATGTCTGCGTGTGATAGACCTGCACGCAGCGCACGCCGCGCTCGATCAGCCGCCGGGCCATCAAGCACTGCTTGCCGAAGATTTCCGTCGTTTTGTCGTGCAAACCGTACAGACGCTTCGTTGCCGGGGATTCCGATTCGATGTCGAACGCCTCGGGCGCGCATCTGCATCCGAAAGGCCAGCTCGAAGGACGCGATGCGGGCGCTGAGCTGGCTATCGGCTTGCCTCTGACTGCGATGCAGCTCGTTGAGGCGCTGGAGGGTGTCGAGTTGATCCCTCTGCCGCCGCAAGTCGTAGCGGACGTTCTTCAGGTTGGCGATAGGGTTCTTCAAATCGGCGACCAGCGTGCCCTGGTAGGCGGCGGGCAGGAAACTGGAACTCCACAGGGCGCTCCCTGGGCCGGCTGCGCCGGACTGATGACGACGAAGCCGGGAAGGCTCTGGTTCTCACTGCCGAGTCCGTACAGCAACCACGAGCCGAGGCTGGGCCGCGAGAACGCCTGTTCGCCCGTGTTCATCTGCAAGCAGGCGCCGTTGTGGTTGATGTTGTCCGCCACCATCGAGCGGATGACGCAGATATCGTCGATGCGGCGGGCGACGTTGGGAAACAGATCGCTGACTTCGATCCCGCTTTGGCCGTGCTTTTTGAACTTGAACGGCGAGCGGAGGATGTTCGTCGTGCGCGTCCGCACCAGCTTGGGCTGCTCGAACGGCAGCGGTTTGCCGTTGTCGCGTTCGAGTCGCGGTTTGGGATCGAACGTATCGACGTGCGAGGGGCCGCCGGACATGAACAAGAAGAGGAGGCGTTTGGCCTTCGCTGGGTAATGCGGTGCCTTCACCGCCAGCGGATCGTTGGCCGCGACCGAGTTGGCGCGCGCCTCGTCGGCGAGCAGTCCGGCCAGGCCGAGCATTCCGAAACCGTTGGCGAAGTGCCGCAGTATGCGGCGGCGATCGAACATCGAAGCGGGGTCCGTCATTGCTTAACCTCGCGGGTACTGTCCAGTTTATCGCATGTCTCCTGGCGCGTCCTGGGGAAATAGGAGCTTCTACCGGGCTGTTTCTTGTTGACCGCAGGGTAAGAGATTGGCCGGGAGGTTCTTTCGTTTAGGTCCGGAACCTTCGGGACGAGAGCAAAGACCCAAAAGGCGACCTTGCCACCCTGCCAAATGGAAGGGGCAATTTGGCAGGGTGGAGTACACATCCCAATCCCTTAGGATTTAGGAACTTACGTCCATTTGGTCGGGCGAGACTGCCAGACTGCCAAATTGCCAACGGCCTTTTTCTGAGAGGCGGCCTTCCCCACGGTGCCAGGCAGGCTGCTCAACCTCAGGCAAGACTGCTCCCCAAAAGTGCGGCCCTGCTTCCCCAAAAAATTGGCCCGATGGAAAACGTCCCAGAACAGCGATCGGACCTGAGAGCTTCTACAGAGACCCTTCAACCCTAGGGAGCGGACGATGTCGCTACGCACATTGTTTGGTGACGGTGGCCGGGGGTAGCCTGACTTGACGTGAATTGTCGCCGGATGGCACGACCCGGCATCAGACTGACCCGGACGCCCTCATCAGCCGTGTTCCGGATGGCCGTGGAGGGGTTTTTCGCCTCGTATGTTGGCTGGTTCGAGGTCGCTGAAGATCCCTTGAAGGAACGGAACCGCAATCTGTTGATCGTCCGCAGACCGACCACGATAATGAAGGTTCGTTGTGCCTGGGTCGGCTGGTGATCGAGTTGTTCGGCCAAGGGAGACATGGCGTGGACTGGTACGAAGCCGCTAGGGAGTACTACCTCAGCATGCCCGAGGACGCCGGTGTGTCGTCGCTTCCGGCGGAGTGGCAGCGCGAGTTGGTTGCCCTCATGCTGGTCAACCGGGAAGTCAACAACGGCGGGTACCTGCAGTTCCTCGCGAACCACGGTCGGGATGCCTACGAGTACGCCAGTCGGTGCTCCGGGTGATCGGTGCCCGCCGCATGGCCGAGATCATCGACCGCTGCCAGGCATTGGTGGACGAGCACTTCCCGTCCGAGGGCCGATCCTCAGACGAGCTGGGGCAGTTACTCCCGAACAAGATCATCGGCTGCGACGGACGGACGGTCAAGGAGGCCGGGTCGTTGCTGCCGGGACCCATTGTGACGCGGGTGTCTGAGTTGTCCTACGAGTTCATGGCTTACCCGGATGATGTCGGGGACTTGGCCCAAACTCACTACGGCCCAATCATCGAGGGCGACAAACGGGCTGAACCCGGCGCTCCACCAGACCGGCCGCGCCACTGAAGGTTCCCGGAGTTCCAACGCCGACCGGTGCTCGGCTCGGGTTTCCGACCCCGCCGACAACAACGACCGGAGGTCTCCGTCTTCCGCCCGACCCCGCCCAGCGCGGGCGAGTGCCGCAAGGGAAGATCGCTCAACGCCGCGCCTGTCTGGCTAACCACTTCGCAATCTCTTCCTTGAATTGCGGCTTTGTGTGACAGTTCAGATGGGTCGCGCGCCGGATCGTGACCACGCGCCAATCCTTTCGCACCGTTCGCAGAGGTTCGACATACAGTTTCTTGACCACTTCGTCGCGCTCCCCGACAAGGATGATTACAGGGACACGGATCGCCTCGACCTCTTCTTTCGTCAGTGCCAGCTTGCCGAGGGTTCGGGCACAGGTGCGGACGGCGTTGTCGGCGGTCTGCCGGAAATGCTCGAAGACCTTCTGGGCAAATCCCCTGCCTCTCAACCAGCCCATGCCGGCGAGCGTCCCCGACAGGACACGATCCGGATGCGTGGCCATGAGCTTGGCGGCAACGATGCCCCCCAGACAATTGCCGACGATGTGAGCCTTCTTGATCTGGAGATGATCCATGAGCCGGATTACGTCCTTCACCAGTTCCAGACCATAAGCCTTTTCCGTCGTCGGCCTGTCCGAACTCCCGTGGCCCGGCAAATCCAGGGCGATCACCTGACACTTCTCGGCCAGAAGAGCAGTCGTTCCGGGAACGGTCCACTCGAACACGGAGCTACCAAACAGGCCGTGGAGAAGAACGACAGGCTCCCCCTCACCCTGGACGGAATAGGTAATCTTCACCCCCTTGGCGGAGAAGGCCGGAAACGGCGGCTCCTCCCACTCCAAGCTCAAGTCGCGGGCAACCGCTGCCAACTCTGCTTCACGGCTAGCGCCCACGTAAACTTGCGCGAAATCGTCCCCCTCGCGCTCGAAGCCGATGACTCGCCCTGGCTTGTGGTAGAACCGCATCCCGTGCAGTTCACCGACAAAGGACCAGTCGCGGTCCAGAACCCTCCTCAAGCCCGCGCGCACCTGGGCCGTGTTGTGATACAGCATCGCCTCGCCGTAGGCCGCTTGCGCATGGAGCATGACCAGAAGGAAAGCCGAGCACCGGCCATTCACCTTGTACCACCGCTCGGGTTCGTCGTCCTCCCCCACGAAGACGGGCGGATCGTCACCCGACGGCTGCGGGCCGGCCGGAATGCCGTAAGGAAAGACACCCTGGTTCTCGACCATGAAGACGAGCTTGCGGGACTCGATGCTCCAATCCGCCGGCCGCAGCAACCGTTCGTGGGCACGGTTAAAATCGTCCGCCCGCCCGGCGACCCGGTAGTATTGGCGCAAGGCCGCGGGCACGCGCAGGCCGAGTCGCTTTTCGGCGGCGAGCAACTCCTTTTGCGGTATCCCGTCCCGGCGCCGGAGCGGGCGACCCAGGGAAGCGAAGGCTTGCCGATACTGCTCGCCGAAATCCGCCACGGGCAACTTCTCTGGGGAGATATCTACAAATGAACGAGCGACGCGAGGGTGTTGACGGAGAACTCCATGTTCCTGGACTGCCAGCTCCTTCTCTCAATCCACATAGCTGAACTCGTTGGCGCAGAGTAACACTTCACCGTACTCCTGCCACGCTTGTTCGCCGCCGCCCGCGCGCTGGAGGAAGTCCCTTCCGATGGCGACCTCCTGCGGCGTCGGCGGCCGGCCGTACAGCATTCCATACGCGTAATCGAGTTGAGACGACATCTCCTTCGCCGCCGTGACGACGCGCTTCGCCAGCGTCCGTGTCTGTTCCAGCACGAACGGATTGTTCAGCAAAAACAACGCCTGCGGCGCCACGGTGGAAATCGTGCGTTTATCGACAGGTGCCGTCGGGTCGGCCACATCGAACAGCGGGCCGAAGCCGGAACGGTCAGAGCGAATCGTCATCAGGTACAGGGTGCGGCGCGGCACGGCGAAGTCGCGCACGGAGGGACCGCCCATCGTGCGGTCAAGCCGGCCGGACGCGGTCAGGATCGCGTCCCGCAGTTCCTCCGCCTCTAGGCGGCGGCGGTTCATGCGGCCAAAGAGGTGATTGTCCGGGTCGCCCCCCCTTTATCCCCCCCATTCTGGGGGGGATAAAAGGGGGGCGACTCCTCGCTGCTTTGTCGATAGGTCGCCGAGAGCAGGATCAGACGGTGCATGTGCTTGATGGACCAGCCACCGCGCATGAATTCGCGGGCCAGCCAGTCGAGCAGTTCGGGATGGCTCGGTGGTTGGCCGAGTTTGCCGAAGTTGCTCGGCGTCCGCACGAGGCCCTCGCCGAAGTGGTGCTGCCAGATGCGGTTGACCATCACGCGGGCCGTGAGCGGATGATCGGGCCGGGTCAGCCAGCGGGCCAGTTCGAGCCGGCCGCTGCCGCTCGCGATCGGCTGCTGCTCACGGCCCGCCAGGATTTCGGGGAAGCGACGCGGCACCCGCTCGCCCAGCCGGTCGTAACGGCCGCGGATGTGAATGGCCACGTCATGCACGCCGGCGTGCGGGCTGCCGGGCACGCCGCCTTCCTGAGCCCCGTTGGCGTAGGGGATCGGCGCTTTCGTTTTCTGACGCGCCGCCACTTCTTGCGGAGGCAAGAGTGGGATGCGCAGCATCGGCGGGCCGTTCGTCTTGGGACCGACGTTGGGCAGGATGTGCGTACTGAAGAAGATGCCGGCCAGGCCGTAGTAATCCGCCGTCGAGAGCGGGTCGAACTTGTGGTCGTGGCAGCGGGCGCACGCCATCGTCAGGCCGAGGAAGGTCCGACTGACCACGTCCACCTGATCGTCGGCGATGTCCGTCAGCAGTTTCTCCTTGTCGGCGTCGCCGCCGCCCCAGTTGCCCAAGGCGAGAAAGCCCGTGGCAATGATGCCGTCGCGGTTGAAGCCCTCGGGAGACGGCACGAGGTCGCCGGCGATTTGGTCCGTGATGAAGCGATCGTAAGGCAAATCGCGGTTGAACGCCCACACCACCCAATCGCGGTAGCGCCAGGCGTCGGCGCAATCCATCTCCCCACCCAGTCCGCGGGCGTCGAACGAGTCCGTGTAGCGGACCAGATCGAGCCAGTGCCGGCCCCAGCGCTCGCCGTAAGCGGGTGAGGCAAGGAGCCGATCGACGACACGAGCGAAAGCGTCCGGCTTGTCGTTGCGCAGGAACGCTTCCATCTCCTCGACGGTCGGCGGCAAGCCGGTCAGATCGAACGTGGCGCGACGCAGCAGCGTGCGCTTATCTGCCTGTTTTGCCGGACGCAGTCCTTTCGCCTCCAACGCGGCGAGGATGAAGCGATCGAGGTCCGTTCGCGCCAGGTCGCATCGCGCACTGCGGGCGGAGGGACTGCCTGGATCGGCTGGAAGGACCAGAAACGCCGTTGCTCCTCCGTGATGTGGAACTCGCCTTGGCCACCAACCACCGTGCGATTGCTCGCGGTCTCCGGCCACGGCAGGCCGAGTTTCACCCAGCGCGTGAGGACGGCGATTTGTCGATCCTCCAGCTTCCGCTTCGGCGGCATTTGCGGCGTGTCGTTGTAGCGCACGGCCTGGATGAGAAGGCTATCGTCCGGCTTCCCTACCACGACGGCCGGCCCGGTGTCACCGCCTTTGAGGATCGCCGTGCGCGAGGTCAGCCGCAGGCCGCCCTTGGGTTTGGTATCGCCGTGGCACTTCAGGCAATGATCGACGAGCAGCGGGCGCACTTCCTTCTCGAAGAACTCTTCCGCAGGCGGGTTCGCCCGCATGGTCGAGGCCACCAACAATACGAGCGCAAGCGACGACACCGGCATGAAGACACGGAAGCGCAGCATGAAGGAAGGTCTCCCTCTCAACCCAGGGACCGTAACTTTCATCGTATGATCCGCTCGGGCCCGGGAACAATGGAAATGCGCCGTCAGCGCTCGGGCGCCTTGGCCGCCTGATGCAGAGGTTCATACTCCTCGTGAAACTTCCGCAAGGCCACCTTCACCCCCTCCGCATCCTTCCGTTGCACAGCCTCGCGGGCTTCGGCCAGGCTTTCACGCGCCGAGTTCGCATGCGCCCGCAAATCCTCCAAGGTGGGTCGCTCGTTCCATCTCGTCAACGAAACGAGCGCCGGGCCGGTCAACAGACGGTTCATGGCGCCGGCCGCCCGATCCGTCTTATCATTCACCCCCTCCCAGTCCTTTTTGGCCAGGGCTTGGTCCAGCCCTTCGAGGGAGCTGTCTATGGTGGCGATCTGCTGCTCGGCGAACGGCCGGGCCATCTGGCCCACGGCCGGCACCCCTACGCAGAAGGTAATTACCATCGACCCGGCCATGAACACGATCACCACCATCAGCGCCACCGCCGCCGTCCCCAGCACCGCCAGGCGTATGAACGGCTTGTTCTCGCTCTTGACGCGCCATTCCAACAGGCCCCACGCCGCGGCCGCCGCCAGCAACATCTGCGTCGTGTACTGTCCCCCGATATAACTCAGGCGGTTGAGGAAACCCGGCATCCACGATACGGACGTCTTTTCGAGAATCGCGGTATCGACGACGCCGTCGTGCGTGAGCTTTTGCAACTTCGGAATGATGTACACCACGTTGAAGACGATGAACAACACGTCCAGCGCGATCACCAAAACCACCGCCAGATACGCCCAGGTCGTCCACAGCCACTTCGCTCGCATGGTCCGCTCCTTCCACTGCATCGCCTTGTCGATCACCAACGGCATCAGCCGGTGTCCGTGTGCCGCCTCCAGCTCCAACCGCACCTCCTCCGGGCCGCCGAAATCCTCCAGGGCGCGAGCCAGCGCTTGTTCCTCCGCCATCCCCGCCGCCTTGTGCTCGGCCACCGCGTCCAGCAAATGCTCGCGCAATTCCTGCCGGACATGCTGGCGCAGCGACTTGGGGCCGCCGATGCTGCGGCAGACGCGGTCGAGGTAATGCTCAAGCTTCTCCATCGGACTTCTCCAGAATGAGGTTGACCGCCCGGAATAGCGCCGTCCAGGCCGTCACCTTCTCGCGCAGCGCCTCGCGCCCTTTTTTCGTGATGTGGTAATAGCGCCGCCGGCGGCCGGTCTCCTTCTCCTCCCACTCGCCGACGATCAGGCCGTCGGCCTGCAACTTGTGCAGGCTCGGATACAGCGACCCCTCCCGCCAGGTGAACGCCCCATCCGTGTCCCGATGCACCGTCGCCGCGATCTCGTAGCCGTACATCGGCTTGCGCGTCAGAAGCGACAGGATCAGAAGCGACAGAGTGCCCTTGACGAGTTCGG
The DNA here is from genome assembly GCA_963767535.1 of uncultured Planctomycetota bacterium. Taxonomy (GTDB): domain Bacteria; phylum Planctomycetota; class Planctomycetia; order Gemmatales; family Gemmataceae; genus JAJPHU01. The sequence goes on from CAVYEC010000003.1 coordinate 3,648,347, forward strand.
TGTCCATGACGGCCCACAAGCAAAGGATTCCGATACATCGAATATCTTTGTATTATGGCAGACGAATTGTGTTCGTCAAGAAGAATCCGCGCTGAGTGCCCTATAGCCCCCGGCTTCCCGGGGGTGTTTGATTTCCCCCGGCTTGCCGGGGGCTATGTGCCCCTCCTCGGATGCGAGCTGCTTTGATAAAACGAGGTTACACGATTCAACTCGCCCCGAGGAATTCCCATGACGGCTCCGACCTACGAAAAACTCACTCCCCCCGGCCAGGGCACCCGCGTCACCGTCGACGCCAACGGCCGCTGGAAGATCCCCGACGACCCGATCGTCTGCCTGCTCCGCGGCGACGGCATCGGCCGCGACGTCGGCGACGTGCCCGGCATCACCACCTGCGCCGTCCGCGTCCTCGACGCCGCCGTCGAGAAGGCCTACGGCGGCAAGCGACGCGTCCACTGGTTCGACGTCCACGCCGGCGACGCGGCCCGCGAACGCTATCACCCGCAGGTCAAGGACGAGCAGGTCGCCTCGCTCAGCGAGGAGCAGCAGCGGCAACTCTACCTGCCCGACGACACGCTCAAGGCGTTCGAGTATTACAGCCTCGGCCTCAAGGGTCCGCTGACCACGCCCATCGGCGGCGGCTTCCGCAGCATCAACGTCTACCTGCGCATGCGCTTCGACCTGTACGCCTGCGTGCCGCCCGGTGCGCTACTTCAAGGGCGTCGAGGCGCCCAACAAGCGGGCCGACAAGGTCGACATGGTGATCTTCCGCGAGAACACCGAGGACGTGTACTGCGGCATCGAGTTCAAGAGCGGCAGCGACAAGGCCAAGAAGGCTCATCGCGCTGCTCAAGGAACTGGGCTACAACGTGCTGCCCAGTCGTCCGGCATCGGCATCAAGCCGATGAGCCCCGAAGGGAGCAAGCGGCTGATCCGCATGGCCATCCGCTACGCCATCGACAAGAAGCTGCCCAGCGTCACGCTGATGCACAAGGGCAACATCATGAAGTTCACCGAGGGGGCGTTCAAGGACTGGGGCTACGAGCTGGCGCAGGCGGAGTTCCGCGACCAGGTCGTCACCGAGGACGAGGTCTACAAGGGCGGCAGACGCCAAGGGCAAGGTGCGTCATCAAGGACCGCATCGCCGACAGCATGTTCCAGCAGATCCAGCTGCGGCCCGACGAGTACAGCGTGATCGCCACGCCGAACCTCAACGGCGATTACCTGTCCGACGCGGCGGCGGCCATGGTCGGCGGCATCGGCCTGGCGGCGGGGGCGAACATCGGCGACCGGGCGGCGATGTTCGAGGCGACGCACGGCACCGCCCCGAAGTACACCGGCAAGAACATGGCCAACCCCGGCGCGGTGCTGCTGTCGGGCGTGCTGCTGCTGGAGCATCTCGGCTGGGACGAGGCGGCGAAGCTGGTCAACGACGCCGTCGAGGCGACCTTCGCCGAGAGCGAGGAGACCGCCCAGAAGGGGCCGGGCGGCAAGCTGTACGTCACCTACGACATCGCCCGGCAGTTCCCCGGCTACGGCGAGAAGGCCGGCGTGCCCAGCTCCGAGTTCGCCGAGCGCATCATTCACCACCTGCGCGGCAAATGAAATGTTCCTCACCAGCCCGCCGCGCCAGCAAGGGTTCTGCCCCTTGCTGGCGCGGCGGGCTGGTTAATTGTGTTCCGTGCCGCCGGGCTGAATCGAACGTTCGACGGACGGCGTGGTATTCCGCGGTACATTGATCTGCGGCTCCTGCCCGCGCACCCCCTCCGGGTTCTTTAGCGGCATCGGGATTTTGCTGGCCAGATTGAGCCACTCGGACCAGTGCTGTTTTTCCGCCTCGCTCATCCCCTCGGTCGTGGGCAGCAGGGTGCGGATCTGTTCGGTGCGCTGGCGCATCTTGTCGAAGTCCTTCAGGACGCTGTAGCAGCGAACCGTCTCCGCCAGCGCCCGCAGGCCGTTGACGGTCTTCCCGCCCTGCGCGGCCAGCTCCTCATACTTTCGCAACGCCTTGTCGTATTCGCCGAGGTTGTAATTGCAGCCGGCCACGATGAACGGCAACTCGGTGCGCTGGCGGGCCGTGAGCAGGGCGGCCAACTCGGCATCCTTGAGGATCTCCTCCAGGCGGGTGAATTCCTCGGCCGCACGGCTCAGCGAACGGCGGTTTTCCTCCAGATAATGGTCCGTGGCTTCCCGGCTCATCTGCCCGCCCATGTAGTGATTGACCGTCCGCTGGGCACCCAGCTGGCGATAGGAGTCGGCCAACTGGTAACGCGCCCGCACCGCCTCCGGCGTGACCGCGGAGCGGTCGAGCACGCCTTCCAGGAGGACGACCACGCGGCGGTAATTCGACGGGAACTTGGAACCGCTCTGGTACAGCAGCGAGCAGAGCGCGAAACGCGATTTCTCCTGGAATTCGGGGTCCGGATCGCCGTGATCGAGCTTGAGGTTCTGATCGAGGTTCGACGCGGCCTGGTCGATGCGGCCCGCTTCGATGTCGAGCATGGCCAGCTGATAGCGGGCGCGGCAGGTGAAGTGCGCGTCGCACTCGATGCAGCGTCCGTAGGCGGTTTCCGCCTCTTTCTTCTTGTCGACGTTCCGGTAGGTTTCGCCCAGCAAGTACCAGCCTTCGCTCTGGCGCTCGATGTTCTCCAGGTCGGCTTGCAAGATCTTTTCGAGCTTCTCCTGGGAGCGCGGATAGTCGCGTCCCTCGAAGGAAAACACGGCGCTCTGCCAGAGATGCTCGTCCTTTTCCGGCTTGGCGGACACGATGCGGGCGGCCTCGGCCTGGGCCTCGGCGGACTGACGGAACAATTCGTGCGCGGTCGCCTCCTCCTTGTTCCGGGCGGTCGCGTCCTTGGTCTGGCGGGCCAGGTCGAGTTCGCGCCGCGCCCACTCGGCGTGAAGGTCGGCCCGCAGGATTTGTGCCTTGGGCGGCGAAGCCAGCCGTTCGTACAACTCGGCCGAGCGTACAGCGAGGTCAAAGCGACCAGCTTGACGATAGGTCTGCACGCTCTTCTCGAAGAACTGTCGCACATGCGCCAGGTCGGCGAGGGAATTTTTCCAGTCCTCCGCCTTGCGCACCTTGGCGACGGCCTCGCCGAGCATCTCGACGGCTTTCTCCGGGTTGGCTTCCTGCAAGCGCAATTCGGCCAGCGCCAGCGCGGCGGCTTGTCCTTCCTCGCCGTGATTCTGCCGCAAGCATTCGCCCCACGCCTCGGCCGCCTTGCCCGTCTGGTCCAGCGCCCGGCAGCACAGGCCGAGGTTATACAGCACGGAGCCGGGGTCTGGCAGCGTGACGCGCTTCTCGGCCAGCACCGCTTTCCACAGTTCGGCCGCCGCCCCCCACTTCCGCTCCTCCTGGTACAAACCGGCCAGCAGCATGTGCGCTTCGTTCAGAGTGGCCGGCGGCGCCTGGTCGTCGATTTTTTCGAGAGTCTTGCGGGCTTCCTCCGGCTGGTGCAAGCGCAGAAGCAGTTTGGCCCCGGATAGCTTGGCCGGCCCCAGCACGTCCTCGCCGATCTGCGGCACCTTCTCGCGCAGCACCTTGTTGGCCAGGAGCGCTTCCTTCACGTTCGGCGGGTTGAGACGCAAATACGCCTGCGAGAGCAGGTTGTACGCCTCGGCCCGGTCGTCGGCCTGCTCGGTGTTGGCCTTGAGTTGCGCCACGACGCGCGGCGGGTCGTCGTGTGTGTAAAAGCTCACCTTGGCAAGACGATAGTGCAGAAGGCCCGCATCGTCGCCGGTCAGGCCGCGTCGTTCCGCTTCTTCCAGGTAGCGCTTGGCCTCGCGCCAGTGTTCGGTGGCGGCCGGCCCGTCGGTCTTGTCGGCAACCTGGATGTGGGCCGAGCCGAGCAGGTAAAAGGCTTCCGCGGCCCGGCCGACATCGTACATGATGCTATCGACGGCTTGCTGGGAGTAGCGCAACGCCGCATCGGGGTCGCCGCCGTGCCGGTGCAGGAGCCGGCGGGCTTCGGCGAGGTCGTGGTGGAATTGCCGCACCGGGTCGTGGCCGACGAAGGGCCGCGTGAGACAGGCCGTCAGGACGGCCGCCACTCCCAGGAAGAAAACGGGCACTTGCCATAAATGCCGCGGGGACAGGCCGCCGGAGCGGTCCTCCGTCTGCTTCGCGGGAACGGCGGGAGCGGGAATCGGTTCCATGACTTCACCCGGCTATCGGCCATCGGCTGTCGGCTATCCGCCCGGGCCGATAGCCGCACGGCAAACCTTGCCGCAGCGCGGGCTTTTGACAAATCCGCCCGGACGTGTCAAGGTCAAGGTTTGGACCGAACTGCCCCGTCCCCCAATTTGGGAAAAAAGTGGGAAGGATTAGCTCCCCGGCTGGCACTTTCCAATAGAAGCCTATTGCCAGGGAGATCCGAGACATGGTCATGGCGAAGCGAAATTTGGCCGGCGCCGCTGGCGCCGAGAACCTGACCGACGAGGTTTTGCTGGAGCGTTTCACGTCCCACCAGGAGGAGACGGCCTTCGCCGATCTGGTGCGGCGGTACGGCCGGCTCGTCCTGGGCGTGTGCCGGCGCGTGCTCCAGCACGAACAGGATGCGGAAGACGCCTTCCAGGCCGTCTTTTGCGTCCTCGCCCGCCGGGCTGGGTCGATCCGCCAGCCCGGCGCGGTGGGCGCCTGGCTGCACGCCGTCGCCTACCGGATTGCCCGCAAAGCTCAAGCCAGGAGAGGGAGACAACCCGTGCCGACGGCCGACCTGTCCGACCTCCCGGCGGCAGAAGGACCTCCCGAGTGGGTCTGGCAGGAGCTGCGGCCCATCCTCGACGAGGAAGTGAACCGCCTACCGGAGAAATATCGACAAGCCTTCATCCTTTGCTTTTTGGAGGGCCAGACCAACGAGCAGGCGGCGAACCAGCTCGGCTGTCCCCTGGGCACCATTCTGTCCCGCCTGGCCCGGGCGCGCGAACGGCTCCGCGCCCGGCTCACGCGCCGCGGTTTGGTCCTGTCCTCGGGCGCGCTGGCCGTCGCCCTGGCCACCGAGGCGGCCGCGGCGGAAGTGCCGCCGGATATGAGCCGAAAGGCCATCTGGGTCGCGCTCGCCTTCGCGGACGGCAATGCCGCCGGCACCGTCCCGCCGAGGGTCTCGTCCTTGGCGAAAGGCTCCTTGCCTGCTCGGACGCACAAGGGGCGGACCTGGATCTCTGTCGGTCTGCTCGCCGGCCTCCTTGTCGTGATCGCGGGCACCGTCATCCTCTTCTTGCTGTTCCGCCGTCCGCCGGCCTCATCGGTTCCCCCGCACCGCACCGACCGAGAATTGCTCCAGGGAAACTGGAGCGGGGTCCGTGCGGAGATGAACGGGCTTGTTGCGGAAGACTTCAACTTCGGACTGGTCTTCGCCGGGGATCAGTGCACCATGACCTTCCCCGGATTCGGCCAAATTGTGACGCAGTTCGAGCTTGACCCCGGCGGAATCCCCAGGAGATCACGCTGCGCAACGCGCTGGGGGCTGTGTGGCCGGGCATTTATCGGCTCGACGGGGACTCCTTGACCATCTGCCTGAACCAGGGCGGCGGAGAGCGCCCCAGGACGTTCGACACCACGGCCGGGGAGGGGAACTCTCTGTACGTCCTGAAGCGTAAATCCGCAGCCCCGTAGTTCGCCGATCCGTCCATTCCATCGCACGCCATCCGATCGCCCCTTCGCACCTCTCACGCGGGAGAGGGCAGTCGCCACTGCCGCGAAACCAAAATACGTTTTCCTTCTCAACGATGACTCCGAACGGAGGAGTTGCGCGTATGGACAAACCACTGAGAACCTTCTGGGGTCTGCTGATTGGGATCATCATGCTGGCGGCCGGGCTGTACGCAGTCTCGGTTCTGCCGGGCGTCGGCGTCGCGGAGCACCTGGCGGCCTACGTCCGGGCGCTCTGGCAGCGCGAATGCTTAATTGAAGACCAGGCGGTGATTTTCCGAACCTCGGCGCTGCGGAAGGACATTGTCGCCCGCTTGATCCAGGGCCGTCTGTCCTTGCGGGAGGCATCCGAAGCCCTGTGGGACGAGATGGAAGGCCGGCCGAAGCATTTGCGGCCGGGATACGTCGGCCCGAATCCGATCCAGCTGGATGACTACACGCGGACGGTCCTGGCCTGGGTGGAAGTCGATCTGGAAGGCGACCCGCGCCGGGATGAGATCCTGAACCGTCTCCGCGCGGAGATGCGGGCGAATCAGGAAGCCGGCCATCTGGCCCCGGCCGATACGCCGAGACACCCCGCGACGGCAACCAACCGCTGAGCGGGAAAGCGGCTCGTCCTTCACCGGGCCGTTTCGCCCCTCTTCCGGAGCAATTCGCGTCGAAAGTGTTTCGTCGCGGCACCTGAGTGATTACGATGCGGCGGGATGAACGGAACGGCCGGCGTTCGGTGTGGCGACACCGAGCGCCGGCCAACTTATTTGCTTTCATTCCGGGCGACGTATCCGCATCATCCGGTTGCCGGCGTGGTCTTCGGCCCGTTGAAACTCGTATTCGACAGCGACGATCTCCTCCCGGAAGCCGGCCCACAGCAAATGGTCACGGACGGGATCGAGGTGCGGCGACCATTGCCGATCGAGACCCAACAGCGGAAAGATACGCAACTCCCCGGCCACGCGCAGCAGTTCCAGGACGGCGGCAACGTGGAAGTCGAGACTCAGGTGCGTCGAGTACAGGAAAAGCAGGTGGGAAACGAGCGCGACGGAGAACCGGCCGTCCTCGAACGGCAACTTCGGCAGCGATGCGGCCACGTATCGACCCTCCCGCTTGCCGGCCTCAAAGTCGGCGAGAAACTTCCGCATCGCAGCGAGACGGCATTCGCCCAGGTGGTCGGGATCGCGGAAGTGCGTCCATACGAAAGCGTCCGGGTCCTGCTTCACCTGCGCGATCACGGTGTCGTAGCACTGCTCGACCCGCCGCGCGATCTCGGCGGCGGAGAAAGCGTAAATGGGGTCGCAGGACACGACCGTATGAGCGAGGGCCGTCGCCTCGGCGTTGAAGCTGGCGGGACCGTCGCCGCAGCCGAGGATCGTCCCGGCCAGATCGTCCGGCGTGAGGGCGAACATGCGGCGATACTCGTCGAAGGACCGCCCCCAGGGAATGACCTCGTTCAACGTCATGGTCCGTGTCTACCCCAACCCGAACGGCGGCGGATAGCGAACCTCGCCCGTGACGCTCGCCAGCGCGTCCGGCACCAGCTCCAGGGCCATGAATGCCGGACCCGAGAAGGGAGCTTGCAACCGTTCGGTCAGCCGTGCCGAAAAACCGAAGCGCGGATAATAATCGGGATGTCCCAGAACGACAACAATGCGGTAGCCCGCCTCCGTACAAGCCCGCAGGCCCTCCCGTACGAGCCGGCTGCCGATGCCTTGCCGCTGCCGGGCCGGAAGAACGGCCAGCGGCACCAGGGCCAGCGCGGACAACGTGCCGTGCGGGGTCAGGATGGGAAGATCGCTGAACACAATATGGCCGATGATGCGCTCATCTTCCACGGCCACGAGAGAAAGCCTGACGTGCCCGTCCGTTCGCAGGGCGTCTACCAGGCGGGCTTCGTCTTCCCGGCCGAACGCCAGGCGGTTGACCTCGCGGACCCCTTCCCAATCTCCGGGCTGCTCCGCACGCACTTGCATGTTCCTTGGCATCTCCTTTTTGAAGGGACACGCTACTTCAGCCGTCAGGTCTTGCCCAGCAGGAGATCGACTACCCAACATCCGCGAATATGCTCGCCGCCCGACCGACAGTGGCTCAGGATATCCCGGTCCGTACAGCCGGCTTCTTCCAAACCGTCTGCCAGCATCGGCATGTCCGCGAAGTCGTGGGATTCATACATCCGCGAGGCCATCGAAACGAGCAGACCACCGTTCCAGGCTCGCCAGGCTGTGTGAATCGCGTGGGGGTGAAAGGGATTGTTGATAATATCCCGCAGGAGGTTGGATTGGGCCATACCCTCAGCTTTCAGAGCTGCTTCATGAACGGATTGCATCCGACGCTGGTCCTCGTCTCTGAGGACATCCAGGGGAGTTTCTGCTTCGCATCCGACCGCACAAGCAGCACCGAAGGCCACATACTTCGTTCGCTCGGCCCCTTCCAGAAGGTGACAAACGGTGTCGGCCGCGGTACGGAATGTTTCCGCGATCGCAAACGCCCGGTCATTTTCGGGAGAGGCGTCTACGCCATAAAGTCCGTCGGCCTCCGAGACGGCCTCGGCGGCTGCATCCGAGGCCGCGTTGGTGAGAATCCTGGCGCCAGACAGTTCTTCTTCCGTGGCGAGTCCATCCGCCGCTCGCTCTGCCAACTCCAAAGCCATTCGGCTTCGCTCGTCCGCCAACAACCGCCAGATGCGGCGACAGCAGGCCAACGCGAACAAGATCCGCTTCCGGTCGCTCGTCTTCCCTTGGAGGAAACTCAGCATGGCGGCCGGGTCCGTGCAGTCCAACCATTCCGCCTCGGTCATGGTCCCCTCCGATTCAACCTCTCGGCCTACACCCCGACCACTAGCCTGCAAATTAACCCCCTCCGTCCGATATGTCCATCACTGCCTACCCCTCGTCCTTCACACCACCCATACCCGTCCCCTTCCCGAAAGTGTTCGCCCCAGACAGCCGCAACGAAGCTAGAACCTCAGCACAACTTGGCAGTAAAATGCCGCAGTCCCGGCCTTCCTCCCGAGGAGCCGATTCATGACAGACAGACCATCGCCCAAGGGACGAGGTTCGCACATCAACCCGCCCAACCGATTCGAGAAGATTCACTACGAACCCGACCTCGAACAACTCCAGCACGACGACGAATACCTGGAAAGTCAAAATCATCCAGCGACGGAGTATTTTCTCGACCATTCCCGCAGCATCGTTACGGAGAACGACAGCCCGGACGTGCCGTTCCGTTACAGCATCAATCCCTATCGGGGCTGCTCGCACGGCTGCTCGTACTGCTTCGCCCGGCCTACCCACGAATTCCTGGGGCTGAGCGCCGGCCTGGACTTCGAGACGAAGGTGATCGTCAAGCCGAAAGCCCTGGAGTTGTTCCGCGATTTTCTCGCTCGCGACGCCTGGAAGCCGGAGCCGATCGTGATGTCGGGCGTCACGGACTGCTATCAGCCGGCGGAACGGCATTTCCGGCTGGCCCGTGGTTGCCTGGAAGTGGCGGCCGATGCACGGCAGCCGATGAGCCTCATCACCAAAAACGCCTTGATCCTGCGCGACCTGGAGTTGTTGCGCGACATGGCAGCGGATCATCTCATTCACGTCAACGTCAGCATCACGACCCTGGATGCGGAGTTGGCCCGGTCGATGGAGCCGCGCACGAGCACGCCGGCGGCGCGCCTGCGGGCGGTGCGGGTGCTGGCCGAGGCCGGCATCCCGGTGCGCGTGCTGGTGGCGCCCGTCATTCCTGGCCTCAACGACAGCGAGATCCCGGCGATCCTGGCGGCGGTACGAGAGGCGGGCGCCGGGGCGGCGGGCTACCAACTGCTGCGGCTGCCGTTGACTGTGGCGCCCGTGTTCCTCGACTGGCTGACGCGAGAGCAGCCCAATCGCGTGCAGAAGGTTGAGGGACGGGTGCGCGACATGCGGGGCGGGAAACTCAACGACGCCGAGTTCGGCAAGCGCATGAGCGGGAACGGCGAGATGGCCCGGCAAATTGATGAGCTATTCCGGCTGTTCGCCGGCCGATACGGACTGGACGGCGAGTTGCCCCCCTATGACTGTAGCCGCTTCCGCGCTCGGGGCAGTTGAGACTGTTTTGAAGCGGTTCGACTACCTCTGGTTCCCAAGCTCCGCTTGGGAACCCAGGTTGCGAAGCTCTGCTTCGCGTCCCCATCCGGCCCAGGACACCAGCCGCGAAGCAGAGCTTCGCACCCGTGGGTCCCCAAGCAGAGCTTGGGGACGAGAAGGCGCACACTTCTGCGAAGCAAGCGAAACGATTCATTTCTGCAAGATGGGCAGATAATTGTTCGGCACTTGCAGGATGATGCACGCCATGGCGGTGGCGTAGTGGCTGCAAATCTGGTCCGACCACGAGCCGTCCGTGTTCTGGCGGCCGAGCAGCTCGTCGCGGATGGCGGGATACCACTGGCTCCAGTAGGTGCCGCCGGCCGTCCACATGGCCTGCACGGCATAGTAATGGCCGTAGTAATAGTGCATGTCCGGCCGGATGCCTCCTGTCATCGGCCGGGAGTTGCTCAGGAAGCGCAGGCCGGCGTCGATCTCCGGTCCCTTGTAAATGCCGGCGCTGTACAGGCGCAGACGCCGGCCGCGGTGCGCGCGAAGCCCTGAACATTGCCGCCGCTTTGCTGCTTCATGTAGCGGAAATAGCCCGAGATGCGGTCCTGGCATGCCTTGACGTACTGCACGCACTTATCGACCTTGGAGCGCGGCACGAACAGGCCGGCGTTGCGGGCGGTCGCAGGGCCATGATCTGGCAGATCGTCACCGACAGGTCGGCGTCGCGGCTGTCGGGCGTGTAGCGCCAGCCGCCCTCGTAGTTCTGGCTCTTGAGGATCAGCTGCACCGCCTTGTGCAGCTTGTCGCTGACTTCCTCGCGCAGCGCCTTGTCCTGAATCATGCCATACGCCTCGGCCAGAAAGAGCGTGGCGAAGCCGTGGCCGTACATCGGGCCGTGCGGCGAGGCGGTGGGGTTGTTCAGGTAACCCGGATGGCCGTTGTCACGGTTCTCCTGGCTGAGCACGAATTTGAGGGCGTTGGTGATGAGCTGGCCGTAGGGACCGCGATGGGGCGTGTTGCCGGCCGCCATGAAGGCCATCGCCGCCAAACTCGTGACGGCCACGTTGCCCATGTAGCCGTTGGTCCCGAAATACCCTTCGCGGTTGGAACGCGAATTCAGGCAGGCCAGGCCGCGGTCAATCGCCAGGTCGGTGGCCGGGGTAATCATGCCCTTGGAGGCGGACCCGTCGGGAACGGTCTCGCGGGTGTCATGGGTGTCCCGCGTGTCCCGGCCGTCGCCGGGCAGCGCGAAGCAGGTGCCGGCCGTGCCGAGCAAGGCCAAGCCGGTGCGCGACAAAAATTGACGGCGCGTTGCCATGACTCACTCTCCCTTACGGCGACCCTGTTCGGCGATGGTCCGATAATAACGTTTGATCAAATCATCATACTTGGGTAGAAATGGCTGCGGGTTCGAGTAGGCGTCCATGCGGGCGCGAAGCGCTTCGGGCAGGTGCCCCCAAATGTCCTTGTACAGGTCGGCGTTGCGGTTCATGGCCCGGTCGTCCTTGCTGTCGCCGCCCCCGCCGTTGCCGCCCTTGCCGTTCTTGCCGCCGGGTTGCTGGCCGTTGCCGTCCTTGCCGCCCTGCTGCTGCTGCCCGCCCGGCTGCTTGCCGCCGGCCTGCTGGCTACCGGATTGCTTGCCGCCCGGTTGTTTCCCGCCCGGCCGCTTGCCGGCCTGCGATTTCTGGTTCCGGCTGCCGCCCTTGCTCTTACCTTTCGATTTCTGGCCGCCTTTGCCCTGCCCCTGCTGGCCCTGTCCTTGTTGTCCCTGGTTCTGCGCCGAATCCTGATCCGCGCCGCCCTCTCCGCCTCCATTTTGCTGGTTCTCTTCGCCGGAGTCCGGCGGCGGATTTTCGCTGCGGTGAATGAGCGACTCGATGTCTTTGAGGATGTCGCGCTGCGTCTGCCGGGTGCCTTCGCCAAGGTCATTCTTGGCCAGCCGATCCTCGACATTGTGAACGTTCTTGATGACGCGCTGATAAACTTCCTTCTCCTCCTCTTGCTGCGTCACCGGCTCGGCCTCTCGGCTTTCCGCCTTGGGCTGGTCCTTCTTTTTATCGTCCTTCTTCTTCTCGTCCGTTTTGCCCGGCTCCGTCTTGGGTTTTTCCTCGCCGCGCGGCTTTTTCTTCTTGAGGCGCACCGGCGGCTCATCCTGCCCGGCGGGTTCGTCGGCCAGGGCCAGGCCGGCGAGCAACACCATACCGGCCAACAGCGCGGACAGTAAACGCATCGTCATTTCTTCTGATCTCCTTCCGCGCCGCCCGGCTCGCCGGCAGGGCGGGTCAGTTCGTCGATCAGCTCGGCCACGTCCTGCTGGTCCTTGCGGATCGCTTGCAGCTCGGCCCGGTCCTTCTCTTGCAGGTTCTTCGGATCGGGATGCTCTTTCTTGAACGCCTCGGTGCGCTGGTTGATGTCCTTTTGCAAATCGCGCAACAGCTTGAGCTGGGCCACCGGCGGAATCCCGTCGCCGGGAGCACCGCCTCCGCCGCCCTCACCACCTTCGCCGCCGCCGCCCCCGCCTCCCGAACGCGTCTGCTGCTCCATCTTCTCGGCCGCTTCCTTGAGGGCATCGACCACCTGCGTCAGCCGGCGCAGGGCCAGTTCTTGACGGCGGGCCAGTTCCGCGTCGGGCAGCTTCTTGAGGTCCACATTTTCGGGATTTTTCAGCTCCTCGAAAAGGTCATCCATCCGCTTGCCGGCGTCACTCATCGCCTCGGCGGCGCGGCGCATCAGACGCGCGAACACCGGCGCTCCGGTCAAACGCTTGGTCGCCACGTCCTCCGTTTCGGACCCCAACCCTTTCTGCGCCCGGCTGTTGTCGGACAGGCTCGCCCTCGTGCCGCGCGTCCACTTGCCGTTTCGCAGCACGTCATTTTGCAGCCGGCTCGTCTCGGCCATGAGGCCCTCCTGGCGTTCCTTCAAGGGCTTGATGAGGTCGGCCAGGCGGAGGATCTGTTCGCGGGCCAGCTCTTCCTCGGCCTCCTGGCGGGCGCGTTCCAGTTCCTCTCGCGCCTCGTTGAGCCGTTCGAGTGTTTCTTCCTGTTCGTCCTCTCCTTGCTGCCCTTTTTCCAGTTGCTTGCCAGCCCCTTCCATCTGCCCACCGGCCTGGCCGAGCCTGACCGGCCCGCGAGGCACGCAGGCGCGTCAACTGCTGCACCATGTCCTGCGTCTTCTGCTGCAATTCCTTCTGCTTCTTCATCAACCGCTTCAGTTCTTCCTCCCGCTTGGCCTTATCGCCGATCTGGCCGGCCTCCTTGATCTTCTTTTGCAATTGTTCCTGTTCCTGGATCAGTTCGTCCAGCTGTTTTTCCTTCTCGCGGAGCTTTTTGGCCAACCGATCCAGCTCGGCCTCGCGCTTGTCTTCGAGGTTCTTGACCAGTTTCTTGAGGCTCTCGACGTTTTGCTTCTGAGTGGCCCCCGCCTCGTTGAGTTTATTGCGCTCGATCTGCTGGCGGGCCTCGCGGCATGTTCTCGCCGAGGTTGTCCTGCTGGGCCTGCTTGAGCGCATCGCGCAGCTCGCGGGCCGTCTCCGGGTCTTCCTTCTTGTCGCGATCATCGGCGACGCGTCCCATCTTATCCAGCAGTTGCCGGGTGCGTTCTTCTAACTTCTGCTGGGCGTCCTTGAGATTATCCAGCTCGGCGCGCTGGCGCGGCGTCATCTCTTCGGGCGATTTGCCGGCCGTGTCGTCCTTTTCTTGCTGCTGGGCCATCTTCTCCAGCTCGGCCTGGGCGCGCTTCTGTTCCTCCAACAGCCGGTTGGCCTCGCCCTTGATCTCGTGCGAGCTGGTCCACGGCTCCAGACGGCGTGTCAGCAGGTCGTTGAGCGTCTTCTCGACTTCCTCTTGGCCCTTGCGCGCCTCGGTGAGCGCCTGGCGCGGCCGGCCCGGGTCCGGCGTCTCGTTGGCGTCGCGGCGGTCGCGCTGGGCCTGCTGTTTCAGCTCGCGCGCCTTCTGACGCAGCTCCTCGGCCCGCTCGCGCTGCATCTTGGCGTCCCGGTTGTGCCGGACCTTGTCGGCCGCACTGGCGCTTTGCTCGGCTTTCTGTTCGGAGCGAGCGGCCTCCTGTTCTTTTTTGCCGGCCGCCTCTTCGGACGACTTCGCTTCCTGTTCCGCCTCCTTGGCCCGCGCTTCGAGCAGCCCCTTGCGTTCCTCGCGCGCCTTCTCCTCCATCAACTCGGCGAGCTTGCGAGCGTTGGTGATGCGCGGCTCGATCTGCTCTAGCTCGTTCTGGGCCAGGCGGTCCATCTCGCGGGAGACATCGGCCATGCGCTCCTGCACGGCGGTTTTCTCCAGGCCATTTTGCTTGAGCGCTTCGAGGATGCGTTTCAAATCACCCCGTAAACCTTCCTTCTCGGTGCCGACGCGCTCGCGGATCTGCTGCTGGAGCTGCTCGGCTTGCAGCAGTTTCTCCTGGTCCTCGGGGCTGAGTTTATCGCCCTTTTTGAGCCGGTTTTCCGATTCCGTCACCTTTTGCAGTGCCTCGTGCTGCTTCTCGCGCAGTCGCAGCAGTTCTTGCTGCACGTTGGCCTGCTCCCGGTTGAGCACCAGGTCGAGGGCGTTGCGGCCGACGATGTGGATCTCGATCTCGTGACTGTGGCCAGGTTCCTTGTGGACGCGCACGTCGTCAAAGTCATCAGCGCAGGCACGGAGCAGAACAACGTCTTCCTCCTTGAGGGCGCTGCCGTCGGGATGGCGGAGGGACTGCACGGGCAGCTTTTGCCGGAACTCCAGTCGCTGCGGACGCAGTTGCACGGGCGGAGCGGCCAGGATCGCCGGGCCGGTCCAGAGCGACACGAGCGGGGCGGGTCCGTCGGCGGGATCGTAAAGGGACAGCCGGCGCGGCGATCCCTCGCGCTGCGTGTGATATTCGAGGAACACCGAGCGCACCGCGTACTGCGGATCGTCCACCATCACTTCCAGCGTCAGCTCGGCGTTGGGCAGGACGGTGAGGATGTCGCGCGTCGGCGAGGGCCGTTCGAGGCGAACGGTCGGTGCGGGATCGGCGTGCAGGCGCAGCTCGAAAAGGCGGTTGTTGCGCAGGCCGTTGTCGTCCTCGAAGTGCAGCATGTACATGCCGCTGACGGCCGGCGTGAAATCGAGCGTGAAAGTACATCGGTCGGCGTCGAAGACGGCCGGCACCCGAGGCCACGCTTGCATTCCGCCGAACAGGACGAACGCGCGCAGGGCGTCCGCGCCCCCTAGCGGAGTCAGGGCCGCCACGGTCAGCGCCGCGCCGGGGTCTTCCGGTTGGTACTCGATCCAGGCGGCTTTCAAGGGCCGATCGGCGCGGGCACGGAGCCGGGCCGTCGTGCCGGCCACCGCTTCGATGTTGCCCGTTCCGGGCGAGAGTTGCTCCGGCGAGAGCAGCCCCGTGTAAGCCGGGTAGGACAGCTCCACCTGCGGCGACGGTTTGCTGTCGATCGCAACGAGACTCGGCGGCGCCAGCACCTCGACCTTGTATTCGGGGCTGACGGCGTCGTTGGCCCGCACCTGGAAGCGGAAATTGCGCTGCACCCGACCCGGTTCGAGGCGCGTGGCCAGCTTGCCGGCGTCGGGACCGTCCACCTTGATGTCGCAGTGGTGCTCGAGATTGGGAAAGCCCTCAAAGCGGAAAACGATGGTCGCTTGCGGCGGAATGACGCCGTGGACCCGGCCGCGCACTTCAAACGCCTCGTTGCGGCCGATGCGGGCGCGGGGTTCCTCGATCTCCAGTTGTGTCTTCTTTGGCCAATCGTGATCGCCGAACGGATTGGCCAGGCGCAAAAGCGCCGTCGTCGCCAGGGCGGGCGCGAGCAGAGTCAATCCGAGGGCCAGCGCGGTGGACACGCCGCCCGACGCGCTCGCCCACCACAGGCCGCGCTTGTTGACGACCTTGCCGAAATCGCAGCCGGCCGCCCGCGCCAGGGCGCGCCGAACCGCCTCGCGCTCCAGGACCGGGGAGGACGATTCGGCGGGCGTGCCGCGCTCGAGGAACTGTACCGTGCTGGCCAGCGCGTCGTCGAGCGCGGGATACTCCTCCTCGACGCGCAGGGCGAGGCTCAAATCATCGCTGGGGGCGCTCAACGGACGGAAGAGGTAGCGATAGGCGGTGAAAACGGCCCCGACGAGCGTGGCGACGAGGACGACGGCGCGGACGAGTCCAGGCAGGTGCCAGCGCCAGTCGAGCAGCCCGGCGACGACGGCCGTGGCCAAGAGGATCGTGAGGAGGAAGCCGACGCCGCGTGTCGTCGCCACCAGACGCATGCGCCGGCGGAGAGCGGCCAACCTTTGCCGGAGCATGGCTCCATCCAGGGCCGGACGTTTGGCGGAGGGCATGGCGCGGAACTCCTCGATCACGTCGGACTCGGTTGTCCGTGGTGAGACTTCGCCGAGGATCAACAGTTCTACTATAGCAGGTGGCCCAGCCCGCACAAAAGCGAATCCCTGAACCGTGCCACCGCCAGATTCGATTACTGCACCCCCTTTTTGCGGGTGCAGTATTGTTTGTGGTGGCGCGTCTCCTATTCTTTCTCCCTCCCCCACAAGGGGGGAGGGAGAAATACCACCAGATTCCGTTACCGCACCCCCTTTTTGCCCTCCAATCCTAATAGCATCGCCTTATATCCTTCCAGGATGTATCATTAAGCTGATACCATGCGGTGCAAGCAGGGGCAGCCTGTCTCGCTGGAAAGAGGCGATGCGCAAACCGCACAACGACGTCGCGGAAACGACACCGCCCACTTGGAAGTGGCGGAGCATCGCGAGACCCCGGACCATTCACGGAGGAACACCCGAGGAAATGCCCTACGTAATGCACTGATCGCGTTCGTGACTGTCTCCGTGAGGCCACTTCCTTGGAGGTAAATAGAGTGACTGCCCCGCTTCCTCGCGTCCTGTTGTTCCTGGCGTTTTTCCTATCCGGTTGCAGCGGCCTGATCTATCAAACCGTGTGGGTGCGCATGCTAACGCGCTACGTCGGCGCCACCACCTATGCCACCGCCACGGTGCTGACGGTTTTCATGGCCGGCCTGGCCCTGGGCAGTTATTTGGGCGGCCGGTATGCCGACCGCGCCCGCCGGCCCCTGCGCGGCTACGCCTTTCTGGAGTTGGCCATCGCCATCACGGGATTGCTCTCCTCGTTTGCCGTCATTCAAGGATTAGGGACTTATTACGTATCCTTTTACGGGTTGCTGGGCGATAGTCCGACGGGGCGTCTGCTAGTCCGCGTCGTGTTTGCCATACTCTGCCTGCTGCCGCCCACCATTCTCATGGGGGCTACCCTGCCGCTCCTGGTGGCGTTTGTCAGCCAGTTGGGCCAGCACTTGCAAACGGGACTGGGCCGGCTCTACGCCCTCAACACCTTCGGCGCGGTGGCCGGCGTACTGGTGGCGGGCCTGGTGCTGCTCGGCGAGTTTGGCGAGAGCGTCTCGTTGGCGGTGGCGGCGGCGTTAAATCTGGTTGCCGCGCTCCTTGTCCTGGGCTTGCGGCAGCCGGAAGTTTCGCGGCCGGCGCTGGCGACCGAGGCCGAGGCCGCCGAGGTCATCCAGCCCTATCCGCCGCGGGTCCGGGGGTTGGCCTTGACCGCCTTTTTGATCAGCGGCTTCTCGGCCCTGGCCTACGAGGTCTTGTGGACTCGCTTCCTGGTCCTGACGCTCAGCACCAGCATCTACTCCTTTAGCCTTATGCTGGGCACCTTCCTGGTCGGCATCGCCGTGGGGAGTTGGGTCTCCAGCCGCCGGCGCGGCTTGCGGCAGGCGCCGTTGTCCAGCTTTGCCATGCTGGAACTCGTCATCGGCCTGTGGACGGCGGTGGGACTTCTGCTCTTGCCGCTCTGCAACCACTTTTGGATGGAAGCCGGTAGCTGGGGCGGAATGATCGTCGGCACCGCCACCTGCGCCATCATGGTGCTGCCGATCGCCATCGCCTTCGGCGTGCAGTTTCCCATCGCGGTGCGTTGCTGCCAGGCCGAGCCGGACGCGCCGGGACAATCGACCGGCCGGGCCTATGCCGTCAACACGCTGGGCACGATCCTCGGCGCGATGTCGGCCGGGTTCTTGCTGATCCCGCTGTTCGGCACCACCACGACCATGATGCTGGTCGCCGCCCTCAACCTATTGATCGGCATCTTCCTCCTGCTCGCCGCGCCGGCGCCGGAGCGCGGCCGGCTGCTCGTCCCGGCCCTCGGGCTGACGGCCGTCTTTGCCGTCCTGGCCTTTTTCGTGGGGGACCCGTACCAGCGCATCATGATCGCGCGGATACACCAGAAAACCCCCAAATGGGAAATCTTCCGCTACTACGACGGCCCCACCGCCGTCACCATCGCGGCCGGCAACCGCGAGAAGCCGCTCGCCCGCAGCCTCCTCGTCAACGGTCAGGGCATGACTCACCTCTGCACCGAAACCAAACTGATGGCCCACCTGCCCTACCATCTGGTCGAGGATCCCAAGCGCATCCTGGTCATCTGCTTCGGCATGGGCACGACGTACCGCTCGGCCTGCCTCTACCCCGAACTGCGCGTGGACGCGGTCGATATCGTGCCGGAGGTCTTCGATTGCTTCGGCGACTTCCACCCGGACGCGGAACGCTGGCGAAATCGGCCGAACGCTTACCGCCACGCGGACGACGGCCGGAACTACATGCTCACCCACCCCGACAAGTACGACATCATCACGATCGACCCCGCCCCGCCGCTGCACAGTGCCGGGTCGGTGAACCTCTACACGAAGGAATTCTTCCAGCTCGGCAAGGATCGCCTGACCCCCGGTGGGGCGCTGAGCATGTGGATTCCCCCGTCGCCGGAGAGGGAGGTGCTGATGGTCATGCGTTCCTTCCTGGAGGTGTTCCCGGAGGCGACGCTCTGGGGGGCGGTGGACAAGGACATCGAGGGCCTCTACCTCATCGGCGGGCATCGGTCGTTCAAGCCGACGCCGCAGCAGCTCGACAAGCTCGTTCACCAGCTCAGCCAGATCGACGACCTGGGCACGTGGAAAGGCGGTGTGGATTACACCCGGCCCGAGAACCTGGAAAAGTTGTACCTGACCGATGCCGCGGGTTTGGCGCGGATGGTCGAAGGCGTCCCCTCCGTGACCGACGACCATCCCTACACCGAATTCCCGCTGTGGCGACGCTTGTTCGTCGCGGAAAGCCGGCGGGAATTAAAGGCGTCCAATGTCCGTGAATGGCTCACCCGCCTGGCGGAGCGGAGGTAGCGCCGCGCCTCGCGGCGTCAGCAAGGGAAGCCCTTGCTGACGCCGCGGGATGGCGAGAACGAATCTGTCGATTCGTTTGTCATCAACCCGCCATGCCACCTTCCAAGTCACTGAACACCTGATCGACCAGTTTCCGCTGCAAAGCGAACGTCGAGAACGCATCGAGGCCGTGTCCCGCGAACGAGACCGGCGTTGACGTGGACGGCGTCCCGGTCTGATCGGAGGACGAAGAACTGTTCGTCGCGCCCGATACGAGGGTGTTGAAGAAGTTCAGCGCCTGTCCCTGAACGTCGGAAGGAAGGTTCTGAAGGAACGAGACCACGGCATCGTGTCGCTCGCCGCCGTCGCCGCGACCCTGCCCGTGCCCGTCGTCGTGGTCGTGGTCGCCTTCGCTAAACGTCACCTTGCCGAACAGCCCGTCGTTTTCTTGATTGATCCCCGCGGCGAAGTAAAGGGCGTTGGGATCCGAGCCGTTGACGCCGTTGCCGAAGGCGATGCCCCACAGTCCTTTCGTGTTGGTTTCCTTGAATCCGCCGTTGAGCACCAGGGGGTTGCCCTTGGCGTCGCTCAACTGGCCGAGGAAATCGCCGGTCTTGAGGTTAAAGGCGCTGACGGTGCTGTCGCCGAAGTTGCCGACCAGCAGGGCGCCGCCGAATTTGCCTCCCGGCCCGAAGCCCTGCGGGGCGATGGCCATGCCGATGGGCGAGTTGAGCGGGACTGTGCCGCCCGCCGCGCTGCCCGAGGCGAAACGCCCCAGGAAATGGCCGGTGTTGTCGAACTTGTCAAGGAAGCCGTTGCCCGGCCCTTCCTGGTCGTCGTGGTTGTCGGGACCGAGTTGCTTGGCGTAGCTGACGAAGAAGGTGCCGTTGATGTCCTTGATGCCGAACGGGGCGAAGCCGGCCGGTTCATTGGGATCGGTGAAGGTGCCCCAGCCGTTCTGGCCGAGCGTCACCTTGTCGAAGTTCTTGTCGAGCACGTCGATCTTGTTGTTGTGGAAGTCGGTGGCGAAGAGGAAGTTGCCCTTGGCGTTGCTCCCCTCGGCCAGCAGCTTGTAAACCGCCCCGTCGGTGGCCTGGAAGACGAGGAGGCCCTCCTTGGGATCGACCTTGGGATTGAAGGCGAGGATGGTGCCGTCCTCGGTGGAGAACAGCGTGTTGGCCGGGGCGCTTTTGCCGTCATCGCTGATGACGAAATCGGAAGTGGTGTTGACGGCCTGGCCGTTGGGCGTGGTGGTGGTTCCGGGCGGGCTGCCCAGGGGCGGTTGAAGAATGACGGCCTGGCCGATCTCCTTGCCCTGGGCGTTGAGCAAGGGTGCGTTGCCGGCGCCATCGGCGGAGATGCGGAACTGACCCTGGGGCGTCTCGGAAAAGCCCCAGGGATTAATCAGGTCCTGGTCGGTGTGGGCGGCGAAGCCGGGAATGTCGGAGGCGAGGTTGGTCTGGATGAAACCCGTCATGCCCGCGTCGAGCATGCACCGCTGCTCCAGGCTTTCCAGCATGGGGCGGGAAGCAACGCGCCGGTCGAGATGCCGAATTCGAGCGATCTGCCGCGAAGAACGAAACCACAGTCGCATGGAGAGCTCCTTTCGGGTAAATGGCCGGCAAGACGACCGAAAGGCCCTTGTCGGCCCGATAAGGGAGAGATAAAGACGAAATATCTTTGCTCCCGAACCGCCGAGCGGTTCGAGGTGGGAAGAATCAATCGGGCGGATGAGATCTGGCGCGATCCTTGCGCCGGATTGGAAACGGAACTGCGCACCTTCCGCCGGACGCGCTCATGCGCGCCGGGCAAGTCCGGAGGCCCCGGGCGGGATTGCCCGGTGCGATTTTGGCCCCACGAACATAGGGATAGAGACGGCGACGGCTAACTTGCTTCCCACTTTTTCTCATTTTAGAGCAGTTTCCGCGCCTCTTCCTGGCAGGCCCGCGCTTGCTCCAGCTGTCCGAGGCCACGGTAGCACTTGAAAAGGTCCGACAGCGCCGCCGCGTAGTCCGGCCGGGGCAGCAGGTTTTGTTCCTTCTGGGTGGCGCGGAGCTGTTCCAGACAGTCGCGCGCCGCCGGCAGATCGCCCAGACCCAGGTACGCCTGTCCCAGGGCGCGCAGCGTCCGGGCGCCCAGCCCGTCGAGGACCGCCCATTCCGGCGGGCGATGCACGTCAAGCCGGTCGATGACCTGCTCGTAGGCGCGGGCGGCCAGCAGGCGGCGCACCTCGCGGAACAGCGCGTCCGCCGTGGCGTCCGGCAGGCGGTCCCGAATGCGCCGGCGCGGCGACCGGCGCAGCGGCCGCCTCCAACGGCGGCAGCGGTTCGCCCGCTTCGCACGCCTCGATGGCCGCCAGCAGTTTGCCCGCGTCGGCGAAACGTCGCTCCGGCTCGAACTCCAGGCAGCGCAGGATCAGCGCATCCAGCCAGCGATAATCGTTGCGGATCTCGTTCTGCACCTCCGAGGGCGGCGGGAAACGCAGCGATTTCTTGAGGCGCAAATGCTCGTCGCGGCGATCGACCGTCTCGTCACCCGACCAAGACGCCGTCAGGTGCGGGCCGCCGCCGGTGAACAGCTCATACATAAGCAGGCCCAGTCTGTACACGTCCGAGGCGGGCGTGGAACGGCCTTCCAGCGTTTCGGGGGCCATGTAGGTGAAGGTGCCGAGCGAACCGGGTGCGAAGCCCAGCGCGGGTCGGCGTAGGCGGCCAGGCCGAAATCCACGATGCGGATGAGGCCGCGGCGGTCCACGAGGATGTTGTCCGACTTCAGGTCGCGGTGGACCGCTCCCTGACCGTGGACGAGGGCCATGCCCCGACAAATCTGCTTGACGAAGCGCAGGCCGATGGCCACGCTGACCCGGCCGGCCGCCCGAATGTGCGACAACAGCGGCGGACCATCGACGTATTCCATGACCAGAAACGCCCGGTTGTCGTGTTCGGGCAACAGGCCCATGTCGTGGATCTGCACCAGATGCCGGCGGCCGGCGTCGTCGAGCCCAGGCGTCGCGCCGGCCAGCAGTTGGGCCAGGATGAGGGCGTCGCCGAACAGATAGGGGGCGGTCTCCTCCGTCAGCCCGGTTTGCCGCGACACCTTGACCGCGACCGGCCGCACCTTCCGCCGGCAGAAATACTGCTCGGCCCGGAAGACGGTGCCGAAAGCGCCGCTGGCCTGCACGTCGAGCAGTTTGTACTTGCCGCCCAGGGTCTTCCCGAGGAAGCGTTGTTCGAGCGGAGGAGCGCGTTCCACGGTTCGTACCTGCGACCGATGGTCGGGTGGTCAACTCCCGGTTCTTACTATACAGTGAGGGCGTGACCGCCGAGGAGATTTGCCAACCACGTAACAAGGATTCGATAGGGAGCCTGGCTCCAGGAACAACGATCATGGTCGAACGCCGAACCGAGTTGAATCGCCGCTATCATCGCAAGAAAAAGTTGACCAAGCTCAAGGCTCGCCTGGCGGCCGCCAAGAACAACCACGAGCGCGAGCTGATCCTCAAGAAGATCCACATCCTCAGTCCGTGGTGGCAGGAACCCAAGGCGGAAAGCTGAACGAACCTGGGCGATAGGCCGGCAGCTGGTCGCCAATTTCATATTTGACGCCGGTTCGGGCGGATGGTTCAATGGGAGACGATGGCGAGTCCATCTGTCCCTGGCAGCCCCGATGCCTATGAGCGAAATCACGCGCGAACAACTGCACGCCTACCTCGATGACGCCCTCAGCGATCCGAGACGGCGCGGGTCGAACAGGCCCTGCGCGATCGGAAACGCTGCGCCGGTCCCTGCGTCAGGCCATGCAGGAGCGCGACCGAGGCGAGCATTCGCTCGGCGCCGTCTGGCGACGTGAGCGCCTCACCTGTCCGACGCGCGAACAACTCGGCAGTTATCTGCTGCAAGTCCTCGACGAAGGCGAGCAGGATTATCTCGATTTCCATCTCAACGTGATCGGCTGTCCCTACTGCGTGGCCAATCTCGCCGACCTGCAAGCGCTCCAGCAAGAACCGGCCCCGCGCCCGCGAGCGCCGCCGGCGCTTTTTCCAGTCCAGCGCCAGTTACCTGCAAGTCTGCCGCGAAACCAAGAACGACGATTCGACCCAGCGCAAATAGCAGACCAGCCCGCAGCGCTGCTAGCCGCACAGCGCAAGCAAGGGAACGCACCCTTGCTTGCGCTGCGGGCTGGTGAAGACGAAAGTATCAAATCACCGTCGATCTTCCATCTGGCGGAGCAATTCGTCGGCGAGCTTCAGCGCTGCCGCAAGCGCGGGATGAGCGGACGGCGCGGCGGTTGGGCCGATGTCGTCGCCGCGACTTGACCGACCTGAATCGAGACCGCCGTAAGTCGTCCCTTCTGGGACTCGCGTTTTTACCGTCACCGTTTCGCCCTCCTTCAGGGCGTCGAAGGCGATCGCCTTGCCGTCCCGCGCGATGGGTGTTTTCTCCGGCACGGCGATAGTGGTTTCCGTGCGCGGCCCCTTCGCTCCGGGGCCGACGACAACCACTTCGCGATCGGTCAGGGCGACGCGCTGGAGCGTGCCGGACACGCCGTCGCCCTCCTTGACTGGCGCGGCCGAGGGACTCGGTTGGGCTGGGGTTCCCAGCAAACCCAGCGAACGAATCTCCCGCACGACCGACTTGCCGTCGCGCTCCTCGAAGCGAACGCGAACCCTTTGGCCGGGCTTCAGGTCGTTCAACGAGCCAAGCTGTCCGCCGACGAAGATGCGTGTTTTTGGGCCGAGCGTAAGGTCCAGCACGGTCCCGCGGCGGGGGCCGCGCACGTCCAGTCGCAATTCGTGTTTATCGGGGTTGATGCGAACGATCCGGCCGCGCGCTTCCGTCGCCGAAGCCGATGTCGTGAGGACCAACCCCGTCAGCAAACCGAGGAAAAAACGGCTCGCGCTCATGTACGAACTCCTTGTTCCCTGGAGGGGCAACCACCCTGGTCTCGGAACGCCAGGGACGCCGGAGATCATTATAGAGGAAGGATCGCAAGTCCGGTGCCGGGCGGCTCCGTCGTATTCTTGACGCTTCTATCATCTTCCCTAACATGAACCGTATGAATGATTTTCACCGCGAACCCACCCCCTGTCCCGTCGAGGACGCGGCCTTGCGTCGCGCTCTCGAACAAGCCGGCTGGCGCTGCACGCCGCCAGCGGGCGGCGGTGTTCGCGTATCTGCACGCCGCCCAGGTCCACCCCACCGCCGAGCAGGCGTTCGCCGCCGTCCGCCAGCAAATCCCCAACATCAGCCTGGCCACGGTGTACAAGGCTCTCGAAGCGCTCGTCGATGCCCACCTGGCCAACCGCATCGCCGGCGACACCGGACCCACTCGTTACGACGGCCGCAGCGAACCGCACTATCATCTTCGCTGCCAGCGTACCGGAAAGGTGATCGATCTTCCGCTTCCTTACGACCCGAACCTTCTCGACAAGCTCGATCCGCAACTCATCGAGACACTCCGGCAGCAGGGTTTTGAAATCACAGGCCATCGCCTGGAACTCGTCGGTCGATTCCTTTCCCCGGCTGAAAAATAACGGCGTTTAGCCGGCACCGAGCGCAATCCGGCTTTTCCGCGTCCGGCACGTATCCAATTGAATCCGGGCAAAGTTTGACAACCTGGGTCCATAGACCTTACCATCTGGGGTGTGGAAGAAGGTGCCGAGCCGGGGGGAAGACCGTGATGAGAAAGTGGCTCCTCGCAGCAGCCGTCGGCCTGGTGGTCCTCGCGGTCTTCGTTTTCGCGCTGGACTCCTACCTCAATCGGCCCGGCCGATTTTGTTACCGCAACTACGAACGCATCCAAGTCGGCATGCCCTTGGCCGAGGTCGAGGCTTTGCTCGGCGGCTCT
Organism: uncultured Planctomycetota bacterium; assembly: GCA_963767535.1. GTDB lineage: Bacteria > Planctomycetota > Planctomycetia > Gemmatales > Gemmataceae > JAJPHU01. Next base: position 3,673,071 of record CAVYEC010000003.1, read on the forward strand.
GGGCGAGAAATCTCACAATCAGATTTGCCTCAGTCGCGCGACTTCAGCCCGCCGTTGCCGCGGCAATGGTCCAAGCCGGTCCTCCTCGGCGACCGATTCTTCCGCTGGCTGGCGCCGGAAAAATACAACGGCGGAGAAATCATCGTGGGGGTAAAGGACGGCAAGATCTGCGACAAGTGGTACTGGGAGTACAGACTATCGGTCCACTGGGCCTACGCCTCGAGCTGCTGAGGTGGAAGAAGTTCTCATGACCAGCCCGCCGCGCCAGCAAGGGTTTCTTCCTCCCTTGCTGGCGCGGCGGGCTGGTCTAATAAAAAGCGTCTCTGAGGCGCACATGACGAGTCTCCTGGAAGACCGGGTGCTTGGTTGCCTTGTGGGAGGTGCCCTCGGGGACGCGCTGGGTGGGCCTTATGAGGGGCAACCGGGGCCGGTCGTCCTGCAAGCGGACGCGCCGTGTCGCCTGTCCGACGATACCCAACTCACCCTGGCGACCTGTGAGGCCGTCTGCGCCGACGGGACTATTTCCCCTGCATCCATCGCGGAGCGTTTCGTCTGCTGGTTCCGACAAGGTCGGGTGACGGGCATGGGGGCCAGCACGTTGAAAGCCTTGCGAGATCTCGAAGCCGGGGCGCACTGGGCGTTGTCGGGACGCAAGGGGGAGCGGGGCGCGGGAAACGGTGCGGCGATGCGGGTCGCTCCGCTGGCCTTCCTCCTCGACCCGGCACGTCCCGAGCAGCGGACGACCCTCCGCGACATCTGCCGCATTACACACCACAACGACGAAGCCTACGTCGGCGCGGTGGCGGTCGTCGTCGCCGTGCGCACCGTGGTCTCCGGGGAGTGGCGGCCAGGGGATAATCTGCCGGTGCGGGTCGCCGAGTCTCTCCCCGACACGATGGTCAAGGAGCGACTGCTGGCGATAGGCGGTCTCGATCCCACCACGAGCGTCTGGGAGGTCGGGCGTCAGTTCGGTTGTTCCGGCTACGTTGCGGAATCCGTTCCCCTGGCCCTGTACGCTGCCGGACGAATCGGGCGAGTCGGGTTTGGGGAGTTGCTGCGCGAGGCGATTGCCGCGGGCGGTGACACGGACACCATCGCTTCGATGACAGGTCAGATTGCGGGTGCCTGGTTGGGGCTCCGCGCGATCCCTCCGGAGTTAATGCATCAATTACCAAGCGGGGAGGAAGTCCTCGGGCTGGCGCGCTCCTTTGCGTCGAGGGTCGTCACTGCGATCCGAGGAGACAGACTCGCGCCCGAAGCGGAGTGACGGGCCGCGTGGGGTGATACCGTGGACGAACGCGAGTGGTTGACCAGTACGGACCCGCAGGCAATGGTGGATTTCCTGCGAGCCGAGGGAAGGGTCAGCGATCGCAGGGCTAGGCTCTGCGTGGTGGCGTGGGCACGGTCCTTTCACCATCATGCCGCCCGCTTGTCCGGGCCGGCCCCGTTGCTGTCCTGGCTCGCGGGGCCGGAGTGGCTGCCGCAATTGGAGGCGGCCGAGGCGTATGCGGACGGCCAGATAGACCGCGAGGGATTGCGGACAGCCCGTCAGAAGACGGGCGGCCCGTACAACCTGTACATGGTCGCGGCAGGCATTTCTCACTTCTCGCTTGACCAATCCGTCCGCAAACTCCAGTCCCTCAAGAGCGAATTTGGCGCACCTCCCAAGGGGGAGTTGTGCGATCACCTCCGCTGCATCTTCGGCAACCCCTTCCGGCCCGCGCCTGCCATTGTCCCAGCCTGGCTCACCTGGAGGGACTGCACCGTACAGAAACTGGCCCAAACGGCCTACGACGAACACCGTTCATCCGCCGGCACCCTCAACAAGGCCCTTCTCGCCATCTTGGCCGACGCCCTCGAAGAAGCCGGCTGCACCGACCCGGATATCTTGAATCATCTAAGCGGGCCGGGGCCGCACGTCCGGGGCTGCTGGGTGGTAGACGCCCTTCTCGGCAAGGAGTGACAGCAGGGCCACGTTGGACGACGACTATCGTTTGGTGTTAGGGTCAGAATCAGAGGGCGATCGCGGCTTCTCCCGCCCTCTCAGCACTTTCAGCGCCCGTTCCAGTTCTTCGGCCGCCTGCTTGTCGGTGGGATCTTGCTTGAGTCTCTTCAGGGCAGCCTCGGCATCGGCAACCGGATCGGACGGAGATTCCAGCCGCTTACCCTGGCCGCGCGGCCGATCCGGGAGGGGGGGAGCAAGGCCCTTGCCGTAGTTGCCGGGTCTGCGATCCCCCTGGGGTCCGCCGCCTCCCGGTCCTCCAATGCCCTGGCCCGTACCGCGACCAACGCCTCGCCCACCGGCTCCTCCGCCGCCGCCCATCATTTTCATCATCTGTCCCGTTGCTCTCCCGCCTGGCCCCTTCAGGGCCTGCACTTCGCCTTCTAGCACTTTGACCCGCTCCCGCGTGGCCCGCAGTTCCTTGCGCAGCGCCTCGATTTCCAGCCGCACCGACTCCAGGTCGTCGGGCGCCTGACGCGCTGCCAGGACGGAATCGTAGGAGACCTTTTCCCGCTTCGGCTCTTGTGCCGTCGCCCGGTAGGTCAATCCCGTCGCGCCGGCGCCGGCCAGCAGCATCAGCGCGGCGAAGCACGCGGTAATCTTGAGTTTCGTCAGCAACATGGCTTTCACCACCCCTTCGGTTAGTGCCAACACCTGGACCGGGACCGCCCCGGCCGTCAGCGCCGCCTCGATCGTCGCTGTTCGCAGCGCGGCAGGCAGGCAAGCGGACGCCGCGCCCTGGGCGAGTAGGCCCGCCACGGCGACGGTGCCGTAGAGCGACAAGCGGCGGGCGAGCAGCTTCTTCGCCTGCGCCAGCCGCCAGGACAGAGTGCCTTCCGGCAGCCCTAACAGGCGAGCGACATCCTTGCGACTCTTGCCCTCCAGCTCACACAGAATGACCGGCACACGATACTTCTCAGGCAGTCGGCTCAGTTCGTAATCCAACCGTTCCAGCAGTTCCTCCTCGGCACCGTCCGCGGACGGTCCTGGGTGGGGCATCTGGCCGGCCTGCCTTTCTTTCGCTCGACGTTTCGCGTTCATGGTGCGCGCCTTCATTGCCGTGCGGTAGGCCACGCCGTAGAGCCAGCTCGCGACCACCTGGATCGACCGGATCGAATCGGCTTTGCGGGCGAGAACGAGAAAGGTGGCCTGGAAGGCGTCTTCGGCATCCTGCACGTTCCGCAGCACGCGCCGGCACACACCGAGGACCATCGGGCCATGACGGCGCAGCAGGGCCTCGAAGGCCGCCTCATCCCGGCGGGCCAGGAAGGACTGCAACAGTTGTACGTCGGACAGACCCTCTCCGATCGACAGCAGGGCCGCTCGGCGGAGATGGCGGAGGACGCTGTTCATGTCGTTCGCTCCCTCTTCCCTTGTAGTGCCTCCGGGCAGGTCGGCGCGTTGATTTTTTTCGGGTACCCAGATCCTTCTCATTTCCGAGGCATCGTCCGCGAATTAGGATAACACAGGGCGCGAGGTCCCGTTGGCGGGAGGCTGCCTTGCCACCTTGCCAAACGGCATGACCGTTGGCAAAGTGGGGTCAACCCATCAACCTATTTGAATTCAATGCTTTACGTCGATTTCAGAGAGCGAGTTTGCCACTTTGCCTCTTTGCCAACAACCCCCGGCAGGAAGTCACCTTCCCGCAAACGGAAGGGAAGGTACTCAACCTCAAGCAAGACGGCTCCCAAACGGGACAGCCCTTGCGCCGAAGTGTCGGCAAAAGAAGTTGGACGAGAGATACAGTGGACGACAAGGTTGAGTACAATCGGGTCGGTCAGTCTTTCCAGCGTTAAGCGTCCCAGAGGATACCCGGCGATGGACGTTCAACCGGACCCGGCCGGCCTCGAACGGTTGTTTGTCACGGCCCCGGAGTTCGATGCCACCTTCAAGGTATACGGCAACTGCCCCGTCCAGGGCTTCGGCACCGTCCTCGGCCGCGACTTGTACTTCCTCGCCCGCCACGACGGCTGGAGCTTCGATGTGGCCGACCACGCCGGCAATCTGCCGTCGGACGGATACCAAAACTCGGACGGCTTCTATCGCGAGGACGTATACCCCAATGCCAGTTGGATGCCGCTGCCGGAAGCGGTCGCCATCATCGAGAAGTGCCTCCGGGAGTACACGCGTGCCAGGTGAGCAGGCCATCCGCGCGGCGGCCGACTGGCTACAGGCTCGCGGCCACCAAACCGGCGGCCTGCGGTTCGCCCGCTACATCTGGGACTTCCGTTCGGGGATCGATTTGTGAGGCGGGCATTTCAGCCGGGGGCTGGCCAGGGGAAGCAAGTAGATGGCTCGACGTTGGTGGAAATTGTTGCTGGTGGTCGTCATCGCGGTCCCGCTGCTCGCGTGGGGCTACGACCTGCTCCTGTCGATCGACTGGGTTGGTTATACAGACCTGGAGGTCGTCTTCGAAGTGAGCGACGCCGGCTCGGGAGACCCGGTGGACGGCGCGCGGGTTGAGATTCTCCAGTACCAGGGCGGATTCTACGAGGAGAAGGACGAGAAGGCATTTGAGCTGATCACCGGCGCCGGCGGGGTGGCTGCCAAGGAGTGCCGCGGCAGCATGTGCTACGGCATCCGGAGCGGGCTGCGGTTCACGGACACCTTCGGCGTCCACTTGCCGTGGTGGCGGTTCCGGGTCACCGCCTCAGGCTATGAACCGGGTGAATGGGTGGAACTGGACGTGTCCGAGTACGGCCGGCAAGTGCGACGTATCGGCCCGCACCGAGACTGTCTGATGGTGCCGGTGTCCTTGCAAAAGGACCGAGGCGCTGGAGAGAAGGTCCGCGATAGACAGTAAATTGCCAACAGTACACCCTCTTCAGAGTTGCAGCGCGTCGAGGCGTTGCCCAAACCGGCGGTAGTTTCGACAAATGAAACGGGTCATCACGCCCCTTGCGCCCCCTGAAGGCTTCGCAAACGAATAGCAAGTTTACCGGCAGGAGGATTTGTCGATACACCGTATAAACGACCAGTGGGATATGCTTGAGGCATAGGAAGAGCATGCCCATAAACCGGGATTTCCCGGCCGTTGACGCGTGTTCCTCCGGCCTGTTCGCTCCTCCTCTTGCCCGAGCTGCCACCCGAAACACGGGAGTGGGTGAGGACGGCGGACGAATTCGAGCAGAGGTGGCTGAGTGCCGACGGGCTGACCGAGGTTCGGGCGCGGGCGTGGTGCCTGTAGGACGGCCACCGGGACTACGCTCGGTCGTCAGGCGGAGGCGGAGTGGAGGGCGAAACGCGCAAAGAATGAGTAGTCAACCGGCCGTCGAGTAGCCCCGCCGTCCCGTTCAACGACAGTCAGGCCATGACAGGCTTTCCGGCCTCCACCCTGGCGACCGTTTCCAGGATTTGGTCGAAGACCCAATTCTGCACCGCCGGGCTGTCCGTGATGTTCAGGTGGTGCAAGCCCTCCGGGGCGATGGGAGAGTCAACGCCGTCCAGGTCGAGGTTCGTGACCCGCGCCGCCGAGTCCGGGTCCGCCCGGAGCGGCCGCGCCGGGTAGAGACGCCGCCGGCTGCGGTACAGATGCACGGCGTGCCCGACGTTCGCGGCCACCGCGAAGGGCATGGCCACGTCGATGCACACGATGAGTTCTACGTGGATGCCCCGGCGGGCCAGCTCCCGCGCGGTGAACAGGGCGTAGCGCCCCCCGCAGGAGTGCCCCACGAGGATGACCGGCCCGCGTAGGCACCCCCGCTCCTGGTCCGCCCGCAGATGACGGCGCGCCCAGCGGTCGCCAACGCAGCGCAGATCCTCGGCCCACAGCCCGGCCTCGCGGAGCCGGCCGCACAGGGCGCCAAACCCCCGGCTGAAGACGACGGCGTTGCCCCTCAGCAGATAGACCCGGCCGCGCAGCTTTCTGGGGGTCGGGGTTCGGGGTCCGCGTCGTGGCCCAGCCCAGGCGCACGCCGAAGCAGAACGGCCAGGTCAGCGCACACACCCGCACGGTAACACTCCTCCCTGCCGCCCCAGCCTATGTCGAAGCCCCCAGAAGATGCTCCCGTTTCTGCGGGATCGAAGAAAGGCCGGCGAGCGGAAGAAGCGCCTCTTCGCCGCGCCGTGTTGCCGTCCAATCTGGCACTTAGCAGCGCGTTGAGAAGGCCTGTTCCGGTTTTGGAAGCCCACCGCTCGGCTTTTGACTTTGCCTCATTTTCCCGTGACGAGGCTGAGTACCTTTTGCCAACGGTTCTGCCGTTCTTGCTGGAGGGCGGACAGGCGCTGAGACAACCAAACGTGGACGTTGGGGTCGCAGACTTTAGGGGAGGATGTTCCGGCCCTGGCAGCGGAGTCTGCCGGCTTTGAACTCCGACCTGGCAAATGCGAGCTGGGAGCGACGGCTTGCGGAGTCGCCGGCAGAGGCATCGCCGCGCGACCAGCCCCTTCCGCCTGGAGCGCGTGCAGTTGTCGCGTCAGCTCGTGAATTTGCTCTAATTCCTGGCGGATGAGTGCCATCTGCTCTCGCTGCAAGTTGCCGAACATCTGCGCCATCATCAGCAAAGTCTGCTGGAACTGCTCGAACATATGCTGTTGCATCTCGGAAAACTGCGCGACCAGCGGCATCAGCAGGGCCTCGGCTTCCTTCATCGGGGCGGGGAGTTCAACGGGGGCGATCACCGGGGGGGGCAAAATCTCCCCGGCTTTTTCTCGTTCCCAGGCTCCGCGCGGAAGCGAGGACAAATCTCCTCCTGATGCGCTTTTTCCATTCACTCTTGGCGTTATTCCGTGTGCCTCGTTGTCGGGTCGTACGTGAGGTTTTTCGGCCAGGAGGAAGCTGAGGAGAAGAACAAGCCCAAAAATCATGGCAAGGATAATTGTCGGATGGGACATCACTGCCTCAAGGACAATGGCCGGTTCGAACATGGTTGCCTCCGTGCTGCCAAAAGCAGGGCAAGGATAATGGTTGACTCAAACTTGGCGACCTGCTCTGGGAAGAACGGGTTAGAGGGGCAGTTCGCCCTCGTCCGTGGCGCGCTCGAAGGGCTTACCCACGGCGTCCACGGCGAAGGTGAAGGCGGTGTCGAAGACATCGACCTCCACTTCCCAGGGAGACATACATTCGTCATATGGAAAGACAGGGCAGGCGACGCCCTCGGCGGCTCACGCGCATCGGTTCCCTCCCCGAGCCCTCCTACGCTCCGTCTTCCGTCCACCCGAAACAGGAAAGCAGCTGGGCATGCGCTGTCAGTCAATGGGGTCTTCCAGCTCCAGGTTTCGTCTCCACGTATTCAACTCCTCGCCTTCGAGATTGGGATTGTTGACACGGAACTCCTCATTCACGAAGTCTATCTCGGCACCTTGCAGCATTTCCTTCTGTCGCTTGAAAACGACAATCTTGACACCCTTTGTTTCAAACTCGTAGTCCTGCTTAGGGTTCATGCTCGCGACGGGATTTATCGAATACTGAGGGGAGCGGCCCGCCTTCGGCCAGTAAACTTTGATTCGGACATACCGATTTTCCGACTTCGCGGCCCTCATCTGCTTCATTTCTGCTAGCGCCGATGGGGTCACTTCACAGATCGCGGGACCAGGGCGAGGCGAGACGTAGTACACGACAATTCCAAGAGCGAAGAAAAGGGCCGCCCATAGGCCCACCGGAATGAAGAAGAGCGTGTGCTTTTGCCGGACAACAATCTCGTGCTTCGTCTTGGTCTCGAAAAACCGGGGAACACGCAGCAAGAGTGCAAGTGCGAGAGTCAGAGTGCCCGCGAACCACTGGACGGTCAGGTTATGAATGGCAGGTGAGGCATCAGGCCCGAACAAGGCTTCGGCCACCTTGTCGCCGTAAAAGAGCGCCGCCACCGCAATCACCGCAACAAGAATCCCAGCCCCTTGCCAGACAATAATCATGAATCCGCTCTCCAACGCGGGATCGCGTGCGGATGACCATGCTCGTTCCGCTGTGGGGGTATTCTACCCGAACTTTCTCAGATAGAGGCCTTCCGGCACCACGGTTTCGAGTCTTCAAGCCCATCGTACTCCGGCGAAGGGTCCGGAGCAACGAATTGCCCACCCGGATGAACTCCTGACCGCTTCGACCAAGCCCTGGAGTCGCCGCAGCCGGCTCTTCTCCGCCACGTAGACCTCGACATCGCCCCGCGCTGCGCACCGCGGACGCCTGGCGACGGCTTTCGGACTCGGTTGCCGGAGCGGCCCAACCTCAACCCGAGGCACAGGTCGGGCACAAGCGGGCGATCCGTTCCAGAATCCGGGCAAACAGCTTTCGCGGCACGACGACTTCTGCCAACTGAAAGAGGGAGGGAATGGTCTGCGGGCGACGCTGCCGTTTGGGAATTCAGGCCGGATACCCGCGCCGCCTGATAAACTGGCCCAAGGCCGGCGGAGTGCGAACCCCATGACCGAATCCCAATGGCTCAAATGTCGCAGCCCCCAGAAGATGCTCCAGTTTCTGCGGGACCGAAGAAAGGTCGGCGAGCGGAAGCTGCGACTACTTGCCTGTGCCTGTTGCCGCCGGGTCTGGCACTTGCTGCCGACGGAGGAGAGCCGTCATGCCGTTGTGGTGGCCGAACGGTTCGCCGACGGATTGGCCGGCGAGGAAGCACTTACCGCCGCCCGCCACCAGGCCCAACGGCCCGCCAGGGATGCCGCGGCCAGGCACATCCGCAAGTTCCCCGGCTCAGCCGGTCGGGCCGCCGCGACCCTGCGCGGTAGACACGCTTATAACCGCCTCTACGAAGCCTACGGCGAGCCGTCGGGACGCGGCGCACTGTTGGAGGCTGTAAGGGAGTTGGGTCTGTCCGTGGGGGCCGCCCTCGACCCCAGGGACGCCTACCTGGAAGCTCAGGCCCGTGAGACGGCTGAACAGCCGGCCCTCATTCGCGACCTCTTCGGCCCCCTCCCGTTCCGCGAGGTTTCCGTTGCCCCGTCCGTACTGACCTGGAATGACGGTTGCGTCGTCAAGCTCGCCCAGGCGGCCTACGAGGAACACTCCCTGCCCGATGGCACCCTGGAGGAGACTCGCCTCGCGGTTCTTGCCGATGCTCTCGAAGAAGCCGGCGTCACCGACGGCCTGCTGCTCGAACACCTGCGCGGTCCCGGCCCGCATGCGCGCGGGTGTTTTGTGCTCGACACAATTCTGGGACGGACGTAGTCCGTTATTTTGGAAGTGACCACAACCGAATGGTCCTATCGGCGCCTCCCGCCAACATCCGTCTTCCGTCCGGACTGAAAGCGACGCAGGAAACCCAGTCTGTATGCCCTTCGTAACGATGCAACTCCTTACCGCTCTGCACATCCCAGAGCCGTACTGTTCTATCTTCGCCGCCCGAGAGTACCCGCTTGCCGTCCGGACTGAACGCCACGCTGTATACACCTCCGTTCTGAACCTTGAGACAGCGCAATTCCTTGGACGTCCCTAAGTCCCAAATCCGAACGGTGCCATCGTCGCTTCCGGAAAGTGCTCGCCTGCCGTTGGGGCTGAAGGCCACGGCCACGAGGCATCGCGTGTGGCCCTCGAAACGGCGTAACTGCTGGCCTGTCCGCACGTCCCACAGCCGCATCGTTTTGTCATGGCTGCCGGAGAGTGCCAGCATGCCGTCCGGGCTGAAAACTACTGCGGTGACGGTGCTGGTATGCCCCACCAACCGACGCAGCGCCTTGCCTGACTGTGCGTCCCAAAGAGTTAACTTTTCGTCGTAACTCCCGGTCAATAATTGCGTGCCGTCCGGGCTGAAAGCGACGCAGAAGACAGCACCGGAGTGTCCCTCGAAACGGTGCATCTCCTTGCCCGTCTGGACGTCCCACAGCTTCGCTGTCCCATAGAGGCCGCCTGATAGGGCCTGTCTGCCGTCCGGACTGAAAGCCACCGCTAAGACCCAACCCTTGTGGGCGAAGCGGCGCACCTCTTTGCCCGAGTCCACATCCCATAGACGCATCGTCTCATCAATACTTGCGGATAGCAGCTGCTTGCCGTCGGGGCTGATGGCCAGGGCGCCGACCGAATCGGCGTGGCCCTCGAAGCGGCGCAGTTCCCCATACAGCCGTGACTCGACGGACCGCACCAACTGTTTCGCGCGTCGCCGGACCTCTTCGTCGTCACTCTTGACGGCCTTCTGCAAGGCTTCCAGCGCCGGCTCCCCAATCGCGTCCAGCGCCTTGCTCGCCGCCTCCCGCTCGGCGAAGCTCTCGCTGCCCAGCTGCTTGATGAACCGTTCCACCTCGGCCGGCGACCGCGTCGGCTGCGCCGTCGCAGCTTGTTCGCTCAACGCGGGAAGTGCGAGGACAAGCAGAAAGGAGGAGAAGAGTAGGAGCCGGGGCATGGCGACCCTCCGCGGTCGGGATACTCACGAAGGTACTCGATTGGGGGCGTGCGGTCCAGTGCCGGCCGGTTGACACTTGCCCGATGCCCATTCGCACGCACCAGGAGGCCCGCTGGAGGATGCGGACTTTCGAGGGCGGCCCTCGGCGGTACCTTGACCGTCAGCGTTTGACTTTCAAGTCGGGCAGCTTCTTCTTCAGATCGGCGATGCCCTTGTCGGTCGCCCGCGTCCCGGTGAGGTCGAGTTCGCGCAGGTGAGGTTGCCCTTTGAGGGTCGTCAGGCCGGCGTCCGTCACCCTCGTCTTCGAAAGGTCCAACCAGGTAAGGTCGGGCAGGTCCGCGAGGATGTCCAAAGCCGCGTCCGTCACCGCCGTGCCCGAGAGGTTCACGTCGAAGAGGCGAAGCCCACGGAGAGACCGGATTCCGGCGTCGGTCACCCGCGTACCGGAGAGGTCCAGACTGTAGAGCCGCTCCAGCCCCGCCAGGTGGGCCAGGCCGGCGTCGGATACCTTCGTGTCCGCCAGGTAAAGCCTTACCAGCCGCTTAAGCTTCCCTACGCGGGCCAGACTCGCGTCCGACACGTCGGTTCGCGAGAGGCCCAGGCGGAACAGAGTTGTTAAGCCGGCGATCTGCTCCAGCCCTTTGTCCGTCACCTTCGTGCCATCCAAGTTCAGGCTACGGAGTCGTCGCAGCCTGGCGAGGTGGGCCAACCCCTTGTCCGTCACGCCCGTATCGGAGAGGTACAACTCGCCGAGGTTGCCGTGCCGCCGCAGATGCCTCAGGCCATCGTCGGTCACTTTCGTGAATCCCAAGTACAAACCGGAGAGTTCCTCCAACTCTCCCAGGCCGGCCAAACACGCGTCGGTCACGGCGGTCCCCGTGAGACTGATAGATTGCAGACCCACCATCCACCGAAGCCGGGCCACGTCTGCATCCGTTACTTTGGTGTCACTCAGGTCAACGTGGAAAGAAGGGCCGCCGGGGTCACTCACGACCACGACCCGCACACTGCCCCCCAGCCGCCGGATGTCCGTGGGCAAGCGGGCACGCAGCCGTGTGATGATAGCCTCGCGCAAGGCGGTGGCCCTGAGGCGGATTTCTAGGTCGTCGCTGTCCGTAGCCTTTTTTAGAGCCGGTAGGGCCGCCTCTCCGACTTTTTCGAGGGCCTTGGTCGCCGCCTCACGCTCGTCAAACTTCGCGCTGGCCAACTGCTTGATGAGCCGTTCGATTTCAGCGGACGACGCCTTCGGCTGCGCCCATGCGGGAAACGCGAAGAAGAAAAGCGATAGGATGAGCAGGAGCCGGGACATGAGCGGCCCTCCAGGGCGATAACCTCAAAAGTAAGCGATTTTGCTTTCCCCGTCGAGGTGCCTTCGGTCCCACCTGCGAATTCGGCTATAAATCGAAAAAGTGCTGTATAGGTTTGCCGTCCCAGCCGCACTATAAAGATGGGACCAACCGAAGGGAGACTACCGATGGCGATCGGCAAACAGGGCACCGTAAAGGACTATCTTCGCTTGGTCGCCATCATGCGCGTCCACGATGAAGCGGGCGATGGCCGCCTGCTGGAACAGTTTGTCACCCGAAGGGACGAGAACGCCTTCGCCCTCCTGCTGAGGCGGCACGGGCCGATGGTCCTCCACGTAGGCCGGCGCATCCTTGGGGCAGAGCAGGACGCCGAGGACGTTTTCCAGGCCACGTTCCTGTTGCTCGCCCGCAAGGCGGATTCCATCCGCCGGCGCGACTCGGTGGCCAGCTGGCTTTACGGTGTGGCCTACCGCCTGGCCAGACGGGTGAAGCAGCAGAACGCTTTCCGGGAGGACCGGGAGAGGAGGGCGGCGATGGCTGCGGTGAAACCGGGCGTCGAAGCGTCCGCGCGGGAGCTCCAGGAGGTGCTGCAAGACGTTCTCGCGCATCTGCCGGAACGCTACCGGACGCCGCTGGTCCTGTGCTACCTGGAGGGCCGAACGCAGGAGGAGGTCGCACGGCAGCTCGGCCGACCGTTGGGGACGGTGCGGGGCTGGCTGGCCCGCGGTCGGGATCTCCTGCGGAAACGGTTGGCTCGCCGGGGCCTGCTCTATTCCACTGAGGCACTCGCCGCCGTCCTCCTGGCTAACACGGCCAGCGCCTCGGCCGTCCCCGTGCCGGCACGACTTGTCCGGCCGACCCTCCGGGCCGCCTTGCCGTTCGCCGCGGGTGAGGAAGCCGCCGGCCTGGTATCGGCCGAGGTCGCCGGCCTGGTGAGGGAAGGACTGAAGGTGATGGCCGCCTACAAGTTCCGGGCCGGGATAGGTATACTGCTGGCCCTTGCCGTCCTGGCGGCCGGGGCGGGGGTCGCCGCGCAGTCAGATTCTGGGGGAGAAACCGCCGCCGGAAGGCGGAGCCAAATCGCTGGTCCTTGGGGCCGGCTCGCCGCAGCCGGCTGCCGAACCACGGCAGCGCACCGACTCCTACGGCGACCCGCTGCCGGCGGGAGTCGTCCGTCGCCTGGGTACGGTGCGCTTCCGGCACGGCGGCGGGATCATCCACAACCTTCTGATGACACCGGACGGCAAGACGCTCGTCTCCAATAGCTTCTACGGCAACCGGACAGTGTGCGTCTGGGAAATGGCCACGGGCAAACGGCTGCATGAATTTCCGGGCAGTTACGTGCAAAAAGACGTCGGCCTGTCTCCCGACGGCAAGACCTTGGCGGTGGGGCAGGACGACGCGGTGGTCTTGTGGGACGTGGCCTCGGGCAAGGAGGTCGGCCGTCTGCCGCAGCCGGGGGCCAACGGTTTCGCCTTCTCGACCGACGGCAAGACCCTGGCCGCGGCCAGTTCTCCCGCCATCCACCTCTGGGACCTGGCCACACGCAAGCAAATCGCCCGCTGGCCGTGGGAACGCCCACTCTACAGCGTCGCCCTGCTCGCCTTCACCCCCGACGGCAAAACCCTGATCGCCGGTCAACGCCATTTTTCCAACATCGTCCTGTGGGACGTGGCCACGGGCACGAAGCGCCGGGAACTGGACGCCGGGACGCGCGGCGTTTACTCGTTGGCTCTGTCCCCGGACGGCTCCACCCTGGCCACGGGTAGCCAGAAAGGCATCATCCCCGTCTGGGACCTGGCCACCGGAAAGCTGCTGCGCACCCTCCAGTGGCCGAACGGGCGCCTGTGTATCGGGGTGGCCTTCGCGCCGGACGGCAAGACCTTGGCCGCGATCGCAAGCGACGACAAGGACCCTCAGTTTGTCATCTCGCTGTGGGACATGGCCGCCGGCAAGGAGCTGCGCCGGATCAAGGTCGCTCCGTGGGTGGGCTGGGGCATCCTCTTCTCGCGGGACGGCAAGACGCTGATCACCGGAGGCAGAGATAGCGTGATCCGCCGGTGGGACGCATCGACGGGCGAGGAGCTGGTTCCGGCGGCGGGCAGTCCGGACTTCGCCAGCCTGGTCGCCCTCTCGCCGGACGGCCGGACGCTGGCATGTACCCAGGATCACGGCGTCCACTTATGGGACATGAAGGCGGGCCGGGAAATCGGCGCGCTCGCGGACGACCGTCCCCACAGTTCCATCCAGTCCCTTGCCTTCACGCCGGACGGCCGCACGGTGGCGGCTGGCGTCGGCGAATATGCCGTCTACCTCTGGGACGTAAGCTCTCGGAAGTTACTGCGCCGGCTGCCATGGGACAAGGTAAGAGAATCCCTCTTCCTTCTGGGCCATGTCCGTGGCGTTCTCGCCCGACGGCCGAACCCTGGCCTCGGCGGACAGCGCGAGCAGCGACTTCTTCCGGCTCTGGGACGTGGCCACGGGCCAGCCGGCTCGCCGGCCCCCCTTCCAGGATTGCCTGCGGGGGTCTACCGTGGTCGAGTCCGTCGCCTTCGCGCCGGACGGACAGATATTGGCCGCTGCGGGCCGAGGTCCCAAAGATAGCAGCCTAGTACGCCTGTGGGACGTGGCGACCGGCCGGGCACGCCCCGAGTTGATCGTGAGCCTGAACGACCCTTCGGACAAGGGGCCGGAGCCGCCGCGCTTCCCCAGGGGACCCATCGCGAGGCCGAAACTCGCCTTCTCGCCCGATGGCCGAATGCTGGCCCTGAGTCGCTGGCAGAGGAGCATCCCGGTCTGGGAGGTCGCCACCGGCCGGCAGCGCCTCCTCCTGACGGGCCACACGGACTCGACGGCCTGCGTCGCCTTCTCCCCGGACAGCTGGATTCTGGCATCGGCCGGCGAGGACAAGACGATCCGCCTGTGGGATCTGGAGACGGGCAAGGAGCTGCGTAAGTTAACGGGTCACCGCGGCACGGCGAACTCGCTGACCTTCTCGGCCGACGGCAAGACGCTCATCTCGGCCAGCGACGACACGACGATTCTCTTCTGGGATGTGGCGGACGTGACCAGGCGCGGACGGCCGCCCGTCGTCCGGCTGGCTCCCGGCGAATGGGAGACGCTGTGGGCCGCGCTGGCGGACAACGACGCGGCCAGGGCGTATTCGGCGATGGTCCGGCTGATAGACGCCCCGCAAGAGACCGTCCGGAGCTTGAAAGAGCGGCTTCATCCTGTGGTCGCCGCGGACCCACAGCGGCTGGCTCAGTGGTTGCACGACCTCGACAGCAACGAATTCGCCGTCCGCGAGAAGGCATCCGGGGAACTGGAGAAGTGCGGCGAGTCGGCCCGACCCGCGTTGGAGCAGGCGCTGGCACGCCCCCAGATCACCCTGGAGTCGCGTCGCCGCCTGGAGGGCATCGTGGCCAAGCTAGCAATACCGGCTGGCGAGCGCTTGCAGAGGCTGCGGGCTGCGGAGGTGCTGGAACGCATCGGCACACCCGGAGCACGGCAGGTGTTAGAGACGCTGGCGTCGGGCATCTCCGAGTCGCGGCTGACGCAGGAGGCCAAGGCGGCCCTGCGACGGCTGCCCAGGGAATAAGAGCTGGACACCGACCGCGTTCTCACTTGCCAGGAGGTTCCTGCTTCTTCTGCGGCTCGTGCAGCTTCTCCAACACCTTGTCCAGCTCCTTCAAGGCGGACTCCGCCACCCGCAAGCAGCGCGTGGCCTGAATGTACTGGTCCGGCGTCAGTTGCCGAGCACGGGAATCAATCTGTTCCTTCAGGGCCTCCGCGATACTTGACGGCTTTTCGGCGAGGATTTACGTTAAATAGAATGAGTGAGAACCCGCTCACAGACCTGCCCTGGCGATGTGTTGTCATCGCGCTGGTCTGTGGCCTGACCTTGGCCGCCAGCGGTGACGATGCTTGCCTGCTGCGCGTCCTGGTGCCCTCGCTGCCCGACCAATCCCTCTCGCTGGACGACCCCAACGCCGACTTCACTGCTTCCAGCGACTCGTCGGAAATCCTCTCCCCGACCCCTTTGCACGAGCTGGCTCACCACTCGCTGGCAGCTCGTCCGCCGGCGCTGTCTTCCGCAACCTCCTCTCTCCACCAAATGCTCGACGCCGATTTCTTCGGCCCTTGCGCAACCGCCACCCCATCTCTTCGCTGTTAGTACCCTCGCCGCCGTCCCGAACCGTTTGTGCTTATTTCTCCGGGCGAGGGGTGTGCGATGAGTTCCCCGCGTGCGACGATTCTGGTGGTGGAAGACGACGACCTCAGCCGCGAGGGCCTGGCCGGCCTCTTGCGAAAGCAGGGCTATGAGGCCATCCCGCTGTGCCACGGTCGGCAGGCGCTGGATTACCTGGAGGGCAACGCCGTCCCCGACCTCATCCTGCTAGACATGCTCATGCCGATCCTGGACGGCTGGCACTTCCTGGAACAGCTGCGCCGAAAGTCGTTCCGGCCGCCGATTCCGGTGGTCCTCACGACGGGGACTATCCTCACCCCTGAGTGGGCCGCCTCCCACGGCTGCGCGGGGTGTCTGCGAAAGCCCATCGAGGACGAAGACTTGCTCGCTGAAGTGCGCTGCTGCCTTGGGTAAACCACGGTCGATCAGGGACCGGCAGACGCCGCCGAGGTATGATGCAGTAGGGGCTGTCCCTGTTCAACGTGGCCGGCATCGTGAACGGAACAAGTGGACGAGGGGTCTGGACATGAACCACAAGCAGGGCGACCGCGTACGCGTCACGGCGGCAAATCAGGTTCCAGGCTACCAGCCGGGCGACAAGGGGACCGTCGTTTGGGAGGTCCGCTCGACCGTGCAGGGGAAGCTCTACGCCGTGATGATGGACAAGGACGACCCCCAGGGCACCTGCCCCGTCTTCAGCGCGGCGGAAATTGAGGCGGATACATGACGCGCGGCAGGCTGACCCGAATCAGCATGAATCGGGGTCAAGAGGCGGGATTTGCGTTTCGGGTGGATTTCCGTAGGACGCGATTTTCAAGAACTTCCGAGTTGCGGCGAGTGGATTTGAACCACTGACCTCCAGGTTATGAGCCTGGCGAGCTGCCACTGCTCCACGCCGCGCCTTGTGAGAGCCGCTCCGCGATGTTGAGAGCGGGACAGCAGGGTGGAGCGGCTCTTCACTCCTATTATACGTCACAAGTCAAGGGCTTGCCGGCGGGCGAAACTGCCCTTGCGAGCTTCGCACGCTGTGACACAATGGCCGACAGATTCGCTGGCCGATGGATGACCGGAACATGACCACGACTCGCGCCGCCTCGTCTCCGTCCGCCACGCCGCGCGAATGGATGCCGCACATCTGGGAAGGCTGCGACCTGTTCGCCTGGCTGCGTCTGCTCCTCCGCAATCACCTGCGCGTCGCACCGTCTCTTTGGTACGTCGCCATCATCGTCACCTTCGTCAGCATCTGTCACACCGTCCTCCGCAAAGTGCAGGAAGCGTGGTACGGCAGCCGGCTCGACCGCACGCCCATCGCCCACGCACCGCTGTTCATCATCGGCCACTGGCGCACCGGCACCACCCTCTTGCACGAGATGCTCATCCTCGACGAACGACACAACTTTCCGACCACCTACCAATGTCTGGAGCCGAACCATTTCCTTTTGACCGAGGGGATTTTTCGGCGCTGGTTCCGCTTTCTGATGCCGTCGCACCGGCCGATGGACAACATGGCGATCGGCTGGGAGAGGCCGCAGGAAGACGAGTTCGCCCTGTGCATGATGGGCCAGCCGTCGCCGTACACGACCATCGCCTTTCCCAATCACCCGCCGCAGGACCAGGAAGCGCTCGACCTCGACGGCTTGCCGCCACGCACACGGACGGCCTGGAAGAATGCCTTTCTGCGCTTCCTTCGCCATGTCACATTCAAGGATCCTCGCCGCCTCATTCTCAAGTCGCCGACGCACACCTGCCGCATCCCCGCACTGCTCGAACTGTTCCCCGACGCTCGCTTCGTTCACATCGTCCGCGACCCCTACGCCGTCTTTCCCTCGACGGTCAACCTGTGGAAGGCGCTGTACGTCGCCCACGGTTTGCAGCGGCCGACGTTCGCCGGACTGGAGGAATACGTCTTCGACACCTTCACGCACCTCTACGCCCGGCTCGACCGGAGCAAGCACCTGATTGCCCCCAATCGCTATCACGAATTGCGCTACGAAGATTTGCTTGCCGATCCCGTCGGCCAGATGCGGCAACTTTACGAGCGGCTGGAGCTGGGCGGATTCGAGAAGTTCTTGCCGCGTTTGAAGGCGTACCTCGACGCCAGCTCCGGCTACAAGACGAATCGCTATCCCGACCTCGCCCCGGCGTTGCGGGCGGAGATCGCCCGGCGCTGGGGCCACGTCATCCGGCAATACGGCTACGACCGTTCGGAGACAGCGGCGGCCGTTTAATCGTCCGGCCCTTGCCCAGCCTTGAGTTGCAGCGTTTCATTTCACCTGCCCCACACCCCCTGAAACGCTGGCGCTTTTGGTGAAATGCTCGCGAAAATCGGCGCAACCCCTTGCCACGATACAACCTGAGCGTTTCAACCACCTCCGCGCTGAGCCTGAAACGCTCGGCCGACAACGGTTGCAAGGTTGCAACCCTCCCGCAACTTGGCCCGTTAAAAGCTGTAACCTCATGGCGAGCCGGGAGCGTCAGCGACCGGAGAAGGCTCAGGCTGCGTCTTGGCGAGCCGGGAGCGTCAGCGACCGGAGATAGCAAACGCTCCGGTCGCTGACGCTCCCGGCTCGCCAGAAAGGTAATGCTACTTAAGCGTCCACAGAGGCCGCCAGAAAAGGTATCGCGAAATCAGTCAGGCAGGATGTCTTGACGACTCACGCGCCGGGAGGTTCGCCCGGCATCCGGGGCGGTGCGGTTCGCCACATCAGCTCGACTTCCTCCGGTGTCAGGCCGTAGGCCGCGTTCACCAGGTCGGCGATGCGTCGTTCCAGCTGCCGAGCCTCCGCCGCCAGGGTTTGCAGCGGACGGATGCTCCGAGCGTGTTCGGCGTGCAACGCTTTCACCTGCGCGGCGCTCAATGGGTTCCGTCTACCGCGGGCCTTTTGCACTTCGGCCGTCAGCGTGTCCGCGTCGAGGGCCGCCACGTCTTGCAACTTCTGGCTCGGCTTTTCGACGCCGAATGCCGTCTGTAGTCGATCCAGCACAATTCGCTGACCTGCGTGCTGCTCTCTAGTGATGGTGATGAGACGTTGCACGGTCACGTCAGATTTCGCTCGGGAGCTATCATTGATCGACGAAACCGGAATTTTTTCCGTGTAGAGGGTTTTCAGTCTTAGCACTTCGTCTTTGCCGTGAATCGTGTTCCTCCAAAGCCAGGCCCATAACGTAGGAGAATTGAGTACCGCAAGTAGCCAGAGATCCGAAGAATCGATGGCAAAACAGGTGGCCTCGGCGACAATTGACTCAGGACAGAGACAAAATGCCGAATAGTAGCCCAGATCCTGCCACATTATCTTCGGTTTATCGAACAAGTTCCAGTAAGTGCATGACCGAAGCTCCCACCAGTTTTCGCCCTGATCCTGTCGTTTGATGAGCGATTCTCGGTACTGATTCAGATGGGCATGAATCGCCGGATAAGTCGCAGCGAAGACGGTTTCCGCACGGTGGCCAGAGTGCGACCACGGCCAAGGATGATTGACGCTCGACTTCAGCGCCAGCATCCAAAGCCCTGCCCATTCCTCACACCATCGGTTCAAGTCCCTTCCGCGCAAATATGGTTTGAACAGGTCCGCTGATTTAGGGTCTGCTGCAACGAGCTGCTCCTTCTTCACTGTGTCGAGCAGGAATGCATCGTTGAAGCCGGTCAGAATTCCCCGGAAGGGACCACTCCCAGCAAAGTCCTTCAGTGGAACACCGTTGTCGCGGATCTTCTCCAGTAGTGCGAACACTCTCGGCGGTTCTAGAGTCCACGCTTCGGCACGGAGCCGGTCGCGTCGCACTTTAAACCCGTCGGTCTCGACCTGGCGCACAAGTCATCGAGACGAAGTTCCTCGCGGGGAATGGAACAGATGTGAGCATTCAACGGCGACTGTGCTTCGGATGTCGGCTTGCGGAACACGAGGATCAATGGGAATACATCGGCCTGTTGGAAGATTTGCTTGGCATGGCCGAAATCCACGACTGATTCCACCCAAGCCGATTCAGAGAAGAAGCGACGTAGCGGCTCGCCATAACCGGCTTTCAACCACTTGTTCGAGGAGATGAAACAGGCTGTCCCGCCAGGACGGAGAGTTTGATATGTGCGAGCATAAAAATAAACGTAGAGGTCGGCCTCAGCGGTATACACAGCAGGGAAATTGCGACGCAAGATTGGCCTGGTGTCCTTGAACAACTTCATTCTAACGTAAGGCGGATTTTCCAACGCGATGTCGAAACCTCCATTCTTGAAGACCTCTGCGAAAGCGACGCGCCAATCCACCGATCCGGCCATTTCGCCTTCGTTAAGGCTCGCACGAAGCTCCGCTTCCTCCGCATGTATCCGCTCCCAGAGCTTCTTCTTCGCCGCACCATAGGTTCCCAAGGAACGCTCCGGAGAGCGTCTGGTCTGGACACGGCATTCTCCTGATTGGCCTCGACCGCTGCGCGCATCTTCCACGCTGACCTCATCTGTCAACGCACCGACCTCGGCCAACCACCACCTCATTGACTAACGACACGCCCACTGTCCCGCAACCGCCCTTTCTCTCACGTCTCGGCCACGGCCACCGCCTCCAGACGATAGCCCAACTCCGATGCCCGACGCGCCAAACCCTTCACCAGACGCGCACGATACGACGCCTCATAGACGGCCATGTCCTGACGCACGTACTCCTCCCCGTATTTCAACAGACGATACACACGCTCCGCCAACTTCCGCGCCGTGGCCACAATCGCCTTGGGAGCCCCGGCACGCGCCTGGATACGACGGTAGAACGCACCCAAGGCATTCTTGGCGTGATAGCAACCCTGTACCGCCAGGCGGAAGGCACGCCCCGCCCGGTGGGCACCGCGACGCACACGCCGGCTTTTGATCTTCCCTGCCGAACTCTGGTGCTGCGGACACAGACCCAGCCACGACGTGAACTGCTTCACCGTGGCGAACCGGCTCACGTCTGCACCCACCTCACTGAGAATCACCAACGCCGTGCCCTCATCGACTCCCTCCAGAACCGTCAGATCCACGCCGGACATCCGATGCAACGCGCTCCGCACGTCGAAGGTAGGGCCATGAGCCCTCTTGTGTTGCGGACGCGACCGCTGCGGTAGCGGCTTGCCATCCCGACGATCCGCGAAGCAGCCTAACTGCCTCTGTAACTGGACATCACATTCCCGCATTTGCTGCTGGTAGAACTGGTATAAAGCCAGCGCCTGCTTGAGGGCGAACAGGTGCTCGTCACGCCAGTTGCCTTGCAACGCCCGCGCGATCTCCGCCTCCGTCCGCTTGCAGTTGACGTTACGCAGCTTGGCCAGCTTGTGCGGATCCCGCTGGCCACGCAGGATGGCCTGGAGGATGGACATCCCCGTCAAGCCGACCACGTCACTGACAACTTCGGCCAGCTTGACGTTCATCTGCTCCAAGGCTTTCTGCATGTGCTGCACATGCTGTCCGGCGTAGCGCAGAAGCATCTGCCGCTGCCGCAGGTAACTACGCAGCACCACCACTTGGTCGGCGGGACGGAACGAGGCGGTGAGCAAGCCGTAGCTATGCAGACGCTGCAGCCATTGGCAATCGAGCACATCGCTCTTGGGCCGACCGGGCGCGTGCCGCGACTGACGTGGATCGACCAGATAGACTTCGAAGCCTCGGGACTCCAGCAACTCGAACAGCGGGATCCAATAGATGCCGGTCGATTCCATGGCGACCGTCTTGACGCCGCACTGGGTCAACCAGTCGGCCAGTTGGTGGAGGTCAGCGGTGCAGGCGCCGAAACGGCGGACATGTGCGGGCAGGTTGACCGGGTGGCCGGGCGGGGGCGGCGGGGCCGACTCCGCGGGGACGGCGACCCAGTGGACGGCGGCATGGATGTCGATGCCGGCGGCATGGGGATTGATCTGGTGAAGCGACTGGGCGGAAGGGCGTTGGCGAAAGTTCTTGTGCTTGCGTGGTGTCATGGTAGCCTCCGTTAGTTGGGGAACAAGAGCACAACGGAGGGCCGCCGGCGCGGGAGGACAGGACCGGAACAGTTTCCCAAACGGGGACACGAAGGACCGTGCCGCCAATGATGTCGTCGCGAGCTCCCGGGGCCAAGTTGACAGACGGGCACGTAGCACCAATCAAATGTCGGCCACCTCGACCGGCTGCCCTCACCCCATAACTTAAGCGACGGCAAGACTCCTTAAAAGCCCTTGCTCTCCCGTTCCTTTCGGATGTCTGGCGGCGCAGCCGCCTACGGCGTTGACAGGTATTGCCCCTTGAGATTGGCGAGGCGATCCGCGCAATCGACGAGTTGCTTGCGGAAAAGATCGGGAATCTCTTGAGGATCGGGCGCGGTCAGACTGTCGCCGCATTCGATCTTGAAATCCAGGTTGGGCAAGGGCGGCGGCTTCGGTCCCTGGAAGTCGATGGCGAGACTGAGCCACAGTCGCAGCTTGGCGATGTTGACGGCAAACAGGTCGATGTCCACGCCGTAGAGGTTGTTTTGAATGATCTCCAGTTTGCGGTTGTAAACGGTCACGGCGTCCAGGCCACGGGCGGCGAAAAGCGTCTCGCGCAGTGCGCAGCAATTCCTGCATCATGCCGAGCAGGTACGCCCCGCTGCCGCAGGCCGGATCACACACCTTCACCGCCCGCAGCGCGTTCAGGACGGCCTCGGGATCGGGCAGCTTCGTCGGGTCGCCCTCGTCCACGAAGCGCGCGACGGCCGACTCGTCGCTTACGACCTGGGCCAGGTAGTGCTTCAGCGCTTCGCGGCACATGAAAGACACGATGGGACGCGGCGTGTAATAGCTGCCGGTCTCGTGCCGTCCCGTCACCAGCTCCTCGAACACCTTGCCGAGCATTTCGGGATCGACGGCCACCTCGACATCCAGCGGCGTGGACTCGGTGACGGTGAAGTTGTAGCGCTCGAAGAGGTCGATGACGGCGGCGAAGGCGTTGTTGGGGATGCGGACTTTCTCGCGCACGTCGTAATCGTCTTCGAGGTCGAACAGCCCGCCGTTGAGGAACGGCACCTCGCCCCGCCGCTCCTTGAGCTTGGCGTCGGAGTGGACGGCGTAATCCTCGCCGGCCGTGTTCAGCCCGTAAAAGAACGTCCAGTAGAGCCGGTCGTTGAGGAAATCCTCCTTGTTCACCAGGGCCGTGTTGAAGAGGGCGCGCAAATAGTTCGTGTCGCCGCGGAAAGAGAGCCAGCCCTTGCGCTGGATGAAGTAGAGGAACATTAGCCGGTTGAACAGGCGCTGCGTGTACAGGCGGCGCACCTCGCGGTTGGGCACGCCCTTGACGCCGGCTTCCACCTTCTCGAAGACCGCCCGGTATTCGACGAAGAACCGCTTCGTGACCGCTTCCACGTCGAAGGCCGACGCCCATCGGCTGACCCAAGCGTCGGCGTCGGCGCCGCGGTCGTCAGGGAAGGTCAGGGCCGGCAGGTTGAACTCGCACAGGGTGCGCAGGTGGGTGTCGCCCTGGTTCCAGCCGAAGCTCGCCAGCGGAGCGGTCTTCTGGCTGTCCCTGGGCGCCTTGAAGTAGGCGAAACGAAACTGGCGATAGTCGTGCGTGCAGATAAAGAGCAAGTTTTCGCGCTGCCAGGACGGCAAGGCCGAGTCGTGGCGGCGCGACGGGACGAGGCCGCGCAGGACTTGCCGGAGCGTGCCGGTGGCGCCGTGGAGGCCGCCGCGGGCGGTGAAGTGATCCGGCCGGGCGAACTGGAGCAGGAAGATGCCCCACGGCTGCCCTTGCCGGAGCGATTGAATCTGCCACGCCTGGCCGTCCAGGAGCCGTCGCTCCAGGCCGCGGGCACGCAGTTCGTCTTCCGACCAGGGCAGTGAGATGTCGTCGATGCGCTCCATGCCGTCGGGGATTTCCCATTCGAGCGCCCCGACGAGGAGTTCGCGGATGAAACCCTCTTGATCGCGGACGTTGTGGACTGCCTTCTCGATGTCTCTGGGCGTGACCATCCGTTTAACTCCCTCCCCATCGTTGGGGTCGGCCTGACTACAAAGGGCTCGCGCTCAGGGCTTGGCCGTCGAGCGTTTGCGACTGCCGCGGCGAACGCGCAACTTGAGTCCCGTCAATTGGCGCAGGCGCTGCGCGGAGCGGGCAAAATACGCTCGGACTTGTTGGGCGGTCATGCCGCGCGTCTTCTCGGCGATTTTCGCCTTGATGGCGTCCAGGTCATCGAGGTACTCGTCTAGCGTTTCGTACTGCGCACTCATTGCATCACCTCGAACGGGGTATGGATCAATAACGTCTGTTCGTATCCCGCCAGGCGATTCACCGCATTGAAGAGGTTCCGTTTGCGCTCGTTAGCCAGGTGCCGGTGATTCCAACTTACCACGATTTCCAGGCCGGCGACAGTCGCTATCGCCACATGGCGCGCGTCGTCCCGTTTGTGTGCGGGGATGACGCCCGCCTCCAGGTACGCCCCGGCCAACTCTTCACTTTTCTCGTTGAGTTCCAGCAGGGAAGGCGCCAGCTTATTGATCTCGCGCACCATGCGGGCCGCCACCGCTGCCGGCGCGAGTGCGATCTCATCAAGAACGACTGTCGAAATGAAGGGCAAAAAGTACCCCAAAGCACATTGACGAAGGAATTGTTCCGTGGGTTCTCGCAGCGCTCGGGGTTGGTTTCCCAGCGTCATGCCCCAGACGCTGGTTTCGACATAGACCTTCCGCGCTCGCGCGGCCGGTCTGGAACGACCTTCTTCCTTCTCTTTCGCCGCGCCGCCATTTCAGCTTAACTCCATCCAGGCTTTCAGCGCCGGCTTGACGCCGAGGGGGGCCTGCACGCTTTTCAGGTAGGTGCTCTTGATGTGCCGTTCCACCTTGGCCCGCACTTCCGACAGCGTCTCCTTCGCGGTCGTGCAATGGCGCGGCGTGTCGGGCCGGCAGCGGATCAGCTCGACGATCTTGGCCGGCTCCTCCACGATCTGTCCCGTCGCCAGGTCGTACAGATACCACGCGGTGCGGCCGGCGGCTTCGGTCCAGGGCAGCAGCCCTTGTCGCGCGGCGGGTTCGGCGGGAGGGGCCTCGAAAAGCAGGCCCTGGCGGGTCGGCTCCTCATCCGGGGCGCCCTGGATCACGGCCGGCAGGGCGTAGCAAAAGAAGACGGCTCGCGTTCCGGCGCGGGTGCGCCTTGCCGCTGAAAAGGTGTCCGGGCAAGGAGTCCAACCGCCCGGAAAGGTCGGGGAACTCGCGCAGCAGGCGCTGATATTCCAGGTGCATGTCCTCCACGGGTGTCGGCGTACCTTCATAGGCGTGGTTGAAGTTTCGCAGCGCCTCGTAGTCGTCCTCCGGCGTCAAGAGCTTCCGGCCCTCGATGCCAAACGTGCGGGATATGCGCAAGGTCTTGTGGGCGACACGCTGGTAGAGGCGGAGCAAATCGTTCAGCTCGTCGGGCGGCAAGAAGTTCCAGTAAGCGATGGTGCCCCGCAGCGGCTTCTGGTCCGGGTGGTCGGCGACCAGTTTTTCCTCGACGGCGGGGTTGAGGCGGCGATCGACCCGGCCGATCCGCTGCATGAGGCGAACCGGGTTCCAGTGCAGGTCGTAGTTGATCAGCCGGGTGGCGTCCTGGAGGTTTAACCCTTCGGAGAGCACGTCGGTGGAAATGAGGATGCGCGTCTCGGTCTTCCCTGCTGCGGCCAGACCGGCGCTAGACGTGCCGTTGTAATACGGGGCGAAGGCGCGGATCACGTCGCCGCGGTCGCGTTTGGTATCGCTGTCGATTTGGTCGGTGCCCTGGATCCCCTGGTCGGCGAGTTGCTGCTTCAGGTAGCGGGCCGTATCGGCGAACTCGGTGAAGATCAGCACCTTTTGTTTGCTCAGGACGGGATCGTTCTTGAGTAGTTTGACGAGCGCCTTGAGCTTGTCGTCCTTTTTTGGATCGAGCTTGCGCAGCTCGTGGAGGAACTCGACGATCTGATCGAGATCTTCGTAAGTCTCTTCGAGCATCTGCCCGATGTTGTACCGCTCGCGTTCCAGGTACGTGACGCCTTCGAGCATGTCCTCGCTGACCAGATCGTCTTCGGCCTCGTCATCATCGTCCTGGCCGAACAGCTCGAGCTGCCGCTCGTGGACGTAGCCGATCAGATCCTTGTGGCGAAGCATCCAGCGTTCGAGCCGGCTTTTCTCGGCCGCCGCTTCGCTGTGCCTCTTGGCGAAGGCGAGCAGCTTGACCAGCAGGCGGTCGCACGAACAGGCGAAGGCGTGGGCCGAACTCTCGAAGCGCTTGAGGAACTGGGTGCGGATGAGGCCGACGACCTGGCTGCTGGCGGTTTTCGGCGAATTTGTCGATGCCCCGATCGTCGCCGGTGTAGTAGGCCAGGGGATAGTAGATCGCCAGGAAAAAAAGCGGCTTGTCTTTGCGGAACGCCTGTTCGACCTTGCCCAGGAGTTGTCCGTAGGTCTTCTTCAGGTCGTAGCGTCCGATCTGGGGATCCTCACGTTTGGGGAAGACGGCGAGAGAGCCGCCCTGCTGGAGCTGGCTTTCGCGGACGTAGGCCCGGCTGCGCTGCACGACGAGGGCCTGGAAAAGCGCGTCGCCGGACAGCACCTGTTCGGCCTCGAAGAGGTCGGTCGGGCGCCGTCTTCGCCGTTGGCGGCGGTTGCCTGGAGAAGGTCTTTTTCCATCTTGCGAAAATGGCCCGGCAGCGAATGAATACCGACCTTGGACTTGAAGTAATCGGGTTGCCGGCGTGAAAACAGTTCGATCATGTGTTGCAAGTCAATCAGCCGGTTATTCACCGGGGTAGCAGTGAGCAGAAAAACTTGTTTGCAGCCGGCCGGCCCCTCGATCAGGTCGTAGAGCCGGCGGTAGCGCGAAGGGGTGCGGGGCGCCTCGGCCTGGATTCCGCGCCCGTCGCCGCCCTGACCGGGGTTGCGGAAATGATGGGCCTCGTCGATGACTACGGCGTCGGCCATCTCCTTGATGCGCTGGAATCGGGCCGGGAAGTCGCCTCCGCGCTGGAGGTCGGTGTGGTTGAAGACGGCCAGGTTGCTGAAATCGCCGCCGGCCAGATGCGGAAGGTATTGCCGCAGGGCCTGTTCCCAGACAGGCTCCCGGCCGGCTTTGGGGACCAGGAGTACGACGCGCTTGCGCAGGCGCTCGACCAGGTACTCGATCACCATCAGGCCGATGAACGTCTTGCCCAGGCCGACGCCGTCGCAGAGAAAAGCGCCGCGGTGATCGTTGGCGATGGCCAGCAGCTTGTGGAAGCCTTCCTTCTGGTAGCGGTCGAGGACCGGGTAGACGCGGGAATACCGTTCGAGCCAGTGGGTGTCGGAGATCGCTTCCTGACGGCAATATTCGTGCAGTGCCCTAGCATAGACCTCGAACGGCGAATAGTCGCGCGTCTGCCGCTCGAGGACGCGGAGAATATCCGGGGTGATGTCCTCGGCAGCGTTCCAGTGCTCCTCATACCATTCCTGCAAGACGGTGACCGGCCCGCCGGTGATCTGCACGTTGAGTTCGATATTTTCGGTAAGGCCGGGCAAGGTGAAATTGGAGGAGCCGACCAGGGCGGAGGCGCCGACCACTTCCAGGCGCGCGTGTGTGATGTAGGCTTTGGCGTGAAACTTGGCCTTGCGGTAGACGCGGCACGCGATTTTACCGGAGCGAAGGGACTCGACGACGGCGGGGACGCCGGCGAGAAAATCGTTGGTGCGTTTCTCCGCTTCGAGGCTGTTGTCGAGCCGATCGCAAACGCGCCGCAATCCCTCGGCGAAGGCGGCTTTCGTCCGCCGCGACACTTCGTCGCCCATGAGGACGCGGATGCGATCGACCTTCTTCCACTCGTCGCCCAGGCCGAGCAGAGCGCCGATCTCAAAATAGCCGCTGGCGATGTCGATGGCCTTGGAGAGTTGGCACCAGTCATGAAGATAGCGAAGGGCCTTCCAGTCCTCCTCGCTGTTGTCCACGATGAACAGTTCGCTGCCCGTCTTGCTCGCGCGATTTGGCATGGCCTGAAGCCCCCCGCTCGGATCACCGCCGCCCCACTCTCGTGGAGGGATCGCGAAGAAGCGAGACGAAGGTGCCCTGAAACTCGACTCTAGTGTAAGTGCGAAATGCGGAAATGCAAGCTTGCGCACGGGGGGCGACGTGATGGGACGCTTGACGGACTCGGGCAACCACCGTAGCCTGAACCAATCGGAATTTCCCACCGCGATGGCCTACGCCAGCCCGGAGCCGCGCCGATGCACCGCGAGATCTCCCACGCCGATCATGCCTTTCAGCAGGAAAGCCGGGTCGGCCTGTATCTGCTGACCGGACTGCTCGGCGTGCTGATCGGCGCCGACATTTGGCCGATCGTGGCGGGCTGGATCGCCTCGTGGGGTCCGACGCTGCCGATTGGTCCAACGAGCCGTATGGCTACCGCATCGCCCTGCTCGCCGCGATCCTCGGCGGGGCGCGCACGCTTTACGGCTCGCTCAATTCGCTGTTCGAGGGACGCATCGGGGCGGACTTGGCCATGGCCATCGCTTGCGTGGCCGCCATCCTTGGTGCAGGAACCGCTCGTCGCCGCCGAGATCGTTTTCATCGGCATGCTCGGCGAATGTCTGGAGAGCATCACGTTCGCGCGGACGCAGCGGGCCATCCAGCGGATCGTCGAGATCTGCCCGCGCCGCTGCTGGCGGCTGCGCGACGGCCGGGAGGAGCGCATCCTCGCCAGTGAATTGCAGGTCGGCGATCGCGTCGTCGTCAAGCCGGGCGGGCGCGTGCCAGCCGACGGCGTCGTCGTGGAGGGGCGCTCGGCGGTGGATGTCAGCGCCCTGACCGGCGAGAGCTTGCCGCTGGACAAGGGGCCGGGCGACGAGGTGCTGGCCGGCTCGCTCAACCAGTTCGGGCGCTGACCATCGAGGCCACGCCGTGTCGCCGAGCATACCGTCGCCGGCCGGGTCATCGAGATGACCGCCCGCGCCTTGAAGGACAAGGCACCGCTCGAACGCACCGCCGATCGTTTGGCCCGCTATTTCCTGCCCGCTGTCCTGGCGCTGGCGGCGCTGACTTTTCTCGTCTGCCTGGTCGGCTACGGCACCGGCTGGATGCGGCCGCCGGAAACGAACCTGAGCTTTCGGCAACTGGTCACGCTGCCGGCCCTGTCGGTGCTGGTCGTCGCCTGCCCGTGTGCCCTGATCCTGGCGACGCCGGCGGCGATCATCGCCGCGCTGGGCCGGCTGGCGGGGACCGGCATCCTCATCAAGGGCGGCTCGGCCCTGGAACGCCTGGCCGGCGTCACCGCCTTCGCCTTCGACAAGACCGGCACCCTCACCGAAGGGCGGCTGGAGCTGGGCGACATCGCCCCCCTGGACGGCGTTTCGCCGGAGGAGTTGCTGCGCACCGCGGCGACGGCCGAGCAGCAAAGCGAGCATCTGCTCGGCCGGCTCATCCTGCAAGCCGCGAACGAACGCGGGTTGCGGCCGGAGCCGGTGGAGCAATTCCAGGCACATCCGGGTAGCGGCGTCGCTGTGCGGACCGCCACAGGCAGTATCCTGGTCGGCAATCGCCGCTGCTGGAAGAGCAGGGAATCTCGCTCTCCGCCGAGGCGCAGGCTGCTGCTCGAACGACTCGACGCCGCCGGGCAAACGGTGCTGCTGGTGGCCCGAGACGGGCGGGTGCTCGGCGTCATCGGCGTGCGCGATCGGGTGCGGCCCGAGGCGGCGGACGTGCTGGCGCGAGCTGCGGGCGCTGGGCATCACCGATATCGCCATGCTGACCGGCGACCGCCGAACCGTGGCCGAGAACATCGCCGCCACTCTGGGCATCAGCGAAGTCCATGCCGAACTGTTGCCGCAGCAGAAGGCCGACTTCGTCGCCGCCTGGCAGCCGCGGCACAAGGTCGCCATGATCGGCGACGGCATCAA
The DNA here is from genome assembly GCA_963767535.1 of uncultured Planctomycetota bacterium. Classification (GTDB taxonomy): domain Bacteria; phylum Planctomycetota; class Planctomycetia; order Gemmatales; family Gemmataceae; genus JAJPHU01. Next base: position 3,702,684 of record CAVYEC010000003.1, read on the forward strand.
CGACGCGCCCGCCCTGGCTCGGGCCGATGTCGGTCTGGCCATCGGCGGCACGGGCGCCGACATCGCCGCCGAGGCCGGCGACGTGGTGTTCATGGGCGATCCGCTGCGGCCATTGCCGTTGCTGGTGCGCCTGTCGCGCGAGACGGTGCGCATCATCCGGCAGAACATCCTCATCTTCGCCTTCGGCGTCAACGCGGTCGGCATCGTCACCACGGCCTGGCTGTGGCCGCTGCTGGCGCCGCCGCAGTGGTACGAGCAATCGCCGGTCGCCGCCGTCGTCTATCACCAACTCGGCTCGCTGGCCGTGCTGCTCAACGCCATGCGTCTGCTCTGGTTCGAGCGCGGCACGACCAGCCCGCTGTTCCAGCGACTGAATGGCGGACTGCTCCGCGTCAACGATTGGCTGGAGCATCGGTTCGACATCGACGAGGCCTTTCACTGGCTGTCGCACCAGTGGAAGCCGGTGCTGGCGGGCCTGCTTCTGCTGATCCTGTGCGGCTGGGGCCTGAGTGGGCTGAACGCGATCGGCTCCGGACGAGGTCGGCGTGGTGCGCCGGTTCGGCCGGCCGCTCGCCGGAGGACCTGGACCCCGGCCTGCACTGGTGCTGGCCGTGGCCGATCGAGACGGTGACGCGCTTGCAGCCGCGCCGCATTCACACTGGTCGAGATCGGCTTCCGCACGCTTCCCGGCAGCCCGTCCGTGCGCGGCGGGCGGGCCTGGTCGAGCTCGCACACCGACGACGGCATTCGCCGCATCCCCGAGGAAGCCGTCATGATTACCGGCGACGGCAACCTGATCGAGCTGCAAGGCACCCTCCGCTACACCATCGCCGATCCGCACGCCTACCTGTTCGAGTCGGCCGACCCCGATGCTCTTGTTCGCAGCGCCGCCGAGTCGGTGCTGCGCGAGACGGTCGCCGGGCGGACCTTCGGCGAACTGCTGACCAGCGACCGCGGCAATTTTCAGGAGAACGCGCTGGAGCGCTTGCGCGGACGCTGCCGGGAGTACGGCGACAAGGGCATGGGCATCCATCTGGAGGGACTGGATCTGCACGACCTGCACCCGCCGCAGGACGTGGTGGCCGCTTACCACGAAGTCACCCGGGCGATGGAGAAACGCGATCAACTCGTCAACGAGGCGGAAGAGGTGGTCTTGCGCGAAGAGCGCAAGCAGCAGGCCGAGAGCGTGAAGCTGGTCCGGCAGGCCGAGGCGGATCGCCTGAAAACGATCCTGCTCGCCGAGGCCCAGCGCGCCGCCTTCGAGGCCCGCTACCGGGCGCGTTCGCAACTGGACGTGGCGGAGGAATGGCGGCTGTTCCGCGCCGCCTGGCAAGAAATGGGCAAGCACCGGCCGGCCGCGGAGGTGGCCGAGGAATACCTGCGTCGCCGCGACGAGGCGCTGGCAAGGCAACGCTCTGTTGACCGAGTTCCGCCTGTACTGGGACGCATTGTCCGCCGCCCTGACCAACCGCGACAAGATGTTCATCGACGCCGAGCAAGTGCCCGGCCGGCGCAACCTCTGGCTGATGCCGTTTGATCCTCTGCGTCTGCCCATGCCCGGGATGATGCCCGCGAATCCCGGACGCCGCCGGCCGGCATGCGCGACGAACCGTGATACTACGAGATACTCCCATGCGCTGGAAACTCTTCCTCCTCCTCATCTTGGTTGTCGTGGCCGTCGTCGCCCCGCTGTGCGCCTTCACCGTGGACCGCACCGAGTTCGTCTACCTGACGCAGTTCGGCGGCCCCTGGCGACCTACGACGGCGCCAACGACGAGCAGGCCGGCCTGCACTTCAAATGGCCCTGGCCCGTCCAGTCGGTGCAGCGCCTCGATCGCCGCTTGCAATATTTCGACCTGCCGGGGGCGGAATTGCTGACGCGCGATCCGAAGCGCAACACCATCGACCAGACGCTGACCCTCGACGCCTACGTCTGCTGGCGCATCGCCGACGCCAAGGGCGTGGATCGCTTCATCCGCAGCGTCGGCACCCCATCGGGGCGCAGGCCGTCCTCGGCCAGCGCATCAACAGCGAACTCGGCGCCGCCATCGGCCAGATGGAACTGGACGATCTCATCAGCCCCGATCCCAAGAAAGTGGACGACGCCCGCGCCGCGCTGCGCAAGCGCCTGCTGCAAGGCAGCGGTACGGGCAGTCCCTCGCTGGAGTCCGTGGCCGAGTCGGAGTACGGCATCCAGGTCGTGGACATTCGGCTGCGGCGCTCCAACCACCCGCCGGCCGTGCGCGACGCCATCTTCGAGCGCATCCGCAGCGAGCGGAAAAAGAAGGCGGCCGACTACGAGAGCGAGGGCGAGCGGCTGGCGGCGGACATTCGCAGCGACGGCGACCGCCGCGTCGCCGCGCTGAAGGCGGAGGCCGAAGCGAAGTCCATCCGGCTGCGCGGCCAGGCCGACGCCGAGGCCGACCGCATCCGCAACGAGGCCCAGGCCAAAGACCCGCAGTTCTACACGTTCCTGAAAAAGCTGGAGGAGTACCAGCGCATCCTCGGCGACAACAAGACCACGCTGCTGCTCTCGACGCACCGCGAAATGTTCGACGTCCTCTTCCACCCGCCCAGCCCGGACAAAGAGAAAAACCACGAATCACACGAATTACACGAATAAAAAACAAAGAAAACCGAAGGCACCAAACCTTAACGGCAAAATGTTTTCTGATTCTTTTTGTCTTTTATTCGTGTTATTCGTGTGATTCGTGGGTTTTCGGTTTTGGAGTTGAACGATGCGGTATCGCTGGCTCATCTCTGTGGTCGTGCTCGGCGGTTATGCCCTGACGGGCGTGGTGCAGGTGCGTCCGGGCGAGCGCGGCGTCGTGCGCCGCTTCGGCCGGTTGCTGCCCGACCGGCTGGAGCCCGGCTTGGCGATTCAGTTGCCGTGGGGCATGGATCGCGTCGATCGCGTCGCCGTCGATCGCGTGCAGAGCGTCGCGGTCGGCTATCAGGAAGACGATTTTACCGGCGAGTCGATGCCCGCCGGCCAGCTTTTGACCGGCGATCACAACCTCGTCAACGTGCAGGTGGTGTTGACCTACAAGGTCCGCCGCGACGAGGAGGCCGAGTACGTCCTGCAAGCCGAACGCGTGGATGGTCTCTTGACGCGGGCCGTCGAGTCCGTGATGGCGCGCTGGGTCGCCGGCCGTACCGTCGATGACGTACTGCTCAACGGCAAGAACGAGATGCGACCCGTGCTGGTCGATCAAACGCAGGAGTGGATCGAGCCGTACCGCTTGGGCGTGCAGGTGCTCGACGCCCGCGTGGCCCTGATCGCCCCGCCCGACGAGGTGAAGCCCGCCTTCGATGGCGTCGCCCTCGCCCAGACGCGTACCACGACACTGCAAAACCAGGCCGAGCAGGAGGTCGCCCGCGATTGGCGATTGGCCGAGGCGGAGACCTATCGTTTGGAGCAGGAGACGACGGCCTACGTCCGCCGGAGTGAATTGCTGGCCCACAGCGACGCCAACCGCTTCCGGGAGCGCCTCCGCCAGTATGAGATTGGGCGAAAGCAAAATCCGCATTATTTGCGACAAATCTGGGAGGAGGAACGCGGCAAGCTATTCGCGCGGCTCAGGCAGAACGGCCAGATTGATCTGCTCGACCATCACCTCGGCGCCAACGGTCTGGACCTGATAACCGCCCCGCCCATGAAGCAGCCATAATGAACCAGCCCGCCGCGCCAGCAAGGGCAGAACCCTTGCTGGCGCGGCGGGCGGGTGTTATTGGGATCCCCCGGCCTTGGCCAATGCCCTTACGGCACGAACGTATTCAATTTGCGAGAACAGCAGGGGGTAATTGCCCAGAAAATCGCCCGAGCGCGCATCGACGCCTTCGGCGAACAAGCCAACCGGCCCGGCAATTTTCTCGGCGCGGTCCAGGATCTCCTCGGCCTCTTTCGTGCGCCCCATCATGGCGTAGACGGTCGCCAGCCAGAACGTGCAAGGCAAAAAGGCCCCCTCGTACTGCCCCAGCGGAATCCCTTGCTTCTGGATGCCCGGCGTCAAGAGCGGATCGAAGCGGAAGGTGAAACCGTCAATCGTCAATAGCTCCACCACCTTCTCGACCGTGGACTTCACGCGCGGATGATCGGCCGGAAGGAAGCCGACGATCGGGATGAGAAGGGCGGCGGCGTCGAGGTTGTCGCCCTCGTAGCGCTGGCGGAACGCTCCCAGGTGATGATGGTCGCTCCAGCCGCGCTCCATGACCTCGGCGTGCAGTTGGTCGCGCACGAGCGCCATCGTTCCGTGTTCTCGGTTTGGCCGGTCTTCTCGGCGATCTTGACGGCGCGATCGAGGGCGACCCAGCCCAGCACCTTGCCGCTGAGGTAATGCTGCTCGACCGGCAATTCCCAGATGCTATTGCTGTCATCCTTGGTGTGCTTGCAAATGTAATCGGCGACGCGGTGGGCCAACTCCCAGAACTCCGGCTTCCACTCGCCGCCGTGCTCCAGGTACGTATACATGCAGTCCACCAGATAGCCCATCGAACCGTGCTGGTCCTGCTGGTACGCGCGGTTGCCCAGACGAACGGGCTTCGAGCCGCGATAGCCTTCGATGTCCTTGTGTTCCTCCTGGGAGAGTTTTTTCTCGCCGTGGATGCCGTAAACGACCTGGAGAGGAGGGCCGGAAGTGTTCTGCTGTCTGCACAGCCAGTCCAGGTAACGCTTCGCCCCGTCCTTGTGACCCAGCACTGCAAGTACTTCGAGTGACAGCGAGGTGTCACGAATCCAAGACAGCCGGTAATCGGCGTTCCAGTCGCCTCCGATCCGCTCCGGCAGGGACGTGGTGGGGGCGGCGACGTGGGAGCCTTCCGGCGCAAAGCCAAGCTGATGGACCAGGATCGCCGACCGGCGCACCATTTTTTGCCGCGGTCCCTTGTAATTCAGCTTGCCCGCCCATTGCCTCCAGTAGCGATCCGCGTCTTCCATCGCCCCGGCCGCCTTCTGCCGGTCCCATTCCGTCGCCCGATGTCCGAAAGCCAGGACGCACCAGAATTCATCGCCTTGCTTCAGCTCCAGGTCGGCCTGGACGCCGCTCGGGTCGATGCGGACGGGCCGACTGGCCCACAACTCGATGTCGTGACTGCCCGTGCGCAGCGAGACGGTGTTCTCGGTCAGGTTCGTCGGCTCGACGTGCTTGAAATCCTGGGCGATGGAGAGTAGCAGGCTCGCGCGGACCTGCCCCTTGACGCAGCGCAGGCGGCGCAGCACGGCACGATGTTTCTCCCGCCCGGCCGGTCGTTGATCCTCCGGCCAGGCCATACCGTCGGTCAATTCCAGCCGCCCATCGCGGAGATCCCAGGTCGTTACCAGCGACGTGGTGTCTTCGAGGTAGTTCTGCGTGCCCAGCCGGCGAATGCCGGGTCCGAGGTGCCAGTAGCCGCCCTTCTGGGCGTCCAGAAGCGCCCGAAGAGGATGTTGCCGTCGTAGTCGGGCAGGGCGAGCCAGTCGATGGTGCCGTCCGCGGAAACCAGGGCCGCCGTGCGGCGATCGCCGACGACGCCGTGATGCCGAATGGCAGCGTAGGGAATGGGGGGGTGGGAATGCATGATCTTTCCTCCTTCAACAGGGCGCAAACTGGGCGTCTCGCGGCGTGGGCAAGGGTCGTTTCGCCCTTGCCCACGCCGCGCTGATGACAATCGTTTGTCGGTGTTACTTCTGCCGGGACATCTGCCAGGCGAGCAGACCACCAGCCGCCAAGAGGCCGGCGCCGACGAGCGTGGATTTCGTCCCGACCTTGCGGCGGCGTTTGGGCCGCATGATTTCAGGCTCGAACACGCGGCGGCTCAGACGGGCTTCCGCGGCCGAGGGACCGTGGTCCTGGCCGAGGTACGGCCTCTCGCCCAAGGCCATCTGTAGCACCTGGGCCAGGTGCAGCGGCTTGCGGCCGGTGCCTTGCAGGATCTGCTCGTGGCAGCTAAACCCGTCGGCGATGATGAGCGTGTCGCGGCCGGTCTTGCGCACCGCCGGCAACAGACGCTGCTCGCCGACTTTCATCGACACCTCGTAATGCGGCGCCTCGAAGCCGAACGAACCCGCCATGCCGCAGCAGCCGGGGTCGGGTATCTCCGAGGCCACGCCCATGCGGTTGAGGATCGATACCTCGTTCTGGAAACCGATGATGGCCCGGTGGTGGCAGTGGCCATGCACCAGCGCCTTGCGCTCCAGTTTCGGCGGCTGCCATGACTGATACTCGGGTACCTTCGCATCCAGAAACTCGCTGAAGTAGAAGACCTGTTTACGCAGCCGGCCGGCGTCGTAATTGTCCGCCAGGAGGTTAATCATTTCGTCGCGGAAGACGGACGCGCAACTCGGCTCCAGGACGACGATCGGAATGCCGGCCTCGATCTGCGGCTGGAGCGCCAGCAGGATTTCGTGCAGAAATTTCTTGGCCAGATCCAGCATGCCGAAGTCGTATAGCGGGCGGCCGCAGCACAGGTTGGTCTGGGGCACCCACACCTGGAAGCCGGCGAATTCGAGCACCTCGACGGCGGCCTGGGCAACCTCCGGGTGGAAATAGTTGTTGAACGTGTCCGCCCACAGGATGACGGGCGGTTTGTCCTGGTTGCGCCGCGGCCGTTGGGCGAACCATTCCTTGAACGAATGGCGGGCGAAGGCCGGCATGTGGCGGTGCTGCGAGATGCCGCCGAGGAACTTGGAAATGTTGCTCAGGCCGGGCGTCTGGCTGAAGAAGTTGGCCACGTCCGGCGCCAGCGACGCCAGCCGCGACCACCACGGGATCAAGCCCATCGCGTAGGCGTGCCGGGGCCGCAGCCTGCCCTCGTAGTAGTGTGAGAGGAACTCGGCCTTGTACGTAGCCATGTCCACGTTGACGGGGCAATCGCCCTTGCAGCCCTTGCAGGCCAGGCACAAATCGAGCGAGTCCTTGACCGCTTCGCTCTTCCAGCCGTCGGTCAATACCTCGCCGTTCATCATCTCGAACAGAGCAGGTGCGCCCGGCCGCGCGTGCTGTCCTTCTCCTCGCGCGTGACCTGATAGCTGGGGCACATGACCTGGCCGCCCTCCTTGCGGCACTCGCCGACGCCCACGCAGCGCAGAACCGGCCCGCGCGAATGAATGCTTGTCCTCGGGGAACTTGAAATGCGTGGCCACGTTGCGGCGGGTTGTAATCGGGACCGATGCGCAGGTTCTCGGTGACGCTGTAGGCGTCGATTTTCTTGCCGGGATTCATCTTCCCTTGCGGATCCCAGATCGCCTTGAATTCGCGGAACGCCTGGTAAATTGTCTCGCCGAACATCTTGGGCAAGAATTCGCCGCTGGCCTGGCCGTCGCCGTGCTCACCGGACATGCGAGCCGCCGTAGCTCGTCACCAGATCGACCGCTTCTTCCAAGAAGGAGCGGAATTTCTTGATCGCCCTCGGCCGTATACAGGTCGAAATCGACGCGGCAGTGAATACAGCCCTGACCGAGATGGCCGTAAAGAGACGGCTTGTATCCGTATTTGCTGTAGAGCTTGCGCAGGTCGCGCAGGTACTGACCCACTTTCTCTGGCGGCACCGCCGAGTCTTCCCAGCCGGGCCAGTTGTCGGGCTTGCCGGGAACCCACGCCGTCGCGCCCAAACCGCCCTCGCGCACCTTCCAGATCATCTCTTCTTCCTCGGGATTGTCGAACAGCTTCATGGTCGGAGGATGGGGCTGCTTTTTGAGCATCTCCATGCAGTGCCTCGCCTGGCCGTCGGCGTCCTCCTTGCTGTCGCCGCCGAACTCGACGAGCAAAAAGCCCTTGCCCTCGGGTAGCATGCTGATGTTCGACCCGCGCATCCCTTGATCGTGATGTACTCGATCAGCAGGTGATCGAGACCTTCCAGGGCGGTCGGCTGGAGGGGCAGGATGTCGGTGACGTGATCGCCGGCCGTGTACACATCGGGGTAGCCAAGCACCAGCGTGGTGCGGGCCTTCGGCTCCGGCACCAGGCACATGGTCGCCTCCAGAATGGAAACGCAGGTGCCTTCCGAGCCGACGAGGGCGCGGGCGACGTGGCATTTGTGTTCGGGCAGCAGATATTCGAGGTTGTAGCCGGAAACGCGCCGCGGCAGGTTGGGATAGCGGCGGCGAATCTCATCGCCGTACTTCTCGCGCAGGGCCTTCAATTTCCCGTAAATCTCGCCGATCCGTCCGCCCTGAGAAATGAGTTGTTCCAGCTTATCGTCGGGGGTTTCGCCGACGCGCATGCGCACGCCGTCGTAGGTGAGGATTTCCAGCTCGTATGTGTTGTCGGCGGTGCGGTAGCCCATGCCGTGCTTGGCGGCCAACAGCGAGTGCGTGCCGCACGAGTCGTTGCCGAGCATCCCACCCAGGGCGTTGTGGTTGTGCGTGGCCGGGTCGGGACCGAACGTCAAGCCCTTCTTCTTGGCCGCCTCGCGCAAATCGTCCAGGCAACAGCCGGGCAGCACCGTCCCCAGGCGGCGCTCGGCGTCGATGTGGACGACGTAGTGCAGGTACTTGGTGAAATCCATGACGACTGCCACATTGCAGCACTGACCGCGCAAGCTGGTGCCGCCGCCGCGCGAGAGAATGGGCGCTCCGAATTGGCGAGCCGCCGCCATCGTCTCAACCACGTCCTCCTTGCGTGCGCGGTATGACGACGCCGATGGGCGCTTGCCGGTAGTTGGATCCATCCGTGGCGTACAGCGCCCGGCTGCCGTCGTCGAAACGGACTTCGCCCTGGATGCGGCGGCGCAGTAGCGCTTCCAGCTCACGGGCGGTGGCGGGTGGAATGGCCGTCCGGCTGTCATCGCGGCGTTGCCGCTCGAAGCGCGTCTTTTGGTTTTGCTCTCTCAACACGGTCAGGCTAATCATGGCTCTCCTCGAAATGACCTCGTTTAGCCGCGACCCGAAGGGGAGCGCGATCCGCGCTCGCCTCCGGCTCGCGGCTAAACGGGGAATACCTAACTTTTCCAAACCAGATAACGCTCGGCGTCGGCGTGCTTGAACTCCAGCCCCATACCGGGACGGGACAGATCGGGCCACAGGGCGCCTTTCTCTGGGGTCCTGGCGCCGTCGAACAGCATGGTCTCGATCCGGTGGTGATCGTGGAAATACTCCAGAGGACGCAACGGCATGATCGCCAGGCAGGGGTGCATGGACTCCGACGGGGCACAGTGGGCGGATAACTCCAGACAATGGGCGGAACAAAGGGCGCCGACTTGCATGAAGCCGGTGACGCCGCCGCAGCGGGTCACGTCCGCTTGCAGCACGTCCACGGCGCCGGCGTCGAGCATGTTGCGGAAGTAGCGCAGGTCGTAGCCGTATTCGCCGGCGGCGATGTCCATGCCGGCCGGGCCCTGATCGCGGAGCAGACGCAGGCCGGCCAAATCGTCGCTGGAGACCGGCTCCTCGAACCAGACCACGCCGAACTCGTCGCGCAGCCGGTGGGCGAACGCCAGCGCCTGTTTGTGACCGAACGCGCCATTGGCATCGACGTATAGCTCGTTGTTCGGCCCGATCGCTTCCCGTGCCGCCCGCACCCGGTTCACGTCCTCCTCGGGATGGCTGCCGATTTTCATCTTCACGCGCAAGATGCCCTGCTTGGCCCAGCCGCCGAGCTGTTCCTGAAGTTTCTTGTTCGAGTAGGTCGTGAAGCCGCCGCTGCCGTAGACGGGCACCGATTCGTGGGCGGCCCCCAAGAGCGTCACCAGCGGCAGGTCGAGAAGGCGTGCCTTGAGGTCCCACAGGGCGCAATCGACGGCGGAGATGGCCATCGAGGACACGCCGGGCCGGCCGAGGTTGCGGATGGACTTCACCATCTCGACCCAGGCGCCGGCAATGTCCATGACGTTGCGGCCTTCGATCTTTTTCGCCAATTTGCCGTGAATCAAATGCGCGGCGGCCTCGTCGGCGTAGGTGTAGCCCAGGCCGGTCTGTCCGCCGCCCTCGATCTCGACCAACACTAGCGTGGTGCTGTCCCAGGATATGGTGCCGTCCGCTTCCGGCTGGTCGGTGGGAATCGTGTAGGCGGCGACGTGAATTTGGTCGATGGCGACGTGCGTCGCCGTCGCGGTGTCAGGCATGATCGCTCCTTTCGGACCACATAGCCCCCGGCTTGCCGGGGGCTATGGGAAGGGTTTACACGACCTCCTTGATCTTGTTTTCGAGGACGGTCTTGATGATCTCTGGGGCGAACTTCTCGCCGCGGATGAGCGATTTGGCGAAGTGGAAGGCTTGCTTGATGGTAACGTGGCCGGGCATGGGCGGCTCGTGCGGATCGACCACGGCTTGCACGACGGCCGGACCCTTGACCGCGAACGCCTGGGCCAGGGTTTCCTCGCACTTCGCGGGATCCTCGATGGTGAAGCCGGGGCAGCCGACCGCTTCGGCGAACTTGGCGAAGTCGATCGGGTGCAGCTCGACGCCGAACTGCGGGTTGGCCTCCATGACGATCTGCTCCCACTTGATTTGGCCGAGCGTGTTGTTCTTGATGACGATGATCTTGACCGGCAGCTTGTACTTGACGATGGTGGCCAGCTCGCACATGAGCATGGTGAAACCGCCGTCGCCAATGAAGCAGACGACCTGCCGGCCCGGATAGGCGATGGCCGCGCCGACCGAGTAGGGTAGCCCGCTGGCCATCGTCGCCAACATGCCGCTGCCGGAGAACATCATTTGGTCGCGGATTTTGATGTGGCGGGCGCCCAGGTGGTCACGGTGCCGCAGTCGCAGGCGATGATGGCGTCGTTGGCCAGGAATTTGTTCAATTTGGTCGCCACCACCTGCGGCTTCATCGGCTTGTCCATGCGGCCCGACCGTTCGTCCATCAACTCGTGCCACTCCTTGACGCTTTTCTGGATCTTCTCCAGGAAGCTCTTGTCTTGCTTCTGCTGGAGCATGGGCAGCAGGGCTTCCAGGACGCGGCGGCAATCGCCGACGAGCGGAATGTCCACCGGATAGCGCAGGCTCATGCGGGCGGCCTCGATGTCGATTTGCACGCATTTGGCCTGGCCCGGCTTGGGCAAAAACTGCACGTAGGGGAAGTTGCTGCCGATGATGAAAAAGGTATCGCAGGCCATCATGGCGTCTTGCGAAGGGGCCGTGCCCAAAAGTCCCATGCCGCCCGTCGCATAGGGGCTGTCGTCGGGCAAGACCGCCTTGCCGAGCAAGGCGCTGGCGACCGGGGCGGCCAATTTCTGGGCCGTTTGCGTGACGGCTTCGCGGGCCTGCAAGGCACCGCGGCCGGTCAGGATGGCGACCTTTTTGCCGGCGTTAAGAATGTCGGCGGCCTTCTGCAACAAATCGCGCGACGGCAGCGGGCTGGCCGGCGCGAACGTATCGCCGCTGTGGTGGGCGATGTTCATGCTGGAGCGCGGCGCCTCGTCCGTCGTCCACTCCTGAATGTCCTTGGGAATGGTGATGTGCGACACACCGCGCCGCGCCAGCGCGGTGCGAATCGCCGCGTCCACCACGTTATGCACATGGGTCGCGCCCATGATGCGCTCGTTGTACACGGACACGTCCATGAACAGCTTGTCCAGATCGACGTCCTGCTGGAAGTGCGTGCCGATCATGTCGTGGAAGGTGTGGCCGGTGATGGCCAGCACGGGCTGGTTGTCGAACTTGGCGTCGTACAAACCGTTGAGCAGATGGATGCCGCCGGGGCCGGAGGTGGCCATGCACACACCGAGCGAGCCGGTGTACTTGGCGTAGCCGCAGGCGGCGAAGGCGGCGGCCTCCTCGTGGCGAACTTGGATGAACTGGATTTTGTCCTTGTGCGTCCGCAAGCCTTCAAACAGGCCGTTGATCCCATCGCCGGGGAGACCGAAGATCACTTTCACTCCCCATTCAACCAGTCGGTCGAGCAGCAGGTCGGCCACCGTCTTTGCCATGTTGAAATCTCCGTTTCTTCCCAAACCAGTTAGGACCGGCCCGGCCTTCCCGGGCCGACGATGCGAGCGAGAGAACATTCCCCGACTCGAACTCACGACGGCACGGTCAGCGTGTGCGGCGCCCGGTGCTTGATCTCCGTGTCCAGCCACGCCAGTTGCCGCTTGTTCTGCCCTTGCAGGTGATGACACACCGTTAACAGTTCCCGATCGCGCAGCGCCTTCGACGCTTGCATCACCGTTGTCAACAACACCTCAATCTCGGTCGCCTGCACGAACAGGTTTTGCAGATCGCGCAACAGGCCGAGCGCTCCGAAGTGGTCGGAGCCGAACATCTCCTTCCGCAAACGCTCCGGCTCCTTGGAATCGCGCCGGCCGTACTTCTGCCGAAACGGCTCCAGCGCCTCGACCGCCTCACGCGAGTATCCCGACAGCATCGACAGGACGTAGCGCACCACCGTCTCTTCGATGTGGTGCGCCGCCACCGCGTCACACGCCTTGATGAATTGCGCGTTGGCGTCGGCGAGCAGGCCGAGGTGATCCGGGACGTGCATGCGCGATTCGTGTGCGCCGGAAAGCACCTTGTCCGTCAGCTCCTTGGCGCGATCCACGACCTTCGAGGCCGCGTCCGCCACTCGTTTGCCGAGCGAGGGTTGTCCGGCCTTGCGCAGCTGCACAGCGGCCGTCTTGTACAGCGGTTGCTTGCTGACGGGATCCCAGGCGGTGATCGTCAGCTCGTTGGCCGCCCGCTCGTGGTCGGGGTCTTTTTCGTCCCAGTAGCCGTAGTGGAACGGGATGAAGAGATGGCCAGGCAGAATGTCGCCGATGCGCGCCGGACCACGCACCGTGCCTCGCCGCGACGACACCTCCACGAGATCGCCGTCCTGAATGCCCATGCGACTGGCGTCTTCCGCCGCCATTTCAACGAACGATTCCGGCGCAGCCTGTTGTAGTTCCTTGCGCGGCCCGTTTTGGTGCGCGTGTGAAAGTGGTACACGAGCCGTCCGGTCGTCAGCCAGAACGGATATTCGCCGTCGGGCGTTTCCGGCGGCGGTATGTAGTTCGCCGCCTTGAGGACTGCTCGCCCCTTGGGATCGTTGGCCCGATACTCCTCTTCCGTTATGGAGGCTCCTGTCTCCAGGTCGTGGCCATAGGTCTCGCACACATCGGAGGCCGTGCGGAAGATGAAATCGGTGTAAATGCGGCTCCTTGCCGTCGGGGTTCTCGGCGTTGCACGGCCAGGGGACACCGGAGCCAGCGCTGAGTTTGGCATAGTTGAGGCCGCTGTAGTCGATGAACAGACCGCGGCTGCATTCCTTGAAATGATTGAACGCACCTTCGGGATTTTTCCACTTCACGAGCGATTGGCCGTCCTTGTCGCGGAAGTCCATGCGCCGCGCGAAGTCGAGCAGGATGTCGAGGTCGGCGCGGGCCTCGCCGGGCGGCTCGACGGCCTTGTGCGAGATATGCACCGTGCGATCGGCGTTGGTGAACGTGCCGGTCTTCTCGCCCCAGATCGCTGCCGGCAATACCAGGTCGGCCAGCTTCGCCGTCTCCGTCATGAAGGCGTCCTGCACGACGACGAACAGCCCTTTCGTGCGCAGGATCTTGCGGATACGGTGCAACTCCGGCAATGACACGGCCGGGTTGGTGGCCATGATCCAGAGCAGCTTGATCGAGCCGGTCTCGGCGTGGCGGAAAATCTCCAGGGCGTGGGCGTGCGTGTGCCAGTGCGGAATAATCATCGGATCGACGTTCCAGCGCCGGGCCAGCTCGCGGACGTGGGCGGGGTTCATCGGGTTGAGGCCGAACGGGAACTCGCCGTCGCAGCCGCATTCGCGCGTGTTCTGCGAGGTCGGCTGTCCGTTCATCTGAAAGATGCCGCAGCCTGGCTTGCCGATCATCCCGCGGATCAGGTTCAAGTTGTTGACCTGACAGGCAGCGGCGCCTGCCTGGTTGGACTGATAGACGCCTTGCAAGACGACGGAAACGAGCGTCGGAGTGGATGTCAGAATGTCGGCGGCGGCGCGCAGTTTCTCGACCGGAATGCCGGTAATGTCGCGGACGCGCTCCAGGGGATACGCGCGGACGATCTCGGCCAGCTTCTCGAAACCGACGGTGTGCTTCTCGACAAAGGCGCGATCGACGCCGCCGTTTTGGATGACGAGATGGAGCAGGCCGTTCATCACGGCGACGTTGGTGCCCGCCCGCGGGGCGAGGTGAACATCGGCCTCGCGGGCCGTCACCGTCCGGCGCGGATCGACGACGATGAGGCGCGGCGGCTTTGGGCCGCGCCGGCGGTCCAGGAGCCTCATCCACAACACCGTCTTGGTCATCGCCATGTCGGAGCCGATGATGAACACGCCGTCGGTGACATCGACATCGACATAGGAACACGGCTGCCCGTCGGTGCCAAATGTCTCGCGCATGGCGATGGAGGCAGTGGCGGTGCAGAGACGCGTGTTGCCGTCGAGGTTATTGGTGCCGATGCCGGCGTGGGCGATGATGCTGAGCGTATAGTAATCTTCGAGGAAGAATTGGCCGGTGTTGTAGAAGCCGATAGCCCCGCCAGTGTATTTCTCGTGGATCTCCTTCGCCTTGCGAACGATGAGATCCATCGCCTCATCCCAGGACGCTTCGCGGAAGCGATCCCCTTCGCGGAGCAGCGGGTTTTTCAGCCGGTCGGGGCTGTGGTTGGCGCGCCAGCCGTACATTCCCTTCGGGCCGAGCCGGCCGCGGTTGACGCGATCGTCGGCCCGGCCGCGCACGCCGACGATGCGGCCGTTTTTGACGCCGATGTCCAGGGCACAGCCGTTGGCGCATAGCACGCAGCAGGAATGCACCCAGCGCTCCGGCTCTTCGTCCACATGCTCATCAACACGGACGGGCCACTGTCCCTCGCCGGCATAAGGCGTCCGCGCGCCCCAAATGTCCTCGATGCTATTGCGTGTTTCACGCGACACGTCGGTCTCCTCGTTGAGAATGGCAAACGGAGGAAAAGCCGCGTTGTCCGGTAGCGGAGTTCTCCGGGGTGGGAAACTCGGTGCGCTGGCAATTTCGCGCGGCACATGCTTTCGGAAGGGGGCCGGCGTGACACCCTGCTGCGGCCATCCGGCGGCCGACGAAACCAGAAGAGCAAACCATGAGCAGACTCAATACCGAACATCTCTGGGAGATGCATCGGGGCGCGGCGAAAATCGCAGGACGAACAGAGTGGGCCTGTGAGCGACACGGACACCGCTCATGCGGTCGTGACTGCTTGATGTTAAAAAGAAAGATGCAAATGCGATGCCTCTTGCCGACCCTCGGGAGGGACGGTTCCCTCAAGAAGCTCTGACGGGACCATGGTTTTGTCTCCATCAGGCTTGTGGAAAGGCTGACTCTGAGCGGTCTGCTTGCCCCTTTCGTCCTAGAATCACTCCCGTCGCCCACGACCTCCCAGCACTCGATCTCGAAGGAGTTTTCGCATGAAGGGAACGCGCGCCGCCTCTCGCCTTTTCTCGGTCCTACTGGCTCTGCTGTTGGTAGCCGGCTTGTCGCCCGGAGCCGACACGGAAAAGCTGTTCGTCGCCACTCCGCTGACGGTCGAAAAAGCGTTCACGGTGGGGATCGAAGGTCCGGCCTGCGACGCGGCCGGGAACATTTTTGTCGTCAACTTCGCCCGGGAGCAGACCATCGGCAAAATCACGCCCGAGGGCAAGGGCGAGGTATTCGTGGAACTGCCCGGCAAAAGTACGGGCAACGGCATCGTCTTCGACCAAAAAGGGACCATGTATGTCGCCGATTATGTCGGCCACAACGTCCTCCGCATCGACCCGGCGGCTCGGAGACTCTCGGTGTTTGCGCACGAGGACCGAATGAATCAGCCCAACGACCTGGCGATCGCCCCGGACGGCACTCTCTTCGCCAGCGATCCCAACTGGAAACAAGGTACGGGACAAATCTGGCGCGTCGATCGAGAGGGAAAAGTAACACTCGTCGCCGAGAAGATGGGGACGACCAACGGCATCGAGGTCAGCCCGGACGGCAAGACGCTGTACGTCAACGAGAGTGTGCAGCGGAACATCTGGGCATTCGACATCGGCCAGGGCGGCGCCCTGTCCGGCAAGCGGCTGCTGAAGAAGTTCGAGGACCACGGGTTCGACGGAATGCGCTGCGATGTGGACGGCAACCTGTACATCACCCGTCACGGCAAGGGAACGGTTGTCGCTCTGTCGCCGGCGGGCGAGGTGTTGCACGAAATCGACGTGCTGGGCGGCAAGCCGAGCAACCTCTGCTTCGGCGGCCCGGATGGCCGAACGGTGTACGTGACCGAAGTGGCGAAACAGCGCCTCGTTCAGTTCCGCGTGGACCGTCCCGGCCTGGCCTGGCAGCGCTGGCGGCAGAAATGATCTCATCAGCCCGCCGCGCCAGCAAAGGCGGCCCCTGAGGGCTGGTCAAACGTTTACAGCTCTCTCCTGTCCGGCACATGCTTTGCAAACCCTCATTGATGGGTCGGTTTACCTGCAACAGAGGAGAGATGCACATGCAAACTACCTATCAGGCTCGGCGGATATCCAAGCGACGGGCCGATGAAGTGAAAAAGTCCGGCACCCGTGCCATCCTGCTGGGGACCTTCAATGGTTTCATCATCGTCGAACCGGCGGACTCCCAAATGGGGGATGGCGAAATCCTCTCCGAACAGGAGGCGGATTACGAACTCCAGCCCGTTTGGCACCTCGGCCCCAAGGCGACCTTGCGCAAAGCGCGGCGGCGTCTGGGACTGGAAGCCGGCTCGGCCGCCGGTCAGCTTGTTGGTTCGAGTGTGTGAGCTGGTGAGAAGGTTGTTCCGAGGTGAAAAAAAGTCCCGCCGTAGCTACTTCGGCGTCGCCCAGTCACCGAAGTTACTCCCGGCGGGACAGGTCTTATTTTCTCCATGCGGAGCAACCTGTCAAGTAAAAAATGACTTTTTTTGATGGTGATCGAATGAAATCTCTGAGCGGGGGGCGTGAGCGCCCCTGAGTGAGCGTTCACTCAGGGGCGCTTACGCCCCCCGCTCAGGTTATTATCAACTCTCCACCTTGCGGGATTGCAGTTCGCGCACCCGTTTTTCCAGGGCGTCCTTGACTTCGGCCGGTAAGAACTTGTCCAGAGGGCCGCCGAACGTGGCGATCTGGCGCAGCATCGTGCTGCTCAGGTGCGAATACGGCTCCTTGGCCATCAGGAAAATCGTTTCGATCTCCGGGTCGAGGTTCAGGTTCAACAGCGACATGGTAAACTCATTCTCCATATCGCTCGTGGTGCGAAGGCCGCGGAGCATGACGCGGGCGCCGACCTCGCGGACGAAGGTGACGGCCAGGCTGCTGAACGGCCGCACGATCACGTTGGGAAACGGCTCGATGACCGCCCGCACCAGATCGACGCGCTCCTCCTGGTCAAAGAACGGCTGCTTGTCCGGGTTGATGCCGACGCCGACGATGAGCTGATCGAAGATCGAGCTGCCGCGGCTGATGATGTCGAGGTGGCCTAGATGGACGGGATCAAACGTGCCCGTGTAGACCGCCAAACGATGACTGAGCGGCTTGGTCATGACGAGGTTCCCAAGAGCGCGATAAGGCGATCCAGTTCTTCGACGGTATTGTAGGCGTGCGGACTGACGCGCAGCCGGCCCGCACGCTGATTGACCACGATGCCCGCATCCCGGCAACGACGGACAAGCGCCCTCGCGTCCTTATTCGGGACGACAAGCGAGACGATGGCGGATTTCTCGCGGGGTCGCCGGCTGCTGTAGACCGTTGAGCCAGCACGTTCGGCCCCTTCACACAGATAGTCGGTCAGCTGCGCAATGCGCGGCGCTGATCGCATCGACTCCGTAATCCAGCACTAATTCCAGGCTGGCGCCCAAGGCGAGGATGCCGCCGACGTTGAGGCTGCCGCTTTCCCAGCGGCCGGCGTGCGGTTTCAAGCGAAACTCGACCCGGCCAAAGTTGCGGCTGTCGATCACACTGTTCCAACCGACGCCGACGGGGTGAAGCTGGTCCACCAGATCGCGGCGAATCCAGAACAGGCCGGCCCCTTCCGGGCCGAGCAGCCATTTGTGTCCGTCGGCGGCCAAAAAGTCGATCGGCGTCCGCCGCACATCCAGCGGCAGGACACCCAACCCCTGAATGGCGTCCACGAAAAAGAGCACGCCCTTCTCGCGGCACAGTTGCCCCACGGTGTCCAGATCATTGCGGAAACCGCTGGCATACTCGACGAAACTGAGGCTTACGAGGCGCGTCCGGCCGTCGAGGGCGGAACGCAAATCGTCCAGCAGAATACGGCCATCCCGACTCGGCACGCGCCGCAGCTCGACGCCGCGATCGGCCAGGTTCATCCACGGATACAGGTTGGCCGGGTACTCGTCTTCGGCCGTCACGATGTTGTCGCCGTTCCGCCACGGCAGCCCCTCCGCGACGATGCCGATGCCCTCGCTGGTGTTCTTGATGAAGGCGATGTCGAGCGGATCGGCGTTGAGCAACTGCCCGGCCCGGCGACGCACTTCCTCGACCCGGCGGACACGCTCGGGATCGTGTACGTCGCCATTGTTCGTCAGGTCGTCGGCCCACTCGACGAGAGTTCGCCGGGCGCGCTCGGTCAGCGGGGCGACGGCGGCATGATCGAAGTACGCCCAGCGCTCGGTCACGGGACATTCGCGGCGCAGATCGGTCCAGTCCATGCTGACGGATTGTAAAGAACCGCTCCGGATTGGCGAAGTAAATTCTCGTTCCCTGCGGGACTCAGTGATTGATTTCCCCCGCGCTCGGATCGGCTTCGCCGTGCGAGGAACGTTCCTCCGCCGTCAGAAAGCCCCAGCGCAGCGCCTGATCCTGCGTGTAGTTCTTGCCCAGCGTCAGCGCCGTCACCGCCTTGGCCATCTCGTAGCCCAGATAAAAAGCGTGCGCCGGGTCGATGTCCGCGCGCTCGTGCATCTGCGCGAACAGCGCGAACGGATCGCTCCCTTGCAGGAACATCTGGTTGTTAAAGACATGCAGCAAACCGCGCTCGGCGAACAGCCGGAAGTTGCGATCGGTCACGCGCGCGGCGAGATCGGCAAGCGCCGCCTCGCTGTGGCTGCGCAGCTTCGGGTCGCGCAGCAGCACCAGATTCGGCTCGAGATGCTTGGGCAGGACGCGGCGCGTGCAGGCGTGGTAGACGAGACGGCGGGCGAGATCCAGCTCGCGCACGCAACTGCGACACCAGTTGATGACCTGCGTCGTCAGCACGCTGCGGATGCCGACTTCCTGACAGAAGCCCAGAAGCAGCACGTTGAGGCCGGCCGAGTCGGCGTCGGTCAACTCGGTGAGGTTGCCGACGCCCATCATCATCTCGGCGTCGGGGTAGCGGCGGCGCACTTCGAGATAGCGGCCCAGCGACGCGGCGAAGCCGAGGCCGATCGGTTCGATCACCGGGTCGATGCGGAACTTCACGCCCCAGCCTTGTAGATTTTCAACCGTGCGGTCCAGTCCCTCCAGCGTGGCCAGCACGTCGGGCAAGACGACGACCTCGCAGCCCCAGGAACGCGCCGCCGATACGTTGCTCGCCGTTGACGCTCAGCACCAGTTCCGCGCCGGCCGCGACCGCCGCTTCGACCTCGTGCGGGTCGAAACTGTCGATGGACACGCGCAACCCCGCGTCGCGCAAGGCACGTACCGTATCGCCGACGCCGGCCCACGACGAACCGGGATCGCAGCCGATGTCGATGAGGTCGGCGCCGTCGGCATGAAGCGCCTGCGCCTGCCGCAAGATTTCCTCGCGGCCCAATCGCGGGGCGTGGTTGATCTCGGCCAGGATGGTGATGTCGTAAGCGCCGTAGTTGCGGCGAGGGTCGGCGGAAGTGCGAAAGAAGTCGGGCAGGTCGCGCAGGTCGGCGGGGCCACGCTCCACCTCGGCGGCGAGCGCATGCAACGATTCCAGATCGCCCGGACACAGACCGGGCAGAATGACACGATCGACACCGGCCGGGACGGTCAGGTGCCGGGCGATCCACGGCGTCGGGGCGAGGGCGGCCACGGTGATCGGCAGGACGGCGATGCTGAACTCAAAGCCGGCGCGGCGCCAATTCCTCCACGGTGCGGCGCAGCGACGGCTCGGCCAGCTTGCCGGTCACGAACAGCAGATGCGGCCGGCCCCCAGCGCTCGCGTCCGGCTGCGTCACGGGTTGCCCTGCTTGTTCCACCAGTCGAGCCATTTGCGCACGGCCTGGTCGCGCTCGTCGCGGCTGGCACGGGGGGAGGGTCCGAAATCTTCGCGGCTGAGTTCTTTCAGCGCCTCATGGGCGGCGTCGGCGACCGGCCGTTGCGGGTCGAGAAGCAAGTCGATGAGCTTGCGCACCAGCGTCTTACCGCCCTTCATGGCGCTGGCCGTGGCCGCGGCCCGGCGGATCTCGGCTTCCTCATCTTCGAGGTAATGCAGCACCGTTTCCTCCTTCATGCGCGCAATGCGCTCGACGAGGGCTTCGCGCGCCTTCTGCTGCTTGTCGCCGCTCAGTTTCGGGATGGCGAACGCCAGCGCCTCGGTGAACTGCGCGCCTTTGCCCTCGCGCAGGCTCTTGAGCAGCTGCTCGTGCCGGGTGCCGCTGGCCTTGGCCAGATCGTCGGCCATGCGCACGCTGAGCGAGTCGGGCTGTCTTACCGGGGCGGGCGGATCTTGCGACGGCCGGGGCTTCGGTGGGGTGACGGGCCGGGGAGGGTTGTTGCCGGCGACCTGTTTGGCGGGCGGAGCGGGACGATCGTTTTCGACCGTGGTTTTCTTCGCGGGGATGTCGCGGCGCTGCTGGTTCTCCGGGCGCTCGCTGTCGGGTTTGGCGTCCTTGCCTTCCAGTCCCGACTTCAAGTCGGCGACCTTCTCGCCCGCCAGTCCTTCCGCGCCGAGCCGGCCGCCGCGCAGAACGCGCGGGCCGGGGTCGATGACCTGCCCTTTCAGCTCGGTCGTGAGGTCGGGGGCCAGGTTGCGCGCTTGAGGAACAACAGGGCGAAACACGTATCCGCCCCGCTCAGGGCGTAATTGCCGCGCCAGGTGCCGTCGGTAAACTGATTGGCCAGGAGAATCTCGGCGCCCCACTCGTACCAATCTTTCTTGCCGATGGTCTGGAGATCCAGGGCGACCGCGACGCGCTCCAGAGACCACAAAAAGTAATACGTCCGGCCGCCGATCTGGGGAATTGGAATGTTTTTGTTTCCGCGCGGCTGACCGATGACCGTGCTGAGGGCGAGCAGGCCCCGCCGCACTTCCGGGTCTTTGATGAGATCGCGGGCCGGCTTGGCGCCGGGCTTCCTCTCGCGGAGGGTCTCCAGCACCGAACCGTGCGACACGGCGAGGCCGAGCAGGCCGGCGCAGGTCATGCTCGCCGTAGAGCGGACCATGTGGGGCATGCTCATGCCCGGCTCCATGTAGCCCCAGCCGCCGTCCGCGTTCTGGGCCAAGCGGAAGCGCTTCTCCACCTGCCGCAGTGCCCGCTCGACTGGCAGGCCGTAGCGCCGGCCGACCCACAGGGCCAGCGTGGCGAACTGCGTGTTGGAGTTGTCGCTGCCGTTGTCCGTCTCCAGTTTGCCCGCCCGGTTGAGCAGCGCCAACTGCTGCTGGATTTCCTTGGACAAGTCTTTCACCGTGCGCTTGACCGTGCCCGGCTTGGGCGCTTCGCGTCCGCCGACCAGCTGCTTGCGCTGATTGAGGCGAGTCGTCAGGCGGAGCGCCTCGGCCTCGCCGATCGACGGGCAACTGTAGTTCCAGCCGCCGGTGCCCGTCTGCCCCGCCAGCAGACGGAGCGTGAGCGATTCGATCAGCGGGATGTCGTCTGGATCGCCCAGCCGATCGAAAAAGAGGATGGCGACGGCGATCGTGTACGTCTCGGTGACGCCGATGCTGGCCCTGCGCACCACGTCGGCGGCCAGCAAAACCGCTCGATCGTCCGCCGGCACTCCGCATTCCAGGAGCGTCAATCCCGCCAGGGCCGTCGCGCCGATGTGCAAGGGCATCATCGCCATGGTCCGCACGCCAATGTCCGGGTGGGACCAGGTGCCGTCCGCGCGCTGGAGACCGCGCAGGGCGGTCACGCCTTTTTTAATCGCCTCGTTGACGGCATCTTGATTGACCGCTCGGCCGGAGGAAGGGGCAAACCCGAGCACGATTCCGGCCAGCAACCCCGCCTGCATCAGCTTCCACATGGCATGTCCTCGGCGATGTGAAGGGCAGGTTTCACCTCCTTCCCAGGATACCCGGTCCCCGCGGAAATGTCAGTATCCCCGCCTCCTGGTCTCTGCTAAAGTGGGCGTTACCAAAACCCTTGCTCGCGCTGCGGGCTGGTAAAACCCGTCGCTACTCCCTCCGGGAATGGATCATGTCCACGGCCGCCGAGGTGCTGCGCCAGACGTTCGGCTTCGAGCAATTTCGCCCCGGACAGCGCGAGGTCATCGAGCACTTGCTGGCCGGCCGTTCCGCGGCCGCGGTCTTTCCCACCGGCAGCGGCAAATCACTCTGCTACCAACTGACGGCCCTGCTGCTTCCCGGCGTGACCGTGGTGGTCTCGCCGTTGATCGCCCTGATGAAAGAGCAGATCGACCGCTTGCAGGTGCGCAGTATCCGTGCCGAACGTCTCGATTCGACGCGCGACGCCGGCGAAGTGGCCGCCATCACCGCCGCCCTGCGGGCCGGCCAGCTGCGTCTCTTGTACGTGGCCCCCGAACGCTTCAACAACGAACGCTTCCGCTCGGCGCGTAGAGCGCGTCCGCGTTTCGCTGTTCGCCGTGGACGAGGCGCACTGCATCTCCGAATGGGGGCACAATTTTCGTCCCGATTACCTCAAGCTCGCCCACTTCGCCGCCGCCTGCCGCGCCGAACGAACCCTGGCCCTGACGGCCACCGCCACGCCGCAAGTCCTCGCCGATATCTGTCGCGGTTTCCGCATTGATACGGCGCTGCGCCGTGCGTACCGGCTTCTATCGTCCGAACCTCACGGTCCTCGCCACGCCGATCCGGGCCGAGGAGCGCGACGAGGCCCTTCTGTCAGCGCCTCGCCGCGCAGCCACCTGGATCGTCGATCGTGTATGTGACGCTCCAGCGCACGGCTGAGGAAGTCGCTTCACGCCTGGCCGCCGCCGGTTTGCCGAGTCGGGCTTATCACGCCGGACTCGCCGACGAGGTGCGGGCCGAGATTCAGGACTGGTTCGCGCGCACCGGCCATGCGATCGTGGTGGCGACCATCGCTTTCGGCATGGGCATCGACAAGGCCGACATCCGCGCCGTGTACCATTACAATCTGCCCAAGAGTTTGGAGAACTTCTCCCAGGAGATCGGCCGGGCCGGCCGCGACGGTCTGCCCGCGCATTGCGAGATGATCGTCTGCCCGGCGGATCTCAATGCCCTGGAGAATTTCGTCTACGGCGATACGCCGTCGCCGGCATCCGTGCATGGATTGCTACGCGATTTATTCGGACGCGGCGAGGAATTCGACGTGAGCCTGTACGACCTCGCCGCCGAGCACGATACTCGCGCCCTCGTGCTGAATACGCTCTTGACGTATCTGGAACTGGACGGTTACCTCGAAGCCGGCACGCCCTTTTACGCGCGCTATCAATTTCAGCCGTTGTGTTCTTCCGCCGAAATCCTGGCTCGCTTCACGGGCGAAAAGAGACAGTTTCTGTCGCAGGTTTTCCGCCAGGCCACGAAGGCGCGGACGTGGTTCACGATTGATCTGGAGAAAGCGGCCACAGCGTCCGGGGCGACCCGCGAACGGGTGGTCAGCGCGCTGCAATATCTGGAAGAGCAGCGGTTGTTAACGCTCAAGGCGGAAGGCGTACGCAACCGCTATCGTCGCCGCCGTACCCCCGGCAATCTCGAAGAACTGGCGCAAACCCTGTATCAACGGACGCTGGAGCGCGAGGCGCGTGAAATCGAGCGTTTACAACAGGTGCTCGCGCTGGCCGGACACGACGGCTGTCTGGTGTCTCGTCTGGGCGAACATTTCGGCGAACCGTTGGCCGAGCCGTGCGGCCATTGCTCGTGGTGTCTCGGCGGCCGGCGGCCCGTGGCGATCCCGCCGCGCCCACACTCGCCATCGACCCGGCGCTGCGCGAAGAAGCCCGCGCCTGCGCCGCGAGCATCCGGACCTGTTCGCCGATACGCGGGCGTTGGTGCGCTTCCTGTGCGGACTGACTTCGCCGCGGCTGACGTGCGCCAAGCTCAGTTCCCATCCGCTGTTCGGCAAACTCGATCGGGTGCCATTTCCTCAGGTGTCGGCCTGGGTCGAGGGGTGATCGTCTTTGGGACGGCGCGTGGCGTCGCGGTCGTTGCCGTTGAGTCCGGTGGTGCTGTCGCGGCCGAAGTCGAAATCGCCGGGGTCGGCTTCGAGGGGATTGTCGCGCAGTTCGCGCTGGAAATGACGGCGACGCTTGCGGTTGCCGGCCCGCTTGAGGTCGCGCTTGAGCTGCCGATAACGTCGTTTGTCCTGTTCCATATCGGTTAGACGATTCGCCGGAAAAAAGGTTCACATAGCCCCCGGCTTGCCGGGGGTGAGAGTGTTCCCCCGGCAAGCCGGGGGCTATGTGTTCCCACGCTCCGCCCTCTCAAGGCGTGTCCTCGTAGATGCGCTCACACAGGTGCCCGAGCAGTTTGCCTTCGCGGCGCGAATCGACGCCCGGAGGCAGCAGGACATCGTTGAGAAAGAGGGCGAACACGAGGTTGTGGCCGCTTTTGGTGGTCATCACGCCGGCCAGGCTCTTGCTGCGCAGATAAGTGCGGCCGTTGAGCAGATCGTTATCGACGTAAGTGCCGGTCTTGGCCCGGACCTTGCCGTAAGCGGGACTGTCCTTGGGCACGACGCCGGCTAGGGTGCCGTCAACGCCCAGTAACGGCAGGGCCGAGCGCAGCGCCTCGAAATCGGAGCGATGACGCAGAGCCAGGAGGAGCTGCACGGTGGTGCGCGGCGACACATGATCGGCCGAGCCGCCGCCGGCCCCACTCTCCAGGGCGATGCGTTTGACATCCACGCCCAATTCGCTCAGGATCTTCGCTTCCAGTTCCATCCCCTGCGGCAGCGTCCGCCGGCCGTGCTTGGCCGCGATCAACAGAGGGAGTGTGCTGGCATAGAGATTATGGCTGGTCTTGAGGACCACCTTGAGCAGCTCGGAAAACGGCGGCGATTCGTGGACGGCCACCCGGCTCAGTCCGGCGTAGGCATCCCGATCCGGCAGAGGGGCGGCCGGCCGGCTCAGGGCGCTGGATCGGACGGCGACGCCCTCGCGCCGCAGTGTCTCGATGAACAGGCCGCGCGCGAATACCTCGGGATCGGCGACCGGGCAGATGCGGACCAATGGCTTCGAGCCGAGGGGAATGTCTCCGCGCATCACATAACGCCCCAGTCCGGCCAGCTCGACCGTGACGTTCGGCTTCTGCTCGGCCGCCACGGTCTCGACCTGCACGTCAATGTGGATGAATCCGCAGGGCGGGAGCAGCGCACGGTGGCACGCTCGCCGACCGCCTTGGCGGGTGAGAGGAGGACATCAACCACGTTATCGTTGACCATGATCGGCGTGACGAGCTTGGGACCGCTGCCGGTCCCGATCGAGGGGCGAACAGCCGGTCGTCGATGAGCACGTCGCCGTCCACCTTGCGGATGCCGCTCTCCCGCACCTGCCGGGCCAGCGAGCGCAGGCCGGCCAAGGGATCGGTGTCGGTCAGCTCGGGCACGATGCTTGTGAAAGTGGCGTAGGTATGATCGCTGTTTTTGAAGACGAGATGCCCGCTGGTATCGGTTCGGCCGCCCAGCGTCGGATCGCCCTTGGCCACCAGGATGAGATCGCCCTTGAGTGTGCCGTCCTCGACGACGCCGCGCCGGTAGACGGGGGTACGAAAGCGATAATCGGGACCGAACGTCACCAGTGCCGCGGCGCTGGTGTACAGCTTCGTCACGGAAGCCGGCGCGAACAGGTCGTCGGGGTTGAGCTGGTAGACGGTCTTGCCGGTATCGGCATCGACGATGAGGATGCCCCAGCGGGCGTGCTGGTACTCCGGGCGATGGACGATTTCCTTGATCCGGCCGGGCAATTCCGCATCGGCACGAACCAGCGGGGCGAAGAGAAGGACGAGAAGCGGTAGGGCGGCGAGTCGGTAGGATGAAGCAAACATGGCGGCTTTGGCGCGGAACCTCCAGAGAGAAAAACGGGCGAAAGACCGTGGGGAGGAGTCGTCCCCCGGCAATGTTTCATTTTAACCGGATTATGAGAACGAGGCGAGGATGGATTTTGCCGACGCGGTGCTCTGGCGTTCTATCCCCCTCCCCCCTTGTGGGGGAGGGTAGGGGTGGGGGGTGAGACGCCCTCTACCCCCACCCCTTCCCTCCCCCAC
Organism: uncultured Planctomycetota bacterium; assembly: GCA_963767535.1. Classification (GTDB taxonomy): domain Bacteria; phylum Planctomycetota; class Planctomycetia; order Gemmatales; family Gemmataceae; genus JAJPHU01. The sequence continues at coordinate 3,728,889 of CAVYEC010000003.1, forward strand.
AAGGGGGGAGGGAGTAAAGCGGCGCTAACCCATCAGGTAGGCGAGCAGTCGTTGATGGCGGCGATATTCCGGGATGACGATGTCGGCCCCCGCCTGCACCAGACGGTCGCGCTTCCAGGCGTGGATGCCGCGGCGATTCACCTCGTCGCTAGCCACGGCGACGGCCACGCCGCCGGCACGCTTGATCTCCTCGATCTCGACGAAACCATCTCCGAAGCCCAGCAACTCCTCACCGCGCAAGCCATTTTCGCTCAGGATGCGCTCAATAATCATCTGCTTGGAGAAATTCCGATAGTCGTCGAGCGCGCCGTAAATGTGTTCGCCGAAGTATTCCGCCACGCCCAGAAGCGCCGCCTCGTGCCGCACGTACTTCAAATCGGTGCCGCTGGCCAGATACAAGGTCAGGCCGCGCCGCGCAACTCCTCCAAGAAGCGCATGACTGCCGGGCACGCACCATTCTTCCGGAGTCGCCCGGCCCGATTCCAGCGCGTCGAGTCGTGTCTGAATGCGCCGCATGAGCAAATCGTGATAGCGATGCTTGTACGCCAGCGGATCGAGCGGTCGGCCACCGCGCCGGCGGACCTCCTCGGCCAGTTGGATCATCTGATAAATCGTCTGCCGGCCATTCAGCCGCATGACGAACTCTTCCACGGCGGAGGCCAACTCCGCGTCCGTCTCCTCGGTGCCGGTCTCGCGCAAGACGGCGACCATCATGGGGATCATGACCTGGGGCCAACCCTCGCGGATTAGCGACAGGGTGCCATCGAAATCGAATAGCACGGAGCGAAATCGGCCGCGCGGAAGGTCCGGACGGAGGATTTCCATTTCGTCGTTGGCGCACTCTTCTCTGACCGACATATTTCCTCGCGATCTTGAACCCATCCCCATACGTTGGGGTGCCGTGTGACTCCGGCGCGACCGCAAATCCGCTACCGGCCGCACGGTCGGACTGCTTACCGGCGCCGCATTGCGGAATCTGGGCAAGCTGGTCCCGAAAGGGTGAACCTTTCGCTGTTATATTTTGGAAGGGACGCACCGGCGCGAACTCGTCGTGGCGTCCGCGCCATTTCTGGTTGAGCGGACACTCTCTGGGCATCTCGGAACAGGGGAGGATGTCGTGCGCATCGGCGATTATCTGATCGAACATCGCATCGACTTCGAGTGGCTGCCCCATCCCCCCGCCTTCACGGCTCAGAAACGCGCCAAGTATTTGCATGTTCCCGGCCGGCATGTCGCCAAGTGCGTCTTGTTGGCTTCGCCGCCGGAGTACTGGTTGGCTGTTCTGCCGGCGACCCATCAGGTCGATACGAAGACCTTGGCCGAAGAACTGGGCCAGCCCGTGCGCTTGGCGAACGACCATGAGATTGCCGAGGTGTTCCGCGATTGTCAGTGGGGCGTCGTGCCGCCTTTCGGCACCCGTTACGGCATCACCACCCTGCTCGACGACACCATCGAGCCGGACGACATGATCGTGCTGGAAACGCATACACAGTTCGAGGCCGTCCGCCTGCGCTGCCGAGATTTCGAGCGCATCGAGAGGCCGCGCCGTTTGCGCTTCGCCCGCGCTCACGGTTCGCCGTTGACCACCTGAATCAATGCCTGGATGTAGCCGAAAGCGAAGGCGAACGCCTGCGCCCCGCCCGTGTCGCCCTCGATGTGCGGCACATGATCGGGCATGATCATGCCGTCGTAGCCGACTTCCTTGTACACGCGCAGGGCCCGCGGCATGTCCACGTCGCCGTCGTCGGGGAACGTCTCCTGAAAGTTGAGGAAACCGCCCTTGATGTTGCGGAAGTGGACGTTGAAGATTTTGCCGCGACTGCCGAACCAGCGGATCACGTCGTAAATCTGCTCGCCCGGCTTTTCGAGCATCTCGGCCACGGTGCCCTGGCAAAAGTTCAGGCCGTGATACTTGCTCGGCATGATGCCGACAAACTTCTGGAGTCCCTCGACGGACCCCAGCACGCGCTCGACGCCGCGAAATCCCTTGCCGCGCGGCATCCCCGGATCGTGCGGGTGACAGCACAGCCGCACCTTGCTCTCCTCGGCCGCCGGCACAACCCGTTTGAGGAAATACGTGATCCGCTCCCAGATGGCGTCTTCGCCGAGCGGGCCGGTCTCCTTCGGCGGCGGCCCCTGCTTGGCCTTCTTGTAGACGAACGTGCTGTAGACCGCGCCGCCCCGGCCGCGCGTGCTTTCGGTGCGCACCACGCCGAGGATCGACAGGTTGTACTTCACGGCCGGTATCCCGACCTTGGCCGCGTTGCGGATCATCTGACAGATGTTGTCGATCTCACGGTCGCGCTCGGGACTTTTGCCCATCAGAATGTGCGGGTTTTCGACGCGACTGATGAAAGAGCTACTTAAGGGTAGCGGCACCATGTCGAGCTTGATGCCGAACTTCTCGACGCGCTCGCGCAGACGCGACAATCCTTCCACGGACCAGCTTTCATCGAACCTGGGCGACGGCAGGGCGCTACAAATGTGATTGACACCGAGCGCCGCCAGCACGCGCAGATCGGCGTCGGAGGAATGGTGCTGGTGGCCGGCTTTCAGAAGCGACTTGCGGGCGGGACGTTCCTCACGTCCGGGCAGGGCGAGCGCGGCGGCCCCAAGCGTGGCAGCGCCGGCAACGCCGCCGGCGAGAAAATGTCTTCGGTTCATGGGTTGTTCTCCTCACGGCCTCACAGCAAATTCTTCTGCTTGCGCAGCAGCCATTCCGTCGTTAAGAGCAGGATCGTCAGCAAAAACAGAACGAAATGGTTCCACACCAGATACGGCGGGCCGGGCGCGTTGACCGTGACGCGCGTGCCGGTCGGCAGATCGTCGAGCAAATGATCGGCGTCGGCCAGCGTGTAGAAACGGCCCTCCGACTCGTCGGCGGCGCGTTCCATGTCGGCCTGGTTCATGCGCAGGCGCTCCATCTCGCCGGGCGGGCGCAGCACCTTGCACTCGGCGGTCGGCTTGGGGTTGGGCGCCGACGGCTGCGTCAGCCAGAACTTGTACTCGCCCTCCGGCGTCTGCGTCAGCATCGCCTCGTAGGTGGCCCGGCTGCCCTCGACTTTGGACAGTTGCACCGTGCGCACTTCCGTGTCGCCGGCCTTGGCGGGGTTGCGGCGCTCGACCGTGACCTTGACTTCCACGTCCGGCGACGGCGGCGGCGCGTCGTCGGGGAAGCGCACCGTCATCTTGATCGGCTCGCCGCGCCGGTACGCGTCTGGCGGTCCAGCCGCAGCTCGATGCGGCCCAGCCGGCTGCGGGCGAGATAGCGCACCGTTTGTATCCAAAATTGGTTGAAGTGGACCTGATCCTCACGGAAGTTCCAGCGCCACGTTTCGTCGAAGCCGAAGAACATGCAGCGGCCGGCGCCGACGAACTGCTGCACGACCAGCGGATGGGACAGTTCGGGATGGCCCTTGATGTCGCGCTCCCGTTCCTTGCCGCGCCGCGCTTTCTTCGGCTGCACGGCCAGCACCTCGGCCGCCCGCTTGATCTGGTAGCCGGCCGGCACGGTGTCGTCCTTGCCGCGGCCGGCGTACCAGTACATCTCCTTGAGCTTGACCCAGATGTTGTCATTCTCGCGCTCGTCCGGGCTGAAGCGGAAGATCGGGTGCATCCGGCCCATCGGCGTCAGGGTCGGCCGGTACGACTCGGCGATCTCGCCGGAGTCGTCGGGCTTGTCGTCGATCACGTCGATAGGCAGCACGTCCTTGAGCGGCGAGTCCTTGTAGGCGGTCGGGGCAAAGCGTTCGCCGGCCATCATCAAGAGGCCGCCGCCGCGCTCGCGCACGAAGTCGGCCGAGATCCTTCATGTGGTCCGTCATCTTCGGATCGCCCTTCCACTGCGGATCGACATCGCCCAGGAGGACCACGTCGAAGGTGTTCAGTTCCGTCTTGCTGGGGAACTCGGCGATGGCGCTGCGATCCTGCGAGGCGAAATCGGTGTCCGACTCCAACAGCAACACCTTCAGGTCGATGCTCTTGTTGCCCTTGATGCGGCTGCTCTCGCGCTCCAGGAGCGTCTTGACGTAGTGATATTCCCAGCGCCGGTAGCCTTCGATGTACAGCACCTTGATCTGCTTGGCCTCGTTGACGAACACCGCCCGCTGGAGGCGGTTGTTGTCCGTCGTGACTTCGTCCTCCCGGCCGGGCACTTCGATCTCGTACATCTTCTCGCCCGGCTCAGTCGGCTGGTGCATCAGACGCACCTTCACCGTCTTGTTCGCCTCGTCGATCTGCACGATCTTTTCATCGAGGATCTCGATTCTTGCCCTTCTCGCGGAGCCGGACATGCATGGGCGGCAGGCGATCGTAGCCCTGGGCGGTGAGGCGCACCTCGAAGATGACGCGGTCGTTGACGTAGACGCTATCCTCGACTTGCAAATCGTGCAGGTAAAGGTCGCGCACCTCCTGAGCGTCGCCGATGCCGACGAAGAACAAGGGCACTCCCATTTGCCGGGCGTACTTGGAGACCTTGACCAGATCCTCGCCCTCGGTGGTGACGCCGTCGGTGAGCATGACGACGGCGGCCAGCGACGAGCCGCGGAAGTCGTTGAGCACCTGGCGCACGGCCATCCCGAGTTGGCTGGAGTCGTTCTTCTCGTCGGCGCGGAGGCCGTTGACCGCTTGCAGCGCCGGCTCGACATCGGCGAAGGTGGTCACGTCCGCGAGACGATGGGCGCGGCCGGAGCAATGATAAACGTGGACGCGGACTTTACGCTGCGTCAAGAGGGCGGTGATCCAGTCCGTTTCGCCTCGTGTAATCAGCGCTCGGGCGAGAGAGAGGCGATCGGCGTTCGACAGGTTGTCGAGCTGCGCGAGGCGGTCGGCGGCCTCCTTGACGCGCGTGTCCTTGTAGGCATCGACGGTGGACATGCTCTGTGAATCGTCGATCAGGATGACGAGGTCGGGCCAGCTCTGGCGCTCGAACCACAGGCGCAGTTCGGGGCATGAGCAGGGCGAGCATGAGGAAGACGAGGCCCATGCGCAGGCCGAAGCGCACGACCCGGCCGACGCCGTCACGGCGGCGCACGATCTGACTGCCTTCGCGGAGGTAGAGGGCGTAAATGCCGAAGGCGGCGAGTCCGGCCACGGCGAACGCGAGCCAGGGGTCGGCGCGGTTATCCCAGAAATAGGAGCGCAGCTCGAGCCGCCAGTGACTACCTTCGCCCGGCGCCGGCGGCGGGATGCCCAGCGCATTCTCGAACACGCGGCGCGGCGAATCGCGCAAGAAGCCGAGAAAATCGCCGGTCCACGCATCGTGGGCCAGAACGCCGGCGATGCCCAGCACTCCCAGGAGCAACACGCCGGGCAGAATGAGTAGCACCCATCCCAGCTTCGTCCGCGCCCGCGGCCGGCTGCTTTCCTCCAGTTCGGTGACGGCGGCGCTGTAGTGTCCGAAGTGCCAGGCCAGCGCGACCTCGGCCAGAATGAGGACGAACAACACGACCAGCAGCCAGCGGGCCACGACATCACCCAGCGGTTGCTGGACTCGTTCCGGTTCGCCTTCGGAGGGCGGGGCGTGCTTGACCTGACCGAGATCGGTCACGACCTGCACTTCCCATTCCGGATACGCCTTCTGCAAATCCTCGCGGTTGGTGCGCGTCAGGTCGCTCTCGCTGAGCTGCTGCGCCTCGTTGAGCGCCGGCACGTTGACGGCGAAAAGGTGCTGCCGCGGATGCTGCCCGACGGTGACGCTGTAAATGCCGCTGATGTCGGTATCGGTCCAGCGCAACACGCCGGACTCGTCCTGGGTCTGCGTGTGGGCCGTCTCCGTCCGGCCGTCCGGCGTGCTGACGGTCGCGTCCACGCCGGCGGCGGTGGTGGGCAGATACAACTCGATCGGTTCGCCGACCTGCACGACCTGCTCGCGCAGCCGAGCCGCGGAGGCATAGTAAAGCAACTCCTGCATCAGCGGGGGAAAACTCGGCGAGGTGGGCCAGTTGTTCCAGTCCGAGTTCACCGTCGTCGTGACGAGGACGACCCGGCCACGCATCCGGCTATTCGTCGCCGTCCCGCCCGGAATGGAGGGCGGAGCCGGCGGACGCCATTCGAGGATGGCCGGTCCGCCGGAAGGAACGGTCGATTGTGGCGCCCCGGTCGCCTGGCCTTTCGCATTGCCCGGAATGGGGACCGGCACAAACGAGAGGATGCGACGCGGGCCGGCGCGGGAAGCCGGCTCGGTTTGGATGAACGCCTGGAAGCGCGACGCCAGCAGATACTCGCGGGCCGCCTCGCCGCGGAATGGCTTCAACGGATCTTCGCGGTCGGCGTCGGGGTCCATCGCCAACTGCAAGTCGTACCCGCCGCCGGCCGTCTCGCGCTTGACCAGGCGGGCCGGCAACAGCCCCTTGCCGTCGCGGTACAACATGTCGTTGTACGAGCCGAGGTTGTCCGCCACGTTGGGGCCGGACGTGAAGATGACGCTGCCGCCGCGGCGGACGTGGTTTTCCAGGCGGCGCACCTCGGCCATGCTGAAGCGCGGCACGTCGCACAGAAAAACGCAATCGTAAGGCGTCAGGTCGCCCAGCCCCTCGTCGGCGAACTGCGATTGCGACAGCACCTTCGGACGGGCGGCAATACCGGCCGGCGTCGCGCCTTCGTCGAACGGGTTGAGCGCCATGCGCAGCCATTCGGTGGCGCGGTCGAACGCCTCGACGGCCGGCTTGCCGTTGACCAGCATGACCGGCACCGTGTTCTTGACCGTGACCACGGCGCTACGCATGTCATCGACTTCAAGGTCATCATGGGCCACCTGCACGACCAGGACGTAATCGCCGGCGGACGGGAATTTGTAGGTGAACGCGACCGGCGTGGCCTCGCCGTGCTTGACCTGCTTGACGATCGCTTCCTTGATCTCGCGGAGGTCATACGCCTTGTCGGACGCTGTGGCGCGGGCCTTGCCGACGAACAGCCGTGCGCTCACGTCGGTGCGCGTCTCGCCGTAATTGGTCAAGGTGGCGATGATCGGCGTCTCCCGGCCGGTCGTCGCCATCGAATCGTCGAGGACGAGGCTCGTGACCGCCAGATTGCCGGCGCCCTCCCGGCCGACATCGACAAAGACCGTCTGCGCCCGGTCCTTGATCTTCTGTAACGTCGCGGACAATGGCGCCGGCTGGCGGGCGATCCAGGTGGACTGCTGCAAGTCGGTGAGGAAATACACTTCGCGGGCCGGATACTTGCCCGGCGAGGCACGGACAAGGCTTTCGACCGTGTTGAGCGTGGCAGCAAGGTCGGCGTTGCCGTGCGTCAGGTGCAGGTTCTCGATCTCGGCGACGACCTTGCGGCCATCCTCGGACGGCTCCGGCACGATGCGCCGCGGCGGCGCGGCCATGAGGACCACGCTGAAGCCGTCTCCGCCGCTGGATTCGCGCACGATCTGGGCGGCCGCGGCGCGGGCGCGATCAAAACAATTTCCCTCGCCGTTTTTCAGTCCCATGCTGAAGGAGCCGTCGAGCACGAGGATCTTGTGCGTGCGCTGACTGCCGCTGGTCATGGCGAAAGCGCCTTCCGGCGCGAACCAGCGCCAGACCGCCTCGGCCCAGCCCGTCACGCTGGCCATCGCCAGGACGAGCAGCAGCACCATGAGACAGCGCACGGCGAGCAACACAATCTGCTCCAGCCGCATGCGCCGCGAGTTCTTTTTCTGGGCGGCGAGCAAGAAAGCGCATGGCCGCCCAGGTGACGACGCGGAAGCGGCGGCGGTTGAGCAGGTGGATGATGATGGGGATGGAAACCGCGCCGCCGGCAATGGCCGCGGCGGTCAGTGGCGCTTCCAGAAAAGCAAAAGGGAGCCAAAGCACGATTGCGATCTCCCGGCCAACGTTATGAGTAGGGTGGGCCGAGTCTTCGAGGCCCACCGGCGGGATCATGGTGGGCCTCGAAGACTCGGCCCACCCTACGAGGTCAATGATGACTGCTCCGCGCCAACCGATGCGCCAGGTAGCCGGACAACACAGCCCCCAGCGGCGTGTCGGTGCGCATCGGCACGTAATCAATGTTCTGCGATAAACAGCCGCGTTGCAATTCCGTTATGAAACCCTGAATCTGTTCGAGATAGCCGTCGCGCAGCGAGCGCGGGTCGGTCAGCAATTCGGGATACTGTTCCAGGCCGCGAAACAGCGTCGCCTCCTGGAAGGGAAACTCCAGTTCGGCCCGGTCGAGGACGTGCATGACGATGACCTCGTGCCGCTTGTGCCGCAGGTGCGCAGGCCGTTGAGAATGTCGGGCAGGTCGTCGAAGAAATCGCTGAGGACGACGATGATGCCGCGCCGCGTGATGCGCTCGGCGAGGTCGTGGAAGATCGGCGCCAGGCTGGTGCGTTCGCGGCCCGCCCCCTTGTTCAAACAGGCGATCATCTGCTTGAGGTGCGACGGCTGGCTAGCCGGCTTGAGGAACTGGCGGATCTGGTTGTCGTACGTTACCAGTCCCGCCGCGTCCTGCTGGTGCAGGATCAGATATGCCAGCGCTGCGGCGCGCCATGCTGGCGTAATCGTACTTACTGACCAGCGGCTTGTTGTCGTCGCCGAGTGGACCCGAACCGTACTGCATCGACTCGCTGGCGTCCACCAGCAGCCAGCACGCCAGGTTCGTCTCTTCCTCGTATTGCTTCAGATAGAACCGCCCGGTACGGCTGTAGACTTTCCAGTCGAGGTGCTTCAAATCGTCACCCGGCACGTATTCGCGGTGCTGGGCGAACTCGACGGAGAAGCCGTGGTAGGGGCTTTTGTGCATGCCGGACAGGTAGCCCTCGACGATGAGCCGGGCCTGCATCTCCAGGTTGCGGACCTTGGCTAATGCGATGGGATCGAGATATTGGTGAGTGTCTGGCATGCGTTTTCTCAGTTAGCCGTGCCCCCGGAAATCAGGACAGCATTTTATCCCGCGTAACTCATCCACTGTTTGTTCGCACCGAGCTACGTGGTTCAGAGCGCGCGATCTCTTTTAACTGATTGATCAGTCGCTTAATCGATCTCCTGCTCAATTCTCGCACATGTTCGTCGCCGCCTTGTTCGCGCTTGTTGGCCTCGTAACGCTCCTCAAGCAACCGTAGTTTCTCAGGAGTCGCTTCCAACTCGCGATGGTTTTGCAAGCTCATGGATAACGTCCGCCATATTTCTCATGTCAGGGGGCCAACTGGACATGCGAGTAAGCTCGAATCAGTTGATCGAGGGTGACAAGAGGACAGTTGAAATGCCGTGCTGTGGCAACGATCAACTGGTCCGCCGGATCTCGGTGGAAGTTGCCCGGTAGTTGGGTCGAGCCGACGGCTACCTCCGGGGTGAGTGGGAGCAACTGGATCGGCGGTTGTAGAGCCTGCCTCAGCCACTGGTCTACCGGGATTGCCAGTTGCAGCCGACTCAGCTCTACCAGCTTGGCCACTTCCCAGCAGGAAATCGCGCACACTCCCACCCCGTTCGCCACCTCGGTTTGAATCAATGCCAGGTAGTTCGGCGGGAGCCGGCTTCCGCCATCCACCCACCAGACCCAAACATGGGTGTCCAGGATTATCACCGCAACGCATCCCAATCGGCCTCGACGACGGGATCGGTGGGCTGGTCGTAACGCAGCACCGTGGCCTGGAGTATGCGCTGCCTGATCCATTCTTCATCGAAAGACCACTTCCCGTCTTCTTCTTTCAATTTCAAATGGTGAGGTTCCATATCGCCGTTCCAGAACTCCTCAAGGTGCTTGAAGTGGTCCTCAACCCGTTTCACGGTACACGTTGTCCCTGTAGCCAACCCCACTCTTTCTGCGATTTCGGATTTGCTCCCTCCCTTTAACAACTCCAAATCAATCCGTCCACATTGGCCGTCCGTTTTGCGCCCTGTGGTTTCCCTGCCTCTGTGGCATGCCTAAGCCATGTTGTCGTGTCCTCATTGATGGGATGTCTTCTCCCCTCAAGAACTTCAAGCGTCAATTGTAAGTCCTCATCTCGACATTTGCTCATGATGCAAACCCTCCCCTCATTAACTCCCCGCCTGCGCTGCGCCGACAGCCGCTTGTTCGTTCGGATCGCGCGGGATGCGGTCGATGAGGCGGCGGACGATGTCGTCTGGCTTGATGCCCTCGGCCTCGGCGTTGAAGTTCGTGATGATGCGGTGCCGCAGCACCGGCGGGGCCACGGCCCGCACGTCCTCGCAGGAGACGTAATAGCGGCCGTGCAGCACCGCGCGGGCCTTGGCGGCCAGGATGAGAAACTGCGTCGCCCGCGGCCCGGCGCCCCAGGTCACGTAGTCGCGGATGAAGTCGGGCACCTCCACTTCCTTCGACTTCGCTCCGCCCGGAGCATTGTCCGAGGCGACCCGGCTGCCCTTGCGCGTCAGGCGCGTGAACTTCATGGCGTAGCGGATCACGTAGGGAGCGACCGGCACCTTGCGAACGATGTCCTGCATCTCCAGGATGTCGGTCGCCGACAGCACGCGCTCGATCTGCGGGACGTGCGTCGAGGTCGTCATCTCGACGATGCGGAACTCTTCCTCCTCCTCGGGGTAATCGACGAGGATGTTGAACATGAAGCGGTCTTGCTGGGCTTCGGGCAGCGGGTAGGTGCCTTCCTGTTCGATCGGGTTCTGCGTCGCCAGCACGAAGAACGGGTCGGGCAGCTTGTGTCGGGTGCCGCCGACGGTGACTTGCCGTTCCTGCATGGCTTCGAGCAGGGCGGCCTGCGTCTTCGGCGGCGTGCGGTTGATCTCGTCGGCGAGGATCACGTTGGCGAACAGCGGGCCGTGCAGGAACTTGAAGAGGCGCTGTCCGGTCGTCTTGTCTTCCTGCAAAACTTCGGTGCCGGTGATGTCCGACGGCATCAGGTCGGGCGTGAACTGGATGCGGCTGAAGCTGAGGCTGAGCGAATCGGCCAGCGTGCGGATCATGAGCGTCTTGGCCAGGCCCGGCACGCCGACGAGCAGGCAGTGGCCGCGGGCGAAGATGGCGATGAGCAGTTCTTCGAGGACTTGTTCCTGGCCGACGATGGCCTTGCCCATCTCCTTGCGGATGCGGCGGTAGCCGTCGTTGAGGCGCTCGATGGCGGACAGGTCGCCCTCGATGCGCGGCCAGGATTCCGTCGGGGCGGCTTCGAGGAGGACTGGTTCTTCCTCTTCCGGGGTCGTCTCGACGGCGGGAGCTACGTCGTCGCCGGACAGCCAGGCCCCGCAGCCGCACAGGCGGCGGCCGCCGGCCGGCACTTGCATCATCAGCCCGCAGTTCTTGCAACGGATGTTCGGCATGATAGCTACACTATCCTCGATGAAATGAGAGCCAGGTTAACGTGCCGGGGACAGCCCCCAGACCTCGCCGCCAGCCGCGATGAACGGCCGGGGAGTCGCCAAGCGGACCACCGGGCCGTCCGCGCCGGCCAACCAGGAAGACGCCTGAACGACCAGGGATGGACGGTCCTCTCCCCCGGTCCTTCGTTTTCCGATCCGCAGTCTTGCCGGCGACTCGATCCGGAAGTTCAGCCGCTCGATCCGTTCGCCCGTCTTGGGATCGCAACACAGGACGGGGAAGACGGCCTCGGGAGTGAGTGAACGATCCATATTCCATTGTACCGGGCCGAGAGGCGAGCGAAACCGCAGTTGCTCCCTCGCGGCCGGCAGCACCGGATAAACGGCCAGGAAATCCCCCACCCGTCGCACGCGCCAACTCGCGCCCGGCTCCAACGGCCGCTGCCAGAGTCCGCCACCGTCCGCGAGAGAGCGAGCCGTCAACAATCGATCTTCGGCGAAATAGACCGTATCGTGATCGAATGACCAGCCGCTGGTGTCCAGCGTCTTCATCGCGAGCAAATAGGGCTGCGGCCAAACGGGTTTGCCGGTGGCGCGGTCGAGGCGCTGTAACTCGTAACCGATGTTCGTCGGCGTGACGCACAAGAGCAAATCCCCGCCGCCCAGGAGTTGCGGTATCTCGCCGCTCAGCGTCGTCCCAGTCGTCAGCGTACGGGTCCAACGAACGGTCCCGGTTCGGCCGTCGAGCAAGACGATGTGCCGGTTGTCCGGCACGATAGCCAAAGTCTGTTCGTCCAGTTCCAACGGAGGCCGTCGCCAGAGTTCGCCGCCGTCGGCGGCTTGCTGGATTGCCCTCCCTGTCGCGGCATCGAGGAGCCGGCGCTGGCCGCATATCTGGACGAGGACAGTTTCCGTATCGGCGCGATAGTACGAAGAAAATCGACCATGCGGGTAGGGTAAACGGAGCCCGGCGTCCGGCGCCCCTTGCTGCCACAGTACCGTGCCGGTGCCGGCATCGAGGGCGAAGAGGCGGCGCTGGCCTTGCAGGAAGAACAGGCGACCAGAAACCAACTGGAACGCGGTCAACGGCTCCGACGCTTGCGGATCGAGGACGACGCGCACGTTGTCGAGGGCGGCTGTGGGATGGCGATCCGATGCGGGGGCGGCGAAGTGCCAGAGCAGTTCGCCGTTTTCGCGGCGAAGACCGGCGACGCCGCGATCGCCGCCGGCAAGGATCCGATCGCCCCACGAACCCGCCCAGCGCGGCTCAAACGGAAGAGGAAGCTGCCAGCGGAGAGCGCCGGAAGTGGTGTTCCGACACGAAAGAGTATTCGGCGAGCCGGTCAGCAGCAATTCCGGGTCGGTGTCCCGCCCGTCCTCCAGCACGCACTCGTCGTTGTCAAGGGTCGTGTGCCAGGTGCGGAACAAGGGTAAGGATGGTCCCGTGGGGTCTGCCGCTCGCTGTGGTGGCGGCTCGGTTGGGCGCACCGGCGGGCGGTCGCCTCGCAATCGCGCGATGGCGGTCGCAGCGCTGTCGCCGGCCCATGCCGGTAAGCCCTTCCTGTCGATCACCTGGATTCGGCGCAGTGCCGCGTCCCCGTGAATCGTTTCCCAGACCGCGACGGCACGGGCTGTTTGTCCCGCATCCTGCCAAACCTGCGCCGCGCGGATGAGGGCGTGCAGGCGATAACGAACGGGCAGCGGAATCGCCGCCGCTTGACGAAAAGCCGTCGCCGCCTCCTCCCATCGATCGGCCGAGGCGTCCCGGCGAGCGATGTCCAGCAGCACACGCTGCCTTTCGGAGCGCGCCTGGTCGAGCCAGCGATGCTCGTTCTGTTCGCTCGCTTTAGCCTCGGCCTTTCGGAAGGTTTCAACGGCCTGCTCAGTCAGGCCGGCGCCGGATTCGGCTCGGCCTAATTCCAGCAGAGTCGGAACCGAATCCGGCTGCCGCAGCGCCTCGGCCTTGCGCTGGAGAAGAAGCAGGCCCGGCGGGACGAACAGGGAAAGCGAAGAGCGATCCGCAACGGCCAGGCAGCCGTTGGCATAAGCGAAGTTGCCGGCTGGTAGGCCGTGCAACAGGGACGGATCGCAGGCGGCCTGGCCGTCGCGCTGGCGGATGGCGTAAACGACGGTCGCAAACGAATCGGGAACGCCTCTCTGCGTAGTTGGGAAGAGCACCAGATCGCCCAGAAGCAGGCCGCGGCCGGCCGGAGTCAAACCGCCGTTGATGTGCGGCACCAGCCAGGCATCGGTGCCGTCGGCGGCGTCGAGGGCGCGTAGGCCGCCGGACGTGGCGAAGATCAGCCGGCCCTGCCCGACGCCGAGCAGATGGACGACCTGCATCGCCTCGCGTTCCCACAGAATGCGGCCCGTGGCCGGGTCCAGACACAGTAAGCGATCGGAGTCGGCCGGGGCGACGTACATCCGGCCGGCCGCGAACAGCACCGGCGCGAGGTCCCGCGTTGGCGCGTCCTCGTCGGACTCCAGGTTTTGATGGGGATAGCGGATGCCCCAGTTGGTCCGTCCCGTTCCGGCATCGACCGCGACGACGGCGCCCGAGTGCGAGCAGTACACGAGCTGCGTGCCGGCCAGCGTCAGCAGATGGTGGCGGTAGCGCGGCTCGCTCGGTTTGTCCTCCTGCGTCTCGCAGATATCGCGACGCCAGCGCGGCGGCAGCTCGCTCGTGTCGTCGGTCGGGTAGCAGTGGATCGCGGTGATGCGGCGGTCGCGGTGGTAGCGCGACGAGGCGATCCAGATCTGTCCGCCGGAAACGAGCGGGGCGCCCTCGAAGAGCACCTTATCGCGGCCGTTGCCGGCGACGGCCCAGCGGAGGTGTTTGCCCTCGGCGTCCGGCCGCAGGCTCAGGCAGGCGAGAAACGTATCCGTCTCACGGGTGAGCTTGATTTGCAGACCATTCCGGCCCACCGGCGGGGGGGCGCTTCCGCACGGATGTCCTGGGCGCCGAGCCGGGCGTAGACGTGATCGCCGGCGACGGTCAGCGTGTAAAGGAGGTCCGGCGGGGCCGGAAGTTTCAGGTTGGGGTGGATATCGGTTTTATGATCCTCCACCACGTCGAACCACTTGTGACTGTGGCCGGTACGGAGATCGTAGGCGACGACGTACCGGGCATCGGCCACAAGCGCCTGATGGCCAACGATGACCGGATGGAAGGCGAGTGAGCGTGCTTGCGTCGCGTTGCCGGCCGGCGGCAGTGCCGGTCCCTCCAGCCGGGTGTGGTCCTCCAAGTTGAAACGCCAGGTCGGGCCGGTGCGACAGAGGGCGCTGAAGACGGTCGAGAATATCGTCCGGCGCCGGAATGAGCCGGCCACGATCCGGCTCGCCGCCGAACGTGGTCCAATCGGGATCGGTCGTCGTTCCTTCTTTTTTTCGCTCCCCGGCCAGCGCTTCGAGCAAATCGGCATAGCGTCCCTTGCGGCCGGCCAGTGTTCCCTCGGCCTTGGCGTGGCGGAGGCGAAAGTCGGCGAGCTGGGCCTCCCAATCGCTTTCGGGATTGCGGAAAAGGTGCGCGAGAAGCTGTTTCGCCTCAATGCGGGCGGGGTCGGTGGACGGATCGGGATACACGAGGTCGAGGCCGCGCATCACCCGATCGCGGGAGACATCGGGCAAGGGTGCCAGCAGGCGCCACCACTCCTCGGCCTCGGCGAATCGGCCGCGCTCGAAGGCGAGATCGCCGAGCAAGTCGATGGCCTTCTCCGCCGCCCGCGTGCAAAAAGTCTCGTCCACGATCTTGCGGAGTTGATCGAGATCGCGCTCGGCCTGGGCCTGTTCTAGCTTTTTGCGCGCCTGGGTCTCGTAGCGCTGGCGGTACAGACGCAGGGCGTCGGGCGGCAGGGAGGCGAGGTGAATCTGGCACAGCCGGCCGGCCCGGACGCTGTGCGTGGGGCTAAGGGAGACGAGTTCGTTGCCGGCGGTGTTGAGGATCGCCTGCAATTCGTCGATGGCTTCGGGCCATTTGCGTGTGTCCAGACGCTTGGCGCCTCGCCCAAACGCAGGGCGGCGGCCCGGCTCTCGCCACTGAGGACGACCGACTGATCGGCACCGTCCGCCCCGGCAGGCAGGGCCAGCGCGAACAGCGGTAGCAGAAGCTTACACCTGCCGAGGATGCGGCGCGTACGGCCAATCATGCCATCCCCCAGTTCGGATGCGGGCGAACCGTGCCGCCCATTATACACATAGCCCCCGGCTTGCCGGGGGTGAGTTTTCCCCCGGCTTGCCGGGGGCTATGTGCCGGTCCCTTGACGCTCCCAAATGGCGGGGATAGCATCACACCGGGCAGCCTTCCCTTTCTCTCTCCTCGCCGGAGCTGCCATCGTGGAACGCCGGATCATTGCCATCCACGGGGTCGTTCAAGGCGTCGGCTTCCGACCTTTCGTGTACGGTTTGGCCTCCCGCCTTGAACTCCACGGCTTCATCCAGAACCGAACCGGCAGCGTTCGGATCGAAGTCGAGGGAGACGCTCATTCCCTGGACGATTTCCTGACCGAACTCTCACGCAAACCTCCCCCGCTCGCACGCATCGACTGTCTGTCCTGGGAACGCTGTCCCCCGCAAGGGGATCGCTTCTTTCGCATCGAACCGAGCGAGGCCGATACGGCAAGTCCCATCTTCATCTCTCCCGACGTGGCGACCTGCCCCGACTGTCTGGCGGAACTGTTCGACCCGGCCGACCGGCGCTACCGCTATCCGTTCCTCAACTGCACCAACTGCGGACCCCGCCTGACGATCATTACTGGCGCTCCCTACGACCGTCCGCGCACGACCATGGCCGGCTTTCCGATGTGCCCGGCGTGCCGCGAGGAATACGAAGATCCCAGCAACCGGCGTTTCCACGCCCAGCCGACCTGCTGTCCGGCGTGCGGGCCGCAACTGCAAGCGCGGGATGCGCAAGGACATTGCATCGAGTGCGACGATCCGCTGACGTATTTCGCGGATGCCTTGCGGGCCGGCCGGATTGGCGCTCTGAAGGGACTGGGCGGCTATCACCTCGTTTGCGATGCGAGCCAGGAAGCCGTCGTCGCGGAGTTGCGGCGGCGGAAACATCGCGAGGAAAAGCCGTTCGCGCTGATGGTCCGCGACCTCGACGCCGCGGAAGCCTTGTGCGAAATCTCTTCCGCCGAAAGGGAACTCCTCGTCGCTTCGCCCCGGCCGATCGTGCTGCTCCGCAAACGCTCGCCCTCCGCGATTGCCAGCGGAGTCGCCCCGCATAATCCCTGTCTCGGCGTCATGTTGCCTTACACGCCGCTGCATCATCTGCTGCTGCGTGCCATGGATCCTCTTCCGCTCGTCATGACGAGTGGCAATCAGACGGATGAACCGATCGCCTACGAGGACGGGGACGCACGAACGCGCCTCGGCGACATTGCCGATGTGTTCTTGACGCACGATCGGCCCATTCACGTCCGCTGCGATGACTCGGTGACGCGCGTGGTGGACGGACGGGAAGCGCCGCTGCGGCGCTCGCGCGGTTATGCCCCGCAGCCGATTACGCTGCCCTTTGAATGTCGCCATCCGATCCTGGCCGTGGGCGGGCAGCTCAAGGGAACCTTCGCGCTCGGTCGTGGGCATCATGCGTTCCTCAGCCATCACCTCGGCGACCTCGATCACCTGGAGGCATACCGGGCGTTCATGCGCGACATCGGCCTGTATCGCCAGCTTTTCGACATCCGGCCCGAACAAACGGCCCACGATTTGCATCCCGATTACGCATCGACACGCTATGCCGAGGAGCTTGCCGCCTCCGAAGGGTGGTCGCTGGTGGCCGTTCAGCATCATCACGCCCACATGGCCAGCTGCATGGCCGAGAACGGCCTGCGTGAACCCGTGATCGGCGTGACGTTCGACGGCACCGGCTACGGACTCGACGGCGCGATCTGGGGCGGCGAGTTTCTGGTTGGCGATTACCGCTGGTTCCAGCGGGCGGCGCATCTGCGCTACGTCGGCATGCCCGGAGGCGATCGGGCCATCCGCGAGCCGTGGCGGATGGCGCTGGCGCATCTGGAGGATGCGCACGTGGAAGGAAGTTTGGTGGAAAAACGGCAAACGCCGGTCGCGGTACGGGCGGTGCGGAAGATGCTCGAACGGCGTTTCAACACGCCGCCGACTTCCAGTGCCGGCCGGCTTTTCGACGCGGTGGCATCGCTGGCCGGTGTGCGCGATTGCGTCAGCCATGAAGGTCAGGCGGCGATGGAGTTGGAGTGGCTGGCGACCGAGGTTCCGCCCGACGGCGCCTATCCCTTCGACCTGGAGGAAGCGCCGGGAGGGGATGCCGTCGAGTCGCCGCTGGTCGTCGATACGCGCCCGCTCATTCGGGCCGTGGCGCGCGACGCGCAGCAGGGCGTTTCGGCCCGACTGATCGGACGGCGCTTTCATTCGACGATGGTGGAAATCATCGCCGCCGTCTGCGGTTGGCTGCGGCAAACGACGGGCATCGGCAGTGTGGTCCTCAGCGGCGGCGTATTCATGAACGCCCTGCTCACCCAAGAGGCGAGCGCACGTCTGGAAGACGATGGCTTCCGCGTCTACCGTCATCGCCTGGTGCCGCCCAACGACGGCGGCTTGAGTCTGGGCCAACTCGCCGTCGCGGCGGCGCAAGCCAAAGGATGAAGGAGATGCCTCCATGTGCCTCGGCATTCCGGGCAAAGTCGTCGAGACCTATCGCGAGCACGACGTGCTGATGGGCAAGGTCGATTTCGGCGGCGTCCGCAAGCGGGTCTGCCTGGAGCATGTGCCCGCCGTCGCCTTGGGCGAGTACGTGCTGGTTCACGTCGGCTTCGCCCTGAGCATTCTCGACGAGGCCGAGGCCCAGCGGGTCTTCGAGTTCCTCGACAGATGAACCAACTCGATGAGTTAAAGGTGCCTTCGCCATGAAATACCTCGACGAATATCGCGACAGCGAGGCGGCCCGCGCGTTGACGGACGCCATCACGCGGGCCGCGACTCGGCCGTGGACCATCATGGAAGTCTGCGGCGGGCAGACGCACACCATCGTCAAATACGGCATCGACCGCGTGCTGCCACCGGGCATCGAACTGGTTCACGGACCCGGCTGCCCGGTGTGCGTCACCTCGCTGGAGATGATCGACCGCGCCCACGCCATCGCCTCGCGGCCGGAAGTCATCTTCTGCTCGTTCGGCGACATGCTGCGCGTGCCCGGCTCGCGCGGCGATCTGCTCCAGCTCAAATCGCAAGGGCAGCGACGTGCGCATCGTCTATTCGCCGCTGGATGCCGTGAACCTGGCGGCGGCCAATCCCGATCGCAAGGTCGTCTTCTTCGCCATCGGCTTCGAGACGACGGCCCCGCCCAATGCGATGGCCGTCTGGCTGGCGCGCAAGCGCAGGCTGAAAAACTTCAGCGTGCTGGTCTCGCACGTCCTGGTGCCGCCGTCGATGACGGCGATCCTGCAAGCGCCGGGCAATCGCGTGCAGGCGTTTCTCGGGCCGGGCCACGTCTGCACGGTCATGGGCATTGCCGAATACGAGCCGATCGCCCGCCGCTACCGCGTGCCGATCGTCATCACCGGCTTCGAGCCGCTCGACATGCTCGAAGGCGTGCTGCGGACCGTGCGGCAACTCGAAGCGGGCCGGGCAGCGGTGGAAAACCAATACGGCCGGGCCGTCCGGCCCGAGGGCAACCGCGAATCGAGAAAACTGATCGAAGACGTGTTCGAGGTCTGCGACCGCAAATGGCGCGGCGTCGGCATCATTCCCAAGAGCGGCTACAAGCTGCGCTACGAATATCGCGATCACGATGCCGAGCGGCTGTTCGAGGTGGACGACATCGAAACGCAGGAATCGACGTGTGCATCAGCGGGCAGGTCCTCAAGGGCTGAAGAAGCCGCACGATTGCCCGGCGTTCGGCAAGGAGTGCACGCCGCAGAAGCCGCTGGGCGCGACGATGGTTTCCGCCGAGGGCGCCTGTGCGGCCTACTACGCCTACGGCCGGCACTCGAACTGAAAACTCAAATCACAAACATCGAATCTCAAACAAATACAAAACAACAAAAATCAAATTCAAAACCGGACGAGCGCGAGCCGCTTCTTTCGGACATTGGAAGTTAGATTATTCATTTGTCCGGCGTTTGATTTCGGACCTTGGAAGTTGGATTTTTGAATTTGTTTGAGATCTGTTCTGTGATTTGAGATTTGAGAGGTGGGGGATGCGCGAGCAAATCCTGCGGAAGTGCCGCGAGAGCATGGCCACGAAGGAGCAATTCTTCACCGAACAAGCCGAGCGGATCGCCGAGTGCTGCCAGGCGATGGCGAGCGCGTTCGACGACGGCGGCCGGCTGTTCGTCATGGGCAACGGCGGCAGTTCGTGCGACGCGGCCCATGTTTCCGTCGAGTTCATGCACCCGATCATCGAGAAGCGGCCCGCCCTGCCGGCGATGGCGCTGACGACCGACACGGCCATGCTCACCGCGGTCGGCAACGATCAGGATTTCTCGCTCGCTTTCGCCCAGCAGCTGCGCATGCTTGGCCAGGCCGGCGACATGGCCCTGGGCATCTCCACCAGCGGCAAGTCCGCCAACGTCAACCGCGCCCTGCAAGCGGCCCGCGAGATGGGCATGCTGACCGTCGGCTTCGCCGGCCGCGACGGCGGACGGATGCCGGAGTTCTGCGATTATTGCTTCATCGTGCCGAGCTTCAGCATCCCCCGCATCCAGGAAACGCACGAGACGCTGCTGCACATCATGTGGGATCTGATCCACGTGATCCGCGGCGAGGAGGACGTGATCTGACATGGCCAGCACCGACGATGCTGTTACCGTCATCCCCTTCGGCACCTGCCCGCTGCCGAAGTCGCGGTACGACCACATTCTGCTCGGCCACGGCAGCGGCGGCCAGCTGACGGCCGAGCTGATCCGCGCCTGTTCGTGCCGGCCTTCGGCAACGACGTCCTATCCGCCCTGGAAGACCAGGCGACGGTCAGTCTCGACGGCTCCGCCAACGGCCAGAAGGGTACGCGGCTCGCCTTCACCACCGATTCCTTCGTCGTCCGCCCGCTCTTCTTCCCCGGCGGCGACATCGGAAAGCTGGCGGTGCATGGCACGGTCAACGATCTGGCCGTCGGCGGCGCCAGCCCGCTGTTTCTGTCGGCCGCGTTTATTCTCGAAGAAGGACTGCCGCTGGCCGACCTCAAGCGCATCGTCGCGTCGATGCGGCAGGCCTGCGACGAGGCCGGCGTCGCCCTCGTCACCGGCGACACCAAGGTCGTCGATCGCGGCAAGGGCGATCAGGTCTTCATCACCACCTCCGGCATCGGCCTCGTGCCCGAGGGACGTTCGCTGTCGATTCGCAACGCACGGCCCGGCGATCGCATCCTCGTCTCCGGCACCATCGGCGATCATGGCATCGCCATCATGTCCGTGCGCGAGGGGATCGAATTCGAGACGGTGCTGGAAAGCGATAGCGCCGCCCTGACCGATCTGATGCGCGTGATGCTCGAGGCCTGTCCCGGCATCCGCTGCATGCGCGATCCGACGCGCGGCGGCGTGTCCAGCGCCCTCAACGAACTGGCCGAAGCATCGCGGGTCGGCGTCGGCTGCGACGAGGCGGCGCATCCCGATCCGCCCGAAGTGAAGGCCGCCTGCGAAATGCTGGGGCTCGATCCGCTGTACGTCGCCAACGAAGGCAAGCTGATCGCCGTCGTGCCGCCCGAGGACGCCGAGCGCGTTGCTGGCCGCGATGCGAAGCCATCCGCTGGGACGGAACGCCGCGATCATCGGCAGAGTCGTCGACGATCATCCCGGCATGGTCATCATGAAATCGCTGGTCGGCGGCGAGCGGGTCGTCACCATGCTGGCCGGCGAACAGTTGCCGCGAATTTGTTGAAGCTCAATAACCGCTCCGGTCTCCATAGCCCCCGGCTTGGCAGAGGACAATCCGGCAACCGTGGGCTATGGCGGACGAAGCATATCCGACGCTTCTCCAGCAGAAAGGAGCCACACACATGGCCGAAGCAACTCGGCCCCTACGGGCGCAAGACGCAGAAGGAACCGGCCGTCAAGGAGGTCCACATCCTCTGGATCACCGCCGGCCTGAGCTGCGACGGCGACTCGGTCTCCGTCACCGCCGCCAGCCAGCCCAGCATCGAGGACGTCGTCATGGGCGCCATCCCCGGCCTGCCCAAGGTCCACCTGCACAATCCCGTGCTGGCCTACGAGGTCGGCGACGAGTTCATGAAGTACTGGTACGACGCCGACGAGGACCGGCTCGAGCTCCGTTCGTCCTGGTCGTCGAAGGGTCGATCCCCAACGAGGAGATCAAGGAGCGAAGGCTACTGGGCCGCGCTGGGCACCGACAAGCACACCGGCCAGCCCATCACCACCTGCGAGTGGATCGACCGCCTGGCCCCCAAGGCGTTCGCGGTCGTGGCGGCCGGCACCTGCGCCACCTACGGCGGCATCCACGCCATGGCCGGCAATCCCGACCGGCGCATGGGCCTGGCCGATTATCTCGGCTGGAACTGGCGCTCCAAGGCCGGCCTGCCGATCGTCAACGTGCCCGGCTGTCCCGGTGCAGCCGGACAACTTCACGGAGACGCTGCTCTATCTGCTCTATCAGGCGGCGGGCCTGGCCCCGATGATTCCGCTGGACGAGCAGCTGCGGCCGACCTGGCTGTTCGGCAAGACCGTCCACGAGGGCTGCGACCGGGCCGGCTACTACGAGCAGGGCGATTTCGCCAACGAGTACGGCTCGCCCAAGTGCCTGGTGAAGATCGGCTGCTGGGGGCCGGTGGTCAACTGCAACGTCACCAAGCGCGGCTGGATGGCCGGCATCGGCGGCTGTCCCAACGTCGGCGGCATCTGCATCGCCTGCACCATGCCCGGCTTCCCCGACAAGTTCATGCCGTTCATGGACGAGCCGCCCGGCGGCAGCCTGTCGTCGATCGCTCGTCAGCGTGTACGGCCGGATCATCCGCAACCTGCGCGGCATCACCAACCACACCGTCAACAAGGAACCGAAGTGGCGGCACCGCGGCCGCGAGCTGACCACCGGCTATCATCCCACGACCTATCGACGCATTAACGCTCGAGACCCGGATAAGGCAAGCGGAGCTGGATCACGAATGACGATACCATGTCCACCGTGACCACGCCCGGACGCCAGCCCGGCACCGAAGGCCGCAAGCTCGTCGAGATGTCCTGGGACCCGATCACGCGCATCGTCGGCAGCCTGGGCATCTACACCAAGATCGACTTCGCCAACCGACAGGTCGCCGAGTGCCACAGCACCTCGTCGATCTTTCGCGGCTACAGCATCTTCATGAAGGGCAAGGACCCGCGCGACGCCCACTTCATCACCAGCCGCATCTGCGGCATCTGCGGCGACAACCACGCCACCTGCGCCGTCTACGCCCAGAACATGGCCTTCGGCATCCAAGCCGCCGGCCATGGGCGAGTGGATCATCAACCTCGGCGAGGCCGCCGAGTACATGTTCGACCACAACATCTTCCAGGACAACCTGGTCGGCGTGGATTTCTGCGAGCAGATGGTCAAGGAGACCAACCCCAGCGTCTGGGACAAGGCCCAGCGCACGCCGGCGCCGCACGCCAACCTGCACCACTACCGCACCATCGCCGACATCATGACGGCGCTGAACCCGTTCACCGGCGAGTTCTACCGCGAAGCGCTGCAGATGAGCCGGCTGACGCGCGAGATGTTCTGCCTCATGGAAGGCCGGCACGTCCATCCCTCGACGCTCTATCCCGGCGGCGTCGGCACCGTGCCCACGCAGCAACTCTTCACCGACTACCTCGTCCGCCTGATGAAGTACGTCGAGTTCATGAAGAAGGTCGTGCCGCTGCACGACGACCTGTTCGACTTCTTCTACGAAGCGCTGCCCGGCTACGAGAAGGTCGGCCAGCGCCGCATCCTGCTGGGCTGCTGGGGTTCGTGGAACGACCCCGAGGTCTGCGACTACACCTACAAGAAGATGAACGAGTGGGGCAAGGCGATGTACGTCACGCCCGGCGTCATCGTGGACGGCAAGGCCGTCACCCACAACCTGGTGGACATCAACCTCGGCATCCGCATCCTGCTCGGCTCGTCTTACTACGACGACTGGGCAGAGACGGGCGAGATGTTCGTCAAGAACGATCCGCTCGGCAACCCGGTCGATCGGCGCCATCCGTGGAACCAGACGACGACCCCCCGGCCGCAGAAGCGCGATTTCGACGGCAACTACACCTGGGTCATGTCGCCGCGCTGGTTCGACAAGCGCACGCGGCGACCACCTGGCCCTGGACACCGGCGGCGGCCCGATCGCCCGGCTGTGGTCCACGGCCCTGGCGGGCCTGGTGGACATCGGCTACATCAAGGCCACCGGCCACAGCGTCAAGATCTACCTGCCCAAGACGGTGATGCTGCCGGAGGTCGAGTTCGAGTGGAAGATCCCCAAGTGGAGCAACGCCATCGAGCGCGACCGTGCCCGCACCTACTTCCAGGCTTACGCGGCGGCGGCGGCCCTGTACTTCGCCGAGAAGGCGATGAAGGAACTGCACGCCGGCCGCACCAAGACCTGGGACGAGTTCAAGGTGCCCGACGACGCCATCGGCTGCGGCTTCCACGAGGCGGTGCGCGGCGTGCTGTCGCATCACGTCGTCATCCGCGACGGCAAGATCGCCAACTACCATCCCTATCCGCCGACGCCGTGGAACGCCAGCCCGCGCGATGTCTACGGCACGCCCGGCCCCTACGAGGACGCCGTGCAGAACACGCCGATCTTCGAGGAGAACGGGCCGGACAAGTTCAAGGGCATCGACATCATGCGCGCGGTGCGCAGCTTCGATCCGTGCTTGCCGTGCGGCGTGCATATGTACCTGGGCAACGGCAAGCTGCTCGACGTGCGGCATATGCCGATGTTCGGGGCGCAGGCGTGAGGCACATAGCCCGCCGGCTTGCCGGGGTGAACACCCCGGCAAGCCGGGGCTATGTGCGCGAAATGAGGTATTGATGACAAATACACTGGATGCCGTGAATTCCAGGCGCGACTGCAGCGCCTCGATGTGCTGCTCCGCGAGGTGGAGCGCTTCGCCGATCCCGCGGCGCAAGATTACACCCGCGAGATGGTGCAGGCCGTCCTCGATCTGCACGGGGCCGGACTGGAACGGCTCCTCGACCATCTGGAGGCGGGACCGGCGCGTCCTCGACACCTGCGCCGGCGATGAGGTGGTCGCGGGCCTGCTGCTCCTGCATGGATTGCATCCGCTGGACGTGGAAACGCGCGTGCGGCAGGCGCTGGAGAGCGTGCGGCCCCTCCTTCGCTCGCACGGCGGCAACGTCGAATTGCTCGAGGTGCGCGAGGGCGTCGTCCGGCTGCGGCTCTGTAAGGCAACTGCGACGGCTGTCCTTCGTCGGCGGTGACGATGCGGCAGACGGTCGAGGAAGCGATCCTCGGCAAGGCCCCCGACGTGACCGCCGTGGAGGTCGAGGGGATGGCGGAGAATCATCCGCAGACCGGTAAACGGACGGGCGCTGGTCGCCCTGCCGATGGTATGAGTCCGGAAAATCCGTGAAACAAGGAGAACCGAACATGGCCATGCACGAACCGGCCCCGACCTGCCCGCGCACACGCCGGGCACGCCCAAGGGGGAGGAACGGGTCATGCGACACGGCCGCGAGCCGGGACGCGGGAGACAAGAGGCGCACCGCACGGCGCGCGATTCGACGAGCATCAACCCCGAGGGGCCGCGACCCATCGACCCGCGTATGCCGCACCTTCCGCCGGCGTAAGGCGGATTTGCTCTTTCCGGAAACGGAATGCCGTATGAGTGCCGAAGCGAAGGGCGGTGGGCAGGGGTTGGCCGCCCTGGCTTCGCTGCGCCGATTTGTACGGCCACGAGCCGCCGTGCAGGAGCGGTGCGAACTGTGTGACGCCGCACTGGCGGCCGAACATGCTCATCTGGTCGAGCTAGCCAGCCGGCGGCTCGTCTGTGCGTGCGACGCCTGCGCCATCCTGTTCGACAGACAGGATGCAGCGAAATATCGGCGTGTGCCGCGGCGCATCCACTTCTGCCGGACTTTCGCCTGCCGGACGCGGCCTGGGAGGGGTTGCATTTGCCGATCGACCTGGCCTTCTTTCTGCACAGCACGCCGGCGGGGCGCGTCGTCGCCCTGTATCCCAGTCCGGCCGGGGCGACGGAATCGCTGGTGACGCTGGAAGCGTGGCAGGCGCTGACGGAGGACAATCCGGTGCTGCGCGACTTCGAGCCGGACGTGGAGGCGCTGTTGGTCAACCGCACGAAGGGAGCGCGCGACTGCTACCGGGTCGGCATCGACGAATGTTACAAGCTGGTCGGCCTGATCCGCACGCACTGGCGGGGGCTGTCCGGCGGCACGGCAGGTTTGGGAGAGATCGGTCGCTTTTTCGCCGACCTGAAGAAGCGATCCGGGCCGAGAGGAGGTCCGGCCCATGCCTGACTTGAATTTCCAGGTGGAGGGAGTCGAACCGCAGCGCTTCGCGGCGGCGCCGCTGTTGCTTTTCAAGCTGCGGATCACGGAAGCGGCGACCGCGGGGCCGCTGACGCCGATTCACACCATCGTCCTCCGCTGCCAGATACGCATCGAGCCGGCCCGGCGGCGCTACAACGACGGGGAACAGGAAGCGGCTCCTCGACTTGTTCGGCACCCCGGAGCGCTGGGGCCAGACGTTGCGTCCCATGCTGTGGACGCACGTCAGCGCCGTCGTGCCGCCGTTCACTGGCACCTGCATCGTGGACCTGCCGGTGCCGTGCAGCTACGACTTCAGCCTGGCGGCGACCAAGTATTTCGCCGCCCTGGAAGGAGACGCCATCCCGCTGTGCTTTCTCTTCAGCGGCACCATTTTCTACCGGGCGGACGAGGGCGCTTTGCAGGTGGCGCAGATATCCTGGGAGAAGGAGGCGTATTTCCGCCTGCCGGCCGCGAACGTGGCGCGGGATGATGGAGCATGCACTATCCCAACAGCGCCTGGCTCTGCTTGCGCAAGGACGTATTCGACTCGCTGAGCGAGTACAAAAGCCGTCAGGGGTTGCCGACCTGGGAGCAGGCGCTGGAACGGCTGCTGAGCGCAGCGGAAGAGACGGTGAAGCCATGAACCGCGCTGCTGTGGATCGCATCGCCGAACGCCGTCCTCTACGAAGGATACATTCTGTATCCCTATCGGCCGTCGGTGAAGAATCGGCAGCGCTGGACGTTCGGCGGATTGTACCCAGAGGATTACGTTCGGACGCAAGCAAACGGCGACGTTTCGGGCAATCAGACGGAGTGCCTGGTAAGGGGGACACTGGAGACGGTCATTGAGGTCGTCGTCCGGTTCCTGCACCTGACGGCGCGTCGGGTCGGCGAGGTTGAAAAAGGTGTCAGGAACCTTTTCTCCGCACGAGAACCGGCGCCAGAAAAGGCTCCTGACACCTTTTTTGACTTTTTTGACGGCTTCCGCCCCGTCGAAACGCTACAAGTCGGCGAGCAACTCTTTCACTCCTGGCAGGAGGCGGAGGAACGCGAAGTCGCCTTCGGCGAAGTGACCGTGAAGGAACTCCTGGACTGCCCACAGCGCGTGTCTTTCGCCTTTCCGGGCGGGCGGCGAATGGAGCTGTTGCGGCAGACAGACGAAGAGATTGCCGGCGTCATGGTCCGCGAACAGCAGACGGTGGAAGGTGAAGTCGAGGCCCAGGCGGCCGAAGTCGAGGACGGATTGTTCCGCGTGACGGTGCGCGTCGAGAACCGCACTCCGATGGCGGGCAGCGCTCACGTCCACCGCGACGAGGCCGTGCTGCGCTCCCTGGCGTCCTCGCACACGCTCCTCGGCGTCCGGCGGGGCGAGTTCGTGTCGCTGCTCGAACCGCCCGAGCGTTGGCGCGAGGTGGCCGCCGCTTGCCGTAACGTCGGCGTCTGGCCCGTCCTCGTCGGCGCGGAGGGGCAGACAGACACCCTGCTCGCCTCGCCGATCATCCTCTACGATTACCCGCAGGTGGCGGCGGAAAGTCCGGGCGACTTCTTCGACGGCACGGAGATCGACGAGATGTTGACCCTGCGCATCCTGACTCTGACGGACGAGGAGAAGTTCGCGATGGCCGCGGTGGACGGCCGGGCGCGGGCGCTGTTGGAGAGGACGGAGAACATGGAGCGCGATCAAATGCTCGGACTGCACGGCACGATCCGCACGCCGCGGACGATGTCCCAGGAGCAGGCGCATGGATAGCTGGGACCTCGATCGGCGACGGCTGGAGTGCGTCCACGTCGGCCCAGCGGAGATCCGGCAGGGCGATCGCGTCCGGCTTCGTCCCCGAGGTCGGGCCGACATCTTCGACCTGGCGCTGGCGGGAAAGACGGCGACCGTCGAGCTCGATCGAGCAGGACTTTGAGGGACGGGTTTATCTGGCGGTCACGGTGGACGACGACCCCGGCAAGGATCTCGGCGCACTGCGCCAGCCCGGACACCGCTTCTTCTTCCAGCCGGAGGAAGTGGAACCCCTGGAGGCGAGCGGATCATGATTCGGCCGCGCATTTTGGTCGCCGGCATCGGCAACATCTTCCTGGGCGATGACGCCTTCGGCGTCGAGGTCGCCCAGCGCCTGGCCCGCCGGCCGCTGCCGGAAGAAGTGCGCGTCGTCGATTTCGGGATCCGCGGACTCGATCTGACCTACGCCCTGCTGGACGGCTACGAGGCCGTCATCCTGGTCGATGCGCTGCCCCGCGGTGGAGCGCCCGGCACCCTCTACGTCCTCGAACCGGAGCGCGGCGAGACGGCCGGCGGCAACGGCGTCGCGATGGAGACGCACAACCTGGACCCGGTGAAGGTGCTGCGGCTGGCCGAGGCGATGGGCGGAAAGGTCGAGCGCCTTCTCCTGGTGGGCTGCGAGCCGCGGACGACCGGCGGCGAGGAAGACATGCCGGACGGCTTGAGCGATCCCGTCCGGGCATCGGTGGACGAGGCGATTGGCCTCATCGAGTCGCTCGTCGCACGGCTCCTGCGGGGCGAACCCGTTGGGGCGACGTGAGATTCCCTCATTCCGCAGAAGGAGATACAACCATGTCGAGAATGGCCTCCAATTATCCCGAACGCGTCTATTCGTCGGAGGAAGAAGGGAGGCCGCGCCGCCTCGCGGAGCGAATGCGTCCTGGGGGACGCTCCACGGGCCTGATGCTCGCCGGGCTGGCCGCGGTCGGCATCGGCGCCTGGATAATCTGGCACTTCGGGCCGGACCTGCGGCGCTATCTGAAGATCGAACGGATGTGATTCCCTCTTTCGCATGGTGCTGACATGCACGAGTTGGGGATCACCCAGGAAATCATCGAGATTGTGTCCGAGCACAGCAGAGGCGCGAAGGTCACGCGCGTCGTGCTGGAAATCGGCAAGCTGTCCGCGATCCTGCCCGACGCGGTGCGCTTCTGTTTCGACCTGTGCAGCGAAGGGACGGTCGCCGAGGGGGCCAGCCTGGAAATCCTCGAAATACCGGGTCAGGCCCGTTGCCGGGAGTGTGGTTCCCTGGTGACGCTGGATAAACCGTTTGGCCGCTGCGACTGCGGCAATACGGATCTGGAATGGCTCGCCGGTGCAGAACTGCGAATCAAGGAAATGGAGGTGGATTGATGTGCGCCACTTGCGGTTGCTCCGATGACACGCATGCGACACTCACCGACCTGCGGAGCGGCGTCACGACCACTCTGACCGATCCCGGCGAACACACGCACACCCATTCTCACGACCACCACGGCCCCCGCGCATCACCACGATCACGAACACGACCACACGCACTCACACGGCACGAAGATCGAGTTGGAGAAGGAGATCCTCGCCAAGAACAATCGCTTCGCGGAACGCAACCGCGGCTGGTTGGCGGGGCGGAACATTTTGGCCCTGAATCTGGTCAGCTCGCCGGGGGCGGGCAAGACCACGCTGCTCGAGCGCACCATCGCCGACCTGGGCCAGACCCTGCCGCTGCACGTCATCGAGGGCGACCAGCAAACCCTCAACGACGCCCGGCGGATCGAGGCGACCGGCTGCCGCGTCGTGCAGATCAACACCGGCACTGCCTGCCATCTCGACGCCGCGATGGTTGGCCGTGGCTTGCAACAACTGGACCCGCCGATGCATTCGGTGGTGATGATCGAAAACGTCGGCAATCTGGTCTGTCCCGCCCTGTTCGACCTGGGAGAACGGGCCAAGGTGGTAATCATGTCGGTGACAGAAGGCGATGACAAGCCGATCAAGTATCCGCATATGTTTCGGGTCGGTGAGGTCATGATCCTTAACAAGATCGACCTTCTCCCTTATGTGTCGTTCGATGTGGATCGCTGCCTGGAGTACGCCCGCCAGGTCAATCCGAAGCTGCGGATCATGCAGATCTCGGCGACTCGCGGCGATGGCTTGGTCGATTGGTACGCCTGGCTGCGGGAACAATCGGCCGTCGCCTCCTCCGCGGTGTAGACGAGGACGCCTTGTCCGTCGGGGCCAGGGAGATAGAATCAAACAAGCCCTTCGCGCCCGTAGCTCAACTGGATAGAGCATCGGTCTTCGGAACCGAAGGTTGCAGGTTCGACCCCTGCCGGGCGTGCTTTCCCCATTATCGGACATGACATCGCAGGTTCAAGGCGACGGGGGCACCGACATTCGTTTCCTCCCCCGCAATCTACCCCGCCGTCACTGCGGAATCAGATACATGTAGCACGCCACGGCAGACGCAACGCCAAGCAGACCCCACCGGGCCGCCGGGCGGAGTCGTTGATCCTTGAGCACACCGGCGTCCGGCCGAGCCGTCCATAATGACCAATACACGCCCAATCCCAGCACAGTTGCCGAGACAAACAATACGCCGTGAAGTGCCTGAAACCAGCGTGGCCCTATGTCGAAGCCCGCGCCCTCTGGCGTCCAAGTCGCCGCAGCCAGCCCAGCGTAACCTCCTGCGGTGTGCCCGAAGACGATGGCAACAGCGAGAATAACTGCCACGACTTCGGGCATGAATACGATCCAGGTGAGAAGGATGCCTGCCCACAAGCCGTGTCCCGCTACCGCCGCCAAGGGGTGGATTTCGTACAGCTTGCGAAAGAACGGTGCACCTTCGACGGTGCGGCTGTAATCGCCCGCCCAGTATTCCGCAGGATGGTTGTACAGGGTTAGGCCATTGTCGAAGGCAAAAGCAAGCAAACAAGGCAGTCCCAAACCCAGCAGACGGCGCTTCCATTCCGGCATCGGCTTGTTCTCCATTGCTCGGCTAGGCACCCCAGGGAATCAAAACCATGCAACCGGCCACGACCGCCAGGAGGGTGATGAGGCCCCACCGCAGCCACACCGGCAAATCGTATGCGGGGCCGGAACGCTGTACCGCCGGGGAAACCCGCGCCGACCACCAAAGCCCTGTGCCCAGCGCTGCGGCGGTAAGCACGAAAACTCCGTTGGTGATCTGATACCCCCGACTACCGAGGAAGGGAATGAGTTGGCTATAGGCCCCGCCGACATGACCGAAGACGGCCGCGACGGCCACGATCACCGCCAGCACGTCGGGCAGCAGCAGGAGAAGCCCGATAATCACGCACGCCCAGCTCAGACACCCGGCGATGGGCGCCAGGGGGTGGATCAGGTACAAGGTATGGAAGAAGAGCCGGTCCACAATCTCCCATGGGGGATGGCCGCGAACTGTCAGCGCCGTGGTCAGGGCCGTATCTGTGACGAATGCGAGACCGAAGGGAATGCCCATCCCGATTAACCGGCGTTTGGAATCCGTCATGGCAAACATCCCGAGGCGGCGCGTCAAGGGAAAAAGCGCCCCTGCGCCATCTGTATGGTCTTCGTCGGTCGCTCGGCCGGCTTGCCTTCCTGTTCCGCACCGAACCCGTAACCTATGCTGGCGCTGCGTCAAACGCAAGAAGCCGTCGGCACAAATCTTTCCTTTGCCGGGGCAGTGAGTCATGCGCCTGGTCCTCTCGTCTCGGTGTTTGCGCTCGTAGCTCCCGATGGGTCACAGTCCATCGGGCCTGGATGGTCATAAACTAAAGGGCGAAGGCGGGGCACCGGTTCGGCCTACCGTCCGTGGGCGAAGTGTGAGATGTGCGAACCCCGAACATGCAAAAACAATGGACAACCGGAGTTTTCTGCAATGGTGCGGATTGGGATCGTCGGCATCGGCTTCATGGGCATGATTTCCTAGCCGCTTCCCCTCCCCTCTCAAAAAACCCAGGAAAATCCTGAACGCAGGCCCTCCTGATGTGCGTTTCCTTGCGCCGTGATTCATGAGCGGCGCAAAGAATGGCGCAAAGAATTCGTGCAAGGCAGGCGAAACCTGCCCGGCACGAGCGGGAGGGGAGGATGGCCGGGAGAAAGCCTGAACTGAACTGGACCAAGAGCCGGGGCCAGTACACCACCACCATCGCCGGGGAGTTCCACCTGCTCGGCACCGACAAGGAGGAGGCCGAGCGGCTGTTCAGGTTCCTCCTGAACAAGCACGACCTGGGGGAGCCGGTGGACACCAACCCGACCTTCGCCCAGGTCGTGGACCAGTGGCTCGACCACGTTCACCAGACCTACGACGCCGACCGCTACCGGCTGTGCAAGGCACGGCTGGGGGAGTTCGTCCGCTTCGTCGGGGAGGGGCGGCGGGTCAAGGACATGAGGCCCAGGCACGTCGAGGAATGGATCGCCAGCAAGACCGGGGTGACGAAGCCCGGCACGAAGCGGCTCTACAAGGCGATGGTGCTGGCGGCGCTGAATTGGGCTGCATCGAAGAAGGTCCGGCTGATCGCCACCAACCCCCTCAAGGGCCTGATCGAACTGCCGGAGGCCGACTCCCGTGGCGGCGAAGTGGTCTGGCCGAAGAAGGTGTACGAAGCCGTGCTGCGGCACGCCAACCCCGCCTTCGCCAACGTCGTGCGCATCCTGGCCTGGACCGGGGCGAGGCCATCGACCATCTGCCGGATCGAGGCCAGGCACTACATCAAGCACCTGCGGCTGTGGGACGTGGAGGACTTGTACCGGGGCCGCAAGAGCAAGCGAAAGTACGTCAAGCGCATCTGGCTGCCCGCCCAGGCGGTGGCCCTCGTGGAGAGGCTGAGCGGCGAACACCCGACCGGCCCGATCTTCCGCAACGCCCAGGGCGGGCCGTGGAACCCGGACGCTCTCGGCATCTACCTCTACCAGATGCAGCACAAGTTCAAGGCGACGAGGAACCTGGAATGGCCGGAGAACCTTTGCCTCTACGGGTTGAGGCACACGTTCGCCACGAACTTCATCAAGGAACACCCGGACAAGTTGGAGTACCTGCGGGAGCTACTTGGCCACAAGGACATGCAGATGATCCGCAAGCACTACGGCCACCTGTTTGACGAGCATCAGGCCATCCACGGCGTTCTCGACTCGCTGGACCTCCCCTCGTAAGTCAACCACCCCGGAGCCTCGATCCGGGCCGGGGCCGCTTACTTGAAGAGATGCTTGTAGCGGTACGGGGAGGACGGCTTGGCCTGCGCTGCCTGGGAAGCTGGCCGGGCGGGTACGAGGTTCCGCTGCCGGTACTCGGCCACCGAGGAACCTACTGGCAGCTTGCGGCGTCCTCGCCGCTCGTAGGCGATCTGGCCCTCGTTCATCAGCTTGTAGACGAGGGAGATCGAACAGGTCAACTCCTTGGCGGCTTCCTTCACGGTCATGGCGACGACACTCCACGGCAATGGCACTGCTGTTTACCATTCGCCGGGAGGTCTGCTCCCATGAGGGGGATGAGCCTCCATCCGGGTTGCCCCTCTGACCGTGCGGTGGCGATCCGATCCGCACGACCCCCTACCCTTGTTGCCCGCACGAGCGGTAGAGTTCGCACGATTACCTTACTTTCGCATCGCCCCGATTGTAAACTGAGTCGAGGTCATTTTGCCCCGCCGCTTCGAGAACTCCAGCGAGTCGCCCGCCCGTAGCCGGTATTCGGGGCCGACCGCCGACCCGCCGACGAAAGCTTCGGCGTCGTCGGGGATGCTGAAGATGGTCGCCAGGCAGCGCCGCACCGAGGCGACCGGCTTGCCCACGATGTTCTCGAAATAACAATCCCAGGGGCCGTGGGTGATGCGGCAGGCCGGTGGGCGCTCAGGCCCGCTATCGCCCGCAACGGCACTCGTGACCGGCGAAGTCAACGGCATGGGAGGCATCTTTTTCTCCTTTCTCACGGAAACTGGATCGTGGATTCGACCTCGTTTCCGACCGAATCCCAGCCCGGACGGAGGCGGCGAGCGAAAAGCTCCAGGTAGGGGCCGGGACTCTGCTCCTCGATCAGCTTGTAGAAGAACGCAGGCTTTTCGCTGTGCGGGAGCCGAGGCAGCAGGAAGGCGGTGGGCACCGCCGGCCCCAGGAGCCGCTGGCTCAGGCGCAATCATGACCATGTTCTTGGCCCTCCCCCGTGACTTGGCCGTGCCATTTGCAAATTACAAACTCGCCTCCAGCAGCCACGACCTCGGCACGCAGCTTGGCCTCCTTGCTCGTAGCCAGGTCATCACTCCATCCTGATGGCACTGCCTTCGTCCACCCGGTTCCGAATAACGGCGCAAGAAGCTACAAGTCAGTACCCAGCCCACAAAACAACCGCCAAGACACCACCACCACCGTCTTCTTCATCCTCGTCAATCAGGTCAAGCCCACGCATGTGACCGGCAGCGAAATCAAAACGACAGTCGTAGGTCACGTCGCCAGTGCGCCAGTACCGATTACCCTCTGGATCGCTCTGCACGATTTCGGCATCTTGTGGAAGCCGTTGCAATTCAGTGATGAGTTCTTTTACTGTCATAGCCTGCGTCCTTTGTGAATATGACCACATCTTCGGTAGCTGGCTTTTGTTCCTGCCTTTTGCAAATTACAAACCCGCACCCCGCCACCGCCGAAGCCCCCGCTCACAATCCCCGTTCTTGATGTTGTTCAACGGGGCAGTCCATCCTCTGCCTCATTCCGGTATTGGTGTGTACTTGGCGCTGGCCCTGCCTGCCTCTTCGCCTCCTCGACCTCCTCCGGGGTGGGCCAAGACGCCTTCAGGTCATCCATCGCTCGCAGCAGTGGCTCTACATCGAGGCGGGCGATTTCGGCCCGCAACCGCCCCAGCGCTGCCTCGAACCTCGGATAGCGCCCTTTGCTGGGCGGGCAGTCTAGCCAAGTCTTGAGGGCGTTCATCACCGCCGTCACCTTCCCGATCTCGACACGCAGCCCGTCGTAGCTCTTCGGGAAGGACCGCTGGTATCGCTCGATCTCCTCAATTGCCTCACAAAGCTCGTCGCTAATCATCGTCTCCCCCTTGCCTCTGGCCGTCATTCCCGAAGAACTCGATCAGCACGTTGCCGTCCGGCAGCGGCTCGAAGCCCTCGACCGTTACATCGGACTGAGGGCATCCAGAGTTAAGGGACCGGCCTCCTCTCGCATTCAGTTGAGTTCCGCTTTGAGGAAGACCCCATCCCGTTGCAGAGCAGCGGTCAGGAGATGGCCGCAAGCTTCACTACCGATAGGAAAGCCGCAGTCCCATCCGTCCACCTTCATCTGCGAGTCCGCAGTGCCGACGATGGCCCGGATGACCTTGCCGCTGGACAGTTGAAATGGGTAGCCGGTCACGCCTTCCGGCAGTTTGACCCCGGTGTGACACTTGGCAACCAAGACATAAATCCGCCTGAAATTCGGAAGCTTGCCACACCAGGCGCAACGGGCACCATTGCGAGCTTGCTTCTTGCTGATCCTTTTCATGCGATCCTCCTTGACAGATGATGTGGCGACGGCTCATTCGTTCGCTTGCTCGGCTTCTTCCAGCCGCACATCCTTCTCCGGCAACCGCTCGCAGGGCGGTGGCTCCTTCAGCGAGTGCAGCAGGAGATTCCCCCAGGCTTTTTCCGGGTCGTCGCCGTAGCCGACGACATCCAAACGGAACTGCCACGCCTTTTCGACGGCCTCAGCCTCGCCAGTAGGCGCTTCGTCCACAGAAATCCCCAGGAAATCCTGGTCAGGGTTCTCTTGAAGGAAGCGACCCTGCCCGGCGGTCATGGCCTCATCCTCGTCGGCAGCGAAGACCTCGTAGTGCTTGTTCCCGGCCTCCGTCTCTACCTCGACGTGGTAGCGCTTCTTGCCAGGCGGCGGAATGGGAACGCCATTCTCCAGCACCGTGATAATCTCGGAGTCCTCGATGTCCTCCTCGACCGGCGGCTCGCCATTTTCACGGAGAGCCTGGAGCCGCTGCTCGGCGTCTTCCAGCGTCTCCGCTTCAACGGACCAATGCGCCGTGCTGACGATCTTGGCGACAAAAACGTATTCTTTCATTCTTGACTTACTCCTTCGCCAGTTCCCGCAGCAGCGTGGCGATCACCGAAGAGGAGCAATGGACTCCCATCGCCCGCAGTTTCTCGATCTGCTTGGCGAACCAGCGGACGGGGTGGCTCGGCTCGCCGCCGGTGTCCTGCTGGTAGCCCTCAACGAACGGCGGAAAGAAGGTGCTGCAAAGGTCAGCGGCCCGATCCGCCAGCGCAGCCAGGTGCAGCAACTCCTGCCGGGCTTCAGGCGTCAGGTCCGGCTTCGGCCTGGTCGCCTCGATCCAGACCCGCTCGTAGTCGCCCGGCACCGGCACGCCCAGCTTGGCATGGCATTCGCACTTCTTGGCACTCACCGGCTTTTTCTGGACGTACCGCTGGTCGGTGGGATGCTCCTCGTGGGTCACGACCCGTGTTTCGTCGTGCCAGCGATAAGGCTTCGACGGCGCATAAAACGCCTCCGACCACTCCAACTTCGAGGGGTCATTGACCGTGGCGTGAAGGCCGCAGTTGACGCACTGGAGCATCAACCAGCCTTCGTCAACGGCAGTCGAGAAGACGACCCATTCGTGTTCCTTGCAGGTCATGCCTTTCCCCCTTCGATTTCCTGGGACGAATCATGCTGCTGCGCCGCCATCTCCAGGCGGTACTGCGCACTCATGGCTTCCACGATCTCCAGGGCCTCCTGGCGCTGGCGTTCGTACTTCAGCTTCCGACGCATGGCTGGACGCAACGCCGGGGGAGGCAGGCCAACTTCTCCGAGCAGGGCGGGTTCATAGTTGTCGATGTGGTCCCAGGGCTTACCTTTTCTCGGCAAGACGTAGTTGGCCGGAGGGAAGATAGCGCCATCCCCTTTGCGCACGAAACAGTGGACGATGCGCATACCGGCGGTGTTGCTGATGATGCGCCAGTAGCATTTGGTTTCCTCGAACCCGATGGTGTGGCCCGTGGCCGACGCCTGACGGACGCCAAGAAATCCTCAAGAAGCCTGTCCATCAGTCGCTCCTTCTGGCTCTTGGTCTGTTGCATAATAAGAATCAAGCCAGGTCTTCAAAGGTGGCCTCACAGTTGCCATCGTCCCACATCGTCAACAAAGGTGTCATGACATCCCTTTCTTGTCTTGGAGCTTATCCAGAATATCGAGAGCTTCCTGGCGTTGAGCTTCCTCTGTGGTCAGGCGGCGTTTTATGGTCCCGGCTTTACGCTTTACCTTCCAGAGCTTCGGATAATCACGGGGGTCGCTGTACCAGCAGAATAACCAACGGTCTTGGCCGGGGAAACGGATAAAGTCAGTCGGTTGCAGACGGTCGCAAATCGCAACAGCCATCTCTTCGGGAGCAGCAATCTCGATGATAACGGCATCGGCGTAGGTACGGGCATCGCTGCCCTGTTGAAGATGGTCCCATTCCATCATGCCAGGCTGCAATATCTCAAGGAACCCGTTCAGACGAACCCCGAAGAAAGCGCCGCTCTTCGGGTCGCAACTTTCAAACAGACATTTCAGGCGCAATTTGATTCCCCGAATGGCGGTTTCCAGGGACATTCCGTTCAGGTTCATTGTGCTACCGTCCTTTCTCATTTTGAAAATAAGAGCAGTGCCCCACTTAGCTCTGTTCGATAAGGGCACGAAGGGCTTCCGCCCGGTCTACGGTTGTCTTGATAAAGAGCTTGTCAGCATTCAGGTGCCCATCGGGGAGGTCACGCAACTCGATAAACTGCCCCCAATCGAACCGACCGAAGACGAAGGAATCCCAAAGATCGCTGTGTTTGCGGAGGGCGCTTGCCACGGTCTTGCCCTGCGTCCGGCAATCCCCGCCGATGTACTCGCACAATTCGAGGCGGCGAAATTGAATTTCCTGGGCCTCGTTGGTGGTGTCGTTCGTCATGAATATCGCCTCCTCTGTGAGCTACAGCTTGCCCGTGAACCAGCCATTTTTGGCCGGACGCTTCAAGTCCTTCTTGATTTGATCCCGCATGACCGGCGGCAAGTCTTCGATCTCTTCCCGGCACACGGCGATCTGCGTCACCTGGCCGTCCGGCGTCACTGTGGTTACGACCAGGCAGTTGCCGCCCACATACTCGCTCACCACGTCCTTGCGGTTGTTCTTCTGGAACATCTCGTAGGACCGCTCCAGCATCGGCTTGAAGATGAACTCCATCGCCCTGGCCTTGGGCATCCACATGACCTTGATTTCTTCGTCCATGATTCGCTCCTTGGCATTTCCTTACTTGCGACCCTTGACCTTCTTGGCGGCGGCTTCGGCCACCGCCTGGAAGTCCACCGACCCCAGGCCCTTCAGCAAGTCCGCCAGGAGGAACCGCTGGCCATCTGACTTCCAGGGATCAACGCCACCCGCAACCGCCTCCTGAAGAACCTGGATTATCCATTCCCGGCAGAAGGCCGTGACGCCTGGCCCCAAGTCCCGGTTCTCGCCCTGTTCCTCCAGTACCTCCCACAGCAGGCTCTTCACCCGGATGCGGGGTAGGGAGTAGCTGTAGGGCGGCTTCCGGTAGGGCGGTGGTGGGGGCGGTGAGGGTGTCGAGGTCTTCTTGGCCTTAGCCACGGAACGACTCCTTGTTCTTGCGGGCTTCCTTGTCGGCCTTCCGCCCCTTCTGCCAGTTGGTTCCTCGCAGCCACCTTACAGTCCACCCTGGGTGGGCGAAAATTGGGCAAAACCATTTCGCCCAACATTTCTCGCCCTCTATTTCTTGCCCCCGAAGTGCCGCCGCCAGATCGTCCGCAGTTGCTCAAGGCTCTTGACCCGGCCAGGGAACCGGCTCTTGCAGGCGGCAAAAATCTCCTTCCAGGTCTTTCCCTGTGCCTTCAGTTCGTTGGCGACCAGGGCGATGTCGGCGGTCGTGTTCCTGCGCCCGGCTTACCCTTCGGGACAGCTTCGCAGGTCTGGTGCTGCCTCCCGCTGGCGCTGGCGGCGAAGGCGTCCACGGCCCGGTCCACGTCGCTCTCAACGAAGTACGGCTCGGCGTCCTCGCCCCGGTGGGCCACCGGCACCCTCGCCATCACGGTCGGCAGTACGCCCGGCGGCATCTGGTAAAGCCGCTCGATCTCGCCCCTGGTGAGGAAGCGGTTTAGTTCGATGAGCATGGTCGGCTCCGTCTGGCACCTTTCCGCCTTGGGAATTCATCCCGCACGCCCAGCGCCGCCTTGCAGGACGCCCGCCCTCGCAATCGGCTCGCCGTTAGTACCGGCGACCACCTTCGGGCCGAGGGTCGCTACAACGAGCGCCGTGGTCTTGTAGCCGTTGTTCAACACGACCTTGCTGCCGTCCGCCCGCTCGAAGGCGACCGGGCCGAGGATGTCCTGCATCTGCCCCCGCCGCTTCAACTCCTGAAACCAGGGATAGCCCGGCCACGACGGGAGCAGCAGCACGACGGTCGATCCCCTGTCGGCGGCTTCGAGGGCCTTCGCCACGAACTTCGAGATCAGCCGGGCGCTGAAGGGCGGGTTGCAAAAGACCGTCGCCCAGGCCGACCAGTCCTGCTTCAAGGCGTCCATTTCCTCATCGAAGTAGTCGGCGCACTTGGCGTTCCACCCCTCGGCGGCGGCGTCAACCTGGAACCCTTGCCCGGCGATTTCGACAACTCGTTCATTCAGCCGCTCGAACAGCCATTGGGGAGTAGCTGTGCCGTCCTTCACTTTGGGAGCGGTCAAACAGTCAGCGTGGCCGTTCGCAGAGGCGACCTTCGGCTTTGCGAGTTCCGCCAGCCGCCACATGGCCACCTGGCAGTACGTCCGGCTCTTGTCGCAGCCGATCCAGCGGCGACCAAGCTGTTGGGCTGCGACGAGCGTACTGCCGAGGCCACAAAAGCAGTCCAGCACGAGGTCGCCCGGCTTGGTCAGCGCTGCGATCAGGAACGCCATCTCCTCGACCGGCTTCGGGCAGGGATGGAACTCCTTCAGAGGCACAAACAGCTTGCGATCCACATAAACAAGCATGTTGTTGGGGTGGTCAACGGGCAGCCGCTCTTTGGTCTGCACGACCCAGGTGTTCGGGATGAAGTTCAACCCGTGCGTCCAGCAGATGAGCGACCAGATGCGGTGAGGGCCAAACCAGTTCGCAAAGTGCGGGACGAACTTGAAGCCCTGCCCCCAGGCCAGCACGCCGCCGGGTTTGAGGACTCGGCGGCACTCCGCATACATCGGGTCGTGGTACAGCCAGTGCTTTACCGGATCGCCCCGTGCCGGGTCGAAGCCCCAATCGTAGCGGCAGTTCCTCGCCGTGCCGTACATGGCATCGGTAAGCACGGCGTCGATGGTGGCGGTGGGAAGCCGCCGCAGCAAGTCGAGGGCATCGCCTCGGAACACCTTGTTGATGAAGCGGTTCAAGCGGACGCCTCCTCCATCCGGGCCGGAATCTCCTCCGGCTGGTACTGGTCCAAGTCATCCACCTTCGGGGCGGCAGACGGTTCGGACGGGTTCGCCTCCAGGTGGGGTTCTTCCCTTGCAGCGACCATCTCCCCCACGGCGTCCCTCGTCGCCTCGTCCTCCGGCTCGAACCAGTAGCGGAAGTGTGGGTCGAGGCCGTGCCGAGCGCCGCTTGTCCTTGCGCAACTTGAACCGCAGCCGCCCTCCGTCCTCGGTGACGAACTCAACGGTGTGGTCGATGAAATTCTTGAGCTTCCAGCCCATCTCCCGCTCCTGGGACAGCACCTTGTCCCGGCCACGACTGCCTGGGCCGAAGAGGTTGTCGAGGCCCTGCATCACCGCCCACGCCGCCCATTCCCTCGCCGTCAGTTCCCTGCCGGGATGTGCCGCCGCCAGGATGCCGAGGGACTGCCCGATGGGGTCGTAGGCTGCCCGGACGCTGCGGTAATTCCCCAGGAAGTCCGTGAAGCCGCTCACCTGGAGGATGCCGCCCAGCGTCCGGGTGCAGTCCACCATGCGATGGCCCTCTGGAGCGTCCGGGAGCAGCGGCTTTCCCGCCTTCTTCCACTTCTCGATCATCCCCCGGAGTTCGGCGTCCAACTGCTCCCGGTGCTTGTCCAGGTACTCCAGCGGGTCGCCAATCGGACAGTGGCGGTGCGTCTCGGTCACGTCGCCTTTGGGTGCCAGGTGGGAGAGGATCGAGCGGTTCAGGAAGTCCTTCGAGAAGACGCCCTCGTTGGTGTTGATGAAGTAGACGAAGGCGTTCGGGGTGCGGACTTCGGGACCGCCTCCCGGAGCGTTCAGGATGATCTCCTGGTCGGTGATGAATCCCTCCAAGAACCCGGAGCGGATTTCCCTGGAGTGCGAGCTATCGGTGCGCACGTTGTCGGACGTAATCACGCCAACGTCGGGGTGGGCGTTGAGTTGCGGCTGCAACTGGCGCTGGATCGGCCAGTCCAGGTTTTCGTAGAGGATGTTAGCCCGCCGGACGTTGCCCGCCGCATACTTCATCACTGTGCCCTTCCCGGCCCCGGACACGGTTGCCGTGATGAGGACGACCGGCTTGCCGCCCGGCCAGAGGAGACGGAGATGGACGAGGAGGGCCGCAGCGACGGCGTTGGTCCGGTCGGCGTTCCCGGCCCACTCCATCACGTCGAGGAACTTGTTGGTGAACTCCAGGCTCTCGGAGACGGCGGGAGCCGGTCCCAGGTAGAGGACGCCGCCTGGGTTGTAGCCCGGCTGCGTCAGGCCGAAGTCGGGCAAGTAGACCGGCGACGTGACGATGCGGTGGACGGGCCGGAACGCACTCAGGAAGCATTCCGTGCCGAGCATCGTGTCCAAGGTGGCGACCGGCAGCATGTCGCTGAAGAACTTGCCGTCCTTGATAACCCGGATGTCCACGGTGTCCACGAGCAGGGAGCGCAGCGCCTTGCCCGTGGCAACGGTGACGGGGGTGTTCTTGCCGGGCACCGTCTTGTAGAGGCCGTAGCTGTCGCCACGCCGGAAGAGGCCGGGGTGGGACGCCTCAAGCAGCTTCCCTAGCTCCCGGCAGTTGTAAGCGGCTCCGTTCTCCATGTCCCAATCGAAGGAGGGCCTGCCGGGAACCCGCAGGGCGGCGGGAATGCTGTGCCGCCCGTTCGGTGAGGGGGCCTTCGAGCTTGGGGAGCCGTCGTCACCGGCAGCATGGGGATCGCCCGGCTGGGGCTGCGTGCGTGCGGTCGGCCTCGACATGAAAGTGACCCAAGTGCAACGGCCACTGGATGACCCCACGCCAAGCCGTTGCTGCCTGCGTAGGGTCCACCAGTGGCCAGCAGACGCCGAGAGGCCCGCCTTCGACGGGGCGGGGTTCGACGCCAGAGGTCACTTCTTCTTTCAGCCGGGAGCAGGCCCGGCAACCGCCGAAGGTCGGGGTGAGGGCGCCTTCAACGCCCGGCCATCTCCTTCGCCGGGCTTGCCTGATTACGAGGGCGAAGGCGGTGAGCGGTCAGGGGGCCTCACCGCCAGTCATGTCCTACCACGATGTTACTTCCAGTCGAAGCGGTCGTAAACTGGTTTTTCTGCCGCACCCGACCCGTAGACGTTGTAGAGGTTGTTGAGGGCAACCCATAGGCTGCGGCTTGCGTGGAGGATCGTCAGCGGTGCCAGGGGAGCCTTCACTGGAACCCTCAACAACCTCTACAACGTCTACGGGAAGGGAGCAAGGAGGGCGGTGTGCGAACCGCCCTCCCCATGCCGTCACTGCTGGGCCTGCTCCCGCCGCTTCTTGAGGACGAGGAGGTTGCCGCTGATCGAGTCGAGGGCCTTGTCCACGTCGCACTGTGTCTTCGGGTCATCCCACTTGAGGCGCAGCGTTTCATCCGTGGCCAGCGACACCCAGGACGTAGCCATTTTCAGCAGCCAGGTGGGGTCGAGGAGGCGGGCCGGGCCTTCCACGAACTCGAAGAGCGTCTTCAGGCTTCGCTGGACGCTCTGCTGCGCCTCGGCGTCTTCCTTGTCGATGTCCCGGAGCTTCTTGTCGGCGGCGGCGACGGCCACGGTCGCCAGGTCATCCAGTACGGCGTCCACCCGGAAGGGCTTGTCGTCCACGACAGACCGGCCCAGCGCTCGCTCGATCATCTGGACGCCCATATCCAGCAGGTGATCCGGCCCGTACTCGCGCTTGAATTTGCCCTCCAGGGCCGCAATGGGATCAGGCGGCAATGTCGTCCCGCCCTCACCGGATGTGCCCTTGTTGCGGCGCTTGCGGGCCTTCTGGATACCGGCCTTCTGCTCGTCGGCCTCACCCTCGTCCGAGGCCACCTGGACGGGGGCGGTATCCGGCATACGGTCGGTCGCCGGGGCGACGAGGCCGCTGCCCGCCCCCGCACCCGGCGTCTTACTCTTCGCTGGGCCGCTCTGCTTACCCTTCTTGTTATTGAGGATGCTGGTGGCCAGCGCCTCCGCTTCCTCCAGGGTTGCTATCTGCTTCAGGTCTTCCACCGTGGCGAAGGCACGCCGCAGGCGGGTCGCCCGGCTGATCTGCTTGGCCGTCAACCCCACCGCCTCGTACAAGGGCACCCACTCCGGGCGACGGCCTTGGGCGACCAGGAACTCGTGGATCGCCAGCCAGCGGTCGCCTTCGTACCACCGGGCGATCACGGCCAGGTGGCGCTGGTGCGCTCCCGTCCTGTTCAGTTCGTTGGCTTTCTTACCCAGCTTCTTCGCCTCCTTCACCACCCTGGACAGCGAGGAGGCCGTTACCCGGACAGCGGGCAGATCGGCCAGGCCCTCGTCCCGCCGCAGTGTCACGAAGTCCGGGTCGTCGTACCAACCGCCAGCATTGTCCACGTCCGGGGGAAACGCCTGCAACGTCTGCGAGGGGAGTTCAGCGGCTTCTTCATTGCCCCGCCCGCACGCTTCCTTGGCCTCGTCCGTGGTCTGGTCCTCGGCCTTCCCCTTGGCCATCTCCCCAGGCTGGGCGGTGGCCTCGGCTGGCTCCACGGTGGGCAAACCGACCGGCTCTTCCGGCAGCTTGTCCTCGTTCACCCCGCCCTCGGCAGGCGTCTCTGCCATGCGTTCGGGAGACGCCTCCTCGACGGTATTGCCCTCCGCAGCCGACGCATCCGCTGGAAGCTGCTCCCCCTGCCCATCCAGCGGCACGAAGCCCTCGAAGGGGTTCTGCGGGATGAACGACTCGATGGCGATAGTGGGGGCGGTGGCTGGACTCGGCTGCTTCCGAGCAGGTGGCCACTTCTTCGACCTGTTCATGATGTCCTCCCGGTGGCGGCTGGCTCCGGGGGTCACGCTCCTGCGCAACGAGAAAGCCCCAGGGCCAGGACCGACGCACCATTCAGGTGTCGCCACAGTCCTAGCCCTGGGGCTTGTCGCTGCTGGCCATTCCGGGCTTGCCAGCAGCCGCTCCAGTCCAGTCCTTTTGCCCAGCGGGGTGGTGGCTGTCCCGTGATCCGCTGCGCCCCTGTGCTGCCGGGGCTGGCCCTGGGCCTCCTCGACGGTCATTGCCGTTACCCAGGCGGGAGGGATCGCTGCCCTCAACCTCAGTATACGGAGAAATCACCGGGTCTGTAAACTACTGTACGCACAGGTGTACAAGATTTGTCGGCCCGTCAAAACCCAGTCAGTGGATAGTCCACCCTTCACGATTGCCTCCAGCCCACATAGCGCACTTCTTCACTTCCGCCGGGGCGTCTGCCCGTGTAGGTGTAGCTCCTTCAAGTTCAGGAGGGGAGCGCCGTGCTGAGTCGGGTCAAGAGCCAATCCATAACCGAATACAAGATTGTTGTCCTGCCGACGTTTGGCCGGGGAAGACGCCTGACCTCCCTTGCAGTGGCCTCCAGCTTCCTGCCGGAGAATGGCGGGCCAAAGCAGCCCATTGGTCCTTGTTATACGCTTGCCGCAGCGTGGGTCA
Source organism: uncultured Planctomycetota bacterium (assembly GCA_963767535.1). Taxonomy (GTDB): domain Bacteria; phylum Planctomycetota; class Planctomycetia; order Gemmatales; family Gemmataceae; genus JAJPHU01. The sequence continues at coordinate 3,773,152 of CAVYEC010000003.1, forward strand.
CACCCTCCGGTGTCTCTCCAACCTTTCGATGGAGTTGACCAGTACGCTCACTATACCGTCAGCGAGCCGAGGTTGTAAAGAACTTCTTTCGGGGGCGTGAGGCTGTTGATGGCGATGGTGAGCCTGAGCGTCGAAAGGCAACCGCCAACGTGCCCGGTCGGGACCACCTACCATCCGCAATTACGGCTGGCGCATTTTTCACTTTTCGCACCAGCGGATAGGGCGGCATTGATATTGTGCGCCTTCCGCCGCCGCATCCACTCCACCGCTATGAAACCTTCCCACCTGCTCGGAAGTCAACCTGTCGAAACTTTCGGGAAGCCCGCATGTTGCTTCTTTGCCTCGTGATGAAAGTTGCTGACGCCTTCATAATGCAGCATCATCGCACTCGAACAATATGAATCCGCCCTCGCCTTTTCAACATTTCGGCGCACGCCAATTTATTTCCTGGGCGGTCTTGAATCGAGTCTTCCACGGCGCTACGATTCTTTAGTTAGAGCTACCAACCAGTATTCCACACCGGCCCCAGGAACGTAGGTAGCTCTCACCTGGGGCCGGTTCTTTATGAGGAGATGAGTCATGATGACACGGGAACAGTTAAAGGCCCTGAGCAATGAGGAATTGCTTGGGAAAGAGAAAATGGCCGAACTTCGGGAGGAGGCGATTGCGGAGAGCCTTGCAGCACAGAGAGCAAAGTTGGAGGCGCTGAGCGACGAGGAATTGCTCTGGTCTTACCTTGACGATTTGCGGGGAGAGGAAATCAAACGCCGCCTGGGGATCAGCGATGACCAGTAAGGACCAGGAGTGGGTGGCGGCGAAGCTGGCGAAGGCCGTGGACATGACTAAGCCGTTGAGCGACCTTCTGGACATCCTTACCCTTCATGCCCGCACCGAGTTACGCCGGTGGTGTGGCAAGGAAGTCAAGCTCTCCACGCTTCGCCAGCTTCTCCATGAGGAGGTCGTTGCCGGGAACATGGGCACCGCAGGGGAGATCGCAAGGGCCACGGCGCTCGCCCTGAGCCGTATCGTGAACAAGGAGGAGAGTTTATGCGTTGGCAAGCGTTCGAGGTCAGCCCGGAGTGGCCGCTGGAGTGCGTCGTCTGCGAGAACCTGATACCAGACGAGGACGCCGATCCTGACGAGGAGGCGTACCTCCTCGATGCCTACGACACTCCGAATGAAGAAACCGAGGCGTTCCAGAAGGCGTTCGAGATGCCGGACCCTCTCGCTGACTTCCATATTTGCCGGGAGTGCCTACACCGCTACGGGCTGTTCGGCAAGGACGGCGACCCGATGGACTGGCTTGAGGCGTATCTGGAAGAGGACTCCAAGCTGATCTCTCGGCAAGAAGCTCTGCGGCTGCTCGGAGGCTGAGCGTCGGGCCGAGAAGGTTGGCAAGTTCGACTGAAAAAGCCACGGGCAGGTAGCGTTTACCTCGCCCGTGGCTTTTTCAGAACTGACTACCAGCTACACGGCGCTTGTCGCCGCCGCTTGATCGTGCGGTTCGCTGTTGGAGACGATCCCCGCCACTTTCGCCGCCTTCACCAGCACGCCATAAGGCACTCGCTTGACGAAATCAAAGGTGCCGTCAGACACCAGAGGATTGCGTGTCGGGCCGAACTCAACATACTCGCTTGGCAGTTTCCGCAATATCAATGACTTGATGCCCTGTCCCAAATCGTGCAGGGAAAGGCCGTCCGGCATCTGACCACCACGGTCCCGGTAGTCCCTCGGCCAAAGAGTGGCACAGGGCATGGAATTGCTCTACCGTGCAAACTTCCTCGTTCATTTGTAACTCCTAACGAAGCCACGCCCCACTTCGAGAGGCACCTGCGCCGGGGCGTGTGTCCATGTTGATATGGCTCTCGTCTTCAAGTGTAGCGCAGAAACAAGTCGGATCAAGAGCGCAAACAATACTGGAAATGCGTTTTTCAAATCCGCTCTTCGTTCCAAATTCCGTCGCAGGTACACTACTATAATTCTGTAGCAACGGCACCGGAGTGAGTCCTATGACCAACAACCTGTTACCGCCCCATATACGCCTTGGGTTTTTCAACATCAGGGATGCCGCCCGCTATGTGGACATCAAACTGGACACGTTCCACCACAACATCCGGCGTGGCAATATCCCCCGCCCGTCGCACCGGATGCCGGGCGGTCGCCAGTATTTCTACACCGAGGACGAAGTGAAGGCCATCGGCCAGTGGTTCGCCCAGCGGCGGCGCTACAAGCACCATGATGAATAAGGAGGCCCATGAATGAATATCTGTCGCTCACGGAGCTTGGCCGACTCTACGGGGTGAGCAGCCACGTCGTCGGGCGCTGGCTCAAGGGACTCGGATTGCGCACCACGGACGGCAGGCCCAGCGCCGAGGCGTTCGGCCAAGGCTATGTCGCCCAGCGGCCCAGCCGACAGCCGGGAACATATTTTTGGGTTTGGCACGCTGACAAGACCACAGCCATCCTCGACGGGATGCGCTACCCCAGGGCAGCAGAGGGAGTCGAGCAGGAACGATAACAGAAAAACAATGCCCCGGCCTCCATGACGAAGAACCGGGGCACATAACACCTATGAGTATTATATATCCTCACCAAACGCAAAACCCACCGGAAATTCCCAAAACAGCCCGGCAACTCTACCGGCGGGGGTTCCGACCTCTCGGTAAGCCCGTTGGCAAGCAACCCTTTCTTCACTCGGAGCCGCACCACAAGATGCGGAAGCAGGCGTGGCCGCTGAGCGAAGACCAGTTCCTCGAACTCGGTGCGCTGCTGCAAAAGAACAAGAATGCCGCCATCTGCACCGATCTCTACGCCCAGGCAGTCGCCGCTGGGCAAGTCACCGTGGCGAACCTGTACGCTTCGTGGGAAAAGATCGTGGAGCCGACCGAGCAGGAGGCCGAGATCATGCTCGAACTTGGCTTCCGGCACGGGCATGACTTCAAAACCTGGCTCGTCTCTACCCCGGAGAAGAAGACCTACACCATCGGCACGTCATGGAAGCGCCCGTTCAAGATCATGGAACACCTGCGGGGCGAGTGGTTCCACGGCGTCGTCCAGCAAAAGACGGGCTACGGCGAGACGGACTGGATCGTGATTGACCTCGACCGGCACAGCGGCGTCATCCATACCGTCCTCTTCATTCAGCGCCTTCGGGAGCTTCGCCAGCTTCTCGATGAAGAAGGGCGTGCCGCCATGCTCCAGGTCAACCCCAAGAACGGCTCGCTGCATCTCTGGATTCCCGTGCGCTCGATGACCTACGGGGAGGCCCGGAGCATCATCGCCTCCTGGCGGCGGAAGCTGCGGTGGCTGGAAGGCGTGGAGATATTCCCGGACAACCTGCACCAAGTCCTTCTCCCGCTCCGGCCCGACAAGGTTCTCGTCTGCGACCGGATCGTGCCCAAGGTGAAGCGGCACGGCTATAAGTGGAACAAGGTCACGAAGAAGAAACGCCGCAAAACCGTCTCGGCCTACTCGTGCGCCTACGTCTGGAAGTGGCTTCAGAACCCGCAGACTGCACCCTGGGAAACCTGGGAGAAGGTCGCTGCCGACGCCTGCGCCAACCAGCCCGATGTCACGGAGGCCCTGGAGGTCGAGCCTGCCGAGGAGCCGAAGGAAACACGCAAGTACCGCAAGCTGAAGAAGTTGACGAAGACCGGCATGGGCAGCATCGGCCCGCTGAAAGGGCGGTGGCTGAAAACGCTGGTCGATACCTACGTCAACGGCGTCCGGCCCCCTGACAACACCATCGGCATCATCGAGCAGGGCGTCATCCGCTACTGCATGGTGGGCAAGGGGCTGACCGCCGAGGAAACCAGGGCGGTCATCAAGAGCCTGCGCCAGCGCTTGCCGGACAAGTCCTTCTCCGACCGCCTCCTGTACGACGAGGCCGAGCTTGACCGGGCGAACGAGTACCTGCTGAAGAACCCGCTCGCCTACCTGCCCGACCCGGAGCGCTCCCGTGCCATCTGGCAGAAGGTGGACGCCTACTGCGTCAAGATCGGCTTCGACATCCGCAAGCCCGACACCTGGAGCCTGCCCCGGCCCAGGCTCGAACTGGCCAAGAGCGCAACCGTCCTGGCGCTGGCGGCGACGGTCGCCCTGCACATGCGCTGCTCGCTGGAGACGGCCAGGTGCCTGCTGGAGCGGGTCGCCCACCACGTCCTCCACAAGAACGAACTGGCCTACAGCCTGATGTGCAAGTTTCTGGAGGAGCATGGCATTCCGGGAACGAATACCAGGGCCAGCAAGGTCTTCGCCCTGCTCCGGGAGTCGGGCTTCCTCATCCTGCGGCACAAGTATTACCACGACCCGGCGACCGGATACCGGCACGGGAACTTCTTCGTGCTGTCGCCGCTGGTGACGAAGGACCAGGGAGAAGAAGGACAAGGAGAAGTCTCTACTATATCTCTCCCGCCTTCCTTCCGCTGCCAGGACGATGACGACCTGGAACTGCTGTCTGTGCGGTGCCAGTTGTGCGATCTCCGCTTCGGACGACGCATCGGACAGCTATTTGAGCAAAAACTGGCGGCGTAGGGGTGAAATGCGGTAGGGACAGTGCGCTCAGGCACCGGAAAAGCTACTAGGCACCCTTGGACGAGGGCGCTGTTGGGGTAGTGGGGGCCGCTAATAAGCAGCCGAGCAGAAGAGGTAGCCGTTATTAGCGGCTGGGGTGAGCCTGGACCCTAACAACGAGTGACTACCTGGGGCTGCTGTGGCAGTCGTCGGCTAATAACCGCCTTTGCCGGTCGCAGGACAAAGCTGACTTGTGCATGGTGTTGCCGTGGGCGTTGTGAATGAAGTGTGAACTTGCTCCGGGAGGCGACCAGCCCGCTCTTGTTAGCGGCGTGCTGCCAGCAGCCACGGCTGCAACTGAAACACGGGACGGGAAGCCCTGGCCACGCTGGATGGCCGCACCGCCGCAAGTGCTTTTGCCGCCACGCTTTTTCGGGGCTACTGTCCGGCCCGTGTGGATTTGTTCCTGAAGGCGACCGGGCCGCTTTCTTCTCTTGGGCTTGCGATGGATAACAAGCTTCGTTACCTCTTTGCCCGGCTTGATCTCTGGTGACTGGTACAAGGAGTGGCGCAATGGCGAATCGTCGCAGCATCGCCCCGCCGTCGTCTGGTGAATTCGGCAAAACCGCTGCCACGGCAACGAGGGGAGAAGCCGCCTCGCCGCTGCCGGGGAATCTGACCGAGGCTTTCCAGCGCTATGTGGCTGCGGAGGTCGTCAAAGAGATCGTAGACGAGCGGGTAGACATCAGCAGGGCCGAGTTGCAACGTGCGTGCTTTGACTTGTGGTGCGAGGCGCTCTGGAAGCACAAGACCAAGCTCACCAGCTTCATCCTGGCATCGACCCAACATGGGCAGAGGGACATGGTAGCCTTGTTTCAGGTCGAGGAACCCGCTACCAGGAACAACCGTCATGCGCCGGAACCAGCCGAAGGTGAAACGCTTCACCAGGCTGCCGTTCGGTCGCTCACCGAATCCGGCTTGTCGAAGGAAACTGCCGAACTCTTCGTCACCAACGAAGTTGACGTGACGCCTCTGAAATCCCTCCGGCCCTTTCACGAGTTGTTCTTCGGCCATTACGAGGAAATGGAATACAAGGAGGCAACGCCCGAAGAGAAGGCAGTGGGAGCGAAGTTGATGGAATTTGTGAACGCCCTGCCCCCTGACGAGCGCAAGCTGGTGCTGTTGACGGAACCCCAGGTCAGGGTCAAAGAGGACATGATTGCTCGTGTGACGGATTACGCCGAAGGGGTTGATGAGATCAAGGCCATTTTCAAGGTTTTTCCCCCTCTTTCCATCGTCAGCACGGCGAAGTTGGGTGTTTCTGACACCCCGGAGGAACGGCTCAACAGGATAAAGGAGGAGGCGGTGAAGATCATCGACAGCAGCCGACCGGAATAGCCCGGTGGTATTCCATTTCTGGATGTCTCTTGGTGAGGTTTGCCACTGCGCCGTAGCCGAGCGCCTGGCACCAGGCCATACCCTCGAAGGCAGCGGGGGAGTGCCGCAGCCCGTCACCTGCTGGCCCGGTCCTCCTGGTCGAAGCTCGCCAGGAGATCGAGGCTGTTTGGCTCTCATGACCTGCGCCCGCCGCTGCTGGGCACGTCAATCGAGAAAGGCGACATGCCGCATGGCCCTGGCGTTCCGTGTTCCCTCCGGTAATCGGAAAGTGCCTATGGCCATGATGTTCTCGGCGTCCGTCAGGCCCGGCGTGCCGAAAGCGCCCGCTGGCCCAGCGCCTCCCGCACGTCGGCCACCCTGAACTTGTAGACCTTGCGGTTCAGCACGTTCCTGGCGAAGATCGGGTACTTGCTGCTGGACAGCTTGGCCCCCACGATCTCGTAGGGCTGGCCACGGTGCTGGAACGTCTTGCCCAAGTCGCTGGCTTCCAGGCCCAACAGGTCGGCGTACTGCCTGAACTCGGCGGCTTCCCTCGTGACCACGCCCTCGGCCCGGATGACGGAGCCTTCCAGCCTGAAGGTCACGTTCTCGCTGCTGAAGCGCCCGGTGCCCAGGCGCAGGTCGATGCCGTACTTCTTGCCCACGGCGTTCAGGGCGCTCTCCACGTCGTCCCGGAGCAGGCGAAGGTTGGTGCGGTCAAACTCGTTGATCTTGGTCATGCCGTTCTCCTGAGAAGAGGTTCCATGTCTGTATGCACACCAGACTTTCGCCCGTTCAAGATCAGGGGGCCGATCTCCTTGCCCGTTGGGGAAGCAACCTTCCTCATTCCTTCCCCGGCTGCTCGTGGTAGACGCTGTTCGGGCCGATCCGCCCGTCCGGGTAGCGCCTGAACAATTCAGGCCGTTCCTTCTTCCACTCCAGCAGGGCCTTGCGCACGCCGGACGGCTCGGCGGCATGGTCGTAGTCCTGCTCGCCGTCGTCCAGGTGGACGTACCCGGCCCGCACGCCCCTTTCCGTCGTCTCCTCGGCAAAATCAACGAAGTGGTGGCAGCGGGCGCAAAGCTCGTACTCCACGCCGTCGTTCTCGTGGCCCTCCTCGGTGTCGCCGGTGACGTGCAGCCGGATTTCGCCGTCCAGGTCGCCGCCCAGCCATAACTCACGCACCGCAGCGCCCAGCGCCTCGTCGGGAGACGTGCCGCAGACCGGGCCGTAGGTGCCGTACTTGCTGCTGACGGTCGCCTCGTACTTGTCCGCCGTCCGAACGACCGTGATGCTCGCTTCGAGTGCCACCGTGAACTCCTCCGCAAAGGAATGCCCCGGCCTTGGTGCGGCGGGCCGGACAGGTCCGCTCTCGTTCCCTGCGCCCTGCACGCCACCGGCTCGCCCGTTCAAGTTTTCACCGGGGATTTACCCCCTGGGCCGAGCGGCGTTCAGCCGCCCTACAGGTCTTCGGCCAGGTAGACGTAGGCGCTCACCCCGGCCTCATTCAGCGCCTCGGTCACTTCCTCCTCGGCGTCCCGGCTGTCCGGCACCGACACCACCAGCGTGTCTCCCTTGTCCTCGATCTGGCAGCCGTGGCCCTTCAGCGCCTCGGCTGCCGTGGTCTTCTCCGTCACGTCCTGTAGCTCGACAATCACTCGGTCGGTCATTCGCTCACCCCCTTCACAGAAGTCGTCCTCGACCGCCGGGCCGGTCAGCCCCTCGTTGATAAGGCACTCGCCCGCAGCTTCGGCTGCGGTCAGGCCATCGTCATACCAGTCCCGCCACGGCTGGTCGGCCAGGTCGTCGTGGCTCAGGCCGCAGCGCTTGGCCAACTCCATGTCCACCTGCCGCAGCCAGTCCCGGAAATGATCTGCGTTCGCCATGATGCCAGCCCGACCCACTGCCGTTTCTTGTTATCCCCGCCCCCGAAGGGGCAGGCGCTCTCACTTGCTGTCCGTGACCTCGCTCTTGACCAGCTTGCAGCCGCCGCCGTCCAGCTTCGCTTCCACGGCCTCGGTCAGCCAGTCCTCCGTGGTCGTGTAGTCGTCGGCATGGTCGATGCCGTCCACGGCCACGATCTCGCTCTCGTGCCGCTCCACGTCGGCCTTGCCGTAGCGCTTGCCCTTGGCCCACAACTCGATGGCCTTGTCAACGTCGGCCCCGTCATCCGCCCGGACGATCAGGCGGGCCTTCACCCGCACCATCACGGGCACTTCGACTTCGGCCTCGATGTAAACCTTGCGCATCGAAAACCCTCCGAAGAACTCTTCCCCCTTCATGCACGCCAAGGTCCAAGGCGTTCAGGATTCTCAGCTTGGCCCGCCGCAGTGCTTGAACGCCCCAGGCGGCAAGGTCCAGTTGCCGCTCAGCGCAAGGTGCGGCGGGTAGTTGCGATCCATCGCCAGGGCGACAAGCTCTCGGTCACAGCACTGCGGGTACGGCGTACCACGGTCGGCCAGGTCCACCACGCTCTTGCCCTTGTGAATCGTCTTGCCGAAGTCCCGCTCGTACTGAGCGATGCGGGCGAACACATCGGGGGCGATCAGCCGCACGCTGGCCCACTGGTCGGCCTGGCCGAAGATGCACGCCAGGCAGGATACCCGGCCCCAGCCCAGGCGGTATGCGGGGTGAGGCATGATGTTGAACTCCCGCAAAGTGGACCAGACCTGCTCCTCGGTCCAGTCGATCACCATGCGCCAGTGATCGACATGGCGGCTCTTGGTGTGCGTGCGGTGCTGCTCCATCTCGGCGTACTTCGACCGGGCGGCGCTCTCCTGCCGCCGCTCGCCGGACAGGAACAGGATGCGCTTGCCCCGGAAACGTGGCTCGTTGTTGATGGCGATGCTTGCCACGTCGATCTTGAGCGACGGGCTGCACCAGCGCTTGCTCAGGTCCGCCGTCACCTGCGGGAACAGGCGGCGGGTGCTGACCTTGCCCCGGACCCCGCCCGCCGTGCCCACGCCGCCCGCCAGGTACTCGAAGCTGACCGGCGCAGTCCGGGCGTCCTTCTTGCACATCTCACGCTCGAAGCCGCCGTGCCGCCACTGGAAGAGCAGCCGCAGGTCGGTGGCCTGGGCGAAGGCCCGGCAGTAGCCCTCGGTGCAGGGCCAGTCCATGAAGGGCTGGTCCACGCCCGGCTCGCCGTCAACGTGCTGGTGCATGAGGATGATACGCTCCTTGGCCACGCCCTTCTTGAGCAGGCCCAGGGCCAGGGCGATGCTGTCCTTGCCGCCGGAGAACGACACCATGAAGTAGTCGTACCAGTCCAGGTCACGGATGGTGGTCGTGTTGGGGCGACGGGCCTTATCAACGACGAGCAGTGCGATCATGCCGACCTTGCAGTAAGGAGAAGGAACGCTCCCGGTCCTCCTCGTGAAGAGGGGCGGCAAGCTGGTTTCTTCCCTTACCGGCCATCAACGGCCTGACCGTTCGAGTTTTTCCCGAAGCAGAAAACGCTCCCCAATTCCTTGAACGCTTCTCCTAGTGGTGGCCGGAATAAATGTTGAAGAAAACGACCCCGCATGGAGAACTCAGATGTCACATGAGGTTGAGAACATGGCCTACTTCGGGGAGCTGCCCTGGCACCGGCTGGGCACCGCCCTGGAGGAAGCCGACCTCTACGACTGGCCCAGCGCCAGCAGGAAGGCGGGCCTCGATTGGGAGGTCGAACTGGTGCCGCTCGTCACCGCCGACACGCAGGCCCAGGTCGATCACCGGGCCGTCCGCCGCACGTCGGACGCCAGGGTGCTGGGCGTCGTCGGCCCTCGCTACGCCCCGCTCCAGAACAAGGACGCCTTCGGCTGGTTCCAGCCCTTCCTCGACGCACGGGAGGCGGCGCTGCACACGGCGGGGAGCCTCCGCAACGGCAGTCGCATTTGGGTGTTGGCGAAGCTCAACCGTGACCCTCTGGTGATTGCCGAGGGCGATACGGTCGAGAAGTTCCTCCTGCTCAGCCACGGGCACGACGGCTCGCTCGCCGTCCGCTGCGGGTTCACGCCGGTTCGGGTCGTCTGTGCCAACACCTTGAGCATGGCTCACGGCTCCGATGCCTCGAAGCTGATCCGGCTGAAGCACACGAAAGACGTGCTGGAAAACCTGGCGAACGTCCGGGAAATCATGGACTTGGCGAACGCCGAGTTCGAGGCGACCGCTGAGCAGTATCGGCTTCTGGCTCGCAAGAGCATCAACCAGGCCGACCTGCGGAAGTACGTCCGGCGTGTCCTCAAGATCGAGGATGAGGACAACACCGGCACCCGGATGGCGAACATCATGGAGGAGATCGTCCGGCTGGCCGAGGCGGGCCGGGGCAACGATCTGCCGTCGATCCGGGGCACTTACTGGTCGGCGTATAACGGAGCCAGCGAGTGGCTGACTCACAGCCGGGGGCGCAGTGACGACAGCCGGCTCAACAGCTTGTGGTTCGGAGACGGTGCCCTCACGAACCGGCACGCCCTGGAAGTGGCTCTCGACATGGCGGGGTAACTGATCGAGGCGGGGAATCGCCCTCCCCGCCTCCCTCGTCACTGTCCGCACTCGGCACTTCACCTTCGCACTGCCCGCTCCCTGTCGAAAAGGAACCCCCATGCTCCTCAAAGCCCCCTTCACTCTCCCCGCCGGATTCCTCGCCGCCTTCGGCTACCCAGGTGGTCGCAGATTCGTGGCCCTCTTTTGGGAGCCATCCGGCGATGAGGCGTGCTACGACGACGGCGTATCCTACGCCTGCGGGATGTGCGACAACTGGCTGTACCTGGGCTTCATCCACCGGGCCGACGTGGGCCGCTGGCTGGACGAGAACCAGATCAACCTGGGCAACTCCGACGAAGCTGCCCAGCATTGGCTGGTTGCTGACGCCCTGACCGGCGACCTGTACGCCGCACCCAGCCGGGAGGCCAGCGCCGTCGTGCGTCAGCAGCAGCTACCTGGCGGGGCGTGATCCTCAGCGCTGTGAGGTAGGAGTGATCGCAGAGGTCGGCTCGCCCCCGAACAGGGCGGGGTGACGCTGACAGAGGTTTCGCCCGGCGAGCCGATCCCGCCGGGCGAGGTTCGGGCCGGTCGTCAAGCGCCCGGCTCGTCCGCTTCGTCGCCCTGAAAATCCGGGCAGTTGTGGTGGACCGTGCCGTACTCGCCTTCGTCCGTCGTGTCACCCGGCTGGATCGGCTCGCCGCACAGGGCACAGTGCCCCTCGGCCCAGCGCTTGTCCTCGTCATCGAACATATCGTGGATCAGCACGCCGTCCAGCTTGACCTCGGCGGTCGGGCGTTGGTTGTCGCCGTAGAAGCCGCCGCCCAGGTCGATGCTCACCAGGGGGAAGCCCTATGACGGTAGAGCCGTTCGACTCTGGCCACCTGGAGAGGCGGTGTCCGCCGCTTGTTGAGCCGCAAGGCCCGCTGCACCCGCCCGGCCCGCCTGACGGCAGCCCTCGCATTCCTGGCCGCAACGACGTAGTAGGTCGTCGGGGAGACGGTGAAGTAAACCCGGTAGGTGAATTTGCGCATGGTTCGGCTCTGCTCGGAGACGGCGACAGCGCTCCACCATCTACGCACACGAGGGCGAAACCCGTTCAAGATTTTCTGCGTGTTCGCCAGAGGAAGGGTGTCTCAACGAAGTGTCATCGTGCGTGGGCAACCGGCGGGCGTGTGCTGCCCTTTATTTATATATACCGCCGCTCCGACCTCACGAAATGTTCCACAACCGGCACTTCCCAGGGGCCTTGATACCGTGAGACGCCGCTCACTTCTCGACTTTTCTTGAACTCCCGGCCTTCTCGTGGCCGGGGGAAGTGTGGCCCAATGCGGCTGAGCAAATCAGGGTTGGAGCAACAAGCGATGGCTGCCTTCCTCAAGATCGAGAACGTCGGCGTCTGTCCGCCAGAAGCCTTTACCGTGCTGGGCGTTTCCCTGGCCAACACGTCGAGCAACAGCGGCGTGATCGGCACCTTCGGGTCCGGCTCGAAGCATGGCGTGGCGGTCCTGCTGCGCCACGGCCTGTCGCCGGTGGTCTTCGCCGGGACTCTGCGCCTGGAGTTCGGCACGAAGCCGCAGAAGGTTGCGGACGGCATCGCCGCCAGGGATTTCGCCCGTGTCGTGGTGCGCTATGGCGGCACTGACCCGTTCACCGGGGCCAGCCGGTCCAGCACCGAAGACCTTGGCTTCGTCCTCGACTACGGCAAGCAGGACTGGAACGAGCCTGCGCTGGCGCTGCGGGAGTTCGTCAGCAACGCCATCGACCGCAGCATCCGGGAGCGGGGCGACTGGTCCGGGGTCCGCATCGAGGTCGTGGACGAGAGCCAGGTGCGTGCGAAGCGGGACCACACCCGTGTCTTCGTGCCCCTCAACGGCGAGGTCTTCGCCTTCTACGAGAACCTGGGCAAGTGGTTCCTGCACTTCTCGGAGCCGGACTCGCTCACCAAGGCCATCTTGCCCAAAAAGAACCGCAACCTTGGCGACCGCAAAACCGCCGTGATCTACCGGCGTGGCGTCCGGGTCCGGGAATGGTGTGCCTCCGATACCGAGAGTCTTTTCGACTACAACCTGAACGGTCTGTCGCTGGACGAAGCTCGCAAGGCGTCGGATTGGGACGTGATGCACCATTGCGGTCGGGCGCTCGCCAACGGCGACAGGCGCACCCTGGCCATTCTCTTCGAGCGGCTTCTCAACTCCAACAGGCCGGTGTGGGAGTTGGGCTTCAACGTCTACTCCCTCCAGCCCTCGAACCTGGACACCGCCGAGGACGTGGTGCGCAAGAGCCGGAATTGGCAGGAGGCGTTTGCCCAAGTCGCTGGCGAGAACGCCGTGCTGACGGGTGCGGGCACCGTGGATCAGCTACGGCGCAAGGGCTACAAGCCGGTCCTGGCTGCGGAGTGCCTGGTCAACGCCGCCGAGCGCTACGGCGTCAGCACCCCGGCCAAGGTCTTGTCGGCGGATGACCTTGCGGGCCGGGAGATCACCGAGGCCAGCCCGGATGCGCAGGCCGCTGTCGATCTCGTGTGGGACTTGCTCGAAGAAGTCGGCCTGACCAACGGCAAGGATAAGCCGCCGGTCAGGTGCTTCACCAGCATCCTCGACGGCGGGGTGATGCTCAACGGCTACTACCGCAACGGCGAGGTTTTCATCAACAGCGACCTGGCGGGCGGTAGCTCGGCCTTCGCCGGGCCGCAGGCGCTCTCGGATCGGCTGGTGAAGGTGGCCCTCGAAGAAGTGGCCCACCACGTCACCCAGGCGACGGACAACAGCCGGGACTTTCAGGACTTCCTCCTCGACCTTGCCGTGAAGCTCGCCCGTCTCCGGTCGGGTTGCGAAGCCAGCGTCATTTCCTGAACGACTCGATGCCTGGCGTGCAGGAAAGGCAGCGACAAAAACCTCACCCCTGCCGGAGAAGTGGCGCTGGCACGGCGGTGTGACGAAAAAACGCAACCCTGCCGGTGTCGGTCAGTGGGACGAGCGGCAGGGTTTCATGCGGCAACAGGGAGTCTTACAGATGGCAATGCAGTTGAATGCAGGTGAGATCGGACGGGCCGACCTGTTCTCGATTCTGCCGGAGAACATCGTGGTGAACGAGGCCGAGAACGGGCGGGCGGTCCCGCACGCCCAGGAGGAGATCGAGGCGCTGGCGAACTCGATCCTGACCTACGGCCAGCAGCAGCCGGTCGTGGTGCGCCGGATCGAGGACAAGAAGGTGGCGCTGGTCAGCGGCTACGGTCGGTACAAGGCAGTCAGCCACATCAACATCGTCCTGCGCCGGACAGCCCCGTGAAGTTGCAGTGCAAGGTCGTGGACTGCAACCCGGAAGAGGCGTTCGTCCGCAACATCGTGGAGAACAACGAGCGGGCGGCGACGACCCCGGTGGACGACGCCCACAACCAGCGCCGACTCCGGGAGGAGTTCGGCTGGACGGAGCAGCGGATTGCCGACTTCTACAAGAGGTCCGTCACCTACGTCAGCCAGTTGCGCAAGACCTTGCGACTCCCTCAGCCGATTCAGCAGGCGGTGGCCAGGGGCGACATGGCGATCAGCGCCGCCCTCGACCTCGTGGAACTGCCCGATGTCGCCCGTCAGCAGGCGGTGGCCGAGGCCACCGACCGGGCGACCGGCAAGGTCGATTCCGAGGTCATTCGCAAGAAGGTCCGGGACAGGAAGATCGAGAGCGGGCGAGCCAAGGCCCGGACGATGAAAGAGGGCCGCACCTTCTTCGAGGGGCAGGGCGAGCCGGGGCCGATCCGGGAATTGGCCGAGAGCATTCTGGACTTCCTGGCCGGAAAGATCACCGACCGCCAGATGCGCCATGCCCTGGAGAACGTCTGTCAGTTCTCGGCCTGTGAACCTGCGACCCACTCATGATCGTTTGCCCCGACATGGCCGATCAAGGGAGCGAGGGTGGGGGCACGAGTCCGGGGTCGGCCACGATTCGTTTACACAGCGACTCTTCTCCGGTCCATCGACCGGGCTGGCGGGAGGGACCGTCAGGTACTCCTGCTCCCCTGTCTCCACCGGAGAGGCGGGGCGGGTGCTTGTGCAGGAGGGCAACGGTGCTGCTGAGCAAGCGTAAGGCCCGGCCCCGAACCGTCATCAAGGCCCGCCCTCTTTCCGATCAACGGCGTTGGGAAAGCGACTGGGGATGGTATCGAGACGGTCAACCAGCCGCAGCCAGGGGATGCCGCATGATTCTCTTCTTTCGGGAGCGCAACGGCGACTTTCTCGCCATCGACGCCAGCACGAACCGCTACTACCTGGACCATTTCGGCCAGGACCACTTCGAGGGCCGGGCCACGGCGATTGCGGGGCTGGTCGGCTCGGTCTGCACGACCGGGATTTCCAGGGACTTCCTGAAAGCAGAGTGCAGGCGGGTGGCGAGGGCGAAGGTTCCTGCCGACTGGCGTAAGGCCATCGGGCTGTAGGGCGACGATCCGGTTTCCGGGTGGCCAGTGCCAGGAGCATCAGGGCGGTGAAAGTCGGGCGATTTCTTGAACAATGTCCGGTTTCGTGTGCAAGTAAGTCAGTTGGGAATCTACAGCGACTTACCGGGGGCTTCATGTTCGGAAGTATGAAGGATTTCACCGCAAACCAGTTCACCCCGACCCGCTGGGAGGATGCCGAGGAGAAGACCCGCTTCGCCCGCCGGTTCATCCGGCTCGTGGAGTCGGACTTTACCGAACGGGACTTCCCCCAGGCCCTCTACCGGCGGCTGTCCTCGTGCTTTGGGCACATCGCCCACTACAACCGGCTGGGCTTCTACGAGGAGTTCTTCACGGCCACCGAGGGCAAAGTCCGGTTCCTGCGCATGACGCTGGCCTACCCCTGCTGGGGCGACCCGACCTTCAGCTACTCGGACGTGGAGCGGGCCTTGCAGAGTTGGCTGCACCAGAACGGCGTCCTGAGCCGGTACGAGCGGCGGCTCGCTGCCGAGCAGGAAGTTGCGGAGCGGGCGGAACTGGCCCGGCTCCAGGCCAAGTACGCAGGGTGAGCGGGGAAAGGCGAACGATGGCGACCACTCAGGAAATCGACTGGACGGACGTGGAAGCGGCTGGGAAGGCCCTGGCCGGGAACTGGCGAGACTTCGACTGCTTCGCCTGGCACCGGGGCTACGGCCTCGAAGACGCCGACCGCTGGATGGTCTGGTACACGAGCAGCAGAGACGCCGGGCTGCGGGAGCAGAGTAACGAGAAGGTCTTCAGCGACCGGCTCCGGCCCTTCACCGAGGGCGACGACCCCGACGTGGTTTTCGAGCGACACAGCCATTGGGCCGTGGGGCACCTGGATGGTTTTTCTCTGAGAATCTTCAAGCCTGATGGCACGATCACCCCGGCCTTCGAGGAATTCTGCCGCATCAAGGAGGCCCTTGAAGGCTATCCCGTGCTGGACAGTGAAGGCTACGGCGAGATGGAGCTACAGGCCACGCTGGACAACTACCGCAGCGAGATGTGGCGGGAGGAGAAGACGCTGCCCGAAGGCTGGGAGTCCGAGGTTTACTCCTGGTTCAGCGACCACTGCCTGGACGAGTTCATCGAGAACCGGGACGACCGAGGCGGATGGGCACCACGGGAGAAGATCGTGGAGGCGCTTCAGGGCCTCGGCCTGCTGCCGACCGTGGTGGTCGAGACGTAAGGGCGACAAGGCTACACGACCCCTTGGAGGAACCGACCGATGCGCTACACCCGTGCCGTTGCTTTTTCCGGTCTGCGGCAGGCCCTTGAGTTTCACGGCCTGCTGACCGGCGACGACCCCTGGTGCGAGGCCATCCGGCAGCGCATGGACGTGCTGCGGCACGCCCGCTGACCCGCTCGGAATACTGGACGATCAGCAAGCTGGTCGAGGCGGTCGTCGGGCGTGTCCTGGGGCTGGACCCGCAGCGGAACATGGCGGCGAACTCGGAGGACGCCCGCCGGAAGATCGAGGCCAACAACCGGCGGGAAAACCGACGTTCGGCCTGAATTGAAGGGGAGTCCGATGAACGACCCGACCGAAGCGGCCCGCCGTGAGCGGCTGGCCGAGATCAACGCCGAACCGGGCAGCCGGGAGGCCCTGGAAGCGCAGTACGGCCAGGTGTGGGACACGCAGCAGCTTGCCCAGGAGTTTGAGGTCATCGGCTTCCTGGCCCCGCTCGTGGTCGTGCGCCGGAAGGCGGATGGCGTGAAGGGGTCGCTGGAGTTCCAGCATGGCCCTCCGAGGCTGTACTTCAACTTCGTTGCAGACGGGCGGGAAGGATCATGAGTCGCAAGGACATCCTGGCCGGTGCGGTGGCGCTGCTCGTCGTCCTCGTGGTGGCGGTCGTGTCGAACTGGTCGTCGCTCACGTCCTCGATCACGACCTCCATCATCCGCAGCGACCTGGCCGACTACGCCAAGCTCGTCCGCCGTTCCGCACTCCCGCTGCCGGACAAGCTGAGGCTGCTGGACCACCTGGACGCACTGGACGCCCACTTCGGGTCGTCACCGCCGGTCAGCCTCTCCCGGTGGCGGCGGTTCGATGCAGTGGTGCGAGAGTTACTGACCACCGACCCAGGGTGGCCGTTCACGCCGCCGGGCTACATCAGCAGGGACCGTGCGATCTTGCTCGAACGGGAACTTGTCAAGTTGGAACTGGAGCTTGGACTGCGATGATGGGCCTTTCGATTCATTACGCCCTGGCCGCAGCCGTGTCCGACACCGAGGCGGTGCGCAAGCTGGCGGAAGAGATGCGGCGGCTGGCCCTGGCCCTCTCGTTCGAGCGAGTCGGCCCGGTCATCGAGGTCGTCATGCCCCACCCGCTGGTCTGCTTCCCGGTCTGGCCCGGCAAGGGTTGTGAGCCTGCCGCCTTCGGGTTCTGCAATCTCCCGGCGGTGGAAGGCTGGAAGTGGTCGTACTCCTGCTGCACGCAGCCCGCCAGCCGCCCCGAACATGGCGGGCTGGAGAACTTCCTTCGCTGCCACTTGGCGGTCATCGGCCTCCTCGACGCCATCACCCAGGCCGGTCTTGCCCAGGTCGAAGTGAAAGACGACGGCGGGTATTGGCAGCGGCGTGACCCGAACAAGCTGGCCGAGGCGGTCCAGACGTGGAACGGCGTGGACCTGATCTTCCCGGAGGGCGAATGACGGCGACCGGCACCATCGCTGGGCTGCGGGACTATGGCAGCATCGTGCTTCTCTTTCTTGACGCCGACGATGAGCGGGTCGTTCCGGTGGCGATGGAACGGAGGGCTTTCCAGCACTTGCTTGAGGGTGAGGGGTGCAGTGCGGCGGAACTCGTCGGGCGCAGCGTGGCGTATGACGGCGACCTTGTGACCTTCCTTGATTGAGGGTTGAGCGATGCGGCTTGCGGCGAAGTTCCTCCTCGGTCGGCTGGCGGCAACACCCGGCGCTCTGGAGGCGATGGAAGCGAGCGGCCAGACCGCCGAGTTCTTCCTCGCCCGCCACGCCAGCGGCGACTACGGCGAGGTTAATGACGAGGACCGTCAGTTGAACGACGAGGCGCTGATCCAGGGCGACCGCATCCTGTCCGCCTACCGGACCTTGAAGGGCGTGAAACTGTGGGTCATCACCGAGGCCGCAGACGACGACGGCCACCGAGCGGCGACGACCATCCTGCTACCTGACGAGTATTGAAATGAAGAGAAAGCTCACGTCCGAAGAACTGGCCGAGGCGTGGAAGGAGGGCGTGATACCTCTCCACGTTGCTGTCCGAAGGCACTTCAAGCTCATCGGCATCTGGGCCCGTTCACGGAGAGGTCATGCTGGCGCTGGAGCTTATCCTGGGCTTCGCCAACCTGGGCCGCTGGGACACCCTCTTGCCCGTGGGCGACGACCGGGAACTGACCGTGGCCCAGGCGATAGAGGAATTCCAGTTGACCGACTTTCTCGGCTGAGTGACCGGGCACGGCCTGAGCCGGGATGCTCTCGCCTGGCCAGAATCCTGAACGCCCTCCACTCTGGTGTGCGGATCAGAGCGGGGAGAACATCACCGTTGCTGGGCGTACCGATGGCGAAGAAGACGAAGCAGATCGAGGGCACCACCTTGAGGCGAACGAAACGCTATGCCTGGGCCTGGCGGCATCTGGACTTCTCGATGCGGCTGGCGTTGGTCTTCGCCCACCGGCTGCCGAGGGGCCACGCTGACCGCATAGGGCTGGCGCAGGTCATCCGCAGGATCGTCCGCAAGTAGGTCGTGCAAGTGTGGCCAGGAGATTCAACCGTGTTCAGCTTCCTGATGAACGACGAGACGTGCCCCCACTGCGGCGTCAATCTGGTGGGCGAAGGCACGGTCAAGATCGAGGGCGACTTGCAGAGCGTCAACGAGGCGCTCCGCATCGTGGAGAACATCAGCGACGGCAGCGACCTGGACGATGCCGACGTGATACTGGACCTGCGCTGCCCGGAGATCACCTGCGCCGCCTGCGGCGGGGAGGTCGATTTCAGCTACAACGAAGAATCCTGAACGCCCTCCCGTCTTGCGTGCAGGTATAGGGGGAGAACACCGCCACTCCTTGAGGCTTCTATGCCGTGGCCGAGAAGAGCGGCTGGCTGTCGATCTACTTCGACCCCGCCCAGGAAGCCCAGGCGTGAGGGAGGGACCGCAGATGTATACCAAATGGCTGCTGGGCACGTCGTCGCACGGCTCGTCATCCCCGATGAACTATTACCTGTGCGTGCCCGACGACGGCAGCCGACCCTGCCTGCTGGTGACGTGCTGGGCAGACGGCGACCGCTTCCACTCCGTCCAAGATGCGGAGCAGGCCCTCGGCTGGGACGAGCGCCACGGACTCCGTGCCGAGATCACGAAGGCCGCACGCAGCCTGCTGAACACGAGGCATGGCGGGACGGGCACCTACGGGCCGAGCGTCTGCGGGAGGGACGAGTCGCCCGTGAACGGAAAACCCTGAACGTCCTCCGGTCTGGCGTGCAGTGATGGAGGGAAGAACAGTCACCACTGGTTGAGGCTCCTATGGCACACAAGCTGACGAAGAACGAGATCACCGCCAAGTTTCGGGCGGGGGAGATCGACGCCGACGAGATGATGCGGCTCATGGCCGAGGCCGACAAGAAGCCGCCCCGCTTCGCCGTGGCCGAGAAGAGTGGCTGGCTGTCCATCTACTTCGACGGCCTCCGCTTCCCGGTGTCCATGCCCTACGAGTGCGCCGTGGCCCTGTTCTCCGACGAGCAGGTGGCGGCGGCACGGGCCTACCTGGAGGCGAACAAGGGCCGCTTCAAGGTCAAGAACAAGGGCAGCTAACCCTCGGCCATGTCCGACGACGAGAGGAGGGCAAGGAACCATGAGCGACATTTTCGACGCCATGCACCGGGCCATGTTCGACAAGTTGTTCAGCCTGGACGAAGAGGGCCGCAAGGCAAAGGAGAAGCTGCTGCGGGAGGCCGGGGTGCCGGAGGAGATGATTGCCGAACTTACCCGCCCCGGCATCCAGCCCGGCATGAGCTTCGGCGGGGCCAAGCCGGTGGACGTGATGAACGTAGTCGAGCGGGTGCTGTTCGGGCAGAATGCCGGGCACGTCCTTCTCCGGGTCAAGCGGCCCCCATTTGACGAGGCTGGCCACATCGAGATCGAAGTCCTCGAAGTGGGGCCTCCGTCCGAGGAGCAGCTTCGGGGCGACGACCGGGCAGAACAGAAGGGGTGATCGCCATGAAGCCCACAGGCACAGGAAGGTCAATCATGACGAAGCAACGAAGTGCGAAGTGGCTGGTCAAGGCCGTCCTTGAGGGCGAGTGGACCTGCGATTCTGCCCTTGAGGAACACCTGCATGAAAACTACCACGGGCCGCTGGCCATCCTGGGCTACTCCAAGATGAACCGTGCGCTTTGCTACGCCAACATGGGATGGTGGGACCGGCTGCTTGAATTGCAGGACGGCCCCCTGACCGTGGCCGAAATCATCAAGGAATTCGGCCTGAAGCCATTCTTGCCACTGTACGCCCGCCAGGAAAACGCCGACATCCGCCTGGGCGATCTCGTGAAGTATGACGGCGAGGTTTACCGAGTGGTCGGGCGTCGGGAGGTCTGGCCCTACGCTGCTCCCCGCTGCGACGATTTCGAGTTGTTTCTCGAAGGGGAAGACCCCAGCACGTTTACCTTCGTGGGCGAATCCATGTTGGATAGCGACGAGGAGGATGACGAGGAGGACGAGAAGATATAGCTCGGCGGGCTACCCAAGCACTGCCTGCTCATCCTCGGCATTGACAGAAAGCCGTGACTTCCAAGGCTTGGGAACACGGTCATACTGGCCGGGTTCTCTTCTTGGGGAGGAACGATGCCTGACGAACAGAAGAAGCAGGAGTACAGGCTTCGGAAGGCGACTGGCTTCGCAAACCCTGCTGACGGACCAGTTCGACAGCGGCAAGTGCCGGGCGAGGGTCAGGGTCTACACGGGTTCGGGTCAGTCCCGATACATGGGCGGTGTTTGGGTGCAATGCAGCAAGCGCCCTCGGCCTGGCAAGAAAACCTGCTTCTGGCATCGCAGTCTGGAGGATTCCGATGAATAAGGGCTTCAAGGAGGGATGCAAGGCGCTGGACGGGCCACAGCGTAAGCGCCGGAAGCAGACGAGGGCGGGGAGGATCGCATGTGGGCAAGGCCGTGGCCCAACGGCCAGGGATGGGACGTGGGCATCAACGCCGAGGTCGTCAAGCTGGAGAACGGCCTCGGCGTCCGCATCATCACCAAGGACGGCAGGGTGAAGTCGTTGTTCATCCCGGACCCGAATCTTGATCCCGTGCGAGCAGTCCGGCGGTGCTGGAGGGAAGGCAAGTTTGAGGAGGAGTAGCATGACGAAGCAGTGGTTCGACGTGGATAAGGCGGGCCTGGGCAAGCAGGCCGAGGAGCATGGCAAGGGCCGACTGATCGGGGAACTGGTCCAGAACGCCCTGGACGAAATGGGCGTCACGCAGGTCGCCGTCAGCCTGGCCCTGGTGCCAGGCCGTCCGCTGGCCGATCTGACGGTCGAGGACGACGCCCCGGAAGGGTTCAGGGATTTGAGCCACGCCTACACGCTGTACGCCGAGTCCTACAAGCGGGGCAACCCGGAGCAGCGAGGCCAGTTCAACGTCGGTGAGAAGTTGGTTCTGGCCGTTTGTGAAAGCGCCAGCATCAGCACTACAAAGGGCACGGTCGCTGTTCACCCGATGAAGGGCCGCATCGAGAAGCCCCGGCAGAAGCGGGAGCGGGGGTCCGTCTTCCAGGGCCGCATCAAGCTGACCAGGGAGGAGTACCCGGAGGTCTGCGATTACCTGCGGTCCCTGCTGCTGCCCGACAGCGTGCTGGTCACGTTCAACGGCGACCGGCTCCTGCCCCGCAAGCCCCTGCGCACGTTCGAGGCGAGCCTGGAGACGCTGGTGGCCGACGAGCAGGGCGTGATGCGGCCACGGGTCCGCAAGACCCCGGTGGCCATCTTCGAGGCCCTGCCGGGCGAAGTGCCGGGCCTGTACGAGATGGGGCTGCCCGTGGTGGAAACCGGCGACAGGTGGCACGTCAGCGTCGGCCAGAAGGTGCCCCTCAACCGGGACCGGGACAACGTGAAGCCCGCCTACCTTCAGGCCGTGCGGGTCGCCGTTCTGAATGCGGTCCACGACCTTCTGACCAGCGAGGAAGAGGCCACCGCCGCCTGGTGTAAGCTGGCTGGGGCCGACCCACGCATCTCCGATGACGCCATCAAGCACCTGATCCGGCTGCGCTTCGGTGAGAAGGTCGCCGCCCCTGATCCAAGCGACATCGAGGCGATGAAGAGATTTCAGTCCCAGGGTGGCACCATCGTCGTCGGGCTGTCCAAGGGCGAGTGGGCCAACGTCCGGCGCTCCGGCGCTGTCTTGCCCGCAGGACAGATTTGCCCCACGGCCAAGCCCTACAGCGCCGACCCTGACGCCGATCCGGTCACGATCATTCCCGAAGAGAAGTGGACCGAGGGGATGAAGAACATTGCCGCGTATGCGGTGTTCCTCGCCAGGGAGTTGATGCAGGTGTCGCTGACCGTCTCGGTGGTCCACACGACCAACAACTTCGCCGCCTGCTACGGGTCCGGGCGGCTGGACTTCAACTTGCTCCGGCTCGGCCACCGCTGGTTCGACCAGGGGGCCAGCGAGGACGTGGACAGCCTCCTGATCCACGAGTTCGGCCACGAGTACAGCGGCGACCATCTCTCCAGCGACTACCACGAGGCGCTGTGTCGGCTCGGCGCTGGCCTCAAGAAGCTGGCGCTGGAGAGGCCGGAGGCGGTCAAGTATTTCCTGCGCTGATCGACGCCCTCAACGGCTCCCCTCGCCTGGGAAGCGGTGTAAAGCGCCGTGACTTTCGGCGTTGTACTCCTTGGCCGGAGGCGAACATGGACCCCCTGGAAATCATCACCGAGGGCTGCTGGTTGGCGGTGCGATTCGGCCTGCGTGTGTCGCCCGTGCCGACCGGCAACCTGCGGGTCGTGGACGGCCTGTACACCTTCGCTGCCGGGACGATGTATCACCCGCTGGAAGCCACCCTCGCCGGAACAGCAGCATCCGGCGACTGGCGGCAGGACGTGGCGACCGCCCTCGGCGTTGATGCGCAATGGGTCAGCGGCTTTCTGGACGGGTTTGCCCAGGAGCCGGAGTCCTCGACCGACGCCGAGTACATTCAGGGGTTTCTCGCCGCCGAGCAGTTGCGCACCGCCCGCTACCACAGGGACTTACCCCACCGCCGATGACAAAGCCATGCTGGTTGTAGGAAGCCGAGCGTGGCCTCGCCCAAGGCTTTTCTCCGGGCCTGGTCGATTCGCCGCTTCAACTGGTCCGCCAACCCGCCCCGCAGCCCTGCTTCCAGCCCAGGAATATCCGCTGCGACCTCTGGCATACTTCGCCATTCCCACGGTACGGCCATCTGCCGTTGCACGATCTCCACCGCCCAGCGGAGGCTGCGCACCCTGGATCGCCAGTGCGGTCCCTGGGCCTCGATCTCCTGCCGCAACTGCGTCTCCAGGTCGCTGATAATCGCCTGCTTGAGATCGTCCCATTCGAGGTCGCTCTCCTGGGGTCGGGCCGGTGGGTCGAAGGGCCTGTCGGGGTCGTGGATTTGGCTGACTTGACGGGTGGCTACGCCGGTCCTGCGCTTGTTGAGGCGGGCGGCGAAGTGACCGGCCTTGTTGCGTGCCCACGACCTGATCGTGCCTCGGATGCCGCCTCGTTCGGCAGAGAAGGGGTTCTTGCTCTCCCATGTCACGCCTTCGGGTTCGTACAGCTTGGGGTTGAGCAGCGCCATCCACAACTGCATGTTGACATCCTGGGCACCGTCGAGAACGTCCTGGCCTCGCAATCTCGCCCGCCCTCTACTCGCCGCCGCAACAAGTTCTTGGGCGTAGTCGAAGAAGGTCGGGTCAGCGACCAGGCGTTTTGCTTCCGCCTCATTGCGGGCGTCGGTGAACTTGCCCATCCGCAAGATTGTGCCGATCCACGCCCTGAACTCCTTGTTCGTCTGGTCGAGAAACGCCTGATGCCCCTCATCGCCCCGCATCTCCCGGAGGAGGCGCTGCAACTCCTGCACGAACCCGAACTCGAAGCCCTGCCCCAGCCACTCCCAAAACGTCATCATGGAGGTATTTATGCCGCCAGCGGGCGGAAATCCGCACGACCTGCACCCGCAGGAGTAGCCTGTTTTGATTGGCGGCGGGCCTTGATCCGGCGAGTGGTGGGCGGACCCTCAGCGTGTCCTCGGCGTTTCTGCGGGACGGGTGGGCGGGTTGTGAAGGGGGCGCAGGACAAGAGCCGGGTCTGCCGTTCTTGATGACCTGCGGCGGCGGTGGAAGAGTATGTACGGCCAGTGCCCGTGGAAGATGAATACCCAGCGACATGAGCTAAGGAATTAGAGGTCGAGAAACTGTTTTGCAAAAAGTTTGGCTGACACCCCTACCCCCACCCCTTCCCCATACCCTGTCGGCCTTGTTTCTTCTTTTGGGACTCCCAGGGTTTTCAAGAACGCACCGGAAAAAATCCGCCTGGCCACACATTCCCAAAACAATCAACTCTCGATCCGCCTATTCCCAGCCCCACGCCAGAGTTTTTCCAGAAAGCGTTTTCCAAAAATCGCCGCCGCCGGGATTTTTGCGTGGCCGGTAGGGTTTTTCGACCCGGCGGCGATCCGCCAAGAAGCACCTGGCACCCTGGGGATTGCTGGGGTAGAATGCCCTCGATCTCAGGGGCACCAGCCATGAAACCACCCACGAAACCGTACAACTTCCACCCCGCCTGCCTCGCATTCCCTCTGCTGGTCGATGCGGAGCTACAGGAGCTTGCTGAGGACATCAAGCTCAGTGGCCTGCTCCAGCCCGTCGTGGTCTTCCGGGGGCAGATTCTCGATGGCCGCAACCGCCTCGCCGCCTGCGACATGGCCGGGGTAGCGCCCCGCTTCACCGAATGGCCGGGCGGCGGCTCGCCGGTCGAGTGGGTCATCTCCACCAACCTCCACCGCCGCCACCTGACGGCCAGCCAGCGTGCCGTCGTCGCCCTGGACATGCTGCCCCTGCTGGAGAAGGAGGCCAAGGAGCGGCAGCGCCATTCCCAGGGGCGAGGGAAAAAGGGGGCGCACGAATGCGCCACCTTTTCTGCCAGCGGCAAGGCGAGCGAGGCTGCCGCCCGGCTCACCCGGTCGGGCAGCCGCTACGTCGAGGCGGTCAAGTCGATCCGGGCCACGGCACCGGAACTGATCGAGAAGATTCGGGGCGGTCAGTTGAACATCCCCAACGCCAGGCGGGTGGCCGACCTGTCACCTTCCGTGCGGGCCAAGGTGCTGCAATCGGTCAACGGGGAGGAGGTCAGCCGCTTCAAGCTGGCCGACCTCATCACCCAGGCTCGCACCGAGGAGCGCCGGGAGAAGGTCACGAAGGCCAGGAAGACCAGCGGCGACCAGAACATTCTCGTGGGCGACATGGGTATCCTTTGGGACCGGCTCAAGGACGACTCCGTGGATTTGTTCCTGACCGACCCCATCTACGCCGACGTTGCGGCCTACGAGCGCCTGGCGGAACTGGCGGGTGCGAAGCTCAGGGCGGGTGGCCTGTGCCTGGCCTACGCCGGTCAGACGTACCTGCCGCAAGTGCTGGCGGCGATGGCGAAGCATCTCCGGTACTGGTGGACGTTCGCCATCGTCTACGACCAGTTGATCCTGCCGATCTACCCCAGGCACATCAAGAACAGGTGGAAGCCGGTGGTGGCCTTTGCCAAACCGCCGCTCCGTCCCGCCCCGGAGTGGCTGCTCGATGCGGTCGTCGGTGCGGGCCGGGACAAGCAGTACCACGAGTGGGGGCAGCAAGAAGCCGAGGCACGGTTCTTCATCGAGAGCCTGACGGGGCCGGGGGCGCTGGTGGTCGATCCCTACGCTGGCGGCGCTGCGTTCCTGGCCGCAGCCAAGGCCACCGGGCGCAGGTGGCTGGCGACCGAGCGGGATGAGACGACGGCCTTGATCGCACGCAGGCGGCTGGCGGAAATGAAGGCGCAGCGGTTGTAAACTACCTTCTGTCATCGGCAGAAAAAAAGACCGAGAGCGTGGTGGCTCTCGGCCAATAAGCAGATGCGATAGGAGACGCCCCTTTCCGCTGCGAGGTTATGGCCGGGGCACCAGTGGCCCGCAATGGAATCGCCCGGCATTCTCCGTTCACGGACCTATGCCGGTCACGGAATCGGTAAGCATTCCTCAAGCTGGAGCATCAGGCTGCAAGCCTCGTGGTCCGGGAAAACCTCTTGCACCGTTTGGAAGCGGAGGATTCCGTTACCCAAGTCCTCCACTTGGCATTCCTTGAAGTACCGTTTGTCCACGCAGAAGAAGGGCAGTGGTGTAAACACGCCTGCCTCCCAGCCCGCCACGACCCGTTCGGACTGCGGAGTAATGTCAACCAAGTCGCCTTGCGGAGCCTCCCATACGGCATGGAATGCCGCATCCACGCAGCAGCGGTCGGGGTTGGCGGTATTCAGGGTAAAATGCCACCCCCACACAGCACGGCCCCCGTGAAAATGAACTTTTTTCAGGACGTTGGCGTGACAATCGGCGACCTTACACCATGATTGCGGCATTCGCTCAACAGGCCGTGGGGCTTCGCATCCCATTTGTGTCGAAAAGTCGGTCACAATCTCTGCCATCGCCGCCATCAACCCCTCGTCGTCGGCCTTTCGCTTCCGCAACCGCCGCCGTTCACGCTCGGCCAGCTTCTTTCTTCGCTTTTGGTCACGGGATAATCTCGGCTTGCTCATTCATCGTCCTCCCTGACAACAGAAAACCCGCAGGACCGTGAGCTACCGAAGAGTCCTGCGGGTTCCGATGTGTTTCGTTGTAGCTCACCTGTCTGAAGTGTAGCGCCGGAGAAAACTCGAAAGAAGAGCGTCCTGAGATTTTGCGGAGGATTTATATTTCTCCGCACGCTGCATCATAAAGCGAAGTCGGAAGTGCAGTCTGGCGTGAGGTTTGAGAGGCCGTGACCACATATTGTGAGCGCTGGTCGCCTATATTGCGCACCAGCGATTTCAACTTTGCTACGTCCGCAGAGGCAAGCGTCGTTCCGGCCCAGCCTGTCTCTCCCTTCTTTACACCCAGCGCTCCGAGCGCCAGTCGGGAAGGCCCCGCCACATGCGCTTCGTGGCCTTTACCGGGTCGAAGGCTTCGGGGTTGAACGGGCCACGCCAGCCCAGGAACTCCTCGTGCCGCTCGTGGTCGGCGTCGGCCATCGCCTCCAGATACTCTTCATACCCCCAGGTGCCGCCCACGTCCTCCGGTGGGCAGGCCCGTGCCCCCTCGATGCAGACCGGATAGCGCTTCCCCCGCTCGGCCCGCACGATGCCCTCGAACAAGACCTCGTGCCGCCAGCCATCCCCGAAGTCGTACTCGTACTCGAAGCGGAACCGCCTGCCGGTCTTCGGCAGGATGTCGCTCAGCCTCGTGGTGGTCGAGTCCTCGTACTCCATCTCCTCGAAGTTCTCCTGCATCAAGTCGGGGTCGCCGTAAAGCTGCTCCCCGACCCGGAAGTGGTGCAGGTGGCTGTTGGTCCAGCCCATCGCCGTCTGGATATGCTCGTGGAGTTTGTCGAGGGTGCCGTCCTTGACCTGGATGCGCCGCCAGATCGCTGGCTGCGTGTCGAGAAGGGTGATCCTGAACTGGTAGACCCGCTCGGCGGCGGGGATGGCACCGAGGCCACGGGAGCGGTCGAGGGCCTGGGCCGCAAGGTCGGTGACGTGCCGTAGCGAGTTCCGCACCATGCCCGTGCTGGCCTGCCGGATGGCTTTCCCGGCCTTCTCCTTGATCGCCTTCAACTCGGCCAAGGTGAGCGGGATGGTCCGCTGGTTCCGCTCGTCCAGCTTCAGCCGGTCGGCAAGGTCCGGGACGATTTCGGCCACCACCTTTCGCTGGGCCTGGGTGAGCAGCACCGGGAAATGTTGTCGGGAGGGCATCGCTTGTCTCCACTCCTGCGTCAAGCATGAGGCAACGTCGCCTTCAGGTCGGGAATCCCGGCGAGGAAGATCGCATCGCTCTGGTGGTGGTGATACGCCTTGAAGACAAATTCGTTCCAGTGGTTCGGCTCTGGACCGTATTTCATCAGCCGGTGCAGGGCCTCACGTTCGTCGCCAGGGCCAGTCAGCGCCCTGCGGAGGAACTGCAACCAGTCGTCCTTGCTCGCCATCAGGATGTACGGTGTCGTGAAAACGATGTGGTAGCGGGCCAGGTCGGGCAGGAGCGGTGGCAGGAGCCGGACGTACCAGAGTTCACCGCTTTTCCCACGATAACCAGAGGCCGAGTGGCAGGTGAATTCGGCGTTCGTGACGAGTTCTCGCAGCCGAACGTGCGGGCCGTCCATCCCGACATGCTCGTAGACGCCCATGCGGGAATCGGCCATCTTCTTCAAGGCGTCAAGCTGGTCCGGGTTCATGCCAATCACGTCGTTCGCCTCGATCTGGCACGAGGCGAGCGTGTCCGTGCCGTCGAACCGCAGGTCGTAGAACGCCCAGGTCGTGAAGAAGCTGGCGGTCAACGGACTCATCGGCGGGCCGGAAGGCATGTACTCCTCCTCGGCGGCACCGACAATCTTG
Source organism: uncultured Planctomycetota bacterium (assembly GCA_963767535.1). Taxonomy (GTDB): domain Bacteria; phylum Planctomycetota; class Planctomycetia; order Gemmatales; family Gemmataceae; genus JAJPHU01. The sequence continues at coordinate 3,801,547 of CAVYEC010000003.1, forward strand.
GCGTACTTCTTCATTTCGGGCAGTCGGGACACACCCTCTGCGAAGGAGGAGGAAATGTGCTGGACGAAGGCGTAGGCGGCATGAACGGGGTCCATGCCTTCGCTGATCCATCTCTCGACGCTGGGCATGTCGGCCCGGCCCGTCATCCTCCCCGTGGGGAGGTCGAGGGGTGCCGCCATCTTGGTGAGCTTGGCGTGGAGCTTCTTGCTGGTCTGGCCCATCGCTGTCCTTTCTGTCGTTCGACGCCGATGCCTCGCTGCTCGAACCATCCTCACGCCATCGCCCGCCGCTTCTCCTCAATGAAGCGAACGTGGTGGGGAATGTGCGCTGTGATCCGTTGCAGCAGGACTTCCAGGGTCAGCGCTCCGTCACGGGAGTGACCGCCTTGGCGCTGGAAGTCGTCCGGTTTCAGCGCCCGGAGAATCCGGGCCATCTGCTTGCGGGTGATTTCGATGAGCGCCAGTTCCTCCTCCACGTCTCGCTGGTCGTAGGCCAGGCGAGCGGCGAACAGCCCAGGATCGCCCTTGAGCAACTCCGGCTCCTTGAGGGCGATGACCCGCTTCATGCGGTCGGCGTAAATCGGCTCGTAGTCCGCAAGATGGCAGACGACTTCCTGAGTGGACCACCTTCCGGGAATCGTCCTGGCGAGCAGTTGGTCCCTCGTCATCCCGGAGACGGCACGCCGCAGCAGGCCGGGTCCAGCAAGGTATTCCTCAATCAGTGCGTCGTGGTTCATGGGATAATCCTCACGGGCGGTTCGATTTCCATGCTACTCGACCTGACCGGATGCAGCGAAGGTCGCTTCTTCTAGCCTGGCATGGCGGTCATCCACTCAAGCTCTCCTTGTCCGCATACGCCCCAGTTCCTTGTTCACGGCTTCCTGATCGAATCGTTCCGGGTCGAATTCGCCACCTACCCATTCCAGCAGTTCATCGTGCCTGTCATGGTCAGGGTTGGCTACCGCTTCCACGAAGTCTGCGTAGGCCCAGGGACCGCCGCAGTCTTCGGGCGGGCACGCTCTCTGGCCTCCCACGCAGATGGGATAGGTCACTCCCTCCTTGGGTAGCAGTCGCTCCTCCACGATGAGTTGATGTATCCATTCATCCCCAAAGTCGTACTCGTAGGAGAACCGAGGGCGGCGGTTCTCTGTCGGGAGGACGGCGCTCGAATCTCGTGGCGCAGGCGTCCTCAACCTCCTCGTCACTCGTCATTGCGGGGTCGGCATAGTCCACGCCGCCGATGGTAAAGCGGTAGAGATGCTCAAATTCCCAGCCCATCGTCACCTGGATGATCTCGTGGAGTTCCTCCAGCGTGCAGTCCGGCGTGTGAATGCGCCGCCAAATGGGTGGGTCAATGCCCTTCAAGGTCATTTTGATCTGATAGATCGTGGAAGCCTCCTTGGAGGTTTGGTGCCCCGAAGCGTGGGAAGGGATAATGTCGCTACCGAGCAGGCCCGCCACCTTCTGCACGATGCGCAGCACCTTCTGCTTCTCGTTTCCCTTGGCCCGATAAACCGCTGTTTCAAGCCGGTCGAGAAGCTCGTCCAGTTCATCGAGGGTGAACTGCGTGGCGCTTCCTTCACGCGCCTTGGGCCGACAAAGGCTCTGCAAGATGAGCGGGCAAGTCTGCGTATTTCAGGATGGTGCGGCGTTGCGCCTCGGAGAGTCCCAGGTCGAGGCGCTCGTCCGTCAAACGCTCTTGCTGGTTAAGTTTCTCTGCTCGCTTGTTGGTTCGTGCCATTGGCCTTATCCCCTTGCTCGACTCGGTGATGCCCAAGCCACTTGTCCACCTTCAGACGGGCGGAAAGGTCGGGGGCGATCTCGGTCACGCCAGACTGCTGGGCGAGCTTGACCGGGGAGGGCATCGTGTCACCCCTGGTCCTTGACCTCTTCCTTGTAGACGGCGAAACCCGCCTTCAGGTAGTTCGGCAGGGCAGCCGGGTGGTCCTTGGTGCAGGTGTGCAGCCAGAAGCGCCGGGGGCCGTAGCTCCACGCCTTGTCGATGGCCCACTGGAGGAAGTAGCGCCCCAACCCCTGGCCGATGAACTCCGGCATCAGGCCGAACTGCACCAGTTCGATCTCGCCCTCCGTCCGCCGGTCCAACTCGGCAAAGCCAGCCGGGACGCCATCGGCCATCAGGACGTGGGCTTCGAGCCGGGGGTCGTTCAGCAGGACAGCGAGTTCGGCGTCGGAGAGCTTCTTGCGGCTGGTCCAGTCGTAGTCCCGCCCAACGGCGTCGTACAGGAAGCGGTAGTAGGCGACGGACGGCTTCCTGGCGTGGACGATGGTAAGCCCATCCCTGGGCGGCGGCACGATTCGCTCCGGGCGGGCGAGCATTTGCAGGTAGGTGGTTTTCACCTTCATGCCGTCGATTCCTCTGGAAAGCATTTGTCAGTACACCAGTAACCGGCCTTTCGGCCACTCGCCCTTCCAGCCGCAGGGGAAGTGGCCCGCTTCGTAGACCGTGAGCAGTTCGAGGAAGAAGAACGCAGAGTGGCCGCTCGGCAGGTACGAGTTCTCCATCAAGGCACCGAGAATATCCCACTGGCCACTGTGGACAAGAGCGAGGTCGAGATCGTGCTTGGCCTGGAAGGGGGCCAGTATCTTCCCCGTCAGAGATTTCACGATGGCGTCCTTATGGGCAACGACGATCTCGTTCCATCTCCGGTAGCTGGGCCGGTCGTTCAGATGGAGCCAGAGGGTCAGTTGATTCTGCGCTTCCAGTTGGGCGTTTTCCCAGGCGGGCGCTTTGCAGGACTCGATGGCCTGCACCCAGCCGCCGACTTGTTCCGTCTCCATCGTCAGGTCGAGGGCCAAGGGTTCCCCGCAACGGGCAAACCAGTTAATCGAGTTGACCCTGGCCGCAACGTCGGTTTCCACGAATCGGTGCTTCGACAGAAACCCCGGCGGCGGGTTCGTCACGGCCTCGATCATTCCGGCGTTCAGGTCAACCGGAGTGCCGCCAAGGTTGACCCACACGCCCTTCTTATCATCGCTCATCGCCGTCTTTCCTTCGGCCAGTAGGCCGCTCACACTCGCCCTTTGACCGACAGCCAGAGAAGAGTGTCCTTCCATCCCGCCAAGCCCATGCCCCGATCACGACGATAGGCGAACAGGATGACATCGCCCAGCCTCAAGAAGTGAGAGATGTTCGTACCCAATCTCTTGTCCTTCGCCAGTCTCGGATAATACTCGCCAATAGGCCGTGGCTCGTGGCCTTCGAGGGAAACCTCCTCCTCAACCTTCATCTGAACGGTATCCACGAGGAAAATGCGCTGCTCGTTGGTGCCAGCGAGGGCCTGCCGCTCGGTGAGATAGCACAGGGATTCGGCAAACTGGTTGTCTTCATCACCTGACTCCAGAGGCGAGCGGACCTGCTGCATCGCAGGGAATTGGAACTTGCAGATGGCGTTGTGGTCATTCACCACGAGAAGCTGCTTACCGTTTGGTGAGAAGACGGGCGGGATGGTGTTTTGCAGTTTGGCCTCCCGTGTGCAGGAGAAGCCGCTGCGGGTCCGCTTCAGCCAATACACTTGCTGCCCATCCTGCCCCGCCGCCAACCACAACGACGTAAGATCGGGCAGTGTCGTCGGATGAAACGAGCAGGAACTCCCGCCGAACGGGTCTTTGACAGGGGCAGTTTCAATCGTTGCCCCTGTTTCCGCCTCGTGCAAGTGAACCACCACGTCCTCGGAATTCAACGGCGCAATCGTCCACAGGAAACGCCCGTCTTCGCTGTAGAAGCAGTCATCAAAGCCCCGTTGAATCCACGCTGGCGTCGTCTCTCGAACTTCTGGAGGAGCGATTCGGATGAGCCGTGACCCGTCGAAATCCTGCACGGTGAGTGAACCAGTTTTCCCATCGACCCATGCCAGGCGTCGATCCGATGGGTGTGGGGAAACGGCCCGAATCTTTGACGAGAGACGGCACAACTGGACTTCCTGCAAATCGGGACTGAAAATAGAAGGCTGGCCGTCTTCGGCTGCTGCGATCACGACGGTGCGGTGCGGTGCGCCTCGCAGGAAGTACGCACGGTGTTCGAGGTCAATCTTGCCGTCCGGCTTCAGATACATCATGCGTGACCTCCTATGCGGCTGCCGAGCCGCATTTCATCGTGCCGTGGCGGTGAGCGTCCCACTACCTCGTCATTCGAGGTCAACTTTTTGCTCCTCGAACCACTTCCTCAGCCCCTTCTCAAGAGAGGCCATCGCTTCAGCCAGCGTGTCCGGCCTGTCGTCCTCGAAGGCCAGGTTCCCGTAGTCCAGCGCCCTGGCCACGAAGCCGAACATCTCCTGGTCGCCAATCTCGATGTGCCCGTAACCCCGGACCCACTGAGCGATGGCCGGGAACAGCTTCTCGACGCTCTGCTGCTCGGCGGTCGGCTTGACCATGCCCCTCCGGTGGGTTTCTCGCTTCTGCCGCAGGTAGCCCCGGTACGCTTGCTGCACCTTCGGAAGCTCCCGGTGGACGGCGACCTTGACGCCGAGTTCGTCCAGGTGCGGGAATAGCTCCTTCCACTGCGGGTGGCCCCGGACGTGGATGCGGCGGGGCCGGTGCGCTTTCCCGGCCAGCGGTCGGCGCATGGCGTGGGCCAGCAGCGTGGCCATGTCGTTGACCGTGGGCCTGCCCTCGACGTGGGAATCGGCCAGGAAAGTGCCGTCCGGGTCCACGACCATTCCCAGGTAGTGCGTCTGGCTCTGCGTGATCGGCTTGGGCAGCGCTTGAAAGTCCGCCTCCCAGGTTTCGTCCTCCTGGCGCAGCCGCTTCAAGCGGCCCTTCACGAAGGCCGCACCCTTGCCGAGCTTCAGCTTCTCCTCCTCTCGTGCCACGGTCGCTCCCTCTTGGGCTACTTCACCCCAACTCGGAGGCGATCTGCGCCACTCGTTTCGACGCCTCGCTGCGGCTCATCCGCCGAGTGTCTTGCAGAAAGCGGATCGCCTTGTCCTTCTGCCCCGTCCGCACCAGCCCGTACAACTGCATCTCCCACTTGGAATCAACCCCAGGAGCGGCGGGGTTCAGCCATTCGACATGGACCTTGCCAGGCACCATCCCGCAGACGAGAATCCGGCGTCGGTCATCCGGGTAGTGGGCGTTTTTGCAGCGGACGAGTTCATCAATCATGGCGTCGATGTCGCTCGACTTGAACTCGTTCCACAGCGCCGGGTTTTCGGCTTCTATCTTCTCCCACACGTTGCGGTAGCCGTCCCTGGCATGGTCCATGCCGACACACTCGTTCCATGCTGCGTTGGCGAAGAGAAGAGCAACGTGTGCGGCCTCGACGGACGGCTCGCCGCCGGGGTTGCGCAACAGCGTCTCCGACATTTCCTTCATGATCTCGGACATCTTGCGTGGTTGTGCAGGCATGGCGATGCGTTCCTTTCATTCCTGGCGGGCCGCTTCGACCTCGATCCCCTCGTCCTTGAACCACCTGGCGAGGCCCTTCTCCAGAGCCGTCAGTGCCTCGGCCAGCGTCTCGCCCTTGGTATCCTCGAACACCAGCCCGCCGCCGTCCAGCGCCCGGACCACGACCCCGACGCCCTCTTGCTGGCCAATCTCGATGCGCCCGTAGCCCTGCACCCACCTGGCGACGGCGAGGAACTGCTCGGCAACGTGGCCCCGGCCTGGGGAAACCATGATGATCGGGCCGGGACTCGCCTTGCGCATCTGCCGGAGGAAGTCCTCGTAGACCTCCTCAACCTTGGGCAGTTCCTCGTGGACCGAGGTTGCGATGCCAAGCTCGTTCAGGTGCCGAAACAACTCTTCCCACCGGGGGTTGCCCCGAAAGCGGATGTGTTCGGGGCGGCGGGCCGGACCCGTCAGCGGTCGGCGCAGGGCGTCGGCCAGGAGGTCGGCCAGGTCGTTGACGTTCGGGGTGTATTCCACCGGGAGGTAGTGCAGGGGATCGCCATTGGGCAGTGCGGCGACCACCCCCAGGCAGTGCGTTTCGGCCTGGCCTGCTGGCTTGGGCATGCCCGAAAGTCGGCTTCCCAGGTTTCCTCCTCCTGCGGCAACCGCTTCAGGTGTGTCTTCACGAAGGCGGCACTCTTGCCGAGCTTCAGCCTTGGGTTTTCTTTGGCCATGCGCCGCTCACTTCCGCTCTTGGCTCGATGGGGAATCCGCAATTTTTGCGGATTTGCCCCGGTCGGCCACGGTCACTTCTTCCTGGGGCGTTTCGGCGTTTTCGCCCTCGTCGCCACGAACTCCGAATCATCCCCGCCGTGAAAGAAGATCATGCCGTGCAGTTCCTCGGCCCTCAGCACGGCCCAGCCCCGGCCCTGGGCGGCATCCATCTCGGCGTTGCCGTCCCAGGACCACTCGACGGCTGGCTCGCCGTCTCTGGTGGTCTGGCGGCAATCCATGTGGCCCTGGACGTTGCCGAAGTGAAAGTCGCCCCAGCCCCGGTCGTTGAACTCGATGTACGCCTCGACCTCTTCATCAAGAAAATCATCCTCCCAGGCCGACATCGAGACGATGCGCCAGCGACCCGTGAACGGCGACTCCTGCTTCTTCTTGCCCATCGACTATCTCCACGTCTGCCCGCCCTGCTGTCGCTGCTACGCCTCGGCGCATCACGGGGAAGCTGGCACTCATGGTTCCCCGTAGCGACGGCGGCTGCCCAGGGGCCTGGTGTCTGTTCTCAGCCAAGCGGTTGCCCCGAAGTAGAGGGCGGCTTCATCAACGCCTTCCGCAGCGGGCACCAGTCCAGCACCGGCTCCCCACGGCGATAGCGGGCCAGCAACTCCTGCGACCGCCGGGCCAACATGCGCCGGACCTCCCGCCGTTTCCCCTTCACCCTGGGAATCACCATGCCGTCGTAGCCGGTGGTCTGATGGCGCAGCCAGGCGATCACGGCGGCTTCGGCCCGCTCCTCGACGGGGATGCGCTTCGTCCTGGCCACGGTCCCGCTGCCGACTGGAGTGGCATGGTCGGCCACCGCACGGGCCAGCCGGTCGGCAAGCTCGGCGTAGTTCGGATGAAACGCCAGGAACGCCACCACCGCCCCGAAGAAATCCTCGACGTACTCGGCCTGGGCCTTGTCACGGCGGCGGGCGTCGGCCTCCTTGCGCTTGGCGTAGCCCTCCGTGGACCGCTCGGCTTCGAGTCCGGCACGAATGCGGTCGATGGTCGCCGCCGGTGCCCACACGCCCCGTGAGAAGGTCTTCCGGCCCTTCTTTTCCTGCACCACCCAATGGTCGCCCGCCTCCTTCACCCGGCGGGTCAGGGCGGCGTCACCAGGCGGTAGCAGCGCCCAGCCGTTCGGTGCGGTCAGGACCGTGCCATCGGCTGCAAGGACGGTGTTTGGCGTTGGGCCGGGGGTGAAGGGGCGGTTGTCGCTCATCCGTGATCTCCGTAATGCACCGCCAGCCAGATAGTCGGTTCATCCGGCGTCGTCCACTCGACCCGGTGCGTTTGGTGCGCCGGGCAGGACCGGGAGCTTCCGAGCTACCCGACCCTTCTGTTTGCGCAGGGCAACCCGGCGGTATAATAGGGCATGGCCCGGAACAGGGACAAGGGGCAGACCGTCCAGAGGAAAACACGATGGCAGAGCAGCCGAAGACGCAGGAAGTGAAAGAACTGGTCAGACGGAAGGCGGCAGAGCTTGTGGCCATGTTCACGGACTACCTGAAGGACAAGACCGTTTGCGAGGGGCGCATCGGCGTTGAAACCGTGCTGGATGAGACGGGCTATGCCGCAGTGTTGAAAGTGGCGAGAGGCAAGTCGAATGCGGAGTACCGCTTGGGGAGTCGCTTGCTGCGAGCCTACTACGACGAAGAAAAAGACAACTACCGGCTGAAGCGATACACCCAGCCGGTCGGACCAAGGCACGGCGAGCAAAGGCAAGCCGAAATTCCGGTCGGAAGCTACCGCAGCGCCGAGGAACTGATGAACGCCGTTGCGGACGAAGTTGCCAAGCTGTAGGACAACAGCCAGTCATAAACAGCAAGGGGCGGGGTAGCTCGGAAGCTCCCGGCCCTTGCTGTTTACGGCCCGTCAATCCCGCCAGGGGGCCTTGATAACCTTTACCTCCCGAAGCTCGGCTGCCCGCTTCTGAATTGTGTCGATGTACAGGGTTCGCAGGTCAGCCACCTTCGCCGGTTGGTAGGCTTCAACGATCTTCCTCGCAAGGGCCAGGCTGAAATGCCCGGCGAAGTTGACGGCGGGTTGCAGTTCGTCCGGCTGGCGGATTGGGCGGATAACCGTATCCCCATCCTTCTGGCCGATGGCTTCCATAGCGCTCCCGGCATGGACTTCATTCGACCAGGCCCGGTAGAGGAATTCGTACATCGACGGAACCCCGACCCGGATGGCCAAGTCCCGGACGTTGGTAGGCCCGCCGAAGAGGGCGTACCATTCGGGGTCTTTGTTGCGGTTGGCAACCTTCAGCCGTTGCCATTCGGCTTCAATCGGCTGAAATACGGGCTGCCTGAACATGCCTTCCAGCCCGGCTATCATCTTCGGAAAGTCGCTGACCAGCAGCCCGTTCAGGATGTCGGCGCACGGGTCGGAGGCGATGTCCCGGCGCAGTTGCTTCCCCTGGTCCGTGGTCGGGTCTAGCCGTTGGTAGACCTTGATTTTCTTGTGTGCATGGGCCAGTTGATAGGCCAGGCCCCGGCGTTCCGAGTCAGCTTCGAGGATGTAGAAGATGCCAAGCAGCGCTTCCAAGGCGCTGTGCAAGAGCGGCTGGCAGGGCTGCGAACAGCCCTTTGAGACAAGGACGGAAACCCCGTCCAGCGATTCGATGGCATGACGGGTCAGCAGATAGACGGTTGCATGATGGTAGCTCGTGCCCTTCGCAGAGGCTTCCCCAACAAGATCGTAGGCCATCTTCAGGCAGCCGATGCAGTCCTGAATGAAGTCCGCAAACTTGGCGCAGGTCTGCGCCAGGAATTCCCGATCCGAGTCGGACGGCAGCAAGTCAGCGAACATCATGGGTTACACCTTCTGAAGTAGGACGGTCCTTCAAACCAGTAGGGAAGGACACGGGGGAGACTGCCAGAGTTCGGGCCTTCGGCCAGACCGTCCAGAAGGTCGGGGCAACCGTCAGGAAACCTCGGCCCGTGTCGTTCTTCTCAGGTCAGACGTTGGGGCGCTGGGCAGGCGCTTCATTCTTGAACTTGGCCTTGTCCAAGTAGTCGGCTGCAACCTTCCTGGCTTCGTCCAGCCGGTCAGGGGTATACCCTTCGTCGTGCTTCGTTGCCCATTCAACCTTGACGATCAGCCTGGTTCCCGCTCCATCGGCGGGAACCAGGTCAATCCATTGATTTCGAGCATGGTTCGCCTGTACTCACTTGGGTTGTGGATGCGGGTCAGCCTTTGGCCACGTCGGTTTTTCGGTGTCCTCCAATTTCTGAATTTCATCAGCCAATGCCCGAAGATCATCTTTCAGCGCAGCCAGCATCTTCAGGTGCATGTCCCGGCTGAACGAGCAAACGGGATTCGCCCTGGTTTCTGCGTAGCAGTGGCCGATCTTCGCCTTGTCGAGTAACAGCCCTGCGACGTATTCGACAAACATCAGGCCAAGATGCCACATCTCAAGTTCGTGACTGTGAGGCGGATAGGCCAAGCACCTATCGCCTTTGTTGTCTCTACAGGTCAGGTAGCAGTCATCAAATAGCTTTGCCATCTTATGGGCTTCTGGCAAGAGCGGGGCAAGCTCGGCAGGAGTCTGCGCTGTCCGCTTGCCATCGTCCGTCACAAGCTTGTTCACGGCGATTAGACCTTCTCGGATTGGCATGGGTTCAACCCTCGAATGCGGGATGAAGGGCCGGGAAGCTCGGCAGCCCCCGCCCCTGGTTGTTCCTACCTCCTACCCGTGGGCCTCCCGCCCGAACAGGTCAGCGACACCCTTGGCCACACCCCGGCATGCTCCCCGCCCTACGCATCGGCCCACCACCGGCGCAGCAAGTCCCGGCTCAGCAGCAGATACTCCTTCTGTGGGGCGAAGACCTCCAGGGTGATCGTGCCGTCGTAGCCAGTCGCCTTGAGCTTTTTGACGTGCTGCGGCCAGTCGGTCGTGCTTCGAGGGGCGGCTCCGAGCGGCAAGTGCTGGTCCGCCGTGCCGTCGTTCTCCGACAGGTGGACGTGTAGCAGCTTGGGGCCGAGGCGGTCCAGGTACTCGTCCCAGCGGTCGTAGCCCCGTTCGAGCTTCGCATGGCCGCTGTCGAGGTGGAAGCGGAGCAGCGGCACCTTCTCCATGATCGCCACGACGTTCTCCAGTTGCTCGCCGCCGCCGTGCGGGACGTGTTCCAGCACGATGGTGACGCCGACCTCCGCCGCCTCCTGGCACAGCCGGGACAGAACCTCGACGTGCCAGCCGACCACCTGCTCCTTCGGGAAGAACCCCGGCGACTTGCCGTAGTGGACGTTCATGACCGTCGCACCGACCTGCTGTGCGGCCCGCAGCGCCCGGCGGAACTCGACCAGGGACGCATCCCGGATGCTGCCGAAGGGGGAGCCGATGGGGATGAACCAGGCCGTGTGCGCCACGACGCCCAGGCCGTGACGGTCCAGGGCTGCTCGAATGGCCTTCGGGTCGATCTGGCCAGGATCGGCGGCGGGCGGTTCCAGCGTGAAGTCCACGAAGTCGAAGCCCTGCCGCCCGAACCAGTCGATCTCCTCCAGCGGGTTGCGGGCCGGATGGTTCATCGCACCGATCTGCATGAAAAGCTCCTCCCCGAACTCAAGTCGATGCGGCTATTCTACCGGCGGTGCAGGTAAAATGAGCCGAGGGAGGAGCGCCATGCCGCCAGCCGTTCTCACCATCGGCCACTCGAACCACCCCCTGAATCGCTTCCTGGCCCTGCTCGCCCAGCACGAGGTCGAGGCGCTGGTGGACATCCGCCGCTTCCCCGGCTCAAGAAAGCACCCCCACTTCCACCGGGACAGCCTCGCCGCCGCCTTGCCGAAGTCCGGCGTGGAGTACCACTGGCTCGAAGCCCTGGGCGGTCGGCGGCACAAGCGGCGGGACGAATCCCCGAACGTGGGCCTGGAGAACAAAGGGTTTCGCAACTACGCCGACTACATGCTCACCGACGAGTTCCGGGAGGGCGTGGAGAAACTACTGGAAATTGCCCGGCAGAAGCGGACGGCGATCATGTGCGCTGAGGGCCTGTTCTGGCAGTGCCATCGGCGGCTGGTCAGCGACTTCCTGGTTGCGAATGGGGTGACGGTGCAGCACATCATGCCCAGCGGCGAGTTGCGGCCCCACAAGCTGACGGGCGGGGCGGTAGTCGAAGACCGGCAAGTGACCTACCCAGGTGAAAAGTCGCTCTTCACCTGAGCCGTTGATTTGCCCTCGCCTGCCGCTCTCTGCATTGCCGCCGCCGAATCCCTGGCGAAGCGCTTTTGCAATCGGCGTGCGAAGGGGTAGCCCAGCCGTGCCAGGAGTTGCTGCGGGCGGGAGAAGGGCAGGATGTCATACCACACCGCATCGTCCGCCTCGTGCCACTCCACGGTGAACCGCTCCTCGCCCGACTCGGCGTGTTCCGGCAGCGTGCCGTAGGCGAAGCCGAACCGCTGGACCGGCCCCTGCTCGTCCACGACGTACACGATCCGGCAGGCGTTGAGCCACCACAGGCCGAAGAGCCGGGCGATCACCGCCACGACCTGGCCCGCCTGGATCGGCGTATTCGGGGGCCACGTCTCCACCCAGCCGAGGCGGAAATGTTCCCAACGCCGCAGGGCATCTTTGGCCGCTGCGAAAGTCCCGGCTCCTTCACCGAGCTTGGTCCGGGTGCGGTCCACGACGTACCCGGCAGGCGGCACCGCAGCCGTGGCCCCGACCGCCGAGTAGGTGAAGTCGAGCTTGGACTGCGCCGCCAGGAATTCCCGCAGCCGTTCCGCAGACGGTTTTCGCAGCGACAGCATACGACCTCGCTCACCACCCGCTCGGCAATCCCCAAACGCCCGGCGTCACCAGTTCCACCGAATTCCCGGCGGGGTCACGAAAGTAAAGGGACTTGCCGCCTCTCGGCCACTCGACTTCTTTCTCGATGGTGACGCCGTGGTTTTGCAGGAGCTTCCGCCAGGCGTCGAAGGCTTCGGCTTCAATTCCCAGGGCGAAATGGCCTGGCCCCGTAGCGCCATGAGGCGGCAACTGGTCGCCCTTCAGCGTAGCTTCGGCCCGGAAAGCCAGCAGGACGCTGGCCTCGCCCGCCTGGAAGAAGACGTGACGGCCCGGCTCCTTGCCCATGACCCGCAGGCCCAGGACCGTCTCGTAGAAGGTTTCCGCAGCCCGGAGGTCATCGACGTAGATGGCGGTTTCGACAACGGCCTTGATCTTCACGTTTGCCTCCGTCCGGGCTGGTCATTTCGTTCCTTGGCGATCCAGTTTGCGCAACTGCCTCGCCCACAGCGTCAACCAGAGGACCGCCAACACCATGAGCCAGACGCAGAACTTGAACGCCGCCATAGCCCAAAACCACACGCTTTGGACGAAAGGCCAATCGACGCCCGGCCCCCACATGGAAAGCAGCCACGCCGGGTGAGCGGACATCACGGCGAGGTAGATGAGCCATAGGAGCGTGAGGAAGCCAACGGCGATCAGGACAACCCACCATCCTGCGACGGCGGCAGCCCTGACCTTTTTCTCGAACGGGTCATTCATGGCCTGCCTCCCTCCTCCCGCACCTGAAGCTCGACGGTATCGCCCGATGCGCCGCTGCACGGGCACCACTCGATCCGGTACTGCAACTCGTTGCGCATCTTCGTCAGGGCCTCTTCCCTGGTCAGTGCCGTCACTTCCACCTGGCCCGTGGACGAGCCGGCGTGCCGGGCCAGCCACTTGCCATTGGCCAGGCGGAAAACGGTGCAGGTGAGTTTCATGGGAGTGGCCTCCGGTTGTCAAATGGCCAGCGCCGCTATCGCCTGCTCGTACCAGCGGCTTTCGGCGTCGAGGGCGTTCTGCTCGCAAAACGCCTTGAGCCTCGTCAGGTAGGGCACTGGCTCGACCCGCAGGTTCCAGCACAGCTTTCGCAGGCAGACCGGGCACAGGTGCATCGGCCTCCCGTCCTTCTCGTCCTGGTGGTTACTGCCGTTCATCAGGCACAGGTAGGCGGTGCAGTGGGCCAGGCCGAGGATGTGGCCGGTTTCGTGGGAAGCCGTGCTGAGGGTCCGGCGCAGGCACAGCCGGAAATCCGTCTCCGGGTCGCCGTTGCGGTAGATGGACCAGACGCCGATGCGCTGGCGCAAGCTGGCCTCCCCGAAGACGAAGTTCCAGCCCCGGCCCGGCCACAGGTCCGAGGCGGTCAGCGCCAGGTACGCCAGGGCGTCGGCGGGCCGCTCCGGTTCCAGAACTTCGTGCAGGATGTAGCCGGTCAGCACTTGCGGGTCGCCCCAGGAAGGATGGATGCGCCTGGCCCGTGCGGGGATCGAGGCCAGGGCGATCTGCCGCTTCACCTTCACCGGGCAGTCGAAGAAGACGCTGAGGTAGTCCCTGGTGAGGTCGAGGATGCGCCGCTGGGCCTCGGTGAAATCACCGACGAGGCAGAGGTAGATGGTGTGCAGCTTGTCGCTCTTGCGGACAGGGCGGGCGTCCAGGTACTCGGCAAACGTCTGCCCCGGCTCAGGGTGTTCGGCCAGCCAGTCGCCGGGCCGAGGACGTGACAGGGGATCGGCCAGGGGGCGCAGCTTTTCTTCCGGTTCCGGGTAAGGCTCTGGCATGAATGCCACTCCTCCCCTGCGGCTGTGGGAACGGTGGGGCACGGCGGCGACGTGCCGCAGAGCAACGAGGCGATCCGCTGACTCACTTGGGCAGCAGGCCGAGAATCTTCTGCATCTCGGCGGTATCGTAAGCACGGGCCGTCTGCGTCCTGATGTTGCCCAGCGAACTCAGGTGCAGCATGGCGGCAGTCGCCGTCGTCTCGTCGGGGGCCTCGAAGACGATCACGCCATCGAAAGCCCCCAGCGTCCAGTAAATGCCCGACACCTTGACGCCCATCTTCTTGGCTGCGGCCTTGAACGCCGCCGCCCGGTCGCAGGTATCCCGGACAGCCTTGATCCCTTGCTCCGTGAAGTGCATGGTCGTGATGAAGGTTGCCATCGCTGAACTCCCTCCAGGCGAAACGGTTATGTGCGGGGGTATTTTATCCCGGCTGCCCAGCCTCGGCGTCTCACGGCCACCAGCGGGAGTCACGTCATGGGGCGGCGGCTTCGACTCAAAAACCGACCCGCCGCACTCTATCTACTACATGGATAATGCCCCCGACGCCATCGTGCCGCAGCAAGGAGGGGCTTGAAAGTCCTCCTGCTGCAACTCGACGGCAAGCTGCCGAATATCGCCCTCATGCGGATCGCAGCCCACTGTCGCCCCTACGCCGAAGACATCGCCTTCCGGCACTGCCCAACGGTCAACGCCGTGGAAGCGTCCGACTGGTGGGGCTTTGACCGCATCTACGCCAGCCTGATCTTCGAGCGGACTCGGCCCGTCGCCGAGGCACTTCTCCAGAAATATCGCTTTGCCGAAGTCGGCGGGACCGGCTGGGACGTGGCCAAACGGCTGGAAGACATCGGCATCACCACGAAGCAGCAGGATTACGGCATGTACCCGCACTATCCGCACAGCATCGGCTTCACGCAACGGGGCTGTCGGCTGAAGTGCAAGTTCTGCGTGGTGCCGAGAAAGGAAGGGGCCGTGGTCGAGGAACAGACGATCCCGGAGATATGGCGCAAGGAGCCTTACCCAAGGAACATCGTCCTGCTGGACAACGACTTCTTCGGACAACCCAACTGGAGACAGCGAATCGAGGAAATCCGTGCGGGCGACTTCAAGGTGAGCTTCAACCAGGGCATCAACTGCCGCATGATTACCGACGAGGCGGCTGCCGCCATCGCCTCGGTGCGCTATTACGACGACGACTTCAAGCGGCGCAGGATTTACACGGCCTGGGACAACCTCAAGGACGAGGAGCGCTTGTTTGCCGGTCTGGAGGCGCTGACGAGACATGGCGTGAAGCCGGATCAGATCATGGTCTACATGCTGATCGGCTACTGGCCCGGTGAGACGGCCCACGAGCGGGATTATCGTCGGCAACGCTTACGGGAATTCGGCTGTCGTCCGTACCCCATGCCGTTCGTGAGGACGAAAGAACTGGTCGGGTTCCAGCGGTGGGTAATCGGGGCCTACGACAAGCGCTTCACCTGGGAACACTGGCAGGCGGCGGATTACCGACCGGAGAAGCTGCATCTGGTTGAGGCGGGCACCATCGAGTCTGTGGCCTGACCATGACTGTCATTTCTGCTTTGCCATCTGCGCTATCAGGCCGAGGTCGAGGTCGCCCTTGGCTCCCCACCCCTTCTTGCCCGCCGGGATGTCGGGCCGGAAGCGCTCGTAGAGGCGATAGGCGTCGTGGGCGAGTTCCTGGGGCTTGTAGGCTTTGGCGAGCTTCTGCATCGCTGACCGGACGGCCTTCAGGTCGTCGCCAAACTTGTCCTCCAGGTAGTGGCGCACGCTGTCAGGGTCAAGTGGGTTGCTCCCCCGGACGGCCCGGATGCCGTCCTCGGTATTCGTGGCGGGCACGGGCCGACCCAAGACCTCGATCAAGAACCGCTCGCCCCGCTCCTTCTCCCGTGCCTTCTTCGCCTTCTCCTCGTGCGGCTTGAAGATGCCGAGCCTGCGGCCCTTGGCCTGGGCGTTCAGCCCCGCCACGGCCTTGCCCAAGGTCAGGGCCTCGTCCTCGTCGAAGTCGAGGCGCTGGGCGACCACGGCTGCCCACAGGGTCAGGACCGGCGCTCGGTTGATGGAGATGGTTCGGGTAGTCATACATCGGTTCCCCCGGCTACTCTTCCCCGCCGCTGGCCCAGCCCGACCCTTGCAGTGCCCTACGGCTCGGCTGCACGCACGAGGGCGGGGATGTCGGATGGCGTAATGATGCCGAGCGGCGTCTCCGTGGCCTGACCGTTGGCGGTGACGATGACGGCCTGGAGCGCCGTGCCGGAGTGCAAGGACTGGTCGAACGCCTTCAGGCCGTCGAAGACCGTTGCGGTCTTGGCCACGAGAACGTAGCCCGCCTCCTCCTGGTGTTCGAGAACCTTGTCCACCGGCTCTTCAAGGAGGATGCCGTCGCCCCCTTCCAGGCGTGCAGCCAGCCACCGGGCGATGGTTTCTCCGGTCAGCAGCCCGACCAGCTTTTCGCCATCGTGGACGGGAAGCTGCGAGAAGGAGTTGTCGTGCATGACCCGTGCAGCCGCCCCCACCGGGTCAGATGGGCGACAGGTCACGGGCTTGATGGCTACCGTGAGCAGCGGGGGCGGCGACGTGATGCTTTCTGCCAGGGCTTCCAGCCCCCGCACCGTGCGCTCGGTCGGGACCGCCACTTCCTTGTGGTGTTCGTGGTCGTGGACGAGGAGGTTGCGAAGGTTCCCCAGGGATTTCAGCCGCTTCCTGAACTGCCGGACGGCGCTGTTCTTGCCAGCGGCCTTATCGACCAACTGAGTGAAGGGCAGGTAGTCTTTCGGGCCGACAATGGCCTCCAGCCTCTTCTCGATGCGGTTGAACGCTGACACGAAGCGGGATGTCAGTTCGTGCATGGCTGTGGCACCTTCACCCGCCGAACACCCTACAACACCTTGCCGATAGTCAAAAGTGGTAGTCGATGACCACGACCCACAACTTCGCCGCTTCGTCGGCGGTTCTCGGCCACTCGAAGTCGTCCGTGTCCTCCGTGCAGATGACGTTCGGCTCGTTGATCTCGTAGGAGTAGTCTACCACGTTGCTGAAACCCGCCTTGAGTGTAACGCCCCGGCGAATCACGTCGCTCGTCGGCTGGTAGCGCACGGGGCTTGGACCCACTGATCGTAGACCAGCGGGTTTGAAGCGCGTTGATGGATCGAGGTTTACTTGTCGGTCGCATCTCGGACGAGTTGACCTCGCGCCCGCTTCAATAGCCAACGATCCGGCAACCAGTCGAGCAGTTGCTCCGCCGTCGGCGTCTCGCCCAACGCGAACAACCCCGGCAGTGCGTCGCGGAGGTACGCGAACGGGTCGATCCCCAGATGCTTGCAGGTGCCGACGGCGGAGTACAACACCGCTGCCGTCTGCCCGCCCACTTCGCTTCCGATGACGCCCCAGGCATTACGGCCCAGTGCGATCACGCGAAGCGTTCTTTCGCTCAGGTTGTTGTCCAGCGCCAGGAAGCCCTGTTCGAGGTATCGCTTCAACGCATCCCAGTTGTTCCAGGCGTACCCGATCGCACTCCCCAACGGCGACTTCGGCAACACGCCTGGCTTCTGCTCGTCGAGCCACATCAACAGTTCTCCCCACACCGGCTCGGCGTCGCGTTGCCGCAATTGGCGACGTTGCTCTTCACGCTGCTGGCGCTGGTCCCGTTGCGCCAGGTCGTCCGAGGGCAGCAGCAACGGCGGCAACGACCGTTCGACGGCGTACAAGCGACCGATCATCTCCAGCGCCTTGCTCGCCCGTTCGTCGCCAGCGTCGCCGGCGGCCACGAACTTGCGCCGGGCATGAGCGACGCAACACACGTGCTTCACCCGGCCGTCGCGGTAAAGCCCCTCATACTGGGCCAGCGCGTCCGCCTGCAAGTAACCCGCGTACCCGGCCAGGAACCGCTCCGGCCCTTGGGCCGTGTAGTCACTGGTAAAGTCGAACAGCACGTACGGATAGTCCGCGTCCCCGATGCACGTCCACAGGTGCGCCTTCTTGGTGCGATTCGAACCAGGCACCCGCAACTTCACACCGGTGTCGTCGCCGTGGATCACACGCGACAGCAGCAACCGCCGATGCATCAACTTGTAGAGCGGCGTCAATAACTCCGACGCCCGGAACAGCCAGTCACCCAGCGTCGAGGACGCGATCGTCACGCCCGACCTCGCCAGTTGGCCGGCGAGTCGATGCACGGGCGTGTGGTCGGCGAACTTGGCGGTGACGACGTGGGCCAACAGCCCCGGACCGCACAACCCCTTTGCAATCGGGCCGACCTGAGCGGGGCCAGCGGTCTGGAGGCGTTGCTCGCCCGGCACGGTCTGGGGATTGCAGTGCCGGCAGGCGTAACTCTTCTTGACGGTGCGGAGGACGAAAAACCGAGCGGGTTCCAGGTCCAGTTGCTCGGTGGTCTGCTCCCCGATGCACGCCCGCGACCGACCGCAGCACGGGCACAACTTCTGGGCCTCGGTCAGGTCGTGGATGACCTCGCGACGTTCGAGATGTTCGGGCAGCGGCGAGCGTCCGTGTTCATCGCGCCGGGGCGGCGGCTCCCCGGCGGCGGTCGTGGGCGGTGGTGGGCGGCGCTCGCTGCGGCGACCAAATCGGTGCTTCAGGGCCGCGTCCAGTTTGGCCGTCAGTTCGGCGATCCGGGCTTCGAGTTGCTGGTTGCGGGCCAGCAACTCCCGCACCATCGCCTGGAGCGTGGGAACGTCGGCCGGCAGAGAGGAATCGACCAGTGGTGCTGCGGCATCCATGCCCTTTGAACACCGATCAGGCCGGCGGGTAGCGCGAAGATTTTGCTTCGGGTGGAGAGAAGCGTTTGAAGCGTCGGACGCGGGACAGGTCGATGCCGTCGAGGATCATGGCGAACTGGGCGGCGGTCAGTTCGATCCCGGCGGCCGTGGCTTCAGGGAAGTGGTAACGCCCGGCTTCCAATCGCTGGCACCACAGACACAAACCATGACCGCCCCAGTACAGAACCTTGACCCTGTCGGCCGAGCGATTGGTGAACACGAACAGGTGGCCCGAGAGCGGATCGGCGGAGAGTTGGGTGCGGACCAACTGGGACAAGCCGTCGAATCCCAGGCGTAGATCAACGGCGGAGGCGAACCAGAGTTTGGTGGTAGGTGGAACGGTCAACATGGTCGCTCCTCCAATCCGCGCAGGATCGCGACGAGGAGTTCCGGGCGGACATCGGCGGGGAACCGAACAACGGCCCCGGATGGGAGGGCCAGTTCGATGGGCGTCGCGGGGGCGGGAGGTGGTGTGAGGCGGATGGGCACCACCTTCGGTTCGTTTGGGGTGGGCATGGACGGTTGAGCGAGCCGTCGGCGCCACAGGTAGAAGTTGGACTCGGACACGCCTTCGGTGGCGCAGAACGCGACGACCGTACGGTTGCCGGCCGCGAAGCGTTCGAGGCGTTCGGTCCAGCGCTGGGTTGCAGCGGCGTCAGAACGGGAGCGAGAGGACAAGGCGGACATGGTGACATCCTCCGAAAAAGGGAACGGATGCCATCCACCATAAATCACATGTCAATCACGTGATCCGCCGGGGCGTTACACTGCATCGGCACCAGCCGTACTTCCAGGTCGGCCTTCTCCTGATGCTCCCGCCCCCGCTTGCGGGCCAACTTCGCATACCGCTTCAGCCGCTCGTAGTAGGGCGGGTTGGCAGGCCCCAGGCAGCGGACGCCGTAGGCCGTCGCCATCAGGCAGACGTTTAGGGCCAGCTTGCTGAGGGCGCTGCCCAGCGCCGCCTCCTCCGGCGTCATGCCCAGCGTGTCGCTGGCAGCCCAGGCCCGCTTGCCCTTCTCCCACATCTCCTCCAGCGTCCAGGCCGGGTCGAGCTTCAGAAGGCGGGTCAAGACCTGGCCGGAGGTCAGGTGCATCGTCACCAGCACGCAGCCCGCCTCCGGTTCGTGGCGGACAACCAGGAAATCCGGGGCGTGGCTGCCCTCCTCGAACGGCACGACCCGCTTTCGGGTGTAGTTGGCGGGAAGCTCGACCACCACGGAGGGGAACGGCTGGAGGTAGTCGGCGGTGGCCACGGACAGGTCGAAGTTCTCCAGGGCCTCGCAGGTCAGGGCGTCGGAGAAGGCGAAGACCTTCGGCCCCTCGGCCAGCGTCCGGCTCATGACGTAGGACTCGGTGCAGGAGCTTGCCCCCAGCGTGAAGACGGCCCTGGCCATCTCCACGGCCATCGGCGGCGCTGCCGGGTTGGGGTCGAACTCGAAGCAATCCTTGGTGATGCGCAGCAGGCCGTACTTGGTCAGGGCGACGTAGTAGGGCAGCGTGGGCCGCAGGATGCTCAAGGCGTTGGCGAAGCTCATGGTGCCGCTCCAGATCGGTCATCTTGAGGGTAGCGTAATCCTCGGCTGCGAGGGATGCAAGGATAGCAGGGGCACGGTAGCCGAGCCGACCGCCGGGCTGGACGGCTACCCCCACTTCCCAAAACCTGCCAGGGGGAGTTTACAAATCCGCCCAGCGCACACTACCCTCGATTAGAGGGCCGGGGATTGGCCTCGGCTCGGCCTCGTTATCAGAGAGGAGAACGACCGTGAAGAAACAAATCAAGGACGCTCTGGCCCACTACTGCTGCCCAGCCTGTGGCAAAGTCGATCCGGGTTTCATGTACGAGGAGTTACACATAGTTGACTTTCGGTTTGACCCGAAAGCCGACATCTCCCGGCAATGGCCGAGATACGATTCAGTAAGGTTCGTGGATGGATTGCTTGATCCAGCAGCCTATTTCGACGACGAAGACCCACTCATTACAGAGCCGGTTCGCTGCGCCGATTGCGAGGCGGTTGTCTGCAAGCCGGACGGCTCCCCCGTGATAATCCGCCACTTCGACAAGTGGCTGGAAGACCTGGGCCAGTGGTGGGAAGCGCAGGTGCGGGAGCGGGCCGTTCTGAAGGAAGAGTTGAACCGGGTGAGCGACACTCTGCCGCCACTCGGCGTGATAGAACCGCTCGAAGAGAAGATCAAGGCCCTGGAGTTTATCTCTTGAACCACGCCCGGTTGACGCAGCGCCCGCACCGCATCTTAGTCAAGATCACGGATCGGTTGAATTCAGGGCAGGATCATCCCGGCCTGGGCAGGATGCAGGCATGGCAGGGCCGTGATGAGCGCCGGGCTGGGTAGCTACAACTCCCACTTCAACTTCGCCTTGCCGTAGACCGCCTGGCTTTCCCGTGGGCGGCTCGGCACGCTCCACTCCTTCGGCTCTACCTGGCCCACGACCTGAGCGCCAACGGCCCGCAGCGAGGCCCCCGACTCCTCCTCCAGCGATTAGGTGATGACCTTCTCGTAGCCCATCAGGTGGGCGATCCGCTTGACCCGCCCGTAGAGGAAGGAGTTGGCGTTCCGGGTGCCGTCCGTGCAGACCCGCAGGACTTCCAGCGTCTTGCCGTCGTCCAGCCTGCGGGCGACCGGCCTCCCGGCGATGGCCACGCCGACGAGTTTGCCGTCCACGGCTGCGCCGACGGCGAACTTGCCGCCAACCGTGGGGAGGTTGTGCCGGTGGAACTTGGCGACGAACTCGTTGGCTTCTCGTAGGTGAAGTGGGACGGCCTCCATGCCGGTATGTAGGCGTCCGGCACCCGGTTTTAGGGATCAAGGCCGTGGATGTCAGGCCCCTCGGAGCGCAAATAAAACGCCCCCGGCGTCGTCCGGGGGCGTTCGGCGTGCGTCCCACGAGAGCCGCCCCTTCACTGAGGTAAGGGCAGAGCCGACGCACCCCGCTGGGCCAGGTGGCGTTCGATCCGGCTGCGGAACGACTTCCTGACAAAGCTCTGGCCGAGAAGCCGGATCAGGTAATCGGTTTCAATGTTCCGAAGCGAAATGCCCTTGAAAGGGCCGAAGGGCAAGACGAATTCGCCGGGGTCGTCCTCAAGCCCGTCTCGCTGCTTCTGCCGGAGGCATTCGTCCCGGAGCGAAGGGTACGCCGTGGCGATCTCGTCCAGAATGCGCTGTTTGATCCTGGCCACGCAGGACCGCCGCTCGACGTGCAGCACATGCCGCTCCATCCGGGTCGAGAACATTTCGCCGGGGCAAGTGAGCGTTCCGATGATCTCGTCGTAGGCCGAAGCGCAGTGCCGAAGGTAATTCACGCACTGTTGCTCGGCGGTGGCGAACATCTTCTGATGCCGCTCGTCACTTGTTGCACGTTCTTCCAGAACGGCTCGGTCAAGGGCCTGCAACCGCAGCGGCACGTCAGCCACATACTTGTCCAGTTTCGCTTTCGCTGCTTCGTATTCGGTCATGGGTTCCCTCCCTCATTTCCGCCCCGGAAAGAAGCCGGTGTCGTGCCGGTACTTTTCACAGGCCCGGTGGACCGCCTTTTCCTGGGCCTTCTTCTTGGCCTGGCGTTCTTCCTCGGCAATGAGGGCTTCGAGGCCCGAACCCTCGTACTCAAGAAAGCGCTGGCCCACGTCCCGGTAATGGACTTCCCTCCATTCCTCGTCGCACTGGTCGCAGTAGACATCCCGCTCCCTGGTCTGCAATTCTACTTCCTCCCACATTCCCAATCGCAAGTCGTCAGAGCCGCAGAACGGGCATCTGCCATCACGGAAATAAGTGTCCTGGTGCTTCTTGGTAAAACCGTCCGTATTGCTCATTGCTGAAATCCCTTTCAAATAGCAAACCCCAGGTTCGGTGGCGGAACACTCTATACCTGGGGTTTGCCAAGTGCATTTGTGGTTCCGCCACTTCAGAATTCTAAGTGCGGCGACGAGGCCGATTCAAGAGGCGGGAAAGAAAAAGCTCCGGCAGTCGGAGCCGGTGAGAGAGATGGCACAGGATCGGACTTGTGGAAAAAGTTGCACAAGTTGCTTCAGGCAGGCCGGGCTGCCTGAAGCGCAACGAAAGCGCCCCCGGAGTCTTCATCCGGGGGCGCTTGTATGTATGGCACGGCTGGCCGGGAGCAAAGCAAATCAGGAGGAGAAGAGTCTTGCACCTTGCGGGCTGCTTCTTGAACGAATGAACTGTGCGCCTTGACGCTCAGGATCGGCAAGAAGTTTCACCTTAACAGGGTGGATTTGGGTTCCTCCGTCTTCACCTTACCCACGAGCCAGCCGTGTGGCTTCACGACGCCAGTTCCAGGGTGCGACCGTCAACCTCGATCCGGTGGTCGTGGTTGAACTGGTCGAGCTTGTCCTGCAACTGGTCGATCTCCTTCTCCAGCCCGGCCACCAGGCCGTCAACGTCGGCCTTCTTCAAGGCGGCGACGTAGCTGACCTCGGTGGTGTTGGGGTAGACGGCAGGCTGCGGGCCGTGCCGGGTGTTAAGTCCAGCGAGGAACTGCGCCGTGGCCTTCTTCTCGGCCAGGTCGTAGATGTCCCGCTGCGCCTCCCGGTTGGCGTCGTTGATCGCCGTCTTGAGGCCCACCAGCGCCCCGACCAGTTCCTCACGGGTCTTCATCAGGCGCCGGGACGTTGACCTGATCGGCCTGGCCCTCCGGCACGCTGTTGTACGCCTGGATGTCGGCCTGGACCTTCGCCAGCCGACCCGTCAGCCGGTTCTTGACCTTCAGTGCCTTGCCGAGCGTGATTTCTGCCATTGGTGCCTCCCCATCTGCTGTGCGCTACCTTCACAGACGCCTGGGGTGGCGGTCAGGTTCGCAGGCGACCACGGCAAGTGGCCAGGCGGCAGCTACAATGACGGAGCGAATTCGCCCCCGGCTGAGGGTCGCACCATGCCCCACAAGAAGCTCTCCCGCAATGCCCCCTGTCCCTGCGGCAGCGGCAAGAAGTACAAAGCCTGCTGCTGGGACAAGGGCTTCGAGTGGGTGGCGGACGAGGTGGGCACCGTGTACAGGTCCACGCCGATGTCGCCCGAAGTGCGGGAGGCCCTGGACCAGCTTCGCCAGGCGTTCGTCGCCAAGCACGGACGGCAGCCGGGGCCGGACGACCTACTCTTTCCCGATATGCCCCACCCCGAACACCTGGAGGCCATGATGGTCGAGGACATGAAGGCGGCGGGCCTGGACCCGGCCTTCATCTACGCCTTCGAGAAGACCGGGTTGCTGGTCACGGAGCAGAACCAGCACTTGATCCCGGACGAAGACCTGGCCGAGTGGGATGCGGCGATTGAGGAGTACGAGAGGAAGAAGCGGAAAAGGTAGCGCAGGGTTGCGCTACCTTTCACGCTGGGCGGAGGCAGTTGGTTGAAAGGCATTAGAATGCGGCGAACTGTAGTCAGGATGGCTTGCTGTTGCGGAAAATGAGCGTATTGCGAAGTTGATATTCGGTGGTCAGGTGCCGGATGGAGTCCCGAAAGAGTTTTTCGGCTCCACGGCGGATGTTAGTGCGGGACTCGTCGGTTGCACAGTTGCAAGTCATAGCTTTGGTGTGCAGGCGAGCAGCAGGTACTCGATTCTGAATTTCGTATATTACGAAATGCTTGGATACCGACTCGGCAGTTTCAAGCTGCTCTTCAATGATCTTCTGTACTACGTCGATACAGTCCGGGCATGACTTCTGAATCTCGGCCCAGCGGCGGACGGCACGGCCCCAGCCTTTATAGCCAGCCGAAAGGTTGGCGAAGGTGGCTATCTTGCGGCCCTGGTAATACAAAGAGGCAGCCCCGTCCTGGGTTTCTACCAGGACGTATTCCCGTTGTTGCCCCCGGAAGTAGAGGGCCTTGGCGTCCGGGATGTCGGGAACATACTCACTCATTTGGGTTCTCCTTTCGTTCCGATGGAAAAAAGTGTTCCGTTCGTCTAGGTCAGGGCCAGCAAGCCCGTCTCGCCTTTGGCCGCAGCCACAAGCTCCGGCCAGTGCGAGGAGGTAAAGGCCGACCGCTCCTCGCCGTCCGCCGCCTTCCACGCCAGTTCCAGGGATACCGAAGCAGGCCCGCCGTCCTTCTCGACCTTCCGCCGCTCGAAGAGGTAGGCCCCCAGGTAATAGTCGGCGGGCCGGACGCAGTGCGGCCAGTAGGCGCAACTCGGCAGGGCCTTGTCCTTGCCCCGTGCCTTGCTGGTACGGACGGGCGGCAGGCCCAGCAGCGCCCCGATGCGGTTGCACTGGTCACGGAACTTCGGGCCGTGGCCGTGGTAGCCGTCCTCCAGGTCGCCCAGGACTTCGTGCTGCCACTGGTGGATCGTCTCGTGCAGGAACACGTCGGCCACGAAGCGGAAGCGGCCCTCAGCGTATTTGTCGCCCGGCTGGACGCTGGGATGCGACCCGGTGAGCAAGCTGGGCCGGAGCCGAACCTGGCCGTGGCCCCCGAAGCCGCTGACACGGGCGTAGTCACCGAGCCGCTGCGGGCTGCTCGGTTCAGCGAAGAGGACGTAGGGCGTGACCAGGGCATCGCCGAAGTAGTCCTGGTTCCACTTGTCCCAAAAGGCGTACAGCCGACCAAGGTGTTGCTGATGCCAGGGGCGTGCTTCAAAGATCACGAAGTCTTGAAACGCCTCTCGGTGAAGAACATCCGTTTCACGAAGCTCGTCCATGAACCGTCGTCCCAGCTATGTGGGACATCTCCTTTCTGTGTCCTGCCTACGTCAGACCTCCAATTCTAAGTGTGGAGAAAGTCGGTTCAAGAGCGGATGAAACGAAAAAGCTCCGGGCAGTCGCCTCCCGGAGTCAAATGCCGTGCAGGAGGAGACAAGCGGCGCTGGGCCGGTGGCTGGCCCGAACAGGCCCCTCGTTTTCAAAACGGTTTCCCCCGTATTTCCGGGAAATATAAATACGCCGTTTGCGTTTTCAAAAACGCTCGCCCCGTATTTCTCCTCAAGGTTTCATACGCAGCCCCGGTAGTCTGTAGGGATCGACTTGAACTGACTCGCAACCACCTTACAATTAAGAAGCTCTCGATCATCAGGAGGAATTATCATGCAACAACGCAGGAAGCCACGGACGCTGAGCCGGGTAGCGGCCATCACCGGCCTGCCCCAGCACTTGATCCGCTACCACGTCGAGCGGGGACACATCCCGATCCGGCACCAGCCCAACCAGATTCACTACTACACCGACGCCGAGATTCGGATGATCTGCGAGTATTTCGGGGTGTCCTGCCCCACGCAGTTGGAATGCCTGGCATCCTGAGCCGCCAAAGCGACAAGAGGCGGCTGGGGAAAACGAGAAGGCTCCGGGCGGGACCGGAGTCTTCTCATGATCCTCTGCGACAAGGAGAAACAGATATGCAACCCTTAGTGAAGGACCACTGTATCTATGTTAGCGCTCGTGAATTCTCAAATCAAGGCGGACATCCCGCCGAAGCCGAAGGTCTTGCCCGTTCAGTTTGAAAACGTCCCTTCCGAGATCAAGTCCCGGCGGCGCTGGGTGGTGTGGCGCTGCGAGGTCCGCCAGGACAAGCAGGGCGGATGGAAATGGACCAAGGTGCCCTACCAGGCGTGCCCGCCACCCCCGGATGAGGTCTTCTGGCCGAAGGCCAAGTCTAACGACTCTTCAACGTGGTCGAGCTACGATGCCGCTCTGCAAACCTACCTGGAAGAGCCGGGCTGGGACGGCATCGGCTTCATGCTGGGCGACGACCATGCCGGGGTCGATTGCGACAAGTGCGTAGACTCGCAAGGGGCCGTCGAGTCGTGGGCCGAGGCGGTCATCCAGCAGATCAACAGCTACACGGAAGTCTCACCGAGCGGGACTGGCGGGAAAATCTTGGCGTTCGGAAAACTGCCCGAAGGTCGGCGGCGCACGGGTCATCTGGAAATGTACTCGGAAACCCGCTTCTTCGCTGTCACCGGCAACTGGCTCCCCGGTACGCCCAAGACGGTCGAGCCACGTCAGAAGCAGCTTCTCGAACTGCACGCTCGTGTCTTTCCCCAGGACCAGGCCAAGGCGAAGGGCAAGGATCAGCGCAAGAAGGACCACGCCGAGCGCAACGGGCACGTTCACCTGGGAGTCGATGACCAGCGCATCCTTTATAAAGCTCGTTCTGCTGGTAGCGGCGACACGTTCCGTGCCCTTTATGATGATGGCGATTGGGAGGGGGAGGGCTTCGAGTCGCAGTCGGAGGCGGACCTGTCCCTGTGCGGCAGGCTGGCGTTCTGGTGCCAGGGCGATCCGGTAGTGATCGACCGCCTCTTCCGCCAGAGCGCCCTGTACCGCCCCAAGTGGGAAGAAGCTCGTGGGAGCAAGACCTACGGGGAGCGGACCCTCCACCACGCCGTTGCAGGACAGTCAGCGTTTTATGACTGGTCCAAGGACATCCGCCTGCCGACTGCCGATGAGATCGACAAGATCGTGGGCTGCTGGGAGCCGCAGCAGGGAGGACCGGCGCTGAACGGCGAGGAGGCGATCTACGGGGATGACTACTTCTCCGGCGACCGGCCCCTGAAGGCCGAGTCGGTCAAGAAATCCTCCTACCGCTTCTCGCCCGTCACGTCCGCCGAGTTCGCCAAGGCGAAATACAACGTGCGCTGGCTGGTGAACAAGTTGCTGGTCGCCGGTCAGCCCTGCATTGTCGGTGGCCCGAAGAAGGCCCTGAAAACCTCCACTCTGGTCGATTTGTGCGTGTCCCTCGGCAGCGGCGTGCCGTTCCTCGACTTTTTCAAGGTGCCCCGGCCCGTGCCCACGGTGATGCTGTCCGGCGAGAGTGGGGAATTCACCTTGCAGGAGACGGCCTTCCGGGTCTGCGCCGCCAAGGGGATCAACCTGGCCGACGTGGACTGCGAATGGGGCTTCCGCCTGCCCCAGCTTTCTGTGGACGAGGAACTGGACGAGTTGCGCTGCGGGTTGAAGCGGCGGCAGATCGAGGTAGCGGTGATTGACCCACTGTACCTGTGCCTGCTGTCGGGGCAGGGCGACAAGGGCAAGTCCGCCGCCAACCTGTTCGACATGGGGCCGCTCCTGCTGGCGGTCGCCCGTGCCTGCCTGGACGTGGGCTGCACGCCGGTCTTGGTCCACCACGCCAAGAAAGGGCTGCTCACGCCCTTCGAGCCTCTGGAGCTTGAAGACCTGGCCTTCGTCGGGATTCAGGAGTTCGCCCGGCAGTGGCTCCTGATAAACCGGCGGACAGTGTACCAGCCCGGCACCGGCGTCCACCAGCTTTGGCTCAGCGCTGGCGGAAGCTGCGGGCACGGCGGACTGTGGGGGCTGGACATCCACGAAGGGGTTCTGGATGAGAACTTCTCCGGGCGGAAGTGGCGGGTCAAGGTCTTGTCCTTGGGCGAGGCCAAGGAGCAGGCGAAAGCCATGAAGGACGTGCAGAAGGAGGAAAAGAAGAGTCAGGAGGACCACAAGCTGATGGCCAAGCTCATGGACGCCCTGGAAGGCACGGGCGGTTCTTGCAC
The DNA here is from genome assembly GCA_963767535.1 of uncultured Planctomycetota bacterium. Taxonomy (GTDB): domain Bacteria; phylum Planctomycetota; class Planctomycetia; order Gemmatales; family Gemmataceae; genus JAJPHU01. Next base: position 3,829,462 of record CAVYEC010000003.1, read on the forward strand.
GAAGAAGCAGTTGCGGAACACGCTGGGCTGGGGCCTGGACCGGCTGAACCGCATCTGCGACATCCTGCTCGAAGGGAACGCCATCGAGATCGTGCCCGACACGATCACGGCGGGAAACGGGGCAAAGCGCACGGTCGAGATGGTGCGGAAGCGGATCATGGGTACATAGGTCTGGATCATCGGTACGGCGTACCGTACCGATGTTCGGATCATCGGTACGCTGCTGCCTATATATAGGCAGCGTACCGATGATACCGATGATCCACCCTCTTCACCCCCGTGTGGACAAAGAGGCGTACCCATGATCCGGGCCTCGGCGGACGGCTGGGCCTGGCGTCGGGCGACCGCAGGCCGACTCCCGCCCGTGCGTCCCGGCTGCCTGGGACGACCTGAAGCAGACGGCTGGGCAGGTTGAGGGGCGTGCGCACCCGCCTGGCTACAATGACCGCTGGAACTGGCTTCCCTGCCCAGGAAGCGTGACCTGATGAACGAAAGGTAAGCCGGATGTCACGGAAGAAGCTCTCCCGCAACGCCCCGTGTCCCTGCGGCAGCGGCAAGAAGTACAAGCACTGCTGCTACGGCAAAGGCGTCGAGGACGACCTGGGCCTGGAGTCGGGTCGGCAGCAGCCGCAGTACCCCATCGGCACCGTGGCCATGTACGGCCCCGACGACAAGACGACCACGAAGATCGCCGCTGGCGTGATCCTCCACGACTGTGCCGAGCCGATCATGAAGCGCTGGGTGGCCACGGACGTGACGACCAACCCGAAGGTGCAACAGGAGATGAAGGACTTCTTCCTCCAGCACGGCGTCAAGCAGGTGGCGATGACCCAGGGGAACATGGGGTGCCCGCACGAGGAGGGCGAGGACTTCCCCCACGGCGAGGACTGCCCCTTCTGTCCGTTCTGGAAGGGCAAGCAGGGGAGCAATCAGAAGGATTGACGCAGTGGCCAAGCAGCGCAAGACCTGGGTGTTCAGCCCGCCGAAGCCGCCCTCGCCGCCGGTGCCCGATGACCTCAAGGCCGAGGTCCAAGAGAAGGCCGGGGCGCTGGTGGAGGAGTTCCTGAAGCCGGAGTTCATCAAGCCGCCGCCCAAGAACTGGCGCTGGAACTACATCATCGACATCCACTCGAAGTGGCACCGCTCCTTCTTCTACTTCGTCGCCACCTACCGCAGCCGTGGCCCGACCGCAATCAAGCCGACCTTTGAATCGCCGTTCGCCCGCCTGGAATACGCCGGCAACCGCCGCTTCAACCTCGCCTACATGCGGCACACGGGCAAGTGGTGGGAGGTCCACCAGGGCCTCACGCTCGACAAGTGCCTCAAGACCATCCGGGAAGACCCGACCTTCCAGCCGTGAAGCTGCTGGCCTCCGGCGTTGGGGTTTACGACCGCAGGCTCCGGTGGGGCGGCAGCTTCGGAGGACGCCGCACCTGGGGCCGCTCGATTTGCGGCGTCCTTATCTGTTGCCGCTCGATCCTGGCGGCTTGCTTTAGCATCTCCACCCTCACCTGACGCACCAGCGCTTCGTTCACGACGATGCCGAAGTTCGCCAGGGCAGCGGCGACCTGTTCCGGGCTGGCCTGCATTCCCAGGCGGGCCAGCGTGTTCTGGATCGCCCTCGTCCTGCTGCTCTTCTTTCTCATCGCACACCGGCTTTCGTGTTTTCAGCCGCTTTCGACCAATTTCCGCAACTCGCTCATGGAAAGGTAGGTCCGGGGGTTGCGCAGCAGCTTCTCGATCAACTCGTGTCCCTTCGCCGTGGTGAGGCGCTTCCAGATGACCCGGCGTGTGGCAATGTCGTAATGGTCGAGAACACCTTTCAAGGCGTCCACGAGATCGGTGATCGCCTTGATCTTATTGCTCGAATCCTTGGCCTCCGTGAAGTGATGGAACGATTGCATACCGTATTTATCTGCTGGCATCTGGTTTTCCGAGCCGCACCGTGAAGTCGTCGGCAGAAGAGTGGGGCTGGCAGCATCGCCCGCTCGTCCTTCACCGAGGCGGTGGCTTCTCCTCCTCAACCACGGCCTCCAGCGTCTCCCGGTTCTGCAAGCCGGTCAAGACCTGACTGCCGATCACGAACATCGGCACCCCGGTGACGCCCGCCTCCTCGTAGGCGTGCCGGAGGGCCTGCTGATGCGCCTCTCGGTACTTCCGGGTCCGCAGCGCTTCCTCGAACTCCTGCTCGTTCAGCCCGGCCTCACCCGCCAGCTTCGTCAGCACTTCGATCTGGCCAATGTCCTGCCCCTCGACAAAGAACGCCTTCAGGACTCGGTGGTTGTAGTCGTTGCCCTTGCCACGTTCCCTGGCGTACTGGTAGCCCTCGAAGGCCAGGTGCGAGTGCGGCTGGGGCGACACCGGCGGCAGGGTGATCGGCACGCCCATCCTGCGGGCGATGGGGTAGACGGACTGCGCCCACGCCCGCTGGAGGTAGTCGCCTTCGGGCCGCAGCGTCGGGTGTCGTTCGGGCCGAAGCTCGAACGGCATCCACTCGACCTCGACATCTTTCCCCCGCACGGCCTCTTGCAGCGGAAACTCCGCAAGGTAGCAGAACGGTCAGACGTAATCCGAATACACCTTGATCTTGAGGGTCATGGCGCTAGTCCTGCGGTTGGCGAAGCTCACCTGGACCTCACTGGAAGGTATGGCTCTGTCGGCGCAAAATGTCAACCGCCCTGTCCAGGTCTTCCGCCTTTACCAGCAAGTAATCCGTGTCGAAGGTCGAGACGGCGAAGACGCTGATCCCGGCCTCGGCCAGTGGAGCCGTCAGCGAGGCGAGGATGCCAACAACCGAGAACGGGATCGTCCCGGCTACTCGCAAACAGCGCCAACCCTGCTCGCAGACGACGCCTTCCGGCACGGCGTCTTGGCGACAGACGATGGATACCTCGTCGGCGGTGCGGGTGATCGAGAAGAAGGGGCCGGCAGTTGCCCAGGGAGGAATCGGGGTGCCGGGTTCAAGCCTGCACACGGCGAAGGTGCCGTCCACCACGATGAGCGTCAGTTGTCGGATGGCCATGATTTCCTTGCCTCACCAGCTTCACGACCAGGCGTTGAACGGGGGCGGATACTGCACCTTCCCGGTCACACCATTCAGTGCCCCAGGCACCAGTTCCACCGCCATGAAGGACTCCCGACCGGAGAACGGGGAGTCCAGGCTTGCGGCCAGCTTCGGGGAGAACCCGAACCAAGAGTAGAAGGTCGGGTGGCCCAGGACGACAACGACCCGGTGCCGCTGCCGCCGGCACTCGTCCAGGCCCTTGGCGCACCGCGCCGAGCCGATCCCCTGCTTCTGGAAGTCCGGCAGAACGGCAAGCGGCGCAAGGGCCAGGGCGGGGATGGTGCTGGCCTGAGTGATGATCGGCAACTCACTGAAGAGAATGTGGCCGACGACTTGTTCCCCTTGCTCGGCAACCAAGGACAGCCGGAGATAGCCGCCGTCCCGCAGGGCGTCAACCAGACGGGCCTCGTCGTCCTGGCCGAAAGCGAGTCGGTTGACGTGGCCGATGGCCTCGTGGTCGGTGGCGACTTCAGGCCGGACGTTCATCGGTGCGGCTCCCACGGGTACTCCATCTGCCGGGGCCGTCTTCCAGGCAACCTCTTGGCCCAGCAGCCTGCCGACGAAGGGCAAGCTCATGCCGATGCCCGCTGCGAAGGTGGGTCGCCACACCCCTTTACGGGCTGGGAAAAGCACTCGCATCGAATGTTTTCCCCAATTTCGACAACGGGCCGTCCGGGTTGCTCAAGAACTTCGTTACTCTGTCCTTCAGCAGTTCATAAATGCTCTTCGTGAACGCAGGGAAAATCTGAATGTCCTCTCCATGCAACTTGAGTCCGTGGTTGGTCAGTTTCTTTAGGTCGCTGGTGAGACGCCCGCCGTTGTGAACCAAAGCGTGCCGTGTCAGCCTTGCGATATTGATTTTGGGATCGCTCCAGCAGCAATCCCGAAGCGTTGCACTGAACTGGTCACGCAAGTCCTGGGTGAACCCTTTGCCCACTCTGTAATCAGGCTGGCCTGCCGACAGCCGGTAGCACCTTGCGAGAAAGTCCTCGTAGGCATAGTACACGGCGGCGTAGCACAACCGCTGCGAACCCCAAATGCTGAGTTGAAATTCCGATTGCTTCAGCATCGTTCGCCAGGCCATTTCGGTTTCGACAACCGGAGGCCGTTCATCCTCGGCACGCACTTCCTCTGAGATTTGTCGCATCTCCCTCACCAACTTCTTCGTTGTCATGTTGTTGAGGCCCATGCGTTGCACCAGCCTGTCCGTGAGCGCAGCGGTGAACCGTGAGGGGAATGCGTGATCCGTGGCCGCACCCAAACCAGCAGCAACCATCGTGGTGACGGTTAGCCAGGGCATGTAGAAGGTGTTGGCCGCACCCTTCCAGGCCCATTGCAGGTCAAAAAAGATTTCCTCCAGCGGCGTGCCTGCGGTCTGCTGGTCGATCCTTCGTGCCCATTCGTGGTCGAGGAAGGTTTTGTAGGAGTCCAGCCTGTCGTCAATGTAGATATGCTTGTCCATAACGCACTAAGGAAGTCTCCAAACGAAAAGCCCGCAGCAACGCATCGCTGCCACGGGCTGTTTTCGTCTGTCCTTGTCTGAACGTCAATCGAGGAAGGCCACGTTGCGCATTGCCTTCGACTGCCCCTCGGTGTTCATCAGAACCCGGTGCCAGCCGTGCAGAGTGATTGTAGCGTGATCGGCGTGCCGGATGCGGCCCTTGACGTAGACGCCGGGGTTCCGCCGCATGGTGCGCCAGCCCCAGCCCTTGGCCTTCGGGTTGCCGCCCACGATCCTCTGGTACTGCGCCTCGGTGACGCCGTTGGGGTGGCGGGAGCAGACGTGGACGGCCTCACCGCCCGTCCGGTAGCAGAACTCGGCCCAATGGGGCTTGCCGCCGTTGCCACGGGTCAACGGCTCGTTCCGCAAGATCAGCTTCTCGTCCACCGCCATGTCAGCGACGGGCAGGAAGAACCACTCGCCCTGGCGGACGAAGGCGGCATTCTTGCGGCGGCTGCGGGCCTTGCCCTTGAGGCGCTTGCGGGCCTGGGCGGTCTGGACCTCGGCGGGCTTGAGGGCTTCCTTGGCCTGGCGGACGGTGCCCACAGGGGCGGATTCGGGGATGCCGGCGACGAACCAGTGGCGCTCGTCGTGGCCGCATAGGAACTTGCTCTTGTCCTTGCCTTCACGGACCAGGAGGAGCAGGTGGCGGTCGGCGGGCTGCACGTCGAGGACGGCGACCTCGGCCCCGGCCCCCGGCTGCCGGACGATCTCGAAGAACTCGCCCTTGCGGTCTGCCTGCACGTCCAGGGAGACGACGCCCGCCGTGCGGCTGCGGCGGGTCGGTCGGTCAGCGACCTTCAGCCGTGCGCCGATGCGGGCGAACTTGATGTCGAGCGTGGCGGTGTCCATGAAGGGGGAGACACGGAAGCGGGGGAATGGGTTCGCCAGAAGGGTTCGGCTGCCGTGAACCCGCCACCGTTCTGATAAAATGCGTTTGGAGGCTCCGATGGCGAGGAACATGCTCAGGACCGGAAAGAGAGTGCGCCCGAAAACCGCCGTCAAGGGCAAGCGCTTCCGGTGCGCCCGGTGCCGCAGGAGAAGCCCGAAACCAGTCAAGACCCCCGCCCCCTGGTACTGCCCTGACTGCCTGAAACAAGAAGCCGCCCTGAAGAACTCAAGATCGGAATAGCCCTTATGCCGAGGGGAAATCCATGCCCTTCGTGAAGTGCAGCGTCGATGGTTGCAGCCGAAAACTCCAGCCGATCCTGAAGGTGGACCCCAGGGACCGGGACACCTGGCTCTACCGGGAGTGCGACGTGTGCCTCAAACCCGCCTGTGGGAAGCACTCAGCGGAGGTCGAGGGGCGGATCATCTGTGACCGCTGCCGAAGGGAGGCCGAAGCCCAACGGCAGTCAGCGGGGCTTATCGACCTCGGTTTCCGGCTGCCTCCTGAACCGGAATAAACTGCCGATTACGGCCCCGCAGTCACTTCTGGTACAGCGATGAACGCATCCCCGGCCCGCACGATGATCGGCTCGGCCAGGTCCACCCAGCCGCCTTCGTCCACGGTGGCCGTCGCCAGCAGGCCCAGCCGCTCGCCGGTGCCGGAGTCGAGCCTGAAGACCGACACCCGCCGCCCGGCCTCGACGCCCTCCAGGTGGAAGCGGGGGATGAGCCGGTCGTCCGCAAACCGGAAGGTGAACCAGGGGTCTTGGTATAGCGGCGGCATCCTACTCCCTTTGCGCCCACACCCGCACGTCGCCGTCCTCGTCAACCTCGACGTGGATGACGTTCGGGCGGCAACAGACGGGGCAATCCTCGACGTACTCCTGGCTCGTCCCTGCCGACAGGTCGATGGGCACGACGATCTCCTCGCCGCAGGAATCGCAGGTGTAGCTGGCCTCGTCTTTCATCGCTCAGCCCCCGACCCGCTTGACTCGGTAGCCCATGCCTTCCAGCACCGCAGCCAGCCGGTCACGTTGATCGCCCTGAATCTCAATAATCCCGTCCCTTACCGTACCGCCTGTGCCACAGCGCTGCTTGAGCGTGGCGGCGAGTTCCAGCAGGCCAGCTTCATCGAGGGGAACGTCGGATACGGTAGTCACGCCCTTGCCTCGCCTTCCCTTCGTCTCCCGGCCCAGGCGGACCACGGGGGCGCTGGTCCTGACGACTTCCTTTTTCGCAGGGGGAGCCGCTGTCTCGGTGGCCATTTCCTGGGCTTCTCGGCGCTTACCGCCCCCGATCAGGCGAGCCGCCAGGTCCATGATCTCACGCTCTATTATGGCCAGCGCCTCCGGCGCATCGTCCACCTGCCAGAATTCGACCTTCTCGGCCCAGGCCGGGTATCGCTCTCGCAGCAGGGGCAGGTGTTCGGCCTGCTTCAAAGCGACGATCCAGTGCGCCGCCTCGAAGTCTTCCACCGTCACCTGCGCCGGGAGGCGGGCAAGATCAGCGATCCCACGAAGCCCACGAGCTTCCAGGGCTTTGACGGCAGCCACCGCCATCGGGCCGACGTTGTGGACGCCCCGCTCCAGGGCGAGGCCCCTGGAGGACGCCCGCCAGGGCAGGCCCATCTTCCCGGCCACGGAGTTGAACAGGACTTCGGCAAACCGGCTGCGGTAGTAGTTGCCCGTGCAGAGGAACAGGACGGTCTTTTCGTGGCGCTGCCTCATCGCTCCTCGACTCCCTCGGCCTGTTCCTTCTTCCGGTAGCCGTCGCACCGGACCACGGGCTGCGGCGGATATTTCGGGTAAGCCGGGTCAGTCTTCGACAACTGGCAAAGGAGAAAGCGTCACCGCTTCGGCGTGACGACCTCTCGCATCCAGGCGCACGTCTCGCACAGCGAAGGGGTCATGCTGTTCGACCTTTCGACTGAGTGGGGCGAGCCAGCACGAACAGCAGCGCCCCGAACACGACGCCCCCTGGCCCCTCGGAGGCGGACCACCACCACGGCATCCCCGCCGCCAGATCGACGCCGAGGAGGACCACGCTCATCAGGGCGAAGGCCATCCCAAGGAACCGCACCAGCGGGCGGTAGCGCTCCAGGTCAGCCGCCACCACCAGGCAGAGAGCGCCCATGACGGCGTAGAAGGCCGAGAGCGAGCGGGCCAGGTACTCCACCACCGGGCCGGTCGGCATCTCGCCCAGCCCCAGCCAGCGGTGCGTAGCCGCCATCCACGAGGAGGGCATGAACACGGCGACCAGGGCGAACAGGGCGGGCACGCCCACGAAGCGGAGGAGAAGCACCAGCACCTTGTCGGATGTCGTCATGGCCAGCTACCCGTGGCCGTCGTCAAGCTGCCTCCCCGGTCTGCCCACCCCGATAGAATACCGGCTGGTTGACCGACGAGAAATGGACCCTGGAGCCACCGATGGCCTTCAGCGAAGAACTTGCCGAGCGCATCCGGCACCTACTGGCTCGGCGCAGGCATGTCGAGGAGAAAAGGATGTTCGGCGGGGTCGGCTTCCTGCTCAACGGCAACCTGCTGGTGGGGGTCTGGAAGGACTCCCTCTGCGTCCGGCTCGGCCCGGAGCAGGCTGAGGAGGCGCTACCGGAGCCGCACGTCAAGGAGTTCGACATCACCGGCAGGCCGATGAAAGGTTGGGTGCTGGTCGAGCCGGAAGGTGTCACTGGTGATGACCAGTTGAAGGGCTGGATTCAGCGAGCCGTGAAGTTCGTCGGGAAGCTGCCTGCGAAGTGAAAGGAGCGAGGGCCGAATGGACCCGACAATCCGCAAGCCCACCGAAGGCCGCACCATCGCCGTCGTAGGCGACGTGTACCGCTTCCTGGCCACCGGCGAGGACACCAACGGCAAGTACGCCCTGTGGGAAGCAGTCGTGCCTCCGGGCGGCGGGCCACCCCCGCACGTCCACAGCCGGGAGGAAGAAGGCTTCTACGTCCTCGAAGGTGAGATCACCCTCACGATTGGCGACCAACGGCTTGTCGCCAGTGCCGGGGTGTTCGCCAACATGCCGGTCGGCACGCCGCACTCGTTCAAGAACGAGAGCGGCAAGCTTGCCAGGATGCTCATTTCAGTTGCCCCTGCGGGTCTGGAGCAAATGTTCTTCGAGGTCGGCGTGCCGGTCCCGCCAGGCGCTATCACCGCCGCCCCGCCCACGAAAGAGGAGATCGAGAGGCTGCTGGCGGTCGCACCGAAGTACGGGATCGAGGTCAGGTTGCCGGGGAATTGACGACGTGGAGGCGGCGGGAGGTCCGATGCGAACCGAAAAAGAGAAGATGCTGGCCGGGGAACTCTACGACCCGCTCGACCCGGAACTTGTCCGGGCCAGGGAACGGGCCAGGGACTTGTGCCAGGACTTGAACGCCACCCGTGAGCGGGACCAGGAGGCCCGCCGCCGCATCCTGACGGAGTTGTTCGGCCAGGGCGGGGAGTCGGTCTGGATGCAGCCGCCGTTCTTTTGTGACTACGGCTCCAACATCCTGTTGGGCGAGCGGGTCTTCTTCAACTTCAACTGTGTGGTCCTCGACGTGTGCCAGGTGAAGATAGGTGACTTCACGCTGTTCGGCCCTGCGGTGCAAATCTACACCGCCAGCCACCCGATGAACGCCGAACTGCGCCGGAAGCAGGAATTCGCCAAACCCATCGAAATCGGTTCGGATGTGTGGGTCGGCGGCGGGGCGATCATCTGCCCCGGCGTGAAGATCGGCCCGAAAACCGTCGTCGGAGCGGACAGCGTGGTCACGAGGGACATCCCGGACGGCGTGTTCGCCGCTGGGAATCCGTGCCGGGTGATCCGAGAGATCACGGAGTAGGACGAAACCCCCACGACATTCCCTGGTGACAGTATGGCAAAGCCGCAAAAGCCGAAGGACATCGACGGTTACATCTCGCAGTTCCCCGCCGACGTGCAGGCGGTCCTTGAGAAAGTGCGGGCGACGATCCGCCACGCTGCGCCCGAAGCGAAGGAGACGATCAGCTACCTGATGCCCGCATTCAGGCTGCACGGGATGCTGGTCTACTTTGCTGCGTGGGAGAAGCACATCGGACTTTATCCACCGATTTCCGGCGACAAGGCACTTCAGAAAGCCGTCGCACGCTACGCTGGGCCGAAGGGCAATCTCCAGTTTCCCTTGGATGAGCCGATTCCATACGACCTGATCGAGAGGATCGTCAAGCTGCGAGTAAAGCAGGACACGGTGAAGGCGGCGGCAAAACGCAAGAAACAGAAATAGGGCCGTTGCGATGGCGAAGAACATCTTGCGTACCGGCAAGAAAACCCGCCCGAAGACCGCCATCAAAGGCAAGCGCTACCTCTGCGCCCTGTGCCGCAAACGAAGCCCGAAGGCGGTGAAGACGCCAGCGCCGTGGTACTGCCCAAGTTGCCTGAAGGAGAAAGGCCAATCCGCCGAGTAATGGCCATGCACTACGACTTCATCGCCATCCCCGACGCTGACGTGCCCCAGGCCGTCGATCCCGTCTTCCAGCACGTCCTGGCCACCTACGCCAGCGAGACGAACAAGACCGTCAGCGTGTGGCGGGCCGTGCCGGACGGCCTGCTTGATTTCAAGCCGCACGAGAAGACGAACCCGATCCGCACCATCCTGGCCCACCAACTTCTCTCCGAGCGCCGCTTCTTCGCCCAATTCGTCGGCACCGAGGAGCCGCTGGTCGAGCAACTGCTGCCGCCCGGCGAGAAGCCCGTCGTCCAGGCGTACATCGACAAGTACACCTGGCTGGCGAAGGGGCGGCTGCCGCAGTTGGCCAGGGGCACCGCCGCCTGGTGGCTGGAGTCCCGCCCCTTCTTCGGCGGGTTGCGGCGGGAGCGGATTTGGGTGTTCTGGCGTCGGGTGCTGCACACCTGCCATCCCCGGACGCAGGTGCAGACCTGGCTCCGGCTGGCCGGGCAGCACGTCCCGGCCATCTACGGGCCGTCCGGCGACGTGAAGTGGGACGAGGCTGACCCGACGTACTCGGTGGAGGCGGCAAGGCGGGGCGGGTGATTGTCCTTTCTGATGGGCAGCGTTCGCTTGCTGCCTTTCATGCCCTTCCTTCTTGGCGGCGAAAAAACTGCTTGACAAGTCGTGACCTTCCGATATATTGGAGTATAGGAGGACCACGATGACCCCCACGGCCAAGACCCGAAACTGCCCACGCTCACCCCACTGGAGGCGCTGGAGCAGGCGGCGGAATGCCTGAAGACGCTGGCCCACCCGCACCGGCTGCGCATGGTCCAGATGCTCCTGCGGGGCCGCTACACGGTCGGGGAGCTTGCCGAGGCGTGCGGCATCCCCAGCCACATGGCCTCCGAACACCTGCGCCTCATGCAGCGGTGCGGCCTGCTCAAGAGCGAGAAGGACGGGCGCAAGGCGTACTACCAGATCACCGAGCCGCACCTGGCGAACATCATGGCCTGCGTCGAGGCCCGCTTCGGCGGCTGATTTTTTTCGGGAAATATATCGTACTGTCGGGATATTTCAACCAATGACCGAGCCTGCGAACCATCCGGTGGCAGCAAGCAACCAAGGAGCCAAGCCGATGGAATTCCTCATTCCGTTGGGCGTCCTCGTGGTCTGGATCATCCTTCAGGCGTGGGTGCTACCCCGCCTGGGGGTCAAGACCTGAATGAGCGGACCCTGCGGGCCGAGTTCGGCCCGGATCAGCGCCGAGGAGCATCAAGACCAGAAAGCCGATGAAAGGAGATCGCCATGAGCGTCACGACCATCAGCCCCCGGCAGTTTGCCGATCTCTGCAAGAGCGGCCAGATCGACCTCCTCGACGTGCGCACGCCGGTGGAGTTCCGGGAGTTGCACGCCACCGACGCCCGCAACGTGCCCCTGGACCGGCTGGACCCGGCGACGGTGATGCAGGCCCGCAACGGCTCGAAGGATGGGCCGCTGTACGTCATCTGCCGCTCCGGGAGCCGGGGGCGGCAGGCGTGCGAGAAGTTCCTGGCCGCAGGCTTCGCCAACGTCGTCAACGTCGAAGGTGGCACCCTGGCCTGGGCGGAATGCGGTCTGCCCGTGGTGCGGGGCCGGAAGGCGATCTCGCTGGAGCGGCAGGTGCGGATTGCGGCGGGCCTGCTGGTGCTGCTGGGGGCCTTGCTCGGCTGGCTGGTGCATCCGGCTTTCGTCGGCCTCGCCGCCTTCGTCGGGGCCGGGTTGGTCTTCGCTGGCGTCACCGACACCTGCGGCATGGGGATGCTTCTGGCCCGGATGCCCTGGAACCAAGTCAAGGAGACTGCCAGCCCGTGCTGTGCCAGGAAGGAGGTCTGCTCATGAAACTGCTCATCGTAGGTGGCGTGGCAGGCGGGGCCTCGGCAGCGGCTCGTGCCCGCCGTCTGTCCGAGGACGCCCACATCGTCCTGTTCGAGCGGGGGCCGGACGTGTCCTTCGCCAACTGCGGCCTGCCCTACTACCTCGGCGGCGAGATCACCGAGCGGGACAAGCTGCTCGTCGTCACCCCGGAGCGCCTGCGGACCCGCTACAAACTGGACGTGCGGGTGCGGTCCTCCGTAGAAGCCATCGACCGGACTACGAAGAGGGTCCGGGTCCGTGACCTCGTTACGGGGCGGGAGTACGAGGAAACTTACGACAAGCTGATCCTGGCCCCTGGTGCGGCCCCGATCCGCCCGCCGCTGCCCGGCATCGACCTCCCCGGCGTCTTCACGCTGCGGAACTTGCAGGACATGGACCGCATCCAGGCGAAGCTGGACCAGGGGGTGCGGCAGGCGGTCGTCGTGGGGGCCGGGTTCATCGGCCTGGAACTGGTCGAAAACCTCGTCCGCCGTGGCATCACGACCACGGTGGTCGAGTTGCAGGACCAAGTGCTGCCGCCCTTCGACAAGGAGATGACCACCCCGATTGCCGAACACCTGGCAGCCAGGGGCGTCTCCCTGCTGCTCGGCCAGTCCGCCGAGGCGTTCGAGCAAGCCCCCGATGGCCTCGTGGTGCGCCTGAAGTCGGGTCAGCGCCTCCCGGCGCAACTGGTCGTCCTGGGCGTGGGCGTGCGCCGGAAAACAAGCTGGCCGTCGCTGCGGGCCTGGAAGTGGGGCCTCGTGGCGGCATCCGGGTCAATGAGCATCTTCAGACGGGCGACCCGGACATCTATGCGGTCGGGGATGCCACCGAGGTCAAGGACTTCGTGACCGGCGAGCCGACGCAGGTGCCGCTGGCCGGTCCCGCCAACCGCCAGGGCCACATCGCCGCCGACCACATTTTCGGGCGGGACTCCCGCTACCGGGGCACGCAGGGCACGGCCATCGTGCGGGTGTTCGAGCGGACGGCGGCGCTGACGGGGGCCTCCGAGAAGGTGTTGCGCCGGGCCAACCGGCCCTACCGCAAGGTGTACGTCCACCCCACGCACCATGCCGGGTACTACCCCGGTGCGGAGGCCATGACGCTCAAGCTGCTATTCGACCCGGAGACGGGTCGGGTGCTGGGGGCGCAGGCGGTGGGCGGGTCCGGGGTGGACAAGCGGATCGACGTGCTGGCGGTGGCGATCCAGGCGGGCATGACCGTCTTCGACCTGGAGGAGATGGAACTGGCCTACTCGCCGCAGTACGGCTCGGCCAAAGACCCGATCAACATGGCCGGGTTCGTGGCGGGCGGCTTGCTGCGGGGCGACCATCCCCAAGAAGATGTCGAGACGGTCCTGGCCACTCCTGTTGCCAAGCGGTCCTTCCTGGTGGATGTGCGCACGCCGCAGGAGTTTGCTGCCGGGCATATCCCGGAGGCCGTGAACATCCCGGTCGATGACCTGCGCCTCCGCCTGGGCGAACTGCCCCACGATCACGAGATCGCCGTCTACTGCCAGGTGGGTCAGCGTGGCTACCTGGCGACACGGATTCTGCGCCAGGCGGGAATCCCGGCGGCGAACGTGGGTGGTGGCTACAAGACGTTTCAGCTTTTTCACCCGAAAGCGAACGGGCGGTAGAATCGAGGCGGACGCAGGCGGGCCAGGTGGATAACCATGAGCTTCTTCTCGCAGGTGATCGTCCCACGCCTTTGCGACTTCCTCTTGAACAAGTCGCTCCTGGCCAGGCACCGGTGACAACTGCTCGTCGGTGCTTACGGCGACGTTGTGGAGATCGGCTTCGGGACCGGCCTGAACCTGCCGTACTACCCCGAACGGGTCCACAAGCTCACGGCGGTTGATCCGAACCCCGGAATGCACCGGCTGGCACAAAAGCGGATCAAGCAGAGTGGGATTGAGGTTGACCAGCGAGTTCTCGGCGGCGAACGGCTGCCCTTTGAGGACGGTCGCTTCGATTGCGCCGTCAGCACGTTTACGCTGTGCAGCATCGAAGACGTAGCCCAGGCGTTACGGGAAGTGTACCGGGTGCTGAAAAGTGGCGGCAAGTTCCTGTTCCTCGAACACGGCCTCAGCCCGGAGCCGGGCGTGCAGAAGTGGCAGCGCCGCTTGAACTGGCTGCAAGTGCGCCTCGCCAACGGGTGTCATCTGGACCGGGACATGAAGGCCCTGGTCGCCGCCCAGCCCTTCGCTTCGGTCGAGGTCGAGGAGTTTTACCTGGAGAGGTCGCCCAAGACGCACGGCTACCTATACCGGGGTGTGGCCACGAAATGACGTAGGAGCTTTGTATTGCCTCAACGTGGCTCCCCGGAGATGGGCACAACCGCCATCACGACCAGGGCGATGAGGGCCACGAACAGGGTAGGTCAGCCCTTGCTCTTCTTGATCTTCTTGAGGGCCGACCCCTTGTGGATGGCCAGGTGGTCGGTCTTATCGCTCTTGATGATGTACTGCGGCTCCTCCTTGGAGGCGTGCCGCTTATAGCCCTTGAAGGTGATCTCCGAAGTCACCTTCTTCTGGATCGTGCCCCGCACCCGCCCCGCCTCCGAGTTCCACTCGACATGATCGCCACGCTTCAGGTCGCTTGCCATCGTTCTGCCCTCTCCTGAAAAACGCCCCACTTTCACCAAGGGCAAAACGAGTGCCACGCCCGGCACCTGGGTCCACATGCCCACCGGCCTGCGCCACGGCATCCAGGCGCACACGCCGGTGGCCATGCTGTTGCTGCTGGCGAAGGAGTCTCGACCGTGAAGGCCCGGCGACGGGCGGCGCTTTCAGTGCTTGGGCAGGAGGATCGTCAGCAGGAGCGAGGCGTCCTCGATCCCCTTGACCGAGTGCGGCTCCCCCGTGGGCAGGTAGAGGAGCTTCCCAGCTTCGAGGTTCTGCGTCTTCCCGAAGGCGGTGAAGACCACCCGCCCCTCCAGGCATTGCACGACGATCTCGCCCTTGGCCTTATGCTCCGGGATTTCTTTCCCTGCCGGGACGACCAGGCGGATGACCTCCACCTGCTCGGCACGAACCAGCGTCTTCGTTTGCGCCGAGGCCAGCGCCGACCCCAGGGGCCGAACGTCCACGACCTCACCCGGCTTGGCGTGCGGAATAGCCATTGCGGTGCCCTCGATTTAGGGCGAAAGGAAGCATCTCTTGCGGGTATTCTAGCGGTCGGCCACGGACGAGACAGGAGGGTTGGGGTGGCTCGTGCCCGGCCCGCTGTCCGGCGGCGAAAGCCCTAAAATGGGCGCAAGGAGGGGCATCGCCATGAGCAGCCTACCCGACCGCAGCACTTTTGAAACCGCCTACACGGGCCAGGCCCCGTGGGACATCGGCAGGCCGCAGCAGGCGTTCCTCGACGTAGCCGACCGGATCACCGGCTCCGTCCTCGATGCGGGCTGCGGCACCGGCGACAACGCCCTGTTCTTCGCCAGCCGGGGCCACAAGGTCACGGGCATCGACTTCCTCGAAGAACCGATCCAGCGGGCTAAGCGCAAGGCGAGCGAGCGGGGGCTGACGGCCACCTTCCTCGTGATGGACGCCTTGGCCCTCAAAGACCTGCCCGAAGTGTTCGACAGCGTGATCGACAGCGGCCTGTTCCACGTCTTCTCGGACGACGACCGGAAGCGCTACGTCGAGGGCCTGGCGACCGTCCTGAAGCCCGGCGGGAGGCTATTCCTGCTCTGCTTCAGCGACGAAGAGCCGGGCACGCAAGGGCCACGCCGGGTGTCGAAGAAAGACCTTCACGACGCCTTCGCCCAGGGCTGGGCCATCGAATCCGTCGAGCCAGCACGGTACGAGGTCCGGCCCGACCTGAAGGACTTGTGTTTCAGCGAGGGCGGGCCGATGGCGTGGTTCGTAGTGGTACGGCGAGCGGCGTGAGGCTGGCGTTGGTCGAGGGATGCCGATGATTAACCGGCACGGACGGCCCTCCCGACGTTCGCAGTAAGGAGGCTTCCGCCCGCAGGACGGGGTAATGAAGGAGGGCATCACCGCTGGGGCCGCTGGGACACAACCGTTGCAGCGGACTCCCGTGGGGGCTACGCCCGAAAAGGGGTGCGGCCCCTTCCTCCCTTCCCTGGCCCCCTGAAACGCCTCGGCGGATCAAACCCCTTGGCGGTTCCGCCTCGCCGTGCCAGGAGGAGCCGGGCCACACGCCCGTAGCTCGGAACGGCCTGACTGCGGGGTGTCCCACGACCGGGCGGCGGGGGCCGAGGCGAGGGCAGGGCGAGGCGCATCCGGCTCAGCAGGACGGCCATCTCGTTCACCGCCCGGTCCCGGAGGGGAGCGCCAGGAGGCAGGGCTAGGATACGGTCGAGGAGTTCGCCTAGCCGGGGGAACGCCTCGAACAAGCCCCGGCGCAAATACGCTTCCTTGAGGGCCTGGCAGACCCGGCACGCCTCACAGCCGCACGACGGGTTCTGGTCGTCAACCAGGTGCCGGGTGTGGACGGCGAAATGGGCGGCGAACAGGTCTGGCGGGTTGCTCCCCATAGGCGTTCGCCTCGGAGGGGCGGGGCCAAGGACGGGCATGTAGCGGCATTCCGTCCTCGCCGGTGGCGCATCCTACACGCTCGTCCACGGCGGTTCCCCTTCTACGGTCGCCACCTTCCGGGCTTCTCCGGCACTCTGTAGCCTCGTTCGGGAACGTCTGACAGGGATCGGTGAACCTGAAATCCGCAACCCGGTCATGACTTGCAGAAGCCCTCTGAAGTCCACCGACCCCTGCCAGGAATGCAGCAGATAAAAGAAGTGAGCAAAAGAAATGCCAGATACCGGGCATAATGCGAAGACCCGTGCCAAGAGCGAAGCAATTCTCTTCCGAGTCTCCGGCTCGGTGAACAAAACAACACAGGGCCGTCGTCAATCCCAACAGCGCATTGACTGTTGAGGCTGGCGACGGCCCGCTCTCTCTGGAATCGTTTGACTTCCCTGGCTGTCCGGCGCTGACGCCGCTTCTCGCCGCCGAGCGCACCCGACCACTTCTCCTCTCGGCATGGCGGTTATTGCACGATGCGGTCGTAGAGCGCCTTGGTGATCCCGTAGCACTCACAACTGGCGGCTTCCAGCCCCTCCCGGTCCACGACCCGGACCAGGCCCCGGCGGTAGGTGATGAGGCCCGCCGTTTGCAACGTCCCGGCCACGACCTGGACGGTCTGGCGGCGGATGCCCAGCATCTCGGCCAGGAACTCCTGCGTGAGCAGGAACTCGCCCTTCCCCACCCGATCCTGCGTCGTGAGCAACCACCGGGACATCCGCTCTTCCGCCGAGTGCAGGGCGTTGCAGGCCACCGCTTGATAGGCGCTCCGCAGGGAAAAAGCGATGTACCGGCGCAGGAGCAGGTCCAGCGGCCCGCTCCGCTTGAGGGCCTGTACGAAGGATGGCGTGGGGATGCGGAGGCTGTCGCCGGGAACCTGCGAGGTCGCCGTGGCGGTGGTGAAGTCGAGGCCGAGGAGGGCGGGGATGCCCACCATGCCCTCGTTGCCGATGGTCGCCGCTTCGACTACCCTGCCCTCCCCCAAGGCGATCACACTGGAAAGCACCCCACTCTTGGGGAAGTATACATGGGGCAAGGGGCCGTCCTGCTCGTGAAGCTGTTCGAGATGGCGTAAGGAGACGGTTTCCGCCAGTGACAGCAAGCGGTTGGACTCGTCCGAGGGCAATCGGTCGAGCAGCCGATTCCCCGTCCGGTTCCGTGGGGCGGGTGACATGACATCCTCCCGATGCTCGGAAGCGGGCTTCGCCGTTGGGTCTATCCAGTCCGCCGTTTCGTTTGGGCAAATGACGTGCCCGATGCGACGTGGGGCCTACCTTCAATCGCTCGTGGTAAGGCACCCGCCGGTCCATCCTGGGCCAGACGCAAGGGGCTTCGGTAGGCAGGAAGGGCGCATCCGCTCAGTCTCGTCGCCAGCGCATCGGGTCGCCCTTCAGTCGTCACCTGTTGTTCCAGAACCAGTACGCATAATCCTTGAGCAGTTGCCGGTTGGCGCTGCCCTTCTTGGCCTCGCACTCGCCCAGCGGCACTTCGATCAACCGCCCCTCGGCCCTCGCCTCGCACAGCAGGCCGTACATCTCGTCCGCCCAGGCGTCGTCTTCGGGGTCGCCCAGGCCGGTGATCTTTACGGTCTGCGCTGGCCCGTATTCCGGCTCCCATTTAGCCTCGCAGGGGAACGCCAGGTGCGCCGCCAGGTAGCGGTGGTAGGCCAGCAGCGTCTCGTCATCGACCTCCGGCAGCGGGTCGTCACTGGTCAGCCCCAGGGCGATCCGCACCCGGTCGTCCTGGTCCTTCTCGTTGAGCGGGCGGGTGACGATGCTCGTCGGCTGCTCGATGACGGCGGGTTCGCCGGTGTCCGGCTCGATGTCGTCCTCGCCCAGCCACATGCTTTCGAGTCCGAGGCCGTCCCGCTCGCAGCGCTTGCGGTAGACGGGGTGCATGTGGTCCAGCGTGTGCTGGTTCCACTCGATCAGGTAGGTCGGCGGGGCCGATCTCTGGTCCATTTCGCTGATCGTCCCGGCCCAGCCGCCCAGCGGGATGTCGGGAAAGTCGGGGTCGGTCGTGCCCTGCTTCACCCGCACCTGCGCTCCGGTGGCGAACCGGGCCGGGGTCTGAGGCTTCTTGTTCTTCTTGCTCATCGCAACCGTTCCCGTGTCGCTCCTTGTCATCTTGCGGATGGGGTCGAACGGCTCCGTCAGCCGTGCTTTCTCCAGGCATTCCGCAAGCTGCCACGGCTCGAAGAGGCGCTTGATCTCGGCAACGAAGGCCGGAAGCTCGGCCTGAAACGTGGAGTCCTTCTCGGCGGCTTCGAGGTAGTTCAAGAACTTCTCGCCCACGAGGTAGGCCAGGGCCTTCTGCGTGCCGAACTCGTCCTCGATGCCCCTGGCTGCCTCGCACTGCTCCATCCAGATTTTGCAGAGGTTCATGGGGTTCCTTTCCCGCCGGTCCTGGCCGGGGCGACCTGTGGCTCATTTTACGGGCGAGGCGGTTGTCAGCCCGCATGACGGCTGCAATAATTCAGGTGGTTCTTTCTTCATCCAGACGGGCCGAGGGAGCTTCCCCGACGAGGCCCACCAACCGGCTGCCCCGCAGCACGGTGGTCGCAGAAGCGGCAGCCATCAGGCTGCGACGATGGAGGCGGTTCGGTGCCGCCTTCGACCTGGAGGCCCTGAACCGCACGGAGAACCCCATGTCCTTCCTAACCCGACGCACGTTTCTCCAGACCGCTCTTGCCGCTGCCGCATCGCTGTTTCTGCCGAGGTTCTTGCTCGCAGGCAGAAACCCCAGGTCGTTCTGGTTCCTGCACACTCCCACCGGGGATTCCTGGCCTGTGGACGACCCCGTGACCTGGGCGCTGGCCAACGCACGCCAGCCGATCCTTGAACGTGCCCGTGATCGGCTGGTGACGCTTGACGTAGCCGACCCGCAGCGGGTGATCCGGCTCGTCGTCCGCCGGTGCAGGCTGAACCTGCTGGAGCTTCGGCCAGGGCGGGTCATCGTGCATCATTGGGGGCAGCAGGGGCAAGGCGATCTGCGCCCGTTCTTCAAGGCCCACTCGCTGACCGGCAAGGGGGTCCGTGTCACGCTGATCGACCGCAAGAGGGAAGCCAGCACGCACCTGCACGGCCACGATTTCCTTTACGGGGAGCCGATCTCCCCCTTCTGGCCGCTCAATGCCCGCTGGCTTCGACTGTACTGGAAAAAGTGGCAGCGGCGGCACGTCGAGGACAGCGACGACTGGACGACAGCGCCAGGCACTCACTCCGGCTTCGGCTGGGAGGGGATCGAGCCGCACGGCATTCCTTGGGCGGCGCTGAAGTCGGCCTGGCAGCGAATAACGCCGATGGTCTGTCCGAACTGCGACGTGCCGACCCTCCTGGTCAACTTCGGCCTCCCGCAATGCGGCTTTTGCAACCGGGAGGCCCGGTTCGTTCACGGCTGTCGGCAATGCCACCGGCTGTTTCGGGATTACTCGATTGACCGCTTTGACGTGGAGCGATGGATGGTGTCGAACCTCGACGCCGAGGTTTTGCCCGATTTCATCCTGTGGATGGGCAAGCTGGTGAAGTGGAAGCCGCCGCCGAGCTATACAACGACCGCATGACCGAAGGACGCACCATCGCCATCGGAGACATCCACGGCTGCTCGGCGGCGCTGGCTGCCCTGGTCACGGCCATCGACCCTACGCCTCTCGACACCCTGGTTTTCTTGGGCGACTACATCGACCGGGGGCCGGACAGTCGGGGCGTTCTGGAGCAGGTGATCGCCCTTGAGCAGCGGTGCGTCGTGGTGCCGCTGCTCGGCAACCACGAGGAGATGCTGCTCGCCGCCCTTGAAGGCCAGTCCGAACTGCGCTACTGGCTCAAGTTCGGGGGCACCGAGGCCCTGGGTTCCTACGGCTACCGAGGCGGGCCGGAGCTTCGCCCCGCCGACCTGCGGGCCTTGATCCCCGCCGAGCATCTTCAGTTCATCAAGGGGTGCCAGGACTACTACGAGACGGTGCGCCACATCTTCGTCCACGCCTACTACGAACCCGACCGACCCCTGCACGAGCAGCGCTGGGGCGGGTTGCGGTGGGCCTCCTTGCCGCCGGTCCCGGCACGCCACTGCTCCGGCAAGGTGGCCATCGTCGGCCACACGCCACAGAAGAGCGGCGAGGTTCTGGACCTCGGCTACCTGAAGTGCATCGACACCTTCTGCCACGGCGGGGGCTGGCTGACCGCCCTGGAGGTCAGGACGGGGAAGGTCTGGCAGGCGAACTCGGCGGGGGAGATGCGGGTGTAGGCTGTGCGGGGCGACCCCGGACCTGTTCGCTGCCGGGTGACGGTAAGACGCCGGATGCCGCCGGAGCGCCGAACAGTTGCACGCCAGTCGGCTGCCAATAAGCTAAAGGGCGAGCGACACCACCCCGTAGAAGGCGTCGGAGCCGGGCTTCACCGGCGCAAAGAATGGCGCAAAGAATGGGGTGAAAACGGTGCAAAACGAGCAAACCACGAAAAAGGTGAAAAGCCATAAGGGGCTGAGGCGCAAGGAATTAGCACAATGGTGAGAATTGGGATCGTAGGGGTCGGCTTCATGGGCATGATTCACTACCTGGCCGCGGCCCACCTGCGCGGCGCGAGTAACGGCCATCTGCACCCGCGACGCGAAGAAACTCGCCGGCGACTGGCGTGGCATCCGCGGCAACTTCGGGCCGGCCGGCACGAAAATGGATCTCGGCAAAATCAAACGCTATGAGAAGTTCGAGGATCTCTGTGCCGACCCGGACATCGACCTGATCGACATCTGCACGCCGACGCATCGCCACCCGGACATGGCCCGCATGGCCCTGCGCGCGGGCAAGCACGTCCTGGTCGAGAAGGCCATCGCCCTGACGCGCAAGGACGCCGACGCCATGCTGCAAGCGGCGTCGAAAGCGGGCAAGCTGCTCATGGTCGCCCATGTGCTGCCGTTCATCCCCGAGTTCGCCTTCGCCGCCGACGCCATCCGTACCGGCACATACGGCCGGCTCTTCGGCGGACACTTCAAGCGCATCATCTCCCGGCCGGATTGGTCGGCGGACATCGGCGACGCCAGCAAGACCGGCGGTCCGGCCGTCGATCTGCATATTCACGACACGCACTTCATCGGCCTCATCGCCGGCGTGCCGCACAAGGTCTTCTCCACCGGCATCGCGGCCGATGGCAAGACCGTCACCTATTTGACCACGCAATACATTTACGGCTCCGGGTCCAAGGCGCCGGCCCTGTCCTGCTCCAGCGGGGCGCTGGCGAAGAAAGGCCGCGAGTTCGTCCACGGGTACGAGCTTTACCTGGAGAAAGCGACGCTGCTCTACGAATCCGGCACGCAACCGCTGATGGTCTTGACCGAGGACGGCAAGACGAAACAGCCGAAGTTGAAGGGATCGACCGAGGCGACGGCGGCTTTCACGGCCGAAATTCAGACGGCGGTCGATGGCGTGATGGCCGGCAAGGAACCGGACCTCCTCAGCGGCCAACTGGCCCGCGACGCGCTGGTGTTGTGCCAGAAGGAGTGTCAGTCCGTCCTGTCCGGCAACGCCGTCACGCTGAGTTAAAAACAAGAAGAACGAACCACAGAGTCACAGAGAACACAGAGGAGGAACACGGAGGAGAGAAAAAATGGAAGAAAAGGATCCGCTGACGCAAGCGGTCATCGGAGCAGCCATCGAGGTGCATCGGGAGATGGGTCCCGGCCTACTGGAGTCCGTGTATCAGGCTTGTCTGGAACACGAGTTACGGCTACGGGACATCGCTTTTGAGAGGCAAGTTTGTCTGCCGATCGTCTACAAAGGGGCGGTCGTGGCCGATGATCTTGTCATGGATTTTTATTTCCCCGGCCGGCTCGTCGTCGAACTGAAAGCGGTCGAGAAACTCGACCCCATCCATGAAGCGCAACTTCTCACCTACTTGCGCTTGAGCAAGACACGCGTCGGCCTCCTCATTAATTTCAACGTCCGCTTCCTTAAGGACGATCTCAAACGCATGGTCCTTTAACCTTCTGTTTTTCTGATTTTCTTTTTGTTTTTGTTCTTCTTCTGTGTCTTTCTCTGTGTTCTCTGTGACTCTGTGGTTAGTTCTGTTTTACTTTTTGCCCAGCAGTTTCGTCAGGCTGACGCGCACTTCCTTGGTGTCGCCGGCCTTGACGAGGGCGGCGTTGGCCTTGGCGAGCAAGTCCTTCTCCATCGACGGACGCCATTGCTTGACGCTGCCGCGGGCCGCGTCGCCGAGCACCTTGGCCGCCTCGCCGCCGACGCCGAGGATGTGCTCGACCACGAAATTATCGTAGCCCGACTCCGCTTGCAGCACGCGCAGACGAAATACCGCATCGGGCAACAGGCCGCCGGCGGGGTCGAGTTGGGCCGTCGCCTCGCAGCGCAGCGTCAGCCGCACGCGCAGGCGGGCGCGGATGCTGCCCGAATACGTGCGCCGGCCCGTGTGCCAGACCTGGCGATCAAATTCGACATGGGTGTCGAAGGAGATGAACGCCGTGAACGTCATGCGGCCCGGCTCGGGCTGGGCGGCGTCGCGTAGGTCAAAAACGAGCGTGTCCGGCAAACGGTCGCCGGTGACGCGCACCTTCCACCAGCGCCCGTCATTCTTCAGTTCCTCCACTTTCTCCGCGTGGACGTGCAGTCCCTTGCCGCGCCAGCGGACTTCGCTCACCGGCTTTTGCTTATTCCAATGGCTCAAGTCCTCGTAAAGCGGCGTGGGCATCGCCTTGAGGAGGACGCCGCGCAGCGAGCCGGCCAGGGCGTCCACCGAACCGCCGCCCAGCGCGGCCAGGACACTGCCGGCCGTGATCGGCTTGGCGGGTTGCGGTGCGTTTTGCGCATGTGCGGTGGGAGCAAGAAGGGTCGCAATGGCCACACTCATCCAGGCAGTTCGCCGCATCCTCTCACCTCCCGTTGGACCTTGAACCGTAGGAGCGCCGGCCCGCCGTTATCCGTACCGTCCCGCGAATCGTCAAGGCCGTCGTCATACCTATCCTTGACACGAGCCGCATTTTCCCTCCCAGGTTGACGAGACCGGCCTATCTTCGCGTGCAGGCAAGATGCGGTATCCGCCGAAAAAGAAACAAGATCGAAAAGACAGTCAACCGGCGGAAAGGTGGAAGGAGCCGCACCCCCCGGCAGACTGGGTGAAGAGGCCGCCCGCCACGCTTGACGAACACCAGGGAAGGACGACCGGGAATGACGCTACAGGGATGTGGGCCGCGCCGCCTGGGCGTGTTTTTGCTATTGGCGCTGTGTCTGGGGACGGGGTCGGGCTGCCTCAGTTTCGTGCATTCGCTCGACGTGCCGCCGCGCGAGCAGCTCTTGCCCGCAACGATGATCCCGGCGCAGAGCCGCAATCACGTTCACATCTTTCTCATTCACGGAATGGACCCGCTCGACCTGGCAAACCTCGCCGGCCTGACCGAATACATTCAGCAGTTGGGCTACATCAAGACGCATTACGGCCAGCTCTACCACCTGTGGGAGTTCAAAAAGGAGATGCGCCGCATCCACACGGCGGACCCCGACGCGCGGTTCGTGCTGATCGGCTTCAGCTTCGGGGCCAACATGGTGCGCGAGCTGGCCAACGCCGTCAAGGACGACAGCATCGTCATCGACCTGCTCATCTATCTGGGTGGCAACACACTGGAGAACACGCCGCCCAACCAGCCGGAGCACGCCCTGCGCATCGTCAACATCCTGGCGGCCGGCTGCATCTGGAACGGTGCGCAGATGGACCGTGCGGACAACATCCATTACACGAACGTCTGGCACTTCGGTTCGCCGACCCATCCGCAGACGCGCGAACTGTTGTCGCGCGAGTTGGCGGTGGTGGCCGGGCGCGTTCCCTATATCGAAAAGGCCCCGCCGCCGGGCCTGGAAGAAGCACCGAGGCCGCGCCCTTACCGGACCAACAAGGTTCCGCCGCCCGCCATCGCGCCGGAGTGGGATTTCCTCCGCTCGCGCGGCGTCTACGAGGAACCCCCGCGGCCGGAGTTGCGCAGGTTCCCCGCAGCGGTTCCGCCAAGCGCGTCCCCTTTGCACTGCGGCCGTGAAAGGGCCGAAGTGATCCTTACGGAGATGTAACTCGCGTCTGTTGAGGGCGCTGGCGAGAAATGCTACGCTCGTTAGGGAGAGGGTGACGCGGTGCTTTCTTCGACGAGCCAACTCCCGACGGAGATCGGTTGACATCCTCTCCGAGCGGTGCTATGGAGGTCTCCCGAACGGCGATAGTTCGGTGGCCGATTATGCGAACTCTGTCGAAAATGGTGTTCTCCGCCCTCCTGTTGGCCCTGCTGCTGACCTGGGCCGGGACTTGCCGCGCACGATCCGAGAATCCCTTCAACAACCCTCGCACCGTTCGCCACGAAGCGCGGATTCGGTTCCGTCGCACCAGCAGGCAGCATCCGGCCCGCTATCCGTTCACTCCCCAATCACAGGTGGCGATCCCTCCCGATGAGGACGACGACGACCACAGCCGAGTCCGAAACACTCCGCCCGCCGCCTGCGAAGGCACCCGCTTGCCGCCCCTGTCCACTGTCTGCCCACACTCCGACCCGTCTCATTCGCGGCCGCGGAGGATTCTGACCGAACCTCTCTACCAGACCCTCGGTGTTCTGCTCCTTTGAGCAGTTCCCTCCATTCCCGTCCCGCGTTGCTCTTGCGCGGAAGCTCGCGCGCTAGCGCGTTCCTTTCAATCCGTCACTTATTGATCTCACGAATGGAGGTTTGCCATGACGAATACCAGCTTTTTGCATCGCCAAACTCAGGCTTTGCAGCAGTCGATGGACTACGGCATCCACCGCGACACACGGGAGAACGATGCGGAGCGCACGGCGGTGGACCGTTTCACGGTCGCGCTGTCCCGCGAGGCGGGCACGCCCGCTGTCGAGGTCGCCTGGGAGGTCGCGTCAAGGCTGGGCTGGACCGTTTACGACCGCGAGCTGCCGTTGGTCCTGGCCAACCAGCTGAAACTGCCGCTGGAGATCGTCGAGAAAATCGACGAACGGCGGCAGAGCTGGCTCCTGGAATGTATCGGCTGCTTCGTCTCGACGCCCGAGCTGAGCGAGAGTCGATATTTCCACCACATGACCGCGCTGGTCCGCTCCCTGGGCGAGCACGGCCGCTGTGTGATCGTCGGCCGGGGCGCGGCCTATGTGCTGCCGCCTCAGACCACGCTGCGCGTCCGTCTGGTTGGCGAGCGTGAAGACCGCATCGCCGCCTTCGGCCGTCGCCGCCATCTGGATCACTTCACGGCCGCCCGCGAGGTCGAAGAGGTCAACCGCGAGCGCAGCCGATTCATCCGCGAGCACTTCCACCTCGACCCGGCCAAGGCGCGATATTACGATCTGGTGCTCAACACCTCCCAATGGTCCGCCGCCGACTGTGCCGACTTCATCCTGAAGGTGCTGCACCACAAGGCGACCGGGCACCTGAACGGATGATCGACTCCCACGGTTCGCGACGCTTCCGCGAAGCGTCGCGAACCCATTCGCAGCTGCTACTGTTGTTCGCAGCAGGAGGAAGGGCATGAACGCGATCGATGTCGAAAAGGTTCCCCTCGTGGGCGGCGGCTCTCGGGTCGGGGGTACGGTCGTGGAGATCAATATTTTGTTGGAAGCCTGGCTGTTGAACGCCCTGGAGGCGGCGGCCTGCGAGAAGGGCATGTCCGCGGCGACCATGACGCGCCGTCTCATCCGCGACTTTCTCTACTACGCGGATCGAAATTCGCCCTGAACGCTCGAAAGGTTCTCCTTCACCAGCGCCGCAAGGACGCCCCTTTCTGGCGCTGCGGGCTGGGAGAGGATCGCACCTCGCGGGGCAATCTCTTTCTGATCTTTAGGCAGCGCCATACTCAAGAGGTCGTGTCATGTTCCGCGTCCGGTCCCACTTTCACGCTTCGCTTTGTCCCCTTGCTCTCTGAACTCCACCGATTTGGGCGAAATTCTCCGCCCAAACTACCCCGGCTATCGCCGACTGACCGATCCCCCTCTCGGCACGGTAGTTGCTTGTTTTCAGCCAACAATTCAACGTTTCATGGGAGCGATCCCGTGAGGTACGGCCATGGGTTCGGTCCTTCTTTGGGAGAAGCGATGATTGCCGGCCTCCCTTATCGCGGTGAACCCGCGCGGCGCGTCCCGCGCGTGGCAACGCTGCTCCTGGTCGTGTGCGGAACAATCTTCGCCGCGAGTGGCTGCAACCCGCCGATGGACGGCCGGGGTGGTTCCGGTCCCGGTCATCGCCAGCAGGATCTCGGCCTGAGTCCCGAAGACGAATACAGACTGGGCGTGAAGGCGTACCAGCAGATTCTCGACGAGGCGAGGCAGAAGGACGCCCTGCTGCCTTCCGACGACCGAGCCGTGCGGAAAGTGCGCCAGGTTGGTGGGCGTATCGTGAAGGCCGTCGAGATCGAACCGCTCCGGAGCGAGATCAATTTGCACATCGAAGGCTACACCTTCCGCTGGGACTTCAACGTCATCCGCAGCCGGCAGGTCAACGCCTTCTGTCTGCCCGGCGGCAAGGTGGCCGTCTACACCGGCCTGATGCGTATCGTCGAGAATGAGGATCAACTGGCGACCGTGCTGTCCCACGAGATCGCGCACGCGCTGGCTCATCACTCCAACGAACGGCTGACCCGTGAGCAATCCGGCGGGGTTGGCTGGCTGTTCAACATGGCCTACGACCGCGAACAGGAGTCCGAGGCCGACCACATCGGCCTGTTCCTGATGACGTTTGCCGGTTACGACCCGGACGAAGCGCTCGTGTTCTGGCAGCGGATGCGGCGGGCGGCGCAGGGTGGCCAGCTGCCGGAAATCCTGTCCAACCACCCCAGCGACGCCCACCGGATCAATCAGTTGCGCGCGTGGATCCCGCAAGTGAAGGCCGGCAAGGACGCCTACGACCATCACCGTATCGCGCCGACCCGTTGAGGGCGGCGGGCGGAGTTCTTTCCTCTCACGGAGAAATTCAGATGAGCATCGGCGGCGGACCGTTGTTTGGCAGCGGCGGCTTTTACCACCCGCAGGGGCCTTACGGTCCCTGGGCGGGTTGCGGCTGTAGCAGTATCTTCATCATCCTGGCGGGCATCCTGCTCGTCATGGGCGGTTGTTTGCGTATGTTCGGCCAGTAACACGAAAGGGAACATCCATGCGAGCACTGAGCGGAGCCATCATCACCGCCGCCGCCCTGATCGGCCTGGGTCTGACCGCCGAGGGCGTCGGCACACGCTATGCCAGCTACTATGCCCACAAAGGCGCCGCCACCGAAGGGACGGCGGGCCGGGAAGTGGATCTGGACACCTCTCACATCAAGATCCACCAAATGGACAACGCCCTGAAGGTCATCCTCACGGTTTTGATTCTGTCGCTCTTGATCGGTCTGGGCATTACGTTCGTCGGCCTGATGTACCATCATCACCGGCGCCATCACGAGGACTTGCGGACGCACTCGACCGGAATAACGAGCGGCACGCACGCCCCGATGTAGTTGACCAGCCTTGTTTGGGCGAGCCGGGAGCGTGAGCGACCGGAGTGAGTTCACTCCGGTCGCTCACGCTCCCAGCTCGCCCGGATTGTTACGCCAGGATCTCGCGGACGACCTCGCCGTACACGTCGGTCAGGCGGAAATCGCGGCCGCTGTAGCGGAAGGTGAGCCGTTCGTGGTCTATGCCGAGTAGATAAAGAATCGTGGCGTGCAGGTCGTGGACGTGGACCTTCTTCTCGATGGCGGTGCTGCCGAACTCGTCGGTGGCACCGTGAACCATGCCGCCCTTGATGCCGCCGCCGGCCAGCCACATCGTGAAGCCCTTGCTATTGTGATCGCGGCCCTTGCTGCCCTCCGAAGCCGGCGTTCGCCCGAACTCACCGCCCCAGATCACAAGCGTCTCGTCGAGCAGTCCGCGTGATTTCAGATCGGTCAAGAGCGCGGCGATGGGTTGATCCGATTGCTGGGCGTGTTTGCGGTGATTGAGGATGTCGGCGTGATCGTCCCACGGCTGATCGTTGCCGTAGTAAATCTGCGTCATGCGCACGCCGCGCTCGGCCAACCGGCGCGCGATCAAACAGGCGCTAGCGAACGGGCCGTCGCCGTACTGCTTGCGCGTCAGCGCCGTCTCGCGGGTCAGGTCGAACGCCTCCTGCGCTTCGGTCTGCATGCGGAACGCCATCTCCAGGGAGGCGATGCGGGCTTCGAGCTGATCGTCCCGGCCGCGCTCCTGCAAATGGGCCTCGTTCATCTGCCGGAGCAAATCGAGCTGGCGGCGCTGGGCGCGGCGCGACAGGTGATCGTTGGCCAGGTGCTTGATGACGTTCTTGGGATCGACGCGGGCATTGTTGATATGTGTGCCCTGGTAGATGCCCGGCAGGAAGCTGTTGCTCCATAGCTGCGGGCCGACCACCGGCTTGCCTGGACAGAGGACGACATAACCGGGCAGGTTCTGGTTCTCGGAGCCTAATCCGTAAGTCAGCCACGATCCCATGCTCGGCCGGGTCGGCTGCGTCTCGCCGGAATTCATCATGAGGAGCGACGGCTCGTGATTGGGCGTGTTGGTGTGCATCGAGCGGATGATGCAGAGGTCGTCGATCCGGCGGGCCACATGCGGAAACAGCTCGCTGACCTCGATGCCGCTCTGGCCGTACTTCTGGAACTTGAACGGTGAGGGCAGCAGTTTACCGCCCCCCTTGGAACGCTTCGTCCCTTCGACGACTTTCCCGGCGTTCTTCTCCAGGGCCGGCTTGGGGTCAAACGTATCGACCTGAGAGGGGCCTCCATTCATGAACAGAAAGATGACCCGGCGGGCGCGGGGCGTGAAATGCGGCGCTTTCGGCGCCAGCGGATTGCTTGAACCGCCCCCCCCTTTATCCCCCCCATTTCGGGGGGGATAAAGGGGGGCGCCGGCGAACCGAGCAGCCCCTCGCCGGCCAAGACGCTCGCCAGGCCCAGCGCACCGAAGCCGTTGCCCAAGCTGCACAGCATTTGCCGCCGGTTCATCGAAGGCTGCCTCCACATAGCCCCCGGCTTGCCGGGGGTGATTTCCCCCGGCAAGCCGGGGGCTATATGTCAGTCGAGAAAAGTAAATTCGTTCGCGCCGAGCAACACCTGGGCATACTGCTGCCATCGGCTGAGGGCGGCTTTGCCGGATGCCTCAGCCTCTTCCGGGGCATGCAGGAAAGCTAACCCCAAACGCATCTCGCGCTCGGTGGCCGGACGACCGTATAGGCGCACGAACGCCTTGCGGATGCGGCCAGCATCCTCCTTATCCTCCGCCGCCAGGATCGCCGCCAGGCTCCGCGCCTGCGCGATCATGAATTCGCTGTTGAGGACGAACAACTGTTGCAACGGCACGATGGTCACGGGCCGCGAACCGCTGGTGATGTTCGGGTCGGGGAAATCGAACAGACGCAACAGGCTATCGAGGTTGTGCCGGCTGACCTTACCGTAGAGCGTGCGGCGTTTGTTGCCGATGTCACCGAGGTCGGCCGATGGCCCGCCGAGCCGGCCGTCCAACTCGCCGGTCGCCGCCAGCAAGGCGTCGCGCCACGCTTCGACATCGAGCCGTTGCCGGTTCATGCGCCACAAAAGCCGATTGGCCGGATCGACGGCGGCATTGCGTTCATCGAGATCGCAGCTCATCCGGTAGGTCGCCGACAGCAGGATTTCGCGGTGTAGCGCCTTCATCGACCAGCCGGAGGCGAGGAATCGCGTGGCCAGGTGGTCGAGCAGTTCGGGGTGCGTCGGCCGGACGCCGAGCTTGCCGAAATTGCTGGGCGTGCCGACGATCCCCTTGCCGAAATGATGCTGCCAGACGCGGTTGACCAGGACGCGCGCCGTCAGCGGGTTGGTCGGGCTGGCGATGGCGTGAGCCAGTTCAAGCCGGCCGCTACCCTGCCGGAAGTGCGGCGGCTGATCGCCGGCGACGATGCGCAGGAAGCGACGCGGGGCCAGATCGCCTTCCTTGTCCGGGTTGCCACGCAGATAGACATGCAAATCGATCGGCTGCGCCTCGGCGAGCGTGTGGATCACCGGCGGTTTCGTCGGGGCGGCCTTCTGGAGCTTATCCAACTCTTTGCGCAGAGCGGCTAACTCTTTTTTCTGCGCGTCATCGAGGCCGCCAGCGCCCTGGCCCTTTCCCTTGGCCTGGATGAACTGACGGATCTTCTTTTGCTGCGCGGTGATGCTCTCTTGCGACTTCTTGTAGCCCTGCACCACCTCGGGCGTCCCTAGCGGGACCTCCTCGTATTTGGTGCTCTGGAAAACACCGGCCAGCGAATAGTAATCGCCCTGCGAGATCGGGTCGAATTTGTGATCGTGGCAGCGGGCGGCACGAGACAGTCAGGCCGAGGAAGCCGCGCGTCAGCGTGTCGATGCGGTCGTCCAGTTCGGTCGCCTCGACGAACTTGCGGGCCGCGCCGTCGAGGTAGTAATGCGGTCCCAGGGCGAAGAAACCCAGGGCCGCCAGGTGTTCGGTGCGGTCGCCGTCCGTCAGCAAGTCGCCGGCAATCTGCTCGACGATGAAGCGATCGTAGGGAATATCGTCGTTGAGCGCCTTGACCACCCAATCGCGATAGCGGTAGCCGTTGGGGAAGACGCGGGCCTGGAAGGTGTGGGCCTGGTCCTCGCCGTAGCGGGCCACGTCGAGCCAGAAGCGGCCCCAGCGCTCGCCGTAGTGCGGACTCGCAAGCAGGCGATCGACGACGTGGGCGAATGCATCCGGCGAGTCGTCGCGTAAGAACGCTTCGATCTCGGCGGGCGTCGGCGGCAAGCCGGTCAGGTCGAAGGTGACGCGGCGCAAGAGCGCGTGCTTGTCGGCGGGCCGTACCGGACGCAGGCCGCTCTCCTCCAGTTTGGCCAATACGAAATGATCGAGCGGCTGCCGCGTCCAGGTCTTGTCCTTCACGGCCGGCACCGGCGGATCGGCGATGGGCCGGAACGACCAGAAGGCGCGGTCGGCGGCGGTGATCGCCGCGCCACCCTGCCGAATGCCGTCACTGCCGGCGGCCGCCGCGGGCCAGGGTGCGCCGCGCTCGACCCACGTGCTCAGGTTTGCGATCTCGCCCTCGGACAGCTTTTTCTTGGGGGGCATCTGCGTCTCCCCCTCATAGCGGATGGCCTGGATGAGCAGGCTTTTGGCTGGCTGACCGGACACGATCGCCGGCCCGGTGTCGCCGCCCTTAAGCAGCGTCTCGCGCGACGCCAGGCTCAGGCCGCCTTTCGCTTTGCCGTTGCCGTGGCACTTGAAACAGTGTTCGACCAGCACCGGCCGAACCTTCTTTTCAAAGAATTCCACGTCGGCGGCGCCGGATGACTCCGCGCGGAGGGCGGGCCAGTGGCCGAGAAGGACGGTCACGGTGAGTAGAAAGGTAGCTCTCATCAAAATCCCTGGTTGGAGCCGGACCAAAGCAACCGAGGTTAAGGCGGCGGCTCGAACATCCTTTTCAGGGGCAAGCCAAGGCGATCCGCGGGGTGCGCGGATACGGGTAGGTATGTTGACTGTAGCCGGACGAATGGACGTGTGCAAGGAGAATCCGCTCGCGTTCAGGCGACATGAGAAATGTCCGCCTTCCGGATTGGCCACGGAGTCACAACGAGCGAACCGGCTGCGTAAGTGGCCGGTTCGCTCGTTGCGAAGGAACTGTTACGCGCCTTGAGGCAGGTTGGATAACAGTTCGTACATCGTTTGCGCGCTCGACGCATCAACCTCGGTCGCAATCGACGAACCGAACTTTCCTCCCTTGTTCCCGCCGTAGCCGGCAGAGAACAACTGATCCAGAAGGGCCTGATTCGTGGCAACCGTGCTCGCTCCCGACGCAACGGCGGGAGCCGAGTTGTTGCCGATCGCCTGTTGGCTTCGGCCCAGCACGATTGCTACCTGAACCAGATTGTCGTCTCCTTGTGTGCTGCCGGCGTTGGAAGAAGCTCCAGGCACCGCCAGCGGGACGACGCCGGTGCTGTTGTTCGATGGCGCAACGGTGCTGGCCGCGACAAGCATTGCACCGGGCGGGTCGGGGTTGATGGTCAACACGCCGTTGCCATCGACTTTCAGGTCGTAGGCGATCAACGCCCCCAGGATGGGCGGCGGCGCTACCGCCGTGCCGGGACCGGCGTTGATGGTCACGTTGGCGTTGCCGTCGATGCTCACGAGGGCGGCGGGAGCGTAGACGACGCCCGCCACCGTGACGGAAGCCTGGCCGGTGAAGCGAACGGTGTTACTGGAGGCGGGAGCCTGGAAGATCACGACGCCCTGGAAAGGTCCGCCGGTCGGAGCGCCGAGGTTCAGGCTCCCCTGGCCGGCGATGCTGATCGTGTCTCCGGGGCCGCCCGGGGCGTTGATGATCGTCACCCCCGTGCCGACCACCGAGCCTTTGCCGGTGATCGAGAAGCCGCCGCCCTCCATGTAATAGACGCCCGGCGCGAGGGTAACGGAACCCTGGCCGCTGACCGCGATGCCGCCGACATAGGTGCCGGGCGAGAGCATCAAGGGGGTGCTACTAGTATCGTGGACGGCCGCGAACGTCGGCGCGGGCGGGATGGGCAAGGTCAGGCCGAGCGGATCGGGAGTAGGAGCTTCGTGATCGACGGGGCCGGAGAAACCGGCGTGGCCCGCCGTCTTGACGCCGCCGGTCACGTCGATGTCCTCGGCCGTCACAGTGCCGTGGCCGGTCAGGAATGCCGCCTGGCCGTCGCTCGAATCCACCACCACCGCACCGCAGCCGCTAGCAGCGACGCTGCCGTTGCCCGTCACCATCAATGACTTGCTGCCCGTCGGATCGAGCAGCAGAAGTCCGAGGTCGTCCTTGATTATCGCCGTGCTGGTCGTGACGGTGATGATGCCTTCGTGGTTGATGGTCGTGGTGACGGTGTAGCTCCCCTCGTGCTGATAGGCATGGCTGCCGGTGACGGTGAAGACGCCGCTAGCGAACGTGATGGTGCCCGCCGAGTCCGGGGTGCTGTCGCCCCAGTCGATGCTGGCCGTGTAGTGGTTGGCGATGCCGCCGGTCGGGTCGGAGGGATTGGGTTCCGCCCCGCCCGGGTCGGTGAAGGTGGCCGTCTGCACGGTGAGGGTACGGCACTCGACGCCGAAGATCGGCACACCCGTGGCCACCACCGCCGGGTCGCTCACCGTGACTTGGCTCTGCACCTTGGTCAGCACGCCCTCGTGGTTGAGGATGGCGGTAATCGTGTAGGTTCCCTCCTCGCCGTAGGTGTGGTTGCCACTGACGGTGAAGGGGTCCGTCGTCGAACCCGGAGCGCCGCTGTAGGAGACCGCGCCGCTGGTCGTATCCAGCGCTGTGCCGTCGCCCCAGTCGATCGACACCACTTGATAATGGGTGCCGCTGGGGTCGGAGGGATTCGGCTCGGCTCCGCCCGGATCCTTGAAGGTTGCTATCGACTTGCCGGTGAAGGCCGCGCCCTCGACCGCGCTGACGGCCACGCCGCTGGCCTGCACGGCCGGATCGCTGACGTTGACGGTAAAGGTCTTGGAATCCGATTGGTTGTCGCTGGTGTCCGTGACCGTGATCGTGACGGTCTTGGACCCCTCTTCGCCAAAGGTGTGACTGCGCGTGCCGAGCGATCCGGCCGAGGTGACGTTGAAGGTGTCGTCCGGGCCACCGTCGCCCCAGTTGATGTCCACCGACCACGGCCCGCCGTCGGGGTCGCGGAACGAGCCGAGGTTGAACGCCTGCGAACTCCCTTCGACGGAACTCTGGTCGGGCGGCGGCATCAGAATTGGCGCGATGTCCAGCGGGGACGAAGCAGAGGGGATGCCGTTGGCGATCGCGGTGACGGTCGTTAAATCGCTCAGGTTTTTCCCGGCGGGAAGCGTGAACTGAACGCTCACCGGCGTCGAACCCGTCGCCACGCCGGTGCTGCTCCAGTTGAAAGTGTGCCCGTAATAAATGTTGCCGCCCGAGTCCTGGAACTGAAGGATCGGGTAGTTGCTCGCCGACTCGTTGTCGTCGCCGTAGTTGGAACCCTCGGAGATGCCGTTCAGCTGCGTGCCGGTCAGGGTATAGGTGCCGTCGCCGTTATCGACCATGCGCGTGATGGTCGGCCGCCACGCATTCTGAGGTCCGGTCGAGGCATCCTCTGTGTAGACCTGGAACCCCGCGCCTTCGTTGGATAGCAAGACCTGGCCGGTCGGCAGGACGACCATGTTGAGCTGGAAGGCGTTGACGCCGCTGAGGCCGCCGGGCGTGACTTCGGTCCATGCGGCCGCCGCCGTGGTGGCGGTGGGGTCGTATTCGTAAATGTAGGAGGCTTCGGGGAAACTGTACGCGCCGTTGTTCTTCAACGGCCCGACCGGAGAGAGGGCGATCAGGATGTGTCCGTTGGGCAGCATCGCACCCGGATCGTCCGTGCCCGCCAGGAAGGTCGGGTTGCCCCCGGCCGTGACCGTGTAGTTATTTTGCCCGGCGTCGGGCGTGATGGTGAGGTTCTTCTGCGGCTCGTTGAATCCGGCCGACCAGGTATCGGTCGTGGGGTCGTAAATCGCGGTGTTGCCGTTGGCCCCGAAATAGATGACTTTCCCGTCGGGCTGCAAGAAGGCCGGCCCCAGCTCCGATCCCTGCGTTCCCGAGGTCAGAACGCTGGGCGGGTTGGTGGCACTGAGCGTGCTGGCATCGACCCATTTGTCCTGGGAGGGGATGTACCGCTGCGCCTGAAACGTCCCGCTCTTGGCGCTGGCGAAGACGTCGTAGGACAGGATGCTGCCGTCTGGGAGCTTGACCCACGATTCTTCGTCGCTCGAATCGTTATGCAGCTTGCCTTGGGCGGTCTGGGTCCATTGACTTCCGGGTGCGGCCGCGGGGTTGAAACGGAACGTCGTCGAGTTGAAAAAGTACCCCGCGAGGATCTGGCCGCTGTTTGGCCCGGTGGACAGCACTTCAAGGGGATCATCTCCAAATTGCGGCACAAAGGCGCTCCACTTGCCGCCTCCGGTGTAGTTGCCGTTGCCCGTGCTGCCGGCCAGTTGGAAGCTCGTCGAGGTCAGGCCGGCTACGGTAAAGGTGCCGTTGGCGGCCGTGTTGCCGTTGACACTGGAAACCGTCACCTGCATGCCGTTCTGCAATTGTTGGGTGCTCGCGGTGGTGATGACGATGGGGGAAGCATTGCTGGCGCCCGTGACGGTGCCAGAAAGATCGACGTTGGTGGATAGCGTGGGGACGGAATCGACGGAGGACCAGACGCCGGTTGTCGGATCGTAGATCTCGGCGGTGTTGGAGAACTTCGGATATTCGCCGCCCACGGCAAAGACCCGGCCGTCGGGCAAGGTGGCTGTACTGAAGAACAAACGCTTCTCACTCATGCTGCCGGTTCCGGACCATGCGCCGTTGACATAGCTTCCGGTGTTGGTCTGGGGTGAAAGCTGGAAAAAATTCGGGCTTTGCCCCGGCGCGGAATTCGAGTTGAGTCCGTCCTGAATCAGGACACTTCCATTCGACAGCAGCATCATGGCCCCGCCGCCGTTGGGCGGCGCCGACCCGGATGCGGCGAGGTTCTGCCAACTGCCGGCAGGAACAACGCGATCTTCGAGCATTTCGAGGCGGGGACGAAAGAGCTGCCGCTTTTCCAGCCAGCCGGCGCCGGCCGGCCGCAGCCGCAGGCGGACCAGGAGGGCGTGGAGCGAGTCGAACCGAGTCGAGGAGGAACGCGCGGATGACAGGGCCATGAGCAAACTCCTCTGCATTGAGTGGTCGGTCCGCGATTGGGTAAAAAGGGCGATCGACAAGGTGCGCAGACCAAGCCCTTGGGCGTGCCTGCCCGGTGAGGCTTAGGCTTGGCGGCAGAACTCGCCGGGCGATTTTTCGCCGCCTCGCGGTGCGCAGCCGGGCCGATCCATTCGGTATCATGGAATCGAGTCGCCGCAACGGGCTGCTTCCGCCCGCGCTCTACTTCTTTAATGACCAAACGCCGGAAAGATCGAGACAGTTAAAACGCAAAAAACATAAATCGTCGCATGAAACGGCGAGCGAGGGGATTTTGCTGCCCTACCACGACGAGCCGGTGCCTCCTGACTGCCACGTCACGTATTCTCCCCTGCAGGATTAACTGCGGCGCGGCACTTTCTGTACACAGGGGAAAAGCATTTTTTCAACATGCCAATACCCCGCCCCTAATCAACGGCGCGGCCAGGTAAGCAAGCAGGTCACGCAAGTCTTGGTCCGTCAACAGGTAATGGTTCACACTCCAGACAAGAGAGAAGGAGCGGCTTCACCAGCGAAGCGAGCCTCCACGGCCTTAACCAGCCGAGAGAACACTTTCTGCTGTTGCCGCCGACAGGTTTCCACGACCCTCAGCAGCCGCTCGACAAATCGGCGCACGGCTGACGACTGCGTACCGTATGCGCTCACGGGTCTAAAGCAGCGCTCCCACGTCACGGCACAATCCCTCCGCGTCCGCCTGCCGCGGCGCCTCGGCGATGACGCGCACGATCGGTTCGGTATTGCTCGGCCGCACATGCAGCCAGCGATCGGCCCAGTCCAGCCGCAGGCCGTCCACACGATTGACCGCCGCCTCCGGCCAGCGCTTTGTCAGCGCCTCGAACAACTCCGGCAGGCGTTCACGCGGCACCGTGTACTTGTCCTTGACGATGTGATACACCGGCAGTTCCGACACCAGCTCGCTCAGCTTCCGCCCGGTCTCGGCCATGAGGTTGAGGACCATGCCCATGCCGATGAACGGGTCGCGCACCAGGCCGACACGCGGGTCGATGACGCCGCCGTTGCCCTCGCCGCCCAGGAGCGCGCCGACTTCGAGCATCTTGTCGGCGACGTTGGCCTCGCCGACCGCCGCGCGATGGCAGACACAGCCGTGCCGGGCCGCGATGTCCTCCGTCACGCGCGAGGTGGACATGTTGATGACCACCGGCCCGCGCTTCTGGCGCAGACGGAACAGCACCGCCAGGGCCAACGTCAACTCCTCGCCGATGTAATGACCCTTCTCGTCCAGGAGCGCGAGCCGATCCGAGTCGGGATCGAGCGCGAAGCCGATGTTCGCCCGCTCCCCGGCCACCAGAGGGCAGATGGCGCGCAGGTTCTCGGCGGTCGGCTCCGGATCGTGCAGGAAGACGCCATCGGCGTCGCAGCCACGGTCGATCGTCTCGACTCCGAGTGCCTCCAGCAGTCGGCGTCCGAGCGGTCCTCCCGCGCCACCGTTGGCGTCGAGAAATCCCCTTAGTTTGGCCGCTCGGATGCGCTTTCCATCGACCAACTCCAGGATGCGATCGCGGTGTAAATCTTCCGCCTTGGCGTAATCGTGTACGGCGCCCAGCGCGTCCCAACTCACACGACGGCCGGTATCGCTCTCGAAAAGAGCCTGCACCTTGCGGCCCTCGACGGCGCTGAGAACGCGGCCATCGGGTCCGAACAATTTGAGTCCGTTCCACGGAGCCGGATTATGGCTGGCGGTGATCTGAATGCCGCCGGCCGCTTTTAGCGCACGCACGGCCAAACCGACAGTCGGCGTCGGCGCGATGCCAAGGTCGTGTACTTCGCATCCCGCCGCGCTCAGACCGGCCAGCACCGCATGGCGCAGCATGATGCCGCTGGGCCGGCCGTCGCGGCTGACGACGATGCGTCCGCCGTTCGTATGAGAACCGAGGGCGGAGGCGAACGCCAGCGCCGCCGCCGGCGTCAGCGACTGCCCCACGATGCCGCGAATGCCCGACACGCTGACGATCAAACCCTGTTCCGCGCTCATTCCCAATCCTTTCTGATGGCGTCCTCGTTGACACTCATGGTATTTTCGGAGGATGCTTTGCCCAGGTTTTCTGTTCTTGCCGGAAGAGGAGGGTTCACGATGCGCTCGACGATTCGACCCCGCCTGGAACCGCTGGAAGACCGCATGCTCCTGACTGCGACGCCGGACATTCAGATGCTCGGCGCTACCACGACCGATTCTCGATCCATCAGCGTCTCGTACAACATCACCGGCGCGGACCTTGCTGGGCAAGCACTCCACTTTAACATCTATCGGTCGGCGAATTTCAACTCGCTCACCGGCGCAGCTGATCGGCACGGCCGTCCTCCCCACATCCGACAGTGCCGATCTTTCTGTCGGCCAGCACCAGAGCGTCAAGCTGGCGCTAACAGCCCTCACGCCGAACACGGCCCGGCCGTTCGTCGTCGTGGTCGCCAATCCCAACGGGACCATCGCCGAGGGCAACATTGCCAACAACACTGCTTCGTTCGAGACGCACACGCTGGGCGTGATCGTCCACGGCATCGCGTTCAACTTTTTCCGGCCGACGACTCCCACCTGGGAAACGCAGATGGCCACAGCGCTCCACCAGGT
The DNA here is from genome assembly GCA_963767535.1 of uncultured Planctomycetota bacterium. Taxonomy (GTDB): domain Bacteria; phylum Planctomycetota; class Planctomycetia; order Gemmatales; family Gemmataceae; genus JAJPHU01. Next base: position 3,868,032 of record CAVYEC010000003.1, read on the forward strand.
GGATCATTACGAAGCGGTCCTCCCGTTCAACTGGGTGCAGGAGAGCCTGATGCCGTTCCCCGGTATCACGGCCAAGGCAGCGAGTCAGCTTACGCAGCAAGTCCTCGCGGAAGTCGATCAACTCGCCGCCCAGCATCCGGGAGACGTGGTGGACATCAACTTCATCGGCCACAGCCGCGGCAACGTGGTTGTCAGCCAGGCGCTCCAAGATCTGGAAGGCGTCAACGATCCGGCCTTCCACGGCGGCTACATTCAGATGACGATGCTCGACCCGCACCCCGCCAATAACCAGTTTGGCGTGCTCAACTGGAACTCGAACGACCTGTTAGCGGACTACATCGCCGCGCTGGCGTACATCTTTCAGGCGATCGTCCAAGACCCGCAAGTGATTGTGCCCCCCGACGTGACACAGGCGGAAGTGTTCGATCAGCAAACGCTGTCGGGACAACATTTCGCCGCACCGGTCGAGCAGTTCCTCAACCTGTGGGGCGAAGGACCGACGGCCCTGCCCAACCAATCCGGCCAGCCGATCCCGTCACAGAACCTGACGGGCGTGATCGCCCCCGGCATCGGCCCCATCGGACACGATGAGGTGCATGACTGGTACATGGCCAACGTCGTGGAGACGAACAAGACGTTCACGTACTTCGGGTAAAGCTCATCGAGTACGCGGCGCGAGAGGCTGTGTGAATTAACCTTCTTTTCTGTCTTTGCATCTGTTTCATCTGTTGCATTTGTTTCACTTATTGGGTAAAAAGGCAAGGAAGAACAGACACTATTTGATTCGACAGCCAAGGTGATGCCATGTCCGATACCGGACAAAAAGTTGCTGGAAAGCTCACGGAGGGTTCCTCGAAAAGAGAAGAGACCACCCAGGCACCCCGCCAAGGGCGAGTAGAAATCGCGATCGACGGAATCCGTATCGAAGTACCGCCGGAATTGGAGGCTACCGTGCATCGGGCGTACAAAGGATTGTGCCAACCGCCACCCGCCGAGATGACGACCACGCAGGCCGCGGAGTTCCTGGACGTTTCGCGCCCCTTTGTCATCAAGCTTATCAAGCAACAGGAGTTGCCCTGCCGCATGGTGGGCAAGCACCGCCGCATCCCGACTGATGCTTTGATGAAGTACAAGGAGAAGATGTTCCAGCGGGCGAAAAACGCGGCGGACGAAATGGCCCAGCTATCGCAGGATCTGGGGCTGTACAATACGGAAAGACCACCCAAGGCGAAGGCGCAGTGATGCGACATGGAGCCAGTCATCGCCGTTTATGATGCCTGCGTTCTTTACCCAGCTTTCCTGCGAGACGTTCTCATCCGGTTAGCCATCCACGGCAGGCGTCAGGGTGTGATGCGGGCGAAGTGGACCGGCCGTATTCACCGCGAATGGATACGAGCCGTCCTGCGCGACAGGCCGGACTTGCCTCGCGGTGCCCTATCGCGGACTCGACAGTTGATGGATCAGCACGTTCGCGGATGTCGCGTGCTTGGCTACCAGCGATGGGAGCAGCGGTTGACGCTGCCTGACCCGGATGACCGCCACGTTTTGGCCGCTGCTCTGGCCTGCGTCGCCGATGTGATCGTGACCTTCAATACCAAGGATTTCCCGCCGGAGATCCTGAGTCCGTTTCATATGGCGGCTGTTACGCCCGACTCTTTTGTGTATCAACTCATGGACAGCGGAATCGTCGTCGCCACCGCCAGCGAACACCGAGCCGCTCTGACGCGGCCCCCGCTGTCGCCTGCCGAATATCTCGAAGCGCTTCACCGCAACGGCTTGCCGGGAATCGCTGCAGTACTTCATGACGAGCAAATCTGACAGATTCGGGAGTCATCGAGCCACTTGCTGGCCAGGATTCACCCCTCTTCCGGTCTGAAAAACGGATACGGACAGCCTCCTCCCCCGGTTTGACATCTTTCATGGCCTGTTCGGTTACTTTGAGACGAAGTAGGAGAAGACTAAGGACGATCATCGATAAGACGGGTCCACCTGTAACTAAGAGGGGTGGGCTTGCGCAAAGTGGACTTCCCCACGATTCGTGGACACCCAGTTAAGGGTGTACAATCACCCTGGGAGGTCCAGCAATGGCACGAACGCGACGCACCTATACACCGGAGTTCAAGGCCGAGGCCGTCAAACTCGTCACACAGCAGGGCTACTCCGTCGCCGAGGCCGCACGCTCACTCGGCATCAGCGAGAACCTCATCCGCAATTGGAAGCAAGCATTCCAGGACCAGGGCGAACACGCCTTCCCCGGACGCGGTAAACTTTCTCCCTTCGAGGAGGAAAACCACCGCCTTCGGGCCGAGAACAAACGGCTCCTGGCCGAGCGTGACATCCTAAAAAAAGCGGCGGCATTCTTCGCCAGGGAGGCGACATGACCTACCGCTTTATCGACCAACACAAGGACCAATGGCCGGTGCGCTGGCTGTGCGAGACGTTGGAGGTCTCTGCCGCTGGTTACTACGCCTGGCGGCGATCTCTTCGCAGCCGGGCCGAGCAACGGCGTGACGCCCTGCTCGTGGCGATCCGGGCCGTCCACGCCGAGGTCAAGGCACGCTACGGCAGCCCACGCATCCATGCCGAGTTGCTCGCTCGCGGTCACGGCTGCTGCGTCAACACCGTCGCCAAGCTGATGCGTCAGGCCGGTATTGCCGCGAAAACCGCGAGGAAGTTTCGCTGTACCACCACGGACTCCGACCACGACTTGCCCGTGGCGGAGAACCTTCTGGACCGGCAGTTCAACCCCTCCGAGGCGAATGAAGCCTGGGTGGCCGACATCACCTACATCCCGACGCGGGAGGGCTGGCTGTACCTGGCCGCCGTCGAGGATCTGTACTCGCGGCGTGTGGTCGGCTGGGCAATGGCCCAACACATGGAGAGCCGCCTCGTCGTGGACGCCTTGGCGATGGCCGTGCAACGGCGGCTGCCCGACGAGGGGCTTTTGGCGCACTCGGATCGAGGTAGCCAATACGCCAGTGAACACTACCAATGGCTGCTGGCCAAGTACGGCATCACCTGCAGCATGAGCCGGCGGGCGGACTGTTGGGACAACGCGCCGATGGAGAGTTTTTTCGCCTCGCTCAAGAAGGAGTTGGTCCACGACGCGGACTTCGTCACGCGGGCGGAGGCGCGAGCGGCGGTCGTCGAGTACATCGAGGTCTTCTACAACAACCAACGCCGTCACTCCTCGTTGGGATATGTGGCCCCGGCGGAGTACGAGCAATCACGCACGCCTTAACTCCGTGTCCACTTTTCGTGGGGAACTCCAAAGGCAGTTCCTCTTGTTCGAGAGAAGTGAGTGGTTGAGGAACGTAGAGTCGCGCTCGCATGTTCCGTTTGTTGTAGTAAGGAAAGCGGCGGGTTATATCTCGGAGAGCGCGGATAAGGTCGTCCGTGAATTGTTCGCGATAACCAGACGTTAGCCATAAACAACGCAGTTTGTGGATTGCCCGCTCAGCCTCGGGTACGTCCGCCACGGAAGGAGGAAGGGAATCGCAGAGGCGACGATAGAGTGTTGAAACGAGGGAGTGCATGAGAACCTCAAGAAAGACAAGGCCACTCATCTCCAAATACGAGGTTCTTGGCCCGCAGAGATTATACACACTCTCGGTCGAAGCGAGTAATCAAAAGGGAAACCGAAGAAGGCACCAGAGATCGCTCCAAACGAAGCGATCCCTGGCACCCTCATTCGGTCTTCGCTGGCTTACTTCAGCTTCACCGTCACCGTCTTCATCTCGGTGTAATGCTCCAGCGCCGCCTCGCCGTTCTCGCGGCCCTGGCCGGACATCTTGAAGCCGCCGAACGGCGTGGTCGTATCGACGACGTGGTAGCAGTTCACCCACACCGTCCCGGCCTTCACCTCCTTGGCGAAGCGGTGCGCCTTGTCGATGTCCTTCGTCCACACCGCGGCCGCCAGGCCGTAGTACGTGCTGTTGGCCCGGTCGATCACCTCATCGACCGCCTTGAACGGCAGCACGCTGACGACCGGGCCGAAGATCTCGTCCTTGGCGATGGCCATGTCGTCCTTGACGTTGTCGAAGATGGTCGGCTCGACGAAGAAGCCCTTGTCGCCGAAGCGCTGGCCGCCCGTCATCAGCGTCGCGCCCTGCTTCTGGCCCAGCTCGGCAGTAGCCGAGGATCTTGTCCATCTGCTCCTGCGAGACCTGCGGGCCTTGCTCGGTCTTCGGGTCGAGCGGGTCGCCGAGCTTGCGCTCCTTGGCCTTCTCGGCCAGGCGCTCGACGAACTCCTGATGGATCTTCTCCTCGACGAACAGCCGGCTGCCGGCCGTGCAGCACTGGCCGCCGTGGAAGTAGATGGCGTGGAAGGCGCCGGCGACCGCCTCGTCCATGTCGGCGTCGGCGAAGATGACGTTGGGCGATTTGCCGCCCAACTCGAAGGTGGTGCGCTTGAGCGTGTCGGCCGCCGACTTCTGGATGATCTTGGCCGTATCGACGTGGCCGGTGAAGGCGATCTTGTCCACGTCGGGATGGGCCACGCAGCGCGGCGCCGGTCGTCTCGCCCATGCCGTTGACGATGTTGACGACGCCGGCGGGGAAGCCGGCCTCCATCGCCAGTTCGCCGACGCGCAGGGCGGTCAACGGCGTCTGCTCGGCCGGCTTCATGACGATGGTGTTGCCGCACGCCAGGGCCGGCCCCCACTTCCACGCCAGCATGAGGAGCGGGAAGTTCCACGGGATGATCTGGCCGACGACGCCGACCGGCTGGCGCAGCGTGTAGCAGAGGAAGTTGCCGCGCACCGGCACGGTTCGGCCCTCGATCTTGTCGGCCCAGCCGGCGTAATAGCGCAGCGTGTTGACGACGCCCTGCATGTCGCCCTGCGCGTCGTTGATCGTCTTGCCGCCGTTGAGCGATTCGAGCGCGGCCAGGTCCTTCGATTCCTTCTCGATGAGGTCGGCGAGCTTGAACAGGAGCCGGCCGCGGTCGGCGGCGTCCATCTTGGCCCACGGGCCGGATTCGAGGCGCCGCCGGGCCGCCTTGACGGCCTTGTCCACATCCTTCGCCGAGGCAGCCGCCACCTTGGCGATCTCCTCGCCGGTGGCCGGGTTGTACGTGTCGAAGGAGCCGCCCTCGGCCGGATCGACCCACTTATTGTTGATGAGCAGCTTGGTCTGGCGGATGGCCGGGGGAGCCGAACGCTTCATCGTCGCTTGCGCCATGGCATCACACCTCACATCGGGGAAAGGGAAAGGGTACACGGACGACCGCCGCCATCCCGGCATGCTGGACGTCACGCGGAGAAGTTCGACGGAGGCATCATAGACCGGAACGGGTAGCGGTCAAGGATGCGGCTGAGCAATCCCGTGCGGGGCGTGTGGTCGAATACGCAATGTTTGCGGCTTTGGCAGACCGGGGCGATAGGCCGATCCGATCCGCGGGAACAGGGCGCCTTCGCGGCTTTCTTCTTGTTGCCGAAAAACTAGGTGCTTGCATTCCCTCTTCGCGGTCGTTACAACCGTTACGGATAGCGGACATCCAGCGCCCTCTGGGGAAGCCTCTCCGGCTCCCGGGACCGGGTTCGTGGTGCGCGCAAATCCGACACGCACCGCTCAGACCCTTCAGATCGTTGAACTCTTTTTTGTGAAATACGCCACCCGCACGCGATTTTCTGCTCCGGCGTGTCACATGTGGTCTTCGGCTGACAGGTGAATGCTTATAGGGAGGAAGTCATGGCCGAGATCGAACCCGACTCGCAGGCGACGCAAGTTCTGCTGGAGCAGGCAGTCGCGGGAGATCCGCAAGCCTGCGGACGGCTCCTGCGCCGCCATCGGCCGCGGCTCGTGGAGTTCGTGGACACGCACCTCGATCCCATGTTGCGGGCGCGGCTGGATGCCTCCGACGTGGTGCAGGAGGCGCAGATGGAAGCCACGCGCCGCCTGCCGGATTTTCTGAGCCGCCGGCCCATGCCCTTCCGGTTGTGGCTGCGCAAGACCGCCTACGAGCGCCTGCTGATGCTGCGCCGCCAGCATGTTGGGGCCGCCCGCCGCTCGGTGCGCCGCGAGGTGCAACTGCCCGACCGCTCGTCGCTGGTGCTGGCGCAGAACCTCGTGGATTCCGGGGCCGCGCCCAACCTGCGGATCGACCAGGAGGAGCGGGCCAGGCGCATGCAGGAGGCGCTCGGTCGGCTGGCGGAGGCCGACCGCGAGGTGCTGCTGATGCGGCATTACGAGGAGCTGTCGTACGAGGAGATCGGCTGCATTCTGGACATCGAACCGGCCACAGCTCGCAAGCGGGCCGGGCGGGCGCTGGTACGGCTGCACAAGATCCTGGCCGAGATGAACAAGAAGGACGAAGCACCATGAGCGACAACCTCAGTTGCAACGGCACGGTCGAGGAGCGGGTGGCCGAGGTGGTCGATGCGTTCATGGAGCGAGTGCGGCGCGGGGAGAAGCCCGACGTGGAGGAGTACGTCCGCCGCCATCCCGAAGTGGCTGACGTGCTGCGCCAGATCCTCCCCGGCATGCAGTTCGTCCGTCCGGTCAGTGAGAACAGCGGGGCATCATCTTCGACGCCCGCGGACGATTTGCCCGGCGAACTGGGCGATTTCCGTATCATCCGCGAGGTGGGCCGGGGCGGGATGGGCATCGTCTACGAGGCGGAGCAGGTGTCCTTGCGGCGGCGAGTGGCGCTGAAGGTGCTGCCCTTTGCCGCCACGATGGACGCGCGGCAGCTGCGGCGCTTCCAGAATGAGGCGCAGGCGGCGTGCCTGCACCATACGAACATCGTGCCGGTCTACTTCGTGGGCTGCGAGCGCGGCGTCCACTTCTACGCCATGCAGTTCATCGACGGCCAACCGCTCAGCGAATTCATCCGCCAGTTACTCCAAGGTCCGACGCCGGTGGAAGGGCGGACCACGGCGTACCATCCACCGCCGGGCGAGGCGGCCGCGGCGACTCCAACGGTTCGTGCGGCGGGTGATGCTACGCCGTTAACGGGGGAGGGCAAAGAGGGGCGGGAGTATTATCGCAAGGTCGCGGGGTTGGGGGTGCAGGCGGCCGAGGCGCTAGACCACGCCCACCAGTTAGGGATCGTCCATCGGGACATCAAACCGGGCAATCTGCTGCTGGATGGCCGTGGCAATTTGTGGGTGACGGACTTCGGCCTGGCGCAGGTGCAGCAGGGCGAGGGTGGCCTGACGATGACCGGCGATCTGGTGGGCACGCTGCGCTACATGTCTCCGGAGCAGGCGTTGGCCAAGCGCGTGGTCCTCGACCACCGCACCGACGTCTACTCCCTGGGCGTCACACTCTACGAATTGCTGACATTGCAGCCGGCCTTCGGGGGGAATGACCGGCAGGAGTTGTTGCGGCAGGTCGCCTTCGAGGAACCGGTGCGGCCGCGCCGGCTGAGCAAGGCCATCCCGGTGGAGTTGGAGACCATCGTACTCAAGGCGATGGAGAAGCGACCGCAGGACCGCTATGCCACCGCCCAGGCGTTGGCCGACGACTTGCGACACTGGCTGGACGACCGGCCGATCCGGGCGCGGCGTCCGTCGCTGATCGCACGAGTGGGCCGCTGGAGTCGGCGTCACAAGCCGCTGGTGGCGGGCGTTGTGGCGGCGCTGGTGGTGGGACTGGCAGTGCTGGCGGGCAGCATCGGCTGGGTGGCCCGCGACGCGGCGGCGCGGCGAACCGCGATGGAACAAGCAATAGCGTTGGCCTGGGAGGAGTCGCTGTCCTGGCAACAGCAACGCCGTTTGCCGGAAGCTTTGTCGGCAGCCCGGCGGGCAGAGGGGCTGCTGGCTGGGGCGGACGTGGACGAAGCGCTGCGGCAGCGCGTGCAGGCGCGGCTGGCCGATCTGGAACTGCTGGACAAGTTGGAAAACGTCCGCCTGAAGAGGATGACTGGGGGGAAGCATGGCGGCATCGATCACGAAGGGGTTGATAGCCTGTACGAGAAGATGTTCCGGGATGCGGGCCTGGATGTGGAGAGCCTGACGGTGGAGGAGGCGGGGGAGCGCATCGGCAGGTCCGCAGTAGCAATCGAATTGGCAGCGGTTTTGAGTCACTGGGCCTTGACCCGTCGGGCCATCCGGGGGGCAGACGATCCCAGTTGGAAGGCTTTGCTTCGTGTTGCTCGCCTTGCAGACCCGGATGGCTGGAGGACGCGGATACGAGATGCACTGGAACGAAGGGATCTGACAAGCGCTGCGGGAGGCGGCTGCCGCAGAGGAAGTCTTTCATCTTCCTCCTGTAACGCTTCATATACTAGGATGGGCCCTTCTGAGCGACAAGCAATCTCGTGATCGGGCGGAGCCGTTTCTACGCGAGGCACAGCGGCGGCATCCCAGCGATTTCTGGCTCAATGATATACTCCGGAACTTCTTCTATGCCATGCAGCCTCCTCAAGTAGAGGAAGAGTATCACTTCGCAGTAGTGGCGGTGGCCCTTCGCCCTGAGAGCCCCGCTGCCCACGTTCACCTCGGCGTCGCTCTGGAGAAGAAAGGCTTGCTGGACGCGGCCATCGCCGAAAACCAGGAGGCCATCCGACTCGATAAGGATGACGCCGTTCCCCATAACAACCTGGGTATCGTTCTGAGGAAAAAGGGCCAACTGGAGGAGGCCATCGCCGAGTGTCAGGAGGCCATCCGACTCGACAAGGATGCCGCCGAGCCCCACGTCAGCCTCGGCAACGTTTTGTGCGACAAGGGCCGGCTGGACGAAGCTGTCGTCGAGTACCGCGAGGCCATCCGGCTTAAGAAGGACTTCGCGATGGCCCACACCAACCTAGGCAGCGCTCTGGCGGATAAGGGCTTGCCGGAGGAAGCCATCACCGAGTACCGCGAGGCCATCCGACTCAACAAGGATGATGCACTGGCCTACAACGGTCTCGGTTCCGTGCTCAGTAACAAGGGTCAGCTGGAGGAAGCCATCGTCGAGCACCGCAAGGCCATCCGGCTGAACAAGGATTTCGCCGAGGCCCACAACAATCTCGGCGTCGATCTGATAAGGAAGGGCCAGCTAGAGGAAGCTATCGCCGAGTACCAGGAAGCCATCCAACTTAAGAAGGATTACGCCGGTGCCCACATCAACCTCGGCAACGCCCTGCTGGACAAGGGCCGTCTGGACGCGGCCATCGCCGAGTACCACGAGGCCATCCGTCTCAAGAAAGATTTCGCCGAGGCCCACTGCAACCTCGGCGTTGCTCTGAAGGACAAGGGCCGTCTGGACGAGGCCATCGCCGAGTGCCGCGAGGCCATCCGTCTCAAGAAGGATTTCGCCGAGGCCCACTGCAACCTGGGGGCAGTGCTCGAAAAGAAGGGGCAGTTCGCTGAAGCCCTGCTATCCTTCCGCCGTGGCCATGAACTCGGCTCCAAGAACCCGCGTTGGCCTCATCCTTCTGCTCAATGGGTGCGGAATTGCGAGCGTTTGGTGGAACTCGACGGCAAACTGCCGTTGATCCTGAGCGGACAGAAACAACCCGCCGATACTGCCGAATGCTTGGCGCTTGCCCTATTGTGCCAGATGCCGTGCAAGCAGCTTCACGCCGCTGCCTTCCGCTTTTACACCGAGGTCTTCGCTGAGAAGCCGCAACTGGCCAACGACCTGGATGAACAGCACCGTTACAACGCCGCCTGCGCCGCCGCCCTCGCCGGCTGCGGCCAGGGTAAGGATGCCGACAAGCTCGACGCGAAAGAACGCGCTCGCCTGCGCCAGCAAGCCCTGGATTGGCTGCGGGCCGACCTGAAAGCGTATGGACAGGTGATGGAGAAAAACGCGGACAAGGCCGGCCCGGAGATCGCCCAACGGATGCAACACTGGCTCCAGGACACCGACTTCGCCGGCGTGCGCGGTCCCGAGAGCCTGGCCCGGATGCCCGAAGCGGAACGCTCGGCGTGGCAAAAACTCTGGGACGACGTTGCCCAGATGCTGGCCAAGGCCCAGAGAAATCCTCCTGAAGTGAAAAAACCGGACGCGAAATAGCCGTCGTGCGATCACAGAGGCGCGTAGCGGGTGACGCCCGGAACGCGGTCGAAATCGGGATCGTTGCTGGCTATCTTGGTCAGTCCGCTCGATTGCAAGATGGCGACGACGGCTGCATCATTGGTTAGCAAGCCAATCTGCTGACAGAGGGCGGCAATCGTTGGCACCATAGCCGGCGAGATCGTCAAAAGCTGAAGTTTGCCAAGGCACAGGTCTTCAATGCCTTGACGAAAGAAGGTCGTATTTGATTAGCGTGTTCCTCTCTAGCAGCTTCGTTCAGCGGGCCGTTAATCCGGTCGTCGCCTCACGCTTCTCGCTTCTTCGAGAGAATACTCCCGTCCGGTTGCATCTCGTGAAAAGTACCGTTTCCCCAGGTAATTGCTCCCATCTCGGCGTTGAATTGGGCAACAAATGTTTCCCTCAGCTCCCAACTGAGAAAACACTTCTTGTGCATTGCAGCGTCCGAGAATCGCCAAAGTGGGTCTTCTCGGCCTGTGATGAAATGCGTGGTTGCCACAATATCGTCCTCTTGCCCGATTACGTCGCCACAAATCGGGCAGCGGCTTTTACCCCTGAAAATCGAGCGCCATAGCTGCCTTCTCCTGATCGCATTTGATTGGCGCATGTGGACTTCCCCACGATTCGTGGACACCCAGTTAAGGGTGTACAATCACCCTGGGAGGTCCAGCAATGGCACGAACGCGACGCACCTATACACCGGAGTTCAAGGCCGAGGCCGTCAAACTCGTCACACAGCAGGGCTACTCCGTCGCCGAGGCCGCACGCTCACTCGGCATCAGCGAGAACCTCATCCGCAATTGGAAGCAAGCATTCCAGGACCAGGGCGAACACGCCTTCCCCGGACGCGGTAAACTTTCTCCCTTCGAGGAGGAAAACCACCGCCTTCGGGCCGAGAACAAACGGCTCCTGGCCGAGCGTGACATCCTAAAAAAAGCGGCGGCATTCTTCGCCAGGGAGGCGACATGACCTACCGCTTTATCGACCAACACAAGGACCAATGGCCGGTGCGCTGGCTGTGCGAGACGTTGGAGGTCTCTGCCGCTGGTTACTACGCCTGGCGGCGATCTCTTCGCAGCCGGGCCGAGCAACGGCGTGACGCCCTGCTCGTGGCGATCCGGGCCGTCCACGCCGAGGTCAAGGCACGCTACGGCAGCCCACGCATCCATGCCGAGTTGCTCGCTCGCGGTCACGGCTGCTGCGTCAACACCGTCGCCAAGCTGATGCGTCAGGCCGGTATTGCCGCGAAAACCGCGAGGAAGTTTCGCTGTACCACCACGGACTCCGACCACGACTTGCCCGTGGCGGAGAACCTTCTGGACCGGCAGTTCAACCCCTCCGAGGCGAATGAAGCCTGGGTGGCCGACATCACCTACATCCCGACGCGGGAGGGCTGGCTGTACCTGGCCGCCGTCGAGGATTTGTACTCGCGGCGTGTGGTCGGCTGGGCAATGGCCCAACACATGGAGAGCCGCCTCGTCGTGGACGCCTTGGCGATGGCCGTGCAACGGCGGCTGCCCGACGAGGGGCTTTTGGCGCACTCGGATCGAGGTAGCCAATACGCCAGTGAACACTACCAATGGCTGCTGGCCAAGTACGGCATCACCTGCAGCATGAGCCGGCGGGCGGACTGTTGGGACAACGCGCCGATGGAGAGTTTTTTCGCCTCGCTCAAGAAGGAGTTGGTCCACGACGCGGACTTCGTCACGCGGGCGGAGGCGCGAGCGGCGGTCGTCGAGTACATCGAGGTCTTCTACAACAACCAACGCCGTCACTCCTCGTTGGGATATGTGGCCCCGGCGGAGTACGAGCAATCACGCACGCCTTAACTCCGTGTCCACTTTTCGTGGGGAACTCCACATGGTATCAGCAGATAGTCGTTGGCGAAAGAACTTTTGCAAGTTGCGTGAGTTGTCACCAGGTGGGTCACGGGGGCAAGGATAGGATCACCGATTCACCGCGAAGGAACTGGCTGAGGAAGTCTAGGGCCGAACGTCCCTGCTGCCAGCATGTTCGCCATACCGACATCAGCACCGCTTGCGCTCGCGCTCCTACCCAAGTCCGGTTGCCTCCCCAGACCTTGCGTAAAATGACGCCGAAGCGGATGGCCAACTCCGCTCGCCAGTTGGTGGCGTCCAGACCCGGCACATGCAAAAACGTCAGGAGCTGATCGCGGTGGTTCCACAAGTGCTGCGCCAGCCGCTCGTTGGCCGCGTTGCTCTTGAGGGGGAATATGGCATCGGCCAGTTCGTTGTCCAGCCGGCCTCGCGCCACTGCCAGACCATGATCGCTGACCTGGCCCGCGGCATGGCGATCGCGCAGGCCCAGGGCCGCTAGCAGTAGCTCCTTGATCCGTCGTGGGAACCGCACCGCGCCGGCCGCGGCACTCTGGAGCATCTCGTGACAGCGACGTAGAAGGTGGCCCAGGCACTGTTGATGGCGCGCTTGCTCAAAGTTGTCGTAGGGCGACCAGCCGTCGTGAATCATCACTCCAGCGTAGTCTGCGCCGATCAGACGCTCGGCCACGGCACCGGAGCGGGTCGGGTCGATGACGTAGGCGGTCGCCTCGGCGCTTACCAGCGCATGCAGCCAGGCACCCCAGCCGCCGACATGCCAGCCGGTTTCGTCGGGAACAACCCAGGCAGACCGCGCGACCGACTGACAGATTGTTTCGTAGACCGGCTCGCAGCGCCGCGCTGCTCGCAAGACGGTGTGGACGCTGCCGCCCGGTGTCAGGGAGATGCCAAATAAGCTCTCCAAGACGCGGCTCACCTTGCCGTGCGACAGACCCGCTTGCTTGTTCAACTCGACGACCGTGGCCTGAGCGTCCGGCCCCAGTTGCGACGCCGCAGCCCCCAGAGCGTCGGAGGTCTGCAAGGCATGTCGGCCCTGAACGCGCCGGTGGCACCGCCGACAACAGCCGACGTGGATGTTAAATTGGCGGTGGACCGGCTGTCGTGGGATCTCGACCTGATACTGCTGATCGACGTGAGTTGGCTCGATTGGACCCCCACAGTCGGGGCAAGCCTCGGGTAAGGGAGCCTCGTGGACCTCGTCGATGCGTTCCGGCGGCGGCCGATGCGCCTTGGTGCCGTAGTCCTTTCCGGGTTTGCGTCCCGGCTTCTTGGGGTTGGGCTTGGGAAGGCCTTTAGCAAAAGGGGCTGCCTGACGCTTGCCGGCGCGCTGCTGCTGTTCGAGCAGGCGGGTAAGTCGCTCGACCTGGGCTTCCAGTTCGGCGACGCGGCGTTGCAACGCCTGGCAGCCTGAACAAGCGGGTTCGTCCATGCAGGCAAGATAGCAAAAAACCCGGAGTGCAGCTGCGCTCTGTGGGACAGGTCAGTCGGACAAGGCGACCGAGGGCGCTAACCAATTGCCGAAGGTCAATGTGCGGATTTCATCCAAATGGCCCTTGAGGAACTTCACCATGGATCCTTGCGGCTTGCCCAATTGCCGGGCTGCTTCCAGGGTCATGAGACGATGGCAGACCTCCAGAGAATGTGAGTCGAAGTGAAGGCGGTAATCTCATCGAGACCGATCCGATCGAGCAGATCGGTGCAAGCAGGGCCCCAGACAGGATCGATTGTGCAATGGTAAATGAAAGTGTTGGCATCCACAAAAAGCGAATCGCCCTTAACGAGGTCGGCAAAGGTCATGGTCCCCTCCCGAAATCATATTCGAGATCGGGATCCATCGCGGCCCATTCGATTAGTGCGTGGTCGGAGCAAGGGATAATTCCGCGTGTGCGGTACACCCAATCCACCGGCTCTTGGATGGTGATTTGAACCTTTTGCTGTTCCCTCAGGTACAGAGTTCCCAACGGCTTGAGTACGCCGTTTTCGTAAACGGCTTCAATGGTGTAAGCCATGATTTTACGAGCTATGATCGAAAGTTGTGGATGAAAGCTTGAAAAAGGCGGCGTACCCTGGGTGTATACGAACCCACCCATATGCCCACGAGGCACTGGAGTACGCCACCATGAACGAAGCTACCACGAATAACGACGCCCTGCCACTGCCCAACCACAAGGACATCCTCACCGAGGTCCTTCGCCACGGAGCCACGCAACTGCTGGCCCAGGCCATCCAGGCCGAGGTCGCTGCCTTCTTGGAGGAACGCTCTCACCTTTGCGATGAATACGGCAGGCGGCAGGTCGTGCGCAATGGCTCGCTGCCACAACGGACTATTCTCACCGGCATCGGGCCGGTCGAGGTCAAGCAACCACGGGTGCAAGACCGACGCCCGTCAGAGCAGCGTGAGAAGTTCAGCTCGGCGATCCTGCCGCCGTACCTGCGCAAGACCAAAAGTATCGAAGAGTTGATCCCGTGGCTGTACCTCAAGGGCGTCAGCACCGGCGATTTCTCCGAAGCGCTCGCCGCCCTCCTCGGACCCCAGGCCAAGGGGCTGTCGGCGACCACCGTTACCCGGCTCAAGGCCGTCTGGCAAGAAGAATACGATGCCTGGAGCAAGCGATCCTTGGCCGGTAGGCATTACGTCTATGTCTGGGCCGATGGCGTGCATTTCAACATCCGCTTGGAGGAGGACCGGCAGTGCATCCTGGTCCTGATGGGGGCCACCGCCGACGGCCACAAGGAGCTGATCGCCCTGGGCGACGGCTTCCGGGAGTCGGAGCAGTCGTGGAAGGCGTTGCTCTTGGACTGCCAGGCTCGTGGCCTGACCGTGGCGCCGAGCCTGGCCGTTGGCGATGGTGCGTTGGGCTTCTGGAAGGCGTTGCGCCAGGTGTTCCCTTCGACGAAGGAACAACGCTGCTGGGTTCACAAGACGGCCAACGTGCTGGACAAACTGCCCAAGGCCCAGCAGCCCAAGGCCAAGGCGATGCTGCACGACATCTGGCAAGCGGAAACCAAGGCCGCAGCCGAGAAAGCCTTTGACCTGTTCGTGGCGACTTACGAAGCGAAGTATGCCAAGGCGGTCGGCTGCCTGGTGAAGGACCGAGCGGAGTTGTTGGTGTTCTACGATTATCCGGCCCAGCATTGGGTTCATGTGCGGACGACCAACCCGATCGAATCGACGTTTGCGACGGTACGGTTGCGGACGTCGAAGACGAAGGGCAGCGGGAGTCGGTCGGCGTGCCTGACGATGGTGTTCAAGTTGATGGAATCGGCGGCGAAGAGGTGGCGGCTGTTAAACGGCTCGCCGCTGCTGCCGAAGGTAATTGCCGGGGTGCAGTTTGTCGATGGGGTGGAGCAAACCAACGCCGCCTGAGCAAGCCATCATCCACAACATTTGACAATTGCTCTGATTTTACTCCGAAGGAGAAAGCAGAATATCTTCGCTGAGTATATCGCGGGCACCGCTGCTCCGAAAGAGCGGTGCTCGGCTTGACATTCGGAAGGATAAGAGAAAAGGTGGCCGGTGAGGTCCAAGCCGCCAAGCACAGTCCTCACCGGCCTCGCAGTGCCCGGCGCTCGGTCTGCGCGCTCACGGCGTTGTCTGTAACCAGTATATCGCAGACTGGCTCCAAAGAAGGAGATTCTCTCATGTGGTTTTCCAACTGGCTAAGTCCCCGTAAGAGTCTGACCTCGCTCCCCAGCCGCTCCGCACGGCGCAGCAAAGTTCCGACAACCCGCTTGTGCCTGGAGCCACTTGAGGATCGCACTCTGCTGTCAGCCGGATGGGCGGTCAGCAACGGCGGCACCGGGACGTTCGGTGTGTATCAGAATATCAGCGCCCCGGATGCGGCCGGCGACTTTTACGTCTCGGGCGAATTCAACGGCACGGCGACCTTCGGGGCCACGACCCTGAACGCCCCCGACGGAACCTCCTACGTGGCCAAGGTGGATCCAAATGGCAACTTCCTCTGGGCGACGCCCCTCGGTAACGCTCCTGGCCTCAGCACCCTTTCGGGCATCACGCTGGATAGCAGCGGCAACGTCTACGCTGTCGGGAACTTCGCCGGCACTGGCACTTTCGGATCTTACACACATACGGCCGATGGCAGCGTCAATGCCGATATCTACGTCTGCAAACTGGACAGCAATGGCAACGTCCTCTGGGTCCAGACGATGGGTGGGCCCGCAAGTGACTCCGCCACCTCTGTTACCACGGACTCCAGCGGGAACGTCTGTGTCACCGGTTTCTTTAACTCAGGCTCGGGCAGCGGCAACGTGTCGGCCACGTTTGGATCAACCACGCTGACCAGCCCCTATGGCACCAATGCCTTCCTCTCGAAGCTGGACAGCAATGGGAACTTCCTCTGGAGCGAGCAGCTTGTGCCCGGCAACACCGCTGCCATGCCGCGAGGTATCTCCGCAGATAGCAGTGGCAACGTGTACGTCTTCGGGGGTACGTCTTCGCAGAGTGGGTTCGTCGATAAGGTTGACGCGAGCGGCAACATCGTCTGGACAGAAGGCTTGAACTTCGGCGTCTACGGCGCCTACGCCAATGATGCGGTTTACCAGGATCCGGTTACGGGGGCGACTTCACTATACATCGGAGGGTTCGGCGGAACCATCCAGAAACTGAACGCCGCGTCGGGGTCTGTTCTGTGGACGGATCACGTGGGGACGACGGCTGGCGCCGTCGGACACGCCATCACCGTGGATGGTAGCGGCAACGTCTACTTCGCGGGCGGGTACTCCGGTTCAGGGGACTTCGATCCCGGATCGGGAACAGCCATCCTGAACAGCCCGAACAGCACCTTCATCGTCAAGCTCGACCCTTCAGGGAATTTCCTCTCTGCTCGAAGTGAAAACATCGGCAATACCAATTACAACCGGAATGTGAGTCTGGCCCTGGACTCCAGCGGCAATCTCTACACCGTGGGCGAATTTAGCGGCACGTCGAACTTCGATACGGGCAGTCAGACCGCCTCTTTGACCAGTCCCGGCAGCACCAGCCTGTACCTGGTCAAGACGACGCCGGACACCGGCATGATCTTCGGCCAAGTTTTCAATGACCTCAACAACAACGGCGTTCTCGACACGGGCGAAGCGGGCATCCCCAATGTTACGGTTTACCTGGACCTCAACAACAGCGGCTCCTACGTTGCCGGCGATCCCACGGCCATCACCGACAGCCAGGGCTATTACCACTTCACGGACGTGGCCCCCGGCAGCAACGTACTCCGCCAGATCGTCCCCAGCGGCTACACGGCCACCCCGGCATCGCTCACCGTCTCCGTATCTGCCGGCTTGGCCAGCGAGACGACGAGCTTCGCCGATTACACGCCCAATTCGACGCGGACCTACACCAACACGTCTGCGGTGAAAACCAGTAAGAGACAGCCCAACGCCGTCTCCAGCTTGACCGTATCGGATTCCTATACCGTCCTGGGCATGACCCTCGCCCTGAACGTGAGCAACCAGAATCACAACAATCTGACGATTTACTTGACCGGTCCCAATGGGACGAAGATCTCCCTCGGTTCCACAACGCAAAGCGGAGCGCTGAGTTTCCAGGTGCCCTACTTCGACTACACTGCTGTAAAGGGAACCTGGACGCTGGAGGTCGATGGCCTCGCCGGAGGCACGCTGAATAGCTGGTCGATGAACATCGATGGAACGATGTCTTGAAGCAAGAAGATCGGTCACGTTTCAGGGAGCGGGTGCGGAGAACGTCAGCCGGCAACCCGCTCCGAACAATCCGGACTGTGCGATGGCTCGTCACCCCGGTGCGGTCAGCTTGTCTCGCCCAAAGAGGTGCGAACACTGAATGGGTTTGCCGTTGAATCGGACGGGCGAGCAGAACAAGATGCCGGGGACCGATCAGACAGGATGACTTAACGGCTCCTGAGTCGTTTTTCTGGCTACAGCCATTGGACCGAAGTGGGAAGTCGGCTTCCCAGAACCGGGGGTTGGCAATTTGGCAATCTGGCAATCTCGCCCCAATTATTAGACGTTAACACTTTATATAAAAGGACTTGTGTAGCACAAATCACTCTGCCAAGTGGGTCGTGCCATTTGGCAAAGTGGCAAGGTGGTCCGACACTCCGCCTGCCAGTTTGACCACCCCGAGAAACGCATTAGATGCGCAGGAAGATGCCGCGGCGGTACATCCACAGGCAGACGAGCCATAACACCGCCATCACCGCCGCCGACTGCGTGATCGGGCCGAACGTGTCGTTGAGCCACACCGGATCGACGGTCACGTTCATCATCGCCAACAGCGGCCGGACGACGTGCGTCAGGCCCGGCAGGGCCAGCGGCCCCAGGTGGATTTGCAAGGTCGAGCGGACCCAGCCTTTCAGGAGCTGGGCCATGCAGTACATGGCGATGGAGTTCATGCCCACGACGACCAGCGGGAACGCCCAGCCGCGCCAGCCGTGGATGTCGAGGACCCAGAAGAAGCCCGCCAGCATCCAAAACGTCCAGCCGGCGCTGTACAGCACCCACGACGGCGTCCAGATCCGCTTGACGATCGGACAGACCCACTCGCCCGCCAGCCAGCCCAACCCCAGACACACCGCCCCGGCGAGGAGCAGCCAGCCGAGCTTGTGCCACTTGCCGCGCGGCGAGCGCAGCGTCTCGCCGGCCATGAGGCCGAGGACCATGGTGCCCAGCGACGGCACGAAGTTGAGCGTCTGATAGCCGCCCTCGTTGAAGCGGAACGGCTCGGTGCGCGGGAACAGGTTCAGAAACCACTTGTCGAAGGCCGCCGCCGCGTTGGTGTTCATGTCCCAGTGCGCGAACCAGCCCGGCAGCCCCTGCCAATCGCGCTTCCAGCCCACGCTGCCGTAATCGAAACCCGGCCCCGGCAAGGGCCACAGGAGAAACAGCAGCCAGTAGCCGAACAGGATGCCGGCCAGCGTGGCGATCTGCACGCGCGACCCGCGCCCAGGAGCAGATACAAAAAGGCGTAGCCCAGTCCGATCTGCGACAGCACGTTGACGAAAACGAAGTTGGTGCGCCGGCTCCAGTTGGACGACAAAAAGACGCCGAGCAGCACCAGGACGAGGGCGCGATAGAGGACGTGAAAGAGGATTTTTCTCTCGGAATCGCCCTTGGCCCGCCGGCTGGCGATCGAATACGGCATGGCCACGCCGACCATGAACATGAACGACGGCTGAATGAGGTCCCACAGCGAACAGCCGACCCACGGCACATGGTCCGTGTTGAAGGCGAGAAATTGCCAGGCGGGATCGTCGGGGAAGTTCGCGGCCACGGCCGGCAGGGCGAGACCGCCGGAGGCCATGAAGAGCATGATCGCCCCGCGGTAGGCGTCCAGCGACACCAGGCGGGCCGGCTTCTCGCGATGGCGGGTCGCCGTAACGGATGATTCGCTCGGTACGGCTTGTTCAAGTTGATCGAGCGGCGGTGGAGTCAGCAGCGTCGTCATGGCGTGTCACCGGGTCGGGAGGGTAACAAGATAATCTTGCGGCTTCCGCATCATACTCGGCCCCGCGAGGATGGTCGAGATCCTCTTGAGGCGATTGTCTGTTCATTTGCCCAATACCATTTTTCTTCTCCCACGAGACTGTTCAACGAAGAGCCGAAATCCGCACCCCCGGCGGTTGCTCTCGATCTCCAGGTTCACCTCCGCGAGTCCAAAAAGCTACCGGCCGGCTCGATTCGTTCGAGCCGGCCGGTTCGGGTTGGAGAAAAAACCTTCGTTGACCGAGATCGGGGAGAAGCACGCCGACGAGACGACAACCCTCCCCGCCCGGAGCGCCGACGGGACAGTCAGGAAATCGACTGGATGGCCTCGTTGAGCGGCGGCCATTCCTTGTCGATGCCTTCGTCTTCGATCTGGCGGAGCTGGGACTCGGTGATGTCATACTGCTTGATGACGTGCTGCACCGACTCCGAGACGCTCATCAGGCCGAGGTCCTGCGTCGTCACGAGGGCGTGAAAAATCTCTTGTCGCTGTTGAGTGGTCAAGCGTTTGGCACGCATACGATCCTCCTTTTAGGAACGAGGGATAACGTCTTGCTCTCCCAGGGCGAACGCAACAGTATCCGTCAGTCCCCGGAGGGCGTCCGGGACCTGCGCGTTGGGTGATGAAGCGCAGCATCGTCGCTGCATGCCGCTCGTGGGATCCGTCTGCACGGGGAGGGCAAAGAGCGCGACGGTCTGAGACTGGAATGGCCATGCTGGGGTGCGGTCTCCGGACCACGCCCGAACACGGCAGGCAGTTTCCTCCACCGTGAGAAGAAACCGCTTGTCTCATTTCTTCCAGTATAGGCACCCACGGGTAATTCGTGTTGCAAATTCTGAAATTTTTCATGCACCGGCCCTCGAAGCGGTTTACCCTGAGAGCACGGCCGGGACGACGAACGGCCCGCCGGGTTTTTCTAGCTCCGATACGGGGACCAGACCCATGCCAAGGAATCGACGAACGACGATGGGGTTGCGAACAGGCCGGCGCATGGCGCTGGCGCTGCTGATGCTCAGCCTGACGGCGGTGAGACCGTCGCCGGGCGAGGACCGTCCCGGCGGGGCCGCCGGTGCCAAGGCACGAACCGCCCAGGTCCAGGAACGCATCGCCGCCGAACTGAATCAACTGGAGACCTTGTACAAGCAACTGCACACCAATCCGGAGCTATCCCTGAACGAAGCGCGAACCGCCGCCCGGCTCACCCGCGAGCTGAAGGAGATCGGCTTCGAGGTGACGGAGAAGGTCGGCGGACACGGCATCGTCGGCATCCTCAAAAACGGCGAGGGGCCGACCGTGCTGGTGCGTACCGACATGGACGCGCTGCCGGTAGTTGAGCAGACGGGCTTGCCCTACGCCAGCAAGGTCCGCGTGCGCGACAAAAACCAAAATGAAGTCGGCGTCATGCACGCCTGCGGGCATGATATGCATATGACCTGCTGGATCGGGACGGCCCGCGTTCTGGCGGGGATGAAGGACAAGTGGCACGGCACGCTCCTGTTCATCGGCCAGCCGGCCGAGGAGATCGGCGCCGGCGCCCGCATGATGCTCGAAGCGGGGCTGTTCAAGAAGTTCCCCCGGCCGGACTACGGCCTGGCCCTGCACTGCGCCGACAATTTGCCGTACGGCTATATCGCCTACACCGAGGGGCTGGCGCTGGCCAACGTCGATTCCGTGGACATTATCGTCCACGGCAAGGGCGGCCACGGGGCCGCACCGCATACCACGATCGACCCCATCGTCATCGCCGCCCGCATCGTGCTGGATCTCCAAACGCTGGTGAGCCGGGAGACCGACCCGATCGACCCGGCCGTGGTGACGGTCGGGTCGATCCACGGCGGGGCCAAGCACAACGTCATCCCCAACGAGGTGCGCATGCAGTTGACGGTGCGCAGCACCAAGGACTCGGTGCGCAAGCACCTGCTCGACGGCATCAAGCGCATCGCCGAGGCGGCGGCCCAGGCGGCCGGCGGGCCGGCACCGGAGGTCAAAGTCAACCCGGAGGAGTTCACGCCAGCGCTCCTGAACGATCCGGCCCTGACGCGCAAGACGGTGGCCGTGTTCAAGGACGTGCTGGGGGCGGACAAGGTGATCGCCCGGCCGCCGATCATGGGCGGTGAGGATTTTGGCCGTTATGGCCGCGCGGGCGTGCCGATCTTCCTCTACTTCTTGGGCACGATCGATCCGGAGCGCGTGGCGGAGTCGCGGAAGGAAGGCGCCAAGCCGCTGCCGTCGTTGCATTCGGACCTGTACTATCCGGTGCCGGAGCAGAGCATCAAGACGGGCGTGTTGACGATGAGCCTGGCGGTGCTGAACCTCATGGGGAAGTGAAGGGCCGTTTGTCCGCAGGGGTTGCGTTCGGAGTGCGGGGCCGGGCGGTTCGGGGTCGGCGCAGAGCGCTCCCGCGTCGCCGGCCCGCGCCCGAAAATGTCTTGGATTCATGTAATTTCATATTTCCATTAAAAACGGGAATTTATTCTTGCCAGCCGGCCGCGTGACCCTTTATGATGACCCTGTTAGAGATTGACACCGCGATTTGCCCGCCGACGCGCCCGCTCCGCTTTCGCCCTCCCCGCGGCGCATGCCTCGCCCTCCCCATGCGGTGAATGTAAGGCGATCTCTCTCCACGAGCGGCCAGGCCGCGCGCGGCGGACGGCACCCGTCCCCGCCGTGTCCACCGCCGCACGGGTGGTCTTGTTTCCGAATTTCATCCTTGGTCCGAGGAGGTACCATGTCCCGTTCGTCTCGACGAAGAGGCTTCACGCTCATCGAACTGCTGGTGGTGATCGCCATCATCGCTATTTTGATCGGTCTGCTCTTGCCCGCCGTGCAGAAGGTGCGCGAGGCCGCCGCCCGCATGTCGTGCAGCAACAACCTGCACCAACTCGCCCTGGCCGCCCACAATTACGACGCGACGTTCGGCCGGCTGCCGTCGGGCATGGACGGGCAGAATACCGGCGAATTGATCTACTTGCTGCCGTTCATGGAACAGCAGAATCAGTTCAACCTTTTCTCGTTTAACCCCAGTTACGCGCTCTATTACCAGAACCCGTTGAATCGGCCGCCCAGCACCGGCTCGCAGACGCCGCCCCGGCCTCCCGCCATCTACGGTCTCGAAGCCAATATCAAGAACTTCCTCTGCCCCTCCGCCATCCCTCCCGATCAGTACACCACCGCGCTTCTGAGTGTCGATTATCAGAACCCGGGGCAGGATTATGCCCCGGCAGGCTCCAGCGGGCACGTCTTCAGCTCGTGCCCCGGCTGCAAGGTGGTGGGCCGGACCAACTACCTGGGCAACGGCGGCTACTACTCGCCCTCACTCTATCCCCAGTATGAAGGGATTTTCTTCTACAAGTCCTCCAACGCCATGGCCCGCATCCCCGATGGCACCAGCAACACGTTCCTGTTCATGGAGTACCTCGGCGGCTTCATCAACTGGGGCGGCGGTGGCGGCATCTCCGACGGCTGGGCGGGCGGCGGCATCGGCGCCGGCTTCAACTACACCGGCTTCGGCGGACCCATGAGCTTCCAGCAGGCCGTCAACCCCAGTAACTCCGGGTATGCCTTCTTCGGCAGCGCCCATACCGGCAACATCCTCAACTGCGGCTTCGCCGATGGCTCGGTGCGACAGGTGAGCATGTCGATCGACTTCAACTCCTGGGTGTTCCTCAGCGGCTACGCCGACGGAGTGGTGGTCACGTTCCCCAATTAATTCCCAGCGGAGGTTATCCGTGCATGGGGCGGGGTTCCCCTCCCGTCAAAACCCGGCGAGCCGGGAGCGTCAGCGACCGGAGTTCTTCCTCCGGTCGCTGACGCTCCCGGCTCGCTGCTTACGAACGCGGGCGTTCACTTGTTCATTTGCTTGATCAATTCCTGAATTTTCTTCTCGCTGTGCGGCACCGTGTTGTTGTCGTCGTAGTCGATGTTCAGCACTTCCCAGGCGTCCTTGTTGCTGGAGTCGATTTTGACCGTGATGTCGGCCACGTAGCGCTTGCCGCTGGCGGCGCCGTGATACTCCATGCGGATCGTCAGCTCGGTGCGGTTGGCCTTCGGCTTGGTGTACTCGTACTTGAGCAACTCGATCTTCCGGGCCGTCTTGTGCGCGGCCTTGACGATCGCCGTGCCGACGGAGGTGACGAAGCGCTTTTCTTCGTCCCCGCGTTTCTTGAACGAAATGTTGTCGTCGGCCGCCCGCACGGCCAGCGTCCCGCACAGGGACAGGCCGACCAGCAGGGCCGTGGCCGCCCGACGTGTCCCGATCCGCGTCATGGTCGTTCTCCTTCTTGGCTCCAAGTTCGGACGTTCTCCCTGTTGCAGTTATTCTACCGCCGGCCGCGCCGGATTTGGACACGGAGCGAAAGAATTTCTCCAGCGTTTCCGCACGCTGGGAGGGTCGCCGGAAATCCGCCTGGTTTGGTTGTGCCGTGGGTGGCGTTTGTGAGCTACACTTATGCTGTGACTGGAATTCTGCCTTCCTCCGTCCGGGCGGACGCGCTGCGGATTTATAAGTTTTTGCCGCCCAGAACGTTGCGCCGCGTTCGTTGCGTCCGGGGTCTCGCAGGAGGCATGTTTCCTGGACCCGTCCATGGCGATTGACAGTATCGAGACCTTGCTTGCCATCCTGCAACGAATGCAGGTCCTCACCCCGGAAGAGGTGGCGGAGGTGGTGCGCGAACTTCGCCCGCACTACCACAACCCACACGACCTGGCCGGCTACCTCGCCCAGATCGGCTGGCTGACCGAATACCAGGTCCACTTGCTGTTCGCCGACCGCTGGGAAGAGCTGTCGATGGGCCCGTATGTGATCCTGGACCGTCTGGGCGAGGGCGGCGTCAGCGAGGTCTTCAAGGCCTGGGACACGATCCGCGGCCGCAGCGTCGCGCTGAAGGTGCTGCACCAGCACCTGACCACCCTGACCGCCGCCATCCGCCAGTTTCAGCGCGAATTGCAGACCGTCACGCGCCTGTCGCACCCCAACATCATCAAGACGTTCGACGCCCATCAGTTCGGCGACTTGCACTACTTCGCGATGGAGTTCGTCGAAGGGCTGGACCTCGACCGTTATGTCCGGCAAGCCGGCCCGCTGCCGATCGACCTGGCTTGCGATTACGTTCAACAGGTCGCCAAGGGGTTGCAGCACGCCCACCAGCTGAACCTGGTCCACCGCGACATCAAGCCGGCCAACCTCTTCCTGATCAATCCGCCGGGGCCCGGCACACCGATCCGGCGCAGCTCCGATTCGTGCATCAAGATTCTCGACTGGGGCCTGGCTCGTCTGCGGCCAGCCGCCGGGGTGTCCGCCGACAACGCCGGCGTGGACATGGACGCCGAGAAGGGCATGTTGATCGGCACGGCCGACTACATCGCCCCGGAGCAAGCCCTCGATCCGTGCCTCGTGGACATCCGCGCCGACGTGTACAGTCTCGGCTGCACTCTGTATTTTCTGCTGACCGGACAGCCACCCTTCCCGGGGACGTCGCTGATGCAGAAGCTGATGCAACACCAGGACGCGGAGCGCCCGCAGGTGCGCGATTTACGACCGGACGTGCCCGAAAGCCTCGCTGCCGTCGTCCAGCGCATGATGGCGAAACGGCCGGAAGACCGCTACCAGATCCCTTTATTGGTGGCGAGCCGCCTGCGTCAATTCGCCTCCCCGGGAGGCAGCGGCTTGATTCGGCTGCCGGCCAACCTCAAGAACCCAGCTCCGCGGCCGGACACTTCTCCCAGTCTGCGCCCGTCCAAGCCCGCCACTGTCATCAATCTCCGCACGGCAGCCACCAGACGCGCAAACCCCCTGAACGCGATGCGGGTATAGCCTGGCGAGTTTTCCCCGAGGGAGTTGACTTTCTATAGCTAGACGGATATAGTTCTCGCGAGCTATTTCGAGAGAGCTACTATGGAATGCGGTCGCGTCCCTCATCGTAACCTCTGGGCCTTGACGGTCTTGTGCCTGCTGCGCGATCGGCCGATGCACCCTTACGAGATGCAGCGGCTCATCCGCCAGTGCCACAAGGACGACTTTCTCGTTTTGAAACGCGGCTCTCTGTACCACGCCATCGAACGTCTTCAAAAAGCCGGGCTGATCGCCGTCGCCGAGACCAGCCGTGAGGGCCGGCGACCGGAACGGACGGTCTATCGTCTGACCGACCTCGGCGAACGCGAGGTGCTCGATTGGCTGCGCGAGCTGCTCGCGCAACCCGTGCGCGAACCGTCGCAATTCATGGCCGCCCTGAGCTTCCTCACCCAGTTGAGCGCGGAAGATGCGCTGGACCAATTGCAGGCGCGGGTCAGCCGATTGGATATGGAGATCGTCGCTTTCAGTGCGGTGTTGCAGCAATTGATCCCGAAGATCGGCCGGGCTGTCCTGGTGGAGGCCGAGTACGTGCGGGCGCTGCGGCAAGCGGAACTGAATTATGTGCGCTCCCTGATCGACGACATCCGCGCCAGCCGAATCACCTGGCGACGTGCATCGGCCTGTCCCGGACCCGACCTGCCGCCAACAGAAACCTGAGAAACAACGCAACTCCCCTGAACCCCCTCTCAAAGTGCGGAGGAACCCTGTCATGGCGAGCGATGTGGCCCCCGTATCGGCTCCCGACCAGCCGGCTTCCCTCGTCGTGACTGCGGCGGCGAAGCGTCCGCGTATCTGGCCGGCCGTCGTGCTGGTGGGTCTCTACTGGCTGTCCGGTCCCGTCCTGGGCTGGCTGGGGATCGGCGGATTCGTATCGTGGTTGGTCCTGATGGCCGCGCTGGCCGTGATCCTTCTGCTGTTCACGATTTGGTGGCTGACCAACCGGCGCATTCCCGGCCGGGACCGTCTGGCGGGACTGGGCGTGGCGGTCGGGGGAGGCATCGCCACGGCACTCTTATCGCAACAGGACTTCTCGGTCCAGTGGCTATTTATCACCCTGCCGTGGCTTCTCGCGGTCTGGGCGGTCTGGCTGCTCGTGGCGCGGAGGATGTCCGCCCGCGCGCGCCGCAACGGCTTGTTTGCCGCGCTGCTGTTGACGTGGGGGACGATCGCACTAATTCGCTTCGATGGCCTGCGGGGAGGCGGGGGCGTGGATTTCCACTGGCGCTGGACGCCGACGGGTGAGGAACTGTACGCCGCTAGCGGGCCGCGGCAAAAAAGCGACCTCGCTTCTCTGTCATCCGGTTCGCTGCGTTTGCGGCCGGGCGATTGGCCCAGCTTCCGCGGCCCCGCCCGTGACGGCGTGGTTCGGGACGCGAAGATCGCCACGGACTGGCAGGCGAACCCGCCGAAATTGCTCTGGCGCCAGCGTGTCGGGCCGGGCTGGTCCTCGTTCGCGGTGGTAGGCGACCGGCTGTACACGCAGGAGCAGCGTGGCCCCGACGAGGCGGTCGTGTGCCTCGACGCGGCCAACGGGCGTGAGGTATGGGCGCATCTGGACGTGGCCCGCTTCAAGGACGCTCAAACCGGCGTCGGGCCGCGGGCCACGCCGACGTTCGCGGCCGGCCGGCTCTACACGCTGGGGGCGACCGGCATCCTCAACTGCCTGGACGCGGCCACAGGCGAGCAGAAGTGGACCCACAATATCGCCGCCGAGGCCGGTGTGAAACCGCCCCTGCCCGTTTGGGGTTTTTCCAGTTCGCCCCTGGTCCTCAAGGGGCTGGTCGTCGTCTTTGCCGGCGGCGAAGGCGACAAGGGCCTGCTTGCGTATCGCGTCGAGTCGGGCAAGCTGGCCTGGACCGCTCCCGCCGACAACCACTGTTACAGCTCGCCGCAACTCGCGACGCTGTGTGGCGAGGAGCAGATCCTCTACGCCGGCGACAGCCACTTGAGCGCATTCGCAATCGACTCCGGCAAAGTCCTTTGGGAGCAGACGATCCCGTCGAAGGGCGACATGCCGCGCTCGCTTCAACCGCACCCGGTCGGCCCCTCGCAAGTTCTGATCGCCTCCCAGGCCGCGGGGGCGACGCTGTTCGATCTGAAGCGCGAGAACGACGCCTGGACGGTTTCGCCGCGCTGGTCGGCCAAGTCGCTCCGACCGTCCTTCAACGACTTCGTCGTCCACGGAAACTCCGTCTACGGCTTCGACGGCAACATCTTCGCCTGCGTCGATGTCGAGACCGGCGAGCGGCGCTGGAAGGACGGTCGCTACGATCATGGGCAAGTGCTTCTGTTGGCCGACCAGTCCTTGCTGATCGTGATTTCGGAAGAGGGCGAGGTGGTCCTGCTGGCGGCCGATCCTGAAGAGCACAAGGTGCTCGGTCGTTTCCAGGCCATCGAGGGCAAGACCTGGAACCATCCCGTCTTTGCCCACGGCCGACTCTTCGTGCGCAACGGCGAGGAGATGGCCTGCTATGAGATGCCAGCTTCGCCCTGAGCCGGTGCGAAATGGGTGCAGTAATTGTTTGTGGTGGCGAATCTTCTGTTGTAGGGTGGGCCGAGTCTTCGAGGCCCACCAGCGGCAGCATGGTGGGCCTCGAAGACTCGGCCCACCCTACACCGGAACCCCTCACCACACCGCGCGAAAATATTTTTGGATTTTCCACGAACCAATCGTAGACGCCTTGCGTCTAGGAAATGTGCGGCGCGGAATTCATATTGAATTCCGCCCGCAGGGAAAGTGAGATTAGCCAATGTCCCGCACGTTGAACCAGATCGTGGAACGCCAGTATATCGGCCGCATCGGCGGTCAACGCTTGTGCCGCGAGCTGGGTTATCGTCTGCGCTGGTGACACCGAACCGATCCTTGTTTCTCACAAGGGCCAGGTGTCACAAAAAGACGCCTGGCCTTTTTCGTTGGTGTTCGGGGATCGGCTAAAGGTAGGCTGCCTCGCTTTGAACGAGGCGATGTTGGTTCGACTCCAACTCCCCGATTGGTGCTTGGCTCGGTAGGCAACGGGCAGACCATCCTCTCTCAAAAAGAGGAATGCTGAGGGTTCAAATCCCTCCTGAGCCACTGATGTCCTCGTGGGCCTGTGGAGTGGCCGCCACTCTCTCAAGGTGGAGATCGCGGGTTCGAATCCCGCCGAGGATACTATGTTTCGCGTCGGCTGGGCATTGGCGAGCCTCAGAGGCTGTAACCCTCCCGCCTGCGGGCTGTGCAGGTTCAACTCCTGCCCGACGCACTGGGTAGTGTCCGTTTGTTTGGCACGCTGGCAGCGTGCGCTACGTAGGGCACGCTGCCAGCGTGTCAAAACCCAAACCACTACCACGCACTGTATTTGCCCTCGTGGTGCCTGCGGAGTGGCCGCCGGGCTTTCAATCCGGAGAACGCGGGTTCGAATCCCGCCGAGGGTATATGGCCGAGTGGCGGAATGGCAGACGCCCCAGGCTCAGAACCTGGTGTCTGGTAACGGACGTGCCGGTTCAAGTCCGGCCTCGGCTACTTGTAATCAAAGGATTTACGGAAAACGTCTCGCTACCGTGCTTGCTTTCTTCCCCTTCCTGATGTAACATTTATGTAACAACGTAGGTGATACGTTGTCCAGCGTTGTTCAGGCAGGAAGGTCGTCCCATGTCCTCCATCTACTCCGCCACCCCGGCCGGCACCTACCGCATCCTGTTCCGCTTCGGCGGCAGGCAATACCACAAGAGCCTGGCGACCGCCGACGAAACCAAGGCCGAGGCACTCAAGGCCACGATTGACGAGACCCTCCACGACCTGAAGCGCGGCCGGCTGGCCCTGCCCGACGGCGCCGACTTCTGGGCCTTCGTTTTCAGCGGGGGCAAGCTCACCCAGGCCGCCGCGCCGCCGCCCGACCTGCTCACGCTGGAAGGTCTGTTTACCCGCTACGAAGAACTACTTCCGCCGGGTGCGCTCGAGGCCAACACGCGCGCCACCTACGCCCTGCACAAGAAACACCTCCTGCGCGTCCTCGGGGCCAGCGCGCGGCCCAGACGTTGACCCTGACCGACCTTCAAGACTACGCCAACCGCCGGACGAAGGAGACGTTCCGGGGAAAAGTTATCAGCCCCGTGACCGTCAAGAAGGAGGTCGCCACCTTCCGCGCGGTCTGGAACGAAGGCGTCCGCCACCGGCTCATTACCGGCGCGGCGCCCGTGCGGGGGCTGAAGTACGACAAGGGCGCGGAGGCGCTGCCGTTCATGACGTGGGTGGAAATCGAAGGGCGGATTGCGAAGGGGGGGGTGACCGAAGAGCAGGCCGGCCGGCTCTGGGACTGCCTGTTCCTCGACACGGGGCAGGTGGCGGACGTGCTGGATTACGTCAAGGCGAACGCGGCCTACTCGTTCGTCTACCCCATGTTCGTCTTCGTCGCGCACACGGGCGCGCGTCGCAGCGAGATGATGCGCAGCCGGGTCGAAGACCTGGATTTCCGGGCGGACGACGTGGTGATTCGCGAGAAGAAGCGCGACCGCTCCGTGAGGGTGACGTTCCGGCGCGTGCCGATGTCGCCGCTACTGCGGCAGGTCATGCAGGAGTGGCTCGGCCGGCACCCCGGCGGACCGTTTACCTTCTGCCTGGCGGACGTGGTTTATCGCAGTCGGAAGCGGAGCCGGCACACCGGCTATCGGTCCCAGAAAAACCGCTCGACCACCCTGGCGGGCCGCATGGCGACCGTCAGGGAACGAACCGAACGGCCCGGACGCGAACCGCTGACGGTCAACGAGGCGAGTCACTACTTCGACAAGACCCTCGCCGGCAGCAAGTGGGAAGTCCTGCGCGGCTTCCACGTGTTCCGGCACTCGTTCGCCAGCAACCTGGCCCGCGCCGGGGTTGACCAGCGCGAGATAGACGGCCTGATGGGTCACACGACGGAGGCCATGCGCGGCGCTATCGCCACCTCTTCCCCGAGCAGCGCGAGAACGCCATCAGGCGGCTCTTCGGTTAAGGGCGCCGGCCCCTCGTTCTGGAGCCGGAGCAGTTCATCGTGGGGGATACGCCACTCGCCCTGGCGGCCGCGGCCGTGGACCTTCTTGGCCCCAGGAACCTGCCCCAAGTTGCACCACTGGCGGACCGTCCATTCCGACCGCCCGAGCCGCTGGGCGGCCTCTTCCGTCGTGTACGTCTCCTTGACGACGGACGAACCGAAGAACTTTTCCATGCGGTCCAGCCGTTCGCGCAGCTCACGCTGGCCATCAACCAGCAGGCGGACCATCTCGACCAAATCCTGCTCCACGATGTGCATCTCCAGGGTTTACGGGATGTGACACACGAGTAGTAGGACGCCGGTGGCCCGTTGGCAATAAATTCTCGGCTGGTGTGGAAAAACGCACGCAAGACCATCACTTCCCACTTTTTTGAGGCGCTTTTACCCCGGAAATGCCCTGGAAATGGCCCGAAAAGGCCCGTACAGCAGGATTTATGCGGAAGGTCGAGGAGCCGTGCGTTCCCCGGAACAGTTGTTCGAACAACTATTTACACCCTCCGGGTGCCTCGTGTGCGCCTCGTGGCGAACCGGGTGCGGGGGCGATAAGTGAATAATTCATGCGTGTAGTGACATTTTTTTGAGGGCCGGCGCGAAGTACGATGCGGTCCTGCCTAAAAGACAAAACGGGCGCCGCCCTTCGGTGGCACCCGCTCATCTTCGCCCTTGGTGCCCACACCGGGCGATACGATACGCAACCAGACCGAACGCTACGAAACGCCACGGCACGAAACGATACGCTACCGCACCGCTGGTCTTCAAACCTGGTCTGGGACGGGGCGGGAGTCAAGCCGTTGGCGCTATAAGCCGAGGACCCTGCGGGCCGTCTCGAACCGTTTCAGCTGTTCACTGGCTTCGTCGCCTGGCGACTCAGCGAGTCGGTATTTGGGGGCGGGGAAGACCTTCTGTTCGGTCAGGATACCGAGCTGGACCAGCTCCCGGGTGTGCTTGCGAACAGTGCGGGAGTAGACGCCGCTGTAATCTGCGACCTCGTTGTTCTCCCACCATTCGCGCGGTCTTCCTGGAAGACCTTCAGGACGCGAACGGCGTGCGGGGAAATCTCCGTCATCACTTCTTCCTCTGGGACACGAATGTTGCAAGTATAAGCGCAAAGCCATATCCCCGGTGAAGTTGCGGCTAGTGAGCCTTGCAAGTCGAGCCGTGTACAATGGAGGTGGGAGGTGATCCTTGCCTCTGCTTCTCTCCGCGCAGGTGGGGCCCGACACGCCTTCCACCGCCCCCAATTAGAAATCTCTTGGACCATAAATGATGAATCTGCAGGAGGTCCGCGCGCGCTTTGCGCGCGACCAGGGGCTGCCCTTCGCCGATTCCTTGAGCGAACTCAGCATCCTCGACGCACTCAACGAACACGGAGTTCAGTTCCGCAACCGCCTCTTTAACCCCGTCACGACCATCTGGGGCTTCCTCAGTCAGGTGCTCAGCGAGGACCACAGTTGCCGTGACACCGTATCCCGAATCATCGCCCACCGCGTCTGCTCCGGCCTGAAGCCCTGTTCGCCCAACACCGCCAGCTACTGCAACGCCCGCGCCCGCCTCCCCGTCGCCGTACTACGCTCGTTGGCCAAGCGCACTGCCCAGCAATTGCACGACAGCCTTCCCGACGAGTGGAAATGGCACGGCCGGTCTGTCTTTATTGCCGATGGGTCGCACGTCTCCATGCCCGACACCGAAGAGAACCAGGCGAGCTATCCGCAGCCGGAGGTACAGAAACCGGGGCTTGGATTCCCGCTCGCCAGGCTCATGGTGTTGCTGTCGCTGGCCAGTGGTGCCTGCCTCGATCTGGCCATGGCGCCCTACGCGGGCAAAGGCACCGGTGAGACCACGCTGCTGCGGCAGATGTACGGCTCGCTCCAACGCGGAGACGTGCTCGTCGCGGATGCCTTATTCGACAACTACTTCCTTGCCTGGGAGCTGCGCGAACGCGGTATCGATTTGGTCGCCCGCGTGCAGGCGGAGCGTGTCGGGAGCCGGACGGTAGAGAGCAGGCCTGACGGCGACATCATCGTCTGGCAGCGTCCCGGCTTGCCGCGCGGCATGAGTTGGCAGACGTACTGCGGCTACCCCAAGACCATGACCATGCGGCAGGTGAGCGTCGATGCCCGCGACAAGAACAACCGCGCCGAGCAGTTCAAGGTTATCACCACGATCCTCGATGCCTCCATGGACGGCGTGCAGATCGGTGCATTATACGAGCGAAGGTGGGACGGAGAGGTCGATCTGCGATCGATTAAGTCGACCATGAAAATGGACATCCTGCGCTGCAAGACGCCCGAGATGGTCCAGAAGGAAATCTGGGCCTACTTGTTGGCGTACAACCTGCTGCGCACGGTCATGGCGGTCGCTGCGAGGGAGAACGGTGTGGAGCCTCGTAAGATCAGCTTCAAAGGTGCCAAACAGGTGCTGACGGCGTTCGCGCCGAAGTTGGAAGCAGCGCGGCCGGAGCAGCGTGCGGAGCTGGTTGACGCGATGCTGAAGGCGGTGGCCTACCACCGGGTGGGCAACCGGCCAGGACGCTGGGAGCCGCGGGCACGGAAGCGAAGACCGAAGCCGGGAAACCGCCTGATGCAGCCGCGGCATGAGGCCAAGTTGGCCCGGAACCGCGCGAAGTGGTATTAATACTCAGCAAGGTGGAAAATGCTGTGGAGCAGAAACGGACCGGGCCGCGAGGCATCGGACGGGGCGTTGCCGCGCCTCCAGGACGAGTTCAGGCACGTCAGGGGCCGATTTCACCACCACCAAGCCACCACTACTGCGCCAAGGGCAGTTCGGTGTCATTCGCGAAGCGTGCCAGGCGAGCCTTCCTCACTCACGCCCAGGCATGACTCCACGCCCGCTTCGCTTATGCTAGCGCCATTCCTCTGGGACACCAAAACGACCACCACGACTCGCACCATTGGTGCCCATGCCAGACCATGCCGCGCCATGCTCATGCCGCGCCATACCACGGGGCGAACGGGAAAGCCTAGTTCGGTATCGGGGCGGAAGTCAAATCCACAAGCAAGAGGTTGGTCCTCGTAGTCCGCGCCGCCCACAGCCGTCACTCCTTGCCCAAGAGTAGGTCCAGGACCCAACAGCCCCGAACATGTTCAGATGGACCTCGAAGATGCTCGACGATGCGAACGTCGCTGCAGGCCGCTTCATTCAGGGCGTCGGCCAGGACTAGGAGCCGAGCCTTGTCGAGGGTGCCCGACGGCAGGTGCCGGTCGTCGTAGGCGGCTTGGGCGAGGCGGACCACGGTGGCGTCGTTCCAGGTCAGGACGGCGGGGGCGAGGGTGGTGGGGCGGAAGGGGGTGCCGAAGATGCAACGGAGCAGACTGGCTTGTGCCGCCCATTCTTGGGTCGGCAGGGTCATTGCGATGGAGCCACCAGGGCCTCCCCTTAGCGTGCTGGACCAGGCACAACAGTTCGCCCCCTCCCTTGCCGCCCGGACGATTTGCTCCCGGGCCGCGTGCCAGGCGGGGAGGGAACGGATGTGTGTCGAATAGAGAGGAAACCAGTCACCCACGCGGGCGGGGTGGCCTATCTTGAGCGAGGAGCGAACCCACGCGAGGCGGTACCGTGACTCCGTC
Source organism: uncultured Planctomycetota bacterium (assembly GCA_963767535.1). Classification (GTDB taxonomy): domain Bacteria; phylum Planctomycetota; class Planctomycetia; order Gemmatales; family Gemmataceae; genus JAJPHU01. The sequence goes on from CAVYEC010000003.1 coordinate 3,901,772, forward strand.
CCGTCCGCGAAGCGTTCCGCCACCGCCAGGGCCTCGACCATGTCCTCGTCGGCAGCGGAGGGGAGGACCCTCCGGGCACACGCGACGAGGAAGTAGCGGAACTTCCGCGCACTCGCCTTACCCTGAAGGAACTCCAGCATCTTCTGTGGGTCGATGCTGGCCAGCCACTCCGCTTCGGTCACGTTCTCGCCCTCCGCCATCCGCTGTCTTCGCCCATTCTGCCGCGCCGCCCGACCACACGCCAGGTCTTCCCGAATCGTCTCGCGCTCCTGGGACCGGCGGGCCAAATCGCCAGGTGAACCAACAGGCTGCCTTCCGGCCGGCCGTCGCCGGAAGTAGTATTGACCCTGCGTTATCGACGACCCAGGCAGCGATGTGGAGGCTCCGACATGCGCTCGCGCTTCGAGATTTACTGCGACATCCTCTACAGGGGACTGCTCGCCATCCGGAACCACTCCAAGGACCCGGAGCAGTGCTTCGCTGAGGCCGACCACCTGCACAATATCCCGGAACTGTTGCAGAACCTCGGCCACGAGGGCCTGCATCGGTACTATTGGGAGGCGATGCGCCCCTCTTTCATACGCCAGAGCAAACCGGAGTGGCTGTGGGGATACCAAGAGCTGTGGGCAGAGCTGGAAGAGGCAACCCGCCGAGAAACGCGAGCGGATTGAGCGCACCATCAAGAAGCTTTTCTGCAGACAGGTCGCGGCCCCTCGCTCTTGAGTTAGACCAGTTCTTGGTGGCGATTCGCTACTCGCCCAGAGGCGTCCGGCTGTGAACCTTCTGGCCAGAGTTGCCTTTGTCGCACCATTGTCGGGCGGCGCATTTCTCGCGCCAGAGCCGTGAGGTGGCCTCCTAGACCGTGTAGCTTTCCTTGAAGACGGAGCAAGCACCGACGTGTTGGTCGGTGCCCGCTCACTCCCGCCATTGACGCCCATACCAGGCCATGTCACGTGTTGCCGGAGAGCGTCAGGCCACGCGTGGTTTGTAAACCTCACGCCACGTGAAGAACTGACGCTGTGGAAAAGACTCCCGCACCGTTCGGAACATGCGCATACCGTTACCCATGTCCTCAACTTCGCATTCTTGGAAGTACCGTTTATCCTCACAAAAAATGGGTAGCGGCCTGAACACACCGCCCTTCCAGCCAGCCATCACCCGTTCGGACTGTGGTGTAATATCAATCAATTCACTCTGCGTGGACTCCCATACGGCATGAAACACCGCATCAACTCTGCATCGGTTGACCAATGTAAAATGCCATCCCCAGACAGCCCGCCCGCCATGCGAGTGGGCATGTACCAGAACGTTTGCGTGACATTGGGCAACTTGGCATCTCGGTTCCGGCATTCGTTTAAGAGGCCGAGGAGGTTCACAGCCTATTTGGGTCGCGAAGTCAGTAATTATTGTGGTCATCTCCGCCGACAACTCCTCGACTCCGAAAACGGTCTGGGACCTTCGCCGCAGTTTCCGCTCGTTCAGCTTCTTTCTTCGTCTTTGGTCACGGGACAGTCTTGACATTTCGTCTCCTTTTAGTTGTAAATGAAAAGGCACTAACCCTTGTCAGTGCCTGTACGGGTCTTCCGTTCTGCCGCCACTAGCCATTGTCAGTCAGACCATAGTCGGTCACACTTTCTCAGGTGCGACCGTCTACTGTTACCGCTACGCATCCTTTTGTCCGTGCCTTCACTTAGTCCTGTATTACAGTGGGTCTGCTTCCCCTGCCCTTTTCCGCATTTTGAACCTCTTGAGATGCACTCCTTTCCGTCGGTATTTTGCGGCACGAGCGCAGGCGATGGGCCAAGGCATTCCTCGTAGTCTCCTACTCACTTCCTTCACGCTTTCGCTGGATTCCCACACTACCGCGAACTCTTCAGGGGTAACGTTGTAACTCCTCACTGGGAACTGCTCCTTTTGGTCACTCGACGGCCCACTCCAGTCGTACAAATTGAGTCTGGATTAAAAGCACTGAGATTGCAAATTGGAAAATGTTAGCCTCAATTATAACTAGAAGACGTGAGAGGAATCGTTAGTATGTTGAAGCAAGCAATTACCAATGATGTGTCTATAATAATAGCATTTCGGTATTACGAAACTGACATGTCGTTTCAATGACCAAAGAAGCCTAGGCAGGGTGTCAGTGTTATTGGTCACTATGAACTTGTGCTACCTACGTAATGTTGTCCGTTTTTTGCGGCTTAACCTGTAGAGGAATTCGCCTCCAAGACAACACAAGATGGCCGAGCGCTACAGCTGCCCGACGTAACACTACACGCCACGGACAACCCGTGTCCAACACGCCCTCTCCTGATGCCTCGACCTCCGCACCGGTCTTTGGCGATACACTCCGGGGCTGCTGACGCAACACTTCCGCTCGCAACGCCGCCCGCGCTTCCTCGCCCAACCGCGGACGACAGGCCCACACCTCCGCACGCCTCAGCGAATGCCCTCGCCGTCCCACACACGCCGCATTCGCCTCTTGCCGCGCCGCGTCGGTATCCTCCCACGTCCAACTCCCCGACTGCGCCACGCAGCAAAGCCTGCATCTCCGTGCGCCCTTTCATCGCCCCCACCCCCGCCTCCGCGGAACCGTTATAGCTCGGCGTGTACGCCGGTGAGTATAACGCCGCCACGCCGTAGTGCGACAGCTCTCTTTCCAACTCGTTACTGCGGAAGGCCGGACCGTTGTCCATCTTCAGCACCAACGGCGCGTCGTGTTCCCGGAATAAGCTCGTCAGCACGCTGCACGCCTGAGCCGCCGATTCGCCGGTCACCGGTTGCCAGGCCAACTGCATCCCGCTGGCCAGGTCCCGCACCGACAGCAGCCGAGGATAACGCCCCTCGATCACCTCCGGCGGCCAGGCGAAGTCCGCGGCCCAAACCACGCCAGCCTGCGTCCACGTCAACCGCGCCATCCGCCCACGCCCGCGTTGCCGGCACAGGCGCCGATACCGCCCCCGCAGATCCACCAACTCCGCCCGCGGCACCTGCGGGAAGGCCGCCCGCAAGCGGGCCACACTTATCCCCGGGCCCGACTCCGCCAGTTGCACGAGGACGTCGCGCCGCACGGCCAACGCCGGGCGAAGCACCGGACGGCCCCGCGTCACAACGCCCCGGCTCCGACCCGACCAACGGCGCAGCGAGCGTTCACTGACTCCTAGCTTGGCCGCCGCCACCGGACCATACCAGCCGTGTTCCCGCGCCCACACGCCGGCCGCCACTAGGCAATCCCGCGCCGCCGCCTCGGCCTGTCGTCGTGGTAGCTGACACGCCCCACTGCGGACCCCACGATGACCACGCCGACGCCGTCTCACCGCTTCGTCACGCCACGCCAGGAGGCAACTCCTGTTAACCACAGACGGTGCTCCCCCTTGGGCAATATCCTGGGCGACCACCCCGGAGCCGACCGTGTCCGCAGGCCCTTCGTCCCGGCCTGTCGCGGTGCGCTTCTTGCCGCGACCACGCGACCGACGCGGCGTCGGCGACGCCGCGGCGCCACGGATCTCGGCTACTTCCGCCCGCGCCTCCGCCACGCGCAACGCCAACTCCAACTCACGTATCCGCGCCGTCAAGGTCTCCACGTGGTCCGCTGTCGCCTGGCATCGACGCCGCGGCCGTCCACCCGGCTGCGGCTCTAACGCCGCCAACGCCCCATGCAACGCCCGCCGACGCAACTGCGCCCACCGCGCCGCCTTCACACCCAGACGGGCACACGCCTCGGTCACCCGGCATTGTCCGGTCAGCACTTCCAACAGCACACGCAAACGTTGCTTGGCGGACGCCGACCCTTCCAACCTTTCCACCCCTTCTGGACCCCCAGGAGTACGACCACGCATGGCTCGCCCCCGTCCGCAAGGGCTCGCCGCCCCTCCCAGGGAGCGGCGAGCCGACGACTTCGTTATCCGGCCGCCGTTTCCTCACCGCCCGGCCCGGCGGGCACGGTCTGGGCCTGTTGCCGCAGACGCCGTGCCGCCTCCTGCCCCCGCACTGTTCGCCGCGCCCGCCGCTTCCTGACGCCCGACACGGACTCCTTGCCCGGCTGCGCTACCGGGTTGGCCAGCCCGGCCGCCTGCCGGGCCAAACGCACCAAGGCCTGCTGACGCTGACACTCCCTTGTCAGCCGCTCGTTGTCCCGACGCAACCGAGCATTCTCGCTCTCCGGCGACATCGTCCGGCCACGCCGGGCCGGCACGCAACCGGCCACCAAGCCTTGCAACGCCCGTTGTTCCAACTGGTAATAACGCGGCAGCGACACGCCCAACTCCTGCGCCGCTTCCGTCGGCGTACGCAGTCCGGCCAGCACTTCCAACACACAGGCCGCCAGCCGCGACACCTCGCGTCCTTCCCGAGGGACGGCCATCCCACGCCGCCGGTTCTTACCAGCCACGCCATCACCCGGAGGCATCGTCTCGTTCATGACTCACCTCCTTCTTCGGGCAGCAGCCCCGACTCACGCAAGCGCGTCAGCTCCGCATCCAGCGGCGAAGCACCCGGGGCCGCCGGCTGGGCGTCTTCCGCGTCGGCCGGGGTCTCGCCGGACACGACCACCGCCGGCCCCACCGGCTCCGGCCAACTCACCGGCGGCTCCGACGACGGACGGCCCAACGCCACTTCCTGACGCTGCCCCGCCGTGTCGGTCAGGATCACCCGCTCGCCCTCGGCGTGTAAGCTGAAGCCCCGGCCACCCACCTGGCCGGCCACGTAGAACGGCGGCCGCGGCAAACCCTGCCGCGCCAACTCCAAGGCATTGCCCTGCACCCGCGCCTCCAAGGCCCGACGTACCTCCTGGGCCGCACCGAAGAAGCGATCCGCCGGCACCAACCCATCAATGCCCTGATGTGCGCGCTGGAAGTTGTAATAGTCGATGTAATGGCCGATCCGCCGGCGGGCGTCGGCCAGGTCCACGAACACCGCTGTCTCCAGGCACTCCCGCCACAACGACCCCCAAAACCGTTCGATCTTGCCCAACGTCTGCGGATGGCGGGGCGCGGCCACCACCTGGCGGATGCCACGCTTGTGTAACTCGCGCGGAAGGCGCTGGTTCCCCGCCAGGTCACGTACTGCGAGCCGTTGTCGGTCAGGATCTCCTGGGGGCGCCGAAGGCATCCAGACTGCGCGCAACACTTCCAGAACCAGGGCGGAGGATTGCGAAGCGTGCAGGCCAAAGCCGGTCAAGAACCGGCTGTGATCGTCGAGAAAGGCAACCAGGTAAACGCGGCGATTCTGTCTCTTCAGAATAAACGTGAACAAATCGGTTTGCCAGAGTTGATTGGGCATGGCCCGCTCAAAGCGATGATCGGGTGGCGTGTGCGGCCGGTGCGCCGGCACGTCGTCGAGGACGTAGCCGGCCTCGCGCAGAACACGGGCCACGGCGGTGGGACTGGCGGGCAGGGCGGGGCCACGCAAGAGCATGTCGCCGATCTTCTGGCAGCCCCAGTCGGGGTGGGACTGCTTGAGCAGCAAAATGGTGCGCTTGGTCAATTCGGGGAGTTTGCTGCCGGAGGAGCCGCCGCGTGGTTGGTCGGTCAGTCCGACGGGTCCGAGTTCGTCGAAGCGTTTCTTCCAGGCATAGAGGGTGTGCTTGGAGAGTCCGACCAGGGGGGCGAAGTCGCCGGCTGGCAGTCCGGATCGGCTCCAGGAGTCGAGGATGAGAAGGCGTTGCTGCGGTGTGAACGGGGTGGTGCGTTGGGCGTCCGGGGCGGGGATCAGGCGTTTGCCGTGCCGTGCCGGACTGGTCAACCGTGGTGCCGGCCGAAGGTCGTGGGGCGGATCGGGGTCGGCGTGGTCTCTGGGGGGTAAGCCGCGGTCCTCCTCGGCCGGCGCCGCTTCGCCAGCAGGCGGCACCGAGTCGCCGACAGGTTTTTCCGCCGGGAACCCGGCGGTTTGCGGATCCTGGACCGGTGTCCGATCCGGCTCGTTCGAGGACTGTTCAGACATGATTCCCTCCTTCGGGGAAGAAGACCCGGAGGGAATTCCTCTACTGGTTTCAGTCTTTCAAGCGGCCAACATTACGGAAAGTAGGACACCCACCGTCATCCCTGTGCCGCCATCGAACATGCCTGTGACATCGCGTTATCACACGGCGCCTTCCGGCTGCGCTCCCTGCGTCATCTCCTCGAACGGGCCGAGCCACGCCAGGAGCACTTGCCGTTCCTGGAGGAACACCCGCTGATCCGCGACCTGTCCGACTACGGCCACTTCGTCCGCGACGCCTTCCACCAGGAGGTGCCGCCGCCGACCGTTGCCCCCGGAACGCCCCACGACGCCGACCACAACCCTGTCGCCCCTGTTCCATTCCCAAAGGAGGTAGAACGATGACCGAGTCGCTGCGTAACGCCCTCAAACGTCTGCACATGTCCGGACTGCTGGAGAGTCTGGAGGTGCGTCTGCACGAGGCCGCTGCCAACAACCTGAGTGCGGCCGAGTTCCTGGAGATCGTGCTGCACGACGAACTGGCGGTGCGGGCCGACCGCCAGTTGCAACGCCGCGTCAAGGCGGCGCAGTTCCGCGAGTTGAAAACGCTGGAGGACTTCGACTGGTCGTTCAACCCGTCGATCAAGAAGAAGCAGGTGTTTGAACTGGCCACCTGCCGCTTCATCCGCGAGGCCCGCGACGTTCTCTTCCTGGGTCCTCCCGGCGTGGGCAAGTCCTTTTTGTGCCAGGCGATCGGCTATCAGGCGCTCAAGGCCGGCTTCGGCGTGCTGTACCGCTCGATCTTCGATGTGGTGCGTGACTTCCTGCACGACGAGGCGTTGGGCGGCGAGGACAAGGTGCTGGCGCGCTACCTGAAGCCGGACCTGCTGATCGTAGACGACATGGGCATGAAGCAGCTTCCCAAGCGCTCGGGTGAATACCTGTTCGAGATCATCATGCGGCGTTACGAGACGCGTGCGACGGTGATGACGTCGAACCGGCCGCTGGAGGACTGGGGCAAACTCATCGGCGACGTGCCGAGCGCGACAGCGATCCTGGACCGCTTCCTGCACCATGCCGAGGTGGTGCAGATCACCGGCAAGAGCTATCGCCTGCGTCAGGCCAACCGCTGCGGAGGAGACGGGGACAGTGCGACCAAAGCAGGCCAAGTGGAAGAAGGTGTCGGGGCAGCAAAATAGGCCAGGCGCTCACCGGCTCTGCTGGAAGTCAAAATAGGCCAGGCGCTCACCGGCTCGGCACCCTGAAGGAGGTCGAGAGCAGGGGGTTGCGTGCCTGCTCCCCGTGCTGAGGGAGACACGGGACCAAGGTCGGTCGCCGAGGCAACAGGCCTGAAGAAGGATGGAAGGATAAGATGCTGAAAAGAAGTGCAGGAATCGTTGGCACGGAAGCTGAGAATACGGGGAACTGGGTGGCCTAATTTGAAGGCGCTCATGGGTGGCCTAAGTTGAGGCGCTCGGTGACAGGTTCCTGCGGGGCTGCCGGTAGACTCGGACCAGGCCTGCCTCCTCCAGGGCTTTCAGGGCGCGGCTCTTCGTCGAGCGGTCGGTCACCCCGAAGCGCTGCAGGATGCAGCTCGTCAGCTTCAGGCCGTCCTTACGTCCGCGGCGGCCGGCCTCGAACCAGATGGCCAGGGAGACGGGCAAGACTTTCGGGCCGCTGAGCCTGCAAGCCCGGCCCAACCACGACAGCGGAATGGGTCCGCGAATGAACTCGCCCTTCACCAAGCCCCGCGAATTGGTTCTTCTGCTCGTAGAAGGTAAGCGCCGACCGCCGACCTGACGAGGTGGAGGACCCACTTGCGGGACACGAAGTCCGGCCAGGTCGAAGGTCCCGTCGTTGTCCAAACACCACCCCCAAACCACCCGACACCCACGCGAGGTGAGCAGAGAACACAGAATATAGGGGACGCATGTAGCACGTATGCAACAGTCTGTTGCATGTATGCAACAGTCGCCTACGCGGCCTTCTCGCGGTCCAGCAGCCCGAACACCCGGTCCCACATGGCGCGGCCCCGCGCGTCCATGTAGCGGTCGGGGTGCCGGACGACCTTAGCCTCGGTCCGCAGCGGGAACCCGTGCAGCACCAGCTCGCTCGCCCGTTGCATCCCCTGCTGGCACCGCCCCAAAATTTCGTCGATGTCGCCGACGGGTGCCTCGACCAGCAGGGCGTCATGCACCGGGGCACACACCCGCACCCCTGCCTCGGTCAGGAAGCAGCAGGCCAGCCGGAGCATCTCCGCCCCATTGGCCTGGAGGGGCCAGTTCCGGACGCTGCGTGGATTCGCGCCCGTCCCGACGTGCAGCAACCATCCGAACGCCGCCGTCAATTTGCCCTCGCGGCGGGCCTGACGGGCGACCTCTCGCGACCAGGCCCAGTACCCCTCGTAGGTTGCCTTGTGCAGGTTCAGAAGCCTCTGGGCTTCACGGAACGTCACACCGAGGCGGATGGCCAGGCTCCGCGCCTGCATCCCATACTGGACTCCCAGGCGCAGGTCTTGAAGCGCTCGCGCTCCTCGCGATGGCTCGCCTTGGTCGCGTCGGCGGGGACCGCCCCGGCCTGCCTGGCGAACGTCAAGTACGGGTCCCCGGAGCGGTAGGCCTCCATCATGGCGGGGTCGGCCGAAAGGGCGGCGGCGATGCCGAACTCCTGCTGCTCGTAGTCCACGTAGGCCAGGGCCATGCCCTCCGCAGGCCTGATGAGGCCGCGCAGCCAGGTCGCCGGCCCGAAGATGAACTGGGCGGTGCTGGGCTGGTTCCGTCCGGTCTTCGAAGCGAACGGTCGCAGCGGGCAGCGGTTCCTGCCGTCGGCGCCGACCGCCAGCCGGAACATCCGCATCTGCGACAGGGCCGCCCGCAGCGCCTGCATGGGCTGGACGGCCGGATAGGCGACCGCCATGTCCCGGAACGTCTCCTGCCTTAGGTCCAGCTTTCGGGAGGCCAGGCGGGGCCAGGGGATGCCGTAGCGGTTGCACCACGCCGACCAGAGCCGTGGTCTGAATTGGCGGCCGTGGTAGACGCCGTAGGCCCGGTCCACCTGCTCGATGAGGGCATCCTGCACCGGCTCCCAGCCGTCCCGCAGACGGGCGAGACGAGCCACGTCGATGGGGACGCCGACCGCCTCCATGCGGGCCACCGCCGTCATGTATCGCCCGCGAAGCAGGGCGCGCGACAGGTCCAGGTGCGGGAGCATGGCCTCCAGAGGTTTCCCTAGCCCCTCCACGCCCTCGCCGGTCAGCCCGAAGTGGTTCAGGGCGCCGGCCAGGTCGTAGCCCCCCGGAACATCGAGGCCCGACGTCAGCCAACGGAACTCGGCTTGCAGGTCGAGAATCCTCTCGGGCATCGGCCAGCCGAGCGTCAGATGGCAGCCCAGCGCGGCAGCGGCGTCGTAGGTGACGAACAAGACCCGTGCGTCGGTGGCGTACGGCGGCTCCGGACGGTGAAGCTCGTCCTGCCCCAGGCGCAACCGTCGCCCGCCGTGTAACTCCTCTGCAGCCAACCCGAACGGCTGGGGCGGCTCGCCGGCTGCTTTGTCGAACTGGAAATCCACCAACCAGACTTCTCGATAATCGCTCAGGGGATTCAAATGTTGGTTCCTCGTTGACATCTCCGTAATGCTGTCACGCGACGAACAGGGCAGGCGCTCGGCGAATGGTCGAATAGTCCTTCTCGTATTCGCCTGTCAGATGGTGGTCCCGACCGTACGGTCCAGTTCATGTGTGTGGTCTCCTGGAGAGCGACGCGCGCAGCATGGACACTGACATCAGACGGCCGGCCACCTCGCGTGGGAGCGGGCGCAGGGCATCCCTTTCACAGGGATAGTCTTCCTCCGGCCGCGGGGGGCGTGTGAGCAGGCCTGCGGCCCGCGGGCTGCTTGGCCTGCCCTCATGTCTAGAACGAAAAAGCGAGTCAGTCAAGGATTTTCTTACGGTATCTTCCCAGGACCGACCGCCATAAATAATTACTCATACAAGCTTTATATTTAATATCTTGTTAAGAGATATGATAAGTTAACAGTTATCTTAACTACCTATTTAGCTGCCAAATTGTCTATTAATTGTAGTCGAGGATAGATTCGTGGCTTTGCCGTCCGCCGGGAAGTTTGCGCGGTTTTCGGTCGTCCGGCGGTGACCTGTTGGATGAGAAAGTTCGGCCGCAAACTCGGCTCTCGGGAGCGTCCTTCTCGCGGTGACCTTGAACAGGTGGGAGGCCCTGCGGAGATATGGGCCAGTCACTCCAGGGCGCGGTCGCACCAGCCCCTCCGGAGTTCTTTTATCGACGCCGACGGAAGACCGTCACGAGAAATGCCAGCGCGAATGCTATGGAATAACGGGTTTCCAGGGCATCCTTCAGGAATCGGTCCCCTTGTTGAACTGGGCTGGATGTGTGGTGAACCCGGTGACTTCCGGTGAAAAGGCCCGCGTAGCGGGGACGGTCGCAGATTTTCTTATGGCAGGCGGCGGTACCCATAGATGAGCGGATGCTCCCCTTCCTCTACCTCGCGAAACGACAGTTCTCCGGCGCGAAGGGCTTGCTTTCGTCGATTCGGACCAGGCGGAGGCCTTTCTCGTAGCCGTTGGCCAAGGCCCATTCCACGAAGGCATCGAACGAGCGGACCCACTCCGGGCAGACCGTGATGCCCCTCGCCCCAAAAAGGTAGAACCGGCACGACCACGGGAAATAGCAATACCGGACGGCGGCATCCCACAGACCGAACAGCTCCGTGTGCTGGTCCCGCTTGGCGGTGACGGCCGGCCCCAGCACGGCCCGCACCACTTCGGCGGCGCGGACCATGCGGACTTTGCCGTCGGCTGCCGCCACGGTGACGAACCACGGCCGTTGTCGCCCTCGTGGTTGACGATAGCAGGGGGACAGGATGCGGAAAACGCCGATTTGACTGCCGATTTTGAAAAACTCTTGCGGTTCGTCGGACTTGTACATGGCGTGCGAAACCTTTGGGTTGATGTCGAACACTCGGACGTGTCGGGGCGGGTTCGGGACGGCAACGGCGGCCATCAGTGGACTGGGGTACGCGCGGAGTCATCCTTTGCGCGAGGTCGCGGCCTTCGACGTCGCCGAGCCTTTTTCTGAAAGTCTCGCAGGAGTTGGTCCAGTTCCTCCTCCAACTCGCGTGCCTTGCAGCCCGGCGGCGGCATCGAGCCGATAAGCGACCACGCCAGCCCGTTATCCGAGAGCGCGAAAGCGGTCACTTCGATTCCCTTCGCGAACAGACCGCGCTGAAGTCGAAGGACTTTGTTCTCGGCGCCATCGCCTTTCTCGTGCCCGAGGCAGATGGCCGTGCCGTCCGCCATGACGAGCGCGATGTGGTGTCCCTGGGGCAGCCGCGTGGCCCGTTCGAGCATGGAGGCAGCGAGCCGGGCGTGAGCCGGGGAGGCTATCGGGTTGTGCATCGAGAAATCTCCGTTTGAAGGTCTGTGGTAAAGAACTGCGAAGCTCTACCCCCAAGTACCCCGGAGGGTCGCCTACGGCGTCCGAACATCTCGTTCCCATTGCCACGAACATCCCAGTCAGCCCGTCCCGGAATCCGACTCTCCCATACCTACCGGGCCACGAGCAGTCATCCCTGCCCCGCCAAGCCATCATCCTTCCGAAGGGCGCCTGGCGCCTGCTCAGTAACGCCCCGGCGAATCACGTCGCTCGTCGGCTGGTAGCGCACGGGGCTTGGACCCACTGATCGTAGACCAGCGGGTTTGAAGCGCGTTGATGGATCGAGGTTTACTTGTCGGTCGCATCTCGGACGAGTTGACCTCGCGCCGCTTCAATAGCCAACGATCCGGCAACCAGTCGAGCAGTTGCTCCGCCGTCGGCGTCTCGCCCAACGCGAACAACCCCGGCAGTGCGTCGCGGAGGTACGCGAACGGGTCGATCCCCAGATGCTTGCAGGTGCCGACGGCGGAGTACAACACCGCTGCCGTCTGCCCGCCCACTTCGCTTCCGATGACGCCCCAGGCATTACGGCCCAGTGCGATCACGCGAAGCGTTCTTTCGCTCAGGTTGTTGTCCAGCGCCAGGAAGCCCTGTTCGAGGTATCGCTTCAACGCATCCCAGTTGTTCCAGGCGTACCCGATCGCACTCCCCAACGGCGACTTCGGCAACACGCCTGGCTTCTGCTCGTCGAGCCACATCAACAGTTCTCCCCACACCGGCTCGGCGTCGCGTTGCCGCAATTGGCGACGTTGCTCTTCACGCTGCTGGCGCTGGTCCCGTTGCGCCAGGTCGTCCGAGGGCAGCAGCAACGGCGGCAACGACCGTTCGACGGCGTACAAGCGACCGATCATCTCCAGCGCCTTGCTCGCCCGTTCGTCGCCAGCGTCGCCGGCGGCCACGAACTTGCGCCGGGCATGAGCGACGCAACACACGTGCTTCACCCGGCCGTCGCGGTAAAGCCCCTCATACTGGGCCAGCGCGTCCGCCTGCAAGTAACCCGCGTACCCGGCCAGGAACCGCTCCGGCCCTTGGGCCGTGTAGTCACTGGTAAAGTCGAACAGCACGTACGGATAGTCCGCGTCCCCGATGCACGTCCACAGGTGCGCCTTCTTGGTGCGATTCGAACCAGGCACCCGCAACTTCACACCGGTGTCGTCGCCGTGGATCACACGCGACAGCAGCAACCGCCGATGCATCAACTTGTAGAGCGGCGTCAATAACTCCGACGCCCGGAACAGCCAGTCACCCAGCGTCGAGGACGCGATCGTCACGCCCGACCTCGCCAGTTGGCCGGCGAGTCGATGCACGGGCGTGTGGTCGGCGAACTTGGCGGTGACGACGTGGGCCAACAGCCCCGGACCGCACAACCCCTTTGCAATCGGGCCGACCTGAGCGGGGCCAGCGGTCTGGAGGCGTTGCTCGCCCGGCACGGTCTGGGGATTGCAGTGCCGGCAGGCGTAACTCTTCTTGACGGTGCGGAGGACGAAAAACCGAGCGGGTTCCAGGTCCAGTTGCTCGGTGGTCTGCTCCCCGATGCACGCCCGCGACCGACCGCAGCACGGGCACAACTTCTGGGCCTCGGTCAGGTCGTGGATGACCTCGCGACGTTCGAGATGTTCGGGCAGCGGCGAGCGTCCGTGTTCATCGCGCCGGGGCGGCGGCTCCCCGGCGGCGGTCGTGGGCGGTGGTGGGCGGCGCTCGCTGCGGCGACCAAATCGGTGCTTCAGGGCCGCGTCCAGTTTGGCCGTCAGTTCGGCGATCCGGGCTTCGAGTTGCTGGTTGCGGGCCAGCAACTCCCGCACCATCGCCTGGAGCGTGGGAACGTCGGCCGGCAGAGAGGAATCGACCAGTGGTGCTGCGGCATCCATGCCCTTTGAACACCGATCAGGCCGGCGGGTAGCGCGAAGATTTTGCTTCGGGTGGAGAGAAGCGTTTGAAGCGTCGGACGCGGGACAGGTCGATGCCGTCGAGGATCATGGCGAACTGGGCGGCGGTCAGTTCGATCCCGGCGGCCGTGGCTTCAGGGAAGTGGTAACGCCCGGCTTCCAATCGCTGGCACCACAGACACAAACCATGACCGCCCCAGTACAGAACCTTGACCCTGTCGGCCGAGCGATTGGTGAACACGAACAGGTGGCCCGAGAGCGGATCGGCGGAGAGTTGGGTGCGGACCAACTGGGACAAGCCGTCGAATCCCAGGCGTAGATCAACGGCGGAGGCGAACCAGAGTTTGGTGGTAGGTGGAACGGTCAACATGGTCGCTCCTCCAATCCGCGCAGGATCGCGACGAGGAGTTCCGGGCGGACATCGGCGGGGAACCGAACAACGGCCCCGGATGGGAGGGCCAGTTCGATGGGCGTCGCGGGGGCGGGAGGTGGTGTGAGGCGGATGGGCACCACCTTCGGTTCGTTTGGGGTGGGCATGGACGGTTGAGCGAGCCGTCGGCGCCACAGGTAGAAGTTGGACTCGGACACGCCTTCGGTGGCGCAGAACGCGACGACCGTACGGTTGCCGGCCGCGAAGCGTTCGAGGCGTTCGGTCCAGCGCTGGGTTGCAGCGGCGTCAGAACGGGAGCGAGAGGACAAGGCGGACATGGTGACATCCTCCGAAAAAGGGAACGGATGCCATCCACCATAAATCACATGTCAATCACGTGATCCGCCGGGGCGTTACCCTGCTCAAAGAAGGTAAGCCCCGACAGCCGAGTCAGCAGCAACACCTCGTCGAGGAACGCCTCTCCCTCCGCCAAATCCGTTTCGGACAGCGAGGGAGGCAACGGCGTGTTCCCGTTATCCAGCTCGCACCGACCGCCGAGCGCCGCCAGAGCAGCGAGCCTCGATTCGAGGAATTGCACGTGGGCCTTGTGCAGGCAGTCGGTCTTAGACGTAAAAAGGAGGAGGCAAAACCAGAAATCCTTCTTGTAGAAGTGATGTTCGAGGCGAGGCAGGGCCGGGTCGCCCTCGCCGACATACAGCCGCTGGCGACCGTCCGCATCCTGCTGGCCAGCCAAAAGGTAGACCCCGGGTCTCGCGAATTCCCCTCGCGATTTCACATCGCGGAACCGTCCCCTCGGGCAGGCGAGCAGTTGCACCGTCGAGCTGCGCGCTCGATGATACGCAACCCGTAGGCGGTCCCGTCGAGGAGGTGGATGCGCACGCTGAGTCCGCGAGCCGGCGGTGTTGTCGTCCTCTCGTCGGCCAGCACAAGGACCCGTTCCACTTGTGGGGGCGCGGCAGTGGCCTGGAGATTATAATCTAAAAATTTATTTCCTATCCCATTACTCTCGTTTATCCCGTTTACGTCCACTCGACGCGCGTTCTTCCGCGGCATCCTCTTGAGTTTGATGCCCGCCTTCCGGTACCGGGAGAGCCGCATGAGCATGATTTTGTACGGCATGCCCATCTTCTCGGCCGCCTCCTGGGGCGTCTCGCTGCCGTTCCAGGCCAGCGCAAACTGCTCGGCCGTCACGGGATAGCTCGACCGCACCACATGCACCACCTCAACCGGTCCGGCGTTCTTACGAGTCATGCTGAACACCTTCCCCTCTCAAATCGTTCCGCATCTCTCCAACCTCCGGCCCGGCACGAGCCGGGCGTCAAATGGGTCTACCCGTCGCGGGGGTGTGATAGTGACATCGACTCGTCAGTACCAGTCGAGAG
This sequence comes from uncultured Planctomycetota bacterium, assembly GCA_963767535.1. Classification (GTDB taxonomy): domain Bacteria; phylum Planctomycetota; class Planctomycetia; order Gemmatales; family Gemmataceae; genus JAJPHU01. Next base: position 3,916,809 of record CAVYEC010000003.1, read on the forward strand.
ATGTGCAGTCCCTGCTCTGTCTCTGGGCGAAGCCTAGGAGTTGCGTCCGCGCGTGTTTGGCGGAAGGGCTGCGGTAGGCGGTCGCCGGCCGGTGTGTCCTCCGGACAGGAGGACACGAGACCACTGCCCTGCCGGCCGGCGACGCCGTTCAGCCGCGCGGCCACATCCTTCTCGCCGTCGCACGAGCTGAGGTTCAGGTCCCAAGAAAGCGCAAAGTGGGCGGGACTCTTCGGCGAGGATGACGACCTGCGCGGCAACGGAGACAAAGGGACTCGCACCCGCGCCGTCTGCCACGCGCTGATGATGTGGTCCACCCGACGAGAACTCGATGCTGTGCGGCTTCACTCCTTGCCGAACACTTCCTTGAACAGCTCCTGCATGGCCCGCCAGGAGCGGCGGTCGGCCTCGGCGTTGTAGGACAGGCCCGCCACGCCCCTCTCGTCGATGCCCTTGACGGTGAAGCTGTGCTTGGCCCCGCCGAAATAGACCATCGCGTAATCGACCTTGGCCTGCTCCAGGGCCGCGCGGAACTTGGCGGCCGTCTCCTCGGGGATGAACGAGTCGGCCGCGCCGTGGCAGACGAGCAGCTTCGCCTTGATGGCCCTGGCCTGCTCCGCCTCCGGGACCGGCAGGCCCGCATGGAAGGTTACGACCGCTCTGAGGTCCGCCCCGGTGTAGGCCAGTTGCAAGGCAGTCGAGCCGCCGAAGCAATAGCCGATGGCCGCCAGCCTGCCTGAATCCACCTGCTCCTGGTCCCGGAGAGTGTGGAGCGAAGACTGGGCGCGGCCCTGCCAGACCTTGACGTTCTTGCGGACCTCGCCGGCGAACTGGCCGGCCTCTTGCGGGTGCTCGGTGAACTTGCCGCCGCCGTACATGTCGCAGGCGAAGGCGACGTAGCCCAGGCCGGCCAGCTGCTCGGCCCGCTTCTTGGCGTAGCCGTCCAGCCCCCACCACTCATGCACGACCAAGACGCCGGGGCGCTTGCCCCTGGCCGCGTCGTCCCAGGCCAGGTGGCCCTTGAAGGTGACGCCCCCGTACTCGTAGGGGATGGCCTTGGTCTTCACCTCCGCGTGGGCGCCGGCGGCGCTGGACAGGGCCAACGACAGGGCGAGAATCCACTGCTTGCGCATGGCGTTCATCCTCCGGGTTCAGCAGGGACAGGTGAGTTACTCATGCTGTCGAGATAGGAACCATCCTCGCCAGGAACCAGCCCGCGGAAGTTGAACGCGGATTGAACCATGAAAAACAAACATTTACTTCTCGACGCGTGAGGGAGTGAGTCGGATTTCTTGTTCGAGCCGTTCCGGGGACCAGGCCCCCTCATGACAGGAGAACAGGTATCGACTCTTCCAGGCCCGTCCCTCCCACTCCGCCGACTGGCCCGGCCACCGTCCCACGAATGTGCCCGATTCGGCCCCTTTGCGGCCATGCAGCCAGAGGGGTGTGGGTCCTTCCTTGCCGAACCACTCCGCAACCCGGTCCACATCCTGACTGCTCTCCAGCCGACCGATGACCTTGGTGCTGCAGTTGCCAAAGACGTTGTAGTCCACCGACCGGGGGCTCTGTGTGCATATCAAGCAAGCGACACCGTACTTGCGCCCCTGGGCAAACAGCCGTACCAGAGGCTCCTTAGCCGGGGGCTTCCGGGCCCCCGCTGGCATGTAATCCCGCGCTTCATCGAGGTAAACCAGCACCTGCGGTTTCGTCCCACCGCTCCCCTCCGTCACCATCCAGCGGTACACTTCTGCCGCCAGCGCGGCCACAAACAGCTGCTTTTGCTCGTCATCGGGCAGCGCGTTCAAGTAAATGACGTTCAGAGGTACTTTGCCTTTTTCTCTCGGCAGGAGCAACTGACCCAGGTCGAGGGGCTGCCCGCCGGAAAACAGGCTGGCGGATGGGCCGAACAGCAACGCGTGAAGCTTGCGGGCAAGTTTCTCCCGTTCCCCCTTCTTGATGAACCGGTCCGCGTCCTCCATGCCGACAGTCTCCGGATGGGCAGCCGCCGCGGCCACTTCAGCCAGCCCCAGCGCCTGGTCGGTCCCGGCGCCCGTGAGGTGATGCAATAGTTGGAACACGAAGGTGCGCTGGCAGTCGGCGTCCCCACCGGTCCGGGCCGCGTTGACCAGGTTGCCCGCCACTGCGCTCAGCAGGCCGTCTAACTCCTCGCGACGCCTCGCCTCGGGCAAACCGACGAGTTCTTCCATGCGCGGCAGCCGTACCGGGCTCAAGCAGAGGCGTGTACCGTGCGATGAACCAGGAGTGAAGACTCGCGGCTCCGCCGACCGCCAGAACTGCTCGTAGCACGGCAGCTGCTCGCGAGAAAAAACGCTGGGGTCCCGGCGTTTGAGGAACTGCACTAGGTCGCCTTGCGGGTCGATAGCAAGTAACGGCACGCCCTGCGCGACAGCTTCTTCAGCCAGCACCTTGGCCAGCCACGTTTTCCCGCTGCCGGCCGCGCCGACCACGGCCATGTGCGTTGAGAGCGCGGCACGCGGCAGTGCGACCATGTGACCATTCCCGATGCCTTGGCCCAACCAGAGGGTCTCATTTTCGTTCAGCGCGGCGGGAGTAACTGCGTCAGCCAAGCCTCCCGCCCCGTTGTCAGGTTGCTGGGGCTGTCCGGCGACAGGGGCACGGACCGCAATCGCCGGTTCGGGCTGTGGCGCCCGGTAGTCACTGGCGTCCACAACGTCAGGCGTTGGCCCTCGTGCTTGGGACCGAGCCTGCGGACACACTCGTCTCGCCACCGGCACACCTTGCAGTACAGCGGTTCGCCCGGCGGCTTCGTGCCCCCTCTCATCTCCTCGTCGAACCGCACCCAGGCGTGCATGGAGGCAAGGAGGTTGTAGACGACGTGCCGCTCGTCGTAGACCTGCTCCCACGGCTTTTCAATCATCTGACGGTTGGGGTGCAGGTAGAGCACGCCGACGTCCGGCTGGGTGCCGTGCTGCACGTGATGCATGAGCGCGTAGAGGCACACCTGGAACAGGTCATCCGCCGGCCGGTCGGCCGGGGTCAACTTGTAGTCGATAATCCGCTGGTGCGCCGTCGCGCCAGTCATAGAAGACGTAGTCGAGCAACCCGCTGACATGGACCTCTTCGCCGGAGGGGCCAACCTGGAAGGTCACATCCACCCGACGCCGTCGGTCGGCAAACATCTCCTCCAGCACCTCGTCCGCCGTCTTTCCGCAAGCCCGGGCGTGGGTCAGGATATCGGCCAGTTCTCCAACATAGCGACGCAGGGCGGCCAGAAAGGCTTCCTGTTGCGCGGCCGATTTCTGGAACAAGGCGTCGCGTTTGACGTGGTTGCGGTAGATAAGGGCTAGTAGACCTTGGGAGAGAATTTCGCCGTCGCCCGACGTGGTCAGAAGGGCACGGACGGCAGGGTCCATTGCCGCCTGCCCGTTGAAATGCTCCACCGCGGAGTGGAACAGCGCGCCGCAGGCGGTCGTCTCCTCGTCTTGCCCGGGCTTCCATATTCGGCTGGTCGCGGGTTGGGCAAGCCCGAGAGAGCGGCCTTGCGCGACGTCGAAGTAGAGGATGCGCGGACAGGCCGCCGCGGACCGGATTTGCGTTACGGTGAAATGCACGGGGGCCATAGAACACCAGGCCGACCGGGAGGGCGAGAGTCCGACGCCCTCGCGGCTACTTGCTCAACAGGTAGAGGTAGTCATCGTGAGGGGTGGCGTTGAGGTGCCCCTCCTGATGGAGTCCCCGGGCCACCTCCTCCAGCCGGGATTTACAAACCTCCAACCCCAAATGCACTTGCTTGCGCCGCAAGTAATCCCGGTACTGCACGGCCAACTCATTGCTGGAGGCACCCATCGTAATGGCGAGTCGTCCCATAAGAAACTGTCGCAGGTCCTGGTCGTCGAACTGGGAACCGTTCTCCGTCGGTTCCGTTGCCGGGACGGGCGCCGGCGGCACGGGTTCGGTGGGAGCCTGGTGCGCAGGGGCCGGCAGTTGTTCGGAATCGAGAAGCAATCTCAGCAGCGGATGGCCCGCGTAACGCTGCTGTCGGAGATGGGAGGCGACCACCTCCGTCTCCGCGACTCGCCGCGAGCGGCCGGCGGGCAACTCGATTTCCAGGTCACCGGATTTCGCCAGTCCGACCGTCGCTTGCAGGGCGTCCAGTTCCGCGTACTGGTCGAACGTCAAGGCCACGCGCACAAACCTGTCGCCATGCCGTTGCCGGAGTTTATCCAGGTATTCGCGCCCCGCGGTGGCGGGGTCCAGGGGGCGGCGCTCGTCGGTGACGAGGAAGAGCCGCTCGGGGTGCTGCGTGTCCTGGGTGAGGCGACGTAAGAAGGCCGACATCGACGTGCGGTTGCTGACGACCAGGCAAAGCAGTCCGCCGCGCGTCTCCTTTCCGTCCGGCCCGCCTCGTTGCCGTAACACTAGGTCGTACGGGGGCGCTGGCCATACTTGGGCCGGACCAGACGTTGCACTCCGAGAAAGGATGGAAACGGAGTCGTCCCCAGGCAACGCTGCAATAGCGCATGGAGCAATCCGGCCAGGTTGTCTCCATCCGGGGGAAGCGTCTGCGGTTCCAGCTGCCGCTGCCGTTTGTGCTCCTGTAACTTCAGCGTGACCTTCGCGTCGATGAGAGCCTGGATTTCTTGCTCGCTCGGCTCGGGATGCGGGTCCTTGGTGCTCTGGTTCGCCTCCCAGTTCTCCAGCCAGAGCGAACCGCCTGCTTGGTTGAGGGCTTCCTGTTGCCGCCGCCATCCCTCACGCGCCCAGTTGACGACGTCGCGCGGCCTCACCTCCAGTTTCCCGGCCAGGAACTCCTCGGCCCACTTCTCGCCCAAGGGGAACAAGTAATCGTTGGCGACGTGTTCCTTCACCGGTTCCAGGCACAGGAACGGTTCCTGGAACGGCTGGAGGCGGGCCTGCACAATTTGTCGTGCCTCGCTGACGCTCACGCGCTGGAGTTCCACCTCGTGCAGCGCCAATCGCTCCCAAGTCGAGCGAGCAATGACGCCGTCGACCTCCCACCGGGTGAGCACTGCGCGAACACCCGAGGTGATGACGAGAAGGTTGTTGGCCGTGTCAAGCAGGGCATGGAGGAAACGGGCCAGCGCGCTGAATTGCTCGGGTTCCAGGGTATCGACCTGGTCGAAGCACAGAATCAGGGGCCGTTGACGGTACGAGGCCATGCGTGCCAGGACGACTAAAACGTTCTGGACTTGTAAGTCGTCGTCCAAGGCCACGCCGTCCTCGCGGCGCGGTCCTGGCGACAGTCCCAGGGCTTTGGCCTCATCGACATCGAGGTACTCTCCCGAGAGCCAACGGACTGCCAGCGCAGCCGTCCCCTCAGTCCCCCCCTCCCGAGCGAGATACGCGGAGCGGAAGAAGCGGAACAACACCGTGAAGACCTGACGGTTCAAGACTGCGGCCTGGGCCGGGCTCTGGCCACACAGGTCATCGACCATACGAGTATAGGCTCCTGCGGCCTCTTTCCAAGAGCATGTGCGGCTCCCGTCATCGTGCAAGGCATGGCGGACAGCGGCATTGACCAGGCGGAACAACGGAGTCTCGTACAGGCGGTTGGTGCGCCCCAGAGTTAGGATGCTCATTACACAGCGGAGCAAAGAACGGGGCAATTGCTCTGGCTCAGCTTGCAGGTTGGCGAGGTAGACGAAGATGGCTTGCTTGTGGTTTGACCCAGCCCAGGCACCCAGGCGAGCCAGCAGGTGACTCTTGCCGATGCCGGCCTCTCCCCAGAGCATCACGCCCAGCCCGCTGTGCTGGCGCAGCTTCGTCGGCCAACTGCAACAAGCGGCCGAACGGCTTCTGGTGAACGCCTTGGGCGTCGGCATCCTCAATGTGCATGGAGGCGGGAACGACACGGTTGATGGCGAAAGGATTACTGTAAAGGACGTGGTCAAAGAAGGCGTCCAGGGTTGGCGTGGTGGTCGGCACGGCGGGCGGTCCCAGGGGGGTGACAGTGCTCACGACAATTTCCTCGACACGTACAGCAGCAGGGCTCCATCCTCGATTATCCCAGCTTCTTGCTCTTCGGGTCTGACGCCCTGCTTGCCTTCCGCAGCGCTAAGGGTGTAGCGGCCGGCACGGCGAAGTTCACGGAGTCCCGCGTCAAATGCCTGGCGGTCGAAGGGCAGGCCGCGGCGGAGTTCGAGTATAGAGACGAAGTTATGGGAACGGCCCTGTACATCCAGCCGCCGAAAAGTCTCGTCGAAGGCGCGGGCAAACTCCGCTTTCGGCTCTGATGCCGGAACCGGTGTTTGTGAAGGTTCCGTACGGCCACTCACGGGGTTCCTCTCTCCGTTGTCTGCGTCCGGAATGTGGACGCCGCTTGCTGCCGGCCGGACCTGCGCGCCTGCGCCCGTCCCCCAGACTCGACGCTGGCGCTCACGATATCTCTAACAAGGAACAAGAGCGGCTTTTTCTTATGCAGCAGGCGACCGACACCAGGTGGGAGCTGCCCATCCGCGACACGCCGGTTGATAGACGCCAGGAATGCTCCTTGTAGTGGTTTCACGACCTTCGCTTTCAATTCCGCTGGGGCGCATGCCTGATGCGTCTCCGAGCGAACTCGCCGTAACGCTGTTTCCAGTAGCTGCGGGCTGTCCACGAGGAGCCCGAGGTCGCCGGCCAGAGCCACCGGAGCTTCCGGGTCATTCTTCATAGCCAGCACAACGGCTTGCTGGAAAGTTACTTGCGCCGTCGCCTTCTTTACCAGAGATTTGTCGGCTGCCGGCCGGGTTAACTCGACGAGGCGCGCCATTGTGGCTGGGTAGGCCCCCGCACCCAGCTGCCGCTGTGCCTGCAACACCTTCACAAAGTCCTCGGCCAAGACCTCCTCCGGCTTTCGCGGCATCGGGTAGCGCTGCAAGTGCAGGTGTTGTTTGTTCTTGACTGTGATAACGGCCACTCCGGGCGGCAGGGCGTCGTCCGCGATACGTTGGTCGAGGGCCTTTCCGAAGGCCTCCTGCATATACGCGGGGGCTTTCTTTTTGAGCTTGGGAACATCGACAGTGGGTTTGGCCGTGGTGCAGAGCGATTCGAGCAGATACTCAAGAAGCGCCGGACTTGCGGCCAGCTTGTCCGCGTCTTCTACGAGGGAGACGGGGCAATCCAGGTTTTTCGGTTGAACCACGGCGGCCCGTTCGAGAAACGCCTTCTTCTTCACGGCTTTCTGGGCCGCCTGCGTGTCCGCGGTGGGGTCAGCCAGTTCAGCTAACCGTCGGAGCGTCGGCGGATAGGCGTTAGGACCGAGGTCACGCTGCTCCTTCAGAGCGCGGAGCATCTTCTCGGCTAGTTCGGTGGCAGCATCCCTTTTCGCCGGCATCGCCCGACTGACCTCCCGTCTGATAAAGTGTCGGAATGGTTGGTAGTCTAACCGCAGGCGGACGGGACCACAAGCCTGTCGTCGGTGCAGGCCGAAAAGCTGGCCCTTCTGCACAAGAACGTCATCATCGCCTACGACAACGACGAGGCCGGCCGGTCCGGTTCTACCAGGGCCGCTGACCTGCTCCGCGAGCGTGAAGTGTGGAACCACGTATGGTCACCTCCGGAGCGGTTCCACGACGTGGGCGACATGACCGTTGACGACATCGTCGCCTGGCTGAATCGGCTGCGCGAGAAGATTGCCGAGGATGACGAAGGCTTTGGTCCTGGTGGATTTTCGATGTGACCAGCCCGTTCCCTTCCCGACGAGCATCTCTACGCGGCTTGCCGAGACCTCAACGGCGGGCGGACAAAACCGGTTACCGCGTCAATGCGGGTTCCTTGGAAGTTGGGTATCTATGTCGGTATCGAGGAGTACCGGGAGCCGGGAGGAGGATGGACAAGCGGACGGAGGCGGGATAGCATTAACGTTGGCGAAAGTAAAGGATAAGGCGATGAAGGATGCGTGATGGCTAGGCTGCACAGACTGGTAGAGAATGATGGATTTCTTGCGGCACAGAGTCAGTGACCAAATTTGAGGCTGTTCGCTGTGGCATGTATCGCGGTCACTATAGCGTCAACGAGGTTTTGGCTGATGGGAGGTTGACCTGGTCTCATGCCCTCTGGAGCGCAGCATTGAGACTCTCTCCTGAAGGTAATCTAGTTTTCCTCCCCGCGCCCGCGTCAGGCTACCTATCCGTACGCGACCACGTCAATGCACTTTTCCTGGGCGGATGCGGTCCGGCCGCATCTTCCCGTCTCGTGCGACAGGCTTCCCTGCTCCGGAAGTCCCCGGTCGTCCCGCGGCTGGACCTGACGGTCCAGTTCCAGTTGAACGGCGGCCCTTGCCGGCGACGCTTTTGGGGAAGTCGTTGCACCCGTTCATGCGCGTAGGTACGCTCAATAGCTGGGCCGGCTGGGGCGGACGGAGGCCATCCCGCTACGACAGTTAGTGATAGAGAGGTGGTCGATGACACCAAGCTCGTCGAGACGGAGCCGAAGGGCTGTCGCGTTAGCCACGCTGTTTCTGCTTGCCGGCGCCGGGCAGACCCTGGCGGCGCCTTTACAGCCACCGAACGACCAGCCTCACCCATTGCCAACGGAACTGGTTGCCGCCTGGGCCAAGGCGGGCGCCACGGCCGGCTGGATGAGAGCCGAGCAGGGACTGCTGACGTTCCGCGCGGGCGTCGAGGGCAAGCAAGGGGAGGTGCCTGCTTTCCGGTTCCGCAGGTGGACCGACGGGGTCATAGACAAGCTCCCACAGCCACGACGAGGCTTTGGCTTAGCCCTTTCCAACTCGCGGGTGACGGACGAGGGGCTGAAGGAACTGGCCGGGCTGAAGCGACTGCAAGCACTGGAACTTTTCAGCACCCGGGTGACGGACGCCGGGATGAAGGAACTGGCCCAGCTGAAGGAATTGCAATGGCTGCACCTCGGCCTCACTCGGGTGACGGACGCCGGGATGAAGGAACTGGCCCAGCTAAACAGACTCCAAATGATGGGCCTCAGCGCCACGCGGGTGACGGACGAGGGGCTGAAAGAGTTGGTCGGGCTGAAGGAGTTGCAATCGCTGGTCCTCCCTCGTACGCAGGTAACGGACGCGGGATTGAAGGAACTGTCTGGGCTGAAGGGACTGCAATGGCTGCACCTCGGCGGTACGCGGGTGACGGACGAGGGGCTGAAAGAGGTAGCTGGACTGAAAGGACTGCGAGGGCTGGACCTCAACCACACGCAGATTACGGACGCGGGGTTGAAAGAGCTGGCCGGGCTGAAAGGACTGCAAAGGCTGAGCCTCAACAGCACCCCGGTGGCGGACGTTGGGCTGAAGGAGTTGGCCGGGTTGAAGGGACTTCAAACGCTGGAGCTTAACCTCACTCGGGTCGCAGACCCGGGGATGAAGGAGATTGGCAAGCTGACGGGACTGCAAAGGCTGGACCTCAACCGAACCGGGGTGACGGACTTGGGGTTAAGGGAGTTGACCGCGCTGAAAGGGCTGCAAACACTGAGCCTTATTAACACGCCGGTGACGGACGCCGGGATGAAGGAGGTGGCCAAGCTGACAGGCCTGCAGAGGCTGAGCCTCGGCGGCGCGAGGGAGATAACGGATGCTGGGCTGAAAGAACTGGCTCAGCTGAAGAGATTGGAAACGCTGAGCCTTATCAACACACGGGTGACCGACACGGGGCTGAAAGAGCTGGTCGGGATGATGAGCCTGCAAAGGCTATTCCTCCGAGGGACGCAGGTGACGGAGGCGGGCGCCGCGGAACTCCAGAAGGCGTTGCCGGCACTTAAAATCAGTCGATGAACCTCCCGGACGGGCGGCCGTCGGCCCAACGCCCACGGCGGGACTTCTGTTCTGGGGCAGGGGGTGTCGCTCTCGACAAGATTCGAGGCCCAGCCTACCTCTTCAACCTCTCCGCAATCTCCGTGGCGGCGCAGACAAAGCCCCACCGAACCCTTTTGGAACAGCGGGGCCTTCCAAAAACTTCACATCTCGCGACTATCTCTTGCCTCCTAAATTATCCTCAACGGGCGGTCGCGGTTTCTCCCGCTTTTTCAGGAGTTTCAGTGCCCGTTCCAGCTCATCGGCTGCCTCTTTATCGCTGGGGTCTTGGCGCAGCCTCTTCAGTGCGGCCTCGGCATCAGCAACCGGGTCGGATGGAGACTCCTGTATTTGACCTTGCTGGGGCTGCTGACCCTGATTGCGCTGAGGAGTTCCTCGGCGGTAGTTGCCCGTTCCGCCAGGCCCGCCGATTCCGCTTCCGGAACCGCCGAATTGGCCGACGCCAGGACCACCCCCGAGACCCGCATTCGGACCTCCGGCGCCGGGACCACCGCCGCCAGGTCCCGGTGGGCGAACACCACCGCCTCGGCTGCCGGCTCCCCCACCGGGCCTCCTCGTCCCACCCGGTCCCTTCAGGGTCCGCACCTCCTCCTCTAACGTTTTGACACGCTCCCGCGTCGCCCGCAACTCCTTCCGCAATGCGTCGATTTCCAGCCGCAGAGACTCCAGGTCGTCGGACGCCTGACGGGCCGCCACGAAAGAGTTGGCGTAGGCCGGTTCCTGCTTCGGCTGTTGCGCGGTCGCCCGATAGGTCAATCCGGTAGCGCCGACGCCGGCCAGCAGCATCAGCGCGGCGAAGCACGCCGTAATCTTGAGTTTGGTCAACAACATGGCTTTCATCACCCCCTCGGTTAGTGCCAAAACCTGGGCCGGGACTGTCCCGGCCCTCAAAACCGCCTTGACCGTCGATGCACGCAGGGCGGGCGACAATCCCGCCGAGGCCGCGGCGAGGGCACCGACCGTCAGCGACACTCCCTGCCGCGACAGCCGTCGGGCCAATAGCTTCTTCGCCTGCGCCAGCCGCCACGAGAGCGTCCCCTCGGGCAAGCCCAGCGTGCGGGCCACCTCCTTTCGGCTGCGGCCTTCCAGCTCGCATAAGACGACCGGCACCCGGTACTTGTCCGGCAGTCGGTCCAGTTCCTTATCGAGCAGGGCCAACAACTCCCGCTGGCCCTCGTCCGGCTCGGTGATGGGGTGGGGTACGTTATCCACCTGCTTCTCCTTGCCCCGTCGTCGGGCGATTCTGGCTCGCGCCTCCAGGGCGGCGCGGTAGGCCACGCGGTACAGCCAGCCGCCCACCGAGCCTTGTGCGACGGCCATACCGGCCTTGCGGGCGAAGACGAGAAATGTTGCTTGGAAGGCGTCCTCGGCGTCGTGCCGGTCGAGCAGGATACGGCGGCAGACGCCCATGACCATCGGCCCGTGCCGGTTGAGCAGCGCCTCGAAGGCGTCGCCGTCACGGTGCCTGACGAAAAGCGTAAGCAGGTGCCCGTCGCTCAGCCCGCCGCCGTCGCGCAGCAGGGCGCCGCGGCGTATGCGGTCGAGAAGCCTCTCCGGCATGTCGTTGGCCCTCCTACTATTCAAAGGGGGTGAGGCTGCGGGCGCGTTGAACTTTTTTGTAGGATTTATTGCTGAAGAAGGGTGAGAGGCGAAGTCCATGACCGAAACTCGATGGCTCAGGTGTCGCAGCCCCCAGAAGATGCTGTTGTTCCTCCGTAACATCAGGAAGGCCAGTGAGCGCAAGCTGCGGCTGCTCGCCTGTGCCTGCTGCCGTCGGGTCTGGGACCTGCTGCCGACGGAGGAGAGCCGCCTCGCCGTCCTGGTGGCAGAGCGGTTCGCCGACGGGCTGGCGAGCGAGGACGAACTTGCTACCGCCGGCCACAAGGCCAAACGGCCTGCCAAGGATGCTGCGGCCAGGCACATCCGCAAATTCCCAGGTGCCGCAGGTAGGGCAGCAGCGGCGTTACGCGGTAGCCACGCTTATAATCGCATGTACGAAGCCTACGGCGAGCGGTTGGGCGCGGGGCACCGCAGGAGGCCGCGAGGGAGTTGGGCCTTTCCGCGGGGGCCGCCCTTGACCCCCGGGACGCCTACCTGGAATCTCAGGCCCGTGAGGCGGCCGAACAGCCGGTCCTCATTCGGGACCTCTTCGGCCCCCTGCCGTTCCGGGAGGTCCACATCGACCCGACGTGGCTCTCCTGGAACGAGCGGACTGTCATCCGCCTCGCGCAGAGCATCTACGAGAACCGCATCCTCCCCGGCGGCACGCTCGACTAGTCGCGGCTCGCCATCCTGGCCGACGCCCTGGAAGAAGCAGGTTGTATGGACAAAGAAATTCTCGGTCACTGCCGGTCCCCAAACGACCACGTGCGCGGCTGCTGGCTGATTGACCTCCTGCTCAACAAGGCGTAGCCCATGACCGAGTCCGACTGGAACCGCTGTGCCGAACCCCGGACCCTGCTCGACTGGCTGCGTGTGCGGGGAAGGCTATCCGACCGGAAAGCTCGGCTGTTCGCCGTCGCCTGCTGCCGCCGCATCTGGCCGCACGTGGTAGACGAGCAGGGTAGCAAGACCGTCGAGGTCGCGGAGCGGTACGCGGACGGGAACGCGACCGAGGCGGAGCTACTGCAAGCCCATAATGCGTTCCATGCCGGGGTCTACATGCTGCGGGAAGCGAGGTCATGGTGGGGCCAGTCGGCCTTGGATTTCATGCGCAAGGTTGTCCCGCTTGACGATGATTGGGAAGACGTGCCGCCCACGCTGCATGACCTGGCCGTTATCGCTGCCGCCTCCCGGAAGGCTGTCAAGGGTGCGAACGTGGTGGTCCGAAAGGTTGTTCCAGTCCCGCAAGAGTTGTCCGGGAGTTGGGAGGTGTCGATGGCACAGGAAGCGTGTAGCGTTATACATGAAATCTTCAGCAACCCCTTCCGGGCCAAGCCAACAATCGACCCGGCCTGGCTCATCTGGAACGACGGCACCGTGAAGAAACTGGCCGAAGCCGCCTACGGGCATCGCTCGCAGCCCGAAGGGACCTTAGACCAGGCACGGCTTGCCGTGCTGGCGGATGCGCTCGAAGAGGCCGGCTGCGCCGACGCCGAGCTTCTGGCTCACCTGCGTTCGCCGGGTCCGCATGTCCGGGGGTGCTTCGCGGTGGATGCGCTCCTGGGCAAGAGCTGACCCCTGCGGGGTCCAGAGATTGAGCGGCGCAGGGAGTCGTGCGGTGAATCGCCTGCATCAAATCGTCCTCGTCGTCTCGACGGTGCTGGGTTCCTGGCTGGGGATGCAGGCGGTCCACGAGTCCGGCCATGTCCTCGGCGCGCGGATGACCGGCGGCACCGTCGCCCGCGTCGTCCTGCACCCGCTGACCATCTCGCGGACGGACCTGGCCCAGAACCCCAGTCCCCTCGTGGTCGTCTGGGCAGGTCCCCTCCTCGGTGTCCTGGGACCGCTTCTGGCCTGGTGCATCGCGGCCGCGACCCGGCTCCGGGGCGCCTTCGTGCTGAGGTTCTTCGCGGGATTCTGCCTCTTGGCCAACGGCCTGTACATCGGCGTCGGGTCGTTCGACAGGGTGGGCGACTGCGGCGAGATGCTCCGGCACGGCTCGGGGGTGTGGCAGCTCTGGCTGTTCGGCGCTGACGGCGCCGGCCGGCCTCTGGCTTTGGCACGGCCAGGGTCCGCACTTCGGCCTCGGCCCCGCGAAGGGACACGTTGACCGTGGCGTGGCTTACAGCACCCTGGTAATCTGCATGGCATTGCGTGTATTCGGTTTTTGGGTCGGCGGGGAGTAGTCACGCCGACTCGAACGCTGGATGTGACAATCGTCACCGTAGCTGGGTGGAGTCGTAAGGTGTTCGGAGGCGCTCATGTTCGGCTGGTTCAAGAAGCGACCACGGTCATCGCCCGCCACAGAGCAAGTCGCGTCCCAACCCCCCGGCGAGGTATTCCCCTGGCCGAAGGGCTGGAAACTGACCGCCCTGGATGAGGTGGTCCTGCTGGTCCCGGGCCGGATTCTGTCCGATGACGAGCAGATTGGCTCGGTCATCCACTGCGGAGACGACGTGAGGCTGAGCCTGCCTACCGTCCCTCTGGACTCGCTCGACGCGCGCATCCTCATCGGGTTACGGGCGGGGCAATCGGTCTGGCTCTCAAAGTCGTGTCAGGCGATGGTGGTGCCCGATGACGAGCAGGACAAGGAGGTCCGGCGATTCAACCTGTTCCAAGTGACGCAGGGGAGCGACTGACCCCGCGCGAGGCCTGTCTGAAGCCGCAGAGTGGCTTTTCAAAACCTTGCGTTTTGAGCGGCCCTGCCCAGACGAATCCGGGATAGGCACCGGGGGCGGAAATCATGAGGTGGCTCTCAAACTTCTTCGTGCAGCTTTTCCGGGAGGCTCGTATCCCCCCGCCACCATTTCGTGCTTGCAAGCGCACCGCGGTCATCATGTACGGCATCTGGTATGGTCGGCTCAGCCCGGAGCAGGCACGCCGGCGGGCGGCCGAGTGGGGGTTCTCCCCGGAGGCCATCGCGCAGATGATTGCCGAGGCCACAAAACCACCCTCGTATTGGAGTCAGCGACCCCGCGGGGAGACGGTATTTGGTGCGACCGCCGAGGACAGCTCTCGCCCTGATTGCATTCCCCCCTCGGCGGAGGGATAATCGCCACATCGGACCACTTCTGCCGGAGGGCAAGCCATGTCCACGCCCGCAAGGAAAGACGAACCCCGCAGCCCCAGAATGCGGAAGCGCTCCCTCTTGCTTCTCACGACAGGATTACTCGCGGTATCCACTTGCGCCGCTTTGCTCGCGGCCGCCGTGGAGCGCGTCCGCGACGCCTCCGACCGCACCCACTGAACGCTGTCCCAGCTGGCCCTGGCGATGCTCAACTACGAATCGGAGCGTGGCCGGATGCCGCCCGCCGTCGTGTACGGCGAATACGACAAGCCCCTGCTCAGCTGGCGCGTCCTCATCCTGCCGTTCATCGAGCAGGAGCAACTCTACAAGGAGTTCCGGCTGGACGAGCCGTGGGACAGCCCGCACAACCTCCGGCTGCTGCCGCGGATGCCGATGACCTACGCCCCGCCCTCGGGTAAGGCCAAGAAGGTGCCGCCGCACCACACCGTCTGCAAGGTCTTCGTCGGAAAGGGCGCGGCGTTCGAGGGCCGGGAGGGGCTGCTCCTGGGCCATGACTTTCCCGACGGCACGTCCGACACACTCCTGGTGGTCGAGGCGGGCGAGCCGGTGCCGTGGACCAAGCCGGAGGACCTCGCGTACGAGCCGGGCGGCCCCGTGCCCGACCTGCGCCGCCTCTTCAAGGACGGTTTCCGGGCCTGCATGGCCGACGGCTCCCGGCGATTCGTTGGGAATGAGACGAGCGAGGCGACCTTGCGTGCCCTCATCACACGCAACGGCTGCGATAGACCAGGACCGGAATGGTGAGGAGCAAGGTGAACCAGTGACCGAATCCGAGTGGCTCTCGTGCCGAGACCCGCAGAAGATGCTCGACTTTCTGCGCGACGACGTTAAGACGAGCGAGCGGAAGTTACGGATGTTCGCAGTCGCGTGCTGCCGCCGTGTCGGGAGACATCTGGTAGACCGACGGAGTCGAAACGCTGTAGAGGTCGCAGAGAGGGTGGCCGATGGCCGGGCGAGCGAGAGCGAACGACAGGAGGCGTACACCGCCGCATGGGCGGCCGTCGGGGCAGACGCCGTAACGCTGGCCTCGGAGGTCGATGCGGCCAGGGCCGCAGGCCGGACGGTACAGCCCGAGGCATTCCAGGCAGCGCTGTTTACGGCCCGTGAAGCGGGATATGTGCCGACTGACCTGCTGGAGGAGGAACTGGCGGATGTGGAGGCTACAACCGTTCCCGAGGCGGTCCCGGACGATGTGGAGTATGGGGAGGACTCTTGCCAGTGCCACCTGCTGCGCGACCTCTTCGGCAACCCTTTCCGGGCCGCGCCGGCAGTCGCCTCGTCCTGGCTCTCCTGGAACGAAAGGACTATCGTCCGACTTGCGCAGAGCGTCTACGAGGACCGCATCCTCCCCGAGGGCACGCTCGACAAGGCGCGGCTCGCAATCCTGGCCGATGCGCTGGAGGAAGCAGGCTGTGCGGACGAGGAAATTCTCGGTCACTGCCGGTCGCCCAACGACCACGTGCGCGGTTGCTGGCTCATCGACTTACTCCTTGGCAGGCGGTGATTGGGGAGGTCCGGTCCTTGACCCGCCGGTCCGCCGGGCTTACCCTCGATGGGCGAGCGCAGCAATCCCCTCGGAGGACGGCACCCATGACCAGGCGTGCGAAGTACACCTGGGTCGCGGCCCTCGCGGGCCTACCGCTGCTCGCCCTCGCCGCGTGGTACCTCTGGCCCTTCTCGCTCCTCGACCGCAGCATCGTCATCTCCGGGCGGTACGTGGCCATCGGCGGCGCCGTCGTGGAGAACGGCTCCGCCTTCGACCGCGCCGCCCTCGACGTGGCGCCCTACAAGGTACTCGTCCTGCCCGATGACGCCGAGGTCCGTGAGGGGCGCCCCAGAAGACGCTGCAAATCTTCATGCGGAAGACGTTAGCTTTCGGCGGCCACCCGCCCGAGCGGATGAGCATCGGTGGGGCACGCAAGAACATGGGCTGCGCCGTCAAGGCGGCGGGTGACGTCCTGGCGGTGGCGACGTTCGGTGAGTGGGACTCGCACATCGAGGGTGGTGCCTTCATGGGACTGCTTTTCATCGTGCCCGAGGGCGTGGAGGTGCGGCGGGAGGCTGGCCTGTCGGGCGAAGACAGTGCCGGCCGGGAGTGGGAGGGGAGGTACCTGACCAAGCCGAAGGACGCGAAGGACGGCTACTGGTACGGCCCTGCCTCGCCCGCAGGAGGGTGGTCAGCGGTCCCAGACGTCCCCGACACGGAGCGGCGAGCGGGAGAGCGACCGCGGCGCAGGTCACAGGAGTAAACAGCGGCCGAGCGGAAACTTTCTGTGGCCCTGCCATGAGCGAGAACATCACGTGCGTGGCTGCTGGCTGATTGACCTCCTGCTCAACAGGGCGTAGGCAGCAGAGACCTGCTTTGCCGCCTGCAAGGAGACTATCATGGATATAAAGGAGTGGGAGAGGCGTGTTTTAACCCGGAAGTACGGGGATATTCCCGACCAGTGTCCGACCTGTCATGCGTCACGCATCGTCCGCATTGTCTGGAAACCTGCGTACTATGACGGCGGGCCGCTGGGGTCTGCCATACGGGATGGGCAGGCCATCCTCGTCGGGAAGGACAGGCCGGACGAAGCGCCGGACTGGGTGTGCCCGGCCTGTGAACCGGGCTGGGAGGCCGTCTATCTGCTTGTCCAGGAAGAAGACGACTGGCAACAGAAGATGGAACGGGCACTGAGTGAGTCCGACGTTAACACCGCCATCGAGCATCGGGACCGCAGAAACGAGGTCAAGCGTCGTAGGTTAGTAATGGTCACGCAACTCTTGGCGGCCCGCCGACCCGAGGGGTAAAGCCAGGATGGCCCTGAGATGTTCGAGCGAACGCGAGAACTCGACGAAGCCTGCGTCACCGACACCCTGCTGCTCGAACACCTCCACGGCCCCGGCGTGCATGCGCGCGGGTGTTTTGCGCTGGACGCGATTTTGGGACGGATGTAGTCCGTTATTTGGGCAGCCCCCACAGCCGCACCGTCTTGTCTTGGCCGCCCGAGACCGCCCTGCGGCCGTCCGGCGAGAAGGCGACGCAGTTGACCGTCTTTTCGTGCCCCGTGAGGCGACAAACTTCCTTCCCCGACTCGGCATCCCAAAGTTGCACAAACCCCTCGATGTCGCCCCCAAAAACACGCCGACCGTCCGGCGAGAAGGCCACGTCACTGACCTTCCGAGCGTTGTCCAGGCGGCGGACCTCCCTGCCGCTCCCGATGTCCCACAGCCGAACCGCCCCTTCGTCGTCGAAGGCGCACGTCAGGGCGCGACGCTCGTCCGGCGAGAAGGCCGACCGCTCAAGCGAGAAAGAGTGACCCGCGAAGCATCGCAACTCTTTCCCGGTGGCCACGTCCCAAAGCCGGGCCGTCCGGTCCGCGCTGGCCGACACGCCCGCTTGCCGTCCGGGGAGAAGGCCACGGACCAGACGACTCCGTTGTGGCCGACGAGCTGGCGAAGCTCCCTCCCCTTCCGGGCGTCCCACAAGCGAACCGAGCCGTCGTAGCCCCCCGAGAGGGTCCGGTCACCGTCCGGGGAGATGGCCACGCTCGCCAGACTTTCTTCGACCCTGGGGAAGCTGCGAACCTCCTTCCCGGTCGCCACCTCCCAGAAGCGCATCATGTGGTCGCCGCCACAGGAGAGCGCACGGCGGCCGTCGGGGGAGAAGGTCGCCTGATGAACTTGGTTGTGCCGGAAGCGTCGCAGTCCCTTGCCGCTCGCCGCGTCCCAAAGGATGATGGTCGCGTCAGCCCCCGTCGAGAGCAGCTGTCGTCCGTCCGGGGAGAAGGCGACACAGACTACCGCTTTCTCGTGGCCCGTGAAACGACGCAGTTCGCCCTGTATCCTCGCCTCGATGGCCTTCACCAGTCGCTTCGCACTCCGCCGGACCTCGGCATCAGGGCTATCCGAGGCGGCCTTGCGGAGGGCGTCCAGTGCCGGCTCCCCAATCGCGTCCAGCGCCTTACCCGCCGCCTCTCTCTGAGCGAAGCTCTCGCTGCCCAACTGCCTGACGAGCCGTTCCACCTGAGCAGGCGCAACCTTCACAGGTTGCTCGCTCGACGCGGGTAGGACGAGGACGAGCAGCAAGGAGGAGAAGAGCAGGAGCTGGCGCATAGCAGACCTCCGCGGGCGGAATTACCCACGAAGGTACTCGATTGGCGGCGTGCGGTCCAGAGGCGGCCTCACTTGGCTGGACCTTCCTGCTTCTTGAGCTGCTCGCGCAGCTCCTTCACGGCTTTCTCGAGCGCATCCACGGTACGGCGGAGTTCCTCCTTGTTCGGGGCGCCTTTTCCCGCCTGGGCTGGGGTGTCCGCAGTCCACAACTTTCCCGTCTGGACATCCCACACTATTCCGAGGTCTCCTGTGTGCCACCGAGGGTGACGACCATCTGCACGTGTGCCGACTATCTTCGCCCCTTGCCCCAATTGGGCCTTGACGGTTCGTAATTCGGCCTCCTGCGCCCGCACCTTCTCCAGAACCACCTCCAGGTTGAGCTTCAGTAACTCGTTCTCGCGGCGCAGGGCCGCCAACTCGCTCCGCGGTTTGCTGTCGGGCCTCCGCTCGGTCACCGCAGGCGCGGACTGCCCCGACGCCCGGTAGACCAGCCCACTCGTCGCAAGGGCGACCACGACCATCACCGCCCCGACCGCCATTTTCAGCTTCGTCATCAGCATGGTTTGTAGCGCTCCTTTCACGAGAACATCGACCGAACGAGACAGTGATGCCTGCCCCACGACCGCCTTGGTGGTGGACGATAATAAAGACCTGGCGACAGAGGCTGAGGCAGCATCCTCTGCCAGTACAGCCCCCGACAACGACAAGCCGTAACGTGACAGCCGTTTGGCCAGCAACCGCCGACCCATCGCCAGCCGGCTGGACAGCGTTCCTTCGGGCACCCTCAACTGCCGGGCCACCTCCTTGCGGGTCCGCCCCTCCAGGTCGCAGAGGATAACCGCGGTGCGGTACTTCTCGGGCAGACGGCTCAGCTCCCGGTCCAGCCAGGGCCGCCAGTCGGTCAGGTCACCAGGTGCGACCTCCGGATGGGGCATATCCTCGACCTGTTTCTCGCGCGTCCGCCGCCGGGCGTTGCTGGCCTTGGCATCCAGGGCGGTACGGTAGGCGACCCCGTACAGGAAGCTGCCCACCGACTCGCGCTTGACGACCGATGCCGCCTTGCAGGCCAGGACAAGAAACGCCGCCTGGAAACAGTCCTCGGCGTCCTGGACGTGGCCCAGCACGCGCAGACAGAGCCGCCACACCATCGGCCCGTGCCGACGCACCAACAGCGCGAACGACATCTCGTCCCGCGACGCGATGAAGCGCGCCAGGAGCTGCCCGTCCGTCAGGCCGCCCTCGGACGGCGCCAACGTGCGGTGGATGTAATCGAGGACCTTGTTCATGTGCTCGCCCTGCCTCACATCCTGTAGTGGGTCCGCGGAGGCCCGCGCGTCGAAGATTTTTGAAAGATTTTTGCGCCGGGGAGGCCCCAACGGGCACTATCTATAGAAGGAGAAACCGATGGCGCGTCCAATATACCAGCCGTTGATTCAACACCAATTCGAGAGGATGCGGGCGGAGACCCCCGAGCAGGCCCGCCGGCTCGTCGGCTTTGCTTGGCAATGCATCCAGGGCACCCCCCTCCCAGACGGTCGTACGCCTGCGGCGCGCCTGCGCGGCCGTGACCATTTGCAGGAGGCGTTTCGGCTGGTCGGGTGTTGGCTCAAGGGCGAGTCCGTCGAGCGGCAACTGCGAGCGATGCACGATGACGTCTTCGAGGAGGCCCTCGGCTTGGGCTGGTTCGAGCCGGACATGACCGGGCTGCGTGCGGCTTGCTGGGCCGTTTTCGAGTTGTATCAGGCCGCGATGGCGGCACAGGCGGGCGAACTCCAAAAGGTCGTGCGCAAGGCGGCCTGGTCTGCGTTTCTCACAGTCCGCTCCGGCGGCGAGGAGGTGATTCCGGCAGCCCTCGCATACCAGGAGGGGCTGTTCCGGGAGATGTTGATGATGGCATCACTTTCCCCCTTTCGGATCACTCGTTCTCTTGTTCGTGTTTGGGGCCCTTCTCGCCTCCCTTGCTGTCGGTGTGGTCAGCTCCACCGGTGGCGCCTTACTCCGGTGGGCGCGCTCGTAGGCCCGCAGCCGCCGCAATCGCCGCCGTTCCACGGCGTTGGCCCACACGATCCAGCGGCTCTTGTCCCCTGCCAGCTGCCGACCGATGAGATACCCGGACCGTAGCCATCTGTGAAGCACGATCGGCTTGACCCCCAACTGGGTGGCCAGCACCGGCAGCCACCACTCGCCTTTGCCCGGCCCGGCCCCCGGCTTCCCCAACCCCGCCGGGATGCCGGTCAGGCCGAACCGTCCGAACAGACGCCTGACCGTGCCCTCCGTGAAGGCCTGGCCGCGTGGCATAATGAACCCTTCCCGATTGAGCACCGCAGCGATCTGTTGGCCCGTCATGCCCTGCCCGCGCAGGATGCTTACCCGCTCCTTCAACTCCTCAAAACGCGCTAGCCGCTCGTAGCTCCGCAGCCCCTGCCGCACGACGTGGTGCCCCAACGCCCCTCCCCTCCAGTAGACCACGACATCGACCAACTCGGTCTCGCCCTGCCGCGCCAGCTCGACCCGATCGATCAGCAACCGGACGACCCCTCGCCGGTCCGTCCCGCGCGTCGTGGCCGCTTGCCATAACCCCGGCAGGTCGGTCGCCAGTGCCCGGATGCGCGCCCGCTCCGCCACTGTCAACTCGCGCGGCTGCTCGGCCTGGAACCGGGCGTAGTCCTCCTCCACCCGCAGGGCCTCCGCCAGCCTCTCCTCCCAGCGCCTCTCCAGCTCCCGCGTTACCAGCCGGTTCTCCGGCTCGGCCGCGTCGTACTGCCGCCGCGCCCGCTCGGCCTCATAGCGGGCCCGCTCCATCTTCTGCTGCCAGGTGGCGTGCAGGCGGTCCCGGTCGCGGCCCGCCTGCTCGGCCGCCCGCAGGCTCAACTCCAGCGCGGCCGGCTGCACCGCTTCGAGCACCAGCGACTCGATGAGCCGGTCCACCGGCAGCGCCGCCAGGCTCTGACAAAGCGGCCCGCTGCCCTCGTAGTGGCCGGGGTCGCAAACGTACCGGGGTTCGCGCGGCTCGTGCGTCTTCGCAGCCGCCATCGGCCGACCGCACCGTCCGCACCGGGCGATCCGGTTGAGTAGCGTCGAGGTGCGGGAGCACTTCTTGCTCGTGCCCCGGCCCTTATCGTTCTCAGCCATCCGCCGCCGGTTCTCCTCGTACTGCTCCCAACTAATGTAAGCGGGGACCCGGTCGTGCAATAGGCACAGCCACTCCTCCTCCGGGACGGAACGCAGCCCGACCTTGCCCTCGGCCTGCTTGGTCCGATCGACCTGGCGCCGCCCGTACACGTACGCCCCGGCGTAGAACGGGTGGCGGAGCATGTCGTAGATGGTACTGAGCCGCGGCCGACGCCAGGTCAGGGCGCCCTTATCCGGTCCGTGGTACAACCGCACCCCCAGGCGGATGTCGTGGGCGATGAGGTAGGCATTGCGCCTGCCGCGCCGACCCCAACTCGGCCACCTTCTCGAAGACGATCCGGACGGACGAGCGGGCCTGCTCATCGGGCTCCAGGGCAATGCCCCCTTCTGGCGTGCGGACATACCCGATCGGCACGAAGCTGAACAGCTCGCCGCGCCGGGCCTTGTTCAACTTCCCTTGATGCAGCCGCGAGCGCAGCACATGCAACTCGGCCTCGCTCATCATCCCGCGCAGGCCGAGCAGCATGCGGTCGTTGTGGTCGATCGGGTCGTACACCCCGTCGGCGTCCGCCAGCAGAACCTGGAACAAGGCGCACAGCTCGAGGAGTTGGTGCCAGTCCTTGCAGGACCGGGCCAGTCGGCTCATCTCCCGGCCGAACACGATGCCGACATGGCCCAACGAGACCTCGGCCAGCAGCCGCTGGAAGCCGAGCCGGTTTTCGACTGACTGGCCGCTGACTCCCTGGTCGTCGTCGATCACGAGGACGCGCGACTCCGCCCAGCCGAACTCGATGGCCCGGCGGCGTAGCTGGTATTGCAGGTCGGCGGATTCGCGATGGTCGGCGACTTGCTGGGGGGTCGATTGCCGGACATAAACGACCGCCAAGCGGTCCAGATGGCGGGCTAGGATCTTCTGGGCGGAGAGCGGGACGAAGGGCTTAGCGCTGCTCATGGCTTTCCTCCTCGGTGCTGGCCGCGAGTTGCCCGGCGAGCATCCGGCCGAGGAGGCGAAGCAGCTCCTCCCGGTGCGTCGTCGGCAGGTCGTGCCACTGGGGTAGGAGAGGGGGTAGACGGGGCGTCAGGCGCGGGGGGGCGCAGGGTTGGGTGGGGACATGGTGTGGATCCTCCGTTGGGTGTCACTGCTTGTCGTTGACACCAGCGGGCCAGCTCCAGCAAGGCCCACGCGTCTACGACGACAGGTGTCGTTGTAGTGGTCTTGACAACGGTCGTCCCGACAGGGGGTTCCTGTCGGGACTGTCTTCGAATACCAAGTCAGCGCAGACGGTCGCCCTACTTGCCCCTCTCCCGCTTGAGCTGGAACTGGTCGAATTGGGGCGCGAACACGTCCATCGAGGTGCCCCCGCCCGAGACCCCCAGCTTCAGCTTCGCCGGCAGCTTGAGTTCCAGCGTCTTCAGTTCTTTCCAGTCCTTGCCGTCGTGGCTGACCGAAGGCAGGAGCTGGTCGCCCTTGCGTTCCAGGCGCAGGTAGGTCGCCTTGTCCTCCAGCGGCTGCGCCGATGCGTCTCCCACCAGCACCCAGTTGCCATCCTGCCGAAGCTCCCAGTTGGCGTAGGTCTTCACCTCTCCCTGCAGGCGCAGGGCGGCACGCTCCAGCCGTACATACGTCTTCTCGTCGGCCATCAGCAGCAGGCCGGCGCCGACGAACGGGAGGCGCTCGGTGCTGGTCGATTCCTGCGACGGAACGAAGGTGCCGCTGACGCGGACCTGGGCCACGAAATCGCCCTCCGCGTCACGCAGGAGGCGGGGCGAGTTCATGAGGTTGCGTTCGACGGCGAGGTCGTGGTCCTTGCCGGGTACCTCGATGGTCAGCGTGCCTTTGTCGCGGATGAACTTGCAGTCGTTGTCGGGGTCCACCGGCTTGTCCCAACCGGTCAGCCAGGGCCGGTCCGCGGGGGCGGGGGCGGCGAGGACGGCACATGCGAAAAGAAGGCACACTAGGGAGCAAATGAGATAACGCATCGGCTCCTCCGCGCGAGACGGGCCGTACAATTGTCACGGCCTGTCAGGTTAACGCGCCGGAGGTCACGATACAAGCGCCTCACGCTCAATGTTGAGACGTGTCGGGCTGTTCTTTCTTCTGCTGCTCGCGCAGAGTTTTGAGGGCCTTTTCCAGGCTATCCGCCGCCTTCCGCTGGGCTTCGGTGTCGCGGGCCTCGCGCAAGGCTTTCAGGGCGGCCTCGGCCTGCTGCAACGGGTCGTTCTTCCGCTGCTGCCCTAACAGTTCGCGATATCTTTTCGTCAATTGGTGACTTCTGGTGGCCTGGTCCAACAGCTTACGCGCGCCCTCTTCGCCCTCCATGTCTTTCCTCTTGCTCAATTCGAGCGCTTTCCGAGCGGCTTCACGTACCGCCTCCGTGTCGGGGGATTGGTTTTTCCGGATGGCCTCATTGAGGGCCTCGGCAACGCGTGCCGCCTCCTTCTTTGCACCTCCCTTGTCGTCCGCACGCAGGGCGTGTAACTGCTCGTCTTGCGCCTTCAGCTTCTGCTCGACGAGTTGGAGCTTGAGCTTGAGCAGTTCGACTTCCTGCTTGAGGACATCCAGTTCGGTCGCCGGCCTGCTGCCGCCCTTGCCCGCCGGCCCGGATTGTCCCGACGCCCGGTAGAACAGGCCGGAAGCCCCGAGGGCCATCACCACCATCACCGCACCGACCGCCAGCTTCAGTTTGGCCAACAACATAGTTTGGAACGCTCCTTTCATGAGGACTCCGACCGAAGTTGAGACCGCGGAAAACTCTCCGGACGCGACCAGCACGGCGACTTGAACAGTTGCCGAGACAAGTGGGGAAGGGACCGCGGATGCCGTCGCTTCCGGCAGGCTCGCGGCTAGAACACCACCCGAAAGTGACAGCCCGTGACGGGACAGGCGTTTGGCCAACAGGCGGTGGCCCCGCGTCAGACGGCTGCAGACTGTTCCCTCGGCTAAACCCAGCAGGCGGGCGGCCTCCCTGCGCGAGCGGCCCTCCAGGTCGCAGGCCACAATCACCGCCCGGTAGGCTTCTGGCAGGAGGTTCAGCTCATGGTCCAGCCAGGGACGCCAATCCTGCGGCTCGCCGGGAAGGACCTCGGACTGGGGCATGGCCTCGACCTGCCTCTCGCGTGACCGCCGCCGGGCGTTGATGGCCTTGGCTTCCAAGGCGGTACGGTAGGCGACGCCATACAGGAAGCTGCCCACCGACTCGCGCTTCACGACCGACGACGCTCTCCGCGCCAGGACGAGGAAGGTTGCCTGGAAGCAGTCCTCCGCGTCCTGAACGTGTCCCAGCACGCGCAGCGAGAGGTGCCACACCATCGGCCCGTGCCGACGCACCAGCGCCTCGAACGACGCCTCGTCCCGTGTGGAGATGAAGCGGGCCAAGAGATGGCCGTCCGTCAGACCGCCGTCGGACGGTTTCAACACCCGGTGGAGGTGACGGAGAACTTTCTTTAAGCCGGTCGTCATGTCGCTACCCTGCCCTCCTGTCTTATAGTGGGTCGGGGGAGAACCCCGCGTCCATGACTTCGAGAATTATTTCGCTTCGTGTCCGGAATCGGGAATGGCGTTGCTCGGAATTGAGGACGAGGTTCCCCCTGGAAACGCACGACCAAAAAAGGAAAAGCCGGAGGATGAGTGAATCATCCGCCGGCCCCTGGTTCGGATTGCGTAGCCCGCTATACGTCGATGTCCCGTGCGCGGAAGCCGTTGCCGATGAAAGACAACACGCACAGGACCAGGAACACGAAGAAGAGGATTTTGGCTGCGTCGTAGGCCATGCCTGCCACCAACCCGAAGCCGAACAGGGCGGATATCAGGGCGATGACCAGGAACAGAATCGCGAAGCGGAGCATGGGCTGACCCTCCCTAGCGGGGTAAAGCGAAGTCACAAACGCCGACCCTAACTCAGCAACAGCCGTGCCAAACGGATGAGGTCGGCTGCTCAGCCACCGACGCGATGCCCGGAAGGGTCTTGCCTGAATAACGTGGGCAGTTCAATCCCGGCGGGTTATGCTGGAGGGAGGCGAATGGCATATCCCTTCAAGGAGGTTTTCCATGCGCACCGCTCTCGTCGGCCTCGCCCTCCTGGTCGTCGTCCCGAGCCTTGATGCCGCGCCGGCCCCCGACCAGGCACGGCTGCCCAAGCAGAAACTGGAGGCGCTCAAGAAGAAGTTGCCGGACCTCTTAGCCGACTGGGCAAAGGAGAGGAGGAACGTCAATTGGCTGCCGAACGCCGTGTGGTCCTGCACTCCGGAATTGCGCAGTGCTGCGCCGGGTCGGTCCCGACCGCGCCAAGGCGGTCATCCTGTTCGCGGCCTCCGACGCGGACGGCAAGCGACAGCCAATCTGCGACGTACAGTTGACCGTCTTCTTGACCTACTACGAAGACTGCTGGACCACCGACCGATTCGAGGTCGCCGACCGCCGCGTCCAGGCATCCCGCTCGACGCTCGCCTTCCTGATGGCGGACATCGACGAGGCGGCCGAGAAGCCTTGATGTGAACGAGGCGTCGCCCTAGTCTAGCAAGGAAGTTTTTCCATATCGGTGTGACGCAGAACAGGGGCGTTCCCACCCAAGTCGCCCCCGATTCGCCCCTCGTGGATAAAACCGACGATTCTAATTTTACTGTGTCCTCCGCTCTGCTCGCTCGTAACTTCTTGGCCTATAACCTTCTTTCAGTGATCGCCAGCCGCTGAAAGGAGCTCGCCGATGGAACGACGTTTTCGCGTCCGCCTGGCCCAATTGCTCGACGATGCCCACGTCCCGCCCACCCTGCTCCGGGGCGTCCTGCCACGACTGCAGACCTTCCTGCAACCCTTCCTCGACGCCCTGCCAACGCCCCCGCAACAGGCCAACGCCCACCACTACGTCCAGGGACTCTTGTCCGACCTCGGCAGCAAGAATGTCGAATCCATCGCCTACCTCCATGACCGCGAACGCCAGGGCTTGCAAAAGTTCATGGGACAAGCCGACTGGGACCATCAGCCCCTGCTGACCGAACTGGCACGCCAGGTAGGAACCGAATTGGGCCGGGACGATGGTGTGTTGGTCTTCGACCCTTCCGCCTTCCCCAAGCAGGGCAAGGAGTCCGTCGGCGTGCAAAGGCAGTGGTGCGGCCGCCTGGGCAAGGTCGATAACTGTCAGGTCGGCATCTACCTCGGCTACGTCTCCCGCTCGGAACATGCCCTGGTCGATGTCCGCCTTTACTTGCCCAAGGAATGGGCCCGGCGGAAGCGTCGCCGCCAGAAGGCCGGTGTGCCGGCGGATGTCCGCTTCCGCACGCGGCATGAACTGGCTTTGGAAATGCTGGACGAGCGGGGACCATTACTGCCGCATGCCTGGATCTCCGGGGATGACGAGTTGGGCCGTTGCTCGTGGTTTCGCGAGCAATTGCGGTCACGCGAAGAACGTTACCTGTTGGCCGTTCCCTGCAACACGTCGGTGCGGGACCTGACGGCGACCGCTCCGCCCTCGGCAAGAGGTGGCCGGCGGCGGCGTGTGCCGTTTGTATCGGTGCAGCAGTGGTGTGCGGCCTTGGCGGAATCGGCCTGGGAGACGGTCGAGGTCCGCGACGGCGAGAAAGGCCCGCTGGTGGTGCAGATGGCGTGGACGTTGGTGCAAGCCCGCACGGAAGGCCGGGTGTCGGATGTGCCGGAGTTATTGGTGGTGTTCCGTGAGCGGCAAGGCGATGGCTCCTGCAAGCACGACTACCTGCTATCCAATGCTCCGCTGGCCACGGAGGTGTCCGAATTCGCTCGTGTGTTCAAGGCCCAACACCGGATCGAGGAGTGCCTGAGGCGTGCCAAGGGCGAGGCGGGCCTGGGCGATTATCAGGTGCGGACCTGGTCGGGTTGGCACCACCATCAGACGTTAGCGTTGTTGGCGACCTGGTTCCTGACGGAGGAGACCAGGCGGGGAAAAAAGGCAGACGCCGGCGTTGACGGTGCCGCAGGTGGCGGCTTTGCTGGCGTGTTTGCTGAGCGAGCGTTTGGGGTATCACCGTCCGCCACGGAGTCGGCGGCGGATGAGCCGTCGTTTGCGTCGCAACGAGGAAGCACGTCTTTATCACTGGCGACAACGGAAACGCTTGCCACCGCGACGCTTTAACCAACGGACTTGAGGGACACAGTAAAACTAAAAGGGCCAACAAACGATAAGTTTTTCAAAAGTTTTGCATAAAAGTGCCGCTTTTTGGGGCCATCGAATCCGGAGGTAACTCGTTGCTCCATGAGGATAATTGGGCAGGGGAGTTTCACCCTCCCGATTCTTCCTCGTCTTCTTCTTCCAAGGCTCGGGGATACACGTCCTTCTCGGCGATGGCGGTCAACTTCTCATCGGCTGCCGATTCCTCCTCCAGCGTCTCTTGGAGGAGGGAGACGACTTCCTCGTGGCCCATCTGCTCGGCCAGCGTCCTCGCGCTACCGTAAGCGGAAATCTCGTAATGCTCCACGCGCTGGGCCGCCGCGATGAGCGCCAGGTCCAGGACCGCCCCCTCCCCGTCGCTCTCCAGCACTTCCTTACCCTCCTCAATGAGTCCTTCCATCGCCCGGCACTTCTTCCCGCTGAGCTTGAGGCCCAGACCCTCGCCGACCCTTTGCAGCCGCTTGACTTGTTCGCGGGTCTCCTCCAGGTGGCCCCGGAACGCCTCGCGCAGCCGTTCGGAGGAGGCGGCCTTGGCCATCTTCGGGAGTGCCTTGACCAGCTGCGACTCGGCGCTGTAGAGGTCTTTGAGTTGGTCGCGCAGCAGTTGGGTCAGGGTGGACAGCTTCATGGAGGATTCCTTTCGGGTGAGTTCCGATGAACGGTGATGCCAAGGATGGGCGAGTCGAGGGCCAGAAAGGCAGCACATCGGGTGCCGCGGGCCAGGCAACCCAAGCACTTTTCGTTCAATTCCATCTTTCGGAACATGTTCTTGGGCTTCGACGAGGAAGACGCAACTCGTGGGAAGGAGCGGATGTAAAGGGTCCGGTCCTCATGTCGTTGCCCTACCTCCCGTCTCGTGGTGGGTCAGAGGTGGCCCGCGCGTCGATGACTTTGAGAATACTTTGGGGAGTAGAAATGAAAAATCCCGCGGGAACCCCTTCGGCGTCGCCCAGTCACCGAAGAAACTCCCGGCGGGACTATATTATTCTCCTCGGGCGGATTCGACTGTCCAGGAAAAAGTAATCGAGGTGTTCGTTTCTTCGTTTCCGAATAGTGCGAAGATTGCTGCCTCTTGGAGAGTTCCCGCAGGAATTATCAGCAAACGCGGCGGAAACAACAATTGCGGGTACGCCGATGAGGACTGGCCGACAGGCTCAGCGGGGCGGGCGTGAGGGCTTTCGGACTAACTGCCAAAGGAGTTGGCTGAGTTGTTCCAACCGGAAAGGTTTGTGCAAGACCCTCGCCGCGCCCATCGCCAACAAATCTTCCTCGGAGTATCGGCCCGTACTGCCGCTCATGAAGACGACCGGGACGGACAAGTCGATACGACGCAGGGCGGCCAGTGTCCCCGGCCCATCCAACTCCGGCATTTGCTCGTCCAGGAGGACTACGTCGATGCTCTCACCGTGGCGGCCATAGACCTCCAGGGCCTGCCGCCCCCCGCCGGCCAGACGTACCGTGAAGCCGAACTGCCGCAGCGCCAATTCCAACATCTCGGCGACCACGGCCTCGTCCTCGACGACGAGCACCTCGGGCCTCGTGTCGTCGTCATCCTTACTTGATAAGCTCGTGTTGGGGGACGGGCGTTCGGGCGACATCGTTTGGCGCGGCTCCACTTCACGGCGGGAAATACAGGGGCGGGGAGTTGACCTCCTAGCTCCGACGGGTTACTCTTTGTGAGCAACACCCATGCCGCCTTCGCGCAAACTCTCCCAGAATGTACCAACAATTGTCAGGAGAAAGGACATAGATTGCTGCCCGGGATGACTCAGCTTTCGTCAAGAGGATATTGCTTCCTGATGGAATTCATCCAGCACGTCCCGGACCTTTTGGGCAAGGGCCGAAGGCGAGAACGGCTTCTGCAAGAAATTCGCTTCTTCTTCCAACACCCCGTGGCGCACGACCGCGTCATCCGTGTAGCCAGAGAGGAACAATACCTTCATCTCGGGATGAAGCAAAAGCAGTTGTTCCGACAATTGCCGGCCCCCCAACCCCGGCATGACCACGTCGGAGACCAGTAAGTCAATCGGCTCCCGACGCCCCCGGCAGATGCGTAACGCCTCCTCCCCCTCCCTGGCAACCAGGACGCTATAGCCGTCGCCTTGGAGGAGATGTCGCGTCAGGGTCCGTACCCCCTCGTCGTCCTCGACGAGAAGGATGGTTTCGCTGCCCCGCGCCCCCGGCGAAGTTCCCGCCCTCGATTTCCTGGTCGAGACTGCTCCCTGGACAACCGGGAAGTAAACCTTGAAGGTCGTCCCGATTCCCGGCTCGCTGTAGACCTCGATGTGGCCGCCGCCTTGCTTGACGATGCCGAAGACGGTGGCCAACCCCAGCCCCGTGCCCTTGCCCTGCCCTTTGGTCGTGTAGAACGGCTCGAAAATCCGAGCCTTAACTTCCGGCGTCATGCCACAGCCGGTGTCGCTCACCGCCAAACGTACGAAGGGTCCGGGGTGTACCTCCGAATGCGTCTGGGCGAAGCTCTCGTCCAAGTTGACGTTTTGGGTCTCGATGGTCAACTTGCCCCCTCGCGGCATGGCGTCGCGGGCGTTGACCACCATGTTTAGCAGGACTTGCTCGATTTGGCAGGGGTCCGCCTTGATGCTCCCCAGGCTGGGGGCCAGCCTCGTGGCCAGGTCGATGTCCTCGCCGATGACCCGGCGCAGCATCTTCTCCAGGTCGAGGACGGCCGAGTTGAGGTCCAGTACCTTGGGGGCGATGACCTGCTTGCGGCTGAAAGCTAACAACTGGCGGGTCAGGGAGGCGGAGCGCTCGCCGGCCTTGCGTATCTCGTCCACCAGGTCGCGCAGCGGGTCGTCGGGCCGAAGGGCGCCGTAGACGAGGTCGCTGTAGCCGTTGATGATGCAGAGAAGGTTGTTGAAATCGTGGGCCACCCCGCCGGCTAGTTGTCCGATGGCCTCCATCTTCTGCGCCTGCCGTAGCTGCTCCTCCAATCGCTTCTGCTCGTCGATGTCCGTGCAGGTTCCCAGCCAGCGGACGATTTGGCCTCGTCCGTCCCGCAGCGGCACGGCGCGGGTGCTGTGCCAGCGGTAGGTGCCGTCGGCCCTGCGGATGCGCTGTTCGATATAGCACGGCTCGCCGCTGCTCAGGGAGTGGTCCCAGTCCCGCGTGGTGGTGGGTAGGTCGTCGGGGTGGATGACGCGCTGCCAGCCCGAGCCGCGGGCCTCGGTCAGGGACACTCCGGTGTACTGCCGGTAGCGGCCGTTCCAGTATTCGGTGGCGCCGTCGGGCCGTGAGACCCAGACCAGGTGCGGGATGCCCTCGACGATGAGCCGGTACTGTTCCTCGGACGCCCCATCGACCGTCTCTTCCGACATCGGAACGACCTCGCGTGGTGGACTTCGAAGTCCCGGACGGCGCTGGGCCTCGCTCTCACGGCGGGACGAGTGCTTAGCCGATTGGTGACAGGCGACCCGGCCTCTTCGATTCCCGACGGCCGCCGAGCCGCGTTCACCGTCTCATGAAATGCCCGGTCCGGAAAGACCATCGTCAGGCTCTCCGAGCCGCGGCGGCTTATAAAATGGGACGCCTCATATTCTCTCTGAGCGAGTTCATAAGACAAGGAAAAGACTACCCCTGCGGTGATAAACTGTCAATGCCGTGTCACTTCACGTGCCCGCGGCTCGGTGGTCGGCCACATCTGCCCGAAGACTCCGTCCGGGTTTCCCGTACATTCGACGTAGGCTGCTCGAAGCACCGAGCGTTGCGCCTAGCTTGCCTTAGGCAGTGCCCTCCCGGCGCCCCTTGACATGCTGATAAAGGAGATGGAATTGGCGCTCGGTCAACCGTGCCAGTTTCCAAGCCAGCGACGGGTAAGAGTCGCTCAGGCGTTCGACGACCGACCGATGGAAGAGGCGTAGCAGCCGGGGATGGCTGCGGGGAAGGTCGATAGTCCGGGTGATGGCTTGTAATTCTTCCTCCGTGAATGTAACGCGCGGGGCGGCCGAAACTTTGGTCTGCCCCTGGCCCAGCAGGTCCTCGTGGAGCAGTCGCATCTGGCGACGGTCCAGGCGGGCAATCCGCTTCGCTAACGCGAGCTGGTCCAATGGCATGTAGGCGACCAGGAAGTGTCGGAGGGCGGTGATGTCTGTACCGCCGAGGGGGATTTGTTCAGAGAGCCGGCAGATGACCCGGTACTCTTCCGGGGTGAAGCGGAGGTAGCTCATCGTGTTCCGTCGGGGTTGGATTTGCGCCGTTGCAACGCGAGTTACCCTCCTTTGTAGGCGACGCGGCCGCACCGCACAACCCCCAAAGCAGTAATTGCCGATAATTATTGTGTCTATTTGTTGAAACTGAATCCACCGACCCGAAATGAATCGTTCCTTCGGGGGCGAACTGCCGTGTCAGAGCGGGGGGCATTCGTTTTCCAGCCCCCCTGGCTTCGCCTTTGGGCCACCGCGACATCCATCGTGATTTTGACGTCGATGTGGCCCGTGCTTTGCTAACCAAACCTCCCCAGGCGAAGCGAAGCCCGGAACTTCTTACGTTTCCTGATGTCGGAGTCGGACACGGCTTTAAGCGCGAATGAACTTTTTCGACGGGAGGCACGGGGATATGCGACCCCTCACCGACTCTCTCCCACTTCGTGTCCTGGTCGTGGAGGACAACCTGGTCACGGCGGAATGCCTGACCCTTCTCCTCGAGCGCTGGGGTCACGAGGCCGCCGCCACCTCCAACGGCACGGGCGCGCTCAGCGTCGCACCGGCTTTCAAGCCTGAGGTGGTCCTCTTGGACATCGGCCTTCCGAGCATGGACGGTTACGAGGTCGCCCGCCGCCTCCGCCGGTTGCCCGGCATAGAGACATGTCTCCTCATAGCTTTCACCGGACGTGGCCACGAGGAAGACGTGCGCCGCTGCAAGGAAGCGGGAATTGATTGTCACCTCCTCAAGCCCGTAGAGCCGTCCGTGCTCCGAGAGGTACTCGCGAAGGCGGAGAGGCTCGACCGGGGGCAACGGCAGATGGTCTGTTAGATGGGGCTGACCGCCAATCCGACAGGGAATGCAATGGGGGAAGGCTGCACCGAGTTCTCGGGCTGGGTAATGTATCCTGGCTATTTCCTCTGACGAAGAGTGGGAGTGGCAATAAACGCCCGTGTAAGCGCCCTTCTGCGTGAAGCGGCCCGATGGGGCCACGGACAAGTCCATTACCGTGACTCGGGCCATCGCCAAAAAGCAAAGTCCCGCCGGAGAGCGTCCCGGGACGCTCTCCGGCGGGACATCAGCTACCATCAAATTCCCTTGTCTTGAAGGTTCTTCCGCTGTTCACGCAGCTTCTGCAACGCCTTCTCCAGGGAGTCGGTCGCCTTCCGCTGGGATTCGGAATCGCGGGCCTCGCGTAGGGCCTTCAGGGCGGCCTCGGCCTCCTGCAACGGGTCGGACTTCCGCTGCTGCTCCAACAACACACGGTATTTCTCCATCAATGGCCGGCTTTCGGCGGCCTGTTCCAACAAAAACTTCAGCCCGCTATCGCCGCCCGCCAGGTCTTTCCCCGTGCTCAATTCGAGCGCTTTCCGAGCGGCTTCACGTACCGCGTCCACGTCGGAGGCTTGTTGTTTGCGGATGGCCTCATTGAAGGCCTCGGTAACGCGCGCCGCCTCCTTCTTCACGCCTCCCTTGTCGTCCGCACGCAGGGCGCGTAGCTGCTCGTCTTGCGCCTTCAGCTTCTGCTCGACGAGTTGGAGCTTGAGTTTAAGGAGTTCGACTTCCTGCCTGAGGACATCCAGTTCGGTCGCCGGCCTGCCACCGCCACCTTTTCCTGCCGTCCCGGACTGTCCCGATGCGCGGTAGACCATTCCGGAGGCGCCGAGGGCCATCACCACCATCACCGCCCCAACAGCCAGTTTCAGTTTTGCGAGCAACATGGTTTGAAACGCTCCCTTCAGAAGGATTCCGACCGAAGTCGAGACGGCTGAAAACTCTCCCGCCGCGACCAGCACAGCGACCTTTATGGTGGACGAGACGAGCGAGGCAGGGACCGCGGATGCCGTCGCCTCCACCAGGGCGCCGCCGGACAGTGCCAACCCATACCGGGACAGGCGTTTGGCCAGCAGGCAGCGGCCCCGTGCCAGACGGCTGGAGACGGTGCCCTCGGCCAGGCTCAGCAGGCGGGCGGCCTCCCTGCGCGAGCGGCCTTCCAGGTCGCAGGCGACAATCACCTCCCGGTAGGTTTCGGGCAGGAGGCTCAATTCGTGGTCCAGCCAGAGAAGCCAGTCGTCAACCTCCGCCGGCGGGACTTGCGGTTGCGGCATCTCCCCTACCTGCCTCTCGCGGGCCATTCGACGAGCACGGATGGCCTTGGCCTTCTGGGCGGTGCGCTGGGCGACGCCGAACAAGAAGCTCCCCACCGATTCCCGTTTGAGGACGGTCGCCGCCTTGCAGGCCAGGACCAGGAAGGTTGCTTGGAAACAGTCCTCGGCCTCCTGGACGTGACCCAACACGCGCAGGCACAGCCGCCAGACCATCGGACCATGCCGGCGCACCAACTCCGCGAACGAAGCCTCGTCTCGTGCAGCGACGAAACGCGCCAACAATTGGCCGTCTGTCAGGGTTCCTTCCGGCGGCCTCAGCACGCGGTGGAGGTGGCCGAGAAAATGGTTCAAGCCGGTCGCCATATCGCTGTCTTGCCTCCCATCCTGTAGTGCCCCGGCATCGGCCGGCGCAGTCCCCGACTTCGAGAATTATTTCGATTCCTTTCCGCATTCGGGAATGGCTTTGCTCAGCAGTGAGGACGAGCTTCCCCCTGGAAACGCACGACAAAATGAGGAAGGCCGGGGATGACTCGGTCATCCGCCGGCCCGCTGGTTCGGATTTCCCTATCGGAGGAACTCTGGAGAGGACGGCTTAGAATTGAGCCACCGCCCCGATTCGGCCCGCGTCGATGGGTGCGGCAATACTCGGGAGCGCGGAAGCGACTACATTTTCCAGAACGAGTCGTGAAATCTTGGCACGTTGGTCCGGTATATTTTTGGTGGGAGGGGATGGGGCACGGCGAAGCCTGTCTGGCTACCCATGCCCCACTGAGGGTAACGACCTCTTGACCTTGCATCCCGTCAATTCGAACCGGGGTTGCCTTCCTCATTCATCTGCCGGCGCAGCTTCTTCGTCGCCTTCTCCAGGGCATCCAGCGCACGCCGCAATTCCCCCTCGTCACGCGCCTTCCGTAGCGCCCTGACGGCTTCCTCCACTTCCTCCGTCGGAGCGGCCTCGGCGTCGCGCGGTCTGGTCTGGCCCCTCAAGTCGGACTCCGGCGCGGTCGCAGAATTTGGCCGGCGTTCCCGTGGGCGTAGCTGCGGTAAGTTGGGGTCGGACGGAGGCACGAGCGGGCGGTCAGAGGGTGGTCGTTCCGTCTCGGTGGCGTTGTTCGTCCCCCTTTTCCTGGGTTGTGGACCCGCGGGGCTATTGTTGCGGGCGGGCATCCGGGGTGGTCGGCTGTCCGCAAACGGAGACGTAGGGCTGGTGGTGATGGCACTCCGCGGCGAATGGTCGTGGCCGACCCCAGGTTGACCACTCGCCGGTGCGGTCGTCGCGGCTGTCGGCCCGGTCCTTTTTCCCGACGGCCCCCGCAGGGCGCGAAGCTCGGCCTCCTGCGCCCGCACCTTCTCCAGGACCACCTCCAGGTTGAGCTTGAGCAACTCGTTCTCCCGACGCAGGGCTTCCACCTCGCTCAGAGGCTTGCCCTCGCGCCTCGGCTCTGAAGAACCGGGCTGACCCGCCGCCCGGTAGACCAGGCCCGTTGCTCCGAGGGCCGTCACGACCATCAACGCCCCGGCCATCAGCTTGAGCTTTGCGATGAACATGCTCTGTAACACTCCCCTCATGAGGACGGCGGCCGGAAGGGACGCCGCCAACTGGCCCGCCGCAGCCAAAAGCGCGGCCTGGGCCGTGGATGACACCAGGGAGGACGGCACGGCGGCCGACGCCCCCTCCGACAACACCGCCGCCAATGCACCGCCCGACAGCGACAGGCCGTACCGGGCCAGCCGACTCGCCAGCATCCGCCTCGCCGTCGCGAGCCGGCTGGACAAGGTCCCCTCGGGCAGGGAGAGTTGGCGGGCCACGTCCCTCCGCGGCCGCCCTTCCAGGTCGCAGAGAATCACCGGCACCCGATATTTCTCCGGCAGGCGACTCAGTTCCTGGTCCAGTATGGGCCGCCAGTCTTGGGGTTCGGCCGGGGCGACAGGGGGCTGCGGCATCTGTCCGACCTGCCTCTCCATCTTCCTGCGGCGTGCATTCACAGCGTGTGCTTCGAGGGCGATGCGGTAGGCGACGGCATAAAGCCAACCGGCAAGCGACGTCCGTTTAACTACTGACCCGGCCTTGCGAGCCAGCACAAAGAAGGTGGCCTGGAAGGCGTCCTCGGCGTCGTGCCGGTGGCCCATGATGCGCGTACACACGCCCAGCACCATCGGCCCGTGCCGCCGCACCAGCAGGGCGAAGGAGGTCTCGTCGCCCTCGGCTACAAAGCGCCTGAGCAGGAACTCGTCCGACACGTCGGCTTCCGCCGCGGTCAGGGTCTGGCGGAGGTGGTCGAGGGCCTTTCGCAGGCCGTTGGTAGGCATGTCAACGTCCTCCCCTCTATAGAGGGTCAAAGGAAGCCCGCGCGTCGATGACTTGGAAAAGTTTTTTCTTGAGCGGGCAGTGTGGAGGAATACGTCGCCGGAAATGAAAAAGTCCCGCCGCAACCCCTTTGGCGTCGCCCAGTCACCAAAGAAATTGCGGGCGGGACAGTGATTATTCTCCGCCTTCGGGCCAGGTTGTCAAGGGAAATAAAGGCGCCTCCATCGCGGCGACGACGGAGGCGCTGGGGATAAGGCGAGACGGCAGCCCCTGCGCACGGTTCGGCGAGGAGGCCGTTCCCCTGATTCAAGGATGAGGCGATACGGATACGAAGTATTCTAACGAAGTATTCTAACCAAGAGGCCGCCGGGCGAGAATAGCGAGTCGGCTCGGCATCGGGCATGTGGGAATTCTACCGCTCAGTCCGCGCAGGACGAGCGCGGAACATGGCACCCACTGGGCAAAAGCGCGGCACCCCTTCGGTCGGCACGTTGCCTGCATGGATGTATTCCAGAGGAGAAGAGGCCATGAGCGCTTTTAATGTAGACGGACTGCGCGTCGAGACGGAACAGGCAACCCGAGAAGCTGAGACTTTCATCAGCCGCGGCGAGGACATACTCGACCGTGCCCATGAAGTGGCCCACGATATCGAGGAACAAGTCCGCCGGGCGATGAACGCGGGGCAGCACACGCCGACAAGACTGCCAGGCGGCGGGCGGGAATGAAAAAGTCCCGTCGTGGCATCGTCGGGTTGCCAGATACCGAAGAAGCCCATTCCCTTTGAGAGGATTGGCCCTCAAGAAAAAAGACGGCCCGGTAAGATTTCGCCCTATGCGCAGTCCGAGGCAGCTACAATCGAACGGGTACATGGGCCTCGCGAAGGTCGTCCTATCCCAGCCCGACATTCTCTTGTCCCACGTCAGCGTGTTCTTGGCTCCGAGCGGGGCATTCCGTTTTTTTTCCGGAGTTTGTGATGGGCAGAAAGATTTACGTAGGGAACCTGGCGTACGGCGTCAGCGACAGCGACTTGCAACAGATGTTCGAGGCGCATGGCACCGTCCAGTCGGCGCAGGTCATCATGGACCGGGACACAGGAAGGTCGAAGGGGTTCGGCTTCGTGGAGATGGGCAGCGACCAAGAGGCCCAGGCCGCGATTGCCGCGCTGAACGGCAAGGAGGTGGACGGCCGCGCTCTCACGGTCAACGAGGCGCGTCCCAAGGAGGGCGGCGGAGGCCGCGGCGGCTCGGGCGGCGGGCGTGGCGGCTATGGCGGTGGTCGTGGCGGCTCCGGTGGCGGAGGTGGCTACGGCGGCGGTCGCCGGGACCGTTATTAACGAAACAAATGGGCGTCCCTGTCCGCGTAGCGTGGGTAGGGACGCTTCGTTTACGCCCAGCTGCGGACGGCTTCCAGTAACTGGACGGGCGGAAATGGCTTGTGCAGGCGGGCGGATGCGTCGGGACAGGCCCTGCCGTCGCCCGAGATGACGACGACCGGGATGTCCCGGAGCGCCGGGTCGCCCCGTTGCTCCTGGCGGAATTGCTCGCCGTCCAGGACGGGCATCCGCACGTCCAGCAGGATGAGGTCGGGTTTCACCGCCGAGCTTCGCAGCTTGTCCAGGGCCTCGCGGCCGTTGCAGGCACATTCCACCACATAGCCCTCCCACTTGAGGGCCATCCGGATGGCGCACAGCGTAACGGTATCGTCCTCGACCACGAGGATACGTCTGCTGGATTCGTCAGCGGGAGTCATGGGGACCACTCCGTTGGAGGAAGAAGAGGACCAAATCCCTAGAAGTGGACTCGCGACGGGCGAGGGCCGACAGACGGGCATTTGATTATTCTAGGCAAACGACGCGGGAAGGTCTACGAGTGGCCTGCCCCCCATCGGCAGTTCGCCTCTCCCTTGTCACCGCCTGCTGTTGAGACCGCTTGAGCGAGGCCCAACTTGACAGCGTCCCGGTGAGGATTTACGTTCAACGAAATGGGGGAGAAATCATTCACACATCCGCCCTGGCGCGGCGCAATCCTCTGGCTGGTCTGCGGCCTGACCCTGGCCGCCAGCGGCGATGACGTCTGCCTGCTTCGCATCGTGGCGCCCTCGCTGCCCGCGAAAACTGTCTCCCTGGACGACCCCAACGCCGACTTCACCTCCTCCGCCGACACATCGGAAATCCGGCGCCGACCCTTCTGAACCAACCGGCCGACGACGTACCGGCAATCCTTCTGCTGGCGCTATCTCCCGCAACGTCCTCTCTTCGCCTGGCGTTCGACGCCGATTCCTTCCGTCCTCGCGCAGCCGCCACCTCCTCTCTGCGCTGTTAGCACCATCGCCGCCGTCCCGAGCCGTTTGTGCTTATTTCTCCGGGCGAGGGGTGTGCGATGAGTTCCGCGCGTGCGACGATTCTGGTGGTGGAGGACGACGACCTCAGCCGCGAGGGGGTGGCCACGAGCCTTCGTGGCGAGGGTCACGAGGTCATCCCGCTGTGCCACGGCCGGGAGGCGTTGGATTACCTGGAGGGCAACGCCGCCCCCAACCTCATCCTCCTGGACATGCTCATGCCGGTCCTGGACGGCTGGCACTTCCTGGAACAGCTGCGCCGAAAGTTGTTCCGGCCGCCGATTCCGGTGGTCCTCACCACCGGGACCATCCTCACCCGCGAGTGGGCCGCCTCCCACGGCTGCGCGGGGTGTCTGCGAAAGCCCATCACGGCAGAAGAGCTGCTCGCGGAAGTGCGCTGCTGCCTTGGCTGAACTACGCGAGAAATCGGCGCCGATGTCAGTTGTGCCGTCTTCCACCGGAACTCATGGGCCGGCTGCGCCGGAGTCCGGACGTATCCACAATTGAAATCCTCCCGGGTGACCTTCTAGACGCAGTGCTCGTTGCAAAACAGGAGGCCGGCTCGCCGAGGGCACGTCGTTTGCCAGTTTCTCCGTTGATTGGAAGACCGAGGACTTTGGTAAACGGAGGGTGCTATGGAGCGAGGTTTATCAATGCTGGCTGGAATGGGCTTGGGGGCGGGCCTGATGTACGCCTTCGACCCCCGCATGGGCCGGCGGCGCCGCACTCTGGCCAGGGATAAGATGGTTCGCACGGCTCACCAGGTCCAAGACGCGGCCGATGTAGTCGCCCGCGACATGAAGAATCGTGCCCGCGGGCTGGCGAGCGGGGACCTGTCCGTGCTGGTCGGGGGCAAGCGGGCGTTGAGAAAACCGTTCCGGGGCGGCTGGTCACCCGCAGCTCGCGCTGCGATGACGGGGCTGGGGGCGGGTTTGTTCCTCTATGGGCTGACCCGCAGTGCCCCGACGGCCTGCATCGCCGGAACGGTCGGGTTCGCGTTGGCCGCGGAGGGCCTGACGAACCTTGGCATCGGGGACATCCGGCGTGCCGCCGTGCAGGCGCGAGGCGCAGTCGGCGGGTGGGGTATCGGGCAGACGGCGGGAGGTGACATTCGACAGACAGAACCCCAGGCGGTAGGTAAAGGTGGGTAAAGTCGTGAAGACAGTTCGTGCTCCGGCCCCCGTTTGAGGCCGGGGCATTCTTTTTCCACCGAGACTCCAAGACCGCTCGTGGTTCGGGGACTGGATGATGATTTTCGTTGCTTCAGAGACGGGCGGGGACTATCTTGCTGTTTCACGACCTCGACGAAGAGGCTTCCGCCTTCCATCCCCCCGAACCGCTCGCCCGAGAAACCCTCATGTCCCATCCGCCACCGCGACCCAAGAGGCGTCGCCATTTGTTCCTGGCAGGCTACGTCCTGGCGATTCTGCTCAGCCTTCTTTTCCTCTGGATGAAAAGCACCCCGCTGGAATCGCCCGCAGATGATGCGACTCCCGACGCGCCCCGCAGGGAGGACGACACGGGCAAACAACCAGAACCGGAAGCCAACACGTCCTGGGAAGAACGGGCCGTCCTGTCGGGACACGAGTTCTCCCCCTCCTCCGTCGCCTTCAGCCCTGACGGCAAGACCCTCGCTTCCTGCGAATTCGCCCTCGGCCAGCCGACCGCCGTAAAAGTCTGGGACGTCGAGAGCGGCCGGGAGAGGCTGTCGTGGGAGATGAACGTCGGGGGATTTCAGGGCATCTGCTTTAGCCCCGACGGCAAGACCCTGGCGACGGCGGGCACCAAACACCTGGCACACCTGTGGGACGCGGAGACCGGCCGGCAGCGGGCGGTCCTGCCCAGGCACCCCGGAATGGTCGGCTGCGTCGCCTTCAGCCCCGCAGGGGAGAGCCTGGTCACCGCCGGTGGCACGGAGGCAAGTGGCGAGGTCCACTGCTGGGATGCGAAGGGCCGGACGGAACGGTGGTCCCTCAAAACGCCGCACAGTCTGGTGCGCTGCCTCGCCTTCAGCCCCGACGGCAAGACGCTGGCTACGGGCGAGGGCGCGAGCAAGCCCGGCCATGTCGTCCTGCGCGATGCGGCGACCGGGAAGGAGCGAGCGGATTGGGTCGCCCATGAGCAAGATGTGTTCGCTGTGGTGTTCAGCCCCGACGGCAAGACGCTGGCCTCGTGCGGCAAGGAGCGCGTGGCCAAGCTCTGGGACATCGCCACCAGAGAGGAGCGGGTCATCATCCGACAGAAGACCGGCTGGATTCGCTCTCTGGCGTTCAGCCCGGATGGTGACATCCTGGCCCTGGCATGCGGCGAATACGACCCTGCCTCGCGGCGCGCCTCGGGAGACGTTCGCCTTTGGGACGTGGCGGCGGAGAGAGAACAACCGCCGCTGCGGGGGCGACGCGGATATCTGACGACGGTAGCTTTTAGCCCGGACGGTAAGCTTCTGGCGGCTGGAGGGGAGGGCAGTAAAATCGTCCTCTGGCGCCGCCTCCCAGGGTGAGGGAGGTCGGCCTGTCCTACCATCGCTTTCCGGCGACGAGGACGTACTGCTGGCGAGCGGTCGTTCGAACTATCGGACGCTATGCCTCCCATGCTCTCGCTTGAGGATGGGGGCATTTCATCTAGGAATGGGGTTGTCCGACGTCCGCAGCGTCAGGGGCGGAGAACATGACCCGCCGGAAGGGAGGCGCCTCGTGAACGGCCGGAGTTGCCGGCGACCTGCACACCCAAATCCCCCTGCTTTATCTTATACCGGCCAGCCACGGCCGAAGGACGCAGGATAGGAGTGTGAGCGGGGGCCGGACTCCCTCACTGGCATCCTGCCTCAATCGCATCGGATAATCAGAATGCGTCGCCAGGAATCGTAATGGACATATCCGACTGGGAAACCATTCACGAGTCGTCCTCTTCTTACCCTCGCCGACCCACCTCGTATCGAGCGGCGCAGCTCGAAAGGTCCTTTCGCCATCGACAAGACGCTGATACTATCCACACATGGCTGAGAATCGAGGGAAGGTGACTGGCAGGACGATTCGATGTGGAAGCCAACTTCGAGAGTGCTGCTGGTCGGCCTTGTCAAAGTTCTGCTGCTCTTCTCCGGCGCTTCTCTGCTGATGAGTACCTGCAGAATCCCTCCGCGCTCCTTGACAGCGACGAGGATGCATGTCATGAAGCGGAGGGTCATCCGTTTTGCTCAAGCCCACGGGCATCTTCCGGCCGCGGTGGATGAGTTGCCGGTATTGCGAGGCTACGACGACTCCGTCCGCGACGGCTGGTGGAGGAGAATCACGATGTCGGTGGAGGGTAGCCGGGTGACCCTCACAAGCCTCGGTCGCGATAACCTGCCGGGGGGTGAAGGGGAGGATGCGGACATGGTCGGGGTCTTCGACGCGCGCCGCGCCGACGGGGGTTGGCAAGATGAACTCGTGGAGTGGGCGCAAGACCCCGTCAAGAGTAGCAGAACTTCGCAATAGCGGCCGTCTCATCCCAGGTAAACGCACTGTTCGTCCCGACACCCAGATGCCGTTGGCCGTCTTGGCATGAACAGCTTCCCCTGCTCACCGAAAAATCTTGCAAGCGGGGAGTGCCCGGCTCAAAGCAATCACTCCGCTGTCCGTCACCTGAGCGCATCCGTACAGAGAGAGTTTCTGCAGCGAAATCAGGCTCCGCAGGTGGGCTAGGCCCTCATCCGTCACCTTGCACCAGGACATTTCAAGAGACCGCAGAGAAGTTAGGCTACCGAGGTGTTTCATTCCGTCGTCCGTCACCGCGCAGCAGGTCAACCGAAGCGACTGCAGGGAACTCAGGCTCCACAGATGCGCCAGCCCCCGATTCGTCACCCGCTCGCAGCCGAATAGGTTGAGCGACTGCAGTGAAATGAGATGTGCTAAATGCGCCAGTCCGGAATCCGTCACCCGCTCGCACCGGGACAGGTCGAGCGACCAAAGCGACGTCAGGTTCCGCAACTGCTGGGCCGTCCTGTCAAGCTCTTCATCCTGGACATCCGGAGCAACCTTGAGTTGATAGGCTTCCCCAGCGGAGACGGCTACGGTTCCCGGCAACTCCTGCACCAACAGCCACGCCGCCTCGGCATCAGCGATAGGGCGGGCGAACCACTGCCCCCGGATGGGCAATTCCACCATCGCCACGGCCGCCGGGGGGCTGGTAGCCCCCTGCATGTTTATGAACAAAATCGTACAAGCAGGCAGTACCCTCCGCAATTGAGTCACACCCTCGGCAGTCACCCGTTCGCATCCATGAAGGCTGAGCGATTTCAAGGATGTCAGTTTCCGAAGGTGAGCCAATCCCTTATCCGTCACCTGCTGGCACCCATTCAGGCGGAGCGATTGCAGGGAAGCCATCCTCGCCAGATGAGTAAGACCATTGTCCGTTATCTGCTTACACCTGTTTAGAACAAGTTGCTGTAAGGAGGGAAGCCCTTGCAAATACGCCAGCCCGTCATCTTTCACTTCGTCACACTCCACCAAATGGAGCGATTGCAACGATTTCAGGTTCCGCAAATGAGCTAAGCCTTTGTCCGTCACCTGCCTACACAAGATAAGGGTGAGTGACCGCAGGGAGTTCAAATCCCGTAAGAACGCAAGTCCCTTATCTGTCATTCCGCACCCGTCAAGGGAGAGTGATTCCAGCGAGGACAGAAGCCGCAGATTGGCCATGCCATCGTCTGTCACCCCCCGCCCACCCAAAACGAGAGTCCTTAGAGAGGTTAAGTTTCGGATGTGAACCAACCCGACATCTGTCAATCGCTCGGAGCCGTCGAGGTCGAGTTCTTCCAAGGAGGTCAAGTCGCGCAAATGGGCCAGGCCAACGTCCGTCACCCGCTTGCACCCGGACAAATAGAGCGACCGCAGGAAAGTGAGACTCCCAAGGTGCGCCAGCCCCTCATCGGTCACATGCTCACTCTCGCCCAGAACGAGTTTTTGAAGGGAAGTCAGACCGCGCAGGGTAACGCCCCGGCGGATCACGTGATTGACATGTGATTTATGGTGGATGGCATCCGTTCCCTTTTTCGGAGGATGTCACCATGTCCGCCTTGTCCTCTCGCTCCCGTTCTGACGCCGCTGCAACCCAGCGCTGGACCGAACGCCTCGAACGCTTCGCGGCCGGCAACCGTACGGTCGTCGCGTTCTGCGCCACCGAAGGCGTGTCCGAGTCCAACTTCTACCTGTGGCGCCGACGGCTCGCTCAACCGTCCATGCCCACCCCAAACGAACCGAAGGTGGTGCCCATCCGCCTCACACCACCTCCCGCCCCCGCGACGCCCATCGAACTGGCCCTCCCATCCGGGGCCGTTGTTCGGTTCCCCGCCGATGTCCGCCCGGAACTCCTCGTCGCGATCCTGCGCGGATTGGAGGAGCGACCATGTTGACCGTTCCACCTACCACCAAACTCTGGTTCGCCTCCGCCGTTGATCTACGCCTGGGATTCGACGGCTTGTCCCAGTTGGTCCGCACCCAACTCTCCGCCGATCCGCTCTCGGGCCACCTGTTCGTGTTCACCAATCGCTCGGCCGACAGGGTCAAGGTTCTGTACTGGGGCGGTCATGGTTTGTGTCTGTGGTGCCAGCGATTGGAAGCCGGGCGTTACCACTTCCCTGAAGCCACGGCCGCCGGGATCGAACTGACCGCCGCCCAGTTCGCCATGATCCTCGACGGCATCGACCTGTCCCGCGTCCGACGCTTCAAACGCTTCTCTCCACCCGAAGCAAAATCTTCGCGCTACCCGCCGGCCTGATCGGTGTTCAAAGGGCATGGATGCCGCAGCACCACTGGTCGATTCCTCTCTGCCGGCCGACGTTCCCACGCTCCAGGCGATGGTGCGGGAGTTGCTGGCCCGCAACCAGCAACTCGAAGCCCGGATCGCCGAACTGACGGCCAAACTGGACGCGGCCCTGAAGCACCGATTTGGTCGCCGCAGCGAGCGCCGCCCACCACCGCCCACGACCGCCGCCGGGGAGCCGCCGCCCCGGCGCGATGAACACGGACGCTCGCCGCTGCCCGAACATCTCGAACGTCGCGAGGTCATCCACGACCTGACCGAGGCCCAGAAGTTGTGCCCGTGCTGCGGTCGGTCGCGGGCGTGCATCGGGGAGCAGACCACCGAGCAACTGGACCTGGAACCCGCTCGGTTTTTCGTCCTCCGCACCGTCAAGA
The DNA here is from genome assembly GCA_963767535.1 of uncultured Planctomycetota bacterium. Lineage (GTDB taxonomy): Bacteria > Planctomycetota > Planctomycetia > Gemmatales > Gemmataceae > JAJPHU01. The sequence goes on from CAVYEC010000003.1 coordinate 3,961,707, forward strand.
AGAGTTACGCCTGCCGGCACTGCAATCCCCAGACCGTGCCGGGCGAGCAACGCCTCCAGACCGCTGGCCCCGCTCAGGTCGGCCCGATTGCAAAGGGGTTGTGCGGTCCGGGGCTGTTGGCCCACGTCGTCACCGCCAAGTTCGCCGACCACACGCCCGTGCATCGACTCGCCGGCCAACTGGCGAGGTCGGGCGTGACGATCGCGTCCTCGACGCTGGGTGACTGGCTGTTCCGGGCGTCGGAGTTATTGACGCCGCTCTACAAGTTGATGCATCGGCGGTTGCTGCTGTCGCGTGTGATCCACGGCGACGACACCGGTGTGAAGTTGCGGGTGCCTGGTTCGAATCGCACCAAGAAGGCGCACCTGTGGACGTGCATCGGGGACGCGGACTATCCGTACGTGCTGTTCGACTTTACCAGTGACTACACGGCCCAAGGGCCGGAGCGGTTCCTGGCCGGGTACGCGGGTTACTTGCAGGCGGACGCGCTGGCCCAGTATGAGGGGCTTTACCGCGACGGCCGGGTGAAGCACGTGTGTTGCGTCGCTCATGCCCGGCGCAAGTTCGTGGCCGCCGGCGACGCTGGCGACGAACGGGCGAGCAAGGCGCTGGAGATGATCGGTCGCTTGTACGCCGTCGAACGGTCGTTGCCGCCGTTGCTGCTGCCCTCGGACGACCTGGCGCAACGGGACCAGCGCCAGCAGCGTGAAGAGCAACGTCGCCAATTGCGGCAACGCGACGCCGAGCCGGTGTGGGGAGAACTGTTGATGTGGCTCGACGAGCAGAAGCCAGGCGTGTTGCCGAAGTCGCCGTTGGGGAGTGCGATCGGGTACGCCTGGAACAACTGGGATGCGTTGAAGCGATACCTCGAACAGGGCTTCCTGGCGCTGGACAACAACCTGAGCGAAAGAACGCTTCGCGTGATCGCACTGGGCCGTAATGCCTGGGGCGTCATCGGAAGCGAAGTGGGCGGGCAGACGGCAGCGGTGTTGTACTCCGCCGTCGGCACCTGCAAGCATCTGGGGATCGACCCGTTCGCGTACCTCCGCGACGCACTGCCGGGGTTGTTCGCGTTGGGCGAGACGCCGACGGCGGAGCAACTGCTCGACTGGTTGCCGGATCGTTGGCTATTGAAGCGGGCGCGAGGTCAACTCGTCCGAGATGCGACCGACAAGTAAACCTCGATCCATCAACGCGCTTCAAACCCGCTGGTCTACGATCAGTGGGTCCAAGCCCCGTGCGCTACCAGCCGACGAGCGACGTGATTCGCCGGGGCGTTACGCAGCAGCCGGTATCCGATGTCCACCTCATCCCACTCGGGAAGATATTTCAAACCTGCCATGCCAATGAGCCTCCCGTCGTGTTTATAGACGACGGCCCAGCGGCCGAAACCGTACTTTCGGTAGTCCTCAATGGGGTGCCGGAGGAGGACCGCCTTGGCCTCCTCGACCGACGTGAAGCAGGCATCGCCCGTGTATTGCTGGACCAGCGGGTTACTGCCCAGCTCGAACGTCGCCTCGGCGTCCTCGGGGACGTACTCCCGAAGCAGCAAACGCTGGGTCTCCAAGATGAGCTTGCCGGTCATGCGGTTTTGCCTCGGTGCTTAACCCCATCTTGCCGTCGGGCCATGTCCAGGACGCTGGCGCCAACGACTTTGTGCAAGGATACACGGGCAGGGAGAGGCGGTAAACAAGAACGCTCTTCATGCGGAAAAAGAGCTGAAAACCATTCATAGTTCCGCCAGCAACTCGGCCGGTTCCAGCAGCCTCTGCGTCACTTTCTCGCGCAGCGATTGAACTTTATTTCTTGTCGGCGACTTCCTTGTATCGCCTCGTCGTCACCCTGACGTACTCGACCGCGCCGCCTCCCACGCGCCGCACGCTCTCCGAGAGGTCGTGCTGGCCGCCAAGGACGATGAAACTGCACGCTCCGCTCGCCAGCACCGCCTTCACCTGAGCATCCTCGCGCGCCGCGAGCTTCGCCGGGTCAATCTTGCCTTCGCCGTCGGGCTTCGCCTGTTCCGGCAGTTCCTTGTCGTCCAGAGCCAGGACCTGGTCCAGCTGGGAGCTTCAATGGGGCCACGGTCTCGCGACCGTGGAAAACCTGCCCGAGGACTACCCGAACTACTACGACATCCACTCACTTCAATGAGGCCACGGTCAGAGGACCGTGGAAAAGGCCCGTCGAGGACGTGCAAGTTCTCGGCTGGTACGAACTTCAATGAGGCCACGGTCGCGAGACCGTGGAAAACCCGCCCGACAAAGGAGGTTCCCCATTACGTTTGCACGCTTCAAAGGAGCCACAGCCCAATGGTCGTGGAAAACCAACCCCGTCACTCGCTCGACCAACAGCTGCGGGACGCTTCAATGGAGCCACAGCAAGAATGCCGTGGAAAACGCCGCCGCACGCAGGGCTTCGGAACCTACAACGACCCGCTTCAATGAGGCCACGGTCTCGCGACCGTGGAAAACCCGTCGCCGAACTGCGGGTAGCCGTAATCCGCGTGCCTTCAATGAGGCCACGGCCAGACGCCCGTGGAAAACTGTTACTGTCGGGACCGGTGTCAGCATCGGCGCGCCCAAACCTTAATGAGGCCACGGTCAGACGACCGTGGAAACCTTCCCGGCTGGCATGTTCAACGACGCACTGTTCCGGGTACTTCAATGAAGCCACGGTCTTCTAACCGTGGAAAACGGCCAGCTTCTTGGCACCCAGGCCGCCGGGGCCGCCGCTTCAATGAGGCCACGGTCGCGAGACCGTGGAAAAGGATGAAACCGTCCGTCGCCGGGTCATCCTGGAAGGTGCTTAAATGTGGCTACGGTCAGACGACCTTGGAAAACGCAGTTACTGAAGACGCGCACCCACTGCGGATAATTGCTTCAATGAGGCCACAGTCTGACGACCGTGGAAAACTGCGCCTCAAATACGCGGCCAGCCTGACGCGCTTCGAACTTCAATGAGGCCACGGTCTGACGGCCGTGGAAAACGCCCAGCTCGATAGCCCCGACCGCGAAGCAGCCGTTCTTGCTTCAATGGGGCCACGGCCGTTCGACCGTGGAAAACGCGACGCTACTCCTCCGCTGCGCCGTCAGCGTCCGGCTTCAATGAGGCCACGGTCAGACGACCGTGGAAAACATCTCGAACCGGGCGGTCGAGTCCACCATGAGGGTGCTTCAATGTGGCCACGGTCAGACTACCGTGGAAAACCGTTCTGGAAGCTCGTGTCGCCCTGCTGGGTCATGGCGCTTCAATGTGGCCACGGTCAGGCGACCGTGGAAAACTTGGGTGACGGTAATCGTCAGTGGCACGGAATGGAAGCTTCAATGTGGCCAGGGTCAGACGACCGTGGAAAACTAGATTTTCAGACTACGCAAACCGCCGGCCCTGTCAAGCTTCAATGAGGCCACGGTCAGACGACCGTGGAAAACGGGTACGCCTGAGTTGTGGGCTGAGCTTCTTCGCTAGCTTCAATGTGGCCACGGTAAGGCGACCGTGGAAAACTTACTCTGGGAGTTGCTACGCCCAGACGACGCAGGGGCTTCAATGGGGCCACGGTCTCGCGACCGTGAAATGCCGAGGACAGCTTGTCGAACGTCGCGCCCGTTCGCGTACTTCAATGAGGCCAGGGTCAGACGACCGTGGAAAACGACCGCCATCCCCCGGCACGCCACGAACCCCCGGTAGCTTCAATGTGGCCACGGTTAGACGACCGTAGAAAACACGAACCCGTCCCCGTGACACACCGGGCAGTCGTGGCTTCTTCAATGTGGCCACGGCCGTTCGACCGTGGAAAACCCGTCTGAACCGCTCGCGGCGCTACGAAGAGCAGAAGCTTCAATGTGGCCACGGCCGTTCGACCGTGGAAAACGTTGCCGCTGGTCGGCAAGCCGGGCAAGGTGCTGCTGCTTCAATGTGGCCACGGCCGTTCGACCGTGGAAAACCCGGCCTCGCTGGTCATGCTTCTGATGGTGCTGGTGCTTCAATGTGGCCACGGCCGTTCGACCGTGGAAAACCAGTGCCGTATTGTCGCCGCTTTGCGAGCCGCCGACGCTTCAATGTGGCCACGGCCGTTCGACCGTGGAAAACGTACGAACCCGGCTCGGAGCCGGCGGTCTGGTGGTAGCTTCAATGTGGCCACGGCCGTTCGACCGTGGAAAACCATGAGCACGCCCTTTGGCAAGCGCGGCTTCTTCTACGCTTCAATGTGGCCACGGCCGTTCGACCGTGGAAAACGGCCGGCACGAACGTCACCTTCAACGTGCCCAGCACGGCGCTTCAATGTGGCCACGGCCGTTCGACCGTGGAAAACGGCGCTTCCCACGGCCGCGCCGGTTTTTGAGACACGGGGCTTCAATGTGGCCACGGCCGTTCGACCGTGGAAAACGATCTTGCTGGCAAACCGGCCGCCGCCGCCGCCGCGGCTTCAATGTGGCCACGGCCGTTCGACCGTGGAAAACATTCCCGACAACGCGGCGTACTTCATCCATCAAGAGCTTCAATGTGGCCACGGCCGTTCGACCGTGGAAAACGCGGCTATTCGAGCTTGTTTGCAATGCCCCGGAAGCCGCTTCAATGTGGCCACGGCCGTTCGACCGTGGAAAACTACGCCAAGCTGGACCGAGATCAGGGCGCGAGGCGGTGCTTCAATGTGGCCACGGCCGTTCGACCGTGGAAAACCCCATCATCCTACCCGCGCTTCCCCACCTATGCAAGCATGCTTCAATGTGGCCACGGCCGTTCGACCGTGGAAAACGGGTGCAAGCGATCCTTGCCGGGTATACCGCACGGCGGCTTCAATGTGGCCACGGCCGTTCGACCGTGGAAAACTGCAATCGGTCTAACCTATGCCCGGCGTATTCTTCGGGGGCTTCAATGTGGCCACGGCCGTTCGACCGTGGAAAACGTGGCGGTGGCGGGGAGGGCGGCTGACTGACAATGGCTTCAATGTGGCCACGGCCGTTCGACCGTGGAAAACAGCTTACGCCGTAAACCTTTCTCAGCCAACGTCCATCGACCTCGTCCGCGAGCACTGCCAACTATCCTAGTTCTCAAGGGCCTTGTTCTGAGATGTGCTGGAGCATAAGCCCTGCACTCCCTGGCGTTTGCGAGTCGCGAGAAGGCGAAGCGTGCCACTGTGACGAAAAACCGAGTTGTCAAAGAGCATACGGCGAGTATCCCTCGCCCTCGATTTTCAGCACTCCAGCCCTCGCCGTCAAACCGAAACTACAGACAGGGCTGTGCGGCCCGCAGGATGTAATACGCGCCCTGCGTCTTCACTCGGTAGCGCTCTGACCGGAACACGTCCTCCACGCCCCGCGCCCGCAGCTCACGCGCCGGCGGCTTCTCCTCGGCCAACTCCGGCAGGCTCAGGAGCGAACGCACCGTGTCCAGCGAGACGAACGACGGCCACACCGGCCACGTCAGGTACGTGGTCCGCTCCCATCGGGTCGCGCCTCGTGTGTGAAAGCCGGTCGTAACCAGCTTGCCCCCGCTGAGGAAGCAGGGGAACAGCGGCAGGGACTCGAATGCCAGCCAGACCGCGGCCGTCACCCCCTCACTCGCCTCCTTGGTGGGACTCTTCGCGCGCAAGGCGTGCAGCCGCTCGGTGGAGGGGTCCCAGCCGAGGGAGTGCTGCGGGTCCTCGTACCGCCACGGGCCGAACAGGGCCTCGCCGAACATCTCCTCCGGCCCCTTCCTCCTCCTGCCGAGCTTGATGCCGCCCGCCAGGCGACCGGCGAGCGTCTGGGCCTCCTTGAGGAATTCCTGACGCCCCGAGGTCATGTAGAGGGCCGTCGGCTCCAGCTGGTCCTTGTCGTCGGCGCACAAGTCGCAGGCGAAAGCCGCCAGGAAATCCGCGAAGGGACGATACCCCTCTCGTACGGCACGCCGGGCCTCGGCCGTCGCTTCCCGATAAGAAGTCCTGTCCGTCTTGAGGGTCCTCGCCCAGTTCAGCTCGGGGCCGTCGGGTCGCTGCTTCTGCCGGGCTACCAGCGCCGCCACCAGAGCTTCCGGCCCGACTTCCTGCTCGGTCTGCAAGACGGCGAACCAGTCGGCCCCCCGACGCCAGCCCAGCCGGCCGCCACGGAAGCCGTCCATCTCCTGGCAGCAGCGCAGCAGGCCGAAGGCGGCGAGGGCACCGAGAGGATGACTGCCTGCCAGTCCCTTGAGAGCTATCTCGTTCATGCTGAGGTCTCCTTCTGTTCCTCGGCCGAGCGCGTCGTGTCCGCCAGCCGCAACAGGGCCTCCAGGTAGGCCAGTCTCCAATAGCCGTAGCGGCGGACCAGCTTCCAGAAGTAGTCGGCCCACCCCGCGTCCAGCCGCCAGAGTTGATGCGCCGAACTGGTAGATAGCCGTCGTCCGCCCCACTCCAAGGTGACCTCTTCGGGCACCTTCTCGTCGATGAACGGCGGGAAGGGCCGCCCTCGCCCGTGGTGGGTCCCGACGAGGTACTCGACGAGGTCACGCAGCTCGTCAGTCAGTTCGCCCAGCAGTAATTCGCGGTGACGTCGCACCAGGGCTGCCGAGACCAGTTCGTGGCGGAACCCTTTGGGGAGGCCGAAATGTTCGCGTACCTCCTTGTACCATCGGGCATCAAACTCCTTGCCAGACTTGGCCAGGAGGGTCTCCCCTGGTTCGTCGCCGTAGAGCATGGCCTGGAAGCGGCGGTCGGCCTTACCGATGTCGTGCAGGTGGGCCGCCTGACGAATCACTTCCGCCAGTTCACCACTCAGACCCAGCTTTTCGCTGAAAGCGGTCGCCCAGCGCGTCACGCCGTCGGAATGGTCTGCCAACGTGACCTCCACCGGACTGAGCGCGCCTGCCCGCAAGGAGGATGTGTCGTCCGTGTCCGTGGTATCGTCAATCGCCTCGAATGATTCAAAGGGCTTCTTTTTCTCGGGCTTGTAGAATCCGGGGCGGACGCGTGCCGACAGGACGATTCCGGCCGGGTAGAGGGTCAGGCGTGTTTTTGCCCTGGCGAATTCGTGAATGACCGCCGTCGTTAATGGGTCCGAAGGTCGGGCCGCGAGTGCGTCGAGGAATTCCTGGAGAGCGTCCGCATCGTCGTCCCCCTCCTCCAGCGAGGTACGAAATGCCTTGACCTTCTCGTCCACCGAGTACACGCGCAGGCGGATGAGCCGCCTCTGCCCGTTCTGCGGCGCCGCGTTGGCCATCTCGTTGACACAGGAATCCCCCACGTCCTGCACCGGCTCCGTCGATGTGGGGTCCCAGCCGAAGGCGTCCGCCCCGCCGTACACCGCCGGCACCACGAGCGTATCACCCGGCCTTATCTGCTTCGGCTCGATGACATCAGTCTGCTCGGCATCGGGGCCACGCCAGCGCAAGGCGGGACGGGACTGACCCCTTATCGGTTGCTCCTCCTGGCCCGGCACGCCCTCGATGTCGGCGACCTCGGCCGGCGCGCCCTGGAGCAGCCAGTCGCGTACGGCCTGCACGGGCAGCGGCAACACCTCGCGAGAACGAGGTGGCACTGAGGCAACTATCTCACGCCATTCCTTCTCCTTGTCGGGCTGCAAATCGGCCCGCCATACAACCTGAACGTCGGCAGTGTCCAGCGCCTCGGCGCCGTGCAGGAACGGGGCGACATCGGGGCTGGGCACCGGGCTGGGACTGGTCTGCACCCATGCGTCCAGGTGCGCGGGCAGCAGGGCCGGGACCTGGCGTGGGGTCGAAACCGGGGTCGGGTTGGTGGCCTTGAGAATCCGCTCGTTGAGTGCGTTGACCCCGAAGTCGATGACCTCGCCCTGCTCCGCGAGCCAGTCCCATGTCTTCCCGAGGTCTTCCCCGTAAATGGGGTCCAGCCCCTTCGCCTTGCGGAGTAGAATCACCGCCTCAGCTTTCCCGAACCTGCCGAGTCGGTCCAGCCGGCCGAATCGCTGCCGTAGCGCTGATAAGGGGGCGGCTTCCGTGATAAGGTGGTCGAAATCCAGGTCGGCCCCCACCTCCACGGTCATGGTGGCCACCACGAACAGCGGCTTATCCTCCGCGCGACGCACCCGACCGGCCCTCACCCGCTCCAGGCAGCGGCTCAACAGCTCGTCCCGGTCCCACGGCAGGATGCGCCCCGTCAGCAGCACCTTGTCCTCGAAATCCTCGCCCGGCAGCCGGCGGAAGATTTCCCGCGCCGAGGCGACGCGGTTTACCACCACGCCGACGATTCTCACCTCGTCCTTGCGCGCTGCCACGGCCAGGTCGGCAGCCTCCTTCTCGAACTTGCCAGCTTCGACCAGTCGGGCCGGCTTGGGCGCTGCCAGCCGCCGATTCAACTCCTCATTGTCGTAATCCTCTTCCACGAGCGTGAACGGCTCCTCCGGGACTCTGCGGTGTGGCGGAGATTTCCACGACGCGGAACGGGCCACCCAAGGGGGACTCCTCTCGGTACATTTGGACCGAGCGGAGCGTCTGCAAAAACGGCTCCGACAAGTGCGCCTCGTCCAGCAGGTAGAGGACGTCGTTGCCTGTGAGCGCCGCATGGACCGGCCACGAGTATTCGCTCAGGCCGTAGCCGCGGAACAGCAAGCGCGAGCCGACCTGGTCCACCGTCGAGACACAGACCGTCGGCTGGTTGGGTGCCTTGGCCCAGGAGTCGTCGCGGTACATGCCCCCGCGCAGGGCGCAGACGTGTAGCGGGTCGGGACCACCGAAGCGACGTAACGCATCGGCCACGTCGCGGACGATGCCCCCGGCGTCAGCATCTTCGAGCTTCTCCTTGAGTTGGTCGGCATGGCTGGCGGCCTGGTCCACGACCAGACGGCGGTCGATGACGAAGAAAATTCGCAGGGGGGCTGTGCGCTCCGCGAGCGGCTCCCCACTCTGGAGGGCCAGGGTGAAAATGGCGATGTCGATGGCGGAAGTCTTACCCGCCGCCGTTGGCAAGGCCAGCACCGAGGGCCAGCCGCTCTCGACCACCCGCCGAAGTAGCCGCTCCTGCCAGGGGAAGGGTTCGTAGCCGTGGACGGCCCGGTAGAAGGAGGCGAAGTCATCTTGTGTCACGGGTTCTCCTCCTGCAAGGGCCGCAGCAGTCCCAGGCCGAAGTAGCGGCTGGCGCCCAGCAGGACGGGGCCGCGCACCGGCTGGGCGAATGTCAGCGTGACGTGGTTGTACAACCGAGGACTCGGCTCTCGCCCCGCCTGTGCCGAGGCTTTTCGCTTGGGGTCGAAGTAGAAGCTCGGCTCGACGCCGTGTAAGGGTGAGTGATGGTCGATGACAACCTCCGTGGGTGAGGGCAGTCCGACGTAGCCGCAACTCCGCGCGATGATGGCCTCCTGCCCGCGTCCGTTCCGCTTGGGGAAGCGGTCGAACACGACCGGGGTCACCGAGGACCAGCGCCGAGACGGTCCGGTCCAGGTCGAGGTCCGCAAGTTGTGCGGGACGGCCATGCCGGGGAGGATGCGCCGCAACCCCAGACGACCGACCCCGCCGACGGCGAGGTGGTCAAGGGCGACCAGTGCCTGCATCGCCCTCCGTCTCTCGGAGGCGCCCAGCCCTCGGGGCAGGACCACGGCCAGGCCCAGGATGTGGCCGTCGGCGTGTTCCTGCGTCTGGCTGGCGAACGGCAGGGCCAGGTAAGCGGCGTGGGGCCTGGGCGAGGGCTTCTCCTGCTCGTCGTGTCCGCTCAGAACCTCGGGTATCGTCGGCCCGGTATCCTGTGCCCGCCGCAGCACCGCCCCGCGCAGCAGGCTGGTCAACTTGAGGGTCGTCTCGATTTCCATCTCGACCGGCCCTTCCAGGCGGTAGACCACCATCTCGCCGAAGCTGCTCTCGGCCGCCGGCGTCTCTGCCGAGTGGGGGCCGTGCCGGTAGCGCTGGAAGGCGCCGGGAGAGGGGCGAAGCCGATTCTGGTAGTGCCACACCAGACTCTCCAGCCGGCCCTCGGTTGGGACGCGCAGGACTTCCTCGCCCGCCTCGTCGGGGTTCCAGTTGGCCTGGGGCGGCTGGTCGGTCAGCCGTACACGGACGGGCGAGCGCGAGCTGCCGAGGTACGTGACGTTCGCCGCGATGTCGGCCAGAATTGCCTTCAGGACGGCGTCGGGCTGTGCGTCGGGCCAGACCAGATGGACGGTCGGGTCCTGCGGGACCGCCGAGGGGAAGGCGCGCGGCTGTTTCTCGGCCCTCGGCAGTACGGGGTTAGAGGGGTCGTTGACCGGCACGAAGACGGTCACGGGGGTCTGCCGGGCCGGCTGTTCCTCCGCGCAGATGTGAGGCGGTGACAAATTCTCCAGCCACAGCAGGGCGGCGCGGGCTGACTCGCCCATGCCGGACTCGTAGGCGGCGGCGACCAGGGCCGAGAACAGCCGGGAGGGGTGCGGCGGCCACTCGGCGCTCTCGCGGTCGCGGAAGTCGGAGGCGACGTAGCGCCCGAGCAGGAAGTGGATTTCAAGCGCCAGCATCTTCGTCCCCCCCTTCCAGTTTGACCTTCTCGTCGCTGCGGCGGACCAGCTCCACCAGCTTCGGGGTGGGCTGCAACTCGATGAGGCCGTCCTTCCAGGACAGCCCCTGCTTCTTGGCCCTCCGGCGGGCTTCCTCGAATAGGTCGCGGGCCGCTTGGACGGTGAGCGTGAACGGTTCGACCGCATGGATTGTCGCCCCAACCAGTTCGCAGCGTGCCGGCGCCAGCGGTATGAGGTGGCAGCGCGAGCGCAGGAAATAGCCGTCCTCGCGTTGCAGGGCGATGGCGTACAGGGCCAGGGCCGCCAGCACCGTCCGGCCGGCGGCATCCCGTTCGGGGGATGACTCGCCGGTCTCGGGGTCGGGGAAGCGGAGTCGCCGCAACTGGGACATACTGAGAACGGTGGTCTGGACCGCCTCGGAGATTGTCACACCGCCCGGTTCGCCGTCCTTGCTGACTGAGGGAGTGACGTTGCCGTGGTTGATGGCCGAGGGCTTGCCGGCCTTGCTCGCCTTGCCGTAGGGGATGGGCTTGTTCTTCTCCTTGACCGCCTCCTTCTCGTCCAGCGTCCACATATCCTTCTCGCTCTTATAGACCCTGGCGGTGCTGGCCGAGATGGCGAGCGGGTCCACGCGCGAGCTGGTGCGGCGTCCGAACACGGCGTCCAGTCCGATGATTTCCGAGACTAGGGTGCGGGCGAACTTGGCACCGTGGACTCCTGATTCGCTCTGACTGTCCCAGAAGCCGAAGAGCAAAGCTGTCGGGCAGAACTTGAGCAGCGCCGTCGCGTTCTCCATCCGGGCTTCGACGAGCTGTTTGCCGACGGCGGAGTCGCGGAAGCGTTCGCCGTCGAGGTTGCTGTCGCGGAAGATGGCGTCGGAGACGCGGTGGGGCGCGTCCAGGACGGTCACGCGGGTCGGCGTCGAGCCGGGGCGTGGGATGGACACGGACAGCACGGGGATGTCGCACTCCTTGCGCTCGTGGGCGAGCAGCAGGGCCTCCTCCATGCGGTTGGCCTGGCTGGCGGCGGAGTCGAGCAGGACGGCGGTGACCTCGCGGCCGTCGATGCGGCGGGTCTCGACGGCGTAGGTGCTGCTGTCGTTGTCGGGGTGCTTGTAGGTCGGCGGGAAGACCTTGTCGCCGTCGCCCCCTGCGGGGCCGAGGCGGGTGATGATGCGGATGGCGGCGGCGTTGCCCGCCACCGCGGAGGAGAGCCGGCCATAATCGAGGGCCTGTGCAGCGTCGTTTGACATCGAAGGGTCTCCGGTAGGTGTACGGCGGGTGTCTCCGCCACACGGCGTAGATAGACCACCCGACCGCGCATTGTCATGGACGGAAGAGTCTGGGCCTAGCTCGGTAGGGAAGGGCTTCGGCCGAAGAGGCCATCAACAGCTTTGCAGGGGAGAGGGGTGGGTCATACAAAGGCTGAAGGACTTCGCTCTCTACCATTTCCGCAAGCACAAGACAGGACACGCCATGCCGCGCCGTCAGCTCACCCCCGAGATGCTCCAGGAGATCCGCGACTTGGCCGCCGGCTGGGGCAAAATCGTCGCCAAACGCGCCTTCGGTGAAGGTGGCCCCGGCCTCGACGTGGACTTCGACGCTATGGAGCAAATTGCCCGCGCTGCCGCGGCCGGCCTGACTGAGGGAACCCTATCCACCACCTTGGAGCAACAGGCCCAGACTCTTGGCGAAGAGCAACCCTGTCCCGCCTGCGGCACCCCCTGTCCGGTTCGACGCGAACCGCGCGACCTGGCCACGCCCGGGGCCACCGTCCGCCACAGCGAGCCGGCCTGCCACTGCCCCGCCTGCCGGCGGGACTTTTTCCCCCCAGCGAACCCCACTGCGCCTGGATAACCACGGCTACTCCCCCGCTGCCCTGCGCCTGATCGTCCAACTCGCCGCGCGGCTGGGTTCCTTCGCCGACGCCGCCTGCGCTCTGACACAGACCGGCCTGCCCATTTCCGCGCAGCACGTGCGCACCCTGGCCGGGCTGGTCGGTGCCGAACTGGTGGGGCAGCGCGACCGCAAGGCAGGCCTCAGCCGCAGCAAAGTGCCGGTGCGTGTGGCGGCGACGCCGGGGGTCGTGGCCGTCGAGGTCGATGGCGGGCGGCTGCGCACCCGCGCCACCGACGCGGGCGCGGGCGTCCACGCGGCGCAGAACAAGGAGGACAAGATCGCCTGCCTGGTCAGTCTCGAAAGCAAAGTCTCCGCGCAGGACCCGCAGCCCGAACCGCCGCCGTCGTTCCTGCTGCCGCGCCGCGTCGAGCGACTGGTGCAACAGATGGCGGGGCAAGCGGGCGAGGCGGCGGATACGGCCGGACCCCTGGAAAACCAGGCCCGGCAGCCGGCGGACCGGCGCGACACCGAGGACGAGTCGTGGCCGCCGCGCAAGCGGGTGCGTACGTGCGTGGCGAGCATGGCCAACAGTCGGGCGTTCGGGCGCATGGTGGCGGTGGAGGCCAAGGAGCGGGACTTCTACCGGGCGCAGCGCAAGGCATTCGTGGCGGACGGGGCGGCCTACAACTGGAAGCTGCAGCAGCGCTACTTCGCGGGCTTCGTGCCGGTCGCCGACTTCTTGCACGTGCTCTGCTACGTGTACCGGGCGGCGTGGCGCTGGCGGCCGAGGAGGCCGAGCGCTGGGACCAATACGTGCGGTGGCTGGCGCGTGCTGGCAGGGCCGGGTGGCGGAGGTGATCGAGCAGTTGCAGGACTGGCAGGGGCGCGTGGGGCGGCCGCCACCGGGGGAGGAGCTGCCGGCGAGTGACCCGCGGCGCACGGTGGCGGAGGCGCTGGGCTACTTCGGCCACAACAAGGAGCGCATGAAGTACCCGGAGTACAGGCAGCAAGGGCTGCCGGTCACGAGCAGTCTGGTGGAGTCGCTGGTGGGGCAGGTTAACGCACGGGTGAAGAGCAAGCAGAAGTACTGGAACCGCGGGGAGGGGGCGGAGGCGATCCTACAACTGCGTGCGGCGGCCCTGAGCGAGGATGGGCGCCTGGACCGCTACCTCAGGGAGCGCCCGGGATCGCCCTACCGGCGCAGACAGCAACAGGGCGACCACACAGCCACGGCCAAGATTCCTAACTTACAAACCCGTTGATGGCCTCTCGGCCGAATCCAATAATGGTCAGGGGAAGCCCGTCAGGGGACGGCGGAGCTACTCGGCTAGGGCACGAGTGAAACCTTTCGGGAAGATGAGCGGCATTCGGGCGGAATCATCGAAGGACGAAATAGCTTTCTAGCGCGGGAGGAGGCCCCGGAAACGGCGGGGCGTGCGGTCGAAATCGGAGTAATCCTGCGCGAGACGGATGCCGGTTAATCAGCCGGCGTACTTTCTGTTGGGGCATCACGGCGGGCGTTCTCCACGACTGGGCCTCAGCATTATCCGCCGCAGGAGTGGTGGAGTCCAGCGCCGTAGCAAGAAAAATGAGAACGCCTGCGTTGGCGTCAAACCCGCAGTGTCAATCTGGCGGTGAGAAGGAAATCCCGCCGGAAGGCCCTCAGCGTCGCCCAGTCACCGAAGAAACTCCCAGCGGGATTGTCCCCATTCTCCTTTGGGGAATGCGCCTGTCAAGAAAAAAAGCGATTACCGACCTTCAGTGTGACATAAACCGTCCTTCATCGACGAGGCGACCGAGAAGCCCTGCCCCCTTCGACATCGTCGGTCGGAATTGCGATGCCCCGGCCGGCGCTACCGCTGGTCCTTGGGTGCCTACGGTTCCTTGCGTCCTCGGGTCGGCTCGACCTTCTTGGGCAGTTCGTCCACGTCGCGCCAGAAGAGCGCGCTCGTTCTCGGGCAGGCGGTCGAGCGCCTGCGGGTCGCGGGTCGAGTTCGAGGGTCTTTTTGTAGCAGCCGCCCCGGTTTATTTGAGCGACTTGAGGAGCAGCGCGATTTCGGGTCGGCGGATTGTCATCTTCTCCCAGAAAACTTCCTTATCGGTCGCAGGGCGCGTACGCACGAAGAAGTCGTACCGCTGCCGTTTCGAACCGAGCAGGAAGGAGAAGTCGGGTCGCAGGTAGGTGACATCGCCCCGGACGAAGCCAAGGTCGCCCGGCATGGGCTGCACAAGGTCATCTGTCTTTTCGGATTTTGGTTCGTGGCAAAGAAGGCAGTTCCTGTGGTTGATTCGAACGAGTTCGCGGACGACCAGTTTTCCCGTCCTCTTGTCCTTGAAAGGAACCCCCGGAGGGGGTGCATCGAGGAGTTCTTCGAGGGCCGCCTTCGCCCCGTCCGGCTTGAGTTTCCGGATGGCTTCGGCGGCGTTGGCGCGGGCGGTCGGCCAGGGGTGGGAGAGAGCCTTGAGCAAGGTCGGCAGGTATTCCCCGGGGGGACGCGACTTGAGGAAGAAACAGCCGAGAGCGCGCAGTTGCGGCGTTTCGGCGTAGACGACACAGCGGGCCAGAACTTGCGCCGAAGACGGGGACAACGACTCCCGGGACCAGGGCAGGAGGACGACCAGCGCCTTGCGGCCGGGTTCCCCTTCAACCCACAGGGAATTCCAGAGGGCCGCCGACACGGCCGCCTCCCGCGGATTCAGACGCCGGAGGCGGTGACTCTCGATGAGCCGGTCCCCCTGGCGGATGGCTTCCTCCTCGGTCAACGGGGACTCTTCGGTGGTGCCTCCGGTAAAACCCAGTCCCCGGAGCCGGCGGGACACGTCCCGCAAGTCGGCGGCGGCGCGGGCGTCGAGGCGGGCCTCCGAGGCCGCGAGGACCGGCAGCCCCTTCTTCGCGGCGGCGACAAGCAGATTATTGTGAACCTGCTCATTGATTTCGAACCAGCCCTTCCGTGTGCCGGACTCCGCGAGGACTTTACGGGCCTGGCGGGTCGCTTCGGTGTCGCCGTCGAGGAGGAGTTCGGGGACTTTTTGCAGGAAGGGGTCGTCGGCGTGAGGCAGCGCGAGGGCGAGCAAGAGGGCGGCGTACATGGGGCACCAAAGAAAAGTTATGGGCCGTCCCAGTGTACACCCACGGCGGGAAGAGGCAAGCGTTTTGTTGTTTCGTGGAGCCGCTTGCGATGTTGGGAAGCTCTCTCGTTCTTGGACTTACGTTCGTGGTTTTGAACGCTTACCCCAGCGCCCTCTTGTTTTCCTGCTCTGGACATCCCCGCTCAACCCTTTTTTCGCTTTTTTACCCCAGCCGGCCCCTCGCCGGGCGTTCCCTTGCGCTGTAAACCAGCCCCTCGCTCTTCCCAACCGCAACGGAGCTGCGCTATGAAAGCCATCCACGCCGCACAACCGCTCTTCGCCTGGGCCGAACTGGAAGACTATCCCACCCTCGCCACCCTCCGCGACCTGCTCCACAGCGTCCCCGATCAACCCCTCCTCGACGGACTCCAGGCCGCACGCGGCAAGGGACGCGACGACTTCCCCCTGCCACGGCTGTGGCGCATCCTGCTGTTGACCATCGCCCTCCGCCACGCCCATATCAACGACACCCTGGCCGAGTTGCACCGTAATCCTTCCTTGTGTCGACTGCTGGACATCACCGCCGCCGACCAGATTCCCCACGACTGGAATCTCTCCCGCTTCCTCGACGTGCTGGGCCAACCGCCCCATCGGGATAACCTCCACGCCCTCTTTGACCACCTGGTCCGACGCCTGGGCCTGGCCGTGCCCGACCTCGGCCGCAATAGTGCCGGCGATTCGACGACCCTCAACGCCCGGCCCAAGGCCGCCGCCAAGGCCGTCGCCGCGGAAATCGCCCAGGGACTGCCACAACCGTCCGGCGGGAAAAAGGAGTACCGCGACGAGGAGGGCAAGGTGGTCAAGGTCGTCGAGTGGTTCGGCTACAAACTGCACTTGCTGGTCGATGTCGCGCATGAGGTGAGCTTGGCCTACCACGTCAGCGACACCGCGACCGGCGACAACGAAGTGGTACCCGTGCTCGTGCGTCAGGCGCAGGCCAACCTGCCGGCGGGGCGGATGAAGACGCTGGCTTACGACAAGGCGGCCGACGACGAGAAGGTGCATGAGGCCTTACACGCCGCGGGGATTAAGCCCTTGATTCAGAACCGCGCCTTGTGGAAGGAGGAGTCAGAGCGGCCGCTGCCGGGCGGCTCGTTACCCGCTGCATCTGGTACACGACGAGGCGGGCACGGTGTACTGCTATGACACGGTCAGCGTCACGCCGGTGCGTCACCGCATGGCGTATGTCGGTTACGAGGCGGGGCGTGACAGCGTGCGTTACCGCTGCCCGGCGTTGCACGAGGGCTGGGATTGCCCCAGCCAGAACAAGTGCAGCGCGGGCCGGTCGTACGGTTTGACGGTGCGGGTGCCCTGTGCGGTGGACCTGCGCCGTTTTCCGCCGATCCCGCGGGCGACCAAGGAGTTCGAGCGTCGTTACAAGGGCCGCACGTCGGTGGAGCGTGTCAACGGCCGTCTGAAGGTGTTTTGGGGGGTGGACGATGGGAACGTAACGGGTGCTCGTCGCTTCCATGCCTTCGTGGGCGTGGTGATGGTGGTGCATGGAATGTTTGCGTTGTTGTTGGCGCGGGCACCGCGTTGGGAGGGGACGTTGGGGCAGACGCGGTTGGGACCGATCGCGGAGGCGTTACGCCAACCGCCAGCGGCTTGAGTCGCTGCCAACAACGCAACCGCCTCTGTTTCGTGTACCTAGGCATCTACAAATACTGAACGAACGCGGCCCACTTCATGATGGACTTCATCGACGAAGCAGCCGAGAATCCCGCTGCGCGATGAATGGAATGGACCAACCGAACCTCCGTTTCACCCAGGTCCTCCGAGAACCATCGCGCCGAGTACGGCTGCGGCGCCTCGAACGCCGTGGGCTGAACGCCTTCGGCGAGGAGTCGGCCGGGCGGCCGGGGCGACCGGCGAAGAAGATGTGAGCGGCTGGCGCCGCCAAGGTATGATGCAGGATGGCCGTCTTGCTCGACGGGTTTAACGAGGTCGGGTCCGGCGTGCAGAGCAGGAACGTGCGCGCGGCCGATGGCTCCGCCGGACCGACGCGGAAACGGAAGAGGGAGCCGATGGCGAACAATCGAAAGGCCATTCCCGCGGACGCCAGGCGCCTCGTCCTGCACGAGGCCGGCTACAAGTGCGCCAACCCCGCCTGCCGGACCATCCTCACCCTGGACATCCACCACCTGGAATACGTGGCGGTCGGGGGCGGGGACACGGCGGACAACCTGCTGCCGCTGTGCCCGGACTGTCACACGCTGCACCACCAGGGCTTCATCCCGGCGGAGTCCGTGCGCGCCTGGAAGATGCTGCTGCTCGCCCTGAACGAGGCGCTCGACCGGCATTCGGTTGAACTGCTGCTCTTGCTGGAACGCGTGAAACAGCATTTCGTCTCAGGAGACGGCGTACTCCAGTTCGCCTCGCTCATCGCTGCCGGACTCGTGGAGTGGGGTGGCTCGGAGCGGACTCCCGACAAGAGCTTTTATCATATGGTCGAGCTGACCGAGAAGGGGAAGCAGTTCGTCGCAGGGTGGAAGAAGGGCGACCAGCAGGCGGCGCTCTCGGGGCTGGCGCCGACGGTTTGAACCGGAAGGCCGTCCAGCTCGACGCGCCCCACGAAAGAAGGTCGTCGATACCGTTCTGTCGATACTGCGGAAGCGAGTTGCCCCAGGACTGCCCGGCCACCGTCACGAGCTGCGGGTGGTACTGCGACTGGAAGGCCCGCACCTGGGGCGACCTGTGCCTGCCGACGCCGGGACCACGCGGAAGCGGTAGAAGAGGAGGATTCACCTCGACCGGGGTGCCGCCGCCGATTACTCTGTCGGGCAGCCCACTTCTTCGAGGAGATACCCGATGCGTACCGTTCTCGTCGGCCTCGCCCTTCTGGTCGTCGTCCCGAGCCTTGATGCGGTCCCGGCCGCCGCCCCGGCCCGCCTGCCCAAGCAGAAACTGGAGGCGCTCAAGAAGAAGTTGCCTGGTGTGCTGGAAGCCTGGCTGAAGAATAGGCGACCTTACACCTTCGCTGCCGTTCTACGTCGTGTCCGCGTCCTCGGAGCTTCGGAGGCCAAGGTAGTGATTCACGTCCACGACTTCGACGGCAACGGCAAGGTAGAAGAGCTGCCGGCATTGATACTGACCGTGTACCTTTCCTACTACGATGGCCTGTGGACCGCGACCCGTTTTCAGTGGAGCGAACCAGACATCAGCAGCGGGATGACGAAGGCGGCCCACTTTTTGATGGACGCCATCGACGAGGCGGCCGAGAAGCTCTGACCCGGTCTGGCACGGCGGCACGGCGCGATGCAGGAAGTCTCCCTGCCCGGCCCGAACCCAACGGGCGACGACCGCGTATGAAATGGGCGCGAACCTGTTCTGGTGACCGGTGTCCTGACTAGTGTTCGCTGTAACAAATATGTAACAGCATTGGCCAACTTAAGCCAATTTCGGGGCAACATAGGCCAAGACTGGATTTGTCGGAAATGCTTTCCATGCAACACCTTCCAACGTAATTACAACACCGGGCCAAGGCGCCTTAACTAGCCTCAGAACCTGGTGTCTGGTAACGGACGTGCCGGTTCAAGTCCGGCCTCGGCTACTGACCGATTCCAGGGTAGTTCAACGGGCAGAACGACAGGCTCTGACCCTGTATGTTGTTGGTTCGAATCCAGCCCCTGGAGCTTATTTATCCTCGGAGTGTGGCGGAGGCACACGACCGTGCGAAGGTCGGAGATCAGGTTCGACTCCTGACGAGGATACTGAATGGTTAGCGACGCTTCGCAGAAGCGTTTTAAGAAATGCTTCTGCGAAGCGTCGCTAATCAAGCGTGCCGGCGAAGCTCAACAGGCTGAGCAGCGCTCTCGTAAGGCGACGGGTGTGGGTTCGACTCCCACCGCTGGCTCTCGAGAAAAGATGCCTGGGCTGGACGGCGAGGCGCCCGCCTGCAAAGCGGGTCCAACCGGGTTCGACTCCCGGGGGCATCTCTGGTTTGTGCGTCCATGACGTAATCTGGCAGCGTGCCATCTCGCCAGGGTGGACGTGTGGGTTCAAATCCCACTGGACGCTTTTCCTAACTGCCCTCCAAGATAGGAACTTTAGTAGGGTAGCGTGGAGGGCTAATTTAGTGGGGTAAATGCCGGGGTAAACAGGTCCAGCACCCAGGGACACCTAGCTCTTGTGACGCCTTCGCCCCTTAAAATACCGTTTCACATCCGCCTCCTCACTCCCCAGGACGCCCCCGCCAGGGCCACACCCGCCGGGTCGGCGACAACAGTCCGCGGAACGAGGACTAACGCTACGCCGCTCTTTAGCCGGGACGCGAGGGGTGACCAATGCGGGGAGGAGGGTCGTCTAAAGGGCGGGGCCCGTCCCGTTTAGTCGGGGACGGGCCTGGGGGAGTATTACTGGTCGTAGTCCGCCAGCCAGGTCGTCGCGTCCGGCTCCAGCCGCGCGAGGATTGTTACGCCCTTACGCCGCAGCGTTGCGGCGTCCGGGAGGTTGTACGAGTGTAGGCCGATCTGCCGGTCACCAGGGTGGGCCAGCAGGCCGGCCAGGTATGCCTCCCGGCCGTCCGGATCCAGGGAGTCCCAGTCGATGAGCAAGAGTTGGCATTCGCCGTCCGGCGGCGGATCGAGCAGCGACAACGGGAAGAACGTCCCCCCGCGCTCCTCGACCCAACTCCGGGTCCAGTGCTCGTTGACCAGGTCATGGGTCAAGTAGAAGATGGACTTGTTCATGGACTCTCTCCTGTTGTCAAAGAGGAAAGGGATCGGTTATCGCCTTCGATGCCGGATTGTCGCCCTACCGCGCAGCCGAAGCATCCCGCGGAGATTGCCCCGGGTCGCGAGGTCTAAGCTGTGTCCGGAGGCGTTCCTTGATGTGGCCCCGAGCCACTAGAAAGTTGTCTTCTCGAACACAAGGTCCAAACCCGTCATGAAGAGATCAGAGGGAATCAGGTCGTGCGGCGGTTGCTCGTGTGGCTCCGCATCGGCCGGCTTCCCTTCGGATCGCCGTGAAACTGTCTGATAGGAAATGGAATGAGGAGACAAATCCGAAACGCACAAAATCCGAGCGGGGCGGATTTTTTCCAGACCCGGAAGCGGCCGATGTCTAGTTGATGTCCAGGCCGGAGGCGCGCAACTTGCGGAACAGCCGACTCCGGCGGACGCGGAGGCTATCGGGGTTGAGGTCCAGGACGCTCGCAGCCTCCACCGTGCTATTCCCCTCAAGGTATAGTTTCAGGAGTTGGCGATCCGCGTCGTCGAGTGCCTCCAGCAAATCTTGGAGTTGGTTCGCCAGTTCGGCGGCGTGCTCGGGCTGGGCGCGGGATAACAGCCGCGCCCGCAGCTGCACGAGTTCCTGCTCGCGTTGCAATCGCGCCCACTTCCGGGCCGCCTTGCGCTTCACCATAGTCACGGCCAGGGCGACGAGGTCTTGCGGGCCGTTGAACGTGTACTTGTTCCGTCGTAGGCAAAGCAGCAAGCTGCGATGGACCGACTGGACCAGGTCCGCCGAGTCGAAGGCGGCGCGTAGGGCCGAACTCAGGCGGCGGTGGGCGACACGCCGGACCTGCGGCTCGTACTCCTCGATCAGGCGTGCCATCGCCTCGGCGTCGCCCTGGCGGGCATGCTCTAACACGGTGGCGAAGTTTTCTTCGTGCATGGCGGTCCCCCTGCCTGCCGTCCAAGTCAGAGCTTTTTTGGATCCTTTATTTATTCTAGAGTCGTGGGAACGGCGAAGCAATCGGGGCGCGATCCGGCCGGATCCCCCGGCGCCGTCGGTGGCCCGACCGGGTGACGACACGCTTTCTGCTCGCGCAAAAATCGCGGATTACTTGTTTCGATACGGCCTCCACGCGGCATTACTTTAGTGACACCCGAGGGCCAAGCTGTCAAGCTCTCGCCCGACCCCCAACGAGGGGCCACGCGGAAAATAGTTAGCGGGAGGCATGGTCCGCCATGAAGAATTTTTTTTGCGCGGCAGACTCTTGCAAATCGCGGATAGCCCGGATAGATTACGGCTGCAATATCTTTTTTTCGACCCCGGCGATCCGGCATGTCGTTCGTACATGGATCGCGTCAGGCGTGGCTGCGCGGCGCTTCCCGATTCCGTCTTTCGGGGATTCGCTCGTGTCTTCCGACGGCGATCACGACGGCCTGGAGACTCGGCTCCGTCAGGCACGGGCCCACCTGGAGCGGCGCATTCACCTCGGAGAGGACTGCCTCGCCGAGGAGTATTTCGCGGCCGACCCGGAACTGGAGGCGGACGTGGATGCCGCCATCGACCTGATCTACACCGAGTTCGACGCCCGCCGGGAGACCGGGCGGCCGCTCCCCAAAGAGGTCTACTACCGGCGCTTCTCGCAGTGGCGGGGCGAGTTGGAGAAGCAGTTCGCCTTCGACGAGATGGACGAACCGCCTCCGCTGCGGGTGTTACGCATCTCCGCCCCCGACGGCCGTATGGAGGAGTACCACTTCCTCAAGGAAATCTCGAGAAGCCCGTACGGAAACATTGCCAAGGCCCGGCACCTCCGCCTGAAGCGCCTGGTCGCGGTCAAGACGTTCGCGGGCGGCAACCAGGCGGATGTGGAGCGTTTCCAAACCGGGGCGCGGGAACAGAAACGCCTCCAACACCCCAATATCCTGCCGGTCTACGATGTCGGCGTAACCGAGGACGGGTCGCCCTGCTTCGCCATGGAGTTCGCCGAGGGCGGGGGCCTCGATCAGCGGATCGCTGGCAAGCCCCAGCCGCCCGACGAGGCCGCGCGGCTAGTGCGGACGCTGGCCCAGGCCATGCATTACGCGCACGCCGAGGGCACCGTCCACCGCGACCTGAAGCCGGCAAACATACTCCTTACTGCCGACGACAAACCCCAGATCACGGACTTCGGCCTGGCCCGGCGTCAGGACGCTCCCGGCGGTCCCAGCAAGACCGGCGAGATCCTGGGCACGCCGCCCTACATGGCGCCCGAGCAGGCCGCGGGACTGACGCACGAGGTCGGCCCGCACAGCGACGTGTACGCTCTGGGAGCCACCCTCTACGAGTTGCTGACCGGACGGCCGCCGTTTTTGGCCAAGACCGTTCACGAGAGCCTCCGGCAGGTGCTCAAGTGTCGCCCGCAGCGGCCGAGCCGGCTGGTGCGCGGCGTGCCGCGTGGTCTGGAGTCCATCTGCCTGATGTGCCTGGAGAAGAACCCGCGTCGGCGCTACCGCTCGGCGCAGGAGTTGGCGGACGACCTGGGACGATGGCTCGCCCACGAACGCCCGCAGGCGGATTCTCTCGATCGCACGATCCGGCCGTTTCCTCCGCGGGCATCCTGTTCTGGACGCGACCGCAGCCCTCCTGGTCTTCGCCGCCGTTAGCACGCCGCTGGGCTTGTACCTCTGGGACCCCGAGCGTGCCCGAGAGCGGATCGAGCACAACCTGAACGAGGGGAAGGAGGTTACTCTGATTGGCGAGAACGGTATGCCCCGGTGGAAAAACTGGGTGACAACAGGTGAGACGCAGAAAGTATTTCTAAAAAATGGAATCGTTTGCGTCGAATCCTGGGATCTTGCCCTGCTGGAGATTCTCCGCGACCCCCAAGTGCCCCGCTACTCCTTCAGCGCCTGGGTGCGTCATGATACGACGGACGGATTTATTGGCGAGGTCGGAATTTATTTCGCGCACAGAAGGCGTGCACTCGGACGCGGCGTGGAAAGCATCCTTTGGACCGTGAAGTTCAACGGCCTGGATGATTTCAGGAGAGACGGACCAAACTTCGAGGGGAACCCCGTCTCACTAAGGGTGGAGCGCTATCCAGAGCCGGGTTGGGCTGGCAACCGAGAAACCGCTGGCCTACCCGTTTATCTTCCCGTCTCGATCGCTGAGGGAGCCGTTTGGCGCAAGATTGCTGTGGAAGTGTTGCCGGAGAAGATTCGATACACCATTTGGAGGGACAGTCAATTAGGGACGGAGAGTCAGTCCAGAGAAGTAGCCCTCGAAGAGGTGGGGGAGGTCGAGAACAGAGTGTGTCAACCCCTCGGCAAGTTCGAGGACGCTCCGCCGGAAATCGCTACCGAGCTTGCCCTCCGCGGCTCACTTGGACTTTACGTGTACAAGGGGTCCGCATCCTACTGTAATACTGTCGTCAGACCTTTACCCGATTAGACCCGAAGGACATCTGGTGAGGAGATTTCACCATGAAGGACGAAGTGCTTTCTCAGACCCGTTCCCATTCGCAGGGGACAGCCGAGGCAGATACCTGTCTTGACATTGAATTCCCGTCATCCTGTGCAATATTGCCGGGGATTTTCATCGCCGGGGGTACGATACCCGCTGGCATGTTCGTGAGGGCCTGCTACTTCGAGTGTGGGTCTACTCGTACAGACGCCGACAAGATGAAGAACAGTGGTGGTCGGTGGATGGCCATTTTCCTGGACGTGCCTCCATGCGACGACACTGGGAAACTGACTGTCGAGGCCACGACGTTGGATGGTACAGACACATCAACAGACTACCACGACAAACTATTGGTCATTAACCCCTTGGAATACCTTGACAAGCCTACCGCTGTTATGGGACCCCTTCAGGTCCATCTCGGCACCCCAACAGCCGGCAAATGTGTGCCGCCTGACTTCACGGCGCAGGGATCTCTCGACGGTGGAACCAAAGCGGTGGATTGCTACTTCCTGTGTACTTCCACAACGCCCAATGTCAAGACAGACATGTTTACCATCTCGTCGGGATCGAGGCTGTGGCAGGCTAAGTTCCAGACAGTGCCTCTTTGCGATAAAGGAACAGTAACGGTCGTGGGCGACGACAGCTCATCAGACAGCAACGGCAACATATCCGTAAAAACCTCCTGTCCGTAAAAACCTCCTGTCGATCCCGTCAGGGGGCAGGCGGAGTGACTACCTGCCCCCTCCCGCCATCGGGGAGCCCGATCCCCGTTGACCAACCTTATCCTGGTCAGATCGCCCACTTACTCCGCCTTCTCGCATGGCCCATCGGCGTCCCAGTGCCGGCAGAAGAAGCCGATACCGACACCGACGGCCGCAATGGCGGTCCCGATCCCCGAAGACGAATCGAGAGGACTCATGGGGCACCCCGCAGACTGTTTTATTTCCCCTGCAGTCGTGTCCCACGCCGCCCGCAAGCGGTTTCGGCCGGCGGTCACTGGGACGCGAAGGGAGTCAAGAGGGCCGCAGGGGTGCCGGTTTTCGCTTGACCGGCTTGGGGATGCGAGGGACGATTGGTGGACCGTCGGCGGGTGGCACTTCTATCGGGCAAAGGTTTGAAGTACTAGGGCAGCAGTCTTCGGGAGTACACGGAGCTGATCAATACAGCGATGTACCGCCCCCTCGACAGTTCTCGGAGCCAACATGGACCCATCGACTCCTCGCGAGATCACCGCTGGGTCGCCGCCCAGCAGGCCCCAAGGGACGAGCCGGCGGGCGTCACTAATTGGTGGCCTCATCATCTTGCTAGTGCCGGCAAGCCTCGTCGCCTGGTATCTGCAAGAGCCGCCGCTGGACGTGGCCCGGCGGTACGTGTCCCAGCAGCAGAACGTCGCCCCAGACGATCTCGCGCTGGTGAGGTTTCAGAGCGGGGCCAACCCTTTCAACTGGAACGGCGTTTTCCTGGACGACATGACCGTCGAGTTCCGGGTCAAGGGTGCCGGGCCGTCGAGGAAGCCGGTGGTCGAGTTGTCGAGGCCGGTGTACTTCGTCCCCTGGCGGGTCTCCGCACTCCGCGAAGGCAAGGAGTAGCCCCACGCCGATGAAGTCCCGACCGAACCAGCGGTCCCACCGAACTGGCTACGCGAGCACAAGTTTGCGAAATCCGCGAACCCCTTCGAGTTCGTTCTGTCCTCCTTAGCGTATGCAATGCGATGTCCCGTAGCACAATGGTTGTGCGGCCGGCTGTTAACCGGACGGGTGCAGGTTCGAGTCCTGCCGGGACAGCTTGATACGGAAGGGCGAGCCAACAGGCATGATGGCACCCGCTTGGAAGGCGGGCGAGGCGAAAGCCCTTGCAGGTTCGAGTCCTGTCCCTTCCGCTTTTCCAGCCGTGGCCGATCGGCGAGGCACCCGTCTGATACGCGGGTCGAGGTAGGTTCAACTCCTGCCGGCTGGACTGTCCCACATAGCCCCCGGCTTGCCGGGGGCGCTTTCCCCCGGCAAGCCGGGGGCTAGAGTGCTCTGCGAAATGATGTAGCGGGCTAAGGTCGCCTCTCCTACACTGATCGAAAGGATCAGGAGACCGAGAGATGCGAGCTTACTCCATGGATCTGCGCGTCCGCGTACTGGCCGACTGCGACGCCGGGATGAACACGTCGGCCGTCGCCGATAAGTACTCCGTCAGTCCCGCCTGGGTGCGACGACTCAAACAACGCCGTGCCGGCGGACTGGGTATTCAACCACTTCGGGGCCGCCCCGGTCCCAAGCCCTCCCTGACCCGAGGCGACCAAGCGGATCGGCTCCGCCGGTTAGCCGCTACCGAGCCGGACCTCTCCGCCCAAGAGTACCGCGACCGACTCGGCCTGGGCTGCCACCCGAGTACCGTCTGGCGCGCTGCGATGCCTGGGCCTGACGTTCAAAAAAAAGTAACCGTCGCCGCGGAGCGCACGCGGCCCGATGTGGCCGCCCGCCGCGACCAATGGCGGGACAGCGTGATGCCGGGTCTGGACGCGGGCCGGGTCGTGTTCATCGATGAAACGGCCGCCAAGACGGACATGGCTCGCACGCATGGTTATGCGCCCCGCGGTCAGCGGCTGGAAGGGCCCGTCCCGTATCGTCGTTGGCAGACGACGACCTTCGTGGGCGCCATGCGCGCCGCCGGCTTTGTGGCGCCGCTGGTGGTGGACGGGGCAATGACCGGCGAATTGTTTGAGGCCTACACCCGGCGTGTGCTGCTTCCGGAGTTACGGGCGGGCGACGTGGTAGTGCTGGATAACCTCAGTAGCCATCGGCGGGCGGGTGTGCGGGAGGCGATCGAGGGCAAGGGCTGCACACTGTTGTTGCTGCCGGCGTACAGTCCGGACCTTAACCCGATCGAGTTGGCCTTCTCCAAGCTCAAGCGGCTTCTGCGCACGGCAGCGGCACGGACGGTCGAGGCCTTGTGGGATGCCATCGGCAAGCTGCTAGACCGTTTCAGCCCCGAGGAGTGCCGCAATTACATCCGACACGCTGGCTATCCCGCTACATGATCACGCAGAGCGCTCTGATGCGGCGCAACGACCCTGTGGTCCAACGGCGACGACACTGTAACCACTTTCGACACACTTGGCAAGCCCATTCCGTGCGGAGTAGACATCGCCGTGCAGAGGATTCCGACCATGATCCCCGCTTGCCGGCGAGAGGTATTTCGGACCTGCGGTGTCTGCAATCGCGCCGGCTTGATCCCGGCCGCACGGCCGATAGAATCTCGGCGCGCCGGCCCGTCGCTGGCGTACACCGCTTGCCTCTAATCTTCCTGGCGGAACGCAACCGTCGCCCTCTGCTCTGGGAGGCGCGCATTGCGATCGAGAACCACCTGGCTGCGAACCGGCCGACAAACAAGGCGGATTGACCGCGCCCCGGCCATTTGCAACCTATGCTTGGGTTGATGGGCAGCTCGCCTTGTGGCCACTTGCGCGCTCAACGCGGTTCGGCGGCGGGGAGAATCAGTACCTTGGCTCCCCGTCGCCGGCCGGCCCGCGCCAAGGTACGCCCCAGATGATTGACTTCTCCGTCCTGCCCGCCTTCACGATCCCGGACATCCAGCCGCTAGATAAGCTCTGGACGGACTTCGACAGCTTCCTTTGTTCGTGGAGTGTGGACCCCCAACGCGATTTCTCTTCGGACCTCGCGATACTGAAGTTGTTCATTGAGGGCGGCGGCAAGCCCCAGCGTCGGCGACGCCGCGGCAAGTTCAAGGGTCCGCCGGAAGATTGGCCCAAAGGCGAGCGTGTCCTGGCATATGGAGACGACGCCGCGAGGATCATCGCCGCGCGGCTGGCGGGATGGCTTGAAGGAGTGGTCAAGGGATTCGAGAGGCGGCATCGACCCAGACGCCTACCGCCCGAACTATGGGACGCACTGCCGCGGATCGACTTTGAGGGGGAAGCAAACTACAAGCTCGGCGAGTTCTTGATGGAGAAGCTTGAGCCGTCTTGGTGGACCTACATCGGAGAGCGGAAGGCAAAGCGATACGTCTACTCGGCACTTCTGAATCTGACCCGATATGAGCGGCCGCGGCAATGTCTCTCCCTCAGCGGGGAGGGGGAAGACGGGCTTATCCCGATCAAGCTGCCGCGGGATTGCGTCTACGGCAATACGACCAACGGCACCGACGAAGAGCGGACATATCATGCCTCTAAACCGGATGTAGGCATGGTCCGGCACCTGAAAGCCATCGAGGGAGACCGGCCGCAGCTGGTTGATGGCATGGTAGCCGACTGCCGCGACGGGGCCGCACGGAAACATGCGGAGGAAGCGGACGCATTCGAGGCGTTCGCCTGCACGCTCCCCTCATGGCACGCTGAAGCCGTGCGGTTGTGGGTCAAGGGGATGGATAAGAAAGCGATTGCCGCCCAGCTGGGCAGGGATCGAGGGCAAGTACATACGGTGCTTGTAAGGGCCATTAACCGTCTGCACGCCTTCGATCCCGACTTCGTGGAATGGTACTTCCGCCGTCACGGAAGAATTTTTCAAAAGTCACTCCCCACTTTGCCGCCGTCGCGGTGATAGGACTATAGAGGGGCATTCGCCTCTCTCACTCATCGAGAACAACGACCAGCAACGCGGCGAGTCGCTCTCGCCGCGGGCCGGCGTCCGCGCTGTCGGGAGCCGGACGCCGGCCATTCCTTCAACCCGACTAATGAGAGACACATGGAAAGACGCGACACGCAAGATTGTGATTTCTGTCAAGACCGAGCGGCTGAAGGATTGGAACCGCGGATCAAGGCATTGCTTGTTAGCGGCGTCAGCCATGAGGAAATCATGCGACGGCTAAGGGTTACTTCTGAGACCGTCTCGCATGTTGAACTGTCGTTGCTGCAACAGCGGCGCGGGTATTGAAAGTGACAACCCCCGGTCTTGCAAACCGGGGGTCGGGGCGGCGGGTTCGGGACTCTCCCGCCGCCCCATTTCTTACTTTCGAGAGTCCCAATGTCAGGGGTGAGAGAGGAATGAGTTTCAGTGGGAAAAGAGTCTACTACCGGGACCGCGATTACGAATGCACTCAAAAAAGAGATGAAAAGGCGGAAGAAGGCAAAGGCCGCATTGCCAGCACAACCACATGAGTTCAAAGCAGTATTGAGGGCGATGGAACAGCTGGCCCATACGGGGCGAGTGTTCTCCGACCCGGACCCCGCGCAGGCAATAGCCGATGCCCTAGCCCACACGAAATTTGAGGGTGAAGAGCCGATCGTCTCATGGGCGGACATCAAACGAGCCTGCGCGGTGGACGTGGACTTCCACGGGGCAACGAAGCCAAACCCGGATGCGCTAAAGCGGGTTGTCGAGCGGCTACCGATCCAGCCCGCCCATGCGTGGATAAGCCACGGGCAAGGGCTGAAATTGGTCTACTTCGCAACGGACCTGTTGACAGCCGAACAACAGGGGGAGATCGTCAAGTTCCTTCTCGAAAAAACCCTGACCTACTCGGCGGGATGGCACCTGACGGGGATCGAATTGAAGACCGATTTCCGCCACCCGGCATACTCCCGCGGGGTCGATCGCTGTGCCAGGCTCGACTTGCACGGGGCGACGGACCTAGAGGCCGCGCGGCGGAAGCTGTTTTACGAATATCCCGACGATGAACTAGACCCGGAGCGGTGGGAGGAATGGCTCAAGGAAGAGGGCTATCGCATCGGCCAGCGTCTAGCGCACGAGCATTGCCCCATCAAGCCCGGCCCGAAGGACAGCGATTGCGTTGTGGTCCTTGACGGCGGGTTCTACTGCCATTCGTGCGCGGGGCATTCACTCAGCTATCCCGGCGTGTCAAAACCCGGTTGGGTTCCCGCCCGGCTGATGATGGATGGCTCGCCGATCCGACCGTCAAGCCTGATTCGTGATGTGATCCGCAACTATGTCCACCGGGAACAGGCGCAGTATATCATCCCGCGGCCGGAATTGCATCGGGCGTTGCTAACCCTTCACCACATGCCGAATGCCGACGAACCAGAGTTCGTGGAACGGCAAATCAACAAGGTCTTTATGACCTACGATTTGATCCGGCTAAATGGCATGTGGTATCACCGGCACGGCGAGCGGGCCGGCGAGACCGGCAGGAGAGAAGTGTTGTCATGTCTGCCCTGCACGCACTATTTCAAGGGTCGGAACAGCAAGGGAGACATAGTAACCGGACAGGATAAGTTGAAATTAGGCCGTCTGCAATCTCTCGGATCGAATCTGTCCGACCTAGGAGTTGCGTCGATGGTCCCGCTCCGCGGTCTCGACATGGCGGAAAGGGTTCGCCTCATGCGGCCCGTTCCCGATGATAGGGTTCTCGCCGTCCTGCCCGCCAACCCGCCGATCAATCTTCGGCGAGTTGTCACGGCGGATGAGTTGGCGGAAGCACGGGCGGTTGTCGAAGGACGCTTCCGCGGCATCTGTTGGAACTATTTGCTGTTGGGCATTGCGGCAAAAGGGTGCGTCCAGCAGTCTCTAGGCGTGGACACGCCCCGCATCCTGGCGATGGGGCCAACCGCGGCGGGAAAAACTCAGACAGCGAAATTAGCGAACATCCTGACGGGCGAACCACCAAACGTTTACAAGTTCCGCGAAGATGAAGAGCGGGTCAAGCGGTCTTACTTCGATGGGTCGATGGCGGGGAGCATCGTCATCTTCGACGAATTCGAGAAGATCGCCAAGCGCCTGCCTGAAGGCCAGCTACTTGAGTACATGCTACTTTTCGAGACCGGCGTGAAGGCGCACCTACTGCACAAAGGCGAGTTCATTGTAGAGATGCCCGCGGCTGTTGTGCTGACGTGCATCGACCCCCCGGACGCGGTATTCGCCCAAGCGGAAATCGGGCGGCGATGGGTACTGGTGGACGTGGGGGCGGGGTCGGACAAGCCGGTTGACTGGGTTAGTTCATCCCTGTCAAACGGGGTCGAATATTGGCTTACGCAAGGATACCACATCGAAGAACACCGGAAGGCGCGGGACACTATCGTCAGCTGGGTTGTCAAGAAATACTTCGACGGCGACAAGGAATGGACCTTTCTGGAGATCGCCGCGGACCTGGGGTTCAAGACCCTCGACAAGTCGGGTGAGTCTCAGGACGAACGGTACGCGGAGCTTTACCGTCTAGTCGAATCGCTGCCGGTCTGGCCGACGGGCCGGTTGGCAGGATACCACATCATCAACATGGCGGGCGACGATCCTGCCGTGAACCTGTTCCCGCGCTCACCGACGGCGGGAAGGATACGAACCGACTGAAAGCTGTCCGGTGGGCGATTGTAACGGAGAAACCCGGTCTAAAAATCGGTGTCAGACGAGACCTCGACAACGGCCAGCGGGTCGGAGTGAAGTTCTATCTCCCCTGACGAGGCGAGATAGCGGGCCGATCCGCCTACTCAGCAAGGCGGGAGGGTAGGAAAGGTAGGCGACGGTAGGTGGACGGTAGGTAAGTTAAGTTCTTTGAAAATCGGTACTTACGTCGCCAACCTACCTTTCCTACCCTCTAAAACGGAATATCAGGTTTGAAAAAGAGAGAAGAGATAGAACGAGATTTTGTAGGTTAAAAATCCGTTTTCGACGGTAGGAAAGGTAGGTTGGCGACGGAACCGCAGATACAGCAAGAACTTAATTTACCTACCGTCCACCTACCGTCGCCTACCTTTCCTACCTTGACGGTTGGTAAACACCGACCCGGAGGACAGCATGAAAGAGCAATCTCGTAAGAAGAAGCGACCTCAGAACTACGCGGAGCCTATCATCCTCAAACGGCTCCCTGACGGCGGGGTAGTTGCTCTCTGCCCTTCCCCATGCTGGAAGACGTTCACTGTCCGCGCTCACCTGTTTCCCGGCCAGTCCGTTGCGCCGAACTATGGCCGTCCGATCCCTTAACCCCCGGAGGAAAGACCATGTGCAACCAATGCCGAGAGATCGGCCAACAGAACCGGGAGCGCTTGACCTCGCGGCCGGTCTGATTTGATCCTTGCCACCCGCACAAGACTAGCGCTCGAATTTGGCCCCGCAATCGGCCAGACGGCCCCGAAGTCGTCTTGCTTGCTCCCGTGCGTTTCCTGAGCGTTGTAACTGAATCCTACCCCGTCAACGGAGACGACCTTGACTTGCATCGACATGAAAGCTCGCTTTGGCCGAGACTACCGGGTCACCCTGGATGAGTCCGCGGAGGGCGGCAAAGATACCTGGATGTACCAAGTCCCGAAGAGCAAGCCGGTTGGTCCTCCGCGCGGGGTGGTCCGTTATGTTCCGGCCTTAACACCAATCCACCAATCGGAGGTCCGACATTGATGGACTACGAATGCGACACGGCCGGAAACTATTGGACCGGCGACAGTTGGTCCGAATGCAACGGGGTGGTCTGGGATTGTCCCTTCAACCCGCCCCTTGGTGACGTTTACAACTGAATCGCATTAACCCGCCAGCAAGCCCCGCCAGTCCGTTCCCGGCCGCGGGTCGCCCTTGCCGCCTGGAACGTGCTGGCGTGCGTTTAATGCTCAGCAAATGGCATCGTTGCCACCTTGCCTT
Organism: uncultured Planctomycetota bacterium; assembly: GCA_963767535.1. GTDB lineage: Bacteria > Planctomycetota > Planctomycetia > Gemmatales > Gemmataceae > JAJPHU01. Next base: position 3,993,720 of record CAVYEC010000003.1, read on the forward strand.
GATCCCGACAACCTAGGAGTATCCCGACATGGCGCCTATGCAAGCCATCCGCCGCGCAGTCAATGCCTACACTGGTGAACGCATCGTCCGCAGCGGTAAGACCTACCGCGTCAGCGGCATGGTCTTTACGAAGTTGTCTCCCACCCGCATCCGTGTTGAATACGCCGGCAGGATGACCGAAGGCAATATTGAAGACCTGCCCCGACTGGTTGAGGAGGTCCGCAGGCCCGCAGAGATCAACGACCCAGTGTACAACACTGCTGAATTTCTGGTGGAAGCGCTGGCGGACAGGGGGGCTGCCTACCACGTGGATTGGCAGCCCCCGCAGGCCATCCTGCGCTCGCCAACGCACCCCACCGCGGAGTTGTACGCGGAAGGCAAAGAGTTAGTCCTTGTGGTCGGAGACTTCCGGCATTCTTCCCGCAAGTTCAGCGTGTGCGACCTCGCGGCCCTGATTGTCCCCCTGCCTGGCAAACCCCCCGACATGGAACGGGGGCTTGAGCTTGCAGAATTGCGTTTTTGGCTATCCAAGAACGAATACCTTTTCCACTACGCCAGAAAGATCGCTGCGGGCGAGTTCCCCGGCGATGAAGTGGCGATTAGCGTCGCCCAAATCGCAGCTGGCACCGCGGCACGTGCTTTCGAGGAATGGTGTTGCCCGAAGGCAATTGTCGCCGCGTTCGTCCGCAACGCATTGAAGAACCACCGGAAGGCCCTCAAGTCTCGCCCCCGGCTCTGCTCTAGTTTCCACGGCGCGCCTGATGTTCAGTGGCGGAAGAACAAGAAGGGGGAATGGAAAAAGGTCAAGACTCAATTCCCAAAGGACAAGTTCTTCGGCGACGCATTCGGGACACAATCCGCTCGGACCCCGCCTTATATGCTACAGAAGGATCGCGCGGCCACGAAGAAGTACATTGAGGAGCTTCTTGACGCGCTCCCGCCCGCGGACGCGGAAATTGTCCGCCGGCGGTACCTTGACGGGGAGCGCACCGCGGACATCGCCAAGTCTCTGAGCATATCTGAGCGCACGGTACAAAGGACAATTCAGGGAGCCACTGCCTACCTCGCGGAAGAATTTCAGAAAAATAATGTCGTCGTGGCGGATTCGGGAAAATAAGTACCCTAGGTGTTAATAGGAGGGGGTACAGCACTACAGACGCACCTTGAGGACTCATACATGACCCTGATTGATGACAAACAACTCGCCGCCCTGCGCGGCCTCTCGAATGCCGACATGGCCCAGATGGTCCGCGACGGCACCTTGCCTCAACCCATCCGCCGCGGCCGGCGATGGTACTGGCCGGTGACCGAGCTTGCTCGGCATCTCAACCGCGTTGACAGGGCAGGCCGGATGCCTGCAACCTGTGAGGCGCGTGAACAGTGCCAGGCTATCACAAACATCCCCGCCCGCGCGTCGTGACGCCCCGGACGAAGTTCTACAACTCGGCACGCTGGCGAGCGATCCGCAAGCGGATGTTATCCAAGCGCCCGATATGCGAGGTTGAAGGTTGTGGCCGCGCTGCAACGGTCTGCGATCACCGGGACAACAATTGGCGAAACAACACGTCAAGCAACATCGCTTGCTTGTGTGCCAGCTGTCACGGGCGGAAGACGACAACGATTGACATGCGGCGCGTGCGCACAGCAACAGACCCCTACGGCAGCAACACACCGATGCCAAGCGAGCGCGGAGACGAAAGCGGCCCGCGGGTATCCTGAGCTTGTCCGGGCGCGGCCTGAGCGATCCTGTGCGACGCTAGGGGGTGCCTACCCCAAGATATGGGCGCGCGCCTTTGGGGATTATGATGCTCCGGGACACGGCGAAGTAGAACGCGCGTTTTTCAGTACACAAATCAACGGTTGACAGGGAAATCCAATGGCGAACAAACTGCCGACAGCCCCGGCGCATCTACGGCCCGAAACGGCCCGCTGGTGGGAGTCCGTGGTAAACGAGTTCTACATCCCACCGGATCGCTTGCGGATTCTCACCGTCGCCGCCGAAGCATGGGACACCGCGACGGCGGCGCGGGAAGTGTTGGCGGAATCGGGGATGACTTACCTTGACCGATACGAGAACCCGCGTCCGCGGCCGGAAAACGCAATCCTCCGCGACGCGCGGCTTTGCTTCCTCCGTGCCGTCCGCGAATTGAACCTTGATAGCAGTCCCGCGGAGAACAAGTGATGCCAAGACCTCCGAAGCAGCTGCTACGGCGTCGCCCCGGTAGCGACAGCCCGCGCATCCGCGAGTATCTGTTGACCGGCCACGATTGGAACTTCCTTGACGGCCCGGACCCGGCGAGCGTTGACCTGAAGGCGGCATGGGAGGAACTGCGGGACGAACTACTTGCCGAGCATATCGCGGAGCATCCAGGCACGCGGCCCCGCGCATGGTGGCGTTTCGACGCGCCCGGCCCGCGGCGGCAAATCAACCCCGGACCTGAGACGTTCGGCCCAGCGGACTTCTACGGCAAGCCCAGCAAATACCGCGGCGTGCCCCCGGATGATATGTTCGAGGCCCAGCGCGCCGATCTCACCCGGCACAAGTTAATCGGCACCGATGAACGCGCGGCCCTGGAAAGGCTTGACGCCGAAGACGCTCAGATTGACGCCATGCTACGGGCCGGCGCGGACCCGGAGACCATTAGCAAGAAGCTGGGGGTTGACCCCGCCCGGATTGACTGGCGGATGAAGACCGGGACCAACGGGCCGGTTCCATGACGGGACTAGCAATCCCCTACGGCAAACCCTCCACATGCTTTAGCACCCGTCTCCCCTACGCGCTTGAGGTCATTGAACAGCATTGCTTCCGCCGCAGTGTCGAGACCGGCCTATCCGCCCGCGGGAGACCCGTGTTTGCGTGCTGGGGGCACAATCGAGCGGGTCGCAAGAACTGGCGGATCGCATCGACCGCGGACGGCTCTCTCCGCGTGTGGCAAGACTCAATCGGCGTGTGGTTCTCCCTACCCGGCATCGCCTTGCCCGCGGACTTCTCCGGTGTCTCGATCAAGCTGGAACCCGTCCGCTGGCGCAGGGAGACGGAAAGCCGCTGGCGATTGCTTGAAGGATTCATCCGCCACATTGCAATACTGCGGGAACCGGAAACGCCCGCGTATCTTCAGACGTTCGACATGACCCGCTTACTTTCACAGGAGTAAATGCAGAATGGCAAAGACCGGGAACCTAGATAGATTGCAAGCCGCATACGACACCGCGGCCCGCGAGCTTGAACAATCAAGCGCGGCAGCCGACGATGCCACACGGCAACTCGCCGAATGCGAGCAAGAGTTGCAACACAACCAGCAAATCCTTGACGCGCTGGAGGGGAGGAATCCAGACTACCGGGAACAGCTACTCCGCAACCCGGAATTCGAGACCTTGAACGTGGACGAATTAGCGGCCAAGGTCCGGTCGCTGTGGAAGACTATCCACAAGGCGACGGCCGCGAGCAAGCAAGCCGCCGCGCATCTTGATTCGACCCGCGCCGCGGAGAAGAAGGCGTTTTACGAGTTGCAGAACCTCCGCCACCGGGAGGTTGTACGCGAACTTTTGAAGGCGGAAATCAAGGTCCACGATCTTCTGAATCAAGAGAGGGCCGTGCAGAATGTGGTGATGGACCGCGAAGGTACTTCATCCGGTTGCTCGCTCCCGCCTTTCGCCCGCCCGTCTTATGACGCCGCTATCACCCACGCCCGACTGCGGGACGCCGTTGCGGCCGGCTATCTCGACAAGTCCGAAACAGGTTCTTTCAAAGTCTAACGAAAGGGTATCTTATGCTCGTGTACATGCGTCATTGCGTGGCGAATCCGAAATATATCCTCAAGGGCGGAAAAGTTTACGATGCCCCGAAATGGCTATATGACTTGCTCGTTTCTCCCAAGCAAGGCGGGGTTCCCGTCTACACGGATGACGGCGGAGCCGGAACGAAATTTGAACCCGCGGGAGTTCCTTATAACGAGAAACTGCACGGCAAGCGGCCCATCTTGAAGATTCCCGCCCGCCCGGACCCTGAAGACGTTGAGCGTGATGAGATTGAGGAAGAATTTGAGGAGTTAGTCTAACCATGAAGATCGACGCTATCAAGCTGAACCGCGACGTAGTGTTCGCGGACGTTAACCGCACTGGCAACTTTGCCGCGGGCGATGTCCTCCGCGTCCCAGAGGACATCAGCGAGTCGGCCGCGGAATCCTTGCTTGGACCGTCGCATACCGGACACGCAGAACCGCACGCGGTCATTGCTGATCGCAACCTCGCGGAAGCGGAAGCCGTCCGCCGCGGTGTCCCGAAGAAGCCAGCCGCGAAACAGGAGGACTAATGAACAAACAACCTCGCGGCAAAGAGCCGGCCCCGCACGTCTACCCAAAAGGTCCGAAGCCGACGCAACCGAAAGGCGGCAGTCCGAAGCCAGTTCCCGGCGGACCCAAGAAGCCGAGTACGTCAAGCTGACGGGCCGATCGGCGCGGCCCTTGCCGGCTGGCACTCTCCCAGCCGGCAGCGCGGGCGGGGTTACTCCTACCCGCCCGCGTGATACACAAAACGCCCTGTCAACCTCCGGGGCGTGGCTGACCGGGGGTATCGTGGTAAATGCCCCCGGTCTCTTCCTTCTTCTCACCCTGAGACATACACATGAGAAAACGTCAATATGATTCCAGAGCCGAATCGCGCCGGCGACGGCTCCGAATTGCTGAGGCGTTGTGCGCGGAGGATCGACCCCGCACCGTCTTGACTCTGGGCAACCGCCGCTCCGTGCTAGTTGCCGACTCGGATTCTGAACTACTCCGCTTGAGGCGAACGGTTACTGATCTTTACTATTCCGGCAGACTTGGACACCGGCAAACAGAAAGGCGATAGCCCATGAACAGCAACGAAAAATTGAAGACGGCCGTACTCTTGCACGGCGGCTGCCGATCCGTGATTCACGGACAAGATGAAGCTGAGGTATTGGACCTCCGAAAGCTCATCCTCAATCTTGACCGCGAGCGAACCATATCCCGAAGTGAAGACCCCGAACGCTATCCCGTTAGGAGTTAGTTAATGAAGGTTGCCGTCAGCGACGAACAGCGCATTCCCGTCTACGTGGATTGCGTTAGTCATCTAGTCCAATGTCTATGTGAGTCCGCGGTTCTTATGCGGACGATGCGCCTTATGCGGAAAGATGCTTCGCTTGCTATGGTCAAGCTCCCGGATGTTACCATTCCCGAATTGCCCTGGCTTGATGCGACCAGCCCGGACAGCCCCGTTGCCCGCCTTGCCCGCGCTGCCATCGCTGCCGGTGTCGTACTACCGGATGCCGAGTTCCTTGAGGGAGTCAACCTGTGAAAGATGCCACCATGACCCCGCGGGACCGGGTTCAAGCCCGGCGCTCCTACCTTGAGATGGTCCGGGCTTACATTGCCACCGCGACGGCGATTGCGACCATGAGTAAACACGCATCCGCTTTCCGAAGCGCGGCCGCGCTTGCGGACCTTGACTTGTCGCCGGCAATCCCGGACCTAGTGAACATTCAAGACAACACCAGCCCGCTTAACGCTCTGACCCGCGCCGCGGTCTCAGCTGGTATCATTCGCGCGGATGATGAGTCGATCAAAGAAGCGAATTGGAGACAATAAACGCGGCGACGATAGGTAACATAGCCTTGATGCTAACCGTGAAAGCGCAGAGCTTTATTAGCGGCATGAGCAAGGCAACTGCGGTAATGCGTGGATTTTCAAAAGCAGCGGCATCGGTAGTGACCGGACCCCTATTGGCAATCGCCGCGGTACTAACGGCCGGCGTTGTCGCGGTTGCTGCCTTTGCGAAGAAAGCGCTTGAGTCGGCGGCGGCAGTGACAAAACTTGCCCGGTCTGTCAATTCCTCCGTCGCCGGGTTAGCGGCCCTGCAATACCAAATCAAATCGCTGGGCGGCAATCAAGAGGACGCGGCGAAGGGACTCGGCAAGCTCAACGAAGTCTTGGGAGAATTCGGGCCGGAAGGCGAGCAAGCCCGCGGCATGATTAACCGACTTGGCTTGTCCTTTGAGCAACTATCCAAACTCTCTTCTGACAAGGCTTTCGCGGCGATTGCCGAGAAGATCGGCAAGATCGAAGACCCCGCCCAGCGAGCGGCCGCAGCTACCGCGATATTCGGAGACCAAGCCGCCGCGCTCCTGCCCGCCCTGACGCAAGGCTCGAAAGGTCTTACCGCCGCACAGAAAGCCGCGGAGATGTTGGGGCTTGCAATGTCCGACTTGGACGCCAGCCGCATTGAGGACGCGAACAACAAACTCGGCTTGATGGGTGACGCGGTGAAGGGGATCACCGCTCAATTCGCGGTGCAACTTGCACCCTGGATACTCAAGACCGCGGAAGAAATCTCCAAGCTAGGAGTTACCGGCCAAAGCGTCGGCAAGGTGATGGCGACGGCGTTCCGATATGTGGCGAAGGCGATTGCCTTCGTCGGGGAATACGTTCATAAGCAATGGATACTGAACGTCTCTAATATCCAGATTGCCTTTACTGCGATGGTCCAGAAAATCGCGGAAGGCTTGCGCGAGCTAATGAAGCTGGCCGCGAAGCTACCTGACAGGCTTGGCGGCAAGATGTTTGGCGGGCTTGCGGAGGAAGCAGACCGCATTGCGGGCGCGGCAAAGGAGACTGTCAACTCACTTACCCAAGAAGCTCTCGCCGCATGGGACAATAGCAACTATACGGAGAAGGTTGACGCCTTCTTTGATAACATCGTTAGCGGAGCGGACGCCGCGGGCAAGGCGATGGAGAGCATGAATACCAAGCTGGCAAACGGTGCCCTCCCGATTGCCCAGAGGTTCAAAAAGCTGTTCGGCGGACAAGCGAACGCGGTCATTCAAGAGGTCCAAACGCCTCTTGAAAAATACCAACAGAAGCTCGCGCAGATAAAAGCCATGTTCGCGGCGAACGCCATCTCCGCGGATCAGTTCGCCCGCGCTACCGCAAAAGCCGTGGAAGAGCTTGACAAGGCGCATGGCTTGTCCGAGGTCAAGCTGCCCGGCGGCTTGAAGCGGGAGTCTTCTGAGGCCATGTCTGCGATCAACCAGCAAGACGCCTTCCTGAATCTCAAGCTCCGTGAGACCCCGCAGCAACGTATCGAGCGGATTCAGCAGCAGAGCCTTGAGATCGAAAAGCAACAGCTTGAGTACGCCAAGCGAATCGCCGCGGCTGTTGGACAACCCCTTCAGCAAGTAGGGATGCCTCCGTAAGCTGATTACCCGCGCGTTGCGAGTGATCCCTGAGCCGGCGTGGTATACCACGCCGGCTCATTTCGTCTCGGAGGGTGGCCAAAGCCCGTTGGCCCGAAGATATTCGCGGATGGCTGCGGTCGCTTCGGTCGTCAACGTGGTCAGGTTCCGATCCGCCAGAGCTTGAAGTTGCTGCCGCAAGATGGGGTGAAGACGGAGATTTAGCGCGGGGTTCTTGTGCCGGTCGGGTTTGCGTTTCTTCGCCATGCGGCGAATTTTACCGTGCGCGGCATCTTGCCGGTACGGGCTTTTCTGGGCTTTCGACGTATTCGGCATGTCCATCGTCTAGGTTCCTTCCGGTAAAATCGTAGATTTACTTGACAGTGGGTGCCCACAAACTTAATATATCATAACCGCTCAACTTCTTCAATACGGAGGGAATCATGAGTGCGATCGTCCTAGCAATGAACCCCGCTCAGACCCGAACCCGTGCCCTTGTCGGCAAGTCGCCCCGCGAAGCTCGAAAGCACTTCGCGCCCCAGATGGCATCCGACCCGCGGCTTAAATTGACCTTGTGGGGCTGGGTTGACGAGTGCGAATGGGTCAACGTTCTCGCGGCCAGCGAGGAAGAGGCGGTAACGCTCGCCGCCGCGATCGTCGGCGGGGAACCCTGTCGCCTGATGACCTTAGCAGAGGAATGCGCGTTGACCTCGGAAAACCGGACCTCATGCCCGGACTGCGGGGCGCTTTTAGATCACGTCGCCGCGAATCCCGGCGACATCGACGCGGACGCCCGCGGCCTGTTCTACGAATACAACTTGCCCTGTCCCGTCTGCCGCCGGGAATGGCATTTCTTGTTTCGGCTTGCTGAGGTTGATTCAATCGAAGAAGTGACATACGTTTGAAGCTCAGTCTCATCGGTGGAGGATGCACACGGGACGGCAATGTCGCCGTCCCGACTTTTCACCGAAGAGGCAGCAGCTATGTTCAAACCCCAAGTGTTCGCCAGCCTGCACGACTTAATCCTGTCCGATGCCTTCCTATCGACCCTGGAACCGTGGGAGCTTGACCATCTTGAGCGTGTTGTAAAAGAGGAGAAAGCGAGGCGCAAAGCCGCCCCGTGGAATTGAGCTAAGCTTGTGTAGACCTCGGAAAGCCGCCTGCCCGCCGTACATGCTCGCTTCCACCGATCGCAAGGAATGGAAGGGAAAGCAGTGGAGCGGATGGGAAAGGAATGGTTTTCCTCTTCGCCGGCCGGGAGCAATCCCGGCCGGCGTTTTGCAATCTTGAGGGACACCCATGCTCGTTATTCTCTCGATGGATTATTGCTACTGGACCGGCGAGAATTGGACCACCGACCCCGGCCAAGCGAAGCGGTATCCGCCCGGCAGCGGCTATGAGGCTTGCCAGGCAGAGGCGACGCGGCTTCGGGCCGAACAGGGAGTCATCTGCTTCCCGGCTTCCATATGAACCGCTCAAGAGCCTTGAGTACGTCGGCATCGAACTTGACATATCCCTCTAGCGGGCCGTGCTTGTCGTTCGGATCGAGGGTGCGGAAGTCCACGTTCCATAGCGGCAAGAGAGCAAACTTGTTCATCGCCCGCTCATATGCTGTCGGGGTGGGTTGCTTCGGGCTGAAAGCAAGAATGTACTTCGTCGCCCCGCCCCGCATGTGCAGCTGGATATGGGCGGCGCGAAGCCGGCCGTCGAGCCTCTGGATAACGACCCAGATTCCATCAATGAGCAACCGAAGCCGGCTCTTGAGTCGCCGGCGCAATGTCTCGGCTTCCTTACCCTTCGCATCGGCTAGTAGCTTGATGAGGCTCTGCGTCTCCCCCAGCGTTTCGGGCCGGCCGGACATCGCATCGGCCTTGAGTTGTTCCAAACGCGCCGCGGTCTCATGCTTGGCCTGCGCGGTGGATTCAACCATCTCAAGGATTGCCGGCAGCGCTGCCGGTTTCGTCTTCGGATCGGCCGCTTTCGCCTTGAGCGTTGAGAGCTTGTGGTCAAGGGCAATGAGCGCGTCCGTCTCGGATCGGATGGCTTCCGCCTGCGCGTCCGGCGACTGGCCCTTGTCTTGTAGGTCCGCGGGGGTAAGCTCCGATACAGCGGACAGGACGGCAGACTCAAAACCGGCGATGTTGAACGATGTTGCGAACGGACCCGATTTGTCCCACTTTGCCCCGCGCCACACCGCGCGCGTTGTGAGGTAGTTCTCTTTCCGCCGTACCGTCCGAACGTGCATTGATTGCTTGTCTACGGCGTTGAAGACAATCCCGGTGAAGAGGTTGTACTCATGCTTTGCCGGCCTGCCCGAACGCTGTTTGCGCCGCGCCATTGCAGCGCGGGCCGAGTAGAAATCTTGCTCTGTTATGGCCGCGGGATAGAACCCTTTAACCGGCTCTCCCTCTTTCAGCCGGACGCCGGTTTCAGGGTCCGCGGAGTAGCGCTGGTACTCGCCGAAAGCCGCCCGGTTGTTCAGGATCAAGTCAACGTATCGTGTGTTCCATTGCTTTGAGATGCCGAACGGAGGGTATCGCTTGGGATCGGCGCGGAGCGCTTGCACGATACGGAGCTTGCCTAGCCCCTCCGTCGCGGCCATGCGGAAGATTGCCCGCACGGTTGCCGCCCGGTCAGGGATGAGCCGGTATCCGTCCGTGGTCAACTCGATCCAGGCGACGGGCGGGATACCCAGCGGCTTGCCCTCCGTCGCGGCGAGTTCCTTCTTTCGCCCCCAGACGGCTCTTGACCGCATGGCTTTTGTCCGGGATTCATCGTAAGCCCGGCTCATGTAGATGATCGGCTCAAGCAACGCGGCTACGTCGTTGATTGATTCGCGTGTGTAGGTCCGCTCCGGTTCCGCTGTGACGATGGTAATTCCGTGGTTTAAGATTCGGATGAACAGCTGCAATGCGTCCCCGACCTTGTTACGGCTCAAGCGGTCGATGTTCTCCAAGATGAGGGCCGACCCGGCGGCAACGCGGCCGGACTCGACAGCGTGCAGAAACTCGGCGAGCGCGCCCACTTTGGCATTCTTGCTGCGGTAGGCGCTCACGCCGACATCGTGAAGCCGAAGCGAGTCATCAAGCAACCATCCGTTGTCCTTGCAAACCCGCCCGGCAAAAGCCATCTGGCGGCGGTGGGAATCGCCCCGCCGTTGCTTGACGCTGGAAAACCGGATATAGCTGTATGCTCGCCGCATTGAGTCAATCCATCCGACATTGGCTATCATGGTCTTCACCCCTGCAAAGTGTACCTTGTTGCGCCGAAAGTGGCAACAAGCTCACGACGCCTGGGTGACAACCAGGGGACGATGGTTCGACTCCATCCAGGGTCATTTCTTCCCTCAGCAATTCACCACGTTGACGGCCAGCCCGCCGCGCGACGTTTCCTTGTATTTGTCCTGCATGTCCAGTCCGGTCTGCCGCATGGTCTCGATGACGCGGTCGAGCGGCACGCGATGGCTGCCGTCCCCGTACAGCACGGCCAGGCGGGCGGCGTTGATGGCCTTGGCGGCGCCCATCGTGTTGCGCTCGATGCACGGAACCTGCACGAGTCCGGCGATGGGATCGCACGTCAATCCAAGGTTGTGTTCCATGCCGATCTCCGCGGCGTTTTCGATCTGGGCGTTGCTGCCGCCCATGACGGCGGCCAACCCGGCCGCGGCCATCGAGCAGGCGACGCCGACCTCGCCCTGACACCCCATCTCCGCGGCCGACAGCGAAGCGTTTCGCTTGTACAGCATCCCAATGGCCCCGGCCGTCAAGAGAAACATCCGCACGCCGCGTTCGTCGGCGCCGGGTAGGAAGCGACGGTAGTAAGCCAATACGGCGGGGATGACGCCGGCCGCGCCGTTGGTCGGCGCCGTCACGACGCGGCCGCCGGCCGCGTTTTCTTCGTTGACCGCCAGGGCGAACAGGCTCACCCAGTCGAGCGCGGCCATCGGGTCGGCCGTGCCCGATCGCGCCTGCAAATCGCGGAACACTCGGCCAGCCCGCCGGCGCACATGCAGTCCGCCCGGCAGCTCGCCCTCGGCCCGGCAGCCGCGCTCGAGGCACTGCTCCATCGTCGCCCAGATGCGATCCAGCCCCGCGTCGATCTCGTCCGGCGATCGCCACACCTGCTCGTTGGCCCGCATAATCTCCGCGATCGACAACCCGGTGCGCCGGCCGATGTCGAGCAACTCTGACGCCGAGTGGAAGTCGTGCGGCACGGCTTCCGGCCGTTCGTTGCCGCCGGCGCGTCCCGCCGCCGCCTCCTGCTCGCTGACGACAAATCCGCCGCCGACCGAATAAAACGTCTCGAACGCCAATTCCGCGCCGGCCGCATCGAAGGCACTCAAACGGATACCGTTGGGATGACGCGGCAGCGATTCGTCTTCATGAAACACGAGATCCGTGGATTCGCGGAACGGAATATCGCGCCGCCCGGCTAGCCGGAGCCGGTTTCGCTCGCGCACCTCGGAGACCAGCGGCTCGACGCGCTCCGGATCGACGGTATCCGGCCGTTCGCCGGACAGCCCCAGCAACACCGCCTTGTCGGTTCCGTGACCACGTCCGGTCAGGGCGAGCGAGCCGTACAGATCGACACGCACCCGCCCCACGCATCCGACGACGCCGGATGTTTCCAACCCTTGCACGAAGCGCAGGGCCGCCCACATCGGCCCGACCGTGTGCGAGCTGGAAGGGCCGATGCCGATTTTGAAGAGGTCGAAAACGCTCAGCGCCACTTGGGTTATCTCTTGCAATGAAGACCGCACTCATCGACAAAAGTCATTCTATGGGCTGATGGTTAGCGACGCTTCGCAGAAGCGTCTTCTCCCACGCTTCTGCGAAGCGTCGCTAAACGATGCTAGGTCACTTCGGCAGCGGCCGGTTCCGAATCGCCACACGCGGTTTGGCATCGTCGGAGGTTATGTAGCCGCGCGACATCTGGCCGGCGAGCCGATTGTACGTGATGTGGAAGTCGCCGCCGGCGCCGAGGACGATGGCGGCACCGTCGCCGCCAGCCTGCTGCACCTGCTCGCCGATGACCGCCTCCGCCGCCTCCTTCACCGAACGATGGCTGTACTTCACCCGCGCCGTGATGTCGTGCGCCACGGCATAGCGGATGAAATATTCGCCCCAGCCGGTACACGATACGGCGCAGGCTTCGTTGTCCGCGTAGGTGCCGGCCCCGATGATCGGCGAGTCGCCGACCCGGCCCGACCACTTGTTCGTCATGCCGCCCGTCGAAGTGCCCGCCGCGAGATTGCCCTCGCCGTCCAGGGCGACCGCGCCGACGGTGCCCATGTGCCGACGCGGAGTTGGTGCCTCGGCCCCCTGGCCGTTCTTGCGGCGCTGAGCTTCCTTCCGCAGCGCCTCTTGCAACTCCTGCCAGCGCCGCTCGGTCCAGAAATAATCCGGATGTACGATGTCCAGTTTTTGTTTGATGGCGAACAACTCCGCGCCGCGGCCGACGAGCAGGACATGCGGCGAACGCTCCATGACGGCGCGGGCGGCCGAGATGGGGTTCTTGACGATGGTGACGCCGGCGACGGCCCCGGCCTTCTTGGTCCTGCCTTCCATGATCGAGGCGTCCAGTTCGTTGCGGCCGTCGTGCGTGAACACGGCCCCCTTGCCGGCGTTGAACAAGGGCGAATCCTCCATCACGCGGATGGCCGCTTCCACCGCGTCGAGACTCGCCGTTTTGCCTCCTTGCTTCAAACGCGCATATCCTTGTTGCAAGGCTTCGGCCAGCACGTCCTCGCTTTGTTTTTCCAACTCCAGAGGGGCGTTCGGGGGCAGATCGCCTTCGCCGCCGTGGATGAGGAGCACCAGTTTCCGCGCGGGTTTGGCCTGCGGAGGCGCTTGCTCGTCGGCGGGCACGCCGCCGAATTCCGGATCTGCTTCGTTGAGCAGTCCGATTTGCTTCAGTCAGCTGTAGCCCCGCGCATCCATGACGCTCCACGCGGTGAACACCCCCGTTGTCACGAGCAGAAGACCGGCCGCGATCCATTTCCGCGTCATGATAAGGCCCCCTTCGGTTTAGGATTGGCTCTGCCGCGGGCTATCGTACTTGCCGGCTCCGAGTCCAACAAGCACCCTGTTACCCTCAAGGTTCCCCCGAGCGATCCCGCGTAGCCCGGGGCAGCAGAACCGTAGCCTTTTTCCTAACCGGCGTGGTAAAATCGCATCGCCGGACGAACACGACCAGGACCACGGACTTCTCCGACCATGCCGATCAAATTCTCCTGTCCGCACTGCAAACGGGTCATGACGGTCAAGGACCAGATGGCCGGCAAAAAAGGCACCTGCACGGGCTGCAAGCAGGTCGTGACCGTTCCCCGGCCTGCCGTTGCCCCGCCGGCTCCCAACGCGGCCGATGCGGTCCAAAAACAGCCGGTGCGCGCCGAAGGCCGCCGCGCCGCAGCCGAATGTTCCGCCGCCGACGCCGGTCGATGTCGAGGCGGAAGCGGCCGCCCTGTTTTCCGATGAGCCGCCGCCGCAGGAACCGACGGAAACCAGGACGATCGAGCTGAACTGCCCCTTCTGCGATGAGCCGATCCAGTTCAGCGCGGAGTTGGCGGGAAAAAAGCCCCGTGTCCGGAGTGCCGCCGCATCATCAAGGTGCCGGAACTGGTCAAGAATGAGCCGAAGGACTGGCGCAAGGCCGACCCGCGCGGACCTTCGGGCGCCCGACCAGCGGACCAACCGGCGCCAGAAGGCGCCTGGGGTTCAACCGCGGCCAGCGCGGTCGGCAAGCAGGCGCTCGTCGAGGCCGGCGTCATTCCCACGAAGGAACCGCCGCGCACGCTCTGGCAAAAGAGCCGTTGGCCCATTCTCGGTGCAACCCTCATTCTGCTTGTGTTCGGCGGCGGTTGGATGGGCTATCGCTGGTGGGAGCAGCGCGCGGCGGATCGCGCCTTGCAAGCGGCGCTCGATTATGCCGCCTCGCCGCAGAGCGGGAGCGAAGCCAGGGCCACCGGACAGGCCGCGATCTTTCTGGGGGCCGGAGAGTACAAGTTGCTGGCCCAGGGAGACCGGGCGGCGGTGAAGGCGCGCGAACAGTTCGGCAAGGCGCTCGTCACGTTGAATTCCGCCCCGCCCGATAGCGAACGGGATGGCGTGCTGACGGACCTGGCGCTGGCGCAGGCGGAGCTAGGCGGCGGCGAGCCGGATACGGGTCGGGAGCTGCGTCTGCCCTGGGACGAAACCCAGAAACTTCTGCTGGCTTCTCTCCGCCCGATCCAGAATCCCGACGCCCGCCGCGAAGCCGTCCGGGCCATCTGTCAAAAGCTCAGCGCCGCCGGACAAACCGCGCGGGCGTTGACTCTGCTGCGGCAGATTTATCCTGCGGCCGACGAAGAACGCGCCGCGGCGTTGTCGGTCGTTGCCCTCGATCTGTCGAAATCCAACGACCGGGCGGCCGGCGAAAAGGCGGCCGAGGAAGTGTTGAATCTCTACCAGACCAAGACGCCGCCGCCCCTGAGGGCGGATGTGGTGGTCTTGGCCGGCGTGTTCGGCAAGCCGCCTCCCAAACTCGACAAGCAGCCCAAGCCGGCAGAAGCGGAGGAGGAGCACATCGGCAAGGTCGAGGGGCTGGCGCGGCAGGACCAGTGGGACCGGGCCAGAAAGGAGGCCGTCGCGAACGAGTTCGGCGACGCCGTGCAATTTCGTTCCCTTCTGGGCATCGCTGCCGCTGCCGTGGACGCCAAGGCGACCGGCACGGATGACGTGGAAAAAGCGATGACTTTCGCCGAAGCCAAGCTGCGCGACAAGCCGGAATTGGCCTGGAAGTTTTTACGTCTCACCCAATTGGGGATCCGCGCCGGTGTATCCGACGAGCGCTTGCAAACCTTCACCGCCCTCATCGCCGACCGCGCGGTGCGCGGCCGAGCGCAGCTGGCCATTTTCCGCGCGCGTCTGGATCAGGCCCAGCAGAGGATCGAGGACGGCGCCGTCGACAAGATCGAATCGAAAAGTGTGGCCCGTTTGCAAGCAAGTCAAGCGCTGGCCCGACACAACACACGGCTGGAAACCGGCTGGGCCAAGACGGTACAAGGTTGGCAGCAACCGACGCAGGCGTTCGGTTCGCTCGGCGTCGCCCTGGGATTACTGGACCGCGACAAAGGGAAATAAAGTTATCAAGTTTCTCGTTTAGCCGCGACCCGCAGGGGAGCGCGCTCCCTGCGGGTCGCGGCTAAACGAGAAAAATGCATCTTCCTCACAAGGTTCTATTATGAGGCGCTGTATCATCCTCGTTGGGGCGTTTTTTATCGGCAACGGTGCGGTGTTGGCCCAGCCGATCCCGTCGGCCGAGGATTTGCGTTTCGTTCACGAGTTGCGTGCCCGCGGCTATAGCGACCTGGCCCGCGAGTACCTGGAAAAACTGGCCCAGACAGCCTCCCCCGAACTGAAGCGCGAGCTACCGCTGGAGATGGCCCTGACCAACATGGAGGCGGCCAACGACGAGCCGGACAGCGGCAAACGGCTGACCCTGTACGCGCAGGCCCGCGCCGACTTGCAGAAGTTCCTGGCCGGCAACCCCAACCACCCCCGTGCCGCCGACGCCCGCTTCGAGATCGCGCGGGCGACCAGCTTGCAGGGCAAGACGCAGCTGAGCCGCGCCTTGCTCGACGGCGACCTGCGCACGCGCATCGCCGACGGACTCAAGGCCCGCTCCACCCTCGTCGTCGCCGCCAACCAGCTCAAGGCGCTGCCGGCCACCGCGCGAAACCCAGTTGGCCGTCGGCCTCAACTTGCTCGACCAGGCCCAGACCTATCTCAACACCGGCAGCAATCAGGAGCTGCTCGACCGCACCAAGCCGGCCCTGGAAGCGCAGAAGGTCTTCGACAAACTCGCGGCCGGCGACGCCAACGACAAGATCACCTGGCAGGCGCGGGCCTGGTCGGGCCGCTGCTTTCAGGAGTTGGGCGAGCCGAAAAAAGCGCGGGCCAAGTACAACGACATCCTGGCCGCGACCGTTCCCGCCGCGCGCGACGGCAAGCGCCTGGCCCGCTATTTCTCCCTGCTGGCGCTTCAGGAAGCGCCCGAGGAAACGGAGAAAAAGAACCTCAATTCCTACATCATCCTCCGCGCCTCCGACTGGATCGCCGAGTACCACAATTACGCACACACGCCGGAAGGCTACGGCATTCGTTTCCTCCTTGCCGAGACCTTGATCAAGGAAGCGGAGGATTCAGCCGTGCGCGTGACGGCGGCGGAACGCAACGTCATGCTCGTGTGCGCCCGCCGGTATCTGCGCGAACTGGAGCAAACCGAGAACGATTACACGGATCGGGCCAAGCGCCTGAAACTGTTCGCCATGCAAAAGCAAGGCTCCTTCAAAAAGCCGATCAACCAGCTCCAGAGCTTCGAGGACTGCTTCGAGCGCGCCCAGTACGAAATCATGCAGATCGGCGAGGACGCCAAGAAGCTCAAGGACGACGGCGGGAAAATAGACGCGGCTCGCAAAGCGCGGATGGCCTCGGCCGTCGAAGCGCTGCGGGCCGGCCTGAAGAAGCCGGACGCCCGCACGCCGTCGGTGGAGCTGAACAACGCCCGCGCCATGCTGGCCTATTACCTCATGAACGAGGGCAAATACAAGGAGGCCATCGACGTCGGCGAATCGTTCGCGCGGGCCGATTCCCGCCCGAGCCAGGCGTCCGTGGCCGCCATCTACGCCCTGTTGTCCTACGGCCAACTGATGGCCCGGCGCGAGCGCGAGGCCGCCGACCCCAAGGCGCTGCAAAACGACGAGCAATACCGGGACGACAAGAAACACATGCTCGATTTGGCCAAGTACATGGAGGAGCGTTGGCCGCGCGATCGGGCCGGCGACCTCGCCCGCCATCAACTCGCCCTGCGCCTGTTGCGCGAGGAGAAGTATCCCGAGGCCATCCAAAAACTGAAAGCGATCACGCCGACCTATCCTTCTTACATCAGCACGCAATTCGCCCTCGCCCGTGCCGCGCTCCAGCACGCCGAACAGGACAAGAGCGATGCGGGCGGCTACCGCAAGCAAGCTGTCGCCGCCCTGGCGAGCATTCCCGATCCGAGTCCGGCGGCCGAGCCGGAGGTCAACCTCGATTACCTGCGGGCCAAGCTCACGCTCGGTTGGGAGCTGTTCCACGACAAGAAATACAAGGAGGTCGATGCCCTGACGCAAACGCTGCCGGCCAAGGTGGAGTCGCTGCGCCTGCTCGGCGACCCGGCCAAGGAAGCGGAGGTCCGCGCCAAGCTCGCCGAGAACGTCGGGTTACTGAAACTCTACTCGAAGGCGCATCAGGCCGAGGCACAGTTCAAGGCCGGCCACTATGCCGAGGTGGCGAAACTGCTCGATCCGGTCGTGGACGATTTCAACGCCAACAAGCTGCCCCAGCTCAAAGACAACGGCTTGGCCGCTCCCGTGCTGGGTTTCGCGCTCGAAACGCAGATCCTGCTCGGCAACCTCGACCGGGCCAAGGAGGCCATCAAGGCGCTACAGGCCTTGCAAGCGGACAAGGGGGGCGACAACGGCACGACGGCCATTCTCGGCCAGCTCGTCAAGCTCATCAGTCAGCAGATCGACGAGCTGCGTAAAAAGGGCGACAAGGAGAGTCTCCAAAAAGCACAGGCCGGTTTCACCAACCTGCTCAACGAGATCGTCAAGGGCCAGAAAGCTCAGACACCCCTGTTTGCTTACCTGCTGGCCAAGTGCTACGCCGGCATGGACGAGCACCAGAAGGCCGCCGATCTGCTCAAGCCGTACGCGGAAAAAAACGTCGCCGGCTCCGCTCCCGCCGAGGTGAGAGAGCATCAGGCCATTCAGCTCCTGCTCATTCAGGAATGGCACCAGCTCAAGGAGATCGAGAAAGCCAGCGAACTGCTCAAGGAGATCATGACGGCCAAGAACGGCAAACCCGGCTGGGGGACGCGCAGCATCGATGCCCAAAAACTGCGCATCGTCCTGCTCGAAGACGAGGAAAAATACGGCCCCGCCGCGCTTTTGGCCGACAAATTAGTCCGCCAACTACTCCCGAAAATCAACGACAACAAGATGAAGGAGCAGTATTTGGAGCTGTATTATCACTTGATTTTTTGCATCCTGAAAAACGGTCAGGCGCTATCCAACTCGGAGCAACGACACAAGGGCGTCCGGGATGCCGCCCAGCGGATAATCAACTTGGAGAAGCGCAAGGCGGCTTCGGCAGCGAGGAATCGAAGAAGCGATTCGAGGAACTGCTGGAAAAAGAAACGGATCTGCGCGAACAATACAACGCGCTGAAGGGCGGCAAGTAGTATCCGGGTGTGAAGGGCGATCATCATGAAACGGCTCCTGCGGGCTTTTGTCGTAATCGGGGGGATGTTGCTCGCCGGCCGAGGCGTGTGGGCGGACGACACGGTGTACTTCCTCGATCCGACCAAGAAAACGGACGAGACGATCACGGGCGTTATCGAGCGCGAGTCGCCGACCGGCATTCAGATGCGGGCCAAGGGAGGAGTCCGGGACATTCCCGCCTTGCAGATCACGCAGATCACTTACGGCAACAAGGTCGTGGATGCCATCACGTACCGCGAGCCGGAGAAGAACCTCAACAATGCCCTGCGCGAGACGAAGCCGGCCCGACGAGCGGACTTGCTGCGGTTGGCGCTGCTCGGTTATCAAGATCTGGACGCCAGGCTCCGCGATGTGCTCCCTATCCACCGTTATCTTCAGTTCAAGATGGCCGAGGTATCGGCGCTACAAGCCCGCGACGATGCGAGCCGCGCCGACGCGGCCATCGCGGCACTGTCGGAGTACAAGGGCGCCTATCCGACCGGCTGGGAGATCATGCCGGCCTTGCAACTCCTGGCGCGCGTGCAGGAAGACAAGGGCGACATGCAAGGGGCCAGCAAGACCTACGCCGAACTGGCGGCCGTGCCCGGCATCCCGCGGGAGATGAAGCTGGAAAACCAGATGCTCGAAGCCCGGCTCCTGGTGCGCGGCAAAAAGTTCGCCGACGCGGAGACGAAATTGAAAACGCTGGCCTCGGCGCTGCCCCCGAACGCCCCGCGGCGAATCGCCGTGGATCTGTATCTCGCGCAATCGCAGATGGAGCAAGGCCGGCTCGACGGCGTCGAGGAGAAACTGCGGGCGACCATCCGCGCCAGCGAGGACAAGACCCTGCTCGCCCTGGCCCACAATTTCCTCGGCGATTTTTACCGCCTGAAAAAGCAAGCCGACCTCGCGTTCTGGGAGTATCTCAAGGTCGATATGATGTACAACGAGGACCGGGAGGAGCACGCCAAGGCGCTGTATTACCTCGCGCAACTGTTCGACAAGCCGAAGAATGACCCGGCCCGCGCCGAGCAGTATTGGACAAAGCTCAAGACCAAGGAGTACGACGGCACCACGTATCAGCGCATGGCCGAGAAGAAGACGCCGTGAGTGAATGCAATCCCCCTTGCTGGCGATGGGAAACAGTCCCTATAATCCCTCAATCCTCCGCGATCCGGGGCCGTAGCTCAACTGGGAGAGCGCAGCGTTCGCAATGCTGAGGTTACGGGTTCGATCCCCGTCGGCTCCACTTTTCCAGACCTTCCCAAATCCCGGAAGGTCTTTTTTATTTCCATCCTGCGATTTGGACATTGGTTAGCGACGCTTCGCGGAAGCGTTCCGGCGAAGAACGCTTCTGCGAAGCGTCGCTAACCGAAGCCTTTGATTCAGAAGTCCCGGTGATAGCCGGCCGTCCAGCCGCCATCGACGGTGAGGATGTGGCCGTTGACGTAACTGCTCTCGGGTGCAGCCAGGAACAGGGCGGCGTGGGCGATCTCTTCCGGCGTGCCGGGTCGGCCCAGCGGAATGTGGGCGAGCATTTGCTGAACCGCGTGGCGAAATGTGCCGTCCTCGCCGTAGAACAGCTTGCGTGTTCCCTCGGTGAGCGTCGAGCCGGGCGCGATGCCGTTGACGAGAATGCCATGCGGTCCCAACTCCAGGGCCATCGCTTTCGTCAGGTTGATGACACCCGCCTTGGCCGCGACGAACGGACACTGCAAGCGCAAGGGAACCAACCCGGCGATCGACGCGATGTTGATGATCCGCCCCGATTTCCTCGGCCGCATCACCCGCGCGGCGGCACGACTGACGAGGAAAACGCCGTGAAGGTCCACGTCGAGAATGCGGTCCCATTCCTCGTGGGGGAATTCGTCGATGGGGACGCGATGGGCGAGTGTATTGACGCCGGCGTTGTTGACCGCGATGTCGAGCCGGCCGTGCCGCCGAACGATGTCCGCTATCACCGCTTCCACCCCGGCCGAGTCCGTGACATCGAGGGCCATCGCCTCGCCGTCGGACGAGGCGGCGGCGGATTCCTTCACAACAGGAAGATCCACATCGGTGTAGACGACGTGCGCCCCGTTGCGGGCGAACAGATCGGAGATCGCCTTGCCGATGCCGCGCGCGGCGCCGGTGACAAGGGCGACTTGTTTGGTGAGGTTTACCTGCATCGTCGGCCCCCGTCCCATTTTCAAAGTGGACCTGTCCGAAATCCGGCCGGCCACGAGGCAAGGTACGCGGACGAGTCGGGCGTGTCAAAACGAAAATGCAACGGTGAGGCGTTATTCCACGAAAAAGACCGGAAATCCTTCGTGGATCGCCCATCTTTTCACCGTTCGATCTCGTGATTTGTTCGTCGTTTGTTGAATGATTTACAGCCTCCTGTGCGGCTGCTAGACTAATAATGAAGGGGACAGAAAACCGACGCGGAGGGTATGCATGTCCAAGGCCATCGTCGATCCGGCGGAACTGCGGCGTTTCGCCCAGAACCTCAAGCACTTCAACAACGAGTTGCAGCACCAACTCGCCGTCTTGCAGGGCCAGTTCGCCGGCCTCGGCGACACCTGGCGCGACCAGGAACACGAACGTTTCGCCCAGCAGTTCGCCGAGACCGTCCAGGTGCTCGGCCGATTCATGGAAGCCTCGCATCAACAGATCCCGTATCTGCTCCGGAAGGCGGAGCGGATTGAAGAATACCTGCAACAGCGCTAATTGCTCCTTATGACCCAGTCGGCCCGAGTCAGTTCGATCGACGCGCTCAAGGCGCTGCACGCGGCTCTGTCCCGTTTTGGGCCGGAAGCGCGGGAGGCGCTCGGCGCTGCCGAAATTGAGATACGCCGCGTCTTCGACTACCTGGAAGAACGGCTCAAACACTGGCTGCGTCAGGTCGATCGTCGCCACGAGGATGTCAATCGCGCCCGCTCGGACCTCGCCCACGCCCGCGCCATCCGGCAAGGCGAGCGCAGCGGCTACGTCGAACAGGAGATCGCTCTGCGCAAGGCGCAGAACCTTCTGCGCGAGGCGGAGGAAAAAGTCGTCACGGTGCGCCGCTGGCTCTTGCATTTGCCGCAGGCCGTCAACGAATACCAGGGACCGTCGCGCCGCCTGGCCGGTCTTCTCGACGCCGATTTTCGCCAGGGGCTTGCCATTTTGGAGCATCGCATCGCCGCGCTGGACGCCTACGTCGCGCTGGAAGCGCCCCCCGAACCGGCTGCTCCGGCGGCACAGGAAGCTGTTTCGCCGCCCTCCCCGGCTGGAGGAACGTCATGAGCTTGACCACCGCCTCGATCAATCTGGCCGACGGACTCAAAACCATCGGCGCCCTCTGGGAGGACATCCGGATCGGCTGGGACGATCCCGTCAGCCGCGACTTCGAGACCAACCAGTGGCAGCCCCTGAAAAATCAGGTCGAGGCCACCCTGTCGGCCATCGACCGCCTCGCCCCCATACTGGCCCGTGCCCAAAGAGAGTGCTCATAAAAGAGGTCAGGGGTCAGGAGTCAGGGGTCAGGAGTCAGAAAAAACAAAGCGAAGTTTTTCTGACTCCTGACCCCTGACTCCTGATCCCTCTAGCAGATCGGCATTGTCGCCATGAATGAACCCTCCCTGGTCGCCCGCCAACGGGCCTTGTTGCATGACCTGATCCAACGGGCCGCCGAACGAGCCAGCGCCGAACCCGCCATCGAGACGGCCTACCAGGAACAGGTGGATTCGATCGAAAACGACTTCACGGACGGCCTGGAGGCCATAAGCCGGCGCCTGCGCGCGAACAGGAGGAGAACGAGCGCGAGGTCGAACAGGGTCGGGTCCGCGTCGAGGCCGCCTTCAAGGTCGAGCAGGATAGCGCGAGCCGCGAGTTCGTCATCGCCCGCGGGAGAATTCTGGAGCGGGAAGAGGAGGAGAAAGAGCAGGCGACGGCGACGTACAAGGAAGCGTGCTGGACCATCGGCGCGGTCCTCGAAGGGGCCAAGAACGACGCCGAGCAGGAACAACGCGAGAGCAGGTCGCGGCTGACCAAGCGCCTGGAGGACTTGCAAATCATCCAGCAGGAAGCGCGTGCCCTGCTCGACGAATGGAAACAATCCGCCAGGGAAATGGAGACGGCCGCCCGCGAGGCGTTTAAGCCGGACCCCAACAGCCTGCCGCCCAAACTGTCCGAGTGCGTTGTCGAAGCGCGTGGGTTGCTCGACCAGTTGCAGGCGCTGATCGTGCCGCGCTGACTTGAAGGGCCGCCGTTTCTTCATCATCCTGTTGTTCATCTGGCTGGCGTCGATCCTGCCGCTGGGATACCCGGTGGCGCGGATCTGGGAACAAACTTCGCTCCTCTGGATCGGCGTGCTGGGACTGATGGCCAGCAGCGTGGCCGTGCTGGTGATGGGCCCCTTGTTGCAACTCCTGCTCTCCGCCGTGGCCCGCGCAAATCCGTAGCATCTACCGCCCCCTGTGCCAGATCATCGTCGAGGCCAACGGCACGCGGCAACTGCTGCTCGATCGCTACGAGGGCGAGTTCCGCCAGCGCTTCGGGGAAGCGAAGAAACAGCACAACCAGGAAGTCCGCCGTGCGCACACGGTTTATCGTCAAGAGCGCGCCGCCTCCAAGCGGCGGCTCGAAGAGGAACTGCCTCCCGTCGAGGATCGCTATCAGACCCGGCTGCGCGCCAGCGAACAGCAACGCATCGCCAATTTGCAGCAGGTGAACGAACACTACGAACGCCGCCGCGTCGAAATCCGGCAGCGCTACGACGAGGACAAGCTGCAACTAGAGACGCGCCGCGTTCAGCTCCTCAAAGAAGCCCAGGAGCGGCATGACGCCGACTGGAACACGCTGGTCGAAGATTGGCGGCAGGCCATGACGCGACTGCAAACGACGGTCGCGGAGATCAACGAGACGACGCATCGCCTGTTGCCCGATTGGAACGATCCGTCCTGGCAAGCGTGGCAGCCGCCGCACTCGATCCCGCCGGTCCTGCGCCTGGGACAGTTTCAAGTACGGCTCGATCAGGTTCCCAAGGGCATCCCGGCCGATCCGGGTTTGCGGGCGCTGACGCCCGCCATGTTCGACCTGCCGGCACTGACCGCCTTCCCCGCGCATTCTTCCGTGATGCTCAAGGCCGCCGATGCCGGCCGTGATGTCGCCGTGCAGACCTTGCAGGCCATCGTCTTTCGGCTCCTGACCTCGATCCCGGCGGGCAAGGCGCGCTTCGTCATCGTCGATCCGGTCGGCCTGGGCCAGAACTTCGCCACCTTCATGCACCTGGCCGACTACGACGAAATGCTGGTCGCCAGCCGCATCTGGACGGAGACGCCGCACATCGAGCAGCGCCTGGCCGACCTGACACTGCACATGGAAAACGTCATCCAGAAATACCTGCGCAACCAGTACGACAGCATCACCGATTACAACGAGCATGCCGGCGAGGTGGCCGAGCCGTTCCGCGTCCTGGTCGTCGCCAACTTCCCGACCAACTTCAGCCCCGAGGCGATCCGCCGGCTCCAGAGCATCATGCAGAGCGGCCCGCGCTGCGGCGTCCTCACGCTGCTGAGCGTGGACACGAAAACGCCCTTGCCCAAGGGGTTCGACCTCACCGACCTCGAACGACACAGCCTCAACTTGACCTGGGATGGGTCGCGTTTTCGCTGGAAGGATGCGGATTTCGGTTCGTATCCGCTGACCGTGGACGCGCCGCCGGACAACGACTTCGCCAACCGCATCCTGGCCCGCGTCGGCCAGGCGGCCAAGAACGCCCAGCGCGTCGAGGTGCCGTTCGAGTTCATCGCGCCGCCGCCGGAGGAGTGGTGGCACTCCGACAGCCGGCGCGGTCTCCGTGTAGCACTGGGCCGGGCCGGGGCGACGCAGCGGCAATCTCTGGAGCTGGGCAAGGGTACGGCGCAGCACGCCCTCGTCGCCGGTAAGACCGGCTCCGGCAAATCCACCCTCTTGCACGCCCTCATCACGAACCTCTCGCTTCTGTACAGCCCCGACGAGGTCGAGCTGTACCTGATCGACTTCAAGAAGGGCGTCGAATTCAAGACTTACGCGGTCCACGAATTGCCGCACGCTCGCGTCGTCGCCATCGAGAGCGAACGCGAGTTCGGCCTGAGCGTGTTGCAGCGACTCGACGCGGAGCTGCGCATCCGCGGCGACCGCTTCCGCGACGTGCGCGCCGAGGATCTGAACGCCTACCGCCAGGCCGTGCCCGGCGAGCGGATGCCGCGCGTGCTCTTGATCGTGGACGAATTTCAGGAGTTCTTCACCGAGGACGACCGCATCGCCCAGGAAGCCGCCCAGCTGCTCGATCGCCTGGTCCGCCAGGGCCGTGCCTTCGGGATGCACGTCCTGCTCGGTTCACAGACGCTCGGCGGCGCTTACACGCTGGCCCGCAGCACCATCGATCAGATGGCCGTGCGCATCGCCTTGCAGTGCAGCGAGGCCGACGCGCATCTGATCCTCAGCGACGACAACTCCGCCGCCCGCCTGCTGTCCCGGCCCGGCGAGGCGATCTACAACGACGCCAACGGACTCGTCGAAGGCAACAACCCGTTTCAGGTGGTCTGGCTGGGCGACGAACGCCGCGAGCAATACCTGTCGCATATCCGCGAACTGATTCGGAAGCATCCGCCGAAACTACTCGAATCGCCAGTGGTCTTCGAGGGCAACGCCCCGGCCGACGTGTCGCGCAATCATTTGCTCAACCATTGGTTGAGTCAGTCCGCCGTCGTCGAGGAGACGAGCCGGCCAGACCAACTGGCTTGGCTCGGCGAGGCGATGGCGATCAACGATCTGACGGCCGCCCCGTTCCGACGTCATCACGGCAGCAACTTGCTGATCGTCGGCCAGCGGGAAGAGGCGGCATTGGGCATGTTGACCACGGCCGTCGTCAGCCTCGCGTCCCAGATGGGGGTCAGTGAGTCTCCGCGCTTCTACGTCGTGGACGGCCGGCAAGCGGATGCTCCCACCACTGGGCCGCTCGCTCGGTTGCCGGAAGTGCTGCCTCAGTCGATTCGTCTCGGCGGCTGGCGCGATGCGCCGGCGATCCTGAACGAATTGTCCTCGGAAGTCGAACGTCGGCAGAAGGAGGCCGGAACTCCTCCGGCGATTTATCTGGTCCTGTTTGGCGTGCAGCGGCTGCGCGACCTTCGGCGCCAGGAAGATGATTTCGGCTTGATGCGTCGCGGTGACGAGCCGCCCAGCCCCTCCCAGCAGTTCGCCGCGCTCTTGCGCGAAGGCTCCATCCTCGGCATTCACACGCTGCTCTGGTGCGATACGCTCAACAACCTCCAGCGCACGCTCGACCGGCAGTCGATGCGCGAACTGACGCTGCGCGTCGTCTTGCAGATGAACGTCGCCGATTCGAGCAACCTGATCGACAGCCCGCTGGCCAGCAAACTCGGTCTGCACCGCGCTTTGTTCTTCAGCGAGGAGGACGGCCGGCTCGACAAGTTCCGGCCATACGGGCTGCCGTCCGAAGCGTGGCTGAAGCGCGTTCAGGATCAACTGAGTCGCCGCACCGAAGCGCGGGAGAGTGTCGCTCTTCCGTGAGGCCATCAACGGGTTTGTAAGTTAGGAATCTTGGCCGTGGCTGTGTGGTCGCCCTGTTGCTGTCTGCGCCGGTAGGGCGATCCCGGGCGCTCCCTGAGGTAGCGGTCCAGGCGCCCATCCTCGCTCAGGGCCGCCGCACGCAGTTGTAGGATCGCCTCCGCCCCCTCCCCGCGGTTCCAGTACTTCTGCTTGCTCTTCACCCGTGCGTTAACCTGCCCCACCAGCGACTCCACCAGACTGCTCGTGACCGGCAGCCCTTGCTGCCTGTACTCCGGGTACTTCAT
Organism: uncultured Planctomycetota bacterium; assembly: GCA_963767535.1. Lineage (GTDB taxonomy): Bacteria > Planctomycetota > Planctomycetia > Gemmatales > Gemmataceae > JAJPHU01. The sequence continues at coordinate 4,020,010 of CAVYEC010000003.1, forward strand.
GCGCTCCTTGTTGTGGCCGAAGTAGCCCAGCGCCTCCGCCACCGTGCGCCGCGGGTCACTCGCCGGCAGCTCCTCCCCCGGTGGCGGCCGCCCCACGCGCCCCTGCCAGTCCTGCAACTGCTCGATCACCTCCGCCACCCGGCCCTGCCAGCACGCGCGCAGCCACCGCACGTATTGGTCCCAGCGCTTGGCCTCCTCGGCCGCCAGCGCCCACGCCGCCCGGTACACGTAGCAGAGCACGTGCAAGAAGTCGGCGACCGGCACGAAGCCCGCGAAGTAGCGCTGCTGCAGCTTCCAGTTGTAGGCCGCCCCGTCCGCCACGAATGCCTTGCGCTGCGCCCGGTAGAAGTCCCGCTCCTTGGCCTCCACCGCCACCATGCGCCCGAACGCCCGACTGTTGGCCATGCTCGCCACGCACGTACGCACCCGCTTGCGCGGCGGCCACGACTCGTCCTCGGTGTCGCGCCGGTCCGCCGGCTGCCGGGCCTGGTTTTCCAGGGGTCCGGCCGTATCCGCCGCCTCGCCCGCTTGCCCCGCCATCTGTTGCACCAGTCGCTCGACGCGGCGCGGCAGCAGGAACGACGGCGGCGGTTCGGGCTGCGGGTCCTGCGCGGAGACTTTGCTTTCGAGACTGACCAGGCAGGCGATCTTGTCCTCCTTGTTCTGCGCCGCGTGGACGCCCGCGCCCGCGTCGGTGGCGCGGGTGCGCAGCCGCCCGCCATCGACCTCGACGGCCACGACCCCCGGCGTCGCCGCCACACGCACCGGCACTTTGCTGCGGCTGAGGCCTGCCTTGCGGTCGCGCTGCCCCACCAGTTCGGCACCGACCAGCCCGGCCAGGGTGCGCACGTGCTGCGCGGAAATGGGCAGGCCGGTCTGTGTCAGAGCGCAGGCGGCGTCGGCGAAGGAACCCAGCCGCGCGGCGAGTTGGACGATCAGGCGCAGGGCAGCGGGGGAGTAGCCGTGGTTATCCAGGCGCAGTGGGGTTCGCTGGGGGGAAAAAGTCCCGCCGGCAGGCGGGGCAGTGGCAGGCCGGCTCGCTGTGGCGGACGGTGGCCCCGGGCGTGGCCAGGTCGCGCGGTTCGCGTCGAACCGGACAGGGGGTGCCGCAGGCGGGACAGGGTTGCTCTTCGCCAAGAGTCTGGGCCTGTTGCTCCAAGGTGGTGGATAGGGTTCCCTCAGTCAGGCCGGCCGCGGCAGCGCGGGCAATTTGCTCCATAGCGTCGAAGTCCACGTCGAGGCCGGGGCCACCTTCACCGAAGGCGCGTTTGGCGACGATTTTGCCCCAGCCGGCGGCCAAGTCGCGGATCTCCTGGAGCATCTCGGGGGTGAGCTGACGGCGCGGCATGGCGTGTCCTGTCTTGTGCTTGCGGAAATGGTAGAGAGCGAAGTCCTTCAGCCTTTGTATGACCCACCCCTCTCCCCTGCAAAGCTGTTGATGGCCTCCTCTTCCGTAAGACACGCAAGTTCGCCTTGTTGGAGGCATCCTCATGCTCTACCGAGTTCCGCTGTTGTTCACACCCCAGCCGGAGGGCGGCTACACGGTCACTTCCCCCATCCTGCCGGAACTGATAACCGAAGGCGATACGCTTGAGGAGGCTCACGCGAACGTGCGCGACGCGCTGGAGGCGGTCGTCGAACTGTATGCCGACGAGCGCCGCTCGCTACCGGCGGGAATTATCCTGCCGTCTGCCGGGGAGGTCGTTTGGTCGGAGACTCTGGTGGGGACGTATGAGCTATCGCGAGGCGGCCCGGAAGTTGATTGCCCTGGGCTGCCAGGAAGTGCCTCGTAAAGGCGGCGGCTCGCACCGCAAATGGCATAACCCCGCGACGAATCGTTCGACGGTCCTGCCGGATTGGGGCGGTCGCGATCTCAAGATCGGCACCTTGCGCGGGGCCGTTCGTCAACTCGGCATCGAATGGTCGGCGTTCGAGGGCGCTTGAGCCTTACGCGAACCGCCGCACGTTACTTATTTCTTCGTCGGGGCGAACGTCAGGTCTCCCAGATCGACTGTCTCGGTCCCTTTCATCGAGACTTGCTTCAGATTTTGGGATTCGTCAAGGTTGTAACCGTAAAGGCTACAATCCGCTCCGGGAACAATTCCGGTGAAGGTGAAGCGACCTTCTCGATCCGTGGTCGCTTCAAAGACAGCCGTGCCTATCGGGTTGGCGGGAGCGACGCCGCGCAAGGAACACGACAAGTGGAGACCGGCCAACGGCTTGCCATCTTTATTGACGACACGCCCCTGGATCTTACCCGCGGGATTGAGGACGACCTTGACCTCTTCGTCATCCTCGCCGATCGTGGCGAGGGCCGCGAGTGTTCCTTGCGGATTGCGCGCGTACAGGTGCATCGAGTCGCGCCACCGTTCGGTTCGGAAGCGGCCCTTAGCGTCGGCGACGGCCTTGAAGCCGACATGACCCGGCGCTTTAACCGATCCGCCCTGGACGATAGCACCGGCAACCGGTTTGCCTTCGAGGGCTTTGGAGAGAACAATCCCTTGAAGCGGCCCGCGCGGGAGCCTGGCGACGTGAAAGTTTTCCGTAAGGGCCTTCTCCCCTGCGACCTTGACTTGTCGCCGGGCGTTGTCCGGTCCCCATATCTCATATTCGCCCGGACCGACGCGAATCGAATAATGGCCGTGTTTGTCTGTCGCCGCCCAGCGAACCAGGTCCTCTTTTTTCCCTTGGCCCGCCCATTGGCCTTTGAGGTCGGCGGGGAGTTCGCTCCCTTGTTGGATCAGCGTGATCGTCTGCCCGCCTCCGGGCTTGTTGTCGCGTCCTACCGTGAACTTGCCCTGGATCAGCGTCCCTTTGCTCAGGGGGAAATCGATGTCCTCGTAAGTCTGGCCCTCGCGCGATCAGGCCGGTCTTGGACGGAGCGGCCCATTGTTCGTCGGTCACGGCGATAAGATACGATTGATCGGCATAAACAAGCAGGGAATACGTCCCGTCCGCGCGGGTGCGCGCCAATTGGCGACAGTAAAAATTGGTGTTGCCGCGCCCTTCCGCTTGCAACAGGATGCCGCCCGCCGGCTTGCCATCGGGTAACGTCACCTTGCCGCGAATCGGCACGTTGCTGAACAGACGGGCGACCAATGGAGCATCGGGCTTGGAGGGAAGGAAAGCGGGCGCATCCGGTAAGTGATAGCTCCGTTCCGCACACAAGAACGTCACCGCGCGATCACCAAGTTGGCGGGGCAGCCACTCGAAAGAGGCGACACCAAGCTTATCCGTCCGCGCCTGGACATGCTTGAGGTTGCCGCCGAAGTTGACGTAACCCAGCTTGCCCTTCTTGTGGATGGTCCAGGGCTGCAAGGCGATGCCGGACAAAGCCTTTCCCGTCGAGTCGGTCGCCCGTACCTGAACCGTTCGCGCACCATCGAGAGTCAGCGCTACCTTTGCCGGTAGCGTGTCGAGTTCGCGGCCGGGCCAGGAATGGTAGTTCTCGAAATAATCGAAACCGGCGCCCGGCTTGAGGGCGACCACCTGAAAGATGTGAGCGTCCCTGGGCAAGCGAAAGTCGGCCCGGCCTCCGGCGTCGGTTTCGGTCGAAGTCAGAAGATGGTATTCATCATCGAAAACGCCCACCGTGGCTCCCGGCACGGCTGTTCCTCGATCCTCGCGGACACGAACGGCCAGGGCGCGGCTGGGCTTCAAGACGAGACGAAGGATCGCCTTGCCCTCCAGGGGTGTTCCCACGTCGCTCAACGAACCGATACCCTGCTTCGCACCTCCGTCCGTGCGGGCTACGACTGCCTGATAGCGAACCGATGGCTCCGCGAGAACGAGACGGAATGTCCCCTTCTGGGAAGTGCGTACCGGCTTGATTTCCTCCGCGAGACCGCCGATCTGGTCGAGGGTACTCACGACCGCTCCCGCGACGGGCTGGCCTGCTTCGTCCACGACCGTCCCTTCGATGACCGCCCTGGAAACATCCACCTTGGAAATGTCCACCGTCTCCGAATCGGCGGCCGGCTCGCGCTCCTTTTCGGACGGAGGAGCCGGTGGTGCGGAGTGTGCTTCGGGGCCGAATCGGATCGAGGCGAGGAGGACGCCGGCGCACAGGAACGCGGCGGCGACGGCGGCAAACAAGCGAGGATTGGTGCGTGTCATGAGATTCCTCCGCGTGTCGAGCAACTCGCTCACGCGATCTTCGAGTTTCCAATGGGGAGACATAAGGGCGATGGCGGCGAATGGCCGACCGGCGGGAGCGCACCGCTCGGCCAATTTCAAAAGGGTGTGCGCGTAGGCGCGAGCATCTCTATGGCGCAGGACATGGTTATCGCACATCTCTTCGCGGACGCGGCACAGTTGCCGGTTGAGATAGTACACCAGCGGATGCGGCCAAAAGAGGATCTCGGCCAAACGCTGCAACAGTCCGACCCAGGCGTCTCGGCGACGCAGATGGGCGACCTCGTGAAGCAGGACATCGCAAAGCTGCGATGCCGTCAGGTACTCCGGCAGCCAGTCCGGCAGCAAGACGCAAGGACGGAGCACACCTCCCGCCAGTGGCCCGGTCAACCGAAACGCCGAGCGAATCGGTGGCAGCGACTCGACCCCCAGGCGCTGCGAACGGACCTCAACACTGCCTCCGGCAAGCGTCCTTCCGCCGGCTGGGAGGAGCGCTGGAGGACGGCGAGGGCGAGACAGCCGTGCAGCAGCCGCAGCAGCAAGAAAATTGAACCGGCCAGCCACGACGCCAATAAAACGGCCAGAGCGGGACGCCAAGCGTTAAACGGTTTGGCAGAGGTTTTCCCGTTTCGACCGTAACACTCTTTTCGTCCTCGGCTGAAGGGGGCGTATCCACCACGACCGGCATCGGGGGCTTGGTGATTATCGTCTCCGAGGAGAGCTTGTTTTTTGGCACGCCCTTGATGGCGTTGCCGTCCGAAGCGCGGGGGACCGGAGCGAGTACGGGTAAATAGGGCGATTCGGTCCACACGCCGTTCCCCTTCTCCTCGCCGGAGTCGGTCGCGTATCCCTCTATCCGTCCGAGCGACAGCCCGGTAGGTTCGACGAGTACGGTCAGGAGCGGAGCGGCCAGCACTCCGCTTAGCGCGGCGAGCCAAACCGCGTGACGTGCAGCGGCTCCCCCGCGCCCGAACAGTCGAGCGGCAAGGACGGCAAGGGCGACCACCACGGTGATTTGCCCCAGCAAGACCGCCGCGAAAAACCCTGTCCGATCGAGCCAAACCCAGGAAGTAATCATGGTTTTTTACCTTCCGCTTCGTCGATCAGGGTGCGAATTCGTTCCGCCTCCTCCGGCGAGACACCGCGGGAACCGAGCAGGGCGGCCAGCAATCCCTCGGTCGAGCCGCCGAATGCGAGGTCCACGAACCGCCCCAACATGCCGCGCAACGTCGCTTCGCGCGGCACCGCTGCCCGGTAGCGGTGGGCGTGACCGTCCGTCCGGCCTTGCAACCACCCTTTCTCCTTGAGACGCACGAGCATGGTCTGCACCGTATTGCGAGCCACGGGACGCCGTGCCGCCAACTCCTTCCACACCTCGGCAACCGTGGCCTCACCGCGCTCCCAAACCAGCGCCATGATTTCCAGCTGCGCGTCGGATAACGGAGGCAGGGAAGATCGAGCCATCGCACGAAGTCTCCTGGGGAGATACCTACGAATGTAGGTAATTATGCCTACGCCTGTAGGCAATGTCAACTCCAAAGTCGGATCCCTCGCGGTTCTGACTCTTTTCCGCCCTGTTCGTCCATATACTCTCTGGACCGGGAACGCGCTTCCTGAACTCGCGGTTGGCGCGATCCACGCTACTTTCAACGGGAGGTGAGCACCATGACCGAGGGTTGCCGGAGAGAATACTTGTGGATAGCCTGCGCCTTGGCCCTGGCCGGATGGCCCGCCACCGGGAAAGCAGCGGACTGGCAGCCGGCCAAGGCTCCCTTGATGACCCGCTGGGCCAAGGATGTTCAGCCCGACAAAACGCATCCCGACTACCCCCGGCCCCAGATGCAGCGTCAGCGCTGGATGAACCTCAACGGCGTCTGGCAGTTCGCCCTTGCCAAGAACGATGACGCGGTTGAGCCAAGCAAAGAACTACCCGATCGCATTCTGGTGCCCTTCCCGGTAGAGTCCGCGCTGTCGGGGGTGATGAAACACGCCGAGCGCGTGTGGTATCGCCGGCTCTTCACGGTGCCCGGGGATTGGGCCGGCCAGCGCGTGCTTCTGCATTTCGGCGCGGTGGATTTCGAGGCGAAGGTCTGGGTCAACGGCAAGAAAGTGGGCGACCACCGCGGCGGCTACGACGCGTTCACCTTCGACATTACCGACGCATTGAAGGAGCAAGGAGAGCAGGAGTTGCTCGTCGGTGTGTGGGATCCCACGGACGCCGGCACGCAGCCGCGCGGCAAGCAGGTTAACAAGCCAGGCGGCATCTATTACACGCCGACCACCGGCATCTGGCAAACCGTCTGGCTGGAGCCGGTGCCGCAAACGAGCATCGAAAGTCTGCACGTCATCCCCGACCTCGACGCCAAGCAGGTCGCCGTCCACGTCACGCTGCGGGGCAAGCAGGTCAACCACAAAGTCCATGCGGTCGTCCTCGACGGTGGCAAGGTCGTGGCCAAACAGACGGGCGCCTCCGGCCCCGCCCTGGTGCTGACCTTGCCCGAGCCGAAACTGTGGTCGCCGGACCAACCGTTCCTCTACGACTTGCAAGTCGATCTGTATGCCGGCGAGGGAGGCAAGGACCAGAAGATTGACGCCGTGCAGAGCTACTTCGGGATGCGCAAAATCAGCATCGGCCCCGACGAGGCCGGCGTCACGCGCATCCTGCTCAACAACAAATTCGTCTTCCAGGTTGGCCCGCTCGACCAGGGCTTCTGGCCCGACGGTCTGTACACCGCCCCGACCGACGAGGCGCTCAAGTACGACATCGAAATCACGAAAAAGCTCGGCTTCAACATGACGCGCAAGCACGTCAAGGTCGAGCCGGAACGCTGGTACTACTGGTGCGACAAGCTCGGCCTCCTGGTCTGGCAGGACATGCCCTCCGGCGACAAGAGCATCCGCGACCGCGACCCAGACCTCCAGCGCTCTCCCGCATCGGCGAAGCAATACGAACTGGAACTCAAACGCATGATCGATGGTTTACACAATCATCCGTCGATCGTCATGTGGGTCGTGTTCAACGAGGGCTGGGGGCAGTTCGACACGCCGCGCATCACGGAATGGACCAAGAAATACGATCCGTCGCGCCTGGTCAATCGCGCCAGCGGCTGGGCGGATCGTAAGGTCGGCGACGTACATGATTTCCACATCTACCCCGGCCCCGGCTCTCCCCAGCCGGAGGCGAAGCGGGCGGCGGTGCTCGGCGAGTTCGGCGGCCTGGGTCTGGGCGTCGATGGCCACACCTGGGCGAAAAAGACGTGGGGCTATCGCGGCACCAGCAGCAAGGACGACCTGACTCGCAAGTACGAAAAGCTCCTGCAAGGCGTGTACAAGCTCAAGGACAAGCCCGGCCTGAGCGCGGCCGTCTACACGCAGATCACCGACGTGGAGACGGAGGCCAACGGACTGCTAACTTATGATCGCGCTGTCATCAAAGTCGATCTGGATCGCGTCGCGGCCGCCAACAAGGGCGATTTCGCGCGCGTCCCCGAACAAGTCCTGGTCGTGCCGACCTCGAAGGAGAACGGCCAGACGTGGCGTTACACTGTTCAACAACCGGCCGAGGACTGGTCGAAAGCGGACTTTAACGATGCGGATTGGAAGGAAGGCGTCGGCGGCTTCGGCACGCGCGGCACGCCCGGCGCGGTCGTTCGCACCATCTGGGACACGCCGAACATCTGGCTGCGACGGACCTTTGAGTTACCGGAGAACGCCCCCAAGGATTTGTTCTTTTTGCTGCACCACGATGAGGACGCCGAGATTTATCTCAACGGCATCCTGGCCGCGAAGGTCAGCCGCTACACCACCGATTACGAAGACGTGTCGATCCGTCCCGAGGCGCTGGCGGCCCTGAAGCCGGGCAAGAACACCATCGCCGTCCACTGCAAGCAGACGGGCGGCGGCCAGTACATCGATGTCGGCCTCGCCGGCACGAAAAAGAGATAAGACATAAAACCACGAATCACACGAATCACACGATAAAAGACAAAAAACAAAAAAAGAATCAAACCCCCCGTAATTACTGCGGCAAGATATTTATTATGTCTTTATTGTCTTTGATTCATGTGATTCGTGTGATTCGTGGTTTTGTTTTTGGATCTCGGCCCGAAGAAGTTTGTAATCGGTTTTGCCCGTGCCCAAGACGGGGATGCGATCGACCTGGCGCACTTCGTCCAGGCGCATGACGCCGCGGAAGCCCTCGGCGAGCAAGCGAGCGTTGGCCTCGCGCAGGTTCATCGGCTCGGTCGTGAACAGCACGATGCGCCGGCCAGACTCCGTTTCGACGCCCTCGACGGCGACGCGCGGGCCGTCCTTGGTCGGCGGGTGGAGGCGGACGAACGGCTCTTCGAGCGCCGGCAGCGAGATCATTTCGCCGCCGGCCTTGAGGAAACGCTTGAGCCGGCCGCCGAAATGGATGAAGCCGTCGTCGTCAATGTGGACCAGGTCGCCGGTAATGTACCAGCGCTTGCCGTCGCGCTCCTGGAAGGGCGACGGGCCGTCGTGGCCGATGTAGCCGGGGAAGACCGTCGGGCCGCTGACGAGCAACATGCCGAGCTGGTTGGACGGCAACACTTCATCCGTATCCAGATCGACGACGCATACTTCGACGCCGGGCAGCGGCTTGCCGAGCGTGCCGGGGCGGTTGGCGTGGACCGTGTTGCACGCGACGACCGGTGAGCATTCCGTGATGCCGTAGCCTTCCAGGAGCGTCGCCGACGGGACCAGCTCGGCGCAGCGCTCGCGCACGCTGGGCGGACATTTCTCGGCACCGACGACGATCAGCCGCAGCGAGGTCAATTGCTCCCGTTCCGCCCGTTCGAGAATGTAACTCACGAACGTCGGCGTGCCGACGAGCACGGTCGGCCGGTAGGCGCCGATCTTGCGGGCCAGGCCGGCGGCGTCGGTCGGGTCGGGGTGGTGAACCACGCGCATGCCGCCCTGAAGCGGCAGCACCATCGTGACGGACATGCCGAAGCTGTGAAAGGCTGGCAGAAAACCGAGGATCGAATCGCGCCGGGTCAGGCCGAGGAACGGGCTGCCGGTGCGATGATTAGTGAGAATATTTCGATGCGTTAACGGCACCGCCTTGGGCGCTTTTTCGGAACCGCTAGTGAACAGCACAACGGCCGGCTGGTCGGGCGGCGTGTGCGGGACGTGCTTGCGGATTCGGCCGGGCAGCCAGCGCACGGTCATCAGCGTGCGCAAAAGCTCGAACTTGCCCATGTCCTTGCGCAGCGGTTCCAGGTAGAGATATTCGACGCCTTCCACCTCAATGCCGGTGCGGTCGATGAAGGCGCGCGATGTTACCACATGCGTCAGCCCCATCAGCCGGGCGGCATGGGCCAGGTTCGCCGGCCCGGTCGTCCAGTTGAGGATCACCGGCAATTTGCCGGCCAGTTGCAGGGCCATGAAGGCCGTGTCGCAGGCGACCGAGGCCGGCAGCATCAAACCGACGTTGGGAGCGTTCAAGGCGGCGAAGCGACGGCTCATCGCCAGCGCCCCTGTCAGCATGCGTTCGTAGCTGACGGCGCCTGCCATGTCGTCGGCAGCCGCCACATCGCGCCGATCGCGCAAGGCGCGGGCGACAAAGGCTTCGGGGATGGTCTCGCCGAGGACTTCCAACTCCCCTTCGCCCGTCTGCGGCGCGAACCAGCCGGGCGGCGGCGGTTTGGGCGGGCCGCGATCGACCAGGCCCTGCGCCAGCGCCCAAAGCTGCCCGAGCGTCGTCGGCACCTGATCGGAAGTGAAACCGTACTGCTGCTCGACGCGCAGGTTCAGCTCCATGCGGTCGAGGCTGTCGAGACCCAGTTGATCGAAGGTGGTGTCCGGCTTCTGCTCGTCATCGGTCAGCGGCCGGTCGAGTTTGTCGGCGATCATGTGCGTGACCGCCTCGCGGATTTCCGGCTTGATCTTGGCGGGGTCCACCTCTTCCAGGCTCGTCAGCGTAGGGAACTCGAAGGTGCGGCGTCCGAAGAGGAAGTGATAGGGCACATAGGTCGGCTTCTCAGGTCCGTCGTCCTCGTTGTACCACGCTTCGAGCCACGGGTTGAGCGTTTCGCGGCGCAGCTCGGGAAGCCTGTCGCGCTCGACGTGTTCGACAGTGATTTCGATTTGGCGGCGCGGCATGAAGAAAAGCAAGTTCGCCAACAGCCAACCGAGTCCCGCCGCATAGCGGCCAATCAGGCTGGGGTGTTCGCCGGTCTGGGCGTAGCTGAACATGCTGCCCCAGAGGCCGCGCGTCCGCACCAGGACAACATGCGCTTCCGGCACGGCTTGCAGGATGTCGGACACGGCCCGCGCCCCGCCGAGCCGTTCCCGGCCGTCGCGCTCGATCCGGCCGGCCGGCCAGAGGATATGATGTTCGCCGTTGCGCAGCCCGGCGATGACCATCTCGACGGCCTGCTGCGCCCGCGACCGCGCCTTGGCGCTGGCCTGATCGAGGTCCGGCACGCGCACCGCGTTGAGCAGTTTCATGAGCAGATACATGAACGGATTGCGGAAGTTGCCCTCGTAGACCGTGGGCCGCGGCCGCAGCGATGGCCAGATGGCCGTCAGAACGAGCAGCGGATCGACCAGGCCGGGATGGTTGGGCAGAACAATCACCGGACCCTTGAGGTTGCGAATCTGCTCCAGCCCGCGCACCCCAGCGCGATAGCGCAGCGACAGAAAGAAACGAGTCAACGCCCATAACACATAGCGCAGCGGCAGAAGCATGACAAACCCCTTACCCGGCTGATGCGCCCGGTCGAATACTCCGTGGTTACGAGCAGCACTGTACCCGAAAACGACCGGCACGGCCAGGGGTCGCATTGTCACGCGGCCGCGCTCCGCTTCCCCGTCCGGACTTTCAGTTGTCCCCGAAACGGAGTCCGATTTGTTTGAAAAAGCGGCCAACCCGAATGGGGAAGACTCCAGGCGAGAGGAAGTTGACGGCTGGTGCGGATTCGCCTATGGTAACAAAGCGCTTGGCGCTGGCGGACAGATAGCTCAGCTGGTAGAGCGAAGGACTGAAAATCCTTAGGTCGCCGGTTCGATCCCGGCTCTGTCCACTCGACACAAGGCCGCGAGTTTCGATTACTCGCTGCCTTTTCCTTTTCTGTCCCGAACCCGTGATCTGCTATCCTTGTCTTTTCCCGGGGCAATCCCGTATGCTCCCATTTCGTCGTCCGACTCCACCTACCTCCGAAGGTGAACATGGCCTGGTACTGGTCGGCCCTGGCGTGCCTCCTTTCCCTCCTGGCGGGTGCCGGGGCGGGAGCATGGGTCATGCACCTGCGCAGTAAGCGGAAACGCCTCCTCGGCGGCCGTCGAATGATCCGGCCGCTGCTCGAACGGCACTTCCGCCCCCTCCCCCTCGATAAACTGACCATCGCCGAGCGGCGGTTTCCTTTCCGCGTCCGGGCCGACCTGCAAAAAGCCATCGACCGCCTGTTCAGTGCTACCACGGCCGTCCACCACTTCTGCGGCGTCCGCAAGGAGTACGCCCGCGGCGGACTCCAGTTCGGCGATCTGCTCATCGACGGCCACAGCCCCGCCGCGTCCGTACCGCCCGAATACGAAGAGGTAGACATCGGCGAAAACGAGCCGGTGCCGTGTCTCAAATGCGGCCTGTGGCTCTTGGAGGAGGCCGGGTGCCGCTTCGCGGTCCTCCTCTCGCAAGCCAGTCAAGGCTATGGAGACCCAACGGGCATGCGGTTCCAGGTCGCCACGCCCAACGACCTCGGCGGCAACCGCATCTCCCAGGCGTTCTTCCGGCACCTCGAAGAATCGGTCCTCCGGGCGGAGTCGTACCGGGGCAAGGTCCTGTCCCTGGAGCAGTCCGACAGCTCCTACTCCGGCGAGTCATCGGGCATCGCCGTCCACCGCCTGCCGGCCGTCGCGCGGGAGCAGGTCATCCTGCCGGCCACGACCCTCGACCTGCTGGAACGGAACGTCATCCAGTTCGTGCGGCAGCGGCGGCGGCGGCTGTCGCAGTTCGGTCTGTCCGCCAAGAAGGGTTTGCTATTCTACGGGCCGCCGGGCACGGGCAAGACGCTGACTGTCCGCTACCTGGCCGGCGCCCTGGAGGGACATACCACGCTGTTGGTGACGGCCGAACAACTCGGTCTGTTGGGCGAGTACATGACGCTGGCCCGGCTGTTGCAGCCGACCATCGTGGTGCTGGAGGACGTGGACCTGATCGCCCGGGAGCGGTCGGAGCTGCGCAGTCCCTGTCAGGAGTCGTTGCTCAATCGACTGCTCAACGAGATGGACGGCTTGAAGGAAGATGCGGACGTGCTGTTCATCCTGACGACCAACCGGCCCGAGGCCCTGGAGGCGGCCCTGGCGTCCCGGCCGGGCCGGGTGGACCAGGCCATCGAATTCCCGCTGCCCGACGAGGAAGGACGCGAGAAGCTGGTCCGCCTCTATTCCGCGGGGGTTGAGCTGGAAGAGGGGGTCGTTGGCCGGGTGGTGGAGCGGACGGGTCTGGTAAGTGCGGCCTTCATCAAGGAGTTGATGCGGCGTACGCTGCAATATCACCTGGAGCGGGGCGGCCCTGGCCGGGTCGAGTGGGAGGACGTGGAGCGCGCCCTGGACAAGATGCTGTTCAAGGGCGGTTCGTTGAACCTGAAGCTCTTGGGGGCGGAAGGGGCCAACGGCGTCGGCGTCGGCTTCGGACGCAACAGCCGGCATAGGTGAGCATCAACTGCCGTCCACTTCAGGAGCGAAATCATGACCGAAGAACGAGCCTTTCTGACGGCAATTTGGCAGCCCGGAAGCAGGCCAGGAAAACCGGAAGCAGGCCAGGAAAAAACGTGCTCGGAGGCAATAGGCCGGGATGCCGGGCGTCTCGCTATAATTCTGGATCTGATTTCGAGCCAAATCCATTAGCCCCGCTCCCCGTGTCCCGAAAGTCCGAGGATGGATTGTCATGAATCCCCACCAGCAGCCCCGACGATCCGATCAAGCACGTCATCCTGCTCCTCTTCGAGAACCATTCTTTCGACCAGATGCTCGGCTGCTTCCGGCAGGTGTACCGCGGCCTTGCGGGTATCGATCCGGACAGACCGGCCGTCAACCGCTACGACGGCCGGGAATATCGGCAGGGCGAGACGACTGAGCGGCAGATGATCCTCGACCCCAGGCATGAGGTCAATCACGTCGCCGTGCAGGTGGAGGACCACAACGGCGGGTTCGTGCGGGATTTGATCGAGTCCAGCAAGACAAACAAGAACGTCTCTCCGAAAACGCTGGACGAGCAGTGCCGCTTCGTGATGGGTTACTACCCGCTGGACTTCCTGCCCGCCCTGCACCGCCTGGCCCATGATTTCTTGATCTGCGACCACTGGTTCGCTTCGCTTCCCGGCCCGACCTGGCCCAACCGCTACTTCGCCTTGTCCGGCACCTCCAGCGGGAAGGTGAACATGCCCGAAGACGGCGAGCATCAGGCCGACCTGGAAGGCTGGTTCCAGCAAAAGCAAGACACCCTCTTCGACCGGCTCTCGGAGAAGGGCATCTCGTGGAAGGTCTACTACCACGACATCCCGCAGAGCATCTGCCTGGAACACCAGCGCCGGCCCGAGAACACCGCCCGCTACTTTCCGATCGAGCAGTTTCTCCAGGACGCGGCCAGTCCGGAGGATGGATTCCCGGCCTTCTGCTTCATCGAGCCGAACTACAACGGCGTGGACGAGAACGACGACCACCCGCCCCACGACGTGATGAAGGCCCAACAGCTCCTGGCCGACGTGTACAACGCGATCCGTGCCAATGGTGATCTATGGAACTCGACGCTTCTGGTAGTCCTCTACGACGAGCACGGCGGCTTCTTCGATCATGTCGAGCCGCTCGCGGCCGAGCCGCCCAGTCCCCTTCAGCCCGATTGGGAGGAGCAGCAGTTCAACTGGTTCAATCGACTCGGCATCCGTGTGCCGGCCCTGCTCGTGTCCCCTTGGGTGAAGCGCGGCTTCGATACCACGGTGTTCGACCACACGAGTTTGCTGAAATACATGATCGAGAAATGGGGACTCGGCCCGTTAGGGAGCCGTACCGCACAGGCAAATAGCATCGGGCCGCTCATCGCGGAAGCAGGGCCGCGAACGGATACCGTGGAGAAGATCACTCTGACCAAAGAGCAGCAAACGCCGCCGAACCCCGACCTCGAAGAAGAGGCTGCGGCATACATTTCCTCACACCACAAAGCGCTGGCCCTGATCGGACGTCGGTTGCGTTGGGAGTTGATGAAGGAATTCCCGCTGACCTCCGCGTGGATAACCTACCCGCTGGAGATGCTCCTGCACTGGTTGTTCGGGCTGGGCAACAAGTGGGTATTCCGCCTGTCCCATAAGCGGATGAAGGCTGATTGGTTGCATTTCCGGGATCGCCGCAAGCTACAGGCAATGAAACAGCTGATCCCGGTCATCCGGCACCTGGAGACTCCGATATGGCAAAGACGTTTCGCGGCGGAAACCTTGGGGATGGCGGTGGGAGAGCCGTTTCACCTGGACCCGCGACCGGCTCAGGCAGCGGTCGCCTGGCTGGACCGGAAGGGTTTCTGAAAGGCAACCTCAAGAGGGCGGCCCGCGACTTCGGCGAATACCTTCGGCCTGTCCTTCGCGGACGATCAAGGTCAAGACTTGCCCCGGAGGGCGTCGATCGCATGGCAGCCGCGAACGTGCGGTTCGGATCCCCGCAAATGCCCCCGTATCTCCACATCGTTACAGCCGGCTTCTTCAAGCGCATCGAGCAGGACCGCGAGGCGTGCCGGATCCAGCGTCCCCTCCGGCAACAGGCGGTCGTCGTAGGCGGCCTGGGCCAGCCGGACGACGCAGCGATGGTTCCAGGCGCGGACGGAGGGGCCGAGAGCGAGCGGAGGACGGAACGGGTTGCCGAAGATGCAGCGAAGCAGGGCGGCCTGGGCGGCCGTCTCCTGCTCCGGGGTCGATTCCGTCAGGCGGGTCGTCTGCTTGCCCGCTATGGTTCGCCAGACGGCGGCCGCCGCCCAGGCCTGATCCAGAATGACGCAAAGTGCCGCATCCGCCGGTGCCTTGCGGCGATAAACGGCGTCGTCATAAGCTAGACGTGCTGGCCCGAACGCTCGCCGCAATTGCTGGGTGTCGAGGGTTCCATCCGCGAATTGTTCCGCCTGTTCCACCGCGTGACGGCTCCTCTCGTCCGACAGCACGCTCCAGCGCGCCGGCAGCACGCGCAGCCGAACAGACGCAACTTCCGCCGGCCGACGTTGGTACGGGTTGCATGGCCTGGTCCTCGCAAATAGGCGAGCATCGGCTTCGGATGGACGCAGGTGTTCCAGTCGGCCTCCGTCACGGTGCGCCAATCCATTGCCCTCTCCTTGCGACTCGGCGGATTTTTCCTGACCGTCGCTCCCCTATCATGTCCACGAGCCGGTAGCCGGGCCAGTGCAACTCCCTTCGCCCAGAGCCTCCTTGTGGACCTCGACAATCCGCAGAAGCGCTCATAGGGTATCCTCAACCGGCTCCCTGTCGGCGAGCCGGGCCGATCGGTCTCTGTCGCGAGAGTGTGATGCCGTGACTTTGCCTCCCCTCAGCGCTCCCCCGCTCGATCCTACGCCGATTTTTGAACACTTCCGCGGCCATTACGGTTCGGAGTTGCTCTGCGTTGCCGTCGCGCACTTTCGCCTTTTCGAGCATCTGGCCAAGGGGCCGCGCTCCCTGGAAGCGTTGCGCGGCGACCTGGGTTTGGCCGAGCGCCCCGCCGTGGTGTTGCTGACGGCCCTGCGAGCGATGGGACTCGTGGCCCGGAACGATTCCGAACAATTGGAATTAACGTCCCTGAGCCGGGAGTTTCTTCTGGGACAACCGTTCGACATCAGCGGTTACATCGGACTCGGCGCGGACAGTCCCGGCGTGCTGGAGATGGTCGAACGCTTGCGAACCAATCGGCCGGCCGGCATGAAACCGGAGGAGGCCGGTGCCGCGTTCATCTACCGCGAAGGCGTCGCCTCGGCGATGGAAAAGGAGGCGGAGGCCCGTCGTCTGACCCTGGCCCTGGCCGGCCGTGCTCGCAACGTCGCGCCGGTGCTGGCCGAACGCCTGCCGCTGGACGGGGCGAACGTACTGCTCGATGTCGGCGGCGGTACGGGACTTTTCAGCATCGGCTTTTTGCGCAAGAATCCGCAGTTACGCGCCATCGTCTGGGACCGTCCCGAGGTGCTGAAAGTGGCCGCCGAGATGGCCGCCACGCACGGCGTGACCGATCGCCTGGAGTGTCGGCCCGGCGATATGTTTGTCGATCCCGTTCCGGCCGCGGATGTGATGCTGCTGTCCAACGTGCGGCACGATTGGGACGTGCAGCAATGTGAGGAACTCGTTGGCCGCTGCGCCGCCGTGCTGCCGGCCGGCGGGCGGCTGCTCGTCCATGACGTGTTTCTCAACGACGCGCTCGACGGGCCGCTGCCGATCTCCCTGTACTCGGCCGCGCTGTTCTGCCAGACCGAGGGCCGCGCCTACAGCGCCGCCGAGTACCGCGCCTGGCTGAGCGCGGCCGGGCTGAAGCCGGAGCCGATCGTTCCCACGCTGATTCATTGCGGCGTGCTGCCGGCTCAGAAATGATCTATTACCACACCCCTGGAATCATCTTGTAACGAACCCGTTGCGCAGTACTCCTTGTAGCCGGGCAACTCTTCTTGCAACATCTCGTCTTCCCAACGAGTCCGAAGCAGAATCAGCAAGGTCGCTAACCCGACGGGGATCAGTGCCCACACGGAACCGAGGCACAAGGGGATGCCCAGGAAAATCAAGATGCCGGCGACGTAACCGGGGTGACGGACGAAGGTGTAAGGGCCGGTGTCGATGACCTTGTGACCTCGTTCCGTCTGAATGCGAACGGCCGGCTCGAAGAACTTGTTGACGGCTTCCGCCCATGTGATGCCGGCCGTGCCGACCAGGAGCAGAACATAACCGACGCCGCAGACCCACCCGGGCAAGGGAAACCAGTGAAATCGCCCGTCATCCAGCACCGCCACGGGGATGATGGTATACACCGCCGGTAAGAAGAACCACAGCAGGAGCTTGTCCCAGCGCTTGGCCACCTTGAAGGCACGACTCCGGGCGGCCACCACGTCAGGATTGACACGCCAAAGGAACACGGAAACGACGACCCCCGCGACGAGCATCACCCCAAGGAAGAGCCAGCCCTTCGTCCAGGCCCAGGTGCCGGCGGGTAGGAACATGAACAGGGCAAAGTACACCGGCAACGACAGCAGGTACGCAAGCAAGCGGCCCTTATCGACTCCTTCCCGTGGCTGATCGTGGCCGTCGGCGGAAGTCATGGTTCACCGGGATTAACGATGGCGCCGGAGAGGCGGCAGGAGTTCAGTGAAACGTGAGGAGTTCTTACTTCTCGATACGTGAACGCTCAACCGACTCCCACGCGCCGGCGGCGTCCGGGTCGGGGCGAGCCGCCGTCGAGCAGGCGATCGAACAAGACAGTCAGTTTCTATCGCACACACAGAGGATTTCGCCTTCCGCCAAAACTTCCGTGCGGCGGCCATCTTGTAGGTCCAATTGCCGAAATGTTACGCTATTTAGTCGTTCCTTCAGGGAAAAACCCTGGGCGGCGACGAAGTCCTCAATCTCGGTTCGAGACAAGCCCCATTGGAATGGCTCTTTTCTCCAATTGAGCCAGAGTCGCACCAACCAAGTGGAATTCTGAAAAGCGGGCCTCCCGTGTTGATCCAGTTCCATAGCAGTGAAGATGAACCGTACAGCGGCGGCTTTTTGTTGCCGGACCACACCGAAAAGACGGATAACTTCCTCGGCGGCCAAATACATGAGCACTCCTTCGCAAAGGAACACGGTCTTCGCCACCGGGAGATGCCCCGGATGGATGGTGAGGGAATCCTCCAGGGTTTGCCGAGTGAAATCCACAGGGACCAGTTTCAAGTTTCGCCGGCCAGTTGGTGGCTCTCGATCACCGCACGCTTCACGCGCTGCGTGGCGGGGTGGTCCAGCTCCAGAAAGTTGGTCTGGGGGAATTCTTTGTGCAACCTCAAGGCCAACGTATCCAGCCCGCCCCCCAGGACAACTACTTGCTCGAATCCTTGGGCCAGGCTGGCGCGTACGGCCTGTTCGATGTGGCGTTTGCGTAAAGCTTGGTGCAGGGCCAGCCCCGGGATGGTGCAGCGTTCGTAACAGTGGAAGAGGAATTGAAACCAGCGATAGCGCGCTCTTCGGAGGAATGTCTTCCCGCGCCGAGAATGCGCTTCGAGGAGCAAGCCCGTGAGGCGGGCGGCCTCGGGAGCCACGAAATCGGATAGTCCGTGCGTGGCGGCGACGAGCGCGATGTTCTTGGCCACGATGACGGCCGTGGCGCTAGGCGTGCTGTCCTTCACGGCAAGGGTCTCCCCTCAGCGCGGGCTTTCCGCCGTCACTTGGCGAACAGGGTTTTGTAGTGACGATACCAATCGCTCTGGAAACGCTCTCGGGGATCATATTTCTTTTTCAGACGCAGAAACTCGGCGAACTGGGGATAGCAGGTCTCCACCTGCTTGCGAGTGGCCCAGCGGTGATACGTCAGGTAGTAACGTCCCCCGTGTTCGATCGCGCGGTCGATGATGCGACGAAAGTCCTCCGCCGCCTTCTTCTTGCCTTCTTCCGTGTGGATCACATGGAGGTTGCAGACGATGCAGACCGAAGGTTCCTTGGCCCAGGCGAGAAAACTCTCTCGATCTTTTTCGATGAAGCGGATCGTCCCGTAGGTCATATCGACTTTGTGTTCCAGGAAGTCCTTGCGTGTCTGAGCTATGAAGGGCAAAAAAGCCTCCTTGGAGACATAGACTTCGGTAATCATTTCCGTGCCGCGTTCTTTGTCCACGGCTTCGCGGTAACCCTCGAAATGGCCGACGAGTTGGTGGGTGTCGGACCAATAAACCTGGCCCGACGTGCTGAGGTAATACTTCGAGTATCTCTCGAACGCCTTCTTTTTGTCCGTGCGCGCAGGGTATACAGTTCGGCCCAATCCTTGACGGAAAGCTGTTTTTGCTTTTCGGGGATTGGGGTGCCGCGCTCCACCGGCTTATAGCAGGAGAACACGCCCCTGTGCGACTCCGCATCGGTCTGGAGGTCGGTCGAATACTGGCAGTCGCCATAGAGGAAGCCCTGCTGGAGACGTTTTTCGACCCAGGGGAGGAGGTCCTTCACCGCGATCACTTCCACCACGCGCTGGACCTTGGTGCGGGGAACCAGGCGCAAGGTCACCTGCGCGATGATCCCGAAGAGGCCATAGCCCCCGATGGCCAACGAGAAAAGTTCCGCGTTCTCCCGGCGACTGCACGTGTGGAGTTTGCCGTCCGCATCGAGGAGGACAAAGGACTCCACATCCCCGACGATCGGCGGGAAACGCAGGCCACGACCGTGAATGTTGGACGCCAGAGAATCCAGCCAGGCTCACGCGGTCCACGCCCGTTTGCTTCTCGCGGATGGCCCATTGGTCGGGGCGGCCGGCCTGTTCGCGTTCCAGGTAGGCGATCAATTCCGGCCATTCGATCCCGCCCTGGACCTCGATGTGCCCTTTGGTCCGATCGAAGTTCACGATCCGATTGAACCGCTTCGTATCGAGCAGAAGAGTATCGCGGCCGAATTGCTGGCCTCCCATCGCATGCCGGCCCCCGGCCACGCTGACGGCCCGCCCTTCCCGCTGAGCGTCGCGCAGCGCCGCCTGGATCGCATCCACGGACGTCGGCTGGACAATCCGATGCACGCGCGTGGCGTTCAATTGCGACTGCACATCGTTGACTTCGACTCCTTCGGAAGAGTCGGCCGCGCCGACGGGAGCGTGCAGGGGCAGCGCGAGGGCCGTACCCAGTTGGGTCGTCCGTTTGAGGAACTCACGGCGTGTTGGCATAGTCGGCTCCCGAAAGAGGTCTCCGTTCGGCCGTTTTGGTCGGCAACGCACTCGTTTTGCTTGCCGTTCTCTCCTCTTCTCGTCGATCCATCCATCCCCGGCCGCCCTGGAAGAACAAAAAAAGAGCAATGGCCTGGAGAACGTGGTAAAGCGCGTTGTGATTGAAATAGACGGGATGGATGCCAACTCTTAGCTGTTGGAGAAGCATGGCGATCAAGGTCAAGGCGGGGCCTCCCGCGGCCAGTAACAAGCTCCCATGCTTTTCCCGCCGATAGGCCAGCCCGAGCACAACGAGCAAAAAGAGCGCGGCCGGAAGATTGTCCACGACGACAACCCAGAACTCCTGGGTTAGAAAGAGCACCACGACGCCATAAAGCGCAAACTGGACGCCGGCCGCCACGAGCACCCACCGCGCGACCCGTTCCCGGATGAGGAGGTTGGCGCCGATCGCCCAGGTCGAGAGCGTCGTCACCCCGACCGCGAGCAAGGTCATCGGCCAAAGGATCGCGCATCCCAGGGATTGTTCGTCGAGGAAGAAGCCGTGGACCGTGCCGCCGCAAAGAGACGCGGCGCTCATGGAGGCGAAAAAGAGCGCGAACCAGAATCGGAGGCTGCCCGGACGCGCTTGGCCGCGATGAAGAAGAAGGAGAAAGAGAACGCCTTCCAGCGCCAGGGCATAGTCGGTCAGGGTGACGTCGGCTTCCGTCATGGTTCTTCAAGAGAGGGAAAAAAGCATTGGAACTCTCCCCAACCGGCCCGCCCGCTCGGACACGACGGGAGGGGCAAAAAGGGACCGCTTGTTCCTCGCTAGGGCTAACTCTACTTCTACCGTTGCCAGCGGTATATGTTCAGCGCTTTGATCCTTCAAGTCAAGCAACTGCGCACGATGTGTTCCGAGTTGTGCCGTATGTCTCGCAATTAACCGACGCTCACGCCTCTTCGGCGTCCTTTGCGGCGTGGAGTGCCATCCAGAAGTTGGTCGAAATCATAAGCCGACAAGCGAGTCGGTTGGCCGGCGAACTGTTCTTCCAACTGCGGCCGAACGTGATGCTGCCAGATGACACGCAGCCGGGCCTCGTCGAGGCCTGGCACCATGAAATAGCTGTGGCCGATCTGGGCCTGGGGGCCGAGGTCACCGCGCAAGAGGGTGTTCAGTCGCTCGAACAGGAGCAGCACGCGCTCGACAAAGGCAGGGCCGGCGGCCGGCGTGTGCGTTTGCAGCCAGCGGGTCAGCACGCCGGCGTCGGGCGGCATGTCGAGAAACGAGAAGCGCCGCCGCAACGCCTGATCGATCAAAGCCACCGAGCGATCCGCCGCGTTCATGGTCGCCAGGAGATACAGGTTGCCCGGCAGGCGGAAGCTGCGCCGCGAACACGGCAAACATACCGCCTGCTCGCGGTACTCCAGCAAATAGAGCAATTCGCCGAAGATGCGCGGTAGGTTGCCGCGGTTGATTTCGTCGATGAGCAGAACATGCGGTTCGGCCGGCCGGCGGCTGGCCTGCTCCGCGAAGGCGCACAAGAGTCCGTCCTCGACCGGATACGTCACGTCGAAGCGGCCGTCCACCGTCACGGAACGCACCTTGATGCCTTCGACGAATTCCTCGTAACTGTAAGCGGGGTGGAACTGGACGAGGCGAACGTGTTCGTCGCGGCCGCTCGTGAGCAAACGGGCCAGATGATGGGCCACGAGCGTTTTGCCGGTGCCGGGCACGCCTTGTAGGATGAGCTGGCGCTTCAGGTCGAGCAGACCACGCCGCCCGGTCGAGCCAATCGCGGCCCAAGAGAGTAGCGCGCTGGAAATCTGTTTCGCCATACGGCTCCGTCGATGCCGCTCCGCCCAGACAGCGGACCAGGAAGGCGTGGGTATCGTCCTCGATGGCGCAAGCGTAGATCGGCAGCAGTCGATCAAACGTCAGCAGGATCTCGCCGGCCAATTCGTCGCCGGACAACAGGGCTGACTCGGCCGGAAGCGTGCAAGCGATCTCGAAGGATCGGCCCTCGGCCCAGGCGCGCAAGTCCTCCGGCGAGGTGACAGCGCCGGCGGACTCGGGTGCGTCCGTCGATCCGAAATGGCATTCGGACAAGGCGCCGCGTTCGCGCAAAGCGCGATACAGCAATTCCGCATGGTGCCGGACGTGCTGGCGAAAACGCTGCACCGCGGCGCTGCGCCTTGCGGCCCAGGCGCAGGCCGTAGCGCAACCCCTCGCCGTCCAGGCGCACGAAGAACTGCACATCCTCGCGCCGGCCCGTATCGGTTCGCCGGCAGAAGGCGATCCACAGCGCCGTGTTGTACGGCTGCGTGCGGCCGTAGGCGTTTTTGCAAATGCTCGTCAGCGCCCGGCCGGGACGCGGCCGGGTATCGAGATCCCAACCGTGCTGGCCGCGTAGCACCGGCTCGACGTAGCGTCCGGCTAGATCGCCGCACAACTCGACCAGCGGCTCGCGCACGGCGAAGCGATAGCGGTCGCGCTGGCGTTCCATCCAGGCCCGCTTGTTGTTGTGGGCCAGTTCGCCGAGGAAGTGGAACGTATCCGCACAGAATCCCGTGAAGGAACGCGGATCATTCTCGTCCCGTTCCGCGCCGCAAGCGGCCAGGATCGCGGGCATCTCCAGGGGATGGAGTTGATGGCGCTGACGCAGCCAGGCGACACCCTCGTTGAAAAGTCGGTAGCGCTCGGCCGGCGCTTCCCCGTGGTCGGCGAGGTCGTCAAGGGTGGCGTAGCCGGCACGGATGTCTTCATCCCAGGGTGCGAAATGCTGCGGGTCGCGCAGATGCAGGACGGCGGCCGGCAGCCACAGTCCGGCGCCCGGCAGCGAATCGGCCGCCCAGAACGCGGTCAAAGTGCGATAGGGATCGTCCGTCTCCCAGAGCCGGCCGACCCACAAGGTCAGCGTGTCGGCGTGTTGTCCCCAGTCGAGCGGCGAACGCGCCGAGCCGTTGGGGTCGGCCGTCGCCAGGGCGTCGCCGATCCCCTTGCCGTCGCTGTTGGCCAGGGCGGTTTCGAGTTTGCCCTGTCCATCGGCCAGCGCCTGCCCGCGTTCCTTGAGTCGTTCGCGCAGCGGCAGTTGAGCGCGTTCGCGCCGGATGGCATCGCGGATCGGACTGCGTGTCATCGCCTCCTCGGTGCGCGGCAGATTGCGGCCACGCATGGCCGCGACGAGCGTGAGGAAATGATCGACATGCAGCGCCGATAGCGCCGGCTCCACCGCCAGAATGCGGCCATACGCGGACAGCAAGGCGGTGTAGATGACCTCCGGCCCGTCGCCGCGCCGCCAACTCGCCAGACCGAGGCGATCCAATCCGGTAAGGATGGCTGGCGTCCAACCGGGATGGCGCGACGGTTCTAGTCCTTGCAGCAAGGCCGACCAGAAGCGCGGACCCAAGCCGGGAACGTGATACGCTCCCGACGCACTCAAACACGCCGCCGCCTTGATCGGCAGCGGATCGCGGCCGCGCAGCAAATAGGTCAAACCGTGTCGAACGATGCCGGCCCGCCGGCGCAGCGTCTCCGCGTGCAAAGGCGGATCGACGCAGGCTTCGTAAAAGCGGACCAGGGTGTCGGCGAGTTGCTCCACGGGAGCGGAATCGAGAAAGTCCGGGAAGAGAAATTTCACCGAGGCGGACAGGACAGCGGCGAAGCGCGGCCCCAGGCCCGGAAGGTGGTGCAGTTCCGCCAGGCTGGGGATTCCGGCGCGTGTGTAGGCGTGCAGCAGCGGCGCGAGCGGCAGATGTTCTCGTATGGATTTCTTCATCGTTATGCGCGCCCCCGTTGCCAGCCGCGAGATCATGGCCCTGACGATTGTAACGGTCGCAGCGGTAGCGATCTTCTGTTCTGATGTACAGTTAGCCACATAGCCCCCGGCTTGCCGGGGGAAACGAAAAACCCCCGGCAAGCCGGGGGCTATGTGAAATCAATGCAGGTTGTATTTCAGCCGCGAGCATCCGCGAGGGCCAGATAGAGGTGTCCCAGATGGTGCCAGGCGCTCGTGTCCGGCAGTTGCGAGACGACCTCGGCGAGGGCGACTCCGTGCCCCGGCGATGCGGCCGAGGAAGAGAGAAGCCATGCCGCGGTTGAACAACACCGGCACGCTATCTTTCTGAGCCTGCCACAGCGCCAACGCCTTTTCCGACTGCCCGCGATGCCAGGCCAGCGCCGCTTCCTCATTGGTCCGCACCGCTTGCCACGCCGCCGGTATCTTGTCCGTCGATTGCAGCAAACGCTCGGCTTCGTCGAAGTGACGGGCCAGACGCAAGACGCCGGCCGCCAGCAAAACCTGGGGATAGCTGCGCGTCGCGCTCGCCCATTCCAGCAAGGAAGTCGGAGCGGACATTGGCCTGCCCTCGGCAGGGCGCAGGACCGCCAGATCGCCGCCGCTCAGAAGCGGGTGCAAGTTGCGCACAAGCTGCGGGAAGTTGCCGACACAGAAGGCCAGTGAAAACGCCGGTTCGTGGGCGGCGACGAGGGCAGACCACTCCGGCGGCACTTGCCAGCGCGGTTCGCTTCGGGCGGCAGGAAAATGACGCACGGCCGCCAGGCAATCCTCCCAGGCCAGGCGCGGATCGACCGGCTGCACGGGCACGGCTTCATGGGGTACAACTTGCCCGTCCGCATCCGCAAATCCCAACCCCTCAGCCTGGGCCGCCGTCTGACGGTGCAGGTATTGCGTGAAGAGATCGGCCAGTGTTCGCGGCGTCTGCGTCATGGGTAGGCTCCCCTTGCGGTACTCATCCTCTGTTCACTCAAAGAACGCGGAAAGCCGAAAAACTTGCGCCCGTAGACGATTTACATACCTACCGTCGGCCGGTATGTTGGAACGATCCTCTCACGTTTCGCGCTCGCCGTCCAGTCCCGAAGTTGATTCAATAAGGGAAGTTGCGACGACCTTGGGGAATCCACCATGTTCGCCAGTTTGCGTGCCTTGCTGACCGGAATCGTCGATTACGCCGGCCTGTTTCCTCCCGCGAAACTGCCGATCGACCTGGCCATCCGCAATTACGCGCACTACCGTCAGGAAGCCGATACCTGGATGCTTGGCCGCTTCGTCATCCCCGCAGCCCGCCTGGGTGAGTTGGAACGGTACGACGAAGAACCGCTTCGCTCCGGCCCGACCTTCGTTTTCACCGCCCTCGCACGCGGCGGGGCGACGACCGAGGAGTTCCTCACCGGCTTGCAGTCCGATCTGGCGGACATCAGCACGTTCCGCACCCGGCTTGGCGAGCGGGTGGATGTGCTGGAGGCACGCCTTCCGGCCGACTTTGCCGATCTGGGCACGGCTTCTTCGGTCCAGGTTCTGCATCAGATCGTGCAGGATGTGTCGGCGGCGGGCTTGCGATTGTTTGTCGAGGCGCCGGGCGAACTCCGCAGACTCTTGAAGCAGATGGAGCGTTGGAAGGGCGAAGGGATCGGCTTCAAGCTGCGCTGCGGCGGCCTGGAGGCGTCCGCGTTTCCGAGCAGCGAACAAATCGCCGCCGTCCTTCGCTCCTGTCTCGATGCCGGCGTGCCCTTCAAGGCGACGGCCGGACTGCACCACCCCTTGCCGCACTTTGACCCCGCTCTGAAAGTAAAAATGCACGGCTTCGTCAATGTTTTTCTGGCCGGCGTCCTGGCCCACGCGCGTCATTTGAACACCGAACAGATCGTGCCAATCCTCGACGACGATCGCCCCGAACATTTCACGTTCGACGATGACGGCGCGAGCTGGCGCGATGTGCGGGCCGATACGACTGAGATACGGGCCGCCCGGCGCGACGCGATGCTGTCGTTCGGCAGTTGCAGTTTTGACGAGCCGCGCGACGATCTGCGTACGCTCGGATGGTTGTCGAGCGCGGAACTCAGTTCGCTTGCCAGGTCAGAATCTCCCCCTTGCCCAGCGCCACTAGATCGCCGCAGTAGCGCCGCCAACTGCCGCCCAGAAAGCGCTCCTCGACGGGAAATCCCCACGCCCGGAGTTGTCGCAGGTACAAGGCCAACAAGACCGGGCGATAGGTACAGGCGTAGCGGAAGCTGGGCAGAAGCGCCGGCGGGGGGCCGAAGAAAGCGAGACTGCCGCGCTTCATGCCCGCGCCGGGCCGGTCGCCACCGGGACCGAACAGAAAAATGCTGCCGGCGATCAGGGAGACGCCGGCAAAATCACCGCTGGCGCCGCCCACGGCGATGAGACCGCGGCGCATGGTGGCGCCGATTTCGTTGCCCGCCTTGCCGTCGATCAGGATGGCACCGCCGCGCATCCCCAGCCGGCTGCCGCGGTAGGCAGCGCCGACGAGGTGGCCCGCATCGCCGTGGACGTGGATGCGTCCACCGCGCATTTCGCCGCCGACCCAATCGCCGGCGTGGCCGTGGACGCGAATTTGTCCGCCTTTCATCTCGGAGCCGAGGTGCATCCCGGCGTTGCCGCGGACGGTGAGACGCCCCGCCGTCATGCCGGCGCCAAGCCATTTGACGCGCGAGCAATCGCCTTCGACAACGACCTCACCGTCGCCGGCATCTCCCTCAACCGTGAAAAACTCGCCGAGGGAAACGGAGGCGTTGCCGTGCTGCACCGGCAGGGCGGCGATCTCGGCGGCGCTCTTGCCGGCGAGGTTGTCGGGCGTGATGCACTCGGCCTCAACGGGGATGGGGGTCGTGCCGTGGTATTTCAGCAGAAGCATGGTGTTCCGATGACTTCCCCTTGAGCGAGTAAGCGAAGGCGTCCGCCTCATTGTACGATCGCGTTCGCCGTGGTCCGGTGGGTTGGGAACGGGATTCTCTGCATCCGGCCGGACGAAATGGCCGATAATCGGGACGATGTACCCGATTCCGCGAATACCGGGCTATCAACTCTTGCAACGGCTCGGCGGCGGGCCGATGACTTCGGTGTATTCGGCCCGAACCCTCGACGGGGACGCCCCCTGCGCCGTCAAGCTCTTGCGTGAGGACTGGGATGATCCGGAGACTGGAATCAAGCTGCTCCAGCGCGAAGCGCGGGCCGGCCTCGGCGTGCGCCACCCGCATCTGGTGCGCGTCCACCACGCCCACGTCACCACGCCGCCCTACTTCCTGGTGATGGACCTGCTACCGGGCGAGTCGCTTCGCCGCCGGTTGCGGCGCGATTTTCGCCTGCCGCTATCGGACGCGCTGTGGATCATCCGGCAAGTCAGCGAGGCCCTCGCCGCCCTGCACGCGGCGGGCTTCCTCCACGGCGACATCAAACCCGATAATGTTCGTCTGATCGACGACGGCACCGCGATCCTCATCGACCTCGGTTTCGCCCATCGCGTCGGCGAGAATGCCGCCTTCTTGCGGGCCGGCTATGTGCTGGGCACAGCCAACTATCTCGCACCAGAACAGTGCGATTCCCTGCCCGCCGAAGACCTGGCCAGCGATCTTTTTAGCCTGGGGGTGATGTTGTTCGAGACGCTCACGGGGCGGCTGCCTTACCCGTCCGGCTCGCTGCGGCAGACGTTTCGCCGGCATCGCTGCGATCCCCCGGCGGACATCCGCCGAAGCGTCGCCGGCTTGCCGGCCTCCCTGGTTGCGCTGATCGAGCGCTTGTTGGCCCATCGTCCCGAAGACCGGCCCCGGGCGACTGCCGTCGTACAGCAACTCGTCAAACTGGAGATAGCCGCCCTGGCGCGTCGTCGATCTGCGTAAGTATCTCGTTTAGCGACGCTTCGCAGAAGCGTACACTCGCACGCTTCTGCGAAGCGTCGCTAAGCGAGAAGGTTTCGAGGTGACGACGCGATCAACCGCCGACCGGCTCCAGGCGGGGCTGCTTCGGCAGCGGTTGCTCCTTGATAAGCGTCGCAGTCTGCGCCGGCGTGACGACCGGCACGCCTTCCTCACGTCCGCGCATGCGCAACACGACCAGCGAGCGGCCCTGCAACGGATACGTCCCCGGCGCCCACATCGTCGAGGTCGGGGGAATGTGTGCGGACGCCGTATCCAGAAGAATCTCCCAGTGCTGTTCGTCCCGCGCCGCCGGCAGGTTGAAAGGAATCGGCTCGTGGTGGGCGTTGAGGAGCAGCAAGAGCGTGTCGCCGGTAATCGGTTCGCCGCGCTCGTCCTCCTCGCCGATCACGTCGCCAGCCAGGCGCACGCCCAGGCAGCGAACGAAGCCGGCGTTCCACGCCTCGTCGGTCATCTCCTTGCCGTTGGGGTCGAACCAGGACAGATCCTTGATGTCCGAGCCGCGGATCTTACGCCCCTGAAAGAATTTTCGGCGGTGAAAGACCGGGTTCTCATTGCGGATGCGCGCCGCCAGTTTGACGAACTCCATAAATTCCTGTTGTTGGGGGTTCAATTCCCAGTTGAGCCAGGTTAGCTCGTTGTCCTGGCAGTAGGTGTTGTTGTTGCCGTTCTGCGTGTGGCTCAGCTCGTCGCCGCCGCAGATCATCGGCACGCCGGCCGAGAACAGCAGGGTGGCCATCAGGTTGCGCTTTTGCTTCTCGCGCAGAGTATTGATTGTGGGGTCGTCGGTCGGCCCCTCCACCCCGCAGTTCCAGCTGTTGTTGTCGTTGGCGCCGTCCTTGTTGTCCTCGCCGTTGGCCTCGTTGTGCTTGTCGTTGTAGCTGACGAGGTCTTGCAGCGTGAAGCCGTCGTGGCAGGTGATGAAGTTGATGCTGGCATAGGGCGACCGGCCGCTGTAGGCATACAGGTCGCTCGAACCGGACAGGCGTGTGGCGAACTCGGTGACGGTGCCGCCGTCGCCCTTCCAGAAGCGGCGCACGTTGTCACGGTATTTGCCGTTCCACTCGGTCCACAAGACGGGGAAGTTGCCGACCTGATAGCCGCCGGCGCCCACGTCCCACGGCTCGGCGATCAGCTTGACCTGCGACAGAATCGGATCCTGGTGGATGATGTCGAAGAACGCGCCCAGCTTATCGACATCGTGTAGCTCGCGGGCCAGCGTGCTGGCGAGATCGAAGCGGAAGCCATCGACGTGAAATTCCTGGACCCAGTGGCGCAGGCTGTCCATGATGAGTTGCAACACGCGCGGGTGGCGCATGTTCAGCGTGTTGCCGCAGCCGGTGAAGTCCATGTAATAGCGCGGGTCTTCCGGCGACAGGCGGTAGTAGGAGGCGTTGTCCACACCGCGCATGGACAGGGTCGGCCCCATCTGGTTGCCCTCGGCCGTATGGTTGTACACCACGTCGAGGATGACTTCCAGTCCCGCCGCGTGCAGGCCGCGCACCATCCGTTTGAACTGCTGCACCGACTCGCGCGCGCCCTCCGACGAGGCATAATCGGGGTGCGGCGCGAAGTAGCCCAGCGAGTTGTAGCCCCAGTAGTTGGTAAGTTTCTTCTCGATCAGGTGGCGGTCGTAGAGGAAATAATGCACGGGCATCAGCTCGACGGCGGTAACGCCGAGGTCGAGCAAATGCTTGACGGCCGCCTCGGAAGCCAGGCCGAGGTAGGTGCCGCGCTGTTTCTCGGGAACGTCCGGCATCCGCTGCGTGAACCCCTTGACGTGCAGCTCGTAGATGAGCGTCTTGTGCCAGGGGGTGCGCGGCGGCCGGTCGTCGCCCCAGGTGAACGCGGTATCGACGACGGCTGCCAGCGGGGCGAATGGGGCGCTATCGCGCTCGTCGAAGCACAGGTCGCCGGCCTGGTCGCCGAGCTTGTAGCCGAACAGTGAATCGTCCCAGGTCAGGTTGCGGCCGATCGCCTTGGCATAGGGATCGAGGAGCAGCTTGTTGCCGTTGAAGCGCACTCCTTTGGCGGGGTCGTAGGGGCCGTGGACGCGAAAGCCGTACAGTTGCCCCGGCTGCACGTCGGGGAAATAGCCGTGCCAGACCTGATCGGTGTTTTCCTTCAGCCGGAACCGGCCGGTCTCCTTGGCGGGGTCGTCGGGGTCGAAGAAACACAAATCGACCTTGGCGTCGGGATGCTCGACGAACAAGGCAAAGTTGACGCCCACGCCATCCCAGGTCGCCCCCAGGGGATAAGACCGCCCCGGCCAAATTCGCATGAGTCAATCTCCCGGCTGAATTACTGCGTGGATGGGATCACCTTAAGGATAACTGTTTTGTTGTAAGCAAATCAAATGCCAAAGCGAAGCGAGAAGCAGAAACAAAGAAGGTCGGGTGCGGTAATTGAACTGGTGGTTTCTTACTCCGCCCCCTCTTGTGGGAGACGCTTCCCGCGCTCGGCGCGGGTCTCCGACCCCGCTGTCGTGCCGACCGTAGGCTGAAACGCGGACGACCGAGCCGAGGTTCCACGTCGCCCACCGCAGATCGTTTCCTTTGGGGGAGAAGATATCGAGAGAACAAATGAAAAAACAATAATAGATGAAAAATTCTTCCTATTCGGCGTGATCGGAACCAGTTCCGTGACTAGGAGGGAAGAGGCATGATGAACGCCTCTCCCGCCCTGGAGCCTGCCGCAAGAACGCGGGGCTTGGCCGACCTGATCGGTCCTTCGCCAACCCCGACACCCGCCGAGGAGGAACCCACGATGTCGCGTCTGCTGAGGACATTCCTGGCCGCGGTCTTTCCGCTGGCCATCCTCTCTGCCGGATTAACATGGTCTTCCGACGATCGTGAGTCGCTGGCCCACCTGCTGGGAGACTTGATTCGCTCCGTCCTGGAACGGGAGCGATTGAATTCCGACGGCGCCTGGCTCTTTCGCAGTTCGGAAGTCACACACAAGATCGTCGCGGACCTGGACGCGGGCCGCCTGACGCTCGCCGAAGCGGCGGCCGCGCTCCGGGCCGAGCGCGAGAGCCGGCCGGCCTGGTTCCGAGTTCATTGGAAGCCGCTCCCGGGCGAGTCCGTCGAGGAGTGCTACTTGCGTCAGCTCCTCTGGGAGGCCGAGAGCCGCCTGGAGCGCGACCCGCGCCGAGAGGAAATCTTGACGCGCTTGCGGGCCGAGTACGACGCCCTCCGCGAAAGAGCTGCGATCAGGTACGAGGAGATCAGCCCGCCTCCGGCAGGCCCCGAACGACCCGCCCTTGGGGAACTGCTGCATTGAGTTCTGAATACCTCGGACCTTTTCTTCTTCCGTCAAGACACGCCTCCTCGGAGGAGGCGCGAGGCGTCAATCCCAGCGCTTGATTTCCTCCACGAGATGCAGCACATCGTTGCGACGCTTCTCGAAAACCGCGAACAGGGTCAGGATCGCCGCCCCCAGCACGATGCCGGAAACCCACCATACCCACGTCTGATAGCGGTCCACGGCCGCGTACCAGATCATTGTGAACACATCGAGGAACAGGAAACTGATGCCCAGGAACAAGAACGCCCGCACGCGGATGAGGATGCCGGTCAGGATGCCGGCCAGCGACAGGACGGCGAGAACGACCGGCAGCGCTACCGAGTTGCCCAGCCCGGCGATGAACAGGTCGGCCGTCGAGGACACGTAAATCATGCACATGCCGAAGTAGCGCAGGCCGGCGCTCAGTTCGGGTTTGAGGCGGTCGCGGTTAACGTGCTCGGCGGCCAACACGATCGCGGCCAGTGGGATGAGCCAGCACTGCGGATGCAAGAGAAACGCGATGCCGTGATGCGTCAGGAGCGACCACAGGGCGAAGTTGGCGGCCAGCGCCGCCAGCAGGGCGAAGACGAACGAACGACGAGTCAGCGACACCAGCGCGTACAGCCCGCACACCAACAGCCAGAGGAAGGCATAGGAATCGAAGTGCTGCGGCAGTTTTTCGAGGTAGCCGAGCATGGGTCGTAGGCCAGGGGCGTGCGTATCGGCGAAGGCCAGCACCGGCGCGGGCGGTTTGGCCCAAAACGCGAGCAACGGCAAGAGCGGCAGGAAGACGCCAGTACGTTGAAGCGGCTCGGCCAGCACGCGCAGTTTGCGCCGCTCAAAGAATTCACTCAGGCCGACACCCAGGAAGGCGATCAGCATGACAAGGATGGTCCAGTACTTGCCCGCCCAGCCGCGGAACAACTCGGGCACGTTCAGGCGGACATGCAGGAACAGCAGCACCAGGAGCAATTCGACGGCGTAAATGTAGAGCGTGCGGCCGCGCTCCGAGAGGCCGAACGGATCGCGGCCGGGCACCACGGCGAAGCGGACGCCGCTGACCATCAGGGTAATAAGTGCGGCCAGAACAATGAGGACTTCGGACCGGGCCATCGGCGTATGGCGCGTGAGGGGGTCGTAAAGCCGGAACTCCTGGACGAGCAAGACGAGCAGGGTGAGCGACGCGAGGACGCCGAGCGCGGGGCCGAAGCGCCGGCCCCAGCGGACCCACTCGGCATCGTGCGCCAACCAGCGCGGCAGGGCGACGCCGTACAGCGCCGTCATGGCGGCCAGGGCGACCATGAGCAGCACGTTGCGATGCAGCCACGCGGCCGGCCCGCCGGGGTCGGGACTGGCCCAGCCGATCTCCGCAGCGGCCAGGGCACCGAGGACGAGCGTGACCGGACGTATGCCCTTCTCCACCAACCCCGCTCGCCCGATGAATATCACGGCGGCGAAAACGAGCAGCAGCACGGCGGCGGGACCGGCCAGCCGTTCCGCCGCCGTGGCGAAATCCAGGCACATCCACAGACTCAAGGCGATGACGACACAGGCCACCACCGCCTGAGCCGGAGCGAACCAATTTTCATGGGAACGATGGAAGATGCGAGCGATGATGCTGGCAAATACCGCGTAGCTGCCGAGGGCGAGGGCGGCACTCCAGCCAAGACCGGATGGCGTTGGCGTCGCTTCGTGCAGCGCCAGGCCGATCCCTGCCAGTCCCAGGATGTAAAGCGCGGGCGGGGCGAAGCGGGCGCGTTGGTCCCAGAGATTGAGCGTCAACGCCCCGCCGACCGCCGCGAACACGGTCCAGGCGAACGATCCCGAAACATCGAGATGCGGCGGTTGCAAGTCTGACGCCAACAGCACGACCACGACCAGCACCAGCAGGCCGAGGGCAAAGTTGACGGCACAGTGCGCAAACGGCGGCCCTTTGAGCCAGGCAGCCGAACGCGCCGGTACCGGCGTTTCTTTCGCCGGGGTCGAAGAGGATAGGGCGAGATCGAGGAAGGTCCAGAAGGCGGCGGCCACGGCCAGGCCGAGAGCGTTCATCAGCGCGCAGCTGATCGCCGTGCCCGGTCCCCACGATCTCCAGAACAATAGGGCGACGTCGTCCATCAGCAAGCCCGAAACCCAGATATAGCGCTGACGGCCCGACCACAGGGCCAAGACGGTTGCCATGAGACTGACAACCAGAACGGAGCCGGCTGAACTCCAAGGCCACCACGGACCGTCGGGAGCGCTCGTCAGGGCCAGCACGAGAATGGCCAGGCCGATGCCTTCCAGCCAGCGGCGCAGGGGCGCGGCGGGAAGAGAGCGGCGAAGCGGCGCGCGTGGACCTCGCCGCTTTCGGAGACGGAGAGGCCGGCCAGATGCAGGGAGAACGTCAGGGAGCCGATCGCCGTGGCGGCCAGGCCGAGGACGCACCAGGCCAGCAACAAGACGTGGAAGGACAGCCAGTTGCCGGTGTCCCACAGGCTGGCCGTGCAGGCGGCCAGAATACCGGCGGACAGACCAACGATCCCCAGGATGTGAATGCGGCCGCGCGGCGCGCGGACGGCGAGATACCAGAACGCGGCCGTTGCCGATAGTAACAGCGCCATCCAACCGGCGGCCGAGCCGAACATGGCGAACAAGGGACCCGGAGGCGAGGCCGGATCGGCGCTCAGGCGCCGAAGCGGCAAGAGCAGCAAAACCGTATGAAGGAACAGTCCCATCAGGGCCTGCGTCGCCAGCAGTGGTCCTGAACGCTGCGGGGACAGCAGACGGCGAACGCTCAGCCACACGAGCGCGACGCACGAGCTGGCGATCACGTTGGCCTGCACGAGGGCGAGCAAGGACGGCGACTGCGGGGGATAGAAATGGCAGACGGCCAATGAGGTCGCCAGGTTGGCGCCCAAGCCGGCGAGAAACGCCAACTTTTCGCTGCGCAGCCAAGCGGCGAGCCAGGCCGTGGCGAGTGCGGACAGGGCGACGGACACCGCCGCCCAGAGGAATTCTTGCCGGAAGGCAGCCAGGTTCCAGGCCGCCGCCGCACTGAACGCACAGGGCAGCAGGATCACTGGGGCCAAGCGCCGGAAGGAAACGAAAGAGAACCAAAGAGGAACCGTTGCGGACGCTCCGGTCGAGTTTTGCCCAGCCACGACGAGGAACGGCAGGGACCACAGGACGTAGATCGGCCAGCCCAGTAACAGGAAGTAATATCCCGCATCGGGCCAGGATCGCTCGGCGGTACAGGCAAGCAAGCTGGTGAGCGCGAGTCCGCCGACGAACAACCAGCCCCACGGCAGCGGCATCGTCCGCTGCCTGTACCAGACGAAGAGAGCGGCGATACTCGCCAGCAGTGCTAACCAGGCCGGCGGTTCCGCCACGGCGGCGGACCACGCCGTGATTCGGCCCGACAGGTCGCTGAGCGAAAGGACCGCGCTGCCGAGAAGGATGAGTTGCACGGCCAAGGCCATACCGATCTGCAACAGCATAAGCGGCGTCGCCGCGGCCGAGGGGATGAAT
This sequence comes from uncultured Planctomycetota bacterium, assembly GCA_963767535.1. GTDB lineage: Bacteria > Planctomycetota > Planctomycetia > Gemmatales > Gemmataceae > JAJPHU01. Next base: position 4,054,472 of record CAVYEC010000003.1, read on the forward strand.
CCGCCGGGGCCGCCCGTTTCGTGCCAGGCGAACACCCAGCGCTGGCTCGCCTGCCAGGCCAGCGCCCAAAGCGCCGCCGTCAGGCTGACGAGCTGCAACAAGCAAGCGATTTCCGCGATTCCCAGGTGACGACCGCCTGTCACTACCGCCAGGGCGTAGCTGCCGGTCACGCTGACGTTGGCGACCAGTCCGGCGGTGAAGGCGTAAGCCGGCGAACGCTCGCGGACAGCGTGCCCCACCAGCCCCACCGTGAGAAGGACGAGCGGTCCCACGTTCGACAGAACCCAGCCCATGTCCCGGAAGATGGACCCCGGTCCCGGACCCGTGGGGCGAAGGCCGGCGAAGCCGAGCACCGCGACTTGCATGGTCAACAGAAATACGCCGGCCGCGACGACGCCGAGCAATCCGTGCGTCCAGTGGACGGCCGGTGAATCCGCCGACAACGTGACACCCGCCGAGTGCGCGAGCCGCGCCAGCCTGCGCCGCACCCAGACGAGGGCGGAACAGAGGACGAAGCACAGGGCCAGCCCCCAACGGAGCGCCGAGGCCGTCGCCTGCTCGGACTCGAATGGACCCGCCGTGAGGACGGGCACCGTCACGGCCAGCACAAGCAGGCCGAGGATGATGCTGGCCCGACCCCGCTCGCGCAGGGCCGCCAGAAGCACCAGCGCCAGCACACCGAGTAGTATCCACGCGCCGGGGCCGTAAGCGTGAACGCTATCCGCCGGCCAGGTGAGCAGGGAGGTACGGCCCGCCGGAGTCAGTTCGGCGACGACGCCCGATGAGATGCCCCACACGGCCAACGCGAACTGCCCCACGACGAGTCCGGCGGGTATCACGCGATCCAGCGACGGCCAGGGAGCGTCCCACAATTGACGCACGCGCGGACTGGACGACAGGCCGGCGCGGGCGGCGATCCAGCCGAGGCCGAGCAGAGCCAAGCCGATGCCATATCCCTGCAAGCTGCGCGGATCGAACCATTCGTATTCGGGCAGGGCGGCGCTCACGGTGAGCACAACCGCCATGCTCAGGGCCGCCTGAAACGCGGTGAACCATCCCGGCGCGCGCCGCATCCAAGCGACGAGAAGCCACAGGAGTGCGAGCCAGCATGTGTATGCGGCCAGCACCAGCGGCGCGACCCCCGGCAGAAATAGCAACGGTGCCGCCAGCACGGACGTGATCTGAGCGGATTGCGATAACGGTGAATGCAAGGGAGACCCATCGCTGGCGCTCCGGGCTGGTAGCAGAAAAGCGCCGAGCAAGGTGAGCGTGGCGTGGGCCAGGAGCGCCGCCAGCAACGGGCGCGCGATCGCGCTTTCGTTGACGTCCCAAATCAAGAGATGGGCCAGGGCGGCGAAAACGAGCAGCGATCCCAGCCAGGCCGGCTCCGGCCGGCGGACGATCTGCGCCAGCAGAAAAGTCATGAGGGCGAGCACGGCTGCCGTGGCGGTGTGTATTCCCTGCGCGGGGAAACCCGGCGTGAAGAGGGCCAGCGCCAAAGCGAGGGCGGCCGTGATGGCCGCGAGGTCGCGGCAGGCCGGTCGCAGCGCATGGGGCGACCATGCCGAGAGCGCCAGCGCGGACGATTCCAGCGCGAGGACAAAGCCCCAGGCCGCCAGGTTGTCGGGAGCCGTCGCCCACAGTCCCCACAAGCTGGCGGCGACGAGGAGGCCAAGGCCGGTGTACGGCAGCGCGGGGAGTCGCCAGCGGGTGTGCAGAACCAAAGCGCAACCGGCGGCGAGAACGTAGACCAGCGCGGCCGGCCAGGGCGACGCGATTCCATGCCCTGCCGTCACCAGAAGCGCACATGCTCCAGCGCCCCACCGCCGAGGGCATAGCTGATGGCGTGCCACCGCTGACCGATGCGGGCCAATCCTTCCGCGCCCGCCGTCAGCAGCACCATCAGGCCTGCCAGCGCGATGCCGCTCGACGGCGACAGGAGTTGCTGCGCGAGCCACCAACCCGGATCGACTTCTGCTGGGACGGGAAGGGTGCCTTGCGCAAACTGGACCACAATCAGTGTGGCCAAAGCGAAGCAGGGCAAGGCGACGGCGTGAGCAGCGGGCAGGTGCCAGCGGAAGGCGATAGCACCGAGGATCGTGGTGTTGACGAGACAAACAAGCAGCACGGCCGGCGACTGCGGCCAGGCCAGCACCACGGCCGACAGCATGATCGCCAAACCGACGAAGGCGACGGCCGTGCCGGCCGTGCGCGGGCCGCCCTCGTCACGCGGCAATCCGCGACGGACGAGCAAACCGCCGGCCAGGATCGGCACTCCCGCCAGCGCGAACGGCACCGCCAGGCGGGGCAAGGCGTGAACGGGATCACCACTGCGCGACAGCAAAAAGCCGAGGGCGACGAACAGCGCGAACGACGCCAGACCGAGGAACACGAACAGCGCGTTGGCCTGGCGCAGCTCCAAACGCTTGTTCTCGGCCCGCGCCAGCGCGCGGGTAAGGCCGGCCGCCACCGCGCCGCACGTCAGCAGATGAAACACGACCGGCACACAGGCCAACGTTACGAACAGCATCGGCCGCTCTTCGTCGAACAGGCGCGGCACCATCAGTTGACTGCCGGCCGCTCCGACGATGGCGAGCATGAACAGCCAGCGGCGATCAACGGGACCAGGCAGCACCCCGACGCCGATGAGATCGCGGCCGGCCAGACGAACCATACCCAACGACAGGAGCACCGCAGCAGCCTTGAAGGTCACTTCGAGAGCGGTGCCGGCGTGGCCGAGCGACGGGTCGGCGAGGACGAGCAGGTTGAGCGGCACCAGCAAGAGCGCGATGACGAGCAGACCGCGGCTGGTGGATTCGAGTTTCCAGTGATGCAGCGTGTATTCGCCGGCGCCGAACAGCGCGGCGGTGATGCAGGCGAAGATGAGGAAGGGAAAATAGGGCAATTCTTCGAGACTGTGCCAAAGCGTGATGACCAGCGCGATCGAGCAGCCGACGATGAGCAGACCGCCGGCCAACTCGCCCCAGAGGATGTTGCGTTCTTCCATGAACGCGGCCAACAAGTTCGTGAGCGATCGTCGCGGCGGGCGTGGCGGCGCGACCGTGATCGGTGCTATCGGGGCCGCGGGGACCGGCTCCGGGAGGACCATCACATCCGCGGGGCCATCGTGGACGACTTCGGGGATCGCTTCCGGCACGGCCGGGGTGACGAGCGTCGGGGCCTGTACGGATTCGTCGAGCGAAGCCAGCGAGCGCCTGAACCTCCTCGTAATCCGATTCGGTCAACACGCCGGCTTGCGCCATCTCCAGGAAGCGACGGGCGAGATCCGCCTGACCCTCGCGGACGGCGAGGCGAGCGGCTTCCAGTGCGATCAGCGGCACGGTCGGGCAGGTTCGGATGCTCGTCGAGCAATCGGCGATAGGCGTCAAGGGAGCGCGAAGCCAGGCCCGCCAGGAACAGCAAGCGGGCCACGGCCAGGAGCGTCGGCGCATTCAGCGAAGCCTTCTGGCTGTTGTTCAGATTGCGATAGCAGGCCAATGCTGCTTGACGCTGTCGCGGCGGCAGGTCGCGCGGATGCATGCCGCCGAGCAACTGTTCGAGTTGCTCCACCGAGGGGCCGGTCGTCAACGGCCGCACCTTCGCGGCCGGGGGCGTGGATCGACCCTGGAGCGAACGCCGTCTCGCCTCCAAAGACTGCTCAAGGCGAAGGACGGTCTCACGGTCGAGATCGCCGCGCGCCAACAGGCCGCGGATCGTCCGGGTTGTAATGTCCAGCTCGTCCAGTTCCGTGCGAACGACGGTTTCGCGAGCGGAGTGGCCGGGCGCCTGAGTGAAAAACACGATCCGGATCACCGCGGCGACCGCCAGCCAGAGGAGATGGCCGACCACCGCGATGAGGCCGAGGACCACAAAAAAAATGAGCAGAGCTTCCATAAGGCCGCCGCCCTTCCTCGATAGCCCCCGGCGATCCGGCCGAATGCTCGGCCGGCCCGACGGGGGGTGTCACGTACAATCAGAAGGCACGACGCCGGCCCGCCCTGTCACGCGGACGGGTACGAATCGACTTGTCCGCGCCGGGCCGTCCCGCTAGGCTGACGGCGATTCACCGAACCATCGGCATCGGCCAACGGGAGGGAACCCGCGGTTTCCCATCTTTTTTCGCGCGGCGCAATCCGAAACTCCCTCGCTCTCGTCTGGAAGGATGACGGTATGAGCAGACCAGTCACGCCCGCGCGTGCCCAGTCGAAAACCGAAAGTCCCGTGCAGCCGAACACCGGCGAGATCCTGCTGCGCACCTTCACGGACCTGCGCGACGAGCTGGTCAGCACCCTCTGTTTCCTTCTCGGCAACGCCGAGGACGCCCAGGATGTGGCCCAGGAAGCGTTCCTGCGCTGCTGGCGGACGCAGGACGGACTGCCCGAGATCCACAACCTGCGGGCGTGGATCTTTCGCGTCGGGCTGAACGCCGCCAAGGACCTGCAGCGCAGTGCCTGGCGGCGTCGGGTCAAACCGCTGCTGGAGGCCGATGCCATGCCGACCACGGACAACGCCACGCCGCTGAGCGGGCTGGAAGACCAGGAAACCCTGTGTCGGCTGCGCCAGGCCCTCCTGAACCTGCGGCCCGAGGAAAAAGAAGTCTTCCTCATGCGCAAAACGGCGAGCTGACCTACGAGCAGATCGCCGAGTTGTACGATCGCCCCGTGGGCACGGTCAAGACGCAGATGCACAGCGCACTGCAAAAGCTGCGCAAGATCCTGGCTTGACCCCTCCCCTGAGATCCCTCGGACCCGGTTTTTATTCCCGGAGCCGGGCGAGAACGTCGGCGAATGCCGACCGGAGTACATCATGAATCCCTGCGAAACCTGCCGCGCCCAGATGCTCGAATATCTTTACGACTTGCTCGAAGGCGACGAATTGCAAGCCTTCCGGGGGCATGTCGATGACTGCGCCGCTTGCCAGGCCGAGATGGACCGGGCGAAGAGCCAGCAGCAACTTCTGGCCAAGGCCGCCAAGATGGAGTTCCCGGATGTGCGCTTCACGGCCCCGGCTACCCCCACCCTCCCCTCCCCCAACTTGGGGGAGGGAAGAGGGGGCTGCGCCGGCGGTGATTCTCTTGCAGAGACCGAACCGAGCGCGAACGTGGCGACGCTGGGCCGCGGCCGCCGTGTTGCTCTTTCTCGGCGCCGCCGCGCCCGCCGTCTGGTATGGCCGCGATTATTTACGAACCGAAGAGGCCGTGGCGCAGGGCGAGCAGCGTCTCGCGCTGGCACAACAGGAGATCCGCGAGCGCCGAGACGCGCATCGTGCAGCTACCGGCCGAGCGACAGAAGCGGGCAAATGAAATCCTCAATGCTCAGCGTGAGGCACAGCTGCGCGTGAAGGTGCAAGGCCCAGCCACGCTGCGCGTCGGCGCACCGACGGATTATCAGATCGTCACGACGGACCTCAACGGCCAGCCCACGAAGGCGAAAGTCTCCGTGGAGCTGAAGGACCGCGGCCAGACGATCGGCAAGCCGATCGAGGTCGCAAGCGTTCAGCCCGGCGTTTATCGTCTGGCCCTGCCGCCCGATCTGCCGGTGCGTCCCGGCAGCCAGCCGACGCTGGTGGTGTCCGCCAGTCGAGAAAACGGCTCGCACACCGATTTGCGCGAGGAACTGCAACTGGCCGCGCCCGTTTACGTCACGCACCTGGAGATCGACAAGCCGATGTATCAGCTCGGCGAGACGGTTCATTTCCGCTCGCTGACGTTGGACCGCTTCAGCCTCAAGCCGGCCGGGGAAGAGCTGAATATGGAGTACGTCCTGACGATGCCCGGCGGCGAGGAGCGCGTCGTCGCCCAGGGCAAGACGGCCCTGTACGCCGAGGGCACGCCGCCCAACAAGGAATTGCTGGGGCCGGATAACAAGCCGCTGCGCGGCATCGGCGCGGGATCGTTCGCCATCGACGCCGGTTGGGGCGGCGGCGAGTACGCCTTGAAAGTGCGCGAGATCAACGGCCAGGCGCCCGAAGAACGCCGCAAGTTCCTCATCAACAAGTACGACCGGCCGCGCCTCAACAAAGAGCTGGATTTCAGCCGTAAATCCTACGGTCCCGGCGATGAAGTCGTGGCCCGCTGCAAGGCGAAGTATCTCGACGGCCGTCCGGTGAAGAACTGCGCGGTGCGGGCCAGTGTCAAAATCGACGGCCGGCCGTACGGTTCGGACGGGCGAGAGAACGCGCAAGCGTTCGGCTTCCGAACCGACGAGCAAGGCATCGTCAACGTCCGCTTCAAACTGCCGGGCCAGATCGAGCGCGGCCTGGGCAGCGTGACGGTCGAGTTCGCCGACCCGGCCCAACCGGACACGCTCGTTCGGCCCATTCCGATCGTGCTGAAAAAGCTCGACGTGGAGTTCTGTCCCGAAGGTGGCGATCTGGTGGCGGGCCTGCCCAACCGCGTCTATTTCCACGTGCGCAGCACGCTCGGCAAGCCGGCGGACCTCAAGGGCCAACTGCTCGAAGACGGCAAGCCGCTGGGCGTGACGGTGGAAACGCTGGCCAGCGAGAAAGTCCCCGAACTGAACCAGGGCATGGGCCGATTCGAGTTCGCGCCGAAACCGGGACGCAAATACGCCGTGAAGGTCGAATCGCCGGTCGGCATCGCGCAGCCCTACGCGCTGCCGGACGTGAAGGCCGAGGGCATCGTGCTGAGCCTGCCGCAAGGCGTCATCCGGGCGGGCGAGTCGATCCCCGCAACGGTGCGCAGCACGGCGAGCCGATCGCTCCTGGTGGGTGCGTACTGCCGCGGCCGGCTGCTCGATTCGGTCGAATTGACCCCGATTCACTTCACCGACAACGAGGCCCATGCGACGCTGAAACCGACGAGCGGAGCGGGCGGCGTGTGCCGGGTGACGGTGTTTGAAGTGCTGCCCGGCAACGGCGCGCGGCGGGCGCTGATTCCCCGCGCGGAACGGCTCATCTACCGCGAGCCGGCCGAGCGCGTGAACCTCGCCCTGAAGCCGGACCACGGCGCGTATGTGCCGCGGCAGACCGTGAAGATGGGCGTCGAGGCGACGACGGAGAAGGGACAGCCGGCCCCGGCCGTGGTGCTGCTGCGCGTCATCGACAAGAGCGTGGTGACGCTGGCCGACGACAAGACGCTGCGCGTCATGCCGACGCACTTCCTGCTGACGACCGAGGTGCGCCGCCCCGAGGATCTGGAGTACGCTGACTTCCTGCTCGGCTCGCATCCGCAAGCGGCCGAGGCGCTGGATCTGCTTCTGGGCACGCAAGGTTGGCGGCGCTTCGCCGAGCAGAATCCCGACAAGTTCCACCGCGATCAGAAGGAAGAGGCCGAGCGCCTGCTCGTGACGATCGGCCAATCGCAACCGCAGACGACGGACCTGACCGAACGGGAACTGGCCCGCGTCGATACGGAGTTCAAAAATCAGACCGCCGAATTGACCTCCCGCGTCGAGCAGGCTCGCAAGTCGGAAGCGGAAACCCGTGCGGACGAGGAGTATCGCGCCGCCGTCGTCGCCCTGGCGAACTATCGGGACTTCTTCGACCGGCTGAGGCTGACGGGCACGCCGGTTCTGGGTGCGCTACTATTACTGGCGGCGTTCGTCTTTCTGATTCTGGGACTGTTGCGCAAGCTGGCCCGTGCCCTGCCGTACTACGCGGCCACCGCCGCCTGCCTGGCCGGGATTGCAGTGCTGCTCCATGTGAGTCTAGATGTCGCTACGAGTGAAACTGCGAAGGAGGATCGGCAGGTTGCCCTTGCCGGTCGCGTCCCGGAGCCAGCAACCGTAACGAAGCAGGTCGCTCCCCAAAGACGGGATGCTGTCGAAGGGAAAAAATTGGAAGTGCTGGAGCAGGCCGACAGGCCTGTTCCGCCGGCTCCGGCCGCGCCGATGGACGGCGCGCCCCTCCCTCCCGGCATGGTCGGGGGAATGGGAGGCGCCCCCGTAACGCCATCATGCCGCCGATGAACGCGCCGGCCGCCCAGGGCAAGCCGGGGATGGGGAACGGTGGTGGCAAGGGCATGGCCAGGATGATGGGCGGGCCGCAGGCCGCCGCTGGCGCAAATAAGGACAAGGATATGTTCCAATATCGCGGCATGGCGGGGGACAAGCAAGCGGAAGCGAAAAAGGCAGTGGCCGGGAGAGACTTTCGTTTCAAAGACGATCGAAGAGTAGCCGATCTCGCCGCCGGGGCGGCAGCCGCCGCGAAGGATGAAAAGGAAAAGATGCCGGCATTGGGATTGATGAAACAGATGGGTGGGGGCGGCGGGATGATGGGCCGCCGCTTCGATCTTCGCGGGGGTCTCATCAACGGCGGCGGCCGTGGATTGGCGCTGAACTTGCCAGCCATGCCGGTGCGCGTCTTCGCGCATTCTCGTGCCAATGGTCCCGCCGAGGTTCGCTACGACTTCGCCGAGACCCTGTACTGGCACCCCGTCCTCGTGCTGCCCGGTGGCAAGGCCGACGTCTCGTTCGACCTGTGCGATTCGCTGGGCGCCTTCGAGTTGACGGCCTTCGCACATACTCTCGACGGCCGGCTCGGCTCGGCTACGAAGATCCTCACCTCGCGCTTGCCGCTGGCCGTGTCGCCGCGCATCCCGCTGGAAGTGACGGCCGGCGACAAGATCGACATCGCCCTTTCCGTCGCCAACAACACGAGCGAGAAGCGCACGGCGCATGTGTCGGTCCTCGAACACGGCAACCTCTCGCTTCTGAGCGGCACGCCCTCGACGGATGACGTGTCGGTGCCGGCTGAATCCGCGCTTCGCAAGCTGTATCGCTTCCGGCCGACGGTGCAGGAAGGCGAGGCAACGCTCGCCTTCACCGCCAAGGCCGACGGTGTCCCGGCCGACACGATGCGCACCACTTTCCGCATCGTGCCGGAAGGCTTCCCCGATCGTCGTCGCCCGCAGCGATATTCTGGAGAAGTCCGCCACGCAAGAAGTCGTGCTCCCCGCTACCTGGATCAAGGACACTCTCAAATGTCGGGTGGATGTCTGCCCGTCCACGCTGGCCGATTTGCAAAAGGGGTTGGAATCGCTCCTGCGCGAACCGGGCGGCTGCTTCGAGCAGACCTCGACGAGCAACTACCCGAACCTGCTCATCTTGCAGTACCTCAAGGAGAGCGATCAGACCAAGCCGGAAGTCGAACGCCGTGCCCGCGAGTTGCTCGACCGCGGCTATCGGCAGTTGACCTCGTTCGAGTGCCTGAATACCGCAGAAACACGCCAAGGAAGGCTACGAGTGGTTCGGCGGCACCGCCCCGGCCCACGAGGCGCTGACGGCCTACGGGCTGATGGAGTTCCGCGACATGGCCAGGGTCCACGAAGTCGATCCGGCCATGCTCAAGCGGACGCAGGATTATCTGATGAACCAGCGCGACGGCAACGGCGGCTTCAGGCGCAACCCGCGCCGCCATCGACACCTTCGGCCGTGCCCCGGACAACATCACCAACGCCTACATCGTCTGGGCGCTGACCGAAAGCGGCAAGGACGACGACATCACCAAGGAGCTGAACGCCCTGCACGAACAGGCGAAGACCTCGACGGACCCGTACTTCCTGGCCCTGGTCGCCAACAGTCTCATCAACCGGGCGAATACGGCCGACGCGTGACACTACTGCTCAAGAAAGTGGCCTCGTTGCAGAAGGACGACGGCCATCTCGACGCGGCGCAGACGAGCATCACCGGCTCGGGCGGCCGGGATTTGCAGATCGAGACGACGGCCCTGGCGGTGCTGGGCTGGCTGAAGGCCAATCCGGGCGAGTTCAACGTCAGCGTGCAGAAGGCGATCCGCTGGATCGGCCAGCAGCGCGGCGGCTACGGCGGTTTCGGCTCGACGCAATCGACCATCCTGGCGCTCAAGGCGCTGATCCTGTACACGAAGGCCAACAAGAAGACACCGGAAGCCGGCGAATTGCGCCTGTTCGTCGGCGATCATCAAGTGGCCATGCTGCCGTTCCCGGCCGGCGTGACGGAACCGTTGACGCTGACGGTGCCCGACGCCGAGAAGACGCTGAAGGCCGGCAAGAACGCCGTGCGCGTCGAGATCACCGGCAAGAACGTCTTCCCGTACACGCTGAGCTGGTCCTATCAAACGCGCCAGCCGGCCAGTGCCGAAAATTGCCCCGTGAAGCTGGCAGCGAAATTCGACCGCACGGAAGCGCGCGAGGGCGAGACGGTGCAACTGACGGCCCGTGTCGAGAACGTCAGCGGCAAGGGCCAGGGTATGGCCGTCGCCATCCTCGGCCTGCCCGGCGGTCTGACGATTCCGGAAGACATGAAGCAGCTGAAGGACTACACGCGGCAGCCATCCGACGGCGGGCGTCCACTCGTGAGCCACTTCGAGATCCGCGGCCGGGAGTTGGTGCTGTACTGGCGCGATCTGGCTCCCGATCAGAAACTCGAGGTGCCGATCGACCTGATTTGCCGGGTGCCGGGCGAGTACAGCGGCCCCGCCAGCCGGGCGTATCTGTACTACAACGCCGATCCCAAACACTGGATCGAGCCGCTGAAAATCGGCATCGCGGCGAAAACGGAGTAAACGCGAACGTTCCTCACCGATCCCGACCAGCCCGCCGCGCCAGCAAGGGAACATCCCTTGCCGGCGCGGCGGGCTGGTTAACCATTCCAGTCTCCGCCGCAATTTCTCATCAATCGCATTCTCCTTCTGGCAGTCTGCCGGAATCATCGCTACACTCTTACTGTCCATCTCGTGCTGTCACCGCCGCCAGCGAGACCTTCCTTGTTGCTTCTTGCCGCAGACGGGTGCGCGGACATGACGGGTTCCTCCGAGGACAAAGTCAATATTCTCCTGGTGGACGATCGGCGCGAGAACCTGCTGGTCCTGGAAGTGATCCTGGGCGAGCTGGGGCAAAATCTCGTCCGTGCCTCGTCCGGCGCCGAGGCGCTGGAGCACCTCGGCCGCGCGGATTTCGCCGTGGTCCTGCTCGACGTGCAGATGCACGGGCTGGACGGCTTCGAGACAGCCCGGCTCATGCGTGCCCAGGAGCGGTCGCGGCATCTGCCGATCATCTTCCTGACCGCTTACGAGAGCCACGAGTTTCCGCCGGCCAAGGCGTACACGCTGGGAGCGGTGGACTATCTCGTCAAGCCGCTCGTGCCGGAAGTCCTCCGCGCCAAGGTGGAAGTGTTCGTCAACCTGTTCCGCCGCACCGAACAAGTCCGCGCCCTGGAGCGCCGCGAGTTCGAGCGGCGATTGGCGGAGGAGACGCTGCGCGAGCGGGCCGAACGACTCGACGAGGCCAACCGCCAGAAGGACCAGTTCCTGGCCATGCTGGCCCACGAGCTGCGCAATCCGCTCGGTCCCATCCGCAACGCCGTCCAGATCATGAAGCTGCTCGATCCCCCGCACACGGACCTCCAGAAGGCACGCGATATGGTCGAGCACAAGTCGAGCACCTCGCCCGGCTGGTCGATGAGCTGCTCGACGTTTCGCGCATCACGCGGGGCAAAATGCAGCTGCGACCCATGCGCCTCGATCTGGCCCAGGTCACGCGCACGGCGGCGGAGGATTACCGCTCCGTGCTGGAGCAGGCCGGCCTGACGCTGCGCCTGGACGTTCCCGCGCTACCCGTGTGGGTCATCGGCGACGCGATGCGCTTGACGCAAATCCTCAATAACCTGCTGGACAACGCCATCAAGTTTTCCGAAGGCAAGGGCGAGGTGACGGTGCGCGTGACGGCCGACGCGGCGAAACGGCAGGCGCTCCTGGCGGTGCGCGACGAGGGTGTCGGCATCGAGCCGGAAGTGATGCTGCGGCTGTTTGATGTCTTCAGCCAGGCCGATCGCAGTCTCGACCGCAGCCGGGGCGGGTTGGGCTTGGGGTTGGCGCTGGTCAAGGGGATGGCCCAGCTGCACGGCGGCACGGCCGAGGCGTTCAGCGCGGGGCCGGGCCGCGGGACGGAAATCACGGTTCGCCTGCCGCTAGAGGACGAGCCAGCCGCGCTGTCGCAGACGCCGCCCTCCCCGCCCCAGGCCGCCAAAGCCTCGCGCGTGCTGGTCATCGAGGACCATCAAGACGCGGCCAACAGCCTGCGCGTCCTTCTGGAGTTGCTCGGCCATCAGGTGCGCGTCGCTTACACCGGACTCGACGGCGTCGAAGCCGCCAAGGAGTGGCGGCCGGACATCGTGGTTTGCGATATTGGTCTGCCCGGCCTGGACGGTTACGGCGTGGCGCAGCGAATTGCGCGGCTACCCGGACACGGCGGGCGTTCGCCTCTTGGCGCTGACGGGCTATGGGACGGAGGAAGATCGCCGCCGTTCGCACCAGGCGGGGTTCGATCTTCATCTCGTCAAGCCGGTGGACCCGGATGAGCTGCTGCGCGTCTTGGTGTCCTGAGCGGCTTTCGGCCATCGACCAAAATCGTGAGCCGCTAGCCGAAAGCCGCTTATAATGTCTCTGGAGACTCGGCAGCGGCCAGGCCGCAACAAAGAATTAAAAAACGTGATCCATTATCGAACGTTCCGCAACGGGGATCCACCGGGGTTGGTCGAGGTCTGGAACACGACCTTCACCGGGCGCGGGGCCGTTCGTTTACAAGGGGCCACCTGGCTCGAATTCTTCCTCTTTTCCAAGCCCTATTTCGAGCCGCCCAGCCTCATCGTCGCCTGCGACGACAACCGGATCGTCGGTTTCGCCCAGGCGGGCTTCGGGCCGACCGACACGGAAACCGCCCTCGATCCCTCGGCCGGCGTGCTTTGTGTGCTGGGCGTCGTACCCTCTCATCGCGGCCAGGGCATCGGCTCGGAACTGCTCCGTCGAGCCGAAGCCTACCTGCGCGGCCAGGGCAATCCGGACCTGTTCGCCGGCCCGATGTATCCGCTCAATCCATACACCTTCGGCCTGTACGGCGGCAGTTATTCGGCCGGCTTCCTCGACAGCGACGCCCAGGCCCGCCCTTTCCTCGAACACAAGGGCTACGTGGTCGAGCGCACCGCGCTGGTGTTTCAGCGCACCCTGCGACAGCCGATCAACGTCTCGGACGGTCGCTTCGCCGCCCACCGCTTGCGCTACGAAATCCACTCGCAGCCGTTTCAGGAGGCGACGTGGTGGCAGGAGTGCATCCTGGGTCCGGTCGAAGTGTACGAATATCGTTTGCAGGACAAGCTGACCGGCCACGTCGCCGCCCGCGCACTGATGTGGGAGATGGAAACCTACGCGGGCCGATGGAACGAACACGCCGTCGGCATCACCGATCTCGTCGTGGCCGACGACCTGCGCCGGCAGGGCCTGGCCAAATTTCTGCTCGCCCAGCTCCTGCGCTATTTGCACGATCAATTCTTCGGCGTCATCGAGATCCAGGTGCTCTCCGACAACACCGCAGCCATCAATATGCTGGCCAAGCTCGACTTCCAGCAGGTCGATGTAGGCCACATTTACCGAAAGAGTGCGGTCCCCGGTTAGAGCGAGCGGAACGAATTGTGGCGGCACGCTGCTAGCGTGCCGGTCTTCAGGCACGCTAGCAGCGTGCCGCCACAGGGCTTTCCGTCAATTCTTCGTTGTTCTTCTGTTACCGTCGCTCAGTCCGGGCCATCGCCTTTACGTGGATTCCCCTTGTGACGACCCGGCCACCTCGGCGAGCGGGGCGACCAGATTGAGGATGGTGCCCAGCTGAGCCAGGCGCATCCCGAAGCGGTCGAGAAATTCTTGCAGGGCGAAATCATTGTCCAGCGACTGATCCTCGTCGGTCAATTTCTCGGTCAGGTCGCGGATAAGCTGGCCGTAGCAGCGTTCGAGATGCGGCAACGCCTTGCGACAGCCCTCGGCCAAATCGGGGAAGTCCTGCTGCCAGCGCGACAAGAAGGAACGCCAGCGGGCGGTCATGTCGTGGGCGGCGGCGGCGGAGGCGCTGGTAGGTCAGTTGTTCGCGCTGCACTTCCAGGATCTGCCGCAGCAAGTCCACGGTTTCCGGTACGGCGGCCGCGGAGGCGGGCGGCTCGACGGCGGGACACGGCAAGGCGGAAGAAACGTCAATTTGATAATTCATGGCTCGGCAACGTCGATTGGCGGGGCGGCGTTCTCCGATCTCCGGATCGGATGCGGTTGGGAGACATTCTACCAACGCGGGCGGTCCAGCGGAAGCATGTGGTTGAAACTTCTGTCCCATAGCCCCCGGCTTGCCGGGGGTGATTTGCTCCCCGGCAAGCCGGGGGGGGCTATGGGGATAAAGAGGGGAAGCCCTCCGCGGGGGAGCGGAGGGCTTCAAAGGGGGTTCCGTGACTTGCAGTGAAGGAAGGAGGGGGATGGGAGAAGCGTTGTCCAGGCGCTCGTTTCGGTGGAGTCGCACGGCGGTCTGGGTCGAGAAGACGGGGAAGCCTCTCAACAACCGCCGCGAACTCCGCACGGACGGGGTAGCCGTGAGCGCGTCGGTGGGGGATACCGACCGCCAACCGTTCGAACACCCGGCCAACGCTTCCACAAATCGGTCGGGTCGGCGTTTGGAATCGCAAGCCTCGTGCCGGAAAAAAGACGCGGGGGAGATGAGTGCGGATAAGACCAATGACAGCAATCTATTACGTTTTTTCACCCTGGGAAGGCGCTCATCCGGTTGGCAGGTCCGATTTGTAAAAAAGTCGCGGGAGATGTAACTGCTACTATCGGCAGGGTTTTCACAAATTACCTCAACGACTTTCTCTTCTACCAGCCCGCCGCGCCAGCAAGGGAGCGTCCCTTGCTGGCGCGGCAGGCTGGTTCGTCATTATCTCTCACGGTAGTCCGTGAAGGAAGGAAGCGCACGGCCGCGTTGAAGAGATCCCGCTTCTCCAAATTGGACAGATGCCCCGCCCCCTCGATGCGCCACCAGCTTCGCGCCGCGAATCCGCGCTGCCAGCGATTCCGCGACGGCCAGCGGCGTCAGGGCGTCCTGCTCACCCACCACAACCAGCGTCGGCACCCGGATCGCCGACAGCGAGGGGCCGGAATCCGGCCGATCGCGCATCGCCTGAAGCGCTCCGATGATTCCCTCGGAAGTTTGGCCCTCCGCGATCTGACGGATCGACTCGACAACTTCGGGGCGTTTCGCCATCGTCTCCGGGCCGACCAGTTTGGCGAGCATTTGCTCAAGGACGGCACGGGGGGAATTCTGCGAGGCGAACGCGATCAGTCGATCGCGGTTGGCCTTGCCCGCGGCGTCATCCGCCTCGGCCTTCGTGTCCGCCAGGATCAAACCGCGTAACCGTCCGGCATGTCGGCGCACGAAGGCCAGCGCGGTATAACCGCCCATTGACAGCCCGCCCAGCACGACCCGTTCGTTGACCTTCAACTCGTCGAGCAACTCGGCCACCGCGTCGGCCATGCGATCCAGCGACGGCGCTTCCGTGAATCCGCGACTGCCGCCGAAACCAGGCAGATCCGGGACGATCAGGAGACACGCATCCTGAAGCGCCTCGATCTGCGGCGCCCACATGGTCCGTGCCAGCGGGAACGCATGGAGCAGAACGACCGGGTGTCCCGCGCCCACGTCATCAAAACTCATTGTTCCTTGTGCTGAAACTTGATTCCTCATCATCCATCTCCGGCCAGGAATGGGGGCGTTCGCTCCATCATCTCCTTGGGCAACCTCAATGGCAAGCGCGGGTCAGGAGACCCAAGGCCGTTTGCTCTTGGGTGGGTCTTCGGGTTGACCTTTCGGCTGGGCAACCCAGCCGCTTATTTTGGGAGCCGGCTTGCTTGAGGTTGAGCAACGACCCCTCCGCTTCCGGGAAGGGAGTTTCTCGCCGGGAAGTGTTGGCAGAGAGGCAAAGTGGCAAACTCGCGCTCCGGAATCGGCGTAAACTCTTGATTGAAAATAGGTTGATATGTGGACCCCACTTTGCCAACGCCAGGGCGAGTTGGCAAAGTGGCAAGCCGCCCTTCCTTCTCTTGTGGGGTTGCCACTCGTGCCGCAATGGGTCCACGGATGGGAACGGCCCAGCCCAACAAGAAACGGCCCGGCAGGGGACCGCGTTGCCCTTGAGACAAACGGCTGCCTGTGCCACAGTAGAGACGGCCACGAGGAAGCACCATGACCGAAGCGACCCATGACGAACCGGTCCTTTTTAAGGAACACACCGCCGACGAGCTGCACGCGCTTCAGCGCGTTACGGCGTCAGCGCCCGTCTGGCTCGCCGTCTCCAGGCCGCCGTCTTGCAGCGCGGCGGCATCCCGGAACGGATGCCCGAAGTGTCGCGGCACCTGCTCGAACAGATCCGCACCGCGACGCGCATCCCCCAGCTAACACGCATCGAAAAAGTCGTCTCGCCGACCGACGGCTTCACGAAATATCTCTTCCGCGGCGAAGGGCCGGAAACGTTTGAGACTGTGCGCATCCCCCTGTTGCATCGTCCCGGCGACGAGAAATACATCGTGTGCGTCTCGTCGCAGGTCGGCTGCGCGATGGGCTGTGTCTTTTGCGCCACGGGTCGCATGGGCTTTCGGCGCAATCTCGCCGCCTGGGAGATCGTCGATCAGGTGATGCAGGTGCGCGACGATTCGCCGCACCCGGTGCGCGGCGTGGTGTTCATGGGCATGGGCGAGCCGCTGCTCAACTACGAGCGCGTCATGCGGGCCGCCGCTGTGTTGACCGAGCCGTGCGGTCTGGCCATCGACGCCCGCAAAATCACCATTTCGACGGTCGGCATCGTGCCGATGATTCGCCGCTACACCGCCGAGCGCCGGCCCTATCGCCTCATCGTCTCGCTGACGGCGGCCGACTCGGAGCAGCGCCGCCGGCTGCTGCCGGTCGAGGACACGCATCCGCTGCCGGAGCTGATGGCCGCTGTGCGCGAGTACCACGCGGCGACCGGCAAGCGCGTGACCTTGGCCTGGACCATGCTCGGCGGCATCAACACGCATCCCGAGGACGCGCGCGGCTCGCGGAGTTGACCGCCGGCTTGCCGGTGCAGATGGATCTCATAGATGTCAACGACGCGACCGGGGAGTTTTTGCCGCCGTCGGCCGGCGAGCTGAAAACATTCCGCGACGCGCTGACGGCGGCGATGGGTATGCCCATCGTCCGCCGTTACAGCGGCGGCCAGGACATTCAGGGCGGGTGCGGGATGCTGGCCGGTCGTCGCCAACCGTCGCGGATTTCTCCCTCCCCCCTTGTGGGGGAGGGTAGGGGAGGGGGGTAGGCTCTCACCCCCCTCCCCTACCCTCCCCCACAAGGGGGGAGGGAGGAAGAAAGACCACCCCCACAAGGGGGGAGGGAGAATCGGAAATCACACGGCGGTCACGGCCGAGTCGAGTTCTTCGTTGAGTTGATGCAGAAGGGCCATCGGGTCGAGCGGTTTCTGGAACCAGCCGTCGATGCCGCGCGGACCCAGTTCGAGGCCGAATTCCTCCGGCAGATGTCCGGTGACACCGAAGATGCGGATGCCGGCCAGGGCCGGGTTGCGACGGATTTCGCGCACGGTGGTGGGACCGTCCACGCGCGGCAACCCCATATCGAGCAGGACCACATCGGGCCGGGCGTGACAGCCCAGATAATCCAGCGCGTCGGAGCCGTCGCCCGCCGTGTCCACGTTCAGCCCCGATTGCCGCAGGAAACCGGCCAGCAACTCGCGCTCGTTGCGATCGTCCTCGACGAGCAAAGCCTTGCGGAGCCTGGGCAACTTGGCCGGAGGCGGCACGGTGGGACCGGCAATCTCGCCTTCCACTCCATAACGGAGGAGTTGAAAATCGTCCTGGATTTGGGCCAGGGTTTGCCGGGCTTCTTCCGTTAATCCCGAGTCCAGTTGCAAGCACAGCAGCCCCAGTCCCATGCCGGTTGTTCTCAGCCGGTCGCACAATTGACGGCCGAACGCTTCGGGGACGCCTCGATCCGGCGTCGGCTCGGGTGCGTGGGGCGGCTCCGCTTTCGGTTCCACCGGCCTGGCCAGCACTTCTTCGCGTAAGACCGTCACGTCGGGCGGCGACTTCGATGCCGAGCCGCACCATTCCTCGGCGGATCTCCAGCACCTGGATGGCGGTATTGAGGGTGGGGAAGACGAGCCGTTGGGTCGGCTTGCGGGAGAGCACGAGCATGTCCGGGTATCCTTTCAAAACGGTACGTGGACGACGTATCGAGCACCTGATGCTCACCGTTGAGCGGACCCCTCGACCATGAGGGCTAAAAAAGGGACATCAAACCTCCGGGAATTGGAGGTTCGCGCGGGTGACGGGTTGGTGCGGGGCAAGGTGGACGAGACGCTCGGCTTCCTACCCGCGGTTGAGTTGGCGTCGTTGCAACTCGTGCATCCTGTCGAGAGCCGATTTTCCTTAATCCGGCCATTCTTTGCAAGATCACTTTTTCGCTTCTTTCCGCTCGTTTCGTGACGCTTCGCCCTGGCGTCACGAAACGAGCGGGAAGGAATCGCTTATTTGCCGCTTTGCGCCGCGGCGAAGCGCTTGGCGGCCTCGTTCCAGTTGACGACCTTCCACCACGCATCGAGGTAGTCGGCCCTTCGGTTCTGGTAACGCAAGTAGTAGGCGTGTTCCCAGACATCGACGCCGAGGATCGGCGTCTGCCCGTTCATGTACGGGCTGTCCTGATTGGCGGAGCTGACGATCTGCGGTTTGCCATTGTGGAGCACCAGCCAGGCCCAACCGCTGCCGAAGCGGGCGAGGGCGGCCTCCTTGAGTCTGGTCTTGAAGGTGGCGAAATCGGTGAAGTTCGACTTGATGGCCTCGGCCAGCGGGCCGGCCGGTTCGCCGCCGCCCTTGGGCCCCATGATCTCCCAGAACATCGAGTGATTGGCGTGGCCGCCGCCATTATTCACGACCTTCTGACGAATGCCTTCGGGCACGCCGGCGATGTCGCGGAGCAGCTGTTCGATCGGCTTGGATTGCAGGGCGGGCTGTCCCTCTAGGGCGGCGTTGAGGTTGTCCACGTACGCCTTGTGGTGCTTGCCGTGGTGGATCTCCATCGTCGTTTTGTCGATGGCGGCCTCGAGCGCAGTCGGCCGGATAGGGGAGAGAAGGCAAGGTGAAGGCCATCGGTGTATCCTCCTGGAATGAAAGGAGCCTCGCCCGGCCTTCGGGTCGGGCACAGCGGCTTGACTGTCTGATACTTTATCCTGCCCCCGCCGGACGGCAACCATTCGCCGGTGATTGCCAGCATCCCGCGCATCGCTTACACTCGATGAAGACTCCGAGGAGCTTGTCACCATGTCCGCCGAAGCGATCGCTGCCGAACTGATCCGCCGATGTCGAGCCGGGGAGGTCGATGCCCGCGAGCAACTGTTCGCGCTATCAGCATTACCTGTACGTGCTGGCCCAGGCCCAGCTCGGCCGCAAGCTGCGCGGCAAGTGCGCCCCTTCCGATCTGGTACAGCAGACGCTCCTGGAGGCACATCGCGATTTCGCCGGCTTTCAGGGCCAGCATGAGGGCGAACTCTTGGCCTGGCTGCGCCGCATCCTGGCGCACAACCTGTTCAACGAAGCCCGTCGCTTCGGCGCCCGGCAGCGCGATGCGGATCGAGAAGTGTCCCTGGATCAGGTGCAGGCCGGCGTCGATCGGTCGTCGGCCGTGCTGGGGCGATGCCTGGCCGCGGACGGACCCAGCCCCAGCCAGGTCGCTGTTCAGCATGAGGGGGCCGTGCGCCTGGCCGACGCCCTGGCGCGCCTGCCGGAAGACTATCAAACTGTGCTCCTGCTGCGTGTCTTCGAGGAACTGTCGGCCGAGGAGGTGGCGCAACGCATCGGGCGCAGTGCGGGGGCAGTGCGTATGTTGCAAATGCGCGCCCTGACGGCTCTGCGAGAAGGAATGGATCACGATTCGCCGGCTTGATCGACGCCGCGCCGCTCGATCTGCTCGATGGCCCAACGTGCCGCCTCGCGGATCCCCGGCTCGGCGTCCTGCGCGGCGCGCCTCAAAGCCGGCAAAGCGGTCGCATCAGAGGTGTTGCCCAGGACGAGGGCGGCGTTACGCAGCAGGCCGCACCGCTTGGTGCGCATCAGGGCGGTGCCGCGAAAGCGCTGGCGAAACTCCGCCTCGGACAATCCCAGCAATTCGATCGGATCGAGCACTTCCAACTCGGAACGCGCTTGCAGTGCCGGCTCCGCACCTATGGGTGCTTTGCGATTCCACGGACAGACTTCCTGACACACATCGCAGCCGAACAACCAGTTGCCCAGGCCCGAACGCAGTTCCGCCGGCACGTCGCCTTTGTGTTCGATGGTCAGGTAACTGATGCAGCGCCGTGCGTCGAGAATGCCGGGGGCGGCGAAAGCGGCGGTGGGGCAGGCATCCAGGCAAGCGGTGCAGGTGCCGCAATGGTTCGCGGTGTGCGGCGGGTCGGGGGCCAACTCCAGATTGACCAGCAATGCGCCGATAAAGAAATAGCTGCCCTGTCGCTTGTTCAGAAGCATGGTGTTTTTGCCGAACCAGCCCAGACCCGCACGGCGGGCGAAATCACGCTCCAGGAGCGGGGCGGTGTCCACGACGCCACGGCCTCGGCAATCCAGTCGTTCCGTCCGCAGCCAAGCGAGCAGGTGGTTGAGGCGCTCGCGCAAGACATCGTGATAATCGGCCCCCTGGGCATAACGAGCTATTCTCCCTCCCCCCTCGTGGGGGAGGGGAGAATAGTTCATGCCGAGCATCACGACGCTGCGAACCTCAGGCAAGATCGACGACGGATGACGGCGGGCCTCACCGTGGCGGTGCATGTAATCCATCGTGCCGGCAAAGCCGCGCGCGAGCCAGTCGCGCAAGCGATCGAAACCGTCGGCGTCCGTCGCCGGTGCGATGCCGGCCAGCTCAAAGCCGAGCGTGCGAGCCTGTTGTTTCAGACGTTCTTCCAGGGCTGCCATGCGTTTATGGTAAGGAACGGCGGCCCCGACCGCAGCGCCGGCGCGAGTTGTCCGCGCACCGATTGCCGCGGGACTGTCTCGGCCATATCACTTATCCACAGCGGCCGGGGGATCGAATAGGCGACAGCCGGCCTCCGTCGAAGAAAGGGTATCGCCGCCCGGCGTGGGCGGCACCGAACGTCCGCACCGAAGACACGAGGGATGACGCACATGCGCACGGCGAAGTATTTCCTGATGGCAGTGCTGACCTTGGGCCTGGCGGCCAGCTTGGGTATGTTCCGCGCCGCCGACGACAAGCCCAAGTACACCATCGAAGAAATCATGGAGAAGGCCCACAAGGGCAAGCCGAGTCTTTGGAAGAAAGTGGTCGATGGCAAGGCCAGCGACGACGAGAAGAAGCAGCTGCTGGGATTGTACGAGGATCTGGCCAAGAACAAGCCGGAGAAGGGCAGTCAGGACGATTGGAAGAAACGCACCAGCCAAATAGTCAAGGCGGCCAAGAACGTGGTCGCGGACAAGGAGGGTGCCACCAAGGAATTGGGCAAAGCCGTGAACTGCAAGGGCTGCCACCAGCTGCACAAGGGCGACTAATAGGGATAACAAGTTTCCCGTTTAGCCGCGACCCGTAGGGGAGCGCGAAACATCCGCGCTCCCCTACGGGTCGCGGCTAAACGATGTTTCCCGAGGCGCAGCCATGCTCGATGGTCCCTCCGTGGTCGCGGCGCTCGAAGACTGCGGGGTGACGCATGTCGTGTGGATCCCCGACAGCGACATCGGCCAGTGGGAGCCGGCCCTGAGTTCGGCCTCTCGCCTGCACCTGCTCCGCGTCTGCCGTGAAGGCGAGGCCATCGCGCTGGCCGCCGGGTTGCACCTGGGCGGCCGAAACCCCGTCGTCGTCATCCAATGCACCGGCCTGTTCGAGGCCGGCGACACCCTGCGCAATATCCTTTACGACCTGCACCTGCCGCTCTTTCTGATCGTCGGCGTCCGCAGTTATTTCGCCCACCAGAAGGGCGCTTCGACCGATAGTTGCCCCGTCTTCACCGAACCGATTGTCCAAGCCTGGCGCGTCCCTTACGCCGTGTTCGATCGCAATCACACGGCCGGCGATCTGGCGTCGGCGTATCGGCAGGCGCGGGCCAAGGGTGAATCATTCGCCGTCCTCCTCGCCGAGTGAGTCGAGCCATGATGACGCTGCGCGAGAGCCTGGAAATCCTGGCCGCACACCGCGGACAGCGGATTGTCATCACGACCATGAGTTCGGCCGGCGTCTGGCCGAGCCTGTCGGACACGCCGCTGGATTTCACGTACATCCCCTCGGCGATGAGCCAGGCGCCGGCGCTGGGATTGGGCCTGGCGTTGGCCCAGCCGGAGCGCGGCGTCCTCGTCTTCAACGGTGACGGCTGCATGCTGATGAGTCTCGGCAGTCTTGTGACGCTGGCGCAAAATCCGGCCAATCTCTTTCTGGTGATTCTGGACAACGGGCTGTATGAAGTGACGGGGGGCCAGCCGATCGCCGGCGCGGGCCGCACCGACTTCGCCGGTCTGGCGCGGGCGGCAGGTATTCCGCGCGTGTATTGCTTTGAAAACGCCGATGCCTGCGCGCGGGTGCGGCCGAGGCCCTGACCGGAGCCGGTCCCGTGGTGATTTGCCTCAAGGTCGAAGGGCGCACGGGGCAGAAGACGCCGAAAGCGCCACGGCCGATGGGCGAACAGATTGCGCGTTTGCGAAAGGCGCTTGCCACATAGCCCCCGGCTTGCCGGGGGATAGTTCACCCCCGGCAAGCCGGGGGCTATGTGACAGGCGGACGCAACGGCAACCGGATGCGGAACAACGTGCCGCGCCCGACCTCACTTTCCACCTCAATGCTTCCTCCGTGATCACGGATGATGCCGTAGCCCACCGACAGGCCCAATCCCGTGCCCTGGCCGACCGGCTTGGTGGTGAAGAACGGATCGAAGATGTGCGGCCGATGTTCCGGCTTGATCCCGCAGCCGTTGTCCTCGATCTCGACCACGACCCCCGACGCCGTCTCATCAACCCGCGTGCGAACCTCAATCGCGCCTTCCGAGGAACACGCCTGGATCGCGTTCATCAGCACGTTGAGGAACACCTGATTGATCTTGCCCGGATGGCACAGGACCGGCGGTAGCTCGGCGAAACTCGTCCGCATCCGGATGGCGTTTTTCTTGATCTCGTGGCCGAGGATTTCGAGAGTGGCCAGCAAATCGGCGTTGAGGTCCGCCTCCTTGAAATCGGCCTCGTCGAGGCGGGCGAAATCCTGCAAGTTGCGCACGATGTCGCGGACGCGCTTCAGTCCGTCCAGCGAGCGCTCGAACAGACGCGGTAAACTGTCACGGATGTACGGCAGGTCGATCGCCTCCGCCATCCGCTCGACCTCGGCGATCAACTTCGGGACCGCGCCCCGCAAATGATCGTCGGCCGTGCGGTACTTATCCAGCACTTCCAGGGCGGCCGGCACGTCGCGGCGCAGGACGGCAAGGTTGTTGGCGACGTAGGCAATGGGGTTGTTGATCTCGTGGGCGATGCCGGCGGCCAGTTGGCCGAGACTGGCCAGCTTCTCGCTCTGCACCAAGGCCGCCTGTGCCTCGCGCAGCGCCCGGTTCTGCGCAGCCAGCGTCTGCTCCAGTTCGATGATCCGCTCGCCGGCGCGCAGGCGTACGCGCAGCTCGCCGCGGTCGAATGGCTTGGTCACGAAGTCGTTGGCGCCGGCCTCCATGCCCTCGATCACGTCCTGTTTCTGTGACTTGGCCGTCAGCAGGATGATGTAGACGTAGGCCCCGGAGGGACGCGCCCGGATCTTCCGGATCAGCTCCAGGCCGTCCACTTCCGGCATCACCCAGTCGCTGAGGACCAGGGGAAAATCGCCTTCGTCAAATAGCTTCCAGGCGGACGCGCCGTCGGGGGCGGCGACGACTTCGTGACCCCACTCGTGCAGGTAACTTTGCAACAGATGACGCGAAACCGCCTCATCCTCGGCGATCAGGACTTTCACGATCGCCCTCCTCTCCCCGCCGCGCTCGCCTCAGCGTTTCCCCTTGCGATCGAGGTTACGATTCAATTCCGCCGGGTCCATCTCGACCGGCGCGCCGCCCTCCGGCACTTCGAGCTTGGCCGTCCACAGGATCGCGTTGACGACCAGGCGACGGAAATTTTCGTCGCCCCAGTTTTTGTGGAAATGGGCGCCCGTGAAGCCGAACGATCGGCCGCCGTTGGCGCGGTCGAACGCCCAGGCCAGAATCTCCTCGCGGCCCTTGTGTTCGCGGGCCGCCGCCGTACCGCGCTTGTCGTCGGGCGGCGTGGCCTTGAGGATCGGCGTCACGCCGGCCAGTTCCGGCTTGAAGCGGATGTTGAAGTACCACTCGTCGTTGATAGTGAACGGCTTGACGCCGCGCGTGATCGGATGCCGGGGCAGACTCTTGATCTCGGCCTTCCAGTGCGGGTTGGTCGAAAAATTCGTTTCGTAATAACCCCCCAACCAGTTCAGGATGTGATCGCTCTGGCTCTTGGGATATTCCACGGCGTAATGCAAGTTGACGAACCCGACGCCCTGGTCCATGAGTTCTGCGCACGACTTCCCGGTGTTCCTTGTGTTTCTCATCGATGATTGGATGGCCGTTGCCGCCGTCCATGAAGAACACGACGGATTTGGCCCCCTCGAACGTCTCGGGTTTTTTCGGCCAGCCGTCGCGGGCCATAACCGGCGCGACGCCCCGCGTTTCTTGAAGCATCTTCATCAAGAGAGCGCAGCCGGCGAAAAATTCGTGTTCGCCGGGTCCGTGGCTGCGATGTCCGGCGACGAGCACGATCTTGGTGGCGTTGGGATCGCTCGGCTGTTTTTCCAGCGGCACGCCGGATTGGTCGTAGGGATCGACATCGGCCGCGCCGAACAACCAGCCGGAGCCGGCCAATCCAAGCACGGCTGAGAGAAACATCGTTCGCAGCAAGAATCGCTTGTTTCGCATGGTGTCCTCCCGTGAAGTTATTCCCGGCCGGCTGGCAAACCGGCGGCCCAGTAGAAGCGCATTTTGCAGCAGACGGTTGAACGCGGGTTCCTTGAAGTCGTCGGGATGTCCCAGCGACGTGTAGACGACGCGCCCACCCGACTTCGTGACATTCATCCACAAAACGGGTTCCGCCGGCTTATCGGGGATCGAGCCGATCAGCAGCGTCGTCGTCGATCCGGCCAGCGGGCTGACCTTGTAGAGCGAGCCGTTCCCCCGCAGTTCCGCCACGGGCACGCCTTGCAGGATCGGATGTTCGGCCATCCCCTCTGCCGTGCGAATCACAACGGCCGGTCCCGTGCCGTGGTGATTGCTGTAATTGCCGCCGAAGACTTCCTGATCGAACTCTTCCCAGGTGGAGCATCCCTCCGGCGGTTTGTGGCCGCGCAGCGAAAAGGAATGACTGGCCGTGCGGATGCCGACGACCGGCTTGCCACGCGCCACAAAATTACGGACGATTTCCATCTGCGCTTTCGGCAGCGCTCGCCGCCGGACGCTGATTAAGGCAATGTCCACCTCGTCGAGCAACTCGATACCGGGGATGTCGTTAGCATTCTTTTCCCCGTACACTTCGCTGACACGGAAAGTCTTGCCCAGGTGCTTGCGGGCGAATTCGGGCAGCGTGCGCTCGGTCTGATATTCCGGCTCGGCCAGGACGAGGACCAGGTGAGGCCGTTTGTCACCCGAGAAGTGGAACGGCTTGCCGCCGAGAAGCTGATCGCTGGTGATCGTGGGACAGACCCATTTCTCGACGTGCTCGACGATCAGATCCGTGCCGGTGAAGTGGCTGACTTTGGGCGCACGGGAGGGATTGTACATCGTGTCGGTGAGGTCGCGCATGAGGACGACGTTCTTGCCGTTTTTGGCCATCTGCCGCAGACCAAACGGCCGGCCCAGCACGCACATATTGGTGTGAACACCAAGCAGGATGATGTTGTCAATGCCGCGCTCGGTCAGCACGCTCCAGATTTCCTCACCGCCGTCGCTGATAACATCGCGATCGTCGATTTTCAGGGTGTCGATTTGCGATTTCCAGGGAGCGCGCGGATTGCGGCCCATTTTCTGGAACTTGTCGGCCCAGGCGCGATGCTCGGCGAGGTCATCATCTTCGCCGCCGTCGGTCTGGTCAATGGGATAAACGCCCTTTTCCTCGGCGGGGATGCGGTTGCACCAACTGGCGATGTCGTGCGGCAGATGGGCGGCGCGCGGCGTCTTGAGCGCGTTCTGCCGGGCGGGGTGGTCCTTGTAGGCGTCCATGCAACTGCTGGGGGCGTGGATGATGAGGACACCGCGCTGGCGGGCATCGGTCAACAAACGGTTCATGTGCGGGGCCATCTCGGCGACGCGGCGCGTGGCGTTGAGGCAGTGGTGCAGGTCCCACATGTCGCAAACGATGATCGCCGTCTTCCGCGCCTCCCAGTGCGCGGGCTGCACCACCGTGCGAAATTGGCCGCTGCCGGGCTGCGTCTCAACGCGCTTGCGGAGTCGGAGCGACAGCGTTGCGGGGTCGGCTGCCGCGGCCACGGCCGGCAGGGTGATGAGCAAAGCGAGGATGGCTTTCGCGATGACAGATCTCCTCATGGAAGCTTCCCCTTGGAGGGTACGGGCGAGGCAGGGCCGTACTGGATGCGCGGGATTACCGATAAACACCTTATCGCAAGTGCGGCCCCGAGGCCACTCCCTTGAGAGGATTTGAGCGCGACAATTGGCCTAGAGGGAGTCGGTTGAAACCCTACGATGAAAGAAGGACCGGATGCGAGGTCCCTTCCCCTCGGGAGGAGTGGCCATGCTCGTCGATCTCGTTCACATCACGACGCGCGACGGTTTCCGCCTCGACGGAGCCTATTCCGCGCCGACTCGTTCCGGCACGCCGGCAGTCAAAGTCGATGCGTTTTGCTTTCTGCACGGCACGGGCGGCAACTTTTACAGTTCTTCCTTGTTCGACGAATTGGGCGAACGTCTGCGCGCTCGGCTGCGGCGTGCTGCGCGTCAACACGCGCGGACACGACGGCGTCAGCTCGGCGCTCACCGAACAGGGCGGGCGGCGGCAAGGAGCCGCCTACGAGGTGGCCGACCACTGCCGGCACGATGTCGCGGCCTGGCTGGCGTGGCTGCGCCAACATGTCGGGCCGCGAGTCGGACTGCTCGGCCACAGCATGGGGGCGGTCAAGTGCCTATACGCGCTGGCCCACGAATCGCAGAACGCAGCCGTTTGCGCCGTGGCGATCTCGCCTCCACGGCTATCCTATTCGTGGTTTTGCGCCAGTCCCGAAGGCGAAGACTTCCGCCGGATTTACGAACTCGCCGAGCGCCACACGGCCGAGGGTCAAGCCGGGGCGATTCTCGATGTGAAACTGCCCCTGCCGTTCCTCATCACGGCGGGCGGTTACGTGGAGAAATACGGGCCGGAGGAGCGTTACAACTATCTGCGCTTCATATCCAGCGTGGTCTGCCCCACGCTCATCACGCTGGGCGGCAGGGAAGTGGAGAACAACATGGCCTTTCGCGGGGCGCCCGAAGCCGTGGCGGAACTGGCTGCCAAACGCAAAAACCTGTTTGTCGAGACCATTGCGGGCGCGGATCATTTTTACAACGGAGTGCGTGAAGAATTGTGCGCACGGGTGGAGGCATGGTTGCGGCAGTCATTGAGCGGGTGACGACTGGAGAGCGACAATCCGATTAGCGACGCTTCGCAGAAGCGTGTGAGGCCCACACGCTTCTGCGAAGCGTCGCTAATTTTACTGTGTCCTCCGCTCTGCTCGCTCGTAACTTCTTGGCCTATAACCTTCTTTCAGTGATCGCCAGCCGCTGAAAGGAGCTCGCCGATGGAACGACGTTTTCGCGTCCGCCTGGCCCAATTGCTCGACGATGCCCACGTCCCGCCCACCCTGCTCCGGGGCGTCCTGCCACGACTGCAGACCTTCCTGCAACCCTTCCTCGACGCCCTGCCAACGCCCCCGCAACAGGCCAACGCCCACCACTACGTCCAGGGACTCTTGTCCGACCTCGGCAGCAAGAATGTCGAATCCATCGCCTACCTCCATGACCGCGAACGCCAGGGCTTGCAAAAGTTCATGGGACAAGCCGACTGGGACCATCAGCCCCTGCTGACCGAACTGGCACGCCAGGTAGGAACCGAATTGGGCCGGGACGATGGTGTGTTGGTCTTCGACCCTTCCGCCTTCCCCAAGCAGGGCAAGGAGTCCGTCGGCGTGCAAAGGCAGTGGTGCGGCCGCCTGGGCAAGGTCGATAACTGTCAGGTCGGCATCTACCTCGGCTACGTCTCCCGCTCGGAACATGCCCTGGTCGATGTCCGCCTTTACTTGCCCAAGGAATGGGCCCGGCGGAAGCGTCGCCGCCAGAAGGCCGGTGTGCCGGCGGATGTCCGCTTCCGCACGCGGCATGAACTGGCTTTGGAAATGCTGGACGAGCGGGGACCATTACTGCCGCATGCCTGGATCTCCGGGGATGACGAGTTGGGCCGTTGCTCGTGGTTTCGCGAGCAATTGCGGTCACGCGAAGAACGTTACCTGTTGGCCGTTCCCTGCAACACGTCGGTGCGGGACCTGACGGCGACCGCTCCGCCCTCGGCAAGAGGTGGCCGGCGGCGGCGTGTGCCGTTTGTATCGGTGCAGCAGTGGTGTGCGGCCTTGGCGGAATCGGCCTGGGAGACGGTCGAGGTCCGCGACGGCGAGAAAGGCCCGCTGGTGGTGCAGATGGCGTGGACGTTGGTGCAAGCCCGCACGGAAGGCCGGGTGTCGGATGTGCCGGAGTTATTGGTGGTGTTCCGTGAGCGGCAAGGCGATGGCTCCTGCAAGCACGACTACCTGCTATCCAATGCTCCGCTGGCCACGGAGGTGTCCGAATTCGCTCGTGTGTTCAAGGCCCAACACCGGATCGAGGAGTGCCTGAGGCGTGCCAAGGGCGAGGCGGGCCTGGGCGATTATCAGGTGCGGACCTGGTCGGGTTGGCACCACCATCAGACGTTAGCGTTGTTGGCGACCTGGTTCCTGACGGAGGAGACCAGGCGGGGAAAAAAGGCAGACGCCGGCGTTGACGGTGCCGCAGGTGGCGGCTTTGCTGGCGTGTTTGCTGAGCGAGCGTTTGGGGTATCACCGTCCGCCACGGAGTCGGCGGCGGATGAGCCGTCGTTTGCGTCGCAACGAGGAAGCACGTCTTTATCACTGGCGACAACGGAAACGCTTGCCACCGCGACGCTTTAACCAACGGACTTGAGGGACACAGTAAAACTAATCGGGTCATGGTGGATTAATTTCGAGTCGAGGGAGACACATTATGGATTTTCGTTTGGTGATTCTGTCCTTTCTCGCCGCGATCCTGTCCGCGGAGTCCGCACCGGCGAAGGCCCTCGTTCTCGATTCCGGCCTGCATCACCTTCGCGTCAACGATCCGCGGGAGTGGAGCGATTTCCCCACTCGCCCGCAAGGTCCAAGCCTGTCTCTCCGCTTCCACTGCGAAGCCAACAGCATCGAATGGGCGCTCCGCTTGCGGCAGCAGGATGTCAAGCAAACCTGGAAAGTGCTGCTGAACGGCAAGGAACTCGGAAGGCTCGTCAGCGACGAGAACGATGAAATCATTTATCTGCCCGTCCCGGCCGGCCGGCTGGTGGCCGGTGAGAATCAACTGCGCATCGAGCAGATCGGACGCACGCCCGATGACATCCGCGTCGGCGAAATCATTCTCGAGGATCGCCCGATCGATCGCGTGCTATCCGAGGCCACGGTGGAGCTTTCCGTCATGGAAGTCGGGCGATCTGGCGGTCCTCTTCCGACGCCGTGCCGCATCACTGTACTCAACGCGCAGGGAGCCTTGATGAGCGTGGGCGCGACCTCCGACGATCATCTGGCGGTACGGCCCGGCGTGGTGTACAGCGGCGACGGCAAAGCTGCGCTTCGGCCTGCCCGCCGGCGACTACACCATTTATGCCGGGCGCGGTTTCGAGTATGGCATCGACACCGTCCGCGTCTCGGTGCAGCCCGGCGACGTGATACGCAAAACGCTGTCGATTCGCCGGGAACTGCCGACCGACGGATACGTCTCTTGCGACACGCACATCCATACGCTCACCTATTCCGGCCACGGTGACGCGACCGTGGCCGAGCGCGTATTGACACTGGCCGGCGAGGGCATCGAATTGCCGATCGCCACCGATCACAACCGGCAAGTCGATTACCGCGAGGCGGCGATCAAACACGGCGTCGGTAGGTACTTCACGTTCGTGACCGGCAACGAGGTGACGACCGCCGTGGGCCATTTCAACGTCTGGCCCGTTCGTGCCGGCGGACCGATCCCCGACGCTGCGGCGAAGGATTGGAAAACGGTCTTTGCCAGCATCGCCGAGCGCACGGGCGCGCCGATCGTCATTCTCAACCACCCGCGCGACCTGCACGCCGGGTTTCGGCCGTTCGGACCGAAGCATCATCTCGCCCTGACAGGAGAGAACCTCGACGGCTGGACGCTGCGGGCCAACGGCATGGAGGTCATCAACTCCGGCGCCCAACAGACGGACGCGCTGCGGCTGTATCACGACTGGTTCGGATTGCTCAACCGCGGGATCTGGGAGACGCCGGCCGGGGCGAGTGATTCGCATGACGTGAGCCGATTTATCGTCGGCCAGGGGAGGACGTACATTCGCTGCAAAGACGATCGGCCCGGTACCATCGACGTGTCCGAGGCGGCCGCGAGTTTTGTGAAAGGTCGGGTGCTGGTGAGCTGCGGTCTGCTGGCGGACATCACCGTCAACGATCGTTATGGGCCGGGCGACCTTGTGCCGGCGACGGGGGACGTGAAAGTGGCCGTGCGGCGTGCTGGGACCGAGTTGGGTTATGGCCGAGAAGGTGGAGTTGTTCGCCAATGGATACAAGGTGCGCGAGACCCATATCACCGATGGCAAGCGTGCGGGGATCAAGTGGCAGGGCGAATGGACGCTGCCGCGCTTTCGGCAAGACGTGCATTTGGTCGCCATCGCCACCGGGCCGGGCGTGCGCGAACTGTACTGGCCGATCGCCAGGCCGTATCAGCCGACCTCACCGATCGCGGGGCCGCGCGTGCTCGGCTCAACCGGGGCGGTGTGGCTCGACGCCGACGGAGACGGTGGCCGGACCAGTGCGTTCGCTTATGCGCAACGGCTTGTGCGCGACGCGGGAGAGGACTGGCGGTGCGCGGTGCAGTCGCTGGCGGATCATGATGAGGCGGTGGCGGCGCAGGTGGCGGGATTGTTGCAAGCGCGGGGCATTTCTCTTGCCGGCGCGGAAGTTCGCGAAGCGGCACGCCAGGCAGGCCCGCAGGTCGAGCGCGCCTTCCAGGCGTACCGCGAGGCGTGGAGAGAATGTCAGATCGCCCGCGGCCAATCGCGCTGACAATCCATCGCATCCCCGCTCGCTAGCGCTCGCGGCTGGTTACTTTCCCCACTAGTTCCCGATCTGCTCGAAATCCACCACGACGCCGTCGGACCAACCGGATGCCCAGACGAAGTTGTTGTAGGCCGGCGTTCCGGGCACGATGCCCTTGCGGA
The DNA here is from genome assembly GCA_963767535.1 of uncultured Planctomycetota bacterium. Taxonomy (GTDB): domain Bacteria; phylum Planctomycetota; class Planctomycetia; order Gemmatales; family Gemmataceae; genus JAJPHU01. Next base: position 4,085,783 of record CAVYEC010000003.1, read on the forward strand.
TGCCGCGCACCGAGCCGTCGCCCATGCAAAACTGCACCACGCCAGTGTGTCGGCTGCTGAACTCGAACCAGCCGGAGCCGGGCTGGCCGCTGATCCCCCAAGCCGTCGGCAGGGTGCCCGCCCCGATCCAGGCGGGGGAGAACTGCGCGTTCCCACTTCGTAATCGTCCAGCCATTCGCCGAACATCAAGGTGTTGCTGCTGCCGTCGGCGGCCGTCAGTTGCTCCAGCGAAACGCCGGAGCGGTTGCAAAACAGGCCCGCGTATTGATCGACGGCCGCGATGTTGACCGTGCCGCCGAAACCGGCCACGCCGATGTAGTTGCTTCGCCCCAGATTGCTGCCGCCCTGGGCCATGGGAATGCCGTACACGAACAATTCAAACCCACTACCTTGCCGAAAGGTGTGGGCCAGCACGTCGATTTGCAGCGTATTGGAATAAGGATCGTCCGCCGGGCATTCGTACAGTTTGATATGCACGCGGGCGGCGGCGAGAGCCGAGTCGTAATTCCACCACGGTGCGTAGACCGAATTGGGGTTGAGATAGTCGCTGGGCAGGTCTCGCGTCAACAGGCGGTAGGTGTTGTCCTGCTCGATGTAGGGCAAGAGATAAGCCAGCACGCCGACAAACTGGGCGCTGGCGGGCACGGGTGGAAGTCCCATGCCCTTATCGGGATACGGCCCGAGGAAGCCGGGCGGCAGGCGGTTGTGGGTGCCAGCGTAGTGGTGGGCGGCCAGGCCGATCTGCTTGAGGTTACTGGCGCAGTGCAGCGCGGGCCGCCGCCGCACGGACCTTCTGGACCGCGGGCAGGAGCATACCGATCAGCACACTGACGATGGCGAGGACGACGAGAAGCTCGATCAGGGTGAAAGCGGAGCGGCGAGCCGAACGGGTCATGCATTCTTCCTCGAACAAGGGGAGAACGGGAACGCGTCAATGCGTCCGTCTGGCCGGAGGCCGTCCGGCCGGTCACGAGGGCCACGCGGGAACGAGGCAGCGAATACAATGGAGGCCGACCTACTCAAGAACGGAGAGGTTGCCCGACTTCGGTTGTGAATAACTCAGGGAGCAACGACTTTGGAACACCGATGGGCAGCCGGGCCTTCCGGAAAGACATGCCGTGAGTCCATCACAGGAAATTACTATAAGGGCGGCGCCGGACGATCGCAAGCAAATTCCCGTCCAAATTCTCTGTTTTTTTTGACACGGGAGAGATACTTCTTGAAACGGTCGAGCAGCACGGCGCCGAGAATGACCAGTCCGAAGACGATCTTCTGCGACCGGCTCTCGACGCCGGTGAGGTTCATGCCGTTGCGGACGACGGCGATGATGAAGGCGCCGATGAGGGTGCCGAAGACCTTGCCTTCGCCGCCAAATAGGCTCGTGCCGCCGACGACCACGGCCGCGATGACGTACATCTCATACATCCGCGCCGTAGGTCGGCGAACCGCTCTTGAGCCGCGACGCCAGGACGACGCCGCCCAACCCCGCCAGCGCCCCGGACAGGACGTAAACCAGAAACAGCACCTTCGCCACCGGCACACCGCACAGCCGGGCCGCCTCCATGTTGCCGCCCACCGCATAAACGTAGCGCCCAGGGTCATGCGCGACATGACGACATGCGCCGCCACGTACAAGACGGCCATCAGCACGACCGCGTTGGGGATGCCAGACAGATCCGCGCCGATGCCGAGCCAGCCGAACGACGTCGGGCACCTCGTAGATCGAGTGCTCGCGCGACAGCGTGTCGGCCAGGCCGCTGGCTGCCAGCATCATCGCCAGGGTGACGATGAACGGCGGCACCTGGAAGAACGTGACCATCGCGCCGGAGAACAGTCCGACCAGGCCGCACAGGGCGATGGCGGCCAGGCAGCACAGGACCATGCCGCCGGCCGTCGCCGACTCGCTCCCGGCCGCGTCGCGGATGAGCAGCGTCGCCGTCACCGCCGACAAGGCGATCAGGCTGCCCACCGAGAGATCGATGCCGCCGGTGATGACGACGAACGTCATGCCGACGGCGAGGATGGCGATGACGGCGATCTGGTCGGCGACGTTGCGCAGATTGTCGGCCTTGAGGAAGTTGGGCCACCAGTAGCGGTGCGGCGTCATCACCGGCACGTCACCCAACGTCGGGAACTGGCGTGCCCACGTTCTGGAGCACCGCCCAGTTGCCCGCGGTCTGGTTGGCAGCGATGGCGTTCAGGGCTTGGCCCCGCCGCCGATTAGCGACGGTCCGCTGCAGGGCCGCCCGCGTGTCGGAGGGCCGGCCGCGCACGTCGGCCGCCACCTCGATCCCAGCCGCTTCCAGCCGTTGCCGCAGGGCGTCGGCGAAGGCCGCGTCCTCCTGCGTGGTGCCCGTCACGATGAGCACGCGCCGCCGAGACGATCCCACGCGGGAGAGCACGGTACGCGCCAGCTCTTCGCCGCCCGTCGCCCCCGTCGGATTCTGCTCGGCGAACGTCACGCAACTGTAGTAAACGCACAAAAGGAGCAGCACCAGCGACATGCCGTAATCGGACAGGAAGCGCGCGACGCACGCGGCAATCGGCGTTCGGCCATGCCCTCACCCCACCGCCAGCCGCAGGATCTGTTCCTGCGTCGCCCCGGCCACGTCGCGGATTTCGCCGGTCAGCCGGCCTTCGTGCATCACCAGAATGCGGTCGCTCATGCCCAGCACCTCCGGCAACTCCGAGCTGATGAGCAGGATCGCCTTGCCCGCCGCCGCCAGGTCGTTGATGAGCCGATAAATCTCGACCTTGGCCCCCACGTCGATGCCGCGGGTCGGCTCGTCGAACAGCAGCACCTCGCAGTTGCGCTCCAGCCACTTGGCCAGCACCACTTTTTGCTGATTGCCGCCGGATAGGTTGCGGGCCGGCTGCTCGGGATCGGCCAGGCGGATGCGCAGCTCCTCGACATGACGGGCCAACGCTTGCCGTTCCGGCCCGTGAACGCACGAAACCCAGCGATGATAGCCGCCCCAGGTTCGGCAGAGCGAAGTTCTCGCGCACCGATTGATTCAGCACCAACCCCTGGGCCTTGCGGTCCTCGGTCAACAGCCCGATGCCGGCGCGGATGGCGTCGCGCGGCGAGCGGATGTCGAGGACTCGGCCGTCCAGCTCGACGGTGCCCGCCTCGGCGCGATCGGCGCCGAAGATGAGCCGGGCCGTCTCCGTTCGGCCGGCGCCGACCAGTCCCGTCAGGCCGACCACCTCGCCGCGCCGCACCTCGAAGGAGACGTTGCGCACCTTTCGGCCGCGGCGTCAGCCCGCGCACCACCAGGCGCGGCGGGCCGACGGCGACGTGCCGCCGCGGAAACTCTTCTTCGAGTCGCCGGCCGACCATGAGGCGGATCAACTCGTCGCGCGTCACTTCGCCGATCGGCTCTGCAGCCGACCGCCTCGCCGTCGCGCAGCACCAGAACGCGGTCGGCGATGGCGAAAACCTCGTCGAGCCGGTGGCTGATGTAGACGACGCCGATGCCGCGTGCCCGCAGATCGCGGATGATGCCGAACAGGTGCTCGACTTCCTGCGGCGTCAGCGTGGCGCTCGGTTCGTCCATGATGACGATGCGTGCGTCCAGGGCCAGCGCCCGGGCGATCTCGACCACCTGCTGCTGGGCCACGGTCAATTCTCGGCAGGGCGCGTCGGGATCGACCGGCACTCCGACACGGGCGAACAGTTCGTCGGCTCGGCGGCGCTCTTCGCCGCGGCGGACGAAACCGCCGCGGGCCGGCTCCTGACCGAGAAAGATGTTCTCCACGGCCGTCAGCGACGGCACGAGGTTGAATTCCTGGTAGATGACCGCCACGCCGGCCCGCCGGGCGTCGAGCGGACCCGCGATGGCCGCTGCCCGACCGTTGATGTCGATGGTCCCCGCGTCGGGCTGATGCGCCCCGGCCAGCACCTTGATGAGCGTGCTCTTGCCGGCCCCATTTTCGCCCAACAGCGCCAGCACTTCGCCGGCGTGCAAATCGAGATCGACCCCGCGCAGCGCCCGCACGCCGGGGAACGATTTCACGATTCCGCGCATCGACAGCAGAGGTGGTTCGGAAGTCGTCATGGGCACATAGCCCCCGGCTTGCCGGGGGAGATGCACCCCCGGCAAGCCGGGGGCTATGTGTTACTTCAAACTCGGATCTTTTTCGGCGTCGGCCTTGCGGTACAGGCCGGTCGGAATGAGGATCTCCGGCGGCACTTCCTCGCCCTCGAAATACTTGACGATCACCTTCGCCGTCTCGCGGCCGATGCGGTCGGGGTACTGCACCGGGTCGGCGTAAATCTTACCTTCCTTGATCGCTTGCTTGCCCTCTGGCTGGCCATCGAAGCCGATGAGCTTGACCTGATCGGCCTTGCCCGCTTTCTCCAGCGCGGCGCAGGCGCCCAGCGCCGACGGGTCGTTGATGGCGAAGATGCCGGCCAGGTCGGCGTGGGCCTGCAACAGATCCTCGGCTGCCTTGTAGCCCTGGTCCTTGACGCCGCCGCCGGGCAGTTCGGCCACGATCGTCACCTTGCCGCCCGTCCCCTTGCGGTTGTGGGATTCGATCGCCTCCTTGAAACCCTTGACGCGCAGCTGACACGACTCCACCGGCTTGAAGTCGAGGATGGCCACCTTACCGCCGGCCTCACCGAGCGCTTCCAGAAGCGCTTGTCCCGCCTGCTTGCCGCCCGAATAGTTGTCGGTGGCCACATGCGTCACCACCTTCGCACCCGGAGCCAGGCAGGCGATGTCGGCCGTGAACACCGGGATGCCCGCCTGCGTTGGCCTCCTGGATGGCCGGCCCGATCGCCTTGGAGTCGCACGGACATAGGACAATGGCGGAAACCTTGCGGACGATGAAATCCTTGACCTGATTCTGCTGGCGAGCCGCGTCGAACTCGCCGCTGACGAGTTCCACCTGATAGCCGTGCTTGCCCGCCTCATCCCGCAAGTGATCGGCGATCTCGTTGAAGAACGGATTGGTCGTGGTCAGCACGGACAGGCCGATCGTGCCGCGCGACTTGCGCTCCGAAGTCGGGCTGCTCCCGCCCCCGCAGCCGCTTTCCAGAACCAGCATCAGCGCCATCGCCGCCCACAGGATGCGTCTCATCTTCCGATCCCCTTCATGAGCTTCGCTGACGCTTCAGGCTCGCCCCCGGCGATGTAGCGCAAAGAACTACCCCGCGGGGTTGCCACTTTGCCAATTCGATCGACGGTTGGCAAAGCGGTGTTTGTTACGTAAGTCGTTACAGGTTAAAAGTTAAAGTCGAATAATCTCTGCGAGTTTGCCACTTTGCCTCTTTGCCAACGGAACCTCCGACCCTCCCTTTCAGGAAGGTTACTTCCCCAAAAAGCCGAGCAAGTTGCCTCCGAGGTATCGTGCCTGCGGATCTATGGGTAGAGATTATAAGAAAACGAGCCGACTTCGCACGGGGACATGGTCGGCAAACCAGGTTCCGTGTGAAGTCGGCTCGTCGATTCAACGCTGAGGCGTACTTCCTTTATTTGTCCGGCGTGGCGCCCGGAGGTACGTCGCCGCCCAGGCGCGGGGCCTGTTCGGGTCGCCGACTCGGATCGTAAGTCGTCCCACCTTCGCCGACGCTTTTTGGTAGGCGATAGCCGATCATCTCCAGGTACTTGTACAAGGGCATGATCGGCACGCCGTTCTTGGTGGCCTGATCCTGCATCTGCCGGACGCCCTTTTCCAACCCCTTGGACCGCTCGATGTCCGTCGCACGGGGGCCGGTTTCCAGATACTCCCCACTCTGGCCGATGATGAGATAATCGGTGCGCACCGTGATGCCCTTGCCCTTGATCGTGAAGTCCTTGGGGTCCAGGTAGGCATCGACGACGATGTTCTGCCGTTCCAGGTTGCGAATAAACTCCTGCAAGTTGTCGCGGCCGGTCCCGGTCAGGTCCATGACGCCGGCCAGGGCCACGTGCTTCTGAATCTGCGGGTTCCAGCTGGGGTTGTACAGGATGTCGCCTTGCAGGATTGGGTCGCGGTTGGGATCCTTCACGCTCGTGATGCGTGCCTGCGACAAGTGCTCGCCGATCACGTTGACGACCTCCAGCGCTCCCTTGGACTGCGAGATGGGCCGGCCATCCAGGCCGACGCCGTGGATGCTGAACGTCAGCTGCGGCTTCACATGGTCGCTCGAACCGAGGTTGATGTACGGCCGGGTGCCGCGCGTGTCCATTTTGACGATCTTCCAGTCCGTCCGCATGTTCGGCGGCGCTTCGCCGCTCTTGATTTTGAACTGGGCGATCTCCGCGTTCCGCGCTTCGATGAGGTTCTTGTACTGCGTGATGTCGGCGTTCAGCTTGGCGATCTGCTTGCCCGCGTCCTGCTTTTCCTGGTCCGCTTTCTTGAGGTTGTTCTCGATCTGGCCGCCCAGCCGCGTGACCTCTTCGCGCAACTTCTTGATCTCTTCGCGGTCGTTGGTCTGGTTGTCCGAGTTCTCTTTTTTGGATTTATCCAGGTTCGTCTGGTAGGTGGCCGTCGCCTGCTCCAGCGCGGTGGTAGCTTCCTTGAGGGATTTGTCCTTCTCGTCCCGTTCCTTCTTCAAGCCCTGGTTCCGCTTGTCCAGCGCATTGTATCTTTCCCGCAGTTCGGCATACTGGCCCTCGTAGGTCTGCGCCGGCTTGCCGTCCTTCCAGCCGAAACGCTGGTTGAGATCCTTGACGACCTTGGTCACGTCGTCCTTGTCCTTGTAGGTGTCGATTTTCATCCTTCCCTGGTCGAAATCGTTTTTCTTGATGCCCACGTCGGCCACGGGGACGCTGTCGGCCAGGCCCATGTAGACGCGGTATAGCTGCGACTGGAACTGGTAATAGTCGCGCTCCGCCTTGAAGAGGTTTTCCTTCTTCTCGGCCTCCTTCTTGGCGGCGACCAGGGCGCCCTGCTCGGAGAAGCCGTAGTAGGCGGCCACACCCAGGCCGATGGTCGCCAGAATGAAAAACACCAGTGTGATGATCAGACCTTGTTTCGACTCACCCTGCGATTTGGGAGGCATCGCTTGAACCTCGTGGAAAGGACCGCGTGACAGGCGCGACGGGTTGGAACCTCATTTCAGTGTAAATGATCCCCCCGACCTGTCAATGCGATTGACCGGGCAAGCTCGGCGGACTGCGGCCGACGCACGGGACTTGCCGATTGTAGCGAAAAAGGCGTGGCGGGATGTCCGGTAGAATAACAAAGGGAACCCTTGCTCGCGCGGCGGGCTGGTATTGCGAGGAGCACCATGTATCGCGAATGTCCCCTGGTCCACGAGCCGTATCCGGCCCCTTTGCTTAACAATGCCCGCGACCTGCTGGCGGACATCGCCGCCCAGCTGCGCGTCCATTCGGCGGCGCGACAGGCTGCCTTGATCGTTCGCCAGCGCTATCCGCACCACGCTGGACAGATCGACGCCGGCGCTCGCCTTCTCGGTGTCGATCCGGTCGATATGACGCTGGCCAACATCAGTTACGACCTGTGTTTGGGTCTGTTCGGCTGCTCGACGATGGTGCTGGCCACCGACGCAGGGCCGCTCGTCGCGCGCAACATGGACTGGATGATGCCGGACAAGATCGCCCGGGCCAGCTGCATCGTGCCGCTGGAACACGGCGTCCACGCCGGAGCCGTCGGCGCTACCGGCGTCGTCAGCGGACAGTCGCGGCACGGTTTCGCCGTCATCCTCAACGCCGCTCTGACGGGGGAAGTGCATCTGGAAGGCTATCCGGTGCTCTTGTTTCTGCGCCATCTGATGGACGCGGCACGTTCGTTTGAGGAGGCGGTCGAGTTGACCAGCCGGACGCCGCTGGCCAGCTCCGCCCTCATCACCCTGGCCGGCACGCGCAACGACCAGCGTGTGTGTGTCGAGCGCACGCCGCGAACGCACCAGCAGCGCCGGCCACACGGCGACGAGCCGCTGCTCGTCACCAATCATTTTCGCCGTCTCGCGGCCCCAGACAGCTGTCCGCGCTACGAGTTCCTCAGCCGGCAGCTGCGCCGCCAACCGGAACGCTCGATCGAGGATTTGCTGGAGTTGCTCAATCACCCACATGTCCGGCAAGACATCACGGCCCAGCACGTCATCGCCTGCCCGGCCCGCGGTTTGTTCCGCCTCTTCGTGCCGGTAGAGTTTCTGGATAGCAGTCTCGGCGGGGATGATTTCGCCCGTTTGCGCAGGCTTTTCTGACGGCACCGGCCATCGGTTCAAACGGGCGAAAACGGACAATGCACGGTGCGCACTTTTTTCTGAAGGAGGGAGAAGAGGCTGCGACTCACCAGCGGTAGCTGTACATCAGCCACAGGATGTCCGGCGAACGGCCGTTGCCGGTTCGATGCAGGAAATCGCCGGCGTACAGGTGGGAATACTGGACGAACACATTTTGATGCAGGTCGAGTGTGAAATTGTTGACGATGGTAAGGACCTCGCCGACGTTGATGCCGGCCTTGCCGGTCGGATCGCTGCGCTCAACGACGCCGGCGGAACTGTACAGAGCGTCAAACGGACTATCCAGCCGCAGAACGTGATACTGCGCCGACACTGTCCACCATTTGAGTGGGAAAAGCGACAGCTCGGCATGGAAGTCGTTGATGTTCTGCCGGCCGACAAGGTCCGTCATGCCGAAATAGTAGTGGCCGAACGGGAAGAGCTGGTTGAAGGTCTGATGGGTGCTTGTGGAGCCGGGGGGACCGGGCTGACCGGAAGCGTGGTCGTAGTGAACCCAGATCGTCGGATTCAGGACCCATTTGCTGAAACTATAGCCGCCCCCTATCGTAACGGCGTCGGCCATAATGCCCTGGTTGGAATAACGGCCGAACTGGACCATGCCTTCAAAATCCCATAGCCAGTCATTCTTGTTGCCGTACCAACGACTGCCGACCGTGCTGACGTTCTGCGCTCCTTTGACGCCGTTTTGGCCGCTGTACGTCAGCGTCGAATCCTGGAAATTGAGATAGTACAAGTCGATTAATTGGCCCGTGACCGGCCGATAGGTCCCCCAGACGCCGCTGAACACTTGCTGCCAGACGACCGAGGCGAAGCTGTTGGCGCTGGGCGTGACCGGCTGCACCACGAAGCCGTCGAGGCTGAACTTGTTGTTTTGCCAGAAGACCTTGCCGCCCTGAAAGGTGCGGCGGGTGTTGACCCAATCCAGCGGCGAGATCAAGCGCTGCGAACCATACAGTAATTCCTGCCGGCCGCCGCGCAGATACACTGGCCGCTCGTAGAGCGTCGCCAGCTTGAGGTCGGCAAAGAGGTTGAGGAAATTGGGGTTGTACTGATCGACGGGTTGGGGCGGCAAATCTTGATCGAAGGACTGCGCGTTGATGAGTTCGCCGTAGATGCGGAAGAGATCGCGATACCAGAAATCGCCGTACACGCGCGTTTGCGTCAAGTAGTAGGTGTTGTCTTTGCCGGTGAGGCGGCTGTCCACCTCGTTGTTGTAGCGCCAGCGCCAATTGCCGCCGGTGGTGAACAGGAAGTCGTCGCCCAGGCGGATGCGTTTGAGGAAATCCCAGTAATCATGTTCGCGGGAGTCGGCGGTGTCGAGGTAGCGCCAGTCGGCGTTAAAGTACGGGAACATGATGATGCCGAAGCGCGGATAGGCGTAGCGCGGCGGCGCCTGCCGGTAGTCGCGGCGGAGCAACTCCCACAAGGTGTAGTAGCCCGGGCCCGTTGGCGGAATGATGGTATTGCCCACCGGAGGGAGGGGCTGGACGTTGGGCACGCGCGTCCACCAGGGAGCGAAGGGGCCGGTTTCCTCCTCGACCGGCCGTTCGGCGCCGGAAGGGGCGCCGAGGCTGGGGGCCTCCTCTTCCAGCACCGGTCGCTCCGGCTCGCCGCCGACTGAGGGCACAGTCTGCGTCGAGGCGGCCGGCATCCCGGACTCCAACGGACCTGACGGGCCGCCGAGGCTGGGAGCCTCCGCGTCCGGCGTGGTCCGTTGGCCCGCAGGCGCCTGTACGGAAGAAACGCTTGGGGCCGATTTGGTCGGCGAAGGCGGCGCCGGAGAGTCCGGCGAGATCACCGAGGGTTGTTGCTCGGCGAGTGCGGGGAGACAAGCTCCCAGCAACAAGGCCGCGCCGAGAAGCACGCAAACCCACCTCTCGATTTCGCGATCGCCGAACTTCATGACCATCGCTCGATAGGGCCATTCTCACGACGAAGAGGTGGGATCGTGTTACCGGGAGATCCCGCTCGCGAGACTTCTCCTCTTTTTTCGGCCATCGCGGACGACAAAATAGTGCACGAGCGATTATTTTCGTCAAAAACAGAAAAGTTGACGCCATTTACCGGCTTGATGGGTAAGGAGACCCGTCAGAAATGGGTTAACCTGGAATCTCGGTCCTGGGGGATCCCGGACGGGCGGAGGAGATGGGTCATTCCCTTGCCGACCGGAAACGCCCCCAGTCGATGCCGAGCTTGCGCATGCGGCGCGCAGCGTGTGCGGATTGATGTGGAGGAGTTTGGCCGCGCCGTCCGCGCCTTCGATGCGCCCGCGCGTCCGCCGCAGCGCCGCCTCGATGTGCCGACTCATGGCATCCTCCAACGTCAACCACTCGCCCTTTGTCCCGGTCTTGTCCTCGATGGCCGTGGAGCCGTCGGCTTTGTTGTTCAGGTTGGATTGCGGAGCCGGCATGGGAACGGTGCCCAGCGCACGGGCCACGTCCAATCCCTTGCCGCCGCTGAGGATGGCCGCGCGCTCGATCACCGCGGCCAATTCGCGGACGTTGCCGGGCCAGGGATAGGAGACGAGAAGGCGAATGTCCTCGGCGGTCGGTATCAGCGGGGCCGTGCCCAGCCGCTGGGAAGCGCGGAGGGCGAAGTGGGCCGCAAGGGACGGGATGTCGTTGATGCGGGCGCGCAAGGGCGGCAGGTGAATGGGAAAGACCGCGATCCGATACCACAAGTCTTGACGGAATCGGCCGTCGGCCACGAGCGCTTGCAGGTCGCGGTGCGTCGCCGCCACGATGCGAACATCGACGTGCAGCGAGCGCTCGCCGCCGACGCGCTCGAACGAGCCGTCTTGAAGAATGCGCAAGAGCCGGACCTGGGCCGCCAGCGGCAGCTCGCCGCACTCATCCAGAAAGAGCGTCCCGCCGTCGGCCCGCTCGAACCACCCCTTGCGCTCACCGATCGCGCCGGTGAAGCTGCCGCGTTCGTGGCCGAACAGCTCGGAATCCACCAGCTCCGGCGGGATCGCCCCACAATTGACGCGCAAGAACGGTCCCGAAGCGCGGCGCGAGCGGCTGTGAATCGCGCGGGCGACGACCTCTTTCCCCGAGCCAGTCTCGCCCAGCACCAGCACCGGCGCGACGGACGGGGCCACCAACTCGATCTGCTCCATTACCGGACGCAGCCCTGTCTCCGCGCCGACGATCGAGTCGGTGATGTCGTGCCGGCCCAACCGGGACAGCAGTTTGCGATTGTCGGCTTCCACGGCCTCGCGCAGCTGGTCAATTCGCGCAGCCGGCGGTCGTTCTCCAGGGCGACCGTGAATGGTTCCAGGAGCGTCCGCAGCAGTTCCTCATGGTCCGAGCGGAAACTGTGTCCTGGCCGGGCCTCAAGGATCAGCAATCCGCCCGGCCCTTCCGTCATATGGAGCGGACCTGCCAGGATCTCGCCGCGCACGCCGTCCGGCAGCAGCCCCGGCAAGCTGCTCGTTGGCGACCTCGGCCGCGGCGCAGAGGATGCTCTCCTGCTTGCACCAGACCAGCAGGCGTTCCATGTCCTCGGGCCGGCAGACACTTCGGGGCGGCGGGGACGTTTGTCCCGGACGCCCCAGCCCACTGCCCACCGTCTCGACCAGCGAGCGGGGAACGTCCAGATGCCGCACGAGGACAAGATCCACAGGCAGACGGCGAACGAGGAGAGGAGCCACGCGCTCGACCGATTCGCCGATTTCGATGTGGCGGCAGACTTCGCGCCAGACCTCTAAGAGCAGCGGAGTGAACTGTTTCATCCGTGTCATTCCGTGAAATATGACAGCCAAGCCGTGTCCTATCACGGCAGACTATCATATTTCACGGCCTCAAGTCTTCCACATGCCCTTTCCGGTCGTGAAACAGCCGTGTTTGGGTTTGGCACGCTGGTTGCTAGGAATGGCCACGAAATAGGGTTCGCTTGCTTCGCAGAAGCGTTCTTCGGCAGAACGCTTCTGCGAAGCAAGCGAACCAAACAGGAACAAATCCCATGGGTTGGAAATATAGTCTGGCCGCGATTGCCTTCGTCCTCGTGGGCGCTGCCGTCTGGGGCCTGTCGAGTTATGGACCCCAGCAGGCGGACGGTGTCGAACTGCTCAACGTCTCCTACGACCCGACCCGCGAGTTGTGGCGCGATCTGAACGCGAAGTTCATCCCGCACTACGAGGAGAAGACGGGGCAGACGCGTGGTGATCCAGCAGTCGCACGCCAGCTCCGGCAGCCAGGCGCGGGCGGTCATCGACGGCCTGGAAGCCGACGTGGTCACGCTGGCGTTGTGGTCCGATACGGAGGTGCTGCGGAAGAAAGGGCTGATCGCGGACGGCTGGGAGAAGCGTTTGCCGGAATAATTCGCTGGCGTACTTCTCGACGATCGTTTTCGTCGTCCGCAAGGGCAACCCGCAAGGCATCAAGGACTGGCCGGATCTGGTGAAGGAAGGCGTCGAGGTCATCACGCCCAATCCAAAGACCTCCGGCAACGGCCGGCTGAGCTTCCTGGCGGCGTGGGGTTCGGTGCGTCAGCGCGGCGGCTCGGAGGACGAGGCCCGCGACTTCGTGACGAAGCTCTATCAGCACGCTCCGGTCCTCGACAACGGGGCGCGCGGCTCGACCACGACGTTCGCCCAGAAGAAGATCGGCGATGTCCACCTGACCTGGGAGAACGAGGCCCATCTGGAAGTGGCCGAGACGCCGGGCGAATTGGAGATCGTCTACCCTCCGGCGAGCATCCGGGCCGAGCCATTCGTGGCCGTGGTCGATGCCAACGTCGAACGCAAGGGCACGCGGGCCGTCGCCGAGGCGTACTTGCAATTCCTCTACACCGACGAGGCGCAGCATGTCCTGGCCAAGCACTACTACCGGCCGATCAACGAGAAGGTCCGCAAGCAGTACACGGCCCTCTTGCCGGAATTGAAACTGTTCCCGGTCACGACCGTCGCGGCCGGCTGGGAGGACGCCCAGAAGAAGTTCTTCGCCAACGGGGCGATCTTCGACACGATTTATCAACCGAGTCGCTGACAGGAATGAACAGTGCGGGCACCGCGGGAGCAGAGAAAGGAACCGAACATGACGACAGCGATCGTTGAAACGGATACCGTCTCAGAGGAGTTGCTGGCCGAGCTGGCGTCGGCCGCCTACGGGGTGGCCCTGCGGCACGGTCTCAAGAGCGCGTTCATCGACGTGGAGCTGGAGCTGTGGCGCGAGCTGCGCGGCGTACTCAACCGGCATGAGGAGAATGCGTCATGGCCGTCGTGAGCCGCCGTGTGCTGCCGGGGTTCGCGCTGAGCCTGGGTTACTCCGTGTTCTACCTCAGCTTGCTTGTCCTGGTCCCCCTGGCCGCGTGTTTCCTCAAGGCCGCGTCGCTGACTCCGGCGCAGTTCTGGAACACCGTGTGGAACGAACGCGCGCGGGCCGCGTATTCGCTCACCTTCGGCGCGTCGCTGACAGCGGCCGGCGCCAATGCCGTCCTGGGACTGCTCGTCGCCTGGGTGCTGGTGCGCTACGCCTTCCCGTTCAAGCGCCTCTTCGACGCCCTCGTCGATCTGCCCTTCGCGCTGCCGACGGCGGTGGCCGGGCTGGTTTACTCCACGCTGTATGTGCCGAGCGGCTGGCTGGGGCGGTTTCTGGTTCCGCTGGGGATCGAGGGTGCGTATTCGCGGCTGGGCATCGTCCTGGTGCTGACGTTTACGGGCTTTCCGTTCGTGGTGCGGACGCTTCAGCCGGTGCTGGAGGGACTGGAGCCGGAGCTGGAAGAAGCGGCGTCCACACTCGGGGCCAACCGCTGGCAGACGTTTCGCCGCGTCCTCTGGCCGCCGCTGGTGCCGCCGCTCTTGACCGGCTTCGCCTTGGCGTTCGCCCGCGCTCTGGGCGAATACGGCTCGGTCGTGTTCGTGTCCGGCAACAAGCCGTTTCAGACCGAGATCGCGCCGGTGCTGATCGTGTCTCGGCTGGAGGAATTTGCCACCGCCGAGGCCGCCGCCCTGGCCGTCGTGCTGCTCGTGATGGCGTTCGTGCTGCTGGGTGCGATCAACCTGCTGGAAAGATGGAGCAAGAGCCGTGCATCCTAATGCAACGAGGACGGACCCGGTCAACGAAGCGCCTGCCCTCTCCCTCCCCCGCCGGCCTGCCGGCACATGCTCAGAAGGGGGAGAGTTGGGGTGGGGGGGACGCACTCACCCCCCACCCCAACCCTCCCCCACAAGGGGGGGAGGGAGGAAGACAGCATCCCCCGCAAGGGGGGAGGGGGAACAGACTTCGTGATCCGTGGCCGGTGCGCTGGGGATTGACGCTGGCGGCCGTTGGCATCCTTACCGTGCTGGTGATCGTGCCGGTCGTCAACGTGTTCTATCAGGCGCTCGGCCCCGGCCTCGCGGTGTACTGGCACAACCTCGTCGGCGACCCGAACACGCGCCACGCCATCCTGCTGACGCTGACCGTCGCGCCGGCGGCCGTGCTGGCGAACCTGATTTTCGGTGTGGCCTGCGCCTGGGCCATCGCGCGCTTCCGCTTTCCCGGACGCGCGCTGCTGCTGACGCTTATCGACCTTCCGTTCTCGGTGTCGCCAGTCGTGGCGGGGTTGGTCTTCGTGCTGCTGTTCGGCTTGCAAGGTTATTTCGGACACTGGCTGCGCGACCATGGGCTGAAGATCATCTTCGCCACGCCGGGCCTTATCCTGGTGACGGCGTTCGTGACATTGCCGTTCGTGGTGCGCGAGCTGATCCCGGTCCTGGAGGCGGTCGGACCCGAAGAGGACATGGCCGCCGTCAGCCTGGGGGCCAGCGGCTGGCTGATGTTCTGGCGCGTGACCTGGCCCAACATCCGCTGGGGCGTGCTGTACGGCGTCATCCTGTGCAACGCCCGCGCCGTCGGCGAGTTCGGCGCCGTCTACGTCGTCTCCGGCCACATCGCCGGCCGCACCGACACCATGCCGCTGCGCGTGGAGAAACTGTTTCAGGAGTACAACTCGCCCGGCTCGTTCGCCGTCGCTTCGGTGCTGACGCTCCTGGCCCTGGTGACACTCGTCCTCAAGGCCTGGCTGGAACACCGCGAGCAAAAGGAAATCGCGGAAGCGCTGGCGGACACGAATACGAGGGAAAAAGAATGAGTATCACGGTCAAAAATGTCAGCAAACGCTTCGGCTCGTTCGTGGCCCTCGACAACGTCAGCCTGGAAGTGACGGGCGGCGGGCTTCTGGCCCTGCTGGGTCCGTCCGGCTCGGGCAAGACGACGCTGTTGCGCGTCATCGCCGGCCTGGAGACGGCCGATGAGGGCGTGATCCTCTACGAGGACGAGGAGGTGACGAACCGCTCGGCTCGCGAGCGCAACGTCGGCTTCGTCTTCCAGCATTACGCTCTGTTCCGGCACATGAGCGTCTTCGAGAACATCGCCTTCGCCCTCCGCGTGCGCGGCTGGAAGCAGGCCCAAGTCAACGAGCGCGTCGGCGCGCTGTTGCGGCTAATCCGCCTGGAAGGCTACGAGAAACGCCGGCCGTCGCAGCTCTCCGGTGGGCAGCGGCAGCGCGTGGCCCTGGCCAGGGCGCTGGCGGCGCAGCCGCGCCTGCTGCTGCTCGACGAGCCGTTCGGCGCGCTGGACGCCAAGGTGCGTCAGGAGCTGCGGCAATGGCTCCGCGTCCTGCACCGCGAGATCCACTGCACCACCGTCCTCGTCACGCACGACCAGGAAGAGGCGTTCGAGGTAGCCGACCGCGTCGTGGTGATGAATCACGGCCGGATCGAACAGGTGGGCAGCCCGCGCGAGGTGTACGAGAACCCCGCCAGCGATTTCGTCGTGGATTTTCTCACTCCCGTTAGTTCTTTGTAAGGCGAGGAGAGGTCCGTCATGGCCGATTCGATCGTTACAAGCGCGACTCCCCCCGCGACCCAGAAGCCGAACCTGCGCTGGACCTGGCAGAACGTCGAGGATGCGCTGCGCAGCTTGCAATACGGCTCCGTGACCCTGCTCGTGCAGGATGGCGTCGTCGTGCAGGTCGAACGTGTGGAACGGAAGCGCCACCAGCGCTCCCACCCCGCCGATCAGCGCCACTTCGCAGAAGCGTTTGCAAACATTCATCCGCCGACCTGTAATGCGGGAGGCTCGCCAAGATCGACCGCGGTGTTGACCGGAACCCCGGAGACACGCACCACACCCTCGGAGGGTATTCATGCGTGTCCCTTCCCTCGCCGGTCGCCCGGCTCCCTTCTCCCGACGATTTTCTTTCACTCTCGCCGTCCTGGCGCTGATCGTACTCTGCCCGGCTTGCTCGTCCGATCGCAAGCCCGTCCACCCGGTGCGCGGCCAGGTCCTCGTGGACGGCCGGCCAGCCGCCCAGGCCCAGGTATTGTTCCACCCGACTGCGAATGATCCCGAGTCGCTTCAGCCGGCGGGCCAAACCGACGACCAGGGCTATTTCGACCTGACCACCTACGCCAAAAGCGACGGTGCCCCCGAGGGTGACTACACCGTGACGGTGACGTGGTTCCGTATCTTCCGCCAGGGCGACGAGGCGATCCGTCACAACGTCCTGCCGCGCCGCTACGCCGTGCCGGAATCCTCGCAGCTAAAAGTGACCGTGAATAAGGGCAAAAACGAACTGACGGCGCTTGAGCTTTCCTCACGCTGAAGTGCCGGTCTTCCGACATCCCGTTTGTATTTCACACAGGATCCAAGGAGCTTTTCCATGTATCGCCGACTTTCGCCCCGCCGTACCGGTTTCACCTTGATCGAACTGCTGGTGGTGATCGCCATCATCGCCATTCTGCTCGGACTGCTCTTGCCCGCCGTGCAAAAAGTCCGCGACGCGGCCGCGCGCACGCAGTGCCAGAACAACCTCAAACAGATCGGCCTGGCGATCTTCAACTACGAGAGCGCCTACCACGCTTTGCCCAGCAGCACCCGTCCGCCCGGCGTCACCCCGTTGCCGCGCATTAGCTGGACGATCGGCGTGCTGCCCTTCATCGAGCAGGACAACCTGGCCCGGAACTACGACCGCACGACCAACTGGGATTCGGCCAATAACCTGCCGATCACGTCGCAACCGATCAAGATTTTCCAGTGCCCTGCCGCGCCGAACCCGACCCGACTCGACGGCGACCCGCAGACGAACGTGTGGAACATCGTGGGCATCACCGATTACGCCGCTTCCGTGGGTGTTTCTCCGCTCGCCACCAACATCAACCCGACGGGCGCCTTCCAGCCCGGTATTCTGATGAAGAACCAAACGGATCGGCTCGCCGATGTGACGGATGGCCTGTCCAACACGCTCATGGTCATCGAGTCGGCCGGCCGGCCACAGATTTACCAGCGTGGCCAGATCATCGGGTCCGTACCCGACGTGAAAGTGAATGGCGGCGGCTGGGCCAGGCCCGCCTCCGACCTGGACTTCTTGCCCTCCAGCCCCGACGGGACGACTTATCCCGGCACCTGCGCCGTCAACTGCACCAACGGTTATAACTACCCGGCCTACGCCGCGGCCCCGTTCGGTACCGAGGGAACGAGCGCTCCCTATGCGTTTCACACCGGAGTCCTCAACGCCGCCTTCGGCGACGGCTCGGTTCGCACGATCAGCAGTGCCATCTCCGTCACGACCTTCGCGGCCCTCGTCACCGCACAGGCGAGCGACATTCCGGGCAGCGATTTTTAAGCTTGCGCATCGTTTAGCGACGCTTCGCAGAAGCGTGTCGGCAAACACGCTTCTACGAAGCGTCGCTAAACGGGACGAACATTTAATGCGTTTTCTTGTCACATCGAAACGGAACCCGCTCCACGACCTGAGCCGGAGTGTATCCGAACAACACGTTGACTTTCATCGTGACGTGTTCTTCCTTCCGTGTCGTATCCGGCCCCTCCGGCGGGAGGACGAGAATGTAGGTCGTCGTCGCCTTTTGCATGACCGTCTCAGGCCGAAGCACGGTTCGTGTGTGCCCGGTGCAAGGATCGGGAATGCAAACCGGCACCATCCGCGTGACCGGCACTTCGGAAGGAACGTCCCTGGTCTGCACCATGTAGCCCTTCTTCTCTTTGACCTCTTTGGTACACGTCGTTTTCGTCACCACGGCGTTGAGGATGGTCCGATTCACGGTTTTGCATTGCTCGACGTATCCGATGCAAGGCGGCTCTCCGCCGCGCACCATGGACCAAACCATCACGAGCAGTCCGCAGCTCGCCCACCATCGCCTTTTCATGGCCACTTCTCCCAATCCGGATGCGCATGATGACGCAGCATCTTTTTCGGACCGCGCGTCGAATGGGTGTCCGCACAATGTTGGATCGTGCCGATTCCGGCGGAGAAAAGGGCGATACAACCGCTACAAGCCCCAGAGATTACCGGCCCGCGTGCGTGGGAAAGTTGGCAATCGCTGCATTATCGGCGCTTTCCGATCCGATCCAACAAGGAGGAGGAGACCATGAAACGGATCGTGACGGTCGCTTGTATGGTCCTTGGGATCGGTGCGACAGGGGCTGCGGCGGGTGAGCTGAATTTGGGGTGCAAGACGCATTGCACCGTGCCGCCCCCCGCGCAATCCGAATTGCTCCGCATGTCCCTGCACGCACCGTCTTTGCTTATGCGTCTTCTCGGAGTCGCATACGCGGGAGTTGATCGAAGAATCGGCCTGCGAGGACTTTTGCAAGCGCGTCTCGGCCGTCAAGAAGCTGGGCTGTCGTTGGCACGCGGATTATTGCCGGGATACGGCGGTCCTGGATGCGCTTCTCGCGCCTTGCAGTGCGATTCCTGCTGGGAAGTGCGGCGGGCGGCCGCCTGGAGCCTCATGCAGCAAAACGCCCGCACCGACGCGACGGTACTGGCGATCTACCTGTCCTCGAAGCTCGATCCGCATTACATGGTCCGCACCCGTGCCTCCGAGGCGTTGGACATTCTCACCGTCGGCAAACAGGAATGCTACGAGGAGCTGTACAAGGCGGCCAACGCCTTGATCGGAGTGCTGCGCGTCCGGGGATACCGGCCGGGCCGGGATTGTTGCGCGATCACCAGCGCGACGGCGCTTTCGCCCGGCGGCGGTTTGTCCATCGCCACCACGCTCCCCGCTACCCCCTCCGAAGCGGAAAGCCCTTCCGACGAGTCGGAGAAGGTTCCCATCGAAAAGCTCCCGGCCCCCAAGAGCAAATGAACGCCGCCCGCGTGCTCAGTGCGCGGCCGCGAGGGTCACGTCCTGGCCGTTCGTGAGCGCCGCGACGTTGCCCAGCAGGATTTGCTCCTGACCCGTGAAGTCCTGCCATCCTTCGCCGTCCAGCCCGGTCAGTCGTTTTTTCAGCACCTCGCGGCGCAACCCGTCCCTCATGCCCGGATGGACCAGCGTTTGTACCGCCTTGCCGTTCACGACCTGATAGCAATAATACGTGTCCTCCTGGCGGACCAGCGTCTCGGCCGGCAGGGTAAAGGCGTTGGGATGCTCGGCCGCGAGGATGGCGTAGGCGTACATGCCGGGGCGCAGTTCGTCCTGCGGGTTGGGCACCTCGATCTCGACGCGCAGCGTCCGGCTGGCGGGGTCCAGCGCCACGAGGTGCGCGTCACGGTCGCCTCGAACTCGCGGTCGTTGAGTGCCTGAATGCGCAGGCGCACCGGCCCGCCCTGGCGCACGAACGGCGCCTCCGGCTCGGGCACGTCCACGAAGATGCGCACCCGGTCGCGGCGCACCATCAAAAAGAGCGGCTCGCCCGAACCGGCCGACGCCGAACGCCGCAGGTGGCCGGTGTGGACGTTGCGGCGCGTGATGACGCCGGTATACGGCGCCCGAATGTCGGCGTAGGCCAGCATGGTCTTGGCCTGCTGCGTTTGGGTCTCGGCCAGGCGCAGGTGTGCGCGTGCCGCCTCCACGTCGGCCTCGGACTTGTGGCGCTGGGCCACGCTTTCGTCGCGCGCCGCCCGCGCCGACTCGATCTTGGCCTCGATCTCCTCGCAAGCCGCCTCGGCCGCCTTGAACTGGTTACGCGCCTCGTCGCGCAGACGCAGATCGACCGAGCGTGCATCGACCAACTCGTTGATGCGCTGGTACTCCGAATGCCAGCGCTCGCGGTCGGCCACGGCGCGCTTGCGTTCCGAGATGGCCTTGTCCACCAACGTTTCGGCGGTGCGGCAGTGCGCCTCGGCCGCCTTCAGGGCCGCCCGCGCCTGTTCCAGTCCCGCCTGCGCCTGGACGACGAGTGCTTCCTTCTCGCGGACTTCGTCGCGCAGTTCCGGCACCCACAGCCGGGCCAGCACGTCGTCTTTCTTCACGCGGGCGTCCATGTCCACGCACACCTCGGACACGTAGCCGGGAATCTTGGAGTAGATCGGAGTATGTTCGTAAGCCTCGATTTGGCCGGGTTCCTCAATGACCCGCCGCACGGTCTGCCGCTGGGGTCGAATGACCCGGAACGCCTCCGGGGCACCCGCCGTCTCGGCCCGCGGCGCGGCCGGCGCGGCTCGCTACACCCGGACGCCGTCGTCAGGAGAAGCAGTCCCGCCAGAGGAAGCAGAGTATGAGGAACGACGGGCTTCATGCGGTCGGGGTACATGCCGGGTCTCCGGAAGTGGGTTCGGGATCGCTGTGCGGACGGTGCGATGCGAGAACGGTCGTTAACTCGGACGGCACAAAATGTCGGCTCTCCGGGTCGTGCGGATGGAGCGAGACGGAGCGGATGCCGGTACGGGCCTGGACGACGGCGAAAACGGCCGGGAGGATGAGCAGCGTTGCCGGCGTCGCGGCCAGCAGACCGCCGATGACGGCCCGGCCCAGCGGGGCCGTTTGCTCGCCCCCCTCGCCCAGCGCCAGAGCCATCGGCACCATGCCGGCGATCATGGCCAGGCTGGTCATCAAAATGGGCCGCAACCGCCCGCACGCCCCGACCAGCGCCGCCTCGACGGCGGCAGCGCCGCCGCGGCGGCTGCGCTCGGCGAACGTCAAGAGCAAGATGGCGTTGGCCACCGCCACGCCGATGGCCATGATCGCGCCCATGAACGACTGAATGTTCAGCGTCGTCCGCGTGGCGAGGAGGGCCAGCACCACACCCGCCAGGACCGCCGGCACCGTGCTGATGACGATGACCGCCAAGCGCAGCGACTGAAAATACGCGGTCAGCAACAAGAGGATCGCCACCACCGCCAGGCCCAGACCGGACGCCAGGCCGGCGAACATCTGTCGCATCGGGCACAATCTGGCCGCGCACGTTGACGCGCACTCCGCGCGGCGGCTCGCCAACCGCCTTCAGCGCCGCTTCGATGCGTCGCGACACCCGGCCCAGGTCCTCGCCTTCGATGTTGGCCGTCAGCGTCACCGTCCGCCGCATGTTGTAGCGGTCCACCTCGCCCGGCGCGACGCCCTCGCGCACCGCGCCACGTCGCGCAGCGAGATGTGGCCGCCCGGCGTCTTCTTGACCGTCACCAGCTCGACTTCCTTCAGCGAATCCATCTGCACCGGCGGCACCTCGACCTGCACCTGATAGCCGGTGCCACTGGCTGGATCGACCCAGTAGTTGGGCATCACGAACCGGCTCGACGATGTGTACGCCACCATCGCACGGGCCACCTCGTCGGTCGTCACCTTGCTCTTGCCGGCCCGCTGGCGATCGACCGCCACTTCCACCGTGGGATAATTGAGTGATTGCACGTATTGCAGATCGCGCAGGGATTCGATGCGGGCCAACTGCTCGCGGACTTTCTCGGCGTGCCGGCGGCTGGCGGCGATATCGGGTCCGTCGATGCTCACCGCGATCGGCGTCGGCGAGCCGAAGCTCATGACCTCGTTAACGATGTCGGCCGGCTCGAAGGAGAAGCGCAGGTCGGCGACGCGCTCGGCGATGCGGTCCTCGGCGACACCGATCGTACGCAGCCGCTGCCGCAGCCAGGCGCCCAGGCGTTCGGGCAGCGCCTCGCGCAGGCGGCGCTTGAGATCGTCGATGCGCTGGCCGCTGTCGTGCTTGAGGGCGACGCGGAGCAACACTTCCTCGGGGCCGCCCGTCCATACGTACACCGTGTTGATGGTGTAACCGGACGGCGAGACGCCGCCGAAACCCACGGAAATCGCCACATTGTCCGGCCCGGCCACGTCCTTGATGATCTCCAGGGTTTGCCGGGCGATCTCCTCGGTTTGTTCAATGCGCGTGCCGGCCGGGGCCCGCACGCGCAGCTGAAACTGGCCGGAATCGACGTTGGGAAAAATCTCCTGTCCCAGCCGAATGCCGAGCAGGCCGACCACCAAGACCGACCCGAGGGCGTAGACACACAAGCCCAGACGCCGCCGGCGCAGCAAAAACCGGAGCAGGGCCGTGTAGGCGCCTTGCAGTCGAGCGAGGGAGAAGCGGCGCAATCGAGTCGCCTGCACGACTCCTTCGTGAGGAGTGGCGGCGTGATGAGCGGGTCGGCGCAGCAGCCACACCGACAGTACCGGTACCAGCGTGCTCGACAGCAGGTAGCTGGCCATCATGGCGAAACCGACCGCGAGGGCCAGCGGCACGAACAGAGCGCCGGCGACACCCTGCATGAAGAACGACGGAATGAACACGGCCAGGATGCACAGCATGGCCAGAAGGCGCGGGATTGCCGTCTCCAGCGTGCCACGCCACACCGCCAGCGCCACCGACGGCGTGTGCGTCATCTGGACGTGGATGTTCTCGACCGCCACCGTCGCCTCATCGACGAGGATGCCGACCGCCAGCGCCAGGCCGCCCAGCGTCATGATGTTGAGGGTCTGCCCCGTCGCCCACAGGGCCACCACCGCGGCTAACAGCGCAAACGGGATGTTCAGCACCACGACCAGGGCGGTTCGCCAATCACGCAAGAACACCAGTACCATCAGGCCAGTCAGGATCGCGCCAAGCAACCCCTCGCCGGCCACGCCAAGCATGGCGCGGGTCACGTAGGGCGATTGATCGAACTCCCAGCGCAGCGAGATGTCTTCGGGCAAGGCTGCCTGCATGGCCGGCAGGCTCTCCTTGACGGCCCCGACCACGGACAGCGTCGAGGCGTCGGCGCGTTTGGTCACGAGCATATACACGGCCCGCCGGCCGTTGACCAGGGCGAAGCTGGTGGCAATGTCCGTGCCGTCCTCGATGAAGCCGAGGTCGCGCAGGTGCAGCGTGGTGCCGGGGCGGATGGGAATGTCGCCCAACTCTTGCGGATCACGGACCATTGCATTCGAGGGTACGATCGGCATCTGGTCCTGAATGCGGGCGTTGCCGGCCGGCGTAATCGTGTTGCCGGTGTTGAGGGCGGCGATGACTTCATCGGGCGACAGGTGATAAGAGCGCGAATCGGCCCGGATCGAGGTGAATGACAATGGTGCGCTGGTTGCCGCCAAAAGGGGGCGGCGCGGACACGCCCGGCAGGCTGACCACCAGGGGCCGAACCCGGATGTAGGCGGCGTCCTGGATCTCGCCGATCGTGCGTGTCTTGCTTTCCAGCACGAGATAGCCGACCGGGGCGCTGCCGGCGTCGTAGCGGACCACGAACGGCGGCACCGTGCCCGGCGGCATGAACGCCCGCGCCCGGTTGACCTGCGCGACCGTCTCGGCCATCGCTTGCATCATGTTCGTGTCGGGGTGGAAGAAGAGCTTCATTTGCGAGAAGCCCTGGATGTTCCGCGACTCGACGTGGTGGATGCCGCTGATGTACAGAAAATGGTTCTCGAACGGGAACGTGAGCAGCCCCTCCATCTGCTCGGGCGACATGCCGCCGTAAGGCTGCACGACGTAGATGACCGGCAAATTGAGGTTCGGAAAGATGTCGATCTTCATGCGGACCAGCGCCAGGCCGCTGCCGACCAGGATGGCGCCGATGGCGGCAAGGACCGTGATTGGATGCTTCAGCGCGAACGAAAGCGGATTCATTGCGAGTCCTTTACCAGCCGCGAGCGCCAGCGAGCGGGTCTGCGTCCGCTCGCTGGCGCTCGCGGCTGGTATTTTTCTCTCACGGAAATCCTTAACAAAAACTTCACGGAAACTTCATGTTAGAGCCGTGAAGAAACGAGAACAAGGACTTCTTCACCGATTCCACCCGGAATCTACACAAAGCGGAAGAGCTATTGGTGCGGAAAGCGACTTTTCCGGTTGCGCGATCATTTCCCGTTGATTCGGCTAAGCAAATATACCGAATGGAATGATGAGGAGCCGGTGTTCCTTGTGAGAAGTGAGTGAAAGATTCAAAGAATGCGGCGGACCAGAGCAAATCGGGCCTTCTGGGCTTGCTGGGTGATCTCTGCGCTCTTGCTCGGCGCACCGAGGTGCCCCGCCGCCGATGACGTGAATGACTTGCGCAAGTTGCTCGAGGCCCAAAGCAAGCAGCTCGAACAACAGCGGCAATTGATGGAGCAGCAGCAGAAGCAACTCGAAGAATTGAAAGGCCGTTTCGAGGCGCTGCAAAACGGCCAGGATGTCAAACCCGCTTCCGCCACCGCAAGCGGACAACCGCCCTCCACGGCCTTTGCTCCCCCTCCGAAGAGCCTGGAACCGGGGAGCGGTGTCGGGAAGAAAAAGCAGGACGAGGAAGAAGCCCCGCAGCCGCGCACGGATGACAGCGGCGTCAAGAAGATTATTGACGATTATCTGAAGGAAAACCCCGGCGCCGGCATGCCGCCCAGCGTGCAAACCGGCTTCAACGCCGGGCAGGGTTTCTTCATCAAGAGCGCCCCAATCCGTCGTATGTGCCGTGGCAAGACCAGTCGCGCATCCCGTTCGAACTGCGGATTCGCGGCCGAGTCCAGACCGACTACTACTTCTACAAAACGACCGACAACCTCAATCACCTGACCGGCCAGCGTTACGAGCCGGAAGTGGGGGATTTCTCGCAGTTGGAGGTCAAGCGCCTTCGTCTGTATCTGGAAGGAAACGCCTTCACGCCGAACCTGCGCTATCAGTTCCAGCTCGACGGCACCACGCGCGGCCTGAGCGGGACGCAGGCCAATCGCGTGGTGGAAACGGCGGGGACTCCCCGGCCGGCTCCTACGGCGCACCGGGCATCGGCGCGGCGGCATCGAGCTTCGGCGGCGGCGACGTGGTGGATCACGCCGTGCGGCTGTTCACCGCCTGGGTGGCCTACGATATACCGCTGGGAGGCTCCGGGAAGGGATGCGGTCCCGATTGCCCGGAGGGAACCCAGCCTTATCGCCCCGTCCTGACCTTCATCGTCGGCAAACAGCAGCCGTTCTTTGGGTTCACCGAAATCCTCGGCAGCGCCAACGCCCAGCTCGTCGATTTCGCCATGGCCGACTGGTACTTCGACGCCGACGACAACAACATGCTCACGGCGGCGGCGGTGCAGTACCGCGATTTCGACGACCGTTTGTTCGCCACCGCACTTCTCACTAACGGCAACGAATCGCAGTTCGCCAATACGCAAATGGACCGCCTGCCCGGCTTCAACACGGGCCTCTGGTACGACTTCGGCGGCAGTTGGAACCGGCAAGCCGGCCGCTGGAACCTGTACGGCTCCTCGCTGTCGGACCTCGACTACAGCGTCAAGCCGGTGCTGCGCGTGGGCGGGGCGGTCAATCTCGTGCCGATGGATCGCCGCAGCATTTACGGCGACCTCGAACAGAGCCGGGTCCTCGTCACGCCGGGCGGACCCGGCGGCACACGCCTTATCAACCTCCTCAACGGCGACTCCGGGACGCCGGCCGGGGCGCACGCGGTCGATAAGTTCGATTCCTACACCTTCGACGCCTTCGCGTCGTTCCACTACCGCGGTTTCAGCCTGACCAACGAGTGGTGGTTCCGTCAACTGACGGGCTTCCAGACCAATCCGCTGGGCGGCAATCTGATCGTCTATCAGGACGGCAGCGGGGCCAATGCGCTCTTTCCCGGCGGCAACCTGAACGACTTCGGCACGCTGGTGCAGAGCGGTTATTTCCTCATCCCGATGAAACTGGAAGTGGTCGGCCGTTACTCGATGATTAGCGGCGACACTGGCGACATTAACGGCACGGGCAAGTTCCGTAACGTGCAGCTACCCGGCTTCTCCGACCCGGTGCGTGTCATCGACGGGGCGTTCCGCAACTTTCACACGGCCAGCGAGATCGCCGTCGGCATGAATTATTTCTTCTACGGACAGTTGGTGAAGTGGTCGAGCGATTTCAGCGTTTACCAGGGCGGCAACCCGGCGGCCGGCGGCGCCTCGCCAGCCGGCTTCATTCCGGGCGTGGACGGCTGGCTGGTGCGCACCCAGTTGCAATTGGCGTTTTAGCCCAAAGCGCCAGCGAGGGATGCTCCCTCGCTGGCGCTTCGGGCTAATAGTTCATTTCGTTACGGGTAGGGAGCCGTCCAGCGCGGCGGGTTCGTTTCGATGCGCGGCGCCTGATACGGTGTCTCGGTGGCACGAGCGATCGGACGCGGCCGTTCCTGGGCGGGCCGGACGAAGTTGATGGTCACGCGGTTGCCGGACAGGAGCCGCACTTTCAGACTTTTCTCCACCGTGATGCCGTCCTCGACCCACCGCGCCCGCATCTGATAGGAATAGATGCGTTCGGGGTCGAGTTTCGGCGTCTCGAACTCGCGCACCGGCCCCGTCGAAGTGGTTTTCTTGCCGTCGATGACCAGTTCGGCGTCGGCGGGCAGGCGGACGCGAAGGCGGGCCGGCAGTTTCTGATCGGGCTTCTCGGCGGCGGCGCCGGATAATCTTCGGTGTAGTAACCGGGTTGGTCGGAGCGAGAGGCCGTCGCCCCGTAACGGGGAGTGGACTCCGCGGTGGCCGCGCGATTGGCCGGGGCGGGCGCGGGACCGTATACCGGCAAGAAAAAGCCCAGGCCAGGCGCATAGTAATAAAAGACCGGCCGGCAAGCGGGAGCTTGCGCGTGGATCGAAGGACAGGCCAGAGCCAACAAACCCAGCGCACCCAGCAGTGGCAGCCTCCTCGCCATCCTAAGTCCGCCCATGATGCCACCTCGTTTCGCGTGTCCGTGCCGTGGCCAGCACTGTTTCAGTCCCCATCGAGCGGAGCAATCCTTCCTCCTCAATTCTATCGTCCGTTCTTCTCTACCTATTCTACACTTCTAAATTACTCCGCGTTTACTTTCTGCCCAAATCAAATCTTCACAATTCCTCGATAACTTTCATGAAGGTACTTTGAAGATTCGATGTGCTTGGGCGATCTTTTATGCTCTCTCGCTTGTCGTGGATAGCCTTCTTTTCCCTCTTTCTCGTTCCTTCGCTTGGACGGGCCGACGTGCCAATCCCCCTGGAATGCCGAGTCCGGAGCCTGCCGGGGCAGCGCTGCGGCTGGTGCGCCTGGAGACCCTGGCCCGCTATCATCAAATCACAGACCTGTATCACCTGGCCGACAAGAAGACCGAGGCGGCCCGGCCGGCGGACCTGGAAGAGGCGCTCGACAAGGCCAACGTCAACTACCGCGTACAGGATCCCGGTTGCCGCAACAAGGCCATCCTGCATTACGCGGTGCGTGAGAAGCTGGGGGCGATCGTCGGCTTCCGCGAACTCACTCCCGGAGCGGGACGGCACATCGTCACGCTGGTCGATTACGGGCCGGAGGAGGTCCGCGTCATCGACTCCAACGACGCCGACGGCCGCGTCCGAACCATGTCGCTGAAGCGCTTCTTATCCTGGTGGGACGGCTTCGTCTTGGTCATCGAACCGGAAGAAGCCAACTGATCCCTCTGGCGATCCGCATTTCTCGCTGGCGACCGCTCTCCCCATCGGGTACAAGGATCAAGCGGGAACATGCGCTTGTTCGTCACGAGATCCAATCCCCATGACGGCCTCCGCGGCAGCGGTCCATGAAAGGGATGCCCCGACCGCGGTGCGCTGGCGGATCGTGGCCCTCCTCATGGGCGGCAGCTTTTTGAGCTGGTTCAACCGCGTCAGCATGTCGGTCGCCGGCGCCGAGCAACTCATTCCCCGCTACGGCATAGACCCGACCGACATGGGCTTGGTGTACTCGGCCCTGCTTCTGGCCTACGCCGTGTGCATGACGCCCGGCGGCTTTCTGATCGACGGGAAGGGCGCGCGGGCGGCGCTGACGCTGATGGGCGTCGGTTCAGGGCTGTTCGTCATCGCCACCGGCGCGATCGGCTGGCTGTTCGTCCCGGCTTCCTTCTGGCTCGCGCTGGTCGTCGGGCGGGCCTGCGTCGGCGCGTGCATGGCGCCGATCTATCCTGCCAGCGGGCGGATCATCGCTCATTGGCTGCCGCTGCCGCAGCGTTCGTGGGCCAACGGACTCGTCAACGGGGCGGCCCCGGTCGGCACCGCCTGCACCTTCTTCGGCTTCGGCATCCTCATGGACTTATACGGCTGGCCGGCCGCGTTCGTCCTCACGGGCATTCTTACTGTGCTGATGGGCGTGGCCTGGATGCTCTATTCGCGAGACTACCCCCGACAGCATCCGGGGGTGAACCCGGCGGAGCTTCGCATCATCGCCGACAATGAGAACCCGAGCGGGGGGCGTCAGCCCCCTGAGCGCAAACTCAGGGGGCTGACGCCCCCCGCTCAGAACGCGCGTGAATCATGGCTGAATCTCTTGCGCAACCGCAGCCTGGTTCTTCTGACGATCAGCTACGCGGCCGTCGGTTACTTTGAATACTTGTTCAATTTTTGGAGCGTTTATTATTTCGAGAGCGTCCTGCACCTGGGCAAGGACCGGAGCCGGCTGAACTCGACGATCCTCAATCTGGCGATGGCGGTCGGCATGGCCCTGGGCGGCCTGCTGTCGGATCGCCTGCTGCGCGTGTGGGGCTATCGTTGGGGGCGGGCGGCGGTCCCTATCGGCGGCATGTTGCTGAGCGCAATTCTGCTACTGGCCGGCATCCGCGCGAGCGAACCGAACGTCATCGTCTTCTGTTTCGCCCTGGCGCTGGCGGCGGTGGGCGCGTGTGAGGGGCCGTGCTGGGCGACGGCGATCGAACTGGGCGGGCGGCGCGGCGGCACCGCCGCGGGCATCTTTAACACCGGCGGCAACCTGGGCGGCCTGATTGCGCCGACCCTGACGCCCTGGGTTAGCCATCGCTTCGGCTGGGGTTGGGGCATCGCGCTGGGCAGCATCGCCTGTCTGCTCGGCGTCGGCCTGTGGCTGGCCGTCGATCCCGCCGAACGCCTGCCGGAATCGGCTGATCCCCCTGCATCAGACGGTGAATAACCCGGCAGCAATGCCAGTCCAGCAAAGGAGAAGGGGCGCCGCATCGTCAGTTGCCGTTGACGACGGCCGGGGCGCGTTTTTACCATGCGGAAGGATGGAATGTTGTGTCGCCGACCGTGAATCCGCATCCGCCCATTCTCAGCAAAACGAAGAGGAAACGTGCATGTCTCGTATCGTCCTGGCTATCCTTTTGGCCGTCAGTTTCGCTGTCAGCCCGCTTTTGGCCGGAAAATATAATCGCAAAATCAGCGTCGGCGACGCCGCTCCGGGGTTCAACAATCTGGATGCCACCGACGGCAAGAAATACAGCCTGGACGATTTCAAGGACAAGGATCTCGTCGTTCTCGTCCTCATCTGTAACGAATGTCCGGTCGCTCAAACTTATGAAGATCGCATCATGGCGTTCGCCAAGAAATACAAGGACAAGGTCGCCGTGGTGGGCCTCAACGTCTGCGGTGGCGAGGACGAGGAGTTGCCGAAGATGAAGACCCACGCCGAGAAGAAGGGCTTCAACTTCGTCTACCTCCGCGACCCCGAGCAGAAGATCGGCCGCGCCCTTGGCGCCAGCAAGACGCCGGAGTTTTTCGTCCTCAACAAGGAACGCAAGATCACCTACATGGGAGCGCTCGACGACGAGCTGAACCCGGCCAAGGTGACGGAGAAATACCTCGAAAGCGCCGTGGACGCGATCCTCAAGGGCGAGAAGCCGGCCAAGGCGGAGACGCCCGCGTACGGTTGCAGCATCGAATACCGGAGAGCAAAGAAGTAAGGGGTCTCTCCACGGAACCATGCTCTCACGCGCTTGTTCGGAGCGATAAGAGATCGGAATAACGTATACTTGGCGAGAGGTTTGCGTATGTATCTTGTCGCACGGATCGCAGGGGTCGTCCTGCTGGTAGTTTTCGCCGGTTGGTTCGTCTTGATTTCGCCGGGCGCGGCCGCCCCGTCGGGCGAAACGGCCGTCGAGTTGAAGGTGGTCAAGTACGCGGACCTCGTCAAGGCCGTCCGCGCTCAGCGCGGCAAGGTGGTCGTGATCGACGTATGGGCGGACTTCTGTGTGCCTTGCAAACGGGAGTTTCACAATCTCGTTGAGTTGCACCAGCGCTATACGGACAAGGATCTGGTGTGCATGTCCGTTTCTCTTGATCGCCCGGAGGGCCAGGAGGGGGCGCTGAAGTTTCTCAAGAAGTCGAAGGCGACTTTCGCCAACTACTTGCTCGACGAGAAGCCGGAGTTTTGGGCGGATCGCTGGCATATCCAGGGCCCCCCCGCGGTGTTCGTCTTCGACCGTCAGGGCCGGCGGGCTGCCAAATTCGATTCCGAGCATCCGGACAACACGTTCACGTATGAGGATGTGAAAAAATTGGTCTCGAAGCTGCTCGCGCCGCCGTCCTAGACGGCACGACATCCTGCAACGACAGGAGAACTTCCATGTCCCGGTTGACTGTGCGTGGTTCGGTCTTATTCGTTGCTCTCTTTCTTGCCCTGGGCGGTTCGCTGCGGGCGGACGGCGCGGGCAAGAAGGCCGTGAAGGATCTGCCTTCCTTCGGGGTGATGCGGACCCCGGCCGAGGATGCCGTCCGCGCTCGGCGCACGCCTGGCTTCAGGGCGCGGGCAAAACCGATGCGGCGACGCGGAAAGCGTTTGATGTGCTGTGGGCTACGGATCGTCCATTGCTGGATAAGGTCGCAGGCACGTTCGCGTTGGGCGAGCCGGCCGCGGCGCAATTACTGAAGGAAGCGCGTGACCCCGAGACACCGGCTCCGACCAGCGTTCCCAACCTCATCAAGGACCAGAAGCTTCCCGCCTTCTTCCGGGCCAACCTCGGCCTGGCCTACGCCAAGGCACTGACCAACCGCAAGGTCTACGACGAGGCGCTGGAAGCGTTCAAGAGCATCAAGGGCGAAGATGTGGTCGATCCGGCCGCCTATTTCTTCCACCGAGCCGTCACCGAACACGCGTTGATGATGAAGGAGCAGGCCGACGACTCCATCGACCGGCTGCTGTTGGACGTGCCGGACGCGCCGGCGCGCTACCGCATGGTCGGGGTCCTCATGCACTACGATATGGCGGCCTGGCAGGACAAGGACCTGGACTGGATCGCCCGCAAGATGGGCGTCATCAAGGACCGTCTCGATCTGACCCGCGGCGGGCCCAAGACCCGCGCCATGCAACGAGAAGTCCTCGTCAAGCTCGACGAGAAAATCAAGGAACTCGAAAACCTGACCAAAGGCTCCAGCCAGGGCAACGGCGGCAACTGTCCCAACGGCGGCAATGGACCGCCGCGCGGCAACCGCTCGACGAACCCGGCCCGCGACAGCGACATCCCCGTCGCTCCGCCGATGCAGGGTCTCGTCGATATGAAGAAGTTTAAGGAGTACGCGGACGTGTGGGGCAAGCTGCCCGAGAAAGAACGCGCCAAGGCCATGACCGAACTGACGCGCGGAATGCCCGCCAAGTACCGCGACGCCATCGAAGCCTACTTCAAACAACTCGAAAAAAGCGCTTCCAAATAAGCGCGCGAATAGTCTGCCCGGTCCCGGCGTCTAACGCCGGGACCTATTTTTTGGAGGGGAGGTGCCGCGAGTTGCGGGCCTCACCCGCGTCGTTTTTTCCCGTCATCGCCCGAAGGAGAAGTAAGCGTATGAAGATGCACCGGATCGTTGGCTTGAGCCTGAGTTGCGCACTGTTTGCCGGGGCCGTGTTCGCGGCCGAGGCGCTGAAGTCGGGACCGCAGATCAATGAAGAAGTGCCCGGCCCGTTCCATCCCGTCAACGTCACCGGCGCGAAGGCCGGGGAGAGGAACTGCCTGTATTGCCAGAACGGAAGCAACCCGGTGGCCATGATCTTCGCCCGCGAGGCCAGCCCGGAAGTCGCCAAGCTCATCAAGAAGGTCGATGCCTGCACCGCCAAGCACAGCGATTGCAAAATGGGCAGCTTCGTCGTCTTCCTCAGCGACAAGGAAGGGCTGGACAAGGAACTCAAGGCGATGGCCGACAAGGAAGATCTGAAGAAGATCATCCTCAGCATCGACAATCCGGCCGGCCCGCAGAAGTACAACGTCTCCAAGGACGCCGATGTCACGGTCGTGCTCTATGTTGATCACAAGGTCAAGGCCAACTACGCCTTCAAGAAGGGCGAAATGAAGGACAATGACATTGAGAGCATCACCAAGGATGTGAAGAAGATCCTGCCCGAGAAATAACCTCCCTTACCAGCCCGCCGCGCCAGCAAGGGAGTGCCTTCTGGCGCTGCGGGCTGGTGAACATCTCATCCGCGCAGACAATCGACGCGAATCATTTCCATCGGCCCCTTGCCCTTGATCTCGATGCGGCCCAGCGGTTCGCCGTGACAGTATTCGTGGACCGCTTCCCACGCGGTCTGACTGAGCATCACCGAACCGGGGATGCCGTGGCTCTCCATGCGGGCGGCCGTGTTCACCGTGTCGCCCCACAAATCGAACAGATATTGCCGGCAGCCGATCACGCCCGCCACTACCGGGCCGAAGTGGATGCCGACACGCACTTCCCACGGAATGGGAAACTTGCGCGTGGCGTCGATCATGTCCAGGCCGCAGCGGACGCAGTGGAGCACCGGATGATCGGTTGGCCGTTCCAACAGTCCCGCCGCGGCCATGAAGGCGTCGCCAATCGTCTTGATCTTTTCGATGTGGTGTCCGAGCGCGATTTTCTCCCAGATTTCGATCAATTCCTGTAAGTGCCGGACGACTTCTTCCGGCTCGTGGCCGTCGCAATAGGGCGTGAAATCGGCGATGTCGCAGAACAGCACCGCCACGTTGTCGAAGCGGCGCGGGCGGAAAATGTTGGTTATCTTCAGCTCGCGGACGATCTCGTCGGGAAAGATGCCGTGCAGCAGCTCGTCGGAGCGCTTCCGCTCCTGCTGGATCTGCTGCACGAACAATACTTCGCGGTCGCGCAGCCGTTTCTTTTCCAGTCCCGCACTGACCCTGGCCCGCAGCAGCACGGGATTAAAAGGCTTGGTCAGATAATCCTCGGCCCCCATCTCGATGCAGCGGACGGCGCTGTCCATCTCGTCGAACGTCGAGATCATGATGACGGGCAGATGGCGATAGCGTTCATCGGCCTTGATGGCCGCCAGCGTTTGCACGCCGTCGCCGTCCGGCATGAGGATGTCGAGCAAGATCAGGTCGAAAAGCTGCGAGGCGATCATGGACATGGCCTGCCGGGCGTCGGCGGCGCAGGAGACGGTATGGCCGTCGCGGCGGAGCAGACGGCTGAGGAGGTCGCGGTTGAGCGGGTCGTCGTCCACGACCAGCACGGCTCCCTTCTCGCCGCGCTGGCCGGTCTGGTCCTCGCGCGGCGGAGGCATCGGCAACGGCGTCTGTTCAACGGGCAAGGGGTTCGTATCGCCGGTGCGCTCGAAAAGACGGACGATTTCATCGAGGCGGGCGAGCATTTGTTTGCCGAGATCGTGCAGCTCACGGAGGTCGCCGAGGAAGCTGTCGAGGAAGAAGGTTTCCGCGTCGGCCAGCCACAACTCGCAGTAACCGATCACATGGGTCAGCGGCGTGCGCAGCTCGTGGCGCAGCATACGCAGCGTGTCGATCTCGCTGCTCGCCTGGTGCGTCGGGTCGAGGAGATCATGAAACAGGGCGAGCAGCGTTCGGCCGGAGGTGTGGATTTTTTCGAGGTCGGCGCGAAACTCCTCCTGGCCGCGCTCCCGCGCGTCGGCGAGCATCAGGCCGGCCAACTCGATGAGCGTGTGGGCGGGGGCGATCAAGGCTTGATGCGTGTGGGCGACCCAGGCCCGGCCGGTGCGGGGAATGATCGGGTTCGGTGCGGACGTTTGTTCGGTCGTGGACGAGGGATTGGTCATGCGTCGCGCTTGCGTCCAAACAAGACCGCGTGGGCCGACCGTGAGGGCCGCACGCCAGAAAGCCTATTCCCTTATTCTGTTTGCCAGGTGAAATCATTATAGAGAATCGGCGGAGGGTATCGGCTCGGAAAGCTCCTCGTTTTTCCTCGCTTCTCATGGATGGTTGATCCGTCTTGACCGGCCGCGCGGATACGGCTAAGGAACGCGGCGGCCAAAAAATTCGGCTCGAGAACGAGGACCATCCATGCGATCCCTTCGCACGCTCTCCATCCCGCTTACTGTCTTTCTGACCGCGGCGCTAAGTCCGTGCGTACCGGCCGCAGAGCTGCGCAACTTTGACGATGCGCCCTTGCACGCGGTGCAGTTCTGGGACAACCGCGAAGGCTGGGCGGCCGGCGATGACGGCGTGATTTGGCACACCATCGACGGCGGCAAGCACTGGGAGCGCCAGCCCAGCGGCGTGCGTGCGTCGCTGCGTTCCATGCATTTTCTCGATCCCTATACGGGCTGGATCGTCGGCCGCGAGGAATTGCCCAACGGTGCCGGCAGCGCCGGCGTAGCGCTGTACACCAAGGACGGCGGCCTGCACTGGCAGCGCGTCATGCTCAACATGCTGCCCGGACTCAACCGCGTGCGCTTCGTGGACGAGCAAGCCGGTTACAAAGTCGGCTACCTCGTCGGCGACGCCAGCGACGCGCATCCGTCCGGCGTGTTTGTCACCACGGACGGCGGCCAGACTTGGCAACCGGTCCCAGGGGCACGTTCGGCGTCCTGGCTGGCGGCGGCGTTCGACGACAAAGGCGAGGGTGCTCTGGCCGGTGCGTGGAACCGCCTGGCGACGGTGCGGAAGGATCGCGTCTTTCAGATCAACATGGATACCCTGGGCGGCCGTGCCTTGTGCGATCTGCAACTGCGCGGTGAGGACGGGTTGGCGGTCGGCCAGGGTGGTTTGATCCTGCGCAGTGAGCATACGCGCGGGTCGAGTTGGGGCTACGTCAACAAGCTGCCGGTCTCCGAGGATGTTCGTGCCGCCTGGGACTATCGGGCCGTGCATGGGGTCGGTTCGCATTACTGGGTGGTGGGCCGACCCGGCTCGGTAGCGCTGCACAGTGCCGATCGCGGCGAAACGTGGCAGGTGGTGCGCACCGGCCAACCGCTGCCGCTCGACGGCATTTACTTCACCGACGAGCAACACGGCTGGGCCGTCGGCGAATTGGGTACCATCGTGGCCACCGCCGACGGCGGCAAGTCGTGGCAGGTGCAGCACCGCGGCGGGCAGCGGGC
This sequence comes from uncultured Planctomycetota bacterium, assembly GCA_963767535.1. Taxonomy (GTDB): domain Bacteria; phylum Planctomycetota; class Planctomycetia; order Gemmatales; family Gemmataceae; genus JAJPHU01. The sequence continues at coordinate 4,121,163 of CAVYEC010000003.1, forward strand.
GGCCGTGCTGTTTCTCCACGCCCGCGCCGGTGGCATTCCGCTCGATACCGTGGCGCAGCTGGGCGGTCAGGACGGCTATCTGTGTGCCGCCCTGCGCGTGACGGCCTCGGACCTGACCACCGCCGCCCTGGATCGCTCGGCGGAAGGGGCGCGGTTCGCCGAGGCGGTACGGCAGGCCGGCGGCGCGGCCGGGGAAATGCTCTGGGCCTTCCCCGTCTCGTCGCATCTGCTCCGTGCCTCGCGGACCGATCTGCTCCGTGTCTGGGACAAATTGCATGACGGTCAGGATGCCGAGCAACTTTTGCGACAGCTCGTCCTCACGCTCCGCATGTGGCGGCCCGCCGTGGTTGTCACCGATGCGGCCGACGAGACGGCCGACGGTTTCGCCTGTGATGCGCTGTTGGCCGAGGCGGTTCGGGCGGCGTTCGAGAAGGCCGGCGACGCCCACACGTTCCCGGAACAAATCGCCAACCTTGCGCTCGAACCCTGGCAAGCGGCCAAGGCTTATGCGCTCGGTCGCGGAGGTTCCGTCCGTATCAGCGTCGATCTGACGGCGATCGCACCGCGTCTGCAAGCCACCCTGCGCGATTTCGCTTCGGGGCCATCCGCCCTGCTGGCCGGCGGTGCCGTCACTCTGCCCGGCGCGCGCGAATATCGTCTGCTCGGCTCGCACCTGAAGGGTGCGGAGACGCATCGCTATTTGATGCAGGGCGTCGATCTCGCGCCGGGCGGCCTGGCACGGCGAATGCTCGACGGGGAGACCGAGATCCCGGATGATCTGCTCAAAGCCATCCGCCAGCGCACCAACTTGCGCACGTTGTCCGAATCGCCCTCCAGCCCCTTGAACGATCCGAATCGTCTGCTGGCTCAGATTGGTCCCATGCTGTCGGAGATGCCGGACGATCAGGCGGCGCCGGCGGCGTTCGCCGTGGCCAACCAGTACGCGCGCATGGGCCAATGGAACCTGGCCCGCGAGGCGTTTCTGCTTCTCGTCGAGCGCTATCCCACGCATCCGCTCAGCATGGACGGCTATCGCTGGCTGATTCGCCACAACAGCAGCAGCGAGGCGCGGCACCGCCATCAACTCGGCCAGTTCGTCGTCGTCGAGGACATGCAGCACGGGATGCCCGTCAAGGACGGGGCCGGTCCCAGCTTGCCGGGCAGCACGCTGACCTCGAAGGGAACCCTGGCCAACGGCTGGCCGAAGGAAGTCGCGTCGGAAGCCAAGTCCATTTTGGAGAAGGGCAAGGGGCCGCGCGTGCCGGACGTCCCGGAATTGAAATCGCAGGGGGGCGGCCAGGTCTATCTGTTCGCCAAGAAAGAGCAGATTCGCCAGTGGTATCAGGGCAGTCTCGACCTGGAACCGGGCCTGGCCACGTTTGGGCCGCTTCTGACCAGCGACCCGGCCGTTCAGTTTTGCTTGCAGTCGGCGCGGCGGAACCTCGGCGATTTTCAGACGGCCCACAAATGGTACTCGCAGTTCGTGGCCCGGCAGCCGGACGGTCCCTGGAAGGCCGCCGCCGCCGCCGAGCTGTGGCTCAGTAACCGCGTCGGCCCGCCGCCCAAGCCGGTGCTGACCTGTCGCTCGACCGACACCCGGCCGCTGCTCGACGGCAACCTCAACGACAGCTGCTGGCAAACCAAGCCGATCGCCCTTCAAAATGCGGCCGGCGACACGCTCAAGGAATGTCCCACGGAAGTCCGAATGTCCTACGACCGCGATTTTCTCTATCTGGCCCTCAAATGTACGCATCCTTCCGATCGCCATGTGCCGCCGGTGAAGCCGCGGACGCGCGACGCCGACCTGCGCGGCCACGACCGCGTGAGCATCCTGCTCGATCTCGACCGGGATTATTGCACCTGCTTTCATCTGCAAGTCGATCAGCGCGGCTGTGTGTGCGAGGACTGCTGGGGCGACAAGAAATGGGACCCGCGCTGGTTCGTGGCCGTGCGGAGCGAGCCGACGTGCTGGGTGATCGAGGCGGCGATCCCGATGACGGCGCTGACGGCCGACACCGTGACCTCGGGCCGAGCCTGGGCGTGCAACGTGGTCCGCGTCGTCCCCGGCCGCGGCGTGCAGGCGTGGTCGCTGCCGGCCGAGACACCGGAGGAAGCGCTGCGGGCGGAAGGCATGGGATTGCTGCTATTCTCGCAGGAAGAACAGCGCACCAGTGCCGAACGCATGCCGGCGGAACGCTAGGCTCGATTGGCTAGCCCGCGGCGCTCGATCACCAATCGACGCCCAGCATCAAACAATTCAACCCGCTGCCGATACCCAGAAATCCCACACGATCCCCCGGGCGCAGGAACTCGCGCTCCTCGGCGAGCGCCGCCGTCAAGGGCAGCGAGACCGTGCCCATGTTGCCCAGGTATTGATACGTCGAATACTCCTTCTCCTGGGCGATGCCCAGCGCCTTGAGGATCGAGTCGCGGTGGCTGGCGCCGACCTGATGGCAAATGACCTTGTCCACCATGTCGCTGGCCCAACCCAGACGGTTGAGGAACGAGAACCACGTCCGCAAACCGAGTTCGACACCATAACGCAGGACGGCGACGGAATCGGTGGACATGAATTGCCGGGCCGCGCTCAATACGCCTTCGAGGCCCCAACGGCACAGGCCGTGGTACTGCGGATCGGCCTGCATCGTCCCGCCCAGGACGCGGCGGCGCGGCTCGGTGCAGAACGAGCCATCGGTAACAAGCACGGCCACGGCGCCCGAGCCGCCGGTGAGTGTGGCCAGCGATTTTTTGAAGACCTCCATGCTCCGCGATTCCAGCATGGTTTCGATCATGGCATCGTTGATTTCGCGGGCCGTCTCGCAAGAGACGACGAGGCCGGCGCGGACCTGGCCCAGCTCGATGCGGTTGGCGATGTCCACGATGCCGTTGAGGACGCCGAGACAGGCGTTGCTGATGTCGTAGACCGTCTCGGGGTTGGTGCCCAGTTCGGCGGCGACGCGGCAGGCGGTGGCCGGCTCGAACTCCTCGCGGCAGACAGCGGCATACAACAGCACTTCCACGTCTTGAGGGCGCACATTCGACATCGCCAGCGCCTTGCGGGCGGCCTGCACGGCCCCGCGCGAGGGCGGATAGCCCGGCTCCCACCAGCGCCGTTCCGAGATGCCGGTCAGCGCTTCGAGCTGTCCCTCCGCTAGGCGGAGCGTCTCGTAAACCGGCCTCAATCGGGCTTCCAACTCCTGGGTGGTGACAACCACGGGCGGCAGTTCGTAGCCGATGGCGTCGATGAAGACACGCGAGTATTTCATGGCCGTTCTTCCAATCGCAACGTGAAGTCGTTCATCTGATAGATCACCAGGCCATCGACCAGCAGCACTCCGTCGGCCGCCAGTTTCCGGGCCGCGTCGTCGCGGCCGGTGATGACAGCCTGCACCGTCACTTCCTTACTGGTCGGAACTACCTGTCCGCGATAACGCCAGCGGTGCGGCTTATCCGGGCACGCCAGGAAGCTCACTGGATCGGCGTCCGGCCAGTATTCCACGGCCGCCGCCTTGAGTAACTGCAAGAATGCCTCCAGGCCGAGTGAACCGGGCCACACCGGATCCTGATAAAAGTGGGCCTTGAAAAACCACTCCTCCGGGTTCACCGCCTTGCGGCCCTCGATAAAACCTAGTCCGTGCGGGCCGCCGTCCGGCACAAAACACTCGATGCGGTCGATCATGCGCAAGCGGTCGTCGGGGAAAGGTGCGGCGCGGGGATAATCGAACTTGCGTCCCCCGGCTTGCTCATACGGTTTCACCTCGCGCATGCCGACCTGCTGGGCCAGGGCATCGCGCGAGAAGAAGCCGAACGTCGTCTGTCCGCGGTAGACTGGCCGCGAGCCGTTGCGCACGGCGAATTCGTAACTCTGGATAATCATGCCGCCCGAAGATGCCACACGCAGCAGGCGCACCCGCGTGGACAATGTGCCGGAATTGGGCCGCACGGCTTCGAGCAATTCCGCCTCGCCTTCGAGATTACGGAAGGCGAGATCGACCGGGCTGGTCAGCGCCGAGCCGACGTAAGCCGCCAGGAAGCCGCACGATTGCAGGGCGATTTCGAGCAGCACGGCAAACGGCATGACCGGCTGCCGCTCGGCCGCGAAATACCACGCATCCGAAGGAACATCATAGTGCGCCTCGATGACGCCGCCTGCAACCATCTTGTATGGCTCGGCTTCGATGTGCGTGATCCGGTCGATGAAGGAGTACGGTGGGCTTGGCAAGCGGGCGACGAAACGTCCTTCGTCGAAGATGCGGTATGGCTCGCCGAAGGCGTCGGAGGGCTTACCCGATGCGAAAGCGAGGATGTCCTTGCGGTCGAACAGGGTAGAGGATCCCTTGCTTGCGCTGCGGGTTTGACTCCCTCCCCCCTTGTGGGGGAGGGTAGGGGTGGAGGGTGAGCCTGCCCCCCCACCCCTACCCTCCCCCACAAGGGGGAGGGAGAAGACGGTTGCGCTCGCGCCAACCGGCGGCGATGGTCTCGCGGTCCAGGCCCGTCAGGCGCATCGACATGTTGCTGATTTCGACAATGAGCTTGCCGTCGGCATACATGAGGGCTTCGGCGAGAGCGTAGGGTTCGGGGCGATAACCGCGCTCCTTCAGAATCACTTCGTAAGTGACGGTGCGCGTCTTCGCCGTCACCTGACCGCGACACTTCAGCACACTAGCGACGCCGGGCACCGGCTCGCAAACGACGCCGTCCTTGTCCGCGATCCAGCCCAAACGCAGCAGGTAAATGCGCAGCGTATGCAGGCAGCACTCGTACATCAGCGTGCCGGGCATGACCTGATCGTCCACAAAGTGGCAGGTCAAAAACCAGGCGTTAGGATCAATGTCGGCCTCGGCGCGGATCAGACCGATGCCGAAACGTCCGCCCTTGGGATCGAGGTGTGTGACGCGATCGACGAGTCTCATGCGGTCGCCCGGTAAACGCAAGCCATCGGCCAGGTGACAGCCGGCGAAAAGCGATCCGAAACATCCCTCGGCATCGCCGGCGCGGAGGGCGTCGAGTTGTTGGGCACCGTACGATTCGACGCCGAGGGGAGGCAGGTCGGCCTCGTCATCGGGCTGGATGCCAGGACGCGGACGGAGATCGAGTGCTGTCCGCACGACCCCCTGACCGGCCGCAAGCTCGGCGGCGGTGAAGAAGCCGGCGCAACCGTTTTTCATCGTCAAAAGCGGCTCGCCGTCCACCGTGCCCTCGAAACCGAACTTGAACAGGAATGTATCGCCCTGGCGGAAAAAGCGTTCGATGCGGATGTCGTAGCGAATGACCTGGCCCGGTCGGGGCAGGCCGCGATGGAACGTCACCGCCGCGTCGAGCAGGCGATAAACGGCCAGGCCGCGCGTTTGGAAGTCGATACCGAGGTACGCGGACAGAAAAAGGTCGGCCTGTCCCGCTTCGATGGCAACACACGTCGCGATACGATTGCCGTCCAGATACCACGCGCCGGGGTGGATGTCGTGTTCGGTGACGAGCCGGCCCGACGTGAGCGAACGCGGCTGGCCCTCGACGGTCAGAATGCGATCGACCAGCATCAACGGTTCGTCTGGCAGGCGGACGCGCGTGGGATGGGTGTCGATGGCCGCGAAGTCGGGACCGAGGACGTGGGCGATGGAACCGACGGCGAACTCCAGACACTGGGCACGATTCATGAAGGGGCCTACGGCCGGTTTCATCGTAGGGTGGGCCGAGTCTTCGAGGCCCACCACAGCGCCGCTGGTGGGCCTCGAAGATTCGGCCCACCCTACAGATCGCGTACCATCCCCCAGGATGGAATCAAACAGCCGGGCCTGGAACTGGAGATTGTCCATCAAACCGCGCCGCAGCGTGGCGGACAAACGGAGATATGCCGCGTGCGCTTCTCCCGCGCTCTGGCGGGTATTCGCCATCTGTAAAATCAGCGGGGCCGACTCGACGGCGGCCGCCGCGATGGGCGGTGAGGAAAAATCGGGAACCGGAACGGGATTGGGATGAGGAATGGGAACAACGATTGCCCGTTCCCCATCCCGATCCCGTTCCTCATGCCTTGATTCCATCGCCGTCCGCGCTGGCGTAATGAGATTTTTCATCTCCACGACGAACGGAGAACCGCCCACGGGAACCGTCACGAGTCGCCGATCGGCGGACGGCGCGTAGAGTCCGAATCAGCGTGTCGGGACCGTACAGCAGAGAAAGATCCACCGCAACGCGCTCGGAAATCAACTGAGCCAGAAGATGCAGCACCTGTGACACGCCATCCGAACCTGCGACGCAGGCCGAGCGGCGCGATGCGGTCGTTCGCTCAGAATCGCGCTAATCATACGAGTGCAGGAGTGCCCGGACCCATTTCCAGGAAAATGCGCACGCCGTCGCGGTAGGCCGACTCGATGACGGCCGGGAAATCCACGGTATCCAGCGCCTGGGCCAGGATCGACTCGGCGGCACTGTCGGGATTCAGCTCAAACGAGCGAGCCAGGGCGGTGCTGTAGAAGCGCACGCCGGGCGGCATCGACGTGGGCAGGCGGTGCAGATCGCGGTACGCTTCCGCCACCTCGCGGACCACGGGGCAATGTACGGTCGAAGTTTCGGGTAACGACAGGAACTTGCAGCCGAGGCGCTCGACGACGGCGTTCACCGCCTCGCGCCGACCGCCCAGCACGCATTCGCGCGGCGTGTTGATGATGAGCAGATACGCTTGCGGCTGTCCCGCGCAGGCGCCGCGCACCGCCGCCGGCGGGCGATCGACAACGCCCGTCACCCAGTCCACCGGCGTCTGGGGCGGCAACCGCCACGCCCGGCGTGCCGCATCGCACGGCCCGGCCAGGTCCGTCGCAAAAAGGGAAGAGGCGTGCATCGCTTGCAGCATGGCATCGCGATCGGTCCAGGCCCGCAAGGCGAACAGGCCAGCCGACTCGCCGAGACTGTAACCGAGGACCGCATCCGTCCGCACACCAAAACGGCGCACGATATCGCATACCAAGCTGCCGAGCGTTACCTGGCCGAAAATGCGTTCGCGCACCGAAAGCGGCGTTCCAAGGGCGTCATCCCAGAAGCGATGCGGAAGAAATTGACTTTGCAGGTAGTTATTCTCCGCGTCCTGGCGACGGGGGACTTCCGGCCAGCGCACGGCGATGTCGCGGCCCATGCCGGGGAAGTCGTTGCCGGAGCCGGGGAACACGAAGGCCACCCGGCCGGTGCGTCCGAGCGGCACCGGCGCGTAAAACACGCGGTCGCGGAACGCCGGCCGCAGCGAAAGCGGGCGAGTGGGATCATCGCGCAGGCCGCGCTGGACGACTTCGATCTGCTCGATCAGTTCGGGCCGATCGCGGGCCACCAGGGCCACCGCCCAGGGCAGCGCGGGGGAAAGTGGGTTCTTCTCATACCAACCGCGTGCCAGTGCTTCCAAGGAAACATCGGGCAGTGATCCCATGTGTCCGCGAAGTCGGTCCAGCCCTTCGGTAAGGCGCGAGCGTCCTGGCCTTCGAGGACAAACAAGGCTTCGGCGTGCGTTTCCAGCGGGCGCTGGCGGTCGGGACGATCGACGCAGGCGGCCGGCTCCCACGCTTCGAGGACGACATGAACGCAACTGCCGTCCACGCTGACAGAGCTGATTCCCGCGCGGCGCGGCCCGGCGGCGCGGTTGCGCAGCCAGTATTGCGGGGTGCGCGGCAACAGAAAACGTCCCGACGCGGATCCCAACTCCGGAAGCTCCTTCGAGAGATTCCGCATTGGCGGCAGGATTCTGATGATCGAGGCAAAGACAGACTTTGACCAGCGATGCCAGTCCCGCCGCCGCTCCGGTGTGGCCGATGTCGGCCTTGGTGCTGCCCAGAGCCGGCGGGTGCGAGCCGAAGAAGGCGGCGAGTGCCTGCGCTTCAGCGCGATCCTCGGCGGGATGGCCGCTGCCGTGTGCCTCCACGAAACAGATCGACGCCGGATCGACGCCGGCCTCGTCATAAGCGCGTTCGAGGGCCGACTGATACGCCGTGGCGTCGAGCGTCTCGGCATCGGCCCGGCCGCCCCCGGCGCTACCGATACCTTTGATGACCGCGTGGATCGTGTCGCCGTCGCGCACCGCGTCGTCGAGACGTTTGAGGATGACGGCGGCGGCTCCTTCACCGGGCAACGCGCCGTCGGCGTCCGCGTCGAACGGGCGAGCGCGGCCGGAGGGGGAGAACGGTCGATGCGAATGCGTGGCTAGCACGGCACGGACATCGCCGGCCAGATCGACGGCGCCGACCACGGCCTGCCGGATTTCATGCTGCTGGAGCGCGCGCACGGCTGCTTCGAGCGCGTGCAAGCCGGAATTCTCACTGCTACTGAACGTGAAGCTCGGCCCGCCCAGATGAAACTCCCGCGCGATGCGGCTGGCCGCGATGCTTCCCAGCGATCCCATTGTTCGGCTGGCGGTCAGCGGCGGCCCGGCGGCGTCGCGCAACTCGGGAGCGAGCGACCAGCGGAAATGGAAGTTGGTTGTATTCAGGTCGAGTCCCAGGCCGATGAAGACGCCGGTATTGGGCCGGCTTTCCTCGGTCAAACCTGAGGCGTCCAGGGCCTCGGAGGCGACTTGCAGCATGAGGAGTTGCTGGGGCAATGTTTCCTGCATTTCGCGCGGGGGAATGCGGAAGCGGTCGGCCTGGACCGTGGCTTCCCGGCCCACGTACCAGCCAGCGAACGAGCGGGCGTCGAACCCCTGCTCGCGGAACCACGCGCTGTCCGGCACGCCCCACCAGTGCAGCGGGGAAGTGGGTGACAGCGAATTGTCACCACCGAAGATGCGCTTTTGGAAATCACGGAGCGTTTTCCAGGGGCCGAAGTGGGCGGCCATGCCGACGACGGCGACCGCGACCCTTGCTGGCGCTGCGGGCTGGTAATATCCTTTCACGCGCGGGACGGGTTGGTCGCGCCACTCTTCGAGCAACAGGTGTGCGTTCACGCCACCGAAGCCGAAACCGCTCACGGCGGCGCGGCGCGGCGTGTGCTCGCCGCGGCGGTGCCACAGTTCCGGTCGGTTGAGAATGCGGAAGGCCGAGGCTTTCAGGTCGAGACCTGGAGCCGGTGTCGTGAAGTTGGCGGTCGGCGGAAGCATCTGGGCCTGAAACGCGGACAGCACCTTGGCAACGCCCGCCGCGCCCGCCGCCGTCAGCAGATGACCCACCGTCGATTTCACCGAACCGATCACGCACTGGCCCGGCCGCCACTTGGTCGAGTCCCACAACGCTTTCAGACTTTGAAACTCCACGGAGTCACCGACCGGCGTGCCGGTGGCATGGCACTCGATGAGATTGACCTCCGCCGGATCCCAACCCGCCTCGCGGTAGGCGGCGTGCATGGCCCGTAACTGACCATCGCTGCTGGGAGCCAGCAGGTTGCCGCCCACGTCATTGGACAGCCCAATCCCGGCGATCACACCCAGAATGCGGTCGCCATCGCGCAGCGCATCTTCCAGGCGCTTGAGCAAAAAAGCGCCAGCCCCCTCGCCGACCACGAGGCCGTCGGCGCGGGCGTCGAAGGGGCTGCATCTTCCGCTCGGCGACAGCGCACGCAGCTGCGAAAAGCCCATTTGCGTGTAGAGGCAGTCGGGGCGCGATACGCCGCCGGCGAGCATGGCGTCGGTGCGTCCGGCGCAGCTCGTCAACGGCCAGCTTCAGCGCATAAAGCGATGATGCACAGGCCGCGTCAAGGGTGTAGCTGCCGCCGCCCAGACCGAGGGCGCGGGCCACGACTCCCGCGACGACGCCGGGTACATACCGATTCAGAAAAAAGGTGTCAGGAACCTTTTCCTCGGAAAAGGTTCCTGACACCTTTTCGGCGAAAGTACGGCCGAGGTAAGCGCGGGCCAACTCGGAGACGCGCTCGGTCGGCAAGGCGATGTTGCCGAGGATGACGCCGACGCGGCGACGATCCAGAGAATCCCGTGACGCCGGACTCAAACGCTTGCCGGGCCGCGTACAGGGCCAGGTGGAAGACGGGATCGAGTCGGGCGAGCAGATCGGCAGGCAGATCGAGGCCGGCCGGATCGAGCGGGATTTCGTCGAGGAAATAGCCGCGCAGCGAGTAGACGCGATCGGGTCGGGCAATGGCCGGGTCGTAGGCGTCGCGCGGGTCAAGCAGCCAGCGTCCGCGCGGCACTTCACGGGCTGCGTCCGCGCCGGCGAGCACCTGTGCCCACAGACGCTCGGGACTCGCAGCCGACGGGAACAGTCCGCCCATCGCGACAATGGCGACCCGCCCGCCCCCTCGACGCGGCGAGGACGGGCGGCCATTCTGGGGTTCGACGCTCATGCGCGGGTTCTCTCGTTCACGGTGCGGTCGCGGAGGCGAGGGAGTGTCGGCCGAACGCGCGCCGCAGGGCCGGGTCGATGACGCACTCGTAGCCTTCCAGCCGGGCGACCACCTGCCCTCGGTCATCGAGGTAGTCGATGTCGGCCAGGGCGTGCAAATCACTGGCGCGCGTCACGCGGACGGCGACGCGGACACCGGCCGACGGGAAGGTCCGCTGATACTGGCGATAACGGGCGGCACGGCAGGGCAGCGACGGGGCGCCGTATTGTTCCTGACTCCAGACGACCATCATCTGAAAGCTGCAATCGAGGGCGAGCGGGTCGGCCAGCCAGCGCTGGCGGAGCGGCCGTCCGATCCACTCGGCCGGCGGCGGCGAAGTCCGCACCCTGGCGACGATGCCCTGTTCGCCGCATCCCTCGATTTGCTCGATGCCGTGCAGGTCGGGACCGTGGAAGAGCAACCCCTGATAAATGTCCTCCGGTGTGCGCGGGTACGGATCGCAGTCTGGAATGGAGGCAGCTGCCGGCGCGGGCGATAACTGATTCGCCAGCACGACCTCGGCGCGGGCGTGCAGCACCTCGCGGCCGTCGGGACGCACCCCGCAATTCGACCGGAGCGACGAAGAGACCGTCGCGCTTGACGGCCTTGCCGGCATCGACGCGCAGCGTCGGCGCCGCCGCGGTATCGAGGATGACGCCGTGCAGGATGCGAAGATCATCGCAGCCGTGGAACACGAGGCCCGGGTTCTGGTGCAGCGCACCGTGGGCCAGCCATTCGAGGATCAGAACCATCGGCAACACGGGCCGGCCGTCGAGAATGTGCGATTCCAGGATCGGATGGCCGGCACGATCCAGGATTCGCTCGAAGGCGGGAGGCAGCGACTGTGGCGCGGCGGATACCGAGCCGTTACGCGGGGCCAAGCCGTTCCCCAATACCGCCGATGCGCCGGGAGCGAGAAGGACAATTTCGACGGCATCGCCCGGCCCGCTGCGCAATTCCTCGACGAGATAATTCGCACCGTCTTCCAGCGGGATCAGTCCGATGCCTTCCTGCTCGAAGACTTTCTGGAGTGCCGGCGTCACCATCCCACCTTCCCACGGACCCCAGTTGAGGGAAACGACGCGGCAGTTCGGAGAGCGCCGAGCCTGCTGCTGGGCGATTTTGTTCAGCACTTCGTTAGCGATGGCGTAATCGACCTGCCCCTTGCGGCCAAAACGGGCTGCGGACGAAGAGAACAAAACAATGGTTCGCAGTTCGTCCGGCACGACCGCTTGCAGCAGCGAACGAAGGCCGCCCACTTTCGTCTCATAAACGCGCTCGAACTGCTCAGCCGTCTTGTCCTCGATACGGGCGTCCGCCAGGACGCCGGCACCGTGAACGATCCCGCGGATAGGAGCGCCTAACTCTTGTTGCAGCGATGTCAGCACGGTGGCGACGGCACCGGCATCACGGATGTCCACGGTGCGATAAAGAGCCTGAGCGCCGGTGGCCTCGATGCGGGTCAGCGTCTTGCGGATCTCGCGCTGGGCGGCGAGTTGATGATACTCTTCGCCGATTCGCTTGAGCGATGCGCTGCCGTTGGCGCGGTTACCCAGTTCGCGCTTGATCTCGGCCTCGCTGGTCAATACGGCGAGCCAGTCGGGTTCGGGCGTCGGCTCCGGCGTGCGGCCCAGCAGAATCAGAGTGGGCCGGAACGCCCGTGCCAGGGCGACGGCGACCTCGGCCGTCACACCGCGAGCGCCGCCGGACAGCACGATAACATCGCCGGGCTGGAAAGGCGCCTCCGCCGCGGAAGCAAGCGGTTCCACGATTCGTTCCAGAACGCATTGCGTTGAGCGAGACAAACCTACCTCGACGGGGCCGGCGAGGAACATCTCCTCGACAATCGCGGCAGCCGCATCGCTAGCGGTCAGATCGCCGGCCAGATCGAGGGCCTTGCAACTCACTTCGGGCCATTCGTGACGTGCTGTCTTGGCCAGTCCCGCCAGCCCCCCGTCGAGGGGAGCGCGGTCCTCCTCCAAGCCGATCAGACCGAAGGCGCCATCGAGACGGGAAACTGTGACGAACACAGCTCCGTCTTGCCGGCTGGCGGCACGCAGGGAAGGAGCAACATGCTGCAACCCGAACAGGGCGTGTTTCAAGAACGCATCGTCTGCCTGTCCAGCGGGAGCCGCGATCACTAGCCCGCCGAGCTTCCCTGGCCGCTCCAGGTCCGCCAGCGCCGACATCGACACATGGCGCGGCCGATACCCCAACGTGCGCAGACGCTGTTCCAGGGGGTGCGACAACGTGGCATCGTCCGACGCCAGCCAGATTTCCGCACCGGCCTGCAATCGTATCGCCTGACGAGAGGAACCATTTGCCAGCGGGACCGCTCGCAGGATGCTGCGCTCCAGGCTGGTGCTCGCGACAGCGCGAGCCGGCGCGACCGGAGTCTCGACGGGTCGTTGCGATGGTACGGAAACCGGCTTCTCCCTATGACCGTTGACCGATCCCGCCAGGAAAGCAGCGATTTGTCGGAGGTTGTGCAAGGTGCCGAGGTGTTCAGGCTTGATGACCGGCGCTTCGGGCAGCCGCTCTTGAAGGGCCGACAGGATTTCCACGCGCTTGATCGAGTCGATGCCCAAATCGGCGTCCAGAGCCATGTCCAGCTCTAGCATCTCCACCGGATAACCCGTCTTCTCCGCGATCACGTCGAGGAGAACCGTGCGAATTTGCTCCTCTCCGAGGACGGAAACGCCGACCGTCTCGAGCTCGGCGCGGGTCTCCTCCCCCGCCGTCTCTCTTGGCGGGGAGGTAATCGGCGCGGCCGAATCTCCACCGCCAAGGAAGGCGGCGATTTGGCGGAGGTTGTGCAAGGTGCCGAGGTGTTCGGGCTTGATGACCGGCGCTTCGGGCAGCCGCTCTTGCAGGGCCGACAGGATTTCCACGCGCTTGATCGAGTCGATGCCCAAATCGGCGTCCAACGCCATGTCCAGCTCCAGCATCTCCACCGGATAGCCCGTCTTCTCCGCGATCACTTCCAGCAAAATGGTCTGGACGCGCTGGTTCGAGACGGTAGGCGACGCGATCGGAGTCCCGCTCTCGGCACTGAGCGGAATGATCGTAGGGTGGGCCGAGTCTTCGAGGCCCACCGGCAGGGGCGTGGTGGGCCTCGAAGACTCGGCCCACCCTACGCATTCATTCGAGACCGACGGAATCGCGGCCGCGGAGGTCGGAGTCGGCATCGGAGGCAAGACGGGAGCGGGGCCGACCGGCAGGCCGAGCGAGGCTTGCAAGAGACGTTGTTGCTGCTCGACGAGGAATTGCACCGTCCGTTGGGCCGCGTCCTGCCCGTCGAGGAACTGGCGGTGTAGCTGAGCCGTCTGGTCCTGCATGCGTTGTAGCGCGGCGAGACTGTCGCGCGTCAAGTGCAGCGCTTGCGAAAGGGCGGTTCCGTCGGGAATCTGCGCGGCCGGCGCGGGGACGGTCCCGCCGGAGTCGGGTTTGGTTCCGTTCATCGTCGGTTGAGTTGTTCCGTTCGTTAAGGGTCGAGATTCAGTCATCGTGGGTCGGACAGGGGTTTCCCGATGGGCGGGCGGGTCGAGACGCTTCGGTTTCGGCTTGACGTAGTTGGCGCCGCAGATGGGAACCAGCAGCGTCGGCTTGCCCGATGGATCAGGTGTCTCGGGCGTCGGTGCGTCCGCGTCCCATACAGCCAGATGGATTTCGTGTCCGAGCGCGGCCAACCCCGCCAGACAGCAAGCCAGGTCGTAGACGCTCGAACGCCGGCCATTCGAGCCGTCCAGCGCCAAGGCTTCGTGATCGCGCCGCGCAGGATGGCGGAAACGAGACCCGTCAGGCGATGGCCGGGACCGACTTCGAGGAAGGTACGTATCCCTGTTTCATAGAGGCGTTCGATCTCGCGGACAAATTCGACCGGCCGCGCCAACTGTCTGGCGAGCAGATCGCGGGACGCCGCCGGATCGTCCGGGTAAGCCTCGGCGGTGCTGTTGGCGAAGACGGGCATCGTGCCCAGATGGATCGTCACTCCATCGAGCGCGGCGCGGAACGGCTCGTAGGCACCGACGACGAGCGGACTGTGGAACGCCGCCGACACGGTCAAACGCTGGCAGCGCACCCCACGTCCGGCGAAGACGGACTCGGCCCGTTCGATGTCCGCGATTCGTCCCGACAGCACCATCTGCTCGGGGGCGTTCTTGTTGGCCAAAACGAGATCGAGTTTTTCCGTGCGGAGGACTTCGGCAATGATTTCCTGAGACGTCTGCACGGCGAGCATGGCCCCGCCATCCCCGGCCGCATCGGCCATGAGCCGGCCGCGCAGACGCGAGAGATGGAAGAAATCAGCCGGTTTCAGCCGGCCGGAGGCACACAGGGCCGTTAACTCGCCGTAACTGTGACCGGCAGTCGCGTCGGCGCGGACGCCGAACAGTTCGAGGATTCGCCAGGCACCCAACGAGACCGCACCGAGGGCGGGTTGCGCGACCTCCGTGGCCCGCAGGGCTTCCTCGTTGGCTTGGCGGTCCTCCGCGGTGAACGAATCCAGTGGATAAATGCGGTCGATGAGTTCTCTTGACTGTGCTTCCGCCTGACACGCTTGCGACAGCGTGTCGTGAAAAGCGGGGAGCTGGCAAGCTAACTCGCGCAACATGCCCGGATACTGCGCCCCCTGTCCCGGAAAGAGAACGGCCAGCTTGCCCGGACGAGGACCGCGACCGAAGCAAATTCCCTCAGGACTTCGGAAGGATTTTTTATCGCCTTGGTCGCGCAGAAACGACCGAGCGCGCTCCAGCAAGCGCGGCAGGTCGGTGCGCTCGCGCTCGATGACGAGAAGCAGACGGCATTCCGCCGCCGCGTCCCACGATTGCCGCATCCGCAAGGCGCGCGATCGCAAGTCCGCCCATTCGAGGTTCGCCGGCCACTCGCTCAACTGCTTCTCGATGTGGGCCGGATTCGGTCCCGAAAACGCGAGGATTTGCGTTTCACCGTCCCAGTCGATGCGTTCCTTATGCGGACTCGCCTCTTCGAGAACGGCGTGGAAGTTACTGCCGCCGAAACCGAACGCGCTGACGGCGGCGCGGCGCGGGTGGGACGGCGACGGCATCCACGGACGCGGTTCGGTGTTGATGTAAAAGGGGCCTTCGCCGGAGCGAAGCGCCTCGGCCGGTTCCTTCACCTTGATGGTCGGCGGCAGAACCTTGTGGTGAAGCGCGGCGACGGCCTTGATAAGCCCGGCCACACCCGCCGCCGCCTTGGTGTGGCCGATCTGCGACTTGACCGAACCGAGAGCGCACCACGCACCCTTCCGCTCGGCCTCTTGGTAAACCTCGGTCAACGCCGCCACCTCGGTGGCATCACCGACGCGCGTTCCCGTGCCGTGCGCCTCCACCAACTCGATCGTGTCAGGCGTGACGCCGGCCACCTGATACGCCTTGCGCAGCGCCTCGACTTGCCCGGCCGCGCGCGGAGCATAAATGGCATTGCCCCGGCCGTCGCTGGACGAGCCGAGGCCACGCAAAATCGCATAAATCCGGTCGCCGTCACGGCGGGCGTCGTCCAATCGCTTCAGCACCACCATGCCCAACCCTTCGCCGAGGATGGTGCCGTCGGCGGAGGCGTCGAACGGCTTGGCGTCGCCGGTCGGCGACAGGGCCGGCGTCTTGCTGAAGCACATGTACATGAAAATATCGTTGAACGTATCGACACCGCCGGTCAGCACCATGTCGGCCCGCCCGGCCGTCAACTCCAGCGCGGCCAGATGGATGGCGCTGAGCGACGAGGCGCAGGCGGCATCGACGACGCAGTTAGTGCCGCCGAGATCAAAGCGGTTGGCGACCCGGCCGGCCACCACGTTGCCGAGCAAGCCCGGAAACGAGTTTTCCTGCCAACCGACATAGGAATCGCCGATGCGCTTCACCACGTCCTCAGCCACATCCTCCGCGACGCCGGCTTCCCGAAGGGCGCGGCGCCAGACCGGATGACCCAGACGCGCCCCGAGCGGAATGACCAGCTCCAGCGTGCCGGTGACGCCGAGAATAACCGAGACCCGGCCGCGATCGAACGTGCGTTCCTCGCCGTAGCCGGCATCGGCGAGCGCCTGTCCCGCGACGACCAATCCGAGCAGCTGGGCCGTGTCGGTCGCTTCGAGGCTGTTGGGGGCGATGCCGAAGGCGGCAGGGTTGAAGGGCGTGGGATGCAGGAAACCGCCGCGAGCGGTGTAAATGCGGTCGGGCGCTTTGGGGTCGGGGTGGTAGTAATCCTCGGCCTGCCAGTGGGTGGGCGGTACGTCGGTGATGCCATCGACCCGGTTTTTGATCCGCGCCCAGTACGCACCCAGGTTGTCGGCACCCGGAAACAAACAACCGATGCCGATGATCGCCAGGGGAGTTGCCGAGTCTGCCGTGTTCAAGCCGCCATCCTCAAAAACGAACGAACCACAGAGTCACAGAGGACACAGAGAAAAGACACGCAGAGAAGAAAAGCTCGCAGGCCAATCGCTCAGAATCTTATAAATATGTTCACTGCCAACTCTGCCTCATCTTTTCTTCTCTGTGTCCTCTGTGACTCTGTGGTTGGTTCAAATCCGGCTCTCAAGTGTTGCGAGTTCCAGGGGCGTGACGCGCGACCAATCGCTCGCTAGGGGGAAGCCCTGGCCACGCAGCATCTGCAAGCGCAGCAGCACCGCCGCCCCATATAGGATATTGAAGGCGACGGTGACGACCCGGCGATTGCGCGGCTGTTCGAGGAAAGATCCCTTGGTCCATTCGTTAAAGGCGCCCATCGCGGGGCCGCACCACACCTGATAATCGAGACGACGCGTCGGCTCGCCAGCGTTGGCCCAGCGCGACGACAGCCCCAGATACCAGCGGAACACCAGGGCCATTCTATGTTTGGGATCGCCTTCGGCACGCGGAACCTGGGCCGGATCGCGCTGGAGGAAGAAGGCGCGGGTCTTTTCCCAGATCTCTTCCAGCGGGGCGCGGAACAGGTTCTTTTCGAGAAAGGCGCGCTCATTGTCGGGCAGTGCTTCGAGGCTCGGATAGGTGCGGTAAAGTTCGTAGAGCTTGGCGGCGCGCATGGCGAACATGGTGCCACGTTTGAGGACTTGCACTTTCACGCCCATCTCGAACATATCGGCGGCGGGAGCCATGATCGTATCGGCCTGCTCGGCCTGGGCGAGCATCTCGCGCACCGCGTCGGAGCTGCCGGATTCGACGCACGCCTGATTGATGGAGCCGGTCAACACATACGCGGCACCCATCGCGAAAGCGGCGGCGGCCGAAGCCGGCGTGGCGATACCGCCCGCCGCACCGACGCGCAGCGGTTCCTCGAAGCGATACTGTTCTTGCAAGCGATCGCGCAGGGCGATCAGGGTCGGGACCAACGTAATAGCCGGCCGATTGTCGGTATGGCCGCCGGAGTCGGCCTCGGCCGTCACGTCCTGGGCGACCGGAATGCGTGCGGCGAGCGCGGCCTGCTCCGACGTGAGATGGCCCTGGCGAACCAGCTCTTGCAACATGCGTTCCGGCGGCGGGGCGAGGAACTTGGAGGCGACTTCGACGCGCGACACCTTGACGATGACGCGATTGGGCGTGACGATCCGCCCTGCCGAATCGCGATGGATGCCGTGCGTCCGGTAGCGCACCACGGGCAGTGTCAGATCGAGAAACGCCGACGCCTCGACGAGGCGGACGCCGCGGCGCAGGTATAACTCGACGACGGCCCGTTCGAGGGCCGGCTCGCCGGGGCTGTGGATGAGGTTAAAACCGTAAGGAATGTCGCCGAGGTTCTTGCTGATGCGGTCGATGGCCGCCTCGACCGTTTGCACCGGCAGTCCGGCCGCACCAAAAAAAGCGAGCATCCCGGCCCGCCCCATCGCCTCGACGATGTCGGCCGAGCCGATGCCGTTGGCCATCGCGCCCGCCAGGTAGGGATAGCGGATGCGATGATCGGCGCAGAAGGTCGGATCGCCCAGGTCTTCGAGCCGGCAGGCCGGCGCGTAAGCCGTCCGCGCTCCGGCGGGGGGTGTGATGGCTTCGTCGGGCCGAACCAGGGTGCATCGACCGCCGCTTTCGAGGAGGTGGATCGGCCGGCGGAGGGCGCAGAGCGCTTCCTGAATGACCTGTGCATCAGTCATGGAGGGATACCATCGCCTTGCGCTCGACCGTGTGGCGGGTATGGAAAAACCATCATATCGTTTCGGGTGTCCGTCTGCCAGCGTTGGTGGGGTTTCTGCGCAGGGCCGTTTCTTTTTGGAATGGTTTAACGGCTCGTTGATTAATCGTGGCTTTGGCTTGGATCCAACCAAGTCTGGGATGCCTTTCGGACCCAAGACCCCACTCCGTAGCTAGGGCAGACCACCCTGCCACCTTGCCAAATGACACAACCATTTGGCAGTGTGGGGTCAGCGCAAGTACGATTCCCGTAAGGGGTAGCGTCTCTATTGGAGGGCGAGACTGCCAGATTGCCAACAATGCCAACCCCCTTTTGGAGAAGCCGGCTTCCCGATACGGAAAGGGTCGTTGCTCAACCTCAAGCAAGAGGACTCCCAAAAAGTGCTGCCTTGCTGCCCAAACGAAAGAGCTTGCCAAAAGACCTACGAAACAGGAAACGACCCAGGGTTTCTGCGTATCCGTGGCGGATCGGTTAGAGGAACAAGATGGTTTCTTCGCCCTCTGCTCTGGTATCATGCCGGACCATGCCAAGACCGGAGGACGCGTCATCACCGCAGCGGAAGGAAGTCATTTCACGGAGGCCCACCCATGAGACAGTGGATTGTCGGTTCTAGCTGGGTCGTCCTGGGTTTGCTGGCCGTCGCGCCAGCCCCGGCGAGAGGAAGCGGCGAGGAGGAGCAAAAAGCCGTCGCCGCCATCGAGGAGTTGGGCGGCGAGATCGAGCGAGACGACAAACGGCCGGGCGCGCCGGTGGTCGGCGTCAAGCTCTACGATGTTCCGATTCTCGACTCGGACCTGGCCGTTCTGGGTGCGTTTCCCCGGCTGCAAAAATTGGTGCTGGGCAACTTCTCGCATCGGTTTGGCGGCGGGCTGAGCTTCCCATCCTGTTCCACCATCACAGACGCCGGGTTGGTCCATCTTCGGAAGTTGACCGACCTCCGCGAACTGTGCTTGCGCGGCACGGCCATCACGGACGCAGGATTGCGTTTGCTTCAGGGGTTGGATCATCTGGAGGAGCTTGATCTCGTATCAACCCAGATTACGGGCGCTGGACTGAAGCATCTCCGGCAACTGCCCCGCCTTCGGTCGCTCGACCTGCGGGAAACGACCATCATTGATGCGGATTTGGCCGATTTGCAAGGTCTGGATCACCTCGAAACGCTCAGCCTCGCCTCGACGGCGATCACCGATGCGGGACTGCGGCACCTGGAAAAACTGTCCCGACTCCGCGATCTCAACCTGGCTTTTACGAAGACAACCGACGCGGGATTGGTTCACCTCCAGAAACTTCCTCAGCTTCGTTCTCTCCACCTCTTCGGCTATCCGACGACGGATGCGGGAGTCGTGCGTCTCGCCAGTCTTTCGCGTCTCCAGACACTGGAGTTGTGTCACGTCCCCTTAACGGAAAAGGGGATGGAGTCCTTGCGCGGATTGACCCATCTTCAGGAATTGAAACTAGGCGGTAGCCCGATCACGGATATGGGGCTGAAATGCCTTGCGGCATTCCCACACCTGGGCAAGCTCGAACTCCGGGATACCAAAATCACCGATGAGGGGATGCGCTACCTCTCGTCTCTGGGAGAACTCCAGGAATTGGATCTCTCTCACACCTCCATCACGAGTGCGGGATTGGCTCATTTGCGATCCCTTCGTCGATTGCGGCTCCTGGTCCTCTATGGAACGAGAATCGGCGACGAGGGGTTAGCCCATCTAAAGGACCTCTCGGATTTGGAAGAGCTGTATGCCGAGGGCCGGGCGATAACGGATGCCGGATTGGGGAATTTGCGTCCACTCCAGAAGCTTCAACACCTGTCCCTCTCTAATACGCTCATCACCGATGCAGGGCTGCAATCGCTCCGGGATCTTCGCCGCCTCCGTTATCTGAGCCTTCCCAATGCCCCCCTTAGCGGCGCGGGACTGGCGCACCTGAGGAATCTCTCCGAACTCGAGGACTTGCAGCTCGGCGGGAGCAAGATAACCGATGATGGGTTGGCTCCCATCGCTGATTTACGCCACCTCCAATGGTTGAATCTCTATGGCACCGCCGTCACGGGGACGGGACTGATTCATTTGCAGAAATTAGACCGATTACAGCACTTGTATCTCGCCGGCGCGACCCTGAGCGATGCGGGTCTGGCTCGCCTGGGCGGATTAGCGCAACTGCGGGAACTGAACCTCGCGGGTTTGCCCATCACGGATGCGGGCCTGGCGTATCTTGGACGGCTCGTCCACCTGCGCCGTCTGGATCTGTCGGGGACGAAAATCACCGATAAAGGGTTGCGAAATTTGGCGTCGCTCGTTCGCTTGCAAAGCCTGAATCTGGGTGAGACTCCGATCTCGGATGCGGGCCTCAAGTCCCTGGCCGGACTCTCGAAACTGGACTCGGTTCGCCTGGACGGTACTGCCATCACGGGTGGGGGTCTCGCCCATCTGCGATCCCTCGACCGCCTCTCCCAGTTGACGCTCTCCCGTACCACCGTTACCGATGCCGGCCTGGTTTCCCTGAAACAACTGCGGAACTTGCAGTATGTGGATTTGAGTCGCACGCGCATCGAAGGTCGAGAGTTGCGCCAGCTGCACGGGCTGCCTCTTCGCTCGCTGAATCTTGCCCGGACGCCGATCCGCGATGAAGCGCTGGAACATCTGTCGAAACTTTCGGCCCTTGAGTTTCTCGATCTCTGGGGGACCGTCCTCACCGACGCGAAACTGGACGCGCTACAGAAGTTAAATCGGCTTACCCGTCTGAATATCGACTTTACGCTACTCACGGACGCGCAACGGGCCGGGATGCGGGCCTACATCCGAGGACCGAGCATGGATTTCCCTCAGACCAAGGTCACGCGCGAGGCGTTGATCCGCTTGCACAAGGCGCGTCCTCGTCTCAAAATCGAACCGGATCCGGAAGCGAAAATTGGGATGATGCCCGAACCCGCGTCCACACCCAGACGCAAATGAGACGATGCGGCGAGAAGAGGGGCCGCTGCTCAAGCAATGCGTGGCCCGCGGTGAGTGCCGAATCGAATCGAGAAAAAAGTGAAAGCAAACGGCTCCCTGCCCGCACTACAAGGGTGAATCGCTTGTCGAGAAGGAGCCTCCGCATGTCCGAAGGACGGCGACCGGCGCTCCTCGCTTACTTGCAGCGCCTCGGGAGCAGTCCCGAAGCCGAGGACAGTGACGCGCATCTGCTGGAACGGTTCGCACGGGAGCGCGATGAGGCGGCTTTCACGTCCCTGATGCGACGGCATGGCCCGCTCGTCTGGGGCGTGTGTCGTCGGGTGCTGGCCCAGGAGCAGGCCGCCGAGGATGCGTTTCAGGCGACGTTCCTGGTGCTGGTCCGCAAGGCGCGGTCGGTAAGCAAACGAGCGTCGGTGCGCAGTTGGTTGTATGGCGTCGCCCTGCGGGTCGCGTTGCGCGCCGCCAGCGCCAGGGACTGCGCCGCCTCCGCGAATTGAATTCGCCTCCCCGCCTGGCTGCCGAGAAATCGTCGGAAAACGCCTGGGAGGATTTGCGGCCCATCCTCGATGAAGAGATTCAGCGACTTCCGGAGAAATATCGTCTGCCGGTCATCCTCTGCTATCTGGAAGGGCAGACCAACGACGAGGCCGCGCGGCAACTGAATTGTCCGCGCGGCACCATTGCCGTCCGGCTGGCACGGGCGCGCAACGACTGCATTCCCGGTTGCGCCATCGCGGAGTGACGCTATCGGCGGGGTCGCTGGCGGCGCTTCTCACGGAGAATGCCACCTCGGCGACCGTGCCGCCGCTGTTGTTCGCCCAGACGGCGAAAGTCGCCCTCCTGGGAGCGGCATCGCATTCAATTACCGCATTGACGGAAGGAGTGTTGCACGCCATGTTCCTGTCCAAACTCAAAATGGCTTCGGCCTGGGTTCTTACGCTGGCGGCGATGGGCGGGGTCGGGATTGGGGCGTACTATCTGCACGCTCAAGATCCCACCGATCCGCCAGTACTTCCAGAAGACATCAAAAAAGCCCTTAAAGATTTGGATAAGTCTTTGAAGAGGCCGGATGAGGCAGCAGCGGATAAAAAGGCGCTCGGCAAGGCGGAGGAACGCTTGCAAAAGCGGCTCCTGGCACGGCGTGACATGGCGGAGGAGGAATGGAAAATACGCTCGGGATTGTGGCGACTGGGTGCCAACGAGCCAGGCACCGGTGGTAGGCCCGTGACTCTCCATTTAGTGTTCGATGCAGCAAAGCGTTTGCTGAAAGCGGAGCTGGAATTGAGCAATAACAAGGCAGAGCGCGTGAAGGCGCGAGAAAAGTATCTCAACGGGATAAAAGAGGTCGTTGATACCACCGAGGCGCAATACAAGGTGAGCGGCAGGGTTGGGAAGGCTGAATTCGCCTCGGCTCTCTACGAACAATTGGACGCCGAGATCGAGTTGGAGCGCGAGAAACTCCGGAAGTAGAAGCGAGCGAAAAAACGCTCTGAGCGGGGGGCGTCAGCCCCCTGAGTGTTCGCGGCACTCAGGGGGCTGACGCCCCCCGCTCAGATTTTTCCATCAACTCAAGTCGGCATGAGCGGCTGGGATTGTCCGTTTGCCGCCTTGCGGCGTAGCATCGGCAACCAAGAGAAAGGAGAGCCGCATGAAACGGTTGCCAGAGGCGCTGACGGACGGACCATACGATCTACTTATCCTCGGTGGCGGCATCACGGGGGCGGGTGTCGCGCTTGATGCTGTGCTGCGCGGCCTGCGCGTGGCCCTGATCGACAAGGGTGATTTCGCCACCGGCACCAGCAGCCTGTCCTCGAAGCTCGTCCACGGCGGCCTGCGCTACCTCGAACACGGCGATTTTCGGCTCGTTTACGAGGCGCTGCACGAACGCGGCCGGCTGCTGTCCAACGCCCCACATCTGGTCCGCCCGTTGCGTTTCGTGCTGCCTTTTTACGAAGGGGCGCGCGTGTCGGCCTGGAAATTTCGGATCGGGCTCGTCCTTTACGACATCCTTACCGGCACGCGCAACATCCATCGCAGTCATGCGACCTCGCTATCTCGTCTGCGTGGCGAGTTTCCCGGACTGCGGCAACACGGGCTGCGCGGCGGGGCGGAGTATTTCGACGCGCAGATGGACGACGCCCGTTTGTGCCTCGAAGTCGTGCGCACGGCGGCGCTTCATCGCGCGACCATCGTCAATTATGTCGAGGCGATCGCCTTCGAGCGCTCCGGCGGCACCATCCACAGTGTCCGGGCGCTGGATCATCGGAGCGGCCGGGAGTTTTCGATTCGTGCGAAACAGATACTCAACGCCACCGGCCCGTGGGGCGATGCCGTGCGCCGACTGGCCGGCGACGAGAGCGGCCCGCTCCTGCGGCCGACGAAGGGCGTGCATCTCATTATCCCCTCCCCCGCCGGCCTGCCGGCACATGCTCAGCAGGGGGAGGGTAAGGGTGGGGGGGCCGCATTCCTCTTGCTGCATCCGAAGGACGGTCGTGTCTTCTTCGTCATTCCGTGGCTGAATAAAACGCTCGTCGGCACCACCGACACCGCCTGCGACGACTCGCCCGATGAGCTGCGTGTTCTTCCGGCAGATGTTGAATACCTTCTGGACGGCTTCAACCACTACTTTTCGCCATCACTGACGACAGCAGATGTGCTGAATTGTTTCGTCGGCTCGCGGCCGCTGATCCGGGCGCGGCCAGGGGAGCCGTCGGATTTATCGCGCGAATTTCAGCTGCACTCGTCGCCTTCCGGTTTGCTGACGGCGGCCGGCGGCAAATATACGACCTATCGCCACATGGCCGAGGTCATCACGGACACCGTCGTTCGCCGTCTGGGCCTGTCGCGCCGCTGCCGGACGCGCGTGTTTCGGCTCGACGGCGCTCCCGAACAAGCGTGGAGTCGATTCGAGAAGACGGCGATTGCTTCCCTGCGATCCCAGCATCATCTCGACGACGCCAGCGCTCGCCATCTGGTCGAGCGCGATGGACGGCGTGCCGTGGAGGTCGCGGATTACGTGCTCCGCGACTCCACACTGAGCCAGCCCGTCCTGAACGGCGAACCGGATTTGCTGGCGGAGTTCGCCTACCAGCGCGATCACGAAATGGCGCAGACGGCCGCCGATTTCCTGTTGCGCCGCACGCGCCTCGGCCTGTTCCATCCTGAACTGCTGCAAAATCCGCCGGCGCTAATTCAGTCGGTTGGAAACCGGCGCGCTTGCTGACATCAAAAACCCGACACCTTGCCGTTGATACGGCGATCGGCCGCGCCGACGTAGCGGCCCGTTTTCGGATCGAACCCTATGGAATGCGCATCGCCCTGGCGCGTGCCGGACACCGAATGGCCCATCTCCTCCAGTCGGCGCACGGCCGCGCTGTAATCGCCGGTGCCCTCGAAATACGCGATGTCGGGAAACCAGGCGTGATGCAGCCGCGGCGCGTCCACGGCGGCGCGGATGTCCATGTCGAAGTCGATCGTGTTCACGACCACGTTCAGTACCGTGTTGATGATGGTCCGGCTACCGGGGCTGCCGGTGATGAGGACGACCTTGCCGTTTTTGGCCACGACGGTCGGCGTCTGCGACGACAGCATGCGCTTGCCGGGCGCGATCTGATTCGCCTCGGTGCCGATGCCGCCGGAGCGCGTCGTCTCGCCGGGGAACCAGTTGAAATCCATCATCTCGTTATTGAGCAGAAAGCCCGCCCCCTTGACGACGATGCGCGAACCGTAACTGCGTTCGAGCGTGTAGGTGTTGGCCACGGCCATGCCGTCGCCGTCGATGACCGAGAAATGCGTCGTGCTGTCACCCTCGCTCCGAAGCGGAATATCTTTCGCCAGCTCCGCGCTGGGCGTGGCCTTGTGAGGGTCGATGGATTGCGCCAGCTTGCGGGCGTAGTCCTTGCTCGTGAGGAAGGACGGGATCGAGACGAAATCCTGATCGCCGAGGTAGCGGGCGCGGTCGCAGTAGGCGCGGCGCATGGTCTCGATCATCACATGCAGGGTTTCGGGAGAAAAGCGCCCCTGACGGTGAAGGTCGAAATTCTCCAGAATGTTGAGCATTTCGACGAGGCAGGTGCCACCGGAGCTGGGCGGCGGCGGGCCGTACCACGTCATGGCCGCGGTAGGTGCCGTGGATCGGCTTGCGCACCTTCGCCTCATACGCCGCCAGGTCCGCTTTCGTGATGAGTCCGCCGCCGCTTTTCATCTCGGCGGCGATCCGGTCGGCGGTGATGCCCTTGTAAAAAGCATCCGGCCCCTGCTCGGCGATGCGGCGCAGCGTCGCGGCGAGGTCCGGTTGTACCAGGCGGTCGCCGGCCTTCCAGGAGCAAGAGCCGCCGTCCTTGCCCAGCACGCGCCGCAGCTCGGGGAACTCTGGCGAACTGCTGACGATCCAGTTGAGCGAGCCGGCGAGCTGGCTGTCGATCGGGAACCCCTCCTCGGCGAGCTTGACAGCCGGCAGTACCACGTCTCTCCAAGGGAGCTTGCCGAACCGCGCGTGCGCCAAAGCGAGACCACGCACGGTGCCGGGCACGCCGACGGCCTTGTGGCTGTACCAGCTGTCTTGCTTGGTGTACATCGTCTTGTATGCCGCCAGCGGTGCTTTCTCGCGGTAGTCGATGACGACCGGCTCATTCGGGCCGCCGGGGTAGATGACCATGAAGCCGCCGCCGCCGATGTTGCCGGCCGCCGGATACGTCACGGCCATCGCCAGCACCGCCGCGACGGCGGCATCCACCGCGTTGCCGCCCCGGCGGAGGATGTCGCAGCCGGTGTCCGCGCCCGGCGGCGAAACCGCGACGACCAGGCCATGCCGTTGGGGTAACGGGGACTCCGCCGCCGACACGGCCCATAATGCGATACCGCCGCCGACAAGCACCAACAGATTCGTACAAAGCAGCAAGCGAGCGAGACGGCTCGCTCTGCGACAGCAGACGGCGGCAAATCCGTGCATGAAGATTTCCTCGTGGCAAGGAGGGTCGGAGAAGAGGATGGTTCGCTACTCACATCGTATCCGCGCGAATCGCTCGTTAAGGGAAAGTGACCTGAAGGAGCCGAGAACAAGGGCTGATCTTGTCAGCCTCGCCGGGTGGTCGGGTTGGACAGGTCGAAAGTGATGGGGCGTTCGGATCGGCGGCAAGGCAAATGCTTGCAAATCGCGCGCATCCGTCGGACAATCACAGCCCGGCCGGGGAGAAACCAAGGAAACGCCCCTATCATCGGGAAAGGTGGTTCGGCATGAAGAATCGACGTGTAGGACTGGTGGCCCTGGGATGTTTCGCGGCCGGCGTGCTGGCCGGAACGTGGTTGTTGCGATCGAGACCGGACGCACTGCGGGCGGAAGCGGCGGTTGCGCAGCCAGCCGCACGCCCCGCGGTGCCTCCCGACGACGGCAAGCTGCGCATCATCTGTTTCGGAGCGCATCCGGACGACTGCGAATTGCAGGTCGGAGGAACGGCCGCGCTGTGGGCGGCGCAGGGACATCACGTTAAGTTCGTCTCGGTCACGAACGGCGACATCGGCCACTGGCGCGATGCCGGCGGCCCATTGGCCAAGCGACGAGCGGACGAGGTCCAGCGCTGCGCCGCGCCTCCTCGGCATCACCACCGAAGTGCTCGACATCCACGACGGCGAATTGCTGCCCACGCTGGAGAATCGCCGAACGCTGACGCGCCTCATCCGCGAGTGGAAGGCCAACGTCGTCATGAGCCATCGCCCCAACGATTACCACCCCGATCATCGCTACACCGGCATTCTCGTGCAGGACTCCGCGTACATGGTCACGGTGCCGTTCTTCTGCCCCGACACGCCGATCCTCCAGAACAATCCCGTCTATTTCTTCTACCCCGATCGCTTCCAGAAACCCAACCCGTTCCAGCCCGATGTCGTCGTGGACATCGACGCCACGATCGACAAGAAGCTCGACGCCGTGGACACGCTCGTGTCGCAGTTCTACGAGGGCGGGGCCAACGGCTCTCCGGAACTGCTGCCGAGCGATCCCGCCAAGCAACAGGAACGCCGCCGGCAAGTGCGCGAGGCCCACGGCCGCCGCAACCGCGATTTGGCCCAGCGTTATCGCGGCAAATTGGCCGACTGGTACGGCAAGGAGAAGGCCGACAAGGTGCAGTACGCCGAGGCATTCGAGATCTGCGAGTACGGACGGCGGCCGAACAAGGAGGAGTTGGCGCGCCTTTTTCCGTTCTTCGGGAAATAAGGGGAAAACTCTCACATAGCCCCCGGCTTGCCGGAGGGAGGCGCCCCCCCGCAAGCCGGGGGCTATGTGGGATCATACCTTGCTCGGCACCTCGAAGCCCTTGCGATACTCGCGCGTCAGCATCGCATCCGCTTCCTTATCGCCGACGAAGGTCTCCGCCGTCGGATCGAGAGTCAACTTGCGGCCGACGCGGAGCTTAAACTCCTCCAGATTGATCTTGTTGTCCTTGAGGTGCTGCTCCATCCGCTCGAAGGTCGCGTCGATGTCCTTGTCCTTCATGAACTCGTAGGGCGTCGAACCGAACGGCTGCTCCTTGCCGAGACGGTAGCTGATGTTGCCCAGGTGACACAGGCGCTGGACAGATGCCCTTCGAGGATGTCGGCGTTCAGCTCCTCGGCTTTGCGGTCGCGGACGGCCTTGATGAAGTTGTCGAAGTGGGCGTTGCCGTCCTTGCTCTTGAATTGCCGGATGACCTCGCCGTCCTTGGAATAGGCGATGGCGCTGGTGTAGCTGGGGCAGACCATGAAACCTTCGCTACCGTAGAAGATGTTGCCGACAAAGTTCGTCGGTCTGGCGCTGTCCTTGGGGCTTGCCTTGCCGGGGTAGGGCGATTTGGACGGCCAGCCGCGCACCTCGAAGATCAGTTCGCAATCGCCGTAATCGAAAACGCAAATCTGCGTGTTGGCCGTCTGGCCATCGTCCACGTAGCCGTAGCGGCCGCCGACGCTGACAACGCTTTTCGCCAGTTCGTTCTTATTGAGACCCCAGCGGGCCTTGTCCATCTCGTGAATGCCCTGGTTGCCGAGGTCGCCGCAGCCGTAATCCCAGACCCAGTGCCAATCGTAGTGCAGTTTTTTGCGCATGAGCGGCTTCATGGGGGCCGGGCCGCACCACAGGTTGTAGTCGATCGACTTGGGGATCGGTTGGGGACCATCCACCTTGCCGATGCTGCCGCGGAGCTTGTAGCACAGGCCGCGGGCCAGCTTGATCTTGCCGAGCTTGCCCGCGTGCAAAAAGTCCATCGCCTCGCGCATGCCCGACATCGACCGGCTCTGCGTGCCGGTCTGGCAGATGCGGTTGTACTTGCGAGCGGCTTCGATGATGCGCCGCCCCTCGCTGACATTGTGGCTGACCGGCTTCTCGACGTAGACATCCTTGCCGTTTTGCAGCGCCCAGATGGCGGCCAGGGCGTGCCAGTGGTTGGGGGTGGCGATGGTGATGATGTCGATGTCTTTGTCTTCGACGAGCTTGCGAATGTCCTGCTCGTACTTGGGGGCCTTGCCCTGTTTTCGTTCGACGGCCTTCATGGCTTTGCCGATGACGGCGGAGTCGGCGTCGCAGATGGTGGTGATGACGCAGTTGTTACGGCCGGCAAAGCCCTGCACATGCTCCTGGCCGCGGCCATTGACGCCGACGACGGCGACGCGCAGCTGGTCGTTGACTTGCCCTTTCTTGGCGGCCTCCGCCTTCTCGGCGGATCGCGCCTCCGTGGCGAGACCGGCTCCGGCCAGGGCGGCAGCGGCCAACGCCGAATCCTGCAAAAAGTCACGCCGACTGATCGATCGCATGGAATAGTTCTCCTCGCGGGTGGGCGGATAAGGGTGGGGGATAACTTTCCTAATGTATCCGCCGCGAGGGGTTACGGTCAATCATGCAATTGGGAAATGATGAGAATCCGTCGTGAAAAAAAAACAGAGGCCCCACCGCGCAGCGCGAGTGGGAACCTCTGTCTCGGTGGAGGATGCCATCGCTAAAAAGCGATCGCGACCGGCGGATACCGAGAAGCCGCCGGAGGATGACAATGAACCACACCAGGGCGCGACGAATGAGGCCGGGGGATGCTCTCAGGCCGAGGGGGAGTTGCCGTTTCGCTGTCGCCTCGCTTCGGACGCCAGCGCAGTCCATGCACGAACCATAGGTCGCAAATCCGCGCCGGTCAACCGTGACTGGGCAAGGACAAGCTGGGGTCGGTTTCCTCAACCCGTTCGGCGATGACCCACAGCAGGTAGGCCACGCGCTGGCGCTGGAGGCGCTGGCGCTGCCGGCGTGCCTCGTAGTGCGATCGCCACAAATAAAAGAGCGCCGCGACCGCCAGGGCGGCCACATTGGCCAGAATCGGGTACATGAGGTTGGAGCCTGTCGAGGGGAAGGCCATTTCTGTTCCGCTGTCAAACCATAGCTCATACGCGTCCCGCGAGCAACCCGCCGGCGGTCGGTTTTCCGAGCAGGTTGGCATGGTTAAATAATCATTAGTTCATATTATCAATTGAATAGAATAGCGATCCCGGATAGTCCCGGCTGCGGTCGAAGGGATGCCTTTTCGCGGCCGGAATTTATTTGGCACCGCGTTTGCGAAATAGCCGACGAAATCAAGGCCGCAACAGCACAAGGGTGGCCGGCTCCGATCGAGGAGCCTCCAAGCCGAGAAGGGCGGAACGCCGTGCCTGAGCGAAGCATCCCGAAGTCGGAAAAGCTCGAACAAATGCTGACGAGCTTGCACACGCAGCTCTATGTCCTGCATTCGCAAGTTGCGGCGTGGCAATCCGCTTCCGCCTCATTCACCCGCGCGAACGCGCCCGATGCGAAGACGAAAAAAGCGTTTTCTCTCATGGAAGAGTGCTGCCGAATGGATTGGAAGATCGGTCAGAGCTTGCTGGCCATCCTGCACTCGGTTTGGGGAAAAGGTGAGCAAAGGGGTTCCTCCCCAGCCGCTCTGATGGGAACGGGTTTACCCATGCTCAGCAATTCGCTTCCCAAGCCGTCCCCTGTCCGGCATCCGTCTGCCATCGTGGCGGCGACCGCGTGTTTTCTCAGCGCCAACTGAGATCCCCCACACCCCCAAGCGTCGGGCGTTACAATGACGGGGGCAAGGCCGGGGAAGGCCGAGCCGAATGATTTTCGGTCCCGTCATGCTCGAACACCGCGTCCTCCTGGTGCGCCCTTCGAGAAGGCCCGCCGTGCAGGTCATTGACGACGGCGGGAGCGGTACGCCGTTGGGGTTCGTCCGCCGCGTCGTGGCGCCGGCCCGTTCGTGGTGGCCTTCGTTCGGCCGGTCCCTCCTGTCCGTCCACGAACACGAAGACGAGCCGTTGCTGTTCACCGTTCGCCGGGCCTGGAGCCTGCTGCCGCGCCGCGACGTGTGCGATGCCGACGGATGCCCCGTCGGCTCGCTGCTCGGCCGGTTCGTCCAGGATCGACACGGCCGAACCGTGGCGGCGCTTCAGGGAACCAACGGCAGCGGTGCTTTCCGCAGCCCCGCGCACCACACGCTGGCCGAAGTGACCGCCACCGAGGAGGGAATTCGGATCGAGTTCCGTCCCGAGATTGCCGGCGAGCCGTTCGTCAAAATGCTTTTACTGGCCGCGGCGCTGGAAATTCGACCGGCTGGCTTACACGGGCGGTTCGTCGGGCAGTAGTTCGCCGAGCAGACCTGCCAAACCTTCGCTGCCCATCGGAACGATTTGATCGCCGACCTTCACTTCAAACAGATCGTCGAGCGGTTCGTGCGAAACAAAGTACACGACGGCGCCCGGCATGAGTCCGAGAGCCTGCCAGCGCCGCAGCCGTTCGGGGCTGTCGTCCTTGACTTCGCGGATGAGGACGCGCTGACCGGCCCCGAACAAATGCAAGGGGCGCAGATTACGGCGGGCGATGTCGCCCTCGCGGGTCGGGATGGGATGGCCGTGCGGATCTTCGAGCGGCTCGCCCAGGTGAGCGGCGATGGCCTGTTCGAGGCGCGGCGAGATGGCGTGCTCCAGCAGCCTCGGCCTCGGCATCCACTTCGCTCCAATCCAGGCCCAGCACGCGCGTGAGCAACAGCTCGACGAGACGATGGCGGCGAATGACGCGACGAGCCTCGGCGATGCCCAGCGGCGTCAGGCGCGCGCCGCAGCCGGGTTCGTAGTCGATCCAGCCGCCCTCGGCCAGCCGTTTGAGCATGCCCGTCACCGACGGCGCCCGCACTTGCAGGCGGGCGGCGATGGCCAATGGAGAGACCATTTGCTCGACGCCGTCGAGGCTGTGGATCGCCTTCAGATAGTCTTGCACCGCTCGGCTGGGCTGGTCCACCATCCGCATCCTCTCGGGCGTTCGGTCGAAAAAAAGAAGTGCTGTCATTCTAGGGCGTTTAACAAGTTCTTGCACCGTTTAGCGACGCTTCGCAGAAGCGTCCGCAAACACGCTTCTGCGAAGCGTCGCTAACCATTATTGCAAAAGGTCATGAAGCCACGGCTCCAGGGCGTAAGAGAGCCACAACGATAGACCGAACGCAACGCGCAAGCCGGCCTGGATGACCACCCACCACAGGTTACTGTTGAGCATCCGGCTGGAGCTGACCAGGGCCGAACGCACCTCGACGGCCACCATCTGCCGTGGGTTGATTCGGCCCAGCGTGAAAAAGTGAACCACCGGCGCCGTCCACGAGCGCAGCCAGTATTCCGCCTGGTCGAAGTATTTTTCCATCTCCGCCCGATCGACCGCCGTGACGCTCACCAGGCCCCAGGTGTCGAAGGCCGTCATCGCCACGCCGAAGAAGAACACCACCGGCCAAAGCGGATACAGGGGCATCAGCTCCGCCATCGTGAAGTCGTCGGCCTGCGGCCAGAGCCATTTGCTGGCCAGGTAATTGAGGACGAACAGGAGCAGAAGCAGAGCCAACGGCAGTACGGAACCCCAGGTCACGAAAATGTGGGCGTGCCGTTTGACCAGGCCGAGCAGGTTCGGCCAGCGCTGCGGCATACTGCGCACGAGGCCGAGGATCGCGCCGTACTGGCGTAGGCGCACCATCGTGCTGAGCAGAAACATCAGGGCCAGGTAAAATCCGAAAAACCGGATTAAACGCAACTCAAGCAGCCAGGCCATACGGTTTCGGGCTTCCGAAGGTGGGGACGGGCCAAGGCGATGTCTGTTTCCTTTGTCGTCACCCTATACCATACCCTAAACCCTAAATCCTCCTTGCAGAAGGGGACCTTCATGCCGCGAAAGGCACACCTGGCACTGGCCGTCGCCTGTCTGCTGCTGGGCGGTTGCGCCCGGCCCAATGCGAACGTCAAGTACCGTCTCGCCGTCATTCCCAAGGGATTGACCCACGAGTTCTGGCAGTCGATCCATCGCGGGGCCGAACGCGCCGCCGCCGACCTCGGCGGCGAAGGCGTCAGCACCGATATCAACTGGGACGGACCGCAAAAGGAGAACGACGCGCGCGAGCAGATCAACCTCGTCAACCTGAAAGTCGGCACCGGCATCAATGGGTTGGTGCTCGCCCCGCAGGACAGCAAGCGCATGGTCAGCTGCGTCACCGAGGCGGTGGACCGCGGCGTTCCCGTCGTCATCATCGACTCCGGCCTCGACCCCGAGGCGCTGAAGGCAAGGCCGAACCTGATCGTCAAGTACGTCGCCACCAACAACTCCAACGGCGGCCGGCTGGCGGCCAAGCGGCTGCTGGAGGTGCTGGCCAGGGAAGGCAAGACGGCCCCCAACCTGATTCTGTTCCGCTACGCCGTCGGCTCCGAAAGCACCGAACAGCGCGAGCGCGGCTTTCTCGATTACGTCCGCGAGCAGAATGAGGAGCGGAAGAAGGCGGGCCAGCCGGCCATCACGCTCCTGTCCACGGATCAATTCGCCGGCGCCACCGTGGACGACGCCAAGAAAAACGCCGGCCCCTTGCTGATCGCCCACAAGGACAAGCTGGACGGCGTGTTCGCCGTCAACGAGTCGAGTGCCACGGGCATGCTCATCGCCCTGCGCAGTCAAGGACTCAACGGCAAGGTCCGCTACGTCACCTTCGATTCGTCCGAGCCGCTCTTGCAAGCCGTCCGCGAGGGCGACGTGGACGGCACGGTGGTTCAGGATCCTTATCGCATGGGGTATCTCGGCGTGTGGGTGCTGGTCATGCACCTGGAAGGCTACGACGTGTCGGCCGGCGGCACCGATCTCGGCACCGGCGAATACGTGGTGACGAAGGACAACCTCGACTCGGCGGCGACGCGCGAGCTGTTCGACCCGGAGGCGCAGGCGCGGCGAACGATCGAGAAGCCAACGCTTAACAAGAAATGATCCCCACTCCTTCGTCTTCTCCGCGCCGCCGGTTTCGCGTGTCCGGCCCCATGCTGGGATTGCTGCTGGTGCTGGTATTGTTTGTCTGGCTGCTGTACCAGAAAGGAAAGCTGGACAATTTCCTGAGCCTGGGCAATATCCAGGTTTTGCTACACACGAGCAGCGTGCCGGCGGTAGTCGCCCTGGGCATGTTGCTCATCATCCTCAGCGGCGGCATCGACCTGTCGGTCGGCTCGGTCGTGGCCCTGGTGACGGTCGTGGCGATGCAGACCTATCGTCTCCTGGAATCCACGCACGGCCCGACGGCGGCGAGCCTGGCGGCGGTTGGCGCGGGCCTGGGCGCAGGTGGGGCGGCGGGGCTGGTCAACGGCCTGGCCATCACTCGCTTGCGCGTGACGCCGTTCGTGGCCACGCTGGGCATGATGAGCATCGCGCGCGGTCTGGCGTACTGGCTATCGGGGCGTAAGACGATCTCATTCCCTGGCGCACGGCCGGCATGGATCATCGCGCTAGAGCGGTCTGGCGGAGGCCGTTATCTGTTTGACCCCGGCGTGTGGGGCGCTTTCGCCCTGGCCGCCGTCGTGGCCCTGGTGCTGCGTTACACGGTGTTTGGCCGCTATTGTTATGCGATCGGTTCCAACGAGACAGCCGCCCGTTTGTGCGGCGTCGCCGTCGAACGCATCAAGCTGTGGATTTACTTGGTAGCCGGGCTGCTGACCGGCTGGGCGGGCATTCTCGTTTTTGCCCAGGCCAGCGGCGGCGACCCGTCTTCCGCCGCCGGACTTGAACTGGATGTGATCGCGGCCGTGGTCATCGGCGGCGCCAGCCTGTCCGGCGGCCAGGGCAACGTATCCGGCACGCTGTTGGGCGTTTTGATCCTGGCCATCCTGGAGAACGGCGTGAATGTGCTCCAGGTGGCGGTGGAAGTAAAATATGTCCTGATCGGCGCCATCGTCATCATCAACACGGCCCTGAGCCAGTGGCAGCGACGGCGCGGCGAGTAATATCGGGACAGAGAGCGAAACATGGGATCTCCGCGCTGTCGATGGCTGCCCTTTCACCTCGCCGACGGAGCGTGGAACATGGCCGCGGATGAGATCCTGTTGGAAACCGCCGCTGCGGGGAGCGCTTCCTTGCGTCTGTACTGCTGGTCGGAGCCGACGCTGAGTCTCGGCTACTTCCAGGCCGAAGCAGCGTGTCGTGCCTCTGGAGGGCTGGGCGAGTTGGCCTGGGTGCGGCGTCCGTCGGGAGGAGCGGCCCTGGTGCATCATCACGAAGTCACCTACGCTTTGGCGCTGCCGGCCGGGATGCCGTGGCAAAAGCACGGCGAATCCTGGCTACGGCGCATGCACGACATCCTTACCGACGCCCTGGCTCATCTCGGCGTGAAGGTGCGAATGTGCGGCGAGGACGAGGAGAGAAAGCTGGACGAGGTTCTCTGCTTTTTGCATCACACGCCGGGCGATCTCTTGATCGGCGAAGTCAAAGTCGTCGGCAGCGCCCAGCGGAAGCAGCGCGGCGCTCTCTTGCAGCACGGTAGTATCCTCCTCGCCCCAAGCCCGTTTACGCCGAACTTACCGGGCATCCGCGAATTGACGGGACTCGCCATCTCCCCCGAACGGCTATCCGCTGCTGTGAGCGAACACTTCACGCGGATAACCGGCTGGAAGCTTCAACCTGAAGATTGGAACGCCGCCGAACGAGAACGCATCGAAGAACGGGTTTCCGTCAAGTACAGCCAACCTTCCTGGAACAGGAAACGCTAACGGAGCAAATGCGATGGCCGAAGTAAAGCACTTATCCACCGAAGAGTTGGAAGCGGGTCTGGAGACAATCCGCCAGTCACCCAAGGATAACGGCGTCTTGCGACTGATTGTACGGCGCTCGCGGGTCGGCGAACGCGAGAGCTTGAACGAAGCGAGACTTGATCTGCTGGAGGGACTTGTCGGCGATAACTGGAGGACGCGCGGCAGCCCGCGCACGGCCGACGGATCGTCCCATCCTGACATGCAGCTCGCCATCATGAATGCGCGCGCGGCCGCCCTGGTGGCCCAGGACGATGAGCGCTGGCCGCTGGCGGGCGATCAGTTGTACATCGACCTGGACCTGAGTGGGGACAACTTGCCGCCGGGGACGCGGCTGGCGCTCGGCTCGGCCGTCGTCGAGGTCACGGCGGAACCGCACACCGGCTGCCAGAAGTTTGTAGGGCGTTTTGGGCTAGAGGCCATGAAGTTCGTCAATTCGCCATTGGGAAGACAACTCAACTTGCGCGGCATCAATACGAAGGTGGTTCAGCCGGGGGTGATCCGCGTCGGCGATGCGGTGAAGAAGATTTGAGCGCCTGCCCGTCGGCAAAATCGGCTTGCCTTCCGGACGACTCTCCGGTTATATCCCGCGTTCCCTTTGAAGCGTCACGGCCCCGGCGCGATACGTTCTCGCGGCCGATATTCCTTGCTCAAGGAGGAAGGAATGAGGAGCCTCCGTCTGCTTGTGCCGCTCGGCTTCCTGATCTTGGCTGCCGGTTGCATGGCCGATCCTTTTGATACGCTGCTCTCGGCCTCATCGTTGACCGATGTCAAATCGAGAAAACAGCTCATCGAGACGATCCGAAAGCAGGGAGGGGAAGTTCGGGTCGATAACGACGATCCGGACAAGGCCGTGCTCGTTGCCGACCTGCAAGGCATCCACGCCGTCGGCCCGGTTCTGGACTGCCTGGGGCCGTTGGCTCGGCTTCGAGAGTTGAACCTGTACAACACCCCGTTCACCGACGCGGACCTGGAACGTCTGCGCGGTTTGCCGGATCTGCAAAAGTTGAACCTTTCCGCCACGCGGGTCACGGATGCGGGCCTGTCGTGCTTGCGGACCCTGCCCAACCTCCAGAGCCTCGACCTCAATGACACGCATGTCACCGACGCGGGTCTCGTCCATCTGAAGGCTTTGCCGCACCTGAAGGATCTGGCCGTCTTTCACACGGGCGTGACGGACGAGGGATTGCGACTGCTGGGTTCCATGCGAACGCTCCAGAAGCTGACGCTCGGCGGCGCCGCCGTTACCGACGAAGGGGTGGCCTCGTTGCGGAACCTACCGGATCTGCGCGAGCTGGACATTTTTTGCAGTCGCGTCACCAATGCGGGAATCGAGGGCCTGAAAGCGACGGCGCCGCGCCTCCGCATCTACCGATGACCGCGGAAGCAACCCCCGCGCTCTTCCGATTGACACGATACAGCTACCCGCTACCATCTCGCCTCCCTCATGCCGCCGCACCTCTGCCTCTCCCATTCCCTTTCGAGGGTGAGCGATGCGACGGTCTGTTTTCCTCCTCGGAATCGTCCTGGCTTGTTTGGGCGCTTCGCCGGTGCGCGGCCAACCCATCAAGGAATTGCGCGGCCATACCGCCCCGGTCTTCGCCCTCGCCTTCCAGCCGGACGGCGAGCGCATGGCATCGGCCGGCTCGGATCACACCATCAAGATTTGGGACGTGAACAAGGGCCGGATCGTCCTCACCTACGCCGGACACACGGCCAACGTCCTGGCCCTGGCTTACCGCGCCGACGGCCGGCTGCTCGCCTCGGCGGGACTGGACGGCACCATCCGGCTCTGGGACGTGACGGCCGGTCGATCCGAGACCTGTCTGCGCAGCGGCAATCAATGTGTTGAGAGCATCGCCTTCACGCCGGACGGACGCCGGCTGATCGCCTGCGGGGGAACAGGCATCGTGGAAGTCTGGCGGATCCCGGAAGGCAAGCTCGAACGAACGATGCACGTCGGACCCGACTCGATGCCGCTGTATGCGGCGGCCGTCTCACCGTGCGGCCGTCTGCTCGCGCTGGGAGGCCTGGACGGCCGGATTTACCTGTTCGACCTCGAATCCGGGCGATCCGTGCATGTCCTGGAAGGCCATGCGGACGCGGTGTTCAGCTTGGCTTTTTCGCCCGAAGGCGGCGAATTACTGTCCGGCTCCGGCGATCAGACCGTGCGCCGCTGGGACACGGCAACTGGCGCATCACGGGCGTGTCTCGACGGACATCGCGGGGCGGTTTATCAGGTCGGTTACAGTCCCGACGGCCGGCGCCTCGTCTCGGCCGGCACGGAGGGAGAGGTGATTGTCTGGGACGCCGGGAATGGGGCCGCGCTGCATCGCCATCGCTTCCCCAGCAAAACGCTCTGCGCTGCCTTCACGCCGGACGGCCGGCACGTCGGCGCCGGCACCGGCGCGGCGTCGTGCTTTCTGCTCGAACTGCCCCGTTATGTCCGCTAGACATAGCCCCCGGCTTGCTGGGGGAGATGCACCCCCGGCAAGCCGGGGGCTATGTGAACTAGGTTTTCGCCCGTTCGGGCATATCGACGAAAGTGCCGCCGTTCTCCACCAGATCCTCGCCGACCGCGCAGGTCCACAGGACGCGGACCACAAAGTCCCACGAGTCCGCCCCGTCCGCGCCGGGAATCGAGACCTGGATTTTCTGGCCCAGAAATCGGCGCGTGCCGATGAGGCGGATGCCGGTGGGAGAAAGATCGCGCGTCAGCATGGTGAATTCGCGCCGGTCCTCGGTTTTGACCTTGACCGGCTGAACGAAGTCGATGCGCTCCTGCTCTCGGCGTTCGACCTCGGCGGCGGCGTTCTTGACCTGGCGAATAATCTGGCGGACGGTTTTTTGTATGCCGCGCTGCTGCGTCTGCTCCTGGCGAACGCGGTCGCTAATGGGGGCGGTGTAGTAATAGCGGCCCTTGCGGTATGCCAGTGAGGGACGGGCCACGGCCAATACGTCTTTCCACAGCGATTCGGAGACGCCGGCCTCGCTCAGCACGGAGCGGATCTCGCGGGGGAGGATGAACCCCTGACGCTGCGCCCGACGGATGACAAGTTCAGCGACGCCGGCTAGATTCGTCGAGATCATGGACTGGGTTCCTTTACTGGCGAGACGCCTCGTCGGCTCGCCCTCGCCCCCATTGGGGAGGTGGAAAGAAGAAGCTCTCACCCGGCAGGGATCTCCAGTCTAGTGTAGCACCTTTTTCCTCCGCGGGACGGCGGATGCTGCGACTTGGCGAGCCGGGAGCGCGAGCGACCGGAGAGTTCCTCCGGTCGCTCACGCTCCCGGCTCGCCTCATCTCGATCCGTTGTCCGACGGTTTACTCAACGCCGCCAGCGGGCCGAGGGCCAGCGTCGTCACGCGATCAATAGGATAGCGCTCCAGCACCTGCCGGATGGCCGGCAGCGTGACGGCCTCGTAGGCGCGCAAATCCTCGTCCACCGGACGATACTCGTGCTGGTAGGTCCAGCTCATGCCGATGGCCATCATGCGTCCTTTCGGCCGTTCGCTGCCGCGCACCACGCGCGACAGCACCTTGTTGTGCGCCTGGTTCAGCTCCTCCTCGCTGATGCCGTCGCGCTGCACGCCGTGCAGCACGTCGCGCACGATGGCCAGATCTTCCTCGGCCTGGTCCGGCTCGCAGCTGAACGACGTGTAGAAGGCCCCCGCCCCTTCGTATTCGTGGAAGCTGCATTCCGCTGAGTCGGCCAGGCCGGG
The DNA here is from genome assembly GCA_963767535.1 of uncultured Planctomycetota bacterium. GTDB lineage: Bacteria > Planctomycetota > Planctomycetia > Gemmatales > Gemmataceae > JAJPHU01. Next base: position 4,160,348 of record CAVYEC010000003.1, read on the forward strand.
ATCGACCAGCGCCCAGTACAGCCGGCTGCCCGAATCGTCGCCGACGGCCATGCCGAGCAGGTCGGCCGCGTGCCGCAGCGGCGAATCGGCCGGCGGGCCGGACCCGATCAGGAAAACGTGCTCCTGCACCACCTTCTCTTTCGTCATCACCTCAAAGCGCCGCGAACCGGGCGTCTCGCGGATTCCCTCGCGGCCGACCCGCCCCTTCTCCCACTGGCCGCAGTTGCGTTCGACCATCTCCACGAAGCGCGGCCAATCGAAGTGCCCGGCGACCACTACCGTGATGTTCGGCGCGACGTAACGGCGACGGAAATAGGCGTCCATTTGATCGCGCGTCAGGGCGGTGATGCTGGCCGGCGTGCCGAGGATGCTGTTGCCCAGTTTGTGCTCGGCGAAATAAATGCGCTTGGCGTGATCGTAGGCGGACCACATCGGCTGGTCCTCGTACATGCCGATCTCCTCGATGATGACCTTCTTCTCCATGTCGAAGTCGTCGTTTCGCAGGCTCGGCCTCAGGATGTCGGCGAGGATGTCCACCGCCTGCGGCAAATACTCGGGCAGGACGGCGGCGTGAAAGACGGTGTTCTCTTCGCTGGTGAAGGCGTTGTAATCGGCACCGATCTTGTCGAAGTCGCGGTTGACATCGAGGGCGGTGCGCCGCGGCGTGCCTTTGAAGACCATGTGTTCCAGAAAGTGCGTGACGCCGCACTCCTCAGGTGTCTCGTCGCGCGCGCCGGTGCGGACGAAAAAACCCAGCGCGGCCGAACGCGCCGACGGACTCGTCTCGCCGATGATTTGCAGGCCGTTGGCCAGCGTGTGACGGTGGAATGGCATGGTTATTCTCCCAACGGTTAGCGACGCTTCGCAGAAGCGTTTGGAAACACGCTTCTGCGAAGCGTCGCTAACCAACGGTCAGCGGTTTGGGGCCGAGGGTGACGATCGTGAAATCGCGCGGCGGGCAGCGGCGCACATGATCCAGAATGCTCTCCGGCGACAGGCCGTCGATGGCCGACTGGATCTCGTCAAAGTCGCGGACACGGCCGAGGTAGTACCAGTCGGAGGCTAGGAAATTCGCCCGCGCTCCCGTCGATTCCTGCTGCATGATGAGCGCCGACTTGATCCCGGCCTGAATCCGCTCGACCTCCTCCGCCTCGATCCCTTCTTGCAGGCGGCGCAGCTCGGCCAAAAACACGTCGAGCGTCTCCTGGGCGCGCTCGTTGGTCGTGCCGGCGTAGCCGATGATGTGGGCGCGGTCCTTGAAGGTTTCATAGCCGGCCGAGACGGCGTAACACAGTCCGCGTTTCTCGCGAATTTCGGTGAAAAGACGCGAACTCATGCCGCCGGGGGCGGACAGCACGTTTACCGCGCCCAGCGCGACGTAATAATCGGGGTGTCCGATCGGCACGCTCGGATACGCCAACGTGATCTGGGTTTGCTCCAACTCCTTGGTGATGTGCGCTCGGCGGGTTGGCTCGGGGCCGTAGGTGAAGGACCGATCCGTTTCACCTTTCCAGTCGCCGAACAGGCGCTCGACCTGATCGCGCAGCGATTTCCACTCGATGTTGCCGGCCACGGAGAGGATAGCCCCCGATGGCCGAAACCAGATCTGGTGATGCTTGCGGATGGAAGCACTGGTCAGGTTGGTGATACCCTCGACTGTGCCGCGACGGTCGTTGCTCAGCGGCGTGGGATACAGGTGCTTGCGCAGCGTCACGAACACCTTGGAGCGCGGCTCATCTTCGAGGCTGCGCAGATCTTGAAACGCCAACGACTGGACGGCTTCGAGTTCCGAGTCGGGCAGGTGCGGGCGGCGCAGGATGTCGGCGTAAATCTCCAGGGCGGCCGGCAGGTTGCGGGCGACCGTCGCGCCCAGAAGCGCATGTGAATGACACCGGCGCTCTCGCCGCGATCGAGTCCCAGATTGTCGAGCGCGAGCGTCAGTTGCCGGCTGTCGCGGGAGCCGGCGCCGCGGGTGATGAGGTCGGCCAGCACGGCGGCGATGCCGAGTTGATCCGGCGGATCGTGAGCGCAGCCGGCGGGCACCAGGAAGTTGAACGCGGCCGAGCGGACGTGCTCCATACGCTCGGCGAGCAGGGTCAACCCGTTGGGGAAGGTGTGCTGATAGACTTCTGGCGGCACGTAAACCTCATAGCAAGAATTACCAGCCCGAAGCGCCAGCGAGGGACAATCCCTCGCTGGCGCTTTCGGGCTAGTGACACCACGTCAAAAGATGCGCCAGTCGGGAACGGCCTTGTAGAGCGTTTTGGCGCTGCGGAACCCCAGGCGGCGATAGAGCCTTATGGCCGTGTCGTTCTGGGCCGTTACTTCGAGCTGCGCGCGGCCCAGTCCCGCGTTGCGGAAGCCGTGCAACGCTTGCAGCAGTAACGCTTCGCCCAGACCCCGGCCGCGCCAGCCCGGCAGGATGCCGAGGTTCTGGATGCCACCCACGCCGGTGCGCTCGTGCATGCCTTGCACCGTGCCGCATGGCCCCGCCGGACCCATCAGAAGCCAGGTCGCCTCGGGCAGAAAGCCGCGCTTGCGGCTCATCTCGATCATTAAACAGCACGAACCCTGCCGATCGCCAAGGCTGGGAAATACCTGGGCGTCGATCTCCTGGTGGAAACAGCCGAACAGGATCTCGGCGTGAATGTCGAGCAAGTCGTAGCTCCAGGCGACGAAGCTAAATCCCGCCGGCAGCCACGGCTGGGGCAGGTCGCGCAGATCCGTTTCCATCTTGTAGCGCTTGAAGTACGAGACCAACGTGGCCGTCGCCATGATACGTTCCCATCCCTCGAACCGTCGGCACCAGAGAAACCGGGGATGTCCCGGTGTCGGCGTGGAATGAAAAGATTCTAGCAGGGACGATTGCGATGGTCAAAGCATGCGGCGGCCGCTGCGGGTTAGCGTATAACGGGATAGAACGCCGCCAACCGATCGGGATGCACTCCGCCGACCGCTAGGGCGGTCAGCGTCCAGTTGCGCAAGGTCTGCCGAACGACTCCCTGCCGCTGCCAGCGCCGCGGCGATACGTAGATGCGCCTGGGTGCCACAACGACACGCCCCTCGCGCCGCAATTGTTTGCTGAGGAACATGTCCTCCATGAGACGCAAGGGCGGAAATCCTCCGAGGCGCTCGAAGAACCGGCGCGTCACGAACAGACCTTGATCGCCGTAAATGAGGCCCGTCAGCCGGACGCGCACCGTCGCACAGGCGTTGATCAGACGATAGCTGAGTCCGGGGGCCGTCACCGTCATGCGATAGCAACCTGCCGCGACGCCCCGTTGTCCGAGACAATGTTCGGCCGCACGCAAAGCGCCCTCTTCGAGCGCGCAATCGGCGTGGAGGAACAGCAGCACATCCCCGAGGGCGTGGGCGGCCCCGTGGTTCATCTGCGCCGCCCGGCCGCGCGAGCCGTGAAGCAAACGGTCGGCCTCACGGGCCAGTTCGCACGTCGCATCCTCGCTGCCGCCGTCCACGACGATGATCTCGTGAGGATTCTCGGCTCGGATCGAACGCAGCGTCTGGGCTAGGCAAGCCGCCTCATTCAGCGTGGGGATGATGACGGAAATCGGCATAACGATCCTGCTTGAGTCGCGGAGCCGGGAACTTGCCCTATCCTACGGGGAAAGCCCGCCGATTGCCCCTTCCCTCGTCGCTCGGTATCGTCGCCATTACGAGACTTTCCTACCTCTTGCAGCGTATAGAACCTCTGTGATGTCCGAACCGTGGTACCAGGACGGCTTGCGTTTCACCTGCACGCGCTGCGGCCACTGCTGCACCGGCGAGCCGGGATTCGTCTGGGTCGATGACAGCGACCTGGCAGCCATCGCCGCTGAGCGCGGCGAAACGCTCGAAGAGGTCAAGGCGCTCTACACGCGCTGGACCAACCGCGGCCGAACGCTGCGCGAGAAAAGCAACGGTGATTGTGTCTTTTATGACCGAAATCAGGGTTGCACCGTCTATGCCGTCCGCCCGCCGCAGTGCCGGACCTGGCCATTCTGGGAGAGCAACGTCGCCACGCCGGAAGCCTGGCAGCGCACCTGCGAAGTCTGTCCCGGCTCCGGACAGGGCGAGCTAATTCCGTCCGAAGAAATCACCCGCCGCTTGAAGATCATCCGTCTTTGACCGATAATGTTGGCAGAATGGTAGAGGTTCACTCTCCCGCCCCGACCGACCCGCCGAACGACACGAAGTCCTACCCGTTGCTTGAGGAATCGCCGTGAAGATCCGGTTGCGGAATCCCTTACACTCCGCATTCGTGCTGGCCGTTGTGCTGGCTGGATGTCCCGCGCACACGGACGCCGCGTCTCCGGATGCCAAGCTCACATTCGCCAAGGATACTGCACCGCTGGTCAATCGCTACTGCATCAAGTGCCATAGCGGGGCTAAACCCAAGGGCGGACTTGCTCTCGATAAATTCACCGATGATGCCTCGGTCCTCAAGAAGCGCTCCGTGTGGGAACAGGTGGCCGACAATTTGCGTTCCGGCGATATGCCGCCGCCGGGCAAACCGCGACCCAGCGCCGCCGAACTCGACACCCTCAATAACTGGCTCGACGCCGTCGTGTTTCAGACCGATTGCAACGCCCCCAAAGATCCCGGCCGCGTCACCATCCGCCGGCTCAACCGGGCCGAGTACAACAACACGATCCGCGATCTCGTCAGCATTAACTTCCAACCGGCTGACGATTTTCCTCAGGATGACGTGGGCTACGGCTTCGACAACATCGGCGACGTGCTTTCGCTGCCGCCGCTGCTCATGGAAAAATACGTCGCCGCCGCCGAGAAGATCGTCGAGAAGGCATTCGCCACGCCGGAGGCCCGCAAGCGCATCTTCTTCCTGACGACACAAAACGAGGAGTCGGCCAAGCAGATCCTCGAGCGCTTCGCCAGCCGAGCCTATCGCCGGCCCATTGATCGCCAGGAGATGCGCCGATTGTTGCAATTCGTCGAGCTGACCGAGAAGAACCGCGACGGTTTCGAGGCCGGCATCGCCCTGGCCATTCAGGCCGTCCTCGTGTCGCCGCACTTTCTCTTCCGCGTCGAGCTGGACCCTCGACCCAATGACCCTAAGGCGATCCACCCCATCAGCCATTACGAATTGGCCAGCCGGCTGTCGTACTTTTTGTGGAGCAGCCTGCCCGATGACGAGCTGTCCGAGTTGGCCCGCAAGAAGACCTTGAGAGAGCCGGACGTGCTGGAAAAGCAAGTCCGGCGCATGCTGAAAGATCCGCGCTCCCGCGCCCTGGTGGACAATTTCGCCGGCCAGTGGTTGCAGCTGCGGAGCCTGAAAGAGTTCAAGCCTGACCCCGACCTGTTCCCGCATTTCGACGACAAGCTGCGCTTGGCCATGCTCAAGGAGACGGAACTGTTCTTCGAGAACGTCCTCCGCGAAGATCGCAGCATCCTCGACTTTATCGATTCCGATTACACGTTCGTCAACGAACGGCTGGCGAAGCATTATGGCCTACCGGGCGTCCAGGGCGAGCCGTTTCGCCGGGTGTCGTTGACCGGCACGCCGCGCGGCGGCATTCTGACGCAGGCGGCGGTGCTGTCGGTGACATCCAACCCGACGCGGACCTCGCCGGTCAAGCGCGGCAAGTGGATCCTCGACAACATCCTCGGCACGCCGCCACCCCCGCCGCCGCCCGGTGTTGAAGAACTCAAGGAAGACAAACAGGCCGTGCTGTCCGGTTCGCTGCGGCAGCGCATGGAACAGCACCGGGCCAACCCCAGCTGCGCTTCATGCCATCAGCGCATGGACCCGCTCGGCTTCGGCTTCGAGAACTTCGACGCCATCGGCGCCTGGCGAACCCGCGAGGGCAAGCACGCGATCGATCCATCCGGCACACTGCCGGGCGGACAGACATTCCAGGGGCCGGCTGAATTGCGGCGGATCTTGAACGTTCGGCAAGACGCCTTCGCCCGCTGTCTGGCCGAGAAGCTGTTGACCTACGCCCTGGGCCGGGGCGTCGAGCGCTACGATCGTTGCGCGGTGGAGGAGATCGTTAAAAGCGCGGCCCGCGACCAGTACAAGCTCTCGCGCCTGCTAATCGAAATCGTCAAAAGCGATCCGTTTTTAAAACGGAGAGGCAAAGGGGGAAATAAATGAAGGACCAGCGCGTTTCGCGGCGTACCGTCTTGCGGGGCATGGGGGCGATGATCGCCCTGCCGTGGCTGGAAGCGATGCTGCCGCGCACGCTCTTCGCGCACCCGCACTGGAGGTGGCCCCGCGACGCATGGCGTTCCTGTACGTCCCCAACGGCATCGACATGGCCAACTGGACGCCGGCCGCCGAGGGAGGCGCTGACGACGCTGCCGTCCACCTTGCAACCGCTGGCTCCTGTGCAGAAAGACTTGCTTGTCCTCAGCGGCCTGACGCTGGACAAGGCCCGTGCCAACGGCGACGGAGGCGGCGATCATGCCCGCGCCATGGCCGCGTTCCTGACCGGCCGGCAGCCGCGCAAGACCCACGGCGCCGACATCCGCGCCGGCATTTCCGTCGATCAGTTGGCCGCCGAGAAGATCGGCAAGGCCACGCGCTTCGCCTCGCTGGAGATCGGCTGCGAGGGCGGCAAGAACTCCGGCAACTGCGATTCCGGCTACAGCTGCGCCTACTCCGCCAACCTGGCCTGGCGCACGGAATCCTCGCCGGTCGCCAAGGAGATCAATCCGCGCCTGGTCTTCGAGCGCCTGTTCACCGCCCCCGCCAAGGGCGACGATAAGGCGCTACGCCGCCAGCGCTACAAGCAGAGCATCCTCGATTTCGTCGGTGAGGATGCCCGCCAACTCAGGAACAAGCTCGGCAACACCGACCAGCGCAAACTCGACGAATACCTCAGCGGCGTCCGCGAGATCGAGCAGCGTCTCGTTCGCGCCGAGAAGACGGTCGAGGTGGCATCACCCGCCGGGGCGAGCCGGCCGACCGGCATCCCCAAGGATTATCGCGAACACCTGCGCTTGATGGCCGACATGCTCGTTTTGGCGTTCCAGGCCGACCTGACGCGCGTGGCGACGTTCGTGTTCGCCAACGACGGAAGCAACCGCAGCTACCGCGATTACGGCGTCCCGGAAGGGCACCACGATCTCTCGCACCACGGCGGCCGCAAGGAGAAAAAGGCCAAGATTCAGCAGATCAACCAGTTCCACATCGAGCAGCTGGCCTATCTGCTCGGCCGGCTGAAGTCCATCAAGGAGGGCAACGGCACGCTGCTGGACAACAGCATGATCGTCTACGGCAGCGGCATCAGCGACGGCAACCGCCACAACCACGACGATTTGCCGATCCTGCTCGCGGGCAAGGGCGGCGGCACGCTGAAGACCGGGCGGCACATTCGCTATCCCAAGAACACGCCGCTGATGAATTTGTATCTGTGCATGCTCGACCGCGTGGGCGTCCACGTTGATTCCTTCGGCGACAGCAAGGGCCGGCTGACGGGACTGGAAGGGTAAGCGAGCCAGGCCGTATAATCGAAGTGCCCGGGAGTTGGCTTCAGTTCGACGGCCTCTCACTTGCATTTTCGCTTGCGGAGAAAAGGCGATGAAGCAATTGACCCCTAGCGGGACCGCCCACATTCTTCTCGACGAGCAGGGCCGCGCCTGGATCGATGACACGAACATCAAGGTCATCGAGGTGGTGCTGGATAAACTCGGCTATGGCCTGAGTCCCGAAGAGATCTTCACCGAGTACCCCGGCCAGTTCACTCTGGCGCAGATCCACGCGGCCTTTTCGTACTATTACGATCATCAGGCCGAGTTTGACGCGGAGATCGAGCGGCAAAGCCAGATGGTCGAAGCGCTCCGGCGCAAAGCCTCGATTCACCCGGCCGGCAGAAGTTACGCGCTTTGGGGAAGATCCCTTGAGCCTCTCCCTCTACATGGATCAGAACGTCCCCTTATGATGCATCTCACGCACCGCTGGGAGCGCCATGTCTAAATCACTGCGTCGCCAGATTCTGGAACTGTACCAGGAAGTCGATCGCGACGTGGCCGCCGCCGGTCCCGTCTGCGTCGCCAGCGGACGCTGCTGTCGCTTCAAGGAATATGGCCATACCCTGTTCCTCAGCAATCTCGAAGCCGAAGTCCTGCTGCATGACGCGCCGCCCTACGATCCCGCAACCGTGACAGCTGATTTTTGCCCCTTCCAGCAAGGCAATCTCTGCACCGCCCGGCAGCCGAGACCGCTCGGTTGCCGTGTCTATTATTGCGATCCGAATTATCAAGATACTTGCGGCGCGATCACCGAAAAATACCTGCGCCGCCTGAAGGAGATCGCGGACGCCCATCAGGTTGCCTGGCGCTACGCTCCCTTGCACCATTTCCTCCGTCATCCGGAAGAAGCGATTCCGAATGCGGAATGACTGCCGCATGAAAAAGGAGACCGTTCATGCACCGGCTGCGTTCGTTGTTTGCGATCTTGCTCGTCCTTGTTTTCACGTCCTCGGTATTCGCGGAGGATTGGCCGCAGTGGCTCGGCCCGCGGCGCGACAACAGCTCGACGGAGAAAGTGGCGCCGTGGCAGGGCAAGTTGAAAGTGCTGTGGCGCAAGCCGGCTGGCGAGGGACATAGCTCTCCCGTCGTCGCGGGGGGACGTGTCTATATCCACGCCAAGGTCAAGGACAAGAACGAGGAAGAGATCGTCGCATTCGACGCCAAAAGCGGCGAGGAGTTGTGGCGGACCAGCTACGAGCGTCTGGAGTTCAAGAGTCTGTTCGGCAACGGCCCGCGGGCCACGCCCTGCGTGGCCGGCGACCGGATCTACGCCTTCGGCATCACCGGCATCCTCACTTGCCTGGAAACGGACAAGGGCAAGCAGGTCTGGCAGGTCAATGCGCTGGAGAAGCTTCAGGCGAAAAACCTCTTCTTCGGCATGTCCTGCTCGCCGCTCGTCGCGGACGAGCGCGTCCTCGTCAATGTCGGGGCCAAGAGCGCGTCCGTGGTCGCCTTCGACCGTGCCAAGGGCGACATCGCCTGGAAGAGCATGGACGATCCGGCCAGCTATTCCTCGCCGATCCTCGTCGGGGACGGCGACCAACGGCAAGCGGTGTTTCTGACCGGCGCGAACGTAGCTTCGCTCAACCCGGCCGACGGCCAGGTCTTCTGGAGGTTTCCGCTCAAAGACAGGCTGTTTGAAAGCTCCACGACACCGATCCGCGCCGGCGATCTGCTGCTGGCCAGCTCGATCACCTACGGCAGTGTGGGTCTGCGCCTGACAACGAAGGAGGGCAAGCCGGCCGTCGAAGAGGAGTGGAAGAACCCTGCCCTGACTTCATATTTTTCGACGCCGGTTTCTATCGGCAAGGACCTCATCTACATGGTGACGGGCACGACGCCTTCTCCCCTGGCGAAGCCGGCGGCCGATCTGCACTGCGTCGAGGCGAAAACCGGCAAATCGCTGTGGAAGAAAGCGAAGATCGGCACCTATCACGCCTCGCTGATGCGTACCGGGGACAACAAAATATTGCTCCTGACCGACGGTGGCGACCTGGCGCTGTTGGAGCCAGACCCCAAGGGATACCGCGAACTGGCGCGCTCGAAGGTGAGTGGTCCCGAAACGTGGGCGCATCCGGCCCTGTCGGACGGCCGTTTGTACGTCCGGGATCGGACGGGGCTAATTTGCTTCCAACTGGCTCCGTGAAATCCCCCATGCACGGGGGAGCAAGGAGAATGGCCGGTTGTGGTCAACCGCTCCTTGCCGGGCACAAGTTCCGTACCCCAAGGCGAGGAACACCCACAAGGGCATCAGCGTCCGCAGCAGGTCTCCCGGATAGTCCCAGAGCGCCCTCGACAATAGCACGGCCAGGCAGGCCCACAGCAGGCAGGAGCAGCACAAAAATCGGTTCGGCGTCCGCCAGGCGACCCAGAACGCCGCCGCCACCCCAAGCAACGACAGAACGCTGAAGACCACATGGGCTGGACCCTGGATACGCCACAGAGGAAGAGACCCGAAGATTCCGACGAAGGGCGGACTGAGCCTTCCCAGGCCGTTTCCTCCGGGGATCGCCCAGTGGACCCAAAGTGACCACGCCACCCAGGGTAATCCGGACGCCGCGGCCAGGAACAACGCCGGGCGGATGCGACTCTGTGCCAGCAGGGGCAAGACGAGACTCAGGCCCACGAGCAGAGACGTTTCGCGGACGAGTACGGCGGCGGCCAGCATCAGCGCGGCGAAGATTTCCCGTTGCCGAAACCAGAGGGCCACACCCGCCAAGGACAATCCCGTGGCCAGCACGTCCGCCGTCAACACCTGGGCCGATAGATACATGCCTGGGTTGAGCAGCACCAGCACCATCACGATTCCGGAGAGGTGCCAACGGGAGCAAAGGTCGGCGCTGGCGGCGACGATCAGGCCGGCGCCGACAAGCAGCCAGAAAATGAGTCCCGTCAAGACGGCCCGAGGACCCAACAAGCCGAAACCGCCGGACAACAGAGGATAGAGAATGCGGCGGTAACGGTAGGGAGGATCATCGAAATCGCACAAGAGTGCGCGGCCATCGTGCCGGTAGAAGGGGTTCCGGGCCATCAGGTAATAGACCTGTCCATCGTGCCCCAGCGCATCCAGACAGACGATCGGCCCCAAATCCTCCTCGATGTGCGCCCGGTGAGGCTTGATCGCCCCGACGTGGAGCAGAACCGCCCAATCGCCGCCGTGCTGCCGGACGAAAAATGCCTGCAAGGCCAGCACAAGGCCGCAACCGGCGAGGAACCATCCGAGCAGAGAGAAAGCAGGAAGACGCCATGCAAGGCGCCATTTCTCTGTCCCGAGGGAGGGGAGAGAAGGGGTGGAGGCCATGTCTTTTCCCTATCGGTTTGGGGCGCCTCGGCGGCGACGAATTGATGGAAGTTTCGGACATGGCAAGCATAGCTTGGGAATCTCCGCCTGGCGAATCCTCCAACCGACCGGGATCAGTCGGGATTAGGCCCTCAATTGATCGTCTTGCCCAGCGGTTCGGCCAGACGGTGCAGCGCTTCGAGCAGGCAGGTGAATGACTCGAAGTTGAGCGATTGCGCCCCGTCGGACAGGGCGCGATCGGGTTCGGGGTGAACTTCGATCAGCAGTCCGTCGGCGCCGGCGGCCAAGGCCGCCAGGGCCATCGCCGGCACGTAGTCGCGCTTGCCCGTGCCGTGGCTGGGATCGACCAGAATCGGCAAGTGCGACAGGTGCTTGACCGGCGGGATCACCGACAGGTCCAGAGTGTTACGGCTGTGGTCGGAAAAGGTGCGCACGCTGCGCTCGCACAGGATGACGTTGTAATTGCCGCCCGCCATGACGTATTCGGCGGCCATCAGCCATTCTTCCAACGTCGCCGACAGGCCGCGCTTGAGCAGCACGGGCTTCGTTGACCGCGACACGCGGCGGAGCAGACTGAAATTCTGCATGTTGCGCGTGCCAATCTGGATGATGTCTGCCGTCTGCTCGACGGCGTCGGCATTTTCCGTATCCATGAGTTCGGTGACGATGCCGATGCCGGTGCGCTGGCGCACCCGTTCGAGGATGCGCAGTCCTTCCTGGCCGAGCCCCTGGAAGGCGTAAGGACTCGTGCGCGGTTTGAACGCGCCAGCCCGCATCAGATGGACATCGTGGCCGCGCAAAAACTCGGCGGTGCGCAAGACCATGTCCTCGTTCTCGACCGAGCAGGGGCCGGCGATCAGGGTGAAGGTGCCAGGTCCGATGGTGGTCTTTGGCAGGCGGACATAAGTATCAGCTTCGTGCATTTCCCGACTGGCCAGCTTGTACGGCTTGGTGACGCGAATCAGTTCGAGCACGCCCGGCAGCACTTCCAGCGAACGCGGATCGACGGCGCTGATGTTGCCGGTGATGCCGATGGCCGTGCGCGTGGCCCCCGGCAGGGGGTGCGGCGTCAGGTCCATGCGCCGGATGGCGGCGAGCACCTGCTCGATCTGCTGCGGCGTCGCGTGGCTGTGCATGACGACGAGCATGGCGACTTCTCCCCAGTAAGGTTTCCGCTCACCATAGCAGATCCGCGGCGGGAAGCAAAAACGCTTTGCCCGGTGGCAACGATTTCTCAGCCTGGTAACATACGGCTCGGCGAGAATAAATTAACCACAGAGGCACAGAGAACACAGAGAAGACAAGGAAGAACAAATGAACAACCAACTCCCCAGAAGATATTCCTCCTGCCTTGGTGTTCTTTTTCTCTCTTCTCTGTGTCTCTGTGTCTCTGTGGTTAGGTCTGAACCGCCGTTTTATCCGAACAAATCCAATCTGCTCGTGGTGCGCGACGCGGAGGGGAAAGAGCAGCCCGTGCGCACCGCACAGGACTGGGCGAAACGCCGGGCGCACATCCTCGCCAACATGCAACTCGTCATGGGGCCGCTGCCGGATGAGAGCCACAAAGTCCCCCTCGACGTGCGCGAAACCGAGACGGTCGAACTGCCGAACTACGTGCGCAAGAAGCTGACCTTCGCCGTCGAGAAAGAGGACCGCGTGCCGGCGTACTTGCTTGTTCCGAAACAGCGCACGGGCAAATTGCCGGGTGTTTTGGTGCTGCACCAAACCATCGGCATCGGCAAGAAGGAGCCGGCCGGCCTGGGCCAGCAGGAGAACAAGCGCATCGGCGTCCACCTCGCCGAGCGTGGCTACGTCGTCCTGTGCCCCGACTATCCGAGCTTCGGCGACTACCGCTACGACTTCGCCAAAAACGCGTACAAGTCCGGCAGCATGAAGGCGATCTGGAACAACATGCGGGCCATCGACTTGCTGGTCTCCTTGCCGGAGGTCGATCCGGAGCGCATCGGCTGCATCGGCCATTCGCTCGGCGGCCATAACACGATGTTCACCGCCGTTTTCGACCCGCGCATCAAGGTGTGCGTGTCCAACTGCGGCTTCACCAGTTTTCCGAAGTATTACGGCGGCAAATTGAAGGGTTGGACCAGCGCGCGTTACATGCCGCTCATCGCCACCAAGTATGAGCTGAAGCCGGAGAAGGTGCCGTTTGATTTCCCCGAAGTTGTCGCCGCCCTGGCGCCGCGGGCTTTTTTGGCCAGCTCGCCCTTGCACGATGATAACTTCGAGGTGTCCGGCGTAAAGGACTGCCTCGCGGCGGCGATGCCGGTGTACGAACTGCTCGGCGCGAAAGACAAGCTCGCGGCGAATTACCCCGATTGCAAGCACGACTTTCCGCCGGAAGTTCGCAAGGTAGCGTATGACTGGCTGGATCGCTGGTTGAAGGTGCCGGATCGGTAGAGGTGAATGATGGAAACGGAACTTACGCAGAACCTACCCGAAGAAGTAAAGGTGCTGGGGACGCCCATTGCCATCTTCGAGACTCGCATCGTCTTTTACCTGTATGCTGCCTTCACCTGCTTCTTGCTGGGTGTCGCCTTCCTATATGGGGCTATCGGTGTGCTGCTCGCCGGAGGGTCCGAACTCGTTGTACAGCTTGCCGCCGGAGGAATGGGAGGTCTTGTAGGTGGTGTCGTCCTGTTGCGGAAAATCCGGCGGATGCCTCGACTCCGAATCCTGGTCTCCTCGCATGGTTTAGCGTGTATGGGGGAGAAGACGGAGGTTGTACTCTGGAGAGACGTTAATCGCGTCATTCGCGTGGACCGATCCGACAAGGCTCCTGTCTCCTTTTTGGAGGGGGGAGCGTATCAGGTGATTCTGATATCCAGAGATGGCCGGCAGTCCATATTCAATGAAACACTCTCTCGGTTTCGCGATTTCGCCAAGATGGTGAAGGATCATACCCTGCCGCATATGCTGCCTCCCGCCATCGAAGCATTCAAGGGCGGGGCGGTCATCGGTTTCGGCGAAATCAGTGTCAGCCGCGAGGGACTTCAAATCGGTCGCGAGACACTGCCGTGGGAGTTGTTCGACTCCGCCGAGGTGTCGAAAGGACGGCTGACGGTCTACGACAGCAGCAATGGAAAGAAACGGTTCGGCCGGGTGGATATCTCGAAGGTGCCGAACGCCCATGTGTTTCTGGCCCTCGCCGAATATGCCGCACGCATCAGGCTTGACGAAAGGCACATTCGAGATGGCAAGGGAGGATAAAGATGGACCGCCAACTGCTTTTGGGTGTGCTTTTTGCCCTGCCCCTCGCGGCCAGGGCCAACGACGGGCCGGCAAACGGCCGGCTAACGCTCACCGTCCGAGAGACGGCGGGCATTCGTCGCGGCAGTGATATGGCCAGCCTCGAAGTGCCGCTCGGCCGGCCGATTCGCGACACCGATCGTTTCCGACTGCTGTATGAGGGCCAACCGATCGCGGCTCAGTTCCGCCCGGTTCGCAGGGGGAGCGAGCCGACTTCGTCCGTGTACCTCGACTTCATCGTCAACATCGGGCCGCTGGAAAAGCGCACGTATACCGTCGAATACGGGGCCGAGGTGACGTCGGGACCGGTGCTTAAAGGCGGGCTGAAGGTCGAGACGAGCGACGAAACGATGACGGTCGCCTACCCCGGCGGGCTTGTTTTCGTGGTGCCGCGCAACCTGCTCGGCCTGTTGCGGAAGGTCGGCAGTCGGGAGACGGATTATCTGAAAACCGACTCGCCCGGCCTGCTCCTCCGCACCCGGGAGGGCACGGACCTCCGCGTCGGCGATACCGGAGACGAACGCGCCGCGGTGAGCGTTACGCGCAGTGGACCGTTCGTCGTCGGCTTGCGCTTCGAGAGCACCAGGAAGTTGCCCGGCGGACACGCCATCGCGTCCGTCGTGGACATGGAGTTCCCCGTTACCAAGTCGTGGGTCCGCGTCACCTGGAACGTCCGCGACCCTCAGAAAGACATCGACGGGATGGGGATGGACTTGCGCTTGAACGTGCCGGATGCGCCGGTCGTGGTCGATTTCGGTGCAGGGAGTTACGTTTACTCGGCGTTGCGCAAGAACGAGGCTGCGACCCTGCGGGCGGGCCGGTTGGACCCTGCGAAAACCGACCGTCCGGCGTGGGAAACCTCGCGGGGTCCGGTTGGGGCGCTGCGTCCTTACATCGTGGCGAGGCCGGACGATCGCAGACAGGCCGAGGGTTGGGCGCATGTGATGGATCGACAGCGCTGCACGGCCGTTGCGGTGGAAGGGTTCGCCGAGACGAATCAGCAATCAGAATTGACCGCCGACGCGACGGGGCGGTTGCGACTCTGGCGGACGTTCGCGGCGAACGACAAGTCGGCCGCGCCGAGGCGGTTGTCGTTCTGGATGCACTTCGTCGGCGTGCCGGTGCAGGTCGGCGCGGCGACCAGTCCCCAAGCGATGCAGGCACCGCTGCGCGTGGAGGTGCAAAAGATCCCGCGCTAAAGCAATCCCTCCTCTTTCGGTTGGCGACCGGGGCTGAGACACCGTTGCTGGCCAGCTTTTTGCATGATGCCAAGGAAGTTTTGCATCGTTCGGATCGTGGGACGATTCTTGCGTCGTTTGCTTTCCGACTTAAACACCTGATATTCAAGACCTTCCGTGACATCGCACCATAAAATCCTGCAACGCGGGTTGGCAGCGAAAAGGAACCGACTCTCATGCCCAGGGCCAAGAAAGCGAAAGCATCTTCCGACACGGAACTGAAAGAACTAGCTCGTCTGTTTGGAGTGGAGACCTCCTACCAAGATGCGTTCGGCAAACAGCAGGAAGCCGCACCGGATTCGCTGCTGCGGATCCTCCAGATCCTCGGTGCGCCTCTGCAACGAGCCTCCGATGCGGCCGACGCCCTCCGCGAATACCGTCAAGCGACCTGGCGGAAAGGCCCGGAGCCGGTGGCGCTTGCCTGGGACGGCCGGACGGAGGCGTTGACGGTGCGCCTGCCGGAACGGCAATCGAAAGGCCGATGGCGTTGCCGACTCCGCCTGGAAGAAGGAGAAGAGCGCGCCTGGGACATCGACGCCGGACAACTACCTGTCACCGAATCTGCCCGTCTGGAAGGCGTGTCGTATTCGGCGAAATCGCTCGCCCTGCCTGACTCTGTGCCGCTGGGCTACCATCGCCTCGAAGTGGAGTCCGGTGGGCAGACGCTCCAGACGCTCCTCATCTCCGCGCCGCGCCGCGCCTATGCGCCGGAATTCGGAGAAGGGCAGCGGACGTGGGGCGTTTTTCTACCGCTTTACGTATTGCACTCCGAACGCAGCTGGGGCGGCGGAGACTTTACGGACTTGCGACATCTTCTAACCTGGGTTCGGGGCCTGGGCGGTGGGGTGGCGGCCACGTTGCCGTTATTGGCTGCGTTTCTCGATGAGCCGTTCGAGTGCAGTCCCTACTCTCCCGTGAGCCGGCTCTTCTGGAACGAATATTACCTCGATGTCGAGTCGATCCCCGAGTTGCCGCATTGCCCTGCCGCCCGTGAATTACTTGCCTCGGAAGAATGGAAACGGGAGCGCGACCAACTCCGCGCGCTAGCGCAAGTGGATTACCGGCGCGAGATGGTGCTGAAACGTCGAGTGTTGACGGAACTGGCGCGTTCGTTCTTCCAGAAGCCGAGCCGGCGACGGCAAGCCTTTGATCGCTTCGTCTCCGAGCATCCGCAGGTCGAAGATTATGCCCGTTTCCGGGCCGTCGGCGAACGGTTGCGGACGCCCTGGCCGCAGTGGCCGGCGTCACCGCGGGACGGGGTCGTCAACGTCGGCGACTACGACGAGGCAGCCTGGCGTTATCACCTCTATGTTCAGTGGATCGCCGAGGAACAGTTGCAAACGCTGGCGAAGGAGGCGCGCCAATCCGGCCCCGGCCTGTATCTCGATCTGCCTCTGGGCGTCCATGCGCACGGCTACGATGTCTGGCGCGAGTGCGCGTCTTTTGCGGTAGAGGCTTCGGGCGGCGCTCCCCCGGATGTCGTCTTCACCAAGGGGCAGAACTGGGGCTTTCCGCCCTTGCACCCCGGCCGCATCCGCGAAAACGGCTACCGTTACGTGTTGTCCTACCTCCGGCGTCAGTTGAAGTATGCCGGCGTGCTGCGCATCGATCACATGCCGGTCTTCCACCGGCTCTTCTGGATCCCGCAGGGCCTGGAGCCGCGCAAGGGCGTCTACGTGCGCTACCCCGCCGAGGAGCTTTACGCCCTGTTCAGCCTAGAATCGCACCGGCACCAGGCGATGCTCGTCGGTGAGGATCTCGGCACCGTGCCGCCGGAGGTGCCCGAGTCGATGGCCCAGCATAACGTGCTTCGCATGTATGTCGTCCAGTACCTCCTGCAAGCCGATCCGAAAGAGGCGCTTTCGGAAGTCCCCGCCAGCTCGATCGCCAGCCTCAATACGCATGACATGCCGCCCTTCGCCGCGTACTGGCAGGGACTGGACATCCGCCAACGGCAGGAACTCGGCATCCTCGGCGACCAGGATCCCGAGCGCGAACAGGAACAACGCAAGGCCATGCTCGACGCCCTCGTCGCGTTCCTTCGCTCCAAAGGCCGGCTCGGTGATACGGAGGACGTAAAGGCCGTGCTGCGGGCTTGTCTGTGCTATCTCGCCGCCGGCGACGCCCGCATCGTGCTGGTGAACCTGGAGGACCTGTGGCTGGAGACCAGGGCACAAAACGTCCCCAGCACGAGCGGAGAATGCCCGAATTGGCGGAACAAGAGTCGTTATTCCTTCGAGCAATTCCGCGACAGGCCCGAGGTCGTGAATGTCCTCAAGGAGATCGACCGCCTCGTTCGGGCGGAGTAAGTCCCGCCTGACAGACGTATCCCAACTAACCGCGAGCGCCAGCGAGTAGAACTGCCTCCGCTCGCTGGCGCTCGCGGCTAGTTACTCTCCCCGCGACGGACTGTTGCGGTGGGGGTGTCCGGGGCGTTAGGATGTTGGTAAGGATCGGGGCCGG
Source organism: uncultured Planctomycetota bacterium (assembly GCA_963767535.1). Lineage (GTDB taxonomy): Bacteria > Planctomycetota > Planctomycetia > Gemmatales > Gemmataceae > JAJPHU01. Next base: position 4,178,105 of record CAVYEC010000003.1, read on the forward strand.
CCTTCCTTCTCATTTCGGGGCCGGCTCTGTGATCCAGCCCACTCACATCAAGGGGTATCCTCATGAGCCAACTCACCAACGTTCGCGTTCCCTCCGCGCCGCCCGCCAACCGAACCGGGCGGGGATTGATCCGCTGGGTCTGTACCAACAATCCGTTTTACGTCCTCAGCGCCGGACTTTTTCTCGCCGGCCTGTGGATCTCGTTTGCGCGCAGGCCGAGGAAGTGCAGACCTGGGCACTCATGTCCGGGTTGGCCGGCTACACGCTGCTTTTGGCCGTCACCGCGTTTTTGCTCGTGCGCTACGCCAACGTGTGGGACGACATGCGCACCGTACTCCTGCTTGTGGTGCTGATGTTCCTGGCCACCTCGGTGACGTTCGACGAGGTGCTCGTGTTCCATCCGGAGCGCGGGTTCGCGTGTTATCTGGGCGGACTGCTGTTCGCCCTGCTGGTGAGCGAAGGATTGCTGCGCGGCATCCGGTTGGCACTGCCGGCGTGTTTTCGCGTTCCTTATTATTTAATCCTGTCCTTGTTCTTCCTCTACCCGTTGGCCCTCCGTCCACTCCTGGCCGATCCGCGCAGCGAGGAGTTGTTATGGGGCCTGTTCGGTTTCTCGCCGGTGGCGGGTTTGGTATTTCTGACCTTGCTGCCAGCCATCCGCCGCGGCGCCGACTGCGTGCGTGACAACGGCAGCCCCTGGCGCTGGCCGTTGTATCCCTGGGTGCTATTTGGCTTGCTCGGTCTCGCTGTGCCGGCGCGGTCCTTTCTGTTGTGCTGGTCGATGCAAATTCTGGACGGCGGCGATCTGAACCGCTTGCTGTTTGGCCCTTTCTTCCTCGTACCGTTCGGCCTGAGCGTGGCGCGTGCTTTTGCTCGAAATCGGTATCGTCTCTCGCAGCCGCGGCGCGCGGGCGACCGCTTTGATGCTGCCAATCCTCCTGACCGTCCTCATGGTTGCCGCTCATCCCGACGACCCGATTTATCAAGGATTCTTGCGCTTTTCACCTTCCGAATCGGGGCCGGCCCGCTGACGGTAACGCTTCTCGTCTCGGCAGCCTTCTATGCGTATGCGGCACTTCGCCGTGTGTCGTTAGCCCCAGAAGCGTTGACCCTGGCGCTGGCGGCGCTGGCGGTGGTCGGCCCGCATACCCTCGACGAAGGCGAACTGGCCTCACCGCGGCCGGCGTTTCTCCTGGCGGCCGCCGCCCTGCAACTGTATCTGGGCATCCGCGAGCACGGCATCCGCCGCTGCGTGGTAGGTGTTGGCCTGGCCGCGGTGGGCAGTTGGCGCGGCTACTGCTGGCTGCGGCAGTTCGTGGCGGGACTCGATCACCTCGCCGTCAGCCTCGCTCTGTTCGCCCTGGCCATCCTGATCAGCCTCGGTAAAGCCGGCATTCTCTCACGCTGGATCAAACGCTGGTGGCCCTCCATGCCCCAAGGCGCACAGCTAGAGGCCGCCATGAGGCGCGATCAGGGCAGGGTCGAGACGTTCCGACGGCGATTCCGGATGCCGTCCAGAGGGGATTGAGCGATTTTCAGAGTTAAGAGAGAACTGAAAACCCCTGAGCGGGGGGCGTAAATCCCCTGAGTCTGCGCTCAGGGGGTTTACGCCCCCCGCTCAGGGAGTTGAGTCAGCGCTGAACGCGGGCGGATCCGCCCTTGGCCACCGCCTCGACTTCTTCGAGTGTGGCCATCGTGACATCGCCGTGGAAGGTCGTGAGCAGCGCCCCGTGCGCCCACCCCAGACGGAGCGCTTCCTCCGCCGACCGTCCGTTTATCAACCCGTAGATGACGCCGGAAGCGAAGCCGTCGCCTCCCCCGATGCGGTCGAGGACGTCCAGGTGACAGGTCGGACTGACGAACCGCTGTCCCTGCAACCACAGCACGGCCGCCCAGTCGTGGCGGTTGGTCGAATGCACGTCGCGCAGCGTCGTCGCCACCAGCTTGATGTTCGGGAAGGCTTCGACAACGCGGTCGATCATCTGGAAGAACGTCTCGGGGTCCAGCTTCGAGCGCGAGACCACGTCCGGGCCGGCAATGCCCAGGCCCTTTTGCAGATCTTCCTCGTTGCCGATGAGGGCGTCCACGTTGGCGACGATGCGGCGAAGCACCTGCCTGGCCCGTTCGAGTCCGCCGACCGACGCCCACAGCTTGGCTCGATAATTGAGATCGAACGAATTGACGGCCCCGGCCGCCTTGGCGGCCCGCATCCCTTCGACGATTAGCTCGGATGTGGTCTCCGACAGCGCGGCGAAGATACCGCCCGAATGAAACCAGCGCAGGCCGCCGGCGCAGATTTTCGTCCAGTCGAAGTCCCCTGGCTTGAGCAGGGCGCCGGCCTCGTTGGAGCGGTTGTAAAAGACGACGGGAGGCGCGGACGCCGTGGCCGCGGTCGCTGTAAACCGTGGCGATGTTGGGGCCGCGCACGCCGTCGTGCTCGAACCACTTGTAAAACGGCGTCACGCCGGTTTCGCGCACGCGTGTCTGAACCAACTCGCCGATCCCGTAGTTCACCATCGCCGTGGCGATGCCCGTCCGCAGCCGAAAGCAATCCGACAGCGCCGCCGCCACGTTGTATTCGCCACCGGAGACGTGGATATCGACCGAGCGGGCCTTGCGAAACGGAACCACGCCCGGATCGAGCCGATGGACCAGCGCCCCCAGAGCGAGAAAGTCCAGCTCGCAAGGATCGCGCCGCACAGAAAAACCGCTCATGAACACTCCCGGAATCGAACGTGGGATTCTACCGCCCTTCACAGCCACCGCGCATGATCACTTCACGGGGCCGTTACGAGGTGGGTGATTACTCGATAGCTTACACGGCCTCACCGGGAGGGACCATAGGCCGGCGAGAGGCGTGGTTGGCAGGTAGGAGGGCACGTTCAATTGCCGTTGCACTGCATGGCGATTTCTTTAGGATAACGGGGTAGGAAATGCAATCGCCGATGTAGCTCAACGGCAGAGCACCGCTTTCGTAAAGCGGGGGTTGTGGGTTCAAATCCCACCATCGGCTTTGACGCGACAACGAGAGCCGCAAGTAATCAGGCAATTGTCCCCCCGTGGTGGCGCCTTCCTTTCTCCGCGCGGGTTACTCCAACAGTTCTTCGCTCCCCAGCTGGTGTACAGAAGAATCGCAAATCAAGCCGTTCTTGAGTTTGCCCGTTGGGAAAACGCGACCTATCCTCGTACATAGAGCCGAAAAATCCCCCTCATCCTGAATTGGGTCGTGGCAAATGACTTGGTGCCGAGAAGGGCACGAAGGGGAGAGACCATGAGGATTTCCGGAACATCCGCAATCCAATCCGCGCGTCGCCGCGGGAGCGTCCTGCCGTTGCTGGCCGTCAGCATGGCCGCCATGATCGGATTTCTGGCCCTGGCGATCGACGTCGGGATGCTCGTTATTGCCCGAACCCAGGCCCAGAACGCGGCGGACCTGGCCGCGCTTACCGCCGCGCGGCACCCTGACCGGAGACGCGTCGAGCAATTATAACCAGAGCACCGCCACGACCAACGCACAGAGCATGGTTGGGTATAACAAGCTGGTGGGCCAGTCCCTCCAGGCGTCCCAACTCCAGCTCAGCTACGGATCCTACGACTACAATCAGACCACGCAAACGTTCAACGCCAATTTCCCGGCAACGAGCGGGATGCCGTTGACCGCCGTTACCGCGACGGTTACATCGAACAATCTGTCGGCCGCCTTCAGCTCAGCCTACGGGGCGCAATTCCTGCCCCCGGTCTCGAGTACGGCCACGGCGGTCCACCGTCCGCGCGACATCGCCCTGGTGATGGACCTGTCCGGCTCGATGCGCATGGGCACCCTCCTCGGTTACGACTTCTATACCTCCACGCGCACTAGCAACAACCCCGACACCGTCTACCCAACGTTCGGGGCGTATTCGTCGGGCAGTGCCGGCATGCAATACACGGGCCCGACCCAAACTTCATCTTACGATAGTTACACGATCTCGCCGAGCAATACCACCGCTCCCAACTCTTCCTATGCTTTAACCTACGTGAACAACTTTTATCAAAACGCGGCCTACGCGACGCCCTTGATCCGCGCGTTTGATTCGTACACTAGCTCGGACGGAGGAAGTACCTGGTCGGCGCCGACCGCCGGAGCAACCCCACAGTTGCCCCCCTCCACCTACACCTCGACTCCGGGCGGGGATGTGCCTCTGTTCAAGAGGGCAAGTACCACGACTTATGCCCAGAAAGTCAGCGATGTGACCGGCTCCAACGCGCAGAACCCGCTCTGGGAGTTGGACGGCTACTCGGCCTATGCCGGGGGCCAGCCCGACACCTCGGGGACCGGCAACGTCCCGCAAGTATGGACCCAGGTGGACTACAGTCCGCCGGTCAATCCCATCACTAACGGCTCTCTGCCTTTCAACGGCTACACACAAGGTCCCGGTTATTACGGCAAGACCTTCTTCATCTGGCCACCCGACCCGCGCAATACGCTCGCGGACTCTGCCACTACCTTGGCCGGAAATCTCGGCTCGCTTGGGATGACGAATACAACGGACCAGACCACGCTCTCCAACATTTGGAGCACCTGGCAGGGACAGGGGAGCCCTGGCTTGACGAAACTGCAAAACTGGTTGAAAGGGCTGGGCACGTATGGGGCCAGCAGCCTGCCACAATACAACACATCGGGCGGCTACTATTCCCCAACAGCTTCGACTCCGACGTATGTTCCCGGCATCACCAGTTGGAACGGTACGGCCCTTACGAATGCCAACAAGCCCTTGACATACTATGCCGTGTGCCGGCTCTTCAATCAATCTTATCCCGGAGGCGCCGCATGGAGCAGCACTTCCTTCGATGCGGATTGGCGCCAGCGATTCTTCGGCACGAACAACAATACCGTTCTGTTCAACACCGCTACTGGATCGTTGAACATGCCAGGAACCTACACGATCAATTACAATGCGATCCTCAGCTGGATCACTCAGTCGCCCAATCCCTTTCCTTCGCAGATGCGGGCCGGCCGCGTCAAGTATTACGGATCGATCCCGACCCAGATCACCGGCACCTGGCCCAACTACGGGAACACGGACCAGCGGTTCTGGAAGGAATTCATTGATTATGTGCTCGGCGTCTGGCAGACCAGCTCGAGTACGTATCAGGACATCAGCGCCATGGCCGGCTACGGGAGCGATTACACATGGGGGGCCGTTTCGCTTACCATTCCCCCTACCACGTCGCCGCCTCAGTATATGAAGTATTCGGACATCCCGGCCCGTCCGAAGATGCGCTACTGGTTCGGCCCCATGATGATGGTCGATTTTATGCACAACTATAACATGCTGGAAAACCCAAACTCGACCACCGGCTACTTCTTCAGACAGCCGGGCGATAGTTACGAGGCTCCGGTCTACACGGCCAAGCAGGCCTACCTGGCCTCCATCACCACGATGCAGATCAACCATCCTAACGACTGGTTCTCCGCCATTTGTTACAGTTGGCCGCGCGGTGCGTCGGACGGGACGGTGTCGGGCGGATCGGGCAACGGACGCTTCAATTGCGTCCGGTCCCCGATGGGGCCCAATTACAACTACGCCCAGGCGGCTCTCGTGTTCCCCTTCTCCACGATCAACGCCGACGGCTCCTGCAATAACAAGGAGATCACCCCCTTCGACGCCGACCCCGCCAATGGCAACGTCCCCTCGGCCAACTTCGAGGATACCCCGCGCCGACGGTGACACCTGTTTCGCGATGGCGCTCATGCTTTCCTACAACCAGTTCGCCACCACCCTCCCCACGGATTCGACTCTGAGGTCCTACGTCACCTCCTCCCCGATCACGTTCCCGTCAGCCATGGCCGGAGGGATGGGCGCAAGGGAGCGCAAAAAGTTATCATCTTCGAGACGGACGGCCTGGCGAATACTTCCGCGACCGCAAACCTGGTGAACGCGGGGACGTACAAGTATTACAAGATCCGTTACGACATGAATCAGCCGGGTAGCAGCGAATACCCAACGGTCGGCGTCCAATCCATCAACAATGCCACGGTGTTGAACCAGATTAATAGTTTGGTCCAGCAGCTGGCGAGCGATTACAGCAGCAGCCGGAACCCCTTCCGTTTGTACGCCATCGGCTTCGGCCCCGTCTTCACGGGTGCCAACGCCAACTCGGCGCTGCAAACTTTGCAGAACATGCAATACTACGCCGGCACCCAGAGCAGCCCGTCCATTGCGCTGCCCTCAGGCCAGATCATCACGGGAACCGACACTCAAATGTCGGCCAACATGATCAGCACCTTCACGAATATCTTGCAAAGCGGGGTGCAGATCGCCCTCATCAAGTAAGGAGTCGCTCCCCGATTCCTTCGTCAAGCCGCGAGCCGGAAGGAGGCAGGTCACACTCACCCCCTTCCAGCTCGCGGCTTTTTGGGACCGATCTACAGCCGGAAGATCCGCTGTACGTTGTCGCGCAACAGACAGCGTGCCAACTCGATGGCGCCGGTCTCGGTGAGCAGCCCCGGACGCACGAAGTCGTCGGCCAGCACGCCGGCCAGCAGGCGGCGATACATGTTGAACTTGGGCAGGCCGAACTCCAGCTTGTACATATCGCTGTAGTAGCCGATCTGTTTCGTTTTGGGAACCGCTTGCAAACGCGCCCGCAGATCGACCGCGATGTATGCGGGGATGTTCGAGTACCACCAGTGGCCGTTCGTCACGACGTTGGGGAAAATCCAACTGTAACTGGCTAACTCCTGATTCTGGCCGCTCGACAGCACGGAAATGCAGAAAGTCACTTCGGGAAAGGCGTTGAACAGCTCCGCATACTGGATCAGCGAGGTGCGCTGATCGAATAGATCCTGTCCCTGGTAGACGCCGCCGCGGTAAACCCGGCGGTTGACGCCAATCATCAGATCGAACGGCAACTTGAAGTCGCGGCAATGGTCGGCCAGCATCCAGAAGACTTCGCCCGCGCGGGCGGAGGGATCGAGGAAATTGGCTTCCTCCGCGCGGGCCGGGTGGAAGGAGGGCGGCAGCGAAATCGCACACGCCTTCGCCCCGTGCCGTGTGAAATGCTCGAACAGCTTGCCGATCACGTCCCGCAACTGCGACAGGTTTCCGATCGCAATGCCCGTGCATTTCTCCAGGCGCTCGCGGACCTCCGGCTTGTCGAGATGGAAAACGAGATCGTCGGTGCGCAGGCAGGGCACGTAACGGTTCGTGTCGAAGCCTTCGAGCGGGTCGTCAAAATCGTTGGTGAGGAACACCTTTTCGATGTTCGAGCGATGCAATACCTGCGTCGCCCAGTCCGGTTGGCCCATGACGCGCTCGGCGGCGTCCCAGAGCGCGTCGGCGTCGGCCGCGGTGACGCGCTCGCCCTGGAAGCCGAGGAAGGTGCGTGCGATCTCCAGAAACCAGGCGTACTGGGCCGTGTTGTCGAAGCGGTCCATGTGGGCGAGGATGGCCCGCACGCGCTGGCGCGGATCGAAGTCGGCAGCCAACGGTGCTTGATCCATGCCGGCGGAGTGGGCCAGCTCGGTGTAGTAGTGGTAGCCCAGGATCTCATCGAGATTGCGCCGCCGGGCGATGGGGGTTGATGTGCGAGTGCGGATCGAGAAGCGGAATCCGGGTAATTTCGGTGAACAGCTCGCGGACAAGCGAATCCATCGGCATGATGCAGATCTCGTGAATCGTGAATCGTGAATGGGGAATCGAGTTCTTTCGATTCACGATTCACGATTCCTGGCGTTTGCGGCGGGCGAAATGCTCGACGGCAGCAGCCTGCTCGTCGGTCTCGATGGAGCCGGAACGCAAGCGGCGGATCTGGGCGATGGCCTTGGAGGCGCTGAGTCCGCGGGCCACGAAATAGGCTGCGATCACCACGCCGGTGCGTCCGAGGCCAGCGCCGCAGTGGACGGCCACGCCCATCTTGCGCTCGTTGGCCCGCAGGATGGCCGACACGCAGCGGTCCAGCTGCTCCTGCGACGGCGCTTCCATGTCCTCCAGCGGTTCGTGATAAACCAACAGGCCAGCGCCCTCGATCCAATCGCGCCGCGGCTTCTCCTCCGTCAACGACAGCAGCAACTCGATCCCCTGCTCGCGCAGCCAGAGGAGGTCTTCCGGCTCGGATGGGCGCGCCATGGCCGCCAACAGCGGTTTTTCGATCCAGGAGAAACCCGAGGGTGCGGCCATGCGTTTTGGTTCCTCTCAAGCTGCGGACGGTCTAGCGAAGCGGTTTGTGTCCGTAGTGCGCCCGTAGTTGGTTGGCCTGCTCCCAGACCTTGTCGTCGCCGTGCAGGAAGTCGATCAGGTTGCCGGTCGAGGTCCCCAGCGCCTCGGCCGCCTCGCTGACCCGCGCGCCGACCGCCTGCAACACATCCAGGACCACGCCGACGGCAGGCCAGTAGCGCGGGTCCTTGCGTCCCAGGTGAAGCCGGCCCTCGCCATCGCGGGCCGGGCCATAATCCGGACGCGCCGCCAGGTCGGCCGGCGACAAACTCTCCGGCGGCAGCTCGTCCCGAACTTTAAGATATCGCGCCTGACGCAATCGGCGCAGGGCGCGGGCGCGATTCTCGTGTTGCGACCGGCTCTCCTCGGCGATGACGATCAGGCCGCTGGGCCGATGACGGAGGCGCACGGCCGAGCTGGTCTTGTTGCGCTTCTGCCCGCCGGGACCGCTGGCGCGGTAGGTATCCACCTCGCACTGCGCCAGGAGCTGCGCATCGCTCAGGTCGGTCCACGCGGCTCGCCGGGGAACGTTCATCGGAACATCGCCGCCACATAGCCCCCGGCTTGCCGGGGGAACATCTCACCCCCGGCAAGCCGGGGGCTATGTGGTTTCGTGTTTACACCTCCAGTTTCCACGGATCGCGGCGCGGACGGGAGAGCATCCGGTTCGCCTCAGCGTCGTCGAACTGGTGCGATTGCGGATCCCATTTCAGCTTCTTGCCGGTGCGCATGGCGATGACGCCAATGTGACAGACGATCACCGACCCGCCGCCCACCACCGCGTTACAGATAGGCGCCTTGCGGCTCTGGACACATTCGACGAAGTTCTGCATGTGGTTGGTCGGCCGGCCGTCGTAAACCTTCGAGTCGTCCTGGAGCGGCTCGGACAGGATCTTGGCGTCGCTGGCCAGAATGGCGCCGCGGCCGACGAAGATCGTGCCGTTCTCGCCCAGGATGAGGCAACCGTTCTCGTCGGGTCCGACCCGCATCGGCCTGCTCTGACCGTCCCGGCCTCGGCGCTGGGGAACCTTGCCGTCCTTGTTGACCAGCTCGCCGGCATCGGTGCCGCCTCCCGACATGGCGATCACCTTTGTGCCGTTGTCGTAGGTGTATTGGACCTGGAAATTGGGATGGCAATTGTAGCCGTCGCCGCCCTGGTACGGTTTGTCCGCCTTGAGGGCTTCCACGGCCACCGGGCCGCTGCCGTCCTTGCCCAAGGCCCACTGGGCGATGTCGAGATGATGGGCGCCCCAGTCGGTCATCTTGCCGCCGGAGTATTCGTACCACCAGCGAAACTCGTAGTGACAGTTCGTCTGATTGCCTTTTTTGCGGTAGGGCACCTGCGCGGTCGGGCCGAGCCAGAAGTCCCAGTCCAGTTCCTTCGGCGCTTCCACCGCCGGGATGGGGCCGCTGGTCGGGTTGCCGCCGATGCGGCATTCGATGGTCTTGATCTTGCCGATGCGTCCGGAACGAACCAGCTCGACGGCCAGGCGGAACATGCCGCGGTACTCCGTCCGCTGCTGGCTGCCGGTCTGCACGATCTTGCCGGTCTCCTTGGACACTTTCATCAGCGCCAGCGCTTCCTCGACGGTCAGCGTCAACGGCTTCTCGCAGTACACGTCCTTGCCTGCCTTCATGGCGGCGATGGCGACCTGGGCGTGCCAGTGATCGGGCGTGGCGCACAGCACGGCGTCCAGCCCCTTGTGGTTGAGCAACTCGCGGAAGTCCTTGTACGAGGCGGCGAAATCCTTGAAACCTCTGCCCTGCATCACCTTGGTCGCGCGCTCGCGGTGGCTGGCATCGACATCACAGCCGACGACGAAGGTGAGTTGCTTGGCTTGCACGCTTGGTCTGGAGGCATCCACGACCTGAAGACTGCGGCTCTGCGGACTGCCGACGCCGACGATGCCCATTGTCAGGCGGTCGTTGGCGGACACCTTCCTCGTGGCGACTTTCTCTTCGGCGGCCAGCAGGTCTTTGGCGTACCAGGCCGGCAGCCCCGCGGCACCGAGCGCCGCCAGCGAATGTTGTAAAAATCCCCGTCGCGACCAGTTACCCCTATCCATTTTCAGTCCCTCCCAGGAAAAATTGCCGGGCATGACCTCCCATCGTACAGCCCCCGAAAGGCGGGGGAAGAGAAAAAATGACCAGCCCGCCGCGCCAGCAAGGGTTTCTTCCTTGCTGGCGCGGCGGGCTGGGAAGGTGAATCGCTGGGAGCGGCGGAAACTACTTTTTGGCCGTGGCCTTGGGATTGATGGCTTTCTCGGCCAGTCCCGTCAGCTTTTTGTCGGTCTCCGCCTCCTCGTTCAGCGTTTCTTGCAGCAACCGGGCGGCTTCGTTCTTGCCCAGCCGTTGGGCGAACATGCGCACGGTGCCGTAGCCGGCGATTTCGTAATGTTCGACGCGCTGGGCCGCCGCGATCAGGGCGGCGTCCTTAACGTCGGGATCGCCCTTGCCGTCGATGACCTCGGAGCCTTCCGCCACCAGCCCTTTCATGGCCTCGCAGGTCTTCGACTGGGGCGTCTTGCCGAGGCTCTTGAAGACTTGTTCCAGGCGGGTGACGTGGTTTTGCGTCTGGCGGAGGTGCTCCTCAAAGGCGCTCTTGAGGGCAGGACTGTGCGCCGCCGCGGCCATCTTGGGCAGCGCCTTGGTCAGGCGTTGTTCCGCGTCGTGCAGGTCTTGCAACTGCTCCACGAACAGATCCTCGAACGTGTTCAACGCCGCACTGCTGCTGAAAAGTCCCATGCGCTCACTCCTTACAGTTGGGCCAGAGTCCGGTTGGCCCCGTCCACGCGACGCGACCGATCCGGCGTAACGAAATCATGTTCCAAAGCGCCGCAAACGCGATGCCGTGCCAACCCGAGTTGGCCATGAGACATTTAGCCCGAAAGGAGGCGGAAAAAAGGAAGCACGAAAACTGCTCTCCCCTTGGAGGCTGACCGACGCTATAAGCCTCGGCCAAGAATCCATTCCCTACCGATAGAAACTGGGGAGAAGAGGAGGTTCCGATGAGGGGGCGAAAGTGGACGTTCCGGGGGGCGGTTTGCACGCTGACGCTTGTCTGTGCCGGGGCGGCGGTCGCCCAGACGGGCGATAAGCACGGCAACAAAGCCGTAGCCGTCGTCAACGACGAGGTCATCACGATGGCCCAGTTGGACGCGATCCTGAAAAAAGACGGCCCCACGGCGGTGCCTATGACCGAAGCAATGCGCAAGCAGAACCAGCAGATCGCGCTGGATGCGCTCATCAGCGAGGCGCTCATGCGGCAGTTTCTCAAGCAAAACGCGCCGCCGATCGACGCCCGTGAAGTGAACGTCCAGATGGGCGGCCTGGTAGCCGGACTGAAGCGCCAGGGCAAATCGCTGGCCGAATTTTGCCGCGAGCGCAACCAGACCGAGGAGCAGATCAAGGCCGACATCGCGGCCCAGATGCAGTGGATCCTGTATGGCCGTCAGCACATCAGCGATCAGGAGGTCGAGCGGTTCTACCAGGAAAACAAGGATATGTTCGACAAGGTGCTGGTGCGGGCCAGCGAGATCAAACTGCGAGTGCCGCCGCAGGCCAACGACGCCGACAAGGCGCAGGCCCGCGCCAGTTGACGGACATCCGCAACAAAATCCTCGCCAACCAACTCGATTTCGCCCAGGCGGCCAAGCAGTATTCGCACGGCATCACCAAGGAGGAAGGCGGCGACCTCGATTGGTTTCCGCACATCAAGGGCATCCTGCCGGCGAGCATCCTGAACGCCGCGTTTTCGATGCAACCGGGTCAGATCAGCGACGTGATCGAGAGCGAGGACGGCATGCACCTCATCAAAGTCACCGATCGCAAACCCGGCGAGCCGTCCGACTTCAACAAGATCAAGGAGGAGGTGCGTCTCATTTGCATCGAGGATATGCAGCAGGCCATCATCGTCCAGCTCCGCAAGGAAGCCAAGATTCAGATCAACTTGCCGTGAAAAACTTGGCGAATGTTTAGCCGCGAGCCGCAGGCGAGCGCGGGACACGCGCTCGCCTGCGGCTCGCGGCTAAAGCGCGCCTACGTAACAACTCTTTTTTCTGCTCCCGTCCGGGCAAACGATCGTCTATTATACGTAGGAAGATTTCTTCCCGGACGCGGAGTACGCATCATGAATCTGGCCCCGCTGGCATTGCTGCTGGTTCTTCCGCAGGTCGCCCAAGTGCCGCCCCCGGCAGACAAAGCGGCGCGAGAGGAGATTATCGCCAAGAAGAACGAGGAGGATAAGAAAAAAAAAGAAGAGGCTGTCGCCAAGGAAAAAAAAGCGGAGGCTGCCGCCAAGAATAAAAAAGAGGCGACGGGAGCCAAGGGAAAAAAAGCGGAAACTGACGCCAAGAATAAGAAAGAAGAGGCAGTCGCCAAGAATAAAAAACCGGCTGCCGTCCCCGTACCCTCCATTAGCAGCGAAGAACAACTCTTGAAAGGCGTTCACCTGGACACCAGTGGACCGGCCGTGCTTGAGTTTTTCCGCAAACGCGCCTCCTCAAGCGTTGAGGCCGAGCGCCTGACCGCGCTGGCCAATCAACTGAGCGACAAAGCGCCCGCGGTCCACGACAAGGCGTCGGCGGAACTGGTCCGCATCGGGCCGCCGGCCGTGCCGGTGCTGCGGCGGCTCGTCAATCGCGTCGATGAGGAGGAGACGGTCAACCGCGCACGCAAATGTCTGGAGGCCGTCGAGGGGAACAGCGGGTCCAATTTCGTTCAGAGCGCCGTGCAGCTTTTGGCGGCGCGGAAGCCGGCTGGGGCCGCCGAGGCGCTGCTCGATTATCTGCCGTTGGCCGACGACGAGTCGGTGGTGCAGGAGATCGAGACAGCCCTCCTGACGGTCGGTCTGCGTGAGGGGCAGGCGGAATCGTCCCTGGTGCGGGCGCTGAGCGATCCGGTGCCAATCCGCCGCGGCGTCGCCGCCCATGTCCTGTGCCAGATCGGCGGAAAGGCCGGGCGCGAGGTCGTCCGTCCCCTGCTCAAAGATCCCCGGCCCAGTGTGCGCATGCGGGCCGCCCTCGCCCTGGCCGATCAACACGATACCGAGGCCGTCACCGTGCTGATCGAGCTGGTCGCCCAGCTGCCGGCGGAGGGCCACAAGCAGGTGGAAACGTATCTCACCGAGCTGGCCGGCGACTGGGCGGTCAAAACGCCGCAGAGCAACGACGCGGCCTCCGGGCGACTGCGCCGCGATCTGTGGGCGGCCTGGTGGAACAGTCTGAATGGAGCGCAGCTCCTGGAGGAGTTTCGCGGCCGAACCCTCGGCGACGAGGAACGCACGCGCGTTCTCGATCTGATCCGCAAACTCGGTGATAAGTCGCCGCAGGTGCGCACACGCGCTTCCGAGGAGATCATCACCCTGGGGGCGCGGGCCGTGCCGCTCTTGCGGCAGGCGATCAATCAGCCCAACTCGCGCGGGGCGGAATCCGTGCGCGAGTGCCTGGAAATGATCGAGCGCGACACGGCCCGGCCGCTGCCGGATGCCGCCCCGCGTTTGCTGGCCCTGCGCCGTCCCGAAGGGACCGTCGAAGCGCTCCTGAAGTATCTGCCCTTCGCCGAAAGCGACACCACGTCCACCCAGATTATCGACCTACTGGCGGTCATCGGCTGCACGGACGGTAAAGCAAACCCGGCCCTGGTGAGCGGCTTGCAAGATAAGGTGAGTCTTCGCCGCGCCGCCGCCGCTGTCGCGCTGTGCAAGGGCAAGGCCGACGAGCAACGGCCCGCCGTGCGCAAACTATTGCAAGACCCCGACCTCACCGTTCGCCTGAAGACCGCCCTGGCCCTCGTCGAGTCGGGCGACAAGAACTCCATGCCCGCCCTCATCGCGCTCCTCAACGACATGCCGCTCGACCAGGTCTGGGAGGTCGAAGATTTACTCAGTCACCTGGCCGGCGATGAAACGCCCGACAAGCACGTCGGCAAGGACGCGGCCAGCCGCAAGGCCAGTGTCAAGGCGTGGACCGAGTGGTGGGCCAAGCACGAAAAAACGATCGACCTGGCGCAACTGGCCAGCGGGACGCGCGATCGCGGCCTACTTCTGATCATCGAGATGCAACAGGGCCGGGTGCTGGAGGTGAGCCGTGCCGGCCAGGTCCGCTGGCAGATTCAGGGGTTGCAATGGCCGTGGGACGCTCAGGTTTGTCCCAACGGCAACGTCCTCATCGTCGATCAAAGCGGCAACCGCGTAACGATGCGCGATCGACAGGGCAAGGAGGTGTGGTCACGGGGCTGCAACAACGCTTTCGGCTGTCAACGGCTGCGCAACGGCAACATTTTCATCATGGGCCGCCAACAGATTTTAGAGATCGACCCCAACGGCAAGGAAGTGTTCAGCCACAACCACAACAACGATTGGCTCATCGGCGGCCGCAAGTTCCCTGACGGCCATATCTCCTACCTCACGCAGCAGGGCGAGTACGTCCGCCTCGACGCGACCGGCAAACGGGTGAAGAACTTCCAGATCAACTTTCAGTGGCAAAACGGTGTCATGGGCGCCGACATGCTGCCGGGCGATCGCGTGGTGGTGTCGCTGAGCATCGGCAAGGTGGCCGAATACGCCGACGGCGGTAAACTCGTCTGGGAGGCGAACGTCGCCAACCCCGGCTTCCCGCTCCGGCTGCCCAACGGCAACACGCTGGTTTCGCCGATGAATCAAAACACCCTCCTGGAGTTGAACCGCAACGGCAAGGTCGTTTCGGAGAAAAAAGACCTGGCTTACCGGCCGTTTCGTATGCACCGGCGTTGAAGTATCGTGGATCGTGCATCGTAGCTCGTGAATCGAAAAACACGAGACACGATGCACGATCCACGAACCACGAGTGGCCACGAGAATCGCACCATGTATCGCCGCCTTTGGATCTCGCTGTTAACCGTCCTCCTGGCCGCGGGCGCTGGACCCGTCTGGGGGACGGAATCGCTCGAAGTGAATCGCGATGAGGCGCTCTTGCGCTCCCTGGGCGTGCCCATCGACGGGTCGGGCCTGTTGGCGTTCTTCCGAACGCGCAGCCAGGAGCAGGCCAAGCCGGAGCGCATCGCCGCGCTGATCGCCCAACTGGGCGATCACTCGCCGATCGTCGCCCAGAAAGCGGTCGGCGAGTTGGCGGCGATTGGTCCCGCGGCGATCCCGGCCCTGCGTCAAGCGATCAAGGATCCCGACCTGCATCAGACGGCGTTGTTGGCGGGGCGTTGTTTGCACGCCTTGGAGGACCATCCGGGCGAACTACCCGCCGCCGCCGCTCGGCTCCTGAGTCAGCGCCGGCCGCCGGGCACGACTGAGGCGCTTCTGACGTTTCTGCCCCTGGCCGAGGACGAAGGCGTGGTCGAGGAAATTCGCCTCGCCCTCATCAGTGTGGCCTACCCGGACGACAAACCCGATGCCATTTTGCTGCGCGCCTTGCAGGACCAAACGCCGATCCGGCGCAGGCCTGGCCATCGACTCGCTGTGTCAGAACGGCATCCCGCCTTCGCTGATGGGACGTTTTCCGCTTCGCAAACTGCTGCAAGACCCCCAGCCATCGGTTCGCCTGCGTGCCGGTCTGGCCCTGGCTCGCGGTCACGACGCCAAGGCCGTCTCGACGCTCGTGACGCTTCTGACCGAGCTGCCGCTCGACCTCGCCCGGCAGGCGGAGGATTATCTGGTCGAGCTGGCGGGCGACAACGCCCCCAAGGCGTTCTGGGCGCCGACGCCGCGACCCGCAAGAAATGCCGCGACGCCTGGGCCGTGTGGTGGCAGAACACCGAGGATCCCGAGCGCCTGCTCGACGACCTTCGCAAGCGCACTCCCTCGGCCGACATCCGCCGCAAAGGTGAAACGCTCATCCGCCAGCTCGGCGACAACAATTTCTCCGTCCGCGAGAAGGCGGAGGCGCAAATACGGGCGATGGGTGCGCCGGCCCTGCCCTTGCTTCGCAAGGCCGTCAAGGATCCCGATTTGGAAGTCAGCCGCCGCACCCGCACCTGTCTGGCCGACCTGGAACGCGATAAGAACTTGCCGCTGCCGCAAGCGACGCCGCGCTTGATCGCCCTGCGCAAGCCGGACGGCGCGGCCGAGGCGCTTCTGGATTTCACCCCCTTTGCCGACGAGGAGAACACCCAGGGCGACGTGCAAATCGCCCTCAACGCGGTGTCGTTCCGCGAGGGCAAACCGGAGCCGGCGGTCGTGCGGGCACTGTCGGATTCCAGCAGCACCCGGCGGGCGGCGGCGGCGGAGTCGCTGTGTCTGGGCGGCGACCGCGAGCATCTGCCGGTCATCCGCAAAATGCTCACCGACAAGGATCCGGCTGTGCGCCTCAAGACGGCCCTGGCCCTGGCCGGCGCCGGGAGCGCGACGCCGTGCCCATCCTCATCAACCTGATCGGCGATCTGCCCACCGCCCAATCGGCGCCGGCCGAGGAGTACCTGTTCCGCGTCGCCCAGGATCAAGCGCCGACCGACCTGCCGCCCGGCGACAAGGGCGACAACCGCAAGAAACGCAAAACCGCCTGGGAAAAGTGGTGGAAGACCAACGGCGACCGCGTCGCCCTCGTCGATCGCTATCCGCCCAACGCCGTCGAACGCTATCACGGTTACATGCTGCTCGTCATGCCGCAAAACGGCGTTGTCACCGAGCTGGGCGTCGATCGCAAGCCGCGCTGGGAGATCAAGGGACTGCAATACCCGCGTGACGCCATCGTCCTCGGTCCCGACCGCGTGCTGGTCGTCGAGCAAGGTGCCTCGCGCGTCACCGAACGCAACCTGCGCGGCGAGATCCTGTGGAAAAAGGACTTGCCCGGTTGCATTCCGGTCGCGGCGCAGCGCTGCGCAACGGGCACACGTTCATCACCTGCATGAACAAGCTGGTCGAGATCGACCGCGGCGGCCGGGAGTTGTTCACCATCGACCGGCCGCAGGGCGACACGGTGATGGCCCGCAAGATGCGCGACGGCCAGATCGTCCTCGTCAGCCAGAATCAGGTGTGCGTCCGTCTGGACGCGACCGGCAAGGAGCTGAAACAATTCCAGGTGCAGATGGCCTGGCAGCAATGCGGCGTGGACATCCTACCCAACGGCCACGTCATCATTCCCACCATCTGGTTTAACAAGGTCATCGAATACGATACCGAGGGAAAGACCGTCTGGGAGGCGAACACCATGCAGCCAATGGCGGCCTGCCGATTGCCCAACGGCAACACGCTGATTGGCAATCAGATGTGGCCGTCCAAGGTCCTGGAGCTGGACAACACGGGCAAGCAGGTGAGTGAGATCAACGCCAGCAATCACGTATACCGCATCCGCACCCGCTGAGGACGGGACGCCAGGCGATGCACGGATGGACCAGCCCGACGATTGCTCAAGAGGAGAAGCCGCCATGCCTCGTCGCCGTTTGCTCGCCGCGCTGGCCTGTCTGATCCTGGCGGCCGGACCGTCCGAGCGGGCGCCGCGCCGACGAGACCATCAGCGACGAGCAAGTGCTTCGGCAGGCGGGGATCGCTATCGACGGGGCCGGACTGCTTCGTTTCTTCCGGCAACGGACGCTCGACGGGGCCGGCGAGATGCGCATGGTGGCGCTGATCCGGCAACTGGGCGACGATCAATTCAAAGTCCGCGAGAAGGCATCGCATCAACTCGTGTCCATCGGCGCACGCGCCCGTCCCTATCTGCAAGCGGCAACCAGGGACGAGGATCCGGAAATCGCCCGCCGTGCCCGCGACTGCCTGCGGCGCATCGGCGAGGGGGCCGCGTCGTCGGTGGTGGCCGCCGCCGTCCGGGTGCTGGCGAAGGAGAAGCCGCCGGAGACCGTCGCCGTTCTCTTAGCGTATCTGCCGGTGGCCGACGACGCGGCCGTGAGCGAGGCGATCGGCCATGTGCTTTCGAGCCTGGCCGTCCGCGACGGCAAGGCGGAGCCGGTGCTGCTCGCCGCGCTGACCGATAAAACCGCCGTCAAGCGAGCCGCCGCCGCCGTGGCTCTGTGCTCCGCGCGTCTGCCCGACGTGTTGCCGCAGGTCCACAAACTGCTCGACGACGTGGCCCCGCGCGTCCGTTTGCAAGCCGGCCTGGCGCTGGCGGCTCGACGCCAGAAAGATGCCGTGCCGGTCTTGCTCCGGCTGCTCGACGAGCTGCCTTTGCAAGACACCGAACCCCTGTTGACCCTGCTCGAACGACTGGCCGGGGATTCGATGCCGCTCGTCGTCTACGGTCCCGATGCCGCCTCCCATCGCAAGTATCGGGAAGCGTGGGTAGCATGGTGGAAGGATCACCAGGCGGGCATCGACCCGGCCCGTCTCGAACAGGCGTCGCGCCTGGACGGCTCGACCCTCGTGGTCATGTTCGAGATCGGCGTCATGGAGGATCTCGACGCGGCCAACCGCGTGCGTTGGAAAATGGAAGGTTTGCAGCGCCCCCTGGATGCCCAGTTGTTGCCCGGCGAGAAGCGGGTGTTGGTCGCCGAGTACGACGCCCACCGTATCAGCGAACGCAACCTCAAGGGCGAAATCGTCTGGCAGCGAATGTTCCATCAGGGGCCGCTGGTGGCGCAGCGGCTGACCAACGGCAACACCTTTGTCACCATGGAAAACGACCTGTTCGAGGTGGACAAGGAGGGCCGCAACGTGTTCCGTTACGTCCGGCCGGACGGGGCAACGTTCATGCGCGCGGTGAAGCTGCGTAACGGCGACATCGCCTGCGTCACCCAGCTCGGCATCGCGCCGACGGCCCTCACGCGTTACGTGCTTCTGAGGCCGGCGGGCAGGGAGTTTCGGGAGGTCAAGAGCTGGCCCGTCAACGTGCGCACCCTCGGCGGACGCATCGACGTTTTGCCCGACGGCCATGTCCTCATCCCCGAGAGGGACAACAACCGCGTGGTCGAGTACGACGCGGACGGACAAAGTGTCTGGAGCATCCCGATCGATCAGCCGGTGGCGGCGCTGCGGTTGCCCAACGGGCACACCGTCGTCACGCTGTATCGCGAAAACCGCGCGGTCGAGGTGGACCGTGCCGGCAAGGAAGTCTGGCAGTTCAAGGCGGACACCAAGGTGACTCGCGCCTTCCGCCGCTGAACATCCCGCCCGGGAGGACGTGAACCGTGCTGCCTCGTTACGTCGTCCTGTTGCTTCTGATGGCATGGGTGGATTTGTCGGCTCGCGCGGCCGGCGCGGGTGCGGACAGCGCTGCCGACGAGGAGTTGCTGCGCGCGGCCAACATCCCCACGGATGGGCCGGGCCTGCTCGATTTTTTCCGCAAGCGGACGCCGGACGCGCCGACCCGATCGCGCATCCAGACACTGATCCGACAATTGGGCAGCAGTGTCTTCGCCCAGCGCGAACGGGCCGGCAGGGAACTGGTATCGTTCGGCCCCCAGGCGACGGCCCTGTTGCGCAAGGCGATGAACCACACGGACCTGGAGGTGCGCTGGCGGCGCAGCAAGCGCTCGAACGCATCGAGCGCGAGGCGAACCCGGCCAGCCGCGTGGCGGCGGCGCGACAGCTCGGCCGGCGCAAGCCGGCGGAGACGGCCGAGGTTTTGCTGGCTTATCTACCGAGCGCCGAAGACGAGGCGATCGCCGAGGAAGTAGACTTCTCCCTCGCGGCGGTGGCCGTGCGCGACGGCGAGGCGGAGCCGGCGCTGGTGCGCGCGCTGAGCGATAAAGACGCCGCTCGGCGCGGCGCGGCCGCGGCGGCGCTGTGCCGGGCCGGTTGCCGTCAGCAAGCGCCGGCCGTGCGGCGCTTGCTGCGCGATGCCGAACCACACGTTCGTCGGCAGGTTGCCCTCGCCCTGGTCGAAGCGCGCGATAAGGACGCGGTTCCCGTGCTGATCGCGCTTTTGACGGAGATGGCGCCGGCCGAGGCGGGCCGGATCGAAGAGGTCTTGCTCCAACTGGCGGCCGACAAGGCGCCGCACGGCGGCGTTGAGGGCAACGAGGCTGCTCGCCGCAGATATCGGGAAGCGTGGGAGGCGTGGTGGACGCGCCACGGCGGCGGTGTCGATCTGGCGGTGGTCGAGGGGTTGCGACGCCCCCTTGGTTATACCGTCATCGCGCAGCTCAGCTCCGGGGGAGACGGGCGGGTGCAGGAAGTCGATCAAGCCGGCAAGACACGCTGGCAGATCGACAACGTGCAATATCCCATCGACGTGCAGGCCATCGACTCCGAGCGCGTCCTCATCGCCGAGTACAGCGGCCGACGGGTGACGGAACGCAACCACAAGGGCGCGGTCCTCTGGCAGACAGAGGTCGCCGGAATGCCCGTCAGCGCCCGGCGCTTGGCCAATGGCAACACCTTCATCGCCACGCGCAGCCGGGCCTACGAGGTGGACCGGGCCGGGACCGAAACCTGGGCCGTCGAGACCGCCCAGACCCTCGTCGCCGCCTGCCCGCTGCGCGACGGCGGGTTCGCCCTAGTCAGCTCGACCGGGGAGTACCAGCGGCTGGACCGCAAGGGCGAGGTCGTCAAATCGTTCCGCGTCGGCGCTTTTCGGCGTTCCACGCTGGGCATGCACATTCAGGTGCTGCCCAACGGCCACGTCCTTGTTCCCCTCTATACCGCCAACTGCGTGGTGGAATACGACGGCGACGGCAAACAGGTTTGGTCGGCGCAGGCGTATCGGCCGACGTGCGTGCAGCGCTTGCCCAACGGACACACGCTCCTGTCCAGCCGGATGACGAACGTCGTCGTCGAGGTGGATCGCAAGGGGCGGGAGGTTTGGAATTACAGCTGCGACGGCCGGGCCATGCGCGTGCAACAGCGCTAAGAGTGCCGTACCGGACGCAAACTTTCTTTATTGGAGTTCATCATGCGCAACAGGTGGACAGTTTGGCTGGCCCTGGCCGTCGCGGTCCTCGGCTGCTCCTCCAACAAGGCGGCTCCGTCCGCCACGCCGCTGGCGGGGAACTGGAAGGCCACTGTCGTCACCGACGGCAAGGAGGTTGCCTTTGTCCTCCTCAAGATCGAGGACAAGGACGGCAAGCCATCGGTGAGCATTCTGGCGCCGGGGCCGATCAAGGACGCCCCCCTGGAGGATGTCGCGGTGGAGGCGGGATCGGTTCGCTTCACGCTCCGCCTGCGCGGCACCCCGCTGCGCATGGCCGCTTACGCCCCCAAGGGGACGGAGGAGCCGCAGAAACTGCTCGGGTCCGTGCATCCGCCAGGCGTTGTGGAACCGTTGATCCTGGAGCGCACCACGCAGACGGACTTCGGGGAAAGACAGCCCGTCAAGGACAGTCCGGGTTTCGATAAACTGCGACGACTGCGCGACGCGGAGGACGACCCGCGGCGGGAAAGCAGTCTAAAAGACCTGATGCAGAAACACGCCGACGAACCCGTCGCCCTGGCCGCGGCGGAGACGCTCGTCGAAACCGCGGTCACGAAGGGCGCGATCGCGGACAAACTGCGCTCGCTCGCCGACGACTATTTCAAGGCTGCCGCGGTCTACGGCCGGGAAATGGAACTGCACGCCGCGTTCAAGGTTGCCCGCGGGATGCTGGGGGAGGGGAAGGACGCCGGACTGGCCCTGGAGTTCGCGCAAGGCCGAGAAACAACTCACCCCAGCCGACCCGCTCGAAGAGCGCGTTTCCGTTCTGAAGCTCCTCGCCCAGTCGCTCGACAAGGGCGGCAAGGGAGATGAGGGCAAGAAAGTAAAGGAGCAGGTTGCCAAACTCGATGAGCAACTCGACGAGGAGTTCGGGAAGCGCGCCGTTTCCTTTACGCCGGAGAGGCCGGACAAGGTCAAAGGTCGGCACGTCGTGTTGGTCGAATTATTTACCGGCGCCCAGTGTCCGCCGTGCGTGGCCGCCGACATCGCCTTCGACGCCGTGGGCAAGGCGTACAAGACGAGCGAGGTCGCCCTGCTTCAGTATCACCTGCACATTCCCGGCCCCGACCCGCTGACCAACGCCGATAGCGAGGCGAGGCAGAATTATTACGGCCGGGACATCGAAGGCACGCCGACGCTTTTCCTCGATGGCAAGCCCAGCGACCCGCTGGGCGGCCCGCCGGGCGGAGGCAAGGACAGTTACCAGACCCTTCGCAAAGTGCTCGATGACGTGCTGAAAAAGAACGGCCAGGCCAGCCTCACGCTGAACGTCCGGCGGACAGGCGATACGGTGGATCTGGAGGCCGAGGTCACGGACCTGGCCAAGTCCGGCGATCGGGTTCATCTGCGTTTCGCGCTGGTCGAGGAGGTGGTGCGCTATACCGGACGCAATCAACAGCGCCTGCACCATCACGTCGTGCGCGCCTTCCCCGGTGGTACCGAGGGGTTCGCCCTGCTGGATACGTCCGCGAAAAAGAAAGTCTCCTTCCGCATCTCCGAAGTGAGGAAGACCCTCGTCGATTATCTTGACAAGTCCGCCAAACGCCAGCCGTTTCTGGACGACGAAAGGCCGCTGAACTTGAAGAACCTCAAGGCCATCGCCTTCATTCAGGACGACAAGAGCAAGGAGGTTTACCAGGCGATCCAGGTGGACGTGGGGGAGTAAAGACCACATAGCCCCCGGCAAGCCGGGGGCTATGTGGACGCATAGGATGAGGGGAGACACCCGCACACCCGGAGGCCGTTGCCATGAGCGCCAGCAAGTTTCACGCGCATATTCTCGAACTGATCCGCCGCACCTCCGCGTTCCTGCCGCCGGATGTGACGCAGGTTATCGAAATGCATCGTGCCCTCGAACGGCAAGGCTCCAAGGCCAGCCTCGCGCTCGATCTGGTATCTCAAAATATTGGTCTCGCCAAACGGCTCAGCGCCCCCATCTGCCAGGACACCGGCACCATCACGTTCTACGTCCGCACGCCGGTCGGTTTCGATCAGATGGAACTGGAAAAGCTGTGCTGCGAGGCCGTCGCCGAGGCCACGGCCAAGGGTTATCTGCGGCAAAATTCGGTCGATAGCGTCACTGGCAAGAACACCGGCAACAACCTCGGTCTCGGCAGTCCCGTCTTCCATTGGCACCAGCACAAGGAAGACACGGTCGATGTCCGCCTCATCCTCAAGGGCGGCGGTTGCGAGAACATGAGCGCCCAGTATTCGCTGCCGGTAACGCTATCCGGCAAGCGCTGCGACCGCGACCTCGACGGCGTGCGCGCCTGCATTCTCGACGCCGTATGGAACGCCCAGGGCAAGGGTTGCGGCCCCGGCTTCCTCGGCGTCTGCATCGGCGGCGACCGCGCGACCGGCTACGACTTCGCCAAGGAACAACTCCTCCGCGAGCTGGACGACACCAACCCCGTATCGGAACTGGCCGCCCTGGAGGCGCGCATCCTCGACGAAGCCAACAAGCTCGACATCGGCCCGATGGGTTTCGGCGGCAAGCTGACCGTCGGCGGCTGCAAGGTCGGCGCCCGCAACCGTCTGCCGGCCTCATTCTTCGTCAGCATTGCCTACATGTGCTGGGCCTACCGCCGGCGCGGCGTCGTCCTCGATACCGAGGGCGACGCAGTGCAGTGGCTCTATCAATCGCCCGGCGAATTCGACAAGGATTACAGCACCGAAGGCGAACTGCTCGACCTGGGCACGAGCGGCAAGCAGGCGATCGCGCTTCAGACGCCGCTGCGCGAGGCCGACGTGCGCAAGCTCAAGGCCGGCGACATGGTGCTTTTGAGCGGCACCGTCTGCACCGGCCGCGACGAGGTCCACAAATATCTGTGCAAGGGCGGCGATCTGCCGATCCTCAAGGACGGCGTGATTTATCACTGCGGCCCGGTTGTCCTCGAAGAGAAGGGCGAGTATCGCGTCATGGCCGCGGGGCCGACGACCTCGATCCGCGAGGAGCCGTACCAGGCGGACATCATTCGACGTTACGGCGTCAGGGCAGTGATCGGCAAGGGAGGCATGGGGGCCAAGACGCTCGAAGCGTGCAAGGAGCACGGCTGCGTCTACCTTCACGCCATCGGCGGGGCGGCGCAGATTTACGCCCGCTGCGTCGAGAAGGTCGAGGGGGTGCATCTGAAGGAGAAGTTCGGCAGCCCGGAGGCGGTGTGGGTGCTGCGCGTCAAGGACTTCCCGGCCGTGGTGACGATGGACGCGCACGGCCGATCGCTGCATCAGGAGGTGGCGGACACGTCGAAGACGCAGTTACAAGGGGTGTTGAGTGGAACGTAGGGGACGGTAGTTTTTGGACCGACGGGCGGCATCGGCCCTTGCCGATTATCCCCGGCGCTGCCAGGTTGGCAGGTGGGACGAAAGACCCGTCTGCCACCCTGCCAAATGGCACGACCTATTTGGCAGGGTGGGCATCATCGCGCAAGTCCTATCAAATTAAGAATTAACGTCCCGAAAAAGCAGCGAGACTGCCAAACTGCCAAACTGCCAACCGCACCCCAAGCGCTCTTCGGAAAGTTTCTATCCCAAGTTGATAAGACGGATAACGGTTTGAACCGCTCGCGGGCTGGGAACGGCTGCGCCGTCATTTCGCGGGTTTCTTGGCCGCAGGTTTCGCAAGCAATTCATCGCCGGGCAGTGTGTAGTTGAGTCGCACCTGTTCCTCGTGCAGACGTTTGGCGTTTTCCGCTGTCGTCAGATAAAACACGTTGTCCAGCCGGACCATGCTCAGGTCGGCCATGTTCGCCAAGAGGCGCACGGCCGTATCGACCGGCACGTTGTTGAACAGCACGGTCGCCTTGGCCTGGGTCTTTTCGGCAACGCGCGAGTCCACGACCACGTTGTATCCGGTCGTCTCCGTTACGCTCTCCAGGGCCTTGCTAACGGGGGTATTCTCGAACACGTCCCAAACCAGCGGGAGCACGGGACGGTGATCGGGAATGCCCAGCTCCTCCCGCAAGGCTGCCATCGTGGTGATCTCGATCATATCCGGACGTAGGAGGTAGACGGCCTCAAAGTCGGCCGGAAGGCGAGATAGGATGACACTTAAGATCGTTGCGAAATTGGTATGCAGGGGAGGAACAAAGAACCGTGCGGTTATTTCAAAATTACTTATATCAGCTGCCCTCTTATCAGCTGCCCTCTTTTTTTCAAACGCTTTGAAATTGATCACGAAGGCGACGTTATAGCGCTTTGCCAAGATATCGAGGGCCTCGGACAGTCTTACCTTGGGATCATCGATTCCCTCGAAATTGATCGGATGATTCAAATATATTTCGCGCCACCGGCGAATACGTGCCGCCGCTGTCGGCCGGATGATCGGCTCGGTTTTGGCCTGATCCGCCTTGGGCTGAGGCAGGGGGGCGGCTTCCTTCGGCTCCGCTTCGGCAACCTTCTCCTTCGCCTTGGCCGCCACATCGGCCGGCACGACCGTCGCGCGCGGATCCGACTTGGGCGGCGGTTGCCCCGCGATGGTGCGATGGGCGACGAACCCCGCGCCGAAGCCGACGAAACCCACGGCCAACAGGACAATCGCCACGAATCTCACTTTGTTCAAAAACATGCTGTGCAACACTCCTTCCACCAGCGCCGCGAGCGGGGCGGGTAGGCTCTGACTCGCCGATCCCGCCGCGAATGAGAGACTCATACGGATGGTGTTTTCGGTGACCGCCGAAGGCGGCATCGACTTAGCGGTGGCGTTAGTCGTCAGCACGGCGGTCAGCGCCCCGGCCGAGACGCCCAGTCCACGGCGAGACAGACGCTGACGCAAGAGATCGCGCGCCCGCGACAGCCGCGAGAAGATGGTGCCCTTGGCACAACCGAGGCGCTCGGCCGCCTCTTCGCTGCTCAATCCTAGCAGGTAACACAACAGCACCGGCTGACGATATTTTTCGGGCAGACGATTGACTTCCTCATCGATCACCGGCCGCAGGTCGCGCCAGATCGCTTCCGTCTGCTCGCCGGAGGACGTGGCGACTTGCTCTGGCAACCTCGTCTCGCGCGCCGCCAAACGCGCCCGCCGTCCACGGACCTTGAGGGCCGTGCGATACGCCACGCCGTACAGCCAGGGACCGAGAAGTTGTGGGCCGTGCAGCGACGGAGCCTTGCGGACCAGGACGAGGAAGGTCGCCTGAAAGGCGTCCTCGGCCTCCGGGGTTTCTCCCAGGCGGCGCACGCACAGGCCCCAGACCATCGCCCCGTAGCGCTGCACGATCGCCGTGAAGGCGGTTTCGTCGCGCTGAGCCAGGAAGCGGCGCACGAGCTGGGCGTCATCGAGATCGCTCTCGCCGGCGGGGCCGCCGCTGAGGCGGCGGAGATAGTGCAAAAGCGGATGCAACGAACGGGTCGCCATGTGCCGAACACTCCCGAACAGGTTCATGCCTGCTCTTCATACTGCCCTGAAACGGGGCGTCGCTTCCAGAAAAAAGGCGAGGAGGCCACAATTTTTTATACCAGTCGCGCATCGTGTTAGTGTGTGAAGTGTGTACGCCTGAACGGGTTTCTTCCGCGAAGCCTACCGTGGGGGGTAAAAGGGATTTCGGTCCCTTGCGGCTTGCGGCGGCAACCTCCGCCTTGACGGCGCGGGCGTGTCGCCTTTCACCCATGGTGTTGACTGAGCCGGTTCTGACCACGAGGTTGGCAGCGTCCTTGAGGTTGGGCCGGCTCGGTTTTTGCGCCCTCACGACGGTACGTCCCCATCGCCGCGCTCGCGCCGGGCGCGTTCCAAGGGCAACAGTGCGCTATCACCCCAGGCCGACTTGTCCTCGATCGGTTCGATGTGGACCGTCACTTCCAGCTCCGGCAACACACTTCGCACCGCCTCCTCGATTTCGCCGGTCAGCGTGTGTGCTTGCTGCACCGTCAAACTGCCGGGCACCAGTAGATGAAAATCGACAAACCGCCGCCGGCCGGCCTGGCGCGTCCGCAGGGCGTGATAATCCATGTTCGGCCGCAAACGCTCCTCGATGGCCGACCGAACCGCCGCCTGCTCCTCGGCCGGTAACGCATGATCCATCAATCCGTCGAAGGAACGGCGAATGAGAGCCAGACCCGTCCACAGAATGTTCGTCGCCACGCCCAGGGCGATGAGCGGGTCGAGCACATGCACATTCGTCAGCCACACCAGGGCCAAGCCGGCGAGCACGGCGGCACTGGTCCACACGTCGGTTAAGAGGTGCTTGCCGTCCGCTTCCAGGACGATGGAGCCGTGCTTGCGTCCAGCGCGGAGCACGACGACGCCGACCGCGCCGTTGATGGCCGTAGCGACGAGCGCGATCGCCAGTCCGGGGCCGAGCGGTTGCAGCGGTTCGGGCACGACCAGGCGATGCACGGCGTACCAGGCGATGGCCCCGGCAGCCAGCAGAATCAGCACGCCTTCCAGACCGCTGGAGAAATACTCGATCTTCTCGTGTCCGTAGGTGTGCGATTCATCGACCGGCCGGGCTGCGTAGTGCAGCGACAGATAAGCCGTCACCGCCGCCACGAGATTGACCAGCGATTCCACCGCGTCGGACAACAGGCCGACTGATCCGGTCAGCAGATAGGCAGTGGATTTCAGGGCGATCGTCGCCAGGGCCGCGAAAATTGACAGGAGGATCGGGTATTTCAGACGCGCTTCCACCATGCGATGGCATCCAAGTTGCAGCCACAAGAGCCGGCGAGAAGCCGGCCTCCCGTCCGGTTTTATTGTACCAGCCGGGGTCCGGTTATTACATGCCGGCGGAAAAGTTTGCCCCATCGGAAAATGATAATTTCCTTATGCTTGCGCTTGAGACTGGGTAAAATGAAATAGGTGTTGCTCTCGTGACTCCTCCCCGTGGAGCCTCATCGTAAGAGAGGGTACTATCATGCGTCCTTCCCCCGTCATCCTCGGCCGTGGGCTGGGGATTGTTCTTGGCATCGCCGTGGCCGCGTCGGCCCACGGTCAACCCATCACCGTCGCGAAGGAAGCGCAGCCCAAGGCTCCGGCCGCGAAGGGAGCCGCCGTCCAGACGGCCCCCGGCTCGGTTTACAGGATGGAGGTTTATCAAGGCCCCAATCGCATCGTCCACTACGTTCCTTCCGGCGATCTCTCAACCAGCGATCGCCTGGCCGCTTACGACATGGAGCGGGCCGAAAACGATCTGACCTACGCCCACAACTTGCAGCGCCTCAAACAGCAATACGTCAACAGCGAACGGGTGCTCGAACCGCAGCGGCGTTACGTCCAGGAGTTGCTGTACGGCAGCTCGATCAGCTACGGCAGCTCCTTCGCCGGCTACGGCGGCGGCGGTTACGGCGGCGGGTTCGGCTACGGGGGCCGCGGCTACTTCCCCTATGTTTTCGGCGGCTACGGCAACGGCAACATCGGGAATGGTCTGGGCGGCTATGCCGGATCGAACATGATGTCGACGACGCGCAACCTGCAATTCGGCATGGGCGACGAGGGCGTCCTCAAGAACGCGCTGGCGCAGTCGATCCTCGCCGATTC
This sequence comes from uncultured Planctomycetota bacterium, assembly GCA_963767535.1. Classification (GTDB taxonomy): domain Bacteria; phylum Planctomycetota; class Planctomycetia; order Gemmatales; family Gemmataceae; genus JAJPHU01. The sequence goes on from CAVYEC010000003.1 coordinate 4,206,565, forward strand.
GTCGCCGGAATACGCGGCCACGGCCCTGCGGAATTACGATTCCGCCGTCGCCCGCGCCGCGTCGTCTCCGACGCTGGCCCGTGCGCTGAACTTGCGGAAAGGCGAAACGACCTATGCCGCCTATGAGCCGACCTTCACCAAGGGCGGCAACGTGGTCATCTGGGTCGGCAACGACAAGTACGCCGGCACCGTGAAGGACGATTACTCCGGCTGGGTCGTCCTCTCGACCGCCAACGGCGAGGTGAGCTTGCGCAAGTCGGAAATCACGCGCTCGGAAACGCCCGCCAAGCCCGCCTCCAACCCGCCCAAGTAAAACGTTCCTCTGCTTCTCCCAACCAAGGGGCGCTATCTCCGCACAACCGCGGGGATCGCGCCCGTTTTTTCTTCCCCCTCCCCCCTTGTGGGGGAGGGTTGGGGTGGGGGGGGTGAACGCGGCCGACCCCCACCCCAACCCTCCCCCACAAGGGGGGAGGGAGTATGGGCGCCGTCTGTCTGCGCCTGTCCCGTTTCGCTCCGGGTTGATAAGATTGCACAGCGAACGATCCGCCCTACAGAGGAGATTTCATGCCGGAGGACAGGGTTGTCCGCGTTCACCTGACGCCGGATCGACTGCGTCCGGAGCAGGTGGGGCAGAGCGTGGCGGTGGTCATCGACGTGCTGCGCGCCAGCACGACCATCGTGTACGCCCTGGCGGCCGGCTGCTGCGCTATCTGGCCGATCGAGGAAGTCGAGGAGGCCCGGCGCGTGGCCGACCACATGCGCGCCGGCCGCGTCCTCTTGGGCGGCGAGCGCGACGGCGTGCCGCCGGCCGGCTTCGACCTGGGCAATTCTCCCGCCGAATACACCGCCTCGCGCTGCAAGGGAACGACGCTGGTTCTGACCACGACCAACGGCACGCGCGCCCTCTTGCGTGCCGCCGCGGCGGCGCGGACGCTGGTGGCCGGGTTTGTCAATTTCAGCGCCGTGTGCGAACAACTCGCCGCCGAAGCGCGTCCTATCGACATCGTGCTGCGCCGGCTATCACGGCGAGGTCGCCCTGGAGGACGCGCTGTTGGCCGGGGCAATGGTGGAGTTTTTGAGCGAGAAGGGTGCGGTTCGTCTCAACGACGCCGCTCGGTTGGCATGGGATTGTTTCGAGAATCACGGCCGCGTCCTGGCCGGTGCTTTGGAAGTCAGCACCGGAGGCGCCCACCTGCGCGGCCTGGGATATGATGACGACATCAAGGCGGCGGCGCGCGTCGATCAGTTCGCCGTGGTGCCCGAAGTCCGCCGCGATCCGCTCCGCGTCGAGATCGGCACGGTCGGCATCGCCAAGAGTCACTGGCCGAAGTAGCGGAAACTTGTTGAGCGAGGTTTGCGATGGACATGGAGAAGCTCGTAGCCCTGTGCCGCCGAAGGGGGTTCATCTTCCAATCGAGCGAGATCTACGGCGGCATCAACGGTTTCTGGGACTACGGGCCGCTCGGCGTCGAACTGAAGCGCAACATCAAGGAAGCATGGTGGCAAGACATGGTGCGCAATCCGCCGCCGGGTCCAGACGGGCAGGAGATCGCGATGGTGGGGTTGGATTGCGCCATCATCATGAATCCGAAAGTGTGGGTGGCGAGCGGGCATGTGGGGGGGTTCCAGGATCCCATGCAGACGTGCCGGCAGTGCAAACGCTTATTCCGCGCCGATCAAGTTTGGGACATGCTCAAGGACAGTGAATGGGTCAAATCCATTGCGACAGCCGCTTCTCCCGTGCCCAATGAAGAACTCGTAAAGGTCTCGGGGCCAGCGCTTCAAAAGTGGGCTACGGGAAAAGGCAAGAAGGTCGCTCCGGGCCTGGCTTTGGTCCGCAACCCTACGGTGACCTTGTCCTGGTTAGTCGAACACTTGCAGCAACATCCCAACGAACAACTGGACATTATCTCGTTCCTTCAGTTCGTGGCGACGGAGCAATTCGCCCAGACCGGATTGGTTACCCCCTGCCCGCACTGCGGCGGCGATCTGACGGAACCGCGACAATTCAATCTGATGTTTGAAACGTACACCGGAGCCGTCCGGGATGAGGAGAGCAAAACCTATCTCCGACCGGAAACGGCCCAGGGGATCTTCGTCAACTTCCGCAACGTGCTGGATAGCGGTCGGCTCAAGCTGCCCTTCGGAATCGCCCAGATCGGCAAGGCGTTCCGCAACGAGATCAACCCGCGCAATTACACCTTCCGCAGCCGCGAATTCGAGCAGATGGAGATCGAGTTCTTCTGCCACCCCGACGAGTCGATGAAATGGTACCAATACTGGCGCGACGTGCGCATCAAGTGGTACACGCAGCTGGGCATCAAGTCCGACAAGCTCCGGCCACGCGAACAGGGCAAAGAGGAGCTGGCTCACTACTCGATCGGGACCACGGACATCGAATATCTGTTCCCCTTCGCCGAGGAGCCGCAGGAACTGGAAGGAGTCGCGCATCGCGGGGCCTTCGACCTGACCCAACATCAGCACCACAGCGGCAAGGATCTGACATATTTCGACGAGGACGCTTGGTTGCGGGACAAGGACAAGTATCCCGATCCGGATGCAGGCCAAGGACGCCAAGAGCAAGTTCCCCTATCGGTTCATCCCGCACGTGATCGAACCGTCGGCGGGGGCGGATCGCTTTACGCTGGCCGTCCTTGTGCGAGGCGTACGCCGAGGAGGAAGTGGGCGGCGAGATGCGCACGGTGATGCGGTTCCATCCGCGGCTGGCGCCGATCAAGGCGGCTATCTTCCCGCTTGGTCAACAAGGAAGGGATGCCGGAAGTCGCGCAAAAGCTCTACCGCGAACTGAAGGCCGAGTTCAACGTCTTCTACGACGACAAGGGGGCGGTGGGACGGCGCTATCGCCGGCAAGACGAGGCGGGCACGCCGTATTGCTTCACCATCGACGGGCAAACGCTGCAAGATAAAACCGTGACCATCCGCGATCGCGACACGCTCAAACAAGAACGGCTGCCGATCGCGGAAGTGCCTGCGAGGTTGTGCTATTTGCTGAGGCCGCAACGGTAAGGGTCGGCGGCGCAGCGGCGAGACTACTCCGGTGCGTCCACGCCCAATCCCATGACGAGGATTGCGACGAGAATGTGCTTGGCCACCATGAGGGCCAGGATGGCGGAGATTGCTCCGAACGTGCAGAGCCAGGCCGTGACCAGGATCGTGATAATCGTGGCCAGGATCTGCGTCATGCGCAGGCGCAGGCGACCCAGATCATCGTTGTCGTCCAGGGCGATCCGCGGTGTGCGGGGCGGAGGCGCAAGCAGTGACATGCGAGTATCCCCGGTTAGGTGTCCCGGCGCCCGAACGCAGGCGGCAGGTGCCGGCCTGTACGCCAACTGTAAGTTAGTTCTAGTGCAAACGCAATAGGCAAGGCAAGGGTAACGCCCCCGCGATCGGAGAAACCCGGATGAAATCGCCTTCGCCGCTTATCCTCCTGAGCATTTCTGTTCTCCTGTCCCTGTCGGCTTCCGTGCCGGGCGCGGAACAGCCGCGGCCTCGACAGATCCGCGTTGCTGGCCCGGACACGCTCCAGCAGGGCATGAGGTACGCGCTGGCCGTGGAAGGGCTGCGGGATGGAACGAACTGGGAGTTACTCGCTCCCGATCAATTCCGCGTCAAGGTCAGCGGGTCGGCCCGCGCCCTGGACGACCCGGCCGGTCGGCCGATGAACCCGTTCGAGATCCGTTGCGAGGACGTGGCCGACGGCAAGGTAACGATTGAGATCACGGTCGGAGACCAGGCGGTGACACGGACGTTCGCGGTGGGGACCGCCAAGCCGATGGGAACGTTCGAGGCTGTCATCCAGCCGCGCACGGTCACGCACCGTTTTGCCGGCCTGGGCGGCGGCGTGATGTTCTACGACAACCAGTTCGACATCACCACCGGCGACGACATTTACGACTGGTGCTTCCGCGACGTTCACGCCACGTTCCTGCACGTCCTGATCCGTCCCGGTTACGAGAAGGAGAACGACAACGAGGATTGGCGGTCCCTGGACCTCGCCAAATTCGATTTTCAATCGCTGGAGCGCCCGTTCCGGATCATCAAGAAAGCGCTGGAGCGCAACCCGAAACTGAAGATCTACGCCAGCCTGTACTCGCCGCCCGCGTGGCTCAAGGCCAATAACAGCACGGGCGGCCAGGGTTCGCTCAAGGACGGTCTGCGATCATGTCAGGAACTGGCGGAATACGTGTTCGCCTATCTCAAACACGCTCGCAGTCAGGGAATCCCAGTTCATTATCTCGGCTTCTTCAACGAGCCGGATTTCCAGCACACTCAGGAGGGGATGTATTTCGCCGACCTGGGCACGCTGGTGGAGACTTTCAGCCAGTGTGCCAGGGCGCTCGATACGCTCCTGGCGGCCGACCCGACCATGAAGGAGCGGCCGACCTACGTCTTTCCCGATTCCCTGGGAGCGGGTTCGATCACGCGGGCCGGCAGGAACAGCCAGCGGATTCGGCAGCGCGTTCGCCTGCTCGACCGCGTCGGCGTCTGGGGAGTCCACGATTACTGGAACCAGGCGGGGACGTACTGGAACGACCGCTTCCGGGAATTGCGGGCCTTCCCCGGCGTCGGGAAAAAACCGATCTGGATGACGGAGTGGGCACAGCGTTTCCCTCGGGGAGATCTCGCCTCCGGTGTGGAATTCGGCGTCCACATCCTCAACGCGCTGCGACTCGGTGCGGAAGCGTGGATGGTGTTTGAATGGTGCCATCCGTCGGGCAACCAGTCCGGTTTGCTCAGCACGGACTGGGGCGAAGGCACCGCGCTCCCGCTACTGGCGGAGCAAGGCGTACCACGTTTTCCGCCAGATCGCCAACACGACGCCGGCCGGGGCGCAGGTCGTCTCGATGAGCGTGCGCCACAAGGGGGCCAATTCGCCCAGGGCCGATGGCGTGGAGTATCTGGCCCTGCGGGACGGGGACAACATCATCGTTCACCTGATGAATCGCGAGCCGGCGCCGGTCGATTACCAGATCAGTCTCGCCGGGGCGAAAGACAGGGCCGAGGCGTGGTTGACGACACCGTTGGCCGACATGGCGGAGGCGGGGGCAGAGGCGCTGACGGTCGGCCGGCAGGGCGATACCTCCACGGTTCGAGGAGTGATCCCCGGCAGCACGCTCTTATCGTTCGTGCTTCGCGGAGGGGGAAAGTAAGCATGACGGATTCCTCCTCGGAAGGAACCCTGACGTTGCGGGGCGAGCACATCACGCTGGCGCATGCGGTCAAGGCCGTCGGATTGGCCGACAGCGGCGGGCAGGCCAAACACCTCGTGCGCGGCGGCAGCGTCACCGTCAACGGCGAGGCGACCACGCAGCCGGGTCGTAAGCTCCGCGTCGGCGACCGCTTCGGGATCGCGGGAGGCCCCGAGTGGACGATCAGCGCATGACCGAGACCGCCTCCGATACTCCCTCCCACCTCGACGATCCTCCTTCCCCTGCGCATCGACTGCTCGACCTGCGCCGCCCGACCTGGCGGCTGGTGCTGACGCTGGCCTGGCCCGCCCTGCTCCAACAGATGCTCGTTCTGCTCGTCAGCCTTTCCGACCGCTGGCTAGCCGGCCACGCACACGCGCCGGATTCGGCCGAGCAGATCGCCTTGCAAGCAGCCCAGACGACGGCGAACTATCTCGCCTGGGTCATCAGCAGTTACACCGTTCTCGTCAGCGTGGGCAGCACGGCCCTGGTCGCGCACTGCATCGGCGCCGGCGACCGCCGCACGGCCATCTACGCCACCAATCAATCCCTGCTTCTCGCCATCATTCTCGGCCTGCTCGGTTCGGCGATCGGACTGCTCGGTTTGCCGCCGCTGATCGGCCTGTTGCAATTGCAAGGTCCGGTGGCACATTTCGCGGTGGTGTACCTGCGGCCGCTGTTCGCCTTGCTGGTCTTCCAGGTCATCGAAGCGGCAGGCATCGCCTGCCTGGCCGGTGCCGGCGACACACGCACCGGATTATGGGTCCGTGCCGGCGTGGCCGTCTTCAACGTGCCGCTGGCGTGGGGCTTCTTCCACGGCGTCGGCCCCATTCCCGGCATGGGCTTCGTCGGCATCGCTTTGGGCACAGCCGTCAGTAACGTCCTGGGCGCCTCGGCAGTGACGGTCGTGCTGTTGCGCGGACGGGCCGGTTTGGAACTGCGCTGGCGCATGCTTTGGCCCCATGCGGACCTCATCCGGCGCTTGCTGCGCATCAGTGTGCCGGCCGCGGTGGACAGCTTGTCGGTGGCTGTCGGGCAGTTGTGGTTTTTGAGCATCATCAATCACCTGAGCGACGCGGCCAAGGCGGCGCATGGCATTGCCCTGGGCTGGGAGGCGCTGGGCTATCTGTCCGGCGCGGCATTCGGCACGGCGGCGATGACACTGGTGGGACAGAACCTGGGGGCGAAGGATGCGAAACGCGCCGCCCACAGCGGTTGGACCGCTTTCGCCCTGGGCGGGGCGCTGATGACGTTCATGGGAATTGTTTTCTTCCTCTTGGCCGGGCCGATGTTCCGATTGTTCTGTCCGGGCGAAGATCAGCAGCCCATCATCGACCAGGGCGTGCCGGTGCTGCGCCTGGTCGCCTTCGCCATGCCGGCCCTGGCGTCGTGCATCATCTTCACCAGCGCGCTGCGCGGCGCCGGCGACACGCGCGTGCCGGTTCTGTTCACCTGGATCGGCTTCTTCCTCGTCCGCATCCCGCTCGCCTATGTGTTGACCCGGCCTCACCTCAATCTCGGTCCGCTCGGCCACCATGAGGCGTTCCATCCCGAATTGCTGGGCGCCTGGGTGGCGATGTTCGCGGATATTCTGATGCGCGGCGTGTTCTTCCTGGTGCGCTTCGCCAGCGGGCGCTGGAAACGCATGCGCGTGTGAAGGGGCAACGCGATCATCGGCGGAAGGCGAGGATGAGTCGGAAGAAGAACCACAAGCCGCAAGCGACCACCAGCATCGCGCCGAGGAGGACGCCGCCTATGTTCCCGGCGGAGGGAGTCGAGGACGCCGCCAGATGGCGGAGCGATATGACGAGGGTGAGGACTGCGCCGAGCAGCAGGATTCCGACGAAAATATCGAGAATTCGCGTGAGCCGCCACGATCGCGGCGGCGGACTTGCATCCGCGCCGTGCCTAACGACCGGCCGGGAGCGCGGGCGAGCCGGCGCGGGCGCTTTCGGAGGTGACGGAGTCAGTTCGAAGACGGAACGGTCTGGTTGACCCGCCGGCGCGGGAGCGGCGGCACGCGGGGACGCCGGCATCGGCTCGCTGGGTGGGGCGGGATTCTCCATCTGAAAATCACCGGCGTTCCGGCCAGGTACGTGGAAGATTTGCTGACAGATCGGGCAACGCACCCTTGTCCCGGCGTATCGCTCGTCGAGCTGAAGCTGCCGGCCGCAGGGGCACGTCACGATCATCGGCATGGCTCGGCCTCGTCGCGTTTACGTCGCCCACTCGGCGAGGGCGGACTCGAAATCGGGCCGGAAGCAAAACAGGTTCTCCAAGCAACAGGCCGCGAAGATTTCGCGCACGACGGGCTGAATGTGACAGAGGATCAGATCGCCCCCGTGCTCGCGCAAGACGCGCTGGAGCGTAATCAGCTTCGCCAGAAAGACGCTGTACATGCACTCCGGCGAGTCTGGGCCGAGACTGAGGGCCATTTTGCGACAGCCCTCCTCCGTCACCAGTCCGCGCAATTCGCCGGCCAACTCGTAGATGGTCGGTTCATCAAGGCGCGCCTGGCGCAGCCGGACGCAGAAGACTTCTCCCCGGCGCTCGACCTCGATGTGGCGGTAGGGGCGAGTCATGGGTCGGCCCTCGTGACGATCGGCAGTCACCCCGGCAGCGTTCCTCCTCGGCCGGGCCAAGTCTACAAGGTAATCTCCCCCCGCCCGATGTCAAGCGCCGCAGGCCGACGTTTCCGGAATAAGGGGCAGGGCCAGCCGGTTGTCCCTCCCATAAGCCGGCGTGCCGAGATCCTCCGCTTCTGGTTCGCCGAGCAACACACCCTCCGCCACCCCCACCACGCGCACGGGAATACGACGGCGAACGAGTGCCGGGGCATGGCCGCGACAAACGACGGTCATCGCGCGGCAAGCCGTGCCGCGCACGAAGCCGGGCCGACGCGGGTCCGCCCCCTCCACCAGCACGTCGAGACGCCGGCCGATCAGACTGCGCCGGTAGGCGTCCGCCAACTCGCGCTCGATTTCCAGTAGCCTGGCCCGCCGTTCGGCCACGACGGCCGGCGGAACGCTGTCGCGCCAGCCGGCCGCCTCCGTGCCTTCGCGCGGGCTGTAGGAAAAGATGTGGATGCGGGCGAAGCCGACTTCGCGGACCACCCGGCAGGTCGCCTCGAAATCCGCGTCGGTCTCGCCGGGAAAGCCGAGGATGACATCGGTGCTGAAGGCCGGCCGATCGAGCGCCGCCCGGATGCGCCGGCATCGTTCGAGAAAGCCGGCACCGCGGTAGCGCCGCTTCATGCGCGCCAGAATGCGGTCGGAACCACTCTGCAAGCAGAGGTGCAGATGAGGACAAACGCGCGGCTGCTCGGCCAGCACGCGCACCAGATCGTCGCGCGCCTCGGCCGCTTCGAGGCTGCTCAGACGGATGCGGAAATCACCCGGCAGATCGGCCAATCGTTCGAGCAAATGCCACAGCCGGCACCACGCCGACTTCGGCCGGCCGCGGCTGAGATCGATACCGTAATGGCCCAGGTGAATGCCCGTCAGCACGATTTCTCGGTAGCCGTTCTCGACCAGCTGTCGGACTTCCGCGAGGATCTGCTCCGGCGGCCGGCTGCGCAGCGAAGGACGGACGTGCGGGATGATGCAATAACTGCAATGCAAGAGGCAGCCGTCCTGCACCTTGACGAACGCGCGTTGGTGGTCGTCAAAGCGTGTGATGCCGTCGATCGGGTGATGGACGCCGAACGGCTCCAACTCCTCGACGACGCGCGTCTTGTCGGTGACGACCTTGGCCACGCCGGGCAGACGACGCACCGCCTCAGGATCGCGCGTGGCATAACAACCCATGACGACGATGTCGGCCGTCGGGTTGGCCTGATGCAGCCGGCGCACCGCCTGCCGGCTCTTGGCATCGCCCTCGGCCGTGACGGTGCAGGTGTTGACGACGCACAGGTCGGCGTGTTCTCCCTCGTTCGCCTCGACGTAGCCGTTGGCTTCCAGGGTCTCCTTGACGTACTGCGTCTCGTACTGGTTGACCTTGCAGCCGAGGGTAACGAGGCGGCAAGTGCGCGGTGCGGTCATGTCAACTCCCGGTTGCAAGCGAGGCGTAACGAGTCGGATCGGGAATGCCGGCCGCCTGGAAGCCGGCGCGGCGCAACTGGCAGGAATCGCAACGGCCGCACGCCGCACCATCGGCGGCGGGATCGTAGCAGCTATGCGTCAGTCCGTAATCGACTCCCAGCGACGTGCCCAGACGGATGATGTCGGCTTTGGATAGCTGGATCAAGGGCGAGTGGATGCGGAAGCGGCCTTTTTTCTCCACGCCGGCCTTGGTCGCCAGGTTCGCCAGTTGCTCGAACGCCGCCACGAATTCCGGCCGACAATCGGGATAGCCCGAATTATGGGCGAGGATGCCGTTCGCCACAAAATTCTCGGCTCCTTCTACAGCAAGATCGTACATGAACAGGGAACGCACCTCCTGGATGTCGAGGACGCGAAGAAAGGCAAGTTTGGAACGAACGAGCGGCTGGAGTTGACTGACCGCCGCGAACGCCGAGCGCCGTGCGCGATAACTGATGTCATACTTTCCTCCGTAATTATAGACCCGTGTTTTCTCTCCCACCGGAAGAGTGGCGGCGGCAACTGCCTTCCAGATTCCCGAACACTTCCATAGTCCAGTGGACTGGTCCCGTCCGCGGACCTCCGCCTGCGCCGTGTACCCACGAAGCTTGGAGGGGTGACGCAAGGGATAAAGGTCTACAAAGGTTCGGAAGTCTTTCGCCCGCCGTAGGTAAAGTATTAGCTGGGAATGCGGGCCACGTTTGATGATGGGAAAGATGCCGTCGAGGGACAAACAATGATAAGTTTCGTGAATCAGTGGATGAGATTTTTGCGCCAAACAGACCTCGCCGTTAAAGAGGTGACTTCCATCCCCGTCCCACAGGCCAGCGATCATGATACGTCGCTGCCGCTGCGATAGATTCCAGAAGAAGCAGGGGAATTTTTTGGTTCCGCCTTTCGCCGTCCCGAACAATCCCAGGTGGCGGAACAAGGCGGAAAATACAGATGACGAGATGCTATAGTCATAATCGTTGAGTGGAGATTTCCTGACTTGGACATGAAAGGGAAGGAAATAGGAACAAAGCGTATCGGCGGCCCCAGGGATGCCTCCGATGGAGAAAGCGAGGGTAGTGTTCGTGGCCTCCGGCTCCTTTCCCCCTTCAGCTAACCAAAGGCCGACGAGATACAAGAAGTCGTCTGTGATGGGAAAATGGACGGGAAGTCGCGTGCATCGCAGGCGATTGGTGATGAAACCATCCTCCTCGACAATCGACTTCCTCCGCTGCAAATGCCGGCAAGAGGGGACAAGATCGCTCAGATCAATCGTGCGCAAGTCCTCTGCCCAGGCTTCGGCGATGTTCGAGAGGTCGAACGGAACCACCAGGGGTGTGCCGACTACTAGCTCCGCTCCCTTGATGGTGCGGAGGCAAGCGGTTTCTTCGTCGATGGTAAAGAGAGAATGATCCTCTGTTACGGTGATCTCCTGGCCGCGCTCCAAGCGAAGTCGAAAGCAGCGTTTCGGGCCTGTGGGATGGCGGAACCGTGCAGTCACTCTCCTCCAGGCGAATTGCATCGTTTCGAGATCGACAGCCACCGTTTCAAATCGCTCCGCAGGGAGCGCGCAGAAATCCTGGATGGGCATGAGCCGGGTCCAGCGCGGCGTCCGAACCCAAACGAGAGAATCGCCACCGACGCTGTAATCAATGGCGTTCACACCCATGTAAATGTCAAAGCTGCCCAGCACTTCCGCCCAGGCCAGGGCTAGAGAGAGAAACACGGTGTTGCGCCGGCACGTAGGTAATGGGGATGTCCGCGCTCATTGCTTCCTGCGAACGGTCGCGCGGCACCGGCAGGTCCGCCGTCAGAGCTGAGCCGCCGAAGGCACGCAAATCCAGGTCGATGACCCGCTGCTCGACCGACCCCAGCGCCACGGCAACCCGGCGGGCGGCTTCCAATTCCGCCGCGTGACGCTGGCCGTAGGCGACTGTCAAGGCGTGACAGCGAAAACCGTCGCGCCGGGCGATCGCCAGGGCCGTCGCCGAATCCAGGCCGCCGCTGAGCAGCACAACCGCGGGCTTCATTTCCTCGGCTGACATCGCGTGTTCCTTATGGATGACCTCTCGCAAGCGGCGCGGGTCGCGCCAAATCGGGGCTTGAAACGGCCTCTCCGTCGTCGTTATGGTATCGTATATCCCCAAGCCACAAGATGAGAGGGTGTCTCGTGCCGATCTCCGTGACCTGCCCCGCCTGCGCCAAACGCCTCAAAGCCAGGGACGAACTCGCCGGACGATTGCTGCCCTGTCCCAACTGCATGCAGCAAATACTCATCCCCGAACCGGGCGAAGAGATGGAGAGCTATTCCCTGCAAGCGGAGCCTCCTCCGGCGCCGCCTTCCCCTTCGTTTCCGGACGAAGATGAGCCGGCTCCGCGACGCCGGCCGACGCCACGGGCAGCCGCCAAACGGCGCAAGGCCGATCCGGCTTCGTTGCCTCCCCTCACCACCAACGAGCCGCCCCTGTGGCTGCGTCATCTGCACTGGCTGCTCGTCCTGGCCCTGCTGCCCCTGGCGTTTTCGCTGCTCCAGTCCGGCGATGAAAAAGAGAGCATCTTTGAGCGGATTGACCAAACGAGAGAGCAAGCTTCGCCCGATGTTCAACTGCGCATCGACCAGGTGGAAGAGAAGGCCCTAAAAGGCGAGGCATCTCTCGATGATTTCTTCGCTGTCTTGCCCGGACACAAATTGAACGGCGCATTTCTGCCGCGCAACAGCCATGCGCATTGGGGATTCGCCGCCGGATCCGCCGTCCTGTTCATGGCCTTTTTCCTTCTCCTGTCCGCTTCCAAGACGGCGAACCCGCTCCACCTGCTCGGCATCGGTCTATTCACCGCGACGATCGGCATCCTTCTTTTGCTCACGTTGCAGCTTCTCGCCCACTTATCGCAGGGGATATGGCTGCGCGGGGCGAACGTCATCACCCTCGTTTTCTACATCGTGAAGATGATTGGGTACTCCTATCGGGCGGCCCTCGACCCGGACAGCAATTTCATTCTGAGTTTCCTTGGCTACACGCTGGGCGTCGGCTTCTGCGAGGAGGTCTGCAAGGCGCTGCCGCTCTTGTTCCACTATCGCCGACCGTCGGACCAGGGCTGGCGCACCGCGTTTTTGTGGGGGCTGGCGTCCGGGGCGGGCTTCGGCATCTCCGAAGGCATCACCTATGCCAGCGATTTCTACAACGGCATCCACGGAGGGCAAATCTATGTCGTCCGCTTCATCTCCTGCGTGGCCCTCCATGCGCTGTGGACCGGGCTCGGTCGGCATCACGCTTCAGCAAAGGCAAGGGCTGATTCAGGGCGAAATGGCCTGGCACGAATACATTCCCCGGCTGGTCGCGATCGTCGGCATCCCGATGATCCTGCACGGGTTGTACGACACGCTCTTGAAGAAAGACATGAACGCGGGAGCCCTGGTGGTCGCCGTGCTGAGCTTCCTGTTCCTGGCGTTCCAGATCAGCCGGCTGCACGGCGAGGACGACGAGGCGGCCAGGGAAGCGATGCTGCGCGAGTACAAACGACGCCGGGCGGCGATGTCGTGAATGTTCCCACGCTTCTGCGAAGCGTCGCTAAACATGAAACGGACCAAGGACGATACACTCGAACGGTTCCAATCGCTCCACCGCGCCCCCGCCCGATCGACACCCCTGATAATGTGCGGCTTCGGAGCTAAAAAGCACGGCATGTCCTCGTTCGGCCCAGCGGGGAATGGCTTGCGGCCGCTCCGTCAGGTTGAAATAAGCATGAATCTCGGACGCAGGCCCTCCGGTCCCCCTTACGAGATGAAGGATGGCCGGTTCACCTCCATCGGGGAGCAGTCGCGCGGTTCGGTGCGTGAAATCTTGCAAAATCGGCGAATGCCGCCGCGCCTTCAGCAAATCCTGATATAGACGCCGCAGGGCGGCACGGCTCGAACCTTCCGGCCAGGACCAGCTCAATCGGGCCGCGGCGAATGTCGCTTGGTCCTGGGGGTCGGCCATCGGCACGCCCTCGGCGAAGCCATAATCGCGCCGCCGGCCCTTGCGGACGTTCTCGATCAGGTGGCGGTCGCCGAAGGAGCAGAAGAACGGGAACGGGTTCTCCTCGCCGTACTCCTCGCCCATGAACAAGAGCGGCAAATACGGCGACAAAAGCATCAAGCTGGCGGCCAGGCGCGTGCTGCGCGGGACCGACCAACGCGGCGATGCGCTCGCCCAACGGCCGGTTGCCGACGTGGTCGTGATTCTGCACGCCGATCACGAAGCGATCGCCGGGCAAACCTTCATCGGGAGCGCCCAACTTCGGCCGCGATAATCGCTGTAAACACCATTGAGATGGAAAGTGTGTTCCAGCACGCGGCGGAGACATTCGGCCGGGCCGAAATCGGAGTATTTGCCGTGCCGTTCGCCGGTGAGATGGGCGTGCAAGGCGTGATGAAAATCCTCGTTCCATTCGGCGTCCAAACCGTGCCCGCCGCGTTCGGCCGACCGCACCATGCGCACGTCGTTGACGAGACTTTCGGCGATGACATGGACATGCCGCCCGGTTCGATTCGCCGCGGCGTCGGCGACTTCCTTGATCTCGCGGAGAATGTGGCGCGGGCGGGAATCGAAAATGGCGTGAACAGCGTCCAGGCGCAGGCCGTCGAAATGAAAATCCTCGATCCACAGGCGCACGTTGTCGAGCAGGAAGTCGCGCACAGGGTCGGAGCCGGGTCCGTCGAGGTTGAGGGCAGGTCCCCACGACGTGCGGTAACGGTCGGTGAAGTACGGTGCGAACTCGGCAAGGTAATTGCCTTCGGGGCCGAGGTGGTTGTAGACGACATCGAGGAACACGGCCAACCCCTCGGCGTGGCCGGCATCGACCAGCTTTTGCAACCCGTGCGGCCCGCCGTAGCTGTTCTGTGTCGCGTACAGGTGGACGCCGTCGTAGCCCCAGTTGCGGGAGCCGGGGAACTGGCCCACCGGCATCAGTTCCACGGCCGTTATGCCTAGCTCACGCAATTCCTTTAGACGCGGGATGACCGCCTCGAAGGTGCCTTCGGGCGTGAACGTGCCGACGTGCAACTCGTAAAAAACAAGGTCCGCCCGCGATATGCCTTTCCAATCGCCATCCGTCCAGGCGAACCGTTCGGGACGCACGACTGCCGAGGGGCGATGCGCTCCGTCGGGCTGCCACAAGGAGCATGGGTCGGGACGCTCGGGGCCGTTGTCGAGGCGATAAGCGTAATGCTGTCCTTCGGGAACGTCGGCGAGCTCACATTGAAAGAAGCCGCGTTCTTCGGCCTGCATGGGGATTTCGAGGCGCTGGGAACCGTTGGTCAGCACCAGATACACGCGGTTGTGCCGCGGCGCCCACACGCGCCATCGGATCGAGCCGCCCTCCCCGCTCCATGCCCCGCACCGCCGCCTCTCCATGTCCCATCCCTCTCCGTATCCTTCCCGGCGCGCTCCGAGTCGTTCGAGCAATGCCGCCCACGTAAACCATCATACGAAGGGAGGGTGCGACGTGCCCTGCGCTACAAAACACAAGCGGGAGTCCCGACGATTGTCGGGACTCCCGCTTGAGATGAATCCGTATCACTCCCCGTGATTACCCCACTGCCTGTTCCGCAAAAGTGCGAAAGCCAACGAAGGCAACCGATCCGGATGAAAATGCCGTTTCGGCGACTCCTCGAAGGGCGGTCCAGCGACAAGCGCTGGCCAGTTCACGTCACGTCCAAACGGGCGTTCGGCGAACGGGACGCCGGCTAGTGAGGAACTGTGGAAGCACCGGGGGTGTTGGCCTCGGTGCCCTTCAAGGGCAAAAGCTCCTGACGGTAAATCGGCACGTCACGCGGTGCCTCAATACCCAGGCGAATCTTGCCCCGGTCGATGTCAACGACCGTGATACAGATATTGTCACCGATATAGATCTTCTCACCCAGTTTCCGACTCAAGACCAGCATGTCGCTACCCTCCTACGAGCGAAGCAGTGGTTGACTTGCTGTTCAATTCTACGCCACGAATGCTAATGGCGATGTCAATGGCATGGCATTTTTCCACCCTCCCCCACCCCCCAGCGCGTGGAACATCCCTCATCCTGGCTGCCGTCGCTAGAGCCGGGCAATCCCTACAATCCATAAAATCCTAATTACCAGGGGTTTGCGCTCACAAGTCCGTAGTCCGTGGTCCGTAGTCCGTAGCAAAGAAGCATCGGTCTTCTACGGACTACGGACCACGGACTACGGACTGCGGACTTGTGGGACACTCGGTTTGTTGGTGCGAGCGGCGTGCCAGTCCGTTTAGAAAGTGCCAGATCACCACGGCGGCCCAACGAGCGCTTTGGCCATCCCGGTCAAAAGAAGGGTTGATTTCCACCAGATCGAAGCTAGTTACGGCGCGGCATTGTCCCGCAAGAGCGGCGCAGGCGATGACTTCCACTCCCGACAATCCCACGGGGTTGGGCGCGCTGACGCCGGGCACGTCCGACTGTCGAACGACATCGCTATCGAAGGTGACATAAACCGGACAGCCGCCGTCGGCCAAGTGCTCACACTCCTGGAGGAAAATCCGGCCGGCCTGCTCGCGCATCTCGGGACACCAGCGGATAACGCCGCCCTTGTCGCGGACGCAGCGTTCATGCTCCCGGCTGACGGCGAAAGGCTGAGCGCCCAGGCAGGTGTAATGGTCGCCGGGCAAGGGCCGATGCGGGTGCTCCAGAGCTTGCCGAAAGGGGGAGCCGCTGTGTCCTTGCCCATCCGGGAATGGGCGGACATCCAGATGCGCGTCGAGGTTGAGGATCGCCACGTCGCGGCCGGCGCGGACGTAGCCGAGGTAATGGCCGTAAGCCGTCTCATGTCCCCCGCCCAGCACAATCGGCACGCAACCGGCCGTCAACAATGCCGCGATCACCTCCGCCAACGCCTGCTGGCTTTCCTCCAGCCCGCCTTCGATGCGGATGTCTCCCAGATCGAGCAAATCGAGCGCGGCAAGGTCTGTCCCGCTCTGTCCGTCCCACGGCGTCAACCGATAGAGCCAGGGGCGGATGGCGGCGGGCGCTGCCGCGGCGCCGGGCCGGCCCTGGTTGCGACGTACGCCTTCGTCTTGAGGAAATCCGACGAGGACCGGGCGATTGGGCCGAAGTATCGGCGGACTATGCCGCCAAAACTCGATGCACTCACCCAAACGCGGATCGTCAGGGCGGCCACCCCCCACCCCTGCCCTCCCCCACAAGGGGGGAGGGAGTATTTCTCCCTCCCCCCTTGTGGGGGAGGGTGGGGTGGGGGGTATCGAGACGGATTCAAGCCGGCTCAACCACCCGTCCGCGCTTGACGACACACTCGACATGATTGATTCCGAAATGATAAAAGAGTTCGCGGTAATCCGAGACGTTGCAAACGATCGCGTCGCCCTGCTTGCCGACGGTCAGGGAGCCGATCCGGTCGCCCCGGCCCAGGGCGGCCGCGGCGTTGAGCGTCAGGGCCGTCACCACCTCGCCGGGCAACATGCCCATCTGCGTGCAGGCCATTGCCCCGATTAGCGGCAGATTTTCGGTCATGCACGTACCGGGGTTGCAGTCGGTGGCCAGGGCGACGGCGACGCCGCGTTCGATCAGCCGCCGGGCCGGGGCGTAATCCAGTCCCAGAAAGAACGCCGTGCCGGGCAGAAGCGTGGCCACGGTCTGGGATTTCGTCAGGGCGTCGATGCCCTTGTCCGTGATGCACAGCAAATGATCGGCCGACACCGCACCGACCTCGGCCGCCAATTCCGCCCCGCCCAGAGGCGACAACTCGTCGGCGTGCAGTTTGAGCCGCAAGCCAAGGTCGCGCGCTCGTTTCAGGATTTGCCGCGACTCGTCCACGCTGAAGACGCCGGTTTCGCAGAAGACATCGCAAAACTCGGCCAAACCTTGCCGGGCGACTTCGGGAAGCATCTCGTCGCACAGCGAGCGGATATAACCCGTTCGGTCGTCGCGGTATTCCGGCGGCACGGCATGCGCCCCCAGAAACGTCGGCACCAGTTCCCACGGCCCCTCGGCGTTCAACTCGGCGATCGCTTCGAGACACTTGATCTCGTCGGCCGGCGTCAGCCCGTAGCCGCTTTTGACCTCGACGGTTGTGACACCCAGCCGCAGCAGCCGCCGGAGCCGCGGCCGGGCCAATGTTTTTAGATCCTCCTTCGAGGCCTCTCGGACCCGGTGAACGGTGCTGGCGATGCCGCCGCCGCGGGCGGTGATCTCCTGGTAGCTCATCCCTTGCAGGCGCTGCTCGAACTCGTCCACGCGCGAGCCGGCGAACAACAAATGCGTGTGGCTATCGACCAAACCCGGCAGCACGACCTTGCCGGCCGCGTTGATCCAGGTCGCCTCCTGCCGGCCGACGACCGGCATCTCGGCCGCCGACCCCACCCATTCGATGACGCCGTCGCGGATGAGGACCGAGCCGTCCGCCACGATGCCAGGTGAGCGCATGTGGGCGCCGGTTTGCCGATGCTGGCCCGGCGGCGTTACGCCGACCAGTTGCGCCGCGTGATGGAGAATCGTGAGCATGGCGGATCACTTCGGAGAGCAAAGCTTATCGCTCTTTCTCAACCCGATTTGCAACAGTTCGACGCCGGGGTTTGGCCGATGGCCGGTCCATGCCCCGACCTGACCGCCGCCGCCGGGCATATCCGCCGCCAGACCGCGCGTCAGCACGTACCAGCAGAAATAACAGTGATTGCTCGTCGCCCCCGGCAGTGCATCCGGATCGCGCGCCAGAATCTCGTCGCGGATTGCCGTCAGCCCCTCGCGGAACACCTTGCCGACGTAAGGATGACGCCGGGCGCGCCGGATGATGCGACGCACGGTATCGCGATAAATGTTGCCGATCGTCAGCTGATCGAGGTCCGACGCGAAGCCGCAGCACGGCTTCACCTCGCCTTTGGGCGTCACGATCAACGCCTGGCCCGGCCCTTCGCAGTAATCCTCCGCGAACCATTCGCCGTCCCACGCGCCCGTGAACCGTTCGGCCCGCTCCACCGGGGCCAGATGGTTCCAGTTCAGCGTCATCGTCAATTCGTCGGAGACCAGCAGATAGCGGTGCAACATGTCGGACCACTCGACCACCGCATCCAGCTCGCGGGCCAATTCCTGCACCGGCTCCAAGCCCTGATCGGGACGCCGGCTGGCGTAGGACAATGACAGAACGGTATCGCGGTCGAAGACGCGCCGGGCCGTGCGGCAAAACTCGGCGGCTTGCGGCGTGTGCTTGCCGTGGAACTTATCGACGCTCAGGCCGAGCTTGCCGCTGTAGCCGGTCGCGGCCAGCTCGCCCAGGACCGACTCCAGCTGCGCGGCGTCCTCGTGCCAGACGCCGTTGGTCATGATCTTGTCGAAGCGAAAGCCTAGCTCAACAGCCCGCCGGCACAGGCGCAAACAAGAACCCCGGATACAGAAACGGCTCGCCGCCGGTGAAGCCGAGGACGGCGATGCCCTCGCGGCGGGCGTCTTCGAGGAAACGCAGGGCCGTGGCGATGTCGAGTCGATCCGGCCACTCGATCGGAACACAACAATGAGGACAGGACAGGTTACATTCGTAGCATGGAGCCAACATTAAGTAATTGGGCCGAAACGTGCGGGTCCGGCGTTTGACGGGTCTATCTGAGCCACGGGAAGAATCAAACATGGCGGCCTCCTCTCCGGTTGTTGTATCAAAAAGGGCCGGCCCGCCGTGACAAGGGCGGCGCCGGCCGTGTTGTTCATTTCGCGGCCAGTCTCTCAATGCTGGTCCGAATCAGCTCCTCCAACCGACTACCCGGCGGCAGGCCGTCCGCGTACGACAGCACGTCCTGCATGGTCAGATCGCGGCCGAAATTCCGCCGGAACTCGGCGAAGGCGTCCCCCGCCTCCACGCAGGCCGACTCCCGCGAGGGCGCGTTGAGCGCGATAAGGAACTTGCGGACGGACGCGCACACGCGCGCATCGGCCGCTAGCTGCGGGTCACGCTCGTGGGCGAGCTGTTTGGCCTTCTCCTCCAAAGACTCGATGATCGGCTCTAGTCCGATCGACATTTCTTCGCTCAAGGGAAACCTCCCGTGTTTTGGGTGAATGAATCGTAAATCACGCCGGCGCCATCCTCTCCCCCGCAAGGAACTCCCTGGCGTAATACTCGATGTCCGGGTCATCGGCGATCGCCGGCCACGCCGACTCCACGAACGCGATGAGCGCCGCACGGCTGAAAGGGACGTGCATCGGCTGGAGGTGCGCTTCGAGCAGGCGGAGGAAGTCGGCGGGGTTCATGGCGGACATGGGCGTGGTCTCGTGGGTGAAGTAAACCCCGGCGCCGGCCCCGCCGACAGGCAGGACGGGCGCGGGGGGAGGGGATCAGGGCTTGAACATCGGGTAACCGCCGATGTAATCGGCCGCTCGCAGTTGATTCGTCTCGCCGTCCCAGAGGTAGAAGTTGCGGCGCTCTTCCACGTAATCCGGATCGCTCATGACGTGATAATTCAAGCTGTATCCGCCTTCATCCTGTTCCCAGATGGTGAGGATGCCTTGCTCGCCCTTCGGAACCGCAAAGGCGTGGGCGAAATCGAACCGGGTCAGGAAGATTCCCTCGGGGTCGAACAGCTCGACGCGGGTAATGGAGAGGGAACCGTCTTCCAGCAAGAGAGGCGTGTAGTATTGGTCCTCTTCGACGCTGAGGGTGGGAACGGCCTTGCCGTTGAGATGAATCGTGTAATCGGTGTTCGGCTCGCTCATCAGTTCTCCTGTTGCTTGCTCATGGCGTCCAATCGTTACCAAATCGCTCAGGATGCGTCCGGAGGTTCAGGGTCCGGTGGCTCCGGGCCTGGAGCCAATGACCACCGATTGAAAGAAGGGAGATGATTCTTCCATCCCGTCGTGAAGCTTCCACCCGCGGCTGTCATAGCTTGCCAGGATGCCGCCTTCGGGTTTCCCATCTTCATCGACAACCCGCTCCAGATAATGCAACTGGAGTTCGTGGTCGCTCTCAAAGTTGACGGCCACGTAGGGACCGAAACAGATGCTTTTACTCTCGCGCCGCTGTCCGGTTGCATCTTGCGGTAGGGAGAAAGTTACGTAGATTCGGCGGGCAACAAGCTCTCGCAGTTCATCGACCGTCACTTCGGGTTCGTCCATCCTCATCTCCTCTTTCATTACTTGCCGCCTTCCTTCTGCCGCGCCGCTTCCCGTCTGACCATCTCGGCATGACGCGCCAGCAGGACCGGCCGCAGGATGGAGTCGATCAGGTCGAATACTTCGATCCCCTCCGACGTGGCGATCAGCTTGGCCATGCGGTTGAGGTCCACGGCCACCTTGGTCGTGGTCTTGTCCTGGCTTTCTTCGGGCGGAGTTTTCTTTCGGCCCACTTTCGGCCTCTCCAGCAGTTCAATCGCCATAGGTCAAACCTCTCGATACAGGGGGTAAAGCTTACCAGAAGACAAATGCACGGTCCAACGCAGCTTCCGTAACTCTCAGTATACGGAGAGCATAGGAAAAAAGTCAACAGGATAGCGAATAGTTATTGACACAAGAATACTAGGATACTAGAATAGCGAGCAGAAATGAAGTGGGCCGGTCGGTGCTCGCAACACCTTCCGGCCCGAATCAAACCCCTTGCAAGGAGATTGATGATGAAAAGTCTCCCATGTCCGCAGAAGCAACGCAAGAGCGAGTTGAAAATCGAGTTCAGCTCCGCCTGCCCCGGCCTGCCGGTGCTGGCCATGATTACCGAGGGCAAGCACCAGTCGGACTACTGGCTCTCCCCCATCCCCTCGGCGTGGGGCGTCGCCTGCCAGCTGTCGAAAATCTGGGACGGCAAAACCCGCGACTTCGCCACCGAAACGCACGAGGTCTGCCTCGATCTCGACAACTCCGTCCACGAGTGCGATTGCCTTGGCTTCTGCCGCTACGGTTATTGCCGCCACATCGACGCGGCGATCAAGGCTTTCGATGAGGGATTGCTGAAACCGTCGCCCCGTCCCGAACACGCCTGCGAAGTGCCGGCCAAGGCCGAATTGACCTGCGGCCCGGAGTTCGACGACAGCGAGTTCGACAACCCCTGAACCACGGCACCGGATCAACTGCGCACCCCCTGCGCAGTTGATCCCCACCGGGAGGACAACCCATGCACACGACAACCCGCAACGACTCGCTCGTCAACGAATGGACGGCCACGGCCTCGGCCTTGAAGCACGTCCGCCATCAACTCAGCGACCTTGTGTTCAAGGGCAATACCTTCGTGGGAATGCCGCTTGAAGTCCGCCGGGTGTTGGTTGAGGGGCTGGACGTTGCTCTTGCCCTGGAAGCGCTGGCGCAACGCCTGGACGCCACGGAGGGCAAGCCATGTGGATCGTCCTGATTGCCGCCCTCGTGGTGCTGGCGATCGCCGACACCTTGAACCACAACATGCGAACGGAGTGAGCGATGGACCGCACCATCCAGGGACCGACGCAGGATCTCTTGACCGCCAAGCAGACGGCGGGATGGTTGGGACTCGGGCTGACCGCGTTCCGGTCGCTCGTATCCCGCGGGATGTTCCCCCTGCCCGTGCATCTGGACGGCAAGAAGTCCCAGCGCTGGTACTGGATGGATGCGGTTGCCTTCGCCTGGCTCCGCAGCAGACCCCACGCGGCGCCATCCGGTGCCAAACGACGCAAGCGCCGATCCTGACCGCACAATCCGGCGCCGATAGAACCGTATCGCACCGCATGGAAGCAGATGGCACCGGATGAAATAGCTCAGCTTGATCGACTCGCCCTCTGCCCTAGTTTTTCACAACCGCTACAGATTCGCCCTCCAACCTGAAGGAGACTCCCCATGATGCCATGCAACATTCCTGCCCGTCCCCTCACGGATGCCGAGCGCGACCTGGCCGAGCAGAATCTCGCCCTGGCCCACATGCTGACGCTTCGTTTCTTGCGAAGCCGCCCCTGGCTAGACGGCGAGCCGTTCACCGAGGCCGCCCTGTTCGCGCTCCTGCGCGCGGCCCAGAAGTTCGACCCGGCGCCGGGCGGAAGTTCGGGACGCTGGCCGGCAAGTACATCCTCCGTGCCCTCCTCTCCGAATCGCGATGGCAATACCGGGGCGCGCGCCGCCCCGACCGCGTGGCCGGCTGGACGACGTTCGCCGGGAGCACGGCCCGCAGTTCGATTTGCCCTGCCGGAAGACGAAGCCGCCGTACCACAAGGCGATCGTGGAAGATTCCATCCGCAAGGTAAAGGAACTGCTCACCGCGGATGAGTACGCTCTCTTACTGCGCTACTATGGCGATGAGGATTGCACGGTCGCTGAGGTCGGCGCCGTGCTGGACAGGGGCAGGCACGGGGCGAAGGGCCGGCTCGAACGGCTCATTCGGCTCGTGCGCGAGGGGTTCGACCCTCCCCGGACATCCCCGCCCCGGCCGGTCCTCCCTCGCTCCCATGCCATGTCGGGATTCAATCATTGGGAGCAAAAAAAACGCGACATCATCGAAGCGTACAGGGAGGGATGCAGCGTCAGGACCATCGCGCACGTCTTCGAGAGATCCATCGGCACGGTGTATAAAGTCGTCCATCAAGCCGGACTGACCCGGAAGCGGACGGCTGGGGCGGGAGCATGACGCCGCCTACCACCATCGCCGACGCCCTGACCCTCCTCGCGCACGTGGTCATCCGTGACTTGCACGTCGTGCCCACGCGCGTCGATGTGTACGCGCAGGGGTCGGAGAAGCCGGTGATGAGTATCCCGCTCGACGCCTACTTGGTGCAGATGCTTCGGGAGAGTGGGCGGAAGGAAACCTGAACGACGCGGCCCTCGGCGATGAACCGGGGCCGCGTCGTTAGTGCATCGCATCACCGGCGAACAACGCCGGCAGTCCCATTGTACGCACCCATCCAGAAACGCGATTAAATCGCTTCTGCCGCGTCCTGACTGCCCCGGATGGCTCCCGGTCTCTTTTCGCCCTCCGCGTGGCTCAGCGCAGTCGTAATATCGAGAAACCCCGACAACCCGTCCGGCGCCTGCGCCCGGCGACGCCACCCAGGAGCGGATTCGGGCTACATGCCCGCCAGGATCGGCGGGGCGAAGCGCGGCTGCTGCCCGGCGGCCTCGCGTGCCGCGTCGCGGATGACCGGGCCGCCGTTAACGGGGCCGATGTTGTACAGGCGGTCGATCAGGTCGTTGGGATCGTTCGCCCGCCGCCGGTGCGCTCCTCCCAGGCGTTCGTCATGCGATCCGGCAAACGCCGCAGCAGTTCGGGGATGTCGGCGATGTGGCCGGAACCGAAGATGTCGTTGAGCAAATCCTTGATGGTCTCGCCGATGGCGATCAGCTGGTTGAGATAACCGTTGGCGTCCTGCACCCCGCTGACGATCATCTCCATGATGTCCGCCAGCTTTTCCACCAGCCATTCCTTGATGGGCAATAGCATCGAGCGAAACTCCATCTGCAAATCCGTCTGCGCCGTGGTCAAGCGTGCCAACTCCGGCCCCAAAACGTCCGCCTCGTGCATATCGGCGATGAGGGTGCGCACGTCCGCCAGCGCGTTGGCGACTGCCAACTCGGGGGAGAAGGCCGACAGTTCCTTGCCCCTCTGGACGAACGATTCGACCACGTCGTGAAATTCGCGGACGGGCGCCGCGGCGAGGTTGAGGGCGCTCGCCAGCGCGTCCCCCACGACCGGGATCTTGCCGAGTGTTTGCGAGGCAAATTCGATCCTGTCGTCAAACATCTTCCAGTAGTCATTCCGCGCGGCGTCTTGCACCTGGCTCCCAAAGAACTCGATAACCCCCCGCGCCTCGTCCATCGCCTCGGCGACAAGGGTCGCGGCCGCGCCGACGAGTTGAATCCCGCCGATAGCAGCCTGAATCGGATCGCCCGTGAGAACCCCCATCGTCACATCGGCAGCGCCGAAGAGAGCTTGGCCCGTCGCCCCCATGCCCATTTGGGCAGCGATGCGCGAGCCACCCTTGAGGGTGTCGTTCAGGGGCTTCAGTTCCTTGCGCCGTCTCTCCAATTCGGGGTCGATGGCATCGTAAACCGGCTCCTCCTGGCCCGTCAGCTTGGCGTAGGCGCGTTCCTCGGCGACTTGTTCGCGTATCGACTTTAACTTCCGCATGGCGCCGGCGACGGCCGGGTCTGCGGCCTCGGCGTCGAGAATGTCATCGCCGATGGCCTCGGCCAAAGTCTCCGCCGCCTCTTCCTTGACACTGCATACCTCCACGGCTAGCGGCTTGTCATTGGCGGCGTATTCAGACGGCGTAGGCGCGGCACTCTCATAGGGTTTGAGTTGGCGGGCGATGTCCTCGGGCGCCTCAAAAGAAACGTAAGGAGCCTTGACATTGGTGCCCGAATCGTCGAAAGCCTTTCTGCCGGCCAAATGGGGCGAGTCCTCTGGAATGTCAACGTAATGGACGCGCCCGCCGGACTTGTTGGCATAGCCCTCGGCGTAGGCCAGATCGGGCGTCAGCCAACGCGGGCCTGTGTCCGTATCGTGGCCACCGTGGTAAAAGCGCGCCATGCCGACGGCAGGAGGAGGCGGCAGCGAGGCTGATCGCAAAGCAGTGGCCACAACAGGGGCAGCGGCGGCCAGCGCCGGCACGATTTGTTTTTCAATGGTGGCGAGGTTTGGGTTCTTGGCTTCGGGAACAGTGACGGGTTGGCCCCCGACCTTCCCTTGCTGGGCTATCTGGCGGGCCATGTCTTCGCCAAACTGCTTGACGAGTTGCTTCCACTCGGCCGCAGTCAGTGATTGACCAGCAGGAGGCGATCCCGTGCCGCCCGACGCACCAGCGTTCTCGACCAGATCAATGCGAAACTCCATCGCCATAAGCTCACCCCTCCGTCAGCCCGGCGGCGGCGCCGCACAGCCTGAGCATTCCCACGGCATAAACCGCGTCGGGCAGACTTTGCCAGTTGAACGCCAGAGCCGTATTCAGCACGCGGACGCGGCAGGCTTCGTCCCCCGGAGACTTCCCCAGAGCCGTCAGCGCTTCCCACAGCGGGCGGCGGGCGGCGTCCTTCGTGACGGGCGGTTCGCAGTCCAGGGCCGCGGCGGAATGCTCCATCTGCCACAAATCGACGGCCGCCTTCTCGACGGCCGGCCAGCACAACTCCGGGTTGACGTTCTTGCGGTGCGCGGCCACCAACAGCCGGACGGCCGAAAGGCAGCGCAGCCACTTCGGGAACCATTCCAGGCACACGCCGGCTTGCATGTGGGAGCGAAAAGCCTCGGCCGTGGTCAGGTCAACGGCAATCATTCAAAGCGTCTCCGTGGTCCGGTGTGCCCAGCTTGCCCTCGGCGAGTTCCTGAAATACATGGCGATAAGGGTAGAGCGATCGCGCCATCTCCAGCCACTCGCCGGGCAGGTTCTTGACGTTCCCCTCCATAGTGGCGACCCCGTGCCAGTAGGCCCACGCCCCGTCCCAATCCGCGAACAGGCCGGCCAGGTCTTCCGCCTTCACCCCTTCCTTGAGCGCCGCCGTGAACCGTTCATAGTCGCGGGCGAATGCGGCCTCCTCTTCCGGCGTCAACGGCCACCGGGACCGTTGCGGTTCTTCGGCCTGTTGCCGCCGCTCCAGTTCGCTCAGGCGCTTTAGAATTCCTCGGTGCATGAGAATCCCCGCTGCTGCCAAGGCACGTTGCCATACGTCCGGCACGCCGATCTCCTCAAGGATGGTCAGAACCGCGTGGATGCGCTCGGGGCTGGCGTCGATCTGAATCACCCCTTGTTCTTCCGCCTGCACCCGCTGCCGTTCAAGATCGGCGAGGCGCTTTAGAACCTGGCTTCGCATTCTGCCCCTCCAACGCGGCCAGCCGTTCAACAATCTCTTTGATCTCGAACGCCTTTATCACGCGGTCCACCACGCCTAACGCTGCCCTGCACCGCGTCGGCGCCTCGTCGCAGTCCATCAGGTTCCGCAGCGTCAAGGCTGCCTTCGGCGTCATGTTCAGGAGGACGCCGATCATGCCGTCAAGGATTTCCTGCCTGGCTTCCTGGAGCGCCGCGGCGAACGCCGGCAGCTGCTTCCAGGTCCGTAGCGTCCGGTCCGTGATGCCGAGGGAGGTAGCGACTTCCTGACAGGTCGCCCCGGTCAGGAGGGCGGCAACGGCCTGCGTCTGCTTGGGCGTCAGACGGTCGGGGTCGCTCGCCATCAACCTTTCTCGCTTCCGGTTTCTTCCGCTTTCTTCCGGTTTAGACGGCGGCCCCGATGTACTTCAGCGTCTCCGGGTGGCACACGCGCCGCACGTAGGCGTCATCGGCATCCAGCTTGCGCCGCAGTTCCTCCCCCGAACCGCCGACGATGCGCAGGATGGTATCCTTGCCCATGCACCGTTGCTTCATCAACTCGTAGGCCAACTGCTCCACTTTGCCCCACACGGACGGGCGGCGTAGCAGTTCCTTGACATCCCGGCGGACATCCTCCACGGCGTCGAGGGCGTTGTCTTCGCCCTCCGTCTCCGTGGCCAGTTCGAGGGCCTTCGCCTCGTCCCGGATCTGCTTGCTGTAACGGATACGTCGGGAGAAATACTTTTCCTCCGCCATCGGGCCGGCCAGGCAAACGGCTATCTGGGCGTCCGGCCGCTCCGGGTCCCAATGAACCGTGGCCAGTCCCATCGTGAAGGTGCCGTCGGTCTTCTGCCGGCGGCCCACCGCGATTTCCGAGACCGGCATGTCATGGTAGAGACTGACCACGGCGTGCGCGGCTTCGTGCAGCGCGTGAAAGAGCTCGGGTTCGGTGGGGCGTTGGTTCATGGCTTCTCACTTCGCCTCGGGGTTCGATTGGCGACGGGCACGCTCGGCGATCCAGTCTTCCTCAGAGTCGATGCCCTCGGCGGCCGACGACAGCTCGGCGCCCTCGGCCTTCGCCGGCTTGTCCCACTTACTCGGCTTTTGCGTGCTGAACTTCGCGGCCCGCGCCTCGATGTCGGCCATCTCCGCCGCGCTCGGCTCGCCGAACTGCCGGGACAACTCTTCCAGTTCGGCGGTACTCAGCTGAAAGCCTCCGCCGACGCGCAGCCGCTTCTTGCGCTTGCGGCCGCTCGTGGTGCTGAGCATTTGCGTGTTGGGCTGGCGGGGTCCGTGGTATTCGACCTGGATGCCGTCGCGGTCCTGGTCGTCGCCGGCAGCCTCGGGTTCCTCGGACTTCGGGACCACGATGCGGGCGTTGACGCCCTTCATCGCGTGCGCCGCGCCGTGAACACTCTTGATGAAGCTCTCATCATCCCCATCGAGCGCGGAGGGGTGAATGTGAAGTCCGAGGTCGGCCAGCGCCTTGTGGCAGGCGGCCTTGTGGTCGCCGTCGGCGGACTGGTCACTCATGGAAAGGTCGTAACCGGGCGGTACGCGGAACATGGATCATTCTCCCTTCGCGGGGGTATGGGATCGTTAAGCCACTTCGAACGGCGGCGGTGTGGTTTCGGCGGACGGCTCGGGCACCGGAGGCGGCGGGGTCGGTTCGGGGTCGGGTCGCATCAGCTCCGAAAGCATCTTCTCGGCGTGGCGGATGACATCATCCTCGCTCATGCCGGTCAGCGTCCGCTCGATCATGGCGACGGCGGTAAGGAGCGGGTCGGCCCACATGGTGAACGCCTGCCAGATTTGGTCCCGGTGGGCGAACACGCGGGAGCAAATGGCCGTGGCGTGTTCGCGGGCCAACTCCACCACCACGATTTTGAGCCGTCGCTCGGCCTGCTCTGCCATGCCCTCCAACTCGTCGCGCACCTTATCGAGACGTGACAGCTTGGCTTTCGCGGCGTCAATCTTCTCGTCGGCGTCGAGGAGTGCGGCCGCCATGCCGGGCTTGGCGTCGGCAACGGTCTGCTCGCGCGTTTGGGTGAGGGCGGACAGCTCCGCTTCGAGGCCGGCCCGTTCGCTGGCGTTGCGTGCCTGGAGTGCGGTCAACTCGGCCTGTACGGTCAACAGCCGCCGCCGTGCGGGGTGGTCCGTGACTTCCCGCCGGATCACTTCGCGGATCGGCTCGGCCAGGAGTTCCTCGCGCCGGTCGAAGTGGTCCGCCTTCTGCGCGTCAAAGGTACTCAGCTTCAAGGTTAGGTCGGCGTGCGCACCGTTGACGACCAGGCTCGCCCCCGCCACGCCCATGTACTGGACTCGATGCCAGTGGACGCCGGAGGGGAGCAGGTCGCGCGGGCCGGACGGGTCGGGTTTGGTCCCGTCGATCGAGATGCCGAGGCGGTCGGCGAGCCTCTGCTTGAGTTGCGCCAGGGCCTCGGCGTCGGTGAGGGGATTCTCCTCCGTGCCGACGCGCGTGTCGCCCGGCAGCAGCGTCCAGCCGCCGTTGCCTTCAATCGCCTCGGACTTGGGACCATCGCGCTCCGGATCGTAGGGCAATTCTTCGCCGGGGGGCAGCAGCCCGGCGGCGCGTGCGGCGTGGGTCCGGCGTCGGCGGGACTCCTCCCAGGCGGGTACGGCCGGCGGTTCCTCGGTTTTCGTCGGCGGCTTTTCCGCGCCGTGGAATTTCTGGGTGCGGCGCCACTGCCGGTCAAAGGGAGCTTCGAGAGCGCCCTGCAACCGGGCGTGTTCCGCCGGGGATACGGTGGGGGTCGATGAATCGGACAAGGGAGGTCTCCGAAAGAAAAAAACGGGCGGCCCCGGTCGAACTTCGCGGCGGACGACGACACCGCGCCCGGAACCGCCCGTCGTCGGAACAGAGGAAACAGGGCGGCACGTCCGCACCGCCCGACAGTATTTTACCCGGTCTTTCGCTTGCTCTTTCTCGGCGGTGCGGAACTGGCCTCTTTCGCACCGCGGCCCTTGCCGTCCTGAAACATGGCGCGACGGTAGTAGCGGATCGCGGCCATGTGGTGCATGGAGGAGTTGAGTTCGGCCAGGCCGACGGTCAGGGTGCCGAGGTGTTCCGCAAACGCCGGGAAATCCAGGTCGTTGAGCGCGAAGTACATCGCCTTCAACTCTTCGTGGAGGTCCAGGACGTGCCCCTTGAGTTTGGTCCGGACGCGGCGGGCGCGGGTGTCTTTGGCGTCTTTCATGGCGTCGTCTCCGTGCTATTTTTGCGGTCCTCGCGCGCCAGGCGGATACGCCACTTGCGCAGGTCTTCGACGGATTGATTGAGCCTCTCCCGGTAGTGCGGGTGGTCGGGAGGATTGAGGTCGAGGTGGATCATGTCCGGCGGCATCGCCACCCACGGCAAATCCGGACGAAGCTGATAGCAATTCGGCAAATTCGGGTGCCTCGGGATGCGCGGCTCGTTCTTTTGCCACCAGTCGCGCAACTCGACAAGTTCCTCTTCGGAGACGGGCGGCCCGAAAATGTCCGGCTTCTCGCCACCATCGAGCCGGGCCTGCGCCTCGGCGAACTGTTCGCCGAGGCGCCGGTGGTCCTCCTCGCTGAGTCCGTCCTTCTGGGCCGTTTCCGCGATCAGCCAGAACTCGAATCGTTCGATACCGTCCATGTACTCGCGCAGCTGCTCGCGGCGCTCCAGTTCGGCGCGGAACTCCGGGGTCAGGTCGTCGGCGCCGTCGTCGCCCTCCTCTGCCTCGGCGATACGCGCCTCGAGACGGGCAAGCCTGGTGAGAATTTCTTTACGCAATGCTACCCCTCCCCCTGTCGGTAATGTCCGCCGTCATCGACAAACCGCCTCGGCCTCGCGCGGCGGCTGTGGTTTTCCAGTATCTTGCGATGGGCAATCAACCCGCTCAGCCGGTCGCGCCGCAGCGTGTACTTCGCTTCCGCGTCGGCGTCGCCCTCGGCCTCGGCTTTCTCCACCAGCTTCACGTAGCGCTTCAAAAGAATGTGCAACGCTTCATCGGTAGTCATGTAGCATCCCGGTCTGAGAACTGCTAAGCTTGGGATCAGACACACATCGCACCTCATTTCCGTGCTGGCTTCTACTCCGTTGGCGATTTGGGCGACCGTCTCCCTCGAGGGGGAGATGGTCCGTCAGAACCGACGCCGGAGAGGGACACCGTTGCGCTTCTCGCCGTTAGGATCGCCGTCGCCCTGGCGGACGAGTTTATCGGTTCCCACCGGCGATTCCTTCAGGAGTCGGTCGAGGCAGGCTTGCTCCGTGGCGGCGCGGCAGAAGAGGCGCCAAGGGCCGCGGCCTCGGCGAATCCATCCCGAGAAGGAAATCACGGTGTTGGTGTTCATACGGTCGCCTCGTGGTACAATGCGTGTACCTTTTGGATAACGAACCGCCGGCGGCGTCCCTGTGCCGGCGGCGGTTCGCGTTTGGTCATCAATTACCCGCAGACTCCCGTTTCGCGACAAGGTGCCGAATCACGTCCGAGGTCCAGCATCGCTTACCGAGGCGGACTAACTCCGCTTGTGCCTGCTCGAATTCCTCGCCGGTCCACTCGCCTTCCGGCGTTATGACACGGGAGAGGGGCGCTTCGCCGATACCGATGGCCTCGGGCGGCATCCGGACGGGATAGTTTGCCCCGCCCTTGACCGCCATAACCACTTCCCAGGCTCCGCACTGACCCTCCCGTTCGAGCGCTTCCTTCACTTGCTCGATGCTCATGCCGTCGGTACGGCGGCCGTAAAGCTCAAGCACCTCGCGGGCTTCCGTCTCGAACGAGTCATCATGTTCCTGCGCGTCGAGCCAGCTTTGCAGTGAGCGCACATGCAAATAAATGTGGTCTTGAGGTTCTCCGCTCTGGAAGAAGTCTTCGGCCTCGTCTTCCAGGTACTCAATGACCTCGCGGAGCGATCGGAGAGCCATTCCCCGATTCGGCGTCAATGTAGTCGTCATCGTCAAATCCTCACGGCCCTACCTTTTGGATGCCGCCTACCGTCGGGCCAGCTCGGACGGCGGCTAGTGAGTTCATTTGCCCGTCTCGATGTGCTGCACGATGTCCACATGCTTGCCGCCCTCGCCCTCCAGCGCGTCGAGGATGCGCCGCACGGTATGTTCGGGGTCTTCACGCCGGCAGCAGGAGCCGTCCTCTTCGTGATCGAGGAAGATGACCCGCGCCGGCCCGTCCACTTCCAGGGTGGCGATGAAGTTCCGGAATAACCGCATGGCCGGGAAGTCACACACGATCAGGGCCAGGTGGTCGAGTTCGATCATGGCGATTGTCTTTCCCCTTCGGTTTGTTCCGGCTTCGACAGCCTCGGCAGCCTGTTCACGCCGAGGACTTGCTGGAGCATCTGTCGGCGCAGGGCGAGAAGCTGAGACGTGCTCAGGTTCAGCCGCCGGCACGCCCCCACGGTCTTCAGAAATCCGGCTTCACGGGCCAGCACCACGAGCATTGTTTCGCGGTCCATTTGCTTCTTTTCTCGCCGATGGCCACCTGTCCCACAGAGTTCCGGGGCCTCTCCTCTCTCTGTGGTATCAAGCGCGTATCAAGCTCCCTCTACACACACACGCACCTTGCCGTAGCGGTTGCCGTAAGCGTTGCCGGAGCGCGAAAAAGCGACCTTCCGGCAAGAGAAACGGCAACCACTCCTTGCCGTTTCTCTTGCCGGAAGTAGGCTCCGGCAAGAGAAACGGCAACCGCTACGGCAAGGTTAAGTCTTTGTGTCATAACAACTTCCTTCTGAATTGCCGCAAGAATCGCCCTCCGCGCGGGATTCGTTGTTAGTCGCCATAGGCCGCTCGTCCGGCAATCCGGCAATGAAATCGGCCGTCAACTCGACGGCCCGCGCCCCTCCGGGCCGGCAGTCATCACCGGCGGCGCCGACGTTGTAGAGTCTGCAAAGGTCGGAGAAACGTCGGGGCGTGAGACGTGCCAGGTCGCCGCTATGGACCTGCCCCAGCAACTCGACGCGCACGGCCAGCCGCAAAGGGGAATTGGAGGTGTCCCGTCGCCCCCAGAGGAAATAGCTGCGGACGCGCTGCCACCCGGTGCCGGGCTTGGCAAACCGGGTGGCGAAATCGAGCAGCGTGCGGCGCTCGATGACCGTCTCGGGACCACTCCTTGAGGTCCGCAGCTCGCCGAGGGCTACCAACTGGCAAAGCACCAAAGAGAGTGCGCGGTGAAACTCCTCGGCGGCCGGCTCACACACTTCCTGCGCGTTGGCCTCTTCGTCGAGCGCGGCGCACATATCCTCCCATGCGGTCGGTGCCCACTTCTTGAAGAAACCCGGCAGGGCCTCGGCCTTCACCTCCGACTGACCGGATTTGGTCTCGACCTTCGGGGCGTTGGACGCCTTCTCCAGCCGCTTGAGTAGTTCTGTGTTGGCCCCGAAACAAACCGCCGTGCGGCGGACGGTGCCCTTGCGCTCTTCGGAGTAGACTTCCTCGCCGCGTCGAAACCTCGGCTTCAAGGTCTCCTCCCAATAGGCGCGGATAATGTCTTTGCCCTCGGTGCCCTTGCCCCAGCTCGACGCGAGCTTCACCGAGGCGGCCATCGCCTCGGCCGGCGGATAGCGGGCGATCGAGTCCGCGATCTTGCGGACCTGCGCCTCGGACAAGGGCGGGTCACAGCGTTCGTTGACGGCCATCAGGGCGGCGAATATCTCGTCGGCGGTCATGCCCCGTCGGCGCATCGAGCCGGCGAGAGAGGCAAGCGTCGTATCGCGCTTGCCATCGCTGATAACCTCCCCATCTTCCAGGGGGGCGGATCGAGCCTTGCCGCCCTGCCCGTTCCGCTGCCCTTCGGACATGAGCTTGATGAGCCATGTCGGGGCGGGTGCGGACTTAATCTCGTCGGGTCCGTGGCCGGGCTTCCAGGTGTAACGCCGGCCGCTCTTGTGACGGCTGGGCGGCATCACCGTTTGCGAACCCTGACCGAGCAGGCTGAGGCCGCTATGTACTTTCTGGCCGTGCTGGTGCGTGGGACGCAAGACGACGCCGGGCGGTATGGCGTACAGCAGCCCGCGCCCGTCCCCGCCCGAGGTCATCTCCAGGGTGTCGGGAATGTCGCCCCCACTCACTTCCAGCAAGAACCGCTCGCCCTCTTCGCCGTCCACGTCCACGCGGACCAGACCGCTCACGGGGCCGAGGGCAATGCCGACGTTGAGGAGGGGGTTGTCACGCCATTTCTTGTCGAGTTCTTTGTCGGCGGGCAGACGGGACTGGTACTCTTTCCATAGACCCCACGGGGCCTTGCCGGGGGAGTCACACTCCTGGCCGTGCTTCTTGCCCACGCCGGCATGGTCGGGCGGGCAGACGGCCAGCGAAGACCAGCCCCGTGCGAGGTAATCGTGGGCGGCAACCCGACAGGCTTCGCCGCCGCGCTTGGCGGCTGTGAGGTAATCACCGGCGGCGTCGCCGTTGCTGCCGGACTGGAAATTCGACGGGGTATCGTTTATGGTCATAACAGCTTCAGTTTTTTGGCCGGCGCGAGCACTGGTCATGCTCGCGCCGGCTTTTTTCACTTCGTACCGGATGCACCTTCGTCGCGCAGCTTCTTCGCCCAGCCGCTCACCAGAGGATCGGGACTCGATGCCAGGTGGCGCAGGAGACGCTCCATCACTTCGGCAGGCGTCTCCCGTCGCCGTCGTTTGCGCGGTCGGGCCAGGGTCAGGGGACGGTCAGGCATGGGCCACCCCCTGTTGAATAGCCGGACGGCCCCGCCGGCGCACGGCGAGCGCCTGACGGGCGCGTTCAACGTCCGCCTCGACCCACACGAAATCTCCGGAAGTGTCCTTGGCAGGCGGAGTGATGGAGCGGGAACGAAGGAGTTGAACGATCTTCCAATAGGGGACGCCCAGCAGGTCGGCCACGGCCGGCGTCTTCATGTAGGGTGGCATCGAGGAATCTCGCAGCAATGGTTGCTTATCCATGCAATCATTGTTGCGTAGCCATTCGCGGGGGCGGAGGTGAAATGGCGGTTTTTCTGCTGAAAAATGCTGACTAATTGCAGTTAGTCAGACTAACTGCAATTAGATTTGCTTCTTTAGCCACCGTTTGTATAGGAGCATCATCATAGAGGGGTCGATCGTGCCCACCTTCCCGTCCTTCTTCTTCCCTTTCAACAGTTCCGGCGCATCGAGCTTGATGTAGCCGTGAATCTTCACCGGGTCGGTCTCGCCTGATTCAAAGTGCTCCCGGATGCGTCTGTTTCGCTTCTCTGTAGTCTCCTTGAGCTTTTTGGGGCCTCGGCGTTGCGGCTCCTGTACGCAGTCCACAAGGGAGGACTGTTCAAGTAATTCCTCGCGCGTGGAAGCGCGTAAAGTCAACCCGTCCTTTGTACGCCTGAAATGGTAGATCGGGCCGAGAATGCGAGGGTGGTCGCCGGGTCCGGGCAGGGGAGGTTTGTCGATGCCCCAATACTCGTAACACCGAACCATGTGATTCAAGCCTTCATCGTTCTCGTACTTCAGCGCATCGAGCGCCCGAAAGGCTCCGTGCAACTCGCGCCACAGGCCGGCGAGTTGTTTTTTATCCGCTGCCGTCGCCTTGCCTTCAGAGAAGCGGAGGAAGGGCGCTCGGTAGCGGTCCCACGTTTCCTGAATCTCATTTTGTACCAGTGCGTAGATGCGTTCGCCGAGAGTTTTCTCTGACATGCTTCACCTCGATATGGGCACTGCCCAGCGTGCCGGCGCGTCGA
Source organism: uncultured Planctomycetota bacterium (assembly GCA_963767535.1). Lineage (GTDB taxonomy): Bacteria > Planctomycetota > Planctomycetia > Gemmatales > Gemmataceae > JAJPHU01. Next base: position 4,241,262 of record CAVYEC010000003.1, read on the forward strand.
GGTGAGCACGCCGGCACGCTGGACTCGCCGGGCAGCTACCCCCGGCGTCCCGCTCCCATTTTACGCAAGGTCGAACGCGAGCAGTTCCTTTTCCAGACGCTTCGTGTGGTCGCGCCGGCGCATGTCCAGATTGTCAGGAAGACCGGCCTCGGCGAAGGTTTTGGCGAACCACCCTCCCGGCCTTCGGTATGCCGCCGTCTGGTGGACGATCAGATAATCCCGCCTGGCGCCGCCGCTGAAGAACAGTTGCACGGCGGCCAGGCACCACGAGCGGCGCCGCACGGTCAGCATCCAGGCTTCCTCGATGACGCGGCGCAGCACCGGGCGCATCCGGAGCCGTGCCTCATCGCCCTCCTTCTCGATCTGCTTCCTGAGCGACGGTACTTGCTTCATGGCGATCGCCGCAGGCTTGACCGCCCGCGCCAGTTCCCTTTGCAACTCTTCGGCGACGCGCTCCTCTTCGGCCTCATGCTCGCGCAGGACGGCCGTTAACGCCTTGCTGTAGCCTTCCTTCAAGTCTTCCTGTAACCGGGCGATGTCCTTGCGGATGTTGGCCAGCTTCGCCCGGATCACCTCCGCCGTGCTCGGCGCCTCCTTGCCGTCGGGGAATACCTCCTCGGGTTTCACTTCGGCGAGCAAATCCAGGATCGCCGTTTCAAAGACGGGATAGGGGAAGGTGTAGCAGGGGCCGCGCCCCTGGTTGCCGCCGCCGTTGATGAGCAGAAGCTCCGGCTTTTTGCTGTTGCCCTTGTTGTGCAGCATCCAGCCTTCGCCGTCGCGGGCGTGCTTGAGGAGATTCCGAAACAGGTTGACGTACTTGACCTGCCGGGCCACGATGACACTCCCTCGTTTGTCTCGTCCCATGCGCTCATCCTGGCCGGCGCGGGCCAGTAGATATTCCGTCTCCGAAACGGCGGCCGGGTAGAAGTTCGGCAGCGGCGTGCCGTCCGGCGTGCCGTCCATCTTTCGGGGCTGGTACTCGCCGACGGCGCGGCGGTCCTGAAGGATGTTGCGGACGTAGGGCCGGGACCATTTGCCGCAGAACTGCGAACGGCTCCGGCCGGCGTTCACCCGGCGCTCGCCGAACGGCTTCACGCCCTCCCTCGTCAGTATGCCGGTGATGCTCGTGTGCCCCTTGCCCTCCGCCGACAGCCGGAAGATGCGCTTGACGACAGCGGCCCGCTCCGGGATCAACCGCGCCTCGCCGTTGACGACTTCCAGCCAGGCGGGTAGCCGGGTTGTCGGTAGTTCGCCCTTCTCCCTCGCGCGCTTCCGGCGCTGCCCCCACGAGGCGGCCAGGCGGCTCCGCCTTCTGCTTCGACTCCTGATAGGCCAGCTGGATGAACACGGCCAGCGTGGTCCATTTGTGCGTTCCGAAGTCCTCTTCGGTGAAAATGTCGCCCAGCCGACACACGCCGATGCCGAGGCCAAGTTGCACCAGTTCCGACACAAGCGCCGTCATCTTGTCCGGCCGCAGGCGGCCGAGCCGGTCCCACGCCTCGACCACGATAACGGTTCCCGGCTCGAATCGCTCGTCCTTGGCCATCGCCACGAGTTGCCCGAGGCGGCCCTTCTTCCGGTGCTCATCCTTGTACCCCGATCGGCCCCGGTCAGCGAACACCTCGGCGAGCGGGGTCAGGTTGTGGTACGTGCAGAACTCCCGGAACATCCGGTCCTGACGGTCCTGCGAATCGCCCTTAGCCTGGATGGGATCGCTGAAACGGCTGTAGCTGATGGCAAGGCGGCGTGGCGTGGACATGGAACCTGCCTCCGGGGAAGAGGGGCGACCGGAGACATTCTACTCACAGCGTTGTACTAAGGCAAGGTGTGGGTACATTGATATGTCCCGGCGAACGACAGGTAGTTCGGCCGAAAGGTGCGGGTGCGCCGCCGCACTGGCCGGCCCTCGCCGCGCGAGCTTGCGGAGACGGGCGGGACGGAGTGGGACATCGGCGGAACTCCAGGTTGACGGATAAAATGGCATTATAGCCACATAGCCCCCGGCTTGCCGGGGGCTATGTGGAATAATGTTAGCTACCCTCCGCTGTCTCGTCGTTGTGTGGGGGGATTACGCTTGTCAGCTCTCAGGCAACTGTGAGAGAATCCTTCAGGAGTCCTTCCGCCCGCCGCGCCCATTAAGGATTTTTGCTTTTTGGGGGTATTCCGCCAATGACGTGGAGTTTCCGCCGATCCTTCGTCGTCCTGCTGGCGCTTCTCGTGGCCGTCTCCGCGCTATGGCTGGATCATGGGCGTGCCCAGGTCAAAACCGCCGTCATGCCGGCCGCGCCCTCGCGCCGGCCGCGCCGCAAGAGGGCATGAATCCCGACGGCTTCCTCAACAGCGGCATCAGCCTGCCCAAGGACGAAAAGCGGCGTAAGGACGCCATCCAGGCCGCCGACGATTACATCCGCAACGAACAGTGGGACATCGCCGTCCCTCATTTGCAGAAACTGCTGGAAATCGACGAGGACGTTTTCGTCCGCCTGACGCGCAAGAACGCCGAGGGCAAGGACGTGCTGACCTGGGTCAGCGTCAAACAGGAAGCGGATCGCCTCCTCGGCACGCTGCCGGCCGCCGGCTTGGATTTCTACAAGCTGACCTACGGCGCCAAGGCCGCCGAAATGCTCAAGAAGGCCAAGCAGAACGGCGATTATGTCCTGCTCGCCGAGATCATGAAAAAGTACGGCCACACCGACGCCGGCGCCGAGGCGATCAAGCTCCTGGCCGACTACCACCTCGACCGCGGCAACTCGATGCCGGCGCTTCTATGCTACAGCAAACTCATCAGTCGGCAGGGGCCGGACAAGGTGTCGCCGCTCGTTTTGGCCAAGGCGGCGCAGGCGGCCCACGGCGCACCGCCGTCGTCGTCCAGCCAGAACACCATCCTGGCCGGCAACGTTTACAGCGAGAAAGAACTGTGGCGGCTGCTCAAGGGCCGTACGCGCGAAGTCGCCTTCGGCGACCAGGCCGTCAGCGTCGAGGATCTGGAAGAGTACGTGGTCAGGCTCGGTCGGCCCAACTTCAGCCAGGACGCCACCGACGCCGTCGTCTACCGCGCCACCCCCAACCGTGCCAACCAACTCATCGGCGGGCCGGCCTTCATGACCGCCAACTGGCTGCGCGTCGATGATGATGAAAGACGACGAGAAAGAAAACCCCGAACCGTACAAGCGCATCAAGCAGGCCACCGACTACTGGACCGGCACGCGCAAGCAGCCGATCATCCCCGCCTTCTCGCCGATCACGGTGACAGTTACCCGAGGCGAACAGAAAATCCCCCTGCTCATTTACCGGAATTACTGGGGCATCGTGGCGCGGGCGTTGAAGAAAGTCCCGCAGTCCAGCACGCCGCTCCCGGAGGGCGAGATCGCCTGGGCGTCGCCGTCCAACTGGAGCCTCGAACGCCTGCTGCAACGAAGCAGCGACAGTCGCAGGAGCCAGCCGATGACCGAATGGCTCAACTATTACGTCGGCCAGAACGGCGGCACCGGCCAGCAGCCGCAGATCTTGTTCGAGAACTCCACGGTCGGCACCCTCAGCACCGACGGCCAGTATGTCTACGCCGTCGAGGATCTCGCCGTCCCGCCGCCGCCCCACGCCTCCAACATGCCGAACATGGGTTTCAACCCCAACATGCAGCAGAACAATAGTTATTCCCAGGATGTGCAAGACGCCATCAGCCACAACCGTCTGCAAGCGTTCAGCCTGGCCACCAACGGCAAGTTGACCTGGGAGTTGGGCGACCCGACCGAAAAAGGACCGTTCGCCGACTGCTATTTCCTGGGGCCGCCCCTACCCCTGGCCGGCAAGCTGTACGTGCTGATCGAAAAACAACAGGAATTGCGATTGGTCTGCCTCGACCCCGACAACAAGGGGGCCGTCGTCTCGACGCAGACCCTCGGCACGACGCAGGACAAGATGCAAAACGACGTGCTGCGGCGGACCACGGCAGCCCACCTCACTTACGGCGAGGGCATCCTCGTCTGCCCGACCAATGCCGGCGCCGTCTTCGGCATTAACCTGCTCGAAAACAGCCTGGTCTGGGCCTACCCCTACCGCGAAAAGAGCGACAACAAGCCGACCCAGGAGTTCAACGCGCAGCAGATCATGATGATGCGCCGCGGCCGGATCATCGTGGGGCCGAATGGACAGCCCTTGCAGGCCACGCCGCACCACAACCAGTGGAAGGCGTCCGCCCCGGTCATCGCGGATGGCAAGGTCGTCTTCACCGCCCCCGACGCGCGCTCCATCCACTGCGTCAACCTGCGCGACGGCTCGCCCGTCTGGCACAAGCCCAAGCAGGAAGATGATCTGTATCTGGGCAACGTCTACAACGGCAAAGTCCTCATCGTCGGCAAGACCAGCGTGCGCGGCCTGAGCCTGTCTACCGGCGAAATCCTGTGGACGCTGCCGACTGGAATGCCGTCCGGCCAGGGCATCGGCAGCGACAACGTTTATTACCTGCCGCTCAAGGAAGCCGGCCGCGCCAAGGAGCCGCAAATCTGCGCCATCGACATGGACCGCGGCAAGGTCGTCGGCACCACGCCGTCCCACCCGCGCACGCCCGGCGGTAACGATTACGACGTGCCCGGCAACCTGCTCTTCTACGAGGGCGAGGTCATCTCCCTGACACCCACCGAGGTCGTCGTCTACCCGCAGATCAAGGTCAAAATCGCCCAGATGGACGAACGGATCGCCAAGAACCCCAACGATCCGGTCGGCCTGACCGAGCGCGGCGATTTGCGCCTGGCCAAGAACGACCTGCCCGGCGCCATCGAGGATCTCAGCACGGCGCTCGAAGAACAACCCCGACAAGGACACTCGCGCCGCGCCTGCGCCAAGCTGTACGACACGCTGACCGCCTACATCACGGATCATTTCAACGACGCCGAGAAGTACCTCCCCGAGTACGAGGAGTTGTGCAACATCGAGATGGACGGCATCAAGGACGAAAAAGACAAGAAGGAGCGGCAGGACGAACAGCGCCGCCGTCGCGCCACCTACCTGTGGCTGGTCGGCAAGGGCCGCGAGGAGCAGGGCCGGCTCGTCGAGGCGTTCGAGAAATACCAGGAGTTCGCTGGCGTGGCCGGCAAGCAGCAAGAGCTGGTGCCCGCCGTCGATGAACGGCAAGTCAAGGCCGCTCCCGACGTCTGGTCACGCGGCCGGATCATCGCCATGATGGCCAAGGCCAAGCCGGAACATCGCGCGCCTTTGGAAAAACTCATCGCCGACAAGTGGGAGCAGCTGCGCCAGACCAACGACCTCGACGCCCTGCGCCAGTTCGTGCGCATGTTCGGCTCGGTCTCCGCCGCCGGCAAGGAGGCCCGCTTGCAACTGGTCGATCGCCTCATGGAACAGAAGGAAGGCGCGAACGAGCATCCCCTTCTGGAAGCGGAGCTGGAGCTGAACCAGTTCCGCACCGGCGAGCACGGCCCCGAGTTGGCCGCCCGCGCCACCGAGGCGCTGGCCCGGTTGTACACGCGAAAGGGGCTGCTCGAAGATGCCGCCTATTGCTACCGCCGGCTCGGCAGTGAATACCCCGACGTGATCATTCGCGACGGCAAGACCGGACGCGATTTCTACAACGACACCGCCACCGACAAGCGCCTGCTACCGTACCTGGACGAGCCGGACCCGTTCGGCTCGACCCGGCTCAAGGCGACGCGGAAGAACGACGGCGTGCGGCCGTCCGACAGCGGCCAGCTCTTCCAGTTCGAGCACAGCGGCGAGGATCTGCCGTATTTCCGCAGCCACATCGTCGGACTGAGCCAATCCAGTCACAAGTTCAAGCTCCTCGACCGCACGCTCCCCGGCACCAACTCCAGCGAGCCGTTCAAGGAAGTTTGGTCGCACACTCTGCCGCCCACCATGTTCCAGATGTTGGCCGGCCAAGTGCTCGGCCAAAATCAGATGAACCAGTTCAACGGCATGGGCGGCATGGGCGGCATGGGCATGGTCGTCAACGTCAACAACGCGGTCGGCAATCCGCCGCGCGAGCCGCGCTTCCCCTACCGCACCCTGGGCCATCTCATCGTCCTGCCCGCCTGCAACATGGTGTTCGGCATCGATCCGGTCAACCGCAAGGTGCTGTGGAAAGAAGACCTCGTCTCCATGACCGGGCCAGTCGGCGTGCGCAGGGGACAGCCCAACGGACTCAACCCGCAACATCCGCCCGTGGTCGATCCGCGCGATGGCAGCGTGGTCGTCACCTATCTCGACGGCTGGGCGCAGCGGCTCGGCGAGGCCGGCTCGCTCCAGGGCCGTGCCCTGTGCGTGCAGGCGCGCGAGACGCTCACCGTCCTCGATCCGCTCACCGGACGGACACTGTGGACGCGCATGGACGTTTACCCGCACAATTACCTCTTCGCCGACGACAACCACGTTTTCGTCGTCGAGCTGGACCACGATAACGCCCCCAGCGCCACGCGCGTGTTCCGTGCCGACGACGGCATCACCGTCAAGGCCCCCGACTTCTCGGCCGTCTTCAAGAAACGGCTCCAGATCTTCGGCCGCTTTATCCTGGTCTCCGAGAATGGCCCCGCCGGAGGTGTGCAGCTTCGGCTGTACGACCCGCTGACCGCCCGCGCCGTGTGGCAGCAAACCTACGCCGCCCGTTCGATCGTGACCCGCAGCGAGGACGAGTCGCTGGCCGGCGTGGTCGAGCCGTCGGGCAAAGTTCACGTCATCGACCTGCGGGCGCGCAAGGAAGTGATGACCGGCCAGATGGCCCGCCCCGCCGAGGATCTCCAGAACGTCCAGGTCATCCACCTCCTGGCCGACCACAAGAATTTCTACTTCGCCTGCCAGGCCCCGATGGAGATGAACAACATGAATCGGGGCATGCCCTCCGGCATCATGAGCAACGTCATGACGCAGCTGGGCATGAGGACCGTGGCGGTCAACGGCATGATTTACGCCTTCGAGCGGACCACCGGCGGGGTGTTCTGGTACGTGCCGGCGAAAAACCAAATGCTGGTGCTCGACCAGTTCCGCGAGCTGCCCGTGATTCTGCTGACCGCGCGCAAGCAGGAGTTCCAGAACTTCACCGGGCGGGCGAACTCCACCGTCTACGCCATGAGCATCGAGAAGCGGAGCGGCCGGGTGATCTTCTCCGACGACAGCTTGACCGCCCAGAATTTCTGGGGCGTCCGCGTCGATAACCGCGCCGGCACGATCGACTTCCTCAGCTACAACGCGCGGATCAGTCACTATCCCGCATTGGCCGAGGACAAGGACGGCAAGTCCGCCGAAACGTCGGCGATCCAGGGGGCACAGGCGGACGTGGACGCGGTCGATCGGGAGCTGAAAGCCAAGCGCAGGGCCGTCGAACGCGGCGCGCATTCGGGAAATTGTCCCGCCGCGCTAACTCCGCGTACATAGCCCCCGGCTTGCCGGGGGAACAACCCCCGGCTTGCCGGGGGCTATGTGGCTTTTCCCCTGTCAGAAACGATCACTACAATCGTCAGAGAGGGGTGCCGCCCCTCGTGCGAATATCGAATGTTTCTTCGGTCCAGGAGTTCGTCGTCATGCGTACGCAATCTCCCCAAGCCGTCCCGCTGCTGGCGGCGCTGGCGCTGTTGGCGCTGGCGGTCCCCCTGGCGCGGGCCGACGAAATGTCGGCGGAACAACGCAAGGCGGTGCAGAAGGGCCTGGAGTACCTCGCCAAGAGTCAGGCCAAGGATGGACACTGGGAGGCGTTCGGCGGCCAGTACCCCGTGACCATGACCGGCATCAGTGGCATGGCCATGCTCATGGAAGGCAGCACCATCCGCGAGGGCAAGTACAAGGACAACATCCGCCGCGCCGCCGATTGGCTGATGGCCCACAGCATGCCCAACGGCATGATCGGCAACCCGAATATCCCCGGCGAGGCCGGCCGGTACATGTACGGCCACGGCTTCGGCACGCTCTTCCTCTCCTGCGTCGTCGGCGAGGAGGAGGAAGGTGACCGCCGCCGCCGGCTGGTGGACATCCTCGAACGCGCCTGCAAGTTCTCGCACGCCGCCCAGACCAACCGCGGCGGCTGGGGCTACGTATCCGCCCGCGAGGGCAGCAATTTCGACGAGGGTTCCGTGACCATCACGCAGGTCCAGGCCCTTCGCGCCGCCCGCAACGCCGGCATCATCGTGCCGCAGGAAGCGATCAAGATGGCCCAGAAATACCTGCACGATTCCACCAACACCCAGGGCGGCGTCGTGTACAGTCTCGGCGGCGGCGGCGGCGGCGACGGCCGGCCCGCCCTGACCGCCGCCGCCATCGCCTGCGGCTTCAGCTTCGGCGATTACAACTCGCCCCTGGTCAAGAAATGGCTCAAGTTCTGCCAGCAGAATCTCGGCGGACTCGGCGGCGCCCGCTTCGGCCACGACGAGTACACGCACTACTACTTCGCCCAGGCCGTCTACGTCCTCGGCGACGACCGCTACGCCAACCTCTTCCCCAGCTCCAAGGAGAGCGAGCGCCTGACGTGGAGCAAATACAAGAAGGACAACTTCGAGAGCATCATTCATTCGCAGTCCGGCGACGGTAGCTGGTCCGGCGGACACGTCGGCCCCGCCTTCATCACGCCGGTTTACCTGACCATCCTCCAACTGGATAATGCCGCCTTGCCGATTTACCAACGTTAGTCCGTCAGTTTAGCGACGCTTCGCAGAAGCGTCTGAAGAACGCTTCTGCGAAGCGTCGCTAACCATTAACCACACACACTGAGAACCGCATGAACGAACAGACCACCCAACCGGCCGACATGGCACAGGACGACCTCAACACCGTCCGCCGCTTGCGCGAGGCGTTTGAAAATATCAAGAAACAATTGAGCCGCATCATCGTCGGCCAAGATCAGGTCATCGAGGAATTGCTGATCGCTCTCTTCAGCAAGGGCCACTGCATTCTCGAAGGCGTGCCCGGATTGGCCAAAACGTTGATGATCAGCACGCTGTCGCGCTCGCTGTCGCTGGCCTTCAGCCGCATCCAGTTCACGCCCGACCTGATGCCGTCGGACATCACCGGCACCGAGGTCATCGAGGAGAACCGCAGTACCGGCCAGCGCGAATTCAAGTTCCTGCAAGGCCCGCTGTTCGCCAACGTCATTTTGGCCGACGAGATCAACCGCACGCCGCCGAAGACGCAGGCCGCCCTGCTCGAAGCCATGCAGGAACGCCAAGTCACCGTCGGCCGGGTGCGCCATCGTCTCGATGCGCCGTTCTTCGTCTTGGCCACGCAGAACCCGATCGAGCAGGAAGGCACCTACCCGCTGCCCGAAGCCCAGCAAGACCGCTTCATGTTCAAGGTCTTCGTGCGCTACCCGAAGTTCGACGAGGAGTTCGAGATCGCCCGCCGTACTACGTCGCTGCAAAATGATGAAATCACCGCCGTGCTGGGCGGCGATCAGATCATGGAACTGCAAAATCTGGTGCGCAAGGTGCCGGTCAGCGACCATATCATCCGGTACACGCTGGCGCTGGTACGGCAGACGCGCGTCGGCGAGCCGGGCGTGCCGAAGTTCATCCGCGAATGGCTGTCGTGGGGGGCCGGGCCGCGTGCGGTGCAATATCTCGTCCTGGGCGGCAAGGCCCGCGCGCTCCTTTACGGCCGGGTCCACGTACAGACAGAAGACATCCAGGCGCTGGCCTACCCGGTGCTGCGGCACCGCATCCTCACCAACTTCACCGCCGCCTCGGAAGGGATCACCCCCGACACGGTCATCAAGAAGCTGATCGAGGACACGCCCGCCAAGGACAGCGAGCTGACGCGCGACGAGCGCTTCAAGAAGATTTTCGCGTCATAACCCGATTTACCAGCCCGCAGCGCCAGCAAGGGTTCTGCCCTTGCTGGCGCTGCGGGCTGGTAAGGGAGCTCCAGATCTGTGGCCGTACAAGAAGAAGACCCGCGCCGCTTCCTGCACCCCGCGACGATTGCCAAGATTTCCCGGCTCGACGTGCGTGCCAGGCAGGTCGTCGAGGGCTTCATCTCCGGCATGCACAAAAGCCCGCTGTTCGGACACTCCATCGAGTTCGTCCAGCACCGCGAGTACACCAGCGGCGACGACATCCGCCACCTCGACTGGAAGGTCTGGTCCAAAACCGACCGCTTCTACATCAAGCAGTACGAGGCGGAAACCAACCTGCGCAGCACGCTGGTCGTCGATGTCAGCGAGTCGATGCACTACGGCCGCGGCGCGATGAACAAGTACAACTACGCCTGCACCATCGGCGCCTGCCTGTCGTATTTGCTCCTCCGCCAGCAGGACGCCGTCGGCGCCATCACGTTCGATTCGGACGTGCGCCAGATCGTGCCGTCGCGCAGCCAGCTGACGCACATCGACGCCGTCTGCAACGCCATGCACGTCAGCAAGCCGCGCGAGAAGACCGACATCGAACGCATCCTCCGCCGCGTCACCGAGAGCATCCCGCAGCGCGGCATGATCGTTATCATCTCGGACTTCCTGGTCGATCGCGAACCGCTGTTGCGCGGCCTGGAGATGCTGTGTCAACGCCGGCACGACATCCTCGCTTTCCACATTCTGGACGACGATGAGATGACGTTCCCGTTCGCCGGCACCACGCGTTTCGAGGGGATGGAAGAATTGCCGCATCTGCTCTGCGACCCGCGCGCCTGCGCGACGGCTACCTGGAAGCGCTGGAGGAATACCTCGTCGAGGTCCGCCGCGGCTGCACGCGGCTAGGGATTGATTACCAGCTGGTACGCACCGGCGACTACCTCGACGCGATCTTGACGAAGTTCTTGCACCACCGCATGGCCGCCCGCACCACGACCGTGCGAAACCGTGGCCCCGTTTAGTGATGGCATCCGTCACATAGCCCCCGGCTTGCCGGGGGGAACGAAAACACCTCCGGCTTGCCGGGGGCTATGTGAAATATGAAGGTCTGCGATACATGGAACTGTTCCTCCATCCCTGGTACATGGCCGCCGGCGGCGCGCTGGTCAGCGCGCCGATCCTGATCCACCTAATTAACCGCATGCGCTTCAAGCGCATTCGCTGGGCGGCGATGGAGTTCCTGCTCAAGTCGCAGAAGCGCAACCGCCGCCGGCTCATCATCGAACAGCTTATTTTGCTGTTGTTGCGCTGCCTGCTGGTCCTCTTGGCCGGGTTCCTTGTCGCGCGTTTTGTCGGGGCCATGCCGACCGGACAGGGTGCGACGCATATCGTCATCCTCGACGACACGCCGAGCATGGGCGATCACTTTGCCGATAAGGGGCCGAACACGAACTCCTTTGAGATCGCCAAGGAGCAGATCAAGCAACTGGCCCACAGTGCCGCCCAGGCGCCGTCGCATCAGCAGATGCGCATTTATCTCCTGTCCGACCTCGATACGGTCGTCTTCGATCAGCGTCTTAACGATCGTTCCGTCGATGCCATCGACCAGGCGCTGAAACCGTTTATCAAGCCGTCGGCCGAGCATATCGATCCGGTGGAGGCGATCAACAAGGGGCAGGCGCTTTTCAACGACGTGCAGCAGGGGCAGAAGATTTTGCATTTCGCCAGCGATTTCCGCGACCTGGACTGGAGCGGACCCGGCGCGGAGGAGCTGCGCAAGTCGGTCGAGAAATTGGTCGAGGCGGGCATCCACCTCAGCCTGATCGACACAGCCCACCCCTACCGCGGCCAGGCCCGGCAGATGGCCCTCTATCACGACAATCTGGCCGTCACGGACCTGCGCGCGAGACGCGCGTCGCGGCCGAGGGCGTCGAGACGGAGTTTAGCGTCACGATTCAGAATTTCAGTTCCAGCGACAAGAAGACGTTCTTGCACGTCAAGGTGGACGGCAAGGAAGCGTTCTCCGGCTCCCGGCCGATCGACCGCGTTCCGGCCGACGGTAGCATCACCGAGAAGTTTTCGCTCATCTTCGCCAAGAAGAAGGCCAGCCCGGAGATCCGCGCGGCGGACTTGCCGGAGGACCGCGAGCGCAAGCGCCGGCTCGACCAGGAATACGTGCAGATCACGGCCGAGATCGAGCCGGAGGAGACCGGCCTGCAAGCGGACAACGTCCGCGACATGGTCATCGAGGTCCGCAAACGCGTGCCCACGCTCGTCGTGGACGGCACCGGACAGGCACCCGACCTTGACGGCGGCGACCTGTACCATCTGAAGGCCGCCTACCAGGCCGCGCGGTCCTACGAGATCGAGCGCTGCCGGGCCGATGACCTCGACAGGATCAACCTCGATCTTTACCCGACGGTGATTTTCCTCAACGTCGCCGAGATCAAGAGTGACAAGACGCTGCAAAAGGTGCAGGAATACGTCCAGCACGGCGGTAGCCTGTGCTATTTCATGGGCGACAAGGTTCGGCCGGTGTTTTACAACACCACGCTTTACAAGAAATTCAACGGCCTGTTTCCGCTCCAGATCGGCAACCGACCTTTCGACCCGCTTGACCCGACGGGCCTGATGCAGCCGGAGGAGCGCGAGGAGAAGGCCAAGGATCGGCTGCAAAATGACGCGCAGCCGAAATTGATGTTTCGTGATCCCAAGCACCCGGCCATCAAGACGCTCGCGGATTATCGGGCGGGACTGCGATTTTTGAGCATCGATCGCTATTACCAGGCGCTACCACGTTCGCAGTGGGATCCTGAACCGACGAGCGGTTTTCAGGCCGAGGAAATCGCGACGCTGCCCAACAACCACCCCATCGACGATTACAAGGCCCGCGCCAGGAGTTGGGCCGTAAGATGGTCGAGGCGACGCGCGACCTTGCCGTCAACGAACCGGACTCGTTCAATCGCTACGTCGATGCGGTCGAGCGCTACCGCAAGGAGATCACCACCGCGCTGGCCACGCCGTACCTGTTCAACCTGGTGAAAGTCATCGACGCCCTGCGGCACGATCACGGCGCCGAGAACGACGCGCAACGGCCGGACATGGAGACCTTGTCGGCGCATCCCAAGATGAAAAGTTTGGCGTCACAGTTCGAGGAATTCCGCACGACGATCGAGTTCGGCGATCCGTTCATCGTGGCCAGGCAGTACGGCAAGGGTCGGGTGCTGCGCCGTCCTCAGCACGGCGGGCACGGCGGCCAAGTGGAACGATTGGGGCAGCGGCATCTCGTCGTTTCTCTACACGCCTTTCATCATGGATTTGCAGCGCTACCTCATCAGCTCCGGCGACGACCTCAACCGCATCGTCGGCGAGCAAGTCAAGTTCGAATTCGATGCCACCCGCTATCAGCCGAAGGTGAAGTTGCGGTTCCAGCCGCAGCGCGATTTCGACAAGAACAAGGCCGACGAGATGGCCAAGCCGCAGGAGTTCCCCGAACAGCCCCTGATGCCCACGAAGGACAACACGCTGACGTACGAGTTCAAGGATTCGCGCGAGCCGGGCGTCTACGTGTTCGAGTTTTTCCCCAACACCCAGGAGGGCGCGGCCGAGCAGACCGAGTTGCGCGCCTTCGCCTTCAACATCGACGCCGCCAAGGAAAGCGACCTGAGGCGGGCGGCGCACGACAAGTTGGAACTTGCCCGCGCCCGCGATAACCGAGCTGGCACGATTTTGCTGCGTTCGCCGGGCGATACGTTCGAGGCGTACAAGAACAAGATGCCCGACGCTTCCGAGTCGCCGTGGTTGTATTTGTTCTTCCTGCTCATCCTGATCGTCGAGCAGGCGTTGGCGGTCCATTTGAGTTTCCATCTGAAAGGCAACGAGGCGCTGCCCGGACAGGTGGCGGCCCCACAACCGGCCGCAGCATAGTGCTTTCACCAGCCCGCAGCGCCAGCAAGGGCGCCCTTGCTGGCGCCGCGGGCTGGTATGAGATAAGGACGACCCAGCATCATGAACGATTCCAATACTTCGCAATATCAGCAGTTCGTCTGGCGCCGCTTGAGCGAGCCGTTCGAGATCTTCGGACGCGAATTTCCGTCGTGGTCGTGGTATATCGTGCTGGCCGTCGTGCTGTCCCTCGCCGCCATTTATGTCACCAAGATGTACGCCAAGGACAGCCGCGGCATTGGGCGGTGGTGGGCGACTGGCCTAGGATTTTTGCGCTCGTTTGTCTACATCCTTCTGGCCATCGTCTTCATGATGCCGGCCGAGCAGACCTGGGAAGAAACGCGCGTCATGGGAAAGGTCCTAGTGCTGGCCGACGTTTCGCCGAGTTTAACGAACGTCACCGACGCGGCCTCCACCGGCAAGGCCGGCGAGAAGCTGCCCACGCGGCAAGACAAAATCCTCGCGTTTCTTTCCGACGACAAGATCAAGTTACTCGCCAACCTGGAAGCGAAAAATCCGGTGACGGCGTTTCGCTTCGCCAATCGACTCGACGAGAATTTCCTGCTGTTCCGGGACGGCCGCAACTGGACGCGCGAGGAGTGGGAGAGCTTCACGCGCAACGCGGATCGCAACGCCGAACTGCCGGAGGCCAGGCCGCTGCCGTTTGAGTATCTGCAAGCCTGGCTCTATCCGGGCACAAAGGCAGCCGCGCCCGAGGAATGGCCGGCCACGGACAAGAAGCGCATCGAAGATCTGGAAGGGCTGACGCAAAAGCTGCGCGACGCCTGCATCTTCACCGGCACCAACCTCGGCAGCGCCACCCTCGCCCTGGTCAACCGTGAGTTGAACAGCCGGGTGCAGGGGATCGTGATCTTCACCGACGGCCGCAGCACGGAAGGTTCGCCGCGGGCGTTCGAGGACATCGAGAGCCGGGCCAAGGCCGCCCACATCCCCATCTTCGTCGTCGGCATCGGCGAGGAACGGCCACAGGTCAAAATCGAGCTGGTGGACCTGCGTGTGCCCGAGCAGGTTCAGCCCGAAGACAAGTTCCGCGCCGTCGCCGAGATCCAGGGCGAGGGGTTACCCGAAAAGCCGGTCAAGGTTTTTCTCGACGTGACGTACACCAAGAAGAACAAAAACGGCAAGGACGAGGACCTCGACATCACGCTGACGGAACAGGTGAACAAGAACAGCCCCAGCGATAAACGATTCCAGGTTTCGCTGGGTACGAAAAAGCTGACGCTCGAAGCGCCCGCGCCGGTGCAGTTCGACCGCAGCTCGCCGCCGCGCGTGACCGTCGAGTTCCCCATCGACGCGATGGCCTTGGCGAAGGCCGCCCGTGTCGATCTGGAGTCGGGCGAGTTTGCCGGCAAGAAGTGGGAGCTGAGCGAGACCGGCGAGGGCGAGTTGCGCTTCCGGGTGCGCGTGCCGCGCGACGCCCAGGAGACGTTCGCCGAGCCGTTTCACATCAGCGAACCGTCCATTATGCGAGTCGTCAAGAAGCCGCTGCGCGTGTTGATCTTCGCCAGCTCCGCGACGCGCGATTATCAGTTCCTCCGCTCCATCCTCGTCCGCGAGATGGATAAGCAGAACGCCGAGGTTTCCATCTACATGCAGCTGCCGCCCGGCGTCACCGAACGGCGCGGCGGCATCGTGCAGGACGTGCCGCCCGACCGGCTGCTCGGCCAGTTCCCGACGCGCCTGGAGGCTGGCGACAAGGAAGACAAGCTGTACGCGCTCGACCAGTACGACGTGATTGTCGCCTTCGATCCCGACTGGACCCAGCTGAGCGAAGCGCAGCTAAAGATGGTGCAGCGCTGGGTCGAGAACGGTGGCGGACTCATCGCCGTGGGCGGGCCGATCAACACGCTGGAACTGGCCCGTCCGGAGGCGAGCAAGGGCAAACTGAAGTCGATCCTCGACCTCTACCCAGTGGTCCCCCGCGACATCCGTATCGCCGAGATGGACCGCACCACCACCGACCCCTGGGCGCTCAATTTCACCGGGGCGACGCCGGACATGGAGTTCCTCAAGCTCGACGAGGGCGAGGACGCCACCAAGTTCCTGGCCGACTGGGACGCCTTCTTCTTCGGCCGGGGCAAGGAGGGCGTGGACAAGAGCACGCCGGTGCGCGGCTTCTACAGTTATTATCCGGTCGAGAAGGCCAAGCCCAGCGCCGTGGTGGTGGCCCGCTTTACCGACCCGCGCGGCAAGCTCAAGGACGGTTCGCAGCAGCCGTACATCGTCATGAATTCGCCCAGCAGCAACCGCCGGGTCGTCTGGCTCGGCTCCGGCGAAATCTGGCGGCTGCGCAGCTATAGCATTCCCTATCACGAGCGATTCTGGACAAAGCTCTTACACTACGCGGCCTCCAACAACATGAGCCGGGTCAACAAACGCATCCGCTTGTACATCGGCTCCAACCACGTTGCCAACAAGCCGATCGAGTTTGAGGGCAAGTTCGACGGCAAGGACGGCGAGCCGTTGCCACCCAACGCCCGTCCGCCCGTGGTGACGCTGACGCCGCCGCCGGGCTTGCCGGACACGGCCGCCCCCAAGCCGTTCGAGATGACGCCCAAGCCGGACGGCGAAGGGTGGTACAGCGCCCGCTTCCAGGTCCGCTCGGCCGGCGATTACGTGATGCAGGTCAAGTTGCCCGAGACCGGCGACAGCCTCAGCCAGCGCGTCAGCGTCAAGGAGGCCAACCCGGAGATGGACAACACCCGGCCGGACTTCCAGACCATGTACCAGCTGGCCAGCGAGGCCGACGACGTGCTGGGCCGTATGGGTGACGCCGAGCGGCAGGAACTGAAACGCAGTTTGCAACGTCCGAAGATCGAGACCGCCTCGCGCAACGAGCCGGACAGCGAAAAGCTGCGCCTGTACTTCGACCTGAAAAACGCCCACCTGATTCCGTCGTGCATGAGGCCGGACGTGCAAACGCTGCGGAGCCGCGGCCCGATCAAGGACTTCTGGGACGAGGGTTTCGTCCTGTGGAAGCGCGAGCCGCCGCAACCGCCGGTCAAGATGTCCTGGGTTCTGTTGGCCGCTGTCGGCCTGTTGTCACTGGAATGGTTGACGCGCAAGCTGCTGCGTCTGGCATAATACACATAGCTCCCGACTTGCCGGGGGAAACACCCCCGGCAAGCCGGGGGCTATGTGATGGATAGGATACCGCATATGGCCACTGCTCCGCCTCGCTCCGCCAACCAAGCCGATGCGCAACAGCGCGTCCGCAGTCCGCTGGAACGGCTGCGCACGTACATCCGCACCTACGTCAGCCTCGAAGGCGCCGCCGTCATCGGACTGTATATGGCGCTGTGGTTCTGGATCGGCATGGTCCTCGATTACGGCGTGTTTCGGCTGTTCCACTTCGACTGGGTGCAGGAGACGCCCTGGGGCCTGCGCTGTAGCGTGCTGCTCGTTCTCGTGGCGGGGCTTCTGGCGGCGCTGGCTCTGAAAGTGCTGACGCGCCTGTTGCGCGAGTTCCGCGAGGTCGCCCTGGCACTCGTGCTCGAACGGCGCTTCCCCAAAATCCTCGGCGACCGCCTCATCACCGCCGTGGAGTTGTCCGACCCGAAGAAGGCGGCCGAGATCGGCTATTCGGCGGCGATGGTGCAGGAGACCATCGAGGAGGCCGCCCAGCGCGTCGAACAATTGAAGATCAAGGAAGTCTTCGATTGGGAACGCCTGATCCGCCGCGGCGTCGTCCTGGGGCTGCTCATCTTCGGCGGCTACCTGCTGGTGGGCGGCACCTTCTGCGCGGCCAACGCCGTCCAGGGCCATTCCGTCAGCACGGCCGGTTTCGGCCAGTTTCACGAGGTCGCCGGCATCTGGTTCGAGCGCAATATCCTCTTGCAGAACGTCATCTGGCCGCGCATGGCCCACCTGCAACTGCTCGACGTGCCGCCGGCCGGCGAGTGGCGCATGGGTCGAGGCGACCGCCCGCCGACCATTCGCGTTCGCGCCTTCAAATACGTCATCGCCGGTGCCCCGGCGAATAAGGCCGTCGATGCCTACCGCGCCTGGCTCGATTCCCGCGGCGTCGGCGGCGATGAGCAAGCGGCACTGGTTGAAGAGTACCGCAAGAAGCCGAACGAGGGCTGGCGGCCGCTGACGTGGTTCGACCTGACGCGCTCCCTCCTTGGCGAGTCGGTGCCCGAGATCGTGTTGCCGGCCGACTGGAAGGTGCGCGACCTGCAAGCGGGACTGACGCTCGACGAGGTCGAGTTGAACCTCGACAAGATCGAGACGCACAAGACCCTGGCGCCCGACGTGCAGGAAGCGATGCGCAACGTCCTGGAAAAACTGGACGCCCGCGCCGACGACCCGGACATGAGCCGGATCCTGCGCAAGCTCATCATCCCCGAGGAAGCGCTGCTCATTTACAAGGGCAACACGACCAGCAGCCAGACCACCATGCAGAAGTTGGCCGACAACGAGTATACCGGCCAGTTCGGCGATCTGAAGGAAACCGTCACCTTCACGGTACAGGGACTCGACTACTACACGGCCTCGCGCAAGGTCGTCGTCGTCGAGCCGCCGGTCCTGGAAACGTTGACCCGCGAGGAAGAACGGCCGGCGTATCTCTACTACCGGCAGAAGCGCGACGACAACCCGGAGGAGCTGAGCGGCAAAAAGCAGTTATTCGAGCCGGCCCAGGTGTCGCTGCAAGGCGGCGAGGTGTCGCCCATTGAAGTGCCGGTCGGCACCAACCTCGTCTTGACGGCGACGGCCAGCAAGGATTTGCAGTCGGTCGCGCTCGTGCCCCACAAGTCGCAGCGGGCCGGCATCCCCATCCTCGGTACGCCCCCGGAAATGCTCGATGCCCGCACCTTCCGCACCAGCTTTCAAAACGTCCGCTTTCAGCAGAATTTCCTGCTCCGCTTCACCGATACCGACGGCGTCACCGGCCAGCGGCAGGTCGTGATTAACCCGCAGGAGGACGCGCCGCCGAAGATCCACGAACTGGCTCCCGAAGACATTGTCCGCAAGGTGCAGGGCGGCTACATGGTCACAGTCACGGCCCGCATTCCCTTCAAGGGCCAGGTCGTGGACGATCACGGACTCAACGACGTGCGCTACGCCTACACAGTCGCGCCTCTGGAGTCCGCCCGCGTCAACCGCCGCGCCGCCTGGCCGATCCTCGGCGGGACCAGCCTGGCACCCGCCGGTCAGGGACTGCTGCCCGGACTGCTCGATCTGGCCGTCACGCTTCGGGAAGCGAACCCGTCGGCCGAGCGGAAAGAAGAACTCCCGGTCGAGCATTACGCGCTGCCGAACTTCAAGAAGGCGCTGGACGACCGCCCCGGCGACGCGGTCCTGCATCCCGACACGGTGCGCGAGGAGTTAGCCAAAAAGCAGCGCGACCCGTACCGCGTCCTGATGCGCAACTTCTCGATCAAGGCCGACGAGTGGACGCAGCCCGACCTCGATCCGCTCGGCTGCGATCTGCCGTTGTGGAGGACCGCCCCCAGCCTGAAAATGACCGATCCCAGCCGGCCGCAGCCGCGCTACCAGATGCAGCTGTGGCTGGAGGCCGTCGATACCGACCTCGACAGCGACAAGGGCAAGGACGGCAAGCCGCAGCCGCACCTCAAGGCCAGCGAAGAAAAATTCACCTTCTTCCTGGTTTCGGAGAACGAGCTGCTGACCGAGATCGCCAAGGAAGAGGAGAAGCTGTACACCGACTTCGACGCCATGTACCAACGGATTCAGGAGGTGCAGAGCAAGCTGGTTCAGTCCAGCCTGGATCTTTCCAGTGCCAACGTCAAGGTCGAGGAGTTGGGCGCCATCGAGCGCCCGCACGGATCAGATCAACGAGGTGCTGGAAAAGGGCCAGAACGCCACCAGCGAGGTGTACACCGCCTACGCGCGCATCCTGCGCGAGATGAAAACCAATCAGGTCGATCCGCGCTTTATCAACCGGGTGGAGAAGGACATCGTTGATCCCCTCAAAAAGGTGGACCGCACCTTCGACGACACGCGCGAATCCGTAACCGCCTTCCGCACGGCCCTGGATAGCAAAGACGCGGCCCCGGTGGAGCGCATTGAGGGATCGCGCAAGGCCGGCACCGCGGCCAAGGAACAGATGCGCGTTCTGACGCTGGCGATCGAGAAGATCCTCGCCTCGATGCAGAAGATGAGCGGCCTCAACGAACTGGTCAAGGCGCTGGCCGAGATCGAAAAGAATGAGGCCGAACAGTACGATACGGTCAAGAAGATTTACGAGAAGCAGGAAGACGAGCTGTTCAACAAGGCGACCGGCGGCGACAAACCGGACGCGAAGAAGTGACCCCGTAGCCCCCGGCTTGCCGGGTGTGAGGCATTCCCCCGGCAAGCCGGGGGCTATGTAGCCATGAGTCCTGTTGGTGGCACAACGCCGGATCGTCATTTATGGTGTATGGTGGGAGTCGTCGAAAAGGCGGACACGATCTTCGAGAGGCGCGGGAGGGATAGGACCATGTCACGTCGTCTGTTGGCCGTGCTGGGTGTCTTGGCCACCGCTTTCGTCCTGGCCGTCCGGGCGGATGACCGTCTGCCGGTCAAGATCGATCCCAAGAACAAGGGTGACGTCAAACGCTCCGGCGACGCCGCCGATCCCAAGGTCAAGATCGAGGACGCCGCCGTCCAGCAGGAACGCCTCAAGAGCCGGTTCGACGACTTCAAGGCGAAGCTCCTGAGCCTGGCCCAGCGCATGGAAAATAGCACCAAGCCGGAAGACCAGGAGAAGGCCAAGATCCTTCGCCTGGCCATCAAGAAGGCCAGCGAGGAGGGCGTGGACACCAAGTTCAGCGTCCTTATCGAGACCCTCAAGACCAACGACGCCTTCAAGAACACCGAGCAGTTGCAAACGATCCTCACACAGAACGAGGAGCTGCGCCGCAGCCTGCGCGAGCTGATGGATCTGCTCATGAAGGATGACCGCGACGCCGAGCTGCGCAAGCAGATGGCGGAAGTGCGGCGTCTTCTGGAAGAACTGAAAAACATCATCCGCAAGCAGGAACTGCACCAGAATCAGGTCGTCATGAACCGCGCCCCGACGAAAATCCTGGCGCCCAAGCAACACGACATCACCAACCAGACCAAGGATCTCGTTCGGCCCAAGGGCGAGAAGAGTTCGGACGCCAAGCACAGTGAAGGCAAGGGCAGCAAGTCCGGCAAGGAAGGTATCGCCGAGGGCAAGGACGACACGAAGGATCCCAAGGCCGATCCCAAGAACGCCAAGTCCGGGGAAGGTAAGGACGGCAAGCAAGGTGAAGGCAAGGATAACAAATCCGGCGAGGGCAAGGACGGTCAGAAGGGCGAAGGCAAGGATGGCAAACAGGGAGAAGGTAAAGACGGTAAGCAGGGAGATGGGAAGGGCGGCGAAGGCAAGGACGGCAAAGACGGGAAACAGGGCGAAGGCAAGGATGTCAAAGACGGGAAGCAGGGCGCGGGCAAGGATGACAAACCGGGCGAACCGAAAGACGGCAAGCCAGGCGCTCCCAAGCAAGGTGAGGGCAAGCCGGGTGGTAAGCCGGGCGACGCCAAGCCAGGGGCGGCCAAGCCGGGTGCCGGCAAGTCCGGCGATAGCAAGGGCAAGGGCGAGGGCAAGGGCGAAGGCAAGCCTGGCGACGGCAAGTCCGGGCAGGGCAAGCAGGGTGAAGGCAAGCCGAGCCAGGGCGGTCAGTCCGGTCAACAGGGACAACAAGGGCAGCAGGGCGAGGGCAAGAGCGGCGGCCAGAAGGGCGGCCAGCAACAGCAACAACAGCCCAGCCCCGAGCAGGGCCAGATCAAGAAGAAGATCGAGGACGCCAACAAGTACCAGGATCGGGCCGAAGACAATCTCCGCAAGGACAACCGCAAGGACGCTGGCGACGACGAGGAAACGGCGGTCGCCAAGTTGAAGGAAGCGCAGAAACAGCTTGAAGATCTACTGCGGCAGCTCCGCGAGGAAGAGATCGAACGGCTCCTGGCACGCCTCGAACAGCGCTGCCAGCGCATGCTGGCCATGCAGATCGAGGTTCGGAACGGCACCGTCGATCTGGACAAGACCATCCAGGCGACGGACCCCAAGGACACGACGACCGTCCGCAATAATCAGCAGACCTCCAACGTCCTGTCCGACAAGGAAGAGGAGATCGTCAAGGAGGCGCGGGCGGGCCTGAAACTGCTGGAGGCGGAAGGCTCCGCGGTCGCCTTCGCCGAGGTGTTCCAGCAGGTCAAGAGCGACATGGAAACCGTCGCCCTGCGGCTGCGCAAGACCGACACCGGTGTCGTCACCGTGACCATCGAAAACCAGATCATCGACACGCTCAAGGAGATGATCGAGGCGCTGAAGAAGGCGCGGGCGGACAACAAGAACAAAAGCGGGCAATCCGGCCCGTCCGGCCCGCCTCCCGACCCGAAGCTGATCGACTTGCTCGCCGAGTTGAAGATGATCCGCTCGTTGCAGAAGCGCGTCAACGACCGCACCGAGCTATACGGGAAGCAATACGCCGGCGAACAGGCACCGCCGCTCGAGAAGGCAACCACGCCGGACGAACGCGAGCGCTACGACCGGATCCAGACCGAGTTGAAAGATCTGTCCAAGCGGCAGCAGAAAATCAGCAAGGTGACGCACGACATCGCCACCGGCAAGAATGAATCGAAATAGTCCGTAGCCCGTAGTCCGTAGCAAAAAACCTCGTTTGTCTTTGCTACGGGCTACGGGCTACGGACTATTACTTGCGTCATCGGAGCCGATATGCGAACATAATGGATTGAGGTCGAACCCTTTCACCACGCTAATAGGAGAACATCCGTGAGGTTGACTCGCTGGTTCTCGGTCGCCGCCTTGACGCTCCTTCTCGTGGGGGGTGCCAGGGTCCAGGCGGAACCCGAGAAGAAACCGCTGAAGGAACTGCCCTCCTTCAGTCTGCTCCGGGCGCCCGCCCCGGATGTGGCCCGCAGTCAGGCCCTCGCCTGGCTGGAGGGCGTCGGCAAAACCGATGCGGCGACGCAGAAGGCGTTCGACGCGCTTTGGACGACGGATCGGCCTTTGCTCGATAAGGTGGTGGGGACGTTCGCCCTGGGCGAACCGGCCGCGGCGCAACTTCTCAATGAGGCGCGTGACCCCGATGCCTCCGCTCCCACTAGCGTTCCCAACCTCATCAAGGACCAGAAGCTACCCGCCTTCTTCCGCGCCAACCTCGGCCTGGCCTACGCCAAGGCGCTGACCAACCGCAAGGTCTACGACGAGGCGCTGGAAGCGTTCAAGAGCATCAAGGGCGAAGATGTGGTGGACCCGGCTTCTTACTTCTTCCACCGGGCCGTCACCGAGCACGCGCTGATGATGAAAGAGCAGGCCGACGACTCCATCGACCGCCTTCTGCTGGACGTGCCGGACGCTCCGGCCCGCTACCGCATGGTCGGGGTGCTCATGCACTACGACATGGCGGCCTGGCAGGACAAGGACCTGGACTGGATCGCCCGCAAGATGGGCGTCATCAAGGACCGTCTCGACCTGACCCGCGGCGGACCTAAGACCCGAGCCATGCAGCGAGAAGTCCTCGTCAAGCTCGACGAGAAAATCAAGGAACTCGAAAACCAGATGAAGGGGTCCTGAAGCGGTAACGGTGGTGGCTGCCCGTCGGGCAGCAAGGGACCTCCGAATGGTAATCGTCCTTCTTCTCCGGCCGGCGACTTCGGTCTGCCGAGTGGCGTGGCCAAGGGTGAAATCGACATGAAGAAGTTCAAGGAGTACGCGGACGTGTGGGGCAAACTTCCCGAGAAAGAGCGCGCCAAGGCCATGACGGAACTGACGCGCGGAATGCCCGCCAAGTACCGCGACGCCATCGAAGCTTACTTCAAACAACTGGAGAAGTCGGGCAAATAAGTTGTTCGTCCGTTTAGCCGCGAGCCGGGGGCGAGCGCTCGCCTTTGGCTCGCGGCTAAACTTTCCATGAGGTGTCCATGCGATTCCGAGCCGGCTCGCTCGCCCTGTTCCTGTTCGCCTCGGCCGGCTGGTGCGCCGAATTGCACACGCTCAAGGGCGGGATCGTCAAGGGCGACCTGGAGAGCATCACGGACAAGGAAATCGTCCTCAGCGAGGGCGGCAAGCGCGTCGCCACGCCGCTGGCGCAGGTCCTCAAGATCGACTTCCCTCCCGGCTCCCCGGCCAAGCTCGACGGCAAATACGCCGACATCGAGTTGATCGACGGCTCGCTGTTTCACTGCAAGCAGTGGACGATCAAGGAGAAGGAGGTCGAGCTGACGACGCTGGCCGGCCAGGAAGTCAAAGTCCCTCTTTCCGCTGTCGCCAACGTCCTCATCGAGCGCGGAGTCCGAAAAATACCGCAAGGACTGGACCGAGCGCACGGCGAAGAAACACCGCCGCGACGTGGTCGCCATCCTCACCGACGGTGTGGTCAATCCGATCGAGGGAACCCTCGGCGCCGCCGACCCCGGCGGCAAGACCATCGAATTTCAGACCGTCAGCGGCCGTAAGCGTAACCTGATCCTCGCCAACCTGCACGGGCTGCTTTTCCAGCGCGAGCTGGACCCGCAGGCCCCGCCGGTCCTGTGCAAGTTGTCGGACATTCACCATGATCTCCTCATGGTCAGCGCCGTCACGAAGACACCGGCCGGCCTGAGCGTGACGACGCCGGCGGGGGCACGCATCGACCTGCCGATGGAATCGCTCGTGCGCCTGGATTACACGCTCGATAAGATCGCCTTCCTGTCGCGCCTCGATCCGATCAAGGTCGTGCAGACCTCGAACTTCGATTTCATCGACACCTTCCGCCGCGACAAGAACCTCGACAACGGGACGCTGACCATCTACGACGAGAAGTTCGGCATCGGCCTGGCCCTGCACGCGCATACGGAACTGGAGTATGACCTGCGCGGCGATTATCGCGAATTTCATGCCCTGGCCGGTATCGATCAGGCGGTCGGCGGCGCCGGCGGGCCGGTCGTCCTGGTGATCGAGGGCGTGACCGACGGACAGACGAAGGAGCTGTACAAGAAGACCTTCACGCGCAAGGACTCCAAAGACAGAAAAGAAGGCGTCATCGACCTGAATATCAAGGACGTGCAGAAGCTGCGCATCGTCGTCCGCACCGGCGACCTGTTCGACAACGGCAAGCACCTGGATCTGGTCAACGCCAAGGTGCAAAAATAGGGGTCAGGGGTCAGGAGTCAGGGGTCAGAGAAAAACCCGTTTCTTTTTCTCTGACCCCTGACTCCTGACCCCTGACCCCTCTGGAAAGGGGCCTCATGAAATCCATCCTTCCTCGTTGGCTTCGTCTGGGGTGGTTGCTGCCCCTGTTGTTCGTGGCCGTCCTGTCCGTGCGGGCCGAGGATCTCGACCGCCGCGTGCTGGACATGGAAAAGCAGCGCGTCGCGGTCATCGCCAAGGTGCAGCCGTCAGTCGTGGCCGTGCTGACCGGCGGCGGTTCCGGCGTGCTCGTCAGCGACGACGGCTTCGCGCTGACGAACTTTCACGTCGTCGAGGCTGCCCACGGCGCGGTCATGAAATGCGGACTGCCCGATGGCGTTCTTTACGACGCCGTCCTCGTCGGCCTGGACAAGGTCGGCGACGTGGCCCTCATCAAGCTGTTGCCCAAGAAGGCCGGCGACAAGTTCCCGTTCGCCAAGTTGGGCGATAGCGACAAAGTGCAGGCCGGCGACTGGTCGCTGGCGATGGGCAATCCATTCCTGTTGGCCACCGACTTCACGCCCACCGTGACTTATGGCCTGGTTAGCGGCGTTCATCGCTACCAGTACCCGGCCGGTACGCTCCTGGAATACACGGATTGCATCCAGATTGATACGTCGATCAACCCCGGCAACTCGGGCGGCCCCTTGTTCAACATGGACGGCGAGTTGATCGGCATCAACGGGCGCGGCTCGTTCGAGAAGCGCGGCCGGGTCAACTCCGGCGTCGGCTACGCCATCTCGATCAACCAGATCAAGAACTTCCTCGGTCAGCTCAAGGCCGGCATGGACACCGACCACGCCTCGCTGGGCGCACTCATCGAGACCGATTCGGAAGAGGGCGACCTGGGCAAGATGATCGTCAAGCGCATCATCCCCAGCGACGCCATGCGTCGTGGTCTCGATCTGGACGACCAACTCGTCTCCTTCGCCGGCCGGCACATTTTCAGCGTCAACCAGTTCAAAAACGTCCTGGGCCTGTATCCCAAGGGCTGGCGCGTGCCGATTGTCTACAAGCACCAAAACGACAAGAAGCAGGTCGAGAAGCGTGAAGTCCTCGTTCGCCTGATGGGTGTGCAGCGTGAGGAACTGGGAGGTCAACCGGGGGCACCGCCGCCGCAGCCGGGACCGCGTCCGCGACCGGGTCCGGGTCCGGGTCCGGGACCGACGGCGCCCGCCGGTCCTTCTCCGGCGAGCAAGCTCTACGAGGCCAAGGCCGGCTTCGCCAATTTTTACTTCAACAAACTGGAGCAGCAGCGCCTGCTGGCCGCCTTCCACAAGCACGGCGATTTTAGCAAGGCCACCGGCGATTGGGGCATCCGCACGACCGGCATGCTGTACGCCGGAGTCGGCCCGCGCGGCAAGCGCGTCGTCGCTGATTTCAGCCTCAAGAACAAGGGTGCCCGCGACGGCGAGGGACGACCTGGCCCAGGCCGGCGTGGACGGACTCGATTTCAGCCTGGAACCGCTGAACGTCGAAGAGAAGCCGGCCACGCGGCGCGAACCGCCCGATAGCGGCGGATTGCTTATGGCCCTGTACCAGTATCGGCAGTTGCTCGTGTACGGACCCAAGGGGTTCGCCAGCAGCTTCAGTCACGGCGGCATCGAGCCGTTCTACCCGCCGGGGCCGTCGCTGAGCAAGGTGGACTACCTGAAATTGCGTGTGGACGCCGAAGTCCTTCGCACCCGGCACGCCGGCGTCGATGGCAAGTGGTATTTCTCGACCCGCAACGATGCCACGGCCGGCCAACTGCTCGGCTTCGAGATTTTCATGGACCGCGATGAGGATCCCTGCGAGGTCTACCTGTCCGACTACCGGAAGTGGACGGCGGCAAGATGCCGCACCGCATCGAGATCCGCTATGGCGACAAGACCTACGCGGATCTGGTCGTCAATGCGTGGAAGAAGCAAGACGGGGAAATAATCCGTATCCGTTCGGGAACCACCGATGAACCTATTCCGCTGCACCCTGTTGGACCCTGCTGCTCGCTCGCCTGCAGCCTCCGTGCGGGCCGAGGAGTCGTTCGCCAAGGTGTCCGAGAAGGTCAATCCCAAGCTGGTGAAGCTGTTCGGCTCCGGCGGCATCCGCGGCCTGGCGTCCTACGGCACCGGCGTTTTCGTCTCGCCGGACGGCTACATCCTCACCGTCAACAGCCACATCCTCGACACTCAGCGACCTGCGCGTCCACCTCTACGACGGCACGCGCTACCACGGCAAGGTCGTGGCCATCGAGCCGGAGCTGGACATGGCCCTGGTGAAGATCGGCGACGACAAGAACAAGATCGAACCGCAGGAATACTTCGACGTCGTCAGGCGGCCAAGCGGCGCCGGTCGAGCCGGGCACCGGCGTCCTGGCGTTCAGCAACCAGTTCCAGATCGCCACCCGTGACGAGCCGATGTCGGTGCAGCGCGGCGTCGTCGCCTCCTACTCGAAGCTGTACGGCCGCATCGGCATTTTCGAGGCGACCTACAGGGCGATGTGTACGTCGTCGACGCCATCACCAACAACCCCGGCGCGGCCGGCGGCGTCATGACGACGCGCAAGGGCGAGCTGCTCGGCCTGATCGGCAAGGAACTCCGCAACGAGCTGACCAACACCTGGATCAACTACGCCATCCCCATCAACGCCCGCATCACGGTGCCGCAGGCCGACGGCAAGAAGCGTGACCGTCAGCATCCTCGACGTGGTGCAGAAGAAGGAGAAGTACCGGCCGCTCGATCCGGGCAAGAAGAACGAGGGGCCGGGCGTCTACACCGGCATCATGCTGGTGGCCGACCCGGTCGAGCGCACGCCGCCCTACGTCGAGGACGTGGTGCCCGGCTCGCCCGCCGACAAGGCCAAGCTCAAGCCGGACGACCTGATCGTCTACATGGACGGCCTGCCGGTCGGCGACATCCACACGTTCAAGGAAATGCTGGCCCGCTATCACCCCAACCAGACCGTCAAGCTGGAGATCCAGCGCGACCGCAAACTGCAAACCGTCACGCTGACGTTGGAGAAGGCGAAGACCAAGAAACCGGCCCCGAAGAAGTAGGGTGGGCCGAGTCTTCGAGGCCCACCAGGGCAGTGGTGGGCCTCGAAGACTCGGCCCACCCTACGGGTTACGGCTAACCACTCAGTGAGTCCCTATATGACCAAGCGATACGCATATCCCCTGCTGGCGGCGCTGATCGCTGGCCCTGTTGCCGGCGACGGTGCGAGCGGACGACGACCTCGACGACCTTGCAGGAGAAGGCGATCAAGGCGGCGGTGCGCAAGATCGCCCCGTGCGTCGTGCAGATCGAGACGTCCGGCGGCACCGAGATGGTGCAAGCGGCGGGCCGCGCGGCATCCGCAGCGGCATCGGGCCGACCAGCGGGCTGATCGTCCACGCCGACGGCTACGTCATCTCCAGCGCCTTCAATTTCGCCAACAAGCCGTCCGCCATCCACGTCTCCGTCCCCGGCCACAAGGAACGCTACGTCGCCGAGGTCGTCGCCACCGACCAGACGCGCATGCTGACCCTGCTCAAACTGATCGGCGTAAGCGGAAAACTGCCCGTGCCGGAGGCGACGCCCAAGAAAGACATGCCGCATCGGCCAGACCGCCCTGGCCGTGGGCCGGACGCTGGCCGGCGGCGCCGACCAGCTGCCTTCCGTCAGTGTCGGCATCCTCAGCGCGCTCGACCGCATCTGGGGCAAGGCGATGCAGACCGACGCCAAGGTGTCGCCGACCAACTACGGCGGGCCGCTCATCGATCTGTATGGCCGGGTGCAGGGCGTGCTGGTGCCGGCCTCGCCGCGCGCCGAGGGCGAGACGGCCGGCTTCGAGTGGTACGACTCCGGCATCGGCTTCGCCATCCCGCTCGAAGACGTCAACCGCGTCCTGCCGCGCATGCTCAAGGGCACCAAGGAAACGCCCGTCAACCTCAAGCGCGGCTTGCTCGGCATCACCATGCAGCAGTCGCAGGATCCTGAACGGCGCCGCCGCGACCATCGCTTCCGTCTCGCCCGGCTCGGCCGCCGAGAAGTGCGGCCTGAAGGCCGGCGACACCATCAAGGAGATCGACGGCAAGCCGGTCGTCAGCCAACCGCAGCTGCAGCACCGCCTCGGTCCGAAGTACGAGGGCGATGCCGTTTCCCTGAAAATCCAGCGCGGCAAGGAGGAGATTAAGCTCGATAAGGTCGTGCTGGAAGGCGCGATCGCCGCTTACCCGCCGGCGTTCCTGGGCATCCTGCCGGTGCGCGACGACCCCGAACCGGGCGTCGAGGTCCGCTACGTCTATCCGCAAAGTCCCGCCGATAAGGCCGGCCTCAAGGCCGGCGACCGCATCATGAAGGTGGGCCGGGAGATGGCCCCTGGCCGAAATGTGATGCAGCCGATTCAGGGACGCGACCAACTCCTGGGCGCGGTCGAGGCGTCGATCCCCGGCCTGGAACTATCCTTCGAGGTCAAACGCGCCGAAGGCAAGAAGACGGAAACCCTCAAGATCAAGCTCGCCGATATGCCCGACGTGATCCCGCCCCGCGAGCAGTTGCTCGACAATTCCAGCGCCAAAAAGGCGCTGGTCAAGCCCAAGGGGGCCGGCCCAATGCCGCCGGGCGCGGCGAAAAAGGAAGACAAGAAAGAGGATAAAAAGGACAAGGAAAAGGCGGAAACCGGCCTACTCAAGCGCACCACGGAAGCGGCCGACCACACCTACTGGATCTACGTGCCCGAAAACTATGACCCCAACGTCGCCCACGCCGTCCTCGTCTGGCTGCACCCGGTCGGCAAGAACAAGGAAAAGGACTTCGACAACTTCAGCCAGGCCTGGCAGAACGACTGCGAGGATTATCACATCATCCTCGTCTGCCCCAAGGCCGAGTCCGAGCGCGGCTGGACGCAGAGCGAGGGCGAGTTCGTGCAGGAGGCGGTCAAGGCGGTCGGCGAGGATTACACGATCGACCGCCAGCGGATCGTCGTTCACGGCATGGACCGCGGCGGCGAGATGGCGTTCTGGCTGGGCTTCCACTCACGCGGCCTGTTCCGCGGCGTGGCCACGACGGGGGCGGCACTGACGAGCAATCCGCGCGAGAAGATCGCCAACCAGCCGCTCAACTTCTTCGTGGTCGTCGGCGACAAGGATCTGCTGCTCGGCGCCGTCAAGGAGACCAAGGCCAAGTTGATCGAGCACAAATACTCGGTGATCTTCCGCGAGGTCAAGGACATGGGCAGGCAATATCTCGACGGCCGGCTTGGCATCGAAACGCTGCACGAGCTGGCGCGGTGGATCGACGCGCTGGATCGGATGTAGCGTATGGGTTCGAGCTGGATATGGGTTCGAGCTGGATATTGGCAACAGCGACACGTCGCCCTTCAATCCCACCAGATCGACAGTAATCCATACTTCTGCCGACCTGTGCCCAGCGCGCGATCGGTCTCCTCCAGGTTTTCGTGAAGCTGGATTTCGCCCGCCCAGTCTTCCTCTTCCGCGATCTTCGCTACCTCCCTAGCCTGCTCGCGCGTCGAGGTCAGGACGAACAGCGTGTCGGCGTTCCAGAAGTTTTGGGGCAGATCGCGCAGCTTGATGAGACCAGACGTGAGCAGGTGACTCGGGTCCTCGTAGTTCGGGATGCCCGGACGATCCAGCAAAACGGCTGTCCACAGATGATGGTGCTTGAGAAGACTGGCATACACCTTTTCACCGTTCAGAGCGTTGAAGCGTGTCCGGCGTAGGAGTTCCAACTGAATGTCCTGCACCGAAGCATCTCGGAGAGCGAGGGGCTTGCTCATCGCGCAACTCCACACAGGGATGAATGTGTCCTTCAACCGATTGTGGGAGCTGAAGTATTTCGCCCTTATTCTTACCGAACCAGACCAGACAATTGCAAATAGAAACTCCCTCGCAAGGCGCCAATACCGCCCGGCGAGGGAGTCGTTTTCACACGGTTCATTCGCCCG
This sequence comes from uncultured Planctomycetota bacterium, assembly GCA_963767535.1. Classification (GTDB taxonomy): domain Bacteria; phylum Planctomycetota; class Planctomycetia; order Gemmatales; family Gemmataceae; genus JAJPHU01. The sequence goes on from CAVYEC010000003.1 coordinate 4,272,087, forward strand.
TCAGCTACTTCAACTCAACCGACCAGTAGGCGTTCTCCAGGAACGTCTTCCACGACTGGTACTTGCTGTGCGTCAGCTTGAGGTTCAGCAGCGGACTGCGCTTGGGCTTCTCCGGCTTGCGGATGAGGTGCATGTGCGCCTCCTTCGGCGTCCGGCCACCCTTCTTGACGTTACAATTCACGCACGCGCATACGATGTTCTCCCAGGTGCTCGTGCCGCCCTGGCTGCGCGGCAGCACATGATCCAGGCTCAGCTCCGAGGTCGGGAATTTCTTGCCGCAATACTGGCACTGGTTGTTGTCGCGGGCGAAAATATTGCGGCGGTTGAATTTCACCGTCTGCTTGGGCAGCCGGTCGTAGTCCATCAGGCGGATGACGCGCGGCACCTGGATTTCACAGCTGACGGTGCGGATCCAGTCGTCGTCCTCCTGCCGGAAGTGCCGGGCGCGGTATTCACTCACCTCGCGCCAGGTGGCAAAATCGTAGGTGGTGAACTGGCCGTCTTCCAGGTTCACCACCTCGGCCAAGTTCTTGCACAGCAGGCAGAACGCCCGCCGAACGGAGATAATGTGAATGGCCATGAACAACTTGTTCAGGACCAAGACACTGGCGTCCAGGGCGGAATTGGGACTGGAAATCATGCAGCTGCCCTTTCTCGCGGTGCCGCGCCAGCCCGATCCCTCGATCGGACTTGTCGCCGGCCTACTGGTATCGAGGCGCGAACAAGGGATCGGGTTCAAGTTTTCTCTATACTAACAGGCTCACGGATGAACACGCAAGAACAGGCTGCTCGGTATGAGCAGCTCTATCGTGAAATTTGAAGGAAGTTGCGGGGTTACGTATGGTTAGCGACGCTTCGCCGAAGCGTGTTTTCCCACGCTTCGGCGAAGCGTCGCTAAACGAGGAGACGCATCATGGCCGACCCGCCGCGTTCGGAGGGGACTGCTCGGATGGATGAGGAACGGCTGGCCCACGCGCTCATCAGCCGTGACCTCTTGACGCGCGAGGAGGTCCAGGACTGCAAGCCGGCCAAAGGCGAGTCCGGCCCGGAAGCGCTTCTCGAGCGCGCCTCGTCGCCGCCGGCTGTCTGACCGCCAACCAGGCCAAGCGAGCCAAGAAGGAGTTAGAGACACTTCTGGGCCAGCAGATCCCCGGCTACGAGCTGATGGAAAAACTCGGCCAGGGTGCGATGGGCACGGTGTTCAAGGCCCGTCAGCTGAGCATGAACCGCCTGGTGGCCGTCAAGGTGCTGCATCCGCGCCTCACCACCAAACCGGACCTGCTGGAGAAACTGACCCGCGAGGCCCACCTCGCTGCGCGACTCAGCCATAACAACATCATCCAGGCCATCGATGTCGGCTCGGCCGGCCCGTTGCACTATTTCGTCATGGAGTTGGTCGAGGGCCAAACCATCCGCCGGACCCTGGAGGGGGGCAAGATTTACCCGGAGCGCGAGGCGGTCGAGATCATCTTGCAGATCGCCCAGGCGCTGCAACACGCCCATCGCCGCGGCCTGATTCACCGCGATGTCAAGCCGGCCAACATCGTCTTGACCCCCGACGGCATCGCCAAACTCGCCGACCTCGGCATGGCCCGCGAAACCGAGGATGCGGTCGTGGCCCGCAAGGAAAAAGGACTGACCATCGGCACGCCGTTTTACATATCGCCGGAACAGATTCGCGGCCGGGAGGATGTTGATGGACGGGCCGACCTCTATTCGCTGGGCGCGACATTCTACCACATGGTCACGGGCCATCCGCCGTTTCATTACGAAGGCGTGGACCGGGTATTGATGGCTCACGTCGAGGAGGAGTTGACGCCACCAGACCACCTCAACCAAGCGCTGTCGTCCGGCCTGGGCGAGGTGGTGGAATTCATGATGGCCAAGGAACGCCGCAAGCGTTACCAGAAGGCCGACGATTTGATTGTCGATCTGGAATGCCTGCTGGCCGGCGAGGCGCCTCGGCTGGCCCGGCAGCGCATCGAGGCATCGACCCTGGCCGCCTTGGGCGAGGGCGAGGCGGAGGAGGAAGAAGATTCGGCCAGCTCTTCCGGCCCGCCTCACGCCTGGGCGTGGATCGGCATCCTGGGGGGGCTGCTGGCGCTGAGCTTTTTGGCCAACCTGATTCTGCTGATGCGCCACCATTGAGCGCTTTCAATTTGCCCGTGTCTGCTTGCCATCGCCGCGCACGCCGCATAGAGTAACGCCCATCTGGTGACTGCCGATGCCCGCGAACGCCCTTCGCTCTCCCCGTGGAGGTCGCCGACCGTGACGGAGTGGTTGTCGTCGCTAACGGGCCTGTCGCCCCAAGTGGCCGAAGGCATTGTCGCGCTCGTCGCAGTCAATCTCCTGCTCGTCTTCGTGGCCGGCTCCGCCATCTTCTTCATCTGGCTGGAACGCAAGGTCGCCGGCCGCATTCAGGACCGACTTGGCCCCACCCGCGTCGGCGGACGCTTCGGCTGGCTGCAAACCATCGCCGATGGCGTCAAGCTGCTCGTCAAGGAAGACCTCATCCCCGCCGACGCCGACCAGATGCTCTTCCGCGTCGGGCCGTACATCGCCTTCTGCGGCGCGTTCGGGGCCTACATCGCCCTGCCGTTCGCCAACGGCTGGGTCGCCAAGTCGCTCAGCATCGGCGTCTTTTTCATGCTGGCGGTCATGTCCACCGAGGTGTTCGGCATCATCCTGGCCGGCTACGGCTCCGGCAGCAAATGGGCCTTGTTCGGCGGCATGCGCGAGGCTGCCCAGATGGTCAGCTACGAAGTGCCGATGGCGTTGTGCGTCCTGGTGCCCGTCATCGTCGCCGGTTCGATGGATCTCAATTTCATCAGCAACCAACAGAATTACGTCTGGAGCTGGTACGTCTTCCACGACCCGTTCACGTTCATCGCCTTCTGGACCTATTTCACCTGCGCCACCGCGCAATGCAAACGCGCCCCATTCGACCTCGCCGAGGCTGAGAGCGAGTTGGTGGCCGGCTTTCACACCGAGTACAGCGGCTTGCGCTGGTCGTTCTTTTTCATGGCCGAGTACGGGGCCATGTTCGCCGTCAGCGGCATCGCCGTGATGCTCTTTCTGGGCGGCTGGCACACCGGCTTTTTGCCGGAACTGGCCACGCCGGGGCTGCGCGAAAGCAACTTCGCCCTGTGGTTCTTGGCCAACGTGTTCAACGTCGCGGTCTTCATCGTCAAGGGCTGGCTCCTCGTGTTCGTGCAGATGTGGGTGCGCTGGACACTGCCGCGCCTGCGCATCGATCAGGTGATGATGACCTGCCTGAAATATCTGCTGCCGATCAGTTGCGTGCTGCTTCTGGGCGTCAGCTTGTGGCAGGTGGGCGTCAATCCGTTAGTCGGCCCGTATTTCGGTTATGTGCTGTGCGCCGTGTGCCTGGGGTTGTTCGGGTGGATGGTGGTGAAGTTGGCCGCCACGCAGAGCAAACTGCCGGTGGTCGGCGCCGCCGAATTTGTGGAGTCGAGGGCCGATCCCGCCCGAACTCGCCCACAAAAGATACGCGCTGCTTCCGTTGAATGGGTTCATTCATGGACAACCTCAGTTCCGTGCTGTTTTACATCCTCGCCGTGGTGACGGGCGTTTGCGCTCTGGCCGTGGTGCTGACGCAGAACATCGTCCGGGCGGCGGCCTGGCTCTTGTTCACTCTCGCGGGTGTCTCCGGTTTGTTCTTCCTGCTCGGCGCGGATTTCGTCGGGGCCACGCAACTGCTCGTGTACGTCGGCGGCACGCTCGTCCTCGTCGTCTTCGGCGTCATGCTCACCGCGCAAGGCCCGTTTATCAAAATGCGCATCGGCGCCGCCGAGTGGGCCATCGGCCTGGCCGTCGGCCTCGTGCTCTATTCGGTATTGGCCGTCAGCCTGATCCTCAGCAAGCCGCAGCCGTTGCCGGACAACCAGGCCGGCAACGGCGAGATGCCCAACAGCACCACGCTCGGCCTGGCCCTGCTCGGGCAAACCGAGGCATCCGGTCCCGCCTCCGTGACGGGAGTGCCGGCGAACGTGCATCGCAAACGCGAACCGATGCCTTACCTGCTGCCGTTTGAAATCGTCTCCGTCCACCTGCTGGTCGTCCTGATCGGCGCCGCTTATCTCGCCCGCGCCAGCGCCGCCGGCAACCCGCCGCACCCGGCCGCGAGCAACAACTGGGAGCGACCGTATGAGCTTCGCCGTCGGACTCAATCACTTTCTGCTCCTGGGGGCGTTACTGTTCGTCTGCGGCGCCGTGTGCATGGCCACCAAGCGCAACGCCATCGGCATCCTCATGGGCGTCGAGCTGGTTCTCAACGCGGCCACGGTCAATTTCGTCGCGTCCGCGTATTTCAATCCGGTGTTTCAGGTCGAGGGCCAGATCTTCGCCCTGTTCGTGATCGTCTTGGCGGCCGCCGAGGCCGCCGTCGCCCTGGCCATCGTGCTGAACTTCTACAACAACCACATGAGCGTGGACGTTGATACGGCGGAGGAACTCAAGGGTTAGTTATGAATCCCCTCGTCGAGTTGTTCGGAGAGCACCCCGGCTGGTTTTTCGTCGCCGCCACGCTGGTCCCGCTCGCCTCCTTCGTCCTCATACTGCTGGCCTCGGCGATGTGGTGCGCCACACGCCCCTTCCGCGACAGCCCCGCCGGCGCCGCCCTCTTTAACCTCTTCGGCGGCGAGGAGCGCGGCCGGATTCCCGCCTACGTCGCCACCGGCGCCATCGCGCTGGCCTTCGTACTCAGCCTGACCGGCTTCATCTGGTACACCCGCCAGCAGAGCGAATTCGAGTCCGAAATCCGGCTCGCGCCAGGAAGCTGTCCAGGAAACGGCGGCGGAGATCAAAACGGCCGGCGGGGAGCGCGCCCACGAGCTGCATGAGGAATTGGAGGCAAAGGAAAAGGAACTCGTCTATTACGAAAAACGCTGGGAGAAAGCTCGCGAGTACGCCTGGCAGGGCCATTTCGACTGGCTGCGCATCTACCCGGCCGGACTGCCGGATTCCCACAGTGGCACCGCGCTGCAACTGGGCTTCAAGATCGACAGCCTCAGCGGGCTGATGTTCGTCATGGTAACGTTCATCGCCACGCTGATTCACCTGTTTTCGATGGGCTACATGGCGGACGAATTGCAGCCGGAGGTCGAGGACCATCAGGTCCACACCGCCCACGGCCACCTGCGCCGCCGCGGTCGCTTCGGCCGATTCTTCATGTACCTGTCGCTGTTCTGCTTCTCGATGCTCAATCTGGTATTGGCGGACAACCTCTTCCAGGTCTTCCTCAGCTGGGAGTTGGTCGGCGTCTGCTCGTACCTGCTGGTCGGCTTCTATTTCGAGCGGCAGAGCGCCTCCAACGCGGCCAACAAAGCGTTCATCACCAACCGCGTTGGCGACGCCGGATTCATCCTCGGCCTGCTCATTCTCTGGACCACGCTCGGCACCTTCAATTTCGATGAGATTTTTCACCGCATTCGTTCGCCCCTGAGCGACGCCCAGGGCGGTTTGCAGACGGCCGGCCGCTTCGTCCGCGGTGATTTGGACTCCGAGAGCGTTTTCGAGGATCACCAAAGTCTGAAAATCGAGGACAAAGGTTCGCAAATCGTTCTCTTTCCACGCACCCTCGTGACCGAGCGCTATCACGGCGTCGGCGAGGGCCGCGATGACCGTGTGGACGTGTACGCCGCCCCGTCGCCGACCCAGCACGGCTCGATGCCGTACTGGATGCTGGTCGCGGCCGGCCTCGGCATCTTCCTCGGTTGCGTCGGCAAGTCGGCGCAGTTTCCGCTGCACGTCTGGCTGCCCGACGCGATGGAAGGCCCCACCCCCGTCAGCGCCCTCATCCACGCCGCCACGATGGTCGCCGCTGGCGTTTATCTCGTCGGCCGCTGCTATCCGCTGTTCGCGCCGAAGCGCTGATCGTCATCGCCTACACCGGCGGCGTCACGCTCTTCGTCGCGGCCACCATCGCCGTGGTGATGACCGACATCAAGAAAGTGCTGGCCTACTCGACGGTCAGCCAGCTCGGCTACATGATGCTGGCCCTCGGCGTGGGCGGCTGGGCCGCCGGCCTGTTCCACCTGATGACGCACGCCTTCTTCAAGGCGCTTCTGTTCCTCGGCTCCGGCAGCGTGATTTACGGCTGCCATCACGAGCAGGACATGCTCAAGATGGGCGGTCTGTTTCCGAAAATGAAGATCACCGCCCTGACGATGCTGGCCGGCGTCCTGGCCATCGCCGGCATCCCGCTCTTTACCGGCTGGTACAGCAAGGACGCCATTCTCGCCCAGGCGATGGGCTACATCCATGTTCATCCCCAGCATTTGCTCCTGTTCCTCTTGCCGCTGGGGACAGCGGGACTGACGGCGTTTTACATGGCCCGCATGTGGCTCATGACGTTCACCGGCCCGCCGCGCGACGAGCATGTTTACGAGCACGCCCACGAATCGCCGTGGTTGATGACCGTGCCGCTCATCATCCTGGCCGTGTGCAGCGTGTGCGTCGCCTGGGGTTGGCCGCTTTACGACGCCGAGAAAAGCTGGCTCGGCCACAACATCCATCACGCCCAGCATCACGCCGTCCTCGCCGATTTCGGCAGCGTCGAGAAGGAGTTTGAATACTGGCCCGCTGCACGGGCCGAAGCGGAAAACGAGCGGCTGGAGGCGGTCAACAGCCATATGACGGCTGGCCTGTTGGCGCTGGGTCTTGTGGCCATCGGCATCGCCTTCGCCGTCGTCATTTACGGCTACCGCGTCCTCGACCCGGCCGAGGCGAAGGAGCAGTTCCCCCGCCTGCACGCCTTCCTGATGGACAAGTGGCGCTTCGACGCCCTGTACAGCGTCATCGCCGTGCGCCCGGCGTTGGTTGTCGGCCACTGGTTCAAGGCGTTCGACCTCAACGTCATCGACGGGATCATTCACTTCATCGCCCGGCTGTCCGTCTGGGTGTCGAAGTGGGACGGCCTGTTCGACAACGGCGTCGTGGACGGCCTGGTCAATCTGGTGGGCAACGTGACCTACCGGGTGGGGGCGAGTTTACGAAATGTGCAGACGGGCTTTTTGCGGAGCTATGTGTTGTTTTTGGTGCTGGCCGCGGTCGGCATTTTCATCATGCTGGCCTATCTGGTGCGGATGGCAGCGGCCGGTTGAGGTGTCTTGCTCGCACGCTTCTGCGAAGCGTCGCTAAACGGTGGGGAACGTCATGGCTGAATGGGATCTTATCTGGATGTCGGCGGTCGTGTTCACCCCGACCGTGTTCGCGCTGTTTCTGATCTTCATCCCGCGCGGCAAGGAAGAGTGCGATGCGCTGGTGGTCGCTGTTCGGCACCGCCCTGACGTTGGGCCTCAGCCTGTGCATGCTCATCTCGTTTTACAGTAACGTCATCGACCAGAACAGCATTCGCGCCGGCAGCGAGCAGAACCGCTACCGCGCCACGCTCGACCATCGCCTCATGGAACTGGAGTCGGGGCGGCAGAGCGACCCGCAGGACAGCCGCGATTGGCTGACGCGCTATCCGTGGATCCCGCACTTCCACATCGACTACTACATGGGCGCCGACGGCATCAGCGTGCCGCTCGTGATCCTGACCACAGTGCTGTCGTTTTTGGCCATGATCGCTAGCTGGAAGATCGACCGTTTCGTCCGCGGCTACTGCATGTTGTTTCTGCTTCTGGAAACCGGCATGTTGGGCACGTTCCTGGCGCTGGATTTCTTCCTGTTCTACATCTTCTGGGAAGTCATGCTCCTGCCCATGTACTTCCTGATCGGCGTCTGGGGCGGCCCGCGCCGCGAGTACGCCGCCATCAAGTTCTTCCTCTACACCCTGCTCGGCAGCGTCTTCATCCTGATCGCGCTGTTGGCGTTTTACTTCACCAACGTCCGCGATTTCGTCAGCCCCACGATGGTCCAAAACGCCATCGAGGATCTCGAAGCGCAAGGGGTGTCCGAGACCGACGCGCAAGCGAAGGCGGTCGTCAACACCTTCGATCTGGTTGTCTTGCAGCGCGTCGGCAAGGCCGCCCTGCAAGTGCTCAACGGCGAGCCGGTGACAACCTCCTTCCAAGCCAAGCTGGCGCGAGAACCTGGACCGCCTCCGCGACATCAAGGCCCCCGCCGAGGAGATCCGAAAGACCGAGGCCGAATACCAGGCCGCGATCGACGACCCTGGCCTGAAGAGCCGGCTGGGACAATCGTTCTTCCAGCCGTGGTTTCAGTACACGATGTTTTTGTTTCTGCTCGTCGGCTTCGCCATCAAGGTGCCGGTCTTCCCGTTCCACACCTGGCTGCCCGACGCCCACGTCGAGGCGCCGACGCCCATCAGCATGATCCTGGCCGGCGTGTTGCTCAAGATGGGCGGCTACGGAATCATCCGCATCGCCTATCCCATTTGTCCGTGGGCAGCGCAGCAGCTCGCCTATCCGGTCGCCCTGTTCGGCGTTATCAACATCGTTTACGGCGCGTTCGCCGCCATGGCCCAGAGCGATTTCAAAAAGCTGGTCGCCTACAGCTCGGTCAGCCACATGGGTTACGTCCTCCTGGGCATCGCCGTGTGGTCGGCGCCCGATCACGCCCAGTACTGGGATTGGGGCATGAACGGGGCGATGTTCCAGATGATCGCGCACGGCATCACGTCGGCCGGCATGTTCTTTTTGGTCGGCGTCATTTACGACCGGGCACACCACCGCCGGCTGGACAACTTCCGCGGCCTGTACGAGCCGATGCCGCTCTACGGCGGCATCAGCGCCATCATCTTCTTCGCCGCGATGGGCCTGCCGGGCATGTGCGGCTTCGTCGGCGAATTCATGGTCGTGCTGGCTACGTGGAACTACAACAAGGTCTTCGCCGTCCTGGCCGCGCTCACGGTGGTCATCACCGCCGCCTACATCCTGTGGACGCTGCAGCGCGTCTTCATGGGCGAGAACCCGCAGTACAAGAATTACTCCGACATCACCGTGCGCGAGATCGTGTGCATCGCGCCGCTGGTGGTGCTGTCGGTGGCCCTGGGCGTCCTGCCGTACCAACTGCTGATTAACTGGATGGACCCCAGCGTCACCGGCCTGGTCGATACCCTGGCCCGTTACAAGCCGTGATGTCCACATAGCCTCCGGCTTGCCGGGAGTGCTTCCCCCGGCAAGCCGGAGGCTATGTGGGACAACTGAACGCGAGACGACTCCATGTTGAAACCTATCGACCTCGGCGCTCTCGGGCTGGATTGCCTGAATTTCCTGCCGGAAATCCTCGCCTGCACCGGCATCGTGCTGTTTTTGTTCCTGCGACTGTTTGACCGCTCGCACATGGGCATGATCGCCCTGCTGATGACGGCCCTCGCCCTCGGGGTGAGCCTCGCTCAGTGGAATTCGCCAGGGGCGCCCCGAACCTCGGGCGAGGTTTTCCACGGCACGCTGCATCCCGCCTTCGGCGGCCTGCTCGTCCACGACCACCTGACCATCTTCTTGCGCCGTTTTCTGTACGGATTCACTGCCTTCATCATCTGGCTGTCGCTGACGACCGGCATCCCCGACCGCGAGGACTCCGCAGACTTTTACTGCCTGCTCCTGGGCGCGACGGTGGGCATGGTCATCATGGCCTCCGCCACGCACCTGCTGATGGTGTACATCGGTGTCGAGATGGCCAGTCTGCCCAGCTACGCCCTGGCCGGCTATTTGAAGGGCCGGCGTCCGTCGAGTGAGGCCGCCCTGAAATATGTCGTCTACGGCGGCGGTGCGGCCGGCGTCATGCTCTACGGCATCAGTTTGCTGGCCGGCCGCTTCGGCACCGCCTACCTTCCCGATGTCGCCGCCGGGTTGGTCTACGCTCTCTACTCGCCGGCCACCGGCATGGTCTTCGACCCCGTCCTGATCCTGGCGATCCTGTTCATCCTGATCGGCGTGGCTTTCAAGCTGGCGGCTGTGCCGTTTCATTTCTGGTGCCCCGACGTGTTCGAGGGCGCCTCCGCCGAGGTGGCCGGCTTTCTGTCGGTCGCCTCCAAGGGGGCCGCCCTGGCGCTTCTGGCGCGCCTGACCTTCATTCTCACCGGTGTCGATTCCATCGTGCAGCCGGTCATCAACCCGCACTGGGACGTCATCGTTCGCTACCTGGTCCCGGCCCTGGCCTTCTTCGCCGCCCTGACCGCTACGTTCGGCAACCTCGCCGCCTACTTGCAGAACAACCTCAAACGCCTTCTGGCCTACTCGACCATCGCCCACGCCGGCTACATGATGATGGGGTTGGCCGCCATCAAGCCGTCCGCGGTGTTCCAGGGCGCCTTCGACGCGGCCGGCCTGCAAGCGGTCCTCTTTTACCTCATCGCCTACCTGTTCATGAACCTGGGCGCCTTCGCCGTCGTCGCCTACCTGCGCAACCAAACGGGTTCGGAAGAGTTAGACGATTATCGCGGCTTGGTGCGGCGCTCGCCGTGGATGGTGGTGACGCTGTCGGTCTTCTTGCTCAGCCTGCTCGGCATTCCGCCTTTGGTCGGTTTCGCCGCCAAGTTCCAGATTTTCAGCGCCCTCTGGAGCGCCAGCCAGGTTTGGTATGCTCAAGGGGATGGCGGCATGGGGGCCACGCTGTTCGGCCTGCTCATCGTCGGCGGTCTGAACACCGTGGTGAGCGCGGTCTATTACATCAAGGTGATGAAGGTCATGATCCTGGAAGGCAAGGCCGAGGATTCGGAAGGCCGCGAGCCGGTGCTTTTGCCCGAGCCGATGTCGGCCGTGTCGTTTACGGTCGTCGTCGCGCTCGCGGTCCTGGCGCTGGGTGTGTGGTGGAGGCCGCTGGACACCTACAGCCGCGAAGGGGCCGATCGCTTCGTGCAACGGCCCGCGGAGGCGGGACCGGGAAGGGGCGGCCGGGGACCGGGGATGCCGGGCGGAAGAGGGCCGCGAAGGGGTCAGGCACAGGGAGGACCGGGCAGGCCCGGGTGAGCGAAAGGACCACGATCGTGATCGACCCGCACGCGCAGAGCTTGCTGCAAGACATCCTCCGCCGCGAGAGCCGCTCTGTCCTCCTCTACGTGGCCGAGGCGTACCCGTGGGCCAACGCCGCCGAGGAAAAATCCCTGGCCGCCTTGCGGCAACTCATCGACGTCGAGGGCCGGGCCGTCACCGAGCTGGGTCAGTTCCTCGTCCGCCAACGCATTACGCTGCCGTTCCTGCCTTCCTACCCAGCTCATTTCACGACCATCAATTTCCTGGCCCTCGACTACGTGCTGCCGCGCCTGGCCGACTACGAGCGCCAGTCGATCGCCGACCTAGAGCGCGACCTCGCCGCTCTGAAAGATCCAGCGGCGCGGGCGCGGTGGAGAAACTCCTCGCCGTCAAACGCCGGAATCTGCCCCAACTGGAAGCGCTGATCCCCGCGAAATCCCAAGCGGTCCTGACCTGACGTGCTCCCACTCATCGACACGCATGCGCACCTGGATGACGAGCAGCTCGCCGCCGACCTGGCCGCTGTCCTCGAACGTGCCCGCGCCGCCGGCGTCAGCACTGTCCTCGCCATCGCTACCAGCGCCCCGTCGAGCGCCGTCTGCGTGTCCTTGGCCGAACGCCATCCGCAACTGTTCGCCACCGTCGGCACCCACCCCAATCACATTATGGAAGCCGGCCAGAACGCGTGGGACGAGGTCGTCACCCTGGTCGAGCGCAAACGAGTCGTCGGCGTCGGCGAAACGGGATTGGATCGCCACTGGGACAACACGCCGTTTGACGTGCAGGAGGAGTATTTCGTCCGCCATCTGGATTTGGCCCGCCTACATCGCCGGCCGGTAGTGATCCATTGCCGCGAGGCCGAGGCGGACATGTTGCGTGTCTTGCGGGCCGAGTTTGATCGTCACGGCCCGATCCGCGGCGTGATGCATTCCTTCGTCGGCGATACGGCGATGGCCGAGGCGTGCCGGGCGATGGGACTGCACCTGTCGTTCGCGGGCATGTTGACCTACAAAAACGCCGAGGCGCTGCGTCAAACCGCCGCCAGGCAGCCGCTCGACCGCCTGCTCGTGGAGACGGACAGCCCGTATCTGTCGCCCGTGCCGCTGCGCGGCAAACGCAACGAGCCGGCCCACGTCGTTCACACGGCTGCCTGTCTGGCCGGCCTCCTGGGTATTGACCCCGATGTATTGGCCGAACGCACCACCGTCAACGCTCAAGCTCTGTTCGGCCTGCCGGTCTGAGCGCGCTCGCCGATTTTTTTCTCCCGTCGAAATAATCGAGCAACTCCGACGAATAGCGTAACAGCCGGAAATCTCGACCTGGATTAACGAGGGTGTCATGATTCTCCCCATGCTCCGCAAAATTCTCTGGTTCACGGCCCTCGGCTGGTTAACCATCGTGTTGATCGGCCCCGTGCTGGCCGTCCTCGGCACCATTCTCCCCTTCGCCCTGGTGGGTGCATTGGTCTACCTGGCCTGGGGGGCCGTGACCCGCTCGGCCATGCGCTTTCGACTGGCCGACGTGCGGGACAAATTGGCCGAGAACCCCATGATTCCAGCCGTCGGCCGCGGTGTTCGGCAGGCGTTCGACCAGGGGATTCAGAAGTGCAAAAGCTGCGCTGCCCGTAGTCTGCGACGGTGCCGGACGGGCAATCCGCGGCGTTTTGCATCAATGCGGCGAAGTCGTACCCGCCTTGTGGGAGCGGGGCCATCGGCTCACGGAGCGATGGGCAACTTTCCTACGGGCGGCGATGCGGATCGGAATGGAAATGGTCTGTGGTGCGGTCGTCGGAGGATTAGTGGCCTGGTACACGGTCGGACAGACCGAGCAGGCGATCGCGACGGGGGCGCTGATCGGCGCCGCGCTCGGCTTTGTGGTCGGCGGGCCGGCACGCGAGCCGGTGCGGGAAACGGTTCAGGGTTAGCGACGTTTCACAGAAGCGTTGGAAGCACGAAGTGCAAGAACACGGCCCCCTCGTTGTTGTGGAGGGGGCCGTGTGTGTATAAACCCCGGCGATGACCTACTCTCGCCCGCGAAGGACTACCATCGGCCCCGGATGCTTAACGGCCGTGTTCGGAATGGGAACGGGTGGGGCCATCCGGGTATGCTCACCGGGAAAGTTCCAGTGTATCGTTTGGCAGCGGTAGAAGTCGTCGGCATGGCCCTTGGGAGTCCTCGGACCCCGTGGCGGGGTGGATCGAGGAAAGGATCAATGCGGCGAAGCGTTCGGCTGTTAGTACCGGTCGGCTGAGTGCGTTGCCGCACGTACACCTCCGGCCTATCGACCTGGTGGTCTTCCAGGAGCCTTCGCTCCACAAGGGAGCAGGAGACCTCGTCTGGCAGGGGGTTTCACGCTTAGATGCCTTCAGCGTTTATCCGGGCCGCACGTGGCTACCCAGCGTTGCCGTTAGCACGACAACTGGAACACCAGAGGTGCGTCCCTCCCAATCCTCTCGTACTAGGGAGAAAGCTGCGCAAGTCTCCTCCGCCCACAACAGATAGGGACCGACCTGTCTCACGACGGTCTAAACCCAGCTCACGTACCGCTTTCATTGGCGAACAGCCAAACCCTTGGGAGCTTCTCCACCCCCAGGATGCGATGAGCCGACATCGAGGTGCCAAACCTCCCCGCCGCTGTGAACGCTCAGGGGAGATAAGCCTGTTATCCCCGGAGTACCTTTTATCTGTTGAGCGACGGCCTTTCCATCCAGCACCGCCGGATCACTAAGTCCTGCTTTCGCACCTGCTCGTCTGATGGGACTCGCAGTCAAGCGCCCTTCTACCTTTACGCTCGAAACCCGATTGCCGACCGGGTTGAGGGCACCTTGGAACTCCTCCGTTACCTTTTAGGAGGAGACCGCCCCAGTCAAACTGCCCACTTAGCACTGTCCGCCGCCCGGATTCACGGGACGGGGTTAGAATTCAAGCACAACAAGGGTGGTGTTTCATTGGTCGGCTTCCCCCGGACCGGGGTCCGGGGTTCACGGCCTCCCACCTACGCTACGCATGCTGGGCCTAAACCCAATACTAAGCTGCAGTAAAGGTTCACGGGGTCTTTCCGTCTAGTTGCGGGTATGTTGCATCTTCACAACAACTACAGTTTCACCGAGTCGCTCGTGGAGACAGTGATCCGGTCGTTACGCCATTCATGCAGGTCGGAACTTACCCGACAAGGAACTTCGCTACCTTAGGACCGTCATAGTTACGGCCGCCGTTTACCGGAGCTTCGGTTGCGGGCTTCGCCTCTTGCGAGGTTAACCCCCTTCCTTAACTTACCGGCACCGGGCAGGCGTCAGTCTCTATACATCCTCTTACGAGTTGGCAGAGACCTGTGTTTTTAGTAAACAGTCGCCAGATCCCTTTCACTGCGGCCCCCTAGCCCTGTGACAAGCCGGGGGGCACCCCTTATCCCGAAGTTACGGGGTTAATTTGCCGAGTTCCTTCACGAGCGTTCTCTCGAGCGCCTGAGAATCTTCATCTCGCCTACCTGTGTCAGTTTTAGTACGGGCATCCGGTTTGTAGCCGGCTGGCTTTTCTTGTCCGTGCGTCCGATGACTTCGGGATCGTATATGCCCTCGCCCTTGCGGGACGGCCACGTCTAGCGGGCCGCTCACCTTCGGCACGGCGTCACAGCCGGCGTCAGACCTCCCCGGATGGTGCCGGAATATTAACCGGCCGTCCATCGACTACGCCTTTGGGCCTCGTCTTAGGGTCCGACTAACCCTGGGCGGATTTACCTTCCCCAGGAAACCTTAGGCTTTCGGCGAACGGGATTCTCACCCGTTTTATCGTTACTCGTTCCGGCATGATCACTCGCGCACCGTCCAGGGCTCGTTATCCGTGCCCCTTCGCCCGGTGTGCGACGCTCTCCTACCGTGTGTGCAAGCACACACCCGCCGCTTCGGTAGCACGCTTAGTCCCGTTCATTATCGGCGCAGGACTCCTCGACCAGTAAGCTATTACGCACTTTTTAAATGGTGGCTGCTTCTAAGCCAACATCCTGGCTGTCGCGGGAGTCCAACTTCCTTTCGCACTGAGCGTGCTTGGGGGACCTTAGCGGGCGGTCTGGGTTGTTCCCCTCTCGACGACGAAGCTTATCCCTCGCCGTCTAGCTGCCCGAACTTGGGACACAGGTATTCGGAGTTTGGTTCCGAAGGGTAGCCGGGTAGGCCCCCTATCGGATTCAGTCGCTCTACCCCCTGTGGCAACTATTCGGACGTTAACCCTAAAGTTATTTCGGAGAGAACGAGCTATCTCCACGTTTGATGATACTTTCAATCCTCCACACAGGTCATCCCCTAGTTTTTCAACACTAGTGAGTTCGGACCTCCATGGGGTATTACCCCCACTTCATCCTGCCCATGCGTAGTTCACGTGGTTTCGCGTCTACCGCCGCCAACTTGGTCGCCCTGTTCGGACTCGCTTTCGCTTCGGCTCCGGCGGAGAGCGCCTTAACCTGGCTGACGACGGTAAGTCGCCGGATCATTATGCAAAAGGCACGCCGTCACCCGGGACTTGCGTCCACAGGGCTCCGACCGCTTGTAGGCATGTGGTTTCAGGTTCACTGTCCTCCCCTTGTTGGGGTTCTTCCCATCGTTCGCTCGCGCTACTGACTTCGCTATCGGTCGCCAGAGAGTACTTAGCCTTGCGGGATGGGCCCCGCCGATTCGGACCGACTTTCACGTGTTCGGTCTTACTCAGGTGCCGGATCGAAGATCTTCCTCCGTCGCCTACGGGACTTTCACCCTGTGCCGTCACCCATTCCAGGGCGTTCGGCTGGAGTAGCAATCTTCTAAACACCGGTCCTACAACCCCCCCCGGACGAGTCCGGGGGGTTTGGGCTGGTCCGCGTTCGCTCGCCGCTACTGACGGAGTCGCGTTTGCTTTCCTCTCCTCCGGGTACTGAGATGTTTCAGTTCCCCGGGTTCGCCACCCATGCCTATGGATTCAGCATGGGTTGATTCGGGAATCCCGGCCTCAACGCTCGTTTGACAGCTCCGCCGGGCTTATCGCAGTCTTCCACGCCCTTCTTCGCCTTCTGGCGCCAAGACATCCCCCACATGCCCTTAGTAGCTTGGCCGCATTGATCCCGCCCTCGCCCGCCGTGATCAGGACCACGGGAAAGAGGCCGGCATCGCCCCAAGTTACCAGACCCACGCCCAGAAGGACTGGAGGTGGGCCGAGAGTAACGATCCTATTCTCTCAAAAGGCTCATGCAGAGTTCGCAAGAAACAACCGCACCGAGGGCCGAAACCCCCAGCACGGCCGTTGCTCGTGAATTGCAACTTCTACCGCTGCCAAATTGTCAAAGAACAACACGACTGATATAACCTCAGTCGTCCCAGGTCTTGCTGACCGGGAGTCGATGCACTCAAGCCGTTATGAGCCAGTGCAGCGACTCTCACTCAGACAAGTGGAGATGAGGGGGTTCGAACCCCTGACCTCGTGAATGCAAATCACGCGCTCTCCCAACTGAGCTACATCCCCGCAAGGTGGTTTGCAACGAATGCGGGCACCAAGATTCGAACTTGGGACCCCAGCTTTATCAGAGCTGTGCTCTAGCCAACTGAGCTATGCCCGCGTGCATTTCGGGAAACAAAAAAGCCAAACCCACATAGGTTTGGCCCTATCCGCTCAGGATGAATGGATAGAGCGTCACCTCACCTTGCCGGAATGGATGGAAATCAAAACCATGAACACCTCACCAACGAGGGTAGGCGGATAATCGTGCAGAGTGAATTATAGGGTGATCGCGAACGCTGTCAACTGAAATTCCGCAAACGGAGCGATCTTTTTGAATCAATGATCACGTTGCATTGACGGCAGCGCGGCGAGCAGGGTCGCGGCGACGGCTCGGGGATCGTCGGCGCGGGCGATGACCTGACTGACCGCCACCCGCCGCGCGCCGGCGGCGACGGCCGCGTCGATCGTGTTCAGATTCACGCCGCCGATGACGAAGGCCGGCAAGGTCGTCTCGGTCATCGCTTCGCGGACGAATTGCGGACCCGGAAAGTCCGCGAAATCTTTCGTGCTGGATGGGAAAGTGGGGCCGACGCCAAGGTAGCTGGCCCCGTCGAGGACGGCCTGGCGAACCTGATCGAGATTGTGCGTGCTGACGCCGATGAGCGCATCGGGACCGAGAATGCGCCGCGCTTCCTTCACCGGCAGGTCTTCTTGTCCCAGATGCACGCCGTCGGCCTCGACCAGACGTGCCAGGTCGGGCCGGTCATTGAGGATGAACAGGACGCCGGCTTGTCGCGTCCAGTGGCGCACTTGCCGGGCGCGGTCGTATAGTTCGCGATCACTCAACCCCTTCTCGCGCAACTGCACGATGTGAGCCCCGCCGGCGGCTGCCTCGGCGATGGTCCAATCGAGGGCCGCCGAGCACTGCGAGACCGATAAAAGCACGTAAAGACGGGCCGCCTCCAGGCGTTGACGAGCGGTCGCGCTGAGGACGAGGGCACGCTCCAGCGTGTAGCTCCGGTAGCGAACTTGTTCCAGCGCGTGACCGAGGCGCGAGCTGTGAACCTTGCCGTATTCCTCCAGGCTGCGCAGGCTCTCTTGCAGACGCTTCCAGTTCGCTTGCACCACGTCGCGCAGCGAATTGCGGACTGATTCCGCAGAAGTCGTCAGGTCCGTGCCGACATCGCGCTGCGTTTCGCGTGCCTCAAGGAGCAAGTCGGCCGACAGTTCGTCGAGCGCCGCCGTCAGGTCGTGACGCAATTCCTTCAGGGTGCGGGTCAAAAACGCATCGTTCAGGACGAAGCGGCAGTAATCCTCAACAACGCGCAGACCCTCTCGGGCACGATTGGCGCAGGCGTCGAGGATCCGTGCCGTGTCCATGCGCTCGGTGACGTCGGCGAGGCGGAGCGGTTCATCCAGTTGCGGAGGCGGCTGCCGGCGCGACAAGATACGGCCTTCCAGGTCAGCCAGGCGTAAGCCAAACGATTCTACCTGGCGGCGAAGCGCCTCATCGGTGCGGAGCAAAGACAGGAGGAATGCCTCGCTGAGGATTGTGCTTTCGCCGGTGATTTCCCAGGCCAATTCCCGCGCGACGACAAGAGCCGACTCGGCGCACGGATGAAGGGGAAGAGACGGCTCTGCCGCATCAAGCTCCGCTTCGGAGGGAGCCAAGGTGGCACGGAAGGCGACTGCGTCCAGTCCGGCCCCGACCGCCAGGGAGTAAGCTCGGCCTTCTTCCTCAGCCAGAAGACCGTGGAGCAGATACAATGGCACGACCTCGGGGGCCCCAAGAGCGCGGGCATATCGCTGAGCCATCTCGACGGCGCGGGCAACCGCGGGAGTCAATTCGGGCAGCATGGGCCAATTGTTCCTCGGAAATAAATCGAATCGCCCACTTCGATGCGGGGGCATTTTGTTCTTCTTCTCCAACTCCTCCAGTTTACGAAATGGGCACCCGTTTGCTAAAGCGCCAAGGCAGCGAAATCCGACCGATCGTGCTTGTCCGTGCGCGGAACAGTACGCGGCCGAAAGTGTGCTTTAGAGGTTTTGCACTTGCCGGCCGATCCTATACTTACGAGTCCGGATCGGCGCGAGCGCGGAAAGTCGAGCGCCGGGATCCACAGGGACTTCCTGCCTGCGCAACTATCGAGGAAGGAATCCATGCCTAGCTGGCAATTCACCTGGCGAAACATCGGCGGCCGATCTCTCGCTGGCATTCTGCCCTTGCTCCTGTGGATGACATCCCGCTGCTACGCGGAGAATCCGCCCGTCTCGGCCGTTCCGGGAACGGGCCAGGCGCTGTCGCTCCAGGCGTGCCGGCAAATCGCCCTCGAACAGCAGCCCGCCCTGACGGCGACGCGGGCCTCACTCAAGGCGGCCCAGGATCGGGCCAGTGCCCTGGAAAACTTGCGTGTTCCCACGCTGCTGGCACGCGACCTCCCGATCCGCCGCAAACAGTCGGCACTGGGCGTGACGATCGCCCAGGGAGGGATCATCCAAGCGGAAGCCGAGACGCTCTACGGCGTCACCTTCAGTTACCTGACCGCCTTGTACGCGGACCAGCAGATCCGGATCGCCGACAAGCAGATCCGCGAGCGCTTGAACGGACTGTTGACGCTGGTGAGGGATGAAGCGACCCGCAAGGCCCGCCGCGACGTCATCCTCGAACAGCACGAGAACCTCGTGAAATCGTTCCTGCACACCCTCGACGGCCGGGTGCAGGAGGCCAGGCAGGGGAAGAGCCGCGCCCTCGCCGCCCTGCGGGAAGCGATGGGCGTGGGACCGGACTTCGTTTTCACGCTACCTCAGCGGGACTTACCATGCCCGCGCGTCAACCCGCAAGGAGCCGAGCTGGTGGCGCTGGCTCTGGCGCGGCGCGGCGAGTTGATCCAGGCGAACGCGCTGGTCGAGGTGATCTGCCTGGAGATCGACGCCCAGGCGACGAGCTGCAAGCCGACAATGCGGACGTTCGCTTCCGGATCGGACATCCACGCCAAGTTGATCCCGTCCGGCGATGTCGGCGGATTGGGATACCATCCGGCGATGGTCGGCCCGGAGATGCCGCCCTCGCTGACCGGCTCGCGGGCGGCCCGCATGGAGCAGGCGCGCGACTACCATCAGCGCCGAGGCGGTGGCCGTCAAGGCGCGCAACCTGATCGTCCTGGAAGTGGAAGATCTATATCGCCGCTGGCTGGAAAAAGCGCGGAAGGCGGCCCACCTGGAGGTCGCGTACCGCGAATCGCTGACGTTCTCCGAGAAGATGAAGGAGAGCTTCAACCGGCGCATGCCCAGCTATCCCAACGTCGATGAAGTGATCAACGCCGGCCTGGTGACGACGCGCTTGCAGCTGGAGTGGAAAGAGGCCCACTACCAATCGCTGTTGGCTCTGGCCGCCCTGGAACGGGCGACGGCGTGCGGGTTCGGCGTGGATTTCGATTCGGCGCCGGCGTGCGAGCCGAGACCGCTGAATCTGCCCAACGAACCGACGGACAATCCGTAATCGCTTTTTTTCGACCCAATGCGATGCCGCCAAAGAGGCGGAACCTGAATTCAACCGGGGGAGGGACGGAGCATGAGACGCGGCAAATGGGGGCTATGGGGGTGCGTCTTGGGGGCGCTGGGGCTGGCGCTGACTCTGGCCGCATCTGGTGGACGCGCGGACGAGGAAGTGGCGCAGCCGGTTCGCATCGGCCTGATCGCCAGCCTTTTCCGGGACATGTCCGAACCGCTTATGCAGGTCATTATGCGACCCTTCAAGTCGCTGATGGAAGCGCAGACCGGCATGACCGGCCAGCTGGTATCGGGCGGCGACGCGCTAACCATGGGCAATCGGCTCAAGGAAGGCAAGCTCCATCTGGGCGTCTTTCACGGCGTCGAGTTCGCCTGGGCGCGCACGAAGGTTCCGCAGCTGAAACCGCTGCTCATCGCCGTGACCCACCAGCGCTATTTGCGTGCCAATCTGGTCGTCCGCGATGACGGCAGGATTGCGAGCGTGGCGGACCTCAAGGGTCAAGTCGTGGCCCTGCCGCACCTGAGCAAAGAGCATTGCTGGCTGTTTCTGGAGCGCCGCTGCGTGCCGGCGGGCATCAAGCCGGAGAAGTTTTTCAGCCGTGTCGCCACGCCGCGCGACGCCAACTATGCGATCGACGACGTGATCGACGGGACGACCCAGGCCGCCGTCATCGACGACGCCGACCTGTCGGCCTATCGCAATAAGTATCCGCAGTATTTCGCCAAGGTGAAGGTCTTGCAGCAGTCGGAGCAGTTCCCCTGCGCCGTGATTGCCTATTACCCCGGCACACTCAGCACGGAGACGATCGCGCGCTTCCGCAACGGCATGTTGGCGGCCAAGGCCAGCCGGCCGGGCCGGCAGATGATGCAGATGGTTCGCATTAGCAGCTTTGAGGAAGTGCCGGCCGATTTCGAGCGGATGCTGAGCGACATCCTCAAGGCCTATCCGCCGCCCCCTCCCGCCAAATGATCGTACCGCTTCCGTGGATCGAATGGAAAGAACCGGGGCCGTTGTTCCCGTCGCGAGAGCCTGCAACGAGAACAACGGCCCCGGTCGGCCGTTCGTTGGATAATGGCTGGATCAAGCGATCAGATCGCGGACGAGCTTGCCAAGCACTTCGTGCGTAAGTGTGAAGGCGACCTGCTGGCGGCGCGGTTCGCCGCGTCCCGGCGCCTGGTAGCGCCGCACCCCGGCGGACCCATCGGCTTCGAGAAGCACTTCGTAGTAGAAGCGGTCCTCGCCGTGCTGACCCGGCTCTCCGCTGCGGAGCAGGGCGATGTTTCGACCGCGGTCCACTTCCAAAAGACGCAGCGGCTCCAAGAGTCCGGTGACGCGCTGGCAGATCGCCTCGGCGCGCGGTCTTCAAGTCCTCGGCGGACGCCTGTCCGGAGCGGCGCAGGGCCAGCTCCCACAGTCGGCAGCCGACGACATCCACGCATTCGGCGGTTACGGCGGCGCTCCAGCCGCCGGCGGGGTCGGCCACGTCGAGAGTTTGCCGGTCCGTATCGGGTCGCCATTTAGCGAGTTTTTGCAGGAGTATTTCGTCGAGGCTCATCGATCTCTCCTCCGGTTTTGATGCTGTGTTCGTTGCCGTCGAAGGAAAGCATGGTCGGCTTGCCGTCGACGAGCGTTTGCAGGTGGACCGGCCGGCCCCAGATGAACTGGATGTTCGCCAGGGTGTCGGCCGCCTGATCGAGGCGAAGTTCGACGCCGGTATGCTGGTGCCGCAACAGCAACTCGCCGCGGTTGCGGAAATTGCCGTCTACTACATAAATCCACGGTTTTCCGAAGTTCGTCAAGCTGAATAACAGCCGTTGCTTGATTTTCTCGAAATCGCGCGACTCGATCACGTAACTGCCCGGCCTGCTCCTGCCAGGCGAAGGTGAACATATTGTGCTGCACGCAGAACTCGGGCGTCAGGAACGTGTCGATGAAGGTAATATCGTTATGAACGCGGCGAACCTCGAAGATTTTCTGCCGTCCCAGGCCCAGTTGCTTGTCCCAGTTGCGCCGCTTCTCCAGGTCGTCGCACTCGTCGTACTCCTTGCCGAACTTGCCCGGTGTTCCAGCGGTGCTCGATGTCGCGGAGAAGCTCGATGCCCAGCTTGTAGGGATTGATCCGCCCGCGCAGCATGGCCATCGTGCCGGAGTGGTGGTCGGCGTAATCGATGACCTCGGAAGGGCTGAGCACCTTCTGGGTCATGATGGTCGAATGCCAGTAGCTGTTGTGGTTGATGAACCCCTGGGCGGCGTAGCGGTGCGTCTCCTCGACGGAGATGTCGTACACGTCCGCCCGCCGCTGCTCGATGGCGACGATCTCGTCGTCCCAGACTCTCGTCCTTGAACCACTGGTGCCCCTCGATATACGCCCGCAGGGCGTCCTGCTTGCGCTGCAGGCCGAAGCCGATCTCGTGCAGGAAGACGGCAGCCGACTTGCCCATCGTGTGGACGTGCCAGCAGCCGTCCTTCTGCGGGCGGCGCGAGGACAGGATGCCGAAATTGAGGAGCAACAGCTGGACCGTTTTGCTCATCTCCTCGCTGGAAGTGGAGAGGATCACGCCTTGCTTGCCGGCGTAACCGTCGCAGTCGTAGTAGGCGCGGAGGAAAGCGGCCACGACCGACTTCGGAGATCGCAGGATGACGTCGGGCACGTCCTTGATCCGAGCGCAGACGCCGGTCTTCAGGCCGAGGTGCTTGAGAAAGTCCTGCACATGCCCGGAACTGAACTTGATCCGCCATTTCGTCTTGTCCCACTGCTTTCCGCGGCGTCGATGCCGAACAGCTCCTTCGGCAAGCTGGGCGAAGTGATCGGCCTGGGCTTCATCGCCGCTGGTCAGGCCGATGGTGCGCTTCACCTCGCTGATGTGGCCGTCGCCGATCAGGTAGCCCAGGAAGGCGGCCAATGATTCATCGACCGACTTCGGGAACGCGGATCGATGCGCACGCTTGTTGTGCATCAGAGTCGTTGCTAGCCAGATCCGTGCTCGTATCAGGACGAGCAGCTTGCTCAAGTCGTCTCGCGGCTGCTCGCCTCGTCGACCGCGGCGGTAGCGGATGACCGTCTCAATGATCGACCCCGGACACTCGCCGCGACGTCCGTGAGCGTCAATCGCTCGCTGCCGGTCTGCCAGTCAAGGCGTACCAGCTCCTTGGCCCACAGACGCTGGACCCCGATCGACCGTGACCCGGTCGCCGAGTTGGAGCTCGTCCAGCCGCCGCCAGCTCCCGTCTGGCAGTCAGCACCCGATGGGTCACCGAACCTTCCAGTTCCAGGCCGCGCCGCGTCCGAATCCACACCGTCTCGCGGTCCTCAAACTTCGCCCAATCGTAGACGCTCCGTGGCGTCTCGCCATCGCTGACTCGCACCGGCAGCCGCCGTTCCGCGACGATCTGCCCAATGCGCAGGAACCCTTGATCGGTCGGAACAATAGTGTTCATATGAACACAGGCCCAGCCTTCGTTCATTATCTTGGTCTGGCCCTGCGGCGCGAAGTAATACGCCTCGTCGCGGACGATTCGACAGCATGTCGCGCTGCCAGTTCTTGAGCGGGGCGTGCTCGATCAGGAACAGCAGCACGTCCTTTTCGGGCTGCTCGGGGAAGCTGCGGGCGGTCTGCTCCTTGCCTTGCGGCGCTCCTCCTCCTCCGTCTTGAGCAGCGTCGCGCGGGTTGATGTAGTCGTCCATGTAGTCCTTGCTCTTGAAGCGCGTGGCCTGGCACGTCCTCGCTGTCCTCGTGCTCGGGCGCTGAAGTCGTAGCGCGACACCGGCTCGCGGCGGCGGATGGCCGTCGAATGGACGTCGATCAGGTCGTCGATGGACATGCAGCGGTCCATGAACGCCTCGACCTCGTCCTCGCCGTACTTCTCGACGTAGCGGCGGATGCGGGCGCCGTGGTTGGCCATCTCGTCCATCATCTTGCGGTTGGTGTGGCCGAAATAGGCGTTGTTCTTGAAAAAATCGCAGTGGCCGTAGACGTGGGCCATCACCAGCTTCTGATCGACCGTGTGGTTGCTGCGCATCAGGTAGGCGTAGCACGGGTCGTTGTTGATGACCATCTCGTAGATCTTCGACAACCCGTAGTCGTAGCCCTTGCGCAGCTCCTCGTAGGACATGCCGAACGACCAGTGCGGGTAGCGCGTCGGGAAGCCGCCGTAGGCCGCGACCTCGTTGAGGTCGTCGGCGTCGATCACCTCGAAGATCGTCTCGTAGAAGTCCAGGCCGTAGCCGCGGGCGTAGCCCTCGATCTCCTCCTTGAGGGCGCGCAGGTGGGGCGGCAGGCTGGTGTCGTATGGCGTATCCATGATTTCACCTGAAGCGAGATGCGCGGCAGCGGGAGTCGCGCGCGGCGCGGTCTAGCGGCCGGTGCCGAGGAACTCCTTGATCGAGCCGAGGATCGCCTCGCGGTCGGGGATGCGGCTGCACACCACGTTGTGGCCGTTCGCCGAGCATCTCGTGGATGTACTCGTAGAACTCGCCGCTGCCGTAGGGGCTTTCGACCTGGCCGTAGCCGAACAGGTTCAGCCGCGGCAGCAGCTTCTCCTGCAAGATCTCGATGCAGTGGGGGATGTCGTCGCCCCAGTTGTCGCCGTCGGAGAAGTGGAAGGCGTAGATGTTCCACTGGTCCGGCGGATAGCGGGCCGTGATGATCTTGTCGGCCAGCATGTAGGCCGAGCTGATCTTGGTGCCGCCCGACTCGCGCGTGTGGTAGAACGTGTGCTCGTCCACTTCCTGGGCGGCGGCGTCGTGGATGATGTAGACCGTCTCGACGCCCTGGTAGTGGGCCTTGATCCAGGTGTCGATCCAGAACGCCTCGATGCGGACGATCTCCTTCTGCTCGTCGGTCATCGAGCCGGAGACGTCCATCATGTAGATGATGACGGCCACGCTCTGCGGCTGCTGGACTTCCTTCCAGCTGCGGTACTGCTTGTCCTGCGCGGATCGGGCACGACGATCGGGTCGCGCGGGTCGTAGGCTTGCGAGGCGATCTGCCGCTGCAGGGCGCGCTTGAAGGTGCGCTTGAAGTGGCGCAGCGATTCGGGGCCGGCCTGGCGGATGCCGGTGTACTTGTCGCTGGTGGTGACGATGTTCTTCTTGCCGCGCGGCTCGATGCGCGGCAGGGCCAGCTCCTCGCCGAGGATGGCGGCCATCTCCTCCATCGTCAGCTCGACTTCGAGGATGTGGCCGCCGGGCTGATCGCCGGCGCCCGGCCGCTCGCCCTGGCCGGGGCCGAGCGGCTGGCCGACCTGGCCGTCGCCCTGGCCGACGCCGCCGGAGCCCTTGGTGCCGTAGCGGAACTGCGGGATGTCGATCTGCGGCAGCGGGATGCTGACGAGGTCCTTGCCCTTCTTGCCGATCATCTCGCCGCGGCTGATGTACTTCGACAGGTTGCTCTTCACCTTGCCGCGCACGAGCTTGCGGAAGCGCTGATGATCGCGTTCGATTTTCTGTCCCACGGCATGCCTCCTTCGTCAGCAGAGATCACGCAAAACACGAAAGACAGAATCAAGAGTCATGAATCATGCACTGCGTCCGCTGGCCTTTCGTTTCTGTCTTCTTTCCGTGTCTTCTGTGTTCTGCGTGGTGAATCTCTTATTTCTTCGTGTGGCCGCGGGCGAAGATGCTGGCCACGAAGGTCAGCACGTCGGTCGCACTGCTTTCATTATACCCGTAGTTGCGGATCAGCCGGCTCTTGACCACGTCGATCTTCTCCTGCGTCGCCTTGTCCACCACGTTGGACACCAGGCTGGTCAGCTTGATCGTGTCCTTCTGGTCCTCGAACAGCTTCAGCTCCAGCGCCTTCTGCAGCCGCTCGTTGGTCTTGTAGTCGAAGCTGCTTGCCGTCGAGGGCCAGGGCGCCGATGTAGTTCATGATCTCGCGGCGGAAGTCGTCCTTGCGGCCCTCGGGGATGTCGATCTTCTCCTCGACCGAGCGCATCAGCCGCTCGTCCGGCTCCTCGTAGTTGCCGGTGTAGCGGTTGCGGACCTTCTCGCGCTGCGTGTACGCCTTGACGTTGTCGATGTAGTTGGAGCACAGCCGGGCCAGGGCGTCCTCGTCGGCGGCGATGGCGCGCTGCACCTCGTTCTTGACGATGTCCTCGTACTCCTCCTTGACCACGGCCAGCAGCTCGCGGTAGTGCTGCAACTGCTCCTGGCTGGTGATGAGCGAGTGGTGGCGCAGGCCGATCTCCAGCTCGTGCAGCACCATGAACGGGTTGACGCTGTCCTCGTCGGGGTGGGCGACGAGGGCGTTGCAGATCTTGTCCTGGATGTAGCGCGGGCTGATGCCGTGCATGCCCTCGTTGACCGCCTCGCGCTTCAGCTCGACGACGTTGTCCTCGGTGAAGCCGGGCAGCGTCTTGCCGTTGTAGAGCTTGAGCTTTTGCAGCAGCGTCAGGTTGGCGTGCTTGGGCTGCACCAGCCGGGTCAGCACCGCCCACATGGCCGCGATCTCGATGGTGTGCGGGGCGATGTGCTTGCCCTTGACGCGCGTCGGTGTTGAAGTCCTTCTCGTAGATCTTGATCTCGTCCTTGAGCCGGGTGACGTAGGGCACGTCGATCTTCACCGTGCGGTCGCGCAGCGCTTCCATGAACTCGTTGTTCTGCAAGCGTCGATATTCTGGCTCGTTGGTATGGCCGAGGATGACTTCGTCGATGTCGGTCTGGGCGAACTTCTTCGGCTTGATCTTGTGTTCCTGCGAGGCGCCGAGCAGGTCGTAGAGGAAGGCCACGTCGAGCTTGAGCACTTCGATGAACTCGACCAGGCCGCGGTTGGCGATGTTCAACTCGCCGTCGAAGTTGAAGGCCCGCGGATCGCTGTCGGTGCCGTACTCGGCGATCTTGCGGTAGTTGATGTCGCCGGTCAGCTCGGTCGAGTCCTGGTTCTTCTCGTCCTTGGGCTGGAAGGTGCCGATGCCGATGCGGTCCTGCTCGGACAGGATCAGGCGGTAGACCTTGACGTCCTCGAGCATCCGGCCCAGTCGCCGTCGTACTTGGCCAGGCGCTCGTTGAACATCTGCCGGCAGAACGGGCACAGGTCGCCCTGGATGGTCACTTCGGCAGTCGCTCGGCCTTGCGGCCTTCGTTGAGCTGGGCCAGGAGCGCCGGCCGCAGGTCGTGCGGCACGAGGTGCAGCGGCTCCTCGTGCATGGGACACTTTTGCGCCAGGCGCCGTCGGTCGCCCTTCCAGGCGAAGCTGAAGAGCATGCCGGCGTCGGTGCGCGAGTAGTCCTCCAGGCCGCGCTTGAGCAGGCGGGCGATGGTGCTCTTGGACGAGCCGACCGGGCCGTGCAGCAGCAGCACGCGCCGCTCGGTGCCGTAGCCCTTGGCGGCCGACTTGAAGGCGTTGACCAGCTGCATGAGCGGCCGGTCGAGGCCGTAGATGGCGTCGCCGTGCTTGGCGGCGAACTCGGTGAAGAACTTGTAGCGGATGACCTTCTCCTTGTTCTCGTAACACTTCCTCGGTGCCGTGCGAAGGATCATGTCGTAGAGGCGCTGGTAGGCGGTGCGCGTGACTTCGGGGTGCTCGGCGACGATGTCGAGGTATTCCTCGAAGGTGCCTTCCCAGTGGGTTTTGCGGTAATCGCTGAGGTTCAGCTGCTGACGAAGGCTGGCGATAAGGGCCTTCCCTGTCGATAGCGACATCGCTTGATACCTCCAAGAAACGGCGAACCTCAGCGGCGCGCCGTGGACAAGGCTGGCTGGGGAATGTCGGGCCGGTCGGCCGCACCGAGGGGAGGAAAACGCGGCGGACCTACATGGCTGCCGCCACCCCCCCTCCCGTGCCAGGGTCCCACCATGGGTCAAAACATGTACGGGAGAGAAGGCGGCCTGTTCCGGCTCGAGGACACGAGCGAGAGGAGGAAAGGATCAGGACGACCCCTCGTCCCGGTATCGGATCGAGGCGGCGCGACCGTCCTCGGTCCTGTCCTGTCCTTCTTGCTCATCTGTAATTCTATCTCACGTGCATGGATCGCGTCAAATCTCTCGTTTCGCATCGGTGGGAACGGCAAGCCTTTCTCGCCCGGCTCCACCCTCCGATTGGACTGGATCGACCATCCGAATGGATGGTCGCTCAATCTGACGGCTTGAACACCTGTAGCAGCATACGCTGTCTGGGCGGGGTTCTGTCAAGACCGGTTTGCGACCTCGCGACCGGGAGGGTTGCGGAGGTTGTGGCGACGAGTGCCGTCACGGTCGTTGCCGGAGCGGCGCGGCGAGGCTCCGGTTGCTCTGGACGTGCCGTCTGCGCGCTGTGGTACAGGCGCAAAGCGGAGAGTGCGAATGCTCCCGTTCGTCCTTTAATGAGGAGAGGTCAAGCCATGCGGAACATGCTGGCGTTGTTCGCCGCGGTACTGCTGACGGTCGTCGGTTTGGGCTGGTATCTGGACTGGTACAAGGTGCGCAGCCAGCCCGCCTCCGTGCCCGGCCAGCACAGCGTCAACATCGACATCAAC
Source organism: uncultured Planctomycetota bacterium (assembly GCA_963767535.1). Classification (GTDB taxonomy): domain Bacteria; phylum Planctomycetota; class Planctomycetia; order Gemmatales; family Gemmataceae; genus JAJPHU01. The sequence goes on from CAVYEC010000003.1 coordinate 4,300,416, forward strand.
ACCACCAAAATCAGCACCGACTTGCAAAAAGGCGAACAGAAGATCCAGCAGATCCTCGAAAACAAGGCAAGGAGCAAGACGCCGACGCCAAGAAGGCCGATAACCTGATGCTCCCTCGCCGCCGCCGACGCCGAGAGAGACCAAGCGATAACGGATCGTCCACGCAGGTCACCACGGCCGGGAGCGCTGTCCAGTCTGGCGGCGAAGGGCCTGAATCCAGTGCAACACCGAGAAGGGCTTCCCGCGGCGCTGCGAAACGCTAAGATTCCATCTACTTCCTCATCATCTCCAGCAGCGTGCGAACGAGCCGTCTCCGCGAAGGCGGAATCGTTGATGTGCAGGTCCAGCTCGATCAGCCGGACGTGGGGACTCATCCAGTTGCGAAGGCTCTGAAACAGGGCCGCGTCCGCTTCCGGCCACCAGAACGGTTTGCCCTCGGCGTCCAGCGCCGACACGCCCTTGCGCGGGACAAGCACGGCGGTCGGGCCGCGCGCGGCACTGGCCTTGTGGGCGATCTCCTTGCCCAGCGCATCGTTCTCATCCGGCGTGGTTCGCATCAAGCGTCACGGTCGGATTGTGCTGATAGAATCGGCGCGTCTCGGAACTTCTCCGGCACCGTTTCGGGCGGTCCGAAGTTGACCATGTCGAGCGCCCCAAGCGAAATGACCTGCGGCACGCCGCGCAGACCCGCCGCCGTCAGCCGATCCCTCCCCGCCGTGAGAATGCCCCCTACCAGCTCGTCGGCCAGTTCCGTCGTCGTGAGGTCGAGCACGCCGGCGATCAGCCCGTCGGCGATGAAGGACTCCATCGTCATGCCGCCCGGTGCCGGTGGCGTGAAAGACCAGCACCTCGAAGCCGGCCCGCTCGGCCGCTGCGCGGGCCGCCTCGACGCACGGCGTGGTGACGCCGAACATGGTCGCGGTGAGCAGCGGTAGTTCCTTCCCTTGCGGATTGTCTTTAGAATCCGCAATCCGCAATCCGCAATCCGCAATCGAACGCACCATGCCGATCATCGCGCCGGCGGCGTTGGCCAGAACGGTTCGGCTGACGCGGTTGAGTCCGCTGATGTCCACGACAGAATTCATCATCAGGATGTCGCGGACGCCGACGTAGGGTTTGACCTGCCCGCTGGCGAGGGTACTCACCATCAGTTTGGGCACGCCGAACGGCAGGGCGCGCATGGCCGTGGTGGCGATGGTCGTGCCGGCCGAGCCGCCCAGTCCGAGAACGCCCTCGAGTTGACCTTGCGCGTGCAAATCCGCGGCAATCTTGGCCGCGCCCTTGGCCGCTGCTGCGATCGCCTGACCGCGATCGGCGGCTTGCCGGATGGCGGCGAAGCTGGTTCCGGCCGCGGCATAGACTTGCTCACGAGAGATGTCCGGCTCGAAAGCCGGGTCTTGCAAGACGCCCGCATCGAGAACGAGGGTGGCGACACCGGCGCTGCGCAGGAGGTCGCGGACGAACTGGAACTCGATGCCCTTGGTGTCGAGTGTGCCGATGAGCAAGACGGGCATGAGCCAACCCCCGATCCGCTTGTACCGTGGGGAAACGATCTTTCATCGAGATTTATACCCGTGGCGAGGGCCGGCGGCTCTGCTGGCGCGGAACGGAAGTGGTACTTTGCACTCCTCCGCCCGATGTGTTACACCTGGAAGTTAACGATTCGGCCGTGCGTTCGTCTATCTGGGGACAGTTCTCCCCCTCGCCGGAGTGCATGACCATGAAGCAACTGTGCGTTGTCGGTCTTCTGTTTCTTCTCCTGGGTATCCTGGCTTTCGCGGCTGACGCCCCCGCCAAGCAGACGCCGAAGAAAGCCTTGCAAGCATTCAACGACCTGATCGGCCCCTGGCGCGGCACCGGCGAACCCAGCGGCACGCGCGAGGAAAAGCAACGCGGCTTCTGGCAGGAAAAAATCGACTGGGAATGGCGGTTCAAGGGCGAGGACGTCTGCCTTCGTGGGACCTTCGACAAGGGCAAGCACCTTCGCACCGCCGAGTTGCGCTACCTTCCCGACAAGGACCGCTATCAGCTCACGGCCCAAACGCCCGCCAAGGAAACACTCGTCTTCGAGGGCAAGCGGGACAAAAAGCGTCTGACGTTGGAGCACAAGGACGAGAAGACGAACGAAACGCAACGACTCGTGCTGACGGTGCTGCACTTCAATCGCTATCTGTATCGCTACGAGGTCAAGCCGGCGGGCCGATCGACCTTCACGCCGGTTTATCAGGTCGGTGCGACCAAGGAGGGAGTCGATTTCGCCAGCACCGACGACGGCCCCGAATGCGTCGTCAGCGGTGGCCTGGGGACCATGCCGGTGATGTACAAGGGCAAGACCTACTACGTTTGTTGCTCCGGTTGCCGGGACGCCTTCAATGACGAGCCGGAGAAATACATCAAGGAATACGAAGCGCGCAAAAAGGCGAAAGCGAAGGACCGCTGATCGCGACGATGCGCCGCAGGGCCATTTCCCTTTCGGGGGGACTTCTGACCGGCCCTGTGTTTGGGCAAGAAGGCCGCATTTTTTTGGAAGGGGATTGCTTGAGGTTGAGCAGCTTCCTCTCCGCTTTGGGGAAGGCGGCTTCTCCCCGGAGGCGGTTGGCAAAGTGGCAATCTGGCAATCTCGCCCTCCGGAATCGACGTAAAGCATTGGAATAAAACAGTTTGATATGTTGATACCACTTTGCCAACCGCAAGGGTGGTTGGCAAAGTGGCAAGCTGGCCTTCCCTCCCTTTTGGACAGGCCGCTGCCACCGGAAAGGAACCACGGATCTCGACCGTCCCCGTCCAACCCATCCCCTTCCCTCGCCTCCAATTCGTAACGGCCCCGCTCTTCGCCGCCATCGCTCTAGCTCGATTCGCATAACGGATGATACAATCCCAACTCGGATGGTCCCTTAAGGCATTCGAGTCGAGGTGGCCGTGACTGACGCCGTCGCGCCGAGGGCGCTCCCGCTCTCAGCGTCGCCGAAGCGCAAGCATTGGTTCTGAGCCATGTTCGGCCGTTGCCGCCGGAACCGATGGCCCTCACCGCGTCCGCGCTGGGACTGGTGCTTGCCGCCGATGTCGCCAGCGATCTCGACATGCCTCCATATCACAAGTCGCTGATGGACGGTTACGCCGTCCGCTGTGGGGACTTGCCGCGCGGACAGGGCACACTGAAAGTAGTCGAGGAAATCACGGCAGGCCGGGTGCCGAAGCTCACCCTCGGCGAAGGCCAGGCCAGCCGCATCATGACGGGAGCACCGATCCCGGCCGGGGCTGATGCGGTGGTGATCGTCGAGCGAACGCGCATGCGCGAGGACAGCAGCGTCGAGATCGAAGATCGGCCGCCGCATCCAGGACAGAACATCTTGCCGCAAGGCGCCGAGATGCGGCGAGGCGATACGGTGCTTCCTGCCGGGACCGTGCTGCGGCCCCAGGAGTTCGGGGTGCTCGCCACGGTGGGCCGGACGATCGTGTCCGTCTATCCGCCGCCGCGGGTCACCATCCTTTCTACCGGCGATGAGCTGGTCGAACCGGCCGAGGCGCCGCGGGCGGGACAGATCCGCAACAGCAACGGCATGATGCTCGTGGCTCGCGTCAGCCGGGCGGCGCGGTGCCGCGCTATCTCGGCATCGGCCGCGATGATCCGTCCGCCCTTCGGCCGCTGATCTGCGACGGGTTGAAAGCGGGTGTGTTACTTCTGTCCGGCGGGGTCTCGGCCGGCAAGCTCGATCTGGTGCCCGGCGTCTTGCGCGAAGCGGGCGTCGCGGCCCATTTTCACAAAGTCGAGATGAAACCCGGCAAGCCCGTGTTCTTCGGCACAGCCCGGCGTCCGGGCGGGGGTGACCCGGCGCTCGTCTTCGGTTTGCCCGGCAACCCCGTCAGCGTGCTGGTGTGCTTCGAGTTATTCGTGCGTCCTGCCTTGCGCCGTCTGTGCGGTCATGCCGACGCGGGACCGCATTTCGTCCCCGCCGTGCTGGCCGAGGATTTCACCTACCGCACGGATCGGCCCACCTATCATCCGGCCCGCCTGGAGTGGTCCTCGACCGAACGCATGGTGAATCCCGTGCCGTGGTTCGGCTCCGCCGATTTGCGTGCCTTGACGCAGGCCAACGCCTTGATTCTGTTCCCACCCGGCGATCACCGGCACCAGGCGGGGCAGACGTTCGACGTGTTGAGTTTGGAATAGGAACGTTCGGTGAGGGAATTGATCGCATGCCGATCCCGGAAATCACGGTGGCCCGTCAGGGGATCACGTTGCCACAGCCGCAAGCCATCTCGTCGCCGCGCCCGGCGAGGATCGGACTTCGCATCCTCCTGCTGGCACTGACGAGCGGCGGACTTTTATGGCTTTGCTATTTCCCGGTCGCCTGGGGCTGGCTCGCCTGGGTGTCCCTCGTGCCGATGCTGGCCCTGGTGCGCAGTCCGGCCCGGACGTGGGTGATCTATCTCAGCGCCTGGGCCGCCGGACTCGTCTTCTACTGGCCTGTGATGCAGTGGATGCGCGTGGCCGACCCGCGCATGTATTTCACCTGGATGTTCCTGGCGACCTACTGCTCACTCTATTTCCCCCTCGCCTTGTGTCTGATACGCTTCCTCGACCGCCGCACGTCCTTGCCGCTGGTGCTGACGGCGCCGATCGTGTGGACGGCCCTGGAGTTCTTTCGCTCGATCTTCGGCACCGGCTTCGGCTGGTACATGCTCGGCCACACGCAGCACGACGCCTTGCCGGTGATCCAGATCGCCGACCTGACGGGCGCTTACGGCGTCACCTTTCTCGTCGCGGCCGTCAACGCCTTGTTGTTCGAGACGCTGTACGGCCGATGCGGGTTTCGCGCCTGGCTGGCCGGCGGCGACGCCCCGCCGCGCTGGAGCCGGATCGCCTTGCTTATGCAGGGCGTCGCCGTCCTGATCGTCCTGGTCGGTACGTTGGCTTACGGTTCCTGGCGTCTGGGACAGGACCGCATGACGCCGGGTCCGGGCATCGCCCTAGTTCAGGGCAACCTCGACCAGCGCATCCGCAACCTCAGCGCCGTCGCCGACGATGCGGCGCAAACGGTGGCCAACCACTTTATTGAGCTATCCGACCTCGCTTCGCGCTACCGACCCGACTTGATCGTTTGGCCGGAAACAAGTTACCCGCAAGACTGGATGCAGGAAGCGGACGGCACGCCGACCGATCACACTCGCGAGATCGCTCGCCGCATGGCCGCACGCTGGCGGACCAGCTTGCTGGTGGGGATGAACTCGCTCGATCTCGACGCGGGCGGACATGGCCGCCGTTACAACTCGGCCGTCCTGGTCGATCGAAACGGCAAATCGGGCGGTCGCTATGACAAGATGCACCGCGTCCCCTTCGGCGAGTACGTGCCGCTGCGCGACTGGCTACCGTGGATGAATTCTCTCGCCCCTTACGATTTCGATTACAGCGTCTGGCCGGGCCGGGAGTACACGCGCTTCCCCCTCGCCGAAGCCTCGACGGGGGAGCATTTCACCTTCGGTGTCCTCATCTGCTACGAGGACACCGACGCCGCGATGGCGCGCCCGTACGGGGGAGGCGACGGCCAACCCCCCGCGGATTTCCTGCTTAACATCTCCAACGATGGCTGGTTCGACGGCACCAGCGAACACGACGAGCACCTGGCCATTTGCCGTTTTCGCGCCGTCGAGTGCCGCCGCAGCGTGGCCCGCAGCGTCAACATGGGCATCTCGGCCGTCATCGACGGCAACGGCCGCGTCCTCCGATCGTTTGAGTTCTTGCAGCCGAGCGCCAAGGCCGACCTGAACGAAGACTTGTGGAGGATCGCGGAATACGAAGGCTCACCGGACCTGCCCGTGTCGCGGTGGCGCGAATTCAAAAAAGTTTCCGGCGTGCTATTGGCCGTCATTCCCCTTGACGATCGCGTCAGCCTCTATGCCCGCTGGGGCGATTGGCTGCCGTGGTTGTGCTGGATACTAATTGGAAGTGTGTTCTGCCGGGCGATCGTGCGACGGATCACGAGACCGCGGCTGGTAAAATGATGGCGGTGTTCCTGCGATCCTTGCTCTCCGTGGTGACGCTGCGCTCTTCCTTCTGGCGGCGTTCGTGGCGGCATCGCCTCCTACGTCAGATTGTCTTCCTGGGTTATGGCTACGCGGGAGTCTTGCTCGTGCTGCTGATGCTGGAAAATCGCTTCGTGTTCCACCCGACGAGGGACGTGGAACCTCCACCTCATGGGCTGAACATTCAAGATGTTGAATTGCACAGCGCCGACGGCACGCCGATTCATGCCTGGTGGACCACGCCGACGGACTGGCAGCCTGACCGGGGGGCGTTGTTGTACTGTCACGGTAACGGAGGCAATCTGAGCTATCGCGGGGAGAGCATGCGCCGCCTGCGCGATCACCTGCATTTGGCCGTCCTGATCTTCGATTACCCCGGCTATGGGCGCAGCGGCGGCGTGCCGACCGAGGCCGGTTGCTACGCCGCCGCCGATACCGCTTACGACTGGTTGACGAATACGCAAAAGATCGTCGGCGAACGCATCGTACTGTACGGCGGATCGCTCGGCTGCGCGGTTGCGACCGACCTGGCGGCGCGGAAGGCTCACCGGGCGCTCGTGCTGGTCAGCCCGTTCTCGTCGATCCCGGACATGGCCCAGGTGCAGTTTCCGTGGCTGCCGGCCCGCTGGCTGGTCCGTAACCGCTTCGACAATGTAGGCAAAATCGCTCAGTGCCGCCGTCCCGTCTTCATCGCGCACGGCACGGCCGACCGCCTCGTGCCGTTCACACAGGGCAAGCGCCTCTTCGCTGCCGCCAACGAACCCAAGCAATTTTTCCCCATGCCCGACCTCGACCACAACCACACTCCCATCCCTGATTTCTACGAGGCGTTGCGCGCTTTCCTCGCCGAGTACGCGCCGGCGGCGAATTGATCTGGCCCTGGCCGTCCCGCTTTGCTATAGCCCTCGCTTCGCCGGATGCAGTAGGGAAGGAGGGGCCGGATGAAACGCAAAACGATGGCGGCGTTGCTGGCGCTGTTGACCGCGACATCGCTGGCAAGGGCGCAGGCGCCGGGGCGGTTTTCCTGGCAAAAAGGGCAAGTGCTCGTCTATCGGGCCGTCCACCTCACGAAGGCGTCCTACGTCATGGGCGAATCGACCAGCGAAAGCCGCACGAACCTTTCGCTCACCAAGCGCTGGCAAGTCCTCGACGTGGACGCCGCGGGCGCGGCCACGTTACAGTTGTCGCTGTCGTCCTTGGTCTACGAGATCCGCATGCCGTCGGGCGAAGCCCTGACGTTCGACTCGGCCCAGCCCGAAAAGAGTCCCGAGCCGGTGCGCAAACAGTTCGGCTCCTTCGTCGGCCAACCGATCGTCGTGCTGCGCATCGACGCACAGGGCAAAGTGCTTGAAGTGAAGCAAGCTCACGGCGGGTTCGCTTCCGCCGCCAAGTACGAGAGCGACCCGCCGTTCAAGGTTCTTCTGCCGGCCGAGGGGATAAAGACGGGGCAAGGTTGGGAGCGCGGTTATCAGATCACGCTCGAACCGCCGCAGGGCACCGGCGAGAAGTATCCGGCCGTGCAGCGCTACGTCTGCAAGGGCATCGCCGACAACCTGGCGACGGTGGCGATGACCACGGAAGTGAAGGCGACGCCGTCCGCGCAGGAGGATCAGGTGCCGTTGTGGCAAATGCAGCCGGATGGCGAGATCGTTTTTGACGTGCAGGTGGGCCGGCTTCAGAAGGTGAAGCTGCACATCGACAAGGAAGCGAAGGGCACGCAGGGCGAGGGCAGCAGCACGCGCTTCGAGAGCACCTACACCGAGGAATACGTCGGCGATCGTTGAACCTCACATAGCCCCCGGCTTGCCGGGGAAGAAATTCCCCCGGCAAGCCGGGGGCTATGTGACTTATCCCATCAATTCCTGCACGGCCGCCTTTTCTTCCTGCAATTCTTGCAGCGTCGCCTGGAACTTCTGCTGCCCGAACGTATCGAGCTTGACCCCTTCGACCACCGTGACGTTGCCCTTGCCGTCACTGCGACAGGGGTAGCCGAACACCAATCCCGGCGGCACACCATATTCACCCTTCGACACGACGGCAGCGCTGAACCAATCACCAGCCGGCGTCGGCGTCAGCAGGCTCTTGACGTGATCGAGCGCCCCGTTGGCGGCCGACATCGCCGAGCTTTGGCCGCGCGCCTTGATGACCGCCGCCCCGCGCTGCTGGATCATCGGCACGAACGTATTTTCCAGCCATCCGCGATCCGTAATCACTTCGGTAGCGGGCCGGCCCTTGACCTTGGCGTTGGTGAAATCGGGGTACTGCGTATTGCTGTGGTTGCCCCAGATCGTCACCCGGGTCACATCCTCGTTGGCGACGCCGGCCTTCTTGGCCAGGGCGTTGCGGGCGCGGTTGTGATCGAGCCGCGTCATCGCCGTCCAGCGCTCGGCGGGGATGGCCTTGCCGTTGTTGTAACCGACGAGGCAGTTCGTGTTGCATGGGTTGCCGACCACGAGGATGCGCACGTCCTTGGCCGCGTTGGCCGCCAGCGCCTTACCCTGGCCGACGAAAATCTTGCCATTGATGCCCAGGAGTTCCTTGCGTTCCATCCCTTGCTTGCGCGGGAACGAACCGACGAGAAGCACCAGTTGCAGTCCTTGAACGCCTTGTTCGGGTCATCGGTGCAGATGACTTCTTGCAACGTCGGCAGCGAGCAATCGTCCAGCTCCATCGCCACGCCTTCGAGCGCCGGCAGCGCCTGCGGGATCTCAAGCAGTTGCAGGATGATTTTCTTGTTCGGCCCGAACACTTCGCCCGAGGCGAGCCGGCCCAGCATCGCATAGGCGACCTGTCCCGCCGCCCCCGTCACCGCCACGCGAATCGTTTCCGCCATGATGCCCTCCTCACATAGCCCCCGGCTTGCCGGGGAAGATTCACCCCCGGCAAGCCGGGGGCTATGTGGACGAATACAACCTCTCGACGGTTAGCATGTCAGTCATAGGTTATAACCTAGGAAAGCGAGTGAAAGGCGGCTATTCGGCACACGGGCAGGGGTACTGGCTGATAGCCGATAGCGAATAAGGAGTTCTTCAATGGCAGTCAAAGTGGGCATCAACGGTTTCGGACGCATTGGGCGTCTGGTCTTCCGCGCCCTGGTGGAACAGGGACTACTCGGCAAGGAACTCGACGTGGTGGCCGTCAACGACCTCGTGCCGGCTGACAACCTCGCTTATTTGCTCAAATACGATTCGACGCAGGGCCGATTCCAGGGCAGCGCCGCCAGCGCTAAATCCTCGCCGTCCGTCACCGAGGACGACCTGCTCATCGTCAACGACCACAAGATCAAGTGTCTCGCCGTCAAGGAAGGCCCGTCGGCCCTGCCCTGGAAGCAACTGGGCGTCGAGTACGTCATCGAATCGACCGGGCTGTTCACCGAAGCGGAGAAGGCCAAGGGGCATCTGAACGCCGGCGCCCGCAAGGTCATCATCTCCGCGCCGGCCAAGGGCGAGGACATCACCGTCGTCATGGGCGTCAACCACGAGAAGTACGACGCCGGCAAGCACAACATCATCTCCAACGCTAGCTGCACCACGAACTGCCTGGCCCCGGTCGTTCACGTCCTCCTGAAAGAAGAGTTCGGCATCGACGAGGGGTTGATGACAACGGTCCACAGCTACACGGCCACGCAGAAGACGGTGGACGGCCCGTCGCGCAAGGACTGGAAGGGCGGTCGGGCGGCGGCAACGAACATCATCCCCTCGACGACGGGCGCGGCCAAGGCGGTCGGCCTGGCCATCCCCGCCGTCAAGGGCAAGCTGACCGGCATGGCCTTCCGCGTGCCGACGCCGACCGTCTCCGTCGTGGACCTGACCGTTCGCACTGTCCGCGAGACCAGCTACAAGGAGATCTGCGCGGCCATGAAGAAGGCCAGCGAGACGTATCTGAAGAACATCCTCGCCTACACCAACGATGAGGTCGTCTCCGGCGACTTCATCCACGACAAGCATTCGAGCATCTTCGACGCCGGCTCCGGCATCGAGTTGAACAACCGCTTCTTCAAGCTGATTAGCTGGTACGACAACGAATGGGGCTACTCCAACCGCTGCGTGGACCTGCTCCGCTACATGATCAGCAAGGGGTAAAAGAAGAGGAAAACCACGAATCACACGAATCACGCGAATAAAAGACAAAAGATAGGAAAAGACAAGAAGACAAAATCCACGGGAAAACCTCGCCCCGGTCCATCTCCTTTTTTCTCTTTTGTTTTTTGTCTTTTATTCGTGTGATTCGTGTGATTCGTGGTTTTTTTGTTTTTTGGAGTGCGTCATGGCCAAGAAGACTCTCAACGATTTGCCGGACCTGCGCGGCAAGAAAGTGCTGGTCCGCGTCGATTTCAACGTGCCGCTGGACGCTTCGGGCAACATCACCAACGACCGACGCATCCGCGCGGCGCTGCCGACCTTGAAGAAAATTCTCGACGGTGGTGCCTCTGCTATGGTCATGAGCCACCTCGGCCGGCCGAAAGGCGATCCGAAAAAGGATGCCCCGTTCCGCATGGACCGTGCCGCCCAACGTCTGGGCGAGCTGCTCGGCAAGCCGGTTCGCAAGGTCGATGCCGTGGTCGGGCCGGAGGTGACATCGGCGGTGCAGTCGCTCAAACCGGGAGAAGTGCTGGTGCTGGAAAACCTGCGTTTCCATCCGGGCGAGCAGGGCGGCGATGCCGCGTTCGCGGCGGAGTTGGCAAAGCTGGGCGACGTGTACGTCAACGACGCTTTCGGCACCTGCCATCGTAAGGACGCCTCGATGGTCGCGGTTCCGGCCGCCATGAAGGGCAAGCCGCGCGTCGTTGGCACGCTTGTCGCCAAGGAACTCGATATACTGGATCGCTTATTGTCGCATCCGATGCGTCCGTTCGTAGGCATCCTGGGCGGCGGCAAGGTGTCCGACAAGATCGGCTTCATCAAAGCCCTGCTGGCGCGCGTCGATCGCGTGCTGATCGGCGGGGCCATGACCTACACGTTCATGAAGGCGCTGGGGCAGAACGTGGGCCATTCGCGCCTGGAAGCCGATAAGCTCGACCTAGCCCGCGAGTTGCTGGAATTGGGCAAGGGCAAGATCGAGTTGCCGGTCGATCATCTCGTCGTCGAGAAAATCGACGCCCCGCAAACGGCCCGCATCGTTGAGGGCGACATTCCCGCCGGCGCCGTCGGCGTGGACATCGGCCCTAAGACGATCGCCAAGTACAGCGCAACGCTCAAGCAAGCAAGGCTTGTGGTATGGAATGGCCCGCTCGGCAAGTTCGAGGACGAGCCGTACAGCAAGGGTACCAAGGAAATCGCTCACGTCTTATCGGAGTTAATGCCAAAAGGCATCACCATCGTCGGCGGCGGCGAGACGGCCGAGGCGGTGGAGGAGTTCGGTCTGGCCGAGAAGATGACGCACGTTTCGACGGGCGGCGGGGCGTTCCTCGAATATGTGGAGGGCACGCCGTTCGCCGCATTGGCCGAGATCGACGACCGCTAATCCGCTTCAGGCGGGCGCGTATGTCGGACCGGAGCGTTTCATTTCACACCCCTCACACCCCCTGAAACGCTCGCGGTGCCCGTGAAACGCTCGTGATAAAAACGCGCAACTCCTTGGGACTTCCCAACCTGAGCGTTTCAAGCGGTTTCCCGCCGCGACGCGGGGAGGTTGAAACGCTCGCACCATTTTCCTTCCCCGCTCCCTTTCCGTGCCGCACCCGCTGGTTACGGACCGATCTTTTTGAGCGCGGACCTCACCTGCTTTCGTAGGTTCCCGTCTTCGGTCTTCAGCAACTCGTTCAGTGCCAGGATCGCTTCCTTGGCGGCGGGTCCGATTTCTTCCAACGTAAGAACGGCCGACCGTCGGTAGGGGTCGTCGGGATCTTTCAGCACGGCGATCAGCGCGGGAACGGACTCCTTGGCGGCCGCGCCGAGCGATTGAAGGAATTGGTAAGCATCTTCCCGAATGCCGTGGTCTTTGTCTCGAAGTAAGCGGCTAGCGGCGGGTACGGCTTCCTTGGCATCCGTGCCGGTTCCTTTCAGGATCAGATAAACCTCTCGCCGAATGTTCTGATCCGGTTCCCCGAGCAGGGAGCCGGCGGCGGTAGCGCAATCTTTCTTGGCACCGATGGCTTCCAGGGCGCGAGCGCTCCGATTCGCAACGAATCGTCCTTACCGCGAAAGACGGCTTTCAAAGCGGGGGCTGCCGACCTAGCTTCCTCCCCGACACTCGGAAGAACCTGGATGGCTTCAAAACGCACTCGAAAATCTTTGTCCTGGAGCGCCTCGATCAGGGCCGCGACAACATCCTTAACCTCCTTGCCCCTCGGATCAAGATGCAAGGCGGCGATCGCCCGGCGGCGCATCTCCCCATCCTCGCTCTTCATGGCTCGCAGCAGTTCGGGCAGGGCGGAGCGCGCGTCGTCCCCGAAGTCGCTTAACGACCCAATCGCGAACCGGCGGACGTTGCGGTTTTCCTCCTTCACGGCCGCGATGAGGACCGGGACTGCCGAGGGTCCGATTTTCGTGACGGCCCAGTAAGCCTTCTCGACCACGTTACGGTCCTCGTCCTTTGAGTCGGCAGAACCCCTCGGATCGGCAATGGTGACGTCATAACCGCGCATCATCTCCAGGATCGCTTGCGTGGCCTCGGGGCCATAGCCGTTGGCCCCGAAGGCGGCCAAAGCTTTCATGCCGTCAATGCGGATGGCCGGCTTGAGTTCCGTCATTAAATCCGTCCGCCACTGGTCGAAGTTTTTGCCGCCGTAACGTAAGGCTTCGCGGCTCGTGTTCGCGTTCTGCCCCTTGTCCGCGCTTTCCTTGGTCCCGGTTTTTTTCTCCATCGGAGCGCGCGACTCGCCCGTCTTCGTGGGCGCGACCGTTTTCTCCGGTTCCTCGGCCAGCACGCGGTAACTGGCCACGCCCAGCATCGCCGCTAGGCAACAACTTCCCAGAACGATGGCCCAGCGGGTCGGCAACGGTCCCATCGAGCGTTCCATGTTCTCCTCCAGTAAATGGTGAATGCGGACCCTGATCGTCTGTCGCCGGCCGATCGGCAGGTAGGGGCCGGCCAGGCGCGGCAGGGCGAACCGCCCGGATTGGCGGGCGAAGTCCAAGAGCATCCGCGCGTAGTTACACCGGTCGATGCCGCGGTGAAGGACCATCTCATCGCACAGCAATTCCCGTTCGCGCTCCAACCGGGCCAGCAGCCAGCGGACGAGCGGATGGAAGAAAAAGCCGACACGCACAAGTTGCAATAGCGGCGTCAGCCAGTGATCGCGCCGCCGTACATGAGCGAGTTCGTGCAAGAGTCCGGCACGCTGCACGGCCCGGGGCAGAGACGGCCAACCGATCGGCACCAGGATCATCGGTCGAAATAGTCCGAGCAGGACCGGCGAACGAACTTGCGGATGGGCCGCCAATCGCACCCGGCTCGCGATGCCAAGTTCCGCGCGGCAGGAGCAAAAAGCCTCTGCCGCCGGTCCCGTAACCTCCACCGCACCGCGCCGCAATCGTCTCAGGAACCAGGCGCCAGCCATCCAGCGAAGCAGCATCGCCAGCGCACCGATGCTCCAAGAACCGGCCACACTGGCGACGGCGACGCGCCGACTTCCCCACGGTTCAGCCGTCGTTTCCGCCTCATCGCTCGCGGTGGTTTCCAGCTCCTGAGCGGGGGGCGTAAGCCCCCTGAGCGCAGACTCAGGGGGCTTACGCCCCCCGCTCAGGTAAGTTTGAATGGGCCTATCGGATGGGGGGAGATGGGGAGATTGTTCCGGTGTTGGATCGGGCGAAGAGAGTGTGATTTCGTTTGGCCGGGAACACAAGCCATTGCCCCAGCGGGGCGCCAGCGGCAGCAGAAGGCCACCCAGGAGCGCCGTCAGACAGATCAATTGGCGCGTGGCCGTCCGGCGGGGCCGCAGAGCCAACAACACCAAGACTGCCAGTGCGATTAGCACCGCCCAGCGCAGCGACCAGTCCGCCATGAACCACAGTGCCGGCTCCACAACGGTATCGAGAACGTGGATCATGGTTTTCGCCCCCTCGGCTTCCCCGCACCGCCTTTACCGGACGACTGCTTGAGCCGTGCTTCGATGTCGCGGAGGTCGTTGGCAGATAGTTCGTTGGCGTCAACGAGGCCGAGCACGAGATCCTCGGCGGAGCCGCGGAAGAAGCGGGCAACGAAGTCGCGCAGCAGCGTGCCCAGAGCCGCCTGCCGCGACACGGCCGCCTCGTAGCGGTACGTCAAACCCTCTTCATCGTGGCGGACGAGGCCGGCCTTCTCCATCGTTTGCAGCATCCCCAGCACGGTCGTGTACGGCTGGCGCTGGCCGCCGGGCAAATGCTCCATGAGTTCGCGCACCGTAAGCGGCCCTTGCTCCCAGAGGGTTTGCAGGATCGTGAACTGCCGATCCGTCATCGCCAACGTCTTTCGGCCCGCCATGCTCGCCTCCCAACAACAGGTCATTCCGTACGGATTATTCCGTAGATAGACTGGCGGGTCAAGTTCACTTTTGTCTCCCCGCGGAATGAGACCGATCTGGAATAATGAAAAAGCGACGACGGGGGCCGCTTTCCTTGCTGCAATCGCGCCTAAGGTGCGATAGACTGCTGTGGAACCGCCCGGAAGCGCCGACAAGAGATGAACACCCTGTGAGGACGCGCTCCGCGTGCCCGTCGTGAAACGATCCATCTTCATCCGAACAACCTTCTTCCCCCTCTGAAGAGACACTGCCATGTTACGCCGCCTGTTCGTCGGAACCCTGACTTGTTGGGTCGTTGCCGTCGCGCTACCGGCGTCCGGACAGGGAACGCCGGCCGATTACGAGCGCGCGCACAGCCTCAGCACGTTGACGCGCAACAAGGTTTTCAAGGACCGCGTCCAACCGCACTGGCTGGCGGACAACGAGCGGTTCTGGTATCGCAACGACCTCATCGGCGGGGCACGGGAATACATCCTCGTCGATGCGGTCAAAGGTGAACGACGAACGGCCTTCGATCATACTCGCCTGACCGCCGCGCTGACGAAAGCCACGGGCAAGGAACACAGCGGCACGCATCTGGCGATCGACGATCTCGATTTCCCAAAGGGGCAGGAGAGTTTCCGCTTCCGGATCGGGGAAAAACGCTGGGAGTGCGATAGCAAAACGTACACGCTCGCCGAGGACAAATCGGTCCCAGACACCAAACCGGCGAAGAAGGATGACGATCCGCCGCGGCGAAGGTCCGGCCGGCCCCCGCGTGCCGGCTCGCCCGACGGCAAATGGACCGTTTTCGTCAAGGACCACAACCTGCATTTGCGCGAAAAAGAGGGTGGCACGGAGTTCGTTCTCAGTCACGATGGTAAAGCGGACGACACCTATTCGGAGCGCGTCTTCTGGTCGCCCGACGGCAAGCATCTCGTGGCCCTGCGCACGAAAAAGCGCAAGAACACAAGGTCTACCTCATCGAGTCTTCGCCGCGCGATCAGCTCCAGCCGAAACTACACTCGTTTGACTACCTCAAGCCCGGCGACCGCATCGCCGTCACCAAACCGCACCTTTTCGACGTGGCCGAGCGCAAGGAAGTCCCGGTCAAGGATGATTTGTTCGCCAACCCGTGGAGCGTGCAAGACGTCCGCTGGGCACCCGATTCCCGGCGCTTTACGTTTCTGTACAACCAGCGCGGCCATCAGGTGCTGCGCGTCGTCGCCGTCGATGCGGAAACGGGCGCGGCCCGCCCCGTCATCGACGAACAAAGCAAGACGTTCATCTACTACAACCAGGACCAGAATAGCAAGTATTTCGCGCACTACCTCGATGAGGCGAATGAAATCATCTGGATGTCCGAACGCGACGGCTGGAACCATCTGTACCTCTACGACGCCGAAACCGGCCGGGTGAAAAATCAGGTCACCAAGGGCCGCTGGGTCGTGCGCGGCGTCGATCGCGTCGATGACAAAGCGCGTCAAGATCTGGTTCCGCGCCGGCGGCATCCACCCCGAACAAGACCCGTATTACATCCATTATTGCCGGGTCAACTTCGACGGCGGCGGCTTGACCGTTCTGACGGAAGGCGAGGGTACGCACACGATCGCCTATTCGCCGGATCGCCGGTTCTTCCTCGACACGTATTCGCGTGTGGATATGGCCCCCGTGACCGAGTTGCGGCGCGTGCGGGACGGCAAGCTCGTCTGCGAGTTGGAGCGCGCCGACATGCGGCCCCTGCTGGAGACTGGCTGGAAAATGCCCGAGCGATTCGTCGCCAAGGGACGCGACGGCCAGACGGATATTTACGGCGTCATCTTCCGCCCGACGAACTTCGATGCCAACAAGAAATATCCCGTGGTCGAGCAGATCTACGCCGGGCCGCAAGGCTCGTTCGTGCCGAAGAACTTCCGTTCCTTCTACGGGCATCAGAGCCTCGCCGAGTTGGGGTTCATCGTCGTGCAGATCGACGGCATGGGCACGAACAATCGTTCCAAGGCGTTCCATGACGTTTGCTGCAAGAACCTCGGCGACGCCGGCTTCCCCGATCGCATCCTGTGGATGAAGGCAGCCGCGGCGAAGTATCCATACATGGACCTTGGCCGCGTCGGCATCTTCGGCGGCTCGGCCGGCGGCCAGAATGCGCTCGGTGGCGTTTTGTTCCATCCCGACTTTTACAAAGTGGCCGTGGCGAATTGCGGCTGCCATGACAACCGCATGGATAAGATCTGGTGGAACGAACTGTGGATGGGCTGGCCGGTCGGCCCGCATTACGCCGAGCAGTCCAATGTGACCAACGCCCACAAGCTGCGCGGCAAACTGCTCCTGATCGTCGGCGAGATGGACCGCAACGTCGATCCCGCCTCGACGATGCAGGTGGTCAACGCCCTCATCAAGGCGGGCAAGGATTTCGATTTGCTGGTGGTGCCCGGCGCCGGCCACGGTGCCGGGGGAGCCGGAGGATATGCCAACCGCCGCCAGCAGGATTTCCTGGTTCGCCATCTGCTCGGCGTCGAGCCGCCCGACCGCAACGCACCCCGGCCGGAGCCGAACGCTGCCAAGCCGAGCAATTCGGAAATCAAACTGACCGTGTTCAAGAAGGCACCCCCAAGCGCCCGGACTCGACGAGCCGGACCTCGACGCCTCGCGGAGCGAACTGCGGCCCATGATCGAGCGCGACAGCGCCGACCGCGCCAGCCTGCTGCGAACCTATACCATCCCGATTTCGCCGGCCCGCCGTTCCCGGTTCAAGCAGCTTTACACGGATTGGCTGGAGCGGCTCGGCCGGCTCTCATTCGACAGTCTGAGCCAGGACGGTCGAGTCGATTACCTGCTGCTCAAAAACCAACTGGAATACGAGCTGCGCCGCCTGGACATTCAGGCCAAAGAAGCAACGGATCTGCGGCCGCTCTTGCCGTTCGCTCCGGCGATCATCGGTCTGGAGGAATCGCGGCGGCGCATGGAACCTGTCGATTCGTCCAAGGCGGCGAGCTTGCTCAACGACGTGGCCAAGCAGATCGACAAGACGCGCAAAGCAAACACGAAGCTGGAAAACAAGACCGTCTCCCTCCGTGCCGTCGCCGCGGTCAACGGCCTGCGGACGGCCCTGCGCAACTGGTTCGGTTTCTACAACGGCTACGATCCGCACTTTAGCTGGTGGGTCGGCGAGCCGTACAAGCAAGTGGACCAGGCGCTCTCCGCCTATGCCAGTTCACTGCGCGATCGCGCCGGCGACGACAAGGCGAGCGACGGCCACAGCATCGCCGGCGAGCGGATCGGCCGTGAAGCGCTCCAGAGCGAGCTGGCCCACGAGATGATCCCGTACACGCCGGAAGAATTACTCGGCATCGCGGAAAAAGAGATGGCCTGGTGTCAAACCGAGATGGTGAAGGCGTCGCGCGAGATGGGGTTCGGCGACGACTGGCACAAGGCGCTCGAACACGTCAAGGAACTCCACGTCGAACCGGGCAAACAGCCCGAACTGATCCGCAAGCTGGCCGTCGAGGCGATCGACTTTCTCGACAAGCACGATCTGGTAACGGTGCCGCGGCTGGCCCGCGAATCGTGGCGGATGGAAATGATGTCGCCGGAGCGCCAACTTGTGAACCCGTTCTTCACCGGCGGCGAGGTCATCTCCGTCTCGTTTCCGACCAGCACGATGGCGCACGAGGCGAAGCTGATGAGCCTGCGCGGCAACAACATCCACTTTTCGCGGGCGACGGTACATCACGAGCTAATCCCCGGCCATCACTTGCAGGGTTTCATGACCGCAAGGCATCGCACCTACCGTCGGCCGTTCGATACGGCGTTCTGGACCGAGGGCTGGGCGGTGTACTGGGAAATGCTCTTGTGGGACATGGGTTTCCCGAAGACGCCGGAGGACCGCATCGGCTTTTTGTTCTGGCGCATGCACCGCTGCGCCCGCATCACGTTCACGATCAGTTTCCACCTCGGCAAGATGTCGCCGCCGGAGTGTGTGGACTATTTGATTAAGCGTGTCGGCCACGAGCCGGCCAACGCCGCCGCCGAGGTGCGGCGCTCGTTTCAGGGACTCTATGGCCCGCTCTACCAGTGCGCCTATCTGCTCGGCGCCCTGCAACTGCGGCAGCTGCACAAAGACCTCGTGGACACGGGCAAGATGTCGAACCGTGCCTTTCACGACGCCGTATTGAAGGAGAACCGGATTCCGATCGAGTTCGTCCGCGCCAGCCTGACGCGACAGCCGCTCGACCGCGATTATGTGTCGAGCTGGAAGTTCTACGGGGAGAATCCCACCTCCGTCAAACGGCGGGTCGCCGAGCCGGTTCCACAAGAAAAAAGGTGATTTACGCCCCCTGTTGGTGTTACAAACGATGGGCGGTTCTCGATTGACGATGGTGTCGGAGCGGAGAACAACTGTGCGTACTCAACCTCACCTCACACTGCCCTTGATGGCCCTGTTCGCGTTCGCGGGTGCTGCCCGGCCGGACAACGAGCAAGCGCTTCTCCGGACTGTCGCGGAAAAGACGGATTACAAGGCCACCTCGCGCCATGCCGACGTGATGGACTTTTGCGAGCGCCTGGCCAAGCTGTCGCCGCTGGTGCGTCTCGGCGAACTCGGCAAGAGCGGCGAGGGACGAAAACTGCCGCTCGTCATTCTCGCCGACCCTCCCGTGAGTACGCCGGAACAGGCCGCATCCGGCGGTAAGCTCGTCGTGTTTGCGATGGGCAATATCCATGCGGGCGAGGTGGACGGTAAGGAAGCGCTCCTGATGCTGGCCCGAGACCTGGCGACCGCCAAGACCAATCCACTCCTGAAAGACCTCGTGATTGTGTTCGCGCCGATCTTCAACGCGGACGGCAATGAGAAAATCTCGAAGCAGAATCGGCGCGAGCAGGCCGGCCCGGCGGAGGGCGTGGGCGTGCGCGAGAACGCGGCCGGACTGGACCTCAACCGCGATTACGTCAAGCTCGACAGCCCCGAAGTGCGCGCCCTGGTGCGGTTCTTCAACGAATGGGACCCCGCCATCTTCATCGACTGCCACACAACCAACGGTTCGCACCACCGCTACACGATCACCTACGAGGGGCCGGTCTGTCCGGCCGGCGATCCGAAAGTGATCGCCCTGGTGCGCGACGAACTCTTGCCCGATGTGGGCCAGCGACTGGAAAAGCGCGGCGGGTACAAGTCATTCTTCTACGGCAATTTCTCGCGCGACCGCAGCCGTTGGGACACGGTGCCGGCCGTCCCGCGCTACGGCACGCACTATTTCGGTTTGCGCAACGGCATCGGCATTCTGTCGGAATCGTACAGCTACGCCCCTTTCCGCGACCGCGTCCTCGCCGGCCGCGATTTCGTGCGGTCGATCTTCGAGTACGCCGCGGAAAACAAGGAGAAGATCCGAACGACCCTGCGCGACGCCCGCAAGAAGGTGACGGACACGCCGCCGGAGAAAACGCTCGTCGCGCTGCGCCACCGCATGACGGCGCTGCCGGGGCGGACAACCGTGCTCGGCTTCGAGGAAGAACGCAAGGACGGCCGGTTGGTGGCAACGAAGAGGCCGCACGATTACACGATCCCGTATTTCGGCGTCGCCGAACCGACCCTGACGGTGAGTCGCCCCTATGCGTATCTGATCCCGCCCTCGTGGTCCAAAGTCGTCGAGAACTTGCAGCGACACGGGATCGCCGTTGAGGAGCTGCGCGAAGATATCGAACTCGATGTCGAGGCTTACCGGATCGACAAGGTAAAGAAAACGGCGCTCTATCAGAAGCGGCAACTCATCGACATCGAGGCGACAAGCCGGAAAGAAGCGCGGCGGATCGAAGCGGGGACGGTCCTCGTGCGCACTGCGCAGCCTCTGGGAACGCTGGCCGCCTTCTTGCTGGAGCCGCAATCGGAAGACGGCCTGGGTACGTGGGGCTTCTTCGAGAATGGAGTACGTGAAGGGGAGGATTACCCGGTCTTGCGTCTGGTGAAGAAAACGCCGCTTGTGAGCGGGCCGGTGCGGCCGTTGCCCGAAAAGCGCACCCTGCACAAGCGGATCAGTCTCGACATGGTGCTGGGCAAGACGCCCTTGCCGAACCTGTCCGGCTCGCCCATCGGCGACGTGACCTGGTTGGAGGACGGTGAGCATTTCTTGCAGCGCAAGGAAGGCCAGCTACGCAAGGTCCACGCCCCGACTGGCCGATCGCAACCGCAACCGACGTGGGACACGAAAAAAATCACCGCGGCGCTGGCAGCCGTACCCGGCATCGACAAAGGGACGGCGAGCAGAATTAGTTCTCGCGCCGCCTCCGAGCCTACCGGCGGCGCGAAGAAGGGCGACTTTTTCCAACACGGCGACGATTTATATTACTTCTTCGCCGACGGCGGCAAGGCGGTTCGCCTGACGCGCACGCCCGGCACGAAAGAACTGGTCACGATCAGTCCCGACGGACAGCATGTTGCTTACGTGCGCGACAACAACCTGTATGTGGTGGACATCGCCACGCAGACCGAACGCGCCCTCACCACGGACGGCTCGGCGCTCGGTGTCCAATGGCAAGATGGACTGGGTGTACTGGGAGGAGATCGGCCGTCGCCGCGGCAATGCGTACTGGTGGAGTCCGGATTCTTCTCACCTCGCTTTTGTCCGCTATGACGATACGCCGGTCCACAAGTTCACGGTGATCGACCACGGGCCGACGCGGCAGAACGTGGAACGCGCCGCCTATCCGAAAGCGGGCGACCCCATCCCCTTCGTCAAGCTCGGCGTCGTGCCGGTCGTCGGCGGGCCGGTCGCCTTTGTGGACTTGCAGGGGTACTCGGACGGTTCAATGCTGCTGACCCGCGCGGGTTGGATGCCCGACGGCGAGAAACTCTACATCTATGTGCAGGACCGAGCGCAAACGTGGCTGGATTTTTGCACGGTTGCCAAGGGCGGCGGGACGCCGACGCTCCTGTTCCGCGAGAAAACCAAGGCGTGGGTGGACGATCCGGGGCCGCCGCATTTTCTCAAGGACGGATCGTTCCTTTTGCCCAGCGAACGCACGGGATGGAACCATTTCTACCACTTCGGCAAGGACGGCAAGCTCAAACGGGCGGTGACGAGCGGTGCATGGGAAGCGCGAACGCTTCATCTTGTCGATGAGGCGACCGGCTGGGTGTATTTCTCCGGGACGAAGGATAGCCCGATCGCCTCCAACCTCTACCGTGTCAAGCTCGACGGCAGCGGCCTGGAGCGCTTGACATCAGGGACGGGCGATCACCGCGTCAGTGTCAGTCCGAAGGGTACGTACTTCGTGGACCACCACAGCGACCACAAGTCGCCGACCCGCGTTCGCCTGTATCGAACCGACGGAAAGCTGGCGCGGACGCTGGATACCAATCCGGTTTACGCCCTCGAAGAGTACGACCTGGGCGAGTTGGAACTGGTGCGGATCAAGACGGCGGACGGTTTCGAGTTGGAGGCGAGCCTACTCAAGCCGCCGGATTTCGATCCGTCGCGGCGTTACCCCGTCTGGTTCACGACCTACGGCGGCCCGCACGCTCCGGTCATCCACGACAACTGGCTGGGCGGCCGGCTCCGCGATCGCGGGTTGGCCAACCTCGGCTTCCTCGTCTTTCACGCCGACCCGCGCAGCGCCAGCGGCAAGGGCGCTTGCTCGACCTGGACCGCATACCGCCAACTCGGTGTGCGCGAGATGGCCGACATCGAGACGGCCATCCGCTGGCTCAACTCGCATTCGTTCGTCGATGCGTCGCGGGTGGGGATGAGCGGGCATAGCTACGGCGGCTTCATGACGGCCTACGCCCTGACGCACAGCAAGCTATTCGCGGCCGGTGTCGCCGTGCGCCGGTGACGGACTGGCGCAATTACGATTCGATTTACACCGAACGCTACATGAACACGCCCCAGGAAAATCCGGAGGGCTACGAGCGCACCTCCGTGGTCAAGGCGGCGTCGAAGCTGCACGGCCGGCTGCTGCTCATCCACGGTATCATGGACGACAACGTCCATGTGCAAAACAGCATCCAGCTCGTGCGGGCCTTGCAGCGCGCGGACAAGGATTTCGAGTTGATGGTCTACCCCAACGACCGGCACGGCATCCGGGGCCGGCATTATCAGCGTCTCGTCGTCGATTTCATGCGGCGGACGCTGCGACCGCAAAGCCAACTGGAAAAAGCATCGAACGTTCAAACTCCAACGTCCAACGTGGAACGCTAGACCGAACCCCCTGGAGAAGTCGTCATGATTCGTTTCCGTGGTCTTCCTCTGACGCTGGTACTTTCTGCCTTCCTGATGGGCGCCTGGTGCGAATCCGCCAGGGCGCAGCAGCGCCCGGCCGGGCGCCGTCCGACGACTCCCACCGTCGATGCGCCCGCAGTCGGCGTGGATCGTCCGACCCCTCCCGGCGTCGAACCGTTGCGGACGGCCGTGGATCGGCCCATCGACATCCGCGACATCCGCCTGGAACTCCGCGCCGACCTTCCCAAGAAGGTGATGGAAGGCACCGCGATCCTGAAACTCCGCGGCCTCCGCGAACTCAAACACCTCGATCTCGACGCCGCCGACTTCAAGGTCAAGGAAGTCCGTTTGGCCGCCGACGAGAAGGGAGCACCCCGCACCGTCCCGTTCACTCACGACGGCAAGAAGCTCACCGTCGTCCTCGATCCGCCCTGGACCACGGGGCGGGAAGCGACCTTGTGCGTGGATTATCGGGTCGAGGACCCCAAAGAGGGGTTGCACTTTTTCGGGCCGACCAAGGACGACCCCAAGGCGCCTCTGACCGTCTGGAGCCAGGGCGAGCCGATCAGCAATCGCTACTGGTTCCCCTGCATCGACGCCCCCGACGAGCGCCAGACCACGGAGATCGTCGTCACCGTGCCCGAAGGCTTCGAGGCCATCTCCAACGGCAAGCTACTGTCGCGCAAGACGAACCCGGACGGCAAGACCGTGACGTTCGATTGGCGCCAGGACAAGGAGCACCCGTCCTACCTGGTGACGCTGGTGATCGGCCAGTTCGATGTGGTCCGCGAGGAATGGGATCGGGTGCCCGTGATCTACTACGTACCCAAGGGCAGCAAGGACAAGGTGACGACGACGTTCGCTCGCACCCGCGACATGCTCGATTACTTCAGCAAACGTTTCGGCATCCATTACCCCTGGGACAAGTACGCGCAGGTGGTCGCCTACAGTTTCGGCGGCGGCATGGAGAACACCAGCGCCACCACCATGGGCGACATCTTGCAGGACGAGCGTTCGAGCCTCGACCGCGACTCGGACGGCATCATCGCCCACGAACTGGCGCACCAGTGGTGGGGTGACCTCGTGACGTGCCGCGATTGGTCGCACCTGTGGCTCAACGAAGGTTTCGCCTCCTTCGCCGAGGCGCTGTGGGACGAGAACAAAAATGGGCCGGACGCCTACGAGTATAACCTGTACCAGAAGGCCCACGGTTCGCGCCGGGCGCCATTGGCGGCGGCAGGGATCGGCCCATCGTCGATCGACGCTACCCGACGCCCAGCTCGATGTTCGACGCGCACTCCTATCCCAAGGGGGCCTGGGTGCTGCACATGCTGCGCCGCCGCGTCGGCGAGGACGCCTTTTGGAAAGCGATCCAGTCTTACGGCAGCGACCATCGACTTCAGAGCGCCGAAACCTCCGACTTCCGCCGCTCCCTGGAGCGCGCCAGCGGCCGGAACCTCGAACGCTTCTTCTACGACTGGACCGAGCGGGCCGGCAGTCCGGACCTGCAAGTCACAACGGAGTATTCGCCCGACACTCGGCAGGCGCGCCTGCTCATCAAGCAGACGCAGGCCGGCGAGCCGTTCCACTTCCCGCTGACCGTCCGGCTTACCTGCGCCGGGGCCGACAAACCGATCGCTCTGGATCAGGATGTAACGGAGCGGGAATATACGCTGGTCGTCCCCGTGCCCGGCACGCTGTCTCTGGTCGAAGTCGATCCGGAGCAGACGCTCCTGGCCGAGATCAAGGAAACCAAGGGCCGCGAGTTGTGGGCGGCGCAGCTGCTCCGTGGATCGGGGGTGGCGGCGCGGCTGCGGGCCGTCGCTCATTTCCGCGACAGCAAGACCGACGAGGACCGCGCCTTGCTGGCCGACGCGCTGGCCAAGGAGAAATTCTGGGGCGTGCAGAGCGAGATCGCCTCGGCCCTGGCGACAGTTGGCGGCGACAAGGCCCGCGAGGCGCTTCTGCAAGGCGCCAAGCACGCCAACCCGCGCGTGCGCCGCGCCTGTCTGGAGGGCCTCGCCAAGCTCCCTGCCAACGCCGATGTTGCCGCGGCGGCGCTCGACGTGCTGCGCAAGGACGAACCGAGCTACGGGGTGTGCGGCGCGGCCATGCTCGCTTACGCCAAGCACGGCGGCAAGGACGTGGCGGCCGTGTTGACTCCGTGGCTGTCCCGGCCGTCGCACAACGATCTCTTGCGCACCGCCGCCTTGCGGGCGATGGCCGAGACGCACGACCTCGCCATCCTCGATTCGCTCCTGGACAACGCCAAGCCCGGCCGCGCCGAACCACGCGCATGGCGGCGCTGCAAGGACTCGTGCAACTGGCCTCGAAGGCGAAGCCGAATGAGGCGCAGACCAAGCAGATCGTGACCGTCTTCACCTCGGCGCTCGACGGCGACGCGCAACGGATCCAACGCCACGACCTGCAGTCGGCGATGGTGATCCTGTTCACCGTGCGCGAGGCCACCGGCCCCCTGGCTTCGGCCGTCCTGCCGGCGGTGGACAAAATCAGCCGCGAAGCTTCCGACGATCGCATCCGGAACCTGGCCAAGTCCACGGCGGACGCCCTTCGCGCGGCGGACAAGTCGTCGGGGTCCGACGAAGTGAAAAAACTCCGCGAGGAGGTGGAACGACTGAAGCGCGAACAGGCCGACCTGCGCGAACGCCTGCGAAAAATCGAGAAGCAAGGAAAGCAGTAGAATCGCTTTCGGCAGGCGGAGTCGATTATCCCCGCAACCGGCCGGCCAGATCGATCAGGTTCTGCCGGCCGGTCGTGATCAACCCCTCGCCCGGCCGGTCGATCTCCCAGATGAGGTAAACCGTGGCGGTGATGAACAGCACGAAGAGGCCGGCCATGACGGCGAAGTGCTGCCCCTGGAGTTCCGACGTGTACCCGACCAGGAAGCCGATGAGAAGGGTCGCCCCCAGGATGAACAGCACCATCACGTCCGGGAGGCGGCGGCGCTCGAGGTAGTAGCGCAGGTCGTAAACCTGGGTGAACTGATTCACCGCCCGCAGGCACGCATCATACGCCGTGCGCTCCGTCGCCCCGGAGCGCCGGGCGGCCAGCCCCTCCCACAGTTTGGCCTGCTCGTTTCGGATCTCACGGTCGGCCGTTACGGCTTCCGGGCCGCGCGTCGAGTTGGTCTCGCGACGAATGAGAAGGTCCGTGTAGGCGCGGAGATTGTCTTGCAACCACTTGCGATCGGATTCGGATAAGAGTTGGCTCCAACGGTGGGCTTCGGCGATGGCATCGGACTCGCGCTGCAGGGTCGCCTGGGCCTCGCGAAAATCGCCGCCGGAAATGGCGAAGGTGAAGCCGATCAGGAACGCCAGCATGGTTCCCACGGAGCGCTCGAACGGGCCGACCCGGCATTGCCGCGGCGCCCCCAAGCTGTGTTCCTCATGGAGGGCCAGCCGGCGACCGAACAGAACGGTCGCCGTCATCGCGACCGAGTAGAGCGGGACGAGCCAGAACGATTCCCAGAGCGCGCCGATCATGCCCGCCACCCCCCTTCCTATTCCGCACGGCGAACTCGGCGGGCCAGCGGCGGTACCATCAGAACCATCGCCAGGGCGTAAACCATCGCGTCGGCCGGCCAGGACGAGGAAGTGTATTCGATGATCGGCGGACGCCGGACATCGCCCTGGGTGGAGCTGCGCGAAAAATACACGTCGGCCGGCGCGATTCGGTACGGCCAATCGTCCTCGAACTCCGTCAGCCACCAGTTTGTCGGCCCGGTGCTTTCCGGCAGTTTGAGCAATTCCAGAACCTTCTTGCGATTCTCCGCACTGACCTTGCCGGCCCAGGCGACCCGGCCCGTCCAGGCGTCCACCCTGGTCAAGTCGCCTTGATAACGGGAATTGGCGATAAAATAGATTCGCAAGAGACGTTTATTTGCACCCAGAACTTTCGCCGGGCCGGTGGGGTCCGGCTCGCGGTACGGGAACAACGGCCGGACAGTCTTGAAGCTGATGCGCAAGGCCGCCGCGGTTACGCCCTTGTTCTCTTCGCCCTCCTTCGGCTTGGCGACCTTCAGGGCGGTGAATTTCCATCCGCCCTCGACGTAGGGCTTGGCCCATGCCTGCACTTCCGGCGAGAATGCGTAGCCGTTCTCCTTCAGCCACTTGACCAGTTCATCGGCGGAGTCGGCTTCCAGGACGACGGCCTTGAAGCCTGCCACGTCTTTTTCTTGCAATACCCGGACAGACAATCCGCCCGGCGACCTCCCGGCGGGTGGGGCCATGACGCAACCGCAAGCTACGGGGGCGCTTGGCCGAGGCATCCTCTTCACCTCCGGTTCGGTCAGTTTTTGCAGCACGGGAAAGGCCGAATCGCCCGACTCGCTCAACTCGGGCTGGCTGGGCGTCGGCACGAGGAAACCGAAATCGTCGGCGTCCGCCTTGAAGGAGGCCCGGCGGATGAAGTGTTCCGTCTTGGTGGCCTCGTCCCACAGGATGATGACGGTTTGATCGGCATTGATGACCGGCTGGCCCGACCGAAAAACAGCACAGCAGGCCGGAGTCGGCTGCGGGGAGTAGAGCAGAAAGAAGACAAGGCTGGTCAAGAACAGAACTCGCAAGATGCGGCATGTCATGGATTCACCTCCGTGAATGAATGGTGACGTGAGACCATTGTGGACTTCCCTTTCTCACGGTTCAGGAATACACCTCGATCGCCTTGACGATCTCGTCAAGATCGTTGGGCACCTGGATGGCGCGGTTGGCGTAGGTGGCCCGGCGGACGCCGCGCGTGCCGAGCACCTCGTCAAACGTCTTCTGGTCCGTCGTGTGATAGGCGACCGTCGCGGTCGGATCTTTGAGGGTGTGGCCGGTCAGGATGCAGACGACGCGCTCGCCGGTGGCGATGATGCCTTCCTGACGCAACTTGCGCGCGCCGGCCACGCTGGCGGCCGAGGCTGGCTCGCAGCCGAAACCGCCAGCGCCGACCTTGGCCTTGGCGTCGAGGATTTCCTGATCCGTAACCTCGCGCACCACGCCGCCGCAGCGGTCGAGCGCCCGCAGCGCCTTGGGCAGGTTGACCGGACGATTGATCTCGATGGCGCTGGCGATGGTCGCTGCCCGGATCTGCTCGGCGTCCAGCTTGCGATAATAATCCTCGACGGTCTGCCGGGCGGGGTTGCCGCCCTCCCAGCGCAGGCCGGAACTGCCAAACAGCCGAAAGAAGGTGTTCGCCCCCGCCGCGTTGATGACGGCCAGACGCGGCAAACGTTTGAGCAAACCCAACTCCGCCAGTTCGATGAACGCCTTGCCGAAGGCGCTGACGTTGCCGAGGTTGCCGCCGGGCACGACGATCCAGTCGGGTGCTTCCCAGCGCAGCGCCTCCAGCACGCGGTACATGACCGTCTTCTGCCCTTCCAGGCGGAAGGGGTTGATGCTGTTGACGAGATAAATGCCGAGCCGCCGGCTCACCTGCTGCACGCGCTGCATGGCGTCGTCGAAGTCGCCGGCGATCTGCACGGTCAGGGCGCCGTGGTCGAGCGCCTGGGCCAGTTTGCCGTAAGAGATTTTGCCGCTGCCGATGAAGATGACGGCCCGCATCAGTCCCGTCGCGGAGCAGAAGACGGCGAGCGAAGCGCTGGTGTTGCCGGTGCTGGCGCAGGCGGCCCGGCGGGCGCCGACCATGCGGGCATGCGTGAACGCCGCCGTCATGCCGTTGTCCTTGAAGCTGCCCGACGGATTCATCCCCTCGTATTGCAGAAACAATTTGCCCGGCTCGACGCCGACGTAACCGGCCACGATGTCGGCTTTCTGGAGAATGGTCTGCCCTTCGCCGATGGTCAGGACTTGCTCCGGCGGCGCGAACGGCAGCAGTTCGCGGAAGCGCCAGACGCCGCTGAAACTGAGCGGGTTGGTGCGGTCGGCCCACTTCGCCTCGAAATCCTTCAGCGAGCGCGGCGGCGTCAGACGCTCCCAGTCGTAGGCGACATCGAGCAGGCCGCCGCAGCGCGGACATTGAAACGCGGTCTCGTCCACGCCGCAGGTGGCGCCGCAATGAGGGTGGATACAGCGTTGGAAGACGGCTTCGGTCATATCGTCAATAATCTCGGGTGGCGAAGCGCCAGCAGGACAGGCCCAAAAACACCACAATGTAGAGCGACGTTACCGTCAGGGCCTCCGTCCAGCGAAAATCCGCATACAACTTGTCGGCCGCTTTGCGCTGCGGGTTCTCGGGAGGGTAGTTGTCGTCCAGTATCCACACGCTGGTCAGAACGTCCAGGTCTTTCAGATGGGGAGTTACAAGGTGGATGATATCCGCGGTGGTGTAGACCCAGTTCGGCAACATCTTTTCGGGAAACTGCTCTTCGGAGGGCATCTCCTGGCCGGTCGCCTCGACCTGCATGGCGGCGACGTCTCGGATCTTGCGCGTGGCGTCCACGATGTTGTACCCGTAACCGATCAGGAGGGCGAACAGGAACCAGGCAAGGCAGGTCATCAAGATGGCCACGATGGCGCTGCGGGTCAGCACGGCGAACAGGGTCGAAACCGCGTAATACATCGCGAACTCGAACGTCAGGACGGCGATACTGAAGAGAAATCCCGTCCCCCACAGGTTGGTCCGCAAACCCAACACCAGCCAGACGCCGACCACGACGACCACGGTGTTGAGAAACATGAACGTCATGCCGCCGACGTACTTGTATAGCAGCAGCGCCAGCGCGAGATCGGTTTGACGATCAGCAGATCCACCGTCCCTTTGCGGAGCATGTTGGGGATGAAAAAGGCGGTGATGATCGTGCTGATGAGCAGGGCGACGGCCGCGCCGATCGTGTTGATGATGGTGTCTTCCCAGAACTGCACATAGGCAACGATCGGAAAGCTCCACAGTCGAACCGGCAGCACGAAGAAGAGGACCACCTCGTGCGGCCAATCCTGATAGCGCGCCGTCTTGCTCCCCTCCGCCGTCACCCGATAGCGCACTTCCGTCGGCGATTGCGGCTCGGCCACGCTGACCTTCAGGTTCTTCAGGTAGGCGAATTGGGTCTGTAATCCTTTTTCGACCTCGGCGAGGGATTGTTTCTGGGTGAGACGGACGGTCTTCGCCTGGTCGGCGGTTGGCGAAATTCGAGGGTCAGCGCGAAACGGTAGCCGGTCTCCCAAGGTGGGGCACTGGGGTTGGTCTGCTCGAAGTCTTTCACGTCCCAGGTGGGAGCTTCGCCAGCGTTGTTCTTGCTGAAGATGCGCTGCATGAACCAGGTCATGCGTGCCATGTTGCGCCGGGCTTCCTCTTCCACCGACACCGGCCGGTAGCCGACGCTGCCGATGAACAGGACGACGAGGAGCGAGAAGCCCACCATGACGTAGAAGACCTTGGTGTCGAGCGCCTCGCGCAGAGAGTCTTTGAGGATGGCCAGGAATTTCATGGCGACGGACTCTGTTCGGTTAAGAGGGGCGGCGTCGGGCGCGCGGGGCCGGTCGATCCACGCCCGGCTCGGCCGCCTCGACGGTCTCCACGAACAGGTCTTCCAGCGTTTGCCGTTTCTCGACCATGTGACGCAATGCTCAAGCCGCGCCCGCGCAGCAGGTCCACCACCGGGTCGATGCTCTGGCCGTCCCGCAGGCCAACTCTCCCACATTTCCGCCGCTGGGGCTGACCGAGTAACCCTGCTTCTGGACATCCTCGCGCGGGAACGTCTGGCCCGGCGCCAGGCCGATGACGAACTGATTCTGCTGGTGCGTCAGCTCGGCGACCGTGCCCTCGCGGATCATCTCGCCTCTTTGCAGGATCGCCACGCGGTCGCAGATCAGCTCGACCTCGCCCAGCAAGTGCGAGTTGAGGAAGATCGTCTTGCCCTCTTCCTTGAGCTGCTGCATGATCGCGCGGATCTCGCGCCGGCCGACCGGATCGACGCCGTCGGTCGGCTCGTCGAGGAAGATGACTTCCGGGTCGTGGAACATCGCCTGGGCGATGCCGAGAGCGCTGTTTCATGCCCTTGGAGTAGGTGCGGATCTTGTAGTGCATGCGGCCCTTGAGGCCGACCAGTTCCAGCACTTCGGGGATGCGTTTGCGCCGCGCGGCCGCGGGCACTTCCAGCAAGGCTCCGTAGAAGTCGAGCAGGCTGGCGCCGGTGTGGTAGTCGGGGAAGCGGTGGTCTTCGGGCAGATAGCCGATCCGGCGGCGCACGCCGACGGTGCCGGCCGGCTCGTCGAGCAGGCGGCGCCGTGCCGTCGGTCAGCTTGGTGATGCCGAGCAGGATCTTGATGAGCGTGGTCTTGCCGGCGCCGTTTTGGCCGAGCAGGCCGAAGATTTCGCCGTGCTCGACGGTCAGCGAGACGCCCTTGAGCGCCTCGATGCGGCCGTAGTGCTTGATGAGGTTGCTGGTGACGATGACGGGCACGGCGACACCCCTCTACCAGCCCGCAGCGCCAGCAAGGGGAATTGCTTACCCTTGCTGGCATGCGGGCAAGTTCATTTGGCGTTTGTATCGACCAAACTTAGACTATCGACAACCGACGACAGAGGATAGAGGATCGACGAGTGGTTATTCGTCGGCTGCGGCCGGCATCTTTGTACAGTCCGTGTACGCCAAGGGCGCCTCCGCCGCGACATCGGCGATGCGCAGCAGACGCCGTCCCTCCAGGACGGCGAGCAGGTCGGGCAGGATGTGTCGCTGCGCCAGCCGACGGTCAGCAGCGATTCGTCGGGCAGCGGCTGGCCGGCGAGGCGAGAGCGGACCAGCAATTTCACGTCGTTGCCGTTGGCGACGAGGTTCGGCGCCAGACTGCGACGGGCGCACAGATCGCCCAGCACGGCCGACAGGACGTTGGCCACCAGCAACACCTGCGGCGGATCCTGCTCGCGGCCGAACACGGCGGGCAATTCTTCGACGGGCAGGCCGCGCGCCTCGGCCACCGTCTGGATGATGGCTTCCAGATCGCGGCGCGGCAGACCGCGCACCACTTGCAGATCGCGCTCGCGCGTCGGATTGCGGCGGGCGATCTCGACAATCAGATCGTCGCGCACGATGGAGCGCGTGGGACGATTGGTGCGCGACGCGGTCTCCTCGCGCCAACGATACAGCGCGCGGACGATGGCGAGTCGGCGGCGGTCCAGCGAGCCGAGGCCGCGCAGCTTCCGCCATTTCTCCGTGGCCGGCTCCTCCGGGGCCGCGTTCGTCGCCAGGCGGGCGAACTCCTCGCGCGCCCAGTCCGCCCGGCCCAGCTCGTCCAGCCGCTGCCGACACGCGCTGCCACACCGGCAGCAGATAGCGCACGTCATCGAAGGCGTAGCGGATCTGCGCCGCCGTCAGCGGCCGGTGCCGCCATTCGGTGAGCGTCTCGCCCTTGGCCAGTCTGCACGCCGAGCACCTGATGCACCAGCGTGCCGTGGCCCAGCGGATACGCCAGCCCCGTCAGTCCGGCCGCCAGTTGCAGATCGAACAGGTTGCCGGGCGTCCGTCCGGTCCACAGGCGGCACAAACGCACTTCCTCGCGGCCGGCGTGGACCACGACGACCCGCGCCGGATCGACGACCAGCTCCCAGAAGGCGTCGAGCGGTCCCGTCGTCAGCGGATCGATGAGGAACAGGCAGTCGGGCGTGGCCACCTGAACGAGACACAGGCTCGGATGATAGGTGTCCTCGCCGACAAACTCGGTGTCGAAGCCGAAGTGCGGGCACGCGGCCAGCGCGGCGCAGCAGGCCGCCAGTTCCTCCGGCTGGGTGACAATCTCTTCCCGCAATTCCGCCATGCGCATCCCTCATTCGGTTTGATACTGCCCTTCGCTGACGCACCAGCCGCCGTCGACCGGCAGGACGGCGCCGGTGATGAAGCGGGCGGCGTCGCTGCACAGGAAGACGGCCGCGTCGCTGCAATCCTCCGGCTGTCCCGGCCCCGCCTGTCAACGGCTGCTTCGTCCGCAGATAATGGCGGATGGCCGGATCGCCCACGGCCCGGCCGGCCATCGGCGTGTCGATCAGCCCCGGCGCGAGGACGTTGACGCGGATGCCGTCCGGGGCGTAGCGGGCGGCGGCCAGCCGGCTCATGGCGATGATGCCGCCCTTGGTGGCCGTGTAGGCATAGGTATCGAAATGGCGCGGGGCCGGCGAAAAGCCCAGCACGCTCGCCATGTTCAGGATGGCACCCGGTTCGCCTTGCTGGAGGAAACGCCGCACGGCGGCGCGGTTGGTCAGGAAGGTGCTCGTCAGGTTCGCCTCCAGCGTCGCGTGCCAGCCTTCGTCGCGTGCATTCGTGCAAGCGGGCCATCGCCGTAGCGCCGGCCGCTGATGCCGGCGACGTGATAAAGCACGTCCAGTCCGCCGAGGAAATGCCACGGCTTCCGCGAAGAGTCGCTCCACCTGCTCCGGCACGGCGGCGTCACAGGAGACGAACGCGACCGGTCCCAGCTCGCGCAGCTCGGCAATCGCGCTACCTCGCCCTTGTCCGGAGATCGGCCGGCGATGACGAGCGCCGCGCCTTCTTCGAGGAAGCGCCGCGCCGCCGCGCGGCCGAGGCCGGTCGTGCCGCCGACGATCAGACAGCGCTTGCCGCAGGAGTTGACGCATTGAATCCGCCCATCCACATAACCCCCGGCTTGCCGGGCGGAGTCTCTCCCGGCAACCGGCGGCTATGTGCGGTTCGCCCTGCCGCCCGTACAGAGGCGCGACACGCCGGGCGTACTGCGCATAGAAGTATTCCAGCTGCTCCTCGACCGTGCGGCTGCCGACGAACTGATGGCTGGGCAGAAACACCGGCTCGATGCCGCGATCCAGCAGCCGCTGGGCCACCTCGCAGCGCAGCATGTTCATCACCATCGCGCCGCCCAGCGTGCTGAACGGGCCGGTCTTGCTGGCGCTGCCCTTCCAGCTCCAGCAGACAATCGCCGACCGGAGCGCCGTTGTCGAGGATCACGTCGGCCACGTCGATCAGCTTCTTGCCCGAGGCGTGAGCCGGCCGCGCTTGCTCGCAGTGGCGTCCGGCTGAGCACGCCGATGACGCGCAGGCCGCGCTGCTTCGCGCCCTCGGCCATCTCGATGATGACCTCGCGGATGCCGCTGGTCGAAATGACGATCAGCACGTCCTTCGGTCCGAAGGCGAAGTTGCGCAGGATTTGCTCGGCGTAGCCGGGCGTCTTCTCCAGGTGCAGGCTCTGGCGCAGGCCGTTGGGGCCGACGATGAGGTTGTGAAACGTCAGCCCCAGCTCGACGATGGTGTGCCAGCCGACGAAGCAGCCCTGCCGCGGCGTCATCTCCTCGCACATCATGCGGCTGTGGCCGCAGCCGAACAGATGCACCAGGCCGTCCGCGGCGATGGCCTCGGTACACAGCGCGGCGGCCCGGTCCAGGGCGTCGCGCTGCCCGTCCAGCAGAGGACGCAAGCGGGCCAGGGCGGCTTGGTGAAAGCGCTCGGCGGCCGGCAGGGGTGGTGTTGGCATGAAGGCGGTGTGGTCCCAGGCGAGTCTTGTCGGCGATCCTGCTTACAATAGTACCAAGTACCAAGTTTAGCCGCGACCCGAAGGGGAGCGCGGGACTGACGCGCTCTCCTTCGGGTCGCGGCTAAACGAAGTTCTCTCGGGCGGGAGACGCCAATGCTGGAAGACCTGATCGGCCAGCGCGTGGTCATCGATCTCCGCAGCGAGTTCGTCTGCCTGGGCACGCTTGCACCGGGTGGACGAGCATTTTCTGGAGCTGCGCAACGTCGATCTGCACGACCTGCGCGATACCGACACGACGCGAGAAAACTACGTCGCCGCCTCGGTCGCCACCGGCATCAAGCGCAACCGCCGGCGACTCCTGCTCGTCCGCGCCGAGATCGTCGCGATTTCCCGTCTGGAAGACGTGGTCGATGAGTGAGGCGCGGATTTCCCCGACGAGGAACGACGCGATCGCGCCGTCATGTTTCTTCGCTCAGCATCGGTCTGTATTGGGCGAGCGTGTCGCGGATCGTTTGCACGAGGTCTTGCGGCCGGTAGGGTTTGGGCACGAAGGCGCGGGCGCCGGCGGCGAGCAGTTGATTCACGTCGTGGTCCATCGAGTAGCCGCTGGAGAAGACGACGCGCACTTCCGGGTCAATCCGCAATAGTTCCTGAAGCACCTGCACACCGTTCATGCCCGGCATGGTGTAGTCGAGCAGGATCAGGTCGATGTTTTCGCGCTGGCGGCGGTAAATGTCCAGCGCGGCTGGGCCGCCCTCGGCCGTCTGCACATGGAAACCCCAGCGTTCCAGCACGGTGCGTGCCAGGTCGCGCACCAGCGATTCGTCGTCCACCACCAGGATGTTCGCCTCGGGAACTTGTGCGGGCGCCGGTTGGAGCACGGGCTTCGTCTCGGCCACATGCGTCTCAGCCGCCGGCAGATAGATGTGAAACGCGCTGCCCGCGCCCGGCTGACTGTGGACGGTGATCCACCCCTTGTGGCCTTTGACGATGCCGAACACCACCGACAGGCCCAGTCCCACGCCCTGGCCGACTTTCTTGGTTGTGAAAAACGGCTCAAAAATGCGTTCGCGGACTTCCGGCGTCATGCCGCAGCCGGTGTCGCGCACGGTCAGCTCGACGAAAGCGCCGGGCCGATATTCGAGGTAGTCGGCGCATTCGGCGTCGGTGAAGGTGCGGTTGGCCGCGGAGAACGTCAAGACGCCGCCGTCCGGCATGGCGTCGCGCGCGTTGGCGGCCAAATCGAGCAACAGTTCCTGCAACTGGGCCACGTCGCCCATCACCGGCCAGGTTTCCGGCGGGGCGTGAACCGCAACGGTAACACCGGCCGGCAGTTGGTGCTGCAAGGCGCGAGCCGTCTCGCCTAGAAGTTGATCCAGCACGACCGGCCCCACGGCCCCCAGCCGGCCTCGGCTAAACGTCAACAGGCGCGCCGTCATGCGGCGCAGCGCTGGGCCGCCCGCTCGGCATCGAGTATGCAGGGCAACAACTCTTCGATGGCCGACTGCGAAGTCAGGACCTCGGACGCCGGATCGACCCACAACCCACGATCCACAATTCGCATCCTTTGTAGGTCTTTTATGACCAGATCGAGGTTGCCTAGGACGGCCGTCAACTGGTTATTGAAATCGTGGGCGATCCCGCCGACCAGCGTGCCCAGCGTTTCCATGTGCCGCGTCCGGGTGACCTGCTCTTCCAGCCGGCGTTGATCCGTAATGTCCAGGCCGACGGCGATGACGTGGCGAATCTGTTTTTGGTCGTCGCGGATCGTCGAGATCCGCCAGGCGATGAGGCGTTCGCCGCTGCTCCGGGTGCGCAAGAGGTTCTCGAAACCCCGTACCGCAGGTTCCTCGGGGGCCGCGAGCACCTCACCAAAGTGCCCACGGATCGGCTCGATGTCGCGCTCGGGCAGCAGGCACTCCCAGAAGGGCCGTCCGCGTACCTCCTCCTCGGTATATCCGGAAACGGCCCGGGCCTTGTTGTTGAAGCGGAGAATGCGTCCCTCGCGATCGACGACGACGATGAGCGCCTCGGCGGTCTGCAAGATCTGCGTGATGAAATCGCGTTCCTCCCGCAATTCGCTCTCGACCAGGCGCAGGCGGCCTCGGCCCGCTTGCGGGCGCTGATGTCCCGGCAAATACCCAGGATGAGGCGCTGGCCCTCAACCTCCATCACCGCGCTGTTGATTTCCACGTCCACCGCGCTGCCCGCCCGCGAGTTCAGCTGGGTCTCGCAGCGGTCGCCGGCGCGTTCGAGCACGCTCTGCAAATGCCGGCGGAACGTGTCGGAGTCCGCCGCCACTTCGGTGATGTTGCGGCCCAGCAAGTCTTCCCGACTCATGCCGAGCAGCCGGCACAGCGCCGGATTGGCGTCGAGGAACGTACCGGAGGGCGACCACAAACAGATGCCGTCGAACGCTTGCTGGAAGCGCAGACGGAGGCGCTGCTCGGAAGTGGCCAGGGCTTCCTCGGCTCGTTTGCGCCGCGTGACATCCACGAAGACGGAGGCGTGGCAGCGGATTGTCCCGAGTAAATCGCGCACCGCAACGCGCATCAGCCGCAACCAGATGATCTGGCCGTCCCGGTGCAGAAACCGTTTCTCGCGCTCGTACTCCGACGCCGTGCTTTCGTTGAGACGCAAATTACTACTGCGGTCCTCACTGTGCATGACCTCGGTGATGTGCCGCCCGAGCAGTTCCTCCGCCGTATAGCCGAGCATCTGGACCAAGGCGGGGTTGACCTGGAGGAAATCGCCGTCCGGCGAGAGGAGGGCCATGCCGACCCCGCCATGCTCGAAGAGCAGACGGAACCGATCTTCCGAATCGGCCAGGCGCTGTCTTGCCTCACGCAGTGAAATGTTCTCGTGTCCGCGCAAGGCGACGACCAGGGCGCCGACGGTGAACGTTAAGAGGAACAGATCGAGGACGACGCCGAGATTGGGAAACGGAACGGCCGGCAGGTCGGTGGTGGGAAGCGCAGAAAATAGCCGTGCCGAAGCACACAGGCCGAGCGAGACCGCGATCATCAACGAACTGAATCGTCCGGTGTGCCTCCAGCGGGACACAAACCAGATCGCCCCGGCGCCATAAAGCAGCGTCAGGACGCCGGACAGGATCATCCAGATTTCTCGTGCGATGGGCTGTGTCATGATCGGACCCGATCCGCGAGCATCCTACCCGTCAACGCCGCCACGCCTGGGAAAAGAACCGCACCCAATTTCCGTGCAGGATGCCGCGAATCGCTTCGCTATCGTAACCGCGCCGGCGCAGCAGATCCGGCAAGCCCCGCAGATCGGCGATCGTATCCAGATCGTAGGGCGACTGCTCCCGTCCGAACCCGCCATCCAGATCGGTGCCGATGGCCGCGTGCCGGGCGTTGCCGGCCAACTGACACACGCCATCGAGATGGTTCACCATCGTTTCCAGCTTGGCGCCCGCATCCTCCGGCCGCGTTTTCCCGCGCACCCAACCCGGAACCAGCATCCAGGCGTCGAGGGCCGTGCCGATGACCGCGCCGCGCTCGATCAAACGCTTGATCTGGGCATCGGTCAGCTGGCGCTGATCGGGCACGAGGGCGCGGCAATTGTGATGACTGGCCAGCACGGGACCACCATAAATATCGAGCGCCTCGTCGAAGCACTGGTCGGACAGGTGCGTCACGTCGAGGATCATGCCGACGCGCTCCATCTGCTTGAGCAGCGCCGGACCCTGGGAGAACAGTCCGCCCTCGGTCCCGGTGCCGTGCGGCGTAGGGGCTGACGCCGTAGTGGGCCGGGCCGATGATGCGGAGTCCGGCCTGATACCACTCCTCGACCTGCTCAGGCGACAGGACGGGATCGGCGCCTTCCATGCTGAGGATGAAACCGAGCGGCTCCTTGTCCGGGTTGGTCTCCCAGGCGCGAACGTGCTTTTCGAGACTTGGCCCATCCTTGATCCAGCGCACCACGCCCTGCCGTTCGAGGGCGCGATAATACGCCATCTGTCCGTGGGCGACGGCGTAGGCCGACTCCATCCGCTCGTAGCGGTGAAAAGCCGGCATCCGATTATCGCAAACCAATCGTGCCAGCAACGTGGCGATGAACAGACCGACGCCGCCGCGACGCAGTTCGGGAAACGAGACGGTATTTTCGCCGCGCCCCTTGCCGGTCAGTCCCAGCTCGCACTCGCGCCGGCGGATGTCGGCCACCGGCAAGAGCAGATCGCGGTTCCATTCCACGGCGTTCCAGGCCAGGTCGAGATGGGCGTCAAAAATCAACATGGTTCTCGGCTGCCTCGGCGGTTTGGTGGTCGATCTCCGATGCATACTATACAGTGATCAAGTGGCGTAAGACAGGATTTTTGTTCCCAAGAAGCACCCAAAGATTCCACAGCCATGCGTCAGATCCAGGTAGGAAACGTTTCCGAAACCGTGGTGGAGCGCTCTGATTATCCGCCCGAACGTTTGAAGACCATTCTCGGTTCGGAGACGGTGGCCGTCCTCGGCTACGGCGTGCAGGGTCGCGGCCAATCACTCAACATGAAGGACAACGGCGTCAAGGTGATCGTCGGCCAGCGCGAGAAGACGCGCAGCTGGGACACTGGCCGCGCAGGATGGCTGGGTGCCCGGTCAAACGCTGTTCCCACTCGACGAGGCGGCCCGGCGCGGCACCATCATTCAGTATTTGCTCTCCGACGCCGGCCAGAAGGAGTATTGGCCCACTCTGAAACCGCATCTGACCAAGGGCAAGGCCCTGTATTTCTCGCACGGCTTCAGCATCGTCTACAACGACCAAACGGGCGTCGTTCCCCCCAAGGACATCGACGTGATCCTTGTCGCCCCCAAGGGTTCGGGCACGACGGTGCGGCGGCTGTTCCTCGAAGGCAAGGGCATCAACGCCAGCTTCGCCATTCATCAGGACGCGACCGGCAAGGCGCGCGAGCGTGCCCTGGCGCTGGGTATCGCCATCGGTTCGGGCTATCTGTTTGAAACGACGTTCCAGAAGGAAGTCTTCAGCGACCTGACCGGCGAGCGCGGCGTGTTGATGGGGGCCATTTACGGACTGTGGTTGGCCCAGTACGAAGTGCTGCGCGAGCACGGCCATTCGCCGTCGGAGGCGTTCAACGAAACGGTCGAGGAAGCGACGCAGAGTCTCTATCCGCTCATCGCCGAGAACGGCATGGACTGGATGTACGCCAACTGCTCGACGACGGCGCAGCGCGGCGCGCTCGACTGGTTTACGCGCTTCCGCGACGCTGCCAAGCCGGTGTTCGAGGAGCTGTATCGCAAGGTGGCCGAGGGCGACGAGACGCGACGCGTCCTGGAATCCAACAGCCGCGGCGACTACCGGCAGCAGCTGGAAAAGGAGTTGAAGGCGGTCGCCGACAGCGAAATGTGGCAGGCTGGAACCGTGGTCCGCTCGCTGCGCCCCGAACGTGCCGCCAAGTCGAAGGGATAATGCACCCAATCACATAGCCCCCGGCTTGCCGGGGGGAATCACCCCCGGCAAGCCGGGGGCTATGTGTGACTTTCCTATGCGCCGTCCTCCCAGTATCCATCACTGCACTTCCGAGCCGTATCGCTTCTTCGGCCGTGCCGCCGAGCTGGCGCTCCTGGATGCCGCGCTGCGCGGCGGGACGGAAAGCGTGATCGCTCTGATCGGTCCCGGCGGTCAGGGCAAAACGGCTATCATCCAGCACTGGCTGGAGGGGTTGCTCACCAGGGCGGATCGTCCCGACGGCATCTTCTTGTGGAGCTTCTATCGCGGTAAGGACGCCGATCTCTGTCTGCGCTCGCTTTACGCTTACGTGGAAGGAAGGGAGCACCCGCCCGATCTGTCGGCAAGCTATTGCGTCGATCATTTGCTGCCGGTGCTGCGGCGGGAGCGCTGGGCCGTTGTGCTGGATGGAACCGAGATGGTCCAGTACGACAGCGGATCGTGGCAGGGTCGTTTCCTCCACCCGGAACTCGGCCGACTGCTTGAGGAGTTGGCTTCCGAGTCGCTGCCCGGCGTGGTTGTGGTGACAACGCGCTTTCCGTTGCCGACGCTGACAACCCGTCGTCACGCGCGGTTGATCTCACTGAGTGGCCTTGATAGTGAAAGCGCCCGTGCCTTGCTGACAAGCCTTGGCGTGCGAGGCGAGCCGTCGTTGTTGGAAGAAGTGGCGGCGGCGGGAGGACATCACGCCAAGGCGGTCGAACTGCTCGGTACTTTTCTTGTCCGCTATCACGACGGCGAGGCCGGCCGACACCGCGAGTTACCGGAGTTGTCGCGCGCCGAGGGTGCCAGTGAGGAAGAGCATCGCGTCGCACGGGTCCTCGCCGCCTATCAGACGGCACTTCCGCAGGAGACGCAGGATCTGCTCGCGCTGGCGACCGCTTTCCGTGACCCGCCGACCGAGGCCCGCTTGCTCGACTATCTGGCCAGCGAACCCGTGCAAACGCTCTTGCATGAAGCCTGGCGGCGCACGTATTCGCCCATCTCGCGGCGGCCCACGAACTGGCTGTCGGCCCAGATCCAGGATTTGATCGACCTGCGCTTGCTGGAGCGCGTCGGCCGGGCAGGTCCGGCGTCGGGCAGAATGGCCGCGGTCATTGACGCGCATCCGCTGGTGCGTCGGGCGTTCGATCGCGCTCTGGGTGCCGGAGGGCAGCGGCAGAGCGCCGGAACGCGCGCCGGTTTCCTTCGTGGCCGGCCCGACCGACGCCGCCCCGATACACTGGAGGAAACGCGCGAGGAAGTGGAGATGTTCCACGCCTACTGCGACGCCGGCCTGTGGAACGAGGCCGACAGCACCTTCGTCGCTCTGGATAATCCGAAACATCGTTTTCTCGCTCCCATCTTGGAACGCGATCTGTTGCTTCGTTTTTTCCCGGCCGGCGACTGGCGGCGGCCGCCGCTCTGGGCAGGTTTCGGCCGTTATCGCAGCCTCGCCATCTGTTTCGAGATGCTTGGCCAGTTCGACGACGCGCTCGCCGCCTATCGCGAGAACG
The DNA here is from genome assembly GCA_963767535.1 of uncultured Planctomycetota bacterium. Taxonomy (GTDB): domain Bacteria; phylum Planctomycetota; class Planctomycetia; order Gemmatales; family Gemmataceae; genus JAJPHU01. The sequence goes on from CAVYEC010000003.1 coordinate 4,341,439, forward strand.
ACGCCGCCCTGCGCGGCGACGCGCTGATCGCGCTGGGCCGCCTCGGTCCTCTGCTCGATCAACCGCAAGTAGCGCCGCCCTGGCAGACTCTTTGGCGCGCCTATCGCTGCCATGCCCTTTGTCTCGCCGGCCGCACCGAGGAGGCTGTCGCCCTGGCGAAATCGCTCGTGCCGGTTGATGTTTACGAATGGGTCCATGTGTTCGAGTGTCTCCTGCGCGCGGTCAGCTCCAGGCGCTGGACGTGCGCAGCATTCTGTTCCGACCGCCTCATAGCGGCGAGCATCGCTGGGCCGACCTCGCCCGCAGGCGCATGCGCGCCGATTACTTGCATGTTGCCGTCAACCCGGAAAACGTCGATCTGGTTTCCGAATACCGCGAACTTCTCGAAGCCTACGACCGTGGTGGTCTACCGTTCGAGCGTGCCCTGACGCGCCTCCGTTTCGCATCGTATCTGCTGGCCCAGAGAGACCTCGATCAAGCGGAGAACGTCAACCGCGTCGCCCTCGATCTCGCCTGCCAGAACGCCATGCGTATCCTTGAGGCGGATTGTCGAACTCTCGCGGCGGCCATTGAGCGCGCTCGCGGCGATCAGGAAGTCGGCGCGGTGGAAAGCCACTCGCCCGATTCGCAGCCCACACAGAGGCTGTAAGAGCACTGCACACAGCGAAACACGTTCCGCAGCGGGACGAGCGTCTCGCCGCACAACGGACAGAAAGGTTGCGGAGAGGAGTGGGTTTCCTCGCAGGAAGAGGAATCACGATTGGAATGGGTGCTGATCTGCATCCTTGACTCCGTTTCAAAAGAACGCCCGATCGCGAAAGTGTACGAAAGTATATTACCTTCGATGGATCAGCGAAGCAAGGTCAGTAGGCGACGCCGGTGAGCGATTCGTATCAGTCAAAAGAGGCCAACGCCGTAGGACAATTCACTTTGCTCGCTTGACAGTCCTGCGCTTTTGCGTTCACATGAACGCAAGAGCCGGAGATCGTCGCGGCGAACTTTCGCGGCCCTGGCCCCGTACTAAACCACAGGGAGAACGTGGAGCTACCTGACCCCCTCACCGCCTGCTCGGACGAGGAATTGCTGAGCCGCTTCTGTCGCGGACAGACGGATGCGTTCGGCGTGTTGCTTCGCCGCTACGAGCGGGAACTGTACGGATACCTGCGGCGCTACCTGGGGGACGGCAGCCTGGCCGAGGATGTGTTCCAGAACTCGTTCTTGCAGCTGTATCTCAAAAGCAGTCAGTACGAACCAGGCCGGCCCGTGCGGCCGTGGCTTTATACCATCGCCACCCACCAGGCCATCGACGCCTTGCGCCGCAACGCCCGCCATCAAGTTCTCAGTCTGGATCAGAAGCGCGAAGACGGCAGCGATGGCGAGCTGCGGAATTTACTGGATACTTTGGAGAGCCGGGGACCGGCCCCGATGGATAACGTGTCCGCGGAGGAACGCAAGGAAAAAGTCCGGGCCAGTGTCGATCGGCTACCCGATTTTCTGCGCGATGTGGTGATCCTGGCTTACTACCAGGGGTTGAAATATCGTGAGATTGCCGACATCCTCGACATCCCGGTCGGCACGGTGAAATCCCGGCTGCACGCCGCCCTGGGCAAACTTCAGGAGGCGTGGAGCGAATCGCCCTCTTTTTTTGAAGTGTGACAGAATGGAAGAGAACCTGGTCGGTTATTTGCTCAAGTCGCTCGATACCGAGACGCAAAAGCAGGTCGAGGCGTCCTTGCAGACCTCGCCGGAACTGCGCGGGCGCCTGGAGTTGCTGGAGCGCGCCCTGGCGCCTTTGGGTGCGGATGCCGACACGCCGGAACCACCGCCGGTCCTCGTCCTCGGGACGCTGGCCCTCATCGCCGAACATCAATGCCGCAAATTACCACCCGCCCCTCCGCCTCCGCGCAGCCAACTGGAGACGGGAGGCCGGCCGTGGCTGCGCCGGGCGGACGTGCTGGTCGCTGCCCTGTTGCTGGTCGTCTTCGGTGGCATTTGCCTGTCGGGAATCGTCCACTTGTGGCGCGATTATCGCGTCCGGGTGGACTGCAAGGAAAACCTTTTCGCGATCGGTCAAGGACTCCAGACTTATTGCGACAATCATGACGGCAATTTCCCGCGCGTGGAAGAGCAAGGCCCGCGCAGCGTCGCCGGCATTTTTGTGCCAATCCTCTGTGATAGCGGCACGCTCAATCCCAGGGTGAGCCTGATCTGCCCGGCTCGCGGGGGTGGTTTCCTGAAGTGTCGCTCGGTCCAAGAACTGGAGCAGCTGTACGCGAACGATCCGGAGGAATATCTCCGCGAGGCCCGCAAACTCGCGGGCAGCTACGCCTACACGCTCGGCTACCGCGACGAGAACGGCCATCACGGTCTTCGCTGTGATTCTGGTGAGCACTTACCGATCATGGCTGACCGGCTCGAATCGCTCCAGCAGGCCAACAGTCCTAACCACGGCGGCGATGGTCAAAACGTCTTGTTCCTGGGCGGGCATGTGATCTGGTGTACCCGCCGCACCATCGGCATCAACGGCGACGACATTTTCACAAACTGGGACCATCAGATCCTCGCCGGCAAGGCTCGCGAGGACACCGTCCTCGGCTCCAGCGAGTCTCGCCCCAGTCCTTAAATATCAAAAGGATCGCCCGGCCTCCTTCAACTCTTTCGGCGACAGGAATTTACCGCTGTCCTCATTGGGCCGGCCTTTCGTAAGCTAGGCTTTCCAGTCGGCCGCTCGGAGCGATCCGGCTCGCGCGGCCGGGGAAACTCACCGAGCTGAGGGGTCGCTCTCATGGGCATCGACTGCCATCTCTACGCCGTGGACGCCGCTACCACCAAGCAAATGGCCGCGCACCCGCGCACGGCCCAGGCTCCCCAGGTCCGATCCCGCGGATCGGTCTGTGACATTCACAAGGCCTGGCACGCCATCCATTATGTGCTGACGGGATCCGCGGAGGGCGGGACGGAGCCAAACTGCTTTCTTCTCGATGGCGGGGTTCCGCTCGGCCCGCCCCTGGACATGGAAGATCAACCGCGTCTGTTGACCCCCGATCAGGTCCGGGCGTTCGACAGTGTTTTGCAACCGATCAACCGGCTCAGCGTGTTACGGCAGCGCTTCGACCACGAGGGGATGGTCGCGGCCGGCGTCTACTCGATGAACGAGGGCGAGGACGAGGTCGAAGAGGATCTCGAATTTACCGCCCACTTCTTCCGCCGCCTGCGCAAATTCATCCACCGAACCGCGACCGCCGGGCAGGGGGTCATCATCAGCATCGGTTGAGGCCCAGACAACCGGCACTGAAAAACAAGGAATCATTGCACCTTCTCGGCGGCCGCTTTAATATGGAGGCGGTTCGCAACCCTCCCGATGCCCGACGGCATCGTCCCGCCCGCCCGCGCTGCGAGACGGTTCATGAATTCCAGAATGCCACGCGAGCATCCCGGCCGGTCTCGGCTGTGGATGCTGAATCCGAAATGGAGCCTCCTCCTCGTCGCCCTCTCCGGCGTCTCCGCGCAGGCCGCGCCGGTCAGTTTCCGCAATGACGTGATGGCAGTGCTGTCGCGCGCGGCTGTAACCAGGGCGCGTGTCACGGCAATCAGAACGGCAAGAACGGTTTCAAGCTGTCGTTGCGCGGCCAGGATCCCGATTGGGACCTCGAAACCCTGACGCGCGACACACTCGGTCGCCGCACCGACCGACTGCATCCCGCTGACAGTCTCATCCTCACCAAGGCGACGAGTACTGTACCCCACGAGGGCGGCAAACGCTTCGACCGCGCTTCGCCGGAATATCGCTTGCTCCTGGGCTGGATCACCGAGGGAATGCGGCCCGACCCGCCGGACGCGCCCGTCTTGCGGAAGCTGGAAGCCACGCCGCGCGAACAGGTACTCATCGAGCCGGCCGACAGCGTGCCCTTGCGCGTGCGTGCGGTCTTCTCCGATGGCCATGATCGGGATGTGACGCGCCTGGCCGTCTTCGAGACCTCCAACCTCGTGGCCCGCGTCGATGGCGAGGGCGTGGTTCGGCGACAGGAGCCGGGCGAAATCACCATCCTCGTCCGCTATCTCGATCGGCAAACGGCGGTGCAGCTCGCGTTCGTGCCGGAGCGGCCCGGCTTCGTCTGGCCCAACCCGCCGGAAGCGAACTACATCGATCAGCACGTCTTTGCCAAGCTGCGCACCCTGCGAATGGCTCCGTCCTCTCTCGCTCCCGACGCCGTGTTCCTGCGCCGTGTCTATCTCGACGTACTCGGCGTGTTGCCGACTCCGGCCGAGACGCGGAGTTTCCTGGCAGACCCGCGCTCGGACAAGCGGGCGCGGCTGATCGATGCGCTGCTCCGGCGCCCGGAGTTTGCCGACTTCTGGGCGCTCAAATGGTCGGACCTTTTGCACAACGAAGAGAAGGCGCTCGACCGCAAGGGCGTGCAGGTGTTTCACGATTGGATTCGCCGCAGCATCGCCGAGGGCAAGCCGCTCAACGAATTCGCCCGTGAGTTGATCGCCGGCCGGGGTAGCACCTACAGCCAGCCGGCCGCCAACTGGTATCGCTCCCTGCGCGACCCGCAGGCGCGGGCCGAGGCCGCCGCCCAGGTGTTCCTCGGCGTCCGCATGCAGTGCTCCCGCTGTCACAACCACCCGTTCGACCGCTGGACCCAGACCGATTATCACAGCCTGGCCGCGTTCTTCAGCCGGGTGCAGTATCGCATCGTCGAAAACAACCGCCGCGACAACCTCGACAAGCACGAGTTCGACGGCGAGCAAATCGTCTGGCAGGATCGCATCGGCGAGATCAAGCATCCGCGCAGCGGCGAGGTATTGCGTCCACTATTCCTCGGCGCCGATACGCCGACATTCGCCCCGGACGCCGATCGTTTGCTGGCCCTGGCCGACTGGGTGTCCCGACCCGACAACCCCTTGTTCGCCCGCGCCCAGGCCAACCGCATCTGGTATCACCTGCTCGGCCGTGGCATCGTCGAGCCGAACGACGACTTCCGCGCCTCCAATCCGCCCGCCAACGCTCCGCTGCTCGACGCACTTGCTCGGGACTTCGCCGCTCATCACTTTGATCTGCGCTATTTAGTGCGGACGATCCTGAACTCGCGGACGTATCAATTGTCGGCCATGCCCAACGAGAGCAACCGCGACGACGAAGCCAACTTCGCCCGCGCCGTGGTTCGTCCGCTGCAAGCGGAACAACTGCTCGACGCCTTGGCCCAGGTGACGGGAGTGACGCCGCACTTCCCCGGCTATCCTTCGGGTTTGCGTGCCGGCCAGTTGCCGGGCGTGGGGGCCAACCGCACCCGGCGGCAGCGCGCGACCGACGGCGAAAAATTCCTCGTCGCCTTCGGCAAGCCGATCCGCCTGCTCAGCTGCGAGTGCGAGCGCTCTCGAGGACACGACGCTCAACCAGGCTTTTCAGCTCATCAACGGACCGCTCGTCAACCAGCTGCTCAGCGCTCCCGACAACCGCATCGGACGACTTCTCGCGGCCGGCAAGACAGATGCGGAAATCATCGAGGATCTTTACCTGGCGGCGCTGGGCCGTCCACCGTCGGAGGCGGAACGACAGCGGGCGCGGGAGATGATCGGCCGGGCCAAGGACCGGCGGGCGGCACTGGAGGATTTGGTGTGGGGGCTGGTCAACGCCAAGGAGTTCTTACTGCGGCGATAAAACGATCCGGGCTATGAGACCAGGCCGGAAGCCTTCGGAGGAAGGAAGACACATGAACATTCCTGTGGGGATCGAACCCTTTTCTCGAATGCTCTCGCGCCGCCATCTGCTGCAAGTCGGCGGACTTGGTCTGCTCGGCATGGGCCTTCCTGGGCTGTTGCGCGCAGCGAGCGCGGCGGAAAGCCCAAAGCCCTCGCTCGCTCTGTGATCTTCCTCCATCAATGGGGCGGTCCCAGTCATCACGACACCTTTGATATGAAGCCGACCGCGCCCGATTCCGTCCGCGGCGAGCTCAAGCCGATCGCGAGCAACCTGCCGGGCGTGCCCGTGTGCGAACGTCTGCCGGGCCTGACGCGCGTCATGAACAAGGTCACACTGGTCCGTACCTTGCAGCATACGATGAAGAACCACAACTCGGCCGGCTATTACAGCCTCAGCGGATACGCGCCGCCGACCGACGACCAGCGCCTGCGCGATTCCAACGATTTGTTTCCCGCTTACGGCTCCCTCGTCGATCGGCTGGCGCCGGCGCGGTCGGGCGTGCCGACGTTCGTCGCCTACCCGCACACGATCAGCGACGGCTCCATCACGCCGGGACAGCACGCCAGTTTCCTCGGCAAGGCGCACGACCCGCTTTTCATCAATCAAGACCCCAACAGTCCGGATTTCCGCCTGCCCGAATTGAGCCTGCCCGACAACCTGTCCCCCGAGCGTCTCGGCAATCGCCGCGAAATGCTACGACTCATCGACCGGCAGACGGAACTGCTCGACTTCTCGGCCAGGGCACGCGGCATCGACGCCCATTACCAGCGGGCCATGACGATGTTGTCCTCGCCGGCAGTGAAGAAGGCGTTCGACCTGTCGTCCGAGCCGGACGCCGTGCGCGATCGCTACGGCCGGACCACCTACGGGCAGGGGTGTCTGCTGGCGCGCCGGCTCGTCGAGGCGGGGGCGCGCTTCATCAACGTGTATTTCTCGCGCTCCATCGGCGGCTGCGAGGGTGGCTGGGACACGCACGGCTTCAACGACAAGCCGATGTACCCCATCCTCAAGAAATATCTGCTGCCCATCACCGATCATACCCTGCCAACGCTGCTGGAGGATCTGGAGCAGCGCGGCCTGCTCGATTCGACGCTAGTCGTCTGGGTCGGCGAGTTCGGCCGGTCGCCGCGCATCAACAAGCTGGCGGGCCGCGATCATTGGCCGCAGTGCTACACCGCGCTGTTGGCCGGCGGCGGCGTCAGGCGCGGCCACGTCCACGGCGCCTCGGACAAGTTCGGCGCCTATCCCTCCAGCGATCCGTTGCGGCCGGACGACCTGGCCGCGACCCTGTTCCACCTGCTCGGCATCGACCCCAAGACCGAAATTCACGACGCGGGCAATCGACCGCTGCCCATCAGCGCCGGCGAGGTCATCGGCGGCGTGCTGGCGTGAACGGCACATCATTTGCGATAATGTGGATGAGCTAATTAAGGGGCTGTGCCCCGGATCGCCTCACCGCGGAGATCGCATTCATGGACTTCAGCTCCCTCTTCACGAAACTATTCCGCAAGAAGGGTGGCAATCCCGTCGAGGGGATCCTCGCCGAATTGCACCAACGGCGGAAGGATCTGGAGTCGGCCACGGTGCGCATCGGCTTCATCGGCGAGGCGGGCGTCGGCAAATCGAGCCTCATCAACGCCATGCTCGGCCGAGAGGTCGCCCCCGTCGGCGCGACTACCATTGCCCACAACCCTGAGGGCGAGCAGTACGAACACAACGGCGTCACCCTCGTCGATCTGCCCGGCGCCGGCGTGCCGGAGCGGCCGTTCAAAAGCTACGTGGACGATCTGAAATTGCTGGAGCCGGGCCGCTACGATGCCTTCGTGCTGGTCAGCTCGCACCGGCTGCGCGAGAACGAAGTCACCCTGTATGACGTGCTGCACAAAAAGGGTGGCAAGCCGTTCTTCGTCGTACGCAGCCATTTCGACGCAGCCGTGCAGGCAGAGGGCGAGGAAACGGCGCGGCGGAAGATTGAGGAAGCGTTCCGCAAATACCTGGGCGATCCGCGTCTGCGCGTCTACATGGTGGCGTCGCCGGAACCGGCGCGGTATGACCTGCCGGCCCTTTTAAGCGACCTGGCATCATCGCTGTCCGATCACAAGCGGGTGCGTCTTCTAGCGGCGGTGCCAGCCTATACCCGCGAGCTTGTCGAGAAGAAACGCGAGGCGGCGGAGTCGATCGTTTACGTTTACGCCGGCCTGGCGGCGGCTAACGGACTCAACCCGATTCCGGGGACCGACATCCTGCTGGACATCGGTTTGCTTCAAAAAATGACGCAGCAGGTCATCGCGGAATTCGGGCTTCAGCGCGATCAACTCGCCAACCTGGCGAAAGCACAAGTGGGACCGGCGAACCTCGATTTCATGCTCGACGCCGCCCGCACCGTCCTCGGCCGACTGGTCGAGGGTAGTATCGTTTCCTTTTTCAAGGAGACCAGCACCGAAGCCGCCAAGCAGGTGACGCGCAAGACCGGCAAGACCGCGGTTCGCTATGGCAGCAAGTTCGCCCCGATCATCGGCCAGCTCGTGTCCGCCGGCATCGGCTTCAGCACCGCTTATTATTACGGACAATTCCTGCTCGATGATTGCGAGAAGGCGCTGGCCAAGATCGTCGAGCGGATCGAGGGAGTGCCGGTCGCCTAACGCTCTTCTTCCTTGCGGATCACGTCCCGTAAAATGCGCTCGACCTGCTCGATATCCTCATCGCTGACTCCCTCGCGGCGGCGATAGCGGCGCTGGAGGCTGTCCAGCACATGCTCCCACATGGCGCGGGTCGGCTCCAGCCCTTTGGTCCAGTCGCCGCGGCGCTGCAATTTCCACTTGAAACGCCACACCCCAGCGAAGCGCTCGGCGCATAGGAAGCGCCGCTGCCCACTATCGGGATCGGTATCCGTCCATTTAATCTGCATGTTCGCTCCGTCCGGCCACGCGCAAACGGTCCAGAAACACCTGCAAGTCCGGCGGCAGCGGCATCTCCCAATGCAACTCCTTATGCGTCACCGGATGAAGAAAACCCAGTTCGACCGCATGCAGCGCCAGCCGCGGAGCCTGGCTGCGGTCGGGCAGTTCGCGGCCGTCCGCCAAGCGATGATACACCTTATCGCCGCAAACGGGATGGCCCAACTCGGCCAGGTGGATGCGGATCTGATGCGTGCGGCCGGTCTCCAGCCGGCAGGCCAAGAGGGTGTAGTCGGGCAGGCGTTCGACCACATCCACATGCGTGATCGCTTCCTTGCCGAGTTCGGGCCGATCGGTGCTGCCGCGTCGGCCATCGCCGCGATCGCGGATGAAATGTGTTGCGATGGTCTGCGGCGGCACGAAGCCGGATACCACGGTGAGATAGCGGCGGATGACGGTGTGGGCGCGGAACTGCTCGCCCAGGCCGCGCTCGGCGACCACGGTACGAGCGAACACGACCAGGCCGCTCGTCTCCTTGTCCAGTCGCTGGACGATCCGCAGACGGGGCAACGGCCCCTTGCGAACCCGGCCTTCCCGTCGGGCGATGCTTTTCGGCACGAAGTCTTCCAGGGTCGGCGACAAGGCTTTGCGGCGCTTATTCCAGTTGCGTTCGACGGGATGACGAACCGTGGAGATGCCGGAGGGCTTCTCGACGACGACGACGTGTTCGTCAAGATGGCGAAGGACGACGGTCTCTTCCCGGCGCGGCTTCGCGGCGGAACGGCCCAACAGTTCAACGGTCTCACCTTCCTTGAGTCGCCGCGCGGGGTCGAGGCACAACTCGCCGTTGACGCGGGCGCGGCGTGTGTCGATGAGCCGGCGCACCTGATTCCATGACTGGCCGGGCAGCCGCTGGCGCAACAGGGCGGCGAGGGTCAGGCCAGCATGTTCGGCCGAGACAGCAAAGGGGGCCAGTGATTCGTTCATGCGAAGCCATGATTGGCCCAGGAGCGGATGAGGAGGGCAGTTTGCCACTTTGCCAATCGTGGGACGATGTGGCAAAGTGGTCTCTCTATCGCAAACTCTCTGTTTCCAAGGAGTAACGTCTACGAAACGAGGCGAGTTTGCCAGTTTGCCAAATTGCCAACGAGAGTCAAACCGCCCGTTCGGGAAGGTATCTTCCCAAATCCGAGCCGACGGGACTACCCCCAACCTCTGCCGGACCCCGACCAAAAAGTTAGCGCCTTTAGGTTTCCGAGAACAATCAAACCCGTGCCACTGTCAATGGCATAGGTATATTCCACCTTATCAGTCGCGACATCCAATGTCCTCCTTCCCATGAGATCTCCCGCTTTCTCATGCTGGCCATTCTACCCGTTATCTCCACCGGCGATTCTGCTGTCGCGACGTCTTGCGATCGAGTTGGTAAACTCGGTTGTCTTTGCTTCACCTGTTCCGTCCACAGCGCCTCCTTCGGCGGATGGGCCGGGATGCGTGCGTCACAGCCACCGCCGATGAGGTCGGTTCGGCCCGCTTCTTCCGGCGGCTTGCGCACCTCGAAATCGTTTTCGACTTGAGTCTGCTGGGTGCCCGGAGAAAGTCCGAGCGGGCGGTCGGCGCAAGGGAAACGTGAAGGCAGGCCAGCGCCGCCGTTCGTACTATCCACCGGTATAATGATCGTTCACCGGACGAAGTCACGGGATCAGCAAGACATTCCCTCACCATCATTGCTTGTCGCCTTCGGAGCGACATTCTGGTTTTCAGGAACCTCAAGCCATGATCCGATCCGTTACGAACACCTGCTGGTTTTTCTGCCTGTTTCTCGTCGCAGGCGAGACCGGCTTGCACGCCCAGAAACCGCCCTACGACGTCTTTCCGCCGGCCGAACCGCCTTATTACCGTGTGCGCTATGAAGCTTCCCAGAAACCGGGCCGGCTGATCTTCGGGGTCAATTACACGATCTGGATTCCCAAGGAGACGAAGACGCTGCGCGGCGTCATCGTGCACCAGCACGGCTGCGGCGAGGGGTCGTGCAAGTCCGGTTTGACAGGCGCCTATGACCTGCATTGGCAGGCGCTGGCGAAGAAGCACGACTGCGCACTGCTGTCCCCGGCGTACGAACAGCCGGAGAAGGCCGACTGCCAGATGTGGTGCGACCCGCGCAACGGCTCCGACGCCGCCTTTCAGAAGTGCCTGGTCGATCTGGGGGCGCAGTCCGGCCATCCCGAGCTGTCCAAGGTGCCGTGGGCCTTGTGGGGTCACAGCGGCGGCGGACACTGGGCGGGCGGAATGGTGCTGCTGCACCCCGACCGCGTCGCCACGGCGTGGCTGCGCTCCGGCGTGCCGCTCTTGAAGCCGAACCCGGGGCGGGCCGCGATCAAGGCGCACACCGTGCCGGACGCCGCGCTGAAGGTGCCGATGATGTGCAACCTCGGCACCAAGGAAGGCGTCACCGTCAAGGGTGATCGCTTCGCCGGGGTCTGGCCCGCCAACGAGGTGTTCTTCAACGAAATACGCGGCAAAGGCGGACTCGTCGGCGTGGCAGTCGATCCGCTGACGAGCCACGAGTGCGGCAACCAGCGCTACCTCGCCATCCCCTGGCTCGATGCCTGCCTGACCGCTCGCTTACCCGATGTCGTGGGCGATCCCCTCCGGACAATGCCAGCCGCCAAGGCCTGGCTCGCCCCGGTCCTCGGCGGCGAAGCGGCCCCAGCAGCCCAATATGCCGGCGATCCCCGGAAGGCCGCCTGGTTGCCGGACGAAAAGATCGCGAAGGCGTGGATGGAATACGTCAAGGACACGAAGGTCACGGACGCCACGCCGCCCCCCGCACCGACAAACGTTCGGTTGCAGGACAACCAGCTGATCTGGGAAGTCGAAGCCGACCTGGAGAGCGGGCTGGCGAGCTTCGTCATCGAGCGCGACGGCCAATTCCTCGCCAACCTGCCGGAGCGAGGCAAGAACCCGTTCGGCCGGCCGATCTTTCAGAACCTGCAATACAGCGACACACCCACGCAACCACTGGTTCCGATGCGGTTCACCGACACGACGGCGGAGCCTGGCAAGAAGCACACTTATCGTGTGATTGCCGTCAACACGGTCGGATTGAAGTCGGAGCCTAGTGGGAAAGCGGCTGCGAAGGGCGACAGGAAGCGCTCGGATGCTAAGGACTCGTCCAACATTGATTTCGTAGGGCACGCTGCCAGCGTGCCGGCCAGCCAAGGCACGCTGGCAGCGTGCCCTACGAAGTTATTCTTGGACGCCGCCTGAGGATCGGCCCAACGTACGGAGAGCGCTCGACGAAGCGAGGGGACAACCGGAGCCAGCCTCGGCCGATCCGCTCCCTGGCTTATAAAATGAACCGGCTTGGACACTCCATCCGGGGGTACAGTCTATGTTTCGCAAACCGCTCTTTACGATCGCCGTCTGGCTCCTGGCGTCCACCCTGGCCGCCGCCGACAAGAAGGCCAAGATCCTGCTCATCGGCAAGGACCTCGACCACCCGCGCAACACGCACACCTACATGAGCGATTGCACGCTCCTGGCCAAGTGCCTGCGCCAGACCGACGGCGTCGAGACGGTGGTCTCCAACGGCTGGCCGAAAGACCCGGAGGCCGTCAAGGACGTGACGGCCATCGTCCTGCACAACCGCCTGGGCGGCACCATGCTCTTCCGCGGGCCGCAGCGCCGCCGGGTGGAGGAAATGTTGAAGCAGGGCGTCGGCCTCACGGCGATTCACTGGGGCACCGGCGCCGAAACGCCCGAGGGCGGGCCGTGGCTGCAGGCCATGGGCGGCTGGTTCAACGCCGAAGGCGACGGCTTTTCCCGGTACCTGGTGCAGGTATCCAAACTGCGCCAGGCCGACCCCAGGCACCCCGTCTGCCGCGGCTGGGACGATTTCGACCTGCGCGAGGAGTATTACTTCAAGCTCTGCTTCCTGCCCGAAGCCCGGCCGGTCATGAGCACGGTCATCGAGGGCAAGGAATACCCGATCGGCTGGGTCTACGAGCGGCTTCATTCGAAAGGCGGACGGTCCTTCGGCTTCGTCGGCGGCCATTTCCACGACAACTTCGGCCTAAGGGCTTTTCGACAGGCCGTCGTGAACGGCATCCTGTGGACGGCGCACATCGACATACCGGAGAAGGGCGCGCCGATCTCCCTCACGCCCAAGGACATGGAACTGCCGCCCGAAGAGCCGAAGAAGAAGTAGCGCGTGCCGCGTTGGCAACTCGACCTGGGGCCGACCGAGAGGAATGTCCCTCAAAGAGCAGAATGCCCTGTTGCGATTCAGGGCCGGGTGGGTGTGGTAAGGGTTCCTGGCACCGCGGTGGTGTTGAGCGTTTCATTTCACCTGCCCCACACCCTCTGAAACGCTGGCATTTTTGGTGAAACGCTCGCGAAAATCGGCGTAACTCCTTGCAACGACTCAACCTGAGCGTTTCAACCGTCTGCGCCTCCGGGAGGGCAACGGTTGCAACGCTGCTACCTCCCGCCCCCGGCCGATAAGTTGAGCCGTTCTGCTTTGGCCTGGGGAAAAGGGTAACAGAGATGCCTCGAATGTGCGCGGGATGCGGCCGGGACGTGGGAACCTCCCTCTTTTGCCCGTATTGTTCACAACCGACCGTTGAAGGGAATCGGGAGGAGAATAACTCCGCGGAGGGGAGTGGGCTTTTCGCCCCGACTCCCGGCCGTGTGACGATTTTCGGTGCGATCCTCGTGCATCCCGTATTGTTCCTTTTGGCATTCGCCTGGGGAGCTTTTTCGGGGGCCCGAAAGTTTACCCCCTACCAGCGTAACGCACCTCCCATTGAGTACGGTATGCAAGGAGGACAAAACGCTTGGGAGGTTCTGCTGGGCGTATACTTTTTATCCTGCGGAATTGCTCCCCTGCTTGTTTCAGGCGTTGGGGCGGGGATCGCTCTTGCAGTGAGGCGATTATTCCTGCTCAGGACGCGCGAGAAGAAAAGGGTGTCTGGTACTGCGAGCGAAGAAGCCGAATGAGGCTCAGCAGCAGACCGGCCTCATCGCCCGTCGGGACGTTTATTATGACTGCGAATCGGCCGCGCTGTCCTGACTGTGAAGCTCCGGAAGGGGAACTCCATGCCCTGTTCTGCACCCAAGAGCGTTGCCCGTTTTGCGGATGCCAGCTGGCGTCCTGTGGATGCATGCATCAGGTGTTGACCCTCAACGAGGAGGAGTGCAAAGCGGTCGAGGAGTACATCGACGACAGCGTCGAACCGCTCCGCGGGATCCTCAATCGCTGGGAAGACGCATTGAACCGAAAGGGTCGTGTGACCTACATCGAGTATCCGAACGTCTGTGCGAGGTGTGGAGCGCTGTGGCCCGAGTTCTTCCGGGTTCCTGACTCGGAATGGGAGCGGTACATTCAGATCGACATGCGAGACAAGGTGATCTGTCGGCCCTGCTTCGATGAAATCAGGCGGCTCATTGATTCCCACGAGTAGAAGCGCATGCCGAGGAGCAGACGGGTCGGTCGCCGAGCCATCCGCTGTCGTACCGGTTCAGCGTGAACGGGAGGTTTTCCTTCGGGTGAATGCGTCGCCGATTTCCTCGGGAACAGTGCCTTGCAAAGAGGCGGAGTGGGAGAGTGCCCGCTCATATGCGCCGGCCGATGCGTCTCAACCGATGCTGCGTAACGCCTCCCGCGCCTGCCGGAGCAACCGGGAATCGGGGCTTTGCGGGCCGTGGAGCCAGTGCGCCGACGCGGCCAGAAGGCGCGGCCGCCATGCGGGGCTGACCACTTCGTAGTCCTCGAAGAGCGCGGCCGGCAGCTTGTACTCGTGGGCCTCGACGGTGGCTTTGGCGCACAACCAGCCGCGGGCCGCCTGCATGTAGCGCGCCGCGACGTCGGGATCCCGGCTGAGGAGGGCAAACACCCTCCGACCGAGTTCCGTGCGGGCGGAACGGCTGGCCAGGGTGTGCCCGGTCCCTGTCCGGGTCTTGGAATCGAAGTCGTAGGTGTGGGGCGGCAGCGCGGCAAAGGTTTCCGCCACGGCCTTGGCAGCCGGGGCGGGCGCCGGGCGCTGCCCAGCTCCAGCAGCTTGTTGTCGGCGAGGGCCTTCTCGCCCAGATGGGCGGCGCAGGAAATCGCCGGCCCACGCGGTCGCTTGCAGGAGAATCAGCAGCCGGGTCCGGGCCACGGGGCTGGCCCGGAAGGCGTAGTGGAGCGCGTTGACCGTCGTGTTGAGGTGCAGGGGCCGGCCAGCCATGCCGCTGCCGGCCGCGTGCAGCATCAGGAGTTCGGCGGCCGCGACGTGTAGGGCGTCCCAGATCGGCCGTGCGCCGAAACCGCCCGCCAGCTGCTGGACCGCCAGTTCGCAGGCTTTCTCACTCTGACCCTGGCGGAGCAGCGCGAACGTCTCGAGGGTGGCGCCGCGATCCGCCCGGCCCACCGCCCAGCCGGCGGGCAGTTTCTCCAGCGCCCGGTCCACCCGCGCGAGGTTCGGCCGATAATAGCGGTCCGGCTTGCCGCCGCTGGCGTGGAGATCCTGGACCACGAAGCGCAGCACAGGCTCGGCGTGCTGCCAGCCGATGGTTTCCAGGGCCCGCCAGCAATTGGCCACCCCGATGGCCCGGTGGCCGATGAAGCTGCTGTCCCGGCAGCCGTAGTGCCAGAACAGCCCAAAGGCCTGCCGCGCCCCCTCGCTCCGGGCCAGCGCGATCGCGGCCCGTTCCGCGTGCTCGCAGTCGAGGCGCTGCATCGCGTCGTGGAACTCGGCGGCCGCCTTGTCGGCCGCGGGCAAACGACCCGTCAGCCGTTCCACCGCCGGCGTGGGAAAAACCTCCTGCTGCCATTTGAAATGGTCCACAGCCCAGAACAACGGCAGGAGGCGCTCCTGAGGGCGCAGGTCCAGGCTCACCTGATGGGCTGAGTGGACCAGGTAGACCGAATGGTGCGGATTTCGTTTCCGGATGGCGGCGAGAAAGATCGCCGCCAGGAAGCGCCGGTACGGCAGCCCATCGCGCAATTGTTCGGTCAGCACCGCCACGCATTTTTCGCGCGGCGTCTCCTCGATGAGTCGCACGATAGGCTCAAGGTCCGGGCCGAAGCGGATGATGTCCGGGGCGGGGTTGACCTCCTCGGCCCGGACCCCGCTGAGGGGGAGAACCCCGGAGAGCCCCGCGCCGGCGGCGTGCAGAAAACGCCGTCGCGTAAGTGGGTGGGACATGGCTTTGGCCTCCTCTCGTCGGCCGAGTGGTTCGCGGGCTTGCCTCCCCGAACGATCCGGAACGCTTCCAACCATCTGGCGGCCCAGTTCGCTGTTAGCCCGACCAGCCTATCCGCCCAACACGGCCGGAATAGGTTGATCAGACCTCGGGCCACTCCTTCACGCTCCTGGGTCCGTGGTTCATCTTCCACCACAATACCCCATGACGCAAGGCACGCTCCGCCGCGTTGCTCGTCGGCCCCAAGCCGGCACGGGCCGGAGGAGGATCACTTCAACGAACTAAGGAACACCGTCAGGTCGGCGACCTGCTCGGCGGTCAGGTCGCGCAGGAGCAGCTCGGGCATCAGCGACTTTTGCTGCGGGGCCAGCAGCTCGACGTCGCCAGCGGATACCTCGATCCGCTTGTTGTTGCCGTCCTTCAGGACTACCTTGCTCGTATCCTTGCTCACCAGAAGGCCCGTGTAGACGCGGCCCTGCTTCGTCTCGACGAGGTAGGTCAAGTATTTCTCCTCGATCTGCTTCGACGGGAAGAGGATGTTTTCCAGGATCGCGGCACGGTCGTATTTCTTCCCGATCTGGTCGAGATCGGGGCCGACCTCGGTGCCCTGGCCGCCGATGCGGTGGCAGTTGCGGCACTGGACGCCGGGGGCATCGAAGAACAGCTTGCGGCCGCGGCCGCTATCGCCTTTGAGCGCAAGGATCGTCTCGGGCCGGATGACGTTGCCCAGCCGCTTGAGCCGCCTCTCCTCGGGCAGGAAGCGCTCGAACAGGTCGCGTACCTCGGCCGAGTCCGATTGTGCCGCCCGCGCCACCACCTCCGCGCGGACGCTGCGCCGGCAGGGCATTATCGTCCACGGCCCGCATCAGCCGCAAGGCCGTACTCGTCGAGGCCAGCAGAGAGTCGATCCGCGGCCGCAGCTCTTCGGCCGGAGCGCCCTCGGCTTGGCGGAGCCGGTTGATGGCCCCGGCGGTCTCGGCGGCCAGGCGGACCTGGGCGTCGGAGACGACTCCCGTGCCGGGCAGCCGGGCGATCCAATCGTGAATCAACGTGAGGCCGGCCTCATCGACCTCGTCGGAGCCGAGGCGGGGCATGCGGCCAGGCCCGCGCTTGGCCATGCGGTAGAACAGGACGGAGCGGGACGGGTCGTGCGGCGCGATCACGCGGGCATTGAGCGATGTTGAACGTCCCCTGCGTCGGCCGCGCCCGGCGGCGCCCGTGTCGGCCAATTCCAGGGTCGCCAGCAGCTGGAACTCGGCGTTGCCGCCGCCCCATTTGCGGTGGCAGTGCGAGCAGTTGGCGTGCAGGTAGGAGCGGGCCCGCAGGTCGAGATCCTGCACGGCATCGCGGTAATCCACGAGGCGGGGCATCTCCTCGCGGAGATGACGGCAGCGGCTTGGTGAACAGGCCGAGTCGCTCGAAGGTGAGGAGTTGGTTGGCGGTCGGCGTGCCGTGGTCCCGGTTGACTTGCAGCGTCTGCACGCCCAGGACATATTTGGCGGCCATGTTATGGCAGACTGTACACTCGGTCCGGCTGGGGAAGTGCCAGCTCTGTTGTCGCCTGCCTCCGGGGGCCTTCGGGTCGCGGAGGGTCAGCATACGGTCGCGGCCCTGCGGGTCTTCCAGCAGGACGGCGTCGGTCTGCTCGTCGTTCCAGACGTAGGTGTAGCCGCGCCAGTACTGGTCGCCGACCTCCTCGGTGCCGGTCAGTCTGTTCGTTGTGCAGCAGGCGCGTCTCGATGCGGCGACGGCTGGCGGGGTTGCCGGCCTCCGTCTCGATGAAGAGTGTCTCGGCGAGGACGGTGCCGTCGGGGAATTTCCAACCGGGCGAGGCGCCGAGGGCCGGCTGCGGATAGGTGATCGACTCGAACTCGATCTGAGAAAGGCCCGGCAAGGCCAGGAAGCGTTCCTTGCTCGCCCCGTCGCACCATTGCGGGGCAATCACCTCATAGGGGAGGACGCCCGGGGCCGGGCGGTGTTCCCGCGTGGAGGGAATAGGCCCGTCTCGCTCAGACGGCGCGGGAAATTGACCGGCGGTGTTGACCGCCGGGTTTGGCACCAGGCGGCTGATCCGGCCGCCCATGTGGTCGAGCAAGTACAACTCGCCGTCGTTGTCCTCGCCGAAGCAGACCAGCCGCAGGTTCGATTTGTACAACTCGCGGTGATCGCTCACGGCTTTCTTCTCGCGGTCGTAGCGGAACGTCCAGACGCGGCCGGTATCGTAGTCGCCGTAGACGTAGCTCCCCTGCAACTCCCTGAGCCGCCGGCCGTGGTAGACGAAACCACCGGTGATGGAGCGGAAGTTGGCGTGGTCGTGCTCGACGACGGGCATGAGGATGGGCGTCGGGCCGCGCTTGCGTTCGGGGCGGAAGGGGTGGCTGCCCTCCAGCACGCTCCAGCCGTAGTTGCCGCCGCGCTCGATGCGGTAGATCTGCTCCCACAGGTCCTGGCCGACGTTGCCCGTCCACAGGTCGCCCGTCGCCTTGTCGAAGCTCATCTTCCACGGCTGGCGCAGCCCGTAGGCCCAGATCTCCGGGCGGGCGCCCTTGACGGACGACGAAGGGGTTGTCTTTCGGGATGCCGTAGGCCTTGCCGGGGTCGGGGTGGTCCACGTCGATGCGGAGGATCTTGCCGGCAAGGCTGCCGAGATCCTGGCCGGTGAGATACTGGTCGGCGATGCCGCTGGAGTCGCCGGTGGCGATATAGAGGCAGCCGTCGGGGCCGAACTTCAGGCAGCCGCCGTTGTGTCCGCCGTTGGGCCATTCGAGGATGACCCGCTCGCTTTTCGGGTCACAGCGCATCGGGCCGCCGGATGGGATGTGGAAGCGCGAGACCTTCGTCCCCCTGGGGAGTTCCCGCGAGTCGTCGGGGACGTAGGTGACGTAGACGAAGCCGTTGTCGGCGACGTGCGGGTGCGCGGCGAAGCCGTAGGCGACGACAGTACGCGGGGCGGTGCGGCCGAGCACCTGATTGAAGTCGAGCAGCAAGTCGGCCGAGGCCGTCCGCGGGTCGTTTGGGAACGAGAAGACCCGGCCGTAGCGCTCGGTGACGAAAAGACGGTCCCAGCCCGGGGCGTTAGTGATATCAAGTGGCTCTTCGAACTTCAGTTTCGGGAAGGCCGGCTCGGTTCGGTAAGGGCTGGGCGGCTCCGGCGAGCCGCGGACCCGAGATGTCGTCCACGGCACGCGACGGGCCGGAGAGGAAGGTGCGGGCCCATTCCGACGACCCTCACGCTCGCCCCCCACGGTTTGGCCGGGGAGAGCGGTCAAAGGGGCGGTCAACAGGACGAGCATCAGGAGGCCGATTCTCTGCGGCATAAGCAACCCTCAAAACGGTCCAGCTGCGGATCGTCTCACCAGCTCGGTATGAGGACGTGCCTCGCCGTCGCGCCGCGGCCAGATGGGTTCACCGATCTTCGAGGCGATGTTCACGTGGGTGTGGCCGGCGAGGCGTATCGGTGGGATCAATGTTACGCGGTCGCGTGGGTGGAGGGGAGTAGGAATTTCGACGATTCTCCAGTGGGGGCCGAATCCGGGTCGTGGTTGCTTGACAGGTGGGAACATGGGGGCGTACGATGGGCACGTCGCGGATCGCAGAGAGCATGGAGAACCGAATCCGTCTCCGCGACTATCCTCCGCCCCCCTGAGCGTTTGATCTTCCGCTACGGCGGCCGCGACTTCCGGCTGACCGACGTGCCCGAGCAAGTGGTCCGGGGCATCCCAACTTCCGCGTCGCGATAGCCGACAACTCGTCGAATGGACTGAGGTGCGCATGACGGGCCTGCGAGCGGTCGAGACGGCGACGATCGTGCTGCTGCTGGCGGCGAGCGCGGCCGCAGCGGCCGAGCCGTCACCCGCTTCGGACGCCGCCGGCGTCGAGTTCTTCGAGAAGCGGATACGGCCGCTGTTGGCGGAAAACTGCCGGCGGTGTCACGGCCCCGAGCGCCAGCGGGGCGGGCTGAGGCTCGACAGCCTCGCCGCCATCAAGAAGGGCGGCGACCGGGGGCCGGCAATCGTTCCCGGCAAGCCGGACCAAAGCCGGCTCATTCAGGCCGTCCGTCATACGGGCGACCTCCACATGCCTCCCAAGAGCAAGCTCACCGAGGCGCAGATCCTCGATCTGGTCGCCTGGGTGAAGATGGGTGCCCCCGGACCGAGGGCCACCACCTCGGAACGGACTGCCGCGCGGGCGGGAGAGTTTGACCTGGCCGAGCGGCGCAAGCACTGGGCCTACCAGCCCGTCCGACCCGTGGCCCTCCCCGCAGTGAAGAACCCTGCCTGGTGTACCTCGCCGGTTGACTTCTTCATCCTGGCCCGACTCGAGGCGGCCGGCCTGTCCCCCGCTCCGGCGGCGGACCCCCAAGCTCTGATCCGCCGTGTCACCTTCGACCTGACCGGGCTGCCGCCGACGCCTCAAGAGGTCGAGGCGTTTTTGGCCGACAACTCGCCCTTCGCTTACGAGAAGCTCGTCGATCGCCTCCTCGCCTCGCCTCATTACGGCGAGCGCTGGGGGCGGCACTGGCTCGACGTGGTGCGCTATGCCGAGACCCTCGGCTTCGAGTTCGACTACGACCTGTGGAACGCCTGGCGCTACCGCGACTATGTCATCCGCGCCTTCAACGCCGACCTGCCCTACGACCGCTTCGTGGCGGAACACATGGCCGGGGACCTGCTGCCCCAGCCCCGCCGCCATCCGACGGAGGGGTTCAACGAGTCGATCCTGGCGACCGGCTTTTTCTGGATGGGGGAGGGCAAGCAGACGCCCGTGGACATCCGCCAGGAGCAGGCCGACCGGATCGACAACCAGATCGACGTGCTGGGCAAGGCGTTCCTGGCCCAGACGATTGCCTGCGCCCGCTGCCACGACCACAAGTTTGATGCCCTCTCGACGCGGGACTATTACGCCCTGGCGGGGTATCTGAAAAGCGCACGCTATCAGCAGGCTTTCATCGATGCGCCGGAGTGCGTCGGGGCCAAGGCCCGGCAACTCGCCGACCTGAAGGCGAAAGCGCGGGCGAGCATCGTCGCCCACCTCGCCCCGCGATGGCTGCGGCAAGTCGGCCGTGCCAGCCGGTATTTGCTCGCCGCCCACAAGGTCAAGACAGCGGTGCCGGCGGGGCCGTCAAACTGCGTGGAGGTCGCGCGGCAGTTCGATCTGGATGCGGACTGCCTGGGGCGTTGGATCAAGGCACTGGAAGACAAGGACACCCACTGTCCGGATCATCCTCTCTATGCCTGGGCCGAGTGCTCGTCCCCGGACAAAGGGACAGCTCAGAAGCGCGGGCAGACTCTACGGAGCGCCTTGCAAGAGCAAGCGAACCGATCCCGTCAGGCTGCCGCCTCGACGGTCTTCTTTGAAGACTTCGCCGATCCGATATATCGCGGCTGGCACGTCACCGGAGACGCCTTCGGCACCGGGCCTGCACGCGCCGGTGACATCCTCCTGAGCGACCGTCCGGACCAGCCCGTCGCCCGGTTCGTTTCCGCAGGGCGCACAGCGGGCTGCTGTCCGCACGGCTCCAGGGGGAATTGCGCTCGCCGACGTTCACCATCGACAAGCGCTACGTCCACTTCCGCCTGGCCGGCCGTCATGCCCGCGTCAACCTGGTGATCGACGGCTACACGCTGATCATGAATCCCATCTACGGCCCCCTGACAATCGCACCGCCCGGCGAGCGGCCGGCCTGGCGGACGATGCCGGTCGATCAGTGGATTGGCCACCGAGCCTACGTCGAGGTCAGCGATAGCCGCATCCCCATGTTTGGTCTGAACCCTCCGCCCTCGACCGCGCATGTCCCGGAAGGCCCCGGCGACGGCTACATCGTGCTGGAGCAAGTCCTCTTCTCCGACGACCCCAACTCGCCGCCCGCCGTCCCCAACCGGCTGAACCTCCAGGCGCTGGAGCGTGCCCACGGGGATGACCTCGGAGCCTTGGCAGACGCTTATCAGAGGCTCATAGTCCGCGAACTGGAGCGGTGGCGGTCAGGCCAGACGGCGAGCGAACCCGACGGTAACGACGGGGTGGCCCTGCTGAACTGGCTCCTGAAGAACCGCCTTCTAGACGACGGCGGGCGCTCGCCCGGTGCGGTGCGGAACCCGGAGGCCGCCGGCGAGTTGGCCGGGTTGCTCAGGCAATACCAGGAGATCGAGGCGGCCCTCCCGGACCCGCGCCGGGCGCCGGCCCTTGCGGACGGCACCGGGGAGGATGAGTGCGTTTTCCTCCGCGGCAACTACAAGACTCTCGGGGAGCGCGTGCCACGGCGGCCGCCGGAGGTAATCGCCGGCTCAGCGAAACCGGCCCACTCATCGGGCGGCGGTCGGCTGGAACTGGCCCGCCGGTTGGTGGACCCATCGAATCCCTTAATTGGCCGCGTCATGGCCAACCGGATCTGGCAGCATCATTTCGGCGCGGGCATCGTGCGCACCCCGGACGACTTCGGCCGTATGGGGCAGCGACCGACCCACCCGGAACTACTGGACTACCTGGCCACCGAGTTCGTCCGCCGCGGCTGGTCCGTCAAAGCGATGCACCGGCTGATGCTCCTGTCGAGCAGCTACCGAATGTCGTCCCGGCCGGACGCCGCCGCGACGCGGCTCGATCCGGAGAACCGGCTGTTGCACCACATGCCGGTTCGCCGCCTGGAGGCGGAGGCCGTCCGCGACGCCCTCCTGGCCGTTTCCGGCCGGCTCAATCCGGCGATGCACGGACCCAGCGTCCTGCCGTACCTGACGTCCCACATGGAGGGGCGCGGCCGACCCCACGCCGGACCGTTGGACGGGGACGGCCGGCGTTCGATTTACATCAACGCGCGGCGCAACTTCCTCACGCCCCTGTTGCTGGCTTTCGACTATCCCAGCTCGTTCAGCACCATCGGCTTTCGCGGCGTCTCTACGGTCCCCGCCCAAGCGTTGACCCTCATGAACGATCCGTTCGTCGTGCAACAGGCGGGACGCTGGGCCGAGCGAGTCCTCGCGGAACCAGGGAAAACCGACGAGCAGCGAGTCGATGCGCTGTATCGAACCGCCTTCGCCCGGCCTCCCAGCGCGGACGAGCGACGCGACGTGTTGCTCTTCTTGAACCGGCAGGCCGGCCGGTACGGGTGCGGGATCGATGACCCGAAGGTTTGGTCGGACCTCTGCCATGTGCTGATCAACGTCAAGGAATTCATCTTCATCGACTGAGGAGCGATCCGATGCACCACGGCCCCCCTCTCGGCGAGCCTCCGTCGCGGCGGCAGATGCTGCTGCGCTGTGCGAACGGCTTCGGCGCCGTGGCGCTGACCGCCTTGTTGACCGAGCGTGCTTTCGGCAGCGCCCTGCAACCTTCTCCTGCAGCCAATCCGCTGGCCCCCCGACCCGGACACCACCCGGCCAAGGCGAACCGGGTGATCTTCCTGTACATGGACGGCGGCCCGTCGCAAGTGGACACCTTCGACCCCAAGCCGCGGCTGGAGCGGGAAGACGGCCGGCCGATCAAGATGAAGCCGCCGCCAACCCAGTTCATCCCGTACGACACCTTCCCCAGGGTCTTGCGCTCGCCCTGGAAATTCCACCGCCACGGCCGGAGCGGCACGCCGGTCAGTGAGCTGTTCCCCCACGTCGCGCGGCATGTGGACGACCTCTGTGTCGTCCGCTCGATGGTGGCGAACTTCACGGAGCACGCCAACGCCAACCTCTTCCTGCACACCGGAATGAACCAGCAGGGCCAGCCGAGCATGGGCGCCTGGATTACGTACGGGCTGGGCAGCGAGTGCCAGGACCTGCCCGGCTACATCGTCCTCAAGGGCGGGCAGATCCCGGCCGGCGGCCCGGACAACTTCCGGAGCGGCTTCCTACCCGCCGTCTACCAGTGTTCCCTCTTCCGCGACACCGAAGCCCCCGTCGCCAACCTCCGGCGTCCGGAGGCCAGCGACGAGTTGCAGCAGGGGAAGCTCGACCTGCTGCGCAATCTCGATCGCTCGGTGCTCGGGCGGTTGGGTCCGGACGACCGCGTCGAATCGGCCATCGCCAACTACGAGCTGGCCTTCCGGATGCAGGCGGCCGTGCCGGACCTCCTGGACATCCGCGGCGAGTCCGCAGCGACCCGTCGGCTGTATGGCCTCGACGAGCCGACAACGCGGGCGTTCGGCAGGCAGTGCTTGCTGGCCCGCCGGCTGGTGGAGCGCGGCGTGCGCTTCGTCGAGCTGACGCCGCCGGCCGTGGCGGGCGCCAACCGCTGGGACCAGCACGACAAGTTGAAGGAAGGGCACGAGAAGATGGCTCGTGCCACGGACCAACCGATTGCCGGACTGCTCACCGACCTGAAGGCCCGCGGACTTTTAGAGAAGACGCTCGTGGTCTGGGCGGGGGAGTTCGGCCGGACGCCCGTGGCCCAGGGCACCTCCACGGGCCGGGACCACAGCCCCTACGGTTTCTCGATCTGGCTGGCCGGCGGGGGGATCAAGGGGGGAACGGTCTACGGCGCCACCGACGAGTATGGGTTCCACGCGATTGAGAACAAGGTCGGGATTCACGACCTGCATGCCACCATACTGCACCTTCTGGGGATCGACCACAAGCGGCTGACGTACCGATTCGGGGGGCGGGACATGCGTCTGACCGACGTCTACGGCGAGGTCCTCCACGACATCCTGTAGGGGTAGCTGTTCACGACCTCGGCCGTGCGAGGTCCCTGTACGGGGCATACTCTCGGTGCCTCACGGGTACGGCCTCTGACCCCGGACGTTGCCCCGCGGGTCGTAGTTGCAGACGATGACCGTCCAACCCTTCATCGGCCCCTCCTTGATGACCGCCTTGCCGGCCCCGATCCGGGTCGTCCGCGACCACACCACCTGCGTGTAGTGGCCGACCTTCGCCGCCTCGCGCTTGCCGGCGTCGTAGGCCCCCTTCTCCTTCAGCCAGGCGGCCGCCGCCTCCGCGGCGCCGTAGCGCTCGGCCGGTCCCGCCGCAATGTTCTCGCCGTACTTGGGCTGCCGGCGGTGCTCGAGCTTCCCCGTCTCCGCGATGTGGTCGGCCCACTTCTGGGCGTACCGGGCGAGGTCCTTCGACCACATGACGTGCTGCTTGACGCCCACCTTGTCGTGCGCGTCGTTGTGTTCCTTGACGAGCGCGTCGGCCTCCCCCTCGGTAAAGGCCGAGTCGGTCTGCGCCTCCGGTGCGCCGGGGCCGAGGCCCGTGGCCAGCGCGGCCAGCAAGCCGAACAAGTATCGCTTCAGCATGGCCTTCTCCTTTGCGGTGATGGGCAACCTCTGCCGTGGCACCGATCCCGGCCGCGGCGCCGGAACGGACAAGCGGGCAAGTCGCGAATTCTATGCCTCCGGGGTCCAATTTGCCGAGGGTGCCTCGGGCCGCCACACAGGTGGGCAGCTCTCTGCCGCCCTTGTTCGTATCTGAACGGCTGTCACCTTCGGCCCGTGAACGTGTAGCTGTAGGGCGGGGCAGGGATCGGGCCAGGCTGCCCCGTCCGATTCACCAAGCCTGCTTTCCCTCCGTTGTGAGGGTGGTTACACTAAACCAATTGACGCTTTCAACCCACGATCGGTGGCCGGTAAGTGCTGGCCGCGGCACCGGACGGAACGAACCGCAAGAACCTCTGCATGACTACAACAGCGACCGACCTACCCGTCAATCCCCCCCACCCCAACGAACACCGCCCCGGCAGCGCCCGCGGCGCGGCCGGTCTCACACCGTGGGCCGCTGTCGTCTTCGCCGCTTTTACCATAGGGGCAGAGAAGGCCGAGAAGCAGGTTCCCGCCGATCACGCCGTCAAGATGGCCGCCAGCCAGCAGCTATTCGCCCGGACGGTTCGGCCGTGGCTGGAGAAAAATTGCCTGGAGTGCCACGGCGGAGCCAAGATCAAATCGGACTTCAACCTGTCCACCCGCGAGTCGCTGCTCAAGGGCGGCGACAAGGGCGTGGCCGTGCTGCCGGGGCAAGGGGCGAACAGCCCCCTCGTGAAATACATCCGCCACGAAGAGATGCCGCACATGCCGCCGAAAAAGCCGGCGGCCCCGGCCGAGATCGTCGCGGCCGTGACACGCTGGATCGATCTCGGTGCCGCCTACGACAAGCCGCTGGGGAGCGTCACCGCGGCGAAAAAACCGCTGACCGTGACCGGCGAAGGACAAGGAATACTGGGCCTATCGACCGCTGCAACGAGTGCCGCTGCCGGCCGTGAAGGATGCGTCCTGGCCGCGCACGCCCATCGATCGCTTCCTGCTGGCGAAGATGGAGACGCACGGCGTAGCGCCGGTGGCGGCGGCGGATCGCCGCACCCTGGTGCGCCGGCTGTACTTCGACCTGATCGGCCTGCCGCCCAAGCCGGAGGAAGTCGAGTCCGTGGTGGTCGCAGCCGACTTTGACAAGGCGTGGGAGGAGCTGGTGGATCGCCTGCTTGGCCAGCCCGCACTTCGGCGAGCGCTGGGCGCGGCACTGGCTCGATCCGGCCCGCTTCGGCGAAAGCCACGGCTTCGAGCACGATTCCCCGCGGCCTTTCGCCTATCACTACCGCGACTTCGTCATCCGCGCCTTCAACCGCGACATGCCCTACGATCAGTTCGTGCGCTGGCAGCTCGCCGGCGACGAGCTGGCCCCCGACGATCCGGACGCGCTCGCCGCCACCGGCTTCCTCGGCGCGGGCGTGTTCCCGACGCAGATCACCACCAGCGAGGCCGAGCGCATCCGCTACGACGCCCTCGACGACATGCTCGCCACCACCGGCTACACCATGCTGGCCCTCACCGTCGCCTGCGCCGCTGCCACGATCACAAGTTCGATCCCATTCCGACCCGCGATTACTACCGCCTGCTGTCCGCCTTCACGACCACGGTGCGCAGCGAGATCGAGTGGGACTTCGGCGGCAGCAGGCCGGTCAGAAGAAGCCGCACGTCGCGCGTGAAGATGCAGATTTGCACGCGAAGGGTTGAAGCCGATGCGGCTGCACACGGCCGATGCCTCCATCCCCGACTTCTATCCGCAGACGTACTACCTCAAGCGCGGCGATGTCAACCAGAAGGACGGCGTGGCCGAGACGGGCTTTCTGCAAGTCCTGATGCGCAGCCCGGACGGCGCGGCGCACTGGATCACGCCCAGGCCGGCTGGGGCGCGGACTTCCTTCCGCCGCGCCGCACTGGCGAAGTGGCTCACCGATATCCGCCAGGGAGCCGGGTCGCTGGCCGCGCGGGTCATCGTCAATCGCCTCTGGCACCATCATTTCGGCCGGGGCATCGTGGCGACGATCAACGACTTCGGCCTGCAGGGCGAGATGCCCACGCATCCCGAACTGCTCGAATGGCTGGCGAACGACCTGGTCGAGCACGGCTGGAGCCTCAAGCGCCTGCACCGCACGATCGTTCTCAGCCAGGCTTATCGGCTGTCCGGGGCGACGCATCCGGCCGGGTTGAAGGCGGACCCGGACAATCGGTTATGGTGGCGTCGGCCGCGGCGGCGGCTGGAAGCCGAGATCATTCGCGACAACTTGCTCGCCGTCGGCGGCCGGCTCGACGCGACGATGTTCGGCCCCGGCACACTCGACGAGGGCATGCGCCGCCGCAGCATTTACTTCACCGTGCAGCGCAGCCGCCTGATTCCGTTTTTGCAGGTGTTCGACTGGCCCGACAGCCTCACCAGCGCCGGGGCGCGGCCGACCACCGTGGTCGCGCCGCAGGCGCTGCTCTTTTTGAACAACCCGCAAGTACGCGCCTGCGCCGCCGGGCTTGCCGACCGGCTTCTGCCCGCCGCCCGGAAGAGCCTGCGACGAGGCCGTCGATCGAGCCTACTGGCTGGCTTTCGGTCGGCCTCCGGCGGATGCGCGAGAGGGCGGAGGGTACGGCGTTCCTGACTGCCCGCGCCGCGGCGGCGCGGTCTTGAGCATCGCTCTGCGACTATGCACTCGTGCTCCTAAGTCTGAACGAGTTCATCTATGTCGATTGATGGATACACCCCATGACACTCTTCCCACTCCGCCTGTTGACGCGGCGACAGCTGCTCCAGCGCTGCGGCGGCGGTCTGGGCCTGGTGGCCCTGGGCAGCCTCCTCCAGCGCGAGGGCTTGCTCGCCGCGGGAGCGGAAACGCCGCTCAACCCGCTGGCCGCCCGCATGCCGCACTTCCGCGCCTGCGCCGCGCCGTCATCTGGATTTTTATCAACGGCGGGCCGAGCCAGGTGGATACCTGGGATTACAAGCCGGCCCTGGCCCGCTCGACGGCAAGCAACTGCCCGGCTTCGACCGGCACACCGGCTTCTTCATCAACGACGTCGGCCCCCTGATGAAGTCGCCGTTCGCCTTCCGCCAGCACGGCCAGTGCGGCAAGTGGGTTTCGAGCATCTTCCCGTGCCTGGCCGCAGCACGTGGACCAGATGGCCTTTCTTGCACTCGCTCCACAGTGAGTCGAACAACCACAGTCCGGCCCTGTTCATGATGAACACCGGCCTGCCGCGCATGGGCTTTCCGTCGGTCGGCTCCTGGGTCGCTTACGGACTCGGCTCGGAGAACGAAAACCTGCCCGGCTTCGTCGTCATGTCCGACCCCAAGGGACGCGGCCTGCCCAAGGGACACTCGCTCAACTGGACGTGCGGTTTTCTGCCCGGCGCCTACCAGGGGACCTGGCTCAAGCCGGGTGCGGACCCCATCGACAACCTGAAACCCGTCGCGGGCGAGTCCGGGGCCGACCAGCAGAGCGCGGCTGGACCTGATGGCCCGGCTCAACCGGCTGCAGGTCGAGCAGGCCGGCGCCGACCCGGAGCTGGAGGCCCGCATCAAGAGCTTCGAGCTGGCCTATCGCATGCAGTCGGCCGCCCCCGAGGCCCTCGATCTCAGCCGCGAGCCGAAGCACGTCCTCGATCTCTATGGCGTGGGCCGGCCCGAGTGCGATCACGTCGCCCGGCAGTGCCTGATCGCGCGGCGCATGGTGGAGCGCGGCGTCCGCTTCGTGCAGATTTACTCCGGCGGCATGGAGAACGAGCGCAGCTGGGACGGCCACCGCGACATCAAGGGCAATCACACGCAGTTCGCCGGCGAGACGGATCGCCCCGTCGCCGGGCTGCTGATCCGACCTGCGCCAGCGGGGTTTGCTGGACAGCACGCTGGTCATCTGGGCCGGCGAGTTTGGCCGGCTGCCGGTGTCGCAGAAGGGGGCGCAGCCGGGCCGCGACCACAACCCGCACGCCAACACGGTCTGGCTGGCCGGCGGCGGCATCAAGGGCGGCGTGTCGTACGGCGAATCGGACGAGGTCGGCTACAAGGCGGCCGTCAACCGGCTGGACGTCCACGACCTGCACGCCACCATCCTGCACCTGCTCGGCCTGGACCACGAGCGGCTGACCTATTTCCACAACGGCCGGCGCTATCGCCTGACCGACGTTTCCGGACGAGTCATCCGCGACATTCTTGCTTGATCGGGCGTCCTTCCCGAATCGTGACCGAGTACCGCCTCGCGCCCCCCCAACAGGAGGAGAACCTTGCCCCAGATCTTCACCGTCGCCAAAGGCGGGGGTTCCTTCTTCGCTGTCACCTTTGCCTTAGTGTGTTTTCTCACGCTTGGCTTGTTCGGCTATTATTACGCTCAAGGGAAGAGGAATGCCGGCAAGCCCAAGGTCGAAACGGTTGAGAGGACGGTTATTATACCTGATGGTCCTGGATACGATGAATTGATAAAACAAGCCCGCAAACAGGATTCTGCTGGCGAAGTCATTTATTCCCGTGACGGTAGATTCACAATTCACGCCCGCAACCGAGCTTCTGCTGGTATGGTCGAGCTTCATTACCACCTTGACAATCCGAAGGGCAGCCTTGGCATAAGGGACTGGGGTCAATTCTGTTATTTCGAGCCTGGTGAGGAGAAAACCATAGAATTCGGCCTCCCCCGTGATATAGGCGCTGGTGGCAAAAGCATCTATACCGTGACAGTCAAGGAGGATTTTGTAATTATTAGCGGGACAGTGGCTGAGAGCAGGATAGTGTTTGTTGCGAGTTGCTTAGCTCTTGCATTTTTCTCGGCACCCTGGGTATGCTGTTCTTCTTTCGTTTGGTCGGGCGGCCTTCCGGTGCTCGGCTACGACATCGACCCGCAGGGCTACCGGCTGGTCCTCAACGAGGACGAGGCGGTGCAGGTGCGGGCCATCTTCCAACTGTACCTCCGGCACCAGTCGCTTCTACCCGTGGCGCAAGAACTGGCGGAACGCGCCTGGACGAACAAGCGGTGGACGACGCGGGCGGGCAGGCAGTGCGGCGGCCGGGGCTTCGACAAGAACAGCCTCTATCGGCTGCTGACCAACCCCGTCTACGTGGGCAAAGTCCGTTACAAGGACGAAATTCACGACGGCGAGCACCCCGCCCTCATCGACGCGGAGACCTTCCAGCGCGTGCAGGCACTGCTGCTCCGGAATGGGCGCACCGGCGGCGCCCCGGTTCGCAACCAGTTCGGCGCCGTCCTGAAGGGTTTGTTGCGCTGCGTGCCCTGCGGTTGTGCCATGACTCCCAGCCACACGACCAAGGGCGACCGCCGCTACCGCTACTACACCTGCGTCGGCGCCCAGAAGCGCGGCTGGGGGACCTGCCCTTCCAAGTCCGTGCCCGCCGCCGAGATCGAGGCGGTGGTCCTCCGGCAGATCCGCTGCATCGGCCGCGACCCGGACCTACTGCAGGCGACACTGGCCCAGGCTCGCCAACAGGAAGATGAGCGGATGGTCGAGCTGGACGCCGAGCAGCGTGTGCTGGAGCGCGACCTGACCCGCTGGCACGCCGACATGCAAAGCCTATCAGGACAACTGGGAGGAGCCGACGGCGATCGCTCAGTGGTCTCCCGCCTGGCGGACTTGCAGGAGAGGATCGACATGGCCGAGCGGCGGCTGGCCGGCGTGCGCGAGCAGGTCCAGGAGGTCCGCCGGCAGGGGATCGACGAGGAGGAGGCGAAACAGGCTTTAGGATTCTTCGATCCGGTGTGGGCGTCGCTGACGCCTCTGGAGCAGGCACGGTTGGTCGGCCTGCTGGTCGAGCAGGTCACATACGACGGTGCCACGGGCAAGGTGGTGATCACCTTCCACCCCACGAGCATCCGCGCCCTGGCCGATGAGCTGTCGCAGAAGCAGCAGGAGATAAGCGCATGAATGAGACGTTGACTGTCGAGTGCCAGGTTGAGTTCCGCCGCCTCGTCAAGGGCCGCAAGCAGATGCAAGAGGCGCCGACCAATCCGCGTCCGGTCGTTCCGCCGGGCCGCGTGCCGCGGGTGGCGCGTTGGATGGCGCTGGCCATCCGCTTCGAGCAACTACTCAACGA
Source organism: uncultured Planctomycetota bacterium (assembly GCA_963767535.1). GTDB lineage: Bacteria > Planctomycetota > Planctomycetia > Gemmatales > Gemmataceae > JAJPHU01. The sequence continues at coordinate 4,372,503 of CAVYEC010000003.1, forward strand.
AGGCCGGGTAGCGAGCTATGCCGAGTTGGCTCGGCTGGGCCATGTAACACGCGCCCGTGTCACCCAGATCATGAATCTCCTGAACCTGGCGTCCGACATCCAGGAAGCGATCTTGTTCCTGCCGCGGACGGAGCGAGGGCGAGATCCCTTCATTCTCCGGGATCTTCAGCCGCTCACTGCTCTCCTCGAGTGGGGTCGGCAGCGGCATCGGTGGGTCGAGCTATTGGCCGAGTAGCGGCCGTGGCCCAATTCTGAGAATAGATTCACATATTTGCTTGCACGACTCTTATCGGTGCGTTAACTAATGGGCTTAGAGACCCCTGCAGCCAGCGCGGGCCGCAGCTGACGGAGGTCCACCCCATGGGTACCCAACGAGTCAGCACACTCCCCGATACCGCACCCTGGCGCCGTGTCGTCGGATTGATCGCCGAGGACGCTGACGTTGCCGACATCGCCGCCGCTACTACCCAAGCCGCCCTCAAGGGGCTCGACAAGGCCCGCGGCGACGAGGGACTCGTCTATAGCTTCTTCCTGCTTGCGCGCTTTGCCGTCGCCGCCCGCGACGACGACTTCGCCGGCGCTCTCCGCGACGAGGGGCTCCACGTCGCCGGCTCCCCCGATGTGTTCGACCTCGCCGCCGCCTTCACCGAGGCGGTCGATCGACGCCTCCAACGTAGACGGAGTCGGACCGACCTGGGCGAGATGGCCCAGCTGGCGGCCGTCGAGGCGCTCACCGGTCTGCTGAGCCAGCGATCGGCAGACCTGTTCGGGACGACCGCCGCCGAGGTGCGGCGAGAGGCCAGGAAGCTCTCCACCGAGCGGGGCTTCGGTACTCTAGCTCACGAGTTCTTCGCCTGCTTCACCCAACGTTTCCTCGGCTACCACCTGGGGCGCGAGCTGCCCCTGCACATCGGCGGAAACGGACGATTCGCCGACCCGGAGCAGCACAACGCCTTCGTCGCCGAGTTGAAGGTCCACTGCCGCGAGGCCGCCGCCATCGTCCGCAATTTCGCCGGGGAGTGGTATGGCAAGGCGCTCTCGCCCAAGGGCAAAGGGATCACACACGCCAGTACCCGAGGTTTTGTCAGCCACGCCCTGACCAAGCTGCACGACCAGCTAATGACGCGGGGGGCGCACGATGGCTAAGCGTCACCTCGTGCTGTGCGGCGGTACCTCGGCGACAAAACTGGGACGCGACTGGCAGAGCGCGCCCGTGCTTCGTCTGAACATTGGGAAGGGGCGGAACGACGTGCATCTACGCCTGGACCACCTATCCCAGCGACTATGCGCGAACCTACCCGAAGTCGCCGCCGATCTGCTCGAGTTGGTGGCCGACGTGTACACCGCCGACCAGGCCATTAAACGCGGCGGCCCGGTGGAGATCGAGTACGGCGAACGCTGGAGGCGGCATTTCTGCTTCGTGGTTCCTGTCCGTCGCCCCGACATCTGGCGGGACGGGGCCGTGAGAGAAGTGCTCACCGAGACACTCGGTTTTCTCTCCGACGACGACTACGAGTTCCACTTTACCAGCCGGCGCAAGCCGTCCCCCCTGAGCCGCTATCTGTTCGATGAGGTAGAGCCCGACACCGGCATGGAAGAAGTTCTCCTCTTCTCCGGCGGTCTAGATTCCTTGGGTGGGGCGGTGCGGGAGATCTTGCTGGGACGCCGCAAGGTCGTTCTGGTCAGCCACTGGTCCAACTCCAAGATTTACTCCCGCCAGCGCCACCTCGTCGCCGGCCTCGACGAGCACATCGCTTCCGGGCGTTTCCACCCCTTGCACGTCGCCGTCTCCGTCAACAAAGGCAAGGTGTTCGGCCGGGACTTCAACCAGCGTACCCGCTCGTTCCTATTCGCCGCCGTGGCCGGGGTGGTCGCTCACTTGTTCGGGCTGCCGCGCATCCGCTTCTACGAGAACGGCCCGGTCAGCTTGAACCTGCCGGTCAGTCCGCAGGTGCTCGGCGGGCGGGCCTCGCGTACCACGCACCCGCGGGTTCTCAGGGGGTTCGAACGGCTATTGTCCAGATTGTTCGACCATCCGTTCCTCGTACAGAACCACTTCCTGTGGGAGACACGAAAAGAAGTGCTGGCGGGGATCAAATCGGCGGGGTACGGGCCGCTGTGCGCGCTGACCAGCAGTTGCACGCATACCTGGGAGCAGACCACCGAGCACCCGCACTGTGGTCGTTGCTCGCAGTGCCTGGACCGCCGCCTGGCCGCGCTGAGTGCCGGGTTGACCGATGACGACGACCCGCCCTGCCGCTACCGCTCCGATGTCATCACCGCTCCCATCGACGGCGCGGACCTCATCCTGGCCGAACGTTTTGTGGGCCACCTACTGGGTGCCGATGACATACCCAATGCGGCGGCCTTCCTGGTGCGCTATCCGGAAGTCGCTCGCGTCCTGCGGTATGTGGACGAGCCGCCCGCGCGGGCGGCGGAACGGGCCCTCAAGCTGTATCGCTGTCACGCACGGGCGGTGCGTGATGGCTTGAGTGCGGCGGCGCGGCAGGTCTCCGACCCCTTGGCCTGGCGTCGTGTGCCGGTGAATTCCCTGTTCGGCATCGCCTACGGGCGACTCTACCTCCAGCCGACCAGTGGCACAGCGGCCACTAGCCGCGAGGCTCGATCCTCACCCACCCCTCCCCGCCAGCTGGTGCTCGACGAGGAGAGCTTCGAGGCCAGGCTAGGGAACCGGTCTTGCTTGTTGGGCAACACCTTCGAGTTCCGCCTCCTGGCCCGCTTGAACCGCCGGCTGGGACGCTATATCCACATCGACACACTCCGCGAGGATGTCTGGCAGGACAGGCAGACGGCCAAGAACACCATCCAGCGAACCGTCTCCAACCTCCGCCGCAAACTTCACGATGCCGGCCTGGTGGGCGTCCTCATCGACGGCAGCCAGAGGGGCCATTACGGTCTCCTCCTGCCCACCTGACGAACCCCCAACGAGATTTCAGCGCCACCTCCAACGGCGTTTCAGCGCGCTCCGGCAGACTGGATTCATGACGGTCGCCGTGGTGACGACTGCAAGAACCCAGGAGAACGCAATGCAAGCATCCGATCACACTCCTACCAAGAACTCCCTGTCCGCCGATCAACAGTACTTCGTCGAATTGCTACAGCGCATCCGCTACGGGCGCATCCCACGCCTGCAGGTCCGACGAGGGCGGCCGGTCATGCATCCCGATTTGCTCTGGCGCAGAAACGTCAAGGTGCTGGGGGAGAATGCCCCGCACCCTTCCCTCCAATCAGCGGACTTCCCGCTACGCAGGGAGGTCGTGGAGTTCTTCCGACTCCTCGCCGTACTGGGTGACGGGGAAGTGGTGGACCTCGAAGTCCGCAACGGGCTGCCCTTCTGCTTCGACCTGATCGAGAGGCTGCCGGGCTGAAACTCCGGCAGCAATTGGAACAACTTGGAACCAGACAACAGGCCGGCCGCGAGGCGGAGGTCGTTGTGGGTGAAGCCGACCTCGGCACAACTCGCAACACCTGCCCCCGCGGCCGGCCTGTTCGCGCACCGCCACCGGCACCCCACCCACGCCTACCCCTCCGCGGCCAAGGGAGACTCCTCGTGCCGCACGACGACGATAAACCTGCCGACGCCGATTCCGCCGCCAAGGAGATCATCCGTCGCAAGGCGGGCTGCCTGATGCGCCGGGGCGGCTTCTCGCCCAGCGACCTGCCCGACTTGGAGCAGGAACTCTGGATGCATCTGCTGAAAAAGATGCCGACGTTCGACTCCGGCAAGGCGGGCTGGGCCGCTTTTGTGACCGCCGTCGTCACCGCCTGGGGGGCCAACCTCCTGCGCGCCAGGTTTGCCGCCCGGCGGCATCCCCGCCGCCTCCACCCCCCGCTGCCAGGAACAGAAGGTGGGCAGCAAGAGGGCGGCAGCCTCGGGGAAAGGCTCGGCGAAAAGGCCCATGACGTTCGCCTGGGACGGCACCATCCCCCGGAGCAAGAACGACTGGAGCTTCAGCTCGACGTGCGGGAGGCGCTCGAACGTCTGCCCGATGATTTGCGCCACATCGCCGAACGCCTGCGACAGCTCTCGATCGCCGAGTTGGCCCGCGAGCTGGGAATGCCCCGGACCACGCTATGCGAATTGATCGCACGTATCCGCAGACGCTTCCAGCGAATGGGCCTGGGAAAAAATGGCTAACTTTTTTCGTCATCTCGTCTCCGTTCCGGGTAAGAGAAGGGATAGAGGAGTCCGTTCCCCTTGAGGAGCCTGTCATGAGCCAGAACCTGTATCGCTACGTCTTCACGGCCGAGGTACCGCCCGAAGAGATCGAGGCCACGCTGCTCCTGGCGCTCTTCGGCGCCGAGAGCCTGTATGGAGAAACGCAAGTACGCCGTAACGCCCCGGCGGATCACGTGATTGACATGTGATTTATGGTGGATGGCATCCGTTCCCTTTTTCGGAGGATGTCACCATGTCCGCCTTGTCCTCTCGCTCCCGTTCTGACGCCGCTGCAACCCAGCGCTGGACCGAACGCCTCGAACGCTTCGCGGCCGGCAACCGTACGGTCGTCGCGTTCTGCGCCACCGAAGGCGTGTCCGAGTCCAACTTCTACCTGTGGCGCCGACGGCTCGCTCAACCGTCCATGCCCACCCCAAACGAACCGAAGGTGGTGCCCATCCGCCTCACACCACCTCCCGCCCCCGCGACGCCCATCGAACTGGCCCTCCCATCCGGGGCCGTTGTTCGGTTCCCCGCCGATGTCCGCCCGGAACTCCTCGTCGCGATCCTGCGCGGATTGGAGGAGCGACCATGTTGACCGTTCCACCTACCACCAAACTCTGGTTCGCCTCCGCCGTTGATCTACGCCTGGGATTCGACGGCTTGTCCCAGTTGGTCCGCACCCAACTCTCCGCCGATCCGCTCTCGGGCCACCTGTTCGTGTTCACCAATCGCTCGGCCGACAGGGTCAAGGTTCTGTACTGGGGCGGTCATGGTTTGTGTCTGTGGTGCCAGCGATTGGAAGCCGGGCGTTACCACTTCCCTGAAGCCACGGCCGCCGGGATCGAACTGACCGCCGCCCAGTTCGCCATGATCCTCGACGGCATCGACCTGTCCCGCGTCCGACGCTTCAAACGCTTCTCTCCACCCGAAGCAAAATCTTCGCGCTACCCGCCGGCCTGATCGGTGTTCAAAGGGCATGGATGCCGCAGCACCACTGGTCGATTCCTCTCTGCCGGCCGACGTTCCCACGCTCCAGGCGATGGTGCGGGAGTTGCTGGCCCGCAACCAGCAACTCGAAGCCCGGATCGCCGAACTGACGGCCAAACTGGACGCGGCCCTGAAGCACCGATTTGGTCGCCGCAGCGAGCGCCGCCCACCACCGCCCACGACCGCCGCCGGGGAGCCGCCGCCCCGGCGCGATGAACACGGACGCTCGCCGCTGCCCGAACATCTCGAACGTCGCGAGGTCATCCACGACCTGACCGAGGCCCAGAAGTTGTGCCCGTGCTGCGGTCGGTCGCGGGCGTGCATCGGGGAGCAGACCACCGAGCAACTGGACCTGGAACCCGCTCGGTTTTTCGTCCTCCGCACCGTCAAGAAGAGTTACGCCTGCCGGCACTGCAATCCCCAGACCGTGCCGGGCGAGCAACGCCTCCAGACCGCTGGCCCCGCTCAGGTCGGCCCGATTGCAAAGGGGTTGTGCGGTCCGGGGCTGTTGGCCCACGTCGTCACCGCCAAGTTCGCCGACCACACGCCCGTGCATCGACTCGCCGGCCAACTGGCGAGGTCGGGCGTGACGATCGCGTCCTCGACGCTGGGTGACTGGCTGTTCCGGGCGTCGGAGTTATTGACGCCGCTCTACAAGTTGATGCATCGGCGGTTGCTGCTGTCGCGTGTGATCCACGGCGACGACACCGGTGTGAAGTTGCGGGTGCCTGGTTCGAATCGCACCAAGAAGGCGCACCTGTGGACGTGCATCGGGGACGCGGACTATCCGTACGTGCTGTTCGACTTTACCAGTGACTACACGGCCCAAGGGCCGGAGCGGTTCCTGGCCGGGTACGCGGGTTACTTGCAGGCGGACGCGCTGGCCCAGTATGAGGGGCTTTACCGCGACGGCCGGGTGAAGCACGTGTGTTGCGTCGCTCATGCCCGGCGCAAGTTCGTGGCCGCCGGCGACGCTGGCGACGAACGGGCGAGCAAGGCGCTGGAGATGATCGGTCGCTTGTACGCCGTCGAACGGTCGTTGCCGCCGTTGCTGCTGCCCTCGGACGACCTGGCGCAACGGGACCAGCGCCAGCAGCGTGAAGAGCAACGTCGCCAATTGCGGCAACGCGACGCCGAGCCGGTGTGGGGAGAACTGTTGATGTGGCTCGACGAGCAGAAGCCAGGCGTGTTGCCGAAGTCGCCGTTGGGGAGTGCGATCGGGTACGCCTGGAACAACTGGGATGCGTTGAAGCGATACCTCGAACAGGGCTTCCTGGCGCTGGACAACAACCTGAGCGAAAGAACGCTTCGCGTGATCGCACTGGGCCGTAATGCCTGGGGCGTCATCGGAAGCGAAGTGGGCGGGCAGACGGCAGCGGTGTTGTACTCCGCCGTCGGCACCTGCAAGCATCTGGGGATCGACCCGTTCGCGTACCTCCGCGACGCACTGCCGGGGTTGTTCGCGTTGGGCGAGACGCCGACGGCGGAGCAACTGCTCGACTGGTTGCCGGATCGTTGGCTATTGAAGCGGGCGCGAGGTCAACTCGTCCGAGATGCGACCGACAAGTAAACCTCGATCCATCAACGCGCTTCAAACCCGCTGGTCTACGATCAGTGGGTCCAAGCCCCGTGCGCTACCAGCCGACGAGCGACGTGATTCGCCGGGGCGTTACAGTACGCCTGGACGCGGGGCACCACTTCGACGCGGAGCAACGCGCCTGCATCATCGACGCGGGTACGCCGGTAGGACGCGACTTCAACCGCCTGTTCACCGGCTTCATCTCGCGCGAGTTCGGCGCAGACGCCTTTCGGGTCGAGCGCGTGCAGGATGTCCCGGCAGCAAGCCATCAAGAAGTCCCGGTAGCCGTCTAGCTTCCCTCGCCCCCGCCCGATCGCCCACGCGCTCCTCCCCGACGCCCTGATCGCCCGACGCCGCCCGTGCGCACACGGTGCGTCCGCGGAAGACGCCCGACTCGACGTGACGCTGGAGGGACTGCAAGGTGACTGCGGCCAACCCCGAACAAGTCAAGCCCGAGACGCCGGAGAAGAAGCCCCTGTCGTTGGAGGAGGCGGCGGCCTTGCTGGCTGAGCAGTACCGCCTGCTGGCGGAGCCGGGGCAGGTCGTCGAACTCCGCGCCCTAGATGTCAGACGCGGCGGCGGCCGGCCGCACGTCGAGGCCGGGTTCTTCGACTCCGATCACCTCCTGGAGATGGCGCGGACCGCCCTGCAGGTGACCCCTTTGGCCAGGGGGGTCTACTTCACGCTCAATCCGCTCAACCCAGACCTCCTGGCCCGCCGCTGCAACCGCATCGGCTGGGCCGGCGAGGGCGAGCTGGCCAAGGACAAGGACGTGCTGCGCCGCCGATGGCTCCTGGTCGATGCCGACCCCGTCCGCGACCCCCTCATCAGTGCCACCGACCAGGAGAAGGACGCCGCCCACCGGACCATTCTCGACGTGCGGGAATTCCTGCGCGGCCGCTCCTGGCCGGACCCGCTCTTGGCCGACAGCGGCAACGGCTACCACCTGCTCTACCCCATCGACCTGCCGGCCGACGGCGGGGAGCTGATCGAGCGGCTCTTACGAGCGCTGGCCCAGCGCTTCGATAGCGAGCAGGTGAAGATCGACCAGACCGTGTTCAACCCCGCGCGGATCTGCAAGCTGCCGGGTACGCTGGCCCGCAAGGGCGACAGCACGCCGACGCGGCCGCACCGCCGGGCCAAGCTCCTGGAGGGGCCATGCTCCGACCCGAATCCGTCCGCCTGACCGTCGTGCCGCGACAGCTACTAGAAGAGCTGGCCGCGGAAGCAGCATCGCAGGTTCCCCCAGCACCTCTTTCCCAGCCTGCGGGGGCCGGCAACGGTCAATACACCTCGCGGTTGCGGGTGGACCTTTGGTTGACCGACCGTGGCGTCGAGTATCGTGTCAAGCCAGAGCCGGATGGCAGGGGCCGAACCGTCTACGTGCTGGCAAGGTGCCCCTTCGACCCCAGCCACGCCGACCCCGACGCCTGCATCATGCAGGACCCGTACGGCAAGATGTCGGCCCAGTGCTTCCACAACGGCTGCCGGGGCCGCGGCTGGCAGCAGTTCAAGCAGGCCATAGGACCCCCCGAGCGCCACCACTACGACCCACCCCTGTCGGGGCGACGAACGGGAAAACGGTCCAGGCCCGCCAGGAAGTCCGGTCTCCGCAACCATGCGCTGCCCAACGGCACCTGCCACGCCGTTTCCTGCCAGCCGCCGGACGCGGTGCCACCGGCGTCACCGCCCGACGGCCCGACGCCGGGACCCGGCATGGCGGGAGGGGAGCCTCTCTTGCCCACCATCCAGGGCAACCAGCGGCAGCTCCGCGAGGTCACCGAGGATGCCTTGCGGGCGCTGCTGGCCCGCAACGACCCGCCCACGCTCTTCCAGCGCGGCGGCGTGCTGACACGCCTGCGCGTCTGCGAGGACAACGCCGCACCCCTGCTGGAGCCGCTGACCGACGCCGCCCTCCGCGGCAACCTGGCCCGCGTCGCCGACTGGACCAAGCTACGGCGGACGATGGACGGCGGCCTCGAGGTCGAGGAGGCGCCCCCACCGATGGACGCCGTCAAGGACCTGGCCACGCTGCCCGACTGGCCGGACATCCCCGTGCTGCAGGCCGTGGCCGAGACGCCGGTGTTCACGCGGACGGCGGAACTGATCCTCACGCCGGGCTTTCACCCCCAAGCCCGGCTCTGGTATCACGCGGCCGCCGGCCTCATCGTCCCGGAGGTGCCGGCGGCGCCCACTGCCGCCGACGTAGAGCGTGCCCGCCACCTGCTGCTGGTCGAGCTGCTGGGCGACTTCCCCTTCGAGGACGACGCCAGCAAGGCCCACGCGCTGGCCGCGCTCTTGCTTCCCTTCGTCCGCCAACTGATCGACGGGCCGACGCCGATGCACCTGCTGGACGCCCCGGTGGAAGGGACCGGCAAGACGCTGCTGGCCAGCTGCATCAGCGAGGTCGGCACCGGCCGGCCCGTCGAGGCCATCGCCGAGGCGTCCGACGACGAGGAGTGGCGCAAGCGCATCACGGCGGTGCTGGCCGAGGGGCCGACCATCTTGCTGTTGGACAACCTCAACCGCATCCTGGACTCGGGGGCGCTGGCCTCGGTCCTGACCGCGCGGGTCTGGAAGGACCGCATCCTGGGAGTCAGCAAGACGGTGCGTGTGCCGAACCTGGCCCTGTGGCTGGCCAGCGGCAACAACACGCGACTGTCGCGTGAACTGATACGCCGGACGGTGTGGTGCCGTCTGGACTCGCGGACGGACGCGCCGTGGGAGCGGTCCGGCTTCCGCCACAAGAACCTCACCAAGTGGGTCAAAGAGCGCCGGGGCGAGCTGGTGTGGGCGGCGCTGGTCTTGTGCCAGGCGTGGATCGCGGCGGGCCGGCCGGCGGGCGAGGAGACGCTGGGCATGTTCGAGAGCTGGGCGGAGACGATGGGCGGCATCCTGCGGGTGGCCGGCGTGCCGGGGCTATTGGCCAACGCCAGGAGGTTCCGCCAGGCGGCCGCGGACAAGGGCAGTGAATGGGGGGCCTTCGTGGCGGCATGGTGGGCGCGTTTCGGCGCCGAGCCAGTGGGGGTCAAGGGCCTCTTCCAGCTGGTCACCGAGGAGAAGCTGCTCGATTCGGTGCTGGGCGACAAGGGGGAGGCGAGTCAGCGTATTCGGCTGGGTCTGGCGCTGGGCAAGGCACGCGACCGTGTCGTGGGCGAATACCGTGTCCTCGGCGGGGAGGAAGACCACTCCTGCCGGCAGACCTACCGGCTGGAGCGTGTGGCGTCCCAACCGCCGGGGACGGAAGCAGCCGGCGACACCTTCGAGCTGTCCGGTTAAAAGGGGAGCTTGCAGATGATACGCAGATGTTTCGCAGATGTTGGGAATCACCCCTGCGGTGAGGAGGAAATTGTATGTCAGCAGTTCTGAAGGACTTGCGGAAGGGGTGGCTCGCACGTGCAGATGTTGCAGATGTTTGGGGCACCCCACCTCCCTTCGCACGCACGCGCACGCGCGTTGTGCCCATGGCGCGTAGGTTGGCTCAAACATCTGCAACATCTGCGTTGGCGTCGCAAGTTGTTGGGGGTGTTGCATTTGCCGGGTGCAGATGTTGAGGGCAACATCTGCGAATCCTCTGCGGAACATCTGCGGTGGAGGGGGACGGGGTGAAGGCATCGACGGCACGGTTTCCCCGAAGGATGGAAATACTGCTGCCGGTCGGGTCTGCGGTAGGTCTGCGGTGAGCCACGCGGGAGGAGCTGAGCCATGCCAAGAGCGGGATCTATCTGGAAAAGCTGCCGTTGTTCGGACGCCGGGACCCGGGAGCAGGCGAAGAGGGAACTGCGGGATTTGCCGGTGGGCGACCTCCTCGCCGAGGCGACCGCGGCCGGCATCCGCCTGTCGGCGGAGGGGGACCGCCTGCGGGTCCGCGGCCCGCGTGGGACGGAAGGCTTGGGCCGGCTGCTGTTGGAACGCAAGGCGGAGTTGCTGGCCGTCCTGGCCCCGCGGACCGACCGGGTGGCCGAAGGAACGCCTGGCCCCGTGCCCTCGGGAGAGTGCGGCTTTCCCACCACCGACACGGCGGGTTGGGATGCCGGCCGGGCCGCGGCCATCGTCGCCGAGGTCGATGCCCTGATCGACGGGGCCTGGAACGCGGCCCCGATCGCGGACAACCCGGCCCGCCGGAACGTGCTGACCAATGAACGGGGGATTGTCCGCCGTCTGGCCCGTGCTCGTGATCCGTTTTTGCGGAGGTGGCCGCAAGCGTTGCACGACCTTCTTGCCCGTTGGACGAGTTGGGATGCTATGGGGTCCAACGACAGCGGCGCCTGCGGCAGCCGCCTGAGCAACGCATCGGGGCGGGGATCAACCCCCGCCCCCTTCTCCCTCACCAAGAGAGGAACAGCCCCCGACACCTTCGGTCGGATCCTTTCAACCGGGGGACCAAGTGCCCCAGATGTCGTCGAAGGCGGTGGAGGCGTGGTTGCCGAAGACGCGGCAGTTCTTCAGGGTGACCACGGACCCCGGCGCCAGGTAGAGCCCGCCGCCAAGCCCCTGGCCGGCGCTGCCGCCGCTGCCGGCCGCCCCGCCGGTCGCCCGGTTGGCGGTCACGAAGACGCTGTCCAGGGCCACGGTGGTGCCGGCGCCGGCGTACAGGCCGCCGCCCAGCCCGTTGCCCCCGTTGCCTCCCGTGCCGCCGGCGCCCCGACCGCCTGGTCGCCGGCGATCAGGCTGTCGCTCATCGTCAGGACGCCCACCTCGCTCGTGCCGAAGGCGTCCACGAAGGCCTGAATGGCCAACCCGCCACCGGTGGCGTCACCCCCGTTGCCGCCCGAGCCGCCGTCGCCGCCGAGGGCGGTGTTCAAGGCGAAGGCGCTGTCGGTCACGGTAACCCCGGTGGCCCCATCGGCGTAGAGGCCGCCGCCGGCGGCTCGCCCGCCGCTGTCGCCAACGCCCCCGGCGCCACCGGCGGCCGTGTTCTGGGCGACGATGCTGTCGGCGAGGGAGAAGGTGTTGATCAACTGACCGAGGCTGTCGAAGAGGATCCCCTCGTCGTAGAGTCCGCCGCCCTGGCCGACGCCGCCGTTGGCCCCTGAGCCTCCCTGTCCGCCGACGGCCGTGTTGCCGGTGGCGATGATCTGGCTCAGGGCGACGGCGTTGCCGGGCCGGCCGCCGACAGCGATCTCCTGGGTGTAGAACCCGCCGCCCTGGCCGGCGCCGCCGCTGCTGCCTGGGCCGCCGGCGCCGCCCTGGGCCAGGTTGCCCGTGAAGGACGAGCTGATGATGGTCACACCGCCGTTGAGCAGCGCGTAGAAGCCCCCCCGTGGGCGCCCCCACCGGGGCCCCAGCTACCGTCGCCGCCCAGGGCACTGTTGCCCGTGAAAGTCGAGCCCGTCACCGTCGCACCGCCGAAGGCGTGGTAGAGGCCGCCGCCCGAGGCTGTGCCGTTTACGCCTCCGGGACCCCCCTGGGCCAGGTTGCCCGTGAAGTTGCTGTCGGTCACCGTCAGATTAACCCCAGAGTTCCAGACCCCCCCTCCCCCGGCGGTGCCCCCGAAGGAGTTCAGCGGCTGCGGCGCGGCGATGACGCTGTTGTCGGTGAAGGTACAGGTGTCGAGGATGAGCTTGGCGAAATGACCGAACCCCTCATTACTCAACGCACCCCCCTGGGCGCCGAACGCACTCTTGGGGCCGTCGAGGGCCTGATTGCCGGTGAACGTGGAGTGGCTGATCAGGACGGTGCCGGTAAAACCGGAGGTAGTGGAGACGGCGCCGCCAAACGCCCCCAAAGCAACAGGGCTCGCCGCGGCGCTGATCTCGTTGTCCATGAACTGGCAGTTGGTGACGCTTAACCCCGAGGCGCCGGCGAGGTAGCCGCTCTGGATAGCACCCCCTTGGACGAGGGTATCCAGTTGGCTGCCCAGGGCCTGGTTGCCGACGAACGTGCAGTCGGTCACCGGCAACGGGTTGCCCGACTGGTCATCGATGGCGCCGCCGAAGGCATAGCTGACGGGGGAGCTGAAGCCGAAGACCGGCGGGCCTCCGATGGCCGTGTTGCCGAGGAACTGGCTGCCGGTGACGGACAGGGTGGCCCCGGGTTGGTTGGAGATGGCACCGCCCGAGCCGTAGGCGCCGTAAGTGAAGAACGGAGGGGCGGCCGGGTTGCCGCCGCCGGTGGCCTGGTCGTCCTTGAAGGTGGTGCCGGTGACGACGGCCGTGCCGTTGTTGAGCAGGCCGCCGCCAAAGCCGAAGCCACCTCTGTTGCCGACCACCTGGTCGTTGGCGAAGGTGCAGTTGTTCAGGGTCAGGCTGGCGCCCTCCTCGTTGAAGACGCCGCCGCCCAGCCCGCCACCGCGGAAGTTGCCCACCGCCTGGTCGTTGACGACCTGGTCCTGGGTCAGCGTGAGCGAGCCCAGGTTGTCGATGCCCCCGCCCTGTGCGGCCAGTCCGTCGGCCACCGACAGGTTGGCGATGGTCACGTCGGTGCCGGCGGCGACCACGAACACGCCGCTGGAGCCGCCGCCGCTGACGGTCACCGAGGCGCTCGGGCCCCTGGATGCTGACGCTGGCGTTGACCGCCAGGGGTCCGCTGGTCAGGGTGATGGTTTTGCCCGCCAGGTCGTGGGCGAAGGTGATGGTGTCGCCGTCGACCGCCGCGGCCAGGTCGGCGCAGCGAGCCGGGGCCGCTGTCGTTGGTGTTGGTGACCGTCAGCGTGCTGGGCGTGAGCCGATCCTCCAACATTTCGAGGCTGGGCCGATACGATCGGAGCCGCGGCTTGCGACGTGAGCCTCGGTGGGAGGATCTGCGACACAACGGCAGCCAACGGAACCCGTGCGAGGAGACCATGGAGATAACCCCCGGTGAATGAGGACGGCCCGCAATACGGAACACCTAAGTGTGGCAATTCGGACGAGCGGGCCAGACGCCCGAACCTTGTGAGCTAACTTCGTTCGCGGGTGAGCAGGAGCTTCACACGCAACCTCTTAACCAGTGTCGGGCGAGCGGGCGCGCCTCGCGCGCAAAGCGGACGGAAGGAGACAGCCATGAGTAATTGCTCCTTGGTTACACCGCGCATCCGCTCATCGGCCGATGCGCGGTTCACTCGGTGTGTGACAATCCCGATCGACGGGACGAGGGATGTCCCGAATGACCCTGGCTACGTCGATCTACCTATCAGCTTCGAACACGATGGACTACAGAAGCTCCCTTTCGCGGCCCATCCTACTCGTGCGATGGTTCCTCCTTTACTAGACGCGGTACGTCCCAAATCAGGGCCGTCGAATCCGCACTGCCGGAGATCAGTCGCCGCCCGTCCGCGAAGAAGGCCAGCGACCGGATGGGTCCGCCGTGGCCCTCGAGGACTGCGGCCGTCTTTCCCGTGGCCGCAGTCCACACGCGAATGTTGCAGTCCGCATCGCCCGCGACCAGAAACCGGCCGTCCGGCGAAAAAGTCAGCGGGCGGTAGGCCCAGGCGAATCCGGTAAACGGTTCATCGGATAGCTTGGCCAATTCGCAAATCTGCTTTCCCGAACTCACGTCCCACAAGCCCACGTACGATTCCGCTTCGCCGGCCACTGCCAGGCTCTTGCCGTCAGGGGAAAACGACGCCGAAACACAGGGGCCGGGACAGGAAACGCGGCCTACCACTCGGGCTGTGTTCCAGTCGCTCAGGACAAGGACGGATGCTCGATTGCCTTCCAGTGCATGGCTTCCCCATGCCACGGTCTTCTCGTCCGGAGAGAGGGCGATGGGGCCGAGCGCTCGAAGACCGGGCGGCGATACCGGCACGGAGCCGGTTGCCACCCGCCGCACGATCCGAAAGTCGTTGAACAGTCCGCCATAATCGGGAAGCAAAATGTCCGAAACTCCCGGAGGACGCGGGAAGGGAAGAAGTATACGGCGCGGGATCCCTGGCTCTTTGCTGACCTGCTGAGGACTTACGAGGAATGCGCCCGTCCTTCGGGGCGCCATCGGGAAATACGGTCCAAGCCGTGTCGCGGTTGGCTTTGCCGGAGAGCACGTCGGCGACTTTAACCGCGTGGTACGGCCGGAGCAAGTATTTGCCATCGGCGCTGAACGTGATTGGTTTGCTCATTCGGCCTTCGACATCGCCGGCAGGAATCTCGCTGATTTGTCGCCCGGTTCGCACGTCCCAAAGTCGGATCAGGCGGGGCATGAATGTTGCCACCATCGAATCGTCCGGAGAGACAGCCGCGAAGCAACTGGGATCTTTGTCCCGATCCAGATCCACCTCGCTGTCGGGGAGGATGCAGCGGCCGGTTGCCACGTTCCAAACCTTGATTTGCGACGTGTTGTCGCACCCCACGAGGAATTGATTGTCCGGGGAGAATGCGAGGCCAATTTGGCGCGTCGCCAACGAGACTTGCGGGAATCGCTTACCCGCTTGCCCGGCGGAGTCCCACACGTAGAGATCGCCCTCGCAGGAGCAGGCGATCCGCTTGCCATCCGAGGAAATTGCCAGACTGACGATTCCGTCAATATCGCGCCTGGGCTTGTCGCTTTTCGGGCGAGGGCCGACGCCAGTGCCCACGCGCGTGCGGTTCTCGGAAGATTCAGCCTTATCTCCGGAAGTGGTATTCGGCCGGGCATTGAAACATCGAATCAACTCGCCAGACCGACTGTCCCACAGACTGATTTGTCCCGCCAGATCACCGCAGGCCAAGACGCTGCCATCTCGGGAAAAGTCAAAGACGCTGAACCGGCTTCCCTCGATAAGTAAAGGACGCCGCTCTTCGCTGGTTTCGACGTCCCAGAGCCGGATCGTCGGATGCGAATCGAGAGCGGCGAGCAGCTTGCCATCCGGCGACAGCCCGACTTGAAGCTGCGACCCTATTACGCTCCATCCCGGCACGGGCAGTTGGCGGATCAGCTTCCCTGTCGTTACATCCCAAACGAGGAGGGAATCAAAATGGCCTCCGGCCGTCACGCGCTTGCCGTCGGCTGAAATGGCGATCGCAACGACATCGACCTCGGGAGGCACCAGCAATTGCTGGCTCTCCCGATTGGACAGCCGATGGAGCCTTATCCAACCGCCTCTTGAATGGGGGCGGATGATTTGAGGCTCGTACACCGCAGCGAGTTTCCCATCCGCGGACAAGGCAAATGGGGTCAGTCCCGGCTGGTGAAACGTCCGCAACGGCCGACCCGTGGCGGCGTCCCAGGTGTGAACTAATCCGAACTGCCCCACCGTGACGAAAGTTTGCCCATCCGGTGCATAGGCCGCTGCTGCCAAACCATGATCAAATAACCGAAAGCGACCTTTACCAAAGCGAAGAAGGGCTCCCTCCGGGAGCGGATCGCGATCTCGCTCCGGCTCCGTTCGTCGGTTAGTTACCTCGCCCACATCGAAGGACCGTGCTTCCGAGCCTGGAGGAAGATCCGGGCGGTCATGCGACAGGACCACGGACGCTCCGGCTGCCGTCCCAATCGCGAGCACCAGCGCCAGCGCCCACCTCAAGCGGCTCAGAAGTTGCGTGCGTAAGTAGTGCTGAGCCAAAACCGCTGCCGGTCCGGAAGGTACGCCGGCCGCCATCGACCGGAGCGTGGACCGCGCCAAGGCCGCGGGCAACGCAGCGCTTGCCGCTTGTTCAGCGAGGAGAGCGGACGCCGAGCCTGCCGAGAGCGTCACGCCGCGCCGGACCAGCCGAAGGCGCAACATTTCCTTGCCGCGAGCCAACCGGCTGGACGCGGTTCCGGGACGCCAACCGAGCTCCTGCGCGACCTGCTGCACCGTCTTCTCTTCCAGGTAGTGCAGAATGAGCGGCGCACGATAGCGCTCGGGCAAGCGATTGAGTTCCTCGTCCAGCAGCCCCCGAAGCTCCTCCCGCTCAAAGGCACTCAACGTTTCGGCCGCCGGAAGCTCGCCGATCTCCGCCGCAGGAACGGGACGGCGCGACCGGCGGGCGCAGGCGCGAAGACAGATGCGGTAAGCAACCTTGTACAGCCAACTCCCCACCGACTGACCCTTCGCAATCGTGCCGGCCCGGCGGCACAGGACCAGAAACGTCGCCTGGAAACAGTCCTCGCTGTCGGCGTCATGGTTGAGCAGACGGCGGCAGGTGGTCAGGACCATCGGCCCATGCCTGCACATCAGCATCTCGATGGCTGTCTCATCGCGGGAGCGGACGAACCGTTCCAGCAGTTCGGCGTCGCTGAGGCCGGCGCTCGGCGCGGCCGAAACGCGGCGCAACAGACGACGAATAGCCGTGCCCAAAGGATCGCTCATCATGATGCCAACACTCGCCGACGAGGCATTCACAGTAATAGTGCCGCCAACCGGGCCGGCTTGTCCGCCCGTCGCGCTTTTTTTTCTCCGGTTCCGATGCCTTGTCTGCCGCTCTGGACGTCGCCGCCAACCGCGAAAAGCTTCCCGTCCGGTGCGAACGCCAGCACAAGGATGGGATTGCCTTGATCGTCTCTCCAGCGTAGCGACCGTCCCAGCGGTAGTAAATCACCTGGACGATGACCGTGTTGTCGATGCTGCGGCTGCTGTCCAGGTCGAAGCACGCGACCAGGCCGTTGCCGAAGGAGCTGCGGGCCGCAACACCGAGGCTGTTTCGGGTGAATCGTTCGGGCGGATCGGTTGCTTGGCGCAAACCCATCGGAACGGCCATGTCTGCGATACTGCTCAGACCCGACTTTTTCTCAGGCGCTAAAGCAGTGGTCCCGACGCTCCATAGGCTGGCTCGCGAACTGATTCGTTATGTGGCCGACCCGATAATGACGGGTGAAGGGGTTTGGTAAGTGATAAGCAAGCCAGAATGGATTTCTCTTCTCGAAGCGGACTCGCCCGGTTGGCCGCCGTCTCGCCCACGTTGGCGCACGTCGCGACGAACCCACGAGAATGGCGTGGGTCGGCGTTCCGCGAGAGAAGGCCTCGCGTGGGGGCCTGTGGGCGAAAACGTGGCCAGAGCGAGGGCGCTATAGAGAGCCGGTGCGGGCGAACTTACCGCGCTCGGCTTTCACAAAGCGACTGCTGGTGCCCTTCGTGGTGATCTCCCTGAGTATGGCGGAATACAACGTCGCCGCCGGCGTCTTGCCGCCAGGTGATTTCCAGTAACCCTTCTCCGCCATCGCCGTGATCAACTCCTGACAGTTCATCGGTTGACCCGCCTCGCCCAGTACCTTGACGGCCGCGTCCAACGCGCTGAGCTTCTTCTCCTTCGGGGCCGCAGGCGCTTTCCGCCGCCGCTTCGCCGGGACGAGGGTCTCGGCCTCCTTATCGAGGGTTGCGGGAGTCGTCCGCGCTTCCGCCGCTTCTGAGACGGGGGCTACCGATTCCACTGTAGCTGGTTCTGCGACGGTGGCTGCCGGCTGCATCGGTTCGGTCGTAGTCTCCTCGAGGGCTGGGGGAGTCAATGTCGTCTCCTCGGCGGGCGTCTCCGTCGAGCCATCCTCGCCGACCGGATCTGGTTCCGGGCACAAGGTGGCCTGCCCGTCATCGTCAGCGGGGTCAAGGATCTCGATGGGTCGATCAGCCAGGGAGTCGCGGCGCCAGGTGACCTGTTCGCCGTCGTCCCACCGAACCTTCACCGAAACGCCGTTGGCCCAGGTGATGCGCCCCTGCACCCCGTCGTCAGTGCAGCGCACCCGGCTGCCGATCCTCAACGCCATCTGGCCGCTGTTGCTAACAGGAACCTTCTTCGCACTCATGGTCGTTCTCCGTTGTTAGTTTTCAGATGGTCGTGGCTGCCATCGTCAGGCGGTGGGGGCCACCCGCCGCGACGCCCTCGCGGGGCGTTTCGGCTTCAGTGGGCGGGTACGGTCACGATCCGCCCGGCGTCGTCGCACAGGTAGGCGAAGGAGACGCCTGCGGCGGCCAACCGAGTCGCGTCCTCCCGGCTGACGACCAGGTTCTTGCCTCCCAGCAGGATCGCCTCGCCCCGCCGGCTGGCGAAACTGTGTTGGATCGCCTCGTGCGCGGAGGGGAACTCGATCGCCTCGAACTCGAGGATCGCCTGCCGCTTCGCCATGCTGTTTCTCCTTTTGGGGTAAGGGTTTCTGGTTGCGGACAGCACTGACTTACCTCAGCCGACGCCGGCACAGCAAGTCAATTCCGACCTGATTTCTCAGGTTTTTGAAGTGCGGTCGAGGCCAGTCCGAAGGTAGCGGTCCCCAGCACTGTCGCATCCCCCGGCGACATTTTCCGTCATCTGGCCGCGCGGACCGGGTAATAGAGGGGTAGAGGGCTTCGCGGAACAAAGGTTAAGAAGAGGAGATCGCTATGCAGGTCGAACTGCGCCCGATCAACACGATCAAACCGTACGAGAACAACCCGCGTCAGAACGATGCCGGTGTGGACGCCGTCGCCGCCTCCATCCAGGCGTTCGGGTTCCGCCAAGCCATTGTTGTGGACGAGGAGGGCGTCATCATCGTCGGCCACACGAGCTATAAAGCGGCCCTGAAGCTCGGCCTCGAAGAGGTGCCGGTCCACGTAGCCGTCGGCATGAGCAAGGCGAAGGCCAAGGCATATCGGATTGCTGACAACCAGACGGCGACGCTATCGGCCTGGGACGACGACAAGCTACCGCTGGAACTAGCCCAACTGCAAGAGATGGACTTCGATCTGAACCTCACCGGCTTTTCCGCCGATGAGCTGATGCGTCTACTGGACTCAGGGACTAACGCAGGTCAGTCCGACCCCGACGCCGTCCCCGAGCCGCCCGACGAGCCGACCACGCAGCCCGGCGATCTCTGGCAGCTGGGCAAGCATCGTCTTTTGTGCGGCGACAGCAGTAATCCGGAGGACGTGGACCGATTGCTTGACGGCGCCGTCATCCATCTGGTCAATACGGACCCGCCCTACAACGTGAAAGTCGAACCTCGAAGCAACAACGCGATTTCGGCGGGTTTGTCCTCGTTCCAGGGGACGACCCATCACCAATCGCTGGACGTATCTCGGCACCCCGGGAAGTCCCAACCGACCACCAAGAAGTTGCGCGCCAGGACAGACCCCTGGCCAACGACTTCGTCTCCGAAGAGGAGTTCGACCGCCTGCTGCATGCGTGGTTCGGCAACTTGGCCCGCGTGCTGGAGCCGGGACGCAGCTTTTTCGTTTGGGGCGGGTACGCGAACCTGGGCAACTACCCGCCCGTGTTGAAGGCATGTGGCCTGTACTTTTCGCAAGGGATCGTCTGGGACAAGGAGCACCCGGTCTTGACGCGAAAGGACTTTATGGGCTGCTTCGAGATCGCCTTCTATGGTTGGCGTGAAGGCGCCGCCCACCAGTTCTTCGGACCCAATAACGCACTGGACTTGTGGCACATCAAAAAGGTGAACCCCCAAAACATGATTCACCTGACCGAAAAGCCCGTTGAGTTGGCCGCCCGCGCCCTGGAGTACTCGTCGCTGCCTGGCGAGAACGTCCTCGACCTGTTCGGGGGCAGCGGTTCCACGCTGATCGCCGCCGAGCAGACGGGTCGCAAGGCGTTCCTGATGGAGCTGGACCCGCTGTATTGCGACGTGATCGTCCAACGCTACGAGCAGTTCACGGGCCAGAAGGCACAACGACAGGGCTAAAGCCCAGAAAACCTGTCAGGAACTGTCACGAGCTGTCATTTGTCGGGGGGCCAGCGATGGCACAGAGAGGCAGGCGCAACGCAGACCACAAGCTGTTGATGGCCTTCGCCTGCGGGGCGACGGTCGAGAGCGCCGCTCGGCAGGCCGGCGTCAGCGAGAGCACGGCCCACCGCAGATTGGAGGATCCGACCTTCCGCCAGCAGTTGCAGGCGATGCGTGCCGACTTGGTCCAGCGGACGGCGGGGGCGTTGACGGCGGCCTCCACGGAATCGGTGCGGACGCTGTTGGAGTTGCAAAAGCCATCGGCTCCGCCGGCGGTGCGGTTGGGCGCGGCCCGCTCCATTCTGGAGATCGGCATCAAGCTGCGTGAAGCCGCCGATCTGGAAGAACGTCTGTCCGCCCTGGAGCTGCAACTGGGCGTGGCCAATGCGGGCTCGACATAGGCTCTCCTCGCTCGCCAGGGCCGTCAACCGGCGGGACAAGAGGTTCGCTCCCGCCTCGTCCGGGCTGGCGAACGGGACACCAGCGGAACTCTCGGGGTCGGCGAGTTACCGCGCAAAACTAGACACGGGGGACCTGGCGATGACCGTTCGGACGATGGCCAAGAAGCTGGGGCGGCTGGAGGCGCTGGCACGCCGGCAGAACGACCGCAACACCGACGTGCTAGGGGCACTGGCCGAGGATCCCGTCCGCATCCTTACCAACGCTGGTATGGAGCCGGATGACTGGCAGGCGGGCGTGCTGCGCTCGGACGCCCGGCGCATGTTGCTCTTGGCCAGCCGCCAGGCCGGCAAGTCCTCCGTGTCGGCCGCCCTGGCCCTCAAGACGGCGTTACTCCGCCCCCGCTCGCCGGTGCTTCTACTCTCGCCCTCGCAGCGGCAGTCGGGCGAGCTGTACCGCAAGGTGGCGGACCTGTTCGGCGCCCTGGGCCGGCCGATGGGCGTGACCGCCGAGAGCGCCCTGCGGCTGGAGCTTCCCAACGGCAGCCGCATCGTGGCACTGCCCGGCGACGAGAAGAACATCCGCTGCTTCTCCGGCGTGGCCTTGCTCGTCATCGACGAGGCTGCACGTGTGGATGACGCCCTGTACTGCTCCGTCCGGCCCATGCTCGCCGTCAGCCAGGGAACACTGGTCGCTCTCTCGACGCCTTTCGGCAAGCGCGGCTGGTTTCACGACGAATGGCACGGGCGAGAACGACTGGCATCGCGTCAAGGTCACGGCGGAGCAATGCCCCCGCATCTCCCCGGAGTTCCTGGCCGAGGAGCGGCGGTCGTTGGGCGAGCGCTGGTTCAACCAGGAATATCGGTGCGAGTTCTCCGAATGCCTCGACGCGGTGTTCTCCTGGGCCGATATCCAGGCCGCCATGAGCGACGACGTCAAACCGCTGTTCCTGGAGTGAAGCGAATGGCGCCACGCACTCTCCTGGGTCTTGACCTGGGCAGGCCCCACGAGTTCACCGCCCTGGCCGGCGTGGAGGAGTCCGGGCAGGACGACCAGGGTCGCACCGTCTGGTCCCTGCCGCTTCTGAACCGCTGGCCGCTGGGAACGCCCTACCCGGAAATCGTCGCCGCCGTGAAGCGGATCGCCCAGAATCTGTCCAAGCCGGTGCTGGTCGTCGATGCCACGGGCGTGGGCGAGGCCATCGTGGACCTGTTCCGCCAGGCTGCCCTGCCCGTCGAGGAAATCATCTCTGTCACCATCACTGCCGGGCAAGCGGCGCACAAGGCCGCGTGGGACCGATGGAGCTGCCCCCGCAAGGACTTGGCCGGCGCCGTCCAGAGCGTGCTACAAGGACGGCGGCTCCGGATCGCCAAGGGGCTGCGCGAGGCGGCCACGCTGACGCGCGAATTGGCGGCCTTCCGCATGAAGCAATCGTCCTCCGCGGAGGAGACCCTCGATGTCTGGCGGGAGGGGGATCAGGACGATCTGGTGTTGGCGGTGGCCCTGGCCGTCTGGATGGGTGAATTCGGCCCGCCACCAGAGATGAACATCGTCCACCTCCGCCTCGACTGCCCGCCATCGGCCAGTGCCCTGGCGCCGCAGGTCGTCTTCCCGGAGGTGCGCTACTTCGCGCCGCACGACTCCTTACCAGCCCAGGCCGCGTATCAACGGCGAGCTTCTGCTGGGCTGTCCGGACTTCCGGACGCAGCAAGAGGCTGCCTATTTCATCGTGGCGCTGCGTCGAGCGCTGGGCCTGCCGCCGCCAGGCTTCACGGCGGACGTGACGGTAGAGCAGCGTGCGGCCGTCGAGGCGAAGGTTCGGGAGACAATCCGCCAGCGACGCCTGGAGACGAGAACGCAGTCGGTGGATCATTACCAGACCACGCAAGTCTAAAAGGAGACGTTGCCATGCCTGCCGGATTACATCCTGGGCCTGGACCTGGGGCAGACGAAGGACTTCACGGCCCTGGCCGTGCTGGAACGCCATCCGCCGGAACTGAGTGCGGAGAAGCCCGACTATGCCCTGCGGCACCTGCGGCGGTTTCCGCTGGGAACGTCGTACACGGACATCGTCCCGGCCGTAGCTATCCTGCGGAAGACGTCGAGCGCTGCGCAGACGCGCCGCTGGTCGTGGACCAGACGGGCGTCGGTCGCGCCGTCGTGGACATGCTTCGGCAGTCGGCCGGGTGGGTCGTCCCGGTGACGATCACGGGCGGCCACGCCGTCACGCGGGCGGACGACGGCTCCTTGCACGTACCGAAGAAGGAGCTGGTGACCGCGCTGCAGGTCGTGATGCAAGCCCACCGCCTCCAGATCGCCCGCGGCCTGCCCGACGCCGCCGTACTCGTGCGGGAGATGCAACAGTTCCAGGTGAAGATCACCGCGGCGGCCAACGAGACGTTCGGCGTCTGGCTCGACGGCCAACACGACGACCTGGTCCTGGCGGTCGCCTTGGCCTGCTGGTGGTCGGAGCGGATGCCGCCGTTCGAGGCGCCGACCGTGATGCCCATCCGGGGTGGCCCCCGGCTGCTGGAACGAATGGCCGGCAGGCAGGGCAAGGGGCGTCAGAGCAGGCTGTTCGGGTCGGGTCGGCCCCAAGGGGGTTACTTCCTATGAGCACCAAACCTCCCCTCTACATCGGCGGGTTGGACCTGGGCCGTCCCCACGAGTTCACCGCCTTGGCCGTTCTGGAGCGCACCGAGGAGGCGATACTAACCGACCCCTCGCGGTCGGTACGCCACTACGCGGTGCGGCACTTGATGCGCCTGCCCCCGGCGACACCCTTCCCCGAGGTCTTCGCCCGCCTGGCGGAACTCTTTGCTGCTCCGCCGTTGCGTGACAGTCGCCTGGTGGTGGATTACACGGGGGTAGGTCGGCCGGTGCTGGACATGCTCCGCAAGGCGCGGGTAGGAGCGAAAGTTATCCCCTTGTTCGTCACCGCGGGGAAGGGCTCCTCGTCGGACGAGCGGGGTGGCTGGATGGTCTCGCGGCAGGAGCTGGCCTCGACGTTGCAGGTCCTATTGCAGTCCCGGAGGCTACGGGTGGCGCCGGCGTTGCCGGAGTCGGCGACGCTGGCGCGGGAGTTGGCCTCGTTCCAGGTGAAGGCGACTGCGGCGGCGAAGGAGGAGTTGGATGCCTGGCGTGAGGGGGCACACGACGATTTGGTGCTCGCCGTGGCGGTGGCGGCGTGGCTGGGCGAGCACGCGATGCGTCGGCTGGTCATCTGGGTCTAAGCGAACGGATGCCGGCATCGGACTGCTTACCGGAAGAGCGGGAACTCGGACAAATCATCGAGTTGTGGGGGACGGATTGATGACCGCGTTCTTCGTCGGCCTGGACCTGGCACAACCGCACGAGAGCACCGCCCTGGCCGTCCTCGCCCGGGAGGTCGTATCCAGGGAGACGGAATATGCCGTCCGCTACCTCCAGCGCTGGCCTCCTGGCACGCCCTATCCCCACATGGCAAGAGAGGTAAGCGCTCTGCTGGGATCGAGGGAACTACGTAGCTGCCGGCTGGTAGTGGATCAGACGGCGGTGGGCCGGTCGGTGGCATCAATGTTTCGCCCCGGCGGTTCCATCACGGTGCTGCCAGTGCTGATCAGCTCCGGCCACGCGGTCACGCGCGGCGAGGACGATTGCACCCATGTGCCCAAGAAGGAGTTGGTTTCCGCCGTGCAGGCTCTGCTGCAGACCCGGCGGCTCAAGGTAGCTGCCGGGCTGCCGCTGGCCGAGGCGCTGTCTCGCGAGATGGCGACGTTCCGGGCGGCGGTCAAGCTGTCCGGGGGCGAGGAGGACATGAGCTGGCGGGAGCGGGACCACGATGATTTGTTGCTGGCGGTGGCGTTAGCGGTCTGGGAGGGGGAGCGGAACCCGCCGAGTTTCGGACAGCCGCTTATCCTCCATGATAGGGGCTGGGGGCGCTGTGAGGCGAGTTCTGACGATGCGCGCGAGGGCGCGTCGTCAGGAGGTCGGCGCCGGCCTTCCCGGCGGGGCGTTGTCATACGAAAGCGAGCAATTCTGACTGACTTTATCCTTTCTTCACCATTTTGACCGGGATGGCCGCGGATGCAATAAACGTCTCGCGCAAGAGGTCTGCGTGCTACGTGGGCATTAGTTTGATGAGTGAAGCCCAGGTCCGAGACGCCGCCCCGTGATCTTTCGGCTACACGATTCGTACTGCTGCGACTTGCCCTGACGGCAAAGAACCGCAAGGTTCCTGAGGGCTTGCGTGCCCATCTCCGCGTAAATAGCTGGAGGGTTGTGTCAATAACTTGTCCTGAAAGCTGTTTTCGTATGCGTTGGTGCAGAGTATCCTTGTTTCGGACAAAAAATGCTCGACGAGATGGGCACGAAGCTCGCCGTCAACGGCTATGCGTTTCGGCATTCTGGCGGAATCGATCGTCACGAGTCAGCAATTTCGGAACAAGAAGAGAGGACGACCTTCGGAGGCGGTCGTAAGAATTGCGTTGTCGAGTTGTCCACCATCAGCTTCTTGCAGAAGAAAAGGAATAGCGTCTCATCGTGAGATCAACCATGCCATCCGCCCGTGACGTGATCGATGATATCCGCAGGACCGAATTCGGCATCGGGGAGCGCGTCGGCATCCCCGCGATCCAGAACCTCCGTGCCAAGCTCCACCGTGCCTTGCAGCAATTGGCCGAGGAGATTTACTCCGAAGGGACTCACTTCGTCCTCGAACTGGTGCAAAACGCTGAGGATAACGACTACGCTGGCGTCACCCCGGAGTTGCGTTTCGTCGTGTCCAAGGACTACCTGCTAGTCTTGAACAACGAAACAGGCTTCGGTGAGCCATCCGTTCGAGCGATCTGCGATGTCTCTCGCTCGACCAAGCTGAAGGCGAAGGGCCACATCGGGGAGAAGGGCATCGGGTTTAAGTCCGTATTCCGCGTAACGGACGAACCACATATTTTCTCCAACGGGTTTCAATTCCGCCTCCCCAAGCACGATCCGGAAACCGGCCTCGGATACGTCGTCCCTTTCTGGGTCGAAGAGGTATCGCCTCAGATAGTGCCAGGAGTGACGAACATTCTTCTGCCCTTGTGCCCCGCGGCCCAAGGTGAACTCGCCAAGATTGGAGACATCAATCCGTCATTGCTGCTGTTTTTGAAACAGTTGCGACGCATAGAGGTCATGGACGAAGTGCGTGGACGGACGACGGCGATTAGCAGGAGCGGTAGCGATGAGCGAATTGAACTTCATTCGGCAAACGGCATCAATTGCTGGAAAATCGTCCGACGCGTCGTTTCCGTACGAGACGGTGTGCGGGAGGAGAAGCGGAAGGGGATCACCGAAACGGAACTGGCGATTGCCCTCCCTTTGACCAAGGAGAGCGATGCCGACGGCGCACACTTCCGGAAAGTTCATGCTTACCTCCCGATTGCAGACTACGGATTGCGTTTCGCCTTCCACGCCGACTTCGTCCTGGCGGCAGGGCGAGAAGGCATTCTGACTGACCGTTCATGGAATGAATGGCTCCGCGACATGCTGCCAGACTTATTCCTCGCTGCACTCGAGGAGTGCAAGCAAGACGAGCACCTTCGGGTTTCCTTTCTTGCCTACGTCCCGCGTCCCGAAGATGACATTGACCCCTTTTTGCGCCCTCTGCCGATCAGATCCGAGAGGGGCTTCGAGAGACGCCGTGCGTGCTCACCGAATCAGGCAAGTGGGTGACCCCGTCGCAGTCGCTGATTGCCGACGATGCAGTGCGAACGATCCTCACCAATGAGGACGCCCGTAGGTTACTGGGAAAAGAGTTTGTGGGCCGAGAGTTTCGAGCAGACACAGAATTGCTGTGTTGTCTCGGAGCCGTCGAATTCACAATGTGCGACCTCGTCGAATGCCTTAAAGCGAAAGACTGGCTGGCGGAGCGGCCGGACGAGTGGTTTTCCAGGCTCTTCGCCTACCTCGGCACACAAGAACTGGATGACCGTCTAGAGGAGTTGCGGGAACTGACCATCGTTCCCTTAGAGGGCGGTGGTCTTACTTCCACAGGAGCCGCTCGGGGTGGGGTCTTCTTTCTCCCGAGCCGGCGCCGCAAGTACGGCTTCGAGGCCGGGCTCCAAGTTGTTCGCCGAAGCATCCTCGCCCCGCTGGAGAAGGAACAAACGGCGGCGGTGACCCATTTCCTTCGGCAGCTCGGCGTCAAACAGGCTTCTCCGGTAGATCTTATTCGAGAACACATGGTCCCTCTGTTCAGAGGTGACGATTGGCGCACCACAAGGGACGACGACTTCCGGTATGGTTGCGTCGAGTACGTGAAAGATCACTGGGAGGAGTGTCGGAAGTCCCCTGGCTTGACAAACGATCTGAAGGCCAGTCTCTGGGTCCGAATCGAAGAATCCGACAACCGCTACACTCGGCCCGGTTGGATGTATCTCTCCAACGTATACGGGAATACAAAACCTCTGAAAGCACTGTTCCGGAATCTCGATAGCATCCGGTTCGTGGACTCGGTATACCTCAAGCGCGCGATCGAGCGCCTGAAAGAACGCAAGGCTCGGGCCAAGCGCGGGAAAGTTACTCCGAAGGATCGGAAGAAACTCAGAGACGAGTGGCGTCAATTCTTCGTGGATCTTGGTGTCGAAACCACCATCAGGGTCGATCCCGAACCAACGACAGCCATGCCCAACGAGGCTGATTCGCCCGATCTTGAAAAAGTACTTAATACGGGGGAGGTGGAACGTATCACCCTCGCGCTGTCACTGCTTGATTCAAATTGGGAACACTACGCCCGCTGGATGGAGACAAAACAGTTTCAGGCACATCGAGGGCGGATGCTTGATTTGGGGACGGTCAACACCCAGTTCGGATCGCTCCTGACTGATTCCGCTTGGATTCCCGTTCAAGGGGGTGGACTGGCAAAGCCGGAGAAAGTGTTCTTCGACCATCCAGCCACGCGCGACCTCCTCGGCGATACGGTCGTGTACCTGGCCGTTCCCATCACAAACGACGAGTTTATCGGCGCCATCGGCATTCATCGGGAGCCGACCGTCGAAGCGGCGATCAGGCGCCTGCAGCAGCTTGCCCGTTCTGGCTCTCTTGATCGAGAGCTCTTTGAGCGACTCTACACCTTCCTCCAGACGCACTACCACGAGGCTTCTTCCGCTATCGACGACGCATTCCGGAGAGAAGCCTTGATCCACATTCCGACAGG
This sequence comes from uncultured Planctomycetota bacterium, assembly GCA_963767535.1. Taxonomy (GTDB): domain Bacteria; phylum Planctomycetota; class Planctomycetia; order Gemmatales; family Gemmataceae; genus JAJPHU01. The sequence goes on from CAVYEC010000003.1 coordinate 4,400,346, forward strand.
AATTCCCCGCGTTTTGCGGGCGGATCAAGTCTTTTGGAAAGATTGCGCTACCCTGTTCGGGGGCAGTCGCGGCTATCTGGAACCGATTTATCCACACCACAGAAAATTCTTCCGAAACCAGCTCGAGGTTCCCGAGTCTCCTGCGCCCGAGGATTATGCCGACCGGCTGCGAGAATTGGCTGATGGCGGTGTCGCTGATGCGGCTTGTGAGAAGGTTGTATGGGCACTTTACAGGGAATTCGATCGGCTGATGCGGGAGAAGAAGACAGTCCCGACAAGAACCCCCTGTCGGGACGACCGTTGTCAAGACCACTACAACGACACCTGTCGTCGTAGACGCGTGGGCCTTGCTGGAGCTGGCCCGCTGGTGTCAACGACAAGCAGTGACACCCAACGGAGGATCCGCACCATGTCCCCACCCAACCCTGCGCCCCCCCGCGCCTGACGCCCCGTCTACCCCCCTCCTACCCCAGTGGCACGACCTGCCGACGACGCACCGGGAGGAGCTGCTTCGCCTCCTCGGCCGGATGCTCGCCGGGCAACTCGCGGCCAGCACCGAGGAGGAAAGCCATGAGCAGCGCTAAGCCCTTCGTCCCGCTCTCCGCCCACAAGATCCTAGCCCGCCATCTGGACCGCTTGGCCGTCGTTTATGTCCGCCAATCGACCCCCCAGCAAGTCGCCGACCATCGCGAATCCGCCGACCTGCAATACCAGCTACGCCGCCGGGCCATCGAGTTCGGCTGGGCGGAGTCCGCGTCCTGGTGATCGACGACGACCAGGGAATCAGCGGCCAGTCAGTCGAGAACCGGCTCGGCTTCCAGCGGCTGCTGGCCGAGGTCTCGTTGGGCCATGTCGGCATCGTGTTCGGCCGGGAGATGAGCCGACTGGCCCGGTCGTGCAAGGACTGGCACCAACTCCTGGAGCTGTGCGGCCTTGTTCCAGGTTCTGCTGGCGGACGCCGACGGGGTGTACGACCCGATCGACCACAACGACCGCATGCTGCTCGGCCTGCGCGGGATGATGAGCGAGGCCGAGTTGCACGTGCTGCGCTCGCGGCTGCATCAAGGGAAGTTGAACAAGGCCCGGCGCGGCGAGCTGTTCAGCTTCGTGCCGATCGGGTATGTCCGCACGCCAGAAGGGGGCATTGCCCTGGAGCCCGATGAGCAGGCCCGCTCGTCCGTCCGGATCGTCTTCGAGAAGGTGGCCGAGTTGGGGTCGGCGCGCAGGCGCATGCCTACCTCATCGCCCACGACATCCGCCTGGGGGTGCGGTTGTACCACGGACCGGATAAGGGGCCCTGACCTGGCGTCGGCCGCGGCTCAGTACCATCTACGACATGCTCCGCCACCCGTTCTACGCCGGGGCGTACGTGTACGGGCGGCGCCAGGTCGATCGGACCAAGCAGGCCGAGGGCAAGGTCGGGCTGCGTTCCGTCCCGGAGGAGGAGTGGCTGTGCCTATTGCACGACCGGGTCCCCGCTTACATTAGTTGGGAGCAGTACGAGGAGAACCGGCGGCGGATGGCTGAGAACGATAAGGGCCGGGGCACGAGCAAGAAGTGCTCCCGCACCTCGACGCTACTCAACCGGATCGCCCGGTGCGGACGGTGCGGTCGGCCGATGGCGGCTGCGAAGACGCACGAGCCGCGCGAACCCCGGTACGTTTGCGACCCCGGCCACTACGAGGGCAGCGGGCCGCTTTGTCAGAGCCTGGCGGCGCTGCCGGTGGACCGGCTCATCGAGTCGCTGGTGCTCGAAGCGGTGCAGCCGGCCGCGCTGGAGTTGAGCCTGCGGGCGGCCGAGCAGGCGGGCCGCGACCGGGACCGCCTGCACGCCACCTGGCAGCAGAAGATGGAGCGGGCCCGCTATGAGGCCGAGCGGGCGCGGCGGCAGTACGACGCGGCCGAGCCGGAGAACCGGCTGGTAACGCGGGAGCTGGAGAGGCAGCTGGGAGGAGAGGCTGGCGGAGGCCCTGCGGGTGGAGGAGGACTACGCCCGGTTCCAGGCCGAGCAGCCGCGCGAGTTGACAGTGGCGGAGCGGGCGCGCATCCGGGCACTGGCGACCGACCTGCCGGGGTTATGGCAAGCGGCCACGACGCGCGGGACGGACCGGCGAGGGGTCGTCCGGTTGCTGATCGATCGGGTCGAGCTGGCGCGGCAGGGCGAGACCGAGTTGGTCGATGTCGTGGTCTACTGGAGGGGAGGGGCGTTGGGGCACCACGTCGTGCGGCAGGGGCTGCGGAGCTACGAGCGGCTAGCGCGTTTTGAGGAGTTGAAGGAGCGGGTAAGCATCCTGCGCGGGCAGGGCATGACGGGCCAACAGATCGCTGCGGTGCTCAATCGGGAAGGGTTCATTATGCCACGCGGCCAGGCCTTCACGGAGGGCACGGTCAGGCGTCTGTTCGGACGGTTCGGCCTGACCGGCATCCCGGCGGGGTTGGGGAAGCCGGGGGCCGGGCCGGGCAAAGGCGAGTGGTGGCTGCCGGTGCTGGCCACCCAGTTGGGGGTCAAGCCGATCGTGCTTCACAGATGGCTACGGTCCGGGTATCTCATCGGTCGGCAGCTGGCAGGGGACAAGAGCCGCTGGATCGTGTGGGCCAACGCCGTGGAACGGCGGCGATTGCGGCGGCTGCGGGCCTACGAGGCGCCCACCGGAGTAAGGCGCCACCGGTGGAGCTGACCACACCGACAGCAAGGGAGGCGAGAAGGGCCCCAAACACGAACAAGAGAACGAGTGATCCGAAAGGGGGAAAGTGATGCCATCATCAAAATATGCCCGGACAGCGGGTCGTTGTGCAGCTGCTGCCTCACCTGCTCGGCCAGCCCGTCGAAGCTACGGCGTAAATCGACCGGCGCCGTCCCCAGCCAGATGCGCACGGCCGGGGGGAAGTTCAGCATAGCCCGCCCTCCTGCAGCACCGCCAGCAGTTGTCGCAACGTCGCCGGATCGAAGCCGGGAGTGACTCGGACACAGTGGCCACCAGCCAAAACCACCTCGATGGTAGAAATGGAAGTGACGGGAGTCGGTTGGTCGTCGGTGACGACTTGAACGGGGACAAAAGTGGCGGCGGCAACGCGCTGTTGCAGTTCACGTCGCCACGCGTAGAAGCTGGCTTGGGTGACGTGGTGGCGGGCGCAGAAAGCCCGAACCGTAAGACCACTGTCCTTCCAGAGTTGGATCAAGCCTCGCCAGTGTTGTTCTTTGCCTGGATCGCGCTGCTTGCCGTTGGCCATGATGCTCTCCTTTCGGAGATCATTGAACCATGACCGTCAAGAATGGTGATCGCCGGACAGACACATTGTTCCACGGGACGCCGTCGTGGTCGAGGAAGGTAAACAGCTTGTCCCGGTACTTCAGCATGCGCTTCCGATAGTGATTCAGCCGATCGCCCCTGCGATTCCGGAACACGTACAAGTCGCCGCTCAGCGGGTCCCGCGCCATGTGGGAGGCGACCACGGCCGCCAGCCCGTCGAAGCTCTTGCGCCCGTCCTGGGGCTCGACGCAGATCCAGATACGGCCGGTCAGCCCGAGGGTCAGCACGGCTTACCCCCCAGGGCGGCGATGAGGCGGGCGACGGCAGCGGGATCGGCCGTCATGGGGACACGGACGACCAAGCCGCTGGCAAGGACGACTTCGACCGTCGGGTCAGGAACAAATTTGACGGGCACGAACGGAGGCGCCGGCGCCGGGCTGGCGGGACGTTGGGCTGGCTCTCGGTCGGCCAGTTGCGCCGGCGTGCGAAGAAGGTGGCCTCGTTGAGTCCGCGAGCGGCGCAGAAAGCGCGGACGGACTGGCCGGATTGCTTCCAGGCCACGACGGTTTCCCGCCAGAACTGCTCACGGGATTGGTTACGGCGACGAATGTTTGGCATGGGGTGGGGCCTCCTCGTGGGTTAAGAAAGCTCCCATCGTAATCGACCCCGCAAGACGCCCCATCACCGGACGCTTACCTTCGATGCGTATCAATCTGAATGAACTTGTTCGAAGAGGTTCTCACCCGGGAACGCGGTAGATTGGGCGGCGAACGCTCTCGACACGGGGGTTAGCGCACAGGCCGAGAAGAATCCTTCTCTGCGGAAGGGAGCGGACGCACGAGCATTCCAACATGTCTGCATCGTCTGGAGCGAAGTGCTCCTGTGGGAAGTGACGCCAGCCCAATGATTTACTTGCCGGATGAGGCGCTCCCGCTTGTCGAGGCACCCCTGACAATCAAGGGCCCGATGGGGGAAACTTGCAAACCATGCCCTGGTGGACCGCGCGGGCCGAGGACCATCCCGATTTGTCATCGATGAGGGCTGTTAAACGGGTTCGAGATCCGAGGTAGGGAAGTCGCTTCGGCCGGCAGATGGGTCCCCAGCCGAGTTGGCCTTCTACCGCACGACGAGAAGGCCAGGCGCAGGCCAATCCGACCTGTGACACGCTGCGAACGATGAAAGAACCGGATCGACAGTTCAGTCAGAGATGCTTTTTTCGTGGTATTTCGTCTGCATGCCGAAAGCCGAGGTTCAACTGATCGCTGCGCAAAGGGTGTTACCGTCCTCGCCACGTAGAATAGGGGCATGGAGATCCCGGAGTCCCTTCCGGCTGACGGCGCTGGAGTGGCGGAGGTTTCGAGCGTTGCACCTGAAGCGACAAGGCTGGTCTCGGCACGACATCGCCGAGGCGCTCGGCGTCTCGCCCGGTGAGCGTCAGCCGCTGGTTCGCCCGGGCCCGCGACGGCGGGCCGGAGGCCCTGCGCGCCCACCCCAGCCCCGGCCCGCCGCCCAAGCTCACGGCCGCTCAGAAGCGCCTGATCCCGGAGTTCCTCTGGCATGGCGCGGAGGCGTACGGCTTCCGCGGCGAGGTCTGGACCTGTGCCCGCATCGCCCAGGTCATCGAGGAGGAGTTCGGCGTCCGCTACCACAAGGGCCACGTCGGCCGGCTGCTCAAGGAACTGCGCTGGACGCCCCAGGTGCCGATCCGGCGGGCCATCCAGCGGGACGAGGAGGCCATCCGGCGCTGGCGGGACGAGGTCTGGCCGGACTTGCTCCGGCGGGCACGGCGCGAGCGCCGGGTGCTGGTTTTCGAGGACGAATCGGGGTTCTACCTGCTGCCGGGGGTGGTCCGGACGTACGCCCCCGAGGCGCAGACGCCGGTCCTCCACGAGAAGCAGACGCGCGACCACCTGTCGGTCATGGGCGGGATGACGCCCGCGGGCAAGGTCTACACGCTGGCGCGGCAGGAGTCGCTCAACGGGCTGCACAGCGTCGAGTTCCTCAAGCACCTGCTGCGCGTGGCGGGGCCACGGCTGCTGGTGATCTGGGACGGCTCGCCCATCCACCGCCGGGCGGCGGTCAAGGAATTCGTGGCCGGGCACGCGCGGCAAGGTCTGGCTGGAGGCCCTGCCCGGCTACGCCCCGGACCTGAACCCGTGGGACGAAGGGGGCTGGCACCACCTCAAGAACGTGGAGATGCGCAACCTGGCGTGCCGGGACCTGGAGGAGTTGCACCAGGAGTTCCACCTGGCCGTCGGTCGCCTGCGCCAGAAGCCGCATTTGGTCCAATCCTTCTTCGCCCAGGCCGGATTGAAGATCCAACACGGGTAACCTTCTTTGCGCAGCGATCAGAACTGGGAAATGTGGGGTAAAGCTACTCAGCAGTAAAAGTCCTCGCCGGACGGAAGCCGACAGTGGCGTCACGGTTCGACGGCACAAACTCGTAACGGAAGGCAGAGCGGACGTACAACGCATGATTGGTGAACGAGCCGCCACGTACCCGACGACTACTATCTTTATCTATTATATCTTCTTTATCCTCTTTGTCTTCCCCCGCCTCATAGAACGCAACCTTGTCCTGGCACCACTCCAACGCATTGCTCAGCATATCAAACAGCCCCAAATCGTTCGGCTTCAAACAATCCCCGGGCACCCCGAACTGGCCCGGCACCCCCGGCAGCATCCCCCGGTCCCGCGAATTGGTCGTGTACCAGGCATACTTCCCCAGTAACTCCTCCGATTCCCCGTAGTAACGGCTGGTCAACGAGCCCGCCCGACACGCCCATTCCCATTCCGCTTCGCTCGGCAGACGATAGCCCCGCCGCTTCAGATAGTCTGGGGCCAGCTTCATGCCCCCGGCATACTGCCCGTTGCTGGTCGGCAGGTAGCACCACTGGTCCTCGGGTAGCCCTTCCTCCGCACTCAGCCAGTTGCAGTACGCTGCCGCCTGATACCAAGTCACGGTGTTCACTGCACAGTCCGCAGTCGGAGAGAAGTCCTTGTTGTATGTGAATTCTCCTCCAACGGCCTTTTTGTAAAACGCCCGGAACCCTGGGACGGTAAACTGCCGCACCGTCACTTCCCGGGCGGCGATGGCAAACGAGCGCTCGATCCGTTTCTCGTGCTGCATTTCTATCTTCCCTTCCGGCCCTCCTTCCCGCCCGGCCTCCGTAGGGGGAGAACCCATCCGGAACTTCACCGGCCCCGGAATCACCACCAGCGTCTGACCCTGGCCATTGACGTACCAGTATCCTTCGTCTCGACCCACTCCCCGGGCCAGCTGCCGCTCGATTTCTCCCTCCCTCGCCTGCCGCTTCCGTCGATCGTTCGTCCACTCGCGCTCGAAGTCCTGGATCTTCCCTTGCTGTCCCCAGCGGCGTAGCAGCCATTCCGCCGCCCCGTGAACGCCGGGGTCGGGGGCTTCTCGGTAGAGTCGAACCACCCTCGGAATCAAGGTCTCCCGCGCGCCGGGAGCCAGCTGGTCCGGCCCGAACTCCCCGAGGCACAGCAGCAAGGCCCGCCGAATCGACACTTCCTTCTCTTCCTCCAGGCGCTTCATAACAGGGGCCGGATCGGCACCCAGCGGGGCCAGTAGGTGGATCAGGTGGCTCCGCAACCGAGGATCGGAGAAACCGTATGCCTGTGCCTGGGGATGGGAGGGATGTTTGAGCAAAGGCCATACCGCCTCGGCCTGGCCCATCCGCAACAGGGCCACGGCGGCATTCGCCTGCTGCTTGGCCAACTTCTCCTTGTCCGCCTCGGTCTTCTTTGACTCCAGGTCCGTGGCTACCGTCTCGCTCAGCACCGTCAACACCTGTTCGCGGTGCGCCTCCAGCTTCGGAAACAGCACGGCGAACTGCTTCTCGTCCGCATCCTGAACCAGGTCGGCCAGCAAGGCCGCACGGTCGGCGGCGTAATCCGCCAGGACGCTGGTGGCGACGCTGCGCTCAGCGGTGCGGCCCTCCTTCCGGTCCTTGAAGACCACCGCCAGTGGCACCAGCAGCCGTTCCCTGATGGGCCGGAAGCCATCGATCCAGTAACTGAGAAATGCTGGATTGACGGCCACCAACTGTTCCACCACCGGGCCGCGGGCCTGGTCCCAGCGGGCATCCTCCCGGGTATAGGCGACCAGGGCACAGGCTGCCCGGAGCCGTCGCTCCTCGTTACCCCTGGGCGGCCGCTCCACCACGGCCCACAGCCGGTCGAGGAGTTGCTCCTGGTGCGGCAACAAGGCCTCCCGGATCACGGCCACTTCCTGCGGCTCAGCGTCGAGCAGCCGGCCGTACAGGTAGTCCACCTGGCCCTCGTCCACGGGCAGGAGGGCCAAGCTGGCGTGCAGTTGCTTCCGGGGGTCCGCATCAGCCTCGGCCTGCTGGTACAGGTCCCCGAGGAGGGGGTCGGCCCAGCGGCGATAGGGCGCCAGATCGGTCACGATCAGGGGCACGTCCACGGTGTTAGCGTTCACCAGGCGGTCCCGCAAGGCGTGAGCTTCCAGGCGGCCGAAGCCCTCCCAGCCGGCCCCGCCGAGTAGAAACAGCAGGAGCAAGAGAGCCGTCCCACGCAGGACATGATGGCGCCCCGCCTTCCGCATCATCCTCCGTTGCGGCCCGGTCCAGGCTGTCTTGCGGGTGAACAGGCGAATGTTGACCCATTCCCACCAGGCGGGTAGGCGGCGGTTCTCCGGTTTGGCATTCCACAAGGCCGCTCGTTCGGCCAGGCCAAGCTCAGCCCGACCCCGACGGGTTTCCTTCTGTTTGCGGGTTAGCCAATCCCGCAAGGAGTGAACCAGATAATCATGAGTGAGCTGGTAGTATTTTCCGCCCCGCTGGGCCAGGGACGTCGACTCATCGGCCGCCTCTTGGCCTTCCGGGTCAGTCGGCGTGACAAGGCGGGTCTCGCGGTCTAGAATGCGGAGCAATTCCCCAAAGTCCCGTGGCCGTTGGGCATAGCCTGACGCTTCCAGCAATTCCTGCTGCGACCGCATGTGGCCCTTGATGGCAGTGCCGGTTTCGGGCAGGAGGGCATTCAGTACCGCCTGAGCCGCCTTCTGATGGACCCTATGCTGCGGTGCGGCAGTCGGCGCGGCGAAAGTTTCCTCAAGGAAGGTTACCCCAACTCCTTCCATGCCCCCCACTTCCTTCAGGGTGGCGGGCTGCCACGCCTTGCCTTTGACCATCTCGGCAAAGAGCGCCAACCGGACCGAGATGACTTTACCTTCTTGCGCCAACCCGGCAACAGCCTGGTCGAGGAAGCGGCCTTGATCCTCGGTCACCTCGCCTCGACTTCCTGGCAACGCACCGAACGCTCGACCGAATGCCAGCAGCACTTTCCGCGCATGGCGGAGATCGAAAAGATCGACCAGGGCCATGTTGCGGCCCTGGAGAAGTTCGACTTCCAGGTAGGCCATGAACCGGCTGACGGCGAGCCAGAAGTCGTCCCGCACCATGACGAGGCACTGCACACGCCCCCCGTTGCACTGCCGCAGGGCTTGCACCAGTTCGGTGTTTTGTTCCTCGCGCTTGGCGTGCAGCCACTGCTCGAACTGATCCAGAACGATCAGCACTTTCTTGCCCGCAGGGAGGCCCCGCCGCCGGCGCAGTGCCGCGACCGCCTCGATCAACCCCAGGCCATCGGGCAGTTCCGGGCAGTGTTTGCGCAGCCCCTTCAGGAGTCGGGTTTCGGTGTCGTCGGCCGTCGCCTCGATGTAGACGGCCACGACGTGGCCGACTAGCCGGGGCAGCAGGCCGGCCTTCACCAGCGACGACTTGCCGCAGCCGGACGGGCCGTAGATCAGGCCCACCGAGAACGTGTTGTCGGAGTCGGTCTCCTCGACCCGAGCCTTCCAGAAGCGGATGCTGTCGGGCATCCCCTCTCGGTCTCGGGGGTCGGGTAACAGATCCAGGAAGAACTCGGCGTCACCGGCATCGAAGGAGCGCAATCCCTTGGGCACGACCTTGACAGGCCTCGGCGGTGTTATGACGACCGTCATCGGAGTCGGCTTGGCCACTTGGGTAGCAGCAACGCCAGCCGGTGCCCGGAGCGGTTCCGCCGGCGCGGACTCGTCCAGGAAGTGGCGCAGGTCGTCGGCCAGGTCCAGTGCGGTCGTGTACCGCTCCGCCGCCCGCTTTCCGAGGGCCTTGAGACAGATGCGCTCCAGCTCTTTCCCAATAGCGTCGTCCACCTGGCGAGGCGGCCGCGGCTCGACCGACGTGATCTGCTCCAGCAGCTCGGACCTCGTTTCGCCCCGGAACGGGAGTCGCCCGGTGAGCAGCTCGTAGAAGACCACGCCCAGACTAAAGATGTCGGACCGGCCATCCACCCGGTGGCCCTCGCCACGGGCCTGCTCCGGACTCATGTAAGCCGGCGTGCCGGCGAACGCCGCCCCCCGGCCGAAGTCCTCCTCCTTCAGCGCCAGTCCGAAGTCGGCCACGTAGGGCTGGCCGGCCGTGTCGAGGAGGATGTTGGCCGGCTTGATGTCCCGATGCACCACCCCCTTGCGGTGAGCGTGGTGCAACGCCTCCGCGACTGCTGCTACCAGCCCCGCCGACTCGGCGGACGAGAGGCGGACCTGCTCGACCTTCTGGGCCAGGTCCGTGCCCGCGATGAACTTGGAGACGACGTAGCACAGGCCGTCGACGGTGCGCCCCAGGTCGTGGACGGGCACGATGTGCGGGTGTTCCAGGCTGGCCAGTACGCGGGCCTCGGCCAGGTAGGCCTCGATGTCGGCGGGGCAAGCGACGTGCTTTCTGTGCGGCACCTTGATGGCCACGTCCCGCCGCAGCTCCCCGTCATAGGCCTGGTAGACGATGCCAAAGGTGCCGGAGCCGAGCGTCGCCGTGATCCGGTAGCGGCCCAGATAATCGGGACACTCGGCTGGCACCGCGACGGCCGATTCCGGGCCCGTCTCTTCTCCGAATGGTAGGGAGGAGTGTGCCTCCGCGGACCGCCGCTCCCTCCACGGGGCCTCTTCGCGGAAGACGGCATGGATGAGGTCGGTGTACTCGGAGAAGAGCTGGCAGTACTCCGCTTCGGTCGGTGTTTCCCGCTGTTGGCGGCGATAATGCAGATCAATCCTCAGCAATTCGCGGAACAGGTCCGAGCGCTCCGGTTCGGGCGCCTCGCCCAGGTACTCCTTCACACAGGGCCGCTGTCCGGCCAGCCAGGCCTCCTCGAAGCAGTCGCAGACTTTATCCACGTGTCGGGCCACCGGCGGCGGCCCCGCACCGCGGCCCGCTTGGGAGGATTGGCTCACGGCGCGACCTCCTTCTCCCAGGCGTCGCGGATCAGCCGCAGTTTCCGTTCGACCGTTGCCGGCGCCCGACCCAGCTTGGCGGCTATCTCCTTGTTGGTGTAGCCCTCCAGCTTCCAAACCGCAACCGAGCGCAGCATGTCGTCGCCCAGTCCGTCGAGCAGGCGCTCGTAATCCTCCACCACCTGAGCCGCCATGGGCAGGGTCTGGCTCCCGGCCGATCAGGTTCGCAAAGAGAAGACCTTCCCCCGACCCGGCACCACCGGGGAGGGTGGAGGCGTGCTGCACTCTGCCGCCGTCCCTTCTCTCCCGTCGCTCGTGCTTGGCCAGGTTCGATGACTTCCGCCCGGCGATGAGCACCAGCAGCTGCCAGAAGTCGTTGCGGTCGAGCAGCTTGGGGAAGCGGCCCTTCCGGGCACGACGGAAGAAGCTGTCGAAGGCGCTCAGGGCCACGTCCTCCTCGTCGGCTGCACAGCGGGGCACCCCCCGGAGGTGCTTCCGGGCCAGCCCGACCAGCCGGCGGAAATAGCGTTTCCAGAGCTTCTGGAAGGCCGCCTGGTCCCCAGCCTTAAGCTGGTGAATCCATTGGGTGACCGATCCGTTGCCGGACACGGGTGCTTGCTCCCGAGGTGTTTTAGGTCTAATTAAGGTGCATCATGAGTGTAAAGCTTGGTGTCGGGAATTACAAGCGCTCAGCACCCCGACCGCCGAAAAGGCTGTTCCGGCGGCCGAGCAACGGCGGCTGCGCGGGGAAAAATTCGGCGCATCGTGATGGCATTTGCGCTGGTTTGTTGAGTACCACAGTAGGGGAGCAAGGCAAAGAACCAAACAGCGGCCAGCCGACACCGAGCGATACCCCCTTGTTTCGGGGCGAGCCAGAGCGAGTAAGTGGCCTCGCTCTCGGGCACCTCGGGGAGAGGCCAAGTGATCCTACAGCGGCAGGAGAAATCAATTCTCTTTGCGGGGAATCGAGAATTGTTGTGCAGAGGTGGTGGCCGAGAACTACGACTTGCGATAACGTCGAGGTGGTCAGAAGCCTCTTCTAAACCCTGTACCAAAGCAGCTTTCGGGAGGGATACTGGCGAAATGACCTATAGATCAAGACTTCAAGGCGACAGGAATGTTGCAAGATCTTCCCTCAATTGTTGTTGAATTTTTTACTTTGACATATAAGGAATTTCATGTTCGCTTGTTCCATTCTGTCTTATTTAAGACAAAACGTGGCCGATTAGTGTCCAACCGATTTTCTGCGGCCCGAAGGATCAGATGAGTAAACGCGCGGCGGACTGGCTCCGTTCGTTCCTGAAGACGGTTCGATGTCTGTGGAATCGCTGGTTACCGGACCGGCGCTATCAATTCAGCCCCTCTCGTCGCAGTTCAAGCGGAGTTCAAACCGGCTCGCACCAGGGTGAAACCTGGAGTGAGGTGAAAGCTCGAGGTTCTTGAGGATCGAATTCTGCTCTCCACAGACACCGACAGCATCGTCATTTGCTGCCGGGTGGATTGTTCGGTAAGCCCCGAAGACTCGACCCAACCCACGGAACGGGGCAGGCAAGCCAAAAAGGGGGCCGGCGCGTTTCGCCGCCAAGCAGAAGCCGCACCGGCCCGGCATCGCCCCGGCGCCCGGTCTGCGCCGGACGAGATGTCTCCCCATTGTAACGCAGGCCGCCGCCCGGCGAGAGCCTTTTTCCGGATGGCTCCCCGGGTCTTGCTGCAGGGGTGCCCCGATGGCCAAGTTCATCCGACTCGCCGCAGGCGTGCTTTGCATTGGTGTGCTGGCTTTGGGAGTCGTCTTCTTCGATCCCTCCTGCCTGCTCACCTACCCCGCCCGGTGGGATTCCAGCCGCGGAGACTCGATGGCGGAAGACCTTGTGCGCCGCGAGCAACTGAGGCAGTTGCGTGAGGCCTCGTTTCGTCGCATCGAGGCCAAATGGCAAATCGCCCAGGAGGTGATCGCGGGGCGGCAGAGCTTGGCGGAGGCGATGGAACGGTTCCGGGATCTGGACCGGCAGTGGCCCGATTTACGCTCCGTGACGAAGAGGCCCGAAGACCTATGGATGACGGAGGACGAATGGGACGGACGGGCGGTCATCGGCCAGGTCCGGCAGGTCCTGGCCGACCGCCCCGACGAGGCGGCCGAGGTCGCCGGCCGGCTGGAAAAGGAACTACAGATACTCCTGGCCGAACGGAAGAAGCGCCCTCTCGCCGGCCCAGAAATGATGGGCACCCGAATTGTGCCGCGCAAGGTTGCAACGAATTAACTAGACCGCTTCACAGTTTTTTCACAAAACTTATCTACAATCCGGTTAACAGGACGCGCGAGCGCGCGAGTTCGAGGAGTGTCTCATTCGCACCCCGAACGGGACGCGAACTATTTTCGGCGTCATCGAATAAATCGCCATAACTTCAATATCCACAAGCGTTTTTCTGAATATGAGAGCGCGCGACTCTCAAGAGACATTTATGAGGTAGGCGGCCAGCCCCTTTTTGCAAAGGGAATCCAACCGCCCCCTCCCGAACCGGACAGGCCCCGTTTCGAGGCATCCGGCTCTCCGGTCCCAGGCTATTCAGGACGTGCGGTGAAGTCGTAAGCCAGATCTTGCAGGCGGATGCCATCGTATTCTCCCAGGTGGATCTTCCGGTGACATCCTTTGCAGACGGGGATCTGCTTGCGATTTAGCGATCTCATTACGGCCTGAAAGCCCCTTGGCTTTCTTAACCCCATCTTGCGGATATGGCGGACGTGGTGCATTTCCACGTCGTCTCCTTCCCCGCAGATGAGGCACGGGAATCCTAGCTTCGAACGTGTGCGCAGGTGGGTCTGCCATCCCAACAGATCGGGATCTGGCGGGTAGGTCACGAATGCATCCGTCTTCACGGTCCAGTCGCTGTTTTCCGCGAATGCAACGGTTTTCCGTGTGCCATCGCGGAGTTGCCACTCGAACCGCAGGTTGCGTCCGTGTCGCCCAAAGATCACGTTCACGGTGCGGCAGTACTTGTGTGCCAGCGTCTTCGCCAGGGAGTAATAGAGGATGTACTGGATGCGACTCAGGGACGCGAAGTTGTCCACGAACCGGTAATAGTTCAGCAGCCCACGCAGGATGCTGTTGTACAAACGGATGATCTGGTCGGCGTCCAGCAGGAGCCATTGTTTTTGCGAAGTGGGCCAGCCGTCCGCCTCACAGAACCCTTTCTGATGCAATCGTTGCACCAGTTTGGGCGTGGGAACCTTTAAGATGGGAATCCATCCCGTCACGCGTCGTTTAAACATCCGTCCGTCCGGGGACCGTTGGGAGCTGATCTTGGCCTCGGAACGTTGCGCCTTCCCGATGGACAGCCTGACGCCGAGGAAGTTGGCCTCCTCGGTTTTGGCATGCGTGATGCAGGTCTTCTCCTGGCTGAGTTCTAGTAAAAGTCGGTCCTTCAAGAATTGTCGGACTTCTTCCTTGATCGTCTCGGCCAGGCGTTTGGGGCCGATCACTCCTAGGATCCAGTCGTCGGCGTAGCGGAGGTAGCGAACCCGGATATAGTCCGGATCGTGTGGATCCCCTGAAGGTAGAGACCGCAGGTGCTGGGTGAGCTGTTTGATGTGGGAGGTGAAGACCCCGGCCGTCTTTCTCAGCCAGTAACGGCGTTGCTTTTTCACCCGCTCATACTCGGGGTTGCGGCAACGTTCCAGGCCCTTTTCATACCTGAGGCGTAGCTGTTCTACGAAGCAGTCCAGCTCGTGCAAGTAGATGTTGGCCAGGATCGGGCTGAGAATGCTGCCCTGTGGGCTGCCGGTGAGCGTGTCCCTCCTTTCTTGTCCCCACAGGTAGCCGGCGCGGAGGGCTTTCCAAATCAGATTGAGGAAACGCCCGTCCGCGATCTTTCTTTTCAGCAAGTTGACCAGCACATGATGATCGATCTCGTCGAAGCAAGATTTGATGTCGCCTTCGATGATCCACGTCACACCCGTCCATCGCTCACTGAATTCCCGTAGTGCCGTGTGACAACTCCGGTTGGGTCGGAAGCCATGACTGGATTCCAGGAAGTAGGCCCCGTGAGGGCTATCGTAGATCGCTTCGAGGATCAGGCGTAGCGCCTCCTGGACGACCTTGTCGCGCGGGGACGGGATGCCGAGCGCTCTCGTTTTTCCGTTGGCCTTGGGGATGTGTGTCCTTCGGGCCGGTTGGAATTGGAAGCTCTCGTCTCGAAGGCTCGCTATCAGATTGGTGATAGTCTGGTGGGAGAACCCGTCGAGTGTTTGTCCGTCGCTTCCCGCAGTCAGGTTGCCGGGTTTGGACTTGATCCTCTCATAGGCCACCTCGTACAGTTCGGGTCTGTAGAGGAGGCGGTAGAGGTCGAAGTTCACCCAACCTCGGTCCACGTTGTGTTTGCGTAGTGCTTCTAAGCCGATCAGAGCTTGGTTGTCCATACGGACGCCTCCGGTCGTTGGAAGCCCCGGGACCTGTCCCCCTTCACCATGTCCTGGGCATTACCCCAGGCGTTGGGCTACTACGAGGACTCTGTCGCCCTGGGTGTTACCACCTTTAGGCGATCCCTTGGTTGCGAAGATCGGTTCGGTCTGTCGGTAGGGCCTCCGTTCGTCCTTGTGTTCCCTCATTGGGATACCGTCTGGCCGGGAAGTTCGTCGCTTTCTTCGAATGAGCTAACGACGGCCAGATTTCGGGTCTCAGCATCTTTCCCGAGGGGCGGACCGGGCCCCGGCGGACTGGAGTTCAAGCAGTATAGCCTTGCCCGTAGACAGCCTTGCTGACGAACCTCTTGGCCATGATGCTGGGCCTCATTCGCCTTTTGCCGCCCTGCTTTGGTCCCCCCAACCCTTTCGAGTGGAGGTGTCCGGGAGAGCTGTCGTTCAGCCCGTAAGGCGGTGCATAACTCACCTCCTTCCAGTGAGGCCAATCTCCGTTGGCAGAACCGATCTCACCTCACAAGGCGCACCGAAGAGTGTCCCGTTCGGGGAGCCTTGTGATCGGGAGCGGCTCTTCCGACCCAGCAGTTCCCAAGGAACGCTCCGGTGTCACCGAGCGCCTCAACTTAGGCCACCCATGAGCGCCTTCAAATTAGGCCACCCAGTTCCCCGTATTCTCAGCTTCCGTGCCAACGATTCCTGCACTTCTTTTCAGCATCTTATCCTTCCATCCTTCTTCAGGCCTGTTGCCTCGGCGACCGACCTTGGTCCCGTGTCTCCCTCAGCACGGGGAGCAGGCACGCAACCCCCTGCTCTCGACCTCCTTCAGGGTGCCGAGCCGGTGAGCGCCTGGCCTATTTTGACTTCCAGCAGAGCCGGTGAGCGCCTGGCCTATTTTGCTGCCCCGACACCTTCTTCCACTTGGCCTGCTTTGGTCGCACTGTCCCCGTCTCCTCCGCAGCGGTTGGCCTGACGCAGGCGATAGCTCTTGCCGGTGATCTGCACCACCTCGGCATGGTGCAGGAAGCGGTCCAGGATCGCTGTCGCGCTCGGCACGTCGCCGATGAGTTTGCCCCAGTCCTCCAGCGGCCGGTTCGACGTCATCACCGTCGCACGCGTCTCGTAACGCCGCATGATGATCTCGAACAGGTATTCACCCGAGCGCTTGGGAAGCTGCTTCATGCCCATGTCGTCTACGATCAGCAGGTCCGGCTTCAGGTAGCGCGCCAGCACCTTGTCCTCGCCGCCCAACGCCTCGTCGTGCAGGAAGTCACGCACCACATCGAAGATCGAGCGGTACAGCACGCCGAAGCCGGCCTTGAGCGCCTGATAGCCGATCGCCTGGCACAAAAAGGACTTGCCCACGCCGGGAGGACCCAGGAAGAGAACGTCGCGGGCCTCGCGGATGAAGCGGCAGGTGGCCAGTTCAAACACCTGCTTCTTCTTGATCGACGGGTTGAACGACCAGTCGAAGTCCTCCAGCGTTTTCAACTCGCGGAACTGCGCCGCCTTGACGCGGCGTTGCAACTGGCGGTCGGCCCGCACCGCCAGTTCGTCGTGCAGCACGATCTCCAGGAACTCGGCCGCACTCAGGTTGTTGGCAGCGGCCTCGTGCAGACGCACCTCCAGACTCTCCAGCAGTCCGGACATGTGCAGACGTTTGAGGGCGTTACGCAGCGACTCGGTCATCGTTCTACCTCCTTTGGGAATGGAACAGGGGCGACAGGGTTGTGGTCGGCGTCGTGGGGCGTTCCGGGGGCAACGGTCGGCGGCGGCACCTCCTGGTGGAAGGCGTCGCGGACGAAGTGGCCGTAGTCGGACAGGTCGCGGATCAGCGGGTGTTCCTCCAGGAACGGCAAGTGCTCCTGGCGTGGCTCGGCCCGTTCGAGGAGATGACGCAGGGAGCGCAGCCGGAAGGCGCCGTGTGATAACGCGATGTCACAGGCATGTTCGATGGCGGCACAGGGATGACGGTGGGCCAGGTTCAGCAGACCCTGCAACACACGGACCCCCTCGACGCCGCGCGCCTGAAGCATGGCCTCGGCCCAACGCAGACTGTGCGGACCGAGGCGACGCACCTGGCCCAACAACCAGACGGCACCGCGTTCCACGCCACTAATCTTCGCGCCACTGAGGTGCTGCGACTGGGTGCTGAAGCGTCCCGGCTCGTGGCGGACGTGCAGCGCGATTTGCTCCAGGCGGTCATTGAAGACGCGTACCAACCGGCCGTCCCAGCGCACCCAGACCGATCGAGCCAGGTATTCCGGTGGCACGGAGTAGAAGGCCCGCTCGACTTCGACGTGGCCGTCCCGATGCACGATGCGTCGTGCCTCCTGGAAGCAGGGGAAGCGTTCCAAGGGCAACCGTTGCAAAGCCGGCCGTTCCACGGCGGCGAAGTGAGCGCCGACCTGGCGGCGCGTGGTGCCGTGGATGCGCGTGTCGGCGACCGTTTGTTCCCAGTCGAGCAGGAAGTGATTCTGTGCGTCCAGGCTGGTGAACTGCCGACCGCGGAGGGCATTTTCCTGGACGTAATCGACGCCGCGTTCGACCTTGCCCTTGTGCCGAGGCGTGTAGGGCTTGGTGGGCATAAAAAGCGTGCCATAGTCGCGCGCGAACGCCAGCACCTTGGGGTTGAGTTCGGGATCGAACCAGTCGGCCTTGGTGACGGCGGCGCGGAGGTTGTCGATGACCAGGCGTTGGGGCACGCCGCCGAAGTGCCAGAAGGCATTCTCCAGGCAACGCACAAAGGCTTCGGTCGTCTGGCGGGTGACAGCCTCGCTGTAGGCTTTGCGCGAATGGCTGAGGACGATGCGGAAAACGTGCGTGCGCCGGCGTTTGCCGTCGGCCAACCGCAGAGGCACGCCGGTGCCGAAATCGACCTGAGCCTCTTCCCCGGCTCCGCACTCCAGGCGCCGGAAGGGCAGATCCTGAGTCGGGGCCAGGTGACGGCTGAAGCGCCGGACGCTGTGATACTTGCCAGTGAAGCCGTGTTCGGCGACCAGGTCCTGGTAGATGCGTTGCGCGGTCAGGCCCTGATCGAGCTTGGTCTGGATGAGCGCGCGGAATGGCTCGCACAAACTGGGTTGCCGCAGCGAACGTGGCGTAGGGGGTTGAAGCGCTTCCGTGCCTATCTCCGGAGGTTCGGGCGCGACGCAGCCGGCTGCCTCCAACGCCTGCGGGGGATCGGTCGAGCCGGTGGGCGCCTGGCCTAATTTGACTTCGGTCGAGCCGGTGAGCGCCCCGGCCTGATTTGCCTGCTGGAGGTGACGGGCGACGGTATCGCGGTGGATGCCCAACGTCTTGGCAATCCGCCGGACGGACCAGCGCCGCTGATGCAGAACGAGAATGGTGTCGATCGTGGCCATGTTGAGTTGATTCGCCATGGTTGTCCTCCACGCGCTGGGTCTGCGCAAGGATAACTGGCGAATCGTCGTCTCCTCAAAGTGGCCTACTTTGAGGGCGCCTCCGGGTGGCCTAGTTTGGGCGCTCGCTGACAAACTGGGTCAGATAGACCCATCTGAAATCGGAAGACTAGGCGAAGGGCAACTCGGTCTGACCGGGGGGTCCGTTAACGAGTAAGCCGACGTGGTCGAATACCCCGAGAGTGTTCGACCACGTCGGCTTTTTTTACACCCGCAACAGATGTAGGGCGGCTAGGGGTTAATGGCCTTACCAGCTGCGGTTGGGCAAGATGCACAGCCTGCGCAGAGAGAATGCGATCGTCCACGATGTCCGCCGCGAACAGGCGTCGGATGAGAGCCGGGCGGCCGAGCGACCTGCCTCCGAACACACGTGCCAACCGCCCCAAAACAGCGTCGCGTGTCACGGCCCGGTAGAAGGAGATGAACGGGAGCCCAAGTGTAAGCACCCCTGAATGCTGCCTGGCAGCACGGAGTATCCCATGAACCGACCGATGTTCAAGACTCTGGGACGGTGGTTTCCTCGCCAATGCGGGCAGGGCCGGCCCGTCGCCGCAGCGAGCCGCGCGACGCGGAGGTTGCAGTTGGAATGGCTGGAGGATCGTACCGTGCCGGCGACCTTCGACGTTACCAACACGGCCGACATTCTCAACCAGGCGGGCACCCTGCGCAATGCCATCCAGCAAGCCAACAGCAACGGACAGGGCAATACCATCAGCATCCTGACCCCCGGCACCTACGCCATCACCCTGACCGGCACGCCTAACGAGTCCGACAACGCCGCCGGCGAGTTCGCCATCAACCTCACCGCCGGCCAAACCCTGACCATCAGCAACGACAGCGGCGGCGCCGTCGTCATCGACGCCCAGGGCAACTCCCGCGTCTTCGACATCAACCCCAGCAATACCGCCCTGGCGACCCCGTCCTCAGTGACTTTCAAAGGCAACAGCGGGGGCCTCACCATCACCAACGGCCAGGCCGCCGACGCCCTTGATGCAACCGGCGACGGCGGCGACATCCGCGCTCAAGGCGCGGTCGATCTGACGCTCAACAACGTCACCGTCAGCAATGGCAGCGGGGGCGAATTCGGCGGTGGTATCTCCATGACGAACACGGTGAGCACTCCGTGGATGCTGACCCTCAATAACAGCACGGTCCGCAACAACCATGTCCGGGACAACGGCGGCGGCATCAACGAAGAAGGCTCCGGCACGGTCGTCCTCAACAACTCCTTCATCACGGGCAACAGCGCGGAGAACAACGGCGGCGGCGTGTATCTCTTCGCCATCAACGCCGCCAGCGCCAATTTGAACGTGACGGGGACCTACATCGCGGGAAACTTCGCCGGTGGATTGGGCGGCGGCATCGCCAACAGCGGCAACGGCTTGGTCACCATCACCCAAAGCACCCTGGAGGGCAACTTCGCCGACAACGACGGCGGCGGCTTCGATGACTCCGAAAACCTCGGCGGACTGCTTATAGCCAACAGCCTCTTCCTCGATAACTCAACGGGCGGCCACGGCGGCGCCATCGCCTACGGCGGCCCCGGTTCGGGCGGCACCCAGCCGCTCATCTCCAACACCCAAATCCAGGGCAACTTCGCCCACAACGACGGCGGCGGCTTATACTTCGCCCAGAACTCCAACGGCGCAAACTTGACCGCCAATGTCGCCTACACCATCCAGAACAGCACCATCGCCGACAACACGACCAACGGGGACGATGGCGGCGGCGGCATCCAACTAACCACGAACCCCGCCCAAGCCAACGGCTTCACCACGGCCATCACCCTCGTCAACTCGACCCTAGCCGGCAACACGGCCAGCGCCAACGGCGCCGGCATCGACTTCGATAGCGGCTTCACCGGCAGTCTGAAGCTTCAGTTTGACACCATCACCGGCAACCTCGCCGACTTCGGCGGCGGCCTTAACCTGGCGGGTGCGGCCGGTTCCACCTTGAGCATTCAGAACACTATCGTCGCCAACAACTCCGCCACTGCCGCCGCACATGGACCGGACGTTTTCGTCGCCGCCAACGGCGGCGTCAAGGTCACCGACCTGGGCAACAATCGGATCGGCTTGGCCGGCGCCGGCAACGGCAATAGCGTCTTCAACGGGCCCAACGACCTGTTCGGCCCCTTCACCGACCTGGTGGCGGGACTGACCAACAACGGCGGCCCGACGGTCGGTTCGACCGGCCATGCGTTGACCCTGTGGACCGAGGCCCTGCCGCCCAACAGTCCGGCACGCAACAAGGGCCTGGCCATCGCCGGCATCACGACCGATGAGCGCGGCGATCCAGACGCGACCCCGCCCGACGTGGGCGCGTTCCAGTTCCAGAATGCCGACCTCACGCTCACAATCACGGCCCCGCCGACTCTGGGTCTGGGAAGCAGCACCCTCACGGTCACGGTCAACAACACCAGCGCCAACGCCCTGCCCGCCGACAACGGTACGGTCGTCGTGACCCTGCCCGCCGGCCTGACCGCCGCCTCGGGCGGCCAGACCCAGACGTTCACCCTCGGAGCGATTGCGGCCAACCAGAGCCAGTCGTTCGCCCTCCCGGTCAACGCCACGCAGACGGGGGCGCAGACCGTCTCGGCCTTCCTCACCAGCCCGGACGCCAACGACAGTCCCGTCGCGAAGACGGTGACGGTGACCGTTAGCTCGACCACCCCGACGCCTCCGTCGGCGCCCACGCCGCAGGGCCAGCTACTGGTGTTCGGGCTGGGCATCGATAACGGGCAAGTGGTGTTGTTGTTCGTGGACCAGGCGGGGCAGGTCTTCGACGAGAGCTTCAGCTTCGCCAACTTCTTCACGCCCAACCCGGCCAACGCCACTCTCCTCAACAGCGACCTGGTCTTCCAGAACTTGCAGCCGACCACCATCACCGGCTCGCCGGGCCTCCTCGGCAACATCCTGGATGCAAGCAACAACGCCATCGTGATGACGACGGTGCCGCTCAACTTCATCTCGTCGGCGGCCCTCAACGACATCATCCACGCCCTGCAACAGCCCGGCGCCTAAAGAAAGGAAGCAGACCACGCCGACCGAGCTGGCTGCCGGCTCCTTCGAGCCGGCAGTCGCTTCCCGTTTGACAAGAGAACAGTGGCGTTTCTTGACATCGACCCGTGGGCTAACTCGCGTGACGAGAGCGACTCGCTACCTCATCGGCTGGGTTCCCGGGCGAGAACCTCTTCGAACCGTATGCTGGAACAGCAGGAAAAACACCAGCCCCAATCCGTTCAAATATGTGCTTCGGCGTTGCGGACGGCAGCAGGCTGCACAGATTGACTTGCGCTCTTCGGTCGAGAGGACCGGTGCAGAAAACGCTTGGACGCGAATTCACCTCGGCGTGTCGGCCCTCCGCGCTGGGCACTTCGGCTTGCGCGCATGTCGAGGTGAGCGACGCCGGCACGGTCGGTGGTCAAGCAGGCCAACCTGCAGACCGGAGAACCACTTTCGCCGGCCGCGAAGCCCTGATCCAGGCGAGCCGGGCCGATGCACTCCACCGTTTGTACGATCGCTGACACCAACTCAGCCGCCGAAGGAAGCGATCGAGGCCGCTGGCGGTAGGCCAACGATGACCATTTACCATAACGTGGCTAACCCGGCGAAAGGCGAGAAGCCCGGCGAGCGAGGGCTGCAAACCAAGGGCTACCGGCCGGGCCGGAAGACGCAGAAGCGGCAACAGGACCCAAAGGGCAAGCGAAAGGGCGGCGGTTCAGCCCCTCGCCCGTAGCCAAGGGTTGACCGCCCTTCCCACGCATCGAGCTCGTTCCGACACGCTCCCCAAGCAGGGGCTGTCAGATCGACCAGGAATGCAACGACGGTCATGCCGTGGGTCGCACGATCGACGTGGCGGATCGCTCGAAGGCCCTTCGTCCTCCTCCCAGCCCCACTGCCCCTTCACCGGATGTTCGGCAGCCGCTTCGGCACGCCGCAGGAGCGCAGGAGTGGCGTGCCTGTTTGCGCCCGGCCCGTTCGGGTACAATGGCCGGGTTCTCTTCCCTGACAGCCCGGTACAGGCTGAGGCGACCGCAGGAGAAGGTCGCGTGCGTGACCGCCTTCAATCAACGGTGATCGGCTACGTCGTCGCTGTCGCAGTGATGGCGGCGGTCGTGCTTCTCCGCTGGCTGCTCGACCCGTGGCTGGGCTACTACCTGCCGTTCGTCACGCTGTACGGAGCCGTCGCCGCCGCCGTCTGGTACGGGGGCTACCGGCCCGCCCTTGTCGCCGCCGCCCTCGGCTACCTGGCGTGCAACTACCTCTTCATGGAACCCCGTTACACGCTCGCCCTCTTGCACTCTCACCATTACATCGGCCTCGCCCTTTACCTGTTCACTTGCTCCCTCGTCGTCGGCTTCGGGGAGTCGATGCGGCTTGCTCAACGCCGCACCCAAGAGGGGCAGGAACTTCTCCGGGTGACGTTCGCCAGCATGGGCGATGCCGTCATCACGACCGACAGCGAAGGCCGGGTCACATCGCTGAACAAAGTCGCCGTGACCCTGACCGGCTGGGCGCAAGAGGAGGGGGCGGGGCGACCGCTCGAAGAAGTATTCCGCATCGTGAACGAGCATACCCGCCAGCCGGTCGAGAACGCCGTCAAGGAAGTGCTGGGGGAGGGCAGGGTCGTCGGGCTGGCGAACCACACGGTCCTCATCGCCAAGGACGGATCGGAACGCCCCATTGACGACAGCGCCGCCCCGATCCGTGACGCCGGGGGAGTGTTGCGGGGCGTGGTCCTCATCTTCCGTGACATCACGGAGCGGAGGAAGGCGGAAGCGGCCCGAAGCCAGTTGGCGGTGATCGTCGAGTCGTCCGAGGACTCCATCTACAGCAAGGACTTGGACGGCCTCGTCACCAGTTGGAACCGCGGGGCCGAGCGGCTCTACGGCTACACCGCCGAGGAGGTCATCGGCAGGCCCGTCTCCATCCTTGTCCCATCCGATCAGTCCGACGAGTTGCCGGGGATGATGGAGCGGCTCAGGCGAGGAGAGCGGATCGAACGCTACGAGACGGTTCGGGTCCACAAGGAGGGGCAGCGGGTCGAGGTTTCCCTCAGCGTTTCGCCCAAGAGGAATGGATCGGGCAAGATGCTCGGTGCGTCCGTTATCGCACAGGACATCGCCGCCCGCCGGCGGGCGGAAGCAGAAGTCGGCAGGCTCAACAAGGAGTTGCAGAGCCGGGTGGAGGAGTTGCAGTCCGTCCTGAGGGTCCTCCCGGTCGGGTTGGCGATAGCCCACGACCCGGCGTGCCGCCGCATGATGCTGAACCCGTACCTGAGCGACTTGCTCGGTGTGCCGGCGGAGGCCAATGCCTCCCTCTCGGCCCCAGCGGAGGAGCGACCGATCAGCTACACGAACTACCGGGACGGCAAGGAAGTTCCGCCCGACCAACTGCCGATGCAGGTGGCCTGCACCGGCGTTGAGGTTCGGGAGTTCGAGGTCGATCTGGTTCGGGCAGGGCGGGACACGCTCAGGCTGCTTTGCTACGCCCGCCCGCTCCTCGACAACGAGGGCCGAGTGCGGGGGAGCGTGGGGGCCTTCCTCGACATCACGGAACTAAAGAAGATCGAAGCGGCACTCAGGGAGGCCGACCACCGCAAGGACGAGTTCTTGGCGACGTTGGCCCACGAACTCCGCAACCCGCTGGCCCCCCTCCGCAACGCCCTCGAACTCCTGCGGCGGGCGGATCGACAGCGCTACGTTGATCGGACAGGCCCGGAGCATGATGGAACGGCAGGTGGGACAGATGGTGCGGCTGGTGGACGATCTGCTCGACATCTCCCGCATCACCAGAGGCAAGTTGCAGCTCCGCAAGGAGTGGGTCGAACTGGCCGACGTGCTGAACACCGCCGTCGAGATGGCCCGCCCGCTCATCGAAGCGTCCGGCCACGAACTGACCGTGACGCTGCCGCCACAGCCGCTCCATGTGCAGGCCGACCCGGTCCGGCTGGCGCAGGTTTTCGCCAACCTGCTCAACAACGCAGCCAAGTACACGGAGAAGGCCGGTCATATCTGGCTGACCGCAGACCGGCGGGGCGGCGAGGCCGGGGTGTCCGTGCGCGACACCGGCATCGGCATCGCCGCCAATCACCTGACGCAAATCTTCAAGATGTTCGCGCAAGTGGCCCCGGCTTTGGAGCGGTCGCAGGGCGGGCTCGGCATCGGCCTGTCGCTGGTGAGGGGGTTGGTCGAGTTGCACGGCGGCACCATCGAGGCCCGCAGCGGCGGCCCCGGCAAGGGCAGCGAGTTCACCGTTCACTTGCCACTTGTCGCTCTGCCGGTCGAGGCACGACAGGAGCCGAGCGGCGACAGCGAACAAGTCCGCGGCGTCCGCAGGTGCCGCATCCTTGTGGTGGACGATCTGCGCGATGCCGCCGACAGCTTGGCGATGATGTTGCGGACGATGGGCCACGACACCCAAACGGCCTACGACGGGCTGGAAGCAGTGCAGGCAGCGGCAGCATTCCAGCCCGATGTCGTGCTGCTCGACATCGGCCTTCCGAGGATGAACGGTTACGAGGCGGCACGCCGCATCCGCAATGAGCCGTGGGGCGGGAACGTGGCCCTTGTCGCTTTGACCGGCTGGGGGCAAGAGGAGGACAAGCGGCGGTCGCTGGAGGCCGGGTTCGACCATCATCTGACGAAGCCGGCAGAACCCGCCGCGCTTGAGAAACTGCTGGCACTCCTTATGCCGCGACATTGACCACTTTACAAAGCCTTCTCCACGAACAGCTTCGGCCAGCTACGCTTGTCCTCGTAGGAGTACCAGGTATGGTCTTGCTCATCGAGGCGAGCGAGCAGGCGGCGACCCGGCTGGCCGTACACCGACCCGTCCACGAACTCCACCTCGTCGAAGGGGCCATGCGTAGCCGAGTCATCGGGACTGTCGCCCTCGAAGCGGGCGGTGCAGGTCGAGCCGTGGATGATGCACTTCGGTACATCGTGACCTGCCACGCTCCACACGCCGCCCTGGTAGCGGGCGATCTCTTCCCCGTCCGGCCCGGCTTGCAGTGACCCGTCAGCCGCTCGAACCCACGAGAACGGCCCGGCCTTGTGAACTTCTCTGCCCTCGGTACGCAAGAAATGCACCATGACCATCGACTATACCCCAACAGGAGCCGCAGGAAGAACGTCCCCAAGCGGAACACAATGTGCAAAAGCTGTGCCTTCGACCACCACCCGACGAAGCCGGTGGAAGCTGTTGCGCTTGAGAGAGCTTATCTCAGCTCGGATATACTGATCTTTATGCAGATGGACCATGAGGTCGTGACGTGCATGTAGTCCAGAAACCGCGCCCCTCTCAACGCCAAGTCTTGCGCGGAGGTCGGCCCACGCGGGTAGTTCTAAGCAGGATTGAAGGAAAAAGAAACGCTTGAACTTGAGGGCGAAATCCTTGAGGCAGCAGCACTTCCACTCTAGAGGGTCTTTTTCAGGGCGAGTCTTGAGCGGCGCAAGCAGATCCGAGAAATACTTACCAGGGGTAAACCGTGTTCGCTCCAGTCACATAGCCCCGTGATTACCTACTTGCCCAGTAGACAATCAGCCCGGGTATCAGGCGTGCGCGGTTCGAGGAAATCGTCGTTCGGGTGGCCGAAAATCCCGCCGCGGGTCTCTCGTCTGGAGGCTTGACTCTCCCAGCCCAAGCACGCCGCACCAGTCGTTGCAGGCACGTCCGAATCCGCATGGCTCACCGCGTGCCTCGGGGTCGCCGACCCGCAACGTTGGCGTGGTACCCGCCGCGCGGTTTTGCGCGGTAACCGCGGAGTCCAAGAGTCCCGCTGCCATGCCGCCGCCCACGCGACAGGCGCTTTCCTCGAACTCTGCACGCCTTGGCACTGCCGGCGTGTTTGCCTACTGGGCAAGTAGGCAATCACTCCGTTCGAACCAGGTTGTGCGAATGCTGCATGCCCAAGTACGAATTCGATGCCGGCTTGGGACGGCAATGCGTTCATCAGTTCACTCCCGCCTGCGTTCTCCCGCTGCTTGGATGCCACGGCCGTCCGACGGAGATAGTGATCTCGGGACACTTGATTTCCTCGTTCCGAGGTATATATTGGAGTAATAACTGTGCCCGAAGTCGTCGGATGACTAGATGAGGGGCAACTCGGCCGGGCCGGGAGGCCCGTTGACGAGTAAGCCGGCGTGGGCGAACCCCAAGAGAGGTGTTCGCCCACGCCGGCTTTTTTTGTCGCCGAAGAATGTTTGGAAGTACCGCCGGCCAGGAGGTGGTTGATGGCGCGTCTCATCCTGCTGACCATTGACACCGAGGAGACGATTCGCCTGGCCGTCGAGCTGAGGGCCGCGCAGAACGGCCTTTCTTTGTCGGACGTGGTCAATGCAATCCTGCGTGAAGCCCTGACCGCGGAAATCACGGAGGCGTCCAGTGGGTCAAGTCTGGCTGCCGTGATCCAAGACCTTCACGAGCGTCGCTCCCGACTGGCTAACAACGGATCGCATCGCCCGGATTTCGTTCCCTTGTAATCTCACAAAGTAGTCGTATGCGTACTTTCTTCCACCGCCACAGTGAAGACCTCCAGGTGATGGCCAATCTCCGGGGTTCAAGCGACCGCGAGGGCCTGCTGAAGATGCGGGCGCTGATTGACCGGATGAGGAGTCAGAACTTGCGGCAAGCGGCCCTCGCGATGTGGCAGGAGAAATCCAACGCCATCGGCGGCCGATCAGAGTGCCCGGTGGCGAGTGCCGGCAGCGCCTTCCAGGAGGGCGTCGATAAAATCGCCCTGGCGGTCGATGCCGGGCATCCAGGGAGTCGCCCTTGCGGGGTTCATGGTGTGTTCTCTGGGATGTGAAGGAAGACCGCGTCGCCAGCCGTCCGGCCTGGTGTTTCGCCAGTAAGGCCGGACGGCGCAGTCACTCGTCGGCCTCGACTTCCCCCTCGGCGAAGGCCATCCCTCCGCCGGCGATGTGATCTTTGTCCATCGCCACCACGTAAAAGCGTGTGTCGCCGCCGGCGGGGTTCTCCAGCGACTTCAGCACCGTGCCCCGGTCGCCCAGCTCATAACCGCTGACGTGGTTCCCCGCCGTGACACGGACGCGATCTCCTACCTTCGCTGGGCCGCTCATGGGTGCTTCTCCTTTGCGCGGCAGTGGGTTCAACAGCCGTCCTTTATCGCCCCGCCTCTGATGCTTCGTCATGCCATGGGAACGGACGCCACAGTCACAGGTCGGCCTCAATCTGCCTCCCCTGTGCCGACGATCTGGTGGAACCTACTTAACACCGCCCGCAGTTGTTCGGGGTCTACGGGCTTGGTCAGGTGAAGATCGATACCCGATGCTTCCGACTGTCGGCGGTCTTGCTCCCGTCCGAACCCAGTCACGGCGATGATAAACGGCTTTTTCTCCCCGGCTTGTTTCTTCAGCCGTTCCGCCACCTCGTAGCCGCTTATCCCCGGAAGGCCGAGGTCCAGCAGCAGCACGTCGGGCTGATGAGCTTGTGCCGCCTCCAAAGCGCTAAGGCCATTCCGGGCAATCTCAACCTTGTGCCCGTAGAAGCGGAGCAACCAGGCCAAGCTCTCGGCACAGTCGGCCTCGTCCTCCGCAATCAAGATGCGTAGTCCTGAAACTTTGTCGGTATCGTTCACGGTCAATGATTCAGCCCTTGTGCTGGCCATCGGTACGGCCTCCGCGAGCATGCTGTCTGTTCAAAGTGGTTAGTTTATCCTCGCAGAAGTCCCGGCTCTGTCAGTCGGAAACCGGACCGAGGGAGCGGTTTTTCGATTCTTTGCGCTGCCTCAAGTTCCTTCGCCTGTTGGAAGGCATCACGTCGTTGAAAGAATATCGGTCGTTTGCTAGAATGCTAGAAGGTTTAGCAGAGTGAACCTCATGTTGAGATCGGTTCGCTCTTATCTGTGAGAAGAAATCATCACCCTTTAGACATCGGTAGACTATCTAAAGTCTCGTCGGCGTCATCGGTGGCCCTTCTTGGAAAGCCGAGGGTACCGATGGTGCTGCCGCAACTACCCTCTGCACAACCCGATAACCGCCTTCTGGCTCGCCTTCCGAAAGCCGAATACCAGCGCACTTCCCCCAAGCTGCAAACCGTTGCCCTCCCACTGAAGCAAGTCCTCTACAAAGCCCGGTCGCCCATCGACTACGTGTACTTCCCCAGCCGAGGGGTCGTCTCGGCCATGACGATCATGGAAGACGGCAGAGCCATCGAAGTGGCGACCATCGGCCGCGAGGGCATGGTGGGGTTGATAGTCTTCAACGGGGGTGATAGTTCACCCAACGAAATCATGGTGCAGGTTGAGGGAGAGGGGCTGCGGATGCGGGCGGATGTGTTCCAAGCGGAGTCCCGCCGGGACGGCCCGTTACGCCGGCTGCTCATTCTGTACAACACAGCATATGCCATGCAGGTTTCCTACGCGGTCGCCTGCAACGGCCTACACGTTGTCCAAAAACGCTGCTGCCGCTGGCTGCTTATGACGCACGATCGGGTCGGAGCCGACGTGCTCCCCCTGACCCACGAGTTTCTCGGGATCATGCTGGGTGTGCGGCGCACGAGCGTCACCGAGGTTCTTCAGCCGCTCCAAGAGCAAGGCTTGATCCGTAGCGAGCGGGGCATAATCACGGTGCTAGACCGGAACGGTTTGGAGGATGCTGCCTGCGAGTGCTACCGGAGCGTCAAGGAAGAGTTTACCCGCTTGCTCGGCTGATCCAGAAGTAAGCTGTCTTTCTCGCCTCCTTCGCCCGACGCCTGCCCGTTCCGGCGACAGATACCAACCCTACTGCTAAATCGGATTCCTGACTTCGGCTGTTCAATCACTGGCTTCAGGCCATCGCCGCTGCGGGCAGCGAGGTAGGCAGTTGGCCGGACACCCAAAAAAGGACAAGATTACCCGGCTAGCAGGGCGGACGCGCGGCGGCTCGGTATCGTGCTGCGCGGCCAAGACCGCAAGGGGATGTCCTACTTTCCGTAATGTTGGCCGTTTGAAAGCTGAAACCAGTAGAGGAATTCCCTCCGGGTCTCTGACCCGAAGGAAGGAATCATGTCCGTACTGTCTTCTCCACTCACCGGAACAGACGACGGTCCACGGCCCAGACTCCGCCGGGAGCGCGGCCGATCGGGCTGCGAACGCTCTCGGCACACGGGTTGACGCACCCGGTGGAGAGTCCCTCTGCTCTTGTGCATTTCTCCGCTGAGCGCGCGGCGGGTAGGACGGCGCTTGACAACATGGTCGCACACACATGGTGGCCGCTGCAACAGGATGATCAATCCTTGACGGGCGGGGCCGCTGGATCCAAGCCCGATTGGCCGGTGGGGAGGGGTTCGGCAGGAATGGAGCGGGGACCGGGCGCAGCGCCAGCGCCGAACAGCCGCCCGACCACAACTTCGCCAGGCAAACCCAGAGCAGGTAATCGCGGCGACGCCAGCGCGGACAAGAGCATTCCCAACCCCAGACGGCCAGTTGCTGACGCAGGGCCAGGTTCTCCAGGGCGAGTTGGCCCTGTGGGAGCAACGCCTAGCGGAGGAGGCACCAGGCCACTCGGAGAAGCCCCATGCCGGCTCGTACCCCCGGAAAGTTTTTCGCGCATCCCAGGCCACCGCGTCATCCTGATTGCGATTTGCTGCCGTGGGAGCAAGCGTCATCCGGGTTCCTTCTGTTCCGTCGGACGGTCGCTGTGGAAAAATGCCCCGATGGTAGCGGAGGAACCGTTTGGGAGGAGTGCCGAACATTCGGCGCCGACCCTTCGCCAAAGGAAGGGCTATCGAAAGGTGAGCAAGCCTGTCAGGATAGCATTTAACGTAGGGACATCGGTGGACGCCGCGCGCCAGCCGGACGGTGAAGAGAACGATGAGTAAGTGTCCCGGTGAGTGGGGAGGCAAAGCACCACACTTCATGTTTGGCTTGATGGTGGATCGATCGTGATCACGGTTCGGTCCGACGTTCGGGCACGGCGATGACGCGATCCTCCTCGCGCAAGACGCCGTTGCCGTGCAGCACGACCAGTTCGTTACCCGTCAGCCCTCGGAGGATCTCCACCACCTGGCCGTTGTCTAGGCCCAACTCCACTTCCTTGCGCAGCAGCACGCCGGTCAGCGGCTCGCCCTGGGACTCGGCGACGAGGCAGACTTCCACCTTGCCCTCAGCTCGCCGCACCACGGCACTCGCCGGGATGGTCAGCACGTCGTAGTGCTCCTCCAACATGAGCAGGGCCGTGCCGTACATCCCCGGCTCCAAATAACCATTGGGGTTGTCTAGCTCGATCTCCGTCCGCATGGTGCGCGTCACCGGGTCCAGCGACTTGCCCGTGCGCGTGACCCAACCGTGGAACTCGCCGTTTGGAACCTTCGGGGCCAGGGACGGGATGTGCACCTTCACCGGATCGCCGTTGCCGTCCTGGTTGGGGTTCTGCTCGCGCGTGTTCAAGAGTGGCACGTCACGCTGAGGCACGTCAACCAGGACCCGGACACGCTGAGTCTGCATGACGGTGAAGAGTGGGGCTCCCGGGCCCTTGATCATCGCGCCGGAGTCCACCCAGCGCCGCGTTAGCACGCCGTCGAACGGCGCCTGGATCGTGGCCATCTTGAGGAGCCTCCACCTTCTGGATCTCGGCGTCGGCGACCTGGATGCGATGATCGGCCACGTCGAGGTCGGCGAGGGCAGCCCGCGCCTTGGCCTGGCGCGTGAGGATCTGGGCCTGCGCGGCTTCCCAGGCGGCCAGGGCGGACTCCAACTGTCTCTGGGCTTCCTGTTCCAGCTGCAAGTCGGCCGCCCCCCTGCGCACCAGGTCGCGCTGTCGCTCAAACTTGAGCTTCTGGAAGGCGTAATCCGCGAACCAGCGTCTTTCGTATTTCTTACTCTCGTCGACTTCGCGCTCGGCGACTTCCTGGGCCTCCTCGGCCTGGACCTTCTGCTTCCGCGCCTGTATCTGGAGCGCTTGCTTATACTTTTTGCCGGCTTCTAGGTCCGGCACTTCCAGCCGGGCCAGCACCTCGCCGGCGCACCGGCCGGCCGATGTCCATCGTCTCCGGCAGGTGCCCGACGACGCCCGGCACGCGGGCGCACACATCGACTTTCTTCATCGGCTCGACCGTCGCCGCCAGTTCCACGCGGCGGAACAGATCCGTTCGCACGGGACGGATCACCTCCAGACGCGGCAGCCGTTCCAGTTCCTGCCGCGGCGGCTTGGCCGAACCGTAGCCGCAGCCCAGGACCCCCAGCAACGGCAAGAACGCCGCCCAGCCGATTCTTCCGGATCTCAGGACGATTCCTCCCGGCACAGCCCGGAGCGCGCGAGTATCGATCGACCGATTTGGGACCATGCGCCACCTGCCTTCCGCTTTATCGTACGCCTTCGGGGTTGGTTGGTTCCGCGGCCTCCCAGCCCGTTGTGTGGGTTCCGCCCAAGGCTTCCCAGGCCGGAGACAACATCTCCTCGGGATGCAGATACAGCCACTCCGCGATGGTGAAGGTTCACGCACTTGTCGCCGTCCATGTGTCGGCCTACTCGCTGTATACGTACTTGTCGGGATCACCCGAGTAGACGCTCCCTGTCGTCTCGACTCCATCGATCTTGTTCTTGAGGATGGTCGTACAACTGCCGCCGGGGCTCGCCCTCCCCTCCCTGCAAATCCCCATGACGGTCTGCAAGTGGGTCGTCGTAAAGATCTCGTAGACCTGGGCATCGAGATTGAACAGAGTGAGCTGGCCCCCCGCGGCTTTCATACGCTTGTGGAGCGTGATGAGCGTTCCCAATTCGAGGCTGTTCAGGTACTCGACGTTGGTGAAGTCCAGCAACAGATGGCACGCCCCTAACCTATCGGTGCGACCTTCAAGTTCTCTGGCGAGCATGTTCTCCACGTCGCGGACCTTATCCGCGGTGAACGTGATGACCCGGACGTTGTCACTCTGTTCCACTTTGGGTGATGTGTGAGCTGTGAGCGGATTCATGTGGCATCTCCTTCCACAAAGAGAAGGGGTTTGAAACCATGTTCCTGAAGCTACCTCCTCGCCTCGGCGGGCGTGAACTTGCCCGGCCGAAAGCGGAAGGACTGGAGTTCGGCTGTCCCCGCCTCACTCCGAAGATCGTGCCAAACCGACCGACGCGAGCAGCGCCTCCTTGAAGGCAATCGCAGCCCCGGGAAAATTGGCATCCTGGGTCACGTCGGGGATCCACGGGGAACTGTCACTGGCCCAAACGCGGCCCGGCAACCCGATGCCCGCTGAGAAGGTGTGCTGTCGGCGGACTTGCTCAAACCCGGCGATAGCGCCCATTGGTGCATGCCAGACTTCCAGACATCGGAGCACCTCGGCGTCGCGGTCGAAGGTCCGAAGCACGCCGCCATTCCATTCCAGACTTTGAGAGATGCTCTGAAGGATTGTCAGGGCGGCATCGGTGAGTCTGGTGGACGCCGACAAGATCCCCGGCACGGACTGCTCCGCGTCCAGACACCGTTCGGCCTGCGCATTTTCGGTGATTTGCTTGCTGAGCCCGACATTGGCTTGCGAAGCCTGGCAGACCGTTGCGCCACGCGCCGATCCAGTTCTTCGTGGGCCTGCCCCACCGCCTCAAAGGTGGCTGGCAGCCGCTCGACAAGAAGTCGCATGGACATCTCCCCCTCCTGGGCATTCTCCGACACCAGCCGCAAGTGGTCCTCCATTTCCCGCAAGAATTGGTGAGCCTGGTGCCACGGGATCGGGTTGGAAATCGCAGAGTCAAGCACGGCATCTCGCTGAAAGGAAGGGGCTTGCTTCTCTTCCACTCTCGGTGAGTTCATTTCACCCCCCCCTCGGTGTTACCTCTGTACGCGAAGTCTTTTTCTTGCGATCTGCTTAAGCGGTCTACCCCTGGCCGCCGTCATCCTGCCAGCGATCCTCACTCGGGGCACGGTCGAGGTTTAGCGTGTGCCGCCCTGGCTGGTTGCCTTGGCGCACGTGGGCCAGCATGCTCGCCACTTCCTTGGCATGGACTGGCAGGACGAGGCAACTAGCGGCGCCCGCCTCTAACGCTGCCCTCACGAGAGCCTCCTCCCTAGGGGGCACCAGGACAAGAAGCGGAGCGTCCGCCCGCTGCGCCTGATGTTGTCGGCTCCTGTGCAGTCCCAAGGTTTCCGCCACCTCTCCGCGGGAATCCGTCGAGAATACACCGCAAGAGACAAGAAACCGGCACAGCCCTAACGTCTCTGACACGTCCTCGCGTGCCTTGACGACGAGAAGGTCGGCCCTGCCGGGATTCCAATCGGGAGGGAGGGACGTGGTTGTTGCTCCGTTGACCACCTCGATCTCCCATTGCGGGAGGGCTTCCCGGAGACTGATCAAACTGGCTGAGTCCAAATCAAACGCCACGGCTCTTGAGCGGCGTAGAATTGGGATCCCCGGTTGTGAAAAAACATAGCGGGCCTCGGTCGGGCCTCCCCCCGCCGCCGGGAATGCTGGGTCGTGGAATTGGGTCTCTTGGTGGTTGGCGTCGCGGAAATGGGCGACCACTACCGTGATATTGTCTCGGCCCCCTGCTTCATTGGCGCGGGCGACGAGTTGCCGGCAGCATCGCTCGGGCTGGGCTTCGGTCTGGAGGACATAGGCGATTTCTTCCTCGGGCAGCATTTCCGTCAGCCCATCAGAGCAGAGCAGCACGGTGTCGCCGGCCTCAAGGTGAACCTTGTGTACCTCAACCTTGACCGCAGGAGAACCCAGCCCGACTGCGTTGGTGATCACATGGCGCCAGTGGTGCGTCGCCGCCTCTTCGGCAGTCAGGGCGCCTCGGCGGACCATATCTTCCACCAGGGTATGGTCGGAGGTTAGCCGGTAGAGGACGCGGTTGCGGTACAGGTAGCAACGGCTATCGCCGACGTTAGCCACAAACAGTACATCGTTCAGGCTGTAGGCCAGTGTCAGCGTGGTACCCATGCCCCGCAGTTCTGGGTGTTCCGCCGCCTCGGCCAGGACGCGAGCATGGGCACGGCCCAGGGCACTGTGAAACTCTCCCATCACCCTGTCTTCCTCCTCACCCTTGATCTGGAAGAACCACTTAAATGTTTCCAGCATGAAGGTTTCCACCGAGTCTATTGCTAGGGCGCTGGCCTGTTCGCCCCCGGCGTGGCCGCCCATGCCATCGGCCACCACGAAGAGGTAGCTCCGGTCATTGCTGTGTTGGACGTTCGGGTGGGGCAGGCTCGTCCCCTGGACCTGCAAGGCTTTGAGAAGTACGGCAATCAGGAACTGGTCCTCGTTGGTAGCGCGGGCCTTGCCGGGGTCGGTCAGGCCGAAGCTGTGTACGGTCAGAGACGGACGGGCGTCCGCCCGTGTCAGCGTGTCCACCTCGTCCGGCTCGACGATGGCCACCGCCGAACTAATTTGGGGCTCGCTCATGTCCTGGCCACCTTTCGTGCTTGTCGTCAACGGACGGTTGCTTCTTATAGCAACCGAATGGAATTAAAGGACAGCAACACCACTAGGCCGGCAAGCAGGTACTCATTCGCTCTTGACGGTGATCTTCCTCTGCTTGACAGTCTTCGCCTTCGGCAGGTGGACCGTCAGGACGCCGTTTTTGAGCTCGGCAGAAATCCTCTGCCAGTCGATTTGCTCGCTGATCGTAAAGGCCCGGTAGAAATCGCCAACCCCGTATTCGGACAGCAGGTAATCCGCGCCTTGGTGGCGAGGAGCGCAGCGGCCCTCGATGATGAGTTCGCCGTTGTCGAAACGCATGTCCACATCTTCCGGCTTCAACCCAGGAAGGTCGGCAAGCAACAGCGATTCCGTCTCGGTCTCCAGGATGTCAACACGGGGAGTGAAACAGAGACCGAGCGTAACCTCGGGTTTATCCAATTCGGTCCGCTGTTCTTTCTTGATTGCGGGACTGTTCACCATATCGTTGACGCTGATGCGTCTGGGCTTGGCCGCTTCGTTCTTGGGCAACGTAACGAACAGGACGCCGTGCTCGAAACGGGCCTCGACCTTGTCGGCATCCACCTTCACCGGCAGCAGGATAGTCCGGCTAAATTGACCGAACCCGCGTTCTTGCCCGTACCAGACCCCTTTGTCCTGCTCGAGCTTTCGGCGCTCCCCCTGGATGGTCAACTGGTTCTCTTCAGTCACGTAGATTTCGAGATGGTCGAGCTGCATTCCTGGCAATTCCGCCTCGGCATAAACTTTGTCGCTGTCTCCCCAGATGTTCAAGGGCGGATAGGAAGTGGCGAGAGGGGGGTGATTGCCTGCGGCGAAGCGCTCGCGAACCAGCATCATCTCTTCCTGAAACTCCCGCCAGGGGCTCCATGAAAGGGGCTGCCTACGGGCTACCTGTAGCAGTTGCGTGTTCGTATTCATCATGATGGAATCCTCAGTTAAAAGTCGAGCGATCTCTGCCGGACCACGCGGTCCAGACCCTTCGGCATCTAGTAAGAGCGTTCGGACGAAAGGACGAAAAGGCCCTGGTTGCCGGCCTTCCCGTTCATTCATTCCGGACGCTCTAAGGCAAGTGGTAGAAGACCGTCGCCGTGGCGGGCCGCTGGCCCCAAACAGGGTATGTGGCTTGATTCAGATGGATCAGGCGACAAGCGATGAGAGGGACACTGAAAGAACTTTCAGTCCACACTCATATTATCTGCTGGCCCTCTAGGTCTGTCAAGCTCAAAATCTTCTTTTCCGCTCTTTAAGGTATAAAATAAACTATCCTTGTCGTCCGGAATGCAGGGATCCGCAGCAATCAGAGGAGGTCCACGCGGATCTCGTCGGCCAACTCCGGGTATTGCCGCACGTACTCCGTCAGCGCGGGATGCTCGCCCTGGCGGAGGCGTTCGGCGAACTCCTCGGCCAGCCGGTCGATCGGGGTGCGTTCGATGTTCGAGTCGGCATCGACTCCGCCTCCGTTGGCAATCAGGGTTCGGAAAACCCCGGCATGCTCCGCAGGATGCTTCGCAGTCGCTTCAGAGCGTGAACATACCGATTGCTCGCCGCCGCCTTCTGAAGGCCGAGCACTTCGGCCGTCTCGTTGTTGGTTAGCTCCTCGAAGTGCCGCAGCACCAGCACTTCGCGGTCAATGGGGTCCATGCTGTTCGAGCGCCTCCTGAAGTCGGAGCTGCATCTCGGCCCGCACGGCCGCCTGCGACGGCGTCGAAAGCCGGCCGAGCAATTTCGCCGCCAGCGAGGCGGAGGTCGCTTGCGGCATAGCCCCGTGCCGCAGGGCGATCTCCTGACCGACATCGCGCATCTTGGCGCCCAGGTGCTGGCGATGAATGGCCAGCAACCGCTGTCCGGTCAGTTGGCGCAGCCACAGGAAAAACGGCAGCGCCCGCTTGGCCAGGTCGAGGTACGCCTCCTGAAGCACGTCGGACGGATCGACGCTCCCTTGCAGGCGCCGATCGAGGCGCAACTGCACCATGCGCTTGAGCCGGCCGCGATAACAAGTGAACGCTCCGGCCAGGGCGTCCTGATCGCCTGTGGCCGCGCGCTGGAGCAGTTCGACGGTCTCACTGGATTCATCGACCATAGCAGCCCCCATCCGATGATATCTGCTCGCGGACGCCGTCCGTACACCGAAAAACCGAAAAAGAGGTTCCCCCTCCCGAATTCCTGTCCGTCCCCGGACCTCGGCCCTCATCCTTTCCGATAAAAAAGACTTTTCCGGTGTACGAATCCCTCCGCCGAGCAGTTATCCCTTCGCGTACATGGACAAGTCGTGCCATCCGGCGACAACTCGCGTCAACACGGGACACCGTCCCCCGTCACCAAACGGTGGGTAACGGTGGTCGAGGCACGGCCGCGGCTTGTTTCTTACCGAGCGTCCCCTTGGGGGCACCCAATCTGAGAGGAGACAGCTCAATATCAGAATACTGCTTGCTTTCCCCGCTGTGAGCCGTACTATGTAGCTTATTGGAGGAGCAATTAATCTCTCATAAGCTCCCAGAAATACTTGAATCGAAGTCGTCGGATGACTAGATGAAGGGCAACCCGGCCGTGCCGGGGGGTCTGTTGACGAGTAAGCCGACGCGCAGGGATACCTTCCGGTATCCCTGCGCGTCGGCTTTTTTGTTATTTGAGGCGCGAGGTGATCGCGGAGGTCCGCCCAATCGCGGCCGATGAAAGCGAGGGAAAGATGGATTCAAATACCCATGCGTAATCCGAGCGCGCGAGGGCTCACGCGGGCGAAGTTTTTTGTGACGCGTGTCGGGGAATGTGGGGAGTTGGGGGTTAGACGAGTCGGCAAAGTGGCATAAACAAATTTTTTTGTGTACGAGTTCTTCCGCGGAGCCGTTAACCCTTCGCGTACCTCGACAATGCGTTGAACCTCAAGCTCGCGCGATCTTCCGTCTTCTCGCACGATGTTCCGTCTTTTCAGGACGTTTCCCCTTTTAGGAGTGTCACCCATGTCCGCCTCTGCCTGGATGCTTCAGATTCATCGCCGGTTGCTCGACCCTCGCCTTGCTCCGAGGCGGCAGCGGCGAATGCGGAAAGACTCGCCCGTGGGTCGCGGGGTGCGCCCGCGCTTGGAGTCGCTGGAGGATCGCATCACGCCGACGACGTTCACTCCCACGGTGTTCACCGACGGTACGGCGGGCGGCACCCTCCGCGAGGCCGTCATCAACGCCAATAATGACGCCGGCGCGGCCACGGACACCATCCAGCTGTCGACCGGTACCTATACGCTTACCATCGCCAACGTGGCCGCCAACCACGACGTCTCCAGCACCCAAGGCGATCTCAACGTCACCAACACCGCCCACGCGCTCGTCATCCAGGGCGCCACGGATGCCAACGGCAAGCCCACGAGCATCATCGATCAGACGACCGCCGACCGGGTCTTCCAGATCCTCAACCTCGGCGGCGGTGCGGCCGGCACAGTCACCTTCAAGAACCTCGTCATCGAGGGCGGTAACGCTCAAGACAATGGCGGGGCCGGCGCGGTGGCCGGCAATTCGGATGCGCAGGGCGGGGGCATTCTGAATGACGGGGGCAACGTCACGCTCAGCAACGTGGCGGTCCAGAGCAATCAAGCCACGGCCGGCGTCGGTCAGTTCGGCCAGGGCGGCGGCCTCTTCGCGCAGGACGGCTCGCTGACCATCAACAGCAGCGTTATCCAGAATAATAAGGCGACGGGCGGCGCCGGCGGAGGGGCGCGGACGGCTTTGATGCCAACGGCGGCGGCGTGGCCTACTTGGGAGCGGGCACGTTGAGCATCACCAATTCCACGGTGGCGAGCAATACCGCCCTGGGCGGCAAAGGCGACGCCGTCGGGGGCACAGCCGGCGGCGAGGCCGACGGCGGCGGCGTCTACTCCCTGGCCGATGCGACGACCATCACCGCCTCCACCTTGTCGCAGAATACGGCCCAGGGCGGCCCTGGGGCCGGCGGCGCACAGGATGGATTCGGCTCCGGCGGCGGCGCCTTCCTGGAGGGGACCGATACGATCGTCAACTCGACGATCGCCCTCAACACCGCGAGGGGCGTCTCCGCCGCCGGCGGCGGCATCTTCTTCGGGAAGTTAGCCACCGGCCAGCTCACCAACGACACGGTGGCTGCCAACCAGACGATTTCTTCCTCGGCCGCTGGCGAGGGCGGCGGCCTCGACAACAACAATGGCGCCATCAAGCCGGTCACGCTCGTTAACACCGTGGTGGCCGGAAATATGCTCAACTCGCTTACCAACACCCCCAACGCCGATGTCCGCGGCGAGATCCTCAGCGGCGGGCACAACCTGATCGGCGTCGTCGATGGGGCCAATGATCCTGGCTTCCACCTCGCCGGCGACCTGACGGGCACCGCCGCCAGCCCGCTCGACGCCAAACTCGGCCCGCTGCAAAACAACGGCGGCCCGACGCAGACCATGCTGCCCCTGCCCGGAAGCCCCCTCCTCGGCGGCGGCATTGCGTCACTCGCCCCGACCACCGACCAGCGCGGCCTCTCCCGGCCGGGGGGCGGACCCACCGACATCGGTGCCGTCCAGGTGACGAACGTCGGCGGCTCGTCGAGTCCTCATACGCCCGTGGGGCAATTGCTGGCGTTCGCCCTCGGCTTCGTCAACGGCCAGTTGGATATCTTGTTTGTCGATCAGCAGGGACAGGTCTTCGACGAGTCCTTCACCCTCAATAACTTCTTCACTCCCAGTCCGGGCAACGCCCAGTTCCTCAACACCGATATGGTCTTTCGGAACATCGCGTTCTCCGACGCGCTCGGCTACCCTGCCGTCCTGGGTAACCTGTTGGACAGCAGCAACCAGGGCGTGCTGATGATAACGATCCCGCTCAGCCTCATGTCCCAAACTGCCCTCAATGATGTGATTGCCGCCCTCCAAGCACCGGGGGCTTAGAAGAACGAACCGCGCCATAGGCCGGTCTCCAATCAGTCAGTGGCTCGACGGAAGTCGTCCGAACATCCGGCGAGCCACTGAACTGATTGGAGACCGAAAAGGAGACACTATGACTCGCTCTTTGTGGTGGCGTCCGAGTCCGCGTGAGTTGTCCGGTTCGCGCCCGCCGAAGCGAAGCGGTGTGCCGCTGCGGCGGTCGATTCGACCGCTACTGGAGCCGTTGGAAGTCCGGCTCGTGCCGGCGACGAATACGTTCAATCCGGTGGACGCGGCGGGGCTGATTGGGGCCTTGCAAGCGGCGGAGGCCACGCCGGGCGACACGACGGTCATCAACTTGCAGGCCGGGACGATATACACGCTGACGGCGGTGAACAACTTCTGGTACGGCCCGGACGGTTTGCCGCCCGTCGCCAGCAACGTCGTCATCCGCGGCAACGGCGCCACCATCCAGCGCGACTTCTCTGCGCCGAATTTCCGGCTGTTTTACGTGTCTGGCGGTTTAGAGCTGAGGCCGGGCAGCCTGTCGATGGACAACGTAATACTCCAAGGCGGCATCGCCCAGGGCGGCGACAGTAACGGCGGCGGTGGCGGCATGGGCGCGGGCGGTACCTCTTCAACCAGGGCACGCTGAACCTGACGGACGTGACGTTGGTGAGGAACCAGGCCATCGGCGGCAGCGGCGGCAGCGGTCTCGGTCTCGGCGGTGGCGGCATGGGTGGCGATGCCTCGAAGTTCGGCGGCGGCGGCTTTGGTGGCAGCCTCGGCGGCGCCTTTGGCGGGGCGGGAGGCGCGGGTGTGAACGATACCGGCGGCGGCGGCGGCTTCGTGACGGGGGCCGATGGGTCGAGCGGCGCCGGCGGTGGGAAGGGAAGGTTCGGCAGCAACGGCAACGACGGCGGTGGGGGTGCCAGCTTGAACGGGCCCGCCGAGCCGGGCGGCAACGGCGGCGCCTTCGGCAGCGGCGGGCGCAACTTCGGCGGCGGCGGCGGCGTTGGGGGAGGTGGTGCCGAAGGCGCCGGCCTCTTCAGCGGCGGCGGCGGCTTCGGGGGTGGTGCCGGCTTCAACCTCAACCTCGCGAACACCGGCGGCTTCGGCGGCGATGGCGGCTTCGGCGGGGGCGGCGGGGGAAGCCAAGGCACCGGCGGCTTCGGCGGCGACGGCGGCTTCGGCGGGGGCAAGGGCGGCGTCGGTGTCGGCAACGGCGGGGGGCGCTGGTTTTGGGGGTGCCCTTTTCAACATGGGTGCCGACTCCACCCATCCCGGTAGCGGACAGGCCACCCTCATCAACTGCACCCTCTTCGACAACACCGCCCAGGGAGGCTCCGGCGGCGGCTTCGCCGCGGACGGCGGCTGGTTTTGGCGGCGCCCTCTTCAACCTCGACGGCCTGGTCAACCTCACCGACGACACCCTGGCCAGTAACAGCGCCCGCCCCGGTACGCTCGACGGCGGCGCGGTCTACAGCCTGGCCTTCGGCAACGACATCGACACCGGCAGCCCCGTCGTCGCCACGCTGGTGCTCAACAACAGCATCCTGGCCGACAGCGCCAACGGCAACCACGATCTCACCTCCCAGGCCATCAACGGCAACGGCGCCAACGCCGCCCTCGTCAACGGCAGCCACAACCTGGTCATGTCGAGCGGTGGCACCATCGACCCCGGCGTCATCACGCTGACGGCCGCCCCCAACCTCAGCGGACTACAAAACAACGGCGGTCTCACGCCGACCCTGCTGCCCGCGGCCGGCAGCCCCGTCCTCGGCGCCGGCGATCCGACGCTCGCACCTACTCTCGACCAGCGCGGCCAAGTGCGTCCGTCGGGCGGACCGGCCGACCTCGGCGCCGTCCAGGTGACAGGCGTCGGCGGCTCGTCGGGCGGCGGTGGTTCGTCGGGTGGCGGTTCGTCGGGCGGTGGTGGTGGTTCGTCGAGTCCGCACACGCCGGCGGGTCCGTTGATGGCCTTCGCGTTCGGCTTCGTCAACGGCCAGTTGGATATCTTTTTCGTCGATCAGAAGGGGCAGGTCTTCGACGAGGCCTTCACCGCCAACAACCTCTTCAGTCCCAATCCGGGCAACGCCCAGTTTCTCAATACCGACATGGTGATGCGTAACATGGCCGGCTCCGACGCGGTCGGGTATCCTGCCGTGCTGGGCAACCTCCTGGACAGCGGCAACCAAGACCTGCTGATGATAACGGCCCCTCTCAGCTTCATGCCCCCAACAGCCCTCCAGGATGTGATCGCCGCCCTCCAGGCATCCGGGGCTTAGGGAAACGAACCGCGCCAAGGCCCGGTTCAAGCAGCCGACCGTTCGCTGGAAGGGCGTCCCAACTTCTGGCGAGCCGTCGGTTGCTCGGAGATCGAAAAGGAAAAGGGGAGGCGGTTCCTTGGAGAGAAAGATGGCGCGGAAGCGGACGGCGTTTCGTTTCCACCCCGCGGCGGCAATGGTTGTCACCGCGAGAAACCTCGGGAGCATTCGGCGCACGGCCCTTGTGCCGTCGCCCCAGAAAAGGGAGACATCATGAATCGCTTTTTGTGGTCGCATCGTGTTCAACGCTGGTTGTCCGGCTCGCGTGGGCCGAAACGGAGCGACGCGCCGGTACGGCGATCCTCTCCACCAATTATTGTGGAGCAATTGGAGAGCCGGCTGATGCCGGCGACGTTCAATCCGACCGACGTGGCGGGGCTGATCGCCGCCTTGCAGGCGGCGGATGCCGCTCCGGCCGGGACCAGCACGGTCGTCAACCTACAAGCGGGCACCACTTATACCCTGACGGCGGCGAACAACTTCTGGTACGGCCCGACCGGCCTGCCACCGATCGACAGCAACGTCACCGTCCACGGCAACGGCGCCACCATCGCCCGCGACACCACCCCGGCGGACAACACGCCCGCCTTCCGGCTGTTCTACGTGTCGGGCGGTTTGGAACTGCCGGCGGGGGAACTGGCGATGGACAACGTGACGCTCGAAGGCGGCCTGGCCAAGGGCGGCGACAGCAATCAGGGCGGAGGCGGTCTGGGTGCGGGGGGTGCCATCTTCAACCAGGGCACGCTGAACTTGAACGCCGTGACGCTGACGAACAACGAGGCATTGGGAGGCAGCAACGGCGTTCCCGCAGAAAGCGTGGGCAACGCCAATGGCGGCGGCGGCATGGGCGGCGATGCGCCCGCGGGCGGCAATGGGGGCGGCTTCGGCGGCAGCCTCGGCGGCACCTTCGGCGGCGCCGGCGGCGGCGGCGCCGGCAACGGCAGCAGCGACGCGCTCGGCCTCGGCGGCGGTGGAGGCGGCTTCGTGACGGCATCCAATGGAGGGGACGCCTCGTCCACCTCTCCTGGCCCCGGCGGCGGCTTGGGCGGCTTCGCGAACCCCAGCATCCTCACCGATGGCGGCGGGGGCGGCCTCGGCTTCGGCGGCAACGTTGGTGCCGGTGACGGCGGCGGGGCTGGCGGCGGCTTCGGTGCGGGAGGTGTCGCTACTTCCTCCCAGATCGGCGGCGGCGGCGGCGGTATCGGCGGCGGGGGCGCCGCGGGCGGCGGCGGCGCCGGCGGCGTTGCCGGTGCCGGCGTCGGCGGCGCGGCCGGTGGCTTCGGAGGCGGCGGTGGGAACAATGGGGGTGCCGGCGGCTTCGGCGGCGGCGGCGGGGATCTCTTCAGCACCGGCGGCTTCGTCGGCGGCAAC
Organism: uncultured Planctomycetota bacterium; assembly: GCA_963767535.1. GTDB lineage: Bacteria > Planctomycetota > Planctomycetia > Gemmatales > Gemmataceae > JAJPHU01. Next base: position 4,443,624 of record CAVYEC010000003.1, read on the forward strand.
GGCACCGGCAACAGCGGCGGCGGCGGTGGTGGCGCCGGTCTGGGAGGCGCCTTCTTCAACATGGGGGCCGATTCCGCGGATGCCGGCAGCGGCCAGACCACCCTCGTCAACTGCACCCTCACTGGCAATACCGCCCAGGGCGGCGAGGGCAGCCCTGGCTCCGGCAGTGACGGCAGCGGCTTCGGCGCCGCCCTCTTCAACCTCGATGGCCAAGCCGCCCTGACCAATGACACGCTCGCCGGCAACACTGTCGGCGGTGTGGTTAGCGGTGCGGCAGGCGGCGGGGCTGCCGGCGGCGCGGTTTACAACCTCGACTTCGGCAACGACATCCGATCCGGCGCCCCGTCACGGCCGCGGTGGTTCTCAACAACAGCATCCTGGCCACCACTCGCGGCGGTAACGACCTCGTCGCGCAGGCGATCAATGGCGCGGGGACGAACTCAGCCACGGTCACCGGCAGCCACAATCTGGTGATGAGCAATGGCGGCGGCATCGCGCCGGGCGTCATCCTCAGTTCGGCCAACCCCCAGCTCGGCCCGCTGCAAAACAACGGCGGCCTGACGCCGACCATGCTGCCGGCTGCGGGTAGTCCGGTCCTCGGCGGGGCGCTCCCAGCCTCAGCCCCACCGTCGATCAACGCGGTGTCGCTCGTCCATCCGCCGGCCCTACCGATGCGGGCTCCGTCCAGGGCCACAGTGCCCCACTGTCGAGCGGCTCGTCGGCGAGTCCTCCCACGCCGGTGGGGCCGTTGACGGTGTTCGCGTTCGGCTTCGGTCCCGGCTTCGCCCTGGACCTGTTCTCCGTCGATAGCAAGGGCGACGTGTTCGCCCAGCCCTTCAGCTTCTTCGGCGCAACCGGCTCTCCCACGCTCATTAGCAGCCACACCTGGTACCTCTCGAATGCGGAGGTGTCCGACGGGCAGGTACTGGCCTTCCTCTACGGCAGTACCGAATTCGACAGCCCGGGAAGCGAGACCTTCATCGGGAACAGCACCCCCTACTTGGTCGATGTTTTCGAGAACTTCTTCAACCCCTACGTCGAGCAGGCCCTGATTATCGCCTTGGAGCCGCCGCCGAGCGCTCAGGAATTCGCGAGTTTTAATTCACTTTGAGCCGTGTAACGGGTCGATTCGCACTAACCGGACGGCGTTTCGTTTCCGCCCCGCGGTGGCAACGGTTGTCACCGCGGGAGACCTAAGGTGCATCCGACGGCGCACGGCCTTCGAGCGCCCGCGGAAAAAGGAGACATCATGAATCGCTTTTTGTGGACCCATCAGATCCAGCGCTGGATGTCCGGCAGTCGCGCCTCCAAACGTATCTGAGTGCCAAACCGGCCGGCGTTCCGGCCGCTCTTGGAGCAATTGGAAGCCCGGCTGACGCCGGCGACGCAGTTCTTCAACGCGGCCAGCATGGCGGACCTGATATCCGACCTCCAGGCGGCCGACCAGGCGGCCGCCTCCAACATCGGGATCACCACCGACATCACCCTCCAGCCAATCGCCGGCGCATACACGCTGACGCAGGTCAACAACTTCTGGTACGGCCCGACGGGGCTGCCGCCCATCGACAGCAACGTCATCATTCACGGCAACGGCGCCACCATCCAGCGTGATCCGAGTCGCGCCCGCCTTCCGGCTGTTCTACGTCTCGGGCGGTTTGGAGCTGCCGCCGGGAGAGCTGACGATGGACAACGTGACGCTGAGCGGCGGTCTGACCAAGGGCGGCGATAGTAACACGGGCGGAGGCGGTCTGGGTGCGGGGGGTGCGGTCTTCAACCAAGGCATGCTACAGTTGACCGCCGTGACGTTGACGAACAACGAGGCGGAGGGCGGCAGCAGCAGCGTCTCCACCGGCGGCGACGGCGGCGGCATGGGCGGTGATGCGCCCACGGGTTGAAACGGTGGTGGCTTCGGCAGCAGCCTCGGAGGCAGTTTCGGCGGTGAAGGAAGTCAGGGAACAAGTGGTTCCGGAGGCGGCGGCGGTGGCTTTGTGAAAGGAGCCAATGGAATCATTGGCGGAGATGGCGGGGGGTTGGGGGACTTTGGAAGCAGGGGCTTCGTCGGCAATGACGGCGACGGCGGCGACGGTGGCTTCGGCGGCGGTGCTGGCGCCGGTAACGGTTTCGGCGGTTTCGGTGGTGTCGACGGCGACGCCAACGTCGGAGGTGGTGGTGCCAGTTTGGGAGGCGCCATCTTCAACATGGGGGCCGATGCCCACGATTCGGGCGGCCAAGTCATCCTTGTCAACTGCACCTTCACGGCCAACAGCGCCGTTGGCGGCGGTCTCGGCAGCAGCACTCTCGGCAGCGGCTTGGGGGGCGCCCTTTTCAACCTCGACGGCATGGCGACCCTGAACAATGACACCCTCGCCCTCAACGACGTCCTCGGCGCCAATGTTAGCTCCAGCCCTACCGACGGCGGCGCGATCTATAACCTGGCCTTCGCCAACGACATCGACACCGACCAACCGCTCTCGGCCGCGCTCTTCCTGAACAACAGCATCCTGGCCACCAGCAGCGGCGGCAACGACCTCGGAGTGCGGGGGATCAATGGCGCGGGAACGAACACGGCCGCGATCGGCGGCAGGAACAACTTGGTGATGAGCAACGACGGCATCGCGGCCGGTGTCATCGTCAGCACGGCCAACCCCGAGCTCGGCCCGCTGCAAAACAACGGCGGTCTGACACAAACCATGCTGCCGCAGGCCGGCAGTCCGGTCCTCGGCGCGGGCTCTCAGCCACAGCCCCACAACCGATCAGCGCAGCGTCGCTCGCCCGCCCAACGGTCCCATCGATCTGGGTTCCGTCCAGGTTTCAACCACACAGAGCGGTGGCGGCGGTTCGTCGTCGAATTCTCACGCGCCCGATGGTCCGTTGATGGCGTTCGCGCTGGGCTTCGTCAACAACCAGTTGGATATCTTCTTTGTCGTGTCTTACTTCCCGTAATGTTGGCCGCTTGAACGGCTGAAACGAGTAGAGGAATTCCCTCCGGGTCTCTTTCCCTGAAGGAGGGAATCATGTCTGAACAGTCCTCGCACGAGCCGGATCGGACCACGGTCCACGATTCGCAAGCCGCCGAGTTCCCGGCGGAAAAACCCGCCGTTGCTCCCACGCAGCCCCACGCGCGAGGCTGCCGACCGAGGCGGACATGAGCCTGCCCTCAGCGACCGCGCCGACTATGACCGAGATTCTCTGGCCCTAGAGCCAGCCATCGACGAGGCGTTGCTTGGTCCGCCTGCAAAGTGGTGTCCTCCTCCAGCGGAAGTGATGCGGCAGGGACTGCCTCCGGTGCCGACCTCCACTCGGCCAACTCTCCTCATGGGCGCGCGAGAGGAGATAGAAACGCGTCTCGTTCGGGGAGGCGAGGATCGGGCATGAGGACGCCACTCACCTTGCACCCCTTATACGGTCGCCGTTATGAGGCTCGCCCCATCTGCAAGGCGTCTGCTGCCGCCCTGCACGCGGATCTCGGCGACCCCCTCGCCTGGTATCCTGCGCCGCAGGCTTTCCAGTGTCGCCTCGCCATCACGGGCCGGGTCGCCCGGAACCGTGAACTGAACATACGGCAGGCCAGTGTCCCACCCCGTTGCTCCCGAGGCCGGGAGCCTGCCTGCCAGCAGGTCGGCCAAGGCCTGGTTGTCGAGGTACGGGTACATGCCGACGCTCCTCGCCGCCCGATGGCACCAGCGCCACAACGCGGCTCCCAGCGCCCTTTGTTGTTCGGGCGTCGAATCCCATCGCAGGCGGATCGCGCAGTTTATGGACATGATTTCTCTCCTCCTCTGCTGCCGTCCGGCATCATCGAGCCAGGGCTTCGCTCTCGGAATGCAATCCCGGTCGAGCTTGTGACCCCACCGCTCTTGTCCGCGCCCGAAGCGATCTCCGGGCCGCGGATGGACATCACTTTCACTTCCAATTCCAGAGACTGGCCAGCCCAGCGATGGTTGGCGTCAACGACCATCGTCTCTTCTCCAATTGTCACGATACGGACCAGGCGACGGCGGCACTGACGGTCCCAGACCCGCACGCATTGCCCGACGCAAAGGTCTTAGTGTTCGGCGAAGCGCCAGCGGGCCAGGCGCCGGAGCAGCCGCGGATTGAACGGCCCATAGGCATCTCGGGCAGGTACAATGAATGTCCGGATTTCCCCCACGGCCAGTCCCATCAGTTCCAGGCCCAATCCAGGCAGCCGCGGATGATCGGTCCCGACGGTCAACTCCGTGGGCGTCTTGCCATGCGAGCAGACCACCGAGCCGTCCTGGAAGACCTTCACATACTGGATCTGAACCTTGTCACCCCACTGAATTACTCGCATAACATGTTCCTCTTGGATGCCGCGTTTATTCGGTTGGAGAATCCGCCGGTGCTGATGCCCGGGCGTTTGTGTAACCCCAACTCGACGCTGCCGAACGTGCATGACTACCCGCCACGACTGCCCCCCCACAGATGCAAGAGTTTGCGCTCCACCATGTCCGCTGGTGTCAAGCCGGCCCGGGCGTCGGCGACCAGAACTTCATCCAACTCGCCAGCGGAGGCGGGATGCAGAGCCTCGGGGCTGGTTAGTTGCTCCAGTTGTCCATAGCCGAGTCTCACGGGACACCTACCTTTTCTTGAGCGTCGGAGCCGTTTCATCTGGGGTCGGGAGGCGGCGCCACGGCGGCCCGTTATCCTCAATACAGCCGCCTTCTTGTGAACCCATGCCCCAAGAAAGACAGCACCGCGAGAACGATGAAGACGAAGAAGAGGATCTTCGCCCCTGCCCAGGAGTAGTCCGCCACTCCCGCGAAGCCGAAGAAGGCAGCGATCAGAGCGATGACGAGAAACAGGATTGCCAAGCGTAACATGGTCGGGTTCTCCTTCAAAAGGGTTAGGCTCGGTTGGCGAAATGCCCGCCGGACCCACAATTACCTACTCAGAATGGACTGGACTCAAGGCGTCTTCACGCCACAAGTGCGGCCCGCCCTCACGTCGGATTTTCCGTCGGGCGCCGCTCTCGTGAATTCGCTCCCACACCTGCAAACGATGGACCGGGACATCGGCAGCGGCCTCGAACCCCAGTCGCACTTTCCCGCCTTTAATGTCCAGGACCGTGACTTTGAGGATCGCCTGGAAGCCGTCGGAGCCTCCGACGAGAACCGTTTCCTGGCTCTTTCTGGTCAAGACCAACATCGCAGAATCTCCGTTTTCATGACGGACGCACAAGACCCGCGATCAGGGCCCACAACCCTGTCGGCCCTCGAAAACGCAACCTTCTTCGCTGCCATTATCACCGCCCCGCCGGCTCCATTCGCCGTTTCCACCTCTTCGGCGGATCGGACCAACCGGCGGCGTTCGCGCAGCAGGATTTCCAGGCCGGCGAGGTCGATTGGCTTGATCAAGAAATGGTCGAAGCCCGCCTCGGCGCAGAGCAGACGGTGGGGTTGGTCCGTCCACCCGGTAATGGCGATCAGCAGCGTCTCCGCGAAAGCAGCCTGTCGTCGCAGTCGCCGCGCCATCTGCCAGCCGTCCATCTTCATCGAAAGGTCCAGCAGCACGACATGGGGTTTGAGAAGGACCGCCATTTCGAGAGCTGCCGCGCCATCGTAGGCCGCTCGCGCATCATTCCCCCACAGGCTCACCAGCTGGGACAAGCTGTCGGCGGCGTCTCGGTTGTCATCGACGACCAGCACGCGGAGCATCCGCTTGCAGTCGGGAAGGCACGGAATTGCGTCGCCGATCCGGCACGCTTGCACGACTTCCTCGGAGGGCTGAAATAACTCACCGGTGCTACAGTCTCCAGACATGACCGATCCACGATTAATCCTCGTCATGTTGCAACCTCCCTATCAACATTGATTGGCTGGCCGCTCCCGCTCCAGGTGTCCGCGGATACGCCGCGGGCGAGCAGGAACACCTGCACCACGGTGCCGCTGGTGAACACCTTCACCACCGTGCCCGTGGCCATCTCCACTTCCGCAGCCGCCTCGCACACCTCCACTCCGGTGATTCGTTTGATCTCCTGGCGCAGCGAGTCCGAGGCGCTGGCGAACAGCTGCCGATGGAACTCCTGCACCCGGGCGATGCCTTCCGGATTCATGGCCAGAGCCTTCTCGGCCGGCGTCAGCGCGCCGTGCAGCGTGATCACCAGCGTGTCGCCGCTGAGGACCACGGTCACCGACTCGGGCACGCGGCCCGTGGTCTGGCGCTCGAATTCGATCACCGCCTGGGCGATCTGTTTCGCCGTCGAGCCGGTCTGTCCATCGGCTTCGACCTTGATAGTTGGAACCATTGCGTTTCCTTACTGAGTCGGCCCCGGAACCGAAGCCGAGTTTTGTCCTTTGATTTCGCCCCCTCGCCGTCTTAGCAACCACACCCCCCAAGTGAGGCCGCCCACCAGCGCTCCGGTGAAGCCGCCGGTGATCTGTCCGATCTCCGCCCAGGCTAGTCCTCCGGCCAGCGCTCCGACGGACCATCCGGCCAGAAGCGCCATGACGAGCACCAGCAGATGAGGACGGGTGATCCGTCCGACAAGTGCCCCTCCCACGGCCCCGCCAACCGCCCCCACAGGCACCGCGATGGCGAAGTTCCCGGCGGTCAGGCCGGCCAATCGCCACACCTGCTGCGCGAGAGTTATCCCCGCAACAGCCCCCAGGAGCATCCAGAAGTGCAGCATCAATTTCGGAGCTATCGGCAGCAGAGGCGGCGAAACCCGGGGCGTCTTGGATTGCATCCGCTGTTTCGTCCCTTCGGAATTCATCCTGTTCCTCGGTTCGCCCCGGGTGATTGAGTCCATCGCATCCTCTCGGTCGATAAAAAAAGCCGGCGCGGGAGAACACCCAGAAAGGTGTTCCCCCGCGCCGGCTTACTCGTCAACAGCCCCCCCGGCATGGCCGGGTTGCCCTTTAGCTAGTCATCCGACGACTTTCAGTCAACCATTTATCAGAGACGATTTGAATCCTTTTAGGCATTATTCATTGTACGCTTCGGAACGGAATAAGCAAGTGGCATTCTGGCTCCATGCTGCGTATCCTATCCCTGAGATCTCCTGGGATCTGCTGACGCCTGTTCTGGTGAGACATCCACGCTATCGCCCGTGCGGGACTCCCACTGGGTGAGGTCACGTTCGAGGTCACCATGAAAACGCAGGGCGAGATCGAAGCCGCGATCTGTGAAGGGATCAGCCGCTTCGAGCAGGAATACATGGGCCGAGGCCCCAAGAACATTCACGCCCACCTTCTCGGCGACCTCCTCGTCGTCCGCCTCCAAGGCGTCCTGACCACGGCCGAACAACAACTGGTCAAGTCGCTCCCCCCCGAGAAGGGGAGAGACCTGCTCAAACAGGTACGCACTCACCTGATCGAGACGGCGCGGCCTCTCCTGGAAGCGATGATTCAGGAAGTCACCGACAGCAAGGTGCTGAGCCTGCACCACGACATCAGCACCACTACCGGCGAGGAAGTCGTCCTCTTCACTCTGACCGAGTCACCTCTTTTCCGTGAAACCAAGAAAAAATAGGTCCTCAAGCGGGACCGGCAATGGGTGCCACGCCCAAATCCAGGCGCACCTCGCGATCCGGCCCCACGATGCGCACGGTGAGGGGAGCGGGCCGTCCGGCATGCAGACGATCCCACAACTCGCCTATCCGCCGCAGCTGCCCGCGGCGGCTGTGCCAGGCGGACGTTCCCAGCATCACGTCCGCCACGTAGAGGTTCCGCCAGGCGCCCAGAAACACCTCTTCCGCCCGGAGCGCCTTCGCCGCGGTCAGGATGGCGCGTAACGGATGGTTCGTCGGCACCAACACCGGCCGCACTTCCTTGCCCGCCCGCTCCGCCCGATCCACCACCGCCGTCAGCAGCTGTCGGTCGTGCGTGTTCAGGGGGGGCGGCGGTACGCCGCCGTCCAGCGGCGGGCTGAGCTTGGCGAGTATCACGACGACGCCGGTGGTGCCGGGGTCCGCCTCCGCCAGGGCTTTGTCCAACATGGCCAGGTGGTGCGCCGAGCGGACGGCCACGAGCTTGAGGTGGGACCGGGTCAAGCCCAGCGCCTCCGAAGTCACTTCCTGCACCGCCTGCTCGTTGAACTGCTCCAAGTGCTCGTGCGGCGATTGTGTGCCGCGGCGCCGGTTGGATCGCTCGGACGCCAGGAACAGGATCATGAACCCGGCGGTGAAGCCCAGGCCCCACCGCGTGGCCGTCTCCTTGGTCAGCACGTTCATCACCGCAGAGGCCAGCAGGACCAGGAAGATCAGGCTCAGACCGACGGGAATTTCGTACCTCTCCACCCGGACGTTCAACGGCACCTTGAACTGCCGCGGCCGGGGGTCCTTGAAGCGGAGCACGACCATGGCCAGGGCCTTGAACACGAAGCTCCAGACGACGCCGAAGGCGTAGGCCTCCCCCAAAGCCAGCACGTCCCCCCGGCTGACCACGATGGTGCACAGCTGAAGGCCCACGACGAGGACCAGCACGCGGTACGTCGTACCATATTTCGGGTGCGGCCGCAGGAACCAGTCGGACAGGACGCCGTCCTCGGCCACTCGGTTGAGCACCCCGTTGGAACCGACGATGGCGGTGTTCACCGCCCCCGCCAGGATCAGGACGCCGACCACCACCACGAACGCGTGCAGCAAGAGCCGGGCCTCGGGGGGCCCGGCGACGTTCATCGCCAGCCCGCCGACCAAATTGTCGGCGTAGTCCTTCATGCGCACCTCGTCGGGGATGAGCAGGACGGCGAGGAAACTGATGCCGCCGGTCAACAGAAGGCTGTAGAGGAAGACGATGAAGGCAGCCTTCTTGAAATTGTTCAGCTTGGGCGACTCGACCTCGCGGTAGACTTGGGCGAGCGTCTCCTCACCGCTCATCGCCAGGATGGAGTGCCCCAGCGCGATGAACAGGCCCAGGACGCCGATTAGGCTCAGCCAACTGGTCCCGCTCAACCCGCGGACGGACTCCCCTACCGCGGTGCCACCCAGGAAGCCGAGGGGATCGGGAGTCTGGTGGAAGTTCGGGGCCAGCGGCACGCCGTTGCGGGCCCCGCCGGCCAGCAACGTGATGCCGCACCAGACCAGCAGGACACCCCCCATGACGGTGGTGGCGATCATGATCTTGAGGGCCTTGCCACTGGACTCGTGGATTCCGAGCAGGTTCTGGCGGAAGAAGTACAGGGTTATCAGGCAGGCCACGGCGACGGAGCCCCACGCTTTCCAGGCGGCAGCGGCGGCGGGGTCGATCGGACGTCCCGTGAGGTGGCTGAAGGCCTCCAGTCCAAGCCCCATGAGGTACTGCCCGGCCGAGACGCCACTGATGGGGCCGGTGAGGACGTAGTCGAACATGAGGGCGGAGACGGAGAGCTTGGCGGGGAAGCCGCCCATCGCCTCCTTGACGACGCGGTAGACGCCGCCGCGCACGAACATCGAGCAACTCTCGATGTAGACGCTGCGCACGGCGTAGCTGAAGAGCATGACGGCCAGGATGAACCACGGGGCGGCGGGCCCGATGGCGTTCTCGACGATGCCCCCGATGTAGTAGGCGGTGGAGGCGAGGTCGCACAGGACTACCGCCGCGGTGCGCCAGTAGCCGATGAAGGTGAACATCACGCTGCTGACGACGATCACCTGCGCCGCCCGTGCGAGGGGTCGGGTGGCTTCCGCCGGAGGTCTTTCGGAAGTCGCCATCAGCCGTGCCTTCTCCTGCGGGGTTCGTGGAGGAAAGCGGCATCCCGGATGCACGGCTCTCCCGGCAGCGGTTAGTGGTACAATTTATCGATTTTCTGCTCAGCTTTACGGAGAACGGGTGCAAAATGTACCACTACCCAGGACTCTCTGCGGATGCCGGCTCGGAGCCGTACCGTTCGGGGAGCCTGATGATCGGGAGCGGATCTTCCGCCCCAGCAGTTCCCAAGGAACGCTCCGGAGAGCGTCTGGTCTGGACACGGCATTCTCCTGATTGGCCTCGACCGCTGCGCCATCTTCCACGCTGACCTCATCTGTCAACGCACCGACCTCGGCCAACCACCACCTCATTGACTAACGACACGCCCACTGTCCCGCAACCGCCCTTTCTCTCACGTCTCGGCCACGGCCACCGCCTCCAGACGATAGCCCAACTCCGATGCCCGACGCACCAAACCCTTCACCAGACGCGCACGATACGACGCCTCATAGACGGCCATGTCCTGACGCACGTACTCCTCCCCGTATTTCAACAGACGATACACACGCTCCGCCAACTTCCGCGCCGTGGCCACAATCGCCTTGGGAGCCCCGGCACGCGCCTGGATACGACGGTAGAACGCACCCAAGGCATTCTTGGCGTGATAGCAACCCTGTACCGCCAGGCGGAAGGCACGCCCCGCCCGGTGGGCACCGCGACGCACACGCCGGCTTTTGATCTTCCCTGCCGAACTCTGGTGCTGCGGACACAGACCCAGCCACGACGTGAACTGCTTCACCGTGGCGAACCGGCTCACGTCTGCACCCACCTCACTGAGAATCACCAACGCCGTGCCCTCATCGACTCCCTCCAGAACCGTCAGATCCACGCCGGACATCCGATGCAACGCGCTCCGCACGTCGAAGGTAGGGCCATGAGCCCTCTTGTGTTGCGGACGCGACCGCTGCGGTAGCGGCTTGCCATCCCGACGATCCGCGAAGCAGCCTAACTGCCTCTGTAACTGGACATCACATTCCCGCATTTGCTGCTGGTAGAACTGGTATAAAGCCAGCGCCTGCTTGAGGGCGAACAGGTGCTCGTCACGCCAGTTGCCTTGCAACGCCCGCGCGATCTCCGCCTCCGTCCGCTTGCAGTTGACGTTACGCAGCTTGGCCAGCTTGTGCGGATCCCGCTGGCCACGCAGGATGGCCTGGAGGATGGACATCCCCGTCAAGCCGACCACGTCACTGACAACTTCGGCCAGCTTGACGTTCATCTGCTCCAAGGCTTTCTGCATGTGCTGCACATGCTGTCCGGCGTAGCGCAGAAGCATCTGCCGCTGCCGCAGGTAACTACTTTTACTGTGTCCCTCAAGTCCGTTGGTTAAAGCGTCGCGGTGGCAAGCGTTTCCGTTGTCGCCAGTGATAAAGACGTGCTTCCTCGTTGCGACGCAAACGACGGCTCATCCGCCGCCGACTCCGTGGCGGACGGTGATACCCCAAACGCTCGCTCAGCAAACACGCCAGCAAAGCCGCCACCTGCGGCACCGTCAACGCCGGCGTCTGCCTTTTTTCCCCGCCTGGTCTCCTCCGTCAGGAACCAGGTCGCCAACAACGCTAACGTCTGATGGTGGTGCCAACCCGACCAGGTCCGCACCTGATAATCGCCCAGGCCCGCCTCGCCCTTGGCACGCCTCAGGCACTCCTCGATCCGGTGTTGGGCCTTGAACACACGAGCGAATTCGGACACCTCCGTGGCCAGCGGAGCATTGGATAGCAGGTAGTCGTGCTTGCAGGAGCCATCGCCTTGCCGCTCACGGAACACCACCAATAACTCCGGCACATCCGACACCCGGCCTTCCGTGCGGGCTTGCACCAACGTCCACGCCATCTGCACCACCAGCGGGCCTTTCTCGCCGTCGCGGACCTCGACCGTCTCCCAGGCCGATTCCGCCAAGGCCGCACACCACTGCTGCACCGATACAAACGGCACACGCCGCCGCCGGCCACCTCTTGCCGAGGGCGGAGCGGTCGCCGTCAGGTCCCGCACCGACGTGTTGCAGGGAACGGCCAACAGGTAACGTTCTTCGCGTGACCGCAATTGCTCGCGAAACCACGAGCAACGGCCCAACTCGTCATCCCCGGAGATCCAGGCATGCGGCAGTAATGGTCCCCGCTCGTCCAGCATTTCCAAAGCCAGTTCATGCCGCGTGCGGAAGCGGACATCCGCCGGCACACCGGCCTTCTGGCGGCGACGCTTCCGCCGGGCCCATTCCTTGGGCAAGTAAAGGCGGACATCGACCAGGGCATGTTCCGAGCGGGAGACGTAGCCGAGGTAGATGCCGACCTGACAGTTATCGACCTTGCCCAGGCGGCCGCACCACTGCCTTTGCACGCCGACGGACTCCTTGCCCTGCTTGGGGAAGGCGGAAGGGTCGAAGACCAACACACCATCGTCCCGGCCCAATTCGGTTCCTACCTGGCGTGCCAGTTCGGTCAGCAGGGGCTGATGGTCCCAGTCGGCTTGTCCCATGAACTTTTGCAAGCCCTGGCGTTCGCGGTCATGGAGGTAGGCGATGGATTCGACATTCTTGCTGCCGAGGTCGGACAAGAGTCCCTGGACGTAGTGGTGGGCGTTGGCCTGTTGCGGGGGCGTTGGCAGGGCGTCGAGGAAGGGTTGCAGGAAGGTCTGCAGTCGTGGCAGGACGCCCCGGAGCAGGGTGGGCGGGACGTGGGCATCGTCGAGCAATTGGGCCAGGCGGACGCGAAAACGTCGTTCCATCGGCGAGCTCCTTTCAGCGGCTGGCGATCACTGAAAGAAGGTTATAGGCCAAGAAGTTACGAGCGAGCAGAGCGGAGGACACAGTAAAACTAGAACTCAGCCAGGAGAAGACCTGCATCACGCATGCCAAAACCGAGGAGGCCAACTTCCTCGGCGTCAGGCTGTCCATCGGGAAGGCGCAACGTTCCGAGGCCAAGATCAGCTCCCAACGGTCCCCGGACGGACGGATGTTTAAACGACGCGTGACGGGATGGATTCCCATCTTAAAGGTTCCCACGCCCAAACTGGTGCAACGATTGCATCAGAAAGGGTTCTGTGAGGCGGACGGCTGGCCCACTTCGCAAAAACAATGGCTCCTGCTGGACGCCGACCAGATCATCCGTTTGTACAACAGCATCCTGCGTGGGCTGCTGAACTATTACCGGTTCGTGGACAACTTCGCGTCCCTGAGTCGCATCCAGTACATCCTCTATTACTCCCTGGCGAAGACGCTGGCACACAAGTACTGCCGCACCGTGAACGTGATCTTTGGGCGACACGGACGCAACCTGCGGTTCGAGTGGCAACTCCGCGATGGCACACGGAAAACCGTTGCATTCGCGGAAAACAGCGACTGGACCGTGAAGACGGATGCATTCGTGACCTACCCGCCAGATCCCGATCTGTTGGGATGGCAGACCCACCTGCGCACGCGTTCGAAGCTAGGATTCCCGTGCCTCATCTGCGGGGAAGGAGACGACGTGGAAATGCACCACGTCCGCCATATCCGCAAGATGGGGTTAAGAAAGCCAAGGGGCTTTCAGGCCGTAATGAGATCGCTAAATCGCAAGCAGATCCCCGTCTGCAAAGGATGTCACCGGAAGATCCACCTGGGAGAATACGATGGCATCCGCCTGCAAGATCTGGCTTACGACTTCACCGCACGTCCTGAATAGCCTGGGACCGGAGAGCCGGATGCCTCGAAACGGGGCCTGTCCGGTTCGGGAGGGGGCGGTTGGATTCCCTTTGCAAAAAGGGGCTGGCCGCCTACCTCATAAATGTCTCTTGAGAGTCGCGCGGTATTTTATTCAGAAAAGACCTTGTAGATATTGAAGTAATGGCTATTTGGCTGTTGGGAGCGAAAAGAGTTCACGTCCCGTTCGGGGTCCGAACGTGACACTTATCGAACCTCGCGTGCTCGCGTTTTCTGTTAACCAGATTGTTGATTAGTTTTGTGAAAAAACTGTGTAGAGATTGGGTTAACACAGCGCGCGACATTTGGACCACTCTGGGTTGACGCTTGACACGATCGCGACCGCTCGGACATTCCGGTTCTCGCACCAGCGGATAATGTGGCCGTCCCGAACAACTCCTGCAAGCCAATCGATCCGCACGCCAAGGTTGACACTCCATGCGCGTGATATAGACGGATACACCGGGTGCGTGGCAGCCTCACCAGGGTGGCGTGTCAGCCGGCACATCCGTCACCAGCGGCGGCGCCGGCCGCTCGCATTGTATCCCGTCTTGCCCTCTCGCTGCTTTTTACTTCGACCCGTCGGCAACTGGCACAAGGATAGACCAGGGTAGGCGATCGCGGAATGGGTCAGCACGCGCCACGCCAACGGCCGGTTGGCCCCTGCCAAACGCCGTCTCGTCCCTCCAACATCCCGCCCAACCCATCACCTTTCCTGCTGCTGGGTTTCCGGCATACGTTACGTTTAGTTCCTGCGAAGACGGTGACAGAAACAGCCGTCATCGTGTTCGATAATCACGGATTTTCGGACGCCCTTCTCTCCAACCATTAGCCCGTTGCTGCCCGGGGCACGTATGCATCGATCCCTTGCAACGCTGATCGGACCGCCGCCTCCGGTGTCCGGCCGCTATCTACCTATCCAGCCGATACCGTCCCCGAAGGTGTGCGAGGGCAACGGGGAGAAGCCCCGGACGAAGTCGGTGAGCCGACCTGGCCTATCTTCTGGGGGCCATCCTCAACACCGGCGAGTGCGGCTGGCCGTCCGACCGTCCGTTCGTCAAGCTCCTGCACGAGCACTGCCCGTGCGACCACCCCGTCTGGGATTACATCACCCAGGAACCCGCCTAACCCCTTAACCCGGAGTAACCCGTGGGAATCTTCAAAAGACTGTTTTCCGCCCTGGAGGGGACCGTCGGCGTCGTCCTCCGCCTCAACGGCTCGCTGGGCCGCACGGCCGACCTTCTGGACGAGGGCAACGACCGACTGGCCGCACAACTGGGCTCGACCCGGCCGCCGGCGATCCTCGAACATCAGCCCGCCCCGGCCACGGCCTCGGAAGAGACGACGGCCAAATCCAAGGCCCGCAAAACGGCCAGGGCCGGCTAGAAAAAAGAGCCAACCGTGCCAATCGTAGGACGTAACCGCAAGGCTCGGCCGACCGACGTGGTCAAGGCCTACCGGGAAAAGCCAGCTCACCCCAAGCCCCGCCAGGGCGAGACCTTCCGACAGTTCTTCGAGCGGCTCAGTGTCGGCCACCCCGAGGGCTGTCACGACTTGCTGCGTAACGCCCCGGCGGATCACGTGATTGACATGTGATTTATGGTGGATGGCATCCGTTCCCTTTTTCGGAGGATGTCACCATGTCCGCCTTGTCCTCTCGCTCCCGTTCTGACGCCGCTGCAACCCAGCGCTGGACCGAACGCCTCGAACGCTTCGCGGCCGGCAACCGTACGGTCGTCGCGTTCTGCGCCACCGAAGGCGTGTCCGAGTCCAACTTCTACCTGTGGCGCCGACGGCTCGCTCAACCGTCCATGCCCACCCCAAACGAACCGAAGGTGGTGCCCATCCGCCTCACACCACCTCCCGCCCCCGCGACGCCCATCGAACTGGCCCTCCCATCCGGGGCCGTTGTTCGGTTCCCCGCCGATGTCCGCCCGGAACTCCTCGTCGCGATCCTGCGCGGATTGGAGGAGCGACCATGTTGACCGTTCCACCTACCACCAAACTCTGGTTCGCCTCCGCCGTTGATCTACGCCTGGGATTCGACGGCTTGTCCCAGTTGGTCCGCACCCAACTCTCCGCCGATCCGCTCTCGGGCCACCTGTTCGTGTTCACCAATCGCTCGGCCGACAGGGTCAAGGTTCTGTACTGGGGCGGTCATGGTTTGTGTCTGTGGTGCCAGCGATTGGAAGCCGGGCGTTACCACTTCCCTGAAGCCACGGCCGCCGGGATCGAACTGACCGCCGCCCAGTTCGCCATGATCCTCGACGGCATCGACCTGTCCCGCGTCCGACGCTTCAAACGCTTCTCTCCACCCGAAGCAAAATCTTCGCGCTACCCGCCGGCCTGATCGGTGTTCAAAGGGCATGGATGCCGCAGCACCACTGGTCGATTCCTCTCTGCCGGCCGACGTTCCCACGCTCCAGGCGATGGTGCGGGAGTTGCTGGCCCGCAACCAGCAACTCGAAGCCCGGATCGCCGAACTGACGGCCAAACTGGACGCGGCCCTGAAGCACCGATTTGGTCGCCGCAGCGAGCGCCGCCCACCACCGCCCACGACCGCCGCCGGGGAGCCGCCGCCCCGGCGCGATGAACACGGACGCTCGCCGCTGCCCGAACATCTCGAACGTCGCGAGGTCATCCACGACCTGACCGAGGCCCAGAAGTTGTGCCCGTGCTGCGGTCGGTCGCGGGCGTGCATCGGGGAGCAGACCACCGAGCAACTGGACCTGGAACCCGCTCGGTTTTTCGTCCTCCGCACCGTCAAGAAGAGTTACGCCTGCCGGCACTGCAATCCCCAGACCGTGCCGGGCGAGCAACGCCTCCAGACCGCTGGCCCCGCTCAGGTCGGCCCGATTGCAAAGGGGTTGTGCGGTCCGGGGCTGTTGGCCCACGTCGTCACCGCCAAGTTCGCCGACCACACGCCCGTGCATCGACTCGCCGGCCAACTGGCGAGGTCGGGCGTGACGATCGCGTCCTCGACGCTGGGTGACTGGCTGTTCCGGGCGTCGGAGTTATTGACGCCGCTCTACAAGTTGATGCATCGGCGGTTGCTGCTGTCGCGTGTGATCCACGGCGACGACACCGGTGTGAAGTTGCGGGTGCCTGGTTCGAATCGCACCAAGAAGGCGCACCTGTGGACGTGCATCGGGGACGCGGACTATCCGTACGTGCTGTTCGACTTTACCAGTGACTACACGGCCCAAGGGCCGGAGCGGTTCCTGGCCGGGTACGCGGGTTACTTGCAGGCGGACGCGCTGGCCCAGTATGAGGGGCTTTACCGCGACGGCCGGGTGAAGCACGTGTGTTGCGTCGCTCATGCCCGGCGCAAGTTCGTGGCCGCCGGCGACGCTGGCGACGAACGGGCGAGCAAGGCGCTGGAGATGATCGGTCGCTTGTACGCCGTCGAACGGTCGTTGCCGCCGTTGCTGCTGCCCTCGGACGACCTGCGCAACGGGACCAGCGCCAGCAGCGTGAAGAGCAACGTCGCCAATTGCGGCAACGCGACGCCGAGCCGGTGTGGGGAGAACTGTTGATGTGGCTCGACGAGCAGAAGCCAGGCGTGTTGCCGAAGTCGCCGTTGGGGAGTGCGATCGGGTACGCCTGGAACAACTGGGATGCGTTGAAGCGATACCTCGAACAGGGCTTCCTGGCGCTGGACAACAACCTGAGCGAAAGAACGCTTCGCGTGATCGCACTGGGCCGTAATGCCTGGGGCGTCATCGGAAGCGAAGTGGGCGGGCAGACGGCAGCGGTGTTGTACTCCGCCGTCGGCACCTGCAAGCATCTGGGGATCGACCCGTTCGCGTACCTCCGCGACGCACTGCCGGGGTTGTTCGCGTTGGGCGAGACGCCGACGGCGGAGCAACTGCTCGACTGGTTGCCGGATCGTTGGCTATTGAAGCGGGCGCGAGGTCAACTCGTCCGAGATGCGACCGACAAGTAAACCTCGATCCATCAACGCGCTTCAAACCCGCTGGTCTACGATCAGTGGGTCCAAGCCCCGTGCGCTACCAGCCGACGAGCGACGTGATTCGCCGGGGCGTTACTCAGAATGTCGGTGTCGAAGACTTTCATTCCCGCACGTCGGCATCGCGGTCCTGATTGGCCGCGTCACAGATTTCACGCAAAGTAGGATCATCGCGGTATTTCCCAAACAGCCCGGCCAAACCGCGACGGCGAACTTCCAGCGCGACCAACTCGCCCTGATCCAACCGCCTGGCAATCGCCGTTTCCAGGGCCGCGAGCGCTTCTTCGCGTGTCGGAACCGTAGCTCGTACGTCTGGCGCGCCGACGAGGGAGGCTTCAAATTGACCCTTGGAAGGGTGAACGAGCACGGGGAACGTCATGGCAGGTCTCAATTCAAATGGGAAGCAATCTCCACTACAGTCTATCAGAAAGCCGCCGAAATCCGCCAACTCGATTCGCGGACGAGGCTCCGCCTGCTATCGCATCCACAATTTGCGGTCGAGGCTTCGATAGCTGATCGCCTCCACGACGTGCGCCGCCTTGATGCTCTCGCCGCCTTCCAGGTCGGCGATCGTCCGCGCCACGCGCAAAATGCGGTCGTGCGCCTGCGCCGACAAACCCAACTCGTCCATCGCCGTCTTCAACAGCTGCTTGCCCTCCTCATCCAACGCGCAATGGCGCCGCAGTTGCCGCGTGCTCATGCGGCTGTTGAGCGTGGCGTTGTCGCTGCCGAAACGCTGGCGCTGCACCGCCCGCGCCTTGCTGACCTCGCTCGCGCATGGCCGCGCTGCAGGTGCCGTCGGCGTTGGCCGAGAGTTCCTGAAACGGCACGGCCGGCACTTCGATGTGCATGTCGATGCGGTCCAGCAAAGGGCCGCTGATGCGGCCCATGTAGCGCTCGATCTGCACCGGCGTGCATTTGCACTGGTGGCGCGGGTCGCCGAGGTAGCCGCACGGACACGGGTTCATCGCGGCCACCAGGACGAAACGGGCGGGGAACGTCGTCGAATGCAGCGCCCGTGAGATCGTCACCTGTCCCGTCTCCAATGGCTGGCGCAGCACTTCCAAACTGCGGCGATGAAACTCCGGCAGCTCATCGAGAAATAACACGCCATGATGGGCCAGGCTGATCTCGCCGGGTGACGGAACGGTGCCGCCGCCGACCATGCCGGCGTCGCTGATCGTGTGGTGCGGCGTGCGGAACGGCCGGCGCTTCATCAGCGGTTCGTCGGCCGGCAGCCGGCCCATCGCCGAATAGATGCGCGTCGTCTCCAGGCTCTCCACCGGCGTCAGTGGCGGCAGGATCGTCGGTAGACGCTGGGCCAGCATCGACTTGCCGGTGCCGGGCGAGCCGATCATCAGCACATTATGGCCGCCGCTGGCCGCGACGACGAGGGCGCGCTTGGCGAACTCCTGACCGCGAACGTCGGTAAAATCCACCTCGTAAGTATTCAGCTGCGCGAACAGCTCCTCGATGCCGGCGACCACCGGCTCGGCGGGCAACTGATCCGATAAAATGCCGACCGCCTCGGCCAAGCTGTTGACGCCGTAGACGGACACCGCCTTGACGACGGCGGCCTCCCGGGCGCTGGCGGCGGGGACCATCAGTTTCGGGATGCCCCGCTTTGGCTGCGGTCATTGCCATCGACAGGGCGCCCTTGATCGGGCGGACGCTGCCGTCCAGCGCCAACTCGCCCACCGTGGCGAAGTCCTTGAGCTGATCGGGAAGCAGTTGCCCGGTCGCCACAAGCAGCGCCAGCGCGATCGGCAGGTCGAATCCACCCGCGTCCTTCTTGAGATCGGCGGGAGCAAGGTTTATTACGGTTCTGCCGGGATGGCGAGCGTAACCGAGATTGACCAGGGCGCGCTCGATGCGATGGATGCTTTCCTTGACCGCCATCTCGGGCAGTCCGACCAGAATGGTCTTGGGCAAGCCGGTCGAAACATCCACTTCCGCTTCGACCGGAACGGCGTCGATGCCGACGAGGGCGAAGGTGTTCAACTTGGCGAGCATGAGCGATCAGCCCCGGACCCCACGAAGCGGCGGTGGACCGACGGACGGTCCCGCCTCTCGCAAGGTTGTAGCCGACAACTCGCCGGATCGCAAATAGATTCGCCGAACCATCGACGAACGGCAGGACAAGCAGGCTGCTTGTCTTGCGCGATCATTTCAGCTTTTCGACTTCCGGCGGTTTGGGATGGAGGATGAGACGCCGAATGGCGAATTTCCCCGCCAGGTAGATGGTGAACAGCGACATGATGACGACCCACAACTTGATGCCGCCGTGACTGAGGGCCTCGCCCCACCACGCCGATTTGTCTACCACGTCATCGATTTTCAAGAGATACCAAATGTCGAAACCGATGACGGCGAGGACGAGCAGCACGCAAGCGATGCCGGGCAGCAGCCAGAGGAAATGTTCGCCAAACGTGAGATCGTAGATCTTGTGCGTCTTGAACTGCTCGCGCGTCCGGGTGTTGTAGCCGCAGTGAAGACATATTACGTCGTCCTCGCTCTCCAGTTCGTTGGCGCAGTGAGGACAGCGCGGCGTCAGATCGAGCGTGGTAACGCCGTACGGATTTTGATCCTCGTCCTCGTCGAGGACGGGTTTGTTCGGTTTGGCCGGTTTCTGGGCCGGCGCCTTGGCGGGCTTGCCGGTGGGCGCCTTGGCGGATTTACCGGACGATGGCTTGTCCGGTCCCTTGCGGGCCACGAAGGAAGCCTGACAGAACTTGCAGCGGACCTTCTTGCCGAGGACATTATCGGGGGCTTTGACCGGGCGATTGCACTCGGGGCACACGATAACAATGGTGGTGGCCATCGCATTCCGCCCTCTTCGCCGAAAGGGTTGCTGCGCCGACCGCGGTGCTCTCTACTGTGTAGGATAACCCCCTCAAGGCGTCCTGCAAGCGATAATTTGTTGCCGGAAGCCGCGTCCGCCCGTCACATCAGTCGCACGTTGCCCGGGCCCACGATCGCCTCCAGTTCTTCTTGCGGAAATGCGTTGGGGTTGACGGCGAATTCGCGGCCCAGTTTGAGGACGCAAAACTTGTCCGCCCCGTCCTTGATCGTCAAGTAAACCGGGCACGATCCCGGCGATTGACGCAGCACCAGGGCCAGGCGGTCGATGTCCTCCGGTCGATTCTGGCCCGGACGCAGAAGCAGGTACAGGCCGCGAGCCAGCTCGCGCGTCGCTTGCTCCATCGTCAGAATGCGGTTGATGACTAACGTCGGTTCCTCGCGCTTGCGATCGACCGTGCCTTTGATGATGTAAGGAACGTCGTCGCGAATCTCCTCCTTGAAGCGTGCGAAATCGTCCGGCCACATGACGCACTTGGCCGAGCCGGTCATGTCTTCGATGCGGGCCAGCAGATAGCGGCTGTTGCCGTTGCGCGCCTTCTGCGTGT
Source organism: uncultured Planctomycetota bacterium (assembly GCA_963767535.1). Lineage (GTDB taxonomy): Bacteria > Planctomycetota > Planctomycetia > Gemmatales > Gemmataceae > JAJPHU01. The sequence goes on from CAVYEC010000003.1 coordinate 4,464,360, forward strand.
TCTTCAGGGCGATCTGCGCGAACATGCCGCCCAGCGTCACTTCCTGGTCGGCCGGGGCCTGCTTCATCGCTTCGGCGGTGTGGCTGGCGAAGCGACGCAGGACTTTCTCATTCTGGGCCAGCGGATGACTGGAAAGATAGAAGTCGAGCACCTCTTTTTCGTACTTCAGCTTCTCGGTCTCCGACCAGGGGGGAACGTCGGGCAGCACTTCCGCCGGCTCGGCGACTGCTGCCGTCCCGTTGGACGCGAACGCGTCGAAGAGGTTGCGCTGGCCGAGGCGCTCGTCGTTCTGCCGGTCGGCGGCCGACTGCATGGCGCGCGGCAACGTCTGAATGAGCTGCGCCCTGTGGCCACCGAGGCGATCCAGCGCGCCGGCCTTGATGAGACGTTCGATCGTCGCCCGGTTGACGGTTCTGCTATCGACGCGCTCGCAGAAGTCGAAGAGATCCTTGAAGCGCCCGCCCTCGTTGCGAGCGCGGACGATCTCCTCGGAGGAGTTCCGGCCGACGCCCTTGATGGCCGTCAGGCCAAAGACGATCTGACCGGCGTGGACACTGAACTCGCTGTCGCTGGTGTTGACGCTGGGCGGCAACACCTCGACGCCCATCTTGCGGGCGTCGGCAATGTGATCGACCATGATGTCGCGCTTGTTGCCGTCCTCGATTTCGCTGGACAGCAAGGCCGCCATGAACTCCGGCGTGTAGTGCGTTTTCAGGTAAGCGGTCTGGTAGCCGACGTAAGCGTAAGCACAAGAATGGGACTTATTGAATCCGTAACCACCGAAGTAGACTATTTTTGCGAAAATGTCTTCCGCAACGTCCTTGCTCACGCCGCGCTCCTGCGCGCCCTTGAGGAAATCCACCCTGCGTTGGTCGATAATTTCCTGCTTCTTCTTGCTGATGGCCTTGATGCAAGCATACGCACTGGACAATTCGATCCCACCCAGGCGGTTGAGGATGCGCATGATTTGCTCTTGATAGACCATAACGCCATATGTTTCACCGAGAATTTCTTCCATGACCGGATGCGGGTAGACGGGCTTTTCGCGGCCATGTTTGCAATTGATGTAGACATCGACCATGCCGCCGCCGAGCGGACCCGGCCGATACAACGCATTAAGGGCGATAATGTCGCGGATGTTGTCTGGTTTCATCCGCTTGAGCAGCTCGCGGATGCCGTCCGACTCGAGCTGAAACACGCCTTTGGCGTCGCCGCGCTGGAGTAGCCGATACGTCTCCGGGTCGTCCAGGGGTAGCTTGTACACGTCGATCTTTTCGTTCCGCGTCTTCTCGATCAGCCGCACCGCCTTGTCCAAGAGCGTCAGCGTGCGCAGGCCGAGGAAATCCATCTTGAGCATGCCGACCTTTTCCAGGTCGCCCATGACCCATTGCGTCGTCACGACGGCCTCACCGCTGCGTGAGCCGGCGTCCTCGCCCTTGCGGACGACGCGCTGGAGCGGCACGTAATCGCTCAAGGGGCCGTTGGCGATGACGACGCCGGCCGCGTGCGTGCCGGCGTTGCGGTTGGTGCCCTCCAGTTTGCGGGCGATGTCGATCAGCTCGCGTATAGAGGTGTCAGACTGGTAGGCTTGCTTCAGTTCCCCGCTCTGCTCCAGCGCTTCGTCGAGCGTGATGCCCAGCGTTTTGGGAATCATGTTGGTCAACTGGTTGACTCGATCGAGCGGTACGTCGAAGACTCGGCCCACGTCCTTGATGGCGGCGCGGGCGGCCAGGGTGCCGAACGTGCCGATCTGGGCCACGCTCTCTTCGCCGTAGCGCCGCTTCACGTACGCAATCACTTCCTCACGGCGGTCCTGGCAAAAGTCGATGTCGATGTCGGGCGCTTCCGAACGGTTGGGATCAAGGAAGCGCTCGAACAGCAGGTCATACTCCAGCGGATCGACATGGCTGAGCATCAAGACGTAGCTGACGAGCGCGCCGCAGCCGGAGCCGCGGCGCTGCACGGAATGCCGTTCTCGACCGCGAAGTTGACGAAGTCCCAGACGATGAGGAAATAACTGGCGAAGCCCATCCGGCAGATGATGCCCAGCTCGTGCTCCAGCCGGTCGCGCACCGCCTGGGCCGGGTTGTCGCCGTAACGCAGCCGGAGGCCCTTCTCGCACAACTGGCGCAGATAGTCTTCCGGCTTCTTGCTCTCGGGCGGCGTGAAAACCGGGAAATGACGGGCCTTCAAGTTGAGCTGAATGTCCACGCCGTCGGCGATCTCCTGGCTGCGGCGGATGGCGTCCGGCAGCTCGGGGAAACGGCGGTACATCTCTGCGGGGCCGCACACGTAGAACTGATCGATCATGCGCCCGTCGTCGTTACCGTAGCGCATGCGGTTGGGATCGTTCAGTGTCTTGCCGGTGTTGATGCACAACAGCACGTCATGGGCGGGGGCGTCCTCGCGCGTCAGGTAGTGGGCGTCGGACGTGGCGACGAGCGGCAGGCCGAGCTTGTTGGCGATGTCGATGGCCCCCTGGCGCACAGCCTTTGCACCTCGATGCCGTTGTTTTGCACCTCGACGTAGAAATCCTTGCCGAACAGCTTGGCGAACCAGGCGCAAATCTTCTCCGCCTCGTCCCTCTTCTCCTTGAGGATCGACTCGCTGAACTCGGAACTGGCGCAACCGGATAAACAAATGATCCCTTCGTGATGATCGGCGAGAAGCTCCTTGTCGATGCGCGGGATGTAGTAGTAGCCCTCCAGGTAGGCGACGCTGGCCATCTTGATGAGGTTCTTGAAGCCGGTGGCGTTCTTGGCCAACAGCGTCAGGTGGTAGCCGGCCTCGCCGCGTTTCTTGGCCTCGCGCTCGGTGCGCTTGCCGGGGGCGACATAGGCTTCGTAGCCGACGATCGGGTTGATGCCCGCGGATCGGCAGGCCAAATAAAACTCGATGGCCCCGAAGAGGTTGCCGTGGTCCGTGAGGGCGCAGGCGTTCATGCCCTGCTTCTTGACGTGAGCCACCAGCTCGGGAATGCGGTTGGCGCCGTCGAGCAGACTGTAGTGACTGTGGCAATGGAGATGAACAAACGGACTATCCGGCATGAGAACATTCCTCAAGGCAGAGGGGCGTGAAAACGCCCTACTCGCTCAATAGCACCATAAACGCGGACGCGGACGCAAGCGCAGTAGTGCCGCGCAGTTTCGCTCGTCGTTAATCGTGCCGGGAGGGTGTCAGACTTGAGGTCATTCTTCGAGCGTTTCCGGCTCGGCGATGGCGCGGACGTAGCGGGCCAGAATCATCTGCACGGCCATCACGCGCTGCCAGTCGCCGTAGCGGAGCGAGACGTTGCGTGCCGTCCTCATCGGCGTTGATGTTCTCCGTACCCAGCGTCAGATTGCGGTGCATGAAATCGAGCAATTCCGCCAGACGCGCCGCCTGGGAGGGCGTCATTTTTTGCGGCAGGGGTGGCAGGGGCCGATTGCCCAAAAACAGGCGCCGGCCGTCAGCGTGATCCGGTCGTGGACGTTCAGATCGAGATCGGCATCGTGAGGGAACTGCGAGGCGAGGTTCTGGGCGTGAACAGTGGCCGGCATGGGGGAGGTCACTTCGCCGCCAGGGGTGTTGATCCCACGTAGGGCAGCGTCGCGGGCGGCGATTTCGGTGTCCGAGCCGAACAACAAGAGCGAACGGCCGATGCCGACGCGGTCGCCGGGCGCAGCCGGCGGATCTGCACGACGTTGCCGTTGACGCGCGTGCCGTTGGTGCTCTCCAGGTCGGTCAGGATGATCTCGCCGTTGTCGAACTGGACCTTGGCGTGGAAGCGGCTGACGCGCTCGTCGTTGAGGCGAAGAAGGTTGCCTTCCTCTCGGCCGATCGTGATAGGGGTCGGCAATTCGCGGAAGACGCGGCCTTTGTCGATCCCCTCAAGAATTTGGAACGTCACCACCGGCATGTTACCACCCTCCAGTGCGCATGCACCCGACCGGATGCGCACGCCGAACTACCGCTGTCCCCCGGACCCGGAGACGATGGGGCCGCAAGGCCCCTGCAAGACTTATAGCATAGTGCCATCCCCAGGGAAAGCAGGAAGGGGGGAGAAGGACGCTGAAACGCCGCGTACGCTTGCCGTACTTCAACCATTTATTGTCAACCCCCAGGCGGCAAATGTCAATTCAGGAACCACCGGCCGGCACGGCGGCAGGTGGCGAAACCAGGTGATTTGCCGCTTGGCGAACTGGCGGCTGCGCGTCTGGATGCGCCGGATGGTTTCCTCCAGATCGGCCCGACCGTCGAAGTGATCGAACATTTCCTTGTAGCCCAATGCCTGAGCCGCCTCCCGGCTGAGAGGTTGCTCCAGGCGGCGCAGCGCACGAACTTCCTCCACCAACCCCTCGGCGATCATCCGCTCGACGCGCACGTTGATCCGGGCGTACAACTCCGCTCGCGGCAGATCGAGCCAGAGGCAGCGTGAAGAGGGATTGTCGTGGGGATGTTTCTGCTGTTCCACTGGGTTTGCCAGGCGCTGATGGGCCGGCCGGTCAACTCCCAAACTTCCAGAGCGCGGATGAGGCGGCGCAAGTCATTGGTGTGCAGGCGTGCGGCGCTGACCGGATCGACGGCGGCAAGACGGGCGTGCAGCGACTCGCTTCCGTGGATGGCCGCTTCCTCGCTCAGCCGGCGGCGGATCGCCTCATCCGCGGGCGGCCCGTCGAACAAACCATGCAGCAGCGCTTTCAGATACAGCGGCGTTCCGCCGACGAAAAGCGGACGCTTTCCGCGCCGGACAATGTCCTGACAGCAGGCCAGAGCGTGTTGGAGCCACCAGGCCACGCTGGCCGATTCCCACGGATCGAGGACATCGAGGAGATGATGCGGCACCCGGCGGCGCTCCGCCGACGTCGGCTTGGCGGTGCCGATGTCCATGCGGCGGTACAGCGCCATCGAATCCATCGACACGATTTCAGCGCCGAGACGTTCGGCCAGATCGAGGGCGAGCCGGCTCTTGCCGGAGCCGGTCGGCCCGGTGAGGATCAACGCTTGCGGATATGTTTCCAGAATCATGGCCATCCGGGAACCGTGTGGAAACGTTTCTCTCCCTCGCGATTACAATAGATTTGCCGACTTCTGCCAAGCTCCACTCGCCCGGCGAGGAATCGTTTTCATGCCACATTTCGAGACGGTCGAGGATTTTTCCGCCCCTCTGTCGCGCGTGTTCGATTTCTTCAGCCGTCCCGCCAACCTGCCGAAAATCTCTCCCCCGGAACTGCACATGCAACTCGTGAGCGGCCCCGAACAGTTGCACCTCGGCGCCGTTTTCACGCTCCAAGGCCGCCGCTGGGGTCTGTCGCAGCGCGTCGTCAGCCAAGTGACCGTGTGGGAACCGGAACAACGGTTCGTCGATGAGCAGCGCGAAGGGCCGTTTCCAAAATGGATTCACGCCCATCAGTTCGAGGCGCTGCCCGATGGGGGGACGCGGGTGACCGATCGGATCGAGTACGAGCCTCCCGGAGGCATGTTGCGATTTCTTCTCACGGCGGCGGCCGTGGAACGCGATTTGAAGTGGGTCTTCGGCTATCGGCGGGAGAAGCTAATTCACTTGTTTGATGGCAAGTAACCTGCCTGCGCCGGCACTTGTGGGGAAGCTGGTCGGCGATTAACGAGAGGAATCGCCCCGTGCGGCCGAAAGGGATTGCTGTCGGTGATAAGAGGCGAGAAGCCGATTACCCACCCTGTCGTAATAATCGGCCAGGGCGGAATGCGTCGGGCCATGCAGCGGGTCGGCCTGGAGCCGCGCTGTCCAACCAGCGCCGTCCCTCGTGGTCCTGACCGTTGCGCAGCAAAGTTCGACCCATCGCGCAGCGGAGGCCGGCATCGTCCGGGGCCTTCTGGATGGCGATGCGCAACTCCTTTAATCGGGAGAGGTCCGCGTCGATGCGTTCGAGGGCGCTCCGATAATTCCGAGCCTCCTGGGCTCGATCCTGGGATTGCAAACACTGACAAAGGTTAAACAGCGTTTCCCGTTCAAAGGGCGCCCGGCCAGGGAACGACGCAGCCAGCGCTCCGCTTCGGGGAACTGTCCGGCTTGCAATGCCAGCTTGCCACGCAGCGCCAGGGCCGCCGCATGATTCGGCTGGACCGTCAAGAGTTCGTGGAGCAGCCCTAGCGCCTCCTCCGTTCGTGCCAGTTCGGCCTGGCAGCGCGCCAGGCCCAGGATAGCTCCCGTATCGCCCGGCTGCCGCTGGCGCCAGCGCGTGCAATAGGGGAGGGCCTCGGCCGCTCGGTGCGAAGCCAGCAGCAGCTCCGCCAGCTTCCGGACGCCTTCGTCCTCGTCCGGATCCAACTCGACGACACGGCGATAATCCGCCTGGGCCCAATCGTGCAGATCCAGCAACAACCGCGTTTGACCGCGCCAGAGCAGCGCCTGCGTGTTCTCCGGCTGCATTTCCAACCAGAGATCCAGGCAGTCCAGGGCGCGATAGAGCTGGTAAGTTCCCCGATAGCCTTGCACGAGCGCTTCGAGAATCAGCACCTTGTCGGGATGATCGCGGCGGACGAAGGAGAGCAAGACCTCTTCGCGGGACTTCAAATCGCCCTGTTGTGCTCGCAGCAAGGCCCGCTCCAGATCAATGGCCTCCTCAGCCCAGCCGAGCCGCCTAGACAGGGCCAGATGTTCCTCGGCGGCGTCCCGATCGCCCAGCCGTCGGCCGCACCGACCGGCGAGGAAATGGAGCCTCGCGTTATCGGGGTAAATATCCAAACAATGGGCCAGCTCTGCGCGGGCGAGGACGAGATGCGTCCGGCGCCGCGTGCGCTCGCCCCGATCCAAATAGCGCTCGGCCGACCCGGAATGCAACTCGACTTCGAGGAAGCGGCTGGCGGTGCGAACACCGTAACCGCCGCTCGCCAGGGCGGTCAGGATTAAGAGAGCGATCCACGGACGTCGGCGCAGTCCCCCCAAGACCCGGATCAGTCGAGCGGTCATTGCGTCTCCACCCCAAAGCGTGGTTCACCTTTGGTCCGTGCCTTCTTCGGGCACGTAGCGGCGGATGCGAAACGTGGCCGCGTTGCGCGCAGCCATCGCCGGGCCGCTTCCCCGGCTTCCTTCGCCGACGGGGGCGGGTTCCAGCCGTCCACATCGGTCAAACCGAGGCGGGAAAACAAGCAGAGCCGGCCCATTGGATCGCGGGCATCCTTCTCCGTCCAGTCCCCCTCGGCGAGGGCCGACAGGATCAGTCGGCTTTGCTCTGCGTCAATCGGCTCCGTCTTCGGGTCGCCTCGGTAGACTTGCTGGGCGGTTCGGTAGCGGAAGATCAGCATACCCGCCGTCAACAAACGGTCTTCCGCGACCCTGGAACGCAGCCCGGCGACGGGATCGGCGAGAAGTTTCGCGCCGCGCTTTACAAGAGCGAGATCCCGATCGAAATCTTTCGTCTTGGCCTTGTCCAGGAAGTCCCACCACGCCAGCAGAACATGGAAGCGCTCGTCGGGATGTTTTCGCACGAAAAAACATCCCTTCTGACCGGCGGCCCATTGGAAATCCGTCCGGCCCGGCCGGGCGCGGCGCGACGAAGCCGATTTGCAACTCGCGCACGTCCTTCGCGCCCACCACGACCGTCTCGACGCGGACGATGGCGACGCGATGAGGCACCTTCGGCGCGCCGGATATTTTCGGGATGGAAAAGGCGGGGAAAGGTTCCGCTTTCACCTCGGTAACGGACCCCACGACTACCACCTCGGCGAGGGCCAGGCGTTCCGGTAAAGGCGGCGCGGGGATGGGAAATCCGGCCCGCGCCGAAACCGCGGTCGGCGCCAGCACCCAGGCAAGCAGGAAGCAGCCTCGCGACAATGTTCGTTTCATGGCCATCGATTCCGTGCGCCAGAGCGAGGGATTGCGTTATGGGAGTCGGCCCTATTGTAAGCGGTTTTGTACATACTTGAAGATTCTTCTCTTTTTTTGTGGCATTTGCCTGCGCGATCCACTAGACTTCCCTCCATAATTGCCCAATCCTAGTCGAAAATCGCCTCTACCTAGTCCCTCCCCTTCCGCGGCTCTGTTCCGGAGATGATTGCATGTGCGAACGAACTGTCCGCTCGCCCGCGCTCTCCCGACGGGGACTCACGTTCATCGAGCTGTTGGTCGTGATCGCTATCCTCGGCGTGCTGATCGGCCTGATTTTGCCGGCCGTTCAGAAGTTCCGCGAGGCGGCCAACCGCCTTCAGTGCGCCAACAATTTGAAGCAGTTCTCCCTGGCCTGCACGCAGTATCACATGGAAAGGGGAGCGTATCCGCCGGGCGGTATGTGTCTTCCCAACGACCAACGGTCGAACCTCGATTGGAGTTCCGACAAGGGAACCTGGCTGGTGTACACGCTGCCCTACATGGACCAGGAGCAGGTGTTTCAGCGCATCCCCAATCTCAAGGTTCCGTACTTCAATTCAATCGGTGCTGCGGAGAAGGCGGGGATACTGCCGCACCATTTCGCCGCCCTGCGCTGCCCCAGCGACAGCTTTGAACCCGCGGGCCCCTACAGCAATTACGCGGGCAGCCTCGGCCCCCAATGCCTCGACGATAAGTGCGGCGTCAATCCGTTCGCCTCGTATTGCAACAAGCCAGCCTGGGGTTACAAGACCAGCACGGATGACGCCTCCACCCAAACCCTCGCGCAGTGCGCGGCACGTTCGCCCGAGGCGGGGCGAAAATCAGCCTGTCCGATGTGAGCGACGGTGCGTCGTGTACCCTGCTTCTGGGCGAGGGGCTGCCGGCGGAAATCAATCACATGCGCGATACGTCCTGGTACACCCTCTATGGGACGCAAACGCTTTCGACCATCATCCCCCTCAACTACCCGATTTCGGCGGCGGACCAGTCCTGGTGCGGGTCGGCGTCGGCCGGGCCGGCCCACTCGATGACGAACAATAACGTCTCCTGGGGCTTCAAGTCGCGCCACCCGGGGGGTGCCAATTTCTCCTTCGCCGACGGCGCGGTGCGCTTCATCGCCCAGGGTATCGACCACAAGCTCTACCAGTTGCTCGGCTGCCGCAACGACGGCCAGGGCGTCAGTCCACCTTGAGGCAAGCGGGAGAAACGGGGCCATGCGCTGGCGAACCTTGGGCGCGGGGATGCTGTTGGCTTTGGTCCAGGCGGGCTGTGGCGGGACCGCCGAGGTGAAGGGCCGCGTCACCCTGGACGGCAAGCCGGTCGCCGGCGCCACCATATTGTTTGTGCCGGAACCCGGAAGTTCGGCCCGACCCGCCACTGGTTTCACGGACGCTGAGGGAAATTTCCGCCTGACCACTTTCCGTCCCAACGACGGGGCGGTCGTCGGCGCGTATAAAATTGTCGTCACCAAATCGGAAGGAGTGTCTTCTCCGCCGGACCCCAACCGCGCCAGCAAGAAGAGGCGCTTGAGTATCTGCGGAGGATCGAGGGACGGGGGTCGAAAAGACGGCTCCTCCCGGCGATTTACGGCGCTGCGGAAACGACAACGCTCCGCTGCACCGTGCCCGTATCCGGCCCGGTGAACGTGGAGCTGTCCGGCACCGCGCGGCGCTAACGATCCGGACGCGCCGGCCAGACTTCCTCTCCCGCTTGCGCTCATTGACTGTGGACGAGATCGTCCATCACGACAAGACGTGTCGCCCCCGCCACGCCCATCGGCAGTACGATCAGCACCACGCCGGGCAACACCACCATCAGCGCCCACAGCAGGCCGAACAGGGTGAACGCGCCGAAATTCCGGCCCACCCAGGCAAACCGTGCTTCCAGCCCGACGCCGCGCATGGCCAGCGGATAGTCGATGAAGTCCCAGGCCAGCATCCAGCCGCAGACGATGAACTTCAACGGCACCGTGACGACGGCGGCCGGCGGGAAGACGAAGCCGATCACAAAGAGGATCGTCAACAAGGTTCCGCCCACCATCAAGGCGACGAGGACGGCCTTGGTCGTGCTGAGCAGGTTGGCGACGAAGGAGGTTTTCGGCGCGGCCCGGCCGGTCAGGGCGACCTCCTGAGCGTGCGCGATAGCTTCCAGGGCGAAACCGGACAACGGCTGGGCCAGGCTCAATGCCACCAGCAAGGCCGCCACGATTGCCACAACACCGAGCACCAGGTTCAGCGACCACTTGCCGACCAGCCCCCAGGTGCCGATGTCCTCCCCGAACAGGGACGTGCTGAGATGATACGATCCCCAGATGCCCAGGCCGATCAATCCACACGAGAGCAGCAGCAACATGGCCACGGGAACTAGGGCGTAGCCCCACACGCGCGGCGTGGAGACGACGAAGCCGATGCCGCTTCCGAACGCCTCCAGGCCGCTGAACAGACCGACCTTGGGCGGAATCTTTTCTGTGCTCTTACGCGGCCTGAATTCCTGCTCGTGGCGCATGCGTGAATCGTGGGGCAAGAGGATGACACATCCCGGAATCTCTCTGCATTGTACGGGGACCAGGCGAATTGGGTAAAATGAAGTGGGAAGATCGCCGGCCAGCCGCGATCCAAACAAAGAGAAGCGTCCGAGGAAGTCGAGCATGGATCACAATCTGGCGACCACCAGCACGCTCTGGAGCTTGGTGCGCGAGGCAAACGACGGGCCGGAAGAAGCCGCCCAGCGCGCCCGCGAGGTATTGCTGGAGCGCTACAAAGGGGCAGTACACCGCTATTTGCTCGGCGCCTTGCACGATGCCAACGCGGCCGACGATCTCGCCCAGGAGTTCTTTCTCCGCTTCGTGCGCGGCGATTTCCGCAATGCCAATCCCGAAAAAGGACGCTTCCGCGATCTCGTTAAAACGACACTATTTCATCTGATCGTTGATCACCAGCGCCGCCTGAAGGACACGCTCCGCAATCGTTGCCCCCCGAAGAGTGCGGTCCCGCCAGCACCGGCGAGGAGGCCGGCGTCATCTCCGACGAGCAGTTCCTCGAAAGTTGGCGGCAGCAGCTGCTCAGCCAGACCTGGAAAGCTCTGCGCGGTCAGGATGCGACTTATTATGCCGTCCTGCGCCTGCGGGCCGAGAACAACGATCTGTCGTCGGCGGAGATGGCCGAACGGCTGACCGTCCAACTCGGCCACGCGGTCAGTGCCGACTGGGTGCGCACACGGCTAAAGCGCGCCCGCGAACAGTTCGCCGACCTGTTGCTCGACGAACTGGCGCAGTCGATGGACAATCCGACGCGGGCACGTTTGGAAGAGGAGTTGGCCGACCTGGGCCTGTTGGCGTACTGTCAGGATGCGGTGGCCCGACGGGGCACCTAGCGACACGGCTATCGCGGCCGGCCGACGGCTTGCAAATAAGCGATGAGGTCGGCCAGTTCCTGCTTGCTCAACTGCATCTCCAATCCTTCCGGCATCACAGACTTTCCGGTCGCCTGGATCTCCTCGATCTGGTCGCGCAGGACCGTGTCCTCCGCCTTCTCGCCGCGCCGCAGCGTCACACTCGACGCCGTGTCGGCGGCGATCAGGCCGCTGAACGTCTGACCCTTCTTGGTGGTGATCTGATAATTCAGATAGCGCGGGTCCACTTCCCGGCTCGGGTCGAGAATGTCGTTGAGCAGTTGCTCCGGCGACTTGTTGCGCAGGGCGGACAGCAGGTCCGGCCCGACCTCGAAGCCTTCGTTCTCCAGACGGTGACAGACCGCGCAGTTTTTCTTGAACACGGCTTTGCCGCGCTCGGCATCCGCTTTCAGATCGAGGGCCGTCCGATAGGCGGCGACGACTTTTTGCCGCTCGGGAGCGGCCTGTCCCGTCAGGACGCGGAGGGCACGTTCGCGCAGCTTGGCGTTGGGATGCTTGCGGAGTTGCTCGACGCGCAGCGGTTCGAGCTGATTGCTCAGCACTTTCTTTTCTTCCAGCGCGGTCAGCAGGCGCGGCAAGCGGTCGGCGCGGGCGAACAGCGATTCGACCACTTCGCGGCGCACCGTCGGACTGTAGCCACTCCATGAGGCGAGAAGCAGGTCGGCGACTTCCGGCCGCGCATGAGAAGAGAGGGCGCGCACCATCGCCGCTTGGATTTCCGGCGGCGTTTGCGGGGCGAGAAGCTCCGATGCCGCCGACGCTATCGAGGCGAATGGCCCCCGGCCGAGCAAGCGAATCGCGGCCAAACGTTCCGCAATTGACCGCTTCCCATCTCGGCTCATCGAGACCGCCTGTTCAAAAAGCGGAAGAACACGGGCGACGGAGTCTTTGAGCGCATCTGGTGGTTTCTCCCACAGACGAGAGAGCGACCGCGAGCTATTCTGCAAACCCTGACCGATACCATCGAGAATGGCGATCTGCCAGGGATTAGTCCCGTTCGCCGTGCCGACCAGCAAACCGAGCGCACGCCCTAGCTCCGCGTCGTTGGCTTTCGCTCCGACGAGGGCGGCGAGGCGATTGAGGAGCTGCAGCTGGGGTGCAGTCGCTTTTGCTGTGAATTTTTCGTCTTTCACGAGCGATTCGAGCAGGCCGACGCCGGGGCCGCGCGTCGAGCTGAGGACCGCCATTTGGGTCCAGCGATCCCCTGCATCCCGGCGAGCCACACGGGCCAGGGCGCGGATCGTATCGAGACTGCCGCTCTCGCCGAGCGTGAACGCGAGTTGAAAGCGCACGCGCGGCGAGGGATCGTCCGCCAGCGCGACCACGGCGGCACGCAAACCAGCGGATGCGGACAATCGTTCATCCGCCAGACGCAAAGCCTGCTCGCGCACGCCGGCTTCCCCATCTTTCAGCGCATGCTCAATGTCCGCATCGGTCAGCGCGTTCAAGCCGTGCAGCGTCCACAAGACATGTGCCCGTCCGGGAGCCGATTTCGCCGCGCGGGCCAATTCGCGTAAGGCGGAGACGGCCTCTCGATCCTGTCGTTCCACGAGCAAGCGCTGGGCCGTCAACCGCCACCACAGGTTGCCGTCGCTCAGATGTTCGACTAGTTCCTTCGTGGATGCTTTGCGCAGCGCCGGCTTGCGGCGCGATTGTCCTGCGGCGCTGATTCGCCAGATACGACCTCGGCCGCGGCTTTCCAGGTTGAGTTTCTTCTTGATGTCGTCCGGTAGCGACAGCGGCGTCTCGATGACCTCGCGGTAAAAATCCAGCACGTACAGCGCCCCGTCGAGTCCGAGCGTCAGATGGACGGGACGGAACCAGTTGTCCGTCGAGGCGAGGAACTCACAGCTTTCTTCGCCGCTGGCGCGCTTGGCCGTGAACGTGGCCCCATGATCGATCAGTACGTCGCGATGAATCAGGTTGTTGGCCGGATCGCAGACGAACACGCTGCCGCGATACGCCACGGGGAAATTGTCGGCGGCATACACGACGGGACTGCATGCCGACGTGATATACCCACCGGGCACCAGTTCGGTGGTCGGGAAGCGGCGAGGATCGTAGCCGCCCTTGCCTTCCTTGCGGCGGGTGGTGCGCTCAACGCGCCACGCCTCGAATGCACTGATTCGATGTACCTTGCAGGCGGCACCGTGATCGGGAATGTCCAGTGTGACGGCGCTGACCGCCAGCGCCGGATTGCGGCGCAGGTAATGATCGGGCAGCACAATATGCCGCAAATGCTGGCTGTTGGTCGCCGTGAACCAATGCTCCCACTCGTCCGGCGCCAGACCGTACTGCCCTCCGCCGGAGGTCGGTTGCAAGCTGCCGGGCGTCTCGGGGTGGAAGCGGATGCCGCGGTTGTGCAGCGTCAAGGGTGGCATGTCGGCCTTCTCGGCCGAGCGAACTGTGCCGCCGTCGCTGCCGGCGACGCCGTAAACCCAGTTATCCAGGCCCCATTGCAGGCTGTTGACGATCTGCTGGATGTTGGCGAGGTTGAAGCCGGTGTACAACGTCCGCCGCCGATCCGCCCGGCCCGTCCCTTTGGTGTCCTCGAAATAGAAGATGTCCGGGGCGTTGGCCACCAGCAGACCTCCGCGCCACGGCATGACGCCGGTGGGGAAGCGCAACCCCTCGGCGTAGACCGAACTGGTCTCGTACACGCCGTCGCCGTCGCGGTCTTCGAGCAGCTTGATCCGGCCGGAAGTGATGTGTCCCGTGGCGACGCCACCATTGGGATAGCCGCGCATCTCGGCGACGAAAATCCGGCCGTCCTCGTCGAAGGCCATCGCCACCGGATCGATCACGTCGGGTTCGGAAGCGACGAGATCGATTTGAAATCCTTTGGGCAAACGGAAAGTCGCCTGCTCCTCATGTGGAGACAAGGGGCCTTTCGGCGAAACGCCGGGCGTGGGTTCCGCCGCCTGGACGCTTAGAATGATGAGAAGACCGGTTCCCAAGATCAGGCTGAGTAGTCGCCGCGTTTGCATTGCGTGCATCTTGTTCGCCCAGTGCAGAGGAATGAGAGGCGGTAGCTTCTTGGTTGGCTATTTGTGTCAGTTGTTGGGGACCTTCCCTGGCGCTGTCAAGCTGGCAGGCGGGGCATTAGGCCCGTTTGCCACTTTGCCAAATGCGTTTGCATTTGGCAAAGTGGGGTTCCACGCGCAAGTATCATTTACATAAGGGTTAGCGGCAAAACCAGAGGATGACTTTGCCAAATTGCCACTTTGCCAACACCCTGCCTTGAGAAGACAACTTCCCCTGACCGACGGGCGGAGATGCTCCTTCACCGACGCGAAACCAAAACGATACGAGCCCTTCCGTCACGAAGTCTATTGTGAGGGCACAGGCGGCGAGAGTAAAGTAGGGGTGGTGCCTGCCCCGTTTCGGGGATGTGGCAACGGGGGGAGGCCGGTGTTGACGGGCGCTCCCCCATTTCGTTTCATCGTTGCCATCGAAATCCCAACTCCCAGGTATCATCCACCGGAGGCCATTGATCCGGTGCCCGAGACCCTCGGAACATTTTCTCGTCGTTGCCCACGTCGTCGGAACAAATCAATACCCACGGCAAAGAGCCCGAAGCAGAAAACCTTCTCCGCACCCGCGCGTCGCAAGTGGAGACAGTAAGTGATAGACAGGCCAGGTGCGGTAGGCGAGTCAACTCGTCCGCCCATTTCGGTTTAATGGTGAGCGAAGAGGATCCTTCGCGATAATGTCCTTCAAGGCTCAACCAGACCAGGCGAGAAACGTTCGGCGATGCCAGGAGCCTTCGCAGGCCGGCGTTGGTTACCTGCAACCGTAGCGAGCGCAATCGCTCCCAGCCCTTCGCCGCCGCAAGCGCTTCCGCGACTTCAGCCTCTTCCTGTGTCCCGTCGAGGGCCAGATGGACGAGGGAGCGCAGGTGTTCGGAGGAGAAGAGAATCCGGGCCGCCTTTCTCTGGAAATCCCAGTTCGACGAGAGATCAAGAATCCGGAGGTTCTTCACTCCCGGTGATCGAGCCAGGATTCGGACATGATCCTCGGTCATTCCAGAGCCTGTCAGACGTAACTCGGTCAAATCCCATCCACTGGTCCCGTCGAGCAGACGGCCAAGGATTCTCAGCCCCGATGGGGATATCGTCGAGCTGGAGCGAGCGGAGCGGAACCTGAGCGAGTCCCTCGAAGAAGGCGTCGGCTCCCGAATAATCGTCGGGGATTGATGCCGCGCGCAGGCGAAGTTTCCGGAGCGATTCGGGCATTCGATCCCGAAGGATCGACAAGGCTTGAGGGGTGTCCTGGCGGCCCGGAAGGGGGAGGTCGATTGAAGTCAGGCGGTTCCAAAACGGCATCTCCGATAATTGCCGGAGTAGTTCCAGTCCGCCGTAAGAGGGTACAGTGATCGACGTGAGTTCGTCCCACTGTCGGGCAAACTTCACACCGCCGTCAGAGAACCAGGCTCCGGGATTCTGCGGCCAGGAATAGAGCGCGGGTAGACGTAGCTCCCTGAGCCGGCGAAGGAGAGGAAGCTGCTCGAATCGGCGTCGGGCATCCGCATCAAATTCGACAAGCGGGCAGTGCAAGGCGCGTAGTCCGTTCAGGTGTGGCGGTTCCAGGAGATCAACGAGATTGCCGCGCGGGTGATGATGAGGTCCCTGATGTTGGATGCGCAACGTCTCGATTTCCTTCCACTCCTCACAGCCGGCGACGCGGCGGATTAGGTCGTCCGGCGCACGGTAAAAGCCGGTCAGGCTCACATCGCGCACCGGCTCCAGATCGAGCATCTGCCGGCGATGATGCAGGAAGTGCCGCAAATGCAGGTGGACGTATTCGATGAAGCCGCGGCGGAAGCGCGCTTTCTTGAAGACGAAATGCGAGCCGCACCAGACGGGGGCGTAGCGTTTGAGCAGACGCAGTTCGCGGGCTTGCAATTCGCTGTGGCGGAGGTCGTCGGGCGGCAGGTTGGCGCGCCTGAATCTGGATGCGGATGAACTCGGCCCGCGCGACGTTGGCCTCGCCGCCTTGCTCCTCCAGCCAGTCGGCGCAGACCAGCCGTGGCGCATCATCATCGGGTGCGGCGCGGATGGCGGCGATCAAGGCGGTGCGTGGGGAAGACATGGCCCTATATTAACCGCAAGCCGCGTGATCCTTCCATTATTCTCGGACAAAGGTTGTGATGTCGCTGTCTGGGCGACTACTGATTATCGGAGCCAGCGCCCGTGCGGCCGCATTCTCGGCCCTGCGAGCGGGATTGCATCCCTGGTGCGCCGATTTGTTCGCAGACAGGGATTTGCAGAATCGTTGTTCCGCCACGCGCTTGACGGAGCATTATCCGGAAGGCTTCGGACGATTCATCGAAAGCGATCTTCCGGGATCGTGGATGTACACGGGCGGTCTGGAGAATTGGCCCCAACTTGGCGAGCGCTGGGCGAAGCAGCGCCCCTTGTGGGGCAACGCTGACAGGAGCTTGTCTCTGGCTCGCAATCCGGAACACGTTACCCGGTTGTTGCTTGATCGAGAGATGCCTGTACCCGCGTTGTGCCGTCCTGAAACCCCGCTTTCCGAGGATAAACGCTGGCTGCGCAAGCCGGCAAAAGGTGCGGGAGGGGTCGGTATTCATTTCTGGTCCGAAAAGGATCGTTCGTCGGAGAAATCTTCCGGATATTGCCAGGAATATATCGAGGGACAGCCGGTGGCTTTGCTGCTCGTGGGCTGCCGAGGACAGGCCCATTTGCTCGGCATGACCCGGCAACTCGTCGGCGTGCCCTGGCTGCACGCTGGACCCTTCGCTTATTGCGGTAGTATCGGTCCTCTTGATCCGGCCATTGTCGCACGCCCTTCCTTGGAGGAACTCGGCAACTTGCTTGCTTTGGAATGCTTCCTCGAAGGTTTGTTCGGTGTCGATGGGATCTTGCGAGACGGGACTTTCTGGCCGGTTGAGATCAATCCGCGCTACACGGCCTCGGCCGAGGTGCTGGAATATGCCACGCATTTACCCGCACTCACCTATCATGCTCATGTGTTCACACAGGGCCAGCTTCCCTCTCCCGTCCTGGCTGCCCTTCCGACCGATCATTCTCTCGGCAAAGCCATCCTCTTCGCGCGCGATGATTTGATTTTTCCGGCTGACGGACCCTGGATGTCGGAACTGCGTTCACCGACGCCGGGGGAGGAAATGCCCGCCTTCGCGGACATCCCCGCTGCCGGCGAACGCATCGAGGCGGGCCGGCCCATCCTGACCTTCTTCGCCCGCGCCGGATCGCCGTCCGCGTGTGAGGACGCGCTGCGGTGCATCGCCGCAGACCTCGACCGTTGGCTTTTCGGGCGATAGAACCATCTCAGTCGGAGTGCTTTCGTCCCGCCGGAGGACCTCGCCATGGCCCCCTCATTGAATCTCAATACCAGTGCCCTGCGCCTGGCGGATCTGATGGCGGATGCTGCCGACGCCTTTCGAGTCGCCGTCCGGCACACGCCCAACGGCGCCCGGCTGATCGACTGCGGCATCGCGGTCCCCGGCGGCTTGCAGGCCGGCCTGGCCCTGGCGCGCGTCTGCCTGGCGGGACAGGCGGAGGTCGAACTGTTGCCGGGTCGTCTGGACGATTTGCCCTGCCCGCTCGTGCAGGTGCATACCGATCATCCCGTCCTGGCGTGCATGGCCTCGCAGTACGCCGGCTGGCAAATCTCGGTCGGCAAATACTTCGCGATGGGTTCCGGTCCCATGCGGGCCGCCTACGGCAAGGAAGAATTGTTCGATCGCATTCCCGTCCGCGAACAATCCTCTGTCGCCGTCGGCGTCTTGGAGACACACAAGCTGCCCGGCGATGACGTGACGGCCTATATCGCCGAGAAATTGAATCTGCCGCCGGACAAGCTGACGCTCCTGGCCGCGCCCACGTCGAGCCAGGCCGGCAACGTGCAAGTGGTGGCCCGTTCGCTGGAGACCGCGCTGCATAAGCTGTACGAACTGAAATTCGATCTCGGACAGGTCGTGTCCGGTTATGGCACCGCGCCCTTGCCGCCGGTCGCTGCCGATTTCGTCGGCGCCATCGGACGCACCAACGACGCCATCCTGTACGGCGGACAGGTCGTCTTGTGGGTCCAGGCCGACGACGCCCAGATCGCCGAGATTGGCCCTAAAGTACCATCGTCCGCTTCGCCGGATCACGGCGCACCGTTCGCCGAAATCTTCGCCCGCTACGAACAGAATTTCTACAAGATCGATCCCCTGCTCTTCAGCCCGGCGCACATCACCTTCCAGAACCTGCACACCGGACGCAGCCAGACGTTCGGGCAGATCGAGCCGGACGTGCTGCGCCGCTCGTTCTTCGCCCAGTCGTAAAACTATCTTTCCCACCTTCCGCCATCCGCTTTTCGCACCTACCGACCTCGACCGGAAAAGCGGTATACGGTAGTATCCTCCCCCATCAATGATCGTCACGCTTCGCACTACAAACTCGGGAAGGAGGACGGGATGAGTGGAGTACGGGTTCTGGTGGGTACACGCAAGGGCGCGTTCATCCTGACGTCGGACGGCAAGCGCCAGCGCTGGAACGTCAGCGGCCCTCTCTTCGGGGGTTGGGAGATCTATCACATGAAAGGCTCGACGGCCGATCCGAACCGGCTGTATGCGTCGCAGACCAGCGGCTGGTTCGGGCAGGTCATCCAGCGTTCCGACGACGGCGGCAAAACCTGGCACCAACCGGGGACGCCGCCCGGCGAGCCGACCACGACGCCGGAGGGCATGCCCAAGGGCGAGAGTAACAAGTTCGTCTACGATACGTCGCCGGAAACCGGCAAGCCGCTCACCACGCACCAGTTTTACGACGGCACGCAGCATCCCTGGGAGTTCAAGCGCGTCTGGCATGTGGAACCGTCGCTGGACGATCCGGATGTCGTTTACGCCGGGGTGGAAGATGCCGCGCTGTTCCGCTCGACCGACGGCGGCAAGAGCTGGCACGAGCTGGCTGGCCTGCGCGGCCACGGGACCGGGCCGAAATGGCAACCCGGCGCCGGCGGCATGGGCCTGCACACGATCGTCCTCGACCCGACCAATCCCAAGCGCATGTTCATCGCCATCTCGGCGGCGGGCGCCTTCCGCACCGACGACGGCGGCAAGACCTGGAAGGCGATCAACCGCGGCCTCAAGTCGCAATACCTCCCCGAGCCGGCGCCGGAAGTCGGCTTCTGCGTCCACCGCATCGCGATGCACAAGGAGCGGCCGGGCGTGCTGTTCATGCAGCTGCACCAGGGCGGCGGCGCCTTCCGCACCGACGACGCCGGCGACACCTGGCAAGACGTCAAGGGAAACCTGCCGACCGATTTCGGCTTCCCGATCGACATCCACGCCCACGAGCCGGACACCGTCTATGTCGTTCCGCTGAACCCCTACTTGCGCGTTCCGCCGGACGGGAAGCTGTGCGTCTGGCGCAGCAAGTCGGGCGGCAACGACTGGGAACCGCTCACCAAGGGACTGCCTCAAGAGAATTGCTACGTGAACGTGCTGCGCGACGCGATGGCCGTCGATTCGCTCGATTCGTGCGGCGTGTATTTCGGCACCACCGGCGGGCAGGTGTATGCGTCGGCCGACGGCGGCAACAGCTGGAACGCGATCGTCCGCGATCTGCCCGCCGTTTTGTCCGTGGAGGTGCAAACCCTAACATGATCCGAATCGTGCTTCCCTATCACCTGCGCGATGCTGGCGCGCATCGGCGCCGAAGTGGAGTTGGCCGTCGCAGGCCCGGCCACGCAGTGTTCGGTCCTCGACGCCCTGGAGGCCCGCTATCCGATGTTGCGCGGGACGATCCGCGACCAGATCACCAAAGTGCGCCGGCCGTTCATTCGGTTCTTCGCCTGTCAGGAAGACCTCTCCCATGAACGGCCGGACGCCACCCTGCCCGACGCGGTCGTGTCGGGGACGGAGCCGTTTTACATCATCGGGGCCGTTGCCGGCGGTTAACCCGCGGCAACGGCGGCAATCCGTGGACAGACCCGCGGAGAGAAAAGGAAGAGATAAGGGAGAAAAAAACGATGGGTAATGATACTTCGATCGCCCCGGTCTCGAAGAAGGCCCTTTGGGCCGGCCGGGTCCTGATCGCCCTTCCCGTCCTGATGCTGCTCATGAGCGGCGTCATGAAGCTGCTGAAGCCGGCGTCGATCGTGGAAGTGTTCACTCACCTCGGTTATCCGGAAAGTCTCGCGCTGGGCATCGGGATTCTCGAACTCGTTTGCACAGCCATCTACGTAATTCCGCGCACCTCCGTGCTGGGCGCGGTCCTGCTGACGGGCTACCTGGGCGGCGCCACGGCAACCCATGTGCGCGTCGGAGAACCGTTCTATACCCCGGTCCTGCTCGGCGTGCTGCTCTGGGGAGGACTTGTCTTGCGCGATAACCGGCTGCGCGCCCTTCTTCCCTTGCGCAGCGATCCCGCGGATGAACTTGCCCCAGGCCGGGGAGGAATACCCATCGTCAAAAAAATCCTCGGCGTCGCCACGGCCCTGGTGATCGTGTTTGCCGTCGCCGTCAATCTGCAACCCGCCGAGTTCCGCGTCGTGCGCTCGACCACCATTGCCGCGCTCCCGGCTGAGGTATTCGCGCGGGTGAACGATTTCCACAACTGGGACGAGTGGTCGCCCTGGGCGAAACTCGATCCCGCCGCCAAGCTCACGTTCGACGGACCGCGGGCCGGAGCCGGCGCCATCTACGCCTGGTCCGGCAACGACAAGATCGGCGAGGGACGCATGACCGTTACCGAAAGCCAGCCGAACGAGTTGATCCGGATCAAACTCGACTTCATACGACCGTTTGAATCCTCCTGCACCACCGAATACACCTTCAAACCGGAAGGCAAGCAAACGGTGGTGACGTGGACCATGTTCGGGGAGAAGGACTTCTTTTCCAAGGTGTTCTGCCTGTTCATGGACATGGATAAGACGGTCGGCGGCGATTTTGAGAAAGGTCTGTCGCAAATGAAGGCGGTCACGGAAGCCGCGGCCGGGAAGTAGCGCGAAGGGCGGCACGCTTCGTCACGATCACCCCAAACCCTGGAAGGAGATGCCATGCAGGTCCAACCCTATCTGATCTTCAACGGGCGCTGCGAGGAGGCGGCCGAGTTCTACCGCCGCGCGCTCGGCGCCGAGGTGTTATTCGTCTCGCGTTTCAAGGACATCCCCATGCCTCAGGAACCAGGCATGGTGCCGCCCGGCGCCGAGAACAAGGTCATGCACATGAGCATGCGTATCGGCGATACCACGGTGCTGGCTTCCGACGGCCGGTGTGAAGCGAAGCCGAACTTTGAGGGCTTTTCCATGGCGATCACCCTGCCCAGCGATGCCGAGGCCGAGAAGCGGTTCGCCGCGCTGGCCGAGGGCGGGCAGGTGGAGATGCCGCTGACCAAGACGTTCTTCTCGTCGAGTTTCGGCATGGTCGCGGATCGCTTCGGCGTGTCCTGGATGATCCATGTAGGGCAATAAACGCCGACCCCTTCTGACGTGATCCGTCGTCGGATCCGTTTTCGAGCCGTCCGTGGCAGGAAAATGGATTCGACGACGGATTTTTGTGCGCCGGGAGATCCGCCGGGAAAAGAAATGCTTGACAGACGCCTTCTCGCGCTCTGGAGTAACGCCATCGTTCTCCCCGACGCGGCCCAGGACGAATGGTTCGGCCTGTGGCGAACTCGGCTGGTGCGAGGAGCCTTCTCATGAATCGACGCGACATTCTCAAATGGTCCACGCTCGGCGCGGGCGCCGTCGGGCTGCCCTGGCTGATGACGAAATCGTTCGGATCACCCCAGCAAGCCGCCGCCGACTCCCCACCCCCTGCGATCGCTGACAAGAAGTTGTCACCCCTGAAAATCACCGACATCAAGACCATCCTCACCGCCCCGGCACGGATTCGGCTCGTCGTCGTCAAGGTGACGACCAGCGAGCCGGGCCTGTACGGGCTGGGCTGCGCCACCTTCACGCAGCGGGCGCGTCGTCGAAACGGCCGTGGACAAGTACCTCAAGCCATTTCTGGTCGGCAAGGATCCGCTGCAAATTGAGGACGTCTGGCAATCGTCGTTTGTCAGCTCGTACTGGCGCAACGGGCCGGTGCTGGGCAACGCCATCAGCGGCGTCGATATGGCCCTGTGGGACATCCTCGGCAAACGGGCCGGGATGCCGGTCTATCAGCTGCTCGGAGGCAAGTGCCGCAAGGCGGTGGACGTGTACCGCCACGCCAGCGGCGCCACGATGCAAGATGTCGAGAAAAGCGTTCGCCGATACAAGGAGCAGGGCTATCGCTACATTCGCGCCCAGGTCGGCGTGCCCGGCTATGCCACCTACGGCTCGACGATCCAGCCTGGCAAATCGAGCGCTCCGGTCAACAATCGCCCGCAGACCTGGGAACCCAGCTACTATGCGCGCATCGTGCCCAAACTTTTCGAGCACCTTCGCAAACAGGTCGGCGACGAGGTGGAGCTGCTGCACGACATGCACGAGCGCCTGCCGCCGATCCTCGCCATGCGGCTGGCCAAAGATCTCGAACAATATCGCCTGTTTTTCCTCGAAGACCCGTTCAGCCCCGAAGATGTCGGCTACTTCACGCACCTGCGCCAGCAAACCACAACACCCATTGCGATGGGCGAGCTATTCAACAACCCCAACGAATGGGTCCATCTGGTAACGGGCCGGCTGATCGACTTCATCCGCATCCATATCTCGCAGGTGGGCGGCCTGTCGATGGCCCGCAAGATCGCGGCCCTGTGCGAATTCTTCGCGGTGCGTACGGCCTGGCACGGCCCCGGCGACGTCTCTCCGGTCGGCCATGCCGCCAACGTGCATCTCGACCTGGCGACTCCGAATTTCGGCATTCAGGAAGCCCGCGAATTCAACCAGGCCGAGCAGGACGTGTTCCCCGGCTGCCCCACGCTGAAGGAAGGATACTACTGGGCCAACGACAAGCCGGGCTTCGGGATCGACCTCGACGAGAAGCTGGCGGCGAAGTTCCCCATCCGCGACGACCCGCCTTTCGACATGAACTGGGGAAACCTTCGACGCCGCGATGGTACGGTGGTAAAGCCGTAAGAGAATCAAACCACGAAACACACGAAACACACGAAAAAAAGACAAATTAATTCTTTTTTTATTCGTGTGTTTCGTGTGATTCGTGGTTTTATGAAAGGCCATCGCGGATCTCTTTGCCTCGCCGCAAGAGGGTTTCGAGGGCCGTGCGATCGTCCTGATGCAGGGCGTCCCGAAATTGGCGCAGCTGAGCTTCCAACCGATCGAGCGCGGCGAGAAGGTGCGTTTGGTTGGCGCGGAAGATCGCCGACCACAGGGCCGGCTGACCGGCGGCCAGACGGGTCACGTCGCGGAAGCCGGTGGCGGTGAGGTCGTGAAGTTCCGGCGGCAGGAGGCCCGCCAGGGCGGAGGAGAGAAGATGCGGCAGGTGGCTGGTGAGGGCGAGGGCGCGGTCGTGTTCGTCGGCGTCCATCACGTGGGTACGTGCCCCCAGCGCACTCCAGAACGAGCGAATACGTGTCAAGGCGTTGTCACTCGTGTCCTTACCGGGTGTGACGATCACGAGGCGATCTTCCAGTAAATGCGCGCTTGCATGCGCTGGGCCGTGCTTCTCCGAGCCGGCGAGCGGATGGCTGCCGACGAACTCCACGCCGGCGGGCAACCGGCCGGCCACGTCGCGCACGATCGCCGCCTTCGTGCTGCCGGCATCGGTCAGAAGCGTACCGGGTCGGCAGTGCGCCGCCGCCTCCACAACTTGATCGGCGATGCAGTCCACCGGCGTGCAGAAGACGACGAGATCGGCGTCCGCAACGGCGCGTGAGAAGTCGGAATGCCCTTCCTCGATCAGCCCGTCACGCTGGGCCTGGGCGAGCACGTCGGCTTGCCGATCGCTGCCGACGATGCGTGCGGCCACGCCGCGGCGCCGCGCCGCCAGGGCGATGGAGCCGCCGATCAGACCGACTCCGACGATAGCCAGGGTCGAGATGCGCATGTCCACAGGGAAGGGCGAGGGAGAAGTCATTCCGCGCGGCGCTCGTGCGACGATAGCGCTCGGCCATCTCGCGGGCGATCCGCTCGCGCATGGCCTTGTCGCGCAGGCCGTGATCGCGGCCGGGATGGATTTCGACGCTGGCATCACTGCCCAGCTTGGCGAGCGATTCCTTTAACCGCGCCACCGCCCCTTCGAGATAAAACGTGTCCGCGCCACCCGTCCATACGTGCAGCTTGCCGGACAGCTTCGGGCCGAGCGTCTTCCAGTTTCGCTCAAGGACGAGGCGGATATCGTAAGCCTCCCAGCTCTTCGCCGTTTCGGGATCGATCGCGCCGGTGACGCGGTCCCAGAGTTTGCGCGGCTGGCCGCTGGGGCCGCGCGGGCTGAAGACCGCCTCGAACGAGGCGAGCTGTCCGCCGTGACCCATCACCTCCTCCATGTCGGAAAACGGCTTGAAGAAGAGGACTGGTTTGCCGTTCCGGCGGGCGAGCGGCCGTTTTTCGCCTTGCGCATCCACGAACATATTGGCATCGGGCTTCGACAGGTCGATGCGCTGGAAATCGCGAAAATCGACCGGATCGGGCGACGTGGACCAGACACCGTTGAACTGGTCGGGGTAGGCGACCTGCAACCACAGGCTGCTCCAACCGCCTGACGAATGCCCCGTCACGA
This sequence comes from uncultured Planctomycetota bacterium, assembly GCA_963767535.1. Taxonomy (GTDB): domain Bacteria; phylum Planctomycetota; class Planctomycetia; order Gemmatales; family Gemmataceae; genus JAJPHU01. Next base: position 4,489,232 of record CAVYEC010000003.1, read on the forward strand.
AACGGGCCTGTCCAGTGCCGATCGCGCGATACTTCGTCTCGATGTACGGGATTAACTCCTCGATGAGTGCCTTGCCGCACGGCCCGTTGTTGGCCGAGTCCGCGAAAACGTGATGGCCGTGCCGGCAGTCGGGATCGAGGACGACGTAAATCATCTCGACTCCGGCCACGTCTGTCACGTTGCGATCCGCGGCGGCGAACGCGCCGAAGTGCGTGCCGCCGAAACCGGGGATCTCGTAGACGACCGGATACCGCTTGGCCGGCTGTGTGGCATACGAGCGCGGCAGCACGACGCCGGCACGCAAATGAGTCGAGCTGCAGTAGAAGAGGCTCAGGGAATCGCTCTGGATGTCCACGAGTTTGACGCGCTCGGTTTCCTTGAAGGGGCGGGGTTTATAGACTCGATCGAGTTTCAATTCCACCGGCCCGCTCGCCGCGCCGTCGAGTTCGCGGCGAACGGTCTGGCTGTAGCCGTTGTTGGCGGCGGTGCTGAAATGACGTTCGCCGCGATTGAAGTCCATGACGGCCTGGATCGAATACGTCGCCTTCGGGACTTTCGCCAGCGCGACCGGAAATGACAGCGCGTCGCCGCCGAGAGTGAGTGTCTCACCGGGTTTCCAGTTCTTCACGTCCTTGGCGAAAAACGGTTCGGGCTGGAACCAGTTGGGGCCGGGGCGCAAATCCTTGACATCCTGCTTGAACAGCATGACGAAGACGCGGCCGGTGAATGGCTTCGCCGACACGGCCGGGTCGAACGTGAGGCGGAACTCCAGCGGCCGTTCTTGGGCCGCGGCGGATGCCGGCATGAGAAGGAGCAGCAACAAGACCATGCGACCCGGACGGAGAATCATCGGCGGACTCCTGAGGATCATTCGCGGAACGTGCATGAATCTGGAGTTTAGGACGCCGTGCGCGCCGGAGCAAGCCCGAAGCGGATATTGGGTGCGAATGCCATTGCTCTCGTATTTCCTCCCAGGCCGGTATAAGCTTGATGAGAAGGGTTTACCGCGCCCGTTTACCCACCGACGATCTCGACAAGGGGGGATCACACAATGTTGAACGTCGCCATGAATGACCAGCATCGCTATTGCGACGGCCTCAGCCGCCGCAGCTTTTTGAGGGCCGGCCTCCTCGGCGCGGCGGGCCTGACCTTGCCGAATGCCTTGCGCGGGAGAGCTCGCGCGGCCGAGCAGGGCCAGGGCACACGCGATACCGCCGTCATTCTGATCTGGCTCGACGGCGGGCCAACCCACATGGATATGTACGACTTGAAGCCCGACGCGCCGAAGGAATATCGGGGCAGTCTGAAGCCCATCCGCACGAACGTGCCCGGCATCGACATCTGCGAATACATGCCGGAACAGGCCAAGGTCATGAACAAGCTGGCCATCGTCCGTTCCTTGAACCATACGACCGGCGATCATTTCGCCGGCGCCCACTGGATGCTGACCGGCTACTTCGGCTCGACGGCGGCCAACCTCGACCCGATGTATCCGTCGGCCGGCTCCATCACGGCCAAGGTGCGCGGTTCCAATCGGCCTGGATTGCCGGCCTATGTCGCCGTGCCGGTCGCTGCCAGTATTGGCCTGGTGCCCGGATACAACAGCGCCGCCTATCTCGGCACGAGCTACAACCCCTTCCAGACCGGCGGCGATCCCAATAATCCCAACTTTTCGGTAAATAACCTGAAATTGCCTGGCGGTCTCACGTTAGCGCAGCTCGAAGACCGCAAGCGTCTGCTCGGCAGCTTCGACACGCTGCGCCGCGACATCGACCGCAGCGGCACTCTCGATACGCTCGACAAATTCCAGCGCGAGGCGTACGAATTGATCTCCGGCCCCGCGGCCCGGCGCGCCTTCAACATCGGCTCGGAAGACCCGCGTCTGCGCGACCGCTATGGCCGACACAACTGGGGCCAGAGTTGTTTGCTGGCCCGACGACTCGTCGAAGCGGGCGTCACGTTCGTGACCGTGCATATGGGCGGCTGGGACCATCACGCCGCCATCGCGCCGGCCATGAAGAATGTGTTGCCCATCGTCGATCGTGCCGTCGCCTCTCTGGTGCGCGACCTGAGCGAACGCGGTCTCTATGAAAAAGTGGCGATCTGCATGTGTGGCGAATTTGGGCGTACTCCGCGAGTGAACCCGCAAGCCGGCCGCGATCACTGGGGCGAAGCCGGCTTCGTGTTGATGGGCGGCGGCGGACTGAAGACGGGCCAGGTCGTCGGTTCGACCACGGCCAAGGGCGAGCGTCCCAAGGACCGTCCCGTCAGCCCCTCCGACATGTGGGCGACGCTGTACCGCGTCCTCGGCATCGACACGACACAGAGCTTCACCGATCGTTCCGGCCGGCCGCACCCGATCCTCAACGGCGGCGAGCCGATCGCCGAGTTGGTGTAAAAACTAGCCCGCAGCGCCAGCAAGGGAACCCTTGCTGGCGCTGCGGGCTGGTCAAAAATCTACAGCTCCTTAGTGACGGCGGGTCGAATCGACGGGGATCGCTTCGACCCGCCGCGTGCCATAGCGCTCGGAGCGCAAGGCGGTAAGTTCGGCCGTCAGGCTCTCCGGGGCGGCGCGATTCCAGCAGCGGTGGGCGAGGTCGGCAAAGCGCCGCGCCTCCTCGGTGCGGCCCTGGTGTTCACACAGCACTTGCATCCCCAGCGCGGCCCGCACGCTGCCGGCGTCGTGTGCCAGCGATTCGAGAAACGCCTCCTCCGCGACCGCTTCCCGGCCGCTTTGCAGCGCGGCGATGCCCCACGTCTCCATGTAATACGCGCCGTTGCCCCAGGCGTGATGGTTGTAATCGTCCTTGGTCTTCTCGACGGCGCGGGCCAGCAGTTTCAGTCCCGCGTCCGGATCGCCGGTCTGACACATGTACTGACCCTGCGTCTCCCAGAGCCGATATTTCAGCGTCTTATCGTTGGGGTGGTCGCGGAGGGCGTGTTGCAGCACCTCGATCTCCGGCAGCGCCCCGGCCGCATCGCCCTGCTTGAGCGAAACGAGGGCCGACAGATAGGCCGGCGTCGTTTTGTCTTTCTTGTTCTCCTTCTGCCACTGGGCGATGATCTTCCGCGCCTCGGACCAGTCGCGCTCGGCCAGGTGCAGCTGGAACCACAATAGCCAGGGTTTGTACCCACACGCGCGTTCTTCCGTCTCGATCGCCCGCGCCTCGGCGAATCGGCCGTCGTGGATCAGCGAGCGAAGGAGCGTTTCCAGGTGATGCGAATACTGCTGGTCCTCGCTGGGCTTGACGTTCATCTCCTTGTGGTAAGCACGCTCCAGTTCGATGGCGCGGGCCGAGCGGTCGGTCGTCTTCGCCCACTTGCCGATGCGCATGGCGAGATGCGCCTGCATGTGGAACGGATGCGGGATGCCCGGCGACGATTGGATGTAATTCTCGGCGTAAATCCAGCCCAGAGCGGGACGGCGCGAGTTCTCGGAATAGTGCAGCAACTCGTGGTTGGCGCCGGGATGAAGGGGGTTGATGCGCAACAGTGCCTTGTAAAACGGCACCGACGAAGCCTGACCGCCGAACAGGCCGGAACCGCCGGCCAGCTGGGCGCGGAAGTACCACGCTTCCTCGTCGTCGTCGTACAGCGCGATGAGGTTGTCGAGGGTGGCGATGGCCTTGCGCTTGCGAGTCTCGGCGTCGCCGACACCGGGGGCCTGCCCTTTTTCCTGCATGCTGGCCAGGATGAGCTGCTGCTCGCGGTGGCTGGCGCGGTCGTGAAACTTGTCGGCCTTGAGGAGCGCCTCGGTATAGCTGGATTTGCCCCAGCGCTCCAGCGCTCGGCTCAGTCCCCACCAGGCAAGCGGACATCCCGGGTCGTATTGCAGGGCCGTCTCGAACGAGCGGGCCGCTTCCATCCACACATACGAATAGAAATACCCCAACCCCTGATCGAAGAACGCCTGGCATTCCGGCGAAGTCGTGCTGATGCGATAGCGCACCAGGCACAGGTCGGGAACCAGCTTGGACGGGGCCAGCTTCGTCATCGGCATTTTCGCCGGCAGGTTCGGCTTGGCGGGTGCGTCGGCGCGGAGGGAGCCGGCGAAGGCGACAACCAGGGCGGCGAGGGTAAAGCGGCGGAGCATCATGGTCGTGTTCCTTCCAGGTGGGAACGAGGACTGCTCTGCTTATTGTGGAGGATCGCAAGGCGGGTTGCCAGTTAAAATCGGCGGAGATCACGGCGCGGCCAGCGCGGTGACGAGGCAAGTGTAGTGGCTCTTGTCATCGTGCCCGGTGACGACCGACTTGCCGTCCGGCGTGAAGGTGATGCAGTAGGCGCCGAACGCTTTCAGCTTGCGTGAGAAGGACGCCTTGCCGGCGGCGAGATCCCATAACGTGAGGTAGCCGGCGTACCCGCTCGTCGCCACTTCCTTGCCGTCGCGCGAGACGGCCAGGCCGTAGAGGTCGTCCGGCGTCGGTCCCAGCTTCTTCGTTTCCTTGCCGGCCTTCACGTCCCAGAGACGGACGAAACGATCCTGCCCGATCGACAGCAGGTTGTTGCCGTCCGCGAGGAACGCCACGCCGGTAAAGGGGTCGGTCGGCCCTTTGAGGGTCTTCAGCTCCTTTTTCGCATCCACGTCCCAGATTTTGACAAGCATGTCCCCGCCGGCGGAAGCCAGCCGTTTGCCGTCGGGACTAAAGGCGATGCTGTAAACGTGATTGCCGTGCGAGCCGAGGTTTTTGATCTCCTTGCCGTCGGAGGGGTTCCACAAACGAACGCTCTTGTCGGAACTGCCCGAGGCGAGCATCTTGCCGTCGGGACTGAACGCGATGCTATCGACGATATCCGTATGGCCCTTCAGCTCGCGGACCAGCTTACCATCAGTCGGGTTCCACAGTCGGATCGTCTTATCCAGGCTCGACGAGGCCAGAATTTTGCCGTCCTTGTTGAAGGCGACGCAGTAAACCGGGCCGGTGTGTCCGCTCAGCGTGCGGATCTCCTTGCCGGCCGCGAAGTCCCACAATTTGACGGCGTTATCGAAGCCGGCGGTGGCGAGCGTCTTGCCGTCGGGACTGAACGCGAGGCTGTAAACCAGGGCGTCATGGCCCTTGAATTCCCGTGTTGCGTCGGCGAGCAGCGCACGTTTCATGGCGAGGAATCCTTGGTTGTTCGGCCACATAGCCCCCGGCTTGCCGCGGGTGAGGAAATCCCCCCGGCAAGCCGGGGGCTATGTGACTTCGGGTGCGAAACCGCGGCGGAGAGTATTTTCCGTGATAGTGCGCGGCTGGACGAATTGCAACAAATAATCGGGGCCGCCCGCCTTCGAGCCGATGCCCGACATCTTGAAGCCGCCGAACGGCTGGCGATCGACCAGCGCCCCGGTGATCTTGCGGTTGATGTACAGGTTGCCGACGCGAAACTCGCGCTTGATCCGCGCGATGTGCGCCGGGCTGCGCGAGAACAATCCGCCCGTCAGGGCGTACTGCGTTCCGTTGGCGATCTCCAGGGAATGATCCAGATCGCGCGCCTTCAGCACCGCCAGCACCGGCCCGAAGATTTCCTCTTGCGCCAGGCTCGATGTTGGTGCCACATCCGCGAAGATGTGCGGCGCGACGTAATACCCCTCGCCCCGGAGCGAGCCGACATCTCCCGCGTACACGAGCCGGCCCTCGCTCTTGCTTTTCTCGATGGTGGCGAGGATGCGCTCGTAGGCATCGGCATCAATGACGGGACCGACGGTGCAGCCGGGATCTTCCGCCGGCGCGACCTTGAGACTGCGTGTCGCCTCGATCAGCCGGGCGAGGAAGGCGTCGTAGAGCGACTCCGGCACGATGACCCGGCTGCACGCGGAACACTTCTGCCCGGCGTAGCCGAACGCGCTGGCGACGACGCCATGCACGGCCTCGTCCATGTCGGCGTCGTCATCGACGAGGATGGCGTTCTTGCCGCCCATCTCGGCGAGCACGCGCTTGATATGGTCCTGACCGGGCTGCACGCCGGCCGCCTGCCGGTTGATCGCCAGGCCGACGCCGCGCGAGCCGGTGAAGGCGATCATGGCCACGTTGGGATCGTCGGTCAGCGCCGGCCCGATCTCCTCGCCGATGCCCGGCAAATACGCGACCACGCCGGCCGGCAGACCGACTTCCTGAAACACCTCCATGAGCTTGGCGCCGATGACGGAGGATTGCTCGGCCGGCTTCATCAGGACGGTGTTGCCGGTGACGAGGGCGGCCGTGGTCATGCCGCACAGAATGGCCATCGGGAAGTTCCACGGGGCGATCACGACGGTGACGCCGCGCGGCTCGTAGAAATAAACGTTCTCCTCACCCGGCACATCGCGGCGGCGCGGGGCGGCCAGGCGCAGCGCCTCGCGGCCGTAGAACTCGCAATAGTCGATAGTCTCGGCTACATCCGCATCAGCCTCGCGCCGCGGCTTGCCGCACTCGTAGACCTGCCAGGCCGCCAGCTCGAAGCGCCGGCGGCGCATGACGCGAGCGGCGGCGAACAGGAAATCGGCTCGCTTGGCCGCATCCGTATCGCGCCAGGCGGGGAATGCCGCCTTCGCGGCGGCGATGGCTTCCTTCGCCTGCGCCACACTGGCCCGCCCGCAGCGGCCGACGATCTGTTTGCTGTGCGAAGGATTGACTGAGTCGAAGGTCGCCTCCGTCTGAATGTTCCGCCCGCTGATCACAGGTGGATACGTTCGCCCCAGCTGCGTCGCCACTTGAGCGAGGGCGTCCTCCATCGCCCGCCGTGCGTCCGCCCGGCTGAAGTCCGTCAGCGGTTCGACCTGAAAGGGGGATGGGCCATCGACGCCGGATGAGACGTGGTGTCGGCCGTCGTGCTTCGCGGCGTCCGCAGGGTGGGCGGGATGTTGCAACGAGTCCATGAACAGCGGCTCCTCGTGGATCTGGTTCGCCGGGAACGACAAGAATATCTTATCGTGCCCGTATCATAGCCTGCCCCCCGAAGGGGGTCGAGTCGCGGCCCAGGCCGAGACTCGGTCGGACGGGTCGGCGGTGGCCGACTCGCAAAAGCGGGAACGGCGTTGCCCATTTCCGTGTGGAGGGCAGTTGGCCACCTTGCCAAATCGCAAAGCTGTTGGCAAAGTACAAAATGCCAAAAAAAGCTGAAAAACAAGCGTTTTTCGGGGTCACTTTGCCAGATTGCCACTTTGCCACCTGTGCCAAACCCCGCCGATTTGAGCAGTCGGTTTCCCAGAAATGAGCCGAGCGAAGCGACATGGTTTGAACTTGCCTTCTTCTGTAGCGCAGGAGAACGGGTAGAATCATCTCACCCAAAGACGCCCTGCCACCCCTGGTCGGCACAGCCAAGGAGGACGTTGAACATTCAAAACGCTAAATGGGGTCGCGGGCAGGTACGGCGTCTGGTCAGGTGTCGTCGGCCACGGCTGCTGAAGGTTCGATCTGAATTCGCTTGCCCTTCGCGTCAACCGCGAGCCACCGAGTTACATTCTCGGCCGGAAGCAGGGAAGCCCAATCGATCTCGGAGGATGAACCGGCCGGATGATTCAGAAAGAGCGTGAATTTCCATTCGTCTTGTCTTGGGCCATTGCAAATCCACGCCCGGCCCTTGATGCAGGGCGATGGTCCCTCCAGTAGATACTGCGCCGGGATGAAACCGTCGCACCAAAAACCGCGGAGGTGATTCTCCCGCATACCTGCAAACTCGCGGCAAACGCGAAACTCCAGATGGACCCAGTAGTCGGACTCAACCATGTCTGTATAGCACCGGATGAAACGTGGCGTTCCTCTTTACAACTGGGAAGTCGTGAACAGGCTGCGTTCTCGCCTCTCACGGCGACTTCGAGGGCCCGTTGGCCTTGAGCTTGCGGGCCAGCGCCTCCAGGACGTCCGGAGGCAGCGCCTTGACAACCTCATCCGCAGACAACCCCTTCAGACGTTCCTCCGCAGGCAGACCCTTCAGACGTTCCTCGGGAGACAGCCGCTTGCGGAGTTCCTCCGCGGGCAGCCCTTTCAGACGTTCCTCCGCAGGCAAGCTCTCGAGGAGTTGGTCGATGCTCTGGCGGACGAATTCGTGGAGCTTGTCGGGCATGTCGGGAGCCTCGCTATACGCCTTGAATAACTGGTACAGTAGTGTGCTGGTCTCCGGCGAATGCGGCCGGTAGTGCTCCTGACCGTAGCGGAGCAATTCCTCGCGGGCGCTGAACAGGTGCAACAAAGGCGTTGTGCTCTTGGCGCGGTAACTGATGCACCACGATCTGAACAGCCGGTGCAACGGTCGGGGGTCGCTCATCGTCCCTCTGGATGGCCTCGCGCTTGCGTGCTGTCATTGTAACCGGCTCGCCGCCGCTTGTGCAGCACCGCACTTATCATCCCGTGATGAGCCGGGTAATCTGGGAAACAAGGCCTCCCCCAGCGTTACGCCCCCAAATCGCCTCCCTCCCGGGTTGCATTTTCATGTATCGAACGACCGCGTTTGCCTTTCTCGCCCTCACCGTCCTCTCCTTACCCTGGTCGAGCGATGCCGCCGCCTACGGCCTTCCGCCCGCGCTGAGCGACGAGGACATCCTGGCTCGTCTGCTCGACCTCAACTTGTGGCGTGCGGTGGCCCTGTAGGGTGGCTGGACCGCCGAATGGTGGGAATCAAGCCGCGCTCGACGGGACATCCTAGCCGTGGTAGCATCCAAGCAGGAGGATCGGGATATGTGCGAACAGATTGAAGTCATCTACGAAAACGGCGTGCTCCGTCCCCTGGTCGTTCTTCCCGGTCAATTTCGAGAACACCAGCATTACGTAGTAACTATCGAGGGACTTGGCGGAGCGGACGACTGGCTGGCCGATGCCGATCCGACCGTACGTCTCGAAGATGTGCGGCAAATACTCGCCAAGGTCGAGACAACCTTGGCCGGCGCGGTGCATGCCGAACGCGAGGAACGCTGAGCCGGGGGAGCCAGGATGGCCGACCGTTTCTTTGATACCAGCGCCGCCGCCAAGCATTATCGCGTCGAAGTGGGGACCGCCAAGGTCGATACCCTTCTCGCCGAGGCCGGTGCCCGCAACTTCCTCTCCGACCTGAGTGTCGTCGAACTCCAATCGGTCCTGGCTCGCCTGGTCCGCACCGGCCAAATCGCGGTCGCCGATTTCCAGGTCGTGCGCGGTCGCTTCCTCGCCGATATTGCGGGGAACCTCTGGCAGATCGTACCGATCACGGCCGCCCATTTCCATCAGGCCCAGCAGCTGTTGATCCGGCATGGCCTCACCCACAGTCTGCGCACCCTGGATGCCGTCCAACTTGCGGTGGCGCTGAGCCTAAACGCCTCTGGGCCGCTCGCCGCCTTCGTGTGCGCCGACGCCGGTCTCTGTCGTACCGCCGCTGCCGAGGGGCTGACCGTCGTGAACCCGGAAATACCATAGCGGTTTTGCCACAGGCAAAATCTAAAGTGACATCCCTCCGCCGCACTTGTCATCTCGTGGGGAGGCAGGTAATCTGGGAAACAAGGCCCTCCCCAGCGTTACGCCCCCAAAATCGCCTCCCACCCGGGTTGCATTTTCATGTATCGAACGACCGCGTTTGCCTTTCTCGCCCTCGGCGTCCTCTCCTTACCCTGGTCGAGCGATGCCGCCGAGCCGAAGGATCAATCGCCTTCGCCGCCCGCAAGCGAGGCGGCCAAGGCAATGAAGCGCTTTCGGTTGCCGCAAGGTGTCGAGGCCCGTGTCTGGGCCGCGGAGCCGCTCCTGGCCAATCCGGTCGCCTTCTGCTTCGACGAGAAAGGCCGCTGCTACGTCGCCGAGACGTTTCGGCTCAATCGCGGTGTCACCGACAATCGCGGCCATATGTCCTGGCTCGATGACGATGTCGCCAGCCGTACCGTCGCCGACCGCGTGGCGATGTACCGCAAGCACCTCAAGGAAAAGTTCGCCACTTACGAGAGCGAACAAGACCGCGTTCGGCTCGTGGAGGACACGAAAGGGGCGGGCGTCGCGGATCGGGCCACAGTGTTTTCCGACGGGTATCATCACGCCGCCGACGGCATCGGCTCCGGCGTACTGGCCCGCAAGGGGAACGTCTATTACACCTGCATCCCCGACCTGTGGCTGTTGCGCGACACGGACGGCGACGGTAAGGCGGACGTGCGCCGGTCGCTGGCCACCGGCTTCGGCGTTCACGTCGCCTTCGTCGGCCATGACATGCACGGCCTGCGCATGGGGCCGGACGGCCTCTTGTATTTCTCCATCGGCGATCGCGGCCTGAACCTGAAGACGAAGGAAGGCACCACGCTTTTCTACCCCGACACCGGCGCGGTGCTGCGCTGCGAGCCGGACGGCACAAACCTGGAGGTCGTCCACACCGGCCTGCGCAACCCACAGGAGTTGGCCTTCGACGCCCGCGGCGACCTGTTCACGGTGGACAACAACAGCGACTCCGGCGACCGCGCCCGCCTGGTCTATATCGCCGAGGGCGGCGACAGCGGCTGGCGCATGGGCTACCAGTACGGCAGCGATTTCAGCAACCGCGGACCCTGGAATGCCGAAAAAATCTGGCATTTGCCCAACCCCGAACAGCCGGCCTTCGTGGTGCCGCCGTTGGCCCACATCACCGCCGGTCCCTCGGGCCTGTGCTACAACTACGGGGCGACGGCGCTGCCGGATCGCTTTGCCGATCACTTCTTCGTCTGCGATTTTCACGGCAGTTCCGGCGGCAGCGGCGTGTACTCGTTCGCCGTCAAACCAAAGGGGGCGTCGTTCGAGGTGGCCGATGGCCAACAATTCATCTGGTCGGTGCTGGCGACCGATTGCGATTTTGGACCGGACGGCGGCTTTTATGTCAGCGACTGGATCGAGGGATGGGGCATGACCGGCAAGGGCCGCATCTATCGCTTCGCCGAGCCGGAAGCGGCGAAAAAGCCGGCCGTCGCCCTGGTGAAGAAACTCCTCGCCGAAGGCTTCGACCACCGATCCGGTGCGGAGCTAGTGAAACTGCTGGAACACGCGGATTGGCGCGTGCGGCAGGAAGCGCAATTCGCCCTGGCCCAGCGCGGCGCGGAGTCGATTGTGCTGCTGGTGAAAGCGGCGAAGGAAAACACGAATCAACTGGCTCGCTTTCACGCCATCTGGGGATTGGGACAGCTCGGCCGCCGGGGCGAAAACGTGAGCGAATCGCTGCGGTCGCTGTTGGCCGACCCGGACGCGGAGGTACGCCGACAGTCGGCCCGTGCGCTCGGCTGGCTGAAGGAAGCGACGGCACGCGATCTCATTCCGTTGCTCAAAGACGCGGAGACACGCGTCCGCTATCAGGCGGCGCTATCGCTGGCTCGGCCGAATGTCCGTTTCGCGGGCGGTGATGGAGACGCCATCTGGGACGGCCTCCTTCACTTGCTGGAAGACAACGCCGATCGCGATGCGTATCTGCGTCATGCGGCCGTGCAAGTGATGGCCCGTTACGACGAGCCGAAGTTGGCGAGCGTTACCAAGTCGCTCTCGCCGACGGCGCGAATGGCCGCCGTCCTCGCACTGCGGCAGCGCAAGAGCGCCGCCGTCTCCGCGTTCCTCGACGATCCCGAACCGCGTGTGGCGCTGGAGGCGGCGCGCGTGGTCGGCGATGTGCTCGACCCGCGCGAGGGCAAACCGCTCGCGGAGCGCCTGAACCGGCCGGGCATGACGGATGCGTTTGTCATCCGCGCCTTGAACGCGCATTTCCGCCTCGGTGGGTCGCAAAATGCCGCGGCCGTGGCCGGGTTTGCCGCTCGTCCGAATGCTTCTGAAAAAATGCGTGTTCTCGCCGTGCGGTTTCTGGGTCTGTGGGCCAAACCGCCGCGCCGCGATCGCGTCAGCGGCCTGACGCAAAATCTCGACCCGCGCGAACCGGCCATGGCCGTGGAAGCGCTCAAGCATTCGCTGGCCGGCATCTTCGCCGGGCCGAACACGGTGCGCCAGGAGGCGGCCAAGGTCGCCGCGAAGCTGGGCATCCAGGAAGTGGGGCCGATCCTCTTCGCGCTGGCCGCCGACGCCAAACGCCCCTCGGCGATGCGCGTCGAGGCGCTGCGAGCGCTGGAATCGCTGCACGACGCCAACCTGGACAAAGCGATGCGGCAGGCGATGGCCGACGCCGACCCGCGCGTACGCACGGAAGGTCGCCGCCTGCTGTCGCACGTCCGTGCCGAGGAAGCAATGAACGAAATCGCTCGCGTCCTGGAAGCCGGTTCGCCGATCGAACAGCAAGGGGCGTTCGCGATCCTGGGTGAGATGAAAGGGCCGCAGGTGGAATCCGAGTTGGCGAAGTGGCTCGACAAGCTGCTCGCGAGTCGGGTGCCGCCGGAAGCGCGGCTGGATCTGCTGGAGGCCGCCGGCCGTCATCCGACTCCGGCCATCCGTGAAAAGCTGGAGCATTACGACTCGACGGCGGCGAAAGACGATCCGCTAAGTCCTTATCGAGACACCCTGGTCGGCGGCGATGCCGAGGCGGGCCGGCGCCTCTTCCTCAACAAAGCGGAGGTGTCGTGCCTGCGCTGTCACAAGGTCCAGGGCGGCGGAGGCGACGTTGGCCCCGACCTCACCGGCGTCGGCACGCGGCAGAAACGCGATTACCTGCTGGAGTCGATCGTCGCGCCGAACAAGCAAATCGCCAAGGGGTTCGATACGCTGGTGCTGACGCTGAAAAACGGCAAGAGCCGAACCGGCGTCCTCAAGTCCGAGGACGCGCGCGAAGTCCGACTCATGACGGCGGAGGGACAGTTGTTAATCGTGCCCAAGGAGGAAATCGACGAGCGCGAGACCGGCAAGTCGGCCATGCCCGACGACCTGACCAAGCACCTGTCGCGCTCGGAAATCCGCGATCTGGTGGAATTTCTGGCGAGTTTACGGTAGGGACAGCGAAGAACGGCAAGGTAAGCAAGCGGAAAAATGGCCGGCTCCGAAACATATTGAACGGCGATAGATCCGGACAATGATGGTAAGGACGGTTCGGAAAGCAGACAGGCATCACCGAAAGGGCGATTTTTTCTTGTCCTCCGCTCCACGCTCGATCAGGATATACGGCTGAAAGCTGTGGAATTACCTGTTCGCTGAAGGTGCGTGAACATGGAGAGCCTGAGACTCAAGTGTCTGCTGCTCGGCCCGTTTTTCGCGGTCGGCGGCGTCTGGAGTACCCTGATGGTGCTTCGGCTTGCCGAGGATCCGGCACTGGATCTTGGCTGGCAACTCTACGTTGTAGGTCCGGCCCTCATCCTGGGCGGAGTTGTCTTGTTCTGCGTGGCCTTTCGATCCAAGCCCGCACCGAAAGCCCAAACGAAAGAAGCCGCGAAAGACGTTGTCGTGGATGTGGTCGCGAACGTTCTCGAACAGATCGCCAAATGACGAAGAGCCTCCGCTGCATCGGGATGCACTCATGCCGCGAAGTCGATTCCTGATGCTCTTGCTACTGCTTCCGGTGATAGACCGGGCGAGCGCGGAACAGAAATCGGACATCCTGACCACGCCACTGCGCTTCGAGGTGACAGTAGCCAAGGGCTTGTTACCCCAGCCACGGGACGGCCGATTGCTGCTCGTCCTCGACCGCAAGAAAAGTCCCGAACCGCGACATACAATCGGCCAAACCGGACTCAAAGCGCCGCCGGTCCTGGGCCGCGACGTGCGCGGCTTCGCCCCAGGTGATGCAGCCGCGATCGACCAGACGACGCTCCTTTTCCCCCTCAAACATCTCGCCGAGTTGCCCAAAGGCGAATATTTCGTGCAGGCCGTCTTCGACACGAACCGCGATCTCAGACTGACCAACGTGCCGGGCAATCTGTACAGCGAACCGTTCGCCGTCAAACTGGACCCCGAGCGCGGCGGTACGGTAAAGATCGAACTGACGCAGCAAATCCCGGCCGAGGAACTGCCGGGCGATGACGTGCTGGTCAAGTATGTCAAGATTCGCTCGGAACTGCTGAGCAAGTTCCACGGCCGGCCGATGTATCTGCGGGCCGGCGTCATTCTGCCACGCGATTTCGAGCGCGAACCGGAGCGGCGTTATCCGCTTCGCGTTCACATCGGCGGCTACGGCACGCGCTACACGGCCGTGCGCTGGCTGATGGACGGCGAAGCCGAGTTTCGCAAGCTCTGGCTGGCCGACGACACGCCGCGCATGATTCTGTTGCACCTCGACGGTGCCGGACCCTACGGCGATCCGTATCAGGTCAATTCCGCGAACAACGGCCCCTACGGCGACGCCGTCACACGCGAACTGATTCCTTACGTCGAGAAGAAATTCCGCGCCGACGGTCAACCGTATGCCCGCGTCCTCGACGGCGGTTCCACGGGCGGCTGGGTGTCGCTGGCGTTGCAAGTCTTCTACCCCGACTTCTTCAACGGCGTCTGGTCGCACGCTCCCGACCCGGTCGATTTTCGGGCGTATGAACTCATCAACATTTATGAGGATGACAACGCTTACGTGAATGACCACGGTTTCGAGCGCCCGCCTGCCGCGAACTCAACGGCGATGTTCGTTACACGGTGCGGCACGAATGCTTGCTGGAGCGCGTGCTGGGTCGCGGCGGGCGCTGGGAGCTATCGGGTAAGGACTGGTGCGCCTGGAACGCGGTGTTCGGCCCGCGCGGCGAAGACGGACTGCCACGCCCGTTATGGGGCGGCGTCACCGGCCGGATTGATCGTGAAGTGATCGAACACTGGAAGAAATACGATTTGCGTCTGGTGCTGCAAACGAACTGGAAGACGTTGGGTCCGAAGCTGCGTGGCAAGCTGCACATCTGGGTCGGCGAGGCCGACGATTATTTCCTCAACAACGCGGTGCATCTGCTCGACGAATTCTTGCGCCAGGCGAAGCCGCCGTATGAGGGCAAGATCACTTACGGCATGGGCGAAGGACACGGCTGGGAGGGACTGAGCGAGAAGCAAATGATGGCGGAAATGGCGTCCGCTATCGCCAAGGGGCGGCGCTTCGGACCTTGAGAATCACTCAGGTAGGCGTTTGCTCTTGGTTGGATCTATCTCCGGGCAAACGAAAGAAATCCGCGATGCGGCATCGGAAGCCAGGGAGGACATCTTCGCCGCTCAATTCCTGGCTCTCATCCAATTCGACTTGCGCTTTACCGGGTCGGTGGACCGTCACGGTACGGATTTCAGGATCGATGACCCATACCAACCCGACGCCACAGCGCAGGTAATCGTTGATTTTGCGGAGCACTTTATTTGCCCGATCGTTGGGCGAGAGCACCTCGACGGCAACTCGCGGTGGAACTTCCCCATACTTAGGGTGCAGCTCGGCAAAAGTGTTCGCATCTTCGTACAGGGCAACATCCGGGCCGCGAACTGTATCGGGATCGCGCTCCAAAATGACGCCGGAATCGTTGCAGGTGAGATAGCCAAATCCTCGCTGGTCCACGTAGGCCGTTAGCACGTAGCCCACACGCATACAGACGGCGCCATGCGGCTTGAATGGCGACGGCAACTCGATCACCTCCCCTCGAACCAACTCGAACCATTTATTATCATGCTCGGGCCGGTGGACCCAATCGCAGAATTCTTCCGCCGTCATTAGCTTTTTTGCCGTTGTCGCTGCGGTACTCATCACGGCTCCTTGTAAGGACCATTTGCGTTCGCGGCATCCTACCCGCCCAGTCGTTTTCTCGCCAGAGCGATCGCGCCGTGTACCACCACTTCCTCGCCCAGCGCCGCCGGTACGATGTCGGTCAGGCCGATGAACGGTTTGAACACGCGCTCGGCCACCAGGCGACGTAGCGGTTCAAACAGCAGCTTCTCACCCATCAACGACACGCCGCCGCCGATGATGATGCGCCGCGGGCAGAGCAGGGCGATGACGTGGCAAATGGCGTCCGCCAGGCAGCCCCAGGCGGAGCGGAGCAGTTCCCCGGATAGCAGGTCGCCGTCCCGGGCAGCTTCCGCCACCATCTGAGCTGTGATCAGATCTTCATTTCCATCACAGAGGATAACTCAGCGCGTCGCCGGGCACGGCCCACCGCGCCCGCTGGGCAATGCCAAATCCCGACGCCATTTCCTCGACCGAGACGGGTCTAGGGCTACAACTGATGATGCCGGGTGCGCTGTCCTTGTCATAGGCAAACCGCAAATGCCCGATTTCTGCCGCCCCGCGACCGCAACCACGATAGATCTCGCCGTTGATGATGAAACCGCCGCCGATGCCCGAACCGATGGTGATGTAAAAGATCGGCGATAATCCCTTGCCCACCCCGTGCAACGCCTCGGCCAATCCCGCCACGTCGGCATCGTTGCCAAGCACGGCCGGGAGGTCGAGCAATTCTCTGATCCACTCGGCCAGCGGGAAATCATCCCAGCCCGCGATCTGATGCGACTTGATGATCGTCTGCGTGGCGTCGTCCACCGGGCCGCCGAAGCCGATGCCGACGCCACGAAGTTCTCCGCGCGCGATGCCGGATTGGACGAGCAACTCCGGCACGGCTGCGACGATCTGACGGCGGATGCCCTCGGGGCCGGCGGCGACATCGACCGTGCCGCGCCACAGGCCGAGCAGCTCGCCGTCATCGGGTCCGACGCCCAGTTGCAGCTTGGTGCCGCCGATTTCGATGCCGAGCCACATGCGACACCATCACAGTGAAATCCGCCGATAGAGGTCGTCCACGACCCAGTGAAACGCGGTCAGGTGGATCGACTCGACGATGCCCATGTCATCGAGCGGGACGTGGAAATTGTGCCGGGCCAGCGTGCGCAGCTTGCCGCCGGAAAAGCCGGTGCAGCCGAACGTCGTCAGGCCATGCGCGTTGGCCCACTCGACGGCGCGCAGGATGTTCGGGCTGTTGCCCGAGCCGCTGATGGCGATGAGCAGGTCGCCGGGGCCGGCGAGGTTCTTGAGCTGCTCGACGAAGACGCGGTCGAAGCCCTCGTCGTTGCCCCAGGCGAGGATGTACGGCGTGTTGTCCGTCAGGCTGAGGATGCGGACGCGCTTCTTTTTGTCGTTGTCGAAGTCCTCGCGGCGGAGCGTGCCCTTGCCGATGTCCTCGCAGAAGTGCGAGGCGTTGGAGCCGCTGCCGCCGTTGCCGCATACGAAGATGAATCGGCCGCGCTCGTAACAGTCGTACATGGCGTCGGCCAGCCGTTTGATCTCGGCCGGCTCGACCCGCATCAATTCCTGTCCGACCCGCTCCAGAAATGGCCGAACGTCCAGTTTAATTCCAAGCATGACCCTTGATCCGTGGTTTTTTGTTCCTCATTCGTGGCCCGTTGAGTAACTTTAACAACCGGCACAAAAAGGAACCAGACGGGGTTGCCCATCGGACCCTTGTGCTTGGCGCGGAAGAGGGCAGAATGGAGGGGGATGCCCTCGACCACGGACTACGGACTACGGACTACGGACTACGGACTACGGACCATGCGTGACCTGATCCTCGGTACGGCCGGCCACATCGACCACGGCAAGACCTCGCTCGTTAAGGCGCTGACCGGCATCGACTGCGATCGCCTGCCGGAAGAGAAGGCGCGCGGCATCACCATCGACATCGGCTTCGCCATTCTGGACCTGCCGCCTTACCGGCTCGGCATCGTCGATGTGCCCGGCCACGAGCGCTTCGTGAAAAACATGCTGGCCGGCGCTACCGGCATCGACCTGGCCTTGCTCGTGGTGGCGGCCGACGATTCGGTCATGCCGCAGACGCGCGAACACCTGGAGATCCTGCGCCTGCTCGGCCTGCGCCACGGCGTCATCGCGCTGACCAAGTGCGACCTCGTCGATGAGACGACGCGCGAAGTCGTCGGGTTGGAGGTCCGCGATCTCGTGCGCGGCACGTTCCTGGAAAACGCCTCGATCGTTCTCACGTCTGCGCAGAGTGGCCAGGGGATCGCGGAATTGAAGACGGCCGTTGCCTCGGCCTGTGAGCGCGTCGAGGAGCGCACCCCCCCTGCCCCCCCCCTTCAGGGGGGAGGGGGGGGTGGTTTCGGTTGGCGATCGACCGCTCGTTCATCGTGCAGGGCCACGGGACCATCGTGACCGGCTCGGCGACATCGGGTAGTCTGCGTGTCGGCGACGAGGTGGAATGGCTGCCGCGCGGCCAGCGCATGCGCATGCGCTCCTTGCAGAATCACGACCAATCCGTTGAGGAAGTGCATCGCGGCCAGCGGGCGGCCATCAACCTGGCCGGCGTTCATCATGAGGATGTGATCCGTGGTCAAGAATTGGCCACGCCCGGTTATCTTGCACCGTCACGCGTGATGACGGTTCGTTTGCATTGCCTGGCGGACATGAAGCGCCCGATCAAACATCGGATGCCGGTGCGCTTCCACCTCGGCACGGCGGAGGTCATGGGCACTGTCGCCTTGCTCGATGCCGACGCGATCCCGCCGGGGCAATGGGGTCTGGCGCAGGTGTTCCTCGACGAGCCGGCGATGGGCGCCTGGGGCCAGCCGTTCGTCATCCGCGAATCGTCGGCCACGCAGACGCTGGGCGGTGGGCAGGTGTTGCAGCCGGTGGCGCGGAAGATTCGTCGGCGGCATCTGGAGATGCTCGAACGGATCGAGCGCTTGTGGACCGGCGATGTCCGCGAACGGGCGCTGGCCGTAGCGTGGTTCGGCGCTTTCGCCGGCTTTACCGTGCCGGATCTCGTGCGTGGCGCCAACATCGCGCCGGACGACGCGGCCGAGCTGGTTGCGAAGCTGAAAGAGCAAGGGGAGTTGATGGACGTGGCCATCAGTCCGGCCCGGCGGCTCCTGTTGCACAAAGACATGGTTAACGAGTTGGAGGAACGCATCTTGACCGCGCTCGATCGCTTGCACGAACAGTTCCCACTCATGTCCACGCACGACCGCCAGAAGGTGCAGTCGCAGCTCGATTACGTCGGCGACGACGCGCTGGTCCATGCGGCCGTGGATCGACTGATCGCGCCAAGCAACTGGTGGGTGATCTGCGGCGGATCGGCCGGGCCGACTTCAAGCCGAAACTGAGCGCCAACCTCCGCAAGCTCAAGGACAAGCTCGTCGCGGCTTATCGCGAGGCGCGTTTCCAGCCGCCGGAGCCGGCCAGCTTCGCCGGGCAAGCCGGCGGCAACGCCGCCAACCTCAAGGACCTGCTCGACGTATGTGTCGCGGAGGGGCAGTTGATCTTCATCGCCGAGGATATTTATCTCCACGCAGACGTGGAGACTGCAGATGCGCCAGCTCGTGACGGAACGGCTGGCGGAAGGCAAAAGGCTGACTGTGGCGGAGATACGCGATATCCTCGGCACGACGCGGAAATACGCGGTGCCGTTGTGCGAGTATCTCGATCGTGCGGGGGTTACGCGACGAGAAGGGGATCAGAGATTACTGGCGGAAACCTCATTGAAAAATGAAAAGTGAAAAATAAAAATTGAAAAATGGAGCGTACCGTGACGATGTCTCCGGATGATCTGCTCGACAGACTGATCGACTTTGCATCCCGAGTCGGAAAAGTCGTCGATGCCCTCCCTGAGACGCGCATGGGGCGTCACATCGCCGGGCAACTCGTCCGGAACGGCACCTCTCCTGCTCCAAATTACGCCGAAGGATGCGCCGCGGAGAGCCGTGCCGATTTCATTCACAAACTCTTGATCGTCCTCAAAGAATTACGCGAGTCACGGTGCTGGATCCGCCTCGTCATCAAGACGGACCTTCTGCCTCAAGAACGACTGGAAAGCTTACTGGACGAGTGTTGCCAACTCGGTAATATCATTGGTAAATCGGTTGTGACTGCCAAGGCTCATCAGGAGCGCCATGACTGACTTGGGTATTTTTCATTTTTTATTTTTCAATTTTTATTTTTCAATACTCTTATGAGTACGAACCCGTTCCGCGATCTTCCTTCCGTGAACGACATTCTGGCTTCTCCAGCCATCGAATCGCCGGCCCGTATCTACGCGCACGAGCAGGTCGTCGCCGCAGTGCGGGGGGAGTTGTCCGATCTGCGCGAGCAGATCCGTCAGGGATTCGTCATGGATGGCCGCGGGACGGCCGAGGACGTGGCGGCGCGCGTCGTCCGTCGTCTGGCCGACGAATATCGTCCGAAATTGCGCACCGTCATCAACGCCACCGGCATCGTGTTGCACACCAATCTCGGCCGCTCTCCGCTCGCGGAAGAGGCAGCAACAGCGGCTTTCGAGGCGGCGCACGGCTATCTCAACCTGGAACTCGACCTCGACACCGGCAAGCGCTCGTCGCGGCAGATCGCCGTCCGCGAATGGTTATGCCGGCTCACGGGCGCCGAGTCGGCCACCGCCGTCAACAACAACGCGGCCGCCACGGTCATCGTGCTGCGCACCGTGGCGGCGGGCAAGGAGGTGATCGTTTCGCGCGGCCAGCTCATCGAGATCGGCGGTAGTTTCCGCATCCCGGACATCATGGCCGTCAGCGGCGCCATCCTGCGCGAAGTCGGCACCACGAACATCACTCGCCTATCCGACTACGACCGCGCCATCGGCCCGAACACCGGGGCACTGTTGCAGGTCCATCCGAGCAACTATCGCATCTCCGGTTTCACCGAATCCGTGCCGCTGCCCGAACTGGCGGCCCTCGGCAAGAAGCACGGCTTGCCGGTGATCGACGACATTGGCAGCGGCGCCCTGCTGGATTTTTCGCGCTTCGGTTTCCACGGCGAGCCGATGGCACGAGCCAGCATCGCGGGGGGTGCCGATCTGGTGTTGTTCAGCGGCGACAAACTCCTCGGCGGCCCGCAGGCGGGACTCATCGCCGGAGGCAAAGAGTGGATTCAGAAGATCGAACACGATCCCCTCATGCGCACCTTCCGCCTGGACAAAATGACGTTGGCCGCCCTGGAGGCGACGCTGCGGCTGTACTTGAACGAGGAACGCGCCCTGCGCGAAGTGCCGGTCCTGCGGATGCTCGGCACCCCGCTCGAAGCGTTGCGTCAGCGGGCCGAGGCGCTGGCCGAGCGCTTGCGCGAGCTTTCCGGGCTGGCAAACGTGAAGGTAACGGAAGAGGTCGCTTACGTCGGCGGCGGCTCGCTGCCGGATCAAGCCATGAAATCATGGGTCGTCGAGATCGAGGCGACTTCTCTCGGCGATGAGGAACTCGCCCGGCGTCTCCGTCTGGGGACGCCGGCCGTTATGGCTCGGCTGCGCGACGGCAAGCTGGTGTTCGATGTCCGCACGATCTTTCCCCATCAGGAGACGGCGTTGATCGAGGCGGTACGGCAGGCCGTCGCTCCATAATCTCAGCCACAACGGCAAATAAAGCGCATCAATCCCCACAGCCAGCCGACGCGAAAACGGCGATGCTGGACGACGGAAAACCCGGCCTGTTCCAAGAGCAGCTTGGCATTCCCCCAAAGCGTAGGTGCGGAAAAAGGCCGCGTCGGTCCAGCGCAGCCACCAGCTGCATAGCTTGCACGTCACATAGTCATCGCACCAGTCCACCAGGACCAGCGAGCCGCCGGGACGCAGCACGCGCCGCACTTCGGCCAACGCGGACTCCGGTTGGCGAAAATAATGAAAGCTGTTCGCGCAAACGACCCAATCAAAGGTCGCATCCGCCAGGGGAAGCTTGCTCGCCTCAGCCTGAACCCAACCAATCCGCTCGGCGATCCCTTTGCCAATCGCCTGACGCAGCATCCCCGTGCTGAGATCGCAACCGACGATTCACAACTTCGGCCAACGATCGAAGAGCAACTTCTCTAACTCTCCCGTCCCGCAAGCGAGATCGAGGAGTCGCTCCGTCCCGGTGCAAGAAATGCCTTCCAGAGTGGTTCGGAGGGTCGCTTCCTCGTAGGAGCGCCAGCGCCGGTCATAAATGGCCGCCAGGCGGTCGTAGGATTGTCTCGCGGGTTCGGATCGGCTCATACGTCTCGCCTTCTGGCTCTTGTTCTCAGGAAAAAATCTCTCGAAATCTGGGACGCGCGCGTTTTCGTGGACCCATTACTATTATGGGTAGGTAAGGGCACGGTCATGGCCACGCGCTTGAACAAAGTCCTCGAACACCTTCATCACGTCCTCTCGCCGCCGGGCGGCGGACTGACCGATGGCCAACTTCTCGCGCACTTTGTCGCCGTGCGCGATGAGGTGTCGTTCGCGGCCCTGGTGCGGCGGCATGGGCCGATGGTCATGGGCGTCTGTCGGCGCCTGCTGCGGCACACGCAAGACGCCGAAGACTGCTTTCAGGCCACCTTCCTGGTGCTGGCGCGAAAAGCGTCCGTCGTCCGGCGCGACGCGGTGGGCAGTTGGTTGTACGCCGTCGCTTACCGAACGTCGCTGGAGGCGCGGGCCATCAACGCCCGGCGGCGAGCGCGCGAGAGGCAGGTGGAGGACATGCCGCACCCCGAAGTCAGGCCGGCCGAGTCGCAGGATTGGCGGCCGTGGCTGGACCTGGAACTCAATCGCTTGCCCGAAAAATACCGGGCCGTGATCGTGGCGTGCGATCTGGAAGGCCAATCGCGCAAGGACGCAGCACGCTCGCTCGGACTGGCGGAAGGAACGATTTCCAGCCGGCTGGCGCGAGGCCGGCGTCTGCTGGCCAAACGGTTGTCTCGCTACGGAATCTCGCTGTCGGGCGGTGCCCTGGCGGTGGCGCTATCGGAAGGCGCGACATCGGCCCATGTCTCGGCGTCATTGGTCTTGACCACGGCGAAGGCGGCGTCCGGTCCCGTGTCAGCCGTCGCGGCCTCCGTCGGCATCCTCACGAAAGGAGTGCTTCAAGCCATGTTGCTGGCAAAACTGAAGTTGGCGATCGGGGTGGTCATGGTGATCGTGGCGCTGGGAACGAGCGGCCTGGTCTATCAGGCATTGGGGCAGCCCGTTCCGGCTCCAAAGCGGCCGATGAGCGACGTAGAAGCTCTTCGCCATGAAAATGAATTGCTCAAGCTGAATCTGGAAGTGGTGCTGGAGAAGGTCCGTGCTCAGGAGGCCGAATTGCGCACCCTCCGGGCCAACGCTCACAAGATTGCGGACGCGAAGACGGAGCACCAAGCCGCCATCGAAAAGGGGACCAATTTTCTCTTGAGAGAACTCGAAATGCAGAAAGAGCGAGCGCTCTGGTCCGAGCGCATGTCCCAACCTGGACAGAAATACGTCACCACCGCACAGGCGGAAGCCGACAAAGCTCGCTTGCTCAACTTCCAATTCGATGCGGCCGCGGCCGCTCTGAAAGAGATGCGAAATGCCCCCGACCTCGCATCGCAGCGACGTGCCGCCGACCATCTGGACAAGATTCTGCGGGAATTGCGTGAGAGACTGAGTAAGAAGGAAGGCGGGGGAAAACGGTAAACGATTTCTAATCGTAGTTCTACCAGCCCGCAGCGTCAGCAAGGGAAACCCTTGCTCGCGCTGCGGGCTGGTAGTTTTTTTGCCCGTCGTTGCGGCGGCCCGTACAATACTCTTTTCGGCTTTCGCTGCTTGACACCTCGAAGGATGCAGCCTCATGGACGCGGCACCGTCGCCGATGGGTGTCGCCACCGCATCGCCGACGCCACCGCCGGAGTGGCCGAAGGATACGCGGTGGGTGTCGCCGCCCAATGACCTCTCGGTTCGTCTGCCCTCCGACCCCGCGCCGGCCTGGTCGCGCCCTGCGCAGGGTGCGGCCGCATCGCTTTTGCTCCTGGCCATTGGTTTGCTCGCCTGGCACGTTTACGGCGCCCAGCGCTGGAGTTGCCGGCCAGCGTCTTTGGAAGTAGACGCACTCGCTACGCCCTCTCTCGATCTCAACAAGGCGGACCATGCGCAATTGTTGCAACTGCCCGGCGTCGGCGAGAACCTCGCCCGCCGCATCGAGGTGTATCGTACCCAGCACCAGGGCTTTCGCGATGTGGACGAGCTTCGGCGGGTCAGCGGGATCGGCCCGGCTATGCTGGAAAAACTGCGTCCATTTGTTTATGTTGAGCCAACCCAACACAACGAGGACGACGATCGTCCTGCTGTGACGGAGGCGAGGAATGAATCTTCACCTCTTGCGAGTAAGAAAAAAACCGCACGGACGCAGCCCATCGACATTAACCGGGCCAGCGGCGCGGAGTTGCAGTCCTTGCCGGGCATCGGGCCGAAATTGTCGCAGCGTATCCTCGACACACGCGCTGAGAAGCCTTTCCGGTCGGTGGACGACCTGCGGCGCGTGCCGGGCATCGGTCCCAAAACACTGGAGCGCCTGCGGCCTCATGTGATCGTCGAAAAATAACTCCCCCGTTTAGCCGCGAGCCGCAGGCGAGCGCGCTCGCCTGCGGCTCGCGGCTAAACCATTTGCCACGGAGCAGCAGATGACAGCCAAGTTTGAGGTGGTCAGTCCCTTTCAACCCGCCGGCGATCAGCCGCAAGCCATCGCCAAACTGGTCGAGGGTTTCCATGACAGCCGGCCGCATCAGACCCTCCTCGGAGCGACCGGCACCGGCAAAACATTCACGGCCGCTCATGTGATCGCAAAACTGGGCAAGCCGACCCTGGTGCTGGCCCACAACAAGACGTTGGCCGCCCAGCTTTACAAGGAGTTCAAGGGCTTCTTCCCGCACAACGCCGTCCACTATTTCGTCAGCTATTACGATTACTACCAGCCCGAAGCGTACATTCCGCAGCGCGACATTTACATCGAGAAGGACGCCCTCATCAACGAGAACATCGACCGACTGCGCCTGGCCGCCACCAGCGCGCTCGTCAGTCGCGAGGATGTCATCATCGTCGCCAGCGTGTCGTGCATCTACGGCCTGGGTTCGCCCAGCGATTACAAGCGCATGATGATCCGCGTCGTCAAGGGCGAGGTTGTCAATCGTCAGGATCTGCTCTTGCGCCTGGTGGACATTCAGTACGAGCGCAACGACGTGGCGTTCACGCGCGGCAAGTTCCGGGTGCGCGGCGACGTGGTGGAAGTCTGGCCGGCCTACGAAGAGTTCGGCATTCGCATCGAGCTATTCGGCGACGAGGTCGATGCGCTCGCCATCATCAACCCGACCACCGGCGAGACGATTCGCCCGCTTGAGGAACTGTACATCTACCCCGCCAAGCACTTCGTCACCCCGGAGGAGCGTGTCCGGCAGGCGGTCGAAGGCATCCGCGGCGAACTGGAAGAACGCCTGGAGCAGCTCAAGAAAGAAGGCAAACTGCTCGAAGCGCAGCGGCTGGCGGCGCGGACGCGCTTCGACATCGAAATGCTTCTGGAGGTCGGCCACTGTCCGGGCATCGAGAATTACGCCCGCTGGTTCAGCGGTCGCAAGCCCGGCGAGCCGCCCTATACGCTGCTCGACTTCTTCCCCGAAGACTTCCTCATGGTGGTCGATGAGTCGCATGCGACGCTGCCGCAGGTGCGCGGCATGTTCGCCGGCGATCACAGCCGTAAACTCACGCTGGTCGAACACGGTTTCCGTCTGCCCAGCGCCCTCGACAATCGGCCGCTGCGCTTCGACGAATGGGAGAAGCGCGTCAAGACCGTGCTGTTCATGTCGGCGACACCGGCAGCTTACGAACTGGAGCGCTCCGGCGGCGAGGTGGTCGAACAGCTCATCCGGCCGACGGGCCTGGTCGATCCTCTGCTGCACGTCAAGGCGGTGCGCGGTCAGGTGCCGGATCTGATCGAGGAGATCAAGAAGCGTGCGACCCGCAAGGAGCGCGTGCTCGTAACGACGCTGACGAAGCGGCTGGCCGAGGATCTGAGCAACTATTTCCGCGAGGCGGGACTGCGCGGCAAATGGCTGCACTCCGAGTTGGACGCCATCGAGCGCGTGCAGGTATTGCGCGAGTTGCGTGAAGGGGCCTTCGACGTGCTGGTCGGCGTCAACCTGCTGCGTGAAGGACTCGATCTGCCGGAAGTGTCTCTCGTAGCGATCCTCGACGCGGACAAGGAGGGCTTCCTGCGCAGCGAAACGTCGCTGATTCAGACCATCGGCCGGGCGGCCCGCAACGTCAACGCCGAGGTGATCCTCTACGCCGACCGTGTGACGGAGTCGATGCAGCGGGCCATCGACGAGACGCGCCGCCGCCGCGAGTTGCAACTGAAGTACAACGCCGAACACAATATCACGCCGGAGACGGTGCGCACGGCCATCAGCATGGGCATCGAGGAGGAGATCGCGGCGCGGAAGATGGCGGCGGAGGCGGTCGGGCAGAAGGCCGACGACTTCGTGACCGAGGAGCAGATGGAGGAATTGCAGCGCGAGATGCTCAAGGCGGCGGACGAGCGGCGTTACGAGGACGCGGCCAAGCTGCGCGACATGATCGCGAAACTGAAGGGCGAGCCGGTGGCCGCGCCGCAGGTCAAGAAGCCGCGCGGCCGTCGGAAACGCTGAGGCACTGAGGATTGATCTTCCGCCGTTTCGGACATGGAAGTACACTGCCAGCCGGTTCCCTTGATCGTTAGAGGAGCGGAGAATGCCAATCCAGAAGCCTCGATCTCTGCTGCGCATCGAATACGAGGAAGCGGCGGAGGCGTACCTGCGCAGTCTGCCGCTGGAGCATTTCATGGAAGCGACGGCCCAAGGGACGCAGCGGGCAATTACTTTGGCGAGCCTCGCTCTGGTCAAGGCGCGCCGTCCCGATTTGTATGTTTTCAACGAATTGCTCGTGCAATATCCACGTCGCAGTGGGAAGAAAATAGGCCAGGTCGTGCCCGATAACATGGTCGTCGTTTGCGACGAACCGATCGAGGCCAACGGCAGTTACGATCTGCCGTTGCAGCCGGTCGGCCCGTTCTGGATGCTGGAGTACGTCTCCAAGCACAATAAACGCAAAGATTACGAAGACAATATGGAGAAGTACGAGCGGGAGCTAAAAGTCCCGTACTACCTGCTGTTTTACCCGGATGTGCGCGAGCTAACACTTTTCCATCTAGGGAGCCGGAAGTATCGTACCGTCAAGCCCAACGAGCATGACCGCCTCGACATTAAGGAACTGGAAGTGGAAGTCGCTTTGCTCGATGATTGGGTGCGCTTCTGGTATCGGGGCGAATTGTTGCCGCTGCCGGCGGATTGGCAGCGCGAAATGGACGAAACGCGACGGCAACTGCGACAGATGAAACGGCGAGCCGGGGAAGAAGCAAAGCGGGCCGAGGAGGAACATCAAGCCCGGCTGGCGGCCGAGCAAGAAGTGCTTCGCCTGCGGGCGACACTGGAGCAATTGCGCAAGACAAATCCGTAGAGCCAACGGAAGGTATTACCCAAGCCGTGCTTGCCCGCCAGGTTGGAAGTCGGTCACTTCCAGATCTATGCTCCGCCAGCCCTGCCATTCGTTAAGCTTGGGCGTGAAGGCCAGGCAGCACGCGCCGCCGGCGGACATCAGCTCCTCGGCGCGATCGGCCATGTTCCAGGCGATGGCTTTGAGCGACGTGCCCTGCTGCGTCACCCGAAAGCTCAAATGCCGTTCGCCCTTGCCGACCTTGCGCGGCTCGCCCTTGACCTCCAGGCCGCCCGCCAAAAATAAAGGCCGGCGATTCTCGGCGCCATATGGTTCCAGACGGTTCAGATCGTCCAGAAGCCCCATCGTCAGCATGTTCAGCGGTATCTCAGCATCGAGCACGAGGATCGGCGGCGGCGGGCCTTGGGGAAACTGGCGGGCGGTGTATTCGCACAGGCGGGTGCGGAAGGCGTCGATGTATTCGGGCAGGATGCGAAAACCGGCCGCGGCAGCGTGGCCGCCGTGACCCAGGAGCAAATCGTCACACGCGGACAGCGCTTCGTGCAGGGCGAAGCCGGGCACCGACCGCCCCGAGCCGGCACCGATACGGGCGTGCCGGCCGTTGCCATCCGCGTCCGACGACGGCAGGGCGATCAACAGGGCCGGGCGCGCGTACAGATCGACCAGCCGGCCGGCCACAATACCGATGATGCCCGCGTGCCAGCCCGGATGAGCCAGTACCAGGGCGGGATCGTCGCCCCGGCCTTGTTCCTCCACCATTTTGTGGGCTTCGGACACCATGCGCCGTTCGATCGTCTGGCGCTGGGTGTTCTGCTCGTCCAGGTAACGGGCCAGCTGCGCCGCCTGTTCTTGCCGGGCCGTTGTCAGCAGATCGACCACCAGACGGGCGCAGCCCAGCCGTCCCGCCGCGTTCAACCGAGGAGCGATCTTGAAACCGATGTCCGAGGCGCCAGCTCCGCCCCCTCGCCAAGGCCGGCGAACGCACACAGCGCATGCAGTCCGGGCGAAGTCGTTTGGCGTAGTTGCCGCAAGCCGTGGCGTACCAGGATGCGGTTTTCATCGTAGAGGGGAACCACGTCGGCCACCACGCCCAGGGCGGCCAGCGCGACGCTATCGAGCAAATAATCGCGAAAGGGCGGTGTCACCTTGGGTCCGCCGCACGCGCGTGGGCCAGCGCCCAGGCCAACTTGAACGCCACGGCCGAACCCGACAGCCGGCCGAACGGGTAGCTCGTGCCCGGCAGACGCGGATGTACCAGCACAGCGGCGTCCGGCAGGGTTTCCTTGAACTCATGATGATCGGTGACGATCAGTTCCAGTCCCAGACGCTTGGCCTCGTCGGCTTCCTCCAGGCTGGCGATGCCGCAATCCACCGTGACGACCAGGGACGCACCCGACTCGGCGATTTGTCGCAGCGCGTCGCGGTTAAGTCCGTAACCTTCCTCCAGGCGGTGCGGCACATACACGTCGGCCGTGGCACCCAGAAGGCGGAGGCCGTTGAGGAGAATGGCCGATCCCGTCACGCCATCGACATCGTAGTCGCCGTAGACACAGAGACGGCGGCCGGCGCGGATGGCGGCGAGGATGCGCTCGGCCGCCTCGGACACGCCCGGCAGCAGGTCGGGCGGGTGAAGACCGGAAAGCGCGGCATCGAGAAAGCGACGGGCCGAAGCCGCTTCGCCCAAACCGCGATTGAGCAGCAATTGGGCCACGATCGGCCCCAGTCCCAGCGCGGAGGATAACTGTTCCACCGCGGCGCCGTCGTGCGGGAGAAGCCGCCAGGTCTTGGTCGTTGGTTTGGACAAGGACATCCTGCTTCATCGCTTGCGCGGAAGTCGCGCCGGCTCGTCGGACAGACCATTCCCCGACGCGATTATACCGTTTGGAGGAACCGGGGGTGAGGGCGAGCGAGACAGAGGCTTCCCCACCGACCCTGCTTTCGCCGTCATCCCCGGCACCGCGGGTCCCGCCCGCAGTCCGATCGCTTTCGGTTTCCGCCTTTTTCCTGGAACATTCCCCAAGATCCCATCCCACGCCGCCCGATAAATACCGTGCAACTTCGTCTGGCTCCCTGAGAATCAACCTTCCACTACCCTCGGTGCCGCGCGATCGGGGCGCCCCTGGCGCCCGTGAAAGGGCGGCATCCCAGAAATCGACCAGGACGGACCCGCCTGAAAGAGAGGACCTCCATGAGGCGTTCCCTGCTACGGACGTGGCTCGGAACCAGTTTGCTCGGAGCCATGCTGGCGTGTGGCTGTCAGCACGCTCCACGTTCCTGCCGTCAATGCAATACGTGTGCGTCCCGCGCCCCGGCCGTACCCGCTTTTTCCAACCCGACCACCTACGCGCCCAATTCCCTCGACAAGCCGCCGGTGCGCGAAGGGGCCATCTTGCCCATGGCCAACCCGGCGCCGGTCTTTCACACGACGGCCAAACCGGACCCAACCGCATCCACCGACGTGGCCATGATAACCGGCGAGCGCAAATCCGCGACGCCGGAGGTGGAAACCGGTGTGTTGCAGTACATCATCAACCCCTACCGCGAAGGACCGGCCGGCCGGCGCACCTTCACGGACATCACCGCTCATCCCAAGTTTGCCCACGACCCGAATTACCGCTGGCTGGTGGGCAGACTGGATTACTCCAAGGTCCGGCAGACCTGGACGCTGCGCTTCGCCTCGGTCGAGGAAGACGACCGCTACGGCGGCAGTGTGACGCTGGACAACTCCGGCCGCATGGCGGCGTTCCAGAGCGGCCAGCTGGTGCGCGTCGAGGGCCAGCTCATCGATCCCGAGGACACCCGGCCCCGGCCGCAGTTCCAGGCGCACAGCATCCGGCCCGTGGAGCCGTAGGATCACCTTGTCTTACCCCCCTGTGAGCAGAACACCCCCGGATCGACCCCGTCGATCCGGGGGTTTCTGTTTGGGCAGCCGCGTAACGTGTCTCACAACTTCTCGGCGCGGGTCGGCAGGACCAGTGAGGAACGAGAGCCTCTCTTGTTCCCTCTCGGTACGGCAACTACGATGGGGCCAGCTTCGCCCGCGATGAAGCTGAACCGAGGAGACGTCCCGTGCCGGCTGCGCCTGTGGACCCGTTGACGCTTCTGCGCTCGCGACGAAAACCCGTGGGCATGTCCGCGATCCTGCTACCCTTTGAGTTCGGCGGCGATGTGGATTGGCCCGGCTTTCGCGCGCATGTCGAACGCACCGTCGCCGCGGGACTGACTCCGGCGGTCAACATGGATACCGGCTACGTCAACTTGCTCGACGATGCCACGCGCTCGCGCGTCCTGGCCGAGACTCGCTCGACCCTCGGAGGCCGTTCGTTCGTGGCCGGCGCGTTCGTCGCCGATCGGCCCGGCGCGGCGTTCGATCTCGATGCCTACCGCCGGGCGTTCGATACCATCGAACATCACGGCGGAATGCCGATCGTCTTCCAATCGCATGGTCTGTCCGACTTGCCGCGCGATCGCTTGCTCGACGCCTATCGCGCCCTCGGCCGAGATTGCTCGCGCTACCTCGCCTTCGAATTGGGTCAGGCGTTCGCCCCGTTCGGCCAAATCTACGACCTGGAAACCTACGCCGGACTGCTCGACATCCCCGCCTGCGTCGGTGCCAAGCATTCGTCGCTGAGCCGGTCGCTCGAATGGCAGCGGCTCGCCCTGCGCAACCAGCGCCGGCCGGATTTCATGGTCCTGACCGGCAACGATCTCGCCGTTGACATGATTATGTATGGAAGTGATTACTTGTTGGGGTTGAGCACGTTCGCCCCGGATGCGTTCGCCCGCCGCGATGCCCTGTGGGCGGCGGGCGATCCGGCGTTTTACGAGCTGAACGACCTGCTGCAATATCTCGGCTTCTTCGCGTTCCGGCCGCCGGTGCCGGCCTACAAGCACAGCGCGGCACAGTTCCTCAAGCTGCGCGGCTGGATCAATTGCGACGACACCCACCCGCACAGCCCCCAACGACCGGCGAGCGATCGGGATGTGCTCCGCGACATCGCCCAACGTCTGGCCGCATTTCTGGAGCCGGCACGATGACCACCTATCGCCGGGTTGCGCAGCTCAAAACGGCCGACGACTTTCGCGCTCATCTGGCCTCGCTGGGTGTCGATCTGCCCTTTGACGACGAACTGCATCACGGACCCGATTCGCCGCTCGGCCGGCCGTGCGCGGTGGACGGAACGACGATCGGCAACCGTTTTGCGATCCTGCCGATGGAGGGCTGGGACGGCACGCGCGACGGCCGGCCGAGCGATCTGACGCGCCGCCGCTGGCGGCGCTTCGGTGCCAGCGGGGCCAAGCTCATCTGGGGCGGCGAGGCCGTCGCCGTCCGCGCCGACGGCCGGGCCAATCCCCATCAACTTCTGCTCACCGAGGACACGCTAGGCGATCTCGCCTCGCTGCGCGAAACGCTCGTGGCCGAGCACGAGCGGCAGTTCGGCCGGGTCGATGATCTGCTCGTCGGCTTGCAATTGACGCATTCCGGTCGTTTCGCGCGGCCCAACGAAAAAAATCGGCTCGAACCTCTCCTTCTCTATCGGCATCCGCTTCTCGACCGCAAATTCGGCGTGCCGGCCCATCAGCCGGTGTTGAGTGACAGCGACGTGTCACGCCTGGTTGACGATTTCGTGCAGACGGCCAGGCGAAGCCAGCGTGCCGGCTTCGCCTTCGTGGACATCAAGCACTGTCACGGCTACCTCGGACATGAATTTCTCGAGCGCCGTCGATCGGCCGGGCCGCTACGGCGGCAGCTTCGAGAACCGCACGCGCTTCCTCCGCGAAATCGTGGCCGGCATCCGTGCCGAGGCGCCCGGACTTGGCATCGCCGTCCGCGTCAGCGCCGTGGATTGGCTGCCGTTTCGACCGGGGCCGGACGGCCAAGGCGAACCGGAACCGCTGCCCGGTGCGTCGTATCCTTACGCTTTCGGCGGCGACGGCACCGGCCTGGGCATCGACCTGACGGAGCCACTCGCCTTCCTCGATCTGCTCGAAGCGCTCGGCATCCGGCTGGTTTGTGTCACGGCGGGCAGTCCCTATTACAATCCGCATTTCCAGCGGCCGGCCCTGTTCCCGCCTTCGGACGGCTACCTGCCGCCGGAAGATCCGCTGATCGGCGTCGCCCGGCACATCGGTCTCACGGCCGAACTCAAACGCCATCGCCCGGCGTTGACAATGGTGGGCTCGGGATATTCGTACTTGCAGGAATGGCTGCCGCACGTCGGACAGGCGGTGGTGCGCACGGGCGGGGCCGACTTCGTGGGATTGGGTCGTCTGGCGCTGAGCTACCCGGAATTGCCGGCGGATGTGCTGGCCGGCCGAGCGCTCGACCGCAAGCGCTTTTGCCGCACGTTCAGCGATTGCACGACGGCGCCGCGCAACGGCCTGGTGTCGGGTTGTTATCCGCTCGACACGTTCTACAAAGAAATGCCGGAGGCGAAGACGCTGGCACAAATCAAACAGGCTGAGATTTCGTGAAAATCCCGTCGCATTGTCGAGCCGGGAGGAGTAAACTAACCACAAGAACTCACCCGGAGCGCTGCTGGTTTATCCCGCCGACCGATTGTCTTAAGTTTCCAAGAGGGCGACATCCCATGAATGGTTCCTCGCCGCGTTTCCGCCCTTCCTTTCCCGGCCGTTGTGTCTCGATCGCGTCCGGCTTGTTGCTTTGCCTGGCGGTGCTGCCCGCGTCGGCGAGCGTGCCGGCTGACGCCGCGGCCAAGGCCACGGTCATCGGCCAGCCGATTGCGCTGACGGTGCAGCCTGAATCCGTCACGCTGACAGGCCGCCACGCCACCCAGCAGCTCGTCGTCACCGGCCGCTATGCCGACGGCACGGTGCGCGACCTGACCGCCCTGTGCGAATGGACTAGCGAGACGCCCGCCGTCGCCGCAGTCGATGCGACGGGGTTTGTCACGCCGAAAAAGAACGGGACCGCGAACATCGTCGTCAAGGCCGGCGGCAAGAGCGCGCGCGTATCGGTCACGGTCAAGGATTTCGACAAGCCGCAAACGACGAGCTTCCGCAATGAGGTGATCGCCGCCCTCAACGTCGGCGGCTGCAACGCCGGCGCCTGCCACGGCACGCCCTCGGGCAAGAACGGGTTCAAGCTCAGTCTGCGCGGCTTCGATCCCGCCGCCGATTACGTCCAGCTCACCCGCGACGTGCTCGGCCGGCGCACCGACCGGCAGGAACCGGACGCCAGCCTGATCCTGCAGAAGGCGCCTGGGCCGCGTGCCGCACGAGGGCGGACAGCGCTATCTGCCCGAGCAGCGTGCCGGCGCGGGCGATTCGCGACTGGCTGGCCGAAGGACTGCGCGACGACCCGCCGACGCTGGCCGTCCTGAAGGGCATCGAGATCCTGCCCGGCTCGCGCGTGCAGATCGAGCCGGCCGCTGGCAGCAGCTGGCCGTCCTGGGCCACTTCGCCGACGGCAGCGTCCGCGACGTGACCCGCCTGACCGTCTTCAGCAGCAGCGATCCCGCCGTGGCCGAGGTGTCGAGCAGCGGCCTCGTCGAGTTCAAGCAGGCCGGCGAGGTGGCCATCCTGTGCCGCTACCTGATGGAGCTGCAGACCGTCCGCCTGACCTACCTCGAACCGCCGCAAGGGCTTCGTCTGGCCCAATCCGCCGGAGAACAACTACGTCGATCAGCACGTCTTCGCCAAGCTGAAGATGCTCAGCATTCCGCCCTCTGACCTGTGCACCGATCAGGAATTCATCCGCCGGGCCTACCTCGACGTGTGCGGCGTCCTGCCGACGCCGAAGGAGGTGAAGGACGTTCCTCGCCGACAGGTCATCGAACAAGCGCGCCAAGCTGATCGACGCCTTGCTGGAGCGGCCCGAATACGCCGACTTCTGGACGCTCAAATGGTCGGACGTGTTCCGCAGCAGTCGCAAGAGCGATCCAGGTCAAGGGCACGCACGTTTTCCAGCACTGGCTGCGCGAGCCACATCGTCAAGAACAACGGCTTCGACGCGGTGGTGCAGCGAGCTGCTGACGGCCAGCGGCAGCACCTTCGCCAACCCGCCGGCCAACTACTACCGCATCGCCCGCGATCCGCAGAACCTGGCCGAGACGACGGCGCAGCTGTTCTTCGGCATCCGCATGCAGTGCGCCAAGTGCCACAACCACCCGTTCGAGCGCTGGACGCAGGACGACTATTACAGCATGGCCGCGTTCTTCGCCCGCGTCCGCCAGAAGAAGGACCCGCTGGAGCCGGGCGCCAACCCGCAGACGCCGGGCGGCGGAGATCGTCTTCGACGACCGCACCGGCGAGGTGACGCAGCCGCGCACCGGCCAGGTGATGACGCCGAAGTTCATGGGCGGCGCGGTGCCCGTCATCCCGCCGGGCAAGGATCGCCGGGAAGTGCTGGCCGACTGGCTCGCCAGCGCCGACAACCCGTTCTTCGCCAAGTCGGTCGTCAACCGCATCTGGTATCACCTGAGCGGCAAGGGCATCGTCGATCCGGTGGACGACTTCCGCGACTCCAACCCGTCGGCCAACGACGAGTTGCTCGACGCCCTGGCGAAGGACTTCGCCGCCAGCAAGTTCGACGTCAAGCACCTGATCCGCGTCATCATGAACTCGCGGACCTACCAGCTCAGCGCCCAGGCCAACGACTTCAACCAGGACGACAACAAGTATTTCTCGCACGCCGTCACGAAGCTGCTGACGGCCGAGCAGCTGCTCGACGCCATCTGCACGGTGACGGAGGTGCCGGAGAAGTTCACCGGGCCTGCCGCTGGGCACGCGGGCCGTGCAGCTGCCCGACGGCGACGTCAACCACCCGTTCCTCAAGACGTTCGGCCAGCCGGCCCGCGAGTTGGCCTGCGAGTGCGAGCGCGAGAGCGACAGCAACCTCGCCCAGGCGCTGCAGCTCATCAACGGCCCGACGGTCAACGAGAAGCTGCGCAACGCCGACAACCGCATCGGCCGGCTGCTCAGGCCAAGACGTCGGACGCGGAGATGCTCGACGATCTGTACCTGTCCACGCTGTCGCGTCCGCCGAGCGAGACGGAGATGAAGATGTCGCTGGAGCACGTCGCCCAGGCGACGGACAAGCGCAAGGCGTGGGAGGACGTCCACTGGGCGCTGCTGAACACCAAGGAGTTCCTGTTCCGGCATTGACACATAGCCCCCGGCTTGCCGGGGGAAATCCAACACCCCCGGCAAGCTGGGGGCTATGTGAGCGCAGCGCATGTCCATTCGCCATTTCACCGGCGGCACGATCATCCTGCCCGACCGTCTGCTCGAAGGCGGTTCGGTGACGGTAGCAGCGCATTCGCGGATCACGGCGATCGACGCGCCGACGCCACCGGCGACGCGGAAATCATCGACTCTGCAAGGCGGCTATCTCGCGCCCGGCTTCGTGGATCTGCACGTCCACGGCGGCGCGGGCGCCGACTTCATGGACGGCACCGCCGACGCCTTTCGCACCGTCTGCCAGGCCCACGCCCGCCACGGCACCACCAGCCTGCTGCCGACGACCACGGTCGCCCGGCACGAGCAACACCTGGCGTTTCTCGACGTGTGCCGGCGCTTGAAAGCGGAAGGCACCGGCGGCGCGGCGCATTCTCGGCGCTCACTTCTACGGCCCCTATTTCGCCGCCGAGGCGCGCGGCTGTCATCCCGGCGCGGCGGTGCGTCCGCCGGAGCCGGACGAATACTGCGCCTATCTCGACTACGCCGACTGCATCGCCACGGCGACCGTCGCCCCGGAACTGCCGGGCGCCGAGGCGTTCGTCCGCGCCTGCCGCGAGCGCGGCATTCGCTGCAACGCCGGCCATTCGCACGCCACCTTCGAGCAGGTCGAGGCCGCGATCGGCTGGGGCGTCCGCCACGTCGATCATCTGTTCTGCGCCATGTCCGACCGCGCCCGGCTGCGGCAGACGCAGACGTATCCCATGCGCGGCGGCCTGATGGAAGCGACGCTGTTCTTCGACGAGCTGACCACCGAGGTCATCGCCGACGGCAAGCACCTGACAGCGCGAACTGCTGCTGCTGGCGTACAAGGTCAAGGGGCCGGATCGGCTCGCCCTGGTGACGGACTGCAACCGCGCCCTGGACATGCCGGACGGCGAATATCTCTTCGGCCCGCGCGACGGCGGCGAGCCGATCCTGCGCCGCGACGGCGTCGGCGTCATGCCGGACGGCAAGGCGCTGGCTTCCGGCGTCGATGGGCATGGATCACTGCGTGCGCACGTTCCAGCGTCTGACGGGTGCGCCGCTGGCCGAGGTGGTGCGCATGGCCAGCCTGACGCCGGCGCGCATCGCCGGCTGGGACCACGAACTCGGCAGCATCGCCGCCGGCAAGCGCGCGGATCTACTCGTACTGAGCCGGGAATTAGAGATACGCCAGGTGATGATTGCCGGGCGGTGGATGGTTATGCCGCTTAGCGATACGCGTGGTGCTGCCGACGCCGATCGCTCGTGAACTCCTCGGCCGTGCCGCGCGTGACCACTTCGTATAACAGAGCCTGTTTGTCGCCGTATTTTCGCAGCAATCGGCCGAGGCGCTGAACGTGCTCGCGCACGGTGCCGCTGCCGGACAGGATGATGCCGAGGTTCGCCGCCGGTACATCGACGCCCTCGTTGAGGACCCTGCTCGTGACGACGACGTTGTACTCTCCCGTTTGGAAGCCGTCGAGGATGCGGCGGCGCTCCTTGGCCTTGGTCTGGTGGGTGATGGCCGGCACGAGATAACGGCGGGCGATCTGGTAAACCGTAGCATTGTCATAGGTAAATATCAGCACCCGATCGCGCCGGTGTCGTTCAAGCAGTTTGTGCAGGATTTGCAGCTTGGCGGGCGCGGCCAGGGCGAGGCGACGCTGTTCGCGGTACGCCTCGAACGCCGCCCGCCCCTCGCGCGAACGGCACGTCACCTGAATGAAGCGCTGCCAGCCGTTGGCGCCGCCCAGGCTGATACCGTGGTCGGCGCAAAACTGGCGATAGTGCTCGCGTGCCTGCCGATAGCGATCTTGCTCCTCCGGCGACAATTCGACGTACAAGCGCTCGGCCCGATACTCCGCGAGGAAATCGCCGGCCAATTCCTTGATTTCACGGCGATAGACGATCGGGCCGATCAATCCTTGCAGCAAAAACTCCTGGCCGTCCTGCCGTTCGGGAGTGGCCGTCAGCCCCAGGCGGAACGGGGCGAGGCTGCCGCGCGCGGCCTCCAGGTAGGACGGGCCGGGTAGATGATGGCACTCGTCGAAGATGAGCAGGCCGAACCGGCTGCCCCAGCGATCGAGGTGAATGTGGGCCGAGTCGTAGGTTGTCACCGTCAGCGGTTGAATCTCGTAATGGCCGCCGCCGATCAAACCGACCGGCACGTCGAAAGCAACCAGAAGTTCGCCGTACCACTGGTTGAGGAGATCAATCGTCGGCGTGACGACAAGGGCGGGCCGGGCCGCCTTGTGGATGGCGAGGATGGCCAGGTGCGTCTTGCCGGTGCCGGTCGGCAAGACGACGATGCCGCGCCCCCGGCGTTCCACCACGCTGCGAGCGCCTCGGTCTGATGCGGAAACGGATCGCGGCTGGGCGCAGTGGCCAAGGCGTCGGCTGATACGCGCGGGCGGCATCCTCATAGGCGATCTTCTCGCGGCGCAGGTGTTCGACGAGGACGCGGTAATGCTGCGCTCGGCGCGAAAGACTCCCGAGCGCGGATCCTGCTGGCAATACGGCAACGCGGCCAGACGTTCCGGTGCGGCGCCCGTGAGGACCAGCGTGCCGCCCTCGAAAGAGAGGTGAATCGGTTGTTCGCTCATGGTGGTGGATTGTATGACACGGCCCGCGCGGATCGCAAGCTTGGGCGGTCGGCGATTGATCTTTCGCCAATGCCGGCCGGGAGTACAATGGGGCCGCACGACGGTTTTTCATGGTAGGAGAACGAGTATGTCCACGGCCGAATCGCAAGAGGACTTGGCCCGCGTGTACGAGGAAGCGGCGCAAGATTATTTCCGCCGTTTCTCGGGAGATCCTTTTTTCATGGAAGCAACGGCCCAGGCCACACAGCGCAAGATTACCCTGGAAAGCCTCGATCTGGTCCACGATGATCGTCCCGATGTGCAGATCTTTAACGAGTTGTTGGTGCAATACCCTCGTGAGGGCCGGCGCAAGCTGGGTCAGGTCGTTCCCGACAACATGGTAGTGATCTGCGACAAGCCGATCAATGCCAACGGCAGTTACGACCTCACGGAGCAGCCGTCGCGGCCGTTCTGGATGCTGGAGTACGTCTCGAAGCACAACAAGCGCAAGGACTACGAAGACAACTTCGAGAAGTACGAGAAGGAACTGAAAGTCCCGTACTTCTTGCTCTTCTATCCCGAGACGCGCGACTTGACCCTCTATCACCACACCGGCGAGAAGTACGTCGCGGTCCCCCCCAATGAACAGAACCGCTATCCCATCCCCGAACTGGAGCTGGAGTTGGGCCTGCACGACGGATGGATACGCTTCTGGTTTCGAGACGAGCTATTGCCGTTGCCCGCCGATCTTCGACGCGGCTTTAGGAACGAGAGGCAGCGCACGAGGCAGCCGAGGGGGTGTGCGCTGAACTGCGAAAGCAATTGGAGCAAGAACAGCAAGCACGGCTGGCGTTGGAACGCGAAATTGCTCGCTTGAAAGGGGAAGCCGGATCTTGATGCTGGCTTTCGCCGGAAAGCGATTTATCTCTTGATCGCGTCGAACTCAATCGTTAGGGCCGCGACCGCATGAGGCGGCAACTCGACCTCGAAGCGAACCGTCCCCTCTACTTGTTTCCAGGAGTGCGGCTCCGCGATCAGGCGCGAGGCTTCCTGCAACTTTTGCACTTGCCCCTCATTCAGATATTCCGGCTGACCCATCGCCAGCCAGGCCGCCTTCGCGTTGGCGTGATTGTCGTCGATGCACTCCAGCACGGCGGATCGCGGCGATGGCGCGTCGGTCAGGTCGATGCGGACGCGCTCGGCGGAGATGGGTTGACGCGGCAGGGTGTGGTTGGTCAACAGGACGGTCAGGTTCTTCCCGTGCCGCACTGCCCAGATATCCACCGTTTCATGGCTGCCTTCCACCGGCAGGCGCTCCTCTCCCAGCCGATGCAGCAACTCGAAGGCGCGGTAGTTCGGCTTGGGAATTCCGTGCAGATTCAGCAGCCCGAATCCGCCGTGGAACGGCACGGAAGGGAAATAATTCTCCTCGAAAATGTCGGTGAACGTCCAGAAGCTGTACGCCTCGGCCGGGCCGCTCGCCTCCAGGGCGCTTTTGGCCGCGAAGGCGGCGGCATACGGTTCGTCCTGACGCGGGTAGCGTGGATTGGATGAAGCGTTCCACTCCGTGTACAGAAGCGGCTTGCCCTTCGCCTGACGCGACGCCTCGCGCACCCATTCACCCATGATCCCGCGCCGGCCGCCGGCCAGCTCGCTTTCGGTGTCCTGCGCCTCGCTCCACAAGGGATCGTTGGGGTAGTGGTGCGTGCTGACGAAATCGGCCGGGATGCGGTTGCGCTCGCAAAAGTCGAGAAATTCGGGCAACCAGGCGTTGGCGGCGGTGGCCGGGCCGCCGACGCGCAACTGAGCATCCACCCCCTTGATCGCCTCGGCGGTGTGGCGGTACAGCTCGAAATACTGTTCGCGCGTGCCCGCCCAGAACGACCGCAGGTTCGGCTCGTTCCACACCTCGAAGTACCAGTGGCGCACCTCGTCCAGTCCGTAGCGCGTAACCCAGTGATCCACCAACCGGCGGATCAGCTCGGCCCAGGCCCGGTTGTCCCTCGGGGGCGTCACGTTGCCCCGGTACGAGAAAATGGTGTCGCTTCCCGAGGCCAGCACCGTGGGCATGAAGCTCAGCTCCACGAACGGCTTCATGCCGATGGAGAGCAGAAAGTCCACGATGCGGTCGGCGTTGAAGAAGGAGTAAACGAGCTGGCCCTTGTGGCGGACCAACGTGCCCAGTTGGTCGCTCAACAGGCTATGGAAGCGCACGTAGCGGAAGCCCAGATCCTGACGGCAGCGCCGCAGGTGGGCCTGCCAGTCGGCGCGGAGGGCGAGCGGGGCGTGACAGCTGCCGACCGTGTGTTCCCAGACGTGAGGCAGCGGCGTGGCGGGCGCGGACAGACGGCAGCGGAAATGCGCTTCACCCATGACATCGCTCCTTCCGTACCTCTGAGCGGGGGGCGTAAGCCCCCCGAGGGAAGACTCAGGGGCGTAAGCCCCCTGCTCGGGGTTTTCGCCAAGGATCAAGGTTCGTCCACCACACCCAGCGCCGGGGCGACCTTTTCGAGCTGCGTGAATCCCAGGCGCTGCATCCCTTGCCGCACACACGGCAAGGAGTGGAACACGCGGCGGACCCGGTTCGAGAACAGATAATTGTCCACGGCCATCACCGCGGCACCGGCGTCGATGCCGACGATGCTCTGCCCGACCCAGCCGTGGTCGAGGTTCACCGGACTGAAGCCATACCGACCGCGCGAACCCAGCTCCGTATCGCTATCGGCCCGATGCAGGTTCTCCATCACCTCATCGGGCGCGTTGGCGACGGCGGCGAGGGTGTCGATGATCTGGGCAGTGCCGTCGATCGGCTTGCCGGGACCGCGCCCGGTACGAGTCGCGCTGCGGCGCGTCGCCCGGCCCGTCTCCGTTGGACACGCCCCAGAAGCGGCGATAGGTGGCGAAATGGGCGGCTTCCTCTTTACAGAATAGGTAGTTGGCCCGCGTGGCGATGACTGCTTCGGCCGCCAGATCCACCGGGCCGGGCGTCGCCAGCACCGCAAGTCCAGCAGATCCAGACCGTACTCGAACGTAAACAGTCCCAGGTCGGCGTTGTTGAAGCGCAGGCCCGCCACGGTGCCATAAAACGGCTTCAGAGCGGACCACGCCTTGGGCGGTATGGCTCGCTCCGGCGCGGCCCCGGCGCCCAGCACGTACATGAAGACGGTCTCGCCGTTGAGCCGATTCCAGAAGATCGGCAGAAATCGACCGTCGGTCCCCTTGCCGTGGCGGAGCAGGCCGCCCTCGCTATTGTCCGGGTCGGTCCAGTACAGCCAATCCACCCGATCGTACAGTTGGCCAGCCTTCTTTTCCAGGGTCGCATCACCGAGAAACCGGGCCGCCCAGAGGCCGCCGGCCAAGAGCCAGGACGAATCGACAGTGCTGAAAACGTCGTGACCCCGGGCTTCATCCGTGGCGGAATCGAGAAAATGCGGCATGATGCCGTGATCCGTGGGGAGGCGTTCCAGGGCCGTATCGAGGGCGGTGCGGACCCGGCCGGCCGCCTCGTCACGAGACAGCATCCGATACGGCGGCGCGGCCGCCAACGAGACGGCGATCAGTCCCATGCCGGTGGCGCAAGTGCTGCACCACCCCCTCGGCGAAAGGGGACCGTGATTGATCTGACGATCCCGGATCAGGCCGCCGGGCGTTTGGTTTTCCAGGAAGTAACGCAGGGCCTGCCGCTGAAGTCCCAGCAAAAAAGCTCGTTCCGATGCGGCCAGGGGGGGAGAGACAGACATCGTGGCCCTTTCGATTGCGCCGCGGCGGCGCCGATGAAACAACGGGCGTTCTGGATCTATTTTAGAGAGTCCTGTGTTGAGAAAGTGTAGCCGTTCACGACCCGAACTTGTCCGTGCCTCTACTGGCCGTAAAATGTTGATATGCCCCCTGTTCCACCAATTCCTGCTGACCTCTGGGACCAGATACCGCCTGCCGCCCAGGCGGCCATCTTGGCCCTCATCCAGCAATATGAGCAGCGGTTGCAAGCCCTTCAGCGGAAGGTCGATCAACTTGCCGAACGCCTCAACCAGAACTCCACCAACTCCTCCCGCCCGCCGTCCAGCGACCCGCCCCACGTCAAACGCCGACCGCCCGAGCCCTCGTCGGGCCGCAAGAAGGGAGGGCAGCCCGGCCACGCACGCCAGCAACGCTCCCTGGTGCCCCCCGAGCAGGTCAAGCAGACCATCCCCCTGATGCCCTCGGCCTGCCGCAAGTGCGGGCAAGCCCTTCACGGCGAAGACCCGCAGCCCCGCAGGCACCAGGTCGCCGAGATACCGCCCGTCCAAGCCGAGGTGACGGAGTATCGCCTGCACCGGCTCACCTGCCCGGCCTGCGGCACCCGCACCTGCACCTCGTTGCCCACCGGCGTGCCGGCCGGGGCTTTCGGCCCCAGGTTGCAAGCCCACCTGGCTGTCCTGGCCGGGGGCTACCGCCTGGGGAAGCGTCCCATCCGGCAGTTGGCCTACGACCTGTTCGGCCTATCGATCTCGACGGGGATGGTCGCCAAGCTGGAGCGGTCCACTGCCGACGCCTTGGCCCAGCCGATGGCCGAGTTGCAAGAGTATGTCCGCACACAGCACGCCAACGTCGATGAAACGTCCTGGCGAGAGGCAATGCACAAGGCGTGGTTGTGGGTCGCCGTCACGCCCCTGGTGACGGTCTTCCACATTGCGGCTACCCGCAGCGGGAAGGTCGCCAGGGCACTGCTCGGCTCAGCCTATCAGCAGGTGGTCACGTCAGATCGCTGGAAGTCGTACAACGGATTCCGCCGCCGCCAGTTCTGCTGGTCGCACCTGCGTCGGGACTTTCAGGCGATGATTGATCGGCAGAACAGCGGGGCAGGTATCGGGAAGCAATTGCTGGACCTGTCCGACCGGATGTTCGCCTGGTGGCATCGAGTCCGAGACGGCACGCTGCGCCGTTCCAGCTTTCAGGTCTATATCAGTGGGCTGCGGGCGGAGGTCCGTGAGGCATTGGTCCAGGGAGCGGCTTGCGGCTGTCCCAAGACGGCGGCGACGTGCCGTGAATTGCTCGCCCACGAGCCAAAGTTATGGACCTTCGTGTGGCATCGGGGCGTCGAGCCGACGAACAATGCCGCCGAACGTGCTTTACGACACGCCGTGCTGTGGCGGAAGGGGAGCGGCGGTACGGATAGCAGCCGGGGCAGCCGGTTCGTCGAGCGAATCCTGAGTGTCCGGGAGACTTGCCGGCAGCAAGGCCGTGGCCTCTTGGGGTATCTGGCGGCGTGTTGCCGAGCCCACATGGAGGGCAAGGCTGCTCCCTCACTGTTGCCGAAGGTCGGCCCCCGCATGGCAGCGGCGTGAATTCCAGGCCGAATAAGCGTTGGCGTGACTGCCTCGTGTGGCGAAACACGCCATGCGGTGAGTGGTGACGAATGCGTGACAACGGGTTGCAGGCCGACCGCCAACATCAAGTCCCGTTCATGTGGCGAGAGCATCCGAGTGCGCAATGGTCTTGCGAGGTAGCCCAATGTGGACGAGAGATATGATTGAGGCTGTGAGAAAGGCTGTTGCTCCCTGGCAAGGTGGCAATGCCCGATT
Organism: uncultured Planctomycetota bacterium; assembly: GCA_963767535.1. Lineage (GTDB taxonomy): Bacteria > Planctomycetota > Planctomycetia > Gemmatales > Gemmataceae > JAJPHU01. Next base: position 4,532,527 of record CAVYEC010000003.1, read on the forward strand.
GTGGTATTATGCCGCCTCGCATTCGCAACTGCATTTACAGATCACGAAGACCGAGCGAGGTGGCCAGCTTCACTTGGTATGCGAAGGTTGTTCCCATATCACGTCGCCGACGGGCTGGGCAGATATGATGCTTGAAATAACTCCTCTCGATGACGAAGAGAAGCGCATCATTGTATCGGACCCGGTTGCTGGATTTCGGGTCGCTTGTTCCCTGATTTCGACTCGGAAACAGGTAGGTGATCAGTTTCATGGGCCTGAATAAGCTCGCCCCATGAACGGGTACGAGAAAGTAATTGGTTCGCTTGCTTCGCAGAAGCGTGCTTGGGCCAAACGCTTCTGCGAAGCGTCGCTAACCGAGACGCTCGGCCCCACGGTTAACGAGATTGGCCAAGAGCGCGTCAAAAACGTAGGGATTGGAAAAGTTCAGAAGCGCCAGCGGATACTTCTGATTGTCCGCGCCAGTGAGGAAGGTCAACATCGCGTTGTCTTGAATCAATACCTCGGAGAGAAACATATCGCTGTTGAGGTACACGGGAGCACCGAGGAAGCCGAACGAGAAAGGCAGGGCAAAGACCTGCCCCTGGGCATCGACTTCAAAAACGTCCAGTTGCAAGCCGGGACCGAAGCCGATGCCGAATACCGTCAGGGTGCCCAGCGGGATGGGATTGCCGCCCAGAATCGAGCTGGTCGTCGCGTTGGCCGTGAGGGTGTTCGGGTTGGCGTCGGGACTGGTGAGGGTGGCCGTGACGGTCTGCTGCCCCGACGCGACGGTGACGGCCGGGACGGTGAAGACCGCGCTTTGGCCGGGCGCCAGCGTGGCGAGGGTGAAGGTCAACGGTGTTCCGGTCGAGACGGTCAGACCGGCGGGTAGCGCGAGCGTGACAGTCGAATTGTCGGCGGGCAGGGGGATGCCGCCGGTGTTAATGACGGTGACGGTGATCGAATCGGAGCCGTTGATGGACGCCGCCGTGAGGGCCAGATGAAGCGTGACGCCCTGGAACTGGAAGGCCCCGCTGTCCTGGGGTTCACTGCTGCGAGGGAAGCCGCGTTCGTCGGTGGCGAGGCCGGCGTCCGTGCCCGTGCCGGCGGCGGAGCTATCGGGCGGGAGGGCTTGCGTTTCCAGAGTCATCGAATGGCCGGCCGAGCCGACAGTCGGGCCGCCGTTGTTGGTCAGGCCGGACACCAGGGAAGCGAACGGGCCGATCCGCGTGGTGGGGTTGGTGAATCCGGCTGCGGCGCCGTTGTTGACGCCGATCAGGTTGCCGCCCAGGTCCGCGAAGGTGCCGGCGACGCTCAGAACATCCGGCCCGGAGAGGCGGGCGGTGTTCTGGGCCACGATGGTGTTCTGAACGCGGAAGGTTGACGTGAACGCGATGCCGGCCGCGCCTGTGAAGCCGCTGGCACCGGCCCAGGCGATGCCGCCGCCGCCGTCGGCCGAGTTGTCGGTGAGGGTGTCGTTGACGAGCGTTAGTGCGCCGGTGAAAGCGTAGCTGCCCCCACTGCTGTTGGCGAGAAATCCCGAAGTGCCGGCCCCCAAACCGCCGCCGGCGCCGGTGCCGTTGTTGCTCAACACGCGGTTGTCGGTGATCGTCGTGTTGGTGATGGTCGAGCCGGACGGGGTGCCGCTGCCGGTCGTCTCGATTTCGAGGCCGCCGCCGGAGACGGCCGCCACGTTGTCGACGAACGTGCAGCCAGTGATCGTCAGGAAGCTCCCGTCGGCGAACAGGCCGCCGCCGTCCTCGCCGGCCGTGTTGCCTTTGATCTCGGTGTTGGCGAGGGTCGTAGTGGGGCCGCCCGTCTGGATACCGCCGCCGTCGGAAGCCGACGTGTTATCGAGAATGAGACTGTCCTGCACGAGCAGCGTGCCGAGGTTGTTCTGATCGGCGAAGCCACCGCCGAAACCAGCCGTCGAGTTGCCCTCGATCGTGCTTTGCGTGAGGACGACCTGACTGGTCCCGCCGTTACCGATGCCGCCGCCGAGCAGGCCGGCGTCGTTGCCGGCGACGTAGGTGTTCGTCAACAACAGGTTGGCGCTGGCCCGGACGGGATTGACAATGCCGGTCGCCGTCGTGCCGCCCGTGCCTCCCGGCGCTGAACATTACGGTCGGCAATTCGGTGTAGCCGCTGCCCGCGTTGGTAATCGTCACGGAGGTGATCGTCCCGTCGGCGACCGTGGCGAAGCCGGTTGCCGTGGTGCCGCCCGATCCAGTGGGTGCGCTGAAGGTCACGGTCGGCGCGGCGGTATACCCACTGCCGCCGTCCGCGACGGTCACGCTGCCCACCTGCGTATTGATGGCGATGGAATCGAGCCAGATCGCGCCGCCCTGGTTCTGAGCCGTGTTCCCGGTCAGAAAGGAGTTGCTGATGTTGACGATGCCGGTACCGTCGGTCTCGACGCCGCCGCCGGCATCGCCGGCGTGGTTGTTGCTGACCGTGCAGCCATTGAGTGTCAGCACCCACGGGACGCTGACCGTATTCTCCATCGCGATGCCGCCGCCGTCCGCGGTGGCCGTGTTGCCGGTGATGGTGACGTTGTTGAGCGTCAGGTTGACGGAACCTTGATCGCGAATCCCGCCGCCGCTGCCGCCGGCCGTGTCATCGGGCGACGCCGCGCCGCTTGTGATCGTGAGGCCGTTCAATGTCACCGTGGCCGGGACTGCCAAACTCGTGTCGCCGGGGTTGATGTCGAAGACGCGGCCCAGACCGTTGCCGCTGAGGACCACCGCGCCGCCGCTCTGGTTGTTGAGGGTCAGGCTGTCGCCGGCCGCGAGGTGATTGACGGCGAATTCGCCTGCCTGGTTGTCGGTCTCGTCCGGCGTACCGGCCAGGGCGATCGCGTAGGTGCCGGGGCTGGTCAGGTTGATGGTGACATTCGTCGTCCCCGCGGCGAAGTCCTGGGCCGCGGTTTGCAGGGCCGAGCGCAGAGTGACTTGTCCACCGAGGTTCGACAACGGCAGGTCGGCCGTGGTTGTGACGCTGATCGTATCACTGGTTGCGGGCGCGATGCGCTCTTCAAGCCTTTCAAGCGTCGGTCGCGGCGGATGCGTGGAATGATGCGACGCAATGCACCGGCTCATTCGGCGGAGATGACGAATCCAGCGACACGGATTGGTCAACATGATGGCGGCTCGCATCAAAGACCTTAAGTTTTTGATTCGCCTACAGGATTAGTCCGAGGGAGATGGGAACAGCATTGCCTAGCGTCCGGTTCAGGGCTGTTTGCCACTCTGCCAAATGGCACACCCATTTGGCAAAGTCGAAATCGCGAAAAAACGCGGAAAAACAAGCCATTTTCGAGGCCAGTTTGCCAGTTTGCCACTTTGCCAATTATTGCCACAGGGGGCCGAAATCAGCTCATTTGGGAAGGCATTTTCCCAAAAAACACGGGCAAAGAGACGCTGGGGCCGCAGCGCACGGCCGGTCTCCGGATCGTGCCCCAACGATCTTCACCGGCTCGCCGGGAGATGTCAAGGAATTCCAATACTGCCCTGGGAAAACGAACCGGCTGCCGGTTCGTGGAGCCGGCAGCCGGTTCGTTTTCCAGGACGGCCCGCGCGGTCAGACGCCGGGCGCGTGGAGGATGTCGTTGAGGGCCGCCGCTCCGATGAAGTTGAGCGGAATCGTCTCCATCAGGATGGGGTTGTTGTTGAAGTCCAGAACATTGCCCAAGAGGGCCGGTCCCCCGAAGACACCGGACTGCTGGAACTGGATGTTGCTGAACATCAGATTGGTATTGACGAAGACGGCATCGGCCGGATTGGGGCTGAAGAAGTTGGCGAAGGGGTTGTTAAGATTGACCGCCTCGTCGAAGACCTGACCCGCCTGGTCCACATAGAGCCAGACGAACTGATTGTTGACGATGCCGATCGAGAACACCAGAAGCGCACCCTGCGGCGTGTGCGGAGTCGGACCCGGCGGGACGATCGTCACCGGCGTCGTCGAGACCGCGTTGGGGTTGGCGTCCGGGCTAAACACGCTGGCCGTGACGGTGTTATTCGGAGCGGTAGGTGTGCCGGTGGCCGTGAGGGTGAAGGTCGTGTGCTGGCCGGCCGCCAGGGCGGGGAGGGTGAAGCTCGTGGCCCCGTTGGGCGTCAGGGTCGAGGGCAGCGTCACCGAAAGGACGGAGTTGTCGGCGGGCAGGTTGTTGCCGCTGGTGTTGGTGACGGTGACGGTGACGGTGGTCGTGCCGTTGCTGTTGGTCGCCGTCAGGTTGAGGGTGAGGGCGGCGTTCTGGAACTGGAAGGCGCCGACATCGGAGGTCGTTCCGGGGCGCGGGAAGCCGCGCTCGTCGGTCGTGGTGACGCCGGCTGCTCCCTTGCCGATCGCCGAGCTGCTCGTCGCGGGGGGCGAGAAGGTCGGCAGGGCCTCCGTCTGGACGGTGATCGACTGACCGGTGGGGTTGTTGCCGACGAGGCCGGCCCCGTAGAACTGGGTGACGCCGGCCACCGGACCACCGTTGTCGCGCAAGCCGGACACCAGGTTGGTGAACGGTCCGGTCAAATCGGTCCCGGCGGTGAAGCCGGTGCTGCCGCTGACGGTACCGAGGACGTTGTTGCCCTGATCGGTGAAGGTGCCGGCGGTGTTGAACACGTCCGGGCCGGTCGTGGCGACGTTGTTGGCGATAATGGTGTTTTGCACCTTGACCGCGCCGCCGGCCGTGCCGGCGAAGGCGACGCCGCCGCCCTGGGTAGTGGCGAAGTTGTTGGTGACTGTGTCCGCCGTCAGCGTCACGGCGCCGATGAAACCGGACGCCACGTCGATGCCGCCGCCGATGCCGCCCAGCGCGCTGTTGCCGGCGACGGTCGAGTTGGTGATGGTGGCTGTCGAGGTCGAGGCGCCGACGCTCTCGAACTCGATAGCGCCGCCGTTGCCGTTGGCACTGTTGTTGGTGAACGTCGAGTTGGAAATCGCGAAGTTGGAAGTGGTCGCGGTCGCGTTTTGGCCCAGGAACAGGGCGCCGCCGTTGGTGTCGGCGAAGTTGCCCCGGAATTCGCTGTCGGTGATCGTGGTCGAGGGGCCGCCCGCGAAGATGGCGCCGCCCGCGGTCACGGACGTGTTGTTCTGGAAGAGGCTATTCGTCACGGACAAGGTGCCCAGGTTGTTCTGGTCGGCGAAGCCGCCGCCGAAGCCGTGGGTGACATTGCCCGCGATGGTGCTGTTGGTGACGGTGACGGTGCCGTTGCCGGCGTTGCCGAAGCCGGCGCCGAGCATGCCGGAGAAGTTGTTGCTGATGACCGATTGCGAGATGTTCAGGTTGGCTGTCTCCAGCGCGCCGGTGTTCTGGTTGGGCACCGCGTCCAGCCAGATGCCGCCGCTCTGGTTGACGGTGCTGTTGCCGGTGATGAGCGAGTTGTTGATGTTGACCGTCCCGGTGCCGTCCTCGTCGATGCCGCCGCCCGCGTCCATGGCGTGATTGTTGATGACCGTGCTGTGGTTAAGAGTCAGCGTCCAGGGCGTGCTCACCAGGTTTTCCATGGCGATGCCACCGCCGTCGCCGCCCCCGGTGCCGTTGCTGACGGTCACGTTGTTCAGTTCCAGACCGACCCGCCCGTTATCGCGGATGTCGCCGCCGCTGCCGGCCGGGTCGTCGGTGGCCCCGGCCCGGCCGTTGGTGACGGTGATGCCGCCGGCGTTGCCGTTGAAAATGATGTGGGCCGTGGCGGCGAACGCGGTGTTGTTGGGGTTGATGTCGAAGACGCGCGAATGCCCCTGGGCGTCGATGATGGCGGTGCCGGGGCTGGTGTTATTGATGGTTAGGGTGCCGCCCGAGAGGGGGTTGATGGCCAATTCGCCGGCGGCGTTATCGACCTCGCCCAAGTCGGCGGTCCCGGCCGCCCCGCTCCCGCCGCCGCCCGTGAAGGTGACGGTCGGCGCGGACGTGTAGCCCGGTGCCGGCGTTGGTCATCTGAACGCCGATGACGCTGCCGCCGGAGATGATGGCCGTGCCGGCCGCCCCGGTGCCGCCGCCCCCGGTGAAGGTGACGGTCGGCGCGGTAGTATAGCCGGTGCCCCCGGCGGTGATTAGCACCCCCGTCACCTGGTTATTGGTCGGGGTGAGGGTCAGCGCGTAGGTGCCCGCCAGCGTGAGGTTGATGGTGTTGTCCGCCTGTCCGTTGGTGTTGGCTTGCTGAATGGCGTTGCGCAGCGTGCCCGGTCCGACGCCGTCGGCGAGGGTGGTGACATCAAACGTCGCCGGCACGACCCGGTCTTCCAGCCATTCCACTTGCAACCGTGTGCGCGGCCGACGGGCCATCGTGCGGACGATCCGCGTTTGCCGGCACTGGCGTTGGAACCACCGTCCCAGACTCATGAACATGGGAGAACTCCTGCAAGGGGATAAGAGTGCGACAACCGCGTGGATCCCCTCCGGGCCGGGGTTCACGCGCAGCCGGGAGGCTTCACCCCACCTTTCCCGGCACCTATCCGCCACCACTCCGAGGCGACGGATAAAGCGGACGACCGCGTCCCTGCGCAGGCTGTGCATCTTGCCCAGCCTAACAACGCTTGTCAAGGAGTATTTTCGCTGTTTTTCGCGGGTTTTTTCACTTGCCCAAGCTCATCCGCTAGCTAAAATGACTTGCTGATCGGAGATAAAGGTAGGGGGAGAAGCCGTTGAGAGCACGGCTCAGCAACGCTCGTAGCGGTTGCCGGGCAGTCGGCGCACGGCTTTCTGGATCTCCATGCGCATCAGCATCCCGCTGACCTGCGGCACCGCCAGCCCCAGCCGCTGCACCAGTTGATCCAGGTGACATGGCTCCGTCAGCATGTCCCAGATGCGCCGCTGGCCATCATCCAACCCCGGCGGCGGCCCGGAAGGGACCGGCGGCGCGGCCTGCGCAGACTCCGCGTTCTTCTCGGCGACCGCCATCGCCGAGACGCCGTGCAGCTCTTCGAGAATGTCCTCGACGCCGCGGCACAGGATGGCCCCCTTGCGGATCAATTCGTGACATCCGCCGCTGGAGGGAGCGTCCACCGGCCCCGGCACGGCCAGCACGGTTCGGCCCTGCTCGGCGGCGTGACTGGCCGTGATGAGCGCCCCGCTCTTCTGGGCCGCCTCGACCAGCACGATCGCTCTCGACAGGCCGCTGATGATGCGGTTGCGCACGGGAAACAGACCGGCCAACGGCTCCTGCTCCATGCTCGATTCGGTCAGCACGGCGCCGGCGGCTTCGATCTCATGGGCCAGGTCCGCATGTTCCGGCGGATAGATGCGCGACAGTCCGCCGGCCAGCACGGCCAGCGTGCGCCCTCCCGCTTGCAGCGCCGCCCGATGCGCGACACCATCAATGCCTCGCGCCAGCCCGCTGATGACCGTGACGCCGGCGCGGGCCAGACCGGACGCCAGCCGCGTGGCCACGCGCCGGCCATAATCCGTGCAATGCCGCGAGCCGACCAGGGCGACGGCGTTGGCGTCCGCCGCTGTCAGGGTGCCGCGGAGATAAAGCAGGTGCGGCGGGTCGGGGATGTTGGCCAGCGACGGCGGATATTCCGGCGTGCCCAGCGCGATCAGGCGAACGCCGTGGCGTTCCATGCGCTCCAGTTCCGCCGCCGCGTCGGAGCGCGCCAGCGCCTGCGTCAAACTCTCGGCCAAACGCGGCGTGATGTAGGGAACCGTGCATAAGTCCGCGACGCTGGCCCCCAGGGCGGCGCGGGCGGAGCCGAAGCGCTCCAGGAGGGCGGCGGTAAGGCGCGGGCCGATGCCCGAAACCAGCGACAGGGTCAGCAAATCGCGGACATCGTCGGATACGGACAGGCTCATAAGGGCGATCCCGTTATTCTGGGGAGATTGTTTGCAGCACCGCGCGGACATCGCTTTCGGGCACGTCGTCGAACAGCGCCACCTCGCCGAGCCGTCGCGGCAGCACGAAGCGCAGCCGGCCCGCCGACACTTTTTTATCGAGGCGCATCACCGCGAGCAGTTCCTCCGCCGGCCAGCTCTGCGGCGCGATCGGCAGCCCAAATGTCTGCAACAGGCGACGCTGGCGCTCCGTGATGTCCGAACCGATCAGGCCGCGCCGCTCGGCGAGCCGGCTGGCACAAACCATCCCTACCGACACCGCCTCGCCGTGCAACCAGGCCCCGTAGCCGCCCACCGTCTCGAAGGCGTGCGCGAAGGTGTGTCCGTAATTCAAGACGGCCCGCAAGCCAGTCTCCTCGCGCTCGTCACGCTCGACCACGTCCGCCTTGAGGCGACAGCATCGACCGACGACGTGACGGACGCACTCGGCGTCGCGGGCCAGGATCGCCGCGGCGTGGCGCTCCAGATACGCGAAAAACTCCGCGTCGAGGATGACGCCGTATTTCACGACCTCGGCGAGTCCGCTGCGGTATTCGCGATCCGGCAGGGTGTTCAAAAAGGCCGTGTCGATCCAGACGCCGACGGGCTGATGGAAGTCGCCGATGAGGTTCTTGCCGCGCGGGTGATTGATGCCGACCTTGCCGCCGACGGAACTGTCCACCATCGCCAGCAATGTCGTCGGCACCATGAACAGCGGCAGGCCGCGATTCCAGGTGGCGGCGACGAAGCCGGCCAGGTCGCCGATGACGCCGCCGCCGACCGCCACTACTAGCGTTTTGCGATCCGCCCGCGCCTCGGCCAAGCGATCATACAGATAGGAAGCCACGTTCAGCGCCTTCTGCGCCTCGCCCGCCGGCAGCGAGACCACGCACGGCTCAAAGCTGACGTTGCGGAGCGACCCCGCCACGGCATTCGCATGGGAGACAACATGTTCATCCGTGACGATGCAGGCCCGGTTGCCCTTCACCCGCTGCCGGGCGAACGGACCCAATCCACCCCCGTCGCCGCTGGTGACGGCGATGTCGTAGCTGCGCTCACCAAGTTGGACGCGGATATTCTGCATGAGATCGTTTCTATCGGTCTCTGTTCTCCGTATCCCGCGACCGAAGTGGTCCGCGCGATGCTTTATCCTGTTCTTTACAGCGAATGCGGGATATTCTATCACGTCTGCCCGGCTTTGCGCGGACAGGACCACCGTTCTCTTGCAGGCTCCCGTCGGCTCGGCTACAGTGAAACCGACCCCTCACATAGCCCCCGGCTTGCCGGGGGATGCACCCCCGGCAAGCCGGGGGCTATGTGAATCCCGCGAACGAGAGGGTCTGGTGTGACGCAATTAGACGTCGATCCCATCTGCGCCGTGATCGGACGGACCCGGCACAAGATGGTCCAGATCGAGATCCAGGAGGCGGCCAAACAGGGTGCGCGCTTCCTCGAGTTGCGCCTGGACTTTCTGGCCAAGGCCCCCGATTTCCACCGCCTGCTGGAGACCAAACCCTGTCCGATCATCGCCACCGTGCGCCGCCCGCAGGACGGCGGACGCTGGAGCGGTACGGAGGAAGCGCGGCAGACCCTCCTGCGCCAGGCCATCGTCGCCGGCTTCGATTGGGTCGATCTGGAAACCGACGTCGCCGACTCCATCCGCCGCTTCAAGGACGTCAAGCGCATCATCAGCTACCACAACATGCGCGAGGTGCCGGCCAACCTCGAAAAGATTTATCAGAAGATGTGCGGCCAGGACGCCGACGTGGTCAAGCTGGCCGTGCGCGGCCAGCACCCCAAGGACAACGTGCGCCTGTTGCAGCTATTGAAAAACTCGCCCCGGCCGACCATCGCCTTCTGCATGGGCGATCTCGGCATGCCCAGCCGGATCATCGGCGCCAAGTTCGGCGCCCATTCACGTATGCCGCCTTCAACAAGGAACGCGGCATCGCGCCGGGCCTGCCGTCGTTCGCCGAACTCAAGCACGTTTATTACTACGACCGCATCAACGCCGATACGAAAGTGTTCGGCGTAGTGGGCGATCCGGTCGCACATAGCCTCAGCCCGCTGGTGCATAACCTGGCGTTCCGGCACCTGGGCATCAACGCTGTCTACGTGCCGTTCCGGGTGCCGCGGCCAGAGTTGGGCGAGTCGATCAAGGCGTTCAGTCAGATTCCGGTGCAGGGCTACAGCGTGACCATTCCGCACAAGGAGGAGGCGGCGGAACTGGCCAAGAATCTGGACGAATCGGTGACGCGCACCAAGGCGGCCAACACGCTGATCCGCAGCGGCGATGACTTCACGGCGTACAACACCGATTACCAGGGCGTCATCGACACGCTGCGCGCGTACCTGCCGACTTCCTTCACGTCCCCGGACACGGAGCCGTCGCGAGCCGTCGTGACGACGCTGCCGGAGCCGGCTTCGCTGTCCTCCAAGGTCGTGCTGGTGATCGGCGCCGGCGGCATCGGCCGGGCCGTCGCCAACGCCCTCCGTTCCGAGGGCGCCCTGGTGAGCATCACCAACCGCACCAGCGACCGGGCCTCGGCGTTGGCCGAGGAGGTCGGCGGCCGGCACATCGAATGGCAGGGCCGGCACAGCGTCCTGTGCGACGTGGTCATCAACTGCACCTCCGTCGGCATGCACCCCGACGTGGACGAGACCCCCTTGCACCCCAGCTTCCTCAAGCAGGGACTCGTCGTCTTCGACACCGTTTACACCCCGGAAACGACGCTGCTCGTCAAGGAGGCCCGCGCCCGCGGCTGCCACGTCATCACCGGCGTCGAGCTGTTCGTCCGGCAGGCGGCCCAGCAGTTTCGCCTGTTCACCCAGCGCGAGGCCCCCATCGAGTTGATGCGCAAGGCCGTCAAACGCGCCCTGTCGCCGGTCGCCCTCCGCGATGAAGACCAGGTGGGCGGGTGAGCGATCCTCTCCTCATTCTGATCGGCCCGCGCGGCAGCGGCAAAAGCACGGTGGCCCGGATCCTGGCGGAACAGTTGCGCTGGGGCTGGCGCGACGCCGACGACGAATTGGAGAAGCGGTACGGGCAGTCGATCCGCGCGATCTTCGCCTCCGAGGGCGAGGCGGGCTTTCGAGACAAGGAAGCGGCCATCCTGACGGAACTGTGTCGTTTGTCGCGCCATGTCCTCGCCACCGGCGGCGGCGTTGTGCTGCGCGAGACCAACCGGGAATTGCTCCGCGCCTCCGGGCGTGTGATATGGCTGGCGGCGGATGAAGAGACCCTGTGGCGGCGTCTGCAAGGCGATAGCGCGACGGCGGAGCGCCGCCCCGCGCTGACCGTGGGCGGGCGAGAGGAGATTGCCGAAGTCCTGCGCCATGCGCGAACCGCTTTATCGCAGCTGCGCCGATCTCGTCGTCGAGACCGCCGGACGCGCGCCGGACGAGATCGCCGCCGAGATCCTGCCTGGACCCATAGCCCCCGGCTTGCCGGGGGTGAACCTTCCCCCGGCAAGCCGGGGGCTATGTAATGATGTTCTATCTGTGGCTGATCCCGGTTTTCGTGCTGGGCGCCTGCGTGGGCGGCGTCCTCAATTACTGCTTCTACCGCCTGCCGCTGGAAAAGAGCATCCTCTGGCCCGGCCCGCGTTGTGGCCGCTGCTGGCAACCGATCCGCTGGTTCGACACGATCCCGCTCGTCAGCTATTACCTCTTGCGCGGCCGTTGCCGAACGTGCGGTGGACGCATCCCGGCTCGCTACTTCGTTGTCGAGTTGGTCACGGGCCTCTTGTTCGCCGGGCTGTTCTACCTGGAGATTGGCCGTAACATTCTCGAATTGCCCTATTTTCGCGCGCATCGCGCCGATATCGCCGCCGGAAGCATCCCGGCGGCGGCGTGGGTGCTGTTCGCTTGTCATGCCGCCCTGGTCAGTTTCCTGCTTTTGACGTCTCTGTGCGATCTGGACGATATGGCCATCCCGCTGCCGATCACCGTCACCGGCACTCTGGTGGGCTTGACATTCAGCGCGTTCTGTCCCTGGCCGTTCCCCAACGGGATTGTGACGCTCTCTTCGATCGGCCATTTACCGCCGCGCTTGCCGCCCGGTTTGTATCCCTGGCCGGTGTGGTATCCGTTGCCGAACTGGCTGCCGCAGGGAAGTTGGCAGCTCGGCTTGGCCACGGGATTGGCTGGGGCGCTGGCCGGCATGACGGCGATGCGAGCCGTGCGCTTCACGTTCGGCCTCAGCCGCGGCATCGAAGCGCTGGGCGTCGGCGACGCGGATTTGATGATGATGGCCGGCAGCTTCGTCGGCTGGCAGCCGGTTATCATCTCGTGCTTCGTGGCCGCCTTCCCGGGTCTCGTGTTCGGCGTGCTCCAGCTGATGCGCCGCGGTAACCATCCGCTGCCGTTCGGCCCTTCCCTGGCGATCGGCGTCGTGTTGACCTTGTGGCTGTGGCCGTTTTTGGGCGACTTTGAGCCGATCCGTTTGCTGTTTTATGAGCCGCTCTTTCTGGGAGTGATCGGCATCGGCATCCCCATTTTCCTCCTGACGGCCGGACTGCTCTTCCGCTTCCTTCTCGGCACACCGCGCCAGACCAACGCCTCGTAAGTCCTGTCCGACCTGCCGGACGGAGTCCATGAAAACGTTATCATAAAGCGGAAAGCAAGTGATTCCCAGGAAACGAGTTGGGGCGGGAAGCCGGGTTGACAGGTCCGCCGCGCGAGGTTAGCATCCGGCGCCCACGGAGGTAATTTGGGCGAAGGGAGTGGGAAGGATGGGGTCGGTGACGGAAAATCCGATGGCCCTGTGCATTACGGGAATGAGTCGATCCGGCACCTCGCTGGTCAGCTCCCTGCTCCACAGCGGCGGCCTAAATATCGGCGCACGCTTGCTGGGTGCGGGGACCGGCAATATCAAGGGCCATTTCGAGGACATGGACTTCTACGAATTTCACATGGCCGTCCTCGAATCGCAGGGGATTCATGATACCGGCTACACCCTCCAGCCGGAGATCCCGGTGCGGGAACAGCAGCTCCAGCGTGCCCGCGAGCTGGTCCGCGTCCGCCGCCAGGGAGGACAACCGTGGGGTTGGAAGGACCCGCGCAGCACGCTTTTTCTCAATTTCTGGCAACAATTGCTCCCCGAAGCCAACTTCCTGTTCCTGTATCGGCCTCCCTGGGACGTGGTGGATTCGCTGTTCCGCCGGGGAGACAAGGCGTTCCGCTCCAACCCGTGTTTCGCGGTGCAAGTCTGGATCCACTACAATCGGCTGCTCCTGGCCTTTCACGAGCGTTTCCCCGATCGCTGCCTGTGCGTCCACAGCTACGGGGCCGCGCAGTCGCCGGCGCTTTTGCTGGACGCGCTGGCCCAGAAATTCGGCCTGCAACTGCGTCCCGCCGGGGATTTGTACGAGGAAGCGCTGCTCCGCCGCTCCGACTCGTCGCGCTGGGCGTCCCTTCTGCGGCATCATTTCCCGGAAGCGGTGGCGGTCTACGAGGAGCTGAACGAGCGGGCGCGGCAGGGGCCGCAGGGCGCGGTGCTGTCCGGATTGGCCGGGCAATTCTTGTCCATTGAGGACTGGGCTTGCTACGACTGGCTGGACCTGCGCGTTCTCGAGGAGCGGTATCGGCAAGAAGGGGCGCGGAGGCGCAAACCGAGAAGGAGCTGAGCCAGACCCAGACGGACTTGCGGGCCGCCCGGGACCAGGCGGAGCAGCTCCACAGTCAACTGCGCCAAATCGAGGCGGAATTGAGGCAAACTCGCCTGAGTTTATCGCAAAGTCAGGAGAGTTTATCGCAAAGTCAGGAGAGTTTGTCCCAAACGCGTGCCGAACTCACCCAGACACAGACCCACCTTTTGCAAGCGCGGACGACCCTGTCCCAGACCCAGGCCGAATTGGTGCAAACGCGCGACGAGTTGGCGCGGGCGGAGGCGCGCTCCGATCAATCGCGCGATCTGCTCTGCCGCATGGAGAGCAGCAAATTCTGGAAGCTCCGCAAGGCGTGGTTCCATGTCAAGGGGGCCGTGCGCCGGGCCGGCTAATCGAGGCTTTTCCCCTCGCCTGCAAAGACCATTGGGTGCGGTCTTTGTCTCGGGCGGCGCAGACCCGCCTTGTAGGGTGGGCCGAGTCTTCGAGGCCCACCACGCCTAGGCTGGTGGGCCTCGAAGACTCGGCCCACCCTACACCTGAGCGAACGCGGCCGGTTTGTCATACTTCTCGCAAAGACTATTGCGTAGCCGGTAAATCCACTTGACAGCACCGCGCCCCTCGCTCAAAGTACGAGGAAGAGACTCGCACCCCTTTCCGCATCCTTGCTCAGCAAAATGGAAATCCGTCCGTTCCGGGTACGCTTTTCCTGCTGGGGAGGTCGCTCATGGCCAAACGACTTTTGGTGATCGACGGCGACGATCAGGAATCGTTTTTCCTCTCGGTCGAGGCGGGGACGATGACGCTCGGCGGCGATCCGGCCAACGCCGAGGCCGTCCTCCGCGGCCTGCACATCACGCGCATCCACTGCGAAGTGGAGGTGGAAGAGGATCTCGTCGTGGTCGGCAACCCCGAGACCGTGACCGGCGACGGTTCCTTCCGTCAGGAACTCCACCCAGGGGAGGTCTTTCACACGGGCCATTCACACCTGCGCCTGGGCGGCGCGTCCGGCCCCGCACCCGCCGCCGGTCCCAAGCCCGTGGCCTCACCGCCACAAACCCAGACGATGCGGCGGCTGCTGGTCATCGACGGGGCCGACAAGGGACGGTTCTTCCCCCTGCCCGAGACCGGCAACCTGATGATCGGCAAGAGCCACAAGGCGTGCGACATCATCCTGCACGACCTGTACGTCGCCCGCGTCCATTGCCAGTTGCAGATTGACGAGGATCAGGTCGTCGTCACCCACCTGGAGGGCGACAACGGCACGCTCATCAACGGGCAACGCATCACGGAGCAGCCGCTGGCCATGGGGGACGTGCTCCGCGTCGGCAACGAGCACCTGCGACTCGAACTCTTCGAGGCCGAGCAGAAACCCTCCGGTCCCAGCGGGGATGAAGAGGGAGACTCGGCCGTTTCCGCGGAGGGCACGTATGACGTCACCAGGGAGGAAGAGGAAGTCGATCTGGAAATCGTCGAGGACGGCGAAGAGGTCATTGAAATCATCGACGAGGACGTGGAAGAAGCGGCCGAGCAAGTGGGCGAGGAGCCGGCGGCCGGCAAGGCATTCTCGCTCCCTCATCCTCCGGTGGATCAGTTGCTCCGGCTGGAAGATCAGGTCTTCGGGCACTACCGCATTGGTCCGCTGCTCGGCCGCGGTCAATCGGGGGTCGTCTTTCGGCGCTGGACTCGCGGACCAATCAGACCGTGGCCTTGAAGATCCTTTCGCCCGATTTCCTCGGCAGCGAGTCGGAATTGCAGCGCTTCGTTCAGGCGCTGAAGACCTTGCCGCAGTTGCAGCATTCCCACCTCGTGACGCCCTGCGGGGCGGGCAAGACCGGCCCGTACTGCTGGATCGCCCGTGAGTATATCGAAGGCGAGAGCGTGGCCCGGCTGATTCAGAAGGTGGAGTCCGGCGGCAAGTCCGACTGGACCCGCGCCTGTCGCATCGCCGTTCATCTGGGCAAGGCGCTGGACTTTCTCCATCAACACCGCGTCACGCACGGCAACATCACGCCGCGAAACATCCTCGTCCGCGCTAGCGACCGAGCGACCAAGCTGACGGACTTGATGCTCAATCGCGCTCTCGAAGGCAGCCGGCTGCAAAAGGCGATCCTGGGCAAGAAGCTGTTGGCCGAGTTGCCGTACCTGGCCCCCGAACAAACCGATCCGCATGCCCCCGTGGCCCCCCTGGCCGATCTCTACTCGCTGGGGGTCGTGTCGTACGCCCTGCTGACCGGCCAACCGCCCTTCGTCGCCGCCACGCCGCGCGAGGTGGTCGCCCAGATTCGCGAAGGCAAGGTCATCAAGCCGAGCAAGTATCGTCCGGGGATTCCCGCCGCCTTCGAGTCGGCCGTTCTCAAGATGATGGCCCGCCGCCCGCAGGACCGCTTCCCGACCGCGGCCGACATGCTGTCCATCGTCGAGGTGATTGCCCACGAACACGACGTGAAGCTTTGAGACCGCATCGCTCCTTTCTCCCTCCCCCTTGTGGGGGAGGGTAGGGGTGGGAGGTGAGCCGCCTCGACCCCCCACCCCTACCCTCCCCCACAAGGGGGGAGGGAGAGAAGAGTCTGTTTTCCCTGCCTCCGATCGTTCCAGCCGATTACAATAGCCTTGTTCGCCTCGGATCGTCCCTCTGGATAAGTGTGACGGATGCCATGCGCGGCCGGCCTGGACGTTTGATTCTGTGGTGCATCGCGTTTCTCGGCATCGCGGCGGGAGAACCGCCGGCGCGGACAGTTCGACAGCGGATGTTTGAGCCGATCGCCCTCGTCGAGCCGCCCGGCGACACGAGCGGCTGGTCCGCCAATCCGATCGACTGCTTTATCCATGCCAAACAGCGCGCGCACGGCCTGCGACCGGCGGCCCCGGCGGACAAACGGACCCTGATCCGCCGCGTCACCTTCGACCTCACCGGCCTGCCGCCAACCCCGGAAGAGGTGGCCGACTTCCTGGCCGATGCCTCGCCGGAGCCTTTCGCGCGGGTGGTCGATCGTCTCCTGGATTCGCCGCGCTACGGCGAGCGCTGGGGCCGACACTGGCTCGACGTGGTGCGCTACGCCGACACCGGCGGTTTCGAGACCGACCTGCGCTACCCCAGCGCCTGGAAATACCGCGATTATGTCGTTCGTTCGATGAACGCCGACAAGTCATTCGATCGCTTCCTCCAGGAACAGGTGGCCGGCGATGAGCTGTGGCCCGATGACACGGACGCGGTCCTCGCCACGGCCCTTTATTGCGTCGGCCCCGCCCTACCGGAGTCGGCGATGGTGTCAGACCAGCTCGAATACGAGTGGCTGACCGACGCGGTCGATACCACCGGGGCCGCCTTCCTGGGTTTGACGTTCGGCTGCGCCCGCTGCCACAACCACAAGTACGATCCGATCGCGCAGAAGGATTACTTCGCGCTCCAGGCCGTGTTCGCGGCCAGCGATCGGCCCTATCCCGGCAAGATGCGCAACCAGCGCATCAAGTCGCTCAACGGCCTGCTCTCCGAAACGCCCATTCCCAAGGAGTTGCTAAACGACCCGCGCTGCACCCTGCAAACCGAGGACAAAACCGGCTTCCGCCTGTTCCACCGCTGGCAGCCGTTGGCGGTCCATCGGCTGCACCGGGGCGAATTGAACAAGCCGCGTGAGGTGATCGAGCCGGCCTTCCCAGCATTTCTGCACCCGGCGAATTCCACGGCGGACTTTTCCGGCGTCCCTGCAACGAAGCGGAGGGCGGCGCTGGCGAAGTGGTTGACCGCGCCGGAAAACCCGCTGACGGCGCGGGTGCTGGTCAACCGCGTCTGGGGCTGGCACTTCGGTCAGGCCATCGTGCGGACGCCAAGCGATTTCGGCGCCCAGGGCGTGCCGCCGACCCATCCCGATCTGCTCGACTGGCTGGCCCGCGATTTAGTCGAACACGGCTGGAGCCTCAAGCACCTGCACCGCCGCATTCTGCTTTCCAGCACCTACCGCATGGGCAGCGTGGCCGTGGACAAGGGCATGGCGGTCGATCCGGAAAATCGCTTGTTGTGGCATTTTCCGCGTCATCGTCTGGAAGGCGAAGCAATCCGCGATAGTCTCCTCGCCTGCGCCGGCACGCTCAATCCCAAACTCTATGGTCCTCCGGTGGTGCCACCGCTGAGCGGGCAGGAGCTGACGGGACTATTCGACGCGCGCGGCAAATGGCCGGTGACGAAGGACGCGAGCGAACACACGCGGCGGAGCGTGTACGTGCTGGTGCGGCGCACGTTTTTGTATCCGCTGCTGGCGTCCTTCGATCCGCCCGAAGTGATGACGAGCTGTCCGCGGCGAATGCACACGGTCGTACCGGCGCAGGCGCTGACTCTGCTCAATAGCCCGCTGGCTCGCGAGCAGTCGGCCGCGTTCGCCCGGCGGCTGGTGCGCGAATGCGGTGACAATCCGGAAAAAATCGTGGCCCGCGCCTGGCTGCTGGCTTTCGGCCGGCCGGTCACGCCCGCCGAATCGGCCGCGCGCCTGGGAGTTCTTACGCAAGCGCGAGATGGGGCTGCCGGACCTGTGCCTGGCCCTGTTCAACACCAACGAGTTCGTGTACGTGGACTGAGAAGGAACCATGATGCACCCCGCCTCGCTTTCCCGGCGCGACATGCTTCGCCGGGCCGGACTCGGCTTCGGAACCTGGGCCTTGCTCGACCTGCTCGGCCGCGAGGGCCGACTGCCCGCCGCCCCGCCGCCGGTCGCCGAGAATCCGTTGGCGGCAAAACCGGCTCATGTACGGGCACGCGCAGGCATGTGATCTTCCTGTTCATGCAAGGCGGTCCCAGTCACATCGACACCTTTGATCCCAAGCCGCTATTGAACAAACTCCACGGCAAGCCATTGCCGGCGAGCATCACGAGTGGCCGCCAACTGCAATTCACCAAGATGGACGCGGCCATCCTCGGCAGTCCGCAGACCTTTCGCAAATGCGGTCAATCGGGCATCGAGATCGCCGACACCTACCCGCACTTGCAGACCTGTGCCGACGAGCTGGCGGTGGTGCGCTCGTGCTATCACGATTCGTTCAACCACGCCCCGGCGCAGTACATGCTCAACACCGGCTCGTCGCGCATGGGCCGGCCGTGCCTGGGTTCGTGGGTGACGTATGGCCTCGGCAGCGAGTCGGACAACCTGCCCGCCTTCGTGGTGATGGCCACCACCGGCGATGTCAAGGGCGGCCCGCCGGTCTTCGATCACGGCTTTTTGCCCGGCACCTATCAGCCGACCATGCTGCGCAACGCCGGCTCGCCAGTCCTGTACCTCGATACCCCGGAGGGCCGCCGCGACGTGCTCGACCTGGTGCAGTCGCTCAACAGCGAGCATCGCGCCGCCCGCGGCGCGGACGTGGACGATCTATCCGCGCGCATCGCTTCCTACGAGCTGGCGTTCCGCATGCAAAGCGCCGTGCCCGACGCGGTGGATTTGACGAAAGAGACGGCGGCAACGAAACGGTTATATGGCCTGGACGACCGGATTTCCGCGAAGTTCGGCACCGATTGCCTGCTCGCCCGGCGTCTGATCGAGCGCGGCGTCCGTTTCGTGCAGATCTTCACCGGCAGCGCCGGTGCCGACGATTGGGACGCGGCCCACGCCGAGAACGACAAGACACACCGCGAGATGGCCCGCCGTATCGACAAGCCGATTGCGGGCCTCCTGACGGACCTCAAAGCGCGGGGCCTGCTCGACGAGACGCTGGTGATCTGGGGCGGCGAGTTCGGCCGAACGCCGGTCGCGGACGGACGCTATCCCGACAAGCGCGCCGGCCGCGATCACAACCCGTATGGCTTCACGACCTGGCTGGCCGGCGGCGGCGTGCGGGGCGGGCAGGTCATCGGCGCTACCGACGAGTTCGGCTTCCGGGCCGCCCTAGATCGCGTTCATGTCAACGACCTGCACGCCACGATCCTGAGACTGCTGGGACTGGATCACCTCAAGCTGACGTACCTGTTCCAGGGCCGTCATCAACGCCTAACCGACGTGGGCGGCGACCACGAATTCACGGAGCGCTTGTTGGGTTAACGTAACACAAATCACAGAAGAAGATATTTAACCACGAAACACACGAAATACACGAAAAAAAGACAAAAAAACAAAAGTCAAAAATGAGATCCGCACGGGAAGGAACGAGTGCAAGGTAGGTATTATGAGAAATGCTTTTTGTCTTTGTCTTTTTTTCGTGTATTTCGTGTGTTTCGTGGTTAATAATTGGACCCTCATAAATCGGGTTCGATCTCGTCCTCGGCGAAGACGATCCAGTTTCCCGCGTCCTCCTTGTCCATCGCCACGAGGTAATAGCGCATGCCGCCCTCGAACAGGACTTCCGGTCCTGACAGGATCCTTCCCCTGTCACCGGGATGATAGTGTCCCACGCGGTTGTTCGCCGTGACGCGCACCCTGTCCCCGATCGCCAGTCGCAGGCCCATCGCGTCCGTCTCCGCTTGTGTTGCCGTTGTGGGGTCGCACAAGCCCCCCGTTGGGGATAGAGACCGGACGAACGAGCCGTGTTCCACAAATCGCGGAAGACTGGCCGCGCTACTCCTGGTGGTACGGTTTGCCTTCTTCGTACAGCTTCAGCCGCCCTAGTGCTTTGGTCCGGTCTTCCTTGTCGGCATGGCTCATCTCGACCGCCCGCTTTTGCCACTGGACTGCCTCGGCGAACAGCTTGCACTCGGCGTAAGCGGCTGCGAGGGTGTCCATCGTTTCGCCGTCGTGCCAGTCGGAAAAATCGCACGCCTTAAGGGCGAGCTGGACGGCCTTCTTGCCGTTGCGCACGGCGTCCTTGGGGCAGGTAGCATACAGCCAGGCGAGGTTGTTGTAAGCGTCCGGGCGATTGGGGTTGAGTTGGATAGCTTCCTGAAAGACGGCGACGGCCTTGTCGTACTGTTTCTTGCCGGCGAAGGCGCTGCCCCGGCCGTTGGAGGCGCCGAGGTGCCGGGGGTTGAGGGAGAGGGCCTTGTCGAAGTCCTCGATGGCCTTGTCGTATTGCTTCTTGTGCAAGTAGACGCTGCCCCGGCTGTTGTAGGAGTCGGCGTGCCTGGGGTCCAGGCGAATCGACTCGGTGAAATCGGCGGCGGCCCAGTCGTAATCCTTTTTGCCGTAATGGACCCGGCCGCGGTTGTAATAGGCGGCGGCGTTTTGTTTGGGATTGGCCTGCATGTAGGCGTTGAAGTGAATGATGGCCTGTTCGTAGTCCTTTTTGCTCAGGGCGTCGAGACCTTTCTCGAAGTCGCCGGCCGGCGCCAGCGCGGGCGAGAGCAGGACGAGGATACAGGCCAGTCGGATTCGGCTCATAAGCGCACTCCTTTCCGATTCGCGGACCCCTCCCTCCGGACGGATGAGGCCGCTGCATACCCCTTTTCGCATCGCCGGGAAAGACCAACTCGACAGGCGCTCTTTCCGACGGCGAGCCGCCGCCGCATAATCAACCATGCGTCCGCCGGCCTTCCCCAAGTTGCCTCCGCGCCTCCCGCCTAAGCTATCGCGCCCGGTGATCCAGGAGACCTCATGCCGTTTTCGAGGCAAGTAAACCGTCACCATCTTCTCGGCTTGTGTCTGGCGTTGATCGTTGATGTCGCAACGGGCTGGCCGAGTCTGTCGGCTGAGCCGGCCATTGAGCCGGAAGAATTGCGGCGTGGGCTGGTGACGACCTACCGCGACGCGGCCCAACCCACGCCGGCCGAGGTGGTCCGGCTCGAACCGGGGATCGCGCTGGCCCTGAAGCCCGGCGAAGCGCCGCATCCACGCTTGCGCGCCGACGGCGGTACGGTTGGGTGGCAGGGCTATGTCAACATCCTCCGCCGCCGAGCGTATCGCTTCCAGGTGCGGCTGCGCGGGCGGTTTCGGCTCCGCGTGGCCGATAAGGAAGTGCTGAACGCCGAGGTGAAGGAGGAGAGGCCGGCCCTCAAGGTGAGCGCTGATGTGACGCTGGAAGCGGGCGTGCATGCCGTGCTCGCCGAGTTTACGCGCTGCCCCGGCGAAGCCCGCGTCGAGTTGTTCTGGGAGTCGAAACACTTTCGCCGTGAGCCGGTTCCTTACGATCATTTGGGCCACCTGGCGAACAAGACGCCGGGTGGACTCGTTCAGAATGCCCTCCTCGAACGCGGCCGATATCTCGTCGAAGAATCCGCGTGTGTCCGCTGCCATCACTCGACGAAGGACAACTCCATCGCAAAGAGTTTGGTAGCGCGGAGTGGGCCGGATTTGTCGCGGATAGGACGGCGGGTGCGACCGGGCTGGCTGATGCGTTGGCTGGAGTCGCCGCAACAGTTGCGTCCGGGCGCGGCCATGCCGGAGATGTTCCCTCCCGACGAGGCCGGCCGGGTCGAACGCTATGCGGTGGCGCGCTATCTCGTTTCGCTGGGTGGTCCGCTCAAGGAAACCCCGCTCCGGTCGAGGCGTGGGCAACAGCAGGCCAGCGCGTCACGCGGCGAACGTCTCTACAGCAGTCTCGGCTGCAGCGCTTGCCACAGGGCGCCCGCCGATGCGAAGGCGAAAAAGGAAGACATCGCCCCTTCGTTCGTTTTCGTCGCCCCCGTGCGTGTTTATCCACTGACGGGCCTGGCCGAGAAAACAACGCGGGAGCAACTCACCGCTTATCTCAGAAACCCGCTGGCGGTCGATCCCAGTGGCCGAATGCCGCACATGCTGCTGCAAAACCGCGAGGCCGAAGACCTCGCGCAGTTTTTGTGTCAAGCGGACGCGGAAAAAATCCCGGACGAATTGCCCAAACCTCCGAGCGCCGAGCAGAGGAGGGAGGCATTCCAGCGCGTGGACAACCGCGCCGACGAGTTGGCCGCCTTCGAGAAGATGCAACCCGATGCGCAATGGCTCGACCTCGGCAAGCGCCTGGTTCTCGACAAGGGATGCAACAACTGCCATACCATTGCCCCCGACGGCAAGCCGTTCGCCTCGATGCGAGCGAGCGCTACGCTGGAAGACCTCATGCAGCCGCCCAATCAAGACGGCGGTTGTCTGGCCCGCCCCCCTCTCCCCCCTCAAATTGGGGGGCAAGTCGCCGCGTTTCGGCTTCAGTGTTCGAGACCGCGCCGCGATCAAGGCCTTTCTGCGTGAGGGATTGACCGGGGCCGGTTCGCCCGCGCCGGTGTATGCCGCCCGTAACGACATCGAGCGCTTCAACTGTCTCGCCTGCCACAGCCGGGATGGCGACGGCGGATTGTCAGCGGTCACGCTCGAACAGCTGCGCCGCTACGAAAATGCCGAGAACGCCGAGGCGGTCAGCCCGCCGCCGTTGACCGGCGTCGGCCACAAGCTGCGCACGCCCTGGGTGCGGCAAGTGTTATGGAATGCCGGACGGGCGCGGCCGTGGATGGGCCTGCGCATGCCGCAGTTCGGCGAGGCGAACGTCGGCCGACTGCCCGAAGCATTCGCCGCGCTGGAAGGGGCCGAGCCGGACGACACGGTTCACAAGACGGCGTTGACGGCGGCGAAGATCGAGACGGGGCGTATCTTGTCGGCAAGAACGCCTTCGGCTGCATTTCCTGTCACGACATCGCCGGCATCGCCAACCGCGGCACACGCGGGCCGGACCTGGCCCTGATGAATCAGCGCGTGCGTCACGACTGGTATCGCCGCTGGCTGGAGCAGCCGCAGCGCATTCAGCCGGGCACGCGTATGCCGGCCGTGTTCCTGGATGGGAAATCCCTCCTCGATAAGGTGCTCGGCGGCAACGCGGACGCGCAGGCGGATGCAATGTGGGCGTACTTGTCGCTGGGTCCGGGGCTGCCGCTACCGGATGGCATGGAGCCGCCGAAAGGTTTGATTGTCACGGTGGGCGATCGGCCGGTGCTGCTGCGGACGTTCATGCCGGACGCCGGCTCGCGGGCCGTGGCCGTCGGCTTCCCCGGCGGCGTGTCGGCCGTGTTCGACGCGCACACCTGCCGGCTGGCCTACGCCTGGTCGGGCAACTTCCTCGACGCCTCGCCGGTGTGGAACGACCGCGGCGGCAACCCCGCCCATGTCCTCGGCACGCGCATCTGGACCGCGCCGCCCGGCTGTCCCGTCGGCGTGACGACCTCCGGCGAAGCGCTCGACTTCCTCAACCGGGCGAAAGATCCCGCTTACGGCGGCCGTCTGCCCGAAGGCAAGCTGTACGATGGCCCGGTCCTCTTGCAATTCGAGGGCTACGCCACCGACAAGCAAGATGTGCCGACGTTTCGCTATCACCTTCGCACCGGCACGGACGAGAAAGTGACGGTGAGCGAGCGCATCGAATCGTTGCGCTCCTCCGCAGCGGCCGGCGTGGCGCGGCATTTCCGCATCCGGGCCGGCTCGGGACAGATCATCTGGTTATTGGCTGGAGAGACGAGCGGCACGCCGCGCCTGCTCGACGACAAGGGGAACCCGCTCGCACTCGATCTGAAATCGGGCAAGGTAGATGTGCCCATCGCCGGTCGGATGTTAGTCCTGCCGCAAGACGGCGAGCGAATCGCCGTGCTGTCGCTCTCGGCGGCCCCGAAGGGCTGTCAGTGGCGCCTGGAACGCCGTGCGGGACGTTGGCAGGCGCTCTTGCAAATGCCGGCGGGGCCGGACGAGATGGGTGCCGATCTCAACGTCTGGGCACCCTATCGGGACGAGCCGGCCCTTTTGCGGGAATTGACTTCCCGTAAATAGCCTCGATCGATCCAACCAACTTCGCTCGCGTCCGAGAATGGGGAAGGCGTACCGCGCATTCTCGGCACACACTTTGCATCCAAGTCTGCGACCGACGGAACCCGGCCCTGAGAGTCGAGGACGAGATGACAGCGGATTTCGAGCGGGTCTACGCGGACGCACGGCGCTGGGCCGAGGCGCACGGCATCCGGGTGCGCCATGACAAGCTGAACGCGGAGAAGGTCGGCGCCTTCGACGGCCTCTCGGTCACGATGAACAGCGACTACGGGGCGGAGGAGCGCACCTACTATCTCGTCCACGCCCTGGGCAGCATCGTCCGCTGGAGCCTGAGTCAGCCGGCCGTGCAGGAGATGTTCGACGAACTGCGTGCCGCCAAGGAGGACGGCAAGGGCGACGCGGCCCGGCTGGAACGGGCGATCGAGCGCTGACCGCGCGTTCGAGACCGAATCCTCGGAGTTCGCCGTCTGGCTGCTGGCCGAACTTGGCCATGCGGCCGTGGTGCCCGCGTACACGAACTTCATGCGTGCGGACCTGGAGGCTCTGTGTGAATTCCACCGCCGCGGCCGGGCACCGGTCTCGCGCGACTTCTTCGCCCGCTGGAACGAGGACGTAGCCCGCGGTCGCCGGCAGGTCGTGCCCTACCGTCCCAGGGCGATTCCCCCGTTCGTCCCAGGGCGTATCGAAAATCAGGAGATCCTGCAAGAACAGGGTGGCAATTCTTGATCCGCGGCCCCGGCCGCGCCCGCCTGGCCTCGTCGCGCATATGCCGATTGGGTAAGCTAGGCTATCGCTGCCCTGTCCTCGCATGAGAGTTACCTATGACCGAACCGATCGACCGGCGTGCCTCGGAGCGGTTTCCCGTCAACGCCGATGCCTCCTGTTCGTTTTTGTCGCCGGTCGTCGAGGATTTCGGCCCGGCCAAGATCCTGAACCTGTCGATGGAGGGCATCGGCCTCTTGGTGAGTCGTCCGGTCGAGCCGGGCACCTTGCTGTCGGTCACGCTGGAGAACGTGGCGAAACACTTCGTCCGGACGATCCTGGTCCGCGTCGTCCACACCACGCCCCAGCTGGGCAATTACCTCGTGGGCGGCACGTTCACGACCCCCCTTCCCTACCAGGATTTGACGACGCTGGTGATGTAGATACAGGATTATTCCCGTTTCAGTAATCTTGTAGCTAAAGTCAGCACCTTTCTTTCCTGATACCTTTGCTTTGCTCACCATCCAGAGGCGAAGGCTTTTGGCGTATGCTTGAGTTGCTCCTCAAGATTCCAATTTATAGGCTCCTTGTCCGGATCCTTCCATTTCGCGCCATTTGCAATCCAGTTATCACGCCAACGCCGAACCCCTAGGGGGGATGCATCACCATAGCCAAACTCGACTCCACAACAAGAACAGTAATCATAAGTCGGCGAGTTGCCGTCCTCCCCCCCAGGGCGGGTCATCTTGGAGGAGGCCACAAACTCGACAACGCATTGAATCTTCATTTCTGGGCATTAAAGGAATCCAGATTCGCGGGTTCGAAAAAGGTCAGGAACCTTTTTCGAACCGAGGAAACAAATCAACGACGGGTCGCCAGCAGGCCCGCCAGGAAATGCACCGGATCGCCCTGCTCGCGCCCAGCTCTGCCAGCGTCCGGTAGTCGCCGACTTTCTGGCACAAGTCCACGATGCTCGGACACGACAGCTGCCGGTTGTCTGCCCCGGCCAGATACTTTCGCGCCACCGCCAGCGCTTCCTCCGGTCGATTCAACCGCAAGAGCAGGTTCACCAGTACCTGCGCCGGATACGTGCCGACCGTCTCGGGATCGGCTGACTCCGCCTGATTGCGAAAATAGTCCAGCCCTTCCTCGATATTTTCTCCGGCCAGGATCGCCAGATAGATGCCGATGGCGCGATAGAGATCCTCAAAGGGCGGGTCGCCCGGACTGACGAAGCGGCCGGACAGACGCCGGCCGTATTCGCACAGTTCACGCGCCAGGTCCAACTCCGGGCACGGCTCCAGATTCATGCTCATCTGCGCGACGCTGGACAGGTGCGACAGGTCGATGTGGTAGGAATCCTCCTGGAATAGCCAATCGCGTCCGGCCATCAGTTGACGAATGCTCGGCTTGACCTCGAAAGCAGGAGCTTTTTCGCCTTCCTGTTGTCGAATATCCGCGATCAGCCGATCTTGCAATTCGGCGTAGATTGCGCGGACCAAAGCTCGAATGCAATACTGCCGCACGTCCGGCGGGTGGGGCAGTTCCTGGCTGCTCAGCGTGGTGATGGCGTTACACAGGCCGAAGCGGCGCAACACCCAATCGAAGCCCTTGCGCGGATGGACGCCTTCGTAAAAGGCGATCTGCACGAGCGTTTGCAAATCCTCCTCTTCGCCGGGCTGATAGGCTTCCAGGGCGTCGCGCACAGGGTCCGGCTCGTTGAGCATGCGGAAGTAGGCCCACGCCTGGGGAAGCTGGCCTTCTTGCAAATACAGCCGGCCGACCTCGCGCCCCGCCTGGCGGATGGCGTCCTCGTATTCCTCGTGCGTGCTGGCGGGCAATTCGCCGGCCGGCCCCGTCGGGATCGGCGAGACGCCGAGTTGCTGCCGTTTGCGCATGAGCAGGGCGTAAAAGAGACTGGCGTAATCTTTTTCGTGGCGCAGGCGGTCGCACAGCCGGCCGGTGGCCGCATCCGGTCCATCGGCGGCGAGGGTGCGTTCGATCTCGTCGAAAAGCGCGGGATCCATGACGGAGCTTCTCGGGTTGGTGTTGGAGGCGGGCGCGGACAATCCGAGACGTTATGTTAGCAGGAACGTCTGGCCGCCGCCACAACGCCCGAGAAGGGCCAGCCGAGAAGGAGCGCTCGGGACCAACTTTCCGCGGCTACTTCGGTTGCTTCCCCGACCGCCGCCAGAAACCCAGTCCGCAGAGCAAGCCCATGCCGGCCAGCGTGAGTGAGGACGGCTCCGGGGTCGCCGAAGGACCGAAGCCGCTGCCCAGTGGGGCGGTCAGCCGCAAAACGCTGTCGCTCTGCGTCAGCAGCAGGGAGTTGTTCGACGGGTCCACACTGATGAGGTCGCCGCGCGAGCCGCCGCTGGCGATGACGGTCTGGGCCGACGTCGCCAGGTTGATCTCGACCACCGTGCCGCCGTTGGTGTTGACGAACAGGTTGCCGGCCAGGCTGCCAAAGCCCACGGCCGTCCCGTCCGGGTCGCCGGCGATGAAGCCGGAATCGAATACTTGCGTCCCGGTCCCGACATCGAACCCGATGATCTTGCTGGCGAAGTTGTCGGCGGCGTAGAGCCGGTTGGTGGATGGGTCGTACGTGAGACCGTCCACGTTGTGCGTGCTGAACTCCGTGGCGGTGCCCGTCAGGGTGTTCAGGTCCCAGATGCCGCCCTGGAAGAGCGAAACAAACAGATGCCCGGGGACCGGGTTGGCGGCGAAGGCCACCGGATTGTTGAGGGATGTCAGGACGTGGTTAAAGGTGCCGTCGTTGTTAATCTGGATGATCTGGTTCAGGTTCGACTGCGCCATGTACAGGGTGCTGCCGATTTGGGCGATGCCGCCCACCGAATTGCCGGAGTTGTAGGTCACGGGCGTGACGGAAGCCGCACTCTGGTTGTCAGCGTGGCTGGGGAAAGCGTACACCAAACTCGCATTCGCCCCCTCCACGCTGACCAAAACACCCCCGTTGGAGGGGTAGCCGATTCCGATAGGCCCCAGGCCGTCGCCGCGGTTGGAGAAGCCGGAGGCGAAGGTTGTCAGGGTGAGGTTGTCGGCGATGCCGGCCGGGGTCAGGATCATGCCCGCGCGGGCCAAACCGCCAGGCGCCAGCAGGCTCAGGACTCCCAGGATCAGACCCAGGCGATAGGGACAGCGTAAACGTGCGTTCATGGGTTCCCTCCGAAAGAGACCCTCGTTGGCGGAACGAGTCACTCCTCCGCGCGGAGGTTCGTTCTCCGGGGCCGCTTACAGGACCCCCTCATTACTAATGACCAAACGCGAGATTCTCCGGGACAGCAAAATCGAAAAAAGTTCAGAATAATTGGCCTTACCTGTTCGCGTTGCCTCTCCCCGACGGGCCGAAAGGCCGGGCGACGCGCCGCGACTTCCACCTCGGTGGCGGCACGCCAGACGCGGACGGTCCCGTCCCGGCTCCCCGCGGCCAAATGCGTGTCGCCGGGAGCAAAAGCCAGGGAGCGAACGGCGGACTTAAACCCCTTCAAGGTCATCCGTTCTTGCCCGGTTGCCCGGTCCCACAACTCGGCGGTCCTCTCGTCGTGAGTCGGCGAGTCGCGCGTGTCCCAGCGCGGACAAGGCGCCACGTCCCACAGCTTGACGGTCGTATCGTCACCGCCCGAGGCCAGGGTCCGGCCGTCGGACGTGAAGGCCAGGGCCAGGACAGCGTCCGTGTGTCCCTTGAGGGTCGCGCGCAATTCTCCCGTCTCCACGTCCCACAGCTTGATGAGGCCGCGCATGTCGCCGGAGGCGAGCAGGAAGCCGTCCGGCGAGAAGGCGAGGCAAAAAATCCAATTCATCCCACTCCGATCGGCGGGCTGGAGGGTGGCCCGCTCCCGACCTGTGGCCGGATCGAAGAGTTTGAGCAGGCCAAACCCACTGCCCGTCGCCAACGTCCTGCCGTCGGGAGAGAAGGCCGAGGTCCGGGCCGGTGCGTCGGAGTCGGGGGTGAGGGTGGCCCGTACCTGCTGGGTGGTGAGGTCCCAGAGGTGGATGTCGGGCGCCCCGTTCCTGGCCGTTGCCAGGGTCTTGTCGTCCGGGCTGAACGCCACGCACCAGAAGGGGGTTGGTCCGTCGTGACTGACCCGCTCCCGGCTCGGCATCGCGTCAAACAGCTTCAGGGCACGGCCGCGCGCGACGGCGAGGGTTTTGCCGTCGTGCGAAAACGCCAGGGACTCACAGGGGTCGGTGCCGCCGCCCAAGGGAAGCGTCGTCGCTTTCCAGGTGGCCACGTCCCACAACTTCAGCGCTTCCGTCCCTGCGGAAGCCAGCGTCTTGCCGTCGGGAGAGAAGGCCACAAACGCGCCGCCGGGCAGGACAAGCTCTTCACGCCTCGGCGCCGCGTCTCGGACGGAGATCATCCCCTCGGATCCCGCCGAGGCCAGGATTTGACCATCGGGGGAGAAGGCGAGGGCATAAACGGGGCCGGGGTCGGCGTAGCAGCCCGCGCGACCGACCCGTGTCCGCTTCCCAGAGCCGTATTGTCCGGTCGTTGCCTCCCGAGGCTAGCGTCTTACCGTCCGGCGCGAACGCCACCGCAAAAACGGAGCCGCTGTGTCCGTCAAAGGAAGCGCACGGGCGGCCCGTGGCCGCCTCGTACAGCCGCACGGCCCCATTGGTCCCGACGGCGGCAACTTTGTGGCCATCAGGCGAGAAGACGACGCCGTGCGCACCTTCGAGGTTGCAGGTGAAACAGGCCGTCCGATTGGCCCAGTCCCAGATTCTGAATCTTCCCGTTGTCGGGTCCCCAGGGGATCGCCGCGGCCAACTTCCGTCCGTCGGGGGAGAACGCCAAACGGGACACCAGGCCGGCGCCTCCGCGAAGCGTGGCCCGCTCTCGCCCTGTGGCCGTGTCCCAGAGGGTGATCGTCCCGTTAGCGTCCCCGGTGGCCAGGGTCTTCCCATCCGGGCTAAGGGTCATACTCTCGACCGTTCCAGGAAGGCCGTTCAGGATGTCCTCCGCCCGGCCGGTCGCCAGGTCCCAGCGGGTCACGTTCCTGGATTCGCGCAGGCTCGGGGCAAGCAGGGTCTTGCCGTCGGGCGCGAACACCAGGCACGGGATCTTTCGGCCTTCGCCCGTCCACATCGCCTGCTGCCGTCCCGTCGCCGCCTCCCAGAGTCGAACCGAGGCGTCGGCGCAGCCCGCGGCCACGGTCTTGCCGTCCGGGGAAAAGGCCAGGCACAGGGCACGGGAGTTCGGCACTTTCAGGGTGAAGCGCTGTCCCTGGTGGCAAAGGTGCCAGAGGTGATACCACTCGAAGCTGCGCAGGTCCACTTCCGCGGCGCGGGGCCTAAGCCCTTCCAGCAGTTCGAGCACGCGCGCCGGATTGCCGGCCTCCCAAGCCTGGTGGGCCAGGAAAATCTGCCCCACATGGTAGCGCCGGCGGGCCGTCATTTCGTTTTGCCGGGCCGTGATGTTAGCGGTGCTCAGTTTCTTGAGCGCCCCCTCCTTCTGGTCCCGCTCTTGCCGGATCGAGAGGTAGTTCCAGGCCAGGACCGCCACGCTGATGAGCAACAGCGCCAGCGTCGAGAGGCCCGCGGACAACACGACGGGCCTGTGCCGCCGCGACCAGCGCGCCAGCCGCTGGCGCACGGTGGGCCGGCGGGCGCGGATTGGCCTATCTTCCAGGTAGAGACGCAGGTCGTCGGCCAACTCGGCGGCGCCAGCATAGCGCTCGGCCGG
Source organism: uncultured Planctomycetota bacterium (assembly GCA_963767535.1). Classification (GTDB taxonomy): domain Bacteria; phylum Planctomycetota; class Planctomycetia; order Gemmatales; family Gemmataceae; genus JAJPHU01. The sequence goes on from CAVYEC010000003.1 coordinate 4,562,950, forward strand.
CTCCCGCGCCATCGCCTTGAGGACGATCGTCTCCAGGTCGAGGGGGATTTTGGGCGTCAACTGGCGCGGCCGCGGCGGCGCCTGTCGCATGATGCGTTCGATCAACTCGGGGCGATCCTCGTGCGGGAAGGCCAGCCGCAGGGTCAGCATTTCATAGAGGGTGACGCCGAGAGAATAGACGTCGGCGCGGGCGTCGCACTGGCCGCGGAAGCGCTCCGGGGCGAGGTAGCGCAGGGTGCCGACCACGTCGCCCTGGTCGGTCAGCGTGGCGCTGTCGTCGGCCTTGGCCAGGCCGAAGTCCGCGACCCAGAGGGTGCCGCGGGCATCGACGAGCAGGTTGGACGGCTTGATGTCGCGGTGCAGGACGCCCTGGCTGTGGGCGTAGGCCAACGCCTCCGCGGCCTGCGCGCCCAGCCGCGCCATCTCGCGGAAGAACGCCTCCTGGTGCGGACGGCCGAGCGGCGGGGGAACAACCGAAGCGTTGTCGGCCGACGGGGGCGGTGTGGACTCGGTGCCAAAGACGGCGGTAGGTGCCTCGGCGGTGCGCTCCCCACCGGCGAGGGGAGGCGTTCGCGTGGGCGTCCCGGTCGGACCGCACGGCGCCCGCGCTTCGCGGAGGATCACGTCCAGGCCACGGCCGTCGATGAACTGCATGACGAGGAAGAGCATCCCCTCGTGTTCGCCGACGCCGAAGAGCGGGACGATGTTGGTGTGGTGCAGCCGGGCTGCCGCCCGCGCCTCGCGCCGGAACCGCTCGTGATACTTGCCGTGCTGGAGCGCCGGCGGCAGCACCTTGACGGCCACGCGCCGGCCCAGCGATTCCTGCAACGCCTCGTAGACCACCCCCATCCCGCCGCGGCCGACCTCACGCAGGAGGCGATACTCCCCCCACTGGCGCGGCAGGTTTGTCCGGGGCGTGCCCTCCTCGGCCGGGCCGCATTTTTCCATCAGGACGAGGGCGGGGAACAGCGTGAGGATGCGTTCGGCCTGCTCCGGATACCGCGCGGCGTAGTCCGACAGGCTCGGCCGTTCGCCCCGGCGGTAGCGGGCCACGAACTCCTCGACCAGGGCGTTGAGGGGATCGACCGGGATAGGCGAGGAATCGGTCATGGTGTCCATCCTTCGAGGAGTCCCGGGTGGTTGGCGAGTTGCTCGCGCAGCCGGGTCAGGGCGCGCAGATCGCGCTTGGCCGCCGCCGACTCGCTGACGCCTAAGACGGCGGCGCTCTCGGCGGTGCTCATCTGTTCGAAGTGCTTAAGCGCCAGCACTTCGCGATCCGCGGCGCTGAGGCGTTCGAGCAGGCTTTGCAGCCGTTCGCGCAGTTCGGCGCGGGCGGCCTCTTCGCTGGGCCGCTCCTCGTGCCCCAGCAGGCATCGGGCCAGCATGGCCGACGACATATCCGGGGCCGCCGCCTGATCCAGCGACACCTCCCGGCCCGCGTCCCGCTGCTGCGTTCCCAGGTGCTGGCGGTGCATCCGGGCCAACTGACTGCCGACCAGGCCGCGCAGCCACACGAAAAAGGGCAGCGTCTCGCCCTGCAAATACCTACCGAGCTGGCGGGTGGCCTCCAGGTAGGCGTTCTGGAGAACGTCTGACGGATCGACGCGCCCCTGCAAGCGCGGGTCCATGCGCCCGGCCACCATGCGGCGCAAGCGCGCGTGATGCGGTTCGAGCAGGCGACGCCAGCATTCGTCATCGCCCGCCGCCGCACGGGTCAGCCATTCGTGAACCGTCCGCGGGTCTGCCTCATTCATGAGAGGCAGTATATCTCATTGCTCCGCCTCGATCCTGTAAAAAACTCCCCGGCCCCACGGTGCGACGAATGCGAATGGCCCGCTACTACCTAATGACCAAACCGCGGCCCGGGCAGGACAGAAAAAACGCCGGATTAGATGTCTTTGCGGCCGACGACGAGATACTGGCGCGTCCACAACCGCCGCGCCCGCCCGGCGGTAAGCAGACAAAGTAACTCGCGCCACCAACGGCGGTGGTAGCGATAGCCCACATGTTCCAGTGTCAGGCCCGCCTGGGCGAACAGACTGTGGATGGTGTGCAAAGTGAAAAAGCGCAAGTGGCCGCGATCCAGGATGCCGCGTTCGCGATAATCCCAGCGGCTGCGGAGCAGGCGGCACAGCACGTCGATATTTTGCACGTTGGGAATGCTGGCCACGACCACGCCGCCTCCGGCCAGCACGCCGACCGCCTCCCGCAGCACACGCCACGGATCGACCAGGTGTTCCAGCACGTCGGCGAAAAGGATCGCGTCGAACGACGCCGGCGGAAACGAGAAGCCGTCCGTCTCGATGTCGGCGGTTTCGACCCGATCGAGCCAGCACCGCGCGCGTTCGGCCATCTTCGGCACCAGCTCGATGCCGGTGACGTGATGGCCGCGCGAGCGTAGCAGCCGGCCCAGCTCGCCGCCGCCGCAGCCGACTTCCAGCACCCGGCGACATTCCGGCGGCACCAGCACCGCCACTTCGGGACGCGCTTGCTCGTAGTAGTACGCCGGCCGATCGCCGGCCTGTACCGCCGCGCCGGAACGATGCGTTTCCATCCGTGGATCTCCGGAGGTCTCTCACCAGCCCGCCGCGTCCGCAAGGGCAACCCTTGCGGACGCGGCGGGCTGGTCGGAAGATTATCGTTTTCGTCACTTTTCCGCCAGCTTGACCGGCGTTCGCGGCCTCCATAGATCAAGCCGCATGAAGCGCTTCCTCGTCGTATTCTGCGCCCTGCTCGGCCTGGCGGGTTGCTCCGCCGCGAAGCCGCAGGCCGTCTCGATCTTCGCCGCCGCCAGCACGCGGGAAGTGATCGAAAAGATCGGCCGCGATTTCGAGGCGGAAACCGGCACGCATGTGAACTGCAATCCCGCCGCCTCCTCGACCCTGGCCCGGCAGATCGCGCAGGGCGCCGACGCCGACGTGTTCCTTTCCGCCGACGACCGCTGGGCGGATTATCTCGCCGACAAGAAACTCGTCGCCGACCGGCGGCATCTGCTGTCCAATCGCCTCGTCGTCGTCACGCCGGCCGACCGTCCGTTGAAGCTTCGGAAGCTTGCCGACCTGGCCGGTGACGACATCAAGCATCTGGCGCTGGCCCTCGAACCGGTGCCGGCCGGGCGTTATGCCCGCGACAGCCTGCGTAGCGCCGGCATCTGGGATCGTGTCCAGGACCGTGTCCGTGAGGCTGGCGATGTGCGGGCTACGTTGACCTTGGTGGCGCGCGGCGAGGCGGAGGCCGGGCTGGTCTATACCACCGACGCCGCCGCGTCCGACAAGGTGCGCGTGGCGTTGGAAGTGCCGGACCATCTGCACGCGCCGATCCGCTACCCGCTCATCCTGGTGCGTCGCACCGGCGGCTCGCCGGCGGCGCGGGCCTTTTACGACTACCTTAACGGCGAGAAGGCCGCGGCCCACTTCCGCGAAGCAGGGTTCGTGGTAACGTCGTTTGGCGAGGCTTCGCCAGAACCGAAGCAGGCTCCGGCGAAGCCTCTCTAAACGGAGCGCGGTCATGGACACGGAGTTTTTGGGCCTGGCGGCGGAAGACTGGCACGCGCTGGCCTTCAGCGCCGGTGTGTCGGCCGTGGCCGTCCTGGGCAGCCTGCCCTTCGGTTTGCTCCTCGGCTGGCTTTTGGCCCGCCGTCATTTCTTCGGCAAGGCGCTTCTGGAAACGCTTCTGAATCTGCCGCTGGTCCTGCCGCCCGTCGTGACAGGCTATTTGCTGTTGGTGCTATTGGGCCGTCGCGGCTGGATCTTTGGTGTCTTAGGCATCGAGATCGCTTTTACCTGGATGGCGGCGGCGCTGGCGGGCGCGGTCATGGGTTTCCCGTTGCTGGTGCGCTCTGTGCGCGTGGCGTTTCAGGGCGTCGATCCACGTTTCGCGCAGGCGGCGCGCTCGCTGGGGGCCGGGCCGCTCGATGCGTTCCTGACGGTCAGCTTGCCGCTGGCCCGGCACGGCGTCATCGCCGGCGTGGTGCTGGCCTTCGCGCGGGGGTTGGGTGAGTTCGGCGCCACCCTGCTTTTCGCCGGCAGTCAACCGGGACGGCGCACACTGGCCGTGCAACTCTTCCTCCTGCACGAACAACCCGGCGACGCCTACGAGCAACGGATGTGGCGACTCGTGACGGCGGCCATCGTCCTTTCCTGCGCCGCCCTGGCCGCTAGCGAATATCTGGAACGACGGGGAGCGCGACGTGATACGGCTCGAATTTGACTGCTCCCTGCGCTACCCGTCCGGCTTCACCCTGGACGCCTCGTTCACCACGCGGACTTCCGTCACCGTCCTGAGCGGCCCCTCCGGCAGCGGTAAGACGACCATCCTGTCGATCCTCGCCGGCCTGCGCCGGCCCGATCGCGGCCGCATCCGTCTCGATTCGACCGTGCTGTTCGACAGCACCGCGCGGGTGGACCTGCCGCCGGAGCGCCGGCGCATCGGCTATGTGTTCCAGGATTATCTGCTGTTTCCGCACCTGAGCGTGCGTCGCAACCTGCTGTATGGCTGGCGCCGCCGGCCGGCCGGCGCCCGGCCGCCGTCCCTGGAGCGCGTCGTCGAAGTGTTGCAACTGGGTGACACGCTCGACCGCCTGCCGCACACGCTGTCCGGCGGCCAACGGCAGCGCATCGCGCTGGGCCGCGCCCTCTTGTGTGGGCCGTGCCTGTTGCTCTTCGACGAACCGCTGGCGTCGGTCGATGAAGCCCTGCGCCAGCGCGTGCTGGGCTACATCGAACAGGTGCTCCACGAATGGGACATTCCGACGCTCTACGTGACGCACAACGCCGCCGAGGTCGAACGGTTGGCCCGGCAGATCGTTCGCATCGAAGCCGGCCGCGTGATGGACATAAAGGAACGCGACGAGTAATCGTTGAGACCACGAAGAAGCCCCGGTATCATGCCGGCATCCGGGGAATACCGCGCTCACACAACTGAGGGATGCCATGAACATTCAACGAGGGCTTCTTTGCACCTGCCTTCTGCTCGCCCTTCCGCTCGCTCCGGCGCGAGCCGACGACGGCTTCGTGCCGCTTTTCAACGGCAAGGATCTCACGGGCTGGGTTCCCGTCAACAACGCCCCCAATACCTTTAGCGTCCGAGAAGGCCTCCTCGTCACCACGGGCATCCCCACCGGCGTCCTGCGCACCCAGCGCCAATACGAGAACTTCATTCTAGAACTGGACTGGATGCATCTGAAACCCAAGGGCAACTCCGGCCTGTTCGCCTGGAGCGATCCGATCCCGGCCCTCGGCGTGCCGTTCACGCGCGCCATCGAAGTGCAAATTCTCGACGGTTCCGAATCGAAAAATCACACCAGCGACGGCGACGTTTTTAGCATCTGGGGCGCCACGCTGACGCCGGATCGTCCGCATCCCAGCGGCTGGAGCCGCTGTCTGCCCAGCGAAAAGCGCTCCAAGCCGGCCGGTCAGTGGAACCATTACCGCGTCGAGTGCAACGACGGCGTCCTCAAGCTCGCCGTCAACGGCAAGGTCGTCTCCGGCGGCAGCCGTTGCCGGCCGCGCAAGGGCTACATCTGCCTGGAGGCCGAGGGGTCGGAGTGCCATTTCCGCAATCTCCGCATCAAGGAATTGCCCAGCACGAACCCCCGGCCCGAAGAAATCTGCGATGAGGCCAAGGATTTCGTCACGCTGTTCACCGGCATCGACCTGAACGGCTGGAAAGCGGACCCCGGACACGAGGGACACTGGCAACCGCAGCCCGGTCCCAACACGCTGGTTTATGACGGCAAGAGCGAGGCCAAGGACAAGAACCTTTGGACCGAGAAGGAGTACGCGGATTTCGAGATGATCTGCGATTGGCGCTTCACGGCCAAGCCGGTGAAGCGCAAACGTCCGGTTATCCTGCCCACCGGCGAGGAGGCGACCGAGGACGGCAAGGTCCGCGAAGTGGAAGTCGAGGACGCCGGCGACAGCGGCATCCTTCTGCGCGGCAACAGCAAGAGCCAGGTCAACATCTGGTGCTGGCCGATCGGCTCCGGCGAAGTTTACGGCTACCGTACCGACAAAAAGATGCCGGCCGAGGTGCGCCGGGACGTGACGCCGAAGGTACGGGCCGACAACCCCGTCGGCAGGTGGAACCGCTTTGTCATCACGATGCGCGGCGACCGCTTGACGGTACGGCTCAACGGCCAGCTCGTCCTCTCGGACGCCCGGCTACCCGGCGTTCCCGCCAAAGGCCCCATCGCCTTGCAGCACCACGGCGACCCGATCGAGTTCGCCAACCTTTTTATCCGCGCGTTGAAGTGATTCCCGTTCGCCGGGTAGTCTGGAAACCGGAGGGAAAACGCGATATGCTGACATTCTCAGCAGGTGGATGCCCGATGTTTTCCGGAAGTCGGCGGACGCGATGCAACGCACGAATGATCCGACCATTGCGACGGACGACCCCACCACGGGGGATCGCCTGCGCTTCCGCGCGGGGATGCCTTCGCGATGGCTCCTCTTTCAGGGCCTGGAAAAGTCGGGGTGAAATACACCGCCGGTCCACGAGACCGGCGGTTTTTTTTGGTACAGAGGAATTGAACCATGCCCGGTCCCGCCATCCTTTTTCGTGAGATCCACCGCCTGCGCCGCTTCACCAATGATTTGCAGGAGCAAATCGACCGCGCGCCCCGGCAGCAGAAGGCGCAAGAGGCCAAGATCGCCCGTCAGGAAGAGATTTACCGCCAGGCCCAGGACGCGATCAAACATCTCAAGGTCGATATCCACAGCAAGGAAGGGCTGCTCAAGACGACGCACGGCCAGATCGCCAAGTATCAGAAACAGCTCAACGAGGCGGAGTCGAAAAAGGAATACGACGCACTCCAGCACGAGATCAACGACGCACGGGCCGCTTGCCAGCGATTGGAAGAGGAAATCCTGACCGGCATGGGCGAGACCGAGGAGAAGACGGCCCAGTTGCCGGAGCTGGAGAAAGCGGTGCGGCTAGCCAAGGAAGAAGCCGCGAAGTTCGAGGCGGGGGCGAAGGAACGGCTGGCGGGTTTGCAGTCGCAGCTCGCGGAGGCCCAGAAACAATTGCAAGAACAGGAGGCGACCATTCCCGCCGCGATCCGTTCCTCTTACGATCGCTTCGTGACCGCGCACGGGGCCGACGCGCTGTCGGCCGTGCAGGGCCGCACCTGCGCCGCCTGCTACACGGAGATCACGGCACAGCAGGCCAACGAGCTTCAGCAAGAGCTGTTCGTCCCGTGCAAGGCGTGTGGCCGGATTCTCTATCTGCCGGAATGAGAACGGCACTTTCGCCTACCGCAACCATTCCTTGCGCCCGGCGGCGACGAAGGCGTCGTCGTTCAGGTGCGGGTAATCACGATAAACGCGGTCGATTTCCTCCGCCTGTCCCGGACTGAGCGTCTCGGCCGGGTCCAGGCACCAGACGCCCTCGAACAATCCTTGCCTTCGTAGCACCTCATGTAACCCGGCGATGCAGCCGGCGAAGCCGTGGGCCGCGTCGAAGAAGGCGGCGTTGGCGTCGGTTATCTCGACGGCCCGCCGCAACAGATCGGCCGGTACTGCGTCGGCTCGGACGGCGGCATGGCAGGCGTCGAGCAGTTCCACGGCCCGCCGCGTCCAGACGGCCCAGTGTCCCAGCAAACCGCCGGCCATGCGCAGCTCGACGGTTCGGCCGCCGCGCTCGAAGCGGTAGGGTGTGAGAAGGTCGAGCACAATTTGATCGTCATTGCCCGTGTACAGCGCCACGTCCGTCCGGCCCGAATCGGCCGCCGCCCGCATCACGTCGAGCGTCTGATAGCGGTTGAAGGGCGCAATCTTGACGGCGGCCACGGCGTCGATGTCCAAAAAGCGTCGCCAGAAGGAGTACGGCAACACGCGGCCGCCGACGGCCGGTTGCAGGTAGAAACCGACCAGCGGCAAGATCGGGGCCAGCGCTCGGCAGTGCGCGAGGAGCCGATCGTCGTCGGCGTCCTTGAGCGCCGCCAGGCTAACGAGGACGGCGTGATAACCCTGCCGATGTGCCAATTGGGCCTCGCGCTCGGCTTGCCGGGTATCGCCGCAGACGCCGGCGATGCGCACCAGCGGTTCCGAGCGCTGCCGGTCGGCCCGTGCCAACTCCTCGGCGGCCAGGGCGAGGACGGGTTCGAGTAAACCGATCTTCAGATCGCGAATGGTGAACTGCGTGGTGTGAACGGCGACGGCCAAGCCGCCGGCGCCGGCCGCGGCGTAATAGCGACACAGCGCCCGCTGCCGCCGCTCGTCCAGCGTTCGCCGGGCCGTCAGCGCCAAAGGACAGGCGGGGATCACCACGCCGCGCCGCAGCACGCGACCGACTCGTTCATCCATCATCAGAACGCCCCATCGCGGACCTCGAAATGCGTCGGCTTGCCGAGGTTGACGCCGCCAACCCGCACCCACGCCGCGATCCATTCGATCATCTGTGCTACACCAACGCGCGGGTAGCCGAATAACTTGTGTGCCTCCTGGGCGTTGCTCAAAAGCGCTTCGGCGGACTCCGTCGCCTGGAAAGGAACCGGTTTGTCGAGCAATCGGCCAAACTGCTCGGCGATACGGCGCACGCTGAGCAGTTCCGGGCCGGCCAGGTTCAGGACGCGCGGTGGACTCGCCGCCAGCGCCAACGCCTGCAATGCCGCAGCGTTGGCATCGCCCTGCCAGATCGCGTTGAGATGCCCCATCGCCAGGTCGATAGGCTCTTGCATCCACACCCGCCGGGCCACGTCCACCAGAACGCCGTAACGCAGCTCCGTGGCGTAGTTCAGTCGCAGCAAGACGAGCGGAATGTCGAGACGGCGGCTGAAATACTCGAACATCCGTTCGCGGCCGACGCAGCTCATCGCGTATTCGCCCTGCGGCCGCAGCTCGTCGCTTTCGACCGAGCCCCCCCGCGCCACTGGTGTCAGCCCGTAGACATTGCCCGTCGAAAACGCGACGATCCGGCTGCGACGATACTTCTGGCAAACCAGGCTCGGCAGGTAAGCGTTCATCGCCCAGGTGAGCGATTCCTGACCCGTCGAGCCGAACTTCATGCCGGTCATGAACACGACGTTGGGGGCGTCGGGCAGTTGTTCGATCTGTGCTGGATCGAGCAGGTCGCAGCGCAGCGTCTCGACGCGCTGAGCTTGCAGGAACGCCTCAGCCTGTCCGCCGGAGAAACGCGAGACGGCAAGGATGCGCCGCCGCACGCCGGCCATGTCGGAGGCGCGACGGGCCATGCGCGCCAGGCTCGGTCCCATCTTGCCGCCGGCACCCAGGAGGATCAGATCGCCTTGCAGCCGGCCCAGCGCCTCGACGACGCCCGGCGTCGGCTCGCTGAGCCGATCCTCCAGTTCCTCGATGGTCGCGATGGTATCCGGCACGTTCACGATAGCCTCTTCTCACCAGCCCGCAGGGCAAGCAAGGGTGTCTTGCCCGGTTAACCTTTCTCTGGCCCGAAGCTGGCCCACAAGTATTCAATGCGCTCGTGCGGCCTCGGCCCTCGACACATCCGATACAACGGACGCTGTGGCACCAACCCCACTCCCTCAACCGTGGCCACGGCCGCACGATTGTCCACGGGAACATCCACGAAGACACGCTCTCCGGAATACGCTCGCCAGGCGTCCGCCAACAGCAGCGGCCCTGCCTCGGCCGTCGCCAGGAAGGGACCAATCTGCCGCGCCCGGCTCCCGATCCGCATCGTCGAATATCCGAGCAGTTCCTCATCCCGAACCGCCATCCGCCCTGCCTCCGGCCTTTCGGCGAACAGCGATCGCAAAAGCGCCGCCCGGTCGGTCCCCGTGACATCTCGATCGAACGCGATCACGCCCTCCCGATCTTCGGGGTGTATCGCACACAGCGCTATCTTATTCGGGGTATCGGGAAGAGTCTCAGCGGTGGGCGCGATACCATCGTAACGGGTCAGCGTATATTCCTCGACGAAGCCGAGTTTTTCGTAGAGAGGCCGGCCCAGGGGCGTCGCATCCAGGCGCACGCTGGGAACATCGCGGCCATCAAGAAATTCCAGGGCACGATCGAGCAGCGCCCGCCCGATACCCCGGCCGCGAAACGAAACATCCACCAGCACCATCGCGATCCAGGCGATCGATCCGAAGATGCATGTCGTAACTGTGCCGACCGGGATGCCGTCGTGTTCCGCTACGAAACACCCGTCCGGTTGCAGACTCAGACAGCGCCGCCAGTCGGCCTCGGTCTGGTTCCAGCCGGCCTGCTCCTTCAGCCGCATTCCCAGCGACAGGTCGCGGGCCGTCATTGGACGAAGGTGAATCATCCGCGTTCACGACCTCTGGTTTTGCACATGCACGCGCCAAAAGCCCAGGGCGAAGAGGTGAGCGAATGGCCAGAGAAGGAACGGCAGCCGGGACAGCAGGCGAACGATACGCGGCGGGAATACCGGGCGACCCGAACGAAGCGCGTTGCCCGCGTTCTTCAAGGCCAGGGCGCCGGCGGCCTGGATAACGCGCGTCGGCCATTCGCGCCGGCGCTGCACTTCGGCCAGATCGCTCCGACGCACTTGCTTCGCCAGCAGCGGGCCGGCCAGGACGTTCGCGGCGACCACGGCGTCCTCAATGGCGTACTTGATGCCGGAGCCGGCGGCCGGCGTCATGGTGTGGGCCGCGTCGCCGATCAGCAGCAGGCCCGGCTTGTACCAGCGCCGGCAGCGGTTGGACGCCACCGACAAGAGCGAGAATTGGCGCCAGTCCGTCAAGGTTTCCACGTTCTTGGCGAAACGCGGTTCGAGGGCCACGATGTTGCGCCGCATCGCTTCCAGGCCCGCCGCATGTATCTTCTGGTAGTTGCCCACCGGAATGAAATAGCCCACCTGCCAGTGGTCGGCACGGTCGATCATGATGAGGATCTGCCCCTTGCCGAACCGCGGCGACACGACGCCGGTTCCCTCGGGATCACCGGGCAAGCGCGGCAGGCGGAACCACAGCAACTCGATCGGCGCGGAAGTCTGGACTGTCTGAAAGCCGCCGAACTTCCGCAGCCGCGAGAACCGCCCGTCCGCGCCCACGGTGAGCAGCGCTCGCACTTCCCGCCAGCCGTCCGCCGCCCGATAGCGCACGCCGCGGACAATCCCCTCCTCTTCGATCATCTGCTGGACGTTCGCCCCCATCACCAACCGGAAGGAAGGATACTTTTTCGCCTCGTCCGCGAGGAATTGCAGGAAAATAGGCTGGGCCATCCACATGATGTACGGGAAGCGCGTCTTCACCAGGCGGCGAAGGTCGAAGAGCAGGATCGGCCCGTCGGCCGTCTGGACCGTCGGGCCATACGTCTTGACGTGCGGGAGTTGGTGCAATCGCTCGGCGAGGCCGATCTCGTCCAGGATCTCCAGGATCGCTGGGTGGATGGTGTCTCCGCGAAAATCTCGCTCGAAAGTCGGATGCGCTTCGAGAAGCGTGACGGGAACTCCCTGGCGGGCCAGGAGCAAGGCCAGCATCAACCCGCCCGGCCCGCCGCCGACCACGCAGCACGAAGTTTCCTCGCTGCCGCGAATGTCGTCGGCGCGACGAGTGCCGGGAGTCGGAAGTGCTCCAACGGCCATGAGAGAATCCTATCGCGGAGAAATCCGCAAGAGGCGGTCCTGCGGTTACTTCACAACCGATGTCGCAACATTCGGACTCCCTGGGTTCACGTCCAATGTCCTGGTCTTCGGGATGACGACGAGATCCATGTCCTCCATCGGAATGGCCCCGAGCAAGACCTCATCCCCCATAACCAGTGCCCCAGCGAAGCCGACGCGATTCTTGAAGCGCAGTTCCACTGGCCCCACGTAGGGAACCAGCACTTTCTTTCCGTCCGCCAGTGTCGCTTCTTTTTTCGTGATTTCGTCCAGGCCGAGTTGAATCTGAACATGAGGCGGAATGCACAAATGCACCGCCCCCGAATCCGCGAGCGCGTCCACCTCGATCGGTTGAAGCTCCGGCTTACGCGGGTTCTTCAATTCCAATTTCGCCTTTACCAGTCCCATAGATGAGCGGCCTAATGTTTCGCCACCAGCCCGCAGTGCAAGCAAGGGAATGGAATCACCCTTGCTTGCGCTGCGGGCTGGTACGGTATTTCACCCCTTCAGCGCCGTTTCGATGTGCCGCATGATCTGGTCGATCTGCTGCGGACTCTCGAAGCCGATGCAGAAACAGCTGACGCAGCCCAGACCCAGCACGAAACGCAGCGAGTTGATCTGCTGCTCGGGCGTCTTGAGCGTTCCCTCGGCGAGGATCTTCATGCCGATGATCCCCTTGCCCTTGGCGTGCATCGCCTTCAGGCAACCGGCGACCTGCTCGGGCGTGCCGTCCATCCGGCCGGCCTGACCGCCCACCGGATTGATGCGGGCCAGATCGACATCGATCCAGTCGCAATCGACCGCCGCCTTCAGCGGGGCCATGCCGTGACAGGACACGCCGACGGCGCGGATTTTTCCCGTGGCCTTTAAGTCGGCCAGCGTGTCCATCACGGCCCGGCGGTCGGTCGGCCAGGACGATTTTTGCATGCAGTGCATCAGCAGCGTATCCAGGTAATCGACGCCCAGTTCTTCGCGGAAGCGCTCGACATCGGCGCGGGCCATCTCCGGCGTGGTGGCGTGCGTCTTGGTCTGGATGAAGATCCGGTCGCGCGGCAGGCCGCGCAGCGCCTCACGCAAATAAAGGTGCGAGCCGTACTGGTCCGCGGTATCGAAATAGGTGATGCCGCGCTCGAAGGCGTAGCGCACCAGTTTCTTGAATTTCTCCTCGCCGAGCTTGACCTGGTTGGACGAATGCCGGACGCCGACCGAGCCGGTGCCCATGCCCAGAAGCGACGTCTCGATGCCGGTCTTGCCCAGCGGAACGCGGTCGGCGCCGCTGGTGAGCTTGCGCGGTTGGGCCGCGGTCAGGACGCTGCCGGCGGCCAGGACGCCCACGGCCGCCGCGGATTGACTCAGGAAATCACGACGCGTTGGCTCGGACATGATGGGTTCTCCTTGCACCGGGGTTGAGGAAGCGAGTGCAACCGCAGATTGTAACGCGCCTCGCAAGGGCATTGCCAGTCCCAGGCGGTCCGACGACGAATCGGCAACTGAAGGTCATCTTTTTCTTGCTTGCGGGGGGGAAGAAAGATACCATGACGGTGAAGAATTCCCGTCTCCGCAACGGATCCCTCTTGGAGAAGCGCCGATGTGTGTCTCTCTGCGACGTTTTGGCGCGGTGGTCCTGGGCCTGTTGACCCTTCTCGGCCTATCGAGCCGGCCGGGGCCGGCCCAGCAGGTCGCGCCGGCCAATACGGTCATGAATCCGAATTTCTACGCCAACCCCTTTGCCACGCGCGGCCAATTCAACAACGCGGCCGTGCTGGGGAACAACCTGCAAAACGCCCCCGTCGGGGCACCCGCTGCGGCTCCAGGTTATGGCATGTTGGCGCCGGGATACGCGCCGGCCTTGGGTTACGGCACGCTGGCCCCCTCGTATGCCGGCGGCGGGGGCTACGGATCGCTGTTGAACTCCGGGGCCAACAACGGCAACGGCGGCGGCTACGGGCTGGCCGGCTTCGGCTATATTGGCACGCAGTGGATGATGAACCCCTATCAAGGCTACCTGCAAGGGGCGGCCTCGCTTACCAACGCCAACGCCCAATATCAAGTGACCATTCAGCAGGCCAAGCTCATGCGCCAGGAAGCGATCCGATCGTCCTTCCAGACGCGCCGGGCCGCCATCGAGCAGGCCGAGTACGAACGCGCTCACATGCCCGACCCCGAAAAGATTCGCCAGGAACAACTGGCCCGCGAGATCGACCGCGCCCGCAACAGTCCGCCGCTTACGGAGGTGTGGTCGGGCAAGTCGCTCAACACGCTGTTGCGGAACGCCATCACGCTTCAGTCGCAGGGGGTTCGCGGCCCCACCATCGCGCTCAACGAGGACACCCTCCGTTCCATCAACCCCACTGCCGGAGACACCCGCGGCAACATCGGCCTGCTCAAGGACAACGGCAACTTGCAGTGGCCCCATCCGCTGACTGACGACATTTTCAAGGAAGCGCGCGTAGACCTGAGCCGGCACATGAAGCTTGCGGTTCAAACCGTCACGGCCGGCAACAAATCGCCGGACGCGAGCACACTGAACGACATGCAGATCGATCTCAAACGGCTCAACGAAATGCTGGATGCCAGCGTCAGCAGTTTATCGCTCGACCAGTACACCGAGGCCAAGCGCTATCTCCGCCAGGTGGGCAACGCCCTGACCGCGCTGCGCGACCGCAACGTGTCCAACTACTTTAGCGACAACTGGCGTCCGCGCGGCAGGACCGTGGCGGAGCTGGTCAAGTTCATGGCCGACAAGGGCCTGTGGTTCGCCCCGGCGACGCCGGGCGACGAACCGTCTTACCTCGCGCTGTATCACGCGCTGGCCGCCTTCGACGCCGGACTGCCCCGCGTCGCTCCTTCCGGCGGCAGCCAGTAATCACACAAGCGCGCGGCGCTACCAGCCCGCAGCGCGAGCAAGGGAATAAAGAACCCTTGCTCGCGCTGCGGGCTGGTCGCGTTTACCAATCGACGACGGAGCCGTCGTCCCGGTCATATTCCTCGCGGTTGCGCCAGTCGTGATCGATCTTGCCCGCGAGGGCCTGCTCGTCCAGTTCGATGCCCAGCCCCGACCCCGTGGGCAGATCGAGATAGCCCTTTCGCACCGTGAACGGCTTTTTCAAATAGCCTTCACCGAGCGTGACCTGCTCCTGGGCGAGGAAATTGGGAATGGACGCGGCCAACTGCACACCGGCGGCCAGGGCGATGGGACCGAGCGGGCAGTGCGGCGCGATGGCGGCGTAATACGCCTCGGCCATGCCGGCGATCAGCCGGCATTCAGTGATGCCGCCGGCGTGGCACAGGTCCGGCTGCAAGATCGTGGCCGCCTTCTTTTCCAGCACTTCGCGGAAGCCCCACTTGGTGAAGACGCGCTCGCCGGTGGCGATCGGCAGGTGCGTGCCGCGGGCGATCTCGGCCATGATGTCGTGGTTTTGCGCCTGGCACGGCTCCTCGATGAACATCGGCTGATACGGCTCCAGCGCCTTGATGAGCAGCTTGGCCAGGGCGGGACTGATGGCCCCGTGGAAGTCGATGGCGATGTCCACGTCCTCGCCGCCGGCCTTGCGCAGCGCGGCGAACTTCTCGGCCGCGTAATGAATCTCGGCCGGCGATTCGACGTAGCGAGCCGGCCGGCGCTTGGCCGGACCCGTCTTGAAGGCCGTGAACCCCTTGTCCTTCATTTCCTTTAGTCGCTCCGGAGAATTCGCATGGGCGTACACGCGCACGCGCGACCGCGTCGGCCCGCCGAGCAGCTCGTAAACCGGCACGCCCAGCGCCTTGCCCTTGATGTCCCACAGGGCGATGTCAATTCCGCTGAGGGCGCTGGTGAGCAGAGGACCGCCGCGATAGAAGGCGTGGCGATAGATGGCCTGCCAGTGGTGGACGACCTGGCGTGGGTCTTTGCCAATCAGATACGGCTCGATTTCCTTGACGGCCTCGGCGCAGGTTTTGGCTCGCCCTTCGAGGATCGGCTCTCCCAGTCCGGTGATGCCGGCGTTGGTGTGGATCTTCAGAAACAGCCAGCGCGGCTTGACGAGGAAGGTTTCGAGCTTGGTGATTTTGAGCGCGTCCTCGGCGCGACGGGCGCGTCCTTGGGGTCGCGCGGCTGGGCGCCGGGTAGCGCGGAGCAAGCCAGCCCGGCCAGACCGGCGGAAAGGACAGCGCGGCGACTCGGAGTACAGGGGTGGTGCGGAACGGTCATGTGGGGATTCTCCTTACAAACAATGGCGGATCAGTGAGGCGTAGCCGTAAAGCGACCAGCGTTGTTTTCGTCTAAGGGGAACGGTATCGTGAAGAAAAGGCTCAGGCAAGCGGTGGATCGATGGATAGGGCTCTCGGCCTCACCCACCACGAGTTTCCCCCGAAGCGATTCATGGAGGCGGGATTTCCTCCCAACACTATCAGGATTCAGCGCGAGGCTATCGAAGTCTTCGGTGGAGCTGCATCTGTACCGCGCTGACAGGCTCGCTGAGAAAGTTGAGATCGACGGCGGGTAGTGGCCTGATTTGTCCGTCTCGGCCCTGATGCCGTCACGACTTCCGACGCAAAGGAGGCCACTACCCTCGACGCCGTCGCATTCGTAGGATGATCTCGCGTTTTATTCGGCTGAGCAGAGAGTGTCTTCCATGCGTGCCTTCGCGCGGCCCCGGTTGTGGCGATCCTTGCGACACCGCCTCGCGGTCGCCGGCACCTTCTTCGCCTACTTGCTCGCCACGCTCCCCCTGCCGCTGCCCGCCTCGGTCCACAAGAGCGGTGGTTTGCCGTTTCCCTGCCAGAATCATCCGTGCGGCTGCCAGACCGCCGAGCAGTGCTGGCGACACTGCTGCTGCTTCACGCCCGAAGAGCGCTGGGCGTGGGCGCGGGAAAACAATGTCGAGCCGCCTGATTATGCGGAGAAGCCGGCCGAGCCGGAGAACCTCGTCGAAGAAGGCTGGAATGCCGTCAAGCTCCGCGACCGAAACGGAGTGGGGAGCAAGTGGTCGGCGAAAACTTGTTGCTCGGCTGGGCAGACTCGCCCCGTCTGCTGCCAACCGCGTCCGGATAATTCCTCGAAGCAATCTTCCCGCAAATCCAAGTCGATCCGCTGGGTCACGGCGATGTCTGCCTGGCAGTGTCACGGCGGGCCGACCCTGTGGTTAAGCGCGGCCATCGCCCTGCCGATCACGCTTGCGCCCGCCTGGTCTCCCGATCCGCCTCCCGCTGCGTGCGTTCCGTTCACGAACGTCCGCGGCTGTCACGTGTCCTTGAATCCGCCCGCTCCTCCTCCACGGCCGTCGGTCGTCTGATTCCCGTTTTGCCTTCTGACCACGACGCCTTTGCGCCGGCGTGCGCGGACGGTTGCCGTCCGCCGGACGCCCCGTGCCTCCGTCGCTTCCCCACGGCCCGAGGATTCTCCGTCAACGAAAGGACCGTCCCGTGACAACCCGACGTGGTTTCACTCTGATCGAACTGCTGGTCGTTATCGCCATCATCGCCGTGCTGATCGGCCTGCTCTTGCCGGCCGTGCAGAAGGTGCGCGAAGCGGCCAGCCGAGCCTCGTGCAACAACAACCTGAAACAACTGGGCCTGGCGGCCCAGAACTTCGCCGGCACGTTCGGCTTTCTGCCGACCGAATACGTCCCCAACCCCGGACAGCCGGCGGTGAGTGCGAACTATCCCTATCCGGACCAGGACTGGCACGTCCAATTGATGGCCTACATCGAACAGCAGAACGAGGTGCAGCTTATCAACGGCGTGCTGACGCCCGTGAACGCCGCGACCGACACACTGAAGCTCTTTGTCTGCCCAAGCCGGGGCATTCGGTCGGGGCAATCCTCGCCGAATGCGCCAACGGCATCGCCTCCATATGGCGGAATCAGCGACTACGGCTACTACGTTCTGGTCCCCTGGAACGTCCCCGGCGCCCAGTGCATCCTCTGGAATCCCTCGGGCGTCAGCATGGCGCAGATCACGAACGCGAACGGTTCCACCAACACGGCGCTCCTGTCTCACCTGGGAGTCAACCCGAAGGAGTATGGGTATGGCCCCACCACCTGGTACAATTGCAACAACGCGACGGGCGGCACCAGCGTGCCGGACAGTCAGGCACCGCTCGGCGCGTACCTGTCGCCCAATAACTATTCTCCCCCCGACCTCAGTTCGCCGCACCCGGGCGTCAACCTGATCCTCTTCGCGGACGGCCACGTCCAATCGATCGAACACGGCTGGCTAACGCAGTATCAAAATCAGGTTTGGTCCTGGATGAACCCGACTCCGCTCCAGATACCCTGACAGACGGATCGGCCGGTGGAAACGCGGAGGGCGGGATGGTATAGTGATCCCGATCTCTCCGCGTCCGCTCACCACTGTGTTGGGTCGATCCACCCCGAGAGGTTCCTGCCATCATGCAACCACGCACTCGCAATCGGCGTCTCCTGTTCGCCCTTGGTATCCTGCTGCTGGCCGGCATCCGGCCGGCGCCGGCGATTGGCCGCGCTTCCGCGGTCCCAACGGCACTGGTATCGCCGCCGACAAGGACGTGCCGGTGAAATGGACGCCTGACGACATCGTGTGGAAAACGGCCATCCCCGGCATCGGCCACTCCTCGCCCATCGTCAGCGGCGGCCGGGTCTTTCTGGAATCGGCGTCCGAAGACGGCAAAACGCGCTGGCTGATCGCCCTTGACGCCGGCACCGGCGAGATCGTGTGGAAAACCCCCGCACCGGGCCGAACCGCCCGCAAGCATCCGCTCAACTCGCTCGCTTCCTCGACGCCGGCCACCGATGGCGAACGGGTGTACGCCGTCTTCTGGGACGGTGCGGACATCCACCTGGCCGCCTATGACTTCAAACACGGCAAGCCGGTCTGGAAGCACAACCTCGGCCGGTTCGTGAGCCAGCACGGCGTCGGCCATTCGCCGATGCTGATCGACGGCAAGGTGATCCTGGCCAACGACCAGGATGGCACCTCGCACCTGCACGCCTTCGACGCCCGCACCGGCGCGAAGGTCTGGGAGGTGGAACGCAGGCCGTTTCGCGCTTGCTACTCCACGCCGTTTATTCACACGCGGGAGAACGGCGCGAAAGAACTGATCGTCGCCAGCACGGCCGGCATCACCGGCTACGACCCGGCCGACGGCAAGGCGAACTGGTCGTTTACCTGGACGCCCAAGAAGAAGCCGTTGCGCACCGTGGCGTCGCCGATCGCGGCCAACGGGCTTGTCTTCGCCAACGGCGGGGATGGAGATGGTAGTCGGGCCACCATCGCCGTCAAGCTCGGCGACAAAGGGGATGTCACGGCCACGAACCTGATGTGGGAGAATGGCAAGGACAGGTATTTTGCCTACGTTCCCTGCTTTTTGGCCCGGGGTGAGCACCTTTACAGCGTGAGCGATACCGGCCATGCGGCCTGCCACGTCGCGTCCACCGGCGAGGAAGTGTGGAGGAAGCAACTGAGCAAGGACGGGTTCATCGCCTCGCCGATCCTGGTGGATGGCAAGATCCACGCCGTCGCCAAGAATGGCACCATGTTCGTCTTCGAGGCCGCGCCGACGTTCAAGCAACTGGCCAAAAACACTGTCGGCGAAAACGTCTCCTCCACGCCCGCCGTGGCCGACAACCGGCTGTATATCCGCGGCGAGGAGCACCTGTTTTGCATCGGCAAGGCGCCGGCCAAAAAAGCGGCGCGGGGGCGTTAACGGTGGGATGCTCGCTTTTTCGGAAGGAGTGCGAACGATGAAATATCTGCTGGCCGTGCTGATGGGGAGCCTGGTTGTGCTCGGGGCGGTTCATCTGGCCGAGGCGCACAAGGCCGACAAGGGAGAAAAAAAGGTGGATACTCGCGTCTTCGAGTTGCGGACCTACACGGCC
The DNA here is from genome assembly GCA_963767535.1 of uncultured Planctomycetota bacterium. Classification (GTDB taxonomy): domain Bacteria; phylum Planctomycetota; class Planctomycetia; order Gemmatales; family Gemmataceae; genus JAJPHU01. The sequence goes on from CAVYEC010000003.1 coordinate 4,582,329, forward strand.
GCGCCGGGCAAGATCGACGCGCTCAACGCACGCTTTCGGCAGCACACCAACCGGCTGTTCGAGAAGCACGGCATGACCATCATCGGCTTCTGGATGCCGCTGAGACAAGGGCCGAGCGAGCAAAAGGGGGCCGAGGACAAGCTGATTTACATCCTCGCCTATCCGAGCAAGGAAGCGGCGGACAAGAGCTGGAAGGCGTTCCGCGACGACCCCGAGTGGAAGAAAGCCAGGGCGGAGTCCGAGAAGGACGGTTCGCTGCTCGCCAAGGCGCCGGAATCGGTCTACATGACGCCGACCGATTATTCCCCGCTCAAGTAAGTCACTACCAGCCCGCAGCGCGAGCAAGGGGCCCCTCGCTGGCGCTGCGGGCTAGTCCAATGGATCGTGCATGTCGGTCGATCATTTCCAACGTCTGGCCGAGCTACTCGAACTCGAATCGCAGGCGGAAGCGCGGCAAATCCTGGAGCGCATCCGGCGGCTGTCTCCGGGCGATGCCGAGCAGAGCGGCGATTGCCTGGTCGATCTCGTGGTGCGCGACGAATACGCCGGCCTGGGCGGACGCACCCTGCTGACACTGGGCAAGCGCAATCCCAGCGAGCCACTGCCGTGGACGCGCCTGCAAGCGGGCTCGCCGGTGCTGCTTTCGGTCCAGGGCGGCCGGGCGACTGGCTGGCGCGGCATCGTCAGCGAGCGCGGCGACAACTTCGTGCATGTGGCGTTCGATGAGCTGCCCGACGAGGAGCGCGAGCAATCGCTCTATCGCCTCGACCTCGCCCACGACGAGGCCGCGCAACTGCGCCAGCGTCAGGCTCTTGATCGCGCCCGCACCGCGCACGGCGATCGTCTCGCCGAGTTGCGTGATGTCCTGCTCGGCGAACGAAGACCGGAGTTCGCGCCGCCGGCCGATTTCGTTCCCCTGGATGCCGGCCTTAACGAATCGCAGCGCGAAGCGGTGCGCCTCGGTCTGTCCGCGCGTGACGTGGCAGTCATCCACGGCCCACCCGGAACCGGCAAAACGACCACCGTGGTCGAGTTGATCCGCCAGGCCGTGCGCCGCGGCGAAAAGGTGCTTGTCTGCGCTCCCAGCAATCTCGCGGTCGATAACCTGCTCGAACGCCTGTTGGCCTGGGGCGAACAGGCGGTGCGCTGGGCCATCCGGCCCGCGTTCTTCCACAGTTGCGCGAACACACCCTCGACTTGATGGTCGAGAATCATTCCGACGTGAAGCTGGCCCGCAAATTCTCCAAGGAGGCGTTTGCCCTGTTTCGCCAGGCCCGGAAGTGGACACGGGCACGCCCCGAGCCGGGCGCTCGCCAGGACATGTGGCAAGAAGCGCGGGCCTTGCTCGCCGACGCGTGCCGCCTGGAGAATCAGGCCGTCGAAAGCATCCTCAACGCCGCGCCGATCCTCTGCTCCACGCTGACAGGACTCGACGCCAAGATCATCGGCCGCCGGACATTCGATGTGCTGGTCATCGACGAAGCGTGTCAGACGACCGAGCCGGGCTGCTGGATTCCGCTCCTGCGTTCGAGCCGTGTCGTCCTGGCCGGCGATCACTGCCAATTGCCGCCGACCGTCTTATCACGAGAAGCCGTCCAGCAAGGCTTTGCCGTCAGCTTGCAAGAACGGCTCGTCGCCCTCTTTGGTGCCCTCGTGACGCGCCGTCTCGATGTGCAATATCGCATGAACGAGCGCATCATGGGCTTTTCCTCCCGCGAGTTTTACGAGGACGCATTGAGCGCCGATCCCCGTGTGGCCACCCATCGCCTTTGCGACCTGCCAGGCGTGGCTCCCTCAGCGCTGACCGAGGAACCCGTGCAATTCATCGACACGGCCGGGGCCGGCTACGAGGAGGAAGTCGAGCCGGACGGCGAGAGTCGCCTCAATCCGCAAGAAGCGGTCTTGGTGGCAGGGAAGGTCCGTGCCCTGATCCAGTGCGGTGTGTCCGCCCCAGACATCGCGGTGATCGCCCCGTATGCGGCGCAAGTGCGCCGGTTGCGCGAACTGTTGCCGGTGCCTGGACTGGAAATCGACAGCGTGGACGGCTTCCAGGGGCGCGAGAAGGAGGCAGTTGTCCTGTCTCTGGTGCGCAGCAACGTCGAGGGCGAGATCGGTTTCCTCGCCGACGTGCGCCGCACCAACGTGGCCCTGACGCGCGCCCGCCGCAAGCTCCTCGTCATCGGCGACAGTGCCACCCTCGCGGTGTTGCCGTTTTATCGGCGAATGTTCGAGTATTTCGAGTCCATCGGCGCCTATCATACCGTATGGGAGGAAGCCACATAGCCCCCGGCTTGCCGGGAGAAATTTCCCCCGGCAAGCCGGGGGCTATGTGTCCACGATTGAAACACGATTGCCGCACTCGCGGTAAATCCTCCTGATGCGCGTTGATTTCGGATGGTGTTGAATCGGAGAAGTTTCATGCGAAGGCTGCCCTCGGGATTGCCCCTCGTCCTCGCCATTCTGATCGGACTGCCCGTCGTCTCGGTCGGTGCCCCGATCAAGGTTGTCGTCGATAAGCTCAACAAGAAGATCGACAACCTCACGCTGCCCAGCATCGGCGGCGAGCGCGTCTCGCTTCATGATTTCAAGGACAAAAAAGCGATTGTCGTCGTCTTTCTTTCGTTCGACTGCCCAGTGTCGAACAGTTACGCGCCGATCCTGGTGGAGTTGGCAAAGAACTACAAGGCGAAACAGGTCGCCTTCCTGGCTATACACAGCGGCGACGAGGACGCCGCGCAACTCGCCAGGCAAGCCGCCGAATTCAAACTGCTCTTCCCCATGCTTCGGGACGAGCGGTTCCAGGCCGCCGACGCCTTCAAGGCCGACACCGTGCCGTCGGCGTTCGTGCTCGATCACAACTTCGTTCTCCGTTACCGGGGCCGCATCGACGACGGTTTCGCCGCGCGCCTGAAGCGGAACGCCCGCACCACGCGCTCCGATCTCAAGCAAGCTCTCGACGATTTGTTGGCGGGCAAACCCGTGACCCAGCCGGCCACCCGGCCCATCGGCTGCCCCATCACCCGCACGCGCGCGGAACGTAAGGACGGGGCCGTCACGTATCACCGCGATGTCTTGCCGATCTTGCAAAAGAACTGCCAGGAGTGCCACCGGCCCGGCGCGGTCGGGCCGTTCGCGCTGATGACTTACAAGCAAGCCGTCAACTGGGCCGGCGACATCAAGGAGTACACGCAGGAGCGCAAGATGCCGCCGTGGAAGCCGGTCGAGGGTCTGGCGTTCCACAACGAACGCAAACTGTCCGAGAAAGACCTCCGCACGCTCGCCGCCTGGATGGACGGCGGCACGCCGGAGGGCGACCCGAAAGACGCTCCGTCGCCGCGACAGTTCGTCCAGGGCTGGCATCTCGGCCAGCCGGACCTCGTGCTGACCGTGGCCAAGGAAATGACCGTCGGCGCGAGCGGACCCGACCTGTTTCGCTGCTTCGTCCTGCCCACCAAGCTGACCGAGGACCACTTCGTCACCGCCGTCGAAGTGCGGCCGGGCAACAGCCGGATCGTTCACCACTCGCTCAATTACTTCGACAAGACCCGAAAGGCCCGTGCGCTGGAGGACAAGGAACGCGGCAAGGAGAAGAAGGGACAGGATCGCGGCCCGGGCTATTCGTCGGACATGGGTTTGGGATTCATCCCGAAATCCGGGGAGGTCGGCGGCCTGGGCGGCTGGGCGCCCGGACAGATGGCGCGTCACTTGCCGGAGGGTTACGGTTACTTCCTTCCGGCCGGCAGCGATGTCATTTTGCAATTGCATTATCACCGCAATGGCCGGGTCGAGAAGGACCGCACGTCGATCGGGCTGTATTTCGCCAAGGGCGGCAAAACCCAAAAATGGAAGGGCATGGTCATCCAGGGCCGCTTCCTGGTCGTGCCGGCGTACAACGAGCATTACCGTGTGACGGGCGGTCTGGAAGTGTTGCAGGAGTGCAAACTGTACTCCGTCATGCCGCACATGCACATGCTCGGCCGCGAGATCAAGGTGACGTTGACGCCGCCGGGCGGCCGGCCCACGACGCTCGTGGCCATCAAGGACTGGGACTACAACTGGCAGGAGACGTATTTCCTCAAGGATCCGATCGACATCAAGCCCGGCACACGCCTGGAAGTCGAGGCGTTCTACGATAACAGCGCGAAGAACCCCAACAACCCGTTCAGCCCTCCGCGCCTGGTGTTCTTCGGCGACGAGACGACCAACGAGATGTGTTACATCTTCCTCGGCGCGACCGCCGACAAGCCGGGTCGCATCGAGGTGCGCCACGACGGCCAGAGGCCGAGCCTCAAGAGGGACAAGCCGGCGGGCGGGCAGAAGTAAGAGGGAGATTCTGGTATAATCCGCGCAGTGCAATCCGATCTTTGACCCTGCATCTGGGGAGCCTCGCCATGCGAATACTCTGCTGCTGCGCCGCCTTGGCGGTGTTCGGTCTGGCGCCGCCGGCGCGGGCCGACGAGCCGGCCAAGACGCCGCCCAAGTCGTTTCAAGTGCCCTACCGGTTGACCAAACCCAAGCACATCTTGGTGCGGGCCAAGATCAACGGCAAGGGGCCGTACAACTTCATCGTCGATACCGGCGCACCGGCCCTGTTCGTCGCCACGGCCGTCGCCGACAAGCTCGGCGTCAAGGCCGATCGAAACGGCTGGGGTACTTTCGACCGCTTCGAGATCGAGGGCGGAGTCGTCCTCACCAAGCTCAAGGGCCGCGTCGAAACGCCTTTTCAGGTCGAGGGGATGAACGGACTCGGCCTCGCCGGCGTCGAGCTGCACGGCATGATCGGATACAACGTGCTGGCGCGCTACCGCATGGAGATCGACTTCACGCGCGACAAGATGGTATGGACGCCGCTGGATTACAAGCCAAAAGCGCCGGCGTCAATGGGCGGCCGGGGTGGGAATGCGGGCGGACTCGACATCCTGGGCACGCTCATGAAATCGCTGGGCGCGCTATTGGGCACGAAGCCGACCCCGCCCGTGCGGCTGCGCGGTTTCCTCGGCGTCGAACTCAAGGAAGGCGACGAATACCCGATCGTGCAGTCCGTCCTCGCGGAAGGACCGGCAGGCAAGGCGGGACTCAAGCCGGGTGACGAGATCACTCGCGTCAAGGGACGCGGTGTCTATAACACCGACGACGTGCAAAGACGGGTCGGCGAAGCGAATCGCGGCGACAACATCAAGTTGACCGTGAAGCGCGGCAAGGAAATGAAGGACATCACCGTCAAGATCGGGGAGGGCCTGTGACATGAAACCTCGCTATCTCGCGCTGACGGTGCTTGGTCTCTCCTTGGTGTTGCCGCTTTTGCCCGCCGATCAGCCGTCCGTAAAAACGATCGAGAAACCACTCGCCAAGCCGAGCGTCGTACCGTTTGAGTTGCTCCAGAGCGGGCACATGGCCGTCATGGTCAAGGTCAACGGCAAGGGGCCGTACCGCGTCATCTTCGACACGGGCGCGCCGATCAACCTGTTCAACAACAAGCTGGCCAAGGAAACCGGACTGCTCAAGGGCAAGCCGCAATCCGGCTTCCCGCTGTTCGGGTCGATCGGCGAGGCCAGCGTAAAGGAGTTGGAAGTCGGCACGGAGAAGGCCGCGAACCAGCCGGCGATCGTCATGGACCATCCGCTCCTCGAAGTGATGTCGAAGAAGCTGGGGCCGCTGTACGGCATCGTCGGCTTCCCGTTCTTCGCCCGCTACAAGATGACGCTGGATTATCAGGCCCAGACGATGACGCTGGCGCCCAGCGGTTACAAACCGGCCAACGCGATGGCGTCGCTGGAAAAGACGCTGATGAGTCTCATGCTCGGAGGTCCGCCGGAGCCGAGGCTGTTGTCCTCGGCCGGGCAATGGGGTTTGGTGGCGCACAAGCCGAGCGGCGACGAAGAGGCGGGCGTGATCGTCAAGGAAGTGCTGCCTGGCACCGCGGTGGCCGCGGCGGGACTCAAACTGGGCGACCGCCTGCTGACCGTCGATGACCGCTGGACCGACACATTGCCGGATCTATATGAGGCGGCCAGCCACATCCAACCGGGAACGACGGTATCGCTCCGCATTAAGCGCGGCGGCACGGAGATGGAAGTGAAGGTCACGCCGCGAGCGGGATTGTAATTTCGTCGATTAGCCGCGACCCGCGGGGAGCGCGAGACACGCGCTCCCCCGCGGGTCGCGGCTAAACAGAAACAGGGAAGATCGGCAATCTCTCCCACATACAACGGATCATCCATCCGCGATCTGATCGCATAATCATCGCCCTCCGGGTTGGTCTCGGTACAGGCTCCCTATACTGATAGGGTGGGTTGCCCCTCATGCTTGTTTCTATGTTCATGGACAACGCTATCGTCCTTACGGATCGGGAGACTGTCCCATGTCGCTGCGTTCTGTCACCTCCGCGTTATTGATCGGCTCCTTGGCCTTGGTTTGTGGGCACGCCTATCCGCGCACCGAACCGGCTGCCGTGGGCCGAAAAATGATCGACTTTCGTCTCAAAGATCCGCGCGACCAGCGCACGGTGTCCCTGGCCGAGTTCAAGGACAAAAAGGCCCTCGTCGTTGTCTTCCTCGGTGTCGAATGTCCGTTGAGCAACCTTTTCCTGCCGGTCCTCGCGGACTTGCACAAGGAATACGACGGCAAAGGCGTTGCCTTTCTCGGCATCAACGCCAACGCCCAGGACGGCCTGGAACGAGTGGCCACCCACGCCCGTCAACACGCCATTCCCTTCCCGATCCTCAAAGACGTGGGCAACAAAGTCGCCGATCAGTTCGGCGCCCGACGCACGCCGGAAGTGTTCGTCCTCGACGGTTCCGGCAAGGTTTTGTACCAGGGACGCATCGACGACCAGTTCGGCATCGGTTACGCTCGGCCCGGCAAGCCGACGCGGCGCGACCTGGCCGTGGCCCTCGATGAACTGCTGACCGGCAAGCCCGTCTCGGTCCCGACGACGACGGCGGCCGGCTGCCTGATCGGCCGCGTCGCCAAACCGAAGGCGGATGGGGCCATCACCTACGCCAAGCACGTCAGCCAAATCTTGCAGAAAAATTGCCAGGAATGCCATCGTCCGAATCAGATCGGTCCCATGTCGCTCTTGTCCTTTGATGATGCCGTGGCCTGGTCGGACACGATCCGTGAAGTGGTGAGCGAAGAGCGCATGCCGCCCTGGCACGCCGACCCGCGCTACGGCAAGTTCAAGAACGACCGCCGGCTCTCGAAGGAGGATCGCGAGACCCTCTTAACCTGGATCGACAGCGGTACGCCGCGCGGCGACGGCAAAGATTTACCGCCGCCGCGACAGTTCCCGACGGGCTGGACTATCGGCCAACCGGACCTTATCGTGAAAATGCCGCGCGAATACGCGGTGCCGGCCCGATCACCTAAAAACGGCGTCCCCTATCAGTATTTCACGGTCGATCCCGGCTTCACGGAAGACCACTGGGTGCAAAAGGCCGAAGCCAAACCCGGCGCCTCGGCCGTGGTCCATCACATCGTCGTCTTCATCGTGCCCAAGGGGGAAATTCTCAATCCCGACGCTCCCGGCGCCGTCCTGTGCGGCACCGCGCCCGGCGACATGCCGCTCAACCTGGAAGACGGCTTCGCCAAGAAGATTCCGGCCGGGGCGCGGCTGGTCTTCCAGATGCACTACACGCCCAACGGCCAGCCGTACCGCGATCAATCCTCCATCGGCCTCGTCTTCGCCAAGGAGAAGCTGCGCCACCGGATCTTCACGAAACCCATCTACAATTCGTCGTTCATCACGCGCTTCGACAAAATCCCGGCCGGGGCGGACAACTACAAAATCGAGGCGGAGCACGTCTTCGCGGAAGACACCCATCTGATGCACTTCATGCCGCACATGCACCTGCGCGGCAAGGATTTTCTTTACGAGGCCCTTTATCCCGACGGCAAGAAGGAGATCCTGCTCTCCGTGCCCCGTTACAACTTCGGCTGGCAGAGCGTCTATCGCCTGGACCAACCCAAAGCGATACCCAGGGGAACGAAGCTGCACTGCGTCGCTCACTTCGACAATTCGCCGCAAAATCCCAGTAACCCCGACCCGTCGAAGAACGTCTTCTGGGGCGATCAAACGTGGGAAGAGATGATGATCGGGTGGATCGACTACTTTGTTGATGAAAGAAAACCATGAAGCCCATGTTTAGCAAGGACTTATGGAAATAGTCGATTGCAGCGGTCTTTCCATAAGTCCAATCAATTCCATGCGATTTCTTGGATAGCGTGCGGATAACGTGCGAAATAGGTTTTCAGAAAGGAGACTTCGGAAGCTCAACCTGCACCACACTTGACGCAGCGCGGACTACATCGGGTGTCCAGACGGCAGAACGAGGCAAGAGTCGATGAACCTCCAAGGTAGCTCCATGCAGCGCGGTCTACGGAACCGAAGGTTGCAGGTTCGAGCCCTGCCAGGTGTAGTTGAAAAATAAGGACTTACGGAGACATATTCATCGGTACTGCACTAAATGTTGCACCAAATCCTCGCCTTTGCCACTCTGAAGCCTATAGATAGCTGTACGCGACGCCAGCGACCATAATCTCTCCGGCTGCAACGCACGTCGAAATTCCCCTTCTCTTCATTGCGTTCTTCGCCGGATGAGCGTCAATCACCGCACGCGTACCGTGCCGCCTCCGCCACTGGAAAGCAATTCTTCCACTGCCTCCTCGGCGGAGAATTTGGCCAGGCAAGAGCCGCAGCCACAGCAACCCCGCATGTCATGTCCCATCCAGTTCCGCCGTCGGTATAATGCCGATGATATCCGAGCAGAGGAGGACCGTCTCCCGGCTGATGCCCAGCTGCCGGACCCAGGCCCATCGGCCGGTACTCGTCGGGCTCCAGCCCGGTGATACTCTCGTGACGTTGCCGCGAGGTCGGACCCAGGTGGGCCGTCAAACGCCGAAGTATCTCCGCGCTGAACCGCTTCGTCCGCTTCGGCGGACGGAACCCCTCGGAGTTCAGCCGTTCGGCGATGGCCGACGAATTGTCGCGCCCCATACACAGCTCCCGCATCCGAGCTAACCAGGCGCGGGTAGTCCGACTTCTAACAATAGCGAGCCACGGGCCGGGAGGTGGTATGGGATCGCACGCAGCCCCCGACCCGGTGCAGTTGCACGTCCACCCGCTGACTCGCCTTGTCCACGGTGACGACCACCCGTTCCAGCAGCAGCCGGGCGATGCGCTGACGATCCGAGGGCGTGGTGCTGCCAACCACATCGCCGGCAGGTCGGACGGCAGCGCGCGAATAGATGACAACGCCGTGTCACTTAACTCGGCCGGGTCGCCCCACACGAACCGCTCATACTCCTCGTCGAGCTGTTGCTTGAGCGAGTCTTCCCAGCGGCGTTCGAGTTCGCGGGCCACCAGCCGGTTCTCCGGCTCGCACCCCTGGTACTGCTGTGCCGCCCGATCAACAGCGATCACCGCCCGCTCCCGCCGCAGCTGCCACTGCCGTGTCCCGCGCCTCCCTCGGCCAGCAGCGGGCGGATGGCCCCAGGCCAGCACCAGGGCGACGGTCCAGGGGAAGCCGTAGCCCCGGTCCCCCTGAAGGATACTGACATGCCGCCGGCCACAGTATCGGCTCTTCCGGCCCGCAAGAAGGATCACCGCCTTCATCGGTCATGAGAAATTATGAGAAAAAACGACAAAATGGGAAGCGCTCCTTGACGGCTTCACCACCCTCCTTTACGATTATCCACAACCGGAAAAGAGAACGGGTGCAGCTGCTTCAGGGACGATCTTGCGAGGAGAGCACCCATGTTCGCTGCCTCATCTGAAAAAAAGGCCGAACGCTTCAGCCGAGCATCGAAGCTCCGTTTTTTCTTGCTGCTGATGTTGGTAAGTGGAGCAGCTATAACCGCTGGTTTCGGCTTGGCGAATCGGTCTCTGCCGAAAGCGATTGTCGTAGAGACCGTCTCGAACAACTCCGACGAGGACGCGCCCCGGCATATCCCGCCACTTGCTCCCGTGCTGTTCAGCAAGAATTCCGACGAAGCGGCGTGCATCCAGAGGGTGCGGGGCTCGCCACAGCCAGGCCCGCGCAACCTCCCTTACTGTTTACATCTGATACGACTGTACGGTTGGGGTCCCATACCCGGACCCCACTTCACAAGCGGCCGCGAAGTGTTCGTAGCTTTGACTGATCTGTCGTCATCCGAGCGTTTTTTTGGCGAGCCGGCGTTTTTTCGGACCCGTAGTGGCATCCGCTACCGCACTCTTGAGGTTGCTTCCGCCGGGGGAGCTGAGAACCACCGCGATGTCTGCCTGGCCACCTTCGCGGAAGCAGGGTTGCCCTTGTCTACTGAGTTCGCCACTCCGAAAGAAAAGTTCCACTTACGGGATCTGTTGCGCGACTCGGTGCAGAACTTCCATCTTCAGCAGAAGGAACTGCCGTGGACAGCGATCGCCTATGCCCTGTACCCCGCTGTGGGAGTGCGCTGGACCAATCGCTTCGGCGAATCGTTCGGCTGGGATGATTTGACCGAAGCGTTGCTGGCTGCGCCGTTTGAGCGTGGAAGTTGCGGTGGAACGCACTTGCTCTACGCCCTGATGGTCATCCGGCGAGTTGAAGGCCGAGATCGCCCCCTTAGCGCTCCGGTCCGTGCCCGGCTTGAAGAACGGCTGAAGGCGTTGATCGCGGCGGCAGTTTCGCGGCAAGCGACGGATGGACACTGGTCGGCGGATTGGTGGGCGGATGTAGGGAACAAGCCAGTGGACACAAAAAAACGGGACAATGATTCACCTACCACCCGATTGTTGATCACCGGCCACTTGGCGGAATGTCTCACGTTGATGCCTCCTGAGCTTCAGCCATCTGCGGATGTCTATCGGCGTGTCGCCCACTGGTTATGTTGTTTTCTCGCCACTAATCAGATTGATGATAGAGAGTCCTTCTGCCCGCGGACACATGCGGTTTGCGCATTGCGAAATGTAGTGGAAACAAACTGGAAGTAGGAATAGGTCGCAGGACGATCGGCAATAGGTCCAGTCGGTGTAGCGGGTGGTGTTCGCCCGCTGCGAATGGAGGTTGTTTTCATCGAGAGGGTACCAACATGTTCAGGAAAAGTACAGGAACTACTGTGGCCGTTGCTGTCTTGGTCGTCGGTGCCATCTGGTACGGCAACTCCGGTCCGCAGGTCGGCGCGATGGTGCCGGAGGACGAAGCCTCCGTTATACGTGGCGGCGATTGCTTCTGCTACACATCGGTCGAGTGTAAAGCAGGTACGTACAAGAATAATAAGGGAGTGGATTGCACGGTGGCACAGACGCTCTACAAGTTATCCAGTTGTGGAACCCAATATGGGTATAAAGCTACCGCTTATTGCTGCGGGGATGCTACAGCGTGCTTGGAATACCGTGAAGTAGATAAAACCCAATGTGGAAGTTCCTCGGGACCGTGATTATAGCGAGACAATCGGCAATAGGTCCAGTCGGTGTAGCGGGTGGTGTTCGCCCGCTGCGAATGGAGGTTGTTTTCATCGAGAGGGTACCAACATGTTCAGGAAAAGTACAGGAACTACTGTGGCCGTTGCTGTCTTGGTCGTCGGTGCCATCTGGTACGGCAACTCCGGTCCGCAGGTCGGCGCGATGGTGCCGGAGGACGAAGCCTCCGTTATGCGTGGCGGATGCCATTGCGAGATATCAGTCGAGTGTAAAGCAGGTACGTACAAGAATAATACGGGAGTGGATTGCACGAAGGCGCAGACGCTCTACAACGACTCCACTTGCGGAAGCAGCTGGACGTTTGATGACATAGCTTATTGCTGCGGGAATGCCACATCGTGCTATATCTACGACACAGTAGTTAAATGTGGAAGCTCATCGGGACCGTGATTGATAACGGATCGCCCGGCCTGTCTTCGTTTGCCGATCGCAGGCCGGGTTCCTTTCTTCATGGAGTGTCCGCGATGCATTGGAGATATTTCTTGGCCGTAGCTTCTCTGATTTCGTCGATGGGTATAACGATTGCTGAAGAAGTCGGCCCGAAACCGTCCACTCTCCCCAGCGGACGCTCCAATGTTTTCCGGTTACCGCCGGAGGCATTTCGCTGCGGCCCGAATGCTCTCTACATGCTGCTGAAAGCACACGATCGAGCTGTTTCATCCAGCGAGTTCTTCCAGCAGGTCGATGCAGGTGATAGAGGTTTATCATTGGCCGAGCTGCGGGATTTAGCCACCCGGTATTCGCTTCCGGCAGAAGTTCGGCGCTGCACCTACGAGCAACTTTCAAAAGCATACCGATTACCGCTGATCGCATTAGTGCATCCGAGGCTTGAGACGGGCAACCGCACTGATGGTCATTATGTGCTTGTGGTAGATGCCGACGCGCATGGGGTAACTTTGATCGATGGGACAAGCGGGGAAAAGTATCACTCCTCCCGTGACTTGTTCTGTCGTATTTGGCAGGGATATGTGGTTGTGCCTGCAGGGAGCCAGACGAACTGGTGGTTGTTGTTGGGGATCAGTGTCGCAGGTTGGGGATTGATCGCCTGGCTGATTTTCAGATCAAATTGTTTTGGCCTACGTCAGAAACGATTGATTGAGGAAGAGATTCCAACGGAAGCGAAGCGGAGTGATTCGTTGCTTCAATCCTGTAGAGATAGCCAGCCATGGGGTGGCCGCGTTGTGGCGATGTTGACTTTGCTTTCCTTGGGGCTAACAAACGCTGAAGCGTCGAGTGCGCCGGGCGACGACTTCGCACATTGGCGCTGTCCTGAGCGAGATGGAGTGAACTGCCTCTACCTGCAATTGCGGCTGCTAGGGTACACAGGCACCTATGAGGAGGTTGTCGCAGCAGTACCCGGAGGGGCCGAACAGTCAAGTCTGGGCGGGCTGGCCCAGGCGGCGCGACAGCTAGGATTCGCGTTGGCACCGGCCAAACTGACTGTGGCCGAACTGGACAGCATTCGTCTGCCGACGATAGTCCTATTTGAGGAAACTGAACTCGGTCGCGGTCGTTTTCACCTGCTGGTCGAATTATCGCCTTCCGAAGCTCGCTTGGTTGATGGCACCTTCATCACCCTTAGCATCGAACCAATGCCGATTGATCGGTTTCGACGCGGTTGGACCGGGTTTGCATTAGTGCCTCAATTGGCTTCTCCTTGGCCGGGACGTGTGTTCGGTATGGCGGCGGGAGCCATACTGACAGGAACGGGGATCTGGCTTACACGCTGTATAACCAGCAGACTGCGTAGGCGAACATGTGTCTCGCATGTCTAGGTCACACCATCGGAGATCTTGTGATGGGTTCATATTATGCTCGACGTTTGGCATTCGTTGCGGCAGTTTCAGTCACTCTAATCGGGAATTCGGTTCTCCACGCTCAGGGGGCGGTCCTACCCGATTCACTTCGGGTTGCGTTGTCTCGTTACGCTGAACTGGATCCATTGGCGGTCAAATGGACCGAGATATGTATCGTTCCAGAGAAGCGGGATAGTATCATTAGCAACAACGATTTTCTGCTCGGGTTCAGGGACAGCCGAATGTACATGCTCCGTCAGCCGAAGAAAGAAGGCAAACTATCAACCGAGATCGGATTCGACCGAAGCGTCCTCTATATGGGTGATTCGGAGAAAGCTGGGAAACATGCGGGCGGTAAGAAGCCGACGATTATCAAGTGGCTTCCTGGGAAGAATCATCCCAAGGACCGCTTTTTTTCCCAGGGCTACTTTCGAGCGGCCGGCATAAGGTTGCCGAGGAATGTCGGTGAGCTAATGCTCGCATGGCGACCGCAATCGGATTTGTTGGCGTTGCTGACAGAAGGAGGACGGCCAGAAGCTACCAGCATGACTGAACTGAATGGCCGCAAACTATTGCGCGTGCAAGTAACGGCTCGGGACTTATGGGAGGACATTGCTCCAATCGACTTAGAGGAACAGGAGAAGAGTTTACGTCACACGCAACACTTCACCAAAATAAGTGAGGAGGACATTCAGAAGCGACTCGCGGCTAGCCGTGAAGCCAATAAGGCACAGCCCCCGCTGCGGCGATTCGATTTTTTCCTCGATCCAGAGCGCGGCTACGCAGTACAGCGACTCGATATTCTGGATGAGGCCGGACGCCTGCTGATCCGGTTCAATTGCAGCGAACACGAGCAGTTGAAGGGCCGAATTGTTTGGCTGCCGCGTCGTTGTCGGATGGAGGAATACACTTGCGCGGACACGAAGGGACAGGTTTTTGCCTCTCCCTGTTTCGTGACCCAGTTCGAAGTAAGTGCTTTTGATCTGACGCCATGGCCTTATGAGCGGTTCGAGTTGAAGTACACAACGCCAGGTACCTCCGTCCATGACAAAACATTCCCCGAAGTAAAGGGGGATATCGGCGTAACGTACGAAATTCCGGCAAATCCCCAGCAGTTGGACGAGGTGATCGCAGTGGCCAGAGAGAAATACGAGATGCAGGGGATGCCGAGAGAAGATCTCGCGTGCTAAAACCTCTGTTCTTGGTTGTCAATGGTGTGGCCCTCGTCGGTTTGATAGTTTACCTTATTGGACGTTTGCGTAAGAAGCCGAGCAGCACATGATGTTTCAAAGTATTGGTCTCCTCTTGGCAGCAGCCGAATGGATTTCAGCGGGTGATCGGCCGGCATTGCTATCATCGCCAGCGCTGAAGCAGCAATTGGCCAAGGCTCAGGACCGTTTATGGGCTTGGGAGGTCGAGTACGAGAGCGACCGCACGGATCGATCCGGCGTACAGGCAAAATCGTACGTACATCGCGTGGTAGCTGTCAAGGCACCCGACCGATTTTTCCATTGGGGTTCTCACGGCGCAGCGGGGTTTGATTGGCAAGAAGATCCCTACCAGCAACGGCTCACCGTGACCTCTAATCGGATGATCGTGGAGTATCCGTGGGCTCGGATATTTGCTGAAAAGCAGTTGTCTCCAAGAGACCCTCTTCCCGGCACGGCACCTCAAGAATTATTGCTGATGGCTTTGGGCTGGTGGTCGCTCGCCCAGCGTCCTTCACCGAACGTGAACGATGAACTTCCGGCCGCACTATCAGCAGTGTCACGTTCCTCGATGTATAAGGCACGATCGCAAATGGAGCTAATTGGCGACCGTTGGTGTCATGTCTTGGAATGTCCGGGCGCGACCAGCTGTGGCTGGATGTCGAGCGTGGCTGCTCCGTCGTCGTCCGACAGGTCAGCTATCCTCGATTAGCTAAGGTGCATCGAGTCGAATTCTCAGACTTCCGGGAGGTCCTTCCCAGACTATGGGCACCCTTCACATTACGCAATATTCACTATGAGCGCGCGCCTGATGGCTCCTTGGGCAAGATCGTCCTCGATGCCACGATGAGAATGCTTCGTGTTCGCCTCAACGAGCAGGTTGACGATGACCGCTTCCTCTTCAAGCCGCTGCCCGGCAGTGTGGGTAAGGTAGGGAATCAGCCGATGCGCCAGGTCGAGCCTGGCGGCGGGGAATATCTCGACGAAGTGGTGGAGTGGATCCGACGCATTAGGCCACAAACGGTCGAACGAGAAAGTCAGACTAGCTGTGCCAATTGGTCGGACATCCTAAAGGGAAGTTTGCTTGGCGGAGTCGTAATCATAGCCTTGTTTTGCCGGCCTCGATGGGTATTACGCCGAGGAGACAGGTCATGACCAAAGCTTTTCCTGTAGATAAGAGAGATCAAAAGGCCGAGGAGGGGATGGGCTCGCTTATGAGCGGTGTCATCATCTACATACTGACCAGTAGCGTGTTCCTCTTAGGCGTATCTTTCGGGCATCAGTTCGTAGCACCTTTAGATGGTTCCATGGGGCGGAGCTTCCGTGAGGGTGTTTCCGCGCAAGACGGCGGATGGTACAAGACCATAGCCACCGGAGGGTACTCTTACGATCCTAACCGGCGCTCGGTGGTCGCCTTCTTTCCTTTGTTTCCGTTGCTAGGGGCATGTGTGATATGGATGACTGGCCTTGAACCAACCTGGTCGCTGTTGGTGGTATCGCACGCCAGTCTTGTCGCGGCCTTTGTCATAGCCGCCATTTATCTACGTCATCGATCGACTCCTGATCGTGATATGATCTCGCTCACGCTGTTGACGCTGGGGTTGATGCCCGCCACACTCTTCTTCCGGATGACCTACTCAGAATCCACTTTCTTGTTACTCTCGATTCTGTTCTTGCTTGGCATCCAGCGAGGATGGCCTTTGCAGGTCGTCGCTGTGATTGCCGGGCTAGCCTCAGCAGCCCGCCCCGTTGGTGTTGGGCTGCTAATGCCGTTGTGGATTTATGCTTTTCGCCGATCGCCAAACCGACGCGCCATTTTCATTCGTGCTATCTTGGCCACTCCGCTGGGGTGCTGGGGTCTGCTCGCCTACTCAGCCTTTTTGTATGCTCAATTCGGCGACCCCTTGGCTTTCGCCAAAACACAAGTCCATTGGGGGAGAAGCGTACCCTCCTTGGTAGACAAAATACTCTCTCTATCGAGCTATCAGCCTATTTGGGAGATTTTTCTGCACGAACCAGTTACCATATGGTCAGTGCTAAGCTGGGATCAGTTCAATCCGGTGTATTTCGTAGCATCCATTTCTTTGGTAGTGTTCGGAGCCTGGCGGGGTTGGTTAAATGTGTATGAGACATCGTTGGCAGGAATTCTATTATTCATTCCCTATCTGACGCGCGCCTACGAGATGGGTATGGCGTCGTCGGCCCGATTCGCGGCTGTGATATTTCCAGTCTACGTCGTGCTGGGAGAAGTTCTCAACCGCCTTCCATTACTTGTATCGGTTGCATTGCTCGGTATCAGTAGTTTTTTCCTTGGAGCTTTCTCAGCTTTATCCGCTAGTAGGAACTTAATCTATTAAGAGCTGCGGTTGTCATTGTTGGTGGAAAATCTAATACTGTCTCTGGCACAGGTATGCGGATAAGGCCATGGCAGATGTGCTGTCAGACAAATCTGTGACGAAGCACCGTGTGAATGTTCTGTTCGGGAGTCTTCTCGCAGTAGGCATTGTCCTGCGACTCTTGGCAAGCTGCCTCTCCCAGGGTTTTGTCCATCCCGACGAGCATCAGCAATATTTGGAAGTTGCCCAGGGCATTGTGTACGGCCCGCATGTCAGTTGGTGGGAATACAAGCGCGGCACGCGACATTATTTTTATCCGGGCTGTCTTGCACTACTCTTGTATTCGTTGGATCTGATCGGTGTTCGCGATCCACTTTACCAGGCCACAACCATCCGGATCTTGCTAAGCATTGCGATTCTCGTAAGCATCGCAATTCTGGCGCACGATTGGACGCGCCGAGGACGTCCTACAGGTGCCTTGTGCCTACTCGCCCTAGCCGCGCTGAGTCCCGACATCATTTATATGAGCATACGCACATTGAGCGAGTCGGCCGCAACGATCCCCTTAATACTGAGCATATACTTTCTCAATCGTAATCAGTTATTGACGGGGCTATTGCTCGGGATCATGTTCGCCATTCGCTTCCAGATGGCATTTTTCATTCCAGGCTTTTTCCTCTTAAGTCTTTCTGACGATTGGCCGGCCCGGCAAGATTGGAAGCGTTCGATTTGTCATCTGGCAACAGGATTATCAATCTCGTTGGTAGTAGCTGGGCTGTTGGACAAAATAATGTGGGGACAGTGGTTCCACTCGCCGCTCGCAAACTTCCAGGCAAACATTATAGAAGGAATTGCTGCGAGATTTGGGGTGGCACCATGGCATCAATATCTGGATTGGGGGATGCCAATGCTTGCCGAGGCTGTACCCTTCTTCGGATTCTCTCTGATTGCTCTAGGGATGACGCGGGAGTGGCGTATGGCCCTCGCAGGGCTAATATTCCTTGTTGGACATTCGGCTATCGCACGCAAAGATCAGCGGTTCCTCTGGCCTCTTGCACCGGTCGTCTTGATTGTTTTTGCTGGCGGTTTCGAGATTGCGTATAGCTGGCTCCCCAAACGATCGGAGAGAGTTCTTTTTGTTTCGATTTTGTCTTGCTCTCTTTTTAGCGGTTCTTGGTTTCGATTCTACGAGTTAAATTGGAACCCAGAACCCTCGCGAGCAAGTTCCCTGGCTCTTGCAAAAATAGGGCGTTATCAGGACGTAACCGGAGTACTCGTCATCAATCTATCGAGTGCCGATTGCGGTAACTATTTTTACCTGCGTCGAGATGTTCCTCTCGTAGTGAAAGATGTTTCCGATCCCGCAGATATCACGAATCACCCGCTGTGGATACAAGGGACGATCAATTATTTAATTGCCTGGCCGCAGGATACGGGTTTACTTGCCGAGTATCACCTCGAGAAAATAGAAATCGTCCACGGACTGGGTATATACAAGATTAACCGCGACCGGGTGGATGCTTCTACGAAGAATCGTTAATTCGACTGCCGCCAGCAACTATTAGGAACTGGAACTTGCTTGCCGCAGGACGAGAAAAAAGATTGTGAGGTGTAGGAAAGGAGTCCCAGATTCTCTACTGGCATTTTTCCAGCGTCCGTCTCTCCTGAGGGGAAGTGCAGCTAAAGCAACAGGAACGGATGATGAGTAACAGGGGAGGTTCGCTAGTATCCCAAACTCTAGTGACGGTATTTTATTCATGTTCCGGTTGACGCTGTTCGGTATAATGGCATGAGTAACCTCTTATCCATCACAGCACTCGAACCCGTCCCGACCCGTGATCCGTATCTGTCTGTCTGTCGGCGAGCAGGGCCATCTGCGCCCGCTCTTCCGAACCATCGACGCCCATACCCTCCGCTACCGCTTGCCGATCGTCCTGATGGCGGCCCGCCTCCGGGCCCACCAGGACATCGCTATCGACCTCGGCATCACCTCGCGCACCTTCCGGCGCTGGCTCAACGCCTACCTGAAGCGCGGCATGGACGGCCTGCATGCATGCCAGGCCAAAGGCGTCGTCCCCAAACTGACCCCCGACCTCACCCCGCGCTTGCAGCAGTGGGGCATCGTCGGGCTGGCCAAACAAGGGCTGGACCGGGACAACTAGAACCGCGCCGAGGTGGCCGACCTCCTCTTCAAGGCCCGGGGCGTCCGATTGCAGAAGTCGGCTATGCGAGTTTTCTGCACCCAGCACGACATCCGTCCCTACCGCCCTACTTACCGCTTCCTGTGCGGCGTTCCGCAACAGAAAGCCGCGGTCTGGGAAGACCTCGCCGGCTTGAAAAAAACCGCATGCAGGGGAATTCGTCTTGCTGAGCCAAGAGGAGACGCGCTTCCTGATGGTGCCGAGGTTGTGCCGCACGCTGGGGGGCAAAGGCAGCCGGCCAGTCGTCGGCGCTTGGGGCTTTATGGATCACCTGTACGTGTTCGCCTCGGTCGAACTCGTTACGTCCCGACTATACACCGAGACGGTGGAGAGTCGCACCGGCCTGCTCCACCGCAGAGGAGAGAGTAAGATGCAGCGGCTGCAATGGGCCTTCGCCACGCATCTTCGCCGGCTCACCGGCCGTTACCCCGCCGACAAGTGCCGCCGTGTAATCATCACCATCGACAACACTTTCTGGCACGCCGGCGAGCTAGTGGACGAAGCGTTGGCGGACCACCCAAACCTGGAGCTGAAACGGATCGAGCGGTTCTGGAAGCTGTTGCGCGGGGGCATCACCACCATGATCGCCAAGTACTATCCGCCGCCAGCAAGGCAGAAAGTATTAACCGGAACATGAATTAGAGGAGTAGAACCGATGCCTACTGCATCTAAAATCTTAAATATCGGCATGCCCAGAACAGGAACACAAAGTCTTACGAAGGCCCTAGTACACCTTGGTCTTAGGACAGTGCATTATCCGAGAGGATTACGCTCGATTGTAGCTTACGAAGCGGCCACGGAAGTTCGATTTTCTCTGAAAACATTGGATTGCTCTTTTCCAGAAAGTAAATACATTCTGACTGTCAGAGATCCCGAGGTTTGGTTGGAATCATGTCGCAGAGTACGCTCTCAGGCCAAACCGTCATGGAATCCCTTCTGGTTTCGGGATCCAAGTACCTGGAGACATTTATACGAAGAAAGAATTCGAGAAGCAGAAGCGGTATTGGGTGGAACTGGAAGATTGTTGATCTACCGATTGTGCGAAGGGGCTGGATGGGACCCCCTATGTAGCTTTTTGGGATATAACATCCCTAAAACCAATTACCCAAGGTGTGATCTCTGCACCTGTTCGCCGTATACAAAGCCGTGGAGGAATCTGTTTTGGTACTGTACTGGATTATGTGACCAAAAGGGTCTCTTTCGGCAACGCTGCCTTCCTTGGTTTGCTAACATATGGAATGCTAGTCAAGATCCAGAGAAGTAAATGGTCACTTCTTGGCAGACAGCTTCGGCTGGGTCTGAGTGTATCGGGGTGTCGATTCGCCGAGCGTTCACTGACGGTCGTGCAGACAGGGTGTCTACAAGATCGGTAGCGAAGGATTCCAGAGGATAACATGGTAGACTTATCATCTAACTCGGATGAGACTGTTGCAGACGGGTACACTTCTTCCACATTTAATTGGCTGTGGCCTATTGCCCTTCTCCTTCTCGCCCCCCAGATCCTATGGGGTCCGGTGCCTGGTAAGAAAGGAAGCCTCTTTTTTGGCTTACCACGTATTTATTCAGGAGATGAACCCCACTATTTATTGATGCTTAACAGCCTGGTGAATGATTGCGATTTGGATTTATCAAACAATTATGCAGCAGTACATCAGGGGGCTAACCAGGCGGGGGAAGTACACGCCGGGACACCGATCGATCACCACGTCGTATGGCTCATACACGGTCGGCGTATCCTGTGGCGCCAAGTGTACGAGCAATCGTCTAAGAACTGGCGAACAGATGACTTCGGGCACCCTGTTCCTACTCGCTCTCCGAAATTGCCGGACGTTAACATTCCACCTCAAGAGTTTTCCTGGCATCAACCGGGGCTGCCCATTCTACTCGCGATCCTGTTATTCCCTCTCCGCGGAACAGCTTTTATCGAACCTGCAGCAGTATTCTGCTCGGGGATCAGCACGATTGTAGCGATGCTTTTCTTCTATGCCCTTGTGCGATCTTATTATAAAGATCGCCGAGACGCTTACTTTATTACTGCAATCGCTTTTCTGGGGACTCCTGTATGGCACTACGGTCGCACCTTGTTTACCGAACCATATTTGCTCGCCACCACAGTTTGTTCCTATACTCTGTATCTCCGGTTTCGTCGTCCATTCCTAGCCGGAGGTCTTCTCGGTATCGGAATCATGATGAAGCGATCCCTGATACTTCTCTTTTTTCCACTCATCGTAGACGCTCTGCTCAGGCGTGACCGGATCGGCGCATTGAAATTGTCGTGCCCGCTTGCTGGATGCTTAGTCCTATTGGCTATCCAGAATCAGTATTTTTTCGGCAATCCCATCGGATGCGATAGCCCAGTTCCTTTGGGAAATCCCGTGAGGGGAACCCTTGGGCTTACGTTCTCAACAAATCACGGCCTGATATTATTCGCACCCGCGGCCTTAATCGCTTTAACATCCTGGCCTGCCTTTTTTCAACGTAACTTTCGCCATGCGGTAATTCTCTCCTCGGCAGCTCTCTTGTATTTCGGGTTTTGGGCCAGTCTTGACTATTGGCACGGTTCCGTTTGCTACGGACCACGATACCTGGTTCCTGTCCTTCCGTTCTTCTTTGTGGCGTTTCCGTCTGTTTACAATTCGTCCCTCAAGATCTCCGCCGTGCATTGGTTGGTTGTTTTTATTTCACTCCTCTCCGTCTACATTAACTTAATTGGAGCTGTTGCTTGTGGAAATGCTTGGGAAACCCACCCCGCTTCATTATTAATCCAAAGTATCATCGATCCCGATTGATTACATCCGTCGATTATTACCCGGAGGCTCCGAACATTTGCTCCTCCATTAGTTTGCCAAATGCTCGCATTTCAGTCGGAACGGCGTCCGGCATCGAAGAAAATCTCCGGATCGACGCTATAAGTGACGAGTCGGACTGAGCCATCGCCGTAAAGCATGTTGACTCCAGCAACGTGTGCGCTGCCGAATATCCGCGAGTTGTTAATATTCGACTGATCCCTCAGCGGGGGATCGGCGGTAATCCGATAACTGTCGTTGTCGAAGCCAACATACATACCTTCGTTATCGCCCAACTGATTACCGTCCAAATAGTGGATCGCGTTTAGGTATCGCTCCCCGGCCAGGAAAGTGTTGCTCGTTCCGCGGGTAATCTGCGCTATCGATACGGCGCTGCGCTGGTAGAAGATGCCGTTACAGGCGTCCGTACTCGGCCACGGATAATTCGCATTATCACCTTCCGCAAGGCTCAGAGGACCTGCGAAGAGTTCATTGAAACTCTGGCTGCCGGCGTTAGCGGCGTAGTCGGTTCGGGCCATGCGGCTGACTGATATGGTGCTGGTTGAGCCTGTGCTACCAATACCGACTAAATAAGTGCTATATTGTGGTAGGACGGGATAAGGGCCGCCATAGCGACGGCTAGGACAGTTGAACAGAGGCACGGGAGTTTCAAGGACCGTTCCAAGAACCTGTTCTAATTGTGGCGAATTCTCTCCCTTCCCCAGGTTGCGGAGGTTCTGTTGTTCCACATAGGGAAGGACATTGTACAACCAACCGCCCGGTTGCTCCGGCCCGGCCCCGCGATCCGGCATACCGACCCAACTCCATCCCCAGCCCCCCGAGGGGAAACGTTGGTTCGTATCGTGGCTGTTCTGGAGGGCTAAACCGATCTGCCGCAGGTTGTTGGCACAGCGGATGAGGCTGGCCGACTCCCGGGCTCTCTGCACGGCCGGCAGCAACAGACCCAGTAATACTCCGATGATGGCGGTCACTACTAACAGTTCCATCAGCGTTAACCCGTGGCGGCAACGTTCTTGACAGCTATACATCAGATGCCCTTTCCGAAATGGGTGGTGACCGATTCCTTGAAACGGCCCCTCCTCGATCCTACCGGCTTGTTTTCAACTTTTCTTTCTCATCGCCAACCAATCGTAGAGCGCCTGCGAGTGATACACTTCTGTCCAAATGGCCTCGGATTTCTTTGAGGTTTCTGTGTAACGGATGTCGGCCTTGGCCTTCTGGAGTTCTGCTAGGAGCGTTTTCTGATTTGTCATGGAAGCTGGCCCGTCTGGGTGTGAATCAAAGATCCAGGTAGGGATATGCCGCACCTTGAGCGTGTGAGGATAATGAGAAGAATGGACGGGGACAAGAGCAGCCCACCTGCCCGGATAAGCTTCTGCCAAACGCCACACTCCGTCACCGCCCTCGGTGATACCGGTGATATAGATGCGCCCCGGGTCAATCCGGTGCCGACGTATAACGTAGTCCAACGCCTTGAGAACGTTCCGGACCTCCGCCGACTCGGGAAGCCATCGACCCGATGGGTCGATAGGCGCGAAGGCCACGAAATCAAAGCGGCCGTTGGCACCGTCGTTGCCGCCGAAGCGATTAGCGAGGGCTGTGAGAAAATTCCTTCGGAAAAGCTTCGCTTCCGTCCTTCCCTCGTGACCGTGCAGGAAGACGATTAACGGAAACGGCCCTTTCTGGCCCTGGAAATGCGGCGGCACGTACAGGCCGTAGGTCACGCCGGATGCCGGCTCATCGCTCCACCATGAGTCTCCATGAAACAGGCCCTTGTAGAATCCTGCCGGCATATAGGGGGGTGCGCTGACCTCTTGAGGACGGTTGGCCCAGAGGTCTGCTATCTGGGGAACTAAGCAGATCAGGGCCACCAAAGCACAGGCACCTAGCACCGCGTCTAGGCTGTGCCGCCTTACCCATACCCCTGCCGGCCGCAGCACCAGGCCTGGGATGCTCCGCCAGTTGCAGACGAAAAACAAAGCCAGGCAAACCCAAGCTGCCGGCGAGTGCCAGCCGGAGAGAAACGCGACGATGGGATACAGGGTGATGGGCAGATGACGCCAGCTCACCTGGATCGAGTTCATTTTTGCATAGGCATTTTGGATGAGTTGCCAACATAACAGTCGCTTCATCCCGTCCACGCCGTCTTGCGCGAATCGGAGAAGATGGTAACGCTGTCGCAAGTGCCGGCCTGATGGTGCGTTCTCGGTTCGGTGGAAGGCGGCTCTCTCAACGAGCCGATACAGAGTCCGTACATTGCCTCCTCTCCTCCGGGCCCAGCGAAGCTCGAAGCCAAGAAAATACAGCGACTCGGCACAGGTCAAATCGAGCGATTGAGTCTCAAGGGCAGCCAGATCATAGCCGAGATTGGACAATTCCTCGCGCAGGCGTTTTTGCACTGCGGGCAGAACCCAGCCGTAACGCGGGTCCCGGTCCGCCAACACGATCAACTCGTTGCCCACGCGCGCACATTGGATGTGGAGGAAGTTTCCCTCGCGGCCCAGCACCCTGGCCTGTTGCAAGATATGGTCGATCTCCCCGAAAGCGATATCGGCGAGAAGCGGAACGAGGAGAACTTGTGGAGGCTGAGACGCGGTCAGGATTTCCTTGAGCAAACCGACCAGCTGTGGATCGCCGATCCGTCGGCCGGCCCGCTCCATGCGCCGATCCAGTCCTCCGTCGTCCGGACTTTCGTTCAGGTTCACCGCATAGGCGCGGTCGAGTCCCTTGTCGATGTTGCCGGCGAGCCACTTGATTGTCTTTTCGGCCTCCGGATTACTGGGAACCACTGGAGGGAAGGTGGATTCCAAAATCCGCTGGAGCGCGGATTGCACCACCAGGTCGCGGAGAACAATCCAGCCTTCGCGTTCTGATCCTTGTAAGGGGTGATAGGTCCGCGCTTTCAGGTCGTCACTCAGCCGCTTGAGAAACGCCCCAACACCCTCCGCTTCGATGGTCTCGAAAACGAGCGGATTGATGTCGAGTTCGCGGGAGTTTTCCTGGATGCGCGTGTACGCCTGTTCTAGCTCGTCCAAGGCGCACAAGTCCACATAGAGTGAAGAGGCTTCCGCTTGCCGAGAATTCGGCCCCTGGGATTGCAGACTATGGAGAGGTGAGTCCGACATGGGATCGCGCTCCCAAGCGTTGGCGGCACAGCCAATCTCACAGTTTGGGTGGCATCGGCTCGAACCCAGCAGCTGTGGCCAGCGTCCGGATATTTCGTGTAGCGAGGACTGGACCTAGCGGCCCACAGCGCCTCGAATCATGTGCCATGATCGCCCCGTCACGAAAATGCTATCCCAAGTTACGTCAAAGCACAAGCCCTGGAGTCAGGTTCTTCACTGGTTCTTGATTCGATCGGGACGGGAATCGCGACCACTTCTCGCCAAACCAGATATCCTGGCAGGATCTGGAAGGCTTGGAGAAAGGCCGGCAGTTTTCTGCGGGCTTCTTGACGATTGCCTCCCTCTTTTTAGAATGGAATAATAGGTTATCTCCACAAGCATTTGGGATCCGCTCTCCCACGAGACCCGTTCTCTGGAGACAGCCATGCGTTCCTCTACCTCGAATTCTCCAGCAGTTCTTGGTTTAATCGACACCCCGCATTTGTCCGATACAGACATTGAGGTCTCGGTGTTGATGCCGTGCCTGAACGAAGCTCGCACCGTGGGAAGGTGCATCGACAAAGCACTGGCCGCCTTCCAGCGGCTTGGCATCCGTGGAGAAGTCATTGTGGCAGACAACGGCAGCACCGACGGTTCTCCAGAGATCGCAGGTGGTCATGGCGCCCGTATCGTCTACGTCCAGCAGCTTGGTTATGGCCATGCCTTACAGGGGGGCATCGATGCTGCCGCCGGCCGTTACATTGTTATAGGCGATGCCGATGATTCCTATGATTTCGGACAACTCGATGCTTTTCTGCAACGACTGCGTGCTGGCGACGACTTGGTGGTGGGTAATCGCTTCCGGGGAGGAATTCGGCCCGGTGCGATGCCCTGGCTGCACCGATACATCGGCAATCCCTTGCTGAGCGGCTTACTCAACCTCTTCTTTCGCACCCCCGTCGGCGATGCCCATTGTGGACTCCGCGCCTTCCGCAAGGAGGCCTACCAGCGCCTCCATCTCATCACTCCGGGAATGGAATTTGCCAGTGAGATGGTGGTCAAGGCCGCGCTCCAGAAACAGAAGATCAGTGAGGTGCCGATCATCCTTTATCCAGACGGGCGGAATCGGCTACCGCATTTACGCAGTTTCCGCGATGGCTGGCGTCATCTACGTTTTCTGCTACTGATGTGTCCAAGCTGGTTGTATCTGTTTCCTGCCGTATTGCTGTTGAGCGCAGGATTGGCACTGATGGCCTGGCTGACTCCTGGCCCAAGAAGATTGGGGGGCGTGGGACTTGACCTCCATTCGCTGTTACTGGGTTGTCTGTGCCTTGTGCTGGGCTACCAATTACTCTGGCTGTGGGGCTTCGCTAGACTGTACAGCTGGACCAGCGGACTGATGCCCGGGAGTAGGCCGGCGATCGGTTGGTTCCGATACCTAACTCTGGAGCGAGGGTTGATTCTAGGTGCCCTCACCGTTGCGGTGGGCCTACTGTTGAACGGTGGTTTATGTGCATATTGGTGGAGAGTGGATCTGGGGCCGTTGGAAATCCAGGTGACCATGCGTTATGCTTTATGGGGATCCACGCTAATGCTCATGGGGATGCAGACGATATACGGGAGTTTCTTTCTGAGCATGTTACAAATGACAAAATCTGACTTGATCCCTCCTTTTAGTAGCTTTAGTACCGATTCGGGTCACACTTCTGTACCAGGGCGCACTTCGAGAACGCCAGATCAGTTGCCGAGTGAAAAAATGGGTAGTAACTCACAGTGTTTGTGAGCCTAGAAAGGTTATGCAAAGAGTTGTACGATGTTGCAGGCGTTCGCGGTGGTCTTGTGGACGGCAGACGTGGAGGTGTTAGCCGAGATCATGCGTCGGCTGCGTCAAGCCATACTGGAGCATCGAGTCGGGGACCGGCCCAACCGCATTGAGCCACGAAAGCGCAAGCGTCGGGCCAAACACTACCCGCTGCTCAACGAGTCGCGGCAGCAAGCCCGAGCGCATTTGGAGGCTACAAGTTGTGGCTAAAATCAGTGCCATTCCACTTCTGAACTGTTTACTGATTGGCGGCAGCCGAACAGCTTATAATGTCCTTTATAAGCTATTCGCCGCCCCACTGGCTACAGGTCATGCCGGGGACGACAAACAAGCTGTTTGACATCAGACTGTGTTCCGATGTATACTGCTCCTTGTTTACATGATAATAAGGAGTGTGTATGTCGGAAGTACGTGTCCGCCACCTCGAATCCTGGGTCGTCGAGGCCCTGCGCGACCAAGCCCAACGTGCCGGGTACAACAGCCTGGAGGGCTACCTCCGCGAGCGGTTGCGCGAAGAAGCCATGCGCAAGCGGCGGGAGTGGGCCGCCAGGCTCAAGGCACGGCAAGACGCGTTTCGTGAGAAATATGGTGTGCTCAGCGACAACGCCGAGCTGATCCGCCAGGACCGCGACGAGCGCGGATGATCGTCGTGGACGCCAGTGTCGCCACCAAGTGGTTCCTCGCCGAGGACGACACTCCCCTGGCCAACGCCCTGCTGGATGGCTCCCAGAAACTCTTTGCCCCTGCCCTCATCCGGACGGAGGTTCATGCCGCCATTACCCGCCGCTTCCGCACCGGCCAGGCGCCCGAAGCCGAGGTTCGCCAGGCCTGCCGCGACTGGTCCGAGATGATCGACGAAGGACTTCTTACGCTTCTTCCCACTGAAAAGGACGAGCCACAGGTCATTGATCTGGCCCTGAAGCTCAAGCACCCCTTCCAGGACTGCCTGTATCTGGCCCTTGCCCAGCGCTTGCGGATCCCGCTCGTAACCGCCGACCCGAAATTCATAGAGAGGACCGCCGGCCGCTACCCGACCGTCCAGCCGCTCTCGCCCGTTGCAGCCAGAAAAAAGCCACATTGAGGAGAAATCGCCCGTGACAAACCCTCCCCTCCAGGTCGGCAGCCAGGTCATTGCCAAGCGGGCTTCGGGAGTCAACGCCGCCGGAGAACGCGGCGTGTGCTATGAGGTCTACCGGCTGGGCGGACGGCCCGGCTACGGCATTATCTTCGAGAGCGGCCGCTACGACGGCTTCAGCCCCGACGACGTGAAGACGTTCCTGCATGTGACAGCTCAGGTCTGCCCGTCCGTCGCCGATTACCGCTTCACCAACGTCACCCGGCTGGCCCGCGATTTCGAGCAGGGCCGCTTCGCCGCCGCCTTCCCGCCGCTCAAAACGTATACCGGATATCGCCTGCCCGGCAATCAGGACACTGCCGATCAGGCGTTCGTCACCGTCCACCAGGAAGGGCAACCGTCCCGGCCCCTCGACCCGCGTTTCGACCTGCGCATGCACGCGGATGGTTTTAATTGGTCCTATGGAGGTTCCGGCCCGGCCCAGCTTTCTCTCGCGCTGGCCGCCGACGTGCTGGGCGACGACGATGACGCCCGGGACGTGCACCAGAAGCTGAAAAACAGACTCATTGCCGCCCTGCCCAGGGACGGCTGGTCGCTTACCGAAACGCAAGTTCGCCTGGCCATCGCCGACATCAAGCAGCAGCGCGGACGAGGGCGATCACACTGACCAGGGAGCCAAGGGCCATGTCTCAGTACCTTGTACCCGTCACCACCCCGCGGAAGCTGACGCGAATCGGCATGGGTACTGTGCCCGCCCTGTTCGCCGACGACGGCGAGAAAGCCGCTGACCGCTTCCTCGAGTTTTTCGCGGCCACTATCCGCAATCAACACACGCGCACCGCCTACGCGCAGGCGATCTGGCGCTTCAGCGGCTGGTGCGGGGTGCACGGCTTCCGACTGGACGCGCTGAGGCCGGTCCACATCGCCGGTTATGTCGAGCTGCTGGGCAAACGCAAGGAGGAAGGCGGCGCCGGCCTATCCAAGCCCACGGTCAAGCAGCACTTGGCCGCCCTCCGCATGCTGTTCGACTGGCTGGTGACGGGCCAGGTCGTGCCCTACAACCCAGCCACGTCGGTCCGCGGCCCCAAATATGTCATCACCAGAGGCAAGACGCCGGTGCTTACCGAGGACGAGGCCAAGTCCCTGTTCGAGACACTGGGAGAGGCTATCGGGGAGGCCGACCGACGGGTCGTCCAGCGACCGGATGATGCCGCCGCCAGACAGCGTCGGCTGCTGGCGCTGCGCGACCGCGCCCTGATCGGCGTCATGGTGTACAGCTTCGCCCGCATCAGTGCCGTCCTGGGAATGGACGTGGAGGATTATTATCAACGGGGCAAGCGCTGGTGGATTCGGCTGCACGAGAAAGGCGGCAAGCACCACGAAGTACCCGTCCATCACAAGCTGGAGGAGTATCTCGATGGATACCTGGCAGAGGCTCAGCTCGGCGTCCGCAGGGGCGAGCCGCTTTTTCGCAGCCTCAACCGCCGGCGCCAGCTCAGTGATCGTCGGCTGTCCGCCCGCGAGGCCCTGGCCATGATTAAGCGCCGCGCCGGTCAGCCGACCTGGGCGAGGCTATCTGCTGCCACACCTTCCGGGCCACCGGCATCACCAATTACCTCCAGCATCAGGGCACGCTTGAAAAAGCCCAGCAAATAGCAGCCCATTCCTCGCCGCGGACGACCAAGCTCTACGACCGCACGAGCGACCAGGTGGATCTCGGCGAGATCGAGAAGATTCAGATTTGAAGTGCCGCACGAGCGTACGACGGACGATCCGCGAACAACCGGATCGAAGAAGCTCTGCCGCAACCAGGCGGGCGGTCAAGTAGCACGCCGCTGCCCGTCAGCATGCCTTGCATCCACACTCCTGGATGAGTTATAGCCCTCCCTCGACAGCCCCCACAGGAGGGCGGTTCGCACGGCCGCGCGACTCCGCCTCAACGCCGCCCTCCTGCCCTGTCTTCCCCTGTTGCCCACCGGGAACGGTTTCCTCCGGTCGCTTTTCATGCGTCAGAAGAAAAGTGCGACGAGAGCACGAAAAGCCCTCCACAGTTGTCGTAAATTCTCATTTTTCGTCTTGCCCGATCGTTGCCGCCGGCCGTAATATCGGCTGACAACCGAGTGTCTCTACCTTCGATGGCCCCGACCACTCCTGGCGGCGCCGTCGCTCGGCAGCTCCCGCCGAGAGCCCAGGCCGCCCTCCCGGCCGAGAGACGGACTTGGCCATGAGCAACCCGTTCAAGCCGGGCGACCGCGTGCGGGTCACGATCCGCAATCGCATGGCCGGCTACCGACCGGGCCACAAGGGCACGGTATTACAGGCGTCTTCGGTGGGCATGACTGGCGAGCGCTACTACACGGTGGCGATGGACAAGGACGACCCCACCCACTCCGGCGCCGTCTTCGCCGAGGACGAGATCGAGGCGGACCTGTAGCGGCGTAAGGTGTTGAGAAGGAGAGCGCCTGGCCCGATCGTCCGTGGAGGGCCATCCGTGCTGGCCGTGCTCACCTGCCCCAAGTGCCGTGGGCTGACCCACTACGACGACCCGTCCGAATGCACCAGCCGGGGGCGGAGCGAGGAGCCCGACGGCAAGCCCGGTTGGACGCTCTACGTGGTGGTCCACTGCGGGCGCGAGGACATGGCCTTCTGGACCCGCTCGGAGAGCAGAGATCGAATGCCGGGTCTCCGAACTTCTTCGTGGAACGGAAAAGCTCATCCGGCAACAGTTCGCGTACGTGGTCTCGACCGCCGCCCGGACATCGCAGAGGGATAAGCCAACGCCCTTGTAGTTCCGAAAAGGCTTTCTCAAGGGTCTTAACCGTGGCGTACGGAGAATGGTGGGCTGTCGGCGCTTTAATCCTTTGGCGGGCGATGGAGCCACAAGAGGGCCAAGAGTTCGGCGATGGCTCCAGCCCAGAGCAGAAGGTAGCCGAGGCAACGATGGCGGAAAAGGCGATGTTTAAGAAATTGCCACCGGGCGGGGGTCGCATGGTGGAGACGCATCGGACTGTGCGTGGTCGGCGTCTTGGCAGGCGGATAAATGATGACGTAGGTCAGAAGGGAGTAGCCGACAACGTGCAGCGTGGCGACGCCCAGGCCGCACAGTTGCTGCGCGGGCAAAGGGCCAAGAAGGGAAAGTAGGAGGGCGAGAAGGCCCACCAGCAACAGAACGGAAAGGAAGCGCAGCATGACGGGACTCCTTGTTTGGTGCCGCCGCAGGTTAAGCACGGCGTGCCCGCGTGCCATCGGGACTGTCGATGATGGGCGATGAAGCCGAGGAGCGGCCCCGTCCCATCGACAGAAATTTCGGTCGATTGCTGGAAGTGATCACTTCCAGTCTTCGTAATGAATGATGTCCGCCATCGACGAGAATCCTTGCATGGCCAAGCGACGGACGAAAAGAGGAGAACGGCCTTAGCGGCCCTGGAAGGGCTTGCAGTGCTCGTTGTGTTGCCGCAGTCTCGATTCAATAGCGCGACGGGTGTGGGCTGGCAGGGTCTGGGTGGGAGCCTCGATGGAGGTGTTCTTCAAGTGATCCGAATGAAGCAAAGTATCGAAGCTTTTCGGGGTCAAACCGCTACTGCCCAGGTGCAAGGTTCTGAGGCCAGCGAGTACGGAAGCGCCGGCGAGATACGCGATCCCCGCGTCATCGAGTTCCATGTCGGACAAATCAAGCGTGTGCAATCGAGAGGGGCGAACGCGCAGTGTCGTAAGGCGGTGGGCAACTTCAAGGGCTTGCGGGGTGGCGCCGAGGACAAGGGTGTCGAGGTTTGGAAGTGTGGTCGCTTGAAAAATGCTGGCAACAGAGTCTGGAGTGGGCGCGGCAGTAGTCAGATCGAGCCGACGGAGGGTCGTGAGGTGAGGCGAAGCGACGATCGCACGGATGGCTGTGTCGCCCCAGCCGCCGAATCCAGATAATGTCAGCGTCTCGATCTGGCTAAGTTGTGGCGTCTTGGCAATGGCGTGGGCGAGTTCAACCGGGCATTCGCGCAGCCGGTTATCGGGTTGGTCGATGTAGTCCGGCCGGGTGAGCAGAATTTCGCGCGCCGTTGGCGCAAGATGAAGGATCGCACCTGCCTTGGGCGGGAATGCCTCCGCGACAATTTTGATCGTGTAGGGAAAACCACGGCGATAGACGACGGTCTGCGCCCCGGCATCCTTGAAGGGGCGTCTCCATTGCGCGCGGTTAGCCATCCAAAGCCGGCTCTCTCGGTCGCGCAAGCGTTCGGTGTTCTTCAGCCATTCATGGAAATCGGGGGAATGAAAGAGGTCTTTCGGGCGCAGCGGATAAAAGCGACTTGAGTCGCGTGCGAGAGCCGCATTGAACGGCGATGAATTCGCCAAGGGGGTCACCTCTTTCAGCCAGGAAGCGGGCGTATTCCAAGCGTGGCGGGTCGTCGTCGGGCTGCTCGACGATGGCCTGGAGAAACCACTTGGTGGTATCCGTACCTTTCATGGCAAGACATCCTGTCTTTACGTGGTTAGCACACCGTTGGCTGGCGCGTCTAGAGAAAACCAGCTGTCCGCAACTTTTCGATTGCCCGGGAGTGGTGACTGTAGGCGGTGCCTTCCCGGATTCCCAGATCGCGGGCGATTTCTTTAATGGGTGTGCCGTGGAGGTCATGGCGGACGACGATCTCGCGCTCGATTGGTTTTAAGTTGGAAAGCAGGGATTCGACCACCTGCCTGGCTTCGTCGGCACGCTCGGTGGCTTCAAAGTCTTCGACCGCCAAGTGCTCGGAGGCCGTGTCCAAGTCTGGGACCAATTTACGGCGGCGGGCCTCGCCACGGTGGCGGCGCCAGCCATTGCGCGAGACGTTTTCCACAATCTGCTTGAGCCAGGCACGCATCCCAGCGACAGTTGTTTCGGGAGATAGTGCGCCGGTGAAGGCATCGAATTTGTCGTAAAAGATACGTATCGACTCTCCGATGACGTGTTCTTGGAGTTCGAGCTTGTTGCGCCATTTTCCTTCGGCGATGCGATGCACTTCGGCGAAGACGCACTTGTCGAATTCTTCGCGGAAGTACTTTGGGTGGCTGAGGGTTTTACGGAGACCCTCCGCGGCGGAGCGCAGTTTCTTACACCGTTGCTGCTCGGACGGATAGACTCGATTCCGGCGCTTCGTCGTGGTAGCGGGATTCAGGCTGTCCCAAAACCGGGTCTGCGCGTCCTCGACGAGTCGTGAGAACAGAAGATTCGCGCAGAAATCGAAAATGAAAGGGTGTTGAGAGACGAACGGTTGATACCGAAGAAACCGATCAACTTGGTCCTTGACATCAGTGAGTTGCAGGTTCCCAAGGATCAGAATCCTCAAGGGGTAGACCGCAAGTCGGGTCGCTAACTGCCATAGGGAGCATATCCACCTCAACTGCTGTCCGTGATTCATCGTAGTCGGTACCGTATCCTGGCCGTATCGGTAGATCATTCTCGGGTTCGTCTTTTTCGAGGGCGACGGTGGCAATGATGGGCAAGAGTCGGAAACGCGGTAGGCAGGTAACTAATCGTTGATGTTAGCCCCTCGGCCTTCAAGAAAGCAAGAGGACTGCCTGTCGGGGGCCTCAGCCAGCTCACATCCCCGCCGCGCGGTGCTCCTTCCTTCCGAGTCGTGGCCGCGCGGCAGGGACACACGCCCCCGACGGTCCCGTACGCCGGGGTGGCTTTCTTCGCACGCAGGCTTCAGTTGCACTCAGCCTTCAACCGCGGTGATTTTTTGGGGACGAGCTTGTCGAACAGCACGTCATTGTTGGGCAAGAGCGTCAGGAGCAGACCGTGGCCATTGGGACAGGCCGCACGCAGTTCACGCTCCAAGAGGGAGAGTTCAAGCCCCTTGGGCAGTTCCATGCGGGACAGCAGTTGAGTGCCTCGCAGCCCATCGCTGCTACGCTTGCGGGGTCCAGCCAGCTTCTTCAGGTTCAGGAATCGGTCAAACCGGAAGTACATCAGGTTGACGTTGAAGTCGCCGAGAATGTCGGCGAAGGTAAACAGTACGGTCTTGTTGTCGTCAGGGAGCTCCAGCTTCAACCGTGCGGAAAGACCGGCTTTGAAGCCCTGGGGCGGCGTGAAATTGGCAAGCTTTTTTGTGAGCGATTGCTTCAAGGCAAAGAACGCATCCTCCTCCAGGGGGCTATTGAGTCGAACCGCGAAAACCGATCCCTGGAAGTCCAGGAGGCGTTCGCCATGGCAGGTGAGAACGTCGAGGTCAAAGCCGCGCAGAGTCCGGGTCATGTGCCGGAAGATGCGCGGGCCGTCCTGACCACCAACAAAGACACCCATCAGATGGCGGGAACGTGGAAAAACCAGTACTTCCTGCGGGCAGACGGTTGGGACTGACGGGGCGCGGTGCGTTGCGCGGAGAGTTTTTCGTAGGACTCTCTTATTGTCTGGTTGCGTGAGCGAGTAGTCGTGCTTGGTCATGTTAGGCTCCGGGATGCTCGAAAAGTGTCTTGGTTTCCAGGTTGGTAGAAGTAAACCGTTTTGCTGATTACGTCGCCCGGTGGGCACGGGAAATAACTGCTTCCCGTGCCCACTGTCGCAGTGCTTCGTAGTCAGCCGGCGATAATCGGGTTGGTAATGATCGGCTTTTCGATCTTAATCGACGCGTGACTGATGCTGTCTATCGCGGCGATAGTGCGGCTCGACGCGATGGCGTGGATGTTGTCGATTCGGCCGCGGTGGCTGATTGGTGCAATGGGCGAAGACAGGGCGGCGATGCTGTCATGCCGAGGGGTGTGGCTTGCCTGAATCGACGGGATGGCCGCCAACATGATGGAAGCAGTCACGAGGTTGATGGTGTGACGGAACATGGACGCAGTCTCCTTTCGGTTGGGTAGCAAAAATCAGACACGTGGAATCGAACTCCAAACCCAGGCGAACAACGTGTTCGCCCGGTAAGTCAACATCTGCCGGTCACGGACCCCAGTGCTCCGCTTGCACGTAGTTAGGATTGCCTCTTTTGCTCCACTCTCTGGAGTCCGCGGCAATCTTGCTCCACTCGATGGGAGCCGTGGTAGTTGTGCCCGGGTGCGCGTGACAATCGGAATCCAACCGCGGTAGCTGGGGTTTCTCGCAGCCGTCGCAGGGAAGATCCAAAGGTCCGCCGGAAGGACACAGAACGACGACTAAGCAGATCGCGGGCAATTGATTTGACATTTCAACTCGTCTCCCTTGGTGAAAGCGGCGAGCGAGTAATTGAGGCCCGTTGCCCTTTCACCAGAATGATGTCTGCACGCAACGGATTCCTTGCAGCGCGGGGAAAAATTCTCGAAAAGGTTGAGGCTCTACGGAAACACGCCCGACTGGCGAAGAGCCACAATTGTCGCCGGCCTTCCGGAAGGCATCGGTGAGCGCTGGCTCTCCAGACTTGCGGCGCATCCAGGAAAATGTTGGCGACCAGCTTGATCTTGAGGGAGCGGACGTGTCGGTTGTGCGCTACGCCCCGTCTACCGCGAACGCAGGAAATCTTGCTTGAGCAGTTCCCCCTGTGAATGCCGATCGAGAAGTGCAGCGCCGTGACGACCAAGAAGTGCAGCGCTCCTAACCGCCCTCCCGCTACGCTCAGGGTTGCCCTCGACCCTGACAGCGGGAGGCAGGAGTGCTCACCAACATGGAACTCTGGTCCCAGATCCGCCGACGCATCCGCACCGGCGAGATCAGCATGCGACAAGCCTGCATCGAATACCACCTCAACTTCCGGACCATCCGCAAGATCGTCCGACAACCGGAGCCCGCGCCCTTCCACACCCCCCGGCCGCGAGCCAAGCCCGTCCTCGGCCCCTTCCTCACCATCGTTCAGCAGATCATCGACGCGGATCGCCACGCGCCGCCCAAGCAACGCCACACCGCCCGACGCATCTACGAACGCTTGCGCGACGAGCACGGCTACTCCGGTTGCCCCAGCATCGTCCGCGACGCCGTCCGGGCCTACAAGCAGTCCCAGGCCGAAGTCTTCGTGCCCCTGCTCCACCCGCCCGGCGAAGGGCAGGTGGACTTCGGCCGCGCCGAGGTCATCGTCGCCGGCGTGCCGCACAAGGCCGCCCTGTTTGTCCTGACGCTGCCGCAGAGCAACGCACGCTTCGGCTGCCTGTTCCCGCGGGAATGCACCGAGACCTTCCACGAGGGCCATGCCCGGGCCTTCGCCTTCTTCGGCGGCGTGGCGACGCGGATCAGCTACGACAACAGCAAAATTGCCGTGGTCAAGTTGATCGGCCCGCACGAGCGTCACCTGACCCGGGAATTCCTCCGCCTCCAGTCCCATTTCGGCTTCGCCGCCCATTTCTGCCGGCTCCGTCAGGCCCACGAGAAGGGGCACGTGGAGAACGGCGTCGGCTACCTGCGCCGCAACTTCCTGGTGCCGGTGCCCCGGGCCGACTCGTGGGACGACCTCAACGGCCAACTGGCCGCGGCTTGCCGGCGTGAGTTCGCGCGTACCGGCGGCGGGCGTGACCGGGCGACGGCCGAGTTGTTGGCCGCGGATCGCGCGGCCTTCTTGCCCCTGCCGGCCGAGCCGTTCGAGGCCCGGCGGGTCGAGCCGGTCGTCATCAACTCGCTGTCCCTGGGCCGCTTCGACGGCAACGACTACTCCGTGCCGACGGCCTTCGCCTACCAGTCGCTGACG
Organism: uncultured Planctomycetota bacterium; assembly: GCA_963767535.1. Lineage (GTDB taxonomy): Bacteria > Planctomycetota > Planctomycetia > Gemmatales > Gemmataceae > JAJPHU01. The sequence continues at coordinate 4,618,733 of CAVYEC010000003.1, forward strand.
GCCATGGGCACCATCGACCGCGTGCGCTTCCACCGGCGCGGCACGGTGGTGGCGGAGCACGCGCGCTGCTGGGGCAAGGGGCAGGTGACCTTCGAGCCGCTGCACTACCTGGCCTTGTTGGAACGCAAGCCCGGGCGCTGGACTACGCCCGTCCCTTGGCCGGCTGGTCGTTGCCCGACGCCTTCGCGGCGTTACGGCGGCGTCTGGAGGAGGCCAATCCGAAAGGGGGGACACGACAATACATCCGTGTGCTGCGTCTGCTGGAGACGTACGACCTGACGGCGGTAACGGCGGCCGTCGAGCGCGCCCTGGCTCTCGCGGTCGGCGACGCGGATGCGGTACGGCTGCTGGTGGAGCAAGCCCGGGAGCGGCCGGCGGCGGGCTTCGACCTGACGGGCCGGCCGCAGTTGTCGGCGGTCCACGTGCCGCCGCCCGACCTGGCCGCCTACGGCGCTCTGACCTCGGCCAAGGGGGTGAAGCGATGAAAGCCAAGCGGGCGCCTGCGGGCGATCTCGTCCTCTTGCGGCACCACCTGACGGCCTTGCACCTGCCGACGGTCAAGGCCGAATGTGAGGCGGTGGCCCGCCAATGTGCCAGTGAGAACAGCGACTACCTCGGCTTTTTGCTGCGGCTGTGCGAGCAAGAGCTGGCCGACCGAGAGCGGCGCGCGTGCGCCCGCCGGCTGAAGGCGGCACGGTTCCCGCAGGTGAAGTCGCTGGACGACTTCGACTTCACGGCCCAACCGTCGCTGAACCGTGCGCTCATCGTGGAGCTGTCGCGCTGCGAGTTCATCGACCGCCGCGAGTCGGTCCTCTTGCTGGGCGGCCCCGGGACGGGCAAGACGCACATCGCCATCGGCCTGGCCGCCGCCGCCTGTCAGCGTGGCAAGAAGGTGCGCTTCTTCCGGGTGACGGAACTGTTGACGCAGTTGTTGGAGGCGCGGGAGGAGCGGGTGCTGGGCCGGCTGCGCAGCCAGTTGGCGCGTCTGGACCTGTTGGTGCTGGACGAGTTCGGTTACGTGCCGGCGAGCCAGGTCGGTGCGGAGCTTTTGTTCGACGTGATCAGCACGTCGTACGAGCGGACGAGCGTGATGGTGACGACGAACCTGCCGTTCGAGCGCTGGACCGAGGTGCTGGGTAATGAGCGGCTGGTGGCGGCGACATTGGATCGACTGACACATCGTTGTCACTTACTGGAGGCGACGGGGGAGAGCTATCGGCTGAAGGAGGCGCGGCGTCGGCGGCAGGCGTCGGCGAAAGGCGGTGCCCGTGAGGAGAAGTGAATGAGGAGAGCGGATGGCGAAGCGCGTTGGACGCCGTTGTCGGCGTCCGGAGTCGTCTGCTACCCTGAACCCGAGCGCTGCACTTCTTGGTCGTCACGGCGCTGCACTTCTCGATCGGCATTCACATCCCCCAGTTTTGGAGAGAGCAACAGCTCTTCCGTGTAAGGGTCGCGCCAAGCGCTCAAGTCGGGATCGGCCGGATGCGCCAGCTCGTTCTTCTGAGACTTGCTCCACTCCAGGCCCTTTGAGAGAACCCATGCAAGCTCTGCTCTTCGGGCCTCAGGCTCCTTCTCCCAGGTGGCCCTCTCCTCAATGGTGCGTTCGTCGTCTTGCTCGTCGATACGGTCAGGTTCCCCCATGATCAGTCTCCTTCTTCTCTCGGTTGATGCCCAACTCGCCATTTTATCCACCCACTACCGAATCAGGATGATCTCCACGCCGCACGGAAGATTCTCCCACTTGCGGTCGCCCGTCAGCACCGGCAGGCGGGCCACGGCGGCGGTACTCAGGCACGCCCGGTTGGCAAAGGAAATATTGAGCTTGCGGGTCAGCTGCCGAAAGGATGCGGCCACGACCGCATGCTCCTCGTCGAACGGAACAATCGTCAGCTTCAAGCCGGCCAGAGCACTTCGCACCGTCTCGACGGGGATGCCGTCATCGCTCGCCTTGGCAATGGCTTCGGTGTAGTTGACGGTTGACATCAGGCCATCTTTGCCCCGCGCCGCAGCTTTCTTGGCCCCGTTCTCGGCAAAGCACAGGGCGAGGACCACCGAGGTGTCAAGGACCGCTCTACTCACCGTACTCGCGCCGCGCTTCCTCCTCGCGCTCCCGAATCAACTCGTTCACGACGCTGACTCCCGGAACCCGATAGGGCGCGAAGACTTCCTGGACGGACTGGACTGCCTGGGCAAAGGTTTGCAAGCGGAGGCCACTACCCCGCCCGGCGTCTCCGAGAGGATCAACTCCTGCTGTGATTTTCAAAGGTCGAGTTCACTTGTCATACGGCAAATCAACCTGTTACAGGCGACGGTTTTCCAAACCAAAGCGACTCCGACCCGGCTAAGCTGTCTTCCTAGTACGGCGTGTGGTCTCCGCTGTTGGTCCAGTGATGTGGGTGGTGATTTTAGGCAACTGACTCAGGTACTCATTACCCGCCTGTGCAGGGCAGTGGGAAGAAGGTTTTGAAGTCCGTTGCTCTAATCATCCAGTTCCTCGTCACGGGCGATCTGGTCACGGATTTCGGCCTCAGCGTATTTCCTCAAGGACTCGAAGAGGCGGTGGGCAGGCGTTCCAGCGGGAAGCCGAGAAGCCATTTCCCTCGCGCGGTCACGCAGCGCAATGTCCTGCGGGAAAGGCTGTCCGGAGATTCCGTGCCGAGTTCCAGACCTCGCGCAGTTGTAGATGTAATTAGAGACCCGTCGGTAGCAGGCGTTTCCCGCATGCAAGGCGCGCTCCAGCAAGTTCGTCACGAAGGCGACCTGATCAAAAACAAAATCCGGATTCGCTTCGTTTACGATGCTGGCGGCAGTCACGATCTTCTCCGGGTTCCCCGAATCAATCCATTCTCGCAAGACCTCGATGCTTGCCGGAGAGAAGTTGAGGGAAACCTCCTTGAAAAGCTTGGGTAGCCAGAAGCAGCCTGTGCCGCTCGCCCCCAACATCCGGTCGCGGATGGTGCGCAAGAAGTCCTGATACTTCTCGCTCTCCACAACACCCCCGAGTCGGAAATGAAGCCCATCAAACGGCAATGCCCTTCCACTTCCTCCCCACCGTGCGTCCTCCCGCTCGATCCGGTTAAGGAGGAACTGGATCACCGCTTCAGGGGAGCGACGGGAGGCGTTAGCAAGAAACTGCTGGACGAAGTGGCCGTCGATTCCCTGGATCGCTTCCATTTTCGCCAGGAGGCAAGACAGTTCGGCATCCGTCAGTTGGTCTGCCGCGATCCCGTTCTCCTCCCTTGCGAACGTGGCACACAACTCATCCGCAAGTTCGTCGCTATCACCAATGTCCAACTTCAGGGCAAGCGTAATGACGGCACGGTGATCGCGCTTTGCCAGGAACGGTAGCGCCAGGATGCCAAGCCGCCTCACGCCGAGGTCCGTGTGATTGATGATGCTTTCTATGGCAACGAGGTCTTCGGGGCGCGGTTCCCTGAGCCAACTTTGATGCCAGTATTCATTAGCGACTGCCCGGCACAATATCACGTTACCATCCTGGAGCGCGCCTGGATAAGGGCGACGGCTTGCGCCTCATGCCTCCTACGGAGTTTGACGACCAAGGAGCCGAAGGTAAACGCCAAGGGACTATCAGGCGCTGCCAGCACCAATTCACAGAGCCGGTCGGAGTATGTCCCGTTCGCTTCCGAAATCGCATCAAGAACCAGCCAAGGGTAGACTTCCCTGCCGGCCTCCCTCATCTCCCGAAACCTGTCGTTGAGATTGTGGAACCCGTCTTCCGGCTCTGGGTAAGTTTGCAGAAACTCGGTTGCCACCGCCGCGCCAAGACGGTTGATCTGCTCCTGTCGCTCTTGCCAAGGAATCTTCGGGTCGTCGTCCTGACCGTCAGGGAAGCAGAGATCGTGGTAGTTCTGACATAAGAGTCGGGTCAGACGAAGGGCGAAGGAGTCGGGAATAGCGGAAGCCACGTTCCGCGCCTTCTGCTTGACCTCATCGGACGACCCGTAGAGGGTGGCGATGCGGAGGATTTCCTGAACCCGCATGAGGATGATTGGGTGGGAACGGCGTTTGGCAAACGTATCCAGAATGCTCAATAAACGCAGCCGGTCGGGAGTCCACTGTGCTCGCTCGTCCTTGGATGGCGTCATGTTGAGATAAGGGGTCGGCTCACGGAGTGCTTCATCAAGGCTCCTTAGGGCACGGAGGACCACCTTGATCTTCTCGGAGTCCAGGCACTTCTCTACCAGCTTCAGCGCATCGTCGCGTACGGGCTTGGTCCATTCGTTCGTGCAATGGAAGGAACGAATCATGATGGCATGGCGCCGCCCGTGGACGGAAGTGCCCGTCTTCGCCAGCATCGGGTCGAGAACGTCCAGCGGCGAATGCAGATGCTCGTGCGCGTCGGGTGCCCCAAGCCAACGGGTGACGGCATCCAGCACGACCCGATTGTAAGCCAGGTGCTTATCGGGGTCGTACCCAGCCAGGTCGGTCAAGACTCGCATGGCGTGGTCCGGGTAGGGGTTGAGCTTCCGGTCGTCGTCTCTCCCCAATTCCCAAAGCAGGTCACAGCAGCGCGGCAGGTGCCTGATACTGTATGCGATGCGACGGATAGCCTCTGGCAGCTTGCGCCGCACATGCTCTTGGCTGAAGGGGTCGAGGCTACTCCCCCGTTCCGATTGGGAGCCCGGGGCGGGATGATGAATGGCAACCTCAACCAACTCCAGCACCTGCCCAGGTTGGTAGTAAGCGACCTCCTTGATGAGGTCGAGCGTGGTGCATCGCGCCAAGTTGTTGCTCTGCTCGAACTCCTCGCGCAGTTCCTGCCAGGCGATTGCGAGGAGGTCGGTTTCCTCGCCGGTCGTCTGCCACACGCGCCAGTCGAGTTCTGCGAGATTGCGGATCACTTGCGTAGGACAGATGGAGAAGAACCTGTTGAATACGCGTTGGGCAAAGCCCGTAGAGCGGCCTTGGGAAGTCAAACAGGCGTTATACAACAGGTGGTCGGCAAGTACGTCTGGGGTGATTCGCACCGAGTAGCCACGCCGAAGAAAGACACCGTGCCTTTCGAGGACGGCGATGGCATTCACAACCCTGTTGACATCGACGCCCAGGAATTCGGCGGCCGCCGCCTGGAATGCTTGGCTCTCAGGGTGGATTGGCGCGACGGCGGCGATGAGGTTGAGGAGTGACCGGCAGAGTTCGGGCTCGATACGTCGCCCCACGTCGCCTATGAGAATGTCGCGGAATGCGGACAGTGCCGTTGACCGGAAATCCTCGTCCCGTTCGAGCAGGCTCGGCTCGACCTGCTTTTCCTTGAGGAGCCTACCCCCAATCAGGGTGACGAGGGGGCTATCCTTTGTGACCGCGGTGAGTCGCTCAGCGAGGTGTTCGTGGTCCTTGCCCAGCACCTGTCGTGCGAGCTGTTCGACTTCTTCGCGGGTCAGATCCGTGACGGGATCGACGTGCAATACCTGCTGGGGGTCGAAGCCGGCGTTTCGTAGCAGGTAGCTCAGATGGTCCAGTCCCTGCGGTCGGGATGAAAAGATCAGCTTCAGCGGCGGAGTTCTCCGCCCGGCGTAGGACAACAGCACACCCAGGTCTTCGCGCCGGTGGGCATCGTCTACGACAACCACGCAGAGAGTCAGGGGAAGGTCGTCCAAGCTCTCCGGCGTCAGCGGCAGTTCGTCACCCACAAAACGGAGGGCGATTTGCTTATGGCGCGCCGGGAAGTCGGTGGAGAAGGCATGGAGAGTCTTGGACTTTCCGATGCCGCCGCGTCCGGTCAGGATGGCTACCCGGTGTTGCTGGGAGTCAACAAATCCGTGCAGTTGCTCAACCTGCTTCGACCGTCCGACCAAGGGACAAGCGTGGTTGAAAAGCTTCGACGGGTCCAGTAGGGGACCGAAAAACGCCTCCGCTGTCGGGAAGGTGCTGACGGCTGACAGTCCCAGGAAGGCTTTCCGCCAGGCAGGACCAAAGTGGGTATCCAGCAACTGTCGCTGATCTTCAAGGGGCAGTTCCCGAACCCGCTGAGAGATGTCTCGCACATCCCACACGTCCACTTTCTGCGCCTGCGGACGACCTTACGAACGGCGACAGCCGCTTCGATGCTGAGGAGGATGATGTACTTGTCTGCCCTGTAGGTCGTGATCTCGATTGCTTCTTTCGTATCGGCTTCGGAGAACCGTTTCACCTTCTTGCATTGCAAGCCCCAATGTTTCCCATCCTTCCTGCCGGTAAAGATGTCGATGCCGTCTTGGACATCTCCCTGTTTGCCGAAGTGGTGGTTTTTTCCTGACTGCTCCGTCTCCGGGTGCCGGGACAACAGATCGAGGCAGAACGCTTGGAATCCTTCCCACGTCCAGTTGGGGTCGGAAAGCGGTAGCTGCTCTGGGCGGGTAGTTACGGGCGGAGGGAAAGTGTAAGGGGTCGCTGGCGCACCTGCGACGCGGAGGGTGCTGGTCGCGGTGCGTCGTTTCCGCCGCGCCGATCGTCTTCTCTTGGCTACCGGCTTCGCCTTCTTTTGTGCGGTGGTCCTTGCATCTGCTTGCGCGGGCCGGCTAGCGGTCTTCTTGGGGGCAGCTGTGGTCTTCTTCTGCGTCGGTTTCGGCGCAAGTCGGGTTGTCTCTTGCCCTTCCTACCCTTGGAGGATTTTTTCGCCATGATGACTCCCTCCGATTCCGGGTAACCTTCGGTGCCAGTGAATGCAAGTATACCACGCTTCTTGCAGAGATGAAGCTCGGTAAGGGATGGGACCATGCTGCTGTCCTAAGACCAGCGTGGATGAAAACGGGTATCCGCCTGTGGAATGGAAGCCACGCAAGCACTCGTTGCCCGGCGGATTGATCACCTGGGTGATTCGTGAAACGAGATACTCTTCTCTCTAACCTCTGGAATCTCTGCCTCTTTTTCCTCTGGTTGGCCCGCCGCCGAAAGCCGTGGATCGACCGGGCGCGGCCGATTCGGGAAACGAGGTTCTCTTTTTTCCGGCCGAACGTTGCGCCAATTCGGGAAACGGCGGCACCTCGACCGCTCGCCACAGGAAATCCGATCAGTTGGACGATTCGGGAAATGGGGCCCCAGATTCGAGAAACGGCGTCACTTTCAGGGCAGGAGCAGGGAAAACCGCCATCTGAGCGATTCGGGAAATGAGGTTTCCGTGATTCGGGAAATGGCGGCACCTTCGGGCAGACATTCGGGAAATGGGGTGCCGTTATCGCGGGGTGATTCGGGAAACGAGGTGCCCTCCTTCTCGGCAACCCTCGGAAAACAAACAACTTGCCTCCGCGACGGCCGCCGCCCTGTTGTTGTTTTTCTTTTACTGTATTTAACAACAACAACAGGACGACATTGTGCTTGCATTTCGGATGCTTCGCGTCCACTATGCCCTCGAATGACGCGATCGGCAAACACAAAAAACGCTGACACAACGACGCCCGGCACCGAGGGCCGCTACGGCCATGACGAACTTAATTTCGCCGAGTTCCCCCTGGTCGTCCTGGCCGACCGGCCGCCTCCGGGAATCAAAACCATCCACTTCGAGGACGAATACGAAGACCCGCGCACCGGCAAGCGTATCCCCCGCAAAGTGACCATCACCGGCTCCGACGAGCACGGCCTGCCCACCGCCAAGGATGATGAAGTGCTCGTGGGCCTGCTCTACCTGACCAAGCAGGCCAACCACTTTGCCGACGCCACCGTCCATTTCAACCGCCGGGAATTCCTCCGCATCCTCGGCTGGCCCGATGAGGGGCGCTATTACCACCGCCTGGCCGAGTCGCTGTACCGCTGGCTGGGCGTCACCGTCCGCTACGACAACTGCTGGTGGGACGCCGACAAGCAGCGTTACGGTACCGAGGCGTTCCACCTGCTGGACAACGTCTCCATCTACGACGAGCGGACCCGCAGCAACACCGATGGCCGCGGCCAGTTCTTCCTGCCCCTGTCGTCCTTCCGCTGGAACGCCATCCCCTTCAATAATTTCCACCGCGACTACATGAAGGAGCTGGATCTGGAGCAGTTCCTGCGCCTGCCCGGTGCCGCTGCCAAGCGCGCGTATCGTTTCCTGGACAAGAGCCTGCCGGCCTCCGGGCCGCAGGACTACGACCTGCGCCTGTTTGCCTGTGAGAAGATCGGGATGAGCCGCAACTACAAGCCCTCCCGACTGATGACGGAGGTGCAGGCCACCGTCGTCGATCCGCTTGAGAAAGCTCACTTCCTGGCCCCCCTGGACCCCAAGGAGCGCTTCGTCAAGGAAGCGCGGGGACGTTATCGGCTCGTCTTCGCCCGCGCCAGTCAGAAGGCGCTGACGACGCCATCGGGCGACAACACGCCCGAGCGCCTTGTCGCTGCGGACGCAGCCGCCCTCGAAGTCGAGCTGAGGCAGCGCGGTTTGGGGGGAAAGGCCGTCCGCGATTTGATTGCCGCACACTCGACCGACCACATCCGACAGAAACTCGATTACCTCGACTTCCTCATTGAGACCGGCGAGCAGCCGAAGAAGCCAGCCGGCTGGCTGCGTGCCGCCATCGAACAAGATTACGGCCCCCCCGCTGGCTACAGGCCTGTAGTGGAACGCCGGAGTCAAAAGCAAGCCGCCGAGGAGAAGAAGCGCCGGTTGGATGAAGAGCGAGTGAGCCACCGTCGCAAGGAGGAACAAGAAACCGCCGCCCGCAAGGCCGAGCGCGCCATATTGACGCGTACCTTGGCGGCCTGACGCCCCAGGAGCGAGAGATCCTGGAAGAACAAGCGATTGACCACGGCGACGACCACATGCGCCGTGCGGCAGTGGACGGCAGTCCCTTAGCTGACGTAGCCCGCCGCATCCTCGTGGACCAGGAAGTACTGCGCGTACATCCCCTGGCTGCCCCCGCCAGATAGTACTTGCTTTCCCGCCCCTTGCTGCGCTACTGTCCGTGGCGAGACAGAACTTTCCCCCGCGAAAGTCCAGCCCGAGAGAGCACTTGAGGAGGCAACATGGTCACGAAATACGCCATCACCCTGCACAAAGGAGGAGTCGGCAAGACGACCACCACCACCAACCTGGCCGGCGTCCTCGCCGAGCAGGGACAGCGCGTGCTGCTCATCGACTGCGACTCGCAGGGCGATTTAAGCTCCGTCTTCCTCAACGACCATGAAAAACTTCCCCACACCGTCGCCGACCTGTTCGCCGACACCGGCATCCTAGCCGAAGACTTGATACTGCCGACGCCCTTCTGCGGCATCTCCATCATCCCCGCCGACCGCCGCCTGGAACGCTTCGAGCGCACCTTCGACTTCAAGCACCAGGAGCGGACGCGCTGCCTGGCCGACGCCATCGCCGAGGTGGCCGGCCGCTTCGACTACGTGCTGATGGACACCGCCACCCGGCCGCACCTGACCGGCTACGCCGCCCTGGTCGCCTGCGACGTGGCCGTCATCCCCCTGGAGGCGGCGCGGTTCAGCTTCCGCAGCGTGGCCAGTATCCGCAACTACGTCGAGCTGGAGAGCGACGCACGCTCCCTCAACCCCGACATGGAAATCCGCTACTTCCTCTCCAAGGGCAAGAAGAACAAGGTGCACGACGCCTGCCGCCAGGCGCTGGCCCAAATCCTCGGCCCCCGCGCCCTACTCAAGACCGAAATTCCCGACTCGGCGGCGGTCAACACCGCCTTGCACCTGCGCAAGCCACTCGTCTGGCATTCCAAGCGCTCCAAGCCCGCCGAGGCCTACCGGCGACTCATCCAGGAACTTCAGGAGGTGACGCATGAACGAAGCCGCGCCGACGCGACAGCAGCGTGACATCATCGACGGCCTGACCAGGACGCTGGAAACATTCGAGCCGGCGCAGTCGCCCTACACCGAGGGACCAGCGCCGCAGCCGCCAACCGGACGCCGCAAGAACCCGCGAGCCTTGATCGTGGCCGCCGGCCGCGTCCGCCCCGACCCGGCCCAAATCCGCCAGAAGGACCGAAACCCGTCCTCGCCGCGCATCCAGGAACTGGCCCGCTCGATCGAGCAGGTCGGGCTTCAGCACCCCATCGGCGTCCGCGAGGCCGAGGAAGGACTCTACACCATCGTCTACGGCGAAGGACGCTTCATCGCCATGACCGCGGTACTCGGCTGGCCGGAAGTCGAGGTGCTGCGCGTCGATGCCAGGGAAGAAGACCTGCTCTGGATTCAGCTCCATGAGAACATCCACCGCACCAACCTCGACCCGCTCGACCTGAGCGCCGCCATAGGCCAGGCCCGCGACAAAGGCTACACGCTCGCCCAGATCGCCCAGCAAATGAGCAAGAGCGAAGCCTGGGTGCAAAAGGCACTGACCATCGTCACCCGCCTCGATGAAGAGGCCAAGTCGGTTCTCCAGAGTGCTAAGCAGCGGCCGGCCCTGGACGCCGTCTATGCCATCGCTCAGGCCCCGGCCGAGGCGCAGCCCGGGCTGGCCCGCCGAGTGGCCGACGAGGCCTTGACTCGACGCGAGGCCCGGTCCCTTGCCGACGCCGCCCGGCTGAGCAGCCTTTCGGCCCAGACGCCGCCGCGTAGCGGCCGCCCGCGGTCCTTCCGCTCCTTCGAGACGACTCTGCGCCGCCAACGGTGCCCGCGTCACCGTCAAGTTCCGCAAGGCCGATGTGGCACACGAGGAAATCGTCGCCGCCCTGGAGGACGTGCTCAATACGCTGCGCGACCATGCCGTACCCGGCGACGATCGCCGCCTTGTTGACTCCCAACTTTAGCCGGCTAAAGTCGTTACCGTCTGATCCGCCCCCATCCTCAACGCGGCGCCTGTACCGATTCGCTGGCAGTCAGGCCAATAACTGAGCCTGCATTCCCGCGTGGTCCAAACCGTGCTCTTCCGTAACGCCCCGGCGAATCACGTCGCTCGTCGGCTGGTACGCGCACGGGGCTTGGACCCACTGATCGTAGACCAGCGGGTTTGAAGCGCGTTGATGGATCGAGGTTTACTTGTCGGTCGCATCTCGGACGAGTTGACCTCGCGCCCGCTTCAATAGCCAACGATCCGGCAACCAGTCGAGCAGTTGCTCCGCCGTCGGCGTCTCGCCCAACGCGAACAACCCCGGCAGTGCGTCGCGGAGGTACGCGAACGGGTCGATCCCCAGATGCTTGCAGGTGCCGACGGCGGAGTACAACACCGCTGCCGTCTGCCCGCCCACTTCGCTTCCGATGACGCCCCAGGCATTACGGCCCAGTGCGATCACGCGAAGCGTTCTTTCGCTCAGGTTGTTGTCCAGCGCCAGGAAGCCCTGTTCGAGGTATCGCTTCAACGCATCCCAGTTGTTCCAGGCGTACCCGATCGCACTCCCCAACGGCGACTTCGGCAACACGCCTGGCTTCTGCTCGTCGAGCCACATCAACAGTTCTCCCCACACCGGCTCGGCGTCGCGTTGCCGCAATTGGCGACGTTGCTCTTCACGCTGCTGGCGCTGGTCCCGTTGCGCCAGGTCGTCCGAGGGCAGCAGCAACGGCGGCAACGACCGTTCGACGGCGTACAAGCGACCGATCATCTCCAGCGCCTTGCTCGCCCGTTCGTCGCCAGCGTCGCCGGCGGCCACGAACTTGCGCCGGGCATGAGCGACGCAACACACGTGCTTCACCCGGCCGTCGCGGTAAAGCCCCTCATACTGGGCCAGCGCGTCCGCCTGCAAGTAACCCGCGTACCCGGCCAGGAACCGCTCCGGCCCTTGGGCCGTGTAGTCACTGGTAAAGTCGAACAGCACGTACGGATAGTCCGCGTCCCCGATGCACGTCCACAGGTGCGCCTTCTTGGTGCGATTCGAACCAGGCACCCGCAACTTCACACCGGTGTCGTCGCCGTGGATCACACGCGACAGCAGCAACCGCCGATGCATCAACTTGTAGAGCGGCGTCAATAACTCCGACGCCCGGAACAGCCAGTCACCCAGCGTCGAGGACGCGATCGTCACGCCCGACCTCGCCAGTTGGCCGGCGAGTCGATGCACGGGCGTGTGGTCGGCGAACTTGGCGGTGACGACGTGGGCCAACAGCCCCGGACCGCACAACCCCTTTGCAATCGGGCCGACCTGAGCGGGGCCAGCGGTCTGGAGGCGTTGCTCGCCCGGCACGGTCTGGGGATTGCAGTGCCGGCAGGCGTAACTCTTCTTGACGGTGCGGAGGACGAAAAACCGAGCGGGTTCCAGGTCCAGTTGCTCGGTGGTCTGCTCCCCGATGCACGCCCGCGACCGACCGCAGCACGGGCACAACTTCTGGGCCTCGGTCAGGTCGTGGATGACCTCGCGACGTTCGAGATGTTCGGGCAGCGGCGAGCGTCCGTGTTCATCGCGCCGGGGCGGCGGCTCCCCGGCGGCGGTCGTGGGCGGTGGTGGGCGGCGATCGCTGCGGCGACCAAATCGGTGCTTCAGGGCCGCGTCCAGTTTGGCCGTCAGTTCGGCGATCCGGGCTTCGAGTTGCTGGTTGCGGGCCAGCAACTCCCGCACCATCGCCTGGAGCGTGGGAACGTCGGCCGGCAGAGAGGAATCGACCAGTGGTGCTGCGGCATCCATGCCCTTTGAACACCGATCAGGCCGGCGGGTAGCGCGAAGATTTTGCTTCGGGTGGAGAGAAGCGTTTGAAGCGTCGGACGCGGGACAGGTCGATGCCGTCGAGGATCATGGCGAACTGGGCGGCGGTCAGTTCGATCCCGGCGGCCGTGGCTTCAGGGAAGTGGTAACGCCCGGCTTCCAATCGCTGGCACCACAGACACAAACCATGACCGCCCCAGTACAGAACCTTGACCCTGTCGGCCGAGCGATTGGTGAACACGAACAGGTGGCCCGAGAGCGGATCGGCGGAGAGTTGGGTGCGGACCAACTGGGACAAGCCGTCGAATCCCCAGGCGTAGATCAACGGCGGAGGCGAACCAGAGTTTGGTGGTAGGTGGAACGGTCAACATGGTCGCTCCTCCAATCCGCGCAGGATCGCGACGAGGAGTTCCGGGCGGACATCGGCGGGGAACCGAACAACGGCCCCGGATGGGAGGGCCAGTTCGATGGGCGTCGCGGGGGCGGGAGGTGGTGTGAGGCGGATGGGCACCACCTTCGGTTCGTTTGGGGTGGGCATGGACGGTTGAGCGAGCCGTCGGCGCCACAGGTAGAAGTTGGACTCGGACACGCCTTCGGTGGCGCAGAACGCGACGACCGTACGGTTGCCGGCCGCGAAGCGTTCGAGGCGTTCGGTCCAGCGCTGGGTTGCAGCGGCGTCAGAACGGGAGCGAGAGGACAAGGCGGACATGGTGACATCCTCCGAAAAAGGGAACGGATGCCATCCACCATAAATCACATGTCAATCACGTGATCCGCCGGGGCGTTACGCTCTTCCACCGGCCGGCATACTTCCTCCTCATCCCGATTCATCCTGCGTGCGGCTCCCCCTCGCCGGCCGTGATGTCGCACCGGCCTAGCTTGGGAAAGCGAAATCTCCTTCCCATCCGCCGCTTTCTACCCGGTTCCGCCTTCCATCCCCCCGCCCGTGTTTCTCGCCATCCCCGCCTCAGCGCGGCCCGCGGGACTTCGCCCCCGGCCGCCCGGCAACCCTGGTCGTCCCGGCCATACGCCGACCTCCTCGGTCTGTTTCTCCTTCGCCCCATGCGCGGATAGCAGATACCGGCAGGATTCATGCGAGGACGTAGCCGCTCCGTTTAGTCGTCAGGCGCTTTCTCTTTTCTGCCTATCCGCGCCGCACCATTCGGCGGCCTTTCTTGATGGGACGCTAAATCCCCCGCCGGTCCGGGCAAGCAGAAAATCGGTTCCCCCTGAAGGTCTCCCCCAATTTTCAGCTTGCCCGTGCGCTGGCGCTCCCGGCTTGGGGGGATTTGGGCGCGGTCCCAGAAAGGCCGCGATGGTCGCGGTCTCGAAAGCAAAAGGAGAAAAGCAATGTCTGACAACACGAACACGGAGACCGGCACCAAGGCCTCGAAGAAACCCGCCTACATCGCCTACTCGATCCGCGAGCGCGAGGGCAAGGACTCGAAGTGGACCGAGATCGGGGTGGCCTTCGCCCACGACGACGGCAAGGGCCTCACCATCCTCGCCGAGGTGGTCCCGCTCAACGGCCGCATCACCCTGCGGGTGCCCAGCGAGAAGAAATAACCAGGAACCGGGCGGGCGCAAGCCCGCCCACAACCGGAAAGGAATCCGACCATGAAAGTCCCACGCATCCAAGTCCGCGCCATCTCCCCGCACCGTAACGGCGTCGGCGGCGCACCGTTCCATGTCGTGCTCTTTGACGAGGACAAAAGCTCCGATCCCGCCGACCGGGGGCACAAGGTAGGCATCGTCTTCGAGGACCCCTGGCACACCGCCGTATTGGCCGTGGAAAGGCTGGCCCGGGGCGACATCGCCTTCGGCTCCAATTCCTGGCGCGGCGACGAGTACGAGCCGCACCTGCGCCAGGCCATCCGGCGGCACGAAAAGGCCGCCGAGAAGGCATTCTTCAACCCCTCTGGAACCAAGGAGTAATCGCCATGACCGCACTCGCCATCATCAACCCCTTCCTGGCGGCCCGCTTCAAGCGGGTCACACCCTCACCGCGGCCACAGCCCGAGTCAAGGCCGGAGCGCGCCCCGAGCCGGAGCAGGCGGTCTACGCCAGGCTGCCCGCGGGCGCCCAGGAACGCCAGCCCGGTGCCGCACCTGACCAGCCTGTACCACAACGCCGAGGCCGGCGACTACGGCGACCGCGGCTATCCCGGCAACTGCGGCGGCAACCTCATCAAGGACCTGCTGCTGTACTTCCGGCCCGACGGCATCGTGTTCGACCCCATGAGCGGCTCGGGCACCTGCGCCGACGTGTGCCGGGAGCTGGGCCTGCCCTGCATGTCCTGGGACATCCACCAGGGCCTCGACGCCTGCGACAAGGATTTCCCCGCCAAGGAGATGTTCCCCTTCATCTGGGCACACCCGCCCTACTGGCGGCAAAAGCTCTACGCCGACGACCCCCGGGACCTGTCCCGCTCGCCGACGCTGGAGCATTTCCTCCGGTGTTACGGCCAGTTCATCCGCAACTGCGCTGACGGCCTCAAAGCCGGCGGCAAGCTGGCCCTACTCATGGGCGATTACTGTGACCGCGAGGCCGGGTTTGTTCCGCTTTGCTACCACACCAAACGGTTGGCGTTCGCCGCCGGCCTTCGCCAGCACTGCACCGACATCATCCGGTGGAGTCACGGCGCCAGCAGCTCCCGCAAAGTGTACGCCAACTCGTTCATCCCCGGATTGCATGACGTGTGCATGATCTTCGAGAAAACCGCTTAACCACCAACCGAAAGGAGTGTCTGTTATGACCAAAACTTACCTGATCCAAGCCTGGTGCGAACGCCCGTTCATCAGCCACCTCGATCCGGTCGAGGCCGCGACGCCGGAGGAGGCCATCGCTATCGCCCGCACACGACAAAAGCAACTGCTCGGCAACGCCGAGGAGTGCAACGGCGAATACCTCTGGGATGAGTTCGCCGCCTACGACGAGCACGGCAACGAACTGCTGCACGTCCTCGATGAGAAGGCCCGCCTTCAGGATGTCGCCCCGGACATGCTGGAGGCGCTGGAGGCACAGGAGATGGCAGAATGGGACACCGGGTCCGCCCGGCGAAAGGGGTATTTTGACAGGGCGAGAGAACTACGGCGCACCGCCATCGCCAGGGCGAAAGGCGGTGCCGCATGATCTACCGCGTTTACAACCAGGGCGAAATCCCCAACCTCGCTCACGGCTGGCGCTCGGTCATCGCCTTGACACCCGGCCGCAAATGGGTCACGGTCCTCGACTGGACGACGCTGGAAACTGCCCGCCTGGAGATAGCTTTATGGCAAAAACTCAAGCCGCAACCGGCCGGCCCCTTGAACCGGCGCAAGGTACGGGTCCTCATGCGCCGCCGGCTCCAATACGTTCCCGAAACGGAGTCGATCCGCCAAGCACTCCGCTTGCGGCAGGGGATGGTTCTATGACGGCAGAGGACGACATTTGGGATGACTTATTCCACTTATGCGCCTGGCGGGCCTACCTCGAAGTGTACGCGCTGACCAAGCAGTTTCCGCCCGATTCGGAGGCGACGCGGCGCCGGGCTTATGAGCTGTAAGAGGATGCCCTGGCCGAGAAGAACGGCCGCCCCCGGCGGCCCGGGAGCGTCTTGGCATGACCGTCGCTCTCGTCCATCCCTTCTCCACCCCCACAAGCCCCCGCCGTGTTTCGCACGGATTTAGTCAGCCGACTGATCGACAGTCCAAATAGTCTAACGGTCGGCTGAGGCGCTAACCGTTGCGGAAAATGAGCCAAAAAATCCCGCCGAAAAAACCGAAGACGCCGGCGAAGAGCAGGAGCCGGCCGCCGGCGGCCAGGAGCGGGCCGAGCACGCGGACCCGGAGCAAGCGCGGGTGGAAGAAGTAGAGGAACCAGCACAAGGCCAGCAGCACCGCGTAGCGGGCGTCGTGCCGCGCCAGGCCGCCGGCCCCCGACAGGTAGAAAAACGCCGACACCAGGGTGGCCGACAGCATGGCGGCGAAGCCGTCGGCGTGGACGTACCTGCCCCGGTGGCGGGCCGGGCGCACCGGCGCGGCCGCCGGCACGGGCCGGCGGCGGTAGGGCCTGGGGAAGCGATAGATGCGGGCGGGCATAGGCGGACACTTCACCGCGGCCGGCCCGACTTGTCAAGCGCCCCCCGCTTGGCGGCGGAAGCCGTGGCGTCACGATGCCTGGAGGATGAGTCGGACGACCCAGGAAGTCCGGGCGTCCCGGCCGCCCGCGCGGCAGTGGCCGAGGATGTCCGGGTCGTCACAGCCCGCCTCCTCCAGGGCGTCGGCCAGCACGGGCAGAACGGCCGAGTCCCCCGCCTCGGCGATGGCCCGGGCCAGCCGCGGGACGGCCCCGTCATTCCAGGTCAGCCAGGCGGGGTCGAGGGCCGCCCACGACGGCGGACGGCTAAGCAATTCCCAGACCTCCCTGCGGTGGACCGATACGTCCTTCGGGGCGGCCACCCCCAGCCGCACCCTCTCGCCGCGGACCTCGACCACGGTGAGCACAATGTCGTCTCCGATGACGATGCTCTCACGCGGCCGCCGCGAAATCACCAACACGGGATGCATGGGTCGGCCTCCGTTGCGGGCGACCTCGGCTAGTATAGCCGCGGCGGGGAGGATGATCCGGGAAAAGGGGGGACGGCTTCGACGGAGGCAACGGCCCGGCGTCAGCGCGCCGGTCCGGCGGCGCGGCTCCATTCCCTGCCGCCGCCCTTGATCCCGATGCCCGTGACCGCCGGCTCGCCCACACGCAGGGCGGCGGCCGCGTCCAGGTCGGCCAACTCGCAGATCACGGACACCTTCTGGGCTTTGATTCCTTCGAGAAGCTCCACGTCCAGGCCGTGTCCGAGCAGCGTGATCCGGGAGGAACCCTCCGGCCCGTCGAAGATAATCACCAGCTCGCCGGGGTGATCGTTGTCGGCCCCGCCGAAGTATTGCCAGGGGAACAGGCGCGTCTGCCCCCGGCTGTTTCTCAGCTCCAGGGACGGCAGCGCCTCGATGCGGCCGCGCAGGATGATGTAAGACCTGCGGACTCCAGCTTGTCGTCGCCGGTCGTATTCCCGACGCTCACCTCCGCCCCCGCCCGTGTTTCCGCCGCCGCAGGCGGCTGCGGCGGAGGTGGCGGTGGGTCTTTGCCGAATAGCCGCTCGACATGGTTCTGCTGCCGTAGGACGTTGAGCTTCGGATTATTGTGCATGGCCTAACCCTCGGTGTTCCGGGCGATGCTGGACCGACGGACCCGTCTGCTGCTGCTGCCTGCGGGTGGCCCGCTGACGCAAGAACGCCGCCGTCCGCACTTTTTGCCGCTTCCACCAGGCCTTGCGGCGGGCCTGCTGCTCGGCCTTGTGCTGCCTTTGGCTGGCCTCCCAGACTTCCGACGCCGTGCGGGCCTGTTGCGAGCGGACCACCGCCGCCCGCAGCGCCTGCTTGTCGTCGGTGTAGAGGTGCAGGTTCTTGATGCCGCGGGAAACGCTGACGTAGAACTGCTGGGCCGAGGCGGCGCCGCGCGACGTGGTGCTCTGGGCCAGAAACGGCGCGTTATCGTCCATGCCCTGGCTGGCCACGCTCGTCACCACGCCGCTGGCCAGGTGCCCAAACGATGCCGGGATGAGCCAGCCACGCTGGTCGATCAAATCGCCCTCGGGCGAAAAGTGCACCGTCACGATGTCGCCGTTGTTGAGCGCGTGCTGCTTGCCGTCGGGGGTGGTGGCATAGCCGTTACGCGTCACGCGCAGCCGTTCGCCGTCGGCGACGGGCAGGCTTGTGGTGCGGTACAGCTCGAAGCGCTCGGCCAGGGCCAAGGGCAGCTCCCTGACCTGGCCGCGCTTGTCCTCGACCAGGACGCGGTTGTCCTCGCGGCCGACCACCGTCGACCCGGTCGCCGCGGACGAAGCCGCCCGGCGCGTTCTGGTTCCACTGGATGGCGTCGCCATCCTCGTACTGCGCCGCGTCCTTGCGCCGGGCGATGGAGCTGTCCTTGTTTTCCAGACGGACGAGCGTGTGGTCCTCCGCACCCAGCAGCTCGCGGGCTTTTAATTCCTGCCGCACGGCGGCGGCCACGACCCGCCCCTCGGCGTGTGTGGGCGAGATGATCATCTCCGAGTCGCCGGCGGCGTAGCTGTCGGCGTAGTCCTTGGCCAGTTCCCGGTAGCGCTCCTCCGGATCGGCGATCTCGCGGATGAAGCCCAGCTCCTGGTCGAGCAGGTCGAAGGCCTCGCCGGCCCGGCCGGTGCTCAGAAGCTCGACGGCGTGGCGGTAGCGCGGGTCCTCTTGGCGGCGGATGGTGGTTAGCCGGGCCGGCACGAGTCCGGCCTGCTCTTCGAGGATGGTGAGAACCTGCCCGCGGGGTACACCCCTCAATTGTTGAGGGTCGCCGGTCAAGATCAGCCGCGTGTCGTAGCCCTCGGCCTGCTGCCACTCGACCAGGTCGAAAAGCCGCCGGGTCGCCCTCGTCCCGGCCATTCCGGCTTCGTCTAAGATAATAATCTGGCCGCGCACCTGCTGTTGCAGGGCGGGTTTGTCGAGCAGGTTGGCCAGGGTGTCGGCGGTGGCGAAGCCCTTGTTGCGCAAGACGCCACGCGATGCGCGTGCGGTCGGTGCGAAGGCCATGATCCTGCGGCCGCGCTCCCGGAGCGCCCGGTCCAGCTCCTGGAGGGTGGTCGTCTTGGCGGTCCCGGCACGGCCGATGAAGAGCTGCGCCCGGTCCTTCGAGTCGAGCATGTGCCGTACGGCCTCGGCCTGCTCCAAGTCGAGTTTCCGGTCCTGCCGGCGGGCCGCCGCCACCGCTGCTGTCGGCAGGTAAGGCCTGTCTACCGACAGTGGCAGGTTGGCGTGGCGACCCGACCAGGCGGATTTTTTCAGGGCCAGCTCCTCGGTATGCACCTCCTCGGTCGTGCAAATCATGCGGCCGCCGATCACCGCCCGGATCAAATCCTGGCGGGCCAGCTCCTTCTTGGCCTCCTCGGGCAGGACGGCGCCGGCGGCGTAGCGCAGGGCCTCCTCCAGCACCGCCTTTTCGCTCTCGGCGCTATTGCGGCCGTCGGGGCCGAAGAAGTGCTCCAGGGAGTGGCGGACAGCCTGCTCCGCCGTCACCCGGATCCGCCCGCCCGTGCTCCCCCCCGCGGCCCTAGCCACCACCTCATCGAGTGCCGCCGCCTCGTCGCCGGTCAATTTACCGTGCCAATAGCCGTGCAGCTCTGGCGTGGCCAGCGTCTCGCCCTTAATCTTGTCCTGGCGGGTGCGTTTGCCCAGTGTAGCCCGGCCGGCGCCGTCGGTGATGCCCAGCCTCTCGGCCTCGGGCAGGATTTCCTGGTAGCGGCGGCGGCTGAACTTGACGTTGACCGACTCCGGCACGCCGACGATCTCCCAGCTCCCCTTGCCGTCGCTCTCCAGGACAAAGCCCATCTGCCGGAGACGGGCGCCAGTCGCGCCTCGACACGCCGCCTCGAAATACGGCCGGTCCAGGTGCAGGTCGCCGAGCTGTGCCGCCTGCCAACGCTTCTCATGCGCCGCCCAGGTGCGGTTGAAGAGATAGGCATGGCCGTGCGGGTGCGGGTCGGGCTTGTTGTCCTCCTTGAGCGGCCGCGTCGTGTCGTGCATGAACAGGCTGCCCGCCAGGTTGCCGGTCACGACGTCGCCGTCCTGGCCGGCCCGCCGCAGCCTTGTCTTCATCTCCGGCTCGATGTCCTCCCGGATGGTGTCGAGGATGCTGTCGCGCAAGGCCTCGATGAGCCGCTCGTCGCCGGTGCGCGCCCACACGGCGGCGAACGATTTGGGTCCGGAGAAGGTGAAGTCGTAGCCGGGCCGGGCGTTCCTCACGTCGCGCACAGTCAGGCGTTTGCCGGTGTTGGGGTCCTTGTTGGACGCCAGGGCGACGAAATCCTTGGCGGCGACTTCGCCCTCCAGACCCAGCCTCTCGGCCCCACGGCCGACCCAAATGCCGGGGCGGGCGCCGTTCTGGCTGAGGTAGTCGCTCCGACGCAAGTGCTCGGCGAAATATTTTTTCGCCGCCGCCCCCGACTTCGACATGGTGATCTTCAGTGCCATACCTTGGTGCCCCTCATGGTTTTTTCACCTCAATTTTGGCAACCGAGGCAAGCATTTTTCGGGCACTTGTTCAACCGATTTCCGGAGTCGTTTTTTTCAGCACGCTTGTCCCCTACGCGGTGCTTAGGCCGGTCTAAATACCACAACTAAGAGGAAAATTATCGTTATTGTTGCACGGTGCAACACCCCGGCCGGCAAGCCGCGCACTGACCCGCGCCCGGCGATGGCATCCCGGCCCGCCGCGCCGGGCGGGCATCGTCCGGCGCTTGACAGGGGGCGCGATCGGGAGTAGCTGGAGACGGTAACCCGGATGCGCCTGTTGCGTCCGGGCAACACACCGGAGAAAAATTTACTTCAGGGAGCTGTTAACTAAACCATTAACCCGCAACGAAGGAGACCCGCCATGTTCGACAAAGCCAAGCCCGCCCACAAGATACAACACCGCGGCATCGCCGTGACCGTCTGGAAGAACGAGGGGAAAAACGGCACGTTCCACAGCGTGACCTTGAGCCGCCGCTACAAGCAGGGCGAGGAGTGGAAGGACAGCTCCAGCTACGACGAAGACGATCTGTTGCTGTTGGGTGAGCTGACCAAGGAAGCGCACGCCTGGATTCGCCAAGCCAGCAAGGAGGCGAGGCAGGCCAAGCGCGAAGCGGCCTGACGCGGCCCCCTCATGTTGCCCCCGACCAACCAGCGCCTCCTCAACGAGGCCGTGCGGCACGGCACCGACGAGGTGCTACGGCTGATGCCGGCCGAGAACAGCCCCGGGCTGGAACAGGCCATCCGCCAGGGCGTCCGCCAGGCCGTCTTGTACTACGCGTACTCGCTGGACACCTTGGAGAAGCGACTCCGTCCCGTCGAGCACGGCAAGGCCCGTGCCTGAGCGGCCAATGACGGCAGCGCGTCGGCCCATCGTCCGGTGCGGCGCCCTTCCCGGATAGAAATTCGCCGCGCTTTACAACCGCCGCGCGGGGGTCTATACGGGGTAAGCCGTTCAACAGCATGGAGGATAACATGGCACCCAGACGCAAGACCGCCGCCCAGTCCCAGGGCCAAGCACCCGCCCACCCGACCGTCGAACTCGCCGGGACGCCCGAGACCAACCCCGTACCCGCAGCCGCTGCGGCCTCGCGCGAGCCGGGGGACGATACGGCCGCGGAGGCCTCTGTCGGACCCCGGAAGTCGGGCTGGGCGGCCCGCTCCACCATCGCCGTCCCCCTGACCGAGGAGGCCAAACGCGACCGCACCAAAGGCGAGGTGGCCCGCTACCTCGACGGCTACAGCCGCGGCGTCGGCGCCCGTATCGACAGCCCCGACCCCCAGTTCCGCCCCTCGCCCGACGTGACCGAGCCGCTCAAGGAGGAGCACCCAAGCCGCGAGCCCATGCGCTGGAATAAGCAAGTTTTTGCCGGCGAGGAAGTCTTTCACAAGCCGGTGACGGGCCACGGTCGAGGCGGCAAGGAACGCAACCCCGTCGCCGAGCGCCTGGACGGGGAGGAGCGCTTCGCGGAAATGGTCGAGCGCCGGCGCGGCGAGATCGACAAATCCGGCGGCGGCAAAACGCCTCGCTGAATCGGCCGCCGATGGGAATGGCGGACGGCGACGACCTCGGCGTCACGGGCAAAGGCGGCGCACGCGGCCGCAACGACGCCTTGCTCGCCCGACTGGACGGGGCCAAGAAGACCCGCCGGCCCAAGTCCAAGGCGGAGCTGCTGCAAAACCCGCGCGTCACGCGCCCTGGTCAACGAGCTGATCGCCAACAACGAAGCCTGGATCGCCACCTGCATCGCCGGGAACATCCGCCGCCACCGGCACCTGCGCGGCTTTACCGTCGCGGAACTCTACTCCACCGCCCTGGTCGGCCAGAGCGCCGAGGCCGGCACCGTCGGCGGGGTCATGAGCGCCATCCTGAGCTACGACTACCCGCGCTTCGGCTCGGCCGCCTTCACCCCCTACCTCTCCCGGGCCGTCCACAACGCCCTGCAGCCGAACGCCACCCAGAAAAAAACCTACGAGCGTGTCACCTCCCGGATGCGGCCGGAGCCCCTGGCCGAGGCCGAGCCGGGCGGCGTGGACCGCGGGCGGAAAAGCCCGCCCGCGGAGGCCATCGACCACGAGCTTTTGGCAGTGGTGCAAAGCGCGATCCCCCGCCTGCCCAAGCCGCAGCAACGCGACACGGCCGCTTGGGTGGTCGAGCACATCCTCGCCACGGGGGAAAGGCCGACCCTGCAAGAAATCGCCCGCGTGCAGCGGCCGCGCGTGACCCACCAGCGGGCCGCCCAGATCATCGAGGAGACCGTCAACAGCCTGGGGCGCCAGATCGAGGCCGACTACCCCCAACTGGCCGAGGACGGCGTGGGCGGCTGGCGGGAGTTCAAAAAGGTGTTCACCCGGCCCGGCCCGGCGGGCCGGGGCGCCGGCACGGGCAAAGGCCGGGGGTGACACCCGGCCGGCACCTCCGCCCGGTTGCGGCGCCAGAAACTATTTGCGCGGAGCGGCCAAACCGGCTAGGCCTGTCGGGAGCAACTGGTCGCCACCCAAGCTCCTGAGCTATGGCAAGAAAGCCGCACGCCCCCGGGCAGCCCCTGCTGCCCTTCCGGCCCGACACGGACGAGACGCCCGTGCCGGAGGGCCTGCTCACCCCCCAACCCGAAGGAGCCGCACGAGGGCCGGAAGCAACGCCCGTCCTGGGCGAACCCGGGCAGCGACCGGGGCCGGGTCACGAGCCAGGAGATGGCGCCGGCCTGAAGAGGCTGGAGGCCACTTTGCCCAGCGTCTCCTCTTCGGGGGAGGCGGGCCGGCCGGCGCCCGACGGCCTCACGAGCTTCCTCCGCGCTCCCACTCCGCCCGCGTAAAAGTCTCCCGCGGCCAGCCGCTCTTACCCTTCGGCTCCCCCAGCACGGCACCGGCCGAGCCGGCAACAAGGCCGCCCCCGCCCGTGCTTTCGGTTCGGCGCACGCCGGCGGCCATTCCTGCCATCGCCGCTGGCGAAAAGGCCAAGGCCCGCGACATCTTAGCCGCCATCCGCACCTTGAAGACCATCGAGCAGCAAGCCCTGCCGGCCACACCGGAGGAGAAGCAAATCCTCGCCCGCTTTTCCGGCTTCGGCCCGGTGGCGCTGACAATTTTCCCCGACCCGGTCCGGGGCGGCTACAAGGACACCGGCTGGTGGCAGCTCGGCCAGGAGCTGAAGGCGCTTTTAACCCCGGAGGAATACGACTCTGCCAAGCGCACCACCTTCAACGCCTTCTACACCTCGCCAACCGTCATCGAAGCCATGCACCAGGCCCTGGCCCGCCTGGGCGTGCCCGAGCAGGCCACCGCCCTGGAGCCGGGCTGCGGCTCGGGCAATTTCATAAGTTACGGGCCGCCGGGGATGCACTTTGTCGGCGTCGAGCTGGACTCGATTTCGGGGCGCATCGCCAAGGCCCTGCACCCCGAGGCCGACATCCGCATCGAGAACTTCCGCGACAGTAAGCTATCCGCCCTGGACGCCGTGATCGGCAACGTGCCGTTCGCCGACTTAAAGCTCGAACACAAGGGCCAGAAATTCTCGCTGCACGACTACTTCTTCGCCAAGTCGGTCGATGCCTTGAAGCCCGGCGGCGTCCTGGCCCTGGTGACCAGCCATTTTACGCTCGACAAAGTCAACACTTCGATCCGCGAGTACCTGGCCGGGCGGGTGGATTTCCTGGGGGCGATCCGCCTGCCCTCGGACGCCTTCCGGCGTGAGGGGACCAGCGTCGTTACCGACATCGTGTTCCTGCGCAAGCGTGGCCCCGGCGAGCCGGCGCGGCACGCCGACCCGGACTGGCTCAAGACCGCACCGCTGGCCATCGACGGGGCGGAGGTGGAAATCAATTCCTACTACCTGCACCACCCGGACATGGTGCTGGGCGACTGGAGTCGCCAGGACACGCTCTACGGCGAAGGCTATAGTGTCACCGGAAGCGGCGACCTGGCCGAAAAGCTCCGGGCGGCCATCGGCAGACTGCCGCAATTGGCTACCGGCCAGGCGGCGCCCGCCGCGCCAACCCCTGCCCCTACCTTCACGCCTCCGCCCGTGCTCCCCCATCTCGCCGAAGGCAGCTTCCTGGTCGGTGCGGATAAAACCATCCGGCAAATCGAGGGCGGCCAGACCCGGCCGGTCACCTACGGCGGCTCCACCCTGACCAGCTACGGCACCAAGACCGGACGGCGCATGGCCGCCCTGATCGGCCTGCGCGACAAGGCCCGCCGCGTGCTTGCCAGCCAGAACGAGGGCTGGCCCGAGGAGGCTCGTAAGGAGGCGCGCCGCGAGCTGAACGGGGCCTGCGACCGCTTCACCGCCGCCTACGGCCCGATCAACCTGACCACCTTCTCCCCGGCCGAAGGCGACCGTTCCGTCCGACGCATGCCCAACCTGGTTCTATTTCGGCAAGACCCGGATGCCATGCTGGTCATGGCCTTGGAGGAGTACGACGAGGTGACCGGCAAGACGGCCAAGGCCGCCATCATGTCCAGAGACGTGGTGGGCAAGACGCCGCCCGTGACGCAGGTCCGTAGCGCCGAGGAAGGGCTCTTGGTGTCCTTAAACCAGCGCGGCCAGGTGGATTTGCCCTTCATCGCCGGCCTGTACGGTAAGCCCGAGGACCAAATCATCGCCGAGCTGGGCGATCTCATCTACCACGACCCGGAGTCGAAAGGCTGGCAGACCGCCGACGCCTATTTGTCGGGCGACGTGCGCCAGAAGCTCGCCGCCGCCGAGAAAGCCGGCCCCGCCTACTCCCGGAACGCCCAAGCCCTCAAGGCCGTGCAGCCGGAGGACGTGCTGCCCGGCGACATTGACGCCAACCTGGGCGCGTCGTGGATCCCGGCTTCCGACATCCAGCAATTCGCGGGCGAGCTGTTTCATGCCGGCCCGGCGGCCGTCCGCGTCGCCCACCTGCCCAAGGACGCGGTGTGGACGGTCGAGGCCGATTATGCGGCCCAGCGCTCGGTCGCCGCCACCTCCGAGTACGGCACCGAGCGGGCCAACGGCACCTGGCTTCTGGAGCAGGGCCTGAACCAGAAAATGCCTTCCATCTACGACACCGTCCGCACCGGCGGTAAGGAGGAGCGCGTCTTCAACCCCGAGGCGACCCTGGCCGCCCGCGAGAAGCAAAAGCTTATCAAGGAGAAATTCCGCGCCTGGGTCTTCGGCGACCCCGACCGCACGGAAAGGCTGGTCCGCTCCTACAACGACCTGTTCAACAATTTGCGGCCGCGAATCTTCGACGGCGGGCACCTGGATTTCCCCGGCATGAGCCGGGCAGTGACACTGCGGCCGCACCAGAAGGACGCCGTATGGCGTGGCATGTCGGGCGGCAACACGCTCCTGGCCCATTGCGTCGGCGCCGGCAAGACCTACACCATGGCCGCCACCGGCATGAAGATGAAACAGGTCGGCCTGATCCACAAGCCGCTCTACGCCGTGCCCAATCATCTCCTGGAGCAGTTCGCTCGGGAATTTCAGCAGCTCTACCCCGACGCCAAGCTGCTGGTCGCCGGCGCCGAGGACTTCACGCGCGAGCGGCGTAAGCTGCTGACCGCTAAGATCGCCAGCGGCCGGTGGGACGGCATCATCACCACCCACTCGGGGTTCGAGCGGATCGGCATGTCCCGATCCTACCAGGAGCGCTTCCTGCGCGGGCAGATCGCCGAGTACGACAAGCTGCTCCTGGAGCACGCCGCCCAGAAAGGCGGCGGCCGCAACCTCATCAAGACGATCGAGAAGCAAAAGGCCGCACGCGCCGAGCGACTGAAAAACCTTCTGGCCGAGGAGAAAAAAGACGACGGGCTGTGCTTCGATGAATTGGCAGTTGATCATGTTTTCATCGACGAGTCGCATTATTTCAAGAACCTGGAGACCCCGACCAAAATCGAGCGTGTCGCGGGGCTGCAAACTGGCGGCAGCGAGCGGGCCTACGACCTGTACATGAAGGCGCGCTATCTCGATGAGCACCATCCCGGTCATGGCGTTACCTTTGCCACCGGGACTCCCATCAGCAATAGCCTTGTCGAGCTGTTCACGCTGCAAAGATTCCTCGACCCGGCCGGACTCAAAAGCCGCAGCATCGACCACTTCGACGCCTGGGCGGCCAATTTCGGGGAAGTCGTCGAGAGCATGGAAATCAGCCCCGACGGCGCGTTGCTCAAGCCGCGCAGCCGCTTCGCCAAATTCGTCAACCTGCCCGAACTGCAGCAGATGTTTCGGCAGTTTAGCGACGTGCAGACCGCCGACGTGCTGAACCTGCCGCGGCCGCGGCTGGAAGGCGGCAGGCCCATCGTAGTCGCCTGCCCCATGTCCGACGAGCAGGCCGACCTCCAGCAGCAACTGGTGGCCCGCTACGAGCGGCTGAGAACGCAGAAGGTCGATCCACGCGAGGATAATGCTTTGGCGATCACGACCGACGGCAGGAAGCTCGCCCTGGACGCCCGGCTGCTCTCCTCGACCGCCCTGACCCCGCTGACCTCGAAACAGGATTTGATGATCGACATCATCGCCGACACGTGGCGGCGCACGGCGGCGACCCGTTCCGCGCAAATGGTCTTCTGCGACCTCGGTGTCCACCCGACGCCGTGGAACTTTTCGGTCTATGACGACATCATCCAAAAGCTGAAAAAGCGCGGCATCCCCGCCGGCGAGATCGCCGTCATCGGCGACGCGGACACGGACGCGAAAAAGCAGGCGCTCTTCAGTAAGGTCCGCAGCGGCCGGGTGCGCGTGCTTTTGGGCAGCACGCAAAAAATGGGCACGGGCACCAACGTCCAGAATCGCCTCATCGCCCTGCACGAACTGGATGCACCCTGGCGGCCGTGTGACGTAGAGCAACGCGAAGGCCGCATCCTTCGCTTTGGTAATGAGAACGAGGAAGTATCCATCTACCGTTATGTCACCGAGGGCAGCTTCGACGCCTACATCTGGCAGGCATTAGAGACGAAAGCGAAGTTCATCGACCAGATTATGTCCGGGAAACGGGTCGGCCGGCAGGCCCAGGACATCGGCGGCGAGGCCTTAAGCTATGCAGAAGTGAAAGCGCTTGCATCTGGGAATCCTCACTTTTTGACCCTGGCCGAGGCCGACGCCGAATTGCAGCGTCTTTCTATCCTTAAACGGCAGCACGCCGACGAGCAGTTTGTAACCCGACGCCAGCTACGCACGCTGCCGGTCACGATCGACAGCCTGTCCGAGCGGCTCTCCAACCTGTGCGCCGACCACTCCAACCTCACCGCCTATGCCGGTGAACCCATAAAAATCGGTGACAACGCCGTCTCGCGCGAGGACGCACTCCTCCTGCTCCGCGACCGGCTCGGCGCCCTGCAGCGGCATGTCAGCCAGACGCAGCGATTTCGGCTCGGCGTGTACCGGGGGCTTTATTTCGGGATCATGCTGCACCCGCAGGGGGCGCCGGAGCTGTATTTGGAAGGGGCGGCGACACGGCAAGTTTCGCTGCACAAAGATCATCGCGGCAGCCGAGCCGTCCTCAATGCCCTCGACCGGCTGGCCGAGGGCTACGGCCCGGAATGCCAGCGCGTCGAGAACGATCTGCACTTGGCCCGGGGCCAGTTGCACGACTACCAGGCTCGTCTCGGTGCGCCCTTCGCCCACGAGGATTACGCCTCCCGGCTGGCCGAGCTACGCGACCGGCTGAAGTCCGGCCTGGCCGCACCGGATTCGCCAGGCCAAGGCGGGCCGGACGCTGAGTCAGGCGCCCAACTGCCAACTGCCAGCGAGCTGTCCGAACAGATCAAATCGCTGCTGGCCGACCATCGCCACGACGGTGCCGGACAGACCAGCGAACGCGGCGAATCACCCCCGGTCGTAGCGGAAGAACCTGTTACGGCCAGGATACGCCGCTTGGCACAGCACGCTGCCGAGCCGGCAAGTCAGGCCGGGAATGCCGAGGAAACCAAACCGGCGCCCGGCCCATGGGCGGCGCGGGCCGCCGCCTTGCGGGTGCGGGAGTTGGGATGACCCCTGAGCCTCGTTAACATCTGACGGGCACGAAGCTAGCGGCGATAAGGGTGGGTTAGTGGAATCGTTGATTTGAGAGAGACAGCCTTGTTGCACCGGCAGAAAGGCTCCTCTTTCTGACGCAAATCATTCTTTTAACACTTCCTCTTCGTCCGTGGCGCCTAATTCTTTTGCAAGTATTTTATGCTCTCGACTATTCGGTTCAATACGGATGGGGTGGGAGTCGCGGTTAAAATCGATCCTGTTATCTCTAATTTCGGCGGGAATTATAATTGCTGATAAAGCAAATGACCCACTGAATACTTTTATCATGTCAAATTTACCATCAAGATAGGCTCTTAACAAAGGAACGATGTCTGCTCCGTTAATACTTACAGAAATTATAGTTGTTCCTTCTTTCGCAGATGGGTCAATGCTGTTGGTTTCATCTATAATAGATTGAATTTTCCTTAGCAAAGTATTAAAATCCTTGGTTTCATCAAATTGGCTAAAGGGGATATCGTATTCAAACGCAAACACGAATACTTTTTTCTTCATTTTTTGTAATGGAGATTCAGTATACTGCGATGTTGAATCTGATAATAAGTCAAATGGATTCTTTATTCCAAGCGCTTCAGCAAGTTTTTTAAGGGTGCTTCGCAGAATGCGACCACCGGCCATGATGCTGTCGATAGTTCTTTGAGATAGCGGGCTTTCTTCCGACAATTTGGTGAGGGACCATCCCTTCTCGATGAGTTTTTTTTCGATTTTTCTTAAATCCGGGTAGTAATACCGCTCCATAATTCTTTCTCACTCTGCGGGTAGTTTTCCTGACTTTTTCTGAGACTGCGGGTGCCTTGCGCAGCGTTTGCGTTTCCCACCGATTACCATCCTTTTACGACGGTGGTTCTCAAAACCAGTGTACCGCGCGGAGGTGCGTCATGAAAGTGCGTTTCGAGCTTGTCTCCGAAAACCACGCTACCCCCGCTCCCAGTGATGATGCCGAACTGGTCGCACGATTCCAGGCCGGCGAGCACAAGGTGTTTGACGAGTTGGACCGCCGCTATCGGCAGAAAGCCTTCCACATAGTCCGCCAAAAACTGGGCAACGAAGCCGATGCCCTGGATGTAATCCAAAAAGCCTTCTTGAAGGCTTTAACCCATCTCGGCCAGTTCCGGGGCGAATCATTGTTCGAGACTTGGTTGTTCAGGATAGTCCGCACTACGATGGCGGACCACGGTCGAGAGATAAGCCGACAACCAATCAGCCAAGAAAAACCCAAAGCCTGCCGTCCTGAAGCGAAGTCTCTCACGCCGCTCGACGAACTTGTAGCGGAGGAAAATCGGCAACTGGTTGCCGGCTTCTTGCATCACCACGCCACGGCTGAAATGAAGTTGATCTACAGGCTGTACTTTGAGGAAGGATTGTCTGCACGCCAGATTGCCGCAACAATCAAAGGGAAAAGCTTACCGAGTATCTATCGCCTGAAACGCCGACTGCTCCATAGTTTCAAGGAGTTTCTGGACCGAAGGAGATGGTCAGTCGATTGACCGGCCCTTACCGCGCTCCCGCTGGAACTTCTCCCAAAGCTGGTCACGGCCACCGCCCGGCCTGAGCCAGCGTGCGGAGCCTTCGGATAAATTCTGAAGGAACTGCGCCTGCGCCTCTTCTGAGCACCGCCCTGTCCGCCTCGCTCTGGAGCCGCAGGGCACCAATCATCGGCTTGCCGTCCACCACGGCGGAAGAATTCAGCAGCACAGCGCGCGTCACAGGGTCAATGGAATGATCGTCGATGACAAAACCGCGTGCCTCCAGCGCCTCGAACTGTCGCTTATCGGCATGGGCTGGCGGTCGCCCATGCGCCAGCGCCAGCAGCGTCTGGAAGGCGGCCGCTTCTTTCTGTGGGAAGTCCTTCAATAATTCCCACGTCGAATCAGCCCGAGCCGCGTCCACGACGCAGCCGTCCTGGAGCGTGATGGTGGTAGGCTTCTGACCTTTCTCTTCCGACACCGTCCTTGTGACAGGCCCGGCTCCCGTTGGGCTGACCTGCTCCCTGGTTAGGGTTTCATCCTGCGCGGCCGGTTGCCGGACGAGGACAAGCTGCGCCCACACATCCCCATCAATCGCATCCGACATGCCGCGCCTCCAGTCAGCCATAACGCCGCCGCCAAGTCAAGTCTCCGCTGAAACCCTCCCGGGCGGGCGCCTCCATTATCGTACCTTGCTGACCAAAACAAAATCCCAGCTGAAGCGGAAAAAATTGTCATTTTTCGCGCCAAGCCGTGGGAGCAGCCGCGTCTATCCAATACTGTCCAAATCACCGGAGGTGCCTCTAGCGGCATACCCGACGCCCGCCTCATACCGATCTGGCTAGCGGTCCCCAGGGCTGCGCCTGAACGCTCCGGCATGATTCCCCGCGCCGGCTGTCGCCGGCGCCGTGGGCTTATTTCCTTTCTCACCAGGAGGTGTCCCGATGTCGAGATCCAGAAACCGCGCTTGCAAACGGCGCCGTCGTCTGAAGAACGAAATCCGCGAGGTCCTCCGCCAGGCGCGCGAGTACGGCGAGCGTATGGCCATCCGCCAGGCTCAAGCGGCCCGATCGCAGCGTCTGCTGCCCAAACCGCGTTTCGATAACGGTCCCCTGTACTGCCTGCTACGTGATCTTGAGCGTTCCGGTGTGTGTGTGTGGCGCCTGGCCAAGGACATCGACTGTAACGAAGACGAGATGGCTATGATCGCCCAGGTCGTGGCGCCGCACCTGGCCGGCATGACACCCGGCAATATACTTCGCCGCCCCGACACGCTCCCGAAAGGGCGGCGGCCCGGTTGCGCGTGATGCGACGGGACGGGCAAACCGTTTCCAGTGTCAGAGACTCAGAAATGAAACCTGAGACAAGAAACAAAGGAGACTGAGCATGCATGAAATCTTGGCGGCGGCCAGCGGCGACGAAGGCGCCCTGGCCACCCTGGAAAAGAAACTGCAAGTGATCCGCGATTTCGTCACGGCCGTCGCCAAGGGTTTCAAGACTGGACTGTTCCTCTACGGCTGCGGCGGCGTGGGCAAGTCCTTCACGGTCCTGGCCCAGCTGGAACTCCTCCAGGCCTGTTATCTTCTGTTCAACTCGCGGATCACGGCCAAGGGCCTGTTCCTGACCCTCAAACACGCCCCGGACGCCATTCACGTCCTGGAAGACGTGGAGCGCGTGACCAAATGCCCCGACGCCCAGGGCGTGTTACGCTCGGCCCTGTGGTCCCAGCCGGGCCAGGAGCGCGCCATCACCTGGACCACGGCAACCGAGGGGATGCAGCGCGTCCTCTTCCGCGGCGGCATCATCCTCATCTCGAACCGGCCCCTGGCCGACCTGCCCGAGCTGCGGGCGATGGCCAGCCGCATCGAGGTCCACAAGCTCGACGTCTCCGAGGCCGAGCTGACCGCCATGATGTACGCGATGGCCAACCGCGGCTACCGGCAGCAGGACAAGCTGCTGATCGGGCCGGAAGACTGCCTGGAGATCACCGAACACCTGCTGCAGGAATGCCGCTCCGCCGGCTGCTCGCTCGACCTGCGGCTGCAACAGAAAAGCTTTCAGACCTACCTGCAGTGGGAGGCCGACTTGACCCACTGCCACTGGAAGGACCTGGTCGCCGCCAGCGTTCGCGAGGCGACGCACCACTTCCGGCACGAGGCGAACACCCTGCCGCGGGAGGACCGCCGGAGGCAGCGGCGGAACATCCTCCGCGCCATCCTCACCCATACCGACGACGTGCAAGAGCAGGAGAAGCGCTACCGGGAGCAGACGGGCGCCTCGCGATCGGACTTCTTCCGCCGCCTGCGGGAGATCAAATCGGGTGAGTTCGACGGCGAAGAAGGGGGTTAACGCGGGCCACCCGGCTGCGGACACCCGCGCCACCCTCACGATGATCAAAAGCCAGCGCCGTGTTTGCGGCGCTGGCTTCTTTTTCGACTCCATAGCATTTTTCGCGAGCCTTTCACGATTCTTACCCCGTTGCGAGAGGGAAGCATGACGCCTTTTGAGAATGCTTCGGAGCCGCAAAGCGCGCTACCGCCGGGCACCGCCCTGATGGGCCTCCCGGACGTGCAGGAGTACGTCGCCATCGTGTGCATGCTTTGCGGGGCCGACCCGCTGGTCGCCCGCATCCGCGTGGCCTGGAACGGCCGCTTCAGCGCCCGCATGGGCGACGCCCGCTGGTCGGACCGCCAGGGCCTGGGCTTCATCCGGCTGTCGTCGCGGCTGTGGCCCAAGGCCGGCCACGACGAGCGGGTGGAAACCATCACCCACGAGGCCTGCCACGTCATCGCCGACTACACCTTCGGCGGCCGGCAAATGCACGGCCCGCGCTGGCGGGAGATGATGCGGCGGTGCGGCTACGAGGAGCCGCGGCGCTGCCACCGCGTGGACCTGGACGCCATCCACGCCCGCCGGTTCGGGCGGCGGCTCCGCGCCGCCTGCGGCTGCCCGGGCGGCGTCCTCATCACGCCGGTCACGGCCCGCCGCCTCCGGGCGGGCACGACGTACCTGTGCCGCGCCTGCAGGGTGCAGATCATCCTCCCCCCGGCCGGGCGGCCGACGTAGCGCGAAATTACCGACCGACGAAGTGGATTTTTTACGGAAAGGACCAGTCATGAGTCAGCTTTCGCCGGCCGCGACCAACGGCCAGGCCGTCCCGCAAGCCCCTCCCGCCGCACCCCAGGCGCCGGCGCGAAATCCCCCCGCGGCCGCCGGCGTTGCCGGGGAGCGGGAAATCCCAATCGCGGCGATCGACCCCGACCCGGACCAGCCGCGCAAGGAGTTCGACCCGGAGCGCCACGAGGATATGAAAGGCAGCCTGCGGGACCACTCGCTCCTTTACGCCGTCGTCGTCTACCTCGTCGTGGCGACGGGGCGTTTCCGCATCATCGACGGCGAGCGGCGCTGGCGGGCGGCGAAGGACCTGGGGTGGGCGACCATCCGCGCCCGCGTGCTCCAGGAGCCGCCCGACGAAATCAAACGCCGAGAACTACTCCTCGTTTGCAACGAACAGCGCCAGGACTTGCCCGAAATCGAACGGGGCTTAGCCTGTTACGACTACATGAGGCTGACCGGCTGCTCGGCCCGCGAGCTGGCGCGGAAGCTGGGCAAGAACGTCTCCACGATCACCCGCGCCGTCAAACTCGCCCAGAATCTCTCCTCCTCCGCTTACCTCCGGGAGCGGGTCCGGTCCGGCACCTTGCCGCCGAGTATCACCCAGGAGCTGCTGGCCCTTTCCGGCGACGATGCCCGCCACGCCATCGCAGCGCAGTACCCCGACCCCCTGAAGACGCGGGCGGAGGTCGCCGCCGCCGTCAAGGCCTCCAAAAACGGCCGGGCCGACGCCGGCACAGCCGGCTTCGCCTGCGAGGAGGGCGGCGTCAAGCTGGCCGTCTCCTGGGCCAAGGGCGTGCCGGACGCGCAGGCGCTGACGGGCGTCGAAAACGCCCTGAAATCCGTCCTCAAGGACCTGGCCGCCCAGAAACAGCGCGGCGTAACGCACTGGAAAAATTTCCTCGACAAGAAGGCCAAGGCCGCCCGCAGGCAGGCCGACCTGGCCGAGGCCCAGAAGGCCCTGGCCCGGGTGGCCAACCCCCCGACCGAAAGGAGCACCGTCGATGGCTAAAAAACCGCGTCCCAACCGCCGCCGCAGCCGGCGCGTGCAACGGCGACTGCTCGCGCCGCCGCCGCTTCGCCGACCCCGCCCGCCGGCTCTACTACGCCCGGCACCGCCAGGAGCGCTTCGCCCGCCGCCTGCTGGGCGGCACCCCGCCCCCGAAGTAACCGTCTTAACTGTCGGCCTTTACCGCCCCCCCGGGAACGTTCCCGGGGGGCATTGGATCGGACCTTTCGACCGGAAGGAGTTACGCTCGTGAGCCATGACACGAAAAGCAAAATCGCCCACGGCATCCACGCCGCCCACCAGACCGAGGTGGGCAAGAAGGTGATCGGGGCCGTCGGCAAGACCGCCCTCGTGGCCGGGACCACGGTGTTGACGCCCGTGGTGGGGGCGACCCTGGCCCCGGTCGTGACCGTCGCGGCCATCGGCTACGGCCTGTGGAAAATCTTCAAAAAGTAATCGCCGCCCGCCCGGCGGCCGGGGAACGTCGCCCTTCCCGGCCGCCCCGCCGTGCTCCTTCGACGCCCTCGTCAAAGCCGATATCGCCCCCCTCTCAGGAGACCGCGCCGCCCCGGCGCCGGCGCCCGCAAGAACCTTAAAAGGATAATAACGATGTATTTACTATCTCGATTGATGCTGCTCGCGTCCGTGGTGCTGGCCGCCTACGGCGCCGGGGTGGCCCTGGTGCTGGGCGTCCCGGAGTTCTTCCCCGAGCACCAGGGGCTGGTCTGGTGCGCCCTGGCCGGCCTCACCCTGGTGGCCCTGCGCAAGCGCGGCCGCCGGCTGTTCTCCTCGGGCGGCACGGCGGCCTGGGCGACGCCGGCCGACCTGGAGCGGGGCGGCCTGATCGGCGGCCGCACCGGCCTGATCCTGGGCCGCGTCGCGCCCGACGGCGCGCCGCTGGGCAGTGCCGTCCGGGCTCTCGTGAACCCCCGCCTGGGCTCGGCCGAGGCCTGCCGCGAATTCTTCCACAACCTCCGCGTCCTCCGCCGCAAAAAGGGCCGCGTGGTGCGCCTGCCCAAGTCGGCCGTGCACAGCATGATCGTCGCCCCCGTCGGGGCGGGCAAATCGACCGGGCTGGTCATCCCCTTCCTCATGACCTGCGCCGAGAGTTGCGTGGTGGTGGATTTCAAGGGGGAGCTGGCGACGATCACCGCCGACCGCCGGCGGCGCATGGGGAAGGTCGTCATCCTCGACCCGTACGGCCTGGTGACGAAATCCCGGAAGCTCAAGCGCGACGCGGCCCGCTTCAACCCCCTCGACTTCATCGCGGCCGACGAGCGGGCCTTCGACGAGTGCAACGACCTGGCCAAGGCGCTGGTCGTGCGCGGCGGCGAGGAGAAGGACCCCCACTGGAATGACAAGGCCGAGGAGATCATCGCCGGCATCGCCGCCACGACGGTCTTCTACGGCCAGAAGGACAAGGGCCGCCGCTCGCTGCAGGACGTGCGCGAGATCGTGGCCCACCCCCAGAAGTTCGCCACCGCCCAGGAGCTGATGCTCCAGCAGGGCGGCATGCTGGCCCGCTGGGGCGCCCAGCTCGGGCACATCCGGGGCGAGGAGTGGGGCAGCGTCATGTCCACCACCACGCGCCACCTGCGCTTCCTCGACACCCCGGCCGTGGCCCACAACACCCAGGCCAGCAGCTTCGACCCGGTCCAGTTGCGCCAGGGCCGCATGACCGTTTACCTCGTGCTGCCGCCCGAGCACGCCCGCGCCCAGTCGGGGCTCTTGCGGCTGTGGATCGGCAGCCTGTTCCGTGCCTGCCTGCGCGGCGGCCTGGGGGAGAGAAGAAAGGTCCACT
Source organism: uncultured Planctomycetota bacterium (assembly GCA_963767535.1). Classification (GTDB taxonomy): domain Bacteria; phylum Planctomycetota; class Planctomycetia; order Gemmatales; family Gemmataceae; genus JAJPHU01. The sequence goes on from CAVYEC010000003.1 coordinate 4,654,685, forward strand.
TCGTCCTCGACGAGGCGGCCGCCCTGGGGGTCGATGGAGGCGCTCGACGACGCCATCGACAAGTACCGCGGCTACGGCGTAAGGCTGCAATTTTACTACCAGTCGTTGGGGCAGCTCCAAAGCTGTTTCCCGCGCGACCAGGGCCAGACGCTGCTCAGTAATACGACGAAGATTTTCTTCGCCTGCAACGACTACCAGACCGCGGAATTTTTGAGCAAGAGTCTCGGCAACGAGACCATCCTCGTCGAGGGTGGCGGCGCGAGCAGCAACTGGGGCGGCAGCTCCAGCTCCAGCTACGGCGGGACCTCGGGCCAGGCCACCGCCGGCAAGAACTGGGGCGGGGGCAGCAGCAGCGATTGGCGCCAGCAGAGCCGCGAACTGCTCCGGCCCGACGAAATCCTCGCCCTCAACCCGCGCATCGCCATCACGCAGACGCCCGGCGTGCGGCCTTTGTGGACAACGCTCATCCGTTATTACGAGGAGAAGGCGCTGCTCAGGCACCGCGGCCTGCTGGCGCGGCTGGCCGGCGCCGTCTGGACGCTGTGCCTCTCGGCGCTCCTCCTGGGCGCCGCCGCCGTCGCGGCGAAGGCGATGAGCGACGAATGGAACGGCAGCGGCGGCCGGTTCAACCAGCCTCCGGTGCCCGCCTTCCGCACGCCCCCGGCTTGGCCCGCGGCGAGGCCCGGGGTGGGGAGATAAATGCGACCGACTGATCGGACCGAACGAGGCTTTTATTCCCGAAAGGAGCACGAACGATGACACCGCGCGAGCGAGAGCTGAGCCAGCAGCTCTTCGGCGGCCACGACGGCCACCAACAAAGCATCACCGCCTTGGGGGCGGTCAAGGAGGCGTTTCTCACCGTAGCACCGGGCCTTGAGAACTTCGGCACGGACGTCAAGCAACAACTGCAGCACATGGGCAGCCACGGTGCCCACGAGCTGGCCAACGCCCTGTTCGGCAACGGGGCCTTCGTGCTGTATCCGCGTGAAGGAAAAAATGAAAATTTTTTTCGGGCCAGGACGGACCCGAGCAGACGCAGGCCGACCCGGGCATGCAACAGGATGCCTACGGCCCGCACCTGGAGCGCGGCGGTCGCAGCATGTGAGCCTGAGACGGAGACCGCCGCAGAAATCGCAAGGGGACGCTTGCGCAACCCGGGCACGGACGCCCTCCCCTTAGACACGAGGAGATCGCCGGAATGTTTACCACCCTTTGTGCCGCCCTGGGCGGCGTGCTGCTCTCGGCCGCCGCGGCCAACCTCCTGTGGATGGCGAGCCGGGTGTACCCCCGGCCGCCCGGGGGCCTGTGGCAAGCCGTCCGGGACCGGGCGGCGGTCCTTCCGTGGCTACGGCCGCGGCCGCAGTCAGCCTCCCGCCCGCCCCGCCGCTAAAGGCACCGGCGGGCCCGGCAACACCCGGCGCGGGGCAACGGCTGCCCCGCGCTCTCGATCCCGTTCCCCCTTCGCCCGAAGGAGATACCGATGGCGTCGATCATTCACACGTTCCTGGTCTGCGGGACGCTGCTCGTGGTGGCGACCCTGGTGCTACTGTCCATGCCCCAAAGCCAACTGCGCTTCTTCCTCCTGGAGGTCCTGGGCTGGGCCGGCACGGTGCTGGCCGGCCTGTACATCCTCTGCCCCGTCGATTTCATCCCCGACTTCATCCCCTTCCTGGATGGATCGACGACGGCATCGCCCTGCTCGGCGGCATCGCCGCCCTCGTCGCCGCGCTGTCGGCCCGCAGCGACCGCCGGCAGTGGCTGGCCCGCCGGCAGGACGACTCCCACGCCCTGACCCAGGCCGAGGCGGAGGACGAGGAGCCGCTGCGCCGATAAAGACCGATCCGCTGACCCGGCGGGCGCCCGGCGCCCCGCCATTTCTGGAGACATGCCATGTTCTGCGCCTTTTTCTCCCTGCTCATGCTGTGTGGCGGCGTGGGAGTTTGCGTCTGGCTGCTGGCCCAGCGAATCACCGCCCACATGCGGTCCGATCCAGAATTTGCCCGGCTCTTCGCACAAGGAGTTATTACCCCCTTACTTACGGGCGGGAAAAAGTCAGAAGACGAAGTCGAGCCGGCAGACGAACCGCCGGCCGGAGACGGCAGGCTGGACAAGATGGTTTGAAGTCCCGGCGCCGCCCGCGCCTCCCCACGTGGGGAGGCCGGCGGCGCCCTTTCCCGAAAGCGAGTGATCCCATGCAACGTTTCCCCATCGCACTGGCCATCGCCCTGGCCGCCCTGATCCTGACCGGCTGCGGCGGCACGCCGGCGACCGGCCCTTCCTCCGGGGACCCCGCCGGACCCGCGCGTCGGGGCCAGGCGGCCGGGCCGCCCCGGACCCGGGACGGCATTACCGCCCCGGAGCCGGTCCCGGCCCAGCGGCAGGTGATCGTGAACGACGAGCACGGCCGCCGGACCGTCACCGTGCCGGCCGGCGGCAACACGGCGGAAGAAGTCTACACCCGCTGGAAGCCCGAAACCCTGACGAAAACCCCGACGGAGAAGAAGGCCCCGCGCGGGCAAGGCGGCGAACCGATACTCGCCCCGTCCGACGCCGGCCCGCCCCGGGGCAAAACGCCCTAACCACAGCGACCTGACCGACGGGCCCGGGCGCGGGCTTGGGTTTCCGCCGTTTCCCGGCGGTTTCCCGGCTCTCGCCCGGGCCCCGACCAACCCAGAAGAAGTTTTCCGGAGTACCCGCATGAAACATTCCCGCCAGCCGCCGCGCAACGGCACGTCCCGCCCGGCCCCGACCGTACCCGCCCCCTACGGCGGCCTGCTGTTGGGCTGGGAGAAAGACCAGCCGGCCGGACGGGCGCCCTTCCTCTACGAGGGCGACGCGCCGCTTCTGACCTGCGGCATGACCGGCTCGGGCAAGGGCCGGGGCGCCCTCATCCCCAACCTGCTTCTCTACCCCGGCTCGGCCTGCGCCATCGACGTCAAGGGCGAGCTCTGCCAGGTCACCGCCCGGCACCGACGCCAGCAGATGGGTCAGACCGTCGTGATCCTCGACCCGTGCGGGCTGACCCCGGCCCAGGGCGACAGCTTCAACCCCCTCGACCTCCTGACCCTGCCCGGCACCCACGCCGACGCCGTCGCCCAGATGCTCGCCACGCTCCTGGCCGACGGGCACCGCTTCCAGAGCGACGCCTTCTGGACCGACATGGCCAACGCCCTGATCGGCGGACTCATCGCCCACATCGCCACCGCCTACCCGCCGCAACACCGCCACCTGGGGCAGTTGCGACACTGGCTCTACCACCAGGACATGGACCTGGCCCTCGCCACCGCCCTCGACCGCGGCGAGGTCAGAAGCCGCTTCGCCCACGACCAGTTCGTCGCCTACCTCAACGCGCCCGTCGAGAAGACCAGGCCCTGCATCCGCGTCACGGCCTGCAGCCACATCAACGCCCTGTGCAGCGAGCCGGCCGCCCGGGCGTTGGGCTCCTCCACCTTCCGGCTGCGCGACTGGTACGAGGGCAAGCCGCTGACCATTTACCTCATCATCCCGCCCGACCAGTTGGAGAGCCTCAAGCCCCTGTGGCGGCTGTGGGTCGGCACCCTGCTGACGACCGTGATGCGCCGCCCCGCCATGCCCCGGCGGCGCACCCTGTTCCTTCTGGACGAGTGTGCCCAGCTGGGCGAATTATCCGCCTTGCGCACGGCGGTCACGCTCCTGCGCGGCGCGGGCCTGCAGGTGTGGAGCTTCTGGCAGGATTCGCGCAACTCCGCCAGCTTTACCCCCAGGACTGGCAGACCATGCTGAACAACGCCGCGGCCACGCAGCTTTTCAGCGTGCCCAACCACCTGATCGCCAAGGAATGGGGCGACCTGCTCGGCATGGAGCCGTCCCTGCTGACGCGCCTGCCCCGCGAGGACGCCGTGGTGTCCGTCCACGGCCGGGGTGCGCAGGTCGTGCGCCGCCCCGATTACTTAACCGACCCGCTGTTCGCCGGCCGTTATGACCCCAACCCGCGCTTTACCCCGCCCGCCGAGAGCGGCCAGGCCTCCTGGGGCTGGCCGTGGTCACGCTAACAGGAAACCGCGGCCGGCCCGTGCCGGCGAGCAGCGCCGGCTGGCCGCCGGTTTCAAGGACCGGATTCGCCAGACCGGCCGCTCCCTTTCGGCCCCCCGGATCGAGACCCCGGCCAAAAGCTGTTCAGCGAAACGACGCCCCAACCACAACCGCAGCCGGAGCACACGCACGAGCGGTCGCGCAAACGCTCACGCGCAAGGTCCGGCCCAAACTCCGAGGCACATCATGGATAAAGCCGTTGACCCGATGGCACACGAGCTGCTTCGCGAAATCCGCTGCTGACCAGCCAGAAGTTTGTCTACGAGGACCTCTGGCACGGCTTCGTGTCCTATGACGGCAAATTGACCGAGTACCAGACCGGGCCGCCCCAGCCGTTCGACGAGCTGCACTGGCGGGATAAGGCCGACGTCCTCCGCGAATTCATCGACTGGAAGCATTACGGCGACAAGGGACTGGACTACTTCGACCACAAGGCCATCTTCGACAACGTCCTGGGCGGCAAGCCGCCGGAGAAGTGGCTGGAAGGCACCTCCTTCCTCGGCCCCGACCTGCGCGAACAAAAGCGGGAAGAGCTGATACAAGAAACGTTCGAGCTGTCGCGGCAGGTCGGCTACGCCCACTTCCGCGCCGAGAATTTCGACCGCCCCGACCCGGCGCTGGTGCGGCTCGGCCCGGAGGAGCGCGAGGCGTTCCTGCGCCAGTGGTGGGACGCCGCCCGCGACCGCACGTATACGAGCTACCGCGAGCAGGTGGCGGGCTTAAGCAATGAGGAGCTGGCCAGCAACCGGGACGTGTACAAAGTAACACTGGCCGTCGGCGAGTTGGTCGGCTTCGACAAACCTCCCGCCCCGGCGGGCGAAACCCCCGGCGGACAAGACGACCGCCAAGCCAATCTGAAGGACCAGCTCTTCGGCGCGACGCCGGCCGCCCCGCCAGTAGTGCATTTCCGGGGTTGCGACTACGAAGTCGAGCAACGGACTTATGCCAACGGCCGCCCGGCCCTGGTCCTGGTCGATCTCCAAGAGCGGGAAGACGCCGCGGTCGCCACCGTCAACCTGCCCGACGTGCCGCTCGGGCCCGGCGAGGCCTTCATCAAGGACTACTCGGAAAACCAAGGGATGCTGGCGGCGCTGGAGCGGGCCGGCATCGTGCAGGCCACCGGAGAAAGTGTGCGCACGGGCTTTGTGGAGGTGCCCGTCGTGAAAATCCTCCTGCCACGCCTCACCCATTCCCTGGGCGACCAGCTCTTCGGCGCGACGCCGACCGCCCCGACACCCGCGCCGGAGTCGCAGCCCGAACAGACCCACGAACGCCACCGCAAACGCTAACACCAAGAAAGGACGGTGAAGCATGGCGAGCGACCCCAAGCAACTCGATCAGGCGCTGGAGCATATCCGCCGCATCAAGGCCGGCCAGTACCCGGTCATCCTGGATAACTCCGCCGCGGACGGCGGCTACCGGATCGAGGAGCGCCCTGGCAGGAGGTGCCCGAGCCGAGCAAGCTGGCCATCCTCCAGGACGCCGTGGACTGGACCGGCATCAGCAACCGCGACCAGGCGCATATTCTGCTTTCCGCGATCGACCCCGGCCAGATCACCGACGCGCAACGCAACCGCCTGATCGACCTGGCGACGGGGAAGCATTCCTTGTGGGAGCGGCTGCAAGCGGCCGGCGGCCGGGACGACCGGCGGTATCCGGGGCCGGGGCAGGACCGCGGCGGCCGCCACCGCTAAGAACCCGGCCGCGAAAAACGAGACCGAGGAGCCGTCCCATGGAAAAAGAAACACCGCTGGAGCAATTCGCCCAAAAGACGGCGCGGGAAATCCTCCAGCGCCACGCCCCCGACTGCCTCGACCGCCCCGGCCTGCGGGCCGCCATCGCCCGCCTGGCCCGCCTGGGGCTGGAGAGCAGCCTCCGGCTGTACCAGATGCGGCAGCCGGACCCGCCGTCGTTTCGGCCGAAGACGGAATAGCCGAAACGCCCCGTACCGCTAACCCTTGGCCCCTCTGCGAAGGAGACCCTGCATGTTCGACACCTTACGGCGACTGCTCCGCCGCCTGCTGGGACGCGATCACGAACCGCCGTGCCACCCCGAGGCCGGGCGGGCCGAAAAAGAGCCGGAGGAGCACACCCACGACCTGGCCCCGCGCCCGGACGATAAGCCCGACACGGCCTGGGCCGATTGGCTCAAACGTTCTCCGGCCGGAGGGGAGTGGTTACGGGAGCGCCTGCGCTCCCTGCCTGACGAGGAGAAAGAGCGCGGCTCGGAAGGCCGGGGCCGCAGCCAGAAACGCTGATTAGTGCCGCCCGAAATATTTCCGCACGAGCGCCCGCTCCAGGGCCAGGCCCTCCTCGTAGTAGCGCCGCCACTCGGGGCGGTCCAGGAGCAGCCCCCGCCGCGCGTTCTCCTGCCGCAGCCACTGAAGGACCAGACGCACCCGCGCCAGGGTCGCCGCCGGGTCCTGGCCGGGGCGGAGCAGCGGCAGGTTCGCGTTGGCGACGGCGGGAAGAGCCGGCGCGGCGTCGCCGGACGGATCCTCCGGCGCTGAGGCACGATCGCGGAGACGGGAAATTAATGACCTAAACATGTCGCCAAAATACCTTATTTGATGCACTCGGTCAAATCGGCCGGGGCCGTGCTGCCGACGTTCACGGTTGCCCGGCTGCGATTTTCCCTCTAGGGTGTCGGATCATGCCAGCGGATACGATCGACACGATCATCAGAAGCACGGGCGGCGGGGCCGCCGAGGCCCGGCCAGCCCTGGACATGCTCGACGCCTTCGCCTCAGTCGGGGCCAAGCGCTTCCATCTGCTGCTCACCGACATCGCCGGCGGCAAGGTCTCCTTCCGCGGCGACCGCCCCCTGGCAGAGCTGCGCAACTCCCTGCCGAAAATCCTCGACGAGGCGGCCCGCCACCGGCACAACGTCATCGTCCGACCGCGCGGGGCCGGCCCGACGCTCATCCAGCTCGACGACCTCGACGCGGCCGCCGAGGCGAAGCTGCGGCCGGTGTCCTTCCTGTCGATCTGCACGTCAGCCGGAAATTATCAGTCGTGGGTCGCGGTATCCGATCCCGACACAGACTTCGGCCGCAGGCTCAGGAAAGGCTCCGGTGCCGACCCGTCGGCCAGCGGGTCCACTCGCGTCTCCGACAGCTGGAATTTCAAGGAGAAATACTCGCCCAATTTCCCGCGCGTCGGGACGGTCCAAGTCCACCCCGGCCGAGTGGTGACGCGAGCCGAACTGGAGGCCCTCGGCGTGGTCGCACCTCTGGAGAAACCCGCGCCCGCTCCTCCCCCCGCCCGTGCTTCGCGGCGCTCCGGTCGCCGGACCTGGCCCAGCTACCAGCGCTGCGTGCAGGGGGCACCGCCGGCACACCACAGTGACCGGCCTGACATCAGTAAAGCGGATTTCACCTTCTGCCTGCTGGCGCTGGATTGGGGCTTCGGCGTCGAGGAGACCGCCGCGCGGCTCATGCAGGAGAGCACCAAGGCCCGGGAGAACGGCGAGGCCTACGCCCTGCGGACGGCCCAGAATGCCGCCGCGGCGCTCGCCCGCCGTCACGGCCAGGGCCTGTGACAGGACATCTGCGTTTGCTTCGACTCTGACGAACCGGAGAGATGATTGGCGATGCTGCAATCGGCGCAGCGTCCGCGCCTCCGCCTTTTGAGGGTGTACCGTGAGTGACAACCTGAAGCGATATTTGAGCGTAAAGCAAGTCTGCGAGTTGCTGCCGGTATGCAAGAGCCTCGTCTACCGCATGGTGCGCAGTGGCGAAATCCCCTCGGCCCGGTTAGGGGGCAAGATTCTGGTGCCGGTGGATGATCTTCGGGCCATCCTCGAAGGCAACCGTAAAGTGCCTGCCGAGGTGCCGTCTGATCTGCCCCCCCGCTCCGGCCGAAAAGCGGACGGCTTCGCCGCCTACTATCAGCAAATCATGGATGAAGTGACTCGGAAGGCACGTCGTTGAACTGGTTGAATAGCAGCCGCATGGCGTGCAAGTCGTCGTGCGCGTGGCTGTAATTCTTCTCGATCATGGCGACGCTGGTGCCGCACCAGTCGGCGAGAATCTTGATCGGGCATCCCGCCGTCAGCATTCGGGTGATGTAGCCGTGGCGGAAAGAATAGCACATCACTCGCTCGGGATTGAATTTGTTTTTCCGACACCACTTCCTGATCGTCTTGTGCTCTAAAAGCTTTTCGAGGCGATTGACCAGGTTATTGCTCCGCCACTTTCGCCGCCTGGCCGTCTGGAAGATCGGCCCCTCTCCGCCCCGCTTTTCGATTTCCTCCTCCACCATCGCTTTCAGATCGTGCGGCAGGTAGATGATGCGATCCCGCTTGGTTTTCTTGCCGCACTTCCAGCGGTACTCTCCAGGCGCGGGATTCCACGGAAGGACGACGGCCCCGATGTCGCGGCGGTAATGATGGCACTCGGCGTTCATGATCTCTCCCGGCCTGGCCCCCGTGCCCCTCAGCATTCGCAGGAACTTGGCGAATTCCGGATTGGCTATGCGGATCATCAGCTCTTGCAGCGGCTCCGGGATCATGACTTCCTTCCCCCGGACCAGCTTCTCCGGCTTCTCGATCTCGGCGATCGGATTTTTCGTCAGCATCCCCTGCTCGACGGCCCAATAAAAGGCCCGCGACAGGCAGCCGATAGCGGTATGACGGGTGCTGCTGTTCCACTGCGTCATTTTGTCCGTCCAGTCGCGGACGGCGAACGGTTTTAGCTCTCTGACCTTGACGCCGCCAAAGGCGATGATGGCCGGGTCGAGCAGCGTCCGGGCTTGATGCAGGGTGTTCTGCCTGTTCTCGCCCTTAAGGAAGTGGTAGTACCGTGCGATAATGGCGGAGACGATGCAGGTGTCTTCGGCCCTCTCGGTTTCGGTGGCGTGCATGAGGCGGGCGAAGCGCACGACGGCGGCCTGATAGGTCGGGCCGTCCGGCTCGTCTTTGGGACCGGCGGCGAGCAGGTGTTGCCTGCCCTGGTACTGCGTGTAGTAGGCTTTCCGACTGTAGAAATAGCGGATGCTGGGGGTGCGCGGCATGGCCGATACTCTGGAGTTTTTGGGTCCGCCTCCGCTGTTATTATAGAAGCGTGCGGCGTAGCGTGCAGTGGCGGTTTATTTATTTTCTTAAGTTGCTTGGTGGTGAAATGTTGCGTGACGAGATTGCTGTCGGGTGGATCGACTATTATCTGGACGGCGAGAAGCCATGAGCGAATCGGGAACCGCCCTCAATTCACTTCGCGGATGCCCAGCACCTCGCCCAAGAGGAACGCGCTCATACCCACCTTCCAGGCCAGAAGCTCCACGTCCACCCAATCCTTGGGCACCTGGCACAAACACAGGAAAGCCAGTTGCTCCACGTCGAGATGGAGGGTGTCGGCCTGCTGTTCGAGGGTGAGGTTCTGCTGCCGGCGCAGCTGCGCGAGCGTGCAACCGACGAAGAAGGGGTCGGTCTCGGAGTGATGGAAAGCGCGGACTAGGTGGGAGTTCAAACCAAGCATGCGTGCGGACTCCGTGGCTGGAGGGAACCACGGTGTTCCCGCATTCTTATCGTAGCAAAAAGTATTTCCATTTTCCAATAGGGATGTGACCCGCTGCCGCTGCCGATTCGGTCAGCGCGCCGCTACCTTTGCTTGACCGGGCCAACGGGATGGCGATATGGTGCAGGCGAGACGAAATTCACCGAGCGAGAGCCTCATGGACGCGACCTGGTCCGCGCTGATCCTGGACGATGATCCGGGCGTCCGGCAGTCGATCCGCCTGTGCTTGGAGGTTGATGGCGTGCGCGTGCTGGGCGTCGGCACTTCCGCCGGCGCGCTCGACGCCCTGGAGCGCAGCCGGTTTGACGTGGTGTTTCTCGACCTGTGGCTGAAGGCCGAGTCGGGCCTGGCCGTCTTGCCGGAAATCCTGCGGCGGCAGCCCGGCGTCCGTGTCATCGTCATCACCGCGTATGCTTCGTATGAAACGGCGGTAGAGGCCATGAAGAGCGGCGCGGCCGACTACCTGCCCAAGCCGTTCACGCCGGAGCAGGTGCGCAACGCCGCTCGCCGCGTGGTGGCCGAAAGGGTGCTCAAACGGCAGCTGTCGGAGCTGCGCGAGCGCATCGACGAAACCGAGGGCGAACACGTCTTCGAGACCCGGGAGCCGGCCTATCACGCCTTCCTGCAAACGGTGCAGCGCGTGGCGGCGTCGGATTCCGTGGTGCTGCTCCGCGGCGAAAGCGGCACGGGCAAAACGGTGCTGGCCCGCTGGATGCGCGGCGGAGGCCGGCGCGCCGACCGGCCGTTCGTCACTGTTCACTGCCCGATGCTGTCCGACGAGCTGATGAGCAGCACGCTGTTCGGCCATTGCCGCGGCGCCTTCACCGGCGCCGTGGCCGATGCCACCGGCAAGGTCGAGGAGGCCGAGGGCGGCACGCTCTTTCTCGACGAAGTCGGCGACCTGTCCCTCGACGCCCAGGCGCGGCTGTTGCGCTTCCTGAACGACCGGACCTACGAACGGCTGGGCGAGACGAAGGAACGGCGGGCGGACGTGCGGATCATCGCGGCCACCAACCGGGCGTCTGGAGGACGCGGTAAAGGCGGGCCGATTCCGCGAAGACCTCTTCTTCCGCCTCAACGTCATCACGCTGACTATTCCCCCGCTGCGCGATCGGCCGCAAGACGTTCTGCCGCTAGCGAGACACTATCTGCGCTTCTTCGAGTGCCGTCAGGGACGGCAGCCGATGTCGTTTTCGCCGCGCTCCGAGTCCGCCCTGGGACGTTACTACTGGCCGGGCAACCTCCGCGAGTTGCGGAACGCCGTCGAACGCAGCACCATCCTGGCGCCGTCCGCTGTGGTGGAGCTGGAAGACCTCGGCATCCCGGCGGCCGCGTCGAGCGACTCGGCGCGCGGCACGGCTCCCGTCCTTGGCGGCAACGTGTCGCTGGAGGAGATCGAGCGCGAACATATCGCCCATGTCGTCGCGCGGGCGGCTTCCTTCGAGGCGGCGGCCAAAATCCTGGGGATCGACACCACCACGCTCCAGCGCAAACGCAAACGCTATGGGTTGGCCTGACGGGGGAGGCTGCCATGACGGTACGGAACCTGCGGACGCGCTTCGTGCTGACGGGTTGCCTGCTGGCGGCGGTCCTGACGGCGTGCGGGGCGTGGAGCGCCGTCACGTTCGCCCACCTCGCCGCCGTGGTCGATGAAGCCCTGGAAAACAGCCAAGAGACGATTGATCTCACGGCAACGCTGTCCAGCACGCTGGAACGCGAGGACGACGCGCTGCTGATGGCGCTGGCGGGTGGTTCGGGTCGCGTCCGGAGCGAACTCGACGAGGAACGCCGTCGTTTCGAGGATGCGTTCGCGCGCTTGCGGTCCCTCCTGCCGTCAGACGAAGAGCAGGCCGCGGCCGACGATCTGCGCCGCCACGCGGACGCTTACCGCCGGGCCGGGAACGAGATGCTGGAATCCGTGGGGAAAGCGAGCGCACGTGAGACGTATCATGAGCGTGTGAACCCCGCGCTGCGCAGGACGGTGGCCGACTGTGGACGTCTCCGCGAACAGAGCTTTGGAGCAATGCGGCGCGGCGGGATCGAAGCGCGAACCGAGCCAAACGTGCCGGCGGGATTGTCGTCGGGTTATCACTGGCGGCGCTGGCGTGCTCGGCCCTGGTGGCGTTGCGCCTGGCGCGCTCGGTCCTCGGCCCGGTTCGCGAGCTGACGCGCGGAGTGGAAGCGATCCGGGACGACGACCTGACGCACCGCGTCCGGGTCGATTCCTCCGACGAGTTGGGCCGGCTCGCGGAGGGATTCAACCGCATGGCCGAGAGGTTGAAGGAGTATCGCAACTCCAGCCTGGGTGAATTGCTGTTGGCCAAGGCGACCCTGGAATCGACTCTGGCCGTCCTTCCCGACGCCGTTATTGTGATCGCTCCGGATGGCCGGATCGTCTCCGCCAACGCGTTGGCGCAGGCGCTGGTGCGGCATAGCGACGGGGGAGAGGCTGGACGCATTCAGGAATTGCCTTTGCCGGCCGATGTGGTGCGCGTGGTGGAGGAAACCTTGCGCGGCGAGCGGGCCGGCGCCCGCTCGGACTTGAGCCAGGCGTTGACGTTTTCCATGGGCGGCCAGCCGTTGCGGATGCTTGTGACGGTGGCCCCGATCCCCGAATTCATGCCTCGGCAACGTGGGGCGGTCCTCGTCTTGGCCGACGTGACGGACTTCGCGCGGTTGGACGAGCTGCGCGGCGAACTGGTGGCCGTCGCATCACACGAGTTAAAGACGCCCTTGACCTCGCTGCGCATGGATTTGTTGCTTTTGGGCGAACAGGCCGAGAACTTGACGCCGCGCAAGTCGAGATCCTCGCCGCCGCCGTCCGAGCCGGCGAGGATCTCGCCGGCACCATCGACGAGTTGCTCGACCTGACGCGCATCGAGGCGGGCCAGCTGCGCTTGCAGCGCGAGCGCGTCGATCTGGACGCGCTGGCTGAGCAGGTGGCGGGCGCGCTCCGCCCGCGTTTTGAAGACGCCGCCATCCGCCTGCATGTCCGCTATGACATCCCCGCGCCCGTCGTACTTGGGGACACGGCCCGCTTGCGCATCGTCTTCACCAACCTGTTGGACAACACCTTGAAGTATACGCCGTCCGGCGGCGAGACGACCCTCTGCCTGGTAAGCAACAGAGAGGCGATGCTGCACATTAACGTCGAGGACACCGGCCCCGGCATTCCGGAGGAGTTTCGCGAGCGTGTGTTCGAGAAATTCTTTCGGGTCGAGCACCAGCGCACCGGCGGATCAGACGGCGTACGCGGCGCCGGCATCGGCCTGTATTTGTGTCGGCAAATCATCGCGGCGCACGGCGGTTCGATCGCCTGTGAGCCGGCTGAGGACGGGCGCGGCACGCGGATCATCATCCGGCTCCCTCGGGAGGGCGGGCCGGCCGGCGAGTAACACCGTCACCAACTGTTGTCGAAGACCAGCCCGTCCGCCGGGTTGAGGGCGAGGTTCCAGCTATATTGGCTCACGCCGGAGACCACGGGCCGGACGCTGCCGTCCATCATGCAGACCAGGATGAGGCCGGTGTGCATGCTCTGGAAGCGGCTGGGGTCCGACAGCATAGGCGTGACCCCGCACTGCGGCATTGGGTAATTGGCGCCATAAAACTGCCCGCCCGGCAAGTAAGCCGGGTCTGGGCTATAGGGTCCGTAGGTGCCCCCGGAGTTGAGGGGGTTGAGCGGCCAGGCCCAGACGTTGTAGGCTTCCGACGAACCGTAGCTGTTGACCTGTCCGTAGTAACCCGGATAACCGCCCGTTTGCTCCCCAAGCCCGATCGTGTTGGACGACCCATCGGGGATGTTGCCGATCTTGAAGGGAGGTACATTATTAAAGGTTCCGGCGGCCTGGAAGGAGCCGGCCCACAACACCGTGTTGAATGCGTAGCACGACAGACCCCATTTCCCCGCCTCGGTCCCGCCGCTGGCCAGGTCGCTGCTCTGCGTGGAGTCGGAGGGGCAGGAATAGAGTTTGACCGGAACGTTGACCGCGCCGCCGCCGTTGTACGCCAGGGTGCCGCCATAGCCGGCATCCGGCCGATCGACGGTGAAGAGGTTGAAAAGATTGCCCTGCTCGACGTAGGGCAGCAGAGCGTAGTGAGCCGATCCGACGGCGACATTGCCGTTCGCCGGGTTGACGACCTGGGCAAAGTTGGCCGGCGGCAGACTGCCGTTAAAGGTTCCCGAGTAGTTCTGGACGGCCAGGCCATGTTGCTTGAAATTGTTGCTGCACTGGATGCGTGCGGCGGCTTCGCGCACTTTCTGCACGGCCGGCAGCAAGAGTCCGATCAGCACGGCGATGATTGCGATCACCACCAAGAGTTCAATCAACGTGAAGCCCGTCCGACGATTTTTGTTCTGGAACATCTTACCGCTCCTCGAAAACGCGAGGCGTACGGAGTCGGGGGAAGGACGTTGGCAATCGCCCTCCGCTGACGCCGTTGCATGGAATCAACACGGTTCTGCCGGCAGCGGGGAGTGAAGAAAGCAAGGGACGTGCCGGGCTTCTTCGCCGAAGATGGGAAACGTTTGGGACACAGATCGCTGCGGCATCTTGAATACCGACGGAAGTTCAATCCTATTGGCGCGCTTGGGTTTACGACTTCACCTCGCGGGCACGGCAGACCGGAGTACTTCTCGATGAAGTGAAAGGGAAGTGTCGCAGTGAGGATAGGGGCGAAGGGCATCAAGGCGTTTTGCCTGTTTGCCGGTGCGCTGAGGCCGCGTCTTGCCAGGACGCCATGAAAGCCGGTGTTTCGGCGCCGAGGCCGGCTCGATGCCTGGCCGCAGGGAGAGGGAACGCTATAATGATCTCCGGCTCTACGTTCCTGATGCCTCCCCCTAGCCAATCGTTCGGTTGGATTCGGCAGACATCACGCATGTTGAGTGGGACGCATCTCTGTCCTCGTCTCCGGGTTGCCGTCGGCCGCGAACGCCCTTCGCTTCCCCGGCGGCATGGGGCACCGGAGGAAAGGAGCCGTCATGGTCGAGCCGATGGCGATTGAAAATATCGACGAAATGCGGCGGCAGGAAGGCATCGACGATGTCGAGCTGCACGAGGAGATTCGCCAGTTGCGCGTCGGCGATCACGTTCGGCTGACCTTCCTGGGACGGGCGAACCTTCGGGAGACGCTATCGGTGCGTATCACGCGCATCCAGACCGGAGGTTTCCGCGGCCGGCTCATCGGACGTCCCGTCCACCCGGAACTGCTCGGTCTGCGGGCTGAGGCGCTCGTGACCTTCACGGCGGGGCAGATTCACTCGATCGCCCCCTCGCAAAGACCCTCCCTGCCCAAGAAGGCCAAACAACGACGGTAGGGGCATCAGCTCAATGCCGAACCAGCCCGCGTTGCCGGCAACGCGGGCTGGTTCATTCTTGCCATCCTGTCAGAGGGCGTGGCGACCGTTAAAGCCGCCGAAACCTTTCCCGGCGAAGCCACCACCCAAGGCACCGAGACCACCTCCAAAGCCGCCGAGACCGCCGCCGAAACCACCAAAACCGCCAAGACCTCCACCGAGGCCGAAGGGAGAGCCTCCCAAACCCCCGCCCAATCCCCCGCCGAAGCCGCCAAAACCACCACCCAAACCGGTGAAGCCGCCTCCAAAACCACCAAAGCCGCCTTGCAAACCTCCTCCAAATCCGCCGCCGAAACCACCAAAGCCGCCGCCGAACCCACCGAAACCACCGCCCTGCAAACCGCCTCCAAACCCACCGAAACCACCGAATCCTCCGCCGAAACCACCGAGGCCTCCCAAGCGGAGCATCCACTGGGTTTGCTGGATCGAGGGTTGCATGAGGCTGTTGACTTCGCCCAAAAGAGGCGCTGACCGGCGAGCGCAGCGTAGGCACCTGGCCGCGTGAGGATGGGGGTGACGAGAGAGTGATTACCAAGGTGAGGAAACCAACGACGTACCCCAGGCGCAGCAGTCGAGACAGTGCAAACATGGTTACTCCCCCAAGGGATTCCTGGGACGCTCTCCCGCGCGACGCAACGCGGCCGGAGAGTGTTTGCACCGAACTCCCCCGTTCGTGAAGCCCACCCCTTGGAATGTTCCAGGGCTTCGCGACCGTCTTCTAATTGTTGAGTCCGTCGGCACAGAGTCAAGGGGGGCGCTTATTTTGCGCGCGGATTCGTCCGCGCGCGAAGCGGTTCGAGGATCGTCTTGATTGCCCGAGCGCCAGACATTACGCTGTGCAAGTAGTCCCTGGTGGGCCACTGGCGGTGCCCTTTAGGGCTGCCGGAAAGAACCTGAGCGGGGGGCGTAAGCCCCCCGAGGGAAGACTCAGGGGGCTTACGCCCCCCGCTCCGACCGTTTTTTCCGTTAGCTCTTGGGTGAATCGGGAAAGCGCCGGCATCATGCCGGGGGGGGGTGCAATCCCGTGACCCATCGGTTCGTGGCCTATCGCCCTCACCCGTGTTCCCGCCAGGGACGCTCCTTCCTAGACCCGACAATCTCATCCTTCTAGCGCGGGGCGACCGTCGGCATCGCGGACATTGGCACCGGCGTCGCCAGCGGTGGCATCGGACTCTGCGCCGGCGAGTAGCCGCAGCAGCTTTCGCAGCACGGCGCGCAGCAGGGCGGCCCGTAGCAGCCACGGCACCAGTGGCGATGATGGCACCCGGAGGTCAGCGCGAGGGTAGCGAATGTGACAAGGGCCAGCAAAGAACGAGCACGCATGGGAGGATATCCTCTCTTCCTGGGGAAGTACGGCCGCACGAGGGTCGCACGCCACCGTCCTGGAGGACACGCCGGCCGATGGTCTTCCGACCGCCGGCCGCGATGGCGGGTTGACTCAAAAATGGTGAGGGCCGGCACCCGTGCCGGCGCGGAGAGGCCCGCGGAACGGCGTCCCGCAACTCACCATCGACAGTATGCGCCGGGGTCGCCGTCAGGCAACAACTTTACGGCAGTGCGTGGTCGCAATTTGGCTGCCAGTGGAGCAGAGTTGCCAGCGGCGCGGGGAGTAACAGGCACAGCGATCAAACCGAACGACACGAACATTCGCTTAGCGCGGTCGAAAGGAACGAGACCAGAACCACCAGCCCGCAGTGCCAGCAAGGGTCGCCCTTGCTGGCACTGCGGGCTGGTAGCGCGGCGAGTGGGTCGATCAACGGCCAACAAAGGCAGGACCAGGTGCGACCAAACCATAATTCGTCGTCACCGGGACGGGAGCGGCCGGTACGGCTGGGACCGCCACGGCCCCGGCCGGTCTGCCACAACAGGGCGGGCCATAGCCAACGGTGGTGGCCTTGTGGCACGAACACCCCGCGGCGGCGAGGATCGTACCTGCGAAGGCCACGATCGCCAATTGTCGCTTCAGCATGTGTCAATCCTCCACCGGAACAGCGCGGCGGCCGGAGGGTTCCACCGCGGTTGACGACTCGTGAGCGCGGCTGGGGACCAACGGAGCGCCGCCCCTACTCCGGCTGCGACGGCCAATCGGCCGTGCTTCCTCCTTCACGGTAGGGTTGCCGGCGAACGTAATCAACGAGTTTCGAGTCACCGGGATTATTTTCCCGTGGTTTTCCGGCAGACTGTGCTGCCTGGTCGAAAGAGAGCTATTTCGCCGTGATTTCCGTGTGTGAGGAAAATACCGATTGTGCCGGCATGGGCCATTCGGACGGTTCCTTGACGACGTATTGGACAATCACCGTCTTGCGAACTAGGCTTCTGTAGCACCCCCTCCAGCCACAGAGAGGCTATCGCCGTATTGGATGGCGTCGGTCGGAGGCCGATGGTTCGAGAATTCAGCAGCGGGAAAGGCGTGCCCCCTTTCTCGTGGGGGCGAAATCAGCCATGAGTGTTGTGCGCGAGCCCAATGCGGAGCCGATTCCGGGTTATCGCCTGATCGAGCCGCTCGGCAGCGGCGGATTCGGCGAAGTCTGGAAATGCGAGGCGCCGGGCGGACTGTTCAAGGCGATCAAGTTCGTCTTCGGCAACCTCAATTCGCTGGACGTGGACGGCGCCCGGGCGGAACAGGAGCTGCGCGCCCTCAACCGCGTCAAGGAAGTCCGCCATCCCTTCGTCGTCTCCATGGACCGCATCGAGGTCGTGGAGGGCGAGCTGGTCATCGTCATGGAAGTGGCGGACAAGAGCCTGCACGACCGCTATCAGGAATGCCTGTCGGCCGGCCTGGTCGGCATCCCGCGCGACGAGCTGCTGCGCTACATCCGCGACGCGGCCGAGGCGCTGGATCACATGAACGAGAAGCACAACCTCCAGCACCTCGACATCAAGCCGCGCAACCTCTTCCTCGTCAGCGACCGCGTCAAAGTGGCGGATTTCGGCCTCGTCAAGCACCTCGAGCGTTCCAGCGCATCCGGCATCCTCGGCGGCGTGACGCCCTTGTACGCCCCGCCGGAGACGTTCAGCGGGGAGATCAGCGGCCGAAGCGATCAATACAGCCTGGCCATCGTGTATCAAGAACTGCTGACCGGCCAACGACCGTTCAACGGCAAGAACGCCCGCGCGCTGGCGCAGCAGCACATGAACGAGGAGCCGGAGCTGCGTGCCTTGCCCGAAGGCGAACGGCCGGTGCTGGCCCGCGCCCTGGCCAAGGATCCGGCCAAGCGCTTCCCCAACTGCCTCGCCTTCGTCCGCGCCCTGTACACGGCCCGCTCGCCGTCGCGGCCCGAGTCGATCCACCGCGATGGCGCCGGGGAAGGCAAGCGCCCCAAATCCATCGCCGACACGATGGAAAACATACTCCTGGAGCAGATCCCGGCCGAGGACCAGCTCAGCCCCGTCGAGCAATCCTCGGCGCCCGACGAACAACTCGACGAGGTTTCGCAGCTGGGCATGACCATCGCCCAGCCGCAGACCGGCGCCCTGCGGCCGACCCTCGTGATCGGCGTCGGCGCGTTCGGCCGCAGGGCGCTGCAAGAGCTGCGCTGCCGTTTCCTCGATCGCTTCGGCGACCTCGACAAAGTGCCGCTCGGTGCGCTTCCTTTACCTCGATACCGACGCCGACGCGGTCAAGGCCGCGACGCGCGGTGCTCCGGAAGTGGCCCTGCGCAATAGCGAGGTTTATCACCTGCCGTTGCATTCGATCTCGCACTATCGCCGCCGGCAGCTGGAGCAGCTGAGCGAATGGCTGCCGCGCGAAAAGCTGTTCGCCATGCCCCGCTCGCTCAAAACGCAAGGGTCGGTGCGCCTGGGCCGGCTCGCCTTCGCCGACAAATACTTGCAGCTCGATGGCCCGTCTGCGCCGCGAAATCCAGACGGCCTGCCACCCCGATAGCATCTTCCAGACCGTCAGCCAGACCGGCCTGGCCCTGCGCGACAACGCGCCGCGCATCTACGTCATCGCCTGCGCCAACGGCGGCGGCAGCGGCTATCTGGTGGACCTCGGTTACGCCGTGCGCCGCCTGCTCAATCAGATGCACCAGCCGGAGAGCTTGCTGACGAGCTTCCTCTTCTGCGGCGCCCCCGACGACCCGGCCACGCCGGCCGACGAGCAGGCCAACCTGTACGCCACGCTGACCGAAGTGTATCACTTCAGCGATCCGGCCGTGCCGTTCACGGCGCAGTACGGCGCCGACGGCCCGCGTCTGGTGGACGAGGGCATGGCCTACGACAGCACGTATCTGCTGACGCTGGCCCATCGGTCGCCCGACGCGCGCCGCGACGCCATGGCGCACCTGGGCAGCTATCTGTTCCACGAATTGACGACGCCGCTGGGTCTGCGGCTCGAACGCCTGCGCCTGTCGCGCGGCGTGCTGCCATTCCGCAGTTTCGGCACGTACGGCGTGTGGTTCCCGCGCGGCCTGCTTCTGCATCTGGCGGCCCGCCGCGCCTGCTTGCGCCTGTTCGAGGAATGGCAGGCGGACACGCTGGACGAGCACGCGGTCATCCCCGACAAGCACGCGCCGTCGCTTCTGGGGAACCTGCCCGCTTCGGAACAACTGGACGAGCAGGCGCGTGTGTCGGCCCAGGATTTCTCGAAGCGGCTTACGCTCGCGTGCTGGCCGATCCCGAATTGGAGTCGGAAGCCCTGGGCAATCGCATTCTGGATCTGGCCAGCTCGCAACTGGAGAGCAGTCCCCGCGAATTGATGACGCGCTTGCTGGCCGTCATCGAGGAACAATCGCAGCAGATGGTGGCGCAGGATGATCCGGCGGCATGGGCGCGGCAGGTGCTGATGCGCGTGCAGGATTGGCTGGGCGGCGGTCTGCAACAGCCGGGTGTGACTTCCGTCGGACTCCATGCAAGAGCCGGCTGACGCGCGCCCTGGAAAATGCGGCGGCGAAGCTGGCCGAGCTGTGGGACCAGCGCCTGGGGGCGGCAGTCAACGGCTTGATGGAACATCCTGGCCGGCGCATCGCCTTGGCCGAGGTCGGCCTCCAGCGCTTCATCCGCTACTGCAAGGAAGCGACGGAGGCCCAGCAGCAGCGCCTGAGCCAGCAGACCGGCCGTTCGCAGCAGAGCCAGCAGCAGTTGCAGACCGCCCTGGATCACTGCATCGAAGGGACCGGCGGTTTCAGTTGGTTCGGCGGCAAATCGCGGCGCCTCTGCGCGTGTTCGTCGATCACCTCGCCGCCTTCGCCCGCCAGTGTCTGGCCGAGGACACCCTGGCCGGCGTTCTTCAGTTCTACAGCTTCCTGCAAGGCCGGCTGTCCGACCGCTTGCGCGACCTGACGTTCTGCCGCCAACGTTTGCGGCACATGCACGAGGCGATGGCCCAGAATGCCGGCGAAACCACCGGCGGGCCGGCCAGTCTGCCTCTGGATGAGTGGACGGGCGCGTCGGCGTTGGGGGTCGGACTGGATTACAGTCCCACGCCGGTTCTCTCCACGGAATCGTTCTGGGAGTCGATCCGCGAATCGACCACGGCTCGCGTCGTCCTGCCCGAAGGCGTCAAGGATTCGACCAGGCGGCCCGCCGCTTCCTGGAGACGCTGACGGCCGAGCAGTGGACACAGCTCGATCAAGTGTTCCAGGATCAAGTCCTGTCCGTGCGCGACGGCTTGCAGAAGGTGCTCCTCAGCACGACGGACCTGATGCGCCACCTGATGGCGCCGCTCGTCAGCCAGGCGGTCGACTGCCTGGGCAATCACCTGCCCATCACCGACGTGGCCCAGGTGGAGTTCTCCCTGGAAGAAGAGGCGGCGAATCGGAACCAGGCCGGCCCCGATCTGAACACTCGCATCCAGAACTATTACGATCAGGCTGTACCCGTGCTCGGCATATGTCCGGCAAACAGCGTAGCGGCGTTCAGCAAGCTGTTACCGCTGGCGGTCCCGGTCTGTCGGAGACCCCGCCGCCCCGGCGATGGCCAACCGGCGGGCGGCGACCACTGTTTGCTGCTCATCCCCGCCAGCGACACCGGCAAACTCTATGGCGAACAAGCCCAGCAAGTGCTGCCCGACGTGCATCTGGTCAATGTGCCCGGTCAGGCCGACCTGATGTTCTGCCGCGAACAGGACGGACTGAGTCTGGAAGACATCGAACGCATCTTGTGCGGCCTGCCGTCCGGCCTACGATGAGGCGGTCACGCTCCCGCAAGCGTCACCGCATTCGCGCTTCGACGTGCAAGATTGGATGCCGCTCGATCCGTGATACGCGCACAGTTCGCCCTGCCACTTTGCCAAATCGCGGGAGGCGTTGGCAAAAGAGGAAATCACCAAAAAATGCGGAAAAACAAGCGATTTCCGAGGCGACTTTGCCACTTTGCCTCTTTGCCAACACGAATCGGACGGCACGAGATGGCACGAATTGACGCGACTTCCATCCTGAGAAGGCAACTTCCCTAAAAAGCCGATCGAAGCAATCCGTTTCAAGATCCTGTACTGTCCGGGCAAAACGCTAAGAGCTAACGGAAAGAATCTGGTGTATGTTTTTTAACGTGCCCACGGTTTTTTCCGTTACCTCTAAACCCCCTGCGGGTCGTCTTGTTGGTGAGAAAGATGTTTCCTGCGGATCATACTCTGTTACGGTGTGATTGAGGAATCGGATTTCACCTCGAACGTCCTTCTCTTCTGATCGGGGGTTCCATCATGCGTCGCCTCGTCGCCTGCTCTCTTTTGTTGGGATTTCTCGCGGCGGTGGGCTGGCGTCGCCGCCCGGAACAACGATCCGAGTCTGTGCCGACCGAGACGAAGCCCAAGCCGAAGTTTCCCATCGGAAAGAGACGACTTATGAGACCGGCCCCTGCGACGAGGACGGCTATATCGACTACGACGCCGCGCTTCATGAACGGCTGTCGCAAGGCGTCACGCCGGCAAACAACGCCAATGTGCTGCTGTGGAAAGCGTTCGGCCCGCACCCCGAAGGGGGGAAGATGCCTGTCAAGTTCTTCCGGTGGATGAGCAGCGAGGAGCCACCGGAATGCGGAGACTATTTCATTCCCCTTTCGCGCTACACGAAAGACCACCTCAAGGACGGTAAAGCGATCGACGACGAATTGCGGCGCTGCACTCAGCGACCGTGGACGGTGAAAGAGAATCCGCATATCGCCAGTTGGCTCAAGGCGAACGAGAAGCCGCTCACCGTTGTTCTCGAAGCGACCAGGCGCCTCGCATTATTATTCGCCGCTCGTGCCCAACGAGAAGGGCAAGGGTTCGCCCGGCCTGATCGGGGCGAGCTTTTGCCAGGGGTGCAGATGTGCCGGGAGTTGGCCAGGCCCGATTGTGCGGGCGATGCTCGCGGTGAGCGAGGGTACGCCCGGATGATGCCTGGCAGGACATTCTCGCTTGTCATCGACTCGGACGGCTCGTGATGTGCGGCAGCACGTTCATCATGGGCCTTGTCGGCATCTCTCTTGAGACTCTGGCCGGCAAGGCGGACCTGGCGTTCCTCGACGGAGCCAGGTTGAACGCCAGACATATTGAGGACTAGTGATGTCGTTCCTGGACGTTGGCCTGGTCCCGCCCGAGTACCGCGAGGAGTTCCAGCGCAAGCTCGGCGCGTTGCGCGACGCAGCGCCACGGTGAGCTCAAGGACATGCGCAAGGTGATCGAGGAGGAGCTGGAGGGGTCGATCGACGAGGTGTTCGCTGAGTTCAGGAGGAGCCGATCGCGGCCGCCTCGATCGGGCAGGTTTACCGCGGTCAACTCCAGGACGGCCGCGACGTGGCGATCAAGGTCCAGTACCCGGGGGTCGCCGCCGCTGTCGCTCCGACATGCAGAACCTGGGTCTGATCCTCCGCCTCGCCAAGCGGATCGCCCCGGCCTGGATCCCCAGGCGATCGGCGAGGAGATCCGCAACCGGATCGAGGAGGAGCTCGACTACGAGCTCGAGGCCCAGA
This sequence comes from uncultured Planctomycetota bacterium, assembly GCA_963767535.1. Taxonomy (GTDB): domain Bacteria; phylum Planctomycetota; class Planctomycetia; order Gemmatales; family Gemmataceae; genus JAJPHU01. The sequence goes on from CAVYEC010000003.1 coordinate 4,677,512, forward strand.
ACCAGCGGACGCTGGCGCGAATCTTCCGCGGCCACCCGTTCATCACCGTGCCCGAGGTGATCACTTCCTGTCACGGGAGCGGTAATGGTCAGCGAGTACGTGGACGGCGGGCACGGGTACGAAAGAGGTCAAGGGATACCCGCAGGATGTCCGCGACCGAATGGGCGAGATTCTGTTCCGCTTCTCTTCGGCTGCCTGTACCGCCATCGCCAGTTCTCCGGCGATCCCCACCTAGGCAACTCGATGCTGTTCGACGACGGGCGCGTTGCCTTCCTGGACTTCGGGCTGTTCAAGCGGATGCCGCCCGGCACGGTCGAGCTCGAGATCGAGGTGGCCCGAGCGGTGATCGAGGCCGACAAGGAGACGATCATGCGGGTCGGGGCCGAGACCGGCTTCTTTCCCGAGCCAGAGAAGTTCGACCCCGAACGGGTGCTCGAGCACTTCCGCGCCGCGACCTCGTGGTACACCGAGGAGGCACGAAATGGAGCTCACCCCCGAGTACGCCACGGGGTCCTGATCGACATGAGCGACCCGCGCTCGGAGTACTTCGGGATGCTGCGCCACGAGTCAGCGCCGCCCGATCACATCTTCGGCAGGCGGATGGAGGTGCTGACGCTGGCGGTGATCGCCCAGCTGCACGCCCGCGGCAACTTCCACCGGATCGCGCGCGAGTGGTTCTACGGCGATCCGGCCGCGACCGAGCTGGGACGCCAAGAAATGGAGTTTTATGCTCGCGCGGCGGGCGTGAGATGATCGACCTATGAGCGCGCACGACCATCAGCACGGCGGACCTGGCTACGCATCGCCGTTCAGTGGCGCGCCGACAGCCACCCGAGCAGTTCGTCTACGTCGCCTCGCTGTACGAGGGCACGGGCATCGACCGACCGGACTTCATCGCCGTCGTCGACGTCGATCCGCAGTCGCCCGAGCTACGGCCAGATCGTGCACCGCACGGAGATGCCGAACGTCGGCGACGAGCTCCACCACTTCGGCTGGAACGCCTGCTCCTCGGCGTGCCACTCGCAGCTGCAGCGGGACACGCTGATCGTTCCCGGGCTGCGCTCCTCGCGGATCCACCTCCTCGACATCTCCGAGCCGCGCAAGCCGCGGATCAAGAACGTGATCGAGGGCGAGGAGATCAAGCAGAAGCTCGGCCTGAGCGCGCCTCACACCGTCCACTGCATGCCCGGCGACATCGTCACGATCTCGATGCTGGGTGACGCCGACGGCAACTCGCCCGGCGGGTTCGCGGTGCTCGACGCGCGCGATTTCTCGATCGCCGAGCGCTGGGAGCGCGAGCGCGAACGGCCAGTCGAGTTCATGTACGACTTCTGGTACCAGCCGCGACAGAACACGCTGATCTCGAGCGAATGGGGGGCGCCCAACACCTTCCAGGACGGCTTCAACCCCGCCGACGTCGCCGGCCGGCAAGTACGGCCGCCGGCTGCATTTCTGGGATCTGGAGCGCCGCGCCAAGGTGCAGACGATCGACCTCGGCGACGAGGGGCTGATCCCGCTCGAGATCCGCTGGCAGCACGATCCCGATGCGGCGCAGGGATTCGTCGGCGCGACGCTGTCGAGCAACATCATCCGCTTCCGACCGCCGGAGCAACGGCAGCTGGTCCGCCGAGAAGGTGATCGACGTCGCCAACGAGGAGCTCGAGGGCTGGCCGCTCGAGGGCGGCGTGCCGGGGCTGATCACCGACCTCGTGCTGTCGCTCGACGACCACGATCTGTTCTTCTCCAACTGGCTGCACGGCGATCTGCGCCACTACGACGTGTCCGATCCGCGCAAGCCGCAGCTGCGATCGCAGGTGTGGCTCGGCGGGCTGCTCGGCCGTGACGGCGGGCATCCGCAAGGCGTCGGGGCCGCTGAACGGCGGGCCGCAGATGCTCCAGAACTCGCTCGACGGCGAGCGCGTGTACGTGTCCAACTCGCTGTACTCGACCTGGGACAACCAGTTCTATCCCGGACTGCAAGGGTGGCTGACCAAGCTCGACCGCCAGCCGGACGGCACGTACGCGCTCGATCCTGACTTCTTCGTCGACTTCCACGAGCAGGCCGACGGAGCTCGTCCGCACGAGATCCATCTGCCCGGCGGCGACTGCACGACCGAGATCTTCCAGTAGCGGGAAGGAACCCCACCGGGGTGACGTCTTCCGGGACATGCAAATCTTCTCCTCCCGAACATTGACATTGATCCCCCTGGCCGCGCTCGCAGCGGTCGTCGTGGGATGCGGCTCGAGCTCATCCACTAAGTCGACCAGCGTCGCCGCGACGACCGTGGCCGCCAAGCCCGCAGCCCCGCGGCTTCACCTCCACGTCATCTCGCCCCGCAGCGGCGCGAACGTGGCTAGCACCGTGACCATTCGAGTGGGCCTCACCCCGGCACAGCAGCTCGGCCGCAACCCACTCGACTACGTCCTCGACGGCGGGCGGCCACGCCACGGCGGCGTCCGCCTCACGCTGCACAACCTCAAGCCCGGCCACCACCATCTCGTGGTGAGTGTCCGGGGGGCCCGCGCGACCACCACGTTCACGGTACGAGCGCCCGTCCATGCCGCCAGCACGACGCCGGCAGCGACGACAACGACGCAGACCCAGACGACGGCCACGCCGCACACGAGCTCGGCGCCCGCACCGAGCACCACATCGTCCGCGCCACCTCCACCGAGAACCACCACGGCGGCTCCTCCCCCGCCGCGGACCACCACCCCATCGGCCCCGCCCTCGGGCGGCATCCCCCAGGGCAAGAACGCCGGCGACGGGGACGCCGACAATCAAGGCGGCCCGAGCGACGGCGACGGGAACATCTAGAGAGGCCGGGCTGCATGCAGCCCGGCTCCGGCCGGTGCATGCACCGGCCGGCGGGCGGCCGCATGCGGCCGCCCGGACAACACCTAAACCCGCTGGATCTGAACCAGGCTGGTCGTACCCGGCTTGCCGCTGGGCAGCCCGGCGGTGATCCCCACGCGGGCTCCACGCTTGACCCAGCCCAGCTCGACCACCCGCTCCGCGGCGTCGGCGATCAAGGCCTCGGTGATCTCGTGGCGGCGCATCGAGCCGGCCTGCACGCCCCACATCAGGCTGCACCGGCGGACAGTCTCCCTACCGGGCGAGAGCGCGAAGATCGGGACCTGGGGACGGTGCGCCGAGATCAGTCGCGCCGAACGCCCCGAGAGCGTGGGAACGACCAGGGCCGCCAGATGCAGGTCTCGCGCCGCCGCGCAGGCGCTGTAGGCGACCGTGTAGGCAGGGTCACGGGCGTCGCGCCGCACTCGCTCCTCGTTCCAGGTCCGGTACGGAAGGGCGTGCTCGGTCCGCTCGGCGATCGAGGCCATCATCTCAACCGCCTCGACTGGATAGGAGCCCACCGCCGTCTCCTGGGAGAGCATCACCGCGTCGGTGCCGTCCATGATCGCGTTGGCCACATCTGCGACCTCCGCGCGGGTCGGCCGCGAGGAGACCACCATCGAGTCGAGCATCTGGGTGGCCGTGATCGAGGGGCGGGCCAACCGCCCCGCGAGCCGGAGCAGTTGCTTCTGGACCAGCGGCACGTCCTCGAGCGGAAGCTCGATCCCGAGGTCGCCGCGCGCCACCATCACGCAGTCGGCGGCGCGGATGATCTCCTCGGCGGAGTCCACGGCTTGCGGCTTCTCGATCTTCGCGATCAGCGGCAGCCGGGTGTGCCGGCGCACGGAGGTCACATCTTCGGCGGTGCGCACGAAGGACAGCGCCACCAGATCGACCCCGATCGACTCGCCGAAGCGAAGCATCTCCAGGTCTTCTTCGGCGACGGCGGCAAGGCCGCGGGTCGAACCAGGGAGGTTCAGCCCCTGGCGCGATGACACGGTGCCGCCAATCTCGACGGTCGTCGTCACCTCTGCTTCGCGCACCGACGTCACGCGCAGGCGGATCGCGCCATCGGCGAGGTAGATGACGTGGTCGGGCTCGGCGGCGCTCGAGAGACCATCCCAGCTGACTGACATCCGCTTCTCGTCACCGAGCTCGTCGGAGCCGCAGACCAGCGCCAGCTGCTCGCCCGGCGTGAGCTCTGCGATGTCGTCCTTCAGCGCCCCGATTCGGATCTTGGGACCGGGCAGGTCCTGCAGGATCGCTACTTGCCGCCCCGCCTCGGTAGCCGCGGCGCGGACGCGCTGCGCGTTCTCGGCGTGCAGCTCGGGGTTGCCGTGCGAGAAGTTGAGACGCGCGACATCCATCCCCGCCTGAACCATCTGCACGAGCGTCTCTGGCTCGCGGGAGGCAGGGCCGATCGTGGCGACGATCTTAGTTCGGCGCATCTCGAACCAGACGCTAGAGGACGGGCCATAGCTTGTCGTTAAGCATTTGGCCATCAGCAGTTAGACGGCCGCCCTGCCGAAGGTCGCAGATCATGTCCCAGTGGATGGCCGAGGAGTTCAGCCCGCCGGTCTCCGGATACGAGCGGCCCAGCGCCAGGTGCACGGTGCCGGCGATCTTCTCGTCGAGGAGGATCGTGCCGGTCGGGCGGTCGATCCCAGGATTGGTGCCGATCCCGAGCTCGCCGAGGCGGCGTGCCCCGGGGTCGGCTGCCAGGGCGGTGTCCAGGTACTGCTGATTACGTTCCGCGCGCGCGGCCACGACGTCGCCGCGCCTGAACGTGAGCTCTACCCCCGAGACCTCCACACCGCGGGGGCTCGAGGGGATCGTGAAGCGGATCGTGCCCTCCGCGGAGTCCTCGATCGGTCCGGTGAAAACCTCGCCACTGGGCATGTTGTGCTTGCCGTCCGAGTTGATCCAGGTCCGCCCTGAGACGCGCAGTCGCAGATCCGTGCCCTCAGCTTCGATCCGGATCTCGTCCGCGTCGGCGAGCAGTTCGCTCAACGCGTGCTGGCGCTCGCTCAGCTCATGCCAAGCGGCGGCCGGATCTGGACGGTCGAGGAACAGGGCGCGCTCCAAGAAGCCGGCGTAGTCGCGCTCGCTCATCGCGGCTTGCTGGGCAAGCGCAGGCGTGGGCCAGATCGTTCCGCACCACTTGCGCGCGAGGCGCGCCTCCTGCACAGGCGCACGTGCTTTCGTGGCGCGAGTGATCAGTGCGGGATCGACGCCCGCCAGTGCGCGGGTGTTCGACGGCGCCTGGATCCCGATCACGGCCGCGGCGACTTCGGTCTCGGTCAGCTCAAGCGGCGCGAACGAGTCGAGGTGGAGCTCGCGCGCGTGGCGGTAGAAGTCCTCGGTCAGCTGGTTCGAGGCGAGACGGACCAGTGGCCACGCGTCGCGTTCGAGCAGCGCGCGATGCAATGCGAGCATCAGCGGCTCCGCGAGGACCGGCGCCCGCACCAGCACCTGGTCGCCCGGGTCAACCGGCGCGCACCAGTCGCAGATGAGCGCCGCGAACGCGTCTGCGTCGATCACCCGGCGACGTTAGGTGCCCGCCACTGGGCCCGATGCGGCGCTCTGGAGCTGGGCCACGGTGTCGCCGCTCACCGGGTCGGCATGGCCCGCCCACGCAGTCGACGGTTCGAGCGCTGCGAGCTTGCGGATCGACTGGCGCGCCTGTTCGCTGTCGACGTTGAACGCGGCGTGCGGGACCCGCGCCGATCCCTTGATGCCCGTCTGTGGGTCGAGCGTGTAGAAGCAATCCGAGACGAGCGCCAAGCGGTCGGACTCGCGGAACAGACCGATCAGTCCCGGCGCGTGACCAGGCAGGTCGATGACCTTGAAACCCGCCACCTCGTCGCCCTCCTGGACGGTCCCGGCCAGCTCCACGTGGCCGCCGTCCCAGACCGGCAGGAGTCGCCCCAGTAAGGCCCTGCCATGGGGTTGGAGCTTCGAGAGGTCGAAGTAATCGCGGAAGGCTGCGTCGGACTCCGCGGCGGCGCGCTCCGCGGGATGGCAGTAGACGGGGGCGTCGATGCCCGGGGCCGCTCCGCGATGGTCGGCGTCGGCGTGCCCCAGCACGATGCGCTTGATCCCGCCGAGCCGCACCCCCGCGACCCGCACGGCGTCGGTCATGTCTTTGATGCCCGCATCGAACATCGTCACGCCCCCGTCGTCTTCGATGAAGTAGACGTTCATCGTCTTCACCGGGAAGCCGCCGCGGACGATCCAGACTCCGTCGGCGATCCGTTCGACGTCGCCGCCGTGGACCCGGCCGCGCATCCTGGTCCGGAAGTTCGCCAGCTTCGCGAGCCGGGCCTCGGCCTTCGATCCGGGGGGCGGCAGCACACCCAGCTGCCTGGCGACGTCGGCGCCGTTGAGATATGCGTCGTTGCGCTGGATCTTCTCCTCGACGACGGTGAACACGTCGCAACCCTCGGTGTCGAGCCGCGCCCCGTTCGGCTCAAATCCCTGAAAGCTCCCCGGCCCCGCGAACGTTCCCCGCGACCGCCAGCGCACCGCGACCCGACCCCGTGCGGCCGTGGTGTCCTCGACCTCGATCTGCATGTCCGGGAACGCCGCGAACAGCTCGCTGAAGTACTTGCGGACCCCGTCGGGCGCGGTCACCTCCTGATCGCCCACGAAGTGGTCGATCCCCCCGGGGTGCCAGAGCGCGACAGCGGCATCGAGGTCTCGGCCGTTCAGCGCCTCGAAATACGCCTTGACCACGTCCGTCGCCGAAGCCATGTGAGCGCGCAGTCTATTCCTCGCGAATATCGTCCGCCGGCGTGAGTCGGCAGACGAGAGCTCGGTCGTGGCGAGAAGGTGCTGCCGGGGCTGTGGAGGCTGCGGCTGCCCTTGCCCTGGCCAGGCGTCCCGCACGGGAACGCGTGGGCGATTGCGGCCGGCTCAGGGGTGGTGCTGGTCGACACCGGCACGCACGAGGCGGGGTCGATGGCGCAGCTCGAACGGGCCATGGAGCAGGTGAACCTGCGCCTCGAGCACGTCCGGCTGCTGGTCTGCACCCACGCCCACTCCGACCACTGGGCCAGGCCGCGCCGATCCGCGAGCGCGCGGGGTGCGAATTCTGGATGCACCCCGCACATGGCACGCTTTCCGTACCGCGAGCGATCCGCAAGCCGCGCTGGCGCGGCGGATCGAAGTCGGACGGCAGAGCGGCGTCCCCGAGGAGGTGCTGCGCCGGTACGCCGCGCGATACGAGGAGGCGCCGTCGGGGATCGCGGCGGTGATCGAGCCGGATAGGGAGCTGGTCGCCGGGGTCTCGGTTGAGACCGACCTGGGCGTCTGGCAGGTGTACGAGACGCCCGGGCACGCGCCCTCTCACATCTGCCTGTTCCAGCCCGAGCGCCGGCTGCTGATCTCGGGCGACCATCTCGAGATCCGGTTATGTCCCTGTACTTCGTCCGATACGTATTGCTAGATGGTCGCCCGAGATCAGCAGCCGACGCTCGGGCTGGAACAGGCAGATGTGAGAAGGCGAATGCCCGGGCGTCTCATACACCTGCCAGTCACCCAGGTCGGTCTCCACCGTGACGCCCGAGACCAGCTCCCTATCCGGTTCGATCACCGCCGCGATTCCCGACGGCGCCTCCTCGTATCGCTCGGCGTACCGGCGCAGCACCTCCGCGGGAACCCCGCTCTGCCGTCCCACCTCGATCCGCCGCGCCAGCGCGGCCTCCGGATCGCTCGCGGTACGGAAAGCGTGCTCATGTTCGGGTGCATCCAGAATTCACATCCCGCGCGCTCGCGGATCGGCGCGGCCTGGCCCCAGTGGTCGGAGTGGGCATGGGTGCAGACCAGCAGCCGGACGTGCTCGAGCCGCAGGTTCACCTGCTCCATGGCCCGCTCGAGCTGCGCCATTGAGCCCGCCTCGTGCGTGCCGGTGTCGACGAGCACCACCCCTGAGCCGGCCGCAATCGCCCACGCGTTCCCGTGCGGGACGCCTGGCCAGGGCAAGGGCAGCCGCAGCCGCCACAGCCCCGGCAGCACTTTCTCGCCACGACCGAGCTCGCTCCGGCTCACGCCGGCGGACGATATCCCCGGGGAATAGACTGCGCGCTCTCATGGCTTCGGCGACGGACGTGGTCAAGGCGTATTTCGAGGCGCTGAACAGCCGAGACCTCGATGCCGCCGTCGAGCTCTGGCACCCCGGGGGGATCGACCACTTCGTGGGCGATCAGGAGGTGACCGCGCCCGAGGGGTCCGCAAGTACTTCAGCGAGCTGTTCGCGGCGTTCCCGGACATGCAGATCGAGGTCGAGGACACCACGGCCGCACGGGGTCGGTCGCGGTGCGCTGGCGGTCGCGGGGAACGTTCGCGGGGCCGGGGAGCTTTCAGGGATTTGAGCCGAACGGCGCGGCTCGACACCGAGGGTTGCGACGTGTTCACCGTCGTCGAGGAGAAGATCCAGCGCAACGACGCATATCTCAACGGCGCCGACGTCGCCAGGCAGCTGGGCGTGCTGCCGCCCCCCGGATCGAAGGCCGAGGCCCGGCTCGCGAAGCTGGCGAACTTCCGGACCAGGATGCGCGGCCGGGTCCACGGCGGCGACGTCGAACGGATCGCCGACGGAGTCTGGATCGTCCGCGGCGGCTTTCCGGTGAAGACGATGAACGTCTACTTCATCGAAGACGACGGGGGCGTGACGATGTTCGATGCGGGCATCAAAGACATGACCGAAGCCGTGCGGGTCGCGGGGGTGCGGCTCGGCGGGATCAAGCGGATCGTGCTGGGGCACGCCGACGCCGACCATCGCGGAGCGGCCCCGGGCATCGACGCCCCCGTCTACTGCCATCCGCGGAGCGCGCCGCCGCGGAGTCCGACGCAGCCTTCCGCGATTACTTCGACCTCTCGAAGCTCCATCCCCATGGCAGGGCCCTGCTGGGGCGACTCCTGCCGGTCTGGACGGCGGCCGGGTGGAGGTGGCCGGGACCGTTCAGGAGGGCGACGAGGTGGCGGGTTTCAAGGTCATCGACCTGCCTGGTCACGCGCCGGGACTGATCGGTCTGTTCCGCGAGTCCGACCGGTTGGCGCTCGTCTCGGATTGCTTCTACACGCTCGACCCACAGACGGGGATCAAGGGTCGGCGCGGGTCCCGCACGCCGCGTTCAACGTCGACAGCGAACAGGCGCGCCAGTCGATCCGCAAGCTCGCAGCGCTCGAACCGTCGACTGCGTGGGCGGGCCATGCCGACCCGGTGAGCGGCGACACCGTGGCCCAGCTCCAGAGCGCCGCATCGGGCCCAGTGGCGGGCACCTAACGTCGCCGGGTGATCGACGCAGACGCGTTCGCGGCGCTCATCTGCGACTGGTGCGCGCCGGTTGACCCGGGCGACCAGGTGCTGGTGCGGGCGCCGGTCCTCGCGGAGCCGCTGATGCTCGCATTGCATCGCGCGCTGCTCGAACGCGACGCGTGGCCCTGGTCCGTCTCGCCTCGGAACCAGCTGACCGAGGACTTCTACCGCCACGCGCGCGAGCGCCACCTCGACTCGTTCGCGCCGCTTGAGCTGACCGAGACTGAAGTCGCCGCGGCCGTGATCGGGATCCAGGCGCCGTCGAACACCCGCGCACTGGCGGGCGTCGATCCCGCACTGATCACTCGCGCCACGAAAGCACGTGCGCCTGTGCAGGAGGCGCGCCTCGCGCGCAAGTGGTGCGGAACGATCTGGCCCACGCCTGCGCTTGCCCAGCAAGCCGCGATGAGCGAGCGCGACTACGCCGGCTTCTTGGAGCGCGCCCTGTTCCTCGACCGTCCAGATCCGGCCGCCGCTTGGCATGAGCTGAGCGAGCGCCAGCACGCGTTGAGCGAACTGCTCGCCGACGCGGACGAGATCCGGATCGAAGCTGAGGGCACGGATCTGCGACTGCGCGTCTCAGGGCGGACCTGGATCAACTCGGACGGCAAGCACAACATGCCCAGTGGCGAGGTTTTCACCGGACCGATCGAGGACTCCGCGGAGGGCACGATCCGCTTCACGATCCCCTCGAGCCCCCGCGGTGTGGAGGTCTCGGGGGTAGAGCTCACGTTCAGGCGCGGCGACGTCGTGGCCGCGCGCGCGGAACGAATCAGCAGTACCTGGACACCGCCCTGGCAGCCGACCCCGGGGCACGCCGCCTCGGCGAGCTCGGGATCGGCACCAATCCTCGGGATCGACCGCCCGACCGGCACCATCCTCCTCGACGAGAAGATCGCCGGCACCGTGCACCTGGCGCTGGGCCGCTCGTATCCGGAGACCGGCGGGCTGAACTCCTCGGCCATCCACTGGGACATGATCTGCGACCTTCGGCAGGGCGGCCGTCTAACTGCTGATGGCCAAATGCTTGACCACAAGCTATGGCCCGTCCTCTAGCGTCTGGTTCGAGATGCGCCGAACTAAGATCGTCGCCACGATCGGCCCTGCCTCTCGCGAGCCAGAGACGCTCGTGCAGATGGTTCAGGCGGGGATGGATGTCGCGCGTCTCAACTTCTCGCACGGCAACCCCGAGCTGCACGCCGAGAACGCGCAGCGCGTCCGCGCCGCGGCTACCGAGGCGGGGCGGCAAGTAGCGATCCTGCAGGACCTGCCCGGTCCCAAGATCCGAATCGGGGCGCTGAAGGACGACATCGCAGAGCTCACGCCGGGCGAGCAGCTGGCGCTGGTCTGCGGCTCCGACGAGCTCGGTGACGAGAAGCGGATGTCAGTCAGCTGGGATGGTCTCTCGAGCGCCGCCGAGCCCGACCACGTCATCTACCTCGCCGATGGCGCGATCCGCCTGCGCGTGACGTCGGTGCGCGAAGCAGAGGTGACGACGACCGTCGAGATTGGCGGCACCGTGTCATCGCGCCAGGGGCTGAACCTCCCTGGTTCGACCCGCGGCCTTGCCGCCGTCGCCGAAGAAGACCTGGAGATGCTTCGCTTCGGCGAGTCGATCGGGGTCGATCTGGTGGCGCTGTCCTTCGTGCGGACCGCCGAAGATGTGACCTCCGTGCGCCGGCACACCCGGCTGCCGCTGATCGCGAAGATCGAGAAGCCGCAAGCCGTGGACTCCGCCGAGGAGATCATCCGCGCCGCCGACTGCGTGATGGTGGCGCGCGGCGACCTCGGGATCGAGCTTCCGCTCGAGGACGTGCCGCTGGTCCAGAAGCAACTGCTCCGGCTCGCGGGGCGGTTGGCCCGCCCCTCGATCACGGCCACCCAGATGCTCGACTCGATGGTGGTCTCCTCGCGGCCGACCCGCGCGGAGGTCGCAGATGTGGCCAACGCGATCATGGACGGCACCGACGCGGTGATGCTCTCCCAGGAGACGGCGGTGGGCTCCTATCCAGTCGAGGCGGTTGAGATGATGGCCTCGATCGCCGAGCGGACCGAGCACGCCCTTCCGTACCGGACCTGGAACGAGGAGCGAGTGCGGCGCGACGCCCGTGACCCTGCCTACACGGTCGCCTACAGCGCCTGCGCGGCGGCGCGAGACCTGCATCTGGCGGCCCTGGTCGTTCCCACGCTCTCGGGGCGTTCGGCGCGGCTGATCTCGGCGCACCGTCCCCAGGTCCCGATCTTCGCGCTCTCGCCCGGTAGGGAGACTGTCCGCCGGTGCAGCCTGATGTGGGGCGTGCAGGCCGGCTCGATGCGCCGCCACGAGATCACCGAGGCCTTGATCGCCGACGCCGCGGAGCGGGTGGTCGAGCTGGGCTGGGTCAAGCGTGGAGCCCGCGTGGGGATCACCGCCGGGCTGCCCAGCGGCAAGCCGGGTACGACCAGCCTGGTTCAGATCCAGCGGGTTTAGGTGTTGTCCGGGCGGCCGCATGCGGCCGCCCGCCGGCCGGTGCATGCACCGGCCGGAGCCGGGCTGCATGCAGCCCGGCCTCTCTGATGTTCCCGTCGCCGTCGCTCGGGCCGCCTTGATTGTCGGCGTCCCCGTCGCCGGCGTTCTTGCCCTGGGGGATGCCGCCCGAGGGCGGGGCCGATGGGGTGGTGGTCCGCGGCGGGGAGGAGCCGCCGTGGTGGTTCTCGGTGGAGGTGGCGCGGACGATGTGGTGCTCGGTGCGGGCGCCGCGCTCGTGTGCGGCGTGGCCGTCGTCTGGGTCTGCGTCGTTGTCGTCGCTGCCGGCGTCGTGCTGGCGGCATGGACGGGCGCTCGTACCGTGAACGTGGTGGTCGCGCGGGCCCCCCGGACACTCACCACGAGATGGTGGTGGCCGGGCTTGAGGTTGTGCAGCGTGAGGCGGACGCCGCCGTGGCGTGGCCGCCCGCCGTCGAGGACGTAGTCGAGTGGGTTGCGGCCGAGCTGCTGTGCCGGGGTGAGGCCCACTCGAATGGTCACGGTGCTAGCCACGTTCGCGCCGCTGCGGGGCGAGATGACGTGGAGGTGAAGCCGCGGGGCTGCGGGCTTGGCGGCGACGGTCGTCGCGGCGACGCTGGTCGACTTAGTGGATGAGCTCGAGCCGCATCCCACGACGACCGCTGCGAGCGCGGCCAGGGGGATCAATGTCAATGTTCGGGAGGAGAAGATTTGCATGTCCCGGAAGACGTCACCCCGGTGGGGTTCCTTCCCGCTACTGGAAGATCTCGGTCGTGCAGTCTCCGCCCGGCAGGTGGATCTCGTGCGGTCGGGCGCCCTCGGCTTGCTCATAGAAGTCGACGAAGAAGTCAGGATCGAGCGCGTACGTTCCGTCCGATTGGCGATCGAGCTTGGTCAGCCACCCACGCAGTCCGGGATAGAACTGGTTGTCCCAGGTCGAGTACAGCGAGTTCGACACGTACACGCGCTGGCCGTCGAGCGAGTTCTGGAGCATCTGCGGCCCGCCGTTCAGTGGCCCCGACGCCTTGGGATGCCCGCCATCGCGGCCGAGCAGCCCACCCAGCCACACCTGTGAGCGAAGCTGCGGCTTGCGCGGATCGGACACGTCGTAATGGCGCAGATCGCCGTGCAGCCAGTTGGAAAAGAACAAATCGTGGTCGTCGAGCGAGAACACCAGGTCGGTGATCAGGCCTGGTACTCCGCCCTCGAGCGGCCAGCCCTCGAGCTCCTCGTTGGCGACGTCGATCACCTTCTCTGTGGACCAGCTGCCGTTGTCCCGACGTGCATGCGAAGTCGGATGATGTTGCTCGACAGCGTCGCGCCCACGAACCCCTCCGCCGCGTCGGGGTCGTGCAGCCAGCGGATCTCGAGCGGGATCAGCCCTCGTCGCCGAGGTCGATCGTCTGCACCTTGGCGCGCGCGCTCCAGATCCCAGAAGTGCAGGCGCCGGCCGTACTTGCCGGCCGCGACGTCGGCAGGGTTGAAGCCGTCCTGGAAGGTGTTTGGCGCGCGCCCACTCGCTCGAGACCAGCGTGTTCTGTCGCGGCTGGTACCAGAAGTCGTACATGAACTCCTGGCCGTTCTTCTCGCGCTCCCACCGCTCGGCGATCGTGAAGTCGCGTGCGTCGAGCACCGCGAACCCGCCGGGCAGGTTCCCATCGGCGTCGCCCAGCATCGAGATCGTGACGATGTCGCCGGGCATGCAGTGGACGGTGTGCGGCCCGCTCAGGCCGAGCTTCTGCTTGATCTCCTCGCCCTCGATCACGTTCTTGATCCGGGGCTGGCGCGGCTCGGAGATGTCGATGATGTGGATCCTCGAGGAGCGCAGCCCAGGAACGATCATGGTGTCGCGCTGAAGCTGCGAGTGGCATGCGGAGGAGCAGGCGTTCCAGCCGAAGTGGTGCAGCTCGTCGCCGATGTTCGGCATCTCCGTGCGGTGCACGATCTCCCCGTAGCCGGGCGACTCGCGGTCGACGTCGACCACGGCGATGAAGTCGGGTCGGTTGATGCCCGTGCCCTCGTACAGCGAGGCGACGTAGGCGAACTGCTCGGGTGGTTGTCGGCGGGCTTGAGCGGAGATGCGTAGCCAGGGCCGGTGTGCTGATGGTCGTGCGTGCTCATAGGTCGATCATCTCACGCCCGCCGCGCGAGCATAAAACTCCATTTCTTGGCGTCCCAGCTCGGTCGCGGCCGGATCGCCGTAGAACCACTCGCGCGCGATCCGGTGGAAGTTGCCGCGGGCGTGCAGCTGGGCGATCACCGCCAGCGTCAGCACCTCCATCCGCCTGCCGAAGATGTGATCGGGCGGCGCTGACTCGTGGCGCAGCATCCCGAAGTACTCCGAGCGCGGGTCGCTCATGTCGATCAGGACCCCGGTGGCGTACTCGGGGGTGAGCTCCACTTCGGCGTCCTCGGTGTACCACGAGGTGGCGGCGCGGAAGTGCTCGAGCACCCGTTCGGGGTCGAACTTCTCTGGCTCGGGAAAGAAGCCGGTCTCGGCCCCGACCCGCATGATCGTGTCCTTGTCGGCCTCGATCACCGCTCGGGCCACCTCGATCTCGAGCTCGACCGTGCCGGGCGGCATCCGCTTGAACAGCCCGAAGTCCAGGAAGGCAACGCGACCGTCGTCGAGCAGCATCGAGTTGCCTGGGTGGGGATCGCCGGAGAACTGGCGATGGCGGTACAGGCAGCCGAAGTAGAAGCGGAACAGAATCTCGCCCATTCGGTCGCGGACATCCTGCGGGTATCCCTTGACCTCTTCGAACCCGTGCCCGCCGTCCACGTACTCGCTGACCATCACCCGCTCGCGTGACAAGGAGGTGATCACCTCGGGCACGGTGATGAACGGGTGGCCGCGGAAGATCCGCGCCAGCGTCCGCTGGTTCTGGGCCTCGAGCTCGTAGTCGAGCTCCTCCTCGATCCGGTTGCGGATCTCCTCGCCGATCGCCTGGGGATCAAGGCCGGGGGCGATCCGCTTGGCGAGGCGGAGGATCAGACCCAGGTTCTGCATGTCGGAGCGGACGGCGGCGGCGACCCCGGGGTACTGGACCTTGATCGCCACGTCGCGGCCGTCCTGGAGTTGGCCGCGGTACACCTGCCCGATCGAGGCGGCCGCGATCGGCTCCTCCTGGAACTCAGCGAACACCTCGTCGATCGGCTCCTCCAGCTCCTCCTCGATCACCTTGCGCATGTCCTTGAAGCTGACCGTGGGCGCTGCGTCGCGCAACGCGCCGAGCTTGCGCTGGAACTCCTCGCGGTACTCGGGCGGGACCAGGCCGACGTCGAGGAACGACATCACCTGCCCGACCTTCATCGCCGCGCCCTTCATCGTCCCCAGGGCCGTCACGATCTGCTCGGCCGCTTCGATGTGCCGGCGTTCGAGCGCGACCTGCCGCCCCTCCTTTGTACGGGCCACGTTTGTCGCGCGAGTTCCCGCCTGCCGGATCGCCTGTCCTGCGGCGAGGCCCCCGATCTTTGCGGTTCGCCCCACGCGCGTGGTGGGGATCCTGTCCTTCGCCACTGTGACTGATGCTAGCCGGGGGCGGAGGCCGGCGGACGCGCGCTAGCCGCGCTGCACCTGGGAGCCCGGGA
The DNA here is from genome assembly GCA_963767535.1 of uncultured Planctomycetota bacterium. GTDB lineage: Bacteria > Planctomycetota > Planctomycetia > Gemmatales > Gemmataceae > JAJPHU01. The sequence goes on from CAVYEC010000003.1 coordinate 4,692,761, forward strand.
CGATGTCGTCCGAGCCGTCCGGCCAGCGGACCCAGGCCTTGTGTCCGCCGTCGTAGTCATCGCCCAGCAGGATCAGCGTCGCTGGCTCGCCGAGCGCGGTGCAGGGCTCGGATGCCCTCCGGATCGAGCCCGCGCCAGATCCGCACGAACTTGTTGTGCTCGAGCTCGTCGGCGACGGTGGTCGGATCGGTGTGGCCGGGGTGGATCCGGGTCTCGCGGCGGCAGCTTCAGAAGCTTGTCCATGATCGAGGACTTGAGATCGCCGTAGGTGGTGTGGCCGGGGGCGCGGACCCCGCCCACCGAGCCCTTGAACAGCGTGTCGCCCGTGAACACGTCGGTGCCGTTGACCAGCAGCGAGAGCATGCCCGGCGGTGTGACCGGGGGTGTGCAGCGGCTCGATCTCGAGCGCGCCGCAGTAGATCTGCTGGCCTGGCTCGAGCATGCCGGTCGCGCTGGCGACCATGTCGCGCTCGAGGTCGTGGATCAGCACGGGCGTGCCCGGATGAGCCTCCAGCACCTGATCCAGCTCCGCCACGTGGTCGTGGTGGTGGTGGGTCAGGAGCATGTGCGTGAGCTGGAAGCGCATCCGCTTCAGCACCTCGAGCAGCGGCTCCACCGGCCCGCCGGCGTCGATCAGCACCGCGTGCGAGCCGAGTTCGTCCGCCACCAGGTAGGTGTTGGAGAGCCACTGCTCGTTCATCGAGCGTTCGATGATCATCGCGATCAGCCTATCCTCTAAGCCCGCTGATGAGCCTGATCCACACCTGCTACCGAATTCTCGACGTCGACCGCTCGGTCGCCTTCTACGAGGCGCTCGGGTTCGAGGAGAAGGGCCGGATTCCGATCCGCGATGAGGCGATCAACGTGTTCATGGGGCTGCCCGACGACGGACCCGAGCCACGGCTCGAGCTGACCTACAACACGGGCCGCAGCGAGCCCTACGAGATCGGACGGCTACGGCCACATCGCGATCACCACGCCGGATCTCGACGAGACCCTCGAGCGGCTCGCCGGCCAGGGCATCGAGCCGGAGCGCCCGCCCTACACGGTGCGCGAGGGCGGCTCGCGGCTATGCTTCGTCCGCGATCCAGACGGCTACCGGATCGAGTTGATCGAACGAGGATGACTTGACACCACCAAGATCGGCAAGCTGCTCGAGGCGCTGGCGAATGGGATCGCGGCACACGACCGCACCAATCCCGACCACCGGGCGTGGGGAATCGGGATGGCAAATTTCGACATCGAGCGGCTGGGACTCGAGGACGGCGAGGAGATCCTGCCCGGGATCGTGCTCCAGTCCGACGGCGGCCAGCCGGGCGCCTTCCGGGTCCTCTGCGACGGGCAGCACGACGCCGAAGAGGAAGAGGAAGAAGAAGAGGTCGTCGAGGCCGTGTCCTGGGAAGAGCTGCCCGAGCCGGTTCCGGTCTCACCGATCGAGCCGCCGCCGCTGCGCCCGCCTGTCTAGAGGGTTTCAGTACGGGGTGGGCGCTTTGTGCGGCGCGGGTCTAGCCGATTGACGAGTCGGTCAGGGGGTTGGGCCAGGCCACCGGCGCCGCGGGACGCCCGCGACCTTCCGAGAGTGGGCGCCGACCGCCGGCGACATGTCGAAGCGGCGGCCCGGAGCGGGCGGAGCAGCGTCCGGGAGCGGGAAGCGCAGCGGCCCGGGGCGGGCCACGCCGCCCGCACGCGCTCGCTCCTCCCGAGCTCAGCCCTTGACCGAGTTCGAGGTCCCCAGCACCTGGCCCGAGGAGCTCAGCCCCTGCACCTCCCAATACGAGGCCTGGGTATGCACCGTGGTCTGGGTCTGGAAGCCGTGCCTGTTGACCGTGGCCACCGTCTTCAGTGACGTTGGGCTGGTGCCCGCCAGAAGGCGCCAGCGAGTGACTTCGGTCGCTCCATTCCAGCTCACCCACGCGTAGGTCACGCCGCCGCTTCCCCGGTTGACGTTGATCGAGGGCTTGGTGGTGGGCTGGGCGTGCCAGGTGAAGCGGTAGGCCCTGTAACTGGCTGTGGGGGCCACGAAGTGGGCGTCGAAGTCGAGCTGGCCGCGCGAGTTGAACTCGGAGAAATAGGGCTGGGCCCCCCAGCCAACGAACAACTCGCCACCGGGGAGGGTCTGAACGCTGCCCTCGTTGTTGGAGACCAGCGAGGGCGAGTGGTAGTACTGCTTGACCAGGTTCGCGGTCTGGTTCTGCGTGTTGATCGAGAGCCGCAGCGCGCGCGACTGGCTGTGGACCGCGGGCGGCCCCGCGCCGTTGTCGAACATCGTGATCGTCCCGTCGGACTGGAGCACGGCGTCGTGCTGGAAGGCGGTGCTCGCGCCCGGTGCGAGCTTGAAGTTGCTGCGGTTGCTGCCGAGCGTCCAGATCACCGCCCCCGTCTGGTGATCGACCTTGTACAGCGCCCAGGTGTTTCGCAGCGAGATGATCAGGTTGCCATCGCCGTCGAGCGCAACCGAGTTCATATGGAAGGGGTCGAAGACGAACCCCTTCGAGCTGGTGCGGAAGAACGATTCGCTCAGCGGCACATGGTCAAGTGCGTGCCACTCGAATAGGACGAGGCCGGTCTTGATGTCGATCTCCTGCACGACCGAATCCATCAACGGCTTGGCGGTGCCCGGCCAGCGAATCGGCGAGATCGCGATGATGTAGGCGTCGCCGTTGTTGGTGACCAGGAACTGGTGCAGGTCGGCCCCCTGCAGCCCGTTCGCCGCCTTGACGGTCGCGATCTGCTTGTACGTGCTGTCGTAGATCACATCCTCCCCGCGGCCGGAGCCGTGGTTCATGCCGCCCTGCCACCAGGTCAGCACGGGCTTTCCATTCAGCGTCTGCACCCGGAAGTCGGTGGCCAGCACGTTGCGCGGCATTGACTTGAACCACACCGTGAAGCCGTTCGGGTCGATGATCATCGGGCCCTGCTGGATCGGCCCGTACTGCGGCGCGACGAAGAAGTCCCCGTACGACGCGGGCGCCCCGCGCTTAGTGACCGCCAGGGCAGGCGGCAGCAGCCAAGGTTCAGAGCGGAAGTGCTGCACGCCGTGCGCACCGGGGGAAACGTGGCCCAACCCGGCGGGCTGGATCGGGCCTGCCGGCGTCACCGTCGAGAACGTGAAGTCCCCATTCTTGGCGCCGACCACGTTCAGCTGCGTGGTGACGGTGACGGTCTCGCTGTTGGCGAACGGGGCGCTCGGCAGGAAGCTACCGCCGTTGCCATCCGAGTCCGGCACTATCTGACCGGTGTGGCGCCCGCTCTTGGAGCCCACCACCTGGATCGTCCCGATCTGCGAAGCGGGAATACCGCGAAACGCGATCTGCGTGCCGGGGGTGGCGGCCTTGGAGCCCGGGGAGGGGAAGACGCTCACCGCAGGCGACGCGGCATGGGCAGCGGATGCGAACGCGACGAGGAGGACAGCCCCCAACGCGAGCCCGGAGCGAAAGCGAGGCACGACAAAAAAAACGCTACCGGAGGGGAAAGTTGCGCGAGCCGGCGGGTCACGCCGCCGGAGCGGGAAGGCCAGCTCGGGCTGCGATCTCGGCAGCCAGACGAGTGGTTGTGGGGCACTCGAGCCGGTGGCGGCGAGCGGCGCGAAGCACGGCGCCAGGGATCGCATCGAGCTCGGACTCGCGCCCAGCGGCGATGTCACGGTAGAGCGAGGAGCGGAGTTCCGGGTGGGCGTTATCGAGTTCCCCGAGCGGCACGGATGGGTCGACCGCTCCGCCGTCCGCCGCGGCGACGGCAGCCGTCTCCGTGATGCACTCCACGAGCACCGCCCGCCACTGCGGGTCTGAGCGAATGAACCCGATCGGCCGGCCCGAGGCGCTCGTGGTGCACGCCAGCGCGTTCAAGCGGACCAGCTTCGACCACAGGATCTGCGCCTCGCTTGGCCCGATCGTGGCCGGGATCTGCGCGGCGAGGAGCTCCTCTTCGAGCTGCCGGAGCGCCGGATGAAGAGGCTGGTGGTCCGACGCCAGGTCGACCCGGAGGAAGGGACTGGTGTGGACGAGCGTGCCGGGAGCGGTGCGGGTTGCCTCGATCCGGATCGCGCCCGCGGCGACCGGCCCGCTGCCGAAGCGCTCGCGCAGCAGCGACATGTGGTCGAGCCCGTTCAGAAGCGGCACGATCAGCGGCGGGTGAACACCGATCCGGTCGAGGGCCGCGGCGAGCGCAGGGGCCTTGGTCGCAACGACCAGGACGTCGACCGGCTCCTCGAGCATGCTGACCGAACGGGGACGGCCCACAAACCCGCCGAGCCGCACGCTCTGTACCGCAATGCCGTCCCGGCCGATCAGCTCCGCTGTCGCCTCCCTGGCGACCACCACCACGTCCGTGCCGGCATGCGCCAGCGCGGCGGCGAGGAAGCCGCCGACGGCTCCCGGGCCGAGCACGGAAACCTTTGCCATTCCGCTGGGCGACGTTATAGGTTGCGTCGCACCGGCGATTAAGGAGGCGGGATGCGCAGGAGCGAGATCGAAGCTTTCGGGGAGCTGGCCGGAGAGGCACTGGCAGCCGGGGGGAATCTGGTCCGCGGCATGCACGAGGGGATCGCCGGACGCCCATTCGAGGCGCTCGGAACCGCGGCGCTGCCGGTGCGGCTGATCCACGACGGGATCGCGAGCAGGGTTTACGGAGGGATTCGCGACGGCTTGAAGAGCGCCGCGGCAAGCGCCGCAAGATATTCAGGTGCCGGTGCAGCCGACGACGAGGGTCCGCCGTTGGACTCAAAGCCACTCACCTCGCTGGCGATCTCGACGCTGAACGGCTTCTACGGAAACCACCTCCGCGCGCGGCACAACGCGCTGGCGCTGGAAATGGAGATCCGGGCGCACGGTGAGCGCGTGGCGCCTTCGGCGTCGGAGCTGCAAGCCGCGTTCCCACAGGCCACCAAGCGCGCCGTGGTGTTCGTCCATGGCCTCTGCGGGAACGAGGACGTGTGGCGTTACATCTCGCCCCGGGCGACCCGACAGGACCGTCGCACATACGGCGAGCGTCTCCGCGACGACCTCGGCTTCACGACGGTCTACATCCGTTACAACACGGGCCTGCATGTCTCGGACAACGGCCGAGCGCTCGCCGGACTCCTCGACGAGCTGGTCGAGGCGTGGCCCGTGGAGATGGCGGACCTCGTGCTGATCGGCCACTCGATGGGGGGCTTGGTCGCCCGCAGCGCGTGCCATTACGGCGAGCGGGACGAGCGGGGGTGGACGAAAGTGGTGCGCCACGTGTTCTGTCTTGGCACGCCCCATCTCGGGGCCGACCTCGAGAAGGGCGCGAACGCCCTCGGCTACGCGCTGAACCGCCTGCCCGAGACCCAGCCGTTCGCGCAGCTGTTGAACGCGCGCAGCGTCGGCATCAAGGACCTGCGCTTCGGTTCGTGCGTGGAGGAGGACTGGTGCGACTGCGACCCCGACGAGTTCCTGCGCGACCGCTGCCGCGAGGTCCCGTTCCTAGCCGACGCCAACTACTACTTCGTCGGCGCCACCCTCGCGCGGGGTCCGCTCGGCAACGTGCTGGGCGATCTGCTCGTTCGGACTCCCAGCGCATCGGGCCGCGGCAATGGCAGGGGGCGGCGCATCCCCTTCGAGGTCGACAACGGTTTCGAGCTGACCGGGCTCAACCACTTCGACCTGATGAACCACCCCGCCGTCTACGACCAGATCCGGACCTGGATCACGCGCGGCCCCGGGGAGCAGGCGCTGAGCGGCCGGGAGGGGGAGCCGGATCCAGTAGCACTCCCGGGTTGAGCGCGCTTGTGGGATCGAGAGCGGCCTTGGCTCCGCGCAGCGCGGCGGCGAACCGATCCGGTCGCTGACGGTCGTACCAGGGCCGATGGTCCCGCCCCACGGCGTGGTGATGGGTGATCGTGCCGCCCGCGGCGATCACCGCGTCCGAGGCCGCACGCTTGATCTCAGCCCATTGCTCGAGCTCCGCTCCCCGACGGGCTGGCGCGAGGACCGTGTAGTACGGCGCCGGCCCGTCCGGATAGAGGTGGGTGAAGCGGCTGGTGACAAAGCCGCTGCCGCAGATCTCCTCGACCGCACCCCGCGCAGCCTGGAGGACCGAGTCGTGGAACGCCGGAAAGCGCTCCCAGGTGATCGCGGTCTCGAACGTCTCCGAAAGGACGCCCATCGCCACGAACGTGTCGCGCAGGTAGGGAGCCCGAAGAAATGCGCTGCGCCAGCTGCCAACGGAGTCGCCCTGCCGAGGCTCCGTGCGCTCCCAGCTTCCGCCGTGCTCGTCGCAGCACTCGAGCGCCAGTGACAGCTGCTGCTCGACGTCGTGGTGCTCGGCTTCGAAGCCGAGCACCAGCACCGCGTGGCTGCCGTCGCCGGCGCCCGTGAGCCGGGCCTCGTCGGCATCGATCAGGCGGCAGTTCGACGGGTACAGGGTCGCCTGGGAGAGCGCTCGCGACGCGTCGACACCGGCCGCGAACGTCGGGAAGCGGACCGCCACCGACGAGCGGAACTGCGGCCGGGGCCTGACTCGCACCCACGCTTCGCTGATCACGCCCAGCGTCCCCTCGGAGCCGATCAAGAGGCGATCCGGCGAGACGCCGGCGCCGGACCCCGGGAGCCTTCGCGACTTCCAGACACCGGTCGGTGTCAGCGCCTTCACGGACTCGACCAGATCGTCGATGTGCGTATACAGCGTCGCGAAGTGACCGCCGGCCCGCGTGGCGATCCAGCCGCCGAGCGTCGAGAACTCAAACGACTGCGGAAAGTGCCGCAACGTGAGGTCGTGCTCCGCGAGCTGCTGCTCGAGCACCGGTCCAGTGGCCCCCGCCTGGATCCGGGCGGACTGCGAGACCGGGTCCACCTCGAGCACGCGGTCCAGCGCCCTAACGTCGATCGTGACAACGCCCGCGTACGCCTCGTCGACCCGGGCCTCCACACCACCCACCACGCTGGTCCCGCCGCCGAACGGGATCACCGCGGCGCCCGCCGAGATCGCCCACTCCAGCGCCGCCTCCAGCTCGGGCTCGTTACGGGGACGGATCACCACGTCGGGCGGATGGTCGAATTGCCCGCGGAACGCGCGGACAACGTCGCGGTAGGCCCGTCCATAGCTGTGCAGGGCTCGCTCGTAGGTGTCGGTGAACGAGATCGGCTGAAGCGAAAGCGGAGGTTCCAGGCGCGACGGGCGCAGCGAGATAGCCTCGAGGGGCAACGGTTGCTCTGGCTCCGGCGAGCCGAAGCCGAGGCGCTCTGAGAGGAACGCGGCGGTCGATCGCAGCTCCTCGATCGACGGTTGCTCGTCCTCATATCCCCACCCCCAGTGCTTGAGCCGCCGCACGGGCCGGAGCGTATATCTCCCGCTACCGTGTCACCGTGGCCAGCGCACCCGGCCTGCTCGCCCGAGGTCCCTGGGATCCGGCCCAGGTCGCGGCATCGTGGCGCAGCGACCGCTACGAGCCAACGGCCAGCGCCGTGGAGGCTGCGGACGTCGCGCTCGGAGCCCTACGCGACCGTGGCTCGCCCAGCCACGACGGCTTTGCCGGCCGCCTGGCGAGCTTTGCGGTCGATGGCGACAAGCTGATCCTCGAGCTCCAGCCTGCGCGCTGGGCGCTGCGGCTGACCGGTTCGGAGGCGGCCGCCAGCCTCTCGGTTCTGTGCGTGGTGAGGGCGGAAGACGGCCGCTGGCTGGCCGGGCGGCGAGCTTCGTGGCTTGCGTCGTGGGCGGGGCGCTGGGCTCTCGGCGCCGGTGGCTCGGTCGAGGTCGACGAGAACCCGACCGAGTCGATGCGACGCGAGCTGCACGAGGAGTGGTCAGTGGAGCCCGAGCGGATGCAGGTGGAGGCCCTCGTGCGGCTGCCGAGTGGCATGGTGCTGCTGGTAGGGCAGGCTTGGCTTGCGGCGGGAGTGAAGGTTGTACCCGACCACGAGCACGACGAATTCGCATGGTGGCCGACGGAGGTGGAGCGCTGGCCACCGGAAGCCGACGAGCCGCTGAGGCGGATCGGAACGCTGCTCTCGGGGTCGTGAGAGCAATCACCTTCCGGCGCCTGGAGGCGGCCTCGTTCACCCACTCGGCGGTCTATCTGGGGCTGCTCGTGTGCGCGTTCGCGCTGGGTGGCCCGCAGCCGGAGACGTTCATCCTCGGCATGACCCATGGCGTGTTGTGGATCGCGATGTCGCTGGTCTGCATCGTCGCCGCTCGGTTGCGCGTCATCCCCTTCTGGCTGGCTGTAACGGTGGTGGTGCTCGGGGGGCTCGGACCATTCGCGGGCTCGATCGGATTCGTGCTCGAGGAGCGCCGCGGGGGCGGGAACAAACGCCCAGTCGGGGCCTACGACACGCGTTACAGTTGAGCCAGATGGCGGTTAGCGCAGGCACGGTCCAGGTTGTGATGCCCGCGATGGGCGACTCAGTTTCCGAAGGCACCGTGCTCGAGTGGCACAAGCGTGAGGGAGACACCGTCGCGGCCGACGAGACGATCGTCGAGATCTCCACCGACAAGGTCGATGCCGAGGTGCCGGCCCCCGCGGCGGGGACGCTCGCCAAGATCCATGCCGCCGAGGGCGAGACCGTCACGGTGGGCGCGGTGCTGGCGGAGATCTCGACGAACGGGGGGCAGGCCCCGCCGAACGGCGGTGAGGCAACGGCCACGCCAGCCGCGCCTGAGACTCCTGTCTCCGCGGAGTCCCCGCCCGCCACGCCGGAGGAGCACGCCGCCGGCGCCGTGACCGAAGCCGAAGGTGAAGCGGCCACAGAGGCTGTCAAGGGCGAGACGATCGACATCGTCACCCCGACTGGAGGCGAGTCGGTGACGGAGGGGACGATCCTCGAGTGGTCGGTGAAGGTCGGCGACACCGTCAAGGACGGAGACACCGTCGTCGAGATCTCCACCGACAAGGTCGACATGGAGCTTCCGGCGCCCGCGTCGGGGAAGATCACCGAGGTCCTGGCCGAGGAGGGGGACACGGTCACGGTTGGCCAGGTGATCGCGAGAATGACCAAAAGCGGGGCGTCTGCTGTGACACCCGCTCCGGCCGAGCCCCAGCCCCACGCGGCGCCGGATTCCGCCGCATCGGCTGGGGAGGGCCCGGAGGCGGAGGGCCACGAGGCTGAGGAGGGCCGGGAGGCGGCCGGCGACGGCGGCGCCGCAGCCGAGAGCGCCAACGCCTCCCCCGTCGCTCGTCGGGTCGCCGCCACCGAAGGCATCGACATCTCAAACGTTCAGGGCTCGGCCCGCGGCGGCAGGATCACCAAGGCGGACGTTCTCGCGGCAGCCGGCAACGGCGCCGGAGCGACCGCAGCGCCCGCGCCGCCCGCCCCGCCGCGCGAGGCCCCCGGCGCCCAACCTCTCCGAGGAGGCGCCGCCGCGCTCGCCCGCTACATGGACGAGAGCCGGCAGATCCCGACGGCCACCTCGCTGCGCACGATCACGGTCACCGTCCTCGACGAGAGGCGCAAGCAGCTCAAGAACGCCGGCCACCGGGTCTCCTTCACGCACCTGATCGCGTACGCGATCGCCCGCGTGGCGACCGCGGAGATGCCGGTGATGGCCCACCACTATTTGTCCTTAGACGGCAAGCCGCACCGCGTGGACGACGGCGCTTGCAACCTGGGGCTGGCGGTCGACGTGGAGAAGAAGGACGGGACCCGAACGCTGATGGTGCCGGTGATCCGCGATGCCGGCCGCCTCAGCTTCCTCGAGTTCCTGGAGGCCTACAACGCGCTGGTCGAGAAGGCCCGCACGAACACCCTGACCGCCGACGACCTCAGCGGTGGCAATTTGAGCCTTACCAACCCCGGCGGAATCGGCACCGTCGCCAGCGTCCCGCGGTTGATGTCGGGACAGGGGACTATCGTGGCCACCGGGTCGATCGGCTACCCGCCGGGTCTCGGGAATGTCGGCTCGATGATCGGCGCGGAGAAGGTCATGACGATGACCTCCACCTACGACCATCGGATCATCCAAGGCGCGGAGTCGGGCCGGTTCCTGCAGCGGATCGAGGCCCTCCTGCAAGGCGAGGATGGCTTCTACGAGGCGGTGTTCCGCGACCTCGGCGTCGGGCTGCCCGAACTCCCGCCGCCTCCGGCGCCGGCCGCGCAGGCCGCTGCCACCACCGCCCCGAGCCGTGAGGCGCGCGCCGCTGCGGCGCCAGACGAGGAGCTGCTCCAGGCTGTCCAGGCCGCCACCTCCCTCCTCAAGGCCCACCGCACCCACGGCCATCTGGCCGCAAAGCTCGACCCGCTGGGTCGCGAGCCCGAGGGCGACCCCGCGCTCGACCCCGAGCCGCTCGGTCTCACCCCCGAGCTGATGGCGAAGATCCCAGCGCGGATCCTGCGCATGTACGTCCCAGGCGCGACGCTCGCCGACGCGCTGCCGCACCTGCGCGAGACCTATTGCGGCCCGATCGCCTACGAGATCGAGCACATCTCCTCGCACCGCCAGCGGCTGTGGCTGCGAGAGGCGATCGAGTCCGGGATGTTCCGCAAGCCGCTCACGAACGAGGAGCAGAAGGCACTGCTCAAGCGGCTGACCGAAGTCGACGCGCTCGAGCGGTACATGCACAAGGCCTACCTGGGCCAGAAGCAGTTCTCGATCGAGGGCCTCGACATGACCGTGCCGATGATCGATGAGCTGATCCAGCTGTCTGGCACCCGGGGAGCGCGCGAGGTGGTGCTGGGGATGGCGCATCGGGGCCGGCTCAATGTCCTCGCCCACAACCTGGGCCGATCGTACGAGTCGATCTTCGCGGAGTTCGAGGGCGCCTCAACGCTGGAGCCGATCACCACCATCCCCCAAGGCGGGACCGGCGACGTCAAGTACCACCACGGAGCCGACGGCACCTATCAGCTGCCAAACGGCGAGTCGATCTGCGTGCGACTGGAGTCGAATCCCTCGCACCTCGAATACGTCGCGCCGGTTGCAGCCGGAGCGACGCGCGCTGCGCAGACAACGCGCCAGGGACCGCACGCCCACCAGGACACCAACGCCGCGATCCCGATCATCGTCCACGGCGATGCTGCATTCCCAGGCCAGGGCGTGGTCGCGGAGACGCTGAACCTGCAGGCCCTCGACGGCTACACCGTCGGCGGCACCATCCACATCATCCAGAACAACCAGGTGGGCTTTACCACCGATCCCGACGACGCCCGCTCCACCACGTGGGCCTCGGACCTCGCCAAGGGCTACGACGTCCCGATCATCCACGTCAACGCCGACGATGTCGCCGCGTGCATCTCGGCCGTGAGGCTGGCGTTCGCCTTCCGTCAGGAGTTTGGGCATGACGTGCTGATCGACCTGATCGGCTATCGCCGCTTCGGCCACAACGAGGCAGACGAGCCGGCCTACACCCAGCCCGAGATGTACCAAGTGATCAAGAAGCACCCGCCTGTGCGGGAGGTGTTTGCGCGGCAGCTGATCGAGCAGGGGGTCGTTTCAGAGCAGGAATCGACTCAGATGACCGACGAGGTGTGGGCGGCACTCAGCGACGACCACGAGAAGCTCAAGGAGCGAATCGCCGCCGCCAAGGAGGTCGAACAGGCCACAGGCGAGTACCAGCTGGACAGAACCGCCTCGCCGGAGGTCAACACCGCCGTTGCAGCGGAAAGGCTGCGCGTGCTCAACGACGAGCTGCTGTCGGTCCCCGACGGCTTCACGATCCATCCGAAGCTCGTCAAGCAGTTCGAGCAGCGGCGCCAGATCTTCGAGGACGGAGAGCGGCCGGGGATCGTGTGGTCCCATGCCGAGGCGCTGGCGTTCGCCTCGCTCCTGACCGAGGGGATCCCCATTCGCCTCACGGGCCAGGACACCGAGCGCGGCACCTTCTCCCAGCGCCACCTTGTCCTACACGATCCCAAGACCGGGCAGGAGCACTGCGCGATGCAGCACCTACCGGGCGCGCTCGCCCCGATGGAGCTCCAAAATTCGCCGCTGAGCGAGATGGCCTGCCTGGGGTTCGAATACGGCTACTCACAGGAGGGCCCCGAGACGCTGGTGCTGTGGGAGGCCCAGTTCGGTGACTTCGTCAACGGCGCGCAGGTGATCATCGACCAGTTCATCATCTCCGGCCTGGCCAAGTGGGGCCAGACCTCGCGTCTGACGCTGCTGCTGCCGCACGGCTACGAAGGATCCGGGCCCGAGCACTCCTCGGCGCGACTCGAGCGCTTCCTGCAGCTGGCCGCGGAAGGGAACATCAGGGTCGCGAACCCGACCACCCCCGCGCAGTACTTCCACCTGCTCCGGCGCCAGGCGCGGATCGCAAAGCAACGCCCGCTCGTTGCGATGACCCCGAAGTCGCTGCTGCGCCTCCCGCAGGCGAGCTCCACCGTCGACGAGCTCACCGAGGGCCGCTTCCAGCCGGTCCTGGCGGAGCCCGGTGTCGATCCACAGCGGGTCACCCGCCTGATCCTCTGTAGCGGCAAGATCTACTACGACATCACCGGCCACGCGAACCGCAGCGACAAGCCGGAAGTGGCGGTGGCGCGCGTGGAGCTCCTGTATCCGTTCCCGCAGGCGGAGATCCTCGTGCTGATCGACCAGTACCCGAGCCTTCGCGAAGTGGTGTGGGTCCAGGAGGAGCCCCGGAACATGGGGGCCCGTGCCCACATGTCACCGCGCCTCCTTCAGATCCTCCCCGAGCACCTGCGCTTCGGCTACATCGGCCGGCCCGAGCGGGCAGCCTCGGGCGAGGGGTATCCGGTCGCCCATGCGCAGGAGCAGAACCGGATCGTCTGCACCGCGCTCGACCTGGACGAGCCGGTCTCGCAGTACCCACGTAAGCTGCCGGGCGAGCGGTAGCGCGCTGCGCGCGGCGCGGTGGGCGATTTCGACCTAGGCCGCTACCTCGAGCGGATCGGGCTCGCCGGCGAGCTTCCAGACCGCCCAGCTGAGCGCCTAGCGGCGGTCCACCGCGCCCACGCCACCTCGATCCCGTTCGAGAACCTCGACCCGCATCGCGGAGCTCCGGTCTCGCTCGAGCCACGCGACTTGTTCGAGAAGCTTGTCGTCCGGCGCCGCGGCGGCTACTGCTTCGAGCAGAACCTGCTGCTGAAGGCGGGGTTCGAGGCACTGGGGTTCGAGGTGAAGCCGTACCTGGCGCGGGTGCGAGCGGGAGCCCCGCCCGGGGCGATCCGACCCCGCAGCCACATGGTGCTCGGGGTGCAGGCGGATGGGGTTAGGTGGCACGCCGACGTCGGATTCGGGCGCGGCACCTTGATCGAGCCGATCCCGTTCGGGGCCGGCGGCGACTACCGGCAGCATGGTTGGAGCTTCCGAGCCGTGGAGGACGGCTCCGAGCTGGTGCTCCAGTCGCGGGAGGACGGGCGCTGGCTCGATCTCTATGGCTTCGTTCCGGAGCCCGCGCCCTTGATCGACGCGGTCGTCAGCAACTGGTACACGTCGACACATCCCCGCTCTCCGTTCGTGACCGGGTTGATTGTCTGTGCGCACCGCCGGGACGGCTCGCGACTGCTGTTGAGTGACTGGTCGGGCCTCTCGCTGACCGAGCAGCGGGGAGGATCTAAGGATGCGACGAGCCCGGTGACGATTGACCAGGTGCCCGGACTCCTGGCGGAAAGATTCGGCCTGTTCGGCTTTACGGCGAAAGACGGCCGAATCGTCCTCTGATCCGCTCGGGGGCCCTTCAACTTTTCCCCGCTTCTGACACTCTTCTGTGTATTCGCCTTCGCAGAGACGGATCACGCCGCGATACAGCTCGTCGCCACCTCTCGCCGACAGTCGGCGTGCACGACATGGCGATCGACCTGGGGACTGCGAACACGCTCGTGTATGTGGGTGGACGGGGGATCGTCGTCTCCGAGCCCTCGGTCGTGGCCTCCGACGTCGAGACCGGCGAGGTTCATGCCGTGGGCTCCGACGCTGAGCGGATGATCGGCCGCACCCCGGCCACGATCTCGGCGATGCGGCCCCTGCGCCACGGCGTGATCGCGGACTTTGAGGTCACCGAGGAGATGCTCCGGTACTTCATCCGCAAGGTCCTCCACCGGCGGATGGCCCACCCCCGCCTAATCGTGTGCGCCCCTTCCGGCGTCACCGAAGTCGAGAAGCGAGCGGTGGAGGAAGCCTCGCTTGCCGCCGGGGCGCGCCGGGTGCACCTAATCGAGGAGCCGATCGCGGCCGCGATCGGCGCGGGGATTCCGATCGAGGAGCCAGTGGGGCGGATGGTCGTGGACGTAGGCGGGGGCACCAGCGAGATGGCGGTGATCTCGCTGGGCGGGATCGTGATCTCACGCTCGGTCCGCGTCGGCGGATACGAAATGGACGAGGCGATCGCCCAGTACTTGCGCAACATGTACCAGCTCGCGATCGGCTCGCGCACGGCTGAGACGATCAAGATCGCGATCGGGTCGGCGATCCCGCTCCCTTCTGAGGACACCTTCGAGGTCCGGGGCCGACATCTGCTGACGGGCCTGCCCACCGCTGTTCCGCTCCGCAGCGAAGAGGTCCGTGAGGCGATCAGGCTGCCGCTCCAGGAGATCCTGCGAGCGATCCGGGACACGCTCGAGGTGACACCGCCGGAGCTCGCCAGCGACATCGCCCGAGACGGAATCCTCCTGGCCGGCGGCGGCACCCTGGTCCGCGGCTTCGATCAGCTGGTCGCGGCCGAGACCGGGATGCCGGTCTTCAGCGCGCAGTCGCCGCTGACCTGCGTCGCGACCGGCTCAGGTGAGGCGCTTGTGCATTTCGACAAGCTGACCGCCTCGCAGCGGCACTGGCGCCCTTCGTACACGCCAGATTGGCGCACGGTGTAGCCGGGCTGCGAGCGCGCTGAGCGCGCACGCCGCGGGCAGGATCAGGAACGGGTCGATCGGCTCGCGAAAGCGCGGCGTCTCCACGTTGACGAAGATGACGGTGAGCGCGAGCAGGAGTGGCATCACCCACAGCCATCGTGGTGCGGACCTGACTGGGGCGGTGAAAGTGCCAGCGATCGCCAGAACGCACAAGATCCAGAAAGCGATCACCCCGATCTCGGCGTCTGGCCGCTCCAGGTCGACGGCACCCGCTGCCCGGCGCCATGCGAAAGAACCGGCCAGCTCGAGCATCCGCAGTGTGTTGTCGTAGGCGACGACGAACGGCGCGGATGGGTGCTGGCCGATGTAGTGCAGGGCACGGCTCGCGAGCCGTGAGCTCAACTGCGGTTCGGTGTATCGCAAGGGTGGCCGAACCGAAATGTGAAGCCGCCAGCGATATGGAACGCGGGGATCGTGGGCTGAGACAGAGTTGTAGGCCCCCACGAGCGTGATCCCGGTCTCGTCCGAAACCGGGATGAAGCTGTGCATCACGATCGCGTTGCGGATCGTCCAGGGCGAGATCATGAGCACGGCGGCGACCGCCAAGGCGAGGGGACCTTTGATGCTCCGCTCGGCCGCCGTCCAGGCTGCGAAGGCGAGCGGCAGCACCAGCACGAACCCGTTCTCGTGCGCGAGCGTTGCCAGGCCGAGCAGGATGCCGGCGGCGGTAATCCAGGCGAGCGGGCGGCGGGCCCGCCGGGCTCTGAGTACCGCCCACACCGAGGCGAGGATCAACATCGTGAACAGGTTCTCGGCGATGAGCAGCGCCGAGACCTCGATCAGCACCGGGTAGACCGCGGCGACGGCGAGCGCCACCAGGCCGATGGTCGGCCCGAACAGCTCAAGGGCCACCAGCCCCACCAAGGCCACGGTGACGGTGCCGAGCGCTGCGTTAGCGAGGCGTGCCCCGTGGACCGCAGATGAGTCGACCGCGGTGTGGCCGTCGAGGAGGTCGACCGCGGCGACGAAGTACGGGTACGCGGGTGGGAAGTAGGCCGTCGGGCCGCGGGAGCCGCCGGCTCCAGGCTCGCTGTGCGAGTAGTCGCCGAAGCGCGCGACGTCGCTTCCGAGCTTCAGGTAGGAGATCGCGTCGTTGATCGGCGTGTACGGCGTGCGCTCAACCTGTCCTACGCGGAGAGCGAGTGCGGCCACAAGCAGCGCTGCGGCGATCAGCTTCGAGCGAGCCGACACGGCCCGCGCAGGTTAAAGCCGGCCCCGGTTAGCGCGGCCCCTTAATGGATACCCACGATCCCGGCGCAGACCCAGGCGCTCGCCCCGCGACCGCCGTCCCAGATCCGAGACGCCACGGCATCCTGCTCCGCCTTGCTCGCCAGGTACGCCGCAGGGCCGGTACCGCCGTACTGCGTCCAGGTGCTGGGGAGGATCTGGTAGTAGCCGGACGCGCCGGCGCTGTTCGGAGGCAGGTTCTGTCCGCCGGACTCGCACAGCACGATCGCGTACGGGATCGCCCATCCGCCGGAGGGTCCGAGCGCCGGCCCTGAGCTGGTCGGGGAGCTCGAGCTGCCCGAGCTGAACGAGCTGCCCGAGCTGCCCGAGGTGCTGGCCGCGCTCGCTGCGGCCTGCGCGGCAGCAGCCTGCTGCGCCTGAAGCTTGGAGATCTCCGCCTGTAGCTGCTGGCCCTTGGCCCGGCTTGCGGCGAGCGCCGCCTGCTGCGCAGCACGTGCGCGCGCCACCGCGGCCTGCTTGCCGCGCAGAAGGGCGCCCATTCCGGCCAGCGCGCGGGCACGGACGGCCGCCTGCGCAGTCACCTGGGCCTGGGTTGCCTCCAGCGAGGACAGCCTCCGCTCGGCGGCGGCGGCCTGCTCCTTGGCGTGGGTCGTGACGGTGATCAGCTGTTGCTGCTGGGTCTGGGCGCGCTTGAGGAAATCGAGGCGCTCCAACAGGTCGGTGAAGCCGTGCGCCTCGAGCACGACGGACACCAGGTCCGGCCGATCCGACTCGTAGCTCGAGACCAGCTGCCGTGAGAGGATCGTCCGCGCGCGTGCCAGCCGTGCCTTGAGAATCTCGATCAGGCGCCGCTCGCGCTTCAATTGAATGCGGGTCCGAGCGAGCGTGGCCTGATCTCTGGCCAGATCGGCGCGCACCGCGTCCTCCCGCTTCTGCACGAGCGCGACTTGAGAATCAAGCGAGGAGATCGACTGCGAGAGCCGCGCGACGTTCGCGGACAGGCTCTGCTGATGGGCTTGCTCGGCGTTCAGCTGCGAGCTCAGGCCGCTGATGCTGGCGGCGTGGCTCGGCAGCGCGACCCAGGCGGCGAGCCCGCCTGCGGCGATCGCGGCGATCAGAAGACGGATCGAAACCCGGCGCGTGGCGTGGCTCATTGGGTAGTCGCCTACGGGGTTAGCTGTCGGGCTCGCGCTGGTGTTGCGCTACGCGGACCATCAGGTCGCGATTCGCCCCGGAAGACTTTGGGTCCCCCGCTTCCCCGCGCTGAGCAGGGAATTCGGCGGGCGCGACACTATCAAGAACGCGACCGTTCGTATGCTGCGAGACGTGGGGTCCTGGTCTGCGGAAGCGATCCTGGAGCGAGTGCGCGCCACGCCGCCTGGGTTCGTGCGCACCTACGGCGACGTCTCGCCGGGAGCGCCGCGGGTCGCGGGTGCCGCGCTACACGACTGCGAGGATCCCGCGCTGCCCTGGCACCGAATCGTGCGGGCTGACGGCTCGCTCGCGAAGGGATCGCGCCAGCGGAGGCTGCTCGAGGCGGAGGGGGTTCCGTTCCGCGGGACACGGGTCGACATGCGGGTGGCGAGACTGCCTCGCCTCCTGTGATGTGGCTTCAGCGCGAGATCACGCTGGAGTCCCGGCCGCGCGGGTTTCATCTGGTCACGCGCGAGGTGCTGGGCGCCCTGCCCGAGCTCGAGCAGCTCGAGGTGGGCCTGCTGCATCTCCTGATCCAGCACACCTCAGCCTCGCTTGCGCTGGGCGAGAACGCCTCAGCCGGATGTACGCCGCGATTTCGAGACCTGGTTCGACCGGGCCATACCCGAGCGCGCCTCGTACTGGAGCCACACGCTGGAGGGGCCCGACGACATGCCCGCCCACGTCAAGGCGACGCTCATCGGACCGTCGCTGACGCTGCCGGTGGCGCAGGGACGCTTGGCGCTGGGGACCTGGCAGGGGATCTATCTGTGCGAGCACCGCGACCGAGGCGGAGCGCGATCGGTGGTGGCGACGGCGTGGGGAGAGGGCCGGGCTTAGCGCCCTTGCCACACCGGCTCGCGCTTCTCCGCGAACGCCGTGGCTCCCTCGCGGGCGTCCTCCGAGGGCATCACGGGCTCGACGATCTCCCCCTGGCGCTCGAAGAACTCGGCGTCGGGCCAGTCGACCGACTCGGCCAGGATCCGCTTCGTCGCCGCCAGCGCGAGCGGTCCGTTCGCCGCGATCGCCTCCGCCAGCTCCAGCGCGCCTCAAGCGCCTGCCCGGGATCGGCACAGGCGGTTGACCAGGCCGAGGTCGTAGCCGCGCTCGGCGTCGATCGGGTCGCCGGTGAGCGCCAGCTCCATCGCGACCGTGCGCGGCAGCACGCGCGGCAGTCGGAGCAGCGCGCCGCCGGCCGCAACCAGCGAGCGCTTGACCTCGGGGATCCCGAGCCTCGCGCCTCGCGCCGCGACGATCAGGTCACACGCCAGCGCGACCTCGAGCCCGCCGGCCACCGCGAAACCCTCGATCGCCGCGATCAGCGGCTTCTCGGAGGCGCGCTGGGTGATCCCGGCGAAGCCGCGATCGCCCGCCCATGGGCGCTCGCCGGCGACGAACGCCTTCAGGTCCATGCCGGCGCAGAAGCCCTTGCCGGCGCCGGTGAGGACGCCGACCGAGAGCTCGACGTCGCCGTCGAGCTCGTCGAGCGCCGCCGCGATCCCCTGCGCCACCGCCGCGTTGACCGCGTTGCGCTGGTCGGGGCGGTTGATCGTGATCAGCAGGACGCGCTCGCGGCGCTCGGTGAGAGACTGCCTGCTCGTCGTTCATGCCGCGAACAATTTCAGGTCCGGCTGGCGCTCGCCGCGCAGCACCGCCAGGTCGACCTCGACGCACTCGATCCCGCGGGCTTCGCGAGCACCCGCGCCTGCGGCTTGATCACCTGCGCGGCGAGCACGCCGCGGCAGCGACGAACGCCGGGTCGAGCCGGATGCGCTCGAGGTATCGGGTGAGCTGCTCGACGGCCTCGATCCCGGCGACCCGCTTGATCTCGACCGCCACCCACTGCTCGTCGGGGTCGCGGCACATCAGGTCGACCGGTCCGATGTCGGTCGGCCACTCGCGCCGCACCAGCCGGAAGCCCTCGCCGCACCAGTCGCGGCTGCTCGGCCAGCAGCTCCTGCAGGTGCGCCTCGACGCCGTCCTTGCTGAGGGCGGCGTCCTCGTCGGGGGAGCCCATGTCGTGCGTGACGTCGGAGATCGTCTGCGCGACGACGATCTCGAGCCGGTCCTCGCTCCTGCCGGCGCGCTTGCGCACGACGATCGCGGCTGCGGTCGACTCCTCGATCACGGTCGGCGGCGTCATCCAGTTGAGCGGCTTGTAGCCACCGGCGTCGGCGTGCACGAGCACCGATCCGTCGGCCTTGACGATGATCAGCCGCAGCGCCTCGGGCAGCAGCGCGGTCGAGGCGGCCGGAGTAGCGGACCTCGCAGCGGGCGACGATCAGGCGCATCGGGCCCACCCTATGATCAGAAGCGGACGATTTATGCGCAACCAGCTTCGTCCCCTGTTCGACCGGATCGTGATCAAGGAGCTCGACCCCGACCGGGTCAGGCGCTCCGGGCTGCTGGTGCCGCCGGGATCCGACGAGCCGCCGCCGCAGCACGGGATCGTGCTCGCGGTCGGGCCGGCCTCGACTGGTGGGATCACGTCGGCGTGCAGATGCCGGTCAAGCCCGGCGACCACGTGGTGTTTCCGGCGTCGGCCGGCGCCTGGGTCGAGGTCGAGGAGGAGCGGCTGCTGGTGTGCCGCGTCGGCGAGCTGCTCGGCGTGCTCGAGCAGGTCGAGACTGCCGATGCGGCGACGCTGCACACGGCTGCCCGACGGCTGAGCTGAACGCGCCCTAGAGCTAGGCCGCGGTTCGCGCCGCCAGTCGCGCGGCTGCCGCCGCCTCGCACCCGCTCGAGCAGGTCCGCGACCTCCGGGTCGTCGCCGAGCTCGAGCGCGCGCTCGGCAGGCGTCGATGCACTCGCTGACGCGGTCGGTCCGCGCCAGCGCGTGGGCGTAGGTCGACCAGGCCGCCGCCGAGTCGCGGATCGAGCCGCGTCGCGCGCCTCCGCCGCCGAGACCTCGGCGCCGACGTCGCCGGCGAGGTGGTAGGCGAGCGCGAGGTCGAGCAGCCCCTCGACGCGTGGGCCCGATCAGCCGCGCCCGCTCGAGCGCGGAGATCGCGGCGGCGCGATCCATCAGCCGCAGCCGCAGGCGCCCGAGCCGCTCCCAGGCCGAGGCGTCGCCGGGAGCGCGGTCGGCGGCGCGCGCAGCGCGCGTCGGCGGCGAGGTCGATCGCGCCCATGTCCTCGTAGATCCGCGAGGCGAACCGCTCCGGCGTGGGGCGGTCGGTCTCGACCCGCGCCCAGTCGCGCACCGTTCGCGCCGCCGCCGGGAGGTTGCCCGCCTGCCAGAACGCGGCGGTCAGCAGCCGCAGCACGACCGGGTTGGTCGGCTCGGCGTCGCGGGCGTAGATCAGCCGCTGCGCGGCGAGCGCCGCGTCGCCCTCGGCCAGCGCGTGCTGGGCCGCGGTCATGAACCGCTGGACCCGGTCGGCGGCCGGGTCGGGCTTGGAGAAGTCGACGAACTGCAGCGAGCCGGCCGGGATCGTGCGCACGCCGACCGCGAACGACACCCGCGCCCACTGCTGGACGTCGTCGCCCTCGCCGGAGAAGTAGATGCCGGTCACCGTGCCCGACGCCCCACTCGGGATAGGAGAGGCAGCGCGCGTAGCGGTGGACGACCGAGTGGTCGGGAACGCGGGAGCCGAACGGGTCGTGCTTGGCCCGCTCCGCGGCCGCCGCGCGCGCGCGCTGCTCGGCCTCGTAGGCGCGGCGGCCCGCCTCCTCGCGGGCCTTGCGGGTCGCGGCGGCCGAGACCTTGACCGCGTTGCGGGTGACCCGGCCGCCGCGCGAGGACTCGGCGAGCTGCTCGAGCTGGTCGGCGGCCTCGTTGATCGCCTGGAGGTGGCGCTGGTGCTCGTGCTGGCGGCCGGGCGGCGCGATGTCCGGGTGCCAGCGCTTGGCCATCCGCCGCCGCGCCAGCTGCACCGCGCGCTGATCGAACGGCGGCTCGAGCTCCAGCAGCAGCAGCGCTTGTTCGACATCGAGGATCCGAGGCATCGGCCATCAACGTTAGCGGCGACGCGCGGAGAGCGTCGTGGCGACCGATCGCGAGGTCAGCAACAAATTCGTCTCAATTGGTCTCAGCTGGATCCCGCGGACGTAAGGTCGGCGCGTGGCTCGCTCCCGGAGCAGCGCTCATGCCCTCGCCTCGGCGCCGCTCGCCGGCATCACGACCGTCGGGACTGAGCGCAGCGGTCCTCGCCGTGCTCGGCGTTGCGGCGCTCGAGCAGCAGCGGCTGCGGCGGCGGTTCGCCGAGCGCCGCCGGCCGCAGATCGCGCTGGCGCCCGGCGGCCGGCGGGCAGCTCGTCGGCGCGACCGAGTACGGCGGCCCGGGCGATCCCAGCTCGCGGGACGGTCGGCGCGTCGCGGCGACAACCTGCTCGCGCATCCGGACAGCTACGCCGAGCTCGGCGGCCTGACCTTGCAGACCGCGACGGCGATGGGCGGGCTGCCGTACATGACGCCGCTGCGGATCACCTGGGGCGGCCATTCGGCGATCGCCTACAAGCGGGACTTCGGCCTCGGCGGCGGGCCGATCGACGGGCTGCCGCGGGTGATCGACCTGTGGTGGCAGCTCGCCGGCGGCCTCGGCATCCCCTACGAGAACGGGCAGTGGTCAGGGCCGGTGCGGATCGAGCGGCCGCCGGCTGCCGGGCGCCGGCGACCGTCGCTCGGGCAGACGCCCCGCGCCGCGCGCTGACCGCGCCGCGGCGCCGGCGGATCCGAGCTGCATGCATCGGCGCCGTCGGCGCCCGGCGTGCCGCTGACCGCCGGGCCAGCGCGCGCACCTGTTGCCGAACGGGCTGGCGGCCGCGCCGGCGGAGCGCGCCGCTGGCGGTCAAGGAGATGATCGCCGCCGGCAACCAGATCGTCGGCAAGCCATACGTGTACGGCGGCGGCCACGGGCTGCCGCTGTCGAGATCGCTCCCGCCTACGACTGCTCGAGCAGCGTCGAGCACCTGCTCTACGGCGGCGGGCTGCTGCCGGTGACCTACGACGCGGCTTCGAGGACGCTCGAATCCTTCGGCGCGTCCCGGGCCCGGGCGATGGGTCACGCTGTACGCCAGCGCCGACCACGTGTTCATGTACGTCGCGGGACTGCGCTGGGACACGCACAACGCGGCGGGTCCCGGCGACGGCAGCGAGCGGGATCGGCTGGCATCCGCTGGTTCGGAGCGCCGCGGGATTCGTCGCGCGCCATCCGGTGGGGCTGTGATGCGGTCGGCGTCGGCCGCAGTCGCGCTTGGTGCGTCGCGGTGCGGCGGTTGCTGCGATCGCTGCGGCGTCGGCGTCGCCGGCTCGACAACGGTGCGCCCAGGCACAGGCAAGCCCACGAGTACCCGGCGTCGCTCGCAGCCGCGCCGCAGCGCCCCGACCGGACCGGCAGCCGCCGCCCCGGTCGCAGGCCGTCGCGCGCGTTCGCCGACGCCTACATCAACTGGGACGCCGACACGTCGCCCGCCGACATGCGCGCGCTTGCCGCCGCGAGCGTCGGCCAGGCTCGTTCGGCGATGGAGCTGGCCGCGGCCAGACGCTGCGCACGACTACGAGCTCAGGCGCGGCGGAATCGCCAACAGCGGCACGGTCGAGGCGGTCGCGCCGCTGCGCGGGAGCAGGCGACCAGTACGTGGTCGTCACGCGCGAGTCGACCACCGCCACCGATACCACCGCCTACCAGGGACTCCGGCCGGCGTGGCACGTCGACCGTCGCGACGGTGACCGCAGCTCGCTCCGGGCGCGCTGGGTGGTCAGCGGCTGGCAGCCCGAGAGCTGAACGAGAGACCACGGTCAGTGCCACGGCGCCGTCCGAAGCAGAGCAGCGCCGCAGCGCGGAGCGCGAACCCTGCTCGGTCGCCGGGCCGCCGGTGACCATTCCCACGATCGCGAGCATCATGCACGCCACGGCGATGAGGGCGAGGATCGCCGCGAGCACGCGCATCGACTCACCCTATCCTGGGCTCAGTGGCCCCCGCCGCAAGCCCCATCACGCCCATCGCGTACGTTCCAGGTACGCCACGGGAGCTGCGTCCTCGTCAGTCATCCGCCAGTGACGGCTCTTTGTGTGACTGGACTTACGCCGGAGACCACGTAGGTGTCCGCCCAGTACATCTTCACGACCTACAAGCTCTCGCGCCGCTACCCGCCCGACCAGGAGGTCCTCAGCGACATCTCGCTGTCGTTCCTGCCCGGCGCGAAGATCGGCGTGCTCGGCTACAACGGCGCCGGCAAGTCGACGCTGCTGCGGATCATGGCCGGGCTCGACACGGAGTTCGACGGGCAGGCTCAGCTGGCGCCGGGCGCGACGCGTCGGGATGCTCGAGCAGGAGCCGCAGCTCGACCGAGTCAAGGACGTGCGCGGCAACGTCGAGGAGGGCGTGGCCGAGGTCAGGGCGCTGCTCGACCGCTTCAACGAGCTCTCGATGAACTACTCCGAGGAGACCGCCGACGAGTTCGCGCGCGTGCAGGAGCGGATCGACGCGGTCGATGGCTGGAACCTCGAGACCACGCTCGAGATCGCGATGGACGCGCTGCGCTGCCCGCCGCCCGACGCCGACGTGACGACGCTGTCGGGCGGGGAGCGCCGGCGCGTGGCGCTGTGCCGGCTGCTGCTGCGCCAGCCCGACCTGCTGCTGCTCGACGAGCCGACCAACCACCTCGACGCCGAGTCGGTGGCGTGGCTCGAGCGCCATCTGCGCGACTACCGCGGGCACGGTCGTCGCGGTCACCCACGACCGCTACTTCCTCGACAACGTCGCCGGCTGGATCCTCGAGCTCGACCGCGGACGCGGGATCCCCTACCAGGGCAACTACTCGGGCTGGCTCGAGCAGAAGCGCGCGCGGCTCGAGCAGGAGGCGCGGCAGGAGAGCGCGCGGCAGCGGACGATCGAGCAGGAGCTCGAGTGGGTGCGGCTGAACGCGAGCGCGCGGCGCAACAAGCCCAAGGCGCGCCTGAACGCATACGAGGCGCTGCTGGCCCAGGACCGCAACGTCAAGCTCGACCAGGTCCAGATCCACATCCCGGCCGGCCCGCGGCTGGGCGAGCGTGGTGGTCGAGGCCGACGGGCTGCGCAAGGCCTACGGCGACCGGGTGCTGATCGACGAGCTGTCCTTCCAGCTGCCCCGCGGCGGGATCGTCGGCGTGATCGGCCCCAACGGCGCCGGCAAGACGACGCTGCTGCGGATGATCACCGGCGCAGGAGCAGCCGGACGCGGGCACGCTGCGGCTCGGCGAGACGGTGCAGCTCGCCTACGTCGATCAGTCGCGCGACGCGCTCGATCCGCGCGAAGACCGTGTGGGAGGAGATCTCCGGCGGCCAGGACCAGATCAAGCTCGGCGAGCGCACCGATCAACAGCCGCGCCTACGTCGCCGGCTTCAACTTCAAGGGCACCGACCAGCAGAAGAAGGTCGGCGAAGCTCTCCGGCGGCGAGCGCAACCGCCTGCACCTGGCCAAGCTGCTGCGCACCGGCGGCAACCTGCTGCTGCTCGACGAGCCGACCAACGACCTCGACGTGGACACGCTGCGCGCGCTCGAGGAGGCGCTGCTGGCGTTCGCCGGCTGCGCCGTGGTCGTCTCCCACGATCGCTGGTTCCTCGACCGGATCGCCACCCACGTGCTCGCCTTCGAGGGCGACTCGCAGGTCCGCTGGTTCGAGGGCAACTTCGAGGCCTACGAGAGCTTCCGGCACGAGCAGCTCGGCGCGAGGCCGCCGATCGGCCGAACGGATCACGTACAAGAAGCTGGTGCGGGGGTAGGGCGCCCCCGAAGTCTGGCGCGGAGTCGAAGTCTGGCGATTTCCGTCGCCCTGTCCGACGGGATTCGCCGAACTTCGACCCGGCGGCGGTCGCGGTAGGCTCCGCGACGCGATGCCCTCCAAGGCCGTCCTCATCACCGGGTGCTCCTCCGGCATCGGCCACGCCACGGCGCGCGCAGCTGGCCGACGAGGGCTGGAAGGTCTATGCGACCGCCCGGCGGCCGGAGACGATAGCGAGCTGCGCAGAGCGCGGGTGCGAGACGCTCGCGCTCGACGTCACCGACGAGGCGTCGATGCAGCGCCGCGGTCGACGCGGTCAGCGAGGCGGAGGGCGCGGTCGGCGTGCTGGTCAACAACGCCGGCTACAGCCAGTCCGGCGCGCATCGAGACGCGTGCCGCTCGACCAGGTGCGCCGCCAGTTCGAGACCAACGTGTTCGGGCTGATGCGGATGTGCCAGCTGGTGCTGCCGGGGATGCGCGGCCAGCGGTGGGGCAAGATCGTCAACATCGGCTCGATGGGCGGCCGCCTGACCTTCCCCGGCGGGGGCGTCTACCACGCGACCAAGTACGCGGTCGAGGCGATCGCGACGCGATGCGCTTCGAGGTGCGCGGGATTCGGCGTCGACGTGATCCTGATCGAGCCGGGACTGATCGTCACTAACTTCGGCGAGGTCGCGTCCGGCTCGGTCGAGGCCGCAGAGAGCGATGGCCCCTACGCGGAGTTCAACCGCAAGGTCGCCAAGCTCACCGAGGACGCTTACAGGGGGCCGATGGCGAAGCTCGGCGCGGTCCGGAAGCCGTCGCCAAGACGATCGCCGGCGCGCTCGAAGCGTCAGCGCCCCAAGCCCCGCTACCCGGTCACGCCGAGCGCGCACCTGATGATCAACCAGCGCCGCCTGACGCCCGACCGGGTCTGGGACCTGATGATGCGCACGCAGTTCCCGACGCCGAAGGCGTAGCCGAGCTACGAAGCTGAGCCCGAGGGCTCTCTCTCCGAGTCGTGGGCAACGGTGGCGTCGGTGCTTAGCGGGACCTTAGACCCATCCGGTGCCAGCACCGAGACGGCCCCCTGGACCTGGCCCCCAAACCCGCCGAGATCGAGGACCGCGTACCAGTGGTCATCGTGCGGAACTTCGAGCTCAACCGGCGAGCGCTTGCGCATCCCGCCCACGTACTCGAATGGCTGTCCGGCGCGATAGCGGGCGAAGTTCTGCTGGTCGAGCAGCAGCACGTTCGCCGACGATCCACTCAGGCGCACCACGACGGTGCTCCCTTCGCGCTGCTCGCTCAGGTCGTAATAGGCGTACCTCAGGCGGTACTTCATGGTGTCCGCACGCTCATCGAATTAGCCCTCAGCCGGTACTTCCTCGGTGGGAAGCGGCTCCGTGGATTTCTGCATCAGGTTTCGCCTGATCTGAGTGCGGTTCTGCGCGAGCGCCTGCGAGATCGCGGCTTTGCGGATCCCGTGCAAGTAGCCGATGCACCAGTCAAGTTGCTGAAGGGCGTCCTCAGCCGCTTGGCGGTAACGCTCCGTCGTGTCTATGGCCATCGCTCCTCCTTCGCCATCCTGGCGTCTCCCAACTTCTAGCTATACCCCGCTTGAGCGGGTGTGATTCGCCTGGGCGCGCTCCGCCACGATCGAGATAGTGCACCCGCATTGCGAGATCGCGGGCGCATATATGCGCTTCCGCAGTGCGAGATTGCGGGCGGCTCGGCGGCTAAACGGGACGGACACGACGGCCGCAAACCCCGCTCTATCGCTCGAACGACATCCCCGGCTCCAGCCGCTGCGCAAACGCCGCGATCAGCCGCGCCGCGGCCTCGATGTCGTCGAGCGGCGACCATCTCTACGGGCGAGTGCATGTAGCGCGAGCGGCACGGAGACCAGGCCGGTGGGGACGCCGGCGCGGCTGAGGTGGATCGCGTCGGCGTCGGTGCCCGTGCCGCGACCCAGTCGACTCGACCGTGAACGGGATCTCCTCCGCCTCGGCGGTCTCGTACAGCAGCTCGAACACGCGCGGGTGGAGCGTGGTGCCGCGGGCGATCACCGGCCCGGAGCCAAGCGTGTGCTTGGTGATCGGCGCCGAGCTCGATCCCGGGCTGGTCGGTGGCGAACGTCAAATCGACCGCGATCGCCACATCGGGCTCCAGCGCGAACGCGCTGGTCCGCGAGCCGGCGAACGACGGTCTCCTCCTGCGCTACCGCCAGCGCGACCACGTCCCCGGGCGCGCCGCCGTCCTCGGCGACCAGCCGCGCCGCCTCGGCCGCGACGTAGCAGCCCACGCGGTTGTCGAGCGCGCGCGACACGACGCGCCCGCGCGGAAGCTCGATCGGGTCGGCGTCGATCACCGCGACGTCGCCGATCCGCACCAGCTCGCGGGCCTCGTCGCCGTCTGCGGCGCCGATGTCGATGTGAAGCTCCTTGAGCTCGGGGACCTTCTTGCGGTCGTCGTCCTTGAGCAGGTGGATCGGCTTGCGGCCGATCACGCCGGGGATCTGGCCATCGCGTGTGATCACGCGGACCCGCTGGCCGACCAGCACGATCGGGTCCCAGCCGCCCACCTGGCCGAAGCGCAGGTAGCCCTCGTCGTCGATGTGCGAGACGTGGAGGCCGATCTCGTCGATGTGGCCGACGACCGCGAGCGTCGGGCCGCTCGCCGTCCCCGGCACGCGGGCGAGCGAGGAGCCGACGTGGTCGCCGCCGACCTCGGCGGCGAAGTCGCGCGCAGCCCTCTCGCCAGGCGCGTGCGGGCGGTCCTCGTGGCCGGAGGGCCCGGCCGCCGTCAGCAGCGTCTCGAGCAGCTCGGGGATCGCCATGGCTAGGCTAGCCGCCAGCAGCTCCCGCAGCACGAACTGGAGGATCCCGCCGTGGCGGAAGTAGCGCTGCTCCTTGGGCGTGTCGATCCGCACGGTGACCTTGAACTCCTTGTCGTCGGCCCTGACCGTCACCTCGCGCGGGATCTCCTCAGCACCCGCCAGCCCGGCGACGCTGAACGTCTCCCGTGCCGGTGAGCCCCAGCGACGCGACTGATTCGCCGTGCCTGGAACTGCAGCGGCAGCACGCCCATCCCGACCAGGTTCGAGCGGTGGATGCGCTCGAAGCTCTCGGCGATCACCGCCCGTACGCCGAGCAGGCGCGTGCCCTTGGCCGCCCAGTCGCGCGAGGACCCCGAGCCGTACTCCTTGCCCGCGAGCACGACCAGCGGGATGCCCTCCTCGACTGTAGCGCATCGCGGCGTCGTAGATCGACATCTGCTCGTCGGCGTCCGAGCAGCCAAGATACACCGTGACGCCGCCCTCGGTCCCCGGCGCCAGCTGGTTGCGCAGCCGGATGTTGGCGAACGTGCCCGCGCATCATCACCTCGTGGTTGCCGCGCCGCGAGCCATACGAGTTGAAGTCCTTGGGCTGCACGCCGTGCTCGATCAGGTACCTGCCCGGCGGGGCTGTCGCGCTTGATCGATCCCGCCGGCGAGATGTGGTCGGTGGTGACGCTGTCGCCGAGCACCGCCAGCACGCGCGCGCCCTCGATGTCACTGCACCGGCTCCGGGCTCCGCGGGCAGCGTCGTCGAAGAACGGCGGCCGCCGCACGTAGGTGGAGCTCCGGATCCCAGGCGAACGCGCTCGCCGCTCGGCACCTCCAGCGAGTTCCAGCGCTCGTCGCCGTCGAACACCTCGCCGTAGCTCTTGCGGAACATGTCCGACTGGACCGCCTCCTCCACGGTCTGCGGCGACCTCGGCGGCGCTCGGCCAGATGTCCTTCAGGAACACCGGCTCGCCGTGATCGTCCTCGCCGAGCGGCTCGTCGTAGAGGTCGATGTCCATCGTTCCGGCGAGCGCGTAGGCCACGCACAGCGGCGGCGACGCGAGGTAGTTCATCTTCACGTCGGGGTTGATCCGTCCCTCGAAGTTGCGGTTGCCGCGACAGCACCGCAGACGACCGCGAGATCCTCGGCGTTGACGACGTCGGAGATCTCCTCGGGCAGCGGACCGCTGTTGCCGATGCAGGTGGTGCAGCCATAGCCGACCAGGTGGAAGCCGAGCGCCTCGAGGTACTCGGTCAGCCCTGCCCGCTCCAGGTACTCGGTCACCACCTTCGAACCCGGCGCGAGCGAGGTCTTTACCCACGGCTTCACGCGCAGGCCGCGCTGCACGGCGTTACGGGCGAGCAGGCCCGCGCCGAGCATCACCGAAGGGTTCGAGGTGTTCGTGCAGCTCGTGATCGCGGCGATCACCACGTGGCCGTGGTCGAGCTCGACCTCGGTCCCGTCGGCGAGCGTCACCGTAGCCGCGGTCGAGCGCCGTTCCGCCACCTGGGCGCCGCCCGTCCCGCCGAGCGGCTCGTCGTCGTCGCCGTTCGGCACGTGCGTGGAGACCGGATCGCTCGCCGGGAAGCTCTCCGCGAGCGCCTCGTCCTCGCAGGTCCTCGTCAGGCAGATAGCCCTCCAGCGCCAACCGAAAGGCTTGCTTGGACTCGGTCAGCGAGACGCGGTCCTGGGGACGCTTGGGCCCGGCAATGCGACGGCACCACGGTCGAGAGGTCGAGCTCGAGCGTGTCCGTAAAGGTCGGCTGCTCGGAGGTTCTCGTCGTGCCAGAGCCCCTGCTCCTTTGCGTAGGCCTCCACCAGCGCGATCAGCTCGGGCGGGCGGCCAGAGAACTCCAGGTAGCGCAGCGTCTCGGCGTCGATCGGAAAAATCGCGCAGGTCGAACCGAACTCCGGCGACATGTTGCCGATCGTCGCTCTGTCGGCGAGCGGCAGCCCAGCCAGTCCTTGTCCATAGAACTCCACAAATTTCCCGACCACGCCGTGCGGCCCGCAGCATCTCGGTGACGGTGAGCACGAGGTCCGTCGCGGTGGCCGCCTCCGGCAGCTCACCGGTGAGCCTGAAGCCCAGCACCTGCGGGATCAGCATCGACATCGGCTGACCCAACATCGCGGCCTCCGCTTCGATCCCGCCAACACCCCAGCCCAGGACGCCGAGGCCGTTGATCATCGTGGTGTGCGAGTCCGTGCCGACGAGCGTGTCCGGGTAGGCCTGGCCGCGATCGTTCACGAACACCACGCGAGCCAGGTATTCGAGGTTGACCTGGTGGACGATGCCGGTGTCCGGAGGAACGACCTTGAAGTTCTGGAAGGCGCTCTGTCCCCAGCGCAGAAACGCATAGCGCTCCCGGTTTCGCTCGAACTCGAGTTCGGCATTGCGGGCGAATGCCTGCCGCGACCCGAACACGTCGACTTGGACGGAGTGGTCGATCACCAGCTCCGCTGGGACTAGTGGGTTGATCTTCGCGGGATCGCCGCCGAGGTCTGCCATCGCGTCGCGCATCGCGGCGAGATCCACCACGGCGGGCACCCCGGTGAAGTCCTGCATCACGACCCGCGCCGGCGTGAATGCGATCTCCACGCTGGGCTCAGCGCGAGCGTCCCACCGCGCCAGCGCCTCGACGTCCTCTGCACGAATTGCTTCGCCGTCCTCGTTGCGCAGCAGGTTCTCAAGGAGAATCTTCAGCGAAAACGGCAGGCGTGCAGTATCGAAGGGCTGCTGTAACGCGTCGAGACGAAAAATCTGGAAGGAGCGCTCGCCAACCTCGAGCGTGCCTTCGGCTCCAAAACTGTTTCTCGTCATGGGAAAGTCTCCTGGTCAGAGGGAGCTTCCCACTCTACGACCGCCATGGATTCATACGTCCCTCTTAGGCATCCCTTGCGTCCGGCTTGTGGGAGCCAGGGACCCTGCTCGTGATGCGCTTGAGTTGCCCCCGCCGCAGGTTCACTCGAATTCGAGCCGCCGCTGGCAGCACCGGGCTTCGTGCTCGTCGGCTCCGCACCGGACTCGCGCTGCTCGCCGCGGCGCCGATTGTGCTGCTGGGAGCTGGCGAGGCGCGTGCCTCTGTCCGGAGCGCGAACTGGTCCGGGTACGCGGCTCACCGGTTGGGCGTGAGCTTCGGTCAGGTGAGCGCGGTGTGGACGCAGCCCACGGTGGTCTGCGTCCCCGGGCAGAGGACGTACGCCGCGCTATGGGTCGGGCTGGGCGGCTATCGCCACGGCCTCCACGCGCTCGAACAGGTTGGCACCGAGGTCGACTGCACCTCCACCGGACGGCAGCACTCCGGGGTCTGGTTCGAACTGGTGCCGTCGCCGACGCGATGGGTGAAGCTTTCCCTGAACGCGGGCGACACGGTCGCGGCGGGCGTAACAGTGCACGGCCACAGCGTGACCTTGGCGCTGGCAGATCTCACCACCGGCGGCCAGTTCCGAAGGACGGCTAGCGCGGCGCGCGTCGACACCTCGTCGGCGGAATGGATCCTCGAGGCGCCCAGCGGCTGCGTCGGCGGCGGCCGCTGCCAGATCCTGCCGCTTGCGAACTTCGGCTCGACGACCTTCAGCCACGCGTCGGCCCGCTCGGCCTCCGGCCATACGGGCACGATCTCCGACTCTGCGTGGTTCGCGAGCAGGATCATATTGCGGCCTCACCGCCAGCAGATTGCGGTGAGGGGAACAGGTCAAGCCGGTATCGCTACGACTTCAGCACTGCAGTCCGGAGGCTCCTCGTTCAGCGTGACTTTCTCGCAGCTTGCGGTACGCGCGACCGTGCAGGTCGCGCGGGCACTGTCCATCTTTCACTGATTGGTCCTCGCAGTCGTCTCTTCAGCCAAATTGACGACGCAGAACGCTGACCGGTCTGGAGGGGGCCTCTGGCAGGCTGAGCCTCGGGCCAAGGCTGCGCCTCGGGCCAAGGCTGCGCCCTAATGAGAGCTTTCGCCGGGCATTCCTCCACGTTTACGGGCACCTTCCGCTGCGAGGACACGGCGCGTAAACGATCCGTCGGCGATGAGCGTCCGGCCGATCACGACTGCGCTGCTGACCGTCGGAGCGGTGGCGTTTTTCGGCGCCACGGGCGCGCGAGCCGATATACCGACCTCGAACTGGTCGGGCTATGCCGTCCACAGGCCGGGTGTTCGCTTCCGCGAGGTGAGCGCGGCTTGGAGGCAGCCGTCGGCTTCGTGCGTGCGTGGCCGCAGGGCGTATGCGGCGTTCTGGGTGGGGCTCGGCGGCTTTCGGAAAGGCGCCCGTTCACTCGAGCAGGTCGGCACGGAGACGGACTGCACGGCAGGTGGCCACCGGCGCGCCTTCGTCTGGTATGAAGTCGTTCCCGCAGCGACGCGCTCGGTGCGGCTGCCGATCAGTCCGGGGGACACGATCGCGGCCGCAGTCAGCGCACACGGCCGCACGGTCACATTCGCGTTGGCAGATTTCAGCAACCGCCGCACCTTCCGCCGCACGGTGCACGCGGGACGAATCGACCTCTCGTCGGCGGAATGGATTGTCGAGGCGCCGAGCGGCTGCGTCGGCCACAGCCATTGCCAGATCTTGCCGCTTGCGAACTTCGGCTCGATGACGTTCAGCCACGCGTCGGCCCGCTCGGCGTCCGGTCATACGGGCACGATCCCCGATCCTGCGTGGTTTGCAAGCAGGTTCGTGTTGAACCCGTTTGGCAAGCAATTCGCAGCGGCACCCGGCACCCGCCGAGCCAGCACTGCCACGACTTCGGGGCTGAAGACCGGAGGGTCGTCGTTCCGGGTGACCTTCTCCCAGCTTGCGACACACGCCGCGGTGCAGGTGGCTCAAGCCATATCAATCGTTCACTGAGTGGACGTGGGAGCGGCGGGAGGGACCCTTGCCGCGAGCCAGATGGCCGCCTTCGGAGCTACCGCGAAGTTCCCGGCGAAGAGCCTGACCAGCTGCCACGCGAACTCCGAGCCGCGCGACTCGTAAGGATGGGTGCCCTGGTAGAAGCGCCGTATATCGATGAAACCGACGTCGCGCAGGTCACCTCGCAGCCGCCGTGCGGTGAAGCCCCGCTCGCGCCATCCGGTCCTGCGCGACTCGCGATGGGCTGACGGTGAGACGTTGTGAAGCCACGTGGTCTCGCCAAGCAACAGCCACCCCCCGGGGAGGAGGTGAGCTCGCGCTCGCTCCAGCGCCCGCCGGTGGTTGGCGGTGTGATGCAGCGCGTCGTAGATCAAGGCCATGTCGAAACGCTCAGCGAAATCGAGTTGCTCCATGTCGCCCACTCGTGCCGCGACCGGGACACCCCAGCGCGCGGCCCGCTCGGCTGTGAGATCCACATTTGCGGGAACCAGGTCGACTGCCGTGACCTCGTACCCGGATTCGGCTAGGAACAAGGAGGTCCAGCCCGGGCCACAACCGATGTCGAGGACGCGCGCACCGCGTGGGATCCCCAGCCGCCTGAGGACCTCCGCGATCGTTGCCCACCTGACCCAGTGATGGGACTCCCAGCCGAACGGTTTGGTCGCCTCCGCGGCCATGAACTCGGGCGTGCGCGACTCGATCTCCGCGCGCTTGTGGGGATCGCGAGGCTCGTCGGGATCGAGAGCGCTCAAAGCTCGAACAGCATCCCCTCGGGGCCGAGGTTCACCACCCGGGTCTCACCGACCCGCGACTCCTGACCCCACTCGTCGTGGACGTGACCGCACAGCGCAAGCGGCGGCTTGGTCCGCTCGATCGCGCGCAGGATCGCCTCGCTACCGAGGTGGCGGCCGTGGGCCTCGTCCACGTGTCCCTTCGGCGGGGAGTGCACCACGAATACGGCCCCTTCGGGGCATCGCTCGAGCTTGGCCGCAGCCTCCTCCTCGGAGAGGTCGAAGCTCCATGGAAACGGCGTCTTCGGCACGCCGGCGCCCAGGCCAAAGAACTGGACGCCGTCGATCTCGGCGGCCTCGCCGTGCAGCACATGCGCGGCTTTCCATCCGCCGCATGCACGCCACAGCGCGGTATCCGATTCGTTGTTGCCTGGGACCAGAACAGTGGGGACGATGATCTCGCTGAGTGCATCGATCACCCCTCGCAGGCCGACGTGAAAAGACGCGAAGTCGCCCGCCGCAACGACCACGTCAGCTTCGTGTGACCGAGCCGCCAGCCGCTGCGCCTGGCCCCGATCGCGGTGCAGGTCACTGAACGCGAGCAGCCTCACGGCTTGCAATACTCGCAGGGTGCAAACGTCCAAAAGGCTCTTGACCTGTCTCCTGCTGGCGTGCGTTGTCGCCCTATTGGCGGCGGCTGGCGCGCTGGCCGCGGGACCCTCAGCCGGCGATCAGCAGTACATCGACCCGCTGGGCGGCTCGCATTCCTCGGGGTCCTCAGGCAATTCCGGCAGCTCGAGCAGCTCTACGCCGAGTCAGAGCACCTCCAGCTCGGCGCCGGCAGCGAGCTCTCCAACTACGGTGGCCAGCGCTCCCGCCGGCACCACGAGCACGAGCAGCGCCACGTCGAGCGCCTCGACCTCACAGAGCAGCGCCACTGCCTCCGCGGCGGCGCTGCCGCGCACCGGCTTCGATGCGTCGCAGGCAGTCGCGATCGGCGTGCTGCTGCTGGGGTCAGGGCTCTCGCTTCGCTGGGTAGTTCGGCGAGCCTAGTCGCGATCAACGCGCGCGCCGCCGTTCGGCGCGAGATCGGGGGCGTCGAGCGGCTGGCACGGGAGATGGCGCTGCGCCTACCGGCTCTGCGTCCCGACCGCTACACGCTTATCAAGCCGAACCCGGCGCTCGCACACCGCGCAGGACACGCCTGGGAGCAGGCGATCCTGCCGCTGCGCTCGGCTCGTTGCGAGCTTCTCTACTCGCCCGCGAACCTGGCCCCTGTTATCTCCAGCCGGAACATCGTGGTGATCCATGACGCGGCGGCGCTGCGACATCCCCAGGCCTACTCGGGCGCGTATGTCGCGTATCAGCGGCGGCTGCTGCCGCTGATCGCGCGCCGCGCACGGCTCGTGATCACCGTCTCCGAGTTCTCGCGCGGCGAGCTCGCGGAGCTGCTCGGGCTAACCACGACCCGAATCGAGGTGATCCCCGAAGGCGTAGACCAACGCTTCCAGCCCGACGCCGACCCCGAGCCCGCCCGCGCGGCCTACGCCCTGGGGAAGCCATACGTATTGGCGGTCGGCACGATTTCCGACCGCAAGAACCTGGGCGCGCTCGAGCCGGTGGCGGACGCGCTGAACGAGCGGGGGATCGAGCTGGTGGTGGCCGGATCGGACCGCGGGTACCTGCGCGGCGGCGACCCGCGGCTCCGTCGCCTCGGTTATGTCGCCGAGGAGCACCTGCCGTCGCTGTACGCGGGGGCACGTGCGGTAGTGATGCCTTCTCGGTACGAGGGCTTCGGGCTTCCCTGCCTCGAAGCCATGGCGAGCGGTGTACCGGTCGTGGCGGCCCGCCGGGCCGCGCTGCCGGAGACCGTAAATGACGCCGGTATGTTGGTCGACCCGGACTACCCAGGTGAGCTCGTCGATGCGGTCATGGCCGTGGCGTGCGAGGACCAGCTCCGAGGGCAATTGATTGCTGCTGGGCTCGTGCGAGCGGCCGAGTTCTCGTGGTCGCGCACGACCGCGCTTACGGATGACGCGATCGGGCGGCTGCTCACCCCACGGTAGACCTACGGGCAGAGCGTCAGGGTGGGCGCGGGCGAGAGCGCCCTCTGCAGGCCTGTCGCGAACGCCTGCGTGTCGAGGCTCTTTCCTCCGTTCGGTGGATTGATGCCAAACCAGTCCTCGGGATCGAGGCGGTTCTGGCGCGGCGTCGTCCAGGTGTACAACAGCGTCGCGGCGATGCCGCAGTTGGTGTGGCCGAGCGCGGCCAGGCTGCCCGTTATGTAGCTGGGGCGGGTCCGCGCAGGCGTCCAGTGCAGGGCGCCGGTGGGGCGCGTGGTCCAGCCGAACTCGGTCACGTAGAGCGGAACGCTCGGCAGTCCCAGGTAGTCAAGGGTGGCGCGCGCGGTCCGAATCTGTCCCAGGACGTCGTAGGGCGTCGTACCGTAGGGATGGATCGCCACGCCGTCGATGTGTCCGGAAAGCTGTGGCACCGCCTGCAGCATCGCCGGCAGGAACCAGCCAGGGTTTGTGAGCCCACCGACGATCACGCGCGCAGATGGATCGACGGCGAGGATCGCATCGCGAGTGTTGCGATAGAGGTTGGCGTACGTCGTGGGGTTCGGCCCGTTGTGCCAGAAGATCGGGTTGTCGGGCTCGTTCCAGATCTCGTAGGTGTCGACAGGCAGCGCCGGCAACCCCGGATGCTGCTGCCAGAAGGTGCCGCCGGTTCCGTACCGCGCGGCGAAAGCGGCGGCAAACGCGGCGAACTGTGGCTGCGCTTTCGGCGGCGAGTGATCCTGTCCAGCAATCGACTGAGCCCAGCGGGCTGAGTAGTCGAGGATCGGCAGCCAGCGCAGTCCGTGGCTGGCGAGCGACCCGGCCACCAGATCGTCGAAGGTCCAATCGAAGCTGTGGCGGCTGCCGCTCGGCGCGTTCGGCTCGGCGGCCTCCCACAGGGCATCGCTGCGGGCAACCGTCGCGCCGGTCCTCCGCAGCGCATTCAGTTGCAATGCCAGCTTCACGCCGCTGTAGCGGCGGGTGTTGAAGAGCAGGTTGACGTTGACGCCGAACTGCTGCCCGCTCGGCGGTGCCTTCGCCGGTGGATCAGACGATGGCCACAGCAGCGTAAGGAGCGGCGGCAAAGACGGCAGCGCAGGTAGCGCGCGCTCCTCCTGGGCCCGCGTCTCGCTCACGATGAGCTGTACGGCCGCGGCCAGCAGCGCCACCGCTGCGATGACCCCGGCCAACCGCATGCGCCGCATTCAGAGCTCTCCGTCCGTTGTTGGTCGGCGCTCCCGCCTCGCGCGCCGCAGACCCTCCAACTGGTGGCGCTCGCGTCGGGCGTCGCGCCCGAGGGCGGACTTTACCAAGGCCCGGGAAGCGAACGTGAGGGCTTGAGCGGCGTCGTCGATCCGCGCGCGGCGGAGGCCGAGGCGCCCGGCGATCGCCTCGCGGCGCGTGCTGGCCAGCAGCTCGACCGGCTCCTCACCGAACGCCCGAGCGGTTGAAGCTGCCCGGTGGTGGACAACGCGGGCCTGAGGCCAGAACCATGTCTCGACTCCCGCCTCGCGGGCTTTCAAGCCGAGGTCGAGGTCCTCGCCATACAGGAAGAACCGCTCCTCGAACGGCCCGAGCCGCCGGAACGTGGCGGTACGCGCCACGAGCGCACAGCCCACGGCCCATCCCACCCGCCGGGGCCGCACGGCCCGCCACGGCGCCAGGGGGATTCCCAGCCGTCCCGGCACGGCCGCCGGCGGCACGAGCGAGCGCAGCAGATCTGCAGGCGAGGTTGGCGCGGGGTGTACGGAGTCCTGTCGTGCGCCGCTCGGATATAGGACCAGCGGCGCCAACACCCGCTCTGGCCGGTCCGTCCGCACGGCCTCGGCTGCGAGCAGCAGCAGTGAGTCGTCGACGAACTCGACGTCCGGATTGATCAGCACGCTCACTGGCGCACGGACCGCGCGCAGTCCATCGTTGCACCCGCGCCCAAACCCGACGTTCTGCTCCAGCGGGACCACGTCAGCGGTTTCGTACCGGCGCGCGATCTCGACCGAGTCATCGTCTGAGCCAGCGTCGACCACGATCAGCGGCACGCCCGGAAGGTGCTGCTGGTGGGAGCGCAGTAGTCCTTCGAGCTCCGGCGCGGAGTTGTGGGTGACCGTGACGAGCGCGAGCTCGCGGGTGCATGGTCGATCGCGCGCAGGACGGCTGACCCCGCACACCGTGGCCGCGTACCGCTCCTGCGACGGGCGGAGGTCGAACTCCGCTCGGGCTCGCTCCCGGCCCCCCGCACCGAGCTGTGCAGCCCGCTCGGGGTTCCCGAGCAACTCGCTGATGCCCGCCGCCGCCGCGCGCGCGTTTCCCGGCTCATAGAGGACGCCGCACGAGTCGTCGACGATCTCCGCGCAACCTCCAGCTGCCGGTACAACCGCCGGCCGACCGGCGGCAAGCGCCTCGAGCACGGCCATCCCGAAGGGCTCGCGCTCCGCACAGTGCAGCAGCAACGTCGCTCGGGCCAGCTCGGCGCGCGGGTCCGCTACGGCACCCGCGAACTCGACCGCACCTTCGAGATCGGGCATCGCGGCGCGTTCTCGCAATGACCCCACGAGCTCGCCGTCGCGATCCACCAGCGGTGCGCCCACGAGCCGCAGCCGCAGCTCAGGATGGGTTTGGCGCACCAACGCGCACACCTCGAGTGCAAGGTCCGGACGCTTCCAGGCGACCAACGCCCCGAGCGACAACACCTCCGGCGGTTGCACGGGAGCGCGCTCCGCGTCAAAGCGCCCGACCTCGATCCCCGGATGCACCACCGAGACGCGCCCGCCGACGCCGAGGTCTGATGCGATCGTCTCGGACAGCGCGATCGTCAGCGCAGCCCGGTCAGCTGCGGCCCGCACCAGGCGGTCGATCGATCCTCCCGGCAACACGTCGTTGTGCTGGAAGACGACCGGCCCGGGCAGCGGGGGCCCCAGGAGGGCGGCGATCGCAGAGCGCATCCCCCACGCGATCACCAGCTCCGGCTCCAGATTGTGCGCCAGCCGCCGGACCTCGCG
Organism: uncultured Planctomycetota bacterium; assembly: GCA_963767535.1. Classification (GTDB taxonomy): domain Bacteria; phylum Planctomycetota; class Planctomycetia; order Gemmatales; family Gemmataceae; genus JAJPHU01. The sequence goes on from CAVYEC010000003.1 coordinate 4,731,048, forward strand.
GCCGTGGGCTACCAGCCGCGCCGCCGCCCCCAGCCGCTGCGCCGCGCCACCGCGCACGACCAGACTGCGGCGGGGCAGCGGCCACACCGTCACGGCTCTCGCCCGAGCTGCGCTCGCCAGCTCGCCCTCGGGGCAGGCCAGCGACCATCCCCGCTCGAGCCCCTCGGCGAACTGGAGGAGGAGCCGCTCGGCGCCGCCAAATGCTCCGGAATAACTGACGAACAGCACCATGATTCAGCGAATGGGGAGCCCGGTCGCGCAGCCTAGTCGCTACACGGAATCCTCCCGGGAACCTAGACTGCAGGCGAGTGCGGCCCCTTTCCGCTACCGCGATCCGTCCATCACGCGTCGCTCTCGTGCACGACTTCCTGCTCGACGTGCGCGGAGCCGAGCGCGTGTTCCTGGAGCTCTGCGAGATGTGGCCGGAGGCAGACATCTACACCGCCGTCTACGACGAGGATGGCACCGAGGGTCGCTTCGCGGGTCGCAACGTACACACCTCGTTTCTACAGCGGCTTCGGCCGTCGGCTCGTAACTTCCGGGCGCTGTTCCCGCTCTACCCGACGGCGATCGAGTCGTTTGACTTCTCCGGGTACGACCTCGTCCTCTCCAGCTCCTCGGCATGGGCGCACGGCGTGTTGTGCGATGAGCGAACCGTGCACGTGAGCTACTGCCACAACCCGTTCCGCTACGCCTGGAACGATCGCGAGAGCGTGCTCGCGACCAGGCGCAACCCACTGACTCGCGCGTTCCTGCGGGGAGCCTTTCGCCGCTGGCGCCAGTGGGACTGGCTTGCCGCGCAGCGCACGCACCGCTACATCGCCAACTCGCGGATGACGCAGGCAAGGATCCGCGCGTATTTCGGCCGCGACTCGACCGTCGTGCACCCGCCGGTGGAGACCTGGCGGTTCTCGCCCGGCGTCGTCGGCGACCACTACGCGATGGTCTCCGAGTTGATGCCCCACAAGCAGATCGACGTGGCGATCGAAGCCTTCAACCAGCTCCGCCGGCCGCTCTTGATCGTCGGCGACGGTCCGGCCGCGCGGCGTTTGAAACGGCTCTCCGGTCCCACCGTGAGGTTTACCGGTCGCCTCGATGACGAGGGCGTCGTGGAGGTGCTGCGCGGCGCTCGGGCACTGATCCTGACCTCGATCGAGGAGTTCGGGATCGCCGCAGTCGAGGCGCAAGCCGCCGGTCGCCCGGTGATCGCCCGGCGTGGCGGGGGCGCCTTGGAGACCGTGATCGATGGCGTCACCGGACGCTTCTGGTCAGGTGGCCCGCCCGAGCTGACGAGGATCGTGCTTCAGTTTGACGATGGTGCGGTCGACCCCGACGCCTGCACCCGCAACGCTGCGCGGTTTGACGGCGCGAGCTTCCGTGATGGAGTGAAGGCCGAAGTGCAGGCAGCCTGTGAGGATGCCACGCGGCCGCCCGCGAGCGGCCGCGAGCCACTCGCCTCAACGCGGCTGGTGCGACGCGCGGTCCGCGACGCAAGTCACCGCTGAGCGGATGAGCCGGGTGGTCCAGCAAGGCGGCGCTGCTGCGCTGCTCATAGGCCCCACCGTCCTGGCGTTCTTCAGCGGCGGCTACTTCGACGGCCCGCGGGTGTGGGCGGGGCTGATCGCGTGGCTGCTCGTCGCGGTGGCGATGGTCGCGGTCCCTCGCCCGCTGCCCAGAACACTGGGAGCTCGGCTGGCCATCGTCGGGCTGCTGCTGCTGGCGATCTGGACCGTGGTCTCGTTCACCTGGGCGCCAGTTGCGGGCAGTGCATACCACGCCGGTCAGCGAGTGGTGCTGTACGCGGGCATCCTGATCGCCGCATCGGTGCTGCTGCGCGAGCGAGGCGTGCAGCGCGCCGTGGAACCCGCGCTTGCCGCCGGCATCCTGATCGTGATCGGCTACGGCCTGTCCGAGCGGTTCCTGCCGGGCCTGCTGCATTTCACGCGCTCGATCAGCGCTCAGGGCCGCCTCGAGCAACCCCTCACGTACTGGAACGCGATGGGGGAGTTGGCCGCGATTGGGTTCGTGCTGTGCGCCCGGATCGCGGGCGACGCTACCCGCTCCAGGCGGCTCCGGATCGCGGCGAGCGCGGCCGCTTCGCCGATCGGGATGGGGCTGTACATAAGCTTCTCCCGCGGCGCGCTGTTCGCGTGCCTCGCCGGGCTGGTCGCGCTGACGGTGCTGGCGCCGCGCCGCGAACAGCTCAGGGGGACGGTGCTGACCGTGGCCGCCGGCGTGCTCGCGTCATCCGCGGCGGCGCCTTTCAAAGGCGTCACCTCGCTGGGTGGCGCGCTTTCGTCCCGCGAGCGCGAGGGCGCGATCGCACTTGCGCTGCTCGTGGTGATAATGGCCGCCGCCGCGCTGATGCAGTGGCGCATGACCCGCAGCGAACGGCCGGCGGAGCTGTCGCTGCCACAACGGGCGCCGCTGATTGCGCTCACCTTGATCTGTGCCGGGCTCGCGGCCGCGATCGTGATCGGGGCCAAGGAGAAGGCAAGCCAGCAGCTCAGTCCCGGAGCGACACGTCTGATCACGCTTCAGAGCAACCGCTACGCGTACTGGGACGTGGCCCTGCGCGCTTTCGACGATCAGCCGATCCGGGGGGTGGGCGCGGGTGGCTGGGCCGTCTATTGGCTGCGGTACCGCACGGTCACTGAGTTCGCGCAGGACGCCCACTCGTTGCCGTTGCAGACGCTCGCCGAGCTGGGGGTGATCGGTGTGCTGCTGCTGCTGGCGTTCTTCGGCGGCGTGGGCCTGGCTGCGCGCGACGCCGTTCGATCAGGCTCTGCACTCGCGGCCGGTCCGGTCGCGGGTTTCGTAGCCTATGTGGCCCACGCGCCCCTGGATTGGGACTGGCAGATGCCGGCGCTCACGATCGTCGCGCTGATCCTGGCGGGACACGTGCTGGCCGCAGCGGAGGAGCCGGCTGAACGCGAAGCCGAGACGACCTCTACAGCTCCTCCGCGATCCGCGGCGCTTCCCGCCTGAACACCCACACCGCCAGCACGCAGACCGCGACCGTGATCGCGATCTGTACGAGTAGATGGCTCATCCCACCCGCGGCGGCGCTACCGGGATACGGGGCCTTCGGATCGATCAGCCACCGGCGGGAGAGCTGGAGGATTGAGGTGAACGGATTCAGCTCGATCAGCTTGGCGAGCGTGTGCGACGCGCCTGCCACGCGCTCGAACGGATACAGGATCGGCGTCGCGTAGAACAACGCGGTGGCGAAGACGCTCCAGATGATCCCCAGGTCGCGGAATCGCGGGTACAGCGAGGAGACGATCATCGAGACTGGGAGCGTCAGGACACAGATCAACACGATCACCACCGGCACGAGCAGCCAAGTCCATCGCGGGGAGATGCCGAACGCGAGCACGAACACGAACACCACGATCATGTTCAGGAGCAGGTTGAACAGCGAGCTCAGCACGATCGCCGTGGGGATCGAGAGGCGCGGGAACTGGGTCTTGCGGACGATCCCCTCCTGGTTGACGATCGAGGGCACCGCCATCGTCGTGGCCTCTTGGAAGAAGCCGAACAGGACCATGTTCGAGAGCAGGAACGCTGGATACGGAAAGCCGAGATTGCCGAAGCGGAAGACATGGGTGAAGACCTCGACGAGCACCGCGAACAAGAGCAGTGGCCGTGCCACCGACCACAGGTAGCCGAGCGCCGTGCCGAAGTAGGTCCGCTTGAACTCGGTCACCGCAAGCAGATACGCGAGCTCCCAGAAGCGCTTGATGCCACCGCTCAATGCGCCCGGGCCGCGCACCTCGCGGAGCTCGAGCTGGACGGCGTCGGTGCTCATGTGGCCGCCACGCTCGCGTCGCCCTCAACCGTCGCGCTCACCTGCGGCTCGACCGCGATCATTCCAGGTATCGGGTCGCTGCCGGTGATGAGGAAGTCGGTGATCCGTAGGTCGTGGAGCACATAGTCACCAGGTGCCCCGCTGCGGGAGATCGTGCACAGCACGGAGTAGCGGCCGGGGACGAGCTGGTTGTCGATCTCGACCGAGATCCGAAGCCGCTCGCCGGCCCCGAGCGGCCGGGGCAAGCCATCCGCGTCGGCGAGCGCCGTGCCAAAGCCGCACACGGTGATGTCGTCGATGTTCAACAGCTCAAAGCCGAACGCCGGCGCCGGCAGCTCACGCCGCGCCTCGAGCAGCAGGTTAAACGAGAACGGTCGGCGCTGCTCGACCTCGGTCAACCGCTCGCCCCCGCGATCCTCGAGCCACACGTCCACGAGCCGCACGTCCGGCTGATCGCCGGCGTTCGTCTCGCCTCCGAAGTTGAGTCGGTAGTAGCGCAGCGCTGCTTCTTCGGGGTCGCCGAGGAATTGTTGTTCGCCGTCGTGCAGGAGGGTGGCGCGGTCGCAGAAGGCTTGGACGGTGGCCATGTCGTGGGTGACGAGCACCAGCGTTTTGCCGGCGGCGCGTTTTTCTCTGAACACGTCCATGCATTTCTGCGCGAACGCGGCGTCGCCGACGGCGAGCACTTCGTCGACGAGCATCACGTCGGCGTCGGCTTCGACCATCACCGCGAACGCCAGGCGGACCATCATCCCCGAGCTGTAGTTCTTGAGCTTCAGCTCGGTGAACTCCTGGAGTTCTGCGAACTCCAGGACCGCGTCCAGGCGTGCCCGCGCCTGGCGTCTGCCCAGTCCCATCATCACCCCGTTTAGCTCCACGTTCTCGCGCGCGGTCAGCTCCGCGTTAAAACCGACTCCCAGCTCGATGAACGGCGCGAGGCGCCCCGCGATCCGCACCGACCCCGAATCGGCGCGATAGATGCTCGCCAGCACCTTCAACAGCGTGCTCTTCCCCGAGCCATTACGCCCCACCACCCCAAAGAACTCCCCCCGATGCACCTCAAACGACACCCCCCCAAGCGCCCGCAACTCCCGAAAGCGGGTGCGCTGCAAGGGGTGCCGAACCCGCTCGTGTAACGCGGTGCGTGGGGCCTCCGGGATCCGGAACTTCTTGTGCAGGTCTCTGACCTCGATCGCGACGGGCGCAGCCAGTACGCGCTCGCGTCTGGATTGGCGCTCCGCAAGGAGCCCGTCGTCCTCGAGCCCAAAAGCCGCCCGCTGTAGTGAGTGCTGGAGGTTCAGCATCGCCGGCGCCCGGTGATGCTACGACGCGCCAGTCACATCACCGCACGCCAGCGTCGCAGCCGCTTCTGCACGAAGCTGTGCGGCGGCGGCGTGGAGGCGTCGCCCAGCGGACCCTGGCGGCTCTGGGTCAGCCGCGCCCGCAGCGATGCGCACCGTCGCCATAGCAGCCCCTGGACGAGCTCGAGCTCGGTCGCCAGCGTCTCGCTGCGGCCAATAAGCGCGCGCAACGGCCGCAGCGCCAGCCACACCAGGGCGGGCAGCGAACGGTCGCACGCGATCAGGCATCGCAGCGCCCGTCGCTTGCGCACCGTGAGCCGGTCCCCGCAGCGGGCCAGCAGCGCCTGGGCCTGCACCTCGCGGGCGAGGTAGCCATAGAAGTAGGCTGGCGCACGCGCCGTGCCGCGCGGCGCACCGCGAGCGGCCGCGCCCCCGCCGATCAGACTCGCCGAACACGGCACCGGCGTGTTGGACGTAGTCGTACAGCGGTCGCTCAACGTACGCGACCTGGCCCGCCGCCAGGCCCACGCTCGCGAGCCAGTGGTCGTGGAATTGGAATCCCGGCGTGTCCGGGAACGGCAGCGCCAGCTCGACCACCTCACGCCTGAGCAGCATCGCCGCGCCGGTGATCGTGTTGGCAACGACCATCGACGCGAGGTTGTCGTAGTTGTTGCGCCTGCCGCGCCACAGGGTGTCGCGCAGAACGACGCCGTCGGCACTCACCAGCCGCTGGTCGCAGTACGCAAGCGCAGCGCCGCCCAGTGCGTCGCGCAGGACTGTCAGCTTCTCTGGCCGCCACAGGTCGTCCTGATCGCACAGCGCCACCAGCTGCGCCTGCGTGGGCGCCATCTCCAGCGCCCGCTCGAAGTTGCGGTAGAACCCGAGCCGCTGCTCCGAGCGCGAGACCGTGAACCGGTTGTCATCGCCCACGGTCTCGAGGATCCGCTCGAAGCTCTGCGGCTGCGAACAGTCGTCACTGATCACGCACACCCACTGCTCATGGGTCTGCGCGCGCAGGGACTGGATCTGCCTATCGAACAGCGTCGGGTTGGGCTCGAAGGTGGCCATGCAGACCGCGATCAGTCCCGGGTCGGTGGGCATGGCGCCCATCCCGGCGGGCGCGACGATCGGGATCTCGCCGAGCGGGACCGTCGTTACCGAGTCTCCTGAAAACCTCGCTCGGAGCTCGAAGCGCACCGCTCCCGCGCGATCAGCTGCAGGGACTGGCACCGTGCCCCAGAACCCGCTGTGGCCAGGTGGGAGATCGGGCCGGGGCATCCCGAATGCCGCGGCGCGGTGGGGCGTCCCGTCGCGGAGGACCTCGAGACCGCGGAGGCGCTGGCCGGGGTGAGAGCAGTGGCCCGTGCAGAACACGGCTGTGCCCCTGCCGACGGGCAGCGATGCAGGAAGCGGACGCTCGAGATAGGCGGCGAGGCTCAAGCCGCGGCCGGCGGCTCGATCACCGCGCGCACTTCGTTGTCCAAGACGACGTTGCCGGGCGCGACGCTGGCCCCGTAGACCAGGAAGTCGAGCAGCCGGAGGACGTGGACCGCCAGCTCGCCCTCCTCGCGTGCGCGCGAGATCCAGCACTCGACCACGTAGCGGCCGGGTGCCAACGGGTTCTCGATCTCGCTCACCAGGTGGATCCGCTCGCCAGGCCGGACCCGCCGCGGCTCCCCGGGTGCGTCGCCGAGCTGCTTGCTGAACGCGAACACCCAGTGGCCGTCGGTGTTCAGGCAATGGAAGTTGAAGACCGGGATCGAGCAAGTCCTGACGGGCCTGCGCGACCAGGTTGAGCTTGAAGGTCGTGCCCTGCTCGACATTTTCGACCCGCGTGCCCGTCTGGTCCTCGAGCCAGACGTCGAGCAGCGACACATTGATGTCCGGGATCGCCCTGGACCGCGCTTCCCCGTCGCTCGTCGTCTCGCCTCCGAAGTTGAGTCGGTAGTAGCGCAGCGCTGCTTCTTCGGGGTCGCCGAGGAATTGTTGTTCGCCGTCGTGCAGGAGGGTGGCGCGGTCGCAGAAGGCTTGGACGGTGGCCATGTCGTGGGTGACGAGCACCAGCGTTTTGCCGGCGGCGCGTTTTTCTCTGAACACGTCCATGCATTTCTGCGCGAACGCGGCGTCGCCGACGGCGAGCACTTCGTCGACGAGCATCACGTCGGCGTCGGCTTCGACCATCACCGCGAACGCCAGGCGGACCATCATCCCCGAGCTGTAGTTCTTGAGCTTCAGCTCGGTGAACTCCTGGAGTTCTGCGAACTCCAGGACCGCGTCCAGGCGTGCCCGCGCCTGGCGTCTGCCCAGTCCCATCATCACCCCGTTTAGCTCCACGTTCTCGCGCGCGGTCAGCTCCGCGTTAAAACCGACTCCCAGCTCGATGAACGGCGCGAGGCGCCCCGCGATCCGCACCGACCCCGAATCGGCGCGATAGATGCTCGCCAGCACCTTCAACAGCGTGCTCTTCCCCGAGCCATTACGCCCCACCACCCCAAAGAACTCCCCCCGATGCACCTCAAACGACACCCCCCCAAGCGCCCGCAACTCCCGAAACGCGACGCGGCGCAGGGGATGGACCACTCGCTCCTTGAGCGTGTCGACCCTGTGCTCGGGCGTTCGGAAGGTCTTCTCGAGGTCGCGAACCTCGATCATCACCGGTGCTGCCAGGATCCGCTTGGCGCGGCGCGTGTCAGCCATCGCCGCGTGCTCCATCGCCTGAGCGCAGCAGTCGTCCGAGCACCGATGCGGGCTGCCGAGTACCCGCCTGCAGGCGGGCCCTCGGGCTGACCCGGCTGCGCTGAAAGGCCTTCAGCTTGCGCAGAGGACGCGTCAACTTCCAGCTGAGGCTGTCGGTGATGACACTTAGGTCGAACTCGTGGCGCTTGATCCGCGCGTCGATCTTGAGCTGCGTGGCGAGCGCCACGGCGCGTGTGACCGCCGCCTCGGCCTCTGCGCGTCGGGCCCGGTGCTTCCAGTCGCCGCCCGCCTGCCCCACCCCGGGCATGCGCCCGTCCCACTTCTCGGCGACGGCGACGTGCGCCTGGCACCAGTGCTCGAGATCGCTGGCCAGCTCGAGCGAGTGGTTGTGGATCACCTTGAAGTCGGCGGTCACTATCTGGCGGCCGCGCTCGCGAACCTGAAGGCAGAAGTCGAAGTCGTATCCATGCAGCGCCTGGCCGAGCGCCTCGTCGAAGCGAACGTTCTGCACGACCCACGGCGAGAGCCCGAGCACGAACCCGTCAACGGTGTCGACTTCTCCAAGCCGGGCATAAGGGGGCCGAACCTGCTCGTTCCAGGTAAGCGATGGGAAGTCTCCGCCCCCGAGCTCGGTGTAGCGGTGCACGAACGAGGCCCAGGTGACCGAGCCCTCCCACCAGGCGATTGAGCGCACGCCGACCGAGCCGACACATCCCACCACTCCCACTGCTGGGTCGCTGAGCGCGGCCCTGAGCTTCGCGCAGAAATCCGAATCGACGATCTCCGCATCCTGGTGGAGCAACACGAGCGCCTCGAGCCCGTCGAGCGTCGCCACCTCATCCATGATCGCGTTGTAGTTGCGGAAGATCGATCCCTCCGCCGGTCGCGCCAGGACGCGGGCGTCCGGCTCGGCGATCGTCCGGATTCCGCGCTCCGCGTATCGCTGAAACGTCTGCGGCGAGGTGACCGCGGAGCCGAAGACGATCATTCGCGCCGAGTGTACGAGTAATTCAGGCCGCCAAGGCACAGGCCCTGAAAGGGTGGCCTGCCTGCAACTGCACGCGCCACGGCTGGCTCGAGAGGTCTCGCATCGGCGCCAGCGTCGCCCCGGCGCCTGGGGCCAGTGTTCCGAGCTGATCGAACTGAGACGAGTAGCGGGTGACGGCCACGGTCACGGGTCCGCTCTGGGCGTCCAGCAAGAGACCGCTCGTGGGGATGGTGAGGCTGACACCGGGTGTCGCACCGGCAGGGAGGTATGCACCCGGCCTGAACCGGACGCACGGCCCGCTCACGGTGGCCTGCCCGGAGCTCACCGCGCCGACGGTAGGGGCACCGACGCCGGCCAGCCGGACCGGGCCGCTGACACGCGTCATCGCAAGGTGCTGGATCTTGATGAACTGGGCATCCGCGGCCTGACGAGCGTAATCCGGAAGCGCGCCGATGTTCGTGGAGACCGGGGTGCCCAGCGCTCGCTCGGCCGCAAACCACTGCCCAGCCCTGACGATGCCGAAGATGAATCCATTCGAGACATAGCTCGGGCTGACCACGGGCCGACTGAGGTCGAGGCTTGCCAGCTCCGCGGCGGTGTAGTTCGCCTGGATCCGCAGCAGGCCACTGCCGTCCTGGAGCGCGGAGAAGTTGGAAAGCGCCGCCGCGGCGACCGCCACCGTGAGGAGCACGCGAGCGCCCCATCCAGGCGAGATCCCGCGCGCCACCTCCGCGGCCAGCAGCACCGTGAACACCGCGCCCACGTACAGGTAGCGGCTCTCGTCGCCGGTCGCCTGCAGCACCAGGGGGCCAATCGACACGTACGCCCGTCCCACTCCGGTCAGGATCCAGAAGCCGAGGAGGATCGCGAGCAGCGTGATGATGCGCGCCTGGGGCGCCCGAGGCCGTCGCAGCCGATATGCGGCGAGCAACGCGAACAGGACCAGCAACGGGGCGCCCCACGAGAGGAAGTCACCGCTGTCGTGGAAGACGTCAACGCGGGCCAGCCCCACCAGCGCGCTGACCGTGCTCGCCGCGGCTGTGAACACGAACCGCGGCAGCAGCACCAGCGCGTGGCGGTTGAAGATCGTGTGCTGGTAGGAGAGCCACCAGATTCCGTAGAGCACGATCGGGATCGCCACGATCCAAAGATCGCGCCGGCGCCGCCGCGCGGCCACTTCGACGATCAGGCCGATCGCGATCGCCAGCCCCGGTCCCGCACTCGCCAGCGAGACCGCGAGCAGAACGCAAGCCGCGACCTCCCCAAACCGGTCGCGCCGGTCGAGGACCAACAATGCCGCCACGCCTGCGCCGACCGCGATCAGCCAGGCGATCTGGAACGGCCAGAGGATGTCCTGCCAGCCTGGCCCGAAGAAGACGATCAGCGCCGCCGCCAACAGCGCCAGGTGGTCGTCGAGGCGACGGCGGACGTAGATGTACACGAGCAGCGCACAAGCCACGTCGGCCGCGATCAGGATCAGCCGGTAGGGCCAGTAGTGCCGCAATCCGACGATCGCGAACAGCACCTTGTAGATCGCCACGGGCACCAACGAGAGGTGCTGGTTGTGAGGATCCAGAAACGAGGCGGCGCCACCTGCCCGGCGGGTCAGGATCCATTGCCATTCATCCGCCCAGAAGCTGGTGCCGCGCGTTTCATACGCAAGCAGCACGGCGCCGCCCAGCAGCAGAAGAACGAGTGCGATCCACGGCCACCACCGAAGCAGGCTGCTCGGCATCGGCCGGTTTCCGCGCTCAGCGCGTGGACTCTCGATCGCGCGATCTACGGACTGGCCGCGCAATTCTGACAGGCCGATGTCTTGTCGCGGAACGCTCACGGCGACGGTCGCAGCCTAACCACCAGAGCCGGCGACGCCGGATCGGCGGGCAAGCACGTAGACCGAGAGCGGCAGGAATCCCGGAAACCTCTTCGTCTCGAGCGGGCGATACTCCACGGCGACTTTCTTCAGGAACGCTGACAGCGGATGGAAGACGGTCCCAAGCAGCTGTCCGGTTTGGCCCGTTCCGAACACTGGACCCAGTGCAGAAGCGAAATTGCGCGGGCCTGATCCAAGCAGGACGTCTACGGGGATTCTGCCGGGCGCGACCACGAACAGCTTGTCGGCTGGGCCAAGCAGTGCTTGCCGGGCCAGTGCGGTTGGGCTCGTGGCTTGAAGCAGCGCATACGGCGGGGCATGGAGGACGGCGGCAAGCGGTGGGCCCCCCACCCGGAGCAGCGCTCGGCCAGGATCGCCGGCGTACGCAAAAGCAGCGTCGATCGCGCTGAGCGGACCGGGGGTCGGAGCGGGCACGACCGCGACAGGATCGGAACGGCTGCTGCTTCCGAGCACGAATTTGGCCGCACCCGCGTAGTCCGGACGCTGGTGAGCCGGTGATTGCAGGTAGATGCCGCCGAGTCCAAAGCCCACTAAAGCGAGCGTCGCGGCCAGACTCCGAACCACCAGACCGCCGGCCATCAGCAGCGAACCAGCGACAAGCGATAGGCCGGGCCAGGACACGATCAGGTTGCGCATGTCCCAGACGCTGTTCCCAAAGGCGCTGTACAGGGCGAGCCCCGCCGGTGTGGCAATTGCCAGCAGTGCTGGTAGCAGCAGCTCACGGGGGCGCGTCCGCTGCGCTGCGACCAGGCCACCGCAACCGCAGGCGAGCCCCGCAAGGATCAGCGCGGCTCCCACCGAGCCGGGCACCGCGCTGAGCGTCAGATAAGGGTGACCAATGGCCCAATGCGCGACGTCACGGACGATCGCATGCGGTGTCAGCGGCTCGATGATCCCGAACACGCGGGTCCCAAACGAGCGCGTGTTACGCACGAGCGCCGGGATCCACGGAACGAACGCGATCACGGCGGCTGCATTTGCGAGCAGCAGAGACGTCCTCGCCCGCGGAGCGCGTATGAAGGCCCAGATCAGCTGTACGGCGAGTACGAACACCGCGGTGTAATGCGTGTAGACGGCCGCACACGAGAGCGCGGCATAGCCGATCCACCAGATCGGGCGGCGCTGCTCGAGTGCCTCGAGCAGCGCGAGAGTCGAGCCGACCGTCAGCGTCATCACCAGGGCGTACGCACGGGCCTCGGTCGAGTAGAAGATCAGAAATGGACTCAGCGCGACGAGAGCCGCGGCGGCGATCGCGGCCCTGCGACCGACTGTCCTGGCGCCCACCGCGTACGTCAGCGGGATCGCGACCAAGCCTGCGAGCAGGGGCGCCAGCCGCAGCAGTTGCGGCGAGCTGCCAAACCGCTCCGCCAGCCAGGCCAGGACGAAGTAGAGGGGCGGCGTGAGATCGACGGAATGGCCGTACTGGAGATGGAGGATTCCGCCGAGGCTGTGGCCGGTGACGATGTAGTAGGTACCTGCCTCATCACCAAACAGCGAATTTCCGAGCGAAGGCAGCCGGAGCAGCAGCCCTAGCATCGTGATCGCTGCCAGCAGCACGACGGATGCGCTCCCGCTGGACCGCTCGTGCAGGGTGACCCGCATGGGGCGGCGGATGCTAGGTGAGGTCTAGGTCTGACGCTCCAGAAGCCGCGGATATCATCGCCCGCCCGATGATCGCGTTCGGCTGCTCAATCATCATGCCGGAGGCCTACGAGCTCCGCGCGAAGCCCGGAATCGAGCGGGCGGCGGAACCGCAGTCCGCGATCCTCGCGCACGCCGCCGCGGGGTCGGTCGCGCGCAGCTACAACCTGATGCTGGACACCGCCGCCGGGCTCGAGGACCTGGAGGCGCTGGTGCTGGTCCACCAGGACGCGGAGCTGCTCGACCCCGACGCCGCGGCCAAGCTCCGGGGCGCGTTCGCCGATCCGGAAGTCGCGATCGTGGGATGTCTCGGCGCCAGGGGCGTTCGCGACATGGCCTGGTGGGACGGGGAGGTTACGTGGAACTCGGCGCTCTACCGCTACGCCGAGTTCGGCGGGGGTGACCTGAAGCCGCGCGTGCGGTCGAGTGCTGCGCAAGCACCTGGCGAGGTGGATGCCATCTATGGCGTCGTGATCGCCCTCTCGGCGTGGGCGGTCCGCAACCTCCGCTTCGACGAGTCGGTGGGAACCCTCCACGGCTACGACTTCGACATCTGCCTGAAGGCACGGCAAGCGGGCCGCAAGGTGCTGACGGCCGATGTCGCCGTCGCCCATCACCATTCGCTCGACCTCGTGACACAGATAGAGAGCTGGATCGCCGCGCACATGCGCGCCGCCGAGCTGTGGGACAAAAGCGGTCCGGATGCCGTCGAGGAATGGAGGACGCGCGCGCGAGAAGCAGAGGCTGACGCGGCGGCGGCGCGGCTGCTGGCGGCGTCGAAGCTGCTCCAGATCGACGCCTTCACTCAGCTCCACGCGCGGGAGATCGAGACGCTCGTGAACAGCAGGAGCTGGCGGCTGACCGAGCCGCTGCGGCGGGCCAATGCGCTCCTCGGCGCCGCCCGCGCGCGGATCTCAATCGGCCAGCGCCCGAAGGACTTCGTCTCGTGAGACAGCCCGCGAGCCCGGCGCCACTCCCGCCCGGACCCGCAGCTTCGAGAGGCGCTCGGCGAGCGCAAACGCGCTCGAAGTCAGCAGCCGCCTGAGCACCGCCTCCTGGCGGGCAAGTCGCTCGCGCGCTGCGGTCACCTCCATCAGCTGGTGGTGCACCGCGGCGAGGTGAAAGGTGCGGTTCGCCTCAACGCGCTCGATCACCGGGTGACGGTCGAGCGGCTCCAAGATCTCGCTGAGGCGCGAGCTGTAGGGCGCCTCTGAATGCCACACGAACGCGAGGCCGAAGAACGTGGGAAGGACCGCCAGGCGCAGCTCCGGCTGATCCTCGAGAAAGTCGTCGACGGCAGTCCGCACGCCGTTGCGCGGACCGCCTTCCCGCGCCGCGGGCCACTTATACGGAAGGCCTCCGGGCCGCGGCTCGGAGATGCCCGGGAACAGCCCGCCGCCCTCCACTGTGGGCTGTCGGTATTCGGCCGGGATCTGCTGCGGCGCGAAGTAGTCGTCGCGGCGGGCGTGGGGCCAGCCCACGTCGTGGAGCATCAGCAGCGGGAACTGACCTCCGGCGCAGCGCTCACCGATCAGCCGCAGTTCCTCTGACACCGTGTAGTAGTTGTGGTCGCCGTCGATCACATACGCATCGGCCGGTGCGATCTCGCGCAGCGCCTCGAGGCTGGTGGCCTGCGCCAGCTCGAGCTCGGGATGCCGCTGGCTGAGCGCCACCAGCTCGAGCTGCGGTGAAGGGTCGATCGCGCAGACACGCGCACCCGAAGACTTCGCCCACTCGAGCAGGAACCGGGTGAGGTCACCCGCAAATGCGCCGATCTCGACCACCGAGCGCGCCTGGGCCGCGTCCAGGCAGGCGAGCATCACCTCCGCGTTGTTGATCAGCGAGGCGCCCCACTGCCCTGGGTCGCTGCCGAAGTCGCACGCCCGATGAAGCGTCCACGGAAGCTCACCCCGCTCCAGGGCCCGAATCGTCTCTTCGGGGCTGAGGTTGAGCTGCACCCTTTCCATGGAGCCGCGGCAGTGTAGCCCCTGGCTACGGGAGAGCCGGCTGTAGCCTGCGGCGCTGTGAGGAGCGAGCTCGACCTGCGGCTCGACATCCCGCTGCCCGGCGAGATCGCGATCGGGGACGGGACGGCGTTGTTCGTGTGCGGCACCTGCTTTCACCGCGCCGCGCGGACCCGCGAGCTGGCGCTCCTCGTGAACGGCGAGGAGCAGCCCGCTTCTGCCCACAGCATGCCGCGACTCGACTTCTTCCGCGCGCTTCACCCGCGCCTTGACCCCTACGAGATCCCGCCGGGGGCGACCGATCCAGATTCGGCGGACGACCCGCTCCTGAACAGCTACCTGAGCGGCTTCTGGGGAATCGTCGCGATCGCCCCCAGCGCCGAACCCGTCGAGCTTGCGGTCCGGGCGCGCCTGGAAGGTGGCGGCGAAGCCACGTCCCCAATCGCGACGATCGCGGTCGCCGCGCCGCCGGAGCCTTTGCCCGTGCAGGAGCCGCACGCAGGTAGCGGCCCGCTCGTCACGATCGCCATGGCCACGTACGAGCCGCCCCTGGACTTGCTGCGACGCCAGCTCGAGTCGATCCGCTCGCAGACTCACCGCAACTGGGTGTGCGTGATCAGCGACGACTGCTCAAGTGAGGCCACCTACGCGGCGATCCGCGACGAGGTCGGCTCCGATCCTCGGTTCATCCTTTCCCGGGCGCCGCACCGGCTCGGCTTCTTTCGCAACTTCGAGCGCGCGCTGGCGCTTGTCCCGTCGCAAGCCCGATACGTCGCGCTCGCCGATCAGGATGACTTCTGGTACCCGGACAAGCTCGCCACGCTGCTCGCGCGCATCGGTGAGGCGCGGCTCGTCTACAGCGACGCCCGCGTAGTGTCAAAGGACGGTGCGGTCCTGGCCGACACGTACTGGAGCAGGCGGCGCAACAACTACTCAGACCTCCTCTCGCTGCTGGTCGCAAACTCGGTCACCGGCGCGGCCTCGCTGTTTCGGCGCGAGCTGCTGGACGCGGTGCTGCCGTTCCCGCCCTCGCAGTTCGCGCACTTCCACGACCACTGGATCGGGTTGGTTGCGCTCTCGCTCGGCGAGATCGAGTTCGTCGACCGTCCCCTGTACGACTACGTGCAGCATGGCACCGCGACGCTCGGGCACGCCGCCGCGAACAGGATGCTCGCGTTGCGCGATCGGTTCGGCTCGCTTCGGCGCGACCCCCGCGAGCGCGTGCGGATGTGGCGGCTTCACTACTTCGTCGACGTGGCGCGGCTGAGTGTCTGCGCGACGATTCTCCTGCTTCGCTGTGGCGAGGAGATGGCGCCCGGCAAGCACCGCGTGCTGACGCGCTTTTTGCGCGCCGACCGCTCGCCTGCCGCGCTCGCCGCCCTGTGGACCCGCGGCGCACGCGAGCTTCTGGGTCGTCCGGAGACGCTCGGCGCGGAATGGATGCTGGCGTACGCATTCACGTGGCGGCGGCTGCTCGGAGCGAGCACGGACGGCGTTGCCGCGCCGCAGCCTGCGCCTCGATGCCGTGCCGCCGCCCGACCTGGCGCTCGCTCCCGGGCGACGGATCGAACAGAGCGGAGGCGCCCAGGCCATTGCCGACAAGATCACGCCGCTCGCGCTGCGCCTCAGCGCCGAGGCGCCACAACGCGTCAACGTGCTGATCCCGACGATCGACCTCGAGCACTTCTTCGGCGGCTACATCGCAAAGTTCAACCTCGCGCGGCGGCTCGCAGAGGGCGGCGCCAGGGTGCGGGTCGTGACTGTCGATCCGGTCGGAGGGCTGCCCCGAAACTGGCGGGCCACGGTCGAGGGCTACGGCGGGCTGCGGGGACTGTTCGAACGGGTGGAGTTCGAGTTCGGGCGCGAGGCACAGGTGCTCGAGGTCAGCCCCTCCGACGGCTTCATCGCCACGACCTGGTGGACGGCCCATGTCGCCCACGCGGCGATGAAGAGCCTGGGAGGGAAACGATTCCTGTACCTGATCCAGGAATACGAGCCGTTCACGTTCCCGATGGGGAGCTATGCCGCGCTCGCCAGGCAGTCCTACGACTTCGCCCACTACGCGCTGTTCTCGAGCGAGCTGCTGCGCGGCTATTTCCATCGACACGGGATCGGCGTGTACGGAGAGGACGGTTCCTCGGGCGAGGAGCGCTCACGCTCGTTTCAGAACGCGATCAGCGACGTGAGAGCGCCCAGCGTTGCGGAGCTGGAGTCGCGCCAGCGCCGGCGCCTGCTGTTCTACGCCCGGCCCGAACCGCACGCCAGCCGCAACATGTTCGAGCTGGGGGTCCTGGCGCTGGAGCGGGCACTCGCGCGGGACGTCTTCGACGGTCGCTGGGAGCTGCACGGGATCGGCACCCTCGAGCAGGGACGGGTCTACACGCTCGGCCATGGCGCCGAGCTCGAGCTGCTGCCGCGCTCTGACCAGAGCTCGTACGCATCGCTGCTGCAACAGCACGACCTCGGCTTGGCGCTGATGTGCACGCCACACCCAAGCCTGGTCCCGATCGAGATGGCGGCGGCAGGGATGGTGACCGTCACCAACAGCTTCGAGAACAAGACCGCTGAGGCGATGTCCCAGATCTCGCCGAATCTCGACGCCGCGCCGCCCACGATCGACGGCATCGCTGAAGCCGTGGCACGAGCAGTACGGGGAGTCGAGGACTACGAGTCGCGGGTGCGCGGAAGCGCCGTGGCCTGGAGCCGGGACTGGAGCAGGTCGTTCTCAGACCAGCTGATCGGCGATTTGATGGCTTTTCTGGCGGCGTGATGGCGGTCGTCACTGCAAATCAGCTCGAGCAGGCTCCGTCGCCCGCCGTCGCGCCGCCCCCGGGCAATCCTCGCTTCGCGCTGTTCGACTCGGTTCGCGGGATCGCAGTGCTCTGCATCGTCCTCTACCACGTCGCGAGCATCACCGGCGAAATCAACAAGCCGGTGCTCGGGGACCTGATCGCCGTGCTCGGCAACCAGTGTCTGATCGCGTTCTTCGTGGTGTCGGGCTTCCTTCTCTACCGCCCGTATGTCGCCGCGCACGCGGCCGGTCGGCGGGGCCCACGGACGCGTCGATACCTGCGCCGCCGTGCGCTGAGGATCCTCCCGGCGTACTGGACGGCGCTCACGCTGCTGGCGGTCTTCCCGGGGATCGTCGGCGTCTTCAGCGGCGACTGGTGGCGGTACTACTTCTTCCTCCAGGCGTACTCGAGCCGAACTCTGGGGGGAGGCATTCCGCCGGCCTGGAGCCTGTGCGTCGAGGTCAGCTTCTACCTCCTGCTGCCGCTCTGGGCGATCGCGATCAGGCGTGCCCGGGAAGCGCTGTGGCCGACGCGGTGGCTGGCGGTCGAGCTGATCCCGCTGGCGGCGGTGGCGCTCCTGGGGATCGCGATCCAGGTCGCGGCGTCGAGACTGCTCGTCTCCGGTCTGCTTCCGACCACCTTGCTCGGTGAGTGCACGTGGCTGGCCCTGGGGATGGCGCTGGCCGTCTGGAGCGTGGCGGCGGATCTGCGGGCCGCGCCGTCGCGCGCGGTCGCGTTCATAACCGCACATCCCGGGCTGTGCTGGATCGCAGCCGGCGCCTGCCTGGCCGCCGCCACCGCGATCCTCCATCCCGGCGGCCTGTTCAACATCATCGTCTCGCTACGCACGAAGCAGCCATTCGCGCGGACTCTCTCCGGCATTGTGTTCACGGGCGGTCTCGCCGCGTTCCTGGTCGCGCCGGCGATCTTCGGCGAGCGGGCCGGCGGCCTTCCCCGCAGCGTTCTGGCCTGGAGACCACTGGTGTGGCTCGGGGTCGTCTCGTACGGCGTCTACCTGTATCACCTCGCGGTCGCGGAGCTTCTGGGGGAGAGCTCCGACCCCGGCCACATCTCCGCCACCGGTCTCGGCCTCGCTCATCGGATCGTCCATCTGACGACACCGATCCTGTTCGCGCTCACGGTCGCGGGCTCCGTGCTCGCGGCCGCCGTCAGCTACTACGTGGTGGAGCTTCCGTTCTTGCGGCGCAAGGAGACGTGAGGGTGCGCTTCCGACGTCGGACTAGTGCCGGGGCACCCGTGGATCGAGCTGGTGAATGTGCTGGACCGCGACCCTGCCGATCGCGGGATCGCGCAGCGCTGCGCCCGCCAGCCAGATCCAGGCCTCGATGTTGAGGGGCTCTCGATGTGCGACGTCGGTGAGCGTCTTCAAGGCGCCTGCGGTGCGACCCTCCGCGAGCTCGAGCCGGCCGCGAAGGATGTCAACCTCGGCGTCCGGGTTGAGAACCCCAGCCGAGTTCAGCAGGCCGCTGGTCGAGCGCAGGGTGGCGGAACCGTATGCCTTTGGCTGGGAGATCACAGTTGTCGCCCGATCGAGGTCGTGGGACTCAACGATCCCCAGCGCGAACCAGGCGCACGCGATCGCGGCCGCCGCCATCACTGCCAGCCGAGCGAGCATCTTCACATCATGACCGAGAGGTATGCCGCCGCGTCGGTGGTGATCCCCAACTGGAACGGCCGCAGATGGCTCGAGAGGTGCCTGGCAAGCACGGCTCGACAGACGCAGACACCTGCGGAGGTGGTGGTCGTCGACAACGGATCTGACGACGGTTCAGTCGAGTATCTGCGGGCGGAGCATCCAGCCGTGCAGTTGCTCGAGCTCGGTCGCAACACCGGGTTCGCGCATGCCGCCAACCGGGGCGTAGGGGCTGCGCAGAACGAGCTGGTGGCGCTCGTCAACGCCGACGTCGTGCTGGCCGAAGATTGGCTCAGCCGCGTAACCAGGGAGCTCCTCGAGGATTCCGGCGTGGCGTCGGTGGCCTGCAAGATGCTCCTGCTGGCCAATCCATCGGAGATCTACGACGCCGGCGACGATCTTCGCCGCGACGGGGTCTGCGAGCAGCGGGGAAGGTTCACCCGCGACGACGGCCGGTGGGACGCCCCGCGTGACGTGTTCGGCGCGTGCGCAGGTGCGGCGCTCTACCGCCGATCGGCGTTTCTCGCCGCCGGCGGCTTCGACGAGCGCTTCTTTGCGTACCTGGAGGACGTCGACCTGGCGCTCAGGTTGCGACTGCAGGGCTGGCGCTGTCGCTACGTTCCCGCCGTCGCTTACCATGCCGCCGAGCAGTCCTCGAGCAGCCTCCCCGGCGGCCACTGGTACCTGGTGCAGCGAAACACGCTGCTGCTCGTGGCCAAGGCGTTCCCGCTCCGCTGGCTGCCGCTCGTCGCCTATCGCCAGCTCGCGTGGCTGTGGCATGCGGCGAGAGAGCGGCGGCTGCGATGGCAGCTGCGGGGGGCGCTGGCGGCGCTGCCGCTGCTCGGCGGAGCGCTTGCCGAGCGCCGAGCGCTGCACCGGCAGGCCGTTGTTCCAGTCGAGGTAGTGGTTCCGGCTCGCCCCGTTCGAGGCCAAGCTGCCGGGGGCCATCCACTCCGGATCGCCGCGAGCTGGTCAGCGGACGAGCCCGCAGACGGTGAGGGACGGGGCTGACGGCGCGAACGTCACGCGCCACGGTGTTGCTGAGCGATCGGCTGGAATGCGCAGGTCGGTGATGCGACCTGCCGCCAGCGCGCCGGCGCTGACCGACGGCGGCCCGAACCGGCCGAGCAGGATCGTCGCGGGCACCCCGCTCTTCAGCTCGACGCCGGGCGGCGTGATCTCGAACGCCGGGGACCCGGCGGGAAGCGCCCGGCATAAGCGCACCGGCACCCCGACGGGATGAGGAGTTGAAGCGATCCGCAGCGCAGCCACCAGAGTCGCATCGGCGGCCTCCCGCAGCGTGAGCGATTCACCGAGCAGCTGCGGTTCGGAGAACGCAGGCGATCCGTACCGGTCGACCGCGCGCAAGTACGGCCCGGCCGTGACCGGCACGAACACCGGGTTCCCGAGCAGCGTCTTGAACGGGGGGCTCTCGGCAGGCCTGGCGATTTCAATCGAGGCGAGCTGCGCCCGCATGGCGGTTCCGAACGACCGATAGAAGTTCATTCCTTCGCGTAGCCGAGCGAGGTTCCCGAGCAGCGCCAGCGCCACCAGGCCGTATAGGACGATCAGCGCGCGCCGGCTGCGCACCGGTGCGGAGACCGCGGCTGCTGCGATCAGAATCGAAATCGTCCCGGCCGCATATACGTAGCGGACCGTGGTCGGGGTGCGGCCGATCCCGGAGCCCACCGCCAGCTCGACCCAGTAGGCCAGGAGGACCGCCACCAGAGCCCACAGCAACGGACCAGCGCCGCGACGCAGGCGCCAGATCAGCAGCGCCGCCGCCGCGGCCGCCAGGACACCGCCGAACGGGGAACTGGTCGAGAACACCGCGAACGGCCCGATCGGCTCGAAGTTGTAGTTGAGGCCGGTTATCGCGCCCGCCGTCGAGGCTGCCTGCTGGCCGATCATGTTCGGGATCAGCAGGATGCTCGACAGGGAGACGTGCTGGACCTCGCCGTTTGCCGGCACGTATACGAGACGAACCCACAGAAGCCATGCCGCGTACAGCGCGAGCGGTATCACCCCGACCCACCAGCGGCGACGGAGCTCGCCGGCGGTCGCTGCCAGCACGAGCGCCCCCACCGCGAACGCGATCCCGGTCGTAAACGACGCGACCGAGACCACCAACAGCAGACACGCCAGCGGCGCGGCATGGCGACCCCGCCCGCGCAGAGCGATCATCGCGCCCGTACCTGCTGCGAGCGCCAGAACGTTGCCGATTCCCGAGACCGCGAAGTTCAGCTCCCACGCCGAGCCGAAGAACAGGAGCAGCAGCGCCAGCGGCAGCGCTGCCACGCTCCCCAGATAGCTCCGGGCAAACAGGTAGACGAGCCACACCAGCACGATCACGCACGAGATCTCGGCCAGCTTCGCGACCAGGAAGCTGGTCTTCGCTCCGAGCAACCCCAGGCACACCCCGTAGAGCGCTCGGCGCGCGAGCTCCAGATGCTCGTTGAACGGAGCCAACAGCGCGCTGGGGTGGATGCCGTTGTTCTGCTCGAACATCGCGACCTCGTCGATGAACAAGGTCGTGCCCCTTGTCAGCCACAGCTGCAGACCGGCGTAGATCGCCATGCCCACGCCGAGAACCGTGGACGCGAGTCGGTCGTGGCCCCAGCTCGCCACCATTTGCGGGGTCCGCATGGCCGTACCTAAGCAGGTAGGGCCGCGGGAACTTCGATCAGGAGTCGGCGGGCTCGGCCGAGCTCAGCTCAGCGTCCGGGGTATCCGCAGGGGCTTCGAGCGGTCCCGGCCCGAGCTCCGCCTTGAGCCGCGCCTCAAGCTCGGGATCGTCGCTCTGCGCCGGTTCCTCCACCGCGGCCGTTTCTGAGGCCGTTTGCGCGCCGATCCCGTCGCGCACCGCCTGCAGTACAGGCCTCACCAGATCGATCGGCATCGGGAACACCACCGTGGAGTTCTGATTGACGCCGATCTCTCGGAGCGTCTGGAGGTAACGCAACTGCAGCGTGGTCGGGTTCTTGCCGATCACGTCCGCCGCCTGGGCCAGCTTCGCCGCGGCCTGGAACTCGCCCTCGGCGTTGATGATCTTGGCGCGGCGCTCGCGCTCGGCCTCGGCCTGGCGGGCGATCGCGTGCTGCATCCGCTCGGGGATCTCCACGTCCTTGATCTCCACCGTGGTGACCTTGATCCCCCATGGCTCCGTCTGCGAGTCGATCACGTGCTGGAGAGAATCGTTCAGTCGGTCGCGCTCCGAGAGCAAGGAGTCGAGATCGACGCCGCCCAACACCGATCGGAGCGTGGTCTGCGCGATCTGGAGCGTCGCGTTGTGGAAGTTCTCCACCTCGGTGACGGCATCATTCGGATCGACTACCCGGTAGTAGGTGACCGCCGTGACCCGGACCGGGATGTTGTCGCGGGTGATGATCTCCTGCGGCGGGACGGTCAGGGTCACGGTGCGCAGGCTTATTCGAACCATGCGGTCGATCGTGGGAACCAGCAGGATCAGACCAGGCCCGCGCTGATCCATCAGTCGCCCCAGACGGAACACCACGCCGCGCTCGTACTCGCGCAGCACGCGGATCGAGGCGCCCGCGGCGGCCAGGCCGATCACGGCGAGGACGACGACGATGATCACGATCGCCACGATCACGGCGTCAGCTCCCAATCCTCGGCGCGGCGCACGCAGAGCGTAAGCCCGCCGACGCGTTCCACCACCACCCGGTCTCCAGCCTGCAGCTGGAGCGCCTCGTCGTCCTCGGGCCAGGAGCGCGCGGCACGCCATAGCGCCCCGTCCACGAGGACCTTCCCGCTGCCGTTGGTCCAACTCTGAACGGTTCCGAGATGCCCGATCAGGCCTTCTCGTCCCGTCCTGACCCGGCGTCTGCGCGCGGCCAAGCCCTTGCGCACCGAGACCGTAAGCACGCCGAGCCCCGCCGCAACCAACACCACGGCCGTGACCAGTGCCAGCGCCAGTCCGCCGCCGAGCCCGCTGACCGCAAGAACAGCTCCGATCCCCAGTGCCACCACGCCGGGTCCGCCGAGCATCCCGAGCGTCGGGACGTGCGCCTCGACCACAATCACGATTGCCCCGATCAGCAGTAGCGACAAACCGAGCGCGGTCATAAGGAAATCGTACGCCTCATCTACGAGCTGCTCGCCGTCTCTGCGGTGGAGAGCGTGCGCGCCGCCATCACGATCAGCTCGGCGCACTGCTCGAGCGGCAGTGAAGTCGAGTCGAGCACCAGGTGGTAGAGCGAGGGGTCGCGGGGATCGACACCATAGAAGTGCTTGCTCCACTCGCCATGGATTCGGTCCAGTCGGCGCATCGCTCCCTGGGCGGTGCCGTGGTCGATCCCTGCCAGCCGCATGGCCTGCTCGAGGCGTCGCTCGGGCGCCCCATCGAGGCGCACGCGGAGCACGCTCGGATCGTCTCTGAGCACGATCACCGCACCACGACCGAGGATC
The DNA here is from genome assembly GCA_963767535.1 of uncultured Planctomycetota bacterium. Taxonomy (GTDB): domain Bacteria; phylum Planctomycetota; class Planctomycetia; order Gemmatales; family Gemmataceae; genus JAJPHU01. The sequence continues at coordinate 4,754,218 of CAVYEC010000003.1, forward strand.
ACGCCCCTGCCGCTCGCCGCCTGGCGCAGCAGGGTCTCCTCGGACTGAAGCCGAAACGCCTCCGGCGAGACGGCGTCAGCGGGAATGGGGGCTGGAATGCCGGTATCGCTGCCGACGAATCCGCGCAGTGCGCGATCGAGCCAGCTGCCGCGATCGTGCTCCTCCGGGGCGCCCTCCTCGGGCGCGAGCGCCGCGTTGGCGGCCGCCCGCATCGGAAGCGCACGATCGAGAAACGGAACGCCCAGCCGCTCAGCCACCGCCGGTGCGATTCGACTTCCTCCGGCGCCGTAGGAGGCGGAGATCGCGACGATGCTCATGCTCCGAGGCTTCCCGCGCCGTTGGGGCGCTAACGAGCCGTACGATGGCCTGGATGAGCGCGATGGTGCGTCCCGAGTGGCTTTCTGCGGAGCTTTATCCGTTCGAGAGCCGCTTTCTGGAGCTCGATGGAACGCAGCTGCACTACGTGGATGAAGGCTCTGGGCCGCCGCTGCTTCTGCTGCACGGCAACCCCACATGGTCGTTTCTCTACCGGCAGATCATCGCCGGATTACGCGAACGCTTCCGCTGCATCGCGGTCGACTATCCGGGTTTCGGGCTCTCGCGGGCGGCGGAGGCGTACGGGTTCACGCCCGTGGAGCACAGCCGGGTCATCGAGCAGCTCGTGCTGGCGCTCGACCTGCGAGAGCTGACCATGATGGTCCAGGACTGGGGTGGCCCGATCGGCCTTGGCGTCGCCACCAAGCACCCCGACCGGTTCGCTGCGTTCGTGGTCGGCAACACCTGGGCCTGGCCCAAGGCCGACCCGGGCACCCAGCTCTTCTCGCGTCTGCTGGGCGGGCCGTTCGGCCGCTACCTGATCCTCCGCCGGAATGTGTTCGTGGAGCGAATCCTGCCCGGCGGCGTGCGCCGACGAAAGCTCTCCGACGGCCTCATGGATGCCTACAGAGGGCCCTTCCCGACGCCGGAGTCACGCCGGCCCGTGCACGTCTTTCCGCGCGAGATCCTGGGCAGTCGGGCCTTCCTCGCGGAGGTGGAGCGGGGCTTACCGGCCCTGCGCGAGAAGCCTGCGTTGATCCTGTGGCCGACCGCGGACGTGGCGTTCCGCGAGCGCGAGCGTCGCCGCTGGGAAAAGGTGTTTCCCCGACACGAGACGGTGTTCCTCGAAGGTGCCGGTCACTACATCCAGGAGGATGCGCCCGAGGAGATCGTGGCCGCGATCAGCCGCTGGCAACGAAGCCCTGCCGCTTCACCCTGAGCCCGGACCGCGTCCGTCCGCGGTCGACAACCCTGCCAGCAGGGTCTTGGCGGTCGCGTCGAACCGGCGCCACCCGCCGTTGGTACGCGCGACCAGCATCGCGCCTTCCAAGCCGCTGATGATCATCCGGGCAGTGGCGCGGGAGGACCCCCCGAATGCGAGGCTGTGCTCCCGGCGTCCCTGCTCGAGCACGCGCGAGAGCCACCGCTCGTTCTCATCGAAGAACGCCAGCACGGAAGTCCTGATCGGATCTGGAAGCGTTTCGTACTCGGCGGCCAGCATTCCGCACAGGCACATCCGGCGGCGCCGCAGGACCCCGACGTACAGCTTCGCGTACGCGGTGAGCTTGGCGGGAGCTGGCCCGCCCGCCTCATCGATCGACTGAAGCGCTCCTGCGAATCGCTCGGCGTACCGCCGGATCAGCGCCTCTCCCAGTTCCGCCTTGCCCGGGAAGTGGTAATGCAGGCTGGCCTTGGTGATCCCCACCTCGGCGGCCACGTCCGCATAACTGAATGCATTGAAGCCGCGGACCTGGACCAGCTGTTCGGCGACGTCGAGGATCAGCTGCGCGGTGTTGCGACGGACCTGTGTCGACGGTTGACGCTGTGCAGCACCGCCCTCGGTCGGCGATCCCCCATGTCCACGAGCCACGGCCATCGCGCGATTGTTGCAGAACTTCCCTTGACAGTCTACCTACTAGTAGGTAAGACTCGCGGGGCAGCATTTTGCTGACGGCTGGGCCGATACGAGGAGAGCTTCGATGGAGAGCGCAGATGGGTACGCCATCGTCCACCGTGACGAGCTTGAGCGAACCGGGAATTGGTCACTGGTGCGCCGCTCGCTCGGTTGTCGGTCGTTTGGCGTGAACCTGGTCGAGATTCCGCCTGGGGAGGCGATCCCAGAGCACGACGAGCGTGAGCGCGACCAGGAGGAAGTGTTCTTCGTGGTCTCGGGGTCGCCCACGATCGTGGTCGACGGAGAAGAGCACCCCGCGCAGGGCGGCACATTCGCCCGACTTGATCCGTCGCGCCGCCGCACCATTCGCAACGGCGGCTCAGAGCCCGCTTCCGTGCTGATCATGTCGGCGCCAACGACGAGCGGCTACGAGCCGATGGGGTGGGCGTGATCAGCTTTCCCACGGTCCGCGTGGCGGCGATCCAGGCGACGCCGGTGATCCTCGACGCGCCGGGCTGCGTGGAGAGAGCCGCGCGCCTCCTGTACGAAGCGGCGGACCGCGGTGCGCAGCTTGCGGTGCTGCCGGAGTGCTTCGTTCCGCTGTATCCCTCGAACGCCTGGGCTCGGAGCGCGGCTGGATTCGGAGGTTGGGACGAGCTTTGGGAGCGGCTGTGGGCGAACGCCGTCGATGTGCCAGGGCCGCAGCTTGATGCGTTGATCACGGTGTGCCGCGAGCGCGAGCTGTACTGCGTGCTCGGGGTCAACGAGCGGGAGTCAGAGCGGCCGGGGACGCTCTACAACACCATGGTCTATCTCGGGCCCCAAGGTCTGATCGGTCGCCACCGGAAGTTGATGCCGACCCAACATGAGCGGCTGTTCCACGGCATCGGCGCCGGCGATGACCTCGTGGTGGTCGATGCGGCTGAGGCGCGTGTGGGCGGACTCATCTGCTGGGAGAACCGGATGCCCCTTGCGCGGTACGCGGTGTACCGCGGCGGTCCACAGATCTGGGTGGCCCCTACCGCGGATGACAGCGACGGATGGATCGCCTCGATGCGCCACATCGCGATCGAGTCGGGCGCCTTCGTGGTCTCGGTGCCGCAGTTCATCCCGGCGAGCGCCTTCCCCGCCGACTTTCCCGTGCCGCTCCCCGAGGGCAAAGAGATCTTCGGACGGGGCGGCGCGGTTGTCGTCGAGCCAAGCTCGGGCGAGGTGATCGCGGGGCCCCTGTACGACGAGGAGGGGATCGTCGTCGCCGACTGCGAGCTGCGCCGGGGCCTTCACGCCAAGCGCTGGTTCGACTCGGTCGGGCATTACAGCCGCGAGGACGTGCTCGGGCACGAGATGGCCCCGCTGGGATGAGCTCGCGCTACCACCAGGGCTCACGCGCCCTCCAGGATCGCTTCGACACCCGCCGCTTGGCGGACCGAATTGACGAGAGATTCCTCTCGCGTGGCGTGATCGATGCCGACGACCGGTCGTTCATCGAGCGAATGGACATGTTCTTCCTGGCGACCGCGGACGCCGACGGTCGCCCCCAGTGCTCCTACAAGGGGGGGGATCCCGGCTTCGTGAAGGTGCTCGACGAGCACACGCTGTGCTTCCCCAACTACGACGGGAATGGGATGTACCTGTCCATGGGGAACGTGCTCCAGAACCCCCAGGTGGGGATGCTGTTCATCGATTTCGTCGCGGCGCGGCCGTCCCGGCTGCGCCTCAACGGCACTGCGACGATCGACGAGCGCGATCCCATGCGCGCGGAGTACGCGGGCGCCCAGTTCGTGGTGCGCGTCCGCGCTACGCAGGTGTTCCCGAACTGCCCGCGGTACATCCATCGCATGGCCTTGGTGGAGCGCTCACGGTTCGTGCCGCGCCCCGATAACCCGCCGCCCGTCCCCGACTGGAAGCGGACGGATTGGGCATGCGACGTGCTTCCGGAGGGCGATCCGGCCCGGCACTAGCTCCGGGGCCGTCACACCCTCAGCCGGAGAGCTTCGCGTCGAGGGTCATCTCGCCGACACCACCCAGTGCGCGCGAGACCGGACAGCCCTCCTTGGCCTGCTGGGCGTACTGCTGGAACTGCTGCTCGTCGATCCCCGGCACCTCGCCCTCTGTCACCAGGTCGATCTTTGCGATCGTCGGCTGGCCGTCGACGTTGCGCAGGTGGACCTTGGCCGTGGTGTTGACCAAGCCCGGCGTGTGCCCGGCCTCGGCGAGGACGTTGCTCAGCGCCATCGAGAAGCAGCCGGCATGGGCAGCTCCGATCAGCTCCTCGGGATTGGTGCCCGGCTCCTCCTCGAAGCGGGTGGCGAACGAGTACTTGCCATCGGAGAAGAGTCCGCTGCCGACCGACACGGTGCCGGAGCCGCTCCTCAGGTCGCCCTTCCACTGCGCTGAGCCGTCGCGTGTCGCCATCGCTCGCTACCTCCGTGTTCGTTGTGGTCTGCGGAGCGATCCTACTCAGGGCAGGTGGGGGCGAAGATGGAGATCTTCCGCGCATATGGCAGAAGATCTCCATCCCACTAGCCCTGGAGCGCGGGCGCCGGCAGAACCTCGCTTGCGACCCGCCCCCGTCGGGCGACGCCAGAGCGACAACGGCACCCGCCAGCGAGATCGCCGCGGCCACGGCCAGCGCCGGAGTTCGAGTGCGCGCTGACGCTCCCACCCGAGGCGCTTGCAGATTAGCTGGCGCCTTGCTAACCTGCTAGCAGACAGTTCCCCACCTGAAGGAGACCACATGGCAACTGCGACCCACAACATCCCTGACTTTGAGGCTGCGACCGAGCAGGCCACGCGCTTCGGCGAGCGCCTGGTCGAGGTCGGCAAGCGCACCGGTCACGTGTACCTCGACAACTACGAGAAGTTCGTCGACGGCGTCACCGAGTTCCAGCTGAAGCTGGCCGAGCAGGCCCGCAACGACACCGTCAAGTCGCTGGCTTCGACCCAGGTCGGGCTGACCCGCGATCTTGCGTCCGCCTACACGGGCGTCGCACGCGAGCTCCTCTCCTAGGCGACCAGACGCCTTGCCCTTCGCTGGGCGCGACGGGATCCAGCTGTACCACGAGAGCACGGGCGCTGGCGCGCCCGTGCTCTTGATCATGGGCTTGGGCATGACAGCCACAGGGTGGTGGCGGACCGTGCCGGTGCTGGCCGCCGCAGGCCTGCGCGTGATCAGCTTCGACAACCGCGGCGTCGGCCGCAGCGATCGGCCGCCCGGCCCCTACTCGATGGCCGGGTTGGTCGAGGACGCGATCGCCGTGCTCGACGCGTCAGGCGTCGAGCAGGCGCATGTGTACGGAATCTCGCTGGGCGGCATGATCGCCCAGGAGCTGGCGCTACGTCACCCGCATCGGGTGCTGAAGCTCGTGCTCGGCGCGACCACGCCGGGCGGCGCTTCAGCGGTCCCTGCCGACGCCCCGACGCTGGAGTTCTTCCAGCGGCGCGGAAGCATGCCCGCCGAGGAGGCGGTATGGGCGTCGGTCCCCTACAACTACGCTCGGCGGACGCGGGAGCGTTATGCCGAGAGGATCGGCGAGGACATCGTGCAGCGGCTTCGCTATCCGATCGAGCCTGAGCCGTACCGCGCCCAGCTTGCCGCCGCGATGGCGCATGACGCGGGCGCTCGACTTTCCGCGATTACCGCGCCCACGCTGGTGGTGCACGGCGAGGAGGACCGTATGGTGCCCGCCGCGAACGGTAAGCTCCTGGCCGACGCAATCCAGGGCGCAACGCTTCACAAGTGGCCGGAAGCCGCTCACCTATATCCCACCGATGAACCCGAGGCCGACCGCCGGATTGCGCAGTTCCTGACAGACGTCTGAGCCAACCCGACGCCCGAGAGGAGCCTCTGTGCCGCAGACGTGCCCGCCGAGCTTTGAGGAGATTGCCCTACAAGACGGTTTCGCTGCTTGGGAGGCATTGCTGGAGGGTGTTGGGGACTACTGGCGCCGCGCGCTGGATCGGAATGCCACACCGCTTGAGCTCGTGCGCGACTGGCGGACGTGGCTGCGAGCTACCTCGCGCCGCCGCCCGCCCTCGTGGAGCACCCCGCACGAGATCGTCTTTGAGGCGCCGATCGCGCGCCTTCGGGACTTCTCCACGGCATCCAGGCGCGCCACGGTGGTGCCGACGCTGGTCCTCCCGCCACAGGCAGGCCACGACTCCTGCATCGTCGACTACTCGCCCGAGCAGAGCCAGATGGGAGCGATTCGCGAGGCCGGCCTGACTCGCGCGTTCACGCTCGACTGGATCGGGGCGACGCCGGAGACCAAGGACGTCGGCATCGACGCCTATCTCGAGGTGGTAGACCGAGCGGTCGAGCACGCCGGTGGGCGCGTGAACCTGATCGGCGACTGCCAGGGCGGATGGCTGGCCACGATCTACGCGGCGCTGCACCCAGACCGTGTCAACACCCTGACGATCGCCGGCGCGCCGATCGACTTCCGCTGCGGAGAGCCCGTGATCAGCGCTGTCGTCGAGCGCATGGCGCCAGGTGGCGACCTCGCCTTCTACCGCCTGCTGGTCGCCGCCAGCGGGGGCGTCCTACGCGGGGATCACATGCTCGCGGGGTTCATCCTGATCAAGCCCGATAACGAGATCGGCCGACAGATCCAGCTGCTGGCCAACATCGACGATCCCCACCACGTCGCGCGCTACCGAGAGTTTGAGGACTGGTTCAAGCACACCCAGCCGATCCCCGGCGCGTTCTACCTGTGGATCGTGCAGCACCTGTTCCGCGACAACGAGCTGATCCGCGGTGAGCTCGAGATCGGCGGCCAGCGAGTCGACCTGAAGCGGATCGAGTGCCCCCTAAACCTGCTGGCGGGAGCCAAAGATCACATCACGCCGCCTGATCAGGTGTTCGCGCTGGCGGACTTCGCGGGCACCCCGGAGAGCGCGATCACTCGCCGCGTCACCACCGGTGGCCATCTGGGCCTGTTCATGGGGCGTGAGGCGCTGGGCGAGTATTGGCCGCCGCTGCTGGCGGACGTGACCGCAGCCAGCCGCCCGCGCGGCACCGCCGAACGGACCCGGCCCCGGCGCAACTCCCCTACGACGTAAACGACTTGTAGACCTCGAGCAGCGCTCGCCGCTGCGCGGCGGTCAGGCGTGTGTCGGCCGTGATCGCCTTCACCACGGCCGAGCCGCTGTGGTCGGCCTCGGGCGAGACCCCGGCCTGCTCTCGGAGCGTCTCCGCCGACGTCTGGAGCGACTCCGCGATCGCGTTCAGGACGCTCTCCGATGGCGCTCGCAGCCCTCGCTCGATCTGAGACAGGTACGGGTTGGAGATCCCCACCATCCCGGCGAACTGTCGCATCGAGAGCTCCTGCAGCTCTCGCTGGCGGCGGATGAATTCGCCGAGGGCGCTTTTCGGCACGGGACGAGCATAAACCTCGCCGACCCGCGAGAAGCCTCTCGAATGAGTACGCAGGGGTCGTACGCAAACGCCAAACTTTTAGCTCGGGCGGGTCATCTCGCGCTCGGCCGGGGCCCGGCACAAAGGTTGGATTCCGCTCGCGCGCGGGGGGTAGCCTATGCCGAGAGAGGGTGAGCACCGACCGTCCCACACCTGCGCAGGAAGCGGCACGCCTCTACGAAGAGTCGGAGGCGGCTACCGCGAAGGCGATGGAGCGGATGGTCTCGAGCGAAGGGTTCGGGGTGGCGCTGGCGCGCTTGGCGGAGAACGCCGCGGCGATTGCCAAGCTCGGCGCCGACGGGATGGACATGGTGCTGCGCAACTTCCGCGTCGCTGGTCGCTCCGACGTGATCCGGCTCGCTCGCCAGCTGGCGCGTACTGAGGACAAGCTCGAGCGGGTGCTCCAGGAGGTCGAGGAACTGCGCGATGAACTTCGCTCCTCAGCTGGTTCGGTGGACCGGAAGCCCTCATCTGGCCGGGCGCGTAACCGCAGGACGAACGCTCGGTCCACTGGCAACTCTCGCTCGGAGGATCGCGAGTCGGCAGCTCGATGAGCGTTCTGGACCAGCTCCGACGCACGCCGAGGGCCGCGCTCGAGTTCACCAACATCGTCCTGACCACGCCCGACGCCGCGATCGGCCAGAGCCCGCGGGACATAGTCTGGACGCACCGGAAGACCACGCTGTACCGCTATCGGTCCAGCAAGCGGGCGCATCCGATTCCGGTCCTGCTCGTGTTCGCGCTGATCAACCGGCCGGAGATCTTCGATCTGCGGCCCGGCAACTCGTTCGTCCAGTTCCTGATCGAGGAGGGCTTCGACGTTTTCCTGGTCGACTGGGGGGTCCCCGCCGAGGAGGACGCCGACATGGGGCTCGACGAATTCGTGTGCGACGAGCTGCAGTGGGCGATCAGGGAGACCTTGCGGGAGTCCGGACAGGAGGAGCTCTCGCTTCTTGGCTGGTGCATCGGGGGGACGCTGTGCGCGATGTATTGCGCCCTGCACCCCGATGGCCCCGCCCGCAACGCGATCCTGCTGACTACGCCGGTCGACCCCAGCAAGTCGCTCTATGCGCGTTGGGTGGGCCGCGACTACTTCGACGTCGACCTCGTGGCCGAGAGCTATGGCGCGATCCCCGGCGCCGGGATCGACCTGGCGAACAAGATGATGAAGCCCGTCACCAACTACTGGACCACCTACCGCAAGCTTTTCCAGAACATCCTCGATGGCAAGGATCCACGGGCCAGCTATCAGGCGATGGCCAAGTGGGTGGCCGACAACCCGCCGTTCCCGGCGCGGGCCTACAGCGAGTGGATCACGGCGATGTACAAGCAGAACAAGCTTGTCGACGGGCGCCTGCGGCTCCGCGGCGAGCGGGTCGATCTGCGCCGGATCGAGCAGAACCTGATGGTCGTGACCGCCGGCGCTGACCACATCGCGCCGCCCGAGGGGACGGTGCCGCTGCTCGATCTGGTCGCCAGCCAGGACGTCACCCACCTCGACCGGCCCGGCGGCCACATCGGCCTGATGGCCGGTTCGAAGGCAAAGCAGGAGATCTGGCCCGAGCTCGCCGAGTGGCTGGCCGAGCGCTCGGACCGTTAGCGGACCACCGGAGGAAGCCCGCCAGCACCGACTCGAGCCTCGCAAGGAACGAAGGAAGGAGAGGGACATGTCAGTCACCAGTGAAGCCCCCCAGACCCAGGTCCGGCGGCCTCGCCTCCATGGCAAAGTGGCGTTCGTGACCGGCGGTACCCGCGGGATCGGCGCGGCGATCTGCCACAGCCTGGCCGAACAGGGCTGCGACGTTGCGGCCGGCTACAGCTCAAACCGCGAGAAGGCTCAGAAGTTCATCGACGAGCTTTGCGGCGAGGGCCTCAAGGGGAGCATCCATCAGGGCAACGTCGGCTCCGCCGAGGACTGCCGGCGCTCGGTGCAGGAGGTGATCGACCAGCACGGCCGGCTCGACATCCTCGTCAACAACGCCGGCATCACGATCGACAAGACCGTCCTGAAGATGAGCGACGAGGACTGGTACAAGGTGATCGCGGTCAATCTCTCCGGCGCCTTCTTCATGAGCCAGGCGGTCCTGCCACATATGCTCGAGCGCGGCTCCGGGCGGATCATCAACATCTCCTCGATCATCGGCGAGATGGGGAACATCGGCCAGGCCAACTACGCGGCCTCGAAGTCCGGGCTGTTCGGACTGACCAAGACGCTCGCGCTGGAGGCCGCGCACCAGCTCAAGAAGGCGGGCAAGCTCGACGAGGACGGCCCCGGAATCACCGTTAACACGGTGGCTCCCGGCTTCATCGCCACCGAGATGGTGGAGACCATCCCGGAGAAGGTGCTCGACAGCATCAAGTCGCAGATTCCGCTGGGGCGGCTCGGCAAGCCGGATGAGGTCGCGCGTGTCGTGCATTTCCTGGCGGCAGACCAGTCGTCCTACATCACCGGCGCGGTCTGGCACGTGAACGGCGGCATGGACATGTAGCGCTCACGATTGCTCGGGGCGACGGTCGGCGCCCAGCCGACTGCGCCGCGCCGTGAGCAGCAACCAACCGCTCAGCACCACGACCGGCACGTACGATTCGCCAATGGCGGCGGAGTCGCCTCCTCAGGAGCTGACGATCGACGAGCTGGCGCGCGTCACGGGCGTCACCGTTCGCAACATCCGTGCCCACCAATCGCGGGGGCTGCTGCTGCCGCCGGTGATCCGGGCTCGCACCGGCTACTACGGGCTTGAGCACGTGGAGCGCCTGCGGGTGATCCAGGCGATGCAGGCCGAGGGCTTCCGCTTGGAGGCGATTGGACGCCTGCTGAACCGGCCCGAGGGGGCTGCCGAGCAGATCGTGCGCTTTGGGCGGGCCCTGCTGCACTCCTTCGGCGACACGATCCCCGAGTTCGCGAACACCGACGAGCTCGTCGAGCGTTTCGGCGCCCCGCTAGATCGGAAGGCACTCCGCAAGGCCGAGAAGCTCGGGTTGCTCCGCGATCTCGGCGAAGGTCGCTGGGAGATCCGAAATCCCACGCTTGTCTCCGCCGGCGAGCAGCTGGCCGAGATGGGGATCCCGCTCTCCCACTCGCTCGCCGTGGCCGAGAAGATCGACCACCACACCCGCGCGATCGCCAAGGAATACGTGCGGCTGTTCCTGTCCGACGTGATGGGCGAGGGGAAGGACGCGCAGCGCTCCGCCGATGAGTGGGATCAGCTCGCAGACTCGCTGGAGCGGCTGCGCCCACTCGCGGTCGAGGCGATCCGAGCGAGCTTCGACCAGGCAATGGGCGAGCTGGTCGAGGCCCGCATGAAGAAGTTCATCGAAGCGCCTTAGGGCCTATCTCGCTCGGTCCTGGGCCGCGCTTGTCGCACATCCCTACCGGGATAGACGCTTGAGCGCCGGATAGAGCGAGCGGAACTGCTTCAGCTGCTCGCGATAGGGCTCCGTCCACTCGGCTATCGGCTCGACCGTCTCTCTCACGCGAACGGTCGCCGCCGTCGCCTCGTACACGTCCTGCCAAGCGCCCGCGGCGACGCCGCCAAGGATCGCCGCGCCGAACGCGGCGCCTTCGTCGACCGCGACCCGCTCCAGCGGCAGCTCGAGCACCGAGGCCACGATCTTGAGCCACAAGTCGCTGCGCGCGCCGCCTCCGGATACCCGGCCGGTCTCGATTTGGGCCCCGACGTCGACCAGGAGATCGAGGCAATCGCGCAGGCCGAACGCCACGCCCTCCAATAACGCTCGCACGATCGCTCCCTGGTCGTGGCGCAGCTCGAGTCCGACCAGGGCGCCGCGCGCGTCCGGGTCCGCATGGGGGGTCCGCTCGCCCGCGAGATACGGCAGGAACAGCAAACCCTCAGCTCCCGGCGCCCATCGCTCTGCGGCGGCGGTGAGCTCGTCGTAGGCGCCGCCTCCGAGCGCCGAGTCTCGCAGCCATTGCAGCGACCCCGCCGCCGAGAGCATCACTCCCATCGCATGCCAGCTGCCGGGGACCGCGTGGCAGAACGCGTGCACGCGACCACGAGCGTCGGCCGCGAACTGCTCGAGTGCGGTGAACACCACACCCGAGCTGCCCAGGACCACGGAGGCCGGCCCGGGGCGGTCGACGCCCACCCCAACTGCTCCGGCGGCCTGATCACCGGCGCCGGCCGCAACCGGGATGCCGTCATCGGTGTGGCCGGAGACCTCTGGGCTCTCCTGCGCGCGGCCGAACCACTCCGGATCGAGCTCGAGCGCGTCGAGCACCTCCTCGCTCCAGCGGCGATGCGCGACGTCGAGCAGCAGCATCCCTGACGCATCCGCCACGTCGGTTGAGTGCTCGCCGCACAGTCGCAGCCGCACGTAGTCCTTGGGCAACATGACCTGCGCGATCCGCTCGTAGTTCTCCGGCTCGTGGTGGCGGAGCCACAGCAGCTTGGGTGCGGTGAATCCGGGCAGAGCCCGGTTGCCGGTGAGCTCGATCAACCGGTCGAAGCCGATCGTGTCCTCGATCTCGTCGCACTGAGGCGCCGAGCGCTGGTCGTTCCAGAGGATCGCGGGCCGGATCACCTCGCCCGAGCCCTCCAGGGTGACCAGGCCGTGCATCTGGCCGCTCAGCCCGATCGCCCGCGGTTCTCCGGTCTGCGTTTGCAGCTTCGACAGGACCGCTTCGCTGGCCCGCCACCAGTCCTCCGGGTCCTGCTCTGCCCAACCGACCCGCGGCGTCGACAGGGGATAGCTCTCCTCCGCGATCGCAAGCACCTTCCCCTCGTCATCGATCGCCACGCCCTTTACCGCCGAGGTACCGACGTCGATCCCGACGATCGCGCCGCGTCCGCGGCCGGACGCGCTCATCCGTTCGGCAGAACCTGGATCTTGATCCCCTCGCCCGCTCTCATCGCGGCGAGGGCATCTTCGAAGCCTTCGAGTGGGAATGTTTGGCTCAGGAGCGGCTCCGTCTGGACCGCGCCGGCCCGCAGCAGCTCGATCGCGGGAACGAACGTGTAGAGGACCGCCATCGACCCGACGACCGTGATCTCGTCGTTGTAGATGCGAAACGGCGAGACGTCGATCCGCGCTTCTTCGGGCGCCACGCCGAACACCATCAGCTTGCCCCCGCGCCGGACTCTCTCCACCCCCTCCTGGATCACCGGAGGCACGCCGGTGGCGTCGACCACGCAGTCGAAGCCATCGGGGTGCTCGCTGCGGGTCGCGCCGATCTCGGTCTCGACCGAGGTGGCGCCGAGCCGCTCGGCGATCCCCAGCCGCCGCTCGTTGCGATCGACGACCGTGATGCTCGCGGCGCCGCCCTGGTGCAGCAGCTGCAGCAGCAGTAGACCCATCGTTCCGGCGCCGGTGATCAGCACCGAGTCGCCCGGTGCCGGATCGAGCCGGCGCATCCCGTGCACGGCACAGGCCAGCGGCTCAACCAGGGCCCCGGCGCGCGCCGAGGTGCCCTCAGGGAGCTCGTAGGCGTTGCGCGCGGGCGCCTTCACCAGTTGCGCGAAGGCGCCATCGACGGTGTCGCCGATCGCACCCCAGTTTCGGCAGAGGTTGCCGCGCTGCACCCGGCAGTAGTCGCAATGCCCGCAGAAGAGCGACGGGTCAACCGCAACCTGGGTCCCTACCTGCGGACCCTCCACATCGCCGCCGACCGCCACGACCTCGCCCGCGAACTCGTGACCGGGGACGATCGGGTACACGGTGGGTGGAAATTCGCCTTTCGCAATGTGCAGGTCGGTGCCGCACATCCCGCACGCACCGACACGAACGACGATCTCGTCCGGACCGGGCTCAGGGTCGGGACGCTCCTCGATCCGCAGCTCCTCGGGGCGCTCCCAGACGGCAGCCCGCATCATTTTTCGCCCAGGCTCGGAGGAGCGGACGCACTAGGACGCATCGGTAGCTCCTTCATCACTCCACAACGACGTACCCGGGGATCACCCGCGCAAACGACGGTCGGGGCAGCCACGAGACCATCGTGAAGGCCTTCAGCCATGGGATTGGGCTACGGCAGTGACGGGGCTGCAGACTGCCGTCCGGATCGACCCCGCGTGCATGACGAGCCACTCCCGCGTCCGCTCAGCACGTGCCCGACCGCCTTCGCTCCAGATGCGCTCGAACGTTTCGTGTCCTCCCGCGATTGCGCGGCGCACGATCCGATAGCACCAGTCGTGAGCAAGCGGAAGCGCATCCGCGAGCTGCTGGCGATCGGCCTGCGAAAGCCCGTAGGCATCGACGAATTGGCGCAGCCGTTCGAGCGACCGCCCGCGCAGCCGCACCGGGATGTCGCTTTCATGGCGCAGGGGCGCCCAAAGGCGAGCGGCACAGGCCACGTCCCAGACCGCAGAGCCTAGGCTCGCCAGGTCGAAGTCGATCAGCGCGACAGCCCGCCCACCCATGAAGATCATGTTGTCGAGGTTGGGGTCGTTGTGGGTGACGAGCCGGCCTTGGAATGGCTCGGGGACCGCGTTCGGCCAGGTGTGAGGCGAAGGATCGAAGGCTGCGATCGCGTCGTGGTAACGGCGCAGGAGCCTAGCCACGCTCACCAGCGCCTCATCCGTCATGGCCCAGCCCGGATACGGCGCCAGGACCGCTTCCCCTTCGATATAGGTGAGGATCTCTCGCCCCCGCTCGTCAATCCCGAGGAACCTGGGGGCGCCATCGAACCCCACTCGGCTCAGGTGCTCGAGGACAGCGTGAGCTGCGGCACTGGTCGGACACTGGGGGCGCCGCACCGTATTGCCGACGCGGACCACATGCCCCGCGTTCGTGTAGCCGCCCACGAGCGCGACCTCGCCGCGGTCGTCGGGGAGCCCGATCATGCGCGCGTGAGCAGCGCCGAGGCCATCGCCGAGTGGGTGACGAGGCCGGTCACGAGCTTTCCTCGCAACGCTGCCTCGACGGCATCCGCCTTCGAGGTGCCGTAGGCGATCGCGATGACCTCGGGCACGGCCATCAGTTGCTGGGCGGTGACGCCGACGAGCCGATCGGTCAGGACCGTCCGCAGCGGGTTGCCTCGCTCGTCCAGCTGGATGCCACCGATCTCGGCGCGAACGCCGAGCTCATACATCTCCTGTCGCTCGCGCCCACTGACGGCGTCGGCAACCGTCGACTCGCGCGGTCGCCACGCCCCGACGCCGACGACGGCTTTGGTCACCTCGGCCGCTCGGCTGAGCGTCCGGGCGATCTCCGGCTGGCTTCGCAGCGCGCGGGCGGTTGCCGCGTCGGACACGATCATCGGGGCGTAGAAGTAGAACGCCGGCCCAGAGGACGAGCGCGCGATGTCGCGGACGAGCTCGACGGCGCTGTCCTCCGAGTCCGCTTGCGTAAGGGATCCGGTCAGCTGTACGACTGCGCACGGAGCAAGCCGTCTCAGCGAGCCGCGCATAGCCATCAGCGATCGGGCCCATGCCACCCCGAGCACGTCGTCGGCACCGACGATTTCTGTCGAGCAGCCCCGCAGCTGCTGCGCCCAGTTGCGCTCGTAGCTGCGCCGGGTCGAGCTCCGGACAATCGACAACCAGACAGTGGCGCAGGTTGTACGCGTTGCTGAGGGCGACCGAACGATCGAGGTCCAAGTCCCCGCGGTAGTCGATCTCGATCTTGACCAAACCGGCGTCCCGGGCCTGGTTCAAGATCCGGGCGACTTTGAACCTGCTGAGCTTCAGCTCCTCCGCGATCTCGCTCTTGGTCGCTCCGTCCAAGTAATAGCGCCGGGCGACGTTTGCGGTCAGTACCAGTGCTGCCGACCCGGACGCGGCGGTCCGCCCGCCTCCCTCCCGCACGGACCCGGATGTGCGCGGCTCCTCGGGAGCGGAGGTGAATGCGTGGGGCTCCTCGCCCGGGCTACCGCTCATTTGAGCGCTCATATCTGAATCTTTGCACGGATCGTTGACATCCGCACTCGGATTCGCGATCATTTGAACCACCTTGGTGCATCACCGCTCATGTGAGCGTTTGCTGAGGAGAGGATGAGCAGCACCGGGCCAGTCTTCGAAAGTGACCAGCGTGAGAGGAGCACGCGGAGGTTGGAGCCACGGAGCGTGCCATTGCACGCCGACACGCTCACCTGCTTCGCAGAGCGGCTGCCGATACCGACCTATGACCGTGGGCGGGTCTCCGTCGGCATCGTGCACCTTGGTGTCGGCGCTTTCCATCGCGCCCACCAGGCCATGTATCACGACCGGGTTCTGTCGGAGATCGGAGAACTCCAGTGGGGGATCTGCGGGGTCGGCGTCATGCCCGGCGATCGGCCCATGAAGGAGACGCTGGAAGCGCAAGACGGCCTGTACACGCTGGTGGAGAAAAACGGCAGCGGAGAGTGCGGCGCGCGGATCGTCGGCTCGATCACGCGGTATCTGTTCGCACCCGACGATGGGCAAGCGGTGATCGAGGCAATGGCCGACGAGCGGGTGCGGGTGGTCTCTCTGACGATCACCGAGGGTGGATACAACCTCGACCCGGATAGCGAAGAGTTCGACGCCGAAGATCCCGACGTCGTGCACGACCTCCTCCACCCTGGCGAGCCACGGACGGTTTTCGGGCTCGTCACTGAGGCCATCTGCCGCCGCCAGCAGCGCAGCGCCCCGCCCTTCACGGTCATGTCGTGCGACAACCTGCCCGGCAACGGCCGGCAGTCGAGAGCGGCGTTCACCTCTTTTGCGCGCTTGCGAGATCCGGCGCTCGGCGCGTGGATCGAGGATCAAGTCGCCTTTCCGAACTCGATGGTGGACCGGATCACGCCCGCCACTACCGAGGAAGACCGCATCGAGGTGAGTGCCCGGTTCGGTATCGAGGACCGCTGGCCCGTCGTCTGCGAGCCCTTCGCTCAATGGGTCCTGGAGGACAGCTTCTCAGCGGGCCGGCCGTCGTACGAACGCGTCGGGGTGCAGGTAGTCGGCGATGTCGAGCCGTACGAGCTGATGAAGCTGCGGTTGCTCAACGCGGGCCACCAGGCGCTTGCGTACTTCGGGTATCTGTGCGGCTATCGCTTCGTCCATGAAGCCGCCCAGGATCCGTTGCTGCGTACCTTCCTGCTCGGCTATCTGGAGGATGAAGGTGGCGAGACGCTGCCATCGGTGCCCGGTATCGACCTCCAGAATTACACCCGCTCGCTGATCGAGCGGTTTTCCAACGCTCACGTCCCAGACACGCTCGCGCGGGTGTGCGCCTACGGCTCCGACCGCATTCCGAAGTTCGTGGTGCCGGTCATTCGCGCGCAGCTCGACTCAGGCCGGGAGTTATGGCGCGCGGCGGCGGTCGTCGCGAGCTGGGCACGCTATGCCGAAGGTGTCGACGAGCAGGGTCAGCCAATCGAGATCGTTGACCGGCTCGCGCCTGAGCTCAAAGACGCAGCCCGGCGCCAGCGCGAAGTTCCCGGTGCCTTCATCGCACAGCGCCGTCTGTTCGGCGACTTGGGGGATGAACCGCGTTTCGCAGGCCCGTTTCGATCGACGCTTCAGTCGTTGCACGAGCGGGGCGCACGCGCAACGCTCGAAGCCCTCAGCGAAACATCCGCGACGGAGCTCCCAGGATGAGCTTCAGCCACCGCCCGGGACGCCATCACGCGAACGTCTTGGCGACAACGCGGTGTCGTTTAGGCGCTTCTTCACTGGGAAGGCGAAGGAGGGGAGGAGTGCCTGACGTGACGAGGTCCCCGCTAACGCTCAGGGTCAGCCGCCGCGCAATCGCGACGGCGCTAACCACGCTGGCGGCCCTGGCGGTTGGTGGCTGCGGCCTCGCCGGCGCCGGAGGCGGGGGAGGCTCGGGAGCACATAGCGTCGCGCTCCGGGTTGCGATCGTCGCCAACCCGCAGATGCAGGACGTCGAGTCGCTGACGAAGCACGTTCGAGAAGCAGAACCCGTCATCAAGGTCAACTACGTCACGCTGCCCGAGAACGAATCGCGCGCCAAGATCACCGCCTCGGTATCGACCAGGAGCAACGAGTTCGACGTGGTGATGATCTTCGAACTACGAGACGCCGCTGTGGGCGAGCTACGGCTGGATCACCGACCTGCAGCCGTACATCGACCATACTCCCGGGTACGACGCTAACGACTTCATCCCGTCGATCCGCAAGGCGCTCTCGTGGCGGGGGCACATGTACTCGGTCCCCTTCTACGGCGAATCGTCGTTCCTCATCTACCGCAAGGACCTGTTCCGAAAGGCCGGGCTGAACGATGCCGGCGCACCCGACGTGGACCCAGGTCGCCGGGTTCGCCAAGCGCCTGAACGACAAGAAGAAGGGAATCGCCGGGATCTGTCTGCGCGGCGAGTCGGGCTGGGGTCAGGTCCTGGCTCCGCTCGACACGGTGATCAACACGTTCGGGGGCAGGTGGTACGACCCCGACTGGCACGCCGAGCTCACCTCGCCGCGCGACCGAGCGGGCCGTGTCGTTCTACGTGAGCCTGGTGAGCAAGTACGGCGAGCCGGGCGCGGCCGGCGACGGTTTCACCGAGTGCGCGACGCAGTACGGACAGGGCAAGGCCGCGATGTGGTACGACGCCACTTCGACGGCGGGGACGATCGAGGCGGCGGGAACGAGCACCGTCGTGGGCAAGAACGGCTACGTCGAGGCGCCGGTCATGGAGACGCCCCACTCTGGGTGGCTGTACTCGTGGTCCCTCGGCGATCCCGGTGACCTCGCCGAACAAGCAGGCCGCATGGCGGTTCATCTCGTGGGCCACCTCGCGCGGCTTACATCCGCTTGGTCGGTCGAGAAGCTGGGGTGGGCGAACCTGCCGCCCGGCAGCCGCCTCTCGACCTACCAGATCCCGCAGTACCAGAAGGCGGCGAAGGCGTTCGCCAACCCGACGCTGCGCGCCATCGAAGAGGCGGATCCGTACCACCCGACGGTCCCCCCGGTGCCCTACACCGGCATCCAGTTCCTCGACATCCCCGAGTTCCAGGACCTGGGACAGCGGGTCAGCCAGCAGATCACCGCGGCGATTGCGGGGCAGGAGCCGGTGTCGAGCGCGCTCACCACAGCGCAGGAGTACGCGGTCACGGTCGGTAACGGATACAGGAAGCGCTGATGGCCACCGCGACCGCCGATCGATCGGTACACCTGCCCGGCGCGCGCGGGCAAGACCGCCGCACGAGCGAGGGCGTGGAGCCGGCGTCTGCCGCTGATGCCGGCGCTCGTGTTCACGATCCTCGTCACGCAGATCCCGTTCCTGCTCACGCTGTACTACTCGCTTGCAGTCGTGGAACATCGCCAAGCCGGGTTCGCCGCACTGGGTCGGGCTGCACAACTACGGCGCGGTGTTCACCGACCCGGTGTTCTACGGGGCGCTGCTCCACACGCTCGAGATCACCTTCGGCTCGGTGCTGATCGCGACCCTGTTCGGCCTCGCACTGGCCGTCCTGCTCGACCGCAAGTTCCTCGGCCGCGGACTCGCCCGCACGCTGCTGATCTCGCCCTTCCTGGTCATGCCCACGGCGGCCGCGCTGATGTGGAAGACGACGATGCTCGACCCGGTGTACGGGATCGTCAACTGGGTGATCGGCTGGTTCGGCGCCGCGCCCGTCGACTTCGTCGCCAAGCATCCGCTCGGTTCGGTGATGGCCACCGTGATCTGGCAGTGGACGCCTTTCGAGATGCTGATCCTGCTCGCCGGGCTGCAGGGCCAGCCGCGCGACGTGCTCGAGGCGGCGCGCGTCGACGGCGCGAGCGCCTGGGCGAGCTTCCGCGAGCTCACCCTGCCGCATCTGCGCCCGTACCTCGAGCTCGGGATCCTGCTCGGGTCGATCTACGTGGTCAACACATTCGACGCGATCTACATGATCACCCAGGGCGGGCCAGGCACGGCCACCACCAACCTGCCCTTCTACATCTACCAGCGCGCGTTCGAGGGCTTCGACATCGGACAGGCTGCCGCGCTCGGCGTGGTCACGGTCGTGGGAACGATCATCGTGGCGACGATCGCACTGCGCACGGTGTTCGGGTTGTTCATCGAGAACGAGGGGAGGGCCTGATGGCGCATTCGCCGCCCGCGCGGGTACGGTCCCGACGCGGCCGCCGGCCCGGACTGCGCGAGCGGCTGGGCGGCGTGGCGTGGGGAACCGTGGCCTGGATCGCGGCGATCGTGTTCTTCTTCCCCGTGTTCTGGATGGTGCTGACCTCGTTCAAGCCCGAGGCCGCCGCCTACAGCAACCCCCCGAAGTTCATTTTCCATCCCACGCTGAGCGAGTACAAGCAGGTGTTCAGCGGTGGCATGGGACCGTTCCTGGCCAACTCCGCGATCGCCACGTCGTATCGGTGCTGCTCGTGCTCGCGTTGGCCACGCCCGCCGCTTACGCGCTCTCGATGCGGCCGATCCGGCGCTGGCGCGACGCGCTCTTCTTCTTCATCTCGACGAAGATGCTTCCGGTGGTAGCGGCGATCGTGCCGATCTACCTCGCGGTGCGCGACATCGGGATGCTCGACAGCATCCCGACGCTGATCGTGCTCTACACGGCGATGAACCTGCCGATCGCGGTGTGGATGATGCGCTCGTTCTTCCTCGAGGTGCCCAGTGAGATCCTCGAGGCAGCCCGCATCGACGGAGCCGACGTGCGCCACGAGCTCACCGAGGTGGTGCTGCCGGTGGTAGCGCCCGGCCTGGCGGCGACGGCGCTCATCTGCGCGATCTTCGCCTGGAACGAGTTCTTCTTCGCGCTCAACCTGACGTCGATCCGCGCGGCGACGATGCCGGTGTTCCTGGTCAGCTTCGTGACCAGCGAGGGCCTGTACTGGGCCAAGCTCGCGGCCGCGGCCACGCTGGCCTCGGTGCCGGTGCTGATCGCCGGGTGGATCGCCCAGCGACAGCTCGTGCGCGGGCTGTCGATGGGGGCGATCAAATGAGGAGGCTTACCCGATGGCCGAAGTGATCTACGACGGTGTCTGCTGCAGGTATCCGGGGAGCGACTCGCTCGCCGTCGACCACCTCAGCCTCGAGGTGCCGGACGGCGGCTTCATGGTCCTGGTCGGACCGTCGGGCTCGGGCAAGACGACCGCGCTGCGCCTGCTCGCCGGCTTGGAGGAGCTGAGCGGCGGCCGGATCGAGCTCGGAGGCGAGGACGTGAGCGGCATCGACTCGCGCGACCGCGACATCGCGATGGTATTCCAGAACTACGCCCTGTATCCGAACAAGACCGTGGCCGAGAACATCGGCTTCGCGCTCAAGATGCACGGCGTGGCTCGAGAGGAGCGCGACAAGCGCGTGCGCGAGGTCGCTGGAATGCTCGACATCGATGGGCTGCTCGACCGTAAGCCGCGTCAACTCTCGGGCGGCCAACGCCAGCGCGTGGCCATGGGCCGGGCGATCGTCCGCCGGCCAAGGCGTTCCTGATGGACGAGCCGCTGTCCAACCTCGACGCCAAGCTGCGCGTACAGACGCGAGTGCAGATCGCCGAGCTGCAGCGCCGCCTGGAGACGACGACGGTCTACGTGACCCACGACCAGGGGGAAGCGATGACGCTGGGCGATCGCGTCGCCGTGCTCAGGGACGGAACGCTGCAGCAGTACGACGCCCCCCGGGAGCTCTACGACAACCCGTCAACGCGTTCGTAGCCGGCTTCATCGGGCTGCCGCAGATGAACCTCATCCGCTTGCCGGTGAGCAAGGGCGCAGTGCGGCTCGGCGGGCAGACGATCAAGCTCCAGAGCGGCTGGCGCGGGCGTGTCGGCGAGGCGAGCCTGCGCGAGATCATCCTCGGGATCCGGCCCGAGCACGTGACGGGTGAGCGATGCCGACAGCGGTGGTGGGGGCGACGGTGCGGGAGTCCCGGGCGAGGTGGTGCTGTCGAGTCACTCGGCGCGGACTCCTACGTCCACGCGTCGATCGAGGGCACTCGAGTCGAGATTCGTGGCGCGGACGGAGGGCTACGACGCACGGCGAGCCGGGAACCAACGTGCGCCTGCGCATCGATCCCGAGCACATCTTCGGCTTTCACACCGAGACCGAGGAGCGCCTGGCCGTGAGAGCGGAGGCTGGCGCGCGCGGGCCGGCCGCCACGCGTTCGCCAAGCGTGGTGCCTTCTGCCTCGTCGAAGGATCCCGCGAGCGGCGCGAGACCGCAGCGGCCGACAGCGCCGCGGCATCTGCGAGCCGCTCCGGCCAGGGGGTCGGTCCATCGACGAGCCCCGCGATCAGCGCCGAGGACACGGCGTCGCCAGCGCCGGTGGGGTTGCCTTTCACCTTCTGCGGCGGCGCCGCCCGCAGCACGCCGTCCTCGCCTACCCACGTCAACCCGCGTGCGCCCTCCGAGACGACGACGGATGTGGCGCCTCGCTCGCGCAGCCGCTGGGCGCCGTCGACGAGATCGGTGCCAGGTGAACACCCGCGAGCTCTGCCCGTTGATCTTCACGATTGCCGGCTGTGCCGGGAGCCGTGGCGAGCGCATCGCCCTCGGTGTCGAGCAACGCCGGAACACCGGCCTCGGTGGCGAACGCATGAGTTGCGCGTAGCGTCATCAGGAACGCCGGGTGGCAGGTTCCCGCAACGACGACTGCGTCTGCGGCGGGCGCCAGGGATTTGTAGTGGTCGGTGAGCGCCTGCCATTCTGATCCCTCGATCTCCGGGCCCGATTCGGAGAACCCGGTCGCGCTTCCGTCCTCCTCGCCACGACCACGGTCAGTCGGGTGTCCCCGCCGATCGTGACGGGCTCGTCGGCCATGCCTGCCTGCTGTAGCTCCGCGCGTGCGGCCTCGCCGGTGAAGCCTCCCACGAAGCCGGTGACGGCGGCCTCCCGCCCGAGCGCGTGCAGCACACGTGCCACGTTCACGCCTTTGCCGCCGGCCCGCCGGCCCACGCTGGCGACTCGGGCGGTCTCTCCCTCGCGGATCCGCCTGACGCGGTAGGTGATGTCAACCGCGAGGTTCAGCGTGACCGTGAGGATCAACGCTGTGGGGTGATCTGGATCTTCCGCGGGTTCCGCGTCCTGCCGCCGCGGCTCGGAAAGCCTCTGCCGCTTCGCCCAGAGAGAATTCGGCGCTGACCAGCCGCTCGGCCGGGATGTGACCGCCGCTGATCAGCTCGATCGCCCGCTCGACGTCCTCGTGCACGTACATCGCCGTGCCCTGCAGCCGAAGCTCGCGGTCCTGGACCATGTGAAGCGGGATCGAGACCTAGCCCCGCGGAACGCCTTCGACCACCACGGTTCCGCCTTTCAGCGCCAGCTCGATTGCCTGCTCGATCGAGGACTGGTTTGCCACGCAGTCGAAAACCACATCTGGTCGCCACGGCAGCCGATTGCGGATCTGCGCCACGGCATCGTCTTCGGTTGGATCGACCGCGAAGTC
>CAVYEC010000004.1:0-1021953 GCA_963767535.1 uncultured Planctomycetota bacterium
GTCAATCACCTTGATCTTGCTGTTGTAGGTGTCGGCCACGTACAGCTTGCCATCGACGTAGACGATGCCCAGCGCATGTTGCAGCCGGGCTTGCACGCCGATGCCGTCGGCGTCGCCGAAGTCGAACAGACCCGTGCCGACGAGCGTGCACACCTGCCCCCTGCCGTCGAGCGGCAGCGACCGGACGGCACTGACCTCGCTGTCGGCCACGTACAGGGAAACGCCGTCGCTGGCCAAGCCGCTGGGCTGAGCGAAGCAACTGCTGAGGAGCGGGCCATCCTGCAATGTTCTCGTAGCCGTCTGCCGGCGAACGGCACGACGGTACGCTTGGCCAGGTCCATCAGCCAGATTTGATGGTGGCCGGCCATGGCGATGTACAGATAGCCGCTGATGGCAACAGCAAACCCCACGGGCTATTCAATCCGGTGCGCAGGGCCACGCCGCCGCGGCGGATGTCCGTGCCCTGATGGCCAATGCCCGCGATGGTTTTGACCGTGCTGCTTCTCCAGATCCAACGCGCGAATCAGGTGGTTCTTGCGGTCGGCCACGTACAGGGTGTCGCCGCCCAGGGCCAAACCCTGCGGGTCGTTGAACGCCGACGACGCGAACGCACCGTCCGCATGTGGCCGGCCTTGCCGGTGCCGGCGACGGCGATCTTCTTGCCGTCGAGGTCCGTGATGACGATGCGATGGTGCGTGCTGTCGGCGATGAACAGCCGGTTGCGTTCGGCTGTCGGCCAGCACCTTGCCGGGGAAATACAGCGGACTGTTGGACGCCTTCTCCGCCTGCTCCTTCGTGAAGTGGATCGGCTTCTCGTTGAGCGTGCCGTTGGCCTTGTGCGTGCGGATGAGCTTGTCGATGACGGGGACGGCGTCGTGGTAGATGTGCTCCGATCTTCGAGCCGGCGACGACGAAGCCTTCCGGGTCGATCAACGCCACGGTCGGCCAGGAATCGACGCCGTAGGCGTTCCAGATTTTGCGGTCGGCGTCGTTGACGACCGGATGGTCGATCTCGTAGCGGAGCATCGCCTTCTGGATGCTTTTCGGGTCGCGCTCGTTCTCGAACTTCGGCGAGTGGACGCCGATGACGACGACCTCGTTGGGATACTTCTTCTCCAGCCTGACCAGGTCGGGGAAGAGGTGCAGGCAGTTAATTCAGCACAACGTCCAGAAGTCGAGGATGACGATCTTGCCGCGCAGGTCCTTGAGCTTGATCGGTTTGTCGGTGCCGAGGAACCCGGTGGCCCCGTCGAAATCGGGCGCCCGGAAGCGTTGCCCCTGGGCACCGCGCCTTCGCCGGCAGACCGGCGAGGGCCAAGCCGACGCAGGCGGGCAGCACCAGGGCGAGGAAACGTCGGCGCATTCGGTCGGGCGAGAGGGAGGTAATCGACATGAATGCCCTCCTGGAATAAAGATCGAATCGAGCAGACCGGCGCGGGAAAGCGCCGGAATTGCTGTGAGGATCACTCCTCACTGTAACCAGAATGTGCGCAGGGGGCAATTGTGCGCGCGAAAAGTGCGTGCAACCATTTTTCCCAAACGGAGAGCCAGTTCGCTTGCTTCGCAGAAGCGGAGGCGACTTCCTATGATGTTCCTCCAACGGACGCTGAACCCCCTGGTCATCGGAGAATGCCGTGGATGCCGTGGTGATCGGCGCGGGGCCGAACGGCCTGACGGCGGCGGCGACGCTGGCGCGGCACGGCTGGGACGTGCTGGTTCTGGAAGCGCGGCGCGGCCCGGCGGGGCGGTGTATTCCGAGGAATTGACGCTGCCCGGCTATCTGCACGATGTCGGTGCCGCCTTCTTCCCCTTCGCCGACGACAGCCCCGCCTTCCGCTCGCTCGACCTGGCCGGCGCCGGACTTCGCTGGGGCAACGCCGCCGCGAGAGCTGTCATCCCGCGCCGGACGGCACGTCGGCGACCATCTCCCGCGATGTGGAGGAAACGGTGCGTTCGTTCGGCGCCGATGGTCCGGCCTGGCGGCGCTTGGCCGAGTGGCAGCGCGGCATGGGCGACCGTCTGGCGGCGGCGCTGCTGGCGCCCTTGCCTGCCATCGGTCCGGCCTGGCGGCTGGGGATCGGCAATCTGCTGCGGCTCGGGCGGCGCGGGCTGCTCAGCACTGGCGGCTTCGCCCGACGGCATTTTCAGACCGAGGCGGCGCGGCGTGTCGTGCCGGGGCTGGCCCTGCACGCCGACCTTGGCCCGGATGATTTCGCCGGGGCCGGCATGGGATGGTGCTGGCCCTGCTGGCGGCGGGCAGCGGCTTCCGCGTGCCGCATGGGCGGGGCGCGGGCGATCACCCACGCCTTGCTTCGCCGTCTGGAAGAGGCCGGCGGCAAGTCCGCCTGGGACGCGCGTCGAGCGCGTCCTGGTCCGTCAAGGCCGGGCGGCGGCGGTGCGACCGAGCAAGGCGAGGAGATCGCCGTGCGGCGCGCCGTGATCGCCGATGTGGGGCCGCCGGCGTTGTTTTTGAGAATGCTGGGGGAACGCGAGACGACGTGGTGGCTGCGGACGCGGATGCGGCGCTTCCGCTATGCCTGGGGCACCTTCAAGATGGACTGGGCGTTGTCCGGGCCGGTGCCGTGGACCTCCGACGAAGCACGCGAATCCGCCGTCGTTCACGCCGGCGATAGCCTCGCCGACCTGACCGCCTTCACCCGGCAAGTCCGGGCCGGCCAATTGCCGGATCATCCGTATCTCGTCATCGGCCAGCAATCGCTGGTCGATCCCGGCCGCGCACCGGCGGGCGGTCACACGCTCTGGGCCTACTCGCACGTGCCGTCGTCGTCGAAGGCGGCTGGGAGCGGCACAAGGAAGCATTCGCCGATCGATCGAGCGGCGGCTGGAGGAGCTGGCGCCGGGATTTCGCGCGTTGATCCGCGGGCGATTCATCGCCACGCCGGCCGACCTGGAAGCGATGGACGAGAACCTCGTCGGCGGCGACCTCGGCGGCGGCAGCGCCCATTCGATCAGCAACTGATCTTCCGTCCGGTGTTTCCGTATTTCCGCTACCGCACGCCGATCCGGGGACTGTACCTGGCGTCGGCCTCGACCCATCCCGGCGCCGGCGTTCACGGCGCCTGCGGCTTCAACGCCGCCCATGCCGCCCTACACGATCAAAAGAAAATAACCACAGAGACACACGAAGACACAAGAAAAGAAAAAAAACAGAGACGAGAGTCAGTTTGATCCTTCATAAAAAAATCTGAAAAACTCTATTTCCTTTGCGTTCTTTGTCACTTATGTCTTTTTTTGTAGAGCTTCTTTGAATATTGTCTTTTCTTCTTCTGTGCCTCTGTGTCTCTGTGGTTATTTCTTCTCAGCTGACCGCGCCGAGGTCGCCGAGGATGGCGGCGGCGCGGTTGGAGTCGGCCACGGTGTCGAACGAAGCGTAGCCGACGAACTTGTCGGCGAGGACGGACATCATCAGACCCTGCAAGCTCAGTCCGGCCAGCGCCCACTGCTGCGTCAGACGATGAGCCAGGCCCGCTTGATTGTCGCCCTCAACGCGCAGCACGACGGGGTTATCCGTTTCGCTCAGCCCCGCGGAGCGGGCCGCACGCACCTGCATCGCCCCCGTGATCGGCGCGATGAACAGCACGCCTATGCCGGGCTGATCCGCCTGCCGTCGAGTGTAGATGAATTCGAGGTTGGCGCCGGACTGGGCCAGCAGCGACAACTTGCCCGACACCCCGCCGGCCTGATCCATCACCTCGCCCGACCAGACATGCACGCGATCCAATTTGAAGCCCATGATAGCCACCCTCGCAGAGAAAAACTGGCGCCCAAACAGCGGATTATATCCCACTCGCCCTTCTGGCGAATCAAGAACCGCGATGCAGCCCCGGCAAGCCGGGGGACGCCTTCCCCCCGCGGCCAGTGGCTCAGGCCCAGGGGAGGAAAAAATAGAGATTTCGTGGACAAAGGTGACGAATTCCCTTTACGGTCGGGCGGGGAGCCGTCACAATAAGATGATGCCGTCCCAGCGGAAGACACTGAACCACGAATCAGCCCTCGCGCGGAGGTTGTCGTTATGAAGCGTTGGATCTGGCAGCGGCACTCCTGTTTCCGAGTGCCCGACTGGCCTCGGCGGACTACGTGATCATCGTGGCCAATTTGGGCTCGACGGGCGGCTCCACCAACGAGTTGAGCACCCAGGGGGCCGGCATGACGGGCGGCCCGCGCAGATGGGCATGATCGGCAACAGCGGCGGCCCGCAGGGCGTGTCGGGAGGCCGCCGGGCATGACCAACCGGGGCGGAATGCCCGGCGGCATGCGCGGCAGGATGCCCCCGGCGGCATGATGGGCATGCGCGGCATGGGCGGCGGCAGTATGCCTCCCGGCGGCATGATGGGCAGGCGGTATGGGTGGCAGGCATGTCGGGCGGTGGCATGTACGGCATGATGGGCGGCGACATGATGAACATGATGGGAATGATGATGGGCGGCGCTCCCGATATTGACGACGTTCCCTACTTCGTCGTCGCCATCGTCGAGGTCGAGCCGCCGCGGGGGAACAGCGCCTGATCAAGAAGCTCGAACCGAAAGACCCGGGACAGATCGGCATGGCCAAAGTGAAGCACAACTGGTAAGAATGGCACGTGCACCCTTATCTCCAAGATCAAGATGCTCGAGGTGTTCATCATCAAAAAGGACAACGATCACAAATCGCTGCCGACCGTTCTGCATCGCTTCGAGAAGAAGTTCGCGGAATACACCAAGGACAAAGCCTCGGCCGAACTCTTGCTTGAGTTGGCCGACTGGACGCTGGAACATGGCCTGGTGGACAAGTTCCCCCTGGTCATGGCCAAGCTGATCGAGGTGGACAAGAACCATCCTGCCGCCATCGCCTACCTGAAGGTCAAGGCCGAACTCGACAAGCCGCCAGTCAAGGACGAGGAGGCCTCCAACTGGCGCAACCACCTGCTGAGCGGCTACAAGGTGACGGAGGACAACACCCATCACTACGCGATCATCCATGACTCCGCGACCGCCAGCCGCATCGAGGTCCAGTCGCATATCGATTTGCTGGAGAACTCGTTTCGAGGGTACTACTACTGGTTCGCCATGAAGGGCATGGCCCTGCCGGTGCCCAAGCATCGCCTGCTGGCCGTCGTGACCAGTCGGAGAAGGACTTCAAGCACTTCCAGAAGATCCTCACCTCCAGCCCCGTGGTGGTCGATGGCTTCTTCGCCCGCCGCGAGAACCTGGCGGTGATGATCTCCAAGCGCCAGGACGAGACCTACGACCAACTGGAGAAGTACTGGAAGAATTTTGAAGATAAAGGCTACAAGACCGACATCCTCAGCGGCCTGAGAGGACGATGGCTATCGGACCTCGGCACGACTCAGCCCCTTTTGGTCATTGAGGCCCGCATGGTGGCCCTGATGCTCAAGGCCCTGGAGCAGCGAAGCGGAATTGGCCACCGTCAGCCACGAGGCCAGCCGGCAACTGCTCTTCTCTCCGGCCTGTTGCCGCGCAATGTGGTGACGCCGGAGTGGCTGCTGTTCGGCCTGGGCAGCTTCTTCGAGACGCCGCTCCAGTCGCCGTGGTCCGGCATCGGCGCCCCCAGTTCGTATTATCTGCCACGCTGGCACGAACTGAAGGCCAAGGGCTTCGAGAAGAAGCCCGTAGAGACGTTGATGAAGGTGGTCAGCGACACCTATTTCCGCAGCCTGCCGTCCCGGGGCGAAAGGCAGCCCGACCCACACCGCCTATGAAACCGCGGTTCGCAAGGCCCGGACGGCCGCCTGGTCGCTGACCTACTTCCTCGCCAAGCAGAAGCTCGAAGGGTTGCAGCACTACTTCAAGGAACTGGGCAAGATGCCGCGCAACATCGAGTTGGACGACGAAGTCTTGCTGGGTTGCTTCACCCGCGCCTTCGGCGCCGTGGACGCCAACAACAAGGTGGACAAGACCAAGTTGGCGAAACTGGCCAAGGAGTGGAACAGCTACATCGACAACGTCAAATTCGAGTCGGAAAGCACCATGAAGACGATTCGAGAGATCTTCCGCAAGAAATTGCCGGAGTCGCAGAGCCAGAACAAGGCCGGCCAGGGGCGATCGATCCCACGACCGGCAAGCCGATGCAGGGCGGTCTTCCCGGCATGTTCATGCCCCCCGGCGGCGGCCAGAGACCGCCGGGCGGCAACCACGCCTCCGGGCCGAGGTGCCTCCGGGCGGAGGCGGGCGGGCGCCCGGGCGGCAGGCGGTAACAATCCTCCCTAAGGGATCCGAAGCCAACCAGCGCCCGAGGACGGGCCGGGGCTGCACCAAACGGCGACCCCGGCCCGTCGCCATTCCCCCCCATTCGCAGCGGCCCCTTCTCGGCTAGAATGGACGCGACAACCCGACCGAACCGCACACGAGGCGTAGCATGAAGACTCTGGTGATCGATGTGGGTGGAACTCATATCAAACTGAGGGTGCAAGGACAGGAGGAGGTGCGCAAAATTCCCTCCGGGCCCACCCTGACACCGCGGGAAATGATCGAGAGCGTACGGACGGCAACCAAGGATTGGAGCTACGATCGGGTCACGATCGGCTATCCCGGCCCGGTGGTGGACGGCGTGATCCAACAGGAGCCGGTCAACCTGGGAGATGGCTGGATGGGGTTCGATTTCGCCAAGGCCCTGGGGCAGGCCGTCAAGCTGATCAACGATGCGGCCATGCAGGCACTGGGCAGTTACGAGGGAGGCCGGATGCTGTTTCTGGGCCTGGGCACCGGGCTGGGTTCAGCCCTGGTGTACAACAACTTTCTGCTGCCGATGGAACTGGGCCACCTGCCGTACAAAAAGGGCTACACCTACGAGGAATACGTGGGGCAAGCCGGCTTGAAGGAGTTGGGTCGCCGCAAGTGGAAGAGCACGTTTTCGACGTGGTGCAACGCCTCCGCAACGCCTTCCTGTCCGATTACGTCGTGCTGGGCGGCGGCAACGCCAAGAAGCTCGACGAACTGCCGCCCGCCTGCCGCATGGGCGATAACAGCAATGCCTTCCAGGGCGGCTTACGTCTGTGGGAAAATGTCGGTCAGTAGTCCACATAGCCCCCGGTTGCCGTGGGTCAAATTTCCCCCGGCAAGCCGGGGCTATGTGGGACTACGACTCCGGAGAGAAACGCATGTCCCAATCGCACGCCATCCCGCGGATCGCCTCCCCACAAGGGCCGGCCGCTGCTGGCCTGGCTGGTCATTCTCGCCGTGGTCGGCTTCATCCTGTATCGCTATGAATCGGCCGGTCCCTCGAAAAGCAACAGTATGATCTACTCACCACGGGCTTCCAGGGCCGCTATCTCGTCGGCTTGGAGCAGTTGGAGAAGAAGCTCCAGCCCGCCTCGAGCGATGCGAGCCTGTACGAGCAGGCGCGGCAAGCGCTCAATCGCCACACCTACGCCCAGCGCCTTCGTTTCGTCGTGCTGGCCGGCGAGTTGAAGGGGCCGGCGGAGGCGTGCGAGCAGCTTCACCTGCTCAACGACATTTGGAGAGAAAACCACCTCGCTCCGCCCGAGGACGAGGCGGAGACGGCCGCCTGCTCGCCAGCCTCTACGCCGCTCGGGAAAAAGATCTCCGCGGCCGACCCGCTACCCGAGAAGGATCGGCAGGTGCTGCGCGACCGGCTCGGCTGGTTCGGCGATCTGGCCCTGACTCCGGCGGAAGGGTCGGACCCCGCCGCCCGCCGGCGGTGCTGGCCCCGGCCTGGCGGTCGCTGTGGTCCTACTTTTTCGGGTTGATGCTGATACTGGGCGGGTTGGGGCTGACCTTGCTCGTCGCCCTTGGCGTCTTGTGGGCCTTGGGACAGCTGCGCGGCGGCCTGCGGTGTGGCTCCTCACATGGCGGCGTCTACGCCGAGACGTTCGCCCTTTACATGCTTCTGTATCTGGGTCTGGGCTTCGCCGGCCGCTACCTTCTGGGCCGATTCGAGATCCGCGGCGGCACCCTGGCCCTGAGCGGCCTGGCCGCGCTGGCAGTCTGGTCGCCCTCGTCTGGCCGGTGCTGCGCGGCATCCCCTGGCGGCAGGTGCGGCACGACATCGGTTGGCGGATCGGCCGCCGGCCGTGGCTGGAGCCGTTTCTGGGCATCGGCTGTTACGCGATGGCCCTGCCGATGGTGTTCCTTGGTGTGCTCCTGATGATGGGCCTGACGGCGTTGCGCGATCGGCTTGGCTGGGGGCCGAACGAGTTCGGGCCGAGCGATTCGCCGGGGCACCCGATCGCCTTCTCGGTGGCTCACGCGGGCTGGTGGGTGTGGTTGGAGGTGCTGTTCGTGGCCAGCGTCGTCGCTCCGGTGGTGGAGGAGACGATGTTTCGCGGCGTCTTATATCGCCATCTCCGCGAGGCCAGCTCCTGTTTGCGTCCGGGGGCTGAGCGTACTCATCAGCGGCGTGGCGGTGAGTTTCGTCTTCGCGGTGATCCATCCGCAAGGCTTCCTGGCGGTGCCGCTCTTGATGTCTTTGGCGCTGGCGTTCACGCTGATGCGCGAATGGCGCGGCACGCTCCTGCCTGCGATGATCGCCCACGGCATCAACAACGCCGTGGCCACGGCGATGCTGTTCTTTCTGATGAGTTGATCGCCCGCTCCCTCAACTATCGAAGGGCGTGCCGGCGGCGTAGTCCTCGTAGCGCATGAATTGCTTCAGATAGGCGAGCGTGATTTCGCCGGTGGGTCCGTTGCGCTGCTTGCCGATAATC
Organism: uncultured Planctomycetota bacterium; assembly: GCA_963767535.1. Lineage (GTDB taxonomy): Bacteria > Planctomycetota > Planctomycetia > Gemmatales > Gemmataceae > JAJPHU01. The sequence continues at coordinate 8,684 of CAVYEC010000004.1, forward strand.
ACTTCGATGATGCCTTCGTGCTGTCCCGGCTCGTAGCGATCAGGCCGGTGCAGCAGCATCACGGTGTCCGCGTCCTGTTCGATCCAGCCGGATTCGCGAAGGTCCGCCAGGCGCGGCCGATGGTCCTGGCGATCCTCCGAGGCGCGATTGACCTGAGCCAGAGCGATGAGGGGGATTTGCAGTTCCTTGGCCAGCGCCTTGAGACGGCGGCTGATCTGGGCCACTTGCTCCTGACGCGGATCGCGGCGGTTGTCCGGCTCGATGAGCTGCAAGTAATCGACCACAATCAGCTTGATGTCGTGCCGCAGTTTCAGCCGTCGGGCGTTGGCCGCGATGCGCAACATGCTTTGCACCGGCGAATCGTCGATGAACAGCTTGGCATAGCGCAGCACGCCGCCGGCGTCGATGAGGCGGTCCATGTCGTCGGAGCTGAGCGTGCCCTTGCGCAGCCGGTGGCTGTCCACGCGGGCCTGGGCGCACAGCAACCGCTCGGCCAACTCGATGCGCGATTGTTCGAGACTGACGAAGAAAACCGGCGCTTTTTCCTCGATAATGACATTACGGATAATTGCGAGCGAAAAAGACGTTTTTCCAACGGTGGGCCGCGCCGCGACGATGACGAGTTCGCCGTCGTGCAATCCCGCCGTCATTTCATTCAAATCGGCGAAGCCAGTCGATAGCCCGCCCGCCTTCTGCTTGCCGCTGGCGCGGTCGTCGATGCGGCGGTACGTCTCCGTGATGGCCTGTTCCAGCGTCGTCGTCTGGCCGGTGACGCCCATCTGGGCCACATCGAGGATCTTGCGCTCCGCCCCTTCGAGCAGTTCCTCGGCCGGTTGGTTCTGGTCGTAGGCGTCGCGGAGGATCTCGGTGCTGGCGTGGATGAGGCTGCGGACGATGGACTTGTCGCGGACGATCTTGGCGTAATACTCGGCGTTGGCCGCCGTCGGGGCGGCGTCCCACAACTCGGCGAGGTAGGGAGGGCGGCCGACGTCCTCCAGTTGGCCGCGCCGGATCAGCTCCTCGGCGAGGATGACCAGATCGACGGGCTGGCCGCCCTTGTCGTAGAAATCGGAAATGGCCTGGAAGATTTTGCGGTGGGCGTCGGCGTAGAAGCTCTCGGCGGTGATGATTTGCACGACGACGCTGATGACATCGTTGTCGCGCAACATACTGCCGAGGACGGAGCGCTCCGCGTCCAGGTTTTGGGGCGGCAGGCGATCCGGCCCGATGGATTCCGGCGACATGCGTCCACCTCCCTGCGACCTGCGCCTCCGGGCGTCCCTGCCGGAGGCGGGCGATCACTTGGCGGCCTTGATGACCGCGACCTTCACTTCGGTCTCGATCTCGTAACCCAGGCTCAACTTCACGGCGTACAGGCCGGTCTCCTTGATCGGCCCTTCCAGGCGGACCATGTCCGGCTCGATGGACATGCCCTTGGCCTTGAGGCCGCGCGAGATTTCCGGGGCGGCGACGGAGCCGTACAGGTGGCCCTCGTCGTTGGCGTTGGCCTCGATGGTGATGCCGGCCATCTTGGCGATCTGCTCGGCCAGCGCCTTCAGGTCGGCGATGCGAGCCTCGCGGGCCTGGCGGACGCGGATCTTGTAGCGCTCCAGCAGGCGCAGGTTGTGCTGCGTCGGGATGGTGGCCATGCCGCGCGGCAGGAGGTAGTTTCGGCCGTAGCCCGGCTTCACCTCGACCACGTCACCCTGCTTGCCCAGGTGGGTGACATCCTCGGTCAGCACGAGTTGCATGCCGCCGTGCTTGCCCTTGAGCATCTGATTCCGCTGCTTGGCCATGAATTACCTGCCTGTCAGTTGTTACATAGCCCCCGGCTTGCCGGGGGAAGTACACCCCCGGCAAGCCGGGGGCTATGTGTCAAAACGGGATGTCGTCCTCGGAATTGCCGCCCGACGGTCCCGGCTCCGGTTCGTCGTAGCCACCGCCGTTGGAGTAGCTTGGTTCCGCCTTCCGCTGCGCCGCCGGCGCGCTCGCCGGGCGCTCGGGCACTCCCATCGCCCGCCGCACCATCCGATTTCGGTTCCAGAAACTGCAAGTCTTGCAGAACGATCTTCAGCTTGGAACGCTTCTGCCCGTCCTTGTCCGTCCATTGATCCAGAACCAGGTTGCCTTCGATGTAAACCTGATGTCCTTTCCGCAGGTATTGCTCCACGAGGTCGGCCAACTTACGGCCGGTCTCGCGGTTGAAGGCATCAATGTCGAGAAAGACCGGCTCGTCCTCCCACTGTCCCGTTTGTTGGTTCTTCTTGCGGTTGTTGACGGCAAAGCCAATTTTGGCGACCTTGCCGCCGTTGGAGAATGTCCGGACTTCCGGGTCGCGGGTCAATCGGCCGATCAGCATCACTTTGTTGAGGTTCGCCATCTGGGCTGTCTCCTGCACGGGGAAGAGACCCGTTCGTCGGGTCGAATTCTCGCCTGCATATCAATACCAACGGGTACTATACATCCGTTTGGTAAGCGAGTGCAAGCGCCGTAGCCGGATTCGTTCCGCTTTTTCTCCCCTGGAAGTCTCGCAAACCCCAAAGCGTGCGAACTTTACCAGCCCGCCGCGCCAGCAAGGGACGACCCTTGCTGGCGTTGCGGGCTGGTAAGGATTACTCCGTTACGGCCTCCTCCTTGCGGCGCGGGCCACGCCGGTGGCCGCGGTCGCCGCCCCGATCGTCGCCGCCCCCCAAGCCGTCCTCGTCGGGCGGCGGTTCGGTGACGGTCTGCAAGGCCACGGCGTGTTCATCGCGGGCCAGTTGCAGCATGATGTCCACATGCTTGGGATCGACCTTGAGGATGAGCGCCCGCAGGATGGTCTCGTTGAGGGCGAAGTCGTGCTCGATGGTGGCGACGTTCTTGCCCTCGGTGCGGAAGTAGGTCAGATAATACAGCCCCTTCTTGTGGCCGTTGATCGGGTAGGCGAGCCGGCGTTCGTCCCACGGCCGGCTGGCGAGCACCTCGGCCTGGTTGCGCTCGAGGATGGCGTGCAACTGCTTGGCGGCCGTGGGCACGTCGCCGGCGACCTTGTTGGTGTCCAGAAGGAACATGCACTCGTAGACGTTGACTGGCATTGCGTGACTCACTCTCTACAAGGATGAAGGAGGAAGGATGAAGGATGAATCAGAATGGTTTTTATTCATCCTTCATCCTTCCTCCTTCATCCTTCCGTTATACTGGTTCATGCACGCCTCGACACCCCTGCTCGCCCAGACGAGCACGGCCTGCGCGGCCAAAACGAGCGCGTCCTCCATCACGACCCGTTCGGCGGGGCTGAAGCGGCCCAGCACATGATCGATCGCTTCCTCGCGGGGGGCATCGACGCCCAGGCGGAGGCGGGCGTATTCGGTCGTGCCAAGGTGACTCTGGATGTCGCGCAGTCCGTTGTGGCCTCCGTGCGTCCCCTTGGCCCGGACGCGCAGCTTGCCCAGCGGCAGGTTGATGTCGTCGCAGACCACCAGCAGGTCGGTCAGGGGCAGCTGATAGAAATCCATGACCTCGCGGACGCAGCGGCCGCTCAGGTTCATGAACGTCTCGGGCTTGACCAGCAGGATTTTGCCCGCGTCCTCGATCAGCTCGCACACCTGGGCCTGGAAGCGCGACTGAAACCGCTCGGCCCGCGGCCCTGACGCCAGGCTATCCACCACGGCAAAACCGACGTTGTGCCGCGTCCCGTCGTAACGCTTGCCGGGATTGCCCAGACCGACGACGACCTTCATAGCAAACCAGGAATCAGGGGTCAGGAGCCAGGGGTCAGGAGCCAGAAAGAGCTATGCGTTGTTTTCACTGACCCCTGACTCCTGACTCCTGACTACTTCTCTTCTTCGCCTTCCTCGGCGGCGGCCTTGCGGCCAATGATTTCCGGCTCGGCCTGCTCGGCGCCCGGCGCCGCGGCGGCTTCCGGTTCTGCCTGCGGAGTCGTTACATGGACGACGATCGCGTCGGGGTCGGCCAGGGCCTTCACATCGGGTGGAAGGTGCAGCTCGCGCACATGGATGGCGCCGCCCAGTTGCAGCTCGTTGACGTTGACGCGGATCGACTCGGGCACACTGTCGGCGGCGCACTCGACGGACAGCGTGTGAATCGGCTGGTCGAGGACGCCGCCGGCCGTCACGCCGGGGGCGATGCCGCGCACCTCGATCGTGACGGTGACGTGAATGCGCTCGTCGGCCGCCACGCGGCGGAAATCGACGTGCAAGACCTCGTGCCCCAGGTGGTCCCACTGTACCTCGGCGATCTGCGCCTTTTGCAAGCCGGCCTCGGAGCGCAGATCGACGACCCGCGCCCCGTGGCGGATGGCCGAGAGCAGGTCGCCCTCGTCCACGGACACCGACAGGGTTTCTTCCTTGTGCCCGTACAGCACGGCGGGCACCCGGCCCGTGGCCCGCATTCGGCGAGCCGTGCGCGTCCCGCGCGTGTCGCGCTTCTCCGTCACCAGTACCACAGACTCGGCCATGTTTGCGTCTCGCGGCAAAATATAAAGGGGACACCACGTGCGCCGCGGGTGTCCCGACAACGGACCTCGTGCAGAGGGATTATTATTTCAACCGGGGCAGGCAGTTGCAAGAGCGCGGCGCGAAATTCACTAGCGCAGTGCTTGTACTTCGTCGTCGGTCAAGGTGTTGAGCAGACAGCAGCCGATCAGCCAACCGCCCTCCGGCCGGGCCGTGGCGTGAATGACCCGGGCCAAGAGCAGGCGCACTTGCCCTTCGATTTTATCGGTAACATCGAGGGCCAAGAGGACGCCCGGCTCGAAGCGCCGGCCGAGCAGGAGGCCGATGCCATCGGTCGAAATGTTCCGTATCACCGCCTCCCACGAGGATTCGCGGCCGGCCGAGAGCGTCTGACAGGAACCTTTGGCGCTGGATTGGTAACGAACCGAAGCCCGGCGCTCGTCGGCGCAGAGCGCGGCGCACGCTCCCCCCCTATCGCGGTGGTAGATTGCGACATGCTCGTCTCGCTTATCTGTTATCGAGGGGGTCGTTACGCAAACATAGGCCATCCGTCCGGGCCTGTCAAAAGGCCAGGCCGCCCCGTTCGATCCGGAACAGCTTCACTTCGCCATCGTCTTGCTGACCGAGTCGAAGTCCGGGCGGGCAGTTGCAACGGACGGTGAAGGTTTCCTCGTCGAGAGTAACTTCCAGGTCCGTGCAGCCCTGATTCTCGAGCCAATCCATCAGGTCTTCGGCCTGGCGGGCGGTCAGTTCCGAGACGGCCACCGTTTCGGTGCGGCGCACCTGCTGGCCGACGACGGCCAGGAGTTGAGATGGATCGAGGGGCTTGGTGAGGAATTGCTCGCAGCCGGCCTGATGAGCGCGTTCGCGCGTCTTGTCGTCCACGAGGCCCGTCACGCAATGGATGTGGGCGCCCGCCGTGCGCGGGTCCGACCGCAATTGACGGGCCACGCTGAAGCCGTCCAGCTCCGGGATGGCGAGGTCGAGCAGCACGCACTGCGGCGGCAGGGCCAGCGCCAGGTCCACAGCCTGCCGGCCGGTCTCCGCCTCGGCGCAGCGATAGCCTTTTTGCTCCAGCAGCCGGCGCAGGGCGAAACGCATCGGCGCGTCGTCCTCGGCAATCAACACATCGACACGTCCGGAGGGCAGCGATTGCACCCGCATGACTTCTCTCTCGAGGACGGGATCAAACGGGAAGGGCGAAGGGAGTGTCCGACAAGGAAAGCATGGAAGCGGGCCGTCGGGCGCGGACCCCGCCTCGGTAGCTTTCATCAGCAAAAATCGGAGTCCATTTATTCTTAGATCAAAAAATTCGACCTGTCAAACCATCCCTCATGTCCCGTGCCTCTTTGTTCAGGTGGCCAATCAGTCCACACGGACGCGCACCACCTTGCGGTTGCCGACGCGGACGATCGTGCCAGATGTGATTGCGATGCTGGCATTGCCATCGGTGATCTTCTCGCGGTCGGGACCGATGGTGACGCCGCCGCCCTGGATGAGCCGGCGTGCCTCGTTGTTGCTCGCCGCCAGTTTCAACGCCACCAGAAGTTTCGCCACGGGCATCTTGCCTTCCGCCAGACTTCCCGGCGGCAAACTCATTTCAGGGATCTCGGTGGATCCTTCTTCTCTGAATTACGCTTCTTCCATTCCGCCGCCGCCTCGTTCGCCGCCGCTTCGCCGTGGTAAAAGGTGACGATGTCCTTGCCCAGGGCCATCTTCGCATCGCGCGGATTGACCTTCTCCGCGTCCAGCAAGGAATTGATTTCCTCGGCCGGGCGGTCGGTGAGCAGGGTGAACCACTCGCGTAACAAGGTGTCGGGGATGCTCATGGTCTTGGCGAACTGGTCGTAGGCTGGTTCGCCGACGCCGATGTAATTGCCCAGGCTCTTGCCCATCTTTTGTTCGCCGTCGAGGCCGCGCAGAATAGGCATGGTCAAACACACTTGCGGCTCCTGACGGGCGTCCTCTTGCAGACGGCGGCCGACCATGAGGTTAAATAGCTGCTCGCTGCCGCCCAGCTCGACATCGGCGCGGATCTCGACGCTGTCCTGCCCCTGCATCAGCGGATAGAGGCATTCGTGCATATAGATCGGTTCGGACGGCACGGCCCGGAAGCGCTTGGTGAACTCGTCGCGCTCCAGCATACGCTGCACGGTGATCTTGCTCGTCAGGGTCATCACGTCGAGGAACGACATGCGGCCAAACCAATCGCCGTTGTGGTGTCGCTCCGCGCAGTCGATGTCGATGATTTGGCTGATCTGACGAAGGTAATCGGTTGCGTTGGCCTCGACTTGCTCCGACGTGAGGCGGGGCCGCGTCTCGACCCGGCCGCTCGGATCGCCGACGAGCGCGGTGTAATTGCCGATGATGAGCACCGCCTGATGGCCGAGCTGTTGAAATAAGCGCAACTTGCGTAACGGCACGGTATGGCCCAGATGCACGTCCCGGCCGGTTGGGTCGATGCCGTACTTGACGCGCAGCGGTTTGCCGGTCTTTTCGCTGCGTTCGAGTTTCCGCACCAGTTCGGCCTCGGGCACAATCTGCTCGGCCCCCCGACGGATCAGGGCCATCTGCTCGGCGACACTCTTCACGATCACTTCCTCGACAGAAGAGAAGAGGAAAACCACGAATCACACGAATAACACGAATAAAGAACAAAAAGACAAGGAAACAAAAGAGGAAAGAAGTCGGTTAGCTTTCTCGTCCCCCGATAGATGGAATGCATTTTTGATTTTTTATTCGTGTTATTCGTGTGATTCGTGGTTTTCCTCTTTAGTGGTACATTTGAAATCGGCCGATCGCCTCGAAGGCTTGACGGTAATGGTCGATGCGAGGTTCGCGTTGTCCGGCCGGCCAGCTCAGGGCGAGCACGTCGAAACGGGCGGTGCAGTCCAGCAGGTGATGTTCTTGCAGATAATAAAGTGCCAGCCGCGTCAACCGGCGCTGCTTCGCTTCGTCCACCGAGGCGGCAGGCCGATTCGGGTCGTCCCCGCCAGTCGATGCGCACTTCCACGAAGACGACGCAGCGTCCGTCCAGCGCGATCAAGTCGAGTTCGCCGTGCGGGCAGGTGTAGTTGCGGGCGAGGATGCGAAAGCCCTGGCGGCGCAGGAAGCGGGCGGCGGCGCGCTCGGAGCGCGTGCCGAACCAGCGCCGCCACCAGGGTTTCATGGCCCACCCCGCCGAGAAGAAGGAACAACTACGTCGTCGGCTGTTCCGCGGACTTGGCGGCCTTCTTGCCCGCGGCGCCGTCGCCGGTCTTGGCCTTGCGCTCGCGGAGGCGGGTCGCCTTGCCGACGCGGTCGCGCAGGTAATACAGCTTGGCCCGGCGGACCTTGCCGGTGCGCTTCACCTCGATCTTGGCGATCTTGGGCGAGTGCAAGGGGAATTGACGCTCGACGCCCTCGCCCTGGACGATTCGGCGGACGGTGAACATCTCGCGCATCCCCTCGCCACGGCGGGCGATGACCACGCCGTTGAAAATCTGGATGCGCTCTTTCTGTCCTTCCAGGATGCGCTGGTGGACATCGACGGTGTCGCCGATCTCGAACGGCGCGACCTCTTTTTTAACCGCGGCTTCCTCCACCAGAGCGATCAGTCGATTCTTCATGGTACTCCCCTTCTTTCATCGTGGACGTTGGTTTGTTCTCATCCCGCGGCCGCCGGCTCCGAGCCAGCGATTGTTCCTGCCGCCAGCGGGCGACGGCCTGGTGGTCGCCGCTCACCAGCACGTCGGGCACCGTCATGCCGCGGAAGACGCGGGGGCGCGTGTACTGCGGATACTCCAGCCGGCCCGGATCGTTGTGCGACTCTTCCGCCAGGCTGTCCGGATCGCCCAGCACGCCCGGCACGTAGCGCACCACCGTGTCGATCACCACCATTGCCGGCACTTCGCCGCCGTTACAGACAAAGTCGCCGACCGACACCTCGCGCGGCGCAAGCCGACGCGGATGCGTTCGTCAAAGCCCTCGTAGCGGCCACATAAAAGCAACAACCGCCGGTGCTGGGCAAGCTCTTTCACCAGCGGTTGCATCAGCCGTTCGCCGGTCGGTGTCAGCATGACCAGCAGGCCCGGCTCGGCGGCTTTCTCTTGCACCGCTTCGACGGCGGCAAACACCGGCTCGGGCATGAGGACCATACCGGGTCCACCCCCGAACGGGCGATCGTCAACGCTCTTGTGCTTGCCTTGCGCCCAGTCGCGGATGTTCCACAGGTGGATCTCGACCAGTCCCTTCTGAATCGCCAGCTTCAGCAGGCTCTGCGTCAGATACCCCTGGAACATCTCCGGAAACAGGCTCAGCACGTCGAAGCGCATGGTACTCAGGCGGTCGGCGCGGGCGGCGCGGCCGTCGCTTCGCCGGAGGCCGCCTGCTTCTGCATCTTCTTCCGATATTTCTTGATCAGGATGGCGACGTTCTCCGACGGCTGGGCGCCGACGCCCGTCCAGTAATCGACGCGCTCGAGCTTGAGCTTCACGCGCTCGTCGGTGTTGCGAACCATCGGGTCGTAGGAACCGAGTTCCTCGATGATGCGCCCGTCGCGCGGCTGGCGCCCGTCGATGGCCACGATGCGGAAATACGGGCGGTGCTTGCGCCCATCATCTTCATGCGGATACGAACAGTCACGGTTTCCCCTTTCTCTTACCAGCCCGAAGCGCCAGCGAGGGATGTCCCTCGCTGGCGCTTCGGGCTGGTGAATTCGCTATCTCCTTTTGCGTTTGTTCTTGCGCTCCCTGGCGCGCTCCTTGGGGCTTTTCCGATGCCCGGTGTCACCTTTTTTATTAAGAAGCTTCGCCCCCGGCTGGAAGGCGCCCATTTTCCCCATGCCCGTCACCATCTTGATGCGCTCCCAGATGCTCATCTGGGCCATCTTGCGCATCAGGTCGCGGACCACGTCGAACTGCGTGAGAAACTGCTTGATCTCGTGCGGTTCGGTGCCGCTGCCGGCCGCGATGCGGCGGCGGCGGTTGATGTCGATGAGGTCCGGGTTGCGCCGCTCCTCCTTCGTCATCGAGTCGATCATGCCCTGAATGTGCTTCAGCGCCTCTTCCGGATCCTCGCCCTCCGGGATCATCTCGCTCATGCCCGGCATACTGCCGAGCAGATCCTTCATCGGCCCCATCTTCTGAAGCTGGGCGAACTGCTTGCGGAAGTCGTCGAGCGTGAAGTCGCCCTTTTCTAGCTTGCGCTGCTGCTCCAGCCGCTCTTCTTCCGTGAGTTGCTTCTGCACCTCGGCCACCTTCGTGACCAGCGACAGGATGTCGCCCTGGCCGAGGATGCGCTGGGCCATGCCCTCCGGACGGAACTCTTCGAGCCGATCGAGCTTCTCGCCGACGCCGATGAACTTGATCGGCACCTGGGCGACGGACTTGATCGACAGCGCGGCGCCGCCGCGGGCGTCGCCGTCCATCTTGGTCAGGATGACGCCGTTGAGGTCGAGCGCCTCGTTGAACGCCTTGGCGCTGTTGACGGCGTCCTGGCCGGTCATGGCGTCGCAGACGAGATAGACCTGATCGGGCCGGCACTGGCGGTCGATCTGCGCAGCTCGTCCATCGGCATTTCGTCGATGTGCAGCCGGCCGGCGGTGTCGAGGATGACGGTATCGAGAAGCGTTTTCTTGGCGTGGGCGACGGCGTTACGGCAGACATCGACGGGGTTGGCGGGCGGCGTCTCGCTGTAGACCGGCACGCCGATCTGTTCGCCGAGCACCTTGAGCTGATCGACGGCGGCGGGACGTTGCAAGTCGGCGGCGACCAGGAGCGGTTTGCGGCCGCGTTCGCGCAGCGTCAGGGCCAGCTTGCCGGCGGTGGTCGTTTTGCCCTGGCCTTGCAGGCCGCACAGCATCAGGACGGTCGGGCGATCCTTGGCGAAGTGGAAGCCGGTATCGACCGGCCCCATGAGGTTGACCAGCTCGTCGTAGACGATCTTGAAGATCTGCTCGCTGGGGTCGAGGGTGCGCAGCACTTCCTGGCCGACGGAGCGCTCGGTGACGCGCTCGATGAAATCGTTGGCGACGGTGTAGTTGACGTCGGCGTCGAGCAGGGCGCGGCGGACTTCCTGCATGGCCTCACGGATGTTCGCTTCCGTGATGCGTCCGCGGCCACGCAGCTTTTTGAGCGCTTCGCTGAGGTTGCGCTGGATGCCTTCAAACATAGTCTCACCCCTCCCCTCCTTCGTGCCGGAGAGGAGACACGGAGCCGCCCCGCGGCGCACTCCGAAACGCGGTAAACCGCTCATCATAGGAAAAAAAGCCGATGGTTGCAACGCCGCAAACGAGGAGGTTATGGTCCTTTCCCTTTGAAGTGGGTCATCGTGTTCGGAAAACTCCGCACGACCTTCTCCGTAGGATACCCTCGGTTGAAAATGCTGAGACCCTTCGGATCAACGCAATGGCCCCCCTCGTCTGCATCAACGCCGTCGGCCTGACGCCCCGCTTGCTGCCGTTCGCTCCGCGCTTGCAAGCGCTCGCGGCGGCCGGCTGGATGCGTCCTTTGCGAGAAGTGTTGCCGGCCGTCACCTGCACCGCCCAGGCCACGATGCTGACCGGACAAACGCCGGAGCGTCACGGCATCGTCGCCAACGGCTGGCTGTGGCGCGACACCGGCGAAGTGCGCTTCTGGCAGCAGTCTAACCGGCTCATTCAGGCAACACCCCTGTACGTCACCGCCCGTCAACGCGCCGCTGCCGCGGGCCGGCCGTTCCGTTGTGCCAAATTGTTCTGGTGGTTCAACCAGGGGGCGGCGGTCGATGTCAGCGTCACGCCCAAGCCGTACTACGGGGCCGACGGCAACAAGGCGTTCGGGATCACCGGCACGCCGCCGGGATTGACGGAACATCTCGAAAAAGTCCTCGGCCCGTTCCCCTTTCCGTCCTTCTGGGGACCGATGTCCGGGCTGCCGGCGACCGAGTGGATCGCCTGCTGCGCCGCCGAGGTGCTACGCCAGCATCACCCCGATCTGACGTTGGTTTACCTGCCGCATCTCGATTACGACCCGCAGCGCTTCGGCCCCCCCCCTTCCCCCCCCTACTCCGCAGGGGGGGGAAGGGGGGGGCCGACATGAAGCGCTTGACTAAAGAACTCGACCGCGCTTGCGCTCCGCTCCTCGACGCTGCCCAAGCCGCCGGGGCACAGGTCTGGGTGGTCAGCGAATACGGTCACGTTCCGGTCAGCCGGCCGGTGCTACCCAACCGGGCGCTGCGCGAGGCGGGCTTGCTGGCCGTGCGTCCCGGTCCCTTCGGCGAAACGCTCGACACCTTCGGAAGCAAAGCCCTCGCGGTGTGCGATCACCAACTCGCCCACATCTATGTTGCCGACGAATCCGATTTGCCCCGCGTGCGCGATGTGCTGGCCGCACTCAAGGGCGTGGCGCGTGTCCTCGGCGGCGAGGAGCGCGGCGAGATTCACCTGCGGCACGAACGATCCGGCGAGTTAATCGCCCTGGCGGACGCGGACGCCTGGTTCGCGTATCCATTCTGGCTCGACGACCGGCAAGCGCCGGATTACGCGCGCACGGTGGACATTCATCGCAAACCCGGCTTCGATCCGTGCGAGTTGTTTTTCGATCCGAAACTCTTCTGGCCGAAGGGCCGGGCGATGTGGCGGCTGGTGCAGAAGAAACTCGGCTTCCGCACGCTTTTCGACGTGGTGCCGCTTGATCCGAGCTTGGTGCATGGCAGTCACGGTCTGGCAGCGAGCGATCCGCAAGATCGTCCGCTTTTGATCGGCGAGGGGCCGGCTCCGGAAACACCGGAAGTGCCGATGACGGCGGTTCACGATCTGCTGTTGCGACGAATGAACCTGGTTTAGCCGCGACCCGCAGGGGAGCGCACCCTGCGGGTCGCGGCTAAACGGGCGGCCCACTCCTTTCATCGAGTATCTTTTCGGTGTGCTTACTTGGGAGGCCGAGCCTGAATGAATAGTCGGTCCCCGGCGAGCAGTATGTAGTTGGTGGCAGGGGTGCCTCCCTCGGCGAGCGCGGCCCAATCGACCCGCAACAGCTTGACCTCGCCGCCCCCGGCCCGCCGCGCAATCCACATGTCCATCCGGACAAGGTCGCGGGGCGGCCGCTTCAGCGCCTCGACGGCGTCACGAATGCACACCGATCCAGACAGCGGCACGCGGACTGTCTTTTCCGCAGTGGCCCGTTCGCGGATATGGACCGTGTAACTGGGTGCCGCATCGGCGGCCAGGCACAGCGCGACAATCTGGAACATCACGAACATATCGAATCCCTCCTGTAATACCAGCGGCTCGCGCCGCCGGTGCCTTCGGGCCGTCCAGTATGTTCGAGCGTCAAGCCGAGGTCAAGCAGAGTGTTCGGGCGAAGAGCCGCTTGCGATGTTGGGAAGCTCTCTCGTTCTTGGACTTACGTTCGTGGTTTTGAACGCTTACCCCAGCGCGCCTCTTGTTTTCCTGCTCTGGACATCCCCGCTCAACCCTTTTTTCGCTTTTTTACCCCAGCCGGCCCCTCGCCGGGCGTTCCCTTGCGCTGTAAACCAGCCCCTCGCTCTTCCCAACCGCAACGGAGCTGCGCTATGAAAGCCATCCACGCCGCACAACCGCTCTTCGCCTGGGCCGAACTGGAAGACTATCCCACCCTCGCCACCCTCCGCGACCTGCTCCACAGCGTCCCCGATCAACCCCTCCTCGACGGACTCCAGGCCGCACGCGGCAAGGGACGCGACGACTTCCCCCTGCCACGGCTGTGGCGCATCCTGCTGTTGACCATCGCCCTCCGCCACGCCCATATCAACGACACCCTGGCCGAGTTGCACCGTAATCCTTCCTTGTGTCGACTGCTGGACATCACCGCCGCCGACCAGATTCCCCACGACTGGAATCTCTCCCGCTTCCTCGACGTGCTGGGCCAACCGCCCCATCGGGATAACCTCCACGCCCTCTTTGACCACCTGGTCCGACGCCTGGGCCTGGCCGTGCCCGACCTCGGCCGCAATAGTGCCGGCGATTCGACGACCCTCAACGCCCGGCCCAAGGCCGCCGCCAAGGCCGTCGCCGCGGAAATCGCCCAGGGACTGCCACAACCGTCCGGCGGGAAAAAGGAGTACCGCGACGAGGAGGGCAAGGTGGTCAAGGTCGTCGAGTGGTTCGGCTACAAACTGCACTTGCTGGTCGATGTCGCGCATGAGGTGAGCTTGGCCTACCACGTCAGCGACACCGCGACCGGCGACAACGAAGTGGTACCCGTGCTCGTGCGTCAGGCGCAGGCCAACCTGCCGGCGGGGCGGATGAAGACGCTGGCTTACGACAAGGCGGCCGACGACGAGAAGGTGCATGAGGCCTTACACGCCGCGGGGATTAAGCCCTTGATTCAGAACCGCGCCTTGTGGAAGGAGGAGTCAGAGCGGCCGCTGCCGGGCGCTCGTTACCCGCTGCATCTGGTACACGACGAGGCGGGCACGGTGTACTGCTATGACACGGTCAGCGTCACGCCGGTGCGTCACCGCATGGCGTATGTCGGTTACGAGGCGGGGCGTGACAGCGTGCGTTACCGCTGCCCGGCGTTGCACGAGGGCTGGGATTGCCCCAGCCAGAACAAGTGCAGCGCGGGCCGGTCGTACGGTTTGACGGTGCGGGTGCCCTGTGCGGTGGACCTGCGCCGTTTTCCGCCGATCCCGCGGGCGACCAAGGAGTTCGAGCGTCGTTACAAGGGCCGCACGTCGGTGGAGCGTGTCAACGGCCGTCTGAAGGTGTTTTGGGGGGTGGACGATGGGAACGTAACGGGTGCTCGTCGCTTCCATGCCTTCGTGGGCGTGGTGATGGTGGTGCATGGAATGTTTGCGTTGTTGTTGGCGCGGGCACCGCGTTGGGAGGGGACGTTGGGGCAGACGCGGTTGGGACCGATCGCGGAGGCGTTACGCCAACCGCCAGCGGCTTGAGTCGCTGCCAACAACGCAACCGCCTCGAGTTCAGGGGTTCGCGCGAGGTGGGTCACGGGGGCAAGGCGAGAGCCGCTTGTCCACGACGGAGGAGTTGGCTCAGCAAGTCCAGGGCCGACCGTCCTTGCTACCAGCAGGTCCGCCACACCGACATCAGGACCGCCTGCGCTCGCGCACCAACCCAGGTCCAGCTGCCGCCCCAGACCTTGCGCAGGATGACCCCGAATCGGATTGCCAGTTCCGCACGCCAGTTGGTCGCGTCCAGCCCCGGCTGGCGCAGGAAAGTGGACAGCTCATCCCGATGCTTCCACAAGTGCTGGGCCAACCGCTCGTTGGCCGCGTTCATCTTAGGTAGAATTCCAGCAGGGACCGCCCCAGCCGTCGATTGCCGCCACGCTGCGGATGAGGTCGGTCGTCACCGTCCGCTACAGCGATAACTCGAACAAGGACGTGACGTTGACCCCGAAGAGAGTCACGCTCGTGAGGTCACCGCTGGCGTCGTAAATGGAAACAAGCAGAGGCAAGCCGAAGAAGCTATCGATCACTGCTTCGGTCTCATTGCTGTTCACCGTCTCGATTCCTTTGAGTAGCGCGTCGAAGAGTGCCAGCAGCGGTGGTGTATGCAACGTCGTCGGCAGTTTCGGCGGCGGCGGTGAGGGCAGAGGACTCACCGGCGGCGGGGGCGGCGACGGCGGGGGCGGCTGGACCTCGAAGGCGCCGATGTCGGCGGCGCCGTTGGCCACGCGAGCGAAGCCCTGGCCGCGCTGGTCGAACGGCCCGGTGACCGCTTGGATGCTGTTGTCGCCGGCTTGGAGGGCGGGGCTGCCCGACAGCAGAGCGAGGGTCTGGGTCGGCCCGCCGTTTTGGGCCAGCGGCCCCAGCTTGGGAGCGAGCGGGGCGGCGGTGCTGCCCAAGAGGTCGCCGCGGGTAGAACCGAAGCCGCTGCTGCCGTCGGCGTTGCCGATCAGGTTGTGGCCACTGCCGGTGCCGACGGCACCTTTGTAGTCGGGGCCGGTGGTGGCGCTGTTGAGGGCCACCAGCGTGTTGGTGAGAGTGACGGCCTGCGCCGCCGTGTCGGTGTTATCGATGCCGCCGCCGCTCGTGCTGCCCTCACCACCCTGGGGGAGGCTGGCCTTGTTGCCGGCCACCGTGACGTTGGTGAGCGTGGCGGTCGCCGTGCCGCCGAAGAACAGGCCGCCGCCGGAAGCGACGGGGTTGCCGGGAGCGCCCTGGCCGCCCATGGCCTGGTTGTCGGCAACCGTCGAGTTGACGAGGGTGTTGCCGGTGACGGCAAAATAGGCGCCGCCGCCCTGTGCCAGACCGGGTGAGTCGCTGCCGCCGCTGCCGTTGCCGCCGGTGAGGATGTTGCCCGACAGAGTCGAAGCGGTGATGATTGCCGTGCCGGTGGAATAGACGCCGCCGCCGAAAGCCCCGCCGCCGATGCTGCCATCGACGGTGCCGCTGCTGTAAGTGCCATTGCCGCCGATGAGCGTGTTGCCCGAGAGGGTGGAAGCGGAGATGGTCATCGTGCCATCAGAGGAGTAGACGCCGCCGCCCGCAGCATGGCCGCTGCCGTCGCCGATATGATCTATGCTGTTGCTCAGGTTGCAATTGCCGCCGGTGAGGGTGTTGCCCGACAAGGTCGAAGCGGTGATGGTCGCCGTGCTCTCGAAGGAGAAGACGCCGCCGCCGATAGCACTGCCGCCGATAGCACTGCCGCTGCTGCCGCCGGTGAGGGTGTTGCCCGACAAGGTCGAAGCGGTGATGGTCGCCGTGCTCACCACGTCGAGGTCGACGCCGCCGCCGATAACATTGCCGCCATCGCCACCGCTGCTGCTGCTGCCGCCGGTCAGGGTATTGCCCGCCAGGGTGGAATCGGTGATGGTCGTCGGGCCGTCGGTATAGATGCCGCCGCCGAAGGCGCCGCCGCCGTCGCCACCGCTGCTGCTGCCGCCGGTCAGGGTATTGCCCGCCAGGGTGGAATCGGTGATGGTCGTCGGGCCGTCGGTATAGATGCCGCCGCCGTGGGCGCTGCCACCACTACCATGGCCGGTGCTGGCGTTACCGCCGGCGACAACGTTGTCCGACAAGCTGGAATTGGTAATGGACGTTAGGCCATCGGCGAAGATGCCTCCGCCCTCGGCCTCTCCACCGTTATCGTCCGTGACGGAGATGCCGCCGTCACCGCCGAAAGCGCTGTCGAGCTTGATGGTGCTGGATTGGATGGTCAACGATCCGCCATTCCCCGCGTAGATGCCGCCGCCAGCGGCAGAGAAGTGGGTACCGGCGTCGGCTGAATTATTCTGGAGCACCACATGGGTGAGCGTGACGCTGCCGCCATCGTCCAGAATGCCGCCGCCCTCGGCCTCCGTGCTACCGGCCGGCGTCCCTGCCCCCCCCTCTTCTTCAGCGAGGCCGCCCGCGATAATGACATCCTTGAAGGTGACGCTGATGCCTGGGTTGACGATCTGGAAGACGCGATCGAGGACCGTCTGCTGGATGGTGGTCGCGGGGTTGCCCCTGGCGTCGGTGGCACCCTGGATGACCAGCGCGTGAGCGGTGCTGGTGATGTTCAGGTCACCCTGCGCGTTCGCTTGCTCGTGCTTGCCCGAACTGTTGGCGATGGTGAGTTGGTAGGTGCCGGCCGCCAGTTGGATGGTGTCGGTGGCCGTGCCGGGGTCGCCGTTGGCCTGCGTAAGGGCGCCGCGGAGCGCGTTCATCGTGCCGTCATCGGCGAACGTCGTGGGCGTGAACGTCGTCGGCGTAATGCGCTCCTCCAGCGCCTCCAGGCACGGCCGCACCCGTCGGGCGTGGCGAATTGGGAGGTCGTGAAAAAGGCGAAGGAACGCAGGAGAGAACGCGGCGGAGAGAGTGTGACGTGCCATGATTCCACCTTCCTTACGGGTTGATCTTGTCTGCGGACGCGCTGATTGTTCTTTCGGAGCCGCCAAGGTTGACGGGAGGCTTCCGTTTTCCGCCTCTCTATGTCCTTAGAAAGGCTGAAATGAGTATTGGAATTCCCTCCGGGTCTCTTTCCCGAAGGAGGGAATCATGTCGGAACCGTCTTCGCATGAGCCGGAGCGGACGACGGTCCATGATACCCTAAGCCGCCGGATTCCCTGCGGAAAAACCCGCCGTCGATCCCACGCAGCCCCCAGCGCGGGGCCGCCGGCCGAGGCTGACATGAGCCTCCCCCTCGGCGACCGCGCCGACTAGGACCGAGATTCTCTGGTCCTTAAGCCGGCCAACGACGAGGCGTTGCCTGGTCCGCCTGCAAAGTGGTGTCAGACTTCAGCGGGAGTGATGCGGCGGGGACTCCGTCCGGTGCCGACCTCCACTCGGCCAACTCTCCACATGGGCGCGCGAGACGAGATAGAAACGCGTCCCGTTCGGGGACACGATTGCCACCGCAACCAGAACCACCAGTCCTGCCAGGAGCAGCAACTTTCGCTTTTTCATTGCAGCTCAGAACTGTGTCGGGTAAGGGAGCGGCGTCGCCGTCGCTCCCTCCCCTCAGAACCGTACTTGAAAGTTGCCCTTCATACGGCTCAAGCAGACCATTACCCTCCGTGCTTCCCCAGACCCTGTCGCGCATGGATCGCTGTATCGCCTCGGGGTCCGTTTGCAAGCCTATTGGCCCGCATCTAACTTGTCCCTTCGGCCTGCACAACCCATCCAGCAGTTGTCGGGTAGTCCACCCGGCCCACGTCAGCCGCCTTTCGGCGTGAGCCATGAGGCTCTATCCACCGGGTTATGAATTCCCCTTGCCTTTCGGCGGGTGGCGTTCGCTTCTTGGGCCTTCCTGTTCCCGCTGCGGGCTTGGGCCGTCCTTCCGAAGATCGTCCGGCTTACTGGCCGGGAGGCCAGACCGCAACGGGGTTACCACGTTCCGCACCAGTTGAGACGCGACGGGGGTGGGTGCCTCCTATACGGCGCGGCCTGGGTGTCCCAGCATGCCGGAGGTGGCATGTCTTGACCAGACCGAGAGCGCGGTCTGGTTCCTGGCCGAGTCATCGTCGCGTCAGCCATCGGTTGCGACGACCTTTCGTAACGCCGCCTCAACGGAGGTTCATTTGCATTCACCCGTCCCGTCTTTCCCTGACCCGGTTCACCTGGATGGTTCAGGCTCTCCTTGGGCTTTACCCGTCTGCTTTCGCACGCCACGTTACCGGGGCGCTTGCGCGGGTTGGGAACCGACATGGACACTGGTCGGGGTAGTGGTGACTCGCCACTGACCACTCATCTGGAGCGACTTCGTGTCGCACGCCCTCTACAGAATGATGGCCGCTTTCAGTGCAGCAATCGGTGCAGGAATTCCTGGCTCCGAACTGCCGGCCGCCATCCGGTCCGGCCTGGTCATTCTACGACCTGTACCGGCCCGAACCATCACTCGGGCCGTTCTACTGCCTGTACTCTTGTCACCGCCGACCCGTAAACGGTTACCACACCATGTTCAACGCTTTCCATCCGTCGCCAAGCTCGGTTCTAAACGCAGTACGCTTTTGTCTCGTATCACTTTCAGATAGGCATCGATTGCCGAACCAACAGGGTCGGGCCCCTTCTGGCCGAGCCGACGGCGAATTTCACTGCGAAGCCATAAGTATCCGGAATAATCCGCGTATGGCGCATTCCCATGCGGCATACCGCGGACGGTATCAATGTCTTCGTTGAACGCTGGACTCCGTCTGAGTTCTAATTGAATTCGCTCGATCAGGCGAGCATCAACCTCGCTGGCGGGCAGGCCGTGAACGCCGGCAAGAAGATAGTTACCCGAATCACAGAAAAACCAGGAACCGCCGTAGCAGTAGGCGCCGTTGTGTCCGGGCAATAACGAGCCGTCGGCAGCGGAAATGACCCGCAGACCATACTTGGTCTTTACCTTTTCCGAGGTGCGGTAGTGGCCGAGGACCTGATCATCAGTGAGCACTTTCCGGCCGAAAGCCGCGTAGGTCAGTGTCGCACCATACAGCGTATCCTGCCCGAGCGTGTCTTTCTGCATGACGCTGGTCGGCATGAATCCCCGTTTGCTGTTGAAGATGCCCCGATAAGCCGCGATCGCGGCGTCGATCTGCTTGTCGTCCACCGGCAGCCCAAGCTCTTTGGCGGCCAGCAGGGCGCCGCAGTGAAAACCCTGGTTGCTCGCGGGCACATCCCCGTCTTCGTACTGCAAGATATCCATGTAGGTTTTCCAGCCCTTGGGGTTGGGTGCCCCCGGCAACGACGGCGGCACATAGGCGCCGGCCTTCTCGTGACGGCGAATGAACTCGTAGGCTTTGCGAACGAGATCCTCGTTGATCTTCCCGCCTGCACGTTTCGCCAAGGCAGACCAGATCAAGTAGTATTGCGCGTTGTCCTCATAATCCAGCCGCGTCCAGAAAACGGCTCGGTTGGACTCAATGAGTTTCTCCGGGTCGTTCAGACCCACCGCGGCGTAAAAGCCCGTACTCACCCATTGCTTCCAGCCGTAGCTCATTCCCGAAATGAAAATGTATTTCCCATCCCGCGGCCGATTTCTCTCATCTCGCATCAGATTCCTTCGCAGCAGGTAGTAGGCGGAATTGCGAAGAATCGCCTGCAAGGAAGACTCATTCCAGCCTTTGGCGTTGGCCACGGCCAGGTGGAAGGCCACCTGCGCGTCGTAATGGTTGCGAGCCGTGCTGGCAAAGACCCATGTGGTGTAGCGTCGGGATTCACCGGCAGCCAGGGTTTGCCACCCGTCCATCTCGTACTGGTAGGTATCCCGAGCATCCTCCGGCGGCTTGATGACCATCCGGAACGGTTTCCCACCGTCGCCCGTCCAGACGGCCAAACGTCTCGCCGGTGGGTCGATCGACACTTGACAGCGATTCTCCCAAAGGCCGGGGGAATCGGCGATGAGTCCGAAGACACGATCCGCGGTTCGAATCATTGCTACCGGGAAAGTCTGGTTCTGGCGCTCGCGGACGCCGGTGTCGTATACGATCCGAGCCTTCTCCGCTCTGGAAAAGGAGGCGAACTCGCCCTCCGGCTCCAACTCCAGCGCAAAGACGGCGGAGAATCGCTGGGCCGCGTCCGCCTTGACCTCCAAGGTCCGCTCCACCAGGGACGGGTTCTTCCGTGTGATACGCCACGTCAGCGTTAAGGCGCCGATCTTGACCGGGCCGAGTTCGAGAACGCCGTCGCGTTCCGACCTCTTACGAAAGGCCACCGGGACAGCCTTCGCTCCGGGCAGGATGAGTTCCACGCCGGCAGGCGCTGCATCAGCGAAGCGTCCCACCCGGGCCTTGCCCGACCAGTATTCCACGCCGACCACGCCATCTTTTTCGACTAACAACGGCCGAAGTTCGACCACCGCGGCCCGTGCCGCAAAAGATGGGATCAGGAAGAGGTATAGCGCCGTGTACCAGATGGGCCGCATGGTTGGTTTAGTCCCCCCTAGGCCGCCAGTACGGATAAAACGCCCCGCAGCCCCGTTCCACCTTTGTGAGCTGGTAGACCCCGGAACCGTCTGCGCGGGCAACGTGCAGTTGACGCACTCCCGTGCAGGTGGAGCCGAACACCACCCACTTCGAGTCGGGAGACACCTGCGGCAGGTAGTTGAACACGCCGGCCTTGGACCGCGTGAGCTGCTCGATCTTTCCGCCGGGCGATGCGCGCATGAGTTCCACGGCCTCACCGACCTTCGCGGTGTAGTAAAGCCACTTGCCGTCGCGCGACCAGGCGGGCATGTCGCTGCGCTCGCTGTGGCCGTCGGTCCCCTTGTCGATGGGCTGGATCACGCCGCGGTAGCCGCCGCGGTCGGCGAGTTTGCGCAGGCCCGTGCCGTCGGGACGGACGAGGTGAGGGTGGCAGTTGTAGTGCTCACCCGAAAGATACTCCAGCCACTCGCCTGTCGGCGACCACTGCTCCAGGAAGTGGAACGGGTGATCGTCCTGGACCGGCTGCGGCGTTGCGTCCATCGGCGTCGGCGAGGTAGAGGCGGTAGTTGCGGTGGTAACAGATCCTCTTGCCGTCGGGAGAAGGCGAAGCACCATAGATGAAGCCAGGTCCTGCCGGCACAGGCTTCTTGTTCTTGCCGTCCCGGTCCATCTGGTACGGGCGCAGCTCGCCGCCGATCATGGCCGAGAATCGGAGCACCCCGGGCTTGTTGGGCCAGAAGCCCAAGCTGACGTTGTAAAAGCTCACCCGCTCGACCGCGGTCAGGTTCGTGGTCTTCTTGGTCTGCATGTCTAGCAAGATGCTGTCCAGCAGCCAGTGCTCCGCCGAGAAGCGCCAGGTCCCGTGCTTGTCCTCCCAGGCGCCGTTCTCCGGGCTCTCCCAGATCTGGTAGAGGATCGCCTGGCGTCCGTCGGGCGACCAGCCGGCGAACTGCGTGAACTGGTTTGGCTTGCCCGCCAGCTCTGGAGCCAGCTCGGACGCCTCGCTGCCGTCGCCCTTGACCATGAAGGCCCGGCTGGTGACCCGGTTGGGGAAGTAGCCCAGCATGTCGGTGCGATGCACGGTATAGCCGATCGGAAACGCGGGGCGCTCTGTCGCGGGTTCGCCGCCGTATGAATAGGCCGGCAACAACGCCAAAGTCAGCACGACCACGCTAGGCGCCAAGGGCGGGAGCGCTGTTTCGTGACGGATGTATCGAATTGCCTGGGCCATCATGAACGTGTCCCCTCAGAAGGGTTGCCATTTCCTGTATAGCGGACGAGGGCCATCGGTGAACATGCAGTCGAATAGAGGACGATCAGTCCTCTGGGTTCAAACGCCGGGCATTCGGCCGCGTCCGTTTGCCGCCAGCGCCATTGGGGAGCTGATGCCGGTAGTCCGTCCGGCACGAAAGTGTCCGTGATGATCGCGCGAACCATTTCGCGTGTTCGGGCTGGGTGGCCCTGGCGGTTACTCGCCAGGGCTCCCACGGACCCGGACGTGCGTGCATTAACGCATCCGGTTCTTCAACCGACAGGTTGGCCATCCCCACAGGGACCCCGTGGCTAACCCCCACCCGTGAATGGGAAATGGGAGGAACAGGTGTTTTTCCAACATCGTAGCCATTCTTGACTACTAACCCAGTAGGCAATTCCGTCGTGAATCTGAAGGCGCGTGAGTTGGACGAGAGGGCCTTGCGGGTGGGCCAGAGATCCCGGAGCGAGTGTCTCCAACCGAGGCTTGACTCTCCCAGCCCAAGCAGGCTGCCCCAGACGTTGCAGGCGCCTCCCAATCCGCATGACTCTCCTCCGGCATTGGGTCGCCGCCCCGCAACGTTGGCGGCGCCCCCGTCGCGCTGTTTCGCTGCGGTTTCCTTGGCGCCCGAGAGTTCCGCTGTCGCCTCGGCCGCCCAACCAGGATGGAGGGCCACTCGATTCCGCTCCGAGCAATCAACTAACCCTGGCGTCCACCTTCGGGGGGATTCTGCCGCCCTCACAGCCTGTAACAGCGTGTGGGAGGAAGGCTTGAAGAGCAAACCTTTCTTTGCCACCAACCGGCCGTCAACCAGCGACGTAAGTTTGCCAGGCTTGCCATCCACCAACCCCACCTCGACACCGGCATATTCTGGAGTTCCTCCGCTACCAGGTCGGCATTCTCCCGAGCTGCTGCGCAGACCGCGCACTGTGGGATCATTACCTTTGTCATCGCCCATGATCCGTTCAGGAAGGGAGCAAAGCCTCGGCAGGGCGCAGCCGCCGTGCCCTATCGTCCGGGACGATGAACTTCCTCAGGCACTACGGGAGATCGGCCGCTATCCCTACGCCGTCATTGGTTCCCGCACGAGGGCAGGCCGAGCTTGGTACAGTATTTGCCCCTCTCTTACAACAGCGGCCCTCCGGTGGGAACGCCCTCGCTTCCGGCCTGCCGCCGGGCCACAAGAACTCGCGATAAGGTCGCGTCATGAAGACCGCCGGATTCGAGTCCACCTCAACCGGGAACGAGCCCTGGCCCCCCTTCCGTGTCCTCTGCGTGGACGACAACCGTGACTGTGCCGACTCCGCCGCCTTGTTGTTAGGGGCGATGGGCTTCGAGGCACGGGCCTGCTACGACGGCCCCAGCGCCCTGCTCGCCAACGACACCTTCCGGCCCGCCCTGTGCTTCCTCGACCTGAACATGCCGGGGATGGCCGGCGACGAGCTGGCGCGGGGCCTGCGACAGTCCCCCAGGTGGCGCCCGCTCCTGCTGGTCGCCGTCACCGCGATGAGCGACGAGGCGAGCCGGGACCGAACCGCGAGGGCAGGCTTCGACCTGCACCTGGTCAAGCCCGTCGATCCGGGGAAGCTGACGGAGGTAATGGACTTGCTGTTCCGGGTGGCGGCCCGCCCGACTTCCGTCCGGGAAAGGACAACGCGGCAATGACGGGTTTACAACTTCTAGTAGTGGGCGATTAGTGTGTTGATCCAGCAGATGGCGAGTTTAGAATTCGCTCTATTGCTTCTCGCATTTCTCGTTCCGGATCTGCCTGATAGTCTACAGCGTCCAAGAATGCATTTGCTCCCATTGCCCCACAGGCAAACGCTGTGTCCCGCAGGGTTGTGGCCGAGCCGAGAATGTCGGGTCTGACACGGGCTGCTATAAAGGGAATCTCTTGCCACTCAGGATTCGACTTCACGAGCCGCAGAAGATCAAACATCCTCGACTCATCGAAGACGATTGTGCACAGAATCAGGTCAAAACCCCGTTCGCGTAGAAACTGCTCGGCTTGCGCCATGGTCCCTGCGCAACAGAGTTCGTGTCCCGCGAGAATACGTTCAACGACTGCACGCGGCTCTGGAGACGCCGCTACCAATATCTTAGCCACATGGTCAGTCCGTTAATCTGCATACGTGACCTCTCTTGCAATTCTACCCATTCCCTCGCACAATACCAGCATGGCCAAGAAGAAACGCAAGCCGGACATTTTTCCAGCACCCGAAAGGAGTGTCATATGAATTGGGACGAGGTCGAGGGAAAGTAGAAGCAGTTTGCCGCCAAGTTCAAGGCCAAGTGGGCCAAACTCACCGACGACGACTGGAAGCTCATCGGCAGCAAGAAGGATGCGCTTGTCGGCAAGCTCCAGGAACGCTACGGCCACAAAAAAGAGGCCGCCGAAAAGGATGTGGACGACTACATTTCCACCTTGTGACTGGCTCCCCCCTTAGAACGGTCGCCCCGCTCGCCGTCCCGTTCCTCTTGAGTCCTATTTCAATGGGGATGGCAGCAATGAGCAGGGCCGGGCAGCTGCCCGGCCCCTCAAACCGATCATGGAATCCTTCCGGGCGGCACACCCGTCTTGGGCACCAAGCCTGTTACTCGGTCCGCCTGATCGGCCTGGCTGCGTGCAAATCACGCATGGCAGAGGTTCGGGGAGGCGTCGCGGCCGACACGGGCCGACGCCTGGGACTGGTCGAGCAGTTCCTCACGCATCACCTGCACATCCGATGGCGCTTCGATGCCGATGCGGACGGTGCCTCCTTGGATAGCAGTCACCTGGATGGTGACGCCGAGGCCAGGCAGGACGATCTTCTCGTGAGGGCGGCGAGTCAGGACCAGCACGGCAAGACTCCTTTCCAGACAGTGCGGTGTAACGGAGTGTGAGGGAGTTTCACTCGCCTTTGAGAAGTCCCCCGGAGAGGGCGGAAAAGTGCGGCCGGGCACCCCTGGCATCCGTTCCGCGCCCTTCGCCCGAAGCATAAGATGCTAGCCAATGCGTGAGGGGGAAGGCAAGGGCAACCGGAGCTTGGCCTCCCTATCCGGATGGCTGCACGGCAATTGCACCAAAACTGATACTTAATGGTAGGAACAGTTTTGATAAAGGAGCAGGTCAATGGACGAGATGGTTCGAGGGACGAGTGAGGCAGGCCGTCACGCCTCGGATGCTCGGCAGCAATCGGAGGCGAGCGGACGTCCGGAGGACGGCGGTGGCGACCCGCACGCCAAAGGCACCCTGCGCGAGCCGGCCCAGACGCCCGACGGAGAGCGCGGCGCAGTTGGGAGAGGTCCAGGAGGCGCTGGAAGACCTCGAAAAAGAGAAGGGCGACTGGGCCAAGGGCGGCTGACACTCCCCGCACGCTCCGCATGGCCCATTCATGAGCTACTGGACCGACGCACTTGAGACGACGGGCTACTCGGTAGGCAAGGTCGAAACGGATGGGGAGTCTTAGAGGGATCGCCACAGCGCGGCAGCCACCTCCGGCACCCGGAACGGCTTGGCGAAAATCCCCAGCGCCCCCAAGCCGGCCAGCCGCTCCGCATGCTCAGGCAGCGTGCCCGTCATGAAGTAGCAGCGCACTCGATCGTTGATCTTCCGCAGTTGGGCGAGGGTCTGCGGTCCGTCCAGACCCGGCATCTCCACATCCAACAACACCAAGTCGATGAACTCCGGGCAGGCCCGATAGCATTCGACGGCCTCACGTCCGGAAGACACCGCGAGGACGGCGAAGCCGAACGGAGGGAGGGCGGCCTCCAACATCAGACGCACCGCGGACTGATCGTCGGCGATCAGGACAACGGGTTTCCCTTGGGCGTCGGGCATGAGGGGATAGGCAGCTACCCAGGCTCGTGGTTGCGCTGGCACAAAAGACAAACAAGCCTACCCGACGCCGGTGGAAAAGGTAAAAGCGGCACCGCCGATTTGCCTAATCAGGAAGGTTATCGGGCCGTCATGCGCGGCAAAGTCCGTACCGTCGAGCGGCGAGGAGATCCTGGACCCGCGGACGAAGGGACTGCCTCCTCTGCGGGGATGCGAAAAGCAAAACGCCCCCGCCGGAGGGAGCACACGGCGTGGAACATTTGGGAACGTTGAGTGGGTCGATACCGTTCAGGGAATCCCGGCCGTCTCGCGGCGGCGGAAGTCGGTGGCCGCGTCGAAGGAGCGACGCAACAGTCCCAGCAGACTCCAGCCGGTCAGCATGCCCAGACCGTAGGTGATCCCCACCACCGTCGCGACCGAGGCCGTAACCTGGCGCTCGAAGAACGTGAGGGTCAGCGACTGGTCGTTCTCGCGGAAGAGGACGAAGGCAACCGCCCC
The DNA here is from genome assembly GCA_963767535.1 of uncultured Planctomycetota bacterium. Taxonomy (GTDB): domain Bacteria; phylum Planctomycetota; class Planctomycetia; order Gemmatales; family Gemmataceae; genus JAJPHU01. The sequence continues at coordinate 34,997 of CAVYEC010000004.1, forward strand.
GACCACAAGCAGAAACAACAAGCAGAGCCATCGCATGGTACACCTCCCCGGGTGCAAAAGCACGGACGATACGGACGCGCCTCAACACAGGCAATCACCATGCCGAAGAAATCGGTCGTCACCCCACGAAACACTCCGACCCACCGACTCACGCCGGGTTTTCGCATCCGCAAGGGTGGAAATGAAAAAGACCGAGGGCAAGCCCTCGGTCCTCGCCATTGTGGGTCTTCGGTTGGCGGCCGCCGGAGGACAGGTCGGACAGGATCCAGCTTTAGCCTCCTTTTCCCATCTGGTGCAACTGTCCGGCGATCTCCGACAGGTTCTTGAGGCCGCCCACCTTCCGAGCCGCCTCCTGGATCTCCGGCAGGGCCGCCTGGAGCAAACCCTCGCCCGCGCCCATCTCGGGTGTGGGATCGTGTGCGGAGGGGTGAGGGTCGGTGGCGACATTGGGAAGCACCAAGGGGTCCGACATCGGGGCGTGAGCCGTTGCATTCGATGGCTTTTCCATCTTGGGAATCTCCCTTCATGAGCGAGGGAAGTGGTGTTACCCGGCGATCACTTACTGCGGCTTCCGGATGCCGGCACCGGGTTCGGACCGACGCGCCCCATCCTCCGGGTCCGTGTCGGCGGTAGCCACGAGTTCGACGGCGCCTTGCGGGTAGTAGGCAACGCTCTCGCCACCCGAGGTGGGGCGGAGGTACGTTTTCTGCCCCGTTTCGGGGCAGACGTACTCGTAAGGGTACTGGGTATCCAATGTCCCCGTGGGCAGGCAGAAGTGGTGCCGGTGCCCGCAGCAGACGCATTCGACGTGCTGGAGGAGTTGGGCCATGATTCCTTTCCTTTCAAATTGCGACGAGTCGCTCCGAATTTGGGCCGTGCTGCGGAAGCCAGTCACCAGCCCTGAGCAATCAAAACAGCTGGCCACCGTGACGCGGCTGTCCTGCTTGCGGATAAGTTTGGGCAACCGACGTGCCAGAGGGGAATGGAATAGCGGCGTCGATGTTTTCGATAGTTTTTCTCCATAGGACACGGGTTCAAGTGATTGGAGCAATTGGACTGATTGGGGCAAGTTGAGAAGGATGCCAGGGAGGGGAAAGATGAAAGCGTTTGAGGGGCATTTGCATCTGCCGCGCAGTCATCGCAACTGACACAGACCGGGTCGCCTGCTCCGGAGACCCTCGAAGAAGCTTTCTTCATGGAGGAAGTCGGCACACTCGTTGCGAATCTCTTCCCGTCTGCGGTCGGGAAGCCGGCCGCCAAACCGGAGTGGAGGAATAGCGATGCACAGCCGATTTCTGATCTTGTTCTTTGCGGCGTTGACGGTCCTTCTCGTGGGCTGTTCCTCTGGCTTCCGCGCCGGCGGCCCTCACCGAGGTGTCGAGGCCGGGAGGACCATCGGCCCCGCCCAGCCCGTGTTTGTCTCCCCGCAGACAGCTTCAACTCCGCCGGGACCCTGAGTAATCACCAGGCCTTCTGCACAGTCGCACATCCGCAAACCCCCGCTCGTGGAGTGTTTTGGAAGGTCACTTTCGATGCGGTCACAACCGGGGACTTGCGCCGTGAGAACCAGTCGACGTTCGATTCTGTCGCGAGCAGTAGCCGCCCGTCAACGAGCCTCCTCGACGCCGTCGTTGCCATAACCGTCGCCGATCAGGCATCGTGGCGCCAACTCATTCAGGAACCCGATGGAGGGCGCCCCGAACGGCCTCGCCACGCGGGTTAGCATGCCAGGCCGCGTGCGCTCTTCTCTGCGGTGGGCGAGAGATCCCGAAGCGAGTGTCTCCGGCCGAGTCTTGACTCTCCCTCCCGTAACTCGTTCGGCATTCGCCGGGCCCCTCCTGACCCCCAATTGACGCGGATTCCGCGACCCATACGGACACTTCCGCCCTACCTTTTCGCTCAAAAAATCTCTCCTTTTTATCTCGGATGGCCTTGAGTTCCTCGGCCAAACGAGGCTCACTGTCCACACGGGTTGACCGTTGGCTGAACCCTGAAAGGAGAACCCTGTGCAACTCAACATCCTCAACGCAGTCGCGGCGCTGCAGCGCCTGCCCGTGGGCCAACTGCGGCAACGCTTCGCCGAACTGTTCGGCGAGGCCACGCCGGCCAGCAACCGCACCTGGCTCATCAAGCGAATCGCCTGGCGAATGCAAGCCTTGGCCGAAGGCGACCTGTCCCAACGCGCCCGAAAGACGCGCCGCCGAACTGGCCTGCGACGCCGACTTCCGCCTCAACCACCCGCGCAGCAAAACCACTCCCGCGACCCCCCCCGGAGCCGGTCAGCGTCCCAACGCCCAGCGATCCCCGACTGCCGCCGCCGGGCACCATCCTGACCCGACCCTACAAGGGACAGCAACTGCATGTGCAAGTACTCACCGAAGGCTTTGCCTATGCCGGTCGGGTTTATCCCTCGCTCAGCGCGGTGGCCAAGGCCATCACCGGCACGCACACCAACGGCTACCACTTCTTCCGCAATACCCTCAACCACAAGAAGGAGACCGCATGAACCACCCCAGTAAGAAAGCCGCGGCCACGCTGCCCCTGGTCCGCTGCGCCATCTACACGGTAACGCCCCGGCGGATCACGTGATTGACATGTGATTTATGGTGGATGGCATCCGTTCCCTTTTTCGGAGGATGTCACCATGTCCGCCTTGTCCTCTCGCTCCCGTTCTGACGCCGCTGCAACCCAGCGCTGGACCGAACGCCTCGAACGCTTCGCGGCCGGCAACCGTACGGTCGTCGCGTTCTGCGCCACCGAAGGCGTGTCCGAGTCCAACTTCTACCTGTGGCGCCGACGGCTCGCTCAACCGTCCATGCCCACCCCAAACGAACCGAAGGTGGTGCCCATCCGCCTCACACCACCTCCCGCCCCCGCGACGCCCATCGAACTGGCCCTCCCATCCGGGGCCGTTGTTCGGTTCCCCGCCGATGTCCGCCCGGAACTCCTCGTCGCGATCCTGCGCGGATTGGAGGAGCGACCATGTTGACCGTTCCACCTACCACCAAACTCTGGTTCGCCTCCGCCGTTGATCTACGCCTGGGATTCGACGGCTTGTCCCAGTTGGTCCGCACCCAACTCTCCGCCGATCCGCTCTCGGGCCACCTGTTCGTGTTCACCAATCGCTCGGCCGACAGGGTCAAGGTTCTGTACTGGGGCGGTCATGGTTTGTGTCTGTGGTGCCAGCGATTGGAAGCCGGGCGTTACCACTTCCCTGAAGCCACGGCCGCCGGGATCGAACTGACCGCCGCCCAGTTCGCCATGATCCTCGACGGCATCGACCTGTCCCGCGTCCGACGCTTCAAACGCTTCTCTCCACCCGAAGCAAAATCTTCGCGCTACCCGCCGGCCTGATCGGTGTTCAAAGGGCATGGATGCCGCAGCACCACTGGTCGATTCCTCTCTGCCGGCCGACGTTCCCACGCTCCAGGCGATGGTGCGGGAGTTGCTGGCCCGCAACCAGCAACTCGAAGCCCGGATCGCCGAACTGACGGCCAAACTGGACGCGGCCCTGAAGCACCGATTTGGTCGCCGCAGCGAGCGCCGCCCACCACCGCCCACGACCGCCGCCGGGGAGCCGCCGCCCCGGCGCGATGAACACGGACGCTCGCCGCTGCCCGAACATCTCGAACGTCGCGAGGTCATCCACGACCTGACCGAGGCCCAGAAGTTGTGCCCGTGCTGCGGTCGGTCGCGGGCGTGCATCGGGGAGCAGACCACCGAGCAACTGGACCTGGAACCCGCTCGGTTTTTCGTCCTCCGCACCGTCAAGAAGAGTTACGCCTGCCGGCACTGCAATCCCCAGACCGTGCCGGGCGAGCAACGCCTCCAGACCGCTGGCCCCGCTCAGGTCGGCCCGATTGCAAAGGGGTTGTGCGGTCCGGGGCTGTTGGCCCACGTCGTCACCGCCAAGTTCGCCGACCACACGCCCGTGCATCGACTCGCCGGCCAACTGGCGAGGTCGGGCGTGACGATCGCGTCCTCGACGCTGGGTGACTGGCTGTTCCGGGCGTCGGAGTTATTGACGCCGCTCTACAAGTTGATGCATCGGCGGTTGCTGCTGTCGCGTGTGATCCACGGCGACGACACCGGTGTGAAGTTGCGGGTGCCTGGTTCGAATCGCACCAAGAAGGCGCACCTGTGGACGTGCATCGGGGACGCGGACTATCCGTACGTGCTGTTCGACTTTACCAGTGACTACACGGCCCAAGGGCCGGAGCGGTTCCTGGCCGGGTACGCGGGTTACTTGCAGGCGGACGCGCTGGCCCAGTATGAGGGGCTTTACCGCGACGGCCGGGTGAAGCACGTGTGTTGCGTCGCTCATGCCCGGCGCAAGTTCGTGGCCGCCGGCGACGCTGGCGACGAACGGGCGAGCAAGGCGCTGGAGATGATCGGTCGCTTGTACGCCGTCGAACGGTCGTTGCCGCCGTTGCTGCTGCCCTCGGACGACCTGCGCAACGGGACCAGCGCCAGCAGCGTGAAGAGCAACGTCGCCAATTGCGGCAACGCGACGCCGAGCCGGTGTGGGGAGAACTGTTGATGTGGCTCGACGAGCAGAAGCCAGGCGTGTTGCCGAAGTCGCCGTTGGGGAGTGCGATCGGGTACGCCTGGAACAACTGGGATGCGTTGAAGCGATACCTCGAACAGGGCTTCCTGGCGCTGGACAACAACCTGAGCGAAAGAACGCTTCGCGTGATCGCACTGGGCCGTAATGCCTGGGGCGTCATCGGAAGCGAAGTGGGCGGGCAGACGGCAGCGGTGTTGTACTCCGCCGTCGGCACCTGCAAGCATCTGGGGATCGACCCGTTCGCGTACCTCCGCGACGCACTGCCGGGGTTGTTCGCGTTGGGCGAGACGCCGACGGCGGAGCAACTGCTCGACTGGTTGCCGGATCGTTGGCTATTGAAGCGGGCGCGAGGTCAACTCGTCCGAGATGCGACCGACAAGTAAACCTCGATCCATCAACGCGCTTCAAACCCGCTGGTCTACGATCAGTGGGTCCAAGCCCCGTGCGCTACCAGCCGACGAGCGACGTGATTCGCCGGGGCGTTACTCTACACGCGCAAGTCCACCGAGGAAGGGCTCCAGCAGGAGTTCAACTCGCTGGACGCCCAACGCGAGTCCGCCGAGGCCTTCATCCGCAGCCAGACTCACGAGGGCTGGACCTGCTTGACAGAGCGCTACGACGACGGCGGCTTCACCGGCGGCAACATGGAACGACCCGCCCTCCAACGCCTGCTGACCGATATCAGCGCCGGCAAGATCGATCTGGTGGTCTGTTACAAGGTCGATCGCCTCAGCCGCTCCCTGCTCGACTTCGCCAAGATGATGGAGACGTTCGAGAAGCACGGCGTCTCCTTCGTGTCCATCACTCAACAGTTCAATAGTGCCACCTCGATGGGCCGATTGGTCCTCAACGTCCTCTTGTCCTTCGCCCAGTTCGAGCGTGAGATCATCGCCGAACGCACCCGCGACAAAGTAGCTGCCACGCGGCGTAAGGGCAAGTGGGCCGGAGGAACGCCCCTGTTGGGCTACGACCTCGACCCCCGCGGCGGACGACTGCTCGTCAACGAAGAAGAGGCCCAACGTGTGCGTGCCCTCTTCGCCTTGTACCTGGAGCATCAGGCGCTCTTGCCGGTCGTGCAAGAGTTGGAGCGTCGGGGTTGGGCCGGCAAGCGTTGGCAGACGCGGAAGGGTCGCACGCGTGGAGGCCGTCCCTTCAACAAGACCAGCCTGTATCGGCTGTTGACCAACGTCGTCTATGCCGGCAAGGTCCGCTACAAGGATGAGGTCCACCCAGGCGAGCAGCCGGCGCTGATCGACCCCGACACCTTCGGCCGCGTGCAAGCGCTGTTGCGCAGCCACGGCCCCGAGGTGGGTCCTCCCAGCCTCGAGCGCTTCAGCGCCTTGCTCAAGGGCCTGTTGCGTTGTGTGCCCTGCGACTGCGCCATGACACCGGCACATACCACCCGCAAGGGCAGTCAGCGTTACCGCTACTACACCTGCGTCAAAGCCCAGAAGCGGGGCTGGCAGACCTGCCCCTCCAAGTCCATCCCCGCCGCCCAGATCGAAGAGCTGGTGCTGGGCCAGATCCACAAGATGGGCCGCGATCCGCAGGTGCTGCGCCAGGTGTTGACCCAGGTCCGCCAAGAGGACGACGCTCGCCTGTCCGGGCTGGAGGCAGAGCGGGCGGCGCGTACAGCGCGATCTGCTGCGCGGGCAGGGCGAAGTGCGTAGGCTGCTGGCCGAGGTCGGCGCCGGCACGTCCGGCGGTGGGGTGGTGTCCCGCCTGGCCGAGTTGCAGGATCGGGTCGGCCAGGTCGAGCAGCGGATTGCCCGCCTGCGGGTGCAGATGGAGGCGGTGCAGCAGGAGCGGCTGGACGAGGCGGAGGCGACGCGGGCGCTGGCAAGCCTGGACCCGGCCTGGGAGACGATGACGCCCGGCGAGCAGGCGCGCGTGGTGCAGTTGCTGGTGTCGCGGGTGGATTACGACGGGGCACGCGGCAAGGTGGCGATCACCTTTCATCCTTTAGGTCTGAAGACGTTGGCCGGCGACAGGCTGGGCCGCAACAGCGAGGAGCAGAGCGCATGAGTACGACCCTGACGATCGAGCTGCCGATCCATTTCCACCGCTGTGGCCACGGCAGCCGTAAGGAGATGCGCTCCGGAGTCCGGACGCCAGGGCTGCCGCCGGGTCGGGTGCCGCGCGTGGCCCGGTTGATGGCCCTGGCCCTGCGCTTCGAGGAATTGGTCCGCGCCGGTCAGGTCGAAAGCTACAGCGCGTTGGCGTCGTTGGGTCATGTGTCGCGGGCACGCATCAGCCAGATCGCGAACTTGCTGTATCTGGCCCCGGACATCCAGGAAGCGCTGCTGTTCCTGCCGCCGACCCGGCGTGGTCGCGATCCCATCATCCTGGCGGACCTCCTGCCGATCGCCGCCGCCTTGGACTGGCGCAAGCAACGTCGCCTGTGGCGGAAACTGCTGCCGACGTGAATCCCCTCGACCCGCCCAGGCTCCCACGGTTGGCCCACGGATCGCCCACGTTGGCCCCCGTCGCGTCCGGGCGACCCGGTCTGGAAGCTCTGCCCCTAAACGACGCAAGACCCCGACGCGCGGGGTCTTGCGGGCCATTTCGGCGCTGACGGGGGCTAGACCGCGCCGCGCAGGACGAACTTGCCCCGCTGGGTCTTCACAAAGCGAGACTGCTCGCCCTTGGTTTGCAGCTCGCGAAGGATTGCGGAATAAAGCGTCCCGGCGGGTGTGCGTCCCCTGGGGCTCTTCCAGTAGCCCTGGGCCGCCATCGCCGCGATCAATTCCTGGCAGTTCATGGCCTGGCCGGTCTCGCCCAGCACCTTGGCCGCGGCGTCCAGGGCGCTCAGCTTGTGCGCCGGCGCCGTCGGTTCCGGGGAACTGTCCACCGTTGCCGTCGTCGCCTCTTGTGTCGGCATCGTCGTGGCGATCCTCAACGCTTCCTCTGCCGGCTCAGCCGAGGCCTCCGCGGCCTCCGCGGTGACGCTTTGGGCAGGCGGTAGTGCTTCGGCCGGGAGGCCCTCGGTCTCGGCGGCCTGGGGCCGGCGACCCTTGCGAGTCTTGGGCGACGTGGCGTGGGTGGTGTTCTTCTTCGCGGCCATGATGCGTCTCCTGTGCCTGGGGCGAGGGAGCTGGCGTCACGCCGGTCGCGACGACCCGTCCGGTCAGGACAGTTACCTCGACCGCGACAACACTTCGAGGTAATTCGGAGATATTTTGTGCGAAATTTCACTCTCGCGGACCAATCGGCTTGATCCGACGAGCATTTCCCGGCCTGAGAATCGACCACCCGCCCGCTCGGCCCACTCGGTCAACTCCACCCGGCCAATTCCCCCTCCAGGAACGCCCGCATCGACCGCGCCACCTCCTCGGCGCTGTCGAGGCGGTAGTGCCGCCGTTCCCGCGGCGACTCCCCCTCGGCCTCCGCGTCGCCTGCGCCCCCTTCTTGCAGCCAGGCGAGGGCTTCCTCCGCGGTGCAGGCGATCGAGCGGGCGACCCCCTCCATCTGGCAGACCGTCTCATAGCCGGGCAGTTCCCGCAGCACGACGACCGGATCAATCTGTAGCTGTCGGCACAGCAGCTTCCAGCCGTCTGCCCGTACCACGAAGCGGAACGCCAACGTCCGCACGGCCCTCCACAGCCGGTCATGACGCCGCCGCTCGGTTGCGGTCTCCTCCCCGAGTGGTTCCTGGTTCAAGAGCCCCGTGACCCGCCAGTAGAGGACGGCCGCATCGAGTTGCCGGAGCAGGTAGAGCTTCATAAGGCTCTCCAGCCCATCGGCCAGGCCCCAGTAGTTGGGCAAGCGGAAGCCGACCTTCGGGGCGGACTGGGCCAAACGCCTGCCCTCGACTTCGTCCGCACGGCCGGCGGCGGCGACCAGGAGGGACAGGCGTTCCCAGGGCGTCAGCACCTCGTAATGCCGGGCCAGGTTCGTGGTGTTCATGATTTCCCTCTGTTGGGGTCACCGGCCCGATCCTCTGCGGTCCGGCCGTGATGATGCCGATAGGTTTGCCCCAGCGAACCCTGCGGTGCAAGGGGCCGACCGTATCGACGCCGCCCTGTGCGGCGTTGTTCGCGATCTACGTCGGATCGCCCTTCCGTGAGGTCTTCCGCGCAACCGTTGGGGCCGCTGACCCGGCCGGGTAGTGACCGGTCAGCACCAGCCGTGTCCCAGCACGGATTCCGCCCGGCGGTCGAGGAACGTGTGCCAGTCCTGGGCCAGTCCTGCCACCGTTAACACCTGAGGAAGGTCGAGTTCCTCGGCTGGCGGAGCCTCCACGAGGGGCGTTTCGCTTAACAAGAACAGCGCTGCCTCTTGCGCGTGAAGGCCCGCTGCTGCGCTTGGGCTTGGGTCCGGGTGACCATGTCCCAGCCGGGCATGAAGTCCAGCAGCACGTCCGGATCGATCGACACTTCGCAGCAGAATTGCTTCCAGCCCTGGACGTGGGTCAGGAACAGGAAGGCCTGATAGCGAACCATGCAGTACAGCCGGAAATCCTCCGCGTCTTTGACGGGGGCGTCGCCCGCGTCGCTGGCACCGCCTTGGTCGTGAACCGTTTGGCCCCGGCGTCGTTGGCCGTGCCAGCCCCACAGGCCCCAGGACTGCCAATAGCTCGCGGCCAGGTCCAGCAAGGTCAGCAGGTGAAAATCGGCGGCCTCAGCCAGCGCGGTGGCCAGGCCGTGATGATGGGGGACCGCGAACGCCATGCTGGGGGCCGAGTCTGCCAGCCGCTGACGCTCGACGGTATCGGCGCGAAGCGATGCCGCGACGAGCAAGGGGAGACGCTCGCTTGCCGTCAGCTGGTCGTACAGCTTGGCCAGGACTTTGCTGTTCATCGTTTCTCGCTTTCCTTTCTCTGGCGGAGGACCGCCTCCAGCATCTCCAGGCGGGCGGCCAGGTTGCCCGTCTCGATCGCCCGCCGCGCCTGGCCGGCCAGCTGGCCCAGAACCCGCGCCCGCTCCAGCGCCATGGCGGCGCCGTCGGCTCGCACCGCCTCAACCTGCTCGTGTAACAGCTCGAGGACGTCGCCGGCACCCCGCAGCGGCCGGGGCAGCGGCGGGCCATGTCGGGCCAGCCTGGCGGCCGTCGCGGGCAGTCCGCCCAGGGCCACGGCATACTCCACCGCCCAGGCCGGCCAGCGCTCGGCCCCGGCCAAGAGCCACGGCCGGAACGACCGCAGATAGTCGTCGCCCCCCAGGCGGGGGAACGGGTCCGACTCCCCCAGCCGGCCCAGCAAAGCCCGCAGCGACGCCACCAACGTCGATGCCTCCCGCGCCGCGGCCCGGCCGGCCGCCTCCCGGCGGCGCAACCACGTCTCGACCTGGTCAACCCGACGCCTCAGCATCGCTCACCCCCCTCCGCACCGAGGGCGTCGCCCCCGGCCGCCTCCTCCATCCGCCGCTCCAGATGGGCGACGCGGTCGGCCAGGTCGGACTCCTCGCGCAGCTTCAGCCCCAGGCCGATGACGGCGCGGGCGGCCCCCAGCCGGGTCGCCGCGGGGGCGGTCGGCCCCTGCAACTCGACCAGCGTCCGCACCGAGCCGGGCGAGGCCGCCGTCAACAGGCCGGCGGCGCGGCGGGCCCACTCGGCCCGCTCCCGCCGCAGCCGCGCCTGGAAGTCGGGGTCGGCCAGGCGGCGGTAGACGGTGCGGGCGCTCAGGCCGGCCTTGGCGGCGGCGGCCTCCACAGTCGCCCCGCAGGCCAGGGCTGTCAGCAGCACCTCCTCGCCGCGCCTCCTTCGCGTCCCGGGCATGGGCGAACCCTCCTCACGAGGCCACGGAGTCCGGGGCAGCCGCCGCGGCCGGGCGGCACGCCGCCCGGCCGGTGAAGCGCTCCCAGCGACGGACGATGACGTCGCAGTAGAGGGCGTCCAGCTCCATCAAAAAGGCGCGGCGGCCCGACTGCTCGGCAGCGATCAGGGTCGAGCCGCTGCCGCCGAACAGGTCGAGGACGTGTTCGCCGGGCCGGGAGGAGTACTCCAGGGCGCGGGCGGCCAGTTCCACCGGCTTCTCCGTGAGGTGGACCATGCTCTGCGGGTTGACCTTCTTGACCGGCGAGACGTCGGTGGCGTTGTTGGGACCGAAGAACTGGTGGGCGGCGCCCTCCTTCCAGCCGTAGAAGCACCACTCGTGGTTGCCCATGAAATCCTTGCGCGTCAGCACCGGGTGCTCCTTCACCCAGATGATTGACTGCGAGAAGTACAGGCCCGCCGCCTTGAGCACCGGCGGGTAGCTGGCGCAGTTGGCGTAGCCGCCCCACAGGTAGAACGACCGGCCCGGCACCAGGACGCGGGCGAGGTTGCCGAACCAGGCGCTCAGGAGGCGGTGGAATTCTTGTTCGGGCACGAAGTCGTTCGCCAAGGGTCGGTCCTTGGCGCGGAGCTTCGTGCCGGTGGGCTTGGCCTTCTTGGGGTGGCGGCGAACGTCGAGCTTCTGGTGGTGGGTGGCCGAAAACGAGGACAGCCCGGCCGCGATGGCGTTGTTGGAGCGCGGCTCGACCTTGACGTTGTAGGGCGGGTCGGTGTTGACCAGGTGGACGGCGGCGCCGTCGAGCAGGCGGTCTACATCTTCGACGTTGCCGCTGTCGCCGCAGAGCAGGCGGTGGTTTCCCAAAAACCACAGGTCGCCCGGCCGGGTCACCGGCTGGTCGGGGGGTTCCGGCACCTCGTCGGGGTCGGTCAGCCCCGAGGACGGCTCGGCGGCCAACCACTGCTGCAGCTCCGCCTCGGGGAAGCCGAGCAGGCTGAGGTCGAAGTCCAGCGCTTTGAGTTCGGCCAGCTCCGCCGCCAGCAGGTCGCCATCCCAGTCGGCGATCTCGGCGGTCTTGTTGTCGGCGATGCGGTAGGCGCGCAACTGCGCCGGCGTCAATCCGGTGGCGACGTGGACGGGCACGACCTTCAGTCCGAGCCGCAGCGCCGCCTTGTAGCGGGTGCTGCCGACCACGAGGACTCCTTCTTCATCGACGACCAGCGGCTGGCGGAAGCCGAACTCCCGGATGGAGGCGGCGACGGCCGCGACGGCGTGGTCGTTGCGGCGGGGGTTGCCCGGGTAGGGCTTGATGGTGGTAATGTCACGCAACTCGACGTGCATGGCTCTCTCCTCGTTCGGGCCGGCCTGGATGGACAATCACCCCGGCGGGCGGCGCGGCCGGTCCCCCGCCGGGTAGGCCAGCCAGTAGAACAAGTGGCTCTGCCTCGGGGCAAATCCGCGCGTCTTGTTAACGTTTGGAGGAGAGTGTTAACGTTTGGGCCATTTCGGCGCCGATGGGTGTGAGCAGCACTTGCGAGCAGCGACAGACGGCAAAGCTGGGGTCTTGTTCCTGGGCGTGGGTGCGGCAGAGCAGACCGCGGTCTTCCAGATCGCGAAGCGCGCGCGAGAGAGCGGCGCGGTCGACGGCGGTGGGGCTGTGCTCGCCCCACAGCCGCTTCAGCGGCACCGGCCAGCTGACCCCGCCCAGGGTCAGCAGGCGTGTCAGGAGGAAGCGCTGGCGGCGTCCGCGCGGCAGGGCGGGGGCACGGCGGGGCCGGGCCGGGGCCGCCACCCGGCCGGTGCCGCGGCAGTCGAGGCAGTCCACGCGCTCCAGCAGGACGCCCCGCCGGGTGACCTGCCCCTCGCCCTGACAGCGGGTACATTGAGCGCGGCGCTCCGGCCGCTCCGGCCTCGTCGCCAGGACTTCGATCCGGGCCAGGGCGCGGTTGGCCTGGGCGACGGCGGAGTCCAGGACGCCGTCGGGCGGGTGGGAATACCGGTCCTGGACGCGGTCGTTGAGGCGGCGGACGGCCTCGCGCAGGTCGTACAAGGCAAACTGGAGGTTGTTGGGCTTGGGGTGCCACAGTTTCTGTTGCAGCGTCGGGCGGCTGGGCATGAAGTCCTTCCGGGTTCGGGGCAGCGACTCGTCCGCGTTCTCGCCGGCGGGCGGCCGGCTCATCCATTAAATCACACGACCTCGACGGGTGTAAGCAGTCGTGGGAATGAGCCCGACAGCGCGGATGAGGCCAGCCGCTTGAGGCCTTCGGCCGAATAAGGCGGTGCGGTAGCCGACGGCGTCTGGCAGGGGTTTTTTCGTCCCAACTACCTGTTTATGAAGAAGTTAGGGAGAAAATGGTACGCGAATTGTCAGGGTGGTCCGCCCTCGGTCGTGAGGAGGGGAGGCTCTGGCTACCCCTCGTCCTGGAACTTAACTGTTGTATGAATATGGACTTGCGCCTTCGTGAAAGGAGCGACTGGCTCGGGCGCGGGCGTCAGCACAAGGCTTTATAACATGACAAAACCTGACATTATCTGCCATTTGGGGGGTACGACCCTCGGTTCGGCTCGTTAACTCGGCGGCCCAGCGGTGAGGTCCAGAGTGGGAGAGTTGTCGGCCGAACCGGGGAAAGGAGCCGGGGGATGTCGTCGAGTTTGACGCGGTGTTAGGCAGCTCTCGTGGGGACGGCGGAGAGGCCGAGATCATCGGCCCAATGAGGCAAAAACGCGCGGGAACGGGCGTAGAAACGGCAGACGCCGGGAGTTATCACTCTCGGCGTCGCGTGTCAACGCCGTAGGCGGCTGCGCCGCCAGACATCCGAAAGGAACGGGAGAGCAAGGGCTTTTAAGGAGTCTTGCCGTCGCTTAAGTTATGGGGTGAGGGCAGCCGGTCGAGGTGGCCGACATTTGATTGGTGCTACGTGCCCGTCTGTCAACTTGGCCCCGGGAGCTCGCGACGACATCATTGGCGGCACGGTCCTTCGTGTCCCCGTTTGGGAAACTGTTCCGGTCCTGTCCTCCCGCGCCGGCGGCCCTCCGTTGTGCTCTTGTTCCCCAACTAACGGAGGCTACCATGACACCACGCAAGCACAAGAACTTTCGCCAACGCCCTTCCGCCCAGTCGCTTCACCAGATCAATCCCCATGCCGCCGGCATCGACATCCATGCCGCCGTCCACTGGGTCGCCGTCCCCGCGGAGTCGGCCCCGCCGCCCCCGCCCGGCCACCCGGTCAACCTGCCCGCACATGTCCGCCGTTTCGGCGCCTGCACCGCTGACCTCCACCAACTGGCCGACTGGTTGACCCAGTGCGGCGTCAAGACGGTCGCCATGGAATCGACCGGCATCTATTGGATCCCGCTGTTCGAGTTGCTGGAGTCCCGAGGCTTCGAAGTCTATCTGGTCGATCCACGTCAGTCGCGGCACGCGCCCGGTCGGCCCAAGAGCGATGTGCTCGATTGCCAATGGCTGCAGCGTCTGCATAGCTACGGCTTGCTCACCGCCTCGTTCCGTCCCGCCGACCAAGTGGTGGTGCTGCGTAGTTACCTGCGGCAGCGGCAGATGCTTCTGCGCTACGCCGGACAGCATGTGCAGCACATGCAGAAAGCCTTGGAGCAGATGAACGTCAAGCTGGCCGAAGTTGTCAGTGACGTGGTCGGCTTGACGGGGATGTCCATCCTCCAGGCCATCCTGCGTGGCCAGCGGGATCCGCACAAGCTGGCCAAGCTGCGTAACGTCAACTGCAAGCGGACGGAGGCGGAGATCGCGCGGGCGTTGCAAGGCAACTGGCGTGACGAGCACCTGTTCGCCCTCAAGCAGGCGCTGGCTTTATACCAGTTCTACCAGCAGCAAATGCGGGAATGTGATGTCCAGTTACAGAGGCAGTTAGGCTGCTTCGCGGATCGTCGGGATGGCAAGCCGCTACCGCAGCGGTCGCGTCCGCAACACAAGAGGGCTCATGGCCCTACCTTCGACGTGCGGAGCGCGTTGCATCGGATGTCCGGCGTGGATCTGACGGTTCTGGAGGGAGTCGATGAGGGCACGGCGTTGGTGATTCTCAGTGAGGTGGGTGCAGACGTGAGCCGGTTCGCCACGGTGAAGCAGTTCACGTCGTGGCTGGGTCTGTGTCCGCAGCACCAGAGTTCGGCAGGGAAGATCAAAAGCCGGCGTGTGCGTCGCGGTGCCCACCGGGCGGGGCGTGCCTTCCGCCTGGCGGTACAGGGTTGCTATCACGCCAAGAATGCCTTGGGTGCGTTCTACCGTCGTATCCAGGCGCGTGCCGGGGCTCCCAAGGCGATTGTGGCCACGGCGCGGAAGTTGGCGGAGCGTGTGTATCGTCTGTTGAAATACGGGGAGGAGTACGTGCGTCAGGACATGGCCGTCTATGAGGCGTCGTATCGTGCGCGTCTGGTGAAGGGTTTGGCGCGTCGGGCATCGGAGTTGGGCTATCGTCTGGAGGCGGTGGCCGTGGCCGAGACGTGAGAGAAAGGGCGGTTGCGGGACAGTGGGCGTGTCGTTAGTCAATGAGGTGGTGGTTGGCCGAGGTCGGTGCGTTGACAGATGAGGTCAGCGTGGAAGATGCGCGCAGCGGTCGAGGCCAATCAGGAGAATGCCGTGTCCAGACCAGACGCTCTCCGGAGCGTTCCTTGGGACAAATCAGTCGGAGGGTTTGAAGGCCGACGAATGGCTGCTCGGTGACCTGGCCCGGAAAGTGGGTATGCCTACGGTTACACTGAGATGGTGGATTCGTTGGGGCTGGGTACACGCCCGGAAACTAGTCCTGCCTAACGGCCCGTGGGCAATCTGGGCGGACGAAGAGGAACTGGCACGAATGCGTCAGTTACGCCAGTGCTCGCGAGTCTCTTCGGCCGCGCAGTCCTGGAGGGCGCGTAACTACGCCCAAACCTCGTGGGCCCGCTTAGATGCGTCCGGATGGCTTCGTCGCTTTCTTAACGGAGATGCCCTTCGTCGGCCGCGGTTGAATCTGCTCTCGTTCCCAAGCTCGGCGTGGGAACGCACGTCCAGACGCACCGCGTCTCGTCCGCCGATGAGTAAAACATCCCGTGGAAATCTTTTGGTCAAATTCTCGCCCAGCGGCACTATTAAGGAGGGAGATCACTCAGCGAGGGACAAACTCATGCACGCAACCACCCTCCAAGGCATCCTTGAACATTTGCGCAAGTTGACTAACCCGGCTCGTGACAGGGGTCTAAGCGACGCGGACTTGCTGGAGCGCTTTCACCTCCTTCGCGAGGAAGCCTCCTTCACCTTGCTGGTGCAGCGACTTGGGCCGATGGTCCTCGCCATCTGCCGCCGCATCCTCGGCGATGTCCATGAAGCGGAGGATGCATTTCAGGCGACTTTTCTTGTCCTTGTCCGCAACGCCGCCGCCATCCGCAAGCAAGAATCCTTGGCCGGTTGGCTGCACGGCGTCGCTTGGCGCATCGCCCACAAGGCGCGGCTGCGCTCCGCCCGGCAGCAAGCGCGTCCGTTCGACGCTCTTCCATCGATTGTCCGCGATGATCCAAGCGAGAAGCTGGCCGCCGCGGAGTTGCGGGCGACGTTGGACGAAGAGATCGAGCGTTTGCCCGATAAATATCGGATGCCGATCATCATCTGTTATCTGGCCGACAAAACGCATGAGCAAGCCGCCGGCGAGTTGGGTTGGCCGAAAAGCTCCGTCACGGCCCGGCTGGCGCGAGCGCGGGAATTGTTGCAGCGACGGCTGCGGCAGCGCGGCTTCACCGTACCCGTCGGACTGCTGGCGGCGCTGTTGACCGAACAGACGGCCAATGCGGCGCTTCCTTCGCTGCTAACGCTTTCGACCGTGCGTTTGGCGATGCAAGCGCTGACGGGGGAAACGCTCGCCACAAAGATCGCGGCCGTGCTTGCGGATGGTTTCGTCAAGGGAGCGGCGACGACCAAGTACACGGCGATGCTGACGCTGCTGGCCACGCTGGGTTTTGCCGCCGCCCTCGGCACCTGGATGGCCTCTTCTCGGGTTCCGTCTGCACCGCAAAAAACGCCGTCGCCCCAATCCATCGATAATCGGGGAGAAAAGCAGGCCCAGACGCCCAAGCCGCGCGTCGATTTGTTCGGCGATCCGCTGCCGCCCGGAGCGCAGTCACGCCTGGGCACGATCCGCTTCCGGCACGGCGGGAATATCAGCCAGTGTGCGTTTTCTCCGGACGGCAAGATTTTGGCCGCGATAGGCGACAGCCACATCAGCACCGTGTGTCTTTTTGATGTCGCGACGGGGCGAGAGCTGCGCCGTCTTGAACCAGCGGGTTGGAAGGGGGTGGCCTTCTCCCCAGACGGCAAGATCCTGGTGGCCGGGGGCATGTTCGGGGTTAGCCGGTGGGACGCCGCGACGCGGAAGGAACTCCCCAAGTGGAGAGTGAATGTCAATCGGATCGACCAGCTCTTCTTTTCACCGGACGGCAAGACCCTCGCGTGCATCGGGGGGAAAGATCAACGACCCGATGTCACTACGGTTGCTTTGCTGGACACGTCCACCGGCCGGGAGCTGTGCCATAGGGACGGAAGCAGCCACTACCCCGGCCCATCCATCGCTTTCGCGCCCGATAGCAAAACGTGGGCCTACGTGGATCGCCACGAAAAAACGATCCCCCTCTATGAGGTCCGCAGCGGCATGGAAATTCGCCGCTTCGAGGGCCATTCCAAAGCGGCGCAAACGGTGGCCTTTTCACCGGACGGCAAGACGCTGGCCTCCAACGACTGCGACGGCACGCTCCGTTTCTGGGACACGGCGACGGGTAAGCTCCTGCCGCAGCGGGGCAAATTCTATGCGGCCAAGCTAACCTACTTCCCCGACGGCAAGCGGCTCCTGGGCAGCGCGGGTGTACCGAGACTGTACGACATCGCCGCGGGCAAGGAGATTCCTACACCCAAACTCCCCGATTCCGTGTTAGGCTGCACTCCCGATCACCCCGTCGTCTTGTCGCCGGATGGAAGCCGGTTGGCCTGGGCGCGTACCGCTCGCTGTGTTTGCTGGACGTGAAGACGTTCAAACCCGTTTTGACAGACACATCTCCCCCACAGGAACCCTGGGCAGTGGACTTTTCATCGGACGGCAAAGTGGTGGCGGCGGCCATGCGTGAGGGGTAACGCCCCGGCGGATCACGTGATTGACATGTGATTTATGGTGGATGGCATCCGTTCCCTTTTTCGGAGGATGTCACCATGTCCGCCTTGTCCTCTCGCTCCCGTTCTGACGCCGCTGCAACCCAGCGCTGGACCGAACGCCTCGAACGCTTCGCGGCCGGCAACCGTACGGTCGTCGCGTTCTGCGCCACCGAAGGCGTGTCCGAGTCCAACTTCTACCTGTGGCGCCGACGGCTCGCTCAACCGTCCATGCCCACCCCAAACGAACCGAAGGTGGTGCCCATCCGCCTCACACCACCTCCCGCCCCCGCGACGCCCATCGAACTGGCCCTCCCATCCGGGGCCGTTGTTCGGTTCCCCGCCGATGTCCGCCCGGAACTCCTCGTCGCGATCCTGCGCGGATTGGAGGAGCGACCATGTTGACCGTTCCACCTACCACCAAACTCTGGTTCGCCTCCGCCGTTGATCTACGCCTGGGATTCGACGGCTTGTCCCAGTTGGTCCGCACCCAACTCTCCGCCGATCCGCTCTCGGGCCACCTGTTCGTGTTCACCAATCGCTCGGCCGACAGGGTCAAGGTTCTGTACTGGGGCGGTCATGGTTTGTGTCTGTGGTGCCAGCGATTGGAAGCCGGGCGTTACCACTTCCCTGAAGCCACGGCCGCCGGGATCGAACTGACCGCCGCCCAGTTCGCCATGATCCTCGACGGCATCGACCTGTCCCGCGTCCGACGCTTCAAACGCTTCTCTCCACCCGAAGCAAAATCTTCGCGCTACCCGCCGGCCTGATCGGTGTTCAAAGGGCATGGATGCCGCAGCACCACTGGTCGATTCCTCTCTGCCGGCCGACGTTCCCACGCTCCAGGCGATGGTGCGGGAGTTGCTGGCCCGCAACCAGCAACTCGAAGCCCGGATCGCCGAACTGACGGCCAAACTGGACGCGGCCCTGAAGCACCGATTTGGTCGCCGCAGCGAGCGCCGCCCACCACCGCCCACGACCGCCGCCGGGGAGCCGCCGCCCCGGCGCGATGAACACGGACGCTCGCCGCTGCCCGAACATCTCGAACGTCGCGAGGTCATCCACGACCTGACCGAGGCCCAGAAGTTGTGCCCGTGCTGCGGTCGGTCGCGGGCGTGCATCGGGGAGCAGACCACCGAGCAACTGGACCTGGAACCCGCTCGGTTTTTCGTCCTCCGCACCGTCAAGAAGAGTTACGCCTGCCGGCACTGCAATCCCCAGACCGTGCCGGGCGAGCAACGCCTCCAGACCGCTGGCCCCGCTCAGGTCGGCCCGATTGCAAAGGGGTTGTGCGGTCCGGGGCTGTTGGCCCACGTCGTCACCGCCAAGTTCGCCGACCACACGCCCGTGCATCGACTCGCCGGCCAACTGGCGAGGTCGGGCGTGACGATCGCGTCCTCGACGCTGGGTGACTGGCTGTTCCGGGCGTCGGAGTTATTGACGCCGCTCTACAAGTTGATGCATCGGCGGTTGCTGCTGTCGCGTGTGATCCACGGCGACGACACCGGTGTGAAGTTGCGGGTGCCTGGTTCGAATCGCACCAAGAAGGCGCACCTGTGGACGTGCATCGGGGACGCGGACTATCCGTACGTGCTGTTCGACTTTACCAGTGACTACACGGCCCAAGGGCCGGAGCGGTTCCTGGCCGGGTACGCGGGTTACTTGCAGGCGGACGCGCTGGCCCAGTATGAGGGGCTTTACCGCGACGGCCGGGTGAAGCACGTGTGTTGCGTCGCTCATGCCCGGCGCAAGTTCGTGGCCGCCGGCGACGCTGGCGACGAACGGGCGAGCAAGGCGCTGGAGATGATCGGTCGCTTGTACGCCGTCGAACGGTCGTTGCCGCCGTTGCTGCTGCCCTCGGACGACCTGGCGCAACGGGACCAGCGCCAGCAGCGTGAAGAGCAACGTCGCCAATTGCGGCAACGCGACGCCGAGCCGGTGTGGGGAGAACTGTTGATGTGGCTCGACGAGCAGAAGCCAGGCGTGTTGCCGAAGTCGCCGTTGGGGAGTGCGATCGGGTACGCCTGGAACAACTGGGATGCGTTGAAGCGATACCTCGAACAGGGCTTCCTGGCGCTGGACAACAACCTGAGCGAAAGAACGCTTCGCGTGATCGCACTGGGCCGTAATGCCTGGGGCGTCATCGGAAGCGAAGTGGGCGGGCAGACGGCAGCGGTGTTGTACTCCGCCGTCGGCACCTGCAAGCATCTGGGGATCGACCCGTTCGCGTACCTCCGCGACGCACTGCCGGGGTTGTTCGCGTTGGGCGAGACGCCGACGGCGGAGCAACTGCTCGACTGGTTGCCGGATCGTTGGCTATTGAAGCGGGCGCGAGGTCAACTCGTCCGAGATGCGACCGACAAGTAAACCTCGATCCATCAACGCGCTTCAAACCCGCTGGTCTACGATCAGTGGGTCCAAGCCCCGTGCGCTACCAGCCGACGAGCGACGTGATTCGCCGGGGCGTTACCGTGAGGGTGGCTTTGTTCGCCGGTGGGACACCGCGACGGGCCAGCCCCTCTCGCCGTTCCGCGACATCCGCGGTACGGCCATCACCCTCGCGTATTCTCCGGATGGCAAAACGCTGGCGGTGGGCACGAGGGGCGACCACCGAGAGCCAGGCGGCAACATCTGGCTGCTTGAGGCGGCGACGGGCAAACGGCTCCGCACGTTCGCCGTCTCTAAAGGCGGCGTTTTTTCGCTGGCATTTTCCGCCGATGGCAGGACGCTGTTGTCCGGACAGGGACAAGACACCCGCCTGCTGGACGTGGCGACGGGCAAGTTGTTGCAAACCTTCCCCGGAGGCCCAATCCTCATGAGTAGCGGCCAGCCCCTCGCCCTTTCGCCAGACGGCCAGGTTATCGCTGGCACCGTCGAGGGCAGGGGCAGAGCCACGGTTATTTATCTCTGGCAGGCGGCCGACGGGAAGCAGGTCCGCGCGCTGCAAGATCCGGACAACGGCACGATCTCCGCCGTGGCTTTCAGTCCGGATGGCAAAATACTCGCTTCAGGAGGGTGGTTTGGAGCGACTGTTAAGCTGTGGGACGTGGCTACCGGCAGGCTCCTCTGGCAAACGAAAGAGCATAAAGGCGAGGTCAACTTCTTGTCCTTCTCGCCGGACGGAAAAACGCTGGCTTCGGGCGGCCTGGATGGCGATGTACGCCTGTGGGAGGCGGCGACCGGAAAGGTGCGTTGGTGTTTCCAGAAGCACCGCGCCTCCGTGCGGCGTGGTGCCTTTTCCCGCGATGGCAAGCTGCTGGCGACGGGCAGCGACGATACCACCATCCTGATATGGGACTTGGCCGCCGCAGCCGGGCCGCCGCGCCAATCGCCTCAGTCCGCAAAGGAACTGGACGCGCTATGGGCCGATTTGTGCGGAGACGATGCGACGAAGGCGTTCCAGGCGATCCATCGTCTCGCCGCTGTACCCGAACAGACGCTGCCGTTTCTGCGCCAACATCTCAAACCCGTGCCTGCGCCGGATCAGAAACGCATACGGCAACTGGTGGAGATGCTCGATAGCGCTGATTTTCCGACACGGCAGAAAGCGGCCGAGGAGCTGGAGAAACAAGCCGATGCCGCCGTCGGGATGCTGCGACAGATTGGGGCCAAAGAAAAGCCCTCTCTGGAAGTGCGGCGGAGGTTGCAGCAGATCGTGGAGAGCATCGAGAGCAAACCGGAATCGCTGCGTGCAGTTCGCGCTGTGGAAGTGTTAGAATGGATGGCAACGCCCGAGGCCGTGCGCCTGATCGACCAATTGGCCAACGGTGCCGCCGGTGCTCGATTGACACTCGAAGCCGTCGAGGCAAAGCGGCGATTGTCTCGCTAGACAGTTTTTTGGCAATCTGATTGTGGTTTCATTGCTGGATTCGATTTGTAATCCAGCAGCAGTCTTGACAGCAGAGGCTTATTACCTTTGTAGCACAAGTTACTTGGACTGGGCCTGATAAGGAGGCATCATGAATCGGACTCGGAGTGTTCCGAGGGCCGGTGCGTTGCGCTCATCGGTCTGATCGACCTGCGCGTGCAAGCGGAAGTGTACAGCGCGCTCCGGGCCGACACGCCGAGGTGAATTCGCGTCGAAGCGTTTTCTGCTGAGGATCTCTCGACCGAAGGGTGCATGCCGAGGTCCGCAGCGCGCGGCGGTTCGCAACACCGACGTACTTTATCGGGGGATGCCCACGGTCGTCTGGTGACTAGATTAGCTTTGAACCTGCCGCATGCAGTCGTCTTCTGAGCAGCTGTCACCCTCGGCACTTGAACGTGTACATTGCGTGCAGGCCGCTGCCTTGAAGGAACCGATTCGCCCACGTTGGAGTACGGAACGACGCTGAAGGACAAGAGGTGCGCTCGAACTTTCACGTCCACTCTCGACTCCAGAGAGCAGTGGTGACCGGAGAGCTGTTAACCGGCGGGTAGTCTCTGGGGGGAGAGTCGGAGAGTTTGTTCGAGAGACAATCGGGGTCCGAACGTAACCCCCAGGTTCACGTTCGGACCCCGAATGATCTCTGCGAACCGGAGAGAGTCGGCTACAGGGGTCAGGATCGAGAAACCCCGGAAAATCCGAGGTAAACGCGAAAAGCCGAGGGCGGTGGCTCTCGGCTCGTTGCGCTAACCCGTGGGTTGCAGTGTTCGAAGAAAAGTCGTTCAGCTCCCCGACCGTTGGCAGACCGCTCGGGCGGAGTCGCCAGCCGAGGTCGATCTTCGTAGTGTGGAGTCGGCTGAGTACCGGATCCCTTCCTTGAGCGCGTCCATTCCGAATTGCCAGTTACGGTCACGGTCCAAGACCTGCTGTACGTACAGAATACTCTCAACGCCCGGACGAGTGGCGCAAATCGAGTCGCCTGAGCGATTCTTTGGCCTCGCGTGTCAGCCGGGCTTCGGGAGCGCCTTTCTTCAACTCCTCCAACAATCGCTGTGCTTGGGGCGTGCCGATGTCTTCCAGCACGGCCACAGCCCGCAACGCTTGCAACAATTCCGGCTGTGTCACGGGATCACGCAAGCGCTCCAGCACCGCTTGCGCACGACGGCGCATCTCCAGGCTGGGCTTGTTCGCCAACGCCTGTCGCAGCGCTGGTTCGGCCAAATCGCCGTGTTTCACCAATTCCTCCTGAGCTTTTACACGCACCGCGAATTCTTCGCTGTCCAAGCCGGCCAGCAGGCGGCGGAGGCGCTGCGGATCGGCCGCCTTCGCAGGGCGCAAGTGATTCCTCAACAAGGCAATCGCTTCCTCCGGCGCAGACGCGAGCCTTCCGCGAGCGCGGAAAGCGCGACGAGGCTCGGCGCCGCCGAGTTCGATCCATGCCCCGGCGGCGCCAGCCGTTCCCAGTTTCTCGACGGCCCCAGTTGGTGGCGTGCTGACATCCCATACGAGCAAGGTCGAATCGGACAGGCCGGAGACAAGCCGCCGGCCGTCGGGCGAGAAGGCCAGCGAAGTTACTTGCGCATCGAAGCCTTTGAAACGACGTAGCTCTTTCCCCCTTCGTAGGTCCCACAAGAGAAGATCTCCCCCAGGAGCAGTCAGGGCCAGTACTCGGCCGTCCGGAGACAAGGCGGTTTCCTCAAATGGAGATTCCAATGGCAGTGCCAACACCTCGGAAGCGGACGCCGTCTCCCACAAGTGCAAAGCGCTCCCGGTCGCACCCGCAGGGTCGTCCTTCTTTTCCTTCCGCTCCGTATTGACGTTGTTTGAGGCGAGCAAGCGGCCATCGGGCGAGAAAGCCAGCGACCACGTCTGCCCTTCTAACGCGGGGAAGGTGAACAACAATTCGCCGGTCTCGGCGTCCTCGAGACGCAATGGCCCGCTGGCATGGACCCTGACCCGACTCCGCGAAGGATGCGCGGCCAACATGCGGCCACCCGTTGAAAAGGCGTATCCAAATTCCCTCCCGGCATGTGTGTACTGGAACAATTGTTTGTGCGTGGATGTGTCCCACCCGCTCACCAGCATTTCATTATGACTGTGGCCATTACTGTCGATAAGGCTACTGACGGCTATGAGTCGGGCGCGGTCTTCGGAAAGATGCAGGCTCAAACCGAAGG
Source organism: uncultured Planctomycetota bacterium (assembly GCA_963767535.1). GTDB lineage: Bacteria > Planctomycetota > Planctomycetia > Gemmatales > Gemmataceae > JAJPHU01. The sequence continues at coordinate 58,454 of CAVYEC010000004.1, forward strand.
GCGACATCTTTGGCCGCCGCTGGGGATCTTCCATTTTCAGAACGTGCAACTGCCGTCCGCTGGACGCATCGAAGAAAATCAGCTGGTTCCCGTGGAGCGAGTACAGCGTCCGGCCATCCGCAGAGAAGGCGGAAAAGCCTGCTTCATCCCCCCGGTGAATGCGAAGACGCGGCTCGCCGGTCGCTGGGTCCCAGATGAAAATGGTCCCATCCATAGGACTGCTCGTTGCCACTCGCTTGCCATCGGGCGAAAACGCCGGCTGGTGCGGGCGATTCGTGTGCCCGTCGGCTTGTGGCTTCATCTTGCCGCTGGGCACGTCCCAGAGATGGATCGCTGCGCTGTAGCACTCCGATGCGGCCAGCGTCTTGCCATCGGGCGAAAACGCAATCGCCGGTCCAAAGGACCGCCCCTCCCCCTTGGTCCGGCCAAGCGCGCGGCCGGTAGCCGCGTCCCAAAAACAAACCTCATAATAGCCGACCGTGGCCAGCGTCTTACCGTCGGGAGAGAAGACGACTCCGTCCATCGAATTTTGCTCCGGCGCGATACGATGCACGACTTCGCCTGTTGCCGTATTCCATAAGCGAACGCAATAGGCGCCGGCGGGATCTACGGCGAACGAGGCCAGCCAGCACCCATTCTCCGAAAGCGCCAGACTGCGAACGATGGAACCTCCGCTCTTGAGGACGTATCGTTTCTCGCCGTCGGCCAGGTCCCAGACGTGGATGGCCGCCTTTTCGTCGCTGGCGGCCAAAATGTTTTTCCCAACCACACACTTGCAAACCCAATCTCGATCGGGTCCCGGCAAGTCTTTGGCGGGAAAGCGCCGTTCACGTCCCGTTACCAGGTCGTGCAGAAGCATCTCGCCTTTGCCCAAGTTGGCGGCCAAAGGATGATCGTCCGCCGACCAGCCCAGCCACAGCAGGTCCTCTACATCGAGCTTCCCCACATCGAACTCTTGTAGCTTCCGTCCGCTGGGCAGCTCCCGGATTTGCACTACGGTCTTGCGGCGATCATCGTCGGGCCAGAGCGTGCAAGCGGCCGCGAACCGCTTCCCATCGGCCGACAAAGCGATGCGTCCAAAGAAAGCCCGGGAGGACGGATGTATTTTATCCTTTTGCCGCTGGCCACATCGAATAAGCATAGTCCGCTTGTCGGCGGCGCCCTCCGCGGCGACACCGAAATGACCGTTTGGCCGTCCGGAGTGAACGCCAGCGACTCGATCTCGCCGCAGGCGCGCCACCGTTGTGTTCCCAAACGGGCGATGGCCCCCGGCGGCAGCGGGTCGCCGTGGAGATCGCGGCGCGGCTCGCCCTTGGCTTGCGCCGACGGTGCGGTGGGGGAAGAAGAAGCGGGTTTCTCGGCAACCGGCACGGGAAGGAAGGACAACCCCGTCCCCAGACCGACAGCCAATAGCACGAGGAGACCTAGGCAGACCATCTTCGCTTTCAGCACCGAAGCCCAACCGGCGGCCAAGGCACGGATGGCAGCGGAGGGAGAGGCGAGTTGAGCCAACGCATTGGCCAGCAAGCGACTCCGGCACGGCAACAGGGGCCGACAACGCCGCAACTCCTACCATCAAATCCAAACCGCGCCGGCTCAGCCGCTTCCGCAATCGTTCTCGCCCGCGCGCCAGCCGGCCCCTCACAGAACCGACGCTCCAGCTCAGTTGTCGCGCCGCCTCTTCGACCGTCCGCCCTTGCAACAGACACAACAACAACGGCACTCGATACACCTCCGGCAATCGCGCGATTTCTTCATCGATCAACGCCAGCAATTCCCGGCCGCTCAGAACGTCCAGCGGACACGGTTGCGGATCAATCGGGTCCGGTACTTGTACGTTTCGCTCAAACCGTTGCCGCCGCCTTTTGGCTTTGGCCGTTTTGCGGGCCATCCGCACGGCGACGGTATGGAGAAATCCGGCCAATGCCTCTAGAGCCTGTTATGCACTTGAACCCACGGTTCGGGCCAGCAGCAGAGTAAGGAAGGCAAGCCAGTGCCAGCCAGCAAGCGTTTTGGCCAGCCGCTCGTAGTCGCGGGCGAGTCGCCGGAAGCGGCCCAGCCAGCCGAAGGTCCTCTCCACCACCCAGCACCGCGGCAGAAGGACGAACCCCTTCTTCGCCTCGGCGTGCTTGACGACCACCAGCCGGATGCCCTCCGCCTGCGCCTGCTCGGCCGCCTCCTCGCCGGTGTAGCCCTGATCGACGAAGGCGACTTCGACCGCCCCGCCCGTGACCTCCTGGACCTTCGCGGCCAAGTCGGCGACCTGGGCCCGCTCCTGCTCGTCGGCCGGGGTGACCGCCAGCGCCAGCAGGTGGCCCAGCGTGTCCACGGCCGCATGCACCTTCGAGCCCTTCTTCTTTTTGGCACCGTCGTAGCCGGCGCGGCCGCCGCTCTCGGGCACCGACTGCAGGGTGCGGCCGTCGAAGATGGCCGCCGAGGGCTGCGCCTCCCGCTCGGCCACGAGGCGGGCGATCATCCGCAGGTCGTGCGCGATCTGCTCGAAGGCCCCGGCGTGCAGCCAGCGCGCGCGCTTGCTGGTAGACCGCAGCCCAGGGGGGCAGATCGTGGGGCAAGAACCGCCACTGGCAGCCGGTCTTGACGACGTAGCGGAGGGCGTTGAAGAGGTCGCGCAGGGGGTAGTCCCGCTGCGGGGCGTCCTCACGCATCAGGGTCAAGTAGGGGACCAAGAACTCCCACTCCGGGTCCGAGACGTCGCTCGGGTAAGCCTTCCGTGCTGTGCTCATCCCACTAACATGCACGCCCAGCAAGCGATAAGTCAATAACAGGCTCTAGGCGGCGCAGCTGCGCCGCTTGCCGCGACAGCACCACAAACACGGCCTGAAACACATCCTCTGCCTCCGGCACGTCCCCCAACAGTCGGCGACAGATGCCGAGGACCATCGGCCCATGCCGCGCCATCATCGCGGCGAAGGCGTGTTGATCGCGTTGTTCGATCCAGCGCGTCAAGAGCGCGGCATCGGCAGCCACCGGCGCGGCCAGACGATGCAGATGCGACAGCAGGGTTCGCACGTGTGCGGACATGGCGTGCTCCTCACCGGGGCGAGACCATCCCCCTCTGTCCTTATTGTGTCCCGCCGCCGGTTCGCGCGGCACACTTTTTACTGATTCATTTGCTGGTGCTTCGTCGCCCCAAGCGTTGCAGCGACGCTTTCGCTTCGCGTGTCAGCCGCGCTTCGGGTTCTGCCGACGTGAGAGCGCATTGGACGACCCGGATCTCAACAACCTCCCTGTCGAGAATTCTCCGCCAGCGTGCCATCCAGTTTACCTGTAAGTAGGAAACAGTCGAGTCGTTGGCCATGTCCTCCTATCTGAAGAGACATGCGCTTGGCCGGACGCACACGCGGTCGCCGCTGGATTGCTTCTCGGAGCGGCGCCCAAACTGTTCGGCTTGCAGCTTACGGATCTCTCCGCGGAGCTGTTCGTTCTCTCGTTGCACGGTCGCGAGACGGCGCACGGTATCGGCGTGTCGGCTATGCCCATATCCGGCCTGCTGCCGCAATCCCAGGTTGTCACGCCGTAGCTGGGCCATCTGGGTGCGCAACTGATCCATTTCGGCCACGAGCCGGACAAGCAAGGGAGCCAGGTCCGCATCGGCGTGCAGGACTTCCACAGGGGTGAGTAACGCGCTATCCATGACAGCTGCGTTGTACTGGCAGAGCGTCCCGAAGGAAAGCAGTAGGGCTCAAGGGGATCGAATGACAGAACGGGTTCTGTGGTTCTTTACGGCCGACAGCCCGCCGAGTTCTGGACAAAGTGTGCGCACAGGCCACGATGCGCCTGCCGCCATGCCGGACGACTGCGCCGAGCCAGTACGGGTCGCGTGGCCTACGCACCCCCGTACCTTGTCCTCGGCCGCCGCCGGGGGGCACTCCGCGACCAGGCAAAGAAGGCGATCGTTCGACATCATCGGCGACCAGCAAAGAACTTCCTCGACGTGCTGTGCTAACCCCCTCGGGCGAGAGCGTTCGCGGTCGCATCGTTCGGGTTCCCGGAGGGAACACCTGTCTCCTTCCCTGCGTTCGAGCAGGAAGTCTGAGGGCGGCAAGCGGCCGCAGACGAACTGCGTCAGTCAGGGCCGGACACCACCAACTGGCGGGCCGAACTGGTCATCCACTTCGGGGTCATCCTGCGCAAGGTCTGGGGTGGCAGCCGGACCTGGGTTCGCGCGCAGGGCGCAATCCGTGCTGATGTCGGTGTGGCGGACGTGCTGGCAGCGAGGCCGATCAGCCCTGGATTTCCTCAGCTAGCTCTTGCGTGGCATGCCAGTCGCATTGGCCCTGCCCCCCTGACCCGCCGCGCAAAACCCACGCAGCTCCAGATAGCCTTTCACGGTCGCCTACCCGTTGAGCCGGTGCGCAAATCAAAAAACGACGACCTTGCCCCCCTCGATTTCGCTGCTCTTAATGCAGCGAATGGCGCGTGCAAGGGGAGGTGTACAGCGGCTGCGGCAAAATCCGGGATACGGCTGCCTCCGGGCCCCGTCTATATTGACAGAGAACAGGGTCCGGGGAACGCTCGCGATGGCCGAGAGCGAAAGAACATCGATCCTCAGCCGCATTCGCCGCATGACCGCCGAGGTCGGCGGCGCCAGCGATGCCCAGCTGCTCGACCGCTTCGCCGCCCACCGCGACGAGGCGGCGTTCGAGTTGCTCCTGTGGCGGCACGCGCGGCTGGTCTTCGGCGTGTGCCGTCGCGTGCTGCACGACCTGCACGACGCCGAAGACGCCTTCCAGGCCACCTTTCTCGCCCTGGCGCGGCACGCCGGCCGCATCGCCAAGCGCGAAGCCGTCGCCGGCTGGCTGCACAAGGTCGCCTACCGCACCGCGCTGACCGCGCGGGGCCAGCGCGCCAGGCGCGACGCCCGCGAAAAGCTCATCGGTGCGGCCGAACATATCTCCGCCTCACCGGATGTGGAGGCGTCCTCGGAAAACCAGGAATTGCGGCGCGTTCTCGATGAGGAGATCGGCCGACTCCCCGAACAATTCCGGGCGGCGGTGGCCTTGTGCTATCTCGAAGGCAAATCGGTGGACGAAGCGGCCAGGCTGCTCGGCTGCCCCCGTGGCACCCTGGCCAGCCGTCTGGCGCAGGCGCGGGCGCGCTTGCGGCTCCGCCTCGCCGGACGCGGCCTGGCCCTGACGGCCGCACTGGCGATCCTCGCCCCGGCGAACGCCGCTCCCCGACCACTTTCTCTGATCCCCACGCTGACCGCAGCCGCCTTGCGCTACACGGCGGGAGGTGCCGCGGCGGATGGCGTCCTTTCACCCCGAATCACCGCCCTTACCGAGGAGGTATTGCGCACCATGTTCCTGCACAAACTCAAGACCGGCATCGTCATTCTGATCGCGTTGGTCGGCATCCTCCTGGCCGGCGGCGGATTGGCCGTCGGCCTGCGTGCAAATGCCGGCCCGGATGCTGAACCGCCGAACACCGGGGAGGCCCCCAAGGCACAGGCGGTAGGTGGAGAGGAACAGGCCAGGGACAAGCCCGACGCCGCGGCCCCTCGCACGGTGACGGTCAGCCGCCCGGTGCGTCGCGAGGCCGCGCCTTACGAAGACTACACGGGACGGTTGGAGGCCCTTCGGACTGTGGAAGTGCGCCCCCTGGTGAGCGGCTTGGTGCAGAAGGTCTGTTTCAAGGCCGGCGCCGAGGTCAAGAAGGGAGACGTGTTGTTCGAGTTGGACTCCCGTGTTTCCCAGCTGGCCCTGGACAAGGCGGAGGCGGAGTTGGCACTGGCAGCGGCGAAGAAGAAACAACGCGACGCAGATCTTCAGCGGGTACGCAAGCTCCTCGCAGAGAAAATCCTATCACCTGAGGAGGTCGATAAGATCACCGAGCAGGTCGCCACCGCGGAGGCGGCCTTCAAGACCGCGAAGATAGATGTCGCCCGCGCCCGGCTCGAACTGGAGGCGACGAAGATCACGGCGCCGATGTCCGGCCAGGTCGGCCGGCCTCTGGTGGAACTGGGCACCCTGGTCTTTCGCGGTCAGGACCGCGCTACTGTCCTGACCCAGATCATATCCCTCGACCCCATCGGCCTGAGCTTTGACATGGACGAGCGCTCCTTCCTGCTCTACCAGCGGTTGCTGCGCGAGCAAAAGGTCAAGGGAGCGGGCAGCCGCCTCCGCATGGCCGTGGCCGACCAGGAAGGGTTCCCCCACGAGGGAACGCTGGAGAGCTTCGAGGACCACCTCAACCCCCAATCCGGCACGGTGCGCGTACGCGGCAGCTTGGCGAACCTGGGCCGGCTGCTTCTGCCGGGGATGTTCGTGCGTGTCCGCATGACGTTCGGTCCGCCGCGTGCGGTACTGGAGGTGCCCGAGGAGGCGATCCTCAGCGACCAAGGCAAGAAGTACGTGCTGGTGGTCAACGACAGCAACGTCGCGGAGCGCCGCGCGGTAACTCTGGGACCGGCTGACAACGGCTTGCGCATCGTCGAAAAGGGACTGCGAGCGGAAGACTGGGTGGTGATCAGCGGCCTTGCGGACATCCACCCCGGCGACCGGGTTGAGCCGAGGAAAAAGGCCATGCCGAAACGTTCAGACCCTGCCCGGGATCAGGGCCACTGACCAGCAGCCTCGCCATCCGGAGAACTGACGGAGGCAGTGAGGCGCTAATCAAATACGGCACCGGCAGGCGCGCTCGCGCCGGGAGGCCTCAATTTGGCGGGGCCGGTGGCAGAGCTGACGGGGCCTCTCCCTCTGTCACCTCCGGCGGGAAGTAGAATTCCCACCCCAGCCGGTAGTCCAGCACCGTACGCAGCACGGCGCATACGGCCAGAACCCAGGTCTTTACCTCGTCGGCCAATATGCCGCAGCAGTAGATCAGCAGACACGAAAGACCGATCATCGCCCCGTTGATCACCGCCCAGCGGATGACCACCGACTTTGTGATCCTCCATGTGAGGACGGCCCACACCATGTCCACCGCCAGCAACACCATCAGCACTTGGAAGAACTTGAGGCCGGCCGTCACCGACGCTGCCAACAAGAAGATCAGGCAGCCCTCCGCGAGGAAGACTACGAAGTCGATGATGAGGATAGTAAACAGCCACCGCTTATTCTGAGCCCGGATGAGCGCCAGCGTCTGGTCGAAGTGGCGGTTCATCCCGTGAAGGAACGGCACCGCGGTTGCGATCAGGGCGATGAACTCGGCCAGGTGCTTGTAGTGAATCTCGACGTCGCCGGAGCCGCTCTTCAGGAAGGTGCGCTTGATCGCTTCGTTGATCGCCAGGGCGACGATAACCGCGTAGACCCTCTGCAGCGTGTCAATGGACCGTTCGACGGTCTTGTCTACTTTCACCTTTCCCCCTGAGCCTTCCTGCTCCATTCTGTATCAATCCACCTGTAAAGCTCTTCCAGGCTGGCAAAGACGGGCTTCTCCAGCCGGCGGAACGTATCCACTTCGGCGTCGGCTCCGCTCGACTCGTGTTGCTCGTAGGCTGGCTTTTCGAGCCTGGCCGTGAGGCGAACGCAGGCGTCGTAGAGGTGCAGCAGCGCCTGGTCGTAGGCGATCCAGTCCTTGTAAGGCCGCGGGAACACGGTGTGCTGGAAGTGCGACCACAGTGGAGCCACCGGCCATGCCTTGCCGTCATCGAGCATCTGGTGGAAGACCTTGCATTGGAAGTGCGCGTTCATGGCGACGTCGCCCTTCGTGTAGGGCGAGGCGATGTAAACGACCGGCTTGCGCATGAACCGCTCCCTTTCTGCCTTCGACTGTGGCTGGGTATTCCCTTCCCCAGCGCGAACCCGGCATCCGCTCACATGAACTTCCGCCGTTTGAATGCGGCGATATCCACCACGTCCAACTCGAACCACTCGCCGTTTTTCCGCTTTCCTTCGAAGCGCTTGTGCCAGTACGCCTCGATTCCGACCGGATCGTCGGTCCGGATGACATGTACGGTCGTGACGGGCTCCGGCAGCTGGATGCCCAACTCATACTCCCTGCGGCCCGCGGAATTACTCCTTCCGATTTTGTAGAACCGCCCGGACTTCATGAGGTAGACGTAGCCGATCTCCCCTGCCGCCGTCGCTGCGCCCTCGGTGCTGTCATCAGCCGGCATTTCCTTCCGGCGCGGGACGTAGCCTTCGCAGAGGCGAATTACGTCCTCGTAACCGCCCTTGGAACGGCAGTGTTCGACGAGCTGCGACACCAGATGTTCTTTCGAGCCGAACCGTCGGAAGACCCTGTCGCTGGGAAATTCTGGATCGTTGTAGGCTTTGAGTTTCAGGTCACTCCAGGCCGGCAAGCGGCGCATCTCCCGTGCTAGCCGGGCGTAACAATCAAGCAGAGTCGTGTTGTCATAGGCGGCGGTAAATTCGTTCGGTGAGAGCCCGGCCTCGCGGATGGCGTCGCCCCAGCGCACCAGAACTTCGACCAGTCCGTCTGCCTGATCCCTGTCTCCGTCTCGAAGCGCCTCCAGCCTAGCGCCTCCCCGCTATTGGCGGCCGCGGTGCGCCGGATTTCCTCCAGGATATGGGTCTTCGTCATGTGCTGTCATCCTAAGTTGCACCGGATACTGACTTGGAAGGTCCCTTCGGGGTAATCGGGCACGCCAGGGATGCCCTCGACGACGTGCGGCTCGCTGAGCACGGGGCCTTCCTGCGGCTTGATGTCGAAGAACTCCGTTAGGGTGGCCTGGGCGGCAGCAGACAGCTTGTGGGCCAACTCACGGACGCTGGCCTTCGCGGCAGTCGGGAACTCGTCGGAGTTCTGGACCGCCTTCAGGTCGATGTCAATGCGGATCGCGGCCGGCATGATGCTCCCCCTGGTAGTCTGGACCTCTTCCTCTCAACCGGCCATTGTAACGCGCCGTCCGTCTTCTCCCCAGGACAGCAGCAGACGCGTCGTAGTGGCCTAATTTGCGTCGCAAGTTTTTGCGGTGTTAGGGCGGAAAAGGGTAAATTAGACCACTACCCTCACCTCCACAGTCGCGTGCATAGCCTCATGCCCTTCCCCCCTATCTCCTGCCCACGGGCGGCGCATATCTCCGTCCTATTCTGCTGAGCGGCCCGCCCTCACCTCCTGACCTGATAACCCCCGTGCCGAGAGCGTTCGGGCTCCGAGCAACCGGGCTCCCAGTCAGGTGGACGACTTTTGCGCAGAAAGCTAATTGTCAGACACTGCTTCTCTGAGCAACATTTTGAGGCATCGATCCGCAAACGCGCGCACATCCGAGTCTGTATTCTGGTTCGTCAGGGCGATGAGTTGGAGGCCAACGATTTCAGCCGCTTGCTCCGCGCTGACCTCAAACCGCGGATTGGCAGACACCACTAACAAAGTTCTGCTGATCGCTGTATGCAGCGCGTCGTCGGTTAGACTCTGATGGATACCTGCAAGGATCATCAGCCAACCTTGCACGAAAACGGCGACCGGCAAATCACATGGTTTCATCAGGTTGTTCCTCGCTGGCGCCCCGGCGTATTCCTTCCAACGACAGGATTTCTTGTCAGGGCTTCTTCTGAAGTCGATAGCCCTTCTCGGGCACACGCTCGACATTGGCCATCTTCCGCAGTTGGGTCCGCACGACTTTCACGAACTTCTTACTGTCACTGCGGTGGCCGGACGCCAGAATCTGTTCGGTGTGCTACCTACGTAATCTTGTCCGTTTTTTGGTGCTTAAGCTGTAGAGGAATTCGCCTCCCCGACAGCACCAGCTAGGCGAGCGCTTCGAGTGCCCGTGTAGGCCGCGTGGTCGCCCTGCGGCCCAGCCACGTCCTCGTCTTCGGGACATTCTACGGCCCAGCCCAGCCCCCGGCTCGTGCTCGGGCCTCGACCTCTCGCGGCACGCTTGTTACTCCCCTCCGTGAACGGCTACTCCGCAGGACAGGCGTTCGCCCGACATCGTGGGCAACATTCCCTACCGGCCCCGTCGGCCATCCCCACGAATCCACGCTTCTACTAACGCGCCAGCCGGGTGGGCGGCCGAGGCGACAGCGGAACTCTCGGACGCAGCGGTTACCGTGCAAGACCGCGCGACCGGCACCACGCCAACCCTGCGGGTCGGCGATCCCAATGCCGGAGGGGAGTCATGCGGATTCGGACGCGCCTGCAACGTCTGGGGCAGCGTGCTTGGGCTGGGAGAGTCAAGCCCCCAGAGGAGAGACCCGCGGCGGGGTTTTCGGCCACCCTGGAGGGCGTTCTCGAAGCACTTGCTCCTGGGAACTGTCAGCATGATTGCCTACTGGGCCGGTAGGGAATCAAGCCGACGATATCGGGCGAACGTTTGTTCCTGACGGTATCCGTTCAGGGCTGGAGAGCGGGTAACACGGATCGAGCAAAGCGACGATGCCTGACCAATAGCCGGAGCGAGAGGCTTAACCGTAGAATGGACCCAAGACAAAGTTCAAGAAGTGCTGTATGAGCCGAGGCAACGTATAAGGGTTTGCAATTAGCGCATAGTTACAGTAGGCAGGCGATGGCGAAAGAGCGACTGACACTGGAAGCCTGGCGTGCCCGCCTGGAGAGCCGGGGACATCGAATCATCGAGCCGACTTGGGAGACCGCGACGGGCTTCACTTTATGGCCGGATTCAAACACGATCATTACGGTCTCAATCGAGATGGACGGGACACTCCGACAGCAATACCGGCAGCGATTCTTCCTGTGCGACCCGGAGCCAGAGCAGGTCTTCCGCGTGCTGGGCTGCCCGGAGCCGCTCCGCACCGCGTGGCTGGAGTTGGTGTCGCGGCAGCCGCCTGGCTACTGGCAGGACTTCCAGGCCGGGCCGGGGGCGTGGCTGCTCTGCCGACTGGCCCGTTTCCGCCAAGTCGTCGCCTGGTCTGACCGCGGTCTGCCCTGGACTGGCCTGGACTACACCATCCACCGGAGCTGGGGCATGGAGGTGCCGGCACGTGCCGCCCCTTTCTTCGCCCCCTCGGACGGGCCGGAGGCATCGAGGCCCCGCCTGCTGCCCGTCGAGGACGAGCGGTTCCCGGATACCGTGGCGGCGTGCATCCTGTTCGCTTCGGTCGGGATGCGGGATTGCTACCTGTCCGATGAGGCGGGGACGGAAGTCTACCTGGCTCACCACCACGATAAGGTCGTCGTCTCCATCCCGGTGTCCACGGCCCGAGAAACACTGCTGCGGGAACTGGAGCAGGCCGGCTGGCTGTTCCGGGACGTATCGGGGTACGCTTCGTCGCTCGATGAAGAGGGGGATGAGGACGGCGAGGATGATGACGTGGACGCCCCCTGACGCCATGCTGGCTCCGCGCCGCCGTTGCCTTCTTGGAAGCGAACGCCAACTTTCAAGTGATCGGTGAGTTTGACGCGCGGTTATCTGCCTTGGAGCAAGGGCGACAGGGCAACACGATGCGTTTAGGCTCATAAGGAACCGGCCATGCGTACATTCGCCATGCCACTCACCCGCTTGGTTCGGCTTGGAGAGCGGGCCAAGCAAACCAGAGCTACAGAGCCCGGCGGAAGTCGTGGCCGCTATCCTGGATATGAACGATGGCGCGTTCATTTGGCGACTCATTCTCGTTCTGGCTCTGATTCTCCAGATGATCGACTTGATCTGCATCCAGGGCAAATCAATGTATTCAGTCCCGCGAGCGGATAGCCGCAATGCTCGCAACAGCCATCGGCTCCGTGGATTCGTAGCTCAAGAGCCAGCGCGGTTGATCGGAACCCGAACGCTCTCGACAGAGCGGTTGACACGTCTGCCGGGCGAAGTGGGCTTGGACTGTTGCCGTGACGAAGACGAAGACGTTGCGGGATTGTTGCCGGCAAGTCTCGATCGTCGTCGCACTGCTCCGTGGGGAGGAGCGGGCGCTCGTGTCTGGGGTGGCTGGGCTGGCCACCCCGGCTGCACGCTGCCTGGGGCTTGAGTCGTGGCGGCTTGGCGTGGGGATGTTCGGTACGGGGCGGCACCGAGGAGTTGCGCGGGGACTGATGGAGCTTATCTTGCAGTTCCTGGCTTTTCGCCAGGAGCGTGCGGATGATGGGCTGGGCCTCCGGCGTCTGGCGGGCGATCAGTTCTTCCGTGATCTCCAGCGACATGCCCTTCATGTTGGGGAAAAGCAAGGGCGTGGCCAGACCGATTCCCAAACAACCTCACCCCGGCCCGTGGCCGATTACCCTGTACGGTTGTCGCCTGAACCCGTGAACGGGGTTACAATGCCGACAGCACTGCCTTGGAGGAAAAACTTGCGAGCGTACCTTCGGGCGGTAGAATCGACCGTTGGCGTCGTGGCCGAGGACCGGCAGAGGCCGTCTGGGAAAGATCAGAAGACAGACTTTCGAGGAGCAAGGTCCATGTACCGGTTGGTCCGTTATCCTCTCGCCCTGCTGTTCGGAATTGTCCTCGCCCTGTCATCCCTGGCCCGCGCCGATTCGCCTTCTCGGGCGACATTGGCCAAAGCGGGCAAGGCCGCGAGCGCCTTCGTCCAGGCCAAGGACGGGTCGGGCAGCGCCTTCTGCATTCATCCGTCGGGACTATTCCTCACCAATCATCACGTCATCGAGCGCGGCGGCGATATCACCTTGGTCCTCAACGCCAACCGCAAAGATCAGCGCATGGTCAAAGCGCAAGTGCTGCGTAGCGACCCCGAGGCAAATCTTGCCCTCCTCCGGGCGGAAGGGGTGAAGGATTTGCCCTCCCTTCCGATCGGCAGCGATGAGATGTTGTCCGAGGGCGACGACGTCGTGGCCTGCGGATTTCCGTTCGGCAAGCAGCTCGCGTTGGCCAGGGACGAATACCCCGCGATCACTGTCACCTTCGGCAAGGTAACGGCGTTGCGGCAAAAATCCGGCGAGTTAGAGCTGATTCAACTCGACGTCGAACTGCATCCCGGCAATTCGGGCGGTCCGATCCTCGGAAACGACGGCAAGGTGGTAGGGGTGGCCGTGGCCGTCGTCCGCGGCACGAATTTCCGGTTGGCCGTCCCGGCTCGCAAAGTCCATCGCTTTCTGGAAGCGCCCATCATTTCTTTTCGTCCGCCCGAGCCGGAACCCGGCGAATGGCGGACGCCGCTCGACTTTGAAGCCCGTGCCGTCTCCTTCCTGCCCACCAAGATACCGTTTCGGGCCGAGTTATGGTTGCGGGACATGAGCGGTAAAGTTCGCAAATATCCAATGACACAGGTCGGCGATGCGTTCAAAGCAACAGCTCCTCTTCTGAACGACTCGGTGGATCTGCGGATGGTATGCTGCACAGTCGTGGTTTCACAGGACGGTAAGGAGCTGGCACGCCTCGGGCACTGGGTCGTCCGGGACGGCGATGTTGCCAAACGCTATCTGGCGAATATGCCGGTGCATGAGTTCAAAAAAGGCGAGTGGGATCTCTCGATCGGCTACGTCAACTTCCCCCCTTGGATCGTGTCCCCGATCCGCGTCGGCGGCCAGACTTCACCCCGGGGCCTGTCCACGTTCCCGAATTGCTCCGTTTTCTACCGGCTCAAGAAGCGCGGCCTGTTGTTCCGCTCGCAGGTGGGAATCGATGACACCGGCCGGGGCAATCGCGCCGGCCCGATTACTTTCGCGGTGTTCGGGGATGGCAAGGCGGCTCTGGACCTCCAAACCGCTCTTTGTAAGAGGGGAAAAAGAGGACTGCGAAGTTGATGTCAGCGGCGTCGAGATGTTGGAGCTGCGCGTGTCGGTCGAGGAACACGAGATCGGGCCACACGCGGTGTGGCTGGAGCCTCACATTCTGGCCGAGGAAAGTCAATGGCGGGCGGAGCCGACGATGGTTGTGGGCGCCAAGGATCGCACGATCGCGAAGTTGCCTTGCGCCGTCGAGGATGTGGCACTGGGCGGCGGCCGTTATCTGGTTGCCGCACTGCCGAAGGTGGGGAAACTGGCGATCATCGATGTCCTCGACCTCCATGCGATGAAATTCATCGCCCTGGAGGAGTCGGGTCCCGTCCGCGTCGCCGCCGGGGCGGACAAGCTACTGGTTCTCTACACCGACAAGAACATCCTCGACCGTTACAGCCTGACGACCTTGAAGAAGGAAGCCGGCATCGACCTGCCCTTCGAGGGCAAGATATTCTCCCTGGCGATGGGTTCGGCTTCGGACGGAACTCTTCTGGCAGTGGGCGACAAGCCTTTGGCGGGCGGGGCCTTGCTCGTGGACGTACAGAAGATGCGCAAGTTGTGGTTGCAATGGAAGGGAAACAACGCGGCGCACGCCGGCGAGGGCGCGGTCGCCTGGGCCTCGGCGGACGGTCAGGTCTTCGGCGTCGGCTGCGCCAACGGTCTCTGGCGCGGCTTCCACACCATCTGTCTGGAGGAAGGCGCGGCCACGATTTATTCGAGCGAGTACGTGCCTTCCTACGCCTGTCCCGGATCGAACGGACGACTCGTCTTTACCAGAAGCGGCCTGTATACAAGTCACCTCCAATCACCCCGTAACCAACCGAGCCTCCGCGGTACACCTTACCTGCCCGCCGCGCAAGGCGACCTCTTCGTGAAAGCGGGTCGAGATTCCCTCGCCCTCTTCCTAGAGGCCGAGGAGGAGCCGCTCGTGAAAGTAACCGGCCTGGATTTGCCGGACGCGGGTGTCAAAAATCAACCGCTCCCGTTCGTCAAGCGCATCTACGTTGTGCCCGGGGCGAATGTGATTGTCACGATCCCCGGCGGCGGTGAGGAAGTTCACTATCATCGTTTCGCGTTTGCCAAGGCCTTGGAACACGCGAAGGGCGATTACCTCTTCGTGACCGCGTTCGCCCCTCCCCCCTGCAAGAGAGGCCACCGCTTCGTTTACGGGCTGCATGCGTGGTCTAAAAAGGGAGGCGTAACGTATCAAATTCTTTCCGCCCCCAAGGGCATGGCCGTCTCGGCGGACGGCAAGGTCGAGTGGAACGTACCCCAAGACGCCGCCGAGGGGGTGAGAGAGGTGCACCTCCTCGTTCAGGATGCCTCGGCCCGGAAGGTCAATCATTCGTTCCGGGTGCGAGTGGAATAGCACCGTCTACTTGTTTACGACGATTTCCCTCAAGAATGCCGGCTTATCCAATCAAGTAGCCCCCTGAGTTCCCGAGTCTTGGCCTGGCGTGTCCACCTCCCGAGCCGGCCAGCGTCACCATGCCCGGGCCGGCGCCGCGGGGCTTCCGGGCTACGGGTGGCGGCGGAAAAAGCCCGCCTTCATAAAACGCTCTTGACCTGTCGCGTGTCATCCTCACCGAAATCCTGGGGGTGGCCAACGGTGAAATCGGTTCAGTAATTTGGTTCTGCGGATGCTTGTCGCAGAGCCCTGAAAGGCGCCCACGGCGAGGCGCGACGACCGTGGCAGCCGTGTACGCCCCGACGCCACCGCTCCTAGCCCTTGATCAATGCGTGTACGGCTATCACCCTCGGCCCGTGTACGGATACCGGATCGTGGACTCATTGAAGCAGCTTTGCAGCGTGCTTGATAGATTGCATTGGCATCATAACCACGGTTCTCGGACCGTGGACCCATTAAAGCGCTCTTTCGAGTTGGCCGACCTCTCACAAAATGCCGAGGACTTAGGCGATACCACGCAACCCATTGGCAACGATCCGGGGCGATGGGCCATTCGACCCGACTTTGCGGTGCTACGGCTACAGGTCCACGACTTGCAGCAGGCGTCGTTGGATAATCTCCCGGTGCCTTTGCATAACCTGCTGTTGCGTTTGCATAATCTGCTGGCGCACCGTCTCCTGATTCTGGCGCACCATCTGCTGAAACCCAACTGGATCCAGCGGCGTCGGGAACTGCTGCGGGAGCGCTTGTGCGGTGCGCGGGGGCACGACAGGCTGGGGCGGCGGTGGAGGAACATCGTAGCGAGCCAAGGCAGCCACCCTCGGCCGCAGGGCGTCAACGGGACCCTGGGCTGCTTTCTTCTCTTGCGGCGGCAGTGCCTTCAACTCCATGTCGAGTTCGGTCTGCTGCTGCTCCAGGAACCCGATCAGTTGCAGGGCCGCTTGCGGAGTTGCCTCATACGCCAACTGCCCGCTAAGAGCTCTCTGGAGGGGACTTACACCGTCGCATCCGTTGTTAGCGGCGAAGGAGAGCGGAATGAAACCGGGCGGGTAATAGGGGTTGGTTAGCTGCGCGGTACGAAACGCCGCGACGCGCCGTTCATTGACAACGGTATCCAGCTTCAGCAGTTGCAATTGTTCGATCACGCTTAACTCGTTTTCAGCCCATTCGACGCGGCGGACCAGAGCCTGAAGCCGCGGAGACCCGCCTGTGACGACATACTTGACGGTATGGGCGGGGCCGTTATAGACATCAACCTTATCAATGGTAACTCCGGAACCTGCAGGCGCGATTGCTTGAGCGCTCGCGGGGCCGCAGACAGCGAAGATCACGGTTATGATCACGGCAAAGCGGAATGGAGACAGCATCGGAAACCTCCTCTCGTTGTGGGACTCTTCCCGGATCGAAGAACGACCCGAGGTATCGTGTGCATGCCAACTCTGACTCCCGATGCATCCTCCGCTTGCCCTCGAATGACTGGGCTGAAATCTCAACGCCCGCGGCGAGCGAACTTGCGCAGAAAAAGAGATACTGACGGCGCTCCTCATTTTAAGACTTGAGACTGCTTGACCGGAGAAAGCAATAATCCCGAGCGGACAAATCGGCAACCGAGCTTCTCGATCCGACACGTTAACCCCTGTGGCGCGAGCGTTCGTAGTCCGATCGACCGGGTTCCCGGCCAAGAACCTCTTCGAACCGGACGCCGGAGCAGTGGGAAGAACATCAGCCGCAAATCTGTTCGAATACGCTCTTTGGTTTCCGCAGGCCTCTTCCTGACGCCAGCGTTCTGCTATGTATTCGCGGCTCTGGCGGACCGGTCCGCAGCGGGGACGATCCATTCATCCTTGCGCCTCCGCGGCGGCAGGGCTTGCTGCTCAGTCCCACCAGATCGATAGGAGTCCATATTCCTGGCGGCCCACGCCTAGCGCGGAATCGATTTCCTCTTGGTCGTCATACAAGATCGGCTTTTCGCCGCCCCAGTCTTCCTCCTCGATGAGGCGTGCCAATTGCACGGCCTGTTCGCGCTTCGAGGTCAGAATGAAAAGTTGATCGGCGTTCCAGAGGTTGTCATCGAGATCACGCAGCTTGATGAGGCCCAACATCAGCAAACGACCAGGCTTCTGGTAATTGGCCAGGCCGGGCCGATCCAGCAGCACGGCCTGCCAATAAGCCCGGTGCTTCATCAAGCTGGCATAGATCCGCTCGCCATCGAAGGCATTGAACCTGGTCCGGCGAATCAACTCCAATTGGATCTCCTGCACGGTCGCTTCACGAAGTAGAAGAGAATCGTTCATGGTTGCGCTTCTCTTGATTGCGGCTGGAGAGGAAGGAACCGCTGGCTCTTGTCCGCCATCGTTCATCGTCCCCTATCGCGCTTCTCGGCGAAATGAGGAGCGGGACACGGTATATCGTAGCCGCCGGTCTCAGCATCGTCGCCCAGCTGGCGCTCTCGCAGCGACTCGAACGGCAGGTCAGGTGGGCTTCTCGAATGGTTTGCCACTCAGCACGCCATCCTTACGCAGCCCCTCAATGATCGATTGGGCCTCCTGAACTTTCTGACTCGTGCGGGCCAGCACCTGCTCCGCCTCGATGTAAACGCGGTCGATAAGCGGCTGCGTGTGGCAGTTGCGGCAGGCATCTTTCATAGCTGCCTGGGCCCGCGCGTACTGAGGCCGTTTCTCCGACGCCTCGGCGAACAAATGGTACGACAGACGCTCGGAGGGATCGTGCGTGACGTTCACCCGAATGATGTGCGTTTTCGTCTTCCTTCTGTGTCAGTTCAGACATAGGCTCTACTCGTCTTTTGCCGGCTGGGGTGTCGTTCGAGAGTATCCAGAGACACAAGAGGTTGATATTCAATGGATTGCAATCTCACTTGTGCAGTTTCTCTTATTCCGGCACAGCAACTGCCTTATTCAGTCCGCTATGAAAAAGACTGTACTTTCCGCGACTTTCTATATTTTCTACCAGTTGTGTAGGTTACTAGACGAAAGCCGGTCCTTCAGGAACGATGGCGGTTGCCAAACTGCCTCGAACTCCCAAAGGACCGGCCATGTCATTCTCCCCGACAAACCCCGCCTCGTGCCAGTGGTTTTCCCACCTGGCCGCCCTTCTCGACCCACGCTCCGCTCCCCGCCTTCTCCGTCTCTTGCTCGGGGCCGTCCTCGCCACCGGCCGACGCACCGTCACCAGTTGGCTGAGGGCCGCTGGCATTACCGAGGAGTTTCGGCCCGCCTACACCACCATCGCCGCCGCTGGCAAGCGGGCCGACCTCCTCGCCGCCCGCCTCGCCCACTCGGTCCTCAAGCCGATGCTGGCCCAGACCCAGCGGCTGACCTTCGGCATCGACGACACGCCGACCCCACGCTACGGGCCGCAGGTCGAGGGGGCCGGCGTCCACCACAACCCCACGCCGGGGCCGGCCGCCACCCGCTTCGTCTATGGCCACGTCTGGGTGACGCTGGCCTGGCTGGCCCGCCACCCGGCCTGGGGGACCATCGCCCTGCCACTTTTGGCCCGCTTGTACGTCCGCCGCAAGGATCTGCCTCGCGTCCCGCCCGACCACCGACCGACCTTCCGCACCAAGCTGGAACTAGCCGTCGAACTGGTACGTTGGGCCGTAACCTGGCTGGGCTTCCTGGGTAAGCCGCTGTGGGTGGTGGCCGACGGGGCCTACGCCAAGGCCACCTTCCTCAAGCCCCTGCGTGACCTCGGCGTCACGGTCGTCAGCCGACTGCGTAAGGACGCCGCCTTGTGTTCGGTGCCTGCCCCACGGCGACCGGGGCAGCGGGGCCGGACCCGACTCTACGGTGCCTATCGCATCGACCTGGCCAGGCGGGGCGGCCAGCGTCGGGGTTGGCGAGCCGGCGTGTTCGACCTGTACGGCAAACCGACGGTCAAGAAGTACAAGACGTTCCTGGCTACCTGGCGGCCGGCGGGCGGTCTGATCCGGGTGATACTGGTCCAGCAGCCACACGGTTGGGTCGCCTTCTTCTGCACCGACCCCGATGCGACCGTGGCCGACGTCCTGGGCTGCGTCGCCGACCGCTTCAGCCTGGAGACGGCGTTCCGGGACATCAAGGAAGTCGTCGGGGCCGGGCAGCAGCAGGTGCGGTTTATGGGGGCCAACATCGGAGCGTTCCATCTGTGCTTGTGGACCTACACGATGACGGAGGCGTGGGCGTGGGGCGGTTCGGCCCAGGGTCTGGTGGACCGATCGGCCTCGCCGTGGGACGACCCCAGCCGCCGGCCGTCCCACGCCGACAAGCGGCGGGCGTGGCGACGCGAACTGCTGGGCGAGGAAATACGGGGGCTTCTGCGGGCCGGGCCGACCGAAGCGGAAATCGCGGCCGCCGCCGAACGCCTAATCCAATGGGCTGCCTGACTACAATAAAGTCGCGGAAAGTACAGTCCGGTGAGAACCGGAGCAATTCCCACTGTCAGCGAGCGCCCAAACTAGGCCACCCGGAGGCGCCCTCAAAGTAGGCCACTTTGAGGAGACGACGATTCGCCAGTTATCCTTGCGCAGACCCAGCGCGTGGAGGACAACCATGGCGAATCAACTCAACATGGCCACGATCGACACCATTCTCGTTCTGCATCAGCGGCGCTGGTCCGTCCGGCGGATTGCCAAGACGTTGGGCATCCACCGCGATACCGTCGCCCGTCACCTCCAGCAGGCAAATCAGGCCGGGGCGCTCACCGGCTCGACCGAAGTCAAATTAGGCCAGGCGCCCACCGGCTCGACCGATCCCCCGCAGGCGTTGGAGGCAGCCGGCTGCGTCGCGCCCGAACCTCCGGAGATAGGCACGGAAGCGCTTCAACCCCCTACGCCACGTTCGCTGCGGCAACCCAGTTTGTGCGAGCCATTCCGCGCGCTCATCCAGACCAAGCTCGATCAGGGCCTGACCGCGCAACGCATCTACCAGGACCTGGTCGCCGAACACGGCTTCACTGGCAAGTATCACAGCGTCCGGCGCTTCAGCCGTCACCTGGCCCCGACTCAGGATCTGCCCTTCCGGCGCCTGGAGTGCGGAGCCGGGGAAGAGGCTCAGGTCGATTTCGGCACCGGCGTGCCTCTGCGGTTGGCCGACGGCAAACGCCGGCGCACGCACGTTTTCCGCATCGTCCTCAGCCATTCGCGCAAAGCCTACAGCGAGGCTGTCACCCGCCAGACGACCGAAGCCTTTGTGCGTTGCCTGGAGAATGCCTTCTGGCACTTCGGCGGCGTGCCCCAACGCCTGGTCATCGACAACCTCCGCGCCGCCGTCACCAAGGCCGACTGGTTCGATCCCGAACTCAACCCCAAGGTGCTGGCGTTCGCGCGCCACTATGGCACGCTTTTTATGCCCACCAAGCCCTACACGCCTCGGCACAAGGGCAAGGTCGAACGCGGCGTCGATTACGTCCAGGAAAATGCCCTCCGCGGTCGGCAGTTCACCAGCCTGGACGCACAGAATCACTTCCTGCTCGACTGGGAACAAACGGTCGCCGACACGCGCATCCACGGCACCACGCGCCGCCAGGTCGGCGCTCACTTCGCCGCCGTGGAACGGCCGGCTTTGCAACGGTTGCCCTTGGAACGCTTCCCCTGCTTCCAGGAGGCACGACGCATCGTGCATCGGGACGGCCACGTCGAAGTCGAGCGGGCCTTCTACTCCGTGCCACCGGAATACCTGGCTCGATCGGTCTGGGTGCGCTGGGACGGCCGGTTGGTACGCGTCTTCAATGACCGCCTGGAGCAAATCGCGCTGCACGTCCGCCACGAGCCGGGACGCTTCAGCACCCAGTCGCAGCACCTCAGTGGCGCGAAGATTAGTGGCGTGGAACGCGGTGCCGTCTGGTTGTTGGGCCAGGTGCGTCGCCTCGGTCCGCACAGTCTGCGTTGGGCCGAGGCCATGCTTCAGGCGCACGGCGTCGAGGGGGTCCGTGTGTTGCAGGGTCTGCTGAACCTGGCCCACCGTCATCCCTGTGCCGCCATCGAACATGCCTGTGACATCGCGTTATCACACGGCGCCTTCCGGCTGCGCTCCCTGCGTCATCTCCTCGAACGGGCCGAGCCACGCCAGGAGCACTTGCCGTTCCTGGAGGAACACCCGCTGATCCGCGACCTGTCCGACTACGGCCACTTCGTCCGCGACGCCTTCCACCAGGAGGTGCCGCCGCCGACCGTTGCCCCCGGAACGCCCCACGACGCCGACCACAACCCTGTCGCCCCTGTTCCATTCCCAAAGGAGGTAGAACGATGACCGAGTCGCTGCGTAACGCCCTCAAACGTCTGCACATGTCCGGACTGCTGGAGAGTCTGGAGGTGCGTCTGCACGAGGCCGCTGCCAACAACCTGAGTGCGGCCGAGTTCCTGGAGATCGTGCTGCACGACGAACTGGCGGTGCGGGCCGACCGCCAGTTGCAACGCCGCGTCAAGGCGGCGCAGTTCCGCGAGTTGAAAACGCTGGAGGACTTCGACTGGTCGTTCAACCCGTCGATCAAGAAGAAGCAGGTGTTTGAACTGGCCACCTGCCGCTTCATCCGCGAGGCCCGCGACGTTCTCTTCCTGGGTCCTCCCGGCGTGGGCAAGTCCTTTTTGTGCCAGGCGATCGGCTATCAGGCGCTCAAGGCCGGCTTCGGCGTGCTGTACCGCTCGATCTTCGATGTGGTGCGTGACTTCCTGCACGACGAGGCGTTGGGCGGCGAGGACAAGGTGCTGGCGCACTACCTGAAGCCGGACCTGCTGATCGTAGACGACATGGGCATGAAGCAGCTTCCCAAGCGCTCGGGTGAATACCTGTTCGAGATCATCATGCGGCGTTACGAGACGCGTGCGACGGTGATGACGTCGAACCGGCCGCTGGAGGACTGGGGCAAACTCATCGGCGACGTGCCGAGCGCGACAGCGATCCTGGACCGCTTCCTGCACCATGCCGAGGTGGTGCAGATCACCGGCAAGAGCTATCGCCTGCGTCAGGCCAACCGCTGCGGAGGAGACGGGGACAGTGCGACCAAAGCAGGCCAAGTGGAAGAAGGTGTCGGGGCAGCAAAATAGGCCAGGCGCTCACCGGCTCTGCTGGAAGTCAAAATAGGCCAGGCGCTCACCGGCTCGGCACCCTGAAGGAGGTCGAGAGCAGGGGGTTGCGTGCCTGCTCCCCGTGCTGAGGGAGACACGGGACCAAGGTCGGTCGCCGAGGCAACAGGCCTGAAGAAGGATGGAAGGATAAGATGCTGAAAAGAAGTGCAGGAATCGTTGGCACGGAAGCTGAGAATACGGGGAACTGGGTGGCCTAATTTGAAGGCGCTCATGGGTGGCCTAAGTTGAGGCGCTCGGTGACAGTATCACGGCCTTTTGGATGTTTCTTCCATCTTCTCGATGATGACTGCCTTCGACTTGCCGTCCTCTCCGTGAAGCAGGCTTTCAATCCGGTCAAGTCGCTGCCGCTCCTCTTTGATTTTCTTGGTGAGAAGTCCTACAACCTCTTTTTCCCGTCTGGCGAGTTCTGCCTTCTGCGCCCTGATGTTCTTCAACTCTTGCGCTAGTTGTTCAATGCTTGCGGGGGGCGGGGCGGGCGATCGAACATCGACTTGAGGGTTCGGGTCAGTGGGCGGAACTCCGTCCGGCGGCTGGCCTCGCGAGGACACCTGGCCCGTCAATGACAACCCCAAGCACACCACCAGCAACAGCCCGCCAGCGAATAGTTTCCTCGCCATCGGTCGATCCTCCCGAATTGACACCGGATCAAGGCACGTCGGCCAGTGTACTCGCTTGCGGGGAGAGGGGTCAACCGGCGGCCCGGCTGTGGCGGCCGTATGGCGTTGCTGGGGCAAAGCTGTGGCATTTACGGCCCGCCCGGCCGTTGCTCATCAGAGGCGCCGGACCGCCGGTCTCCCGACCATCAGAGTGAACAAACACGCCGCAACAAGTCTCTTGAGCCAGCCGAGGCCGGCGGGATGTTGGCACCGAGAGACAGTTTAGACCGCGCCCGGTTCTGAACACTTGGGAAGGGAAATTACTCTCCCACGCTCTCCAGGCAGCGCGGCCCCTCGTGCCTGGGGCTGTTGACCCACGTATCGACCGGGAAGGCTTCCACCCTCTCGCCGGGATACGGGACAAGCAGCGAGTGAAGGGTCGCGGCATCGGCGCGGGGGTCGAGCCACTGCGCATCCGCTGCCGGGTCGAGGATCACCGGCATCCGGTCATGCACGGGGCGGGTTGCGTCATTGGCCTCCGTGGTGAGGATCGTACAGGATTGCACGACCTCGCCGTGTGGGTCATGCCACTCCTCCCACAGCCCCGCAAAGGAACACAACCCGCCGCCCAGCGGTCGGATGAAGTAGGGCTGCTTGTGGTGGGCGTCCACCTTCTGCCATTCGTAGCAGCCCGACGCGGGGATCACACAGCGGCGCCGTCTGAAGGCTGAGCGGAACGACGGCTTCTCCGCCACGGTTTCCGCCCTGGCGTGTTGATGAGCTTGTTTCCGATGGACGGGTCGGACGACCAAGGAGCGGATCGAACCCCAGCGGAGAAACGCCAACTCCCGACCCGAAGCCGTGGCCCGCACGGCGGTGACGGGTTGCGTGGGGGCGATGTTGTAGCGTGGCTCGACCGGGGGAACCTCGACGAACGGGTAGCGCTCCCGCAATTCCTCACCGGAGGCATAGCGTGCGAACCGGCCACACATGGCGCACTCTCCCTGTTGGACTGCTGGATAGACGCCGGTTGCATCGGCAACTTGCGGACTCGACTTGATGTAGACGCGCCAGACGAGCGGTGGGGACGAACTCCCTCGCGGCCCACTCCGCCGGATCATTACCTGTGGCCCCAAGCGGTCAGGCTCGACGGCTTGACCGGCAGAGGCGTAGGCTGGAGACGGGGAGCGTAGGGGTCCGTAGGCAGTAACGTTGCCGGCGCGGAGCCGACGGGCGGAGGGGACAAAGGCGCTGCCGGAGCAATCGTAGAAATGGACGGAGGCGGAACGCGATCGCAGGGCCGCAGACCCTTGCAGCCCGCGAAGGTGGCCAGGCCAAGTAGTATGACAGCGCGGTTCAGACGCATAAACAAACTCCTCTCTGTTTACCCGGTGAGGCAACCGTCTTGGGCGCCGGATAATGGAGAGAAGGCATACGCCATGCCCTCGGACGCGGAACGACAACGGAGAGCCGTCAATTGCCCGCGCATTTGCGCATTGTCTGCCGGTCAGGGGGACTGTGACGAGGATGCGATCGCACCAGTCACCGCCCGGACGACGGCGGGGTTACGAGCCGGATTTGAGGCCCTTGTTGCCGACGTAGCTGAAGGTGTTGTTGGTGTTGCTGCCCAGCACGGCGATCGAGGTGACGCACACCACGATGATGAGGGCCAGCATCACGGCGTACTCCACTGCAGTCGGGCCGTCCTCGTTCCACAGGAAAGTATTGACCGGGGCGATCAGGTGTTTGAGCATGATTGGACTCTTCGGGGGTGAACTCGTTGCAACCAACGAGACATGACAACCATAGGTTACAGCCGGGATTTTCGCACGAAGACACGCAGGAAAAAGCCGCCGGCGGAACAAAATACTCCGGCGGCGACGGGAGCGCCGCACCAAGCGGCACTGAAGCTTAGTTCATGCTCTGGGGGGAGGCAAGAAACGGCCGCCAGGATTGTGAACCCCTGGTCCCGGCGGCCGTCCTGAAGTGTTTCCCGCTTGCGCGAGACACTGAACGGTAGGCCGCAGCGCGGACGAAGGCAAGCGGGGGCACGGAGGCGGGAGGGTAAAAAAGTCGGGCGCATCCCCTTTGAAGCGCCCGGTGCGATCGATCGTCTCCCCAGAGAGTGTGGGGAACACGCAAGGCTAGCTCGCGGGCGTACTGTCGGGCGAAGGTGAAGGAAATGTAACGCGGCGCCGGGTTCTTGGACTCAAGCGGTCAGCGGTGATTCCCTAACAGGCTTTTAGCCCCGGCCGGTTTCCCACCAAGAGGCCCAGGTCGGCCTCGATCTCCGACTCGGTGAAGACCGCGCCACTGGCGGCCAGGTCGTCCTTGTCCATCGCCACGGTATAATCGCGCTCGCCGTAGAGGGCCGAGGTGGACGCCCGCAACACCGTGCCCCGGTCTCCCGGCTGGTAGCCGGCCATGCGGTTGCGGGCCGTGACACGCACACGATCTCCCGTCTTTAACTCGCTATTCATTGGCGTTGGCCTCGGCCGAATCAGGGGGCAAAGATCGTCATCCTTGACGGCGAACCGGACGGAATGATTCCGAGGTCTCCGGGGATACACAAGGATAGTTCGGTACGGCCCGGTGGGGCGAAGCTAAAGAAGATGTAATAAATGGCCGGCCTGACCGACAGGATCGAATTTACTTCATACTGCGGTAGGGCACGCTCAAACGGCGGTCCCCATTCACTTCCTGTCCGGCACGTCGGTTGCCCAAACCTATCTGCGAAAGGACAGCCGCGTCACGTCGGCCGGCTGTCGTGGATTTCCCCAGGCCGGCGACCGCGTTCCGTTTCGCGGCCCACGCCGGGGCCATTTCAAGGAAAGGAAGCGAAGCATGGCCCAACTCCTCCAGCACTTCCTCTGTAGCTGTTGCGGACACCGGCACCACTTCTGCTTGCCCGTCGGCGAACTGTCCCCCGACCGCTCTTACCAGTACGTTTGCCCCGAAACGGGACGGAAAACGTACCTCCGACCCGGCTCGGGCGGGGAGAGCGTCGCCTTCTACCCGCAAGGTGCCGTCGAATTGCTGGCCGCCGCCGACAACGCTGAACCTGCCGACGGCTTTCGGAAGGCGCGGTAACTCCGTTCCGCGTGACACCATTTT
This sequence comes from uncultured Planctomycetota bacterium, assembly GCA_963767535.1. Classification (GTDB taxonomy): domain Bacteria; phylum Planctomycetota; class Planctomycetia; order Gemmatales; family Gemmataceae; genus JAJPHU01. The sequence continues at coordinate 84,213 of CAVYEC010000004.1, forward strand.
CCCCACCCGTGAAGGGAGGTTCCCACGATGGACAAGAAGTCGAACACACCCAAGCACGCCCCAATACCCGACCCGGTGGTTTTGCCCGATGTCGCCACCGGACCTCATCCCTCCGCGCACGTTCCTGCACCCGACGCCGGCGCGGGCGAGGGGTTGCTCCAGGCGGCCCTTCCGGACATTCAGGAGGCGGCGAAGAAGGTCGGCGGACTCAAGAACCTGGCGGAGATCGCCGGGCAATTGCACCAGATGGGAAAAGAAAGTTAGCTCACCTTCCTTCCTACTTCCTGCCGGGTCCGTCCAGACGAGAGGCGAAACTGCGAGGACCGAGGTCGCCCTCGGTCTTTTGCTTGGCCTCCCCTGTGGAAGCAAAAAACAAAGCGCGAGCCTGTTGGTCCTGCGTTCCCTGGGTGACGAATGCTCTTCGGCATGGTGATTGCCTGAGTGAAGCCGGGTCTGTTTCGTCCGTGCTTTAGTATCTGGGGAGGTGTACCATGCGATGGCTCTGCCTGTTGTTCCTGCTGGCGGTCGGGGCGGCCGCCTTTGTGCTGTTCCGGGAGAATGACCAAACCTTAACGCTGACGTTCTTCGAGCGTCAGGTGACGGCCCCGGTCGCGACGGTGGTGGGGATCGCCTACGGGCTGGGTATGCTGACCGGCTGGAGCCTTTTGGGACTGCTGCGCCGCTCTTTCGACGCCGCCACCGACTTCCGCCGCCGCGAGACGGCCGGCGTTCCCTGAACACTATAGCCCTGATTGAGACCCCCTACGCCGCGCGCTTCCGTCCGGCGGGGGTGTTTTGCTTCTCGCGTCCTGCGGAGGAGTCGCTGCGCCCCCCTGCTGCCGGTCCAGCCATCTCCCCGCCCGTGGGGGCGGACTTTGCCACCCATACCGTCCGGATGACCCTCCCGATCCGGCTTATCGGCTATCTCGGTTTTGCCTTTACCGCCGAGGTAGGGAATGCTTTCTTGTCCGCCGTGCCAGCGCAACTACGAGTTCGCCTACCCACCTATTCCCTCATGCCCGATGCCCAAGGCAAACCTGTGGTCTTAATCGCGGACGACCAGGCCGCCGTGCGACAGATGTTGGCGGCCGCCCTCTGCCAGTTCGGCTTCGCCGTCCTCGAAGCCCCTTCCGGGCGGGAGGCCGTCGAAAGCTTCCGGGCCGGCCCGGAGTTCATCGACTTGGTGTTATTGGACGTGGAGATGCCCGGCCTAGACGAGCCGCAGACGCTCGCCCAACTGCGGAAGATCGACGACCGCGTGCGCTGCTTTTTCATGACGGGCATGCTGCCCCAGCACGCGGATCAGCTGGCCGGGCTGGGGGCGCGGGGCGTCTTCGCCAAGCCGTTCCGAGTTCCGGACGTGGCTGCCGCCCTGTGGCGGTCCCTCTAGCCCGAATTGCGCACCGAGTCTCAGCAGAGGAGGCGTCAGACGCTGTCGAGAGGTTGTCATCGTGATTGTCGAGCCGCCCTTCGCTCCTGCCAACGTGCCATCCCTCGCTGGCAGCTGTCCAGACTACCCCTTTTCGCACTCCCGCGCACACCCCGATACGGCATCGTCCGCCAACGACGCTTCCCTCCCCTTCCCCATTCCGACCCCGCTGCTCGCAACGCCTCAACCAGAGGCCACCTCGGCGACAAAGGCAGTCACTCCCGACAAGACCCGGCACCACGCCCCACGATACGGCCACGTCTCGGAAAAATGAAAACAGATCCTCCGCACCCCCGTCACCACCACCGCGCCTACTTTCCACAAGCGCTGACGTAAGGTGCTCACGCTCGCCGTCGCCACCTCCGGCACCGACGACGACGCCTCCCGGAACAGCACCACGATGGCGTAGGCCAAGGTATGCACCAGCAAGCGGAAGGCGTTGGCGCAGAAGCCGCAGGCCGACAGCCGCTCCGACCGTAAGCCGTTCTTCATCTCGCCGATCGGCTGCTCCGGCACCTTGCCCCGCCGCACGTAAAAATCCCGGTACACCGCCGACGCTTCTTCTTGCAGGTTGGTGACGACAAAGCGGCGTTGGCTGCCCTGCGGCGTCACCTCGATCTTGGCCACGATCCGCCGGGGGTGCGGCCAACTGTCGGCCTGATAACCGGCCAACGACTCGAAGCGTTGCACCACCGGCTCGCGGCGGCCGTAGAGGCGGTGATACAACTCCACGTCGGCCAAGGCTTGCTCCGTGGCCCGCTGCAACACGGGGTTGCTGGCATAGCCCAGGGCGTAGGGCAGGTCGTTGGCCTCGCAATAGTCATACAGGCTGGGCACCGCCAGGCCGTTGTCGGAGCGCACCTTGAGGCGGACGCCCGGCCAGGCCTTCCGTAGTCGGGTAACGATGGCGTTGAGGATATCCACGGCTCCCAGGCTGGCATGCACCGCTCCGGGCCGTAGCCAGGCCGCCAGCGGAAAGCCGGTGGCCCCGTCATAGACGAACAAGGGCAGGTATTGATGCTGGCGGTAATAGCCGTGATAGCCGCTGAGCTTTTGATGGCCATGCACCGGATCATCGCTGGCATCGACATCCAGGATGATCTCCTCGGGCCGCCTGCGACGCGTGCGGATAAAGAGGTCGATCAGGTAGTCGTTGAGGATCTTGATGCGGCCAGTCTGGGCGGCGCGGACCTCCCGCAAGACCGGACGTTCTGGCAAAGGCATTTCCGCCTGCCGTCGGGTGTAGGCGTACTGGAAGCGTGCCAGGGTCGAGCCGCTGGCCAGGGGGTTGTCGGCATCGGGCGAGACATCGGCGAGGATTTGAAAGAGGGGGTCGCCGCGGAGCTGCTGGGCATCGTTCCAGTCGGGGTAGCCGGCGAGGATCTGGTAGACGGCCTGGGTGAGCAGGGCTTCGACGGAGTGTTCGATGTACTTGGGGGATCGGGGGTCGGGGAGTCGTCGGGCGAGGTCGGCGATGACACGGAGGGGCTTTTCCAGGGCGCGGACGGCGAGCAGTCCGGCATCGGAGACGATGCGCCCGCCGTCGAAGGCGATGTGGAGTTGTTGTGAGCCGACGGGGAACAGGGTAAAGTGCTCTTGTTGCTGGCGGACCATGATCTTGAGCCTCCGCATGTTTCTAACGGCTTGGGAAATCACCGTTTAGATAGTGCGTGAGGCTCAATTTACATAGACTCGGTGCGCAATTCGGGCTAGGACCCCTCTGTCTCAACCCTGCCTGTCAGTAAGCCTGACTTCTCCGGTGCATCGACCCTGTCGCGCACGAAGAGGGCGTGCCGAGCATGCCTTGGGTGTCAACCGCCCTTGGACCAGTCGCCCTGTTCTTTCTCAAGGTCTTCCAGCGCCTCCCGGACCTCTCCCAAGGCGCCGCGCTGTCCGTCGGGCGTCTGGGCCGGCTCGCGCATCGCCCCCTTGGCGTGGGGGTCGCCACCGCAGTCATCCGGCCACCCTCTCGACCCTAGCTCCTGCCGGGAGGCAGCGGCATGGCGCCTTGCTGCGCTTTTCTCTCGCACCGTTTTGTCCATTGCCCTGCTCCTTAACTAGACAATCTGGATCGGACTTTACGTATCAACTTTGGTGCAATTGCTGTGCCACCGGCTGGCCGGGAGGCCGATGTCCGGTTGCCCTTGCCTTCCCCTTCGGGAATAGGTTAGCATCTTATCCTTTGGGCGAGGGGTGCGGAATGGAGGCCACGGGTGCCCGACCGCACTTCTCCGCTATCTCCGGGGGATTTCTCAAAGGCGAGTGAAACTCCCCACACCCCGTTACACCGCACCGACTGGAAAGGAGTCTTGCCGTGCTGGTCCTGTCTCGCCGTCCTCATGAGAAGATCGTCCTGCCTGGCCTCGGCGTCACTATTATGGTGACGGCCATCCAAGGGGGTGCCGTCCGCATTGGCATCGAAGCGCCATCGGACGTGCAGGTGATGCGTGAGGAACTGCTCGACCAGTCCCAGGCGCCGGCCGTCCAAAGCCGGAATGCCGCCCAGCAACTTTGCCATGCGTGATCTCCACGCCGCCAGGCCGGTCAGGCGGAACGAGTAACAGGCTCGGTGCCCCAGGACGGGCGCGCCGCCCGGAAGGATTCCAGGATCGGTTTGAGGGGCCGGGCATCTGCCCGGCCCTGCTCATTATTGCGATCTATTTAGCGGGCCGATCCCAGCCGATGCCTCCGAGGCGCTTTGGGGCGCAGTAGGATTGAGGGAGCCTGTCGGCTTCCCGTCGTCGGATCGAACAGGCCAGCCGCCTTACTCCCCCGGTAGGCGGCCCGCCAGGCGAGCAGCGAATTGTGGAAGATCGACGGGGTAAAAAGGGTGTCCAAGCGGGTACTCATGATTGCATCTACCTCAAGTATTCTATTCCGATGTCGGCAAGAGCTGTCATTCAGCTGTGTGGACTGCGGACAGCAATAGCAGAAAAGCATTTCCCGTGCCGCTCCCCAACAGAGTAAGAAAGAGACAAAAACGCCCCGAAGAAGTAACTCTTGCCCCGTCGGCCGTAGTCGATCTCTTGCCAGGCCCGGCCGAGTTAACCTCCTCTGGCCGCCCCTGACGGCGGCTCAGGCGCTCCCCTTCCCACGCGCCATAGCTTGCTCACAAAGCAGGCCGAATTCGCGTTCGCTGAGGCGGGCCAGTTTCCGGGCCAGCAGCGGGAAATCGCCGCTGAGACGCTCGGCCACCGACCTCTGGCAGAGCCGGAGGATGCGGATAGGACAGTCCGGGAAATCGACGGCTCGGTTGATGAGCTTAAACTCTTCCTCTGAGAACGAATGCCCGTTGCCAGCAGGGGCGTCTGTCCTCCTGCGACCCAAGAAGTGTTCACGCAGGATTCGCATTTGGCTGCCGTTCAGCCGGCTAATCCTTAAGGCCAGATCGAGCCGGTTCACCGGCAGGTAGGCGACGAGGAAGTGCTTGAGGGCAGACAGGCTCTTCTCGCGGAGAGGGGAGGCTTGGACGAGCCGGCGGATGGCATGGTACTCGCCCGGAGCGAAGCGCAGGTAGCTCATCGGTCGTCCTTTACTTTCCGTCGAAGGGTTGGACGTGCAACGTTGCACCGCGAAACAACTCCCTTTTGTAACCGACGGCTGCAAGCCGTTCAAGAATTCTTTCTACCCTGCGTGCGGAGGACGCGCCATGACCGCCCCGCCAAACGGCCGCCAGCGCGTCCTCATCTTCGAAGACGAGAAGGACGGCGCCGACATGCTGCGGCTGCTCCAACTCTTAGAGTGTGAGCGTCATTTAAGTTGCTGAACGTTTGCTCGTTGCGTGTGTTGGTGCCTCCAGAACGCTTCCCATTGGCCTTGCTCGCTACGATACTGTACTTTCCGCGACATTCCGCATTGATAATTGCTAGTGGCCAGATCTCTCCCCAGGCACATGCAGACCGCCGCGAGGATCGCGAGAGACAAAGATGGTGTAGTCGCCGGGCAACTCCGGTAGGTGGGTCCAATGTTTGCGGGAGAAGTCGTGGTTGAGGCCCACTTCATAGTCCGCCGAGCCTTTGGCCGGATCAATCCAGATTCCCCACACGGACAACTGCTCGCTTGCCGTCCCGGCTTCGTCGTGTGCCTTCCAAAACTCGGGGATCAGTGCCCGCGATGCCTGCTGGGCTGCCGACACCACAGTGTTCGCATCCCGCCAGACTCCCTCGAAAATCAGTTCCGCTTGCTTCAGCCAGGTGGCACGACTGCCATGAGATGGGATCTCCACCCAAACGATGACACGCCCTACCTGAAACTCCTCGTGATCCGAGTAGGAGCCAATGAGGTTGGACAGGTGCTGCTGCGCCATGGTGGTCTGAAAGACATTGGGTAGACGAAGGCCGGTCCGACCGAGACGATGGTGTTGCCACATGCCTTCAGCCTCGAACGGACCCGCTTATGATATTCTCTCACCTGACCCCCCAACCGTGCCATTGGATTTCAGCTCTGGCGTCCGCCCTCGATCCCCGGTCGGCTCCGCGACTGATACAGCTGCTCCTCGGAGCGATTCTGGCCCGCGGCCGGCGGACAGTCACTAGCTGGATCCGGGCGGCCAGGCTGAGTGGCGAGTTCCGCCAATGCTATACCACCGTGTCGGCCGCAGGCAGGAGAGCCGACCGAATCGCCGCCCGGCTGGCCCACAGGGTACTCAAGCCACTGCTGGCGAGGATAAGCCGACTGGTGTTTGCCCTGGATGACACTCCGACCGAGCGTTACGGGTCGCACGTCCAGGGGGCCGGCGTCCATCACAACCCGACACCTGGCCCGGCCAGCAGCCCATTCATATACGGGCACGTCTGGGTCGTCCTGGGCTTACTCGTCGGCCACCCGCTGTGGGGCGTGATCGCCCTGCCGCTGCTTGCGAGGCTGTACGTCCGGCGGAAGAATCTGGGCAGCATCGACCCGTGGAACCGGCCGCCGTTCCGGACCAAGCTGGAACTGGCCGTCGAGCTAATGCGGTGGGCGGTCGCCTGGCTCGGCTTCCTGGGCAAGCGGTTGTGGGTGGTACCCGATGGGGCGTACGCCAAGGCCCCGTTCCTCAAGCCGATGCGGGGTCTGGGGGTGACGGTGGTCAGCCGACTCCGCAAGGACGCCGCCCTGTGGGACGTTCCGCGGCATCGCCCGGTGCGACGTGGGCGGCCCCGGGTCTACGGTGAGAAGCGGGTTGAGTTGGCCAAGCGAGCCGGTCAGCGGCGGGGATGGGCTAGAGGAACGTTCGCCTTGTACGGGAAGGAGATGGCGAAGCGGTACAAGACGTTTGTGGCGACGTGGCGGCCGGCCGGTGGTGCGATCCGGGTCGTGGTGGTGGACGAGCCGGCCGGTTGGGTGGCGTACTTCTGCACCGACCCGTCGGCAGATGTGGCCGACATCCTCGGCTGCGTGGCCGACCGATTCTCGCTGGAGACGGCGTTCCGGGATTGCAAGGAGGTGGTGGGGGCGGGTCAGCAGCAGGTGCGGTTCGTGTGGGCCAACGTGGGGGCGTTCCACATGTGCCTGTGGACGTTCACGATGACCGAGGCGTGGGCCTGGGAGCAGTGTGAGGCCGGTCTGGTGGGGCACCGCTCGGCCTCCCCGTGGGATGGCGAGCCCAGGCGGCCGAGCCATGCGGACAAGCGGCGAGCCTGGCGAAGGGAGTTGTTGGGCGAGGAAATCCGGGCGGTTTTACGCCCTGGGGTGACGGAGCGGGAAATCGCGGCAGCCGCCGAACGCCTGCTCAACCTGGCAGCCTGACAGTAAGGATGTCACGGAAAGGACAGTCTCTACTCAAAGGGATCGGAATGAGAGGACAAAGGATGGTGAAGCTGGTGGTCGTCACGGGTCTGGCCGGTTCGGGGAAAACAGCGCACCTGCCAGAGTTCCAGGAGGAGTACGGAGCGACGTGCCGGCGGGACAGCTTCATGAAAAACTCCTTCCGCCACAAGGAGCCGATACCCTGTAGCCGCCATTTCGTGGACATGATTTGTGAGCTGCGCAACGGCCGAAATTGTATCATCACGGATTCGGCCTTTTGCAAAGTAGGATCCAGAGAGGAATTGGAGGGAATAGTACGAGAGTTGGTGTCCGCTGTGGTCTTCGTCTGGATTGCGTTCGATAACAACCCGGAGCAGTGCCGTCTGAACGTCATCGCCAGTGGACGTAAGGTCGAGGAGCGGCTGGCGAACATCAAAAAATACAAGGATGTCTATACCTACCCGAAGGGGGCGGTGCGAGTCCGCGTCGGTGACGGCTCCAATTCTCTGCCACTACCGGAGAACGTGGAAGGTCTAGACCTGGACGATTAGGACGGAATGTTCCAAGGGCAAGTTGCCTTCGCAGGACGCTTCCAAGGCCCCCAAACGCAAATAGTCCCCGTCCTTGCCCTCCAAGCGTCTTGGCGGTGGCAAAAACGGGGCTTCCTGGGCATTTTGGCGGCCGTCGGAGGCTTCACGCTAGCGGATTCAGCACGTCAGGGAATGGAGATTCCGGCGGACATCATTGCCGGCCGCCCTGGTCCAGGCCTCCGTCCACGACCCTTTGGATTTGGCGCGGCAGCTTGCCGTCGTAGGGCGTGTACCCCACTTCGGGCGTCAAGCGAGCGATACTGACGGCAGGCTCTTCGGGGCCGATGATCTCGGTCTTCAGGTCGAAAAGCCGCGCCATTTTCAGGGGTCCAGACGGCGTGTGCATGGTGCCGACAAAGACCACGTAGTAGCGTCCATCGTCGGAGCGGAAGACTTTACGTGAGGGCTTCTGGCCGCCGCCCAACAGGTTGATGAGGAAGCGGATCATGTCATGCGTCCCCTTGGCTCATAGGCGACCGCTAGTTTCCGGTGTCTCCGGCCGTAACCGAGCAGGCCGAGGGAGCCGAGGCCGAGCAGGGTGAAGGTGGAGGGTTCCGGGGTGGGAGTGACGTTGGGGGTAAGCGGGAAAACCCACTGCCGCCAGGCCCAGCAACGAACGCATCATCGGGCGAACCCTCGCCGTTGAGGATCAAAAATTTCTACTTTGTCAGAGTAGGTAGTAGGGTACTTGAACCAACGCGGGATGCAAAGGTGTCTCCGCGAACCTGAAGAAAATGTAATGTTGCGCCTTCCCACCAGAGGGAGGGCGGGGCGATTCGCCCGCCGTAGGTCGGTTACAGGTCAGTCTCGCCGCTCACGCGGTCAATGGCGTCGGCGGCACTCTGCCACTTCTGGGCCAAGGGTTCGTCCTTTTTGAAGTCGAAGCCCTGGGCCGAACGAATCAGGTCGGCGTTGTCGCTACAAACGTCGGACAGGGTCCGTAGCACGGCGTCCAGTCCGTACTCGTGTGTCAGTTGCTCCAAGGTCTCATTGAGCTTGTCGGGCATGGTCGGTTTCCTTTCGGTCCAGCCAGTCGCGGGACGCAACGGGTTTGGGTTGAACCGGGGGGCGAGGGTTGCCGCCCTCGCCCCCCACTTTTTTTGGTCTCACGCGGTCTTGGCAGGCGGTTCGGCCAGTACCGCCACGTCGTCTTCGTCCCACCAATCCGCCAACACTTCCTGTAGGAGCCGGCGGACCCCGAGTAGTCCCACCGGGTATTCCTCGCTGGCGTCGGCGCAGATTTCGTTCACTATTCCCAAAGCCTCTTGAAGCTGCTCTTTCATGTCGTTCTCCTTGTGGGTTAGGGTTAAAAGCCCCTTCTCCGTTCCGCGTTGTGGTTACTTGGCCGCAGTACGCTTACGGCCGTTCCGGGCCGGCTCCTCTTCGGGCTGGTGTTCCAGGGCCGGCACGTCGGCGGGTCCGTCGAGGCCGAGGAGGTACTCGGTCAGTCCGTTGTAGGCGCCCCATAAGGTTTCCTTGACCCCGGCGACGTTGTTGCCGCGACCCTGATAGCCCAGGCGGACGATTTCCTCGACCTGGTTCCGCATCCGTGCGGAGAGGTCCGAGTCCTTGACCTCCTCGACCTCTAGGACGCGCTTCACGTAGCGGCGGATGTCCGCCTGGTTAATGTGAACGTGAGCCAGTTTCCGATACTGGGCGACGTTCGCCACGAACGTTTGCGTGGCCACGTCCATCACGTCACGCACGTTGTTCAGGTTGTCGTGCATCGAAGCAGTGTGCTTGATGCGGATGAGCTTGCTGGCCGGCTCGCCATGGGCGACGGCCAGCGTGTTGGCACACACGACGCGAATCGGCGTGAAGCCGACACGCACGGCCAGCGAGCCGTCGTGACCGTGGGACAGGAGGAGGAAGCTCTGCACCCTGTCGCCCTGCACGACCTCCAGCTTCGGGCCGCTCACCTGAGTGAGAACCCAGATTCGTGAACCGCCGCGTAGCGAACCGGCCGTGTGCAGGGTGGCGGTTTTCGCTTCGAGGAACGGGCTGAACCAACGGAAGGCATCGACGTTTTGCAGTGGCGTGTATCGGGGGCCGACGGTGCCGAGGAGGGCGTTGTCACTCTCGCGCGTGACGGCGTAGTGGTCGCTCTTGCGACCGTCCGCCGTTCGCAGCCGGTCGAGCCGCACGGTCCAGTCGAGGCCGGCGGCTGCCATGCACTTCGCGATATCGTAGCCGTCTTCTTCCGTGAGGCGTTGGCCGAGGCCGTGCCAGGGGGTCTGGCCGATATACATCATGCCGGCGTTACCGCTACTCAGGATTTCAAGTTCGTGTGCCATGACTCGTACTCCTTTGGCTGGGGTAAAGGGTTTCGGTTGTGATTGATCAGTGCCCCGTCTCCCAACGAAGGGAAGGACCAAAACGGGGCTGATTGTTCTCTTGGCTCCGACCTGGGGTGCTGTCCCCTCACCGCGTTTGAGTAGTCTGTCCCATGTAGGCGGCTTGCTCGGTCATCATGACCCGCGGCGGTCGGCTGCCGGCCCTACTCTCGCCCGTTTCCACCCTGGCGGGGTTCCGGGCTACCGAGGCTCCCGGAGGCTTGTTCAGGCCGGCCGACTTGTCAAAGAACTGTCTTCACGGATGTAATTTTATTCTAGTAATATATTACCAGTCCGACAAGGCCGGTAACTGACTTTTCTAACCTTTCTGTACTAGGCGCTTAGGACTAGAATGAGATGGCAGAAAGGGGTGAGAAATGGCTACTATAGTTCGGTTCAGTACGCGGCTGCGTGAACTGCGGGAGAGGGCCGGGCTGACGCAGGAGGGGCTGGCGCGGCTGGCCAACGTCAGCGTGGCCACGATTGCCAAGCTGGAGCGCGAGAGCAAGGGGCAAGACCCGTCCTGGTCCACCGTCCTGGCCCTGGCCGACGCCTTGGGCGTCAGTACCGAGGAGTTCCGGCAGCCGGCCGAACAACCGGAACAGACGCCGAAGAAGCGTGGCAAGAAAGGTGATGCGTGATGCCTACCCAGTTCTTCAACTTCGGCAACGAACCCACCTACATCTTTTTCGAGTGGATTCGCCGTGGCAAACAGACGCAACCGCTCATCGCGTCTGCCTACGAGCAGGCAGAGGACACCCCTGATTGACAAGCGGGCGACTCCGTTTGCGAAATCGTCCGGGATGAGTTGGCCGACCTGTTAGAAGACGCCCTGTCGGATGCGCTGAATGGTGGCGCGAACGGTGCCTTCGACGGGCAGACCTTGCTCCAGGAATGCCCGCCGGGGGTTGATTCGAGCGACACCGCACTCGTGGGCCAACTGTTGCATCTCGCGGCGGCACAAATTGACCTTCACACCGTCGCCGAAGCACTGCTCCGTGACGCGGGGAAGTGGAACCCGGACCCGGAAATTCCGGAGGCATTGTGATGCCCTAGAAGGGCAAGCGGGCGAAGTGAGATGGGCTGGGCCGGCTCCGTTGGAACAAGCAGTGAAAGGATTTTTCGACACATTGCCGGAATCCATATTACTCTGGAATCAAAGACAATCGTTGTCTGCAAACTACACCCGACTACACCTGCGATCAGTGTTTTCTAGGTGCAACGGGTGTAGTGTAAAATGCAAAAACCCCGGATTTTCCGGGGTTTTTTGTGCCTTTTTGCTTTATGAAGCCGCTGCTCTAACCGCTGAGCTACGCCGCCCCGACACCTCTTTCGCACGCTGTCGCCCGCCCTCGGAAAGACAGGGACACGAGCGAAGGGTTCGGCTTCACGCGAACATTTTAGGGTCCGAGGCGCACGGGTGCAAGGGCTGGAGGCAGGGGCCGAGCCGCTTGCGATGTTGGGAAGCTCTCTCGTTCTTGGACTTACGTTCGTGGTTTTGAACGCTTACCCCAGCGCACTCTTGTTTTCCTGCTCTGGACATCCCCGCTCAACCCTTTTTTCGCTTTTTTACCCCAGCCGGCCCCTCGCCGGGCGTTCCCTTGCGCTGTAAACCAGCCCCTCGCTCTTCCCAACCGCAACGGAGCTGCGCTATGAAAGCCATCCACGCCGCACAACCGCTCTTCGCCTGGGCCGAACTGGAAGACTATCCCACCCTCGCCACCCTCCGCGACCTGCTCCACAGCGTCCCCGATCAACCCCTCCTCGACGGACTCCAGGCCGCACGCGGCAAGGGACGCGACGACTTCCCCCTGCCACGGCTGTGGCGCATCCTGCTGTTGACCATCGCCCTCCGCCACGCCCATATCAACGACACCCTGGCCGAGTTGCACCGTAATCCTTCCTTGTGTCGACTGCTGGACATCACCGCCGCCGACCAGATTCCCCACGACTGGAATCTCTCCCGCTTCCTCGACGTGCTGGGCCAACCGCCCCATCGGGATAACCTCCACGCCCTCTTTGACCACCTGGTCCGACGCCTGGGCCTGGCCGTGCCCGACCTCGGCCGCAATAGTGCCGGCGATTCGACGACCCTCAACGCCCGGCCCAAGGCCGCCGCCAAGGCCGTCGCCGCGGAAATCGCCCAGGGACTGCCACAACCGTCCGGCGGGAAAAAGGAGTACCGCGACGAGGAGGGCAAGGTGGTCAAGGTCGTCGAGTGGTTCGGCTACAAACTGCACTTGCTGGTCGATGTCGCGCATGAGGTGAGCTTGGCCTACCACGTCAGCGACACCGCGACCGGCGACAACGAAGTGGTACCCGTGCTCGTGCGTCAGGCGCAGGCCAACCTGCCGGCGGGGCGGATGAAGACGCTGGCTTACGACAAGGCGGCCGACGACGAGAAGGTGCATGAGGCCTTACACGCCGCGGGGATTAAGCCCTTGATTCAGAACCGCGCCTTGTGGAAGGAGGAGTCAGAGCGGCCGCTGCCGGGCGCTCGTTACCCGCTGCATCTGGTACACGACGAGGCGGGCACGGTGTACTGCTATGACACGGTCAGCGTCACGCCGGTGCGTCACCGCATGGCGTATGTCGGTTACGAGGCGGGGCGTGACAGCGTGCGTTACCGCTGCCCGGCGTTGCACGAGGGCTGGGATTGCCCCAGCCAGAACAAGTGCAGCGCGGGCCGGTCGTACGGTTTGACGGTGCGGGTGCCCTGTGCGGTGGACCTGCGCCGTTTTCCGCCGATCCCGCGGGCGACCAAGGAGTTCGAGCGTCGTTACAAGGGCCGCACGTCGGTGGAGCGTGTCAACGGCCGTCTGAAGGTGTTTTGGGGGGTGGACGATGGGAACGTAACGGGTGCTCGTCGCTTCCATGCCTTCGTGGGCGTGGTGATGGTGGTGCATGGAATGTTTGCGTTGTTGTTGGCGCGGGCACCGCGTTGGGAGGGGACGTTGGGGCAGACGCGGTTGGGACCGATCGCGGAGGCGTTACGCCAACCGCCAGCGGCTTGAGTCGCTGCCAACAACGCAACCGCCTCGCAGGGGCCTCATTTGCCCATCTTGGCCACGATGCTCGTAACGACTTCCCAGGCAAAGGAGGCCGCTACCATCCCATCTGCACGAGGGCGGCCTGACGCTTCCGTCGCAAGTAGTCCTGCCATTCCTCCACCAACTCCAACCGCTCTTGCCGGAGCCGACCCGCTTCCTCTTGGTCGCCGGCCCTCTCCGCTTCCAGTTGAGCGCCAAAGTTCGCGCAGAGCTGGGCGCGATACTGCCGCTCGCCGGGGTCGAGGTACAGGACGGGGCGGGGATCCGTGTCCGTCGTAAAGCTGAACAGCAGGGACAGAACAAGGAGCGCGGCCACAAGGACCAGAAGCGGGCGCATGGGTTCTCCGCAGGTTGGCGTTCGTGGTGGTCCGAACGAAGTCGCGGCGGGTAACTTCCCGCCGCATCAAACTGTAGCTTTTCGGACGGTGTCCGGTCGAGTCGCCCAGCCTGTCGGCCAAGATTTCCAGCGCCGTGGCCCTTCCTCGCGGCGTGCGCGCAGATCGAACCTCCGGGCACCGCGAGGCTGGTGAGGATGTTGCCTGGCGATGAGGACTCACCGCCCGCTTGGCGCGATGGCTTCAACGACTCGGCTCGGTTCGCGGATCAGCCGGGACGGGACCGCGTTTCTTGCGGTCGGTCAGGAATTGTTGGAGTTCCTTCTCCAGACGAGCAACGATAACGCCCGCCTCGTCGGGGCGGTCGGCCAAAACCTGCCGGACCTGCTGGATGACCGCCCAACCGTCCCATTCGTCCTCCGTCATCCACAGGTCTTCGGGCCTCTTCGTCACGGAACGTAAATCGGGCCACTGCCGGTCCAGGTCTCGAAACTGTTCGATGGCCTCCGCCAAATTCACCCGTCCCGCGATCACTTCCTTCGCCACTTGCCATTTGGCCTCAATGCGGCGAAACGAAGCCTCGTGCAACTGCTTCAGGTGCTCGCGGCGGACAAGGTCTTCCGCCATCGAGTCTCTTCGCATGGGATCCCACGGGACCGGGTAGGTCAGCGGACAGGCGGGGTCGAAGAAGACGACTCCCAAGGCCAGCACGCCCAGGCAAAGGACACCCGCCCCAAGTCGGAGGAGCTTGGTCATGGAGGCACTCCCGCAACCAGACCCGGAGAACGCTCTGGAAAAGGCCCTCACCGGGCGACGATCCGCGTTAGAAGGAGCGCACAGCGGGCCGGGCGCGCAGACCGAACGCCCGGGCATCTTGGGCCGGTGAGGATCTCTGCTTGGCGGCGAGGACCTCACCGGCCGCCTTTACTCGTTTCTCGATTTATCGCTTGTTTCAATGCCGAGCGGGACTCGCGGCCGACGGTTTCCCCGCGGCACGCCGTCGGAGCGCCTCGGCTTCCTCCCAGAGTTTCTGCCAGTCGTTGCGTTCCGCTTCGGGCAGCCGGGCCAGGCTCTGGGGGCCACGCACACCGGCGAAATCGGCGTCCTGGATCCAGTGCCGCATCCGTTGGGCGAGCGCGGGACCAGACTTATCCGCGGACTTCTCCATCACCTGGCGATACGCCTTCAGGTCGGCCCGAAGCCAATCGAGGGCTTGCCGGCGCAAGCGGGCGCGCTCTGTCGCGTTGAGGTGATCGGCATCCGTGCCTTGACCGCAGCCGGCCAGGGCCGCGGCGCAGGCGGCGTTGTAGCGGTGCTGGGGCGCCAGGCCGCCGGTCAGCTGCGGCTTGTCGGCGAACGCCTCGCGGTAGAAGCGCTCGGCTGCGGCGTAACGCTGCTTGCACGGCAGCTGGCACAACTGGGCGAGCGCGAGACGTTCGGCCGTATCGGCGGGTTGCTCTTGTCCGTTCAGGATCGCCGGCAGTTTGCCGTCAAGTTCCACCAGGCGCTCACAGGTTCGAACCAACCGAGCGGAAGGCCAGCTCCAGTTCGGCTTCTTGGAGCCGAGTTCATGGCCGAGGCGGGCATGAACCAAGGCATCGGCGAACTGTCCCTTCCGCTGAAGGGCCACGGAGAGATTGCAACGAACGTCGGCGAGATCCTTATTGATTCGGAGGGCCATCCGAAAGACGGCGATGGCACCATCATAATCCTGCTTCAGGTCGCAAAGGAGCGCGCCCAGGTCGGAGTAGGCCTCGACGAAATCCTTCTTGATGCGGATGGCCTCCTTGTACGCGGCGATGGCCTCGTCGAGCTTTCCCTTGTCGTGCAGGGCGACTCCGAGGTTGTAGTGGGCGTCCGCGTAGTCCTTTTTGAGCCGGATGGCTTGCCGATATTCGGCAATGGCCTCTTCGAGCCGGCCCTTGAGACGCAGGGCGAAGCCGAGATTGTTGTGGGCCAGCGCATAGTCCTTGTCGAGCCGGATGGCCTCGCGGTACTCGGCGATCGCCTCATCCAGCAAGCCCTTTCCTCGCAGTGCATTGCCGAGGTTGAAGTGGGCGCCGGGGTAATCCTTGTCGAGTCGGATCGACTCGCGGTACTCGGCGATGGCTTCGTCCACCTGGCCCCTACTGTGCAGGGCGACACCCAGGTTGTTGTGAGCGCGCGCGAAATCCTTGTTGAGCCGGAGGGCTTCGCGGTGCTCGGCGATGGCCTCGTCCAGCAAGCCCTTGTCGCGCAAGGCGGTGCCGAGGTTATTGTGGCTCTCGGGAACATTCTTCCGGAGGCGGATGGCCTCGCGGAATTCGGCGATGGCCTCGTCGAGTTGACCCTTCTCGCGCAGGGCGGCGCCGAGGTTATTGTGGGCCGCGGGAGAATCCTTGTTGATGCGGAGGGCCTCCCGACACACGGCGATGGCCTCCTCTGTCAAGCCCTGGCGCCTCAGGACATCGCCGAGGTTCGTGTAGGCCATGGCGAAGTCCTCCCGGATACGGATTGCCGTGCGGAATTCGGCGCCAGCCTCGTCCAGCAAGCCCTTATCCTTTAGGACGATACCGAGATTGTTGTGAGCGTCCGCGTAGTCCTTTTTGAGCCGGATGGCCTGGCGGTACTCGGCACAGGCCTCATCCAGCAGGCCCTTGGCCCGCAGGGCGTTACCGAGATTGAGGCGCGGACCCGGACTATCCGGACGCAGGGCCACCGCCAGCGCGGCGTAGCGAATTACTTCCTCGGGTCGAGGGGGTTGCATGGTTCGGAACAGCGCCAGAGATGGTAATTAAGCCAGAAATCGTTGGGATGCCGCCGCTGTGCCGCGCGCAGAAAAGCCTCCGCCTGACCGCGCGCTTCCGGGTCGTCCCGAAGGACCGATCCCAGGACCGATAGCGTTGCGGGGTCCAGACCCAAGACCTCCTCCGACGCAGCCGCCTCGCGCAACGCCTGCCGGTCCCCTTGCTCCAGCGCCTCTCGTACCCGCGTCCGCCAAGCATCCGTGTCCGCCAAGCGAGCAAGCCGAAGCAAAGCCTTCCCGCTGGGGTCGTCCGCTCCCCGGATCGTCCGGCGGATAGAGGCCCAATGGTCCAACACCGCCGCCAACTCGGCCGCGACCGTGGACCTCCTGATGTGTTCCGCCGCCTCCTCCACCAGCAAGCCCTCCGCATCCAGGCCCGCCGCCTGGAACACCTGCCCGTACAGACCGTCGGCCCCTTGCTGGTTAAAGCGGCCATCCTGGACCTCGGTCTCTCTGTCCAGTCGGATGTTCTCCAGGCGATCCAGTAGTTCCAGGTCGGCCCGCCGGGACCGGACGCGCTGCCGCAGCGCTTCGTTCACGTCCGCCCCGGCCAGCAACCCCTCCGCCCGCCGCGCCGCCGACAACGCCTCCGGCAAACGGCGTTGCCGCTGCCAATCCAGCGACTCCTCCCAGGCCATAGCGATTGCTTGCTCGATCGTGGTACGCCGCGCCGCCTCGTCGCGGGCCACCCAGCCGATGCTGCCCGCCAGCACCGCCAACCCCATCACGAGCGCTGCCGCCATGCCCGCCACGAACGGCTTGTGTCGCCGACCCCATCGGCCCAGCCGCGCCGTCAGCGACGGACGCCGCGCCCGGATCGGCCGATCTTCCAGCCAGTGCCGCAAGTCGTCGGCCAACGCCTGGGCGGTGGCGTAGCGGTCCCGCGGACGCTTCTCCATCGCCTTGAGCACGATGGTCTCCAACTCCACCGGGATAGACTTGTTCAACCGGCGCGGCCGCTGCGGTTCCTCGAAGGCGACCTGCCGCAGTAACTCTTGTCGATCGTTACTGGGAAAAGCCGGTTGCAGGGCGAGTAGTTCGTAGAGGGTAACGCCCAGCGAATAAACATCGGTGCGGTGGTCGATCACCCTGCGCTGGGCCAACGCCTGCTCCGGACTCATGTAGCGCAGCGTGCCCACCAGATCGCCCGTCAAGGTCAGGCCGCTCTCGCCCTGCTGCATTTGCGCCAGGCCGAAATCCGTTACCCACAGACTGCCGCGTCCGTCCAGGAGCAGATTGCCCGGCTTGATGTCCCGATGCACGATCCCCAGTTGGTGCGCGTGGTCCAGCGCCTCGGCCGCCTGCACGCCCAACTCGGCCGCCTTGCGGAAATACTCACGCCCTCGTTTGCCCTCCCCCGTCAAGAGCATAACGTCGCCTGTCGCGCGAACCGTCCGCTTCGCCGCGGCCGTCTCGCCCGAGGGTGAATGGTACGCCGTGGTTCGCTCTTCTGCCGGCGTCGGACCCTGGATCCGTTGGCGGATGAATTCGCTGAGCGGTTGGCCGTCGATGAACTGCATGGCGTAGAAGTGGACGCCGAGCTCGCAGCCCACGAAGTAGACCGGCACGATGTTCGTATGGTGCAGGCACGCCGCCGCCTGCGCCTCGTTCTGAAAGCGCCGCAAGTGGCGGGGGTCCGTCGTGGCGGCGAACGGCAGCACCTTCAGCGCCACCCGCCGCCGCAACGAGACCTGCTCCGCCTCGTACACCACACCCATCCCGCCCCGACCCACCTCCCGCACGATGCGGAAGTCGCCCAGCTCGCCTCGCGCCTCGGACTGCTCCGGCGTTTGCTTCAAGCCGGCGAGGACCTGCAAGGCGGGGAAATAGCGGCACAAGTCGTCGGCGTGTTGCGGATGCTCCGCGACGACCGCCTCCAGGTCGAGGCGTTCGCCCGCCTGCAAGCGGTTGCCCAACTCTTCCAGCAAATCGTCCAGCTCGGAGTTCGTGCCCGTACTGAGAAGCAGCCCACTTCGACCGCTCATGATTCCTCTCCTCGGGACAGGTCTTCCAAGAGCCGGGTGAGACGATCCAGGGCGCGGCGGTGGCGCATCTTGACGGCCGCCTCGCTGATGCCCAGCACCGCGGCGACCTCGGCGGTCGCCAACTCCTCCAGGTAACGCAAAACCAGCATTTCGCGGTCGCCCTCCGGCAACTGCCTCAGGGCCGCGCGAACCCGCTCGCACATCTCCTGGTGCGCGAGTTTCTCGCTGGGGCTGGCGGCACGGGCAGCCAGCCGCCGCGCCAGGTTCAGCACCGAGTCGTCGGGCAGTTCCAGGGCCACGGCCTCCTCCCGCAGCACACTGCGCTTGCGGGTGTGCAGGTGACGCTCGTGCAGCTTGTTCAGCTTCTCCCACGTCAACCGGCGCAGCCAGGGATAAAACGGAACCGGGCGTTTCGCCAGATACTCAGGCAGCTTCCCCGCCGCCTCCAGCAGCGCCTCCTGCACAACATCCGAAGGATCCAGTCGGGAGGCCAGCCGTCCATCCATGCGCAGCCGCACCATGCCGCATAGCCGATCCCGATGCCGGCCAAGTAGCGCGTCCACGGCCAAGCGGTCGCCCCGGGCGGCCTGGCTCAACAACCCGTCGGTGTCCGGCTCCGGCGAGGGCATGAGAACCCCCCATAAAGCTGATTTGCGGAAAAGATCGAAAAGGTAACAACAAAATCCACCTTTTCGGAGCCGAGAGCAAGGAAAAAGCGAAAATCGGAGTTACCTGGCAGCGCGAGGCCGTGCGGTGTCATGCCGACTTGCAACGCTCAGGGGATGATGGCAACGGGGTTTAGCCGCGATTCATGCGAGCGTTGCAACAATGCGCGGAGCTTTGCAAGAGGTGTGTGAGTTGTGCAATGCGACGCTGGCGCCCGGTTCGGAAAATGCGCCAGGGAAGAATCGTCTTACAGCAGCGAGTGGAGGTCTTCTTCGCGGAGCTTGCGGACGAAGGCGCAACCGTGCAGCCAGGCGCCTTCCGCTTGCGGTTGGACGTGCATGACGCGAATGGGAATCGGACGCGACAGGTTCAGGTTGCCGCTCTGGAACTTGATGACCAGCACGGTGCCCGGCTTGACGCGGTGCCGCAGGATCAGGGCCACGCCCGTCGCCGAGATGTTCTTGACCGTGGCCGCCCAGGATTTGCTGCCCAGCGAGCCGAGCTGACAGCCCTCGGTTTGGATATTGCACTCGTGGCGCTCGGCGGCTCGGCGTTCGACCATGCCGAGCTGCTCGCCCGCTTCCGTATCGCTTCGGCGAGCCGGCTCGGAGCCGGAGTGCGATCCCGTCATGGCAACCTCGCTAACTGGTTTTCCTCATCCTGACGGAAGCCTAGGCCATTCCGTTTACCCTGTCAAATCGCCAGCCTCACGGCCACGGACTTCAGCAACTCGCCTTGTTCATTTTTGCTCGTTTCGTCCCGACAGAAAAATCGTGAATTATACTTATTTGCCGGTCCTACTCACCGCCGCGTCGGGCCGGCCCAAAATGGGGCATTTACGGATCTATTGACGGGAAAGAGGAGCAGCGCTCGGGAGGTTTGATTCCGTGATTTCCACGCAGAGTCAGGAAGAATTGAATCTGATCTCCGCCCTTCTGGCTCGGGACGTATTTCACCCGGCCCTGCCGCGGAACCTGGAAGAGACGGGCCTTTCCGAATCCTTCGTCGAAGGATTGATCTGCAAGCGCCTCGCTTCGGTCGGCAACGAGTGCGGCCGGGCCATCGCGGACGCCCTGTGTTTGCCTATCGGCGTGCTGGAGGAACGCATCCAGAAGCTGCGCACCCGGCAAATCGTGACGCACCGCGGGGCGGCCGCGCTCAACGATTACATGTATACGCTGACCGATCAGGGCCGGCAGTACGCCCAGCAACTGATCGAGCTGTGCTCCTATAACGGCCCGGCCCCGGTGCCGCTCACCGATTACATCACCTCCGTCGATGCCCAGACCATCACGGCCGAGGCGCCCAAGCGCGATCAACTGGAAAAAGCCTTTCACGACATCTCGATCGACCCCAACCTGTTTGCCCGGCTCGGCCCGGCGGTCAATTCGGGCACCGGCCTATTCCTGTACGGCGCGCCCGGCAACGGCAAGACCACCCTCGCCGAGCGCATCACGCTCTGCTTCGGCCAGGAAATCTGGATCCCCAAGGTCCTTTTGGCCGAGGGCGAAATCATCAAGGTCTACGATCCCGCGTATCACCGGCCCGTCGGCGGCAACAAGCACGACCTGTTCCGCAAGGACGTTCAGGACCCGCGCTGGGTCAAGGTGCGCCGGCCGACCGTCGTGGTCGGCGGCGAATTGACCATGGACAGCCTGGAGATTCGCCACAACGTGCGCACGAACATCAGCGAGGCGCCCTTGCAGCTCAAGAGCAACGGCGGCTCGCTCCTGATCGACGACTTCGGCCGGCAGCGCATGGACCCGCTGGAGTTGCTCAACCGCTGGATCGTGCCGCTGGAAAAGCGCTACGACTTTTTGACGCTCGGCTCAGGCGTCAAGATTCAGGTCCCCTTCGATCAATTGATTATCTTCTCGACCAACCTGGAGCCGAAAGACCTGGTGGACGAGGCGTTCCTGCGGCGCATCCCGTACAAGGTGAATGTGCCCGACCCGGACGAGGGAGAGTTCCATCGCCTCTTCGAGCAGGCGTCTCCCTCCGTCGGCTGCGTCTACGTGCGCGAGGTCGTGGAGTATTTATTGGCCACGCACTTTCGGCCGCACAACCGGGAGCGGCGCCGCTGCCACCCGCGCGACCTGCTCTGGCAAATCCACAATTACTGCACCTATAACGAATTGCCCATGGAAATGAAGCCGGAATACTTCGATCTCGTGGTTGAGAATTACTTCACCGTGGTAGGCTAATCATGCTCGCCCAGCACTTGGACGATCAGGGCTTAACGCTACCCTACCTCGAGTTTTACCCCGAATCGGGCGGACGCGTGCAGCGCGTCCCCCTGGCCCTGTTCCCCTTCCGGATCGGCCGCAGCGCCGAGGTCCAGTACACCGTCTATTCCCGCCTGGTCTCGAAGATCCACGCCGAGATCACCCGCCGCGGGGACTCTTTCGTGCTGAGCGATCTGGGTAGCCGCAACGGGACGTTCGTCAACGGCGAGCGCGTCAGCGAGACGACGCTCAACCACGGCGACATCATTCACATCGCCGACATGGAATTTCAGTTCGGCTGCGACCCGCTCCGCTCGGCCACCAACGAACCCAGCGTCACGGAATACGCCGGCCGTCAACCCGTTCATCACTGGCAGGGCGGCAAACTTCTGCGCGAGCTGCTCGCCGGCCGGCGCATCCGCACCTTGTTCCATCCCATCGTGCAACTGGATACGCTGACTCCCATTGCTTACGAAGCGCTGGGGCGCGGCGAGCATCCGGGCTTGCCGCCCAATCCGCTGGAGTTGTTCCGGTTGGCGGAGCAGCACCGCCTGGCCCTGGAACTGAGCCGGCTCTTTCGCGCCGAGGCGTTCGTGGATGCCGCGCTGCTGCCCGATGACCCGCTCTTGTTCATCAACATGCATCCCGCGGAAATGGACCAGCCGAATGTGTTCGGTGCTCTGCCGGAAGCGATGCCGGAGTACATCTCGTGCTCGCGTCTGGTCCTGGAAGTCCACGAGGACGCGGTGGCCGACCCGGCGCGGTTGCGACGGCTGCGCGAGGAAGCCAGGGCGATCGGCTGCGGGATCGCTTATGACGATTTCGGGGCCGGCCAATCCCGGCTGGCTGAATTGACCGACGCGCCGCCGGATTTTGTCAAACTGGATCGAAAGCTGATTCAGGACATTGGCCAGTCCGAGGCGCGTCAGGAGATTGTCCGCACGCTGGCACGAGTCAGCCATTCGCTCGGTTGCCGGCTGATTGCCGAAGGGATCGAGAACCCCGACGAGGCGGAGGTCTGCCGCCGGCTCGGCTGCGAACTCGGTCAGGGCTTCCTGTTTGGGCCGCCACAACCGGCCCGGCTCTTTTCCGCGTAGTTAAGACGTGAGTTCCAATCCCTGAGCGGGGGGGCGTAAGGCCCCCGAGTGCTGCGTTTCTCGGGGGGCTTACGCCCCCGCTCAGATTCGGGGATGTCAAAGCGCGGACCAGGCCACGTCGTTTCGCACCAATATCCGTTCGACCAGTTCTTCCTGTACGCCCGCGGTAAGGGCGGTGGCCACCTCGCGCAGGGATTGCCCTGCCGCCTCCACACAGATACGGACATCCACCTCGTCATCCAGGATGGTGAGGGGGACATCGCCCGCGATGTGGGCGACCTGTTCGCGCAAGGCGAAGCCGGCCGGACTGCTCGGGGCCAAAAGCAGCATGTGCTGCCAGCCGCCGGGTACTTGCAACTGCGGCCGGGCCGCCTTGGCGTGGGCGGCCGCGGACATGCCGAGTTGACTGGGATCGGCGAGCGATTCCGACAACAGACTGGCCGCGTCCACGTCCTGAAGATTGTCCAGAATGAACTGCTGGGCCAGCTCCAGCATCTTCTCCTTCAGGGTCATCGCCGCGTTGGCGTTGTTGCCCAGTAGCGCCCAGAAAGCGACCGACGAGGTGGCCCGCGGGTTGTTCAATTTCTCGGGGGCGACGCCGAGGATACCCCACAGACCGCCCTGCGGATCGAGAATCTGGGCCTGGAAATTCTCCTCAAACCAGCTCTGCTGCTCGGCGGTGAGCTGAACGAGAATGGGCGCGACAGCCCCTTCCAGCGTGGCCGAGTTGGACGGATACAGTTCGATCAGGTTGGGCGATGAAGGAGCGGCGTCGTCCTCCTCCCGCGCCGCGCGAACAGGGAAGCCAGTTCGATCAGTTTCCGATCGCTGAGCACCAACTCCTGGGCCAAAGGCGACAGCTCGCGGTTGATGACGCCCAGCAGCCGGTCCACGCTTTCGTAGATGATTTCCATCAGGCGCAGCCAGCAGTAATCCACGAAACGCCGGGTGCGCTTCTTCAAATCGCGGCCCTCGCGCCGGGTCCGCAGCCAGGCCAAGGGCATCAGTTTGCTGCCGGTGTCCTCGCGTTTGAGGCGCTCGCGGAGGGCGTGGCGATAGGTGCGCAGTTGGGCCAGGCGAGTGCGGAAATGCTCGCCGGTCGTCCGGGCGTGCTCGACGAACCAGCGCGCGGCATACTCGGCCGCCTTGAGACGATGCTGCGGATCCTCGACGCGCGTCAGCAGCCAATCGACGAGTTGCAGTCCGAACTGGCCGCCCAGTTCCGCGGCGTGCCGATAAAACTTGGTTTCGACCGGGTGCGGCGCGGTGCTCGTGCTGATGCTCGTCGATTGGTCCTCCAGCGCCGCGCCCCTTCCGAGAGCTTGCTCGATATGCCGCAGGATGGCCTCGGCTTTATCGGCGTGGGAGGCGGACGAGGCCGGCTCGGCCGGCGTCGTCCCGTCCGCCTCGCCGACGGTCGCCAAGTCGCAAAAACAGCGAATCGAGACTCTCGCCGAGAATCGACTCGGCATCGCCGGTCAACTGGTCGATAATCTGGTCGGGTTCCAGCCGCAGCTCGCGGGCTTCCTGCTGGCAGGTCTGGTCGATCCGCTTTTTCGCCGCGTCATCGACCTGGCCGCGCCAGGCTTGCAAAAAGTTCTGGCAGAAGCAGCGGGCCGCATGGCGGGCCAGCCGGCGGCGCGGAAAGATGATCCGGTCCAACCCGAAGGAACGCAGGGCCGACGTGCCTTCGCGGCGGGTTTGCAGACGGTATTCATCGAGGAAACCGGCCGCGGTGGTGGCGGTGTTGACGTAGAGATAGTCCGCCGCCAGATCCGTGGCCGTGGCCGCCTCTTCCCGACTCAGGTGATCGCCCAGGTGAAACAGGTAGCAATCGGGGAAAGGCGGCTGCCCGACCTGACTCGGTGTCAGACCGTGCTCCGGTTCGCCGGGGTAAGCCTGGTCGGATTGGCTGAAATGGTGCAGCTCGCGCAGGGTGGCCCGTGCGTTGACGCGCGTCAGCTCGACCTCGGACGGTTTGGGACTGGTGGCGTGCAGCAGAACGCCGCACAATCCTTCGCGCGGATAGTGCAGGGATTCCAGTTGTTGCTGGATCGCGTAAGCCAGATCGACCACCATGCCGCTGGTCCCCCCACCGATCGAGGCGATGAGGAAGACGCGCGGCATTTCGTCGCGCAGGGGTTGTCCGGAACCCGTCTCAGTGGCGGATCGGCTGTCGGGACTGGTGATCTGCGCCAGGGCCTTGCGAAGGGTCTTGAGGACGGTCTCGGCGTTGTCGATGAGGGCCAGCCGGCCCACGGGCCGCAACCCTTCGGTGGTGCGGTCGCGCGGGATGCCGTAAAACCAACGGCGGTCCAGCCAGCGCAAATAATCGCGCGATTTGTCGCGGTAATACTCCTGGGCCTGGAGTGGGATCAGCAAAGTTTCGGGCGGTGACAGGGCGTTGACGCTCTCGCCCTGCATGGCGGCTCCGGATATCGTTGCGGTCGGTGTCGAGCAGTAAGAGGCGGAGGCTGGGCACGGCGGACAGAGTGCCGAAATGCCGCAGCAAACGGTTTTTGAGCCGGCGCAGCGTCTGTCCGGCCAGCGCTCCGATGCCCACGAACAAGGTCGGCCGCAGGGCGATCCGTCCGTCGGTGGGAAGGAGCGTGGCCGCGCCCGCATCGACGTGGACCGTCTCACCTCCTGGCACCAGGGTTGGGGCCTGGGTGGACCAGACGGGACTCTGCCCCTCCTCCGTGGCGCTGCCGAGCATGGCCGCTTGCTCAGCCGGCTCGGTGGGCGGTTGGAAGGGGGCGACCGGCGGGGCGGCGGTGCGGCCGGAGAGCAACTGCTCCACCAGGTCGCGGCAGCTGGGGAAGCGATCCTGCGGCGTCTTCGCCATCGCGCGGGCGATCACCGGGCGATCCGACGGCGGCAGCGGATCGAGCAGTGGCCGGCCGTTCATGTGCTGCTGGGCCAGCTGCATGATGGTCGTGCCCGGAAACGGCCGGATGCCCGTCAACATCTCCTGGTAGACGATGGCGAGGCTGTATTGATCGCTGAAACGGCTGATGCGCCCGTCAAACGCTTCGGGCGGGGCGTACAAGGGCGTCACGCCGCCCGTGGCCGTCACGCTGGTGCCAAGCAGATCCTTGACCAGACCGAAGTCGGCCACCTTGATACGGCCGCCGACGAGCAGCAGGTTTTGCGGCTTGATGTCGAGGTGTTGCAGCCCGTGGACTTCGGACATGTAATCCAGGGCGTCGGCCGTGTCGCGCAGGTGGCGCAGCAGCTCGTCGCGCGGAAGGCCCTGCAAACCCTCGTTGCGGCAGTGCATAAAGCGATCGAGCAGGCTCGCCTCGGCCAACTCCGTGACGATCAGCAGTTGCCCCTCGACGATTTCGATACGTTCCAGGGAGAGCAGAAACGGATGGCGAACCTCCTTGATGCGCTGCAAGGCGCGCATCTCTTGCTCGGCCTTGAAGCCGCCCAGCTCGCCGAAAACGATCTTGATCGCCTTGGTCAGGCCGCCCGGAGCAGTAGCCTTCCAGACGGTGCCGTAGCCGCCCGTGCCCAGCCGTTCGACGAGCTGGTAGCCGGGGATGGGTTCAGCACCTTGGACGGGAGAAAATGGCATGGACTCGGATTGGATCGCCCTGGGGACTCGCGACTCGACACGCACAACCGCCGCCTCGAGAAAAGCCTACCATATTTGGGCGCTTTGCGCAAGCGAATCCGACAACCACATAGCCCCCGGCTTGCCGGGGTGTTTTCCCCCCGGCAAGCCGGGGGCTATGTGAATAACGCCTGTGCCGAATTTATGAACTAAACTTTTCTTGCCGTGTCAAGCGGCGCGGCAGTGATTCCCCAAACCCCTCGGGTCTCGGTGCAAAGAGGACCAGTCCATGACCGCAAACGTCTTGCCGGCGATCCCGCCGCGGATTGGTCCCTACGAGATCGTCGCCAAGATCGCCGAGGGCGGCATGGGCACCGTCTACAAGGGCCACACCCGCGACTCCGAAGAGCTGGTCGCCATCAAGATCCTGTCGCCGGAGGTGGCCGGCAACGCCGTCGCCGTCGAACGGTTCCGCCAGGAATACCGGGCCTCCAACAGCCTCGTCCACCCGCACCTGGTCCGCGGTCTCGATTTCGGGCAGGAAAAGTCGCTGTTTTATCTGGTCATGGAGTTCGTGGACGGCGACGACCTGGCCACGCGCATCGAGAAGAAAAAACGACTCGACGAGGACGAGGCGGTTCGCATCCTCGTGCAGGTGGCCGAGGCGCTGCAAGCGGCCCACGAGCATCAGATCATTCATCGCGATGTCAAGCCAAGCAACATCCTCTTGACCGCGACCGGCCAGGCCAAGCTGACCGACCTGGGCCTGGTCAAGTTCCGGCAATCCGACCTCGACCTGACGCGGCCGATGGCCGGGCTGGGTACGCCGCACTTCATGGCGCCGGAGCAGTTCGGCGACGCCAAACACGCCGACATCCGCTGCGACGTCTATTCGTTGGGGGCGACGCTCTACAACGCCGTCACCGGCCAACTGCCGTTCGACGCCCGCTCCCATCTGAACATGCTCAAAAAGAAGCTCAAAAACGACATCGCGCCGCCGCGCCAGCTCGTGCCGAAGTTGAGCGAACGGGTCGATCTGGCGATCCGCCGGGCGATGCGAGCCGATCCGACACAGCGTCAAAGTTCGTGTCGAGAGTTCATCGCCACGCTCACCGGCACGGCGCCGCCCGTCGATTCACCGCCGAGCGGGGGGCGTAAGCCCCCTGAGGAAAATCTCAGAGGGCTTATGCCCTCCGCTCAGGGGGCTGTTGCTTCCTCGAAGCCGAAATCGGAGAGTTCAACGAAGTCGAAAAAGGGCGTCGAACGGCGTGTCGCCGTACGCTATCCGTCCGAGCGGGAGGCGTCCTGTCTGCCGGTGGCCCGAACCAAGGAAAAGTCGTGGTCGGCGAAACTGCAAGACATCTCGGCTACGGGCATTTGCCTGAAGGCGAGCCGTCGTTTTGAACCGGGCACCCTTCTCATGATCGAGCTGTGCCAGCCCGATCAGCGCATCCCGCGTTCGGTGCTGCGCGCGTCCAGTGGGTCCGCCGGCAATCGCCGCGCATCTGGCTTCTCGGCTGCGCGTTCCAACCTCCCCTGCTCGACTTCGAGGTCGATGCCTGGATTTGAGCGCTTTTCTCACTTTGACCAATCACCCCCATTCGACCGCGGCTGCCGGCATCTCTTGCCACACCCCACGCGCGGCAAAGACAATACACGGAGGCATCGCTCGGCCGCGGAATGGAGGAAGGTTCGTTGACACAGCAGACCCCGAAGACATTACTTTTTCTCTGCACCGGCAACTATTACCGCAGTCGCTTCGCCGAAATCCTCTTTAACGACGTGGCGAAGCGGATAGGTCTGGACTGGCGGGCGTCTTCCAGGGGTTTGGCGATCGAACTGGGCGTCAACAACGTCGGGCCGATCTCCGCCGCGGTCGCCGAGCGGTTGGCGGCGCTGGGGATCGCTACCGATAGGTACTTGCGGATGCCGATGCAAGTCCGCCGCGCCGACCTGGAGTGTGCCGATCATATCGTTGCCTTGAAAGAAGACGAGCATCGTCCGTTGCTGACGGCGCGCCATCCGGCCTGGCAGGATCGCGTGGAATACTGGCACGTTCACGATCTGGACTTCGCCCCCGTCGAGGAGGCGCTGTGGGAGATCGAACAGCGCATTCCGGCCCTGGCGTCTCGACTGGCCGGCGCGTGAATTCGGACAGAAAAGATCACGTCTCGCCCCAGAGTTGGTTTCCGATCAGGACATTGTCCCCGTGGCGGTTGCGCAGCGCGGTGACTTCCCGTTCGAGGTCCACCATCGCGTTGCGCGGCCGTTTGAAGGGACCGAGGCGCGTTCGGTGCGCGATCCATATCGGCAGCCCGCCCTCACCTTCCGTCGCGGCGAGCGTGCGGGAATCGACTAGCGCGTACCAGCCATTCTGTTCGTAGACGACCTGGCCCAGCGGTGAGGAATATCGTCGGGCATCCTGCCGCGTCCAGCGCTGTTTCCGGCCGACGTGCTTGCTCATGGACGTGCCCTCTTTAGGACTCCGATAGCATTGTTATTCAAACGGCGTGCCACGGCGGAGCGGGGGCGTTAACCTCCTGAGCGGGGGGCGTCAGCCCCCTGAGTCTTCCCTCAGGGGGCTGACGCCCCCCGCTCCGCCGTGTACAGTTACGCCATGACGCATGACACACCCGGCCTCGTTGATGTTCGGGAGGCAGCCCGACGGATCGCGGGACTGGCCCACCGTACCCCCGTGGCGACCTGCGCGACGCTCGATCGTCTGGCGGGCCGATCCCTCTTCTTCAAGTGTGAGCATCTGCAAAAAGCCGGCGCGTTCAAGTTCCGCGGCGCCTGCAATGCCGTCACGAAGTTGTCACCCGAAGCTGCCGGGCGCGGCGTGGTGACGCACAGCTCCGGCAACCACGCCCAGGCCCTCGCGCTGGCGGCGAAGCTGCGCGGCATCCCCGCCCACATCGTCATGCCCAGCAACGCCTCGCCGGTGAAGCGCCGGGCCGTGCAAGAGTACGGCGGCCGGGTCGTCGAGTGCGAGCCGACGCTGGCGGCGCGGGAGACGACGGCGGCGGCGGTGCTCGCCGAAACCGGCGCGACATTGATTCCGCCCTACAACCATCCCGATGTTATCGCTGGCCAGGGGACGACGGCGCTAGAGCTATTGGAGCAAATTCCCGACCTGAATGCGCTGGTGGCACCCGTCGGCGGCGGCGGTCTGGTGGCGGGAATAGCGATCACGGCGGCAGCGTTAGCGCCAACGGTGCGAGTCTTCGCGGCCGAG
Organism: uncultured Planctomycetota bacterium; assembly: GCA_963767535.1. GTDB lineage: Bacteria > Planctomycetota > Planctomycetia > Gemmatales > Gemmataceae > JAJPHU01. The sequence continues at coordinate 113,229 of CAVYEC010000004.1, forward strand.
CCGGCCGGCGCTGACGACGCGGCGCGATCAAAGGAAGCGCGTACCCTTATCCCGCAAACCGGGCCGAAGACGATCGCCGACGGCCTGCTTACCAGCCTGGGCGACCTGACCTGGCCGGTCCTCCGCGATCGCGTCGAGCGCGTCATTCGCGTATCGGAGGAAGAGATCATTTTCGCGATGCGTCTGGCGTGGGAGCGGGCCAAGTTGCTGATCGAACCCAGCGCCGCCGTCGCCGTCGCCGCCGTGCTGTCCTCCGAATTCAAGACGATCGACAGATTGAAGCGCGTCGGCGTCGTCCTGAGTGGCGGCAACGCCAATCTCGATGAACTGCCGTGGTAAATGATTGCCCTTGGTTAGCGACGCTTCGCAGAAGTGTATTCCGCACGCTTCTGCGAAGCGTCGCTAACCGGCGTGCAAGAATCCGCTACGGAAAGCGAACAACAGGACGACTTTTCTTGTTTCCAATCAGGAGAGGAATTCCCATGAAATCCGCTTTCTTCCCGCTCGGCATCGTGTGCCTGACCGCCCTCGGAGGACCGGCGCCGGCCGCCAAGGCGCCGGACCTAATCCCTCGCGAGGTGCTGTTCGGCAACCCGGAGCGTACCAATCCGCAGCTGTCGCCCGACGGCAAGCGGCTCGCCTACCTCGCCCCGGACAAAAAGAACGTCCTGCAAGTCTTCGTCCGCACCGTCGGCCAAAAGGATGACCGGCAACTGACGCGCGACAAGAAACGCGGCATCCGCACGTACTTCTGGGCCTACGACGGCGAGCATTTGCTATACATGCAGGACACCGACGGCGACGAGAACTTCCACATCCACTCGGCCGACCTCAAGACCGGCCTGGTGCGCGACCTGACGCCTTTCCAGGGAGTCCGCGCCTCCGACGTGGAGTTGTCGCCCGACGTTCCCAACGAGGCTCTTATCGCCCTCAACGTCCGCGATCGCGGCAAGTTCGACATGTACCGGGTCAACCTCAAGACCGGCGCGGTCGAGCTGGACACCGAGAACCCCGGTACGGTCCTCGGCTGGACCGCCGACGCCGACTTCAAGATCCGCGCCGCCCTGGCGACCACGCCAGAAGACGGCGGCTCCGACTTGCTGGTGCGCGAGGCGGTCGATAAGCCGTGGAAGAAGCTGCGCCACTGGAGTTTCGAGGAAGAAGGCCAGCCGATCGGTTTCTCCAAGGACGGCAAGACGCTGTACCTGGAAGGCAACCACAACGCCAATACGTCGCGGCTGTTGGCTTTGGACCTGGCGACCGGCAAGGAAAGCGTCCTGGCCGAGGATGACAACTACGATGTCGGCGGCGCCCTGGTCCACCCAACGCGCCACACTATCCAGGCCGTGGCGATCAACCGCGACAAGCGCGACTGGAAGGTGCTGGACAACGACATCGCCGAAGATTTCAAGGCGCTGGCCAAGATTCGTTCCGGCCAGTTCCGCGTCGCCAGCCGCGACCTCGCCGACAAGACCTGGCTCGTGTCGTATGAAACGGACGACGGCCCGACGACGTATCACGTCTACGACCGCGGCACGCACCAGGCGCAGCTACTTTTCAGCAGCCAGCCCAAGCTGGAAGGTCTGTCGCTGTCCGCCATGAAGCCGATCTCGTTCAAATCGCGCGATGGTTTGACCATTCACGGCTACCTGACCACGCCGGTCGGCGTCGAGGCCAAGGGCCTGCCGACGGTGCTGCTAGTCCACGGCGGGCCGTGGGGCCGGGACACCTGGGGTTTCAATCCGATGGCGCAGTGGTTGGCCAACCGCGGCTACGCGGTGTTGCAGGTCAACTTCCGCGGCTCGGCCGGCTACGGCAAGAAGTTCCTCAACGCCGGCAACCGCGAGTGGGCCGGCAAGATGCACGATGATCTCCTCGACGCCGTCGAGTGGGTGGTGCGCGAGGGCGTGGCCAACCCCAAGAAGATCGCCATCATGGGCGGCTCCTACGGCGGCTACGCCACGCTGGTCGGCCTGACCTTCACGCCGGATGTGTTCGCCTGCGGCGTGGACATCGTCGGCCCCAGCAACATCGTCAGCCTGCTCAAGACCATCCCGCCCTACTGGGGACCGATGAAGGCCATGTTCGCCAAGCGCGTCGGCGACGTGGAGAAGGAAGAGGAGTTCGTCAAATCGCGGTCGCCGCTCTTCAAGGTGGACCAGATCAAGGCGCCGCTACTCATCGGCCAGGGGGCCAACGACCCGCGCGTCAACCAGGCCGAGAGCGATCAGATCGTCGCGGCCTTGCGCAAGGCCAACAAGCCAGTGGAGTACGTGGTCTACACCGACGAGGGCCACGGCTTCGCCCGGCCAGAGAACCGCCTGCACTTTTACGCGCTGGCCGAGAGCTTTTTGGCCAAACACATCGGCGGGCGCTGCGAGCCAGTCGGCGACATGAAAGGTCATTCCGGCGTGATCCGCTGAACGGACCGTCTTAGAGCTGGCGGGCTTTTCTCCCTCCCCCCTTGTGGGGGAGGGTAGGGGTGGGGGGGGTGTCTTTCCCCCTCCCCCCTTGTGGGGGTAGGCTCTCACCCCCCACCCCTGCCCTCCCCCACAAGGGGGGAGGGGGAAAGAGAGACCTCCCCCACAAGGGGGAGGGAGTTTTTTCCGGTAGCTCTTAAGTTGCCCACTACTTTTTCAGCGCTTTGCCGAGAAACTCGAACAGCGCCTTGGTGGCGGGGTCATCGGGCAGGCCGAGGTCCGCGTTGAGCTTGTTGTGCGTGGTCTCCCGAGCGCCGAAGACCGTGACGGGGATGCCCACGTCTTTCAGCACGTTGCCCAAACGCCGCGCTTGCGCGCTCGTGTCCGGATGCTCAGCGACGTGCAGGATCAAAAACGGAGGAATCCCTTTGTCCTTGGCCACATGCGTGACCGCGGAGAAGTCGCGGTGCTTGGCGGGGTCGTTGCCGAACTTCTCACGGTGGCCGAACTTCGCCTGCGGCAGACCATGCACGCGCCAACGGGTCTCCGCCGTCTCGATGATGGCCGGCACGTCAAAGGTGTCCCCATCCACGGGCACGCATCCCTTGATACTGGTCAGGGACACACCCTCGGCCTTCAAATAGCGGTCGTCGATGCAGATCAATGCAGCCAGCTGCGCGCCGGCCGAATGGCCCATGACGAAAAGGCGCTCCGGATCGCCGCCGTGCTCGGCGACGTGCTCATGCACCCAGCGGAGGGACTTGGCGATGTCGCGAATGATGGTCCCCATGTCCACGCTCGGCAGGAGCCGGTAGTTCGTCGAGACGAAGACGAACCCCTTGTCCACGAAAACGCGCGGCTTGATCTGCACGCTCGCTTTGTCGCCCGTCTGCCAGCCGCCGCCGTGAATCCAGAAGACCACGGGCAGGTTTTTGGCGTTTTGCGGTGCATAAACGTCGAGCACCTGCCGCTCGTGCGCCGGCTCGGCGTAGGGGATGTTGCGTTTAACGTCCTGCGCCTGCGCTTCGGACACGAGAACGGCGGCGAGGAGAAGCGGGGAAATGGGATTCATGATGATGGTCCTCTTGCGGATGCGAGTTCTATCCTAGTTTGCCGTTCTTCAACATACGGATCGACTCTTTTGACGACGAGGCCGCCCGAGTTGGTAGTGGTTTTGGGTTTGGCCCGCTGGCAGCGTGCCCTACGTAGGGCACGCTGCCAGCGTGCCACCTAACCCTGCGTTTGCGCATTTACAGCGGAGCTATTCCGCGATATTTTGAACCTCACTCACCACACCGACAGCCTCCCAGGGAGCGCAGCCTTGAAACGCGAACCCGGCATTACGGTAATTGCCAACGGCACGCTCGTGGACGGCACCGGTGCCGCGCCGGTCGCGGACGCCTGCGTGCTGGTGACGGACGGCAAGATCGCCTACGCCGGCCCGGCCCGGAACGCACCGCCCGCGCCGCCGGACGCGCGGCGCATCGACGCCCGCGGCGGCACCATTATGCCCGGCCTCGTCGAGGCCCATTTCCACGCCACCTATTTCAACATCCTGGCGCTGGAAGATCTCGACATCAAATACCCCGTCGAGTACGTCTCCTTGCTGGCATCGGTGAACTGCCGGCTGGCCCTGGAGTGCGGCTACACGGCGGCGCGCTCCGGCGGCTGCCTGTTCAACATCGACGTATGGCTCAAGAAGGCGATCGAGGAAGATTTGATCCCCGGCCCGCGCCTGGCGGCGAGTGGCCGCGAGATTTGCTCGGCCGGCGGCCTGATGGACTGGAACCCCGAGTTCCGCAAGATCGGCATGGAGGGCCTGGTCTTCATCGTCAACGGGCAGGAGGACGCCCGCAAGGCGGTTCGCGCCTGGTCAAGGACGGCGCGGAGTGGGTCAAAACCTACCCCACCGGCGACGCCGCCTCGCCCGACATCAACGACCATCACACGCTGTGCATGACCTTCGAGGAGATGCACGCCGTCGTCGCCACCGCGCACAACCACAAGCTCAAGGTGACGGGCCACTGCCGCGCGACCCAGGGCATCAAGAACGCGCTGCGGGCCGGCTACGACACCATCGAGCACGGCACGTTCATGGACGACGAGGCGCTGGACCTCCTGCTGGAGCGCGACGTGCCGTGCGTGCCGGCGCTGTACTTTGAGAAGGTCAGCGTCGAACGCGGCAAGGAGTTCGGCCTGTCGCAGCGCGTCATCGACGGCCATCAGGAGACGCTCGAAGGCGGCGCCGAAAGCGCCCGCCGCATCCTGCGCTCCGGCGGCCGGCTCGGCATGGGCGGCGACTACGGCTTCGGCTGGAACCCGCACGGCGACTACGCACACGAACTGACGTTTTTCGTCCGCTACGTCGGCCTCACGCCGCTGGAAGTCCTCACCTGCGCCACCAAAACCGGCGCGGAGATCATGGGCCGAGGCGACGAGTTCGGAACGCTCCAGGCGGGCAAGCTCGCCGATATCCTCGTTGTCGATGGCGATGTGATCGGCGACATCTCCGTCCTGGAGGACCGTTCGCGGTTCCTCGCCGTGATGCAGGGCGGCGCGATCAAGGCCGGCCGGCTCGCCCGGCCGATCCCGACGATGGTTAAACGCGAAAAATAGACTGAAACGCATGGGGAGTTGCAGAATGGCACCGATCGTCCTTGTTGCCGCGTGGATGTCGTTCGCTGCCGCGCCGCCCCTCGCGCGGGAACCGAAAGTGTTCTCCCGCGCCAACCTCGTCGCATGGTGCATCGTGCCGTTCGACAGCAAGCACCGCGGCCCGGCCGAACGCGCCGAGATGGTGAAGCGACTCGGCTTCACAAAGGTGGCCTACGACTGGCGCGATAATCACGTCCCCACCTTCGAGGAAGAAATCCGGCAATACCAGAAGCACGGCATCGAGTACTTCGCCTTCTGGGGCACGCACGACAAGGCTTTTGAGTTATTCGCCAAATACGACCTGCACCCGCAGATCTGGCAGACGCTCGGCTCCCCCGACGCCCCGACGCAGGAAGAGCGCATCGCGCTGGCCGTCAAGCAGATGCTGCCCCTGGTGGAGCGAACGGCGAAGATGAAGTGCAAACTCGGCCTCTACAACCACGGTGGTTGGGGCGGCGAACCGGAGAACCTGACGGCAGTCTGCAAGATCCTGCGCGAAAAGCACAAGGCGGATCACGTCGGCATCGTCTACAACCTGCATCACGGCCACGGACACATCGACGACTTCGCGACAGTGCTGGCGCGGATGAAGCCGTACTTGCTCTGCCTGAATCTGAACGGGATGAGCGCCAAAGGGCCGAAGATACTGCCCTTGGGAGCCGGCGAGGCCGACGTGAAGCTCCTCACAATCATCGCCGATTCGGGATACACCGGCCCCATCGGTATCATCGGCCACACCGAAGACGACGTGGAGCTGCGCCTCCGCGACAATCTGGATGGACTCGACTGGATCCTGCCCCAACTGTCCGGCCATCCTGCCGGCCCCCGCCCGAAGTATCGCACCCGATGACGGCTCAGGAAATGGTTTCATGCTTCCGTGCGTGTTGATCGCGTCTTTGTTGCCTGGTCTAGCGGTAATCGCCCAGCAAGCGACAGGTAGCCCATTCGAATTAAAGTTCGGCCCGGACGGAAAAGTCCCGCATTGTGCCGCGCTGGTGAAGGAGCTGCTCGCCGACGCCAGGGCGCACGGCGACGCACGGCGAGGAGCGATCGTCTTCCGAGCCGCCACATCCGCGTGCCTGTCCTGCCACAAAGTCGGCAAGGAGGGCGGCGAAGTGGGGCCGAATCTGTCGGCGGTGGGGGCGTGTATTCCGCCGGAAGAGATCGTCGAAGGCGTCTTCTGGCCGAACCGGACGATCAAGACCGGGTTCCAGGCGGTTACGGTCGAACTTGCGAACGGGCAGGTTGTTCAAGGGATCGTGAAGGACGAAACGTCCAGGGAACTGGTATTGCAAGATGCCGCGGGCAAACAGCATCGCATCTCGAAGAAGGAGATCGAGGAACGCCGGGAGATCGGCTCCCTCATGCCGGAAGGTCTGACCGCGGCGATGACGGCGGAGGAGCGCCGCGACCTCGTTCGCTATCTCCTCGAACTCGGCAAGACCAAAGGGCTGGAGGATCTTGCGCACGCGCCGGTGAAATTCGAGTATAGCCGCCAACCCTTGCGGCCGGAGGATTGGCCGAACCGAACGCATCCCGTCAACCGCGATCGCGTGTACGATTTCTACACGCGCGAGGCGCTGCACTTCCGCCCGCAGCGACCGCTGCCGCTCCTGCTCCCCGAATGGCCCGGACTCGACCGCGGCACGTTCGGCCACTGGGGCAACCAGAACGACGACATATGGCGCGACGGTCGCTGGAATCAGACCGATCTCGGCTCGCTTCAGTGTGGCGTGTTTCGCGCCGGCCGGGTGACGGTGCCGCGCGGCGTGTGCGTGCGCCTCGGCGAACACGGAGAGTTGGCTGCCTGCTTCAACCCGGATACGCTGCAAATCGAAGCGCTCTGGCAAGGAGGTTTCGTCCGCTTCACGGATAATCGCTTCGGCTTCATGGACGGCATCCGGCCCGTCGGCGAGATGGTGCCGAAGCCGGACAAGAACCCGGTGTCGCGGCCGTTCGTCTACCGGGGCTTCTACCGCCACGGTTCGCGGACGATCTTCGCCTACCGCGCCGGCGGCGTGGAGATGCTCGATGCCCCGTGGGTGGAGAACGGCAAATTCGTGCGCGAGATTGCCCCGGCACATAAACACTCGCTCGCCCACCTCACGCGCGGCGGCAAACCGCAGTGGCCGCAGGTGATCGCCACGACCGGCGCGCTCGGCACCAGCCGGCCCTATGCCGTCGATACCATCGCGCCGCCTTTCAAGAACCCGTGGAAGGCCCTTCTTTACTTCGGCGGCCACGACTTTTTCGCCGACGGCTCGGCCGCGCTTTGCACGATGCAGGGCGATGTCTGGCACGTCGAGGGTTTGGACGCCACGCTCAAAAATGTGCGCTGGCGGCGCATCGCATCGGGGCTGCATCACGCCCTGGGTCTCGTGATCGCGGATCAGTCCGTCTACGTGCTGGGGCGCGATCAGATCACCCGGCTCGTCGATCGCAACGGCGACGGTGAGGCCGATTTCTACGAGTGCTTCTCGAACGCCTACGTAACCTCGCCAGCCGGACACGACTTCATTTGCGGATTGGAACGCGACGCGGCCGGCAACTTCTACACGGCCTCGGGCAATCAGGGGTTGGTGCGCATTTCCGCAGACGGCAAGAAGGCGGAAGTCCTGGCCACCGGCTTCCGCAACCCCGACGGCGTGTGCGTCACGCCGGCCGGGAAAGTGACGGTGCCGTGTTCCGAAGGCGAGTGGACGCCGGCCTCGATGATCTGCGAAATCACGCCGTCGGCGCAAGAAAAGCCGCACTTCGGCTACGGCGGCCTCCGCGACGGCAAGCCGCCTCAATTGCCATTGGCCTATTTGCCGCGCGGCCTCGACAATTCGAGCGGCGGCCAGGTCTACATCTCCAGCGACAAATGGGGTCCGCTTCAGGGGCAAAGGATTCACCTGTCGTTCGGCGCGGCGAGTCATTTCCTGTTGCTCCGCGATGAAGTCGAGGGACAGGGCCAGGGTGCGATCGTGCCTCTGGTCGGCGACTTCCGCTCCGGCGTCCACCGCGGACGATTTCACCCCAAGGACGGACAGCTTTACGTCAGCGGCATGTCGGGCTGGGGCAGCTACGCGGCCGACGACGGCTGTTTCCAGCGCGTCCGCTATACCGGCGATGCGGTCCAGCTGCCACGCCGGTTCCATGTGCATCGCAACGGCATGCTCGTCGAGTTTACGCGGCCGCTCGACCGGGCGTTCGTCGAAAAGGCGGAGCACCACTTCGCCCAGTGCTGGAACTACCGTTTCAGCTCCGCCTACGGCTCACCCGAGTATTCGCCGAGCCATTACGGCCTGCCGGGCCACGACCCGGTTACCATCGCGTCGGCTTATCTGCTGGCGGATGGCCGATCCCTGTTTGTGGAGATGCCCGACTTGCAGCCGGTCAATCAACTGCACCTGAATTTAGGGATCGCCGAGGGCCGCACCTGCGATCTGTTCCTTACGGTCCACAAGCTCGACACACCGTTCCGCGATCTGCCGAATTATCGCGAAACGACCCGGCCCCTCGCCCCGCATCCGATCCTGAAGGATCTGGCCTATGCCGCCAAGCGCGAGCCAAAACCGTGGCGAAAGCCGATTGCGAACGCCCGAGAGGTCCGGCTGGAAGCGGGGAAAAATCTGACCTTCGCCACGCCGACGATTCGCGTGAAAGCCGGGGAGACGATCCGGCTGACGTTCGCCAATCCGGATGTGGTGCCGCATAACTGGGTGCTGGTCAAGCCGGGGATGCTCCGGACGGTCGGCGAGATGGCGAATCGACTGATCGCCGACCCGGACGCGGCGGCGCGCAACTACGTGCCGAAGTCCGACGAGGTGCTCGTCTACACCGATGTCGTGTCACCGCGGGGAATCACGACGATTCACTTCCGCGTACCGACGAAACCGGGACGGTATCCTTTCCTCTGCACGTTTCCGGGGCACTGGATGGTGATGAACGGCGAGTTGATTGCGGAATAACGATCGCACGTGCTGACTGCCGAGAAGTGAGGAATGCCGATGAGGGTTTGTCCCCCGCATGGAATACGAAGTCTTCTGGTCGCCGCGCCGCTTCTCTTGCTTCCTGCATCGGACCTGCTCGCGGCCGGGCCGAACTTCCTCTTCATCAATATCGACGACCTCGGCTACGCCGACATCGGGCCGTTCGGCTCGAAGATCAACCGCACGCCCAACCTCGACCGGATGGCGAAGGAGGGGCGGAAGCTGACCTCGTTCTACGCGGCCCCCGTCTGCTCGCCGTCCCGGGCGGCCCTCCTGACCGGCTGCTATCCCAAGCGCGTGCTGCCGATCCCACACGTCCTCTTCCCCGGCAACGCCGTGGGATTGTCGCCCAGCGAGGTGACACTCGCCGAGGTTCTCAAGGCCCAGGGTTACGCCACGGCGATCGTGGGCAAATGGCACCTCGGCGACCAGCCGGAGTTTTTGCCGAACCGACAGGGATTCGACCTCCATTTCGGCCTGCCCTACTCCAACGACATGGGCCCGGCCGAGGACGGAGTGAAAAGCGACCTGGGCAAGCCGCTACCCAAGACCAAGGGCACGCCGCAGCCGCCGCTGCCGCTGCTCCGCAACGGGACCGTCCTCCAGCGCGTGCGGCCGGACGATCAGCAGACGCTGCTCGCAGCGCTACACGGACGAGGCCTTGCAGTTCCTCGCGGCGAACAAGTCCCGGCCGTTCTTCCTGTATTTGCCCCCAACGCCGTCCACTTCCCGATCTACCCCGGCAAGAAGTGGGCCGGGAAGTCGCCGCACGGCCTCTTCTCGGACTGGGTGGAAGAGGTGGACGGGAGCGTCGGCCAGAGTCCTCGACGCCGTTCGCAAGGAGGGCCTGGCCGAGCGGACCCTGGTGATCTTCACCAGCGACAACGGCGGGACGCCGCGGAGCGTCAACGCGCCCCTGCGCGGCCACAAGGACAGCACGTGGGAGGGCGGCGTGCGCGTGCCGACCATCGCCTGGTGGCCGGGGAAAGTCCCGGCCGACACCGAAACCAACGCCATCCTCGGAATGTTCGACATCCTGCCGACGTTCACGGCGCTGGCGGGCGGCAAGTTGCCGGCGGACCGGAAACTCGATGGCGTGAACATCTGGCCGCAGCTGACGGGAGTCCCAGGACGCGAAACCGGCGCACGAAACCTTCTATTATTACAGCGGCCTCCGCCTGGAGGCCGTCCGCCACGGCGACTGGAAATTGCAGATCGCCGAACCGGGCAAGAAGCCAGACGCGGACGCCCCGCCTTTCCAGCTCAGGCTCTATAACCTCAAGACCGATATCGGGGAAAAGAAGGACGTTGCCGCCGCGAATCCCGAAATCGTCCGCAAGCTGGAAATGCTCGTCGCGGCCATGAAAGACGACCTGGGGCTGGAAGGCCTGGGCCGCGGCTGCCGCGAGCTGGGCAAGGTCAAGGACGCCCGGCCGCTGATCGACAAGGAAGGCAAGGTGCGGCCCGGCTTTGAAGCACGAACGCGCCCGCGAAGCATCGCTAAGAGGCAGGGTACTTATTCCCTCCCCCCTTGTGGGGGAGGGTTAGGGTGGGGGGTAGAAGTCCTCAGCCCGCTTGCACCTACCCCCCACCCCTACCCTCCCCCACAAGGGGGGAGGGAGAAAGAGAGACTTCCCCCACAAGGGGGAGGGAGTTTTGTCCGCTACCTCTAAACCAACCCAACGGCGAAAGGATTCCGATACCATCATGCTGAATGCTCTTTTTTCCGCCTGCTACTGGCTTTTTCTCGGCACCACCTCCATCGTCCTCTATTTCGGGGCGGTGCTTTTGTGCCTGGCGACGGCCCCGTTCGACGCCAACCGTACGCTCCTGCACCGCTACACCTGCTGGTGGGCACGGCTATATTTGCGCTGTCTGCCGGGCTGCCGGATCGTGGTCGAAGGGCGCGAGAAAATCACGCCGCGAACGCCGTTCGTCCTGGTGGCCAATCACCAGTCGATGACCGACATCATGGCCCTGTCCGCGTTGGCGGCGCCCTTCAAGTGGGTCAGCAAGAAAGAGGCGTTTCGGCTTCCCTTTATCGGCTGGAACATGTACCTGAACCAGTACGTCCGCGTCGATCGCGGCAACATGCGCAGCGTCCGCGCCACGATGGAGGCGCTGTCGCGCCTGGCTCGAACGGGGCATGCCGCTCCTCATGTTCCCCGAAGGACACCGCTCGCGGAGCGGCGAGATGATCGCGTTTCACGGCGGGGCGTTCAAATTGGCCGTGGACAGTGGATGCGCCGTCGTGCCCGTCGTGGTCGATGGCACGCTGCCGATCTATCAGGGCTGGCGCGTGCTGGCCCGGCCGGGACGGATCACGATCCGCGTGCTCGATCCGATTGCACCGGAAGAGGAGGCCGGCAGCGCCGAACGGCTGCGTCAGCGGGTGTTCAGGCAGATGAAGGAAGCGCTCGAGGAGATCCGCTCTGCGCCGCCTTCTCCGCAACTGACAGCCCGGTAGGAATTTCGCCCCCGCGCGGTTCCACACGCGGTTGCATTTTGCTTCGGCGTCAGAGAGAATCACAAAGCGTCACAAAGCGATACGGAGGAGAGAGATCGGCCGGGATGGCCCGCTATGCCGTGTGCCTGGATCCTGTGCCTTGGTGAGAAAGCCCACCGTGAACCAACCATCTCCCGGGCAGTTCCTCGAAGCCTGCGAGGCGACCGCGCCGCTTCAATTCCTGATCGAACACGCCAAGCGGCGCGAGATCGTCCGCCGGACCTTGCCGCTGCCGTTCGCCGTGGTCGGCTACGACAAACGCACCGAGCTAGCCCTCGACGACGGCGGCGGGATTAGCCGCCGTCATGCCTACCTGCAAATGGTGGCCGGCCGGCTGTGGTGCGTCGATCTCAACAGCCGATCCGGCACGCTCTTCGATCCGCCCGGCGGCACGCCCGGCCTGCTCGACCGCCGGCGCAGCATCCGCATCGGCCCGTACACCATCCGCGTGGCGGCCGGCAGCCGCGAGGACGGGGACGACTCGCCCCCTCCGAATCCGTTCAGCAGCAACATCGCCACGTCTTCGTTTCCGCGCATCGGGCTGGAAGTCTCGCAGGGCGGGGCACGGCAGCCGATGCGCCTGGTGGATCGCGTCCTGACCTTGATCGGACGTTCCGCACACTGCCGCCTGCTGCTCAACCATAGGACGGTGTCGCGAACGCACTGTGCCTTGCTACACACGCCGGCCGGCTTCTGGCTGATCGACTTGCTGGGCCGCGACGGGACGCGCGTCAACGGCGTGCCGGTGCGCTGGGCGCTTCTGGAAGACGGCGACGAAGTGCATGTCGGCCAATTCCTCCTCCGCGTGCATGTCCTCAAGCGTTCGGGGACCGAAACCGCGCCGAACCTGCTGCCGGCGCCGTCATCCGCGCCGGCCCTTCTCCTGCGGGGCGGCTTGCCGGTTGAGGTCAACGGCATGCTGACTTCGGCGCTGCAACTGCCCGTGGCCGGGGGCGGCGGGACGAACGAATCGATGCTCTTGCCGCTCATCACGCAATTTTCGCTGATGACGCAGCAGATGTTCGATCAGTTTCAACAAGCCCTGATGATGATGGTTCAGACGTTCAGCCGTCTGCACCACGATCAACTCCACCTCATTCGGCAAGAGCTGAAACAACTCCACGGCCTGACGCGCGAGCTGCAAGAGATCCAGAAAGAGCTGCGGAACCGGCCCCCGGACCCGCCACGAACCACGGCGGCCCCTGCGGACACGGCCAAGGCATCGCTTCCGCCGACGCCGCCCGCGCCGAGCATGCCGCGACCCGCGGAGCCGGCCCGCCCGCGAACCGCGCCGCTCGCCGAGGCGAATACCGACACCCCGACAGCGCCCCCACTTCGGCCGACCGCCGAGGTCCACGCCTGGCTGACGCAGCGCCTGGCCGTTCTGCAAGAAGAACGGCAAACGCGCTGGCAGAAAATCCTGCACGCCCTCACCGGCACGTCCGGCGAAGAAGCCATGCCTTGATCTGTATCCGTCTCATTGGGTAACAGCGAATGACTCCTCCGTGTTGGCTGGCCCGCGAACCCGCTGCGCAGTTTCGCCGCGTTTCGTGTCGTGCTGGGGAGTGTGCTGCTCGCGGATGTCGCGCACCTCTATGCACACCGCGCCCTGTTTGCCGAGGAATGGCAGCGCTTCGTGCCGCTCGGCCCCGCGCTGATTATCTGGGCGATCGTCCTCGGCACTTTCATCGTCGGCCTGCACACGCGCGCCGCGGCCTTCGCGAACTACCTCTGCGCCGTGTTCTTGTTGGGGCAGCCGTCGGCGATCAGCCAGGTGGCGGGCGATTCCGTCGCCATCAGCCTGAGCTTGCTGGCTGTGTTTTTTCCTTGCGGCAGCGCCCTCAGCCTGGACCGCCGGGTGCTCCGACCTGCGCGCCCGCCCCGGAGCTTCGCCGCGACACGGTGGGCCTTGGCGGCCTATTTGAGTACGGTCTACGTCGATTCCGGGCTCGCAAGCTGATGGCGCCGATGTGGAGGGCCGGGCTTGGTGTGGTGGCCCCGGCGGGTTTGCCGAGCCTGGTGTGGACCGATACGAGTTGGCTGGGGGTGTTCCCGCCGCCGCTCCTTCGCCTCGCCGGCTGGGGCGTGATCGTGTTCGAATTGTCCTTTCCCGTGCTTTATGCCTGGCGCCGGACACGTACGCCGGCGGTGCTGACGGGGATCGCGCTGCATCTCGGCATCGCTGTCCTCTATCCCTTCCCGGTCTTTTGCGGGCTTATACTCGCGATCTACGCCGGATTGTTACCGGAGAAATGGTATGCCCCGTTGAGGCGTCTGGACGCATGGGCCGCAAGGAGTGCCCCCGTAAGGAAGCCGGGCCGGGCCAGAGCAGGTCTCTCCCGTCCGCTTTGGCCCCGGTTACGCGCGGCGCTGGCGGCTGGCGAAGTTCGCCGCTGTGTTCTGGTTGTCGCTGAGTGTCCTCAATTTCGCCGTCGATTTCATGCCCGCCGGTACGTTTCAGCACGTCTGGGACAGGGCACGTCCGCTCCTTTTCGCGACGACCGGCCTCCTGGACCACGGCGTCTTCGACGACGTTCTTTTTTCCGATTATCGCTACCAACTTCGACTGATGCCCGGCCAACCCGTCGCCGGGACGGCGGCCATGCCCTACGCGCGCGACGGGCTGCTCGCGTGGTCCGTTCGCGATCGCGTGTGGGAGCATTGGTGGAAGCGTACGCAAGCCCCCTGGCTGCCGCTACACGGGGCCGAAGCCCGTCTCGCACGCTGGGCCGCGTTTTATTGGCCTGCCACGGATCAAGCGCAAGAAATCCGCATCGAAGTGCGCCCTCAGACGATCGCGCTGGAGGACGTGGATACGACGGTGTTTCGGAAAAACAGTACCGTCGCCTGGCGCGAGCTGGGCACGATCCGCCTGACTCTCGACAAGGCCCCTGAACTGATCTGGGCGCACCCGCCGCACCCGGACGAGAAGCGGATCGGCGATTTCATCCTGCGCGCCTGAGCCGAGGTTCGCCCTGAGCCTGCCGCCGCAGGCGTTGTGCCAACCTACACAACGAGACGATGCGTCTGATGGAAGCCGCCGCCGAGATGGACTTGCCGCCGGAGGTGGAGCTGTACGCCGCCGCTTATCGTCCGGTCCAGCGCGAGGAGCGACCGGAAATCGACGTGAATGTCCCCTATTGCCTATTGCTGAAGAAGAAGACGCCGGGCTGGACGTGGAAGTAGCCGGCCAGCTTGCCGATTTGCTGCCGCGTCAACTCGCGCCGACTCGAAAGCACGTCCGAGATTGTAGAAACGGCGATGCCCGCCTCCCGAGCGACCTCGCTCTGCGTTACACCCTTCGCCTCGATCAGGTGGCGGAGGATGGCCGCGTCGGAAACTCCGCCGATCGGCACGGCTTCGCTTTCGTAGCGCTCCACCAGTTCGCTCAGGACGTCGAGGTAGTCCTGTTCGCCCGGCCCGAGGCGCCGGTCGAGCAGGGAGTCGATCCTCTTCACGGCCTCATCCAGTTCCTTGTCGGAACGGATCGGCCGCAGCGGAAACTGCCGGATCAGGTCCATGTACAGGTCACGGGGCAGCCGGCTCTTTGTGCGCATCGTCATCGCTTTTTACCTCCTCGGCGTCTCTGGCGCGGCTTCGCCGTTCGCCTACCTTGCCGTGCAGCCGGCGGGGTTTGCGGCCCCGTCCAGTAGCTCCCAAAAGCGTCCTTCTTCCAGTTCCCCTTGTCGTACTCCTTGTGCGTGAGCACGAAGCGGACGAACAGCTTGTGGCGTTCAAAGTCGATGACCGCGATGAGGCGGTACTTGTTGCCCCCGATGTCGAAGACGACCTTGTTGCCGACGAAATCGGCCGTGTTGTAGGTCGCCTTCACGTCGGCCGGGTTCGCCCATTCAGCATGGCTCACCACCTGATACCACGCCCGCAGCGGCTCCTCCGCGTGTGCATTCCGCGGGTCTCTCCAGAAGTCCCGTAGCTTCTTGACGGAGATAACATGCATGAACTCTCGCCGCCCTCCTTATCCTTCTTCGTCCGCCATGCCCATTATGTTCGCAAATTGCGAAAAGTCAATCGGGAAGTTGGTCGGTGCGTTGGGAGGTGTTCCGAATGGGCCGTGTGTGACGGCCGGGGGACTGGGGCAATCCGGGCGGGAAGAGCGAGGAGGGTCGGTCAACCGGGCTCGCCGGTTCTCCTTGCCGAAAATGTCAGCCGTTTGAAAGACTGAACCGAGTAAACGAATTCCCTCCCGCCTCTTCCGGGTCGTTTTCGCCGAAATGCTGGTCCTTTATTTGCGATCAACCTGCCGAAGCGGAACTTCCAGCAGATGTTGGTGTCCGGTGAACTCCGTATCCGCGCTTTTTGGAAAAATCGTTGCATTCCTTCCTTCTTGGAAGGTATTTGATTAGCGTGTTCCTCTCTAGCAGCTTCGTTCAGCGGGCCGTTAATCCGGTCGTCGCCTCACGCTTCTCGCTTCTTCGAGAGAATACTCCCGTCCGGTTGCATCTCGTGAAAAGTACCGTTTCCCCAGGTAATTGCTCCCATCTCGGCGTTGAATTGGGCAACAAATGTTTCCCTCAGCTCCCAACTGAGAAAACACTTCTTGTGCATTGCAGCGTCCGAGAATCGCCAAAGTGGGTCTTCTCGGCCTGTGATGAAATGCGTGGTTGCCACAATATCGTCCTCTTGCCCGATTACGTCGCCACAAATCGGGCAGCGGCTTTTACCCCTGAAAATGAGCGCCATAGCTGCCTTCTCCTGATCGCATTTGATTGGCGCATGGTATCAGCAGATAGTCGTTGGCGAAAGAACTTTTGCAAGTTGCGTGAGTTGTCACCAGGTGGGTCACGGGGGCAAGGATAGGATCACCGATTCACCGCGAAGGAACTGGCTGAGGAAGTCTAGGGCCGAACGTCCCTGCTGCCAGCATGTTCGCCATACCGACATCAGCACCGCTTGCGCTCGCGCTCCTACCCAAGTCCGGTTGCCTCCCCAGACCTTGCGTAAAATGACGCCGAAGCGGATGGCCAACTCCGCTCGCCAGTTGGTGGCGTCCAGACCCGGCACATGCAAAAACGTCAGGAGCTGATCGCGGTGGTTCCACAAGTGCTGCGCCAGCCGCTCGTTGGCCGCGTTGCTCTTGAGGGGGAATATGGCATCGGCCAGTTCGTTGTCCAGCCGGCCTCGCGCCACTGCCAGACCATGATCGCTGAC
Source organism: uncultured Planctomycetota bacterium (assembly GCA_963767535.1). Lineage (GTDB taxonomy): Bacteria > Planctomycetota > Planctomycetia > Gemmatales > Gemmataceae > JAJPHU01. The sequence continues at coordinate 129,953 of CAVYEC010000004.1, forward strand.
CTGGCCCGCGGCATGGCGATCGCGCAGGCCCAGGGCCGCTAGCAGTAGCTCCTTGATCCGTCGTGGGAACCGCACCGCGCCGGCCGCGGCACTCTGGAGCATCTCGTGACAGCGACGTAGAAGGTGGCCCAGGCACTGTTGATGGCGCGCTTGCTCAAAGTTGTCGTAGGGCGACCAGCCGTCGTGAATCATCACTCCAGCGTAGTCTGCGCCGATCAGACGCTCGGCCACGGCACCGGAGCGGGTCGGGTCGATGACGTAGGCGGTCGCCTCGGCGCTACCAGCGCATGCAGCCAGGCACCCCAGCCGCCGACATGCCAGCCGGTTTCGTCGGGAACAACCCAGGCAGACCGCGCGACCGACTGACAGATTGTTTCGTAGACCGGCTCGCAGCGCCGCGCTGCTCGCAAGACGGTGTGGACGCTGCCGCCCGGTGTCAGGGAGATGCCAAATAAGCTCTCCAAGACGCGGCTCACCTTGCCGTGCGACAGACCCGCTTGCTTGTTCAACTCGACGACCGTGGCCTGAGCGTCCGGCCCCAGTTGCGACGCCGCAGCCCCCAGAGCGTCGGAGGTCTGCAAGGCATGTCGGCCCTGAACGCGCCGGTGGCACCGCCGACAACAGCCGACGTGGATGTTAAATTGGCGGTGGACCGGCTGTCGTGGGATCTCGACCTGATACTGCTGATCGACGTGAGTTGGCTCGATTGGACCCCCACAGTCGGGGCAAGCCTCGGGTAAGGGAGCCTCGTGGACCTCGTCGATGCGTTCCGGCGGCGGCCGATGCGCCTTGGTGCCGTAGTCCTTTCCGGGTTTGCGTCCCGGCTTCTTGGGGTTGGGCTTGGGAAGGCCTTTAGCAAAAGGGGCTGCCTGACGCTTGCCGGCGCACTGCTGCTGTTCGAGCAGGCGGGTAAGTCGCTCGACCTGGGCTTCCAGTTCGGCGACGCGGCGTTGCAACGCCTGGCAGCCTGAACAAGCGGGTTCGTCCATGCAGGCAAGATAGCAAAAAACCCGGAGTGCAGCTGCGCTCTGTGGGACAGGTCAGTCGGACAAGGCGACCGAGGGCGCTAACCAATTGCCTTGGAAGTAACCTCGGCAACCTGACTCGCGGCCGAGGCCCCGGCAGACGTTCATAGGGAAAATCGGCTAAAGTTGCGGTTGATCGAAACCGGGAGGATTCGCGATGAGACTTGTTTTTGCTACCGTCATTTGCGTACTCGTGTTTGCGGGGGCGCTTTGCGCGGAACCCACGAAGATGACTGTGTACAACTATTCAAGTATCAATACGTTCGTGATTGTCCTTCGTGGCAAACAGCCGAATTGGTTCCCGGTCCCGAAGGGAAACGGGAACGTTGTTAGCACACCACTGGCCAAGGACAAGTCCGACCGCGTCTTCACGGTTTACCAGACGGACAAGACGGCGACGGACATTAGCGACCCGGCCGTTGTGGCAGGCGTCGGGAGTGTTAAGATGACCTCCATCCCCGGGCAAGAACTCGTCGTTTACGTGCAGGATTCTGGGAAGCCCGGCCAGGTCGATATTATTTTCTGGTCGCTCTCGCTGGGGGAGTACAAACTCGGCCCGGATCAAATCCTGAGGACCGGATTCGACCAGAAAGCCGCGGTCGAGAAAATGAAAGAGGGAGCCGCGACAGCGAAGCCCCTGGAAAAGATCGGGCCATAACTCTCCGCCACCAGTAGCGACTGAGGGGCTGTCCGTGTCACCTGATATTTCGACATCCAGTCGCCTGGCTTACCGGGAAACGAGGGACGAAGGCGTAAAGGATGTCAATAGGCAAAGCCGAGGGTGAGGATCAGTCCGACGAGATAGAGGTTATTTTCGCTGAAGTTTGGGCCACTCGCGGCCGAGATCATGGCGGTATTGCCCCATATCTGGCCAGTGCATCCGACGGAAAGATAAGCCACGGGGGGTGGCTTCTGATCGTAACTGGCCCCAATATCCCTCCCCCAACCGATCCCGAGATCCAGTTCCCCGACCGGGACGATGGAACTCTTCGTGTCCGTCAAGACGGCTGGGGCAGAGGACGCAACGGACGGTGCCGTCGTGGAGAAGGAACTGTTACGCTTATTCGTCCCAAACAGGGTGGAACCGCGGACGTTGGCGAACAGGAGAAAGTGGGATCCCAGGGGGCAGTAGCCTCCCAAGGCCCCGGTCACACCGAGTCCGCTGAAACTCTCGTCGGAGTGAAGGTTCGCACCGTTGGGGCCGTTTAGGGCTGTGGCGTCGAAAGTCTGCGTTAGAGCGGAGTAGCGCAATCCCAACGAGAAATCCGCCACACAACAGTCCCCGAAGACATTGCTCTGCCCGTCGTGGGGAAGCCGAGGGCATGTACAATAGGTCGTCGCTTCCGGTAGGTTCACGGCGGAAAGCCCCAGCGTGCTTTGGGCGTGAAGCGCACCGGATCCGGCCGGAGAGGTTACGGTACGATCCAAGTTCCCGGCAAAGTTGACCGCCCATCCGGACGCCCGAATGCCCAAGGTCGTAGGGAGAAATCGGTAATCGATCTGGACAATAGGGGCGAAGTTGAAATTGTGAAGAACGTCCCGCGCATCCCCGAGGGACGGACTGCTCCCCCCGGTGCCGTTGGGGACGGCGATGTTAAAATTCTGGTTTCCCCAGGCGGGCCGGAGGTAGGCAAAGCCCACGACCGTGGTCAATTTATTCCCCAGCAAAGGGGGTTTGGAGGTGGGATAAAAAAGGTTCTCAGTAGTGCCGGCCAATTCTGCGGCCGTCACGGCGGTGGGGGAGGGTAAAACCGGCGTGTCGCCGAGGGCAGGGGCTTCCTCCGCCAGGGCGAATCTTGCCAAGAATACCACGGCGATAGCCGCCAGATAGAACCGAAGGAGGAATTTCATTCGTTTCCCACGTTTTTGCCCGTAGGGTGACTGGTTTGCTGCTTTTCATCGGCCATTCAACCAGCATAACTGTAATAATCGTTAGAGTCGAACTGCCCGGATGGGGGCGCACGAATCCGAGGTGAATCGGGGGTAGTGGCGGCGTATTTGGCACGCTGGCAGCGTGCGCTACGTAGGGCACGCAACCAGCGTGCCAAACAAACTACCGGATCGGGACCGGCGTTTCATTCGCTAGCTTCTGACGATCCGCAGTCAGGAAGGAACGGAATATGTTCCCGTTGGGCGGTATTAATCGGGTAAGCTCCGGAGTCCTATCTGGGCGCGAGCGAGAAGTGGGAGGAGAAATAGGGTAGTGGGAGAAATGATTCGCAAGGGGGCACGTCACTACCGATCCCCCATTAGCGATGGTCTCGCTGCTGTTGCAGGTACTTCTCGTGCCGAATCAACAGTTCCTCAACCCGATCAAGCCGTTCGAGGACCGCGTTGATGTCGGAAGGGCCGTAGATAGTCGGATGAGCAACATTCCCATCAAGGGTGCGGGGGGCGGGCGCGCGGTCTTCTGCGGTACCGCGCGTTTTTCCGTTCGCGATGCCCGAGAGAGTCCTGGCGGTGCCAGGGGTTGGAGTGCCCTCTGGGGCGTACTCCATGAAGAAAGAATGGGGCGGGAGTGGGCAAGTGGGATTGGGGGGGAGGGGGATGGCACAAGCGGACCCCCAGTAACCTCCCCATGCGCCGGCCTGGCAGTAGTTATTCGGCGGGACGGGTCGAACGGCCATCGGGAGGGCACTCGCCTCAGAACTGAAACCGACCAGACTCAGGATACCCCCGACCAGTACACGCCCCCAGCCATTGTGCATGATCCATCCCCTCCCTACCATCCCCTTGACCCAATGCCACGGACGGGGATTCTTATCGGGTTCGGGTATGGTGTACTCTTTCATTATCGGCAATCCGATCCAATGGCTTGAGAAAAACTTTGCGAGGGCGTATCCGTTCGTCGGGCGGTTTCCGTTGTTCATCCTCCCGGAGCGAAGCTTTCGAACGCCGAGCGCGTTCGGACGCCGGAACGCATTCCGCCCCCGGAGGCTACTGCTCCTCCGGGGGCCGATAACCCTTTATCGCAACGACTCACTTCGCCCTGGTCAGTTTGGCACTCTCTCCGGCAGGAATGCCCTTTTTCGCCGCTTCCGTACGGCTGGTATAGTCGTCCCAGCCACGGATGCTGGCGGCTATGACGTCTTGTCGCGACTTGCTCCCGGCCGAGACGCCGATGGTGCTCCCAGTGTCCGGGCCGGCGCGGTGTTTGATCGAGCCGCGGTGCAGGCTCGCCCTCCCCGCGTACGGCAGGTCGGGTAACCTTGAGTTCATCCAACTTTCGCTCGATATTCGCAAGCCGCTCCTGGATCAGGTGGAGGCGATGGTCCCATTGCGCCCCTCAAAAGCCCCCTGACCCATGACGGGAAGAGAAGCCGACGCTTCAAGTTTGCTGGTGTCGTTCGGGGCATTCTTGTCTCCTGTTCCTGTGCCGGCGGGCGTTCCTACGGGGAGGGGCCAAAACATGCTCCCGTAGCCTCCGACCGCACTACAGCTGCTCATGGCCCCCCCGTAGCAACCATAACATCCTCCTGCCCCATAGCCTCCACCCGAACCGCCGGAGCAGCCGTAGCTGTCACCCCGTGCCCCACGTTTACACTGCCCCCGATGGAAAAATCGATGTTTGTTCTGAGGATTACCGGTTTCCATGTTACACGCACCGCCGGAGCCATAATTAAGCCCGGGTGCGCAGGGCTGGCCCCTGAGAGGCTTACTGTCGGACGCTATCAACAGCAGGCCGATGACGACCGAGCTAGATCTCAAGACCCATCGCATACTTCCCTCGCTCTGGTAAAATGTACCGTTGATTATTGCTACTTCAGCTAAGCAAGAAGGACAAAGCAACACAACACGCCTCCCCTCCGGCTGGCCGCCAAGAAGAAGTTTTCTTCCTTGGCTTGTCCTCTGCTTATTCGATTCGGTGAAGAGGTCGGATCGGCAGTCCCTTCACGAACTGGCCGCTTGAAGAATGACATACTATCTTCGGCCTTTCCAGGGGGGGTATCAATTACCCTCGCTTTTCTCCTTTCCCCGATCCGTTAAGATCCCGTCATTCGTACGGTTCGTCTGTTTCGGCGCACGTAGTCATTTCCACCGCAATGTTGGCCCCTCGCCGAGATCACCCGGCTGTGGCAGGAAAAGTTCCGGCATGTGAATCCGGGCCAGCGGGTCCAGCCGCCAGCGCTCCTCGTTCTCCGCCAGCCAGTAGCGGAACGGCTGGTGATGCTGACCCCGGCCGTCCTGACGCACAAGCCCCTGTTCCACCGCCCGCCGTAGCCAGCGGTACAGCGTCGCCGCGCCCGGGCGCTCCTCGGCCGGCCAGCCGGCGAGGATCTCGGCCCGCGTCAACTTGCGCTCGGCCGGCCGGAGCAGGCCCTCCAGCAAACGCCAGTTCTCGGCGAACTCCACGTCCGCGATACTGCCCAGGGACAGGTAATCCGTCCCCTCGGCATTCAACTCCACGATGAGCTGCCGGGGCGTTTCATCGAAGCGGGAAAGGGCGACCAGGCGACGGCGACGGTCGTCTTCCGCGGGGCTGCGAAACCAGCGCAGCTCGATCAGGATGTCGGCACAGCCGAGCAAGGCGCCGCTGCCGCGACCCGAGGGGCCGTCGCCGTTGTCTCTCTTGGCGGGGTGGTGCAGGGCCAGGACGGACAGGCCCCGCGACGCCAGTTGCTGTAACGGCCACAGCGCGTCCAGCATGGTTCCGGCGTCGTTCTCGCTCTTGCCGGGGAAGAAGGCCGCCAGCGGATCGACCACGACCAGCGACACGCCCCGCTCGGCGGCGACCTCGGCCACCCGGTCGAGCAAAGCCTGCCACTCTTCCGGGCAGGGACGGCCCCGGAAGGGCCGGCAGAACCAGCCGACGTGATCCTCCAGGTCGAGTCGCCGGCCGCGCAGCAACCACTGCGTGGCGGATTCCTCGGAAAGAACAATGGCCCGGCCGGCGCCGACGGGCAACCCGGCCAGCGTGCCGCCGGCCTTCAGGCGGGCCAGTAGCACCGAAGTCAGCGTGGTCTTGCCGGTCTTCCACTGGCTCGTCAGCAGCGTGACGGAGCCGGCCGCCAGGTAGCCGTGCCACAGCCAGGGCACCGTCGAGGCGGCCTCGGTGCGCAGACTGGCCATGCCCCATCGGAGCGGGGGCGAAGACGGAGGAGGGAGTTTGGGGGCGTGCATGGGAACCTCTGTTGCGAGACGGGGAATTCCCTGACTTTATTCGGCCCAGTTCGCCGGGCCTACTGGCCGAGATGGGTACGTCCGAGGACGAAGAACGGTGATCGTGGAAAGGCAAACCGTACGGGGTAGGTAAACTCACTGCGGACGGGGATCAACACCTCTCTCTACTCCTATTCTACGCGCCGGCCTGTTCCGCAGCCAAGACGCGAGCGTTTCACTTCACGGGCCGCGAGGCGATATGGCCCGTTGAAACGCTCAGGTTGTGATGGGGCAAGGAGTTGGGTACCATTGTCGCCAGCGTTTCATGGATGCCGCGAGCGTTTCAGGGGGTGTGAGGGGTGTGAAATGAAACGCTCCGGCCGGTTTCGAGAAGCCTGAGCCGGGACACTCCATAGGATGATTGGGGAAGGCGATCGCCGATGACCGGCGAGGGTTTGCGCCTGGATCGCCCGCATCGTTGATCCCAGGAACACAGGATCATAAGCATGGCCAGGCAGTTCGTGCAGCAGATGGCCGACGGCGATGCCATCGAGGAAGTCTATCTCGTTGTAGACAAGCAGGTGCGGGCCAACCGCAACGGCAACATGTATTTGCAGATCGAGCTGCGCGACCGCACCGGCTCGATCAGCGCCCGCCTCTGGAACGCCGCCGAGCCGGTGGTGCGCTCGTTCGAGTCCGGCGACTTCCTGCTCGTCAAGGGCAAGGTGCAGCTCTTCCAGGGCGCCTTGCAGATGATTCTCAGCCACATCGACCGCATGGAGACCGAGAAGGTCGAGCTGGCCGACTTCCTGCCGCACACAGAACAGGATGTCAACAAACTCTACGAGCGCCTGTGTTCTCTCTTGCGCAAGATGGACAACCCGCACCTGCACGCCCTGGCCGAGTGCTTTCTGATGGACCAGGAGTTCGTGCAAGGGTACTGCAAGGCGCCGGCCGGCGTGCGCAATCATCATGCGTACCTGGGCGGACTGCTCGAGCACGTCGTCACGCTGATGGAGTGCGCCGACCGCATCACCCCGCTGTACGCCGAGTTGAACCGCGATTTGCTCCTGATGGGCGTCTTCCTGCACGACATCGGCAAGGTCCGCGAACTCAGCTACGACCGTGCCTTCAGCTACAGCGACGAGGGGCAGCTCGTTGGCCATCTCGTCATCGGCGTGGAAATGCTCGACGAGCAGGTGCGGCGCGTGCCGGACCTGACGGGCGAACCTTTTCCGCCGGAATTGCTCTTACGGCTGAAGCATTTGATCGTCAGCCATCACGGCTCACTCGAGTTCGGCAGCCCGACGGTGCCGATGACGCCGGAGGCGATCGCGCTGCATTACCTGGATAACCTTGATGCCAAGGTCCACAGCTTCACGCGCGACATCCGCGAGGACCGCAGCGGGTCGGCATGGACGCCGTACAGCCAGGCGACGCAGCGGCGGCTGTTCAAAGGCAATCTCGTTGAGAAGATGAAGGAGGAAGGATGAATCAAAAAGAGACTTGATTCATCCTTCCTCCTTACCGAGACGATTTCTCAGGCGGAGACGGGCGAGGGAGTGGTCTATCCGCCAAGGGTCGAGGAGAGCTTGGAAGCGCCCCCGAATTGGTTTTGTGGATTGGGCATGGGCATCTGCCAGGCCGTGCCGTCGAGCGTCGTCGCCCGGAGTTGCCCGCCGCCGATGCCCGCCACCTGCAAATCGAGGGGGGTGTACCGGAACCCCGTCCATTGCATGTTGGCGTAGAGGATATCGATCGGGGCGAAGAAGAACTGCACCGCGTCGATTTCGCCGCCCGGAGTGAACGTCACGTCCGCCGGCAACAGCACATTCCACAGATTCAGGGCGACGCCAGCCGTGGCGCCATCGGCACTGAAGGCGGCGTTCGGACCGTTGTCGGCATAGGCCAGCGAGACGGTCTGATTACTCATCACGTCCAGGAGCGATACCGTCAGTTGCACGCTGGCCGTGCCGTTCTGCACGCTGCCTTGCGCGGACTGGCCGGCGAAGGTGAAGGTAACGCTGCCTTCGTTGATGCTTCCTGCTGGGCTATTCACCTGGGCCGTCAGCGTCACCTGGGCCGTGCCGTTGAGCAGGTTGGGCGTGATAGTAACGCCGGTGAGCTGAGCCGTGGTGGCGGCCGGAGCGGGTGCCGGCGTGGGGGGATTCGGGGTGGGAGAGGTCGCCAGGGGATCGAAAGCGCCGAGCGAGGGCGTGGCCGGGCGCATCAAACCGCGTTGGTCGGTACTAATGCCGCTGACGGTGATACCGGCCCCGATAGCGGGGCTGCCGGCCTGGAGGGCCATGGTCTGCGTCGGGCCGCCGTTGCCGGCCAGGGGCGACAGCAGCGGATCGGCGCTGCTGACCACGGCGGAGGCGGTGAGGCCCCCCGTGGAGGGATTGACGCGGACGAGGTCGTTGGAACTACCCGTCAGGTTGGGAGCGGTGCCGCCGCCGTTGGTGTTGGCGACGAAGTCGCTGACGGTGTTGGCGGTCTGGCCGAGAATGTCATCGACCAGACTGGCGCTGGCTTGGGCACCGGAGCCGTTACTGAGGACGTAGACATCGGTGCCGCCCTGGTTAGCGGTATTGCCGCTGAAGGTGTCGAAGGTGGCCGTCAGCGAGCCGTTGCTGACGAAGACGGCCCCGCCCAGACCCATACCGGCGCTGCCGGCGACGCCGGCAGCCGTGCCGCCGCCTGCGCCGCCGAGGCCGCCGCCAGCGGTGTTGTTGGTGAAGGTGTCGTTGGTAAGGGTGAGTGTGCCCGCGTTGCTGAAGAGGGCGCCGCCCAGTCCCGCGCCGCCGCCGCCGCCGCCACCGCTGGAGCCGTAGCCGCCGCTGCCGGCTCGGCCGCCGCCGAAACCGCCGACGTTGGCATAGCCGCCGCCGCCGCCACCGCCGCCGAAACCGCCAGCACCGCCCTTCAAGGCGCCGAGGTCGGAGCCACTGCTGCCGCCAGTGCCGCCGCCACCGCCGCCGAAACCGCCGGCACCGCCCGCGCCGCCGGAGCCGCCGTTGCCGCCGCTACCGCCGCCCGCACCTCCCGAGGCTCCACTGGTTCCCGCGATGCCCAGGCCGCCGCCCCCGCCGCCTGTGTTGGTAAGCGAATGGGCGGCCGAGCCGCCCGCCCCGCCTTGGGCGGTGTTGTGGGTGAACGTGACTCCCGCCGCGCTGAAGGTGCCGCCGTCATCGTACACCGCGCCCCCCAGGCCGGCCCCGCCGCCGCCCGCGCCGCGCCGGGGCTGCCGCCCATGCCGCCGCCACTGGCGCCGCCGGCCCCGCCTGCCGCCAGGCCGTTCTCAACCGTCAGATCCTCCAGTGTCAGCGACCCTGTGCCGGTCACGGCGAACAATCGCAGCGCGTTGTTGCCCGACAGGATCAGCCCCGGAGCGTTCGATCCATCCACCGTGATCTTGGCGTTGTTCACGACGAACGCCGTCGGGCCATAGATGTTGGCCCGGCTGATGTCATTCTGACTCAGCGTGAGGGTCTGGCCGGCCAGCGTATTGCTGAAGTTGATGACGGCGTTCTGATCGTTATTGCCGACCGCCCGGGTGATGGCGTAACGCAGTGTGACATCGGTGGAACTGCCGGCGATATCACTGGCATCGGTGACGGTGTACGTGCTGGGCGTCAGGCGCTCCTCCAGTGTTTCAATCCCGAGCTGGGCGCCGCGGCGTGGCCGGGCGGTCTGGGTACGACTGCGGGACGACCACGAACGGATGAGGGATTCCAACCAGAAACGCTTGAGGGACGAATGCACGAGGTATCTCCAACGCAAAGACCCGGACTCCGCGATATGCGGCGTCCATAAGTAAACCATGTGATGCAAACGCCGCCACGGCAAACAGTTCGGTGGATTTATTTCCACACGCGGCCTCGACCTTGCCTTGAACCGGCTGGTGACGGCGAGCGCGGTCGCGCGGAAGGATTGGCGAGAGCGGGGACGAACCTGTTATGATGAACGCCAATGCCGGAGCATGACCTCCCGGCGAAATAACCGTCCTCGCAACGTGAGCGCATGATGCCCCCCAGTTTTGAAGATCAAATTCTCGCGGCAATAGCGCGTCGCAACTATCAGCCCCTCAAACCCAAAGCCCTGGCCCGCAAGATCGGCGTCCGCGCTGCGGAATACGGCGACTTCCGCCGCGCCCTCCGCAGCCTGCATCGTGACGGCCGTATCGAGATGGGCAAAAATCATACGGTCAAGTCCAGTCCCCCGCACGGCACCGTCACCGGCACCTATCGTCGCACCAGCACCGGCCTCGGTTTCGTTCGGCCGCACCCCCCCCAACCCCCCCCTGAAAGGGGGGGGAGAGGGGGGGGCCAGTCCGGCGCCGAGATCCGCATTTCCGAAGCGCATTCCCTCGACGCCGCCACCGGCGACAGCGTGCTCGTCCGCCTGACGCGCAGGCCGAACCGCCCCGACATGCTCGCGTCCGGCGAAATCGTGCGCATCCTCGAACGAGCCACGCGGCAATTCGTCGGCACCTATTTCGAGCGCGAGGGTCAGGGGTTGGTGCGCGTCGATGGCACCGTCTTCAGCCACAGCATCTATGTCGGCGATCCGGGGGCCAAGGGGGCCAGGCCTGACGACAAGGTCGTCTTCGAGATGCTGCGCTTCCCGACTCCTGAGGACCGCGGCGAGGGCGTCATTACCGAAATCCTCGGCCCGCGCGGCCAACCCGGCGTCGATACGCTGTCGATCATCCGCGCCTTCGGCCTGCCCGATGTGTTCCCCGAGGACGCGCTGCAAGAAGCCCGCGCCGCGGCCGCCGCCTTCGACGAAACGGATCTCGACGGCCGGGAGGACTTCACCGAGGACACGATCGTCACCATCGACCCCGCCGACGCGCGCGATTTTGACGACGCGGTGTCCGTGGTGCGCGACGAGGAGAGCGATCACTGGCAGTTGACGGTTCACATTGCCGATGTCGGTCATTTCGCCCCGCCGGGCGGTCCCCTCGACCGCGAGGCCCGCCGGCGTGCTACCAGCGTTTACCTGCCGCAGCGTGTCCTGCCGATGTTTCCGGAAATCATCTCCAACAGCCTCGCCAGCTTGCAGCAAGATCGACTCCGCTACGTCAAAAGCGTCGTCATCGACTTCACGCCGGAAGGCCAGAAGACGGCGGTGCGCTTCGCCAACGGCGCCATCCGCGTCCGCCGTCGCTTCACTTACGAACAGGTGCTCGCCCTCCTCGAACGGTCCAAGGCCCCGCCGGCCCGTGAAGTCGAACCGGAGGTGTACGCCCTGCTCCGGCGCATGCACGAATTGGCGATGCTCCTGCGCAAGCGGCGCATCTGTCGCGGGGCGCTGGAGCTGGACATGCCCGAGGCGGAGCTGGAGTACGACGAGAAGGGGCAAGTCACGGGGGCGCATTTCCGCAAGCACGACGTCAGCCATCAAATCATCGAGGAATTCATGCTCGCCGCCAACGAGGCGGTGGCCGAGCATTTTGCCGAACACGACATCGCCTTTTTGCGCCGCGTCCACCCCGATCCCGATCCCAACAAGTTGTCCGCCTTCGCCGATTTCGCTCGCAGTCTCGGCTACAAGATGCCGACCGACTTCGACCGCTTCGCGCTTCAACGCATCCTCGAGAAATCCGCGAAACGCCCCGAAGTTTACGCGGTGCATTACGCCCTCCTGCGTTCGCTCAAGCAGGCGGTCTACAGTCCCGTCGAGGATGGCCATTACGCCCTGGCCAGCGTGAACTACTGCCATTTCACCTCGCCGATCCGGCGCTATCCCGACCTGACCGTGCATCGCCTGCTCGGCCAATGGCTGCGCAACGGACGCTGCGGCAGCTCCGAGACGGAGTTGATCGCGCTGGGCGATCATTGCAGCAAGATGGAACGCCGCGCCGAGATGGCCGAGCGCGAGCTGATTAAATTGAAGTTGCTGACGTACCTGAGCGAACGGCTCGGCCTGGAGTTGGAAGCGATCATCACGGGCGTCGCGGATTACGGCTTCTTCGCCCAGGCCGAGCAGTGGCCGGTCGAAGGCTTGGTCCACATCAGCACATTGACCGAGGATTATTATTATTTCGAGGAAGAGGCGCACAGTCTGATCGGCCGGCGCACGCACCGCCGCTACCGCCTGGGCGACAAGGTGCATGTCCGGGTGGTGCGCGTCGATGTGCAGCGACGGCAGATGGATTTCCGCGTCGTGACCCCGGCGCGGAAATCCAAGGAGTGAGATACATCTCGGAGCAGTTACTAGCCGCGAGCGCCAGCGAGCGGGGTTACGATCGCTCGCTGGCGCTCGCGGCTAGTCGTAGTCGGGACGATTCATTCGGACGCTGCCGCCGCCTGGGCCTGAAGTTGGTTGACGTGATAGATGTAGCCGGTCAAAAACTCGGTCATCTCCTTTTCGATTTCCTCGGCGTTTTCACACAGGCTCAGGGCAGGCGCCGAATCGGTCTGGCGGGCCGGCGGCAAACCCTTGACGGCGGTGATGCGTTCGCCGAAGGTCGGGTGCGATGCAAACAGTGACTCCTTCTCCTCCAACAGCTTCTTGTACAATTCCTCGCGCTCCTGCCCGTTGAGCTGTTCGTCGCGGAACTCGCGGAACGCCTCGTACATGTTGACGAAGGCTTTGCCGTCCTTCAGCAGGTGGGCGATGTTGTCGTACATGGTCATCTCGAACAGCGATCCGTCGGTGCAAACCTTGGTCAGCGCATTGGCGAACACATCGGAGCCGTACAGGCCGGCGGCCATGCGGTCGGCCAGGAACTCGCGCAAGCGCGAAAAGCCGGCCGAGAGTAGGCTGTACGACTTGTGATAGAGCACCAAAAACCACAAGAACGGGTTGAGGCGGTTGAACCCGCCGCCCGTGCGGGCCATGCCTTGCAGCGCCTCCTGAATCGACAGGGAAACCTGATAAATGAAACGGCTGTAAAAGGTGTCCTTGTGGCTGAAGTGGGCGTATTCGTGGGCGAGGATGGCCTGCAATTCGCCGACGGTCAAAAAACGCAGGGTGGAGACGCCCAGGGTCAGGACGCGCCGCGACGCCGAAGATGCCGAACGGTCCTCGACCCTCCTGATGAACGCCGATGGCCGAACCGGGGGCCAGGTACACTTCATCCACCGGCTGAGTATCCACGCGCTGGGCAACATCGGTGAGGAGTTGATAAATGCGCGGACACTGCTCGGCGGTTTTGGGGATGCCAAAACTGCCCTTGGCCGGCCGGGCGAAGATGCTCTTGAACACGGCCCAGGCGCCGCCCAGGCCGACGACGACGATGATGACAATCAACTTGATCGGGATGCGCGGCAGGAGGAAGATCCAGTACAGCAACAACCCCGTGGCCGCCAACAGCCCGACGATCAGAAACGGCAGGGACAGGTAAAACAGGATCAGGCTGACGAACAGGGCCAGACCGTAGAGGCGGGACAACCACGATTCGTCCCGCGAGCGCATCACCTGCCCGCCGGCAACGAGTTGGTCGGCGTCCTGGATCAGCTCCAGCGCCCGGTCGCCGCGCATGCGCCGGGCCAGGATCACGCCGAGGCCGGCCATGAACAGCATCCACACGGCGTAGACGGCGACGAAGCCGGCCAGGGTCCAAAGGCCGTACTCCATCAATCCCGGCGCCGCCTCGGCTTCGATCTCTTCGACCACATTTTTCCCGACGAGATCGGCCGGATCGACGCCCAGGCGGCGGGCGCGCGCGAATTCACGCGCGCCGGCGCGACATCGTTGTCCTCGGCCAGGGCCACTCCATGCAGGGATACCAGCGATCCATCCTCGGGGAATCGATCGAGCAGTCGCTGGATCGTCGGAGCGCGGGGGCCACTCCGTTGGCGATTGTTGATGATGGCCCAGGCGATGCCGAAAGCCAGGCTCGAATCGGTGGGTTCTTCGTTCAGGGCTTCGGTGAACAGCGCTTCGGCCTGCGCGAAGCTCTTCTGTTGGAGCGCGTGAAATCCCTCATACCTTTTCAGCTTCAGGGTCGGATCGAGTTGTCGGGCCCGCACCAGTTCTCTCCGCCCTTCCGCTTCCTTGGGATCGCCAGGCGTCATCCGGGAATCGACCTGCAACCACAGGGACATGGCCAGATTGCGGTGCGCCCGCGCGAAGGTCGGATCCAGTTGCAGACTGCGACGAAGAGCCCGCTCGGCCTTCTCCCCTTGTCCTTGCGGGTCGGTCCCCTTGGGGGTGTCCTTCAGATACGCGCTGCCGAGCAGATACCAGGCAAAGGCGTCCTTGGCGAACGGCCCGGTTAATTCTCCCCGGGCATCAATCTGGCGGCGTATGAAATCGCGGGCGGCGTCGTAGGCGGCGGAGGTATTGCGGCTGAGATCGCTAATCCACGCCAGGAGCCGTTCGCGCCAGGCCGGCCAGGTCTTCTCCGTCAGCGGCTCGCAACGCAGCAGTTCGGCGACTTCTGAGGCCGAGGGAATGGCGGGGGCCGGAGGAGGATTCTGCGCCAGCGCCGGTATCGACAACCCTCCGCCGAGGATGGCACAGAACAGAAGAATTCGCGGACGAAGGAGGGCAGGAAGCAGCATGGCGGCCTCGTGCGGAGAAAGCAGACGAATTCGGTTATGAGGAGCAGTATACCGGGGGAATAAGACGGCCCGAAAGCAAATTCCGGGGCGATCCAAATGCCTTACCAGCCCGCCGCGCCAGCAAGAGTTCTGCCCTTGCTGGCGCGGCGGGCTAGTAGGGTAAAAAAGTCAGCGAACTGAGCGGCGCGGCGTGGTAGGCGTCCTCGTACAGCCCCAACATTTGCGGCAAGCACACCTCCAGACTGTAGCGCTCGCGGATCATCTCTGTCCCGGCCCGTCCCAGTGGTTTGTGTTCCCGCGGCGCATCCAGCACCTGGCCGATCCGGTCGGCCAGGCCGTCCACATCGAAGAAGTCGAACAACAGGCCGTTCTGACCGGGCACGATCATCTCGCGCACCGGGGCCGTGTCCGAAGCCAGCACCGTCGCGCCGCAGGCCAGCGCGTCCATCAGCGACCAGGACAAGACGAACGGCACCGTCAGGTAGACGTGCAGGTCGCAGAGCGCGAACAGTTGCACCAGGTCCGGCGTCGGCAACAGTCCCGTGAAGACGAAGCGCGACAGGTCGTAGTTGTCGCGGGCCAGCACCCACGACTTGAAACTTTTCGAGCCGGTGAAGTCGGCGTCGCCGCCGTAGCAGATGCGGTCTTCGCCGACCACCACGAAGATGACATCCTTGCGCCGCTCGCAGACCAGGCGGGCCGCGCGCATGAAGATGTCGAAGCCGCGGATCGACTCCATGCCGCGCGAGACGTAAGTAACGACGCGCATTCCCTCGGGGATGGTCCAGTTGCCCAGGCGGCGCGGCGGATCGATCAGGGGACGCCAGACGGCGGTGTCGATGCCGTCGAAGATGACGCGCAGCTTGGGGCGGTAGGTGTCGGGGAAGAGGTTGCGTTGCCAGCGGGTCGGGCTGTAGCCGGCGTCGCAGTTTTCCAGGTCGAGCAGGATGTTGGCGTTGCGGGCGTGGGCGCGCAGGCGGTTGATGGCCGGGTAGGGGAAGTCGGGGCGGTAATCCATGTCGGCCCCAACGGTGCGGTAGTAATATTCGAAATAGTTGATGGTCGGGCAGTCGTACAGCTCGCGCAAAAAGACGGTGGATAGGAAGCCGGAATGGGCGACGACGAGATCGGGGCGAATGTCGGGCCGGGCGGCCAGCGCCTCGTACAGGGCGTGCGAGTGCCAGATGGCGTTCTCGAAACTGCGGGTGCAGTAATGGTTATTCTCGGTGGCCCCGCCCTGGAGGTGGTACGGGACGCACTCGATGCCGGCGACCTGGCCGGGCGGCTGCTGGGAGACGAAGGTGCAGCGCCAGCCCTTGCGCTGGACGAGGTAGGCGGCGATGTGGCCGAACTGAGCCGGGAAGTTCTGGTGGACGAAAAGGATGTGCATGGAAATTCCCGCATCACAGGAATCAGGAGTCAGGAGTCAGGAGTCAGAAAGAGTCTCGTCTTGTATTTTTCCTGACCTCCTACTTCAAATCTCTATACTCTGACCCCTGACTCCTGACTCCTGACTCCTGATTCCTGATTCCTGATTCCTGACTCCTGACCCCTGCGACGCCGATGCGCTTGCTGTTCACCATCCCGCACTATTATCATCCCCACAGCGAGGGCGTGGAAGGGGCTGGGAGCAAAACCAGCTACGGCGCGCACGCGCCCGATCTCGTCCCGCGCATCGAGGCCCTGACGGCGTGCCTGACCGCCCTGCATCAACTGTATCAGCAGGCGTCGTGTGTCATCGACCATGCTCGGTGTGTGGCCCGGCCCGCCGGGCCGCCGGTGGCGTGGACGCTCGACGTGGTCGTTTGCACGACGAAGGGCCGGCACCTGCTCGACCATTTGCCGATCGAGTCGCGCTATTACGTCCACCGCCCCACCGAGGCGGAGCCGATGTTGCTGGGCTTCGAGTGTCATACCGTCCTGCGCGAACGGCTCGGCTCTTACGACTATTACTGTTACCTCGAAGACGACCTGATCCTGCACGACCCTTGGTTGTTTTTCAAGCTGGACTGGTTCAACCGTCATGCCGGCGACGACAAGTTGCTTCAGCCCAACCGCTACGAGACGGCCCTCAACTACCCGACGCCGAAAGTGTACGTGGACGGCGACCTGGAAGCACACTGTACCGCCCCCTTCCAGGACATTCACGACAGCGACCCGCTGACCGCCGTGGTGATGGGCGTGCGCGTCGAGTTTTGCCGCACCCTCAATCCGCACTCCGGCTGCTTCTTCCTGAATGCCAGGCAGATGGAGCGCTGGGCGAACCAGTCTTATTTTTTCGATCGGGAAAGTCGCTTTATCGGCCCGCTGGAGACCGCCGCCACGCTGGGAATCATGCGCACCTTCAAGGTGTATCGCCCGGCCCCCGGTAACGCCGACTTCCTGGAAATTCAGCATTTCGGCGCCGGTTATTTGAAACAGTTATGTCGGCCGACCGGGAGCGCGAGCGATGGCGAATGAGGCCGACACGTTTGAGAGGGCTTGGCAACTGCACCAGGCCCGCGACTTTCGCCGGGCCGAGGCGATCTACCGCCGGCTCCTGAGCGCCGAGCCGCGCAGCGCCCGCCTGTGGTTCGTGCTGGGCGATTTGTGCGAGTCCGAGGGAAGGCTGGAAGAAGCGACAGCGTGTTATCGGCAGGCCGTCGAGCTGTCGCCTCATGAAGCGCTCGGCCATCTGCGCGTCGGCAACATCTTGTTACGCCAAGATAAGAAGGCCGAGGCCGAACCCGCTTATCGCCGCTGTCTGGAGATTGAGCCGAACAACATCGAGGCGCGGGTCAATCTCGGATTCGTCCTGGGCGATCTGGACCGACTCGACGAAGCGCGGGTGTGCTACGAGGAAGCGCTGCGGCAGCGTCCCGATTTGGCCGAGGCCCATCACAACCTCGGCAACGTGCTGCGCGAACAGGGCAAGATCGACGAGGCACTGCCGCATTATCACGAAGCGCTGCGCCTGCGTCCGGACTACGCCAAGGCGCAGCATCAACCTCGGCGTCGCCCTCGTGGCCCGCGGTCAGGTGGAGGAGGCGTTGCGCTCCCTGCAAGAAGGCGTGCGCCTTCAGCCGGACTCCGCCGAGTCGCACAGCAGTTTGGGAACGGCCCTCTGTGCGCAAGGCCGGCTCGACGCGGCCGTGGCCGAGTACGAGCAGGCCATCCAACTCAAGCCGGATTATCCCGATGCCCACTGGAATCGGGCGCTGGTCCGTCTGCTGTGCGGCGACCTGGAGCGCGGCTGGCCCGATTACGAATGGCGCTGGCGCTGCGCCCGCCACTCGCCGATGCCCGACTTCACGCAGCCGCGCTGGGACGGTGGGCCGCTCGACGGCCGAACGATTCTCCTTTACGCCGAGCAGGGACTCGGCGATACGCTGCACTTCATCCGCTATGCCCCGCTGGTTAAGGCACGCGGCGGCCGGGTGATCGTGCAGTGTCAGGGGACGCTCATTCCCTTGCTATCGCGCTCTGCCGGAATTGACGGACTGGCGGCCTGGGGAGATGCGCCGCCGCCGTTTGATGTGTATGTGCCGCTGATGACGCTGCCGAGTCTGTTCCACACCACCCTGGAGACCGTCCCCGCCGACATCCCCTACCTGATCGCCGACCCCGACTTGATCGCGCACTGGCGACGCGCACTGACTCCGATTCGCGGCTTGCGCGTTGGCATTGCCTGGCAGGGCAGTCCGCGCCACCCGTGGGACCGGCACCGCTCCGTTCCCCTCGCCGCCTTCGAGCCGCTGGCCCGCATCGAAGGGGTTCAACTTATCTCCCTGCAACAAGGACACGGGGTTGAACAGTTGCGCGATCTCGCCGGACGCTTCCCGGTCCTCGATCTCGGCGAGTTGGTGGACCGGACGGCCGGCCCATTCATGGACACGGCGGCCATTCTGCATAATCTCGATCTGGTCGTGTCTGTTGATACGGCCATCGCTCATTTGGCCGGCGGTCTGGGAGTGCCGCTGTGGTTGGCCATCCACCACACACCGGATTGGCGCTGGCTGCTCGACCGCGACGACAACCCGTGGTATCCGTCGGCGCGGCTGTTCCGTCAGCCGGCCCCCGGCGATTGGGCGAGCGTCTTCGACCGCATGACCGAGGAGTTGCGCTTACGGGTTGCCTGCCGTGCCCAACCGCAAACCATACCGATCGAAGTTTCCCCCGGCGAACTGCTCGACCGTCTGGCCGCGCTCGAAGTGCGCGCCGCCGACCTTCCGAGCGCGGGGCTTACGCCCCCCGCTCAGGGGGGCACGGCGCACGCCCTTGCTGCTCTCCGCGCTGCCCTGCCGTCGTCACCGGAATTGGAGGATTCTCACGGCTCAACTCCAGACCGTCCACGAGCAGCGTCGCCGTATCGAGAAGGCCCTCCGGCGCTGCGAGCGCGACCGCGATTTCGGGCCGCGCTTCACCAAACTGGCCCGCTCGGTTCGACGAATCGACGGCCGGCGCCGCGCGCTCCGGCGGCGGATCGACCGGCTTTTCCGGGACCAAGGCGGTGGCAAATTCTTGCTACGGTAGAGATTGAGGCGAATTTGAAAAATCGCTCATTTCCACTTTTTTCGCTTGTGCTCTCTCACAAGTGTCGGATAAAACCATTCTGATTCGGCATTAATTTTATGCCGTGACAATATGCGGCCGCGCGGTTGTTCTCTTCAACGAGGAAGGGTTCCAGCCATGTTTCGCCTCCGCACCTGGGTTCGCAAGCTGGCCTATCAGTTGTCCTTGCCCGCCCCCCGGATCACCCGCTTCCGAACCTACCCTCCCGGCAAAAGGGTGCGGCCCCGGCTCGAAGACCTGGAGCCGTTGATCCTCCTGTCCACCATGACGTGGACCGGGGCGGCCGGCGATAATAACTGGAACACTGGCGGTAACTGGAGCACGGGGACCACGCCCGTCTCGACAGATGACGTGATCATCAACGTCACTTCGCCGACCACCATCACCCATTCGGCGGCCGCGACTGACACCATCAACAGCCTCACCAGCAACGCGGCCATCGTTTTGTCCGGCGGCACGCTGAACGTCAATACGACCCTGAGCGACTCGGCCGGCCTCACCCTGCGCGGCGGCACGCTGGGCAAAGCCACAGTGCAGAGCGGCACCACCCTCACGGGCACCGCCGCGGGCGGCACGATCAGCGGCCTGACGCTCGACAGCAACCTCGACCTGCAAACCAGCAACGCCGCTACCGTAACGGTCGCCAACGGTCTGACCCTCGGCGGCACGATCGACGTGGGCAACGCCGCCGGCACCACCTCCGGCTCTCTCGTGTTCTCCGGCAGCGGTCAAACGGTGGCTGGCATCGGCCATATTGTTTTCGGTGCCAACGCCGGCAATCAGATCTATTGCGACTCCGACCTTACCCTCGGGTTGGGCATCACCATCTTTGGTGCCGACGGCTCGATAAGTGGTGTCAGCGGCGCAGGCGCTGGACAACCTGGGCACCATCGCTTCCACCCAGGGCGGGGTGATCGTCATCAATCCGGCAGGCACTTTCACCAACGTCGGCGCAATAACCGCAGTCGGTGGCGATCTAACGGTGAACCCCGGCACCCTCAGCAACTACTCGGCCGGCACCCTGACCGGCGGCACCTGGGGCGCCGACGGAAACGTGCTGCGTCTGGTGGGCGATAACATCACGACCAGCGACGCCACCATCGCCCTGGCCGGCATCGGCTCGCACATCTACAGCAACCTCACCGGCAACAACACCGACGCCCTGGCCAATTTCGCCGTCAACAACAGCGAGTTCACCGTCGAAGGAGGTGCCAGCGTCACGACGGCCAGCCCGTTCACCAACACCAGCAACTTCGCCGTCGATCCCGGCAGCAGTTTCACGGTTTCGGGGGGCGGCAACTACACCCAAACCGCCGGCGTGACCACCATAGGGGGAGGCACCCTCGCCGTGACGACCGGCGTCATTCTCATCAACGGCGGCAACCTCCAGGGCACGGGCACGCTCGGCTCCAGCGTCACCGTCGCCAGCGGGGGCACCCTCACGCTCGGCCAGGTGACGGGCTACCTCGCCGTCAAGGGCGATCTCGCGCTGAGCGGCACGCTCAACGACACTCTCGCCGGCACCCAGATCGGCTCGGCCGGCGGCTACGAACAGCTCGACGTCAGCGGCAATTTCGAGAACACCGGTTCGATCAACATCGCCTCGGCCGGCGGCTTCGGCCCCGGGCCGGACGACACCTTCAAGCTCGTCGAGTTCACGTCCCTGGCCGAGGGCGGCAGCGTCAACGTGGCCCCTTCGTTGAACCTGCAACCCTACTTCGACGGCGACACGATGTGGCTGTTGCCGTCCCCCTACCGTACCGCCACCGTTACCACCACGGCGGACAGCGGCCCCGGCAGTCTGCGCGCGGCGATCGCCCAGGCCAACACCCCCGGAGCCTTCACCCTGATCGCGTTCAACATCCCCACGAGCGATTCCGGCTACAACTCCACCACCGGCGTCTGGACGATCGCGCCGACCTCCGCCCTGCCGGCCCTCACCAACCCCGTACTTCTCGACGGTACGACGCAGCCGGGCAAGCCCGTGATCGACCTGAGCGGCACCAGCGCCGGCGCTTCCACCGGCCTCACCCTCAGCGCCAGCCACAGCACCATCGAAGGGCTGGCCATCAACAATTTCCAGGACGACGGCATCGACGTGACCGGCGGCGTCAGCGACACAATCTCCGGCAACTACATCGGCATCACCGCTAGCGGCCTCGCCGCCGCGGGCAATGGTGGCGCCGGAGTCTTCCTCAATTCTTCCACGCACAGCACCACCATCGGCGGCCCGGGGATCGCGGATCGCAACGTCATCTCCGGCAACACTAGCCACGGCGTCCTCATCAGCGGCACCGGCAACACGGTGCAGGGCAACTACATCGGCACCGATGCGACCGGCAACGCCGCCCTCGGCAATAAGGGCAATGGGGTCATCGTCAATGTTTCGGCCGACAACAATGCCATCCTCGCCAACGTCATCAGCGGCAACACCGGCCAGGGCGTCATCTTTTACGACTCGACGTTTGGCATAGCCTCGCCCGCCGGCAGCGTGGTGCAAGGCAACATCATCGGTCTGGGCGCGGACGGCTCGACGGAACTCGGCAACGGCAGTTACGGCATCTATCTGGCCATCGACTCTCGAGACGTGACCATCGGCGGCGCGACGGCGGCCGACGGCAACGTTATCTCCGATAACGGCGGCTTCGGCATCATCACCGGCAACGAGGATTCCGGCGCGATCATCGAAAACAATAAGATCGGCACGGATGCGACCGGGACGTTGGGCCGCGGCGGTAGTCAAGGTTATGGCATCTATAGTGAATCGCCGGACGGCGTCATGCGCGACAACCTTATCTCCGACAATTCCGTTGCGGGAGTGGCTCTCGCTGCTACCCTAGCCACGGGCAACACCATCGCCGGCAACACCATCGGCCTGAGCGCCAGCGGCAGCATCCTGGCCAACGGCTCCGGCATCCTCTTGCAGGACGCGTCGGGCAATACCGTTGGCGGCACCACGGCGGCGGATCGCAACATCATCAGCGGCAACACGCAGTACGCAATTGAAATCTACCAGGCTGCCAACAACAACACGATCGAGGGCAACTACATCGGCACCGACGCCACCGGCACTCTGGCTCGCGCCAACGGCGCCGGTATCTACATCGCCTCGGCTTCGACGAACAACCTCATCGGCGGCGCGACGGCCGCCGACCGCAACGTCATCTCCGGCAACGACGGCAGCGGCGTCCGCATCGATACCGGTGCCAGCGGCAACACGGTTGAGGGCAACTACATCGGCACCGACGTCACCGGCAACGCCGCGCTGGGCAACACCGGCAACAACAACAGCGGCGCGATCAGCATCGGGAGCGATGCCAACACAGTCCTAGACAATGTCATCAGCGGCAACACCGGCGTCGGCATCCTCATCTACGACGCAACGTCCGGAATCATCTCCCCTGTCGGCAGCGTGGTACAGGGCAACATCATCGGCCTGGGAGCGGACGGCTCGACGAACCTCGGCAACACCAACTACGGCATTTACGTCGCCCTGGACTCGCGGGACGTGACCATCGGCGGGGCTACGGCGAGGGCCGGCAATGTCATTTCCGAGAACGGCCAATTCGGCATCTTGAGTGACTCGCCGAACGCGGGCGACATGACCATCGAAAACAACCTGATCGGCACCGATTCGACCGGGATGCTCGGCCGTGGCAACCAGGGCGACGGCATCTTAATTTACGCCCCCAACAGCGTCATCCGCGGTAACCTGGTCTCGGGCAACCTGGGCGCGGGGATTCATCTCTTTTCGGCCAGCGCCTCGGGCGACGTCATCGCCGGCAACACCATCGGGCTGAACGCCGCCGGCGGCATCCTGGCCAACGTCAAAGGCATCGTAGTACAGGCCGGCGCGACGGGCGACACGGTCGGCGGCACCACGGCGGCGGATCGCAATATCATCAGCGGCAACACGTTCCACGGCGTGGAACTCGAGGGCGCCACGAACGACACGGTCGAGGGCAACTACATCGGCACCGATGCGACCGGCACGCTGGCTCGCGCCAACGGCGCCAACGGCGTTGCCATCGACACGACTGCGACGAACAACCTCATCGGCGGCACGACCACCGGGGCCGGCAACGTCATCTCCGGCAACAACTACGGCATCGGCATCGACGGGACCTCGCACAACAACACGATCGCCGGCAACTTGATCGGCACCAACGCCGCCGGCACCGCCGCCCTGAGCAACGGCCTCGACGGCGTCGCCATCAACGGCTACAGCAATACCGTTGGCGGCACGACGGTCGCGGCGCGGAACATCATCGCCGGCAACGGAAGCGACGGCGTGGACATTTTCCAGAGCACCGCCACGGGTAACGTCGTCGAGGGCAATTACATTGGCACCAACGCTTCCGGCTCCGATCTCCTCGCCGGCGAGGCGGCCTGGTATCAGGCCAACGGTAATGCCAACGACAGTGCGGGCGCCAACAACGGCACGGTCGAAGGCGGAGTCACCTACGCAGCGGGCGAGGTCGGGCAAGCGTTCAGCCTCAACGGCACCAATGCCTACATCGACGTTCCATCCTCGCCGAGCCTGGTGCCTTCGTCGGCCGTCAGCGTCGAAGCCTGGATCAACCTCGCCGCGTTGCCTCCCTCTTCCAGCCCCACCGGCGGCTGGGATGTCGTCAATGAGTTGTTCGACAACGGAAACAACCCGCTGCCGGGCCAGAATCAGCCCGGGGCGGGGGCGTATGACCTTCGCGTCCTGTCCAACGGCGCGGTCCAGTTCTTCGTCGGTACGTCGGAAACTCTGCCGTATTACACGAAGGTGACGACCGCCGCGGGGGCGGTGACGGCGGGCCAGTTCTTCCATGTCGCCGGCACCTACGATTCCACCACGGGCAAGCTCTCCGTTTACGTCAACGGAGTGGCGACGACCGCGACGGCCAGCGGCACGTTGAATCAGGATCCGATCGCCGTGAAAATCGGCGCCGACCTCTTCAATGGCACCTACTTCCACGGACTGATCGACGAGCCGACCATTTACGATCGCGCCCTTTCTTCCTCGGAAATCCAGCGCATTTACCAATCGGGCAGCCTCGGCAAGTCGAATTTTCTCGGCAATAGCAGTAGCGGTATGGTGATCCAGGGCGGCGCCTCGGGCAACACCGTCGGCGGCACCACGGCTGGGGCGCGCAACGTCATCAGCGGCAACACGCAGGACGGCGTCCAGATTACCGGCAACGGCACGAGCGGCAACGCGGTCGAAGGCAACTACATCGGCACCAACGCCGCCGGCACCGGCATCGTGGCCAACAGCAGTGACGGCGTTCACATCCTCAGCGGCGCCACGAACAACACCGTCGGCGGATTGACGGCCACGCCGGGCATGGGGGCTGGCAACGTCATCTCCGGCAACAGCGCCTTCGGCATCGAGATCGACAACGCTACCAGCACCGGCAACGTTGTCGAGGGCAACCTTGTCGGCCCCGACGCCACCGGCAAACTGGCCCTGGGTAATTTCGGACTCACGCACAACAACGGCCAGGCTGCCATCTACATCAATAACGCCACGAGCAACACCATCGGCGGCACAACCGCCACGGCACGCAACGTTATTTCCGGCAACGCCGCCGCGATCGGCGTCTACGTCCAAGGGCCAAGTAATCTGGTCGAGGGCAACTACATCGGCGTGGACATCACCGGGAACACGGCCCTGGGCAACCTGGAGGGTCTGGTGGCCGGTAGCATCGACAATACGATCGGCGGCGTGACGGCCACACCCGGCACGGGGGCCGGCAACGTCATCTCCGGCAACCTCGGCTTCTCCGGGGTGTCGGACGGGGGCAACGCCAACGTCTACGAGGGAAACCTCATTGGCCTCGGTGCGGATGGGACGACGGCCGTTGGTAATCACGGCTATGGCATGTTCCTGGACAGCAGCATCAATGTCACGATCGGCGGCACGGCGGCCGGGGCGGGCAACGTCATCTCCGCCAACGGTGATGTCGGCATCTGGGGCGGAACCGGCGCGACCATCGCCGGCAACTTCATCGGCACGGACGCCAGCGGCAACCTCGCCCGTGGCAACGGCTTTGAGGGGGCCGGCCAGAGCGGTATCTATGCCCCACGCGATAGCGAAAGCATCATCGACAACCTCATCTCCGGCAACACCGGCATCGGCCTGACGTTGGGCGGTATTGACCTGGTCCAGGGCAATCTGATTGGTACGCGCCGCGACGGCCTGGCGGCGCTGGCCAATCAGGCAGAGGGCGTCTATGTGCTGGGCGCCAATAACACCATCGGCGGCACCACGGCCGCGGCCCGCAACGTCATCTCCGGCAATGTTCAAGCCGGCGTCGAGTTCAACACTGCCGCCGCCACCGGCAACGTGCTGGAAGGCAACTACATCGGCGTGGGTAGCGACGGTGCGACGGCCGTACCCAATACGCTTGTCTCAAACACTTACGGCTACGGCGTCTGGCTGACCGGCGGCGCCTCAAACAACACCATCGGCGGCACCACGGCCGGGGCACGCAACGTTATCAGCGGTAACAGCGGCGTCGGCGTGATCATCACTGTCGCCGGCACCACCGCCAACCTCGTGGAAGGCAACTACATCGGCACCAACGCGGCCGGGACTTCGGCCGTGGGCAATGTCAGCAGTGGCGTCTTCATCCAGGATGCCTCGAACAACGTCATCGGCGGCGGCGCGGCCGGCGCCGGCAACGTGATTTCCGGCAACGCCATCGACGTCGAAATCTTCGGCGTCAACGCGGCGGCCGCCGGCAACAAGGTGCAGGGCAACATCATCGACGCCGACGCCACCGGCATGAACCCGCTGCCCAACACGGAAGGCTACGCCATTCTGGTTGCCTACAACGCGGCCGGCAACATCATCGGCACCGACTCCGACGGCGTCAACGACGCCGGCGAGCGCAACGTCATTGCCGTGACCGGAACGGCCGGCATCTTCATTCAGGAGGTCGCCGGTTACACACGGCCTACCGGAAACGTCATCGCCGGCAACTACGTCGGGCTGAATGCCGTCGGCACCGCCCCGCTGGGCGCGGGCGGCCGCGACATCTGGATTCAGGGCGGCGTCAACACGCGCATCGGCACCAACGCCGACGGCGTCAACGACGCCGGCGAACGCAATGTGATCGTGCCCGGCACCATCAGCGCGACGGGCATTCTACTTACCCCGGACACCAGCGGCACCACCATCGCCGGCAACTACATCGGCACGGACCCGACCGGCACCGTCGCCCTGGCCGTCCCGGCATCGGCCGGCATCGTGCTGG
This sequence comes from uncultured Planctomycetota bacterium, assembly GCA_963767535.1. Classification (GTDB taxonomy): domain Bacteria; phylum Planctomycetota; class Planctomycetia; order Gemmatales; family Gemmataceae; genus JAJPHU01. Next base: position 156,395 of record CAVYEC010000004.1, read on the forward strand.
AAGCCAAATCGGGTTCCGTCACAGGCACCACGATCGGCGGCACGGCGGCCGCGGCGCACAACGTCATCAGCGGCACCAGCGGCGACGCGGTCGAACTCGATGGCGCGGGCGTGTCGGGCAACGTCGTCGAAGGCAACTTCCTCGGCACCGACGCCACTGGCAGCGTCGCCCTGCCCGACAGCAACGGCGTGGCCGTGCTAAACGGCGCCAGCGGCAATACGATCGGCGGCGTCGCGCCGGGCGTGCAGAATGTCGTCACCCAAAACGGTTTATTCGGCCAGGTGTATGGCATCGCGGTCGAGGCCAACGGCGACCTGATCGCCTCGGACGCCATCCACGCGCAGCTGGTCCGCGTCAACCCGATCACCGGCGCCCAAACCGTGCTTTCGTCCGGCGGAAACTTCGTCAACCCCGACGGCGTCACCGTGGCGGCCAATGGCGCGATTTACGTCGCCGAGGCAGCCGTGAAAGGCGGCACCCCCGCGATCATTCGCGTCGATCCCACCACGGCGGCGCAAACCGTCGTTTCGAGCGGCGGGGCATTCGTGCATCCGGCGGAAGTGACTGTCGCGGCCAACGGCGACATCTACGTGGCCGACGATTATGCGTTCGGCGGCAACGGGGCGATCTTCAAGGTGAACCCGACGACTGGCGCGCAAACGGTGGTAACGCAAGGCAACGGATCGTCCTTGCCCGGCCAGATGGCCTTCGACGCCAACGGCGACCTCCTGGTAGTGTACGGGCCGTTTACGAGCAGCGGGCCGGGCGAGGTGGACCGCGTGAATTTGACTACCGGAACGCGAACCGCCGTCTCCTCGGGCGGACTGCTCAGCAACCCGTTCGGCATGGTGATCGGCCAGGACGGAAGCATTCTGGTCGAGAACACCCCCGGCACCACCCCCGGCACCGGGCAGATCATTCGCATCGATCCCACGACCGGCGCGCAGACCGTGGCTTCCAGCGGCGGCGCGCTGGGCGCCCCGATCGAGTTGGCCATCGCCCCCAGCGGCGACCTGTATGCCACGAACTATCCCGATCCGCTGTCGTTCGCCAACCCCCAGATCGTGCGCATCGCCGCCAACGCTGCTCGCAACGTCATCAGCGGCAACAGCGGCGACGGCGTGCTGATTCAGGACGCCGCCACCACCGGCAACGTCGTCGAGGGCAACTACATCGGCACCAACGCGGCCGGCACGGCGGCCGTCGGCAACAATTCCTCGGGCGCCGCGGGCGACGGCGGCATCATCGTCAGCGCCGGCGCCAATACCATCGGCGGTACGGCCGGCGGCAGCGGCAACCTCATATCCGGGAACAACGGCAATGGCATCCTGTTCAGCAACGCCGCTCCGGGCAGCCTGGTGGAAGGCAATAGGATCGGCACCAATGCCGCCGGCACTGCCGCCGTGGCCAACGGCGGCGGCATAGGCTTGAATTTCGCCTCCGGGGAAATCATCGGCGGCACCACGGCCGCCGCCCGCAACATCATCTCTGGGAACACGGTCGTCGGAATCGACCTGAACGCCTCCAGCAATGTCGTCATCGAGGGAAACTGGATCGGGACCAATGCCGCCGGCACCGCGGCTCTGGGCAGTACCTATGGCATTCTCACCAACGCCGACGAAAGTGGCGACGTGATCGGCGGCACGGCAGCCGGGGCCGGTAACGTCATTGCCGGCAACAGCGACGGCATCGCGCTGGAAGGCACCGGCGTCTCCAACTTTACCATCCAGGGCAACCTGATCGGCACCGACCCCACTGGAACGACCGCCATCCCGAACGTCACCGGCATCCTCGATTCGATCAACGGCATTACGATCGGGGGTACGGCGGCCGAGGCCCGGAACATCATTTCCGGGAACTCCCTATACGGTGTCGAAGTCGGCAACGCCAATGCGGGATTCCCGGTCGTCGGCGGCAGCCTCGAAGGCAACTACATCGGCACCGACATCAGCGGCTCCGTCGCATTGCCCAATGCGGGCGACGGCATCCGGCTGGAATTCGGGACCACGAATTTCACGGTCGGCGGCGCGGCCGCGCCGGTACAGCAAGCCCTTGTCCCCAGCACCGGACTGACGAATCCCCTTCGCCTCGTGCGTACCACCAGCGGCGCCCTTTATCTCGACGATCAGACGACCAACATCATCTACCGTATGGACCCCGTCACCGGCGCCTTGACGGTATTCAGCTCGGGAGGTTTGCTGACCAGCATCGGGGCGATGGCCTATGACCCCTCGACCAACGCCCTCATCGTGGCCAACTACGACCTCAACACCAACACCGGCAGCCTGATTCGCATCAGCCTGGCGACCGGCACGCAGACCACGTTGACCTCGGGCCAATATCTCAACCTGGTGGAAGGCATCGCCGTGATGCCCAACGGCCATTATCTCGTCAGCAGCTACAGCAACCAGTCGCCCTTCACCAGCCAGATCGTCGCGGTCGATCCCACCACGGGCGCTCAGACACCGATCGGAGGGAGCATCGCCGGCGAAGTGGATGACATGGCTGTCTCCTCGACCGGAAAAATCTATCTGAGCCATCTGGTATCCTTTTCACCCTCGTTTGTTTCCGAGATCCTTGGCCTTGACCCAACGAACGGCACCACGACGGTAATCTCCAACGGGGGCGATCTCGTCTACCTGAGCGGCCTCACCGTCCAGGCCGACGGCTCTCTGGTGGCGGCCGTGCAGGTGCCGCCGTCGGGCGGCGGTCCCAGTCCGGGTCAGCTCGTCAAGGTGGACCCCAATACCGGGGCGCAAACGATCATTACTTCGGGCGGGAACTTGATCGACACCGTGGACGTGGTGGCGGAGCCGAACGGTGATATGCTGGCCGTCAACGGCCTGTTCCACCCGGCCGCCGATGCCGTCGTTCGCGTGCTGATCAACCCCGCCCGCAACGTCATCAGCGGCAACAGCAAGCAAGGCGTGGATATAAGCGCCAGCACCGGCAACACCGTCGAGGGCAACTTCATCGGCGCCAATGCCGACGGTATCGCCGCCCTGCCGAACGGGGCCAACGGCGTGTTGATCGAAAACGCAAGTTCCGGCAACACGGTCGGCGGCACGGCGGCGGGGGCGGGCAACCTGATCGCCGGCAACCTCGGCCGCGGCGTTTGGATCGACGCCACATCGTCGTCCAACGTGATCCAGGGCAACAAGGTCGGCACCGACACCACCGGCACCGTCGCCTTGGGCAACGGCCTGGCACCGAACTTCGCCTCGGGCATCCGCATTGAGGGGGCGAACAACACAGTCGGCGGCACGGCGGCCGGGGCCGGTAATCTCGTCTCCGCCAACGGTGCGGCGGGCGTGCGGCTCACCGGCACCGGAGCCACGGGCAATCTCGTTGAAGGAAACCTCATCGGCACGGACATCACCGGAACTGTCGCCCTGGGCAACCAACCTTCCGGCGGCGTATTAATCGAGTCCGGCGCTTCCGGCAACACCATCGGCGGGACGACGGCGTCAGCCCGCAACGTCATCAGCGGCAACAGCGGCGCCGGGGTCTCGATCGCCGCGACCAGCAATTTGGTCGAGGGCAACTACATCGGCACGACCGCCTCCGGCACGGCCGCCCTCGGCAACGTCAACTGGGGCGTCCTCATCACCGGTGCGAATAACACGGTCGGCGGGACGGTTGCCGGGGCCGCAAACGTGGTGAGCGCCAACCAATACGGCGTTACGATTCAGGGCGGACTCGCCGTCGGCAACGTCGTGCAGGGCAACTTCATCGGGACCGACAAGAGCGGAAGCGTCGCCCTCGGCAATACCGTCGATGGGGCCGCCGTCATCCAGGGCGCAGGCCGGCAACCTCATCGGCGGTGCGACGGCCGGCGTCCGGAACATTATCAGCGCCAATGTCCTGTATGGCGTCCTCGTGGGAGACGGGGCCGGTGGCGGCAACGTCATCGAGGGCAATTATGTCGGGACCGACGTAACGGGTAGCAATGCCCTTGGCAATCAGGTCGGGGTGGAAGTTCAAAATGCTGGAGAAACCATCGGCGGCAACGCGACCGGCGCGGGCAACGTCGTCAGCGGCAACACCAGCTTCGGCATCGAACTCCAGGGCGTCAGCGCGACGAATAACCTGGTGGCGGGCAACTACATCGGCACAAACGCCAGCGGGGCGACGGCACTCGCCAACGTTTCTGGTGTCCAGATCGACACCGGGGCCAGCAACAACACCATCGGCGGCCCGACGGCCGCAGCCCGCAATGTCATCAGCGGCAACACGGACGAGGGCGTTGAGATCACGGATGGCGGGACGAGCGGCAACGTGGTCGAGGGCGACTACATCGGTACGGACGCGACCGGCTCCCTCGTGCTGGGCAACAAGCTCAATGGCGTCGTCATCCTGCCCGGGGCGGGCAACAATCTCATCGGCGGCGGTTCCGTAGGGGCCAGAAACGTCATCAGCGGCAACGGCGTGAACAACGTCCGTGTTGCCACCGGGTCGGCCACGAGAAACAAAGTCCAGGGCAACTACATTGGGCTGAACGCCGCGGGGACCGTGGGGCTGGGCGGCCAAAACGGCGTCGCCTTGGACACGTCGGTCGGCGGCAACTTCATCGGCACCGACGGCGACGGCGTCAACGACGCCGCCGAAGGCAATGTTATTTCCGGGAACATCGCCAACGGCATTGTCATCACGGGGAATGGGTCCGGCGATATCATCGCCGGGAACTTGATCGGGACGAATCCAGCGGGCACGGCCGCGATCCCCAACAACACCGGCATCTTCATCATCACCTCCACGGCCGTCGGTAACCGCATCGGCACCAACGCTGACGGCGTCTCCGACAACTTGGAGCGGAATGTCATTTCGGGCAACAGTGATGTCGGCATCGACGATTTCGGCGTGGGAACAATCCTCGCCGGTAACTACGTCGGTACGGACATCACCGGCATGAGCGCGGTCCCCAACGGAAACGGCGCTAGCAGCGGCGGCGTTCTACTCCAGGGAACCGGCGGCGCTGGTCGGAACGAGCGCGCCCGGCGTAGACAATGCGGCCAAGCGAAACGTGATTTCGGGCAACGATGGCTCGCCAACTCTAGGGGCCGGCGTCCGCATCTTCGGCTCCGCCGCGACCGGCAACGTGGTCGCCGGCAACTACATCGGAGTGAACGCCGCAGGCACCGGCGCCCTGGCCAATACCGGCTCCGGCGTCCGGATCGACTTCGCCGCTACCAACAACACCATCGGCGGACCCGCGTCCGGTCAGGGCAATACCATCGCCTTCAATTCCAGCGAGGGCGTCGTGGTCGCGGGAGCCGGCACCACCGGAGACGCCATCCGCGGTAACAGCATTTTCTCGAACACCGGCCTGGGCATCGACCTCGGCGGCAGCGGCGTCATCATCCCCAACGATTCGCAGGGACACAGCGGACCCGACGACTTCGCCGATTTCCCGGTCATCCAGTCCGTCACTTCCGGCCCCTCCACTGTGGTCAGCGGCACTCTGCAAAGCACGCCGAGCACCATCGAGTACCTCGACTTTTACGCCAATACGACGCCCAACGCCAGCGGCCACGGCGACGCGCAGGTCTACCTCGGCTCGGAGACCGTGACGACCGACTCGACCGGCCTGGCCCAATGGAGCGCCGGCGGCCTCGGCGCGACCAGTAGCGGACAATACATCACCGTCACCGCCACCGACCAGAACGGCAATACCTCGGAATTCGCCAGCAATGTCCAACCGGCCGCCGCCGACAACCCGCCGGCTGTCACCATCATCGGCCCGGTGTCCATGCCCGCCCCCGGCATCCCGGTCGCCCTGGGCAGCACCCTCACCGACTCAGCGGGCAAGACGTACACCTACGCCTGGAACGTCACCAGCACGACCGATCCCTCGTTCGCGCTGCCGGCTGGCGTCGTCACGACCGAGCCGAACCTTACGTTCACGCCCTCGGAACCTGGCACCTTCGTCGCCACACTGTCGGTGATGGATAATCTGGGAGCCGTCGGCAAGGCGACGCCGCTGACGATCACGGTCGGCTCCGGCGTCCAGACCGTCGGGATCAAGGGCGATCCGACCAGCACCGCCGTCAACGTCCCCGTCACGCTCAGCGCGGCGGGCAACGAGCCTCAGGGCGTCATGGTGATTTCCTACGCCTGGAGCGTGACCGAGGACGGTTCCCCTTACACGCTGCCTTCCGGCACGATAACCAACGCCTCGACCTTCACCTTCACCCCCACGACAGCGGGCAACTACGTTGTCACGCTGACGGAGACCAACAGCGCCGGCAGTACCAGCAGTGCCAGCGTTTCTTTCCTCGCCATCGTTCCTTCGGTGACGATCGTGGGGCGACGGCGAACGCGGGAATAGGAACGCCGATCGCGGTGGGCGCCAACTTCAACGCCCCCGGCCTATCCGGCCCGTTCACCTACGACTGGATCGCCATCGACACGGACACGAACACGACCGTGGCCTCCGCCCCGACCGACACCACCGGCTCATTCACCTTCACGCCCCCGCAGATCGGGAACTACAAGATCGCGTTGACGGTCCTCGACGCCAATAAGAACACGCTCGCAACCGCATCGACCACCTTCATGGTCGTCACCCAAGCGCCGGTGGCGACCATCACGGGCACTCCGCCGGCGTTCTCGTGGGAACTTCCGTGAGCCTGGGCAGCAAAGTCACGGAGCCGGTCGGCCTCACGACGACCGCTTACGCCTGGTCGATCATCAGGAACGGTCAGCCGGACACCACCGACGTCACTTCCGACCCGACCAAGCCGACCTTCAGCTTCACGCCGAGTGCCGCCGGCTATTACACCGTCACCCTGCTTGTGACCGACAGTGCCGGCACGGTGGGCGGCAGCAGCGTCTCCCTCGTGGTCAGCTCCGGGGCGGTGGGCATCTCCGGGACGCCGGTGAGCGTGGGCGAAGGCACCCTCGTCAAGCTGACCGCGACGCCGGCCGACCCCAACCTCTCCGGCCTGCTGACTTATGCCTGGAGCGTGACCAGCACCAACCTCAGCTTCACCTTGCCGACCGGGACGCCGACCAACGTGCCGGTCTTCTCGTTCACGCCGACCGAGGAAGGCAATTACACCGTCAACCTCGTGGCCACCAACGCCCAGAATCAGGTGGTTTCGACGACCTCTGCCGCCTTCACCGTCACCAACGTCACCCCGACGGCGATCATCAGCGGCGTGCCCGCCAACCCCGTGGCCGGGCAGTCGATCACGCTGACCGGCTCGGCCACGACGCCCGGCTCGACGGATACTTACACCTTCGCCTGGAGCATCCCGGGGCAGACGACAACCGGTACAGGCTCGTCTTTCACCTTCACACCGACCGGTGGGCCGGAAGTCGTGACGCTGACGGCCAAGGACGAGGACAGCGCCAGCGCCTCGACCAGCGTGGTCATCAATGCCGCCCCGGCGGCCGGCGGCATTCAACTGAGTCAAAGCGGCACCTTCCTGGAAGGCGGCTCGGCCACGGTTAACGCCCAACTCGCCTCCCCGGTCGCCGGCATGACGTACGGCTTCGCCTGGACGGTCACGGGACAAAGCGTCTCCTATTCCGCCTCGGGAACCGGCACCGCGCCGACTTCCAACTCGTCCGCCTTCACGTTTAACCCGCCGGCCCCCGGAAAATATCTGGTCCGCGTGACCGCGACCGGCAGCGACAACAGCACCGCTACTGCCAACGAACTCCTGACCGTCGCCAACGTGGCGCCGACCGTCGCCATCGGCGGCGTCCCGTCCGCCGCCATCTTCGAGGGCACGCAGGTCAACCTGCTCGCCAACGTCATCGATCCCGGCCTGCCCACCGATGTGCTCAAGTATCAATGGGCCATAACGGGGCCGGACGGCCTGGCGCTGTCCGGCTCCGCGCCGACCTTCAGCTTCATCCCGATTGAGTTCGGCGCCCACAACGTGTCGCTGACCGTCACCGACGACAGCGGCGCCGCCACGACGGCCACGGCCAGTTTCCTGGTCAATCATCTGCAGCCGGTCCCGGTGATCCAGAACGCGCCCGGCACCGGCGTCAGCGGCACGACCTTGACCGTGAACCTGACGGCCAGCGTTCCCGATCCGGGCGGCGACGATGTGTTCACCTACGCCTGGAAGGCCGTCGATCAGGCCAATTCCCAGACTTTGGCCACGGGCAGCAGTGCCAGTTTCTCCTTCAGCGGGCCGGTTGCCGACGCCGTCATCGTGTCGCTGACGGTCACGGACGACGATGGCGGCAGCGCGACGGCGACCGTGCCGGTCCTCGTCGCCCAGGCCGGCACAACGATGACGCTTACTTCCTCCTCGCTGCCCGCCAATACGACGCAGGTCTTCGCGGCGGCGCTGGGCGGCGCGAAGATCGACGGTAGCGCGTTATCAACCCCGTTCGTCGCGGCGGCTCTGGGCGGTCACGATACGCTCGTCGGCGGCTCCGGCCCCAACGTGCTCCAGGGTGATTCCGGCAACAACCTGCTCATGGGCGGCTCCGGTCCCAACACGCTATTCTCGACGGCCGGCGACACACTCGTCGGCGGCACCGGTGCCAACCCCAACCTGTTCAATGTGCTGCCTGGTGCCGGCGAGAGCATGCAGTCCGGCAGCGGCCCCAACACGCTCAGTTTCGCGGGAACGTCCACGGGGATCACGCTGAATCTCAACCACTCGAGCCAGCCTGGCTACGACGGTGTGTCCGGCGATACCCTGACCTTGACGGGTACGTTCCAGAACCTTGTCGGCAGTTCCGGCGCGGACAACCTCTTCGCCGCCCCCAACAGTCTCGTGTATGGCGGCGGCGGCAACGACACGCTGACGGCCAGCGGCGTCAGCAACACGACCCTGGCGGCCGGTTCGGGCAACGTCGCCTTGTCGTCCAATAACAGCAGCAACGTCCTTCTGTTCGCCGGCACCGGCACGTTCGGCGGCGGCAGCGGCAACGCGACGATGATGGCCAGCAACGGCTCGACGGTCCTGTTGCAGGGCGGCGCGGGCAGCTCCACCCTGCCCGGCGGCATCGGCGTCACGCAGTTCGGCGGCGGCAACGACACGCTGTCGTCCAGCGGCGGCAGCAGCGTGTTGATGATCGCCGGCAACGGCAATGCGACGCTATCCAGCAGTGGCGGCTCGAGCATCACGCAGTTCGGCGGCTCCGGAAACGACTCGCTGTATTCCAGCGGCGGCAGCACTATCTTCATGCAGGGAGGCACCGGCAATGCGACGCTGGGTAATAGTGGTGGTTCGAGCATCACGCAGTTCGGCGGCTCCGGAAACGACTCGATCTACAACAGCGCCGGCAGCAGCATCTACATGCAAGGAGGCAGCGGCAATGCGACGCTGTCCAGCAGCGGCGGCTCGAGCATCACGCAGTTCGGCGGCTCCGGAAACGACTCGCTGTATTCCAGCGGCGGCAGCACTATCTTCATGCAGGGAGGCACCGGCAATGCGACGCTGGGTAATAGTGGTGGTTCGAGCATCACGCAGTTCGGCGGCTCCGGAAACGACTCGATCTACAACAGCGGCGGATCGACCGTCTTCATGCAGGGCGGCAGCGGCAATTCGATACTGACCAGCACCGGCGGTTCCAGCATCACCCAGTTCGGCGGCTCCGGCAACGACTCGATCTACAACAGCGGCGGCAGCACGATCTTTATGCAGGGCGGCACGGGCAATTCGACGCTGTCCTCGTCGAGCGGTTCGAGCATCACGCAGTTCGGCGGCAGCGGCAACGACACGCTCACTTCTACCGGCGGCAGCAGCATCTTCTTGCAAGGCGGCTCGGGCAACTCGATCCTGACCAGCACCGGCGGTTCCAGCATCACCCAGTTCGGCGGCAGTGGAGATGACACGATCTCCTCAAGCGGCGGCAGCAGCATTTTGATGATCGGCGGCAGCGGCAATTCCACGCTATCCTCGTCGGGCGGATCGAGCATCACGCAGTTCGGCGGCAGCGGCAACGACACGCTCACTTCTACCGGCGGCAGCAGCATCTACATGCAAGGCGGTTCCGGTAATTCCATCCTGTCCAGCACCGGCGGTTCCAGCATCACCCAGTTCGGCGGCTCCGGAAACGACACGCTCACTTCTACCGGCGGCAGCAGCATCTACATGCAAGGCGGTTCCGGCAATTCCACGCTGTCCAGCAGCGGCGGCTCCAGCATCGCCCAATTCGGCGGCAGCGGCAATGACTCGCTCTCGTCTTCCGGCGGCAGCAGCATTTACATGCAAGGGGGCACCGGCAATTCGACGCTGACCAGCACCGGCGGTTCCAGCATCACCCAGTTCGGCGGCAGCGGCAATGACTCGCTCGTGTCCTCCAGTGGCGGATCGAGCATCTTCATGCAGGGCGGCAGCGGCAATTCCACCCTTTCCTCGTCCGGCGGCTCCAGCATCACGCAATTCGGCGGCTCCGGAAACGACTCGCTCTCTTCGTCCGGCGATAGCAGTGTGCTGATGGTCGGCGGCTCCGGCAATTCCACGCTGTCCGCGACCGGCGGATCGAATATCACGCAGTTCGGTGGCAGCGGCAATGATTCGCTCGTGTCCTCCAGCGGCGGATCGAGCATCTTCATGCAAGGCGGCAGCGGCAATTCGACGCTGTCCTCATCCGGCGGCTCCAGCATCACGCAATTCGGCGGCTCCGGAAACGACTCGCTCTCGTCTACCGGCGGCAGCAGTATCCTGATGGTTGGCGGCACCGGCAATTCCACGCTTACCAGCAGCGGCGGTTCCAGCATCACGCAGTTCGGCGGCAGCGGCAACGACTCGCTCACTTCTACCGGCGGCAGCAGCATTTACATGCAAGGCGGCACCGGCAATTCCACACTGACCAGCAGTGGCGGCTCCAGCATCACCCAATTCGGCGGCTCCGGAAACGACTCGCTGAACACGAGCGGCGGTTCCAGCATTTACATGCAGGGCGGCACCGGCAATTCCACGCTGACCAGCAGCGGCGGCTCCAGCATCACCCAATTCGGCGGCTCCGGAAATGATTCCCTCGTGTCCTCCAGCGGCAGCACGGTGTTGATGGTCGGCGGCACCGGCAATTCGACGCTCTCCTCCTCCAGCGGTTCGAGCATCACGCAGTTCGGCGGCAGCGGCAACGACTCTCTGAATTCGTCCGGCGACAGCAGCATTTACATGCAGGGCGGCACCGGCAATTCGACGCTGACCAGCACCGGCGGCTCCAGCATCACGCAGTTCGGCGGCAGCAGCAATGACTCGCTGTACTCCAGCGGCGGTAGCAGCGTCCTGATGGTCGGCGGCAGCGGCAACTCCACGCTGTCCGCCACCGGCGGATCGAGCATCACGCAATTCGGCGGGTCGGGCAACGATTCCTTGTATACGTCCGGCGGCAGCAGCATTTACATGCAGGGAGGCACCGGCAACTCGACCCTGGCCAGCGGCGGCGGCAGCACCAACAGCGGCGGCCCCAGCACCGCCGGCTCCAGCATCACGCAGTTCGGCGGCTCCGGAAACGATTCGCTCTACTCGTCCGGCGGCAGTAGCATCCTGATGATCGGCGGCACCGGCAATTCCACCCTGTCCAGTAGCGGCGGTTCCAGCATCTCGCAATTCGGCGGCTCCGGAAACGACTCGCTGTACAGCAGCGGCGGCAGCAGTGTGTTCATGGTCGGCGGCACCGGCAACGCCACGCTGTCGTCTTCCGGCGGCTCCAGCATCACGCAGTTCGGCGGCTCCGGAAACGACTCGCTGAACACGAGTGGCGGTTCCAGCATTTACATGCAAGGCGGCAGCGGTAACTCAACCTTGGCCAGCAGCGGCGGCTCCAGCATCACGCAGTTCGGCGGCTCCGGAAACGACTCGCTGTACTCCTCCGGCGGCAGCAGCGTTTACATGCAGGGCGGTTCGACCATCACGCAGTTCGGCGGCAGTGGCAACGACACGCTCACTTCCTCCGGCGGCAGCAGTGTGGTGATGATCGGCGGCTCCGGCAATTCCACGCTTACCAGCAGCGGCGGTTCCAGCATCACGCAGTTCGGCGGCAGCGGCAACGACTCGCTCACTTCTACCGGCGACAGTAGAGCCCTGATCGTTGGCGGCAGCGGCCTCGATACGTTGAACGCCAGCGGCGACTCCGGCGCCCTGCTGCAAGCCGGCGGCGCGACGAACGATTTCCTCGCGACGACGGAAGGGACCAGCATCAGCCTGGTCGGCGGCTCCGGCAACGATACGCTTTTCGCCAATGGCGGCACCAATATCACGATGGCTGGACTCGACGGCAATAACACCTACGAGGTGAGCGGCACGGCCAACAATCCCCTCAGCGCGTCGCTGAACGACTTGAGCACCTTCGGCCAATCCGTGCCCCAGGACGACAGCACCACGCAAGGAATCAACACGATCCTGTTCCCCGGCGTCACCAGCGGCGTCCGCCTCGACCTCAGCAACGCTTCGCAAGGCCTGGTTCCCACCGCCGGCCAGACCCAGACCGTGGTGCCGGGCCTGACACTGTCGCTGACCGGCCAGTTCCAGAACGTCGTCGGCACACCCGGCAACGACTGGATTCACGGCGACGCCTCCAGCAATGTCCTCAGCGGCGGCGGGCTTGGTAGCGACACTCTTCTCGGCGGCACCGGCCCGGCCACCCTGCTGGCCGGTTCCGGCAACGATTCGCTGGTCGGCGGCTCCGGCGGAACGACCTACCGCTTCGCTGGCAACTCCTTCGGCGCGGACACCGTGTCCCCGGCCTCGTCCACGAGCAACGACACGCTCGATTTTGCCCAGTTCGGCGGTGCCGTCAACCTTAACCTCACCAGCACCTCCCAGCCGGTCAACTCCGCCACCGGCCTGTCGCTGACCTTGACCAACCCGCTCGGCATCAACGGCGTTATCGACACCGCCACCACCGCGAACCCGTACAACGATGTCATCACCGGCAACAGCCGGGGCGACACTTTCACGGTCGGCACCGGCAACGACACCTTCACCGGCGCCGGCGGCGACAGCTATGTGTTCAGTGGCACCCATCTCGGCAGCGATGTCCTCAACGAATCGGCGAGCACGAAGAACACGCTGAACTTCCTGGCCTTCGGCGCGCCGGTCAACCTGAACCTGTCGCAGAACGTCACGGCCGCGCCCGTCAGCCCCGGCAACCTGACGTTGACGCTGTCCAATCCGTCCGCCTTCACCACCATCATCGGCACGCCCTATCCCGACACGATCGTCGGCAACAACAGCGGCGACACGCTCATCGGCGCCGGCGGCGACGACAGTCTGGTCGGCGGGTCGGGCAGCAACTACGTCCAGGGTTACATCGAGCAAGTCGTCTACCTCGACTTCCTCCCCGCGCAGCCGGACGGTCTCATCTACACGCAGTCCGAGCGCGACGCGATTCAGGCGGCCCTGACCCGCGATTACAACGGTTTCAACTACGTCTTCACTCAGGATCCCAACCAGGCCGCGCAGGCTGGCCCAGATGACCGGCGGACAGTACGCCACGCTGGCCATCGGCTCGTCCTCGTCGGGCGGCGGAGAAGCCAGTCAGCTCGACGTGGATCACCTCAACCTCGGCGGCGGAGCGACCATCAACATCGTCCCGTTTTTGGGCAGCGGGTCCGATCAGGTGTCTCCAACGCTAACCAACATCGTCAACCTGACAGCCACCGTCGCGGCCCACGAGTTGGGCCACCTGTCCGGACTCCAGCACCAGGACGCTTTCGGGCCGATCGGCTCAGGGATTTACTCCGGCGTCAATCCGGATTTGTTCTACCCCTTCTACACCGGGCTGGAAAACGCCACTCAGACGCCCAACGACGTGATGGCCTCGCCCGCCTCGGTGGGGACGAGCATCCAGGCCGCCGCCGGGCAGACCTACCTCGGCGAGCGCGACCTCATCAAGCTGGCGTTTGACGACACCGGCACGGTGCTGGCGCAGCAGAGTCTACCCACCATCCAGGCGGTCAAGAGTGGGGCGACCGGCAACGAAGTCGTCCTGCCCGATCCGGGTACGGTCTATCAGCTCGGCACGCTGCCCGGCCTCGCGGTGCCCAACACGCTGCCGGCCGGTGTCCCCGGCGCCGGGCAAGCGTTCGCCGTCACTGCCGCGGCCGTCAACTCCGCAATCCAGACCGGCCAGGTGCAGTATTATTCCTTCCAGGCCACGGCCGGCGAGTTGATGGCCTTCCAGGTGATCTCCGCCACCAACACGCTCAACACCCATCCCATTTTGCCGGCCCTGGAAGTGCTGGACGCCAACGGCAACCTCGTGTCGTATGCCGGCAACAACACAACGACCGCCTTCTACGGGGCCGGCGCCGTCAACCAGCACGAGTTTGAATCCAACGACTCGACGCTGTTCGACGTGACGCTGCCGGCCGCCGGCACCTATTACGTCGGCGTGACCACCTTGCCGATCAGTCCGGCCGGGAATTATCAGCTCTTCATGTACAGCTTCGGCACGGACCCGTCCGCGGCAGGCGATACACTCATTGCCGGCAGCGGCACGGGCAACGATACGGTGCTGGGAAGCTCGGGCAACGACAGTTTTGGCTTCGCGCCCGGCTTCGCCGGACAGGCCGCCGTGTATACCGGCAGCGGTCCGTATAATACGGACGTATCCAACGTCGCCACGCCGTGGCCGCAGCATGTGCAGATCTACGACCAGTCGAGCGGCCTGCACATGGCGGTCAGCAGCTCATCCGCCTCGAACCCGATCTCTTATGGCAGCGCCGTCACCCTGACGGCCACGGTGACGGCCCAGGGCGGCACCACACCGACGGGGACCGTGACCTTCTACAGCAACGGCACGCTCCTGGGCAGCCAGACCCTGAGCGGCGGCAGTGCCAGCTTGACCTCTTCCGCCCTCCAGGGCGGCACCGACACCATCACGGCGGCCTACAGCAGCGGCAGCAACCTGCTCGTCAACAGTGCCAACACCACCACCGTGAGCGTCACGGCCATTCCCACGGAGACCTCCGTCTCGTCCTCGACCGCCACGGGCATCTTCGGCCAATCGCTGACTTTCACCGCCACGGTAACGGCGAGTCCCTCGAACGCACTCGTCCCCACCGGCAGCGTGGGCTTCTTTGACACCACTACGAAAACCGACCTGGGCCGCTCCACCCTGTCCGCCAACGGCACCGCCACCTTGACGACTTCCGCCCTTGCGGTCGGTTCGCAGACCATCACCGTCTCTTACGCCGGCAACGCGAACTTCCTTGCCAGCAGCGCACCGGCCTTCACCCAGGCGGTCGGGCAGGCGCAGCCGGCCTTCAGCGGCCTTACGGCTTCGCAAGCCATCGCCTACGGCACGCCTTCCATTACCTTGTCGGGGCACCTCGCCCCCAACGCGGGACAGCAGACCATTTCTGCCGGCGAGACCGTAACCGCGACGATCGGCGGCCTGACCCAAAGCGCCGCGCTGGATGCCAACGATCACTTCACGATGACGTTCGACACGCACACGTTGGCTCCCTCCGCGACGCCGTACACGATTACCTACCGCTACACAGCCGATACGGACTACCTGTCCGCCAGCGACAGCAGCACCACCCTGACCGTCAACCCGGTCTCAATCCTTCTCACCGTTCCCTCCTCTACCGTCACGTCCGACTTCGGACAGCCGTTGACCCTGTCGGCCACCGTGACGGCCAAGGCCCCGAGCAATGCGACCCCCGCTGGCAGCGTCGATTTCTACGACACCACCACGCAGGTGGACCTCGGGACGGTCTCCCTATCCGCCAACGGGACCGCCAGCCTAACCACCGCCACCCTGCCGGTCGGGCCGCAAACCATCACCGTTTCCTATGCCGCCAGCTCCAACTTCCTCGCCGCCAGCACCAGCGTTAGCGCCACTATCGTCGAGTCGATTTACACGCTGAATTCCTCGCTCAGCGGCGACCTGAGCGTTTCCGGCAACGCCAGCGTCAACATCGCTGGGCTGATCCAGGTGGACTCCAAGTCTTCCACCGCCCTCCAGGCCAGCGGCAGCGCCACGGTCTCCGCCTCGGCCATCCACGTCGTCGGCGGCGTGCAAACCTCCGGCAGTGCCACCCTCAGCGTCAAGCCCGTCACCGGCAGCGCCAGTGTCTTCGACCCCGAAGCCGCCCTGACCGTACCCACCGGCGGCACCAAGCAAAATTCGGTCAACCTCGGCGGCAGCCAGACGCTGACCATCAACCCCGGCATCTACGGCCAGATCAGCGTCTCCGGCAATGCCAAGTTGACCATGAATCCGGGCGTTTATGTCCTGGCCGGCGGTGGATTCACCGTCACCGGCAACGGCAGCGTCACGGGCAGCGGTGTCATGCTCTACAACGCCGGCAGCAACTACACTACGACCGGCAGCGGCGGCAACTTCGGCGGCATCACGCTGGGCGGCAACGGCACCGTCAGCCTCACCGCACCCACAACGGGTATCTATGCCGGCGTGCTCATCTTCCAGGAACGCGACAATAACCGGGCCATCGCGCTGAGCGGCAGCGGCGTCGCCAGCCTCAACGGCGGCCTGATCTACGCCCCGCAGGCGCTCCTCAACGTCAGCGGCAATGCCCAGGTCAAACATTCGCCCTTGATCGTCGCCCAGTTGCAAGTGAGCGGCAACGGCTCCAGCACGCTGACCAACGGTTCGGACAGCACCAACAACACCGCCGGACAACTCTTGGCCGGAAACCTGTCCATGTATGTGGACAACAGCAACGGCTACTTCACATCCGACGAACTGGCACGCATCCAGGATGTCATCACCAACACCAACACTCTCCTGGTGCCTTACGGCGTCACAGTGGCCGAGGTCAACGACCCGTCCCTGGCGAACATCACCATCGACAGTAACACCACCAGCCCTGTCGGCGGCATGGCCGACGGTGTGCTGGGCTGCTTCACGGTAGACACCGGCGAGATCACGCTGATCCAGGGTTGGAACTGGTATGCCGGGTCCGACCCGACGGCCATCGCCGCCGGCCAGTACAGCTTCACGACGACGGTGACGCATGAGATAGGCCACGCGCTGGGCCTGGGCGGAAGCAGCGATCCCAATTCGCCGATGTTCGAGAGCCTGCCGACGGGTGTGGTCAAGGGCGGCTTGACGGTGGCGGACCTGGCCCTGCCTCCCCTGGACACCACCTACGCCGACGCACTGAACGCGGCCTTGACCGATATCGCCAGCGCCGGCTCGTTTAGCCGCGACCCGAAGGGGGGCGCGCTCCCCTTCGGGTCGCGGCTAAACGAGCCGATGGCCCCGGTATCCGCTTCCTCACCGTTCACGAACGGCATCGGCTGGGTGGCGAACTGGGCCTGGCTGGCGCTCGGCCTGGGCGAAAGCCGTGATCCCAACCCGCCGACTTCGGCCGTCGTATCCGACAGCTTCGCCGGAGGCACCGGCAACGGCATCCTCCCGCGCAGCCCGGCGGCGAGCCTGACCGTCACCGGTCTGGGCGGCAACCGAAATGGCATCCGTCCGACCAATGATCTGTCCACCAAGGACGATCGGACGACCTGGGACGAGTCGAACGACTCGGAAGGCGCCGACGAAACGACGACGCTTGAGGATCGTTCGGATCCCGCCGTCCTCGATCAGTTCTTCCGAAAGATCGGCGGCGGCGAGGGGGAGGGCGGCGCGGTGGCCGAGTAGGACGTATATTGTTTCTCCTCGCGGATCGCCGAGCCGAGCAGCTCGTTAATCCGCCGTTTGAGTGCGGCGCGACGGTCGTTGTGGCGATAGACGGAACGAGCCAGTTCCACGAAGCGCGGGCCAAAATCGCCGTCGCGTTCACACAGCCGGATGGCGTCCTCCACGTCCCAAAGGTTCTCATTGACTTGATGCAACTCAGTTGCCAGTTCTCCCAGTTCGGCCGAGGTAGGGATGGCGCGCTCGCGGATGGCTCGCAGCGCGGCCAATTCGGTGCGGACATTGTGGAGTTTGTCGACATCGGTGATGCGCTGGGCCTTGATCTCCAGGATGATGATCTTATCGAGCAGTTCGCCGGGAGCGATCTCCACTAGGATGGGTTGAGGGCCGGCATGGAGAGGTTGCATCGGTTCTGTCACGGAAATCCTCCTTATGCGAACCGCCGACAGAGCTTCGCTCGGTCCGATATTGGGTAAACGACTTCTTAAATCGTAAGCGCTCACGGGTCGAGGGAAAAAAGCGTATGGTCCTGGATAACCACGGGAGCGACAGGAGGACTACCATTTTGGAGGAAACGACCAGGAAGAGACCTGGCGGGGATTCCTCTACTGGTTTCAGCCTTTCTGGCGGCCCACATCTCGGCAAATAGAACAGGCACGCGAGGCGAAGGCCGCGCTCGCTCACCTGGCCGCGCCAAGACCGACAGGGAGTTGGCACGCCTGCTCTCCGCCAACGAGAAAAGTTGGACGAGTTCGCCTTCGGGTGGGCATTATTCTAATAGAACCATCTCGTTCCCCCGAAGGACTTTATCATGGCTCACGCCGCACTCGTCGCCCTTCTCCGCAGCCTGCGTCGCCTCTCCGATACCTCGTATGTCACCGAGGCGACGGATAGTCACTTGCTTTGGTGTTACATCACCCGCGGCGAAGAAGCTGCCTTCGAGGCGCTGCTGCATCGGCATGCCGCATTGGTCTGGGGCGTGTGCCGGCGTCTGCTCGGCGATGAACACGACGCCGAGGACGCTTTCCAGGCTGCTTTTCTCGTCCTGGTGCGCAAGGCCGGCTCGCTGCGCACCCGCGAGTCGCTGGCCAACTGGCTGCATGCCGTCGCCTACCGCGTCGCCCTCAAGGCCCGGGTGACGGCCATGCGCCGACGCCTCTACGAAGCACAGGCGCAGCCGCCCGCGTCGAGCGATCCGCTCGCCGTCGTCGAAGGGAGGGACCTGCGTTTGGTGCTGGATGAGGAGTTGGACCGGCTGCCGGAGAAGTATCGCGCTCCCTTGGTGTTGTGTTACCTGGAGGGTAAGACGTACGCCGAGGCGGCGCGGCAGTTGGGCTGGAAGGACGGCACGGTTTGCAGCCGGCTGGCGCGCGCTCGCGAGCTGCTGCGTTGCCGGTTGCTGCGGCGCGGTCTGACGCTTTCCGGCATGGTATTGGCCGAGCCGATGGGGGCTCCGGCGACCTCGCTGGCGGCGGTGCTACGGACGGCGGCGTTATTCGCGCTGGGGGAATCCGCCGCGGGTACGGTTTCTACGTCAGTCGCCACGCTGGCACAAGACATCGTGCGGACCATGGCAGTGGGCAAGTTGAAAGCGGTGGCGGCGGTGGTACTGGCGGGAAGCGTCTTCGCCGCCGGTATGGGCTGGGCCGCGCATCAGGCGCTGCTCCAGAAACCGGCGGAGACCGCCCGCGCGGAGCAGGCGAAACCAGCGATAAACAAAGTGGACACGCCCAAGCCGGGCCCCGACGACAGAAGCCCGAGATATCCCGCCGGGTACACCCAATCCCCCGCCGAGATCGGCGGCAAGTCGTTCGACGACTGGGTGCAGGACCTGAGCCATCCGGACCCCAGCGTGCGGGTGGAGGCAGTCATGGTCATGCCCCTCTTTCGGCTCCGCGGCGAGGACGCCATTCGTAAGCTGGCCCGCATGGCCCAGAATGACGGCGATGCCAGCCCGCGTGCCAAGGCCGTGCTGGTGCTAGGGGTGATGGGCGTCAAGTCGGCGGACCGGGAGGCCGTGGTCCGGGCGCTGGGCCATTGCGTCGCCCACGATCCGCAGACCATTATCCGTTACGAGGCGGCGCGGGCGTTGCCCCGTTTCGGTACGGACGCCCGAATCGTCATCACCGACCTCGTGATGGGCATGGCCATTCAAAGCACCTTTGAGGTGCGCGAGGCCTGCATCATGGCCCTGCGTGCGGCCGGCGTCGATCCGACCAAAGGGCCGGACCCGCGTGTCACCGACGCGCTGATCGCGCGCTTGAACCCCGCCACCGAGCCGACCCGCAAGGTGCGCTTGCAGGCGATCATGGCCCTCGGAGGGATGGGCCGGCCCCAGGACCCGAACAAATACACGCAGGTGATGAACCAACTCAAAGGCCCCTTTACCTTCAAGAGCCGGGACAAGGTCGTCAAACTGTGGTCGCACGTCGCCATCATGGCCCTGGATGACAAGGTCGATGAAAGCTATCTGAAAACCATCGTCGGATACATGAGCGACCGCGAGCGCGAGGTCCGTGTGAACGCTGTCCGGGCCATGGGCGCGCTGGGCGTCAAAGCGCACCAGAACGTAGGGGATGTCATTCGCCTCCTCGACGACAAGGATATTCAGGTGAAACTCGCCACCATCGAGGCGCTGGGTCGGATGGGCGACCGGGGCGAAAAAGTCCTCGATGCACTCATCAAGGCCACCGAACTCGAAGGCTCTGCAAAGGATGCCCTCCCCGTCGTGATGGCGGCCTGCACCGCCCTTGTATACGTCGGCGTGGCCAGTCCCCAAGTGATCGCCGCTCTCGACAAGGCGTCCCACCGCAAGGATCTCGACGAGCCGCAGCGATTCATGATTCTCAAGATGATTGAGGAGATCAAGAAGCCCAAGGAAGATGTCAAGCTCCGGGATCAGAACAAGGAGCCGGCCAAGAAGGACGTGAAGGACGTGAACAGGAAACCGGGCGGCAGATGAGAATGGCCGCTCGCTTCCAGCATCTCACATGATAACGGACTTGTTGGGGATCAAAGAACTGCCCTACCACCTCCGTTTGCCGATCCTCTTGTGCTGCCTACGTAATCTTGTCCGTTTTTTGGTGCTTAACCTGTAGAGAAATTCGCCTCCCCCACAACACCCGGTAGCCGAACACCTCGGCTGTCCGCCCTGCCCGGTGGTCTCTCTTCGATGGCCTTGTCTTCGGCGTATTCCCCAGCGAAGCCCGGCCTCCGGCTTTCGCTCGGACCGCCGCTTCTTTCTGTACGCATTTCACCCTCTTCCCGTGAGCGGATACCTTAAATCAGCAAGTTTCGACCCCCTGTGGCAAAGAGGCAAAGTGGCAAAGTCGCGCCCATAATTGGACGTTAATCCTTATAAATACATTGCTTACGTGAAAGAGTCCTCTTTGCCAACTCCGAGCGGTTTGGCAAAGAGGCAAACTGCCTTCGCCATCCGACTCACGAGAGTATACCAACGAAGAAGCGCCGCCGCCCGACCGTCGCCACGGCCGATCCACCGATCGCCACCGCGAGCAAGAGCAGCACACAGCGGGCGGCCAGTTCGTTGGTGACGCCGTAATGCATCTGGGTGAAAATCTCCGTGGCGTAGCCGGGCATGCCCGGTGTGGCAACCAGTTTGCCGGCACTCAGTTCGCCCAAGGACAGCACGCCCACGGCCAAGGCCGTTCGCAGCCAGGCCCCCGAGGTCAACGGCCAAACGACAAAGTGCAATTCCTGCCGCGAGGTCGCCCCGTCCACGCGCGCCGCGTCGTGCAACTCCGCGGGCAGAAGACGCACTACCGGCCAGAGAAGCGCCACGGCGAACGGGAAAAAGCGGATGGCATCGACCCACAGAAGCGGCAGCGGCGAAGGGCCGTGGTAAAGCGCGACGGCCAACCCGCGCGAGCCGGTGAGCGCCAGCAGACAGTCGATGATCGTCTTCAGCCCCAGGCCCAGAAGCGGTCCCGGCATCGCCCAGGCCACGGCCATCAATATCAACACGCCGGCGCGGAACCCGCGCGAGCCACGCGCCGCCCAAGACGCCAGCAATCCGCCCGTGGCGACCAACGCGCCGGAGGCGGCGGCCAAGAGCAGACTATGGAGCAGCATCCATCCCTCCGGCGGCCGGCCGGCGCGGACGAGATAACGCCCCGTGGCGGCCATCGACCATTCCGGCGGCGTGCCGCTTAGACCGGCCTTCCAGATCAGACTGCCCAGCGGCATCGCCAGCAACAAGCCACACCCGAGCGTCATCATCAAGGCGAGCGGCCAGCGCCATCGGCCCAGACGAAACAGCAAGGGCGGTGTCAACAGCGTCGTCCGGGCCGGCAGGCGACGCTCCCAGAATCGGGCCATGCAACCGACTCCCAGCGCGACAAGCAGCACGAACGGCAGCGTCACGGCCGTGGCCCGCGCGACGCCGTCGTCCGCGTCGGGACCGCCGACGAGTTGCGTGTACACCTCCTCGGCGAACATGCGCACCTGCATGACATCGGTAACGGTGATTTCCGTCGCCGCTTGCAGCGCGACCCACAGCGCCGCTGCCCCGATGGCCGCCCCGGCGCACGGCAGCGTGACGTGCCACAGCACGCGCCACGGCGGCATCAGCGTCAGGGCGTCTTCTTCCAGCTCGCGCTCGACCCAGGACAATCCCTGCCCGGCCAGCAGGATCACCCACGGCAGCGCCGCCACGGCATGAATCCAAATCGCTGAGCCGATGCCCTGTCCCCACGGAGTCCATGCTCCCGCCCAGCCCGACCAGGCCGGCACCGGCAGCCAGCCGCCCGAACCAAGGACGGTTTGCCAACCAGAAGTGAACAGCGGCAACGGCACAAACAGCGTCAACAACGTCACGAGACGGATGAGATAGCGCAGCGGCAAATCCGTGCGATAGAGCAGCACCGCCCCGGCGATCCCCGTGGGCAGGGCCAGCGCCACCGTGCCGGCGGTCAGGAAAAGAGTATTTCGGGCCAGGCCGAACAGCCGATCCGCTTCCGCCCAGCCGTGCCAGGCGGAGGGGTCGGCCAGGAGTTGCGCCACCGGCGCGGCCAGCGGGACGGCGACTGCGAGCAGAAGAACCAGTGCAATCGCGCTCCGCCAGAATGACATGGGGTTGCCTCGCCGGGACAAAGGAACGCGCCCGAACGAGCGCAACTTCCTTGACAGCATCATCAGTCTCTTCTATAACGATGTGTGCAACAAATCCAACTTGACGCCACGCGACTCCGCACCAGTGCCGGGCAGGATTGCGCCGGACGGCTTTACAATCGAGGAGAGTCATGGTTAACCGACACGCCTCACCATTTCCGGAGAGCGACGCCGAGTCCACCGCGATCCTCGCCCCGCCGCCGACCGCCTTGCGCGTGGTCGCGGCCGATGCCGATATGTGGATGCGTCTGTTCTACCAGGAGTTGTTGCCCTGGATGGGCCATGAGGTCACGGTCGTCGAAAGCGGACTCCAGCTGGTGAAGTTGTGTTCCGCCGTGCAGCCCGATCTGATCCTTACCGACCTGCATCTGACCGAACTGGACGGAGTGGAGGCGATCGAGCAGCTCAGCCGCGAAGGCCTCACCCCCATCATCCTCGTATGCAAGCAACCGGCTCCCGAACTGCTGGCCCGTGCCGCCGGAGCCGAGTGCGTGCTGGGCTTTCTGCACAAGCCGATCACCGAGCGCGAATTGGCGCCGGCCATCGCCGTGGCGGTGGGACGCTTCCGCCATTTGCGCGAGCTGCGCCGATTTGCCGAGGCACGAACGGAAGAGGTCGCCTATCTGCGGCAGACCTTGCAGGAGCGCGAAACCCATCGCGCTACGAGGCCCCTGGCGGTGTGTTAGTTGCAGTTTGCTTACCAGCCCGCGGCGTCCGCAAGGGGCAACCCTTGCGGACGCCGCGGGCTGGCGGCTTCCGTCACCCTTACTTCGCAGGAAGGTAAGGCGGGAGAGGAGAGGATGCCACGGCTGGAGGTTGTGTCATTCCCGAAAGAGTCGTGGGAGGCATGACATTACCCAGGCGGGGATTGGTAAAGTTGATCTTCTTGGTGTTCGACGAGCCGCGCGGCTTCGAGAACATCGGCCGTTTATTCGGAGCGGGTTTCTCCTTCCCGTCGGGGGCGATGTAGGTACCCTCCAGGGCGGTGCCCAAAGCCTGGAAGTACGCCAGAAACGCGAACGCTTCACCTTGACCGCTGCCCGCGGCCAGCCCGCCCAGCTTGCCCAGCGGATTCGGCCCGGCCAGCAGGATGCGGAAATTGCTGATGACCAGCCGGTCGCCCTGGACGCGGAACTGATAGCTGAACGGCAAATCCACGAGGACTTCGTTGACCAGCGGTTCCACGGCCGACCAAAGCCCGGCAAACGGCCTCAGCTCGGCGAACTCCTCGCCGTCGGGCAGGCGCACATGGTTGAGGCGGACGCTGGTGAGCAGGCCGTAAATGGTGCCGTTGCTGCTGAGCGAATATTCCGCCTCGGTGGCCAGCTCGAACTCGAAGCCCATCACCGACCCTTCGATCAGTCCCAGCACACGCTCCTCGTCATAGGTCCACGTCAGCCGGCCGGAGCCATAGGGCGCCGCATCGACTTCCTTGACGAACGTGCCGATCGGCAGGCGGATGACGGCCTCACGCCGGCGGCCAGCGGCTTTCGCCGGGGCTTTGCTGACCGGCGGATCGACAGCTTCTTTCTCCTTGAGCAGCGGGTCAACCGGCTCTTTGCCCTTGAGCACAGCCAGCGGCGTGCGTTTCTCGCCGAGGCCGTTTGAGGCGGTCGCCCAGTGGCCAATGCCGAACCCGGCCAGGCCGACGGCCAAGAGGGCCGCCAGGGCGATGTACTTCAGTCGGTCATAAAACATGGCGCGTACCACTCCTTCCATTAGAGATACTGTTCGTCCGGATACTCCCATTTTGGTCGGGGATTCGCCGGTAAGAATCCCCCTGGCGGCCCGCGCCGTCAAGCGGCTCCACTCCCGGCTGACGGCCGGGACCGTCGTACCCAGCAGCAACCCCGCCAGCACGGCCGGCGCGACGCCGCGCCGCGCCAGGTTCTTCTGCAATCGCTCGCGCGCCCAGGCCAGGCGCGTCAACACCGTCCCTTTCGGCCAGCCCAGGCGCTGGGCGGCCTCGGCCGTCGTCAGACCGGCCAGGTAGCAGAGTTGGACCGGCAAGCGATATTTCTCCGGCAAGCGAGCGACTTCCTCGGCCAGCAGATCGCGGAGTTCGTCGTAGGGTGCCGGCTCGCGGCCCGGCAAGTTCTCAGGTACCGGGCAAGTGACGGGTTGGCGATGGCGCAACCGGCGGGCCACGTTGGCGGCCACGCCGTACAGCCAACGTCCCAGCGCGGCCCGATCACGGATAGCGCGAGCGCGCTGGACTAGCACGAGAAAAGTCGCCTGCGCCGCGTCGTCGATGTCGGCCGTCGAACGCAGCCAACCCCGGCAGGCGGCGCGCACCGCCGGCGTGTGCCGCACCACGAGCGTTTCAAAGGCAGTTTCGTCGCGGTGGTCGAGGAAGCGCGTCAACAGCTCCGCGTCGGAGCGCGGATCGCGGCGGAGAGACTGCATGGCAGTCCCGAGGATGAGTTCGAGCCGTCGGGGTGGCATGGTCCCTCCTGAACCCGGTCGCGTCCTACCCATCACCCTACTAGTGCAGCCAGGCGGCAAGTTGATTTGGAAACTTTAACGGCCATCAGGACAGGAGTAAAGAGATAAGGGGCTGCCCCGGAATAAATCTCGTTTCGCGCCAGCTCGCCGAGCGCCGCGAAACGAGATTTATTCCTTGTTCTTCTCCCTTGCGGGTGTAGTATAGTCGCAGCGGTGTGAGACCAACCCGTGACGCACGAGACGTTCTATGGCGAAGAAGAAACCGATGACACACAATTCTTCCGGGCAGACCGAGGGAGGCCGATCCGTCGAGGAGGTAGCCAGCAAGGCGGATGCTGTGCGGCGTGCCCTGGCGGAGCTGGGCAAACGGGCCACGCCCAGCGAGATTCAGGAGTTCGTCCACTCCCGCTACGGCGTCGTAATGACGGCCAAGGTCATCTCCGTCTACAAGAGCAAACTGGGCGGGAAGTCCTCACGCGGTAGGCGGCGCCGCAAGGCGGCGGGCGCAACGCCTGCCGGCGGCACGGCCCTGAAAACCGCCGCCTTCGACGGCGTTCGCTTCAAAGACCTGCGGACGATCAAGGAGATCCGCACCCGTCTCGGCCCCGCCCGGATGCGCGAACTCGTCGAGCTGATGGCGGACTGAGAAAGTCCCCCGGCGAAACACAACCAGCCCGCGGCGCCAAAGGCGCCGCGGGCTGGTAGGATTGTGTCTATCGATCCTCAGGCCGCTCGCGTAGCCATGTCCACGGGACTGATTTTATCCAGGGCTTCACGGGCCATCTTGCGCACTCCCTCGTCCGGATCGCTAACGGCCACGAGAAGAGCGGGGATCGCCTCGGCCGCTGCCGCGCCGAGGTAGCCGAGCGTCCAGGCCGCCAGCCGGCGGTCCTTCGCGTTGGCCTCACGTAGCAAATCCAGCAGGGTCGGCACGGCCTCTTTGGCCGCCGGCCCCATATTGCCCAGCAGCAAGCCGGCGTGAACGCGCTTGACATCGTTTTTGGAGCGCAGGCGACGGATGAGCTTTTGCAGGCGGGCATTCGGATCGTTCGTCATGGTGTCTTCCTTTACGCGGACAGAGGGTAAGGTATCTCTGTCATCGGCCGTGCGAGGTGTCCGACTTGAGGGCGGGAACTAACTTTTCAGATGGAAATAAAAAAACCCGCCGGGCAGCGGGAGAACCACACCCGGCGGGCGGAAACGGTGCCCCGCAACAAGCAGGGGCGATCAACCATAGGTCATGCCAGGCGGCGAGGCAAACGGCCGCTGGGCGGCAACTCAGGCCGAGGAAGCGGCCCCTTCGCCGAAGGCTTCATGCTCATTTGTTTCGGCCATCGACTGGCGCTGCCGGAGCAATTCTTCCAGATAGGGCCTTAGCGCCAGAAAGGCGGAAACGCAGCGCGGGTCGAACTGGCTGCCGGAGCCGGCCGAGATCTCGGCGAACGCACGGGCTATCGGCAACCCTTTGCGGTAAGGGCGGTCGGAAGTCATGGCGTCGAAGGCGTCGGCGATTGAGACCACCCGCGCCAACAGCGGAATGGCGTCGCCGACCAGGCCGTCGGGATAGCCCCGGCCGTCCCAGCGTTCGTGATGGCTGCGTACGATCGGCAGCACCGGGGCCAGGCCGGGAATGCCCGACAGGATGGCCGCCCCGCGGATCGTGTGCGAGCGCATGCTCTGGAACTCGATTCGGTTCAGCGCCCCGCCTTGCGCAAGACCGCGTCGTCTACACCGATCTTGCCGATGTCGTGCAGCGGTACACCCACTTGCAGGATGCGACTCTCGACCGGCGACAGGGCCAGCCGCTCGGCCAAAAGCAGCGCGTAATTGGTGACGCGCTGCGTGTGGCCGCCCGTGTACTTGTCGCGCAGCTCGACCGCCTGCGCCAGCGCCGTCACCGTCTGAAGGACGACATCCTGCCCCTCGCCGAGATTCGTGACCGGCTGAAGGAGTACCCCGCGCTGCGGCACGGTGTCCACCCCCTGCACCAGCGCACAGCCGGCCGGCGACACGACCGCCAGAGCTTCCTCGTCCTTCTCCACGCGCGCCAGTACCGCGTCGCCCAGGAAGGAGACGGCCGCAGCGATGCGTCCGAACTGAAGAACGTCGCCGGAGCGCAGTTCCCGGCCGGCTTGCCCGATGCGCACGCCGTTGAGGAGGGTGCCGTTGGTGCTGCCCAGGTCGCGGACGACCCAGCCTTCTTCGGCGGGGGAGATCTCGGCGTGATGACGGCTGACGGAGGAGTGTTCCAGGGCCACCTCCAGCCCCGGAAAGCGGCCGACGCGCGCCCGCGCGTTGCACGTCCATGTTTGGCCCGAGAACTCCGGGCCCATCGCCTTCAAGTGAATGCGTTGCTTGTTCACCGGCTACCTCCCGGCGGGGCGCGGACTGCGAGCCTGCCACCGCTCTGTTCCCGCTCAAACCATAGTCCGCACCGGGAGAGGCGTCAAACGCACGATGGTGTACTGGTGAGAATAGGGGCTGTTCACATAGCCCCCGGCTTGCCGGGGGAAATGCGATACCCCCCGGCAAGCCGGGGGCTATGTGAACGGCCCTGAACGGAGATCAGGTCAGATTCGGCAGCACGCCTTCGCCGCAGAAGTTGGGATTGCCGAAGCGCGGGATGCGGTGGCCCATGCCGTGGGCCAGCGACAAAAGCAGCCGGTTGTGGGGCAACTTCTTGTACTGGACCGACCGGCCCATGCGGAAGTCGAGGCCATTGCCGACCATCACGAACGGGATGTTGTCGAGGGTGTGCGAATTGCCCTTGCCCAGCTCGTTGGTCCAGACGATGAGCGTGTTATCGAGCAGGCTGCCGCCGCCGCCCGGCTCCGGCGTCTCGGCCAGGCGCTTGGCCAGGTAGGCCATCTGCTCGCAATACCACTGGTTGATGCGAGTCAGCTTGTCCTGGGAAACTTTATCGCTGTCGGGGTTGTGCGACAGCTCGTGATGGCCCTCGTTGATCTTCAGCCAGTGCATCCGGGCCATGCCGACCGAGTTGGTGATTTGCAGCGTCGCCACGCGCGTGAAATCGGCGGCGAAGCTGTTAACCATCAGGTCGATCTGCATCTTGCAGATGCGCGGCATGTTGTCGTTCTGTTTCTTGACGCCCGGCTCCAGCGCCGGCACGGCATGGCCGACATCCGCCTTGCGAGCCTCCTTGAGTTCCTGCTCCATCTCGCGGACGAAATGGGCGTGCTCCTCCAGGAGCCGGCGATCCTCGGCGCTGACCACGGAGCGGACCTTTTGCAGATCGTCCTGAAGCTCGTCGAGAATGCTCTTCAAATGTTCCTGATCTTTGGCCCGGCCGTACAGTTTGGTGAACATCTGGTACGGGTCGTCGATCGGCGCGACGGGCTTGTTGCCCGCGGTGTAGACCATGCGGGTCCAGGTGTCGGCGCGTTCGGGCACCATCACGCCGAATTCGAGGGAGCCGAAGCGCGTGCGCGTGGCCGGGTTGGCTTGCAGGTAGTTCTTGATTTCCTGATCGACGGAAATGCCCTTGGCCCAGCCCGCCGGCGTATCGGAGCCGCCCTGGATGTTGCCGGGGAACAACTCGATGCCGGTGAGTAGACAGCCCATGCCGCGCATGTGGGCGTCGCCGTCGCCGCGGACCTTGTCGCAGACCCCATGCAGGATCAGGGTGCGATCCTTAAACGGCTCCAGCGGCTTGAGGCTCTCCTTGAGCGCGGTCAGCTTCCCTTCCTGGTCGGGCCAGAACGTGTTGGGCACGATGCCGTTGGGGCTGAACATCACCACCAGCCGTTGCTTGCGCCGGTTCTGGTTGGCGAAGCCGAGGCTGGGCAGGTTCAGGATGAACGGCAGGGCCGTCGCGCCGAGGCCCAGATCGCGGATGAACTCGCGTCGCGTGCTCGTTCGGATCACGTCACTTCTCCGAAAAAATCGTTTGTCAGAGGTTTATTCGTTTAGCGCCGCTTCGCCGAAGCGTCGCTAACCTTACGCGGCGGCAGGGCCGACTCCGCGATGATCTCGACCATTAGTTTGCGGATATTGTACTGATTATCGGCGAAAGAATGTCGCAATTCCGCCAGTTTTCGCGGGCCATAAGCACGAATCGGCTGCTTGACCAGATTGTGAAAGAGACGTTCGACAAAGGCGTCATGCGCCTCCTCGTTGCCGGCCAGATACGTCGCCAACTCGCGGACGCTATGGAACTTCACCACCTCGCCGGTGAGCGTCTGATAGCTGCCTTCCGCATCAACGGACTGATCCTTCTCCTTGTTGCGGTGTCGGCCGATGGCGTCAAAACTCTCCAGGGTGAAGCCGAGCGGGTTAATCATGCTGTGGCAGGTCTGACACGATTCGGGCCGGGTTTGCAGCTCGACGCGCTGGCGCGTGGTCAAGTGTGGATGGAGATCCGCGGCCAGGGGGGCGAAAGCGTCGGCCGGCGGCCGCAGCGTGCGGCCCAGGACGTTGCGGACCAGAAACACGCCGCGATGAATTGGCGAGCTGGCCTCGTTGTAAGCGAAGATCGCCATCAGGTACGGGTGCGTTAGAATGCCGGCCCGGTCGCCAAACGGGAAGGACACCTTCTGGAATGGTGCGTCCGCGGGGAGGTTGGCACCGTACCAGCGCGCCAGACGGCCGTTCAGGTACACATAATCCGCGAGCAGAAGTTGGCGGTAATCGGAATCCTTGCCCCAGAGCACCTCATCCAGGAACAGCTCCAGCGACGTGCGCAGGTCTGAAGCGGCGGCCCGGTCAAAACCGGGGAAGCGAGCCGGATCCTTGGATAGTTCCGGCGTCCGGTCGATCCGCAGCCATTGCAGGAAGAACTCGTGGAGCTTGGCGCGGCGCGCAGGTCCGAAACCATGCGCTCGGCCTGTGCCAGCACTTGTTCGCGGGTGGCCAGCTTGCCGGATGCCGCGGCTTTCAGGAGTTCTTCATCGGGCAGCGAATCCCACAGGCCGAACGAAAGCCGTGCGGCCACGTCATAGGCATCCTGGCTGCCGCCGACTTCGCGGTAAAGGAAACGCGGCGACTTGAGGACGAGCAGCACGAAGCGCTTGACGGCCATGACCAGATCGGAGACGCTCTCGAACGGGCGATCAATATAAAGCCGTTTCTGTTCGTCCGTCAACGGGCGACGGAAGGCTCGTTCGGCGAATTTCCGGCAGAACTCACGCAGCCGCGGTCCGCGGTCGGTGGCATCGTCGGGGACGCCGGACAGCTCGGCGAGGTGGGCGACGACGTAGCTGGCGACCTCGACGGCGCCGTCCGTGGTGGCCAGTTCCCACGCCTTGGAGATCGACGTGCCGCGCTCGTAGCCCATGCTGCGGTCATCGGGCGGGAACGGCGTCTGGACGGCGAAGGCAACTGGAGACGCATTGGGCGTCAGGTACGCGCTCGGGGACGGTCTCCTCGGCCCGGTTCGGCTGCTTCCACGCCAGGGTGATGTACGCCTTGACGGGAGGCGGCGTCTTTTTGTCCTTCTTGTTCCCGTCCGGATCGCCCTTCCGGCCCTTGATGAACTCCAGCCGCAGCGGGTAGACGCGGCCGCCGAGCAGGAAGATCGAGCCGTGATACTCCATGTCGTTGCCCGACTTGACACCGGCGTCGATCAACGGCTGTTTGGTGTCGTTGACCCACAAGCGGGCGGCGTGGTCGGTGCGGACGATGAATTCGTACTCGCCCGTCTCCGGGGCCAGCACGGAACCCGTCCAGCGGATGGAAAACCGACTGGGATCCTCAAACTTCTTGGGATCGGGGTCCGGGGCGGCCGTGCCGAAGTCAAACTGAACGGTGGGATCGGTGCGATCGATGACGCGGCCGGCGCCCCTCTTCGGTTGCCGTTCCTTGGTCTCGTCGCAGTGTATTCCCCGCGCAGCCCGTGATTGTCGTCCCAACGGCCGGTCGTGCGGAAGCTGCCGATCAGGTCGGCCACGGCGTTGCGATACTGACGCACGGTGAGGCGGGCTAGTTCGATGCGGGGGGGCTTGTTGCGGACCTGGGCCGCCTTGGAGTAAAAGGCGTCGTAGATGTAGGCGGCGACTTTGTCGGCATCCGCGCCGGTGCATTTCTCGTCGGTGTCCTTGGGCATCGTCCGGGCGATCAGACGCGCCAATTGCGCGACGGTTTTGTCGCCGGTCAACTCGCGGGGATATTCGTCCTCGACGCCTTCGCCGGACATGCCGTGACACGAGGCGCATTGCTGCCGGTATATTTGTTGTCCGCTATGTCCTTCGGCGGCGGACGCACGCAGCGGAAGCATGAAGACGAGGCCCAGGAAGGCCGTTCCGAGAAGAAAACGGCGAGAATCCGACAGGAATAGCGGGGGAGTCTGCATCATAAGCCGATTCTGGCGAGGTTCGTGTTTCCCAAACAGCGGTGGGAGGGTCAACACTCGGCGAGGCGGGACCTGCGACGAACCGGAGAAGGAACAGCCGAATCGAGGCAGGTTGTACTGTATTAGTTTGAAGGTTCACGGAACGGATGTCAAGGAGAACAATAATGAAAAATTGGTGATTACAAGGACCGTATCAGCTTGCGGAAAACGGTATCTTCCTCATAGACCTCCGCGCCGCTCTTACGCAGCAGATCGCCTCGCTCATCCGGCAAGGCAGAATCGTGAAGGGCTTGCAGGTTTTCCTCCAGTTCGTCGAGCGTCGCCGGCGCGGATAGACACATCGTCACGCCGGGCTGCGCCAGCGTGTAGCGATAACAATCGGACGCACGGGGCGGTTGGAGATCGCCATGCGGTTCCAGCAATCGGCCATAACAAGTGTTGTTGAACGTGATGATACTTGTTCCGAGTTCGATCGCGCGGGAGGATACGTTCCTCGGCCCCGCGATGGGCGGCGCTGTGCCGTACCATCACCGGATCCCAACCCGCATCCATCGCTTCCAGCGCCAGGGGCCGCGCGTGCGTCGAAAGCCCGAATTGGGCGATCAATCCCTTTTCCCGCAGTCGTTCCAGCGCCGCGCGTACATCGTCGGTCACGCGATCCCACGATTGCACCCAGAACAAAAGAAAAAGGCCGAGGCGATCGACCTTGAGGGCGCAGGCGCGCTCCGCATCGCGTCGGACGCGCTCGCCGTCGGCCTCGAAGGTGCCGGCCAGAAAGTGCAGCGCGTTCCGTTCGGAACCGGGCAGGCGCGTGGCGAACTCGGTAAGGGTCTGGTAGTTCGGCTCCCAGAAAAACAAGTTGACGCCTGCCTCGGCGGCACGGACGAACCCTTCGACGGGCAGTCCGTAATGCCCGGAGATACCCATCGGCGCGATCGGCAGCTTCGCCGATCCAAGCAAGCGAGGGTGAGCAATACCAGCCCGACGCGCCAGCAAGGGGCACGGCGAGGACACCGAGACGGTTTCCCCGGGCTGCCACGATGTTTCGGGAGCCAACTCCCACAATGGCACGCGCCGCAGGCGGGCCGCTTGACCGAGGACTTGCCAGGAGGTTTCCCTTGTCGGATCCTCGACCAACTCGGCGGCCCGTTTCTCTGTCAGCGCCGCGGCCCGAACATGGGGATGCGGATCTTCCTGAAGGATCGCCAGCAACGACTCGGCCCATGCCGCCGTCTGCCGAATCAGCCATTCAGCCAGGCACAGGCGAACCTCGACCGCCGGATCACGAACAAATGGTCCCAGAAGTCGGTCATCCGCATGGTTCGCAAACGCGGCCTTGATCGCCTCGGCGCGCACGACCGCCGACGGCGAGGTGAGCAACCGGCGAAGGACACTTTCATCCCAGCGGATCTCGTTTCGCCGATTCAACCCGCGGAGCGCTTCCAGCTGAACGTCCGAATCCGGATCGTTGAGCCACTGCCAAAGTCGGCGCTCGGATTCGGGATGCTCCCAGCGCGCTACCAGACGTGCGAGAGCGCAACGGACGTTGGCCGGCTGTGCGGAGCCATGTTGCAGAAGCTCTCCCAGACACGCTTGCTCTTCCTCCGGCGGCAGATCATCGCCCCATTGATCCAAAACCCAGGCCAGTTGTGCCGCGGATGGATTGTGCGCGTGCAAGATGAAACGCACGATCGCTTCAACCCGATCGAGATCGAGTTGGCTCATCAGTTTCTCTACCGAGTTAGACGCCCCCCCGCGTCGATCGTCGAGCCATTCGAGTGCCTGCACCAGATGAGAAACCTCGCCCGCCGTTCGCAGCGTTCCACTCGCCACGCCGCGCACACGACCATCGGCATGTCCGAGCAGAAACGGTATGGCGTCGAGCGCTTGCCGCCTTCCCGATTCGCCCATCCTTTCGAGCTTGCGGAGAAGCACGGCCACGTCCCAATCCCAAAATGGACAGCGCCGGCGTGGATCAATTGGCTTGGGGATGGATGCGTTCGGCGGTGGATGGCCATCCCATCGAAAGTGCAAATACGCGCGTAACCCCTGGATGCGTTCGTTCGATCCTGCACGGACAAGCCGGGTGTCGATCTCGTTTCGCTTGTCTTGCGTTTCACCCCAGCCGAGCAGCACTTCGATCAAGGCATGACGAACGCGCCAGTGCGGGTCCGTCGCGGCATCCAGCACGCACCAGGGATCGGGGGCCAAACCATCGGCGAGCGCACGCACTGCGGCCCGGCGCACCAGCCAGGATTCGTCCGTCTGAAGAATTCGCCGCAACGAATCGGCGAGGTGAGGCCGCCCGACGTTGACGCAAGGACTCGATGGCGGCGAGTCGTACCGAGGAATACGGACTGCCGAGGGCCGCATTCACAGCATCAATGACAATCGATTCCGTACGCCCCTCCAGGGCGGAAAGGGCGGTCAGCGCTTCCGCAGCGGATCGCGGTTCGCACAGCAGTTCGACGAGACCTTCGATGGCCGCTTTACCGGAGTCGCCGCGCAGACTCTCCGCCGCGGCGAGGGCGGTCATCTCGCGCAACAGCGCATAAGTCCTTCGCAGGGGGTGATTGTTGGGCACGCGCATACGCCATCATCCTAGCGGCGCCAGCGGAGGATGGTGCGCAGAATCGCCGCCGTGCGCGGCGTCAGCCGGGACTTCTGGTACGCATCGCCCAGGCGCTTCAGGATCTCCGCCTGCGTCGGGTACGGGTGGATCGTCTGCGACAGGGCTGACAGACCCAGTTTCCGCGTCATCGCCAGGGCGATTTCGCCGATCATCTCCCCGGCGTGGGCCGCGATAATCGTGGCCCCAAGGATTCGATCGCTGTCCTTGCGGACATGAATAAGGGCGGAACCTTCCGTTTCCCCATCGAGAACAGCCCGGTCCACCTCACTCATCGGCAGCGTGAAGGTTCGCACCTCGATCCCGCGTTCTTGCGCCTGTCGCGCGGTCAGGCCGACGTGAGCCACTTCGGGATCGGTGTAGGTACACCACGGCATAGCGAGATCGCTGACGCGAGAGCGGCCGAAGACGCCGAACGAAAAGAAAGCGTTGCGCAGGGCAATGCGGGCTAATGCGTCGGCGGCGTGGGTAAATTTGTAAGACGAACAGATGTCGCCCGCCGCGTAAATGCGCCGGTTGGCGGTGCGCAAGAAGTCGTCCACCCGCACGCCGTTCGTATCATATTCGACCCCGGCCCGCTCCAGTTCGAGTCCCTCGACATTGGGCCGGCGGCCGACCGCGAGGAGGACGGCATCCGCGGGCAGTTTCACTGCTCGGCCTAGTTCTTCGATGACCAGGGAAGATTGATCGCCCTCGCGCTCGCCACCGTGAACCTTCTCACCCAGATGCAGATGAATTCCCTCGCGCTCGAACTGCTGCCGCACGAGGGCGACGGCTTCCGGTTCCTCCTTGCCGAGCAACCCGGGCGAGCGGTTGACAAGGTGGACCTCGCTGCCGAAGCGCCGGAAAGCCTGAGCCAATTCGCAGCCGATCGGACCAGCTCCGACAATAACCAGACGTGGGGGTAGTTCCTTCAGTCCGAATATGGTTTCGTTCGTGAAACAGGGAAGATGATCCAATCCCGGCAGGTCCAGAGTGGCGGGGCGCGTCCCGGTAGCGATGATCGCCCGAGCGAAGCGCAGCGTTCGCCCGGCCACCTCCAAGCTATCAGGCCCGCTGAAGCGTGCTTCGCCCAGGAAGACATCAACGCCGAGGCCGCGAAAACGCGCTGCGGAATCATGCCGGCTGATTTCGGCCCGCAGTCGCCGCATGCGTTCCATAACGGCAGGGAAGTCTATCGTAACGCCGTCAGCCAGACGCACACCAAATTCGTCGGCCCGGCGAGCCTCGGCGACGGCGCGCGAGCAGCGGATGAGAGCTTTGGAGGGAACACAACCATAATTCAGACAGTCACCGCCCATCAAGTTCCGCTCGACGAGGGCTACTTTCGCTCCGAGACCGGCCGCCCCGGCGGCGCTGACCAGACCGGCCGTGCCGGCCCCGATGACGACGAGGTTGTAGCGCGGGGCTGGTTCGGGATTGATCCAGTCCGCCGGATGCACGGCCGCCGCCAGCGCGCGGTTGTGCTCGTCGGGCGGCTCCGGCGTTGTCCTATCTGTCACAGTCCGGCAATCTCCGACGACGCATCGCCAAACCGCTTCGCCCGAACGCCCATGCGGTTCATCAGCGTCAGATACAGGCTGCACAGTTTGCGGTTCTCGTCGCCGCGCCCCGTGTAATCGAGCACCCGGCCGGTGGCGAGGGTGCCGCCCAGACCGCCCACCAGCAGCACGGGAAGCTTGCTCGAATCGTGCCGGCTGCCCGACCACATGTTCGACAGGAACATCAGGCACGAGTTGTCGAGCACGGTCGAATCGCCCTCACGCATCTCGGCGAGCCGGCCGGCGAGGTACGCCAACTGGCCCACGTAATAGCGCGTCACCCGTTCGTAGGCGTCGGAACTGTCTTCGTGCGAGGTCGGATGATGGGCCGTCCGCACGTCGAGGAAGGGATAGAAGAGTCCGGAGAGATCGCGGCACAAAAGCAGCGTGGCGACGCGCGTCTTATCGGTCTGAAACGCGAGGGCAATGATGTCGCACATGAGCCGCATGTGCTCGCGGATGTCTTCGGGCAGTCCGTTATCGGGGCGGCGCATCGCGATCACCGGCTTGCCGCGATCGCGCGCCTGCTCCTCGGCCCGATCCTTCTCCGCTCGCGTGTGCTCAACCCGTTTCTCCACGTCGCGCACGCTGGTCAGATATTCGTCGAACTTGGCCCGATCCGCATGGCTGACCTGGCGCTGGAGCGCGGCGGCTTGCTCCTTGACGCGATCGAGAATGCTGATCGTCCGCCGGCTGCCCTGGTTGTCGAACAGGCTGTCGAAGGCCAGCGACGGATAAACCTCCATCGGAACCGGCGAGTTGGCGTCCTGCCAGGAGATGTGCGAGCTGTACGCCATCGAGAAATTCGTCTCGTGGTAGCCGGTGATCGGCTGCTCACATCCCAGCACCAAACTCGGCTGCGCGGTCTCCTCGCCGAAGTGCCGCGGCGAGCACCTGATCCATGCTGACGCCCCCGCGCAGCACGGCCCCTTTCTGGAGTGCGGCCCCCGACAGGATGTTGCCGGTCTGTCCGGGGTGGATGCCGACCCCCGTCGCCGCCTTGTTGAACAATCCCGAAACGACATTCAACCGCGGCCGCAGCGACGACAGCGGCTCCAGGCTCTTGCTCAATTGCATGTCGGCGCCGGCCCCCTTCGCCCCCCAGTGCGGCGGGCTGATGCCGTTGCCCATGAACAGGGCCGCGAATCGTTTGGGGAGTGCCGCGGAGGGCGTGCTAGCAGTCGATTCGCTGGCGAGGAACGGGATCGACTCCAGCCACGGGAGGGCCATTGTCACGCCGACGCCTTTGAGCAAGGTGCGGCGGCTGAGCTTGTTGGATTGCGAACTCATCGTTTGCACCCTCAGTAGCGCCCGCACGCAATTCTTGATGGGCTGCATTAACCACAGGAATTTACCATAACAACCATCCGGCCGATACCTTCAGTCCCGCCTTCTGAAGTTCGGTCGCGAAAGTCTTCGGATCGGCGATCCCATTTGCATCCAGAATCGTTCGCACGGCGACCAGGTGATAATCCAACACCTGATCGCTTTCGGGAAAAGGAGGCAGCGTGACCAGCGAGCCTGACTCCTTGTGTTCATAGACGCGGGCGGGTACATTCCTCGTCACCGTACGACAGGAAAAGCCGAAGGAGCGCAACACCTTATCCAGTTGGCCGTAAGTCACATCGGTTCGTTTCATGACCACCCTCACCGCCCGCAGAGCTTTATTGTTCCCGACCGTCAGCACGTCCTCTCTTGTTCCGAAACTGCGGACTCGTGACAATCGACTCGACCAGGCTGACGAACGCATACCTTTCCGCCGCGAGCTTGCTCCGCATCGCGTCGAGTGCTTCCTTGTCCGAAAGGAGCATACCGCGACCGAGCGCGTAGGCAAACAGCTTTCGACACAGATTATCGACAAAATCCTCCTGCCGTTTGTCGTGCAAATACTCGCGCAGCCCCAGGAGTCCGTTCCGGTCTTTTCCGTCGGGAAAGGTCGCGTCGGTTTGAACGGGGTGCCCGGCCAGATCCTTCGTGCGACGTTCGCCGACAGGCCCGAAACCCTCGAAGACCAGGCCAACCGAATCGAAATGACGATGACAGCCGGCACATGCCTTGATCGTCACGGTGCCGCGCCAGAACTTGCGGCAGCGTTAACTCACCGAGTTTCGCCTCGTCCTTGGGTAACTCGGGGACGGTGGGAGGCGGCGGCGGAATCTGTTCGCCGAGTAGCCGGCGGACGACCCAGTAACCGCGCTTGACGGGACTGGTGCGCAGTCCCGGCGCGTTCTTGGTGAGAAAGACCGCCATCGACAGCAGACCGCCGCGACCGTAGGGCCGCGCGTCCTCGATGTGGACCCATCCGTCCGCCGGTTCCGGCATCCCATAATGTCGGGCTAGCGAGCGATTCACGAACGTGTCGTTGCCGTAGAGCAGATCGAGGACGGAGCGATTGCGTTGCGCGATGTCGAGAAAATAGCGGATGGGTTCTTCAAACATCGCCTGGCGCAGCTCATTGGTGAACGTCGGGAACCGTTGGCGGTCCACGCCGTTGTGTTCCTCGAAGCGGCGGAAATCGAGCCAGTTGCCGGAGAACTCGGTCGCCAATCCGCGCACGCGCGGATCGCGCAGCATGCGCCGCGCCTGTGCCCTCAGCACGTCCGGCCGATGCAGGTCGCCCGCCGCGGCGTGCGCCAACAACTCGGCATCGGGCATGCTCGACCAGAGGAAATAGCTCAGGCGACTGGCCAGCGCGTAATCCGACAACGGGCGAACACCCGAACCGGCTCCGGCGAGATCGAAGCGATAGCAAAAATGCGGCGAAAGCAACACGGACACGAGAGTATCGCGCAGCGCCTCCTCGTGCCCCAACTCGTCGCGCTTGCGGAGGGTGCGATAAAACGTCAGCACTTCCTCCCGTTCGGCGGCGGACAGCGGCCGGCGGTAAGCGCGCTCGGCGAATTGCACGAGCGCCGCCAAATGGCTCGGCTCGGCGGCCAGGCGGGCGCGCTCGACTTCGCGGATCGTCGCCGTGATGCCGGCGAAATAGCTTTCGATCGCCCCGAGAGATTCGTCGTCGGCTCCTGCCTTGCGCGCCTTGGCCAGATACGCCTTGGCCAGCCGGCTCATCTTCGCCTCAGACGTGGCGTCCTTGTCTTCCGAGCGAGCGAAGTCGAACTCGGCCTCGCGCATGTAGCGCGGCGGCTCGGCCCGCTCGAAGAAGATGAAATCCTTGTATTGCCGCATGGGCACCAGGGTCACGAAGTTCAACTCGTGCCACAGGGCGTCGAGTTCGCGCCGCTGCTCGGTCGTCGAGAATCAACTCGCACAGCGGCTCGTCATCGCGGAAATAGCCCTGCATGAGGTGAAATCCGGCCGTGAGCAATCGCCCCTTCCCGGCTTGCTTGGGATCGAAGTAGGGGCCACGATCGGAGACGACAAAGGCATCGGGGAACACCGCACAGAATCGCTCCAGCGCCCTCCGCAATCGTCGTTCGCTCTCGGCGTCGGTTTCCTTGACCGCGAGCCATTTCGCCAGTCCTTCGTCCGTGTTCTGAAGTTGTTCGGCCAGCTTCCGCAGATCGACGAAAACCTCACCGTCATAGCTGCGGTGGCGGTTCGCCAGTTGGCGGTTCCGCCACAATACGAGCGGCTGACTGCCTTCGGAAATGCCTTTGACGCGCAGTTTGCCGACGCTGGGTTTTAATTGGCGGCGCAGGCGCACGACCAGATCGCGCATCCGCTCGCAGCCCGAACGCGCATCGTTTGCCGAAGTCGGCGATGGCTCCGGCAACTCTCGCCACATGGTGCGGACGGCGGCCAGGGGGCCGACTTCCGACTCGGCGTCGGTAAGGATCGACCAGATCATTGCCAGATACTTCGCGCTCAGTCCCGCCTCGCGGGCAAGCTGATCCATGTTCACACCAGGCCCGCCGAGCCGGTCGCGGTGGCGATACTTCCATGCGGTGAAAAAGTAGTCGGCGTAATCGACCTTATGGCGATCGTAGAAGTCGATAATGCGCTTCACACAATACTTGTCGCGGTCGGTATCGGTCACGACCGGGTGCGGGGCGAAGACAAAACCTTCCGGCTTGTTGACGACGTGATCGGCGACCAGCCGGGCCGCCGCCAAGTACTTTTTGAGTAGCGCCGGCGACATGGCGAGCGATTCGCCCGAGTTGTCGAAACCGGACTCGTTGGCGGGATCGACGGGAAATTCGCGGGTCGGCCGAATGTCCACGCCAGTCAGATCGCGGATCGTGTAATCGAACTCGGCGTTGCTCAGGCGGCGCGCGAGGACGATCCCCGGATCGCCGGCGTGCAGGCGCGCTTCGCGCTCGCGCAGATCCTTGATCCAGGCGATGACAGCGGCCCGCTCGTTCGATTCCGGCAGACGGGTCGCTTCTTCGGGCGGCATCTCCTGCGCTTGCAGACGTTCCAACACCAGGCCCCATTGCTTTTCATGGTGCGCGATGGCAGTGACGGTCAAATCGCGGCTGAGATCGAGGGAGGCTTTTTGCTTCTTGGGGCCGTGACAGGAAAAACAATAGCGCTGGAGGAACGGCTGCACCGTCCTTGTGAATCGCCGTTCGATGGAATCTTCCTTCGACGCCGGCTGCCCCTTGGGTTCTTGCGGGGCACGCGCCGCGCAGCGAAGGAAAGGCGCACCACGCGCCCCAACTGGCGAAGCCGAGAACGAGGACAAGGAAGACAAAGCGATTTACGGATATTGTGGACATCCGATCCCTATCTCATCACCCGATTGATGTCTTGCTTTCCTGATGCTTTCGTGGCGGGCGCCGCTGGCCGTTCGAGGCCGGCGGCGATAGTGCGATTGTACCGCACCACCGGATCGGTGCAACGATCTCGGTTTTTTTCCGAGCGACTGGAATGAGCTGATCCGGCGGGGTAAACTGGCGTGACGAATCGGCGAACCACGGAGTAGCCCCGATGGAACCGTTGACCGAACCGCCCGCCTGGCTGCTGCGCACCCTTCCCGCCAACGCCGTCGCCGATGAGGCGCTGCACGCCCGCCTCGACGGCCTGGCCGCCAAACTGCCCGACAGCATCGGTCAGATTCACGCCGTCCTCAGCGACGTGCGCATGTATCGGGAGTACGACGCGGCCGCCGACCACGCATGCGCCCACGTCTGGCGGAAGCTGGAACAATTCTATTCCGAGCCGCCCGCGACTCGCGCTTTGCTCCTGGCCTTCGCCGCGGAACACATGGCTGGCCAGCCGCAGGCCCGAATCATTCGGCGTCTGGTCAAGGATCCGGCCATCACGGTACGGCGCAAGGCGGCCCGATTGATCGAGCGTGCCGATATCCGCGAGGTGGCCCTGCCGCAAGGACGCACGGGCGATTGGGACACCCGCGGCTGGCTCCAGGGCGTTGTCGAAGCGCCCTGATCGCGGCACAAGCAGGGCACGCGCGTCCAGAAGCAGCACGGCGTGCCGCCCCTGGCCGACCTCGGCGAGCTGCGCAAATTGCTCGACATCCGCTCGGAACGCCAGCTCGGTTACTTCCTCCTAGCCAGCGATCAAGGCGACGGCCCGTACACGCGCTTCACGATCCCCAAGCGCGACGGCCGCGAGCGCGAAATCAGCGCCCCCAAGAAACAGCTGCGCTGGGTACAGCGGCACATCCTCGACAGAATCCTTGCCGGCGTCGCCGTCCACGACGCCGCCCACGGCTTCATCGCGGGGCGCTCGATCGTCACCAACGCCCTGAAACACACCGGGCGCAGCTCCTCCTCAAGTTCGACCTGACGGACTTCTTCCCGACGGTCCACTTCTACCGGGTCGTCGGCCTGTTCGCCAGCCTCGGCTATTACGTCGGCGACACACGCTTCCGTTCCGCCGACGATTCCCGGCAGGTGGCGCCTGTGCTGGCGCGGCTGTGCTGTTACACACCGAACCCGCGCAGCTGGACCGATGCCGTCCTGCCGCAAGGCGCGCCGACCTCGCCGGCCATCTCCAACCTCGTCTGTCGCCGGCTCGACGCCCGCCTCGACGGTCTGGCCGGGCGCAACCAGGGCGTGTACACGCGCTACGCGGACGACCTCACGTTTTCCTTCAAGGAAGCGTCGGTGGATCTGGGCCGCTTCCGCTGGTGGGTCGATCAAATTTGCCACCAGGAAGGGTTCTTTATCAATCATCGCAAGTTCCGCGTCATCCGGGCATCGCAGCGGCAGGTGGTCACGGGCATCGTCGTCAACGACACCTTGCGTGTGCCGCGCGAGGAGCGCCGCCGCTTCCGGGCCATCCTCCACAACTGCCAAACGCACGGCCTCGCCTCGCAGTCGCGCGGCCATCCGCGCTTCGCCTCGTATCTACGCGGTTTCGCCAGTTACATCCACATGGTCCACCCCGAAGAGGGTCAAGAACTCCTCCGCCAAGTCGAGGACCTGCTCGGCCCCGAAGCCGACGACGGAGGGGCGGCCCCATGAGCAAGGCGAAAGACGATTATCCTTCCGCGGAACTGCTGGCTCAGTTGCAGCGCCTTCCCCACGAACCGGACCACACCAAGCGTTCGCAAGACGCCTGGCGCATCCTCTTCCGGGCGTCCGTCAACAGCGATTTCCCCGTGCTTCGCGACTTCGCGCTGGAGACGGGCCTCGTCGCCGGCTGCGATCCGGACACGGGGCGGGGGGCCAAGAACCTCACCTGGATCAACC
Source organism: uncultured Planctomycetota bacterium (assembly GCA_963767535.1). Lineage (GTDB taxonomy): Bacteria > Planctomycetota > Planctomycetia > Gemmatales > Gemmataceae > JAJPHU01. Next base: position 198,614 of record CAVYEC010000004.1, read on the forward strand.
CAATCGACGGCTCGGAGATGGTGTGGATACCGCCCGGCCCGTTTGTAGTCGGGCCGAAGAAGGAACGTGCCGAGTGTGCGGGCTTTTCGCTGGCACGCTTCCCGGTGACAAACGCCCAGTATCGACGCTTCCTCGACGCGACGGGATACACTCTGCACGAGGGTCAGCCCAACGCGGAATTACTTGTGTCCCACTGGCGGAACGGCCGTATCCCTCCTGGCATGGAGCAACACCCGGTCGTCTTCGTGTCCTTTTTCGACGCGCTAGCCTACTGCGATTGGGCGGGGATGTCGCTGCCGACCGAATGGCTGTGGGAGAAGGCGGTGCGCGGCGCGGACGGTCGAGATTATCCTTGGGGCGATCAAGTGCCGGATGCGCGAATAAGCTGGCGCATGTGAACGCGGCCACAACCTATAGCGTGGGTGCGTTCCCGCGCACTGCGCACTCCCTATGGCTGCGAAGACCTGATCGGCAACGTCTCGGAATGGTGTCAGACGATCCCCAAGGGGGAGTACAGCCGATTCCCGGACGCGGGGCCGTCGCCGGCCTTCAACCCGAAGGACATCACCCGGCTCGTGGCCGTGCGCGGCAGTTGCTTTCTGCGTAGCGTCGGCAAACGGATGGTGAGCTGTCACCGCCGGCAACTTTCGCCGCTCCGCCGCAATCAATGGGTCGGCTTCCGGCCGGCCTCCTTTCTGGGCTGCCGGCCGGCCGGAGTCTTCCCCATCGGACCGGCTTCAACGAATGAAGGGATGCGTAGGTAACGGCACCGCGCTCTCCCGTCGAGTTTCCGTTTCTCTTTTTCCTTGCTCTCCGCTCCGAAACAGGTCCGCACGGCCCTGGCCCGCTTGCCGGGCGGACAGAGCGCCGCCGTTGAAGCCTTCATACCAAGTAGTCGGTGAGTTCGCTCCGCTAGGCAAACCCTTACCGGAGTCGAGAGTTTTTCCAACTGCTTGCGGACATGACGAAGTGTCGCGCAAGCGTGCATCGAATTAAAAGACGTATTCGCAAGAAGTTAGGGCACGATAATCGTTTCGTTGCACGCTTGCGCATCATTGCCTCGACGGTGGGCATCCGTCCGCGCCATGAAATGCCACATATCCCGTGACGGAAATTACCGTGCGCCCTTTCTTGAATGAACCCCCGTCGTCCGCTAAAATCATGTGATTTGAGAGCCGACTTTACGTCCGCACGCGCCCGGCGGCCCGGCCGTCGTGGTCCGGGAGGGGGAACAATGGCCGCACTCCAGATCCTCAAGGGAGCCAACGAGGGAACGCTCGTGTCCCTGGACGGCGAAAAATTCATCCTCGGCCGCAACCCCGATTGCGGCATCGTCATCCCCGTTACCTCGGTCAGCCGCGAACACGCCCAGATCCTCCGCATCCAGGGCCGCTATTACATCGAAGACAAACAGAGCCGCAACGGGACCTACGTCAACAACCAGGCCATCACCGCTCGCACCCTGCTCAAGAGCAACGACCGCGTCCGCATCTGCGATTTCCTGGCCGTGTTCCTGGATCAGCAGCAGAACACGCCGCTGGAATTGCCGGAAAGTGGGGAAGAGGCGGACGCCGAGACTTCCTCCACCGTCGAGGCCATGCTGACGCCCAGCAGCAATCTGCTCCTGGAGACGCAGCCGGCCGAAAAACTCCGCGGCCTGCTCGACATCAGCGCCAACCTCAGCAAGACCCTCGACCTCAACGAACTGATGCCCAAGATCGTCGAGAGCCTGTTTCAACTGTTCCGGCAGGCGGATCGCTGCTTCGTCATCCAGGCTGAGGAGGGGACCAATCGCCTCTTGCCGCGCGTCGTCAAAACGCGCCGGCCCAACGAAGATCAAAACGCCCGGCCCAGCCGGACCATCGTGCGCCGCTGCCTGGAGTCGGGGCAGGCGTTTTTGACCAACGACGCCAGCCGCGACGAGCGCATTCAGCTCAGCCAAAGCGTCGTCGATTTCCGTATCCGCTCGGTCATGTGCGTGCCGTTGTGCCCGGCGGAAGGCAAGCCGTTCGGCGTGATCCAGCTGGACACGCAGGACCGCAGCAAGACGTTCACGCAGGAAGATTTGAAGCTGCTCTGGGGCGTGGCCAACCAGGCGGCGATCGCCATGGAAAACGCCCGGATGCACGAAGAAGCGGTGATCCGCGAGCGCTTCAACCGCGATCTCGAATTGGCCAAGCGCGTGCAGACCAGCTTCCTGCCCAGCACGTTGCCGGAGGTCGCCGGTTACGACTTTTTCGCCCATTACCAGCCGGCCCAGGTGGTGGGCGGCGATTATTACGGCTTCATTCCGCTGCCGCAGGGCCGCTTGGCCGTCGCGCTGGGCGACGTGGCCGGCAAGGGCATCTCCGCCGCCCTGCTCATGGCGAAATTGTCGTCCGACGCCCGCTATTGTTTCCTGGCCGAACCGGACCTCGGACAGGCGGTGAGCCGGCTCAACGACTTGCTGTTCGAGTTCACCAGTCCGATGGACCGCTTCGTCACGCTGTCGGCCGCGGTGCTCGATCCGGCCCGGCACACGATCACGCTGGTCAGCGCCGGGCATCCGTCGCCCCAGTTGTGGCGCAAGGGCCAGGCGGCCTTGCAAGACGCCGTGCCCCGCAGCACTGCGGGTTTGCCGCTGGGCATGGTTGCGGGGTCGGCGTACAACGCCTGCGAGATCGCCCTGGAGCCGGGCGATAACCTGCTGTTATTCAGCGACGGCATCACGGATGCCCTGGATGTGCGGAACAACCCGTTCGGGATGAAGGGAGTGCAGCGCGTCGTCGCGGCGGCCGAAGTTGTTGCGGCCCCGGGCTGGGCGAACGACTCATCAAGGCGGTCGAGCAGCATGCCACCAACCGAGACCCACACGACGACCTCACCCTGGTTTGCCTGGGACGAAACGGCTGACAGCCTCGAACGGGGCCGATAGCGGAGAGCGGAAATGAGCGACACGATCACGGCACCCAAGCCACGCACGGAGCAGCGGACCAAACGGCAGCCGCCGTATCATGTGATCCTCCTGGACGACGACGATCACACCTACGATTACGTCATCCGCATGTTGCAGGAGTTGTTCGGCCACGCCTACGAGACCGCCTACCTGATGGCGGTGGAAGTGGACACGACCGGGCGGGTGATCGTGCTGACGACGACCAAGGAACACGCCGAATTGAAGTGCGAGCAGATTCACGCCTTCGGTCCCGACCCGCTCAGCTCGCGCGGCTGCGCCGGCTCCATGTCGGCGACCATCGAACCCGCCGTTTAGAGCGCTTTCGAGGATGGTGTAGCGGAGTAACCGTCGTGCCGGAGGTAGTTCCGACATTCCTGGGGAGTAAACGCATCCAGCGCCTGGCCCAGGAAACTCCACAACTCCTCCACGTCCCTCTTGCACGCCTTGCGCAACAACGCCTTGAGCTTGCCAAACGCCAACTCGATCGGGTTGAGGTCCGGGCTGTACGGCGGCAGATAACGCAGCGTGCAGCCCGCCCCCTCAACCGCCTCGCGCACCTCGACCCGCTTGTGGCTAGCCAGGTTGTCCAGGATGACGACATCCCCCGCCCGCAGCGTCGGCACCAACACCTGCTTGACGTAGGCCACGAACAGGTCCCCGTCCAACGCCCCGTCGATCACCATCGGCGCCGTAAGGCCGCACGCCCGCAGGGCGGCCACGAAGGTCGTCGTCTTCCAATGCCCGCACGGCACCGTGCCGATCAGGCGCTCGCCGACCGCGGCCCGGCCGTAGCACCGGCTCATGGCGGTGCTGGCCCAGGTCTCATCGACGAAGACGAGGCGTTGGGGGTCGAGGGCCGGCTGCTCGGCCCGCCACGCTTGCCTCTGGGCCGCGACATCGGGCCGGTCCTGTTCCGCGGCCCGCGTGACTTTTTTTTTACGCTCAGTCCCAGGGCGGCGACGGCTCGCCACAGGGTGGAGAGGGCGACGGTCAGTCGCAACTCTTGGCGTAGCTCGCTCAGGGTCGCGTCGGGAGTTTGGCGGATGGCTTCGCGGAGCCGGTCGGCGTAGGCGTCCCAGCTGGGCTTGGGTCCGTGGGCACAGGGGCGTGGGGTGACCTCGCCGGTCTGCCGGCGTCGTTGTTTGAGCCGCCGGACCCAGGACTCGCTGACTGTGTACTTGGTGGCAACGACGCGGGTGGTTAGGCCGCGGTCGCAGTCGGCGAGGATGCGTTGGCGGAGGTCGGGTGAGTAGGCTCGCATGGCATCTCCTTTGAGGATGCCTGCAAAGTCTACCCACCCCTCCCCGATAGCGCTAGATCAAAATCGAAAGCGCTCTAGCCCCCGGCAAGCCGGGGGCTATGTGGCTTACTTCACCTGGCGACGATCTATGGACAGAACGGCCATGCTGGCTTCCTTGCGAAGATCGTCGTCGGGATCGGTCGTCATCACGGTGCGCAAATCCTTGAGTTGACGAATCGCCGACGGTCCAAAGCGGCCGAGCGTCCGCGCCGCCACCACCCGCACATTGCTCGGCAGTTCGCGGTTGCGCAAGATCCAGGCGACGGCCGGCAGGGCGGCCTCGGCGTCGGTGCCGATGCCCTGAACGGTCTCCAGGATGGCGATGATGTACTCCTTGTCGCCGCGATTGATGACGCTGGCCAGGACGGGCACTGCCTGCTTGACGGCCGGGCTGGACGCCTTGCCGTATTCTTTGATCGCCTTGGCCGCGGTGATGCGCACGCCCATGTCCTCTCGATCGTCGAGCATGCGTAACAGGGCCGGCACCACGTCCTCGCCCTGGCGCGGGGCGAGCTTGCCCAGGGTGCGGGCGGCCGCCCAACGGACGAATTTATTGGGATCGCGCAAGGCACGCACCAGCGCCGGGATCGCCGGGGCCCCGGCGGCGCCGCGTATTTCCAGAACGTCAATCGAAACCAGGCGGACGCGGAAATCCGGATCGCTCAGGCCGGCAATCATGGCCTGCACGGTGCCGGCCATGGTGTCGGCGACGGGCTTCGGCGGCGGCAGTTCCGCTCCTTTCTGAAGCGTGAACGAGACCCGCTGCACCGCGTTCGCCGTCGATGCGGCAATCGCGCTTGGTTCTTCCGCCCCGATGCGCGTCGGTTGGCCAAGCGTGACGGCAACTTCCTCCTCGGTCGGGAACGACGCTCCGCGCGGGGGAGTGCTATTCCGGACATCGCGGCGCGATTTGGGCGGCGGCAGGGCTTCGCCGAGTTGTTCGAGGGCGTCGATGACAGTGGCCAAATCCTCCAGCGCCCGCAGGACGCTGACGCGGAATTGAACCACCGGGTCGCGCACCGGAACGTCATTGTTTTCCGGAGGCCGCGGCGCCGGATCGATGTAGGAGATCACGCTGTTGAGGGCGGGCAGGTTCTCGCGTATCACCTCCAAGATTTTGGCTTTGTACTGGTGCGCGTCCGCACGACCCAGTTGCAGCGTCGGTTGGGGTTGATCGGACATGCGCAGCCGCGGCCGATCCGAGACCATCTCGGCCAGGCGCGAGGCGATCTCTTCACACGCCTCGGCGCAGTATTGGCGAGTTGTTTCATCCGGGTCACTCAACCCCTTCACGGCCGCCGGGAACACCGCCCCCATCGTGCGGAGGATGTTGCGGGGCTGCCTGCCCCGGACGGTGACGCGCACGATCGCGCTGACGCGCCTTGGCCGCCGCACGCCGGGCCGGCGCCGACTCCGAAGGGCTGAGCAAGTTTTGCAGCCGGGCCGCGTGTTTGACCGGGTCGTCCGCTTCTAGAACACTCAGGGCGGCGGGCGGCGGCCACCTGGATTTCCGGGTCGCGGTCGCGCAGCAGCTTTTCCAGTTCGGGGTACAGCCCCTGCAAACGTCCGCGCAGGTCGCGTAGGGTGCCGGGCGCCACGTTTTTCTTCTTGTCCTCGGGGGCCGGCTCCGGCAAGGCTACTTCGTTGCGTTTGCCCTCGGAGGTCATCGTCTCGCCGATCAAGTTGGCGGCCGCGATGCGGTCGGTCGGCCGACCGTTGGCCAGGTAGAAACGAATCGACTTCTCGAAACGTTCCAGCAGCCCTTCATGCGCCTGCCGTTTGATCTCCCGGGCGATCTGCTCGCTGGCCCGCGCCCGCGCGTCGTCCTCCTTGATTGGGTTCAACAGCCGGGTGATCCGCTGTTGGAACATCTCATCGTCCGTCTGAAGCACCGCCTCCTGGACGCGCTGGGGGTCGGCCGCCGGCTCCACATCAAAGGACCCGATCTCGCCCCAGTCCAGGAGCAAGACTTTCGTGATTTCACCGAGCGAAAGCAGCTTGCGTCCTTGTTCGCGCAGGTCGCGGTGGAAGCGAGTCAGTTCGGAAACGGGAATCGCTTCGCCCACGCCGCGCGAACGCAGCCCCGCGAGGGTGATCCGGTAATCGTCCACGCCGTCGCCAGGCAGAGGACCGGCCGGGACCCGGCCGCTGAGGGCGAGGAGGCACAGGACGGCCAGAGCGCATCTTGTTAGCCGGGAAGTCAGGCAAGAGGGTGCGGATCGGATCGCCAACATGGCAGTCGCTCCTGAGGACCGCTCTCCCATGCGAGAGACGCGGAGGCTGGACGAACGCTTGCGCGTCTTTCCCATTGTAACGGGTTGTGGTGGCGCCACAACCGTAACGGGAGTTCCATCCGTGGGTCGATTCGCGCGGGATCACCATCGCCGCGCGCCATTTCTTCCTTGACATCGGTTGTCCCGATCCCCAACCTCTCTTCGCTTTGGGTCTGGACGGCTCCGGGAGAAACGCTCCCGCGCGACTGTAACGATTACAGCAGACTTGATACAGCCCACGGATGGGAGACCACTGCCGACTACCGAATGGCCAACCTCGGCGGTTAGTCCGTGAAGACCGCCCGGATCGGTACGCCAAGTTGCTTCCAGAATGGGTAGGACATCCTTCATTCGCCGATCACGCACGAGGTGGGGGCCTCTCGTTTGACGGGATCCACCCAGGCTACGATGGCTCCATTCTGGCCCGAAGGCGCCTCATAGCGGACGTGGACCCGCAACAAGCGGCCCTTGACCCGAGATATCCCACTCAACGGGAACCAGCGGTAACTGTTATCGACAAGATAGGGGGCAGCGACCGTGGCTGATCCGAGGAGGCAGCCGTCCTCACCCACCACCTCCACCGTGATGAAGCCTGGATTGATACGCCCCGATGTGCTGAGCAACATCTCGACGCCCTCCAGCGCGTCGAACGGGGAAGTGAAGGAGAACTCATACGGCGTGGCGCCCAGCAGCAACGGCGTGTGAGCCTGGCATGTCCGAGGACCGAAGGAGAGTTTATGCTTCCCGCCGCGTGGGTGCAGAAGAACCGCCGGCTCTCGGCAGATGAGACGAACGAAGAAACCGTCCGCCGCATCCGGCGACCAGACCACTACTCTCCCCGGCTCCGAGGCGGCGAGCGGCTCGTAAGTCAGCACCAAACGGAGTCGCCGCCCGCAGCCCCGTCAAGGAGGCGAACGGGAACCATTGATACTCGTTGTCCCGGAGTCCGGCCGCGTCAACCTGGGAAGTCCTCAGCGTGCGCCCGTCGTTATCGAGGAGGCTGAGCCTCAGGGTGCCGTAGTTGGTCTGCCTACTCGTGCCTAGCCGAACTTCCACGCCCTCGAGCGAGTCAACCGGGGAGGTAAACGACGACTCCCGTGAGCCTTGGAGGAGGACCGGCCGGAGATCCCGTGTGGCTTCCAGCGGGCAACGGACGAGGACGGGTTCCCGTTCCGCCTGCTCGATCACCTTCCGGGAGAAGTAAAATCGCTGCTTGATCGCCTCGATCGAGTACAGGCTTCCCACGGTGGCGTAGAAGCACAGACCGACGAGAACGCCTGTTCGGAGCAGGCCGCGAACCGCCGGGGATGCGACCGTGCGCGGGGCATAGACCAGGGCGACCCAGAACGTCGGCAGGACGAACGGAATCCAATTGCGGCCCTGGGCGATAAAGCGGTTATCGGTGCGGATGAACAGGGCCACCATGAAGACCGTGAACACGAAGTAGCTGTTGACCGGGACGTTGGAGAAGGCGATCTGGCAGGCGCGGCGGGCGTGGCCGCGGCGGGCCACTTGGACCAGTCGAGCGGCTACCTGTTCCAGCCGAACCAGCGTGAGCGCCAGGATTCCCCAGGTGGCGGCTTGCACGAGAAATCGGATCGTCCGATCAACATTCGGCGTACCGATCACCAGGGGGAGGTTCATCCAGCCGAACACGCCCCAGAACGAATCGTGCGTCGCGCCCATGTAGTAGTTCACCACGGCCTTGGTGAAGCCGCCGAGGTAGAACGCGACGAAGTCGGTGTGGGGGGTGGCCGCAGAGAAGACGTTGGTCGCCGGCGCGGTCACCCAGAGATGCACCAGCCCCAGTGCCACCGAGGGTGCGGCCAAGAAGCAGCTGCAACTCGAGGCCGCCAAGCCAGCCCGGTCGGGCCGTCAGCCAACGACTGAGTATCAGCGCCCCGACCGGCAGCAGCACACAGAAGTAGAAATGCAGTTTAGTGACGAGCAACAGCCCCAGGACGATACCCAGGGCAGCCTGGAGTCCTCGGTGCCCTGGCTGGCGGGACCAGCGAAGGGCCAGATAGAAGCAGGCGCTGGCCAAAGCCAGCCCCAGGTTATCGGGCTGAATGTAAGAACCGACGAAACTGACAAGCGGAAAACAGCCGACACAGGCCGTCAGCACAAGCGCGAGGATCCGCCGGGCGCCCAGCTCGCGCAGTAGGCCATACGAAAAGAGCAAGGTGACGCCGAGCAGGGCGGCGGAGAAGCAGCGCGCGCCGAAAAAAAGCTCCACGGGGCCGCTGCCGAAGACCCGACGAACGCCTTCGAGCCAGACCGCCAAGAGCGTGTAATAGCCGAACGGGTAGTGGCCGGCGAGGTCCGGCACCTCCAGTTCCTTCCGGCCGGGCCAGCGCGGTGCGCCGCGATTGATCGCCGCGTAGTACTCCCGCCTCCCGTAGTCGATGCTCATGGTCCTACTAACGTCCGCGTAGACTTCCCAGAAGTTCGTCGCCTCGGCGAGGTAGAGGGAGTAGGGATGGGTCTTCCCGCTGGCGAAGTAACCGGGGCGGGCCCGCATCAGGCCCCGCCTCGCGTTGATTACGAGGGCGTAATCAAAGTGATCAAATTCATCGGGAGACTGGAAGATAGGGACAAGGAAGACCCAGTAGAGCGCCAGGGCGACCGAGCAGACGACGACGGCCGTCAACCCCAGACGGGTTCCCCAGGTACGCCATTTCGCTTTCTCTGTCATCTGCCCGGCTCTCCGGGTAAAGGGGGTAATAGGGGACAGCTTGTGACAGATATGCTGGTTTTATCGGCTTTTTTTGAACTACGGATGAACGCTTCCGTTCGTATTTGGTGTTCTCCAACTACTCCCATTCACGTGCTTTAAGGGGAGAATCCTTCGGACGCGGGAACAGCTGCCGCCCGGTTTGGTGTACCACGATCACACAACCTGTTTGAAAACATCGCAGGTCGGCAACCCGGATTTCCCGGAGAGGATGCACCGAGAGACTGTTGCAAGTCCTTATGCCTGCGGACTTTGATGAGGTAGGCCATCGTCCGAAGCGAACATCCTAGGGTTGGCACTCGATTCGCTATTTGATAGAGCGGCCCCTTTGCGGAAGCAGCCCGGAAGCGACAGCGTGAAGGTGCGTTTCGATTCCCGCTGGGAGAGGAACGTATGCTCAAGTTGTTGGAGAGAGTGAGACGGTCGCCGGCTCGTCCGCAAGTGGCTCCTCTGCCGTGCCCGCTCCGAAGCGTTCGGCCGTCTCTCGTCGATCTGCGCTTTACTGGCGATCCCTGGGTGGTCGATCAGCAGGACGGCACTTCTTCCGTGAAACTGGACGATTATCGCCTGGCCCGCATCCAAACCGTTCCGTTCGATCTGCCTTTTCTCAATCAACTGTGGATGCAGCTCCGCCAATACCGGATGCGTCGCCGCCGACTCGTCCCTTAACAATCCGAATAGCGGCGCATGACGAGGGCGGCATTCTGGCCGCCGAAGCCGAAACTGGTGGAGAGCGCCGTTCGCACCGGCACTTCGCGGGCACAGTTGGGCACGTAATCCAGATCGCAGCTCGGATCGGGGTGCGTCTGGTTGATGGTCGGCGGCACGACGCCTTCATGAAGGGTCAAGGCCAACGCTGCCGCCTCGACCGCTCCGGCCGCTCCGATGAGATGTCCGACCATGGATTTAATCGACGACAAGGGCAGCCGACGGGCTTCGCAGCCGAAGACGCGCTTGACGGCCACGGTCTCCATCAGGTCGTTGAGGCGGGTGCTGGTGCCGTGGGCGTTGATGTAGTCGATCTCGTCCGCGTTGACCCGCGCTTCGCGCAAGGCCCAGCGGATCGCGCGGGCGGCCGCCGCGGGCCTCGGGGTCCGGCTTGGTCACGGCATAGGCGTCGAAGCTGGTGCCCAGGCCGAGCACCTCGGCATAAATGATCGCGCCGCGTTTGCGGGCGTGTTCCAACTCCTCCAGCATCAGCACCCCCGCGCCCTCCCCCAGCACAAACCCGTCGCGCTGGCCATCGAACGGGCGCGACACTTCTTGCGGCGAGCGCTGCGCCGGACTGAGCGCGCCGAGGGCGGAGTACGCCAGGATCAGGAGCGGATCGAGCCGGCTGTCGGAACCGCCGGCCAGCACGATGTCGGCGTCGGCGCGGGCGATCAGACGGAACGCCTCGCCGACGGCCTGCGTGCCGGCGGCGCACGCGGTCGTGATGGTGCTGTTGGCCCCCTGGGCGCCGTGGATCAGGGAGATGTGCGCCGAGGTCATGTTGGGCAGATATTTCAAAATCCACAGGGGAAAGAGCGTGTTCTTGTCGGCGTTGCCCAGGCGCTCCATGTGAACCCGGCCGTCGCCGTTGAGTGTGGCGGCGACGAATGGCGCGATCTCCGGCAACTCGATCGGCACCAGCCCCGCGCCCATGACCACGCCGACATCCTCCGGGTTCTCGCGGGACAGGTCGAGGCCGCTGTCCTGAACGGCCAAACCCGCGGCGGCCACGGCGAAGCGGGCGGCACGTCCCATGATCTTCAAGCTTTTGCGATGCGCATGCGGGACGAAGGCCGTGATGTCGAAGTCCGGCACTTCGCCGGCCACATGCACCGGAAGCGAGGAGGTGTCAAAGCTGCGGATCGGCCCGACGCCACTTTTGCCGTTCACGCACGCCGACCAGAAAGCCTCCCTGCCGATCCCGTTGGGGGCCACCACACCGATGCCGGTTACAACTACTCTTCGCATGGCCTCTCTCCACCGTAACCCGAGAGGACGGATGCTTCCGGTTGCTCCGAGACTCCTCCCAAACAGGCCTGTCTCATCTTTCCATTTTTCCCACTGCTATGCATTTCTTACGCCAGTTCACCAGATAGCTCATCTTACGTATTTTAACGAAAAGCTCGTCCGTGAATCAACGGAATCCATGAGAGAGCAAGGAGATCCAGCGAACTTCCCCGTGTCGCCTCGCCGGAATAATCGACGCCTTCGGCAATCTCTGTTCAATCGCCAATCCTGGGGGGTGCCCTCCGACACGGACGGAGGGCACCCTTGCTGAGCTGGAGAGGATGGATTAGGCTGGGCCGCATGGAGAATCGGCAGCGCTACCACTGGCGCGCGGGGGAGACATCAACGCCTTTTTCGGGTTGATGCTCGATAACGTCACGGTCATGGTGCTGATGTACGGCCTCATCAGCAGCACGATTCCGGTGGAGCAGCAAGCCGAGGAAGGGCAAATTTATTTCACACCCGCTTTCGTCCTGACGCGCCTCCTCCCCGGCACCGCGCTGGGCGTGCTGCTGGGCGATCTGGTCTTCACGATCCTGGCTTTTCGCCTAGCGCGGCGCACCGGCCGCGACGACGTGACCGCGATGCCTTTGGGTCTGGATACGCCCAGCGCGTTCGGCATTGCTTTTCTGGTGCTGTTACCGTCGCTCAACGAAGGTTATTTCCAGGTTTCCGACCACGACCGCGAGTAGGCGATGGAGTTCGCCTGGCATGTCGGCGTGGTGGTGTTGGTGCTGTCGGGCATCTTCAAAATCGTCTGTGCCCCGCTGGGCAATGCGGTGCGGCGGCTGGTGCCGCGGGCGGGACTGCTCGGCTCGCTGGCGGCGATCGCCCTCGTTTTGATTGCGTTCCTGCCGTTGGCGCAGGACGGCATCGCGGCGGTGCCGCTGGTTGGCATGACAGCCCTGGCGGTGATCTTGTGGACGCTGGTGGCTCACCGCGAGCTGCCCGGCCGCTTCCCCGGGGCATTGGCCGCCGTGCTGCTGGGTGCGCTGGTGTATCAGGTGTGTCGCTGGCTGGGCACGGCCGACTGGCCGCTGGTGCCGCCGCCCGAACGCATCGAAGGCAGCATCACCTGGCAACCGGCCGCGCTCGTTTCTTTCTACGGCGAACACCGTCTCGACTGGTGGGAACACGTTTTCGTTTATGCGCTCGGTAAACTGCCGGTCGTCCTGCCGTTTGTGCTGGCGACCATTGTGGGCGGCATCGACTGCACTGAAAGCGCAGCGGCGGCCGGCGACGAGTTCGACACGCGCTCCATCCTGCTGACCGAAGGCATCGCCTCGCTGGCGGCGGGTCTCCTCGGCGGCGTCATTCAGACGACGCCTTACATCGGCCAGCCGGCCTACAAGAAAATGGGCGGCCGGGCGGCTTACACGCTGGCGACCGCCCTGTTCGTCGGCGGTGTCGGCTATTTCGGCGGCTTCAACCTGCTCTTCGAGTGGCTGCCGCGCGCCGCGATGTTTCCCATTCTCGTGTTCGTGGGACTGGAGATCACGGCGCAGTCATTCCATGCCACGCCGACCCGACATTATCCGGCCGTCGCCCTGGCGATGATGCCGGCCCTGGCGTATCTCCTCACCATCCCGCTCGGCCTGGCGTTGGGACTGCGCGACCCCGACCCGCGGGCGCTGGTACTGGTGCAGACCTTGCGCTGTCTGGCAGGCGGTTTCATCATCACGAGTTTGCTCTGGGCGGCGGCGCTGGCGATGCTGATCGACGGCCGATTGATACGGGCGGCGTTCTATTTCGCGCTGGCCGGCGTCTTCGCGCTCTTCGGCGTCATCCATTCGCCGCTGCGCAACGAACAGATCGACTTGCCCCGGCGCGTGCTCGGCCAGATCCCGGAGACGTTCCGAGAAGCCGTGCGCTATCAGACGCCGTACCACTGGGCGGGTGCGTATGGACTCGTCGTGCTTCTGCTTCTGGTACTGGCAATGTTCCCGGTTCGAGGAGAGAAGGAACCGGGTGATTCAACGAAAAGCATGTAGTTTGCCTGCCGCCCGCAACGCGACTGGTATAGCGCACAAGGAAGCACCCCGGCCGGCGTCATAAAAACCGATTCACTGATTGCATTGCGTCATCGCGGGCGTTCTAATGACGGCCGACGTACTCGCCTTGTCCTTCAAGCTGCCAGAGACCCACCCATGTCCGCGCGTCTTCGTCGTTACGCTGCCGCCCTCGCCGCCGTCGTTTTTATGATCGCCGTGGCCGCCTCGCAAAAGCAAACCGAACCGCCGCGCCACGTATTCCGCATCACGCTCGGACTCACCGACAAGCAGTCGGCCGACTGGAGCGGGCAAGTCACCGTCGTGGGCGGCGAGGTGACGCATATCGCCGGCTGGCGTTTTGAGGGCAAGGACGCGGTGGAGGGCGTGCGCGGTTGGAAGTGCCGCACGCACGAGAACATCGCGCCCGGCGAACATTTTCCGATCACGCCCGCCAAGGGCAAGGCGCCGCCGGCGCCGAAGCAGCCCTGGGCCAACAACGTCACCCTCCACGTGCGCGGCGAAATGCCGACGCTGACGATCGCGCTGCCGGCCGGCGAGATCAAGTTCAAGGCCGGCGACATTCTGCTCGGCGAGCCGAAGACGTACCTCGACGAGCGCGTCCGCATCGAGCGCTTGCCTGCCACGAGCGTTTTCCGTCCCGCCGCGGCCCCGAAGGCCGAGAACGCCGTGCAGGACGACTATCCCGCCTTCTGGGTGCGTTACAAGACCGGCAAGCACTACCTCGCCTGGGTCGCCTATCGGCAGCAAAAGGATCGCGTCCTGCTCGCCGAGCGCGACGGGCCGGAGGGGGCGTGGTCCAAGCCGAAGGAGGTGGCTGCGGCGGGCGATTACCACCGCGTCGCCCTGGCCAGCACGCACGGCGATACGTACTGGATCGTCTGGTCCAGTCAGCGCGACGGGAACTGGGATCTGTTCGCTCGCCCCTACCAGGACGGCAAGCTCGGTGACGAGGTGCGGCTGACCGACGCGGCGGGACCGGACATCTGGCACACGATGACCACCGACGGACGCGGCCGGGCCTGGCTGGTCTGGCAGGGTTTCCGCGACGGTCAGGCGGACATCTTCGCCCGCTGCGTGGACGGGGACGGCTGGCACGATCCCATCCGCGTCAGCACGGCGAAAGCGAACGACTGGAACCCCGTCGTCGCCGCCGACACGAAGGCTGACCGCGTCTGGGTCGGCTGGGACACCTACGAGAGCGGCGATTACGGCATCCGCGTCCGCAGTCTGTCGGGCGGACCGTCGCCGAAATTGGGCGACGTTCTTTGCCCCGATGCGTCGCCGGTTTTTCAGGCCCATCCGAGCCTGGCGTGCGATCGGGACGGCCGATTGTGGACGGCGTGGGAGCAGTCCGGCCCCGAGTGGGGCAAGGACACCGGCTACCAAGTCCGAGATAATCCTGGCACTCGATTGTATCAGGATCGCCGAGTGCGCATCGCCTGCCTCGAAGACGGCAAATGGCGCGAGCCGGAAGCGGAGTTGGGCAAGGCGCTGCCATCCGAGTTACGGGATTTCAACGGGCTGCCGCAGCTACAAGGCGACAGCGAGGGCCGGATGTGGCTGGCGTTTCGGCACCGCACCTGCCGCCATCCGCGCATCGACGGCTGGGCGACGCAGGGGCGCTGGGACGTGTACGCCACCGCCTTCCTCGGCGATCGCTGGATGACCCCGGTGGCCCTGCCATCGTCGTCCGGCCGTCAGGACATGCGGCTGTCCTCGCAGCGCGATCCGCAGGGCAGCGTTTACTTTGCCCACGCCAGCGACAACCGCGACTGGGCGATGCCCGGCCTGGTGGAGCGCAACCTGAGTGTCGCGGTCAGCCGTTTGTCCGGCGCAGGCAGGCCCGGCGCGGCCCGCTTGCGCGATCTAAGCATATCCGCGGTCCCGGCCAAACGCTTCCACCCGCGCGAAGCGGAGCAGATTGCGCGCGTGCGCGCTCACAAGGTCGAGGTCGGCTCGCGCACCTATCGCATCTACCGCGGCGACATGCACCGCCATACCGACATCTCCAACGACGGCGTTGGCGACGGCTCGCTGATGGATCTCTACCGCTATGGCCTCGACGCGGCCGCTCTCGATTTCAACGTCGTCACCGATCACAACATGGGCCAAAACCGCGAATATCCCTGGTGGCGCACCCAGAAATCCAACGATCTCTACACCATCCCGAATGCGTTTATCTCGGTGTACGGCTACGAGCGCAGCGTGCCCTATCCCAACGGCCATCGCAACATCCTCTGGACGGAGCGCGGCCATCGCACGCTGCCGGTGCCCCAGCGCGCCATCCGCAAGCAAATGGCCGAGGACACGGGCAAATTGTTCGAGTACCTCCGCCGCACGGGCGGCATCTGCACCCCACACACGTCCGCGACGGATCAGGGCACCGATTGGAAAGAACACGACGACGCCCTCGAACCCGTCGTCGAATTATTTCAGGGTTACCAGTCCTCCTACGAGGCCCCCGGCGCTCCGCGCACCATCGGCGATACGACCGACCAGATCCACGGCCCGTACAAGGCGGACGGTTTCATTTCGCTGGCCCTGGCCAAGGGCTATCGCCTCGGCTTCCAGTCGTCGAGCGATCACATCTCGACGCACATCAGCTACACCTGCATCCTGGCCGAGGAGTTCACGCGCAAGGGCCTGATCGAGGCGCTGAAGAAGCGCCACAGCTACGCCGCCACGGACAACATCGTGCTGGACGTGCGCATGGGCACGAACCTCATGGGCGATGAAGTCCGCACGAGCAAACCGTCGCTGGACGTGATCGTCCACGGCACCGGGCCGCTCGACCGCGTGGAAGTGCTGCGCGACGGCGCCGTGGTGCATACCGAGCGGCCGGCCAAGGAGAGCGAGGAATCGCGCTTCCACTGGGACGACTCAGCCCCGAAAAAAGGGGACAGCGTGAATTATTATTACGTCCGCGTCGTGCAAAAGGACGGGCAGATGGCGTGGGCCTCGCCGATCTGGGTAACGCCGACCGACTGACGGAGGTGCGCGCTTTACGACGCCGGGCCGAAATCGGGATGACGAATCACCTGCCGTGCATCGGCGAGCATCTGCTGAAATTCTTCCGTGCTGTGGGTAACCGTCAGCGGCGGATAGTGACCTGGCTCCAGCGGCGCCTCCTCGCCCATGACGAGGCCGAGGTAATTCGCCTTGGCGAGAATCTCGACATGAACGAAGGGGCCGTTCGACTGGATCGGGATGCGCGCGAAAATCTCGCGGCGGTGCAGCCGGAAGGGGCAGGCGATATCGTGATAGCGCACGCCGAACAGCATTCGGATCAGTGCCCGGGCCAGATGGCGTTTCCAGCCCAGCCAGCCCGGCATCCGTTCGGGCGGCTGACCCAATAGCAAGCGGCAAAAGATCCGCCAGAGGAAACCGGCGCCTTGCCACGGCCAGGGAACGCGCCCACCGGCCCGCGAGCCGGTCAGGATGTGGACGCAATCCAACTCCAGTTCCGGCTTGTCCTCGCGCACGCGCTTGCGGAGCAACCGGCCCAGATCCTCCGGCTGATAGTGGGGATCGCACAGGGTATAAAACAGCAGCGGATGACGGGCGACAGTCAGCGCGGTGCGCAGGGCGGCGCCCTCGCCTTGCCGGGTTGCATGGTGAAGGACGCGGAGGCACCGATCATTCGACGCGAGCTTGTCCGTCAAGGCGGCGGTTTCGTCCGTGCTGCCGTCGTCTACGAGGATCAATTCGTAATCGCGCTCCAGTCCGCCCAGGACAGTCACCCAGCTGGACAGGACCGTTTCCAGGTGGTTCGCCGGATTGTGTGCGAGCAGCACCACGCTGAGCGGCTGCGAGGCGATCGGCGGCAAGGGGGGAAGTTCCGGCATAACTCGGCGATAGTGGAAGTGTCAGGGAGCGTCCGGGGAGCGGGTAGCGCGGAGCAGGACGAGAGGATGCTCGTGGCTGCCGCCGGACAAGTCCGTGTTGCGCAGCACCGGCTCCAGGCGCAGGCCATGCAGGAACCGGGCGCATTCCTCGGCGTAAGTCGGAGGCGTCACCACGTAATGGCTCCCCGGTGCGAGTAGTCGTGCGTTCAATGCTCCCCATTCTACAACAATCGCCAGCGGCCGACCCAGGTGAAACGCCAAGGGATGCGCCTCGGTGCGGAAAAAAAGCACTTCCTGAGGGTGCGGTGCCAATCGGCGGACGCGCTCGGCGAACGAACGATAATCGCGATACGACTCCTTGGCGGGTAACTGCCACTCGACACGCACCAGCCATACGATCACCATGATTGCGGCCGCCGACGCGATGAAATCGGTTGCGAGTCTCCTCTTTTCCTCCGCGAGTTCTCGCAGCCAGCGCTCGCCGATACAGCCGAGGAAGATCGCGGCGCCGGGATACGCCGGCAGAAGATAATCCGCCCGCTTGAAACGAGCGCAAGTGAGGATCAATAACACGGTGAGAAACCACGTCAGACCGAAACGCGCTTCGGCATCAAGACGCCAGTAGCCGCGGCGAACCATCCAGGCGACAGCCAGCAGAAGCAACGGACTCCACGGCAAGAAATCGACGAGGAATTGTGGAAAATAAAACCACCACGGATTGGAGCGCAGGTTGGAGCCGCCGTAGCCACGTTCGAGGTTATGATGCCAGAGGAAGACGCGAAAGAACTCGCCGTGCGTGATCGAATTGACCCACAAAAACCAGGGCAGTGTCAGGGCGGCGACGAGCGGAATGCCCCACCACAGACCCCGTTCGCCGAGGGCACGGACCCAGACGCGCCACCGCGGGGCCGGCATCCCGCAGGTTTGCACGAGATGGGCGAACATCACCGCGCCCGGCAGGACGACGCCGATCGGCCCCTTGAGCATGACGCCCGCGGCGGCGGCCAGATATGCGAGTACCAAAAGCGACCCTCGAACCCAGCGTTCTCGCCCCTCCGCGAGATACATCGCCCCGACGGTGAGTGTGACACTGAGTGTCAACGGCATGTCAATTCGTCCGATGCGGGCCAACCATGTGAAATGCACCGCCGTCGCCAGCACCATCCCCGCCAGAAGTCCCGCCGCGCTCGCCGCCGACCGTACTCCAGACCAATCCCCACGGCCAGCACACACAAAAGCGCCGCCCCCGCGGCCGGCAGACGCACGGCCACGGCATCCACATCGGCATGACGCATCCGGGCAACGAACGCGACCAGCCAGTAATAGAGCGGGGGTTTTTGCAGCTCCGGCCGGCCGTCGTAAAGACGGGGCATATCCCAGACGCCTTCATCGAGGATCATCTGGGCGTCCATGCCCGCCCGCGCTTCATGGCTACTCCATAGATCGCGTGCGGTCAGCCGGTGAAAGAAGAGAAGATAAATCGCCAACGCGCCGAGGGCAATCCTTTGTTTAGCACCGCTTCGCAGAAGCGTGAGAACAAACACGCTTCTGCGAAGCGGCGCTAAACAAATTCGATGCACGTTTTTTTCAGGCACACAAACGCTGATTGTACGCCTCATGCAAACGCTGATAGGGGAGGCAATTCGCCAACAACTCGGCATGAACGCCCACGGCGGCGATCCGGCCATTTTCCAGAACCACGATGCGATCGGCGATCTCCAGCGTGTTGAGCCGGTGCGTGATGACGAAGCTCGTCCGGCCGACCAGGAACGACTTCATGGCCCGGTGGATCAGCGC
Organism: uncultured Planctomycetota bacterium; assembly: GCA_963767535.1. Lineage (GTDB taxonomy): Bacteria > Planctomycetota > Planctomycetia > Gemmatales > Gemmataceae > JAJPHU01. The sequence continues at coordinate 217,508 of CAVYEC010000004.1, forward strand.
TTCATTCTCCGCGTCGGAGGCGCTGGTGAACTCGTCGAGTATCAGGATGCTCGGGTTGCGCAGGATGGCCCGCGCCAGGGCGAGGCGCTGTTTCTGGCCACCCGATAGCTTGCCGCCGATCTCGCCGATGCGCGTCTGGTAGCCCTGGGGTTGCTTGAGGATGAAATCGTGGGCCAGCGCCTTCTCGGCCGCGGCCTCAACTTCCTCGCGCTTGGCCCCGCGGGTGCCGTAGGCGATGTTGTTGTAAATCGTGTCGTCGAACAGGGTGGTCTCCTGCGTGACGATGCCGATCTGCTGGCGCAGGTTGCGCAGGTTGACCGTGCGAATGTCGTGGCCGTCGATGAGAATACTGCCGTGGTCGGGATCGTAAAAGCGCGGGATCAGGCCCAACAGCGTCGTTTTACCGCAGCCGTTGGCACCGACCAGCGCGATCGTCTCGCCGGCCCGGACGCCGAGGTGGATGTCATACAGAATGGGATGGCCCGGCTGGTACGAGAAACACACGTCGCGAAATTCGATGAAGGAGGGCCGACTTCGTATCGGAGTGGGCGGAGGAGCAACCGGGACAGGCTCGGCCGAATCTGCCGATGCCGGCGCGAGGTGGCGCGGGACGTTTGACGCGCGGGCCGTCCGTGTTGCCTTTGATGCGCGGGCGGCGATCGACGAAATCGAAAATGCGATCCGCCGCGGCGCAGCCGGACTGGATGCGCGCGAACACACTGGACAGCTTGCGCACCGGGTCGGCGATGGCCGCCAAAAAGACGTACAGGGTCAGGAGCGACTCCGCGCCCAACGGCTGCTGCGTCATGCGCATGCCGAGCAAGTGCGTCTGCCCGCGCAGCACCAGATAGCTGCCGACCATCAGGGCCGACGCCACGGCGGCCACGCCCAGGACCTCGATGATCGGGTCGGCCAAGGCGTCGATGATGACGACGCGCATGGCCTTGTGGTAGTAATCCTTGGTCGCCACGCAGAAGCGCCGCCGTTCGTATGGCTCCATCGTGAACGCCTTGACGACGCGGATGCCCTGAAACGACTCTTGCAGGATCTTGTAAATGCTCGACATGCGCTCCAGGAGCCGCCGGGTCGCCTGTTTCATGATCCGGCCGACGCGCGCGAGGATGAAGGCGGCGATGGGCACGAGGATGAGGAACATCAGCGTCAACTGCCAGCTGAACCAGCAGGCCGCCACCACGCACGCCAGCGCCTTGAGTGGTTCGGCCACCACCTTGCCGAACAGCGTCTTGATGCCGGTGCCCAGCGATTCCATGTCGTTGGTGAACCGCGCCATCAACTCGCTCGTGCCGTGCTCGCCGAACTGATCCACGTCCAGGTGAATCACGTTGCGGTAGAAGCGGTTGCGCAGGTCGAACAGCGACAGGTTGACGACGCTGCCGACCAGCGATTCCTGGGCGAACTCGAAGAAGCACTTGACGGCCACTCCCACGACGACCAGGGCGATCACCCAGACCAGCGTGTAAAACGGATCCGTCGGGAGGAACTTGTCAATGTACTTGCGGAGTACCAGGTGCCAGTAAAGCCGGGTCCGGGCCGGGCTGAGAGAGGCTTCCCACTTGGATAATTGCAGGTTGACGTCGCGTAGATTTTGTTCGACGAAACTACTCGGTTCCCTTTTTTCCCATTCTTGTTTTTCCTTGCTGTATTTCTCGATTTCGTTTTCGCATCGATCGATATTTTTCTGAATTTTGGAGATTTCCAACTCGACCCAATCGTGGGGGTTTTGGCCATTGTTGAGGAGCATGAGGACCGGGTAGACGCTGGAAAAATTGGCCCCCCACAGGATCGCGGCGCACAGGGCACAGAAGATCGACAGGAAGAGGCGCCGGCTGTACGGCTGGGCGTGACGGAGAGCGCGGAGGAAATTTTTCATGATACTCGTGGGCCAGTTGGGGCGAGGGAAAACAGCCGGCGGCTTCGTCTCGGCGCGGTTTCGGGTTGTAGCACAGGCGATGAAACGGAACAAGGGCGAGTGCGGCAGGTCGGCCACATAGCCCCGACTTGCAGGGGGAAAACAAAACACCCCCGGCAAGCCGGGGGCTATGTGGCCGGAGACTCTTTGCAACGGCCGAGGCAATCCAGTAGGATTTGAGGGAGAATCCCCCGGCGATTCCGCCGGGGACGGGTGGGGTTATGAATCACGAGTTGATCTGTTCCTGGTTGGGATTGCCGCCGGGAGAGTGGCCGCCCGATCATTACCGCTTGCTGGGCTTGGAACCCGGCGAGGACAACGCGGAATTGATCGAGCAGCGCGTCCACCAGCGCCTGGATTCCGTCCGTTGCTACCAGATGATGCACCCGGAGCAGGCGACGGAGGCGATGAATCGGCTGGCGCAGGCGTTCGTCTGCCTGATGGAACCGGCGGCCAAGAAAGCCTATGACGCCTCTCTTGCGGGCGTCGCGCCTCCTTCCGAGCCTCCCACCGCCCCGACCGCCCCGCCTCCGGAGCAACCCGATACTCTCGATTGGCTGTACAACCAGCCGCCGCCGAGCCGGCCCGCCGAGCCACTGCCGATCGAAGTCGATCCCATCGAATACGCTCCCACGCTCGCCCCGTCCGCGCCTCCTCCGCTGCCGACGGGCGTCCCAGTGAATCCGTCCACGCCCCTGCCGCCCTTGCGTCAGCCGCCGCCCTTGCCTCCTTTGCCGCCTCTGCTGACGGAGCCGGAACCGGCCGTACCCGAAGCGGAAGCCGCTGTCGCGGAGCCGCCGCCGGAGCCGGCAGACCCGGTGCTGGAGGCGGCCCAGTCCGGCCCCGCCCGCCGCGGCATAGCCACCAAGCGGGCGCTGTATCGCCGGATCACCCGCATGAGGCGCCTGTTCCGCGTCTGGAACAGCCTGGGCAAATACCTCAGCTCCCCCAAGCGCCGCCTCAACCGTTCCGCGGACGGCCCTGAACTGGTCCGCCTGCTCGACGAAATCACCACGCTGCTGCGCGGCTTTCCGCCCCTGCTCGGCGAGGCGGGTCAACCGGGTTATCTGGTCCTCGCGCTGGCGCAGGTGGACACGGTCAAGGTATTCCAGAGCTTCTCGCCGCACCAGCGCGAGGCGCTCACGCGCGATTGGCGGGCCGGCGTCAAGCTCCTGCTCGCCCACCGCGATTTTCTCCGCCAGGAGCTGCGCGCCCTGCGGAAAAGGCCCTTCCGCCAGCGTCTCGTCCGCGCCGCCTGGTCCGTCCTCACCGACCAACCGGGGGCCGTCCTGTTGCTCCTGGCACTCCTGGCCGTCAACATCGCCCTGTGGCGCTCGTATGCCGAGGTGCTGTGGGACAAACTCTTCGCCCACTGACGCTCCTTTTTACACTCGGCACAATCCGCAACGTCGGCGCGATTGCGCCCTCTCCCGTGCAGTCCTCCCCGTCCGCCCATCTTCTCAAGTTGACATGCTACTGTCAGTGCAGTTATCGTAAAATATGTTCTTGTGGATACGTTTTCTTGTGTCGCGGCCCGGGTGCCGCCGGGCGCGTGAGGGGACAACGGCATCATGGTCGCCACCGGAACCGAGATGCGCGTGCAGGAACTCGCGCAGAACATTTTCGATCTGGTCACGCAATTCTGCCTGGTGGCCCCGCGCGGCCGCCGTCGCTCGGGCGATCTCAAGGACGTGGAGTTTCTGACCCTGTCGCTCTTACACAGCTACGAAACGCTGATCGTCGGCGACATCCAGCGCCAGCTGGGCGTCCTGCCCGCCCAGATGTCGCGCATCATCCGTTCCCTGGAGACGCGCGAACGGCCGCTCATCGCCTGCCGGATCAACCCGCACGACAAGCGCAAAATCGATGTGGTGCTTACCCCCGAAGGCATCGCGGCCTTCCAGGAGTATCAAACCGCCCGGATCGGCAGCATTTCCAACCTGATCGGCAAACTCAGCGAAGAAGATCTGGAAGATTTGCAGCGCGTGCTGGCCAAACTGCACGACGTTGTCGGCGCACCCGTGCTGCGCTAACGGATTATACCAGCCCGCGGTCGCCAGCAAGGGAGCAACCCTTGCTGGCGCCGCGGGCTGGTCAATACTATCCGATCTCCGCCAGATTCATCGTCCGTCCGTAGCGCTCCAGGACCGCGCCGCGCAGTAAGGCATATTCGGGCCGCCGTAAGCGAGGATCGCCGACCACCAAGGCGAAAGCGTCCTTACGCGCCTGCGTCAAGCAAATCCGCATCGCGGATCAGATCGCCGACGCGGAGTTCTCCCAATCCATGTTGGCGGGTGCCGAAAAACTCGCCGACGCCGCGCAAACGCACGTCCTCCTCGGCGAGTGCAAATCCGTCGCGTGGTCCGCAAAAAAGCCCGCAGTCGTTGGCGGCCCTCGTCGCCGGACGGCTCCGCGAACAGAACGCACGTGCCCGCTACCTCGCCGCGGCTGACCCGGCCGCGCAGCTGATGCAGCTGCGACAGGCCGAACCGCTCCGCGTGTTCGATCACCATCAGCGTGGCGTTGGGCACGTCGATGCCGACCTCGATCACGGAGGTGCAGACGAGCAGATCCAGCTCGTGCTTGCGGAAGCGGTCCATCACCTCCGCCTTCCTTTCCTCATCCTGCCGGCCGTGCAACAGTCCGACGCGGAAATCGCGGAAGGGGCCGGCCTGCAACTCGGCGTGGGTCTGCTCCGCCGCCTTGCGATCCGAGGAATCCGACTCCTCGACGAGCGGGCAAACGATGTAGCCTTGCCGCCCCTGGGCAAGTCCCTCGCGCATCCGGGCGTAAACCGCGCTCGCGCTGCCCGGCCGGTTCCCAGCGCGTCGACGACCGGCTGTCGGCCGGGCGGAAGCTGGCGGATGAGGGAAACGTCCAGGTCGCCGAACACGGTCAGGGCGACGGTGCGCGGGATCGGCGTGGCGGTCATCACCAGATAATGCGGATCGACGCCCAGGCGACGGAAACGCGCCCGCTGATGGACGCCGAACTTGTGCTGCTCATCGATCACGACCAGACCCAGGCGGGCGAAGCGCACGTCTTCTTGCACGAGCGCTTGCGTGCCGACCACAAGATCAATGTCGCCGGCGGCGAGAGCGGCCAGTGCCTCACGGCGTTCCGCTCTGCGTCAGGGCGCCGGTGAGCAACAGCCGGCGAACGCGGCTGTGCGCCAGATAACGATCGAGCGTGCGGGCATGCTGGCGGGCCAGTACCTCCGTCGGCGCCATCAAGGCGGCCTGATGCTTGTTGGCCACGGTCACGAGCAGGGCGTAGACCGCGACGGCGGTTTTGCCGGCCCCGACATCCGCCTGCAAGAGGCGCTGCATCGGCTTCTCGGCCTCCAGATCGCGGCACACCTCGGCGACAGCGCGATCCTGATCCGCCGTGAGCCGGAACGGAAACAGGCGGCGAATCCGGGCGTCGATAGTCGGCGTCGTGGACAGAACCGGGGCGTGTCCCTCCTCGCGGACCTCGCGCCGCCGGAGCGCCAGGGCCAGTTGCAGAATCAGAAACTCCTCGTAAACGAAACGTCGCCGGCCGCGCTCGGCCGCATCCAGCGAAGACGGAAAATGGATGTCGCGCAACGCCTTGCGCGAAGGTCGGCCAACTGTGCCGTTGACGCAGTTCGTCCGGCAGCACGTCGGCGACACGATCCGCGTGCGAGTCGATGGCCTTGCCGATAATCGGCCGCAGATGATCGAGGCGTAGGTCTTCCGTGAGCGGATAGACCGGCACGACACCCGGTTGCCCGCCGCCCCCGCCGTCGAGGATCTGCACGCGCGGACTGTTCATCTGCCAGTGGTCGCGATACCACTTCGGTTTGCCGCTGAAAGACAGCCGTTGCCCGTAGCGAAACCGCCTGGCCGCGAACGCCTGGTTGAACCAGACGCCTTCCAGACAATGCGTGCCGTCATCGCTCAGGACCACGCTGACGACTGTTCGGCCGTCGTTAAGCGACCGCCCCTCGATTTCCACGACTTCGCCCTGGACGGTCTGAATGCTGTCCGCCGACAGCGCGGCGATGGGCCGCACGTCGTTGAGATCCTCGTAGGAGCGCGGAAAATGGAAGAAGAGATCGCCGACCGTGCGCAGGCCCAGACGGCCGAGCAGTTCTAGACGGCCGGGAGCCAGGCCGGGCAGGGTCTCCAGGAGGATGTGGAGGGGATTCCGCTCGGACACGGTCGAACCTAATGGCAAATGTTCTTTCGGAATCGCTCACAACCCGGCGGTCTGCCGGAAGGATTCGAGGGAATCGGTGGTCGCTGCCAGATCCAGACACGTCTCCAAGCGGCGCTACATCGACTGTGGCGTGGATGGCCGCGACCGTTTCTGCCGGCGCTCCGGGCGGGAAACGCTTGGCCAGCACGCGCAAGACCGAATCCGCCTTCCCCTTGACTTCACCCTCCGCCTTGCCCTTGGCCTCGCCCTTGGCTTCACCCATCGCCATCCATTCCAAGACTTGTTGGGATTCGATCACGTTCCACTCCTTCAAGGCTTCTTTCCATATCGGCAGTCGCTGGGCCGCCTCCGCGAACACAAGGGCCAGACCGCCGTAATCGCCACGCCGTGCGGAATCCGGTTCCTGACTCGCCAACTCGACCCAGCGCTGCATGATACCCACTTCCCCTCCCCCGTGCATCAGAGGAACCCACGGCAGCAGGCAGCGGGACGCGCCGCCGCCGGCAATCGCATCGAGAAGCGCGGCGGCCTCCTCGTCGCAGAGGTCTCGCTCCACCACTTCCAGATGCGTCCGCACGCCGGTGCGCCGCAAGCTCATGCTCCGCGACGTGCGCCCCGCCCTGTCAGGTTGACGACGATTGCGCCCACCGCGAAACGCTCGCCGCCCGCGTCGGTGGGCCGTTTCTCCAGCCATAACTGCCCCAGGTACACCAGCAACCGGCCGAACAGGGCGCCATCGGGTTCCAGACATAATTCGACGGGCAATGCCCACTCCACGGACGGGTCGGCATCGGCCAACCAGGCCACGGTATCGCAGGTCCGTTCGGGGTCGCCGGGGAAAGGCAGCGTGCGCGTGTCCAGCCAGCCGCGAAACCGCACGTCCGCCGCCGCCTCGCGGAGCAGCCAGGCGAGGAAGCCGGCCGCGTCCAGCTTGGCCGTGTAGCGACTGGCCTGATCGAAACGATTGGGCGACATGGACGCGACTCCGCTGAGTTTTCCGATTCGCCGGCAGCCTCGACAGATCCAAGATCGTCAAATCATGGCGAGGACGCGAGCCTGGCAAGATGCCGGCGAGAACTTCGTTGTAGTTTCCTCCCTCAAAGGTTGTAAAAGAGTTGCTCAATGTTGGGGTCGGGCCGGTGTGGAGACACCGATAAGCAAAATCGCTCGATTTCATAAGTGGAAGTGAGCAAAAGAGAAAGGACAGAAAGCGAAAAATCATCTTGACAGAAAATCGAATTGGTATCCCAGTTGCAATTGTTTCGGACGTAAAAGCGATCCTCTCACCTCGTTCAGGAGAAGAGCCATGCAGGTCGAACTTTACTGCCCCCGCTGCTCGTGTTCGTTCGCGGCCAACCCCGATACGCCGGCCGCCGAAGTGCTGGACCGCATGGCCGAGGATGGCCCGTGGTATGCCCTGGGCGATGGCGAGACGTTTGAAGATATGATCTTTTCCACGCTCTTTGCCTGCGGCACGATCCGCTGCACCGAATGCGGCGAGGCGGTGTCGGTGTCCGAGCAGAGCCTGGGCCAGTTGACCATGGAAGTGCTGGGAAGTTGGTGAACCCCCCGGCCGACCCAACCGCGGCAGTCCGAGTTCCCGCCTCGGACTGCCTTTTTTCTTTTCATCAGAGCGCGGCGATGATGGCCTCGGCCACCTGAGTCGTCGTGGCCTGCCCGCCCAGATCTTTGGTGAGCACCTGACGTTCCGTCAGCACGCGCTCGACGGCGGAGAGGATGCGCTGGGCCACGGGCTTTTGGCCTTCCGCGTCGAGCAAGTCGATGGCGGGCAACAGTAGCGGCAGGGGGTTGGCGCGGTTTTCGCCGACGGTCTCGCGCGGGCCGCCGTGGAACGATTCGTACACATGCACGCCCTCGCCGACGTTGATGCCGGCCGTGGCGCTGATGCCGCCGACGACTCCCGCACCCAAATCGCTGACGAGATCACCGTACAGGTTGCCCATGACCAGCACGTCGAACTGCTGCGGCCGGGACACCATCTGCATGCAGCAGTTATCGACGATGATTTCGCGCGGTTGCAATTCCGGGAAGTCTCGCGCGGCCGTGCGGAACGCTTCCAGGAACAGCCCGTCGGCCAGCTTCAAGATGTTGGCCTTATGCACACACGTGACGGTCTTGCGGCCGGCGGTGCGCGCCCACTCGAAGGCAAAGCGGAAAAAGCGCCGGCTCGCCGCTGCTGTCACCACCTTGATGCTCTGCACCACGCCGGGAACGATTTCATGCTCGATGGCGGCGTACAGATCCTCGGTCAATTCGCGGATGATGAGCATGTCCACGCCGCGAAACCTCGCCGGCAATCCCGCCAGGTTTTTCAGGGGCCGAACCGAAGCGAACAAACCCAATTCGCGGCGAAACTGCACATTGAAATTGATCTTGTCCGGGCGTGGGCCGGTGGCCGGTCCCGGCGGCGGCAGCAATGTGGTCTTCAACACAAGTCCCGTGTCGCGCACCGAGCGAAGCAGATCCTCCGGCATGGGTGCCCCGCCGCGCTCCATCGACGCCCAGCCAGCCAAATGCTCGTCCCATTCGATCGCGGCGCCGGCCGCTCGCAAAATCGCCTGCACGGCCGGCACCTGATCGAGTCCGGTGCCGCCGCCCTGAACCAGAGTGACCCGTAATGCCATGCTCATACCCTTCTTAGTCCGTAGTCCGTAGCAAAGAAAGATGGTTTTTTGCTACGGGCTACGGACTACGGACTTTTTATAAGTTGGCGACTAGCTGCTGCTTCAATGTGGCGGTGGTGCCGTCGCCGCCGAGGTCGCGCGTCAGGCCGCGCTTGGCGGCCAGGGTGCGCCGGACCGATTCCTCGATCCGGCGCGAGGGATCTCGTTGGCCGATGTGTTCCAGCATCATCGCCCCGGAGCGGAGCAGCGCGATCGGATTGGCCAGCCCCTTGCCCGCAATGTCCGGGGCGCTGCCGTGGACCGCCTCGAACACGGCATAACGCTGGCCCAGATTGGCACCGGGAACCAGGCCCAGGCCGCCCACGAGACCGGCACAGAGGTCGCTCACCACGTCGCCGAACAGGTTCTCCATGACCAGCACGTCGAAATCGCTGGGATCGAGCGCCAGCAGCAGACACAGATGATCGACATGCATCTCCTGAAATTCCAAAAACGGAAAATCGTCGGCGACGGCGCGGGCGGTGGTGAGGAACAGGCCATCACTGAGCGGCAGCACGTCGGCCTTGTGGCAGAACGTGACCCGGCGACGCCCGCCGTGCTGTGCCAACTCGAAGGCGTAGCGGACGATGCGCTCGGCCGCGGTTTTGGTGATGATGCGAAGGCTCTCGACCACGCCGGGGACGACGAAATGTTCCTGCCCGGAGTACAGCCCCTCGGTGTTCTCGCGGACGACGACGAGATCGACGTTGTCGTAGGGCACGTTCACGCCCGGCAGCGTGGACACCGGCCGGACGCTGGCATAGAGATCGAGTTCCTTGCGCAAACGGACGTTGATCGAGCGGAAGCCCTTGCCGACCGGCGTGGTGCAGGGGCCTTTGAGGGCGACGCGGTAGCGTCGGATGAGGTCGAGGGTGGCGCCCGGCAGCGGGTCGCCGTAGCGCTCGGCCGCGCCGAGGCCGGCCATCGCCTCGATCCACGTCACGTCCGCACCGGCCGCCTGCACGACCGTTTGCATGGCCGCCGTCACTTCCGGGCCGATGCCGTCGCCGGCTATCAAGACGACTGGAGTTGCCAAGAGTCCTACCCCCCACCGCGCAAGGTGCTTTCTGCAAGGGTGCGGCAACGGACGGCATTTGTCAAGCGCGGAAGCGGGGAAGGCTGCGTCGATTCGCCACCTGTAGCGATGGTGCCTTTTATGCAGTCTGGAGCGCCTCTTTTTTCCAGAGAGGGCGGTAGTGGCGGCTTGAGCGGCGTTCGCTACAATGGTGCAATTGGATCAGGAGAATGCCGACACCTGTACTCCCGCAGCGAGGCGGGGTACTGGATTCACCTTCAAAGGACACCGGGCGTCATCATGCAGGCGGTGAAAGGGCTCTTCATGGAAAAGTGGTTTTGCTGGGGGTCCATGGGAGTCTCCGGCTTCCTCCTCCTCTTATTCTTGCTCGATTTGTTCCTCGATTTCCCCTTCCGGGGACTCAGTAAAACCGTCGATGTCCTGAGCATCCTCGCCTGCGGCGTCGTGCTCTATCTGGCGTGGGACGCGCTCCGCGATCTGCGTTAGCCGCCCCGCCGCGCCTGGGCTAACAACGCTTGCACCATTCCTTCGGTCGTGTACTCGCGCGCTTCCGCCGCCACCGGCAAACCCAATTCGCGGATCGCCGCGCTCGTCACCGGACTGATACTCACCAGCTGCACGCTCCCCGAGCGGAGGCGCTCGAAAGAATCCGCGTCGAGCGCGTGGACAAACGACCGGGCGATGTTTGAACTCGTCAAGGTAATCGCGTCCATTTGTCCCTGTCGCAGCGCTTCCAGCGATTCCGAACCCGGCTCGACCGCATCCACCTGCGAATAGACGGCGATCTGTTCGACCTTGGCCACGCTTGCCAACTGTTCGCGCAGCACCTCCCGACCGCGATCCGCACGCGCCAGCAGCACGCGCTGGCCGGCAGCTTGGACTTTCAGCACCGATGCGAGGTTTTCGGAATCGTACACGGGCGGGATCAGGTCCGGCTCCAGGTGATAGCGGCGCAGGGCGTCGGCGGTCGCCGGCCCGATGACGGCCAGGCGCAGAGAACCGAGGCGCGCAGATCGCGTCCGTTCCGGCATAGTCTCTGAATCAGGGCATCCACGCCATTTGCGCTCGTGAACACGAGCCATTGGTATTGAGAGAGGTTGTCGAGCGCTCGGTCCACCGGCCCCCAATCGGCGGGTTCGCGGATCTCGACCGTGGGCAAAAGGGATACGACCGCGCCCAACTCCTCCAACCTCCCGGCCAGTTCTCCCGCCTGATGACGAGGCCGTGTCACCAGGATGCGCTTGCCCAAAAGGGGTCGGGACTCGAACCAGGCCAGTTCCTCCCGCAACGACACTACCGAGCCGATGAGAACCAGCGACGGCGCTTTCAGACCGGCCTTCTGCACGGCGGCGGGCAAGTCCCCCAGCGACGCCGTCACCGTCTGCTGACGGCCGGTCGTCGCCCAGTGGACCGCCGCGCCCGGCGTTCGGGCGTCCTTGCCGTTTTCCACAAGCATCTGGACGATGTGGGCGAGGCGGGCCATGCCCATGTAGATGACCAATGTACCTGGAAAGCGCGCCAGGGCCGGCCAGTCGAGAAAGCTATCAGTCTTGTCCGGTTTTTCGTGGCCGGTGACGAACGCCACCGCACTGACGTGGTCTCGATGCGTGAGCGGAATGCCGGCGAACGCGCCTGCCCCCAGCGCCGCCGTCACGCCGGGCACGACTTCATAATCAATGCTCGCCCGCCGCAGCGCCGCCGCTTCCTCGCCGCCCCGGCCGAACAGAAACGGATCGCCACCCTTGAGGCGCACCACACGGCGGCCCTGGCGGGCCGCGTCGATCATGATCTGATAGATTTCCGGCCAGCGCTCCGGATGCGAACCGTGCAGCGCGTCCACGCAAATGCGCTGGGCCGATGCCGGCACCCGGTCGAGCAGGCGAATGGGAACGAGCCGATCGTAGAGAACGAGATCGGCCCGTGAAAGGAGATCCGCCGCCCGCAGCGTCAAGAGGCCGGGATTGCCGGGACCGGCCCCGACGAGGGCCACGGCATGAGGAACGGCGGAGGATGATGGCGCGTCGGACATTGGTTTTGTAGGGTGGGCCGAGTCTTCGAGGCCCACCACTCCCCCGCCGGTGGGCCTCGAAGACTCGGCCCACCCTACCTTTTTATCCCTGGTCGTTGGTCACACTTCGATCATTTCCTCGGAGTCGGGCACGTCGGCGTCCGCTTCCGGCTCGGGGGCCGACATCTTGATGAGCCAGATGCCCAGCTCGAACAGCAGACTCATCGGCACCCACAAAAACAGCATCGTCACAGCGTCCGGTGTCGGCGTGATGATGGCCGCGAACACGGCCATGCCGAACCAGGCGAAGCGCCGCTTGTTGCGGAAGGTGTCGGCGTTCACGACGCCGAGCTTGGCCGCGAACAGCATCACCAGCGGCGTCTGGAACGACATGCCGAAGATGAGCGGCATCCAGATGGCGAAGCTGAGCCATTCGCTCAGCCGCAGGTCCGGTTTGAAGCCCATCCACTCGTTGAACCACAACAGCGCCTCGATGGCACGCGGGATGACGAGGAACTCGCAAATCGCGACGCCGGCCAGGAACAATCCCAGGCTGATCGGCAGATAAAAATGGACCAGGCGTTTCTCGTTCGGATACAGCCCTGCGGCCACGAACATCCAGATTTGCCAGAAAATCCACGGGCTGCCGAGGACGAAGCCGCAGACGATGCACACCTTGAACCAGACCATGAACGCTTCCATCACGTTGAAGGTGGCCATGTCGTCGAAGCCGCCGACGATGCGCAGTGCTTGCTGAAGAAGGGCCGTCTCCTTGAGCGGTTCGGCGTGGGCCATCCACAAGGGGACCAGATCCTTGTCGGCGACGACCTCCTCGTCGTCCCTGGGCTGCTCCTTGTCGGCGGAGCGGCCCAGCATCTTGTCGAGGATCGAAGCCTCGTCGTTCTTCTTTTCGTTGTCCTGGCGGATCGGGCGTTTGAATCGGTCCAGCTCCTCGGCGGACGCCCCCTTGAGGAGGGCGGTGAACTGGTCGCGGCTGAAATAAACCTTCGTGAAGCCGGTCGGCTCGTTGGCCTGGTGGGAGGTGGGATCGTTTCGCAGCTCCTTGAGCGTCTTTTCGACGCGGCGCTTGTGGAACTCGGCGAGCTGCCGTTTGACGGGCGCGGTGATGAATTCGACGGCGAGCTTGCCGATGAAGAAGCTCAGAAAGAGAGCGACGACGAAGCCGGCGACGGCTCGGAAGAGGTGCAGCCGCAGCTCTTCGAGGTGGTCGCCGAAGGTCATCCGTGTATCGGCAAAGAAATCGTCGGGATCCTTGGGGGTGCCGTTGCTCATCGTGGTTCCTGCGCGGATGCACGCACGCGGTGGGAGAGATAGGCCCCGTTTTTCGAGGCACCGTGGGAATTCTCATCTTATCAGGTGGGGGAGGGGCACTCAAGTTGCCCCCATAGCCCCCGGCTTGCCGGGGGTGTTTTCTTTCCCCGGCAAGCCGGGGGCTATGGGGTTCACGCCGCTAGCCGCGCTTCCACCGTTGTTTCGATCATCGGCACGGGCGCCGGCCGGCGCCGGCCCCAGAGGTGCAGTACTGCGGGCAGGAAGACGAGGGCGGTCAGCATCGAGCAGCCGACGCCGAGCGTGAGGATCAGGCCCAGTCCCGCCAGGCCGCGCTCGCTGGCGATCATCAGCGTGCCGAAGCCGATCATGCTCGTCAGCGCCTTGACCAGCACGCCCCGGCCGATCGCGTAACTGATCGTCGAACCGTGCTCGCGGCGGCGCAGCAGGTAATCGTGCAGGATGTGAACGCCGTTATCGACGCCGACGCCGAGGATGAGCGGGAAGGCGATCATGTTGGCGGGATTGAGCGGGATGCTGAACAGGCCGAGGATGCCCAGCGATAGAACCACCGCCAGCACCAGGGGCGCCACGGCCACGGCGGTGCGCTTCCAGCTGCGGAAGTCGATCCACAAGACGGCCACGATGACAAGGAAAGCGTAGATGCCGGCCCGCTGGAGACCGTTCTTCATGGCTTTCAGCCCTTCCACCGTGCCGAACGGCTTGCCGGTGGCGCTGGGGTCGATGGCGTGGATGCGCTGGGTGAACTGCTCCAGTTGCGGGAACTCCCACAGCGATTCCTTGGCGAAGACGCGCAACAGCCACTTGCCGCTGCGACCGACGTAGCGGTCGCGCAGGTCCGGCGGCAGGTCGGCCAATGCGATCGGTTCCGGCGTCGCCACCTCACGCAGCCGGTGCAGATCCTCGGCCAGATCGCCGCACAGATGTTGCTCGAAAACCTGCAAGCGCGGCTCCACGGTCGAGGCCGGCACGAGGGTCAGTTGCCGGTGCAGGTTTCGCACGCTGTCGAGCAGATCCGCCAGCAAGGTCGAAGGATCCCCCTTGGCGTTGCACGCGGACGGGGCCAACGGCGAAAGTCTCTCGGCCAGGTTCGACAGCCGGCTCAGGAGGTCTTCGCTCTGGGGCGTCAGGTGTTCGATGACCTTGCCGCGTTCGGGGAGGTGGCTGAGGCGCTGGCGGATGTCGGTGAGCAGGGCGAGTTTCGCGTCCTGGTCCGCCGGCACCAGCGAGGCGACCTCGACGACGCGGGCCACTTCCGGCAGTTGCTCGTAGCGGGCCTTGAGGTCGAGCGCTTCCTTCGGCGTGGACGTGTAGCTGACGGCGTGCCAGTTGGCGCCGGCCGTGTAGTCGATGAGGGTCAGCTCCCATTTGACCGAATCGAGATCGCGCGCCTGCATGTGTAGCAGGTTGTGATCGTACGTCACACCGCGCCAGGCGCAATACCCCAGGGCGACGGTCAGCGCCAGGCCGGCGAAGGCCACCCAACCCGCGCGGGGTGCCAGTCGCGGCAGCCAGGCATCCTTCGAGCGTGCGAAGGGCAGGACGCTGCGAGGCTCTTGGTTCTCACCGGCTTCGAGCTTGCGTCGATCGAACAGTACGAGCAGGGCGGGCAAGATGGTAAAGCAGGCGAAGGCGCACAACAGCACGCCGCAGCCGGCGATCCAGCCCAGTTCGGCGACGGCCTGAAAGTCGGCGAACATGGCGGCGAAGAACGCCAGGGCGAGCGTGCTGGCGGCCGTCAGATTGCCGATGGCGACGTGCGTCGTCGTGTGCAGAAGGGCCGAGCGCACATCCGCGCCGCGCTGCCGAGCTTGCTCGTAACGCATCACCCACAACACACCGTAATCACCCATGCCGATGAGCATGACCGCGAACGTGGCCGACAGGATGTTCAAGTGTCCGACCGTCAGCGTCAGCCAGCCCATCGCCCAGGCAGTGCCCAGTAGCAGCGTCGCCACGGTCAGAAGCGGATACCAGATGCCCCGATAAACTAGCAAGAAAAGCACCGAGACGCCGGCGATGGCCAGCCAGGACGCCATCCGGGTATCGTGGTCGGCGGCGGACATCTCATCCGTTTCCAGCACCGGCAACCCGGTCACGCCGAACTCGACGCCCGGATAATCGGGCCGGGTTTGGGCGACGATTTCGCGTATGGTGGTGACGCTCTTGAGGGCACAGGTGAACGAGTTTTGCTCCTTGATCGGCCGCACGAGCAAAAACGCTAAGGTTTGCTTGCCGCTGTCAGCCTTTTGGCCGGGCGGATCGCTGAAGAAATACTGCGGTTCGGCCAGCAGGTCTTTCTGTTCCGGTGGCCGGGCCAACAGGCTGCCCCACGGCGTCTTGTACTTTTGCGGATCCTCGACGACATCGCGGGCGTTGCGGGTGATGTTCTGGAGCTGAGTCAAAAATTCTTCATCCCCCGGACGCAATTTCTCACCCGGCTTCATCTTCTCGGTGCGCTGCTCGGCTTCGTTGAGCAAGCTCGATAGCGTCAGCCCGCGCCAGCCGATCGGCCCGAATTGCAGCAGCAATCCCATATCGCGGAGATGTTGCTGAATCGCCCCGATCTCGTCGGTGGACAGAAACATCAGCGCGGTTGCGCAGCGAGCGCAGATCGACCTTGTAAAACAATCGATCGAACAGGTCCGGCCGTGCTTTCACCTCGGCGGCCAGCTTTTCGAGCGCCTTCTCCATGCGCGGCCGGTCGTCACCCTTGACCACGACCACGATGTCATCGTCGTCGCCGAACTCGGCGAGGTAGTCGCGCCAGCGCTGCTGATAGTCCTTGTTCGGACTCATCAGATCGTTGCGCTGGGTCTTGTATTGCAAGCGGGTGGCGGCGGTGTAGACGGAAAAGCCGGCGAGGCCGAGGGAAACAATGAGCACGAACAGAGGATAGCGGCACACCCACGCGACGAGGCCCAATAACAGTCGGCGGATGAGAGAGTCTTCGTGCGGGGGGATGGGTTCCGAACGCATGGCTTCCGCTTGCCTCTTGGGATGGCTCGCTCGCCCCCCTGCCATGGAGACGAGGCGGGCGGATTGTAGGCGAGTGGTCCCAATCGTGCAAGCCGAACGACGAAATCAAAAAAGGACGAACCACAGAGTCACAGAGGACACAGAGAGAAGACACAGAAGATAACCAATAAAAAGAATAAAAAAACAGGCGGGACGCATTGGGTGCGTCCCGCCTGCCTTTTTTCTCTTTTGTATTTTTTGTGTCTTCTCTCTGTGTCCTCTGTGACTCTGTGGTTCGTTCGGTCTTACTTCTTCGCTTCGAGGATGGGGGCCTCGGCGGTTTGGAGGAGCTTGGCGATCTCGGCGGACAGCGTCTGCGCGTTCTTGCCGTCCTTGGTGCAGCCGGGCACGACCTTGACGACCCGCCCGCCCTTGTCGATGAGGATATTGGTCGGCATCACCTTGGCGTCGAACGTCTTCCACAGCTCGCCCTTGGGGTCGGCCAGCCAGAGGAACTTCACGTCCTTCTTGACGGCATAATTGCCGGCATCTTCGGGTTTTTCGCGGAAGACGGCGATGGTCTGCAAGCCCTTGGCGTTGTAGGCGGCCTGGAGTTTCTGGAAGTACGGCAATTCCTGATCGCAGCCGGTGCAGGCGCACGTCAGGCGAACGAGGACCGGCCCGTCTTTGGTCAGCTTTTCGAGATCATACGTCTTCTTGCCGTCGGGCGATTTCAGGACGACCTTGGGCGCCTGTTTGGGCTTGTCCTCCGCGTGAAGCAAGGCGGGGAGAAGGACCAGGACGACGGCGAGGAGAATGACTTTCCGCATGAATAACCTCCGGTTGCAGGTGGGACGGACCCGCGGTCGGTTCGTTCGAGTCCGGCCGCGACGGGGGGATGTTTTGTAGTCTACTCGGCGACCCGTCCTGAACCAAGCGAATTCCGCAAACGGAGCGGCGATGGCACAGAAAGGCAAAAGCGGGGATAATAAAAGCGGTGAAGATCGCAGGCCATTCCGAGTGATCCATGCGTTTTCTTGATCGGACCTTACCCACGCTCGCCGAGAACCTCGCCCTGGATGAAGCGCTGCTTCTGGAGGCCGAGACGGGGCACGGGGGCGAGATGCTGCGTCTCTGGGAATGGCCGAGGCCAGCTGTCGTTCTCGGCTCCGGCTGCCGGCTGGCCGAGGATGTCCAGGAGGGTGCGTGCGCGGCGGACGAGGTGCCGATCCTGCGTCGTTCCAGCGGCGGCGGTACGGTCTTGCTGGGGGCCGGCTGTCTTCTCTACAGCCTGATACTGAGTTACTCGCGCGATCCAGCCCTCGGCGAAATTCGTTCGTCGTATCGTTTTCTTCTCGACCGGATCGGGCGGGTGCTGGCGGAAGGCGTCGGCCCCATCGAGCAGGCCGGGATTAGTGATCTGACGTTCGAGGGACGGAAGTTTTCCGGCACGGCCCAGCAGCGCAAACGCTCCTACTTGTTGCACCACGGAACCCTGCTCTACGCATTCGATCTCTCACTGCTGCCGCGCTACCTACGTCAGCCGGCGCGGCAGCCGGGCTATCGAGCCGGTCGTGAACACCTCGCATTCGTGCGCAACCTGCCCTTGCCGGCGGCGGAGCTGAGACTCCGGCTGCGCCTCCTTTGGGATGCGGCCGACGAAACGGCCGATTGGCCGGCCGAGGACACGTGCCGGCTGGTAGCGCAGAAGTATGATTTAGCGGAGTGGACAAGGCGTCTATAAGTGATCCCTTTGAGAAACTCTACCCAGACTTCCCCAGTCGGGGTCGCGTCGATGCTGGCTTGCCACGTTAGCCAGCTCGCACGGGGGAAGGCTTGTCATACTTGTTTCCCTCCGTCGAGGAGTCCAGGTAGCCGTACAGTTCCAGTTCGCGGGCCGCGACCTCCGTCGCCCGCCGTACCTCCTCCGCCGGGCGCCGCCTGTAGACCCCGATGGAGGCCACATGGGCCTGGGCCAACCGCCTGCGCACCCGTGGAATCATCGAAGACTGAAGATGTTCCACCACCTCGCCGCCCACCCGCAGCGGGTCGCGCATCAGCGCCTCGTAGGAACACCAGTAGACCCGCCCGCCAGTGCGGACTTCAGGCGCGGAGAAAAACTCATGGCAGCGGCGGACGATCTCCTTCCACATCCACACGCTTCGCACGTAGGGGCAGCAGGAGAAGAACTCCTCTTCCTGCCCCTCGGGAACCCACCAGGGGGCGTAAAACGCGCCGAAGCGGCGGCCGCAGGGAGACTCAGTCGTCCCCAGTCCCTTGAGCTTCTCGTCGGTCAGCACGTCATAGACCCTGACCAGGGAGTCGGCCACATCGCGGCCATCCCGGTGGAGATAGACAATCCGGCAATCGGGCAGAGCATTGTAGACGAACTCGGGGGCGAAGGCCAGGAACGGTTCCTTGTAGATCAGGCGCCGCAGCCGTCTTTTCCATCGCAGCGCCTGGAGCAATTCCCGCAACCCCATCTCGCCGCACAGCCACCGATAGACAGCCTGGTGCCGGGCGCCGCTCGCGTTCGCCAGGTAGTCGTCCGCCTGGTACCGCAAGGCAAAGGCGAGTGCGTCCAGGGCGTCCGGCGGCAGGTAGCCATTAACGAGGTGGGGAACCTGGGGCGGGTAGATGACGCCGGTGACGCACTCGGTCATCGGCAGCGCCCGCAGGGCGCGCATCAGGAAAGTCGTGCCCGAGCGCGGGCATCCCAGGATCACTCCGTAAAAGACATCATTCATTGGACGAACATTCCTCTTTCTCTGTTGACGGTAACGAGAGGCCCAAACAAGACTTTCCCAGGATTGGGCTCGATCGGGCCGGAATCGACCCAAACGCTCCTCCTGCCGGTCGCCACCTTGACCAACCCTACTTATCCGCGGTCGTCCGGGCGGGTCGGCTGGGACTTGTCCTGATGCCATCGGCGTGCCAATCACACGGGTCCGGCCGACAACCCTACCACAGCCGAGTTGGAGTTCGGTGGGCAAGTCTACTTTAGCATGGGGTCAAATGCACAAGCCGGGTGCCGGAAGACCTTGCTTATGGGGCAGGAGCCAGCCACCCACGGGACTTTCGGGCGGCAGCGGCCACAAAGGCTCAGTGACCGCTACCTATTTGCCCGACAACAGGGGCCTGGCTGCATCGGAGTTCCCCAATCTTAATCCTAAGATTCTGACAGGTGAGAGGGGGCATGTCCAGTATAGTTAGGTTAACTTCACGCTATCTCATTTTTTTTTAATTTCCGCTCCTATTGCTCATGGGCAAGAAGCTGCGCAGACCACGCAAACTCCTCCCAAACAGGAGGGCCGATTCTCATTAATGCTGGATGAAAAAATGTTGAGCTTCACCTTCGGTGGATGCCGCTGGCCATGACATTCTTCAACAACGTGAATTTGGACGGTCGATCCTCCCGGATGATGGATGAGATAGCGTTTTCAATCGAAGTAGCTAATCCGCATTGTCGGTAGAATCGGGTTTTCTGCGCCTGGGCGCGCATTTTGCTAAACAATCTTTTCTAACCCCTCGCCCTAAGGATGGCCCGTCGTGTATCCGTGACCTGCGTTGTTCTGCGCCCCGGGAGGTTTTGTTATGTCCGTGAAGTTGTTTGGCACTCGCACGTCCCGCCGAATGGAACCCAATCGTTTCTTCCGGCCGGAACTGGAACATCTCGAAAGTCGTCTGGCGCCTTCGTCCGGTCACGGTCATGGTCATGGAGACAATTCGCAGGGGCAGGAGGGTAATCAGCCTCCGCCGGTGCTCGTTAGCCCACCCGATAACTCTCACAACAATGTGCATAACAACGTACATATCACCGCGACAAACTCCTTCAATACTACGATCAACATCACCAATTCGTTCAACGGCTCGTCCTTCCTCGCGCCGCCCCAGCAGTCGTCGGTGCAGATGCTCAATTCGCTCAGCTCCCTCCTCGCCGCGGAGATGGGGAATTCCCAACTCGGCTCACTGCTCAGCAATGAGATCGCGCTGGCGGTCGATAACTACCTCCTGCCCTTCGCTTCCACGTTGGGCCTAAGCACGCTGAAGGGGGACATGAGCACCCTCCAGAACGCCATCAACACCAACCCGCTGGAGAGCACGCCGGTCGGGCAACTGATCGGCACGTTGGCGTACGATGTGACCACGGCGGCGCTGACCGCGGCTCAACCCACGGTGTAGTCGGCCATCGGCCGAGAGCCGATTCAGGATAGCGGGGACAGGGAGGCGAGGGTCTCCTCGATCTGCCGCACGCACGCCGTAAGAGATAGGGCGGCCATCTCGAAGTTCGTATGCGCGGACACGCGGCGGAACTGACTTTGAAGCAGTTCCGCCGCGCGGCGCAGCTTCGGCAATTTGCCACGAATGCGGTGCAGATACTCCCTGGCGTCGTTGCGCTGGGCGGCGGGTTCGACGGCGCGCACATAATCGAACAGCGTGCGCGGCACGTCGAGGAGTTCCTCGTCGTCCTGGATCTCGTCGGCGTGCTTGAGGAAGGTGCGCACCATCCACAGGTGGGCGAGAACTCCCTGCAAGCGTTCGACGGCTTCCGTCGGAGTCACGGCGAAGTCTCCGGGGAGGTGTGCGGCGCCGGCGCGACGGCGACGGACTGCGCGGCCTTGACGGGGGTCTTGTGCCCCTCCGTCTCTTCCTTCGAGAAGAGGACGAGGGCCGCCCCGGCACCGACCAGGATGATCCCCACCCACAATTTCCAGCCCGGTACGTCGAACCCGAAGTGGAACGGCTCGCCCCTGGCCGGGTGCCAGATCAGACTGACCACCGTGTTGATGACGGGGGCCAGGCCGAAGATCAAGGGGGCGATGTAAAGCCGATAGGTGGCCGGGTCGAGTCCCGCCTTGTTGGCCGCCGCTGTGGCCTCCTTGCTGGCGAAGATGACGCAGATGGCGCCCACCGCGCCGGCCACACCTGCGAGGCTGGAAAACAGCAGCCCGTTGCCGGTCGGCGCCGGCCGCTGGTCCGCCGGCGTCATCACGTACAGGTAGATCAGCGGGAAGATGACGCCGATGACGAAGTAAGCGCCCCCCACGCAGAGGACGCCCAACATGCGGCTGGCCGCCTTGCCGCCCAGCTCGTTGCCGCCGTAGAAGATGATGGGGACGTAAGTCCCCCACGCCAGGCCCGCCAGGGCCACGTAGAAAATCCACAAGTATTTATCCGGGATCACGGTCTTCTCCTTGGAAACACCAGATCGAAACCCAATCGTTCATTCGCGGCGCAGGGCCAGGATCAAAGGCGCGCGCAAGGTCGAGACGGTCGCCAGCGCCCCTGCCGTCAGTCCGATCAGGATCACGCCGGCCAGCAGCGCCAGCAGGTGCGTCCAGGGGATGGTGCCGGCGCCGCTGAGCAAGTGTGGTGAGACCGCGATAAGGGCCGCCGCGGTGCCCGCGAGCAATCCCACCAGTAACAGGAACGCATTCTCGGCCAGGATGAGCCAGCCCAGCGTGGCGTGTCGAAAGCCGAGGGCTCGCAGAAGGGCCAATTCGCCACGGCGTTCCCACACGCCACGCAGCAGCACCACGGCCAGGCCGAGCGAGCCGAGGACCAGGCCGAGTCCGCCCAGAGCCTGAAACGTCGAAAGATACGTGTTCTCGACGGCCAGATACGCGTTCAGCCGATCCGCCGTCGGCGTCACCTGGAAGCCGCGATCGGCGAAGGCCGTTTCCAGCACACGGCGAACCTCTGTCTCTTCGCCCTCCGGCGCCTGGATCAAAAAGTAATTGTATCCCTCATGGCCAGGATACAGGCGAAGGAAGTTCGGTTCCGAGACGAGCAGGCTGCTTTGAAAAACGCTGTCGCTGAGTAGGCCGTCGATGCGGAGTTGATGATCCGGCGGTAGCGTGATGCGTCCGCCGAGCTTGGATTTGAGCATCCATTCGACGGTGTTCTTCTCGCCGAACGCGGGCACTTCGCCTTCTTGCGGCAAAAGAAGTGTCCAGGGGTTGGCGCGTTCGGCCGCAGTGCGTGCGGTAGTCGCGGCGAACTGGAAGCCTGTTTGTTCGCTCTCGATAAAAGCGATCGGTACGCCAAGCAGGCGCGGACGCAACGGTTGATAGAGGTTCAGGCAGCTCGCATCGTCACCGGCTTGCACGCGGAAGGCGACGATATGGGTGCGTTCGAGAAGGGCGGCCGCCTCCTTGGCGCGGCGCTGGGCGCTGACGTTGTCGCCGCCGGATTCGTCGCGGAAGATCGGCACGAGTTTGTCGCGGACCTCGCGCCGTCCCTCTTCGGTGTTCAGATCGCGGAACAGCGGCAGGTCCGACTCCGCCAGGAGCGCGAATCCGCCGTTGGATTGCATGACGGCTTCGTAGGCATCGACACGGCGGCGGAACGCTTCGACGGCGACGAGCAGGAATGCGGCCGAGGCGAGCAGTCCCGCGGTCAGAAGACTGCGACTGGGATGGCGGGCGGCGTTGCGGATGCCGAGCCGTGCCACGCTTGCCGGCCCGTGGCCTTCCACGGTTCGATGGCGAGTACTCCGCATCCACGCGGACAGAGTGGATAGGCAGGCGACGAGCAGCAAACTGCCGCTGCCGAAAAACGTCATGGCCCGCATTTCGTGATCCTGTACCTGCCCCGAGCCGGCAAGCAAACCGACGGCGCACGCGACCGACGCACTGGCGATCCACCAGCTCCAGCGCCGGCGACGCTTGCCGAGTTTCGCGCTCTCGCCCGGCATCTGTCCGGCCAATAGCGCACTCGGCGCGACGCGGCCCAGTGAAAACACGGACCAGACGACCGTCAACACACTGACGACAAATGCCCCGCCCGCTCCCAGGACCAGGCTCCAGGGAGTGAAGTGCGGCCGCAAGAACGTTTGCAGCGTTTGTCCCGGCCACAGCGCGACGAGCAGTTGCAACAGCAGCCGGGCGTACAGCATCGCCAGACACACCCCGACCACTGCCCCCGCCCCCGCCAGAACGCAGCCCTCACCCAAAAGCAGCCGGCGCACCGCGGCGCGGCGATAGCCGACCGCCAGCAGCAAGCCAATCTCGTCGGCCCGGCGATCAATGTTCAGACGGAACAGCAATCCCACCAGCAACAGCGCCGCCGCGATCAGAAAGAAGCTGAAGCCGAGAAATAGCTGCGCGAAGTCCGTGCCGCCGGAACTGGCTTGCAGCGCTTGTTCGCGCACGGGATTGAAGACGAGACCGCCCTTCGCCGGATCGAGACGGTCGATGAGATTGCGCCGGAACGTCTCGCCGCTCTTGGCGAGATCCTGCCCTTTGTCCCGCGCCAAACGCAGAGAGGTGAGCTTGCCGAAGCGACTGCCCCACAGGCGCTGGCCCACTGATAAATTCACATACGCTTTCGGCGTGGTGCGGTACTCGCGCCAGTAATGTTCGTCGCGCGGCTTGACGCGTTGGTTGTCGTAGGGAAACGGTGGGTCCCATTCGTCGATCTTCAGCTTGTCGGTGATGCCGGGAAACTCGGGCGTCAGGTCGGGGTCGCCCGTGACGCCTTCGAGAGGAACGAAACCCACCAGGCGAAACGTCTCGGACTGTTCGTGCAATTCGCTTTGGTGCGTCGGTGGAAAGAAGGACAGCGTCACCTTCCCGCCGGCCTGCTTCGGCAAGGGCGATTCCTTCCAGTCCGCCAGGACGATCTCGTCATCCGCCAATTGCTTGACACCGGATGGCAGGAATGGCCCCAAGGGCGGTGGCAGGGCGGGATCGAGCGCGACGACGACGGAATAGGGAATCTCCTTGCCGCCGGATGCGATGGTGTTGGCGAGATAAACGAGCGTGGGGGCCGTCCGCAAATGGGCCTCGCGCGCCGCCTCCAGAGCGGCATCGGCGACAAATGGTTCGAGCAAGAGTTGCGTGCTTTCCAGGCTCAGGTAATTGCGGTGCTTGCGATAAAAGTCCTCGACCTCGGCACGCGTCAATTCGAGGTTCGCGCCGGCGTGGATGGACTGCACGATCGAGAGGGCCATTCGGTCGCGCCATTCGCGCGCTGGCAGTTTGCCGTCGTGATTGGTGTCGAGCCGGCCGAACAACGTCTCGACTCGTTCCTGCGGTGTGTGCAACACCAGCCCCCAGTCGGCGAGCCGCAAGTACGAGCGCAGCGGTTCGGCCAGAGGCTTGTGTACGCCGCCCGACAGCAAGGCGTTGCAGCGATCCTTCAATCCGAGCCGATTCTGGAGCAGAGCCAGCGGTATGTAAACCGTGCGCGGCGCCTCCAGGTCGGGACGCAGGCTGAAGTGGTCGGCAGGATCGTCTGCGCTCAGCACCTTGCCGACCGGCAGCGTCCATTCCTCGACCACAGCGCTTTCATCGCGGCGGCCGAGCAAACTTTCGCGCGGGATGACACTGGGCTTTTGCAGTCGAAGAGAAACACGATCCCCGGATGAAACATCGAGCAATCGCGCCAACGTCGTATTGAGATACAGTTTTGCGCCATCCTCTTTCGGAGGCGTGGACTGCGGGGGCCAAAACGATTCGTTCACGCCGAGGACCGTCACTCCCCGAACCTGACGGCGAACTGTCTGCCGTGCTCCCTTGGAATGGGTAACGACCGTGGCTTGCAGCAGAATCGCGGGACACATGCGCTCGGTGGCACCGCCGGTGCTCAGATCGTCGGCCAGTGCCTGCCGAAAGAAACGCGGGGCGATCAGCGCTTCCTCAACCCAGCCCAGCCGTCGGAGCGTCTGCTCGCGGAAGCTGCCGCGCAGGGAATCGCCGACGAGAAGCGCGCCGGTCAGCACGGCGGTGCCGACGACGACTCCCAGGAACACGGCGCTGTTGCCGCGCCAGTGGTAGAGCAGGTTCCGCAAGCGCAGACGTTTGAGGGTCATGGCGGCGATCCGGTGTTCACAGGTCCGATCTCTGCGGCAAGCGGATGCCGGTCTCCGGCCGGGGCAGGGGCGTTTGCAGGGTTCCGTCTTCCATCACGAACAGGCGCGGGAACAGGTCGGCCAACTCCATGCTGTGGGTCACGACGATGAGGATAGTGTTCTCCTCGCGGTGCAGGTCCAGGAGCAGTTTGCCGATCGACTCGGCGGTGCGGCGGTCGAGATTGCCGGTCGGCTCGTCGGCCAGGAGCAGGACCGGACGATGAATCAGCGCCCGTGCCACGGCCACGCGTTGCCGTTCGCCGCCGGACAGCTCGGCCGGACGGTGGTCGAGCCGATCCGACAGGCCGACGCGATCGAGCAGTTGCCTTGCCCATATCTTCATCGCTTCACGGTCGTCGTGCGCGACGAGCGTGGGAATGAGCACATTTTC
The DNA here is from genome assembly GCA_963767535.1 of uncultured Planctomycetota bacterium. Taxonomy (GTDB): domain Bacteria; phylum Planctomycetota; class Planctomycetia; order Gemmatales; family Gemmataceae; genus JAJPHU01. The sequence goes on from CAVYEC010000004.1 coordinate 242,862, forward strand.
AAACACCGAGCATTGCGGCAGCAGGTGGTGATCCTGAAACACGAAGCCGATGTTCCGGTTGCGGAAGTCGGCCAACGCATGTTCGGAAAGGGTGAACGGATCGCGGCCGTCCAGTCGCACCTCGCCGCGCGTGGGCCGGTCGAGCGTGCCGAGGATGTGCAGGAGCGTGCTTTTGCCGGAGCCGGACGGCCCCATGACGGCCAGGGCGTCGCCGCGCTCCAGGTCCAGGTTGACGTCGCGCAGCACATTCAGCGCACCGCTGCGGGTCGGATAGTCCTTGGCGAGATGTTCGACGTGCAGCGACATGGAATGAGTTTCACGAGGCCGGAAGTATGGTCACTCTGCTCAATGTATTCGTGGCTTTCATTCTCGGCACCCTCGCGAGCGAGCCGCGCATCTTTTGCGCGCCATCAAGCACCCTCGCTTCGGGTTTGGGTCTACCGGGCCTGCAAGGTTCTTTCTGGTCGCAGCGCGAGCGACGACAAGTCGGGAGGCCACCTTGCCACTTTGCCAACCGGTGCGGGGAGGCATGAATTGGCAGGAGTTGACACGATCCCTTCGTGGGGAGCGCCTCTTGCGAACTGTGGTCATTATTGCGCAATACTGGGAACGCATGGTAAGGAACCTTCTTTACCAGCCTGCAGCGCAAGCAAGGCAGGAAGAAACCCCTTTCGCATCCAGTTAGGGGGTTTGACAGGGAAAACTCCGGGAATAGGACAGCTGTACCACCAGCATCCTCACCCCCGGAGTTCCCATGTCCACCGCCGTAGCAGACCTCGCCGCCCTACAAATCCTTTTCACCACCGACGCCGAAGACCTCGCCCGTTCGACAGCCTTCGTCCGCCGCGCCCGCAAATGGACCGGACCCACGTTCGCCCAAGTCACAGTCTTCGGTTGGCTACCGGACCCCACCGCTTTAGTGCTGGCCGAGGGCGAAACGGGTCTGCATTTTTCCGAAGCGCGAACGGGAACGGCCCGCCCTCAGGACAGAAGGCAGGCCGTTGTTCGCGTTCCTCCTCGGTCTGAAGCTATCGGGGAGGCTCCTCGCCGCGGGCTTTGCCTTCGCTGCTGGCCGGCTGCCGGGAAAGATCCATTTGACGCGGCTGTCCCAGACGGCGGCCGGAGATCTCGGCGAATACCTGTTCCCGCGCGGCCTGCTGCCGCAGGTGTTCCGGCTCGGCGGCGGGGCTGGCCCCGACTGGAGAGCGCTGTTCCGCCCCTGGGAGGTACGACTCCACCTGGGCGAGCCGGGCGGCTAAGCGGTTCCGTTCCGCCTGGAGAAGGGCGGCTTGTTGGCGGAGTTGTTCGCCCCATTCCTGGAACATCTTGCGCTCCCAGACCAGTTGTACTTCGGCGCCTTCCAATCGCTTCCGCCACTCCTCCCGCTCGGCGGCGAAGCGCGTCTGTACTCCGCCAGCCGTGTCCTCGACGGCGCCAATCCAGGACTGGCGTTCCTGTTCAAGGCGAGCCTTCAGTTCTTGCCGCTCGGTCTCCCAGCCGGCGCGGGCCTCTTCAAGGGCCGATCTGTGGTTTTCGGACGTTTCCGTCAGCGTGCGCTCTAACTCGGACACCCGCGCCCGGACATCGCGAACCGCGGCCTCGATCGCGCCGGGCCGGGTCTGCCGTTCCTGCTCAAGGCAAGCCTCCAGTTCTTGACGCTCGGACTCCCAGCGGGCGCGGGCCTCCTCAAGGGCCGTCTTATGTCCCTCGGCCATCCCCGTCAGCGCGCTCCCTTTCGGATAGCCGGACCTGAGAATCTCGAACCGCAGCCTCGGTCGCTTCGGCATGAGTCTGGCGCTCCCGTTCAAGGCGAGCTTCCAACTCCTGCCGCTCGGTCTCCCAGCGGGCGCTAGCTCCTTCGAGGGTCGTCTTGTGGCCCTCGGCTGCCTCCCCCAGCGTGCGCTCCAACTCGGACACCCTGGCCCGGACTTCGCCGGCCGCGGCCTCCATCGCGCCGGCATGGGCTTGGCGTTCCTGGGCAAAGCGAGCCTCCCGTTCTTGCCGCTCAGACTCCCAGCGGGCTTGGGCCTTTTCGAGGGCGGTCTTATGGCCCTCGGTCATCTCCATCAGCGCCCGCTCCAGCTCGGACACACAGGACCACGCCTGTTCCGCCGAATGCCGGGATTCCTGCTGCTCGGTCTGGAGCCGGTCTTGTTCTATCCGGGCAGCGTCGAGGTCCGCGGCGAGCTTGGCCTGAAGATCCTGCATCTCGGTCTGCCTTCGGTCTCGTTCGGCGCGGATGGCATCCTCCAACTCGGTTGCTTTGGCTTCGGCCGCTTCAAGTTGAACCTGAAGGCGGGCCGCCTCGTCGGCCCGAGCCTCCAGCGTACGAACCTGCTCGCGGAGCCGGTCGCATTCGGCCTGGCTGTCGGCCAGTTGCTGGCGAAGGATTTCCGCGTCGCGCTGGCGCTCGTGGGCCGCGTCCAACTCCGCCTGGAGTTCGGGTGTCAGAACAGGCATCTCGGTTGCCGATGACGCCGGAGTTTCCGCCGGGATTTCCGAAAGGACGGGCCGGGATGTTTCCGCGCTTACGTTCGGGTACCAGAGCCGGAGCGTGTACGGCCCTACCTGCAACTGGTCTCCCGCTTTCACGAGCGCCCGGCGAATCGGCTGGCCGTTGAGGAACGTCCCGTTCCCGCTGAGGAGGTCAACCACCCAGACGCCTTCCGGCATCGTTATCAGACTACAGTGATGCCGTGATAGGTCGGCGTCGCGCAGGCGGACCCTGCAATCGGGCGAACTTCCCACCAGCACCAGCTCCCGATTCATTTGCAAGCGCGACTTGACCTCGTTGCCTACCTCCACGGTCAGTTGGGGCAGGGCCGAGGAGGTGCTCACCCGGTCCTGGAGGGGATCTCTCGGTTCCTCGGCCTCATCGCCCGGACCTTCTCCGCCCCCAGATGCCGCCGCAAGCTCAAGGGTGAAGGGGCCGATTTGAACGCGCTGGTTCGGACGAAGCCAGCCGGCGGGACGCGGTGTTCCCTCCCAGCGGACACCGGTGCGGCTGCCCAGGTCCACGCAAAAGACCCGCCCGCCGAGTCGTTGCAGATAGGCGTGACGCCGGCTCACCTCCGGGTCGTCCAGGCGAAGACCGTTGTCCTCGTGCCGGCCGATCAGGACGAAGGGGTGATCGAAGGTTCGTCGCTCGGCACCCGCCCAGCCCGGTCCTGAGACGTTCAGCTCCAGGGGCAGGGTCGCCCCACAACTCGTCGCAAACAGGTCGGCCGGTTGCTTGCTCATGGGTGACGACCTCGGGGCGGGGAGGGTTTTCGGAAACGGCGGCAAGATCAATCCACGCAAGTCCGCGCACCCTCTCGCGCTGTTGCGTCGCGGAGCCTGGCCCCAAACCATGGCCCCGACACCATTCGTCGGGCTTTTCCGGATAGATTTTTTTCGAGGATTTCCGTTCCGCCTCCAACGATTGAGGCTATCGGTCCATGGAAACACTGTCAACGATTTCCTACCGCCGTCCCCGCTGGTTTGGCATCCGAATTGCCCTATTATTCGTTGTGTCGTGAAGATCGAAGTCGCCCCTCCAGGAGAATAATCATGGCCGATACTAAAGAGAAGGTGAAAGATAAAATCGATCAGGCCGCGGATAAGGCGAAGGACATGACGGACAAGGCCGCCGACAAGACCCGCCAGGCGGTGCGCAACGTCGGCCAAAAAGTGAAAGACGCGGGACAGAAGATCAAGGACCAGGGCGAGTGACCGCCCCGATACGGCTCCACGTACTTTCGTTGAAAGCGCGGGGAGTTTGTTCTTTTCGGCCCTCGCGGGGGTAGGCATTTGGGCCCATCCCCGCGAGGGCCGGGTTATTTCCTTTCCCCAACGTTATTACCTTTTTTTTTTCAGGGACTTCCGCTGGAGAGAGGGACTTGTTCCTTCAAAAATCGGCTGCGGAAGAGCGGATCGGCGATCAGACAGGGGTGCTTGTATTGCTCCAGCGTGCCGCCGGTCTGCTGCAAATGGTCTGCAAAGGCTTTCCGTCGTGCCTCTTCGTTCGGAGCACCATTCGGGGCACCATTCAAAAGGAGGGCATCTATCGAGTTCGAGTGATGGCTCGAAAAGGTAAACCGTGGTTTCGTCAGAGCAAGGGCACCTGGTACGCGACCGTCGAGGGACGGAAGGTCAGCCTTGGGGTCCGCGGCGAAGAGAACGAGGCAGACGCCTATCGGGCCTGGCACCGGCTCATGGCAGGGCTCAGGGAGGAAAAGATAAAGCCCAAGAGGGAGCCGAGCGTGGGCATGGTGATCCGAGAGTTCCTTGCGGACTGCGAGGGGAGGGTCAAGGCCAAGACCCTTCGTATCTACCGCTACTTCTTGAAGCCGTTCAGGACCCGGCACGGCAAGACGAAGGTATCCGACCTGACGCCCACGCTGGCCGAAGCGTACTCCCGCCGCCGGGGCTGGTCGGAATCGACCCGCCACGCCTTCCTCGGGACGCTGGCGACGGCGTTCCGATGGGCCGTCAAAGCCAAGCTGATCGCCGCCACACCCCTCGCAGACCTGGAACTCCCGCCGAAGGCTTCCTGCGGTGCCGACGCGGTCGTGACGCCCGAGGATCACGCGAGCCTGGTCGCCAACGCCACCCCTGCCTTCTCACTGTTCCTGCGTGTCCTGTACGCGACGGGGGCCAGGCCGGGTGAAGTCGCGTCGATCACGGCCGAGAATTTCGACCGTGCAGGCCCTTCGGGACCAAGCCGTTCGCGTCGCGGTCGAGACCTGGTCGCACGAGCATAAGGGCATTGACGACGCTCTGGCTGCCGGTGCCGCGATCGAGGTCCATCAGGCCGAGGACCTCGACGATCTCCTCGAGGAACTCCGACATCGCCACCTTCCGCCAGCGACACCGGCCTATTCCGACCCGATCATCTTCCCGACCGAGGTTTTGCCGAGGCCGTCCTTTGATCTCGCCCTCGCCGTCCAGAAGGCCATCGACTGCCCGGTCGATCTGGTCATGGGCACGATGATCGCCGCGGTGGCCCGAGCTCTGGTCCCACACTGGACCTCACCAAATCTCGCTAACGCGGGTGTCCAGTTGCCGAACCTGTGGCCGGCCGTGGTCGCCCGTCCGGCTGCGGCAAGTCCGTGCCGAAGGTCTACCTCTTCCCGGAGCTGGATGCCCGGCACGAGGGGGTCCAGCGTGCCGCCAGTAAGGAGACCTTCTCGCCGCAGGTCCTCGTCAATGACGCGACCGCCGAAGCGATGGCCCAGGCTCTTCATGCCAACGAGCAGACACCCGGGGTGGGCGGACTGCTCGCTTACTGCGACGAGCTGACGGGTTTCGTGGGCAACCTGAACCGCTACTCGGGTGGACAAGGTGGCGACCGGCAGACGTATCTCTCCCTCTGGAACTGCGGGGCTGTCAACTCCATCCGCGTCAAGAACAACGGCCGGCTCTCGATTCGGAAGTCGGCCCTCGTCCTCTACGGGAACATCACGCCGGCCCAGCTCGATTGCCTCGTGCCCCGCGGAACGGAAGGCGACGGGTTCGTCCCGCGGTTCTGCTGGCACCTCGCCCCGGAGTGGGAGCCGTCCAGGGTCGTGAGCTCCGGGGACGTCGTGCTGTTCATGGACGACCCCCGCCTGGCGGCCTGGCACGAGATGCTTCGCCGGCTGCACAGCGTTCAGTCGCCGGTGCCGCTGTCGTTGACGCAGGCCGCGGACCGCGCCTGGGTCGATCAGCTCAACGATCACATGGAGTACCGCTTCGACCGAGAGATGTCCGACGATAAGAAGTCCGTCTGGGCCAAGACCAAGGCCCATGCCGCCCGGCTCCTGGTCCTGCTGCACGCCTGGCAGCTCGCTTCCGAGGGCGAGATCGACCCCAAGGACGTGCCGCCGATCGAGGACGATACGGTCCTGCGGGCCTGGAGGCTGTCGGCTTACTACTTCGCCACGGCGGCTCGCATCCTCGACATGTCGAAGCGAGGCCCTCGGCGTTCCGAGGAAAGGGTCGGCAAGCCCGTGGACATCATGGACAAGATCCGCAGGAACGACTTCGACAGGCCGGAAGGTTTCACGGGCAGCGAGCTGCACAAGTCGATCCGTCGCACTCGTGGCTTCGAGTCTGCCACCAACGTCTACGCGGCCCTCGATCAGAAAGTCCAGGAAGGCAGGTTGCGGAAGGAAGGGAGACGGTACTACGCCGACCCTGCTCAGACGCCAGGATAGGGGCAGCCGGAAGTGTGTACATTGTGGATGTGGGGATATGTGTACATTGGGGATATTTTCGTGAGGAAGGCTCCTTCTGATCGGGATCTCCAACCCGTATCCACGATGTTCCCACATCCACAATATCCACAAATCCACACTTGCATGTGCCGCACCCCCTCTGCCCGGCGGAATCGAGCGGCTCCTTCCACCCGAGCCCGCCAGACCCGCCGATCCATGACGGAGTAGGGGGAGGCCCGCTCCTTTGTCGCCGCAGTCTTATCAGTAGTTCCCGATACGATCCGAACGGGGCACGCCGGCTCCGACGAGAACTGACTCCTCGGCGTCGGCATGGCAGGGTCCATCCTAACGAAAATGGTCCAGGCATCAGGAGGCCGACCGTGCTGGCGGCGTTCGGCTCGCTCAGCGCTGCCGTGGGCGGGACCCGCTCGATCCTGGTCGCCTGAACCCCGACGGATTCTCGCCCGTCAGGTAAAATGCCTGGAGAAGGGAGCGGAGCGAGATCATGACCGAGAAAGACAAGGCGGCCCAGAGAATCCACGCTGATCTTTCAGCTTGGCAAGCTGCTGGCACCTCTGTTCGAGCTGGCCCAGAAGACGCCGCCGCCGACCGCTGGAGAGTACCAGATCGCGACGGCGCGATTCACGCCCGATAAACTTCGATGGAGTGCCGAAGTGGAGCAATTTATCACTTTCGGCGACTACAGGTTCGGTCATCTAGGAGCCGAGATCACACGGGAGCCTCACAATCTGATGCATGAAATGCCTGGAATGGCCAGAGGCATCGCGGATGATGCGAGCCGTCAGTCCTCTCTTCGGGATCGGTTGAAGGCATGCAGCGATCTAACCTTGGCGGCCATTGATCTTGTTCCCATTGAGTGGACGGCGCGGCTGCACGAGGCACAGACTCCCTTCTCGGTGTACCTGAAGATTCGAGACGCCATCGGCTCCGCCAAGCGCCGCGTCCACTACTTCGACCGATATCTCGATACCGAGTTCTTCTACCTGTACATGCGAGACCTTGGCCGCTCTCTGGAAGTCCGACTGGTAACAACCGAGGGCAAGCCGAGCTACGGAGTCACCAACGTGCTGTCGCTCTCGCGGGTCGTGGCCAGGGAGTTCACCAACTACCAGCTGATCCAGTGCTCGCCGGTGGACCTGCACGACCGCAACCTTCGCATCGACGAAATCGTGTTCTTTTTGGGCACCAGCATTAAGGACGCGGGGACGCAGCCGACCAACTTCTCGCCCGCCGACAGTACGGCAGCTGGCCATGCGGTGCTCGACGGCATCATGATGAAGGGAACCGTGAAAACATAGTCGAGGTGCTTGATGTAGTTCATCGTCTTCTACGCGTGTCAGACCGACGGACCTGGCCTTGATGCGGCCTCGGACACTTAACAACGCCACAGGAACCCAGTACGAAACGACGGGTTCCGGCGGGCGCGTGGGCGTCCGGACGGGGCAGAGGCTAGCCCTCTACGATCGGCGGCAAGAGGAATGTGCTTGCGGTATAGCGACGAGCTGGTCACAATGTGATTGTTTTTTCGCTCCCCGTGAGTCGAGACGTTTTCCATGCCACAAATGATCTGCTCTACCTGCGTTGTCCCGCTCATAGAAAACCCTGCACAAGGAGCATTCCACTGTCCTCGCTGCCAAACTACTTTCCACCTGGATCAACTTCCGGCCGTCTCATGGCCGACTGAAGAGCCTCCCCTGATTGCAACTTCACCAGCCGCTGATCGGCAACCAGCCAAAAGCAACATGCCCTTGCTTATTGGCTGTCTCAGCGTCGTTTTCCTGTTCGGCGTGGCGGCTTCCATCGGCATCGGCTATGTCCTCACTGGCGCAAGGAATGAGGGAATGGTTGCTGGCCAGCCCGAGCGAAGAACGGAGCCTGTGGTTGCTGGTCGATCCGAGCGGGTACCGGAACAGCATCGCGAATCGGAACAGCCCGCCGAGGTTGCCCCAAATCGACCGATCCGAGTCTCGGCCGATGTACTGTACTTGGACTCCGACTACAACCAGGACCTAGTCGCTGCCGACTTGAGGCACCTGGACAAGATTGTCGAGGTATCTGGAGTGGTTGGGAAGGTGGATAAAGACGAACAGGGTCGTTACTTCGTCGGGGCCTGTGAGAACCGCTTGATTCTGACCGAAGAACGCCGTCCAAGAGTGATGGGAATTCAAGAGGCGGCTCGCCGCCTCCAAGAAGCAGCCCTCAATAGCAAGTATCTCCCTGGAGTCATTCTCCACTTAAGGGTGTCCGAAGCCAAACGTTTTGTGGGCCTCGGAGGTGCGACATCATTTACCGTTCGCGGTCGATGCAAGGGGAGCCTGAAGGATCCTACGACCGACCCGGATCGCTTCGTTATTGTGGAAGATTGTGTGCTGTTTGACAAGCAGTAATCCACTTCAAGCGTGGGCAATGGGGAGGAGTACCTATTGGTTTGCAGCCTCCGCCGCGTCGCCTCGTTCAACGTTCCGCGGTACCTCTCGGAGTGAACACCTATGACCGAATCCGAGTGGCTCGCCTGTGAAGAGCCGGACCTGCTGCTGGAGCACGTGGAGGGGAAGGTGAGCCGCGAGGCGCTGGTGGAATTCGTGCGCCGCTGCTGGGAGCACGTCAAGCCCCACCTCCCGCCGGTCAAGAGCGACGTTACGGTGGTTGACCAGTACGCCGCCCTCGCCCCGGGTCAGAGCGACCACGACGCGGTGCTGTACGCCGCCGAGGCCGCCCTCAAGGCCGCCGGCTGGGCGACGGATATGAAGGCGGAGCAGCGGCAGCAAGCCGTCCTGCTGCGCCAGATCGTCGGCCGTCCGTTCTAGCGGGCTGCGCCCGGCAGCCCATGCCCTCACTCCTCTCCGAGTCGTGAACGATTACTGGCACGGCTCCTTCAAGGGGCGAGCGGTGGGCGTCCACTCGCCAGGTTAGTGGATCGTCTTAGCGACCAGCCTGGGCCTCCGCCGCGGCCACAAAGCTCTGCAGTTTCAAGTTACGATCCCAAATGCGGGCAAATGCGGCGATGTCCCGCACGAGGAACGGGTTGACCAGGATCTTCCCGGCGTCGTCCAGGCTCACGGCCTCGCGAAACGAGCCGACGTAATCCTGCTGGATGCTGACGGGCTGCCACTGGCCATCGACGATCTCGAAAACGATCTCCGGATCACGCATCGGGTCGCCGTTCTGGCGGCCGTAATGGCAAACACTTACGAGATCGCCCCCGCGTGGGCCTCTGCCGACGTACTCGACGACCAGGGGCATGAAGCCGGGCACCTCGAGCCGTATGTACGTCGCCTTCAGGGCGGCCATCCCGCCCTGGGCGTCGATGATTTTCTGGACGTTTCGCATGTTCAGTTACTCCTGTGAAAGTGACGGGCGCAAGGTGCCTCTTCTCCGCTGCCGTTTTGCTGCTAGGCCACCCTCTCGACTGGCGGCTCGGCCAGCTGGGAGAAGGTGAACGCCGCCTTGATGCGTGACGGCGGGATGTCTTTCGTGCAGTACCAGAGGCTCCGGCGACTCTTTCGCAGCCAGGACCTGGGCACACTCACCTCCAAAACGACCACCTCTTCGACCCGCCCGGCGTGGCGCTTGACCGTGTGCAAGACGGCCCAGCTGGTCTTGGCCGGGCTCACCATCCAGATCGCTCGCAGGGCCCCGCGGCTTTTGCGGACGAGCAGGCCGTGGCGGAGGATGGAGGGGAGGTTGCGTGCCGGCGTCGCGTGTCTTCGTAACCGCATGGCTGGGTCCTCCAGACGGAGGGTCAGCGTGGGCGTCGCCGACCCTCGGTCGTCGGTTAGCGGTTACGGGGCGGTGAACCCTTCGGCGTTCTCGTCGCCAAGCGGGCCGTAAATGTGCTCGTCTTCGCGGCCGGGGATCGGCTCGTGGACGTACTCCCGGTTCGGCGGCTGAGCCGGCTCGACCGGCTTGGGCTGTGTGGGATCGGGGTCCTCGGGCTCCGCCGAGCATCTGAGCTTGCCGGCGTCTACGAGGGCCTGTAGTCCGTCCCGGTGTTTGCATCGCTGCCAGCGGGTGTAGGCTGGACAGTCGCAACTCGACATGATCCCGTCGAGGAGGACGTTGTACCGTCCGACTTCCCGTCTCTCCCAATGGCTGGGATCGACCGGCACGATAGCTTGCTTGACGACGTGGAAACCTCGTCCGCTCGGCACCGGGATGGGAGAGACCGTGTAGGCCGATGACTGCCCGTTCTGGGTGATGACAATCACCCCGGGACTGTCGTGGGTAACGGGCTGCGTGAGTCGGATGCGGCGATCGGGCTTGCGACGTTGACGGACTTTGCCTGCGGACTCGGATGCGGTAGAATTGGCCATGTCAACCTCCTTAGTAGGTTGGCCTTGGGCCAGGACGTGACAGCGTCGCTGGCCCTTCTTGTTCTCGCCGAGGGACCTTCCCACGGCGGCGCGGGCGAACGTTGCCTCCTTCCCTACTCCCTTTTTCAGAGGGAATGACTACACACCGACGGGGCCGGCCGGGGGCGTCGAATTGACGGCGGCTGGGCGTACGAACACCGGGTACACCGTCGAGACCGGCGACCGCCAGCTCGACGAGCACAGCCGGCCCAGGTCGTCGAAGTACCAGCGGATCGGATACCAGCTTTGCGGATCATCCAGACCCCGGCGGTCTTCGCGAACGAGACGCCGATACGCCTCTTCGGGAGTCAACATTGACGAGAACCTCCAGTGTGGGAATGAAAAGAGCCGCGGCACACACCGCGGCTCTTTTCGTGTTGGGGAGACGGGGATGCTTCAGAACGGGATCACTTCGTTCCAGGGGACGTACACCTCCGGGCTGTTGGCCGGCACGCCGAGGCGGACGTCGATCGCAGGGTTGTGCTCGTAGGTCTCGACAGACCCCGGCGGCACTTCGACGGCGAACGGGATCGCCGCCAGGCACTCTTCGCCCTCGTCGCCGCCTGGCTCGGCCGGCCGCTCGCAGCAGACGCACTCGTCGGCGTCGATGGGCACGCACCCGCGGCCCCGGCACCCCTCGCACGCCTCGTCCCCAAAGAAGCTGACGCCTCCGCAATCCGGGCACGGAACCAGGTCCAACATGACTCACTCCTCCTTTCGGCGTGGGGATGGCGACGCACGCCTTGTGCGTTCTCTTCCACCCCACCCGCCTCTCAGGGGGAAGGACGACACGCAGCATCCATGGTCCCGGCGAGACGAACCTTCGGGCACCCCGGGGCGTGCGTGTCCTTCCTCCCCACCTGCCCGATTGGGGGAGCGACAGCCGCCAGAACCCGCAGTCCTGACGAGGACGACGACGAGGAGTTACTGCTTCGAGCAGGAGCGGGCTCGCGTGCAGCCGCCGGGCCGCCGCAAGGGACCCGAAGGGTTCCGCGGAGGCCCGTCCGTCGGACGTCCCAATGGGGAGGGTGGGCATCGAAATCACCCCACAGCCACTGCGTCAGACCGCCGGGCACCCGGCGTAAATTTTGGGGGTTTCGGGAGAATGTCGGAGTAAGCCGGTGCGTTATTGGTGAACTGCCGAGCTTGATCTGGTGAGTACGTACTTCATAACATGGGACTTTGATTTGCTATGCTCGGGGTCCCGGATCAGAGGGTTGAAGATGCCAGCATCGACGGCGTACGGTTTCCACGAGGGCAGTCGATCGGAATACCTGGCCCAGTACGTTTTCGCCTCGTGGGGCACGGCGGTAGCTATCCCCCACCAGGAAGACCACGGGATCGACCTTTCCTGTACGTTGATGGAACGGGTCGGACGCCGCTTTCTGGCCAAGTGGCCGTACACGGTCCAGGTGAAGAGTGGGCCCGAGCCGCTCGACTTCGAGGGCGAGGACGCCGTCCGGTGGTTTGTCAACCACCCTTTACCCTTCTACCTCTGCGTCGTCGATAAATCCTCGGCTCGGTTGCGCGTGTACCACACATTCCCACGGTTCCTTGTATGGTCTGGCGGGTCAATTCCGCCCCGGCTGAGACTCGTGCCTGTTCTTGACTCGGAAGGTGCCGGCAGTTGCATGGGCGGCATAGGCACCGATATGCACTTCCTCCACCCGATCCTCGATTTCACCCTCTCCCAGATGTTGGACGACGATTTTTGGGCCAAGGCTCGGCGTGTTTTCGAGCAGTGGATCACCATCGAACACGACAACCTGACACGGATCCGGACTGGCCTGATGAAGTGCCTGGTCCCGTTCCAATACGAGACCAACGAACAGGTTGTCGAGTTCGGAGCCGCCGTTCGGAATCTCCCCAGGGGGAACCTGTCGCTAACGCCCACATGAAAGAATGTCTCGAATGGATCTGGAATCACCTGCATCGACGGGGAGACGTTCAAGGGGCCGCTCGAGTCGCCCTTCTGCACCGCTACCTTTTCTCTGGCCACGGCGACAGCAATCTTGCCCTGGCCTACGTAGTCCTCAATCGCCTCCTCCTCGGCCAGAACAGCGGCAGCGTCTTCGCCGGGGTCGATCATCTCGCACACATCGTCGATGCTGCACTCGCTGGCCCCGGTCTCCCAGGAATTTCAAAAGAGTAACGTCCTGGAAATAAAAAACCCCAGCCGACCAAAAGTCGGCTGGGGCACTCACGCTTCGCCCGTGCGTGATTCGACAGCTCGGACGACACCGGATAGGAACCGGCGGACGGGAACGCGCCCCGCCGAGGCCGCAGCGGAAGCGAGGTAGGCCGCGGGCGAAAGGACGTTAGAAGACCCCTCCCACCGCATCGAAAGAGCAGACGCCCCGAGAAGACGTGATTCACAGTCAAGCCAAGGGAGGGGCGAGCCGCCTCCCTTTCTGCCGGCGAGAATGCGTTCGTTCACGAAATGCCGAGCCAGTGCTTAACGATGTCATACACCATCGGAAGAGCTATACCAGTTCCAAAAATGCTGGGGATGGTATACGACAAGAGACGAGTCCGAGCCTTGATGAACTTAACTCTCGCCTCGTCTTGATGCGTGAACCCCAGTGCGGTGTATGGCGGAAAACATAGGCCGATGATGAGTAACAACTCTACACCCCCCACCAACCAGCACCAAAAGGGAACCACCGCTCGATCGAGCGGTTTGTAATTGCGAGCCAAAAGAAGGAGCTATGATCGAAAGTTGTGGATGAAAGCTTGAAAAGGGCGGCGTACCCTGGGTGTATACGAACCCACCCACATGCCCACGAGGCACTGGAGTACGCCACCATGAACGAAGCTACCACGAATGCCCACGCCCTGCCAATGCCCAACCACCAGGACATCCTCACCGATGTCCTCCGCCACGGAGCCACGCAGCTGCTGACCCAGGCCATTCAGGCCGAGGTCGCCGCCTACCTGGAGGAACGCTCTCACCTCCGCGATGAACGCGGGCGGCGGCAGGTCGTTCGCAACGGCTCCCTGCCGCAGCGGACCATCCTCACCGGCATCGGCCCGGTCCAGGTGAAGCAGCCACGCGTGCAGGACCGCCGCCCACCAGAGCAGCGGGAGAAGTTCAGCTCAGCGATCCTGCCGCCGTACCTGCGCAAGACCAAGAGCATCGAGGAGTTGATCCCGTGGCTGTACCTCAAGGGCGTCTCCACCGGCGACTTCTCCGAAGCCCTCGCCGCCATCCTCGGGCCCCAGGCCAAGGGCCTGTCGGCGACCACTGTCACCCGGCTCAAGGCCGTCTGGCAGGAGGGTATCCGTTCACGGGCCGAGGGTGACAAGCGTATAGTCCCGGAAATCCACAGGGAACGGCTGGAGGCCCAGCATTTCGGCGGAAACGACGTAACGCCCCGGCGAATCACGTCGCTCGTCGGCTGGTAGCGCACGGGGCTTGGACCCACTGATCGTAGACCAGCGGGTTTGAAGCGCGTTGATGGATCGAGGTTTACTTGTCGGTCGCATCTCGGACGAGTTGACCTCGCGCCCGCTTCAATAGCCAACGATCCGGCAACCAGTCGAGCAGTTGCTCCGCCGTCGGCGTCTCGCCCAACGCGAACAACCCCGGCAGTGCGTCGCGGAGGTACGCGAACGGGTCGATCCCCAGATGCTTGCAGGTGCCGACGGCGGAGTACAACACCGCTGCCGTCTGCCCGCCCACTTCGCTTCCGATGACGCCCCAGGCATTACGGCCCAGTGCGATCACGCGAAGCGTTCTTTCGCTCAGGTTGTTGTCCAGCGCCAGGAAGCCCTGTTCGAGGTATCGCTTCAACGCATCCCAGTTGTTCCAGGCGTACCCGATCGCACTCCCCAACGGCGACTTCGGCAACACGCCTGGCTTCTGCTCGTCGAGCCACATCAACAGTTCTCCCCACACCGGCTCGGCGTCGCGTTGCCGCAATTGGCGACGTTGCTCTTCACGCTGCTGGCGCTGGTCCCGTTGCGCCAGGTCGTCCGAGGGCAGCAGCAACGGCGGCAACGACCGTTCGACGGCGTACAAGCGACCGATCATCTCCAGCGCCTTGCTCGCCCGTTCGTCGCCAGCGTCGCCGGCGGCCACGAACTTGCGCCGGGCATGAGCGACGCAACACACGTGCTTCACCCGGCCGTCGCGGTAAAGCCCCTCATACTGGGCCAGCGCGTCCGCCTGCAAGTAACCCGCGTACCCGGCCAGGAACCGCTCCGGCCCTTGGGCCGTGTAGTCACTGGTAAAGTCGAACAGCACGTACGGATAGTCCGCGTCCCCGATGCACGTCCACAGGTGCGCCTTCTTGGTGCGATTCGAACCAGGCACCCGCAACTTCACACCGGTGTCGTCGCCGTGGATCACACGCGACAGCAGCAACCGCCGATGCATCAACTTGTAGAGCGGCGTCAATAACTCCGACGCCCGGAACAGCCAGTCACCCAGCGTCGAGGACGCGATCGTCACGCCCGACCTCGCCAGTTGGCCGGCGAGTCGATGCACGGGCGTGTGGTCGGCGAACTTGGCGGTGACGACGTGGGCCAACAGCCCCGGACCGCACAACCCCTTTGCAATCGGGCCGACCTGAGCGGGGCCAGCGGTCTGGAGGCGTTGCTCGCCCGGCACGGTCTGGGGATTGCAGTGCCGGCAGGCGTAACTCTTCTTGACGGTGCGGAGGACGAAAAACCGAGCGGGTTCCAGGTCCAGTTGCTCGGTGGTCTGCTCCCCGATGCACGCCCGCGACCGACCGCAGCACGGGCACAACTTCTGGGCCTCGGTCAGGTCGTGGATGACCTCGCGACGTTCGAGATGTTCGGGCAGCGGCGAGCGTCCGTGTTCATCGCGCCGGGGCGGCGGCTCCCCGGCGGCGGTCGTGGGCGGTGGTGGGCGGCGCTCGCTGCGGCGACCAAATCGGTGCTTCAGGGCCGCGTCCAGTTTGGCCGTCAGTTCGGCGATCCGGGCTTCGAGTTGCTGGTTGCGGGCCAGCAACTCCCGCACCATCGCCTGGAGCGTGGGAACGTCGGCCGGCAGAGAGGAATCGACCAGTGGTGCTGCGGCATCCATGCCCTTTGAACACCGATCAGGCCGGCGGGTAGCGCGAAGATTTTGCTTCGGGTGGAGAGAAGCGTTTGAAGCGTCGGACGCGGGACAGGTCGATGCCGTCGAGGATCATGGCGAACTGGGCGGCGGTCAGTTCGATCCCGGCGGCCGTGGCTTCAGGGAAGTGGTAACGCCCGGCTTCCAATCGCTGGCACCACAGACACAAACCATGACCGCCCCAGTACAGAACCTTGACCCTGTCGGCCGAGCGATTGGTGAACACGAACAGGTGGCCCGAGAGCGGATCGGCGGAGAGTTGGGTGCGGACCAACTGGGACAAGCCGTCGAATCCCAGGCGTAGATCAACGGCGGAGGCGAACCAGAGTTTGGTGGTAGGTGGAACGGTCAACATGGTCGCTCCTCCAATCCGCGCAGGATCGCGACGAGGAGTTCCGGGCGGACATCGGCGGGGAACCGAACAACGGCCCCGGATGGGAGGGCCAGTTCGATGGGCGTCGCGGGGGCGGGAGGTGGTGTGAGGCGGATGGGCACCACCTTCGGTTCGTTTGGGGTGGGCATGGACGGTTGAGCGAGCCGTCGGCGCCACAGGTAGAAGTTGGACTCGGACACGCCTTCGGTGGCGCAGAACGCGACGACCGTACGGTTGCCGGCCGCGAAGCGTTCGAGGCGTTCGGTCCAGCGCTGGGTTGCAGCGGCGTCAGAACGGGAGCGAGAGGACAAGGCGGACATGGTGACATCCTCCGAAAAAGGGAACGGATGCCATCCACCATAAATCACATGTCAATCACGTGATCCGCCGGGGCGTTACGCGGAAACGACTAGGAAGAGGCGGGAAAGAATTTCTCTACTTGTTTCAGCCTTTTCAGCGGCCAACATTACGGCAAGCAGGACAGGATCCCCTGGCCGCTCCAGCGCAGGCCCACTGGCGGGATCGCTTTTTTCATCCCATCGGCTTCCGGTTTTCCTTTGGCATCCCCAAAACGCGGCCGGATAATAACTTTTTTCGTCCCCCTCCCTGCGCAGCCTGGACATGCGAGAGTCAGGACGGCGTGTCGTTGCCTGGCGAGCGACACCCAACCGGCGGACGGCGTCCATCCGCCGGGGGAGAGGTTCAGGCGAGCGGGAGTAGCTGAGTATCAGAGGCCGTGCGCCGTCGCGCACGGCGTTCAAACACTTGCCCGCCGGAGCCGAATTACTGAACCACTTTTGCTGACAAAAGCTGCCATGATTTCGTAGAGGCTACACATCAGAAGACCCAGAACTCCGTTCTTGAGATCAGACTTCGATGAGCACAACTATGTCCTACAATAGCGAACGAAACCCATTTATCGACATATTTCGTGGCCTAGGAATTATACTGGTTGTAGTCGGACATGTGATCGGTGGTTTGATATATTCGCCATTCGTTGAGGAGAAGGAGTTGCTCAGTGCGTGGCATAGATGGATTTATCTTTTTCATATGCCGGCTTTCTTTTTTGCGGCCGGCTTGTTCGCAGAACGATCGCTCAAGAAAAGTGGTGTGCAAGAGTTCGTGTTGGGGAAAATGCGCGCCCTAATGTATCCTTATGTCCTGTGGGGACTCATTATGTGGTTAGTACACGGTTTGACTTATCAATACACAAACACTCCTTTCGACCCCTACAAGCCGGTACGCATGCTCTACGAACCATATGCCGGGTACTGGTTCTTGTACGTGCTCTTTATATTGATGGTAGTGTTTGCTGTTTGCTGGACCAGTCGAATCGGGAAGGTGCTCTTCCTAGCGGGAGCCGTCAGCGGGTGTCTCATCGACATGGCTTGCCCCGAGTTTCTTCCATCACTTGTTTCGGCCCCGCTCCACTACTGGATTTTCTTTTCGTTGGGCATAATGCTGGCAAGTCTGACACATCGATTTGCCTCGAACACGCCTTCATATTTCATCATGATATCGGGTGTGGCGGGGTTCGCAATCATGACTTTCATCTCGCCAATGCGTGAGGCATACCCATTCATAGGTATTATCGCCGCAATAATGGGAATAACGGGGTTGTGGGGTGTCACCATTTTGTTCGGCCGCTGGGGGCCGGCGCCAGTATCTCGCTTTCTCACCCTCTGCGGCCGGTATTCGCTCGAGATTTACCTCGTCCACCCGCTTTCCTCCGTCTTAGCACGATTGATTCTTTACCGCATTTTTCGCGTAAATGAAATCATCCCGCATGTTGTCATTGACTCGGCCGCCGGAGTTGTAATACCATTGCTGGTTGTTTGGCTCTCCCAGAAAGCACGATTCCCCTTTTTATTTACTTACCGAAAAACCTCACACGTGCCCGTTGTTTCCACTGCTTCGGAACCATTAGTTGGATCTGGTTGATTATTACGAAAGAAGACTTGATCCGAGGGACGAAGTGGGGGACGCGGCGTTGTCTGGTGTGCCACATACGTTATTTTGTCCGTTTTCCGGGGCTTAATCTGTAGAGGAATTCGTCCATCGGACCATACCAGATAGTCGAGCGTCTCGGATGTCCGCCCCTGCTCGGTCGTCTCCCTTCGGCTCCGCATCGGCCTCGTCTTCGTGCCATTCCACGCCGAAGTCCAGCCCCCGGCGATTGCTTGGGACTCGGCTCCTCGCTGTACGCTTGTCACCCTCAACCCGTGAACAGTTACGCAGGAGGAATACGATGCCTGGAGCAAGCGGCCCTTGGCCGACACGCATTACGTCTACGTCTGGGCCGATGGCATGCACTTCAACATCCGCCTGGAGGAGGACCGGCAGTGCATCCTCGTCCTGATGGGGGCCACCGCCGACGGCCACAAGGAACTGATTGCCCTGAGCGATGGCTTCCGGGAGTCGGAGCAGTCCTGGAAGGCGTTACTTTTGGACGGCCAGGCCCGCGGCCTGAGCGTGGCGCCGAGCCTGGCCGTCGGCGACGGGGCGTTGGCGTTGCGCCAGGTGTTTCCGACGACCCGAGAGCAGCGCTGCTGGGTGCATAAGACGGCCAACGTGCTGGACAAGCTGCCCAAGGCCCAGCAGCCCAAAGCGAAGGCGAGGTTGCACGACATCTGGCAAGCCGAGACGAAGGCAGCGGCGGAGAAGGCCTTGGACCTGTTCGTGGCGACCTGCGAAGCGAAGTATGCCAAGGCGGTGAGCTGCCTGGTCAAGGACCGAGCGGAGTTGTTGGTGTTCTACGATTTCCCGGCTCAACACTGGATTCATGTGCGGACGACCAACCCGATTGAATCGACATTTGCGACGGTTCGGTTGCGGACGGCCAAGACGAAGGGGAGCGGGTGTCGGTCGGCGTGCCTGACGATGGTGTTCAAGCTGATGGAGTCAGCCGCGAAGAAGTGGCGGCTGTTAAATGGCTCGCCGTTGTTAGCGAAGGTGATTACCGGGGTACGGTTTGTCGATGGGGTGGAGCAGACCAACGCCGCCTGAGCAAGCCGTCATCCACAACATTTGACAATTGCTCTTTGATTACTTGACCAAGTTGCAGCGGCACAGCGACCAAGTCCACAGTCAACCCCCGACTGTGGGTGCTCTGGAACTACCGCGCGGATGTGAACAGGGAGGAGTCGGATTCCAGTTGCCGGCCGCATCGGGGGACAGTGACGCTGGAAACCACAGGCATGGCGGCCCGTCAACTTCAGCCGATTGTTCGGCGCGACTTAATTCGGACCTCGAGCGTTTCTTTTTCTTCCCAAAAAGTAAGATGCAAAAATGCCCGCCGCGATCGGTCCCGACATAGACGCGATCGCTACCTCAATGACATGCGCTCGCGGATTTTTGTAGCCGCGTCGATGTTCGAACATATTATAAGTTGCCTGGCCACTCGGAACAGAGAGGCCGCACAACAGCCCACTGACAAGAAAAAGCACAGCTAATTTGCCTGAGGAGCGTGGCCTTGGGCTGCTACTTTTCCGGTCGCGGAGGAAGAAAACGCCTGCTGACGCCACGGCGAAGATCAAAAAAAGACCGGCAAGTCCAAACGAGAAGAGCCATCCAAGAACGATCGCGTCATCAGTGTTGTCACCGAGCATCTGTGTCCCAGGAGCTGGCTCCCATGCCAGCAAGAGCACAACGGCCAGTGCCGGAAGCAGCAAACTACACGCGAAGCCTGGAATCCATCGCATCACTGTCCCCGACATCGCCGAAAGAATCCATGCAAGCCGTGGGGCGTGGTAGCCTGAGAGTACCACGCTACCCAGCCACCCTCGCCCCACGGAGCTTGCACGATGACGACGACTGCCACACCACCGCCGCCGACCCCATTCTCGCCCTCGACCTCGGCAAATACAAGAGCGTCGCCTGCGTCTGCGACCGCGCCAGCGGCGAGTCGCTTCACGACTCTTGACACCACCGGGCCGAACTCGCAACGCCTACTGGCCAGCACCAGCCCGCCGTCGTCGTCATCGAGGCCTGCCTGTTGGCCGGCTGGGTCCACGACCTCTGTGCCGAACGCGGCCTGCCCTGCCAGGTCGCCAATACCGCCAGCGAGGCCTGGAAGTTCAAGCACACCAAGCGCAAGACCGACCGTGACGACGCCCTGCGTCTGGCCCAACTCGTACCTGCTCGGCCAGCTGCCCACCGTGGTCATCCCGCCGACCACGACGCGGCAGTGGCGGGCGCTGATCGCCTACCGACAGACGCTGGTCGGCCGCCGCGTCGCCGTTCAGAACCGCATCCGCGCCTCTGTTCGTGGCCAGGGGCTGCCGGCACCGCGCGGTGCCAGGGCCTGGACCGCCACCGGCCTGGCCGGCCTGGCGAGCTGGGCCAGGCCCCTGGCCGACTGCGCCGCCGACGAGCTGTGGCGCGGCCTGCTCGATCTGGCCCTGACCGAATATCGCCAGATCGTGCGAACTGCATCGACCAGGCCGAGGCCCGTCTGGACGCGCTGGGCCAGCCGACGCCGACGTCGTCATTGCTGCAGACGATCCCCGGCGTCGGGCCGCGCACCGCCGAGACCGTCGCCGCTTACCTGCACGATCCGCAGCGCTTCAAGACCGGCAAGCAGGTGTCGGCGTACGGCGGCCTGGTGCCGCGGCAGTACCAGTCCGGCGAGATGCGACCGGCGCGGCCGCATCACCAGGCGGGGCCCGGCGCTGTTGCGCAAGCTGCTGGTCGAATGCGCCTGGGTGATGCTGCGCTACAACGCCTGGGCGCGAGCGGTCTACCAGCGGCTCAGCCGGGGGCGGCAAGCCCGCAAGAAGCAGGCGATCGTGGCGTTGGCCCGCAAGCTCGCTGGTGCGCTGCTGGGCGATGCTGCGCGACCGCAAACCCTGGCACGATCCGCAGGCCGGCCCGAAACCAAGGCTGTCGCCGTCGAAGCAACGGCGTCGGGACGAGGCCCAGCGGCGCCGTCAAGCGAAGCAGCAGTCGGCCGAGGCTGCGACCTGATGACATGGCGGTGTCACTGTCCACGGGCCACTGACTTCCAGAATCGCCGAAGCGCCTCATGGGAGCCAGCCGCGTCAGCTCGCAGCTTTGTCTACCGTGCAGACAGCCAGCTGTCTCCGGAGGGTGTCCGAACGAAGGGGCGACGCGGCGTATTGGGATAACTGGGCCGGCGACATCGGACCTGGCGGCCTGTCTTCGGACGAAGGCGGGCGCCCGCAGCAGTGCCGCAGCTCGAATAGTCGAGTGCAATCCCGCAAGCGACATGACGCTGGTGGAGCTGAGGCCTCCGTGCTGGCATTTCGCCGCATCGTGCGGCGACCAGGGGGCTCATTGCCGCCCCTGGACCCCCGCTAGCCTCTCTCTGTTCCGCGAAGGAGGAGTTGAGAAAATGTAGCGAGATGACTTGACTACCCCACGGCTTCATAGTCACCAAGCTCAGCAGCAGCCTCACGCGGGCACGCCGCCTTGCTCGATGAGTTTGACTCGATGCCACTATTTGTTCTTCTCGCCGCCCTTCCGCTGCTCTTCGACCACTTTACGTAGTTCCCGAATCTCGTTCGTCTGTGTCTCCGACACTTTCTTCAATTCCTCCACCGACGACCGGAGGTCGGACACCCGCGACTCCAAGTTGCTCATGCCGGGTCTGCTGAAGAGCAGCACGATGAGAGCGATCAGGATCAGCGTCCCACAGCCCAGGGTGGCCGGCCGCGTGCCACCTGCTTGACACTTGGGACACGCCCCCGTAAAGAGGTCGCGAGACCAAAGAGAGGTTTCCTGACCGCAAACAGAGCATTTCGCCATGCGGTACTCCCAAAACAGTCGAATACCAAGGATTGGCTACCGGGACAGCTTCTTGCCCGGTGTTGTTCTCCGTAGAAGTAGTGGGGACATCGCGTGCCAATCCGTAGGCCAGTGATCGTCGCACTCGACTGCCAGCCAGTCAATCATAATTCTCCAGCCCAGCGGCCCTCGTGCCGTCCCGCACGCCCAAATTGAGATTTACGGGATGGCGTATTCCGGGCGGCCACCTTGCTTGCCCCCACGTCTACGGGCAGGAGGCGGTGGGTTGCGGGTCACCCCGGACGTGACGCGGGTCCGCAGGCCGAAGGTACCGCGATCGGGCCGGCAGATAGTAGACGCCCGAGCCGGGGCGAGTTACCTTGCAAGCTGGTGGCCGCGTTGACCTGGTGGCTGGACGGGAGCGGAACATGACGGAGTCGGATTGGCTGGCCTGCACCGACCCGCAGCAGATGCTGGAGTTCTTGAAGGGCAAGGCGAGCGACCGGAAGTTGCGTCTGTTCGCTGCCGCTTGTTGCCGGTTGGTCTGGGAGTCCTTGACGACTGATCCAAGCAGAAGGGCGGTCGAGACGGCAGAAAAGTATGCCAACGGACTCGCGACTGACGAAGTGTTGAGGCGGGCGTACTCGATGGCTGATGCCGCGGCCCATGAGGCTGTATACGGCAGTACTGTGCGACCGGATGAGCACCCGATGCTTTGGCATGAAGCGAGGTTCTTATTCTTCGCGGCCCAAACTGGGCATCCCCACTTGCGATTCATCATCGGTCAGTTACGCTGCGTTGGGCAGGATGACGCAATCAGGTCGAAAAGTCCTCCCTTGCTGCAGGACGTAATCGGTCTCCTGCCGTTCCGCCCGGTGGTGGTCCCGCACGCCGTCCTGGCCTGGAACGACGCCGCCGTGGTCCGCCTGGCCCAGTCCGCCTACGACGAGCGGCAGCTGCCGGATGCCACGCTGAACAACGGTCGTCTGGCTGTCTTGGCGGACGCCTTGGAGGAGGCCGGCTTAACCGACGCGGACATCCTGAGCCATCTCCGAGGGCCGGATCCGCATGTGCGTGGATGTTGGTGTCTCGACGCTATCCTGGGAAAATCCTGACCGGCGTGGCGGCGTACCTCGTCGTCCTGATCTTCCGACTATCTCCTCGGCGGTTTCCACTCTCGACAGGTGGAGTTTTGTTGTTTTCGCCGCCCTCCCTCAAGAGCCGATTGCTCCGAGTGACCCTTTCCGGGGTCGTCCTCGTTGCCATGGGCAGGACCGCTGTGTTCTATTGACCGATGACTGATCTTCGGAAGAAACCGCTGTCCTCGGACTCGAGGGTAGTGTATCCTCGTTACGCCTTACTCGATGTTTTCGTTAACTCCTGAGCCTACCGCCTAGAGATTCCGTCCATGGACTTCCACCCGCAAGAGCCGTTCGACTCGAACACCTCCCACCGGCAGCTCTGGGGTAGCCTGCGAGAAGCCTTCCAGGCCGAGCCCGGCTTCGCCTTCTACCGCTACCCCATCTTCGCCCGCGACGGACGGCGGCGTCGAGAACCCGACTTCCTGCTGCTGCACCGCCGGCTGGGCGTGTGGGTCATCCAGTGCGAGGGCTTCTCGGCCGGCAACGTCCAGGCGATCGAGGACGACCATTGGATGATGCTGGATTGGCGGGAGGACGTGGAGATGCCGCTGCACGACGCCGAGGAGCAGATGGTCGCCGTCCGGCACCACTACGAGTCCTGGCGGCACACGCGGGACCTCCTGGCCTTCCGCTTTTGCGTCGCCCTCCCCTACATCACTCGCCCGGAGTGGGAGGGGCGAGGCTTCGCGATGCCGTCCCGTGGCACTCTCCTCTTCCGCCAGGAACTCGGCCCCTTGCGGATCAAGGCAGCCCTCGAGCAGGTCGCCCAGGAGCAGCCGCAGAGGCCGTTGACGGACGAGCAGTGGGAGTGGGTCGTCGGGGTGCTGGGCGGCCAGGTGCCGGGTCCGCCGCCTCGCCCCGTGCCGACGCACACGCCGCCGGACAGTCCGGTGCGAGTCATCCGCGACGTCGAGAAACGGCTCAAGGGGCTCGACCAGGAGCAGCAGAAGGGGGCGTTCCAGATCCCCGACGGGCCGCAGCGACTTCGCGGGCTGGCCGGCACGGGCAAGACGGTGCTCTTGGCCAAGCGGGCGGCCAAGATCCACGCCCGCCACCCCGACTGGCGGGTCGCCTTCGTCTTCTTCACCCGGTCCCTGTACGAGCAGGTCCGGGGCCTCGTGGAGTCCTTCTACCGGGAGATGACGGGCGAGCCCCCGGACTGGCAGAAGCTCGAAATCCTCCACGCCTGGGGGGGCACCTCGCGGCCGGGCTTCTACTGGACCTTGTCCCGGTCGTGCGGCCTTCGCCCGTTGAACGCTACGCAGGCCGAGGAGAGGTCCGACTCCAAAAACCCGGGCGAAAAGTTCGAGTACGTCTGCAACGAACTGGAACTCGCTGCAGGGGACTTCAAGCCCATCTACGACGCCCTGCTGATCGACGAGGGCCAGGACCTGCCGCCCTCCTTTTATCACCTGGCGTTGAAATCGCTGAAGGAGCCGAAACGACTCTATTGGGCCTACGATGAAGCCCAAGGGATCGGCTCCCTCCGCGTCCCCCGGCCCTCGCTTGTGTTTGGCGAGAAGGGCGGCAAGCCCTTGGTAGACCTCTCGGGCAAGTACGAGGGCGGGATCGAGAAGTCGCACGTCTTCCGGCGGTGTTACCGGACGCCGGAGCTGCTCCTCATGGCGGCCCACGCGGTCAACATGGGCCTGCTCCGCAAGGGCGAGGCCCTGCAGGGTCTGACGACGCGGGAGGACTGGTCGCAGCTCGGCTACGAGGTCGAGGGCAACTTCCTGAAGGCCGGCGAGCCTGTGCGTCTACGCCGGGATTCTGATGCCCGCAGACACCCCTTCGACGTGGACGAGGGGTTACGCCGCCGGGCCGGCCCGTTGCTGGTGCTCCAGACCTTCGCCGACGAGAAGGCGGAGCAGCGGTGGGTCGCCGGGCAGGTGGCCTACGACATACGGGAGAAGGGCCTGCGGCCGACGGACCTGCTCGTGACGGCCCTAGTCGGCGACGACGAGAAGCAGTATTTCGATGGGTTGGAGGCCTGCCTCCGCGGTCTCGGGGTACACTGCTGGCGGCCGGGGAGGGAGCGGGGCTCGGACGACTTCCACCGCGACGGGCATGTGACGCTGGCTACGATCTTCGAGGCGAAGGGCAACGAGGCGTGGAAGGTGTACGCAGCCCGCTTCCACTACGCGATGCGGCCGGCTCGGCGGGGCGAGCAGGAACTCCACAAGCGGAACCAGGCGTACGTCGCCCTGACGCGGGCCCGCATCTGGTGCGTCGTCACAGGACTGGGAAGCCCCGTCTTCGAGGAGTTGCGTCAGGCGGTCGCCCAGGCTCCGGAGCTGGTCTTCCCGGCGTTCAACCGCCACTCGCTCAAGCGTCGAACGGACGAGGTCCTCAACGGAGAAATGGTGGGGTATCCCGTCGCCATCCTTGTCTGCGATCCCGAACCCTAGACGGCGGGAAATCTCAGCCGCGGCAGCGACGCCCGGTCGCCAACGTCGCGTCCGGTCGGGGCCTCGTCCGTGAGCCGCTGTACCCCCGTCGGCTCCTCGCGGGCCCGGACGGCCTCCCCGCCGGCTAACGTCACGGCACCGACGACGGAGGCCAGTAGCAAGGTGGACGTCAGCACTACCTGCCCCGTCATCATCTTCCAGAAGCGGGCCTCCGACCGGCACCGCTCGACTTGGGCCCGTAACTCCTCGATGGTCGCTGGCATCGTCGGCTCCCCTGTCTCTGCTTCCCAATGAACCCTTGCCATGCCGGCAGTCCACGGGAAGTACCTTCTCCGGCGTGTCCGGGTTTCCACGTTGACCGAGAGCGAACCATCGTACCGGGCGACCCCTCGGCCGGCAACAGCACTCGACGTGCTCGCGTGACGAGCCGGAACCGAATGGGGGGCGGAGTCGTTCTTCGTCGCCCGCGTCGAGAGCTAAAGTCCTCGCAGCTCCGCGGGGCCTGGTCGGACGGTCTCCTCCAGCCGTTCGGTCGGGGCTACTGTGTTACAGCCACCACTCGCTCAAGCGGTGGACAGACGAGGCATCCAACGGAGTAATAGAGGGAAGCCCCATCGCTGTGCTTGCGGCGGATGTCACCGAGCGCCTCAACTTAGGCCACCCATGAGCGCCTTCAAATTAGGCCACCCAGTTCCCCGTATTCTCAGCTTCCGTGCCAACGATTCCTGCACTTCTTTTCAGCATCTTATCCTTCCATCCTTCTTCAGGCCTGTTGCCTCGGCGACCGACCTTGGTCCCGTGTCTCCCTCAGCACGGGGAGCAGGCACGCAACCCCCTGCTCTCGACCTCCTTCAGGGTGCCGAGCCGGTGAGCGCCTGGCCTATTTTGACTTCCAGCAGAGCCGGTGAGCGCCTGGCCTATTTTGCTGCCCCGACACCTTCTTCCACTTGGCCTGCTTTGGTCGCACTGTCCCCGTCTCCTCCGCAGCGGTTGGCCTGACGCAGGCGATAGCTCTTGCCGGTGATCTGCACCACCTCGGCATGGTGCAGGAAGCGGTCCAGGATCGCTGTCGCGCTCGGCACGTCGCCGATGAGTTTGCCCCAGTCCTCCAGCGGCCGGTTCGACGTCATCACCGTCGCACGCGTCTCGTAACGCCGCATGATGATCTCGAACAGGTATTCACCCGAGCGCTTGGGAAGCTGCTTCATGCCCATGTCGTCTACGATCAGCAGGTCCGGCTTCAGGTAGCGCGCCAGCACCTTGTCCTCGCCGCCCAACGCCTCGTCGTGCAGGAAGTCACGCACCACATCGAAGATCGAGCGGTACAGCACGCCGAAGCCGGCCTTGAGCGCCTGATAGCCGATCGCCTGGCACAAAAAGGACTTGCCCACGCCGGGAGGACCCAGGAAGAGAACGTCGCGGGCCTCGCGGATGAAGCGGCAGGTGGCCAGTTCAAACACCTGCTTCTTCTTGATCGACGGGTTGAACGACCAGTCGAAGTCCTCCAGCGTTTTCAACTCGCGGAACTGCGCCGCCTTGACGCGGCGTTGCAACTGGCGGTCGGCCCGCACCGCCAGTTCGTCGTGCAGCACGATCTCCAGGAACTCGGCCGCACTCAGGTTGTTGGCAGCGGCCTCGTGCAGACGCACCTCCAGACTCTCCAGCAGTCCGGACATGTGCAGACGTTTGAGGGCGTTACGCAGCGACTCGGTCATCGTTCTACCTCCTTTGGGAATGGAACAGGGGCGACAGGGTTGTGGTCGGCGTCGTGGGGCGTTCCGGGGGCAACGGTCGGCGGCGGCACCTCCTGGTGGAAGGCGTCGCGGACGAAGTGGCCGTAGTCGGACAGGTCGCGGATCAGCGGGTGTTCCTCCAGGAACGGCAAGTGCTCCTGGCGTGGCTCGGCCCGTTCGAGGAGATGACGCAGGGAGCGCAGCCGGAAGGCGCCGTGTGATAACGCGATGTCACAGGCATGTTCGATGGCGGCACAGGGATGACGGTGGGCCAGGTTCAGCAGACCCTGCAACACACGGACCCCCTCGACGCCGCGCGCCTGAAGCATGGCCTCGGCCCAACGCAGACTGTGCGGACCGAGGCGACGCACCTGGCCCAACAACCAGACGGCACCGCGTTCCACGCCACTAATCTTCGCGCCACTGAGGTGCTGCGACTGGGTGCTGAAGCGTCCCGGCTCGTGGCGGACGTGCAGCGCGATTTGCTCCAGGCGGTCATTGAAGACGCGTACCAACCGGCCGTCCCAGCGCACCCAGACCGATCGAGCCAGGTATTCCGGTGGCACGGAGTAGAAGGCCCGCTCGACTTCGACGTGGCCGTCCCGATGCACGATGCGTCGTGCCTCCTGGAAGCAGGGGAAGCGTTCCAAGGGCAACCGTTGCAAAGCCGGCCGTTCCACGGCGGCGAAGTGAGCGCCGACCTGGCGGCGCGTGGTGCCGTGGATGCGCGTGTCGGCGACCGTTTGTTCCCAGTCGAGCAGGAAGTGATTCTGTGCGTCCAGGCTGGTGAACTGCCGACCGCGGAGGGCATTTTCCTGGACGTAATCGACGCCGCGTTCGACCTTGCCCTTGTGCCGAGGCGTGTAGGGCTTGGTGGGCATAAAAAGCGTGCCATAGTGGCGCGCGAACGCCAGCACCTTGGGGTTGAGTTCGGGATCGAACCAGTCGGCCTTGGTGACGGCGGCGCGGAGGTTGTCGATGACCAGGCGTTGGGGCACGCCGCCGAAGTGCCAGAAGGCATTCTCCAGGCAACGCACAAAGGCTTCGGTCGTCTGGCGGGTGACAGCCTCGCTGTAGGCTTTGCGCGAATGGCTGAGGACGATGCGGAAAACGTGCGTGCGCCGGCGTTTGCCGTCGGCCAACCGCAGAGGCACGCCGGTGCCGAAATCGACCTGAGCCTCTTCCCCGGCTCCGCACTCCAGGCGCCGGAAGGGCAGATCCTGAGTCGGGGCCAGGTGACGGCTGAAGCGCCGGACGCTGTGATACTTGCCAGTGAAGCCGTGTTCGGCGACCAGGTCCTGGTAGATGCGTTGCGCGGTCAGGCCCTGATCGAGCTTGGTCTGGATGAGCGCGCGGAATGGCTCGCACAAACTGGGTTGCCGCAGCGAACGTGGCGTAGGGGGTTGAAGCGCTTCCGTGCCTATCTCCGGAGGTTCGGGCGCGACGCAGCCGGCTGCCTCCAACGCCTGCGGGGGATCGGTCGAGCCGGTGGGCGCCTGGCCTAATTTGACTTCGGTCGAGCCGGTGAGCGCCCCGGCCTGATTTGCCTGCTGGAGGTGACGGGCGACGGTATCGCGGTGGATGCCCAACGTCTTGGCAATCCGCCGGACGGACCAGCGCCGCTGATGCAGAACGAGAATGGTGTCGATCGTGGCCATGTTGAGTTGATTCGCCATGGTTGTCCTCCACGCGCTGGGTCTGCGCAAGGATAACTGGCGAATCGTCGTCTCCTCAAAGTGGCCTACTTTGAGGGCGCCTCCGGGTGGCCTAGTTTGGGCGCTCGCTGACACGGCGGACCCAATGCTTAGACGCCGGGGCACCATTCGGGGCACTATTGGGGCACCTTTGGCCCTGGTTTTGGCGAGGCTCGGCGATAGAATAGAGCAGTTCGTGCCGTCGTTCTCCTCCGCTCGTTCTTGATGCCAGACACGAGCCAAGGCGAACGCAAGCCTTTAGGGGCCGACGACTTGCCTCTCTTCGTCAGGGGCTTCCGCTGGAGAGAGGGACTTGTGTTCCTTCAAAAATCGGCTGCGGAAGAGCGGATCGGCGATCAGACAGGGGTGCTTGTATTGCTCCAGCGTACCGCCGGTCTGCTGCAAGCGGGCGCGGTCCCACTGCGACCAAAAGTCGGTTGGGACTAGCTCCAGACGAACCGGACCCAGCCGTTGACTCTCGCGCTTGGCGGCGTACTCGATGTTCAACTGGCATAGCCGGGCATCCAGCGCTTCCGCGAGGCGATGCCCCGCCGAGGGTTCTGGTAGATCGCCTTGCTCGATGAACAGGCCGTAATAGGGTTGCTCGTAATCCTGCGCCGGAATCCGCCGTGTCCCCGGAGTTCCAGCAGGGAACGAGGCTGTAGGCCGTCAGCGTCAGGTCCAGCTCGCGCAGCACCTCCGTCATCGCCTGGGTGACGTGATATTCGGACAGCTTCTCGCCGGTGATGTTGGCGAAGTGCGAGCCTTTGCTGAGAAATTCCAAAAGCGGCGTGGCGTTGTGGAAGCCGGCGACGCGCACCAGGTCGTGGATGTGATAGCGGTACAGGCCGAACGCCGTCGTCAGCAGGATGTAGTAGGTCTGCCCTTCCTTCAATTCATGAGCGCCCAGGACGGTCGGTTGGGGACTGTCACCCTCCGCTTCAGGGATGAACTCGTAGTAATGCGTCGTGACATCCAGGACGCCGGCCGGCATGCGGTCCTGCATCGGGATCGTCATGCGTCCTTCGCTGGCGATGAGACCCACATCGCGGATCGGCATCGCGCCGAAATAGCGCGGGTAATGCCGCAAATAGGAACCGACGCTGCCGCCCGTCCAGTTGCCGAGCAGGCAGTCGTCCGCCCAGTAATGCTTGGGATAAAGCGTCCCCGTGCGCGACGCGATCGCGTCCAGTTGCTTGGCCCGTTCCGGGTAGGCCCGCAGGCGGCGCTTCAACTCCGCGCGGATGTCGGCGGGCAGGTCGAGGTGGGCCGACAGGGTGCCGTCGTGAATGTCGCGGAGGAGCGATTCCTTCTCTTGATCGCCGGTGCGGGCCAAATTGATGAGCGTGCTGGGATTGGCGGCGGCGACCACGCCGACGTTGCGTGGAATGCTCAGGCGCAGGGCGACGTAATACTTCGCGCGCGGATCCTTAATGCGCGACACGCACGCCGGCACGCAGTAGAGCCACCGGATGAAGTTTTTTTGCATCCGAGCCGTCAGGCCGGTCACACTGCCGCACGGCACGCCCGATTCGGTGCGGAACTCGTCGCAGTCGCCGGCCATCTGCACGATCGGCCGCAGGCGGGTACTCACATGGTCGCGGAAGACCTTCAGGCCCCACAGATTCCAGCCGCGCTTGTAATCGCTCAGGTATTGCGGCGTCACCGGGATGAACTTGCGCACGGCCGTGGTGCCGCTCGTCAGCGCGAACATATGAATGCGCGGGTCGGCCAACAGTGCCGCCGTCTCGCCGCGGCGGACGCGAGCGATGTACGGCTCGAAGTACTCGTAGCCGGCCACCGGCACCTGACGGCGGAAATCCTCGACGGTACGAATCCCGTCAAAGCGGTGGTCGCGGCCGAACGTGGTCTCCCTTTGATGCGTGAGGATGTCGCGAAGTAGAGCTTCTTGCACTTCACGCGGTCCAAGTGTGGCCGCCTCGAAGTGGGCCAACCGCCAGCGAATGGGCCGGGCGATCAGCTTGAGGGCGACCCGAGCGAGCAGGAATCGGGTGACGCGCTTGACGCCGTGCCGGATTAGGGACTGCATAGTCTTCTCGCCCGAAGGGGCATCTTCGTGGAAGATCGTGCCTCAGACGCGATGCAGAGCGGGCGACCAACTGTCCGCCCTTGGGGTCCTTCGCAATCCGGTCGCGTGGGCCGGCTCCGTCCGCCATCGTCTCCGCCAGGTGTTTCTCGAAGAAACGCAGGACGCGCTGCCGGTACTCCTCCCCGGCCACTTGCAGGGCCAGGTTGTGCTTGGCGTTTTCGACGAGCCAGAACTCTTTCGGCTCGCGGGCCAACTCGAAAAGTTTGCCGGCCATGTCGGACTTAATGTACGTGTCGGCCTGGCCGTGGATCATGAGGAGCGGACGCGGTGCCAGCTCCGGTAACTGTTTTTCCAGGTACGGAAAATGACATTTCCGCTCCCGTTCGATCCGTCGCAATCCCTTCCGGCCAATCAGACCATAAAACCAAAGCGGGAGAAGTCCCTGGGTGGTGTAATGATTGTTGTAGATGCGAAACCACTGGCGCATGTACGGCACCAGGGTCGTGAACGTGGCGAACAGGCCGTCGGTGACGAAGCAGCGGACGTAGGGATCGCGGCCGGCGGCGATCAGGCCAGCCCCAGCGCCCTTACTGATGCCGAAGAAGCCGACGCCACGGGGATCGGCGTCCGGCCTCTTTTTCAGATACTCCAGCGCCGCCTCGACATCGCTGACGTCGTAATCCGTCACCCATTGCAGCGGGTCATAACCCGGCATCGAGTCGCTCGTGCCCTGGTTCCGCGACTCGAACGCGAACACGTCGAAGCCATTCTCGACCAGATGATCGCAATACGCCCGACAGGACCAGCAATCCGACCCGAATTCCAGGCCGAACAGGATCACGCCCCGTCGCGGCCGGGTTGTCCGGAGGTAACAACCCGACAGGGTAAGTTCGTCGCGGGTCGGGAAGCGTACCGGCACCTCCCCCGGCAGCGGTTGGCCGCGCGGAATGATGAACAACGGCTTCTCCTGGAAGATGCGGACCACGAACTGTAAATAGCGCAAGCTCACGTAAAAGTACAGATAAAGCAGCCATAAGCCGATGGCCACAGGCATGAAGCACAGAATCGTCAGACCGAGCCAGAACAACACCGATGCAACCTCCCAGTTTAGTCCGTAGTCCGTGGCACGTAGTCCGTAGCCGAGACAAGCGATGGTTTTGCTACGGACTACGGGCCACGGACTACGGACTAGGATGAAAACCGGCTGACGATGAGGGAGATATTCTGCCCGCCGAAGCCAAAGCTGTTGCTGAGAGCGTGCCGGACGCGCTTCTGCGCGGGCCTCGCGGGGGATGTAATCGAGGTCGCAGTCGGGGTCCGGCGTCTCGTAATTGATGGTCGGTGGCAGCGCGCCCTTGCGGATGGCCTCGACGCATGTAATCAACTCGACGGCCCCCGCGGCGGCGATCAGGTGGCCCATCATGCTCTTGGTGCTGCTCACCGGAATGAGACGCGCGCCCTCGCCGAAGACTTTCTTGACGGCCAACGTCTCCACCCGGTCGTTGACCTGCGTGCTGGTGCCATGCGCGTTGATGTAGCCGATGTCGGAGGGGTTGAGTCCGCTATCTTGCAGCGCCTTCTGGATGCAGGCGATGGCGCCGCGGCCTTCGGGATGACTGTCGGTGACGCGGAAGGCGTCAGCGGTCGAGCCGTAGCCGGTCAGTTCGGCGAGGATGTTGGCGCCGCGGCGCTTGGCGTGTTCCAGCTCTTCCAGGATGAGCATCCCCGCCCCCTCGCCGAGGACGAAGCCGTCCCGGTTCAGGTCGAACGGCCGGGACGCCTTCTCCGGCGCGTCGTTGCGCGTGGAAAGGGCGGTCAGCAGGTTGAAGCCGGTGACACCCAGCGGATGAATCATGCTGTGCGAGCCGCCGGCGAGCATGACATCGGCATCGCTGTGGCGGATCAGCTCGACGGCCTCGCCGACGGCCTGGCTGCTGGCGGCGCAAGCCGTCAGGCAGTTGTAGTTCGGCCCGCGCAGGTCGAAGTGGGCGGCCAAATGAGCCGGTGTCGTGTGCAGTTCTTGCTCGGCCTCGCGCTCGGGATGGAAGACCTCCAGCGCACCCCGCTCGAAGGCGGCGGCGTCGAAGTGCCGCTTGTCCGCCTGGTAGGAATGGCACAAAAGCGACATCAGATTGTGAAAGTCCTGGATCCCCTCGCCGGAACCAAGGTAGACGCCGAAGCGATTGCGATCCACGCGCGGCTCGTCGATCAGGCCGGCGTCGCGCAGCGCCTCGCAGGCGGCGACGGCGGCGAACTGGCTGTTGATGCCTGAATGTTCCCAGCGCCCGCAGTCGGAGATGAAGCGCTTCAACTCGAAGTCCTTGACCTGGGCGGCGAACTGTGTCGGGAAGCGCCGGGCGTTGAAGGAGTGGATGGGACCGACGCCGTTTTTTCCCTCCAACTGCGCCTCGATGGTTTCCTGGACGTTGTGACCGAGGGGGGTGATGGCCCCCATCCCGGTGATGACCACTCGTCGTCGCATGGATGCCGCTCCTCTTCTTCGCATGGATGAAGGAGGAAAGAGGAAGGATGGATCAAGACAACTCTTATTCATCCTTCCTCCTTCCTCCTTCATCCTTCCGGTCAGTTCCACTTCCGCAAGACTGCGGCCGCACACTGGCCCATCTGCGTGAAACTCACTTTGACCACATAAGGCCGGGTGATCGGACGCGGCGTGCCGGCCAACACTTCGACCGGACAGGCGGGGTCGGGATGTTCGTAGTTGAGGGTCGGCGGCATGTGGCCGTGCGGCATCGCCAGCAAGCTTGCGGCCAATTCGGTCGTGCTGCCGCCTGCGCCGAGGTTGCCGATGTAGCTCTTGGCCGCGAAAACGGGTACCGGATGAGGCGCGTCGCCGAACACTTCTTGCAAACAGCTGGCCTCCCAGGCGTCGGACGCCCGTGTCGCTAGGCCGTGCGCGTTGACGTGATCGACTTCCTCCGGCCCGATCCCGGCATCCGCCAGGGCGGCGCGGACGGCCCGCGCCAGGCCATCCCCCTTCAAGGTGGGATCGAACGCCGCCCCGAAACCGATCACTTCCGCGTAAATCCGCGCCCGCGCCGCCGAGCGTGCTCCAGTTCCTCGACCACGAACACGCCGGCCCCTTCGCCCACCACGATGCCGTCGCGCTCCCGGTCGAACGGCCGGCACGCCTTCTCGGGTGCTTCATTGCGGTGCGACAGATGCTCGAACAGGCATTGCCGCACCAGGCTCAGCGGGTTGAGCTTGCTCTCCGCCCCGCCGACCAGGAAGAAATCGGCCTGATCGCGGACCAGAATGCGATACGCTTCGCCCAGGGCCAGCAGGCTCGCCACGTCGCTTTCGGTGATACTGTTGTTCGGCCCCTGCGCGTCGTGCAGGATGGAGATGTGGCAGGCGAGCATGTTGGGCAGGTACTTGAGCATCCACAAGGGCTGAATGGCCGGCAGACCTTGCTCGCCCCATTTCTCCAGATCCACGCGGCCCGGCTGGCAGTTGGCGCTGACGTGGGCGGCATCGACCAGATCCATCAGTTCCGAGGCGATGAGGCCGGCGCCGAACTCGACGCCGAAGCGGGTCGGGTCGAGCTTGCTCTTGTCCACCATGCCGTCTTCCAGGGCGCGCTGGGCGCCGGCGACGGCGAGCTGAATGGTGCGGGCCATGACCCGCAGGCTCTTCCGGTTCTCTTTTTCGACGTAATCCTTGGCGTTGAAGTCGGGGACTTCGCCGGCGAAGCGGACGGGCAGTCCGGACGTGTCGAACGTTTGAATGGGACGGACGCCGCTCCGCCCTTCCTCCAGCGAACGCCAATACGTGGCCGCATTGTGTCCGATAGGGCTTACCAGTCCGATGCCGGTGATGACCACGCGGCGCGATGTCGCAGCCATACAACCGCAGCGGCACTGCCCGCCGATGTCGGCGGGTCAGGTATTCCGCCCCTCCTTCTCACGTTTTCCTCGATCCACGGCCAACGCCGTTCTGCCGGCCCGTCAACCTCCTGCTGTCCCGACTGCACCTTCCGTCCGGTCCTTGATGCCCGTCATTCGGTCGAGCAGATACTTCATCTCACCGCTGAACACAAAGTTGTGCTCGCCGAACAGCTGCTTGGAGCGTGCCTGGTCGAGGTGGGCGAAAAAGATGTCCGCCTCGGCCGTCACCGTCCCGCCGACCAGGACGCGGCCCTGCACCGAGGCCCCTTCGGGCCGAAGATGCTCGATCCGCGCCTCGTAAATCAGCTGCTCCCCGGCCAACATTTCCCGATGAAAGACCACCCGCGGCACCTTGGCCAGGACGACTTTCTCGCGATAGTCGTTGACCTCGCCGACGAGGATGCCGCCGGTCTGGGCCAACCCTTCCAGGATCAGCGCGGCCGGCATCACCGGGTAGCCGGGAAAGTGGTCCGCGAAGTGGTCCTCGGCCAGGCTCAGGTTCTTCACCGCCCGCGCCGATTTGCCACTTTCAAACTCCACAATACGATCGATCCAAATCCAACGCATGCAAAAACTCAGTCCTGGTTAGCGACGCTTCGTAGAAGCGTCCCACCCAGACGCTTCTGCGAAGCGTCGCTAAACGACTTTAGTTATTCGCCACGGGTTCCAACTTGCCCTGGATGTACCGCGCGATCAGATCGACCGTGAACAGGTTGCTCAGGTTGCCGACTTCCGGGTCCTGCTCGAACTTCGTGAGGTCCGCGAACGGCATCTTCGCGCGCAGCTCGTCGAGTCCCTTCGGCGTGACCCGGCCGTCCTGGACCAGTTCCGGGTCGCCCTGGAAGATGGATTCGGGGAACAGCTCGCCGCGCGGGATCTTGATCCCGAACTCGCGCTCCAGGCGGAAAACGATGTCCAAAAAGTCGATGGACTCGGCGCCCAGATCTCCTTGCAAGGTGGACGTCGGCTTGATGTCGTCCTCGTCCACGTTGAGGGCCTCGACCAGGGTCGCGGACACCTTCGAGAAAATCTCATCCTGCGTCGGCATCGGAGCAAACCTCCCACAATGAGTAAAAACCAGCCAAACCAAAGATTCCGTATCTCTTGACCAGCCCGCAGCGCCAGCAAGGGAGCAACCCTTGCTGGCGCTGCGGGCTGGTATCTATTCGCCCACCGCCCCCAGCGTCAGTCCACCGTCCACCGTCAACACCTGGCCAGTGATGTACGCGCTGTCGGCGCTGGCCAGAAAAACGGCGACGCGGGCGATGTCTTCCGGCGTCCCGATGCGCCGCATGGGGATAAACTTGGCGATCTTGTCGCCGGCCTTGTTGCGAACGGCGGCGCTCATATCGGTTTCGATGAAACCGGGGGCGATGGCGTTGACCGTCACGCCGCGCTTGGCCAACTCGACCGCCAGGGCGCGGGTGAAGGAGTTGATCGCCCCCTTGCTCGCCGCGTAATTCGTCTGCCCCATGTTCACATGCTCGGCCACGACGCTGGAGACGTTGATGATCCGCCCGCTGCGCCGCTGCATCATGCCGAAGGCCACTTCGTGACAGAAGTGGAACACGCCGCCCAGGTTCGTCTGAATGACCTTGTTCCACGCTTCCGGCTTCATGCGCACAAACAGATCGTCCTCGATCACTCCCGCGTTGTTGACGAGGATCTGCACGGGGCCAAGCTCTTGCTGCACGCGCTCCACGCACGCCTTAACGGAGGCCGGGTCGGCCACATCCGCCTGAATGGCAACGGCCGTGCCGCCTTTTCCCTTGATCTCCGCCACCACCTGATCGGCGGCCTGCTGGCTGCCCCGGAAGACGACGGCGACCTTGGCGCCTTCCGCGGCGAACAGCTGGGCGATGGCCCGGCCGATGCCGCGACTGCCTCCGGTGATAATGGCGTTCTGATCCTTCAGCCGCATGGATGTCTTGTCCTTGTACATAGCCCCCGGCTTGCCGGGGGTGTCTTCCCCCGGCAAGCCGGGGGCTATATGAGCCGCAGCAATCCGTACAAACCTCGAAAATGCTTCACCAACCGCTCATCCGTCGCCCGCTGCGACGGATCCCGGTCGCCCAGGTTGTAATGGGCCAGGATCAGGCGAGCGGACACCGTGTTCTGGCCCTCGCATTCGCCCTTGCCCTTGAACGTCGCCAGGCCGTTGTCGCGTTCGATCAACTCGACCGACACGGCCATCTGCTTGCCCGGCTCCATGAAGGTACCGTACTTGACCGCCTTCGCCTCGCGCAGCACGATGACGCTGGAAGCGAAATCATCGGTCAACCGCAACAGCCACGCCCCGGCCTCGACCAAGGTTTCAAGCATCAGAACGCCGGGCATCACCGGGAAGCTCGGAAAATGGTCGGCCAAATACTCCTCTCCGAGCGTGAGGTTCTTCACCGCCTGCAAGCTCTGGCCCGGTCGCACCTCCACGATCCGGTCAAGGAGATTGAAACGCATGAGTCGTTGTCCATAGCTCTAACTATTATCCAGCAAGCACTTTCAGCCGATCCAACCGTTAAAAAAGGGAAGTATATCTACGGCGCCCCCCACCGGCAACCCCGAAACTCCCTGAAGATTCCCTTTCCTTTTTTCCTTCCCTGCCTAGGTCCTCACTCCTTCGAGTCGCTTTCCATGATGCGCCGGCAGCGAATCGGTTGGCAATGTGAATCGTTTGCGAAATTTAAGTAGTTCACCAAAGAGAGTCATTTTATACAATCTGAACAACATGGGAAGAATGTAACGTCTTCTCTAGTCATTCGGGTCACTTCCCGGAAGTCGCTGTCCACAGACCCTCGCTCCCGGAAAGAGACTTTCTTTTTTATCGACTAACCGGCTTGCGGTTCGTCCGTTTCTCCGCTTATTTTCGAGAATCCTTCCGATGAGAACGGATTTTCGGATTTTTTGGAAATTGCTCTTGAAACTCGCCCGGCAGGCCTTACTATTACGAGAGTTCCGCCGTATGACGACTTCGGTGACTGGGCGACGCCGAAGGAGCCAGCGGCGGAACTTTTTTTGTCCCCACTCAAACCGCCAGCCCCTTACCTGTGCATCTTTTCATTAGAGTTCGCATCCTCCGGGGACGCCCCTCCCGCGATACGATCCTGTGAGCGCCATAGCGCGAGCGTCAAAAGCAAATAGAGCAACGCGAATGCCCATTGCACGGTGCTGATCCAGAGATAGAGCCGGTGCTGAGGGCGAAAAGCTTCTTCGTCGAGAATGATGCGGCCCTTCGTCACCAGAAGCGCATCCATGCGTCCGTGCAGCCAGTGCAGCCAGACCAAGGCGAGAACCATGCCGGCCCAACAAAGGCATCGGCCCCATCGTCGCCACGCTCCCGGATCACGGCCGGCAACCAAGTCCCAAGCAAGGATCGCCAGCGCGATGGCTCCCGATAAGTTCATGTAATCGGTCACTTGCCGGGTGACGAACCCTTGTCGCAGATGGCCGAAGACCTGCTGGCCGACGGGCACGACCACGCTGGCATAAAACGTGAATCCCCCTTGCCAGAAGAACAGGGCGGCCAGCACCAGGAAGCGACGAAGAAGGAGCATGGGATTGAGGACCCGTACGGTTTAGCGCTCGATCTTGAACTTCAGCAAGCGACACGGAATCTTGCCGTTAAACAGCGGGATTTCAGCGTCCGGCGTCAAGCCGATGGCATCGGCCAGCCGGGGGTTGCCGGTGAAGACATACGCGGTCCAGCCGCCGCAGCGCTGGGCGAACACCTCGCCGAGAAGACGATAGAGGCCAAACAACTCCTTCTCCTCGCCGATGCGTTCGCCGTAGGGCGGGTTGCACACGAGGACGCCAGGCGCCCCTCTGGGGGCTGGAAATCGCGCACGTCGCGCTTGTCGAAGCGCAGCAAATGGCCGATGCCGGCGGCGCGGGCGTTGTTGATGGCCAGCGACACAGCATCGCCGCGCACGTCGGAGGCGAGGATCGGCGCCGGCAGCGACCGTCCCGCGCCGCGCCGCGCCTCGTCGCGCAGAGCCGTCCACAACTGGACATCGAAATCCATCCAGCCCTGGAAGCCGAAGCGTTTGCGCGTCAGTCCCGGCGGACGACGCAGGGCGATCCAGGCCGCCTCAATGGCCAGCGTGCCCGAGCCGCAGAGCGGGTCGGCGAACGGTTGTTCGCCGCGCCAGCCGGTCAGCAGCACCAACGCGGCGGCCAACGCCTCGTTGAGTGGGGCGCGCGTCTGGATCGGACGGTACCCGCGCTTGTGCAGCGATTCGCCGGAGCTTTCCAGACTCAACACGGCACGGTCGCGGTAAATGTGCAGGTTCAGTCCGACCATCGGCTCGTCCACATCGACGCTCGGCCGTTTGCCCTGGCGCTCGACGAACTGATCGCAGATGGCGTCCTTGACGCGCAGGGCGGCGTATTTTGAGTGCGTGATGTGCGAGTCGCGGACGTTGCAATCGACGGCCAGCGTGTGATCGGGGGTCATGTAGCGCGACCAGTCGAGGGCGCGAACCGCCTCATACAGCTCGTCGGGAGACGTGACCGTCGCTTCGAGAATGGGCCGCAGCACGCGGATGGCGGTGCGCAGCCAGAGATTGGCCCTGTACAGAATCGCGAGATCACCGCCGAAATGAACGCCGCCGCGCCCCGGTTCGACTTCCCGGGCGCCCAGCCCGACGAGTTCCTCGGCCAGCACCGGCTCGATGCCGCGCCCGCAGGTGGCGAAATAACGCTCCGTACTCAACGGTTTCTCCCGATTCCATCCCGCGAAGCGCCGTTGACTTGTTCGCGGGAACGGACACACTGAAGGAAGGCGTTCCCGTCATTCTAAAGGTTTTGCGGATGAGTGTGCTGCCCGCGGGACAACCCCTGAGCCGATTCCTTCCCGACCTGGAAGACCTGCTGGACGACCCGCGCCTACCTCGTCCGCGAGCCGGTGACGATCGGTCCCCGCCAGATGTACGGCCTGGTGTTTTTGTTCGGCCTCGGCGGAGCCGCGTTGCTGCTGTCGTGCGTCCTCGCCGGTAAGGGTGACGGCGAACGGCTGGCGCTGGGGATCGGCCTGCTCATCGGAGCGAGCGTCTGGCTGGGCTGGTCGCTCATGTTACGCGGTCATTCGCTCGTCTTGCATCCGGAAGGCGTCGAGGTGCGCTACCGCGATACGACCGTGTGGTGTCCATGGGCCGTGTTCAATGTCGATGGCCATGCCTTCGTGCCGGACGCCGACAGCCCGCGCGTCGGCCTGACGCTGCCGGTGGCGTCCGAGGCGATCCCGTTTGTCGAGCTGCGCCGCGACGATTCACCGATCGCCAGCGGAGCGCAGGTCAAGGGCCGGCAATGGCAATTCATCGCCTCCGATTCGGTCGTCTTGCCGGCCCGCTACGAGGTGATGGCCGGCGAGCTGGGCGAACTGCTTTTGACGCTCGGCCGGCGTCTGGGCCGGCAACTGCCGAAGGGATCGCCGCCGCCACAGGCGGATGACGCGCCGAAACTCGACGACCTTCCGGCCCACCCCGACGCAGGCGGCTGGATCACGGTCCACCTGACCCGTCTGAGTTTTCCGCCGTCCTGCTGCGATTGTGGCGACCGAACAAGCCGCACCATGAGCTTTTCGGTCCAGACGCGCGGGGACACGATCATGGACATTTTTGTGGGCGGCAACAACCTGCTTGAAGTGCCGGTCCCGGTCTGCGAAGCGTGCCAGCAGAGCATTCGGGACCGCCAGCATCGCGGCGGCATGGTTGGAATGAGGACGGGTGCGGTTCTTGCTTGCGGCGCGGCCACGCTCCTTGCACTGAGCGAAGGCTGGGGCGACGGCTCGCTTTTATTTGTAGTGGGCGTCGGCGCTCTCGCCGTGGGAGGCATCGCCGGATTTATCCTTGGTACGCTCCTCTCGAAGCGATTACCGGCCGAGTTGCACGGCTATTCGCCCAGCCGCGGCACGCTCGCCCTGCGTTTTCGTCATCCGGAGTACGCCGCCCGCGTCCTCGCGGCCATGCGAACGCCGCAGCGAGAACCGTTCTGACTGCACACTGCGAAAGGATCGTCATCATGGTGCATTTCGAGGGCGAGAAAGATTTCACCCAACCGCCGGCCGAGCTGTGGGCGAAGCTGACCGACTGCGCGTTTCGTGGTCCAGTGCATCCCGGATATCGAGTCGGTCACGGAGCAGGAACCCGATCACGCCACGCTGGTGCTGCGTCCGGGATTCGCCTTCGTACGCGGCACTCTCGACGTAACCTTGCGCGTGGTCGATGACGTCGCCCCCAGTTCTGCTCGCTACGTGGTCGCCAGCAAGGGCATCGGCAGCACCGCCGACGTGGAAGCGACCATCGCCCTCGAACCGCAAGCAACCGGCACGCACGTCCACTGGACGGCGGAGGTCAAGACGCTGGGCGGCCTGCTCAAGATGGTGCCGGCGGGATTGATTCGCGGCGCGGCGCAGAAGGTGGTCAACGACGTCTGGGCCGCTGTGGAAACGAAGTTGAACACCCCGAGCGCGAGCGGTTGAAGCAAGACGGTCTCGAGCACCGTTCGCCGGGCCGGCTGAGGGGGGAGGTTTGAAGTCATGCCTGCTAAAAAGCCCAAGCAGACCGCGAGGGTGTGGGTGCTCGTGGCGCTGATCGGTGCGGGAGCTGCTCTCCTCATTTACATCCACAACTCACGACGGGTCGCTGAGGACCGACTGGTCGGCGAGTGGTCCAAGCTCGCCGGCCGAGGCGAGCCGGATCATGCCGAGATCCTGTGGACCTTCCGCCCCGGCGGCATCTTCCGCATCGACGCGGTGGATCGGCGGACGGGCAAGCCGATCCAGGGCTTGATCGGGCAGTGGCGGGTGGAGGACGGCGAACTGCTCCTCGTCGAGGACTTCTGGAACGACAAGGATCGCCGTCTGACGCAGACGGTGGAACAGTTCCGGGTGCTGTGGGCCAGCGAGTCGGAGTTGGAACTGCGGCTGGTGGCATTGAACGGCCACCCGGTCGGCGCGGCGGAGGATCTCCGCTTCCGGCGGTTTGGAACATCAGGACAGGAGCCGGGAGGCGAACTCTGACGATGGTTGTCCCCGCCGGTTCCTTCCCCGCAGCTCTTATACATGGACCCGGAGGTCGTGTCCGCTCCAAGCCTGAAGCGTAAGCGAAGTTCGGAGGATTCTTCGCTTACGCTTCAGGCTCGGAGCGGACAACCTCACCGAATAGGTGTATTAGGGGGACAAAGCGAGAGGCGGCCGCGTCAGCATTCCTTCGCCCCAGCTACCGGCGCCGGCGAACGTATCCCACCAGGCCACAGGCACCGACAGCGAAAAGGAGGAGGCTGCTCGGCTCGGGCGCGGCGACGGCCGGGGTGATGCCGCTGTCGTTCGGAAAAACCATCGTGATCAATTCGCCCTGTGAATTGTTGTAACTCGGATCCAGCCCGTCCACCGTCACCGTCATGTACTGAAACAGCCAATCCGAGGGGGTGCCGTCGAGGAAAGTTGGGGAGGATGAAGCGGAGGCGGACAATGACAAGGACGACGGATAAACCGGCAGGATTTGAGAAGAGGTCAGCGTAGCCGTACTCTCCGCCCCAGGCACCGGGTTTCCCTCGATCAGTATCGAGCTTAGGCCTAACTGTATCAGGACCGCATTATTAAGAGTGCTCGTTTCCTCGTACAGCGATACGGAGGCGGTCGAGTTTGGGTCGTTGGTACTAAAAAAGCCAAGGATGTTCGAGCCAACGGTGTAAGCGAAGGACGGGGAGGGAGTGACCAGTTCGACGGCCACGTACGTGAATTGGGCCTCGGTGCGGGTCGCGTTGAAGGAGTAAAGGCCGGTGATAGACATCCCCGTCATGATGTCGTTCGTGCCGAGCGGCGTGAACACGAGGCCATCCGTGTTGGGAGTGCCGCCGAAGACGGAAGGGGTTTGCAGGCCCGGCTGTGGGATCGCAAAGGTCGCCTGAATCGGCCGGGTGAAGATCAGAGGGGAAAGTAAAGCCAGCAAGCAGCAATAAGGCCGAGGAAAAAGTGTCGAAGGCATCGTCGTCTCTCCCAGGTAAGACCAAAGAAATTCCCAGTGCAACGTCGCACATTTCCTATGATTTGCCGCCGGGAGAGGACGCGGAGGCCAGTCTGCCCGAAGAGCATCCCCGACCGGAAGCTGATCCTCCCCGAAGGCCCACCAGGGCTTCGGCTACAACGCCAACGGCTGATGCTAAGCCGCGAAAGGCGCGATGGCAAGGCTTTTCCCCAGATTTTGAGCCGCTTGCGATGTTGGGAAGCTCTCTCGTTCTTGGACTTACGTTCGTGGTTTTGAACGCTTACCCCAGCGCGCCTCTTGTTTTCCTGCTCTGGACATCCCCGCTCAACCCTTTTTTCGCTTTTTTACCCCAGCCGGCCCCTCGCCGGGCGTTCCCTTGCGCTGTAAACCAGCCCCTCGCTCTTCCCAACCGCAACGGAGCTGCGCTATGAAAGCCATCCACGCCGCACAACCGCTCTTCGCCTGGGCCGAACTGGAAGACTATCCCACCCTCGCCACCCTCCGCGACCTGCTCCACAGCGTCCCCGATCAACCCCTCCTCGACGGACTCCAGGCCGCACGCGGCAAGGGACGCGACGACTTCCCCCTGCCACGGCTGTGGCGCATCCTGCTGTTGACCATCGCCCTCCGCCACGCCCATATCAAC
Organism: uncultured Planctomycetota bacterium; assembly: GCA_963767535.1. Lineage (GTDB taxonomy): Bacteria > Planctomycetota > Planctomycetia > Gemmatales > Gemmataceae > JAJPHU01. The sequence continues at coordinate 286,175 of CAVYEC010000004.1, forward strand.
GACACCCTGGCCGAGTTGCACCGTAATCCTTCCTTGTGTCGACTGCTGGACATCACCGCCGCCGACCAGATTCCCCACGACTGGAATCTCTCCCGCTTCCTCGACGTGCTGGGCCAACCGCCCCATCGGGATAACCTCCACGCCCTCTTTGACCACCTGGTCCGACGCCTGGGCCTGGCCGTGCCCGACCTCGGCCGCAATAGTGCCGGCGATTCGACGACCCTCAACGCCCGGCCCAAGGCCGCCGCCAAGGCCGTCGCCGCGGAAATCGCCCAGGGACTGCCACAACCGTCCGGCGGGAAAAAGGAGTACCGCGACGAGGAGGGCAAGGTGGTCAAGGTCGTCGAGTGGTTCGGCTACAAACTGCACTTGCTGGTCGATGTCGCGCATGAGGTGAGCTTGGCCTACCACGTCAGCGACACCGCGACCGGCGACAACGAAGTGGTACCCGTGCTCGTGCGTCAGGCGCAGGCCAACCTGCCGGCGGGGCGGATGAAGACGCTGGCTTACGACAAGGCGGCCGACGACGAGAAGGTGCATGAGGCCTTACACGCCGCGGGGATTAAGCCCTTGATTCAGAACCGCGCCTTGTGGAAGGAGGAGTCAGAGCGGCCGCTGCCGGGCGCTCGTTACCCGCTGCATCTGGTACACGACGAGGCGGGCACGGTGTACTGCTATGACACGGTCAGCGTCACGCCGGTGCGTCACCGCATGGCGTATGTCGGTTACGAGGCGGGGCGTGACAGCGTGCGTTACCGCTGCCCGGCGTTGCACGAGGGCTGGGATTGCCCCAGCCAGAACAAGTGCAGCGCGGGCCGGTCGTACGGTTTGACGGTGCGGGTGCCCTGTGCGGTGGACCTGCGCCGTTTTCCGCCGATCCCGCGGGCGACCAAGGAGTTCGAGCGTCGTTACAAGGGCCGCACGTCGGTGGAGCGTGTCAACGGCCGTCTGAAGGTGTTTTGGGGGGTGGACGATGGGAACGTAACGGGTGCTCGTCGCTTCCATGCCTTCGTGGGCGTGGTGATGGTGGTGCATGGAATGTTTGCGTTGTTGTTGGCGCGGGCACCGCGTTGGGAGGGGACGTTGGGGCAGACGCGGTTGGGACCGATCGCGGAGGCGTTACGCCAACCGCCAGCGGCTTGAGTCGCTGCCAACAACGCAACCGCCTCCCAGATTTTGGGCCATCCGAAATCCGGGTTGAAAGAAACGAGGCGACGATTCCCTCCCGACTCCCTTGCCGGGGTTCGCCGCCTCACAATGGCAAGGCTGCGGCCGTTGGCTTACGCACCGCGATCGGCACCCGCCACGGCGGCCGCCAGTCGGTTTCCTCCAGTAGTTCCGAAAACTCCGCCAGCGATTCCACCACGATCTCCGGCCGGTAGGCGTAGCGCTGCAGGTCGTCTCGGCGCGTGCCGCCGCTGAGGACGAGGACCGTGTGAAAACCCAGCTGCACGCCGCCGAGGATGTCGGTCTCCATCGTGTCGCCGATCATCGTCGTCTCGTCCGTGGTCAGGCCCAGTTCCTTGCGGGCGGCCCGCATCATCACCGGACTCGGCTTGCCCACGCTGAACGCACGCGAGCCGGTGGCCAGTTCCAGCATGGCCACCATCGCCCCGCAGCCGGGCCGCAAGCCGTCCTGCGTCGGGCAGTTGGGGTCCAGGTTCGTGGCGATCAACTTGGCCCCGCCCTGGATCATGCGCACCGCCGCCTCGACCAGTTCCAGGTTGAAGGTCCGGCCCTCGCCCATGATCACGTAGTCCGGCTCGTGGTCCACGACCGCGTAGCCGTTCTGGTGCAGGGCCGTCAGGAGCCCGCCCTCGCCGATGACGAAGGCCGTTCCGGCCGGCTTCTGCTCGGCCACGAACCGTGCCGTCGCCATCGCACTTGTGTAAATATGTTCTTCCTCGACTGCGATGCCCATGCGGACCAGCTTCGCCATCACGTCGCGGCGCGTTCGCTGACTGTTGTTCGTCAACAGGCGGAACGGGATGTCTCGGTCCCGAAGCTGCTCGATGAAGTGAGCCGCACCGGGAATGACATCCTTGCCGCGATAAAGAACGCCGTCCATGTCAATCAAATAGCCATGTTTCATGGATGCCCTCCTTTGAGTCCGTTGCTTCTATTTTGCTTCGGGAGTCGGACGGCCGATGCGGATCGAGAACGATTCGATGTGCCGGCGGCCACATTCCGAGGAGAGTTCAATTAATAGGGATGAGCATAGAGCAAGTCTCATGCCGCAAAGAGAGATGCGACCGAGGAAACACCTCGCAAGTTATTATCTCGTAATGGATTACGCAGCGATGATAGATCGAGGGACTAAAAGGAGAAGATGACCCCATTGCTTAAACAGCAGGCAAATCCTCCCGTCCGACTCGTCCGGCCAACGGAAGCGAAATCCGTATCCATTGGCGGCTCCAACTACCCCGGCGTCGTTGACAATCGTTCCGCGACGCCCCTAGAATATTTGATAGGTTGTTGATGAGTTGAGGCCGTTGAACGGCCTTGCCATTCGCAAACGCCCCCTGTTCGCCTACTCCTTTCCGCCCGTTCGGGCAGTGCAGCCCTCCACGATGCGAACTCTCTCGATGCCGCGGCTAGGCGTCGCCGCCGATTGCGTTCGTCGAGAGGACGGCGGTTGGCACAGGATTCGCCCCTGTGATTTTCACGTAACAGCGTTGCTGTCATGCAGTGACGGGAGGCAACCATGGAAACGACGATCACACTCATTGTCACGCGCGGGCCGCTTACCGGACAGCGTTACGCCTTCGACAAGCCGACCACCTGCGTCGTCGGCCGGGCGCGCGATTGCACCATCGCGCTGCCGTTCGAGGCGGAGCACCTGGATGTGTCCCGCCACCATTGCCAGCTCGAAATTTCTCCCCCGGACGTCCGCGTCCGCGACCTCGGCAGCCTCAACGGCACGTTCGTCAACGGCCGCAAGATCGGCCAGCGCGAGGGGCCGATGGTGCCGCCGGACGCCGACGGGGACAGTTCGCAGGCGGTCGAATTGTCCGTGGGCGACGAGATCCAACTGGGCGGCCACACCGCGTTCCGCGTGTCCGCCTCCCCGCCGCACGATCTGGATACGTGGACGCCGGATGCCGAATCGTGTGAGGCGATGCGCTCGCGCCCGTGAGCGTGCTGTTGCCGAACGGAGAGCGTACTCCTGTCCTCATCCTTGTTAGGTGGATTGCCGTCATGTGGACCAAAGAGGCCCTGCATCAGCTGATCGAGACGAAGCTGCGCGATTATCAGTTCATCGTCGTCGCCAACCGCGAGCCTTATGTGCATCGCTACACGGCGGATCGTCGCATCGAATGGGCGGCGCCGGCCAGCGGCATGGTGTCGGCCCTCGATCCGATCGTGCGGGCCTGCGGCGGCGTGTGGATCGCACAGGGCAGCGGCGACGCCGACCACAAGACCGCCGACGAGCGCAGCCGAATCCGCGTGCCGCCCGATGACCCTTCCTACACGCTGCGGCGCTTGTGGCTGACCAAAGAACAAGAAATGGGCTATTATTACGGCCTGGCCAACGCCGGGCTGTGGCCGTTATGCCACGTTGCCTACACCCGGCCCGTGTTCCTGCCGCGCCAGTGGCAGACTTATCGCGAGGTCAACGAACTGTTCGCCCGCGCGGTGGTCGAGGAGGCGAACGGTCGGCCGACCTTCGTGTTCATCCAGGATTATCACTTCGGCCTGTTGCCGCGCATGCTCAAGGACGCCGGCAGCAATTTCATCGTCGCCCAGTTCTGGCACATCCCCTGGCCCAACGAGGAAACCTTCGGCACCTTCCCGTGGAAGGAAGAACTCCTCGAGGGTCTCCTCGGCAACGATCTGCTCGGCTTCCACCTGCGCCTCCCATTGCCAGTATTTTCTCGATCTGGTCGATCGCTCGCTGGAGGCGTGTACCAACCACGACAACGGCGAAATCCGCCGCGGAGGCCGGACGACGTTGGTTCGGCCCTTCCCCATCAGCATCGACGCAGTCGGGCACGAGGTGATGGCCCGCGGCGAGGCGGTGGACCGGCTGATGGAACGCTGGCGGCAGCAGACCGGCATCACGGACGAGCGCGTCGGCATCGGCATCGACCGCATCGACTACACCAAGGGCATCCCCGAACGGCTGCGGGCGCTCGACCTGTTTTTGCAGCAAAATCGCGATTACCGCGAGCGTTTCGTTTTCATCCAGATCGGCGTGCCCAGCCGCACCCAGGTCAAAGCCTATCAGCAGCTCGACGACGAGATCGACGGCCTGGTCGAAAAGATCAACTGGAAGTGGGGCACCGATTCCTGGCAGCCGATCCAGTATTTCAAGCGCAGCTTCGCGCAGCCGGAGATGATGGCCCTGCACCGATTGGCGGACTTTTGCATCGTCCCGTCGCTGCACGACGGCATGAACCTCGTCGCCAAGGAGTTCGTCGCCACCCGCTTCGACGGCGACGGCACCTTGATTCTCAGTAAATTCACCGGGGCGGCCCGCGAGCTGAAGGACGCCATCTTGGTGAACCCGTTCTCGATCGAGGAGCTGGCGGGGGCGATGCGCGAGGCGCTGGAGATGCCGGAAGAGGAGCGCCGACGGCGCATGCAGCGGATGCGGGCCGAGGTGGCCGGCAACAATATCTATCGCTGGGCCGGCAAGATCATCTCGGCCCTGCTCAAGTTCGATTTCTCCGACGAAGTGCGCAGTGAGCCCGAGATGCTGGTCCCTGCGGCAAGCCGGTGAACATTCCCCGTCCTACACTACCAGCCCGCAGCGCGAGCAAGGGACGACCCTTGCTCGCGCTGCGGGCTGGTAGCGTGTTCCTGGGACATTCATGGCCGAGTATTTCCTCTGTCTCGATGGCGAACGGTTCACCCGGCAAATTCGACCGGCCCTGGCCGCGAGTTGGCGTCAGCGCCAATTCGAGCCGTGCAGGGAACTTTGCCGCGAACTCCTTCCCGCCGCGCACGACTACGCGGATCGCTATCACACCGGCGAGGAGGAACCCCTGCTGGCACGAATCGCATGCGGATTACCGTTCGATCGTGCTTGCTGGCGTCTTCTCGTCAGCGAAGTGTTGCTCTTTGCCGCCGTCGAAATTCCCGAATTTCAGACCAACGCCGAGACCTTGTGCTGTGTGCTGGCTCCTGAGCAGTATCGGAGCGAGGACATGGATCGCGCCCGGCTCGCCCCGATTCAGCAAGTCCTGCGCGGCAGCCGTGATCTAACGTTCGGCAGTGCCGTCTATCGCCCGGAGCATACCGGGTACAACAATGCCGAGGACTTGGCGCGTCTGGCGGAATATCTGACATCGGTTCGGCCCGAACAGTGGACGATCGCGGATCTTCGCGAACTGCGCGAGGTGGACGACGACGAGCGGGCCGACGAATTGGCTTTCGTCCGCGAATGGTTTCCCGTGCTGGTCGAGCTGTATCAGCGCTTGCACGCCCTCAAGAGGATTGTGGTCATCGAGAGTATTTATTGACCGTTGCTCTCTTGAAATCCTCACGGGACAAGCCGCGGGAGATTATGTCATTGCAACGCTCAGGTTGAACCAGGGCAAGGACTTGCGCTGATTTTCGCGAGCGTTTCACCAAAAGCGCCAGCGTTTCAGGGGGTGTGTGGCACCTGCAATGAAACGCTGTGCGCCACGACGGGGCCAACGACAAATAGTTACTTTGACGAGCGCTCGAGTACCCATTGCACGAGTTCGGCGATCAACTCGGGCGTGGCGGGATCCCAGCAGACGGTGTGGTACGCTCCGCCCGCCTTCCGCCAGGTCTTGTCTTTCTCCGGCGTGGCGACGCGGTCAAAGAAGCGCCGGACGAGCGCGTTGTCGATGACCTGATCCTTGCCGCCGACACAGACGAACAGCGGCACCTTGATCGCGGCGGCGGCGTGAGACCATTCCGATTGCATTTCGGCGATCGTCGTCAGGTAGGAGAACTTGACCTCGGCGAGGGCGAGCTTGTCGGCCAGGCGCGCCTTGAGGAAGCCGTCCGACTGCGTGCTGGGGCGCATCTTGGCTTCGGTGCCGAGCTGGATGCGGCCGCTCGTGACGAGCTTCCGGAGGTCGCCTCCGGGTTTGCGCCATTGTGACGAACTCAACCCGAAAGCCGGCACCATCAGGGCCAGGCCGGCTAGACGTTTCTCGCCGCGCCAGGCGTAATCGGTCGCGATCACACCACCCATGCTGTCGCCGAGCAGCACAACTGGCGCGTCGGGACAACGCTTCCCGATCGCATCGATCACCGCGCCGATGTCGGCGCAGGACATGGGGCGGTGCCAGTTCGCCGTGCGTGCCCTCGGAGCGACCGTGGCCGCGCAGGTCGGGAACGAAGAAGGGAACATTCCGCGAAGTGAATCCGGCGGCGATGGCCCCGTAGGGTTCGCCGTGCATCCCGATGCCGTGCAGAAAAAGCGCCACGGGGTTTCCGGGGACTGGCTTGGCCGGCGCCCATTCGTGGACGAGCAGTTTGAGGTCGTCACGCGCCCGCACTTCCAGTTGCCGATAAACGGGAGGAGGGCAGCCCGGCGGTACGGGGATGGAAGTCGGGTAGGTTTCCGCCGTCCCGACGGCAGGCAGTCCCAGGATCACGACCGCGCAGGCGAACAGCCAGGATGCTTTCACGGATGTTCTCCTTGTCGGAAACGGCTGTGCGGCCGCCCGTCAGCGGGCTTGCGACCGCCGGACTTCCGCCAGCACCGGGCGCAGCGCCTCCATGATGCGGCGCATGTGGCTGGACTTGTTCAGCACATAAAAATGAATCCCCGGCACGCCGCGGCGTAGCAGTTCGGTCGCCTGCGCCACGCACTGCCGGATGCCGACTTCCTCGGCGTGGCCGTCGTCCTCGCCGGCCGCTTCCAACTCCGCGTGCAGCGCCGGCGGGATCTTCGAGCCGCACAGCGAGGTAATGCGTCGCACCTGCTTGGCCGACAACACGGGTAACAGGCCCGGAATGATCGGTCGTGTCACGCCCATTTTGTGGGCGGCGGCCGTGAAGGCGAAGAAGTCGGCGTTGTCGTAAAAGAGCTGCGTGATGACGATGTCGGCCCCAGCGTCCACCTTGTTCTTGAAGTGCTTCAGGTCGGTGTCGGCGTCCGGCGACTCGATATGCTTTTCGGGATAGCCGGCCACGGCGAGACCGAAGCCCGTTCGGCCGTCGCCGTGACGGCGGCGGATGTGGGCAACCAACTCGTTGGCGTGACAGTAGCCGTCCGGCGGCGGCACGAATGCGGTCTCGCCGCGCGGCGGGTCGCCGCGCAGGGCGACAATGTTCTCGATGCCGGCGTGGCGAATGTCGTCGAGGATACGGTCGAGGTCGGCCCGGCTGGAGCCAACGCACGTCAGATGGCAGGCCGTCTCCATGCCGTATTCGCGCTTGAGCAGCGCGGCAATCTCCAGCGTCCGTTCCTGCGTGGAGCCGAGCGCGCCGTAGGTGACGGTCATGTAGGTCGGTCCCAGTTCGATCAGCTCCGGTAGGACGCGGCGGAGGGAATCCATCGCGGCGTCGGTCTTGGGCGGAAAGACCTCGAAGGAAATGTGCGGCCCTGATTTTCCGGCATACAATTCGGCAAATCGCATAATCGCTTAACTCGGTATGGAACCTGTGAAACTCCCATCACGCTCCCGCCTCGCGCGCCCGCTCCATGACCACATCCACAAGCAACGGATGCCGGCCCAGCGGCTCGGCGAGACGAAACTCGACCTTCGGAAATCGCCCGGCCAATCTCATCCGCGCCGCCGATAGATCGCGGCGAACGTGGACGCCGGCCGACAAAAAGTATGGCACAAGAACAACGCGCTCGGCCCCCTGTTCGACACAGCGAATGCCACCCTCCTCGATGCTCGGCTCGGCCAACTCCAGAAACGTCGCCTCGACGACGGCCTGCCCGTGCGCCCGTAGCTGGGCCGCGACGTGCAAAAGGTCGGCGTTGGCCTCCTCCTGCCGGCTGCCGTGGGCGATGAGCAACAGGGCCGTCTTCACGAGGGCGTCTCCTGGCGCGAGTCGAAGTTCTTCTCATTGTAGTAGGAAGGAGGCGTCGGCAGCGATATGCTTAATCGGAGAATGTTTGGCGCCCTTTCCGCACCCGTCTTCCTCGTTTCGGCACAATCCCATGATCGGCTCACGACTTGGCTCCTGGATGCTCGACAAGGAAATCGGCCGCGGCGGCATGGGCTGCGTCTACCTGGCCCACCGCGACCCGGCCGGCCCCGGCGGGCCTGAGCAGGCAGCCATCAAAGTCCTGGCGGCCGAGCTGGCCGTCGATCCGGGCTTTCTCGCCCGCTTCCAGCGCGAGATCGAAATCCTCCGCCAGCTCGATCATCCCAACATCGTCCGCTTTCTCGACTCCGGTCAACAGGATAACCACTCCTACCTCGTCATGGAATACGTAGCCGGCCCCAGTTTCGAGGCGCTATTGGCGAAGCAGACGCGCTTGCCCTGGAAGGAAGTGCTCGAGCTGGCCTGGCAGATAACCCCCGCCCTCAAGCACGCGCACGATCGGGGCGTCATCCATCGCGATTTGAAGCCGTCCAATCTGTTGCTCGAACCCCCCACCCCAACCCTCCCCCACAAGGGGGGAGGGAGAAAGACACCTGCCGCCCCAGCCCTTCCCCATACGGAGGGAGAAAGTGCTTCTGCCCCCTCCCCCCTTGTGGGGGAGGGTTGGGGTGGGGGGGTGGTCAAGCTCACCGACTTCGGCATCGCCAGTCTGTTCGCCAGCCCGCATCTGACGGTGACGGGCGGCATCGTCGGCACGGCGGAATACCTGTCGCCCGAACAGGCGGCCGGCAAGCCGGTGACGCGGCGCAGCGATCTGTATTCGCTCGGCGTCGTCCTGTATACCCTGCTAACCGGCCGCACACCGTTCGTCGGCGACCCTCTCGACCTGCTGCACAAGCATCGTTTCGGCCAATTCGATCGTCCCGCCCGGCTCGTCCCGGAAATCCCGTATGAGTTGGACGACATCGTTTGCCAGCTTCTGGAGAAAGATCCCGCCAAGCGTCCCGGCGACGCGATGGTGCTTTTCCGCCGACTCGACAGCCTGAAGCGCAAGCTCGCTTACCAGGCGGCGCAGGCCGGGACGGAGGCGGCCAAGACGGAGGAGTATTTCATCACGCAGTCGGCGACGTGCGCGGGGATTCACGGCGAAGGTCCGGCCACCCTGATGAGCCGGCTCATGCGTCGAGAACTGGAGAGCGAGCGGGCGGGAGGACCGATCCGGCGCTTCTTCAATCGGCCGTGGGTGCTGGCGACGCTCCTGGTTCTGTGCGTGGGCCTGATCGCATGGGCATTTTGGCCTCTTAGCTCGGAGACGATGTACGAGCGTGGGGCCACCCTCATGCAATCGGACGATCCCGACGACTGGGAAACGGCGTGGGACAAGTATCTGGGGCCTCTGCTGGATAAAGACCCGGATACACCGCATCGGGAGGAGGTGGAACGCTTCCGCCAGAAGCGCGAGGATGCCCGCGCCGCGCGGGAAGCAAACCGCATGGCGCCCGGGCCGGCCCAATGGGCGAGGCGCAATGGTTCTACCAGGAAGGATTGCGTCTGCGCCAGCAGGGCAACGAGAAGGGAGGCGCAGCGGGTCTGGCGGGCGATGGCCCTCGCATTCAAGGAGGTGAACTCCGAGGGAGCATGGGTGTGGTTGGCGGAGAAGGAACTGGAGCAGCCGGCCGACAAGGCGGTGGAGAGGAAATGGGACTCCGTGCGCGAGGCGCTGCGCCGCGCTCGCGAGCTGCGCCGGCAGGGCAACGACAAAGAGGCCGACGCCATCGTCAACGCTTTGAAGGAGCTTTACCGCGGCGACGAACCGGCGCAGACGATCCTGAAGGGTGATTGAATCGGAATGTCTTACCAGCCCGCAGCGCGAGCAAGGGTTGCTCCCTTGCTCGCGCTGCGGGCTGGTTCATACGTTAGTCGTATACGAGGAGGTATTCATGGCGTTCGACTCCCTGGCTCAGCGGCGCATCATGGGACACTTTGCCACCGGCGTCACGGTGGTGACGGCGTATCAGAACGGCGAAATCTACGGGATGACGGCCAACGCGGTGACATCGCTGTCGCTCAATCCGCCCTTGGTCCTGGTGGCCGTGGACAAGACGGCGGCCATGAACGCTTCGCTGAGAGAGAGTCGCTGTTTCGCGCTGAATATCCTCACCCAGGATCAAGAAGCCATCTCGCGTCGCTTCGCCATGCGCGGCCCCAAGGAAGTGAACGATCTGACGTGGACCAAGGCCGCCAGCGGCGCACCGATCCTGGCGGACGCCTTGGCCTACGTCGATTGCCGGCTGGCCGAGATCCTACCGGGAGGCGATCATGACATTTTCATCGGCGAGATTTTGGCAGGCGATAGCCGCGACGGCGCGCCGCTACTGTATTATTGCGGCAAATATCGCCGGATTGCCGAATCGTAGAGCGGCCAACTCCTATTTCGGACGGCGGCAGAGCTGATCGACCTTGCGGAGCAAGGTCGGAATGCGATACGACCCGTGCATGGCCTGGATGTGTCGCGCCGCCGTCTGCCGATCCATGCCGGCCGCGCTGATGTGCAAGGGCCGCCGGCTACCGCCCCGGCACACGACCTCCGCGTCGGCGCCGGCGAAGCGCGACTTGGCCACCCCGACGACCGGCACCGTTCGACCCAGCGCTTCAAACAGATGCGCCCCCAAACCGGGTTGCATCTCACCCCCCAGCCAGACGTAGCCGTCGATCACAACGGTTTCCAGCGGTTGCTTAACCCGCGCGAGCAACGAGAGCAGGCACGGCAGCTCGCGGCGGTAGAACTGTCCCGGCTGATACGTCTCGACGTGCGCAACCTCTTCGACGCACTCACCCGCGCTTTCGGAGTCGCTCCAGGCCTGAAACAGCACGCAGGCGGCGACCGCTCCCCCGTCACGGTAATCAACATCGACACAGGCAAGCATGTTCTCCTCCCGCGCTCGGGAACCCTCCCTCCGCCCCCCTGCATGATAGTCCCACGGGCATCCGGGGAGGTTCGCGGCGGGATGCCGTCCGGGGAAGCCGGGACAAAACATAAGCTATACTGGAGAGAATCCTGGAATCGCGGGTTCTCGGCGGACAGAGATGAGCGGTTACAACCCAGCGGAACTAGCCCGAACTTTGTTCGAGGAGAGCGGCGATGCGCTGATTCTCTTTGAACCCGATAGCGAGCGCATCCTCGATGTCAACCTGATGGCCCAACGGCTGAGCGGTTTCTCGCGGGACGATTTGCTGCGCGTGCCTATCTCCGACCTTTTTCGCTCCGAGGATCCCGCCGCCCTCCAAGGCCTGGTCCGCTCGTCGCGCGACAGCGATCCGTTTCAATCCCACGAAGGCTTCTGGGTCCGGCACCGCGACGACGGCGTGTGGGTGCCGGTGAACCTGACCGTGACGCACCTGCAAGCTGGCCCCGGCACACTCGCCCTCATCACCGCGCGCGACATCAGCGAGCGCCGCCGAACCGAGGAGGCGCTGCGCACCAGCGAGGCGAAATATCGCTCGCTCCTGGAGAACCTCGAACAGAGCGTCTTCCTCAAGGACAACCGGCTGCGCATCATCGCCGCCAACCGCCGTTTCTGCGAGGCGGTCGGCCGGCGCGAGTCGGAGATCCTCGGCAAGACCGACTACACGTTTTACCCGCCCGCCCTGGCCGAGAATATCGCGCCGACGACCGCCGGGTGCTGATCGAAGGCCAGCGCTTGGAGTTGGAAGAGCAGAACCTTCAAAAAGGCCGGATGCGGCGCGTGCGCGTCATCAAGACGCCGGTGCGCGACAGCCTGGACCGCATCGTCGGCGTGCTCGGCATCTTCTGGGACGTTACCGAGCAGCACGCCCTGGAAGAGCAGTTGCGTCAGGCGCAGAAGATGGAGGCGGTCGGCCAACTGGCCGGCGGCGTGGCCCACGACTTCAACAACCTGCTCACCGTCATCCTCGGCAACCTGGCGCTGTTGCAAGCGGGCCTGCCGTCGGACGACCGTTTTCGCCCGCTGGTCGAGGCCAGCGAGCGGGCGGCGTGGCGGGCGGCCAACCTCACCACCCAACTTCTCGGCTTTTCCCGCCGCACCATCCTCCACCCCGAACCGCTTAGTGCCAATCAGATTGTCACCGAGGTCGTCGGGCTGCTCGCCCGAACGATCGACCCGCGCATCACCTTGCAGGCGGTCAAGGCGGATGATTTGTGGCTCGTGCAGGCCGACCCCAACCAGGTGAGCCAAGTGCTGATGAACCTGTGCCTCAACGCGCGCGACGCCGTGATGCCACTCCTGGAGGGAACCCTCGCGCGCTCCCCCAGCGGGGCCGGTTCGTGCGCCGAGAACGGGCCGATCGCCACCGCGGAAGAGGGCGCGTTCTTCGATCGATTGCCGGACAAACCGACCATTCTCCTGGAGACCGACAACGTCGAGTTGCGCCCGGAAGTCGTGTGCGAACATGCCGAGGCTCGGCCCGGCGAATTCGTACGCCTGCGCGTGTGCGACAACGGGACGGGCATCCCCCGCGAGGCCCAGCGCGCACATTTTCGAGCCGTTCTTCACGACCAAGGAGCCGGGCAAGGGCACGGGACTGGGTCTGGCCATGGTCTTCGGCATCATCCAGCAGCACCAGGGCTGGATCGAATGCCACAGCATCCCCGGCCGCGGCACGCGCTTCGACATCTTCCTGCCTCGCCTGTACGCGCCGGACCCGACCGAGAACGCTTCGTCCTCCTCCGAGAAGCCCGTCGGCGGCCACGAGACGATCCTGCTAGTGGACGACGAGCCGCTGGTCCGCAACCTCGGCCATACCATCCTGGAAGGGTTCGGCTACCGGGTGCTCCTGGGCAACGACGGCCAGGACGCCATCGACATTTACCTGCGCGAACACCAGCGGATCGACCTGATCATTCTCGATCTGACCATGCCGCGCCTGTCCGGCCGGGATGCGTTGCGGCGGCTGCTGGAGATCAACCCCCACGCGCGCGTGCTCTTGGCCAGCGGCTACAGCGCCGAGCACATCACCCAGGAAGACCACGATCAGGTCTTGGGATTCGTCAGCAAGCCTTACCGTCCCGATGACCTGGCTAGGGCCGTCCGCACCGCGCTGGACCGCAAACGCTCCGTCCTGACTCCGCTGCCCGGATAGCCGGCGCAATCGCCTTGATTCCGTACCCGGAATGAGTATAGTCTCTGTGCCCTGGGACGGGCGCGAGCACGGAGAAGAAGCCTCTCTCGTTTCCTACCTTTCGCGTTTTATCCCGACGTGCCCCATGAGTGAGAGCGACCCCGGCGTTTCGCCGCGCCATGTATCGGTCTTGCCGGTCGAGGTGCTGGCGGCGCTGGCGCCCGAGCTGGGGCAAGTGTTTGTCGATGCCACGGTCGGTGCGGGCGGACACTCCCGTCTGCTCGCCGAGCGCCTGACACCGGGCGGCCGGCTCGTTGGACTCGACCGCGACGAGGCGATGCTGGATCTCGCCCGTCCCCGGTTGGCGGACCTTCCGGTGACGCTCGTGCAAGAGCCGTTCTCCCGGCTTCGGGAGGTGCTCGATGAGATGGACATCGCGGCCGTCGATGGCGTGCTGGCGGACCTGGGCGTTTGCTCGGACCAACTGGATTCGGCCGAGCGCGGTTTGAGTTTCACCCAGCCAGGTCCATTGGACATGCGGCTGGACCCGAGTTCGGACGAGCCGGCCAGCGCGTTGCTCCGCCGCCTCAGTGAGCGCGACCTCGCCGACCTGATCTGGCGCTGACGGCGAGGAGCGCTTCAGTAGGCGCATCGCCCGGCGGATCGTCGAAGTGCGGCGCCGCGAGCCGCTGGAGACGACCGAGCAGTTGGCCGAACTGGTGCGTCGCTGTGTGCCGCGCCCGCCGCGTTCGGCAAACCGCCGCAGGCCGAGCATCGACCCGGCCACGCGCGTTTTTCAAGCACTCCGCATCGCGGTCAACGACGAGTTGGGCGAACTGGAGCGGTTGCTAAAAGTGTTGCCGGCCTGCGTGCGGCCGGGAGGGCGAGTGGCCCTGATTAGCTTTCATTCGCTGGAGGATCGCCTGGTCAAGAACGCCTTCCGCGAACGCTCGATCTGGGAGGCGCTGACGCGCAAGCCGATGCAGGCCGGCGAGGAGGAGGTGAGGAACAATCCGCGTGCCCGCAGCGCCAAGCTGCGTGCGGCACGCCGGCTGTGATCGCCCGAGATAGAGATGTGTTTGGTGGTAGTTCATTTCCGGCTCGTTTAGCCGCGACCGGATGGTGAATCCAAATAGGAGCAAGGATGCTAACCCGCAAGACCCAGTACGGATGGATGGCCCTAGGCGGTTTGATCTGCCTGTTCGGTCTGGTCCTCGCCTGCAAGCTCCGCGACGGTAACAAGGCGGTCGCCCAGGCAGACAAGACGGCCGCGGAAGTATCGGCAAAGGATGACAAATCTCCGCAGCTCGAACCACCTTCGCCGAGTGAGAGCAAGCCCGCGAGCAACTTCTGGATGGCGCAGACGGAGACCGAGAAAACGCCTTCTTCAAAGGCCGACTCGAATAAATGGGACTGGTATCGAGGGACAAAGGAGATCACATCAAAGCCGACTGTTTCTGCCGAGACGAAGAAGGCAAAGTTGGAACCGGCCCCCATGCTCGGTTTGTCGCCGCTACCGGAAAGCCCGAAGGCGAGTCCTTCCCTCAACATAGCGCCTCCGGATGCGCCATCGAGCAAGACGAAGACGCCTCAGTTCCCCCCGTCCGCCAGCCCGGTGTTGCCGGTCTCGTTCACCTCCAATACCCCTACGCCGCCGAGCGATAACAAACCGGCCAAGTCTCCCAAGGCGATGAGCGAGTCCCCCGCCAATCCGAGCGTGATGGCCGCCCCGCCGCCTCCACCGCCAATGCCTTCTTCTTTCACTCCGCCGCCCGCGACGGGAAAAACGATGCCGTCAGGATGGGGCGTCCCCGCGAGTCCTCCGAAGTCAGTCACTATTATGCCTGATCCGCCTCCGCCGGTGGGAACCAATGTTGCCCCGACGCTGTTCGCGCCCGTGAGTCCCGCGGCGCCGAGCATCGCGCCCGGCCCGGAACACGAGGCCAAATCGCAGCCCGGCGAGCCGCCGCTGGCACCCGCGCCCGGTCCCGTGCAGATTTACCACGTCCACGGCAGCGAGACGTTGCAGGACATCGCACGCCGGACCCTGGGTAGCACCGAGCGCTGGACCGACCTGCACAAATTGAATCCCACTCTGAAGACGGACGGCCCGCTCAGTTCGGGCACGACGGTTCGCCTGCCCGGCGATGCCTGCGTGCAGACCGATGACGCCGAGCCGGTCAAGCCGCTGCCCACCTTGCGGGCCAAGGCGGCGCCGGCCAAGACGAAGGTGCTGCCGTTAACCGGCACTTTCCTGTGCAATCTCGACGAGAAGGGCCGGCTCACGCTGCCGCGCGCCCTCCGCGATCAACTCTCCGGCAGCGAGACCATCCTCGTCTCGCCCGGTCCCGACAAGTGCCTGTGGCTGACCAACCATTCGCACCTGGAGCGCCTGGCCGAGCGGCTGGACCAGTCGCGGGCCAACGAGGCGGACGTGCGCGTCTTCAAGCGCCTCTATTTGCGCAGACGGAGAAGCTGAGCGTCAACAGCGAGGGTCGCGTCCAGATCCCCGAGCGCCTCGCGCAATTTGCCGGGCTGCACCAGGAATTGGTGCTGGTCGGCATTGACGATCACTTCGAGGTCTGGGACGCCGCCCGTTGGCGCCAGTACACGCGGCAGAAGAGCGCGTCCACCAGTCGCTCCGCGGCTTCGACCGATTCGGAGTGAAATCCCGTTGTTAATGCCCACTGGGAAAAAGTTCCTCGTTTCGTGGCGCTTCTGTGAAGTGCCGCGAAACGAGGTCTTTCGCTCGGACGAGAGGAGGGGCAAATGACTCACGAACACAAGATCGGTATCGGCATCACCTGCGCGTTTCTGTGTCTGACCGGCGCGGTGATCGGACTCAAAATGCGCGATCAACCGCCGCCCAAGACGGCGAGCGAGACCGTTCCGCAAGCCCCGGCGAAAGCCGAGAAAGTTCCCGAGAGACCAACGAGACGTTTGCTTTCTCCCGCGGAACTCGCGGCCAAAATAACGCCGGAAGATCCCAACTCGAAGAAGGAGCCGAAGGCGGCTCCGGGTACTATGTCGTCTAATTCGGCATCGTCCTCCGTTCAAGCCAATGCCAAGCAGATCGAAGTAGAAAACAGTGATAAAAAAGCCCTAATTCTAATGGGGGCTGGCATGAATTCTTCCCAGAAGCCAACGACCGAAATGAAAACCAACGATCAAACGATCAAGGATGGGAAGAAAGAAGACAATCCGAACGGAGCGTTTAGCTTACTTTCCCATGACAAGCAAACCTCGAATCCATCCACCGCGAAACAATCCTCCGAAGGTTCTTTTCAGATGGTCGGAGGGGCAGCGCCCACGATGAATAACCCCGCATCCTCCTCCCTGCGGAGAACAATCGCGATTCCAGAGGATTCCATTACGAAGGCTGGACCATTCGATGTTGTCGTAACACCGTCACTGCCGGTGACAGTGCAACCTTGCTTCCTCCCACGCCAACACATTTTCGCGGTTGTCGAGCAACCGCACGCCCTCGCCAAGAACACCTCCGTTCCCGCGGCGCCCGATATGGGTCTGGCTCCCAAAAACGGGGCGACATCGGCCTCACCAACGCCCACGACTCCCGTGAGCGGTCCCAATTTCTTCACGCCTGTTCAACCTTCCTCACCTCCTCCTCCCCCGCCCCCGATGCCGTCCATCGGTACAGGAGCAACCTCCCCAGCTTCCCCGTTTCGACCCGGAGAATCCTTATCTCCTCCTCCGATGAGCAAGATGGATAATAGCAGACCGGCTCCCCTCGTCCCCGCCGCAGTTCCACCCGCACCGACACCATCCCCGGTGGGAACCAAACCGCAGGCGGACGGGAGTTACTTCATTCAAGAACCCCATTCGGCCACGAACTCGGCGGGCGGCACGAAAACCGACAACGGCAACAGTCCAAAAGAGACCAAGCCGGCACCACTGCCCTTACCGCCGCCGCTGCCGGGCGGGGCTGATCCAGGAGGTGCTACGGGATCCGGCTCCGGATCTCCGGGAGGGAATGGGGCGGCTGGCGCGGACAACCGCCCGGCCCGCGCCTCAGGTTTTGGTCTATGATGAGATCGACTACGTATGCCAGCCCGGCGACACGTTCGCGAAAATCAGTGCCCGCTGGTATCAGACTGAGGCGTTCGCCGAGGCGCTGAAGCGACACAACCAGCACCACGCGCAGGCCAGCGAACAAATGGCGAAATATGGGACGATTACGTCGGGTGAGAAGATCCGCATTCCCCCGGCCGACATTCTCGAACAGCGTTTCGGCGACGCCCTGGTGAAGCCGAACGCACCGCCGGCTGGTCAGATGGTGCCGGCTTCTTACACTCCCCCTCCAACGCCTCCCCGCAATTCCCTGCCTCCAACGGGTCCATAGGATTTGCGGGTAAGTCTATTCTCACCAGCCCGCAGCGCCAGCAAGGGATGCCCTTGCTGGTGCTGCGGGCTGGTAGTGTTTTGGCGGGATTATATTCCGGGTCGGAAAATTGCTCTTCCCAAAACGAAGGAAGGACGCTATACGCCGTCCTCGTTAGTCAAACACAACCGCGGGGCCAACGAGTGAGAGGCGAGCGGCGCAACACGTCGCGTTGTCCGGCTGGCCGCGTGCGTGTGAGCAACGATCGAGCGGGCAGCAACAGCCGAGTTCCGCTGTGTGCTGGGGTTTGCGGGAAAACCAGCACTACCCGCCCTCCTGGGTAGAGGCAGCCAGCTCGCCGGACCAAGTGGTTACTGGGTCGGCCACTCCGGCGAGCGCTTCACAGTGGAACTCATGTCGGACCGGGAGCCGGGCCTTCGCGCCCGGCTCCCGGGGATACACTCGGTCGGTGCGGGACTAGGAGCAGACGCGGTCGTCCTCTTCGGAGGCGACGGCCAAACGCACTCCTTTCCCGCGCCGACCGACTTCCAGGCCCATCGACCCAGCCGTCAATCCAACAACTCCACCAACTCTTTCAACCCCTTGACGCCGATCCGGCCCACAATCTCCTTGATGGCGCGAATGTCTTTCCAGGGCACACCATCATGGAAGGTCGCGGCGGGTGCGGCCGACGTTTCGGTTGCGGCGCGCCGGCCGCGCTTCCTCCTCCGCCCCTTCATGCCCGCCTTCTTGCGCAGGCTGCTCTTGTAAGACGATATCATGTTGGCATCCATGCTCTGATCGAATTTTTCCTTGATAAACTGCTGAATCTCCGCCGGCGAGGCGTCATAACCCAGGCCCTCCAGCGCTTGTCGCACCGCTTCCGTTTTGTTCGTCCGGGGGTCGCCTCCGTGATCCCCCCGCGGTCTACCCCGAGGCATGTCTGCGTCTCCCTTTGATGGAACCTTCAACTTGTCTCCCGTATGCGCCGCTGCATCCGACTCCGCCGTGCCGATTCCCTGTCATCTCAACCCCTTCCTGGCTCCCAACTAACGAAATATCTTACAACCGCCTTCCTTCAATGCAATCACAGAATAGATAATTTGTATCAATTGATAAAAGGACAAGCCTTCTTTTACGCACGACAGGTAGGGACTGATGGGCACTTTGATTTTGCTTGCCCTGTCTGCCTACCCTCCTGATAATCGGAGACGTGTTGATGCATCGGTCCCGCCAATGGCGGCGCTTCGTTTTTGCGAGTTGCACCGGGAGGAATCCATGACGACGAACCTCTTGTGCTATTTCGTCAGTACCGCGTGCTTACTGTTGCCCCCTCCCCTCTTGGCTCAGGCGCCTCCTGTGGCGTCAACCGGCCGCGCGGATCGGCGGTTGGCGAGTTTCGACCGCCTGATGACGGATTTCCTGGCCGAACACGAATTGCCCGGCTCGGCGCTGGCCGTCTCCCGAAATGGCCGGCTCGTTTACTCCCGCGGCTACGGCTACGCCGACCGCGAAGCCAAGGAACTCGTTCAACCCGAGTCGCTGTTCCGCATCGCCAGCATCTCCAAACCCCTCACGGCCGTGGCCATCCTTCAGTTGTCCGAACGCGGCCGCTTGAAACTCGACGACCTCGTTTTTGATGCGCTCAAACTTCAGGAGCCGAAGGAAAAGGGGATCGTATTTGATCCACGTTGGAAAGCGGTAACAATTCTACATTTGTTACAGCATCGAGGCGGCTGGGACCGAGATAAATCGTTCGATCCGATGTTTCGCTCGCCGACCATTGTCAAGGAATTAAACGTACCTCCCCCGGCCGACCCGTGGGCGATTATCCGCTACATGCTCCGCCAACCGCTTCAGTTCGACCCCGGCTCCAAGGATGTCTATTCCAATTTTGGTTACTGCCTGCTCGGCCGGGTCATTGAAAAAGTCAGCGGGCAATCCTACGAGGATTATGTCCGCAAGGAAGTACTAGCGCCTTTGGGCATCCGCACCATGCGATTGGGGGCGACGCTCCCCGAAAAACGCGCGCGCGGCGAGGTGAAATATTATGTGGCGAACAACGCCACTGGCATCGCCGTGATGGAACCGAAGCTGGGACAGCCCGTGCCGGGGCCTTACGGCGTCTGGTGTCTGGAATCGATGGATGCGCACGGCGGTTGGCTGGCCTCCGCCCCCGATCTGGTGCGCTTTATTTCCGCGTTCGGCGACCCGCGGCGCTGCAAGATTCTTAAGCTAAAAAGCATCGAACTCATGCTGGCGCGCCCGGAGGGTTCCGCCGGTCTGGAAAAGGACGGCAAGCCGCGCGACGCCTATTATGCCTGCGGCTGGATGGTGCGTCCGGTCGGCAATACGGGGCGGGCCAACGTCTGGCACACAGGTTCGCTGGACGGCACCTCGACCTTGTTGGTGGGCCGTCACGACGGACTTTGCTGGGCTGTCCTCTTCAACTCGCGCGACAGCGCCAAAAAGAAAGATCCGGCCGGGACCATTGATCCGTTGTTCCACGAAGCGGCCGACGCGGTTCAGGTGTGGCCGCGCTAGAGACGGACTGATAAGGTGGCAACATGACACGTCCGCTCGAAGGTCGCACGGTCGCGCTGGCCGAATCGCGCCAACTCGAAGAGTTAGCGCGGATGCTCGAAGGCGAGGGGGCCGTCGCGCTGCGCTACCCGATGCTGAATATCCTCGACGCCCCTGACCCCGCTCCCGTGGTGGCGTGGTTGCGCGAGTTGTGCGCAGATCGTTTCGGATACGTCATCCTCATGACCGGCGAGGCGCTGCACCGCCTGCTGAATTTCGCCGAGCGCGAAGGGCTGCGCGACGCCTGTATCGCCGGCTTGCGGAAGACGAAGATCATCGCGCGGGGGCCGAAGCCCGGTCAGATACTCAAGGAGATCGGGCTGGCGCCGACGCGGACCACCCTGACGCCCACGACCGATGGCGTCATCGCAACATTGCGCCATGAAGACCTCCGGGGCCAGAATGTGGGCGTCACGCTCTACGGTGAGCCGAACCCGGCGCTGGAGCAGTTTCTGAGCGCGGCCGGCGCGCGCTTCTACACCGTCATGCCTTACGTCTATGCCCCGGCGGCGGACGACAACCGAGTCGCGGACCTGATCGCCCGGCTCGATCGCGGCGAGGTGGATGTGCTGCTGTTCACCAGCTCGGCGCAGGTCGATCGTGTGTATGAGGTCGCCGAAAAGCGCCATTTGCAGGATGCCTTGCGACAGGGATTGACGCGCACTCAAATTGCCGCGGTCGGCCCCGTCCTCGCCGATCACCTGCGTCAACGCGGCGCGACCGTGCCTATCTGTCCCGAGCAGGGTTTCGTGATGAAAAATCTGGTGCAACACATCAAGCGCGCCTTCGGCGGTTGAGTCCACTGTGCCGAGACTCGCCTTTTTCTCCATTCTCCCCGCTGGTACAGTTCGCATCCGGCCAGACGGCCTAGGGCAACCGATCCGCAGTGAGGTTACGGATGTCTTCGCTTGCATCCCCCGCATCCTACACGGCTTCCCTTCCGATGCTCGGCCACCTGTGGCGGCGAGCGGGCATCGGGCTCCTTTTACTGTTGTTGTGCGGCGTGCTGTTTTTCTACGGGCTGGACACCGGCGAGTTGTATCAGACGGAGAGTTTGCGCGATCCTGGCGGCGGAGTTTCTGCGCAGCGGCAACTGGATCGTGCCCACCCTTTACGGCGAGCCGCTGCTGACCAAGCCGCCGGGGATGTATGCCGCCATCGCCCTGGCGAGTTGGCCCAGCGGAAGCGTGAGCGCCGCCACGGCGCGTTTGCCCTCGGCGTTGGCGGCAACAATAATCGTCTTTCTGTTCTATGCGACGTTCGCCCGGCGCCTGGGAGTACGCGGTGGACTGGTCGCCGCCGCGCTGCTGCCCGCTTCGTTTTTATGGCTCAATCGCGTCCCCTCGGCCGAGATCGACTCGGTACAACTCGCTTGGGTATCAGCAGCTCTACTATGTTTTCTTCGCGCTTTGGAGGTCGAGGAGGCGCCGGGCCGCGTGCGGTTTTGGCGCGCCTGGCTGTGGTGGCAACTCGCGCTCGGTTGCGTGGCCGGCGGTATGCTGACCAAGTGGACGGCGCCGGCATTCTTTTATTTCACGGTCTTGCCTCTGCTCTGGTGGCGCGGCCGACTGCGAATACTGGTGCGTCCCGCTCACCTAATCAGTGCGTTCCTGGCTGCCCTGGCTTTTTTCGCCTGGGCGGCGGCCGCAGTGCAACAAACGGGCTGGGAAACCTTTCGCGATTCACTTGGGAGCGAGGCTCTGCCGCGCTATCACCGGCCCATCACGGCCGCCCTTATCCCTGGCACGAATTAATCTTGTTCCCCGTGCAATTCCTGGCCGCGAACTTACCGTGGTCGGTCTTCGCCCTGCTGACGCTGCGTCCGGGGTTCTTCAAGCTGTGGGACGAGCGCGGCCGATGTCTACTTCAGTTTCTTCACTGTTGGACGTGGCCGAACTTGTTGTTCTGGACCGTCGTGCCCGGCCATCATGTGCGCCACAGTCTGCCCTTGCAGCCCGGCCTCGCGGGACTGGCGGCGATGGTCTGGATCGCCTGGTTGAATGGCCGATTGCACTGGCCCCTGCCGCGCCTGCGACCGGGACGAGTCTTTCTTTCCCTCGTCGTGTTGTGGTTGATGGTCAAATTGATCTTCGTCCATGCGATCGCGCCGAGCCGAAATCCGACACGCCAGCCGCGCCTCAAAGGCGAGCAGATCGCCGCCCTCGTGCCGGCCGACGAAACACTCTATTTGTTCAAGCTGAAGGATGAGGGGATTTTGTTCTATTACGGTCGGCAGGCGCGGCGCTTGCCGGGGCCGTCCTGCTTACCGATTTCGACGGAAGGCGCCTATTGTCTTCTCGTCCAATCAGAATGGCAGCAATGGCCCTCCCCTCGGCGTGCCGAGATCCTGCTGCGTCTGTGTGACGAACAGGGCGCGCCGATCATGTTGGCAAAGGTGTTCTGATCTCCGAGACGGTTCAGCTTCGCGCGATGACCAGTGTTCCCGACACGATGAGCGCGCCGCCCACCCACTTTTGCCAGCTTAGCTGCTCGTGCAGAAAAATAATCGCCAGCGCCATAGCTACCACCACGCTGAGTTTATCGACGGGTGCTACCTGGGACGCTTCTCCCAGTTGCAAGGCGCGGAAATAACACAACCACGACGCCCCGGTCGCCAATCCGGAGAGAACTAGGAACAACCACGTCCGTTGCGCCACGGTGGACAGCGGCTGACTGTTGCGGACGAGGGCGATGGACCACGCGAAGACGAGGATCACCGTCGTGCGGATCGCGGTAGCCAGGTTCGAGTCGATGTTTTCGGTCCCCTTCTTGGCCAGCACCGCTGTCATCCCCGCGAACACGGCCGACAGCAAGGCCCAGTAAAGCCAGCTCATGCGCACCTCCTTTCTCCCCTCAGGTTAGTTGCCAACACAAAATCCGTCGATGCCCGGCCTTGCTAAAATCAATGAAAGAAGAGACGAGAATCGGTTCCGAGGCTTCCAGGAAGAGCGAGCCGTCCGATGCGAAATATCTACGAATTAACAACCGAAGAAGCGTACCGATACGTGGCTGAGTACTTTGGTCATCCTCTGCCTCCACTCGATGCCGTCGAGAACGAGGATTGGGGCCGCGACTACGTGCTTCAGCATTTCCAAAAGCATAGCGCCGAAGAACTGGCGCAAGCCGGTCTGCGGTGGGGAGACCCGCTGGGGGAAGGAGGGAACGAAGACGCCGATTCGAGGGAGAATTGAACCGACTCGATTCGCCACTTTTGCTGATGACAATTGCACTTAATGCGATTTTCGGGGGTTCCCAAAAGGAGCCTAAACGGGTATAATATAAGGGAGAAATGACCCATCCGAAACGAGAACGAGAAGAGGTAATCCCCCCATGAGTGATTGGCAAGAATCGACCTTCACCCTTACGGATGAGGTTGCGCAATCCGCGCGCGCCGACCTCACGCCGCGAATCACGAACGATTTGAACAATGAGCAAAACCTGCCGTTGTCGGCTACGCAGGCGCCTCCGGTTGAGCCGGAGCAATCCAACGGCGTCGCCGGAGCCGAACCGGAGCGCTGGCGTGCCCGCGCCGGGCGGAAGGGTGCTCACCGCGTCCATCAGCTCATCCAGGAAGGCAAGCTGTATGAGCAGGAACACGGTCTCAAACGCGGCCGGCAGCGACTTCGCCAGCTGATCGAGTTGGGCAAGCTCTACGAACAGGAACACGGATTGCAGCCGGTCGGCCAAAAGAAACGCGCGAAACGCCTGTCCCGGCTGGGGCGGGAGGAGTTGGTAGCGACGCTACTTCAGTGTCTGCTGCGGATCGCCAAGCCGTCGTTCCGGCCGGAACTGGAGCGACTCGTGGAGGCACTGCACAAGGAAGAGAAACCCGCGGCCTCGGAACCGGCGGCGTAAGCCGGCTGATCGAACCAAATACGGCGAACCGGCGGCGGGTGCTGCCGGTTCGTTTTTTTTACGTTCGATGGTTGACGGGTAGAGCAGGCTCTTCGGCCCGGATGGGCAGCTTGATGATGAAGGTTGAGCCTTTACCCACCAGGCTTTCGACGCGGATGCGCCCCTGATGCTGCTCGACGATTTGCCGGCATACGCTCAGGCCCAGGCCGGTGCCGCCGTGGCCGTTGGCGTCCGGCTCCTTGGTCGTGTAGAACGGCTCGAAGATCAGCCTGAGCCGATCGGGCGGGATGCCGACGCCGGTGTCGGCGATACTCAACTCGACCAGTTGCGTGCGTGGATTTTCGCGCACCTCGATGCGGAGATGGCCGCCCCGCGGCATCGCCTGGCGGGCGTTAATGAGCAAATTCAGCAGCACCTGCTCGATCTGCGCCGGCACCACCGACGCCCGCGGCCGGCCGTGATATTTTTTCTCGACGTGGATGCGGTGCTTGCTCAGGTCCTTGTCGGTCAGGACGAGCGTCTCCTCGACCAGGGCGACCAGGTCGATCATCTCGCGCTGCGTCGAGGTGTTGCGGGCGAAGCCGAGCATGCTGTTGATGATGGTGGCCGCCCGCTGGCTGCCTTTGAGGATCTTTTCCAGCGCCTGCGTCCGGGTCGCCTCCTCCTGCTGGCGCAGGGCGAGCCGGGCGTAGTTGATGATGGTGGTCAAGATGTTGTTGAACTCATGGGCCACGCTGCTGGCCAGGGCGCCGACGCTGCTGAGCTTCTGGGCTTGCAGCAGTTGTTGGCGGAGCTGCTCGGCTTCGCTGCTGGGAACCATCACGTCCTCGCCGATCATTTGGCTCGCCTCCTGACCTTCCGCCCTCGCTCCCACCGCACTCCATCCGAGCGCCATCGTAGTCTACAGGTGAGTATCGGCTGCGCCGGTTCATCTCTTCATCGGAAGTCCTTGCGAGATCGGCCATTCGGTCGAACAATCTGGGATGCCGTCACAAGCTGTACGAGAATGGGGAAGCCTGGATGAGGGATGCTGCGAAGGGTAGAACGAAGATGGAAAAGCGGGGCGGCGGTTACGTTAGTGCAGCACGTTTACCTTGGGCAGTCTCTTGCGGAGAGCGGCGACGCCATCGGGAGTTACCTTGGTGTTGCCCAGGTCCAGTTGCCGCAGATCGGTCAGCTTCTTGAGATGGGCCAAGCCCTTGTCCGTGATCCGCGTTCCGGTGAGATAGAGCTGTTGCAGTTTACCGAGACCCTTCACCGATTCCAGGCCGGCGTCGGTTATCGGCGTGTAACCGAGTCCGAGAGAGGTTAACTGCGAAAGATCTTTCAGATGCGCTAACCCCGTGCCCTTGACCTCCGTGTTGTTCAAAGTGAGGGTCCGCAACTCCTTCAAACCGGTCAGATGAGCCAGCCCCGCGTCGGTGATCGGCGTGCGAGCGAGGCTCAGCGTCCGCAGGCCGGCCAGTCCCTTCAAATTCGCCAGCCCCGCGTCTGTGATCGGCGTGTGATAAAGATACAGGGATTGCAGGGTGCGGAGTCCGCGCAGGTGAGCCAGTCCCTTATCGCTCACCTGCGTCTCGCTGAGATCGAGATACTGAAGGCGGGGCACTTTCTTGAGTGATTCCAGTCCGACATCGCCGATCGCGGTCCCGCGCAAATCGAGCGAATGTAGCTGGCGCAGCCCTTCGAGATGGGTCAGCCCTTTGTCCGTGATGGGCGTGCCGGACAGTTCCAGTTTTTCCAATCGCGGCAGTCCCTTCAGATGCTCCAAGGCCGCGTCGGAGACGTTCGTCTGGCCAAGATTCAGTCGCTTCAATTGGGTGAAGACGCGCAAACGGTCGAGGGCGTCTTCCGGCACCTTGCAGCCGACCAGATCGACGCCGACGACCGGCCTGTCCGGTTTGTCGCGGTCGATCTCGACCTTGCCTTCCAGCTTCTCCACATAGGCGATCGCCTGGCGCTGTTCCCTATCGGGTTCGCGCGTCTCCGCCGTCAGTCCCGCGAGCAGACCGATTATCACCAGCCCCCAGGCGAGATTGGTTCGGTACGGCTTCACGCCAACAGTTCCTTGACCACGCGCCGGCTCCACGCCGGTCAACTTTTGATCCAGTCCCTGATATCGATACGTGAAACGCTGATGATCGAAACCCAGCAGGTGCAGCGCGGTCGCATGGAAGTCGCGGATGTGGACCGGATCCTTCACGATGTTGTACGAGAAATCGTCGGTTTCGCCGTAAACCGTTCCCGGATGCGAGCCGCCGCCGGCCATCCACATCGTGAAGCAGCGCGGGTGATGATCGCGGCCGTAGTTCTTTTTCGACAGGCCGCCCTGCGAATAAATCGTGCGCCCGAACTCGCCGCCCCACACGACCAGGGTGGAATCGTACAGGCCGCGCCGCTTGAGATCCTGAACGAGACCGTAACACGCCTGATCGACATCGCGGCACTGATCGGGCAATCGGCCGGCGACGTTGGCGTGTGTGTCCCAGTTGTTGTGATAGATCTGCACGAAGCGCACGCCGCGCTCGACCATGCGCCGGGCCAAGAGCACTGTATTGGCAAACGTCCCCGGCTTCTTGGCGTCGTCGCCGTACAGCTTGAACGTGGACTCCGGCTCGCGGGCCAGGTCGGTCAATTCGGGCACGCTGGCCTGCATCCGGAAGGCCATCTCGTATTGCTGAATGCGGGTGTGCGTCTCCGGGTCGCCGACAGCCTGATAATTCATCTCGTTGAGCGCCTTCAGTCCGTCGAGCGTCTTGCGGCGAACGGCCGTGGGCACGCCGGGCGGGTTGTTGATGTACAGGATCGGATCGCCGGCCGTGCGGAACGAGACGCCGGCATGTTCACCGGACAGGTAGCCGGACGACCACAGCCGGGCTGAGATGGCCTGCACCTGCTCGGTATTGCTCGGCTTGGCGACCAGCACGACGAACGTCGGCAGGTTGTGATTGAGCGACCCCAGGCCGTAGGAGACCCACGCCCCCAGGCACGGCCGGCCGGTGACTTGATTGCCGGTCTGGATGTACGTGATGGCCGGCTCGTGGTTGATGGCCTCGGTGTTCATGCTGCGGATGAAGCACATATCATCGACCATCTTCGCCGTCCACGGCAGCAGTTCCGACACCCACATCCCGGACTTACCGTGCTGTCGGAACTTGAACTTCGAGGGCGCGATGGGAAAACGTGCCTGACCACTCGTCATGGTCGTGAGCCGCTGGCCCATGCGCACGGAGTCCGGCAAATCCTTGTCGAACCATTCCTGCATTTTCGGCTTGTAGTCGTAGAGATCCATCTGCGGCGGCCCGCCGACCATGTGCAGATAAATCACGTTCTTGGCCTTGGCGGGGAAGTGGGTCATGGGAGCCGGCGCATTGCCGTGCATGCCGGCGCGGGCACGATCCGTACCGAGTAACGAGGATAAGGCCGCCCAGCCGAGGGCGTGCGAACCCGCGGCGAAGAAGTGACGGCGGGTGATGTTGAGGGCGTATTCTTGGAAGAAGTTCATGGAGTTCGCTCCTCGTTTATCTTGAGGTCACAAATTGTGACCTCAAGTTTGTAAGCACTTATGCCGCAACTCGCTGTCGTAGGGTGGGCCGAGTGGTGCGAGGCCCACCAGCGTGTGTGGTGGGCCTCGCACCGCTCGGCCCACCCTACGGGTACTCCGTTGACATCACAAACTGTGATTTCAAATATGTAACCCGTGTACCCGATAAGGTTTACTTGTTCAGCACTTCATCCAGATTCATCATTTCGTTGGCCAGCATCGTCCACGCCGCCAGCATCGGCATATCTAGCGTCGGATCGACTTTCGCCTCGCCCACGGCGAGCAGCTTCTTCGCATCCTCGCCGCGTCCCTTGTAATGAGCCATCAGGCCATGCAGGCTCTCCTGAACGACCTTCAGTTCCTCCGCCCGCAGCGGACGGCACAGGAGTCGCCGGGCCATGAAGTCGATGCGGCCGTCCTCCTTGTCGCCGCCTTCCTTCAAGGTCGTCTGGGCCAGATAGCGGGCCGCCTCGATGAACTGCGGGTCATTCAGGGTGACGAGGGCTTGCAAGGGCGTGTTGGTGCGTTCGCGGCGCACCGTGCAGACCTCGCGGCTGGGGGCGTTAAAAATGTCCATCGACGCCGGCGGCGCGGCGCGCTTCCAGAACGTGTACATGCTGCGACGATAAAGCTTCGCACCGTCGTCGCGGCGGTAGTCGCGCGTGTTGCTGCCGATCATGGCGACGGCTTCCCAGACGCCTTCCGGCTGGTACGGCCGGACGCTCGGCCCGCCGAGTTTGCGCACGAGCAACCCGCTGGCGGCCAGCGCGTAATCGCGGATCATCTCGGCGTCCAGGCGATAGCGCGGACCGCGCGACAGGAGACGATTATCCGCATCTTTTTCCAACTTCTCCGCCGTCGTCTGCGCCGACTGCCGGTACGTCGCCGAGGTGACGAGCAACTTGAAGAAGCGCTTTACGTCCCAGCCCGATTCGCGGAACTCGACGGCCAACCAGTCGAGCAACTCCTGATTGGAAGGCAACTCGCCGGTGGTGC
The DNA here is from genome assembly GCA_963767535.1 of uncultured Planctomycetota bacterium. GTDB lineage: Bacteria > Planctomycetota > Planctomycetia > Gemmatales > Gemmataceae > JAJPHU01. Next base: position 314,578 of record CAVYEC010000004.1, read on the forward strand.
CGAAATCGTCGCTGGTCCGCACGATGCCGATGCCGAACACTTCCTGCCAGAAGCGGTTGACCGTCACGCGAGCCGTCAGCGGATTTTCCGGACGCAGAAGCCACTGCGCGAAGCCGAGCCGGTTGCGCGGCAGATCGCCGGGCATCGGCGGCAGCGACTTCGGAGTGACCGGCTTCACCGCGTTGCGCCGCTTGTCGTACTCGCCGCGGAACAGCACGTGGGCCGTCGGCTCGCCCTGCCGTTCTTGCATGACGTGGGCGATCGTGCCGCGCGACTTGATGGCTGACTCTTCTTGCCGAAGGTCGCTCATTTTCTTGTTCAGATTTTGATACGTCGTATCGTGGCTAGTCAGCCACCAATCGAACAGTTCCTTTTTCTCCGCGTCGGAGCGTTTGTCTGTCTTCTTGGCCAATAGCCACGCGCCGCGCGTGCCTTTCGCAAGGTGATCGACTTCCGCACTCGACAGCGTGCGGCCGTAAATGCGCATGTCCTGAAGGACGAGACCATCGATGCGGGATGACGTGTGGCGCTGGCCGATCTTGAGCGGCACCTTGGTGCGGATGGTGTGCCGCAGGTTGCCGGCCTCAACGGTCGTTGGCTGCGGTTCACCGTTGATGTACACCTTGACGCCCTCCGGCCGGCCGGAGCCGTCGTAGGTGACGAACAGGTGGTTCCACTGTCCCGGCTTGACGGGCTGGTTCGACACCACCTTCAGGGCATCCTCTTGCCACTTGTGGACGATGTGCGTTCCCACCTTGCCGTTCTGGACCCACAGATCCCAGCCGCGATAATCGTGCTGATCGTCCATGCGTGCAAAGATGGCACCGTAAGAATCCCGCTTGGGAATCTTCACCCATGCCCCATACGAGAAGCCCTGATCGTTGTCCAAATCACCGGCCTCCGGCACCGCGACGGTCCCGCCAGCCTGACACTTGAATGCCCGTTCGGCGATGTGCCCGGCATCCCAGGCCGCCCCCGACGCCAGGGCCAGCGCACGCGACTTGCCGTCCGCCGTCAAATGGATCGTGCCGCCCTTGCCTTCATTCAGAGCGGCGTGGAAGCGAACACCCTTGTCGGGAATCAGCGAAGCGATGGTCTGCGTGTCGCCCTTGGTAAGCCACTTGTCGAAGTCGGCACGAACCGCCTTCTTGTGAGACTCCACCTGCTTGCCCGCTTCGTCCAGCTTTTTTGCCAGCACATCCCAGTGGGGCCGATCTTCCATGCGCGGCACGAACACCGTCGGCGGCGTGTTGGGGATGTTGCCGTCCATGGCGCCCTGAGTCGTGTTGTTGAAAAATGCCGACATCGAATAGAACTCTTTCTGGCTGATCGGGTCGAACTTGTGATCGTGGCAGACCGCGCAGTTGGCGGTCAGGCCGAGCCAGACGCGGGCCGTCGTCTCGGTGCGGTCGCGCGTGTACAGGACAAGGTACTCCTCCGGGATCAGGCCGCCTTCGTTGGAGGTGATGTTGCAACGGTTGAAGCCGGAGGCGATCTGCTGATCGAGGGTGCGGTTCGGCAGCAAGTCGCCGGCAAGCTGCTCGATCGTGAAGCGGTCGAAGCGCAGATTGCGGTTGAAGGCGCGAAGAACCCAGTCGCGGTAGGCCCACATTTCGCGGTAGTTGTCGAAGTGGATGCCGTGCGTGTCGGCGTAGCGGGCGGCGTCGAGCCAGTAACGGCCGCGGTGCTCGCCCCAGTGCGGCGAATCGAGCAACTGATCCACGAAGCGCTCGTAAGCGTCGGGCCGTTTATCATTCACGAACGCTTCCACCTCGGCCGGACTCGGCGGCAGACCGATGAGATCGAGACTGAGGCGGCGCGCCAGCGTCCACCGATCCGCCTCCGGCGCTGGTCGCAAGCCGCGTTTCTCCAAGGCCGCCAGGATGAACCGATCCAGCGGATTGCGAACCCAGGTGGCGTTCCGGACGGCCGGCAGGGGCGGGCGCTTGGGTGTGAGGAACGACCAGTGGGCTTCGTATTCGGCGCCGGCGGCGATCCAGCGCTTCAGCGTCTCCTTCTGGGCGGCCGTCAGCTTCTTCTTCGTCTTGGGCGGCGGCATCACCTGGCCGCGATCTGCCGAAAAAATGCGCTCGACGAGAGCGCTCTTGTCCGGTTCGGCCGGAACGACGGCCTCGGCCTTGATGGCGTCGTCGCGCCGGTCCAGGCGCAAGTCCGCTTTGCGGGACGCGCTGTCGGGGCCGTGACAGGCGAAACAGTTCTCGGACAGGATCGGCCGCACGTCGCGGTTGTACTCGATCTTGTCGGCGGCCCGTACGGAAGAGCTAACCACAGAGACACAGAGACACAGAGAAGACAACAAATATATGCTCCAGGTAGACCGTTTCATGGTTTATTGTTTCCTTTCTTGTCTTCTCTGTGTCTCTGTGTCTCTGTGGTTAGTCCCATTGGGCTGGGCCGGTAAGGCACGGCTCCAGTAGCGGGCGCCGGAGCGGATGTGCCGGGCCATGGCCCGCGCGGCGGTTTTGGCGTCGCCCGCCAACAGCGCTTCCACGATCGCCAGGTGCTCGCGGGCTTCCTCGGCCAGGCGGTGGAAGTCGTTGCGCTCTTCGACGCGCGTCCAGGCGACATCGCGGAAGGCGCGGAACAGCGTCTTGAGACGGGTGATTTCCTGGGCCAAAAAAGCGTTGCCGCACGACTCGGCGATGAGGTCGTGCAGCCGGCTGTCCACGGCGCGAGCCTCGGCGATGAAGCGCGGCGCGGAAGACGACTTGGCCGAGATCATCCGCCGTAATTGCGCCGCCAGGGCGTGTAGCTCAGTCAGGTCGATGCGGCCGCAAGCGGAGCGCGCCGCCTCGCACTCCAGGGCGCGGCGAACCTGGCACACCTCACGGACCTCGTGCGGTGAGACGCGGCGGACGAGGGCGCCGCGGTTGGGCAACAGGTCGATGATGCCGATGCCGGCCAGCGCGATCAGCGCCTCGCGGATTGGTGTGTGACTGACGCCGAAGCGCTCGGCCAATTCCTGGGTAACGAGATGCTCGCCGGCCCGCAGCCGGCCCTGGAACACGTCAGCCAAAAGCGATTGCACGATGGTTTGCCGCCGCTGGCCGTGATGGCAATTCAAGCCCTTGCGTTCGGATAAAGGCACGTCATGCTCTCCGATGAACGGCCTCGGTGGATGAGTTCGGTTGGCGAGCCGGCAAACCCTATCAGGCGGGTGCGTAAACAGACGGTCTGCCGGCACACTCAAGGATTCTGAGATGGAGTTTATCCGATAGGGAAGGAAAGGACAAGGGGATTCTATAGAATCTTGTCGCGCTTATATAGAATTCGTCCTGGGAACCACTCTTTGCGCGAAGGGCCATTCATCTTCGCTTCGAGAGAGCGAAATTGTCGAGGATGGGCATCAACGGACGAGGGGCTTCGTCGGGCCGGCCTTGGCGAAAGTGTCTTTTTCCTAATGCACAACGGGCGGCGCTCGGTCGTCCCTCTGTAACATCCGCCGCACTTTTTCTTCGATATCGTGGGCGACCTGATGGGCGTGGTCGAGCACCTCTTCGCCGCGCGAGAGGACGGTATGGAACTCTTGCGCCACCCGCTCGCGGTCGGCCTTCAGTCGCCTCAGCTCCTGTTTCAGGATAGGGTTCATGACCTCTTCTCTCCTTCCTCCGATAAACGATTATGCAAACGGCAGGCCAAAGAAAGACCAGCGAGGAGTCGGTCCCGTTGAAATCAGAAAGCAAAACGAGAAAAAAACGCCGCCCTGATGAAAAAGTCACCGGGGCATGGCATCATAAGGAGGAACAATCGCTCGGCCCCATCGTGTTCCGGTTGCTTGCCAGGAGTCCTCTCGTGCCCCGAACGCTTTTCTGCTGTATCGCCCTGATGCTTGTCGCTCCTTCTTGCCGGGCCGAATCGTCGCTCACCGCGACGGAAATGCTCATCCGGTTGACGGTACGGCCGATGGCCTCCCCGAAGCCGGCCCTCCGCTACACGCTCCTGCCGGAATTGAAGGAGTTGACTCCCGGCAACCCGATACCCAACTACGTCAAGTGCCTGCTGGATCAGGATTTCTCCTCCGGCACGGAAACCCTCCACAGTTCCGCCTTGCGCCAGGCGGATCGTGCCGCCCGGATGGACAAACCCGATTGGCAGATTTTGCTCAAGGTCAAAACGGACGGCGTCAGTTTGCTGCTGCCCGACGTGCAGAAGGTCCGGACCCTGGCGGCGGGCCTGAAGGATCGCTTCCACGATGAGGCGGTCCAACGCCGCTTCGACGACGGCTTCGTGACTGCCAAATCCATGTTCGCCATGTCGCGCCACATGGGCGAGCATCCGACGCTCATCGGCGACCTAGTCGGCATTGCCATCGCGTTCATCGCCATCGGCCCACTGGAGGAAATGCTGGAGCAACCCGGCTGTCCCAACCTCTACTGGGCGCTGACGAACCTTCCCCGCCCCTTGGTTCCCTTGGACAGAGGGGTGGAAGGCGAACGGGCGCTGATTCAGGGAGAGTTGCGCTTACTGGACGACACGGCCCCGATGAGCGCGGACCAACTCAAGAAGTTGAACGATCACATCGACGTGTTGTTGGCCTTAGACAGCAAGCCGATCAAGGGAGTGCGTGGCTGGTTGGACGAGCGGATCAAAGACGAAAAGTTAGTCCAAGCCGCGCGCGGCCGTCTCGTCGAGTATGGCATTGCGGAGGAGCGGGTGAGGCAGTTCCCGGCCGAGCAGATATTGCTCTTGGACGAGAAGCGTGAGTACGAAGTGCTCCGCGACGACATCATGAAAATCATGAATTTACCCCTCTGGCAGGCTGAGAAGTTGGGCATCTGGGACAAGCCTATCCCCCGCGCGGGAGAGCCAAACAAACCGCTGTTCGGGTTTGTGTTGCCGGCCATCCACAAGGTGCGCTGCGCGCAAGCTCGGTTGGATCAGCGTGTGGCGCTGTTGCGGCATGTCGAGGCGCTGCGGATCTACGCGGCGGCTCACGACGGCAAGTTGCCCGCCAAGCTGTCCGACCTGACCGTGCCGGTGCCCGACGATCCCGTCACCGGCAAGCCGTTCCGCTACGAGGTTGCCGGGAACACCGCTCACCTGCGCGGCAGCCCGCCGCGGGGTCAGGAGAAGTTTCCCGCCTACAACGTCCATTACGAGATCACGATCCAGAAGTGAAGGTATGGTAGGGTGGGCCGAGGCACGAGGCCCACCACGCCCACTCGCAAGGAAATATCACCATGAATCGCGTCCTCCCGGCCGCCATCCTCCTGGCCGCGTTCCCCCTCGGCTCCTCTGCCGGCGAAACCGTGGTTCGCCTCACGTTCCAGCCGATGGCGGCTCCCAAACCCGCCCTCAAATATCTTTTTTTGCCCGAAGTGCGCGAAATGAACCCCGGCAACCCCGTGCAGTGGTACGTCCGCTGCTTCGCGGAGCAGCGAAACTTTTTCTTCAGCAAGGAAGGCGTCGCCGAGCGCAGCGCGCTATCTGACGATGCCGCTTTCCGAACTGCCGGCGAACAAGCTGCGTAAGTATGGCGGATACGCGCTGAGCCAGGCGGATTGGGGGGCACGCCTGGACGCCCCCGACTGGCAAATCCTGGAGCGCGTCCAGAACGACGGCATGGATCTGATGCTGCCCGAGATGAGGCCGCTGCGCATCCTGGGGACGGGGTTGCGGGTGCGCTTTCGTCTGGAGATCGCTGGCAAACGCTTTGACGACGCCGTCGGCACGGCCAAGACGATGTTTGCGTTGGCCCGCCACCTGGGCGAAAATCCCACCGTGGCCGGCAACCGAACCGGCTTTTTCATCGCCAACCTGGCCCTCGACACCCTGGAAGAGATGGTCGGACAGCCGGGAAGTCCTAATCTCTATTGGGCCTTGACCGATCTGCCTTGTCCGCTGGTGGATCTGCGCAAGGGCATTCAGGGCGACCGCGCCCTGGTGGTGGCGGACCTGCGGCCCATCCGCGACGAGGTTCCCATGACGGAGGAGGAGATCGAGAAGGTGGTGAGCCGGTTGTCCGGCGGGATGGGATTCGCTCGCGAGCAGGCGGGCCAACCACCCCGGAGCATGAGGGCGGCGCTCGGAGCGCGGGTCAACGATTCCATAAGAGTCAAGGCCGCCGCAAGCGGTTGGCCGAGGCGGGAAATATCGAGGAACTGATTCAGAAGGTCGCCGCCGTCGCGCGAATTCTCGCCGGTGCAGGTCATTTTGCTGGATGAAAAGCGCGACTACGAGAGCCAGTGCGACGAACGCGCGAAGCTCTTGGCCCTGGCCCCCTGGCAGATCGACGCCCTGGCCGGTGAGGATTGTTGCTGCGGCGAAGACGGCCTGTTCGCGGACCTCGTGCCCGACATCCTCAAACTTCGCCGGATGCAAGCACGGCTGGAACAGCGCATGGCGCTGTTGCGGCACGTCGAGGCGCTGCGGATGTACGCTGAGTCTCACGAGGGCAAGCTGCCCACGAAGCTGGCCGACATCGCCGTGCCGCTGCCCAACGATCCTTTCACCGGCAAACCGTTCGTCTACAAGGTCGAGTCGGCGACCGCTCACCTGCACGGCCGCCCGCCGCACGGCGAGGAGCAGAACGCCGATTACAACATCCATTACGCGATCACCCTTCGGAAATAATTGCCGAACAACCGAGGTACAGCATGGCCGCGAAGCTTCCGCCCCTGGAGCAAGTCGATCCCGCTGAGGCCTGGCAATCCTGGCAGCCCACGCCGTCCGACCCGTGGGGGCGAAAGTGGGCCGCCCATCTCTATCGCCGTACCGCCTTCGGCGCCAACCGTGCAGAACTGCGTCAGGCCGAGCGGCTCGGTCCCCAGGGCACGCTCGATGTGCTATTCCGGGGCAGCCCGCAGGCCGATGAGATTGTGGCGACCCTGACCGACGTGGGCCGTATCGCCGCCGCCCGCGATGACGGCGGCGCTCAGCTCGTCGGCTGGTGGCTGTATGTCATGCTCCAGGGCGGCCATCCGCTCCGCGAGAAATTGACGCTGTTCTGGCACAATCACTTCGCCACCAGCCTCGCCAAGGTGCAGCAGCCCGGCCCTGATGTTCCAGCAGAATGGCCTGCTGCGCCAGCACGCTCTCGGCAAGTTCGGCCCGTTTTTGCAAGCGATCAGCCGCGATGGGGCCATGCTGGTCTGGCTGGACTCCAACAGTAACATCAAGGGCCGGCCCAACGAGAACTATGCCCGCGAGGTGATGGAGTTGTTCAGCCTCGGCGTCGGCAACTACACCGAGAAGGACATCCGCGAGGCCGCCCGCGCCTTCACCGGCTGGCACACCGACGGCCACGGTTTCCGCTTCAATGCTCGCCTTCATGACGGCGGCACCAAAACGGTGCTGAAGCAGACCGGCGCCTGGGACGGCGGCGACGTGGTGCGCATCGTGCTGGAGCAGCCGGCCGCGGCGCGCTTCCTGGTCCGCAAGCTCTATCACTTTTTCATCAACGAGAACGCCGCACCTCCCGACGCCTTGCTGGAGCCTTTGTGTGAATCCTTCCGCAAGAGCGATTACGACATCGCCGCGTTGGTCAGGACCATGCTCGCCTCGCGGCATTTCTATTCGGGACACGCCTTCCGCCAGCGGATCAAGTCCCCGGTGGAATACGTGCTGGGGGCGGTGCGGGCAGTGTATCGGCAGTACGGCGAAGGCGAGGCGGAATACCGGCCGCTGCCGCCGCAGGCGCTCGTGAGCCGGATCGGTGCGATGGGACAGTCTCTGTTCGCCCCGCCCAACGTCAAGGGTTGGCCGGGCGGCCGGGCCTGGCTGAACACATCCACTGTCCTCGAGCGCGACAACTTCGCCGAGGCGTTGGCGACGGGCACGCTCTGGACCAACGTGACACCGGGACCGATGGCGGCAGTGACGGCGGCCCCGAACGCAGCGCGGAAGACAGCTCTCGACAAATCCGCGAGCCAGGCGGGTTCGGCAGGTATGCGTGAGGAACCCGCGCCCCCGTTGGCCTTCGATCCCGCACGGCTCTTACGCGAGGAAGGAGCCAGTCGGCCGGAAGAGGTCGTCCGCGTGCTTCTGGATCTGTATCTGCCCGGCGGCGTTCACCCCGAAGCGCGGGCAAAACTCGTTGCTTTCGTGGCCGAAGGCGATCCGTCCGGCCCGGCCCTTGATCGCCGGGTGCGCGAGGCCGTCCACGCCATCCTGACGATGGCCGAGTATCAACTGGCATAACGAACCAAGGATTCCCCTGGAGTGATTCCCATGTTTACCCGTCGGCAATTTCTGACCCGCACGCTGCAAGGCTCGTCCCTGGTGGCCCTGGGCGCGGTGGTCCCGCAGTTCATCGTCCGCACGGCGCAGGCGGCCACGCCGGGCAAAGACAACATCCTGGTCGTCCTCGAAATGAACGGCGGCAACGACGGCCTCAACACCGTCATCCCCTACGCCGACGACCTGTACCACAAGGCCCGGCCGACGCTGCGCCAGACGAAGGATGTCGTCGTCCGCCTGGACGATCACGTCGGCTTGCACTCCGGGATGCAGGGCCTTCGGCCGCTGTGGGAGCAGGGACAACTCGCCGTCGTACAGGGCGTTGGCTATCCCAACCCCGATCGTTCGCACTTCGAGGCGATGGACATCTGGCAGTCCGCCGATCCGAAACGCGACACCAAGACCGGCTGGCTGGGCCGAACCGCCGTCGCGATGGAAAACCGCTCAGGCGGCGTGCCCATCCTGCATCTCGGCCCGAGCCGGCTGCCGCTGGCCCTGACCGGAGCGCCCGGGGGCGGAGCGGTCAGCATCTCCGATCAAAACTCGTTCCGCCTGGAAGTGGGAGGGGGTGCGGCCGGTCAGCAGAAGGCACGCCGCCGGCTGCTGGCGGAGTTGTCGAATCCGATGGGGGAGGGCGAGGGGAACCTGGAATCGTTCGTGCGCCGGCGGCAGGTGCAGACGCTCACGGCGGTCGAGAACCTGCGCGAACTCCTGGAGGGACCGAACGCCGTGCCGCGGCAAGGCACCGGTCTGGCGCAGAAGCTTCAACTCGTCGCCGGTCTCATCGCCAAGGGGTTCGGCACGCGCATCTTTTACGTCAGCCTCGACGGCTTTGACACCCACGCCGATCAAGGCCCGACCCATCAGAAGCTCCTGTCCGAGTTGGCCGACGGAATCGACGGCTTCTTCAAGACCTTGAAGACGACGAAAAACGATAGTCGGGTGCGGCTGATGACCTTCTCGGAGTTCGGCCGGCGCGTGCAGGAGAACGGCAGTCGCGGCACCGATCACGGCGCCGCCTCGTGCGTGTTCGTGGCCGGGCCGTCGGCCAAGGGGGGCGTCGTCGGCAAGCATCCGAGTCTGGCCGATCTGGACGCGGGCGATTTGAAGTATCACACCGATTTCCGGCGGATTTATGCCACCCTTCTGGATACCTGGCTGGGCTGCGATAGCAAGACCGTGCTGGGTACCAAATGGGATCCCATCAAGGAACTGGGAGCCAAGGCGTGAGACGGCCGGCGTCCGATCGCGGTTTCGGTAAGGCGGGAAATGGAATGCTCAAATCGACTGGCCACTTTGCCAAATCGTGGAGACGTTTGGCAAAGTGGTCTCATGATGCAACTTCTTAATCATCAAGGGTTAGAGTCCATTTAACGCGGCGAGATTGCCAGACTGCCAAATTGCCAACATCGTCTCCACACGCCCGCTTTGAGAATTTGAATTCCTACGACTGAACGCAACGGAGTGTGATATTGCGGCTTGCCGCCTCGCCCCGCCCTGCCTCATGTCTTTCCGAGGATGGCATCCACGACCCAGCAGCCACGCCCATGCTCACCGGGCAGGCGGCAGTGATTCAGGGCGTCCGCGTTGGTGCAGCCACTCTCTTCCAGGGCGTCGGCCAGGACCGGCAGGCGGTCGAAAGTTTGGTCATCATAGATTCCTTGGGCTAACTTGACGACGGTGCCATCGTTCCACGCACCCCATGTCGGGTTAATGCGGACAGGGCTGAATGGGTTGCCGAAAACTTCCCGAATTGCTCGTATTGCAGTTTCCGCCACGACGGTGAGGAGTACACCGTTTGCTGCCACAGATGCCGAAGGGTGTGCCACGGATGCGACGTTTCGCACCGCCCCTGCTCCCATGCCGATGTCTCTTTGCATCGCGCGTCGTCGAAGTTCCTTCGCCATCTTTCGCACGGCAGCCAGATCAGTCCAGTTAGCAAGGCCGTCCGCGTACAGTTCGCTCACCCGGATAATTTGGCTCATGGCTCCATCGAAAGCCGCGTACCGTTGCACGCACGCCACCGCGAGCAGCCGCAGTTTCCGGTCAGTGGTCTTGTCTCGTAGGAACTCCAACATCTTCTGCGGATCGATGCAGGCCAGCCACTCCGCCTCGGTCACGGTGTCACCCCTTCCCTAGCAGAAGGTCCACGACCCAGCAGCCCCGGACGTGCGGACCCGGCCCTCGCAGATGATTCAGGATGTCCACGTCGGAGCATCCGGCCTCCTCCAAGGCATCCGCCAGGATTGCCAGCCGGCCGTAATCGAGAGTGCCTTCCGGCATTTGCCGCTCGTCGTAGGCGACCTGGGCGAGGCGGACCACGGTGGCATCATGCCAGGTCAGGACGGCGGGATTGAGGGGGACGGAATGGAAGGGGTTGCCGATGATGCAGCGGAGAAGGTTAGCATGAATAAGGCGTTCAGCAACCTCGGCCGATTTCGCATCGGAAGAACGCACGGCGGCTAACACTTCATAGCGGGCGAGTTCAGCAACGCTTCTGGTTGTGTCTACCGCACGGTATAAATAGGGACATTCAGTAGTTTCGATGCAAGCAGCCTGAGCGGCCGCGTAGGTACCGGCGTACTCGACCTGATCGGGCCAGTCATCACCATCCTTCTGTTCCATTTCGTAGACAACATCCCAGGCCGACTCACAGGCTGTTTCCAGGTTCTCAATCGGGCTAGGCGAGTCGGCATGGCGCTCGACTACTTCCGCCGCTCTCCGACTGCGACGCTTGTTGAGTTGCCGCCATACACGGCGGACGCAGGCCACGGCGAATAGCCTCAACTTCCGTTCGCTCGCCCTGCCTTCGAGGAACTCCAGCATCTTCTGCGGTTCGGTGCAGGCCAGCCATTCCGCCTCGATCATGGCGTCACCCCTTGCCCAAGAGGAGGTCCACGACCCAGCAGCCCCGGACGTGCGCCCCGGCCCGCGCAGGTGGTTCAGAATGTCCGCGTCGGTGCAGCCGGCTTCTTCGAGCGCGTCCGCCAGCACCGCCAGCCGGCCGTTGTCAAGGGTGCCCGCCGGCATCTCCCGCTCGTCGTAGGCGACCTGGGCCAAACGGGCTACGGTGGCATTGTTCCAGGTCAGGACGGAGGAGTCGAGCGAGACGGGCCGGAAGGGGAGTGGGCCGAAGAAGTCGCGGAGGAGGTTGCACAAGGGTAAGATGCATTCCGACGGTATCCGCCTCGACAGCCTGCCGATCATATCCGCCATCAAGGCGGCATGCACGGCTTTCCGCATGTCATCCGCCAAGGCCGATCGCTTGCCTGTGGGCCTCGCCGCATGTCTCGTGGCCTTTGCCGACTGCCAACGTCCTGTTCCGCTCCAGGGGGGATAAGTCGGAAGTTATCACGGCCATCATCGCTTCCCCTGCTTCTCTCCGAGCCGTCACCAGGGCGGCCTTCGTCGTCAGCCCATCGGCGTAGGGTTCACAGGTGACGAGGGCATTACGGCTGCGTCCGTCGGTCAGCAGGTGCCAAACCCTTCGGCAGCAGGCACACGCGAGCAGTCGTAGCTTCCGCTCGCTGGCTTTGTCCCGCAGGAACTTCAGCATTAGGTCCGGGTCGGTGCAGGCCAACCATTCCGCCTCGGTCATCGCCTTCCCCTTTCACGTCCGAGCCGTGTGAAGGCGAATCAGGCGAGCACGTCGGGGATGACCGAGCCGTCAGGAACCAACGGCAGGGGCCGGCCGGTGCGCTCGGTGAGCGTCGCGTCCGGGTCGATGCCGAGGAGGTGATAGACCGTGGCGAGAACGTCCTTCGGCGAGATCGGTCGTTCGACGACGCTGCCGGCGATCTTGTCGGTCTTGCCCACGACCTTGCCGCGGGCCACGCCGCCGCCGGCGAGCAGGCCGCTGTACGCCTGCGACCAGTGATCGCGGCCGCCGCCCTTGACGTTTTGCAGCTTCGGCGTTCGGCCGTGCTCGCTCAGACATAAGACCAGCGTCTCGTCGAGCAGGCCGCGGGCGTCGAGGTCTTCGATCAGGCCCGCCAGGGCGAGGTCGAAGCCCGGCATCAGTTCCCGCCGCATACGCGGATAATGGTCCCAGTGCGTGTCCCAGGCCGAACCGGCCAGGCCGTACTCGTCCCAGAAGACGCTGACGAAGCGCGATCCCGCCTCGACCAGCCGCCGCGCCGTCAGGGCGGCCTGGCCGAAGAGCGTCATGCCGTACGACTCGCGCAGGCGGCGCGGCTCGCGGCGGAGATCGAGCGCGGTGCGGATTTTCTCGGAGCCGATGAGGTTGTAGGCCATCTCGTGATAGCGGTCGAACCCCCGGCCGGCATCGGTCGTGCGCAGGTCGCGCCGCGCTCGGTCGAACTGCTCGACCAGCGAGCGGCGGTTATCGAGCCGGTCCAGGGTGATCTCGCGCGGCAGCTCGGTGGCCGTCGCTAGCTCGAAATGGCTGTCGGGCGTGATGCCCATGTACGGCTCGGCCACGTCGAGTTTCTGTTCTTGCAGCGTCTTGACCATGTTCCGCGTGGCCCGGCCGTGAAACTCAGTCCAGACGGGGTTGTAGGCGCCGCCCAGAAATGCGGCGTAGGGGCCGGCGCGGGCAACCTCGCCGACGCGGCGCGTGCTGAACGGGAAGGGCAGGGCGATGTTGGTCGGCACCGCCGGCCGTTTCGCCCCCGGTTTCCGCCGGTTGAGGTAGTCCACCACGGAGCCGATGAACGGCCAGTGCCGCGGATCGCGGGGATTCAGCTCCATTGGCACGTCGATTTGCGGCACGCCCGTCAGAGCGTAGGCCACGCCGTGCAGCGGATAGGGATGCGTCAGCGAGCGAACCACCGTGACGCGGTCCATGACACGGGCCGCATTCGGCAATAGTTCGCACACATCGAGACCGGGCAAGCGCGAGCGGATCGGCTTCAGTTCGCCGCGCACCTCGACCGGCGCAGCTGGCTTCATGTCGAAGGTTTCAAGCTGGCTCGGGGCACCATAGAGATATAGAAGGATGCACGACCTGGCCCGGCCGAAGCTCCTGGAGAGTTGATTCGGCGGTCGGGCGGCTTGCGTCTCGGATAGGCGCAACACGTCGGCCAGGCTGATGCCGAGCAGCCCCAGGCCGCCGGCTCGCAGCATCTCGCGCCGCGTCCAACCGCTGCACAGGCGTTTGGCCGATCCCAGTATGCGTAGCATGAACCGATCCCTTCAGGTCTTCACCCTCAATAATGCTATGCGAAGTTCGCCCCACGCTGCAAGGAACAAATGGCCGACACATAGCCCCCAGCTTGCCGGGGGTGATTTGCTCCCCCGGCAAGCCGGGGGCTATGTTTGGCCTTTTGCCCCACCGTAAGCCATACTTGGGTGGCTGGTTGGGTCTTGAACCTCCTGACCACCGAACCCTCGAACCACCTACGAAGAAGAACATACGATCATGCAAGAAACGTTGCGCGGCACTTCCGGGGACGAAAGGGCTGGCTCCCTTGTACTCATGGGCCGCCTCTGTTTGCTGTTACTTCCTGTGACCTTGCTGCTCATTTGCAGCCTGCGCGGCACGAGCGTCTCTCCGGGTTTGCTCTGGCTGGGCACGCTCTTTCAGGTGCTGGCCTGCGGCCTGGCGCTTTTCAGCCGGCCGGGCTGGCGCGAGCCGACCGGTTCGGCCGTCATCATGCTGTATGTGATCGCGCTGAGCTGGATGCTCCTGGGCACGGTGGGAACGAACGATTGGTTCTTGCACCTGGCGCAGGCGGTCTTGCTCGTCGTGCCGTTGACCTATTTCGCGGCGCAGTGTCTGCGTGAATCGGGCGCACCCGCCCTGAGACGGGCACGGTATCTGGCGGGCCGGTTGGCCCATCGGCTCGATTGGCCGGCGCAACTGCACGACTGCCGGCTGCTGCCGGAAGTGAAAGCGTTGCGCGAAGCGCTGCACGTGGATGCGTCGCCAGCTTTGTCGCTGTTGTCCAACCCCCGGCCGGAAGTGCGCGTGGCGGCGCTGGCCGCCCTGGAGTTCCGGCAGAACTGGCGGCCTGGCCAACCCCAAGTCATTTTGCAGTTGGCCCAGCACGCGGTCGAACCGGAAGTCCGTGCCGCCGCTATCAACGCCCTGGCCAATGTCGATGAGCGCATGACCATCGAAGCCCTGGCGGAATTTCTCCGCGATTCCTCGCATTTAGTACGGCAGACGGCGGCCGAGGCGCTCTTGTGGAACACCGAACAGAACTGGGCGTGGATCCGCATGGCGGTGCGCCGCGCCCTGGCCGACCCGGTGTGCCAGAACGATGGGCCGATGCGGCACGAGGGCAACATGCTGACGGCCGAGGCTGTGACCGACCTCACCGCCTGGACTGCCGAGAAGGGCGTGCAGGCCCTGCGGGCGTCTCTCACACTCGGCCGGCATTACCACCGCGTTCTGTCGCTGACTTCGGATGCCACGCTGGTGGATACGTTGCGCCGCCAACTCGCGGACGGCCACACGCCGGCGATGCTGCGGCTGGAGCTGGCGCGCGTGCTGCACACGCACCGCGAACTCGACGCGCCCTTGCTGCGGCAGTTGCTCGATTCGGCCAATCCCGCGCCCTTGCGTTTGATCGCCGTGGAAGCTTTGATGGAGCAGGGCGGCTCCGTCGAGGCGACGGCCACGCTGCGCGACCTGGCCCGGCTGCCCAACCGCGAGATCGCGCTGGGGATCGCCCAGGTGGTGCAGCGCCGCATGGGTCTCGATCTGGGACTGCCGCGCGATCAGCCGCTGCCGCCCCTGCACAGCCGGCAAGCGGCCGAGGTCGCCCGCCGCGTCCTCGTCTGGGCGGCCCATCAGGATGCGGCTGCGGGGCAAACCGCCGCCGTCCGCAACGACGAACAGGGATGGAAGGCACTGCCGGAACTGGAAGACACACCGTAACGCCCGGCGAGCGGCCCCATCTCGCCGGGGGATGGGGTTCGCCATGAATGTCTGGATCGGCACCTCCGGTTATTCCTATCCGGATTGGGTCGGCGACTTCTATCCCAAGGGCACCCGGCCCGCGAACATGCTTCCCTATTACTGCGGTTCTTTCCCGCTGGTCGAGCTGAATTTCACCTTCTATCGGCCTCCGACGGGGGACATACTCGGCCGCTTGGCCGACAAAACGCCGGAGGGGTTTCAGTTCGTCGTCAAACTGCCACGCACATTGAGCCACGAGCAGAAGCCAGACGACCTGCCCGGTTTCCGCGCGGCGGTGGAAGCACTTCGACGCCGGAAAAAGCTGATGGGACTGCTCTGCCAGCTCCCGCAGTCCACGCACTACGAGAAGAAGACCGTTCACTGGCTGGAGACGTTGGCTCAAGAACTGGCCGACTATCGACCGGCCGTCGAGTTTCGCCACCGCTCCTGGTCCCGGCCGAAGCTGACGGAGTGGATGGCCAAACAGCACCTGGATCTGGTGGCTGTCGATGTCCCGGATCTGCCGGCGCTCTTCCCGCGTGGCTGGGTGCAGTCCGGCCGCCGCGCCTACGTCCGACTGCATTCGCGCAACGCGGCGAACTGGTATCGCTCCGACAAGCAGCGCTACGATTACGACTACGACGATCGGGCACTCGACGAATGGGTGGAGTCGCTGTGCGCGGCGGAAGACCGAACCGACGAGATCCTGATTCTGTTCAACAACTGCTTTCACGGCCAGGCGATCAAGAACGGCCGGCGGATGCGTGTCCGGATCGAGGAGCAGGCACCCGAGGTTCATCTTGTTGCACCGCCGTCGGCCCCGCCCCGGCAGCGCA
This sequence comes from uncultured Planctomycetota bacterium, assembly GCA_963767535.1. Lineage (GTDB taxonomy): Bacteria > Planctomycetota > Planctomycetia > Gemmatales > Gemmataceae > JAJPHU01. The sequence continues at coordinate 330,478 of CAVYEC010000004.1, forward strand.
CCCTGTTCGAGTGACGGACGGTGGACAGCGTGAATAACATTTCCCTCTTGTAATCTCCTCTTCCCTTGATACGATTCCTGAAGTTGTAGAGTGAAAAAATACTGTCCAAACAGGCAGGAGCAGCACCAGGCGGAGGTGACAAGGATCGAGATGACGATCACCAAGGACCGCAAAACGCAGATCATTGACCAGTTCCGGCGCGAACCGACCGATACCGGGTCGCCGGAAGTGCAAATCGCTTTGCTCACGGAGCGTATCAACGAGCTGCACGAGCATATGCGCACGCACAAGAAGGACCACGCCAGCCGGCGCGGCCTACTCCAGATGGTCAGCAAGCGGTCTGGCTTGTTGACCTACCTGCGCAACAAGGATCGTAGCCGCTATCTGGCCGTAATCGCTCGATTGGGCCTGCGCAAGTAAGTTGTTGCAATCTGACTAGCCCAAAGCGCCAGCGAGGGACAGCCCTCGCTGGCGCTTCGGGCTAGTCGGATTGCGACGGCTTCATCCTCGATTGTTGAAACGGTACGCGCGGTGTCTTGCTCCCGCCGGGCGCTCTTGAAAGCGCCCCAAAGGAGGAATGTCCGTGCAGTCCTGTCGTGTAGAACGTTCATTCGGCGCCCAACAACTCATCCTGGAAACCGGCAAGCTGGCCAAACAGGCGCACGGCGCCGTTCTGGTCCAGTACGGCGAGACGGCGTCCCTTGTGGCCGCCGTCGAAGGCGAGGTCGATGAGAAACGCGATTTCTTCCCCCTCGTCGTCGATTACCGCGAGAAGACCTACGCCGCCGGCAAGTTTCCCGGCGGCTTCATCAAGCGAGAGGGCCGGCCGACCACCAAGGAAATCCTTACCTCCCGCCTGATCGATCGCCCCATCCGTCCGCTCTTCCCCGCCGGCTACGTCAACGAAGTGCAGATCATGGCCAGCACCCTGGCCGCCGACCGCGAGCACGATCCGGACGTGCTCGCCATGATCGGCGCCAGCGCCGCCTTGCACGTCTCGCACATCCCGTTCGTGACGCCGACCGGCAGCGTCCGCGTCGGCCGGATCAACGGCGAGTTGGTCCTCATGCCGTCGCACTCTCAGCTTGAAGAAAGCGACCTGGATCTCGTGCTGGCCGGCACGCGCACGGCGATCACCATGATCGAAGGGTTCGCGCGCGAGATGGCCGAGGCGGAGATGCTGGACGCGATCCTCTGGGGCCACAAGCACATCTTCACCGTGGTGGAGATGATCGAGGAGTTGCGCGAAAAGGCGGGCCAGGGTCCGAAAAAGTTGCCCGAACCGGCCGTGGCGAACCCTCTGATCGAGGAGTTCCGCAAGCGCTTCGCCAACGAATTCCGGCAGCGCAAGCAGACGGAGGGCAAGGCCGAGCGCGCCGACAGCATCAAGACGCTGCGCGAGCGCATCAACGCCGAGTACCTGCCCGAAGACGGCGAGGCGAAGTACACGCCGGCGCAGGTGTCGTTCGCGTTTTCCGCGCTGGAAGAGCGCGTGGTCCGCGACCTGATCCTGGAGGGCAAGCGCATCGACGGCCGCAATGTGAAACAACTGCGGAACATCGAATGCGAGGTGGCGGTGCTGCCGCGCGTCCACGGCTCGGCGATCTTCCAGCGCGGCGAGACGCAGGCGCTGGTGACGACCACGCTGGGCACCTCCAGCGACGAGCAGCGCGTGGACGGCATTATGGACGAATACAGCAAGAAGTTCATGCTCGATTACAACTTCCCGCCCTTCTCGGTCGGCGAGTGCCGGCCCATCCGCGGCCCCGGCCGGCGCGAGATCGGCCACGGTGCCTTGGCCGAGCGCAGCCTCAAGGCCGTCATCCCGCCGCCGGAGAAGTTCCCGTATACCATCCGCGTTGTCTCCGATATTCTCGAATCCAATGGGTCGTCGAGCATGGCGTCGGTGTGCGGCGGTACGCTGTCGCTGATGGACGCCGGCGTGCCACTGACCGACCCGGTGGCCGGCATCTCGATCGGGCTGGTCAAGGAGCCGGATCGCTTCGTCCTCTTGACCGACATCATGGGCGACGAGGACCACTTCGGCGACATGGACTTCAAGGTGGCCGGCACCGCCCGCGGCATCACCGGCATCCAGCTCGACCTCAAGATCGACGGCATTGACGAGCCGATCATCCGGGCCACGCTCGACCAGGCCCGCGACGCCCGCCGCGAGATCCTCAAGACCATGATGTTGACCTGGCGCAACGCTACCGGCTCGCTCTTGCCGCGCCCGGAACCCAGCAAGAACGCCCCGCGCCTGCTCACCGTGAAGATCAACCCGGAGAAGATCGGCCTCTTGATCGGGCCGGGCGGCAAGACGATCAAGGGCATTCAGGAATCGACGGGTGCCAAAATCGACATCGAGGACGACGGCACGGTGTACATCTCGCACAGCGAGTCGGCCGGCGCCGAGTCGGCCAAGCTCAAGGTCGAGGCGCTGACCGAGGAAGTGCGCGTCGGCAAGGTGTACGAGGGCCGCGTCACCTCCATCAAGGACTTCGGCGCGTTCATCGAGATCCTTCCCGGACGCGACGGCCTGTGCCACATCAGCGAGCTGGACGACAAGTATGTCGGCAAGGTCGAGGATGTGTGCCGGGTCGGCGATCATCTGCAAGTCAAGGTGATCGCCATCGATGAGCACGACCGCGTGAAGCTGTCGCGCAAGGTGCTGCTGCGCGAACAGAATCGGCCGGCTGGCGAGGAAGCGCCGCCGCCGTCGGCGCCTCCGCGTCGCCAGGGCGAGTCGCGTCCGCCGCGCCGCGGGGGTGAACACGAGCGCGGCCCGCGCGGGGACGAGTGACGATCGATTTCTGAACCAGCCCGCAGCGCGAGCAAGGGTTCCCTTGCTGGCGCTGCGGGTTGGTCGGGATTTGCGAGCCGTGCCCAATCAAGATTACGTCGAGTTGGCCGAACTGGCGGGTGGGTTCGTCCACGATCTCAAAAATCACCTCAGCACCCTGCGACTCAACTTGCAGCTTTTGGCCGAGGACTTTCGCGATCCGCAGTCGCAGCGCGAACGGCGTGCCCTAGACCGCGTACAGCGCTTGCAAAACGAATGCACGCGCCTCGTGGACATCTCTAACGAGTTCCTCCGATTCGCCCGCGTCAAGGACCTGGAATTGACTCCGACCAGCCTCGGCGAAGTGGTCGAGGAGTTGATCGACTTCTTCGGCCCCACGGCCAAAGCGGGCAACATCGAAATCAAGAGTTACATTCCCGCCGACTTGCCGCCGGTCGCCCTCAACCGCGACCTGTTCAAGCAGGCCCTGCTCAATTTGCTGCTCAACGCCCAGCAGGCGATGCCGGCCGGCGGCGAGATCACCATCCAATCGTGGGCCGAGCCGGACGGCGTGTTGCTCGCCCTGATCAATACCGGCGCGGGCATGTCGGCCGAAGTTTTGGCCAATGCGTTTCAGCCGTTTTATTCCACGCGCGGCGGCGGTACGGGGTTGGGATTGCCGACCACTCGCAAAATTATTGAAGCGCACGGCGGTCGGATCGACGTGCAGAGCGAGGTGGGGCGCGGCACGAAGTTCACCCTTCACTTGCCGCCGGCAAAAGCATCACAGCCGGGCGAACCGGCTTCGTAAGCCGCCCGTGCGCCGGTGCGGAGGAAAAGTGTAGCTTTTTCCCTAGCAGCTGACAACACTCGTCCTTATTATGCCATCTTCGCGGTCAGCCCTCCCGTCTTTTTGGAACTCTTTTCGTTGCGACCCCCTCTAACAACGTGTATACATCCATTAAATGGATGGAGAGGCTTCGATCGTAACGGAGCAGATTTCGTTTCGACGGCGCAGGGATTTCCGGGGGCGGGGCCCGACTGGCGGCCCGCCCCCCATCCCCCTCCTCGTGCCTGAGCAAAATCTGCATATTCGGACTCTTCTTTACCGTCAGGATGTCCTGCCATGAACCGCTCACTTTGGCTGCGTAGTTTGCGTCGCTGGGTTTCGGGCCGTCCTTCCACCTTCGCCCGCGCCGGTTCGGAGCGGCGGGTTGCGCGGCTCGGTTTGGAGTCGCTGGAAGAGCGCATCGTGCCGGCGAATCCCATCGTCCTCAACGTTCCCCCCGGGGACACCACCGCGCTGATCGACGCGATCAACCGCGGCGACGCCTCGACGGGCGGGGCCATCATCTTCCTTTCGCCCAACGCGAACGGTTCGGGTTCCACGTACAAGCTGGAAAATATCTACCAGCCGCCGCCGGGCAGCACCAGCGGTCTGAGCGGATTCTGGTACGGGACGAACGGCCTGCCGCCGATCACGAACAATATCACCATCATCGGCAACGGCGCGACGATCGAGCGCGATCCGGCCGCCAAGCAAGAGTTCCGCCTGTTCTTCATCGGCGGCGGCCCGCAGCTGTCGGGCAACGTCGTGGCCATGTCTCCCGGCACGTTGACGCTGCAGAACCTGACACTTTCGGGCGGCCTCGAAAAGGGCGGCGACAGTTCGACGGGCGGCGCTGGACTGGGTGCCGGCGGGGCCATTTTCAACATGGGCACGGTGAACCTCACGAACGTAACGCTGTCGAACAACCGTGCCGTCGGCGGCGATTCCGGCGTTTCGACGGACCCATTTTATGGCACGAACGTGGGCAACGGCGGCGGCGGTATGGGAGGCGATGCGGATGGCGGCACGGGCGGCACCATGGGTGGCTCCCTGGGCTTTCTGACCGGCGTCCTGCCGCAAGGCGGGGCCGGCTCCACCAGCGGCGCCGGCGGCGGCGGAGCGGGTTTCACCCAGGATGGTCAAGCCGCCAACGGGGTCACGCCGGGCAACGGAGGTGGGACGAGCCAGCTGGGCACGAACTATACCGTCGGCAACCAGAATAGCGGCGACGGCGGAGGCGGCGGTCCCGGCACTAATGTCACTGCCATCGGAGGGACGGGCGGCGCGTTCAGCAAGGGCGGCACACCCGGTTATTCGGGCGGCGGCGGCGGGGTCGGCGGCGGCGGCGGCTTGGGATTGACCTTATTCGGCGGCGGCGGAGGCTTCGGCGGCGGCGGCGGCGCGGGAGAAGATGGCGCGGGTGCCGGCGGCGGCGGCGGCTTCGGTAGCGGCGGGGCCATCGGTGCCACCGGCGGCTTCGGCACCACCAACGGCGGCGCCGGCTTCGGCGGCGGCGGCAACGCCGGCGGCGGCGCCGGCATGGGCGGCGCCCTCTTCAATTTCTTCGGTAAGGCCAACCTTACCAACGTCACCGTCAGCGGCAATATCGCCGAGGGCGGCAATGCCTCCACCGCCTTGGCTCCCAACGGTTCGGGCGGAAGCGGCCTTGGCGGCGGCATCTTCAACCTCAACGGCGCGCTCACGCTGACCTATGTCACCGACGCCGGCAACCAATCCCTGGCGGGCACCGGCCCAGGCAATACCACCCTCGGCTCTCCCGGCATAGGCGTGGCCGACGGTTATGGCCTGTACAACCTCTCCTTCGCCCTTTTCCCCGATTCGGGACTCAACGGCACGGCCATGACCCCCGCCAACGCCACGCTCGTGATGTTTAACAGCATCATCGGCCAAAATACCGGCAATACTGCGGGCAGCGATCTGGTGAATAACGCCACCTACGACCGCAACGTGCCCCTCATCGTCAACATCGCCGTCGTGCAAGGCAGCACCAACCTCATCACGTCCAGCGACATGCACGCCGGCGAAGGTGCGACGATCCTGGACCCCGGCGTCGTCCTCAACCAATTCATCGGGCCGAACCTGGGGCCTCTCCAAGACAACGGCGGCCCGGCGGCCACGATGGCCATCCTCCCTCCGTCCCCTGGGGCGAAGAGTCCCGTGCAGGGCGTGGCCGCCAACTTGCCGGGTTTGCCCACCACCGACGAACGCGGATTCTCACGACTGGGCCAATCCCAGGGCCTGGACCTTGGAGCTTTCCAGACTCAATACACGACCACAACGGTCACACCCGTTTCTTTCCTGTACAACGCTACCGGCAAGACGACGGTCACGCTGACCGCTGCCGTCACCAACCGTGGCACACCGATCGGAAATGTGGGCCAGGTAGTCTTCTCGGTGGCAGGCCAAACCCTCACGGCGAATGTCGTCAACGGGGTGGCTTCGACGCAGCTTACGCTGCCGGCCAAGTTTGGACCCGGGAATATTCCGATTACCGCTACCTACACCGACCTCACCGGGCCTAACGTCTACGGCCTGAGCTTCGGCACTGCCCCGTTGATTATTTCGGCCGGCAGCACCACCACCACGATCACTAGCGTCATCAACACGTATCCCTTCCTGGCTTTCGCGCAGGTGGAAACGGTGACCGCCCATGTTACCGATCAACTGGGATTCGCGGTCAACGAAGGTTCTGTCCTCTTCCAGGTCAACGGCCAGACGGTCTCTGCCTCGGTGCAAAATGGGACGGCCACCGCCGTCATCGTCACCCCGTTCTTCAACATGGCGTTCCTGAACTACATGCTCAGTAACCACACTCTCACCGCCACGTACACCGATCCCTTTGACGTCTTCGGGGCGTCGCAGTCGGCCACCACGGTGCCGGCCATCTTTTTGGATTTCATCAACTCGTTTATCACCAGTTTCCTCCAGCTCGCCAACCAGCAATCGGCGCAGTTGGGACTTCGATAAACGAGGTTGGGCCGCCCATCGCTTTTTGAGCGTAGCGCGAAGGGTCGGAGACGCTCTGGCGACAAGACCAGAGCGTCTCCGACCCTTCGCCCTTTAGGAGTACGACCCCACCCCGATTTGCTCGAATAGCGCATTTTGTCCCTGTTGAAGAGTTGCCGTGGAAGCCGGCCTGTGGTCCAATGGCGAACGGTAGGATCGGATCGAGAAGCTCCGCTTCCGGACGAGGAAGGCGCCCCGGGCGTGACGATCCCGCCAGGCGACACGAGGTTTCACGGGAGCAGCCGACGATGGGATGCGATATGTTGGCGGCCCTGTCCCGGACGACCCGGGACGGCGGTACCCTGTTCGGTCACAACTGCAACCGGCCCAGCGAGGAAGAAGTGGCCCTGGTGCGCGAGCCAGGTCGGACCTTCGCCCCTGGGGAAAACGTGCAGGCCGGCGACAGACTCCTGCCTCAGGTTCGCCGGACGTACACCGTGCTGGCCGGCCGCCGTCCCGGCCAGTGGGGCTATGAACACGGCCTCAACGAACAGGGCGTCTCCATCGGCCTGACGACCATCCGCACTAAACGAGAGCAAGGTCCGCCGGCGCTGACCGGGCCGGAACTGGTCCGTCTGTGTCTGGAACGCGCCGCCAGCGCCCGCCAGGCCGTGGATGTGCTCACCGATCTCGTCGGCCGTCACGGGCAGGGATCGGCCGAGGCGGAAGTCGATCCCGCCTTTCTCATCACCGACGGGCGAGAGGCTTTTGTCGTCGAAATGTTTGGGCCGCACTGGGCGGTGCAGCATGTCGGCGAGGTGCGGGCCGTCAGCGATGTCTGTCATCTGCGTCAGGACTGGGACCATGTATCACCCGGCCTGGCGGACCTGGCGATCGCGCGGGGCTGGTGGCCGGCCGACGGCAGCAAGCTCGACTTCGCCGGCGTGGCCGCCCCCGAGGGCGGCGATAATGCCGCTTCGCTGCGGCGCTGGGGACGGGCCACGCTGCTACTCGAACAGGAGAACGGCCAGATCAATCTGCCGGTGCTGCGTCGCATCCTGAGCGATCACGCCGAGGGCTTCATCGACCTGGGCGGCACCTCGACCCTTTGTCAGCACGCGCCGGCGCGGACGGTGGCCAGCCTCATCACCCAATCCGGGCCGGGCGACGCCCTGCCGGTCGCCTGGTACAGTTTCGGGCCGCCGTGTGCCAACGTTTACTTCCCACTCTTCCCCGTGGGAGAGTTGCCGAACGTCTTCCTGGCTCCCCAGGGGAGGCGCGGGCGGGCGACCTCATATTGGCGGCGGGGCCGGAGACCCACGCCAGGTGCTACCGCGAACCGCACGGGCCGGCTTGCAGGAGCGCTTCGATCGGGAGACGCGCGAGTTCATCACCGAGGCGGCCGAGTTGCGACAACGCGGCGAGAGCGATCAGTTGCCGCGCCTGTCGGAGTTATTTATGCGGCATGTTCTGGAGTGCTGGGAAAATGTTTGTCTGGAGTTCGCCCCGGTCCAGGCACAGCCTCGCCGTAGCCAAGCCGAAAGTGAGTACCATTCCTCCGGGGCGTGGAGTTGACCAATCCTCTCCCCTCTCCCACTTCTGCGACGCTGGTGGCCTTCGCGCCGTCCTCCGGCGGAGTCCTCGCCGGCCTACGAAGTAGCCTGCTCTTGCGGCGGCACGCTGCGCGGCCGGCGACAGCGTCATCATCAGATCGTGTCCTGTCCTACTTGCGGCCAGAAACGGTTCATTCTGCCGGAAAGTCCCTGGCCGGGCCGCCGGTCCACGACCCGCTCGGCCGGTCCCGCAGTGCCGACACCCACTTCGCACATCGGTCTGGGGCGTTTGCTTGTGGTCGTGATCGCGGGTGGTCTCGCGGCGATCGGCCTGTTGCTTCTGATCGTCAAACCGTACCTGCGCCGTGCGCCGGAGGACGGTCGCCCATCCGCCCCGCAGGCAATCCTGCACGCGCACATTGAAGCCGGGAAACGCGGCCTGAGCGAAGGATCGTTTCGCCTCGCCCGCAATGAATTTCGCGCGGCCGTCGCGCTGCGCGATCACAATCCCGATTGGCTCGACCGGGAGGCCCAACGTCAACTCGACCAGTTGTACCGCCAAAGCGACCTCCTCGCCCGCTTGCTGGATCATTCCCTGGAAGAGATTTTGCAACAAGCGATGCACCACCGGGACGACGCCGAATGGCGGGAGAAGTTCGAGGACTATCGGGGCCGAACCGTCCTGTTCGACGACGTACTGCGTGTCACGATGGGCCGGCCCGTGCTGGCCAACTACGTTGTGCGTCGGGGCGATGTGGAAGCGCGCGTGGCCCTGGAAGATCTTACGCTCTTGCGGCAACTCGGACTCGATCCACCGCGCCGCTGGCTATTCGGCGCACGGCTGGCGAGCTGCCGTCGCGAGGAGGGAGGCGTTTGGGTCATTCGCTTTGAACCCGATAGTGCCGTGCTGTTGACCGACGAGGGGGCCGCGGCGATGTGTTGTCCCGGTCCGGTGGATGCGGAGCTGCAAGGGGTGTTACGGCGACAAGAAGAAACGCTGCCTCGGTGAGAAAACCCGCTGCTAGCTCCCCGGTGGTGCCGGCACCGGAGGAGCCGCATGGCGGGTTCAAGGGAGTTTTCGAGCAGCCGATCACAACGCCCGGCCGGGGCGAACCGGCGTGCCGACCAGAAAATCGCGCAACAGGTGCCGAACCATGACGGCCGCCGTCAGGCCGCGCTCGTGGGCGACCGTCTCCAGGACCGAAGCCTGCCAACCTGGCAAGAGGAGCGGGATTTCCACCACGTCCTCCGCCATCACCAGAGGGGAGGGTTCCTCGACGCCGAGCCGGGTGCTTTGACAATCATACATGACGATGGAGTCCTGACGAAACGGCCTTACGGCAACGCTTTTTTCTTTTTAGCAAAACGGATGCCAGGCATCGCTATTGGTTTTCTTCAAACACAAGTCCTTATCTTTCTTTAGTTTCCGTGATAAGCCGAAAAAAGGTGCCCCAAACGCCCTGCTGGGCCTGCTTGCTCTTTCGACAATCCCTGCCCGGTTGCCGAGCGATACAATGATTCCGGTCGGTTTGCCGACGCGCTCCGGAGTGCGAACGCATGGCGAAGAAGAAGAAAGTCCGCGTGGACATGCGGAAGAATCGGTCCAAGCCGCCGCGCCCGCGCCAGTGGACGCGCGACTTTCAGGATCACGGCTTCGCCGAGGAGGCGACGACCGGGCAAGAGCGCGTGCGCGCCAAGGGAGAGCTATCGCGGCGGCGGACGATCATTCAGGAGGAGACCGGCGGCGCGGCCCCAACGGGTCAGGAGCCTGCGGAGATGCCGGCCGTCGATGCCGCAGCCTGCCTGCCCGGCCGGGTGCTGCGCGTGCATCGGCTCTTCAGCGTGGTGCAGACGGCAGACGGCCAGCAATATCGTTGCGCAGTGCGCCGTCTGTTGCGCACCCTGGCCACGCACGAACGCAACATCGTGACCACGGGCGATCGCGTGTGGATTCGCCCTGACCGCAATCCGCAATCCGCAATCCGCAATCCGCCGCCGTCCGATGAGGAGAGCGGAGAGCGGGTAGCGGAAAGCGGAGAGCGGAACGAGGCGGCCGTTGAGGGCTGGATCGAGCGCGTCGAGCCGCGTCATGGACTGTTGACGCGCGCCTCGCGCGGGCGCGAACACGTCCAGGTCGCCAACGTCGATCAGGTCGTCTTCGTCCTGTCGCTGGTCGAGCCGGAACTGAAACCGCATCTGATCGACCGTTATCTCGCCAGCGCCGAGCAAGGCGGCATCCGGCCGATCCTGTGTTTGAACAAGGCCGACCTCGTGGAACCAGCCCGCTATCAGCCGTTGGTCGGCATGTACAGCCAGCTCGACATCCCGACGTTCCTGACCAGCGCCGCGACCGGGACCGGCATCGCAAGGCTGCGTGAACGGCTGCGCGACCGGGAGACTGTCTTTACAGGTCAAAGCGGAGTCGGAAAGTCGTCTTTACTGAACGCCATTCAGCCGGGCCTCGGCCTGCGCGTGAATGAAGTTAGCGATGTCAATCAGAAGGGAAAGCACACGACGACGGCGTCCGAGTTGATCCAGCTCGATTTCGGGGGCTGGGTGGTCGATACACCTGGCGTGCGGCAGTTCCAACTGTGGGATTTGTTGCCGGAGGAGATCGAAGGTTTCTTCCCCGAGTTTCGCCCCTTCGTGCCCTTGTGCGGCTATCCCGATTGCACGCACACGCACGAGGACCGCTGCGCAGTCAAGCGCGCGGTCGCGCGCCGGCAAATCAGCTTCTCGCGCTACACAAGCTACCTGGGCATGTTTGCCGGCGAGGGGGCGTGAATTCGCGCTTTCGGGTAGTGGCGGCTTGTGTGGCACGCTGGCAGCGGGCCCTACGTAGGGCCCGCTGCCAGCGTGCCAAACCCAAAACCACTACCCATTTTCGGTGCGACGGCGGGGCGGCGCTGGTGTTAATCCTTGTTGGCGGATGATCCCGGATAGGTTTCCGGACTCGCGAGCGATTGGCAACGAAAGGGAGGTGTCCTGATGCGTGGAGTGCTGAAATTGACCCTGACGCTCTGTCTGGCGTTGGGGCTGGCCGGCTTCGCCGTGGCCCAACGCGGGGGAGGCATGGGATTTGGCGGCAATCTCGGGTTTTTGGCGATGAACCCGGGTGTGCAGAAAGAAATCAAAGTGACCGACGAGCAGAGGGACAAGCTCAAGGACGCCATGACCAAATTCCGCGAAGACCACAAGGATGATTTTGCCAAGGCCCGCGACCTGTCCCAGGAAGAGCGGCAAAAGATGATGAAGGGCCTCAATGAGGAGACCGACAAGGCCATCGGGAAAGTCCTCGATGACAAGCAGATGAAACGTCTCCGGCAAATCGGCTTGCAGCAGCAAGGCACCTTCGCTTTCCAGAACCCGGAAATTCAGAGCAAGCTGAAACTGAAGGACGATCAGAAGGAGAAGATCAAGACGATCAGCGAGGAATCCGGGCAGAAAATGCGCGACCTGTTCCAGGGCGGATTCAACGAAGAGACGCAGAAGAAGATGGCCGAGTTGAGAAAGGATTGGATGGAGAAGATCAACGGCGTGCTGACGGCCGAGCAGAAGAAAACCTGGAAAGAAATGACGGGGGAGCCGTTCCAGGTCCAGTTCCAGCCGCGCGGTCAGAATTAGCGAAAGAGAACGAGTCTCCTCAAGTGGCCCGCATTGCAAGATCGGCCGGCTCCTGGCAGGGGCCGGCCGATTGTCACACAACCGCTCATTTTGTGTGACAACTGACATTAACATGCCATCGGCACCGGCCACAAGCGCGGTATCATTACATCTTCTTAAGCCGTTCTGGAAGCGGGCAGAGACTTCATGTCCTCCAGGAATGCCAGGCGGTGGCCACGGTGATAAGAGGCCACAACAGAGACGGGACGAGCAGCCACAGCGGACGATAGCGGCGGAGATGAACGCAGGCCAGCCAGATCCCCAGCGGAATCCACACAAACACCCGCGTGTAACTGTTCGCGTCCTCGTAGGCGGCGATGCCGGTCAGGACAGCCAGGGCGACGCCGGCCAGGGCCACCAAGGACAGCACCCGGTCGGACAGCCGGGCCGCCAGGTACAGGGCCAGGAGAATGTGCGCCGTCAGGAGCAACATGCGCAGCAGGTGCAACAGACCGGAAACGCGCGAGCCGGAATAGGCCAAGTGCGTCCAGCGAAACACCATGCCCTTGAAGGGCGAGCCGAAATAATAATCACTGTGCGGCGGCAGCGGCCAGCCGCCGTACCACAGGCGGAGGACGACGAACCAGGCCAGCCACACGGCGAAGGCGGCTCCGAGTCCGGCCGCCGTGCGATAACGCTTCGTCCACACGGCGACGGTTAGGACGACGAGGACGATGGCGACGTTTTGCTCCCGGCTGAGCATGGCGGCGGCGGCCCAGAGCGCCAGCCAGGTGTTGCGCCATCCCAGGAGCCAGCCGGCGAGCAGACCACAAACGGTGAATGTGGCGAGCGGATCGGTCAGGTCGCGCAACAGGGGCAGGCCGTCGTTGACCGCCAGCGGCAGGACGAAACCCCACCAGACGTTCATCCCGTAGTGCCGGGCCACGCGGACGCCCAGCGCGGCGAGTCCGGCGATCGCGGCCAGGTTGATGGCCGGCAAGACCCACAAGAGGAGCCAGGGATCGCCGCCGCTCAGAAGCCAGCCGAGGGCCGGATAAAGCAGACGCTGATGCCGGAACGCGCCGAACTCGTTGACCAGGGCATGACGCCGCCACGGGTTGCGCGCGATGGCGTAATAGAACTGACCGTCGTAGCCGCCGGAAGGAAAACCGACATGCACGGCCTCATAAGGAGACGAACCGATCTGGCCTTGATCGACGCAGACCAGGGCGGACGGATCGCCGTGATAGGCGGTCAAGAAGAGCGCGAGAATCGCCGCATGAAGCGCCACCGCCGCGATGACCGGGACGAACGGCCTGGACATGCTCGCACCTCCGTTGCGCCGATGCGTCCCTCACGGAGTTGCTCAAAGCGCGCAGCCTGACTGCTCGGGTCGGCCGAAAAGCCATTCCTCGTTTCAATGGGTGGATCGTCCGCAAACTCGCGCGAACTTGAAGTTCATTCCCGAAGCGGATGCCGCTGGGGCACGGTCGGGAGGCCGTGCCCCAGCGCTCCAGGAGAGGCTGCGAGTCTGTGAACGGAAGGGGGTGAGGGGAACACCCCCGATATATTGGGATACGGGGAGCGAGTCACATCGAAGGAGGACGCCGCGCTCAGCAGCAGCGGGCGCGAACCTTGTCCGACAGGTCGAAGATGATCTTGTTGACCTGATCCAACTCGGTCTGCACGGTATCGCGTTCGCGGACCAGATCCCAGCTAAACCGGCGTTCCAGGGTCGTGCTGATGCGATTGAGTTCCTGATAAAGAATCTGGCAATAATCGAAGGCTTGCGACAGTTTCCACGCCTCAGGGCTGTAAACCGCCTTGAGGTCCCAGTTGCCGTCCTCGGAGAGTTTTTCGACCGTAACGTAGTCGATGACGTAATTGATGGGAGTACCGCTGGTCTTCTGGGGCACGCCCTGTGTGGTGATCCAGTAGCGCGTATCCTGGGTCTCCAACTTCAACTCCAGCCGGCCCCACGATTCCGAAACCTGATGCAAAGTCGGCAAGCTACGTAAAGAATGGAGAGCGGGTCGAATAATGGTAGTCATGGCGAGAACCCCGGAAAGGAGGAGCCGGCCACAGGCAACGGGGCGGCCTTCCTCATCCCCAGATCAAATCGGCAAGATGGCGTCGGTCACGTTGCCCGCCAACGCGAGCATTATTAGATAATGCATTTGACATGCCAGAATGTCTTTTTTCCCCAAGGGAGCACCGCAGCATTCTTTAATCTTTCTGCAAGTCTAGTAAACAAAAGGGCTTGCAGAACACCGGGTTGGCGCTCTTTGTGCCGGCGCGATCAATCTCCAAACGAAGATGTTAACAAACGTTAACGGTGGTGATAACTGCTTGTTAGGGAGGCTTACAGTCTTTGAAACAGGCCCGCGACGGCGGAGACGGGACGTTCCGGCGGAGAATTCTGGTATGGCACGCTGGCAGCGTGCCCTACGTAGGGCACGCTGCCAGCGTGCCAAAACCCAAACCACTACCCGAATTCTTCGCGCAATCGGCAAAAAGTGAAGAAAGGACCGCCGGATTGCCGATGACCTGTAAGTGAGGCGCTTACGCCCGCGGAAGGGGCTGGGGGAGGATCAACCGATGGGCGGCCTGCGTGTGGTCAAAAGGGGGAGTGCCGCACGGGACGCATGCAGTCGCTGCCAGGCGGCGGGCTGTCCGTGGGACCACATCGCCGGCGCGCCGTTTTGTCCTGATTGCCAGGAAAGCCTGGCCCAGGGCGAGGGCGAGCCGCTCATCCTGCGAACCGAAAAGAATCGCTGCACCGTCTGCGAACAGCACGGCACCATACGCTATCTCACTTATCCGCTTCATGCGGCCGACGCGGTCGAGATGGATTTGTGTCCGCGCCACTTCCACGCCCTCTTGTCGCGGCGCCTGGATCGCCATGCGTACCATCAGCTCGGCCGTCAGCTTCAGACGCTGGGCCTCACGGCCCGTCAAGTCTTCCTGCTCCACGAGGCGTTTTACGACGAACAGGGTCAGCCCTTGCAACCGATCCCCGAACTGTGAAGACGGGTCCGGGTTCGTAGGGACTATGGCGAGTCACGGATGACGGGGGAGAGGTCATGGACGCAATGAGCGCCGCCGATCTCCGTCCGGCCAGCGGTACGTGCGCAGGGGCACGGTGGCTGAGCGGAGTGCAAACGGTCCTGATCGTCGTCGCTCTTGTGCAGTTCTTGCGCTGCGACGGGTCGCCGTACTTGTGGGTCATCGTGGCGACAGCCTTGCCGCTGGCGTGTTACTGCGGCGACCCGAGCTATCGCCGGAGAATCTTGGCGGGTGTACGGCGATTATGGGTCAATGCCGAGGCGTTCGCCGCGGAGCCTCAGCGCTTGCCGTGGTGCGCCGCCTTTTGGTTGATCGTTTTGCCGGCCGGACTGTTCTTTCTGGCGCAGACGCGCCCCATTATGACCGGCGATTCCAAGCCCGTCACGTTGACCGCGTGCAGCCTGGTTTGCCACGGCACCAGCGATCTGAGCGCCTTCGCGGATCTCTATGCGGCGGAGAATCATTTCAATTGTCCTGGTGAACTGCCGTATTTCCTGCGCCGCACCGCGACCGGTATTCATTCCAGCTACCATTCGGGCACGATCATTTTCGCCGTGCCGTCGGCGGCACTGGCTCGCTTACTGGAAGCGCGTCTGAACGAGATCAACGCGCAAAACCATCTGGAAAAGGGCGTCGCTTCGTGGTTGGCAGCGGCATGCCTGGGGCTGTTCTTCTTAGTGGCGCTGCATCTCGTCGATGCCCGCACGGCCGGACTCGTGACGCTGCTGCTCGCGGTAGGGTCGGCCCTGTGCAGCACGGTGGGGCAAGCCTTGTGGCAGCACGGCGCCGTCGTCTTCTGGATGCTGCTTTTATTGCTGGTGGAGTTCCGCACCTGGCGACGGCCGACCGCAAGCAGCGTCCTGCTTCAAGGAATCGCCCTGGCCTTGATGTTTGCCAGCCGGCTGTCGTCAGCCGTCTTGATTTTGTGTTTCGGCCTGTGGCTATTAGGGCGAGCGCCGCGCCGGGCCGCGCTCGTCGGACTGCTCGGCGTTCTCGGCTACCTGCCGTGGGCTTGGTACTATCAGTCGATTTACGGCACGCCGTTCGGCCCATCGATCGCACAGATGATGGGGTTCGCCCTCCGCTGGCGCGAGACGGTCCTGCCGATGCTCTTCAGCCCGGATCACGGCTTGTTCGTGTATCAACCGTGGATCGTACTCGGATCGGCCGCATGTTTCCCGCTGGTGCGGCGGCTCATGCCGGCCGGCGAACCGGGCGATCCGCCTGCCGGTTGGCGTTGGTTTGGCGCGTCGGCCATCGTATTGCATCTAACGCTGATCGCGTCGTGGAATTGCTGGTGGGGCGGCGATTGTTGGGGATCGCGGTTGGCCACGGAGACGGTGCCCCTCTTCGCGCTCCTGTGTCTGCGACCCATCGCCGGCCTGCTGCGTCTCGTCTGGGGCCGCCGGTTGGTGCTGGCGATGGTCCTCATCGCCGCTTTCCCGCACCTCACCGGTGTATTCCTGAAGGCGAACTATTGCGATACTCAAACGGGAGTATTCAGTCAGCGCATGGAAACGCCCGGCTCATGGCGGAACCTGCCGTTCCTGACGCCGTTCATTCGTCATCACACATAGCCCCCGGCTTGCCGGGGGCGTTCCCCCGGCAAGCCGGGGGCTATGTGGATCACTTTGGCCATTGCAGGTGTTTCTGCAAAAAGCGGAACGTGCCCTGGCCGTGAATCTCGTGTCCTCCAGCGAAGAACTCGATTTCCGTCCGCTCCGGTATCTTCAGGCGGCTATACAGCCGGCGCACCTTGGAGTATTCGTAGGCGATCCATTCGTCGATGCCGACGCCGTCGTCGTGGCCGCGCTCGACCATGAACGGCCGCGGCGCGATCAGCGCCGCCATCTCGGCGTAGTTGAACGTGTGCCCGAGGTCGAACTCCGGCATCTCGTATTCACCACTGAACATATAGCTGCTCGGATAATCGAGCGATACGTTCTTGCGAATCCACTCGTTGAAGTCGCCGGAGCAGATCGACATGCAGTAGCGCGGCAACAGCGCCGGCACGCGCATGGCCGTCTTGCCGCCGTAGGACAGGCCGTAGAACGCCATGCGTTCGCCATCGACGCCCGGCAGCGTCGCCAGCCAGTCGAGCGTGCGCTCGTGCTGGCGGACGATGAACGAGAATAGCGACAGGCCGAGCGGGTTGGCCTTGCGCTGGAGGACGCGGAATTTGTCCTGTCCGATATACGGGTTCTGCGGCGCATAGACGATGTAGCCGCGATCGGCGAGTTGGGCGCCGAACGAGTTGTAATAGCGCGTCTTCTCCTTGGGATTGCAGACGTCGGTCGGCCGGCCTTCGAGTCCGTGCTGGCAGACGACGACCGGCCGTTTCTCGCCGGGTTTGAGATCCTTGGGCAACAGCAGGATGCCGTACGCGAACACGTCGGGATAGAGGTCGAGCGTGACCTCGTAGCCCTTCCACTTCGGCTCGTCGTAGATCGGCCGTGTTTGCGGGTTCATCGGCAGCGTCGGCGCGGGCAGCTTGCCGATGACTTCCTCGGCGAGTTGCTTGCGGAACGGTTCGCAGGATTGCTGATATTTCTCCAGCGAGGAGGTATCGAGCTTGGCCCAGAAATGTTGCTGGCGATAGCGCTCGGAGTCACGCATCACTTGTTGCGTGAAGGCGACGAGTTGATCGAACTGGCGTTTCTGGCGCACGGTGGGATCGAAGTCCTTGCGGCGGTCCTGAGTTGGCCGGCCGATGGGAGGGAGCGCCTTTCTGCTCAGCAGTCCTTCGAAAAATCTCTCATATGTGCCGTTGAAACCGGGGCCTTGGAATGTCTTTTTCGCCCCGTCCTTGGGAACCCATACTTCAGATACCACATGGATATCATGGTACTGAATTTGCCGACTCTCTTTCGGGGGGACTTGATCCAAGACCCGCCTGATTTCCAGCTCCGTTCCCACAGCGCCTAGGATACCAGGCACTTCGAGAACGCCCGGTGCCGCCCCACCCCGACCGGCCCGAGCCGCCGGCGGTTTCCCCGGATTGAAGGGTGCCTGCTCGAAGGTCAAGGCGCGGGGCATCAGGAGGTAAAGCAACTCGGCATCGCCGAATTCTCGCAGTATCCCGCAGACGTTGCGGTAGATTGGCTCACGCCAGATGCCCTGCCGACCTCCAAAGTATCCGCTGACCACCGTGGCCGAAATGCGATCGTCCAGTGCGCTACTGTAAAGCGCGAGTATTCCACCTTCGGCGTAGCCGAAGATGCCGATGGGAGGATGATCCTTCTCCCGTGTGAACCAGTCCACCGCCGCCAGTACCTTTTGCACTTCGTAGCCGATAACATGCCGGCCCATCTCATAGGCCATTCGGTAAATGAACTCGCGGTGCGTTTGGTTCGTCATCCGTCCCATCCGCAGACTACCCGACCAAGTATCCTTGCGGTCGATCAGGATTGGCACCAGTACGCGGCAACCGCTCTGGGCGAGCCGGCGAGCGAATTGTCCTTCCTTCGGCACGCCCGGAGCCAGGCCAACCAACATCTCCGGTGTCCAGTCCGCATCCGGCAGCGCCACCACCTGGGCGATAACCTTGCCCTTCGGCTCCAGCAGTAACCCCTCGCCGTCCACGCCCGGCAGCACCGGCCAGCGCACCGTATAAACCTTGTAGGCATCCGTCTCGGCCACCAGCGCGGGCTGTGTCGCCGTGCCGACGTATTCCATCTCCACGGGCGATACTCGCGCCTCAACGACGCCGAGGATCTTCTTCAGCCGTTCGCGGTTGGGTTGCACCGACTTCGAGTACGCTTCGGGCGAAGAAAAGTCCGGCTTCCAGTATTGCTTGCGTTTCTCCACCGACGCGGTGAGTTCGCGCATCAGATACTTGTCGATGCCCTCGACCATCTGGGCGGCAAGATCGCCCTCACGGGTGAGCGGTTTCGTATCCGGCAGCGGTTCGGCGCGGAGAGAAGACAGGGCCGTCACGGATACGGACACGGCCAGAAGCACACGCCAGCGGTGCATGGATCACCTCACGAATCGAAGGGCGGAGAATCGGCGAAGTGCGGGCAAGTATACGGCCGGACGAACGGTCTGCCTAGTGTCTCGTCGCGCTCGGCCGCGGTCGTTTGCTGCTGCGTGAGTCTTGGAGCTGCTCCCTGTTTGGGCAAGAAGGCTGCACTTTTTGGGAGCGGGCTCGCTTGAGCTTGAGCAGTTTCCCTTCCGCTTTGGGGAAGACGACTTCTCCCCGCAGGCCGTTGGCAAGTTGGCAGTCTGGCAGTCTCGCCCTCGGGAATCGACGTAACCCGTTGAAAATAAATAGATTGATATGTGAATACCACTCTGCCAAACAGTCGTGCCATTTGGCAAAGTGGCAAGCCGGCCTTCCCTCCCTTTTTGGCTTCCCGCCAACCCCCTTAGCTTCCCACCAGTAAGAAACAACCCGGAACGCTCAGGGAGATTGGCGTTGCCCAACCCGAAGTAATGGCTATGGTACGCCGCGTGGTTCAACCGGAATGGAGGGGATCTTCCATGCTCACACGTTTTCTGATCGCTTTGCTCGCCGCCTCGCTGCTGGTAGCGCCGGTCGTGGCCGGGCCGGGCGGTTGCCCGAAGCCGGCGGCAGCGAATGCGATGGTGTCCATCGAGGTGCGCTTCATCAGTGTGGCTGAGGATTTCTTTGAACGCATCGGCGTCGATTTCTCCCACGAGGGAAACGCAACGAAGATGGAAATCATCGAGAATGCCCGGCCAGCGACTCTCCTCGACGACAAGCAGCTGCGCAAGTTTCTGGAGTCCGTCGAGGGGGACATACGGTCCAATGTCATGCACGCTCCCAAGATCGTCGTGTCAAACGGCAAAGTGGCCAACATTCGCTGCACTCATCAACAGCGTTATGTGACCGGCATGAACGCCGTCCGGCAGGGAGAATCGCTCGCCGTCTGCCCGAAAAGCGAAGTCTTCTCGACGGGATACAAGTTAACGGCACGGCCAAATATCACAGCCGATCAGGGTGCGATCGCGCTGAAATTGAAAGCGAGCCTGACCAACCTTGAGAGCGAAAAGGCGCCCGTGTTCCCCGTTGTCATTCCCGTGATGGCAGTAGGTAAAGACGGCAAACCGGACAAGCCGGTCGTGTGTACCCAGGACCTCCAGCAGCCGCAGATTAACACGCTGGCCGTGGCGGGCGAGTTGACCATCCCCGATGGCGGTACGGTGCTGCTGGGCGGCTGGAAACGATTGGTCGAAGGGCGCTGCGAATTCGGCCCGCCCGTTGTAAGCAAGATCCCCTACGTCAATCGCCTGTTTCGGACCACGGGTTACACGCGGGCGAAGGAGAATGTCTTCGTGATGGTCACCGCCAGGATTATCGCCCTGGAAGAGAAGAAACCCGCCAAGGCTTCCCTCTCCGCGAAATGAATCGCCAGCCCGCAGCGCCGGCAAGGGGCGTCCCTTGCTGGCGCTGCGGGCTGGTGAAGTTGGCGCATCCGCGAAAAAGATCCCCCTCTTCCGTCGCGTCCGGGCACTATAAAAGTGGATGCACGGTTGGAAGGAGGATCGCACATGGCCCACCCATCTATTCCGCTCGTGTATCGGCAACTCCGTCAGTTAACCGGTTGGCACGGCGATCCGCAGCCGGATCATCAACTTTTGCAGCGTTTTATCATGACCCGCGAGGAAGCCGCCTTCGCCGCGCTGGTCGAGCGCCACGGGCCGATGGTGCTGGGCGTGTGCCGGTCGATCTTGGGCAATCATCACGATGCCGAGGACATCTTCCAGGCTGCCTTCCTCGTCCTGGCTCGCAAGGCCGGCTCCATCCGCCGAAGCGAATCGGTCGGCAGTTGGCTCTACGCCGTCGCGTATCGTCTGGCCCAGAAAGCCCGTGTCCGCGCCGGCAAACGGCGCGTGTACGAGCAGCAAGCGTCAAAATCACCGGGGCAGACGACGATGGATGACGTGACCTGGGGCGAGCTGCGCGTCATTCTCCATGAGGAAGTGAGCCGGTTGCCCGATAAGCTCCGGGCCGCCGTCGTGCTGTGTTACTGGGAGGGCCGGACGCACGAGCAAGCGGGGCAGCAGCTCGGTTGTGCGAAAGGTACGGTCAAGGATCGACTGGAGCGCGCCCGTGAGTTGCTGCGCTCGCGCCTGGCCCGTCGCGGACTGGCCCTATCGACGACGTGGTTCGCGGCTTCGCTGGCGGGCGGCATGGCCTCGGCCGCGGTGCCGATGAGCCTTGCGCAAGCAACAGTGCGCGGCGCGATCTTGTTCGAGATGGGCCAATTGCCGGTCGGGATCGTCTCGGAGGGAGCGGTCGCTTGCGCCCGCAAGGTGTTGCAAGCGATGCTCCTGGCCAAGCTGAAATACGGTCTGGCACTGATGCTGGCGATCGGTGTCCTGGGCGGCGTGGGATGGGTCATATTTCGAGAAGGAGAATCCCCGGTCAATGCCGACGCACCCCCGGCGAATGGGAAAGCGCCGATCGAACCGAAACCGGAGCGCGAACAGAGCGATCGTGCGGACGGTCGGCTACCGTCTGGCGCCGTCGCGCGCTGGGAACGTTGCGCTTCCGCCACAGCGATGCCATCACCCGCATCGCCGTCGGCACGGACGGCAGGAGCATTCTTTCGGCAGCCGGCAACGCCGTGTACGTCTGGAACCTGGCAACCGGCAAGGAACGCCGACGATACCAACGACACGAGGCGCCGGTAACCTCGTTCGTGTGCTCGCGCGACGGCAAGCTCCTCGCTTCGGGATGTCAAGATGGGACAATCCACCTCTTGGATGCCGACACGGGCCGAGAGCTTCGCCATTTCACGGCCCACAAGGGCCGCGCGCCCGACTGGCACGGGCCATCCGGCGCGTTCGTCGGCGGGTTTAACGCCAATGGGTTTACCGCCGACGGCCGGCACATCGTCTCGATGGGATCGGACAATGCCATCCGTCTCTGGGATGCGGCCTCGGGCGAACAAGTCCGCGAATTCGGCCGTTTCTCCGAGGTGGGAGGTGTTACGCTGGCTCCCGACGGCAAGACCCTGGTCGGCGTGGTTCAAAGCGACAAGGTGTGGGAGCTTCGGCTGTGGGAAGTCGCCACGGGACGGGAACACAAGCGATGGCCGTATCCGGGCAAGCAAATCCTCTTACCTACTTTTTCACCGGACGGCAAGCTGTTGGCGATCTCGGTCGGAGAACTGGACTGGAAAAAATCGTGCGAGATCCAGTTGTGGGATGCGGACGGCGAG
Organism: uncultured Planctomycetota bacterium; assembly: GCA_963767535.1. Lineage (GTDB taxonomy): Bacteria > Planctomycetota > Planctomycetia > Gemmatales > Gemmataceae > JAJPHU01. Next base: position 352,468 of record CAVYEC010000004.1, read on the forward strand.
AAAGTAATTCACACCTTGCGGGGGCATAAAAGCTGGGCCTGGTGCGCGTTCGCTCCCGACGGCAAAACCCTGGCCTCCTCAGGCTCGGACACAGGGGACAGGACGGGTCGGCTGTGGGATGTGAACACGGGAAAAGAAATCGGACGCATCGGCGAGAATAAAACGTATTTCAACCAACTCCTCTTCTGCCTCGATGGTCGGACGATGGTGTCCTACACGCAAGGCAATCACTACTTGCGTTTCTGGGATCGGGCCAGCGGCGACGAAATCCGCTCGTCTGAAGACGCTTTCTCGCCGGTCGAGTTCCTCCGCTTTTCTCCCGACGGACACTGGTTGGTAGCCGGCTCGAGAAGCGATTGGGCCATTCGCCTGTGGGATGTGGCTGCCCGGAAGACCGTGCGCCGCCTGGAGCACGGCTTGCTGACGGAGATGCGGTTCTCTCCTGACGGCAGCCAGCTAGCCTCTGCGGCCTGGACCAATAGCCAGGTGCGAATTTGGGAGGTTGCAACCGGCAAGGAATCGCGGCGGATCCCAACGGACAAGGGAACCAATGACATCAACTCGATGGCATGGTCTGACGACGGCAAGATATTGGCGACCTGGAGTCTGGCGGATCGTCTCATCCGCATGTGGGATGCCGAAACGGGCAAGCCGTTGCGAAACTTGAGCGCCGGCATGGATCTGATCGAATCGCTGATTTTCTCCCCCGATAGCAAACGGCTGATCGTTCTGGGCAGTGAGCAACAGCCCCCGCATCGGACTCTTCTTCTGCAATGGGAGATGGACACGGGACGGTCGTTGCCTTCTCTGGAAGCGCCGATCGGCCCCGCTAACGCGGGTTACTATGCCCATCCGCGTCTGGCTTTCTCGCCGGATGGCCGCACCCTGGCCGCCGGAGGGCAAGGAGCGGAGGCGTCGATTTATGTGTGGGAAATGGTTTCCGGCCGCCTTCGGCTCACCCTGAAACAGGATGAGGACGTTACCGCGCTGGCCTTTTCGCCGGACGGCAAGCTCCTGGCCGCCGCCAACAACCTCAACATAAGTAGGCGTCTTCGTACCCAAGAACGAGGCGACTCCCGGCGGCCGCGGGTGCATCTGTGGGACACGGCTGCGGAAAAGGAACTTCCGCCGCTGGAAGGACATCAGGGATCGGTCGCGTCGCTGTCATTTTCGCCGGATGGCAAACTCTTGGCCACGGGGGGCAACGATACCACGGTCCTGCTCTGGGACGCGACACGCTTCCAGAAGGCTCGCCCCGCGGCGACGCAATTGCGGCCCGAACAGATCGCCTCGCTGTGGGACGCCCTCGCCGGAGAGGATGCGGCCCAGGCGTATCGCGCCATCCGTGCCCTGGCCGCCGCGCCGCAAGCGGGTGTGGAGTTTCTCCAGCGCCATTTGCATCCCGTGATGCCGGCGGACGCGAAACGGGTCGCCCGCCTGCTGGCCGATCTCGACGGCGATGATTTCTCCGCGCGAGAAAGCGATGCGCGAGTTGAAAAAACTCGGCGAGGCCGCCGCCACGGAACTTCACAAGGCGCTGGCCGGCAAACCGTCGCTGGAAATGAAACGGCGGATCGAGCAGTTGTTGGAGGGTCAAGACGGTAAAGAACATATCCGCACCGTGCGGGCACTGGAAGCGCTCGAACGAATGGGCACGCCCGAGGCACGGGCACTGTGCGAGCGTTTGGCCGGCGGGGCGGCCGAAGCGCGACTGACCCGCGAAGCGCGGGCGACCTTGCAGCGTTTATCCCGATAACCAAAACCGTTGGTTAGCGACGCTTCGCAGAAGCGTTCTTGCGAAGAACGCTTCTGCGAAGCGTCGCAAATCCTGTGAAATCGGCTTACCCCATCATTCACCCAACTCATTCCCCGCCAGCCGGCAGCGCAGCGAGATCGTGTTCTTCTCCCGGCTCACCTGCCCGGCGGCGATCAGACGCAGCAGCGGCAATAATTCTTTCTCCTGACTCCACAATACCGGAGCACCCTGGGCCAGCAGAACAATGTTGTTGAGTTCCATCTCCAGCTTGGCCGCGCCGTCTTCCGTGGCCGTGCGGAAGTGGAATTCGGCCCGCACGTCCTCCGCGCAGGTCAGACCGCCGTGGACGCCCTCGGCTTGGTTGAACAAAGGATTGAGGATCGACTGGAGCATGAAATTATGAATCCGCGCGGCGGGGCCGACCTTCCGAAGCGAAGCCACGAGCCAGACGTTCTGTCGTCGATCAGCCTTCGTGAGCAATTCGCGCAGCGTCCTGTCCCGAATGATGATCAGATGAGGATTGCTCGCTTGCCGGAGCGCGACGATCAAACGAGTCGGTGTCTCGCCGGCAACGAGCGCATCGCCCACCAGGGCGAGCGAAGTGACGCGCTTCGACGGACGAGCCGCATATTCCCAGACGCGGAAATGATCGAGGGTTTTCTTCTGGAGCTTGCCCGGGCCGATCTGGAAGCGTGAAGGATCGAATCGACCCCGCGCCAACCAGAGCGGTTGTTCGCCGCGGCTGGGTGCGAAAGATATTTGCAGAAAATCCAGATCGTCGAGCGGATGGACTCCGAGACAGTCGATCCAATCGAAACGCTCGTCCTTCTCAAGAACCAGCCGCTTCAGTGCAGGTTCCAGTAGCCGCCGTCCCGTCGGCGTCTCCCGCAATTCACGCAAGTTCACGGCCAGGACCGCCTCACTGTCCTCGGGAACGTAATCCGACAGCGCGCCAGCCGGGAATGTGTTGTCCGAGACATCGTCCGCGCGCCACAGATCGGGGATGCGATCGCGGAAGAGGAATCCGAGCAGCAAGACAAGAACGATGACCGTCACGCCGGCGAAGAAGATCCGCCACGAATGCCGGCGGGGAACGCCATCCGGCGAAGTCGAACGATCGACGCTGTTGTTGTCGCCCATGCTCGCCCTCGGTGGGAGGGGCGGTCGCGCACCTGTTTCTATCGTTCATCCTAGCCCGCACGGATTGGACGGGCAAATCGCCGTTGCGTGCGGATCGCAGCCCGCGACAAGGGCACTCGGCCATGATACGATGGTCCGCGACAACCAAAGTATTTCTCCGCGGTACGAGCATGAGCAAAAGCACCAATCCCCCGGCGACGCGCATCGCCTCGGTCGATGTCTACCGAGGTCTCGTCATGTTCCTGATGATGGCCGAAGTCCTGCACCTGGCGGGCGTCGCCAGAGGTTTACACGACAACGGCGTGTGGAACTTTCTCGGCTATCACCAGACGCATGTGGAGTGGCGCGGCTGTTCGCTGCACGACATGATTCAGCCGTCGTTCTCCTTCCTCGTCGGCGTCGCCCTGCCGTTCTCCATCGCCAGCCGGATTGGCCGCGGACAGTCCACCGGCCTCATGCTCGGCCACGCCGCCTGGCGCGCGGTGGTCCTCGTCCTCCTGGGCGTTTTCCTGCGCTCGATAAGCGCCCCGCGTACCAACTTCACCTTCGAGGACACGCTCAGTCAAATCGGACTCGGTTATTTCTTTCTGTTTCTGCTCGGCCTGGGCCGGCCGCTCTGGTCCTGGCTGGCGCTGGCGCTGATCCTGGTCGGCTACTGGGCGCTGTTCGCCTGGTATCCCCTGCCGGGGACGGACTTCGACTACAAGGCCGCCGGCGTGCCGCCCGATTGGCCGTACAACTTCACGGGCTTCGAGGCCCACTGGAACAAGAACACCAACGCCGCCTGGGCGTTCGACAACTGGTTTTTGAACCTGTTCCCGCGCAAGACTCCGTTCACCCGCAACGGCGGCGGTTATGCGACGCTCAGCTTCATTCCCACTCTGGGAACGATGATCCTGGGTCTGATCGCCGGTCGCTGGCTGCGCGGCGGCCTGTCGCGCTGGCGCAAGGTGGCCGCGATGGTCCTCATGGCGCTGATCTGCCTGGCGGCGGGGTTGGCGGCCGATCATTATGGCATTTGCCCGATCGTCAAGCGCATCTGGACGCCGTCGTGGGTGCTGTACAGCGGCGGTTGGTGCTTCCTGATCCTGGCGGGTTTCTACGCCGTCATGGATGCGCTTGGCTTCCGGGCCTGGGGCTACCCGTTGCGCGTCATCGGCGCCAACTCCATCGTGGCGTACTGCATGGCCCATCTCATTCACGATTTCATCGTCGGCTCGTTCCGCACGCACCTGGGGCCGCGCTTCTTCCGGGGTTCGTTCGAGACACACGGCGGACCTATCTTCTCCGAGGTCTGGCGGCCCGTCTTCGAGCCGTTCGCCATCGGGGTGGCGGTGCTGGCGGTGTACTGGCTGATTTTGTTCTGGATGTACCGCCGCGGGATCTTCGTCCGGATTTGACTTCCTCCCCACGAAGGAGACCGGCCGAGGTGCAGTCCATGCAAGTCGTCTGTTCGCGCTGTCAAACCGTCCTGGATTACTCGACTCAGCGGCCGTCGTTTTGCTCCTGCTGCGGGGCCGCGCTCGATCGGCCGCCGGACGCCGCCACCCAGCCGTTCGACCCCACGGCCACCGCGGCCGAAGCGCTGTCGGCTACGGTAGCCGAGGGGCCTCCCGAGAGGATCGGCGGCTACCGCCTACTCCGCACGCTCGGCACCGGCGGCATGGGGGCCGTCTACGAAGCCGAAGACACCGCGTCCGGTCGGCGCGTGGCCTTGAAGCTGATCGCGCCCGACTTCGCCGATTCGGCGGACGCCGTGGAGCGCTTCCGCCGCGAGGGGCGATTGGCCAGCACGCTCGCGCATCCGCGCTGCGTGTTCGTGCTGACGGCCGACGAGGAAGCCGGCCGGCCTTACATCGTCATGGAGCTGATGCCGGGCCGAACGCTCGCGGATGTCGTCGCCGAGCGAGGGCCGCTGGAGCCGGCGGAGGCGGTGGCGCGGATTCTCGATGTCCTCGACGGGCTGCAAGAGGCGCACCGGCTGGGTTTCATTCACCGCGATGTCAAACCGTCCAACTGTTTTCTCGACGCGGAAGGCCGGGTCAAGGTCGGCGACTTCGGTTTGGCCAAGTCGCTGGTTCCGGTCAACAGTCTGACGCGAACCGGTTCGTTTCTGGGAACTATCCTGTTCGCCGCGCCCGAGCAGATCAAGGGCGAAGCGGTCGATGCCCAGACCGATCTCTACGCCGTGGCGGCCACGCTGTATTTCCTCCTCACCGGCCAGGCACCGTTCGACGGCGGCGACGCGGCGGCCACGCTGGCCCGCACCGTCTCCGATCCGGCCCGGCCGATGCGCCGTTTGCGTCCCGAACTGGACCCGGATCTCGATGAGGTGGTACTGCGCGGCCTGGAGCGTGACCGGGGGAGACGATGGCGAAGCCTCGTCGATTTCCGCGCCGCTGCTACCGTTTCTTCCGGAACCTCTGCCTTACGCCGGCCTGGGGAGGCGCTTCGCCGCCTTCCTTCTGGACAGTCTTTTCCTCCTATTGGCCGGCACCCTACTCACGATTCTCCTTGAAATCCTGGGCCTGCAAGCCTCGCGTTCCGCTTCCGAGTCCGACACCTGGTACGGACTTCAAGCGGAAGATTGGTTGGAGACGGCGTTCGACTTTCTCTACTTCGTCCTTCTGGAAGGACTATGGGGCGCTTCACTGGGCAAGCGCCTGCTCCGTCTGCGTGTCCAAAGAACGACATCCCGTTCACGGCCGGGTCTGCGCGGGGTCTGTGGCGTACCGCCCTCTTCGATGGCTTGCCCTACAGTCTGGGCCTGGTGGCGCTGTTAGGCAGCGGGCTGCTACCAGGGCTTTCCGAGGCGGCCCCTTTTGCGTTCATGCTCCGGCCGCTGTTCTTCCTGGGAGGCATAATCGCCGGTTTCGTCGTCTTGCTGGCGCCGATGCGGGCGCAATGGCTATCGGGGGTTACACGATCGGTTGAGCGGTACGCAGGTGGTGCGGTTGCCGCGTCCGTCCAAGCGACTGGAACTGACTGGCCAACCGTACAAGTGGCTCGTCCTCCGTCCGGAAGGACTGCCCCAGACGCTGGGGCCGTTCGCGATCCTCGGGCGCTGCACTGGGACGCGCGCTTCAAAGTCTTGCTGGGACAGGATCGCGGCCTGGGCCGATCCGTGTGGATCTGGCTGCGATCCCCGGAGGATCCTCTGCTTTCGGCGGCGCGACGCGAGGTCAGCCGCCCCACCCGCCTGCGCTGGCTGGCCTGTGGCCGGTACGGCGACTGGCAGTGGGACGCTTTCATGGCCTTCACCGGCAGCCCGCTGTCGCAACTCATCGGAGCTAGGGGACAACCCTGGCCGCGGATTCTTCCCCTCCTGGAGGAGTTGGCCGACGAGTTGCTCATTGCCGGCGCCGACGGCACCCTGCCGGATCGGCTCCAGCCGGATCAGGTGTGGGTCGGTCCCGACGGCCAGATGCAGCTGCTCGACCTCTCCCTCGGCGAACAATCCCCTCTCGCCGAGGAGATTGTCGGCGACGACCGTGCTTCGCGCCTGCTCGCCGCAGTGGCCGCGCTGAGCCTGGAGGGACGGCCGCGACCGCCCGGCCCCACCCGGCCCGTTCGGGCGCCGTTGCCGCTTCACGCCCGTCCCGCTCTCGATCGCTTGATGGGCGGCGGAGCGTCTTACGGAGGAGTGCCGGAGTTTCAGGCGGACCTGAAAGCCGTCGCCGACCGACCCGCCGAGGTCGCGCGCGGCCGTCGAACCACTCATCTCGTGATGCTGACGACGTTGCTCGGTGCTGGCCTGATCTTCATGTTGTCGGCTGGCTGGTTCATCCGGTTAACTTCCTTCGTCGGCAGTTGGATCATCCAGGAGAAGGAGTATCGCTTGCGCGACTTGGAGCAAGCGTCGCTGCTCGATTTCAACGTCTCCTTCCTGAACCCCCAACCCCTGAACCGTCTGCGTGCCCTCGTGCAATTGGACGCTGATTCCCGCTTGCGCGACGAACTGAAACAAAGTATCGCCTACGACCGTCGCCAGTACCGAGTTCGGATCGAATCCGCCGGTTGGTTGGTCCGGCCGCTGTTGGGCGCCCTGGAAGAGGAAGCGTTCGGCCCCCGATGGGATCTGATCGAGAGAGATCCCATCAACGAGAGCAAGCATGCCCGCCGTCACGCTGCCCGAACAGTGGGCAAACTCAGCGTCAGCCAGATGATGGATCGTGTAACACTCTTTTGGTTGATGGTGCTCGCCTTTTGGCCGACCCTGTGGATCGTCTGGGCCTTCCTGGCTCGCGGCGGTCTGAGCTATCGACTCGCGGGCATCGCGCTGGTCCGCCGCGATGGTCGATTGGCTTCCCGGTTGCAATGTGCCTGGCGGGCGATCCTGGTGTGGGCGCCGGTGACGGGGCTGCTGGCGCTCTCGCTCTTCTTGGAGGCTCATTACTGGTCGGTGTGGCAGGCCGGCGAGCCGCCGCGTTGGCTGATCCCGCTGTCGTCGGCGCTCTGGTACAAGGCCGTGCTGCTTTTGGCGATTTACGTCGCCCTCGTCTTCTGGCGGCCCGCCCGCGCGTTGCACGATCGTCTCTCCGGTGTTTACCTTGTACCGCGATAAACGAATGCCGGGGCGATTCGGACGCGGTTTCGGGTTGGCGGCTATTGTTGATCGACGCCGAGGCGGCGCGCGGTAAACTGGACAAAGAGATCGGCCGCCTCTTTACAGTAGGAAGGGCGAAGGCAAGCGCATGCATTACCTTTTGTTCTACGAGGTCGGTCCCGATTACGTTTCCAGGCGTGCGGAATTTCGCATCGCGCACCTCGAAAGGGCATGGAAGGCAAGTGAGCGTGGCGAACTCCTCCTGGGCGGGGCGCTGGCCAACCCGGTTGACGGCGCCGTATTGCTGTTTTGGGGCGAGTCGCCCAAGGTTGCGGAGGAGTTTGCGAAAACCGATCCGTATGTGACGAATGGGATCGTGAAGCGATGGTATGTCCGGGAATGGACGACCGTGGCCGGGGAACACGCCGCAACACCGGTCCGGCCCAATGCCGCCCGGCCCTAACCCACTTCGAGATCGTGCACCGCCCGGGAGGAACATCTCCATGAGTTGCAGCCGTTACGGTGCGTGTACACGATAGTACGACGTACTTGTGCCTGTGCGGACATTCGGCCCGCCCATAGACTAATGGTATCCTGCGACTACCGCCGCCCTATACTCCGAGGCCAAGCACCATGCACCTGTCCCGCCTCTCGCTCGTGATCCTCAGCGCGCTTTTGTTGCTCCCGATCTTCCTGCCGGCCAACGCGCCGGTTCAACCGTCCGCCCAGACGAAGCCGGCGAAGTTCGACCTTCAGCCCGGCGATCACATCTGCATCATCGGCAACACGCTCGCCGACCGCATGCAGCACGATGGCTGGCTGGAAACAATGCTGCACAGCCGATTCCCCAAGCACCAGTTGGTGGTCCGCAACCTCGGCTTCTCCGCCGACGAATTGACCCTTCGCCTGCGCTCGGCGAATTTTGGCACGCTCGATCAGTGGCTCGCCGGCTCGCAGCCCATCCCGGAGCCGAACCGCCTGGTGACGCGCAAGGGGCTGACCGATAACCGCCTAGAGCGGACCAACACGCGGGCCGACGTGGTCTTCGCCTTCTTCGGCTACAACGAATCGTTCGCCGGCGCGGCCGGGCTGGACAGGTTCAAGAAAGACCTCGCCGACTTTATCCAGCACACGCTTGCCCAGAAATACAACGGAAAAAGCACCCCGCGACTCGTCCTCTTCTCCCCCATCGCCCATGAGGATCTGCACAGCTCTAACCTGCCCGACGGCAAGGAAAACAACAAGCGTCTGGAGGTATACACGAAGGCGATGGGAGAAGTCGCCGGGCAGAATGGCGTGGTCTTCGTGGACCTGTTCCATCCGACGCGCGATCTTTACGGCAAGGGCGGCGAGCCGCTGACGATCAACGGCGTCCACCTCAACACGCACGGCAACGAGGCGGTGGCCCGCATCATCGACCGCGAGCTATTCGTCGGCGAGCCGAAGCACGATGCGAAAGAGTTGGAAAAGCTGCGCCGAGCCGTCCTCGACAAGAACTTTTACTGGTTCAACCGCTATCGCGTCCTCGACGGTTACAACGTCTACGGCGGCCGGGCATTCGAGAAGTACGCCGACAAGCAGTCCAACTACGAGGACCAGCAGCGCGAGATGGAAATCCTCGATGTGATGACTTCCAACCGCGACAAGCGCATCTGGGCGGTCGCGCAGGGCGGCGATCTGAAAATCGACGACGACAACACGCCCCCGTTCATCCCGGTCAAGACCAACAAGCCCGGCCCGCTGGCCGGCGGCGCACACCTCTTCCTCGACGGCGAGGAGGCCATCAAGAAGATGACGCTCGGCAAGGGGATGAAGGTCAACCTGTTCGCCTCGGAGAAGGAGTTTCCGGAACTGGCCAAGCCAGTGCAGATGCAATTCGATCCCAAGGGCCGGCTGTGGGTAGCCGTCTGGCCGAGCTATCCGCATTGGAAGCCGAAGGAGGACATGAACGATAAAATCCTCGTCTTCGAGGACACCGACGGCGACGGCAAGGCGGACAAGATGACCGTCTTCGCCGACCATTTGCACTGCCCGACTGGGTTCGAGTTTTACAACAATGGCGTCCTCGTGGCCCAGGCGCCGGACCTGATGTTCCTCCAGGACACCGACGGCGACGGCAAGGCCGACGTGCGCCGGCGTGTGTTGCACGGACTCGACTCCGCCGACTCGCACCACACCTCCAACAGCTTCGCGCTCGATCCGGGCGGGGCGTCGTACTTCCAGGAAGGCACGTTCCACCATACGCAGGTTGAAACGCCTTACGGCCCGCCCCAGCGCTGCGTCAACGCAGGTGTCTTCCGCTACGAGCCGTGCGCCGAGAAGTTCGATGTGTATGTCAGTTACCCCTTCGCCAACCCGCACGGCCACGTCTGGGACCGATGGGGCGAGGATGTTGTTTACGACGGCACCGGCGCCAACCCGTATCACGGAGCGCTGTTTTCCGGCCATCTCGACTTCCCCTTCAAGCACCGTCATCCGCCGCAGGTTTATCAGCAGCGCACTCGGCCTTGTCCCGGCGTCGAGATCCTCTCCAGCCGCCATTTCCCGGACGCCAACCAGGGCAACCTGATCGTCGGCAACGTCATCGGTTTCCAGGGTTTGCTTCAGTACAAGGTCGCGGACAAGGGGGCGAGTTTTGCCGGCACCGAGGTCGAGCCGATTATCTTCTCCAGCGATCCGAATTTCCGCCCCTCGGACGTGAAGATGGGGCCGGACGGAGCGATCTGGTTTATCGACTGGTACAACCCGATCATCGGCCACTTGCAGCACGCCCTGCGCGACCCCAACCGCGACCGCACGCATGGCCGAATCTATCGCATCACCTACGAGGAACGTTCGCTGCTGCAGCCGGTGAAGATCGCTGGCGAGTCGATCGAGAAACTGCTCGACGTGCTGAAGGAGCCGGAAGACCGCGTCCGCTACCGCGCCCGCATCGAGCTGGGCGGGCGTGACACCGATCAGGTTCTCGCCGCCCTTAAGAAATGGATCGATGGACTCGACCTGAAAGATCCCAACTACGATCACCACGTCCTAGAAGGGCTTTGGTTGTGCCAGTCCCACAACGTCGTCAAGGTAGATTTCCTTAAGCAAGTGCTTGCACTCAATGACTTCCGCGCGCGTGCCGCAGCCGTCCGAGTGCTCTGCTATTGGCGCGACCGCGTTCCGCAGGCACTCGACCTGCTTAAGATCATGGCCACCGACCCGCATCCGCGCGTGCGCTTGCAGGCCGTCCGCGCCGCCAGCTTCTTCACGGAACCCGAGGCGGTCGAGGTGCCACTCATCGCGGCGGATCACCCGTCGGACGAATACCTCGATTTCGTTCGCGGCGAGACCATGAAAGCACTGGACCCGATCGTCAGCCGCGCGATCAAGGCGGGCAAGGAGATTCATTTTACGACCACCGCCGGTTCTCGCTACTTCCTGAAAAACGTCAGCACGGACGATCTTCTCAAACTGAAGCGCACGCCGGCGGTGTATCTCGAACTCCTGTTCCGCAAGGGCGTCCGTGATGAGAACCGGCGCGAGGCGCTGGCTGGTCTCGCGAAGGGGCAGAACAAGAGCGAGTTGCGCGTGCTGCTGGACGCCGTTCGCGATCAGGACAAGCAAAACAGCCAGCAGGACGAGAGTGTCGTCTTCGACCTCGTTCGTCTTCTCAGCAGCCGGCCCGCGTCCGAATTGTCCGGCGCCCGCGGCGAGTTGGTGAAAATGGCCACGGCCTCGAAACTGCCAGTCACGCGGCAACTCGGCTTCGTGGCCCTCATCGCCGCGGATTCCAACACGGATCAGGCGTGGGTGCTGGCCACGAAGTCCGTGACCGGCCTGCGCGATCTGCTCCGCGCCATGCCGCTGCTCCGCGATCCGAGTCAGCGGGCCAATCTGTACCCGAAGGTCGAGCCGCTCCTGGCCGGTCTGCCCAGGGAACTGGCTTCCGCGACCAAGGGCGGCAAATCCCTGCTCGGACGCTACGTCCGCATCGAACTGCCCGGCCGGCGGAAGACGCTGACCTTGGCCGAGGTCGAGGTGTTCAGCGACGGCCGCAACATCGCCCCCCGCGGCAAGGCGTCGCAGAAAAACACGGCCTTCGACGGCGTCGCCCAGCGCGCCATCGACGGCAATACGAACGGTTCCTACGCCGGCGGCAGCCAGACGCATACTCAGGAGAACACAACCAACCCCTGGTGGGAGGTCGATCTCGGCGACGAGTTCCCCATCGAGTCGATCGCCGTGTGGAACCGCACCGACGGCGGCTTCGGCAGCCGCCTGAACGGTTACACGCTTCAGGTGCTCGACAAGGATCACAAGATCGTCTTCGAGCGGAAGAAACTACTGGCCCCCGAGATACGGGCCACGCTCACCGTCGGCGGTGAAGCGCCGGAACGCGTCCTTCGCCGTGCCGCGATGGACGCGTTGACATCGGTTCGCGGTCAGGAAGAGCAGGCATTCAAGGCGGTGGCCAAGTACGTCCGCAGCGACGCCGACCGTTCCGCGGCGATTCAGACGTTGCAGCGCATCCCGATTTCATACTGGCCCAAGGACGAGGCCAAGCCACTCCTGGACGTTCTTCTGCCCTACATCCGCACGATTCCGGTGGCGGAGCGCACGTCGCCGGCGGCGCTGGACGCGCTGCAACTGGCCGATTCGCTGGCCTCACTGTTGCCCCTGGCGCAAGCGAAGCAGGTTCGCCGCGAGCTAGGAGAGTTGGGCGTGCGCGTCATCCGCATGGCGACCATCCCCGACCAGATGCTCTTCGACAAGGAGCGCATCGCCGTCAAGGCCGGCAAGCCGGTGGAGATCTGGTTCGAGAACAACGACCTGATGCCGCACAATTTCGTGGTGGCGCAGCCAGGATCGCTGGAGGCGCTGGGCACGCTCGCCGAGGCGACGGCCACCCAGCCGGGCGCCCTGGAGCGCGATTACGTCCCACCCTCGAACAAGGTGCTTCTCAAGAGTCGATTGCTTCAGCCGCGCCATACGCAGAAACTCGAATTCACGGCCCCCAAGCAGCCGGGCGTCTACCCCTACGTCTGCACCTACCCCGGCCACTGGCGGCGCATGTACGGAGCGCTGTACGTAGTGGAAGACCTCGACGAATACCTGGCCGACCCCGAGGGCTATCTCGCCAAACATCCGCTGCCGATCGCCGACGATTTGCTGAAGTTTGTCCGGCCGCGCAAGGAGTGGAAGTTCGAGGAATTGGCCTCGTCGGTGGAGCACCTGGGCAACGGCCGATCGTTCGGCAACGGCAAACAGATTTTCCAGGCGGCCAGTTGCGTCTCGTGCCACAAGATGAACGGCGTCGGCATCGACATCGGACCGGACCTGACGAAGCTCGATCCCAAACAGCAACACCCGACCGAGATTTTGCGCGACATCCTCGACCCGTCGTTCCGCATCAACGAGAAGTACCAGACGTTCACGTTCGAGTTGAACTCGGGCAAGACGGTTACGGGCCTTGTCGTCGCGGAGACGCCGGAGGTGGTGAAGGTGCTGGAGAACCCGCTGGCGAAGGCGGAGCCGGTGGTCATCAAGACCTCGCAGATCGCCGAGCGCAAGAAGCGCCGCAGTCGATCATGCCCAAGGGGCTGCTCGACAAGCTGACGCGCGAGGAGATTCTCGATTTGATCGCGTATGTGGCCGCCAAGGGCGATTCGCATAGTCCGCTGTTCCAGGGCGGGCATGAACACGGACATTGATGATGGATGCTTCACCAGCCTGGAGTGTCAGTAGGGACCCGCTGATGCTCCAGGCTGGTGAGCTTGAGACTGCTCGTCGATTTGTCGAGATCTTCAGCCCGTTGGGTGTGGTGAGGGTTCCTTGCATCGTGGTATTGAGCGTTTCATTTCACCTGCCACACACCCCCTGAAACGCTCGCATTTTTGGTGAAACGCTCGCGGAAATCAGCGCAAGTCCTTGCCACAACTCAACCTGAGCGTTTCAACTGACACCGCCCCGGCGGCGGTAACGGTTGCAACGCTCCGCAAACTCCCGCCGCCTTCACCGAGAGGATTCCAACAGGGCAACAGGTCGCCCTAACTCCCGTTGGTCCCGGCGGCGCCATCGGTCGCGGTGTTGTTGGTCGAGCTGTCGTGGTGGAGCGCGATGGTGCTACCGAGGCTGTAGTAATCACCTCCCGCACCGAGGCCGCCGCTGCCGCCGGCACCGCCGGTTCCTGGCGTCGCGGTCGGGCCGCTGGCGGTGCCACCGTTTCCGCCGGCCCCGCCGTTGCCGCCCACCGCTTGATTGCCGTTCAGCGTGGAGTTGCTCAGCGTCATCTGGGCGTTGATGAGCGCGAATCCGCCGCCCGCGCCCTCGCCTCCCGCTCCGCCGGCCCCGCCGTTGCCGCCCTGGGCGATAGTGCCGAAGAAGGCAGAAGCATTGCCACCCGCGCCGCCCATCCCGCCGTTGCCTCCGATGGCTTCATCCGCGGAGAAGGAGTCGTGAACGGCGATCCAAGTACCGCCGGTGCCGTAGAAGCCTCCTCCCAGCGCGGCACCGCCAGCCCCGCCTGCCCCGCCGGCGCCTCCGGTCGGAGTGCTCGTGAAGTTGGGACTCCCGCCGGCGCCGCCGTTGCCGCCGGCGCCGCCGAGAACCTGATCGGCGGACAGGGTGTTGTTCATCACCAGCGCGAAAGTGGGGCTGCTCCGGAAGGCGCCTCCCTGGGCGAGACCCCCGGTCCCGCCGTTGCCGCCGGCCCCGCCCTGGCTCGTGGAGGCCGAGGAGCTGCCGCCGGCACCGCCGTTGCCTCCATTTCCGCCGGCGGCCTGGTTATTCGACAAGGTGTTACCCGTGAGGGTCAAGAATGAAGCATCGCTCCAGAAGCCGCCGGCGACGGCTTGCCCGCCGTTGCCGCCCGCCCCGCCCGAGCCTCCCGTGACCGATGAGGCAGCACCGGTACCGCCAGCCGCACCCGCCCCACCCTGGGCCGTGTTCGAAAGAATGATGTCTTGCAGCAGGACGGTCAGGGTTCCGCCACTGTCCACGAACGCCCCGCCCTGGGCGTTGCCTCCGTTGCCGCCATTGCCACCGCTGCCGCCGATGGGAACGGAGGCGAAGACCGGCGCGCTGCCGGCCCCGCCCGTGCCTGCGCCGCCGGCCACGGCCTGGTTGTTCGTCAGCGAATCGCTGGTCAGCAACACATTTCCGCCGCTGACGTAGAAGCCGGCGGCCTGGGCGTCGCCGCCGCTGCCGCCGTTGCCACCCGGATCGCTGACTTGCAGGAACCCCGCGTCGGCGTCGCCGCCATTGCCGCCGTTGCCGCCGGTGGCCTGGTTGCCGGCCAGCGTGCTAAGGGTCACGCTCACATCGCCGCCGGCCGTGTAGAAACCACCACCGACGGCGTTGCCGCCGTTGCTGCCATTGCCGCCGGCGCCTTCCGTGAAGAAGTTGGCGGATGCCCCATTCAGGCCGGCGCCGCCCAGGGCTTGATTATTGGAGAGCGTGGCCTGCCAGAGGAAGACGGAGCCGTTGCCGTTGTAAAACCCGCCGCCGGCCCCCTGGCCGCCGTCCGCACTGGTCCCGACCGTGCCGCCGGACGAACTCAACCCGCCGGTGCCGCCTTGACCGCCTTCCGCCTTGCCGTTAAACACTTGATCGCCGGTGGAAATGACGGACCCTTGAAGGTTGAAGAAGCCTCCGCCCTGTCCACTGCCGGCGAGGCCGCCCGCACCACCGTTGCCGGCCGGCGGCGGGCTGACGAATGACGGACTGCTGCCGTTGCCACCGCTGCCGCCGTTGCCGCCGAGCGCCTCGTTGCCAGTGAGCGTGTCCGTTGTCGAAGTCACGCCCATAGCGGTGTAGAACCCGCCGCCCTGAGCTTGCCCGCCCGTTCCGCCAGCGCCGCCGTTGGCACCCACTTGCAGGAAACTCGCGTAGCCGTTGCCGCCGTTGCCGGCGTTGCCTCCGAGGGCCTCGTTGCTCGACAGGATCGTTGACAGGAGGATGGCCGAGGAGCCGTCGAAGCCGCCGCCCAGAGCAGTGCCGCCCGCGCCACCGTCCGAACCATTGCCTTCATTGAAAAAGCCGGCCGAGGCTCCCGCGCCACCGGCGCCGCCCACCACCTTATTGGCCGAGAGCGAATCGCTGGTGAGGAAGATGGTGCCGGAACCGCTGGCGAAGCCACCGCCCTGGGCCGTTCCGCCGCCGCCGCTCGTCCCGAAGGTGCCCTCATCCGAGGCGAGGCCGCCGCTGCCGCCTTGCCCACCGGTGGCCGAGTTGCCCGTCAGATTGGAAGAATGGAGACTTACCGGACCTTGAACATCATAAAAGCCGCCACCCTGAGCGGTCCCGCCACTGTCGGCATTGCCGCCGTTGCCTGCCGGTGGGTTGCTTATGAACAAGGGACTGCTGCCGTTGCCGCCGGTGCCGGCATTGCCGCCCAGAGCCTGATTGTTCGTAAACGTATCCTGCATGGACGTGAACCCCGCGTCGGTGGCGAAACCGCCTCCCACGGCGGAGCCGCCGCTGCCCGCGTTACCACCGGTGCCGCTGACGCTCTCGAAGCCGGTGTCCGCATTGCCGCCGTTGCCGCCAAGGCCGCCGCTGGCACGGTTGGCCGTGAAAGTGTCCTGCTCGAAAGTCAATTGCGTGGCCGAACTGGAGAAACCTCCACCCTGACCGTTGCCGCCGTTGCCACCATTGCCGCCGCTGCCCTGGTGGAAGAAGCCGGAGGAACCGCCGACGCCCCCGTTTCCTCCCACAGCCTGGTTGGAGGAAAACTGATCCTGCGTGAGGTCAAGAGTGCCGGCCGCGCTGTAAATCCCGCCTCCCAGGCCCGAGCCGCCGTTTCCGCCACTACCGCTATTACTGCCATTGCCGCCCTGACCTCCCGTCGCCCGGTTGCCCGACACGGTGGCGTTGGTGAGGGTCAAACTGCCGGCGTTGTAGATACCGCCTCCCTCCGCATCGCCGCCGTTGCCGCCAGTGGGTGAGCCGGAAGTCCCATTCGCGCCGGCGGCACCGAGCGTCTGATTACCGGAAATCGTCACCGCATTGAGCGTCAGGTTGCCGTTGTTGAGGATGCCGCCACCCTCGTTGCTGCCGTCGGTGGTGCCGTCGCCGACCGTCTTGCCGTCCTCGATGGTCACGCCGGAAATGGACGCGGTCGTCCCGGCGGCGACCTCGAACACCCGGCCGGAGCTGTTACCGCTGATCGCCAGCGAACTCGCCCCGAGTCCGGTGATCGTCAGGTGCTTGTTGAGGAGCAGTTCGCCGCTGGTCAGCGCGATCGTCTGTCCTTGCAATGAGCTATCGAAGTTGATCGTATCCCCGGCCGCCGCCTGCGCGATTGCCGCGCGAAGCGATCCGTCGCCGTTGTCGTTGGCGTTCATCACGGTGATGGTGCTGGGCAAGGTCCGGTCTTCCAGTGCCTCGACGAACAGACGGAGACGAGACGGGCGAGTGCGGATCGGCCGCCGGACAAGAGGTTTGCCGAAGAATCGAGCGGGTGTGTGGAAGGGGCGCCAGCGCATGGAGAGACTCCTTGATACGAGGAAAACACATCAACACGGCCGCACTACTTCCCGGTTCCGAATGAGCGAACGAAAAAACTGGGCGTCTGGTTGAGCCGGTAGGGATACAGACGAGGACGGCGGCGGAATCGACCGCGCGTTCGGAAAAAATGAGAAGATTCGGAGGGACGCGGCGCGATCAAGTCAGAAAGGACACAAGAGAAAGGGCGGGGGCCGCCGTGTCGCAGCCCGCAGCGCGAGCGAGGGTTCCCTTACTCGCGCTGCGGGCTGGTCGAGACAAGGATGGTCTGCCAATTCTTAATTAACGGTTTGATCCCAAGACGAAATTGTCCCCTACTCGCCCCTTAATCCTGCGGACATTTGAGAAAGTGCCGCGACCATGCCACTTGGCCTCTTTGCCAACAGCCCCCGCCAAAAAGCCGTCTTCCCGAAAGCGGAGGGGAAATTGCTCAACCTCAAGCAAGCGCACTCCCAGAAAGTGCGGACGTTTGCCTACCAACGAGGAGCCAGGCCGTTGCCCTACCCCCTACAAGAGGCCCAGAGGGGTAGCTGGCCCACACTCATCGGCTCTCATAAGTTAGGCACATTGCCTCCTGAAATCCGCGGAGAACGACCTGCGATGAGCAATCGGCCCCTGGTTGTCGTGACGGATCATCTGGCGGAAGTCGGCGTCGAGCGTGACATCCTCGATGCGGTGGCGGAGGTCCGACTGCTGCAAACCCACGACGAGCGCGACGTGGCCCGTGCCGCGGCCGAGGCGGACGCCCTTTTAGTCTTTCATACGATCAAGATCGGTGAGCAGACCATCGCGAAACTGGGCCGCTGTCGCGGCATCGTCCGGGCAGGAGTCGGCTACGACAACATCGACCTGCGGGCTGCCGGGCAAAACGGCATCGTCGTCTGCAACGTACCCGACTACGGCACCGAGGAAGTGGCCGATCACGCCCTGATGTTGTTGTTGGCGTTGGCCCGCCGTCTGGTGCCCGCCGATCGCGCCATCCGCGCCGGCAACTGGAACGCCAAAACGGTTTTCGGCACCCCGCGTTTGCGTGGCCGCACGCTCGGTCTGGTCGGCTGTGGACGCATCGGCACGGCGATGGCCCTGCGAGCGAAAGCGCTCAGTCTGCGCGTCGTCATTTACGATCCCTTTAAGCCCGACGGCCTCGAAAAATCCCTCGGCGTCGAGCGCGTTTATCGCCTCGATGACCTTTGGCCACAGGCGGAGTTTCTCAGTCTGCATTGTCCTCTGACGCGCGAGACGCATCACGTCGTCAACGCCGCATCGCTCGCCCGGCTGCCCGCCGGTGCTTACGTCATCAACACGGCGCGCGGTTCGTGCGCCGATGTGCCGGCGCTGTGCAACGCGCTGGACGCGGGGCACGTCGCCTACGCCGCCCTGGACGTGGTGGAGCGCGAGCCGCTCGACGACGAGCGTTTGCGGCAGCATCCGCGCGTCTTGCTGACACCGCACACGGCGTTCTATTCGGTGGAAGGCTACCGCGAGATGCGGAGCAAGGGGGCCGAAGAGATCGCGCGCCTCATCCGCGGCGAACCCGTTCGCAATCCGGTCAATTTGCACTGCCTGAGCAATCCGCGCGCGGTGCTGCCGGGCACGCTTTCCTAATGCCTTACCAGCCCGCGGCGCCAGCAAGGGATTGCCCTTGCTAGCGCTGTGGGCTGGTCGAAAGTTAGCGCTTCTTATCGATTTCGCCGGGCGATAGCGGCTTCGGATTGGAGGGTGGCGCGGCAGGAGTGGGAGTGATTCCTTTTTTGATCTCGTCCTTCGACCCTTTGTTGATCTCCTCGGGCGTCACGTCCTTGATCTGGCCCAGAAATTCCAGCCGTTTGCTGAGATCCTTGACCACGTTAGCGCGTTTGAGAAAGAGCAACGCGAACGAGGTATCGACCACACCGGGAAAGGCGTCGGTCCAGCTGCCGTCGTCGTTCTGGGCGGCGACGAGGATGGAACTGCCCCAGGCGTACCAGTCCTTGCCGGCGACGGTGCGCAGGCCATACACCACCGCCATGCGCTCCACCGACCACAGATAATACAGATCGCCCCACGCTTTGGCCCGCACGAGCCGGCCCTTGAAATGGTCCCCCGTCGGCTGGATGTTCTGAAGCTCGCCGGCTATTCCTTTGACCTTTTCCAGCACCGGCTCCAGTTCCTTGAAGCGCCGAAGCATCTTCTCCTTGATCGGTCGTTGCAATGCCACCAACTCCGGCGCGTCGCCCTTGACCGCTTCCAGGGCGTCCTGAAGTTTGAACAGCTCGCGTATCGCCGGGTAAGCCAGCTCTTGCAAATCCTGCACGCGCCAGAGTCCGTTAAAGAATGATTCTTGCTGTCTCTTGGCGGCTTCCGCCCGGTTTTGCAGGCGGAGGCGTTCCTCTTCGGTGACGGGATTGGCGTTGCCGATCCGCTGTCCCAAGTAGGTCAAGGCGCGGGTGACGGCCTCATCCTGGACGGCGGGCGGCGGGGTGGAGAACGGTTTGCCCAGACCGCGGGCCACGGCCAGGCCAAGCAGGCCGGCACAGGTCATGGAGTCCTGCCGGCCGCCAAAGGAGCCATGCGAATGGCGGCCGTTCAGACTGTGCGGCGAGAAGTAACACCAACTGCCGTCGCGGTTCTGACTGGTGCGGAAGCGGTGTTCGACCAGCGCCAGCGAGCGCTCAACAGGGACGCCGTGCTTGCGGGCGGCCCACAGGGCGAGGATGGCGAATTGCGTGCTGGAATTGTCGTCGTAGCGCAGGTCTTCCGGGCCGAGTTTCTGGCCGGGCTGGAAACGGACGGCGGGAGGAAGATGGGCCGAGCCGTCGGCTGGGGGCGGTTCCTTGAGCATCTGCATAAGCCGATCTTCCTCGGTCTCGGTCAACGGATGGCAGAAGTAGCCCCATCCGCCGCCGCTCGTCTGGGCAGCGATCAACCGCAAGGCGAGGGCGCGGATCAGAATCCGCATCTTTCTCTCCGCCCAGCCGGTCCAGAAACCAGATGGTCGTAGACACCTCATACGGATTGGTCAGCTTGCGGGCCGAGCCGCGCACCTGCTCCGCGACCTGCCGCACCGACGGATCCTCGACCGGGACGCCGCATTCCAGAAGGGCCAGTCCCGCCAGCGCGAACATGCCCGTTCGATAGCCGGTCGGCCCCAGCGGACCATACGACTTGAAGCTGTCCGCCAGACGCGCTTTCAGGTACGCAACCCCCCGGTCGATGCTGCGATCAATGTCCTGAGACGAGGGCTGGCTGGCGGAACGTTTCGGCGCGGCCGGCGGATTGGCCTTCGCGGTCTGAGACGGCTGCTTGGGAGGGGATGACGCTTCGGCAGGCGGAGCTGGCGAGGGAGGCGGAGGCGTTCCCTGCAAGAGCGGGATCTGCAACTGAGGGAACGTCGGCGGCTGATAGGGGTTCGGTTGCGGTGGCGGTTGCTGAACCGGAGCCGGCAGCGCGGACGGTCGCGGTTGTGTCTGTGGAGGATCGGCTGTCGGGGTCGAAGGAACAGGAAAGGGCGGAGGCTTTTCTTCCGCGGCGGCGACGGCTTCTATCGCCGGCCGGGCGCACGTGTGATGAACGATCAGTAAGATGACGGCGAGCAACAGGGCGACGGCCGGGATCGTCAGAACCGGCAGCCACGGCCCTAGCCCGGACGAGGTATCCGGTTTACCGCGGGAGATGCAGCGAGTACCGCACGCCGGACATTGCCATTTGTCCGCCGCGCCGGCAACCGGACGCAGGGCGGTTCGGCAGCGCGGGCAGCTTTTGGACGCGGGCGTCATGAGCGCCAGGCTCCTCTTCCTCAGTGCGATCCGGAGACGCCGCCTGGTAGCCTAGCCGGCCTGCGCAAAGAAGACAAGAGGCGTGGAGGCCATCCGCCCGGTGTTTCCTGGCGGTTATTACATATTTTGCGGATTGATCCAATTCCCCCATTCGTCTTCCCTAGGCGGGCGCAAGGCGGAACCATTCGCCCCGACTAGACGTATGTATGGTGGGGCGTTTCGTAATCGGGTTGACTGGTTCGGAAGAGTGGCACAATAATAGCAATGAGGTTATTCCGTCCGATTGTGCGGGGTTTCCGCCTTGAACCACCTGCGACGCCTTCTGCTGCCACCTTAACAATTGACACGGAAACACCTACTGAGGATCCTTGGCCGCCGTCTGCCGGAGCTGGGTTGAAGCCTTCCTTCGCTTCCGACTCCGCGCATCCTCCTGAAAGGATTGATTTACATGACCCGGGCGATGTGTACTCGTTTGCTGGGAGCCGTGCTCGTGGCGGGGCTGCTGGCACTGCCGCTCCGAGCGGAAGAAGCCAAAACCCCGCAACCCTACGTGGTACTGGTCGGCATCAGCAACTACGCCGACAAACAAATCAAACCCCGTCCGCACGCGGAGGACGATGCCAAGGCGCTGTACAAGGTCTTGGCCGACAAGAAGTATCTCGGCTTCGACGCCGGGCACGGCAAGCTGCTCCTGGGCGACCCCGCCAAGGCGGAGGGCAGCGAACCGGCCACGCGCGAAAACATCCTCAAGGCCCTGCGCTGGATCGCGGACAACGCCAAGAGCAACGACCTGGTGGTCTTCGGCTTCTTCGGCGAGGGCGGGCCGCATGGCGACAGCGGCGTGCATCGCTGCTACTTCGCCTCGGACTCCACTTTCAAGGGACGCAACAAGGACGCCGTGGCTGACGCCGAAATCGGCGACATCCTGAAAAATCTCAAAAGCCAGCGCGTCTGCGTCTTGCTCGATGTCAATTTCAAGGGCTTCACCACCACCGACAAGAAGATCGCCGAGCCGAGCCTGGGCACCCCGCCTTACAAGGAATTCCTCGGCGACGACGAGGGCGAAGAACACACGGCCAAGCCCGGCCGCGCTCTGTTCCTGGCCACCAACGGCCTGCAAGCCTCACTCGATCTCAAAGACCACGGCGTCTTCGCCGAGGCGCTGCTCAAGGGCTTCGAGGGCGGGGCCGACAAGGATGGTTACGAGCCGGACGGTCTGGTGACGGTCGATGAATTGACCGAGTACGTCTCCAAGGAGATGGGCGAGCTGACGCGGACCCACGGCAAAACGCGCGAGGAGAAGGAGCAATTCTTCTGGCGCTGGGCGGACAGAGTTCGCATTACGTCCTGACCCATAACCCCGCCGTCGCCGCCAAGATGAAAGAACGGCTCGACAAGTTCGAGAAGCTCGTCAAGGACGGCAAGGTGCCGGACAATTACGCCGAGGAGGGCGAAACGTTCCTAGCCCGCATGCCGCGCCTGGAAGCGCAGCGCAACCTGCGCAAGCAGTATCAGGCGCTCGTCGATGGGACCATCGACCTCGACAAGTTCAAGAGTGTGCGCGACACCATCCTGGCCGGCATGAAACTCAACCGCGATGACGCGATGGAGTTTGCCCAGAAGGTCATGGAGGCCGTCGGTATCATCACCGAGGGCTACGTCAAGAAGATCGACTCCAACGAGTTGGTGGCCTGGGCCATCAAGGGCTTGTACCGCCGCGTCGATGAGAAGGTGCCGGCCAAGATCGAGGCCCGGCTCAAGACCGTCGGCGAGCTGAAGGAGTCCGACCTGACCGTGCTGCTGGCCGACGCCCGGCAAGCGCTGGGCAAGCGCGAGGACCTGGACAAGCACAAGGACCTCGACTTCACGCTCCAGCGGATGCTGCTGCACCTCGATCCCTACACGACCTACATCGACCCCGACCAGAAGAAGAAGCTGGATCAGGAGATCGTCGGCCAATTCACCGGCATCGGCATCCAGATCCGCAAGGACGTTGCTACCGATCAGCTCCTCGTCGTGACGCCGATCAAGGGTAGCCCGGCGTACAAGGCCGGCATCCAGGCCGGCGACCTGATTACGAGCGTCACCCGCGAGGTGGACAGCGACGGCAATCCGATCGACCCGCCCGAGGTCATCCCCACCAAGGGTTTGCCGCTGAACAAGGCCGTCACCAAGATCATCGGCAAGGCCAACACGCCGGTCAAGCTGACCATCAAGCGCGAGGGTCAGGACAAACCGCTGGATTTCAACCTGACGCGCGGCTACGTCGAGGTCGAATCGGTGCTCGGCTACAAGCGCACCGCCAAGGACGACTGGGACTACATGATCGACCCGGAGAACAAGATCGGTTACATCCGCCTGACCAGCTTCGCGCGCAACAGTTACAACGACATCCTGCGCGTCATGGACGACCTGACCAAGCGCGGCATCAAGGGGTTCATCCTCGACCTGCGCTTCAACCCCGGCGGGTTGCTCGACAGCGCCGTGCGGATTTCCGACCTGTACATCGACGACGGCGTGATCGTGAGCATCCGGCCGCGGGTCGGGCGCGAACACGCCTTCAGCGGCCGTTCGCGCGGCAGCCTGCTGGACTTCCCGATGGTGTGCCTGGTCAACGGCTACAGCGCCAGCGGCAGCGAGATCGTCTCGGCCGCCCTGCAGGACCACAAGCGCGCCCTCGTCATCGGCGAACGCAGCTACGGCAAGGGCAGCGTGCAGAACATCCAGCCGTTCGAGGGCGGCGAGTTGAAGCTGACGACCGCCACGTTCTGGCGGCCCAGCAAGAAGAACCTCAACAAGTCGAGCACGACCGGCAAGGAGGAGGACGAATGGGGCGTCGTGCCCGACAAGATCATCAAGCTGTCGTCCAAGGACCGCTTCGACCTCGAAGAGCACCTGAGCGACGCGATGGTCATCCGGCCCAAGGGCAAGCCGGCCCCGGCCAAGCCGGAGTTCAAGGACAAGCAGCTCGACTCGGCCCTGGACTATCTGCGCAACCAGATCAAGCTGGCCGGCGACATGCCGTCCAAGAAGGCCGGTTAGCCCGCAGCGCGAGCAAGGGGCAACCCTTGCTCGCGCTGCGGGCTGGTGAGTTCCGTCTGTGCGTGACGGATCGACAAATCCGGCGGCGCTTACCAGGCCCATGAGGTTTACCTCATGGGCCTTTTTTCGTGCCCCTTGCCGATTTGCCCCGCCGCCCTTCCTCGCGCATGGTTAGTGCGCGGGCAGACCGGCGCAACTTCACGTCTGATTCGTGCAACACCCGTCCTTCGCTCCCGTTCTGGGATGATTCCGATTAGGGGACCGCACATGAAACGGTTTCGATTGGCGATCTGGGCGACGCTACCCGCCGTCCTGCTGGCGGCGGGCTGCGCGACGAATTCTTGCAACAGCCGCGGCTCGTTTTGGTCACGCATGGGTTGGCATTCGCGGCGAGGATGTCCGTGCGAATGCGGGGGAGGTATACCCGGACATGGCGGCACGGTAATCAGTGACGGCCCGATCCTGGGTGATCCGGGCCTGCCGCCGCCGTCGCCGCCCCCGACCAACCTCGGCGCACCGACGGGACCGCCCATCGTGCCGGCGCCCGATCCGCGCCTGTCGCCGATTCCCAACGCGGCGCAGCCGTTCCCCGCGAACCAGTCCTCGCGCTCACGGAATTGACGAGCCGTTTAGCCGCGAGCCGCAGGCGAGCGCGGCCGCGCTCGCCTGCGGCTCGCGGCTAAACAATACTCATTACTTCGCTCCTTGAACCAATTCCTTGAACGCGCGACAGAGCAGCGGCGCGGTATTGGGTCCGAGGCTGTTGATCTCACCATACTGCGACTGCTTGCGCCCGTAGCAGAAGGGCGGTTTCTCGTCCCATTGACGTTTCGGGATGATGTAACCGATCTCGTCGCCGGCCAGTCCGATCAGCATCCGATGCGGCCCGCGCAGTTGTTTGTAAATCGCCGGCTCGACCGGAGCGTTGGGGAAGTCCGCGGCGGGATCGGCCGGGTCTTGCACCTTTTCGAGCACTAATTCCGGATAAATCTCCCCCGGTATGGCGGCGATGTCGAGATCACCCAGACGCAGCCAAGCGATCTCAGTACGCATGCAAAGTGGTTTGTCGTCCTTGAGGTCGTGGGCCGGCTCTGCCCGGTACGGATCACCGGCCCACCGATACCCCTCGCGCTTCAAGACGCCCAGTTGCCTCGACAGCACATACAGTTTGTTATCCAACGGTAAAAACAACTCCTGCCGCCGCACATGCAACGGCGTCAGCTTTATGGCAACGCTCGCTTTCAAAGCGCGTTCGGTTGCCTCTGCCAGCAGTTCGCCATAGCGCTCCGTTTTTTCAAACGTACCGTCCTCCAGGGACTTGCCCGCGGCGCTCTTGACCTCGACTTTGAGCGAGGTCATGAGTCCGCCCACCGTGCCGGTCAGGTAAACGACAGGACAGCGATGTTTCTCGTGCAGCGCCTTGACGGCGGCGCCGACATAATCGGCGCTGAGTAGCGTATTTTTGCTGCCGAGCGTTTCGGGATGGCAATTCCACTGCACGACGAGTCCAGCCGGCTGATCGTGCTGGTCCCGAAAATCGAGGGCGACCAACTCGTCGTGCTTGACGAACGGTTCGCGCGTGTCGTGGAGGAGTTCGGGAGCGTGGATGCTGCCGATGCGGGCGGTGACGGTTTGGCAGGTCGCGTCGGCCGTCTTCACCGCGCGAACGATCTGTTTCTCGACGAGGGCGAGATAGTCGGGATCGACGCCGCTCTGAAAAGCATTCGCCCCCCACAGGCCGAGCGTGTCCGGCCCTTCGTGGTTGTGCGTGCTGGAGACGACGACATAGGTGAAACCGGGCAGTTCGCGCCGGATGCGCTCGACGTGTGGATAAAAGAAACCGATCAGGTCCACCGAGACGAGAGCGATCTTGGCCTCGCTGTGCCGCAACACGATGACGCGCGCCTTCAGGGGATTGTGAACTCCGGTCGCCTTGCGATTATGGCCGAAACCGGCCATGAACACCGTCTTGCCATCCAGACGCGGCGTGATGTCCTCCTCCGCGAATCCGGCTTGCAATCCATTTTCGGCCACAGCGCCGAGTGGGGCCGCAGGTGGAAAAATGAGGAGGAGCGAGAAACCGAAAGAGAACAGGAAGAAAAGACCGCGTCTCATAAGAGACTCCTTCCAGGAGGCTAGCCCCGCCCGACAGCACCGCTCAGCGCTCCGACGCCGGCAAGGTGATTCCGTGCCGTTCGAGGATTTCCACCAGTCGTTTCCAGACCTGTTCCGGAGACGACTTCGCGTCGATTTGCCGCAAGTAGGTCAATGCCTCCTCGCGCAGACTCGGTCCGGGCGTCGAATTTACTTTTTCCAATACCGGGACCGCACGCGGGGTCGAACAGCGCTTGCCGTCGAGCGCTTCGTTGCACAGTTGATCCGCTCGTTTGTTCTGTGCGCACCGCACATGGCGGATGGTCACGGGGCCGTCGAAGCGGCGACGCAGGACACACGCCTGTTCGTACAAATCGCGCAGCTCCTCGTTCTTGACGCGATACTCGCCGTTCATCTGCTTGACCATCAACTCGCTATCGCTGTGGATCATGAGCCGATGATGCGCCCCCAGTTCGAGGGCGTGTTCCAGGGAGCGGACGAGGGCCGTGTATTCGGCCTGATTGTTGGTCATTTTTCCGAGGCAGTCGGCCTCCTCGATGGGTGGCTGGCCGTCTTGCTCGATGACGTAAGCGAACGCGGCGTCACCCGGATTGCCGCGCGAGGCGCCGTCGGTATGAATGGTCAACACGCTCGATTCGGCCATGCGATCTTCCTCGTGAACCTATCCGCTCCCCGGACTTCCTGACGGATGACGCGAACGGATTGTAAAATCCTTGAGGTGGAGCGTCAATCAAGGTAGGTGGTCGATCATGTCCGAACTCACTGCTCCTCGGCTGCTGATTCTGGAAACATCGGGCCGCACCGGCCAGGTCGCTGTGGCAGTCGGCGACCAATTGCTTGGAGTGCGCTTGCTGGATGAAGCGCACCGCCATGCTCGCGATCTGGCACCGGCGGTAGCGGCGCTCCTGGCGGAGCAGGGTTGGAAGCCGCGTGAGTTGCAAGCGATCCTCGTCAGCCGCGGGCCGGGCAGCTACACCGGCCTGCGCGTCGGCATCATGTCCGCCAAGACGTTCGCCTACGCCTCCGGCTGCGCTCTCCTCGCTGTAGACACCTTCGCCGCCGTCGCGCTGCAAGCACCGGAGCCGGCCGGCCTCGTCGATGTCCTCGCCGACGCCCAGCAAGACAAGGTTTACGTGCAATCGTTCGCGCACATCGACGGGGATTGGCGTCCGCGCACACCACTGGCGATTCGGCCCTTCGCTGATTGGCTCGCCGCACGCGAGCCGAGTGCGTGGGTCACGGGTCCGGGATTGCGGAAGTGGGCGGCGCGCTTGTCTGCGGATGTTTCCGTGGTGGATGCGAATCGGTGGGAAGCGCAGCCGGCGAGTCTTCTGCGTCTGGGATTGGCCCGTTATGTCGCCGGGGAACGCGATGATCCGTGGACGCTGGAGCCGTTGTATCTGCGGCCAAGTTCGGCGGAGGAACAGTGGCGCGGACGATCCAAAAACACCACATAGCCCCCGGCAAGCCGGGGGCTATGTGGCGCTAATGTCACCCGCCCACATCGTCGCGGATGCGCTCCAGTAGTTTCTTGGTGGCGCGGATGCCGTCCGGCTCGCTGAGCTTGCCGCCCTCGTATTCAATGCCGACGCGGCCATGATAGCCGGCGTCGAGGACGATCTTCATCATCCGTTTGTAATCGGTGTGTGTCTCGTTGCCCTCGGCGTCAAAGTCGTGCGATTTGGCGCTGACGCCCTTGGCGTAGGGCATCATTAGCTTCACGGCCTCGTAGCGATCCGCCTTCTCGTCGAAGTTGCCGAAGTCCGGCAGCGTGCCGCAGTGCCGGTTATCGACCTTCTTCATGACGCCGACCAGCCATTCGCCGTCCGACGACAGGCCGCCGTGGTTCTCGACGATGATGTTTATCTCGTGCTGAGCGCCGAACTCTGTCAGCCGGCGCAGGCCGTCGGCGGCGCGCTCCATCTGCTCCTCGCGGGTGCCTTGACTGTAGGCGTTGACGCGGATGGAGTGGCAGCCGAGGAACTTGGCCAGATCGACCCATTTGTAATGGTTCTCGACCGCCTTCTTCCGCTTCGCCTCGTCGGGATCGCCCAGGTTCCCTTCCCCGTCGCACATGATGAGGACGCTCTTGACGCCCTCGCCCTCCGCCCGCTTTTTCAGCTCGGAGGGGAAATCCTTGTCCTTGATCTTGTCCTTGTAAAACTGGTTGACGTACTCGATGGCGTCGATGCCGTAGTCCTGCTTGGCGATCTTGGCGAAGTCCATCGGGTCGAGTTTCTTGCCGAAGAACGCGCGGTGCAGCGACCACTGCGCCAGCGAAATCAGAAAGGGCGCTTTCTTCGTCTCGTCCGCGCAGAGCGGCAAGGCGGCGGCGCCCAGTCCCAGGCCGGCGGCGAGTCCGGCGGAGTGCCGGAGAAAATCCCGGCGATCAACGATCCCTAACATGGCGTTACCCTCGTGGTGGTTGGAATGTCCAGGGCGCACGGATTATAAACGCGGCGATGGTCGCTGGCAACGATCTGGCACTCGTTCTCGTCCTGCCGTTCGGCATGAGCTTTGCATTTCAATCGGGCGGAAGCTCGAGTAGCCCCCACGTGGGATGTCGTGGCCGGCGGAAAACGGGACAGGACGCGAGGGCCAATCATGACGGCGGACGATCTCGGAACTGAGAAACAAACCGAGCGTGTCCTCCAGGTCCTCGTCGTCGATGACAATCACGACGCCGCCGACACCCTTGGAGTGCTGCTGAATTTGTGGGGCTACGATCACCGCGTCGCGTATGACGGCGCTGTCGCACTGGAAACGGCGAGCGTTTATCGGCCGGATTGTCTGGTCACCGACCTCGCCCTGCCGGGGCTGGACGGTCTCACACTGGCCCAGCGCATTCGTCAACAGCCGGGACTGGAGAAAATCAAGCTCGTCGCGTTGACGGCCTTCTCCGATGCGTTCCATGCCCAGCGCGTGAAGGAAGCAGGGTTCGACTATTATCTGATCAAACCCGCCGACCTTGCCGAGTTGGAAAGGGTACTGCTCATGATTCAGGAAGTGATCCGCCTGGCGGGCAAGACCGAGGAACTCGCCAAGCAGAATGTCGCCCTGGCCACCGAGACGAAAGAGCTTCTCAAAGAAGTCAAAGAGGACATTACGGAGGTCAAAGAGGAGCTAAAAGAAGTCAAGGAGGAAGTGCGCGAACTCAAAGAGGAACTCCGCGAGGCCAAAGACGACGAAGCCTGACGCGCCCGCAGCACGCCCTCGGCTGTCTTTTAAGTGCCGACGTTACATCCCAAGGATCGCCCTGGTTGGGAGGTTCCTCCGGTGGAGCCTGCACGGAAGGGATTGCACATCCTGATTGTCGAGGACAACCCGGACTCGGCGTTCAGCACGGCTCTTCTCTTGCGCCTGTATGGGCATGAGGTCCGCATGGTCCATGACGGCCGGGCGGCCTTGCAGGTGATCGGCGAGGATCCGCCCGACGTGGTGTTGCTCGACATCGGCCTGCCCGGACTCGACGGCTGGGAAGTGGCGCGGCAAATCCGCAGGCCGCCGGAACAAAAAAAACCGTTCCTCATCGCCATCACGGGCTATGGCCAAGAGGAAGACCGTCGCCGCTCGGCGGAAGCTGGCATCGACTTGCATCTCGTCAAACCCGTGGACCCGCTGGAATTGCAGGAAATCCTCTGCAAGCACCAGTCGATCCTTCCCGAATGATTCCCTTCTTCTCCTCTTCCTCGGCTTGCCAGGGACGGCTTCTTTCCTCCGGCAAAACAGGAGCAATCTGCCGATTTTTCTGATTGACAACGCCCAAAGACCTTAGATAATGAAATGTAGAACTGACTGGTCAGTCCGAGTTTATTGGCTTGTCCCTACCTGACGGTCTGGAATGCCCTCCACGACAATTTGGCCCGGATTTCTTGCGAGATATTTATTTGCGGAGCAATTCCGGAGAATGATCATGACTGATTCCTTCCTCCGGCCCGGCCGGCCCGAGAGAGGTGGGAGAGACGGACAGAGGCTCATCAGAGAGAAAGCTCCTTCCCACGCGCACTGGTTGCGACTGGGCATGGCGGTCCTGTTTCTGACGGTCTTGATCGCGGGCGGTTGCGCTCCAGCGGCCAAGTCGAAGGGGGGCGAGAAGACGGTCGAGGTGATCGTCACCAAGCCGATCAACGACGACATTACGGATTATCAGGATTTCACCGGCCGGCTCGATGCGCTCAAGACCGTGGACGTGCGGCCGCGCGTTTCCGGGTACATCCTGGAGGCGCCGTTCAAGGAAGGTGATGTCGTTAAGGAAGGGCAACTACTGTTTCAGATCGACCCGCGCACGTATCAAGCCGATCTCGATGTCGCCGAGGCCAACCTCAAGCAGGCGGAAGCGGATCGCAAGCTTCAGGTCCACAAGGCCAAGCGCACCGGCAGTTGATTGGCAATGGCAGCGTCAGCCAGGAAGAGTACGACCAAGCCGTCGCCAACCGGGACAGGGCCATCGCCACGGTCGGCTCGATGAAGGCGGCCCGCGATCGGGCCGAGCTGTATCTGAAATTCACCCGCGTCGTGGCCCCATCGCTCCGCGATGACGAGGGCCATCCCCTGAGCGGGCGGATCAGCCGCCGTCAGGTGGACCCCGGCAACCTCGTCAACGCCGACCAGACCATCCTCACGACCATCGTGAGCGAGGACCGGATGTACGCCTACTTCGATGTGGACGAGCGGACCTACCTCGATCTGGTGGCCGCGACCTCGTCGGCATCGACCGCGCCGGGCGGGAGCAAGTGGTTTTCCACGCTCCAGTTTCCCGTGCTGATGCGCCTGGCCAACCAGGACGAGTTCACGGACATGGGCCACGTCAACTTCCTCGATAACCGCCTCAATGCCAACACCGGCACGGTTCGCATGCGCGGCGTGTTCAACAACCCCTCCCGTGTCCTCAAATCGGGCCTGTTCGTGCGCATCCGCCTGCCGCTCGGCACCTCCTACAAGACGATCCTCATCCCCGACGAGGCGCTCATGAGCGACCAGGGGCGGAAGTACGTCTACGTCGTCAACGACGAGGAGGCAGTGGAATATCGCTCCGTGACGCTCGGCCAGTCGATCGAGGGGTTGCGCGCGATCAAGACCGGGCTGAAGGAAGGCGAGCGCGTGATCATCTCCGGGATGCAGCGTGTACGGCCGAAATTGCATGTGCAGGTGAAGATGCAGGATCCGCCGGCGCCGCCGAAATCGTCGCTGACGCGGATGCTGGCCGCCTACCACCCGGAGGTCGAGCACCCGAAAACGGACGTGCGCGCGCCCAACCTCTCCGAGCTGCCTCTGGACCATTCGGGCGGAAAGTCGAAGCACTCCGAGGGGCGGGGTCGGTAGGACGGTGGGAGATCAGGAGCGTTCATGTTCTCGCATTTCTTCATCGAACGGCCGATCTTCGCCTCGGTGCTGTCGATCGTCATCACCCTGGCAGGGACCGTGGCCGCCCTCAACCTGCCGGTACGCGCAGTACCCGCAGATCACGCCGCCGAGCATCATCGTCTCCTGCACCTACCCCGGCGCCAACGCCCACGTCGTCGCCGACTCGGTGGCCGCCCCCATCGAGCAGCAAGTCAACGGCGTCGAAGGCATGATGTACATGGTGTCGCAGTCCAACAACGACGGCTCGTACACCCTGACTGTCACCTTCAAGCCCGGCACGCACCAGAATTTCGCCCAGGTGCTGGTGCAAAATCGCGTCAACCTCGCCCTGCCGCTTTTGCCCGACGTGGTCAAGCAAACCGGCGTCACCACCCGGAAGCGCAACCCGGACATCCTGCAAGTCATCGGCATCTTCTCGCCGCACGGGCGCTACGATCAGTTGTACCTGAGCAACTTCGCCACGATCCACGTCGCCGACGAGCTGAAGCGCGTGCAGGGCGTCGGCGACGTGAACATCTTCGGCCAGCAGGATTACAGCATGCGCCTGTGGGTCGATCCGGAGAAGTTGGCGTCGCTGAACATGACTTCCGGCGACGTGGTCAACGCCATCCGCGAGCAGAACCGCCAGGTCGCCGCCGGCCACATCGGGCAGGAGCCGACGGCGTCCGACAAACCGTTCGAGTTCACCATCACCACCTTCGGCCGGCTTACCGATCCCGCCGAGTTTGAAGACATTGTCCTGCGTACCGACGGCGAAGGCCGAAAAGTCCGGCTCAAAGACGTGGGCCACGCCGAGCTGGCGCGAAAAGCCGGGATTCGACCAGCAAGCTCAACGGATTCCCCAACGGCAGCATCGCCGTCTGGGCGCTGCCGGAGGCCAATGCCATCGACGTGGCCGATCGCATCCAGGCCAAGATGCGCGAGCTGAAGAAATATTTTCCCGAAGACATCGACTACGCTGTCTCCCTGGACATGACGCCATTCATCCGCGAGTCGATCAAGGAAGTCGTGCGGACCTTGATCGAGGCGATCGCCCTCGTCGCCATCGTGGTGCTGGTGTTTTTGCAGAACTGGCGGTCGGCGCTGATTCCGCTGGTGGCGGTGCCGGTGGCCGTCGTCGGCACCTTCGCCGTCATGGCCGCCATCGGCTTCAGTCTGAACAACCTGACGCTGTTCGGATTGGTGTTGGCGATCGGCATCGTCGTCGATGACGCGATCGTCGTCGTCGAGGCCATCGAGCATCATATCGAGAACGGCCTGTCGCCGCGCAAGGCCGCCCACAAGGCGATGACGCAGGTCTCGGGTCCGGTCATCGCCGTGGCCCTGGTGCTGTCGGCCGTGTTCGTGCCGTGTGCGTTCATCAGCGGCATCACGGGCCAGTTTTTCCGGCAATTCGCGCTGACCATCGCCGTCTCCACGGTGATCTCAGCGTTCAACTCACTCACGCTCAGCCCGGCCCTGGCGGCCATCCTGTTGCAACCGCGCGGGGCGAAGAAGGACATTCTCGGCCGCGGCCTCGATTTCTTGTTGGGCTGGTTCTTTCGGCTGTTCAACGCCACGTTTCGGCGGGCCACCGGCGGGTATACCCGCGTGGTGGGTTTGGCGCTGCGCGGCTGCGCCTTGGTACTGGTGCTGTATGTCGGCATGTTGGCCCTGACCGGGGCTGGCTTTATCGGTATTCCGGGATTGGGCCAGTTGCCCAAGGATCGTTTGCCCGCGGGACTGACGCACAAGTGGGGTTCGTTTGACCCGGCCAACGGCCTGCCGGCCGGTTACATTCCCAACCAGGATCAGGGCCGTTTCTACATCGCCGTGCAATTGCCCGACTCCGCCTCACTCCAGCGCACGCAGCAAGTCGTGGACCGCATCCAGCAACTCGTGCAGCCCTTGCAAGGGGTTGTCCACGTAACCGAGATCGCCGGCCAGTCGTTCACCCTTAACGCCAACGGCTCAAATTTCGGCCAATTCTTCGTGTCGTTCGCGCCGTTCGACGAGCGGCGCGATCCGTCGCTGACGGCCACGGCCATCACCAACCGGGTGCGCGAGCTGCTCGCCAGGGAAATTCCCGAAGCGATGGTGTCGATCTTCACTCCGCCGCCGGTTTCCGGACTCGGCTCGGCCAGCGGCTTCAAGATCATCATTGAGGACCGCGGCGACCTCGGCGAAGGCGAAATCCAGAAGCAGATCGAGCGCATCATCGCGCGGACCAAGGGCGAGCCGGTCGAAGGTCTGCCTCCCGCCCCGCCGAGCAGCAAGGTCGAAAACCTGTTCTCCATCTTCCGGGCCAACACGCCGCAGCTGTTCATGGACATCGAGCGCGACAAGTGCCAGACGATGGGCGTCAATCCGTCCGATGTCTTCAGCACCTTGCAAACGTACCTCGGCTCGCTGTACGTCAACGACTTCAACCGCTTTGGCCGGACCTGGCAGGTGGTCGTGCAAGCCGGCGGCGAATACCGAGACGATCCCGACAAGATCAAGCTGCTCAAGGTGCGCAACGCCGGCGGCGAGATGGTGCCCCTGGGGGCCGTCGTCAAGGTCCGCGAGATCGGCGGGCCGATCAACATCGGCCGCTACAACATGTACCCCGCCGCCGCCATCCTCGGTGCCACCAAGCCCGGCGTGTCTAGTGGAGAAGGCATCGAGGAGATGGAACGGCTGTGCAAGGAGGTTTTGCCGCCGGGGATGGCGTTCGAGTGGACCGAGATCAACTACATGCAGATCGACGCCTCCAAGAACATCTGGAACAACCTGATTTTCCCGCTGGCGGTGGCGTTCGTGTTTTTGGTGCTGGCGGCGCAGTACGAAAGCTGGGCTTTGCCCTTGGCCGTCATTCTCGTCGTGCCCATGTGCATCCTTGGCTCGCTCACCGGCGTGGCGGCGACCGGCGGCGACATCAACATCTTCACGCAGATCGGCTTCGTGGTGCTGGTCGGCCTGGCCAGCAAGAACGCCATCCTCATCGTCGAGTTCGCCAAGCACACGCACGAGGAAGGCGGCCTGTCGCGCCGCGAGGCGACCCTGGCGGCGTGCCGGCTGCGTCTGCGGCCCATTTTGATGACCTCGTTCGCCTTCATCCTCGGCGTCGTGCCGCTGCTCGTCGGCCACGGGGCCGGCTCCGAGATGCGGCGCACGCTCGGCGTGGCCGTCTTTAGCGGGATGCTGGGCGTGACGCTCTTCGGCATCTTCCTGACGCCCGTGTTCTTCTACGTGATCGAAGGGTTCGCCGAGACGCCGATGCTGGCTTCGGCAATGTCGCGGCGGGCCGGCAAGGTGCTGCTGTACGCCGTCCTGATTCTGACGCTGGGCATCCCGCGCTTGTTGATGCTGCTTTTCAGCATGGCGCGGCGGCGGCGCGGCCCGGTCCTTTCGCCCAGGCCGATGGTGCATGTGGAAGTCGGTACGGCATCCAACGGCCATACGGCAACCCCGCACGTCAACGGCGTACAAACCAACGGACACGAGAAGTCGCCGGACGCCGATTCGAGAATGCTCCTGCGGAAGTTACCGCATGCCCAGGCTCGGGAGAACGCCAACGACGACACTCGGATTCCCTTCCCGCGAAAGGAAGTCGAATGCGAAGCGGAAGCTCACGCGGAGCAGCGTTCCCAAGCAGAGCTTGGGAACGAGGACGTTGGCGAGGACGTTGAATCAAGCACAAAAGCATCCAAAGAGAGTTCGTAAGGTTCAGTTGAGGCACGAACGTGTTTTCCCGCTTTTTCATTAACCGTCCCATCTTCGCGTCGGTGCTGTCCATCGTCATCGTCCTGGCCGGCACGATCGCGCTGTTCACCCTGCCGGTGGCGCAATACCCGGAGATCGCGCCGCCCACGGTCGAGGTGTCGGCCTACTATCCCGGCGCTAACGCCAAGGTCGTCGCCGACACGGTGGCCGCCCCGATCGAGCAGCAGGTCAACGGCGTCGAGAACATGATGTACATGTCCTCGCAATGCACCAACGACGGCAAATACACGCTTACCGTCACGTTCGAGCCGGGCACCGACCTGAACATCTCGCAAGTGCTCGTGCAAAACCGCGAGTCGCTGGCCGAGCCGATCCTGCCCGACCTCGTCAAGCGCCGCGGCATCTCCGTCAAGAAGAAGTCGTCCAACGTCCTCATGATCGTCAACCTCTTCTCCAGCGACGACAGCCGAACGAACCTGGAGTTGAGTAATTACGCCACCATTCAGATCCGCGACGAATTGTCCCGTCTGCCGGGCGTCGGCGACATCACCTACCTCGGCCAGCGCGATTACAGTATGCGGCTGTGGCTGGACCCGCAGAAGTTGGCGACCTACAACCTCAACGCCCAGGACGTGATCGCTGCCGTGCAGGCGCAGAATATCCAGGTGGCCGCCGGTCAGATCGGCCAGCCGCCGACGCCGACCGGGCAAGTGTCGCAGTACATCATCACCACGCTCGGCCGGCTCGAAAGCACCGAGCAGTTCGCCAACATCATCGTCAAGAACAGCGCGCAGCTCGCTCGTCTACCTCAAGGACGTGGCCAACATCGAATTGGGCGCCCAATCTTACGACCAGGCATGTACGCTCGACGGCAAGCCGTCGGTGGCGCTGTCGGTTTACCAACTGCCTGGCTCCAACGCCGCTGGACGTGGCCAGCCGCGTCAAGGAGCGCATGAAGCAGTTGAAGCGGCACTTCCCGCCGGGCATCGACTACGACATCGTCTACGACACCACGCCGTTCATCAAGGAGTCGATCTCCGAAGTCGGCGAGACCCTCTTCGACGCGATCGTGCTGGTGGCCGTGGTGGTGCTGCTGTTCTTGCAGAACTGGCGTTCGGCCCTCATTCCGCTCATCGCCGTGCCCGTGGCCGTCGTCGGCACCTTCGCCGTCATGGCCATCCATGGGCTTCAGCCTGAATAACCTGACGCTGTTCGGCCTGGTGTTGGCCATCGGCATCGTCGTTGATGACGCCATCGTCGTGGTCGAGGCGGTCGAACACCACATCGAACACGGCCTGTCACCGCGCGAGGCGACCATCAAGGCGATGGAGCAGGTCTCCGGGCCGGTAGTGGCGATCGGCCTGGTGCTGGCGGCGGTGTTCGTGCCCTGCACGTTCATCACGGGCATCATCGGCCAGTTCTTCCGGCAGTTCGCCTTGACCATCGCCGTTTCCACGGTGATTTCGGCGTTCAACTCGCTGACCCTCAGCCCGGCGCTTTCCGCGCTCTTGCTGAAACGGCGTGTGAAGGGACATTTCGAGGCGCTGCCGTGGTTCGCTTTCGCGCCCTGGGCGCCTGGCTGGGTCATAAGATTGGCCATCACTACTGCCCACGCCCTGGCGGCCCTCCTGAACCAAGCTCTCGCCGGCGGACTCGTTGCGTCTGTGGGGGCCGATCCTGACGGGGTGGTGATCGGGACCGTGGTCGGGTTGGTCCTCGGCAAGCCGCTCAATTTCCTGCTCGGCTGGTCGTTTCGCCAGTTCAACCGCGCCTTCGATTTCTCGACCACCGTGTACACGCGCGCGGTATCCGGACTGCTGCGCGTCAGCCTGATGGTGCTGGCGGTCTACGGCGGACTGTTGGTGCTGACGTGGTGGGGCTTCACGCACACGCCGACCGGCTTCATTCCGCAGCAGGACAAGGGTTATTTGCTCGTCAACGTGCAACTGCCCGACGCCGCCTCGGTGACGCGCACGCGCAGACGTCGTCCGCCGCATCGAGGAGATCGCCCTGCAAGACCCGGGCGTCAAGCACACCGTCGCCATCTCCGGCCAGTCGATCTTGCTCGGCGCCAACGCCTCGAACTTCGGCGCCCTCTACCTGATGCTCGACGAGTTCGACGACCGCACGCGTGCCGACCTTTCCAGCGACGCCATCGCCGCCGCGCTGCAGGAACGGCTCGGCCAAGGAGTTGCCGCAAGGCGATCGTGAACATCTTCGGGGCGCCGCCCGTCGAGGGTCTGGGCACGGCGGGCGGCTTCAAGATCATCGTGCAGGACACCGGCGACAACGGCCTGGCCGCCCTGCAGAAGACCGCCGACACGCGTAGTCGCCGCCGGCGAGGCCGACCCCAACCTGCAAGGCGTGTTCACCAGCTTCCGGGCCGACACGCCCTGGCTGGAACTCATCATCGACCGCACCCAGGCCAAGGACCGCGGCGTCTCCATCGACGACATCCGCACGACGCTGGAGTCCACCATCGGGCCGTATTACATCAACGACTTCAACCGCTTCGGCCGCACCTGGCAGGTCAACGTGCAGGCCCGCGACGACGTTCCGGCAGACGGTCGAGGACATCAAGCAGTTGAAGGTGCGCAACAACCAGAACGAGATGGTCCCGCTGGCGGACTTCGCCAAGGTGCGCTTCGTGAGCGGGCCGGTGATGGTGATGCGCTACAACATGTACCCGTCCGCCGCCGATCCACGCCGACGCCGGGCCGGAGACGAGTTCCGGCCAGGCCATCGCGCACCTGGAGGCGGCGGCCGAGGAGCAGTTGCCGCAGACGATGCGGACCGAGTGGACCGAGCTGGCGCTGCTTGCAACTCCAGACCGGCAACACGGCCATGTGGGTGTTCCTGCTGGCGGTGGTGCTGGTGTTCCTGGTGCTGGCGGCGCAGTACGAGAGCTGGTCGCTGCCGCTGGCCGTCATCCTCGTCGTGCCCATGTGTCTGCTCTGCGCCATCGCCGGCGTGGTCATGGCGAAGATGGACATCAACATCTTCACGCAGATCGGCTTCCTCGTGCTGGTCGGCCTGGCGTGCAAGAACGCGATCCTCATCGTCGAGTTCGCCAAGGCCCAGCGCGAGGCGGGCATGTCGCGAACCGAGGCGACGCTGGCCGCCTGCCAGCTGCGTTTGCGGCCGATCATCATGACCTCGTTCGCCTTCATCCTCGGCGTGGTGCCGCTGATGCTGTCCGAGGGGGCCGGCGCCGAGATGCGGCGCACGCTGGGCACGGCGGTGTTCGCCGGCATGCTCGGCGTGACGCTGTTCGGCATCTTCCTGACGCCGGTGTTCTACTACGTCATCCAGTGGTTCAAGGACCGGCATCCGCCGGCGCGGGAGGAAGCCGAGGAAGAAGAGGATTGGCGGGCCGTCGCGGAGGTGGAACTGATCCATCACACGAGGGAGACGATGGCGTTGCCGCACCATCCGAATTAGGTCAATTCGAGAGACTTCCGCCTGCCGGGTACTTACCTCCCACGCTGAGGACTCCTCGCGGCTCGGCGATGAGTCCGGGCGTTCGGCTGGCAGGCAACTCCTTCCACCCCCGGCGTAGTGCTGGAGAAACAGGCTACCTCCGTGCAGGCGGAAGCTTCCAGAAGTGTAGCCAACAGCTGGCTCCAGCGGAATACAAGCAGAGAAGGATTACGACGGGACGACGAAAAAAAATGTGTCACTTCTGTAAGGTTTGTGGCCTTCCAGGGTAATAAACTCCGGGAGCGGCGGGGGAGACTCATCGGCCGCCTACGCCAGAGAATCCGATCGAGCGCCGTTGTCATTCCCGAGGAGGAGTGGGCACTCGACTGGATTTCGGGGATCCAACAGCAAGGGGAGGTCATTCATGTTCTCATCGTCACGCTTTCTCAAGGCCGGTTACGTGGTTGGCTTGGTCATGGCCGTCGCGCTTCTGCTCTGGCCGAGCCTGTCCAGCGGCCAGTTCCGCGGCGGCGGCAATCAAATGCCCCCTCCCCCAATCATGCCGCAGATCAATAATCAGATGAGCGACAGCACGGCCGGCTGGCTCATCTGGGGCCAAATGGCCGGCATGGGCGGCGGGATGGGCATGGGCGGCGGGATGGGCATGGGCGGAGGCATGATGGGAATGATGGGGATGGGCGGCGGAATGATGGGAATGGGCGGG
Source organism: uncultured Planctomycetota bacterium (assembly GCA_963767535.1). Lineage (GTDB taxonomy): Bacteria > Planctomycetota > Planctomycetia > Gemmatales > Gemmataceae > JAJPHU01. The sequence goes on from CAVYEC010000004.1 coordinate 391,500, forward strand.
ATGATGATGGGCGGAATGTCCATGATGGGCGGCATGGGCGGCGGCATGATGGGAATGGGTGGCGGCATGATGGGCATGGGGGGCATGAACATGATGGGCGGCATGATGGGCAACATGATGGGTATGGGCGGCATGATGGGCATGGGCGGCATGATGATGGGCGGTATGGGCATGCGCGGAGGCATGGGCGGCATGGGCATGGGCGGATTCGCCGGCAAGGGCATGGGCGGATTCAACGGACGAAAGGCAATCTAAGCTTACGAGAAGGCGACAACGACGCAGGTGACGTTGTCGTTGGAGCCGCGCTCCAGGGCTAGCGTCACCAGTTCGTTGGCCCATTCCTGCGGATCGGCATGACGCGCCGCGCCGGCGATCAGATCGTCGGCGGCGATGAAATTGGTCAAGCCGTCGCTGGCCAAGACGAGACGGTCGCCCTTCTGGGGGGTGAAGGGGCGCACCTCGGCCGAGTCCGAAAGGTCGGAGCAGCCGAGGAACTTGTAAAGGACGTGGCGATACGGACTCTGGCGGGCCTGCTCGGGCGTCAGCGCGCCGTTGCGGGCCAGGGCGTCGGCGACGGTGTGGTCGATCGTGAGCTGTTCGACATACTCGCCGCGGATGAGATAGGCCCGGCTGTCGCCGAGGCCGGCGACGTAAAACTGGTCATCCCGGCGCACGGCCAGCACTGCGGTGGTGCCCATGCGCCGGCCGATGTCCTGGTGCTGGCTGGCGTCAAGGATGGCGCGGTTGGCGTCGAAGAGGGCTTGCATCACCGCCTGATGGGGGTCGCCGTCCGCGTCGAGGTGGACCCGAACCGCGTGCGGAATGATCTCGACGGCCATGCTGCTGGCCTGTTCGCCGAATTCCTGTCCACCCATGCCGTCGGCGACGAGAAAGACATCCCGGTCGGTGTCGGCGACGTAACGGTCTTCGTTATTGGAACGCAATCCCTGGCGCTGTGGGCGCCCGCGCGCACTTCCGAAAATCCCATGCTCGGCTCCAGCGGGGGAGGGCCGCTCGAGCAGCGAGCAACCCGCGTCAATCTTCTCTTTCTATTCTAACCTCATTTTTTCCCGGCGGACAAGCAAGGACGGGGTGAAAGCCTTCGTGGCCCTCGTAGGGTGGGCCGAGTCTTCGAGGCCCACCACGCCCCTGCTGGTGGGCCTCGAAGACTCGGCCCACTCTACGGGGACGCCTGAATATTCAAGCCGGATGCGAAAACCTTTCGCCGCTGTGGTGGCGTCCGGGCTCGCTTCGATATACGATAGAAGCGGTTTCCTTGGTTATTCGCGCGATCGTGGAGTGCTACGTCTATGCCCGTCATCTGCGAGGGCTGCGGCCGGCCGGTGCCGATCCCCGAGGGGTATCGCCGCAACAAGATCCAGTGCGCGTGCGGTGTCATCTGCGCGGTGCCCGAGGCGGCGCGTCAGGAATCGGCCGCATCAACACCCGCGCGGCCCGGACCAAGAGCCGGAGCGAAACCGGCGGCCGAGGAAGAAGCCGAACGCTGGCTGCTTGACGACGATTCCCCCCCGCAGACACCGGCGCAGCCGACTCCGCCGCCGGCAAGCCGCGCTCCCAAGCCCAAGAAGGTCGAACCACCCACCGAGACGAAGAAACCCGCGGAAATGCGCTTTAAATGCCGGCGCTGCGGCCGGCTCGTTCGCCGTCAGGGTGAGTGTCCGACTTGCGACGCGGACACGAAGGCGGTACCCGAGCCGGTCTGGTGGCCCTCCGTGGACGCGCCCGACGAGAAGGACGAGGAAGATTCCTCGCCCTACACCGTCGAGGGAGCCGACGACGTGGTGTGTCCCGAGTGTTGCATGAGGCTGCCGCCGGGATCGGTCCTGTGCGTCCGCTGCGGCTTTCATTTGGCCAAACGCAAGAAGGTCGCCAAGACCTATCAGCCCATCGACCGCCAGTGGGACACGAACGGTACGCGGCAGGGGCGGTGGACGCTCTTTGTGTGCATCGAGGTTTTCTCCCTGATTATGGGATTGATCGGCGTTTTCATGGCCGGGGCGGATGTCGGCATTTTTATCGGCTCCTTTCTCGGCCTGACGATCATGCTGGGGTTCGTGCTGGGCACGTTCGACCGCATCCACCTGACGCGCGACAGCCGCGGCCGGGTGCGGCTGACGAAAACGTGGCACGTCTGCTTTGTCGCCCGGCCGCCGCAAACGACCGCCGTGGCCGGTTACGAAGGGATCGCCAGCGGCCGGCACCGCGACCTCGGACAGTGGGATTGGTTAATCTTTTTCTTGCTGTTCCTTTCCGGCGTCATTCCCGGCTTGATCTGGTGGTATTTCGCCATCCACAAGGTCAACTTCCACGCCTCGCTGTGCCGCGACCACGGCTATCCGGCGTATGTCGTCTACTCGGGCTGGGATGAAAAGCAGATGAAAGAGATCGCTTATATGCTGCGTGACGCCACGGGATTGCACTACGACGAGGGCTAAACGCCGGATTAGAACGCGCCAGGCGGCCTGGAACAGGCCTCTTCTCTGTTCCGGCCGCCTGGGTTTTTGATTCCGTTGTCCCTGACTTGTGTCTGGGACTAATAGCTCAGCGAGCGCCGGCTCGCGTCCAATTCTCTCGGACGCCGGCCAATTTCAGCGACACCTTTGACGGCATACCGTCGCGGAGGATGGAAGCCTCGATCCGCTCGCCCGGCTTGCAGTTCCACAGCGCCCGTTCCACGTCGAAGCGGTTCGCTACGGTGCGTTCGCCCAATTTCAAGAGAAAGTCGCCGCGCCGCAATCCCGCCGTCTCGGCCGGGCTGTCCGCCGCCACGCCCTCGATCACGACTTGCTGCCGGACGGCAGCACTTTCCTGGACCCGTTCGCGGCAGGTCAGGCCGTGCTCCAGGCGAGCGATCTTGCCCGCGCTGAGGTGCCGGGACAGCACTTGCTGCACGATATCGGCGTTCAGGGCGAAGGCGATGCCCTGGGCACCTTCGCGCAGGGCGACGTTGATGCCGATCAACTCGCCGTTGATGTTCAGCATCGGGCCACCGGAGTTGCCGGGGTTGATGCTGGCGTTGGTCTGAATGAGTCCCGTCAGCGTTTCGCCGTCGGGCATGGTGATCTCGCGGCCGAGGGCGCTGATGATGCCGGTGGACACCGTGTTGGTGAAGCCGAACGGATGACCCACCGCGATGACCGTCTCACCGACTAGCAGGTCGCTGCCGGGCGCGAAGCTCAGGGCTTGCAGTTTCCGCTCGGCTGCGGGCACTTTCAGGATGGCAAGGTCGTGCGGGTGGTCCAGCGTGAGAACGCGGGCTTCCAGGCGCGTGCCATCGGCCAGGCGGACCACGGCCCGCTCGGCGCCGGAGACAACGTGGCAGTTGGTGATGACGTAGCCGCGCTCATCGACGATGACGCCGGTGCCGACCGTGTCCCTGTGGGGGGCGTCGCCCGACCGGCCAACCTTGATCGTGACGATCCCGTTGCGCGTCTTCTGGACGGCCTCGACGATGGGGGTGCGGCGGCAATACTGGCCTCGGCTCTCTGTTCCGGCCCCGCCGATCAGCACCGCGGCGAGCAATGCCGCGATCGCCCTAGCCAACCTCTTCCGCATCAGTGATGGTCCTCTCGGCTACCCAATCCGCTCCTACATGGCCTCTTCACGACAACCCTAGCACGAAAATAACGAGTATGCCGAATATGCCGTGAAAAGTCGGTGCGGGCGCGAGAGAGTCAAACCGTCCACAAAGGCGCTTGCCCCAATGGGTTACATGAGGCAGAATGTGGCCATCGTGATCGCGCGAACGCTCCCCATTTTTCTCAGGATCCCAGCCATGACCATCGCCTTCCAGTGCCCCGGCTGCGGCAACGTGCTCAAGGTTCCCGATAGCATGGGCGGACGAAAGGGCAAATGTCCTCGCTGCGCGACCGTTTCGGTCGTCCCACCGGGGGGACAGATCCAAACCGGAGGCCCCGTCGCGCCGGCTCGCAGCCCCCTCCAAAGCCAAGATCGTCGAGCCGGAAATCGAGGAACTGGAAGAAGTGGTCGAAGAGGACGAGGAGGAAGCGACGCCGCCACCGCGCCAGCGCGCCCGTAAGTCAGCCGAAGACGAGGACGACGCCGAGGAAGCGGAGGAAGTTCGCAAGCGTTCCAAAAAGCGCGGTAAGAAGAAAGACAAGAAGCGCTCCCCCCTGCTTCTGTACGGACTGCTCGGCGGCTTCGGATTGCTGCTGTTTTGCTCGGCGGCCGGCGTCGTGGCTTGGTGGCTGCTCACTTCACGCGGCGTCACCGACGAACTCAAGTTCATGCCGGACAACTGCCAGATGCTTGCCGCCATCCAGATGGACGAGCTGCTGCAAAGCGGCGCGTTCAAGGAATTGCGGCGTGAGATCCCCGAGATCGAGCAGGCGCTGACGCAGGATAAGAACAACGAGTTGGGCCTGGGGATGGACGACATCGAGAAGATCGTTTTCGGCAACTCGTCGGTCAATGCCAACGAGATGATCACCGTCGTCCGCACCAAGAAGCCCGTTTCCGCCCAGGATATGCGAACCAACCGCAAGGGCACCACCTACACGGAGGTGAAAGTGGGCAAGTACCTCTTGCACGAGCCGGCGGACGCGAACAGCCCGGCGTTCTGCGTTCCCGATAAAAAAGTGGTAATCGTCGGCCGAACCGAGGCGCTGCGGACCATCTTGCAGCGCGATAAGAAACCGGTGTTTCCCGAAGGGCTGCAAATGGCGATGAAACAGGCGGACTTTTCCAAGACGATCGCCTTCGCCCTGGATCTCAAGGCCGGCCAAAGCAAACCGGGCGCTCCTGGCGCAATGCCGATGATGGGTCCCAACCCCATGTTTCAGAACGGCCTCGACAAGGCCGACGGCCTGGCCATCCAAGCGAAAATCGGCTCGGAGGTGCGGCTCGATGTAACCGTCCTGTGCCGCGATTCCAAAAGCGCGGAGGATCTGCACAAGCAGATCGACACGGCCCTGGGATTGCTGAAAAATTTGCCGAATTTGTCCAAGGAAAACGCCGACTTGCTGGACGCCAAAAACTTCAAGGTTGCGGGCGCCAACGTGCAATACAGCGGCTCTTTCAAAGTCAGTCCCTTGATCCAAGCATACAAAATGCAGAAGGGCCTGGTTGCCGGCCCGCAGGGTGCGGGCATGCCTCCCGCTGTAGGCGGCAGGGTTCCGGGAGCGGGAGTGGGCAAAAAAAAGCGGCCCTGACCCTCTTTGTGGAGTTCGAGCATGACAACCGCAACCTCGACCGCGACGCGGCGGCGCATGTACATCGACGGCAAATGGTGCGACGCGGACAATGGCCGCACGCTGGGCGTCATCAACCCCGCCACAGAAGAAGTGATCGCCGAGGTGGCCTATGGCGGGCGGGCCGAGACGCGCCGCGCCCTGGAGGCCGCCGGGCGGGCCATGACCGCGTGGATGAAGCTGACCGCCTGGGACCGCGCCAAGGTCCTCAAGAAGACCGGCGACCTCATGCGCAAGCGCGCCGACGCCATCGCCCGCACGCTGACCATGGAGCAAGGCAAGCCGCTGGCCGAGTCCAAGGCCGAGGTGCTGCACTCCGCCGATACGTTTGAATGGTTCGCCGAGGAGGGCAAGCGCGCCTACGGCCAGCTCATCCCCAACTCGGTGCCGGGCAAACGGCACGTCACGGTCAAGCATCCCGTCGGCGTGGTGGCCGCGATCAGCCCGTGGAATTTCCCCGTGACGCTGCAAGCGCGCAAGATCGCCCCGGCCCTGGCGGCCGGCTGCACCATCGTCTGCAAACCCGCCGGGCAGACGCCCCTGTGTCTCATCCAGGTCTTCGAGTGCCTGATCGAAGCCGGCGTTCCCGCGGGCGTCATCAACCTTGTCATGGGTCCGGCCCAGGAGATCGGCGACGAATTTCTGGAAAACCCGATCTGCCGCAAGGTCAGCTTCACCGGCTCGACCGAAGTCGGCAAGCACATCATGCGTGGCTGCGCCGAACACATGAAGCGCGTCAGCCTGGAACTGGGCGGCCACGCCCCGTTCATCGTCTTCCCGGACGCCGACCCCGAAGTGGGTGCCAAGATCGCCGTGACGGGCAAGTTCCGCAACAACGGCCAGGTCTGCATCGCGCCAAGCCGGTTTTACGTGCATAAGGATGTCGAGAAGAAATTCACCGAGGCGGCCGTCGAGTTCGCCCGCGGCCTGAAGCTCGGCAATGGACTCGAACCCGGCATCGAGATCGGCCCCATGTTCGAGAAGAAGGCCATGCAGCAGACGGTCGATCTGGTCGAGGATGCCAAGAAGCGCGGGGCCAAGATCCTCACTGGCGGCAAGCGCAGCGACCGTTTCGAGAAGGGTTACTTCTTCGAGCCGACGGTGCTGACCAACGTCTCCGGCGAGGTGCGCATGATGACGGAGGAGCCGTTCGCCCCGGTGATGCCGCTCCTCGATTTCAGCAAGATCGACGACGTGATCCGGGCGGCGAACAACACGCGCTACGGCCTGGCGGCGTATGTGTTCACGAACGACCTGACGGTGGCGTGGCGGATGGCGGAAGGGCTGGAGTCGGGCATCATCGGCATCAACGACCCGGTGCCGGCGACGCCGCAGTGTCCATTCGGCGGCATGAAGGAAAGCGGCCTGGGCCGCGAATTGGCCCACGAAGGACTGGAAGCGTATCTGGAGACGAAGTACGTGTCGTTCAAGCTGCGGGAGAGTTGATTATACAGTTTTCGTTTAGCCGCGAGCCGCAGGCGAGCGCACCGCGCTCGCCTGCGGCTCGCGGCTAAACAATTTCCTACGGTTTCGCCCGTTCGGTCGTGTCCTTTTTGTCGGGCATGTCGCCGTTCTGCGGGCGGATCAGCTCGAAGTAACGGCGGATGGTCTGGCGGTGGCCAAGCGGGATCGCCTCGCTGTCCAGCACCGCGTCCGACATCTTGCGATACTTCTTATAAACGTCCTTGTAACCGCGGCGGGCCTGCTGGCGGGCCTCCGGCGAGGCCGTCGTCTCGACATCGGACGGGCCTTCGCCGGGCGTTCCCGTGATGTCCACGTTGTTGCGCTGGCCGAGCAGGTTGGTCTTCTCGCCCTGCACGTTGCCGCTGGTCTCGGCCCCGAAGGTCGAGGAGGGGCTGGTCGATTTGTACGGCCTCTTGCCCTTGACGAGGCTGTTGTTCTGTAAGTTGCTCTTGCCCTCCTTGAGGTTGGCCAACTCGCCGTCGAGCAGGTCATTGATGCGCCGGCGGCGGGCCTGGTTTTTCACCTCCTTGGCGAGAACCTTGGTGGCCTTCTTGCCCTTGCCTTTGCCGCCCTTGACGCTGTCGGCGAAATCGGACACCGCCCCGCTGAGCTGACCCAGGCCGACATCGCCCATCTCCTTGGCCACCTTCTTGAGCTTCTCCTCAACGACCTTGGCTTCCTTGCGTTCGAGCTTCGGATCGTCGAGTTTCTCCAACTCCTGGGCGGCCTTGTCGAGCTTGCATTCCTCCAGCGCCTTGCCGGCCCCTTCGAGGGCGGCGGCGGCGGACATGGCGGTGCCGAGCGATTGCAACTGACCGTCCACCACGGCGCTGTTGTACTGGGCCTGCTGCGCCTGAATGGCGGCCTCCATCTCCGACAGCTTGGCCAGCGCCTCGCGCTCGTCGATGCCGGGCTGCTTCATCTCCTCGGTCTTTTTGCGGAGCTGCTCGACCAGTTGTTCGAGTTCCTTGTTCTCTTCCTCGCGCGCGATCTCCTCCAGGTCTTGCAGCGATTCCTGGAGCCGTTCCGCTTCCGCGAGGATATGCTGCGGCACCTCCGCCGGCCCGGCCTCGACGGACGAGTTGACCAGCGGGAACAGCCACAGTGCAACCCCGATCCCCGCCGCCGCGACCCACAATCCCAGGGCGTAAGCCAGCGAGCGCGGCCTCCGGAGCGGCACCACCTGACGCGGATCGACGCGCCGCATATGATCCACGGCGTCGGCGATCTGCAAGGTTTGCAGGGTGGTGGGAGTCGGTTTGGTCAAGAATTCGAGGGCCGTGGCGGAGCGGTCCTTGAGCCGATAGTGTTGGTCCACGGCGACGGCGGCGTCGTGGATGCCGCGCCGCCAGAGGAAGCCGGCCAGTCCGCACAGGAGGGCCAGCACCGGGCCGGCCGCGATTACGGCGGCGATCGTCTCGGCCAGCGACAACGGGCTGCCGTAGCGCCAGCCGTAGAAACCGAAGGCCAGGCCGGCCAGTGAGCCGATGAGCAGGCCGTAGGCCATGAGCCGCAGGGCGAAGGCCGCCCGCTGGCGGCGCCACACGGGCGCCAGCACTCCATACACCGTTTCTTGCATGACGTGCTCCCTCCCTAGGGGGGTTCGGATTGCCATTGTCGATTCTAACCATGAACGCGCATCGGAGCCAGAGCAGGCGCGGCACGCCTCAGGCCCAGGCGCTCGAACAAAAGCGCGAAATCAATTCGCCTTAGCGCCACGTCGGCCAGGAACAAGGTCGCGGCCGCGATGACCAGATACAACCACAGCGGCGTCGCCCGCTGGGCCGTCCGGCCGAGGTCGGCGAACACCGCTTCCGGCTCCGGCTTGTACGAACCGCCGGAAACGCGGGCCATCGACTGCAACAACTCCTCGTTGGTCGGCCGCAGACGGAACTCGTCATCGTAGCCGACCACCAGGCCGCGCGACTGCTGCGACAGCAGTTGGCCCTTCTGCTTTTGCAACATCTCCAGGTGATAGGCACCCGTCCGCGGCGTCTCGAACTCAGCGACGTAACGGCCCGGCGCCGTCTGCGCCATGACGAGCTTGTTACTGCCCAGCTGCGGGTCGATGACGGTCAGCTCGGTGTCGGCCTGGTTGAGATATTTCCCGGCCGCGTTGACCGCGTCGAGCGTCACGGTGGCCTTGCGCTCCTTCTGCTCGACTTGCACGACGACGCCCTTGGCCTCGCTTTTGCGCATGGCGTGCCGCACCAGCTGCGCCAGAATTTGCTGAAGCCGGGCCAGCTCAGCCACTCTGCCGCCCAGCGGCTCTTGGCGTCCGAAGTGAACGCCACCGTCATGCCCAGGCCGTAGCGCCACCAGGCCAACAGCGGATCGCCCTTCTCCGTGGCCAGGATCAGCTCACTGGTCGGTTTCGGCCGGGTGGTCACATAGCCGAGCAGGAACGGCGCGTTGGGCAAGTCGATGTCGGCCAGAACCTGCGTCGGCCGCAATAGCTGAGGCGTGAACGGTTGCTCATTGATGGCCGACTTGCTGGCCGTCACCGTCTCCTTGGCGAAGATCTGCGGCACGGACGAGGGGTCATCGGTGTAGTAATAGCGGCCATTGCCGATGCGGGCGATTTCCTCCAGCAGCTTCTTGTCGGCGTCCTCGCCGACGCCGACCGTCGTCACCGTGATCTTGGCGGTGGCCATGTTCTGCGTGATGCCCTCGAAATCGCCGGGGGCGGAGATGCCGTCTGTCAGGATGATGACGTGCTTGAGCTTGGCCGTTGTGTTTTGCAGCGCGTCGAAGGCGGCCTCCATCGCCGGGGCCATCACCGTGCCGCCGCCGGCCTCGATGCTGCTGATACGGTCGAGGACGGTGCCCTTGTTGGCGGCCGGCTGCACGTCGCAGACCCAGTACGTCTCGCCCTCAAACGCGATGACGCCGATCTTGTCACGAGGACCGAGCAACTCGACGGCGCTCTTGGCCGCATCCTTGGCCAACTCGATTTTCTGCCCGCCCATCGAGCCGGACTTGTCGATCACCAGCACCATCGCCAGGCTCGGCTTCTCCTTCTCCTTCTCGAAATCGCTGCGCACCGGCAGGATCTCTTCGAGGACTGTCTTGTAGTAACCGCCCAGGCCGAACGACTGATCGCCGCCGAGCATGATGAGTCCGCCGCCGAGATCCTGCACGTAGGTCCGCACCACGTCCATCTGCCGCTGACTCAGCGCGGTGGCCGGGACGTTGGAGAGCATCAACAGTTCGTAGTTCTGCAAGTCCGCGAGCGAGTCCGGCATCCCGCGCGGCGGGCGGATGTCCACGAGAATGCCCTCTTGCTCCAGCGCCCAGGCCAGGTGCTTGCCGAGCTTGGGATCGCTCTCGACGAGCAGCACGCGCGGCTTGCCTGAGCTGAACACCAGGCCCGACGCTGCGTTGTTGTCCTGCAAGCGGTCGCTGAAGCCCTTGATCTGAACGCTGTATTGCGCCAGCCGTTCGCCGAGGATGGATTGGCGGAAGCGGAAGCGGTTTTCGCCCGCCTTGATCTTCTTGTGCTCGCTGATGACCTTGTGCGCGCCGCGGAAGACCTCGATGTCGCCCTCGTCGTCGTGGTTGGAGTCGATGACGACTTCGACGTAAAACGGCTCGCCCTCGCGCACCTGGGCCGGAACCTGCACGCTGGAAACTTGCACTTCCCGCTCGGAGCGCGTGGCCAGGGGCACGGTCGAGATGGGCACGCCGCCGCGCAGCGACGTCTTCAGCACGTCGCCCTTGGTCTGGTTGCCGTCGCTCAAAAGCACGACATGCGGCACATAGGAAGGCGGAATCGCGGCCAGGGCGACTTCGAGGGCGGAGGCGATGTCGGTCCCTGGGTGTTCCCGATCCGGCGCCTGACCGCGTTCGCCGCGCACCTGTCCGGGGTTGGCCGCGAATGACAGGAAGGCGACGCGGTGTTCCCCGGCGGCCGGCAGGGCGCGGGCGAGATATTCCTGCACCTGCTGCTGCGCATCGTCGCCGACGCTGAGGCTCTCGTCGATGGCGAAAACGACGAACTGCTGGCGCGTCGGCTGCAACAGCGTCAGACCCGACAGGGACAAAACGAGCAGCACGACGATCAACGTTCGGATGAGCAGCGAGAGGGTACGCTGCCAGGCGCGAAATCGACCAGGCTGCGATAGAAATACCAAATCAGCAGCGGCAGCGCAAGAAGGCCGAGCAGGAACAACGGATGCGTCAGCTCGAAGGGGAACCACGAAGGCATAGATCACGGTCTCCAACCAGTGCCGGGCGCTATCCCAATCCCTCGATAATCTCTGGTTCCCACGCTCTGCGTGAGAACCCAGTCTTGGACGCTCCGCGTCCCGTCCAGTCAGGGACCGGGACGCGGAGCGTCCGGACATGCGTTCCCACGCAGAGCGTGGGAACGAGGGGCCATCAACTAATCCATCTTCTCTGATACAGATACCACTCCGCAACCACCAACAAGAACCCCGCGGCGAGGAGATAAAACCAAATCGGCCGGCCGGCGAAAACCAGGGCGCGTTCCGGCTCGTCGCCCCCCGACGGCAGCGATTCCGGAGGCGCGCAGGTCGCTTTCGTCCCGGTTGGCCAAATTGCAGGCGATCTCCTGAACAGGGACGGCGTCCGGCGTGTTCGCCACGACGCTCCACACGCCGCACTGATCCAGCGGACCCACGGTCGTCCGTTTGACGCCGGGAGGCAACTTGCGCGTTTGGCCATCCGGGGCGCGGAGCAGATATTCGCTTTCCGTCTTGTCCGGCAGCGTGATTTCCGTCACGGAGCCGGTCGCCAGCGCTTCCCGCAATTCACCTCGGCCGCCCGCGAACCAACCGAGTGTGTTCGTCACGAGGATCGGGAAGGCCGTGCGCAACGGAAGATCGCCCTTGTCGAGGTTCACCGTCAGGACGACCACCTTGCCTTCCGGCCGGTCGAGCGCACACAGAAGTGGTTCGCCGGTTAACGCGGCGGCAAGGACTTGCGGCTTGCCGGCCGCCTCGGTGAACGTCAGCTTGCGCGCCTCCGGCATCAGCACGTTGTCGAGCCGCACATGGGCCATGAGGGGCGAATCCTTGTCCTGCTTGGTCACGATCGGGTTTTGCAGCTTCTCGCCCACCTGCCACAAATCGCAATCGCCCTCCGGGTCGATCACCAGCGTGGGACCGGGCGGCAACGGGTTGGGCACCTGATGATGGTACACCATGACGCTTCCGGCCGGCGGCTTGGCCACGGGCTTGCGGCTCACGCTCAGCTTCACGAGCGGGTTGGCCTCCAGCACCTTCTCGATGAACAGATCGCCCGACGCGCTGACGAGCGCGACCGGCTGGAACTCGCGGCGCGGCAGGAGGGCGACGGCCTGGTTGTCCGCGGCAAGGGCGTCCTCGTGGTTGATCCGCCCGGTCAGCCGGCCGCCGTCGGCCGCCGTCTTTTCAATGACCTTGCTCCACTTTTCGTTGGCGCTCAATTTCAAAGGCACAACGTCGATGACGGAGCCGTTGAGGTCGATCTCGAAACGGCACTCCACCGGATCGTCGGAATGGTTGACAACTTCGACGAGGATTTCATAACCGATGGGATCGAGAAGACTGCGGCGCACCTGGAAGGCAGTGATGGCGACGTTGCCGGTGCGCTGGCCGACCGAGACGATTTGCACGTTGTCGTATTTCTTTTTTTCGTTTTTGATGATTTCGTCCATGCCTTTGGCGCAGCCGTCCGTCAAAACGAGGATCTGAACATTGCTTTCCTCGCCGACCAATTGCTGGGCCAGGGCGACGGCCTCGGCCACGCGAGTCGGCCCGTCGCTGGCGTGTACCGCGTCAAGATATTCTTGCAGGGTGCGCAGATGTCCGGTCAGGCCGCAAATCACCTGTGGCTGTGTACCGGCCGCGACGATGGCCATCTGATCGCGGGAGCGCAGGCCGTCGATGACGTGTTGCCCGAGTTCCTTCGCCCGGCCCAGCCGAGTCGGGGCCGCGTCCGTCGCGTTCATGCTGGCGGAGTTATCGATCACCAGCACGACCCGCCGGGCCGCGTTGATCTCCCAGGCGAAGAACGGCTGCGCAAGCGCGCCGACCAGCAGGCACAGAAACGCCAGCTGCACCAGCAGCGACAAAAGGTGGCGCAGGCGCTGCCAGAGCGAACGCGGTTTCTTCTCCTCGAAGATTTGCCGCCAGAACAGGATGGTGGACACCGGCACGCGGCGCAGGCGGATCTTCAGGATGTAGAAGACCACGATCGGGACGGCGAGGCTCGCCCAGAGCAACCCGGTTGGATTGGCGAGGTTCATGACGGCAATCCCTCAGCGCACCGCGCCGGCGACACGCATCATCTTGAGAATCAACTCGTCGAACGGGATCTCGGTCGAGGTCCGCGTGCAGCCGAGTCCGTACTGGTTGCAATAGCGCTGCACCGACTGCTGAAACGCCTCGAACAGCTTGCGATACTGCCGCAGGTTCTTCTCCGTCACCGTGACCTTGCGGCCCAGCGTCGTCTCGATGTCGTAAAGCTCTAGGTCGCCGAGCATGTTGGTCGGATCGGCCTCGCGCGGATCGTGAATCTGGATGACGTGCGGTTCGTAACGGCGGTGCCGCAGTTGATCGAGGCCGCGCTCGAAGCCGAGCGGGTCGTACAGGTCGCTGACCACAATAGCCAGGCCGCGCCGCTGGTTGCGGTGGACGAACCCGCCGGCCACCCGGCCCAAATTCGTATCGGTGCCCTGCGGCTGAAGGTTTTCCAGGAACTTCAGAAGTGCCAGAATGCGTCCCTTGCCGCGCGTCAGCGGGAAGTCGGCGACGATGTCATCGGCGAAGGCAATGACGGCAATGCGGTCCAGGTCGGCCAGGGCGATATACGCGAGAGCCGCCGTCACCTGCCGGGCAAAGTCGAACTTGGGCGGCGTGCCGTAGGCCATGCTGCGCGAGCAGTCGAGCAGCAGGTAAACGTGCAGGTCTTCCTCTTCCTGAAAGCGCTTGAGCAACAACTCGTCGTGGCGGGCGTACAGGTTCCAGTCGAGGTAGCGGAAGTCGTCGCCGGGCGTGTATTCGCGGTGGTCGGCGAACTCGATGCCGCCGCCCAGTTGCATCGTCCGCCGCTGGGCCATGAGCGTGCCACGGAAGACGCGCTTGGAGATCAGCGACAGATATTCGAGCTTCTTCAGGAAGTCGGAATCGAATAGCGGCATAAGGTTTCACCGTGGAGGAGCAACTAACCACAGAGTCACAGAGAACACAGAGAGAAGACACAGAAGAAAACAAGAGAAAACAAAACCAGAGATAGGGTTTTTAACCGCTCCCATTCGTTGCCGTTCGATTTTCTTCTGTGTCTTCTCTCTGTGTTCTCTGTGACTCTGTGGTTAGCTACTCTTAAGCGACCAGCGCCGGCTCTTGCACCGTCTCCAGCACGTTCTCGATCACCTCATCGGTCTGGATGTTCTCGGCCTGGCCCTCGAAGTTGAGGATCAGACGGTGACGCAAAGCGGCGGGGGCGACGGCGCGGATGTCCTCGCGGGCCACATGATAGCGGTTGTCGAGGATCGCCCGCAGCTTGGCGGCCAAAATGACCGCTTGCGCCCGCGCGGGCTGCTGCCATAGCGGACGTATTGCTTGGTCAAGGGCGTGGCCAACTCGTTCTCCGGGTGCGTCGCCATCACGATGGCGATGCCGTAACGTCGGACCTCGGCGGCGATCGGGATCTCGCGGGCCAACTGCGACAGGGCGAGGATGCGCTGGCCGTCGAAGATCGGCTCCGCCTTTGGTTTGACCGCCTCCGTGGTGCGATCCAAAATCGTCTCGACCTCCTCGAAGCGCGGGTACTGCACCAGCAACTTGAAGAAGAAACGATCGAGCTGCGCCTCGGGCAGCGGGTAGGTGCCTTCCATTTCCAGCGGGTTCTGCGTGGCCAAGACGAAGAACGGCTCAGGCAGGGGATAGGTCTGGCCGGCCACCGTGACGTTGTGTTCCTGCATCGCTTCCAGAAGCGCCGATTGCGTCTTCGGCGTGGCCCGATTGATCTCGTCGGCAAGCAGGATGTTGGCGAACACGGGGCCGCGCTGGAACTCGAAACGCCGGCCGCCTTCGGGCGTCTCCAGGACGATGTTCGTGCCGATCAGGTCGGCCGGCATGAGGTCAGGCGTGAACTGGATGCGCTGGAACTTGAGGTGCAGCGCGTCGGCCAGGGTCCGCACCAGGAGCGTCTTGCCCAGGCCCGGCACTCCTTCGAGCAGGACGTGCCCGCCGGCGATCAGGGCGGTCAGCGTGCCCTCGACGATCTCGTCTTGGCCGACGATGACCTTGGCGATTTCCCGGCGTAAACGCTGAAAATCCGCCCGAAAATGATCGAGTTGCTCTCGGATCGCTTGGCTGTCGCTCATGCTTTCAGGCTCCTCGGCATCCGCGCCGGGTCTTGATCGGGAAACCGTGCCCCGGCGCCGGGAATCAGAAAAGTAAGAATTAAAATATAAGACAACTTGTCTGTGGTCAATAAAAAAGTCAAAATAGTTCCTTATCGGCCGGCGGCACGGATCAAGGTATCAAGGGATGTCGCCGGGGCGATTGATTGACGGCGGCTTCGGCGCGTGTTAGTGTCGGCGATCTGCTTCTTCCTTTCTGGGTCGCGTCCGAGAACCGTGGCGGTTACGTCGAGAAGGAACCCATCATGAGACGACACGGCAAGGCTGGACTGACACTGGCGATCGGGATTGTGCTGGCGGGATTGCTTGGGAGCATGGTCTCCAGACCGATCCCCAAAGCGAGGGCCGCGGACGAACCCGAGGCGCAGTCGGCGGAAGAGCAGCGCGAGAAGCAGATCATCGAGCGCTTTCTCATAGTGCTGGAGAAAGGTCCGCGCCGCGGCACGGCTCTGGATCGCATCTACGGCTACCACGTCGAGCGCGGCAGCCTCGACAAGCTCATCAAGGACTATCGCCAGCGCACGACCAAGGAGCCGGCCGACGGCATCGCCTGGATGATCGTGGGGCTTCTGGAATCCCAGCGCGGCAAGGATGCCGAGGCCGTGGCCGCGTTCCGGCAGGCCGAGAAGCACCTGCCGGCCAACGCCCTGGCGTCGTACTATCTCGGTCAATCGCTGGTGATGGTCGGCCAGCCCGATGCGGCCGCCGAGGCGTTCGAGCGGGCCATCACGCGCAAGCCGGCCCGCACCGACTTGCTCGACATCTTCCAGGCGTTGGGTCGCGTTTATCAACGGGCGCAGCAAAGCGAGAAGGCGCTGGCCGTGTGGGCACGGCTCGAAGAGATCTTCCCGGATGATCGCCGCGTGCAGGAGCAGATCGCCTCGACGTTGACCGAAGAAGGACAGTTCGATCAAGCGCTGCCGCGCTACGAAAAACTGGCGAAGGGGGCGCGCGATCCGTATCAGAAGGCGACCCTCCGCATGGAGGCCGCCGAACTGAAGGTGCGCCTCAAGCAGACGCCCAAGGCGCTGGCCGACTTCGAGGCGATGCTCACGGAACTGAACCCCGATAGCTGGCTGTACCGCGAGGTCCGCCGCAAGATCGAGGATGTGTTCCTGCGCAACGACGACCTGGCCGGGCTGGCGAAATACTACGAGGGCTGGCTCAAGAAGAACGCCGATGACATCGACGCCATCGCCCGGCTGGCCAAGACGCTGGCCGGTCAGGGCCGGATGCCCGAATCGCGCTCGTGGCTGGAGAAAGCGCTCGTCAAGGCCCCGTCGCGCCGCGAGCTGCGTCAGGCGCTCATCGAGCAACTGGTGTTCGAGCAGAAGTACGGCGACGCGGCGGCCCAGTACGAAGCGATGGACAAGGTCGATCCCAATAATCCCGACACGCTGCGCGAATGGGGCAAGCTGCTCCTGCGTGACACGGCCCGTCCCGAAGCCGAGCGCAAGCAGGCCGCCTACGGCGTGTGGAAACGGCTGCTGGAGAAACGGCCCAAAGATCCGGTCGTGACGGCACAGGTGGCCGACCTCGTGCGCACGGCCGGCCTGAAGGATGAGGCCATCGCGCTGTACAAGAAGGCGATCGAGCTGGCCCCCGAGTCGCCGCAGTATCGCGAATATCTCGGCGAATACTATCACACGCTGAAGCGGAAGGAAGACGCCCTGGCGACGTGGCGGCCGATCGCCGAGGGGGCCAACCGCAACGCCAAGAACCTGGCCCGGCTGGGCGAGGTGCTGAGCGGTTTCGGCTATCGCAAGGAAGCCGTCGCCGCGTTCGCCGACGCGGTGGGGCTGGAGAAAGACGATTTCAACTTGCGGCTCCGCTATGCGGAGTTGCTTCACCTGGACGAACGGCACGACGACGCGCTGGCACAACTCGACGCCGCCGCCAAGCTGATCGGCAACGCCGAGGAGGCCGAAGGCGTTCTCCTGGCCCAGATCAAGATTTACCAGGCCACCGACACCCTCACTTCCCGCACGGAGAAATTGCAAAAGGAACTCGACGCCGGTAAGGATGCGACGGCCGAGCGCTGGCACCGGCTGGCGCGCTATTACGAAGCCAACCGGCAGATGGCGGAGGCCACCGCCGCCATCAAGATGGCCCTGGAGAAAGACAGCAAGTCGATCCCCATCCTGGCGTCGGCGGCGCGCATCCACGAAACGGGCGGCAACCTGCTGTTGGCCGCCGACACCAACCGCAAGCTGGCCACGCTGGATCGTCGCTTTCGTACCGAATATCTGACGGCCGTGGCCAAATTGGAGGCGCGTCTAGGACGCAGGGCCGAAGCACTGCAAGCCGGCCGCGATCTGCTGGCCGCGGCGCCGGGCAATCCCGATCACTACAAGTTTTTCGCCGAACTATGCTTCCAACTCGGCGAGGGCGAGGAAGGGCTGGAATCGCTGCGCCGCTCGGTGCGGGCCAACCCGTCTGAGCCGCAAGGACTGCTCACGCTGGCCAACGCCATGGCCGAGCGCTTCCGCAGCGGCGAGGCGATCGAGCTGTTGTGGCGCGCCTTCGAGAAGACCAACGAGCTGGAAGGCAAGCTGTCGATCATCACGCGATTGACCGAGCTGTATCTGCAAAACAACCAGTTCGACCGGCTCCTGGAGCGGCTGGAGCGCGAGCGGCGCGAGGCGGACAAGCAGCGCGAGATGACCCTGTGCATCGGGCAGGCGTACCAGGCGGCCGGCGACCTCGGCACGGCCCGGCAGCAGCTCGAACGGTTGCTCACCGAGAACTCGCGCGATACGCAATTGCTTCAGCAGCTCTCGCAATTGTCCGAAAGCGAGGGCGATAGCGCCGTGGCCTTGAAATATCAAAAACAACTCGTGCAAGCGGCTCCGAACAATCACGACGCCCAGCTTCGGTTGGCACAACTTTTGGTCAAGGCGGGCGAGTCGGAGGAGGCGGCGGCAATCTGGGTCAAGCTCGTAGCCGGCGAGCCGCAGCCGCACCGGAACTTGCAGGCCATCGACGCCCTGTTCACGCACCACAAGGCGGACACGGTGCTGGCCATCACGCCGCAAGCTGCTGGCCCAGAAGCCGGGCAACTGGGAACTTCTGTACCGCGAAGGAGTCGCCTTGGGCACACTGGAACGGCAGGAAGAAGCGACGCGGCGCTTCCAGGCCGTCCTCGACCTGCGCCTGTCCGACGACGAGGAGGGGGCCGCGCTCAAGGCCAGCAAGAAGCAGAAACCGGGTCGGGCCGCCGGCGCGTCCACGTCGCGGATTTCCTTCGTGGATGAGGTGCCGCTCCAGCGGCGCACGCAAAACATCTGGCAGATTCGCGCCTACACTGGGCTGGACCCGCGCTACGGCAACTGGGTCGCTAACCAGCAAAGTACCTGGATGCCGAGTGATTACGGACAGACTCGCCTGGCCGCGCTGGGTTGGCTGATGGGCTTCGCCCAGAAGCAGAACCGAAACGACGCCTTCCTCAAGGAGCATCGGCCGGCCAAGGGAACCTCGCCGCAGGTCGTTTGGGACTGGTATTACCTGCAACAGCTGCGGCAGGACAACCGCGAGATCTACGCGGCCGCTCGGGAACTAGCGCGCTCGCCCGACCCCGCGGCTCAGTGGGCCTACCTCCATTCGCTGACCGGCCGAACCGTCGCCGCCGGGCAGTACATTCGGCCCAACCGCTCCGGCTCTGTGGATAACACGCCGCCGTTGCCGGCCGAGGAACTGGAGCGCGTGATCGCGGCCTTCCAGCGCCTGCGCAAGGAAAAGCCGCAGTGGTTGACCTCGGACGTGTTGACGCCCACGCTCACAGAATTGAAACGGGCCAAGCGCACCAAGGACGCGGACAAGGTTTACCAGGATGCCGTGGCCACGGCGGCGACGAGCGGGCAGGTCGGCGTCGTCCAGCAGGTGCTCGGCGTCGCCGCCGAGCGCGGCGACATCGACACCGTCCTGAAGTTCTTCGATCGGCTCGACAAGCTGCAAACCGGCTCGCCGGTCTGGATGGCGGGTCAGCAGCCGATCCGCCAGGCCACCAACGCCCTGAGCGATGCCATGCGCGCCCGCGCCGACGCCAAGGCGCACCGCGAAGTCCCCAAGATGTATGAAATCTACCTGGCGGCCAGCCGGCGGCAGCGCCAGGCGACGGGGAAGGTCGCCTCGCGATCCTTGTCCTCCAACTACCAGGGCAACAACTACTGGGTCTACACCGGCAAGAACCGGCGCTACGTCCAGATCGACTACCCGACGCCCAACGACTACCTCGATAGCGGGGCCATCGAGCTTTTGCGCAACGTCTTCGAGTTTTACAAGCGCGACGACTTGCTGAGCGATCTGTTCACCCATTTCCGCCAACAACTCGACAAGGCCGCGGCGCCGGACAAGGTTTATCTTCGTCTGACCTTGGCAGCCCTGCACTGGTGGAACCGCGAGCACGAGCAAGCGCTGACGGAGATGAACGCCGCCAGCGACCTGGCCCCCAGCGACGTGAACCTGCGCCTGGAAGTGGCCCGGCTGCGGGAAAACAACAACGAGTTTCAGGAGGCGCTGGCCATCCTGGAGAGCATCACGCCTCTGGATCACACGACCATGCAGCAGCGCGAAATGGCGGCGCTGCGGCTGACGGTGCGCACCGGCAATGTCGAGCGCGCCGGCAGGCGGCCGACCGGCTGTTCGGCCTGCGCCTGGACGCGGAGACGCAGGTGAAGCTCGCCGCCCAGATGCATCAGCTCGGCATGCACGACGCCGCCGAGAAGGTACTGGCCCGCGCCCAGCGCCAGGCCGGCCATCGCACGGCCGCGCTGTTGAGCCTGATGCATCAGTACCAGAACCAGAACCAGATCGACCTGGCCGTGCAGATCGCCCGGCAACTTTTGCGCAAAGGGCCGTCGCTGAACTTTTCACCCTACCGCTATAACAACCAGGAAAATGACGGCCGATCCGAGGCAATCCAGGTGCTGGTCCGCTCCGGAAAGCTCGGCGAAATGATCGAACGGGCCGAGGCCCAGCTCAAAAGCTCGCCGCGTTCGCTGGAGTTGCACCAGACCTTGCTCGACTATTACAAGGCGGCCGGCGACAAGAACAAGCTGAAGGACACCGCCGAACGCATGGCCAAGGTGCGGCCCGACGACGGCAAGGTGCAGTTCCAGATCGCCCAGCAACTCCAGCAGATCGGCGAGTTCGCGGCGTCGGCGGAGCGCTACAAGGCCGCCCTCCGCAAGGAGCCGATGCTGTTCGCCTATCGCTACTGGGAGATTCAGCAAGTCTTCGACCAGGCCCGCAAATCGGAAGAGCTGATCCAGCTTTTCGACGAGATCGACATCAAGGGGCTTGGCGGCAATTACTGGGCTTTCATGAACATCCTGCAACCGTTGTTCTCGCAGGACCGCACCCGCGCCCAGGGGTTGAAGCTGTTCAAGAAGGTCTGGGATGCCTTCCCGCAGGAGCGGGCGCAGATGATGGGGTATCTGTACCAGAACGAACTGTGGCAGACACCGGAAATCTACGACTACGCGCGCCAGGCGGTCATTCCCAAGGGCGACGACCCGGTCGAGCCGTGGCGGGCCTGCGACGATGTCATCAGCTACGGCGGCGACGGGCGGGTCACGGGCGTGGTGACGCGCTTGCTGGAGGCAGCGCGGAAGCAGAACCGTTTGACTCCGCTGACGCGCGAGATCGAGCAGATGGTGGCCAAGCGCCCCGAATGGAGCGGCGGCAAGGCGCTCCTGGCGGTGCTGAACCTCCAGCGCGGAAAGACCGCCGAGGCCCGCCGCATGTGGCGGGAGTTGCTCGACGACAAGAAGACCCCCATGCCGATGTGGCCGCGTTTCATTCTCGGTCAGGAAATCGAGGAATACGAGTCGATGCGCGACCTCGCCCTGGAGACGTATGAGGGGGCGATCGAGGAGACGCTCGACGACGGCAACATGCAATTCAGTTACAGCCCGGTTCGCCGGCTCGTGCATCTCTACCAGGACATGGGCCGCAAGGCCGAGGCGCGGGCGCTCATGCTTAAGTGCATTCGCCAGGTCGGCAACGATTACGACGCCGGCTACGCCGCCTACCGGCGCATCTACGATACCTCGGAAGTGGCCAACACGCTCTGCGAGATGGGCTACCCGGTCGATGCCGTGCGCATGTGCAGCGAGGTGCTCGAAGACACCGAGACGATCGAGGCGGCGGTGAACTGGAACGGGCCGTGGATGAAGCAGCACGCGGAGCAGTCGCTCAAGCGCGCGCTGAAGGGCCTCAAGTCGGCGACGCTGGCCGACGCGGTCCACGACCTGCTGGCACCTCGCTCCCTCACCCAACCCTCTCCCCCCAAGAGGGGAGAGGGTAAGGGTGAGGGGGGTGCCCCGGTCCTCGATCTGTTGCTTTTGGTGCAGCCTCGCGAGCTGCCGAAGGCCCGGTTGACGAGCATGTTGGAGCAGGCGTTGCGCGAGGCGGCAAAGAAGCCGGAACTGCGGAAGGAAGTCCAGGCTACTTTGGCAAAACTGGCGGTGGATTATTCCGGCGATCTGTCGGTGCAGATCGCAGTCGCGCTCGAAGCGTTGGAGGAGGACAGAGTAGATGCTGGCAGCCCAGCATTGGAGCGGGCCAGCCCGGCGGTCGATCGGCTGTGCAAGCTGGTCGAGTCGCTGCCCTTGGAAAAATTGCCGAACGGCAAGCGGGCCAACTCCCGGCAGCGGGCGGAGGCGGTTCGGCAGATCGGTCTGTGGCTGGTGGCGCGGCAATGTCTGCGTCGGCCGGCGCTGCGGGCCGTTGGCGAGATGCTCGGCGGCCGGGCGGTGGAGGCGGGGCGCCGCCAGGTCGAACCGCACTACGCGCTGGCGATGCTGCGCGAGTGGGGACAAATCGAGTTGGATCGCGGCGATCCGAAGGCGGCCCAGAAGCGCTGGGCCGAAATGCTCGATACGATCGTGCCGCCTCCGACCCCGGCCAAACGTGCGGCCCAGACGCCCAAACCTTCGGCCCCCGCCGTGCCGGCGGTACAGAAGGTCGGCAGCGCTACTCACATAGCCCCCGGCTTGCCGGGGGGCATTGGTGTTCCCCCGGCAAGCCGGGGGCTATATGGGACAGGTGTGGTGCGCATCTATGACGAGATGCTCGCGGCCGCGCCGCCGGTTGCCCCCGTGCCTCCCGGAAGGGTGCAAGCGACCACACCGCCCCTCGTCCCGTCCTTGACGAACCAGCAGTTCGAGCAGGTCTCGCAGGTGGCCACGCTGGCGGCCGAGCAGAAGATGTACGCGCTGTCCATGCGGGCCGTCCGCGAGGCGCTGCGCGGCGGCCCGCCGGTGGGCGGTTCCGCCAACATCGGCCGGAGTCGTGTCGTCTTTGTCGGCGGCGGTGGCATGACGGTGGCCGACAATAACAACCAGGACAACGTCTCCGTGGCTCAGCATCTCAGCGAGCTGGTTCCGCAGTGGCGGCGCGGCGGCGTGCCGGCGGCCGACATTTACGCCGTCCTGGCCGACATCGTCCTGCCCGAGTCGCGGCCGGCCGAGGTGTTCCTGTACACGCCGGCGACCGAGGCCGATCCCTCCCAGCCGGGCAACAGTGTCGGGCAGCTCCTCGCCGAGACGGCCGTGCAGGCGGGACGCCTCGACGACCTGCGCCGCCGCGTCGCGGCGCGGAAGGACAAGCCGCTCGGCGAGCTGAACGCCCGCGTTTTGCTGGCGCAGGCGGCCTGGGCGGCCGGCGACGAGGACCGTTTCGGCGAGCTTCTGAAGGAGTTCGGACAGCGCTTGCAGAAAGACAGCCTGCGGCACACCGCCGCCCTCATCTGTCAGGTGGCCGCACCCGCCCTGGCGAAACCCAAGTTGACCACGACGGCCTGGCCCGTGCTCGAACGCGCGGCCAAGAACCTCCTCGGCGCGGGCGCCGACGGCCCGGCCATGAACACGATGTTGTACTTGGCCCGCCACGATTTCGAGCACGGCAAGACCAAGGAAGGCAGGACCCGGCTCAAGGAAGTGACCGCCGTGGCCCTCCGCACCTTGCTCAAAAACGGCGGCAACAGCTACCAGATCCAGCAAATGCAACGCATGGTGCAGGAATACATCCGCGCCGGGCTGCTTTCCGAGGCGCTCGACCTGTTCGGCATGGCCGTCGATCTACCGAAGGAGCAACGCGCAGATTCCCCGCGACGCCCTGTATAACCTGATCGCCGCGTTCGCCCGGCAGTTTGCGGCCCGCCCCGCCCAGGAGCGCTATGACCTGCTCAAGGGCTGGACCTTGCCCACCCTGCTGCGCCGTTCGGTGCGCATCCTCGGCGGCTTCGTGCCGACCGATGCGCCGCCGGACGTCTTCGGCAAATTCCCCATTCCCGCGGGGGGAGTGTGGGACAACGCCGGACAACTCATCGCTGCGGCGCGGGAAATCGGCAAGCTCGACGAACTGGTAGCGGAAGTCCAGAAACTCGATCCGAAAAAGGTGGAGAACGCCGCCGCACTGTATGCACTGATCCAGATTGCCCGCGGCCGAAAGCGCCTCGGTCGAGGAGATTTTGCGCCAGCATCTTCAGGAGGTGCAGAAGAAAGCCTTCGCGCCGGAACCGATCCGCTCCCCCTATTACTGGAACGGCAACGAGCAAAATGGTCCGGGCGTGGAGTGGACGGATTACCTGCTGACGCGGGCGTGCCTGAGCGAAGCCCGGTTATCGGGCATGGGCGAGATGCTGGCCGATTTGCTCCTGCGAATGGCCCAGCGCAGCCAGAATTCGACGGCCATCGCCCATGTGCGGCAAGATTTGGCCCTCAGCCGGTCGGCGAACGCTCTGCTTACCAGCCCGCAGCGCAAGCAAGGGAAGGAAGACCCCTTGCTTGCGCCGCGGGCTGGTAAGTATCCGAACGATCCGGGCCTGGCCCACTGGCATCCGGCCAGCTACGTGGGCGGCGGCGTGCGCCGAACCGGGACGCTCCCCGCTTGGTGGGTGGCGCACGAAGGGCACCTCGCCCAACTGTTCGGTCCCGACCACCAGTTCTTGATCTACGATTACCCACTCACCGGCAGCTTCGAGTTTTCCGTCGATGCCTACGAGGGCGGCTGGTCCGAGGGGCTTCTCGGTTATGCCGGGTTGGTGTTCGAGCCGACTCCCAACAGCATTCTCTGGCCCGTCGGCCACCACGAACAATTAATGATGCCCAGCGGCCCGGTGTACCACGACGATTTCAACCGGATCACCGTCCAGGTCGAACCGGGCAAATTGCGCTGGCTGTTGAACGACCGACTCGTCTACGAGCAAACCGATCCGGGAACGACGAGTCCCTGGCTGGCCCTGTTCGCCCAGCGCGAACGGCACTCGGTCTTCCGCAACTTGCAGATTCGCGGTACGCCGCAAATTCCCCGCGAGGTTCACCTCAGCGCCGGCGACCGCCTCGAAGGCTGGGTGTGCAGCTTCTACAACGAAAGCCAGCCCCCGCGCCTGAACAAGCAGCCCGATGAAAATAATGAGGAGGCGGCCGGGCAGCCCCCGCCGAAGCGCGATCCGTCGTCCTTCGATTGGTATGCCCACGACGGGGAAATTCACGGGCGCAACCTCGGCGCGACGGGACGCTCTTCCGGCCGTGTCTCCATGCGCCGCGGCATGGGAAGCCTGCTCTCGTACTTCCGGCCGCTGCGTCCGGGTGAGGCGCTCCGCTACGAGTTCTTCTACCAGCCCGGCGAGGTCGTGGTGTACCCGAGCCTCGGCCGACTCGCCTTCCTCCTGGAACCGGAGCGCGTTCGGCTGCACTGGCTGGGCGAAAGCGACGACAACGACTGGACCGGCCTGGCGCCCGACAACGCCGTGGCCGAACCGGGTCAAGAGGCCCGGCCACTGCCCTTGAAGGCGAACGACTGGAACCAACTGCGACTGTCCACGACCGCCGACCGCGTGAAGATCGAGCTGAACGGCGGAGTCATTTACGAGCGGAAGTTGGAGCCTGACAGCCCGCGCTCGTTCGGACTGTTTCACTACAAGGACCGCACGGCCGCGCAGGTCCGCAATGTCGTGCTGACCGGCGATTGGCCGAAATCCTATAGCCCCCGGCGTGCCGGGGGTGACGCCGACCCCCGGCACGCCGGGGGCTATGTGTCCGAACTAAGCGGCGCGGCCCGCCGTGCCGTGATCGGCGACAAGTTCTTCCTTCTGAGCGCGGGTCATGTGTTGCGGCAGGTGCGGGCCGCGAAGCCGGAAGAAGCGTATGCGCTCTTGCGAGCCTGGGTGCTGCCCAATGAGAATCACACCGTCTTTCAGATGTCCGGTGAATTCACGCCGGCCGACCCCGCTCCGCCCGTGGCGAATCTCAAGGGGCTTACGTCCCCCGCTCAGGGTCGGCGCGTCCTGACCGGCGGTGAGTTGCAAGCGCCGGCCCTGGAACTGGTGGCGCTGGCGAAGAAGCTGGGAAAACTCGACGAGTTGGCGGAAAAGTTCCAAAAGCCCACTGGGAACGGACAAGAGCGCGGACGATTGGCGATGCTGGCGCTGGTGCGGGCGGCTCAGGAACGCGACGATCAGGCGCGCACGGCCCTCTCGGAATTGACCAAGCTCGTCACACCGTTGCCCCTGATGGCCCCGATCTGGATGCGCTGGCCCGAACTGGTGGCGGCCTCCGGCACGATGAACCGGCCGGCCTTGCGCGGATCGGCGTTGGCCTTGCTCGATGTCCTGGTCCGGCACATGGAGCAGGGGATGCAACAGCAGGTTCAGTTGCCGGATCGCGATACCTGGGTGCGGCGCGTTCGGCAGGCTCGCGCCGCAGCCTTGGTGCTCGGCTTGCCGGCTGAGCAGCGAGCCGCTTTCGGCGCCGATCCGGGCCTCAAATACTGGGATCCCGTCTCCTTCAACAAGGCGATGCCGCGCGGCATCGGCGCGCCCTTGACTCACTGGTCCGTTGAGAACAACGTTATCAAACACTATCCCGGCCGGGCGCAGGATTACCTGTATCTGCGCATGCCGCTGCGGGGCGATTTCGAGGTCAACTGCGAACTGACCACTTTCGGCTGGCGCGAGGTGCATCTGGGCTACGGCGGACTTCGCTTCGATCTGATTTATACCCGGAAGACCTTCGATCTGCACAGTTTCGACAGGCGCATCCGGGTCGGCCAGATTGAGCCGCCGCTCCCGGAGTTGGGAGACTGGTACAATATGCGCCTGGTGGTGCGCGACGGCACCTGGACCGTCTACGTCAACGACCGCAAGATGTGCGAGGAGCCGCTGCCCGACGAGGCGGACCCCTGGCTGGTGCTGCACGCCGATTATCAAATCACGGCCGGCATTCGCAACCTGAAAATCACCGGCCAACCGCGCATCCCGGAATCGGTGTCCCTGTCCACGCTGCCCGACCTGACCGGCTGGCGCTCTTACGACGACAGCCCCTGGGAGAAACGCGGCGACACGATCGTCGGCCAGGGCCATCACATTCCGAAGGAAGAAGCCCTCGCTACGAATCCTCAAGCCCGGCCGCAACCGCGCAGCCTGGCAAGAGCGCACGCTCTTCTATCACCGTCCACTCCTGGAAGACGGCGAGATCGAATACGATTTCTTCTACGAACCCGACAAATACCACGGACATCCCGCCCTCGATCGTCTCGTGTTTCTGCTCGACCCGGACGGTGTGCGCATCCACTGGCTGACCGACGGCGTCCACGACCGCACCGGCCTGAGCCCCGACAACGCCACGACCGAGCCGAACAACCGGCGCGGCCCCGCGAAGTTGCCGCTCAAACCGAAGGCGTGGAACCATCTGAAACTGGCGCTGGCCGGCGACACCGTGACGTTGCATCTCAACGGGGTCGAGATCTACCGGCGCGCCCTGGAAGCGACGAACCAGCGGACGTTCGGTCTGTTCCACTACGCCGACGACACGACGATGCGCGTGCGCAACGTGACTTACCGCGGCCAGTGGCCGCGTCAGCTGCCGGGAGCGGACGAACTGTGGGCGCGGAAGGACCGTGCGAACCGTGCGGGCAAGTGACATCAGCGACGCGGGAGGAGCCATGCAACGACACGCCCTCGCCGGATCGATCCTGACGTTCGCGGCCCTGGCGGGCCTGTGCGGATTAGCACGGGTCCAGTCGCCGGCGGCCAAACCCGAAGCAACCAAATCCAGGTTCCCCGAGCCAACGAAGTTCGACCCGAAACCGACCTCGCTGGGCGACGACTCGGCCGAGATGCTCGCGGTGGCCTACTCGCCCGACCGCGAGACGTTGGCGACCGGCGGCGCGGATAAATTGGTCAAGCTCTGGGACGTGGGCAGCGGCAAGCTCGCCGCGTCCCTGGCGGGACACAACGATGCCATCGCCAGCCTGGCCTTCGCGCCGGGCGGCAAAATCCTCGCCTCGGGCAGCTACGACTACACCATCAAGCTCTGGGACGTGGCCGCTCGCAAGGAGCTGCGCACGCTGGCCGGACACAAAAACTGGGTCTACGGCGTGGCTTTTTCGCCCGACGGCAAGACGCTGTCCTCGGCCGGCTACGACCGTGTCGTCAAGGTGTGGGACGTGGCGACGGGCACCGAGCGTGCCACGCTGAAGGGCCACAAGGGCACCGTCCGCGCCGTGGCGTTCTCGCCGGACGGCAAGTTGCTGGCCTCCTGCGGCGCGGATCGACGCATCCGCTTGTGGGACGCCACCACGTTCGAGGCGAAAGGTGTGCTGGAAGGGCATGACGGGACGGTGCGCGGCCTGGCGTTCTCCCCGGACGGCAAGCTGCTGGCTAGCGTCGGCGAGGACAACGCCGTCAAGCTGTGGGACTGGGCCAAGGGCACGGAACTGCGCTCGCTCGAAGGGCACAGCGATCTCGTCTTCTCCGTGGCCTTTTCGCCGCGCGGCCAACTTCTGGCGACGGGAAGTTTCGACCGCACGATCAAGCTCTGGGACCCGCACACCGGCGCGGAGTTGGCCACCCTGGAGGGCCACACGGAGGCCGTGCTGAGCCTGATGTTCGCACCCAGTGGCCGGCAGCTGGCCAGCGCCGCCGCCGACCGCACCGTGTACCTGTGGGACGCCAGCATTCCCCATTTGCAAGCACGACACACGCAGCGGGCCGGACACGGGCCGCACTCGGTCGCCGCCCTTTCGCCCGACGGCGGCACCATCGCCACGGCCGGCGACGACCGGACGATCGAGCTGTACGACGTGAAGACGTGGCAGGCCAAGGGCAAACTGCGCGGCCATCGCGCAGGCCGTGGCGGCCCTGGCCTTCTCCCCGGACGGCAAGCTGCTCGTCAGCGCCAGCCGCGACCGCACGGCCCGCCTGTGGTCGATGCCGGACGGTAAGCCCGTCACCTCGCTCGGCGGCCATCGTGGCACTGTCCGCGCCGCCGTTTTTTCGCCCGACGGTAAAACGCTGGTCACGGCCGGCTCCGACCGAACAATTCTATTGTGGGACGTGCCCGATGCGGGTACCGTACTCGATCCGCCCCGCGAACGGGCGGTGTGGGCCGGACACGAAACGAGCATTTCGTGCCTGGCGTTCTCGCCCGACGGCAAGTGGCTGGCCAGCGGCAGCGACGGCGGCCGCAAGGGTGTTACGGGCGTCGTCAAGTTGTGGGACGTGACTTCCGGCAAGGAGACGGCCAGCTGGTCGCCTCATGCCGCCGACGTGACCGCGCTGGCCTTCGCACCCATGCTCCCCTGCTGGTCACGGGCGGCAGCGACGGCGGCTTGCGGCTGTGGCCGTTGGATGCGACGAAACCACTCCTGTCGCGCAAACAACGCAGTGCGTTGCGGGCGCTGGGCTTCACCCCCGACGGCAAGCAACTGGTCAGCGGACACGCGGGGTCCGGTTTGCTACTGTGGGACACGGATTCCTGGCAGGAGCAAGCCCTGCTGACCGGACACCACGGGGCCATCGACTCCCTCGCCTTCGCGCCCGACGGCGCTTTCCTCATCACCATCGGTCAGGACGAGATGCTGAAACTGTGGAGCCTGGAGCCGCGCCGGCTGCCCGTGGTACGCTGCACGGGACACGACGGCTGGGTCACGGCCGTCGCACTGACGCACGACGGCCGGCAACTCCTTTCCGCCAGCTGGGACGGCACCATCCGCCTGTGGGACGCCCCGACGGGCAAGGAAGTCGCCACCTGGGAAGGACCCACCGACAAGGTCGAGACGTTGGCCCTCGGCGCGGATGGAAAATTCGCCCTGTCGGGAGGAGGCGACCTTGCCGTTCGTCTCTGGGACGTGGCCGCGGGCAAGGAAGTACGCCAGTTCCGGGGCCATACCCGCACGATCACCGGCGTCGCCTTCAGTCCCGACGGCCGTCATGCCGTGAGCGGTAGCCGGGACGGCACGGTGCGTTTGTGGGAGGTGGCCACGGGGCGCGAGCTGCGTAAGCTCAAGGGGTTGACCGACACGCTGTACGCGCTGGCGTTTTCGCCGGACGGCCACACCGTGTTGGCCAGCGGCACCGAGGACGACGCCTGCATCCTGTGGGATCCGTTCGCGGACAAGCGGCTCGGTTTCCTCGTCGGCCACGCCGGTCCCGTCTTGGCGGCGGCGTTCTCCCCAGACGGACGGCAAGTGCTGACCGGCAGCACCGACCGCACCGTGCGTCTGTGGGACGTGGCCGCTCGCAAGGAAGTCCGCCGTTTCGAGGGACATGCGGGATACGTCCGCGCGGTGCGCTTCACGCCCGACGGCCGGCACGCCCTGACCGGCAGCTACGATCACACCGTCCGCTGGTGGGATTTGCAAACGGCCCAGTGCCGGGATAGTTTCGAGCTGCACGACAAGCCGGTCCTGAGTGTCGGCGTGTCCGCCGACGGCCGGCGGGCCTACTCCGGCGGTGCGGACGGAACGATTTGTCTGTGGGAATTGGCTCAGTAGGTTTTCCGGCCCACGGAGGATTCCATCGATGCTGCGCCATGTTGTCGGAATGTTGTTTCTGGTTGCGATGATGTCGTGTACCGCCCCCCTGCACGCGGCCACGACCTCGGCCGAGGAGGAACTAGCGAAAAAAATCGATGACTTCATCGCCGCGCACTGGAAGGCCGACCGCGTCGAGCCGTCCGCGCCAGCCGACGACGCCGAGTACATGCGGCGCGTCTATCTCGACCTGGTCGGCCGCATTCCCTCGCTGACCGAGGCGCGGACGTTCCTCGGCGACAAGACGCCGGACAAGCGCGGTCGGCTGGTGCGGCGCTTGCTCGACAACCCCAGGCACGTCGAGCATTTCGTCAACGTCTGGCGCGACCTGCTCATCCCCGAGATGGACACCGACGGAATTCTTCAAGGACAGCTCAACGGCTTCAACGACTGGCTGCGCAAACAGTTCTCGCAAAATGTGCCCTACGACCGCATGGTCCGCGAACTCATGACGTTCCCATTTGGGGGCGAGCGCGTGCGGCCACGCATGGCGCGACAGCCCGAAGAAAACGGCACTCCGGCACCGACGCCGCGGGCTTTCTACCTGGCCAAGGACGCCAAACCGGAGAACCTGGCCGCCAGCACGGCCCGGCTGTTTCTGGGCGTGCGCATCGAGTGCGCCCAGTGCCACGATCACCCGTTCGCCTCCTGGTCGCGCAAAAGTTTCTGGAGCTACGCCGCCTTCTTCGCCGGCTTGCAGCGCACTTCACCCGACGGTGGCGGGGACATCCGCGAGGTGTTCGACCGCCGCGACATCAAGATCCCCGGCGGCTCGACCAGCGCCGAGGCCCGCTTCCTCGACGAGACCGAGCCGCGCTGGCGCTGTAACGTCGGCGCCCGTACCACCCTGGCTGAATGGCTGACGGCCCCGCAAAACCCGTATTTCGCGCGCACCGCCGTCAACCGCATGTGGGCGCACTTCTTCGGCCTGGGCCTGGTCGATCCGGTGGACGACTTCCGGCCCGACAATCCGCCCAGCCATCCCGAACTCCTGGACGAACTGGCCCGCCAGTTCATCGCCCACCGTTTTGATCTGCGCTTCCTCATGCGCGGTATCACCGCCAGCCGGACGTATCAGCTCACGCAGCGCCGCCCGCCCCCCATCGCGCTCGGAGCAGGGCGCTTCTGCACGCCTGTTCGCGCACATGGTCGTCAAGGGGATGACACCTGAGCAGCTATTCGACAGCCTGGCCCAGGCGACGGGTTATCGCCCCCCGCCGCCGAGCAAGACTCCCATGCCGGAACCGCGTGTCGATGCCCGTGCGGAGTTTTTGGCCCGCTTCGCCAACGGTCAGCCGCGCACCGAGACACAGCGCTCGATCCAGCAAGCGCTCATGCTGATGAACGGCTCCTTCGTCGCTGACGCCACGCGCCTCAAGGACGGGGCCACCCTGAAGAGCATCGCCAACGATCCCGCTTTGGACACCGCCGCCCGGATCGAGGCGCTGTTTCTGACCGCCCTTTCGCGCAAGCCCACGCCGACCGAGGCGGGTCGATTCACACGCTACGTGAACGAGGGCGGCCCGAACAAGGATGCGAAGCTCGCCCTCGCGGATGTGTTTTGGGTTCTACTCAACAGTACGGAGTTCAGCCTGAACCATTAAAAACCTACCAGCCCGCAGCGCCAGCAAGGGCAAGTTGCTTCCCTTGCGTGAAGGCGAAAACAGGAACCCTGATGGGAAGGGCGACTTGGCCACCTTGCCAAATGGCACGACCACTTGGCAAGGTGGGGTTCACCACGCAAGTATCATTAACCAAAGGACTAACGTCACGAAAAAGGGCGAGATTGCCAGATTGCCAAATTGCCAACACCCCCGACTTGAGAAGACGACTTCCCTCAATTGAAAGGGGGTTGCTCAACCTCAAGCAAGCCCACTCCCAAAAAGTACCGCCTTCTTGCCCAGAGAAGGGGCGAGACATAAGACCAAACCGGAACAGGAAAAGGCCCCGTCTCCCCTTGCCGGCGCTGCGGGCTGGTATCCGCTTCATGCCAGGCGGACATCGAGACGCGTCACCGACGCGGGCGGCAGCACGCACTTGATCGCGTCGCCCTGCTCCTTCACATCCGTCGTTTTCGGCGTCACTACGTTGGGATTCTCGAACGTGTTGTGAGCGTTCAGCTTCTCGTCCGTCAGCACGGTTTGCCGCACGGCGTCGGCCTTGCCGTCGCGCAGCCGGAGGACGATCTCGGCCGGCTCGCGGACGTGTGTATGCACCAGCGTCAGCGTCACCGCTTTTTCCTTCACCGACGCCGCCCCCGCCACGCGGAACAGTTTGCGCTCCTGCCCGCCGGCCCGGAACGTCACCTGCGGCGCCTGCACGTCGATTTTCACGGCCCGCGCCCCGTGATGGGCCTTGTACATCTCGAAGACGTGGAAGGTCGGCGTCGCCACGAAGCGATCACCGTCGGCCAGAAACAGCGAATGCAGGTTGTTGACGAGCTGGGCGATGTTGGCCATGTCCACCTTGTCGGCATGACGGTTGAAGGTGTCGAACGTCAGGGCCGCGACGAGGGCGTCGCGCAGGCAGCCCATCTGCTCGAACAGGTGGTCGCGGTTGATCTCGGTGCCGGCCGGGTGCCAGCAGCCCCACTCATCGACGACGAGTTTGACCTTGTGCTCGCGGTCGAACTCGCCGAGGACGGCCCACTGGTCCGTGATGAGTTTCTCCATCCGGTTGGCCTTGTCGAGCATCTCGTACCACTGGTCGTCCGTGAATTTCAGGGCATGGCCGGTCGTGCCGCAGTAATAGTGCGGCGCCCAGCCCTGAATGGGCGCGCGGGCGAAGTCGGCCCATTTCTTGAAGAACCGCCGGGTCCAATCGAGGTTATTCCCGTCGGGGCCGGCCGCGATCAGGTACAGCGGCACGCCGTAGCCGGGCAGCCATTCGGTGAATTTGCGATATTCCCGGCAGTAATCCTCCGGCGTGAATTTGCCGCCGCAACCCCAGCTTTCGTTGCCGACGCCCCAGTAGCGGACGCCCAGCGGCTTGGCGTCGCCGTTGGCAACGCGCTCGTCGGCCAGCGTGGTCGTGCCGCCGGGTGCGTTACAGTATTCGACCCACCGCTGAAACTCCTCGGCCGAGCCGGTGCCGACGTTGGCCGCGAAGTACGGCTCGATGTCGCACAGCCGGCAAAACCGCATGAATTCATGCGTGCCGAAGTGGTTCGGCTCCGTCACTTCCTTCCATCTGCCGAAGCGGCGCGGCCGTTTTTCTTGCGTGCCGATGCCGTCGCGCCAGTGATACCGGTCGGCATAGCACCCGCCCGGCCAGCGCACCACCACCCGGCCCAGCCGCCGGACATGATCGACCAGTTCGCGGCGGATGCCGTCGATGTTGGGCACCTTCGATTTGGGGCCGACCCAGATGCCGT
Organism: uncultured Planctomycetota bacterium; assembly: GCA_963767535.1. GTDB lineage: Bacteria > Planctomycetota > Planctomycetia > Gemmatales > Gemmataceae > JAJPHU01. The sequence goes on from CAVYEC010000004.1 coordinate 424,756, forward strand.
CGTAGATGACTCCGCCGATGTGCTCGGCGAACTGGCTGTAAATCGTCGGCTTGATCGTGCCGATGGGATCGTTCAGCCGCACCGTGATGGCCATCTCGGAATCGCGTCCGCCGGGAGGACCGCCGTACAAACACGTTCCCCCGATGGCTCCGGCTGCCGCCAGGCGAGTCATTTTCTTGAGCGCGCCGCGGCGCGACATGCCTGATTGTGTCATCGCTTCGACCTCGTCTGAAAGGTTCTACTCAAGGCGTGCGAGCCGACCAGTATCCCGGCTTTCGCTTTTGATGAGCGACGGCGGCGATCCATATACCGGCGTCGAGTTCTCGATAGAAAACCGTGTAGGGAAATCGCTTGACCAGGCACTTCCGTATGCCCTGGGAATTGTGGAGGGGAAACGCCTGGGGATTCTGTTGAATAAGCGAAACCGCCGCCTCCACCTCGGCCAGCAGATCCTGGCCAAGACCTGCTCGCTGCTGCTCATACCACGCTATCGCCGCGTCCAACTCCGCCCGGGCTTCCGGATGGAAATCGACTGGTTTCACGAGTATTTCTCGCGCAATTCCGCGAATACTTGTGCCGCAGGTATCCCGACCACCTTACCGCTCTCCATTTCCGCAACGCGACGAGCCAACTCCGTATCCCAGGCGGCTTCCGCGCCGACATCTTCTTGTTGATCCAGCGAATGAAGAAGAAAAGACGCCAGTTCCGCACGCTCGGGTGCGGACAGTGCAGCCAGGATCGGCTTCAACTGTTCCAATGGGGATTCCGCCATGTCCGAAACCTCTTCCGTTGATTCTTCTTACACGGAACACTCGTGACATGCTGCCATTTCACGCCCAAGGTGTCAAGGACACGCCCCAACCCAATAGGTTCACACCGCCCGTTTCCACTTGGTTTCGCCTGTCCGGCGGGGATAAAATAAAGGAACGCAGGAGGAACAAACACCACCGTGACTCTCGATACCACCCGCGACGAACTGACCGTCCATCTCGAACGCGCCTTCCTCGTCAGCGTGGCCCTGCCGGACCGCCCGTGGATCGGCGACGACCCGCTCGACGAGCTGCGCGGCCTGGCGACCACGGCCGGCGCCATCGTCGTCGGCGGCCTCTGCCAGCGCCGCGAGAAAGTCAACCCCGGCAGCTACATCGGCAAGGGCAAGCTCGCAGGAACTGCAAGAGCAGGTCGCAGGCCGCCGACGCCGACGTGATCATCTTCGACAACGACCTGTCGCCGGCGCAGGTCCGCAACCTCGAAAAGGCCACCAAGGTCAAGGTCCTCGACCGCAGCGAGCTGATCCTCGACATCTTCGCCACGCGGGCGCGCACCGCCGAGGCCCGCCTGCAAGTCGAGCTGGCCCAGCTCGAATACGCCCTGCCGCGCCTGCGGCAGATGTGGACCCACCTGTGGCCGCATCACCGGCGGCATCGGCACGCGCGGCCCCGGCGAAACGCAGCTCGAAGAGGACCGCCGGCTCGTCGATCTGCGCATCCGCGACCTGAAAGCCCGCCTCGTCGAAGTGCAGGCCCGCAAGGAGCGCGAGGTCGCGCAGCCGCCGCGAGGAGCACACCGTCTCGCTGGTCGGCTACACCAACGCCGGCAAGAGCACGCTGATGAACGCGCTGACCGGCGCCGGCGTCTACGTCGAGGACAAGCTGTTCTCGACGCTCGACACGCGCACCCGGCAATGGCACATCAAGGACTGGGGCCGGGTGCTGCTCGAGCGACACGGTCGGCTTCATCCGCGACCTGCCGCACCACCTGGTCGCCTCGTTCAAGGCGACGCTGGAAGAGGCCCGGCAGGCCCGGCTGCTGCTGCACGTCGTCGATGCCAGCAACCCGCACGCCGAGGAGCAGATCAAGGCCGTCAACGCGGTGCTGAAGGAACTCGGCTGCGGCGACAAGCCGACGCTGCTGGTGCTGAACAAGGTCGACCGCGTCGCCGACCCGTCGTTACTGCAGGTGTTGCAGACGCCATCACCCGCGTGCCGTGGCCGTCAGCGCGGCGAGCGGCAGGGGCTGGACGAACTGCAGGACGCGGTCGATCGAGATGCTCGAGCGCCGACTTCGCCGACGCGGCCATCGAGACCGGACGCCGGCAACGGCAAGGTGCTGGCGTACCTGGCCGCCCACGCCGAGATCTACCGGCAGGAGTTCCACGACAACCGCGTCAGCATCCGCTGCTACCTGCCGCGCCACCTGCTGCACCACATCCAGGGGCCGGACGTGCAGGTGCGCTTCCTCGCCGACGGCGAGCGGTGACAATCCGGTTCCGTCTAGGGTGAGTGCGGACCTGTGCTTCCCAAGCAGAAGTTCGGGAACCAGAAGAGGGGTGTTTCTCAATGTGCGATAGCCGACGGGCCTGGTTGCTGTGCCCTGTCGCTGCCCTAATCATCGCCGATGCCGGTTTGACATTGGCAGGTCAACCGGCTACCTATTGGTCCGGGAATTACGCAATCGCCATAGAGGACAACCCAGTCGTTCGTCCGTTCTTGGCCCACTCGCCGGGGGCGTTCGTGGTGGCGGTGACAATTTGGCTGTCGGTGCTCTCAGCTATTATCTTATGGTGGCCGCCCTGGGCGTGGGGTTGGCGCGTAGCAATAGTGGCCGCGGGAATTGCGTCGCTGGCCCATGCGGTTGCAAGTGCAAGTTGGTTGGCCCGGCCGGGCGGCTGGAGTTGGTTGATGGCAGTTACTTATTTGGTTATCACTGCCGAGCTGTCGTGGTGGTGTTGGAGGCGGGTTGAGGGCGTTCGCCGAACGAGTCACCGTAGCTGACCCACCAGGCGAAAGATCCCTGATACCGTTTCTACGTTTCTGACTGCGAAGGAATCAACCATGCCCGCTGTATTCGCGCAACACATCGTCAAAACGGCGGACCTTTGCGGGGGTCGGGCCTGCATAGCCGGTCATCGGATCCGGGTGGCCGACATCGTCGTCTGGCGCGAACGTCGCGGCTACTCCCCGGATGAGATCGTCGCTATGTTCCCCGGCCTGACTCTGGGCGAAGTCCATGCGGCGCTCGCGTATTATTTCGACAACCGCGAGGAGATCGAGGCCGACCTGCGGTTCGAAGAAACTCAAGCGACTTCGATCCTGTTGCCCCTACCAGATGCGAGTTATTCCGTACGCATCTAGCTGCGCGTCCGCGCTCACGATCGGGATTTGGTCCGCTAACGCTTGTGCCGCCAGCATCCGGTCAAAAGGGTCTTTGTGGTGGAACGGCAGGTCCGCGACTCGTGCCAAATGTTCGTCGCCAATCTGCAACAAGTCGAAGTTGTTCCGGACCATGTGCTGATGAATGAAACCCCGGTAGGGTGCCCCTAGGTCCAGCTTTTTGAGGCTCACCTTGATGGCGATCTCCCAGCAACTCGCGGTGCTGATTAGTTTGCGGCGGGTGGCGTCACAAATGGCCGCCAAGGCGGCAGCACTCAGCTGGGGATCATTCCACCAGAACCAGAGGAAGGCTTGCGTATCCAGGAGCAGATCATTCACTCCATGTACTCCTTGAAGTCCTCCAGCGGCGCATTAAAATCGGGAGCCATCCAGTGCTTGGTATCTTTGGCCGACCCTGGCTGACACGGCCAACTTTTGCGCGGCGGACGAATCACAATGGCGATCGGCTCGCCTTGCGCGGTCAGAATGAGTTCCTCGCCGGGGACCATTCCTTCGACCAGTTCCCGGAGCTTTGGCTGAGCCACGTCCATCGGCAACGCGCGTGGCATGGGATTTCTCCTATGGATTTTTGGGATTATTTTTCCTGTATACCAAAGACGGTCGTGCTCACCCTGAAACTATCTTGGTGGGCCGCTACAAGCGTACTCGATGGTATACTTCCGCCTGGCTATGGAAATCGTATCTCCGGGACGTAAGCCTCTCTCGGCAACCCTCACGCCATTGACCTTCACCCCGTTGGTGCTGTTCAGGTCTCGGATATTCCAGCACCCGTCCTTGAAAGAAAGCTCGCAGTGAACGGCGGATACACTGGGCAAACGCAAGCAGATGTCGCACGATTCCCTCCGGCCCACGGTCAAGCGGGAACTCGTGAGCGGGAAGGAATCGCCACCACCGACAGAAACCAGTTTCCCGTTCGGGACCGTCGGTGTGAAGAACCAAAGCAAGCTTCCACAGAAAGGACAGGGAGCATCTCCGGGCGGCCGTGAAGGCTCCAGCCGAAGAGCATTACCGCAATACGGGCAGTGGTTAGAATCGCCTTCGGGTGTTCGCGATGAGATGGTCACAACATATCACGGAAAAATCGTTTCCTGCTTCATGGCTGGCGCTGGAAGAGACGAGGCGTCCCCCCATCGACCATGCCACCCCACATTCCCTCTGCTTATCTTAACCCGCAAGTAGCAGTTTTTTCCACGTAAAATCTCACTCGCGCAGTTTTGGCGTGAACCCGCGGTTTCGATGTCCACCATCCGCGCGAGAAGGCACTTGCATTTCTCTCCCCACGTTGTACCATCGGGCGGATGGTCTTGCCGCTATCGTCTCACCCCTCTCGCGGAGGTGGCTCATCATGGCGAAGGAAAGTCCGCACAAGATGACTCGTCGCCGGGTACTCAAGACAGGAACCGGAATCGCCGTGGGCAGCATCCTGGGACAGAGTGCCGAAACGCTCGCCGAACCACAGACAGGCAAGCCGAGCGTCTACGAGACGCTGAGGGTCCGACACGTCATCAACGCCACCGGCACGGTGACGATGCTGGGCGGTTCGCTGATGCCGCCGGAGGTCGTGGCCGCCTGGGCGGACGCCTCGCGGCATTTCGTCAACCTCCTGGAGTTGCAAGACCGCGTGGGCGAACGGATTGCCAAGTTGATCGGAGTCGAGGCCGCGATGGTGACGACGGGCGCGGCCGGCGCACTGCTCCTGGCGACCGCGGCGGCCGTGACGCGCGGCGACCGCGGCTGCATCAAACGCCTGCCGAACACAGCGGGGATGCGCGACGAGGTGGTGCTGCAAAAGGCGCATCATAGCTGCTACGACAACCAGTTGACCGACGTGGGCGTGAAGCTCGTCGAGGTGGAGACGCCGGCCGACGTGCGGCGGGTCGTTAACGAGCGGACGGCGCTTCTGTTCTTCATGAACGTGGCCGAGGAAGAGGGGCGGATCAAGCGGGCGGAGTGGGTGCGGCTGGCCCGACAATTCAAGGTGCCGACCCTGCTCGACGCGGCGGCGGACGTGCCGCCGGTGGAGCGATTATCGGAGTACAACCGGCAGGGCTTCGACTTGGTCGCGTTCAGCGGCGGTAAGGCGCTGCGCGGGCCGAACGATACGGGGCTGCTGCTCGGTCGTAAAGACTTGATCGAGGCGGCCAAGCGCAACGCCAACCCGCACTGCGGCACCATCGGCCGCATGATGAAGGTCAGCAAGGAAGACATGGTGGCCGCCTGGGCCGCCGTCGAGCGCTTCGTTCACCTCGACCACAAGGCCGAGTGGCGCGAATGGGAGGGCCGGCTCGCCGTCATCGAGAAGGCGCTGGAAGGCATTCCGACGCTGCACATGGAACGCATTGTGCCGCCGATCGCCAATTGTGTGCCGCACCTACTGCTGACCTGGGACGAGAAGCGGTTCCGCCTCACGCCCGCGCAGCTCGCCCGCAAGCTGGCCGCCGGCGATCCGCCCGTGCAACTCGGCCGGGTGCATGGGACCGGCGACAAGGGAACGCTCGTCTCGGTGCTGATGCTTCAGGACGGCGAAGAGCGCATCGTCGCCGAGCGCCTGCGGGCCGTGTTGACCGCGGCGCCGGGCAATTCCTAGGGCATCAACTGATAGGTCACGAACGCGATCCGCCGGCTGTCCGGCGACCAGCACGGGACGTTGATCGTGCCCTGACCGCCGAAGACCTGGCCCAGCACGTCGATTTTCTTGCTGCCCAGCGACAACATGCGCAACGTCACGTCCTTGTTCGCCGGATGGCCGGTCACGTCTTTTTCATACGAGAGAAACACGACGTAGCGCCCGTCGGGCGAGGGGTGGGGGAACCAGTTGTTGTACTCGTCGGAAGTGACCTGTTCTTGCTCGCTGCCGCCGGGCCGCATGCGCCAGATCTGCATCCGGCCGGTGCGCTCGGAGTTGAAATAGATGAACTTGCCATCGGGTGAATATTCTGGGCCGTCGTCGAGGCCCTTGGCGTTCGTCAGGCGCGTTTCCGGGCCGCCGGCCGCGGGGATGCTGTAGATGTCGAACTCGCCGTCGCGCTGTCCGCAGAAGACGAGCGTCTTACCGTCGGGCGACCAGCCGTGCCAGTAAGACGGGCCGGCCGGTGTGATGAGCTTCGGCGTGCCGCCGCCGACCGGCAGTGTGTAAATGAGCGACTGCCGCCGGCCCTGCGATTGATCGCTGATGGCCAGCAAGGTCCCGTCCGGCGAGACGCCGTGATCGTTGTTGCAGCGCGTGGCGAAGCCGGTGTCGATCGCTTCCGGTTTGCCGCCGGCGACGGGGATGCGATGAATCCGGCCGCGGCTGTTGTAGATGAGCGTCTTGCCGTCGCGCAGCCAGTTGGGCGCTTCGATGTGGCTGGACGTGACATGGACGACGCGGCGATCCGTCGAGGCGATGGTCTGCGTTTCTAAAGTGCTGTAGAGCGTCGGCGCTCTCTCCGGGGCCGTGAACACCGTATCCAGTTCCACGTTTGAGAACACGGCCTTTTCGGTCACGTCCTTGTTGTGGGCGCACACGCCGAGGCCGACGTAGAACGGATCGTTCAGCGTCAGCCTCACCGCCGCGCCGGAGAAGCGCGGCTCCTCACCCTTGGCCCCGAGATACAAAAACGCGTACTTGCCGTGTTTCTCGATGCGCAGCCGCACGGGGGCCGAGACGTTCGCCTGGACCTCGTGCGTGGCGGCACCCTTGGCGGTGCGGAATTGCAGCGAGGTCAATCCGTCGCCGTGCAGGGCGGCATCGACGTAAACGGAGTCGGCGTCGAGATCCTGACGGATCACGAGACATGCCTTGCGGTGCGGCTCCTTGCCTTTGCCGACGAAGGAAATATCGGCCGAGAGCGCCACGTCGCCGGATGCCTTCTTCCAGACGTAGTGGAAGGCGTCCTTGGCCGCCCACATATTTTCGCCGCTACCGGACACGGTGTAACTTTTCGTGCCGGCGTCGAAAGCGACGGAGCCGGGGTGAAGCACGGTCCCCACGTCGGCATGGTTTTCAAAAATGCCCAGGGCCGAATCTGCCGCCGCGACTCCTTCTGCGTCATTCCAGACCGCGCCGGCGAGGATGATTGCCGTGACTGCGAACGCCATCACGAAGCGCATCATGGTGGGCTTCATCCTTTCCGTCAGGGCACCCGTGCTTCAAGACGTACTCGAAGAAAAGATAAATCTGCTCGTTGGACTCTTCGGTGGGCGGGTGGTCCTTGCGATTGGTCATGGCGACGCGGTTTTTTGCACCGAGCAAATCGTTGACGGCGACCGTGTGGTTGAGTGCCTTCCACCGCGCGGCGGATCTTCGGAACCACCCGAAACGAGAAACGGCCGAGGGCCCATCAGGGCGTGCAGCTCGTGCAAATCGTGGCCGGATTCGATCAACTTCTTGTACGCGCCGGTGCGGGGATTTTTCTCGTTGGGTATGCCCGGCTTGCGTTCGCGGCCCGGCTCGTAGCCGAGATACCACGGCTCCCAGTAGTTCACGTTGGCCCGGCTTTCGTCGAACACGATGCCGGGGTCCGACCAGACGGAGCAGGCGAACTTGTCGTACAGGCACGCGGCGAACATCGCCCATTTGCCGCCGTAGGAGTGGCCCATGACGCCGATCCGCGGGGGATCGACACGCGGCAGATTGGCCAAGATGGTATGGCAGTTCGCCGCCACATACGCATGGAGCGATAGCGGCTGCAACTGGGCCTTCTCTTTGTTTGGATAAAAGGTCGCCGGGGCACTGCCCAGCGACAGGGTGACGAAGCCGCGCCGCGCGAGCTGGTAGGCGAAGTCCCGATACGGCCCCTTGCCGCGCCCGATCCCCGTCCCGGCGTCGTAGAAGACCACCAGCACGGCCGGAGCCGGACCCTTGCCGTCCGGGATCAGCAGGTAGGTGTCCTCGGTCGTTCGGTTGGGGGCGATTTCGATTCGGACATGGTGCTGGGTGAAATTGTCGCGCCGCTCTTTTTCCAGGTACTCGATTTTCGGCTTATCGAGCAGTTTCGGCCACGGCCCCATGAACTCATGCCAGGTCTTCAATATCTCCTTCCGCCGTTTTGCCCAATCCTCCGCATTGCGAACCGTCCGGCCGTCGGCGAAGGTAAGCGGCGACTTGTAAGTTCCTCGATCATTCGCAAATTCGGCGGGCGGGCGGAAGAACGGCGCCAGGCGCTTGTCGATCTCCTCCGCCGATGTGGGCATACCAGCAATCGCCAGCACACCGGCCACGAACGGCAAAATATAGCGGTTTGACATGGAGTATTTCCTACGGGATGGCCGTCGAGTGGGACGCTCTTATTCTGTGATTTCGCGGACGACGCGGCACGGGTTGCCGGCAGCAAACACGCCATCGGGGATGTCCCGCGTGACCACGCTGCCCGCCCCGATGACCGAGCGCGAGCCGATCTTCACACCGGGACAGATAATCGCCCCGCCGCCAACCCACACGTCCGAGCCAATATCGATCGGCTTGGCGAACTCCTGCCGCCGTCGCAGTTCGGCGTTCATCGGGTGGGTAGCCGTGTAAATCTGCACGGCCGGGCCGAACAGGGTGTAGTCGCCGATCGTAACGCGGCACACGTCCAGCACTACACAGTTAAAGTTGAAGAACACGCGCTCGCCGAGCAGGATGTTTGAGCCGTAATCGCAGAAAAAGGGCGGCTGCATCCACACACTCTCGCCGCCCTTACCGAATAGTTCCGTGAGGATGCGGCGCCTCACCTCCTGATCGGCCTCGCGGGTGGCGTTGAGATCCTGGCACAGGTTGCGGGCACGGTCGCGGGCAACGACCAATTCGGGGTCGAGCGGGTCGTACAATTGCCCCGCCAACATCTTCTCTTTTTCGCTGGGCATCGTTGTGGCCATCCTTCTCATCGTGACGAGGCGGGTTCACGTAGGGTGGGCCGAGTCTTCGAGGCCCACCACACCGCTGCTGGTGGGCCTCGAAGACTCGGCCCACCCTACTTCGTCTCGACGGTCACAGCCATGACGACCGGGGCCGTGCGATCCGGTCCCTTGATTAGCTCGATCTCCTTGATCGTCTCGCCGCGCTCCGGCGTGACGCTGAGATAGCGGATCTGCTGGCCGCGCAGCGCGAAGGCGAACTGCGAGCCGGGCACGTCCACCCGGCGGATGTAATCCGCGAAATGCTCGCCGTTTTTGAGCGCGTGCTCCTCCGTTTTGCCGTCGGCGTAATGCAGGCGCACGATCAGCGACACGGAGCCTTTCTCACTGTACGGGAAACCCCAGCCGCTGACGCCGCTGAGGAAGTGAATCGCCTTCGCCGCCGTGTTGCAGGGCAATGTCACCGACTTCGGCATCTTGGGCGGAATCTCGCCGTTGGGGCTGTAGAGGAGGATCGCGTTCTTGACCCGGCCGCGCTCCGGATCGACCAGGTGGAACGGCACGTCCTTGAACGTCTTGGGTTTCCAGTCGCGGAAGATCAGGCGTTCGGCGGTGTCCCGGCCGTAGAACATGCTCTGCGTGCTGGCGATCGTGGCGGCCTTGTCGAGCGGGATCGGCACGTACTTGCCCTTGGCCGTCAAGAATTCCAGCAGGTTGACGAAGTCGTCCTTGTTCAACTGCTTCTCGAACCCTTCCGGCATGATCGTGCGGTTGGAGGCGATCATCTCCTCGATGTCTTCGCGCAGGATGACGTGCCGCTTGGCCTCGGCGTCCACCACCTCGATGGCCGTCTTCGTCTCGGAGGCGAGCAGGCCGTTGACGACCCGGCCGGCCTTGGTGGTCACGGTGTACTGGCGATAATTGCCTTCCACCGAGCGATTCGGGTCGAGCATCTTTTGCAGGATCTTGCTCTTGGGATGGACGTTGAAGCCGGTCAGATTGGGGGCGATGGTTTCGCCCGTTTCGCCGTGGCGATGGCACTTGGCGCAGATGTTCTTGAAGACCTCGAAACCCTTGTGGGCGTCGCCGGTCTTCTCAACGAGCGGCGAGTACTCGTCGAGCACCTTCTGGCGATCGGGACTGGGCAGCCGACCTCCACGGGCTAGGATAGTTCGGGCGCGTTCGGCAAGTTTCTTGTCGGGGTGGTTGGTCAACTGCTGAGTCTGATCGAGTGTCAAATCCGTGGCGGGCACGGTGCCCTTATCGAAGGCGTCGAGCAGGGCGGCGGACCATTCGGGCCGGCCGAGTAGAAGAGCGGCGGCCTGCTGGCGCAGGCGCGGTGTGAACTGGTTCCAGTGCTCGATCAGAACGCCCGATAGTTCGGGAGAGGTTGTCTGTCCGGCCGCGTCGAGGAAGCCGGCCGCCAGCGTCGGACTCGCCTTGGGCGACACCTCGGCGAGCAGCGTTTCGAGGACGGTGCGATCGGGCTGCATCTGGACCAGGCGCAGGGCGGCGTCGATGCGTTCCTTTTCGGAATGCTTCTCGTCGGCGATGACGTTCAAGAGCGTTTTGCGCAGGCCGGCCAGCGCCTTCTCGAAACGGGGGGCGAGTCCCCAACGACCGGCTAGCGCGGCCAGGTGCAACTGTCCGTTGGGACCGAGGCGCGGCATCAACGCAACCAGGGCATCGCGTGTGGCGTCATCCAGTTGCGGCGTCTTGCCCCGGGGCCAGCCGGCGGCCACGCCTTCGAGCAGCACATCCGCATCGGCGGGTTGGGCGTCTTTCAGGCGCGTGAACAACTCCGCTATGGAGCCGCTGGCATCGCCACGGGCATAATGTTCGGCGATGATGCGGACCACCCGGCGAACCGCGTCCGAATTGTTTTGGGCCGCCAACGCCGCAGCCAGGAAGCCGGTGTCATGGCGAGCGGCGGCGCTCGTCGCCGCCAGCGGAATCCAGCGATCTTTCGCATTTTCAGGCGCCAGCAGAGCGCATGAATGGCGGCACCCGCTTCCTTCGAGGGAGGCATTTCTCCCAGCGTCAGGAGGGCGGCGCGACGGACGAGCGGTTCGCGGTCCTTCAGGAGATTCGCTTGAAGGATCGCCCGCACGGATCCCTCCGTGCGCGGCAGCACGTTGACCGCCGCTCGCCGCACACCGGACGAGGCGTGCTTTAAACCCTTCTGAGCGGGGGGCGTAAGCCCCCCGGAGATCCCTCGGGGGGCTTACGCCCCCCGCTCAGAGCGTGTAGCGTCCACAGGGCATGAATTGCCGGCAAATTCTCGCCGGTTTCGTCGGTACCGGGATCGCCCGCCAATTCGATCAGCGCGGGCATCACGTCGGCTTTGCCGCGATCGACGAGCATGCACTGCGCCTTCAATCGCCAGAACATATTGTCATTTTTGAGCGCTGCTACAAGTTGCTCTGGAGTGGCGGCATCGAGGTTGACAGGGGTGGGCGCCTTCGCGGTCTCATTCACGACGCGGTAGATGCGGCCGTGTTTCTTGTCGCGCAGTGGCGTGACGTAGGCGTTGCCCTTGCCGGTCTCGAAGCCGGGCGGCGTCGGGTTGTGCTGGACGATGTAGTTGTACCAGTCCAGTACCCACATCGCCCCATCCGGGCCGACCTCCGCCGCGATTGGGGTTGTCCATTCGTCACTGCTCGATAACAAATTGAAGCGGTCGTGGGTGACGAAATTGCTGCCCTGCTTGTCGAGCAAACACATGGCGACGAGATGGCCGGTCGGCTCGGCGACGAAGGCGATACGGTCCCAGTAGGATTTCGGGAAGCTGCGGGCGGTATAGACCGCGTGCCCGGCGGCGGCGGTGAATCCGTCGTGAAAATCTACTTGCCGGATCGCCGTAATCGGATGAAAGCGCCGGTAATCGGCCATGCGCACCGTGCCCCGGCCCAGCCAGCCGCGCACGGATTCAAAAGCGCGATTGGGCACGGCGAGGTACGACGAATGCTCACCGTTGGCGGTCGAGTAGAAAATCTCGCCGGTCTCTCCGAAACCCAGGCCCCAGGTGTTGTTGGTCGAAGAACCCAGAAACTCCAGCTCCGAACCGTCCGGCTTGAAGCGGAAAAGACCCTGGCTGAAGCGGAGGCGCTTCCCGCCGACGACGCCGTCAAAACCGGCGTAGCCGATGGTGGCATAAATCCAGTTATCCAGCCCCAGCCGCAGGTTGCTCGGCCCGGCGTGCGTATCGTAGACGCGGAAGCCGCTGAAGAGCACCTTGCGCACGTCGGCCTTGCCGTCGCCATCGGTGTCCTTCAGAAACAGCATGTCCGGCGGCTGCGACACGATCAGGCCGCTGTTGGCGAACACCATGCTCGTCGGGATGCTGAGCTTGTCGGCGAAGACGGTGAACTTGTCGGCCCGGCCGTCGCCGTTAGTGTCCTCGGCGATGAGGATGCGGTCGTGTCCCTGGCCGTCGGGGTGCTTGTTGTTGGGATAATCGAGCGTCTCGGCGATCCAGGCCCGGCCGCGTGCGTCCCAGTTGATGGCGATCGGCTTGACGATGTCCGGCTCGGCGGCAAACAATTCGACACGGAAACCGCCGGGCACGCTCAAATGTTTCATCGACTCGGCCGGCGAAAGGGGAGCCTGCATCTTGTGCAGCCGAGCGCCGACGCCGGAGCGATAGTTCGGCAATTCGCCGGGCAGGTAGTCGAACGGCTTGGTGACGTACTCGTGATCGGGCCGGCCGACCGCCCAGCGTGTACCCTGGATGATGAGGCGGTGAAAATCGGCGTTGCGGAAGACCCGTTCGTCGTGGCCGGACGCGGTGTAGAAGACACGGCCCTTGCCCTGCTGACGCACCCACGTCCACGGCTCGCGCTTGCCGTCCTCCTCGCGCACCATCAGGACGTGCCGATCGCCGGTCAGCCGGTGATGCACGTAGGTTTCATCCCACGCCTCGAATTCCTTGACGCCCTTCAGGGCCGGGTGTTTGGCGTCCACGATGGACGTCCGAAAAACCCCGGTCTTGTGGCTTTGGAACTGGCCGCCGACCAGCGAGATGTACTTGGGCGAATTGAGAAAACAATACAACGCGCAATGCAGCGCGATCAAACCCTTGCCGTTCTCGACGAACGACAAAAGCGCCGCCTCCTGCGCCGGCGTGATCGTCGTGTGGTTGGCGTAGATGATAAGCCCATCGTAGCGGGCGAGATTGTGGTTATTGAGATCGTTCAAGTCGTCGGTATAGGCCATGTCAATGCCAGCGCGGGCCAGCGCCGGCATCAGGTCGGCGGAACGGTCGATCGGTCGGTGATGGCCGTTATCGCCCAGGAACAGCACCTTGACCCGCGGCGATTCGCGCGAGCGGCGGAAGCAAAGGCCAGTAGGCCACAGATGAACCCAAGCGCTTTCGCCGTGATGTTGGGCGGGATAGTTCGCGGCAGCGTGTTTTTCATGGTTAGCAACCTTCTCTATTTCGACGGCCTGTCAGCGAAAAATACGTTGGGAGAAGAGATACAGGTTGTTCCGCCACTCCGTCGGGTCGTGCGCAGTTGCCGTCCACATGCCAGACGTGGGGCACGTCCCTTTCCTTCAGGTAGGCGTGTACGCCCTGGCTGATGCGGATCAGCCCGTCCTTCTTGCCGCAGGCGATCCAGAGCAGTTTCAGCTTCTCCTTGGCGGCAGCCGGATCGGGCACTAGCTGCGCCGGCGGCTTCGTGTTGGGCGCGGCCGAGAAGGCGCCGACCCAGGCGAAGGTATCGAGGTGCGCCAGCCCAAAATTGAGCGATTGGCCGCCGCCCATGGACAGGCCGGCCAGCGCCCGGTGCTCGCGATCCCCCTGCACCGAGTAGCGCGCTTCAATCGTAGGTATCACGTCCTTCAGCAGATCCTGCTCGAAAGCCGCGAAAGCCGGGGCCGAGCGGAAGACGTCCCCCTCGGCCCGGTCGTTCTTCTGCGCCGGCCGTTGGGCATGACCACGATCATGGGCGTGACCTTTCCGTCGGCCAGGAGGTTATCGAGAAGGATGTTGGGCTTGGCGAAGCGCCGCCATTCCGTCTCATCGCCGCCGATGCCGTGCAGCAGATACAGCACCGGGTACTTCTTCTCTTTGGAGTAGCCCGGCGGCGTATAGACCTGCATCTTGCGTGTCGTGCCCACCGACTTGGATTCGTAGGAGATCATTTCCAACTTGCCGTGCGGCACGTCCTTGCGTTCCACGTCAAACCCGGCGGGCGGATCGGGAAAAGCGGGCAGGTCGTCGGGATTGAGCACGATGGGTCGCTGCGGTCCCCGGCCAGCCCGGCCTACAGCAGGCGCATTGACGAACAGCAGCGGGGCGAACTCGTGCAGGCAGCGGCGCCAGGTCAGCCACTCGTGGGCCGTGCCGGACGATTCATAGTACCCATGCTTGATGCCGGCCTTCGTCAGTGCCTCGTGATAGTTCTTGATGCCGTCGTACATCCGCCCCTCGGCCGTGCCGATTCCCAGCCAGAGGAGGCGCACTTTCTTGTTGAACTCGCTCGCGTCCGCCATGACGCCGTTGTGGGCTGCCTTGGGGTCGAAGGCAGCGCCGCCGAATCCGCCGCCCGCCCCGCTGAAACCGCCGATGTACGCGAACAGGTCCAGGTGCTTGAGCGTGATCTGGAACGTCTGCATGCCGCCCATGGACAGCCCGGCCATCGCCCGGTTTTCACGATCCGGGATGGTGCGATAGGTCGCGTCGATCATCGGGATCAGATCCTTGACCATCACCTCCTCGAACGCACTAAACATTCGGCTGAAATCGCGGGCGCGGGGCGATTCTGTCCGGGGGCAGGCCGAGCCGGCGGAGTTGGAGCCGCCTCACCGGGCCGGCGCGCGTAACCCTGCTCCATGACCACAATCATGGGCTTGGCCTTCCGCTCGGCGAGCAGATTGTCCAGGATGAAGCCGACGCGCCCCTGGTTCGCCCAGCCACGTTCATCTTCGCCGCCGCCGTGCTGCAAGTACAACACCGGATACCGCGTGTCGCGGTTGGTGTCGTAACCGGGCGGGGTGTAAACGAAGATGCGTCGCCACTGCTGAGTGGTCTTGGAGAAGTACCAGCGCTCCCGAACCTCGCCGTGCGGCACATCTTTGGGGAGATAGAAATCGACACCCTTCTCCGGGATCTCGATGCCACTGGTCATCTTTCCTGTGCCGTAGAACATCTCGCTGGAGGGATCACCGACCTCCGCGCCGTCGATGAACACCCGGTAGTAATGGAACCCCGGCACCTGCGGGTCCGTGGTCGCGGCTCCAGAAACCATCCTTGTCCTTCTCCGCGGGATACCGTTTGGGAGTAAAAAATGCGAATTCGACCTTCTTGGCGTCGGGCGCTTTGATCCGGAACGTCACCCGCAGGTCGGAATGGATGCGAGGATACTCTTTGCCCCGAATGTTGCTGGACGCGGGGATGCTGTCGGCAGGCTTTGAATCCGCCCCCGATGCGGCGGCCGCTCCCAAGAGGATCGGCAGCAGGCCGCCAAGCCACAGTCTGTTCATTGGTGGACCTCCTATGCAGGTTGAATCGCATACCGCTTCGATTAGCCACGCTTCGAAGAAGTGTCGCTAACCGGAACGCTTTATTCCAACGGCTCGACCGTGACGGCCATCACGATCGGGGCGGTGTCGTCGGGCCCTTTGACGAATTCGATCCGCTCGATCTTGTCCTTGCGCTTCGGTTCGACCGCCAGGTAGCGGACCTGCCGGCCGTTGAGGTCAAACGCGAACTTGGAGCCGGGCACATCGACCCGGCGGACGAAGCCCGCGAACTGCTCGCCGTTCTTCAGGGCATGGTCCTCCGTCGCGCCGTCCGCGTAGTGCAGGCGCACGGTCATCGAGACCGTGCCCTTCTCGGAGGCGGGATAGCCCCAGCAGCTAATACCGCCCAGCAGGTGGATCGCCCTGGCCGGTAGATTGCACGTCAGGCTGACGGCCCTGGGCATCTTGGGCGGCTGCCGGCCTTGCGGGCCGTACAGCATAATCACGTTGGGCACCCGGTCCCCTTGCGGATCGACCAGGTGGAATGGCACGCCCTCGAACGTCTTGGGCTTCCAGTCATCGAACACCAGCCGTTCGCCCCGCGATTCCTCGTCGTTGAGCATACCCTTGGTGCTGACGATGGTGGCGACCTTGTCCAGGGGCAGCGGCAGGTATTTTCCGCGCTGCGTCAGGAACTCAAGCAGGTCGGCCAAATCCTTGCGTTTCAGCAACTTCTCGAAGCCGTCCGGCATCAGCGACTTGTTGGTGGCAAGCAACTCGTCGATGTCCTGGCGGAGAATGGTCTGCTTCTTGCCCTCGGCGTCGAACAGCTCGATCGTCGTTTTCGATTCCGAGGCCAGCAAACCCGTGAAGACCCGCCCCATTTTGGTGGTGACGGTGTAGGCGCGGAAGTTGGCCTCGACGCTACGGCCGGGGTCGAGGATGTCCGTGAGCAGGTGTTCCTTGGGATGGACCGCCATGCCGGTCAGGTCCGGGCCGATGCGGTTGCCCTCCGCGCCGTGGACGTGGCACTTGGCGCACTGGTTCTGGAACACGACCTTGCCCGCGACGGGGTCGCCCTTTTCCCTGGTGACGGGCAGGAACTCTTCGAGCACTTTCTGCCGATCGGGGTTGGGCAGCGCGCCGCCCCGGCGGAGGAGAGTCATCGCCCGGAAGCGGATGCGGCGATCGGGGTGCTCGGTCAGCGCCCGCTGCTGGTCGAGCGAGAGATCCACGAGCCGAACCTCGTTCTTCTCGGCACTGGCCAGCAAGGCACGTGTCCATTCCGGCCGGGTCAGCAGAAGGGCCAGGCCGGCCGCGCGAGTAGCGGGGGTGAGGGCCGGGAGCCGATCCAGGATGAGCTTGCCCGCATCGGCCGCCTCGCTCCCTTCGAGCGCTTGCAAAAAGCCGACGGCGACCTCCGGCGGCGTGCGCGGCGTGATCTGCTCCAGCACGGCTTCCACGGTGGCCACGTCCGTACTGCGATAACCGGCCAGCTCACGGGCGGCGGCGATGCGACCCGCGGCCGGCAGCGACTCATCCTTGACCTTGGCCAGAAGCGCACGCGACACCTCGGCCGCCCGTTGTTCAAACTTCTTGCTGCCCCAGGCGAGGGTCAGCTTGATCAGCTCGCCGCGCCGCTCCGGCGGCAGCCGGGTGAGAATTGTTTCCAGGTTTTGCTCGATGCGTTCGTCCAGCTCCGGCGGTTTGTTCGCCGGCCAGCCTTTCGACAGTCCCCGCACGACCGCGGCGATGACTCGCGGGTCTGCGTTCACCAGGCGGGCGAGGACGGTCGTTACGGAATCGACAGGGGCGTTGCGGGCATAATGCTCGGCGACAATGCCGGCCACGGCCAACAGCTTCGGCGAGGGTTCCTTCCTGGCCGACAGCGCCTTAAGGAAGAGTTCGCTGTTGTTGGCGGCTGCGCTGGTGGCGGCATCGGGAATCCAGCGATCACGGGAATTCGCCGGATCACCCAGCGCGGCTATGATCGCCTCTGCCGCGGCCGGCGTGGGCGGCTGATCGGCCAGCGCCAGCAGGCTCATCAGCCGTACCTGGGCATCCGCGTCTCGTGTCAGGCCGGCGTCGAGAATGGCCGCGACGGACTCGGCATCCCGCGGCAACACCTGCACGGCATTGCGGCGAACGCCGGCCGCGCGGTGCTTCAGCGCGGCCACGGCGATAGCTGTCACCTCGGCATGGGAGCCGTCCAGGGCGCCCAGGCCGTGCAGCGTCCACAGAGCGTGAATGACGCCGACGTTCAGGCCGATGGCATCGACACCGGGATCGCGGGCCATTGCCAGCAGGGCCGGCACCACGTCCTGCTGGCCGCGCTCCACCAGCAGCCTCTGGGCGTGCCGGCGCCAGAACAGGTTGTCATTCTTGAGGGTGGCGACTAGCTTTTCCGTCGTAGCGCCGGCCAGCGTGAAGCGTTTCTTATCCTCTTTCGCACCGGGGCCGTCGTAGACGATGCTGTAGATGCGGGCGTACTTCTTGTCGCGCAGGTCGGTTTCGTAAGCGGCCCCCTTACCCGTCTTGAAGCCGATGGGCGTGGGGTTGTGCTGGACGATGTAGTTGTACCAGTCGATGACCCAGACGTTGCCGTCCGGCCCGACCTCGGCCATCGTCGGCGCCGTCCACTCGTCGTCGCTGGCCGCCAGGTTGAACGGATTGTTCGAGCGGAAGTCGCTGCCGTTGCGGCGGATCACGAAAGTGCCGACGAGATGGCCGGTCGGCTCAGCCACGAAGGCGGTGCGGTTCCAGTATTCCCTGGGGTAACGGCGGGCGGTATACAGCGAATGGCCGGCCCCCGCGGTGTAGCCGCCGTGCTGGTCCACTTGCCGTACCTTGTCGGTGATCGGCTTGAACAGATACGAGTCGGCGATGGTGTGCAGTTGCAGCGAGGTCGTCCAGCCGCGCACCCGCTCGTAGTAGCGGTTGGGGATGGGCATGTACACGCTCGGATTGTGGTTGGCCGTCGAGCCGAAGATAATGCCTTCCTCGCTGATGCCCAGGCCCCAGGTGTTGTTGTCGGTCGAGCGGATGAACTCGAATTTCGAGACCGCCACCCCCTCACCCTTTCCCTCTCCCCCTCGGGGGGAGAGGGTAGGGTGAGGGGGTTTGAAGCGGAAGAAGCCCTGGTTGAAGAACTCCGTTTGTTCGCCGCTTTGGAGCGTGACGCGCGAGCGGTTGTAGCCCTGCATGGCCCAGATCCAGTTATCCAGGCCGTACTGCATGTTGCTGGCCGTGCCGTGCGTGTCGCGCATATTCCAGGTGCCGAAAAGCACCTCGCGGACGTCGGCCTTGCCGTCGCCGTCGGTGTCCTTGAGGAAGATGGTCCGGCCGGCGTCAAAGACGATCACGCCGCCGCGGGCGAAGAAAAGGCTGGTCGGGATGCTCAGCTTCTCGGCGAAGACCGTGACCTTGTCGGCCTTGCCGTCGCTGTTGGTGTCCTCGCAGACCACGATGCGGTCGTGGCCCCGGTCGGGCGGTTGCAGATTATTGGGGTAGTCGTAGGTCATGGAGACCCACAGTCGGCCGCGCTCGTCCCAGTTCATGCAAATCGGCTTGCCGCCGCCCAGCCGTTCCTCGCTGACGAACAGTTCGGGGTGAAACCCTTTGGGCACGACCAGATGCTTGATGGATTCCTCGGCCGACAGCGGCACCTGCATCTTGCTGAACGGCTCGCCCTGCACGCCCCAGGTTCGGCTGGGCGTGTAGTTGGGGATCTTCTTGCCTACCTCCACATACGCGAACGGCTTGACATCCGTTCTCTTGAGGGTCATCTCGGGAACCGGAAACGGTCCTTCCTGGGCGTTCGTTCTCTTGGGGGGCCTGGCTGGCTCCTCCGCGGCGAGCAGCGTTACCAAAAGGCCAAGGCCAAAGCCAGCAAGGAGAAGGCGTTTCATGAGGAGCAATCCCAAGAGGGTCGAGAGCGAACGCGCCGGCATCTGAGTGACTTTCGCTTCGGAGCCTGAAGCGTAAGCGAAGAGTGTCTTTTCCCCTTCGCTTACGCTTCAGGCTCCGAAAGAAAACTTTCCATCCGTTCTATGACAGCGTAAACGCGGGCAATTTCACAATCTCGCCGCCTTTGAGCGCGGACTGATCGGCGCAGATGCCGACGCACGTCCAGTTGGCCGACTGCACGGCGTTGGGATATGGGTCACGGTCCTGGGCCAGCGCCGATAGAAACTCATGACACAGGTGCGGGTGCGAGCCGCCGTGGCCGCCACCCTGGATGAACGACAGATGTGCGTGCTCGCCGGCGTCGTAGACGCCGCGCATCGTGAAGCGCTGAATTTCCGGCGGCAACAGGTGGGCGTAGTCCGGCACCTTCACACGCTGGGGGATTTCCGGCTCCGGCTTCTTGGCCGTGTGGATCACCGGATCTTCGCCCTCAACGAGCTGCCACTCGAACGACTTCTTGGTACCGAACACGTCGAAGCTCTCGCGGTACTGCCGGGCCGTGTCAAAGAGCGAGCGGTAAATGCGGGCCGTCAGGTCGGAGTTGCGCAGCTTGATGTGCGTCGTCTCGACGGCGAACGGCGAGTTGTATTTACCGATCAGTTCCTGCCGGATCGTGCCCGATCCGAAGCAGGAGACGTACTCAGCCTCGGCCCGCGTCAACGCCAGGCACGGGCCGACGCAATGCGTGGCGTAGTGCATCGGCGGCAGGCCCGGCCAGTAGTTCGGCCAACCGTCCATGTCCTGCTGATGGCTCGCTTGCAAGAACTGCACCTTGCCCAGCTCGCCCTTGTCGTACAGTTCCTTGACGAACAAAAACTCGCGGGCATAAACGACCGTCTCGGCCATCATGTATTTCAGGCCGGTCTTCTTGCTCAACTCAACGATCTGCCGGCATTCCTCGATGGTGGTGGCCATCGGCACGGTGGACATGACGTGCTTGCCGGCCTTGAGCGCGGCGATCGCCTGTGGGGCGTGGTCGGGAATGGGCGTGTTGATATGCACGAAATCCACGTTGCGGTCGGCCAGCACGTCCTCGTATTTTTGGTAGCGCTTGGCGATACTGAAGGCGTCGCCGACGCTTTTGAGCTTGCTTTCGGTGCGCTGGCAGATGGCGTACAGGTTGGCCAGCGGGTGCTTCTGGTAGATGGGGATGAACTCGGCGCCGAAGCCCAGTCCGATGATCGCTACGTTGATCTTTTTCTTGTCGGCCATGCGTGGTGCCTCGCTCGGTGTGGAAAGCGAATCCCGGTGGCGGACGAGAAGGACCGGGATTTACTTTCACACTGAATGAAAGTAATGTTGATGGGAAGAAAACGCAAGGGGTAAAATAATTTTTTCCCCGGCGCAGGCAAGGCTGCTCGCCTTGGCCCCAGGCGTCAGAAGGTGACTGGATGAAAAATGCACGACCGAGGCCGCGCGGCTCGCTGCTGCGGCAACTGAGCGAACGGGAGGTGCTGACGGCCCTTCAGAGCCGCGGCCCGCTGTCACGCGCCGAGATTACGCGTCACACCGGGATCAGCGGCCCCACCGTGACGCGGACGGTGTTGGCGCTTCTGGAGGCGGGACTACTGGAAGAAGGCGATGCCAAGCGGCAGCCGTTGGGCCGGCCGGGACGGGTAGTGCGCTTGGCGACCAAAGCGGTCTCCGTTCTTGGCATCGTGGTCGGGGCCAAGCGCTGCGAGGTGGTGTCGGCGGGCCTGGACGGTCGGGTGGAGGAGCGGCACATTCGCCAGTTCCCCACGCCGACGCGCTATGGCGATCTCGTCAACGCCCTGGCGCGTCAGGCCCGGCAGATGATCGCCGAACTTCGGACGCAGGTGCTCGGCCTGGGCATCAGCATGCCGGGCCTGCTCAACCGCCGCGAACGGCGGACTGTGTTTTCGCCGAACCTGCACCAGACCGACGGCCAACGGCTCGGCGAGGATTTGCAGCGAAAACTCGGCCTGGAGACGGCGATCGTGCAGGAATCGCATGCGCTGTGCCTGGCCGAGATGACCTACGGGGCGGCCCGCGACGTGGCGGACTTCGCCATGCTCGACATCAGCGAGGGGCTGGGCGTCGGCGTCGTCCACGGCGGCCACATCCTCGAAGGCCACAGCGGGTTGGGCGGCGAGCTGGGCCATATTACCGTGGACATTCACGGCAAGCCGTGCGGCTGCGGCAACCGCGGCTGCCTGGAAACCGTCGCCACGGACACGGCCCTGGCCGCCGCTATTTCCTCCCGTACCGATCGCAAATTGACGATCGAGGAGGTCGTCGAACTGCTGCAGCGCCGGCGAGGTGACGGCGGAAGACGAGCTAAAGGCGGTGCTGGAGTATCTCGCGGTCGGCCTGGCAGCGGTGATCAACATCTTCAACCCCAGCAAGGTGTTCGTTTACGGCCGGTTGCTCGACGCGGTCGCCGACCTGTTCGAGCGACTTGCTGGAACGGACGCGCCGCCGGGCGCTGACGCCGTCGATGGCGGATTGCGAGATCATCCGGGCGCACGGCAGCAAACGGCTCGGCGCGGTCGCGGGGATCATTCACCGCCTGACCACCGGCCGGGAGGAGCCGCTCGAATGAAAAACGCCGCACCGAGAAGGAGACTCCCTCTCGGTGCGGCGGAATGGTTGGCATCAACTCCTGAACGGCGATCCTCACAGGTTTCCGAGAACGTTCACGGCCGCCTGGTTGCCGATGAACAGGGCGATCGTGCCGGGCAACGAGCTGTGCAGCGGGTCGCTGAGGATGGCGGCCTCCAGCTGGGCGACCACGTCGCGGTAGTGCTGGCTGGGAAAGCCGAAGTTGAAGTTCGCGTTGGCCAGGAAGGCATCGACCGTCAACTCGAACTCCTCCAGGGCCAGACCGAACAGGCCCGCGCTTTGTCCGAGCGGCGGCAGCGGCGCGAGAAGTCCGCTAAACACGAACCCGTTGGGCGTGGTGCCGAATTGCACCGGGGTGGTATTGCCGTTGGAAGAGTTGTTGGAGGAATTTCCGTTGCCGTTGGAGGTGCCGGTGCCGCCCGTCGTGCCGCCGGAATTGCCCGCGCCGCCGGTTCCCCCGCCCGGCAACGCATTGACGGTCCAGCTGAAATTCACGCTGCTCGTCAGGCTGCCGTCGGCGGCCGTGACCGTCACGTTGTAGGTGCCGGTCGGCGTGAAGGCGGCGATGGTGCCGGTGATCGCGCCCGTGTTGGGGTCGATGGTCAGGCCCGGGGGCAGGTTCGTGAAGATGAACGTGCCGGGGTCGGCGTCGCCATTGGGGGCCAGGATGGGCTTCAGGTTGACGGTGTCGCCGGCGGTGTTGGTCTGATTGCCGGGGTTGGTCAGCGCCGGCGGGTTAATGTCGGCCACCGCCCAACTGAAGGAGACGCTGGCCGAGAGGGGGCCGTTCTTGGCCGTGACCGTGACGAGGTAGCTGCCGGCCCCCGCGGGTCGATGACGCCGGAAATAATGCCGGTGTTTTTATCGATGCTCAAACCGGGGGGTAGACTCGACGCGGTGATCGTGCCGGGGATGAAATTCGAGATGGAGACCGGCAGGCTGACGCTATCGCCCTCGTTGTTAGCCTGGCTGCCGGGGCTGTTCAGGACCGGCGGCGAGAGGTCGTTGACCTTCCAGTTGAAGCTGACGTTGGTCGTGGTAGCGCCGTCGCTGGCGCTGACCGTGACCGAGAAGTTGCCCGAGGCGGCGCCGTCGATGGTGCCGGAGATCACGCCGCTGTTTTTATCGATGCTCAGGCCGGTGGGCAGTCCGGTGGCCGTCCAGGTGCCCGGGTCGGCGTCCGTGCTGAGCAGCGTCAGGCCACTGACGGTATCGCCGGCCGTGTTGGTCAGGTTGCCGGGGTTGGTCACCAGCGGCGGGGTGGTGTCGGCCACCGTCCAGGTGAAGCTGGTGCTGCCGTTCAGGCCGGAATCGCTGGCGCGGATGGTGACGGAGTAGACGTTGGCCCCGCGCGGGTCGATGACGCCCGAGATGAGGCCCGTGGTGGGATTGATGCTCAAGCCGGTGGGCAGCCCCGTGGCGGTGAAGCCGGTCGCGTTGGGGTCGGGGCTGGTGACCTGCAGGGCGGTGATGGTGTCGCCCTCGTTGTCGCTCTGGTTGCCCGGGCCGTTCAGGGGCAAAGTAGGCGGCTGGCTGACGGTGAAGTTCACCGGCGGCGAGGTGACGAAGTGGCCGGCAATGCCGCTGCCGTCGGGATTATCGACGGTGACGGGGATGGAGCCGGCCTGGAGCAAATCCTTGGCCGGGATCGTCACCGTCAGCTGCGTGAGGTCGCTGCTGACGCTGATGGGAGTCAGGACGTCGGTGCCGAAGGTGACGGCGGCGCCCAGCGAGAATTTGCTGCCCGTGATGGTCAGCGTGAAGGCCGGCCCCCACTCGCTGGCGGAGGTCGGGTTGAGGGTGGTGATGGTGGGTGTAAAGAACTCGACGGCCCCCACGTCCACGTTGTTGCCGACGATGCGGTCGAAGCCCGTGCCGCGCGCGTCCGTCGTCACGCCGGGCGGGACCAGGTTATTGTTGCCGGCGTTGATGGCGACGCTGCCGGGCAGCAGGGCGATGGTCTGGACGACGCCGCCGTTGTTGAGGAGCGGCCCCAGGTTGAGCTGCGCCGCCGTGACGTTGGTCTGGTCGCTGGCCCCCAGGCCGGAGATGCCGCTGGTGGTGCCGATGATGTTGTTACCCAGACTGGCGAACACCCCCTGGCCGTCGGCACTGGAGGGGCCGAGGATGGAGGTGGAGCCGGCGGCATTGAGGGCGAGGATGGTATTGCCAATCTCGTTCTGGGTCGGATTGCCCACGGTGCCGATGACGCCGGCGGCGAAGTAGCCGCCGCCGAGGCCGAGGCCGCTGGCGCCGGGCGTGACGGTGGTGGTGTTGTTTCCAGCGTCGTCGCCGGGGCGCCGCCGCGCCGTTGGTCAGGGAGACCTGGGCCTGGTTGGCAGTGATGGTGTCGTTGATGAACTTGGCGGTGCCGCTGTCGATGAAGACGCCGCCGCCCTCGACCGTGCCGCCGGCGCCGCCGTTGCCGCCCGGAGCGCCGGGCAGCGTGTTGGCGGCAGTACCGGCGTTGCCGCCCCGGCCGCCGTTGCCGGCTAGGACGATATTGCGGTTGAGGTTGGGGAAGGCGAGGTCGTTGGATAGGCCGCCGATGGTGGTATTGGTGACAGTGGTCTGCGTGTGGTCGCCGTCAAAAATGCCGCCGCCCTCGCCGTTGCCGCCCTGGCCGCCCAGGCCGCCCGCACCGCCGTTGGCCGTGGTGCCGGTGCCGGCGTTGCCGCCCTGGCCGCCGGCAGCCTGATTCCCGGCAACCACAACGTCGCTGAGGTTCAGCGTGCTGGAGGTGGTGTTACTGGGATTGCGGCTGTCGTTGAACAGACCGCCGCCGGCCGCCAGGCCGCCGGCCCCGCCGTTGGCACTCTCGCCGGAGCCGCCGACGCCGCCGGCGCCGGCGGTGATCGCATTGCCCGCCAGGGTTGTGGCGGTGATGATACTGTTGTTGACGCTGGCGTTGTTGGCGAAGAGAAAGAGGGCGCCCCTCGGCGAAGCCGCCCGCGCCGCCGACGCCGCCCGCGACGTGGTTGAGTCCCGCCGGGCCGGCGTTGCCGCCGTCGGCCCCAATGCCCCCGGTCAGCCGATTGCTCGACATCGTGCCGCTGCTGAAAGCAAACGCCAGAGAGGAACCGGTGATGTTGCTGAAGGCGATGCCGCCGCCCTGAACCGTCCCGCCGATGCCGCCCGCTCCGCCGGCGCCACCCCCCAGGGGGCCGGTACCGCCCGTGCCTCCCGTACCGGCGTTGTTATCGACGTGACTGGAGGCCAGCGTCAAGTTGTCGTTTCGATCCGCGATGCCGCCGCCCTGGACCGAACCGCCGGCACCGCCGACGAGGCCGTGGCCGCCCGTGGCCGAATTGCCCTCAACGGTAACGCTCGTCAGCGTCGCATTTCCCGCTCTCAATCCCGAAAGGTCGATGCCCCCGCCGAAGGCGGCGGAGCCGTTGCGTCCCTGGCCGCCCACCACCTGATTGCCGCTAAAGTCGCTCGATGTCACGGTCACGTTGGTGGCGCCGGAATCATCGAGGACGGACAAGCCGCCGCCGCGGGTGCCGCTGGAACCGAAGTTGGCGCCGCCCAGACCGGCCGACCCCAGCCCACCGGCGGGGTCTCCGCCATTTCCACCGACTCCGGTCGTGACCGAGTTGCCGCTGAACGAGCTGAAGGCGATGGAGAGTGCGTTCGTCGTTGTGTTGGCGCTGTTGGCCGGGATGTGGTAGGCCAGGCCGCCGCCGAAGGCCAATCCGCTGTTGCCGCCGTTGCCTCCGAAGGAGGGGGGAAGGAATCGGGTATTTGCCCCTGCCGCCCCACCCATGCCGCCATCGCCGGAGATGATGGCGTTGTTGGTAAAGTTGATGGAGGAGGTCGAGGTGCCATTGAGCGAGACGTTGCCGATACCATCGCTGGCGGCGACGCCCCCACCGTAGACGGCAGCGCCGTCGCCACCGCGGCCGCCAGGTCCGGCGGGCGCGATACCGGTAGCGCCGCTGCCGCCGTCGCCTCCGATGCCGCCGATGCCGCCGACGCCACCTATAACCGTGTTGCCCGAGCCGTTCTGGATCCCGCCGAAAGTGCTGGACGAAATGGTCAAGGCTCCCGCCACGACGGCGAGGCCGCCGCCCTCGGCGGCACCGGCAAAACCGCCGATACCGCCGGTGCCGCCGGTGCCGCCGAAGGTGACGGCATTACCGCCGTTGCCGGCAATACCGCCGATGCCGCCCACGCCCGAGATCACCTGATTCCCGGTGAACGTGCTGCCGCTGACGGTCAGGCCCCCATCTTGTTCGAACACGCCGCCGCCCTGGGCAATGCCGCTGGCACCGCCCGAGGCCCCGCTGGTCCCATTGACGCCCGAACTGGTCGGGGATGCCCCCGCCGTGCCGCCCGCGCCGCCAACGGCGCCGGCCCCGCTCGTTGCGGAATTTTGAGCAAATTGGCTGGTGCTCAGCGTGAAAGCGCCGGAGACGTCGTACAGGCCGCCGCCCTGAGCGAGGCCGCCCAGACCGCCGACACCGCCGGCCCCACCGAAGGCTCCCTGCGCGGGGAGTCCCGTGGCGGCGCCGGTACCGCCGGGAGCGCCGCCTACGTTGCCGCCGCCGCCCGCGCCGGCAGCGCCGCCCGCGCCACCACCGCCGCCTGGGGCCGAATTAGCGGTAAAAGTCGCCGAGCTGACTCCCCCAATGGAAGTACTGTTGAAACCGCCACCCTGAGCCGCCCCGCCCCCGCCGCCGGTAGCGCCGGCGCCTCCTGTGGCGGGAGTCCCCGCATTGCCGCCGTTACCGGGGTTGCCGGCGGGAAAACCGGTGCCGCCACTGGCCCCGCCCGCCGCACCCGCGCCGCCACCGCCGCTTCCGCCTCCCGCGCTTCCGGCACCGCCGCCTCCGCCGTCGCCGCCCTGAGCCACGTCGCCTTGCAAGGTAATGTTGGTGATCCCTTGCGGGGTGATCGCACTGGAGACCCCGCCTCCGAAGGCACCCCCGCCGGCACCCGACCGACCCCCACTACCTGCTGCTCCGCCATTGCCACCAACACCACCGGCGCCTCCGGGGCCGCCAGGGGCATTGGTGCCGCCGCCGCCGCCGGTGCCGCCGGCGCCGCCGGTATTGCCGTTGCCGCCGGCCCCGCCGGCCCCGCCTACACCGCCCGCTCCCCCTTGAGCCTTGTTATCGGCAAGGCTGGCATTGTTGACACTCGTCAGGGTGCCAATGCTGTAAACACCGCCGCCCCAAGCTGCTCCTCCGTTACCGGCGGCGCCGCCGGTACCGCCGGCCCCGCCGGCCCCGCCCGGCAAACCATTGCCCCCAGCGCCGCCCGGCTGACCCGCGCCGCCGCCGGAGCCTGCTGCGCCGCGCCGCCCACGCCGCCGCTGCCGCCGTTGCCGCCGTCGCCGCCGTTGCCGCCGTGGCCGCCCTGGACAAGGTTGTTGGAAATGACCACCTGAAGTCCGGTATTCGAACCGACGGTCAGGACGCCGCCGGAAAAGTTGTAGACACCTCCCCCTTCCGCCGCCCCACCGGATGTGCCGTTGCCGCCGGTGCCGCCGTTGCCGCCGACGCCGCCACTGCCGCCGTTGCCACCCTTGCTGCCGGAGGGGGTTGGAGTAGCGCCTGCGCCGCCGGTGCCGCCGGCGCCGCCCGCGCCGCCGTTGCCGCCGTCAACGCCGTCGCCACCCAAGGCCTGGTTGTTCAGCACCTGGCTGCCGTCGATGATACTCAGCGTGGCGCCCGTATCGTTGAAGATGCCGCCTCCCTGCCCTTGGCCGCCTTGACGGAAACCCGATCCGGCCCGCCCACCGTTGCCACCGGCTCCTCCGTGTCCTCCGTTGAGATTGGTGGACCCGCCGGCGCCGCCTGTCCCCCCATTGCCACCGCTCCCTCCGTTCCCGCCGGGCGAGCCGGCCGCACCACCGCCGCCGGATTCCGCCAGCCCCGCCGGGACCGCCGGGGGGAGTAGTGGACGAACCGTTGCCGCCGGTGCCGCCCGCCCCGCCGGATCCGCCCGGTGCGCCGGGGGGATTCCCGAAACCGCCGGAGCTGCCGTTGCCGCCGGGCTGGCCAACTCCGCCATTCCTGCCGTTGAGGCCGGTCGGTCCGGTTGAGCCGGGCGTGCTGCCAGGCACACCCACGGCCGTGTTCCCCTGGACGGTCGTGCCGTCCAACGTCAGCGTGCCGTTCGTGGCATTGAAGATACCGCCGCCGCGTCCATCCGGGCTGACGGGACTGGCCTGGGCCAGGCCATTGCGAACCACATCGTTGAGGAGTGTCAGATTGCCGCTGTTAAAGATATCGCCGCCCTGAGTGCCCGGGATGGGATTGCCATTCGCGTCCCTGAGGAGGGAAGGCGAGGCGTTGCCGTCGGTGATGGTCAGGCCGGAGATCGTCACCGTCGCGCTCTGCGAGGTGATGTCGAAGATGCGGACATTGTTGCCGCCGCTGATCGTCATGCTGCCCGCGCTGGGGCCCGCGATGGTCATGTTCTGCGAGATTTGCAGCTCGCTGCGGCTGAGCGTGATGGTTGAGGCGGGAACGCCCCCGAACTGGATGGTGCTGCCCAGGTTGACCGGCAGGTTGGCCTGATTGATGCAGTAGCGGATGTCGCCGAACAACGGGCCCCGGGTGGGATCCATAACCCCGGCATCGCCCCCCAGATCGACGGTGAACACCTGAGCGGACAGCAACGTCCGGTCTTCCAGGATTTCCAGGAAGCATTTGCGCAACCGCGTCTTCTTGCCGGCGGCGCCTGGGCGGGAGGTATTACGGTTCGTCTTCTTTGACCAAGAGAGGAAAGCCATGGTAGTTCTCGCGAAGGGGGACTCGGTGAATGTCTCGCTACACCGCCATGTTCGGCGAGGAAGTCCGGGTGCGACCCGGTACGGACCCTCAGCCGACCAACCCACGCGAGCAATCCGTCGCGATCGCTTCTCTTCCCGAATGGGTAGGGAGGACGAGATTGCGAGATCCCGTCCAGGCGGTACGTTTCCAATCGAGCTACAACCGTCCGATTACGGACCAAACTACGTAGGGGCGTACGAAGATGCAAGAGAAAATCGAGAAAAAAAAACGATTATGCGGATTAGTCGCCAACAACACCGCACGAGAACGTTTACGCCTCCTTCTCGATTCCTCACGAAATCCCGATCGCACCTTCGAGCAACCAAGCCGCTAACCCCGGGGCACGCGGCGGCGGCATCCCTCGGGGCTTATCAGCGAGCCAACGGGTGTAAATATCAGCATGTCGGGGATTTTCCCCACGCAATCGTCGTGCCGCTGACTCAGCCATTTCGCTCGCGCTGATACAAGTGCAAGAGGGAATGCTTGTTCGGTCAAAAGAAATCAACATCCCCGCCCCCGCCATCCCCGATGAAGTGTTAACCTTCGTTAACTTCCTTGGCAATGATGCGTTAAACATCGGAAACATTCAAAAGAATTTCCGCAATATGGCTCCGGCAAACCGGGGGTGATTTACTTATTCCTCGACATGCCGGGGCCGTGTGGAATTTGCCGATTATGCGGCGTCCCACTACGATCATCAAAGATTATCGCCTCCACGGTTCGACTGGGAGAGAAGTCATGTCCACGAGCAAGGCGGAACCCGGCAAGACGCGGATCGGCTGGATCGGCACCGGCGTCATGGGCCGCTGGATGTGCCAGCATCTGATGACGAAGGGCTACGCGGCGACGGTCTACAACCGCAGCCGTGACAAGGCCAAGCCGCTGCTCGACGGCGGCGCCGCCTGGGCCGACACGCCCAAGGCCGTCGCCGAGCGCTCCGACGTGGTCTTCGCCATCGTCGGCTTTCCGGTCGATGTGCGCGAAGTCTTCCTCGGCCCGCGTGGGGCGCTGGCCGGCAGCCGAGCCGGCGGCGTCCTGGTGGACATGACCACGAGCGAGCCGTCGCTGGCACGGGAGATCTACGAACCGGCCAAGGCCAAGGGCGTCGGCAGCGTGGACGCCCCCGTCTCCGGCGGCGACGTGGGGGCCAAGGAGGCGCGCCTGTCGATCATGGTCGGCGGCGACGCGGAGGTCGTCGAGGCGATGCGGCCGTTGCTGGAGTGCATGGGCAAAACCATCGTCCATCAAGGGCCGGCCGGGGCCGGCCAGCACACGAAGATGGTCAACCAGATGCTGATCGCCACGAACATGATCGGCGTGTGCGAGGCGCTGTTATACGGCTACAAGGCGGGGCTGGATCTGAAGACGGTGTTGCAATCGGTCGGCGGCGGGGCGGCGGCGAGTTGGTCGCTGAACAACCTCGGCCCGCGCATCATCGACGCGCAATTTCGAGCCGGGTTTCTTCGTCGAGCATTTCATCAAGGACATGGGCATCGCGCTGGAAGAGGCCAAGCGCATGCACCTGTCGCTGCCGGGATTGGCCCTGGCGAACCAGCTCTATCTCGCGGTGCAGGCGCAGGGTTACGGCCGCAAGGGCACCCACGCCCTGATGCTGGCGCTGGAGCACCTGTCGAACGTGAAGCGATGAGACGGCGATGGTTAGCGACGCTTCGCAGAAGCGTGGGAAAACACGCTTCTGCGAAGCGTCGCTAAACGCATCGGCCTTCGCATTCCCTTGATGTGCAAACCTGCGCGTAGCCGATTAACCAGAGTGCATACAGGGCCGTTCCGAAGGGCAGCGCCGTCAGCAACACCGGCCATTCCGGCGACAGAAGACGCGTCATCGCCCCCCAGCCGAGAATCATGATGAGCGCGAACGCCGCCAGGATCAGTCCCTGTCCGGCGGGCCAGGCCCGGCGCTCCAGAAGCGCCCAGGCCAGAGGTGCAGTGAGGAACACATAGGTGGCGTGTTCCACGGCCGGGCCAAAGAGCATGAGCCAGGCCAATCCCATACTCAAGGTCACAAACGCCAGCCAGCGCGTTTCCAGTCCCAGGCGAAGGGCGCGACGCTGTTGCCACAGACACCATCCCAGGGCGGTGGCCGCGGTCGCCAGCTGTACGAGGCGATACCATGCCGAATCCATCGGCTCGCGCAACGGCAGCGGGCCGGTCTCGCCGCCGATCAGATGACGCAGCACCAGCCAAACGGTCCAGCCGTCCCGGAAGCCGAGCCAGCGTCCGTTGCCCGATTGCAAGAGATGATCGAACCATTCGCGATAGTGTTCCCAAACTACGTCCGGCGGACGAGTCAAGAACGGCAGGAGAAAGTACCCGACCATCGCGACGAGGAGCCGTCCCGTTAGCTGTCGCGGCCACAATGCGCACAAGAGCAGGATCGGCGCGAGCGGCGTTAGTTTTAAGCAAACGGCTAGCGCCAGGAGGAATGCCGCCAACCACCATCTCCGGCTCACATAGCCCCCGGCAAGCCGGGGGTCAGGTGGCGCGAGTCGCCCGCACCAGCGCCGCGGTGCCCAGGAGCAGCAGTCCGACGGTCAGGGCATTGCTTTGTGCGTTCCACAGTCCGCGCAGCGCCTCCGAAGACGCCCAGCGCCAAGAACACCGCCGTTCGCCGTCGCGTCCACGCCGAGGGAATCACATCGCGCACGAAAACCAACAGGCCGGCGAGGTAAACGGCCATGTTAAACCACGTCCACAGAATGCCGCCCGCGGTCAGCCCGAACAGGCTGAACGGTGTGACGAATACGGCAAAGATGGGCGGGTAGCGGAAATGGTCCAGCGGAGGATAAAGATCGTACAACGAGTGATTGCCCCACCAGTGTTCCGCGCTGGCGGCGAAGATGGGAAAGACGGTGTGCGCCTCCGGCCGAACCGCGGTGCGAACACCGACGGCGACGGCCAAGATCAGCCACAGGGCGAGGACCAGGCGCAAGCTCGTGTCGAGCGCGGCGCTGGCTCCTTCTCTCGTTGTGGAGACGCCAGCGGCGGTACAACTCCGCGGCGTGCAGGGACGGAAGATGGTGGACGGTCGTGCGCTTTTGTCCTGCGGTTTGGCGTGGCACGGTCATTTTCCGGGACCAGGCTTACTTGCCTCGGGATGAGCTTGCCGATTGAACGGCTCCGGGTCATACGGATCGGGCGGTCCCGCATTCGGACTCGGCGGTGCGGCCGGCGCGCGCGATACCGGAGTCGGGGCCGGAACGGGCGGTGTCGAGGGCGAACGGGAAGTCGCATCCGCGCCCCATTGGGTTTGCATCACCGCCGCGTCCGTTCGTGTTTCGGCGGCCTTGGGCATCACCGGTGCGGCCGGCGCCGGCAATACATCGCGCAAGTGGGGATTGTTGGCCACGGTGAGCCTGACCCACTTCTCCAAGGTGCGATACGGTGTGTCCTTACGGTCGCGCAGCGGCGCATGCCCCGTGTGAGCATGATCGCTGACGGCCTTGGTCAAGAGCCGGCTCGCCTCCGGCTGGTTCAAGTTGATCTGCCGCAGCACGGCCGCCACATTCTGCTCCAGCGCCTTGCGGTTGGCCAGCCCGTCATCGAATACCTCCGTCAGACGGAAGGCGCCGCCCCGGCCGGTGGCATGGCAACTGGCGCAGGTATTCATCAGGATGGGCTGAACGTGCATGGCGAACAGGCCCAGGGAATCGGTGGTCAACTCGACCACGGGCAACGGCTCGGCGGCGGGCTTTGCGGGCGGAGAAATCGTCTTGTCCGCGGCCGGCGTTCGGTTCGATTGCCGCAAGTGTTTCAACAAGCGCTGTGTCTCCGCATGGTCCGGCCGCAGTTGGGCCGCCGCTTCCAACTCACTCAGCGCCTGTTCGCGCAGTCCGTTGAGCCGGCACCAACTCGCTAGGCGCAGCCGTTCGTCCGCGTCGTGGAGGTTGGCCCGCGAACGCAGGAAGACGTAGACATCCGCCATCGACGCGGCTAGGCACAGCACGCGGTCGGCGGGAACCCACGTCTCGCCAACGAGCCGGCCCACGCGGTAGCGGTCGCCGACCCGCTCGATGTCGCCCTCCATCGTATGCTCGTTGGTCAGGAGCAGCACCCTGCCCTTTTGCGGCGACTGGGGAGGATCGGCAGCCCGGACGCTTCCGCCCGCCAGCCCCGTCAACCCGAGCATCATCAGAATGGAGACGATGGTTCTCATGGCGGTGAGGGTATAAATCGCCCACCGGACGGCGTCAAGATCGCTTGTCGATGGGTAGTTCGGACGCCGAGGCCGGCGGAATGAAAAGGGTGGAGAGTTATTTCTTCGTCGGCTCGGGCTTGGTGAAGTCCACGGTGATGTGAGAGCCGGCGGTGACGAAAAGTTCGTGGGTTTGCGTGAGTGTTCTCCCCTCCTGCTGCCAGCGCAGGCGGACCTGATAGGAATAGTCGCGTCCGCGTTCCAGCGGCGGTGTATAGAACTGCCGAACCGGCCCCGTCTCCGTCATCTTCGTATCGTCGAACCAGATTTCGGCGCCCGCGGGAGCCTTGATCGTGATATGTGCGGTAGGCTCCGGCGTGGGCCGCAGGGTTTTCAGCGGCCTCCCCGGTTCGGAAAGGAAAGACAGGCCGTGGTAGCTCCGATAGCTGTACCTAGCTTGTCCGCCACGAGAACGATAATAGAGATAAGGCATCTGGTACGTGAACGGAGTGTTGTATTGCGTCGGAATACGTTGGAAGGGCAAGGGGCCGTTAAAAGGATAAAGGGTAGTAGGCGTCTGGTACGTGGGCTGATGGGAGTGGCCGTTGCCGGCCGCTGCCTGGCCCGACTTCCAGAAGAACCCGGCCCCTGCAAGGACGAGGACACCAACCCATGAAAATACGTGCCTTTTCATGACCGTGCCTCCTGGAGTATTTCTATCTATTTCATTCTATCCTCCCGAACTCGTGATGGATATTATTGCCAGCCCGCAGCACCAGCAAGGGATCTTCGTTCCCTTGCTGGCGCTGCGGGCTGGTAAATGCGATTTACACCGCGTTCGCCGGTGCCGGGAACTGCTGGCACATCTCCTGCACCTGCCCGCGCACGCGCGTCTGCACCGCCGTGTCCTCGGGGTTGGCCAGCACTTCGCCGATCCACGCTCCAATTTGCCGCATCTCCGTCTCGCGCATGCCGCGCGTTGTCAGGGCCGGCGTGCCAATGCGGATGCCGGACGGGTCCAGCGGCGGGCGCGTGTCGAAGGGGATGCCGTTGCGGTTGATCGTGATGCCGGCCGCGTCGAGCGCCTTCTCGGCCACCTTGCCCGTCAGGCCGCGCGAGGTCACGTCCACCAGGAGCAAATGATTGTCCGTGCCGCCGGAGACGAGACGAAACTCGCGCTGCAATAACTCGTGGGCCAGGGTGCGCGCGTTGGCGACGGTCTGGGCGGCGTAGGAGCGGAAGGATGGTTGCAATGCTTCGCCGAAGCCGATGGCCTTGGCGGCGATGACGTGCATGAGCGGCCCGCCCTGCATTCCGGGGAAGACCGCCTGATTAACCTTCGCCGCCCAGTCCTTCTTGCACAGCACGAAACCCGCCCGCGGGCCGCGCAGCGTCTTGTGTGTCGTCGAGGTGACGAATTGCGCCCACGGCACCGGGCTGGGGTGCTGATCGCCCGCCACCAATCCGGCGATGTGGGCCATGTCCACCATCAGAAGCGCGCCGTTGTCCGCGCAAATCTCGGCGAATCGGCCAAAGTCGATGGTGCGCGGGTAGGCGCTGGCTCCGGCGACGACCAGCTTCGGCTTATGCTCGCGGGCCAGCTTCGCCACCTGATCGTAGTCGATGCGGTGATCGTCGGCGCGGACGCCGTAGGGGACGACGTGATAGAGCTTGCCCGAAAAGTTCAGGTGCATGCCGTGCGTCAGGTGTCCGCCGTGGGCGAGGTTCATCGCCAGGATGGTGTCGCCCGGATCGAGGCAGGCAAAGTAGACGGCCATGTTCGCCTGGGCGCCGGAGTGCGGCTGCACGTTGGCGGCCTCGGCGCCGAACAACTTCAGCACGCGGTCGATGGCCAAGCGCTCGACGACATCGACGAACTCGCAGCCGCCGTAGTAGCGCCGGCCGGGGTAGCCCTCGGCGTACTTGTTGGTCAACACCGATCCCTGGGCGACCAGCACGGCGGGGCTGGTGTAGTTCTCGGAGGCGATCATCTCCAGGCCGGTCTGCTGCCGGCGGCGCTCGCCGGCGATGGCCTGCCAGACCTCGGCATCGACCTGCTCGATGGGATTCATGTCAACCTCGCGTTTTCGGGACGGGAGAGGCCAGCTCGATACCCAGGTTGCGCAGCTCACGGCGTAGATCGAGTCCGCGATGGTAGACGATGCCGTGCCAGCCGCAGGCGCGGGCGGCCTCGATGTTGGGCGGCAGGTCGTCGATGAAGAGACACTGCGATGGCGCACCGTGAGCCAGGCGCTGGCAGTGTGCGTAAATCTCCGGATTCGGCTTGCGGTGGCCGACCTCGTGCGAAAGCACCAGGGCGTCGAAGTGGCCGAGCGTCTCAGCGAACTGACGGCGAAACTGGACGGCGTGGATCTCGTTGGTGTTACTCAACAGCAGCAGACGATAGCGCGGCTTCAACAGCGGCACCAACTCGCACACGTCGGGATTGGGCGTGAACATATCGCCGACGGCGAGATCGAACTGCTCGTCGGTGCAATTCAGGCACAGACGCTGGCACACCAGGCGGCGGAGGTCGGCGACGGCGAGCCGGCCGGACTCGAACTCCTCTTCGAGATGTTCGTCCGCGATCACGTCCAGCACGTCCGCGATCGGTGCGGCCGTGTAGGCAGCGAGTTGTTCGGCGGCCTTACGGTGACTGAAGAAACCCAGGACGTTGCCGAAATCGAAAACGATGGTCTGAATACTCATACTTCCCTTGTTATCAATCGTCCCTTTTGCCGCAAGATCAACTGCGCTCGCCTTCACGTTATCCCGCGACGATATTCACCAGCTTCCCCGGCACCACGATGACTTTACGCACTTGCTTGCCTTCCAGTAGCGCGCGCACCCGTGGGTCGGCGAGGACGAGTTTCTCCAGTTCGTCCTTGCCGATCTCGGCGGGCACCGTCAGACGCAGGCGCACCTTGCCGTTGATCTGCACCACTACCTCGCTCTCCTTGGCCCGCGTCAACGCCGGATCGAACGTCGGCCACGGCTCATACGCCAGCGATTCACGATGGCCCAGCAAGTGCCATAATTCCTCCGCCAGATGCGGCGCGAAGGGGGCCAAGAGCAGCACGAACGGTTCCAGCACGAAACGCGGCCGCACCGCCAGCGGCGTCAGGTGATTGGTGAACTCCATCATGGCGGCGATGGCCGTGTTGAAACGCATGCCGTCGAGATCCTCGGTGACGCGCTGGATGGTGCGGTGCAGCAGGCGCAGCGTTTCCTTCTCGGGCGGCACGTCGCGCACCGCCTCGGTCAGCCGCATTTCCTCCGATCGTTCGTCGAGAAAGACGCGCCAGACGCGGCCCAGGAAGCGATACACCCCCTCGACGCCGCGCATGCTCCACGGCTTGACCGCCTCCAGCGGTCCCATGAACATCTCGTACAGGCGCAGACTGTCCGCCCCATATTCCTCGACCACCTCGTCAGGGTTGATGACGTTGCCACGCGCCTTCGACATCTTGTAGGCGCGAGCATCCACGCGCACGTTCGCCGAATCCTTGAGAGCAAAATGATCGCCCTTCTTCTCGACTTGCCCCTCAGTCAATTTGACGCTGACGTATTGCTCGCCGGTCTTCTCGTTCCGGGCCACGTCGCCGTCGAAATCCACCTCCGCCGCGGAGACCCAGCGGCCATTCTTCTGAAAACCCGTGTACTCCATTTCGCCCAGGATCATGCCCTGGTTGACCAGGCGCTGGAACGGCTCTGGCGTGTGGACATGGCCGCGGTCGTACAGCACCTTGTGCCAGAAGCGCGAGTACAGCAGGTGCAGCACGGCATGTTCGGCCCCGCCGACGTACAGATCGACCGGCATCCAGAAGCGTTCCTTCTCCGGGCGCAAAACGCCTTGTCGTTGCGCGGGTCGATGTAGCGCAGGTAGTACCAGCACGAGCCGGCCCACTGCGGCATGGTGTTCGTCTCGCGCTTGTAGCGCTTGCCGTTGCGCGTCACGTACAGCCAATCCTTCGCCTTGCTCAAGGGCGGCTCGGCCTTGCCGGACGGTTTGTAATCCTCCAGATCGGGCAGACGCAGCGGCAGTTCGTCCGGCGACAGCGGTTCGATGACGCCGGTCGGATTGCCTTTGTCGTCGATCTCGTGCAGGATCGGGAACGGCTCGCCCCAGTAGCGCTGCCGGCTGAACAGCCAGTCGCGCAACTTGTAGTTGATCCGGCGACAGCCTTGCCGGCGTTCCTCCAGCCAGGCGATGATCGTCCGCTTGGCCTCGGCGATGCCCATGCCGTTGAGGAAGCCGCTGTTGATCGCCGGCCCTTCGCCGAGATACGCCTTGCCTTCCCACCCCTCCGGCGGTTGGACCGTGCGGATGATCGGCAGGCCGAACACTTCCGCGAACTCCCAGTCGCGCTCGTCCTGGCCGGGCACGGCCATGATCGTCCCGGTGCCGTAGCTGGCCAGCACATAATCGGCGATCCAGATCGGGATCTGCTTCTGATTCACCGGGTTGATGGCGTAAGCGCCCGTGAACACGCCGGTCTTTTTCTTCGCCAACTCCGTGCGTTCCAGGTCGCTCTTGCGGGCGGCCTCGGCTCGATACGCCTCTACGGCCGACCGTTGTTCCGGTGTGGTGACGGCCTCGACCAGCGCATGCTCGGGAGCCAGCACCATGTACGTCGCGCCGAACAGCGTGTCCGGCCGGGTCGTGAAAACGCGGAGAATCAGACCCGAGGGCAACGCGAAATCGACCTCGGCCCCTTCGCTGCGGCCGATCCAGTCGCGCTGCATCTTCTTGATCGACTCCGACCAGTCCAGCGGCTCCAGGTCTTCCAGCAGGCGCTCGGCATACGCGGTGATGCGCAGGAGCCATTGCCGCAGCGGCATGCGCACGACCGGATGGTTGCCGCGCTCGGATTTGCCGTCGATCACTTCCTCGTTGGCCAGCACTGTGCCCAGCGCCTCGCACCAGTTGACCGGCACCTCCGCCTGATACGCCAGCCGTTTGCTATCCCGATAAGCGCGCACGGCGGCCTCGCCCTTTTGCCGCACTTCCGGCGGGATCGGCAAGTCGGCGATGGGCCGGCCGCGCTTCTGCTCCGGGTCGTACCACGTATCGAACAGTTGCAGGAAGATCCACTGCGTGCAGCGGAAATAATAGGGATCGGTGGTATCGACCTCGCGGTCCCAGTCATAGCTGAAGCCGAGCATCTGGATTTGCCGGCGAAAGTTGTTGATGTTGCGCTCGGTGGTGACGCGCGGATGGGTGCCGGTGTTGATGGCGTACTGCTCGGCCGGCAGGCCGAAAGCGTCCCACCCCATCGGGTGCAACACATGAAAGCCGCGCATTCGTTTGTAACGCGCCAGGATGTCGGTCGCGGTGTACCCTTCGGGATGGCCGACGTGCAGGCCGGCCCCGCTGGGGTAGGGGAACATGTCGAGGATGTAGAATTTCGGCTTGTCGGAAAGGTCGGGGGTGCGGAAGGTCTTGTGTTGTTGCCAGTACTCCTGCCAGCGCCGCTCGATGACCTTGGGATTGTAAGTCGGCATGTCCGCCCGCCCGTTGCAAAAAGCCGCGATAATTCTCCCGGACCACCGGGAACACGTTTGCTTATCCTATCCAAAGCGGACACTTCCGCGAAGCGCCGCTGGACGATCCGCGAGATAGGAGGTGGGTCCATGAACCCGACGAACGATCCGCGACTGCATTCCTTCGTGCCCGTTCCATCCGATTCACACTTCCCGATTCAGAACCTCCCCTACGGCGTTTGCCGCCGGCACGGCGGCGAACGCTTTATCGCCGTGGCCATCGGGGAACACGTCCTCGATGTGACCGCCCTGGAAGTGCAGGGGTTGCTCCACGTGCCGTCCCTGCGCGGCCGACGCGTGTTCCACACGGGAACGCTCAACGCCCTCATGGCAATGGACCGGACGGTGTGGCAAGAAGTTCGCGCCGCGCTCAGCCGATTGCTGAGGGCCGATGAACCCACTCTGCGCGATAACGCGGCTTCGCGCGAGCGCGTCCTGATGCCGATGGCCGAGGTCGAGTCGCTGCTGCCGGCCGACATCGGCGATTACACCGATTTTTACTCCTCGCGCGAACACGCCACCAACGTCGGCGCGATGCTGCGCGGGCCGGACAAGGCGCTCATGCCCAACTGGTTGCATCTGCCGGTCGCCTACCACGGCCGGGCCAGTTCCGTGATCGTCAGCGGCACCGCGATTCGTCGGCCGTGCGGACAGAGCAAGCCTGAAAGCGCTCCATCTCCCCTTTTCGGCCCCAGCCGATCACTCGACTTCGAACTGGAGATAGCTGTCTTCGTCGGATCGGGCAACGAATTGGGCCAGCCGATCCCGATTGGGGATGCTGAGGATCATCTATTCGGCATGGTGCTGCTCAACGATTGGAGCGCCCGCGACATTCAGGCATGGGAATATGTTCCTCTAGGTCCGTTTCTGGGTAAAAACTTCGCCACGTCCATTTCGCCGTGGGTGGTGACGCTGGAAGCGCTGGAACCGTTCCGCACCGCCGCACCACCGCAAGATCCGCCGCCCTTGCCCTACCTGCACGATGAACCGCGAACGACCTACGACATTCATCTGGAAGTGCATCTGCAAGGCGCGAAGATGGGGAAACCGCAACGGATCTGCGCCTCGAACTTCAAATACCTGTACTGGACGCTCGCCCAGCAGTTGGCGCATCACACAGTCAACGGCTGCAACCTCCGGCCCGGCGATTTGCTGGCGTCGGGCACGATCAGCGGGCCGGCGGCGGATTCTTACGGCAGCTTGCTCGAATTGACGTGGCGCGGCACGAAACCGTTGAATGTTGGCGGGGAGGAGCGGAGGTTTCTGCAAGACGGAGACAAAGTCACCCTGACCGGGTGGTGTCAGGGTGACGGTTATCGTGTCGGATTTGGCACGGCAAGCGGCGAGATAACGCCGGCCGTTTGTGTTCCTCACACGCCCGGACCCGTGAACTGATCCGGCTGCATGGCGATCATTTTTTGAATCTCGCTGACCTTCGCGTCCACGAAAAGCACGTTCGGGATGTTCAAGGTTTCCCGCCGGGCACCCGTCGTCGAGATTTGAATGTCTCCCGAACCGAGGCCCAGGACCCAGTGACGGAACAGATCCTGACGGTGCTTCTCGAACACCATGCCGCGCGTGTCGTAGCTCTTCTGCGCGCCACCGATGACGGCGTCGTAGGTGAGCTGGCCCGGCGTCACGCGCCAGTAGCTCAGCCGATCGTAAACGAACACCGAGAACGCCCACACGATCAGCACCAGGGTCGAGAAGAACACGTAGAACCCCATGTTCATGAAAATCGACACCTTGCCCATCCAGTTGAGCACGTCCTCCCACAAGCCGTAATAGGCCAGGAGGAGCGCGCCGAAGGCAAGGGCGAGGATGGCCACCACTGAGGCCAGGCCGCGCAGCGTCACGTTGGTGATGAGGATGACCAGGAAGAACATCAGCGTGAACAGGACGCCGAGGTTCTTGCTGCGGTGCATCCACACCTCCGAGCCGCCGATATCGACGACCTGACCGTCGATGCGCGTGACCAGCGCCATGATGTATCCGGTCAGCCAGACGGGCCACCAGTAAAAGAAGGTCGAATGGCTGTAGACGCGGACCTCCAGAGGATGTTCGTCGTGGTGCGGTTGGGCAACGGCCACCGGCACGACAACGGCCGGGGTACCGGGCGCTACTTGATAAGTGCCCGGAGGTGCTGCCGGAGCCACCGGCTGAATGGGATAAGCCGGCTGCGAAGGGGGTGGGGGAGCGGAAGACATGACTTCCTCCTCGAAAATCGAGAAACAGCGCGAGCAACGGCGCGCTTGCCACTAACGATTGCAATTGCCGTACCATTCGTCCTGTTCTCGCGGAGGAAAAGTCCTTGTTTAGCGCCGCTTAGCAGAAACGGCGCGAAACAAGGACCGAAGGAGGGGGTTATTTCCCATCCACGCGTCGATGCGTCACCTTCACGGTGGGGCTTACAAATTCGAGCGTGCCTGCCCGGCGATCCATGCGCACGGCATAAAAAGGAGAGGCTTTCGGGAGGTTATCTTCGTAAAACAGGGTCTTGCCGCTCCGCTTCTCGATGCTCAAAACGGAGACTTCTTTGGCGGTCGATTCCGCTTGCCGGCCCCGCATGGGATGGCGGGAGGTGAAAAAGACGACCGGCAGCTCCGCGAATTGGTTCAGTAACATCATCTGGTTTTTCACCGTCTGGTACCAGGCCACGTCTCCCGTGGTCCGCTCGAAGGCGTAGAGGACGCCGTGGACCGGCAAAACGCGCGACACCAATGTCCGTCCTCCAGTTGCTCTCTACCGTACTGGGATCAGGTTCCCAATAAGTGGAATCGACCCGCGCCTGACTGGCGAGGTAGAAATGCCTGTCGTCGGCCAGCAGGCGAATCGCATAGACGCGGCGCAGATCCTTCTTGGGATCGAGCAGTTTGCCGGTCATCCCGCGCCGGGGCGAGCGCAAGTCCACGACATGAACGGCACCGCCCGGCTCGACGACGCCCGTGAAGTTCGGATCCTGGCTGTCCAGCACGATGGAATCGCCGGGATAGGTCTGCTTCCAAACGTCGGCGCCGGTGAGGATGTCGTACAGGCGCAGCGTGATCGCGTCCTTCCCGGCACTTTCGGTCAGCAACAGACGCTGGCCGGCCCTTTGCCGAGGCTTGCTGAACTGGACCGTGAAATCGGGGACTGGCACGGCACGGCCATCCATCAGGCGCAGGGCGCGTGTCGAGATCGCTTTGCCGTCCGCGTCTCGGCTGACGACGAAAAGCGTGTCCTCCGCCGCGAAAATCCGGCTGCGGGGCGGCAGGTCGGAGAGCATCCACAAAAGCCGGCCGGTCAGAGGCTCCACCACTTGCAAACGATCGCGCGTGACCAGGCCCACGGCAGAGGGACTCAGGACGACGTTCTCCGCCAACGTCTGGACGAAACCGTCGGGATACGCGATCTCCAGGCTGCGCTTTCCCACCGCCGTTCGGAGTTCCTTCCGTGCTAGCATGTAGCTCCCTGGCCCACCGTCCTTCTTTTCCTCCTCCGCGCTGAGAAAGCTTTTCTCCCACAAAACTCGGCGCCCGACCGGATCGACGGCGAAGACTCGATCCGCGGCCGGCAGGATGACGAGATGTCCGAGCGTGTGATACCAAAAGCGCGCCTCGTTCGGCGCGGTCGGGGCGGACTCGTTGGCTTGCTGGGTTACGAGCTGACCCCACAGCGGCGTCAGATGCGCGCCCAGCGCTCCTCGCCGGTGGCCCCGTCCATCAGCTCGAACGCATCCTTGGCCAGTTGCACGCCGACCAGGTGACGGCGAAAGAAGGGCAATTTCTCGCCCTTTTGCTCGAACTGGAACACTTTCTCCGTCATCGGCAAGGAACCCTGTTCCGCTTTCGCCTTGATGCGGCCGACGGCGAAGGGATCGAATTCCTCGAGGTAGGGCAACAATCGTTTGTCCGTATTCAATGCGTCCCAGACCTCCGCGCCCGTGCGGCCGTCGGGCAGCACGGTCTTGCCGTGATCGCGGCGAAGGAGGCGGTAGTAGTGCGCGGCATCAGGCATCAGGCTCTGGGAGAGCATGAGCCGGCCGAGTAATTCCAGAGCCTGGGCGACAAGCCTGGGATCTTCGTGCCGACGGCGCACTGCGCTCGCATTCGATCTGGGCTTCGAGGAACTTCCGCTGCCGCACCAGCGCCTCGGCAAGCCGCAGACGCGCCTCGAGACCGGCCATCGAGGCGTCGCCGCACAGTTCCACCAAATCGCGCAGACCTGCGCATATCGTTACGGTCCCAGGCTCCCTTCAAGCGCCGGGCGATTTCTTGTTCCAGCCCTCGGCGTTGTTCCGGCGTCGCCTTGTGGAACAAGTCGGCGATGAGGCCGCGGACCCAGACCTCGCGGCGGACCTTCACCTCCGGCTCTCCGGGCGCGGCATCAGCGCCTCGCGCGGCCCGAGCGCGGCGAAATCGAGATACGCATTCAGCGCATCCTTGAGCCAGCCCTGACTTTGCCGCAGGAGCACAAGGAGCAGGAAATAGATTTCGCGCCGCCTCCGTTCTTCCTCCTTCCCCTCGGCCCCTTCCCGATCGACCGTGCATAGCCCTTCATACTCTTTGAGGTTCTTCTCGGCTTCATCGAGGTCGTGCCGGAATAGCTCCGTCCACGCCTCAAAGAGCAGCGAACGCGCTCGCCGCCGAGTGTCTCGATCGGGATTGGTCTTCAGAGCGCTCCGCAAATCCTCGACAGCGCCCGCAAGGTTCCCTTGATTCATGCGCAGGACCGCGCACTCGGTTCGGGCGACGGGATCGTTCGCGTCCGCGGCCAACCGCTCATTGGACTTGCTGATTTTGCCCTGGAGGTCGGGATACCTAACAATCTCCCACGGTGTCACCGAGAGCA
This sequence comes from uncultured Planctomycetota bacterium, assembly GCA_963767535.1. Classification (GTDB taxonomy): domain Bacteria; phylum Planctomycetota; class Planctomycetia; order Gemmatales; family Gemmataceae; genus JAJPHU01. The sequence goes on from CAVYEC010000004.1 coordinate 468,069, forward strand.
TCTGCCCCTGAAAAAACAGCAGGTTGCCCGGCACTTCCTTGTTGCGCGTCTTCTGGTGCGCGACAATCCGGCCCCTGGGCAAGTCGATGGCGCAGATTTCCGGCTCCTGGGAATGAATCGCCTCCCGGAGCGGTAGATAAAAGACATTTCCGGCGGCGACGCCCTGTCCGGACGGCATTCCGGTCGGCAGCTTCCACAGCGATTCACCGTTCGCCAGGCGAACTCCTTCCACTCGTTGCCTGCCGATGATGACCACGATTCCGGCAACAACACCGCCGAGGTAGAGATCCTCTTTGTCTCTCTTCCGCGACCAGACGAGAGAACCATCCTTCAAGTCGAGGCAATAAAGCGAGCCGGCATCCGGCGGTGTGTAGACGATTTTGCCCTCGGAGATGATGGGGGTCGTTGCCTTCCATTCGTCGCAGGCGGATTGACTGTCGCCGTAGGGAAAGGCCCAGGCGAGGTTGCCCGTCAGCAGATCGACGCCGACGAGGACGCCGGCGTTGGTCGGACACACGAGAATGCCGTCGCTATACGCCAGGTGCGCCGCCTGGATGCGGCGAAATGGTTCCCCCTCCAGATATTGAGGCGAGCGCGCGAGAGCCTGCATGAATACGACCTTGCCTCGCGCATCAGGATCGATGCAGGCAAGGAAGAAGTTCTGTTGTTTCTCGAGGAGTAGGTAGAGTTTGCCGGCCAAGGGCAGGGGCGGCCCCAGGAAATAGCAGTCGGCGAGCGGCCCTTTCTCGGACGGGTCGCCCAGCTCCCAGGTCAACTTACCGTTGGTGGCCAGGCTGAACGCTTGCAAGCGATTGTGGCGGATGGCATCCTGCACCTCCGGACTGTAATTATTCGTACCAACGCCGAGGATGGATAATCTTCCTTTCAGAATGGAAGTCTCCCCTTTCGGTAAGGCATTCCGGGCAACTCGGATCTCCAGGAGGGAACGGATGCGATCCTCTTTCTCTTCCTCTTGTGCGGAGTGCTTTTTCTCCGCACTGTTCCTTCCCGGACGAGTGCCGAACATCGGTGCCGGGACGGCGAGATCCTCGATGGCATAGACATATTTGCTGTCGCTGCTGAGAGTGCCGACGATCGAGTTCTCGAATAGCATCTGCGGTCGCTGGTTGTTTGGAGCGAGATAGAAGTCCAGCCACTCGTCCATCGGCTGGCTCTTGCGGCTGTCGCTCCGAGAGTGCAGCAGGCGTTCGAGGCTCCAATTGGAAGGCGACCCCCAGGCGACCTCACCCTCCGGGAGCGGCATGCCACCTTGTGTAGATTTCTTCAGGATCCGCGCCACGATGCCCCAATAATTCCGGTAGATGAGCAGCGGTATCTTCTGCCCGCCCCTACTTACTGTTACCGTGATTGGCGAAAAGGTGGGAATGATCGACTGATGATGCTCGCGAAACCATTTCTCGGCCAGGCGAATGCGCCGAGCCGGCTCCGGATTATCTTTTTCCTCGTCGAACAGCATGGACTTTCGCCAGAGCGGGACCAGAAAGGGAGGGCCGCCATCGCCTTCCGCCGAGCGCTCGGCGTTGCCGCGATAGACCGGCCAGCCCTCCGTCTGTCGCTCGGAGGCAAGATCCTTGGGCATTTCTTCCGCCGTCAGTTTCCGCCGCGAGAGAAGTTGTTTGCGAGTCCAATTGGCCTGGACGCGGTTACCCTGGCGCGCAAACGCGATCGTCGCCTGCGAGAGATCTTCGGTCGTCCAGCGTGCAGGGCCGAGGTGTTCGATCAGTTTGGCGTAGCAGAAGGCGGCTCGCTGCCGTTGGCCGGTTCGGTAACGGAGATGAGCCAATTCCCGCAGGGCGGCAAGGCCGGCGTCCGTGTACAGATAGCGCTGCACGACCTGGGCGAACCGCTCGGCGTCCCTTTCGATACGGGCTTGCTTCAACAGCTCGGCGGCGCGAGGGCCGTACGTTTGCTGATAATACGCCCGCCCCGCCGCCGGTAGGGCGGCAAGCCCCGCTCGGCCTCGGCACGAGCGCTGCGATAGCGATGCGGACCTGCCATGCGGATCAGGCTGTCTTGCTTGCCGTCCAGCACATGCTGCAAGAGACGCAGCGCATTCGACCAATCTTCTTCTTTGGCGTACTCCGCGGCGGCGGCGAGTTTTTGCCGGCGCCCTTGTCAATCGGCAGGCCAAACGGTTCGGCGGCGTCTTGCGCCGATTTCTCCGCCGCGGGAAGAGTCGATTCTCGTCCGAAGGGCAGCAAAGGGAGCAGGGCCGCGACGAGGAGCGCCGCGGTGGGACGCGAGGCGTTCATCGAATCTCATCCTTTCTCCGACCAACACGCCCATCTCACGGTCAACGAGATGGACCTGTCCCTGCCTCGGCGCGATTGTCGCACAACCGAACTGAGGACGCCAGAGAATGGTTCACAGATCCACGTCCCACAGGACGATGCGGCCGGAGCGCCCACCGGCCGCGGCCCTCATGCCGTCGGGGGAGAAGGCGATGCAGACGACTTCGCCGATGCCCCAGTCGAAGGCGGCGCGTTCGCCCCAGCTGCGCGTGTCCCACAGGCGCACGGTCTTGTCGTTGTGCGTGGCCGCGAGGAATCGGCCGTCCGGCGTGAACGCGACGGACTGGAAATGTCGCCGGCCGCTCTTGCACTCGAAGACCGAGGCTTCGGCAGCAACGTCCCAAACGATCACATGATTCTCGCAAGCTCCGGCGAGGAGCTGACCGTTGGGAGCGAACATGAGGTCGCGCACACGCCGTTTAGAGGGCAACAAACCGATTATTCTTCTCGCCGTCGTGGGGTGATAGAGGACGACCTCGTGACGGAGCCGGCCGGTGCGGGCGTTGCGATGCGTCTGCCCAACGGCCAGCGCCTGGCCGTCCGGGGCAAAGGCCAGGCAACCTGTCACCGTGTCATCGTCCCATTTGGAGATACGTTCCTTCGTCTCCCTATCCCATAAATAGACGTGGTTCATGGCGGCGGCCAGAATGCGTCCGCTCGGCGAGAGCGCACATGGAGATCGCCGAAGAATTCGTCGTCGTCCATCGGTAGTTCCGTCGTCGTGCCGCTGTCGAGTTCGTGCGTGGTGATGTGCCAGCGAGTGTAAGCCATATGGCCAACATGGACGGCGCCCGGCTGACTTACCCAGGCCAACGTCCGTGCGTCGGGAGAGAACGCGACCGAGCGCGAGGCGTAACCAAATATTCTGCCGACGATTTGATTCGTGCCCGTTAGCAGATCCCATAAGCGAATCGTGCCGTCCAGAGAAGTGGATGCCAGCGAGGCCCCGTCGGGAGCGAAGGCGATGGAATGAACGGTTTGTCCCGTGGCATGGCCTTTCAACACCAGCATGGGCAAACGTCCTCACGACCTTTCGGATTCACTCGGACGGGGCAACGGCGGTACCTTCCGCGGCGGATCGCAGGACATCGAGGAACGATCGGCCGCGCCCGCTCAACCACGCCTCCAGCCGATCCGTGCAATCGCACTCACAGCACGCCCACGGCTCCGTGCCGTTCTCATCGCGGCAACGCTGGCGATGATGCGCGTCCTGGACCTTGACCAGCTCGAAGTATTCCTCCCAGTACGGTCGCTCTTCCTCCAGCGGCGTGGCGCAGAAACAGACTTCGACCCACTTCGTTTCGCCGTCCACGCACAGACGGGCTTCCTGCATGTTGCGCATATATTCATCGCCAGCCACGGAGCCGGTCCCGAGCGTGCCGTCTTCGATCGCGAGCAGCAAATCGGCTTCTTTGCCCGGTTTCACGCGGGCCGTCACGAGATAACGCATTCTCTCTTCTCCGTCCGTTCGTTTAGGTCAGCGTGGCCAGTACCTGGATGGCGAGGGCGGCGCTATCCTCGCTGTCGAAGCCGAGGTACGCGGCCATCTTGTCGCCCACCGTGGAGATGGAGATGCCGCGCAGGTTGATGCCGGCCACGGCGAGTTGGCTCATCATCTGCGAGCCGATACCGGGCCGATTTTCGCTCTCGACGCATAGCATGGCGAAGTCGCGGGTCGGCGACAGGCCAGCGGAGCGCGCCGCCTCGGATTGCTGCGGCCCCTGGACGGGAGCCAGAAAGAGCATGCTCGCATGGGGCTTGCTCGGGTGCGGGCGAGTCATGAGGTATTCGAGGTCGGCGCCGGCGCGACAGATCCGTTCCAGCATCGCCGCCGCGGCCCCAGGCGTGTCGGGAATCTCGCCCGACCACACCTGCACGCGATGGATGCGAAGCGTCATGGCAGGGCCTCCGGGTTTACGAGTCCGAACCCTTTCATTATATCCTGTCCCATAGCCCCTGGCTTGCCGGGGGAACAACCTACCCCCGGCAAGCCGGGGGCTATATGGTTAGGGTGAACGGCCGACATTGCATCCTCGGAGGTTTCCGCCATGCGCACCCATCTGATTCGACGATCTCTCGCCATGCTGTTCTTCGCCGCATCGCTCGCTTTTCTGTTGCCGATGCTGCCGCCAACCGGGGCGGCGGAAGAAACCGGCAAGGTCCCCGAGTTTCGCGTGCAGGAGATCGAAAAGACCCTCGGCGTCGGCTATGCCGTGCTACTGGTCGATGTCAATGACGACGGCAAGAAAGACATTGTCGTCGTCGATAAAAAGCGCGTGGTGTGGTACGAAAATCCCACCTGGAATCGACGAAACATCATCGAGGGCCAGACTGCTCCCGACAACGTGTGCCTCTCGGCGGCCGACATCGACGGCGACGGCAAGCTCGATTTCGCCCTCGGTGCTAGCTGGAACCCGTCGAACACGAAGTCGGGCGGTACGCTGCAATGGCTGCGGCGCGGCGCGACACTCGACGAGCCGTGGACGGTCATCCCCATCGGCGCGGAGCCGACGCTGCACCGCATCCGCTTCGCCGACCTCGACGGCAACGGCAAGCCCGCCCTGCTCGTCGTGCCGCTCATGGGCCGCAACAGCACCGGGGCGAAAAATCACATGGACGGCCAGCCGGTGCGCGTCCTGGCCTATCGCATTCCCAAAGACCCCGTGCGCGATCGCTGGCAGGCCGACGTGCTCGACGAAAGCATGCACGTCATCCACAACTTCTTTCCGATCCCGACCCCAAGCGGCAAGGGCATGGATGTATTGACCGCCAGCTACGAGGGCGTCAGTCTGCTTAGCCGTGATGACGGCAAATGGACGCGCCATCCGGTCGGGGCCGGCGACCAGGCGCAACCCGACAAGAGCCGCGGCTCCAGCGAAATCAAGCGCGGCAAGCTCAAGAGTGGCCGGCCGTTCCTGGCCACCATCGAACCGTGGCACGGCAATCAGGTGGTCGTATACACGCCGCCCGCCGACCCGGCCGGCCTGTGGGACCGTCACGTTCTCGACAACAAGCTCAAATGGGGCCATGCCGTCTGGTGCGCCGACCTCGACGGCGACGGCGGCGACGAGCTGATCATCGGCGTGCGCGACAACCTCAGCAAAAATCCCGGCGAAAGGTGCGGCGTGCGCATCTACAGACCGACCGACGACAAGGGCACGGCGTGGCAGCGTCACCTGCTCGACGAGGGCGGCGTGGCCGTCGAGGATCTCGGCGGCGGCCGACCTGGACGGTGACGGCCGCATTGATCTCGTTGCCGTCGGCCGGCAGACGGGCAACGCGCGCATCTACTGGAACAAGGGAACGAAATAATCCTTCTGCCCTGGCGATCTCTAGGATGTTCCCCCTTTTTCTGGACCTGACGGAGCGCCTCGCGGTGGTGATCGGCGGCGGGCCGGTCGGCCGGCGCAAGGCGTCGGCCGTGCTGGCGGCGGGCGGCCGCGTACGTTTGATTTGCCTCGAACCGCGTCCGGCGGAGATGAGCGATCCCCGGCTCGATTGGTTGACCGAACCGTACACGGCCGCGCACCTGGAGGGCGCGTTGCTCGTGTTCGCCGCAGGACCGGCGGACCTGAATGCGAAAGTTGTGGCCGACGCGCAGGCGCGGGGCATGTGGGTGAACGCAGCCAGCGAGCCGGAGCAGGGTGATTTCTTCGTGCCGGCCACGATCCGCCGAGGCGACTTCGTGCTGGCGATCGGCACCGGCGGTGCGGCTCCGGTCCTGGCGCAAATCGTCCGTGAACGGCTAGAAGTCGAGTTCGATGAGACGTTCGGCGTTTGGGTCCAACTGTTGGCGGAACTGCGGCCGCTCGTGCGCGAGCGCGTCGCCGATGCTGACCGACGGCGGGATGTGATGACAAGGTTATGTCAGTGGGAATGGCTCGATCAACTGCGCCGCGAAGGAATGGAGGCGGTGTGTGCGGCCATGCGGGCGGAACTCGAAGAGGTTGCCGGCAAAGTCAGCGACGACTGCTCGTCGGCCTCTTCCCCAATCGGTGATGGAGCGCCAGTTCAATCGCCAGACGGGTGAACATCAAAAGGCCTCCCACCACGCCTATGGCGATTGGGTGCCATTGCGAGGCGATCATGCCAACGATGGCGGACACCGCCAAAATCCAGAACACGAGAGCGGTGGCCACGTTTGCCGCTTCCAGGCGTGAGTCCCCTTCGGGTGGCACTTCCTGAAACCACCGCTTCCAAACGCTCGGCCAACACCAGATCAGGACCGTGGCCGCTACACCCAGCGCCATAAAGGACGCGAACAGGGCGAGCGCGATCTCGGCCTGTTCCGAACCACCGAAAATCGGATCCGCAGACGAAACCCACAAACCCAGTCCACCGAGCGCCACAAGGGACCAGATGAGGAACGTCTCAGCCCAGCGGATCGCGCTAGCTGACCTACCACGTCCCTCGCCCCTGAGAGGATCTTGCTCGCTGCCCCGTTGCGTCATGATTCAGTTCCAACTGATCGGCGGCTATTTTTATCCGTGATTCACCCCCCGTAGTCTATCTCAAGATGTGAAGCTTTGCGGCCGAGATTCTACCGTCCCGACATCCTCTTCAATACAGCAGGTAGTTCTTCCGCACGTCCCGGAACTTGTCGAGATCCGGTTGCCACAACTTCATGATCTGTTCGGGTGTATCGCCGCGCTCGAGCGCCTCCAGCGTCGGCGGATGGTTCAGCAGGGAGCTGTAGCGTTTGACCTGCCACTCCGCCGGATACAGTTTGCGCAGATGACAGGCGATGGTGATGCCCACCGGCATCGGTTGGAATTGTCTCCAATCGTCGAGAAAGATCTGCACGCCGCCACACTCCTTGCCCGCATGGGTGCTGCTTTTGGGCGTGAAGCACGTGGCCACGAAGCGCACGCCGGGCAGCTTCGCCCCGGCCAGCGATTCCGCCAGGCGCCGGCCGTCGAGCCAGGGAGCGCCGAACAACTCGAAGGGCCGATCGGTGCCGCGGCCGACGCTGATATTGGTCGTTTCCAGAAGACCGATGCCCGGATATAAGAGTGCCGCCGCCAGCGTCCGCATGTTCGGCGACGGATTGACCCAGACGAGGTCCGTCCGGTCGAACAGGTCGCCACGCCGCCAGCCCTCGACCCGAATCACTTCCAGGTCGGCGTCGATCTTGCGCTCGCGGTTGAAAAGGCGGGCCATCTCGCCCAGCGTCATGCCGTGCCGTACCGGGATGGGGTGATAGCCGATGAACGATTCCAGCTTTTTATCCAGCACCGGGCCTTCGACGGCGACGCCGCCGATGGGATTGAGGCGATCGAGGACGACGACCTTCAACTTGTGCTCAGCCGCCGTCTCCAGGATGTAACCGAGCGTCGTGAGATACGTATAAAAGCGACAACCGATGTCCTGAATGTCGTAGACCAGCGTGTCGATGCCGCGCAGTTGTTCTGCAGCTGGGCGTTTTCGCGCTCCGTAGAGGCTGTAGATGGGCAGACCGGTCTTCTCGTCCGTGCTGTCGGGGACGAGCCGGTCCACCTCGCCGCGGATGCCGTGTTCGGGACTGAATAAGGCGACCAACTGGACGCCCTCCGCCTGATGCAGCAGGTCGATGGTACTTTTGCCCTGGCGATCCAGGCCCGTGTGGTTTGTTACCAGCCCGATGCGATGGCCCTTGAGTGCGCGAAAGACGTCGCGCTCCAGCACGTCGATGCCGTTGAGGACGCGCACCAGGGTCGGGCGCTCCCCCTTCCGCCTCCGCCTTCCGGGGCGGGGAGGGAAACGGCGGTGCGATGATGCTGGCAGCGACGACGGACGCGACCTGGCCGCGGAGGCGATTGATTTGCCCCTTGCCGTCGGGATGGACGCGGTTACTGAGAAAAATCACGGCCGTCTGGCTGCTCGGATCGATCCAGATGGACGTGCCGGTGAAACCCGTGTGGCCGAAACTGCCCACGGGAAAGCCGTCGCCGCGGTTGGAGGAAAACCGCGTCTGCACGTCCCAGCCGAGGGCACGCAGCCCGCCGGGCACGGGGCGCGGCTTCGTCATCAGGCCGACCGTGTCGGGGTTGAGGATACGCACGCCGCCGTAACTGCCCCGGTTCAGGATCATCTGCGCGAAGACGGCGAGATCGTCGGCGGTCGAGAACAGGCCGGCGTGGCCGGCCACGCCGCCGAGAAGATAGGCGCGTGGGTCGTGGACCTCGCCGCGCATCCAGCGGCCTTCGCGCTTCTCCGTGGGGGCGCGCGCTCGGCCACCTCCTTGCCGGGGCGATACGTCGTCTCGCGCAGGCCGAGCGGCTCGAAAATGTGCTTGCGAGCAAATGCGTCCAGCGCTTCGCCGCTGAGCTTTTCCACCAACTTGCCGAGAACAATAAAGTTGACATCGGAGTAGGTGAATTTCGTGCCCGGCTCGCTGACGGGCTTAAGCTGGTCGATGCGCTCCAGCGGCTTTTTTTCGGCCGTCCTGATAATCTTGCACGGGGTTGTCCGCGATCAGGCCGCTGGTGTGCAGCAGCAATTGCTCGATGGTAATTTTCTCCTTGCCGTTTTGTCCGAACGCCGGCAAGTGTTGGGCGACGCGATCCGACAGGGCGAACTTGCCTTTTTCGAGCAAGATCATGACGGACGTGGCCGTGGCGATCGGCTTGGTCAGCGAGGCTAGGTCGAAGACGGTGTCGGCCGTCATGCGAACCGCTTCCGGTTGTTTGCTTCGCAGCCCGTACGCTCGACGGAACGCGACTTTCCCCTGACGGACCACGAGGACGACTGCGCCGGGCAGACGCCCCTGTTCGATGCCCTCGCGGACCACGGCGTCGATTTGATCGAGCTTCGCCGCATCCAGTCCGACCTCGGCGGGCGACGCATCAGTAAGCCTCGACGCATTTTCCGCCCCGACGCAGGGTGGGAGCGTTAGCAGGGAGATCAGGACGATAGCGAGATACAAACGTCGCGGATTCATGGCTGATCCTGAAAAGTTTCGGAGCAGGGCCGGTTAGGAAATGTAAAACAATCGCGGGCGAAATCCCAGAGAAATACCGGGAATCGCCAAAACACCCGAACCGAGAGGAGGACGGTCTCATGCCGGTGACGACGGGGATGAAAGGGTCTGGTTTCTACGATCAGCACTCGACCGCGCAGCTCGCCGCCATCCGCCTGGTGCTCGACTGGATCGAAGGCGCCATTGCGGCGCTGCCATGGCCGGCCGCGTCCGAGCCGATCGCGGTCCTGGACCTCGGCTCGTCGGAAGGGCGCAACGCCCTGGTCGTGATGAAGGCCGTCGTCGAGTCCGTGCGCCGCCGTCAGGCCGACCGGCTCGTCGAGACCCTGTACAGCGACCTGCCCAGCAACAACTTCAACCAACTGTTCGCCAATCTCCATGAGGCGCGGCGGCAGGAGCGCATGACCGGCGTGTATCCGAGCGCGGTGGCGGGATCCTTTTACGAACCGCTGCGGCCGCCCGGCACGGTCCACCTGGCCACGGCCTTCAACGCGCTTTTGTGGCTCGACCAGCTGCCGGCTGTGCCGGTGCAGGACTTTGTCTCCTATCGCCGGCCGCATCCGCCGCGCCCCGGATTGGATGTGCCGCCGGAAACCGTCGCCGCCTTCACGCGGCGAGCCGAGGAGGACTTGTTGCGCTTCCTCCGGTGTTGCGCGGAGGAACTGACGCCCGGAGGCAAACTGCTGATCGTGACGCCCGGCGACGACGCCGAGCATCGGCTTTGCGACGGACTCTATGACGTGCTCAACGACGCCTGCCTCGACCTGATCGCGGCGGGGCGGGTGGACAGGGAACGCCACGCGCGCTTCACGATGCCGGTTTATTTCCGGACGCTGCCGGAGATGCTCGCGCCCTTGGAGCAGACAAGCTCACCCGTGCAGGGATTGTTCGCCATCGACCGGGCCGAGACGCTGGAAGTGCCGACGCCTTTCCTCGTCCAGTTCGACAAGACCGGCGACGCGGCGGTGCTGGCGGAGGCGTACACCGGCTTTTTGCGTGCCTTCTCCGAACCGATCGCCCGCCCCGCCCTGGTCGGTAAGGACGGCGATCCGGCGATCATCGAGGAGTTGTACGGGCGCGTGCATGACCGGGTGAAGACCGAGCCGGAGCGCTATCGGTTCCGCTACATCATCACGGCCGTTCTTTTGACCCGTCGTTGACGGCATCGGTTACAATGCGGCGAACCGGCTCGACTCTCCCGTCAGGAGGTTGCCATGTCCGACGAAAAATTGTCCGTCTATGCCGAGAACGCCATCCCCGCGAAGCTGGCCGAGCAGGGGTTGACGAACTGGTATCTCGAAGACGGCTGGCTGCGGCGCAAGTACAACACCGACGGCTGGCCGACCACGCTGATGCTTGTCAACGCCGTCGGCTTTCTGTGCGAGGCGGCGTATCACCACGCCGACCTGAGCGTCACCTGGGGCAAACTGTGGGTGAAGTTGAAAACGCATTCGGCCGGCGGCATCACCGACAAGGATTTCGCCCTGGCCAAGAAAATCGAGGAAGTCGCGCTGTGGCGGCCCCAGGCGGGAGGGCCACTGGAAGGGACACCGCACCCGTTCGTCAAGAAGTGAAGATCGGAGAGCATTCGCCATGTTGCAAGTCGGTTTCGGCGTCGGCGACATCACCCCGGACGCGGGCATGGAGATGCCCGGCGGCTTCTTCCAGCGCAAGGGCACCGGCGTCCGCGACAAGCTGCTCGCCGTCGCCTGCGTCGTCCACGACGGTACGACGCCGGTGGCGCTGGTAGGCATCGACGCGCTGTTCATCACCCGGCCGACGGTCGAAGTGGCCCGGCGGGCGATCCAGAAGGCGACGCGCATCCCCGGCGACAACGTGCTGATCGGCGCCAGCCACACGCACACCGGCGGCCCCATCACCAGCTGCCTCGGCTGCGATGCCAACCCCGCCTACGAAAAGAAGGTCGCCGATCAGATTGCCGCCGCCGTGCAAGGCGCCTGGTCTCGTCTGCACGCCGCCGAGATCGGCATCGGCACTGGCCGCGAGGCCGGCATTTCCTTCAATCGCCGTTTCCTCATGCGCGACGGCCGGGAGATCACGCATCCGGGCAAACCCGGCACGCCACACCACGACGACATCGTCGCCCCCGCCGGGCCGATCGATCCCGATGTCGGCATCCTGGCCGTGCGCACCGGCAGTGGGACGGCCAGCAAGATCGTCGGGATCGTGGTCAACTTCGCCTGTCACAGCACCGTGGTCGGCGGCGACCAGTTCTCGCCCGATTACGCCGGCTACCTGCGCAAGCACTTGCAGGCGCATTACGGCACCGAAACGCCGGTCGTCTTCCTGCTGGGGCCGTGCGGCGACATCACGCAGGTCGATAACCTGTCGCGCGCCCGCGAGTTCGGCGTCGAACATGCGAACATGATGGGCATGAAGCTGGCCAGTGAGACGGTGCGCACCATCGACCGCATGGCCTGGCTCGCCGACGCGCCGACCGCGGCCGCCGTCGCCACGGTGCCCATCGCCATCCGTCCCGAACCGGATGCCGAGCGCGAACGGCCTCCCTACGGCCTGGGCAGCGATAATTCCGCGGACAAAAAAATCGACGCGGTTTACGCCGAGGAGCGCAAGAAGGTGGCCGAGGATGCGCCGAGCGACGCCGCGCTTGCCGTGCGAGGTGCAGGCCATCCGCATCGGGCCGCTCGGCATCGCGGCCAACGGCGCGGAGTATTTCTGCGAATACGGTCTGCGCATCAAGAAGGCGTCACGGCACAAGGTAACATGGGTGGTGAGCCTGGCCAACGAATGGATCGGCTACGTGCCGACGGCGCAGGCGTTCGTCGGCGGCGGCTACGAGCCGCGGCACGGCGCGGAGCAGCAAACTGGTCCCCGACGCCGGGCAACTCCTCCTCGAAGGGGACCTCAAAGTTCTCGACAAGGTTCACAAAGGATAGGTCGATCAGAGCGTGCCGCGCCTCCGCCAATCGTCCTCCAGTTCCACGCGGTAAACTTTTCGCCGGCGGGTGCCTGCGTGCCGCCACGGACGGGCGGCGGGTGACGATCGACCGTCGAACCGCTGGAGAGTCAGCACGGAATGATGGATGGCGGCGAGAAAGACAAAATACGCGATGAAACTCTTCTGCCAAAGTCCGTAGCTATGAAAATCTACGACGAACGCCAGGGCGACGGGCACGCCCAAATGGGCGAGCAGCCAGACCGCCGTCGCCCGGTAGAGCAGCACGCCGAAGTAGCCGAACAACAGGGCGAAAAGCAATAGGGAGAAGCACAGATGGAAGCCGTCGGTCGAGGGCGTCAGCGCCACGATCAGAAGGACCAGGATGCCCAGGGCGGAGATGCCCGCCTCGGCTTCCCTCTGGGACCGCACCAGGGCCGTGACGTACAATACACCGACCAGTAGCAGCGTGGCGAACAGGGCGTAACCGAGCCAGGCGCGTGGGCCGTCGCGGAACGTACTCAGGGGTTGCCCGGCCACGCTCTCGAAGTCGCCCGTCGTATGGGCGAACACAAGTAGCAGGAAGAACGACAACGACGCGAGCTTCATCTCGGCGTTCCCTCGTCTCAGGACCGGCCTCGATACCGTCGAGCGTACGCCAGCCGAGGATCGGAGACAACGCTTTTTTCGGGTGGCTTCATATGACTCTGGATCGCACGGACATCTCTTCCGACCAGCCCGCAGCGCCAGCAAGGGAACGTCCCTTGCTGGCGCTGCGGGCTGGTAATTTGCGTCTGGGATCGCTCGAACTCCCCTCGCGCTATCTGCTCGCGCCCTGGCCGGCTACACGAACCTGTCTTTCCGCCTGGCCCTGCGCGAACTGGGCGGACTCGGCCTGGCGACGACGGATCTCGTCAACGCCCGTGCCCTGATGCTGGCCAGCAAGAAGACGATGGAACTGATCCAGACCTGTCCCGAAGATCGCCCGGTCGCCGTGCAGATTTACGGCGCCAACGCCGCCGAGATGCGCGACGCGGCGCAATGGCTCGAAAACTACGGTGTCTCGGCGGTGGACATCAACATGGGCTGTCCGGTCAACAAGGTCGTCCGCGGCGGCGGCGGCTCGGCGATGATGTGCGATGCCGTCAACACCGTCGGGCTGGTCCGCACCGTGGTCGAAAGCGTGCGCATCCCCGTGACCGTCAAGATGCGCCTCGGCTGGGACGATGATAACCTCAGCGCCCCGTTTTTCGCGCGAGTTCGAGAAAGCCGGCGTCGCCGCCGTGACGATCCACGGCCGGACTCGCGCCCAGGGTTTCGGCGGCCGCGTCAACCTCGACGGCATCCGGGCGGTTGTCGAGGCGGTCGAGCGCATGCCGATCCTCGGCAACGGCGACGTGCGCACCATCGCCGACGCGGCCCACATGCGCCAGGCGACCGGCTGCGCCGGCGTGGCCATCGGCCGGGGGGCGCTGCTCAACCCGTGGTTTTTCGCGCAATTGACGCGCTGGGAAGAAACCGGCGAGCCGGGACCGGCGGCAACCTATGAGCAGCGGTTGGCGTTCATGGACCGCCATTTTCATTTGCTGGTCGATCACCGCGGCGAGCATTTCGCCTGCCTAACGTTCCGCAAGGTGGCGAACTGGTATTGCCGCGTCCTGCGTCCGGGCCGCGACATCCAGCAGCGGCTGGTGATGATCGAAAGCGTGCGGTCGTTCGAACAGATCGTCGAGGAGATCGGCGATCTCCTCGCCCGGCACACCGGCCAGGACTCGCCCGAAGCCGACCTCGCCATCCGCGTGCCGTCCGGCCCGGTGGAACGCTGGTAATGCGCGTAGCCCTTCACGGTCCGAGAGTGACGAGCGTATCGTCCCGGAGAACCACGGGGACGGCAAGGGGGCCGGCATCTTCGTGGGAAGCGACCAGAAAGCTACCCGGAGGGAATTCCTCTACTCATTTCAGCGATTCAAACGGCCAACCTTACGGAAAGTAGGACACGGTTATCCTCGATCCCAAGTCCGAGAGTGTTTGGCTCGATCCGAGCTCCTCCGCCGATGGGGTGCGCGCCTTGTTCCCGCCATTCAGTAGCGATCGGCTGAAAGCGCTGCCGGTTAATCCTTGGGTGAGTCATCCCCAGCATGAAGGGCCGCGGTGTCTAGATCTGGCGCAAGTGTAGTTTCCTCATGTGCCTTTTGTTGTCCTGCAAGCGTGACCGAAAAAACGCGTCGAATCTACCTTTTTTACTTGACCACGCCTTGATGAATGGTCAGGATGAACGGCCAACAAGTGGAGAAGCGTTTGTTCGCTCGACCCCTCGATAAGCAACCAGCGCGAAGGGCAAGTCAGGCTTGCTTTTGACCCAACACAATTCCTCTTCGCGGCGGTCTAGGGTGGGGCGATCGAACCAGTCGTTGCAGCACAGACCGGTACATTCCGATAGCAGCAAGCGTGGGATAAGTGGTGACAGTCTCGTGTTCGTCCGGCTGGCCTGCTGCTGAACTCCCTGTTCGGAGGCACATATTGGACCGACCGTTTTCGACCCATTGCGGACATTCGTGGGACGTATCGTAAGAGCCTAGCCACGGTGATAGGCTTCACACAGTGCGAAGCGAATAGAGGTGTCAAATGCAAAATACAGAATCTTTACTCATTTCCATTGAAGAAGTTGTCCATAAGGGCAAGGCCGTAGTTTCTGCTGATAACAGCATCATTATAGCTATGATGCAGGAGGCGGTGAAGTGCGGTAGGTCCGCGACCTTCTATGTCTCTCCTACACAGGCGCAGGCCGTAATGCGGTGGTTCTGGACTCCCGGGCGGAGAAGAGAATGGGGGATGGAGCCGATATCGAAGGAAGAAAGGGCCAAGATCGAGTCCGAGCTCAAGTTAAAGGCGCCGGCAGGATTCTCCAATCGCATTCAATGCCAGACGTGCGGAGGCGTGTATGGCGCATTTGAGTTCATGCAACATGGGCTCCGCGAGCACGGAAGGGCTTGGGTGGAAGCAGTTTTGGATCTAAAGAACACCGCCGTCCTTCGCATCAATCCTGCCCAGGATGCTTTCTGCCCTAAATGCAACCTGAAGCTTATAGTGTATCACAACTACGAAATGTATGCTGATAATGGCACTCTTATTTACGCATGCTGTAGCGGGGAAATCGGCGGACCCATAACCACATTCGCTTGAGATGAATGAGGTGCGATCGGTCCCTATTTGCGGATCCAATTTGATTGATTAGTGGAATGCTTTGGATGAACGCAAGCGGCTGGGCTCGCCGTGCGAGGAGTGCTTGCCGTGCGCCATTGTAATGGCGTCAGCAACACTCGATCATACCCCCAGCTCGCCCGGCCATGCCCTTGCACTCCCTGCTGATTCATCAGGCACCCAAGCCGAGGAGTTCCCATGTCAAGCGTAGCCCCAGGCATGCGCGAGTGCCCCTACTGTAAAGAGGAGATCAAGGCGGAGGCGGTCAAGTGCAAGCATTGCAAGTCAGGCGTTGCGCCGGAACGCCCGGCGCACGGGGGGACGTGCCCCTTTTGCAAGGAACAGATCAAGCCGGAGGCCATCAAGTGCAAGCACTGCGGCTCGATGGTAGGCCCCACCCCCGAAGCGGGTTGCTGCGAGGGGTGCGCACAGTCGGGTGGCCGGTTGCACGCCGCCTTGCTGGGACGCGGCCTCGCCGGCGCCCCGTCACGGGAGCGCCGGCGAGGCCGCTGGCGGCGACGCCTCTTGCGGCGCCGGGGGGGTGCACGGCCTGTTCCGGGGAGCTGGTGTGGAACGGGCGAGGACTCGGTTTCGGCGTGCGCGAGTGCTGCAAGACCGTATGGATTCCGTTCCTCGGTGTTCAGACGGTCTGTTGGGTAGAGCCATGCGCGGTAGCCTCCGACCCTGGCGGCTTTATTGCCTGAGCGCGTGCCGCTCGATCCGGTGAACAGCAGACAAGCGTAGAAAAAGAGGGACAGTTGACGAAAGTTATTGGTGGAAAATCAAAGGGGACGCAGTTCTAATAGAGGGTGGGCAAGAACAAGGACAGCAGAAAGTGAAGGTTTTCAGGCCGAACAAACAGTTTCAGTGGACGCGGCGGGCCGTATAGTTCTTCAAGAGATCCGGTCACACCTGGCCCGCCGCTCCGCTGAGCTTGAGCTTTAGCGTTCAACGGGGACAATTCCGTATTCTCACATGCTTCTTTGCGTTCCGGAATAACCAACGCCTTCTCGGATATCGGCCGACCTTGGAGTTGTGCGCTTCGGACCTCTCGACCTAAGCGCGCAAGCTGAACTCCGCTGCGCGGAGGTCCGCAACACCGCCGTTAGCTATTGCTGAGTCCCGATCACGGCCAAGTCAGGTTCCATGATACGGCACTTCGTCTGCACCTGAACGGCTGTCATCCTCGACCCGTGAACGGATACGTCAGATTTGATAGGTTGACAGGGTGTTCGCCCTCGATGCCGGCTGCGTCTCGGTAGAGAACCACCCATGAAGTGCGAAATTCTGTCGATTGGGAGCGAGTTAACGAGCGGACAAAACCTCGACACCAACAGCCAATGGTTGAGCCGGCGCCTGGCGGAGAACGGCATCGCTGTCG
Organism: uncultured Planctomycetota bacterium; assembly: GCA_963767535.1. Lineage (GTDB taxonomy): Bacteria > Planctomycetota > Planctomycetia > Gemmatales > Gemmataceae > JAJPHU01. The sequence continues at coordinate 484,838 of CAVYEC010000004.1, forward strand.
GCTGGCACACGACCATCGCCGACGACCTGGACGCCAACATCGAAGCCTTCAAGATCGCCACGAGGCGGGCCGGACTCGTGCTGGCAACCGGCGGACTCGGCCCCACCCAGGACGACCTGACCCGTGAGGTTTTGGCCCGGGTCGCCGGTGTCGAACTGGTCGAGGACGCGGAATCGCTGCGGAAGATCGAGGAAATGTTTCGCCGCCGCAATCGCTCCATGCCCGAACGCAACCGCGTGCAAGCACTGTTCCCGGCCGGCGCCGAAGTCATCCCCAACGACCGTGGGACGGCGCCCGGCATCTGGATGCGTATCGGCGAATGCTGGGTGGTGGCGATGCCGGGCGTGCCGTCGGAGATGTACGCCATGCTCGAGACACAAGTGCGGCCGCGTCTTGTGGCACTGGGATTGAGCGGCGGCGTGCTGGTGCAGCGCAAGATCAATACGTTCGGCTCGGGAGAGTCCGCCCTGGAGGAGAAGCTGTTCGATCTGACGCGGCGCGGCCACGTTCCCGAAGTCGGCATCACGGTCAGCGACGCGACCATTTCGCTGCGCATTCTCGCCCAGGCCGCCACCATCGCCGAAGCGCAGGCACAGATTGCACCGGTCGAGCAGACCATCCGCGAACGGCTCGGTGCGATGGTCTTCGGCGTCGAGAGCGAGGAGTTACAGGATGCGGTCGTGGCCCTCTTGCTGTCGAAGCGACAGAGCCTCGCCACGGCGGAGGGCGTCACCGCCGGGCTGGTCGCCGAGCGTCTCGGCAGCGTGCCCGGCGTCAGCGCCTGCTTTCACGGCGGCATCATCGCCTACGATAACCGCCTGAAAGTGGAGTTGCTCGGCGTGCCGCAAGCGCTTCTCGATGCGAAGGGAGCCGTCAGCGCCGAGGTGGCCGAGGCGATGGCGATCGGCTGTCGCACCCGGCTGCGCACGGACCTGGCCGTCAGCACCGTCGGCGTGGCGGGGCCGGCCGACGCGGGACCGGATCGTCCGGTCGGACTGGTGTACGTCGGTCTCGCCTGGCAGGGAGGAGCGTCCTCGGCAAGTTTCAGTTGGATCGGCACGCGCGGAAGTGCAAAGCCGCACGGCCAAGCTCGCCTTGAATCGCGTGCGACTCCACCTTTTGCAAAGAAGCGGTTAGCGCGTATGGCGCGTAGGGTGGGCCGAGTCTTCGAGGCCCACCACACGCCTCTGGTGGGCCTAGAAGACTCGGCCCACCCTACGAATCAACACGCATTTCCGTATCGTCTCGAAACCGGATGCTTTACAATAGCGGTATAACAAGGTGAGGAACCCGATCCGCTCATGCCCAAATTGGAAGTGTGCGCGACGATCGGAATGGCCGAGTAATCGGGAGCGGGGTCATGGCCCAATTGGTGCAGTCGAAGTGTCCGGGATGCAAGAACGTCCTGCGCATCCCGGCCGATTGGCTTCATCAGCCGATCCGTTGCAAACATTGCGGACTGGTCATGCACGCCAAACAGTCGGCGGCACCGGCACCGACTCCGGCTACTCCGCCGAAGCCGGCGCCCGCGCCGCGAGTAGCGCAGGCGGTTCCCGCTCCGGCGGCGGCGCCGTCCGGCGGCTCACCGTTCGCCGACCTCACGGCGGACGACGAGGACGCGCAGCGGAGACGGCGGAGGAAACGCCAGCAAGGAGGCGGTTGGTGGATGGGGCCGATTCTGGCGCTGGCCGTCCTCGTTACCGCCGGTGTCGTCGCGGCTCTGAATTGGGACCGCATTCTCGCCTTGATGCCGGCCCAGACCGCCCTCCCCGACAAGGGCGACGACGACACGAACGTTGGGCAAACCGAGAACAAGCAGGAAGGCAACGCAGGTTCCTCCACGAAGGTCACCCCCGGCAAGGGGGGCAAGGAGAAAAAACCATCCGGCAAGACGGGGCCGCCGCGCGATGCGTCCGGTTCCACGATTGCCGCGAGCAATTTCCCGCGCCGCGCTCTACTCATCAGCGTCCACGATTACCTGTATGCCAACCCCATTCACGACGGCCCGCATGGCCGCAATCCCCGCGATCTCAAATCGTTCCTCAACCAACTCCACATGGGTTTCAAGATCCCGTTCAACCAGATCGCTCATCTCAGTGACGAAGCGGCCGGAAACCCGAAACCACGCGCACCGACCCGAAGCGTCATCGAGAAGACGCTGACGAATTTCCTCGACAGTTCGCGGGCGCAGGATCACATCCTGGTTTTCTTCATCGGCCATTCGGCCGAGTTGGGCGACGAGGTGTACCTCGCCCCCATCGAGGGCGAACTGGACAACGCGGCCACGCTGATCCCGCTCAAATGGGTCTACGAAAAATTGGCCGGATGCAAGGCGCGGCAGAAAGTACTGGTCCTCGACATCAACCGCTATAACGCGACGTTCGGTCAGGAACGGCCCGGCAGCGGCGAAATGGGACCGAAGCTGGATGCCCTACTCAAAGCGCCGCCGGCCGGCGTGCAGGTCTGGTCGGCGTGCAGCGTCAAGCAAAAGTCCTACGAGACCGATGATTGCGAAATGGGTGTCTTCTTCGACCGCTTCTATCGCACCCTCGTCGATGTCATGCAGAAGGGGCGGCTCAACCGGATTCAGAAGGCGGAGGATCCGTTCCCGCTGGAACCGTATGTCGAGTGGATCAACGAAAGCATGAAAAAAGAGCTGGGGCCGCGCAAGCTCGAACAGGTGTCGCGCTTGACCGGCACGGAAACGGACCCCGGCGCGACGTTCGATAAGAACGAGCCGGCCCCGCCCGACGCGATCACCTGCCTGGCGCCGGCCCCGAAGGAAACCGCCGCCAGCAAGGCGATGATCGCGAAAGTCCTCGATGAGATCGGCACGCCGCCGGTGAAGGTCACGCACGAGATGGCCCTGCGCTATGACGCGCTGCCGCCTTTCTCCGCCGAGGTGCTGAAGAAATATCAAGCTGACAAGCCGAACCCCGATTCGCCGCTGCGCAAGGCGGTGACAAAGGCCCGCGCCACGCTCTGGGCCATCTATCCCGGCCAGGAGCCGAAAGACCTCCGCGAAGAAGTCCGCCCCATCCGCGAGCAAGTGCGGGTCCGCATGAATGTGCTCAAGGAAGGCTACCGGGCGCCCAACAATGAGAAAGTGTTTAAGGATACGGTGGAGATGGAAGGGCGCAACGTGGCCCGCTTGCTGGGGGCCATCGAGGACGCCCTGGAAGAGCTGCAAAAAGCCGACGTGGTTGAGGCCAAGAAAGACGAGCCGGCACGCTGGAAGGCCAACTACGATTTCATGCTGGCGCGGATCGAGATGGAGCACGCCTATTTATATGAGTACGATTCGATGCTCGGCCAGATTCGCAAGGAATTTCCGCCGCGCGATCCGAACCTACACGGCGGCTGGAAGTTGGCCTCGCAGCCGGAGTTGACCGGCGACAGCAAGGGCAAGAAGTCGGCGAAAAACGCCCAGAAGTTGCTCGACAAGATTATCAAGGACCACGCGGGCACGCCCTGGGAGGTGCTGGCCAAGCGCGAGAAGCTCACCAGTCTTGGCCTCGAATGGCAGCCGACGCGCTAAATTCCCCCTTATCAGCCCGCCGCGCGAGCAAGTTCGTAGGGTGGGCCGAGTTCGTAGGGTGGGCCGAGTCTTCGAGGCCCATCACAGCAATGCTGGTGGGCCTCGAAGACTCGGCCCACCCTACCCTGTAACCGGCCCGAAGCGCCGGCGCTGCGGGTGGTCAATCGCAGGACTTCCCACGCGAAGCGTGTGCCGACGTAATATCGGCCATCTCCCAAAGGCTGGACGTGGCGCGTTTGCACCGGCACCGTCAGCGGTGTGCCGTCCGATTGCGTCAGGCGAACGAGCAGAAAATCGCCCGGCGGACGGCAGGGCAGATGAAGACCCAAACCACCGCTGGAGAGATCCCTGGTCTGTCCGGCAATCGCTTCGCCGACTTCTCGATTGGCGTACAGCGGATAGACCTGCACGTCGTCCGCGTGGGCGATCCGTTCGTCGCCGCGCCGGTCGGGTGAAACTTGCAGATGCTCGCGCAGGCTCCGCAGCACGCCTGGTCCAAGTTGCTCCAGAAGCTCGTTCCCCTTTTCGGGGCCGCAATCGCAAGGCCGCAAGCGCAGGAGAACGTCGGAGAGACCTTCGCTGGTCACGGGAGGGTTGCGCACGTCGATCTGCACGAGCAGGCCCGGCGGTTTGCCCAGGTAGCGCTGCCAGACGTTGCCTTGAAAACGTACCTGATAGAACACACCCGACCCGCCCGCGACCTCGACGCGCTGGGCTTTCCACTCTTCGCCGAAGGCGGCCAGTTTCAACCCGACCGTGGCGGGAAAGAGCCGGGCGAACGCGAAATGCTCCACGCAAGGCAGTGCCGCCTCGGCCGCCTGCTCGCCGGGAGACGCCTTCCTGTCCGCGCGCACGGCTTTGCGGAAGCGATAGCGCATCGCCCCTACGCTGCGGACCTCCCAGACTCCCGTCGCGGCGGCAATTTGCTCGGCAAGCTGTTGCTTTATCTCCGACGCCGGCCGATCGAAGAGACTCGATCCCTGATTCGGTTTGTTCTCGACCGGCTGTAACGGCGCGGCGACAGTTTCGAGTTGGATGTGCGTGGCGCGCAACTGGATGCCTCGCTGCGCTCGACCGAGATGGCCGCGAGGGCGTCGGCGAAAGCGGTGCAGCTCTCGAAACGCCGGTCGGGATCGACGCGCAGCGCACGGGCGACCACGGCCCGATCCGTGGCCGGCAGCAGACCGAGATCGGGCTGGCCGCGCAGACGAGCCAGGGCCATTTGGCGCTGATTGAAGTTGCGGAAGCCGTGGATGCCGGTCAGAAGCTCCTGATAAATCAGGGCCAGGCTGTACTGATCGCAATGCCGGCTGGAGCGATGGTCGAACAACTCCGGGGCGGCGTAGCGCGTGTTCAGCGCGGCCGGCTCCTGCCCGGTCGGCTGCCACAAGAGTTCCACCAGGCCGAAATCGAGCAGAAACACCTTGCCGCCGCGCAGCGCCAATTGCCGCGGCGTCAGGCAGAGGTGTTGCAAACCCTGCTCTTCGTAGAGGTCGTCGAGCGCTTCGGCGGCCTGCTTCACATAGCCAACCAGTTCGGCACGCGGGATCCCCTGCCGGCTGATCTGCTGGCATTCGCGCAGCCGGTCGAACAGCGTGCCGTCCGGCGCGGCCGTGATGAGGGCCAACTGACCGGGCGGGCCGAACTGAATTTCCAGGGACAACAGGTTGGGATGGCGCATCTGCCGCAGACGGTCGAGCGGGTCGCTCTCGCCGCGCGCCGGAGCGCCCTCATAACCGTTTATTAAGCGCAGGAGTTGTTTGCGGCCGTCCGGCGCTTGAGCTTTCCACATCTCGCTGGCCGCTTGACGGTTGACGCATTCGAGGAGCTGATAACCGGCCAGGAAGGCTTGCGGATCGCCGGAGTGAGGGGCCTCAGCGGTGGGAGCCGGCGCGGGTGGGGTCGGTGCGACGGCCGGCACTTGCTTGCTGCCGGTCGGCGTGGCGGCGAGTTCGCCGAGGTCGATATCGTGCTTGGTGCCCTGGGAGGGGACGGCGCGGCGGCGGCAGGTCGTCCAATCGCATCAGCGCTTTGATGAAAGCGGCGCACGACGGATAACGGTCGCGCGGCTCCTTGGCGAGAGCGCGGGCCAGGAGCGGGCGCTCGGCTTCGGCCACGCGCTGCAAATCGGGCGGCTCTTGCACGTGCCGCAGACCGCCAGCTGGCGAAAATTGTTGCCCGTGATCGGCACCATGCCCGTCAACAGTTCGTGATACGTTATGGCCAGGCTGTACTGATCGGAATACAGGGTGAACCGGCCGAGGAACGTTTCCGGCGAGGCGTACAGCGGCGTGACAGCCTCGGCCCGGCGGGCCTGGCTCGACTGGCTTTGCAAGTCGCTCAGGCTGGTAACTAAGCCGAAGTCCGCGACCTTGACGTGCCGGCCGATCAAGAACAGGTTGCGCGGCTTGATGTCCAGGTGCTGCAAGCCGTATTCCTGGTTCAACACGTCGATCGCCTCGGCTGCCTCGCGCATGTAATCGAGCAGCTCGTCGCGCGGGATGCCGGGTTGATTGGCCGCGCGGTAATCGACGAGGAGGTCGTGCAGGCTGCGGTCGGCCAACTCCATGACGACGAGCAGTTCGCCGTCGATCGTCTCGACACGCTCCAGCGACAGCAGGAAGGGATGGCGAATGGACTTGATGAGTTCCAGGGCGCGCAGTTCCTGCTCGGCCCCCGCGTCGCTGGGGTCAAGGGCGTGCGTGGCCCCGTTGACGAACTTGATCGCCTTGAACAGTCCGCCGGGGGCTTCGCACTTCCAGACTTCACCGAAACCTCCCTTGCCCAGCGGCTCGACCAGGCGGTAGCCGGGGATCGGTTCGGTTTCGGGCGTTTTGACGATCGGCATCGAAGCAACCCTGAATCGGCAAGCCTCCCTGACAGAAGTTTAGTTCACTATTGCCCGGTGCGCGGTCTTTCCGCCGACCCGCCCGCCCGCTATGCTGACCCTTTACCGACCGGGATTGAGTTTCTCCACAAGGAGTCCTTTTCATGGGAGCTAGGCGAATCCGCCGGGAACAGCGGCGGGTCGATATGGACCAGTCGCGGCGCACCAACGGCATGTTGAAGATGAAAAGAGCGCATCCGCCGGCAAACGCGCATGCTGGAGATCATCAAGAAGGGCAAATTGCCGTACACCCCCGCCGTCATGAGCTGGCTCAGCGCCACGCTGAATAAGCCGTCCCGGCAGATCGTGCAGGCGGACGTGGATCAGCTGCTCAAACAAAAATAACCCGAGCGGGGGGCGTAAGCCCCCTGAGTCTGCACTCAGGGGGCTTACGCCCCCCGCTCAGAGGTCTTCCGCGGCCGATGTTCCTCGCACCACGCAAACCAACGCGGGAACAACGGCAGTAAGCCCCAGAGCCGGTGCCAACCCCATCCCTCCGCTACGGCCGGACGATGACACCGATGACACGTCAAGGCGACGCCATGAGAATCCACAAGCGCATCGGACCGCTTGCGCTCGTGTTCGGCGATCTGGTCCCCGGTCACTCCGCGATCGCGTAATTCCCGCTCGATAATGCCCAGCGCTTCATCTTCCATCTCCGCGCGGTAAACCGTCGCCCGGTCCAGCAAATCCTCCGTGGCCGCTTGCCGCACGTTCTCCCGCACCTTGTCCGGATTCCAACGCATGATCCGCCTCCAACGCCTCGCATGATCCTGCTTTCATTGTGACGCGGTGGAGCGTCTTTGGGAACCAACGGGCGGGCGATTCCGTCTTAAAAGAGAGCGCCAGGGAGATGCTCCGTCTGGGTGGCCGTGTTTGGCCTTCGAACGGTTGACGCGCTTGCGGCGGCGTGCGAGAATCCAGGGAGATAGCACCGGCTCGGGATTGGGGAAAATGCTCTGAAAGGGGATGAATGATGCTCCGCACATCCGTGCGAGTTTGGCGGCCGGGACGGCTTCGGTCGCTCCTGGTTGGCTCGTTCGTGCTGGGTGGGTTGTTTTTCGCGGCGAACCTAACCGATACGAGCCGGGCCGCACCTCCCAAGGATGGCAAGGACGCACCCGTGGCGGGGGCCAAAAGTAAGGGGGACACCGCCAAGGAAGTGCCGATGAAGTGGCCGGAACCGCTCAAGCTGACGCTGGTGGCCCCCGGCAAGAGCGCCGATTCGCAGGAGTTGGCCCAGTTGCGCGACACGGTAAACACGATCAACAAACTGACCGAGGAGAAGTGGAAAGAGAACAAGATCGTCCCCTCACGCTACACCGACGACTACGAATTTATCCGCCGCGCCTCCCTGGACATCATCGGCCGTATCGCCAAGCCGGAAGAGATCCGCGAGTACCTCAAAGAACCCAAAGACACCCGCCGCGCCAAGCTCATCAACCGCCTGCTCGATAGCGACGAGTTTCCGCGCCACTGGGCGAACCTGTGGGCGAACTGGCTGCTCGGCCGGGCGGGCGTGTTCGGGCGCGGCAAGTATCACGACGCGATGGCGACCTGGCTCGAAGACCAGTTCAGCCAGAACAAGCCGTACGGCAGCATCGTCAAGAGCCTGATCACGGCGACGGGCGACAACCTTGATACGCAAAACGGCGGGGCGGCCACCAATTTCATCCTCGCTCATTTGGGCGAAGGCGTGCCGTGGGGCAAGGAGTCCGACGACGGCCATTTCCAGATGGTGCCGATCACGTCCCGCATCACGCGCCTGTTCCTGGGCACGCAGGTCCAGTGCGCCCAGTGCCACGATCACCCCTTCTACACGAACATCAAGCAGGAGCATTTCTGGGGCGTCAACGCTTTTCTCCGCCAGGTCAACCGGAAGGGCGCCCCGACTCGACAGGGCCAGATGCAGACGTTCCCTCCGCTCACCCTGATGGACGATGTAAACGTCGTCAAGGTGCCCTCGTCCTTCTTCGAGAAGCGCAACGGCGCCCAGATTCTCGCCAAGGCCGAGTTCCTACCGGCCGGCGAGGACCAGCCGCGCGCCCGCCTGCCGGTCGGCACGCAGGGGTTGAAACGGCGCGAGAAATTGGCCGAGTTCATTCTCGACCACCCGCAGTTCCCCAAGGCGATCATCAACCGCATGTGGGGCGTCTTCTTCGGCCGTGGCTTCGTCAACCCCATCGACGACTTCAACGACCAGAACCAGCCGTCCAACCCGCAATTGCTCGACGAGCTGGCCTCGCGCTTCAAGCACTACAACTACGACATGAAGAAGCTCATCCGCTGGATGTGCAACAGCAACCCCTACAACCTCAGCTGCGTGGCCAACAAGACCAACGACAAGCCGGAGCAGGAGGCGCTGTTCGGCCGCATGATCATGAAGGCGATGAGTCCCGAACAACTCTTCGAGTCGCTGATGGTGGCGACCAAGGCCGAGGCGGCGGAAACGAAAGAGGCCAAGGCCATTCTCAAGAGCAAATGGTTAGGCACCCTCATCGCCAACTTCGGCGACGACGAGGGCAACGAGGTCAATTTCAATGGCACGGTCGTGCAGGCGCTCTTGATGATGAATGGCGAGGACATAAACAAGGAGATCTCGCGCAAGCAGAAAGGCGCGGTCGCCATCGCCATCTTCAAACGAACCCCGCAGGCCGCCATCACGGAACTCTACCTGACGGCCCTCAATCGACCGCCTACCTCCAGGGAGGTCGGAACGATCCTTCGTCAGTTCCAGCTATTGCATCCGCGCGTTATCTCGAAAGATGCACTCAACGTGTCCGCGCGCTACGAAGATTTGTTCTGGGCGCTGCTCAACAGCAATGAGTTTCTGCTAAACCATTGATCGGCCTATTCTCACCGGCCCGCGGCGCCGGCAAGGGAAGAATTCACCCTTGCCGGCGCCGCGGGCCGGTGGGGTTTTGTTACGGCACCTTTTGCACCTGCACGGCCGTCAGGAGATTGGTGCGCAGCTTCGGTTCATAAGCGACGCTGCCCCACAGTTCGACTTTTTGATTGATGAAACTCGCCAGGTCAATGCCCGGTCCGGCCGCCACATGCATCAGCGGCGTGCCTTGCTCATTCTCGATCAAATAGACGCGTTGATTTTCGACCGCCCGGTAGGGGCGGATCAATCTGCCGGTGACGATGGGTGCGGAGCCGGTCGGCGGATTGCCCCAGCCGGGCGCGCCGGTTTGCGTCGCGACAAGTTGGCCGGTCGGCGCACCGGGACCGGCCGGCCCGATCAGGCGGACTGCGCTACCGCCACTTGGATCGGTCGGTATGGGAGCGGTGGGACGCGCGTTCGGATCGGGATAATAATAAGACCCGTTCGGCGCGCCCGTGGAGGAATTGGCTTGCTGGAGCCAGTGCGCCCGGCGGTACGCCTCGTCGGCGCGGCGCGGTTGACGGAGAGGTTCGCGTCGCCGGCCAGTCGATAGAGCCGGATGGCGTCGGCGAGCCGGCCGGTTCGCTCGGCCTTCTCGGCGTCACGCCACAGCGCATCCCCGTCTGGAGGCGGAGGCGGGACGGCCGGAGCAGGGCGCGGCGAGCCGGAGGCAACGCCGGCCGCGGCGACGGCGACGCGCGAGGAATCCGCCGGATTGGATACGTCTTCCTTGCGGATGTAGCGGACTTCTCCTGCCGGCGGCTCGATCGGCAACCAGGTGCCTTCGCCGTCGGTCACTTCACGGCCGCCGACGATACCGCGTACCTGCGTGCCGCGCGGCAGCTTGGCGCCGATCTTGGTCGGACGCCGATCGCTGACGATGCTGCTGCCGACGAGGACCGGCACGTTGTAGCCTTCAAACGTCACCACGTAGTTCGTGTATTTGTTGGCGATGACTTGCACGAAGAGTTTGTTGATGTAGCTGAACGAGGCGGCGGGAGGACGAATGGCCAGCCAGCCGCTCGGCAGTTCCTCAACGACCTGCACGCGATCACCCCGGCGCAGCATGTTGGTCGGATACAACCCGTCGGCGGTCCCCGGCCCGCACCAGACCTGGGCTTGCGGCACGGCGACGGTGCGAACGTCGGAAGCGCCCAGCGCGGGCAAGATCGGGCCGGCCAGGACGGATACCAGGGACAAGCCACCGAACAGCCAATCGAATCGCATGGAAGTTCTCCGCGGACGCTGAGGAGATTCCCTCTTTGCGCAGCCGTCCAACTTCTCTCTCGGCGCGAACCTGCCCTGAGCATGAACCGCGCCGTCCAGAAGCGCGCAAGATAGGCCCCGTGCCGGGATGATCCTTCCGGCCACGCCGCTTATAGCGAAGGTATCGACGCGGGCAAGTCCAGTTCGCCAATGGGACGGAGCCGTTTGCTGCTCCGGCGGGTGTACGGCTCCCCCCTTGTCCCCTGCGCATTTTTTGGGAGGGGGCTTGCTTGAGGTTGCGCAACATTCCCGCCGCTTGTGGGAAGGTGGCTTCTTAGCGGGGACCGTTGGCAAGTTGGCAAACTGGCAGAGTCGCCCCGTGGAACAGGCACAAGTTAATGATATACAATATGTTGATATGTGTACCCCACTTTGCCAAACAGTCGTGCCATTTGGCAGAGTGGCAGGGTGGCCTCCCGCCCATTAAGGATTCTCGCCCTTGCCCGAAGAGTCAACAGACCCGGAGAGAACCCAACGCGAGGCGCTTACACGCCCGCGCCCAGCCGTTCACCACCTTCTCAGAGCGTCTCATCCCTGCCGCGGAGCAACTCGCGTCGGTTTGATTGTTTTGCGGAACAGGCCCGTTATGATGCCGTGGGATGAACGGAACGGCCGGCCCGGTGAGGCGACACCGGCGCCGGCCCCACCCCCTCCCGTGGCCGCCCAGCGTCCCCTCACGCCGCTCTCCTGCGACGTTCCCATGTCTGCGGCTGGCCCGATTGTGCGAGGTCGGGCCGGCCGTATTTGCTTTCGTGCGAATCGTGACCTATACTTTCCGGCCCTGAAAGATGTTGCAGGGCGCAAGGACGAAGCCGCCGGGAACTATGGCGAGTCACCCGGCGGCTTTTTTGCGCCCGACTGCGTCCGTGGCTCCTCTCCGCGCCGAAAAACTCACGGTGCCAAGAACATCCAAAGCACACGGTTTCGCTTGACTGACTTGGGTATGCGCGGGACCATTCTCAGATGGTGTGCCGGACAGGATGACCGCGGAGCTGTGGCGGACGAGTCAAGCTACGAGCACATTCGGCGGGGAAATCCGGAATATTTGAATCCAGAGGAGTCTCAAATGAGTGCGGCAGGTGGCGCCGCGGCGGCGGCAGCGGCGGTCGCCCAGGCGATCAAGGCTTCGGGCGTGATCGTTCGCGTCGAGCCGGACGATTTCCTCGGCATCCTCCGTCGTCAACCGGGGGCGCTCGTGGTCCACGCGACCGGCGGGTTCTTCAGCACCAACTACCAGTACCTGACAAGTTACAAGGGTCTGGCGTTCTTCACCAAGTCTCCCGACCCGCTCGACCTCCCTTCCGGCACGGAAATGGTTCAGGCCAGATCGATCTGGATACCGGGGTAGCGCCGAACTATCCTCTCCGGCAGGTCGGGGTCGTTCGGCGAAGGCAGCGCTTCCGGGAGTTCGCACTGATGAGCTGGATGCCATTTCATTTCACGCGCTCGCGTAAGCCAGTTCGCAAGCCCATCCGCCGGACGTCCCTGCTCCTCGAAGAGCTGGAAACGCGCCTCACGCCTTCGACCGACGTGCTGAGCTATCACAACGATAATTCAAGCACGGGCCAGAACCTCAGCGAGACGGTGCTGACGCCAGCCAACGTCAATACGACCACCTTCGGCAAGCTCTTCTCGGCCGGGGTTGATGGCCAGGTCTACGCCCAGCCGCTGTACGTCGCCGGGGTCAACATTACCACCGGCGCCAACCAGGGCACGCACAACGTCGTCTTCGTGGCCACCGAACATGACAGTCTCTACGCCATCGACGCCGACAACGGCGCTATACTCTGGCAAGATACTCTGCTCCATGCCGTGCATGGCGGCACTGTCAGTTCGGTCCCCAGCAGCGACGTGAACGTCGGCGACCTCGCACCGGAGATCGGCGTCACCGCCACGCCCGTCATCGACGCCGGCACCAATACCCTCTACGTCGAGGCCAAGACCAAGGAAGTCGCCAGCGACGGCTCGCATTACATCCACCAGCTCTATGCCGTCAACCTCTCTAACGGCAGCGTTGTAGGCGGCGGCCCGGCTGTCATCGCCGACTCGATCGGCGACACCTACGTGAGCGGCCCGACCGTCAACGGCACCGGCGACGGCAGCAGTAATGGCACGGTGTTCTTCGACGCGCTGCGGCAGCTGGAGCGATCCGCCTTGACGGAGGATAACGGCAACATTTACCTGGCCTTCGCCTCGCATGGCGACAACGGCCCCTACCACGGTTGGGTGCTCAGCTACAAGGCCGCCACCCTGGCGCTCGACGGTGTGCTCAACACCACGCCCAACGGCAGCGAAGGCGGCATCTGGCAGGGAGGCGGACGCGTCGCCGTGGACGCCCAGCACAACCTCTATTTCGAGACCGGCAACGGCACCTTCGACACCACGCTCAACGCCGCCGGTATGCCGCAGAGCGGCGACTACGGCGATTCGTTCGTCAAGGTCGCCGTCGATCCGACCACAAGTCCCACCAACCAGAACATAAACGGCTGGGGCCTGAAGGTGGTCGATTACTTCACGCCGTTCGACCAGCAGAACCTGGACAACGGCGACCTCGACCTCGGCTCCGGCGCGCCGACGCTGTTGCCCGATTCCGCCGGTAGCGCGGCGCACCCGCATTTGATAGTCGGCTCGGGCAAGGAGGGGCGCATCTACCTCATCGACCGCGATAACATGGGGCACTTCAACGCCAGCACCGACAAGGTCGTGCAGGAGACGAATAATACGACCATCAGCGGTTCCTTCGACACGCCGGCGTACTTCAACAACACGATCTACTACGTGGGCGGCAGCAACATCGGCAACCCCAACGATGTGGGTAAGACCTTCTCCATCTCCAGCGGCCAGATGTCGCTGACGCCCACCTCGCAGGGGCCGGACAGCTTCGCCTACCCCGGCGCCACGCCGTCGATCTCGGCAGGCGGCACCAGTAACGGTATCGTCTGGGCGCTGGACACCGGCTCGAACGAACTCCGCGCCTACAACGCCAGCAACTTCAACACCGAGCTGTATACCAGCGCGACGGACAGCAGCCGCGATGCCCTGACCGGCTGGGTCGTCAAGTTCTCCGTGCCGACCATCGCCGACGGGCAGGTCTACGTGGGCACGTCCGACGCCCTGAACGTCTATGGACTGCTCCCGCAGGCGACCCAGCCGCCGGCGGCGCCGTCCAACCTGTCCGCCTCGACGCGATCCGGTTCGTCAATCGAACTGACGTGGACGGACAATTCCACGCCGCCCAACACGGCGGCCGGCTTCGACATCGAGCAATCGCTCGACGGCATCAACTTCACGCAGGTGGGCACGGCCAGCGCCGGCTCGACCTCCGCCACGGTGGGCGGACTTCAGCCTTCGACCACCTACATCTTCCGCATTCGGGCGTTCGACGCGATCGGCGACTCCGGCTACTCCAACACCGCCAGCGCCACGACGGCCAGTCGGGCGCCACGCCTGGATCTCTCCATCATTCCCGCCACGCCCGTCGTGACCGTCAACGACACCGACGCCATCACATTCCAGGTCGCCAACGTCGGCGACGGCACCTTGCCCACGGGCGGCACCACACTGACGGTGACGCTGCCCGCCGGGTTGACGGTGTCGGCCGGCACGCCGCTGACATTCAACGTCGCCGCCCTGGCGTCCGGCCAGAGCACTACCTTCCTCGTCACGGTCCTCGCCACCCAGCCGGGGTCGCAGGTCGTCAACGCTACCGTCACCAGCGCGGACACCAACCCCGCCACTGTCACGGCCGCAACGACCGTCACGAGCGTGTCCTCAACGCCGGCCGGCAACCCACCGACCGGCGGTACGTCGAAGTCGCCGCAGGGCGCCCTGGCACTGTTCGGCTTGGGCTTCAGCCCCGGCTTCCAACTAGACCTCTTCGAGGTCGATAGCGCGGGTGAGGTCTTTGCCGTGCCGTTCGGGTTCCTCGGCGCGACCGGGACGCCGACGTTCCTCAGTCCCGATGTCGTCTTCGCGAACCTCCAGCTGATCGACGGGGTAGTCGTGGGTGACCTCGCGAGCGCCGCCAACCCGATGCCGTTCCTGGCGGTCCTGAACTTCAACAATCCCTTTGTCTTCCAGGCTCTGCTCGAAGCGATTATCACCGCGATCTGAGAACTTCTGTCTCAACCTTCGGGCAGACGCCCAGGACAAGGGGGGCAGAATGGAAAGAGTCTTATTCGGTAGCCTGCGGATGATGGAGGCAGTTTTCCCCCCAGCCCTCCTGGGGCGGCTCTTGTGGCCGATGGCCGCCTTCTGGTCCGCCTGGGAGCTGGCCTACCGGGGGCCTACCTTGAGGATGTTTCGTCGGTTGCCGCCCACCCTTCGCCCCGCCATGCGGCCGGCCCTCTGGCTCGCTCGCCTCTGGCGCCATCGCTGTCGGCTGCTCCTCACCAAGCTGCTCGGCGTCTGGCCCGACCGACTCCAGGAGGCGCGTTGGCAGAGACGGTACCGTCTCATCGGCTTCGAGCAGTTCGAGAAGCTGTGGGCGCGGAGCGCCCCGTGGTTCTGGCCGGTCTGCACTTCGGAGCGATTAGCGTGTTCTACGACTGGCTGAGGGCGCGAGGTCTGCCGACCGCCGCCCTGGTAGACCAATATTACCGGGGGCCACTCACTTACTACCGCCGCCTGCGACAACGGGCCGACCGAGTCCACGGTCTGGAAGGGATCCCCCGCACGTTCGAGGTCGGCCAACTCTACGAGGCCGTCGAGTTCCTCCGCCGTCCGGGCGTCCTCCTCATCTTGGTGGACGGCGGTCAGGGCCGCCACCTCAACATCACGGAAGAGGGCTACGGGTTGCTCCTGTCCCCCGGCGCGTTCCGGCTGGCGGCACTGTCCGGGGCGGCGGTCCTGCCCTTCTCGACTTACGCCGAGCCGGGGATGAGGCTGGCGGTCCATATCGGCCAGCCGGTGCCGGATGATTTGGTCATGGACCGACGCCGGCACGAGGCCGCCGGCGCGTGGCTACTCCGCAGCTACGCGCCGGCGTTGCGGGAGCATCCCGAGCAATGTTCCACGGGATTGCTCTTCTGCTTCCGACCCCCGACTTGTTAGGGAACAGGCCAAATCACTTCGGGTGGCCAGCCGCTCGAGCCCGCTCGGCATTGCCTCTTCCTGTCCGCGGCTTGCGGCCGGTCCCTACCGGCTCCGCGGGAATGGAGGCTGCGGCGTGACAGGGACGACGGGCTGTTCCGATCAAGGCCAAGCGGCAAGAAAGCATCCTCGGAGTGAACAGGGAGCCCTCCTACCGTTCTGGTTATAACGAAGAATCAGGCTGTCGATTACGGAAATGGCGCCGGCTAGTGAAAATGGGCCGATCGTGCAGGCCATGCTTGGCATACAATCGGTAGGTCCGGTCGGGGCAAAAGGCCCGCAAAGCAGGTCAGAGGAAAGGAAATCAGCCCTCCGATCCGCTTACGAGTGCCTTTGCTCCCCTCTTCTCCGGGAGAAAAGTTCATGACACGGATCCATCGTACGCTTTCCCTGGCCGCAGTCCTGGTGGCGGCTGTGCCGGCAGCGGCAGGTCACGGGGGCGGTCATGGCGGGGGCGGCCACGGCGGTTTTCATGGCGGCTTCGGCTATGGGGGGTATCACGGCGGATTCGGCTACGGCTACCACGGCGGTTTCGGCTTTCAGGGCTTTGGCTACGGCGGCCTGGGTTACGGCGGCTTCGGCCTGGGTGGTTTTGGCCTCGGCGGATTCGGTTACGGTGGATTTGGTCTCGGCGGCCTGGGCTACGGAGGATTCGGCCTCGGCGGGCTAGGTTACGGCGGCCTTGGCTACGGCGGCTTGGGTTACGGCGGTTTGGGGTACGGTGGTTTTGGCCTTGGCGGCTATGGCTACGGCGGCATGGGCTATGGAGGCTACGGCTACGGCAGTTCCTTCTGCGGCTGCGGTATGCTCTACCCCGTCGGTTATGGCAACTCGGTCCCCCTCTATGGCAACACGGGGAATGCTCCTTCCACGCCAGGCACCTCCTCGCCGAGCGGGAACAGCTCCGGCTTAAGCTCCCGTTACGTCGATTACTATGCACGAAGCAACGGCCCGACGAAGCAAGTGGCTGCCTCCGATGTCTCCCGCTCCCGTTCGCGCTATATCGACTACTACGCGCGCAATACCGTTGCCGTCGCTCCCCCCGCGACCAAGAGTCCGAGCCTCCAGCGCACGGAGGCGCGGGACGCCTCCAAACGGGCGCGCCTCCACGTCCATGTCCCGGACGATGCTCAATTATGGCTCAACGGCCAGCCCATGACCGGCCGCGGCGCCGAGCGGGACTTCCTCTCGCCGGAAATGGATGCGAAGGGAACCTACCTGTATCGGGTCAAGGCACGCTGGGTACAAGGGGGCCGTGCGGTCGAGCGGGTCGCTGAGGTCAAGGTTCGGCCCAGCGAGACGACGACGATCCACTTCTCCCCCATCGCTTCCGTGGCTCAGGCTCGATGAGGGGGAACCGGATTCCCACTGCTTAAATAACGCAACGGCTTCTCGTTACGGCTTGGCGACGAACTTGACGCACACCGGGCGGCTGACCTCCACCTGAGAGTCGGTGAGCTTGCCGTTCCCGGTAGCGTCCCATTCCGCGACCCGGATCGTGCCGCCGTCCTGGCTGGCTATCAGCACCCACCTGCCGGTCGGATTGATGTTGAAGTTCCGGGGGGTGCGGATCGTCCTCTCGCCGGCGCTGGTGATGTGCGCGACCAACCGGGTCGATTCGGCGGACACCTTGAAGACGGCGAGGCTGTTGTGCCCTCGGTTGGAGACCAGTACGTATCCCTTCGACGGGTGGACGACCACTTCCGCCGTCGAGTTCTTCTTGCGGACGCCCTCCGGGGCTCGGTCGGGCAGCGTCGAGGCGGCGGCGATGGGCGACGGTTCCAGGAAGCCCTTGTCACGGTCCCACCGGAGGGTGTTGAGCGTGGAGTCCAGCTCGCCACACACGTACGCCTTGCCGGAGGACTTGTCGATTGCCAGGTGCCGCGGGCCGCTTCCGGCGGGCAGTTTCACGAAACCCGGCTCGGTCGCGGTCAACTTGCCGGTCCCGTGATCCAGCCTGTACGAGAACACTCTGTCCAGCCCGAGATCGACCACATAAGCGAACTCGCTTCCGCCGCTCTCAACGAACAGAGTGCAATGGGCGTGCGGCCCTTCCTGGCGCCGCTCGTTGACGCTCCTCCCCTCGTGCTGGCGGAAGTCCGTCCGTTCGCCCAGGCTGCCGTCGTCCTTCAGGCCGTAAACGGCGCAACTGCCGCTGCCGTAGTTGGCGACGAGGGCATACCTGCCGGTGTGGTTGACCGAGACATGACACGGCCCCGCCCCGCCGCTAGGCTTGTCGTTGAGCTTCTCCAACGTCCCGGTGGCCGCGTCGATCGTGTAGGCATGAACCGTCCCTTCGTTCTTGTTCTGGCCCCCTGCCGTTTCGCTGACGGCATAGAGGAACTTGTCGTGGGGGCTGACGGCCAGGAACGACGGGCTGGCCACCTTGGCGGCGAGGTCCGGCTTGCTCAGCGCGCCGGTCTTTACATCTAGTTCACAGCGACAGATCCCTTCGCTGCCGCCCTTGGAGGTGTACGTGCCGATGAACACCCAGTACTTCCCGGACTTCGGTGGGTCGGCGGGGTCGGCGAAGGCGATCGGCACGAGGGTAGCTGTCACGGCAAGGGCAAGAAGCGAGCTAGGGGAGAGCGACATGAGCGGTTTCTCCTGTGTGAAAATGACATTTCGGAGGCGATCAAGGTGGACGGCGGGCTTACCGTTCTTGACGTAGTAGTCCTCGGCGAATCGGCAGGCCGGACAGGGATATTTTCGTTGCACCCCGACTCGGGGCCGCTGACAATACTCCGCATCGCCCCCCAAGAGGTTGCCCCATGACGACTCCCCGGATTCAACGAAGTTCTTGGTCTCTCCCCGTGCTGGTCCTCGCCGGGTTGGCGCTCGTCGCGGCCGGCGTCGGGACATGGTTCCTGCGACCGTCGCCGAAGCGCACCGCCCGCACGCAACTCTACGTCCCCCTTAAGTCCGCACGTCCTGGTTGCGGTCCCAGCAGTAATGACAACAGGCCCGGCCCTGGAAGTTTCCCCGGCAGGACCGGACGAAGCCTAGGTGGCGGGCCAACTGATGCAGGTCCGGGCGGTCGAGGGGAAACCACCCGGTCATGTCTCGCTCCCCGGCGAGCATCACAAGGCGGTTGAGTAGCAGGCGGCAGACCGGAGTATCGCCCTCCAGGTTGAGGATGTGCAGGGCGCGGGGCTGCGACTCCGCCACCGCGAACCCCGCCAACTCCCCTTGATGCTCCGCCACGAGCGCGGACAGGCCCTTCTCCTGGCAATAGTCTTCCCAGCACAAGGGCGCGGAGGGGGCGTCGCCAATTCCCCAGAAGAGGGGAACGGCTTTGACCGCGTCTACCCTGCGAATGACGACCATGCCGACCTCCTGCCCGATTATCCTCGGGACTTCCCGTTCGCTGTGCCCTCGCCTTTGGGGTTTCGCTACGTGAGATGCGGTTTTCCGTGCGGCCGAACGCGCACATAAGGGAAAGGGTGCAAAAGGTGGGCCAAGGAGGCGGGTTCGTTCACTGGCAAAACCCAAGGGCTTTCCCAGGGTTTTTCACAATATCCCTAAGCTACCCAAACTCTCCCAACAAAGATTAGCTTGAGCGAGAATGTGACTAATCCAGCGAGATGGGTCCGATGAACCGCGTTGGTCGCTCCCCTTGTGCCGGCGAACCATTATTGTTTCTCTCGTAGGGGTCAGGGTGCCTGACGCAGTCGAATATCCGCTGGGGAGGTAACCGGGCGGGCGGTGACGAGCCGAGAAGCGGGGGCAGTCGTACTCGTCCTGCGGGGAAAAAGGTTCCCTTCATTTTCTCCGCCGTCCTGGACTTCGCTGCCGGGCGACCCTATAATCCCAACGTACTTGGGCCTTGCGAACGCCTCCTTGGTTGTCACACTTCCATCGAATTTCTCTTGTCCCACGTAACCGCGTTTCCGGCCGCGATGCGATCCCACGGAGGGACGTACAGCCGCAGTTTCATTTCTTGGAGGCCCTAATGGGCAAGAAGATTTACGTAGGGAACCTGGCTTACAGCGTCACCGATGGCAGCCTGGAGCAGATGTTCGCCGCGCACGGTAGCGTCCAATCCGCGCAGGTCATCATGGACCGGGAGACCAGCCGTTCCAAAGGCTTCGGCTTTGTCGAGATGGACAACCAGGCCGAGGCACAGGCCGCCATCACGGCCCTCAACGGCAAGGAGGTCGATGGCCGGACCCTGACCGTCAACGAGGCCAAGCCTCGCGAAGACCGGGGCGGCGGCGGCCGGGGCGGCTATGGTGGTGGCCGCCGTGACCGCTACTAACGATGAGAATCTTGGCGTCCCTGTCTTCCGTTTGGAGGGCGGGGACGCTTCGTTTACACAGGCATCGACAACGCAATGAAGTCCCCTTCGTGATGGCGCCATCGACGAGACGGCCGAGAAGGGAGGCGGCCGAATTGCCCATCAAGAACACTCTGGCAGGGAGCAGTCAGTCATCAGTCGCGAGGGGCGCCCTTCGATGCTTCCGCGTCCGTCGGGGCCGCGTCTACATTCGGAATAAGGAGGGGCGTTTTTGTGGGCGAGTACGTATCCTTGTAAGTGGTTTCTGGCCTTTCGGGTCGGCCCTGTCGCGATAGCGCGGCGGGGAGGGTGAGTGGCAGGGTCAGCGTGTCTCCGATGAACGAGAACGGCACGTCGAGCGTGTAGGAAGTCAAAGCCACGGCAGCGTCGCACGCCCTCAAAAACGGGCCGGATGAAGAACTGGGGGTGTGTTCCAACAGCCGACCCGCCTCGGTAAAATCCCGGACGACTCCACCGTAGATGTCTCCCTTGCCTTTGTCCGACAAGTTGACCATCGTGCCGCAGCCGCACAAAAAGTAGGCGGAGAAAGCGAAAGCCGTTTTTCGCATGGCCGATTCTCCATAGAGGGGGAGCATCGTACCGGAGAGCCAGAACGGGTCAAGAGCAACAGTAGGGGCAATGTGAGAAAGAATTAATCGTCCATCGGGGAGTAATCATCCAACGAATCCCCGGCGGCCTCTTCGCCCGCGAATCTGAAACCTCCCTCCCTGCAAAAGCCAATAAGCTCCCGAAGCAGTTCCTTAGCGCCCCCTTGAGCATTTCGCCCCAGGTATCTGCCGTAATAAGGGAGGGTGAGCGGAAAATGATTCGCCTTGCCGTGAGAAACACTGAACTGGAGAAACAAACGGAAGACGCACGAACATCGCGGAGCACGCTTCCAGCCGACGGAACATCGTCGGATGCGTACAACCGAGAGCAACCGCCTTTCCGGAACTGACTCTAGCGGGTGGCGAGCTTGGACGTGCCAAGACGAACGGATGTTGCCTTGTTGGCTCGTACCTTGACCTCGATGGTTTCTTCCGACGGCTGGCCGTCTCGGGTCCAACGTGCCTTGACCCGATAAGAGTAGGACTGACCCTCCTTCAAAGGCGGCGTGATGAATTCGCGTTCGGGTCCGGTGCCTTTCATGCGTTGGCCGTTGAGCCACAGCTCGGCGTTGGCGGGGAGCCTGACGTGCAAGCGCGCCTTGTTATAGGCATTGCGGGCGTAATAATCCACGTAGCGCGGACGAGCGTTCACCGCTTTAGGCATTGGGAGCGAGTTGCTTCCGTCCGTGACGGGCACTGCACCGCCGCCGTTCGATGGTAGGCCCGCCGCAGTTCGTGGATGAGGTCGGCCAGGGTCTGACCGTCGATGAACTGCATGGCGTAATAATGCACGCCGCGCTCGCAGCCGACGCCATAGACGGGGACGATGTTCTGATGGTGCAAATGGGCGGCGGCCTGGGCTTCGTTCTTGAAGCGCTGGAGCTGCTTGGCGTCGAGGGTGGCCGTGAAGGGCAACACCTTGAGGGCCACGCGGCGGCCCAGGGAAATCTGCACGGCCTCATAGACCACTCCCATGCCGCCCCGGCCGATCTCGCGGACGAGACGGTAATCGCCCAGGGGAGCCTCCGGCTGAACGTCTCCCGCCGCGGACATTTCGGCGGGGATCGGGACGGACTCGTGCAGAAGCGGCGCAGCCCCCTGGATGAAGTCCAGGCCATCCAGACAATCGGCCAGGATCGCGGCAATCTCCGGATAGCGGGCCAGGAACTCGTGTCGCTCCGGCCCACACCCCGCCTGGTGCGCAGCCAGATATTCCTCCACGGCCTGAAGCACGCGAGGGTCTTCCAGCTGCGGCGACGGCGGGGGCGGGGGCGAATCCGCGACGGGTCGGAAATCCTCCGTGTGTTTCATGGTGAGTCCCCTGTCAAATGTCGTAAGCGAGCCAGGCCACGCAGCCACACGTTTTTGACACTATCTAGGGTACGGCCCAGGCGGCGAGCCATCTCGGGCATGCACAAACCTTAAGTGATGCAGGATCAGCACCTCGCGATGATCGTCGGGCAACTGCCGCAGCGCGTCGGCCAGCAGCACGGCCTGCTTGCGGCGGACGGCCCGCTGGCTGGGAGAGCTGCCCGGAGCCATCAGTCCCTGATCCAAGAGACGCGACGATTGATCCAACTCAACGGCTAGCTGGCGCTCCAAGCGCACATCCCGCCGCTGGGTGCCGCAGTAGTGACGGATCAGCTTCTCCAGCCGGGAGGCGAGAATGTGCCGCAACCAACTAATCAGTTCTCCCTCGCTGGTCCCCCGGAACTGGGCGAAGCGATCATAGGCCTGCAAGAACGTCTCCTGAACCAAATCGGCGGCGTCAACCTTCCCTTGCAAGCGCCGGCCGATTTGCAGCCGAGCCAGCAGTTCCAGATAACCGCGGTACAGCTCAAAAAGCTGCCCCAGGGCTGGAACGTCGCCGGCGCGGGCCAGACGCAGCAAATGCTCCGGGTCCGAGTCGGGCAGACGGTTCATGGGGATGGTCCTCTTCGGTATTAGACCCGGAAAGAGCGGCCATCGCGCCACAAAAAAATCGATTTTCTCGCCAGCCTGTCCAGGCCGCGAGCATTCAGCTCGCGATCGGTCACGCCGGCCCATTGCAAAAGAAAGATGGGTATGTATACGTCAAGGCCGAAAAAGTCTACAATTTGATCCATCTGTCGCCGGGTGACTTGGGCCGGAAACGCAGGGCGACATGCCCCCGGCCTGACAGGGCCGCGCCCGGAGCGTAGCGGGCGGGTCCGGCCCTCGTACCCTCGCGGCACGCTTGTTACACTCACCCGTGAACGGGGATAAGAACGGAAGACGTGTTCGCCCGCCATAGTTGGCGGGATTCCCTACCTGCCCAGTAGGCATGCCCGCCGGAAGTCCCAACGAGTACGCACTTCGAGGAATGCGCCTTCTGGGTGGGCGAGAGATCCCTGAGCGAGTGTCTCCATCCGAGGCTTGACTCTCCCAGCCCGAGCACAATGCTCCAGACGTTGCAGGCGCGTCCGAATCCGCATGACTCCCCTCCGGCATTCGGGTCGTCTACCCGCAGCGTTGGCGTGGTGCCCGTCGCGAGGTCTTGCGCGGTAACCGCGGCGCCCGAGAGTTCCGCTGCCGTGCCGCCCGCCCGCCAAGCCGCACGAGTGCCAGTCCCGTTGATAGTAAACCGGAAGGCCGAGGACGAGTGCTTGCCTGGTTGAGCGGGAAGGCAGGTAGAAGCCCGCGCTGTAGCGGGCAGAATAATAACTGCCTCCCCACTCTAGTTTTGGTGGTGAAAGTGCAGGAGATCCCTCCAAAACCAGGCGCAGCGCATCTTGCCTCCCAAAGTGAATCGACATAACGAAGGATGGTATGAGGATATGAGTTGCATCAATTATGTGGGAAAAGAAGTTTGTACCGGGTGCCGACCCGGCCTCGCCGTGAAAAAAGACCCGATTCCTCTCTCCAAGCCCCCAACCTTGCGTAAAGTAGGTACATTACCAGGTTCACTGAGCCTTCCCCGTGCAGCCGGTGCAAGACACAATTCGACAAGGGATACGTAATGTCTGTGTCTTCCGCTCAAACGGTGGACCGCGCCGTCCAGCAAAACCTCTCGTTCCTGCGGTTCCTCCTGGATGATTGTCACCCGCGAGATTTCGCCGTCCGCTTCTGGGACGGCAGCTGCTGGGACCCGGAGCCCGGTCAGCCAGCACGGTACACGCTGGTCCTCAACCACGCCAGCGCGCTGCGGGCCATGTTCTGGCCGCCGAACGGACTGACGCTCGGCGAGGCGTACATCTACGATGACATCGACGTCGAAGGCGACCTGGAACCCTTCTGGCAGATCGGTATCCACCTGCGCGAACGGCCGTGGACCGTGCGGGAGAAGCTCCGGTTCGTGACGCGGGTGCTGGGCTTGCCGTCGCAACGCCGCCCTCGCGCCGGCGGCCCCGGGCGCGCGAAGCTGCAGGGCGTCCGCCATTCCCCTGAACGGGACCGGCAGGCCGTCTCATTCCACTACAACGCCTCCAACGACTTTTACGCCTTGTGGCTGGATCGGCAGATGGTCTACAGCTGCGCCTATTTCGCCACGGCGGGAGACAGCATCGATACGGCCCAGGAGCGCAAGCTGGACCACATCTGCCGCAAGCTGCGCCTCCGTCCGGGCGACCGGCTGCTCGACATCGGCTGCGGCTGGGGTGCGCTGGCGCTACACGCCGCCCGTAACTACGGGGCGAATGTGCTGGGCATCACCCTGAGCCAGCCCCAGCTTGAGCTGGCCAACCAGCACATCCGCCAAGCCGGCCTGGCCGACCGCTGCCGCGTGGAAGGCCTGGATTACCGCCAGGTCCGGGACGCCCAGAGTTTCGACAAGATTGCCTCCATCGGCATGCTGGAACATGTGGGGGAGGCCAAGCTGCCAATCTATTTCCGGCAGGTCTGGAGCTTGCTCAAGCCGGGCGGGGTCTTCCTCAGCCACGGCATCGCCCGCAACCCCAACCAGCAGCTGCCGAAAGGCCCCACGTTCTTCGACCGCTACGTCTTTCCCGACGGCGAACTGACGCCGATCCACAAAAACCTGGGCTTTGCGGAGCAGGCCGGCTTCGAGGTCCGCGACGTGGAGAGCCTGCGCGACCACTACCTGCTGACGCTACGGCACTGGGTGCGCCGCCTGGAGGAACGCGCCGACGAAGCGCACCGCCTGACCGACGACGTGACCTACCGCATCTGGCGGCTGTACATGTCGATCTCGGCCCTCGGTTTCCGCCTGGGGGCCGTTAACGTGTACCAGGCGCTGCTGCTGAAGCCGCACGCCCAGGGTGAGAGCCAGCTGCCGCTGACCCGGGCAGACTGGTATGAGCGGTAAACCGGAGTACAATTGGCTGTATTTTGCGCCGTGGCTCGGTAGCACTAACCTCGACAACCTCGCGAGAAACGTCGTCATGTCTGAAGCAACGCCGCTGGACGGCAAGGGGCTGGAGCAAGCGTACTATCGCCTCTACCGTGACTTCTTCGACCGGGCCGAGAAGAAGCGGCGCTGGTCGCTGCGGGACGACATCCCGTGGGAACAGGCCAGCCGGAACATGGACCCCGCCATCGCCGACGTCGTGGAGTCCTTCTGCGCCGTCGAACTGTACCTACCCGACTACATGGCCAAGAACCTGCCCCGGATGCGGGACAAGCGCGGGCGGGCCTGGTTCTACGCCAACTGGGGCTACGAGGAGTCCAAGCACTCGCTGGCCCTGGGCGACTGGCTGCTCAAGTCGGGCCAACGCACCGAGGAGCAGATGGCCGACCTAGAGCAGGAGGTGTTCAGCCACGAGTGGCACCTGCCGTCGGACAACCCGCTGGCCATGGTGATGTACGGCATGGTCCAGGAGCTGGCCACCTGGCTGAGCTACTGCCACCTGCGCCTGAAGGTCGATGAGCGCGGCGACCCCGCCCTGTCGAAGCTGCTGAGCCTAATCAGCGTGGACGAGCGGGCCCACCACGACTTCTACCGGCGGATAACAATGCTGTACCTGGACCGGGATCGGGACGGGACGGTGGAACAGCTGCGGCGCATGATCGCCAGCTTCTCCATGCCTGCTCTGCACATGTTGGCCGGCAGCCGGCAGCGGCAGGCAACCATCAAGGCCCTGGGCATCTTTGACGTGGATATCTTTTACCGCGATGTGGTGCGGCCGCTGCTGGACAAGCTGGACATTAGCTGGGCCGAGTTCCGCCAGCGGAAGCCGGAGCGCAAGTCGGTGTCTGCCCCGGGGCTGCCCTAAGACCGGGGTACTTGTTTACGAGTGTCAAGACCCGGTTCGAGACACTCGCTCCGAGATCTTTCGGCCACCCGGCCAGTGTTGTCCTGAACAGGTACGCGCTCGGCGAATCACGTCGAATGCAGCACCACGCAGGAGTAAGGATTTCAGGGCCAGGTCGGATCGATAGCCGACGCCTCCCTAGCGGCTGTCCCGACTGCTACGCTCTTATGCCTCCGGTGAGCCAGGGCGGGTCCGGCAGTCCGGTGAGAGCCGGCTCCGTCGTGGGTCGGGCTCGGTGGGGGGCTGCGGGCTGTACCCCCACCAAGGTCGTAGGGGGTCCGGCCACACGCGACACCACAGACCGGTCCCGACAGTCCCCTCTAGGGGCCGGAGCGCAGTCAGCCCGCTACTTGCCCCGGAAGAAGGCGACACTCTGCTCGACGGCCGGCGGTACGATCGAGCCGTGATCGCCGTCGATCCGCACCGCTTCGACGTCCAGGCCGTGTTCCTTCGCCAGCCCCGCCGTCCGCCGGCTGGTCAGCACGAAGTGGTCTTGCGTCGCGTAGTAAATCCGCACCGGGCACTTGAAGCTGGCGGCGTAGGCCAGCGGCGAGCGCAGTTGCAGTTCCCGGGCGTCTGCCTTGTCAAAGGGCAGCTCGATCTTGGCGTGCCTCACGAGCAGGGCCTGGTCGGGGGAGGCGGAGTAGGAGGCGGCCGCGCGGAAGCGCCGGCTGGCCTCCGCCGCGAAGAGGGCCAGCGTCCCGCCCGCGCTCGACCCAGCCACGTACAGGCGTCCGGCGTCCACGTCGGGCCGCCGGCTCAGGAACTCCGCGGCGGCCAGTACGTCGTCTAACTCGTCGTAGAACAACCTGAACGCGCCGGGCTGACCGTTCTCCGCCCGGAGCATGAGAGTGAGCACCACGAAGCCGGCGTCCCGGAACGGTCGGCTGACCGCCCAGTCGTCCACGTCGAAGGCGAACCCGCCGTGCAGGAAGAGGACGGCCGGGCGCTTGCGGCCCGCCCCCGCGGGGTGATTCACCCACGCCTTGAGGCGCAGGCCGCCGGAGGGGTACTCGACCTCGGCCGTCCCCTCCGGAGGTTTGACCGGCGACCAGGGTTGCGGGGCAGGGCCGTGTCGCAGGAGCTTCGTGCGGAATCGGCCCCGCGCCTCGGCATAGTCTTCGTGCTGCACATCGACGACCGGAGCCAGGCCGGCCCCGTCGTTCGCGCCATTCGGTGCCTCCTTGGCGGGGGTGGCACCCCCGTCAGCCGTCTCGCCGACGGGAGGCGTTGCCGCCTTGTGGCAGCCGGGCGAGACGAGCGCGGCGATCATCAGGGCAGCGATCGAGGCGCGCCAGGTTGGCGCGGGCGGGGATGCAAGATGTGTCATGGGAATGCCCTCGTCAGAGGAAGCGGCCCAAGCGTTCACCGCGTGCCAGTCTACCGGCGCCCGGCTGCACGGGTCTTGGACGGGGCGAGCATCTTGTTGCAAAGGAGTTGCGCGCCCGGGCAGACCTGCGGAATGCGGCCGGTGACAGGCCCGTGTGGCGCCGGAAGGTGTTGGAGAAATGGCTCTGGTCCGAGAAGCCCGCGGCCATGGCGATGTCCGCCAGGGGGGCGTCCGAGGTCGCGAGGCGGCGGCGGGCGAACTCGACGCGCAGCCGGCGGACGTGGTCGCCCAGCGTACAGCCGTGAAAGCGGCGGAAGACGCGTGCCAGGTGCGCCGGGTGGACGCCGACCGCTTCGGCGACCGTGCCCAGCGTCAGGGGCTCGCAGAACCGCGCCCGCACCAGCTCGCCCACGGTGAGCAGCCAACGGGGTGGTTGGCGGTCCCGGGTGCGCGACGCCTGGCGCGAGCACTCGGCCAGGAGTTCCAGCATCAGCCCCTCGATCGCCAGCGGGGAGAGTTCGTCCGGCTGTCGGAATTCCTCGTACAGGCGCGTGCCCAGCAAGGGGGGCGTCCCTCCGGGGAAATGAACGGGATGGTCCAGGCCCGGTGAATACTGCCTCGCGCGGTCGAGGAGCGGGGGTGCGACCTCGACGTGAAAGCAGCGGGCCCTGGCCCGTGCCAGCGGCTGGAATGGACCTCCCCCGCGGGATGAAAGGCGAACGTCCAGAATCCGCGCGTGCGCGTGAGCCCGCCGAAGACCTCCGTACACCCGCCGGCGACGACGAGGTCGAAGAACGCCGCGACGTGCTCGTGGGCGGGAATGCGAAGCCCGGGGGAGTAAGCGGACTCCAAGGTGCTGATCCCCGAGATCGCTCGCCTGCTGATCGTCCGCCCGAAGAACGAGTCCGGGGGAAGCTTGGTGATCATGCCCGTGCGTTCTCCGTTAGAGCCGCCCCAGCAGCGGGGTCGTCACGCAGGAAGGGACTTCCGTGCGGCGCCTCGTTGCAGGGGCAATGTGGACGGTCAGTTATTCGCAACGGCCCGCCCATTCTTCATCGGCAGCCCGGTTGCTCGGGGCCAGAGCACTCTCGACAGGTCGGTTGACACGTCAGGCGTCGAGGCACACGCTCCGCAAAACAGGATGGAGAACGATGTTGTGTCTGTCGCCCTTCTGCCTTGCCTACCGCTGTCCCATGCGCCCCCGGGCGTTTCGATACCGCGGTCGAAATGGGTTGAAGGATCCGCGTCGTTCCGAAGGTGTCGGCGCCGCGCAGTCGAACACCGCGCCACCCGGACCGCAATGCGCGGTACGCGATGCTAGATCGGCAGCTTTGCCCTTCGATTACCGAGTCTATCTTCCAACAATTGACGAGACCTCGGAGTAGTGCCCGGCGACGACCTACCCGAAAGGGTCGCAGGGGGCTGGCGCCTCGCCCTTTCATCGACCGCTACTCCATGGCGATCAATGCGGGCCAGGCCGTCCGAGATGCTAACCCGGCCCGAATAATCTCTCGGCGCGGCAGCCGCAGGCGCCCACGGGTTCCAGGGGACGTCCTGGGAAAGCACCTTGCAAAAATGCTGGTACATGCCTAGCAGATTGACCGTCTGGGGCAGGCTTCGAGGAGAGTGCCAGAACACCTTCACGAGAATGGACCAGAAAAACAGGCTCGCCGCCCACCCTTGCCGGCCGTAGGTCCTCGCCAGCCGGAAGAGCGTCAGACAGCTCGTCCACGTTACCGCCTCGGGACGATAACGCACCTTGTTGAAGCGGTACAGGTTCGCGAGCAGCCGCTGGGCGAACGCCTTGGGAGAGTAGAGCCTCCGGCAGAGCTCTTGTTGGCCATGCCTCAGCTCCTCTACCGTCATGAGCAGTGGGTGGAAATTCGTGCCGCCGTTGGTCCCGGCGTACTGCGACGGCTCCTTGCTGCTCGACGTCCGCTTGAGGAGCCGGCCCGCCGCCTTCAGCCGCTTGTACAGCGGCGTCCTCGGCACCGCCAGGAGCACGCTGAGCATGGCGATCGGGATGCCGGCTCTCTGGAGAAACTCGTACTGCTCGTCGAAGATGCTGGCGTCGTCGTGGTCGAAGCCGACGATCATGCCCGCGGAGATGAACAGGTTGTACGACTGGATCTTGTGGATCGCCTCGACCAGGTCGAGCTTCTCGTTCTGCGTCTTGTGCGTCTCGGCCAGGCTGGCCTTGCGCGGCGACTCGATGCCGATGAAGACCGAGACGAAGTTGGCGTCGCGCATCAGTCCGAGCAGCTCCTCGTCGCGGACCATGTCGATGCTGGCCTGCGTGTAGAACGACAGCGGCCGGCGCTGCCGCGGCGTTCCAGCCGGGCCAGGGCGCGCAGCAGCTCCTTGGCGTAGGCGCGGTTGCCGATGAAGTTGTCGTCGGCGAAGAAGACCTGGGGCACGCCCCGGGCCTGCCAGGCCTCGACCTCCTGGAGCACCTGCTCGACCGGCTTGAAGCGCATCTTGCGGCCGTACATGACGATGATGTCGCAGAACTCGCAGGTGAACGGGCAGCCGCGGGTGCACTGCACGATGCCGTGGGCGTAGCTGCCCTTGAGCACGTCCAGCCGCGGCGGCGGCGAATCGGGCAGGTGGATTTTCTCGTGTCTCGTGGTAGTGGTCGCGCCGCGCTGCCCGGCGGCGTAATCCCGCAGGAAGCGCGGCCAGGTGTACTCCGCCTCGCCCTCGAAGAGCACGTCGCAATGTGGCGCGGCACTCGTCGGGCAGGAGGTTGGCCAGCGGGCCGCCAAGGACGACCGTCTTGCCGAGGGCCCGGAAGCGGTCGGCGATCTCGAAGACGCGGTCGATCTGGATGATGTAGCCGGTGATGCCGATGAGCGGGGCGTCGGTGAGGTAATCGACGTCTTCGCCGGCGTTCTCGTCGCAGAGTGTGACGCGTGAAGTCGGGAGGCGTCAGGGCGGCGAGCGTGAGCAGGCCCAGCGGCGGGAAGATCGCCTGATAGGGCGTCATCGGCAGGAAGTGTTCCAGCCCCCAGTAGGAGAGGGGGAACTTCGGCTGAATGAGATAAATCTTCCGAGCGGCGGACCCCCGTGTTGGGCTCATGGATCACCCATAAAAGTAGTCGCGGTACTCATACCGCCAAATGGCTGAGACGCGCCACTCATACCTGAATGGTAGAATTATGAGAAGGCGAATACCTGCACTAGCCCGGATTGCGCACCGAGTCTCAGCAGAGGAGGCGTCAGACGCTGTCGAGAGGTTGTCATCGTGATTGTCGAGCCGCCCTTCGCTCCTGCCAACGCGCCATCCCTCGCTGGCAGCTGTCCAGACTACCCCTTTTCGCACTCCCGCGCGCACCCCGATACGGCATCGTCCGCCAACGACGCTTCCCTCCCCTTCCCCATTCCGACCCCGCTGCTCGCAACGCCTCAACCAGAGGCCACCTCGGCGACAAAGGCAGTCACTCCCGACAAGACCCGGCACCACGCCCCACGATACGGCCACGTCTCGGAAAAATGAAAACAGATCCTCCGCACCCCCGTCACCACCACCGCGCCTACTTTCCACAAGCGCTGACGTAAGGTGCTCACGCTCGCCGTCGCCACCTCCGGCACCGACGACGACGCCTCCCGGAACAGCACCACGATGGCGTAGGCCAAGGTATGCACCAGCAAGCGGAAGGCGTTCGCGCAGAAGCCGCAGGCCGACAGCCGCTCCGACCGTAAGCCGTTCTTCATCTCGCCGATCGGCTGCTCCGGCACCTTGCCCCGCCGCACGTAAAAATCCCGGTACACCGCCGACGCTTCTTCTTGCAGGTTGGTGACGACAAAGCGTCGTTGGCTGCCCTGCGGCGTCACCTCGATCTTGGCCACGATCCGCCGGGGGTGCGGCCAACTGTCGGCCTGATAACCGGCCAACGACTCGAAGCGTTGCACCACCGGCTCGCGGCGGCCGTAGAGGCGGTGATACAACTCCACGTCGGCCAAGGCTTGCTCCGTGGCCCGCTGCAACACGGGGTTGCTGGCATAGCCCAGGGCGTAGGGCAGGTCGTTGGCCTCGCAATAGTCATACAGGCTGGGCACCGCCAGGCCGTTGTCGGAGCGCACCTTGAGGCGGACGCCCGGCCAGGCCTTCCGTAGTCGGGTAACGATGGCGTTGAGGATATCCACGGCTCCCAGGCTGGCATGCACCGCTCCGGGTCGTAGCCAGGCCGCCAGCGGAAAGCCGGTGGCCCCGTCATAGACGAACAAGGGCAGGTATTGATGCTGGCGGTAATAGCCGTGATAGCCGCTGAGCTTTTGATGGCCATGCACCGGATCATCGCTGGCATCGACATCCAGGATGATCTCCTCGGGCCGCCTGCGACGCGTGCGGATAAAGAGGTCGATCAGGTAGTCGTTGAGGATCTTGATGCGGCCAGTCTGGGCGGCGCGGACCTCCCGCAAGACCGGACGTTCTGGCAAAGGCATTTCCGCCTGCCGTCGGGTGTAGGCGTACTGGAAGCGTGCCAGGGTCGAGCCGCTGGCCAGGGGGTTGTCGGCATCGGGCGAGACATCGGCGAGGATTTGAAAGAGGGGGTCGCCGCGGAGCTGCTGGGCGTCGTTCCAGTCGGGGTAGCCGGCGAGGATCTGGTAGACGGCCTGGGTGAGCAGGGCTTCGACGGAGTGTTCGATGTACTTGGGGGATCGGGGGTCGGGGAGTCGTCGGGCGAGGTCGGCGATGACACGGAGGGGCTTTTCCAGGGCGCGGACGGCGAGCAGTCCGGCATCGGAGACGATGCGCCCGCCGTCGAAGGCGATGTGGAGTTGTTGTGAGCCGACGGGGAACAGGGTAAAGTGCTCTTGTTGCTGGCGGACCATGATCTTGAGCCTCCGCATGTTTCTAACGGCTTGGGAAATCACCGTTTAGATAGTGCGTGAGGCTCAATTTACATAGACTCGGTGCGCAATTCGGGCTAGTCCTACAGCCGTAGTTACTAGAATAGCCCTCGCCCGGAGTTTTAACGAGGGCAAGCCATGTCAGGACGACCAACGCAGGCGCAGGTCCACGGCTGGGCAGACGAAGTGATGTCCATCGGCGAACGGATCGGTCGGCACTTCGCCCGGTCTGAGCCACGGCAACGAGCGGTCGGCTCTATCCGCGGGCTGCTTAGCGACACCGAGCGCAAGAACGGCTGGCAGTTGGCGGAGCACCTGGGCGAGGCGACGCCGGATGGGGTGCAGCACTTGCTCGCCCGGGCCGACTGGGACGCCGACGCCGTCCGCGACGACCTCATCCGCTACGCGGCGGAGCACCTGGGGCACGACGAGGGTGTGCTGGTCGTGGACGAGACCGGCTTTTTGAAGAAGGGCAGGAAATCCGTCGGCGTCGCCCGGCAGTATAGCGGGACGGCCGGGCGTATCGAGAACTGCCAGATCGGAGTGTTTTTGGGGTATGTGACCGAGAAGGGGCGGGCGCTGATCGACCGGGAGCTGTACCTGCCCAAGGAGTGGGCCGGCGACGCCCCGCGTCGCAAAGAGGCCGGCGTCCCGGCCGTGGTCGGGTTCGCCACCAAGCTGGTGCTGGCCCGGCGGATGATGGACCGGGCCGTGGAGTCCGGGGTGCCGATGCGGTGGGTGACGGCGGACGCCGTGTACGGGTCGGATTACCACTTCCGCATCGCCATCGAGAAGCACGGCCTGGGTTACGTGGTTGGCGTGCGAACCGACTTCGCCGTCTGTTGGGGGTTGCGGCAGGTGCGGGCCCGGAATCTGCTTGCCGAAGTCCCGGCCGACGCCTGGCAGCGGCTGAGTTGCGGGGATGGGGCCAAGGGGCCGCGCCTGTACGACTGGGCTCTGTTGCGGACGAACTCCCCCGAGCCGGAGGCGTACGCCCGCTGGCTCTTGATCCGCCGCAGCGTCACCGACCCCTCGGAGGTAGCATACTTCGCCTGCGGCGGGCCGCCGGGCATCGGTTTGGAGGATCTGGTTGGGGTGGCGGGTGCGCGGTGGGCGATCGAGGATTTGTTCGAGTTGGCCAAGGGAGATTGCGGCCTGAACGAGTACGAAGTGCGTAGCTGGGTCGGGTGGCATCGGCACGTCACCCTGAGCCTGTTCGCCCTGGCGGCGCTGGCGGTCATCCGCTCGCGGGCGGCACGAGCGGCACGGGGCAAAAAAAGGGGTCTGGGCTCATCCCGCTGACGGTCCCCGAGGTGCGGAAGCTGCTGCTCAAGATAGTTTGGGACCGCCTGACGCTGGCCGAGCGGGCGCTGGCGTGGTCGGAATGGCGGCGGGCACACCAGCACCGCGCACGCGTGTGCCACTACCGCAAACGCGGGGCGCGGCCGCCTGATGGATAACTACGGCTGTAGGACTAGTGGCATGAAGGAGGCGACCGCCAAACCGCTCGCGAGACCCAAGGGCCTTACTGTCACACGAGCGGTGAGCAAGAGCCCAAGGCCAATTCGGTACCATAACTGAAAGCTCGGCGCGGGCAAGTCTTAACGGCTGCCAGTTTCCAGGAGGATGAATGTCTCAGAGCGAGTCAGAGCAAGATTCAGAGTTGCGCCGCAAAGAAGTCTTTCTGGCGCTCGTCACGGCTCAGGATGGGGAGATGCCGGTGGTGCAGTCCCGCCAGGAGATCGCGCAGCGCTTCGGCATAACGGAGGCTGAAGTCGTGCGCATCGAGCGCCAGGGCCTGGACAACAACTCGCCACCGCTGTGAAGGAGCGGCAAAAAACCCGACTTTGGCTGTCGGCTTGGCCTCTACAGCCGGCTTCGCCGCCGGGCTGACCCGGGGTTGGCTGCTGTCTGAATTAGCATAATCAGGGCCGTCATCCTCTTGCCGTCGATTGCAAGCGCGTACGATGGCTTTTTCCCTGCAACGTCATGCAATGTGATACCCCAATTCCCCTGTGCAGCCCAGTTTGCCCGGCTGCTCTCAAGATGGGAAGACTAGATCGTCGATAACACTCTCGGCCTGCGCGCGCCCGATTATCCCCACGAAAGCGGTACCTCCATGCCGGAAGACGCCTACGCCCCCGCCGGTTCTCTCGACCCCGCCCAGGCGGCCGATCTGTCCCTGCTGGTCGATCTGGAAGCCCGCTGGGAAAACCTGCGAAAGTTGAAACTGGGGCACAGCCGCCAGGACTTGCAGGCCCGACAGAAGGCGTACGACGCCTTCCACGCCAGGCTGGTGGCTTACAACCGCCGCTACACCCCCACGCACGTCCCAGAGCTGCTGTTGAACACGCCGGTCCGGCTGGCATTGTGGTGCCGGAGGATGCGCGACCTCTACCGCCAGGTGGAGCACATTCTCCAGGGCCACTGCCCGGTCCACCTGCTGGAGAAAGCCTACCGCTGTGCCGACCACCTGGCCACCCGACTCCGCACGGACCCCGCGAGCCGCCCCGCAGCGCCGCCGGGCACGAGCCACGACACGGCTGGGGCCCTGGAGGCGCTGGCTCAGTGGTGCGATGCCCTGGCTGGCGTCTCCGCAATCCGCTGAGCGGGTCCTCGCTCTGACACGTCCCTTCTGGTATGATCTTCTTTTGCACCCTGGCCGCAGCAACCGTGAGTAGGAGATCGGATGATGAGGAAAACGGACTTCGTATCCTGGGTGGTCTACCGGATGACCGTCCACGGCAAGGAGTCCGGGATGAATGCGGTCTGCGAGCAGAGCGAGTGGGACGAGATGGAGCGGGCCCAGCCCGGCCACCACAAGCTCATCCAGGCCGGGATCACGAACGAGGGCGAGGCGGAAAGGCTCGCCCGCGGCACGGCAGGCGACCCCCCGAAGAGGCGTTAAGAGTACGCGTAATCGCCCCGCTCATCGCCATCGGTTGTCCTTGTGCGGCGTGCCGTCCAGGCGGCAGTGCGCACGCTCGATGTACCAGCGGGCCCGCTTGTCGTCTCCTTCCCCGGCGACCGCCTGCAGTCGTTCGATCCCCGCCAGGACGTCGCGAGTGGTGTAGCCGGGGCGCTCCATCTCGAGATAGGAACTCAGGAACAGGCACGCTTCCTCGAACGCCGATGCTTTCTTAATGGCTCTCCCTCCAAGGGGACGACCCCATCGTACCACTGCCGCAGCCGCAAGGCACTCCCCCCTGCCACGTCGGAGAGCACTCCCGGGCGCGGCTGTGACGTTTCTTCCAGCAATTCCCGATAGTGGGCGTTCTTTCCTTTTAGTCGCACGGGGTGGATCAGGCCCCATAACAGGCCCCCCTTGCCATCCGAGGGAGGTGCGATTTCCCTTGCTGTTAGCCGGACTTTCTCCAGAGGCGGAAATCCTCGCCGCCATGGTGAGTGATCAGCAAAGCGCCCGCGCCGGCGTGACGCTCGAACAACTGGCCGAGGGCTCTTTCCTCGTCAGGCCACGGATAGGCGAAGATGATACCAAAATCCTCCGTGGCCAATCCAAGCCCTTCATGTGCCGGTGCTTCCGTTGTTGTGAGCCAGGCGAATGAGCCGGCGGCCCCCATCAATAGCCTGTCGCCCGCGGGAATGAAGCTGCCTTGCGCGAATTCGACCGGCAGATCATAGTCGGCGGCGAGACGCCGAGACGCGCGCACGAGTGTGCCGTCAACCTCGATGCCATAGGCGTCGAATTCCAGTAACGCGGCCAAGCAGGTAACCACGCCGAAGCCGCTGCCCCACTCGCAAAACAGCGTGCCAGCGGCTTCCGCCTGCGCCGCGAGAAGTTGGAGGATGCCGTAGGCACCGCGGAAATTGCATGGGACGAAGGCAGAGCTGCGATGGCGGCGATAGTATGCCCGGATGCGCCTATCTGCCTCGCGCAAGAACGCCCTGATGTCGGTGGGAATGGGGCCAACTGGTCCCGGTCGCGGCACATTATGCAAGGGCATGCATGAACCTCGAACCTATCGTTCGGCATCAAGGGTTTGGAGCCTCTTCAAGATGTGTTCTTGACCCAGGTTGCGCATGGTCTCGATATTGCGCCGCGGTATCCTCAGGACTTCGTCGGAGGCATCGGAGGCCTGAGAAACGCTCGATTCACGGAGTAGGTGCAGCATGGGGTAAGGCGAGCGGTTCGTGTAATTCTCGGCCGCGTTCGGTTCGGTTCCCGCAAACCGATACTGCGGATGAAAGCTGGCGACCTGGATGGTGCCACAGAGTCGCTGCTCTTTGAGGAGTTGATCCACGACACCCAGAAAATCGTTGTAGTCGAGGAAGTTGCCTAACACATGCGGATGAATCAGCAGCGTCGTTTCAATCTGCGTGCTCGGCGAAGCGAGGAGGAGATGCAACTCGCTGACGAGATCGTTTGACAAGGTGTTCTTGTCGCGGGAATGGCTGATGGCGTAGCGAATTCGGCCCGCGTCGAAAACCCGTCGCGCGAACGGGCAGAGGTCGAGCCCAATCACAAAGGATGAAATCCAGCGCCGGGTGTGCTCGACGACTACTTGGTCATTCACGGGGGCTCACCACCTTGGTCGCGCTGGGTCTCCGGCTTCGGTCGATTTCATCCAGTACTCCTAGCGGTACGTGCCTGGCGCCTCCCACGGGGAATGAATATCATGGCAGGCACTTGGGGCAAGCGCGGCGATCGGCCGACCATCTTGCCTGGGGACAATGTATCCGGCACGGCATGACCGCGTAGAGGACAAAGTCTCCCGGTTGTGCCTGATTCATAGCGATGATCCTTTCCAATTCGAATGTGACGTTTGACGATGTACTCTCGAACAAGCCGAAACGTCTCAAAATCCTCGCTTGTTCTTGCTGCGCGCGCACTTGGGCTGCGGCCGAGTGATGGAATGGATCTGGCCGGCAGTGAAGGCCACCATGGCATTGTCTCGCAGACCCAGCAATTCCGGTCGCGCGGGCCGGGCGGCGAGGCGGCCACGGAATCGTCCCGCGTGATGCGCACGGGCAGCGTCGCGCGTAGATTGGAGCCAGCGAGGAAGGTCAGGAGAACGTGATCGCCGACCCGGAGACGGTCAATCTCGTCGTGCAGCTCGATATCATCGATACCGTTGCATCGGCGCAGCTCGTCGATATTCTCGATCTGGATGGGGACGCGCATCGCGGCTTTTTTCCTCCGGCGGGGTGAGCCGATCAAGAAAGAGCGCGGGATCACACCGAGACATCCCACTCTGGATGCGTGATGTCTGCCGGATCCCAAAGTGAGGTTTGGAAGGGGGAGGCATCAAGAAGGTAGAGCCGTAATTGTTCTAGGAATCGGTGGCAGGATGGCCAGCGTCCGGCGACGGCACACATGAAAGGCTTCTCCTCTGCTCTGTCCGCCCCCACTTGGATTCGATAGGATTAAGAATGGACTCGGGTCTTGCGAACGCTTTCTTTGGTCGTCACTCACCTCCATTCGGCCTTCTCTCGTCCCTTGTCATTGCGAATGTCTCCCGTTCAAGGTGCTTTTTTTAGGAGAGGGTCCAGATGGGCAAGAAGATTTATGTGGGGAACCTGGCCTACGGCGTCAGCAGCAGCGATTTGCAGCAGATGTTCGAGGCGTACGGTGAGGTCCAGTCGGCCCAGGTCATCATGGATCGCGACACCGGCCGCTCCAAGGGCTTCGGTTTCGTCGAGATGAGCAGCGATCAGGAGGCACAGGCTGCCATCGCCGCTCTGAACGGCAAGGAAACGGACGGCCGCACGCTGACTGTCAACGAGGCCCGACCAAAGGAAGGCGGCGGCGGTGGCGGTGGCCGTGGTGGCTATGGTGGTGGGGGTGGAGGGGGGCGCGGCGGCTCCGGCGGACGTCGTGAGCGGTACTAAGAGTCCTACCAACGAGAGCGTCTCGACTCGTCCACCAAGGGTCGGAGACCCGAGGCCCGCGGAGGATCTGCCTTGTGGAATGGGCCGGTGTATGACTGTCAGCTGTGCGGCGCATGCTGTGTGCAACAAGGGCTGTTCGACGGTCCCTCCTATGTCTACCTCGACCGCCAGGAGGCCAAGCGTCTTCGACGTATGGGTCTGACGGTCGTGCAGGGTGCTCTGGGTGATTCTTACCTCGGATGCCGGGCCCACGCGGGAGCGGGAGGCCGACCGGCCTGTGTGGCGCTTGAGGGCAAAGTGGGTCTTCGCTGTGGCTGCTCCATTTACTCCGAGCGCCCCGGTGTCTGTCGCCAGTTCGAGGTTGGCGAGGCGCTCTGCCGCGCAGCTCGTGAGCAAGCGGGGCTGCCCGTCTGATGCAACGGTGTTCCTGGCGAGACAGCCAAGCGCCGGTTCGAGTATCGCAGCCGCCCGGATCGCAGCCGCCCGGATCGCAGCCTCCAGGTCGGAGACCACTTTCGGCTGACTTTTCTAGGGCCCCACCCTGCGCAAGACCCTGAGGGCGGATTGGGCCTGGCGTACCACCCTCTACTCCGCAGTGGTAGAGCGCGTCGGTCTGCAACACGAATGTTGCAAGTATAAGCGCAAAGCCATATCCCCGGTGAAGTTGCGGCTAGTGAGCCTTGCAAGTCGAGCCGTGTACAATGGAGGTGGGAGGTGATCCTTGCCTCTGCTTCTCTCCGCGCAGGTGGGGCCCGACACGCCTTCCACCGCCCCCAATTAGAAATCTCTTGGACCATAAATGATGAATCTGCAGGAGGTCCGCGCGCGCTCGCGCGCGACCAGGGGCTGCCCTTCGCCGATTCCTTGAGCGAACTCAGCATCCTCGACGCACTCAACGAACACGGAGTTCAGTTCCGCAACCGCCTCTTTAACCCCGTCACGACCATCTGGGGCTTCCTCAGTCAGGTGCTCAGCGAGGACCACAGTTGCCGTGACACCGTATCCCGAATCATCGCCCACCGCGTCTGCTCCGGCCTGAAGCCCTGTTCGCCCAACACCGCCAGCTACTGCAACGCCCGCGCCCGCCTCCCCGTCGCCGTACTACGCTCGTTGGCCAAGCGCACTGCCCAGCAATTGCACGACAGCCTTCCCGACGAGTGGAAATGGCACGGCCGGTCTGTCTTTATTGCCGATGGGTCGCACGTCTCCATGCCCGACACCGAAGAGAACCAGGCGAGCTATCCGCAGCCGGAGGTACAGAAACCGGGGCTTGGATTCCCGCTCGCCAGGCTCATGGTGTTGCTGTCGCTGGCCAGTGGTGCCTGCCTCGATCTGGCCATGGCGCCCTACGCGGGCAAAGGCACCGGTGAGACCACGCTGCTGCGGCAGATGTACGGCTCGCTCCAACGCGGAGACGTGCTCGTCGCGGATGCCTTATTCGACAACTACTTCCTTGCCTGGGAGCTGCGCCAACGCGGTATCAATTTGGTCGCCCGCGTGCAGGCGGAGCGTGTCGGGAGCCGGACGGTAGAGAGCAGGCCTGACGGCGACATCATCGTCTGGCAGCGTCCCGGCTTGCCGCGCGGCATGAGTTGGCAGACGTACTGCGGCTACCCCAAGACCATGACCATGCGGCAGGTGAGCGTCGATGCCCGCGACAAGAACAACCGCGCCGAGCAGTTCAAGGTTATCACCACGATCCTCGATGCCTCCATGGACGGCGTGCAGATCGGTGCATTATACGAGCGAAGGTGGGACGGAGAGGTCGATCTGCGATCGATTAAGTCGACCATGAAAATGGACATCCTGCGCTGCAAGACGCCCGAGATGGTCCAGAAGGAAATCTGGGCCTACTTGTTGGCGTACAACCTGCTGCGCACGGTCATGGCGGTCGCTGCGAGGGAGAACGGTGTGGAGCCTCGTAAGATCAGCTTCAAAGGTGCCAAACAGGTGCTGACGGCGTTCGCGCCGAAGTTGGAAGCAGCGCGGCCGGAGCAGCGTGCGGAGCTGGTTGACGCGATGCTGAAGGCGGTGGCCTACCACCGGGTGGGCAACCGGCCAGGACGCTGGGAGCCGCGGGCACGGAAGCGAAGACCGAAGCCGGGAAACCGCCTGATGCAGCCGCGGCATGAGGCCAAGTTGGCCCGGAACCGCGCGAAGTGGTATTAATACTCAGCAAGGTGGAAAATGCTGTGGAGCAGAAACGGACCGGGCCGCGAGGCATCGGACGGGGCGTTGCCGCGCCTCCAGGACGAGTTCAGGCACGTCAGGGGCCGATTTCACCACCACCAAGCCACCACTACTGCGCCAAGGGCAGTTCGGTGTCATTCGCGAAGCGTGCCAGGCGAGCCTTCCTCACTCACGCCCAGGCATGACTCCACGCCCGCTTCGCTTATGCTAGCGCCATTCGGCTGTCGGACTGATGCAGCTTCTTGATCTCGAAGCACAGGAAGATCAGGTAGCGCAGTTTCTGCGTATCGGGCGTGTGCGCCGGCGCCCCGCAATCGTCGCAATCCGTCGCCTCCGCCGCGACCGCCCGCTTGCAACTCCAGCAGGCGTTCGCCGAAGGCAGTTGCACCCGTTCGGGGATTCGTCCGCCTGCTTCCAGACTGCTTCGCAAGGAGGCGTAGTGGGCCGCGATGATTTGAGAGTGAGACTCACGAAGGAAACCGCGCTGGCGCCAGCGCTCGAAGCATTGCTGGGCGAAAGCCACAGCCTGAATCAAGTCGCCGCGCTCGCTTTCGACACTCGATGACGCCGTTGCCATGGATCACCTCCAGCCTCAAGAAGAGAAGGGAATCGCCCCGATGGGAGGCTTCTGGATTCGGCACCCGCACAGCCCCAATGTCACGCCGACTATTTGCTCTTTTCGTAAACGATCTTGCCTCCGACCAGGGTCATGAGCACTTCGGTTTCGCCGATGCGATCGCGCTGGGACTCCGCAAGGATGTCGCGCGACAGCACCACCAAATCCGCGAGTTTGCCCACTTCCAGCGAGCCACGTTCGTTGTCCTGAAAGCCTGCATACGCCGAGCCGAGCGTGTACGCCTCGATCGCCTCGGCAACACGGATCTTTTGCGCGGGGAACCAGCCCTCCGGGTGTTTGCCGTCGAGCGTTCGCCGATTGACGGCCGCGTCGATGGCCAGAAGCGGGTTGAGCGGCGCAACCGACCAGTCGGAGCCGAACGCCAAGCGCGCCCCCGCGTCGAGCAGCGACCGGCAGGCATACGAAGACGCGCAGCGCTCGGCGCCGATGCGCCCTTCCGCCCAGCGGCCGTCGTCGATGGCGTGATAAGGTTGCAGCGAGGCGATGACGTTCAGCTCTTTGAACCGGACGTAATCGCGCGGCCGCAAATGCTGGGCGTGTTCGATGCGGAAGCGCCGGTCGCGCGGCCCGTTCTTTTTGGCGACCTCGGCGAAGATGTCGAGCAGTTCCGCGTTGGCGCGATCGCCGATGGCGTGGACCGCGATCGACAGGCCGGCCGCGTCCGCCCCCTCGATGTATTCACGCAGGCGGTTGAGCGGCGTCACGTAAACGCCCGTGCTACTCCGCTCGTTGAGGAACGGCTCGAACATCTTGGCGGTGCTGGAGCCGAGCGAGCCATCGACGAACCCCTTGACGCCGCCGATGCGCACCCAGTCGTTGCCGAAGTTCGCCTCGACGCCCAGCGCGGCCAGACTGCGCCAGTCGGCCAGCGGCCAGCGCAGATCAACGCGCAGCGTCAGTTTGCCCTGGCGGGCCAACTCCTGATAGAGCCGACACAATCGCCGCCGCGTTCCCGCACCGCTGCCGTCCATGTCTTGTACGCTGGTCACGCCGACTTGTCGCGCCTCGGCCAAGGCGGCCCGCACGGCCTCGACGATTTCCGTGTCGGTCGTCGGCGGGATCAGCCGATCCACGAGGCCCATCGCGTTGTCGCGCAGCAGTCCGCTCGGTTCGCGTGAACCGGGTTTGCGATAGATGACGCCGCCCGGCGGATCGGGCGTCCCGGCGGTGATGCCGGCCAGTTGCAGCACACGGCTGTTGACGATGGCCATGTGCCCATCGTAGCGGCGCAGGAACACGGGCCGATTGGCGACGTATTTGTCAATCAGTTCCGCCGTGGGCAGTTGGCCGGCGAACGTGCGATCGTGGTCCCACTCGCCGCCCAGGAGCCAGCGGTCGCGCGGCAGCCGGCGGTCAAATTCGCGCAACCGCCGGCCGAACTCCGCTTCGTCCCCCGCGTCTTTCAGGGCAACCTCGGCCAGGCGCAGCCCGGAGCCGAGCAGATGCACATGGCTATCGTAAAAGCCCGGCACGATCCGCCGGCCGTGCATGTCGAGGACGCGCGTTTTGGAGCCTATAAAGGATCGCAGGTCCATGTCCTTGCCGATGGCGACAATTCGCGTTCCTTTGATCGCCAGCGCCTCCGCTTCGGGCTGCGAGGGGTTGACCGTCCAGATCCGCGCGTTGGTGATAAGTAGATCCGCACTCGGGCCGCGTGCGGATTTCGGCTCGTCGGCGGCGCGGACGGAAAGCGAGAAGCAGGCGGCGCAGAGCGCGACGGCCAAAAAAGGACGCATGAAAAAACTCCTGGAGTGGTGGAAGGATCGAGTGACACGATACGCCAATTCGGGAGGACACGCAAGGATTTCCGCTGTACACATAGCCCCCGGCTTGCCGGGGGTGAGTCTTCCCCGGCAAGCCGGGGGCCATGTGCCGAAAAACGGTCTCGCTCGCCGCGCAGCGACCGGCTATGATTCACTCCAGTCGCCGGAGAATCGTCCCTCCGAAGGAGGCGGATATGCGTCGAATGGCCGGTGGTATCACGATGGTCCTCCTGGTGGCCGTGGGGATCGGAGTGCTCATGATGCGGCCGTGGGACGGAAACGCCAAGCCGACGCCGCACGCGCCCGGCGACGTCTTCGCCGCCGACCGCGAAGTGCCGGCGCAGCCGGCCGCCTTCGACGCCGACCGCGCGATGGGCTACCTCGAAGCGCTGTGCAAGATCGGCCCGCGCATCAGCGGTACCGCCGGCATGAAGAAGCAGCAAGAACTCCTGGAAAAACATTTCAAGGAACATGGCGGCCAGATCGACTGGCAGCGCTTCACCGCCCGCCAGCGCAGCGAACGCAAGGACGTGGAGATGGCCAACCTGATCGTCTCGTGGTATCCCGACCGGCAGCGCCGCGTCATCCTCTGTTCGCACTACGACACGCGTCCGCTGGCCGACCAGGAACGCGACACGCGCCGCTGGCGCGAGCCGTTCCTCAGCGCCAACGACGGCGGATCCGGCGTCGCGCTGCTGATGGAGCTGGCCCATCACATGAAGGACCTGAAAATCAACGTCGGCGTCGATTTCGTCTTCTTCGACGGCGAGGAATACGTCTTCGAGTCGGACGACGAGTATTTCTTCGGCTCCAAGCAGTTCGGCCGCGAGCACCGCCGGGGCGCAACAAAAAGTTCTACGGCGCCGCCATCCTGCTCGACATGATCGCCGGCAAGAAGGCCCGTTTCCCCGTCGAGCCGCACTCGTTCGAGATGGCGGGCGGTCTGGTCCAGGTCATCTGGGGCATTGCCAAGGAATTGAAATGCCCCGCCTTCGACGGCGACTCGTACGGCGAGCGGGTACAGGACGATCACCTCGCGCTCAACCAGAACGGCATTCCCGCCATCGACATTATCGACTTCAAATATCCCTATTGGCATCGTCTGACGGACCTGCCCGAGAACTGCTCCGGCGAAAGCATGGAGCAGGTGGCGCGCGTCCTCAGCGTGTGGTTGCAGCGCATCGAGTCAGCGCCGTCGCCTCCGAGGAGGCTCATCGTGGGCTGGACGCAAATCGTTTTCGGCGCGGTGCTGGTGATGGTGCTGCTTTTCATCGCCCTGTTGTACGGTGTGCGCCAGCTCGTCTTTCTGCGGCGGATGCGTCTGCCGGAGGAGATGCCGCCGGGGGAGTGGGACCATCAGCACCGCCAGGCCCGCCGCCGGGTCGTCATGTCGGCGCTTCTGCTGCTGCTGGGCATCATGCTGGCCGGTGATTTACTGTTTCTGGAAGTGCCGGCCCAGCAACTGGCCGACCAACGCGAAGCGGCCGACCGGCAGGGCGACGCGCCGCCCCTCAGCGACGCGGATCGCAACTTTGCGCGTCTTTACGCGAGCTTTTTTATTCTTTTTCTCTTGGTGCTGATGGTGGTGGTCCTGTTCGCGGC
The DNA here is from genome assembly GCA_963767535.1 of uncultured Planctomycetota bacterium. Lineage (GTDB taxonomy): Bacteria > Planctomycetota > Planctomycetia > Gemmatales > Gemmataceae > JAJPHU01. Next base: position 528,845 of record CAVYEC010000004.1, read on the forward strand.
CCTGGATTTCTGGGCCACCCGTCGCTACGGCATCCGCCAGCATCGCAAGCTCAACGCCGACCGCCGCGACATGATCGAACGCGAAATCGCACGGCTCCGCCAGGAGCGCAACGGCCACAACTGAGAGCCGGCGCATGCGCGTTTTCGTCTACGAATACCTGTGCGGCGGGGCGATGGGCGCTCCCCCTCCTCGCTCCGTACCGAAGGCTGGGCGATGCTCTCGGCCGTGCTGGAAGACTTCGCCCGTTGTCCCGGCGTCCAGCCCGTCACGCTGATCGATCCCACTTTAGCCGTCCCCTTGCAGTCCTTGAACGTCGAGGCGCACTTCCTCCGGCCGAGCGAGGAAGAGAGGATGTTTCGCGCTGGCCGCCGATTGTGATTGGACACTCGTTATCGCCCCGGAATTCGCGGACATTCTCGCCGAGCGCTGCCGCTGGGTCGAGGAAGCCGGGGGGCGTCTGCTCGGGCCGTCCTCGTCCGCCGTCCGACTCGCGGCGGATAAACGGGCACTCGCTCGCCACTGGCAGGCACGGGGCATTCCGACGCCGCGGGCCGCGGAGGTGTCGTCTCCGCCAGTATCCCCTCGCTTCCCTTATCCTCTGGTCTGCAAACCCCTGGATGGGGCCGGCTCACAATCTACCTTCCTGGTCCACAATGAACATGAATTGGCACGGGCCGTACTCCAAGCGGAAACGGAGGGATGGCCCCGCCGGTTGATTTTGCAACCGTATGTGCCGGGCCTCGCGGTCAGCGTCTCGTTTCTCGCCGGAGCCGAGCGCTTGGTATCTCTGCCGGCCGTGGAGCAACATCTCTCGGACGATGGAAGGTTCAGCTACCGAGGCGGCCACCTGCCTCTGTCGCCGGAATTTGATCGCCGGGCGCGAAGCCTGGCGGAGAAAGCGGTGCGCGTCGTGGAAGGGGTGCATGGATATTTTGGCGTCGATCTGGTGCTCGGCGCGGCCGCCGACGGCAGCGCGGATGTCGTCATCGAAATCAATCCCCGCTTGACCACTTCCTACGTCGGCCTGCGCCGGCTGGCACGCTTCAACCTCGCGGAGATGCTCCTCGCCCTGGCCACTCGCGCACCGCTGCCGGAGGCAAACTGGCGAACGGGACCGATCGTTTTCGGTGCGGATGGCCGAATCACGGGATGAGACAACTCCGGGGGTGCGGTAATCGTTTGGGTTGTCACAGCCCCGCCTGGTAGGGTGGGCCGAGTCTTCGAGGCCCACCAAGCCCATGCTGGTGGGCCTCGAAGACTCGGCCCACCCTACAACTCGGCCCACCCTACAACACTACAATCCACTACCGCCCCCCTACGAGCGTACCCAGCGAACGCGCGTGCAGCGACCGGCTTCGGGCAGTAAGATGGCAGCATGGATACTTACGATCCGCGTTACCTGGCCGGCATCCTGTTCTTCAACGAACGCGATTTCTTCGAGGCGCACGAGGTCTGGGAGGATCTGTGGACCGAAAGCCACGGCGACGAGCGGCGCTTTTATCAGGGACTCATTCAGGCGGCGGTCGGCCTGTTTCACTTCAGCGGCGGCAACCTGGGCGGGGCGGCGAAACTGTATCGATCCAGCTACGATTACATGCGAAACTGTGGATCGCCGTTTCTCGGTCTCGATGTGGCCTCCTTCTGGCGGCAGATGGAACGTTGTTTCGGGGCGCTCTTGAACACGTCCTCCCCGGATCGTGATCTGCGGCCCGTGCCCGAACTGGTTCCGACCATCACCCTCGATCCGCCTCCGGCGGCGTGGCCCGATCCGGAGCAGTTCATTCACGAGGACGAATGACGGCGCAAAGGCAGGCCCTCCATGACTGGCGAAAGTTCTCTTCCGGAAAACTTCAGCGGCCTGGCCCGCCTGTTCCCGTTGCCCAACATCGTCCTCTTTCCCTACGTGATCCAACCCCTGCACATTTTCGAGCCGCGCTACCGCGAGTTGATGGCCGATGCCCTGGAGGACGATCGCCTGATCGCCATGGCCACGCTCCAACCCGGTTGGGAACCGGATTACCATAATCGTCCTCCCGTTTATCCCGTCATTTGTATCGGCCGAATTCTCAAGGAAGAAAGTCTGCCGGACGGGCGCTACAATTTCCTGCTCCACGGCTTGAGCCGGGCGCGCATTCTCGACGAAGTGCCGACGGACAAGGTGTACCGCACGGCCCACGTTCAGCTTCTCGAAGACATACCCGTTACGTCTCCGGCGGTGGAGCACGACTTGCGACAGCGCCTGAGCGAGCACATGAACGCCTGGTTCGCCAGCCAGAGCACCGCCCTGGCCCAGCTGCGCAACTGCTGGAGAGCAGTTTGCCGCTGGGAACGCTGTGCGACATCTTCAGTTTCACCTTGACCCTCGATATCAACGTGAAACAGGAATTGCTCGAGCAACTCGATGTCGAGCAGCGCGTCCGCCGGCTACTCGATTATCTCGGACCCCAACTGCCGGCCGTTCCCGCCGCCGAAACCGAACGGCGCTTCCCGCCCGATTTCAGCGCCAATTGACCGCGCGGGATCGGTGGTTGCTTGTTCCGGGCGGAGAGGTGCGGTAAGCTCATACCACGCCTGGAACCAACCCACCGAGACCCACCCGTGAACGACACCTCTGCCCGCGCTCCGGTCCTCGCCACCCGGCCGACGTATGTTCGCCACCTCGTGCTGGCGGCGCTGTGTGTCATCACCACGATCAACTACGTTCAGCGCAACAGTTTCGGCGGGGTCGAGAAGGCGATCCGCGATGCCGGGGAGTTTCCCGAGTTGGGGATCGTAAGCACGGGCTTTGCGAGCGGGGGCTTTTTCTTCACCTATGCCTTATGCCAGATCCCCAGCGGTTGGCTGGCGCAGGCGCTGGGGAGCGGGGCGGATGCTGGCGCTGATCGCCGCGGGCTGGTCGATCGTGATGGGATTGACCGCCCTGGCAATGAGTTTCTCCTCCTTGCTCGCCGCGCGTCTGGCGATGGGCGCCTTGCAAGCGGGCATCTTCCCTTGTTGCACGATGATCCTCGCCGTTTGGTATCCATCCACGCGCCGGGGCTTCGCCTCGGCCGTGCTGAACAGCTTCATGCTGATCGGTGGCGTGGTGGCGTCGCTCCTGACCGGACTGTTGATCCAACGGCTCGGCTGGCGCGGCCTGTTTTTTTTCTACGCGCTGCCGGGAGTATTGTGGGCTTGCTGGTTTGCCGTCTGGTTCCGCAGCCGTCCGGGCGACCATCCGGGCGTCAACGAGGCCGAGCAGGAAATCATCGGGCGTCAAGCAAACGCACCTTCGTCGGAACCGTCCGCGGCGATTCCCTGGGGACGGATTTTCGGCAGCACGGCGTTATGGCTCATCTGCGCCAGCAGTTTTGCCGGGCCGGCGCCCTTCGCCTGTTCGACCAGTGGCTGCCGACCTACTTGCAGGAAGGCGCGGGCAACAAATCAGTGATGCCAACCTGTGGACGAGCTTGCCGCTACTGGGCGGCGTCGTGGGCGGCATGGCCGGCGGGATTCTCTCCGACCGCGTGCTGGCCCACACGGGCAGTCGCCGGGCCGCCCGGCAGGGCGTGGCCATCGGCAGTCTCCTGATTTGCCTCCTGTGCTTTGGTATCTGTTACCTCATCCCCGATGTGGGAGGGGCCATGATGATGGCCGGCCTCGGCGTCTGCATCATGAGCTTCTCCTCGCCGTGCGCCTACGCGCTGTCGATGGACATGAGCGGGCGAAACCTGGGCGTCGTCTTTGGCGCCATGAACATGGCCGGAAACCTCGGGGCGTGGGCCTTCGTCACCTTCCTTCCCCTGGTAGTCCGCTGGCGAGATTGGGATACCGCCTTGTTCGTTTTCGCCGGAATGCAGGTCGTCGCCATCCTGTGCTGGCTGCTGCTCAATCCCAACGGCGTCATCGGCGAACGCCCCGACGCCGCCCATGCCCCGAAGGAGTAATCCTCATGTGGATGCGTCCTCTTCCGTCGTTCGCCTGTTGTCTTTTCCTGTTACTGGCCTCGTGCAACCTCTCCGTCGGGGCGGAACCCGAGAAACCGCTGCCCGGCGATGCCGCGATCGAACGCTATTTGCGGCAAGAAACCGAACGGTTCGGCGAGCGCTTTCTCGACGGGGCCAAGACCCGCGAAGAATGGGAGTCGCGCAAGCCGCGTCTCCGCCGCGAGTATTTCGACATGCTCGGCCTGTGGCCGCTGCCGGAGAAGACGCCGCTGCACGCCACGATCACCGGCACCGTCGAGCGCGGCGAGATCGTCATCGACAAGCTCCACTTCCAGAGCCGGCCCGGTTTGTATGTGACCGCCAATTTGTATCGACCGAAAAAGAGCGAGGGCAAATTGCCGGCGATCCTGTACGTCTGCGGGCACTCCAACCGTGGACGCGACGGCAACAAGACAGCTTTTCAGGATCACGGCCTCTGGTTCGCCTCGAATGGCTACGTCTGTCTGACCCTCGATTCGCTGCAACTGGGCGAGATACCCGGCATCCATCACGGCACGTACAGCCACGGCCGCTGGTGGTGGCAGGCGCGCGGCTACACGCCGGCCGGCGTCGAGTGCTGGAACGGTGTGCGGGCACTGGATTATTTAGTCAGCCGGCCGGACGTGGACGCGGATCGTCTCGGCGTGACCGGCATTTCCGGCGGCGGTGCCGCCACCTTCTGGATCGCTGCGGCCGACGAGCGCGTCAAGGTGGCCGTGCCGGTCAGCGGTATGAGCGATCTGGAAAGTTATGTTTCCCACAAGGTCATCAATGGCCATTGCGATTGCATGTTTCTCGTGAACACGTATCAATGGCACTGGACGACCATCGCGGCCCTGATTGCACCTCGGCCGATGCTGTTCGCCAATTCGGACAAGGATTCGATATTCCCGATGGACGGCAATCGCCGCGTCATCGCCCGCCTGCGCCAACTCTACACGATGTACGAAAAGCCGGAGTTGATCGACGAATTCATCAGTAAGGGCGGCCACGATGATCGTCCCGATTTGCGGGTCGCGGCTTTCCAATGGTTCAACAAACATCTCAAACACGACAACAGCGAGATCAAGGAAGTCGCGCTCAAACCACTGCCGGGCAAGGAACTGCGCGTCTTCCCGGAGGACACGGACGTTCCGAAGGACGCGATTAATGGCAAGATTGACGAGACGTTTGTGCCGTTGGCGAAGGTAGAACTGCCGAAGGAAGGAGGATACGCAGAGTGGAAGAAAGGACTGTTGAAGGAGTTGCGTGAGAAATCGTTCCGTGCTCTCCCTGCGGAAGTCCCTCCCCTTCGTGTGAAGGACGCTTCCCTCGGATGTTTCTCGTCCGAGTCAGAGGTTGAAGTTAATCTCCTTGACTCGCGGGAACGACAATCGCTCGTCGTCATTCATCGAGGCATCGGAGAGCAAATGGATAAGGTCGTAAGAGCGACTGCTGTTCCGGGAGGAAAGGATCCCTGGTTACTCTTCCCGAGGGGAGTTATGTACAACGAATGGACGCGGAAATCCCCACCCAATTATGTAGAACGGTCCCATGCCTTGCTGGGGAGGACAGTCGATGAAGGCCATGTGTGGGACATTATCGCTACGGTCAAGTACCTACAAAAAGCGAAGAAGGCTCCTCGTCGTCTGGTTGGAGCAGGCGAGGGCGGCATCCTCGCTGCCTATGCCGCCCTATTTGAGCCGTCTATCGAGGAAGTAGTGATCATCGATCCGCCCAAATCGCACCGCGAAGGACCAATCTTCCTCAACGTCCTGCGCGTGCTCGACATCCCCGACGCCCTGGGTCTCCTGGCCCCGCGACGGTTGACCCTCGTGAATGCCAAGGACAAGGCGTTTGATCGCACGGCCGAGATTTATCGCCTGGCCGGGGCCGCGGATCGCTTGCAGCGCAAATGAGCGGTTGATCCTCGGAAAAAATTTCGCATTTTTTGCGAACCATCCGCCTCCCTGAGCGTCTATCCCTGTGTAAGGACGAGCGATCCCGACGGCGGATCGCGGTGAGGTTAACTCCGAGATGACGATGAAACCGGATCGCGGGTTTAAGCAGAAACACAAATCGGCCGGGCATCCGGCTGAAGTACGGGCGAATGGCCTCCCCGCTCACCCTCTACGCTTGTGACACCGAGTTGCTTCCCTGAAAGCAGCTTGCGAGGCCAGGTGTCACAACGGGATGCCTGGCCTTTTTGTTTTGGGCTGGTAGCTGAGATGGTTTAGCGGCGGTTTGAAAAACCGCGGACGAGGATTCGAGCGCCTCCCGGCCCACTTCTGGCACGTTAGGCTTTCCCTGGAGGCAGCCTTTGTAGAGTTGCCGGAGCAGTTTGGCTCCCCGTATAACTCATGGGTGGGAGAGATTCCATCGGAAAAAGGAGGGGCATCATGGTCAGGCAATGCCGTTCCGATGGAGGGTTCAGGGATGCAAGGGAAAATATGCCGCCATTGTTGGAGGTTGAAACCTGTCGAGGAGTTTGGAGTTCCCCACGAAAAGTGGACACGGAGTTAAGGCGTGCGTGATTGCTCGTACTCCGCCGGGGCCACATATCCCAACGAGGAGTGACGGCGTTGGTTGTTGTAGAAGACCTCGATGTACTCGACGACCGCCGCTCGCGCCTCCGCCCGCGTGACGAAGTCCGCGTCGTGGACCAACTCCTTCTTGAGCGAGGCGAAAAAACTCTCCATCGGCGCGTTGTCCCAACAGTCCGCCCGCCGGCTCATGCTGCAGGTGATGCCGTACTTGGCCAGCAGCCATTGGTAGTGTTCACTGGCGTATTGGCTACCTCGATCCGAGTGCGCCAAAAGCCCCTCGTCGGGCAGCCGCCGTTGCACGGCCATCGCCAAGGCGTCCACGACGAGGCGGCTCTCCATGTGTTGGGCCATTGCCCAGCCGACCACACGCCGCGAGTACAGATCCTCGACGGCGGCCAGGTACAGCCAGCCCTCCCGCGTCGGGATGTAGGTGATGTCGGCCACCCAGGCTTCATTCGCCTCGGAGGGGTTGAACTGCCGGTCCAGAAGGTTCTCCGCCACGGGCAAGTCGTGGTCGGAGTCCGTGGTGGTACAGCGAAACTTCCTCGCGGTTTTCGCGGCAATACCGGCCTGACGCATCAGCTTGGCGACGGTGTTGACGCAGCAGCCGTGACCGCGAGCGAGCAACTCGGCATGGATGCGTGGGCTGCCGTAGCGTGCCTTGACCTCGGCGTGGACGGCCCGGATCGCCACGAGCAGGGCGTCACGCCGTTGCTCGGCCCGGCTGCGAAGAGATCGCCGCCAGGCGTAGTAACCAGCGGCAGAGACCTCCAACGTCTCGCACAGCCAGCGCACCGGCCATTGGTCCTTGTGTTGGTCGATAAAGCGGTAGGTCATGTCGCCTCCCTGGCGAAGAATGCCGCCGCTTTTTTTAGGATGTCACGCTCGGCCAGGAGCCGTTTGTTCTCGGCCCGAAGGCGGTGGTTTTCCTCCTCGAAGGGAGAAAGTTTACCGCGTCCGGGGAAGGCGTGTTCGCCCTGGTCCTGGAATGCTTGCTTCCAATTGCGGATGAGGTTCTCGCTGATGCCGAGTGAGCGTGCGGCCTCGGCGACGGAGTAGCCCTGCTGTGTGACGAGTTTGACGGCCTCGGCCTTGAACTCCGGTGTATAGGTGCGTCGCGTTCGTGCCATTGCTGGACCTCCCAGGGTGATTGTACACCCTTAACTGGGTGTCCACGAATCGTGGGGAAGTCCAGTTCAACAAAAAGGCGAAAGCGAAGGATGGAAAACAGACTTGGTGTCGGGAGTGTAACCGGCGTCGTTCCCGACGCTACTACCGTGAAAACAAGGAATACCATATAGGTGTTATTCTAGCTTCCAGAAGGAGACGACGGATCGAATTGAACGACCGCATTGACACGATCAAAGCCGCAATTGGATGCGCGCTTTGTCCTGAAGATGACCCTGTCTGCCTGGAATTCCACCATATAGACCCTACGGCAAAGAAATTCGACATCGGATCCAGAAGGCGCGTTAGCTGGAGATGGTCTACTATCCTTGCGGAAATAAAGAAGTGCGCCGTATTGTGTGCAAACTGTCATAAGAAGGTCCATGCCGGGAAAAAGAGAGTGACGCGGAGAATGTCATGCCGCGTCACCGCTTCCAGCGATACAGCTGCTGGCTGTGGGACTGTGGCGTAATGGCAGCGCGCCGGACTTTTAATCCGGAAGGTGAGAGTTCGACCCTCTCCAGTCCTACTCGAATCGAAGGACACGGTAGAGGATGTTTTGGACAGAGGCAGCTCATGAGTCCAAGGTGTTAGCGGCAGCATTTCCGGCTCTTACCCGGAAGGTGAGGGTTCAAGTCCCTCTGGTCTCACTGGTTGGTTGGTTCGTTCAGCGTGTGGGGTAGCTTGGAGTGCCCGCCACCCCGGGATGGTGGAGAACGCTGGTTCAAGTCCAGCCACGCTGACTGACGAGGTGTGGGGTAGCTGGAGTGCCCGCCTGCTTCGGAGGCAGGAGAACGCTGGTTCAAGTCCAGCCACCTCGATTGCGCCGTTCCGGGCCGATCGCCCACGGCCCGGCGCGGCTGGCAGGGGCAAGCCCGGCTACGCCAATCGGCAGAGCGATCCGGCTTAAACCCGGGTGGGTGGGGGTTCGACTCCCTCGCTGGGCATCGGGGCGGTAGACGAAGATGGCTCGGTAGGCAACAGGCAGACCATCGGGATTCAGACTCTCGAATGCTGTGGGTTCAAATCCCACCTGAGCCACTGGAGGAAAGTTACGGCCTGGAAGCTCAAAGAGTCGAGCAGCCGGTTGTCAACCGGAAGGGTGCGGGTGCGAGTCCCGTGCGGGCCGCTGGATTCATTGCGGAGTGGACTGGAGTCTGGTTTCCAGCACGGTCTCATAAGCCGTTCGACGCCGGTTCAAATCCGGCCTCCGCAACTGGTAACGAGTGATGGCCGAGTACGCAAATTCGGCAAAGCGGCCAGGTCGAGAGCCTGGTGAGGTTTGTGGGTTCGACTCCCACCTCGGTCACTGATGACGACGGGATGTCAGCGGCCGGCAGTAAAGACAGGCCGGGTCCACGCGCCGATTGTCGCCTGCCGCCTCCTGACGGCCCGTCTGAAACACGGTCCCGTGGTTCAAGGGCGAGAATGCCTGGCTCACATCCAGGAGATGGTGGTTCGACTCCATCCGGGATCATTGGCGAACGATAATTGGGCTGCTCGTCCAAGGGAGGACGCCGTCCTCGCACGGCGGAAATCGGGGTTCAAGTCCCCGGCGGTCCACTGAGTAACGGGCCTATCGTCCAACGGGAGGACGCCAGCTCGGCAGACTGGAAATCCGGGTTCAATCCCCGGTGGGTCCACTCGCGGAAGCTGTCGGCCTTCCGCACACGCCCCGATGGTGAAACGGACATCATTCCTCGCTTCGAACGAGGCGTTCTAGGTTCGAGTCCTGGTCGGGGTAATCGGTCCCCCTCACATCCGCCCAGACTTTGCCTCCCCTTGCCTGTCACGAAACACGATCTGCCCCGTACAAGAGTTAGCCTTCCCCCAGACGAGGGAGTCGCCTCCCCGCGCCTCCCAATGGAATCATCGCCCCTACAATTGATTCCCCGCGGGCAAACGGGCTGATCCCGGTAAAGCCTACAGGATGTAAGGCCCGTTCCGGAAAGGCGATATTTCAGGTTCCCCGTCACGGACGATCTTACTCCGATACGGAAATCCGGTTAAAGTTTCGCTGGACGAATTATTCGCGGAAGAGGAAAAGCGCCAGGGATTCAGGCCGCTTGCGGAAGGGGCTGCGTTCTCGGCGGTCTCGTGCTGCCGTCCGTTCCCATCGCGGAGCGGGCTGCCGCGTGGGACTTCGCCGCGAGGTGATCGTCATGGCCGATCAACAGACTTCGCCGTCCCTCGGCCCCGCCCTGGGATCGAGGGCCGCGAAGGACATCGCCATCGTGGGCATGGCCTGCCTGTTCCCCGGCGCGGGCAACGTCCGCCTCTACTGGCAAAACATCTGCAACCGCATCAACGCCATCCGCGAGGTGCCGCCGGAACGCTGGCGGGTCGAGGATTTCTATTCCGACGACCGGCTGGCGCGCGACCGCGTCTATTCCAAATGGGGCGGCTTCCTCGACTCCGTGCTTTTCAACCCGGTGAAGTGGCACATCCCGCCGGCCAGTTTGCCGCAGATCGAGCCGATGCAGCTGCTCGCTCTCGAAGTCGCATGGCAGGCGATGGCGGATGCGGGCTACGATCAACGAGCGTTCTCGCGCAAGCGCGCTGGCGTATTGTTCGCGGTGTCCGGTTCTCATGAACTGGGGACCGCTTATTGCTTCCGCACCATGATGCGGCACTACTTGCCGAAAGTGGAGGGACTGACGCCGGAAGTCCGCGAGCGGATTTACGCCGGCCTGGAGGAACAGCTTCCCGAGTGGACCGAAGATTCGTTTCCGGGCATCCTCGGCAACGTCACGGCCGGCCGCATCGCCCGAGAACTCGACCTTCACGGTCCTAATTTCACGGTGGACGCCGCGTGCGCGGGTTCGCTGGCCGCCCTGTTCACGGCGGTCGAACAGCTGCGCTCCGGGACCGCCGATCTAATGCTCGTGGGCGGGGCCGACGGGACCAACAATCCGCTCGGCTACATGAGCTTCGCCAAGACGCACGCCCTCTCGCCGCGCGGCCAATCGCGGACATTCGACGAAAGTGCCGACGGCATCGCGCTGGGCGAAGGGATCGCGTGTGTCGTTCTCAAACGGTTGCCCGACGCGGAACAGGACGGCGACCACATCTACGCGGTCATCAAGGGCGTCGGTAACTCCAGCGACGGCAAGAATCGCAGCTTGACCGCACCCCATCCTCCCGGCCAAATGCGCGCCGTCAGCCGTGCTTACGAAGACGCCCGCTGTTCGCCGGCCTCGGTCACGCTCATCGAGGCTCACGGCACCGGAACGGCCGTGGGGGATAGTGCCGAGTTGACGACATTGACGGAATTGTTCGCCCAGCACACCGAGGCGCGGCAGTACGTCGCGGTCGGTTCGGTCAAGTCGATGATCGGCCATACGAAGACGGTCGCCGGACTGGCTAGCGTCATCAAGACCGCCCTGGCGCTGAGGCAGCGCGTCTTGCCGCCGACCATCGGGGTCGAAAAGCCGACTTCGCGTGTCGATTGGAAGCAAAGCCCGTTTTACCTCAACAGTGAAACCCGGCCGTGGCTCAAGGAACAAGGGGAGCAACCAAGGCGTGCCGGGGTCAGTTCGTTCGGCTTCGGCGGCACCAATTTCCATGTCGTGCTGGAGGAGCACACCGGGGAGCCGGCAGGAGATTGGATGCCGCGCGGGGCGGAAATCTTCGTGCTGCGGCGCGCCAACCGCGAGGAGATGATCCGCGATCTTCTCCGCCTTCGGCACAGCCTCGACGCGGTTCCATCGGATGATCTGGCGGGATTGGCCCAGGCCGTCTTTGCCGAGGAGAGCAAGCGGGACGGTCAGTCCCTGCCATGCCGGCTCGCCATCGTCGCCGGGTCCGTCGCCGATGTGGGCAAGAAGCTCGACCGGGCCATTTCGCTGCTGGCCGATCATGCGGAAGTGAACGATCCGAGCGGGATTAATTACTCCGAGCGAGCGCCCGTCCCCGCTTCCGCGGTTTGCTTCCTTTATCCGGGCCAAGGCTCTCAAGCAGTGAACATGCTGCGCGATCTCGTGACGGCCAGCCCGTGGGGCCACGATCTCTTCCTCGAAGCGAAGGGTTTATTGGCCGACGAGTTGCCGCAGCCTCTTTCGCACATCATCTATCCCCCGCCGCCGTTCACGGATGAGGAACGCCAGCGGCAAACGGCCGTGCTCAAAGACACGCGGGTCGCGCAGCCGGCCCTGGGGCTGGTCGAGCTGTTCGCCACGGATTTGCTGGAGCGCTATGCCGTCCGTCCCGCCTTCGTCGCCGGCCACAGCTACGGCGAATACGTGGCCCTTCACGTCGCCGATTGCCTGACCCGAGCCGATTTGTTGCGACTGTCGGCGTACCGCGGACGAGTCTGCGCGGAGGCCGCGGAGTCGAAACCGGGCGCCATGGCCGCCGTGCAAGCCGGCGCTTCCGCGACCGAGGCGATACTGAAGGAATTGAACATCGCGGCCGATGTGGCGAACCACAACGGCCCGGAGCAAACCGTCATCGCCGGCCCTGTCGAGACGATCGACGCTGCCGTCGAGCAACTAACCAGCCGCGGCCTCCGCACCCGCAAAATCCCGGTGAGCGCGGCATTTCACACGGCGCAGTTGTCTTCCGCCGCCCTGGCGATGCAAGCGTACCTGAATGGGATCGCCATTCAGCGCCCTCGCATTCCGGTGTACAGCAACACAACCGGCGGGCGACACGCTGAGGAAGCGGACGGAATCCGCGCGTTGCTCTGCCGTCATCTGAGCGAGCCGGTGCTGTTTGACAGGGAAATTCGACAACTGTTCGAGGACGGCGCGCGGATATTTATCGAAGTCGGACCCGGCCGGGTGCTGACCGATCTCGTCACCCGCATCCTTCCCGACGACGCGGCGACCGCGCTCTGTCTGGATGCACCCGGACGCGATGGCTGGACGCAGATGGGACATCTGCTGGCCCGGCTGATGGTCCTCGGTTTGCCGGTGCGTCTGGATGCCTGGTTCGCGGGCCGGGGCCTCCAATCCGCGTCCGTTGACGAGTTCCTTGCTCGGACGCGTGCCGAGACGACTCCCAAGCCGACGGATTGGATCCTCAGTCCCAACAGGGCCCGCCCCGTGACGCCGTTGCCCGGACGGAAAACGAACACCACCCACAAGGCGGAGAACGCCAACGGACGCGGACATCCCTCCGCTATTCGGAACTCCCGAGTCGAGAAAGTGCTGCCAGCCATGACGACAACCAACGGCCATCCTTCCGGCAATGGAGAAGTCCACAAGACGGCTCCTTCCGGCAATCATCTTTTCGATCAGTTCCAGGCCACGACACGGCTGCTGCTCGAAGCACAACAAGCGCAGAATCGTGTACTGGAGCGGTTCCTGGAAACGCAGGAGCGCATCCTTTTGCATTGCACGCAAACCGCGCTGCCGTCAACGAGCCAGGCTTTAACGGAGTCTCCTTCACCAGCAAGCAACGGCTCGCGTGTTCGTCCGGCGCCGGCGGTCGCGCGTCCGCCGATTCCCATTCCGCGAAAAGATCCCGTCCCGCCAACGCGCCTGTCCGTTGCGGTTCGGCCGTCGGCCCATTCCGAACGATTCGGGACAGAGACGCCGCCCGCTTCGGATGAAGGGAGGGAGGATGGCCCGCCTCCGACGGAAAAGTTCCGTCAGGATCTGCTCGACGTGGTGAGCGCGCGCACGGGCTATCCGATCGACGCACTGGATGAGGCCCTCGCCCTGGAAGCGGAATTGGGGATCGACTCCATCAAGACGGTGGAAATCTTCAGCCATTTGAAGGCGTATCACCCCTACTTCCGCGCCGAGGACCAGGAGGAAGAGGAACTGCTCGCGGAGTTCACGAAGCTCAAGACCCTGCGCGACATCCTCGATGCGTATGAGCGTCGCCGTCAGGCTTATTTCGCGCCTGCGCACAGTAACGGCAAGGCCGAGACGAACGTCGCCGACAACCGGGACGCGGAGAAAAGCAACGGGAAAGTGAATCGGTACACGGTCACGCCCGCGGCCGCCCCTTTGGAGCGCAACGGCGTAAAAAAAAACGATTCCCCCTAGAACAGACGCTTCTGGTGATCGGCGAAGTTCCTGACATCACGGCCGCGCTCGTGGCGGCCCTGACGACGGAAGGTTATAGGGTGCGCTCGATTCGCCCTGGGAAAAGGAACCTTCGAGATGCGGGGAACACTTACGTCGCTGATCTGTCTTCCCCGGAAGCCGTCCGCGAGTTGCATCAACGGCTGAGCGAGGGAGAGAACAACCGTGTGGGTGGGATCCTGAATTGCCTCGGCCTCGGGTCGCAATTGGGGACATCGGCCGGGGAAGACGTGGAAGTGTCTGTTGCCGAGTGGACGTTCAACATCGTGAAGGAGTTCGTAGACGAATTGCGAGTTAGTGCCCACGCGGGCGGCGGATGGTTCCTCAATCTGACGGCCCTCGGAGGGCAATTCGGACTGGGCGAGGAGATCGTGCCGTCCCTCGCCGGCGCCGGCGCCCTGGGCATCACCAAAACATTGCGCCGGGAGCAGCCGCGCTTGCACGTCAAGAATATCGATGTCGATCCGCACCTGCCGGCCGACATGCTGGCGGCGCAAATCATTCAGGAATTGGACGTGGACGATGACCGGATGGAAGTTGGCTTGACCGGGCACGGGCGCTGGCGCCCGGCTCTGACGCCGGCTCCGATAGCCGATGCTTCCACACGCTTATCCCTGGAAAAAGAGGCCGTGATTCTGGTGACGGGCGGCGCCTGCGGCATCACCGCGGAAGTCGCTCGTTCCTTCGCGGCTCACTTCGAGCCACGGCTCATTGTGATGGGACGATCACCGCGGCCCGAACCGGAATCGTCCCGGACTTGCGGGCTGGATCGGGCAAGTTTGCGGCAGTTCTTCCTGGAGGAAACCCGTGCGCGAGGAGAGCGGATTGTGCCGGCCGCGATCGAGCGATCCGTCAACCAGTTGCTCAAGGATCGGCAACTCCGGGCCAATCTCGATTCGTTCGCGGCCACCGGCGCTGCCGTGGAGTACCACGCGCTCGACGTGCGGGATACGGAACGCTTCGGCCAGTTGATCGACGACCTCTATGAACGCTTCGGGCGCATCGACGGCGTGATCCACGGCGCGGGGATCATTGAGGACAAGCGGATCGCCGATAAAACGCACTCCTCGTTCGCCAAGGTCTTCCGAACCAAGGTGCAAAGCGCCCTCACGTTGGTCCGCAAGCTCCGGCCGGAAACGCTGCGGTTCCTGGTTTTTTTCGGCTCGGTATCCGGTCGCTTCGGCAACGTGGGGCAGGTCGATTACAGCGCCGCCAACGAGGTGCTGAACAAGCTGGCGGATCGTTTGCACCGAACCTGGCCGGCGCGGGTCGTGTGCATCAACTGGGGGCCGTGGGACGGCGGCATGGTCTCCGATGACCTGCGCCGCGTGTATTCGGCCGCCGGGGTCGAACTCATTGCGGTTGAGGAAGGCGTCGCTTCCTTCCTCGCGGAAATCGACCGGACGGATCGCCCCAACGGAGAGGTCGTGATTGCCCGCGGCATCGAGCGGATGCGGGCGGGAGAGCGCTATGACGGCTGACAAAGATGTCGCGATCGTGGGGATGGCCTGCGTCTTCCCCGGGGCCGCGAATCGGAGACAGTACTGGTCCAATTTGGCCAACGGCGTGGACGCCATCGACGCGCCGCCGCCGGGTCGATGGGATCGGTGCGCCAATTTCCGCCGTCCGGCCGATCACGAAGCGTTCATCCCGTCCAATCGCGGCGGCTTTCTTCCCGCCGATTTGCACTTCGATCCCGTACCGTTCGGCGTCTTGCCGAACCTGGTCCGCCACGGCGACCCCGATCAGTTCTTCACGATGCACGTCCTCGACGAGGCGTTGCGCGACGCCGGCGTCGGCGCGGACAGCCCGCTGCGCAAACGAACCGACGTGCTCATCGGCCGCGGCGGCTATCCGACCGGCAAACTGATCGAATTGACCTTGAGGGCGGAACTGTACGATATGGCCCTCGATCTCCTGGAGCGGCTGCGCCGGAGTTGATCGAAGGGCGGCGCGCGGAGCTGGAGTCCTACCTGCGCTCCACGCTGACGCCGCCCGAATTGGAGAACGTCTCGACGGCGATCCCGAACATCACCGCCAGCCGGGCAGCCAACCGCCTCAACCTGCGCGGCACCGCCTGCACCATTGACGGGGCGTGCGCCTCGTCGCTTTTGGCCGTCGAACAAGCGGTGTGGCGCTTGCGAACGAGGCAATGCGATCTCGCCGTGGCCGCCGGCGTCTTTCTCAATCTGACGCCGACCTTCCTCCATGTCTTCACGCAACTCGGCGCGCTTTCGCCGTCGGGTATGATCCGTCCCTTCGATCGTCGTTCGGACGGTTTGTTGGCCGGCGAAGGCGGCGGGGCGGTGGTCCTCAAACGGCTCGACGACGCGATCCGCGCCGGCGATCTCGTTTACGCGATCATCAAGGGCGTCGGTTCGTCCAGCGACGGCCGGGAAGTCGATGTGCTGGCCCCGTCGAGCGCCGGGCAGATCGCGGCGCTGGAGAATGCCTACGCGGATGCGGCCGTGGAGCGCGATTCGATCGGCTACCTGGAATTGCACGGCACCGGCACGGTCGTCGGCGACCTGACGGAATTGGCCACGGTGAAGGCGTTTTTCGGCACGGCGCCGGCGCCGCCGACGGCGCGGGCGATGGGCAGCGTCAAGTCGATGATCGGCCATACCATGCCCGCGTCCGGCATCGCCTCGCTCATCAAGACCGCCCTCGCGTTGTCCCATAAAGTGCTGCCGCCGAGCCTGCACTGCGAGGAACCGAGGGACGAACTGATCGACGCGCCGTTCTTTCTGAACACGCAAACCCGGCCGTGGGTCCACAATCCGTCGGCGGGACCGAGGCGGGCCGGCATCAACACCTTCGGTTTCGGCGGGATCAATGCCCATGTGATTCTGGAAGAAGTGCCCGCGCAATCCGTCAAACACGGCCGCGTCACGGTCCCGGACCTCAAAACACGAGCCGAGTCCGAAGCGCGGCCGCGTCCGATCGAACCGGGCGTGCGTCGTGAGACCGAACTGGTGGTTTTCTCGGCGGCCACAGAAAACGAACTCGATGAGCAAGTTCGCCAGATCGAGAACTATCTCCGCCACGATCAAACGAGTCCGACGCTGAGTGATGTGGCCTGCTCGCTGTCGCGGCGCGTCGTACCGGGCCAGCCGTGCAAATTGGCGTTCGTTGGCGACGATCTTCCCCACCTTCGGACACTCCTGCGGATGTGGCTGGACCGAATGGATTCCGATTCCGATCAGTCGTTGCCCGAAGAGATTTATTTCTCGGCGCAGGCGAATGAGCATCACGGCAAGATCGCGTTCATCTTTCCGGGCATGGGATTTCCGGGGCTGATCGGCAACTATCCCGATCACGTCCTGGAGCTGTGTTTGCACTATCCCGAGCTGCGCGAGGAATTCGACTTCTTCGAGGATCGCGACCGCCATCCCGAAGATCGGGTCCCGACCAGCTCGATTTTCTCGCCGCCCTCCATTCTGCCAGAGGAGTATCGTCAGAAGCTGAAGTCCCGGCTCGCGCCACCCAAGACCGAGGAATACAACGGCAAGTCGATTGCGCCGGGTGAGCGTTACCTGGCGGCGATGGGCGTGACGCTCAGCAACTGGATAAGCTGGCGACTTCTCGACAAGTTTCATGTTCCGGTGGACATGATTGCCGGACAGAGCCAGGGCGAGATGGCCGCCCTCTGCGCCTGCGGAATTGCCGACTTCAGCACAACCGCGCCGGGCTTCTGGAAAGTGCTCAACGTCGATAGTCGTGATGTCGGCGGAAATCAATTGTGTTTCGTCTGGGCGTCCGAGGAGCAGATTCGGCCGCTTCTGGAAGACAATCCCGGAACGTACATCGCCATCCACATGGCGCCGCAATCCATCGTCCTGGGCGGCGACCGCGGAGGGCTGCGAGCGCATCGCCGACAAGCTGCGCCAACAGAGCGTGCTGGTCCAGGTCTTGCCCTATCCGCCGATCCATACGCCCTGCCTGAGCCATCTCCGCCCGGTCTTGCTCGATGTGTTTCGCGACGAAAAAGTCGAGTTCCACAAGGCGAAAGTCACGCTCTATTCCTCCATCAGGGCCGAGAAATATCCGGAAGATGAGGCGGGCATCCGCGAGACGCTGCTGATGAATCTCGATCGTCCACTTCGCGTCTGGCAGACGGTGCGGCGGATGCACGAGGACGGGGCGCGCATCTTCGTCCAGGTCGGCGGTGGTCACATGGCCGCTCACTTGAAGATGCTCCTGCCCGAAGGCGCTGAGGTGCTGACGGTCGCGCTCGATGTGGATACACGCAACCCGCTGACGCAACTCCATCATTTGTGTGCCGCGCTGTTCCGCGCCGGCGTGCCCCTGGACCTGGCGCCCCTGTTCGAGCATCGCACCCTGCGCCATCTGGACTTCACCGATCCGCAACCCGCCCCAAAGCCTTCGCGGACCAGTGTACCCTTGCGCCTCGACTGGACGCCCTTACGGGGACAGCGCCCAAGCAATCCTCAAAGGCAGGAAGAAAAACTCCAACCAACGCATTCGGATTTCGACTTGCCGGCGGAAGCGGGCCGGATGCCGGTGTTCGGCCGCGTCATGCAATTCGTGCCGGAGCGCGAGTTAAAGATCGAGCGTGCGCTCGATCTGAACGAAGACCTTTATCTCGCCGATCATCTGTTCGTTTACGCCCCCTGCAAGCCGGTGCGGGAATGTCTGCCGGTGCTGCCGTTGACGATGAGCATGGAGTTTGTTGCCGAGGCGGCGGCGCTCTGGCGCCGGGGCTGGGCCTTGTCGGCTTCGAGAACGTGCGCGGCTCGCGCTGGATCGGCCTGCGCGATCGCACCTCGAACACGATCCACCTCGAATGCCGGGTCGAGTCCGTTGACGCGGAGACCGGGATTCGACGCGTCCGCGGGAACATCGTGTTCGAGGGCAGACCCAGCTTCTCGGCCACCGTCCTGTTCGCGGAATCGTACCGGCAAGATCTGCAACTGGAATTGGCCGACACGAGCGACGACGGCCCCTGGCCGTTCGCCGTCGAAGAGGTGTACGGCAAGCATCGCATGTTCCACGGATCGGCGTTTCATACTGTCGCCGACTTGCACACGCTCGGCAACCCGGCCGCCTCCGGGGCGCTGAGGGCGATGCCGCGCGACCGCCTCTTCGCTTCCCGTCCCGACCCGTTGCTGTTGACCGATCCGTGCCTGATGGACGGCGTCGGCCAGTTCGTCGGTTTGATAACGCAAGCATTCAACCATTACATCCTGCCGATCGGCGTGGAGAAGATCGAGTTTTATGGTCCTCCGCCCGCACCGGGCGTCCTGGTGCCGATTCGCGCGGAAGTGGTCGCTTGCGACACCGATGCCCGGCAGTTTCGTTTCCACCTCGAACTGGAGGATGGAGAGGGCGGCGTCTGGGCACGGCTGGCCGGCTGGACGGACTGGATGCTCAACTGGCAGGACCGCTATCACGATGTGTGCCGGAATCCTTACCGCCATCTCATGGCGGAGGAAATCGCCCTCCCGGATGTACCCACCGACAGCGTTTGCATGTCCGTGACGCGCGACTGTTTGACCGGCGTTGATCTGGACTGGTTCGCCCGGTTGTATCTGCATTCGCGGGAACTGCCGGGATTCTGGGAACGGACGAAGGAACTCCGCCGCCGGATGATCTTGTCGCGCGCGGCGATCAAGGACGCCGTGCGCCTGTGGTGGTCGCGGAAATACGAGATACCGCTGCGCCACCCGGCCGAGTTTGCCATCAGCCAGGATGATTGCGGTCAGCTCAATGTGAAGGCCGACGAGGAGTTAGCCCTTCCACACATCCGCCTGACTTACACCGAGGACGGTGCTGTTGCCATCGCCTCCGATTTACCCGTTGCGGATTTCTCGCTTTTGGATTCCGAGGCAATTCGCAACGGGGAGCAATCGGCCATTGGATGAAGGTAGGATCGACCATGAACCTTCCGCCAGAGACCCTGGAGCAATCGGCCCCGACCGCCCCGCCGGTCGCCGAGCAGATTTCCGCCCGCTTGCGCGACTTTCAGGTGGCCGACCACGAGCGCCGGGGCAGCGGCCCGCGCAAACGGCGTTGGCTCTGGCTACTTATCCTGCTGATCCTCACGCTCGGCAGCCTGGCCGGTTATGCCTACCGCACAGCCCACCAGGTCCCGGAGGCCGAGGTGTTCATCTACACGGCGCAGCCCGCCAAGGACGTGCTGCTGGATTTATCCGGCTTCATCGTGCCGCGCAAAAGGATCATTATCTCCCCGCAAGTCAGCGGTATTGTCGTGCGCGTTCTCATCCCGGAAGAAGGGAAGAAGGTCAAAACGGGCGATTTGCTCTTCGAGGTCGAGCCGACGCGCTACCAGGCGGAGTTCGATCAGGCCGAGGCGGCGCTGGCCACGGCGCAGGCGCAGCTTCTGGAATTGGAGAACGGCCACGAGAAGGAAGAGATCGCCCACGCCCGCGCTCTGTACAAGCAGGCCAGGGTCCAGGAACAGCTGGCCGAGGTCGAATACGAGCGCGCCCGCAAGCTCTATCCGCTGTCGATCGGCAAGGCGGAATACGACAAGACGGTGACATCGTATCGCGATGCCAAGGCGGCCGTGGAGGTTCAGAAGACCAACCTGGAATTGATGGAGCATAAAACCCGGTTCGAGAAGATCGCCGCCGCCCGCGCCGAGGTGAAGCGCTGCCAGGCCGCCTACGAGCGCGCCAAATATTACCTCGGCAAGACGAAGATCCTCGCCCCGCCCGACTCGGACGGCAAAGACCGCGTGTTCACCGTCCTGCAAAAGAACGTCAATCCGGGCGAAAGTATCCAGGCCGATTTCGTTTACACCACCCTTTGCACCCTGGCCGACCTGTCCGAGATGGAAGCGGAGATCGACGTGCAGGAGCGCGATCTCCGCTTGGTGACGGTCGGCACGCCCTGCGAGATCGTCCCCGACGCCTATCTGGATCGCGTTTATCCGGGACGGCTCAACCGCATGCAACCGCTCGTCAACCGGCAGCGCGGCGTGGTTTCGGTCAAAGTGACCATCGACCATCCCGACGATTTTCTCTTGCCCGACATGAACGCCCGCGTGCTTTTCCTCAAAGCGTCGGGTGGAAGCGCCGCCGAGCAGAACTGGCCGCGTATTCCCGTTCGGGCGCTGGTGCCGCAAAGCGATCCGCCCGCCGTTTTCGTGCTGGATGGCTCGATCGCCCGCCTGCGCCGCATCCAGGTCGGCGCTACCGTCGGCGACAGCGTGCAGGTCCAGAGCGGCTTGCAAGCGGACGACAAGGTTTTGCTGCCCGACGGCCAACCGCTTCAGGACGGTAAGCCCGTGCGGCCGCGCGGCCCGCACAAGGAAGACGGGCGAAAGGATGCCCTATGAAATCCGATATTCTCATTGCCGTCGAGGGCGTCACCAAGGAGTACACGCGCGGCAGCGAGCGGATCTCCGTCCTCAAAGGCGTGGATCTCGAAATCGCGACGGCGGACTTCGTGGCCCTCATCGGGCCGAGCGGTTCGGGCAAGACGACGCTGTTGAACCTCATCGCCGGCCTCGATCAGCCGACGACGGGTCGCGTCCTCTTCGCCGGTCTGGAAATCTCCAAGCTCGACGAGACGCAGCTGGCGCGCTGGCGGACCAACGCGGTCGGTTTCGTGTTCCAGTTCTTCCACCTCATCCCGGTGCTGACTGCCTACGAGAACGTGGAGTTGCCGCTCCTCTTGATGAACATGTCGGCGCGACGACGGCGGCAGCAAGTGCTGATGGTACTCGATCTGGTCGGACTGTCGCACCGCCTGCATCATCGGCCGGGCCAGCTTTCCGGCGGCGAGCAGCAGCGCGTCGGCATCGCCCGCGCCCTGGTGACCGACCCGAAACTGGTCGTCGCCGACGAGCCGACCGGCGACCTGGACAGCGTCAAATCGCGGGAAATTCTCGATCTTCTGCAATCGTTACAGCGCGGCCTCAAGAAAACGATCCTGCTCGTCACGCACGATCCGGTCGCCGCCGCGCGGCGCGGCGCGTATTGCGCATCGACAAGGGCGTCATCGTCGAAGACCGCTCCGATAATTGGGGATTGGGAGACAATCCGCAATCCGCAATCCGCAATCCGCAACTGGCGAGGGAGAGGTCGGCGTGCTGAAGTTCTTCGTCCTGATCCTGAAGAACCTGGGCGCAACAAACTGCGAACCACGCTGACCGCCCTGGCGGTGACAGTGATGGTCACGATCTGCGCCGAGATGATGACCATCATCACCACCGTCCGGCAGCACGTCGAAGCGGAAGCGAGCCAGTCGAAACTGCTCGTCACGGAACGCTGGGTCGCCCCCAGTCGGATTCCGGCGCGATACGTCCCGGCCCTGACACGCCTCGACGGCGTCGTGGACTGGACGATCTGGAATTTCTACGCCGGATTTCTCGATGAATCGCGCGCAGCGCAGCCATCAGGGGTTCGGGCTGGCGACGCACCCGGACAATCTCGTGAGCATGCACACGGGACTGGACAAGCTGGACCCAAAGGTCGTCGCCGCGCTCAAGCGCGAGAAAACGGGTGCGATCCTGAGCGCCGACATCATGCGGATGATGGGGTGGACGATCGGCCAGTCGTTCACCGTCCTCAGTTCCAGCCACACGGGCAAGGATCTCCGTTTCAAAATCGTCGGCGTCCTGCCCCCCGGCGAATACTCGCGCAACTTCTTCTTCCGCCAGGATTATTACGAAGAGGCGACGAGCAACAAGGAGACCGTCAACTGCGTGTGGTTACGCCTGCGCGACGCCGAGGCGGCGCGGCGGGTGGCCGGGCAAATCCAGGAGCAGTTTCAGAAGAAGCAGCCGGAATTGAAAGTGGAGACGGAATCGGCCGGCGTGGCCCGCTTCGTCAGCCGGGGGCAGGCGATCCTGTCGATCATCGAGCTGGTCGTCAGCATCCTGCTCATCGACATGGTTATCGTCCTGTCCAACAGCATCAGCGTGGCGACGCGCGAGCGCAAGGTGGAAATGGCTGTGCTCAAGGTGCTCGGCTTCGAGCCGAGAGCGATCATGGCCCTCGTCATCGGGGAGGCCACGCTCATCGGCGCGGCCAGCGGCTTGTTCGGGGCGGTGCTGGCGTGGATTTGTTCCTCCCTCGCGGTCGGTGGTGTCGTGACGAACAGCGCGATGACGCGCATCTTCTTGCTGTTTCCGATTCAGACGGAAATGCTCCTCTGGGGAGTGCTGATGGGCGGATTTGTCGGCTTTGCCGGCAGCGTCCTGCCGGCCTGGAACGCGCGGACGGTCAAGGTGTCCGACGTGTTCGCGAAAATCGCCTGAGCGAGAGAGTCATGGTCCCGCTGTCGTACAACTATCGCAACCTGCGGGTCCGCTGGAAGACGACGCTGATGACCGCTTCCGGCTTCACGCTTGTCGTCGCCGCGCTCGTGGTGATGCTGGCCTTCATCAACGGCATCGAGGCCGCCTGCGCCACCACCGGCGAGCCGGAAAACGTCATTCTGCTCAGCAAGGGCAACAACGACGAGGTGCTCAGTCAGATGGAGCGCGGCCTCGTCGCGCAGGTCGAAAACACCAAGGGCGTCGCGCTCGATGCGTCGAGCCAGCCCGTCGCCAGCCGGGAACTGTTCATGGTCGTTCACCACCGCAACGACGAAACCGGCGAATTCCGCTTCTTGCAAGTGCGCGGCGTTCTGCCCGTCGCCTTCCGCGTTCATCAGCAGCTCCACGTCCGCGAAGGCCGGGCGTTCCAGCGCGGCCAGAGCGAGGTGATGATCGGCAAGGCGGTCCAGAGGGAGACGCATTTGCAGGTCGGCGATTTCATCGACATGGGACGGAAGCGATGGAAGATCACCGGCGTATTCGCGGCGGGCGGCTCCGCGTTCGAGTCGGAACTGTGGTGCGATCTGAACGAGCTGGCCAGCCAGTTCCGCCGCGAGGGGATGTACAGCTCCGTCATCCTCCGCGCGTCCTCGCCGCAAGGGGCCGAGGAGCTGGCGGAGCAGTTACGCGGCAGTCGCAGCGTCAATGTCGAGGCCATGACCGAGCCGAGGTATTACCAGAAGCAATCGGAACAGACGAAGATCATGCAGACGGCCGCCTGGGTGATCGCCTGGTTCATGGGGATCGGGGCCATGTTCGGCGTGATGAACACCATGTTCGCGGCCATCGGCCAGCGGACCAAGGACATCGCCGTCTTGCGCATCATGGGGTTCGAGGCCGGCGACATCCTGCTGTCCTTTTTGCTGGAGGCGATCCTGATCGCGCTCATCGGCGGCATTCTGGGGGTGGCGCTCGGCACGGCGGCCAACGGCATCACGCGAACCACCTCGATCGGCGCGCGCCAGATCGACTTCGCCTTCCGCGTCGATGCAGCCATTGTCGCCTTCGCCGCCGCCTTCACCCTGGTCATGGGGATCCTGGGGGGACTTCTGCCGGCCCTGTCGGCCATGCGCATCAAGCCGCTGGAAGCGCTGCATTAAAAAGAGGGAGCAATGGAGATGAAATCGCGCATTCCGCGGACGTTTCAGCAACCGTATCGCACCTTCGGCGTGCGCGTCTTCAACGCAGTCGGTCGGCAGTTGCGCCATTGGGGCTGGCGTCGGCCGTTGTCCCTGCAAGAAATTCTCGACTCCGCCCGGTGCTGGACGAAGTTATCCGACTGGGGCGACGAGCGCTTTCAGGAACCGCTTCGGGTGCTGCTCGAATCGCTGGAGGAGGATGCCCAACTCCATTCGGCCGGCCGCCTCTTCATTCGGCTTAATCTCATCCATTTTGTCTCCAACCGTCTCCGCGTGCAGCGCTTCCTCAAGGACCATCCCGAAGTGCGGGAGGAGCCGGTGCGCCGGCCGATTTTTATCGTCGGTCTGCCGCGGACGGGCACGACGCTGCTGCACAACCTATTGTGTCAGGATCCCGCCGGCCGGCCGCTGCTGCTGTGGGAAGCACTCCAACCCGCACCCGATGCCGACAAGCGCGATCGACGCCGCCTCAACGCTCAGCGCTTCGTCACCCTCGTGGACCGCTGGGGTGCGCCCGAATTGAAGACCGTGCATCCCCTGAACGCCAACGGCCCGGAAGAATGCACCTACCTGCTTTTCAACACCTTCCTAACACCGGCGTTCTTCCTTTACGGCCCCGTCCGCCGTTACATCGAGTGGTTGCACGGCCCGGGACGAGAGTTGTTGACGAGTTGTTACGAGCAGTTTCGGACCTATTTGCAGGTGTTGCAGTGGCGCGGCGCGAACACGTACTGGATACTCAAATCGCCGGCGCATTCGTTCGGGTTGGAAGCGCTTTTGTCGGTATTTCCGGACGCTCGCGTCATTCAAACGCATCGGGATATGAACAAGGTGATTCCTTCCGCATGCAGTTTGTTCGCCATCACCCAGGGGCTTTATTCGGATGACGTTGATCCGCGCCGGCTGGGACGCGATGTTCTTCGGCTGCTGGGCAGGGACTTGCTCGATCGTGCCGAGAGCGCCAAAAAGTGCCATCCGAGCCGCGTTTTCGACATCCACTATCCGTCGCTTGTCGCCGATCCCGTTGATACCGTTCGCTCGATCTACGAGTTTTTCGGCACGGAGCCGGACGACGGGAGCGAAGAGCGCATGAAACGCTGGCTGGCGAGAAACCCCGTCCACAAGCACGGCGTGCATCAGTACGATCTTGCCCAGTTCGGGCTGACGCGCTCCGACGTGGAGTCGGCGTTCGGTCCTTATCAAGGACAGCTTGCCGTCACCCACGATCGTGCGTTCGCATGACGGGCAGGTCGGCGAGGCCGCCTCCGCAAAAGAAATGATGCCAAAGCTGCGTGGCGATCACGGCCGTCATGCCGATGTCGTAGCGGTAATGGGGCAGGATGCGCCGGCGATGAGTCAGGAGTGCGCGCACCCGTTGCACCGCCGCGTGATCGAAATAGCCGGTGCGCCACAACGATTCGGGCGAGAGCAGTTGGTCCACCCAGCCGGGCCTATCTGGGCCGAGAAAGGTCAGGGCGAACGTGGCGTGGAAGCCGTGTTTGCTGCGGCGGCTGACGTGGCGCGGCAGCCAGCGCTCCGCCACCCGGCGCAGCAGCCATTTCTCCACCCGCCCGCGCAGTTTGTAGCGCGGATGCAGACGGGCGCAGAAAGCAATCACATCCTCATCCAGAAACGGAGGCCGCGTCTCGACCGAAGAGTTCATCGCGCTGCGGTCGCCCTTGCTCGAGAGCAGCAGGGCCGGCAGAAACGAGCGGTAATCGACGTAGAGCGCCTGGTTGAGGGGGTGCCAGCGGGCCATGCGCGGGTTCGTCAGGTCCAGGTCGTCGAACGGAGCATGGTCTTTCAGGTTGTCCCACATGCCGGGCGCATAAAGCGTCTGGCGCGAGCGGCCGACGAACTCAAAAATGCTCTGCTGGACTGTGCGGACGCCACCGAGCGCGCGAAAGGGGGTGCGCCGGACAGGGTGTTTGCCGTTGGCGATGCGCAGTCCACCCCGGCCCAGGACGTGTAACAGTCGCGGCAGCAGCCATTTGAAGGCATGTTGAATTTTTTGCGCTTTGAACCAGGGGTAGCCCGCCAACGCCTCGTCCGCCCCTTCGCCGGTCAGTACCACCTTGTAACCCTGTTCCTGCACGTTTTCCGCGAGACGGATCATGCAGGCGCAGGACGTATCAATGACCGGCCCTTCCGCGGCCCGGATCAATTTCGGAAACGCCTCGGCGATGGCCCGGCGGTCCATGAGGATCGGCGTCAGCGGCGAACCGAGCCGCTGGGCTGTCTCCGCGGCTTGCCCGTGTTCGTCGGTCCCAGCACCCTGACGCAGACCGATGGTGAACGACCGAACCGGGTGCTTGCTCTCCTGGACGGCCAGGGCCAGGATCGTGTTGGAATCGACCCCGCCGCTGAGATAAGCACCGACCGGCACGTCGCCGCGCAAGCGCCGCCGCACGGACTGGCGCAGCAAATGCTCCAACTCATCAATCAACTTGTCATCCTCGGCGACCTGCCGTTCGTCGCCCGCATCGGGGAAATCGAGGTCCCAATATTGGTGCAGGGCGACGCGGCCCTCGTGGACACGAAGGTAACGTCCCGGCGGCAGGGAGTACACGCCCTCGAAGAAAGTCCGCCGGGTGCCGGCGCTGAAAAAGCAAAAGAAATCATCAATCGCCCGGACATCGGGGCGCGGATGAACGAGACCGGAAGCCAAAAGCGCCTTGATCTCCGAGGCCCACAACAGCCAGCCGTCGGCCTCCGCGTAATAAAGCGGACAGATGCCGACCCGATCGCGGCCGAGAAGCAACACTTGCTGTTCGGCGTCCCACAGGGCCACGGCGAATTGGCCGCGTGCCCGCTCGAAGATGGCCGTGCCGTGTTCCTCGTAAAGATGGGGCCAAATCTCGGTGTCGCACCGCGTTCGCAGGACGTGGCCCTTGGCCTCCAGGTCGGCGAAGAGTTCAGGGTACTCGAACAACTCGCCGTTGAACGCGACCCAGACGGTTTGCTTTTCGTTACACAACGGCTGCCGGCCGCCCGCCGGATCGACGATGGCCAGCCGCCGCGCTCCCAGGGCGACACCGGGTTCGCTATGGCTGTGCTCGTCATCCGGCCCGCGGTGGGCCAGCGCCCGGCACATCCAGCCGAGACGTTCCGCGGGAAACAGGCGCCGTCCCGTGAGGTCGATCGCTCCGGCAATTCCGCACATCACGCCCTCGAAACTATTTCTCGCGCTCCCGGTAGTCGGACAGCTCGCTCTCGACGCGGTAATGCCGGGACACGAAGGCAAACCCGCCCGCCACCTCGATCTGGACCCGGCGAACCTGATTCTGATCATTCTCGGACAAACCGTACTCGACGCGCATCTCGAAGCGATCGACGAGCAAGGGCGTCTTCACGAGCGAACCCTGCAACCGGAGTGGCTCGCGCGCGCCAGGATCAATCCACGCCCAGCCCTTGAAGGTGCGTTCGACCGGCTTGGTCGGCTCGAAATGGATGCGAAGCGCCGGCCGCTCGTGGATTTGTTCGACGCCTTCGAGAGTGTAACGGTAGAGTCCCGCCGGCGTATCAGCAGAGAACGGGTGGGCCGCCCGACGATTGGGGTGCTCGGCCTTGAGCGTCTCGGGATCGAAGGGGAACGGTTTGCCGAGCCGTTGTCGCCGTTCGAGCTGTTTTCTGATTTCCTTGTCGCCGTCGAACTGAACGCGATCCGTCATCTCCATGACGGCGACTTCGTGACCGTCCGCGTCGAATTCGATCAGACGATCCTTGCGGGTGTGGGCCAGGTGGAGGAAACGGGTTCGCAGTCGATCGTAATGTGTCCGAACGTCCGCGAGCAACTCGGCGAACGCGGCGGGATCACGGTATTTTTCGGTCAGCTCATCTGCCGATAGAGCGATGCCGGCGTCGTCAAATGTCTCTGTGCCGGCCGCCGCGACGTGGCGACGCCGTTGCCATTCCAGAACAGCCAGGAGGATGGAGCCAGCCAGCAGGAGCGCGGCCAAGGCCATCACGACGAGCCGGCCGAGGCCAAGGACAGATCGTACCTTGCGGTCGGTCATCGGCCTCTCCTCGCCGGCGCTCCCGTTCGGACAATCGTTCGCGGGATGATCTGCGCTATTGTACCAGGTACGGCGGGTGATCCGCAGCGGTGGAGCGGGACCGTTGGAAGAGTGTTGTAGGGTGGGCCGAGTCTTCGAGGCCCACCAGCATAGGCGTGGTGGGCCTCGAAGACTCGGCCCACCCTACCAGAAGCCCACCCGAACAGGCGGAAGAGGGCTCAATAGTCGTTGAGGTTCACGACGTTGCCGTCACTAGCGAAGTACAGGTTCATGAGCGGGAAGTTGGCCGGGACCGGCTTGGCACAACCTTGCTGACGAGGGTCGGTGGCGATGGTGTTGGGCAACAAGTGGACGGAGCCGTCGCAGAAGGCGAAGTTGGCTCCCCGGCTGTGGAAACTGGACCAGGCATAGCGCGTGCAGGCCGAATCGGGGGCGCCGGCGAAGCGCGTCCCAATGGGCCAGGTGGGCCGGCCGATAACGGCCTCGACGCCGCTGAGAATGCTGCGGGCCGTATCGCGCCCGGGCCAGGCCGCGCCGACCTGATTCTGCATGTCGCGCTCGCCGAACATGAGGGTGTTGCTCAGGCCGTCGGTGATCGTGGCCATTGGAATCGCCGAGCCGCCGTCGCTGATCTGCTCGCTGACCACGTAGTTGTTCTTGGCGTACCCGCCGAAATAGTTGTTCACATCCCCGCCGGGGTCCGAAGGGCAGACAAAGACGGCGAGCCTCAAGGTTGTGTTGGCGCTCGGCGCTAACTTCGTCCCCAGCGGGTTGAGGGCGTTATAAAGGTTCTGCTGTTCGACGTAGGGAAGAAGCCAGACCGCCCAGCCATAATTGGAAGGCTTGGCGAAGGCGGGAGGGAACGCGCGATTGACATCGTGATAGCTGTGCATCGCCAGGCCGAGTTGGTGCAGGTTGTTCTGGCACTGCGTGCGCGCGGCCGACTCGCGCACCTTCTGCACCGCCGGTAAGAGCAGGCCGATGAGGATCCCGATAATGGCGATTACCACCAGCAGCTCGATGAGAGTGAAACCAGCGCGAAAAAGGACACGCCTAGGGCGAGAAGGGGAACCCATCGGGCTAAACCTCGGAAGAAGGGCCGAGCCGGTTTTCACCCGAATACGAATGGCAGGGAACCGGCATTCTTCCGATATTGTTTCGTCGTCGGAAGAGGATGAGCAAGCAAAAAATGGTGGGAATTAAACGTCGAACGGCTGGCGTGAGCCGGCCGTTCGGCGTTTCGATCCAGGGATTAGCGATCCGATCCCATCAGCCGATCGTTCGGCGAATACCCGCCTCGATCGCTCCGGCCTGTGGGTTGTACCTTACCGTCCCGTTCCGGTTGCCGGACGGCGGACGTGCCGTCGTGACCGGCAGCGAGTGGAATTGGTCCTTGTTCCCGGACTTTCGCCTCGGGTCGCGGATCGGCCGAGTATCCCTTGGTATGAGCGCCGCCCGGATCGTTGGTCGTGGGAAGCGGCGTCTCGGTGGAAACATCGTTCTCGTTCTCGATGACGTTCGGCTCGGTCGTGCGATTTTTCGCGCGTTGGGTCATGATGCACCTCCTTTAAGTTAAGGTGCAAATCCGGGACCGAATAAGAGTTCACTTCGCTCGGTTAGCGACGCTGCGCAGAAGCGTTCTTCCGAATACGCTTCTGCGCAGCGTCGCTAATCAGAGTCCTGGCACGGGCATTGCAAGAATTATAGAAGTAGAGGTTCGACTAGCGGCCGAGAAAGGCGGCCTCGATACGGGATCCTCTTCGTATCGGAACCCAATAATATGCCGAAGCACAAGAAAGACAAACGGACCCAGAGCGTCACGAAACCGTTTAGCTCGGAACAGGCAGCCCATCCCACCGTTATCGGAACGCAACAGCCGGACGGAGCGGGCGGCAAACCGGCCTCACAGCAGAATGACGCCGCCAATCGAATGGGCGGTTTCGAGGGTGCCGGCAACCACGCGCGCACCGGCAATCCGGGCCACCAGTAATGGAATCAAGATCGTCCTTCCGACGGATGCTCGCCATACGGAGTCATTTCCGCAGCGGTATGGCGAGCATCCTTTTTCGCATTCCGGCGCTAAACCGAATCATTTTCCCTGGGCACAAGCTGTCGGCCGCAGGCGGCGGCGCCGATGAAGCCGGCGTCGCTGCCTAGTTGCGCGAAGCGGATTTGCGTCTTGGCGGCGGGCACCGCAAAGGCGAGGATGCGAACGTGATGGCGAATGCGTTCCAGAAAACTCTCGCCGGCCGCGATCATGCCGCCGCCGAACACGACCATGTCCGGGTCGATAGTGTGCATCAAGTTTATGGCGCCGACGGCGAGATAAAAGGCGGTCTCCTCGACGATCCGGGACGCCAGCTCGTCGCCGGCGGATGCCGCGTCGAAGACGGTATGCGACGTGAGTTCCTCTGGGTCCTTGAGCCGATGCAGCGACGAACGACCTTTATCTTCGGCCAGGGCTTCCCGCGTGCGCTGGACGACGGCGGTGGCGCTGGCATACGCCTCCAGACATCCCTTGCGTCCGCAGCCACAGGATCGAGGTTGGGTCATCTCGATTTTGATGTGGCCCAGCTCGGCGCCGTGGCTGTGCTCGCCCTCCAGGATGCGATCGTTCCAGATGATGCCGCCGCCGATGCCGGTGCCGAGCGTGAACATCACCAGGCTGCGAACGCCCCGGCCCGCGCCCGCCCAATGTTCACCGAAAGCGGCCGCGTTGGCGTCGTTCTGAAAGGCGGTGGGGAGGCCGAACGTGTCGTGAATGTGCTGGCGAACCGGCACGTTGCGCCACGGCTTGAGGTTGGGTGGGTCGAGAATGACGCCGGCCGGTATGTCCATCAGACCGGGAGTGGCCACGCCGATCGCCGCGATGTCGGACAATTGTAGGCCGGCCCCGGCGATCGCCTGACGAATCGAAGCGCACATCTGCTCCAGGCCGTGTTCCTGGCCTTTGTGCGGCTCGGTCGGCAAACTGACGGCGCTTCGCGGCCGGCCACGGTCATCGACGACGCCGGCCTTCATGGTCGTTCCGCCGACATCCAACCCGACATAGAGCGATCCGGGTGCTTGGCTCATGCCAATGATTTAGGAACTTTCGTCCGCTCGGCGAGCGAACGGCCCGCGTATCTCTCCGTGCCTACGGATCAGGGTTGTGTTGTGCGGGACTGGCCGACGTGGTCGAGTCCCAGGCGCATCGCCTCGGCCTCCGTCTCCGCCACCACCTCGATACGCCGGTTGACGCCGGGTTGACTGCGCGGCACCCAGCAAGTGAAACGGCATCGGCCGTCCGCCAGCGGCTCGACATGGTAACTGACGATCCCCAATTCTTTGATCCGCTCGTGCAAGGACGATCCACCTGAACTAACCTCGCTCGAACGCACAGCCACGCCCAGTTGCTCCGGCGAGGGCATGGTCAACAGGGGAGGCCGCGGCGGCGTCGGTTCGTCCGGTCCCTTGGCACGTACCAGCGGCCGGGGTCGCGCGGCGCGGACCCAACAAGAGGCCGATTGCTCGGCGGGGCGAATACTGGCGCACCGTAGGGAGCGGAAGGCGGCATCGAGGCGTAAGCGGGCGGCAACATCGGCGAACCGCCGATGAAAGGGGGAGCGCACCCCTGCGGGCCTCACGGCCCGGCCCCGGAACGAACGGGCGTGGTCAGCGTCACCACAAGCGCCGGCAGCCAAACGAAGACCCAACCGCGCGCTTCCTTGCGCATGGAATGTCCCTCTAGGCCGCGGCGATCCGTGCCGCGGCCGTATCGACAGGGATAGACCCTGGGAGCGTAGGAGGATGGAATCAGCACCCGGGTGAGAGCATCCTGCTCGCGAACCGAGGAGCTTGTGGGCGTGACGAACTCAAACGCGAGTCGGTCAAGGAGGATCACTCACGAAGCAGAGGCGATATAACAGAGCGTCTCCGGCAGAAAAAGAGCAACTTCACAATCCGGGCGCTCTGCACAATTTACACACCCGGCGGACAAAATTACAAAGCCGCTTTTTCCCCGACGATTCTCGGCCATTCCGTCCCCGAATCCTTCCAGGAAGCGATGGTCTGATAGAATGAAAAGAGAAGGCGAGGTTAGGGCCGGCGAACCGGCTGCATAAGCTGCCGGGTGGGGACGAGGAGGCGAACCATGAACCGTTCGGGGAGCGTCGCACCGAAGCATTCCTGGGGCACCGCCCTCTTGCTACAGCGCTGCCCGCGTTGCCGAACCGGGCGGATTTTCAACGGCATGTTTACGATGAATTTGTCCTGCCCCGTTTGCGACCTGCCGTTCCGGCGCGAGGAGGGATTCTGGCTGGGAGCGATGTATTGTAGCTACGGGCTTGCGGTCGTGATTCTCGTGCCGCTGTTCTTTTTGTTTCAGTGGCTCTTGCCGAACTGGCCGGGCTTGCTCGTGGCCCTGCTCGCCACGCTCCCCTATCTTCCGCTGACGCCGTTCATCTTTCGCTACTCGCGCGTGCTGTGGATTTACTTTGAAGATTACGTCGAACCGAGCAGCCTGTACTCGGCCCGGCGATGAAGAGAGGTCATCCCCCCGCATCGGCTGATAGCAACAGCAAACGCGAGCCGGGCGGCAGCGTCTCGGCCAGGTCGATGACAAATCGCTCGCCGTCCAGCGATAGCAGATAGTGTCGCGCGAGTCGGCCATCAGATCGGCACAGATCCGCCAAGGCCGGACAGGCGGCGACGACGGCCGTGAGCGCCTCACCGGCCGTAGCTGCGGCAACCGTCAATTCGGCTCGGCCGGCGCAGGCGCACGGCAGTCCGAAAAACTCCACCGTTACCGCAGACGGCCCCATCCTTCAGCCTCCTCACTCGGTTGAAAGCCTCTTTCCGCCAGTGCCCGACGTACATCCGGGTCCGCGAGCAACTCGATAAATGCCTGGACTGCCGGCCGGTCGCGCCGCGCCCTGGGGATGACGAAATCGTACTGCTCCGCGCACAGCGGCAGAAAGCCGAGACCAAAGGCATGGGCGACCGGCTCGATCGCCAGTCCCCAATCGGCCCGGCCCTGCGCCACCGCTGCGGCGACGGCGTTGTGCGAACGTGCCTCGGTGAGATAGCCTGCGGGTCGAGCCAGGCCGAGCAGCCCATCGAGGAGAATGCGCGTGCCGCTGCCGCGATTGCGGTTGACCAGCACGCAGTCCGCATCCGCGAGGGCGGCCGTCACGGCGGCGGACGCCTCGCGCCCCTCGAAGTGCATGTCACCGCCGCGGAAGACGATCCCCTGGATGCGACCGTAGCCCGGCAGCAGTTCCACGGCGTCGGTCAGGAAGGGACGGTTGTACGAATCGGTTTGCGGGTCGAGCAGGTGGATGCCGGCCAGGTCGCACTCGCCGCGCTTGGCCGCCTCCAGGCCGCCGGTGCTGCCGACCGCCAGCACCTTGCTCGTCACGCCGCGCACGTGCAGCTCACCCAGCAGATAATCGAGGCCCGTGCAATGACTGCCGATGACGATCAGGTCGGCGGGCTGAATGTCGGCGTCGAGCAGATGCACCGACACGATGCTGTCTCGTTCCAGGTATTCGCGCTGTCGGGGGATGATGACAAAGCCGTCGGCCCGGCCGAACGCCGTCACCGAGCCGGAGCCTTTGCCCATCGGATAGGCCACATAACGGCTATCGGCCATCGGCTGCCGGCTATCGGCCGAAGCGGAAGTATCCTCGTTTGCTTGGCCAACAGCCGATGGCCGATAGCCGATGGCCGAGACCAATCCCACCAGCAGATACTCCGTGCGGCCGCGCTCGGAATTGACGCGCAAAGGCAATCGAGCCGGTACGATGCCGGCAGGAAGATCGCGGCGACCGGCCATCTGCCGCAGTACCGGGGCGATGAATTCGTGGAAGGTGAAGATCGCCGAAGTCGGAAAACCAGGCAGGACCGCGACGGGGACCGGACGGCGCGGTTGCGGTAAGTGGACGGCGGCGAGGCAGAGCGGCTTGCCCGGTTTGAGAGCGACGCCGTGGGCCACGATGCCGGGCGAGCCGAGATCCGCCACGGCGCGATACGATACGTCGCCCGCCCCCTTCGAGGTGCCGCCCGAAAGGAGGATTGCATCGTAAGCGAGCGCGTTCCGCAAGACATCGCGGAGTCGGGCCAGATCATCCGGTACGATGCCCAGCGGCACCGGCTCGCAGCCCAACTCGCGGACGGCGTCGGCCAACACGGTGGCGTTGCTGTCGTAGATCATGCCGGGTTTCATGGCCGCGCCCGGCGGGAGCAGTTCGTCGCCGGTCGAGACGATGGCGACGCGCGGCCGGCGCACCACGGATGCCTCCGCAATCCCCAGGGCCGCCAGCACGCCGGTTTCGCGGGAGGTCAGGTGTTGACCGCGGCGCAGCACGACCTCGCCTTGCCCGATGTCGGTGCCCGTGAACGTGATGTTTGCTCCGGGTGCGACGGGGCGCGTGAGGATGAGGCGATCGTCGCGCACGTCGGTGTACTCGATCATCACGACCGCGTCGACCCCGCGCGGAAGCATCGCTCCGGTGGCGATCGCCGTCGCCGTGCCGGATGCGACTTGCTGCCGGGGCACGATGCCCGTCGCCAATGTCTCCTCGTTCAAACGCAGCGAACGCGGCCGATCTTCGCTGGCGCCGAACGTATCGGCGGCCTGCACCGCGAAGCCATCGACATTCGAGCGATCGAAACTCGGCACGTCCAGCGGCGCAACGACATCTCCGGACAACACCCGGCCCAGCGCGTCCGACAACGACACCGTCTCCGCTTCCAACGGCCG
Source organism: uncultured Planctomycetota bacterium (assembly GCA_963767535.1). Lineage (GTDB taxonomy): Bacteria > Planctomycetota > Planctomycetia > Gemmatales > Gemmataceae > JAJPHU01. The sequence goes on from CAVYEC010000004.1 coordinate 563,745, forward strand.
GAGGTCGAGCACGGCGCGAAATCGCCGTTCGGCCTCATCGCGGTCGATCACGTCGAGGAACTGCTGTTGCCGCAGCGCGTCATTCATGGGGATTGTCGTACAGATACACCGTCACTGTTTCGCCCGCCGGATAGCCTTCGCTGTCGCGCGGCACGAGAACGAATCCGTCGGCAACCGTCGTCGTGCTGAGCATCGACGCCCCGCTGACCGCGAGCGGTTCGGCCCGCCCCTCCCGGACGCGGACGCGCACGTAATCTACCCGCCCCACGGCCGACGAGACTTTCGCCATCAGCGGCATTTGCACTCGCGAATAAGGCAAATTCGGCGATCGGCCGCCAAGTATACGGATCGCCCGGCCGGCAAAGAGATCGTATGCACACAGGCACGAGACCGGATTGCCCGGCAGTAGGAAGACCGGCTGGTTGCCAAGGAACCCGATGCCCGTCGGACTGGCCGGCCGCAGGGCGATGCCATGTACGGGCAGCTCGCCCAGCTCCGCCACGATGGTCGGGGCGTGGTCTTCCTGACCGACCGACGATCCGCCGGAAACGAGAAGCACGTCCGCCTCGCAGCCACGGATCGCCTCGCGCACCACCTCACGGCGGTCGGGGATCAGCGAGGCGCTGCGCGGCTCGCCGCCGTCGCGCCGAATCAGCGCCGCCAGCATCACGGAATTGCTATCGACGATGCGATAACCTTGCGGTTTGGAACCGATCGGCAAGAGTTCATCGCCGGTAATCAGAATGTCGATGCGCGGCCGGCGAATCACGGCGAGTTCGCCGACTCCGATGGAGGCGAGCAGACCGAGATCCTGCGGCCGCAGCACCCGTCCGGCGGACAGCACGGTGCGGCCTGGCTCGATGTCCTCACCGCGTCGGCCGACGTGCCGGCCCGGCGAGACCGGCTCCGTCACGCGAGGGTGCCAGCCTCTTCCTGCGCAACCTCCACCGGCACGACCGCATCCGTTCCCGCCGGCACCGGCACTCCGGTCATGATCCGGACCGCCTGCCCCGCCGCAACCGGGCCCGCGAACGGCCGCCCCGGTAGCGACTCGCCAATCACGCGCCATTCCGGGGGTTGTACGGACCCGCCCCGAACGTCTCCTCGGCCCGCACGGCGTAACCGTCCATGGCGGCGCGATCGAACCCCGGCACCGCCACCTCGGCAACCACATCCGCGGTCAGAACACGCCCGCGCACCTGCGCGACCGGCACCGTCTCCGCCGCCAACGGCCGTACGCGCTCGTCGAGGAGGCGTATCACCTCCTCCACCTCGGCGCGATCCTGAAAGCCGCGCATGCGGACATCGCGGCTTCCCGACGGGGCGGGGCCAGACATGAAAGGTTCCTCGGCTACAGGCAGGGTTCTTTCTCCGCCGTCCTCGCGCATAATAACAGAGACAGGACAAACCCGACAGGAAATCGAGGTTCGCATGGCACTCCGCACCGGCGGCATCGTGCTCTGTGGCGGTCAGTCCAGCCGCATGGGCCGGCCCAAAGCCTGGCTGCCGTTCGGCGATGAGTTAATGCTGCCGCGCGTCGTCCGTCTGCTCGGCGAAGTCGTCGCTCCCATCGTCGTCGTCGCCGCGCCCGGACAGGATGTGCCACCCTTGCCTCCCCGCATCGAAATCGTCCGCGATCCCGAACGCGGCCGCGGCCCCCTCCAGGGATTGACCGCCGGACTCTTCGCGCTGCAAGGCCGAGCCGACGCCGCTTACCTTTCCTCTTGTGACGTGCCGTTTCTTCAACCTGCCTTCGTCCGCCGGCTTCTCGAACTGCTCGGCGACCACGCCATCTGCGTGCCCGAAGTGGAGGGATACCGGCATCCGTTGGCGGCAGTCTATCGGCTGGAAGTCGCTGCTGCGGCGGAGCGTTTGTTGAACGAGGATCGCTTGCGGCCGGTGTTTCTGTTCGAGGAAGTGCGAACGCGAATCGTCCGGCCCGAAGAACTGGCCGACGCGGACCCGACGTTTCAAACGCTCCGCAACCTGAACACGCCCGCCGAGTACGAGGCGGCGTTGCGGGATTCGTTCCTCGCCGGGAACCGAGAGTGGGAAAAAGTTCAACAAGAGAAAAACCACGAATCACACGAATAACACGAATAAAAGACAAGAAATGCAGATAGTTGAAAAACACTCGTGTATCTCTTCCTCGGCTTCTTTCTTTGTGATTTTATTCGTGTTATTCGTGTGATTCGTGGTTTTGTTCGGGACGCTTGTGATGACTTCGACGAGGCAGTGAGAAGAACTTCCCATTGACGAGGGGAGGCAATCACCATGTACGAGGGCTTCAGCGGACAGGCCCGGAAAGCGATCCAGCTGGCCCAGCGCGAAGCGGAACGGCTCCGGCAGGAATACCTGGGCACGGAGCACCTGCTCCTGGGCGTGCTGCGCGAAGGGTCGCCCGGACTGGTCCGGTTGCTGGCGGTATTCGGCACCGATCCGGAAAAGCTCTACCGGGACATCGAGGCGGATTTGCCGCGCGGTTCGGGCGTCGTGATCTGGGTCAAGATGCCCTTCACCCCCGGTGCCAAAAGGGCCTTGCAACGCGCCCGTGAAGCGGCAAAGGAGCTGCATCACGCCTCCGTCGGCCCGGAACACCTGTTGCTCGGCGTCTTGCACGAACCCGACAGCACTGCCGCGGAAATCCTCCTGCCGCGGGGGATCACCCCGGAGAAAGTCCGGCAGGAATTGAAGGCATTGCCCGAGCCGGCGAACCGCGACTGGCTGACCCGAGCCGAGCCGACGGCGCCCGGTGATCCCTCGGCCCAAGAGCTGGACGAGGTCGTCACAGCAGCGCCTCTGCTGCCGTCTCCGGATACATCTCCGACGGGATCCCGTGTACCCCCATCGGAAGCAACGGTCGATACACCCAAGATACGTATACCCGACGTGCGCCTCGAAAGCCCCGTGGTCGAAAGGCAACTGGAGGCGCTTCGAATCCTCGTCTGCATCCTTGGCGGCGCACTGGTCGGCGCCCCCCTGTTGAGTTTTCTCGGTGCGGCGCCAACGGACTCTTTCCGCCGTGGGATGCTTTTCCTCGGTGCGATGCTGGGGCCCATGTGCGGTGCTCTCGTGGGACTCGTTCTGACCGTGATGAAAAATAACTTCCTGGCTCGCTCCGTCGGCCTGGCAGCGGGAATCGCTTTCGGGTGCTTGCTCGGCTGGGGGAATATCCTTGTTGGCCTCGTGCTTGCGCTCCCGTGCGGCGGATTCGGCCTCCTCCTGGGTTGGTGTCTGGGCGACTGGCGCAAACTCATGGGGTCCGAAACACTTCCGGAACACGCCGCCCAAAAAACGGGCCCAACTTTCACGCCCTCAGAGAGCAACGCCAAAAAACCGCTCGAAACATTCACGGGACAGACATGACCCTCCTCAAAATCGCCAACGGCACCGTCTACGATCCCCGAAACGGAGTCGATGGCGTCGTCCAGGACATCTGGATTCAGGATGGCAAGGTCATCGCCCCGCCGGCCGAACCGGACGCGCGTCCGGATAAGACCCTCGACGCCACGGGCCTCGTCGTCATGCCCGGCGGTGTGGACATGCACGCCCACATCGCCGGGCCGAAGGTCAATTTGGCCCGCAAAATGCGCCCGAAGATAAACGCAAGGCGCCTCCGGTGCGGCGCACGCCGCGGACGCGCTCCGGCACCGTCGGCAGTGTGCCCAGCACCTTCGCCACCGGCTACCTCTACGCCGGCATGGGCTACACCACCGCCTTCGACGCCGCCATCCCGCCGCTGAGCGCTCGCCACGCCCACGAGGAGTTTCACGACACGCCGCTCATCGACAAGGGCTTTTTTCTGCTGTTCGGCAACAATCACTACGTCCTCAAGCAGATCGCCGCCAACGAGCCGGAGCGTCTGCGTGCCTTCGTCGCCTGGCTGTTGTCCGCCGGCAAGGGCTACGCCGTGAAGCTCGTCAATCCCGGCGGCGTCGAGGTGTGGAAACAGGGCGGCGACAATATCCACGATCTCGATGCGAAGGTCGAGCATTTCGATGTGTCGCCGCGGCAGATCATCACGTCGCTGGCGCAGACGGCGATGGATCTGGGCCTGCCGCACCCGGTGCATATTCACTGCAACAACCTCGGCCTGCCCGGCAACTGGCGGACGACGCTGGGCACCATGCAGGCATTGGAAGGCCGCCGCGCCCACCTGACGCACATCCAGTTTCACAGCTACGGCGGCGAGGCGAACGACCAGGGCCAATTTAGCTCGAAGGTGCCGGAACTGGCCGAGTACGTCAACGCCCATCCGAACCTGACGGTCGATGTCGGGCAGGTGCTGTTCGGCGAGACGACCTCGATGACCGGCGACGGGCCTCTGGGTTATTACCTGCACAAGGTCACGGGTCGCAAGTGGACCAACGCCGACACGGAAATGGAGGCCGGCTGCGGCATCGTGCCGATCACCTACAAGGAGAAAAGTTTCGTCCACGCCCTGCAATGGGCGATCGGTCTGGAGTGGTATCTGCTGGTGAACGACCCCTGGCGCGTGGCCATGAGCACGGACCACCCCAACGGCGGCTCCTTCCTCGCCTATCCTGAAGTCGTGGCGCTGCTCATGGACCGCACCTATCGCCGGGAAATCCTCCAGCGCGTTCATCCGCGCGTGTTCAGCGCTCGGTGCTGAAAGACCTGGACCGTGAATATTCCCTCTATGAGATCGCGATTATCACACGAGCCGGCCCGCGCGGATGCTCGGCTTGCCGCACAAGGGCCATCTTGGCGTCGGCGCTGACGCGGACGTGACGATTTACACGCCGTCCGCCGACCGCCGGGCGATGTTTGAATTGCCGCGCTTCGTCCTCAAGGCGGGACAGGTCGTCGTCGAACAGGGCGAGATCCGGGCGGAGAGGTTCGGTCCCACGCTGCATGTCGCACCGCTTTTCGACGAGGGAGCGCTGCCGGACATCAAGAAATGGTTCGAGTCGCATTACACCATTCAGTTTGCCAATTACCCGGTGGAGGAGCATTACATGGCGCACGGTTCGAAGGTCGTGCCGTGCAGCTGAGTCCTCAGCCGCCCCTTTACGCGCGGAGAAGCCGGCACGATGTTGAGCAGCACCGCGCTGGCCGCGTGGCGGACGGCCCTATCGGGATCCTTCAGGGTCAGCCGCAGCTCGTCCACGGCCTCTCGGGCGGTGGGCCCGAACGCGCCCAACGTCTTCGCCGCCGCCTCCCGGACGTGCGCATCGGGATCGGATAGGGCGCGAACAAGCACCGGCAGGACCGGCCGGGAATCGACAGGCAAGCTGCGTAAGGCTTCCAGGGCGGCGATCCGCGTGCCGGCGTCCGGGTCTTCGAGCGAATGCAACAACGCATCCGGAATCGCATCCAGGCGGGGTGGCTCGGTATTCGCCGCGTGTTGTGCCGAATTGAGCCGCGCGAGGGCGGCGGCAGCGGATTTGCGCAGGTCTACATCGGGATCGTGCAACAAGCGCGTCAAACCCGGCACGGCCCAGGCCGCCGCGGGCGGACCCAGTTTGCCCAGCGTGCGGATCGCCGACCAGCGAATGAAACGATCCGGATCGCGCAGCGTGCGCGCCAGCGCCGGCACTGCCGGCAGGGCCTCGGGACCGGCCATCTCCAGGGCGTCCATCGCGACTGCGCCGCACCCGCGCATCCTCATCGCCCAGGGCCGCTGCCAGGCCGGGTATCGCCTGGCGCAGTACGCCGCGCAGTAGATCATCCTCCGATAGTTCCGCCGCGGCGCACCTCCGCGCCCAGCGCACCTGAGCATGGCCCCATTCTTCCAGCGCCCGGTGCGTCAGGACGCGCACATCGGCATCGCCATCGCGGAGCGAACGCACCAGCAACGGTCCCTGATCGCACAGCGCGAGAAGCAGGGGCGCAGATTCCTCACGTTCGGCAGCGAGTGGTTGACGCGTCGCGGCGGTTTCGTCGCTGATTAAGCGAACGAGAGAAGTGGCGGCGAGGGCGATTGTTTCCAGGCAGCGGCGGCGAACCGCGGGCCGAGCGTCGTCGAGTCCGTCATGGATGGCCGGTAGGACGGTGCTCGCCGTCAAAACCAATTCGCCCCGCTGGGCTGGCCGCAGCGCGGCCGAACCAGCGTCGCCCAGCGGTTGCAGGGCGTTTTGAATCAGATTGGCCAGCGCGTCGGCGGCCGTCAGACGCAGATCCGCCGCGCCGGACTGCAAGAGCCGCTCCAGGACCGGCGCCGCGACATAGATGGATGGCTCGATTTGGCCCAGGGTGCGAGCGGCGGCCTGCTGGATGGCGGGCGGCGCCTGCATCACCAGCTCGGCGAGATCGGGCGCGAATGGGCGGGCCAGCGTCGCCGGCTCGCCGCCGGCGTGGGCGGCGGAGGCGGTCTGCTCGATCACATCGAGCGTCGCCGCCACAGCCGCCGGATCGCCCTTGCGCAGCACGTCTCGCACCGTCGCGCGGAACCATTCGATCAGCGCGGCGCGATTGGCGCGATCGACCTCCGCCGCCTCCTCGCCCGGACAAGCCGGACGCCATTCCACGAGCAAGACCGCCTGTTGCAAGTCGGAGAGCGAACGCAATTCCATCAGGCAGCGCTTGACAGCCTGGTCGCGCTCCGCCGTCGTGGCGTAGGTCGCTTGCAAGGCGCCGCAGAGCCGTCGAACCGAATCGCTTTCCGGTCCCTGCGCTGGCGCGCTGGTCGGCAGACCCAGACTCACGCCAAGCATCAGGAATACGATCTGCCAGGATCGCCTCGCTTTGCCCACCATGCCCAATCCTCCCGGCATCGAGGTGCGCGACTTCCTCCGCGAAGCGCCCGCATACCCGAAAGCGAGGGGGTGCGGAAGTCCACTTTGCACTGGAATTTGCCGCGCGGATGTGGGATCGTCCGCGCGGACCAGGCTCGGCGGTGCGCCGTCCGCCCGACCCATCGGAGGAAGAACAGATGCGGCCAAATACGTCTGTTCGCCCACCCATCATCGCCGGCGTCCGCGAACGAAAACTTTCGGACCTCCTGCGTGCCTGGCGCGGCCAGCCGCGCCGGCGCTCACCGAGGTTCTTTTGGAGTCTCGTCGCCCTCGCTTTGCTGCTCGACGGCGCCCTCGTCATGCTGGCGCTCGCCTCGTCGCTGCTTCCGCGCCGACGCCGGCCGCACCGCCGGAAGGACGGCGCATGCACGTCCGCTTCGCCGACAACAGGGCGCTGTGGGAGCCGCTGCGCCGCTGGGTCATCCGGGTCGAGGGCCGGCCGCGTCTCTTCGAGAGCTTCTGCCGCGAAACCGTCCGCGCCATCACCGGCATGGAACGCTTCAAGAACACCGACCCGCTGGCCCTCGTCGTCTCCTGGATGCTGAGCAACCGTCCCGCTCGGCCGCAAACTCCCCCGAACAAACCGGAGCAAGACACCGACTGGGACTGCTATCCGATTCTGCGCGCGGACAGTCCGGCGCTGCGCGGCTTCCTCCGCCGCGACGAACACGGGGACATCCACGGGACGGAGAATGATCCGAACGGCCCGTATATCGAACCGGATCGGCTGCGCCATTCGGAGAGCTTTCAAAAGCTCCTCCGTAGCGCCGCGGTGAAAAGTGCGTCGCCCGAGGGCGTGGGACTGTCGCCCTTGGAGAAGCACGCCTTGCGATTGAGCGAGCATCTGGAACTGTTCGAGCGCATCCGCGCCGGGAAGATGGAGGGCGTCGGCGGGACGGAGATGGAGGCGGCTCGCGCGGCCTTGCGCGAGGCGTACCAATCGGGCGCCGACGATTTGTTCGCCACGGCGCTGACCGACTTCCTCGACGCATCGCAGCGCGCCTGCAAGGCGACGGCGACGCGGCCGCCGAGTGCCGTCTCGCCTGCGAAGGTTGGCTCATCGATCAGGAACCGTTTCAGCAGGCATTGTATTTCGGCATGGCGGCGGCCGGACTGCTGGCCGCCGGCCGGATGGCGGGAGCGCGGCCGGTGGGACAGCGCGTGTTGCTTGTTTTGGGTCTCGTCGTTTGCGTTGGATCTCTGGGCTGGTCGGCATCCGGCTTCTTCTGCCGAGCGGTCCTGCACGGCGGCGCGCCGGTCGGCGACGGACAGGAAGCTATTCTCTGGGCTGCCTCGCTGGCGGTGGGTCTCGGTCTCCTGCTGGCACTATTGTGCCGCGACAGCATTCTCGCCCTGGCCGGCGTCCTCGTATCCATCCCGGAATTTGCGCTAGCCAACGGATGGCCGCTGGACCTCAGCGCGGATTGGCCCGACTTGCCGGATTTGCCCTCCGGCGGCTTCTGGCTGAATTTGCATGTCCTGACGTTAATATCCGCTCACGCGGCCCTGATGCTGGCGTGGGGGCTGGCGGCGCTCACTCTCGCTTGGCTCGCGGTCGTTCCGCCGAGCCGCGAGCGCTTGCTTCACCTGACCGCGCTGTGCGCTCGGACCATTGGGGTCGGCGTGGTGCTGCTGGCGGCCGGCGTTGTGTTCGGCCGATTCTGCACGGCCGAACCCGGCTCCTCCTGGCGCGGCTGGGACTGCGCAAGCCGTCTGCGCCCTGCTCACCTTGCCCGCGTGCGGCGCGATCCTGTACGCTCGCCGCATGGGTTGGCTGCAACCGTTCGGCGTCGTAACCTGCTCGGTCCTCTGTTTCACGCTGATCGTGCTGGTCTGGCACGCGACCCTTTTTCTCGGTGCGTGGAACGCGGATAGCGCTTCCGAACTCACCGGCTGGGTATACTGGGGCGGTATCTTGAACTTGAGTTTAGTGGCCCATGCCGTCGCTGCGCTATTACTTCGGCCGGCAGCGCCAGCCGATTTCCTCCTAGGAGAGTGACATGACTATTTCCTCCGCCGCCTCTCCGCGGCGTTATCCCGGCCGCCTCTTCGTGGCGCTGGGCCTCGGCCTGGCCGTCCTGGGCATAGCCGGCTACGCCATTCAATTATCAACCGCGCGTCTGACGGCGCCGTGGTACATGCCGTGCCTGGCGACGCTCGGCGTCGTGTTCCTCGCCGTCGCGCTGTGGCAAGCGCGATCCGTCTGGCGCATTCTCGCGTTGCTGGTGGTACTACTGCTCGCCGGGGCCGAGTGGGCATTCCTGCTGGCGACGCGATTGCCCGCGTACACCGGACCAGTCGCGGCGGAGCGAGCCTTTCCGGACTTCACGACCATGCGGGCCGACGGCACGACGTTCACGCAGCGCGACCTGGAGGGCGATCGGAACAACGTGCTGGTCTTCTTTCGCGGCCGGTGGTGACCGTTCTGCATGATCGAGCTGGGTCAGCTCGAACGACGCCACGACGAGTTCACCATGCGCAACACCCGCGTGATCGCGGTCTCGGTCGAAGGGCCGGACGATGCCAAAAAGACGCAGGCCGACTTCCCACATCTGCTCGTCCTCGCCGATGAGGGCCGCGGGCTGTCCAATGCGGTAGACCTCATTCATCCCCACGCGGCCCCGGACGGCAGCGATGCCGACACGCCGACGACGATCCTCGTGGACGGTCGCGGTACGGTGCGCTGGCTCTATCGTTCGCCGGAGGTGATCGCCCGGCTATCTCCCGACGACGTGTTGCGGGAGATTGACGCCCAATTCCCCGGGGGAAAATGAACCGACTTTCCGGCGAGGCGTGAATCAGAACCGGAAGCCGGTGAATAAACTGAACAGCGGTGTGACCCGGCCGATATTGCTGTCGCCGCTTTGTCCGGCCACGCCGACACCCAGTCCCGCATTCAGACCGATCTCCCAGCCGGCGTGGTTGCCGATGGCCCGCAGCCAGCCCACGTCGATCGTCGGCGCAACCATCCACAAGCCATGACGGAAATGGTCGTAGGCCCCCACCCCCGGCCCGACGATCAGGGAGTTGCAGCCTTCCGGGTCGGTGCGGCGGAAGTAATAGCGGCAGCCGGCGCCGGCTCCCTCGCTGGTATCCAGTTTGTCCAGCAGAGCGCCGTAGAAGGCTTCGACGACGACCGCCCGGCGCGGGTCGCGGTAGACCCCCACCTGGCCGCGGACTCCCATGAGCATGCCGAGCATCAGGTCGATGTCGAACAGGGACCCGCCGCCATCGGCGGTGGCACAAGGGCATCCCGCGGCGGGCGGTACACCCTCCAGGGCTACCGGCGCCGGGACGGACGGCGGCGGGAGGGCGGGACCGGGAGCGGCCTCCGTGAAGGGAGCACCCGACACTCCCGACATCGGCGGCGAGACCCTTCCGGGTGCCTGGGCCGACAAAGCCGGCGGCTGAAAAGGAGTGAAGACAGTCGGCTCGTCGGCCTTCGCTGTGCCGCAAAGCAATACCAGCGACACGATACCCAGCCGCGCCATTGTCCCTATTCCCATTGAAACACGCTCCTTACCCTGTCGGTGATTTCCGAGGACCGGGATATACTTACTCCGCTAACTCCTGTCAATCTAAGGCCACCCCCTAGCCAGAGGGCACGGTTTGCTCCCTCCGCGCCACGAACAAAACAGGAAACTCATCCAAACAGGAAACGGCCCTGACGCCCCAGCGAGTGGGTGCCGACATCTCGCGCAGCCTCGGCCGTTCGCCCAAACTCTCGTTTCTATCTGCTCAATTCGTGAACCCTCCGCGCCTAGGCTGCGTAAAATGAAATAGAAGAGGTCTCACGGCGTTCGCCCCGCAGGTACTTCTCGGTAGTGTCCAGTCCCCGCCGGCTCGCTCCGTTCTCGGCGCGACGGCCGGTCGGCCACGCCAGCGGGCAAGCCTCGGAACGGCCCTCTTCCACCGGACAACCCTAAACTTCGGTCCCTCGTGCCCCACTCAGGCCGCGCCGGCCTGGGGAAGGGGCCGTTTCGTGAAAGGATCAACACCGATGGGACGAAAGAGCATCGTCTGCGCCTGTCTGTCCGCCGGCATCCTGGCCGGCACCATCCTCGGCGGCTCGCTCCTCAAAGGTCAAGGCAAGCAGCCGTCCGCCATCCCCGCGGAAATGACTTCCTACCGCGATGTGGTCAAGAAAGTCCTGCCCGCCGTCGTCAGCATCGAACGACGCTTCAAGCCCGCCGTCCGAACCAAATCATCGCGTGGTCAGGAGACCACACCCCAGCGCGGGGAATTCCCGTTTCCTCATAACGGCCAGATGCCCGAACAGCTGCGTAAGTTCTTCGAGGAGTTCCAGAACCAGCCGTTCCAGACGCCCGAAGCGCCGCGACAGCACGGCTTCGGCTCCGGCTTCGTCGTCGATCCGCACGGCGTCATCGTGACCAATCACCACGTCGTCGCCGGGGCCGACGAGGTGCTGGTGCAACTGCGCGACGGCCGCAAGTTCGTCTCCAGGGACATCAAGAGCGATCCGAAAACGGACCTGGCCATCGTCCGCGTCGAGACGAAGGATTCGCTGCCCTACCTGGCGTTCGGCGACAGCTCGGCCATGGAGATCGGCGACGGCGTCCTGGCCGTTGGCGCTCCGTTCGGTTTGGCGGGCACGGTGACGCACGGCATCATCAGCGCCAAGGGCCGCAGCCTGCACCTGAACATGTACGAGGACTTCCTGCAAACCGACGCTGCCATCAACCCCGGAAACTCCGGCGGCCCGCTGATCAACCTCCGCGGCGAGGTGGTCGGCGTCAATTCGGCGATCAAGAGCCGAAGCGGCGGGTTCCAGGGCATCGGCCTGGCCATCCCGTCCAACATGGCCAAGAACGTCTGCGATCAACTGACCAAGGACGGCTCGGTGCATCGCGGCTACCTCGGCGTGCAGATCAAGGATCTCGATCCCGAAGTGGCGGCCCGGCTCGGCCTGGACAAGCAAAAGGGCGTGCTCGTGGCCCGCGTCTTCGACAATTCGCCGGCCGCCAAGGCGGGACTAAAGGACGGCGACGTCATCACGACGCTGGCCGGCAAGCCGGTCGAGAACGGTCACGACTTGCAGTCGGTCGTCGCCGGTCTGACGCTCAACAAGCCGGTGGCCCTCATGCTCCTGCGCGACGGCACGAGCAAGGAATTGCAGGTGACGGTCGCGGAGCAGCCGTCCGAGTTTGGTTTGGCGGGCAAACCCTCGCGGCAGGGTCCGAGCGCGGAGAAGCAGGCGGATGAGCTGGATCAGCTCGGCGCCGAGGTCGCGGACCTGACGCCGGAGATGGCCAAGCAGATGGGCTACAAGGAAGGGACCAAGGGCGTGGTCGTCACGCAGGTCCAGCCGGACAGCCCCGCCGCCGACGCCGGTCTGCACCGCGGCATGATGCTCGTCAAGGTGGACAAGAAGCCGATCAAGGATGCGACGGCGGCGCGCGAGGCCGTCGCCAAGGCGAAACTCGATAAGGGTGTTCTGCTGCAAGTGCGCAATCCCGAAGGGGCGACCGATTTCGTGCTGGTCAAAGTCCCCACGGCGACCGCCGAAAAGAAGTAAGGACCGACCTTTCCTTTACCAGCCCGAAGCGCCAGCGAGGGTTGCCCCTCGCTGCGCTTCGGGCTGGTGATGCTTTGACCCGCGCCGCGGAACATCGTCTTTCCTATAACCCCCGTAGGCAGCGCGCCGCCGAGACAACGACCTTCCCTTGATTCTCCCCCGAACGACGAGTCCTCTATGCGTATCCTCCTCCTGTCGCTTGTGATCCTTTCCGTGACCGGTGCGACCAGCGCCGGGGAGAACTGGCCGCAGTTCCGCGGGCCGCGCGGCGCCAACCGGGCTGATACGGCCAAGCTGCCGCTGACCTGGGGTGAAGACCGAAACGTCGTCTGGAAGACGCGCATTCACGACAAGGGCTGGTCCTCGCCGGTCGTGTGGGGCGATCAGGTCTGGGTGACGACCGCCCGCGCCGACGGGTCCGAGCTGTTCGCCGTCGGCATCGATCGCACCACCGGCAAGATCGCCCACGATGTCAAGGTCTTCGACGTGCTCGATCCCAGCGCGCTCTGGCAAAAATACAACAGCTTCGCCTCGCCGACGCCGGCCATCGAGGAAGGCCGGGTGTACGTCCACTTCGGCACCTACGGGACGGCGTGCCTGGATACGAAAACGGGCGAGAAGCTGTGGGAGCGGCGCGACCTGCATTGCGATCACTTCCGCGGCGCCGCCTCGTCGCCGATCCTCTATGGCGACCTGCTCTTTCTCCAGTTCGACGGCTTCGATTCCCAGTACGTGGTTGCCCTCGATAAAGCGACCGGCAAGACCGTGTGGAGAAAGGACCGCGACATCGACTACAAGACCAAGGACGGTGACGCCAAGAAAGCGTTCGGCACGCCCGCGGTCATCACGGTCGCCGACAAAGCGGAGCTAATCAGCCCGGCGGCGATGGCGACCATTGCTTACGACGTGAAGACGGGCGACGAACTGTGGAAAGTCTATCACGGCGGCATGAACGTAACGGCCCCGCCGCTGTTCGGATTGGGCAAACTGTTTTTGTGTACCGGCGACGGCGGCTTGCGGATGCTGGCCGTTCGGCCGGACGGCAAAGGCGACATCACCGCTTCGAACATCGAGTGGACGGTCAAGAACAAGAGCAGCGTGCCCTCGCGCTCGTCGCCGCTGCTCGTGAAAGAATATCTCTATATGGTCAACGAGAAAGAGATGGTCTCTTGCCTCGACGCCAAGACCGGCCGCCGGTCTGGCAGGAGCGTCTGAGGGGCAATTACTGGGCGTCGCCCCTGTACGCCAGCGAACGCCTCTACCTCTTCGACGAGGACGGCATGGGGCATGTCGTGGCGGCCGGGCCGAAGTGGAAGAAGCTGGCCAGCAACAAACTCAAGGACGGCTGCCGGGCGTCGCCGGCCGTGTCCGGCGACGCCCTGTTCGTTCGCACGCACACGCACCTGTATCGCATCGAACATAGGGATTGAAGCCTGGACCCGCGCAAGGAGATCCCAATGGATGCCAGCTCGACCGATCGTCGTCAGGCGCTTCTCGACCGGCGAACTTTTGTCACGAGTGCCGCGCTGGCCGCACTGCCACTCGCCTCCGCGGCTCCATCGGAGACGAATCAACGCTTGCCCGGCGTCATCATCCGGCAAAAGGATCCGGATAATCTGGAATTTCCCTTCGCCTCTCTCGATAGTTTCCTGACGCCCAACGAGCAGTTTTACGTCCGTACCCACTTTGAAGTGCCCGAGCTGGACGCCGGTTCCTGGCGGCTGAAGGTGGAGGGTGCGGTCGAACGGCCATTCGAGATCGGCTATGACGAGCTGCGCAAGATGCCGTCGCATTCGCTGACGGCGATTTTGGAATGTTCTGGCAACAGCCGGGTCTTTTTGAAGCCGCCGCAACTGGGCATCCGCTGGGAGTTGGGCGGCGTCAGCAACGCCGAATGGGTGGGCGTGCGCCTGGCCGATGTGCTGGAACGGGCCGGCGTGCGCGAGGGGGCCGTCGAGGTGATCCTGGAAGGGGCCGACAAGGGCGAACTCAAACCGCCCAATCCCAAGTCGCCCGGCGTCATTGCTTACGCACGCAGCCTGCCGCTGGCCAAAGCGCGCCGGCCGGAGGTGCTGCTGGCTTATCAGATGAACGGCAAGGAACTGCCGGCCGCGCACGGCGCCCGGTGCGCGCGGTGGTGGCCGGTTGGTACGGCATGGCTTCGGTCAAATGGCTGAAGCGTATCACTGTCACCGATCGTCCCTACCAGGGCTATTTCCAGACGTTCATGTACACCGTCTGGGATCGCCGTCACGGGCAGCCGTCCCTCGTGCCCGTGCGGGAAATGCAGGTCAAGTCCGAGATCGCGCGACCGGCGGCGGAAGAAGTGGTCGCGGCCAACACGAACTATCGCGTCCACGGGGCGGCGTGGGCGGGTGAGGAGGAGGTCCGGCGCGTCGAGGTCAGCACCGACGGCGGCAAGAGCTGGGCCGAGGCCAAGCTGCTGGACAAGGCCGCCCGGTACACCTGGCAGCGGTGGGAGTATCCGTGGCAGACGCCGGAGCGTGCCGGCCGTCGGGTCCTCATGGCCCGCGCCACCGACGCCCAGGGGCGCACGCAGCCGATGAAGCGCGATGAGGATCTCCGCGATGCCATGATTAGCCACGTCTTGCCGGTCGCGGTCGAGGTCCGCTGAGCGATCATTCCGCCGGCTCGAAGGTCTGGGATTGCCCGCTTTCCCGGACGAGGATGAGCAGGCGCGGCTTCTCGGCAAAACTCGCCTGGAACGACTCCTCGCCCGGCAACTCGTCGGGGACCGCGCCCAAAATGCTCGGCCCCGCCCGGTCGCTCAGTTCCCCCGCTTTGATGCGGCCCTTCACCCCGTCCTTGTAAGCCTTGGCGGCCTCCTGAAACGCTTTCTGAACGTCCGCCTCCGTCTTGTATTTCACTTCCAGGGTGCGCTCGCCGTTCCAGGCGTACCGGCCCGTCACAGGCTCTTTCATGCCCTTGACGGTCATTTTCATGTTGCCGTCCTCGGCAAATTCGTAGCCGGTGATGAACTGCGATTCCGCGCGATTTTTCCATTTGCCGGCCAGCAATTGCTTGTTGATGGGAGGAGGGGCATGGCTGACGGTGGACGAGCAGGCGCCGAGCAGAAGGGTCACGCCTCCGACAAGCAGCAGGTTCGCGCGAATAGCGCCTCCGATGGTGGCTGAAATACTCCGCCCCCGAGGCGACTATCTTGGGCGGTCAACATCAGGGAAGTGTAAAGCTGCCGCGCGGCTGCCGCAAGAAGAAACCGATTGGCCGTCCAGGAAATGCGGTAGTGGCGTCTTGTGCGGCACGCTGGCAGCGTACCCTACGTAGCGCACGCTGCCAGCGTGCCAAAACCAAAAAACCTACCGGAAATGCGTTTCCACCCCGCCACCCCGGTCGAGAAAACGGTTCGCATTTCTCAATCGAACCATTCTGCCGATTCAAGGGATTGGGTCGGTTTTGCCGATACTTGTACTAATCCCAGAGTGCGCGTCGGTACGGCCGTACACGAGATAAGGCAGTCCTTGCTGGCTTAAAGGAAGCACTCCCTTGTCGGGACTTCGAGAGGATTCCGCTGCTTGACTGCGCCCGGCCGGGGACAGCAAGGCGCCGCGCCGGTGGGCACAAGAGCACGACCCGATTACCTGAGGTGAGATTCAGTATGAGCCAACCGCAGCCGCTCCTTGTGGACCCCGACAAGATCTACGGCGCCCATTATTACTTGACGGGATGTGGCTTGCCTTACGAGCGGACGGAGAAATGGTTGACGTTCTTTGACACCATTGCCGAGCGCATCGTGAGCGAGTTGTCGCCGCGTCCGTCCTCGACGCCGGCTGTGCCCTGGGATTCCTCGTGGAAGCCTTTCGCAAACGCGGTGTTGATGCCGAGGGCATCGACATCTCGGAGTATGCCATTCAGAACGTCCACCCCGAAATCAAGGATCATTGCAAAGTCCAATCCGTCACCAGTCCGTTAAGTCGGCACTATGACCTTATCGTCTGCATTGAGGTGCTGGAGCATCTCCTGGCGGCGGACGCGGAACAGGCTGTCGCCAATTTCTGCCGCTCTTGCGATCGGGTGTTGTTCTCCTCGACGCCGTCCGACTTTAACGAGGCGACGCACTTTAACGTCCGGCAGCCCGAATACTGGGCGGAGTTGTTCGCCACGCACGGCTTCTATCGGGACGTGGAATACAACAGCTCGTACATCACGGCCTGGACCGCCATGTTCTGCAAAAACGCCGTGACCCTTCCGCGCGTCGTGTCGCGTTATGAACGGCGCTACTGGCAACTGATTCAGGAGATTCTAGGCGTTCGGCAGACCACCCTGTCTCAGCGCGAGCAGTTGGAGTATTTGGTACGTGAAACTGGCGCCAAGGACGCGGCGGTCTATTCGAGCAAGCGCGAGGCGGAAGAGCAAGCGAAGGAGTTGGCCAAGGCAAAAGCCCGCGAAGCCGCCTACCTCAAGCAGATCTCCGCTCTGGAGCAACGACTGCAAGAAGCCTACTTCACGGACAGAGGCGCGCAACGGTCCGAGCCGTCCGCGGTGAGGCCGGATGTGATCCGCGAGGTGTTGGTCACTCCGGAGGGGAGCTTCGCCTGGGCGATTACACGGCGCTGTCGCGCTTGCGCTGGCAACTGGCCCCCGAAGGTACGCGGCGCTCTCACTGGGTTCGCTTGTGTGCGCGGGGTTTACGGCTGTGGTGGCGCGAAGGCGCCCGCACGGTGTGTCGCCGCGCCGCCGCCAAGGTGAGGCGCCGCCTCGGGGCAAGGCAGCCCCATCTTCAGCCGACTTGCCCCCCACCGGGGCAGACGCCTTCCGAATACGAACGCTGGCTGGCCGACCGTCAGCCCACGCCCGAGGGAATGGCGGCGCAGCGGGAGAATGCCAAAGCCTTCCGCTATCGTCCCGTCATAAGCATTCTGACCCCCACCTGCAACCCGCCCAAGGAGATCCTCCAGGCGACCATCGCTTCCGTGCTCGCCCAGACCTACGATCGCTGGGAATTGTGTCTGGCGGATGGCCGGTCCACGGACCCGGCGGTGCGGCAGCTCCTGGAGGAGGCGGCCCAGGCGGATGAGCGAATCCGCGTCCGCTTCTTCGACGTCCAGCAGGGGATCTCCCACAACAGCAACGCCTGCCTGGAGTTGGCCCGGGGCGAGTTCGTCGCCCTGCTCGATCACGACGACTTGCTGGCTCCCACCGCCCTGTACGAAGTGGTGCGGCGGCTCAATGAGGATCCGGAACTGGACTTCCTCTACTCCGACAAGGATCTGATCACGGAGGACGGCTCCCGCCATTTTAATCCGCTTTTCAAGCCGGCCTGGTCACCGGACATTATGCTGACCGGCAACTACCTGACCCACTTCAACGTCCTGCGAACGGAGCGGGTGCGCGCCGCGGGCGGTTTTCGCCCGGAGACCGATGGTGCCCAGGACTGGGACCTTTTTTTCCGCGTCCTCGAAGGGAACGTACGCATCGCTCACATCCCGGAGGTGCTCTATCACTGGCGCTTTTGGTCGCGCTCGACCTCGGCGGGCCTCGAAGCCAAACCTTACGCCCGCGCCGCCCAGCTGCGCACCCTCAACGAACATTGCCGCCGCAGTGGCCGAAAGGGCGAGGTGATTCTCGACCGATCGGGCTTCCTGAGATTGCGGCGAGACCCCGGCGAGCCCAAGAGCATCGCGATCATCGTACACACCGACGGCACGTCCGGCCGGCTGCCCGCATTGCTGGGCAAAATCCAGCAACTCGAAGGCGAAGATCCTGTCCGCGTGGTGGTGGCGCACACGGGCTTGCTGCCCGCGCCGGTGCGGGACTATTACGAATGGCTCCGGCGCGACAACCGGACTCGTATCGTAGTCGGCTCGGAGGAGGAAGCGGTCGCCGCCGTGCTCAACCGCGCGGCCGAGGGGCAGGAGACCGACCTTCTGCTCTTTCTCAAAGATTGGCTCGATCCCGCCGATTCGGACTGGTTGGATGAATTGGTGGCGTGGGTGGAGCAACCGGGCGTGGGTATTGTCGGCGGGCAGGTGGCGGACGCCGACGGCACCCTGTTGCAAGGGCCGCTGGTCCTCCGCCGCGACGGGCAAGTGCTTCCGCTGTTCGCCTCCATCAAGGGGGCCGACTGGAACTGTTTTGGCGACACCAACTGGTATCGCAACTGCTCCGCGGTGGGCGCGGCCTGCCTGCTGGTCCGCCGCGACGCCTTCGCGCAGGCCGGCGGGTTCAACCCGCACTACCAGCAAGCGGGCCATGACATCGAATTGTGCTGCCGCGTGACGGCGCAGGGACGCCGCATCGTCTATAACCCGTTCGCCAAGTTCCTCGCCCCGCCGCGAGAGGGGCGTTTCATCCCGGCTGGCACGGCCGACCGGGAGCGGCTGCGCCTCATCTGCGAGTCGGCCGTTCCCCAGGGGGACCCCTACTTCAGCTCCCATCTCGCCGATCATTCACCGCGTCCTCTGCTGCGACCGTGCAAGGAGGGGCTTGCCGCCGGAGGAGAACGAGAGGTGCTGCTACCCCCCGTAGCGCGGGCGGACAGCGAGGCCGGCATCACCTGGGTCCAGCCTGATGACTCCATGCATGTAGCGCGGAGCCTGGCGACCTTCTTTGATTTCTCGCCGGCGCAACGGGACGCCAGCCTGCAATTGCAAGCCGCCAATGCGGGACCGATCGAGATCCGTTCGATCAACTGGTTCATACCCGAATTCACCAACGCCGGTTACGGCGGCATTCATACCATCCTTCGCCTGGCCAACCATCTGCGGCTCCATTACGGCGTCACCAATCGATTCTATTACCTCGGCATCGATCCTCCCGAGGCGATTCGAGCGTCCATTGTCAAATGTTTTCCCGGCCTGGACGGCCAGGTCGTCCACCCCGTCCGAAACGAGGCGGACCTGGACACGCTGGAGTACGCCCATGCCTGCGTGGCCACCCTGTGGAGCACCGCCTACACGCTGTTAAAATTCAACCGCACCCGGCGCAAATTTTACCTGTTGCAAGATTATGAGCCGCTGTTCTACCCGGCCGGCACCACCAGCGGGCAGGTGGAGGCGAGCTATCGCTTCGGCTTTTACGGCCTGGCCAACACGCGTCCCCTCCAGGAGATCTACGAGCGCGAGCACGGCGGTGTCGCTTGCCATTTCATGCCGGCGGTGGATACGTCGCTTTTCCACCCCGCTCCCGATATTGGCCTCGCACGCCGGCTGCGCGTCTTCTTTTACGGGCGGCCAAAGAACCCTCGGAACGCTTTTGAATTGGGGACCGAGGCGCTGCGGCGCGTTAAGCAGCGACTGGGCGGTCGGGTGGAAATCCTGTCGGCCGGGGAGTACTGGCGGCCCCGTGACTTTGGCCTTCAGGGCGTCGTGGACAATCTCGGCGTGCTCACCATCCAGCAAACCGCCGAACTCTACCGTAGCTGCGATCTTGGATTGGTGCTGATGCTCACCCGGCATCCGTCGTATTTGCCCTTTGAGTTGATGGCGTCGGGCTGTCTGGTCGTCACCAACCGCAATGCCGCGACGACCTGGCTGCTGCGCGATCGCGGCAACTGCTTGCTGGTCGAGCCGAGCATCGAAAGCATCGCCACGGCCATCGAGCAGGGGCTGGACGAATCGGCCCTCCGTCAGCGCATCATCCACGAAGCAAAGACCGAGATCGATGCCAAGTATTCCGACTGGAAGCCGCAGTTAGACAAGCTCTTCGCCTTCATGTGCGATCCCCAGCACGCCCACGCCGCCTCTTTGACGGCGCCGCGTGCGGCCTGACGAGGGTAGTGGCCGTTTGTTTGGCACGCTGGCAGCGTGCCCTACGTAGGGCACGCTGCCAGCGTGCCAAAACCAAAACCACTACCCTGACGGGAGATGGCAGATTGTGGTGGGGCGAGCCGGATATCACGAACCGGATCGTGAATTAGTTGAGGAGAAGGCGATGATCGAATCGAAGGCCCCTTCGTTCCTGGGCTGGATTACCTGGCTGGATAAATGGCTCCGCTCGATGGGCGACCTGGAGAGCGTCCGGCTGGCGGCGACGGTTCCTGCTCCGGAGCGCGAGGAGTGTACTCGGCTTCCGTCGGGCCAAGTCATCCGCGGCCACGCCCTCTGCTGGCTGTGCGGGGGGTCGCTGAAAGGGTACTGGACCGCCCAGGGAGAGACCCGCCGCCATAACACGACCTATCACCGCTGCTCGCGCTGCGGATTGCTGATGGTGTCTCCTTACTTGGACGACCCTGCCCTCGGCCTCTGCCCGGAGCAACACGAAAATTATGTCAATGACGTGGAAAAATATACTTCGAGTGTTTGTGTCGAAGGGTTCCTCTACCTTCTGGACAAGGTGGAACGCCACTGGTTCAAGGCGGGCCGGACGGGACGAGGCCGGCTGCTGGAAGTGGGTTCGGCCGCGGGTTACTTTCTCAGCGGCGCCCGGCGCGAACCTGGCAGGTAGAGGGCATTGAGCCGGCCGCCCCGGTCGCCAACTGGTGTAAGAGGTATCTGCAATTATCGGTCCACCAAGGTTTCTATGAGGCGACCGGTGTGCCCGATTCTTCCTATGACATCCTGGTCGCCATTGAGGTGCTGGAACATCTGCTCGACCCGGCCGGGTTTGTCCGCTCGGCGCATCGCAAACTGAAGCCGGGCGGAATGATGTTCTTGACCACGCCCAACGTCTACAGTAAACAGTATTATCCGCCCAAGCCGAACACCGCTGTTCTGTGTCCGCTGGATCATCTCAACCTTTTCTCCGAGCGGACGCTGCCGCGGCTACTCGCCCAGAATGGCTTCCCAACCACCGCCCTGGAGACGGATGGCCCCGATGGGTTGCAGCTGCAAGCATTCGCCTTCAAGTCGGAAGGTGGCTGATACAGGGGCCGGTACGTAGGGCTGGCCTTCGCCGGAAAGAACACACGCATGGGCTTCATCGACGCGCACGTCCACGTCTGGACCGACGACACGGCCCATTATCCTCTGGCTCCGGGGTTCAAGCCGGAGGACATGAAGCCCAAGCGGTTCACGCCGGAGGATCTGTTCAAGCACAGCAAACCCTCCGGCGTCGATCGCATCAACCTGATTCAAATGTCTTATTACGGCTTCGATAATCGCTACATGCTGGACATGATGTCTCTCTACAAGGGCGTCTTTTCCGGCACCGCCGTCATCGACCCCCTGGCCGATAATCCCGATCGCCTCATGGGCGAACTGGCAAAAAAAGGCGTCCGCGCTTTTCGCATCCTGCCGGCGCTGAGCAAAATGGCCGTCGAGAAATGGTTGCAACCGGCCGGCTACGACAAGATGTTCGCCGCCGGCGCCAAGAACAACCAGGCCATGAGCTGCCTCATTAACCCCGACGCCCTGCCGGAACTGGACCGCATGTGCCGCAAATATCCGGGCACGCCGGTCCTCATCGACCACCTGTGCCGCATCGGCGCCGACGGGACTATCCGCGATAAGGACGTGGCCGCCCTGTGCGACCTGGCCAGGCACAAGAAGGTCATGGTCAAGGTCGGCGCCTTCTACGCCCTGGGCAAGAAACAGCCGCCGTACACCGACCTGGCGCCGATGATCCGCAAGGTGATCCAGGCATTCGGCGTCCGCCGCTGCATGTGGGAGAGCGATTGTCCGTTTCAGGTCGTCGAGCAGAAGTATCAGGACAGCATCGACCTCGTGCGCATGCGCCTGGATTTTCTCAGCGCCGAGGACAAGGACTGGCTGCTGCGACGGACGGCGGAGACGTTCTTTTTTCCGAAGTAACTCAATCTCTTCTGAGCGGGGGGCGTAAGCCCCCTGAGTCTTCCACTCAGGGGGCTTACGCCCCCCGCTCAGGGGCGAAAAACCCCGATTAAAACGGAAACGTCTCATCCATCGGCGCGGCGGCCAACTCGATGAGGAAATCGCCGAGCCGCTCGACCAGCACGTCCATCAGCCGCCGGCCCTTGTCGGCCGTCGCGGCCGACGGGTCGCCGAGGCCGGTGTTGGCGCTGACGAGGTGCCAGGGCCGCGTGATGCTGATCCAGCCGCGGTTGATCGCCTCGAAGCGCGACGGCCGGGCCGCGCCGTCGTCGGCCAGCTCCGGGTGCACCAGATCCGGGAAGAAGGCCAGGCCCAGGCTCGTCTCGACCTCGTCGGCGTGTTCGCCCGGGCCGTCGAACAGCCCCGGATAGACGTCGCGGGCCATGCGGAACCAGTCGCACACGCACAGGAACACGCCGGTGCGATGGTGCAGCTCGCGCGTCAGCGGCTTCAGCTCGTTGCCGCCGTGGCCGTTGAGCAGCACCAGCTTGCGCACCCCCTGCCGTTCCAGCGAATCGACCAGGTCGGTCAGCAGATGCCAGCAGCGTCGTCGGCGTGACGCTGCACGCCAGGGCGCCGGGGATTTTCAGGTGGTTGGTGTTGACGCCGTAAGGGCATGGCCGGCAAGCAGGGCCACGCGCGCCCCGGCCTGGTAGGCTCGCTCGCAGGCCCGCTGGCCCAGCACCTCGACCTGGAAGCTTGTCGGTGCCGTAGGGCATGTGCAGGTTGTGCGGCTCGGTGGCGCCGAAGGGCAGCACCGCCGCCTGCCAGTGCTGCTCGCGGACGAAGGCATGGGTCTGTTCCGCCAGGATGCTTTCACGCATCCATCGAGTCCTGCCAGATAGCCCCCGGCTTGCCGGGGGTGAACGTTTCCCCGGCAAGCCGGGGGCTATGTACGACAATCTCCGGGCTGTTATAATACGGATTCCCCATCAGGAGGTGTGGTATGCAACGGCTCGCCGTGCCCGCCGTGACGGCCCTGGACGATCCTTCTCTCTACTTCAACCGCGAACTGAGCTGGCTGGAATTCAACCGCCGCGTCCTGGAGGAAGCGCAAGACCCCAGCGTGCCGCTGCTGGAACGCCTGAAGTTCCTGGCCATCTTCGAGTCCAACCTCGACGAGTTCTTCATGGTCCGCGTCGGCGGCCTGCAGCAGAAGGTGCAGGCCGGCATCACCTACGGCTCCGGCGCCGACCGCATGCCGGTCACGGAGCAGCTCGAACGCATCGGCCAGACCGTGCGCGCCATGACCGCCGAGACCTATCGCTGCTTCATGGAGCAGGTGCTGCCCGGCCTGGAGCGCGAGGGGATCTTCCTGCGTATCCCAAGGACCTCACCGAGGCGGACCGCATTCACTTCGCCGAGGTCTTCCGCCGCCAGATCTTTCCCGTGCTGACGCCGCTGGCCATCGACCCCGGCCACCCGTTCCCGCACCTGCTCAACAAGTCGCTCAATCTGGCCGTCATGTTGCAGCGTCCCGGCGACACTGAGAAGCTGTTCGCCGTCGTGCAGGTGCCGGCCGTGCTGCCGCGCTTCGTGCCGCTGCCCCCCGCATCCCCTCCCGGAACCGGGGGCGATGCCGGGCGGGATCAACGTCTTGGCAACTTCGTCCCGCTGGAAACCGTCATCCGCATGCACCTGCCGGAGCTGTTCCCCGGCATGCAGATCGAGCACGACGCCGTCTTCCGCGTCACGCGCAACAGCGACTTCGAGATCGACGACGACGAGGTGGAGGACCTGCTCAAGACCATCGAGGAAGAGGTCCGCAGCCGCCGCCGCGGTGCGGCCGTGCGGCTGCAGATCGAGGACGGACGCGCCGGCCGAGGTCGAACAGTTCCTCATGACCGCGCTCGACCTCGACCCGACCGACGTGTACCGCCATCCCGGCCTGCTCGACCTGACGGGGCTGTTCCAGATTCACGGCCTGCCCGGCTATCCGCACCTGCGCGATCCGCAGTTCGTGCCGCAGCCGGTGCCGGAGTTCGCCCAGGCGCCCAACCTCTGGCCGGCCATCCGCACCCGCGACATCCTGGTGCATCACCCCTACGAGTCGTTCACGCCACGTCGTCGATTTCATCGACGCGGCCGCCGACGACGAGCGCGTGCTGGCCGTCAAGCTGACCCTGTACCGCACCAGCAGCGATTCGCCGGTGGTGCGGGCGCTGCAGCGCGCCGCCGACAACGGCAAGCAGGTGACGGCCGTCATCGAGCTGAAAGCCCGGCTCGACGAGGAACGCAACATCGTCTGGCGCGCGAGCTGGAGAAGGCCGGCGTCCACGTCGTCTTCGGCTTCATCGGCCTGAAGACGCATTGCAAGGTCGCCCTGGTGGTGCGCCGCGAGGACGACGGCATCCGCCGTTACGTCCACCTGGCGACCGGCAATTACAACCCGCAGACGGCCCGCATCTACACCGACCTCGGCTATTTCACCTGCAACCCCGATTTCTGCGAGGACGCCTCGGCGCTCTTCAACTACCTGACCGGCTACTGCGAGCTGCCGCAATGGCGCAAGCTGGTCGTGGCGCCGAGCCGGATGCAATCGTTCATGATCGAGAAGATCAACCGCGAGACGGCCTTGCAGCAGGGCGGCAAGGAAGGGCGCATCATCGCCAAGATCAACGGCATCCTGGAGCCGGCCATCGTGCAGGCGCTCTACCGGGCCAGCCAGGCCGGCGTGAGGATCGACCTCATTTGCCGGGGCATCTGCTCGCTCCGCCCCGGCGTGCCGGGCGTCAGCGACAACATCCGCGTCATCTCCATCGTGGATCGCTTTCTGGAGCACAGCCGGATTTATTACTTCGGCAACGGCGGCGATCCGCAGGTGTACATCGGCTCGGCCGACTGGATGGACCGCAACCTGAGCCGGCGCGTCGAGGTGGTGTTCCCGATCGAGCCGCCGGAGCTGAAACAGCGGCTGATCCGCGAGATCCTGGCCACGTCGCTGGCCGACAACACCAAGGCGCGCGTGCTGTTGCCGGACGGCCGTTACGAGCGCATTCAGCCGGGCGAAACGCAGATGCGCGTGCGCAGCCAGGAACGATTTTTGGAGATCGCGGCCCAGAACGCGAACCGGCACCCCACGGACACGCCGCCACCGCCCATTCCGTTTGTGGAACAGCGTCCCGCCGCCTCGCGCCGGCACCGCACTCGCCGTGCGGGAAACCCGAAATGAAATGCGACATCGTTTAGCCGCGAGCCGCAGGCGAGCGCGGCAAACTCCCTCCCCCTTGTGGGGAGGGCAGGGGTGGGGGGTGCTTCTCCCTCCCCCCTTGTGGGGGAGGGTAGGGGTGAGCGCCTACCCCCACAAGGGGGGAGGGAGAAAAGGCGGCTCGCGGCTAAACGATGTTACTATTGCGGGGCCGGGGTGTTGGCCGCCGGGGTGGGCTGGAGCGGTTGGCCGACCGCCGACGCCGGCCGGACGATCGGGGAAGGCGTGCCATGATCGAGGGGGTAGACGATGCAATCACAAACCCCGCGTCCACAGCCGACGATCGAACCGAGCAGGCCGAGGTTGAGCAACAGCAGCATTCCGCGACGCATAGCTTCCCTACCTTTCCTGTGTACAACAGGGGCATCCGCGGCGGCCCGTCCGTGGCCTGTGGAACCCCGTCGCGTTCTATCAAGAAGGCCGCCCGGACCAACAAGCCCGTAAGAGCGGCGCAAACCGTGAATGCTGCTTGCATCGACGGGGCAAGGCACGGACCTTGATGGAATCCGCCCCAAACTGATAAACCTGAGAGAACGCGCAAGCGGATCAATCCGCACAGACGCCGCGGACGAGCTACTTTATCGACACCCCGAACCGAACGTGGAGACGTTGCTGGTTATGGACGCGATCATTTTGGCCGCCGGCCTGGGCACCCGTCTTCGCCCGCACACACTGCAAACGCCCAAGCCGCTTCTGCCCGTGCAGGGCCGGCCCATCCTCGACTGGACGCTCGCCGCCCTGCCGCGCGCGGTCGATCGCGTGCTGGTCGTCACCCATTACCTCGGCGAACAGGTCGAAGCCTACCTGAGCCAGCAAACGCATTTCGCCCAGTGGCAGGTCGTACCACAGGCGAAGCCGCGCGGCACCGGCGATGCCCTGCTTTCATGCCGGGCACAGGTGCGCTCCGAACGATTCCTGGCGCTCAATGGCGATGACCTCTTCGGCGCCGCCGACCTGGCGAAATTGGCGGATTGTTCGGCTGGCGTGCTGTGTCATCCGGTGGACGAGCCGCGCCGCTTCGGCATCGCCTTCCGCAAGCCGGACGGCACACTCGACCGTCTCGTCGAGAAACCCGACCTCGATGGCCGGCAGCTCGCCAACACGGGCGCGTACGTTTTCCCGCGCGACGTTTTTGACATTCCGTTGACCCTGTCGCCGCGCGGTGAATATGAGGTGACGCAGTACGTCAGCGAATTGGCGAAACGGCAAAGCGTGCAGGTCATCGAGGCGAATTTCTGGCTGCCGATCGGTACCGTCGAGGTGTGGCAGGCGGCGCAGACGATGGATCTCCAGGCGATGCGCACATAGCCCCCGGCTTGCCGGGGGAAACAAAAACACCCCCGGCAAGCCGGGGGCTATGTAAAAAAGATTCTTCCGCATTTCTTTTGACAGGGGACGCGCCGTCCCGTAAACTCTAACTCAACCATAAGCTCGGAGGCTGAATCTCTCGTCCAGGCTTACCCACGGAAGGGAGTCGCCAACTGCTCACTCGATTGAACACCTCAGGAGGATTCCCATGGCCACCGCCTGGCGCACCGATGCCCAGCACGTCCCTGTTTCCCCAGCGGCAGGGCGGCCGCTGCACGTCCTGGTCGTCGAGGACAACCCCGATTGCGCGTTGAGTCTGACCATGATCCTGCGGCATAACGGCTTCGCCGTGGATGTCGCCACGACCGGCCCCGCCGCCCTCGCGTCCATCCAGACTTCTTCACCGGATGTCGTGTTGATGGACATCGCCTTGCCGGAGATGGACGGCTTTGAGGTGGCCGAACGGCTCCGCGATCTGCCCGGCAAGAAACCGCTCCTCATCGCCCTGACGGGTTACGGTCGGGAGGCCGACCGCCAGCGCTCACGGGAAGAGGGCTTCGCTTACCACTTCGTCAAACCGGCCGACCCGCTCGAAATCGTCGCCCTGTTGAACGATCACGCGCGGTCCCTTTCCCCGATCGACGCCGCTGGCGCGTCGTCGCGCCGGAAGTGGAAGTCGGGCGGCTCCTCCCTTTGTTCCCGGGGGCCTTCGTGATTGTTATCACAGCTTCGAGTTTGTTTCAAACCACGACCGCGTCTGAGGGCCGGACAGACGAAACACGAGATAGCGGCCGGAGCGGAAAACGAGATGGTCCGCCCAGGGGTAGCGAGAGTCTTCAGGCTCCTCGTCCAGGTGCAAAGTCGCGCACAGTTTCTCCATGCCGAAGCCTTCGGCGTCGCAGACGAGGAAGCGCTGACGGCTGCCGGCCACCTCCGCGAAGAGGGCGTCCCGATGGCTCCGGAAGGAGATCAAGGGGCTTTGTAGAAACGCGGATCGCGTCGCGGGGTTCACGCCGAGATCTCGATACAGCGAGAGGCTCGACATATGCGAGCAGCTCAGTTCGCCGTCGCGCACGCCCTCAGCGCGGAGGAAGGACTTCACGCACTCCAGGTCGGACCAATTCACTTTGGGCAGCAACGTCAAGCGGTCGCGCAGCTCCGCGTCGCTTCCTTCACGGCAACAGCGGACCCACACGGATAGGCGGTTCACGCAAAGCGCCGGGAAACGCACCAGCACGAAGACGAGGCACAGGGCCGGGATGAGTCGCCGGGCGGAGAGACTGGGGGAAATCGCGTAGCGGCAAGCGACGACGGTTAACCCCAGTAGGATGGGAGGCGTTTGCACATAGTCAAACAGGTGCTGCAAGCAAACGGCCTGGAGCAGCCAACCCAGATAGAGTCCGGCCAGGAGCGTTTGGGCATCACTTTCCCGAGGCGAGCGCGATCGAATCATGGCCCTTCCCACCTGGCCGATGGCTACCGGCACCGCGAGAAGGTGGATCAGCAGCCAGGGGAAAAGCCGAATCGCGACGCCGGCGAGAATCAGCCAGCGATGCCCGCCCGATACGTCCGAAGCGATGTATTCCCGATTCCACACGAACAGGATTTCCGCGAAAGACGGCCAAGCCCCGACCGCTACCAGCCAGGAAACTCCCGCCGCCCCGCAGGTGAGTCCTCCCAAAATCAGCGCGACAGCGTCCAAAGCGAGCTTTCGCGCACCGCCGGCCGCCGGCCAGACCCAGCGCACCGACACAAGCCAGCACACAAACGCCGGAACGATCACGACCGGCTTGATCCAGAACGCGACGCCCCACAAGACGCCCTCGACGAAGGGTGTCCCCATGCACCTTCCCGAATTCGCTTTGGGATCGGTCAAACGCCACACCTGACGGAGCCGCAGCGACAGGGCCAGGAGCGCCGGTAGCAGCATCCAGACATCGCGTTGGCAGTGGCACCATTCTGAGGTGGACAGGTAAAAAATCAAGAAGCGCGCTCGCCGTGCCGAGGCGCATGTTCCGGGTGGCGGAGGTGGGCAGCCAGCGCGTCAACTGCCAAATCAGCGTCAGGACGATCAGCCCATCTACCATCCGCAGCGCTTCCAGACGCCAGCCCAGTAACGAGCGGATCGGGACGGTGTAGCCAGAGCATTCCCGGCAGATTGTTCTCCATCCAGTCCCGGTAGGGAACCCGTCCTTGCAGGACGGTGTAAGCGCCCAGATCCCATTGCATCGCGTCGGGATCCAATCCCATGCGGAGAAAAACCGGAACATTGATGATAAATACAATGAACAATACGAGCCAGAGGCCGATTTCAATCTGGCGGCTTGAGAAATTGGCTTCCCAAATGAACCGTTCCTTGCCCTCGTTGGCAATTTGGCAATCTGGCAATCTCGCATCCATTGTTTGACGCTAACTATTAACTTTGAAGGCTTTGCGCCAGGAAACCCACTCTGCCAAATGGCCTGCGATTTGGCAAAGTGGCAAACGGGTCTGTGAGCCAGCCGTGGAGTCAACGCCGCCAACCCTCCCGGCGAAACACGGCGGGAGGGTCCAAAGTACAGGCGTTTTAGAGAGTGATCCGCCCCCCCTGGGCCTTGATGCTTCGCTGGGCGGCGTCGAGGATGCGCACGACCCGAAGACCCGCCTCGCCGTCGGTCAGCGGCCGTTTGCCGGTGCGGATGCAGTCGGTGAAGTGATCGACGACGTTGCGCAGCGGCTCGGCCTGCTCGATGTGCGGCGAGCAGATGTCTCCGGTGCGGTAGCTGACAAGCGCGCCGCGCCGCGATTCCGGGTCTTCGGCGACCGTGATGCCGCGGTCGTAAATCTTGATCGGCTCCCAGGCGTTGAGGTCGTTGTACACCAGCCCCTTTTTGCTGCCGCCGATGATCAGGTGCCGGATCTTGACGGGGCTGAGCCAGTTTACGTGGAAGGAAGCCAGCAGGTTGCCGCCGAAATCCAGGTTGAGGTAGGCCACATCTTCCTGATCGCCTCCGGTGTGGCAACTGCCGGTGGCGGCCACGCTGCGCGGCAGCCGGCCCAGGAGATAATCGACGATCGAGAGATCGTGCGGGGCCAGATCCCAGAGCACGTTGACATCGCGCTGGAACAGGCCCAGGTTGATGCGAACGCTGTCGATGTAGTAAATCTCGCCCAGCTCGCCGGCATCGACGATGGCCTTGATCTGCCGAACCGCCGGACTGTAGAGGAAGGTGTGATCGACCATGAGCGTCAGGCCGCAGGCGTTGGCAAGGCGAACGAGATCCTCAGCTTCCTTCTGAGAGGTGGCCAACGGCTTCTCGACGAGGACGTGCTTGCCGGCCCGTAGCGCGGCGTCGGCCAGGGCGCGTGCGTCCCGACCGGCGTGGCGATGGCGACGGCTTCCACGGCCGGGTTCGCCAGCACGCGGGCATAGTCCTGCACCACCTTGGCGCCGGGCAAAGCGCGGCGATGCGCTCCTGCCGGCCGGCATCCTGGTCGCACACCATCACAACCTTGCTGGCCGGGCAGGCGCTGAAATTGCGGATGAGGTTCGGTCCCCAGTAGCCGCAGCCGATCACGGCCACGCCGACGGGGCCGGAACCTTTCACACGGCGAGAGGGGGCGACCGGCTTCGAGGCGGTTGAGTGCGTCGGGGTGGCACGAACTTCGGCAAGCGTCATCGCGGCTCTCCGAAAGCGATAGGCGTTGGCAGGGGAGATTCGACAATCAAGGGTAACTCACGAATGTCCTCAAGGAGATGATCGGGTTTCGCCCGCAGCAGTAATTCGCGGTTGCGGATGCCGGACAGTACCGCGACGGTGCGCAGCCCGAGAAGCCGGCCGGCGCCGATGTCCGCTTCCGTGTCGCCGATGATCGTGTGCCCCTCGTGCGGCAAATCGTGACGGTGCAGGTAGTCGCGCATGAGGGTGGCTTTTTGCACGTCCACGCGCTGACCGGCAGGTGTGGACAACACTTCGTGGAAAAAAGGCGCCAGCCTCAGACGATCCAGTTGCTCCAGCAGCAGCGGCCTCCGCGAACGGGCCGTCACCAGGACCAGGGGATGAGCCGTGTTCAGCCGACTCAGGATGGCGTGCACCCACGGCCAGGGGCGATCGAAAACCAAGTATTCGGGCGTTTCGATGAGTTCGAGCCGGCGGCGGAAGTACGGAGGTCGATCCACCGCGCCCGTCTCCGCGACGATCGCTTCTTCCGGACAGGCGGCGCGCTTGCGCTCCCAGTAGGCGGATTCCGGTAGGGCGGACGCGCCCAAAAGCGCGCGATGAAGCGCGATATAGCGCGGCGAAACATCGAGGAGCGGCCCATCCAGATCGAAGAAGAGGATCATCGCGCAGGCCCGCACGCAATCGAAGGCGATCGAGGAGGCGTACTCCATCGGCATCTCATCGCCCAGCTTCATCAGCCCCTCCAGCTGGGTTTTGGATAATCCGGTCAACATCCCCTGGGGCAACGGTTTCAGGAGGGAGCCTTCCCGGCGGACGACGGCCAAGCCCGCTTTCCGAATGTCTTCTTCCATGCGCACGATGGTATACACCCGGCGATGGCCCATCTGCCGGTCGGTCGGGCCCAGTGCATCGGTGGTCTTTTGCATCCCCATGCACACCGCCAGGCGACGGTGAAGCGAGTCGGCATGGGGCACCACGATGAGCACATGCCCGGCAGAGGACAGCCAGCCCGCCGCCCGCGTCAGGATCTGGACGGGATCCTCCACATGCTCCAGCACGTAAGAGGCGACAATCGTATCGAACGCCTTGTCCGGGCAAAACTCCTCGAAAAGGGCGTGGTACGTCGTCACGCTCGAACCGTATTTCGCATGCGCCTGTTGCAAGAGGTTTCCGGCCGCATCGACAATATGCGTCCGCCCGAACCGGGCCAGGATGCGCACGGTCCATTGATCGTCGCCGAACCCCAGCTCGAGGACTTCCGGGCCGACAATCCAGGGGAGCATCCGTTCCACGGTCCACTCCAGGAACTGGCGGTCCACGACCCGACCGGGATCGGGACGCTGGTATTCCGTGGCGATGCGTTCGAGCAATCCCGTTTCCGTCTCCGACATGATGAATCTCCGATGCGTAGGGTGGGGAGGATAACGAATGAATTCCGCTACTATGGCCGGCGACACAGGACGATGCGCCACCAGCAGCGCAGCAGGTCGAGGACGGCCTGGCCGACGAGGCCCCAGCACCACCCGCTCGCCTTGCCGGTGCGACGCGGTTGGTTCTCGACGATCACCATGCCGATGCGGTAGCCGCGGCGCCGGGCACGAATGATTCGCTCCGCCTCGCGAAAGGGTCCCCGGCTGGCGAGGGGGATTTGCAAGAGCTCTCGGCGTACGAGCTTGATACTGCCGGCGTCGTGGGTGGCCACGCCGAACAGCAGCCAGGGCAGCAGGTTGAATGCCCGGCTGATCGCGGCCCGGAACGGGGTGTAGTGCTTCCGGACGCGCTTGCCGACCAGCAGGTCGTAGCGATCGCGCAACGCCATCATCCGCAGGCACTCGGCTGTCCGACACTGCCCATCGCTGGCATTGAGAAATACGTAGCGCCGCGCGCCGCGGTGAAAAGCGTGGCGCAGGCGGCGGCGATGCCTCGGTTCCGTTCGTGGCGCAGGACGCGCATGGGGAACTGCGGATGCCGCTCCTGAAACGCCAGCAGGATGGCCAGGCTGGAGTCCGTGCTGGCGTCGTCAACCAGCACGATCTCGAAGCCGAACGGCGCACCGGCCAGGGCGTGCCGCGCTTCCTCCAGCACCCCTGGCAGGGCTTGCTCCTCGTTGTAAACGGGCATGATGACGGACAGCTCCGGAGCCGATCGGGCGGACTCGTCGCCGGCTGACGTGCAAGGGGCCTTATCCGACGCCAATTGCTGCTCGGAGGCCAGCGCGCTCATACAAACACCTCCTGCCAGTAGCGCAGCATCAGCACGTCGGCGCGGGCCGTCAAATCGCCCGGCGTCTCGCCGCGGGCCAGCCGGGCGAGGGCGAGCGGGCCGTTCATCCCCGCGTGGATGGACAGCACCGTGCCGGCGCCGAAGCGAGCGTTGATCTCAAAGAAGCGCGGGCCGACCGGCGTGAGAAAACACTGGATATTCGCCGCCCCCACGATCGGCAGCCCCTCGACAACGCGCCGGGCCGTGGCCGACAGTTCCGGGTCGGTAAACGTCCGGCTGCGGTACGCCTGGCCGCTCTTGACCTCCAGCCGCAACCGCGGCGAGGCGGCCAAAAACTTGCCGTCCAGGTCGCTCATGGTGTCGATCGTCACCTCGGAGCCGGTCACGAACGGCTGTACGATCGGATCGTGTACTTTTCGAATCGCGGCCTCGTACTCGGTCACATCCTCTGCCTTGTAGTTGTCGAGGCTGGCCCGGCCGCAGCGGGGCTTGATGTAAACGGGGAAGGGCAAGATCGCTGGATCGCGCAAGTCGTCAGCCCGCCAGGTCGGAATCGCCGGCACGCCCAGTTCGCGGAAATAGTCGTAGGTTTGGTCCTTCTCGATGCAGCGACGCAGCGCCCGCCGCGGACTGATGACGACCCGTGTACCCATTTCCTTGAGCCGGCCCGCGACGGCGGCCCAGCCCAAAAACTCATAATCGAGGATCGGAATCACCAGGCCGATGCGATGCTCGCGGCACAGCTCGATCACGCGCGCCTCGAAGTCGGCGGCCCGCGCCGGCGGCATCTGGAGGAAGCGGTCGCCGAGGTGCGCACCGGCACAATCCGGGTTCATGTCACCCATGAATATCTGGATGTTGGGATCGCGGGCGGCCCGCAAGCCCTTGAGGACCGTGACGGCGGTCGTGGTGCCGGCCCCGGTGATGAGGACACGCAGCGTCTCAGGCATACACCACTCCCGCGAGTTCCTTCACGACAGCGGCCGTGTACTCGATCTGCTCGTCGGTCAATTCGGGATACATCGGCAGGGACAGGCAGTTCCGCATCAAATCCTCGGCCACAGGGAAATCGCCCGGCTGATGGCCGAGATGAGCGTAGGCCGGCTGGAAGGGCACCGGCGTGGGATAGTGAACGCCGGTGGCGATGCCGCGGTCGGCCAGGGCCAGCCGCAGGTCGTCGCGATTCTGGCCGCGGACCAGCACGACAAACAGATGCCAGACGTGCCCTTCTGGCGCGGCGCCTGCGGCAAAACCAAACTGGGCACGTCGGCGAGCAACTCTCGATAGCGCCTGCCGTGTCGAGCGCGGGCGGCGTTCCAGGCGTCCAGGTGCGGCAGCTTGGCGTCGAGCACCGCCGCCTGAATGCCTTCCATGCGCGTGTTGTAACCGATGGCGACGTGATGATGCCGGCCCTGCTGGGCGTGGTCGCGCAGACAGCGGATGCGCTCGGCGACGGCCGAATCGTTGGTGACAACGCAACCGCCTTCGCCGAAGGCACCGAGGTTCTTGCCGGGGTAAAAACTGAAGCACCCGGCCCGGCCGAACGAGCCGACACGCCGGCCCTTGTACTTGCGCCGTGCCGCTGGGCGGCGTCTTCGATCAAAGCCAGGTTGTGCTTATCGGCCAGCCGGCATAGCGGGTCGAGGTCGGCGGCCTGTCCGTACAGGTGAACCGGCAGAATGGCCCGCGTTCGCGGCGTGATGGCGCGCTCGACCTGTTGGGGATCGAGCGTGTACGTCACCGGATCGACATCGACGAATACCGGTTTCGCCTGCACGTAACTGATGGCCCAGCTCGTGCTGATCCAGGTGGCGGGGGTGGTGATGACCTCATCGCCCGGCCCGATGTCGCAGGCCAAAAGGGCCATGTGCAGCGCCGATGTCCCGTTGTTGAGGCCGACGCAATGCCGCACGCCGAGATAGTTGGCGAAGTGAGCCTCGAAGGACTCGACGGCCGGGCCGAGAATGAACTGGCTCTCCGCCACGACCGCATCGAGGGCCGTCCGGAGTTCCGGCGCGATGGAGTGGTTGTGGGATTTCAGGTCAAGAAACGGGACCCGCATCGAAACTCCCTTTGTCGCTGGTAATCCGCGTTGGCCGGCGCTTTTGGGTTCTGGCACGCTGGCAGCGTGCCCTACGTAGGGCACGCTGCCAGCGTGCCAGAACCCGCTTTTGAGGCTCCGGCTCAATTCTGCCAAAGCATAGGCCGGAATCTCAGGTCGAGCAAATGAGTTCAGCTCCCGGCAAAATGAATGCTAAGTTTGCGATACAGGCCCGCGCATCGGGCGCGAGGCGAAGGAGATGGCCCGCGCTCTCGATTCACACATGAGACGATTTCCCACCTTGATCTATCTCTCGTTGCTTCTGGCGCCGGCGTTCAGCTCGGCGGCCGACCCTTCCGCGAATCCCGGTGCGGGAAGCGTGAAGATCGACAACTTTCAGCTGCGCGATTCGCGCGGCCAGATGCACCAACTGAGCGACTGGCGCGATCGCAAGCTCGTCGTGGTCGCCTTTCTGGGCGTCGATTGCCCGCTCTGCCCGTCTGTATGGTCCGCGTCTGGCGGAACTGGCGAAGGAGTTCTCGCCGCGCGGCGTGGCCTTCGTCGCCATCGACTCCAACCAAAACGATGCTCTGAGCGATATGGATCGCTATGCCCGTTTGCATCGTCTGCCGTTTCCCTTTCTCAAGGATGTCGGCAACGCGGTGGCCGACCAATTCGGTGCCCGAGCGCAGCCCGGAAGTCTTCGTCCTCGATGAACGGCGGCTCGTGCGCTATCGGGGACGGATCGACGATCAGTATGGCGTGGGCGTGCAGCGTCCGCAACCGACCCGGCGCGATCTGGCCATCGCACTGAAGAACTATTAGCCGGCCAGCCGTCAGCAAACCCGTCTGCGCCGCTTCGGGTGCCGCATCAGCCGGGTCAGCAAGCCAGCCAAGCAAGGGCCGATCACCTACTGCCGCGACATCGCCCCGATTCTGCAAACAGCACTGCCAGACGTGTCATCGCGCCGGACAGATCGCTCCGTTCTCGCTGACCTCGTACAAGGACGCCGCCGGCTGGGCGGCGACCATCCGCGAAGTCGTCGCTGATCGGCGTATGCCGCCCTGGCACGCCGACCCCGAGCACGGGCGATTCGCCAACAATCCGAGTCTGAGCGACCGCGAGAAACAACTTCTGTTCGCCTGGATCGACGGCGATTGTCCGCGTGGCGATCCGGCCGACCTTGCCGCCGCCGCCGAAGTTCTCCCGGAGGGCTGGACCAT
The DNA here is from genome assembly GCA_963767535.1 of uncultured Planctomycetota bacterium. Classification (GTDB taxonomy): domain Bacteria; phylum Planctomycetota; class Planctomycetia; order Gemmatales; family Gemmataceae; genus JAJPHU01. The sequence goes on from CAVYEC010000004.1 coordinate 599,472, forward strand.
CTCCCACGCCCGATCTCGTGGTCTCCATGCCCGAGCCGTTCACGGTGCCGGCGGAGGGGACCGTCGAATATCAGTATTTCGTGGTCGATCCGGGATTCCATGAGGATCACTGGATTCAGGCGGCGGAAATTCGGCCGGGCAACCGCGCAGTGGTCCATCACTGCAACGTGTTCCTGCAACCGCCTGGTAGCCGCGACATCGCGAAACCGGGAGCCTCGGCTCCTACTGCCTGGCCGCCGCCGGCCCCGGAACGCCGCCGCTGGTTCTGCCCGAAGGCATGGCCAAGCGCGTCCCGGCCGGCTGGCGTTTTGTCTTCGTCGTCCACTACACCGCCGTCGGTTCCGTACAGACGGATCGAACCTCGCTGGGCTTGAAGTTCGCCGATCCGCATACGGTGAAAAAAGAAGTGGCGACGAAGTTGATGTACGATCTCGATCTCCGTATCCCGCCCCACGCGGCCGAGCATCGAGGTATCGCAGACCTGGCAGATCAACCGCGACGTTCTCCTGCTGGCCTTCTTCCCGCACATGCACCTGCGCGGAAAGTCGTTCCGCTATGAGGCTCTTTATGTGGACGGGAGCGAGCGAGATCTTGCTCGACGTGCCGCGTTACGATTTCAACTGGCAGAACCGTTACGAACTGGCGGAGCCGAAGCATTTGCCTGCCGGCTCGCGGCTGCGCTGCACGGCGGTCTACGACAACTCGGCGGACAACCCGGCCAACCCCGATCCCACGGCCGAGGTCCGCACCGGCCCGCAGAGCTGGGAGGAGATGTTCAACGGCTATTTCGACGTGGTGCTGGCCGACGAGGATTTGACCCAGCCTGTACCCTTGGAGCCTCCGCTTATGGCAGGGCGTGCGGCCGCTCTTTCATCCGGGCGTCTCCGTGTTGTTCCTTGCCTTCGGGGGGCTGTACCTCTCGCGCCGGCGCATGGCGGCGATGCTGCAGCCGGAGAGGGAAGAGAAGAATAACACCACGGAAAGCACGGAAGAGAATCAAAACAAGAACTGATCGAGCGCAGTCTACAGGGGCAAGAGTTCCAGTTGCGCGGCGGGGCGCGTCCGGCGGGTGCCAGCCAAGAGCCAGGCTTCCTGTTTGATCGCGTCGCTCCGCGCCGCCCGCAGCCGTTCGATGAGACGGTGCGGGGCATGAACCCGCAGACGATACTCGACGCGCTCCAGCCGGCAGGCATCGACCTCGCTCGACGGCAAACCGCGCGGATGACACCAGGCTTGCCATGCCTGCCGCCATGCCTCCGGCGGGTCCTCGGAAAGATCGGGCAACACTTCTTGCCAGCTTCCGGCGAATGTCAGCACCGGCTCCGGCTCCAGCGCCCATTGTCGGCACGCACGGCGAAAGCCAGCAGGATCGGCTCGCCCGACGCGCCTTCGGTGCGAATAAAAACCAACGCCCTTTGCTCCAGCGAATCGAGGACCACACGCCGGCGGTTCGCCTCGGCCGAATCTTCCGGGCGCGGCGGGAGCAGCGCCTCGACATCCGCAGGGAAGTGGTAGCGCGTTTTCCACTGGGGCGTTTGCCGGATGCACGCTTCCAGAGTGCGGACATCAAAGACTCCCTCGGCAACGTCCGGCGCGGGACCGCGGACGCCGGGTGCGGGTTGTCGCAACGGCAAAAAGTGCGGGGGATGATGCGCCGCGGAGTTATCCACAAAAAAAAATGTCCGCCGTTCCTCCGCGGCGACCGCCAGCGCGCCGCTTGCCAGCGCCTGCCGCCCGGCGGCCGTGAGGTCCCAAACGCCGGTGCCGTTGGTGTAGAGCAAGCCCGTATCGGTCAGTTCACGGATAAAGCGAGTCAGGATCTGGCGATCCATGTGCAGGTCGGCGAGGTAACTCTCCAGTTCGCCGCCGCAGGGAACGCGCGTGCTGACCAGGCCCAGGAGCGCCTGATGCCACGGGTCCAAGGGGCGCGTCCGCGTCGCGCGGATCAGCGCTTCGACGCGGTGAAGCAGGAGACGGCCGAACCACATTTGTCGGGGCCGGCGGGCGAGTAGTTCCCGCCACCACCCCAGGAGAACGCGACTGCCGGGCCAGGGCGAGACGGAGGCAGCGCTCATACGCCGCCGCTTTCATGTAGGTGAAAAGCCGACGGGTGTGGACCGTGCCCTTGCAGATATTGCACCAGCTGCGCCGCGAAGGCGGCCTCGTGCTGGGCCGCCGTCTCGTCGAGATGATCGAGTGGGCCATGCCATTGACTGCGGCGCGCCAGCGTGCCCGGATCGCCGAACAGCACCACACCGGAGGTTGCCCGCGTCAGGGCGTGGGTTAGGATCTGCGGATGCTCGCCGTAGCTGACGGCGCGATGGGTGTGGCTGCGCGTCAGGCTGACCAGGGCCAGCAGGCATTCGCGCTGGTGGAACGCGGCCGGAGTGCCGATCTCGACCGGGAACGAGCCGTCGGCGAGGGCGGGCATCCGGCGGATCAGGTGGCGGATCAATTCGACCTGGGCGGGATAGAGGGCCATCACCGCCACGGCCGGGCCGCCGTCCGGCAGTGGGCAGTCGCAGTCCGACGAACACGAGGCGCAGCCGTGCTCGCACGGCCAGGCGCGGCGCTGACGCCATTGGGAACAGGCCGACTGGAAGACGGGATCATGGGCTAGTGCTTCGAGCCGCTCGACGACGGCTCGCGCTTCGAGATAGTTGACCAGTCCGTGCCGGGGCAGGACGGCCCGCAAGTCGGCAGGCAGGTGTTCGATCGGCCGACGGTCCGCCAGGTCCAACTCCAGACCCGCACCGCCCTTGACCGCGCGCAGACGCGGCGACCGCACCGACAGCGCGGCCTGACCGTGCCCATGCCCCAGTGTCTCCGGGCCGTGCCAGGGGTTGTCCGATTCGGCCCGATGGCGATGTTCCAGGGAAGCCAGCGTCGGCACGGCGACAAATTCGACCGGCGGCCGCGCCGGGAAGTCGTTCGCCGTCCGCGTCGGTGCGCAGGCGCCGCCGAAGAGCAGGTCCGACAGGAAGCGGCCCAGAGTCGGATCGAGACGATACGGCACCGTCAAGAGGACCGTGCGTCCCAGCGTGCGCAACCCCAGGCGCTCGGCGATCCAGTGCCGGGCGCGCTCGCGCGTCCAGCCGGCGGCGCGGGCGAAGTGCAGACTCGCCGTGCAGCCGAACGATCCGCCGGCACAGACGACTCGTTCGCACAAGCCCTCTGCGAGCGGTACCGATACCGCGTCGGCCTCGTCGTGGGGTGCCAACTCCAGGATCACGTCCGCATCCGTCTCGGCCCAGCGCATCGAACGGCCATGCGTCTGCACGACCAGTTCGTCCAGCTCGCGGAAGACGAACTGCTTGGCTTCGTCGAGGCCCATGCCGGCGGGGAAGACGACCTCGGCGACCTGCGGACTCTGGCGCGGGGCGGCCAGGATGCGCAGCTCGATCGCCGGCCGATCCGCGACCGGCTCGGACTCGATCCATTGTTCCTGCTCGGCAATCAAGGGCCGCAATCGGCAGACGAGCCGGCCCTCGCGCTGGGTCCAGGCGAACGGCAGGCGGCGCGGATCGGTGTGCAGATTGTGCCAGAGGCGATGAAAGACGCCGGGACGCAGGCCGACGGTCTTGACGACCTTGCGCGGCGGGGACACTGGTTTCGACTCTGCCGGCGGCTCGCCCACTAGAACCCAGCGCCGCGCCCGCCGGGCAGCGGCCGCGAACTCCGATTCCGTGACCCGATGCGCTTCTTCCAGGATCAGCAAATCAAACGTCACAGCCGGCGTGCCGTTGCGCTCGCCGAAATGGGTGTCGCGCGGCAGGGCCGTGGTCGTGGCCGCGATCACGTTGGCGCAGCCGGCCAGCTTGTCCGGCAAGGCGGGCAATCCTTCCTCGACGACGTGCAACCACTGCTCGGCCGCCGCCGCTTGTTGCCCTTCCCTGTCGCGCTGCCGCTCCCACTCCGCCCGTGCCGAATCGAGAGCGGGCCGGCTTATCTCGCTCGGGGAGGAGTCCGGCGGAAGGACCGCACACACCGATCGCCACGGCTCGAGCAGGGCGTCTTGCTCGCGGGACAGGAGGGCGAGTTCAGCGTCCAATTCGGTCTGCCGGCGGGCGATCTCTTCGTCTTTCAGCCGGCGGCACTCGGCCGCGCAGCGTCCCTCGGCCTCCGCTTGTTCGGCCAGCCGGGCGGTGATGTCTGCCTCCAGGCGTTGCCGGGCGGACTGCAATTCCGCGCAGCGCGCCTCCAGATCGCGCACCTGCTCGGCCAGTCCGCCCCGCGTCACGGCGCGCCACCACGCACCGGTCCAGAACCGTCGCGCCTTCCGTGCCTCGGCCAACGGCCGAAGGGGTTCCCACTCGCTTTCGAGTTGGCCCTGCTTGCCCGCGATCGTGTCCCGTTCGGCCCGGAGGACGGCCAACTCATTCTCCAATCGCTCCAGGGCTTCGTTTCGAGTGCGGATGCAAGCGTCCCACGGGCCGCGCAACTCCGGGTCTGCCGGCGGGGTCGCCGCCTCTGCGGCGAGCCCTGTGCGACATTCGGTTAGCGCGCCGCACGCGCTCGGCGAGTTGCTCCTGTTGCCCCGTCAGTTCGTCCAGGCGCGTCCACACCGATTGCTGGCGCAGCCGGGCTTCGTATGCCTGACGGGCGGCGTCCCGAGCCGTGCGGGCGGCGGGCACGGTGTTGTCTTGATACGCACGCACCCGTTCCAGCAGCGTCAGGCGGGCGATAGCGGCGGGCAAGGACGCGGCCGATTCATCGGGAGCCAAACAACGAACAGGACAAACGGCCGGGCGCGTGCCCAGCCGTTGCAACACGCCGTCGAGGGCCGCCGGGGTCGAGGCGAGGAAAAGGATGCGCTGGCCGCGCCGGGCCGCTTGCAGAATCATCTCGGCGATCACGCGCGATTTGCCCGTGCCGGGAAAGCCCTGGATGAGACAGATGTCCGGCGTCTCCACCGCCCGCGCGACCGCCTCACGCTGGGTCGCGTCGAGTTCCGGATCGTGATACTCCAGGGCCGGCGGGTCGAACGGTTCCAGCTCCTTGGCGGGATCGTTGAGCAATGTGGAAAGCAGGGGTCGGGGCGGCATGACGGCGTTGGCAGGCGCGGCCAACTGGTGGGCGTAGAGGATGCCGTCGCGGGCGGCCTGGGCCAGCGCCTCCTGGCGCTGGGCGGGGGAGGCTCGCTGATACCACTCGTCCCACCGCGAGCCGTCGCCCTGGGTGGGCGGGGCCGACTCGGGCCAGACCGCGGCCGCCCGGCGGGGCGTGCCTTCGTCTGAGGTGTGCCGTTCCCGTTGAGTCATCGAGTCCCCTCAGATGCAATCCGTTTGGTGGCCCGGCCCGTCGCCCTGGAAACGGCGACGAACCGTCCGAGGAACCGGCGCGGGCTCGCGCCGTCCACCCTGCCCCCTCTGAACCGACCCGCCGATTCATGCGCCACCGCGGTTGGCTGACTGTTATCATGCGATTTATTGCTCGATGCGCCTACTGATTTCTTGAGGAAAGGCCGGGTAGCATGGTTCCGGCGACGCGGCGGCGGACGGAGGCCGCCGGTCGGAGGACCGAGCAAGCTGGAGAGAACATTCCGAGGAGAAGGGTCGCTCCGAAAAGGTTCGCCTCCCGGGTGGAATGTCTCGTTCCGATCCGCTTGCGCCGGCGGGGGCGCCGGCGGGATCCTCAACCGTCCGTAGTATAGACGGAAGAAGGCCGACAAGCTATCGAATTGCCATTTGTTTTCCTGATTTCGGGCGAGCCGGGAGCGTAAGCGACCGGAGGAAGAACTGAGGAAGAACTCCGGTCGCTCACGCTCCCGGCTCGCCGTTATTCGCCCGACTCGGCGCTCAAAAGCGTGATCCCCATCTTTCCCAGCACCCGGTTGGCCGGCAACAGCGGGGTGAGCGACTGGGTATCGTGCCAGGAATGATCGGCGATTTTGACATGCGCCGCACTCACGCCGCCTCGGCCGAGCGTGCCGTCCAGGCCGAGCCATTGGCCGTCGATCCATACTTCCGTCCACATATGAAAGCCCATCAGCGGCCGCCGGCCTTTTTCGACGTATAGAAGCCCCACGGCCGTGCGTGAAGGGATGCCTTCCGCCCGGCACAGGGCCGCCGTCAGCAAGGCGTATTGCCGGCAGTCGCCGCGCAGCTGGCGGGCCACGTCGCCGGCCGGTCCCAGCGGCACCGCGTTGTCCGGCCGCATATTCTGCTTGACCCAGCGTTCCAACCGACGCGCCTTCCGCCACGGGTCCGTTTCGTCGCCCACGGCCCGACGGGCCAACTCCTTCACATGCGGATCGTCGCAATTGATGAAATGGCAGGGTTGCAGGAACTCTGCCGGCGCTGCTTTGCCATCGCCGCGATGCTCCGGCTGGCTCACGGGATGGACGTGCAGCTCAAAGGTATCGTCTTTGCGGTTGCGCACTTCCTGATGGGTGTCCGAGGCCAGGGCCGATCCCGGATCGGGGTCGCCGCGCAGTGTGATGCGATAGACGGCCGAGCGCGTGGCGTAAGGATTCGGCAGGTTCCGATTCAGGGGAATGAGCGTTTTGAGACCAATATCGCCGACGCGGCCCGGTTTCGCCGGGGCCATCGCCGATTCACGATTGCTCCGCGTCAAGAGGACGGTGCCCAGGCCATCCAGCTCGATTTGCCGGCGCACGGGGACGAAGTGATCGTCCAGCCACCACACGACCGGCGGCGGCTGCACGCTGGCCCCCCGCGCTTCCAGTTTGTCCGCTGTCATCTCGACGCGCAAGAACCCCTTTGGCACGTTTTCGCGTTCCTTGACGGTAACGCGGATCGCGAGGACGGTGTTGTACGTCGGTTCGTAGCGGAGCAGAGAAAAGTGATCGCCCGGCTTCGGCTTGCGCTCCTGGAACAAATGCTCCAGCCGGTACAGGCCGACCACTTCGTCGTTCCAGCGAATGCGGCGCTCGATCCGGCCGTTATCGACGCGGACGTGCAATCGGCCGTCCTCGACCGTGCCCGTCAGCTCCAGCCGGCCTCCGCCGTCCTGACTCTGGCGCATGAAGACTCCGAGCACCTTGCCGTCCGGCGTCTCCTCGGTGCCCTGTTCGCGGCGGACGTGCAGCAGCGTGTTATGGCGTCGCAAGGTGAGGTCCATTTCGGCGCTGGCCCACAGACGCGGGGCGTCTTTGACCTGTCGTTTGCGGATAACGGTATGCACAAAGCCGATTCGCGCGCCTTCAACCTGGGCAGTCTCCCAGATTTCCTCGATCAATTCGCCCGGCGTCTCCGCCCGTGCCGGCGCAAGCGCGCAGCGCCACACCGATTCCCACAAGCAATACCGCCCTGGTTGTGTCGTTCATGCGCCTCGTCTCCGTGCCTGGCCGTCGCCGCGCCGGGTCTCCCTCGGACATCATAACCGCTGGCGGCGCGGGACCAACGCCGGAAACGCCGGAAACGGTCCGAGGATTTTTGGGCCAGCCCGCAGCGCCGGCACCGTTGCACCGGCCGGAGAATTGGGGCGGGACGTTGGCCGGGAGCGAAATCGCATTCTATAGTTCAGCAGGCGAATCCGATCCCCTCGGTTTCCCGGAACAAGAACAGCTCCCCGCCCCCTTCGGCCCAAGGTGGAATACGTGAGTTCAGAGAAGTTAGCCGCCCATTTACGGGTGGATCGGTATGGGGACTTTCGGCTGACCGACGCCATCCGTCCGGCCCTGCACGTTCCCGTCGTGCCGCGTCAGGGTTTCCGCGTGGATGTCTACCGCGACGTGCGTACCGGCCTGCGCGTGCCGGTCCTGGCCGCCGCGGTCTCCCGCGATCAACTCTTCGACGCCTTCCTGTCCCTTTTGGCTCCACTCGGCGAAGCCGTGGACGTGGTGCTGGAGACGAGCCATCACAGCGACGGCGCCAGCCACAAAGACCTGTGCCGCGAGCACATCGACTTGCCCGTCCTGATGAGTCATTTCTGCGAGTTTGAAGACCTGCTGCTCCACGACGGCTGCACCGGCGCCGCGGTCATCGCGCGCGGCGGCCCGATGGAAGTGCAGTTTGACGAGCACAAACTGCTGGTCGTCTACGCCCGTGATCTGACTCCTTTCGAGAACATCTTGCAAGAGCTGGGCATCGTCCGCGACGATCGCCTGAAGCTCATCACCGAGGGCGAGCACCTGCACAGCTCCGACCCACGGCACTTCGACCAATTCGAGCAACTCTGCTGCCGTCTCGGCATCGGCGAACCCGCCGAGCGCGTCAACGGCTAAAGAAGAGAAAAAAACCACGAATCACACGAATAACACGAATAAAAGACAAAAAATCAAAGACAAATCGTGAAAGACGACCGGCCAATCGGCCGTGCGATTTCATAATGGTCTTTGTATTTGTCTTTTATTCGTGTGATTCGTGTGATTCGTGGTTTTTTCTTTTTGCGAGTCAAGCGAGGAGGCGTGATGGTCCATCGAAAACCCACTCGTGAGGAGATCGCCGCCGCGGACGGGAAGAAGGTGCCCGATCTCATCGCGCCGGATTTGAAAGTCCTCTTCTGCGGCATCAACCCCGGTCTGTATTCGGCCGCCATCGGCCATCATTTCGGCCGGCCCGGTAATCGCTTCTGGCCCGCCGTGTATGCGGGGGGATTCAGCGATCGGCTCTTGACGCCGTATGAGGAACGCGAGCTGTTGCCGCGCGGTTACGGCATCACCAACATCGTCGCCCGCGCCAGCGCCCGTGCCGACGATCTCAGCGAAGAGGAATTGCGCGAAGGGGCCAAAATCTTGAAGCGAAAGGTCGCGCGCTATCGGCCTCTCTTCATTGCTTTTCTCGGCATCACCGCGTATCGCACGGCATTTCAGCGGCCGCGGGCCGTCCTCGGTCGCCAGGAGGAGAAGCTGGGGGAAACGGCGATCTGGGTCTTGCCCAATCCCAGCGGACTCAACGCCCATCATTCGGCGGCGGACCTGGCCCGGCTGTTCGCCGAGCTGCGCGAGGCCAGCGAGAGCTAACGCATCCGCTGGCATGTTGCTCGGACCATTGGTACACTTCTGCCACGCCCCCGCGAACCGCCGCACCCCTTCACACCGAGGAACTGCATCATGCGCCATCTCACGCTCTTCGCCGTGATCGCCGTCTGCTCGCTGGCGGCGTGTCTCGCCGCGCCGGCCGACGAATCGCCGAAGCGGACGCCGATTCAACAAGATATTCTTCGCCAACTCGATGATATGCGGCCCGAACTGGTGGCCGTCAACCAGGACATCTGGACGTATGCCGAGCTGGGTTTGCAGGAACATCGCTCGGCGTCACGGCTGGCCGGGCTGCTGAAAAAAGCGGGGTTCCGCGTCAAGGAAGGTGTCAGCGACATGCCCACGGCGTTCGTGGCCGAGTACGGTTCCGGCAAGCCGATCATCGGCATCCTCGCCGAGTACGACGCCCTGCCGGAACTGTCGCAGCAGGCCGGGACGGCCACGCGCCAGGCCATCGCCGGCTCGAACGCCGGCCACGGCTGCGGACACTGCGCCTGGGCACCGCCGCCGTCGGGGCGGCGATCACCGTCAAGGACATCATCGACAAGCACCATTTACAGGGCACCATTCGTTTGTACGGTACGCCGGCCGAGGAGACCGTCATCGGCAAGGTGTTCATGACGCTCGACGGCCAGTTCGCGGATCTCGATGCGTGCCTGCACTGGCACCCCGGCACGAAAAATCGCGTCTCGTACATGACTTCCAAGGCGCTGATTTCCGCCAAGTTCACCTTCCGCGGCCTGCCCGCCCATGCTTCCGGCAGTCCCGAAAAGGGCCGCAGCGCCCTCGACGGCGTCGAGCTGATGAACGTCGGGGCCAACTACATGCGCGAGCACGTAAAAGAGACGAGCCGTATCCACTATGTCATCACCAACGGCGGGGCCCAGCCCAACGTCGTGCCGGCCACGGCGCAGGTGTGGTACTTCGTCCGCGCCAACACGCACGAGGACGTGGAGCGCAACTTCGACTGGCTGCGCGACATCGCCGACGGCGCGGCCAAGATGAGCCGGACGAAGGTTGCCGTCCACATCGACACCGACTGCCACGAGATCATCCCGAACCTGCCGCTGTCGCGCGTGGTCCTGCGCAACTTCCAGCTCGTCGGCCCGCCGCGCTTCGACGACGCCGACCGCGACCTCGCCCGCCGTTTGCAGGAACCGCTGCGCGCCGAGTTCGCCCTCAAGGAGCAGAAGCCGCTCAACGACGCGATCGAGACGCTGCCGGAGAAGGCATACCCGGCCGACGGCGGCTCGACCGACGTGGGCGACATCAGCTGGCACGTCCCGACTTCGGGACTGGACACGGCCTGTTTCGCGGCCGGCAGTCCGGGACACAGCTGGCAGAACGTCGCGGCCATCGGCTCGCCCATCGGACACAAGGGGCTGCTCGTCGCCGCCAAGGTGCTGGCCCTCAGCGCCGCCGACTTGCTGCAGGATCCGCAGGCACTCAAGGACGCCCGCTCCGACTTTCAGGAGCGCCTCAAGAACCGCCCCTATACCACGAAAATCCCCAAGGGACAGAAAGCGCCACGGGCAATTCGCTGATGATTGAATCGGCGTATTTCTTCCACGTCCGGCATGTCGGTTGCTTCACAAAGATCGGAGTGCGATCCCGGTTCTTTATGGGAGGCAGTCATGTCAGCCGAGAAGCAGTCGCTCGCCAGGGCGGTCGGTGGGCTGAAGCAAGTCTTGTCCGGTAATGTCGTGGCCCAGGGACCGGCGTGGACCCGGCGCGTGGACCAGGCTTTGGACGCCGTCGAACAAGCCATCCGCCAACACCGCGATACCCTCAGCGATGCCGAGGGGCGCGTGGTGGATGTGGACAGCTCACTCAATCCTTCGCCGGGTGTGGCCCGCCGCGCGGATGCATTGCGCCAGGAACTCGATAGTCTTTTCAGGCAAGCGGCGGCGCTGCGCGGAAAACTGAAGAGCATTCATCCGCCCGCGGAAGCGACCGACCTTTGCACCGCGGCCGGCGCGTTGCCGGTGGCCCCGGAAGTCGGCGACGTCACGGATTTCAGCGTCTTCTGCGAGCGGGCGGAGCAATTGCTGGAAGGGCTGGGGCGCTACGACGAAGAGGAGGCGGAACTGATCGAAGACAGCGTTACAATGGATCTCGGGGCGGGAGACTGAAATCTCCGTCTTCAATCAAGGATTGACTAGTCCTACAGCCGTAGTTATCCATCAGGCGGCCGCGCCCCGCGTTTGCGGTAGTGGCACACGCGTGCGCGGTGCTGGTGTGCCCGCCGCCATTCCGACCACGCCAGCGCCCGCTCGGCCAGCGTCAGGCGGTCCCAAACTATCTTGAGCAGCAGCTTCCGCACTTCGGGGACCGTCAGCGGGATGAGCCCAGACCCCTTTTTTTGCCCCGTGCCGCTCGTGCCGCCCGCGAGCGGATGACCGCCAGCGCCGCCAGGGCGAACAGGCTCAGGGTGACGTGCCGATGCCACCCGACCCAGCTACGCACTTCGTACTCGTTCAGGCCGCAATCTCCCTTGGCCAACTCGAACAAATCCTCGATCGCCCACCGCGCACCCGCCACCCCAACCAGATCCTCCAAACCGATGCCCGGCGGCCCGCCGCAGGCGAAGTATGCTACCTCCGAGGGGTCGGTGACGCTGCGGCGGATCAAGAGCCAGCGGGCGTACGCCTCCGGCTCGGGGGAGTTCGTCCGCAACAGAGCCCAGTCGTACAGGCGCGGCCCCTTGGCCCCATCCCCGCAACTCAGCCGCTGCCAGGCGTCGGCCGGGACTTCGGCAAGCAGATTCCGGGCCCGCACCTGCCGCAACCCCCAACAGACGGCGAAGTCGGTTCGCACGCCAACCACGTAACCCAGGCCGTGCTTCTCGATGGCGATGCGGAAGTGGTAATCCGACCCGTACACGGCGTCCGCCGTCACCCACCGCATCGGCACCCCGGACTCCACGGCCCGGTCCATCATCCGCCGGGCCAGCACCAGCTTGGTGGCGAACCCGACCACGGCCGGGACGCCGGCCTCTTTGCGACGCGGGGCGTCGCCGGCCCACTCCTTGGGCAGGTACAGCTCCCGGTCGATCAGCGCCCGCCCCTTCTCGGTCACATACCCCAAAAACACTCCGATCTGGCAGTTCTCGATACGCCCGGCCGTCCCGCTATACTGCCGGGCGACGCCGACGGATTTCCTGCCCTTCTTCAAAAAGCCGGTCTCGTCCACGACCAGCACACCCTCGTCGTGCCCCAGGTGCTCCGCCGCGTAGCGGATGAGGTCGTCGCGGACGGCGTCGGCGTCCCAGTCGGCCCGGGCGAGCAAGTGCTGCACCCCATCCGGCGTCGCCTCGCCCAGGTGCTCCGCCAACTGCCAGCCGTTCTTGCGCTCGGTGTCGCTAAGCAGCCCGCGGATAGAGCCGACCGCTCGTTGCCGTGGCTCAGACCGGGCGAAGTGCCGACCGATCCGTTCGCCGATGGACATCACTTCGTCTGCCCAGCCGTGGACCTGCGCCTGCGTTGGTCGTCCTGACATGGCTTGCCCTCGTTAAAACTCCGGGCGAGGGCTATTCTAGTAACTACGGCTGTAGGACTAGCCCGCGGCGCGAGCAAGGGACGGACCCTTGTTCGCGCCGCGGGCTGGTAATTTCTACTGCGGCCAGATCGTTTCTGCTCTATCATCCAGAGAGAAGCGCGGCGCATCGTCCGATCTTCGTCCGCAGGATCCTGCCATGTACGAGTACCGCTCCGGCCGCCGACCCGTCCACCGCAGTTGTCTTTCCCTTCTTTTGCTGATCCTCGTGTCCTTCGCCCTGGGCGTGCAGGTGGAGAAGCGCGGCTGGCTGCCCAGCAGCCTGCGGCGATCGTCGCCGGAAGACGTCCGCGCCTTCGAGCCGTTCTGGGAGACGTGGTATCTGGTCCACCAGCGCTACGTCGATCGCGAGCAGGTCAAGGACGACCGCATGGTGCAGGGGGCCATCCTCGGCATGTTGGCCACGCTTGGCGACCTCGGCCACACCACCTACCTGACCAAAGACGAAGTGCAGAAACAGGAAGCGAACCTCCGGGGCGAGTTCGAGGGGATCGGCTGTGTCATCAGCATGCCCAAACAGGGACCGACCATCCGGCAGACGATGCCCCGGTCGCCGGCCCGCAAGGCGGGACTCCAACCGGGCGACGTGCTGATCGAGGTGGACGGCAAAGATGTGCATGGCCTGTCGCTGGAGCAACTCGTGCAGCACATCACCGGACCGGCCGGCAGCGAGGTCCATCTCAAGATCCTGCGCGGCGACCCACCTAAGCCAGTCGATTTCGACATCAAGCGCGCCAAGGTCGATGTGCCAGACGTCGCCTGGCACATGCTGCCGGGCCAGCCGATCGCGCATGTGGCCATCCAGAAATTCGGTGAGCACACCGACGAGCAATTGCGCGCCGCTCTCGCCGAGGCACGTAAGCAGGGGGCCAAGGGGCTGATTCTCGACGTGCGCGGCAATACCGGCGGACTGAAGGAACAGGCCGTGAAGGTCACGAGCGAGTTTCTGCAATCCAGCGACGCCGTCTTCATCTCGAAGGATTCCAGCGGCAACGAAAAGCCGGTCGCCGTCGAGCCGAACGGCGTGGCCCGCGACATCCCAATGTGTGTGCTGATCGACGAGGCGTCGGCCAGCTCGTCCGAGATCTTCGCCGGCGCCTTGCAGGATTACCAGCGCGGCAAACTGATCGGCATGCGCACCTTCGGCACCGGCACGGTCCTGGGCCAATTCAAGCTCAGCGACGGCTCAGCCTTGCTGCTGGCGGTGGACCAGTGGTTGACGCCCAAGGGCCGGCAAATCTGGCACAAGGGCATCGAGCCGGACATCGAGGTTCCGCTGCCTCAAGGAGCGTACAGGCTGCTGCCGGAATCCGAGCGGAAGCTGACCGCCGACGAACTGGCCAAAAGCAAGGATGCGCAACTCCTCAAGGCGATCGAGGTGCTCAAGAAAGAGCTACGGTAACATTAATGGTTGGTGCTGGCGCCGGTTCCATTCTTCTCCCTCCCCCCTTGTGGGGGAGGGTAGGGGTGGGGGGTGAGAGCGCCTCTACCCCCCACCCCTACCCTCCCCCACAAGGGGGGAGGGGGAACTTGATGCGCTTAACCCGTGGCGGCGCTCGACGATGGCGTTTACAATCCTCCGTCATGAACTCCAATCTTGCCATCGCGGATCGTCTGCGCCAGGCGGTCCAGAAACAGCGTTTGCTCGACACGGCCCAACAACTGGTCGCCGTTCCCAGCCGCACCGGCGAGGGCGGCGCCGTCGCCGACTGTCTGGCTCGCCTGCTGCAAGCGGACGGCTTCACGGTCGAACGCCCGACCGCCGATCACCCGTCCGCGCCGGCCGTCGTCGTCCGCTTCGACGGCGGCAAACCGGGCCGGACGCTGCAATTCAACGGCCATCTCGATACCGTTCATTTGCCGTTCGTGCCGCCCGCTGTCGAGGGAGGCCAACTCACCGGCAGCGGCTCCTGCGACATGAAAGGCGGCACGGCGGCGGCCGTCGAGGCGCTGCGCGTCCTGCGCGACACCGGGGCGCTGACGGCCGGCTCCGTGTTGCTGACGGCGCACGATCTGCACGAAGCGCCCTGGGGCCTGGGGCAACAACTCAACGCCGCTGATCGCCGCGGGTTACGTCGGCGATGCCGTGCTGTTGCCGGAGCCGCTGTGCGATCGTCTGCCGGTGGCCGGCCGCGGCAGTGCCACCTGGAAAGTCACGATTCGCCGTCCGGGACCGCCGGTTCACGAGGTCATGCGGCCTCTCGACGAGCCGAGCGTCCTCGCCGCCGCCGCCGAATTGGTAACACGGTTGGGACGGCTCGGCGAGCGCCTGTCGGCGCAGACCGATCCGCAAATCGGCAGCGCCAGTGTTTTCATCGGCCAGATGCACGGCGGCGAAATCTTCAACCAATATCCCCAGGAATGCTGGCTCGAAGGCACGCGCCGCTGGCTGCCCGGCACAGCGCCCGCCGAGGTCGAGCGTGAGTTCCGCACGTTACTGGCCGACCTGCAGCGCGATACCCGGACGACCGTTGATCTGACCTGGACGTTCATCCGCGATGCGTTCCGCCTGGAGCCGGACGATCCGCTCGTGCGGACGTTCCAGCAGGCATACACGGCGATCAGCGGCCAGCCGCTGGCACTGGGGCCGAAGCCGTTTGTCGATGACGGCAACAGTTTCTACGGGCTGAAGAACATCCCGGCGATCACGCACGGCCCGCGGGCCGGCGGACAGCACACGGTCAACGAGTGGGTGGACATCGACGATCTGGTGCGTGTCGCGCACCTGTACGCATTAACGGCTTGCTTGTATTGCGCGGGGCCGAGAGAGGAGTAGTCGCGATGGGTGAGACCCTACTGAGAAGAAAAATGAGACTGAACATGGTCGATGTGCCTTACACCATTCGGTTGTATGGCATCACCGACGAGATGTTCGATGAAATGGTGGACGAAGACACGAAAGCGGAATTGATTGACGGAGTGATGATCGTGCATTCTCCCGCCGCGTTGCGCCACGATAACGTCGCCGGCTTCTTGCGCACAC
The DNA here is from genome assembly GCA_963767535.1 of uncultured Planctomycetota bacterium. Classification (GTDB taxonomy): domain Bacteria; phylum Planctomycetota; class Planctomycetia; order Gemmatales; family Gemmataceae; genus JAJPHU01. Next base: position 614,954 of record CAVYEC010000004.1, read on the forward strand.
TGATGCGCTGTTATACGGCGGATAAAGACCTGGGGCTTGTTCTTGGGCCGGATGGGCTGGTCCGCATCAAGAAAGGACGCCGGGTCGGCGCGGATCTTTTCTTTCTCGCCAAAGACCGTGTGCCCCAACCGTTGCCCAAGGAATATAAGGGAGTTCCCGATCTGTTCCTCGAAGTGCTATCGCCGTCCAATCGCAACCATGACCTGAACGAGAAACGTCCTCTTTACCGCGAGGCGGGCGTCAAGGAGATCTGGTTGGTGGACCCCGACGAGCAGCAAATCATCCTCGATCGGCGGCGCGGCCGGCGCTACATCACGAAGACCATCCACACCGGCCGCGTCGAGTCCGCCGTGGTGCGCGGCTTCTGGATCGAGGCCGATTGGTTGTGGTCGGATCCCCTACCCAACGAGATGCAATGCTTGCGTGACATTCTCGGCTGATCTTTTCTCGGGAGCCATCATGACGACTGCAACCCTGCCCGACCTACTTCTCGAAGCGCAATCGACCGAGGAGCAATTCCTCCGCCACATCTTCGTCCGCGACCAGATGGCCGAGTGGAGCAAGCATCCGCTGGTCATGGCCCGCGCCGACGGCGTTCATTACTGGGACGTGGACGGTAAGCGCTACCTCGACGCGCTGTCCGGCATCTACGTCGTCTCGGTCGGCCACAACAACCGCCGGGTCATCGACGCCATCCACAAGCAGCTCGACACGCTGCATTTTTCGCCGCCGATGCACGGCACCAATCCCGTCGCCGTGCAGTTGGCGAACATGCTGGCGGAATTGGCTCCCGGCGATCTGTCGGCCGTCAAGTTCCAGTGCGGCGGCTCCGAAGTCACCGAGGCCGCCATCAAGCTCGCCCGCCAGTATCATCGGCTGACCGGCTCGCCCGGCAAATACAAGGTCATTAGCCGCTATCTATCCTGGCACGGCTCGACGCTCGGCGCGCTGTCCGCTTCTGGCCTGAAGTCGCGCAAGACCGTCAACGAACCGATGGCACCCGGCTTCTTGCACGTCTTCCCGCCGACGTGCTATCGCTGTCCGTTCGGCAAAAACCACCCCGACTGCGGCATCACCTGCGCCAGAATCGTCGAAAGTGTGATCGAGATGGAGGACGCGGACACGGTGGCAGCGATTATGGTCGAGCCGATCGGCCACACCGGCGGCATCATCGACCCGCCGCCGGAGTACCTGCCGATTCTCCGCGACATTTGCGACCGTCATAATATCCTGCTCATCTTCGACGAGATCATCACGGGCGCCGGCCGCACGGGGCACCTGTTCGCCGCCGAGACGTTCGGCGTTCTGCCCGACGTGCTGTGTACGGCCAAGGGGCTGAGCGGCGGCTACGCCCCGCTGTCGGCGATGATCTGCCGGCAGCCGATCGCCGATGCCTTCTGGGGGCCGATCGCCGAGAACCCCGGCTTCGTCGAGGGCCACACTTTCGAGGGCAACCCAATCTCGTGTGCGGCCGGCATCGCCGTCTTGCGCGAGATCCTGGAGCGCGACCTGTGCGGCAACACCCGCCGACAGGGCGAGTGCCTCCGCGCCGGCTTCGAGCGCCTGGCCAAGAAGCACGGAGTTATCGGCGACATCCGCGGCAAGGGGCTGCTGCAAGGCATCGAGTTCGTTCGCGATGTGAAGACGAAGGAACCGTTCCCCGCCAGCGTGTCCTTCGGTGTGCGCGTCGGCCGGCGTGCGCTGGAGAAGGGCCTCTTGTGCCGCTTCGACCCGCACTGGCTGGCGTTCGGGCCGGCGTTGGTCGTCACGAGTGAGCAGATCGACGAGATGATAGAATTGCTGGATAAGAGCATCGGTGAGACACTGGCGAATCTCGACTGATGGAACGAAGGGTCAAGAATCCATGCCGCCACTCAGTGATACTTCCCCGGAAGCCGAGCGGGTACTCGTCGAGGCCTTTCGGCAGATGCCGATGGAGCGGAAATGGCTGCTGATGGGCGAGACCTATCGCGACGGCAGAATGTTGCACGCGATCGGCGTTCGCTTGCGGAATCCGTCCGCCACGCGGCGCGACATTCTCGAAGATTGGCTGCGCACCCAGTTGGGCCTGACCGATTTACCGACGATCCCCGAACCCGCACCGGAGCGGCCGATGCAAAGTATGCACGATTTACGCGAAGTCCTCCGCGTGTTTACCAATCTGGGCATCGCGTATGCCCTGGGTGGATCAATGGCCAGTTCCATTCACGGTATCCGCCGCGATACGCTTGACGCCGACATTACGGCCGAGCCGTTCCCTGGTAAAGAATCCCAACTCGTCGGCGGGTTTGGCCCGGATTACTACGTCAGTCTGCCGGCCGTTCAGCAGGCCGTGCGCCAACGTACGTCGTTCAACATTATCAACACGAGTACCGGCTTCAAGGTGGATGTGTTTATCCGGAAGGATCGCGCCTTCGAGCAGTCGGCCATGGCACGGCGGTTGACGGTGTATCTGCCGGATTCGCCGACTGAACCCCTCGTGCTGCACACTGCGGAGGACATGATTCTGTTCAAACTCTGGTGGTATCGTTTGGGCCAGGAATCCGCCGCACAACAATGGAGTGACGTTCTGGGCGTACTCAAGGTGCAAGCAGGCAGACTCGATTCGGCGTATCTCGATCATTGGGCCGCCGATCTCGGCGTCGGTGATTTACTCGCGCGCGTTCGCCAGGAGAGTGGCGTCTGATGTCCGCGCTCCCTTCCTCGCTCGGACAAGCGCGACTGTGCATTTTCTTCGCCGCCCTGCTGTGGAGCACGAGCGGCGCCTTCACCAAAGTCCTCCGCGAAAACACCGCCTTTGGCTTGAACGAGCCGGCCATCGGTCCTCTCTCGATCGCCTTCTGGCGCGTGCTGTTCGCCACCGCCGTGCTGCTGCCCTTGGTCCGGCGGCGCGACCTGTCGTTTCGTCCGGCCTTATGGCTGACGGGCCTTGCCTTCGCGCTGATGAACGCCCTGTTCGTCTCGGCGATGGCGCTCGGCTCGGCGGCCAACGCCATCCTGCTGCAATACACGGCGCCGATGTGGATGTACCTGATTTGCGTGTGGCTCTTGCGCGAACCGGCCGACCGGCGCGGGGCGGTGGCGCTGGTCATCGGCCTGGTTGGCATCGCGGTCATCGTCTACGGTGGCTGGGCGGGCGAGCAGTTTCCGGTGGTCGCCCTCGCGCTGGGCAGCGGCATCGCCTATGCCGGCGTGATGATCGGCCTGCGCGTGCAGCGCGAGGCTTCACAAGTCTGGCTGACCGCGTTCAATCACCTGTTCGCCGCCGTGGTGCTGGTACCGTTCGTCTGGCGGATGCCGTGGCCGAGCGGGCCGCAATTCGGCGTGCTATTCGTGTATGGGGCGGTGCAGATGTCGCTGCCGTACTGGCTCGTGGCACGCGGTCTGCGCCGCGTCAGCCCGCAGGAGGCCGGCACGCTGACCTTGATCGAACCGCTCTTGAACCCGCTGTGGGCGTATCTTGTCTCACCTCGGACGGAGGCGCCGAGCACGTACACGCTGGCCGGCGGGGCATGTATCCTTGGGGCGCTGATTTGGCGCTACTGGCCGGTGCGGAAGGAGACCCCATGACCCGGCTTGCCGGGGTTGAGAGGGAGAAGGAGCATGACCGAGGCAGAAACAGGGGACGACAACGGCAGGAACGGGAGAACGATCCGACCGCGACAAGCGGCAGCCCACGAACGAGCAGCGCTAGCCGGCGCATCGAGATCGCTTAGGGACGTGCGAGGGTGCGGTCGATGCGGGCCAGGCAGCGCTCGCGGCCCAGCAGCGCCAACGTCTCGTAGGGGCCGAAACCGATCGCCTTGCCGGTGACGGCCACGCGCAACGGCTGATTGATGTCCTTCAACTTGATGCCCTCCGCCTGCGCGAAGTCTTGCATCAATGCCTGGAGCGCTTTCGGCTCGAACGTCGCGGTCTCCAGGCGTTCGCGGATCTTGCGGAGTAGTGCGCGCGCCTCCGGCGTGCGGACGTACTGGTCGAAGGCTTTCTCGTCGTAGGAAAGTCGATCGTCCGATACGAAGAAGGCAGCGTAATCGAGGATGTCGCCGGCCACCTTGATGCGCTCGGCGGCGGTGCGGACGATTTCCGTAACCCGTGTGATCTCATCGGTGGGTGCCGACTCTGGGAGCAGACCGGCCTTGTGCAGATACGGCCGAACCATCTTCGTCTTCTCTTCGACGGGCACCAAATTCATGTAGCGTTCCTGGAACGCACGCAGTTTTTTCACGTCGAAGCTGGCCGCCGCCTTGTTGACGCGCTCCAGCGAGAAATGGGCGATCATCTCCGGCCGCGTGAAATACTCGGTCTTGTCGTCGAGCGACCATCCCAGCAGCAGCAGGTAATTGACGATGGCATCGGGCAGGTAGCCGACTTGCCTGTAGAAATCGACAATTACCGGGTTGAACGTCTCGGCCGTCGTCTTGAGGCCGACGGCGGCGGCGATGGCCTGGCCGTGCTCGTAAACCTCGCGGAAGTCCGGGTTCTTGAGATACTGCGGCAGTTTGCGCTTGCTCAGCTTGTTCTTGCTGCCCGGCTCGGCGACGAAGGGAACATGGGCGTACTCCGGCAGATCGTAGCCGAGCCCCTGGGCGATGAAGATTTGCCGCGGCGTGTTCGACAAATGCTCCTCGGCGCGGATGACATGCGTGATGCGCATGTCACGGTCATCGACGACGTTGGCGAGGTTATACAGACACGAGCCGTCGGCGCGCTGAATGACGTGGTCGGCCTCCTGCACCCAGGCGACTTCCATGTCGCCGCGGATCTGGTCGTGGAAACGGCAAGCGCCCTTGCGCGGCATCTTCAGACGCACGACGCCCTTGCGGCCCTCCGACTCGAAGCGGGCGCGGTCGGCCGGCGTTGCCGCCATCCACTTTCGGCTGTACAGAAACGGCCGTTTCTCTTTTTCCGCCGCCTCGCGCTGGGCTTTCAGCTCATCGGTCGTGGCGTAATCGTGGTAGGCAAGCCCCTTGTCGAGCAATGTTTTCACGGCGGCCTGGTAGCGGTCGAGGCGCTCGGACTGATAGTAGGGAGCGTAAGGGCCGCCGACTTCCGCGCCCTCGTCCCAGTCGATGCCGAGCCAGCGGAAGCCGTCGAGGATGGGCTGGAGCGCCTCCGGCTGGTTGCGTCCCTGGTCGGTGTCGTCGATGCGCAGGATGAACTGGCCGTTGTGCCGGCGGGCGAACAGCCAGTTGAACAGCGCCGTGCGGACGCCGCCGATGTGCAAGTAACCCGTCGGGCTGGGGGCAAAGCGCGTGCGAACCGTCATGGTGTCTTCCGTTCCGTCAGCAGACCGCTTTCGAGTGGTTTAGCGACGCTTCGCCGAAGCGTAAGAACGTCCGCATTATTGTACGCACGCGCCGGCCGTCGTCCGCTTCCTTGTCCCATTACCCCCTCCCCCCTTGTGGGGGAGGGTAGGGGTGGGGGGTGAGAGCGCCTCTACCCCCCACCCCTACCCTCCCCCACAAGGGGGGAGGGAGAAAGAAATTACCCGCCGCCGGTTCGCCAAAAGCCGTTACCGCCGGTTGGCCAAAAAGAAGACGATGGTACGGTAGCGGAAATGCCGATGTTAATGCCTGGAGGGTTTGCGGTAACGCGGAGCGGTCGGGGACCAGAATCGCGGGAGCACTCTGGCCGGCCGTTCCGAGCCTCACAGGGAAAGGATGGCGAGCATGAGGAAGTTAAGCCGTCTGGGTTGGCTGCACGGCATGATCCTTTTGTCGGCGGTGATGGGTTGCAAAGGCTCCGGCGGCTGCACCGGCGGAAACTGCGGGCCGGCGCAGGGTGGCCCGGCGCAGGGCGTCCCGGCGGGCGGCGACTTCGATTCTTTCCGGGGCCAACAACACCGGCGGCGTGGGGTATCCCAAGTTGTTAGGGAACAATTCCGCCCCGGCCACGTCGCAGGGCATGTCCGGCGGACCGGCCTACCCGGCGACGAACGGCGCCCAGGGGGCGTATCCGCTACCGGCTTCGTCCTCGACAAATTATCCCGGTTTCGGCGGGCAGTAAAACGGCGCTCACCGCTTGCGGCTTCCTCCGAAGCCGCAAGCGGATGCCGCGCTTCCATCGCGTTCGGGCACGTCTCGATCAACTCGCGCTCTTTCTGTCACGCTTGCGCCGCCGGTCTTTCATCCCATCGCTATCATAAACGCGGAACCGGCCGCGTCGCTTGCCGGTTCGTCCTATCTTGAGGAGGAGCGGCCATGAGCGTTGTTCCCCTTTCGATGCAGGAAGAATCCGTCCGCGCTCGTTATTCGGAAGCCGCGCGCACGGTCGAGGCGGCGCTGTGTTGCCCCGTGACGTATGATCCGCGCCTGCTCGAAGCGATTCCGCGCGAAGTGCTCGAACGCGACTACGGCTGCGGCGATCCGACGCCTTATGTGCGGGCCGGAGACACGGTTCTGGATCTCGGTTCGGGCGGCGGCAAGCTCTGCTACATCGCGGCCCAATTGGCCGGGCCGCGGGGCCAGGTGATCGGCGTGGACTGCAACGCCGACATGCTCGCCCTCGCCCGCCGGCATCGCGAGGCGGTGGCGCAGCGGCTGGGGTACGCCAACGTCGAGTTCCGCTGCGGGCTGATCCAGGATCTACGACTGGACCTGGACCTTCTCGCTATCGAACTGGAAAAACGGCCCGTGCGCGATCCGGCGGGCTGGCTCGGTCTGCGCACGCTGGAAGAACAACTGCGCCGCGATCGGCCGATGATCGCCGACAACAGCGTCGATTGCGTCCTGTCCAACTGCGTCCTCAACCTGGTGCGGCCGGCCGACCGCATCCAACTTTTCGCCGAGATCCATCGCGTGCTCAAACCCGGCGGACGCGCGGCCATCAGCGACATCGTGGCCGACGAGGACGTTCCCGAGGCGATGCGCAACGACCCGGAATTGTGGTCCGGCTGCCTCGCCGGCGCCTTCCGCGAAGATTCGTTTTTCCGGGCGTTCGAGGAAGCCGGCTTTCACGGTCTCCGCCTGGCCAGGCGCGAGCGCCAGCCGTGGCGCGTCGCGGGCGGCATCGCCTTCCGGGCCGTCACCGTGCTCGCGTACAAGCCGGCGGAAGGGGCGGAATCCGACGGAACGCGGACGCTCATCTATCGCGGCCCGTTCAAGAAAGTTGAGGATGATTTCGGCCAGGTGTTCCTACGCGGCCGGCGCACGCCGGTCTCGGGGCGAGCCTTTCAATTGCTTCGGCACGAGCCTTTCGCGGGCTGCTTCGAGCCGGTCGATGCGCCAGCGGGGACCGCCTCGGAGGAGCGTTCCCCGTGCTGTGGCTCGGACGATTCGTGTCACTAAATGGGAGGGATGGGAAAAATAGCGCCTCCGTGGAGAATCGCCCTTGCCGTCTCCCCACCGGGGCATGGTATGATTCCTCCGCTTGTGCGGTTTGGGATGGAATCGGGTCCGCCACATGGAGGAGATTGTCATGGCCAAGAAGACCACTTGCCCCATCAGTCGCGCCGAATTTCGCGCCAAGGCCAAGCCCATCACCGTCACGATCGGCGCCGGGCGCAAATGGCCGAGGTCAAGGAGTTCTCGACCGGCTCGCTCGGCTGGTATCTCAACGGCCGAACCACCCTCGAAATCGACGGCCAGCATGTGCCGGTGCTCATCAACGCCAGCCTGGTCATCATCGGCAGCAAGGAGTTGCCGAAAGATCAGCCGGTCGGCGCAGCCAGTTCGTCGGACGAGGACGCTGCCTGATTTGCAACCTGCTCCCCTTTGAGGACACACCGGTGCGTCTTTTTTGCTTCCGCCCGCGCGGCGCGCTTCCTCTCGTCGTGGCCCTGAGCCTTCTCGTGGGGTCCACGCGATCTGACGCCGACGATAAAAATGCGCCGCGCGTGGAAAAAGTCGAATACAAGGGCTGGAAGAACAACCTCCGCCTGAGTAACGGCGACGTCGAGTTGATCGCCACCCTCGACGTGGGGCCGCGCATCATCAGCTACCGGCCGGCCGGCGGCAAGAACGTCTTCAAGGAGTTCGACGCTCAGGTCGGCAAGAGCGGCGAGAAGGACTGGCAGATCCGCGGCGGCCATCGCCTATGGGTCGGGCCGGAAGACCTGACGCGCACCTACGCGCTGGATAACGCTCTCGTCGAGTTCAAGGAAATCGAACCGGGACGGGTGCGTCTCACTCCCGGTCCCGACACGGAATACGGCATCCAAAAAGAAGTCGATATCCACCTGCCGGCGCACGGCAGCCGGGTCCGCGTCGTGCATCGCCTGACCAACACCGGCGACAAACCCGCCCGTCTCGCCCCCTGGCCGATCTCGGTGTTGGCGCCGGGCGGAATCGAGATCATTCCTTTGCCGGCGAAGAAACCGCATCCCGGCAGCGCCAAGAACGCACGCGCCGGAAGATTTCGGGCCGAATCAGACGATGGTTCTTTGGCCGTATTTCGATTTCAAGGATCCGCGCTGGACCTTCGGCAATCGCTATCTGACGCTCCGCCAGGACAAGCGCGGCCCGACCAAGTTGGGACTGGCGCACCGCCTGGGCTGGGTCGGCTATCTCAACGGCGGCACCTTATTCGTCAAGCGTTTCGGCCACGAGGAGGGCAAGCCGTACCCCGACCGCGGCTGCAATTTCGAGACGTTCACCAACGAGGACATGCTGGAGATGGAGAGTCTGGGACCGCTCGTCCGGCTCGCCCCCGGCGCGAAAGTGGAGATGGTCGAGGAGTGGGAACTTATCAAGGACGTGCCGGCGGTTGCCGACGAAGCGGACATCGACAAGAACGTGCTGCCGCACATCACGAGGAAATAATTTACATAGCCCCCGGCTTGCCGGGGGAAGCACCCCCCGGCAAGCCGGGGGCTATGTGATTTATCCCGTCTTGCAGGCGGTGGCTTCCCGGATCAATTCGCGCAAGCCGGCATCCTCGATGCGCTGGAGCGCTTGCGCGACGCTCAACCAGCGTCGTTCGCGGATGGATCGCTCCGGCCAATCCTCGGCCATGTCGGTGACGGTCATCAGGAACACAGTGACGTGGCAGGTGAAGCCGGCTTTTTCGTAGAAGTAGCTGCCGACCGGCTCCGGTTGCAGCACCCCCACCAGGCCCGCTTCCTCCCAGGCTTCTTGCAGGGCGATCTCGGCCGCCGTCTTGCCCGGCTCCATGCATCCCTTGGGCACCACCCAGCGCTTGCCGCTGCGCGAGGAGACCACGCAAATCCGTCCGTCGTTTATCGCGATGGCTCCGCTCTGACGAATCAATCCGGAAGAGGTTGGCATGAGAGGCCCCACGCGACCAAAAATCTACCCATTACGTAAGATGCTGTAAACCGCACGGGGCCGTCAAGCAAGGTTTCGTCATTTTCGCGCGATCTACATACTTTTTCCGGCCATCAGCCCCGAATGTCCCTCTTCGGCAATTGTCGGCACATGACGACCTGAACATGCAATCAAACCAAGCATACCTTTTGGATCCGCCCGGGCGGGGCAAATCGGGCGCTTCGGGGAAAACGGGGAGTGTGTAGCAACGCCCTCCGCTGGTGGCGCGCGAGCGGCCGTGTTATAACGGGAGGGGGAAGCGACGGAAGAGGAGAAGATATTACCATGCCCACCGGCAGCGAATCGGCCGAGGTCATTCTGATCGTCGATGATGAGGAACCCGTCCGCAAGACCTTTCACGAATGGCTCGAAGGGGCCAACCTCGGCTGCCGGATCTTGACGGCGGCGGACGCCGAATCCGCCCTGCTCCAGGCCAATCAGCAAACGATCGACCTCGCCATCCTCGATTGGAACCTGGGGGCCGGCAACGACGGCTTACGGCTCCTGGAAGACCTGACGCTGTTCAACCCCGACGTGGTGGCCATCATGATTACCGGCTTCGCCCACCAGGCGACGCCGCTCCAGGCCATGCGCATGGGGGTGCGCGACTACCTCGACAAAAACCAGGACCTCGACCGCACCACCTTCCTCAAGGCCGTCCGCCGTCAGCTCGACCGCATCCGGCCGGCCCGGCGGGCGCGGCGTCTGCATCAGGTGCTGGTCGCGTTTCGTTCGGCCGTGGAGAAAGTGCTGCCGCTGGTTCAGGCAGCCGCCGCGCTGCACGATCCCGTCCCGCTGCCGGCCGCCGTCGGCAACCTGTTCCGCTTCCTGCTGCGGACCACCGGCGCCCGCGACGGCGTGTTGCTGATGCGCAGTTACGACCCGGAGCGCCAACCCGCCGAGGTTTGCCGCGCCTACGACGCCAACGGGCAACGGCTGGATGGGCCACTCGTTCCTTTTGCCCGCTCGGTGGCTGGCAGCGCCGTCAGTATGCAGCAGCCGTGCGTCATGGAGCGACCGGAGCAGGCGGCGAGCACGGGCAACCTCGAACTGCAACCGTTCGAGCGCGGCCGGCGTTCCTTGCTGGCCGCCCCTCTGAGCGTGGCACCCGGCTTGCAAGCCGTGCTGGAACTGTTCGATAAACAGCCCGGCTTCACCGAAACCGATCGCCTGCTGGCATCGGCCGCCGCCGACTTCGGCACCGAGATGCTCCGCCAGGCCATCGCCGATCGGCAGATGCACCGCGTCCTGTTCGACGCCATCGAGGCCGCCCTCGGCGCCAGCGATTCGATGGCCCAAACGCTGGATGGCGCATCACCCCGGCCGGACGACCCGCCGCCGACCGCCGTGCTGCAACAACTGCGTGAGGGACTCAACACGGGCGGCGATCCCGTGGACGCCGAGGCGACGCTGCGGCTGGCCGAGGCGATCCGCGTGCTGGCCGTGCGACACGGCCCGTCCGCCGTGGCCCACTGCATTCAGGTCGTGGAGGGGTTGCGCCGCCTGCTCGATGACATGACCGGGGAGACACGGCCGTGACCGACTCGCCGGCCGACGACGTTTTCGCCGACGTGTTCGCCCTGCTGAATCCGCGGCGGCTCTTGCACCACCCCCGCGCCACCGGCGAGGGCGTGTCCGTCTGCGTCCTCGACAGCGGCGTCGAGCGCGGCCTGCTCGAAGAGAAATTCCGCCAGCGCGGCCAAACCCTTCATCCCATCGAGGGCGGCATCTTCACCGCCGGCCGTGCCGAGCCGTTGCCCTACGAGGGCCAGCAAAGCACACCGCACGGAACGACCGTCGCCGACATTCTGCTGACCGTCGCGCCGCGCATTCGCCTTTACTCGGCCGACGTATTCGGCCCGCAGGGGACGTGCGAGGTCGAAGTCGTCATCCGCGCCCTGCGCTGGGCGATGGACGTATGGCACTGCAAGGTCATCAACCTGTCGCTGGGCGTGCCGGAGCAGCGCTTGCAACAGGTGCAGCGCCGCCAGCAGCTCTTGCGCACGATCGAGGAGGCCTATTATCGGGACGTGCTCGTTTTCGCCGCCGCCCACAACGAGCACCCGCTGTCGCGCAGCTACCCCGCCGCCTTCGCGCCGCCCTTGTTGTCGGTGGATAAGGGTCTGTTCGCCGACCCACTCGACTTCGCCTACCACCTCAGCGAGCCGATCGAGTTTCAGGCGCACGGCCACGGCTACCTCGGCCCGTTCGCCGCCGAGCCGGCCACGAGCTGGGCCGCTCCCCATCTCGCAGGCATTGCCGCCCGCATTTTGTCCTTGCGGCCGAACCTGAAACCGTTTGAGATGAAGACGATCCTTTACTGGATGTTTCAGTCTCGGCAGGGTTCGTAAACCACAAGGCGGCCGTGTCCGCCCTACGGTTCGAGGCGGTAGTCGCCGCCGACGAATTCATACTTCTTCGCGAAGGCGTGTTCCACCTCGGCATGTTTGCCGTCGCCGGTGACGGCGCCGTTGTCGAAGCAGAAGAGCAGGTGAAAGGTGCCGTTGGCGCGGGACGGTTCGCGGACGCGGACGCTGAAGCGGCCGTCCGCGCCGATGCGGGCGGCGTAGGCTTTCCGCCAGTAGTCTTGCTGATTGGGAATGGCATCGTCGGTGAGGACGACACTGTGGGCCTTACCGTCGGACTCCAGCTTGCCCGTGACCTCAATCTCTCCCTTGGTGCGGTCGAAGCGGGTACGGAAGTCCTGCACGCGGACGCTCGGCAGGACGTTGCGGTTCTCGGCCGTGCCGGAGAAGACAAAATGCTTCCAGAGCATTGCCGCCTCGGCCTGGGAGAGATAGACCCGGCTTTCGTTGCTTCCGGTGGCCTGGCGGTACGCCGAGATGTTCGGTCCCATCAGGGGGACGCCCAGGCGCTCCTTGACGCGCGGTCCGAAGTGCGGCAAGCCGAGGGCGTGACCCAGCTCGTGGATGCAGCCCTTGAGTGTGAACTCCTCGTGGAAGCCGGCGCCCATTTCCAGGCGCGGATTGATGGTGCCAAGCCGATTTTCGTAATTGACCACCGCCCAGCCGCCGCGGCGCAAGTCGCCGGAGCCGCGATAGTCCTTGAAGCGCGTCGGCGGATCGCCCACGTAGACCCAGACCCACCAGACGGGCAGGTTTTCCGGCAGGTCGTAGGTCTTGTGGGCGAGGGGCCACATCTCCTTGAGCAAATCTAGATGAGCGATCGAGAGGTAGTCGCCGGCCGGTTTAGAGCCGCGAACGTGCAGCACGCGGATGGTGCCGTCTCGCTCGCGGGCAAAGATTTTTTCACGGGCCGGCGGATAGCCCCAGCGTTTCATCCACTTGGGGAAGAAGGTCTCGGCATACTTGGCCGCCGCGCCAATCTTCTGGCGCGCGTCGGCCGGCGGTTCGATTCCCGCCGGGGTGAACAGCACGATATGGATCGCGGGGACATTCGTCTCCTTGGCGGCTGGCGTCTTCTGGGGGAACGCGGGGATAGGTAGCAACAGGACAGACAGCAAGCTCAGGGCGTGGCGGGCCATGACTTCCTCCGGGACACAGAAATGTCGTCCCTTTAGCCTACCGGCCGCGCCGGCGCGTGAAAAGGCAGCCTCTTGAGTTGTAGTTGTAGGGTGGGCCGAGTCTTCGAGGCCCACCAGCAGCGGTGTGGTGGGCCTCGAAGACTCGGCCCACCCTACGCCTAATACGCCTACGCCTGAGCACTTGAGGAACGATGATCCGGGGAGTATAGTCAGCATGTACACCCCGCCTGCCCCGCACCTGCCACCGAGGGTTTCTCATGCCGCGGCGAATTCCTTTCCTGCTCCGTTCGCTGCTGTCCGCGTTCGTCGTGGTGTTGACTCTTCCCGCGCTCGCCGACGCCAAACCGGCTCACAAGCAGGCGCTGATCGAATTCTTCGGCACGGACCTGCCGAAAAACCTGCATGATTGCCGCACCTGCCACCTGCCCGACCAGCCCGACGCGGAGGAAGGGGACAAGCCGCACAACGCCTTCGGCGCCCGCCTGGCTTCGCTCCGCAAGGAGTTCCGCAAGGCCGGCAAGAAGACCGATATCGTCAGCCGGCTGGAAGCCGTCGCCGAGGAGGACAGCGACGGCGACGGGGCCGCCAATTTCCTCGAACTCCTCAGCGGTCACGCGCCCGGTGAGGCCAGCGACAAACCGACCTCGGCGGAGATCACGGCCGCACGTCAGAAATTGCTCGCGTTCCGCGCCCGGCAGCGCGATGCCTATGCGTGGCGGCCGTTCGAGCCGGTGCGCCGTCCCGCTGTGCCCGTGGTGAAACGCACCGATTGGCAGCGCAATCCCATTGACGCCTTCCTCGCCGCCGAGCACGAACGTCACGGCCTGGAGCCGCGACCCGAAGCGTCCAAGCCGATCCTGTTGCGGCGCGTTTATCTCGACCTCATCGGCCTGCCGCCGACCGCCGCGGAGCTGCACGCCTTTCTCGATGATCCCTCGCCGGACGCTTACGAGAAGGTGGTCGATCGCCTGCTGGCCAGCTCGCATTACGGCGAGCGCTGGGGCCGGCACTGGATGGACGTGTGGCGCTACGCCGACTGGGCCGGCTACGGGGCCGAGGTGCGCGACAGCCAGCCGCACATCTGGCACTGGCGCGACTGGATCATCGAATCCCTGAACGCCGACAAGCGCTATGATCGCATGGTCCAGGAGATGCTCGCCGCCGACGAGCTGGCGCCCGGCGATACCGACGCGGTTCGCGCTACCGGCTTCCTGGTCCGCAACTGGTACAAGTTCAATCGCAACGTCTGGCTCGAACACACGGTCGAACACACCGGCAAGGCGTTCCTGGGCGTGACGCTCAACTGTGCCCGCTGCCACGATCATTTCTTCGACCCGTTCACGCAGAAGGAGTATTTCGCGTTTCGCGCTCTTTTCGAGCCGCACCAGGTGCGCACCGATCGTGTCCCCGGCGTATCGGACACCAAGCAGGACGGCATCCCGCGCGTCTACGACGCCCAGGCAACGGCGGCCACCTATCTGTTCACGCGCGGCGACGAGCGCCATGCTGACAAGAGCCGGGTGATCCCGCCTGCGGTACCCGCCGCGCTCCGAGGCGAGTTCGACATCAAACCCGTAAAGCTGCCGAAATCGGAGATCAACCCGGATCGTCGGGCGTTCGTGATCGAAGATGCCCTCTCTGCCGCGAAGGCCGCGAGAGAGCGTACGCGTCTGACTGTCGTCAAGGCGCACCGCAACGCGGTCGCGGCGGTTGCTTCCTGCGGATTCGCTTCGCCATTGCTGTTGGCCGCGCGAGTGCCCGCCGTCCATGGGCGCTGGAGACGCTCGCCCTGGCGGAGATGGACCAGCAGATCACTCGTGCTCGGCAAGCGGCCCTCGTCGCCGTGCTGCGCGTGGAACAGCTTGAGGAGGATGGCCGCAAAGACAGCAGCGAGTGGAAAGAGGAGGCCAAACAGACGGCCCGGCTCCAGCGCGAAACCGCTCTTCTGGAAGCGCGGCACCAGGAGCGCGCGGCCCGGCTCCAACGGTTCTTCGCCACCGAAAGGGTCAAGGCCGCCGCCAGCAAGAAACTCGCCGACGCCCAGATGCAATTGGCCAAGATCGAAGGCGAGGCCAAGAAACCGATCACCACGGCCTACGTGAAGCGCGACGTACCAGTCTATCCGGCGACCAGCACGGGACGCCGGCTCGCCCTGGCGCGGTGGATCACGGACAAGCGCAACCCGTTGGCGGCGCGGGTGGCGATGAATCACATCTGGCTGCGCCATTTCGGCAGAGGCATCGTGCCGACCGAGTTCGACTTCGGCCGCAACGGCCAACCGCCCACGCACCCGGCGCTGCTCGACTGGCTGGCGGATGAATTCATGGCCCGCGGTTGGCACATGAAACCGATGCACCGGCTGATCGTCACGAGTCGCGCCTACCGCATGGATTCGCAGTCGAGTCTCGCCAACCTGGCCCGCGATCAAGACAACCGTTTGCTGTGGCGCATGAACGTCCGCCGCATGGAAGGCGAGGCGGTGCGCGACAGCGTGCTGTACGTGGCCGGCCAGCTCGACCGGACGATGGGTGGGCCGGACATCGACCATCATCTCGGCCTGACTTCGCGGCGGCGCAGCCTGTATTTCCGCCACGCGGCCGAGAAGCAGATGGAGTTTCTGACGCTCTTCGACGCGGCCAGCGTCAACGAGTGTTACCGCCGCAGCGAAAGCGTCGTGCCGCAGCAGGCCCTCGCCCTGGCCAACAGCTCGCTCGCCCTGGCCCAATCGCGCTTGCTGGCGCGATCGCTGTCCGCACGAATCGGCACGTCCGACGCGGAAGCGTTCGTGACGGCGGGTTTCGAGCAAGTGCTGAGCCGGCCTCCAACGAGTCAAGAATCGGCGGCGTGCGTGCAGTTCCTCCGCGAGCAAACGGCCCTGCTGAGGGACGGAAAAACAAAGATCGCCTCCGCAGGAGCGCCGGCCAGTCCCGTTCCCCCATCGGCCGATGCGGGGCAGCGGGCGCGCGAAAACCTTATTCATGTGCTGATGAATCACAATGATTTCGTAACGATTCGATAGACGGCCTTATCACGGGAGCGCGAGCATGAATCGGCGAGCTACCCACCCCGAGCCATTCCACGGCACGCGGACGCGACGTTCCTTCCTCGCCGATCTCGGCATGGGCTTCACCGGCCTGGCGCTGGCGGCCATGCTGCACCGCGACGGTGTGGCCCGCGCCGACGCCGCCGGATGGACGCCGCCCGACGGCAAGCCGCACTTCGCGCCGAAAGCGAAAAGCGTGATCTGGTTCTTCATGGTCGGCGGAACCAGCCACATGGAGAGCTTCGATCCCAAGCCCGCCCTCAACAAGTTACGCCGGCAAGACCATCGCCGAGACGCCCTACAAGGACGCCCTCACGAAATCGTTCCTGAAGGACAACCTCCGTGTCGTCGTGCCCAACGACGCCAACGGCCAGATGCGCCAGCAGCTTTACCCGCTGCAAGTCGGCTACCGCAAGCGCGGCCAAAGCGGCATCGAGATCAGCGACTGGTGGCCGCACCTCGGCGACTGCATCGACGATCTGGCCGTCGTCCGCTCGATGTGGACGACCGACAACAACCACGGCGCGCAGCTGCAATACCACACCGGCCGGCACTCGCTGGAGGGAGCGTTCCCGACGATCGGCTCGTGGGTGCATTACGGACTCGGCTCGCTCAACGACAATCTGCCGCAATTCGTCGTGCTGGGCACGCCGCTTGGCCGACTGCTGCGCCGGCGTCAACGGCCACGGCGCCGACTACCTCGGACCCGAGCACCACGGCGTTTTGCTCAAGGTCGATCCGAAAAATCCGCTGCCCTTCGCCTCGCCGGGCGCGGACAAATTCCGCGAGGAACAGAAGGCCGAGTTCGACCTGCTCGGCCGGCTCAACCGCCTGTCCGGCATCGAGTACCCCGACGACCCGGCCCTGCGGGCGCGCATCAAGTCTTACGAACTGGCGTTCCGCATGCAATCGGCCCTGCCGGAAGTGTTCCAGTTCGAGCGCGAGACGGAGGCGACGCGGCGGCTGTACGGCCTGGATCAACCCGCAGACGCGGAATTTTGGCCAGCTCTGCCTGGCGGCGCGGCGGCTGGTCGAGAGCGGCGTGCGCTTCGTGCAGGTCTTCCACGGCAGCAACGGCGGCGCGGGTGCCTGGGACGCGCACGGCGGACTCAAGGCCAACCATTCGGCGCTTTGTGGCCAGGTTGATAAGCCAATCGCGGCACTGCTTAAAAGACCTGAAACGACGCGGTTTGCTCGACGAAACCCTGGTCGTGCTGGGGCACCGAGTTCGGCCGCACACCGGGCGCCCAGGGCGGCGACGGCCGCGATCATCATCCGTTCGGCTTCTCGACGTGGCTGGCCGGCGGCGGCATCAAGGGCGGCATCGCCCACGGCGCCACCGACGAACTCGGCTTCCACGCCGTCGAGAATCGCCACTACGTCACCGACATCCACGCCACGGTGTTGCACCAACTCGGACTCGACCCGCACCGCTTGGCCGTGCCCGGCCGCAAGCGGTTGGAGATCGAGTACGGCAAACCGATCGCGGAAATCATCGCCTGAGATCCCTCTCCGCCCTGGCCAGTCCGCCTTGTGTTTTTCGCCGCGTTCGGCGTCAATAGGGGCGGTACGTCAACTTCGGAACCCCAGGAGCGCGAAGGATGGCCAGCAAACTTCCTCCCGGCTTGCTGCGATACGCCTATGCGAAGGCGGCCGACGACTATTTGCGCAGCCTCCCGCTGGAGCATTTCATGGAAGCGACCGCCCAGGTCAAGCAGCGCGAAATCACTCTGGAAAGCCTCGCCCTGGTCCATGCACGCCGGCCCGACGTGCAGATCTTCAACGAGTTATTGGTCCAGTTCCCCGTGCGCGGCAAGAACCGGCCGGCCCAGGTCGTCCCCGACAACATGGTGGTCGTCTGGGAAGAACCGATCCAGGCGGAAGGCAGCTACGACGTGCCGATGCAGCCCGTCCGCCCTTTCTGGGTGTTCGAGTACGTTTCGCCGTCCAACAAACGCAAGGATTACGAGGATAGTTTCCAGAAGTACGAACGGCTGAAAGTCCCGTACTACCTTCTCTTCTATCCCGACAACCAGGAACTGACTCTGTTCCATTACCGGGACGGCAAGTACGTCTCGAAGAAACCCAACCGTAGCGGGCGGCTGGCGATCCCCGAGTTGGACATGGAAGTCGCCATACACGACGGCTGGGCGCGTTACTGGTTTGCGGGAGAACTGTTGCCCTTGCCGGCGGATTTGCAGCGCGATCTCGACCAGACGAGGCGGCAACTCGCCGAGGCGAATCGCCGCGCCGACGAAGAACGTCAAGCCCGGCTGGCGGCGGAACAAGAGATCGCCCGCCTTCGCGCTCAGCTAGAGCAGGTCCGCTCCCCGAAAAATGGCGGCAGATGATCCTGCACCGATCTCTTGCTCAGGGACGGTCAGTTTCAGCCCTTTTTCTTCTGGCGCTCTCGATCTTCGCCCAGGTGTCGCGCAATGTCACCGTGCGGTTGAAGACGAGCGTGCCGGGTTTGGAATCGGGATCGACGCAGAAATAGCCCATGCGCTCGAACTGGAAGCGTCCGCCCGCCTTCGCCGACGACAGGCTCGGCTCGACACGGCAATCGGTCAGCGTCACCAGCGATTGCGGATTCAGGTTCGCCTTGTAACCCTGCCCCTCGGGGTAATCGTCCGGGTCGGGTTTCGTGAAGAGATAATCATATAAGCGGACCTCGGCCGGCAGACCGTGATCGGCCGAGACCCAGTGGATGGTCGCCTTCACCTTGCGATTGTCCGGGGCGTTGCCGCCCTTGGTGGCCGGATCGTAGGTGCAGTGCAGTTCGGTCACTTCCCCTGTTTTTTCGTCCTTTTTCACGCCCACGCACTTGATGAAATAGGCGTAGCGCAGGCGCACCTCGCGGCCGGGGGCCAGGCGAAAGAACTCCTTGGGCGGATCCTCGCGGAAGTCCTCCTGCTCGATGTACAGCACACGCCCGAACGGGATTTTGCGCGTGCCGGCGCTCGGGTCTTCGGGGTTGTTGACCGCCTCGAATTCCTCGGTCTGTCCCTCCGGGTAATTGTCGATCACCACCTTCAGCGGCCGGAGCACGCCCAGGACGCGCGGGGCGCGGCGGTTGAGATCGTCGCGCAGGCAGTTCTCCAGTACGGGCCATGTCGATGACGCCGTTGAACTTGGCGACGCCGATTTCCTTGCAAAACGTGCGGATCGACTCCGGCGTGTAGCCGCGCCGCCGAATGCCCGCGATCGTCGGCATGCGCGGGTCGTCCCAGCCCTTGACGTGACCATCTGTCACCAGCTCGATCAGCCGGCGCTTGCTCAGGACCGTGTACGTCAGGTTGAGCCGGGCAAACTCGATTTGTTGCGGGTGATAGATGCCGAGCGATTCGAGGCACCAATCGTACAGCGGCCGGTGGTTCTCGAACTCCAGCGTGCAGATGGAGTGCGTGATGCGCTCGATGGAATCGCTCTGGCCGTGCGCCCAGTCGTACATCGGATAGATGCACCACCTGTCGCCGACGTGCGGATGCTCGGCGTGCAGGATGCGGTACATGACCGGATCGCGCATGTTGAAGTTCGGCGAATTCATGTCGATCTTGGCCCGCAAGGTGCGCGAGCCGTCGGGGAACTCGCCGGCCTTCATGCGCCGAAAGAGGTCCTGGTTCTCCTCGACGGAGCGGTTGCGATAGGGACTTTCCTTGCCGCCCTTCACGTCGCCGCGATACTGGGCGACCTGATCGGGCGTCAGATCGCACACATACGCTTTCCCGGCCGTGATGAGCTGTTCGGCCCACTGGTAAAGCTGCTCGAAATAGTCGGAGGCGTAGTAGAGTCCGTCCCACCGGAAACCGAGCCAGCGCACGTCCTCCATGATGGCGTTGATGTACTCGATGTCTTCCTTGACGGGGTTGGTGTCGTCGAAGCGGAGGTTGCACTGGCCGCCGTACTCGGCGGCGAGGCCGAAGTTGAGGCAAATCGACTTGGCGTGGCCGATGTGCAGGTAGCCGTTCGGCTCCGGCGGAAAGCGCGTGTGGACCCGGCCGTCGAACTTGCCGGTCTTGCGATGCTCGTCGATGATCTCCTGGATGAAGTTACGGGCCGGGGCCGTCTCCTTCGGCGATTTTTCCGCCTCCGGTTTCTTCTCCCGATCCTTGCTCTTGCCCGTGTTCGGTGTGGTCATGGCTTTCCTACCTTGATCCGCAAGCAATTTCCGCACATCGTCCAACATCTTATCGGGGGGAGGGCGAATTCCGCAACGTGAGGGCGCGGGCGTGATATGCCCATATCAGGCCAAACCCCTTCTCATGCGTTTCTCATTGGACGGGCGAGAAGCGGGCGCGTTAGTGTAACGTCCGAAGAAAGGACGTGGTGGGAAGGTGTCGGGTTCACCTACTTCTTTTGTGGAGGCTGCCATGACGAGACGATGGATGGGCGGACTGCTGGGGGCGAGCGCGATCCTGTTTGTCACCGCCCCGGCGTGGACGGGCGAATCGGTCGTGCCACCCCCGCCGCCGCAGGGCTTTGACGCTCCGCGCGCCGGCGTCGAGCGCGGCAAGGTCGAGACCGTGGAGTACGACTCCAAGAGCCTCGGTTTCAAACGCAAGATGGTCGTGTACACGCCGCCAGGCTACTCGAAAGACGTCAAGTATCCGGTCCTCTATCTGCTGCACGGCGCCGGCGACGACCAGACGGGATGGACGAAGAAGGGAGCGGCGGCGGCCATTCTGGACAACCTCTATGCCGACAAGAAAATCGTTCCGATGATCGTTGCCATGCCCTTTGGCTACGCTCTGCCGCCCGGCTCGACGCCCGGCTTCGGAGGAGCGGGCACGGCGGTGGCCGGCGCTTTCGCCCGACGCGCCGACGCCGACAAGGACGGCAAGGTAACGGAAGAGGAGTGGCTCGCCGCCGCGCGGGCGTTTTTCAAGGAATGCGACAAGGACGGCAAGGGCACGTTGGACGAGAGACAGATCGCCGAAGGCATCAACCGCATGTTGCCCCGGCCGGGCCGCGGCGGCGGCCGCGGTTTCGGAGCCAATACCGCGTTCGAGGACGACTTGCTCAAGGAAGGCATTCCGTTCATCGAAGCGCATTATCCCGTCAAGGCCGACGCCGAGCATCGCGCCATTGCCGGTCTGTCGATGGGCGGCGGGCAGGCGCTGACCATCGGCCTGAAGCACCTGGACACGTTCGCCTCGGTCGGCGGCTTCTCGTCCGCCCTGTTCAACACGCCGCCGAGCCTCATCCCCGACGACGCGGGCAAAAAACTTCGGCTGCTGTGGCTTTCCTGCGGCGACACGGATCAACTGATGAATGGCAGCAAAGCGTTTCACGCCACGCTGGAGGGCAAAAAGGTCGCGCACATCTGGCACATCGACTCAGGCGCCCACACCTGGCCGGTCTGGAAGAACGACCTGTACCTGCTGTCGCAGATGCTCTTCCGCGACAAATGAAGTTCCCGAGGATTCGACGCCGGCTCCTCAGATTCTCCCTCCCCCCTTGTGGGGGAGGGTTGGGGTGGGGGGTGAGCGCGCCTCTACCTCCCACCCCAACCCTCCCCCACAAGGGGGAGGGGGAAGAAAGCTCCTAATACCCCGTTTCTCAACCGATGGGCGGTGCGCTTGAGTGCGTGCCGCCCTTGTCTTATCATGGAAGAAGAAGGCGTCGTTCGGTTGAGGTTCTGCCATGCGATCTTTCGAGACCCCTGATTTGTCGTCCGAACTGGTTGCCAAGCGCGACCGGCTGCTTTCGGTGCTGCGCGGTCTCGACTCGGCGGTGGTGGCCTTCAGCGGCGGCATCGACAGCACCGTCGTCGCCCAGGCCGCACAGTTGGCCCTCGCCGATCGCGCCGTCGCCGTCACGGCCGACAGTCCCAGCGTGGCCCGCGCCGAGATCGCGGACGCCCGCCGGTTGGCCCAGCGCATCGGCATTCGTCATCATGTCATCGCCACCGAGGAATTCGCCGATCCCGATTATGTCCGCAACGACGGCAGCCGTTGCTATTTCTGCAAGAGCGAGCTTTATACGCGCATCGAGGAACTGCTGCCCGAGCTGGGCGCGTCGGTGATTTGTAGCGGCGCCAATCTCGACGACCAGGGCGATTATCGTCCCGGCCTGAAGGCGGCGGCGGAACATCGTGTTCGCCATCCGCTTCAGGAAGCCGGCTTCACCAAGGCCGACGTTCGCGCCCTGGCCCTGGCCTGGGAGTTGCCGACCTGGGACAAACCCGCGTCGCCGTGCCTGTCGAGCCGTCTCGCTCCCGGCGTGGAAGTGACACGCGAACGCACGGCCCGCGTCGAGGCGGCGGAGGAATATTTGCACGCGCTGGGCTACCGCGAATGCCGCGTCCGCCTGCACGAGGGCGAGTTGGCCCGCATCGAAGTGCCGCTTGCGGAACTGTCCCGCCTTCTCGAACCCGCCGTGTTCGCGGAACTGGCACGGCGGTTCAAGGAACTCGGCTTTCGTTTCGTCACGCTCGACCTGGAAGGATTTCGTTCGGGCAACCTCAACCAGCTTGTCAGCCTCGAACACCAACGACTCTTTGCCAGGCAAACGCCATGACCGCCGACGACCGCAACCACAAGGGACATTCCTCCGTCGCCCCCCTCCCTTCGCGCACCGCCCTCGATGCGTATTTCCTCGAAGCGCGCAGCAAGCTGCT
Source organism: uncultured Planctomycetota bacterium (assembly GCA_963767535.1). Lineage (GTDB taxonomy): Bacteria > Planctomycetota > Planctomycetia > Gemmatales > Gemmataceae > JAJPHU01. Next base: position 637,387 of record CAVYEC010000004.1, read on the forward strand.
CGACCTGGCCGCCATCCTCGACCGCATCGGCCGCGGCACCGGCAACGCCGAGCAGCATGACGACCCGCGTCTGGCCCGCATCCGTCAGGCGCTCGAAGTGCTGCACGACGAAAGCGGCGGCCGGGCTGAGCGCATTCAGCAGATTTTTTCGCTCGACTACGATCCGAACTGGGAACGCCCCCAACCTCGCTGACCCCGCCCCGAGTTATGGATTCATGCCCACCCCCGCTACCTGTCTTCGTTGCGGCAAACCACTTTTTCCCTCGGAAGCCGAAGGCGGCACGACCGCCTGCTGTGCCTCCTGTGCGGCCGAAGGGATTATGCCGGAAGGGGCGATCACGACCCATCCGGTCGAGCAACCTTCCTGGCCGGTCGAGCTAGAAGAGAATCCTCTCGTGGAAGAGAGGCTGGAATTGGGACCGCGCTGGCGCCAGGTCGAAAGGGCCTTTTCGTGGATTCGGTTCGGTGTCACGGCCCTGATGGTTGGGCTAATCTGTCACTTCCTCACCTTCCTGAACCTGCTCCTCGACCGACAACTCGCCACGATGGCAGGAGTGGCGCGGTCCCTCGCCCTTGCCGCGGCGGGCTTCTCCCTTCTCGGGGGACAATTATTGTGCTTGCGCGTCCCGGTCGGGACGAGGGCGCGGCCCGCGGCCCTGCTCTGCCTGATCGGGCGGATGGTCGCCTTCGGATTGAATGGTTTCGGAGCGCTTTTTTTGTGGGACGCGGATGCGTTCGGCGGTAGCGCCAGGGATTCCGATTACCTCCTGGCCTTCGCCCTGCTATTGGGCGGGATGACGGTCTCCTTCCTCGCTGATTTTGCTTTCCTGGCGTTTCTCAAGCGTGTCGGCCGGTTCCTGGAAAATGGGACCGTGCTTCATCACGTTCGCTGGCTCACCGGGACCCTCATCGGCTATATACTCGTCGTGTTGGTGCTCGGTTCGGCGGGCGTCGCCTGGATGTATCAAACGGTCTTGAGCGACATCGCGGCCTGGAAGGCCCGCTTCCCGATGGCCGACGCTCGGCCGTTCTCCGGGCTGTTGAGCCGAATCGGCCACGTCTTTTTGGCCTCGAATGTCCACTTTACCGGATCGGAATGGGCACGGCTTCTGACCAGCGCCGTGGCCGCCGCTTTCGGGATCGCCCTCGCCCTGCAATACCGGGCCGCACTCAATGCCGCAATCGCCACCATCGAGTCGGGGCTTTCCCGCGGGGAAGCGCCTTAATCGATATGCGGCTCAGAAATGGGTGTCCGTCACAATCCGTTCGGTGGAGTGGCCCCACGACCGAGTACTCATAGGCTCAGGGCGGATGGGTGACAGGGCGCGTGTTCATCGGATCGTAACCTAATACCATAGGGATTATCCGAACAGCAGAAGCTCGTCTGTGGTGAATAGGACAGGCCAGGATGGTTTTCACGGAGGACGATCATGACGCCGGACCAGAACAAACTCGGCGAGTTGATGACCAAACTGCTCAACGACATGGGCGCGGCGGCGACGGGCGCGCTGGTTCTGATTGGGGACAAACTCGGTCTCTATAAGGCCCTTGCCGAGGCCGGCCCCCTTGACCCCGCCGGACTCGCCGCCCGCACCGGCACGGCGGAGCGCTATGTCCGCGAATGGCTGGCGGCCCAGGCGTCGGCGGGCTACGTCCAGTACCAGCCGGAGACGGGGACGTATGCCATGACGGAGGAACAGGCCCTCGCCCTGGCGGACGAGGGAAGCCCGTTTTTTGTGTCCGGGGTTTTTGAAGTCATTGCCTCCATGTTCAAGGACGAGCCGAAGATCAGCGAGGCGTTCCGCTCGGGCCGAGGGGTCGGCTGGCACGAGCACAGCCCGTGTCTGTTCCGGGGCACCGAGCGGTTCTTCCGGGCCGGGTACGCGGCCCATCTGGTTCCGGAATGGCTGCCGGCGCTCACGGGGGTGCGCGAGAAGCTGGAACGGGGCGCCCGCGTGGCCGATGTGGGGTGTGGCCACGGCGCGTCCACCATTGTGATGGCCCGGGCGTTCCCCCATTCGACCATCACCGGGTTCGATTATCATGGCCCCTCCATCGAGCGGGCCAACGCCGCGGCGCCGAGGCCGGCGTCGAGGCGCATTGCCGCTTCGAGGTCGCGGATTCCCGGAGCTATCCCGGCACCGGTTATGACCTGGTGGCGTTTTTCGATTGCCTGCACGATATGGGGGATCCGGTTGGCGTGGCTCGGTATGTGCGTCAAACGCTCGGCGCCGACGGCACCTGGCTGATCGTCGAACCCTATGCGAACGACACCGTCGAGGGCAACCTCAACCCGGTAGGGCGGTTGTTCTACGCCGCCTCGACGATGATTTGCGTGCCGGCGTCGCTCAGCCAGGAGGTCGGCCTGGCCCTGGGCGCTCAAGCCGGCGAGGCGCGGCTGCGCCAGGTGGTCATGGCCGGGGGCTTTAGCCGTTTTCGGCGCGCGACCGCCACTCCGTTCAATCTTGTTTTGGAGGCCCGTCCCTGACAGGCGAACCTCGTCGTGCAACGGCTAGGGGCTTCCGTAGGCGAGATTCCACTGTTCGACACGGGCGTACTCGCTTACCCCTTCTCTTTCACCAGTTCGAGACGCAGTCCGAGCGCGTGTGCCACGGCCTGCACAGTCGATAATTGCGCGTCCCGTCCGTATTCGATGTCGCGGACGGTGTTGGCGTTGGGAATCCCGGCAAGCTTGGCCAGGGCATACCAGGTCAAACCCCGCGCTTCCCGCGCCTGACGAATCCGAGCGGGGATCCCCGGGGGCGATTCGGGGCGACCGCCACCCTCGGCGGGCGGGAATTCCCGCACGACCGCTTGCCGGATGGCCGCATGGCGATCCCGCTCTTCCGCCGTCGCCGGCCGCACGATTCGCTTGAATTGCTTTTCTGCCATTTGCCTCTCCTCCGCTCGCATCAGGGTTCGGGGACTTCATAGGCGGTAACGGGGTAGATCGTGTCCGCGTCAACGGCTTCGTACACGACGATGATGTACCTGCCATCAGGTGTAAAGCCGAAAACGCAAGGCAGGCCCGATGACCGACTGACACCTTTGCTGCCGGGGTTGGCCAGCACATCCTCGACATCGTCAACCGTCAGTCCGTGTTCTTCGATGTGGGCGATGTTGCCGTCCGGTTCATCATTCCAGATGATTTGTTGCCACACCGTTGCTTCCTCCCCCCATCCCATTATAACAACCTATTGCGATAACGCAATTCATTGCGTTAGTCCCCGCGACGGGTGGGCACGGGTGCAGTGAACCGCGCACGCCTGCGGCCGCGCATCGAATAACCAGTGCCATCGGTCTCAGGATGCGGTATGCTGAAAGACAAGCACACCAGGACCGAGGAACTTCCCATGTACTACATCGACCCGCTAGAATTATCCCGCTGGAACCGACGCTACATCTGTTGCTGAGAAAGGACTTACGGCGAATCGATTCGCGGCTGGAACTGTGACTTTTGGCTCCTTTTTCCACCGTTTCCACTATTTCCGTCCCAATTCCGTCCAGGCGGCTTACGCGGTGATCGGAGCTGGCGATGTTGGGAGAGGGCGAGGTAACCGATGTTCAGCGTCAGCCTTGGAGAGTACGAGCTGTACTGTCAGGCTGGCGGTTTGCCGGACATGCTTCCGGAGTATCAAAAACGGGCTGCGGTCGCCGAGTCCTTTGACCTTGCGGAATCCGGGGGCTCCGCTGTCTGCTTCTGCGCCGTTCGTCGCCGCGAAGATGGCTGGCCGTTTCTGGTGGTTGTCCAACGCTACTCGCCGGCTGGATGCGGATTCCACCCCGGCGTCTTGCTGGTGCCGGAAACGGGGAAGCTCTTCGTCGGAGCGGGCCAACGGTTGCTCGGGTACGATCTCCGAAAGCCCGCGCGGTTATGGGAGGACCAGGCTGACACCGGGTTTTGGTTCTGGAGCCAGTATGGCGAGGTGGTGCTGATGGCGGCAGAGCTAGAGCTGGCCGCGTGGGACGCTTCGGGCCGTAAGCTGTGGACTCGGTTCGTGGAGCCGCCTTGGGAGTACCGGGTGGACGGGCAGGTCGTCGTGCTGGATGTAATGGGAACCATCTCTCGGATCAGCATTCAGGACGGCCGTCCGATCTGACCGGCTACTTCAGCCTCCTGGCTGAGGGCTCCTGCTCTCCAAGTCACATCAAAAGTGCTTGCGCTAGGAACGATGTTCCGCTACGGTCGCCACACGCATGGGCAATGAAGCCCGGCGAACGAGCGAGGAACTATGAATGGATACCACATCTACAGCTTGGACGAAAGTATTTGATTAGCGTGTTCCTCTCTAGCAGCTTCGTTCAGCGGGCCGTTAATCCGGTCGTCGCCTCACGCTTCTCGCTTCTTCGAGAGAATACTCCCGTCCGGTTGCATCTCGTGAAAAGTACCGTTTCCCCAGGTAATTGCTCCCATCTCGGCGTTGAATTGGGCAACAAATGTTTCCCTCAGCTCCCAACTGAGAAAACACTTCTTGTGCATTGCAGCGTCCGAGAATCGCCAAAGTGGGTCTTCTCGGCCTGTGATGAAATGCGTGGTTGCCACAATATCGTCCTCTTGCCCGATTACGTCGCCACAAATCGGGCAGCGGCTTTTACCCCTGAAAATGAGCGCCATAGCTGCCTTCTCCTGATCGCATTTGATTGGCGCATGGTATCAGCAGATAGTCGTTGGCGAAAGAACTTTTGCAAGTTGCGTGAGTTGTCACCAGGTGGGTCACGGGGGCAAGGATAGGATCACCGATTCACCGCGAAGGAACTGGCTGAGGAAGTCTAGGGCCGAACGTCCCTGCTGCCAGCATGTTCGCCATACCGACATCAGCACCGCTTGCGCTCGCGCTCCTACCCAAGTCCGGTTGCCTCCCCAGACCTTGCGTAAAAAGACGCCGAAGCGGATGGCCAACTCCGCTCGCCAGTTGGTGGCGTCCAGACCCGGCACATGCAAAAACGTCAGGAGCTGATCGCGGTGGTTCCACAAGTGCTGCGCCAGCCGCTCGTTGGCCGCGTTGCTCTTGAGGGGGAATATGGCATCGGCCAGTTCGTTGTCCAGCCGGCCTCGCGCCACTGCCAGACCATGATCGCTGACCTGGCCCGCGGCATGGCGATCGCGCAGGCCCAGGGCCGCTAGCAGTAGCTCCTTGATCCGTCGTGGGAACCGCACCGCGCCGGCCGCGGCACTCTGGAGCATCTCGTGACAGCGACGTAGAAGGTGGCCCAGGCACTGTTGATGGCGCGCTTGCTCAAAGTTGTCGTAGGGCGACCAGCCGTCGTGAATCATCACTCCAGCGTAGTCTGCGCCGATCAGACGCTCGGCCACGGCACCGGAGCGGGTCGGGTCGATGACGTAGGCGGTCGCCTCGGCGCTTACCAGCGCATGCAGCCAGGCACCCCAGCCGCCGACATGCCAGCCGGTTTCGTCGGGAACAACCCAGGCAGACCGCGCGACCGACTGACAGATTGTTTCGTAGACCGGCTCGCAGCACCGCGCTGCTCGCAAGACGGTGTGGACGCTGCCGCCCGGTGTCAGGGAGATGCCAAATAAGCTCTCCAAGACGCGGCTCACCTTGCCGTGCGACAGACCCGCTTGCTTGTTCAACTCGACGACCGTGGCCTGAGCGTCCGGCCCCAGTTGCGACGCCGCAGCCCCCAGAGCGTCGGAGGTCTGCAAGGCATGTCGGCCCTGAACGCGCCGGTGGCACCGCCGACAACAGCCGACGTGGATGTTAAATTGGCGGTGGACCGGCTGTCGTGGGATCTCGACCTGATACTGCTGATCGACGTGAGTTGGCTCGATTGGACCCCCACAGTCGGGGCAAGCCTCGGGTAAGGGAGCCTCGTGGACCTCGTCGATGCGTTCCGGCGGCGGCCGATGCGCCTTGGTGCCGTAGTCCTTTCCGGGTTTGCGTCCCGGCTTCTTGGGGTTGGGCTTGGGAAGGCCTTTAGCAAAAGGGGCTGCCTGACGCTTGCCGGCGCGCTGCTGCTGTTCGAGCAGGCGGGTAAGTCGCTCGACCTGGGCTTCCAGTTCGGCGACGCGGCGTTGCAACGCCTGGCAGCCTGAACAAGCGGGTTCGTCCATGCAGGCAAGATAGCAAAAAACCCGGAGTGCAGCTGCGCTCTGTGGGACAGGTCAGTCGGACAAGGCGACCGAGGGCGCTAACCAATTGCGGACGAAATAGCCCAGAGATATGACCTGACTGGCCATCAGTTGTTCGAGCTTCTCGACCACTTCGGCGAATCGGACGACTACTGGATTGCCGGCGGTGCAGCGCGGGCGTTCATGCTCAACCAGCCGATCACGACGGACGTGGACTTCTTCTTCAAGACGCCAGTGGCGTTTGAGGCGTTCGTCGAGAAGTTTGGCAGTGACGAGAGCAAACGGCTGGCCGCGACTGAGCATCACACCACGTTCAAGGCGACGGTCGGCGAGAAGACCTACAAGGTGCAGGCCATCAAGATCGGCTTCTACGGAACGATCGAGGAATGCCTGGATTCCTTCGACTTCACCATCTGTCAGCTCGCGGCCCACAAGGGCAAGCTCTACGCTGGCCAGTACACGATGTGGGACTTGGCTCGCAAGCGACTAGCCCTGCACAAGCTGTCCTACGGCGCGGCAACGGTTCGCAGGCTGCTGAAATACACCAACCAGGGCTTCACGGCCTGCCAGGGGTGCATTGTGTCTCTGCTGCGTGCTGTTGGCGACGCCCCGAGCGTCATCAACTCCGATGTCCAGTACGTTGACTGATGACCCCCGCCGAACTCCGCCAGATCGGCGAGAAGCTCTACGGCCCGCGCTGGCAGACGAAGCTGGCGCGGGCCTTGCCCGTGTCGATCCGCACCGTCCGCTACTGGCTCTCTGGCAAGCGCCGCATTCGCCCGGTCATCGCCGAGCGTATCCGCGGGCTTTCGAGCGAGTAACTTGGTAATATAGAAGCTATCAGGCCGGTGCGAATTCCGTCCACAATCCGTCCAGGCCACTCGCATAAGTCTTTGTGTGGAAAGGAAATACGACATGAGTTTCTGGATCGACCCCCACATCCACATGATTTCGCGCGTCACCGACGACTACCACCGCATGGCCCAGTGCGGCTGCGTGGCCGTGTCGGAGCCGGCGTTCTGGGCCGGCTTCGACCGCGGCTCGGCCGAGGGCTTCCGCGATTACTTCCGCCACCTCACCGAGGTCGAGCCGAAACGCGCGCGCCCTGTTCGGCATCCGCCACTACACCTGGCTGTGCATCAACGCCAAGGAGGCCGAGAACGTCCCGCTGTCGCGCGAGGTCATCGCGCTGATCCCCGAATTCCTCGCAGCGGCCCAACGTCCTGGGCATCGGCGAGATCGGCCTGAACAAGAACACGCGCAACGAGGCCACCATCTTCCAGGAACACGTCGATCTGGCGATGAAGACGAACGAGCTGATCCTCATCCACACGCCGCACCTGGAGGACAAGTACAAGGGCACGCGGATGATCCTCGACATGCTCAAGGGCGACCGCCGCGTCGATCCGGCGCGGGTGTGCGTCGATCACGTCGAGGAGCATACCGTGCGGCTGGCGCTGGACGGCGGCTTCTGGTGCGGCATGACGCTGTATCCGACGACGAAATGCACGCCGGAGCGGGCGGTGGACATCATCGAGATGGTCGGCACGGAGCGGATCATGGTCAACTCGGCCGGCGACTGGGGCAAGTCGGATCCGCTGGCCGTGCCGGAATTCATCCTGGAGATGCACCGCCGCGGCCATGCCGAGGACGTGATCCGCAAGGTGGTGTACGACAACCCGCTGGCGTTCTTCCGCCAGTGCGCCCGCTGGCAGGAGCCGGCAACGCAGGGAGAAACTAGCGGGGCGGCGGTCAAGGAACGGGCGACGGTGAAGGCGTGAGTTGTCGCAAGGGCAATTGGCAATATTTACTGACGTGATGAAGTTACTTTACAGCTTCCAGGCCGTCACGGCCGGGATGTTGGCAAAGTGGCAATTTGGCAAGGTGGGGTGTTTTTCACGCCATAAATCCTTGATGAAAAAGAACTTGTAGACGCAGGAGGTGTTTGCCAACGGCCGCCCGATTTGGCAATGTGGCAGACTCGCCGCCCTGTTCCCGACCCTCCATGACCTACTTCCTCGGCATCGAAACCTCCTGCGACGAGACGGCGGCGGCCGTCTTCACCGACGAGCCGGTGATTCGCTCCAGCGTCATCGCCTCGCAGACGGACTTGCACGCCCGCTTCGGCGGCGTCGTGCCGGAGGTCGCCGCCCGCGCTCACCTGCAACGACTGCTGCCGGTCATCGACGAGGCGCTGAAGCAAGCCGGCGTGCGGCTGGAAGACATCGGCTGCATCGCCGTCCACAACACGCCGGGACTGGTCGGCGCCTTGCTCGTCGGCGTCAGCGCGGCCAAGATGCTGTCCGTGGCGCTGGGCGTGCCGCTGGTCGGCGTCAATCACATCGAGAGCCACATCTACGCCGCCCGCCTGGCGGCCGGACGCGACATCTTTCCCTGCGTCGGTCTGGTCGTCAGCGGCGGACATACGATGCTGTTTCACTGCCGGACGGCCCTGCACTTCGAGATGCTCGGCGGCACGCTGGACGATGCGGCCGGCGAGGCGTTCGACAAGGTGGCGAGTCTGCTCGGCCTGGGCTTTCCCGGCGGGCCGGCCGTCGAGCGCGAGGCGGCGTGCGGCGATCCGAATGCGGTCGTGCTTGCCGCGCTCGTTTCTGCATGAGGATCGGCTCGATTTCAGTTTCAGCGGCCTCAAGACGGCCGTGCTGTACGCGCTGGCGGGACAGAGCCAGCCGCGGCCGACCCCTCCGCCGTCCGAGTCAAAAGCGCGCGGACCTGGCGGCCAGCTTTCAGAAGGCCGTCGTCGATGTGCTGGTCGCCAAATCGCGGCAGGCGCTGCGGCGCACCGGCCTGCGCCGGCTGGCCGTCGGCGGCGGCGTGGCCGCGAATCGTGTCTTCCGCACCGCCCTCGAAGAGATGACACGGGACGAAGGGGCCGAACTGTTCATTCCGCCGCTGTCGCTGTGTACGGACAACGCCGCGATGGCGGCCGTCGCCGTCGAGAAATGGCGGCAACCAGGAGTGGGCCGCGCTCGATCTCGACGCGATCCCGACATGGACCCCGGCAGCGCCGACTTGAGTTTTTCCGCACGCATTTCGCGGTTTTTTCCCGATTATCGGCACGACTCCATCTGTTACGCAAAGCTCCGCGATTGTGTCTATCCTGCCGGCCCATCGTCTTCGTTCCCCGGCTAAAAACTCCTTGCTTCGACCGCTTCCGTCGGATCGGCGCGGGTATAGTTGCTCGGAATCAGGGTGGCCGACGGCCATCAGGATGTTGGCCGGAACCTCCCGTGGAAATCTCAAGAGATACCCCCACCATGAAAAAACTGCTCCCCTCCGCCCTGCTGGCCCTGGCCGCGCTCGGCTTCGCGTCGGCCGAGTCGTTCGCCGGCTGTTTCGGCCTGATCCCGCATCACGGCTGTTGCGGCCATTGCGGCCATTGCGGCGCGAAGTTCTGCGTCCGGCAGTACAACGCCTTCAGCCCGGTCGCGTGCGGCTCGCTCTGCCTGGACGGTGTGCCCCCTTCTACTCTGGCGGTGGCTACGGCGGCGAGGCTGCGCCGGCGGCATGTGCCCGGGCGGATTCTGCGGAGTAAACTTCTCCGGCCTGCCGGCCTGCTCGGGATGTCTGGGCAGCTTGCCGGCCAGCGAAGAGGCCGCCCCGGGCGCTGCCAAATCGGCGACCGGCTCCGAACCCGATCGTGAGTCCGTCGCCGCTGCCCAGCCAGATGCCGGCCGGCCCGACCTCGCAGATGATGAGCGAACGGGCCATCCAGAACGCCGCCTACCCGGTGAGCTATCCGGTTTACAATTTCCCCTATAGCTCCATGACGCAGTTCCAACCGCAGATGATGGTTGCCCCCGCTTACTGGGGCAAGTAATCCGCAGGACCGCGATCGTATGCGCCGAATCGCAGAAGCGTTCCGAAGAACGCTTCTGCGATTCGGCGCTAAGCATTTGGGTTTTCATGCGGCCTTGGATATTTGCTCGCCCTGCCCGCAGAGTCGTCGGTAGACGCGGAGGGTGTCGGCGGCGCAGCGCTCCCAGGTGAACGGCCGGGCAACCTCCACGGCACCGCGCCGCAACTCTTGCCACCAGTCGTCGTCGTTGACGACCCGCATCATGGCCTGTCGCCAGCCGTCCACGTCCATCGGTTCAATCAGATGCGCTTGCTTTCCGACGGTTTCCGCGACGGCGCCGGCGTTGGAGGCGAGGACGGCCCCGCCGCAGGCCAGCATCTCCACCGGCGGCAGCCCAAATCCTTCATACAACGACGGAAACACCAACGCCCGCGCACCGTTGTAGAGCGCCGCCAAATCGCCCTCCGCCACGTAATTGCGATACAACACGCCGCGCTGCCGTGCCTCGCTCTCCAAAAAGTCGGCGACAGCCCCCGAGTTCCACCCCCAACTGCCGACCAGCACCAGCGGCCAATCCGAGCGAATCCCATCCGGCAAGCTGCAATAAGCGCGCAGCAGCGTCAGGATGTTTTTCCGCGGCTCGATGGTGCCGACGTACAGCAGATAGCGCGGCGGCAAATCCAGACGCCGCAAGGTCTGGGCGACCTCCGTGGCCGGAAGCGGCACGAGACTGGGGCGGATGCCGTTGCAGGTCCGCGTGACCCGATACGGCGAGAGGCCGAGCGTCTGGATCACCTCGCGGCGGACGAAATCCGAAACGGTGAAGAAATGGACGCACTGATCCAATCCGCGCCGGAAATGCTTCTCGAACTGGACGACGCGCTCGGCGGGGTGCCATTCGGGGTGCAGAAGTGGCGACAGATCGTGCAGCGTGGCGACGGTCGGACAATCGCACGGCAGCGGTAAGAAATTGGGTTCGTGATACAGATCATACTTTTTCCATCGGCATAGTCGTCGAAATAGAATTTGCCGCGCCGTCCGGCCACCGGCGCGCACGCTCTGAAACAAGTGCTGCCGCAACGTGGTTCGGGACGCTGCGGGACGACCGGCCGTACCCCCGGACGGAGGCATGCGCGTACGGCGAAAGCGCATCCAGAGCGCCTGCGCCTGCTGGCCCCACGGTCCCGGAAAAGTCTCGATAACGTCCTCGCCGGCCTGCTGACGCAGACAGCGGAACAACTCGGCCGTGTAGTGACCGATCCCCGTTTTGGCCGTTTCCGCGGCGGCCAAATAGTTCAGCACCATGCGCATGGGGTTCCCCCTCCCCTCTGCTCACGAAGAGTCGAAATGAACGAACGGACCCGCGTTCCGAAAAGACGTGTGTTCGGCCGGCAATTTCCGGACGGCCGCCCCGAGGGCGTGCCTCATCCGGCCCCGTTGCCGGCGCTCTCTTTCGTTGTTCCCCGTCGGCGGTTCAACCCGCCATTTTTTGCGATTCCTGCGTTAGCTTGTCGCTTGTACGTCCTTGCCCGCAGAGGTGTCGGTAGACGCGGAAAGTATCGGCGGCGCAGCGCTCCCAGGTGAACGGCCGGGCGGCTTCGACCGCACCACGACGCAACTGTTGCCACCAGTCGTCATCGGTAACGACGCGCTGCATGGCCTCGCGCCAGCCGTCAATATCCATTGGTTCGATGAGGTGCGCCTGCTTTCCAACCGTTTCGGCGACGGCACCGGCGGTGGAGGCGATTACGGCCCCGCCGCAGGCCAGCATCTCCACCGGCGGCAGGCCGAATCCTTCATACAACGACGGAAACACCAACGACCGCGCCCCGTTGTATAACGCCGCCAGATGGCCATCGGACACATAGCCCAGATGGATCACCCCGGACGGTCCACCCTTGGCGTCGAGGAAGCCGGCCACGTCGGCGGAGTTCCAGCCCCAACCGCCCACGAGGACAAGCGGATACTCCTGGCGAATCGGCGCGGGCAATCCCCGGTACGCCCGAAGCAGTGTCAGTATGTTCTTGCGCGGCTCGATGGTGCCCACATACAGCAGATAGCGCGACGGCAACCCCAGCCGCCGCAGGATCGGCCGAACTTCCTCCTCCGGCAGCGGGGCCAGACCGGGGCGAATGCCCATGTAGGTGCGCGTCACCCGTTCGGGCCGCAGGTGCAGCGTTTGAATGATCTCTTGCCGGGCGGACTCGGAAATGGCCAGGAAATGCACGCACTGTTTGAGGCTGCGGCGGAAGCGCCGCTCGAAGTGGGCGACGCGGTCGGCCGGGTGCCATTCGGGATGCAGCAGCACCGACAGGTCGTGCAGGGTGGCCACGGTCGGCAGGTCCGTCGGCAGCGGAATGAAATTCGGCTCGTGATAGAGGTCGTAGCCGCCGCGCTGGTAGGCGGCACGGAAGTTACGCGCCAACAGCCACTGCCCGGAAGCCCGCAGCGAGCGCATGGCCCGCCCTCGCCAGGTCAACTTCCGCACCGCGTTGGCGCTGACATGGATGGGAGTAACCGGCGGTTGACTGCTGCCGCGTTCCAGCCGCGAACGGACGCGCGCCCACAGCGAACGGGCCTGGCACAGCCAGCGGTTGGGGAAGGAGTCGATCTCCTCCGCGTCCGCCTGCTCGCTCAGACAGCGCAACAGCTGCGCGATGTAATGGCCGATGCCGGTCTTCGGCCCGGCCGCGGCCAGACCATTCACCAGGACGCGCATGAAATACTCGTTCTCGGTTCCGGTTCCGATCCGTTTAGCGACGCTTCGCAGAAGCGTGTGGGACAAGAACGCTTCTGCGAAGCGTCGCTAAACTCAAGCGCTCTTCGCCAGCGGCCGGGGCGACTCGCCCTGCCACTTCTGAAATTCCGTCACGAACTGCTTGACGGCTTCATCCGTCTTGGGATGCCCGCACATCTGCGGGAAGAACTTCGGCGGCACTGTCAGGATGTCGGCGCCGGCCTGCATGGCCTCGTTGATGTCGGCGATGTGGCGGATGCTGCCGACGATGATCTCCGACTCGCTGTGCCACTCGCGGAGCGTCTGATGCACCTGGCGCACCACGGAGCCGGCGTCGTAGCCGATGTCGCGGATGCGGCCCCAGAACAGGCTGACGTAATTCGCCCCGGCGCGGGCGGCCATGAGCGCCTGGTTGTACGACATGCAGCAGGTGCAGTTGACGCGAATGCCGCGCCGCCGCAATTCGGCGATCACCGCCAGCTCGTTCCAGCCGATCGGCACCTTGATGTTCAGGTGCGGGTAATGGCCGAAATGACTCAGAAACTCCTCGGCCTGCGGCAGCATCTGATCCGGGTCGGCCGTGAACACCTCGACGCTGAGCGGGATGTCACAGTCGTATTTTTTGAGCAGCGCGATCATGTCGTTGATGTGCTCGCGGAAGTCGCGGCGCTGTTCTTTCGACAGGATCGAGGGGTTGGTGGTCACGCCGCTGGGGAAGCCGCGCTTCAGGCACTGCTCCAACTCTTCCAGGTTCGCCGTATCAACAAACAGCTTCATGCTCTTTTCTTCCTCTCGTAACGGTAAGAATCCATTCCACCGCCCCAACGAGATCCTTGACGCAATAATCGGGTTCGCACCGTCCTCTGCCGCTGTGGGGCGTTTCGACCAGGACCGTCCGGCAGCCGGCCGATTGTCCGGCGATCACGTCGCTCCAGCGGTCGCCGACGAGAAAGCTCCGCCGCAGGTCGATCTGCCAGCGCCGCGCCGCTTCCAGCAACATGCCGGGACGCGGCTTGCGGCAGGCACAATCGTCCGCGTTGTCGTGGTAACACGCGATCACTTCGAGCATCGGCAGCTCGTCTCGCAAGCGCTCGTGAATCGCCTCCACACCCTCGCGCGTCTGAATGCCGCGGGCCACGTCCGGCTGATTCGTCACCACGACGAGAACGAACCCGGCCGCGTGCAGGCGGCGCACGGCTTCCGGCACGCCGGGCAGAAACTCGAATTCACCGACGTGCGCCGGCGGATGCGTCACGCCGTCGCGCACGAACACCCGGTTCAGCACGCCGTCACGATCCAGAAAGACGGCCGGTAGTAGCGCATCCATCCTGCAACCCACATAGCCCCCGGCTTGCCGGGGGTGTACTTCCCCGGCAAGCCGGGGGCTATATGTCATGCGGCCCGCCGTCCCGAGGATTCCCACTTCATCTCGAAGGCCCGCAGGGCGGGGTGGGAAACCATCAGGTGCCAGACGATGCCTTGAAACGCCTCGGCGTGCGGCGTCACCGTCGTGGTGTTGACGGTCGGCACGATGACGCAGGCATCGGCCACGCGGGCCGTGTAGCCGCCGTTGCGGCCGACGATGCCGCAGATGGTCGCGCCGACTTGCTGCGCGTATTGCAGGGCGCGGACGAGGTTCGGGCTGATGTTCCGTTCGAGGTCGCCGCCGCCGACGGAGAGGATGAAGACCATGTCGCGGTCGCCCAGCCGGCTGCCGGCCAGCCACTGCACGAACACCGTCTCCCAACCCTCGTCGTTGACGCGGGCCGTCAGCTCCGACACGTTGTCCGTCGGGGCATACGTCTCGATCTGGGCGATCTTGCGGAAATCGTTGACCATGTGCCCGGCGTTGGCCGCCGAACCGCCGACGCCGAGAATGAACAGCCGTCCGCCGCGCTCGCGCAGCTTGACGAGCATCCCGACCATGCGGTCGATGGTCTGGACATCGAGCTGGGCGAGGATTTGCGCCGGCGTCGTGGATGTAATCGGTCGTATGAGACATGCGAGGGGCCTCTCCGTCGCGCACGGCGAGCGTGCAGGTGGAAAGGCCCGGCGGGTCGATCCCGGTTCCTCTTCCTGTTCCGTTCCGTGCCGCGTGCCTACTGTTCCGAACCGGGAGCCTCCACCCGGTTTTCCGAGTCGTTTCGGTTACGCGCTCCGCGCCCGGAGGTATTGCTGGGTCTCCTCCAGGCCGCGGTGCGAGCCGATTTCGTAGAAGCGCTGCGTCACCTCATGGCCGACCAGTTCGCCGCGGGCCGCCATCTCGCTGAGGAGATCGGCCAGGTCGGACGGCTCATCGGTTGCCAGAGGCGCCAGCACTTCGCCGCACAACAAGGTCACGCCGTAGTCGATGTGTTTCATCTCCGGCGTCGGCGCACGCTTGCTATAACACAACAGCCGCCCGTCGCGGAAGACGACATTGCTCCGGTCCCAGCGATTTTCATTCTGAAACACCGTCATCAGGCCGCGCGCCCGGCTCGCGGCGAAGTGCGCCAGCACGGCCCGGTAGTCGATGTCCATGTACGAATCGCCGTAAAGCACCCAGAACACCTCGCCCAGCATCGGCAGGGCGCGGCGCAGGGCGCCGCCGGTGCCCGAGGAGGCGGTCGCCGTCGTGGGAGTATTGCAGCTCCAGCCCGTGGGCCGAGCCGTCGCCGAGGTGCTGCTCGATCTGTTCGCCGAGATAGCCCAGGCAAAGGACGACGCGGCGGATGCCGTTGCGGCGCAAGCAGGGCGAGCTGATGATCGATGAACGGCCGGCCCGCGACTTCGACCATCGCCTTGGGGATCGTTTCGGTGATCGGCCGCAGGCGCGTCGCCAGCCCGCCCGCCAGCAGCGCCGCCGGCACCGTCGCAATGTCCACCCGACGACCTCCGCACATAGCCCCCGGCTTGCCGGGGGAAGGCAAAACACCCCCGGCAAGCCGGGGGCTATGTGTCACGCCGCCACGCACTTGGTCCCTTCGAAATCGAAGCGGAAGCGCACTTCGCGCAGACTTCGTCTGCCGCCATGGCGCGGCGCAGCCGGGCCTTGTCCTCGGCGTAGAACATGAGGAAGCCGCCGCCGCCGGCGCCGATGAGCTTGCCGCCCAGCGCGCCGTTGCGCGGGCCAGCTCGTACCAGCGGTCGATGTCCGGATTGCTCATGCCGCCGCTGCGCTGCTTCTTGTGCTCCCAATGGACGTTCATCAGCTCGGCGAAGCGCGGCAGATCGCCCGACTCCAGCGCCTCCTTGCTCTGATAGCCCAGGTCCTTGACGAAGTGCAGATTGTCGACCATGTCCTGATCGCTCTTCTTGCTCTTGTCGTCCTGCTCCTTGAGGATGCTCGACGCCGAGCGGCTGTAGCCGGTGAAGAACAGCAGCAGGTTGTCTTCGAGGTTGTACAGCGTTTCCGGGTCGATGCGCAGCGGCCACGCCTCGACGTGGCCGTCCGGCAGAAACTGAAAGCAGGTCAGCCCGCCGTAGGCGGCGATGTATTGGTCCTGCTTGCCGATCGGTTCCTTGAGCCGCTCGATCTCGATGTGGCAGGCCTGCTCGGCCAGGTCGCGCGGATGGACGAGATTTTTCTTGTGCGTGTGCAGCGCTTTGAGCAGCGCCGTGGTGAAGCTGCCGGACGAGCCCAGGCCGGTGCCGGCCGGGATGTCGGCCATGCTGGTGATTTCCAGGCCCGCGACGTCGACGCCCACCAGCCGCAGCGCTTCGCGGATGATCGGATGCTGGATCTCGTCGAGGCTAGTGACCCGTTCGAGCTTGGAATACTTGACGATCAGTTCCGGCACGAACGTCTGGTGCAGCGTGATGTAGACGTATTTGTCGATCGCGGCGGCGATCAGAAAGCCGGTGTGCTTCTCGTAGTACGAGGGCAAATCGGTGCCGCCGCCGCCCAGGGAAATCCGCAGCGGGCTGCGCGTGATGATCATATCGCCTTCCTCAACTCCGGTCCGTGTTGGGCAAAGGACGAACTGCGCCGTCGATTGCCGATAGACCTGCTCGACGACTTCGAGGGCCGCGAGGGCGTCTTCCAGCGTTCCCGATGGCTGCCGTGCCGCCGCGATGCATTCGCGGAAATGCGTTGAACTCGGCTCGCCAGGACTGATCCTCGCCGGGATACTCCCAGATGGTCGTTTCCGGCGGCCCCATCTGCGGCAACATGCGGTAGAACGACAGGCGCTCGACGCCGTAGCTGCCGCCGAGGCCGTCGATCTGCAGTTTGCCGTCGCGGCCGAAAATCTCGAAGCAGAACAGGTTCTTCCATTCGGTGCAGCTGGCGTGCAGCCAGGCCATCTGGCCCTGCTCCGTTCGCAGGGCCAAAAAGCCGTTGTCCTCGACCGGCATCTCCCAGAAGTAGGTGGCGACGAAGCCCTGAACCTCGACGAAATCGCCGAGAAACCAGCGCGACAGGTCGATGAGGTGAACGCCCTGGTCGAGCAATTCGCCGCCGCCGGCGATGGCGGGATCGGCGCGCCATTCGCGGTCGTAGCCGAGCCGGCCGCCGTGTCCGTAGCGGGCGCGGATGTACAGCAGCGGCCCCAGTTCGCCGGCATCGCACAGGCGCACGCGCCTTGAGGAATGCCGGATGAAAGCGGTGGTTAAAGCCGACTTTGACGAGAACGCCGGCTTCGCGCGCCGCTTGCGAGCGACTGGCCGCAGTTCGTCGGCATGCCGCGCCGCGGGCTTCTCGACGAGGACGTGCTTGCCGTGCCGCACGGCGGCGAGAGTGACGGGGGCAAGCGCGGCGTTGACGGTGGAGACGATGACCAGATCGACATCGGGCCGGGCGACGCAGGACTGCCAGTCCGGCTCGACCTCGCAGCCGGAATACTGGGCGGCCAACTGCCTGCGCCCGCTGGATGATCGGTGTCGGCCACGGCCGACGAGCTTGACATCCGGTCCGCAGCGCCTTCGCTCGCTTCTGGCCGATCAGGCCGCAGCCGATGATGGCTACGCGCATTGCCATTTCTGTCCTCGATCTTCGGGAACGATCCGCCGCAGCGTGTAGATGTCGCTTTTGGCCAGGTGCTGTTGCCGGGCGGGCAACTCAGCCCAGTTGTCCCAGACGGCGCTGAGCAACCGGCCCGTGATGCCGTCGCTGCCGGCCGAGGCGAGGAAAACGGCCAGCGCCGCGCCCTTCTCGAGCGGCGCCCCGCCCTGGTCGCGCTGCTTGAGCGAACGCTCGTAGAACGCCTGGCCGACGCGCTCCGGCCCCGCCTCCAGCACCTGATCGAGCAGCCGCGTGTTCAGCGCGCCCGGTGCGATGGCGTTGACATCAATGTGATTGTCGCGCGCTTCCTCGGCCAGCGTCTCGGTGAAGCGCACGACCGCCGCCTTGGACGCCGCGTAGGAACTGAGCCGCGGCAGCGGGGCCGTCGCCCCGCCGCCGGAGAGGTTGATGATCTTGCCGTAATTCTGCGCCCGCAGGTGCGGCAAGCACCGCCCGGCACATCAGCACCGTGCCGAACAGGTTGATCTCGAACGCCTGCACCCACTCGTCCCAGTCGTTGTCCTCGATCCGGCCCATCGGCCCGTAAATGCCGGCGTTGTTGACCAGGATGGTCAGGCTCGGGCAACACTTGCAGCGCATGAGTGACAATGGCTTGACAGTCCTCCGGCCGCGACACATCGCCCGCATGGCTGACGACGATCTGTCCCGGCTGCGCGATGTTCCCGCAGTTCGGCCTCGACCTGCCGCAAGCGTTCCTCGCCGCGCGCCACCAGCAGCACGCTGGCGCCGGCGCGCACGAATCGGCCGGCGATGGCCTGGCCCAGACCCTGATTGGCTCCCGTGATAATGGCCGAACGGCCGCTGAGGGCCATGTCGTCTCCTCCTTGACACGGCTCGTAAGTCGATCAGGCGGCAGCGCGCTTGCCCGTGGCGAAATAATGGATGCGCGGATCGCCGCCCAGCACGTCCGCCAGGAAGTGGTTGGGATCGATGACGCACGGCTGACGCATGCGCGCGTTGACATCCATCGCCCGCAGACCGCGGAAACTCGGCCATTCCGTGGCGATGACGGCGAGGTGCGCTCCGTTGAGCGCGTCCAGCGGCCCCGGCGTCAGTTCCATAACGCGGTTCAACTCCGGCGGAAGCGCGTACACGGCGGGATCGTGGCCGCGCACGCGCACGCCCCGCTCGTGCAGCCAGCGGCACAACTCGACGGCAGACGAACGCCGCAGCGTGCTGGTGCCGGGCTTGTACGTCAGGCCGAGCACGGCCACGACCGGCTGCGTCGATGCCCGCCAGCAGGTGATCGACGCGCTCGCGCACCCAGTTTTTGTGGACCTCGTTGCTGGCCAGCACGCCTTGTAGCAGCGGCGTCTGCACACCGCACGTCGCGGCCGCGCCGCACCAGGAAACGCAGGTCGCGGGCCAGCGTGCCGCCGGCGAACGCCGCCCCCGGCGACAGATAGGCGCGCGGGCCAATGCGCCCCTCGCTCTTCAGGCCGCGCTCGACTTCCTTGGCGTCCGCCCCGACTTCCTCGCACAAGCGGGCCAACTCGTTGATGAACGTCACCGACGTGGCCAGGAAAGCGTTCAGCGCGTGCTTGGTCATCTCGGCCGATTCGAGCGACATCCACTCCAGACGCGACGCAGAACGGAGCGAACAACTCGGTCAGCCGCTGCCGATCGTCGTCGTCCTCAATCACCCAGAATGACGCGCTCGGGATGGCAGAAGACGTCGATCGCCTTGCCCAGCCGCAGATTCTCCGGCGAATAGGCGAAGCGCAGCTCCCTTGCCCGACCAGTCGCGCTGCAAGCCGCGCGTGAAACCGACCGGCACCTGCGAGGAGATCAGCACCAGCGTCCCCGGCTTCAGGGCGGCACGCCACCTCCTCCAGTCGGCGCGGACGAAGGCGACGTCCGCCTCGTCCTGCTCGTTGACCGGCGTGTCGAATGTCACCCAGAGAACGTCGGCATGGCCAGCGCGGCGGCGGGTCGGTGTGGAACGAAAGACTGTTTGTCCGGCCAGTCCGGCGGCGAGGAGTTCGGGCAAGCCGGGTTCGTGCAGCGGCGGTTGGCCGCGGCGCAGGTCGGCGATGACCTGCGCGTCGGGGTCGAGGCCGGCGACCTGGTGGCCAGCCTGCGCCAAACAGGCCGCCGTGACGCAGCCGAGATGCCACAGGCCATAGACGACGATGCGCATTGCCTTGCTCCGTGCGCGTTCCATGCCCCGGCTTGCCGGAAACCACCGGCAAGCGGGCTATGTGACTCAGGCCACATCGCGGCGATGCTCCAGCACCCACGGATTGCTCTGCAAGTATTGCAGCGTCCGCAGCACCGCCTCGCGGATGGTCAACTTCGGCTTCCAGCCCAGGGAGCGGATTTTCGCGGTGTCCAGGAAGATGAACGGGCTGTCGCCGATCCAGCCGCGCTCGCCTCCGCTATAACAACGCCGCGGTTTCAGGTCCAGATGAGAACAAATCCAGCCGAGCGAGTCGTCCACGCGGCAATATTCCTCCGTGCCCAGGTTGAAGATATTCACCGGCTCGTTCGCCTTGTCGATGACCAGCAACATGGCGTCGATGCAGTCCTGAACGTACAGATAGGACTTGCGCTGCTGGCCGTTGCCGAGCACCTCGATCTGATGCGGATTGTCGCGCAATTTGCGATAAAAGTCGAACACGTGGCCGTGCGTGTAGCGCTCGCCGAGGATGGAGACGAAGCGGAAGATGTAGCCCTGGAAGCCGAACCCCGTGGCGTAGGCGGCGATCAGCCCCTCGCCGGCCAGCTTCGAGGCGCCGTAGAGGCTGGTCTGAATCGGAAACGGAGCGTCCTCGGGGGTGGGGAAGACGTGCGGCTCGCCGTAGATCGAGCCGGTGGAGGAGAACGCGATGCGGCGAATGCCGTTCGGCCGCATCGCTTCCAGGACGTGGAACGTGGCAATGGTGTTCTGCTCCAGATCCCTGCTCGGATGGTCCGTGCCGAAGCGCACGTCGGCGTTGGCCGCCAGGTGGAACACGAAATCGTGCCCGGCCATCGCCCGCTTCAGATCGGGCAGCGACAGCAAATCGCCTTCGATCAGCCGAAAATCCGGCGATCGCGCGGCGTCGGCGAGAAAGGCCCGCTGGCCGGTCGAGAAATTGTCGTAGACCGTCACGGCATGGCCGGCGGCCAGCAAGCGATCGGCGAGGTTGCTGCCGATGAAGCCGGCGCCGCCGGTGATGAAGCATTTTCATGCGAGTTCTTTCTTCCTCCGAGACGAAGTCGATCCGACGCCGGAGGGCGTCACTTCTTCTCGCCGGGCGAAGCCGGCGGCTCGGCGATCAGGTCCAGATAGTCCACGGTGATCGGAGTCTTGCCCGTGGTCAAAACGCCGATCTGCATCCCTTCGGTTTCTTCCGTGACCTCAAAAGTCAGCTCGTGCGTGGCATATCTCTCGGCTATCGGGAAATCGATGCCGCGCAGGGGAAGTTCGGCGAGATGATCCGGCGGCGACAGACAGCTGACGCGAACGCGCGCCACTTCGTCCGTCCGCGTGTTGTCGTCCACTTTGGCGGCGCATTCCAGCCGATAGCGGCCGGGCGGCAAGAAAATCATCTGGGTGAAGCAGAACGGGGTGGCGAAGTCCACATCCGCGACACGGACGCGCCCTCCGCTGGCGGCCGAATCGGCGTCGTCGCGGTACGGCGTGCCGGGGTTGATCGGCAACAGCGTCTCGCCTTCCAGGCGAACGCGCGACGGACAGGAAGCCGGGCGCTCCTCGTCGAGTCCGGGCACGGTCTCCGCGAAGACGAGCAGATGGCCGAGATGGATCTGGCCGTTTCCGGGCCGTGGCCTGACGACGATGCGATCCCACGTTTGATCCCGCAGGGCGGTCGTTAGGGAAAGCAGCCGCGACTGGATGCCGGGTTTGCCGTAACTGGCCCCCGTCCAGGGCACCATCGGGACCGGCAAACTCCCTAGTCGCTCCTCTCCGTGATAGAAATCCAGATCGAGACGGTCGGTGAAATTGGCGCCGACATCGAGCAGTTGGCCGGAAATCGGCCGGGCGAAGTGAACTTGCAAGGACTGTCCGGCGTCGAGGGCGACGTTGCCGGGGGCGTCGGCCGGCGTCAGGTTTCGCCTTGGGCCGGGCCAGGCAAGCCGGCTCGATGGGGCCGGTGAACGGCCGGCGGCGGCACAGTCGCTCGGCCAGACGGCTAGCCAGGAAGCGATGGAATGGCGGCGAGCGCAGCTTGTCGTACAGCCAGATTTCGTCGCCGCCCCGCACAAGCTTCTCGTCCGGGATCCCGAAGTGCAGCGCGAGGACCGGCAGCGACGGGCAAAACGGATCGCCGGGACGCAGAACGAGAAACTGATACGCGGGAACGCGAAGATCTCCGGGATCGTCGGGCAAAAAGCGGGCGGCGTTAGAGGCGTGAAACCACGGTTCGCCCAGGACCGACAGGGCATTGACGGAGACCGATTCGCGGGTGAACCAGCCAGTGGAACGAGTCACCCAAAAACCGCCGAGGCCGCGCAGCGGTCCCCGCTGCAGCGCCAGCCGATCCAGTTCTTGTGCCAGCGGCGGATAGGGTTGCTCGAATTTCGTGCGCATCGATCGTGGGCAGCATGATCGCCCCGTGATGGAGCGCGAGAAGGACCGCACCCGCCTGCATCATCCCCCAGCCGATCCGCGCCGCCCGTCCGGGGAGCCAGCACATCAACAGCGGCAAAAGTAGGCAGGGAGAAACCAGCACGACAGCGTATAGCGGTCGATCGCCGGATGATGGGTCATGTCCAGAACGAACAGTGCCCTGAGAATGCATAGCGGTGACAACAAGAATGTCAGTGAAGCCAGCAGGATCGCCTGACAATCCGGCCCTGAATGGTCCGAAGTTTCTGCCGTCCTTCGGAGACACGCCGGGATCACGAGCAACGACGCGAGTAGATGCAACGGGATGAGCGCGCACAGAAGATATTCGCCCTCGATGCCGTGGTAGAGGTGGCGGAACAGGTAAAAGAGATCGGGAAAGCGCCAGCGGGCCAGGTGGGTTTCGAGATCGAGAAAGTGAAATCCCAGCCGCTGAAAGAAGGATTGGATCGCCCCAGCCAGGAGAAAGGACAGTCCCATCAGAGCGAGGAGCCCGGCCGCCTGCCGGATGCGGAGTTTTCTTCGCGCGGCGAGAAAGATCAGCGCCAGGGCCAGCGGCGCGAGGAACTGGGCCGCCAGCAGTTTGTCGGAGAACGTCCCCAACGTCCACACGCCTAGAAAAACTACTCCTCGCATCCACGATGGGCCGCGCCGCAGCGTGTGAATCGTCAGCGCCAGGAGGAAGAGTCCGACGAGGATAGCACCCACATGGCTGCCGGGATGGACGAGCAGATAGGCCCGTCCGCCGGCACTTTGATCGCGGTGAACGACGGTGAGCAGGATCGAGCCGCACGCCGCCGCGATGAACGCTCGCTGTCGGCCCAGTCCGCTCAAGCGACCCAGCCAGACGAGGATCGAAAATAGCAGCAGATGAAGCACGAAACAGTAGGACAAAAACTCCACGACGACGTTCGTCGTCAGGAAATGACAGGGGACCATCAGTACCAGATCGGGAAACAGATACGGAGCGCCGGGAAGGTGCCAGCCGGTCAAATCGCGGCCGTGAAGCAGGTCGTCGCACTGGGCGCTGCACATCAGGTTGTCGGAATTGAAGGCCGAGGGAGTGGCGAGATAGGAGTAGCCGAGAAGGAACAGGCAAAGCGCAAACAGGAGGAGGAGGAGAATCGTCCGCGGCGGCATCGCCAGCACGCCGATCCGTTGCCGCGCCTTGTCCCCCATGACATCCTCGTCACGATCCGAGAAAATCCGTAATCCCATCGCGGTCGGAAGACGACTCAGGCCACCCAACGGTCTTCGTACTTCGCCACCGCGACGGGCCGCGCAGGCCGGCCGTTCCGTCGCCGAAGGCGCGGCGGCTTTGGCCCTGCCGAAGCGAATCCGCAGGATATCCAGCATGTTTCGCCAGTTGCCCGCCACCAGTTGCAGCCGGCTGTCGCCGTCGTCGCGCCAGCGCACGCCGACTTCCTTGATGTGATAGCCGCTCTGCTCGGCCAGGTGCAACACCTCCACGTCGAACATGTAGCCGTCGATGCGTTGCCGCGCGAACAGGTCGCGGGCCACCGGGGCGCGGAAGAACTTGAAGCCACATTGCGTATCGTGAATGTGCCACAAACCCAGAGTCAGGTGCATGGCTAGCCCGAAGGCGCGCGAGCCGAGCTGCCGATACAGGGGCTGCGGCGTCTCGATGCGCGCGTCGGTGACGCAGCGCGAGCCGATGACGATGTCGTAGCCCTCGCGGAACCAGGGCAGCACCTTGTCCAACTCCTCGATGGGCGTCTTGAAGTCGGCGTCGGCGAAGCCGATGATCTGCCCCCGCGCTCGCGCCACGCCCAGGCGGATGCCGCGCCCCTTGCCGCGCCGCTCCACCCCGCCCAGCACGCTCAGGCGCGGATCGAAGCGTGCCAGTTCGCTGACCGCCTCGCGCGTGCCGTCGTCGCCGTCGGCCGCCACGATGATTTCGTAGGCGATGCGCCGCTGACTCAGGTAGGCCTGCGTCTGCTCGATGGTATGGCGGATGCGGCCCACCTCGTTGTAGGCGGGAAGGACCAAGCTCAGCTGCGGGACGTCGGACATGGACTCCGCTCCTGTCGTCCGGGAAAAAGCGGTCGCATCGGGGCAAACTCCGGACGATCGAGTTGCCTTCGGGTAGCGCTTGTATCCCACATCGCCTCCGCCGGTCAAGCCCGCCCTACGTGGCGAGCCGATGCGCGGGGCTTTCCGCCGGCCGGGGCGTCGCCTTCAGAATCAGGCTCGTCCCCAGCGGCATGGGCAAGAGGCGATCCAGGCGCAGCATCTCCCGCAGGGTAAAGGCGACGACGGGGTTCTTCGCGGAATCGCCGGATTCGCCCACCGGGTACGGCTTGCGCAAGACTTTGCTATACAGGTAGCAAACGGGGATGAGACTGAAGCCGAAGTAGCGGAGGGATTCGACCCGGCAGTGGGGGGACACGAGGCGATGAAGCTGGCCGCGCGAGTAGCGGCGATAATGTCCGAGTGTCTCGTCGTGGTAGCCGAAGAGCCACCGGCCCGCGGGGACCGTGATGAGGAGGAGGCCATCGGGTTTGACCAGGCGAACCAACCGCGCCAGCGCGGCGGCATCGTCCTCGATGTGTTCGAGAACATCGGTGGCGACCACGCAATCAAACGCCGTCGCGCTGTCGAACTCCTCGATGGAAGACACCAGAAAGGAGCAATTATCGGAGCCCGCCTCGTCCGCGTTGCTTCGGGCCAGCCGGATATAGTCCGCCGACGGGTCGATGCCCAAAACGCTATGGCCGGCGGCAGCCAGTTGCAGGGATAGCTCGCCTGAGCCGCAGCCGGCGTTGAGGATGAACAGATCCTTCAGACCGTCGAGGTGACGGAGGAGAATCTCATATTTGGTGTTGGCGTAAAGATCCTTGGAGCGGATGAGCAGATCCTGGTATTGATAGGGATTGGCGGTGACCGTCGGAGACATGGTTCCTCCTTGAGAATGAGGGGGTCGTCCTTTAGTGCTGGTCGTTTGGGTTTGCCGCATCGATCCGGGTGACATCGATGTAATCGAGCGTCACTTGGGCCTTGGCGTGGACGATGACGCGGAACTCGACTCGTTCCAGTTCGTCGTCGGCGTCGAAGTCGATGTGAAACAGCGTGTAATGCCGGGGGGAGGGGAAATCGACCCCCCGCAGCGGGCGACGGTTGAGGATTTGCTCATTGCCGAAGGCGCAACTATCGATGGTGGCGACCACGTCGGTAGTGGTGTTGTCTTGGACTTGGAGGGCGAAGGCAACGCGGTAGTGTCCAGGCCCCAGGAGTACGTAGGGGCCATAGGTCAGGCAGCCCTGGTAAACCGAGGTGGCTTGTCGGGCTTGGCCGTTGCTGGCCGAGGGGTCGGGGATCGTCGTGACGTGCGGCGAATCCGGGTGTTTCAACTGCTCGCCTTCGTATCGCCGGTAGGGATCGTAGCGATGTTCCCACCCGGATTGATTGGGAACCCATTCGTCGAAGACGAGGAAATGGCCGAGCGCGAAATGCTCCGATCGGCCCGCGGGTTGGATGCGCACCTCATTAAAGCCCGCCGTTCGGCAGGCGGGGGGGACGGGCACGAGACGGGACTGCAAGCCTGGCTCGCAGTACGCGGCCTCCGCTCCCGTCCACTCGACGGAAGGCACACGCGTGGACCCCAATTCTCTGCCGTCGCGCGCGAATAACAGTGTATACCGATCCGAATAGTTGGCGCTGATATTGATCATGGCGCCCGTGACCGGCTGGGCAAAGCGAAGGATCAGCGAATCTTCGCGGGCGAGTGGGATGTTTTTCGGGGCGTCCCAGGGAGTCAGGTTCCTCTTGGGCTTGCCCAGCCGGGAGGGTTCGGAAGGGCCAACGAACGGCTTGTTCCGGATCAGCCGTTGGGCGAGTTGAGAGCGAAGGAACAGGTCGAGTTGCCGGCTGACCATGCGGTCGTAGCGCCAGATTTCATACGGCTCGACGGCGATGATCTCCACCGGCTTGCCGTAGCGTTCCAGAATGCGCTCTCTTTCCACGCTCTGCCCCGGTTGCTGGGGCACCACCACGAAGTGGTAGTCGGGCGGGGAAAGATCGTGTGGGTCGTCGGAGAGATACGAATTGGGGTTGAACGAGTGGAACCAGGGCATGCCACAGGGAACGATCGGTAAGACATCAACCTGTTCGTGGGTGAGATAGCGCATCTCGCGGGCACGCCAGAATTCGGCGAAGCCGCGAAGCCGGCCGTGCTTGCGAACCATTTCGTCGAGCACCTGCGCCAAGGGAGGGTAGCGGGGGCCGAAGTCATGCCCGCCCGTTATGCCGGGGTGCGTCCAGGGGCGGAAGATCACGAACGCGGCCACGGCCCAGGAGACGACGCGCGCAGCCCGCCACGGCAGTAAGCGCGCCCACAGGACCACGCATAAAAGAGGCAGGAACATCCAGGTGTACAGATAGCGATCGACGGAAGGCTGATTGACCAAGCCGGTGACGATCATCGCCGCCGCGTTGCACGCCGGTGCCAGCAAACCGACCAGGGCCACCAGAAGGACGGCGGTCCTGTTGAGCGCCCTCTCCTCCGCCGGATCCTCGGAGAGGCCGGCGTCTTGAGCCGAAATCGCCGCCGGTCGGCCGCGCCGCGACCAAACGAGGAGGACGGCCGAGGCAGCCGCGACGTGCAGGAGGAAGGCGACCCACAACATCGGTTCGTCGCGGAGGCAAAGTCTCCAACTCGTCAGGAATTGCTCGCCGGAGGTGAGGACATCCAGGTGATAAACGGACTCGATGCGTAGGGGCACGAAACCGAGTTTCGAGAATCCGTACGCGCAGTTTGACGGCAAGGAAGCTCGAGACGCCCAGCAGGAACGTCGTGACGAGCGCGCGCCGGAAAGGGAACAGGCGGCATAACCCCAGCAGCAAGGCCGCGGCACAAACCGGCGCGAAGAACTGCACGATCATCAACTGGTCCGAGAAGCCGCTCGCCGCGCAGAGGGCGACGAGGAGGGTGGCCGAGAACCAGTGGTAACCGTTAGCCAAGGCGCCAAGGACGAAGGCGGTCACACCGAGGCCAACGAGCAGGCATCCCATGTGATTGCTGGGATGGAACAGAAACAGACCGCGGGGGAAATACGCGGGGTGGGTATAAACGGCGAAGAGGGCGGACAGGCCAAGCCCGGCGATCAGAAACGATTCGCGCCCGGAGAGGCCCAGACGTCGCATGACCCAGATAAGTGTCGCCAGCAAGAGGCCGTAATAGAGGACCGAGTACAGGACGAATCCGCCGAGGAGGTCGGACGTGAGCGCCCGGCAGCCGAGGACCACAACCATGTCGGGAAACAGGTAGGGCGCTCCGGGCAGGTGAAAGCCCTGTACATCGCGGCCGTGCAGGAGGTCATCGCAGAAATGAAAGCAATACAGGTGGTCCGAGTTGAAACTGTATTGGCTGCCCACGAAGAAATAGACGTACAGGGTGAACGCCCCGATCAAGAGGACACCGACGCCCAGCACGTCCCAGCGCGGCAGGAGGATCGGCAGCGGTTTGATCGCGCGACTCATGATCCCTACAGACCCTTGGGCGAACGGTGCCTTCTTCCGGCAGCGCTTGTATCCCACCCTCCCTCCGCCGGTCAAGCCCGCCTCCCACGGGGGCGGCGGGGGCAAAAGTTGCTTTCTGTTTCATGCGGCAAGGCGAGTCACCGTAGGTCCAAGACGGGGTGGGCCACAAACGGACCCGGTAGGGGATTCGTACCGCGGCACGCTGACGCGAGTAGGGATGTGTTGATGCGTGGCGGTCGAGTGCCGCATCGCCGTCTCGGTTCCGTGATGCCGCTCACGCGGCGGCCTTGCCGGCGAGCGTTCGCCGCGGCTTGAGCGTGATGCCGATGACCAGATTGCAGAACAGGACGGGCACGCGAAACGGGAAGAACGTCTTGTGGATCACCTCGAAGTACGGATCCAACTCGGCCAGAATCTCGCGTGGCCGGTTGAGATGTTCCCGCTCGATGAACCACTTATACGATTGTTTGTATCGTTTTTCAAAGAGGCGCTGCGCCGAGCAACGGTGCGCCAGCGTGTAAGCCAGGCTGCCCTCGCAGGGGATGACGATGGACAAGATGCCCTGGTCCTTACTACAGACGCGGTGCAGTTCGCGCACGGCGGCCGGCAAGTTGGGCAGGTGCTCGAGGACGTGGATGGCCAGGACGCGGTCGAAATAATTGTCCGCGCAGGGCAATGTCTTCTGACAGTCGCCGATCAAAGTCTGAACGCAGGGAAAGCGCCGGCGGATCTCCGCCCCCATGTTTTCCCGCAGTTCCAGCGCGTAATACTCGCGTTCCTGTTCCGCCGTCAGGCATTCGTACTCGATGTGTTCGCCGATGCCGGCGCCGATCTCAAGCGTGCGCTGAAACTTCGCCGGCCGGTGGCGAAGGGGGTAGGTGTGATTGAACCGATCGATGACCCCGAATCGCCGCGGCAGCACCTCGTGCCAGTACTTCATGAAGTCGTCGCGGATGCGTTCCTGCGCGGGGCTGAGAGGAGGAAAGGTCTTGGGCCAGACTTGCGTCGCCATACACCGAGTCTCCTTGAACCGGGCCTGCAAACATTTCCAGGGATGCGGGAGCAGCTCGCGCCGAACGGCTTTGGCGCGAACGCAATCGCTTCGCGACCTCGCCGCTTGAGCAAAACCTGGCATTGATTCGCGTTCGCGGCCGTGGTAAGAGATGTCCCGCGCATCATCTTGCCGACCACTTTGCCGCGAGCGATTCCAGCGACCTTCTTGCGCGGAGGATCGCTTGCGCTGCGCACGGGTACTGAGCGGATGCCAACGACCGCGCAGGACCCACCGGCAACACGTGGAAACGGCGCCGCGCCGGACGCTTGGTGTGCGGATACTCCGCACTTCCTCAGCATGGTTATCGGCTTCGTGAAGCGAAGCGATTTAGTGATAGGGAGAAATGCGCAGGCTTTTCCAGAAATGACCCGTTTGAGGCGCTTCGGTCAAGCCCGACTGCCTATGGGGCAGTCTCGGCCTGAATGCCGTCCCGGTTAGAGTTGACGGAAGACCTGTGGCTGCACGCTGCTAGCGTGCCGGTTTTCAGGCCCGCTAGCAGCGTGCAGCCACAATGCTTTCCGCTCGCTCTTAGTGAGCCGCCCTTCCTCTAGCCCGAATTGCGCACCGAGTCTCAGCAGAGGAGGCGTCAGACGCTGTCGAGAGGTTGTCATCGTGATTGTCGAGCCGCCCTTCGCTCCTGCCAACGCGCCATCCCTCGCTGGCAGCTGTCCAGACTACCCCTTTTCGCACTCCCGCGCGCACCCCGATACGGCATCGTCCGCCAACGACGCTTCCCTCCCCTTCCCCATTCCGACCCCGCTGCTCGCAACGCCTCAACCAGAGGCCACCTCGGCGACAAAGGCAGTCACTCCCGACAAGACCCGGCACCACGCCCCACGATACGGCCACGTCTCGGAAAAATGAAAACAGATCCTCCGCACCCCCGTCACCACCACCGCGCCTACTTTCCACAAGCGCTGACGTAAGGTGCTCACGCTCGCCGTCGCCACCTCCGGCACCGACGACGACGCCTCCCGGAACAGCACCACGATGGCGTAGGCCAAGGTATGCACCAGCAAGCGGAAGGCGTTGGCGCAGAAGCCGCAGGCCGACAGCCGCTCCGACCGTAAGCCGTTCTTCATCTCGCCGATCGGCTGCTCCGGCACCTTGCCCCGCCGCACGTAAAAATCCCGGTACACCGCCGACGCTTCTTCTTGCAGGTTGGTGACGACAAAGCGTCGTTGGCTGCCCTGCGGCGTCACCTCGATCTTGGCCACGATCCGCCGGGGGTGCGGCCAACTGTCGGCCTGATAACCGGCCAACGACTCGAAGCGTTGCACCACCGGCTCGCGGCGGCCGTAGAGGCGGTGATACAACTCCACGTCGGCCAAGGCTTGCTCCGTGGCCCGCTGCAACACGGGGTTGCTGGCATAGCCCAGGGCGTAGGGCAGGTCGTTGGCCTCGCAATAGTCATACAGGCTGGGCACCGCCAGGCCGTTGTCGGAGCGCACCTTGAGGCGGACGCCCGGCCAGGCCTTCCGTAGTCGGGTAACGATGGCGTTGAGGATATCCACGGCTCCCAGGCTGGCATGCACCGCTCCGGGCCGTAGCCAGGCCGCCAGCGGAAAGCCGGTGGCCCCGTCATAGACGAACAAGGGCAGGTATTGATGCTGGCGGTAATAGCCGTGATAGCCGCTGAGCTTTTGATGGCCATGCACCGGATCATCGCTGGCATCGACATCCAGGATGATCTCCTCGGGCCGCCTGCGACGCGTGCGGATAAAGAGGTCGATCAGGTAGTCGTTGAGGATCTTGATGCGGCCAGTCTGGGCGGCGCGGACCTCCCGCAAGACCGGACGTTCTGGCAAAGGCATTTCCGCCTGCCGTCGGGTGTAGGCGTACTGGAAGCGTGCCAGGGTCGAGCCGCTGGCCAGGGGGTTGTCGGCATCGGGCGAGACATCGGCGAGGATTTGAAAGAGGGGGTCGCCGCGGAGCTGCTGGGCGTCGTTCCAGTCGGGGTAGCCGGCGAGGATTCTGGTAGACGGCCTGGGTGAGCAGGGCTTCGACGGAGTGTTCGATGTACTTGGGGGATCGGGGGTCGGGGAGTCGTCGGGCGAGGTCGGCGATGACACGGAGGGGCTTTTCCAGGGCGCGGACGGCGAGCAGTCCGGCATCGGAGACGATGCGCCCGCCGTCGAAGGCGATGTGGAGTTGTTGTGAGCCGACGGGGAACAGGGTAAAGTGCTCTTGTTGCTGGCGGACCATGATCTTGAGCCTCCGCATGTTTCTAACGGCTTGGGAAATCACCGTTTAGATAGTGCGTGAGGCTCAATTTACATAGATTCGGTGCGCAATTCGGGCTAGCGCTCGTCGCCCGCGTTCACCGACTCGGTTCGGGTCACATCGATGTAATCGAGCGTCACTTTCGCCTTGGCGTGGACGGCCACACGGAACTCGACCAGGTCCAGCTCATCGTCGGCGTCGAAGTTAAAGCTGAATACGGCGTACTGGTTGGCGGCGGGAAAATCGACGCCGCGCAGCGGGCGGAAGTGAAGAATTTGCTCGCCGCCAAAGGCGCAGCTGTCGATGGTCGCGACCACGTCGGTCGAAGTATTGTCTTCCACCTTGAGGAAGAAGTCGGCCCGGTAGCGGCCGGGCGACAGGATCGTGTAAGGTCCGTAAGCCAGGCAGCCCTCGAAGGTCGCATCGGCACGCTGGGCCTGACCGTTACTCGCCGACGGATCTTGAATCGTCGTGACTGCCGGCGAATCCGGGTGGCACAACTTCTCGCCTTCGTAACGCCGGTACGGATCGTGGCGGCGTTCCCAGCCGGTTTGATTGGGAATCCATTCGTCGAAGACAAGGAAATGGCCCAGCGCGAAATGCTCCGAGCCGCCCAGCGGTTGGATGCGGACCTCGTTGAAGCCCGCGGCCCGGCAGGCGGACGGTACTTGCACGAGGCGCGACTGCAAACCAGGCTTGCAGTACGCCTTCTCCGCCCCCGTCCACTCCACGGCAGGCACGCGCAGGCTCCCCAGCTCCTTGCCGTCGTGCCGAATACCAGACTATACCGATCCGAATAGTTGGCACTGATGTCGATCATGGCGCCCGTGACCGGCTGGGCAAAGCGGAGGGTCAGCGAGTCTTGCCGGTCGAGTTGGATGTTCCGCGGGTCGTCCCAGGCGGTTAGGTTCCTCTTCGGCCGGGCCATGTGGGACGGTTCGGACGGGCCGACGAACGGTTTGTTGCGGACCAAACGCTGGGCCAGTTGGGAACGGAGAAACAGGTCGAGCTGCCGGCTGACCATGCGGTCGTAGCGCCAGATTTCGTACTCCTCGACGGGGATGACCTCCGCCGGCTTGCCGTAACGCTTCAGGATCTGATCCGGGTCGGGGTTCCCCACCTTGCCGGGCGCCATCACGATGAACTGATACTCCGGCAGGGAGAGGTCGTGCGGGTCGGGATTCAGGTAGTCGTTGGGGTTGTAGCCGTGAAGCCACGGGATTCCGGGCGACAGCACCGGGACCATTTCCACGCGCGAGCGGGTGAGGTAGCGCAGCTCGCGGGCACGCCAGTACTCGCTGAAGCCGCGCATCGGGCCGTGCTTTTGCACCATCTCATCGACCGCTCGCATCAGCGGCGTGTAGCGCGACGTATAGCGCTCCGCGCTCAGGGCGTCGGGGAACGTGACCAACCGGAAGGCGACGATGGCGAGGACGGTCCACGAAACCACCCGGCCGACCCGCCAGGGCAGGAGACGCGCCCACACGACCACACACAAAAACGGGATGAGCCAGCAGGTGTGCAGGTAGCGCAGAGCGCGGCCTCGTGCGAGGTCGCCGTGGCGATCAGGGCGGCGATATTCACGGCCGGCGACAGGAGCATGATCAGGGTCAAGAGCAGGACCGCGGGCCGATTCAGTCTCGGATTGTTCGCCGCGATCGGGTCGGCTTCCGCGGCCGGCGGACGGCGCGACCACAGCACGAGGATCGCCAGCATGGCCGTGATGTGAAAGATAAAAACGACCCACATGAGCGGTTGATCGTAGATCGCGTGCCAGATGCTCGCGAGGAATTGCTCGGTGACGGCGCTGAAATCGGGGGGAAAGTCGGAGTCGAGGTTGGTGATGCGCATGGGAATGAAGCCCAGGGCCGCAAGGACGACGCGCACCTTCATCGCCAACAGGGTAGAGATCCCCAGGAGGAAATTCGTGACGAGGGCGCGGCGAAAGCCGATGACGCGGCACAACCCTAAAAGCAGCGTCGCGGCGCACACCGGCGCGAAGAACTGGATAATCAACAACTGATCCGAGAAGCCGCTCAGGACGCACACGACGACGAGAAGGGCCGCGGACAGCCAGGTGTATCCGTGGCGCATCGCACGCAGAACAAAGGCGATGACGCCCAGGCCCATGAGCAGAACGCTCAGATGGTTGCCCGGATGAAACATCGGCAGGCTGCGGTTGACGTAGACCGGCTCGAAATGCACCGCCAGTAAAAAGATGACGCCGAGGCCGGCGAGCGTAAACGACTCGCGGCAGGGCAGGTCGAGTGCGCGGAGGATGGCCATGAGCGCGACGAGAACAAACCCGTAATACATCGCCCCGTAAAGGACGAAAATGGCGGCGATGTTCGAGGTCAGTACAGAAGAGAGGAGGACCATCACCATGTCGGGAAAGATGTACGGGGCGGCGGGCAGGTGCCAGCCCTGCATGTCGCGGCCGTGCAGGATGTCATCGCAGAAATGGATGCAGTACAGGTGGTCGGAGTTAAAGCAGGTGGTGTCCTGCATGTAGTGGTAGCCGAACAGGAAGAGCACGACGACGAAGAGCAGGCCGACGCCGGCAACGTCCCAGGCCGGCCGAAAAAAAAGCGGTCGTTCCGTCGAGCCTTCCGTCATTCGTTCATCCTTTCCTATGCTCATTCCTCGATCGGGACGCGAGGCACGTCGCCGGCGGGACCGTTCCGGATCTCGTTCGCGGGAAGGTTCAGGCCACCGAGGGGATGAAGGTCTTGGCCGGTTCGGGTTCGCCCCCTTGGGCAAATCGTTGCTGCCCCTGGACGCGCAGGGCCGCCCACGAGCCGATCACCTTCTCGGCGCCTTGCTCGTACTCCGCGAGACAGCGGAGGGCGAACCCCTTCCACAGTCCGTCGTCTTCCCGGTCGCGGGCGATGGCGAGGTCGATCCAGCTGGCATAGGCGGCGGCGACGCGGAGCGGGTGGTGTTGCCGTGCCACGTACCGGGCGGCCGCCTCGCCGCGGCGGCGGCGCTCTTGCGGTTGCTCCAGCAGCGTTTGCAGGGCCAGCAGGAGGTCTTCGTGCTCGTGATAAGGAGTTCGCACTTTCCACACCACCTCGTTGGGCATCTCCGACGCCGGCCCGGCGGCCGACGCGATGCACGCCGTCCCGGCCGCCATCCCCATCAAGAGCGGCGTCGTTTCGCCGCCCTCCGGGTGGCGCAGTTGAACGCACACGTCGGCGGCGCGGGCGTAGCGGGTGAACTCGCGGCGCGGCACGCGCGTCCGCCAGATAAGCGGATTCGCCACGCCCAGCTCGTCGGCCAGGCGTGTCCAGGGCGCCGCCGGCTCGTCGCCCTCACTGAGGAGGACGGAGTGAATGCGATCGTGCCAGGGGGCCGGCAACTCGGCCATCACGCCCAGTAAAGCGCGCAAGCGGTTGGCGAAGGGACTTTCGACCAAAGTGCAAAGAACCAGCGCGTCGCCGGGCAGATCGAGGGCGGCGCGTTCCGAGGTGGGCGATAGCAGGGGGGGGATGGCGCACGGCATCGGCAGGCGGAGAGTCGGCGTGTTCAGCAGGCGACCGGCGTGAAGGCAGGCCCAGGCGGAATGAACCATGAGGGCCTGGCCCGGCGCATGGCCTGCGCACGTCGTCGTCCCCGTGGGCTGTGTGGCGCGGGCAGAGCAGGTTGATCTCGGCCAGGCGATTGAGGTCGGCCGGGGAGGGATCGTGCAGCACAACCAGGCCCGGAAATTGTCGCAAGAGATCGAGCATGTACAGGTGCGGCCGGGCCGAACTCAGATGATAGAGGAACAGATCGAAGGGCGCGGCGGCGTGCCGGGCGGCGACTTCTTGTTCGGTCAAGATGAGGTGGTTGTTCGCCAGGTTGTCGGGCGCCGGTATCTGCTGCTCATTACTGGTAATCAACTCGATCTCGAAGCGCTGGGAGAGAGAGGGCAGCAAATCCGTGGCGTATTCGATCATGCCGCGGGTCGCCGGCGTCAGCGGCGAGACCCACGCCAGGCGCGGACGCCGTCGTCTGAGCGCGGCACCGCCCGCCCCGCTCCATGATCGAGCAGACCTTCTCGGCCGTCTTCTGCCAACGGAAGGAGCGCGCGAATTCACACCGCTCTTCCCGGCGGGCGTCGCGCGGTTCGGCGAGGGCCTCTTCCAACACGCGGGCCATCGCCTCCGGCGAGGAAGGGTTGCCCAGCCACGAGACCGGCCCGGCATATTCGGGCAGCGAAGAGCAATTGGACGTGACCACCGGTGCGCCGCAGTGCAACGCCTCCAGGACCGGCAGGCCCAGCCCTTCGTAAAGCGAAGGGAAAAAGAACAACCGGCACATCTGGTACAGGGCACGAAGATCTTCGTCGGTGGCGGAGCAGATCAGTTTCAGAGAACTCGCAACGCCGGCTTCTTGCGCGATGGCCTCGAAGGCGATCCGCTCCGCGTGTTTCAAGCGGCACACCACGGCCAGATCGAACGGGGCGCGGCAGTCGGCCGGCAGCGCGCCGAAGGCGCGGATGGTGCCCTCCAGGTTTTTGCGATAGTCCGCGGCGCCCACGTAGAGCAAAAACTCGCGCTTGAGGCCGAAGCATTGGCGGATGCGCGTGGCGACGGAGGCCAGATCCTCCGGCGAGAGCGGCGCGAACAAGGGATCGACCGCCCCGCCGACGTTGACGACCTGCGGCGTCTGCTCGGCGCCCAGGAAGCGCACGTCGCGCGCGGTCGCCTCGGAGATGGCGAAGAGGACGTCGCTTTTCAGAAGATGCCGGAAGCGCTGCGCATACCAGCGGGCCACGCAGATGTCCTTGAGGTAGCGCTCCGGATAGAGCAGCGGAATGAGATCGTAGGCGATGCCGTACACGCGCGGCCGGGGGCCGCAGAACGACGGCACGAGCGCCTCCCAGCCCTCGCAATGACTGAGGATCAGCACGCCGTCGGCCCCGCGCGCCGTCAGCCAATCGGCGTAGTAGCGTTCGTTGAGTTCCTGATATTGCAGGTCGGCGGGCGCGGGCGGATGGAAGGTGAGGATGGGCCGGCCGGCCAGGTCTTCGCGGGCGATCGGCGGCAGGATGTTGTTCTGCACTACCTCGATGCGCCACTGTGGCCTGACTTCCGCCAGCGCCCGCAGGAGGTTGCTCGAATAACGGCCGATGCCGCGGAGACGGGAGCTGGGGGTTTGCGAGCGCCTGTCCGTCGATGAGCAAGTGCATGTCACGGTTTCTCCAGCACCATGAGGCAGACGGCGCTGACCCGCTCGGTCCCATCCACTTGCTCGGCCCGCCGCTCGTCATGCGTGTAAAACCAGGCGTCGCCGTCGCGGACGCCGTAGGCCCGATCGACGACGCGGAACCCGGACAAGAGCTGATCCAGCCGCGCCCGGTCGTAGATGCGATGCACCGGCGTCACGGTCGCCCGGCCGAACGGCGTCGTCAGGATGAAGCGCCCGCCCGGCCGGAGCAGGCGCAGCACCTCGGTGACGACGTGCTCGTCCGACGAGCCACGCTCTTCCTCGGTGTACCAGCCCAGGCCGACGTGCTCGATGGTCGAGAGGGCGACGGCCAGGTCGAACGACTCGTCCACGAACGGCATGTTGGCGAGGTTGGCCTGGATCATCGTGAAGTTGGGGTGGCTCAGGGGCAGAGTGCGCAGATCGACGCCGACCACCTCGAAACCGAGGCTGGCCATCTCGATGGCGTTGGTGCTTTCGCTGCAACCCAGGTCGAGCAAACGGGCCGGCGGCTTCGGCAGGTGGGTATGCACATAAATATGTTCGAGAATGCGTTCGGTGACGCCGGCCACGCGCGGACCTTGCTTGTCGAGGTTGATGATGACCGGCGGGTTGAACCACAGGCCGGCCTCGGCGATTTTGCCCTGCCAGCCCAGTTCGCGGTTGACCCGGACCAGGATCCCCTCTTCGAGCGTGTCCACGTCCTGTTCCGGCTCCTGCTGGTTGACGCGCGCCAGCAGGCTCTTTTCCAGCGTATCGACGGTGTGGCGCAGGGTGAGGTTGGCCTCTTCGAGCAGCTTGACGCGCTGCTCGACCTGTTCGATCACGCTCATGGCCGAGAGGTTGTAGTGCGTCTGCGCATGCAGCCAGGGCGAGATGAACTTGCGCACCATCCGGCGCAGCACCCGGAGGGCGCGGAAGAGCGGGTTGCGGTAGCGCGGCAGCGGAAAGTTGAGCGAGTCCGCGTACGGCTCCAAAAACGGGCGGACGTTGCCTTTGGGCGGAAAGGGGTTGGGAGAATCCGGCGACGGGGACGGGATCGACCAGCGCAATTCCAGTCCGGAGCGCAGTGCTTTCGCCAACCTTTTGGCCGTCGGCATCGCTTCCGCCCTTTGTTTGCGAAACGACATGGGGAATATCACCTCACTCCGCGGGGAGGATGCCGACCATCGCGGACAACCCGTCGTTTAGGATGGCCAGGAAGGAACGCGGATCGTTGCTGTCCCGGATTAATGAATAAAAGGGTGTGCGTCGGAAGGGATGCGTCGTCTGCAAAAGGTATATCATCTCTCGCGCGCGAGGGTCAAGCCGGAATGCTCGGCCAGCAGCGGCCGAAGGGCGCCGAGGAATCGTTCTTGGATGCGAGCGTTGGCGAAGTGTTCGCGGTAACGGCGGCGGCCGCGCTCGGTCAGGGCGCGGCGCGTCGGGCCGTCGCGGACCACCTCGGCGATGGACTGGGCGAGCAGGAACGGATCGGGTTCGGGCCAGACCAATCCGGCGTCGCCGAGCGTGTCGGGGACGGCGGTGCTGGCGTAGGCAACCACGGGCACGCCCAACGCCATCGCTTCCACCGCCGGCACGCAGAAACCTTCATGTTCGCTGGCCAGCACGAACGCCGACGCCGTCTGATAATAACCCCTCAGCTCCGGCTCCGTCGCCCCATCCAGAAAAATCACGTCGCCCTTGCAGTCCGAGTTGCCGCACCTGCGCGCGGAGGGCGGCGGTGTAGTCCGCCGGCTCCGGTTCGCCCTTGCCGAGCAGCACGAGGCGGCTGTTGGCATCGTAATGCGTGTGGTAAGCGTGGAAGGCGTCAATGAGATAGCGATGTCCCTTGTTGGGGGCGCGGCGGCCGACGAAAAGCAGGTTTGTACGGCCATCGCCGTAATCGCGCAGCACTTCGGGGTCCGCTTCGATTGCCAGCAGACGCTCGATGTCGTTGAAGGGAGGCACCACGAAGCATCGGTCGGGGTCCGCGTCCATGTCGAGCAGGTCGTCTCGATTGAACGATGAATCCGTCAAATAGAGATCGCAATTCGCCTCAAGGAGTTCGTGCATCTGGCTTCGACCGTGACGGCAGAGGTTGGCATAATTTTGATCGAGATGTTCGTAGAAGTGGGCCGGCGTGACGTTGTGATACTTCACGACGCGGCGGCACTTCGCCTCGGTGATAAGCGGCAGCGCATGTTTCCAGCCGATGGCGTGGTGCAGAATGAGAAGCGCGGCGGGATCATCGTTCAGGTATTCGTGGACGAGCCGGTCATCCGAGTTACGTGGTTGGGGCTTGCCCCAGTTGGTAGAGAAAAGCTCGACTTCATGGCCGTGAGCGGCGAGCGTTCGTCCCATGTGCAAGGCATCATGGCCGATGGCGTCGCCGGGCAGGATGTTCGGACTGACGATGGCGATTCGTGGCATGTCCCTACCCGGATAGCGTTTTCGCTCATGCTGCCAGCGGTTGGAGGGCGTCGAGGAAGCGTTCTGGATGGATTGGTTGGCGAAGTGTTCGCGGTAACGGCGGCGACCGCGCTCGGTCAGGGCGCGGCGCGTCGGGCCGTCGCGGACCACCTCGGCGATGGACTGGGCGAGCAGGAACGGATCGGGTTCGGGCCAGACCAATCCGGCGTCGCCGAGCGTGTCGGGGACGGCGGTGCTGGCGTAGGCAACCACGGGCACGCCCAACGCCATCGCTTCCACCGCCGGCACGCAGAAACCTTCATGTTCGCTGGCCAGCACGAACGCCGACGCCGACTGATAATAACCCTTCAGCTCCGGCTCGGTCACGGCGTCGATGAAGAGGACGCGGTCCAGCACTCCCAGCCGCGATGCCTGCTCGCGCAGCTGGTTCGAGTAGCCGATCAGGTGGCGGTCTTCCTTGCCCACCAGGAGCAGCCGGCTGTGGCGATCGTAATGTTCGTGATAAGCGGCAAAGGCGTCAATGAGGTAGCGATGCCCCTTGTTGGGAGCGCGGCGGCCGACGAAAAGCAAGTTCGTCTGGCCGTCGTCGAGCCGGCGCAACACTTCCGGGTCGGCCTGGAGGGCGTCGAGGCGGTCGATGTGATGAAAGGGCGGCACGACCCGGCAGCGGCCAGCGTCGGCGCCGGCGTCGAGGAGTTCACCCTGGTTGTAGTCGGAATCGGACAGATACAGCTCGCAGGGCAGTTGCGCCAGCTCGCGCATCTGTTCGCGGCCCATCTGACAGGTGCGCATATTGTCGCCGGGGAAGCCGGCGAAAAATCGTCCTGGCGTCACGTTATGATATTTCACGACCCGCTTGCATTTCGCCTCGCGAAAAAGCTTGAGGCCCGCCTCCCAGCCGATCGCGTGATGATAAAGCAGGATCGCATCGGGGTCGTCGCCGAGGAATGCGGGCGCTTCGAAAACGTCGCGGGTTTGCGGACCCTTCTTGACCCAGTGCGAATTGAACAGTCCGACCTCGTGTCCGTGTTCGCGGAGGATGCGGTGCATCTCGAGGGCGTCGTTGCCCACAGCGTCACCGGCGGAGATGCTCAGGCTGACGATGGCGAATCGGCTCATGTTTCTCATATAGCCCCCGGCTTGCCGGGGAAAAAAGACCCCCGGCAAGCCGGGGGCTATGTCTCGATCACGACGCCTTGCGTTCCAGCTCACAGCGCCGCACCGGGTTGATCGACGACACGCGCAACTGCAACTGGCTGAGGCACGATTCGAGCAGTCGGATTTGCTCCTGCTGCTGCACCACGCCGCGTTTCGACAACGTGCAGCGCCTCGCCCATTTCGCGCAGGGCGTCGAGCAGGCAAACGTTGAAATCGGTCTGCCGGCTGGTGAGGAAGCGCGTCAGAAGCAACACGACCCGCGAGGCGGCCAGGGCGACGCGGCGCTTCCAACCGTGGAAGCGCGGCAGCATCGGCACTTCGCCGAGTTGGGCGAGGTTGGCCCCGATTTTGAGACGGCTTTTGACCTCCAGCCAGTTGAAGGACCACGCGGCCGCGCTGCGCCGCCAGGGGGACCGCCTCGGCGGCGCGTTCCCGCATGGCCGCGGCCTGATCGCGGATGTGCGTTTTTAACTCCTCCAGATCCCATTCGGGATCGTGCGTTTCGCTCATGCCCTGCCTCTTCGTCGCTCGGTTCCAGCCCCGATCCGATCACGCCGCCCGCGCCACCGGCTTGGCCGCCGGACGCAGGGCCGCGATGTCGGCGTCCACCATGGTGCGCACCATCTGCTCGAACGACATCTGCGGTCGCCAACCCAGCATGCGCGCGGCCTTGGACGCATCACCTAGCAGCAGATCCACCTCGGCCGGGCGATAAAAGCGCGGGTCGATCACGACATGGCGACGCCAGTCGAGACCGGCATGATCGAAGGCGATGCGCACGAACTCCTCGACGCTGTGCGTCTCGCCGGTCCCGACCACGTAATCGTCCGCCTCGTCCTGCTGAAGCATCAGCCACATCGCCCGCACGTAATCGCCGGCGAAACCCCAGTCGCGCTTCGCTTCCAGGTTGCCCAGGCGCAGCTCGTCGGTCATGCCGAGCTTGATCTGGGCGACGGCGTGCGTGATCTTGCGCGTCACGAACTCCAGGCCGCGGCGCGGCGACTCGTGGTTGAAGAGGATGCCGGAGCAGGCGAACATGCCGTAACTTTCGCGGTAGTTGACGGTGATGTAGTGGCCGTAGACCTTGGCGACGCCATAGGGCGAGCGCGGGTGAAACGGCGTCGTCTCCTTCTGCGGCGTCTCGCGGACCTTGCCGAACATCTCGCTGGAGCTGGCCTGGTAAAAGCGCGCTTGCGGGCAGACCTTGCGGGTGGCGTCGAGCAGCCGCGTGACGCCCAGGGCGGTAAACTCGCCGGTGAGGACGGGTTGCTGCCAGGACGTGGGCACGAAGGATTGCGCGGCCAGGTTGTAGACTTCGTGCGGCTGGGTCTCTTCGAGGGCGGCGATCAGCGAGCTTTGGTCGAGCAGGTCGGCCTGCAAGAGCGTGATGCGGTACCGCAGGTGTTCGAGGCGCTGGCCGTTGTCGGTGCTGGCGCGGCGGACGATGCCGCACACCTTGTAGCCCTTGCTTAAGAGCAACTCGGCCAGGTAACTGCCGTCCTGGCCGGTGATGCCCGTGATGAGTGCCGTCTTCTCCATTCGCTCGTTCCTTCGAGGGAAAAAGTCCGATCCGCGGGCGTGGCGCCGGCCCGGCCGACATTGGGAGGATGACGCGATGGCGGTGGGAACAACGAGTTGTCGATCCTGGAGGACTGCGCCCGTCTGTGGCAGGGTTTTAGCATGTCGGGCGCGCCAGGGTCAAGGCAGAGTGGCCAGCAAGATCCCAAGATCGCCCTCGGGGCTGCAAGCCAGGGAGTCGAGTGCGGCCGGCAAGAGCAAGGTATCGCCACGGCGGAGTTCCCACACGCCCTCGCCGGTTTCCAAACGGCCGCGGCCGTGCAGCACCAGCAACACCTGCAAACGGCCCTCGCCGCCGCAGGGGAACAGTCGCCCAGAGCGGAAATAATCCAGGGTGAAATAGGCGCAGTGGACCAGGCGCTGCCGCCTGGGTCGGGTCTCCTCTGTCGGCGAAGCTGCCGTATCGGGGTAGCCCTCGGCATGAACGGGATGAACGGGGCCGGCGTTCCAGTTGATGCACGCCAGGCTCTCCTCGATGTGCAGTTGACGCATCTGCCCCTTGGGCGTCCTTGCGATTCCAGTCGAACAGGCGGAATGTGGCGTCGCTGGTTTGCTGCACCTCGGCCATCAGGACGCCGCCGCCGACGGCGTGAACGGTGCCGGCCGGCAGAAAGACA
Organism: uncultured Planctomycetota bacterium; assembly: GCA_963767535.1. Taxonomy (GTDB): domain Bacteria; phylum Planctomycetota; class Planctomycetia; order Gemmatales; family Gemmataceae; genus JAJPHU01. The sequence goes on from CAVYEC010000004.1 coordinate 679,338, forward strand.
CAATCGCCGGGGCGAGGCTGAAACTGGTGCAGACAATCGCCGACCGTGCCTTCCCCCAGGGCGTGCGCAAGACGCTTCTCATCCACGCCCGGCAGCAGGCCGGCGTAGACTCGGCTGGTCGGCGCCGCCGCCAGCACGAACCACGCCTCCGTTTTGCTGCCTTCTCCCGGCCACAACCGCTCCACGTCCGCCTCGTTGGGATGGACCTGCACCGACAGCCAATCCCAGGCATCGAGCAATTTGACCAGCCACGGAAAGCGCGCATATTGCGCGGCGGACTTGCCAAGCAATGCGTCCGGCTCGGCGCTCCATCAACTGCCGAAGTGTCTGGCCTTTGTTCGGTCCGCCGGTGACGACGCTGGCGTGGGAAGCATGATCGCTAATTTCCCAGGCTTCGCCGTAGTTGCCTTCGGCCGGCAAGGACTTGCCCAGCGTATCGCCGAGTTGACGGCCGCCCCAGACCATCGGACGCAGAAAAGGCTCAAATCGTAGAGGTGCGTTCATGATAATTCATGTCCGAAAGAAAACATTGCAAATTGAAAATTGAAAATTTCAAAACACATGGGATCGACCGAAGCAGGCACAAGAAGTCGGAATTGATAAGTCTTTTCAATTTGCAATTTGCAATGTTTTTCTACGCGGCCGCGGCCGGATGCGTCTGCACCGAAGTCCGATACGCCGCGATTACCTCGCCGACCTCCCCGGTCATCATCACGCGGCCGTGGTCCATCCACACGGCGCGGTTGCACATCTGTTTCAGCGATTCGAGGTCGTGCGTGACCAGGACCATCAGATGCGCCTTCGCCATCATCTCGCGCATGCGCTCGCGCGCCTTGTTCTGAAACGCCAGGTCGCCGACGCTGAGGACTTCGTCCACCAGCAAAATCTCCGGGTCGATGGCCGTGGCGATCGAGAAGGCCAACCGTACCATCATACCAGCGGAATAGTAGCGCACCGGCATGTTGAGGAAATCGCCCAGCTCGCTGAAGTCGGCGATGCCCTGCCGCTTGGCCCGCACGCTGGCCGGCGTCTCGCCCTGGAGAAAGCTGCGATAGGCGATGTTCTCCCAGCCGTTGGCCTCGCCCTCGAAACCCAGGCCGATGTCGAACAGCGACGAAATGCGGCCCTGCACGATGCGACGCCCGCTGCTGGGCGTGTAGACGCCGGCCAGAAGTTTGAGCATGGTGCTTTTGCCGGCACCGTTGTGGCCGATGAAGCCAACGCGATCGCCCTGCTCGATGCGCAGGTTGATGTCCTGCAGCGCCCGCACTTCCATGATCGGGTTTCTCGAAGGCAAGAACATCCGCTTGAGAATGAAGTCTTTCAGGCGGACGCTCCGCTCCTTGCGGACGCGGAAAGTCAGGTGGACCCGTTCCAGCTCGATACGCGCCATCTGCCAAACCCCTACCAGCGAAATCACAGATAGAAAATAAGCCGCCGTTCCTCGAACTTCAGCGCCAGCATGGCCGTGCCAGCGAGGACCAACACCACCGCCGTGGCGACGGCGTAGGTCGCCAGGCTCGGCATATGCCCGTACAGGATCGGCTCGCGGACCAGATTCAAAAACGGAACCAGCGGATTGCACTGGATGACCACACCGATGCGTCGCCCTGTCAACATCTGGTCCGGATACATGATGGGCGTCATGTAAAACAAGGCTTGCAGGCCGATCTCCGTCAGGTGGTGCGTGTCGCGGAAGCGGACGTTGAGCAGGCCGAACAGCACGGCCATGCTCCAGCCCAGAAGGAGCAGAAGCACGAAGGTAGGGATCAGGCTGGGCAGGGCCAACAACTGCATCATGCGGGTTGCGTGCGCCTCGGCGTCCGGGAACGCCGGAGCGGAGGCCGCTTGATCGGCCTGCGGCGAAGTTATCGGGCGGGCGGCCTTCCCCTCCGGGGTCGGTCCCATGCCGCAGGCCAGTACGACTGCCAACAACAGGCCGATGGCGAAGTGGAACGCCGCGCCGAGCACGGTGCGGAGCGGGTAAATCGCCATCGGTGCCGGATACTGGCGGATGTAGGATTCACCGGCGAAAAAGCAGCCGCAGCCGCCCACGAGGACGGAGCTGAAAAAGCCCCAGAACGTCATGCCGGTGAAGACGTAGGGGGCGTAGGTGTGCAAATCCTGTTTGAAGACAACGCAGAAGACCACGCACAGGATGGTCGTCATGGCGATGGGGTTCAAAAGCGACCAGCCGATTCCCAGGGCCGAGCCGCGGTAGCGGGCGCGGAGGTCCATGCGGACCAGGGAAAGCCAAAAAAAGCGGCAGTTCCACATTGCCCCCAGGTAGGGGTACATGCCTCCCTCCTCTCTCCTCCGGCTTATCTTCTCCCTCCCCCCTTGTGGGGTAGGCTCTCACCCCTACCCTCCCCCACAAGGGGGGAGGGAGAAAGAAGCGCCAGATTCCGTTACCGCATCCCAGGCGGCATCTGTCCCGAATCGCAGCCTGTCCGCCGGGCGGGCCGGCTCATAGCATGACGGATGGGAAAAATCAATCAGTCGTGCCCGTTGTTCCGGTTGTCCCCTCCGTACCGAAAACATCGACTTGGTCGCACCCGCGCCGCGGCGGAGGCCGAACGGCTTTTCGTCCTATCTCGTTGGAATCGTAGATGTTCCAGTTGGTTCGGTGCGGACCTGTCGGCGCGGCTGCAACGGTCGTGCGGGGCGAACCGGCTCTGCGACCCATGCCGGTGCCGATTGTGCCGCGATGGCCTGGATAGGGAAAATTTGCTGGCGGCGCAAGTCGCGGGGTTTTTAGAATTCTGTAGTTGAGACACAGAGTAGGCGCTCCGAGGCTTATCAAGTAGTTGCCGCCTTCTTCCACCGCGGGCGGCGCACTTCACCGAAAGATCAGGGGGTTGGAAAATGTTCGCAGTTCGCCGGCTCCTCGCAGTCGGGACCGTGCTATCCCTGGCGGCTGTCGTGGCCTCCTCCCACCTCTGGGGCCAACCCGGACCCGGGAAGAAGGCCAACATCCACGGTAGCACCGGCCTGCTAAAACCCGCCGACCCGGCCGCCGCCGAGGAACCGGCCCTGTCGCAGTTCGCGGATCGACCGCTCGTCCTGTATCGGACGGCGGAGGGGGAAACCTTGATGGCGCTTCCAGCTGAAGCCCCAGCTGCCGCCCGCCGCCGCCCGCCCGCGCGATTACCTCGTGCTCATCGATACGGCCGCGAGCATGGCCAACGGACCCCTGGATACGCACAAAAGCTCACCAAGGCGCTGGTCGATCAATTGGGCGCCAACGACCGCCTGGCCCTGTGGACGGTCAACACGCGTGTTCACACGCTCTCGAAAGGATTCCAGCCAGCCAAGGAGTTGTCGGCGGCCCTGAAAAGCCTCCGCGAGGAGTACCCGGCCGGGGCCGTCAACCTCAAGGACAGCCTGACCAAGGCCATCGGCGAATTCAGCGGCAAGGGAGACCGCCAGCAAGTCCTTCTCTTCCTGGGCAGCGGCCAAAGCATCGCCGGCCCCATCGACGCCGACCTGCGGACCTCGCTGTGCCAGGAGATGGTCAAGAACCAGATCGCCTTCTTCACGGTGCCGCTGGGCGCGCACATGAATCCGTACAACCTGCACGGATTCGCCAACGCCACCGGCGGCAAGGTCGTTCGTCTGGGCAAGCAGGAGAAGGTGGAACCCTGCCTGACCGACCTGCTCGACGCCGTGTCCAAGCCGGTGCTGTACAACAGCGCGATCAAGCTGCCGGCCGAGGTCGCCGAGACGTTCCCGACCAAGCTGCCGCCCTTGCGGCCGGACGTGCCGACGTTGCTGGTGGGCAAGCTCAGCAAGGCCAACGCCCAGTTGGATTATAGTCTGACGGGCAAGTCATCGGCCGGCGCGGAGGTCACTGTGCCCGTTTCGGAGAAAGTGCCGCAGCCGGTGGTGGAGAACTTCTTCCTCGTCAACATGATCGAGCAGTGGCGCGGCCAGAAAGATCGGCCGGCCCTGCTTCCGGCCGACCGCGCCTTGTCCTTCGCCTTCGAGCGCAACCAGTTTGCTCGCGCCGACCTGGTGGCCAAGGGCGAGATGGCGATGGAGCAGAAAAAATACGACATCGCTTCCCAGATGTTTCAGCAGGCGCTCAAGGCCGACCCTACGTCGGAACGAGCCAAGGCCGGTTTGCAACTGGTTGAGGATCTACGTACCGGCAAGAAAACACTCGATGATGTCAAGAAGTTGATCACCTACAAGCGTGGGGATATCGGTGCGCGTCGCCAAGGTTAATGGCAAGTATGTCCTGTTGCCGACCGAGCAGGTGTTCGCCCAGGCGCCGCCGGCCAAAAAGGACACTCCACCGCTGGCACCGGATGCGGCCGACCAGCAGCGCATGGGCGAGGTCCGCGCCCGCCAGGAAGTCGCCAACCAGCAGCAACGGCAGATCGTCGATCAGGCCATCCGCGAGGCCAACCGCGCCGTGCGAACCGACCCGGATCGCGCCCATGAATCGCTCAAGCGCACCCTGGATGATGTGCTTTCCAATCCCGACATCACCAACCAGGCCAAGGCCGACTTCGCCAACCGTCTCCAGCGGGCCGTGCAGTCGATCGACATCCAGGGCGCGGTCGTCAAGCGCGACCAGGCCGAGGCTCTGAACCTGCTGGCCAACGCCAACGCCCGGACGACGCTGACCGCCCAGGAACGGCTCGAGCAAGACCGCGTCCGCGAACGGATGCGCGTGTTCCACACCTTGATGGATCAGGCGCGCGAGCAGCAAGCCTATCGGCACGCTCAGGCCATCCGCCGCGATCTGATTGACCAGGGCTTGCCGGTGCCCGTGGCCGTCACGGCCGGCTATCAGGTCGGGCTGATGGGTTATCACCTGCGCGAAGAGCTGGAGCTGCGGCGCATCCGCGAGGGCGCTGGTTGGCCACCATGCTCGAAGTCGAGCGATCGCACGTCCCGTTCCCGGATGAGCCGCCCGTCGAGTATCCGCCGGCGGCCGTTTGGCGGGCGATCACCGACCTGCGCAAGGCGCGCTACGAATCCACCGATTTCAGCTCGGGGATGCCGGCCCGCGGCGTCGAGTTGCAAAAACTCCTGTCCAAGCCGATCCAGTTCGAAGGCATCGACGATCCCAAGGTGACGCTCTCGGAAGTGCTGGACAACCTGGCCAAGCGCTACAACCTGGCGTTTGACATCAACGAGAAGGCGTACAAGTTCGAGAACGTCATGGACGTGGCCAAGACGCCCATCACCGCGGAGAACGCCGTCCCGCCGATGCACACCACCGTTTCGACCGTGCTGCGGCGGCTCTTGCAGCGCGTCCCGGTGCCGTCCGGGGCGACTTACATCATCCGCCGGGACGTGATTGAGATCACCACCGGCATCTTCGCCGGGGCGGAGAAGACCGTGCGGGTCTACCCGGTGGCGGATTTGGTCACGCCTATCCCCATCGCGGTCAACCCGCAAAGCCTGATGCAGTCGTCGATGTTCAGCATGTTGGGCTTCGGCGGCGCGGCGGGAATCGGCGGCGTCGGCGGCCTGCTCGGACTGGGCGGCGCGATCGGCCTGGGGGCTCTGGGCCTGCGCGGATCGGCGCCCTCGGTCTCGGCGGCGGCATGGGCGGTGCCGCCGGCATCGCCGGCGTCGCCGGCATCGGCGGCATCGGCGGCCAGGGCTTCCAGAACATCGGTGCGGCCGGCAACGCCGGTCAGGGCGGCTTCCAGGGCAACTTCCAGGGGCAGGGCAACCTCGGCGTCGGCGGCGGCATCGTCGGCTTCGGCGGTCAGCAGCTCGGCCAGTTCGGCAACCTGGGCGGCCAATTCGGTCTGCAAGGCGGCAACCAAAGCTCGCTTCTCATCAACTTGATCCGTTACACGGTCGGCAAGCCCAAGGATTGGGCTCCCCTTGTCAATCCCGTCACCGGAGATCCTGCCAACCCGACCGACGATAACTCGCCTGAAGGGTTGAATCAGGACAATAACTCCCTCTTCTTCTACCCGCCCTCCCAGGCGCTGGTCGTCAAGGCTACTTCGACCATCCACTCCAAGGCCAGCAACCTGATCGTCGCGCCCAACGCGATGGCCGCCGCTAACCGGCCGGGCGGCGATCGCCTGGCGGCCGGAAACCGTAAGCCGAACGTGCGCGTCGGCGCAGGCGGCCACGAGAGGCCCGACGACAAGGCGGGGCCGCCGCCGGATCCCAAGACCGTTTGGCAGGACGCCTTGGCCAAGGGCATCGATAACCCCAGCCTGATTATCGCCACGGCGGATTTCCTGATGATGAATGGCAAATTCGACCACACCGCCGAGTTCCTCAAGGCGAACTTGCGGCAGGGCATCGTGGTCGATCCGTGGGTGTATCAATCGCTGGCCATCGCCCTGCGTGCCGCCGGCGGCTCCACGGAAGACATCGAGCGGGCGGAGGTGTCCACGGCGGACCTGGAACCCAAGGACGCCCAGGGCTATTTGCAGGCGGCCCGGGCGGTGGCCCAGGATGAGAGGTATGGCCTCGCCCTGGCCTTCTGCCGGCAGGCGGCGCTGCTCGAACCGGGCACGCCCCATGCCTACGCGGACGCCCTCAATTACGCCGAGCTGGCCAAGGATCCCAAGGCCATGGACTGGGCGGCCGGCAACCTGATCCGCCAGGATTGGCCGGTCAACAACAAGAAACTGCAAGACCGGGCCGGCCAGAAGATCGAGTCCCTGGTCAAACTCCTCGAACAGGGCGGACGCAAGGAAGAGTCCGAACGCCTGCTCGGCGACATCGCCGACCGAAAGCGCCGCGATCTGGTCATCAAGCTGCGCTGGCAGGGCGAGGCCGATCTCGATTTGAAGGTGATCGAGCCGACGGGCAGCGTCTGTACGTCCCTCAACCGCCAGACCATCGGGGGTGGCGTCTTGATTGGCGATTCGCTCGCCGACATGACCGGCGAGACCTATCTGGCGGCCGAGGCGTTCCCCGGCGAGTACGAGATCGAGATCGAAAAGGTTTGGGGCCATCCGCTCAACGACAAGGCCCAGCTGCGCATCATCCGTCATCAGGGCACGCCGGACGAGGTGGAGCAGCTGGTCACCGTTGAGGTGAAGTCGCGGACTTCCGACCGGATCAAGGTGAAGTTGGAGGCCGGCCGGCGCAAGGAGGCGGCCTACGTCTCGGCGCCCAATTGCAACAGGAGCCGGAGAACCCTCCCACCGTGTTGGAAAGCCCCGACAAGGTACTGCACCAGCTGCGGGCGCTAGCCGACCCAGAAATAACCGGCGTGCAGCGGGGCCTGGTTGGCGGCATGATGACTTCGGGCCAGCCGGTCCTGCCCAGCCAGATCGCTTCCGGCAAGGTCGATACGAAGGCCAACGAGCGGACGCTGTATCAAACGCGCGTCAAACCCTTCGTGCGGAACAGCATGGATGTGACCGCCCAGGCGGTGATTTCCGCCGACCGCCGTTCCATCCGTCTGTCCATGACGCCGGTCTTTAACGGCATAACGGGGTTCACGACCTTGCCTGTTGTTACGAACCCGACCATCCCCGGCCGTTGACCGGGGGCGATCGGGTTCGAGATGTCTCTTACCGAGGCCCGCGACGGTTTGTCGCGGGCCTCTTTCTTTCCTCGCCTTGCAGCCCGCGACGTGGGCAGGATCGCCCGTTCTTTCAGCGACGGCGACTGGATTCGCGCAGCAGCCCGTTTGCCACTCTGCCAAATGGCACGATCATTTGGCAGAGTGGAAATCGCGAAAAATCACGGAAAAACAAGCGATTTCCGGGGCCAGTTTGCCAGACTGCCAACTTTGCCACCGGTGGGGGCGTGGCGGGAATGGCGAGATCAACCCGTCGAAACCACGCGACATTTCCGTCGCGAAGCTTATAAACGGAGCATCCCTTGCTGCCGTTATGGGCTGACCTTGCTCACCAACCGAGCGCCTTGCGCAAGTCATCCAGTCCACCCTGGAGGGCGGCCTCGGCGGACGGATACGTGGCCCCGGTATCGAGGCGGCGGCCGTTGATCGTCTGCGTGATCCGGCAGCCGAATTGACCTTTCACGGGCACGGCCAGGAGCAGGTATTGCGGCTCCTGGCCGAGATAGACGAGCCACGATTGGCCGTCCTTGCTCGGCTGGAGCCGGACGCCGCGTTGGGTTAACCAATCCGGAGTGGTTGCTACAGTCATGGTCTCTCCTTCCTTTTTGACCAGCCCGAAGCGCCAGCGAGGGTCGTCCCTCGCTGGCGCTTCGGGCTGGTAAGGGGTTTCACTCCGGCAGCGGTTTCCCCTTGGTTTCCGGGGCGAAGGGGAGGACGAGCAGGCCGACCACGAAAATCGAGGCCACCGTCAGGGCCGCGTAACGGAAGGCGTTATCGACGCTGCCCAGGGAGCTGAGCAGCGTCAGTCCCGAGAGCTTCTCGGCCGCGCGTTCGGTCCCAGCCGGGGCGAGGAACCAGTTGGCTAGTTGGCCCAGCATGAAGGGGGCGACCGCCGCCAGGTAGCGGGCCACATTGTAGCAGAAGCCGGTGCCGGTGGAACGCAGACGGGTCGGGAACAACTCCGGGAAATAGATGGCATAGCCGCCGAACACCATCAGGCCGCAGAAACCCAAAATCGGCGTCATCCACCAAACCTGACTCGGCTGGGTCATGAAGCCGAAGACCAGCACGGTCGCGGCGAGGCCGAGCACAAAAGACACGGCGAACGCCGGCCGCCGACCGATATGGGCCGTGATGCGGGTGAAGGCGTAGATGCCGAAGAACGCGCCCAGGTTTTGCAGGAGCATGGCCCAGCTGGCGTACCAATCTTGCACCTCGCGGCTCATGCCCTTGAGGACGTTGTTGCGGACCAGTTCCGGCGTCCAGAAGCCGACGCCCCACAGGCCCATGACGCCGGCCGCCGCCAGCGTCACGCCGATCAGCGTGTTGTAGCGCCAGCGCGGGTCGCGGAAGAGTTCGCGCAGGTCGCCCATCTGTCGGTGCAACTCGTCTTCCTTCTCGCCGTGGGCCAGCGCTTCCTTGGCCCGCAGCCAACTGTCCGGCTCGCGGAGCTTGCGGAACATCAGCACGACGAGGAGGGCCGGGATGATGCCGATCAAAAAGAGCAGCCGCCAGCCTTGCACGCCGTTCATTTCCAGTTGCGGCGGCAGCAAAAAACTGAGTCCGGCCGCCATCATGTTGCCAACCGCCGACAGCGCTTGCAGGATGCCGAGCGCATGAGGCCGGCGCGCGACGGCATGACCTCGGCCACCAGAGACACTCCGGCGGCGAATTCGCCGCCGACGCCCATGCCGGTCAGAAAGCGGTAGACGGCGAAGTCCCACCACTGCCGCGACAGGGCCGACAGGCCGGTGAACACCGAATAGACCAGGATGGTCAGCATCATGGTCCGCGCCCGTCCGAAGCGGTCGCCAAACAGGCCGAAGATGAGGCCGCCCGTGGCCCATCCGGCAATGAAGATGGCCGTCGCCCAGCTGCCGTAGAGGGTCAGGTTCGCGTTCGGACCCAGCAGTTCCCGCAACGCCGGGGTGCGCACCAGCACGAAAAGCTGCTGATCCATCGTGTCGAAGAGCCATCCGAGGGCGGCCATCGCCAGGACGAACCAGTGATAGCCGTTCAGATCGGACCACCAAGGCTGATTTGTGGAAAGGTCGGAATCAGCGGGAAGTTTGTCGGGCGAATGGGAGGGTCCTTCGGGAACGTGCATGTCGGTGTACTCGCGGCCGCGGGCGGTGGGTAAGCACAATGCGGGGACTCACCACATATACCCGGTCGGAGCCGCGGACGCCAGTATTTCCGCCCCATAGCCCCCGGCTTGCCGGGGGAGATAAAAAGTGTTGTGGTGTTGTAGGGTGGGCCGAGTCTTCGAGGCCCACCAGCATTGCTGTGGTGGGCCTCGAAGACTCGGCCCACCCTACAATACAGGTCCCACAATACGGGTTCGCTCAGTTCAATCCCGCGATGATGCCCCAGCACGCGAACGCGCTGTTCAAGGTCGTGCAGTACTGGTACACGCCATAGATGGGGCCGGCGGTCGCTTTCAGCGCGTCGATGATCTTGCCCGGCGAAGTACCCGGCGGAAACGACGCCGCCTGGATCTGCGGTTCGGACGCATTTCTCACCGAGAGCCACTTCGGTTGCTTGCCCGCCGGCAACAGGCCGAGGGCGAAGAAGGCGAAGGCGTCGTCGGTGTCGTTCATCGCGCCCAGCGCTTGCAGCCCCTCGGAATTGTGGTTGTCGTCCACCGTCAAGTAGTCGGCCGATACGATATCCATCGGCTGCGGGCCGGGAACATTGTTCTTTCCCGTCGTGAAGATGGTCGGGTTTGGGTTCCGTTTGAGAAACGACAGGCCCGGCCGGCCGCTCAGTTCGTGGTAGCATTGGTCGAGTCCGGGCGCCGACAACTTGGTGAAGTTGGCGCCGGCGAACGCGATGAACTTCTCGTTGATCGAGACGTTGTTCTGGAGCTGCTTTCGCTCCTGACTCAGCGTACTGATCTCGGGAAACGACGGGTAATGGACGCGAGTGTGGAAGCGGGCGGCGCTGGTGATCGCCACGTCGCCGCAATTCAGGTGGGCGCCGACGGCCCCCGCCGTGCCGGTGCTCAAAACCAGCTGGGGCGTCAGTTCGCCGACCAGCTGTTTGATGACCGGGACGAACGGCAGGCCCGCCCCGTCGGCCTTGGGGTGCAGCTCCGTCTTGTAAAGCACGACCTTCACGTCGCCAATCCTCAGGGCGAAGAGGTAGCCCATGATGCCGGCCTTGAGGCCGATGTCGCCCTCCGGCCGGATGTGGAACGAGTCGAAGTTGTGGGCGTAGGGATACCAGGTATTCCTGCGGGCGGCGTCCCATTTATTGTCCCCGGTAAACACTTCCAACAGTGCCCGCAACTCGACCTCCGTGTAGATCAAGATGAGAACATTCGCCTTGGCGCCAAGAGGTTCGGTGATTTTCTCGCCGGGCCGATGGGATCCGAACGGCGTGACCACCGGCTTCAGGCCGGCCGGCCAGGAAACGGGACCGAGATTCACGATCACCGGATTCTCACGCGACGCGGTGCGAGCAAAGGCGTCGTTGACATCAACGCCCCGGAAAAGGCCGGTCTCGAAAACATCGGCCATGTGCCACCCCCCTTCGGAAAAAGACGAGTTCGATAAGGGAATCCGGCGCCTTTTTCTCCCTCCCTTGTGGGGAGGGTTTCTTTTCTCCCTCCCCCCTTGTGGGGGGAGGGCTGGGGTGGGGGGTAGGCGCTCACCCCCCACCCCAGCCCTCCCCCACAAGGGGGGAGGGAGCATGAGCGACCTCCCACGAGGGGGGAGAAAGAAACTGCCGGATTCGATTACTACACCCGAAAAGACTCAGGAGCGCCGTGGTCAGCTGCCGCGCTGGGAGGCCAGCCAGGTTTCGAGTTGCTTCAGCAACTCCTTCCCGTTGGGGCTTCCCCAGCCCGTGCACAGGTCGTAGCCTTCTTTGGCGTAGTAGCCGTCAACCACGGTGCTGCGGTTGTTGCCGATGGGGATAAAGTCACCGGGAACGAGACCCTGGTTGGGATCGAAGGTGAACTTACGCCCGCCGACGATGTCGCGAAAAGCCGCGGTCCTGCCGTTGGCGTAGACGAAGTCGTTGAAGAAGAAGACCGGCACGTTGCCCAGCTTCGCCTTGAGCGCTTCGCGGACGCAAGCCATCAGGGCGGCCCACATCGGCGCCGAGGCGCTGGTTCCGCCGACGGGTGCGATCGGGACCTCGGAGCCGGGCGGCTGGCTCACCAGGTAGCCCGTGGTGGACCCGGCGTTCCCGGCCACGTCCGGCACGCCCCGCCCTTTCACCGGCGGGTTGTTGACCGACTGCGGCATGATGCCGGCTTTGCTCTGGTAGCTGGGCACTTGTTTGTAGCGATCGCTGACTCCGCCGCCCGTCGCGCCGCCGATGTAATACTGGCCTTCCTGAAGGTCGCCCAACTCGTTCCAAACCACTTCCTTGCTGATGGCGCCGTTCTCGGCATAGAGCATCGTGCCGCCGACGGCCGTCACGTACGGACTGGAGGCGGGATAGGGGGCGTGGGCGGCCTTCGACTGAACGGTTACCTCCTGATCGCCGACCTGGCCCCGCTGGCTGCCGGAACCCTGGTCGCCCGACGAGACGAACACGGGAAGGCCGATGGCGGCCGCATCCCGGAAGGCTTCTTCCACACTGTGATTCAGCATCGGCCAACCGGGGTTGGCGGTTGTGCCGCGCATGTCTTCGGACAGGCCGTAACTGATCGAAATGGCCGCATAGTCCTCGTTGTGGACCGCCTGGTCGATGGCGTTCAGATAGCCGTTGCCCGTCCAGGGCGCGAAATAGACGTCGATCGTCGCCTCCGGCGCCATGGCGCCGACGACTTCGATGTCCAGGTAAACTTCTCCGGACGTGCCCGCGTCATCGACGTTCATCTCCGTTCCCAGCACGGGGATCGCATTCACGGTCGGCGGCTTGGACAGGCCGATGTTGTTCGTGAAGTAGTCGGCGAGGATCCTCTGGTCGAAGCCGCCTCCGAACTCGAGGATCGCCACCCGCTGTCCCGCCCCTTTCGTCGGCGGGAAGTTGTACAGCTTGGCCACCTCGTTGGGGTAAAACGAGCCGGGGAACTCTTGCTGCGGGTCGGCGTTGGCCGGCTGAGTCCTTTTCTGGACCCGCACGGCGTGCCGAACCACGACGGGCATGTTGTTCAGGCCGAAGACTCCGGTGATGATCGGGACCAGCTCTTCTGGGAGGTGGATGTTGCCGGTCGGGCAGCGGAAATGCGTGCGGGTTCGGGAGTGATTGTACATCGACATTTTCACGCCGAAGGCCCGACTCACCGCATCGACGGTGCCGGCCAGGTTCATCTGCCGCCGGCCGAGATCGACGTGCGTGACGGACAGACCCTGCTGGACGGCCCAGCGCTGGACCGCGTCCGCGTCTTCCTGGCGTGCGCCGTTGCGCTGGGCCAGTTGTTGCCGCGTCATGGCCGTGCTCCGCTTCCCGGCGAGGAACTCGTCGAGGGTGGGCAAGCCCTGCTCACTCTTCCGCCGCAGCTTGATCGTCACCTCGATGCGTTGGGTCGGGTTGGCGGGTCCTACCAGCGTGTGGGTGTTCACCGGCACGGAGCCTTCGATGGGGATCATCTTTTCTGTCATGGCCGTGTCCTTTGAGATGGGGAACGAGAAGGGGCCGCGAAGATCATTCTTCGCGGGCAAAATGCCGATCCGTCTTGAAATCTACCCGCAAAATCATACACATTCTCGACACGGTGCCATCGGGAATCAATGATCTAAACGGACTAAATTGGAGGCCGGCGCGGCAACCCCCTGTTGCGGCCGGGTACCACCCATGTGGCCCGAACTCGTCCTGCAAGACGAAGCGCCCTCGGCCGCCGTGGTCAAGCTGAAGCTGGCGGCCGGTACGTTCCTCGTCGGGCGCTCCTCGAAATGTGAATTTGTCATCGACCACATCTCCGTCTCGCGCCGTCATGCGGAGATCTCGTTGCGCGACGGGGTGATCGCGGTCGTCGATCTCAACAGCCGCAACGGCACCTTCGTCGATGAGCAGCGGGTCGAATCCGCGAACGTCGTGTGCGGGCAACGGCTGCGGTTTGGGCAGGTCTCGTTCGTGGTCCAGGATGAAGAGGCGGACAACGACTCGGACCTGAATACGGCCTGGAGCGACGGCGGGTCGTTGGGCAGGCCGGAGGAGGACAAGCTTTCACCCGCCCAGCAGCGCGTGCTTCGGCTCGTATTACAAGGCCACTCCGAGAAGGAGACCGCTCGGAGGCTTCACCTCAGCCCGCACACGGTCCACAATCACTTGCAGACGATTTACGGCGTCCTGGGCGTCCATTCGCGGGCCGAATTGCTTGCCCTGTTACTCAGCGGCCCCAAAAAACCGGGCGGGCGCATAACCTTCCCGACCGGCACTTAGAGCGAGCGGAAAGCATTGTGGCGGCACGCTGCTAGCGTGCCTGAAAACCGGCACGCTAGCAGCGTGCCGCCACACTTTTTTCCGTCAGCTCCTAACCCCCGGCTTGCCGGGGGATATGGGACGGAACATCCCATTTCGTATGAAAAGAAGGAGAGACCTGGATCGACCAACGATTGTGAGGAGAAGAGGCTGTGTCCCTGAATGAAGCTCCCTCGGCCGGGCAACTTGAAACGTTCCCCAACCCGCAGCCCGGCCGGGATTACACCATCGAAATCGTCTGCCCCGAATTCACGAGCCTGTGTCCCAAGACGGGCCAGCCGGACTTCGGGACGATCACGTTCACTTACACGCCCGGCCCCCTGTGCGTGGAGCTGAAGTCGCTGAAGCTGTATTTGCAGCGCTACCGCAACCAGGGGGCGTTCTACGAAACGGTCGTCAACCGGCTGCTCGACGATTTCGTGTCGGCGTGCCGGCCGGTGCGCTGCCGCGTGTTCGGCGCGTTCACGCCGCGCGGCGGCATCACGACCAGCGTCACCTGCCATTACGAGACCAACGGCTGAACGGCGGAGCCGTCACGCCTTGCTTTTCTTGAGCCGGGCGCCGATCGTGTCGAGCACCCATTTCTCCTCGGGGAACTTTTTGGTTTCCAGCTTGGAATAGATCAGCTCCCCGTTGACGGACAGCTCGAAACAGCCGCCGCCGGAGGGGACCAGCGTGAGGTTTTTGATTTGCTGTTTGTACGTGGTCAGCAGCTTGCCCGTCAGACTGACGGCTTGCGGCTCGTAGCCTCACATCGAGCAGTAGCGCAATTCCAGGTTCATGATGGTCTCCGTTCGCCAATACCTCGGCCCCTCCGTCCCCCGCGGCGAGCGGCAGACGGGGAGCGCTTCGTACTGATATTATAGGTTGTCGGGCAACTTCCCGAGCACGAGAGCCGCACGCATGGAGTTTTCGTATCCGCCAACCGTGATTGTCCGTCACACGCACGAGAACCCGCGCAAATGCTCGGTGCTGCCGCTCAAGGGCCGGCCCGACGTGCTGTTTCTGACGCACCCGGTGAAGCACCGGCCGCCGCTGGAAGGCTACATCCGTCTGGCCGCTGAAGGTCCGCCGCTGTCGGCTGCCGATGCCGACAAGGGCGTGCTGCTGCTCGACGGCAGTTGGCGCTGGGCCGCCGCCATGACGCGCGATTTTCTCGACGTGCCGGCCCGGTCGCTGTCCGGCTGGCGCACGGCCTATCCGCGCGTGTCCAAGATGGGCACCGACCCGGACAACGGACTCGCCTCGATTGAAGCGCTGTACCTCGCCTATCACCTCCTCGGCCGACCGACGGCGGGCCTGCTCGATCACTACCACTGGGCCGACCCGTTTTTGCAAGGGAACGGCCTCGCCCGTCCTCGATGGGTCCCGGATATTCCGTTCCCCCCTTATACGTTCGTGCCGGGCCGGCGCGCCGCATCCGGTGCGCGATCCGGCGGGACATCTTTTCCGCAAGCAATCCGAACAACCTCCGCCGCTGGATCCCGAACGCTGGCAGGACAGCCGGGCTTATCTGCGTGGGGTGGACCTGTTTAACCACGGCTATTACTGGGAAGCCCATGAAGTATGGGAGGGGCTGTGGAACGCGGCGGGGCGTTCGGGGATCACCGCGGATTTCGTGAAGGGGCTCATCAAATTGGCGGCGGCGGGTGTGAAAGTGCGCCAGGGCCAGCCGCGCGGCGTCGCCGGTCATGCCGCCGGGGCTGCGGCGCTCTTTGGGGACATCGCCCGGCAGCTCGGCGGCGAAGACAAAATCTACCTCGGATTGCCGTTGCGCGATCTCCTCGAATTCGTCCTTCAGATCGGGGAACGAGCGGCAACGGTCCCTGACGAGAGCGGCGAGGGAGTGCGGGTGGTCTTCGACTTCCTGCTTTCTCCCGTGCCGCGTGACAGCGGCTCGGATGGGGTACGGTAATTGTTTCTGGCGGCGCGGGCTTGTTTTGTAGGGTGGGCCGAGTCTTCGAGGCCCACCACGCCCATAGTGGTGGGCCTCGAAGACTCGGCCCACCCTACAACTTTCTCCCGTGCCGCGTGACACCGCAACGGCCGGGGTGCCGATTTCCCCTGCGGCGGATTCGCCGCGGAAGTGATACACTTTACCTCCAACTTCGCCGCGAGGCGAGTGCCCAACCGTTGTATCGCAGGAGTATCGTCGCCATGTCCAAGCCCACCGTCGTTCTCCTCGTCGCCCTGGCCGTGATCGGAACGTCTCACCGGGCCGGCGCGGCGGAACTCGTCAAGGCCGTCAACTTCGTCGCCGTCAACACCGAGGCGGACGAGGAGGACCCGTTTCTGACCACTGTCCGCCAGGAACGGACGTTCTGGTTCAGCCGCAAAACCAAGGACAAGTTCGACATCCTGATGGTTCAGCGCCCCAACGGAAATGCCCCCTGGAGCAAGCCGAAGATGCTCACGAACTTCGTCCGCAGCAGGGAGGTCGATGACCGCGGCTCCGTCACCTTCCCGGCCGGGACCTATCCGCAGTTTCTGTTCTACGCCTCCAAGAAGGACAAGGAGGTCAACAATTTTGACATCTACGTGGCCGTCAAGGACGACGCGAAGAAGGAGTTCGCCGCCCCCGCGCCGATCAACCGCGTGGACACGGACGCCGACGAGATGCACCCCTGGCTGTCGGCCAAGGGCAAGGAGCTGTGGTTCAGCCGCAAGACCAAGGACGGCTGGCGCGTCTTCGTAGCCAAGCGTGACGATACCACGGGCGGTCAGGGTTTCGACGCGCCGGAACCCATCAAGGAGTTGCCGCCCAACTTTTGCCATCCGACCCTGACCAAGGACGGCAACACGATGTACCTGCAAGGGCCGCTCGAAGCGGGCAAGGAGCGCCTGGGTTTGTTCGTGGCGTTCAAGATCCGCAAGGTGTGGGGCCGGCCGATCGCGCTGACGATGCTCAACCATCCGCAGGGGCAGCGCGGCAGTTGCTCGCCGTCGCTCAGTCCCGAAGGGGATACGCTGTATTTCGTCTCGGATCGTCCCGACGGCAAGGGCGGACTCGACATCTGGTCCGTGCCGACGGTGCTGCTGCGGGTGAAGAAGTGAGATTCGTTTAGCCGCGAGCCGTAGGCGAGCGCAGCCCGCGCTCGCCTACGGCTCGCGGCTAAACAATTGCCCAATTATTTCTCGAATTGCAGCGCTTCTTCGACTTCCTTGACCAAATCCGGCTCGGCGCGCCGGCGCTGATCGACGAAAGCCCGTGCGCTGGCGTCGTCCTTGCACGAGAGCGCATAGCGGACGATGGCGCGCTGCATGAGCGGGGCATCGTAGCCCTTCTTGCCGTACAGGGCGAGGATGTCGCGGGTGCGGTCGCGGATGTCCCAGCGGCGCAGATCCTCCACGGCGATGTCCGCCAACTCGGCCTCGCCGATCATCGCATCCAGGCACTTCAAAACGTGCTCCCGACTTTCCTTCGGTTGCGCGCCGTGGAAGAAACTGACGGTGCGGGCCACGGCCAGGCGGATCGGCAACGGCTTGCGGCCATCGTGCAAAAGCGTGTAGGCCAGCTCCCAGCCCTCGCGCGGACGCAAGTGGATGTAGCCGCCGAGAATGCCGTCAAACGCGGAAGTGGTGCGCTCGCTCGGATTGTCGAGCAGCGCTTGCAGGAACCGCGCGTCGGCATCGCCGCCGCACGCGCCCAGAAGCAGGGCGTACACGCTCAGCCGTTCCGTCGGCGTTTTCGTGTCCTCGATCCAGCGGCGCAGCTTCTTGGGGTCGAGCTTGCCGGCCACGCGGGCGATGTCCTGATCGCTGGCCTTGGCGAACTCCAAAAAGGCATCACGGCCAATCTCCGCGTCGGCGTTTTCCAGGTAGCGGAAGAAAAACAGCAGGTTCGCCGTGCGATCCTTGGCGTCGAGCTTCATCACCTTGCGGGCGTATTCGAGCGCGTCGTCGCTTTTAAGCGGGACGCCGCGGAACGGATCGAATTTGCCCTTGAAGATGTCGCAAAAGACGAGAAAGCGCGTCGGGTTCTTGCGATCGACCGGCAGCCAGCGCGACAGTTTGACGACCTTGGTGTCGCCCAGGGCTGGATCGGTGCGCGAACAGTTCGGAGATGCGCAGGTCAGTGGTGCCGGCGGTGGCGTCGGAGTTCTCGGCCGTGCCGATGAAGATGATGCGGGCCGTCTCCAGGGCGCCTTCTTCACGGAAGGTCGGCGCCTGCCGCAGCGCCGCGCCGCACAGACTGCACGGACGGGCCGATGCCGACACGATCAGAAGCAGCGCCCCCAGCGACAGTATCCAACGCATCATTGCGGAAATCTCCTCCACATAGCCCCCGGCTTGCCGGGGGAAAGAAAACACCCCCGGCAAGCCGGGGGCTATCTATGTGCGTCCTTACTTGGCGGCCGTGGTGGGGGTGGTGGGCGGCGTCTGTTCCAGCTTGAGCAGTTCCTCAGCGTCGGCGACCGCCTGGGCGTCCTTCTTGCGCTGCTCGGCGACGTAAGCCGCCGCCTTCGCGTTGCCCTTGCAGCCGAGCGCGAAACGCAACACGGCCCGGCGCACGATGGGGATCTTGTACGATTCCGTCTTCTGCAATCCCAGCACGCGGTCGGCCATGTCCCAGCACTCGCGCTTGCGCAGGTCCTCGACGGCCAGGTCCGCGATGTCGCTCTGATCGAGCAGCAGTCCCATCGCCTCGGTCAACTCCTTTTTGTTAACCAGGTCCGGCCGGGAGTCCCACAGGAAGCGCACCGTCCGCAGGGCGGCGTAGCGGATCATGAACTCTTTCTTCTCGTCCTTGAGGATGTCGCGCGTGTAGGTCCAGCCCTCCTTGGGCTTGAGCATGGCGTAGCCGGCCAACATGCCATCGACGCCGCTGCCCAGGCGCTTGGCGGGAGTGTCCAGCATGTCGCGCAGCACCTTGGCGTCCTTCTCGGTGCCGCAGTGGCCGAGCATCGAGGCATACAGGCCGTAGCGGAAGGCCGGCGTTTTCTCGTCCGTGAGCCACTTCACCACGCGCTGGGCCGGTAGATCCTTGGCCATGTCGCGATAATCTTTGTAATCGGCGTTGCCGAATTCCTTGTAGGCGTCGTTGGAAATTTCCAGATCGGGATTGTCCAGATAGTCGAAGAAGAAGCGCAGCCGTTTGCCGATCTTCTCGTCCTTGTGGGCCAGGGCGCCGAGCAGATATTTCGCCATGTCGCCGTCCTTGAGGACCGGCAAGACGCGGTAGGGGTCGATCTTGCCCTTGAAGACATCGCAATAGGCGAGATAACGATACTTGTCGCTCTCGGGCTGCGGCGGCAAGTAGCGCTCCAGGCGGACGGTCTTGTTGCCGGCCGCCAGAGGGTCGCCGTCCTTGCCCTGCATTTCGTTCTTGATGGCCGTCTCGACGACGAGATCGGTGGTGCCGTCGCCGTTGTTTTGCTCCTTGGCGTTGGTCAGTTGGCCGTAGAGCACGAGTTTGGCTTGCCCGACCTCCCCGGTCAGGGTCTGCCCTTGCATGCCGCAGAAGGGGCAGGCGCCTCCGGGCGTGACGAGCAGCACACAGGCGAGAACAGCAATCAGCGGTAGTAAAACACGTTGCGACAGGCCGGCCATGTGCGGTGACTCCTTGCGCCATCGGGTGGGGGATGCCCGGCGGCGAGAATCGCTGCGGTCTCGCCCCGGACCCTCTGTATTATGTCGATCCGACCGAGTCGATAGCAAGCCAAACCCGCCGCGCCCGGAAAAGCCCAATTCGGCGTGACACCCCTGGCGGCGGCGGTGCCTTTGGGACAAGATACGCTATTGCTCCCTTTCTTCCGCTCCCGGTGCAGGCACAAAAGGAGTTCGGTCATGGCCACCTCGCGTTCCCATCTCCTCGTCCTGACGCTCCCGGTTTTCCTGACCTCGGCATCGCTCCAGGCGGCGGCGCCGCCGGCGGTGCGAGAACTGCGCATCCAGCAAGTCGGCGACAGTACCTATTTCCACGTTCAGTTCGCCACACCCCCGCAAATGACGCCGGGCGGCGAGGCGCGACTGGTGCCGCAAGACAAAGAAGCCCGACACGTCTGCCGCCGGGTCGCCGACCCGCGCGGGATGGGCGGCCCTCCGCAAGGGATGCCGATGCGTCCCTTCGACAAAAAAAGCGTGGACCGTCCCGGCGGCCAGCCTCCCGCGGCACCACGGCAACCCGTGCCCGTTGACGGACTCGAATTCATGGGGCGATTGCACGGCAAGGGCGAGATGAATTTCGTCCTGTTGTACCCGGTGGAACGGCGGATGCCGCGTTTGGGCATCTTTCGATCACCGCTCCTGCGCGGCCAGCCGGGCGTCGATTGGGTCGAGGCGCCCATCGCGCTCGATTTCGGCAAGGCCAGGAAAGTCGCCCCGCCGGCCGAGGACCGCAAAGGTCAATGGCCGGTGCGCGACGATCTCGAAGGCTTGTGGGCCGCCGCCCAGATCGACGAGTTCGGACGGCTGCAAAGCGAGGTCAGCGAGTTCGGTTTCTACGGCTTCGCCATCCAGGCCACGGCCCGCAAGTATCACGTCCCGGTTCGGCCGGAACTGGGCTGGAACCGCGACATGATGCCCGGCTGGAATCGCGGTGGTATGCCCATGCGTGGCGGACCGCAACATGGTCTGATTGATAACGAACTGTACGAAACCACCACGGGAGCCACCGCCGTTACCGAATCGCTGCAACTGCGGCGGATGCTCAACGCCAACTTCCGCGATAATGGCAAGCGCACCGTTCCCATCGCCAAGATCGAGGGCATCGACATCGCCGAGCATCCGTGGGACCGCATGATGGGCGACAAGAAGCCCGCCCAGGAACCGATGGCGAAGCTCATCCCCGACGACAACTATTACATTCACTTCAAAAACTTCCGCCAGTTCATTCAGTTCTCGGACCTGCTCGATCAGTGGGGCACGAACCTGATTCGCGCTTACGAGGTCCACAGCCGCGATTATCGGCTCAAGGAACGCTATCAGCAGCAGCTTTGCCTGCGCAGCACGGAGCTGGGCCGAAAGTTTGGCCCGCTCGTCCTCCGTGGCCTGGCCGTCACTGGCAGCGATGCGTACCTGCGCGAAGGCTCCGACGTGGCGCTCATCTTCCACGTCGCCAACCGCCAACTGTTCCTCGGTGCCGTGCAGCCGTTCATCGACGAGGCGCGCAAGAAATTCGGCGATCAACTGAAGGAAAGCAAGGAAGAAGTCAACGGCGTCACCATCGAGAGCTTCGTGACGCCGCTGCGCGAGGTGAGTTTGCACCGGGCCGTCGTCGAGGAATACGTTATTTACGCCAACTCTCGAACCGGATTGCGGCGCATTCTCGACACCTACCAGGGCCGGCACAAGGCGCTGACCGATGCCCGCGATTTTGCGTACATGCGGACCATCTTCCGTTACGACGACAAGGACGAGGCCGGCTTCGCCTACCTGTCCGACGCCTTCATCCGCCAGCTGGTCGGCCCGGCCAGCAAGATCAAGGAGAAGCGCCGCCTGGAGGCGCTGACCAGCATGTACATGCTGACGGAGGGTGCCCTCTATCACGCCTGGGAGTCCGGCAAGCCGCCGGCCGACCACGACGCCTTACTGGCGACGGCGGGACTCAAGGCCGAGGAGGTTTATCTGCCGGAGGGCCGGCCGCTGGCCTGGGACGCGGGACGACAGGTCGCTGTCTCCGACGTGTACAACACGATCCACTTTGCCACGCCGCTCATCGAGCTGCCCATCGAACAGGTGACGGAAGCGGAGGCGCAGGCGTATCGGCAGTTCCGTTTGCAATATCTCGGCCTTTGGCGGCAATACTTCGACCCCATCGGCATGCGCATCGCCATCGACGACAAGCGCGTCCAACTCGACACGTACATTTTGCCGCTGGTGGCCAACAGCCGTTACAACGAGCTGCGCCGCGTCACCGGCGACGGCACGGTCACGCTCGACCTGGGCAGCCTCTCGCCGAACACGATCGCTCAGTTCATGATGCACCTGTCCACCAACGTCGGCGAGCGCCGCGCGGTGTTCGGCATTTTCGGCCCCGGCGGTCCCGGAGGACCGGGCGGCGGTGCGGCCAACGACTTGATGACGCTGCTGACGGCAGCGCTGGATCCGGTCGGCAAGTGGGTGCTGGTGCGCGCCGACGACAGCCCCGTGTACGGACAACTGGCCGACCTGCTCGAACGCAGCGACGAAGGGCAAGATGTTGATATCGAGCGTGTTACCCGGCTCATTTTTCAGATGCCCGTCATGGTGGGCATGGATGTGAAGAACCCGCTGACCTTCGCCGCCGCCCTGGCCACGGCGCGGACGAGCGTGATGAAAGCGATGCCGGGCGCGCTCGACCTGGGAGCCGCTGGAGAAACCGTATAAAGGCGTGGCCATCGTCCAGGTAAAGGCCAATCCGGGAACAGAATTCTTTCAGACATGGTCGAGGACGCCAGTGCGGCGCAACAAGGAGCCATTCCGTCCGGCCGTGTACTACGCGATGATCGACGGCGCGTTTTACCTCACGCTCAACGAGGCGATGCTGCACGATTTCATCGACCGCGCGCAGGAGAAAGGCGAGGGCAAGACCGAGAAGGTCGAGATCAACAGCTCGATCTACATTTCCCCCGGCGCGGCCAAATTGACCCGCGCCCTGGTTCAGAAATATCTCGAAAAACAAGTTCACGAGCAGGCATTGGCCAGCGCACCCGTCTGGTATCCGCTTTATCACAGTGGTTTGATCCCGGAAGGGGCCAACGCCGCTGTGATCAACGTCTTGGCCGAGAAATACTACGGTTTCGTGCCGGTCAGCCCGGACGGTACGGCCTACGCCTACGACCGGCATACCGGCGAGGTGCGTAACGAGCGCCACGGTTCGCCGGCGCGGCCGAAGACGCATCGGACGCTGGAGGAAAACGCTCCGATCAAGCAGTTGTTGGAGCAACTGCGTACGATCCGTGCCGACTTGCGCTTCCGCGAGGACGGCATCCACACGACGCTGACGGTGGATCGCGCGCGAAACGAGAAATAGCCCGATCTCCGTCCAGCGTACAAATAGTTCGGCCCGCTGAATGTGGCAGCCCTTCTCGCCACGTCCGGCGGGCCGAACTGTCTCTTGTCTTGTGTGGTATAATGGAGGAGCGATACGCTATATTGCCATTGAGTAAAGCGGGACTGTCCTCCTCGACGGGATGAGCCGCGATGGACCTTTTGGTTTTCCTCCATTCTCTGGCTCTGCTGCTCGTGCCGGCTCCGGCTGAAGACCGGCCGGCGACGTCCGCCGTCCCCTCCTGCCCGGTCGTGGTGGTAAAGGAGGATGGCGCGTTCAAGCTGTCCGCGAAGATCAACTCGAACCAGCACGGCGTCTATCGCAATGCCTCACGTCAGCATCCGCCCCGGCGTTCACTCCGGCGCGGCGGCGTGTCCTCTCTCGCCCCGGGGGCGCTGTACGCCCGCCTCTGTCCTCTTGTTACCGGCATTGCGGGGTCGGCGAGTTCGCGCCCCGTCTATCTCGGCCCTTGCCTCTACCTGTTCATGGCCTTGCTCCGGTGATCTCTTCCGGCGCGGCCGTCCTCGGACGGGTTGCGCCCCTTTCACTCCGCGATAACTCTTCCCGCCGGCTCTCGCGAACGCGACAGGGTCGTTTCCCTGCGCGGTCGGAAGGGAGCCAGGCGCCCATCCTTGCCGGGTTTGAGTTGGGCACGTCCGCCGCCCGGTTCGGAGACTTTCCGCGCGGTCTGCTGTCGCACGAGTCTCGGCGGCGACACGACTTTTTTTATCGTGAAGGAGTTTATGGGATGAGACACCTCTCTCGACCTTTGGTTGTCCGTTCGCTCGTGGCGAGCGGCTGCGTCGGCGTCGCCCTCCTGGCGACCCGGCTGCTTCCGCCCATGGAACAGATACACTCGGTGTTCCTCCTGGCCGCCGTGGCGGTCAGCGCCTGGTACGGCGGACTGGCCGTCGGACTGCTGGCGACCGCGCTTTGTGCGGCCGCCCTCGCTTACCTTCTGTCGCCTTCGGCCTACCTACCGGAGGATGCGTTCGCCGTGGGGATGCAGGTGGCGGCCTTCGTGCTGACGGCGGTCCTCATCGGCTCGCTGCACGCGGCCCAGCAGCGCTTGCAAGAGGGCCTGTGGCGGCGCGATCGCCGGCGAGGAGAATTCCTGGCCATGATCGCCCATGAGTTGCGCAATTGCTTGGCTCCCCTGTCCACCTCCTTTCACGTCCTCCAGGCGCGCCAGGCGGAGTCCGCGTTCGTCGAACGCAGCCGGGAGATGATCGCGCGGCAACTCGCCAACATGACCCGGCTGGTTAACGACCTGATGGATTTGTCTCGCATCGACCAGGGCAAGGTCCGCCTGCAAAGGGTCTGTGTAGACCTGCGGCGCGTCCTGTCCCACGCGGTCGAGACGGTTCGGGCGCCCGTCGGGCGCGCGCGCATCGGCTGGACGTGTCCCTTCCGTCCGAGCCGGTGTGGGTGAACGTCGATCCGATGCGCCTGGAACAGGTCATCGTCAATCTCGTGACCAACGCTGCCAAGTTCACGGAGCCGGGCGGCCAAATCTGGGTCGCGGCCGAGCCGATCCGGGGCGAGGTCCTAGTCCGGGTGCGGGACACGGGAGTGGGGTTTCCTCCCGAGATGCTGTCGCGCTTGTTCGATTTGTTCGCGCAGGCAGAGAACGGTGCGCGGGGCGGGTTAGGTGTGGGCCTCCATCTGGCTCACGGCCTGGTCCGACTGCAAGGGGGCGATCTGACCGCGCACAGCGACGGCCCCGGCCGCGGGAGCGAGTTCACTATCCGCTTGCCTGTCGTGGAAAGGACCGCTCAAGAAAACACAACGGGGGATGCTCCGAGCCGTCCCGAAGTATGCGTGTAACGGACTTGTGGTATGGCAAATAACGAGAAGCACTCGATAACAGGAGCAAGCTATGTACTTGGAAATACGGGGACGCAACCTTCGTTTGAGTGACTCGGCGCGCGATCGCATCGAGCGCCGCTTGACCTTCGCCCTCGGCCGGCTCGGAAGGCGCGTTCGTGAGGTTCGGGTGACGCTGGCGAGGCTGAGCGGTCGGCGGGGCGGAACGAACAAGCGCTGCCTGATGGTCGCGAACCTCCGGCGAATCGGTCAGGTGGTCGTGGAACATCGTGCCACGCGGTGGGGCGGCGCGGTTGCCGGCGCGGCGGGACGGCTGGGCCACACGCTTCGGCGCCGCCTCCCCCCGCGTCATCGACGGCATCGGATCGCCAGCGGCCCCCACCATGGCACGGACCCGGCGCGACGATTGCGAGAGGAGGTGTGACATGCGCTGCCCCGCTTGCGAACACGAACTTCAGACGATCCGGCGGCAAGGGGTCGAAATCGGTCAGTGCCCCTGGTGCCGGGGAGAATGGCTCGGCCGAGGTCAACTCGACGAGCTTTTGAGAGAAACGATCCCCGGACGGCGAACCGCGGAGGCTTCCGTTGCGGCCCCCGGCGACGGCTCGCGGAGCTGGCCGCTGGAAGTCGAGTTTTACGACTTCGGCTGACGAAGTTTTGCTAGAAGGAGCGGCGCACGCTTCCCACCGTGGAGCGCGTGCCCCTAGGGAGAGTAGTCTCCTCACCAGCCCGCAGCGCCAGCAAGGGTTCTGCCCTTGCCGGCACTGCGGGCTGGTGAGCTTATCACAACTTGAGCAGCTGGCGCGCCTCGGTGTAGCCTGGCGCGGTTTGGCCGCACTCGCTGGCGGTGACGCGGGCCAGGGCGACCAGGTGCCGCCAGCGGAACGCCGATCGTGTCGCCGCGTACTCCTCCGTCACCGTGCGATAGTACTTCTCCGCGTGCAGCGCGCCGTCCTCGCTGACGGCGTAGCGGAGCAGCAGATCGAAGACGGGCCGGGCCGGATGGCCCAGCTCGCCGTAGCGGTGAACGAGCGCCGCCGCGCCGGCCTGGTTCTTCTCCTTGATGGCCGCTTCCGTCAACTGAAGCAGACGGTCGCCGTCTTTCGTCTCGATCTTGGCCAGTTGGTCGGCCGGCGGATACGGCTCCTTGCTTTGTCCATTATTCTGACCGGCCGTGTGGTAGGCGCCGCAAATGAGGCTGGCGAAGGTGTTGCGGGCGTTGCTGACGCGAGCGATGTTGCGCCAGGCGTTGGCGGAGTCGGACGCATGGACGCCGACGGAAGCGCCGTGGACGCTGCCGATCGGTTTGCCCGGTTCTGCCTTTGTGCGGCCGCGATCGCACAGGATCAGCCGGTTGGACGCCATCGAGATCGCCTCGCCGACGGCGTCCGGCGACATGCCCTCGGCCAGCGCCGCCGCCACGGCCTCGGCGGCCCTGTCGCGCCCGCCGCCGTAGATCGTCTGACACATGCTCTCGATCCATTTCTCGTCGGCCTGGCGGTCTCCCGGCTTGCGTCCGGCGAGGTGGTATTGATCGAGCAGTTTCGGCAGCACCGCGCGAATGCCCGGCGTGCGCTTGTGTTCGACCACATATTTTTCCGCATCCACGCAGTAGCGGACGGACTGGCGGAGCAAGGTGTGGGCGTACTCGGAGCCGGTGAAATCGCGCAGCACCCAGGAGCGCCAGGCCAGCACGACGCGATGCACGTCCACCTCGTCCTCGACGGCGAACTGTAGATGATTGAACGCTTCGCCGATCGGCCCGCGCGCAGGGCGGCGAAGGTTTCTTCCGCTCCTTGCTGATCGCGCCGCCGTGTCGCCTCGCGCAGCAGTTCGCCGCCGTCTCGGTCCTTCGGCAGCTCGGCCGCTGGTTTGACCGGGTGCAGCGCCTCGTGGCTGTGGCCACCCTCCTCCTGAATGCGATTGGTGTTGCGATAAAGGACTTTCAAGACGGGCAGCGCTTTCTGGGATTCGGGCAGTTCCGCGGCCATCTGGTAGGCCGGTGCCAGGGCCATGAGCGCATGATAACCCGTGTAATCGTGACCGCCGAACGTCCGGGCGTTGGCCAGGGCGCCCGCCGCTGTCAGGGTGCGCAGGTCGGTCCCGTCCTTTATCTTGCCGATCAGTAGCGGCAGCAATTTGTCGATGGGCGTCTCTTGCATCAGACTGACGAGCGGTTCCAGGGCGCCGAACGTCAGCCGTTCGGCCCCTTCGCCGGCCCAGGCGGGTGCAAGCCCCAGATCGGTGGCCACGGCCGAGCCGAGGCTGGCGACCAACATGCCCCGGCCCACGTCCGCGAGAAATTCCCGACGATTTCGCTCTGTCATGGTTCGGACCCTCCGAGGGACCCAGGGATTGCCGGCCGGCGCCCTCGACCGCGGGCCGGGCTGGATCGTTTATCGCAGCGGGGTGGGCACCCCTCAGCGTACCGGCTACCGGCCGGAACGCAACCGCCAATTTCGATTGCTGGCCAAAAGCACGAACACCGTTAGCACCAACAATGAGCCGGAGATCGCCGTCATGAGAACGAACGTCCCGCGCAGGCCGGCGCGCGTCCGCGCCACGTCCCGGTCCAGCGGATGAATGATCTCCAGCACGCCGCGCACGTCGCCCTCTTTCCAGTCCCTCTTCGTGCTGTCCGGGTGGGTGTTATGGCAGTCGATGCACGTCTTCTGCATCCGCCGCGCCGTGGCGTAGCGCAGGGAAGGGCGTCCTTGAAAGTCTTCAAAGCGGTAAAACGGCTCGTCGGGGTTTTGCGACGCGCGGGCCAGCGCCTTGCGCTCGAAGTCGTCCTTGGGACCGCCGTCCGGCCGGGAACGAAACGGATAATTGCTGTAGAGTCGAACCTGATCGCCCAGGTGCTTGCCCAGGTCGATGGTCAGGGTCGCCGGCAGCGGGATCGCCTCGGGGCGGGTGGCGTAGTCGTGCGTCACCAGAATGCCCTGCGGCTGGACCCGCTCGACCACGGCGGAACTGTACAGATTGTTCACCTCGTCGAGCGTCTTCGACTGCTGGTCCGCGCTTTCCAGGGCGGCCGAGCGCACGAGATATTCGGACAGCGAAGTCAGGTGCCACAGGCCGGAGGCCGACCCCAGTGAGATGGCGATGAGCAGGCCGGCCGCGACCGGGTTGCGGCGGCACCAGCGCCCCAGGCGTTCGGCCCGGCTGACGGGCCGGGCGCTGATCGGCTCGTCGCGCAGGTAGCGGCGCAGGTCGTCGGCCAATTCGCCGGCCGTGGCGTAGCGGCGCGACGGCGTTTTCGCCATCGCCTTCGTGCAGATCGTCTCCAGGTCGCGCGGCACCTTGTCGTTGAGCTGGCGCGGCAGGCGCGGCTCGTCCTGGAGCACTTGCAAGAGCAGCATGCGCCGGTTGCCCCGGAATGGCCGTTCGCCGGTGAGCATCTCGTAAAGAAGGACGCCGAGGCTGTAAACGTCGGTGCGGGCATCGACCCGGTGCGATTCGCCGCGGGCCTGTTCGGGCGACATGTAGGCCGGCGTGCCGAGCACCTGGCCGTCCAGGGTCATGGGCGGTTCGTCCGCTTCGCGTTTGGCCAGGCCAAAATCCATCAGGTGCGGACGGTCTTCCAGGTCGAGCAGAATGTTGGAGGGCGTGATGTCGCGGTGAATGACGCCGTGCCGGTGGGCGTAATCCAGGGCGTCGGCCACCTCCGCAATCAGCCCGGCCGCTGCCCGGAAGGTGAACTTCCCAGCACTCAGGCGGGCGGCGAGCGTCGTGCCCGGTACGAACTCCTCGACGAGATACCAGGTGCCGTCCTCGGTCTGGCCGGTGCCGTGGATGGCGACGATGCCGGGGTGCTTGAGCTGGGCGGCGCTGCGGGCCTCGCGGACGAAGCGATCGACCTCGTCCTGGCTGGCCAGCCTGCCCGCGCGGAGGATTCTTGATCGCAACCGTCCGGTCCAGCTCGGTGTCGCGCGCCCGGAACACCTGCCCGAACGAGCCGGTCCCCAGCTCTTGCACCAACTCGAAACGGTCGAGCCGGCGCGACCCGCCGGCCGACAATGCGGCCCCGTTCGAGTCGGCCGGTCGAACCGATCGCGCCAGGGCGAGCAGTTGTGGAGGCACGTAAGGGTCCGTCTTCGTTCCTTGTTCCGCCGACTGTCGCAACCGGCACAGCAAGCGGTCGTCCGCCCCGTCGAACGCTTCCAACGTGGAGGCGCACGCGGAACACTGTTCGACGTGTGCGGCGACGCGCGCGAACACCGACCCGGGGAGGTTCCCCGTGGCGAACTCGGCGAGTTCTGCCGGCTCAGGGCAACCCGGGGGGTTCATGAGGCGCTACCTCTCGACACGTCCCGGCCGAGGCGTGGGACAGACGCTTGCCGCGGGTCTACTAATCCTAACGTGGGGGTGTTACAACCTCTGGCATCTTTGATTCATCGCATACGCGAATACACTCCGCAATGATTTTGTTGCCGCGCACAGTTTGGCTTGTTCCGTAACCGGGGAAGCGGGTGTTGGACCGTTGACTTTTGGGTTCAAAAGTAGGATGTTAATAGTTGGGAGATAGGGATGCCCGATTTCGGCGAACAACTCCAGGCCACAACCAGCGGCGCGAGCTTGCTGGTCCTATTTATCCCCAGCGCGGATCGCGAGGGGGATTCGCTGGGCAAGAAGGAACAAAAGCGCTGGGTACGGAAAGCCCTCAAGCTGCTAGGCCAGCGGTTCAGCGGCGCGACCGCCTTCCCCCGTGGTTGGGGCACCTGGCGGGATGACGACCAAGGAGGCCGACTCGTCTGGGACCGGCCGGTGCTGATCCAGTGTTTCACGAGTGAGGTCGCCCTACGCGAGCATACGCCCGCCCTGCGCGAGTTTCTGCTCGATATGGGAACGAAGACCAATCAAGGCGCGGTCGCCTGCGTCCTCGATCGAGTCATGTATCAGATCAACTTCCCTCTTCAGCGAGGAGATTGACCATGCCCATCGACCCACGGGAGTTCGCGGAGTTGCTTGGAGCCGAGATCGTCGGCCAGGTTCCCGAGGTGGGAGGCGGCCCGTTCGGCATGGCCCGGCTGGCGCATATCCTGCACGAGCGCCTGACGCCCAGCCGGGGCGAACGCCCCGGCCGGCCGACCAATCCCAACTGGGTCACGCGCTGCAAGGTGCCCATGAGCAATGCCACGCTCCGCCGCCTCGCGGAGTTGGCCGAGGAGATGAGCACAGCCGAGCGTAAGGTCAGCCCGATGCAGGTCGCCGCCCAACTCCTGGAAGAAGCGGTCGGCCGCATTGGGAAAAAGCCAGAGGACCACATCGAGGCCAGCCCGAAGGCTGGGGAACCGTCGCCGCCGAAACCGATTCCGATGGAGCCATCGCGAGGGGAACAGCACCAGTTCAAAGGCCGGAAGGCTGGTCGCTCCCGGAAGAAGGCTTGAGCGCGATGGAGCGTCGTGTGGAACCGTAGCCTCTGGACTTCGCGCACCCTTTGCGGCAGACTGGGGGGAAGAATCTCCGACCCCGTAATTCCGGCCGTGCCATGAACGCCTCCCTCGACAACCCGGAGAGTGGGGAAGGCTCCCAGCCTTCCACCGCGACTTCGCGGAGCCTGCTGGAGCGGGTCCGGGCCAACGACCCGCGCGCTGGGATCAGCTCGTGGCCCTGTACGCGCCGCTGGTCTTTCAGTGGTGCCGCGCCTGGTACCTGCGCGAACAGGACACCGCCGACATCTTCCAGGAAGTCTTTCAGGCCGTGGCCCTGCACATCGGCGGCTTTCGCAAGGAACGCGAGAGGGACACCTTCCGCGGCTGGCTCAGGACCATCACGCGCAACAAGGTCCACGATCATTTTCGCCGTCTGGGACGTGAGCCGGAAGGCGCGGGCGGCACCGACGCGCAGACTCGCCTGGCGGAGTTTCCCGCCCCGCAGCCGGGCGACGAGGGAAGTGTCTCGGAGGAGGCCGGCGAGCCGGGGCTGGTGCAGCGCGCCCTGGAGTTGATCCGCGCGGAGTTCGCCGAGCACACCTGGCAAGCGTTCTGGCGAACCGCCATTGAGGGCCGAGCCGCCCCGAAGTCGCGGCCGAGTTGTCCAAGAGTCCCGGCGCCGTCCGCGTGGCCAAGTCGCGCGTGCTCCACGCCTGCGCGAGACCCTGGGCGACGCCATCGAATGATCGAGAGCGGATGAAGTTGAATTCGGTAAACACCTAACCCGGCAGGAGCAAGCCATGTCCGACCCCCAATCGAACGCCGACGCGCCCCGCATCGACCGCCGCGATGTCCTCCTTTCCGCCCTGGCGACCGGGGCTGTCTTGTCCGCGGGCGGGCAGACATCCGCTGCCCCAGCCGACAAGCCCGACCCGCGCCGCGCTTCGCCGCGCCGCTACGACATGAAAAAGTCGATCAACCTGTGGGCCTTCCCCTATCCCGAACGCATGTCGCTGCGCGAATGCCTGCAACTGGCCAAGGACGCCGGCTTCGACGCCATCGAGCTGAATTACGATTTGGATAACGACCTCTCGCCCAAGTCCGGCACGAAGGAGTACCAGGCCATCCGCAAGGCGGCGGCCGACATCGGCATCGCCATCAGCGGGCTGTGTTCGTTTCTGTACTGGCCCTATTCGCTGACCCACAACAACGCCGCCACGCGGGCGCGCGGCCTCGAACTGGCCGGCCTCATGATGCAGGCGGCGCACGATCTGGGTACGGAGAACGTGCTGGTGGTGCCGGGGGCCGTGTATGTGCCGTGGATCAAGGACGTGGAGCCGGTCGCCGCCGACGTGTGCGACCGCCGTGCCCGCGAGGCGATCGCCAAGCTCATCCCGTGCGCCGAAAAACTCGGCGTCTACCTGAACATCGAGAACATCTTCTTCAACGGCTATCTTTCGAGTCCGCAGGAGATGATTGCCTTCGTGGACGGCTTCCAGAGCAAGCACGTCCGCGTCCACTTCGACACCGGTAACATCATGTTATTCCAGTTCCCCGAACACTGGATCGCGCTCCTCGGCCAGCGGATCAAGAACGTCCATTTGAAGGAGTTCACCAAGAAGGGCACAGACCATTCGCTCGAATCGTTCCGCACGCTCCTGGACGGCACGACGAACTGGCCGGCCGTGCTGGAGGCGTTCGACAAGATCGGCTACCGCGATTATCTCACGTTCGAGTATTTCCACCCCTTCCCGCATTACCCGGAAGCGCTGATCTACCAGACTGCCGACTCGATGGATCGCATTCTGGGAAGAAAGGCTTAACGGGGGTATTCTCGGCCGGACAGTCCTGCTTGATTTTCCCGTGTCCCATGTTAGTGTCGGCCCCTCCGCAAATGGGGAGACGGGGCCATGAAAAGGATGTGGGTCGCGGTGCTGGCGGCTGTTGCCGTCGTGATGCCGGCGGGGTGCGGGACGATCTGCAACTTCGCGCACGGCGACCCGGATATTTACGGGGGCGTGCAAAGAGACATCGAGATCCTTCAGGCGCCTCTTTTCGCAAACTCGGGCAGTTCGCTCCACCTGAGCGGAGGCGTCCAAACCGCGGCGATCGTCGCCGCCATCTGCGGGGGCGATGTGATCGTCAGTTTTATCGCCGATACGCTCACCTTGCCTTTGGCGATCTTCATGCGGCACGAAGATCACTCCGGCGACGAAACCGGCTCTCCCGGCAAGAGCGATCCGGCGAACGCAGCCAACCCGGCAACGCAAGGTGTTTCCTCGGAGACAACTCGCGCTGGCGATCGAACATACACAACAAAGTAGGTTGCGCGGCCTCTCGTCTTCTTTCTCTGGCCATTCCGCTCGATTCCACTACTATGATGATGAATTCGATCGCGGCCTTCCCGCCGATCTTGCCCCTCTTTTCTTGTTTCGTAAGTCTTTTTATAAGAAGGAGTAAGAGCAATCACGCCCTCCGGGCCACGGGGCAGTTAATTCTTGACAGAAAAGTACAGTTAACTACAATAGAGATTGTGGCCGGACCTCACGGCACGGGAGGGACACATGAAAATTACGGCCCAAGAAGAATACGGGTTACGCTGTCTTCTCCGCCTGGCGCGGGCCGGCGAGGGTCAGGCCCTCACCATCCCGGAGATCGCGGAGGCGGAAAAGCTGTCGGTGCCCTACGTGGCCAAGTTGATGTCTGTGCTGCGACAGGTCGGACTCATCGACCAGTGTGCGCGGCCGGACGGGCGGATATCTGCTGGCCAGGCCGCCGGCCGAGGTGCGCTTGGGCGAGGTGCTGCGGGCGCTGGGGGAACCGCTCTTTGAGGATCCCGGTTACTGCGAGCGCCACGCCAGCCCGGACAGCGGCGGCACCTGCGTCCACAACGACGGCTGCACCTTGCGAGAGGTTTGGCAGACTCTCGAACAGTGGATTCGGAATTTCCTCGATCAGTTCACCCTCGCCGACCTGCTCCGAAGTCAGGGGCAGATCGCCGAGCGTTTGCACACGCACCTGCAAGCTGAGCCGCTGGGGCCGCCCGGTGAACTGCTGATCCTGGGGCCGGCATGCGGGGCTGATGGATACCGGATGGGATTTGGAGCTTAGGGGATACGATGACGACCGCGACCAGTACGATTCAGGAACTGGCCAACCGCGAATACCAGCACGGCTTCGTCACGGACATCGAAGCCGAAACGGTGCCGCGCGGACTCAACGAGAATATCGTCCGCACCATCTCCGCCAAGAAGGGCGAGCCGGAATGGCTGCTGCAATGGCGGCTCAAGGCGTATCCGCCACTGGCTGACGATGGAGGAGCCGCGCTGGTGGCCCAACCTGCGAAATCGCCCCCATCGACTACCAGGACATCATCTACTACTCGGCCCCGAAGCCGAAGAAGAAGCTCAACAGCCTCGACGAGGTGGACCCGGAGCTGCGCCGCACCTTCGAGAAGCTCGGCATCTCGCTGGACGAGCAGAAACGCCTGAGCAGCGTGGCCGTGGATGCCGTCTTCGACAGCGTGTCGGTGGCGACGACGTTCAAGGGCAAGCTGGCCGAGATGGGCGTCATCTTCTGCTCCTTCTCGGAGGCGGTGCGCGAGCATCCCGGAATTGGTGCGCAAGTACCTCGGCTCGGTGGTGCCGGCCAACGACAACTTCTTCGCCGCCCTCAACTCGGCCGTCTTCAGCGACGGCTCGTTCTGCTACATCCCCAAGGGCGTGCGCTGCCCGATGGAGCTGTCCACGTATTTCCGCATCAACGCGGCCGAGCACCGGCCAGTTCGAGCGCACGCTGATCGTCGCCGAGGAAGGCGCCTACGTCAGCTACCTCGAAGGCTGCACGGCCCCCATGCGCGACGAGAACCAGCTGCACGCGGCCGTCGTGGAGACTGGTGGCCGTCGGCGCCGACGCGCAGATCAAGTATTCGACGGTGCAGAACTGGTATCCCGGCGACAAGGAAGGGCGCGGCGGCATCTACAACTTCGTGACCAAGCGCGGCGCCTGCCGCGGCGCCGGCTCGAAGATCTCGTGGACGCAGGTGGAGACCGGCTCGGCGATCACCTGGAAGTATCCCAGCGTGATCCTGCAAGGCGACAACTCGGTCGGCGAGTTCTACTCGGTGGCCCTGACGAACCACAAGCAGCAGGCCGACACCGGCACGAAGATGATCCACATCGGCCGGAACACGAAAAGCACCATCGTCTCCAAGGGCATCTCGGCCGGCAACGGCCAGAACACCTACCGCGGCCTGGTGAAGGTGCTAAAGGGGGCGGCGAACGCCCGCAACTACATCGCAGTGCGATTCGCTGCTGCTGGGCGACCGCTGCGGGGCGCACACGTTCCCCTACATCGAGGTGAAGAACCGCGACGGCGAAGGTGGAACACGAGGCGTCCACATCGAAGATCGGCGAGGACCAGATTTTCTACTGCAAGCAGCGCGGCCTGTCGGCGGAAGACGCGGTGAACATGATCGTCAACGGCTTCTGCAAGCAGGTGTTCCTGAACCTGCCGATGGAGTTCGCGGTGGAGGCGCAGAAGTTGCTGGGAGTGAGTTTGGAGGGGAGCGTTGGGTAACCTCGTCCATGCCTCAAAAAATCCGCGAACTCAAGGGCATGTTGGCAAAGGCGGGCTTCACTTGCCGGCCAGGGAAAGGCAGTCACACGGTATGGACGCATCCCCGGCTTCCCAGAGCGGTGGTTCTGTCCGGCAACGACGGGGACGACGCCCGGCGCTATCAGGAGCAGCAGGTGAAGGCGGCCATACGTGAAGTGGAGAGGGCCTCGTGAACGACAAGTTCAGCATGGTCATCCGGTGGTCCGAAGAGGATCAGGTGTTCGTGGTCTCCCTTCCGGAATTCGGCGATACCGCGCAGACGCACGGTGACACTTACGAGGAGGCGGCTCGGAACGGACGTGAAGTGCTGGAACTTCTCGTGGACACGTTTCGGGTGGAGGGGCGGACACTGCCCTCGCCCCAACTGTATGCAACACCCATCGAAACGGTGGGCGGCTAAACGAACCCGGCGAAAAAGGCTGAAATGATGCTCGAAATCAAGAACCTGCACGCCCGCGTGGACGATAACGAAATCCTTCGCGGCGTCGATCTGACGGTCAACGCCGGCGAGGTCCACGCCATCATGGGCAAGAACGGCTCCGGCAAGAGCACGCTGGCCGGCGTCCTGGCCGGACGCGACGCCTATGACGTGACCGAGGGCGAAGTGCTCTTTCAGGGCAAGGATCTGCTCGAACTCGATCCCGAGGAGCGCGCCCGCGAAGGGATTTTCCTGGCCTTCCAGTATCCGGTCGAAATCCCCGGCGTCAGCAACACGTACTTCCTCCGGGCGGCCGTCAACGCCGTCCGCAAGCATCAGGGCTTGCCCGAGTACGACGCCCGCGCTTTCCTCAAGCTGGTCCGGGAGAAGATGAAGCTCATTCACATGAGCGAGGATCTGCTGAAACGGCCGGTCAACGAGGGCTTCTCCGGCGGCGAGAAGAAGCGCAACGAAATCTTCCAGATGGCCGTCCTCGATCCGAAGCTGGCCATCCTCGACGAGACGGACTCCGGCCTGGACATCGACGCCCTGAAGGTCGTCGCCGATGGGGTCAACGCCCTGCGCAGTCCCGACCGCGCCGTCGTCGTCATCACGCACTATCAGCGCCTGCTCAATTACATCGTGCCCGACAAGGTCCACGTCCTGCTGGACGGGCGGATCGTCTTGTCGGGCGACAAGAATTTGGCCCTGGAGCTGGAGAGCAAGGGCTACGACTGGGTCGAAAAGATCGCCGGACAGCCGGCGTAGCGCGTCGAGGGAGCAACCGTGACGGAAGTGGTCGAAGGATACAACACCTACCTCGCCGCCTTCGAGCGGCTGGAGCGCGAGTTGGCGGCAAGCGGCAGTCCGGCCGTGCATCGGCTGCGCAAGGCGGCCGCGGCGCGCTTCTCGGGACTGGGCTTGCCGGGATCACGCGACGAGGAATGGCGGTTCACCCCGGTCGCTCCGCTGGCACGGATACCGTTCGAGCCGCCTCCTTCCGATAATCCGGAGGCTGCCGCTTCGTTTCGCCAGTTTCTTCAGCACGGCGATAAGCCGGGAGCAACCCTGGCATGCGCGAACGCGCATCGTCCCATCCTGCTGGAGAAGAGTCGGCCGTTACCCAATGGCGTGGTCGTGTGCGGTCTGGCCGAGGCGGTAGAGAGGTTCCCTAAACTCGTCGAACCGCACCTGGCCCGACATGCCGACTACAGCAAACATTTCTTCACCGCGCTCAACACGGCCTTCCTCCGCGACGGCGCCTTCGTGTATGTCCCGTCCGGCGTGGCGGTCGAGGAGCCGATTTTCCTTCCGTTTCTCGTCACCTCTTGGGGTGCCGAAACGCCTTACGTTTGGCACCGCCGCTGCCTCGTTGTTCTCGGCGACAACAGCCGGCTAACTTTGGTGGAAAGTTACAACGGTCTGCCGGATGTGACCTATTTCACCAACGCCGTAACCGAAATCGTCGTCGGTTCCGGCGCGATCGTCGATCATTACAAGGTGCAGCGCGAGGGCAATCAGGCGTTTCATCAGGCGACCATGCAGGTGCAGATCGGCCGGGCCGCCAACTTCGCGTCGCACGCCGTCACCCAGGGCGGACAATGGGTTCGCAACGAGAGCAACGCCGTCTTCGAGGGCGAGGGGGCCGAATGCACCCTCAACGGGCTATACCAAGCCCGAGGGGAGCAGCTGGTCGATAATCACACCTTTATCGATCACGCTTATCCGCATTGCGCCAGTCACGAGTTGTACAAGGGCATCCTCGACGGCAGGGCGCGCGGCGTCTTCAACGGCAAGATCTACGTTCGCCAGGACGCCCAGAAGACCGACGCCAAGCAGACCAACCAGACGCTGCTTCTGTCCGACGACGCCACCATCAACACCAAGCCGCAGCTGGAAATCTACGCCGACGACGTGAAATGCACGCACGGCGCGACGGTCGGCCAGCTCGACGCCGAGTCGATCTTTTACCTGCGGACGCGCGGCGTCGGTCTGGCCGAGGCACGCAGTCTGTTGACCTACGCCTTCGCCAACGACATCGTGGGCCGAATTAAGGTGCCGGACGTGCGGGCCGAGCTGGAGCGGAGTCTGCTGGAAGCGCATCACCTGCCGGCGGCCGAGTCCGGCGAGGAGGAGCCATGAGCATCCACCCGGCCGCGCCGCCCCCACGATCCCCGACCCATGATCCACGATCCACGAGTCCCGGCTTCGACGTGATGCGCGTCCGGAAGGATTTCCCGATTCTGCGTCAGGAGGTCCACGGCCAACCGCTCGTCTATTTCGACAACGCGGCCACGACGCAGAAGCCGCAGGCCGTGATCGACGTCCTGGAACAGTATTACAGCCGCGACAACGCCAACATTCATCGCGCCGTTCACCTCTTGAGCGAACGGGCCACCCGCGCCTACGAGGAAGCTCGTCAGAAGGTGTGCCGCTTCCTCGGCGCCGCCGAGCCGCGCGAAATCATCTTCACCCGCGGCACCACCGAGGGCATCAACCTCGTCGCCCAGAGCTGGGGCCGATCGAACCTGCGCGCCGGCGACGAGATTGTCATCTCCGCGATGGAGCATCATTCCAATATCGTCCCCTGGCAGATGCTCTGCGAGCAGACCGGGGCGGTGCTGCGCGTCGTGCCGATTAGCGACGACGGCGAATTTCTTCTGGGAGAGTACGAGAAATTGCTCGGCGAGCGCACTCGCTTCGTGGCGATGGTCCACGTCTCCAATTCGCTGGGGACGATCGTCCCGGTGCGGCGCGTGATCGAGTTGGCTCATGCTCGCGGTGTGCCGGTGTTGCTCGACGGCGCCCAGTCGGCCCCGCACATGCCGATCGACGTGCGCGAGCTGGACTGCGATTTCTTCGTGATGTCCGGGCACAAAATCTACGGCCCGACCGGCATCGGCGTGCTGTACGGCAAGGCGAGCTTGCTCGAACGGATGCCGCCCTATCAGGGTGGCGGCGACATGATCAAATCCGTCACCTTCGCCAAGACGACCTACGCCGATCTGCCGGAAAAGTTCGAGGCCGGCACGCCGAACATTGCCGGCGCAATCGGTTTGGGGGCGGCGATCGATTACGTGCAGTCGGTCGGGCTGGAAAACATCGCCGTCCACGAGGCGATGCTCCTGCGCTACGCCGCCGACAAGGTGCGGCAGATAAGCGGTATCCGCATTATCGGCGACGCCAAACACAAGGCCGCCGTCCTGTCGTTCGTGATCGAGGAGCCGCCGATCGCGTCGCTGGATATCGGCACGAAGCTGGACCTGGAGGGTATCGCCGTCCGCACCGGCCATCACTGCTGCCAGCCGGTGATGGACCGCTTCGACATTCCCGGCACGACCCGCGCTTCGTTCGCCATGTACAACACGACCGCGGAGGTCGATCGGTTCGTGGACGCGCTGCGCGGCATCATCGCCGACGCGGCCGCCCGCAACCAACCTGTAGCGCAAGCAAGGGGAGCCGAACCCGCCTACCCCGCGCTTCCGCGGCCAATCCCCAGGCGGCGGCGGACGAGTTGGCCGAGGAGTTCGAGTTTCTCGACAACTGGGCCGACCGCTATCAGTATTTGATCGAACTGGGCGAGGCGATCCCGCCGGTGCCCGATGCCTTGCGAACGGAAACGAATCGTGTCCGTGGCTGCCAGAGCACGGTCTTTTTGTGGCGCGCAAACGCCCGGACACGGCCGACGTGATCGAGTTCGTGGCCGACAGCGACGCCGACATCGTGAGCGGCATGATCGCCTTGCTGGAGCGCCTTTTCTCCGGCCAGAAGGCAAGTCAGGTGCTCGCCTTCGACATCGAAGGTTTCTTCGCCCGCCTTGGGCTGGATCAACACCTGACGCTCGGCCGCCGCAACGGCCTGTCCGCGATGGTGCAGCGTATCCGCAACTTCGCGGCCACGCTCGCCGGCCGCCAGGAATGAGGGGTTCGCGATGGAAGACAAACCCGGACAGCGACTGTCGCTGCCTCTGGACGATGACAAGTCCTCGTCACCATCCCCCACTCCTCCCGTCGATCCCGGCGCGTCGCTCGAAGAAAAAGTGATCGCGGCCTTGCAGACCTGCTTCGACCCCGAGATTCCCGTCAATATCTACGAGCTCGGTCTCATTTACGATTTAAAAGTCGATCCGTCGGGGGCGGTGTCGATCCGCATGACGCTGACCAGCCCCGCCTGCCCGGTGGCCGGTGCGCTGCCCGCCGATGTGCAGGCGAAGGTGCAGGCGGTCCCCGGCGTCACGTCCGCCAAGGTCGAGCTAGTTGGGATCCGCCCTGGGAGATGAGCCGCATGTCCGAGGAGGCCCGCCTGCAACTGGGATTGTTCGACTGAGCCGGCGGGCTAGTCGGGAAATCGCCGGGGCGGTATGCTGGAAGGGTTCCCACGGATTGGGAGTCATCGCCATCGTGACCAAGCGGAAGAGCAAGACCGACCTTGCGGCCCCGAGGAAGGTAGCCTTGGCCCCTGTGGATTCCACGACCGACCCGACGCCGGCCGAGCCGGTTTCGGAACCCGCTCTCCCTTCCGCCGCCAACGCCATTTCCCCGGCCGCCGAAGAAGCCTCGTTGGCGCGGATGTCCGCGGACGGCGCGCCCGCATCTCCGCCCGATCGCGCCCCTGTCGAACCTCCGCCCGCCCCGGCCATGACAATGGCGCTGTCGCTGCCGGAGGCCCTGTCGCCGCTCGAACAGCGCGTCCGCCGGCTGGAGGACGCGATGGCGCAACTGCAAGAACAGGCCGGCATCGACACGCGCTTCGCCATCCGTCCTCCGCCACTTCGTCCCGCCGAGCCGCCGCCGAGGGCCACGCCGGCTGCCGCACCACCGCCGACCTCGACAGCGGTACTACTCGACGTGGGCACCCGTTTGCTGGGCGCCGCCGCTCATGTCGTCACGCCGGCACCGCCTCCGCCTTCCGCCGTGCCGCCAGCATCCACTCCCACCGGCCTCTTCTGGCTCTTCTGGGACACCCTGGCCGAGGCGCGGGCCATCGTGCGCATGTTCGTCGATCCACGCTATCACCTGCCCTGGTCGGCCCGCGTGCTGCCCTTGATCCTGTTGGCCGCGATCCTCACCTCGTACTACTGGGTGCCGGGCACGTCCATCACGCTGATCGGCACCTGGATCAACAAGGCGGTCGATCTGGTTCTCGCGTTCCTGCTATTCAAGTGGCTGGGCCACGAGGCGCGGCGCTACCGGCAGAATTCGCCGGACTTGCCGCCGAACCTGCGGCTTTAACCGATTGCGGATTGCGGATTGCGGATTGTGGATTGTGGATTGGTCTTTCAATCCGCAATCCACAATCCGCAATCCGCAATCGAAAGAGGAGGGCTCGGATATGATTCGGCTCGGCGTCAACATCGATCATGTGGCCACGGTGCGGCAGGCGCGGCGAGCGGCCGAACCCGACACGGTAGCGGCGGCGGTGCTGGCCCTGCTCGGCGGCGCCGATGGCATCACCGTTCATCTGCGCGAAGACCGCCGGCACATCCAGGACCGCGACGTGCGTCTGCTGAGGCCGATCGTGACCAACCGCCTCAACCTGGAGATGGCCGCCGTGGATGCCATCGCCGACATCGCCTGTGAGATCAAGCCCGACGAGGCCACGCTGGTGCCGGAGAAGCGCGCGGAGTTGACCACCGAGGGTGGACTCGACGTGATCGCCCACGAAAAAACCGTGGCCCGCATCGTCAAGCGCCTGCACGCGGCCGGCATCGAAGTGTCACTATTCCTCGACCCCGATCCGCGGCAGATCGAGATCGGCCGGGTGCTGGGCGTGCAGGCGGTCGAGATCCAGACGGCCCGCTATTCCGAGGCGCGGACCCCGGCCGATCGTCAGCGCGAACTCGACGGGCTGCGCCAGGCCGCCGAGTTCGCGCGCGAACGTGGGTTGCACGTCCACATGGGACACGGCCTGAACTACTGCAACGTGCAGATGGTGGCGGCGATTCCCGGCGTTGAGGAGCTGAACATCGGGCACAGCATTGTTTCCCGCGCTGTCCTGGTGGGCATGGAACGTGCCGTGCGCGATATGAAAGAAGCGATCCGGCGCGGACAGCGCGGGTGATTCTATTGTTAGCCCGAAGCGCCAGCGAGGGATTTTCCCTCGCTGGCGCTTCGGGCTAACAATCTCTTCGCTTATTAGTGCTTCTTGTTCTTTCCGGCGTTGGGCTTGGCGGGGCTGGGTTTGGCGGCAGCGGGTTGGCTCAGGTGTTTGAACTCCTTGGACGTGGATTGGTAGGTACACCACGCCAGGATCACGGCCAGGATCGGGATGAGGACGCCGAGTCCGCCCATGATCCACGATGAGATCTTGCCGTTACGGATCAGGTCTTTCTCTTTTCGGAATGAGAGATAAAGCGGGTGGCTTTTCGTGTCGAAGGTCGCCTGGCCGTCCTTCACCTCGCAGTCGCCGTGGAGGAAAACCTCCGCGTCCTGGGGGATCACGATCTCGGTGTAGCGCATCTGCTTGGGGATGAAGAACGTGCTGGTGACGATCTTGTACCGCTCGCGCAGCGACGCTTCGAGTTCCTTGGGCAATTTCGAGAGGAAGTTGGCGTGCCGCCGGTTCGACTTGAAGTCGATCTTGGCCGCCTTCGCATCAACGGGCACCGCGCCGGTCTCGTCGGCGACCAGCATGGGGATCGCCTGAGTGTCCTCGATGACGCGCACCCACGATCCGGAACCGGGGCCGCGCCGCGGCACGGACGACGGGGTGCGGCTGGACGAGCTGGTCTGGAACTGCTCGATGACGAGATGATAGTAGACGCACGGCTGCTGCTCGATGGGGCTGATGAGCAAGTCCTTGGCGTCGGCCGCCTTGGCGACACCCTGGATTTTGACCGGCCCGGAGACGGGGCTACCGGCCTTGCACGGGCGCGCCTGTTCGAGCGAGCGCAGGTAGTTTCGCGTTCGGTAGTTCCCGTAGAGCAGGCCGCAGCCGAGGCCCAGGCCGACAATCAGGAACACGGCGGGAAGGATAAATAGCATTGGCGCAGTATCTCCATCAAAAGGTGAGTTGCCCTCCGGAGCGAAGGGCGAGCTAACCCCTCTTAATTGGAAGAAGTGTAGTTCACAACCAGGACGGAGTGCAAACGAGGGAGGTCCATTTTACGGCTGAGGATACTCCGTCGGCAGCACGAGACGATTGAGCCGGCGGTCGCGGCGCAGCAGCGTAACGGATGCCGGCACGTCGATCGGCAGCTGCGTCAACAGTTTGTGCAGATCGTCCACGCATGTCGTCGGCTGATCGCCGAGCGAGACGATCAGATCTTCTTCGAGAATGCCGGCCTGGTCCGCCGGGCCGCCCGGCTCGATGGCCATCACCTCCACGGATCCGGTCTGCGTCAGCTCGAAGCGATGGGCCAGGTTCGGCGGCAAGGGTACGTTGCGGGCGTGCAGGCCGAGGTAGCCGCGCACC
The DNA here is from genome assembly GCA_963767535.1 of uncultured Planctomycetota bacterium. GTDB lineage: Bacteria > Planctomycetota > Planctomycetia > Gemmatales > Gemmataceae > JAJPHU01. The sequence continues at coordinate 721,856 of CAVYEC010000004.1, forward strand.
ACCCGGCCGTGCTGGAGCAGTTGCGGCAGGATGTGCTTGGCCATGTTGATCGGGATTGCGAAGCATAGTCCCTGGGCCGGCCGGACGATGGCGGTGTTGATGCCGATGACCTGACCGCGACTATCGACGAGCGGGCCGCCGCTGTTGCCGGGGTTCAGGGCGGCGTCGGTCTGGATGACGTTATCGACCAAATGTCCGGTGATGCTGCGCAGCGTTCGGCCCAGGGCGCTGATGACCCCGGCCGTCACGGTGGACTCGAAGCCGAGCGGACTGCCGATGGCGACGACCAGTTGTCCGACGCGCAGCCGGGACGAATCGCCGAGTGTGGCGTGCGGCAAATTGCTTTCCTCGGCCTGCACGACGGCGAGATCGGTCCACGGGTCGTTGCCGACCACCCGGCCGCCGACTTCCCGGCCGTCGCCGAGGCGGACGCGGACGCGCTCGTTGCCCTGGACGACATGGGAGTTGGTCAGCAAGAAACCGTCCGGCGTGAAGAGGATGCCGGAGCCGGTGCCCTCGCGCCGGCCGCGGCCGCTGCGCAGGTTGACCACGGCGGGGCGCAGCATCTCGGCCACGCGCACCACCACGTTGGAATAGGCGTCGAGCGCCTCGCGCTCGCGCGGGTCCGGCTCGGGTAGGGGATAGCCCTCCACCGGGCCGCCGCTGTTACTAATGAAATGCTGCCAGAATGTCATGGTGTATTTACCCGTGTCGGGAACAATGCGTCGGTTAGCGACGCTTCGCAGAAGCGTCATGCCCAAGAACGCTTCTGCGAAGCGTCGCTAAACGGAACTCGGATGCCCACCGCTACATCATTCTAGGCGGCCGGGCAATGCGGCGGTGCGCCGGGGGCTACCCAGGCGTCAGCGGTGCGCCTATAGTTACAGTAGACCCGGCGCAGACTCATACACAGGAGGAGGAGCCATGCTTCGCGAGTCTCGATGGCTGATCGCAACGGTTGTGGCGCTGGCCATGCTGACGGCGAGCGCAGGGGCGGCGCACGCCCAGGCCGTCGTCTATTATCAACCCGCCCCCGTCGTCACGTCGTACTACGCGCCGCCGGTTGTCACGTCGTACTACGCCGCGCCGGCGCCGGTCATGACTTCCTATTATGCCGCGCCTGCCCCGGTGGTCACGTCGTACTATTCCGCCCCGGTTGTCACCTCGTACTACGCGGCTGCCCCCATGACGACGTACCGCTACGGCCCGTTCGGCCGGCTGCGCAGCGTCAGCAGTTACTACGGTAGCTACTATGGCACGCCCGTGTATTACAGCCCGGCCCCGACGATCGTTCGCTATCGCGGCTGGGGACTCTACCCGTAAGCATCGCGCCCGCAATTGCGACAGCCCGCCGCGCCGGTTCGCGCGGCGGGCTGTTTTTTTTCAGACCGCCTCGCTACAATCCGCCGCTCGCTCGGGACTCCCGACGCGGCCGCACACGCTTTGGCCGGGGGAGCCGATCTGGTCCCTCTTCCCGATGAGGAGAAATACCCATGCGTGCCCTCAAGCGCCCCTGGTGGGCGGTCGTTGGTTTGACGCTTTGCGGTCTTCCGGCCCTGGCCCAGAACGCGCCGCCTCCCGCACCGCCCGGACCCGCTCAGACTGCCCCGGCGGCCGACGCTGTCGCTGCCACCGTCAACGGTCAAACCATCCCCGAATCCGCCGTGCAGCGCGGCCTCAAGCGCGTGCCGCCCGACAAGCACGCCGATGCCCGGCCCAAGATCCTCAACTACCTGATCGATCAAGTCCTGCTCGACCAGTACCTCCAGCAGATGAACATCGCCGTCGATCCCAAGGAGGTCGATAAGCGCATCGAAGAGTTGAAACTGGAGCAGCAGAAACGCAGCCTGGACTTCAACAAGATGTTGACGGAATTGAGAATGACCGAGGCCGAGCTGCGCGAGATCCTGACCAACGAGATGCGCTGGGAGAAGTTCGCCGACGCACAGGCCAACGACAAGGCGCTTAAGGAACTTTTCGACTCGCAAAAATATCTTTTCGACGGCAGTACTGTCCACGCCCGTCACATCCTGCTGTCGCCCCCCAGCGGCGACGCCAAGGCCGACGAGCAGGCCATCGGCCAGTTGCGGGCCATCAAGCAGCAGATCGACAAGCAGGTGGCCGACGAGCTGGCCAAGCTGCCGGCCACTACCGACAACTTGACGCGCGAGAAGAAGCGGCAAAGCGTCCTCGAAGAGGCGTTCGCGGCCCAGGCCAAGACGTATTCGGCCTGCCCGTCCAAGGCGCAGGGCGGCGATGTCGGTTCCTTCCAGGGCGTCGGCTTCATGGTCCAGCCGTTCTCGCGGGCCGCCTTCGCGCTGAAGCCTTACGAGATGTCGGATGCCGTTAAAACGCAGTTCGGCTACCACCTCATCCTGGTAACGGAGCGCAAGCCCGGCCACGAGGTCAAGTTCGAGGAAGCGAAGGAGATGGTCAAGGAGCAGTATTGCACGATGCTGCACGATGCCATCAGCAGCCAGGGACGCGAGAAGTCGAAGATCGTCATCAACCCGGCGAAATGAAGTCATTAGCTGGTTCCTGAGTTCCCCTACCAGCCGCGAGCGCCAGCGAGCGGATATCCGCTCGCTGGCGCTCGCGGCTGGTAGAGGATGTTTCCTATCGTCATCGGTTCCTTGCGGCCCCCGTAAAGGGCGGATATAGTCGTCGAGATACCCTTCTCGTCACGACCGCGGAGGAGCCTCATGTCCGAGACGAACTCCCTCAATCCGCCGGACCAGGCCACCGACGACGCGCGGCCCCCAAATATCGACACCATTCCGGCTCCGGACGCGGCGGGCCATGCACTGTTCGAGCAGCTCGGCGTCGGCGGCATGGGCGAGGTCTATCGCTGCGGCGACGCCGCCCTCCGCCGCGACCTGGCCATCAAGGTCCTCAAGGCCGAGTTGCGCGGCAACATCGATGCCGAAGAGCGCTTCCTCCGCGAGGCCCGCCTGACCGGCGCCCTGCAACATCCGGGCATCGTACCCGTCCACAACCTGGGCAAGCTCGCCGACGGCCGACTCTTCTACACCATGAAATTGGTGCATGGCCGTACCCTGGCCGACCTGCTCCGCGAGGAAGCCGACGGGCCGGAACGCCTGCCGCGCCTCCTGGCCGTGGTCGAGAAGGTGTGCCAGGCAATGGCCTTCGCCCACAGCAAGGGTGTCCTCCACCGCGACCTCAAGCCCAGCAACGTCATGGTCGGCGAGTTCGGCGAAGTGCAAGTCATGGACTGGGGGCTGGCCAAGGAACTATCTCACGCCGAGCCGGCGGCAACCGGCGGGCCGGCGGACGGCGAGGACACGGTGGCGCGGGCGGAGGAGGCGGAGGGGCTGTCGCGGGCGGGTGCGGCCCTGGGAACGCCTTCCTAAATGCCTCCCGAGCAGGCGGCGGGTGACTGGGACATCGTGGACGAGCGCGCCGACGTCTTCGCCCTGGGAGCCGTTTTGTGTCAGGTTCTGACCGGACGTCCGCCCTACCACGGGGCCGAGCGGGACGACCTGCTGAGGCGGGCGCGGCGTGGCGACCTGGCCGGGGCGCTGGGACGGCTGGGGCGATGCGGCGCGGACGCGGCGTTGGTGCAACTGTGCCGGGAGTGTTTGGCACCGGAGCGTGAAGGCCGGCCGCGTCATGCCGGCGTGCTTGCGGAGCGGCTGGCGTCGTACCAGGCGGAGGTGCGGGAGCGGCTACGCCAGGCGGAGTTGGAGCGGGCACGGGCCGAGATCCTGGCGCGGGAAGAGCGCAAGCGGCGCCGCCTGCGGGCGGCGTTGGCGTTGGCGGCGCTGTTGCTGCTATCGGGCGGTGCGCTGGTGTGGTGGCGGCAGGACAAGGCCGACCGGGCAGCCGCCGACCGGCAGGCCAAGGCCGACGGAGCGGCCGCTCAGGTGATCGGTGAGGCCCGGCTGCTGGGCGAGCAGGCGCGGGCGGAGCCGCTGAGCGCCCTGGGTTACGAAAAGGCCGTGCTGGCGGCGGTCAAGGCCGGCGAGGTGGCCCGCGCCGGCGGCGCGTCGGAAGCGGTGCAACGGCAGGCCGAGGAACTGCTCGGCGAGCTGCGAGCAGAGGCGGACACGGCAGCGAAGGACCGCCGGCTGCTGGCCCGGCTTCTGGAGGCGCGTGGCCCGCACGAGGGGCCGAAGTACATCCGCGACGACAAGGGGATCAGGATAGCGTTGGCAGAGCCGACGGCGGAGGAGTTGTTCGCGTCGGCCTTCCGCGACTGGGGCCTGGACGTGGACGCTACACCGATTGCCGAGGCGGCGGCGCGGCTGAGGGGGCGGCCGGCGGCGGTGGTGGCGGAGTTCATCGCGGCGCTGGACGAGTGGGCCAGTCAGCGCCGCGTGGACACGAAGCCGGAGGCGGAATGGCGTCGCCTGGCGGAGTTGGCGGCAGCGCTGGACGCGGAACCTGGCTCTCTGCGGCGCGAGCTGCGTGAGATCCTGGGGAGGGGCCGGCTGCCGGTGGAGCGGGCGCTTGGGGTTCTGTCGGCGGCTTTGCGCCCGGTGCCGGTGCCGGCGACCATGCCCTTGGGGCCCGAGTGCACGCGGCTGCGCCAGTTGGCCGGGCGGGTGGCCCCGGCTGTCGAGCCGGTGCAGAGCCTGTTGACGCTGGCGCGGGCGCTGCAGGTGGCCGGCGAGGAGACGCTAGCGGAGCGGCTGCTTCGTAAGGCGTTGGTGGCGCGCCCGCAGGAGGTGGTGCTGTGCTACGCCCTGGGCCGGTTGCTGCAAGAGAGTCAGCCGCCGCGCTGGTCGGAGGCTGCGGAGTGCTATGCGGTGGCGCAGGGGATTGCGCCCGGAGATGGGCGTAAACCTGGCGACGGCGCTGCTGCAGAGCGGGCGAGAGCGTGAGGGGCTGGACTTGCTCGACTGGCTGGTGCAGCAGAAACTCGACAACCCCAACCTGCATTCTCTGCGAGCCTCCGCCCGGGTCGCCAAGGGTGACGTGGACGGTGCCATCGCCAGCTACAAGAAGGCCCTCGAACTCGACCCCAAAAGCCCCCTGGCCCACTACAACCTCGGCTTCGCCCTGGGCGCCAAGGGCGACCAGGACGGCGCCATCGCTAGCTACAAGAAGGCCCTCGAACTCGACCCCAAACTCGCCGAGGCCCACCACGACCTCGGCTCCGCCCTGGGCGCCAAGGGCGACCAGGACGGCGCCATCGCTAGCTACAAGAAGGCCCTCGACCTCGACCCCAAACTCCCCTTGTTTCAAGCCCAGCTCGGTCACGCTCTCATGCAAAAGGGCAAGCTGGACGAGGCCCTCGTCCACCTCCGGAAGGCCATCACACTGAATCCAAACAACGCCGCCGCCCAGCGTGACCTGAGCGGCGTCCTCGTCATACGAGGGCGAGGGAACGAGGCTCGGCTCGCCTGGCGCAAGGCCCTTGACGCCAACCCGCCCGACCACGACACCTGGTACGGCTACGCCGAGCTGTGCCTGTTCCTGGGTCAGCAGGATGAGTATCGCCGCGCCCGCCGCGAACTCCTGGCCCGCTTCGGCGACGCCACCGACCCGTACATCGCCGAGAGGACCAGCCGGGCCTGCCTGCTGCTGCCCGGCACCGACGACGAGCTGCGCCGGGCGTGCGCCCTGGTGGACCGCGCAGTGGCCGCCGATCGGGGCAAGTATGCCGGGGTTTACGCCTACTTCCTGTTCGCCCGGGGCCTGGCGGAGTACCGCCAGGGACGGCTCGATGCCGCGGTCGCCACCCTGAAAGGGGAGGCATCCCGTGTGCTGGGGCCATGCCCCCGCCTGGTTCTGGCGATGACCCAGCACCGCAGGGGGGACGAGGCGGCGGCACGCAAGACGCTGGCGGCGGCGGTCCTGGCCTTCGACTGGAGGACCACCGACCAGAGCGCCTGGATAGCCCACGCGCTGCGCCGGGAGGCCGAGGCCCTCATCCTGCCGGACCTGCCGGCGCTCTTGGCGGGGGCCCGGCAGCCGCGGGACAACGACGAGCGGCTGGCTCTGCTGGGCGCCTGCCAGTCCGAGGGCCGCCACGCCGCGGCGGCCCGGCTGTACGCCGACGCCTTCGCCGCCGACCCGAGGCTGGCCGCCGACCTGAACCAGCAGCATCGCTACCACGCCGCGTGCAGCGCCGCCCTGGCCGCCGCCGGACAGGGCGAGGACGCCGGCCGGCTCCCTGATAAGGAAGTGACCCTGTTCCGCAGCCGGGCACTGGATTGGCTGCGCGACGATCTCACAGCTTACGCCAAGCTCGCCGAACAGAATGTTCCCCCTGGGAAACAGACCATCCGGCTCCGGCTGGCCCACTGGCACCGCGATCCCGACCTTGCCTCCGTCCGCGATCCGCAGGCGCTTGGCCGCTTGGCCGACAACGAACGCGCCGCCTGGCAGGCGCTCTGGCATGACGTGGATGAGTTGGCGAAACGATTGGCGAAGACCGAACTACCGGACAAGAGAACGATACTGCCGCAGCGCCGTTAGCGTCTTCTGAAACTCCGGCGGCAGAGGCGCTTCCAGTTCCAGAATGGTGCCGCGGCGCGGGTGGCGCAGACGAAGCCGATAAGCGTGCAGCGCCTGACGACTCAGCAGCAATTCATCGCGTTCGGCTTCCAGTCCGGGCGACAGGTCGGACAGGTGCAGGCAATCGCGGCCGCTGTAGATCTTGTCGGCCAGCACCGGACAGCCGATGCTGGCGAGGTGGACGCGTATCTGATGCGTTCGGCCGGTGCGCGGCTGGATGCGGCAAAAGGTGAAGCCGCGAAAACGCTCGATCACTTCGTAATAACTCACCGCCTCCTTGCCGTCGTCGTCCTCGTCGCTGACCGTCATCTTGACGCGGTCGTGCGGGTGGTGGGCGATGCGGCCTTCGATGTAATCGCTGTCGCGGTCCAGGACGCCGGCCGTCAGGGCGACGTATTCCTTGAAGATCTTGCGCTGCTCGAACAGGGCGCTCAGGTCGCGGTGCGTCTGCTCCTCCTTGGCGATGAGGATGACGCCACTGGTGTCGCGGTCGAGGCGATGGACGATGCCGGCCCGATAATCGCCGTTGGCCTCGCTGAGCTGGCCGAAGTGGAAGCGCAGCGCGTTGACGAGCGTGCCGGACCAGTGGCCCTTGGCGGGATGAACCACCATGTCGGCCGGCTTGTTGACGGCCGCGAGGAACTCGTCTTCGTAAAGGACTTCGAGCGGAATGTCTTCCGGGACCGGCGTGGGGTGCGTCGGTGCCGGCTTCTCGATGCGGATGTGGTCGCCGTGACGGACGCGGTAGCTGGCCTTGGCCGGCTTGCCGTTAACGAGCACGCCTCCCGCGTCGATAACGCGCTGCACGACGGAACGGCTGAAGTCGGAGAACAGGCTGACGAGATATTGATCGAGCCGCAGGTTGTCGCGGCACTTGGCGTCGAACTCGACAACGCGGTCGTCGGCGGGAGTGGGAAGAGACGTGTCCATGATTGGCACGAACAGAATCCTACGGCGGGGCCGGAGACGCTTTGTATTCCTCGCGGAGCGCTTGCAGGTCGCCGTTCTTCTTGCCAGCTTCCAGACGTTTGATCTGCTCGCCGGCCTCCTTGCCGAGGACCGAGTCGGCATATTTCTGGGCTAGCTGTTGATAATACGAATCGGCCTTGTCGTAGTCGCCGAGGCTCTCGTGGGCCTTGGCGGCACCCAGGAGGGTCTGCTGGTGCAGCAGCGGCTTGTCGGCGCACTCGTTCACGAGCGCGTCGTATAGCTCGGCGGATTTCTTGATGCTGTCCAGTGCCTGCGTGCGTGCGGCGCCCTGGATGCCGATGTCGCGGAGTCCGTCGTACAGGTTGCGCCGCGCTTCCTCCAGGCGGGCGAGCCGGCCTTGCACATGCCCTTGCACGTCCTTGTCGTCGGCGAAGTTTTTCAGCTGCTCCGGCGAGGCCAGGCTGTCCCAGCGCAGCCAGCGGGCCGAATCGGACTCCTCGGCGCTGGTGGCGAAATAGCGCCAGGCCAATACCAAGATCACGACCAGGCCGACGGCGATGAGGGTCAGGAGGGTGCCGCGCGACGGCCCTTCCTTGATGCCCTGCACGGCCTCGTTGAAGCGCGTGGTCAGCGAGTTGGTCATCAATTCCTTGCGATGTTCCGCCTTCATAGCCGCATCTCCGCTGCAAACCTAGCCCGTAGTCAGAAGTCCGTAGTCCGTAGCAAAACCATCTGATGTCTTTGCTACGGACTATGGACTACGGACCACGGACTACGGACTGATTTTTGTGATGATAGGACGCCGGGGGAAGCCGGTCAATGTGAAACAGTCGGTCCAACCACCGAACCACCTAACCACCGGATTGGCCGGGGGCCGGCCCGACCACGTAGCCCAGTTCCTCAAGCGGTTCGAGGAGCCGTTCGGCGGCCTCGCGGGCGGCGGTCGAGTCGATGCCGCCGCGCGCAATGGCCGTGTACCAGAAGCGCTGGCGGTCGCGCGGCGGCAGGTCCGCGGGATCCAAACCCAATTCGCGCACCACCTCGCGGTCCCAGCGCAGGCGCTTGAACAGGGTGGCCAGGTCGCGCCAGGTCGTGCCCGAGGAAACGAGGGTGCCGTCTTCTCGACTGATGCGCCGGCCCACCAGGAGGTGCAGGAGTCCCTGGAATTGCCCCCGGGCCAGGTCATGCTCCCGGACGGCTTCCAGCAATTCGCGTAGACTATCCATGCCGACGCCCCGTACGGCCAGGAACCAACGCCGGGGAGCCACCCGCACAGCCTTGGGGACGGCCAGCCAGAGGGGTTGCTCTCACTTTTTCCATCCTACCATCTGGGGGTGGGGATCGGAACCCCTTAGTTGCGACTTCGCAATTTGGGAAGTTGGGGCAAAAGAAGTAAGAGAGGTAAGAAGGAAGCACGACCATGAACCGTCAACAAACGGTGTTCGCGGTGGTCCTGCTGGCCGGGATGCCCTTGCTGGCCCCCTCGGCAGAGGTTCCGGAGGGTGGTTTCCAGCCGGAGAAAGCCGTCACCAAACCGACTCGGCTGGACTGGCAGTTCGTCGCCGCCGCGTTCGGCAAGGAGGCGACTCGCTTGCCCCATTTCTATCTGTCGTCCCGCCAGCGCTATCAGCTCTTTGTGCCACCTGCCTACAAACCGGGCAAAACCTGGCCGCTTTTTGTCTTCCTCTCGCCCGGAGACGCTCCGCTCGGCTGGCGCTTTTGGCAGAAGTTGTGTGACGAGAAGGACATTTTCTTCTGTGCCGCCTACGGAGCGGGCAACAACACACCGCCCGGACAGCGTGTTCGCGTGATCCTGGACGTACTGGATGAGGTGCGCCGCAGCTTTCGCATCGACCCAGAGCGGACGTACCTGGCCGGCTTCTCCGGCGGCGGCCGGCTGGCCTGCACGATCGCGTTCGCCCTGCCGGAATTCTTCGGCGGCGGCGTCGCCCTCGGCGGCGCCAACCCGCCGCACCACCTCGATTACCTGCGCCATGTGGCCGAGGATCGCCTGTCGGTGGCGCTGGTAACGGGCGAGACCGACCCGAACCGCCGCGAGAGCGAGTTGCTGTGGGCGCCCTTGTTTGGCGAGACCGGTATCCGTTCGCGCTTGTGGGTGCTGCCCAAGATCGGCCACGACATGCCGCCGGAAGCGGTGCTGTCGGCGGTATACGGCTGGCTGGAGGAGGATTTGTCGCGCCGCCGGCGTGAGGCGAAGGACAGGCTGGGCGCGAAGACATCACCTGATGAACTGCTGACGGACCACGATCGGGCGGAGCACCTGTTGGAAACGGCCCGGATCGAGAGGTATCAGCCCGACCGCGTCTATCGAGCGACGGCCAAGCTGGTCGGTCTGCTGGCGCGCTGGGGCGATACGGATGCGGCCGACAAGACGCGGGTGTTGCTCAAGGAAATGCGCGGCGATCCCGTGTTCCGTCAGCGTCTGGCGGAACAAAGTGCGGCCGACGAACGGCGTCTGCTCGGCGCCCAGGCGAAGGCTTGGGAGAACTTCGGACGGCTCCGCGAAGCGCGGGACGTCTGGCAGCGGCTGGCGAAGTCGCAGACGGAGCAGCCGGCCGGAGTCCGGGCGGCTGCGGAGGTCAAGCGCTTGGACGCGCTTTTGGCGGCCAGTCCGTTTCTGGGCATTCACTTTGAGGGGCAAACGACCATTGTGCAGATGGTGGTACGGCGCGGCCCGGCCGACCGCGCCGGTGTGCAGGCCGGCGATCGCATCCTCAAGATGGGCGACACGGCCACTCCCTCCGTCGCGGAAGCTCGTCACGCCTTGCAGGCGCACAAACCGGGCGACAAACTTGCGATCGAGATCCAGCGCGGCGGCAAGACGGTGACGCTCACCGTCGAAGTCGGCACGCTACCGGGGGACACATAGCCCCCGGCTTGCCGGGGGTTTTCTATCTCCCCCGGCAAGCCGGGGGCTATGTGAGTGTATCATGCTCGATGAAGCGTTATCTGAACTTACGGCGCACGCGGAGGAAGCCGATGGCAAAGCCGTCTGGCCGTCGGCCTCATGGGACGCTCTGCGCCGCAGCGGCGTCCTCGGCTGGATCATCCCGCGGCAGTACGGTGGCGCGGGGCTCGACCCCTTGGAACTGCTCGGAGGCTATCAGCGCCTGGCCGGCGCCTGCCTGACGACGTGCTTTCTGCTCAGCCAGCGCGATTCCGCCTGCCGCCGGTTGCGCGACAGCGGCAACGAAGCGCTGTGCCGCGAGGTGCTGCCGGCCCTGGCGTCCGGTGAAACCTTCGCCACGGTCGGGCTGGCGCAACTGACAACCTCACGTCAGCATGTCAAGCCGGTGCTGGTCGCGTGGCTCGATGGCGATGGTGTGCGGTTGGACGGCGTGATGCCGTGGGTGACGGGTGCGCCGCACGCGGATCACTTCATCACCGGCGTGGTTCTGGAAGACGGCCGGCAATTGCTGTTGGTGGTGCCGAGGCGAACGCCGGGGTTGAGCGTCGGCCCGCCGATGGATCTTATGGCGCTGCAAGGTTCGCTCACCGCCGAGGTGCGCTGCGAAGATGTGCGACTCGATCGCAAATGGATCCTCGCCGGTCCCGCCGAGCGTGTGCTGGCCGGCGGCCGCGGCGCGGGTGGACTGGAAACGTCCGGCCTGGCACTTGGGTTGGCGAAGTCGGCCATCGCGTATCTGGAAAATGAGGCGAACAAACGTCCGGAATGGCGGGCGCGGGCGACGGCGAGCGCCGAAAGCTGGAATGCGTTGCAGGCTCAGCTGCGACACCTGGCCCGCGAGGGGGCCGACGCCCAGGCGGCGAGCAACCTGCGGGCGAAGGTCAACGCCCTCGTTTTGCGCGTGACGCAGTTCGCCCTGGCGGCCGGCAAGGGCAGTGCCTTTCTGCGTTCGCACCCCGCCCAGCGCTGGGCACGGCAGGCGATGTTCTTTCTCGTGTGGTCTTGCCCCGCTCCCGCACTCGATGCGACGCTGGCGTGCATGGCACTGCCGGAAGGAGAGTAAATCGCGTTCCTATCAATGAACCGCGCCGGTGGCTCGAAACGAATCGGTCAGGTCTCGCAGGAGGTCGAGAAAGTCCTTGCGGCGGCGGAGTGCGTTGAGGTCCGGGTCTCTGCGGATATGTGGACCGTTCCTGTATCCGGCGGCAACCGCCTGGCGCAACAAAGCGACCGCGCGGGCGGCGTAGCGGTCGGAAAGAGCAACGTCGCCCTGAACCGCGCCGGCGGCCAGGGCAAATACGCAGGCGCGATCATACAGCGTGTTATGGTCCTTGGGCCAACGAGCCGCGACGGCATCGGCGGCGGCGACGGCTTGGGCGTGGCTGCCGTGGGCGGCAAGGCTCTGGAGACGGAGCACGTAACGGTATCGCTCCATGTCCTCGTTCCCGCGCTCCCCGGGTTGCCAACCGGCCTCCACGAGTTCGTCGGCGAGCCAACGGCGGTGGAAGGCGCCGAGGTCCGAGCGTTTCATCTTCCAGGCCGATAAGATTTGTTCCATTCGCCATTCCACAGCGGCCTCCGGGCGGACGGTGAATTCCTCCGGATACCGCCCACTCAGCTCACGCCAGAGGGCTTCTCGTTCTTGCTTGCCGAGCGGGGAGATGCCGCCTGTCGCGTCCCGGCGCCGTCCGGAATAGAGTTGGCCCAGCTTCGCGAGGTCGCCGAAGGGGCGGTTGTCGGGCGTAAGGTTCCACGTTCTTTGGTCGAGAACCCCGAAGGCGATTCGGCCATCCTTACGGAACCGGAACCGGAGTCGGTCGCCCGTTGCGAGTCCCTTCACCGCCGGGCTGACCTCCTGCAAGGAAGCGCTATCAAATATCCTTATTTTGCCTGGTTCGATCGGTGAGAAGTCCGCCTGGCCCTCCGTGACGGACACCAGGAGAAGAGACGCATCCGGATCAAAAGCCAGGTCCCAGGCAAGGCCCGTCTTCAACTCCAGAACGCCCGCCGGCGTCCCCCGGCCAACCTCCCAGAACCGAACGATCCCGTCCTGCGACGCCGTGGCCACGATCTTGCCGTCGGGAGTGAAAGCCTGCGCAAGTGACCCAATCGCCGTGGCGGAGGGGCGCGCCGACCGGCTCGCACGTCTTCGTCCGCCACAGGCGAGCCGTGGAGTCTTTGCTGCACGTGATGAAAAGCTCGCCGTCTGGGCTGAAGGCCGCGAAAAACACCTCACTGTCATGCCGCAAGGGTTTACCGACCGGCTCCCCGGTCCTTGCGTCGTGCAGTTGCACCATCCCCTGTTCGCGATTGGAATAATACCCCGAATGGTTCCCGCTCACCACCGCGAACAAGCGGCCGTCCGCACGAAAAACCACACCGTTATGGGTATCCGGGCCTTCCAGGACCATTGGTTTGCCCACAACCTGCCGGGTATTCGCGTCCCAGAGCTTCAGGATCTTGTTGCCCGCGGCAGGATTGTCGGTGTGACAGGTAATCACCCGGCTCTGGTCCGGACTCAGGACGCCCGCGCTGAAGGAGGTTTTTGGCGGTAGGAACGGCCGCGGGTCCAGCCACAGGAATCGTTTTGTGTCGGTGAGCGTATTCACCTCGAAAACAAACCTTTGGTCATACGCCCACCAGGAACGGGTAATATGATGGCGCAAGCGAATCGCGGGATCGTAGACGCCCACCTCCGGTGCGTGCCGGGCGGATGCGTCCTCTTGATCGCAAAAGTCCCAGATGTAAATCTCGCCCTCCCTTCCGGCCGTCGCGAGCGTTCTTCCGTCCGGGGCGTAGGCCGCCCCGACCACGCCCAAGTGAGGCAACACCATTACATTCTTCCAGTGTGCTGCCGCGTCCCAGACCGTGACTTCGCCGGAAGAGGCTTTGGAGACGCGGACGAGTTGCTGACTGTCGGCTCGCCAATCGAAGCCTAAAAAGTCGGCGCCGATGTCGGGAGCTTCACCGACCAGTTGACCCGATTCCACGTCCCACCAGGCGAGGTTCTTCCCAAAAAAAGCCCAGCCGGCAAGGAGGCGATTGTCGGGGCTGAACTTGGCGACATTAATCACGCGACGATTCGTTGCGTTCGTTACGCCAAACCGAGCGAGCGGCTGCCAGGTTCGGGCATCCCAGATCTGAGCCGTTCCGCCGCCGAGGGTTAGGGCACGGGTGCCATCCGGGCTGAAGGTGATGAAATCGACTCGACCATGGTGGTCGATGGATCGGGATGCGGTTCTCCCGGCGGTGGTATCCAGAACCCAGACCAAGCCCTCCCGAAAATGAAGCAGGAAATCTCCGCCTGGGCTTAATGCGTGAGCGCCCGTAGGAGGACATTTTTCAATCAGCTTGTGCGTCTCCAGATCCAGAAGCCGCAGGCCGTGGGGGGGGTAAGTGAACAGTGCGCGTCGGCCGTCGCGGCTGATTTCCTTTGTGAGAAACGACTCCGAATACCCCCAACCCTGAGCGCCGCGCTGGTCAGAAATTGCCAAGGGGACGTGGGCAGTAAAGCCAGGGGCCGGTTCAGCAAACCTTCCCAATCCACAACGGGAGGATTCAGGGGCCGACCATTCGCGGCATCCCACTTCCAGACCGTTCCATCTCCCGCGGAGGTCAGAACGAGCGTACCATCCGCGCTGAACTGGGCGTCCTGCACCCATCGGTGGTGTTTGAGCGTGGCGAGCAAGGCGCCGCTCGGAAGGTCCCAGACCTGAACGACCGTCCCGCTCACTTTCAGCGCACGCTTGGCGTCCTTGCTAAAGAGGAGACGCTGTCGTCCGGGAACCTCGACGTCCGCCTTCTGGCCGAAGAGGATGTGCCGCAACCGGGGCCGGCCGGGCGTGGACCGGAGGTAACAGGCGATCCGAATCCGGCGCAGTTTTTCTTCCTCGGCCGTCAGCCCGCCGCGTTCCAGCGGCTCGATGAAGTGCGGTAGCGCCGTGAAGAACTTTCCCTCCTCCGCCAACTGAATGCCCTCGGCTACTGTCATTCGGTCCAGCGCCCGCCCCGTGGCGGCGGCGTTGGCCTCCGCTCGTTTCGCCGCGTCCTCGGCCCGCCGCCATTCCTTCTGCGCTCGCTCGCCCTCGTAAACGGCCTGTTTCACGGCTTTCTCCGCTTCCTGGCGTTTGTCGTTCGCGGTCGCCTCGGCATCAGTGGCAACCAGCGCCAACCAGATGCTTACCGTGGACGCGATCAGCAGCAAGGCCACGAACGCCGCCGCCGTGGACAGCACCCCCCGATATTTGCGGGCGAACTTGCGCAGCCGATAAGCGATCGTCGGCGGACACGCCTCCACCGGCTCGTCGCGCAGGTAGCGCTGCACGTCGCGGGCCAGGCCGTGGCGGTCTCGTAACGCCGCGTGCGGTCCTTGTCCAGACAGCGCATCACGATCCAGTCGATCTCGCCGCGCAAAAGACGCGGCAACCGCGCCGGCTCCGTCTTCCGCGCCGCCGCGATCATCGGCAGGTCGCCGGAACTGCTCAGACGCACGCTTGGCTTGGGCGGCTCCTCTTCCTTGATGAGCCGAACCACTTCCGAGTACGCCGCCTCACGTAGTCGCTCGCGTTCCAGGGGCGTCGTGCCTGTGAGCAACTCGTACAGCAGCACGCCCAGCGAATAGATGTCGCTGCGCGTATCCACGTCCGGGGCGTTCAACTCGGCCTGCTCCGGGCTCATGTACTCCGGCGTGCCGACCACGGCGCCGAAGATGGTGAACAGCGTGCTGCTCGGTCAGCTTCTGGCGCATCGCCTTGGCGACGCCGAAGTCGATGACCTTCGGCACCCGCTTGCTCGTCACGAAGGACGTTGGACGGCTTTAGGTCGCGGTGGATGATGCCTTTCTGATGGGCGTGCTGCACCGCCAGGCAGACCGGCACGAACAGTTCCAGCCGCTCGCGCGGCGTCAGCCGATTTTCGTCGCAGAAGCGCGTGATTGGGGAACCCTTGACCACTTCCATGACGAAATAGGGCCGGCCGCTCTCGGTCGCGCCGCCATCGAAGACCTGAGCGATGTTCGGATGCTCCATCATCGCCAGCGCCTGGCGCTCGGCTTCGAAGCGGGCGATGACTTGCGCTGTCCATGCCCGGCTTGATGATCTTCAGGGCGACCTTGCGGCGGATGGGTTCTTGCTGCTCGGCCATGTAGATCATGCCCATGCCGCCTTCGCCGAGCTTCAGCAATAGCTTGTACGGCCCGATGTGTGTACCCGGACCTTCGGTGAAAACGGGCGCGGCCTCGCGGTCGAGCCACGGTTCGGCGGGCGGCTCCGAGGTGACAACCGCGCCGATGGCCGGTCTCTCCAGGAAGCTGCCGGCCTCGGCGTGAGCCTGGAGCAAAGCTCCGACGCGCCGGCGCAGCTCGGCATCGCCGCCGCTGGCTTGATCGAGATAGGCGGCGCGTGCTTCGGCCGGCAGGGCGAGGGCATCGGCAAAGATCGATTCGAGGCGATCAGGTTGGGAGTTCATGGTGAAGTTCCTCAATTCCGGGCTAGGATCGTTTCTCGTCTCGCTTCTTCAGCAACAACTACCGCAACGGCATCCTGGAGCCGATCGCGCTGGGATAGTATCCTCCGGCTGGACCTGGGAAATAGCTCAGACGATCCATCTTTGCCTCGTTGGTTTTCTTGGCTACACTACACGAAGCGATTCTTCCTTCGTACGTGTGGGACAGCATCCTCCATGCAAGCGATCCGCATCCCCGAAGAGCACTGGGGCAAAGTGTGGCGAGCACTGGTCGCTTCCGGCCCCCTCTCGTGCATCGGTCCCGAGCCGGTCTATCTGGTGAGCGACCGCCAACTTCGCCTGCTGCGTCGCAAGAAACTCCCTTTCCAAATCGTCCCGCTTCCCGATGACCCCTCGGCAAACTCGAATCATGTCTAGATCGGCCCGCCGCTACGACCTTTATCTCCCGCTGACGGACAATGACGGCCGGCCGATCGCCGATGACCTATTCCAAGGCGTCCAACGCCGGCTGCTGGCTCGATTCGGTGGTTTGACCGCCCATCAGCGCGAATTCCCGCTGCAAGGGATCTGGCAAGGCGGCGCCCGGCTCTACCTCGATCAAGTCATTATCATGACCGTCCTGGACTTTCGGCGTCAGGGAAGCACCCGTTTCATCGCCCAGCTCAAGCAGACCCTTCTGCGCGAATTCGATCAGTTGGAGATCCTGATTACCGAACAACCTCTGCGCGTTCACTAACGCCGCCATCGGCCGTCTCCGAAACGGCCTGTACCCGCTTACTTGCCGCCGGGTGCTTTCGGTTTGGCCAGCAGCGCTTCGGCCTCACGCAGGAAGCTCTGCGCATCGGCATCTTGCGCCCAGCGCGGGACCTTCATGCACTCCCGCAGACGCTGGAGAAAGGTCTGGGCTTCCTGCATGTGACCGAGGTGCTGCTGCGTCATGGCGAGGAAAGCGAGGTCCGCCGGGATGGAACCTTGGAACTGGGTCTTATTGATCTGGTCCGAGCGCAGGAGCGTCTCCTGCGCCTTTTCATAGTTGCCGTCTCGGTAGTGGGCTACACCCAGCGTATTCAGGTAGAGGCCATTCTTGGGTTCAAGCTGGCAGGCTTCTTCGCCGTAGCGCAGGGCCTTTTGGCAGTCGGAAAGTGGGCGGCCAGGCTGCTTCACCAACTCCCAGGCGAGAGCGTTGAGGGCGTCGGGATTTTCCGGATACGTCTGGGCGACAGCGAGGGCCTCCTGTCGGCGGGCCGGACTTATGCGAGGCACCGTTCGCAAATGTTCCAGAACGTCGGCGCGCAGGCCCTTCTGTTGCAACAGACCGGCTACCAGGTGTTTGGCTGCCCGGCGATCCTGTATTTCGGGAGAGACAGTCGTGCTCTCCCAAAGTTTGATTGAACCGAACTCGCCAGCTGCTGAGACCAGGCGCTGGCCGTCCGGGCTGAACGCCACGCTCAAGACGGAATGGTCATGGCCCTCCAGGGTCCGCATTTCGGAATGGCACACTCGGTAGAGGTAATACCACTCGAACCCACGCAGGTCTCTGCCGCCCGCCTCCTTGGGCACTACTTCGAGCAGCTCGCGGGCGCGTGGGACGTTGTTCTCCTCCCAGGCACGCGCGGCCAGGTTCATCCCCGCCGCATACGCGGTGAGACGAGCCTCATCGCGTTGTTTGACTGCCTCAACTTTTGCGTCCAGGGCATCTTGCTTCGCCGCATCCGAGGCGACTCGTTGCTGGTTCGCGTCTTGTTCGGCCGACAGGGCCCACACCGCCAGCAAAGTACTCAACACCACGCCAGCGACCAAAAGGGCCGCGAACGCCGCCGCGGTCGCGAGTGACTTCCTGTACTTGCGGGCAAATTTGCTCAGCCGATAACGCGCACTCGGCGGACACGCCTCCACCGCCTCATCGCGCAGGTAGCGCTCCACATCGCGGCCTAGGCCGCTGGCCGTTTCGTAGCGCCGCGAACGGTCCTTTTCCAGGCACTTCATCACGATCCAGTCGATCTCGCCGCGGAGCAAGCGCGACAGCCGCGCCGGCTCCGTCTTCCGCGCCGCCGCGATCTTCGGCAGGTTGCCGGAGCTGCTCAGGCTGGCGCTCGGCTGCGGCGGCTCCTCTTCCTTGATAAGCCGCACCACCTCGCCAGCGCCGCCTCGCGCAGCCGCTTGCGCTCCAGCGGCGTCGTGCCCGGTCAGCAGTTCGTACAGCAAGCACGCCCAGCGAGTAGACGTCGCTGCGCGTGTCCACGCCGAAGGCGTTCATCTCCGCCTGCTCCGGACTCATGTACTCGAAGGTGCCGACCAGGGCGCCGAACTGCGGTGAACAGCGATCTTTTCCGTCAGCCGCTGCTCGATCGCCTTGGCCACGCCGAAGTCGATCACCTTCGGCACCGGCTTGTCGTCGTACATGGTCACCAGCACGTTGGACGGCTTGACGTCGCGGTGGATGATGCCCTTCTGATGGGCGTGCTGGATGGCCTGGCAGACCGGTACGAACAGCTCCAGCCGTTGCCGCGGTGTAAGTTGGTCGTCGTCGCAGAACTTGGTGATCGGCACGCCGTGGACCAGCTCCATGACGAAGTAGGGCCGGCCGGATTCGGTCGTGCCGGCGTCGAGGACCCGGGCGATGTTCTGGTGGTCCATCATCGCCAAGGCTTGCCGCTCGGCCTCGAAGCGGGCGATGACCTGAGCGCTGTCCATGCCCGGCTTGATGATCTTCAGGGCGACGCGGCGGCGCACCGGCTTTCCTGCTCGGCCATGTAGACGACGCCCATGCCGCCCTCGCCGATCTGTTGCAGCAGCTTGTACGGGCCGATGCGCGTGCCCGGACCTTCGGTGAGGGCAGGCCCATCATCACGATTGAGCCACTGTCCGGCGGGCTGGTCGGTGGTGATGCCCGCTGCGGCGACGGGTTGGTTCAGAAAGCTGCCGGCGTCATCGTGCGCGTGGAGCAAGGCTTCGACGCGGCTTCGCAAATCGGCGTCGCCGGCACAGGCCTCGGCGAGGTAAGCGGCACGTTCGGTGGGTGCTTTGGCGAGGGCATCGGCAAAGATCGATTCGAGACGGTTGGGGTCGGCAGTCATGGCGGGACTCCGCACGTTGGGGGTTCCACCCCATCATGCGCCGAAAGGCCGCCGCGCGCCTCACAGATTTCCGGATTTTTCGCCGCCGCGAACTTTGTCATAGAGCCAGGCGCGGGCGTAGGCCCAGTAGCGGTCGGCGGTGGCGCGGGAAATGCCCAAACAGCGGGCCGCGTCCTCGACCGATAGCCCGGCGAAGAAACGCAGATCGACCAGCCGGGCCTTGACGGGATCTTCCTCCGCGAGCCGGGCGAGCGCCTCGTCCAGTGCCAGCAGGTCTTCGGACGGGGCGGCCTCGGCGGCCACGACGCTATCGAGTGGTACGCGCTGGAGGTCGCCGCCGTGCTTGAGCCGTTTCTTCCGCCGTGCGCTCTCGACGAGGATGCGCCGCATCGCCTCGGCGGCCGCGGCGAAGAAATGACCGCGACTGTCCCATCCGTGTGTATCGGCGCTAACCAGACGCAGATACGCCTCGTGTACCAGGGCGGTGGCGGAAAGCGTCTGCCCTGGCTTTTCGTGCTTCAGCCTCCGCGCCGCCAGGCGGCGCAACTCCTCGTAGACCAGCGGCAGGAGCCGGCCGGCGGCCTGCGCGTCGCCTTGCTCGATGGCGTTCAGGATCTGCGTGACCTCGTGCATGATCGTTCAGAATAATGGTCCCGGCGTCCCCTGGCAAATCGGCGCCGGCCGGAAGCACAACCCCAGCCGCAAGATGAGAGCGATGTTAAACTATTGATGGGGGCGGAACTTTGGCGGATCGGCGGTGTTTGACACATATTCGCCGCCCGCCCTCGGTGGTGGCCCCATGAATGGGATCCTTGGAGACGCACCCATGGCCCGGCATACCGCTGTAGCTCTCCCAATCATCGTCCTGGCCCTCACCGCCGGCTCGACTCCGGCTAATGCCGCCGATTCCACCGGCACCAGGCTCGATAGTCGCGCCCTGGCCCGGCACATCGACGAGGCCCTCGACGCCCGCATTCGTTCCGAGCAGGTCTCCCTCTCACCGCCCTCCAGCGACTCTGAGTTCCTCCGCCGCGTCTACCTCGACATCACCGGCCACATTCCCAGTGCCGAGAAGGCGGCCGCCTTCCTCGATAGCCGCGATGCGAACAAACGAGCCAAGCTCATCGACGAACTGCTCGACGGCACCGGGTACGGCAAGCATCAGGCCGACATCTGGCAGAACTTGCTCCTGCCGCGTACCTCCGACAACCGCGCGGTTCCCTTCGACAAGATGACGAAGTGGCTCGAAGAGAGCTTCAACGCCAACAAGCCGTGGGACCAGACGGTTCGCGCCATCCTCACCGCTGAGGGCGACATGGATACGAACGGCGCGGTCGTTTACTTTCTAGCCAACGCCACGCCGGACAAGCTGACCGATAACGCCACCCGACTGTTTCTGGGCGTGCAGCTGCAATGCGCCCAGTGTCACAACCACCCGTTCACGGAATGGAAGCAGAACGAATACTGGGGCATGGCCGCTTTCTTCACCAAGGTGCGATTGGAAGGCAATCCGAGGCAGGCGGCTATGCGGCAAGCTACCGTCAAGGTCAACGAGGGCGGTCGTGGCCGGCCGCTCCGCCTGCCCGACTCGGCCAAGCGCCTGCCGCCGAAGTTCCTGCAAGGCGAACAGCCTCCGCTCAGCACCGGCGCGGCGTATCGGCCGGTGCTGGCCGACTGGATGACCAGTTCGAAGAACCCCTATTTCAGCAAGGCGATGGTCAATCGCACCTGGGCGCAGTTCTTCGGCCGGGGGATCGTCAACCCCGTCGATGACATGCACGACGGCAACGCGCCGTCGCATCCGCAACTCTTGGCCGATCTGTCCGCCCAGCTCGTGGCCGGCGGCTTTGACCTGAAGCAACTTATCCGAGGCATCTGCAACAGCCGGGCTTACCAGCGAACCAGCAAGCCTTCCGGCGGCAACCGCGACGCCGGCCCCGAACTATTCAGCCGCATGGCCGTGAAAGTGCTCACGCCGGAACAATTGTACGATTCGCTGGAGCAAGTGCTCGGTCCCATCCCGCGTCCGGCTCGGCCACGACCCCCGCAAAATGCGGTGGCCGCGGCCGTCTTGCGCAACATCACGCCGCGCACGCAGTTCGTCAACTTCTTCAAGGGCGACGACAACGCCGACCCGACCGAGTATCAGGCCGGCATCCCGCAGGTGTTGCGGATGATGAACGCACCGCGGCTGAACAACGCGGCCATGCTGACGCCGATCCTTCGCGCCGGCAAAGCGCCGGCCCAGGTCGTCGAGCATCTGTACCTGGCCACGCTGTCGCGCCGTCCGAGCAACCACGAGCTGAGCCGCACCCTGGCGCTGGTCCGCAAGCATTCGGACCAGCCCCGGCAAGCCTACGCCGACATCCTGTGGGCGTTGCTCAACAGCAGTGAGTTCATGCTGAATCATTAACAGTCCGTAGTCCGTAGTCCGTAGCAAAAATAGCAACTCTTCTTGCTACGGACTACGGACCACGGACTACGGACTAACGGAGGTACATCATGGCGCTCTGGGATTCGATTGGCGCTTTGTCGCGCCGCGACGTGATGAAGCTGACGGCGGCCGGCGTGTCGGCTCTGTCGTTGTCGGGTTGGTTCAAGGTGCTGGCCGGACGCGCCGCGGAGAGCAAGGCCAAACATAAATCGTGCATTCTCTTGTGGATGGACGGCGGTCCCAGCCACAAGGATACTTTCGATTTGAAGCCCGGCACCAAGGATGCCGGCGAGTTCAAGCCGATCGCCACGGACGTGACCGGCATCCAGATCAGCGAGCATTTTCCGAAACTCGCCGGGCTGATGAAGCACGCCGCCATCCTGCGCGGCATGAGCACCAGCGAAGGGGCGCACGGACGGGCCAAGTATTACCTGCACACCGGCTACAAGGAAGGGCAGGGCGGCCTGACGTATCCCAGCCTTGGCTCACTGGCGGCCGCCGAGATCGGCCGGCCTGATGCGGCGATGCCCAACTACGTCTCCGTCGGCGCTCGTAGCTACGGGGCCGGTTTTCTCGGGGCGCGGCACGCGCCGCTCATCGTCAACGATCCCGCTCGCGGCGTCGAGAACCTGAAACCACTGGTCAACAATGACCACTTCCACGACCGCGTGGGATTGCTTCAGGAGATGGAACAGGCGTTCTACCGCGATTACAAGGCCGACGCCAGCGCCGACCACCGCACGACCTACAAGCGTGCCCTGACGCTCATGCAGTCGAAGGAAGCCAAGGCGTTCGACCTGGCGCTGGAGCCGGCCGCGTCGCGTTCGGCCTACGGCAAGAGTCGATTCGGCGACGGCTGCCTGCTGGCCCGCCGGTTGGTCGAGGCGGGCGTCTCCTTTGTGGAGGTGAGTCTGCCGCAGTGGGACACGCATCAGGACAACTTCGATCGGGTCAAACGGTTGTCGCAGCAGGTCGATCCAGCCCTATCGGCGCTCGTGACCGACTTGCGGCAGCGCGGCCTCTTGGACAGCACGCTCGTCGTGTGGATGGGGGAGTTCGGCCGAACGCCGCGAATCAACACGCGCGGGGCCAAGCCCGGCCGCGATCATTACCCGCGTGCCTGGAGCACCGTCCTCATGGGCGGCGGCATCAAGAGCGGCCAGGTCGTCGGCAAGACCGACAAGGAAGGCGCCAACGTGGTCGAGCGGCCGGTCTCCGCGCTCGACTTTTTGGCCACGATTTGCGAGGTGCTTCACATCGACTGGAAGAAGCAAAATAACACGCCCATCGGCCGGCCCATCCGCATCGTCGATAAGGGGGCCAAGCCGATCCAGGAGCTGCTCGGCTGAGCGCGACAATCCCGAGAGCAGGCCCGCGCGGTGTTAGACAAAGCGCACCGATCATGGGGTCGCCCCCTGCTCTCGAATTCCTGCCGGCGCGGAATCATGAGTCAGGGTTCGCCTGGTTAATGTCCGCTGCCGAAATCTGTGTCTCGTTCATCTGGTTCTCATGCGCCATGAGATAGGATTTACCTAGTTAATATCCGCTGCCGAGTTTTTCAACGCTGCCGCCCGAAAGTGAACGGTTCAGACTTCCCTCCAAACTGGGCGGATCCGGGCAGGGCGTTCCTGCACCCTTTCCTCCTTGGTTCAATGTGGAGCCTGGGGACTCACAAGCCATGAACTATTACGCACGGTTTGGTTCATTCGGGCTTTGCGCCGTCGTCCTGTTCGTGGGTCTGGCCCACACGCTGGGCTGGTGGTCCGGCGAGCAGAAGGGCCTCTTCCAGCAGGTCAGCCGGCTCCTCTTCGAGGCTCGTCGTACCGAAGCGCTTACGCAGCGCGGCGAGGCCGTCGAGGAAGCCCTGGTCTTCAAGCGTGCGACGGTGGCGGAATTGTGCGCCGGACGCCTGACGCTGCGCGAGGCGGCCCGACGGTTCGCGGATGCCAACAATAGCATCGAACGCGACCACCCGGACATGGTGCCGGATTACCTCAAGCCGGCGACTCACGAGGGCGTGTACCTGCAAGTCCTAAGCTGGGCGAGGAACGAAACCGGGGATATGTACCCCGATGAGGCGAAGAAGATCCTGGAGCCGCTGGAGAAAGAGTTTGAGGAGCTGTTCGGCAAGTCCACGCGCGGGCCGGAATTGTGGAAGTGCGAGGGAAATGAGGCGGACGCTCCCAAGGAAGAGCCGCCCGTCTGCGAACTGCTCGAATGAGAACACCGGAGCAAATCTCCATGGACCAGCCCGCGGCGTCCACAAGGGCAGAACCCTTGCGGACGCCGCGGGCTGGTCCCTTATCGTCCCCGTGCGAAATTGGCCTATCTGCGCGGGCGGGAACCTTTCCGAGCCGGTTTTGCTGATTTGACGGACTGGACCGGGCCGATAACCTCAATGCGACCTGCGGAAGATAACGGGGATGCCAGACGATCCAGTTAGGACGCGGGGCCGGAGAAGTGGCCTGCTCGGGCGAACTAGAGAAGCAGATCACGCGGCCCGTAAATCTTTCCGCCTCTCAACCCGTCTTCCCCTCCCCGCCGGTCGTTGCGTCCGTGCCGCGGCCCGCAGCCGGGTGCGAGCGACTCGAATGCTTGCGAGGAGGAAAGATGAACGGATCTCACCGCGCCCGCTTCTGGGGGATAGGGCCCCTCGTGGTCTGTTTGTGCGGCGGGTTGACCGCCGGCCTGGCGCAGCTGCCGGGCGTGCCCACGCCGACGGCGAACAAACAGCCCTCCCGCGACGACAATCTGCCGCAGCCGCGGCGAGAGCAGCCGCGGAGACCGCCCGTGGACCCGGAGCGCGAGAAGAAGTTGAGCGCGGAGATCGAGGCGCAGCTGCCGCCGGTTCCGTCCACGATCCTGCCGGCCGAGGCGAACGCCATCGACCTGGGCTGCGTCCTGCGGTTGGCCGGCGTCCAGAACCCGGAAATCCTGATCGCCCGAGCCGGCGTGGCCGAGGCGCTGGCCCTGCGTCAGTTGGCCATCGCCATGGCCCTGCCCAACCTCAACGCCGGCGTCAACTACGACGCCCACACCGGCCCCCTGCAACAGTCCAGCGGCAATATCCTCACGGTCAACCGCAATGCCCTGTACCTCGGTGCCGGGGCCGGCGCGACGGCCGCCGGTACGGTCCCGATTCCCGGCATCCAGTACGTCATCAACGTCTCCGAGGGGATCTTCGGCTTCATGGCCGTCCGTCAGACGGTGCGCGTGCGCGAGGCCACCAATTTGGCCGTGCGCAACCAGATCCTCTTGCGCGTGGCCGAGGCGTACATGGAGCTGGTACGCGTCCAGGGCCGGCGCGTCATCACCATTCGCAACCGCGAGCAGGCCCACGAGATCGCCCGCCTGACGGCGGTGCAGGCGCGGACGGGCGCCGGCCGGCAGCCGGACGCCGACCGCGCCGCCGCCGAGCTGGCGCGGCGCATCGAGGCCGTGGTGGCGGCCGAGGGCGAGATGATCTCTGCCTCGGCCCGGTTGGCGGCGCTACTCAACTTGCCGCCGTCGGAGCAACTGAACGTCGTCGATGCCTGGGTCGTGCCCACGCCGATCGTCCCCGACACGGCCCCGATGCACGAGTTGCTCGTCATCGCCATGAATCAGCGTCCCGAATTGGCGGCGCGGCGGGCGGGCATCCAGGAAGCCCTCGCCTTCCTGCGCATGCAGCAGCTGTTGCCGTTCTCGCCCACCGTGCTGGCCGGCTACAGCGCCGGCACCTTCGGCGGCGGCAGCAATCTGATTGCGACGCCCGGAGGGTTCCAGGGCTTCTCCGAACCGCGCTTCGGCTCCTTCGGCGCCCGCGATGACCTCGATGTGGTCCTGTTCTGGACCGCCCAGAACATGGGCCTGGGCAACCTGGGCAAGATTCGGTTCCGCCGCGTCGGCCAGCAGATCGCGGAGCTGGAATTGATCCGCGAACTCAACCGCGTGCGCGCCGATGTGGCCACGGCCTACGCCCAGATTCACGCCAAGTTCGCCCAGATCGACATCGCCAAGCGCGGGGTGGAATCGGCCTCGGCCAGCTACGCCGAAGACATGGGCCGGGTCCGCAACGTCCTGGGTCTGCCGATCGAACTTTTGGACAGCTTCCGCCTGCTCGCCGACGGACGGCTGGCCTACCTGGACGCCGTGACCGATTATGACAAGGCCCAGTTCGCGCTGTACGTGGCCCTGGGCCAGCCGCCTCCGAAGGACCTGGCCCAGTCGATCCCGCCGGACCTGGTGCCGCCCCCGCCACTCGGTAAGCCGCTACCCGCTTGCGTCCCGCCGGGAGGGCCCGACGGCCAGCCCTGCAACGCCTGCAAAGCCATCCCCTGAAACGACGCACCCCGGATCGCGTTTCGAGTAGGACGGACCCATGCCGATCGCGGAGCGCGCCGGGAGGAAAATCGCGCCTCGACACGAGACTTCGCTGACGGACGAAGAAATGGGGATGGAGATGAAAACAAGGGATGGGCGGACAAGACGGTGTCGCCGCCGTCGCGTATGGAAGGCGGCGGGCGTCACCCTGCTCGGACTGATGGGTGGTTCACTCGGCTGCCAGGGGACCGCCAACCACGCGGCTCCCCGGTCGGCGACCGAACCACCCGCCGCGGCCGTCCGCTGGCTGTCCCCGACCCCCACCCAAGCCGAAGAAGCAGGTACGCCGGAGAATCATGCCGAAGGAGGAGAAGCATCCGGCGAGGCGAATTCATCCGCTTGCAACACCGAAGGGTCTGTCCTCTCGTCCAAAGAGCTGGTTGTGACGCCGACGCCCCGCGCCGACCTCCCGGTTGCCGCCGAATCGGAACTGGTGCTCACCGGCGCTCGCTTCCCGGAGGGGCAACCGAACGCGGACAATCCGCCGGCCCCGCGTTTGGCGCCGGTGCCCACACAACTACCTCTCGAGGACAGGGCAAACGACAAGGGCGACGCGCGATCACGAGGGCAATCGGAGGGCTATCAGGTCGATCGTACGCTGCCCAGCCCGGCGGCGGGAATGGATACACCCGTCATCCCCCAGCCCGAGAAGGCCATGCCCATCACTCTGGGCGCTTCGCTGGCCCTGGCCGGCGTGGAGAATCCGATCATCGGACTGGCCGAGCAAGCCGTCCGCGCCAGTCTGGCCGAGCAACTGCAAGCGCGCGTTTTGCTCCTGCCCAACGTCAACGTGGGTGCCCACTATCACCTGCACAACGGGCCGTTGCAGGCGTCCTTCGGCGGCATCCGCAAGGTCGATAGCGATAGCGTCGTTTACGGCTTCGGCACCTACACTCTGGCTGCGGAACCCGTCAAGATTCCCGGCTTGCTGATCTCTACCCACCTTGGCAACGCCCTCTACGAACCGTTGATCGCTCGCCAGGTGGTCGCCACCCGCCGGGCCGCGGCGCGGGGGACAACCAACCAGATTTTGCTGGACGTGTCTCGCGCTTACCTTGGCCTCTTGGGGGCTGAGGGCCGGCTGGCGGTGATTCGCCAGTCCGAAGCGGACTTCGCCGAGGTCGTGCGCCTGACGGCCGCCTTCGCCAAGAGCGGCCAGGGGCGCCAGGGCGACGCCGACCGGGCGGAGGCCGATTACCGGATGCTGGAACTTCAGGAGAAGGAGGCCCAGCAGGAAGTCGCCGTCGCCTCCGCCGAGCTGGCCCATTATCTGAATCTGGACCCCTCGACGCGGTTGCAGACCGGCGACGTGCCCATCCAGGTCATCGAGTTTGTTGATCCGCACCTGCCGCTGCCGAAGTTATTGGAGATCGCTGTCAACAATCGACCGGAATTGCGGGCCGCTTCCGCCGCCATCGCGGCCAGCAACATACGCGTCAGCCAGGAGAAGACACGGCCCTTTTATCCCCTTCTCATCATGGGCTTCAGCGCCGACGAGTTCGGCGGCGGGGCCGTGTCCTCGACGACCGGCAACGTCCCCAACCCGCACACCGGCGGCGTCACGGGCGCGCCGGACGCCTCCACGGGCGGCCAAACCGTGCCGAAGTTCGGCCGCATCGCCCTCCGTACCGACGTGGACGTGCTGGCGGTGTGGCAGCTTCAGAACTTTGGTTTCGGCAACCTCGCCCGCATCAAGGGACGCCGGGCCGAACTCATGGAAGCCGAGGCGGCGCGCGTCCTCGTCTACAACACTGTGGAAAAAGAGGTCACGCAGGCGTACAGCCAGTCGGCGTCGTGGCTGCGCGAGGTCGAAGTGGCCCGCCGTCAGGTGATGCGGTCCACCGAGGGTTTCCAGCGCGATTTGAACCGCATCCGCGGCGGTCAGGGCCTCCCGATCGAAGTCCTCAACAACGCCCGGCTCCTGTCCATCGCGCGGCAGTCTCTGCTGAGGACCATCATCGGCTTCGATCGCTCCCAATTCGAGTTGTTCGTCGCCCTCGGCCAACCGCCGACTCTGGCTCTCGAAGGTGACGCCGCGACTCCGCCGCCAGGCACCTAGCCCCCGGCTTGCCGGGGGTATTCATCCCCCCGGCAAGCCAGGGGCTATGTGACACTGGCATCCCGCCTCATTCTGAGGTAAAAGGGAGTCATGGCATCATTAGTCACCATCAAAGGTCCCAACCCCGGCCAGCGCTTCGCGCTGCACGGCGACAGTCTGCTCATCGGTCGGCAAGAAGACTCCGGCATCTATCTCGACTCCCTGGCCGTCAGCCGCCAGCACGCCCGCATCGTCTGCCAGGGCGGCGAGTATTTCGTCGAAGACGTCGGCAGCAGCAACGGCACCTACGTCAATGGGCATCGCATCACCGGCCCCACGTCGCTGACCGAGAGCGACGCCCTGCAAATCGGCCCCTACGTTCTCAACCTGCGGGCCGACCCGCCCTCGCACCCCAGCTGCCCGCCGCTGCCCGACCAGATCATCCGCGCCCAGGTCAGCGCCGTCGCTTCCAATCACACGCTCTATAACCAGAACCCCGCGCACAAATTGCAGGTGGTTCTGGAGATTGCCCAGCACCTCGGCCGCACCCTGGAGATGGAGCCGCTTCTGGGCCGGCTGCTGGAGCATCTGCTGCGCCTGTTCCCCCAGGCCGACCGCGGCATGGTTTTGCTTGTCGAGGGCGAGCGCCTCAAGGTGCGTTCCCAGCGCAGCCGGCACAAGGGCGATCAGCAGGACGATTATCCGTACAGCCGAACCATCGTCCGCCGTGCCCTGGAGGAAGGCGTCGGGCTGCTCAGCGAGGACGTGGGCGACGACCCCAACCTGGTGCTGACGGCCACCATGATTTCGCTGAACCTGCGCTCGTTTCTGTGTGTGCCGCTGTTGGGTTGGGAGGGCCGGCGCCTCGGCGTGATTCAGCTCGATTGCCTGCGGCCCAGCCATGCGTTTCGGGCGGATGATCTCGAAGTGTTGACCGCGCTGGCCATTCAGGTTTCGACCGTGCTGGAGAACGTGGCCCTGCACGCCGAACGGCTGCGCGAGGAACGGTTGCGTCAGGAGCTGCGCCTGGCGCGGGACATTCAGCAATCGTTCCTGCCGGCCGATTTCGAGGTGTACCCGGACGGCGATCCGGAGCTGTTCGCCCGCGTCCACCCGGCCCGCGAAGTGTCCGGCGATCTGTACGATTTCTTCCGCCTGCCCGACGGCCGGCTCGCCTTCTTCCTCGGCGACGTGTCCGGCAAGGGCATGCCCGCCGCGCTGTTCATGATCGCGGTACGGACCTTGATCCGCAGCCTCGCCCTGTCGAGCAGCGGCCCGGCGGACCTGTTGCGCCGCCTCAACACGGCGCTGGCGGCCGACAATCCCACGGCGCTATTCGTCACCCTGGCGCACGGCATCTACGACCGCCGCGACGGCTCGCTCGTCCTGACCTCGGGCGGCCACCCGCTGCCGCTGTTGCGCCGGCCCGACGGCCGTGTCGCCGAAGTGCCGTTACAACCGGGCGTGCTGCTGGGCTGCTCCGCCCTCGATCTGCACGTGAGTGACACGCGCTTGGCACTTCAACCGGGCGAGACGCTCGTTCTGTATACTGATGGGTTCACGGAAGCGTTCGCGGTGGATCGCAAGAATATGTTTGGGTTGGACCGACTGTGCGAAACGCTCGGCGGTCCCCGCACGAACTTACCGCTATCCGTCTGCGCAGAGGAGGCCAGTGCGGCGGTGCAGCGTTTCAGCGGCCAGAGCGAATTGCAGGACGATCAGACCCTCTTCCTGCTGCGCCGGAAATCCCCGAGTGGTTAGCGACGCTTCGCCGAAGCGCTTTTGTCACCCACGCTTCTGCGAAGCGTCGCTAACCATTTCCGGGCTGCGCCATCAACTCCAGGACGGTCGCATGTTCCGGCGGCCGGCGGTGAAAGAAATAGCCTTCGACGATGGCGCCGTGTTCGCGGTAATCCGGATAATGCTCCCACAAAAGGGCATGCAGCTGCGGCAGCCGATAATGCGGCACGAGCGGGAAGAGATGGTGCGGCAAATGGTAATCCATGCCCAGCGGGAAGACCGCCCAGCGAATGAGCCGGCCGACCAGGAAAACGCGCGTGTTGCCGAAGCGGCTCTGGCCGCCGTGGCCATGCTGCACGATCTGCCGGGCGATCATGCAGAAGGCGAAACTCGTTATCAGTGGCACGCACCAAAGGACAAGATAATACAGCCCCCACGGTTCGCCGGTCAGTCGGCTCAGCCAGGCCAGTGCGGTGAACAGCAGCGTCACGTAAGTCAACCGGCCGACGCTGATCCAGCGGATGGATACGTCCGGCTTGAGACGCGGGCGGCGATAAAAATGCCGCGGGACCAGGGCGTAAAACGCCGCCACGACCACCCACATTCCGAACGGCACGAGGACGAGTGACCACGCATCTCCCCAAATGGCCAGCGCGGTCACGATGCCCGCCAGGGACAAAATGTAGACGGCGCCCAGGATGATCAGCACGCGCACGCGCGGGTTGTTCTCCGAAGAATACGGCCCGCTGCCGCCGCCGGTCGTGGCGTAATGGGCGCGCATGCGGATGTAACGAATCAGGCCCGGCACCCAGAGGATCTGCCGGACCACGCACCGCCATACGAAGTGCCCCGGAGACATGGGGAACTGGTAGTGATGGCCGCTGCCCTCCATTTGCAGCACGTCCGGGTCGCGTTCGGGGTCGTTGGGGAACTGGTGGTGCGCCAGGTGCTGCAAACGGTAATGGTGCGTCGTGCTCCACACCGGGAACATGCACAGCCAATCGGAGACCAGCTCGTTGAGCAGCCGGTTGCGGAAGAGCAAGTAATGGCTGGCCTCGTGCCCCAGTGTCGTCAAACGATGTTGCCCCGCGCCGATCAGCACGACGGCAAGGCAAGTCGCCGGCAGCGCGTACAACCAGCTCAGATCATGGACGAAAAGCCAATGGTAGAGGGCAAGCGTCAGGCCGATGACGGTGCCCAAAAACAGGTACTCACGGAGCAGATAAAACCAGTTTGTAAGGTTATCCGTCCGGCGCAGGACGTTGACCCGGCGAAGCAGTTCATCATGAGTCATGACAGCACGCGGGCGGATGGATGCGGTGCCGGAACCTCTCACCCTTATTATCTTACGGAGATAGCCCTCTTTATCCAGATTTCCAACCCAATCGGCAGGGTTATTCCCCCTCCTTTTTCATACAACCGCACCATCCCCTCCCGTTTCGCCGGGCACTTTGCTACAGTGGGGCGGTTGAGATGTCCCGTTTAGCGACGCTTCGTAGAAGCGTGTGGGTCGTACACGCTTCTACGAAGCGTCGCTAAACAAAAGGCGGTATTCGGAGAGCGCTTGCATGTGCGGAATCGCCGGCCTGATCGACCTGGTGGACCGGCGTTCGGTCGAGCCGGGCCTGTTGCAAGCGATGGCCGACAGCATCGTTCACCGCGGCCCAGATGAGGAAGGCTGTCTGCTCCTGCCTGGCCTCGGCCTGGCCTCGCGCCGGCTGAGCATCGTCGGCCTGGCCGACGGCCGGCAGCCCATCTCC
This sequence comes from uncultured Planctomycetota bacterium, assembly GCA_963767535.1. Classification (GTDB taxonomy): domain Bacteria; phylum Planctomycetota; class Planctomycetia; order Gemmatales; family Gemmataceae; genus JAJPHU01. Next base: position 753,072 of record CAVYEC010000004.1, read on the forward strand.
AACGAGGACCGCACCGTCACCGTCGTTTTCAACGGCGAGTTATTCAACTATCCCGAACAGCGAGCGCCGGAGTGAAGCGCGGCCACCGTTTTTCCACCCACTGCGATACCGAACTGGTGCCTCATATGTGGGAGGAACACGGCGAAGGCATGTTCGAGCGGCTGCGCGGCCAGTTCGCCCTGGCGTTGTGGGACGCCCGCCGTCAGGTGCTGGTGTTGGGCCGCGATCGCTTCGGTATCTGCCCCTTGTTCTGGAGCCGGCAGTGCGATTGGCTCCTGTTCGCCTCCGAAATCAAGGCACTGCTCGCTTCCGGCATGGTCCAGCCGCGCGCCGATTTGCGCGGCATCCACCACCTGTTCACGTTCTTCGCGCAGCCCGGCCCCGTCACCTGCTTCCAGGGCGTGCAACTGCTTCCTCCCGGCCATTACCTGCGCGTCCAGTTCGGCGGCCCCGGCGAGCCGGCGCGGTGGAGCGAGCATCGCTTCTGGGAGATCGACTTTCCCGACCGGGGCCACGAGGAAAGCGGCGACGAGAAACATCTGGTGGACGGCTTCGAGGAGGTGATGCTGCGCTCCGTCGAGGAGCGGCTGCGGGCCGACGTGCCCGTCGTGTCGTACCTGTCCGGCGGCGTCGATTCGACGATGGTGGCCGCCCTGGCCAGCAAGGTCCGCGGCGAGCCGATTCCCACTTTCACCATCCGCATCGACGATCCAAAACTCGATGAAACGAGCGAGGCGACGCTGGCGGCCCGGCACATCGGCACCACGCCCGTCGTCGTCAACTGCGGTGCCGCCCAGGTGCTCGGCACGTATCCGCGCCTCATCCGGGCGGCGGAAGCACCCGTCATCGATACTTCGTGCACGGCCTTGCTGCTCTTGGCCGAGGAAGTCCACGCGGCGGGTACAAGGTGGCGCTGACCGGCGAAGGCTCCGACGAATGGCTGGCCGGCTATCCCTGGTACAAGGTCGATCGCCTGCTCGGCTGCCTCGACTGGATACCGGGCCTGCCGATCAGTCAACTGGTGCGGCGCGGCTTTTTGAAACTGACGCGCCAGCCGAGCTTTCCGCGCGCAACCTCCGCAGAGTCCACGCGATTTGCGGCGGGCACAACGCCTGGCTCGACATCTACGGCCTAGTGAGCATGGCGAAGCTCCGCTTCTTCGGCCCATGGATGCGGCAGGAGTTGGCCGAACACGTCCCTTACGCCGACCTCGGCATCAACCCGGAGCGCATCCGCCGCTGGCACCCGCTGCATCGCGGCCTTTATTTCGGCATCCGCGCCTCACCTGCCCGGACTGCTCCTGGCCGCCAAGGGCGATCGCGTCGCCATGCACTCCTCCGTCGAGACACGCTATCCGTTCCTCGACGAAGATGTGTTCGCTTACCTGGCGCGCCTGCACCCGCGCTGGAAGCTCCGCGGCTTGCGTGACAAGTATCTCTTGCGCCGGTTGGCGGAACGCTGGCTGCCCTTGCCCATCGCCCGCCGGCACAAAGCGATGTTCCGCGCCCCGCTTGACAGCTTCCACGACCGGGACGCCCCGCCCTTCGTCGAGCAACTGCTCAGCGAGGAATCGCTGCGCAAGACCGGCTATTTCGACGCACAAGCCGTGGCGTATTGGCGAAGCGCCTATCAGAGTTTGCGGGCCGGCTCCATGACGCGCGTTTCTATCGAGATGGGACTGGTCGGCGTCCTCTCGACGCAACTCTGGCATCAGACTTTCCTCGGCGGCGGCCTGGCGGACCTGCCGAAGATTTCCCTCGCCTCCTCCTCACCGGGCGTCAACGGCCATTCCCGGCAAGCCGCGGCACATGCCAACTCCCGTCCTCCCAGCGCGTGCTAGACTTGGAGTGGATAGCCAGGTTCCCCTCTGCCGGTTGCCGCCTGGATGCGCCTTCCCCAGAAAGGCCGTTCATGAGCACATTCCGTTTGCCCTCCGAGGCTACTCTCACGGAACAGGGTACGTATCTGCCGCCGCCCCCGCGCTCGGTCGCCCTGAACTCGCGCGGCCGTTATACGCGGGCCGGCTTCCTGGCGGCGCTATTGGTCTTGTACCCAATGGTTTGTTGTGGTTTGGTTACGAGCATGGCGAGGATTTACGCACCCTCACCGCTAGGGACGGACCACGACCGGCCACGTCGCTCTGTGCGGCTGAGGCGCGCGACTGCCGAGCCGGTCCGGCTCCTCGACGGTGCGGTTTGCCTTCACGGTGGACGGACGGTCCTTTCACGGCACCGACTCCATCAACGGCGAAATATATCCCCTGTGCGACTTCAAGCCTTCGCAAAAGAACGGCAAGTGCGACGGTGCGTCGTGCCTGGTCACATACCTGCCGCGCGATCCCGCCATTCACTGTCTCGGCCCCGCCGATCAGCGCTTGCAGCTGCACACCCGCTCGACTCTCCTCTCGGCGGGAATGATTGCCCTCGTGCTGGCCGGCATCCTCGGCTGGGTCGAGTGGTCCGTCCGGCGCGAGTTGAGTCTGGCCCGAGTCGGCAAGGCGATCGACGGTCGGATTGTGGAACGCATGACGAAATTGGCGCGGAACCGGACCTATTACCGGGCGCGCTATCAGTTTGAAACGCCCGCGGGGATGCGCTGGATGGGATGGGTGTCCGTTAGCCGTTCGTTGTGGGATTATCTCCTCCCCGGCACTCCCGTGACGGTACTTTACGACCCCGACCACCCCGTCCGGCATTGTCCCGCCTTCGGGTTCCGCTTCGTGGAGTTCTTGCCGGGATCGCTTCCGGAGTGAAGAATCAGCCCTGCAAAGTAGGGGCGGGGAAGCCGGCGTCGCCGCTACGGGACTGGAAGATCAACTGCTGATTGGACACGCGAATTTCATCGCCGGGCTTGAGAGTGGTTGGGCCGGCGAGTCGGGTGCCATTGAGATACGTGCCGTTCTTGGAGGCGGTGTCGTGCAACTCACACGTCCGGCTGGAGTGGACCAGGATGGCGCAGTGGCGGCGGGAAACGTAGGCGTCCTCGACCACCACATCGTTATCGCCGGACCGGCCTAGCGTGTTGAGGCCGACTTTCAAGGGATAAATGAACTCGCCATCGAGCAGCCAGCAAACCAACTCCTCGCCGGCCACGCCTTCGCCTTTCTGGATGATGGTGTGGCCGGTGAGGTCGGAAAGATCGGATCGTTCGGCGTAGATGGTATAACTGCCGCGGGGCGCAGCAAGACCTCGCGAGCGCGGCGGTATTCTTGACGCCGCGGTGCTTCCAGATGCACACTGTTCAAGCGCGGGTCAGCCATGACGATTGGTTGCCTGGACGACAAAGGGGGGAAACCAACTCCAACTCTTCCATCAATCGTAGCCCGCCGCCTCCCGCCGTCAACGAAAAAATGGAGAATTGGCGCAGACTTTGGGACAAATCCACGAACAACCCAACGTCTCGGCGGGAGAACCGCTACTCGGGGAAGGAAATATCGAGCACCTCGTAGCGGAGGTTGCCGCGCGGCACCTTGATGACGGCGATGTCGCCGCACTTCTTGCCGAGCAACGACTGGCCGCGCGGGCTGGTGGTGAGGATCTTGTTGTTCTCGTAATCTTCGTCGCCGGGGCCGACCAGCTCGTAGATCTCTTCCTCGCCGGAATCGAGATCCTTGATGCGGACGCGCGTGCCGAAAACGACTGTGCCTTCCGGCAGACTGCTGCGATCGACGATGTAGGCGCGGGCCAGCTTGTCCTTGAGCGCGTCGATACGGGCTTGCAACATGCCCTGGTCTTCGCGGGCCGCGTGGTATTCGGCATTCTCGCTGAGGTCGCCCAGGTCGCGGGCGGCGGCGATGCGCTTGGCGATCTCCAGCATCTCCACATGTTGCATGCGGTCCAGGTCGGCCTTGAGTTTCTCGAAACCTTCTCTCGTCATCGGGACGCGATCATTCGCCATGGCGATTTGTTCCTGTACAAAAAGCCGCCGAAACAGTCGGCGCGGCTCGCCTCCAATCGTCTTGCCGCGAAGAGGTCTTTCGCAACCCCGTCGCGGCGGACGGCGGCCCGGACCCTCCCGTTGGCAGTATAGAATTATCTTGGCCGTCCGCGTCAACCTTGTAAAGGTCGATTCACATAGCCCCCGGCTTGCCGGGGGTTGGCGTTACCCCCGGCAAGCCGGGGGCTATGTGGTTACGGAGTCCAGTCCATTTCCGGCGTGACGGCCAGACAGAACTGGGCCAGCAGTTGGGCGGCGCGGTCGAGGTCGTCGAGGCTGACCACCTCGACGGGACTGTGCATGTAGCGGTTGGGGACGCTGACCAGCGCGGTCGCCACGCCGTCGCGGCTCAACTGGATGGCGTTGGCGTCCGTGCCGGTGGCGCGCAGCGCGCCGCGCACCTGCACGGGAATCTCGTGCTGCCGGGCCGTCTGCTCCAATCGCTCCAGCACGCGCGGGTTGATGTTCGGCCCGCGGAACAGCACCGGCCCGCTGCCCAGGCGCACCTCGCCAAGCTGTTTCTTGTCGTTGCCGGGGGTGTCAGTGGCGTGCGTGACATCGACGGCGATGCCGACCGTGGGGTGGATGCCGTAACTGCTCGTCGTCGCCCCGCGCAGGCCGATCTCTTCCTGCACCGTGGACACGCAGTAAACGGCCGCCCGCAACGGTTTGCCGTGCATCAGGCGCAGCGCCTCCATCACCGTCCACAGGCCGACCTTGTCATCCATGCCGGGCGAAACGGCCAGGCGATTGCGCAGCGGCCGATAACCCAATGCGAACGTCACCGGGTCGCCGGGCGTCACCAACTCCTCGGCTTCCTTGCGGTCCTTGGCGCCGATGTCGATCCACACATCGGTAAAGGTCGGCACCTTGTTGCGTTCGTCGCCGGTCATCAGGTGCGGCGCCCGCCGGGCCACCACGCCAGCGACCGCGCCTTGCCGCGTCCACACCGTCAGGTTCTGCCCGAGCAGGATTTGCATGTCCCAGCCGCCGATCGGCTGCACGTAGAGGTAGCCATTTTCGTCGATGTATTGCACCATGAGGGCGATCTGATCGCAGTGGCCGGCCAGCATGATCCGCGGCGACCGCTCAGCAGCCCCCCCACCCCAACCCTCCCCCACAAGGGGGGAGGGGGAAAGAAACTCCCTCCCCCCTTGTGGGGGAGGGTTGGGGTGGGGGGTAGGATGACGGATGGCCAGAACGTTGCCGTGCCGATCGGTGCGGACCTCGTCGGCGTAGGGACGCGCCCAGTCGCGGACGAAATCTTGCACGGGGCGTTCGTATCCGGAGGGGCTGGGGGTTTCGAGGAGTTTTTGGAGGAAAGCGTGGGACTGCTCGTGCATGCCATCTCCTGGGGTCTACGGTGTTTAGCGACGCTTCGCAGAAGCGTGTTCGCTCCCACGCTTCTGCGAAGCGTCGCTAAACGAATGCATCTATCACCCTATTGTAAACTGTTGTTGCCTTACGTGCATCCTTAGCCCGCGCCGCCCGCCGCGGTCAGTCCCTCTTTTTCCTTTGACGCCTCTTCGGGTATATTGCCGGGAGAGGTCAGTCCGGCACCTACAGGCCAACTCACCATGTTTCCCTTGACCTTCGACTTCGACGTGGTCGTCGTCGGGGCCGGCCATGCCGGCGTCGAGGCGGCCCTGGCGGCGGCGCGGCTCGGGCTGCGCACCGCCCTGTTGACCATGAACGCGGACGCCGTGGCGCAGATGAGCTGCAACCCCGCCATCGGCGGCGTCGCCAAGGGCCAGATCGTCCGCGAGATCGACGCCCTCGGCGGCGAGATGGCCAAGGTGATCGACGCCAGCGCCATCCAGTTCCGCATGCTCAACCAGACCAAGGGACCCGCCATGCACTCACCGCGAGCGCAGGCGGACAAGAAAATGTACCAGTTCTCCATGAAACACCGGATCGAGGCGCAGCCCAATTTGACGCTGCGCCAGGAGATGGTGGAAGGACTGGTACTCGAAAGGATGAAGGATGAAGGAGGAAGGATGAATGAAAACCATCCCTCCTCATCCTTCATCCTTCCTCCTTCATCCTTCCAAAGAGTCACCGGTGTGGTGGCCCGCGGCGATACGCTGTACCGGGCCAGGGCGGTGGTGCTGACGACCGGCACGTTTCTCAAGGCGATCATGCACACCGGCGAGGCCAAGACGCGCGGCGGACGCGCCGGCGATGGCACCGCCGAATCGCTCAGCGATAGTCTCGCCGACTGCGGCTTTCAACTGGCCCGCTTCAAGACCGGCACGCCCTGCCGTCTTAACGGGCGGACCATCGACTTCTCGAAAACCGAACGCCAGCCGGGCGACGTTAATCCCCGGCCGTTCAGCTTCGCCACTGAGCGCATCACGCAGCCGCAGATGGACTGCCACATCACGTATACGAATGAGGCGGTTCATGATCTCATCCGCGCCAACCTGCACCGGGCGCCGATGTACTCCGGACAGATCCAGGGCCGCGGGCCGCGCTATTGCCCGTCGGTCGAGGACAAGGTCGTCCGCTTCGCCGAGAAGGACCGCCATCAGATTTTCCTCGAACCGGAAGGCCGCAACACCTGGGAGTATTACTGCAACGGCATCTCTACCAGTCTGCCCAAGGACGTGCAGCAGGGGATGCTTCGCCTCATCCCCGGCCTGGAGAACGCCGAGGTGCTGCGCTGGGGCTACGCCGTCGAATACGACTACGCCCCGCCGACGCAACTGCATCCGACGCTGGAGACGAAGCCGGTCGAGGGACTGTATTTCGCCGGACAGATCAACGGCACGACCGGCTACGAGGAGGCCGCCGCTCAGGGGTTGATGGCTGGCATCAACGCCGCGCTCAAGATCAAGGGCGAGCCGCCGCTTATTCTCGATCGCAGCCAGGCGTACATCGGCGTCCTCATCGACGATCTCGTGACGAAGGGCGTGGACGAACCGTATCGCATGTTCACGAGCCGGGCCGAGTATCGGCTGCTATTGCGCCACGACAACGCCGATCGCCGCCTCACGCCGATCGGCCGGCGCATCGGTCTGGTGAATGACGAGGACTGGCAACGACTATGCCGCAAGGAAGAGGGCATCGCCTCGTTGATAAGCGTGCTCCGCGCGAACAAGCACGAAGGCGAAACGCTGGAGACGTGGCTCAGGCGGACGGAAACGACCTGGGAGCAAATGCGCGAGTGGTGCCTGGAAGTCTCAGGGTTCGCGCCCGACGCGATCGAGCAGGTGGTGCTGGAGGCGAAATACTCCGGCTACATCCATCGGCAGACGGCGCAGATCGAGCGCTTCCAGCGCATGGAATCGCGGCCGATCCCCGCCCACTTTGATTACGCCGCGGTGCCGCAATTGCGGGCCGAGGCGCGCGAAAAGCTCAGCCGTATTCGCCCCGCCAGTCTCGGACAGGCGGGCCGAATCAGCGGCATTTCTCCGGCGGACCTGGCGGTGCTGCTGATTTATCTGGATTGAGGAATAGGCGAGATCGTAGGGATTCCGGCCATGTGTGATTCGGCAATCTGGGGAACAGAATGCAAAGAGAGAAGTTTGGCGCTCCGATAAAGAGGGAGAATACAGTGACAAATCCGGGACAAAGGTAGTATGGTTAAAAGGAGGGGTGTGGGTGACTATGCCAACGGAGAGAAATTTTTACAATCAGGTAAGAATTTCCCATCGTTCGGAGGAAGTGCGGGCGACGTAAGAGGTTAGAGCGTGGCGTGCGGGACGATTTGCGTTGACACGCTGGGACAGTCGGTTATAATCGCGGTTGTCGGAAAGATTGGCAATCCCCTCCGGACTTGAATCGGCACCAATCGTACGCGGGGTGGCTCACGGCCACGGGTTCACACCTTCGAGGTAACAGGCGCCGAGTCTATCGTTCGCCGCCCCAAGACGGCGGATGGTTGAACCAATCCCCACGACCCCAACGAACGACGCGCTGGCGGATCCGGCACGGACCGTGGCGTTGCTTGAGGGATAGGCAAGAGGCAAATCAGGGACGATTTCGGCCCGCGGGCCTCGAACGGAAAGAGGACCGGGGCCAGCACTCGTGCGCCTGGCCGTGCGCCAGGAAGGAATGGATGAACGCATGAAAACTGTTTTCACGACCGGCGAAGCCGCCAAGATCTGTAAAGTCAGCCAACAGACCATCATCCGTTGCTTCGACAACGGACAGCTCAAAGGCTTCCGGGTGCCCGGCTCGCGGTTCCGGCGCATCCCCCGCGAAGCGCTGTACAAGTTCATGAAGGACAACGGCATCCCCACCGACGCGCTGGAGAGCGGCAAGCGCAAGGTCCTTCTGGTGGACGACGACGCCGAACTGGTCGATCTGATGAGCAAGGTCCTCGACGAGGACGGCCGGTTCGAGGTGCGCATCGCCTCCAACGGCTTCGACGCCGGCATGATGGTCAAGGAGTACCGCCCGGACATCATCGTCCTGGACGTGATGCTCCCCGACATCAACGGCAAGGAAGTCTGCCACCGCGTCCGCGCCGACACCACGCTGGAGGACGTGCGCATCTTGTGCATCTCCGGCATGATCGAAGAGGACAAGATCCAGGAGCTGCGTCTGGCCGGCGCCGACAAGTTCCTGCACAAGCCGTTCGACATCGAAGAGCTGATCGACGAGATGTGCGCCCTCTTGGAGATCGAGCCGGCGTCAACCCCGGCGTAACAGGGATCAGGGGTCAGGAGTCAGGGGTCAGGAAAAAGCGGCACGAGTGCTTGTTTTTCCTGACTCCTGATCCCTGACTCCTGACCCCTGTCTCCTGACCCCTGACCCCTACTCGGAGGGAGCCGTGAGCGATCCAGCCAAGCGGGCGGAGGCCGTGCTGCGCCTGAGTTGGCTTTCGCCCTGCGCCGCATCCCTGGCCGCTCTCGGGCGAACCCCCACCGTCTCAATCTGGCCGGCGATCCGTCACGATCCGGGCGCCGTCCTGCTCATCGTCCGCCACAGTGAGGCTCCGTGGCCGGGCCGCGGTTTCGCCGCTTCCCCGCCCTCCTTTTTCGCCACCGCCTTCGAGCAAGCCCCGCCTTTCGAGGACGCTCTGCGTCTGCTCGATCAACCGCACGGTTTCGTGGACTGGAACCGTCCGGCGGTTCGACCCGTTTACGACGCCTGTTTGACATTGGCCCATCTGGCCCGATGCCTGGCCGAACGCACCGGCCGGTGCGATCCGGAGGCGGCGTGGGCGTGCGGCCTGCTCGCTCCCCTGGGCTGGCTGGCCATGTGCGCGGTCGATCCGCAGGCCGTGGCCGACTGCCTCGCCGACCCCGCGCTGCGTGCCGACCCGGCCGAAACGCAGCGCCGCCACTGGGGTATCGATCAAGCCGCCATCGCGCGCCGTCTGGCGCGACGGTGGCGCTTGCCCTCCTGGATCAGTGCCGCCGCGGAGCATTTGCACATGCCCATTCTGCTGGCGCAGACCTTCCGGGCCGATCCCGTTCTGTTTCCGCTCACCCGCCTGGCCATCGACGAGGCCCGCAAACACAGCGTGGATCTCGGTCTGTGCGACCGTGCTTTCTGCGCGGAAGATCGAACCGTCCTGCTGATCCCGGAAGGACAGGATCTCGACGGCGGCCGCGTGGAACTGTCACCCGCTCCTGTTTGGCAGGAGCCGCGCGAGGTCCCGCTTTTGCGTGACGTGCTGGAGTTGGCCGCCGAGAATCGTCGTCTCCGCGAGCAGACGCTGCACGATCATCTCGAACACGAGGTGGACGCCCTCCATCGCGCCCTCGAAGAACAGGTTCACGGCGAAGCGCGGCGCTTGCAGACGGGCAAGCTGACTTCGCTGGCCGAGTTCGCCGCCGGCGCCGGCCACGAGATCAATAACCCGCTCGCCGTCATCTCCGGGCAGGCGCAATACCTGCTCAGCCACGAGGCCGACTGGTTTCACGGCGACGCCGAGGACGCCCCGCGGAAAGCGCTCGAGGCCATCGTCACGCAGACGCGGCGCATTCACGGCATCCTGCGCGACCTCATGCAGTTCGCCAAGCCGGCCCCGCCGTGTCCGGGCTGGGTCGATCTGCCGGCGCTGGTCGGCGAGGTGGCCGCCGGCCTGACGGAACTGGCGACGCAGCGGCGGGTGCGCATCGAGGTAGCACTGCAACCGGAGCGCTTGCCAGTCTATGCCGACGCCGCCCAGATCCGCACGGCCCTCACCTGTCTGTTACGCAACGCCATCGAGGCGGCCCCGGCGGACGGCTGGACGCGCCTCGTGCTGCGCCGGCCCGTCGAGGGCGAGCCGGTCGAGGTGGCCGTTGAGGACAGCGGCCCCGGCCCGGAGGCGGACCAGAGGCCCTACCTGTTCGACCCATTTTTTTCCGGCCGGACGGCGGGCCGAGGCCGCGGCCTGGGACTGCCGATCGCCTGGCGCCTGGCTCATCTGCAAGGCGGCGACGTGCGCCTCGATCCGCCGCGCCGCCACGAACCGACCCGCTTTGTTCTCAGCCTCCCGCGTCTGACGCTTCCCGACAGCGACGGCTCGGATTCGGATCTGTTCGCATCTCCTGTGCCCAGGGCCGGCACGCTTCCTGAACACATAGCCCCCGGCTTGCCGGGGGAAAGAAAACACCCCCGGCAAGCCGGGGGCTATGTGGTCGGGCTTGATCGTCCGGCGAACGCAATGGTATAGCCCTCCCTCGAATCGGATGCCGGTGTCCTCTCCCGCACCTGTCGGTCACACCCCCTCGGTCATCCGGGATCACTCGAACAGAGGAGAGCATGTTCATGGACGCGCTGGACGCCGCTCCGAACCCGCTGGCGGAGCGCCTCGAACGGGGTGAAGTCCTGTTTTACCCGACCGCCCCGTTCACCCTCCCGCAAGGCGAAGATCTCGATTTTCTGCTCCACCAGGAACTCGGCAACCTGGCCCACAAGAACATCAGCTACAACCCGGCCAACGAGAAGGTGAACGGGTTCGTGCGGACGGGCACCGAGCAGGTCGAAAGGCTGCGAGCGATCTTCGCGCGCTTCTCGACGGCGGCGACGGATTGGCTGGGCGGTGTGCTGCCGCAGTATCGTCAAGCGTGGCAGCTGGACCGCGCCAGTTTTCGGCCGCAGGAGGAGGCGACGCGGCGGCTGCGGCCGACGGCGCGCAACGACCTGCTGCACGTCGATGCCTTCCCCAACCGCCCCTCGCGCGGCAACCGCATCCTGCGTGTCTTCGCCAACATCAACTCGCGCGAACCGCGCATCTGGGTGACGTCGGACCCGTTCGCCAAGCTGCTCAAGCGCTTCGGTGAGGCCGCCGGCCTGCCCGGTCGAAACGGTTCGCGCTGGTTGCAGCAGATCGGCCAGGGCGTCCTGACCCTGTTCCGTCCGGGTATGGCTCGCCGCTCGGAATACGACCTGTTCATGCTGCGCTTCCACGATTACCTCAAAATGTGCGAGGAATTCCAGGAACGCGGCCCGAAATACCTGCACACCTTCCCGCCCGGTTCCGTCTGGGTGGCCATGACGGATACGTGCAGTCATTCCGTGCTGCGCGGCCGCTATGCGTTGGAGCATTCCTATTTCATCCCGCCCGCCGTGCTGGCGCTGCCGGAGGAATCGCCCCCCGTGCTGCTCGAAAAGGCGTGTGTGGCAAGCGCCCGGCGTGCGGCGTGAAGATTTCCGTTTAGCCACGAGCCGCAGACGAGCGCGTGCCGCGCTCGCCTGCGGCTCGCGGCTAAACAAGGGTTTTATCGCAGAATCTGATGCACCGCATTCCCTGGTCCATCCTCGGCATTGTCCTCGCGCTATTCGCGGGTGCCGGCCTGCGCCTGATCTGGGCCGAGGACATCGAATACAAGGCCGATGAAGCCTGGACCTTCGAGCACAGCCGCGACGGCGACTTGCCCTGGCTGGGCATGCCCTCCAGCGTGGACATTCCCAATCCGGGTATGAGCGTATGGGTTTTCGTGCTGCTCGAGCGCCTCTCAGGCGCCGACGATCCGCCGGCCCTGGCGCGGGCGGTCCAGATCACGAATGTCGCCGCGCTGGTACTGCTCGTCTGCTTCGCCCTCCGTCATGTCCCGCGCGGCGAGCGCGAAGCCTGGCTGTGGGCGGCCGCTCTTGTCGCGGTCAATCCGCTCGCAGTGTTGTTTCATCGCAAAATCTGGCCGCCGTGCGTGCTGCCGCTGTTGACGCTAGCCATGCTGTACGGCTGGTGGTATCGCCAGCGCCGCGTCCCGGCGTTTGTGTGGGGTATGGTCGGCGTCTGCCTGGGACAGATCCACATGGCCGGCTTCTTCTTCGCCAGCGGCTTCGTCCTATGGGCGCTTCTGTTCGATCGACCGTGGCGCGAGCGCGTCGCCTGGCGGAGTTGGCTGATCGGCACTGCGCTGGGAACGCTGCCGATGCTGCCCTGGCTGATTCATTTGCTTACGCAGCCGAGCGCTCGGCCCATCAATCCGCATCGTTGGGTTCACGCCTTCGAGTTGAAGTTCTGGATTCGCTGGTTCACCGAATCGTTCGGCCTGGGAATTGACTACACATTTGGTCCGTATTTCCGTGAGTTCCTGAGCTATCCGCTGCTGGCCGGCAGGCCGACGTACCTCGTCGGCCTGCTCCATTGGATCGTCGGTGGTATTGCTCTGCTGATGCTGGGACGGGCCGGGATTTCTCTTTGGCGGCGGCGCGACCAATGGCGTGACTGCTGGATCGGCCGGGAATCCGCCAGCGCCTTCACGCAGAATGCGGCCCTGTGGGGTTTCGGCCTGCTCCTGACGCTATCGAGCTTCTCGATCCATCGTCATTACATGATCGTGCTGTTTCCGCTCGAATTCCTCTGGGTCGCGCGTCTGGCCCTGGCGACGGGGGGAGAACACGCTCGCTCCGTTCGCGTGGGTCGCGTCCTGCTGATGTCCTTGTGGTTGGCGCAATTCTGCATCTCCGCGAACATGCTTGCCTACGTCCACACCCGCCAGAACTTCGCGGGCACGGAGTACGGCATCCCCTACGGTGCCCAGTGCGCCGCGCGTTAACCTTCGGCGGGCCGTTCGCCGTGCTTGCTGCCGGGTTTGCCGAACCCCTTGAAACCGCGTCGCCGCTGGGCACTGTAGCGCGCCAGCGCTTCCTCGACGATCGGCAGCGCCGATGCCGCCGCCTGCATTTCGTCCACCTCGACCGCCTTGCCTTCCAGCAGCTTGTAATCCTGGAAGAAGCGGCGCAGCATGGTCAGACGATGGACCGGCAGTTCGTTGGCCTCACGGAAATCGTCATATTCCGGGTCGTCCACGGCCACCGCGAGGATTTTATGGTCCTTCTTGCCGCTGTCGATCATGGTCATCAGGCCGATGGCCCGGGCGTTGACCAGCGTCAAGGGCGCGACGGCCTCCTGGCAGAGCACCAGCACGTCCAAGGGGTCGTCGTCCTCGGCCAAGGTCTGCGGGATGAAGCCGTAGTTGGCCGGGTAGTACACGGCCGAGTACAAGATGCGGTCCAGCCGCAACAGGCCGGTTTCCTTGTCCAGCTCGTACTTGACGCTGGAACCCATCGGGATCTCGATGACGGCAGTGAACTCGGCGGGCAAATGCTCGCCCGGCGTCACGTCGTGCCATGCGTGTGTCATTCGTGGCAACCTGATTTTCAATTGCGATATTCCGCACACTCAGTTTACAAATTAGGGCCGAAAACGGCTGAGAGATCGCGCCGGGCCGCGCGAACTCTCTAAGAATAGATACAACACAAAGCATCCGGGTGGGGCGATTCGTGACGCCCCGCCCGCCGTGTTTCGGGAGGACTTGAACCGATGCCTTTCAGCCTGATCCCGCGCGAGGTCAAGTTTTTCGACATGTTCGACGAAGGGGCCGTCGTGCTCAACCGGGCGGCGGATCGCTTCCTCGCCATGGTCACGAAGTTCGATCGCTTGCAGGAGCGGAGCAACGAGCTAAAGGAGGACGAGCACGCCTGCGACGAGGTGGTCCGGCGGATCATCACGGCGCTGGACAGCACGTTCATCACGCCGTTCGACCGCGAGGACATCCACACGCTGGCGGGCCGGCTCGACGACATTCTGGACAACATGGAGGAGACGGCCCACCGCTTCGTCACCTTCCGCATCGACCGGCCGACGCCGGCCGCCGAGGCGATGGCGCGGATCATTCATGAGTCGTGCAAGCACGTCACCGAGGCGCTGGCCCTGTGCCGGAGCATGAAGGACGTGGCCGGCATTCAAGCACGGCTTCTGGAAATCCACCGCCTGGAGAACGAGGCCGACCGCATCTACCGCGAGAGCGACGGCGCCCTGTTCGCCGACCCGCCGGACATTCTGCTTTTAATCAAGTGGCGCGAGCTGTACGGCTGGCTGGAGGAGACGGTTGATGCCTGCAAGAGCCTGGCCACGGCGATTTCGGAAGTCGTGATCAAAGGGAGCTGACATGCACTTCCTCCAGACCGCCGCCGACAACCTGGACCGATACCCTGGGGCGGCTTCCTCTCGCCGTCTGGCTGTTGATCGCCCTGGCCCTGGCGTTCGACTTCCTCAACGGCTTCCACGACTCGGCCAACTCCGTGGCGACGGTGGTCTCCACGCGCGTGCTGTCGCCGGGCATGGCCGTCTTGTGGGCGGCGTTTTTCAACTTCGTCGCCTTCCTCGTCTTCCACCTCCGCGTCGCCGATACGATGGGCAAGGACATTATTGATCCCAGCGTGGTCAATAACCGGGTCATCGCCGCCACGCTGATTTCCGCCTGCTTCTGGGACATACTGACGTGGTACTGGGGCCTGCCGACCAGTTCGTCGCACGCCCTGGTCGGCGGTCTGATGGGCGCGGGATTGATGCAGGCGGGCCAAGTCGCCCTGCGCTGGGACGGCATCGGCAAGACATTCCTCTTCATCGGGCTGGCGCCGCTTCTGGGCATCCTCACGGGGCTGACGATGATGGTGGCGGTGTCGTGGCTGTTTCGCCGGGCGACGCCGCGGCATGTGGATCACCTGTTCCGTCGCGGCCAACTGTTGTCGGCCTCGCTGTACAGTCTCGGCCACGGCGGCAACGACGCCCAGAAGACGATGGGCATCATCTTCGTGCTGCTCATCGCGGCCAGCCGGGGCGGTTCGCCCTTCGAGACGCCCACGCAGGTGCCGACCGAGGTGGTGCTGGCCTGTCACATCGCCATGGGTCTGGGAACCCTGTGCGGCGGCTGGCGGATCGTCAAAACGGTGGGACAGGGACTCATTCGTCTGCGTCCGGTGGACGGCTTCTGCGCCGAGACCGGGGCGGCGGCGACCTTGGCCCTGACGGTTTTCGGCGGTGTGCCGGTCAGCACGACGCACACGATCACCGGGGCCATCCTCGGCGTCGGGGCGATGAAGCGCCTCGGCGCCGTGCGCTGGGCTGTGGCCGGCCGGGTCGTCTGGGCGTGGATCCTGACCATTCCGGGCACGATGCTGGTATCGATTGGATGCTGGCTGGTGCTGGGGCTGCTCAACTAACCAGCCCGCCGCGCCAGCAAGGGAAGCAACCCTTGCTGGCGCGGCGGGCTGGTGTTGAGGTTAAGGCCGCGCCGCCTTGACGCGCTCGATGAACGCGAAGTCGGCGGCCTGCGGAGCAAGAGGGTGTCCCTCGAACCGGCCTTGCTGGTAGTTATCCGCGATGGCCTGCTTCACCTCCGGGTATGCCTGATAGCCGCGCATGGTGCGCTCGTGCAATTCGTCCCAGCGCCGAGCGAGCGCCTGCGCCTGCGGGCTGGCCGGGTCGAGATCGCGGTTGGCCCGGACCTCGGCAAGCAGTGCCGTCCACGCCTCCTGGACGGCCTGGATTTCCTCCGGCCCCACCTGCTTGGCGATTTCCTCGAACTGCTTCATCTGCTCGGGCGTGTACAGTTTTTCCATCATGGTCATCACCTCGATCGTGTAGAGAAATTCCTCGGCGGAGACCTCTCCCGCCGTGCGGAAATGGTCGGCGAGTACTTCGAGCCGCTCGCACAGTTTCCGCTGCCACTCGATTTGCTCCCGCAGACGCGCCAGATGTAGGCCGATGATCTCCGACGGCGAGAAGTTCGGCCGACTCAGGCAATCGCGGACCTCTTCCAGCGAGAAGCCGAGTTGCCGCAGCGAGATCACCTGCTGCAAGCGCGCGATGTCCTCGGCCGTGTAGAGGCGGTGTCCCGACTCGGTGTGAAGCGACGGCTTCAGCAGGCCGATGTCATCGTAATGGTGGAGCGTGCGGACGGTCAGGCCCGTCCGCCTCGCCAGTTCGCCCACCTTCAACGCCTCGAACCGCATGACGATCTCTCCTCCGGCGCGTCCGGGATAGCAGCCATGACGGAATGATACGTCCTCACGTAACGTGAGGATCAAGGGCGATTTTGTTATTTTTTTGACGATCGGAGCAGCCGTTCGCGGTCGGATTCGTCGAGCGGCCGATACGCTCCGGGTGCGAGATCGCCCAACGTGTAAGCACCGATGGCCACGCGCACCAGCCGGCGCACCCGATGGCCGACGGCGGCGGTCATGCGGCGTATCTGCCGGTTGCGTCCTTCGGTCAGAATGATTTCCAGAACGCTGTGGTTGTCGCTCGCTTCGAGCAAGCGCACCTGCGCCGGCCGAGTTCGGCCGTCAGGCAAATCGACGCCGCGGCGCAGGGTCTCCATCGCCTCCGGTGTCGGCCGGCCCTTGACGGCGACGTGATACGTCTTGGGGACGTGCTGTTCCGGCTCGGTCAGGCGCACGGCCAGGTCGGCGTCGGTGGTCAGGATCAGCAAGCCTTCCGAATCGGCGTCGAGCCGGCCGGCCGGGAAGATCCACGGTAGATCCGGCGGTAGCAGATCGTAAACGGTTTTTCGGCGCGCTCATCGCGTCGCGTGGTAACGATGCCGCGCGGCTTGTGCAGGGCCAGAGTCAAAGAACCAGCGATCGCCGGAGCCTCGCGATCGTTGCGCGTGATGCGCTGATGGTCCAGATCGACCCATGTGAGCGGGTCCGTGACCACCCGGCCATCGACACACACTTCGCCGGCGCGAATCCAAGCCCACGCCTGGCCGCGCGATCCCCAACCCAGTTTCGAGAAGGCACGGTGCAATTGCACGCGCCGACCCCGCCGCCCTGTCATAATGGGATCCTCTCACCAGCCCGCAGCGCCAGCAAGCAGAGTGATTAAATTTCCTCGTTCCCGCGCCGTCCCTGAGCAGCGGAGGTCGGCAGCTTCTCACTTTCGAGAACAAACACCGCCTCGATTTCCGCTCGCGGGAATGATCGCCCCGCCCAGCCCCCGTTTTCTCGCGGAATCGCCGCCGTCGCCTTGGCATCCGGTTTGCAAAACACCCTCTCTACGTGATACCGCACCCCGAAATAGGTTGACGCTGCCCCCTGCGCGGGCTACAACTTCCCCGGTGGTCCGGCCGATCGGCCCCCTGGTTTTCGCATACGGAGTGTTGGATTCGTCATGTCAGATCCCAACCCGAACATCCCCGGCAACTCACCGCCTACCCCATCCGACAAGCCCGAAACCGGCGTCACCGCCAATCCTCCCGTCGCCGCAGCCGCGGCGAACCCGGCGGCCGTGACGACCAAGCCAGCCTCGGCCGTCCCGCCCAAACCGGCGGCCAAGCCGGTCGCCAAGGGCAAGGCGGATCGACGCGGCTTTCTCTACGCCATGTTCGCCACCTGGATCGGCATCGCCTGGACGACCATGACCGCCTCGCTGGCGCTGATGACGCTCGGCACCGTGCGCTTCCTGTTCCCCAATGTCTTGGCCGAGCCGCCCAACAAGATCAAGGTCGGTTTCCCCGACGGCTACGAGGACGGCAAGGTCGTCGAGCGCTACAAGGACCAGCACGCCTGGGTCGTCCGCAACAACGGCGTCATTTACGCGCTGAGCACCACCTGCACGCACCTGGGCTGCACGCCCAACTGGCTCGAACGCGAGCAGAAATTCAAATGCCCCTGTCACGGCAGCGGCTTCTACATCAGCGGCATCAATTTTGAAGGCCCCGCGCCCCGGCCGCTGGAACGCTGGGCCGTCGCTATCGGCGACGACGGCCAGATCGTCGTCGATATGAGCAAGAAGTTCCAGCAGGAACGCGGCGAGTGGACCAACTCCGAATCGTTCATCAAGGTGTAATCCGACCAGCCCGCCGCGCCAGCAAGGGCACCCCTGCTGGCGCGGCGGGCTGGTGAAGAAGGAAGAAACCCATGTCGGTTGGCGATTTCATCCGTAATTCGCAGGTGTGGAAGAGCGTCTTCCGCCACCCGGCCCCGCGCGACCGGCGCAACCGCGTGGTCGTCATGCTCACCAACGTCTTTCTGCACCTGCATCCGGTGTCCGTGCGCAAGAGCGGCATCGCGCTCAGCTATACGTGGTGCATGGGCGGACTGACGTTCTTCATGTTCCTGGAACTGACCGTGACCGGCGTGCTGCTGATGTTCTACTATCGGCCGACGCTGGAACATGCGTACAACGACATCCTCATTCTCCGCGATGTGGCCACGCTCGGCATCCTCCGCGAACTGCACCGCTGGGACGCCCACGCCATGGTCATCACGATCTGGCTGCACATGTATCGCGTCTTCTTGACCGGAAGCTACAAACCGCCGAGAGAATTCAACTGGGGGGTCGGCGTCATCTTGCTCGTGTTGACGCTGCTTCTGAGCTTCACCGGCTACCTGCTGCCGTGGGACCAACTCGCCATCTGGGCCATCACGGTCGGCAGCAACATGGCCCGCGCCACACCATTCCTGGGCCACGAGGGGCCGGGCGCGAGCTTTTTGAAAGTGGGTGATGTCTCACTCATTCATTCCGGCTCGGACTGCGCGATTCATCCTGCTGGGCGGGCGCTTTGTCAGCGGCGAGACGCTATTGCGTTTCTATGTATTGCACTGCGTCGCGATTCCGCTGGCCGTCGCCGTCCTCATCGCCGTCCACTTCTGGCGTGTGCGCAAGGACGGTGGCATCAGCGGGCCGCTGTAATATCGGGGATCACATAGCCCCCGGCTTGCCGGGGGTGGTTTTCCCCCGGCAAGCCGGGGGCTATGTACAGGGCGTCTACACATGCTCGATAAAGGCTTGCAAAACGGGCTGGCGGTCTATTACCTGCTCGTGGCCCTGCTCAATTTCGGCTTCGCGGCCTACTGGTACTACGGGCCGAAGAAGCTGGCCTCCGCCGCGCTCTGGGCGGTTGTCGGCGTCGTCTTCCTCGTCCACACCCTGCTGTATCTAATCCACGCCGGGCCGATCTTGCCGCTCGGCATCCGCGCCTTCACCACCTGGCTCATGGGACTCGACGGCGGCCAGATGGGGCCGATCCTCTACGTCACCCTGTCCGTCGTCGGCTTCATCGTGCTCCTGTACTACCGCAAATTCTTCGTGCAGCCGGATGTTGCCTGGGCCATCCTCCAGCTCACCCTGCTGTTCGGCGGCTGGGCCATGACCGACCCGAATTTCCGCGAAATCGTCGCCAAGGAAGATAACGTCCCCATCAGCATGTTGATCTTCTCAGTGGGCTTTTTCACATGGGCCGCCCTCTACCGGGCGGTGCAGAATGACGAACGGATTGCCCGCGGCGAGCCGGTGCTGGAGAAAGTCGATGACGAAAAAGTCCTGGTCTGGCCGGACCTCGTGTACACCGAATTGATCGCCATGATCATCGCCACGTTCGTGCTGGTCATCTGGTCCGTGCTGCTCAAGGCGCCGCTCGAACAGCCGGCCACCAGCGCCAAGGCGCCCAACCCGTCGAAGGCCCCCTGGTACTTCCTCGGCCTGCAAGAGATGCTCGTCTATTACGACCCGTGGATGGCCGGCGTCGTGTTGCCGACCATGATTATCATTGGCCTCATCGCCATCCCCTACATCGACTTCAACCGCCAGGGCAACGGCTACTTCTCGTTCGCCGAGCGCAAGTTTTCGGTGTCGATCTTCCTGTTCGGCTTCGTGGTGCTGTGGGTGACGCTGATCGTCCTGGGCACCTTCCTCGCGGCCCGAATTGGAACTTTTTCGGCCCGTTTGAGTATTGGGACCCACACAAGGTCTTGCCGCTCAACAACGTCAACCTGTCGCAGCTGTTCTGGCTGAACATGCTGCACATGCCGCTGGATGACTTCAAGGTCCGTTTCGGCAACTTCTTCGGGCCGATCATCCGTGAATTGCCCGGCATCATCCTGGTGCTTCTGTATCTCTTCGCCCTGCCGCCCTTGTTGGCCCGCACGGTGATGCGGCCATTCTTTTTGCGGATGGGCTTTGTCCGCTTTATCACGCTGGTGACGCTCATGCAGTTCATGGCCGCCTTGCCCATCAAGATGGTGCTGCGCTGGACCATGAACTTGAAGTACATCGTCGCCATCCCCGAAATCTTCTTCAACATCTAGTAGGGACGATCATGGCCGCCACCGATCAGACCTATCGCAATCAGCGGATGCTGGATATCGTCTTCGCGGTCTCCTGCATCCTCATGCTTATCGGCACCCTGTGGATGTTCTGGCAGGATTACGACCGCCAGTTCAAGCACGTTCAGCGCGAGTTCCGCGACGTGGAAGAGGCGATGAACGAGCACCAGATGATCGCCCAGCTGCCC
This sequence comes from uncultured Planctomycetota bacterium, assembly GCA_963767535.1. Classification (GTDB taxonomy): domain Bacteria; phylum Planctomycetota; class Planctomycetia; order Gemmatales; family Gemmataceae; genus JAJPHU01. Next base: position 773,477 of record CAVYEC010000004.1, read on the forward strand.
GCCAGCGAGCAGGTCCAGGCGGCCCGGCAGAAGGTGGCCGACGCCAAGAAGAGCGCTGGAGGCCAAGCGCGACGAGCTTCGCCCCAAAGAGCGCGAGCTGATGGCCCAGCGCGATTTGCAAGACAGCGCGTATCGCGGCATCAAGGCCGACTTCGACTCGCAAATGAGCCTTTACAATATCGCCGTCGAGCATCTGGGCAAGGCGACTCCGGAGCGGCAGAAAACCTTGCAGGAGGAAGTCGACCAAGCTGAAACAGGAACTCGATAAGCAACAGGACCAGCTCACCCAGGCCCAGGGCAAACTGGACAAGATCGATCAGCAGATCGGCAAGGAAGTAACGCAACCCCTGGACGGCCCGCAACAGGAAGTCAACCAGGCCGAGGACGATCTCAAGAAAGTGACGGCCTCGTTCGACCGCTATGCCAAGGTGACGGCCCAAAAAAGTTGGAAGTTCGGCGACGAGTTCCGCCGGCTGCCGATCGTGGACGCCTTCGAGTCGCCGACCAAGATCAAGCAGCTTTGGCTGCCCGAATTGACCATCGACTACGGCGGCTTCAAGGACGTGCCGCGCTACGACCGCTGCATCTCCTGCCATCTCGGCATCGACCGCGGCACGTTCGATCATGCGTCGCTGACCCGTTTGACCAGCCCTCCAGAGGTCATCCAGAAGGAGATCGACAAGAGTGCCGCACGCCGAGATGAATTGCAAAAGAGCGGCGCCTCGGAAGAGGAGGTCAAGCGCGCCAATGCCCGCATCGTCGCGCTGGAGGCGGAAAAGAAACGCGCCGAGGGCATGCAGGAGCGGCTGGACACCGCGCGGAAAATGCTGAGCGAGCGGGCCAAGAATGAGAACCTCGGCTTCGATCCGGGCGACGTGCCCAAGAAGGTGCGCTGGCTCAATCTGAGCAAGGGTGAGATCACGCAATACGCCGCCCACCCGCGCCTCGATCTGTTCGTCGATGCCAACAGCCCGCATCCGATGGAGAAGTTCGGCTGCACGTCGTGCCATCAGGGCCAGGGCAGCGCCACCGATTTCGTTCTGGCCGCCCACACGCCGGCCGACGCCACGCAGGAAGAGGAATGGCACAACCAGTACGGCTGGGCGCACAGTCATTTCTGGGACTTCCCGATGCTGTCCAGCCGATTCGTTGAATCGAGCTGCATCAAGTGCCATCACGAGGTGACGGACCTGGTTCGCCACGGCAGCAAGGAAGAAGCGCCCAAGCTGCTGAAGGGTTACGAGTTGATCCGCGAGAATGGCTGCTTCGGCTGTCACGAAATATCCGGCATCAAGTCGGCTCGGGAGGTCGGTCCCGACCTGCGCCTGGAGCCGCAGCCGGCGCTGGAATATCTGACCCCGGCCGAGCAGGACAAGGCGAAATCCGATCCGCTCAACCTGCCTGGCATGTACCGCAAGGTCGGCCCCAGCCTGCGCCGCCTCGCCGAGAAGACCAATCAGGAGTGGGTGCGCAAATGGGTGCAGGCGCCGCGCGGCTTCCGGCCGGACACCAAGATGCCGCACTTCTACGGCCTGAGCAATAACACGAAGGATGTGCTGCCCGAAGATCAGCAGCGCTTCCCCGATACGGAGATTGCCGGCATCGCTTATTACTTGCTGCACGAGAGCAAGGGCAATCTCGAAAGCGACAAGAACAAGGACAACGCCCGCTCGGTCCTGGATGGCCTGGTGGCGAAGCAGCAGGAAGTGCTCAAGAAGGGACTGCTGCAAGACCGGGACTGGAAGGAACTGCAAGACGCCAGCCGCCGTCTGGCCGAACTGGGCCTGATGTCGGTCCCGGCGCAGGGCAATGAGATCAATCGTCTGTACACCCGCCAGAGGCAACTGCAAGAGCGCTTGCAGGAGCTTTACAAGAAGAAGGCGAACTTGCAGGCCAAGAAGCCCGATCCCGAAGATCTCAGCGCGGAGGAAACGACGGAACTGGAGCAGGCGGCCAAGGATCTCGATGAAGTGACGAAGGAAGTGCGCGCCGCCGGGCAGATCGTGCCGCTGGCGAAACAGATCACGGATGAGGAAGGCAAGACGGTTTCGCTGCCCAAGGCCGGCAACGCGGCCAAGGGCCGCAAGCTGTTCACCGAAAAAGGCTGCCTGGCTTGCCACAGCCACGACGCAACGGCCAAGGCCGGCGACGGCGTCGGCGCGGTGCAGGGCGAGGCGAACTTCGGGCCGAACCTGAGCCGCATCGCGGCCAAGATCGCTCCCGAGATCGCGGATAAAAACGGACTGGAAGAGGCCAAGCGCCGCTGGGTGGTTCAGTGGGTCCTCAATCCGACCGTCTACCATCCGCGGACGCGCATGCCGATCACGCACCTGTCACCCGAAGACGCCGCCGACGTGGCGGAATGGCTCCTGAGCCAGAAAGTCACCGACTGGGACGAGAAGGGGCCGGACGAACCGAAGCATGAAGATCTGGTCGCTCTGGCTCGCCTCTATCTCGCCAAGGCGCCCGGCTTCACTCGCGCCGAAGTGAACGAGATCCTGCCGCCGGACAAGGGCGAATTGCCGGGCATCGTGGGCGATCGGCTGAACACGCTGCCGCCCGACTCCGACGAGCGCAAGCTCGAAGGCAAGGTCAGCGACGACAACTTGAAGTGGTACATCGGCCGCAAGGCGATCAACCGCCTGGGCTGCTTCGGCTGCCACGACGTGCCGGGCTTCGAGACGGCCAAGCCGATCGGCACGGCTCTGAACGACTGGGGCAAAAAAGACCCCGAACGACTGGCTTTCGAGGACGCCGACATCTTCGCCCGCGACCATTATCACCATCGTCAAGGAGCGCAACAACCCCGACGACCCGACCAAGCCCGCCAAGGACTGGCACGCGGAAGACGGCAAGCAGCCTTACGAGGACATTTATTTCGAGGCGCTGGAGCACCATCGCCGCGAGGGTTTCCTGCATCAGAAATTGATGGAGCCGCGCAGCTTCGATTTCCACCGCCTCCGCACCTGGGACGATCGCTTGCGTATGCCGCAGTTCCGCTTCGCCCGCACCAAACGCCACGACGGCGAAGACGATGTGGCATATCAGGCTCGCCAGGAGTTCGAGGAGGCCGAGGCGCGCGAGGCGGTGATGACGTTCATCCTCGGCCTGGTCGCCGAGCCGATGCCGCTGAAGTATCTGAACCGGCCCAACCCGGATCGACTGGCCGAGGTCAAGGGGCATCAGGTGCTGGAGAAATTCAACTGCACCGGCTGCCATCAGGTCCGTCCCGGCGTGTACGAGTTCAAGACGACCGACGACGGATTGAAGGTCTTGCAGGACGCCTACAACACCAGCAAGAGCAGCTTCAAGAAGGACCACTTCTTCGCGGGCCATAACGCCTGGTACGGCCAGGCCGCAGCCGGCGGCCGACCGCCTGACCGTGTTCGGCACCAGCCCGAAGATGAACGATACGGACTTCGACCGGCCGATGCTCGTCGTCCGCCTGACGGACGCGCTGCGGTTCACGGGGACCGACCGGGTCGTGCGCGACCTACCGGCCGCCAGCAACGCGGCCATCAATCCCGATGACCTGACCGTGCGGGCCGACCCGTGGGGCGGTACGTTCACGGACCTGATGGTCCAGTACATGAAGCCGCGCGAGGCGGACCCGGACAAGGTGCGCTCGACCCTGCCGCCGCCGCTCATCCGCGAGGGCGAGCGCGTGCAGCCCAACTGGCTATACGGGTTCCTGCTCAACCCACCGCCGATCCGGCCGACCAACTTCATGATGCTGCGAATGCCGAAGTTCAACATGAGCGGCGAGGAGGCCCGCGCCCTGGTCAACTACTTCAGCGGCGTGTCGCGGCTGACCAATCCCGGTTCCGGCGTGACGGCGAATTATGTCAACGTCCACCAGCGCGACGAACAGTACTGGCGCGCCCGCACCGCCGAGTATGTCAATCGCTTGAAAAAGGACAAGAAGCTCGACGAGCGCGTCAAGGAGATGGAGCCGGTCTGGCAGGACGCGCTCAAGCGTCAGATCGCCGAGGCGCAAGCCGGTCTGGAGGCGGCCGAGCAGGCCGTGAAGGATGCCAAGGAGGGCGAGCCGAAGAAGCAGGCCCAGCAAGATCTCGACAACCGCAAGGCGAACGTCAAGAAATGGCAAGCGGAGCTGGACAAGAAAGATTACGGCCGGCTGCGCAAGGACTGGGAGGAGACCGGAGCGTATGCCAGCGCCGCCTACCGTCTCATTACCGATCGCAACCTATGTCTACAGTGTCACAGTGTCGGCGACGCGGCGTCGGCCCTGCCGCAAGGTCCGAACCTGGCCCTGACGGCGGATCGACTGCGGCCGGAGTGGGTCCGCGAGTGGATCGGCAACCCCGACCGCCTGTTCGCCTACAAGCCGGCCATGCCGCAGAATTTCCCCAACGATTCGCTAGACTATCAAAATGTCTTCGCCGGCAGGACCATCGACCAGGTCACTGCCGTGCGCGATGTTTTGATGGACTTGCCGCGCGTGGCCGACATGCCGGGCAACCGCTCGCGGGCGCCCGTGGCGGCGGGAGGAGGGAAATAATGAATCGGTGCTATTCGCGGAGGATCACGCCGGCTCTGGCCGGCGCCATGCTGTTGTTATCCGCCCTGAATGTCCGCGCGGAAGGTTGGGGCACGATCAAGGGACAGGTGGTGTGGGACGGCGAAGTCCCGCAGCCGATCAAACTCGATGTCAACAAGGACCAGGCGCACTGCCTGAGCAAGGGGCCGATCCTCAAGGAAGAAAACGTGGTCAACCCCAAGAACAAGGGGGTGCGCTGGACCGTCGTTTATCTCATCAGCGAGGGAGGGTTCAACAAGGACGTGCCGGTCCATCCGTCGCTGAAGGACATCAAGAACAAGGTGGTCGAGGTCGATCAGCCGTGCTGCAAGTTCGAGCCGCACCTCGTGGCCCTGCGTGAAGGGCAGAGCCTGGTGGTAAAGAACTCGGCCCCGGTGGCGCATAACGTCAACATCACCGGCGGCGCCAAGGGGCCGAACCTCAACCAGATCCTGCCGCCCGGCGGACGGCTCGTGGTCCAGGGCATGGTGGCCCGACCGCTGCCCATGAACGTCGCCTGCAACATCCACGGCTGGATGAACGGCAAGGTTTTCGTCCTGAAAAATCCGTATTTCGCGGTCACGGACGAAAACGGCAACTTCGAGATCAAGAACGCCCCTGCCGGCGCCTACCGCGTGGTCGCCTGGCAAGAAGGAATGGGCTGGGTCCTGGGCGACACCAAGCCGAACAAGAACGGCAAGAAGATCACCATCAACGCTGATGGCGTCACCGACCTGGGCAAGATCCCGGTCAAGCCGTCCGCGGACTGATTGGATTCGGAACATTTGGCATTACACTGGAGGACCATCATGCGTCGATTGCAACTAGGGCTTCTGACGGCCGCGCTGCCCGCGCTCGCGTTCACCCTGTTCCTCGTCGGTTGTAGTAACGAGAAGAAAGACACTGGGGCCAAGGGCACCGGCGGCGAAACGACGGAGACCAAGCACGCGGCGGCGGGCGAGGCGAAAGTCCTCGAATCCAAGGGCGGCGTGCTCAAGGGCAAGATCACGCTCAAGGGTTCGCCCGATGTCGCGGCCCTGACCAAGAAGCTGCAAGCCGACATCGCCGCCAAGGCGGATCAGAAGGATTACTGCATGAAAGGCTCGGAGTCCGAGACCACCGAGCAGGAATATCGCATCGGCGACAACAAGCAGCTGGGCAACGTCTTCGTGTGGGTCATCCCGGATATGGGCACCTTCTTCAAGGTGTCGAAGGACCAACTGGACAAGGCCAAGGCCCATCCCGTCAAAATCCGCCAGCCCCACTGCGCGTTCATCCCGCACGCCGCGTTCCTCTTCTCCCGGTATCGCGCCGAACCCAATGCGAAACAACTCCAGCCGACCGGCCAGATTCTGGAAGTCACGAATGATGCGGAGATCACCCACAACACCAACTGGAAGGGCGGGGCCAGGAATCCCGGCGATAACGTGATCATCGAAGCAAAGAAGAAGCCGCGCGAGATCACGGACCTCGTGCCCGAGTCGTCGCCGGTGCTCATCAAGTGCAACATCCACGGCTGGATGGACGCCCACCTGCGGGTCGTCGATACGCCCTACTATGCCGTCAGCCACTCCGACACGCTCGACGGCGAAGACAAGGCGGCCAAGGGCGACGGGAAGTTCGGCACCTACGAGATCAAGAACCTCCCCGCCGCCAAGGTCCGCGTCCTCGCCTGGCACGAGAAGTCCGGCTGGCTGAACCAGGGCGAAGGCAAGGGCGAAGTGGTCGAGATCAAGGAAGGCGCTCCGACGACCAAGGATTTCGAGGCGGAGGCGAAGTAACTTCGGTCGATACGTCCAACGAACGCCGCCGCGATCCACGGGGCGGAAAACGATGCGAGGCAGCTGCCAGGATGACAGGCAGCCGCCTCGCATCGTTTATCTTCCAACGGGTGCTGGTTTGTGCCAACTCGTGCCATCCGATCCAGTGTGGCAAGTTGGCAGTCTGGCAGTCTCGCCAGGGAATATCGGCGTAATTGCCTTGCAGAATTGATCTTGCGTATTCGCCCCCACTTTGCCAACCGCGAATGAATTTGGCAAAGTGGCAATCTCGGACGAAACTGGCTTCACGATACAATCACGGCCGCCCGCGTCCGGGCGGCCTCAGCTTTTTTTCGCGCTTCGCGCCTCTCCAGCGCCGCCTTGACGAAACTGCGGAAAAGCGGATGCGCCTGCGTCGGTTTCGACCGGAACTCCGGGTGGCACTGCACCGCCACGAACCAGGGGTGACTCGGCAGTTCGATCATCTCCACGAGCTTGCCGTCCGGGCTGGTGCCGGAGAAGACCATGCCGTGGGCGGCGAACTGCTGGCGATACTGGTTGTTGAACTCGTAACGATGGCGGTGCCGTTCCTTCACCAGCTCGCCGCCGTAGACTTCGCGGACGCGCGAGCCATCGCTCAACGCACAGGGATAGCTGCCCAGACGCATCGTGCCGCCGAGGTCCGTGATGGCGAACTGGGCGTCGAGCAGGCACACGACGGGATGACGGCACTTGGGGTCCATCTCCGTCGAGTTGGCGTCCTCCAGGCCGACGACGTTGCGAGCGAACTCGATGACGGCACACTGAAGTCCCAGGCAGATGCCGAAAAATGGGATGTTGCCGCTCGCGGGCAAAGCGGATCGCCTCGACCTTGCCGCCGACGCCGCGGTAGTTGAAACCGCCCGGCACCAAAATGCCATCGACGCCGCCCAGCACGCGCTCGGCCCCCTCGCGCTCCACTTCCTCCGCCTCGATGCGGCGAATCACCACCCGCGAAGCCAGCGCGATGCCGGCGTGGTCGAGCGATTCGTAAACGGATTTGTAGGCGTCCTGGTGCTTGATGTACTTGCCGACGACGGCGATCGTCGTCTCGTGGACCGGGTTCGTGATGCGCTGCAAAAGGGTGCGCCAACCGTTCATGTCGAGCGGCTGCGCCCGCAGGCCGAGCTTTTCGACGATCAACTCATCCAGATGGTTCTCGACGAGACTGATCGGCACCTCGTAGATGCTGAACGCCTTGTCGCGTTCCTCGATGACGGCCCGCTTCTCGACGTTGCAGAACAGGGCGATCTTGTCGGCCGAGTCCTTGCTCAATTCGCGCTCGGTGCGGCAAATGAGGATGTCCGGCTGGATACCGATCTGCCGGAGGCGTTCGACGGAATGCTGGGTCGGCTTGGTCTTGGCCTCGCCGGCCGCCTTCAAATACGGAATCAGCGTCAAATGGATGTACAGGCAGTTGTGTTTGCCGATGTCGAGCGCGAACTGGCGGATCGCTTCGAGAAACGGCAGCCCTTCGATGTCGCCGACCGTGCCGCCGATCTCGGTGATGACGACATCGACATCGTCGGTGGCCAGCTTGCGCACGGCCGCCTTGATCTCGTCGGTGACGTGCGGGATGACCTGCACGGTATGGCCCTTGTAGGCGCCGCGACGTTCCTTCTTGATGACCGATTCGTAAATCCGGCCGGTGGTGAAGTTGCAGTCGCGCGTCAGCGGGGCGCTGGTGAAGCGCTCGTAGTGGCCCAGATCGAGGTCGGTCTCGGTGCCGTCGTCGAGGACGTAGACCTCGCCGTGCTGGTAGGGGTCCATCGTGCCGGGATCGACGTTGATGTAGGGGTCGAACTTTTGCAGGCGGACGCGCAGGCCGCGGTGCTCCAGCAACATGCCGATGGAAGCGGAAGTCAGCCCTTTGCCGAGCGAGCTGACCACGCCGCCGGTGACGAAAATGTGTTTGGTTTGCTTGGTCGCGTGTGCCGTCATGATGGTGCCGTCTGCTGCCCAATCCCGTTGTTCCACGGCGCGAAAGCGCCCCAACGCACTATAACCGATTCATGAACAGTTGTCAGGCACAGCCGGAGGCGGAAAGCGTCTCAGGCGGCCCGCAAGATCTGCCCGTGCCGGTAAGCCGCGACAAAGCGTTCGTAATCATCGTAGGTATCGACGCCAAAACCGCTCTCCTCGATAACTCCGACCTGGATGGGATGTCCCAGGGCCAGCACGCGGAGCTGTTCGAGTTTTTCCAGCTGCTCCAGCGGTTCGGGCGGCAGGGCGGCCAGGCGCAACAGGAACGATCGTCGATACGCAAACAGACCGACGTGGAGGAGGAAGCGGGCCGGCCGCAGCGAAAAGTCGGGCTGGCCGTCGCGGACATACGGAATGGGACTGCGACTGAAGTACAAAGCACGGCCGGAGGCGTCGCGGACCACCTTGACGCAGTGCGGACTTTGCCACTGTTCCGCGGAGCGCAAGGGCGTCGCCAGGGTCGCCATGTCCGATTCGGGATGCTTCACCAATAGCTCGAACAACAGATCGAGCGCGGCGGGGTCGATGAGCGGTTCGTCGCCCTGAAGGTTGAGGATGAGATCGGCGTCGAGCTGGCCGGCCACCTCGGCGACGCGGTCGGTGCCGCTGGGGTGATCGCGGCGGGTGCGCACGACATTGCCGCCGAAGCTCTCGACGGCCGAGACGATGCGCGGGTCGTCCGTGGCGACGACGACGGTGCCGGCGTGCCTGGCCTGTCGGGCGCGTTCGTAGACGTGCTGGACGAGATATTTGCCGGTTTGACGGAGCAGCGGTTTGCCGGGCAGACGGGTGGAAGCGTAGCGGGCGGGGATGATGATGGCGGTTTTCATGCGGACCTCCTTGTCCGGGCCGGTCGGCCGGATGGCCCGATTAGACCCGGCCTCGGTTCCGCTGGCAAGCCCTTGTTGCGGAGTCCGCCGGACAAACGACATCGTTTAGCGACGCTTCGCAGAAGCGTTGAAAAACACGCTTCTGCGAAGCGTCGCTAAACGAATTAGCGCGTCATCGCCGCCGGGCGTTCGGGGGGAGTGCCGTCGTCGCCGTGCGGCATGGACAGCAGCATCCCGGCGATGGTGCCCAGGGTCAGGATGCTGGCCACATAGATCCACTCCATCGCCAGCACAAAGCCATCTTCGCTGCGCCAGAATTTCCTGAGTAATTCCCGCATCGGCTGATCCTCTCAGGGGAAGACCCCGTTGGGATGAATTCGGTGCCGGAGTACACTTGCAGAAGCCGTGCCGCGGATGAGCTAGGCCCGCGAGAGAATATAATCTCAACCGTAAACGATTTATTGGTAAGGATTTGCGGAAATTCATGTATCGCGAGATGCAAGACCCGCGCAAATAAGCGGAGCGGTGGAATGAAAACCGTGTTAACAAAAGTTGACAATCGCCAACCGATGTCATTTCGGTAAGACCGTTTCGATGCTCTTGGCCAGGGCGCGATGCGCAGAGCTTTTCCCCTTGGCCAGGATGCGGGCTTCGCCGAGGGTTAGGTGGGGGTCGGGAAACGGCAAGTGCGCCAGGGCGTCCTCGATACCCTGGGTGAGAGTGTAACGGCCTGCTTCCAGGGTGACGGCGACACCGGAAGAACGCAGCAGGTCCAGATCGCGATAAAAGCCGCGAACGTCCAGGCGCAAACGGCGGGCGATGGTTTCGCGCGTCTGGGGAGCGCCGGCGAGCAGACGGACCATCCGGTACAGGCGGACGAAGCGTTCGGGCGTGACTCCGGTGGCGGGAGTGGTTTTCGCGGCCGTCATGCGTTTCTTGGCCATACCGTTCCTCGGTGGGAAACCGCGCCGGCGAGTCTCGGATGCGGATGCGTGGGTGAATGCAACTCGGATGCCTACACAATCTAGACTTCAACAAACCTTCAGCTATTCCAGCTATTCGGATAGTAGAGGTAGCGCGGCGCGAAAGCAAGGATGTGTCCGGGCCGGCCCGTCTGCTATCCTGGCGCTCATGGAATAACCAGCCCGCAGCGCGAGCAAGGGTTTTTCCCTCGCTCGCGCTGCGGGCTGGTCAAGGGGGACCGTTCATGGCTCCGCTTGACTATCTGGTCATCGCCCCGCATCCCGACGACGCTGAGCTGGGCGTCGGTGGGACGATTCCGCTCCTGCAAGCGCAGGGCGCCCGCGTCGGCGTCCTCGACCTGACCGACGGCGAACCGACACCGCGCGGCAGCCCGGAGATTCGCCGCCGCGAGACGGAAGCAGCCACCGCCGTCCTCGGCCTGGCCTGGCGCGGCAACCTCGGTCTCACGAACCGCCGGCTAGAGGCCAGCCTCGACGCCCGCGCCAAGCTGGCCGGCGTCCTGCGCGAGCTGCGGCCGCGCTATCTGTTCGCTCCTTACTGGGAAGACAACCACCCCGATCACGTCTCCGCCAGCACTCTGGTCGATGCCGCTCGCTTCTGGGCCAAACTCACCCGCACGGACCTGCCCGGCGAACCGCACTATCCCAAACAGATTCTCTATTACTTCAGCATCCACCTGCGCATCCACCCCCGGCCGTCGTTCGTGCTGGACATCACGCCTTATATCGAGACGAAAATGCGGGCCGTCGCCTGTTATCGGTCGCAGTTCATCGAGGGCCGGCCGACGGAGCCGCCGACGTTACTGGACGACCTGAAGGACCGTGCCCGTTACTGGGGCTGGGCCATCGGCGTCGGCTACGGCGAGCCGTTCGTGACGCGCGAGGAAGTGGGTTTGCGCGGGCTACGCGATCTGGTCTGAATGCACGGGTCGCGCCGATCGCGGAAGGGGGAGCAACGAGGACGGGCGGGACGTGAAAAGCGCGGACGAGGAGGACGTTTTTCTTCGGCCTCCACCCCCGCCGGGGGCCGATACTCCTTCACGACTATCCACGATAGGTGTGAAGGGGGTGCAGCGTGGGGCGGGAGTTCAACGTCCTGGCCTTGATCAAGGGGGGAGAACGGTACGTCTATGTGTACGATGACGCCAGCCGTTCTCCGCTACTGGAAACGTTTCGCGCCCAGGCCGCCGACCCGGAGTTGAGCCTGAACTGGTTCGACGTGGCCGTGTTGACCCAGAAGGCCCACGAGCAGGCCGTCAACGGGACGGTGCCTCCCGAAGTGTCGCGCCGGTTTTGATTCCCCTCCCCCCTTGTGGGGGAGGATTCCTCTTTCTCCCTCCCCCCTTGTGGGGGAGGGTAGGGGTGGGGGGTCGAGGCGCTCACCCCCCCACCCCTACCCTCCCCCACAAGGGGGGAGGGAGCTAAGGTAGAGGATCGCATGGAAGAAGCCCTGGCCGAGTTCCTGCGTCACTTGGCGCTGGAGAGGAATGCGTCGGCGCATACGGTCAAGTCGTATCGCGAAGATCTGACGCAGGCCATCGACTTCTTCCGCACGCGCCTGGGCCATAAGTCGCCCCGGCCGCAGCAGTTGACGACGCGGCTGTTACGGGCACATTTGGCTTGGCTGAGCGAGCAGGGCTACGCCCGCAGCACGATCGGCCGGCGTTTGGCCGCCGTGCGGTCGTGGTGCCGCTTTTTGTGCCGGCAGGGCACGCTGTCGGCTAACCCGGCGCTGGGGCTGCGCGGCCCGCGCCAGGACAAGAAGCTGCCGCACTTCGTCTCGCGCGAAGACATGGGCCGTCTGCTGGAGACGCCGCCGGCCGGCACGCCTCTGGGCCTGCGCGACCGGGCTATCCTCGAAACGCTGTACTCGGCCGGCCTGCGCGTCAGCGAATTGACCGGCCTGGATGTCGGCGATGTCGATCTCAACGAAGGCATGGCGATGGTGCGCGGCAAGGGCCGCAAGGAGCGACTCGCCCTGCTCGGCCCTCCCGCGGTGGAGGCGATCGCGCGGTGGATGCCCCAGCGCGAGGCGCTGGCCGGGCGCGAGCGGCGAGCCAACCCGCCCTGTACCTCAACCGTAACGGCACACGCCTGTCGCCGCGCAGCGTGGGCCGGCTGTTGGCGAAATACCTGGCGCGGGCCGGACTCGATCGGCGCACCAGCCCGCACACGCTGCGCCACAGTTTCGCCACCCACCTGCTCGACGCCGGCGCCGACATCCGCAGCGTGCAGGAGTTGCTCGGCCACCGCAGCCTGGCCACGACGCAGATATACACGCATGTAAGCACCCAACGCCTTCGCGACAGTTATCACAAGGCACACCCCCGCGCGTGACCTTGGACGGCCGATAGCGGAATGCCGATACGGAGTTGATAGCATGACGACCCGCGTGTCTGTTCGCCTGCTCTCAATCTGGTTCGCCTGCTGCATGCTGCACGCGGCCGCGCTGCCTTCCGTTCCGGCCCAGGAAGTGGAATGGCGGCTCGATTACACCAAGGCGTGTCAGGAGGCCGAGAAGAAGAATCGCCCCATCGTCATTGATGTCGGCACCGAGAATTGCTACTGGTGCAAACAACTCGACCTGCGCACCTTCAAGGATCCCGCCCTCATCGTCTTCCTCAACGAGCGCTGCATCCCGCTCAAGATCAACGCCGAGCAGCACACCCAGTTGATCGAGCGCCTGCATGTGCAAAACTATCCGACCCTCGTTTTCGCCAGCCCGGAGCGCAAGATCCTCGGCTACCAGGAAGGTTTCATCGAGGCGGCCGCCCTCCGCGAACGTCTCACGGCGCTGTTCGCGCCCCTCGACACCGGCTAACGACGTTACCCCCCACCGCGATCTGCAAGAGGCCATTCGCGCCGTCGCCTCGGCGGATTATCCGCGGGCCATCGCCCTGTTGAAGTCGCGTCGTCGAAAACGGCAAGGAGCAGCCGGTGCGCGACCAGGCAAGGCAACTGTTGCAGGACCTGGAGCAGAAGGCGGCCGGCCGCTGTGCGGAAGCCCGGCAACTGGTCGAGAACGGCAAGGTGTCGAAGGCGGTCGAAACGGTGACGGAATTGGTGAGCGTTTACCCCGGCACCCAGGCGGCGCGGGAGGGTGGTCAATTGCTGGTGACGGCTGGCCAGCCGGGTCGTGCCGCACGAGAATCCACGCGGCCGGCTCGCCCAGGATTTGCTCGACCAGGCCCGCGAAGATTATCGGCACGCAGCATTATTTGTCCTGCCTGGACCGCTGCGAAAACCTGATTACGCATTACGCCGACCTGCCGGAAGGGACCGAGGCGAGCAAGCTGGCCGCCGAGATCAAGGACAATCCGGAGTGGACGAAGCAGGTCTGCGACCAGATGGGCGAGCGGTTGAGTCTGCTGTACCTGACGCTGGCGGAGACGTGGCTCAAGAAGGGCCAGCCGCAGCAGGCGGTTTTCTACCTGGAGCGCGTCGTGCAGACGTTCCCCAACACGCGCAACGCCGACATCGCCCAGGTGCGGCTGGCGCAGATTCAGGGACCGTCGCGTATGCCGGAATTGAAGAAGTGACAGCGCTTAATAGCCCGAAGCGCCAGCGAGGGAAGTCCCTCGCTGGCGCTTCGGGCTAGTACATCCTCAATCCGCCACGTACTCGAAGCCGTCGATCACTTCCTGGCTCATCAAGGTGCGCAGCGACCAAGACGCCGACGATGATGGCCATCAAATAGACGATCCCGGCCAGGGCGTACGAATAGAGATCCTGCATGCTCGCGTCGTCGAAGAGAAACGCTCCGATCGTGAAGTAAAAGCCGCCGCCGATCAAGGTGGCCAGGCCGCCCGCGCCGAAGCGGCAGCAGCATCATGATGCTGGCGGCGATGCCCCAGCGACGCGACTCCAGGTTCTGCACCTTGACCGCGCCGACGATCTCGACGGCGTTGTAAATCAGCACGAAGATGAGGCGCCCATCAGAATGAACAGATTCTGTCTTCGCTCGTCTTCCCTGTCTTCCATGATCGCCTCGTCCTCTTTCTTGAGATCCTTGCGCTCCTTGGGGATGCCCTTAATCTTCGCGGCCGCGTCCTTGTCGCCTTTCGCCTTGTAATATTTCTCAAGTTCGACTTCGTGATCGAGGAGGTGTTCGCTGAACACCATCGGCCAGAACGACACGCAGATGAGGAAGATCGAGGACAGGGCCGAGAGGCCGCCGATAGAGCAGCAGGTAGTTGGACGGTTTGACGACCGCGGCCTGGGCCGGGCCGCGCAGATCCTTGATGGACATGTCCGGGGCGTAGTTGATGTCCGGCTTCTCCTCCCCCTCCTCCGGTCTTGCCGGCGATCGAATAGACGCCGCCGCTCTCTTCCTCGCCCTCGTCCGCCACGTACTTGTACTTCTTCTGCGGAGCGGGCTTGCCGCCGCCCGGCTTCTTCTTGATGCCGGTCTTGCTTTTTCGTTCCTCGACTTTGGGTTTGCGCGGGCTGTCTCCCACTTCCTCGACGACCTCGAAGACCTCCTCGACGAGTCCGGGCGTGGTGAACATGTTGCCGCACTTGGGGCACTTGACCTTCTTGCCGTCGGGCACCGGCTTGGCCGGCTTGAGGACGGATTTGCAATCGGGGCAGGTAATGTGGTGCGGTGTCGTGGCCATGATCAAACGCCCTGCTGATTTGTCACGGGTGGGGCGACCGCGTTCTCGCGCTGAGTGGGACTTCCCGTGTCCATGCTATCTTATGATTCCGGCTTCCGCCAGACAGTACATACGGCCGGCTGACCGAGCACGCGCAGGCCCACCTGTCGCAGCGCTTTCCAACCGGCCGCCCGCGCGGCCTCGCGCAGCGCCGCCGATGACGCTGACGAGCAGCACGGCCTGTCCGCCCGGACGCAGAACGCGGTCGTACTCGCGCAGCATGGCGGCGTACAGGGGGCCGACCGCCTCGGGACTGCCGAGCTGCTTGCCGAACGGCGGGTTGGAGACGATGCGGTCCACTTCCGCCGAACCCAGCGGCAGGCGGGTCGCGTCCCAGCGGGCCAGCAGCGACGGGACCGAGGCGGCGCAGGTTCACCGCGGCGGCGCGGACGGCGCCGAAATCGAGATCGCCGCCCCATACCGCAGAGCAACCCGCCGCGAATTTCCCTCGCCGCAGCCAGGCGCTCGGCCAGAATCGTGCCGGCGCCGCACATCGGATCGAGGACGACGTGACGCGGGCGGATCTCCGCCAGGCGGATCATCGCCGCCGCGACGGTCGGCCGCAGCGACGCCGGCCGATGTTCCAGCTTGTAGGTGCGATGCCGCATGGTGCGATCGGACAGGCGCAGGCCGCAGACCGCCGTCGCCCCGTCGATGGTCAGCCAGAACTCGACGGCGGCGTTCTCCTCGGCCGGCCGCCAACTCGCCGGCAGCTTCCCCGCCAGCCCCTGCGCCAATGCCTTGCGGGCGTCGCGGCGCAGATAGCCGTGCTTGCCTTCCATCTGGGCGACGAGGCGATAGCGTCGGCCGGCCCTTCGGCTTGGGTCGGATCGTGTGATGGATGCGCAGCAGGTTCGTCCAGTCGGCGTCGTGGGCCGTCCAGCGGCGGATGCGGTCGAGATCGTCGGCGCGATGGCTGAGCTGGTCGGTGCCCCAGGCGAGCAGGAAAACGTCTTCGGTGGTGCGCAATCTCAGCAGCCGGTCGTCGATGTCCTCGACGCGGAAGACGACGAGGCCGGGGCCGGCTATCTTGAACCTCGCCGCCCAGGTCGCGCTCGATCTCCTCGGCGGCGATCGGTTCCAGGCCGGGATGGACCAGGGCATAGCAGGCCGGCAGGGGGGACGGCGAGCGCGAACGGGCCATGCGATCCATATCCCTTGGTTAGCGACGCTTCGCGGAAGCGTATGGGCCGCACACGCTTCTGCGAAGCGTCGCTAAACAGGGCGACCTTGCACGAACATCTCGATGCCGTTATACTAACAAATTCTCACCCTCGCGCCTGTTGCGAGCATTTCCGTGGCCGATGGGCCGTGGTATCCGAGGTCTGACTGGAGAGCGGTGTGCATGGTTGAGGCGATGCTGATCGATTTGAAGGCGCTGCTGGTCGAGCGCGAAGACTGCGACGCGGGCACCGTGCAGAAGCTGCGCGAGGCCCTGGCCCAGGGCGGCACCCAGTACCGGACCCTGCGCGACGTGACCGAAGTGCTCAAGAAGAAGATCGAAGGCGTCCACCGGCGCGGCCGCCAAGCGCTGGCACCTCAAGCTCGGCATCGCCTCGTTCTTCCTCGGCTACATGCAGCAGGCCGTCGAGCATCTGCGCCAGGCCGAAGGCGCGCTGGCCAACTTCTACCTCGGCCGCGCCCTGGCCTCGCGCCGCGAATTCGACGAGGCGCTCAAGGCCTTCGACAAGGCCGAGAAGGCCGGCTACACCGCCAGCCAGGTGCAGCTGCAGCGGGCCGGCATCTACCGCCAGAAGGGCGACCTGGCCCACGCCCGCTCCATCCTCGGCAAGCTCGGCGACCTGGGCAGCCACAACGCCGAGTATCACTTCCAGCTCGCCAGCTGCTTCCTCGCCGAAGGCGAACGGCTGTCCGCCATCGAGCATCTGGAGAAGGCCGAAAAGCTCGACCCCGGCCACACCGGCGCCCTGTTCCAGCTGGCCCACGCCAACGACCTCGCCGGCAACGACGACGAGGCGATCGGCTTCTACGAGCGCTGCCTGAAGCATCCGCCGGTCCACGTCGGCGTCGCTGAAGAACCTCGGCGTCCTCTACGAGGACCACGAGAAGTACGACAAGGCGGTCGAGTGCTATCGCCGCGTGCTGGCCGCCGACCCGACCGACGAGCAGGCCCGCCTGTTCCTCAAGGACGCGCAGGCGTCGCAGACGATGTACTACAACCCGGAGGAAGAGCACGCCTTCAGCCGCTTCAGCCAGGTGCTCGAAATCCCCGTCACCGATTTCGAGCTGTCGGTGCGCAGCCGCAATTGCCTGAAGAAGATGAACATCAAGACGCTCGGCGACCTGACGCGCGTCAGCGAGCAGCAGCTGCTCAGCAGCAAGAACTTCGGCGAAACCTCGCTGAGCGAGATCAAGGAGATGATGGCGACCAAGGGGCTGCGCCTGGGCCAGTCGCTGGAGGAAGGCGCCCAGCACGACCTGCGTTTCCGGCCGCAGCAGCAGCTGAGCGAGCAGGAGCAGGCGGTCCTCAACAAGCCGGTCAGCGACCTGAACCTGTCGGTGCGCGCCCGCAAGTGCATGAACCGCCTGGGCATCAACACGCTGGGCGACCTCGTCAACCGCACGGCCGACGAACTGCTGGAGTCGAAGAACTTCGGCATGACCTCGCTGAGCGAAGTGCGCGAGAAGCTGGCCGCAGTACGGCCTGACCCTGCGCGGGGATTGAACAGATTCAGCCGAAGCGATAGCCCGCCGGACTTGCACGGAGCGGTGTGAGTCTTCGCCGCTCCTCTGCAAGCTCGCGGTGGCTCATGTTTGGACATGGCCATTCGTTTCGAGCTACTGGGCAGCGACGGGGCGGCGCGGCGCGGCCGGCTGCACACGCCGCACGGCATCGTCGAGACGCCCGTGTTCATGCCCGTCGGCACGCAGGCCACCGTCAAGGGGCTGACGCCGCAACAAGTCCGCGAGGCCGGCGCGCAGATCATCCTGGGCAACACCTATCACCTCACCCTGCGGCCCGGCGACGAGGTGATCGCCGAGCTGGGCGGCCTGCATCGCTTCATGGCCTGGGACGGGCCGATCCTCACCGACAGCGGCGGCTTTCAGGTCTACAGCCTGGCCCCGACGCGCAAGATCGACGACCGCGCCGCCGTCTTCCGCTCGCACATCGACGGCAGCGCTGCTCGAACTGACGCCGGAACGCGCCGTCGCCATCCAGGAAAACCTCGGCTCCGACATCGCCATGTGCCTGGACGAGTGCCCGCCGCACGAGACGCCGCCGGAGTATCTGCGCGTGGCCGTCGAGCGGACGCTGCGCTGGGCCGAGCGCTGCCGGGCGGCCCATCGCCGGCCGGATCAGGCGCTGTTCGCCATCGTCCAGGGCGGCACGGACCTGGACCTGCGCGCCCATTGCGCCCGCGAATTGACGGCGATGGATTTCCCCGGCTACGCCCTGGGCGGCTTCAGCGTCGGCGAGACGGCGGCGCAGATGGTCGCCGCCCTGGGGCCGACGGCGGCCCTGCTGCCGGCGGACAAGCCGCGCTATCTCGATGGGCGTCGGCCGGCCCGAGGACATCCTCGCCGGCGTGCGCGCGCGGCATCGACATGTTCGATTGCGTGCTGCCGACGCGCAACGGCCGCAATGCCTCGGCGTTCACCGACGAGGGCGAGGTCCGCCTGCGCAACGCCTGCCACAAGCGAGATCCGCGGCCGCTTGGAGTCCGATTGTCCGTGCTACGTCTGCCGGCATTTCAGCCGGGCGTACTTGCATCACCTGTTTCTCGCCAAGGAGATGCTGGGGCCGACGCTGCTGTCGCTGCACAACGTGGCGTTTTACTGCCGGCTGATGGCGGACATCCGCGCAGGCCATCGAGGAGCGGCGGCTCGACGAGTTCGCGCGCAGTCCGTCTTGCCCGCTGGGGCGAATCGTCTTAAGATAAACCCTTTCATCCGCGATGCCGCAACGGATGAGAGGTGGTTCATGCTGCACGCTTTGATCGTGCTGGCCGAGGAGGAAGGCAAGCAGCCCAGACGCCGAGCCCGCTTGTGCGTTCTTGCCGCTCATCCTCATCGCGTTTCTGGCTACTTGCTGCTCATCCGGCCGCTGAGACGGCAGGAGCAGGAACGGCAAGCGCTGGCCAGCAACCTCAAGAAGAACGACGAGGTGCTGACCAACGCCGGCATCTACGGCACCGTCGTGGACGTCAGCGAGACCGACGACAAGATCACCGTGAAGGTGGACGACAACGTTCGCGTCAAGATGACCAAGGGAAGCGTGGCCCGCAACCTGACCAACGAAGAAGCGGCCAAGCAGGCGAAAGAACCCAAAGAAGCCAAGGCGTAAGACACATAGCCCCCGGCTTGCCGGGGGTGAATCGCTTCCCCCGGTAAGCCGGGGGCTATGTGGAAAGGCATGAAGTCCGATCATGAAATCGTATCTCGGCAGAATTCTCGTTTGCGTGGTCCCGGTCGTCCTGGGCATCTTCGTATGCGGCTGGGCGTACGCTTACAAGCAAGTTCCGCCTCGGCGTCGATCTGGTCGGCGGCACCATCCTCGTCTACGAGGTGGACAGACCAAGATGAGCGACCCCGAGCAATACAAGCCGGACGACCTGGCCGCGGCCCTGAAGCGGCGCATCGACCCGGCCGACCTGTACAACGTCACCATCCGGCCGGTCGCCGGCGAGCCGCCGCGCGTCGAGATCATCCTGCCGACCGGCGGCCAGCGCCAGCAGAACGCCGAGATGGCAAGCCTGGCATACCCTGCTGAGCGAGGTCGTGGCCAAATATCCTCCCGGCCGAGAGCGGCAATCCCTACGCGGGTGTCCCGTTCGGCCAG
The DNA here is from genome assembly GCA_963767535.1 of uncultured Planctomycetota bacterium. Lineage (GTDB taxonomy): Bacteria > Planctomycetota > Planctomycetia > Gemmatales > Gemmataceae > JAJPHU01. The sequence goes on from CAVYEC010000004.1 coordinate 793,068, forward strand.
AAAGAAGTTCTGATCCGGCAAGATCGCCGAACTCAATCCCAAGGCCGATCGCCAAGGAGATTTCCGACTTCGTCGAGAGCCATTACAAGGTGGCCAAGGGCCGGCGCGCCCTGACCGGCGAGGAAGTCGAGAACATCAAGAACCTGATCCAGCAGCAGGGCCGGCTGGAGTTCCGCATCCTGGCCAACCAGGACGACGACGAGAACGCCATCGACGGGCCAGCCGACGTACCTCAGCAGTGCCGACCACGCGGCGGAGTTGCAGAAGTTGGCGATTCTCGGCGAACCGCCGCCGCCGCCGCGCAACGAGGACGGCGGCCAGACCTTCCCCGTCACGCTCTCCGGGGACACGATCAACTACAGCTACCGCTGGGTCGAGGTCGGCAAGGAAGAGTTGTACACGCTCGGCCTGAACAACGCGGCCGGCGACGCGAAGAACCAGACCAAGAACCCGTTCGCGTACAACCGTTGGCACGACGTCGAAAAGGACCGCGAGAACCACCGGGCCAGCACCGGCCTTCGGCAACTTCCTTCTCTTCAGCCGGGCCATCCCCAACCTGGATCGGCTCTCGCCCAAGGACCGCGAGCAGGGCAAGAAGTACGAGTACTTCATCCTGGTGCGCAACCCGAGTCGAAAGGCAAGGAGATCACCGGCGATTACCTGTCGCGCGTGGCGTCCGGGGCCAATCAGCGCGGCGAGCCGGCCGTCCATTTCGGCTTCAAATCCGAGGGCGGCAACCTCTTCTACGACCTGACCAGCCTCAACCGCCCGACGTCCAAGTCGGAGGCCAGTTTCAAGCGGCAGCTGGCGATCGTCCTCGACGGCCAGATCCGCTCGGCCCCGACGCTCAACCAGGCCATCCGCGACAGCGGCGAGATCACCGGCGACTTCACGCCCAAGACCGTCAACGAACTGGTGACCATCCTCCGCGCCGGCGCCCTGCCGGCCACGCTGAAGCCGAAGCCGGTCAGCGAGAACAGCATGGGGCCGACGCTCGGCGCCGACACCATCTTCAAGGGCACGCTGTCGGTCGGCATCGCCTTCGCCGCCGTCCTGATCTTCATGCTGTTCTACTACCGCTTCGCCGGCATCGTGGCCTGCGTCGCGCTGCTGGCCAACCTGCTGCTGACGGTGGCCTTCATGGTCCTCGTCAACGCCACCTTCACCCTGCCGGGCCTGGCCGGCCTGGTGCTCATGCTCGGCATGGCCGTCGATGCCAACGTGCTGATTTACGAGCGGCTGCGCGAGGAGCGCGAGCGCGGCGCCAGCCTCGCCCTGGCCATCCGCAACGGCTACGACCGCGCCTTCCCGACGATCATCGACACCCACCTGTCGAGCATCTTCACCGCCATCGTGCTGTACGTCGTCGGCAACGACCAGCTGAAGGGCTTCGGCATCAGCCTCACGGTCGGCCTCATCATCAGCCTGTTCACGTCGCTGTTCATGACGCGCACGATGTTCGACATCTGGCTGGCGAAGGACTGGCTGCACAAACTGAGCTTCTACCAGGGTCTCGTGCGTGTCCTGCACCGGCCACCACTGGGACTTCATGGCGCATCCGCTACTACTGGTTCACGGCCACCATCATCCTGACGCTCCTGGGCGCGGCCCTGTTCATCTAGCGCCTCACTCCCGACGCGAAGGGCAGACGTCCTGAACATCGACTTCATGGGCGGCACGGCCTACACCGGCCGGCTGGCGGAACGGTTGACGATCGAGCAGCTGCGCGAGAAGCTCGAACGAAACGTGCCGGTTCCGGACCTGACTCCGGAAGAGAGCGAGTTGCCCGACCTGTCGATCGAGCCGATGTTCCTCACCAGCGACACCCTCGCCGGAGACGGCAAGAGCACCCTGTTCACGGTCCGCACGACCGACAAGGACGCCCGCAAGGTGCAGCACATCGTCAACACCCGGCTCGGCGACTTCGCTCAAATACACCGAGTGGAAGACGACTCGACCAGAACAACAAGTCGGCGACGCTGGCGTTCACGTGCCCAATTCCGGACGAGGCCGGATTACGCCTCGCAGGCCCAGGTGACGATGCTGCTGCGCGAGAACGGGCTGGAAAACTTCCGCGTCGATGTCGATCAGACCGGGGCACGAGCACGAAGGACGCTATTCCAAGCTGAAAGTCGAGCTGAACGAAGCCGATCGGACTCGCGCCAAGTTCGCGGACATCCTGCAAGAAGACCAAGCTCGTCTTCGACAGCACGCCGCAGCCGGAACGGCTGGAGAACTTCGACGCCCAGCTGGCCGCCAACACGCAGGAACGGGCCATGTACGCCATCCTGGCGAGCTGGGCCGCCATCCTGCTGTACCTGTGGTTCCGCTTCGGCAACTGGACGTTCGGGGCGGCCACCGTGCTGTGCCTGATCCACGACCTGTTCTTCACGCTCGGCATCATCGCCGCCTGTCACTACCTCCACGGCACCTGGCTGGGCAACCTGCTGCAAATCAGCGACTTCAAGATCGACCTGCCGGCCATCGCCGCCCTGCTGACGCTGGTCGGCTACTCGGTCAACGACACCATCGTGGTCTTCGACCGCATCCGCGAGGTGCGCGGCAAGAACCCGATGCTGACGCCGGCGATGATTAACGACAGCGTCAACCAGACGCTGAGCCGCACCATCCTGGCGTCGATGACGGTGTGGCTGGTGGTGATCGTGCTGTACTTCTTCGGCGGCGAGGGCGTTCACCTGTTCGCCTTCGTCATGATCGTCGGCGTGATCGTCGGCACCTACAGCTCGATCTACATCGCCAGCCCGCTGCTGCTTGATCTTCGGCGAAGGCTCGCCCACCGCCCGCGATCGCGCTCGCCAGCCGCAGACGGCCGCCGCGGAGGCGTAAACATTCCACATAGCCCCCGGCTTGCCGGGGGGAATTTACCTCCGGCAAGCCGGGGGCTATGTGTCAAATCACCATCCCATCCGGGATGATGGTCCCACGCGGGATGGTGATGATCCCCTCGCGGAGGACGAAATATGTCTCCCTCCGCGTCCACCAAACCGCGCTGATTCGTGATCCGCACATTCCGGCCGATCCGGCAATCCTTGTCGATGATCGCCTTCTCGATGACGGTGTTGTCGCCGATGCCCAGGTCGGGCACGCCGCGCTGACGGTTGGCCGACGCGTTCCAGGTCCGTCTCGAAGCGATCGGCACCAATCAGCACCGTCTCGCGCAGCACCGCGCCGCGGCCGATCCGGCTGCGGACGCCGATGATGCACTGCTGCAAATCGGCCCCCTCCTGCACGATGCAGCCGTCACTGATGAGGCACTGTTTCACCGACGCCCCGCTGATGCGCGAGGCGGGCAGGAAGCGCATGCGCGTGTAGATGACGCCTTCGGGGCTGTGGAAGTTGAAAGGCGGATTGTCGCCGGCCAGGGCGAGGCTCGCTTCGTGATACGCCTTCACCGTGCCCAGGTCTTCCCAGTAGCCGTCGAAAACGTGCGCCTGGACGTGGTGCGGACGCGATGCTGCGCGGAAACACTTCCTTGCCGAAGTCGGTGGCCAAGGGCTTGGCGGTCAGGAGATCCAAGCAGCGCCTTACGGTTGAAGACGTAAATGCCCATGCTGGCCAAGAACGGCCGGTCTCCTCCTTGCACGCCGTGCTGGGCCAGCCATTTCGTCGGTCATGCGCACGGGTTCGAGCTGCTCGTCGGTCTTGGGCTTTTCGACGAACCCCTTGACCTTGCCCGACTCGTCGAGGCGGACGATGCCGAAGCCCTCGACCTGGCTGCGCGGCACCGGCAAGACGGCGAGGGTGGCGTCGGCCTTGGATTCGCGGTGCGTCTTGAGCAACTGGCGGAAGTCCATGCGGTAGAGCTGATCGCCGGACAGAATGAGCACTTCCTTGCATGGATCCTCGACGACATAGCGAATCTGCTGGCGCACGGCGTCGGCGGTGCCCTGATACCAGTCGGCCGCCTCGTTGGTCTGCTGGGCGGCCAGCACTTCCACGAACGCCTGGCTAAACGGGTCGAATTTGTAGGTGTTGGCGATGTGGCGATGCAGGCTGACGCTGAGAAACTGCGTCAGTACATAAATGCGATTCAGCCCGCTGTTAATGCAATTGCTAATGGGGATGTCGATGAGCCGATACTTGCCGGCGACGGGAACGGCGGGTTTGCTGCGCAACTTGGTGAGCGGGTAAAGCCGGGTGCCTCGGCCGCCGCCGAGGATCAGGCTGAGCACATCGTGCATGAGCGCCTCGCTGAATCAGGAGCCTGACCGGTCGCGGCGAGTTTTCCTATGCTACCATATCCGCCGCTGGGGTCACATAGCCCCCGGCTTGCCGGGGGTGTTGAATTTCCCCGGCAAGCCGGGGGCTATGTGCCTAATCCTATTCGCGCTTGACCCTAAAATCACGGCCGTTATAACCCTCATCTCCCTCCCATCGTGATTCTCTTATTTCGGTTCCGCCGGTGCGCCGATGGAGAGAGGGCCGTCTGCGCTGAAACCAGTCTGCAAGCGGCGTTCCAAATCGAGGGATCGGCGATGCTCTTTTACTCCGTCGAATTCTTGGTTTCCTTCACGGCGTTCCTGTTCGTCTACTGGATGACGCCGTGGAAGCGCGCCCGCGTCTGGATGCTCCTGGTCGCCAGTTTCTGCTTTTATGCGTCGTGGAGCAAGTGGCTGGCCCTCATCGTCTGTGGCTCCTCCCTGCTCGATTACTTGCTCGCTTTGGGCATGGAACATTCGACCGTGGCCTGGCGGCGCAAGCTGCTTTTGTGCCTGAGCGTGGTAGCCAACCTCGGACTCCTGTGCTTTTTCAAATATGTGAACTTTTTCCTCGAATCTCTGACCGACGGCCTGCACGCGCTGGGATCGCCGCTCGGCTTTCAAACCCTGAAACTGATCGTGCCGCTCGGCATATCCTTTTACACCTTCGAGGCGATCAACTACACGGTGGACGTGTACCGCCGGCGCATCCCGGCCGAGCGCAACCTCGCCGACTTCATGCTGTTCATCCTGTTCTTCCCGCACCTGGCGGCCGGACCGATCGTCCGCGCCAAGGACTTCCTCCCGCAGATCAAAGCGCCCAAGCGCCGCGACTGGGTCCGCATCCATTTGGGAGTGCAATATTTCCTGATGGGTCTTTTCAAGAAGCTGGCCATCGCCGACCGCATGGCCCTGCTCGTCGTCCCCGTTTACGACCAACCGCTCAGTTATGAATCCTCAACGGCGTGGATGGCGGTTTTCGCCTACGCCTTGCAGGTGTACTGCGATTTCTCCGGCTATTCGGACATGGCGCTGGGCACGGCCCACATGCTCGGCTACAAGCTAACGAAGAACTTCGACATGCCGTACTTGTCGGCCAACATCGCCGAGTTCTGGAACCGCTGGCACATCTCGCTTTCGTTCTGGCTTCGCGATTACCTGTTCATCCCACTGGGCGGCAGCCGCGGCGGCAACGGGAAGACCAACCGCAACCTGCTCATCACCATGACGGCGTGCGGGCTGTGGCACGGGGCCGCTGGACCTACGTGGGCTTCGGCGCCTTGCAGGGCTTGATGCTCATCCTTCAGCGCAGCTTCGCCCGCTGCTGCCGCGATTGGCCGCGCTGGCAGCGCCTCCTCCTGTCGCCGGGCGGAACGTTCGGGCGGATCGCCTTCACGTTCACGGCCTTCTGCACGAGCCTGGTCGTCTTCCGGGCGGACAATTATGCCAAGGTGTTCGAGATGTACGTGCGGCTCCTGACGCCGGCCCCGTGGTCGCTGCGCTGTCCGATGCCGGAGTTCGGCTTCTGGCTGACCGTTGGCGTGATCGTGATTTGCCACATTCTCGGCAAGACGGGCGTGTGGGTCCGTCCTGGGCTTGCGCCTGTCCGCCCCGATGCTCGGCTTCGGCTATGCGACGCTGTTGGCGCTGGCGCTTTTGTTGTCCCCGCAAGGCGTGAAGGAATTCATCTATTTCAATTTTTAAGGACCGACCCGGGGAGAATGCGAGACACCATGCCGCGAGTTTATTTGCTCCCGGCCGCGACGGGGAAAAAGAGCGTCGTCTGGTTTCTGGCGTGCTTTCTCGCCAGCCAGGTGGCGCTGTGGGCGTACCTGGACCGCTGGCGCACCGACCTGGGCGACCCCGCGTATGCGCTGCGGCTCCGTTCGCTGCGAGCGCGGTTGGCCCAATCACCGGGCGCCTCGCTCACGATCATCCTAGGCAGTTCGCGCACCAAGTACGGAGTGCGGCCGAGTGCAATGCAGGTATGCGACGGAAAGGATTCTCCTCCTCCCGTGGTCTTCAATTTCGCGATGAACGGATCGGGATCGATCCGCGAATTAATGTATTTCCGTCGCTTGCTCGCGGACGGCATTCGCCCGGATTGGCTGCTCATCGAAACGTGGCCGCCGTTGTGGGCGGAAGACGGTTTCTTCGCCGAGCGGACGATGCTCCTGTGCGAAGACGAGCTGCGCTGGCAAGATCTGCCGCTGCTGTGCCGCTACTTTCCCCGCGAGCATCACCTCTGGACGCGCGTCCTCCGAAGAAGTTTGCTGCCCATTCAGATGTATCGTTCGCGTTTGCTGCTGGCGGCCGTCGGTTCTTTTTTGTCGCACCAGCAGAAAGAAGAAATGGCCCGCGACCGGGACGATTGGGTTTCGCCCGACGATACCGGCTGGTTTCCGCTGGCGTGGAACTCGGAATCGCCCGACCAGCGAAGCCGCACGCTGCGGTTGGGTACGGAGCGACTGAAACCGCTGCTCGACCCGGTGCGCGTCGATGGCCGGAGCGATGCCGCCTTGCGCGAAATCCTCGACGAATGCCGGGCGCACGGCATCCAGGCCGCGGTGTTTCTGTTGCCCGAACACAGCCTGACGCGCGGCTGGTACACGCAACAATCCCATGCGATCGTGCGGAGCTATCTGGCAGGGTTGGGCCATGATTACCGGGTGCCGATTGTGGACATGCGTGGGTGGTTATCGGACGAGGCGTTCGCGGATTGCGCTCACATTGGGCTGCAAGGGGCGGGGCCGTTTTCGGAACGTTTCGGCCGCGAGGTGTTGCAACCGCTCTTGCAAGGGGTGTCGATGCCGGATGATGTTTTGTTGAATCAGGGGCCGGTTGAGATTCCGTTTAGCCGCGAGCCGTAGGCGAGCGCGGGACATCCGCGCTCGCCTACGGCTCGCGGCTAAACTCTCGTGACCGATGGAGCGTTCTGATGGCGACGAACTATTTCTTGCTGCCGGCCTCCACGGGCAAAAAGGCCATCGTTTGGGCCTTCGTCCTGTTCGCATGCAGCCAGGTCGCGCTGACCTTGTACTTGAACCGGCAAAAACCGGAAGTGCGCGATCCCGCCTTCGGTCTGCGCATCCTCTCGCTCAAGGAACGACTGGCCGAAAGGCCGGGGTCGCCGTTGGTCCTGGTGCTGGGAAGCTCGCGCGCTGAACGGCTTCAGCCCCGCCGACATGCGCGTGCGTTTGAAGCAGACGGGGACCGAGCCGTTGATTTACAACTTCGCCTTCTCCGGTTCGGGCAGCGTCCGCGAACTGATGACGTTCCGCCGCCTCCGCGCGGAAGGCATAAAGCCGGAATGGATGCTCATCGAAACCTGGCCGGTGTTGTGGCCCGAAGACGGCACCTTCGCGGAGCGGCGCATCATCGAGCAGGACGACCTGCGCTGGACCGACACGCCCGTTTATCTCCGCTACATGCCGGGCAAGATCGAGTTGCTCAGCAAAAGCATCAAGGGAAACCTGCTCCCGCTTCTGTCCTATCGCAGCCGGCTCTTGCACGCGACCGCGCGGGTGTTCCTGCCGCACAAGCAGGTCACGCAATTCGACGGCGAATACCAAGACTGGGATCCGTTCGACGGCACCGGCTGGTTACCCTGTCACAAACATCCCGAGACGCCGGAAGCGTTGTGGGAGGAAGTGGTGAAGGGCCAGTGGTACACGCACCCACTTCTGAACCCCCTGCGCGTCTCGGCCAACTACGATAAGGCACTGCACGATCTGCTCAACGAGTGCCGGGCCGCCGGGATCAAGGTCGCCCTGTTTCTCATGCCCGAACACAGTGAATGCCGCCGCTGGTACTCGCCGCAGGCGCAAAGCCTGGTGTCCAGCTACCTGAGCGGCATCTGCAAGGAATACGGGATCTCGGCCTTCGACGCGCGCGACTGGTCGCCGGACGGGGATTTCGCTGATTTTTGCCATATGGTTCGCCACGGGGCCAGGCCGTTCTCGGAACGGTTCGCCCGCGAGGTGATGCAACCCTGGCTCAACAGCGAGTCGTTGAGCCGCGCTGTCCTTATCAAGTAAAAAGAGACAAATTATGTGGAAAAGAATCGTCAACCGAGTTCGGCGGATGCTGCAAAAACCGTTGGAGGCGCTGGCGCCACATCGCTTCGTGTCCTGCCGCGATGCCGAGCAGTTTGGCTGGTACAACTGGAAAAAGCGCGAACTGCTGACCGGCTTTCCCATCGGCGACACGGACACTGTCGTGGACGTGGGTTGCGGCGAGGGTTCGTCCAGCGATTTCGCGGCCCAGTGCGGCGCGACCGTCTACGCGGTGGACATCGACGCGGACGCCATCGCCGGAGTCGAGCGGCGCATGCAAGGGCGAAAGCTGCGGCACCCCTTCCATACGGTCGTCAGCGACGCCAATCCGTTGCCCCTGAAGGACGGAGTCGCCACGCACGTTCTGGCCCAGGAAGTCATGGAGCATGTGGACGACCCGCGCCAGTTCCTGGACGAGCTGGTGCGCGTCGGCCGGCCGGGCGCGCGCTATTTGCTGACCGTGCCCGACCCGGCCAGCGAATCGCTGCAAAAGGCGCTGGCCCCGGAAATCTACTGGCGGAAGCCGAACCACCTGCGCGTCTTCGAGCGCGACGAGTTCGACCGCGTGGTGCGCGATTCCGGGCTGGAGATCGAGCGGCGCACGCACTACAGCTTTTTCTGGTCGATGTGGTGGGTGCTGTTCTGGTCCGACAAGGGGGGCTTCGCGTTCGGCTCGCCGAGCACCCCGGTACTGTCGCACTGGAACAAAACCTGGGTTGCGCTCATGAAAACGCCCAACGGACCCCGCATCAAGCAGGCGCTGGACGATTTCATGCCCAAGAGTCAGATTATCATCGCCCGCAAGACGGCTTAGTAAGTCACGCATGATAAAAGCCCCCCTACTAGCCGCGAGCGCCAGCGAGCGGAAGAGCGACCGCTCGCTGGCGCTCGCGGCTAGTATCTTTCTTCATGCAGGTTTGCCCGCGCGGAGAAAAAGCGCCACGTACTCGGCGAGCCGTTCGGCCTGTTCGACGCAATCGTTGAGGGCCACGCCATGATAGGCGTTGCCGCCCAGGAACAGGCCGGAGTGGCTCGACAGCCGGCCCTCGATCCAGGCGACGCGCTCCAGATGGCCGAGGTGATACTGCGGGATCGCCCGGTTCCAGCGGACGATGTGCCGGAAGATCGGCGTCGCCCCAATCCGCATCGCCCTTCGCAACTCCTCGCGCACCGCGCCGGCCAGGCGTTCGTCGTCCCAGTCGAGCATTTCCGGCCGATTCCACCCGCCGCACATGGCCCGCAACAGCACCATCCCCGGCGGCGCGCGATCCGGAAAAATCGACGAACACCACTGCACGCCTAGCACGTCGCGCCCTTCGCGCTGCGGCGACAGGTAGCCGAAGCCGTCGAGCGATCCCGGCACGTCGGCGGCGCGGTAGCCTAGGGCCACGACCGCGACACGGTTGTAGGCAATGCCGTCGATGGCGGTCGCCAACTCCGCATCCTCGTCGGCGAGGATCGACGCTTGCTGGTGGGCCGGGCAGGCCAGCACCACCGCCTCGGCGTCCCAGCCGTCGCGGCCCTCGCTCTGGATTCGCCAACCGCCGTCCGGCAGCCGCACCGTCGTCCGCACGCTCACACCCGTCAGGGGGGCGAATCGGAGCCGGTCGCGGAGTCGGTCGATCAGCGCTTCCAACCCTTCGCGGAAAGACCACATGCGTCCCGGTTGCGGCGGCGGTTCGCCCCGCGCGACGGCTTCCATGCGGTGCTGGCGGGCGCTTTGGCCCATGCCGCGCAGGACGCTGCCGTGCTCGCGCTCCAGCGCGGCCAGGCGCGGAAACGCGGCCCGGATGCTCAGCAGTTTCGGATCGCCGGCGTAAATGCCGGTGACAAAAGCATCGGCCAGTGTCTCGGCCATTTTACGCCCCACCCGGCGGCGGACGAAGGCGTCGATCGACTCGTCCCGGCCGTCCCGCTGCGGCGGGCGGAAGCGCTCGGCCACCATCTCCAGGCGTGTTCGCCAACTGAGAACGTCGGTCCACAGGAACGAAAACAGGCCGGTGGGGAGCAAACGTAGCCGGCCGTCGAGGAAGAGAAAGCGGTTGCGCCGGGCGGCCTCGCTGGCGGCCAGCAGCTTATCGCCCAGGCCGAGATCCCGGCACAGCGCCAGGGCGAACGGCTTGTTATCGAGAAAACCGTTGGGACCGATCTCGACCTGGAAGCCGTCGCGCCGCTCGGTGCCGATGGTGCCGCCCAGCCGCGCACGCTCTTCGAGGACGATCACCTCCGCATCCGGTGCGCGCCGCTGGAGCCTGTACGCGAGGGTCAGTCCCGAAATGCCCCCGCCGACGATGACGACTCTTGGCATGATGGCGTCGCCGGGGCGGGTCAAAAGGAGATATCGCCGTCGTCAATGTTGGACGGGGGACGTGATTCCGACTCCGCGGGTTCCGGCGGCGCGGCCGATTCTCCCGGGGCGAGGTCCGGCGACGGCGGCGGGCCATTCTGCGACTCGGCAACCTGGCTCTTGCGCTTGCCCGAACCGCGCCGCCGGCGCGACTTCTTCTTGACCGGCGCGGCACCCGCTTCCGGCCGGGCGCTCAATTCCGAACCGAAGCGCGTCACCACGTAAGTCCGGCTGCGCTTGTCGGTCTCCAGCTCCAGCAGCCCCTCTTTCTGGGCGTCTTCGAGCAATTCGCTGAAGGTGCGGTAGCCGTGATACGACTCGTTGAACGACGGCTTTTTGCGCTTCATCGTGTCCTTGATCATCGACGACCACAGCACCTCCTTGTTTTCGCGCCGCAGTGCCAGGAGCGATTCGAGGAGCAGGCCGAACGCCTTGCGCTTGGTCTCGGGCAGGTGCGAATCCATCGATGGGGCCAGCGCCGGCGCTTGGCCGAGATCCTCGTAATAGATGAACTCGTCGCAGTTGTCGCGCAAGAGATCGGAGGTCGATTCCTGCATCCCCAGGCCGATAACGTGTTTACCCAACTCCTTGAGCTTGGACACGAGGGGCGAAAAATCGCTGTCGCCGGAGACGACGACGAACGTATCAATGTGGTCCTTGGAATAGGCCAGGTCCATCGCATCGACGCACAGGCGGATGTCGGCGGAGTTCTTGCCGCTCTGGGCGCGGCGGGATCTCGATCAGCTCGATGGCGGCCTCGTGCAGCTGCGTGGTGAAGCTGGCGAAGCGGCTCCAGTCGGCGTACGCCTTCTTGCAGACGATCTTGCCCTTCTCCACCAGCCGTTCGAGGACGCGCACGATGTCAAAGCGGTCGCGCCGGCCCTGGAAACCCAGGGCCAAATTCTCGAAGTCGATGTAGATGGCCAGCGAACGGTCGCCGTTAGTCACGATGGGTCCTCGCCATTCGAGAGTCGCTTTCGGCCCGAACCGATCGGCAACTCGAATTTGAAAACAAACTTCGCCCCCGTCATCTCTTTCCAGGTCTTTCGCTGTTCGTCGGTCAGCCGGGCGAGCGCTTTCTCGGTGGCCGTCTCGCTTTTGCCGCGCACTGTCTGATATGCCGCCAGGATGTTGCGGGCCGCCAGTAGCGGCCGATTTTGTCCCAGCGAGTCGGATGTGTCGTTCACGATCTGCACCACCTCGCGCTTGAACTTGTCGCCGATCTCCTTGATCTCGTCGTGCTGCTTGTCCGTGAGGCTGAGCCGTTTTTGGATGTCCGATTGGTTCAACGAGATGATCCCGTTGACCTGAATTTCGATCTGATTAAGGCGTTTGGCCTGCTCGGCCTGAAGCACGTCGGGGATGGCCTTGTTGACCTTGTCCGACGTTTCCTTGGCAAAGCGATAACCGACCAGAAGCATCTTTTTTTTATCGCCCTGGGCTTTCTCAAAATCAGGCTGATATTTGTCGCCTACGTCCTTGACGATCGCGCGGAACTTGTCGCGCTGCTCCGGGGTCAGCCGGATTTCCCGCTGGACGCCGGGATTGGTGAGCAGAAACGGCGAGCCGATGCCTTTTTCCAGCACCGCGAGCATAACAAAGGGAAGCTGCGCGAAGGCGGGCGCGGGTGCCGCGATGAGGAAAGTCGCCACCAGCAGCGATCGGAGGGAAAAACGCATGAGAGCCGCTCCTTGGGGCGAGGTCCATCCCAGATCCTGTCATTATAAACCGCGGTGAAGAAGAGGGGGCGTCAATTCCCCGCAAAGAGCGATGAGATCTCGAACTTCGCTCTTCCGCTGGCGCTGTGCCTGACGGATAATCAGGCGGCGGGATCTCGTCTTTTGGCGGCTCGATCGGATTAAGGACAGGGGCGACGGTCATGAATGAGCCGGGCACCACCTACGAAGGCTCGCTGCTGCTGACGCTCGAAGAGATCAGCCAGCTGGTCGCCCACAGCCATAATGCGAGCGAGACGCTGACCAACATCGTCCGTCTCATTCAGGGCCGCTTTCACACGGCCGTTTGCTCCGTGTATTTCTACGCCCCCGAGCGCGGCGAGTTGGTCCTCGGCGCCACGGTCGGCCTCAAGCCCGAAGCGATCGGCCGGGTCCGCATGCACCTGGACGAAGGCTTGACGGGGTTGGTCGGCCAGAAGATGGCGCCCGTGTCCGTGGCCGACGCCTTCGAGCATCCGCGTTTCAAGTATTTCCCCGAGACGGGAGAAGACCCCTATCGTTCCTTTCTGGGTGTGCCGCTGGTCGAGGGCGGCACGCTGCAAGGGGTGCTGGTGGTGCAGACGCGCGAGCCGCGGCAGTTCTCGCCCAGCGAAGTGCGCATGTTGGTGACGGTGGCCGCCCAGCTGGCGGCGCTGGTCGGCGACGCCCTGCTGCTCGAACAGGTCTCCGCCGTCGCCCACCCGTCCGCCGAGTCGAGGGCGCCGGCCGAGGCGGCGGCGGCCACGCTGCGCGGGACGGGCCTCAGTCCCGGCACCGGACTGGGACAGGCTTACGTGGTCGATGCCGTCGAGGAGTGGCGTCGCGACGTGCCGCTTCGTGGCGGCGATCCCGACACCGAGAAACACCGGCTGGCCGAGGCGATGGGCCGTGCCCGCGAGGAGATCATCCGCCTCAGTCAGCGCATCTCGGAACTGGTCGGCGAGGATCACGGGGCGATCCTGCAAGCGCAGCTCCTCATCATGCAGGATCGCGCCATCGAGCACGACCTGACGGCCTGCCTCGACGGCGGGGCCACCGCCGAGGCCGCCCTTTTGACCACGCTCGACAAGTACGTCGCCGCCCTGCAAAAAGTGGCCACGCCGTTCCTGCACGAGCGCGTTTATGACATCAAGGACGTTTTTCATCGCATTTTGTGGCAGCTGCGGCCGCGCCAGCCGGCTGACCCGGCGGGCGATCGCCTCGTCTTGGTGGCGCGCGAGGCGTCGGTGATGGAATTGTTCGCGGTCGATCTGGACCGCTTGGCGGCCGTGGTCGTCGAGCACGGGGGGCCGCAAAGCCACGCCGCCATCCTGGCCCGCAGCCTCGGCATTCCCATGGTCGGCCAAATCGCCGACTTCGCCCCGCTCCTGCACTCCGGCCGGCGCCTGCTGGTCGATGGCTCGGCCGGCACGGTATCGCTTGACCCGTCGCCTTTGTGCGTCATCCCGCCCAGCGGCCTCAGCGCCGTCGGCCGGGAGGCGCCGTCCCCGCCGTCGCCGTTATCGCCGCCTCTGGTGGGCGGATTGCCGTCGATCGAGGTCAACATCAACCTGCTTTATGAGGCGCGCTCGGCGGTGCGCCAGGGAGCCGGAGGCGTCGGCCTGTATCGCAGCGAATTCCTTTTCCTGGCCCGCCGCTCGCTGCCGACGGAGGAAGAGCAGGTTGGGATTTATCGCAAACTGCTGCAAACGATGGCGGGCCGGCCCGTCACCATCCGCACCTTCGACCTGCGGCCGGACAAGTTGGCGTCGTGCGCGCACTTCGGCTCGGCGACGACGCGCGCGTTCGACTGGCGGCTGGTGCTGGAATCGCCGCCCCTCCAGCAGCTTTTCCGCGATCAGGTCCGGGCCATCCTCCGCGCCTCGACCGAGGGACCGGTGCGCATCCTCGTGCCGCTGGTGACAAGCAGCGAGCTGATGGATTTCGTGATCGAGACCGTGGCGAAAGCGCGCGACAGCCTAACGCGCGAAGGGTTGCCGTACACGGCCGAAGCGCCCTTGGGAGTGATGATCGAGGTGGCGGCGGCGGTGTCGATGGTTTCCGAGTGGTCTGGGCAGGTTTCGTTTTTCGCCGTTGGCACCAACGACCTGACGGCCTCCGCCCTGGGAGTGGACCGCGACGACCCGCTGGCATCGCGACAAGCCGACCCGCTGCATCCGGGAATGATACGCCTGATTCATCGCGTGATTGCCGACGCGCACGCCGCCAAACGCCCGGTGTCGGTGTGCGGCGAGTTCGCCGCCGACCCGTTCGGCGCGCTTGCGCTAACGGCCCTGGGCGTCGATACGCTCAGCGTGCCCGTCAACCAACTCGCCAACGCCCGTCAAGCCCTCGCGGGATGCCCCGCCGAGAAACTGCCGGAACTGAGGATCGCCATGCTGCGGCAGCGTACCACCACGGCCATGCGAGCGCTGCTTCAGAAATGGCCTCATCGTTCCTGAGCGGCCGCGGCGGTCAATTGCATGCCGCACAGGACGTCGAGGGCCATCACCCCCGCCACCGCCGCGGCGGCGATCAGCGCGCGGCCGCGTTGCCGTTTGTTTCCCTCAACCACGGCCGTCCCCAACGCACCCAGGTCCATCGCATCGCCGGCCACCCGTCCCCAGATCCACTCCGTCGGCCGGGCGTTATTCAGAATCCCGACGCCGCTGGCAATCTCGCGCATCCCATAAAGACGGAGCAAATCCGGGTGGGGAACGCCCGTCAGCCTGGCCATGGTGCGCGGGGCCAGTGCCTCGGCGACTCCCAACCCGATACTGAACCAGCCGAGGAACTCCGCCAGGCGGGTGCCGGGGGCGTAGGGAACGTCCTGCGGCGAATGGGAAGGCGCGGGGCCGTGCGTCGATTTTGGTTTGGTCTTCCTCGTCTTCATCATAAACGAGCGGGCAGGGGACCGCCTGCTTTAGCTGGCGGGGGAATGCCCGCACCCTCCTACAGTCGGAACAATCCGCCTCCGGTCCTTGATTAGCTGTCCGGCGGATATATAATGACAGCATGGACGCTCGTTATGCCAAGAACGCAGGTGCGGTCTTCTCCCTGAAGTATCACATCGTCTGGTGCCCGAAGTACCGGCGTCCTGTTCTTGTGAACGACATCGCCTTGCGGCTTCGAGGCTTGCTTGTAGGCAAGGCAGCCGAACTGGAGATGATCGTTCACGCCCTGGAAATCGTGCCGGACCACGTTCACCTGTTCATCGAAGCCGACCCGACGCGCTCCGTGGCCGAGATCGTCAACCGCATGAAGGGGTTCACTTCGCGGATGTTGCGGCAAGAGTTTGCGTCTCTTCGCAGCCGACTCCCTACCTTGTGGTCCAGATCCTACTACGCTGGCACGGTTGGCCACGTCAGCGAATCGGTGGTCAAGAAGTACATCGCCAGCCAGAAGGGTAAGTAAGTGCGACGCGCTTTTCGCTACCGGCTCTGGGCCAATGCCAACCAAGAGCGTGAGCTTGGCATCGCCCTGGAGACGCATCGCCGTCTCTATAATGAATGCCTGGCACAGCGAAAGATCGCCTACGATGCGGAAAAGCGATCGGTGAAGTACACGGAGCAATCCGCATGGTTCAAGGGACAGCGGGCTAACAATTCCTTCTTCGCCCGGCTCAACTTCTCTTCCGCTCAAGACACGATGCGGCGTCTGGACAAAGCGTTTCAGGCATTCTTCCGCCGTCTTCAGTCTGGGGAGAAGCCCGGCTATCCTCGGTTCAAAGCCCACGATCGCTACGACAGCTTCACGTTCCCCGCCTACGGCGATGGTGTGCGCCTGATCGGGGATCGTCTCCGCGTTCAGCATGTCGGATTGATCCGCGTCAAACTGCATCGGCCCGTGGAGGGCGAAATCAAGACCGTGACGCTGCGCCGGGAAGCGGGTAAGTGGTACGTCTGCTTCTCGTGCGTGCTGCCGGACGTGCCGGTATGTGCTACGGGCAAGCCCCCTGCCGGTATTGACGTGGGGCTGTCGCACTTTCTCACGGCCAGCGATGGAAGCACTGAACCGAACCCCCGCTATCTGAAGGACGCGCTGCCCCGTCTCCGCATCGCCGGACGTTCTGTCTCTCGAAAGAAGAAAGGCGGCAAGAACCGAAGGAAGGCCGTTCGCCGGCTTGCAAAGACTCACGCTCGCGTTAAGAATCTGCGGCGTGAACATCACCACCAAGTTGCCCTTCGTTTGGTCCGTCGCTATGGCTTCCTCGTTGCCGAAAGCCTCAACATCCGAGGGATGATGAGGAGCGGTAGGTTGAGCCGGGCGATTGCAGATGCCGGGTGGTCCGGCTTTCTGTTGACGTTGCGCGGCAAGGCTGAAAGCGCCGGCGTGCGCTACGTGGAAGTTGACCCCCGTGGGACAAGCCAGGAGTGCAGTCAGTGCGGCCGCGACGCGCGCAAGGAGCTTGCGGATCGCTGGCACGAATGCCCGTACTGTGGTTTGTCTTTGGACCGGGATCATAATGCCGCCTTGAATATCCTCGCAAGAGGACAGGCTCGGACGGAGCCAGTGCCGGTTAACGTAGCTCTCAAGAACAAGCGTCCGGCAAGAAGCCGTCGGCTTTAGCCGACGGAGTTGTCACTACGCACGGAACGATGCGACCCAACAATGAATGTTGAGCATATGCTGTGCCATCGCTTCCTTACGGCCGAGCCAAAAAAGAGGAAGAGGCGTGAAAAATCGCTGGCGGCGTGGCATCATAAGGGAGAAGGCGTCTGCGAGAGCCATGCATGAGGCCGATGGAACCGACGGTCCTGGGACGGCTGTACCGGCTTCATGCGCCGGCGTTGCTCCTGTACGCCCGCCAATGGGGTGGCAGCGCCGAGGACATCGTGCAGGAAGCCTTCGTGCGCCTGGCCCAGCAGGTGCCGCCGCCGGAGCAGGTGTTGCCGTGGCTCTACCGCGTTGTCCGTAATGAAGCCCTGGCCAACCACCGCAGCGCTTCCCGTCGCCGGGAGCGCGAACGGCGGGCCAGCACTCCGGAAGCGTGGTTCAGCACCGCCGAGGATCGTCTGGACGCCGGCGAGGCGACTCGCTTACTCGCCGAGTTGCCGCTGGAGTTGCGTGAGGTGATCGTCGCCCGCCTGTGGGGCGGACTGACGTTCGAGGAAATCGCCCGCCTGGTCGGCAGCTCCCTGCCCACGACATACCGCCGCTATCAAACGGGACTGACTCAATTGCGCGAGAGGCTCGAAGGCCAATGGACCCGCACTCCCACCGCCCCGACGAGATGACCGACCTGGAACGCCGGCTCGCCGCCTGGCAGCCGGCCGTCGCTGGTCTCGATTCCGACGCCCTGCTGTTCGCCGCCGGCCGGGCTTCCGTTCGGCCAAGCGCCGCACGCTTTATCTGGCCGGCGCTGACGGCGTGCGCCTCCCTGCTGGCCATCGCCCTCGGCATCTGGCTGGTGGATGAACGCTCCGAACGGCTGGCGCTGGCCCGGCAACTTCGGCAGCAATCGCACATGCTGGCGAACACTCCATCGCCGTCTCCCGCGCCGAGCCGGCGCCGGCGCGTGTCGAAGAGGAGCCGCCGCCGGATAGCTACCTGGCCAGTCACCGGTTGCTCGACAAGGGGCTTGAGGATTGGCCCGTGTCGGCTGTCGTCCGCACGGACCCGCTCGGCCCCATACCGCCCCATTCGTCCGTCTTCCGGGCCGGCCGACTCGACGGCCTGCTCGACCCGTGAATCCCTACCGGGAAATCCCGGTTTTTCGCCTCAAGGAGATCGTGTCGATGATTCGGTCGCGCCGATGGTCTGTTCTCCTCTTACTGGTCATTCCCGCATTCCTCTTGTTATCTTCCCTCCGTGGGCAAGCTCCGCCGGAGAAGCCGCCGGCCGCCGGCGAGAAACCGCCGGAGAAATGGCTTTTCGACCGCACCGTCACGCTCACGCCGGCCCCGGCGCCGGTGCCCGCACTCAAGTATCGGCTGTTCCCACTCGTGTCCGAGCGCAAGCCGGGCAACGCCGTGCCGATGTACCTGCGCTTCGCGCACGAGCGCTCCGACGCCCGGAAGAAAGAACTTCGGGACAAGCCGGAACAGTGGAACAAACTGCCGCTCGATAAGCTGCCGCTGGACGAGGTGAAGAAATTCCTCGCGAGCTACCAGTACAACTTCAAACAGCTCGAACTGGGAGCGCGGCGCAAGACCGCCGACTGGAACTATTCGCTCGACGCCGGCGATGTTATTGGGATTCTGCTGCCCGACTTGCAGGAAATGCGCAGTGCACTGCGCCGCTCCTCATCCTCAAGGCCCGGCTGGAGATCGCGGAGGGTCGCTACGCCGACGCCATCCGCACCCTGGAGACCGGCTTCGCCTTCAGTCAGCAGCTCAACGAGGGGCCGTTCCTCATCGGCTCGCTGGTCGCCATCGCCTGCGCCAGCCAGTTCGCCGATTGCCTACTCGACCTGATGGAACGCCCCGACGCGCCGAACCTGTACTGGGCGCTGACCGTATTGCCCCGGCCCCTCATCAGCTTGCGCAACCCCAACGAGTACGAGCAGAAGACGCTGGAAATGCAATTCCCCGACATGGCCGACCTGGACCGGCCACGCTCGGCCGAGGAGTGGGACGCCGCCCTCAAGCGCGTTCGCCTGGAAATCGAGCGGATTGACCAGTGGAGTGAGAAGGAAGAGGGGAAAATCGTCCGGCCCGGCACTTCTTCCAAAGATTCGGCCGCCCGCTCGCCGGACCTGCCGGAAGCGCGCAAGTACCTCGCCAAGGTCGTCGGCCTGCCGGCCGCCCGCATCGAATCCATGTCGTCCGCCGAGGTATTGCTTCTCTATATGTCGAATTATTATCACGAGCTGCGCGATGAGGTGTTCAAGGCGACCTACGTGCCCTTCCCCCAGAGCCAAGCGCTGTCCGCCGAGGCCGAGGCGCGCTTGAAGTCCGCGGCGAACACGGAGGCAGGCCGGCTCGTCCGCGCGTTTCTGCCGGCCATCACGAAGGTCGGTTTGGCCCAGGTGCGGCTGGAGCGCAAGCTGGAGGCGTTGCGGGTGATCGAGGCATTGCGTCTGCACGCCGCCGCCCACCGCGGCCTGCTGCCCGACAAACTCGACGAGGTGAAGACGGTTCCGGTCCCGCTCGACCCCGGCACTGGCCGGCCGTTCGAGTACCAGCGCGACGGCGCGACGGCCACGCTGACCAGCCGCATCGCCGGCCAGCCGCTGGATAAGACCGGCTTGCGCTACCGGATCACGATACGAAAGTAAAATGCCTTCCCGATCCAAGGCACCCACTCGTTTAGCGACGCTTCGCAGAAGCGTTTTTGTCACGCACGCTTCTGCAAAGCGTCGCTAACCAGCCGCCTTGCGCTATGCAGGACTCAGGAAGGCGGCGGCAGTCCGAGGTCGGCGTACAGGTCCATCCGGATCATCTGGTAATCGAGCCACGTTTCCAGAAGCTGCCGCTTGGTTGCCGCGAAGGAGCGCAGGGCGTCGAGCACCAGTTCCGGCGCGAAAGGATCTTGCGCGGCGACGGGACATACGCTAAAGGACCGACCTCCTTCCCCGCACGACTTGGTCGGGGTGCCGGCGTTTGCCACCCCTGGAAAACCTGCTCCCTCTGCATGAAAGTCAACTCGAACAATCGGGGCAGCACCGTCCGATAGCTCTCCGCCAGATTGCGGAGTCGGCGAATCTTCTTCTTGCCGGCCAGTTGAGCCTCGGCCGTTTTCAACGACGACGCAACCGTTCGTTCGGCCTCGTCCCGACCGCAAGCGAGCAGATCGACATCCTTGAGTTTCAGCGCGGCGAGCGCAGGCCAGGATTGATGCAACCGGTCGAACGGCTTGTCGGCGTTGAACGAGCGGAGGACGTAATCGCGGTACTTGTAGGCGTAGGGCCGGGACCTGTCCCGGCCGAGGTTGCCGTCGGTTTCGAAGTATCCCGCCACGTCGAGCCAGTGCCGCCCCCAGCTCTCGCCCGGTGATCGGCGCAAGACCTGTGGACAAATCGGGCAGCCCGGCCGAGTTGCGCACCGAAGTGGAGGCATGGGCACACGAGCGCAATGCCGACGAGGCGGGTGTCACCTGGCGTTTCACAACGGATCAAACTCGGATTCGGCTGCGCCATCTGTACCCACATGTTTAGAGTGGATCGTCTACTACCGCCCCACACGCCCGACTTCCCTCATGGCCAAAGTGTCCGCTGCCGTTCTGGAGTCACGCCCGTTAGCCTACGAGTCGGTATAAGTTATTGACCATTCTTAACTTAGATAGCGGTTGGGGCCCTCCACTCGCACCCGGTACATTCGCCCGTTAGACGGGACTCGACCCGTGGTGATATGATGGGGTTGCAGAATATTCACTCGGCACGGAGGCCGTGATGTCCAAAACGCACAAATACTTGCCCAGCCCCCATAACCCGTTCGTCCCGACCGACCACCGGTATCGGCGCAGCATCCAGCTGCTGGGGCAGCGCCAGCGGCCCTCTCCCAGGTTGGACGACCCCATCACCGAAAAGGCCTGGGCCTACTTTCGCGAATTGCGGTTGTGCCGGAGCGACGCGGCCCGCGAGCGACTCGGTCAAAGCCATCCCGACCTCGCCGCCGCCCACGAGGTCTACACGAGTGCGCAGCCGCTGCGACGGGCGGAGCTCGAAGCACGCCTGCTGGCGCGCCAGGATGACGACGCCATCGCCGCCAAATGCGCCCTGGCGCCGGCGGCTGTCCGCTGGTATCACGACGTGTTCTTCGATGTTCGGGGCGCGCTCGCCGCCGATGGCTACATCTATTCGATGGCGATCGGCCCCAAGATATGGACGGGATTGTCCCTAGCTGATCAGGATGTGTTCCTCAAGGCTTTGGCGTATGCCCAGGGGCCGCTCGTCATCGATGACATCCTCAAATACTTCAAAAATCCACCCCCGCTAATTCCGTCCCTTGACGGACTGGATTCGGCCGAACTCAAGCAGCTGCAGCGGATGTTGTGTATCCGCTCGGTGATCCTGACCCAGGTGCTTCCCACTTCAGGCGTAGGATTCAAGAAGTTGTTCATGCTCCGTGCCGATTTCGGAGCGGACCTTGCCTGCGGCGGCAGAGCCGCCCTCCGCCCGGCAGCGGAGATCCCTTCGCCCGACGGCCAGGAGCCGGCGGACGGAGGGATCTCCGCCTTCCTCGAGTCGAGGATGATGGAACTGCCGCCCGTAGGCCCGTCCGGCATCGTGCCGCCGGGCCCGTCGGGTGCGACGGCGGCGGAGCCCGCCGCCGTGTCCGCCTGACGGCCCCGGGGCGGCCTAAACGTTTCAGGGGCCATCGTATGGTCAGACGAGGCCGTGCCCGAAAACCATGGAGTCCGACCGAGCCGGCACCCGAGCCGAGCGGGCCGGGCAGAAAGGAATAACGCCGTGGGCTGGGAGCCTCGAAAAGGGAAAGGACTCTATTACATGCATTACAAAAGGCTCCGAGGCCGGAGGGTGCGATCGTACTACGGGAACGACCTGTTCGCGAAGTTGGCGGCCACGTACGACATCCTCCGCAAAATCACGAGGCTGAGGGTGGTCCAGGTCGGGCACGAGGAGCAGCGCCGCCACGACGAGCTGACTGCCCCGCTCGACCGGCTGTGCCGGCTGACCGACCTCCTGCTGGAGGCTGCTCTGTCGGGCAAGGGGGTCAACCCGCTCGACCGGGGCGCGCAAGGCGCCGAAACCATGCACGCCCGCCTACCGACCACGCCGCCGGGCTAGGACTACCGCCCGAGCTGGGTGTCCTCGTAGACCGGGCGACGCGGGACGACCCGGCCGCGCTGACCGAACTCGACAACGCTCTCAAGGAACGTGTCGGACCGGCCCGGGTGGTGGGCGACCTGGTCGAGGACGCCTGGCAGTCGGTGCTCACCCTGGCGGCCGGTTCGTCCGCTACGGCCCGGGAGGCGATCGGCCGGGAGGTCGAGGCAATGCGCGACCGCCTGGCCGCGAAGGCGACCTCGGGGCTGGAGAAGCTGGTCATCGACCACCTGGTCCTGTGCTGGCTGGTCGTCTATCACGCGGAGCGGGAATTGGCCCGGCACCTGCGGGACCCCCTCGGCCCCGGCCCGAATCTCCGGGCGGCGGACCGGCGGCTGGACCAGGCGCGGACGAGCTCCCGGGAGGCCAACCGGGCCCTGGTCGCGACCCGATTGCGCCTCAAGCCGCCGTTGTCGGCGCGCGAACCGGAGGTCCGGCTGGCGCCGGAGATGACCGTCGATCCCGCCTCCGGCCCGCCGCGGTCCGCCTAGGTGGCCGCCGGGGTGCCCGTCCACGGCAGGAGCAGGATCCTGCCCGCCCACCTCGATGGCGCCGGCAGGGATGGCGCCTGCAGGCGGCCGCGAAACCGCGCGTTCGGCCCTCGAATACGATTTTGCCAGTTTACGCACGGGGGTCAAACCGGTGTCACACCGGGGGTAAACGGGGGGTACACTGGGGGTAAACCGGGTCCAGACTGAGTCGGAAATACCCTCGGGCGCTGTCAAAGGGTGGGTGATGCCGGGGTAGATGGCCTGCTTGCCGCCCCGCCTGGCCTTTGCGAATGAGCCCAAACTTCCATAGGAGTGGCGGAGCCGTGGCTGGGGATGGGGAGGGTGGGTAGCTTGGGCAAGCCCCCGGCCGGACCTCGGCGACCTGCGCCTCTACAACTCCGAGGGCCGGGCGGTTCCCTACGCGCTGCGCGTCCGGCCGGGCAGGGACGAGCGGGCCCCGCTGGCCGAGTGGGAATTCAACTTCGTCAAGCGGCCGGATTGCTCGGCTGAGCTGATCCTCGACCTGGGCGCCGACCCCGGCGAGCACAACGAGAATCCGACGGCTCATGCCGGGGATGAACGTGCGCCGGCGCGTGCGCCTGGACGGCGGCAACGACGACAAGAACGGGAGGACGCTCTTGGAGGGGGCCGGGTGGATGGCCTTCCGCGCCGGCGGGCAGAAGGTCGAGGTGCAAACCTTCCGCTACCCTGTCAGCCGCTTCGGCTACCTGCGCGTCCGGCTGGGGCCGGATCGTGGCCTGAGAGAAGACAAGCTGGCCCTGCAACCTGCGACCCTCCGGCGTTCCATCCGGGTGCTCGCCGAGGACCCCACGCCGCCGGCCAACCCGGGCCCGCGCGAGCCGGCGCCGGCGGACGGCGGCCCCGGCTCGGCGAGACTCATCGACTTCGGCGGCGACCGCCTGCCGTGTGAAAAGCGCTCTTTCGACGTCCGCGGCGACGCGTTCGCTCGGCCTTATCGCCTGGAAGTGGCCGAGGC
Source organism: uncultured Planctomycetota bacterium (assembly GCA_963767535.1). Classification (GTDB taxonomy): domain Bacteria; phylum Planctomycetota; class Planctomycetia; order Gemmatales; family Gemmataceae; genus JAJPHU01. The sequence goes on from CAVYEC010000004.1 coordinate 816,602, forward strand.
CGACGACCCCACTCCGGCGACTCCCGCCGCACCCCGTCAAGCGGCCGTGCGGCCTACTTGGGGATGTCGATGCCCTTCGCTTTGGCCTGATCACGCAGGGCGCCGCGGACGGCTTGGTCGAACGCCCTTTGCGACGGGTTCGGCCTCTTCTTCAGTTCCTCCCGGATATAGGCGTCGCGCTTGCCCGCCAACTCGTTGATCCGCTTGCGGATCGTCTCGCGCTCGGCCGCCAGCTTCTGGAGGTGCCTCGCGCGCTCCTCCGGCTTCATCTTCCGCAGCTCGGGCGGCAGCTCCTCGACCGCGACCTTCTTAACATCGAACTTCGGGTCCTGGAGGAGGCGTTCGACCAGGTCCTGGCCGCCGAAGCGGTACAGCCCGCCGGCCTTGCTCTGGGCCCGGCTGGCCGCCGTGGCCGCCCCCAGGCGCAGCGCGTTCTCGTCCTGCTTGCGCTGGTTTTCGGCCAGCACCTTACTGTCCCTGCCGGCGAAGCAATAGGTGCCGTTGAGCTTGTCGCCCAGCTCGGCCAACTCCTTGTCGTGCGGCGTGGCGATGGTCACGGTGCCGCGGTCCTGGTCGATGGCCGCGAAGCGGCCCTCGCCCAGGCGGGAGAACTCCCGCCACGCCGGGGCGTCCCGATCCAGCGGGCTGCCGCAGTAAATGGAGTTGATAACGATCCCCTTGCGGACGGCCGCCTCCGCCACCGCCTTCAGCTTCATCTGGGGATCCTGCTCGGCCGACTCGTTGCCGCAGACGAAGATCACCTTGAGCGCGCGGGGGTCGTCGGACCAGCGGAGGCGCTCGACGGCCTCGCGGCAGACGCGGGCGACGTACTCGTCGCCGCCGCGCACGGTCGTGGCCCGCAGGGCGGACAGCTTCTCCGCGACGCGGTCGAGGTCGGCGGTCAGATCGATTTCCTGGCGCACCCAGCCGGTCGCGGGGGCGTAGGCGTTGTTGCCGTAGCTGTACAGGGCGACGCGGAGGTCGGGGGTCGGTTTGGCCCTGGCGAGGTCGTTGACGACGTCCCAGAGCTTGCGCTTGGCCGAGTCGATCAGGCCGTCCATGCTGCTGGACGTGTCCAGACAGAGGGCCACCTGGACGATTTTCGAGGGGGCCGGCTGCTGCGCGTCGGCCGGGTGACAGCACAGGGACAGTACCAGCAGGGCGCAAGGAACGAGGAACCGATTCATCGTGTCCTCCATTGCTGAGGGGATTGGCCCAGAGGCGGGCGCTCGTCCTTTATTAGACGAAGGAGGGACATGTTTGGAGCAGAGAAGTTACAATCAGGTTCCTTCCTGCCCTGGCATCCACCCGGCGAGGCAACGCCGGACAGGCAAGGAAGGTCCTCGGCGTCTGTTCCTGGATCGGCTGGTCCGTCGATCGGGAGCGCAGTTCAGCGCTTCAGGCCAAAGTCGCGCTAGTCGAACTCTATCACAAGGGGGAATTACCTTGACAGAAGGTTCCGCAACTCCAGACCATATACGGCCGACGACTCGCTAAGGACTCGTTCGGCCGTGCCACCCTCCGGGGAGAACAACGATGAACCACAACTCGCTCCGGCCCGGCGACGTAGTCGTCGCCGACGCCCTGTTCGACAACTACTTCCTCGCCTGCGAGTTGCGCCAGCGCGGCATCGAGTTGGTGGCCCGCGTGGCGGCGGAGCGCGTGGGCACCCGGGCGGTAGCGAGCGGGCCCGACGGCGACCTCATCCTGTGGCAGCGGCCCAACAAGGCGCACGGCATGAAGGGGGAGCAGTACCGCACCTACCCCAAGAGCCTGCTGATGCGGCAGGTGAGCGTCGATGCCCGCGGCAAGGACAACCGCGTGGAGCAATTCAAGGTCGTCACCACGATCCTGGACCCATCGGTCGGCGGCGGGCAGATAGGCGAGTTGTACGAGCGGAGATGGGACGGGGAGGTCGATATCCGTTCGATCAAATCGACGATGAAGATGGACGTGCTGCGGTGCAAGACGCCGGAGATGGTCCGCAAGGAGATCTCGGCGCACCTGCTGGCGTACAACCTGCTCCGCACCGTCATGGCCATCGCCGCGGCCGAGAGCGACACCGAACCGCGGAAGATCAGCTTCAAGGGGGCCAAGCAGGCCGTCACGGCGTTCGCCCCGAAGATCGAGGCGGCGCGGCCGGAGGATCGCGGGCGGCTGATCGACGCGCTGCTGAAGGTGATTGCCTACCACCGGGTCGGCAACCGCCCAGGTCGCTGGGAGCCGCGGGCGCGGAAACGTCGGCTGGAACGAGCGGCGCGCCTGATGCTACCGCGGGCCGTCGCCAAACTGCCGCAGAATCGGTCGAAATACTATTAAGCTAGTGGGTCATTTTCCTTGCTCGTCGCCATAAATATATTGTCAGTCGCCAAGAATTCCAGGCTCCGAGCAATTGGTAGGAAGCAGCATGACCCGCCGTAAAATAGAATCCTCTCCGCCCGCTCACCAAGGAAGAGCAACGCGCCCTGACCAGCCTCAGCCGTTGTCGAACCGCCCCGGCAGCCGAGGTCACTCGCGCCACTATCCTCCTCGCTGTCGCTTGCGGAGCCGATTACCAAGCCGCCGCCGAGGCGGCCGGCAGACGCTCGGGGGATGCGGTCGCTCGCCTGGTCGCACGCTTCAACGCTGAAAGCCTGGACGCCCTGCGGCCACGGCACGGCGGCGGCCGCCCTCTCCAGTATGACCAGCAAGCTCGTCAGCGGATCGTGCGCGAGGCCCAACGCAAGCCCACTCCGGAGGCCGACGGCACGGCCACCTCGTCTCTTTCGGCCCTGAAAAAGGCGCTGCGGGCTGCCCCCGATGGGCTGCCGAGTGTCTCCACCTACACCCTCTGGCAGGTCCTGCACGAGGCCGACTACACCTACCAACGCACGCGCTCCTGGTGCCCTACCGGCCAGGCGGTGCGCCAACGCAAGGCCGGCGCGGTGGTCGTCACCGACCCCGATGCCCAGCCCAAAAAAAGTTGATCGAGGACGCCTACACGCTGGGGGCGTCGCTGGGTCTGTCGGTCTGGTGCTGCGACCAGGCCGGCCCGTTCCAGACCGTCCCTCACCCGGGCCAGCAGTGGCAGCCGGAGGGACATCCGGCCCGACAGCCTCACGAGTACCTGCGCAACGGCACGGCCAAGGTGCTGACTCTGTTTCACCCGGCCGATGGCCATGTCCGGCTCAAAGGCGTAACGTCCTGCCCTAACGAGGTCCTGCACGGCTGGCTCAAGCAGGAGTTGACCGCCATCCTGACCACGCTCCCCCCGGCCCAAGCGCCGGCCGATACGGGGATGTTGCGTGGACTGTGGGAGCGCTGGCAGCACGGGTTGACGGTGAAGCCGACTCTCGCCCAGCAACTGCCGCCTTTGCGGATGTTATTGGTGCTGGATAACCTGGCGGGGCACAAGACGCCGGAGTTGGTCCTCTGGCTGTTCGCGCACGGGGTCATGCCACTGTACACGCCTTTGGGCGGCTCGTGGCTGAACATGGCCGAGAGCATCCAGCGGGTCCTCAAGCGGCGGGCGTTGGATGGCCAGCACCCCAGCGACACCGGCCAGATCATGGCCTGGTTTGAGGCGGTGGCGAGGCATTGGAACCTGACGCCGACGCCGTTTGTCTGGGCCGGCAAGCGGAAGCGTCGTCGTGACCGCCAGCGGGAACGACGGCATCGGGTTGGTGGCTCTGCCGCATACACCCGCCGGGCACTGCGAAGATCGAAGAAGGTTTATGGCGACGAGCAAGGAAAATGACCCACTACGCGCCATTCGTCGAGGCGACCGGAGCGCACCACGCTTCCGCCATCGTAGGTGAAGTCGAACGTGATCGCGTCCTTGCCCGGAGCCAGCTTCTGGTCAGACGCGACGCGGTAATTGGACCTTGCCTGATTGGAGAACGCATGCTCAAGGGCCACCGCCGTAAGGTGGCGGTTCTTTCTCGGCTCCTCCGAAGAACAAGCCATGCAGCTTGCCTTCGCCCAGTGCCCGGCCCGTTTCCCGGAAGGCGAAGAACGGGAGGAAGGCGACGAAAACCACCATCGTCATGGCGAGCAGGTGCGGCCAGCCCCTGTCCACGACCTCGGCCAGGACGGCTCCCGGGCCCTTTCCGCGCACCCCACCCAGGATGAGGTGTTCGAGAACCTCGAAGGCCAGGGCGAAGGCGCTGAAGACGACCGCGTAGTACACCGTCAGGACGGCCAGCGGCCGCCGTCGCGATGGCTCGCCGAGGCGGAGGGCTTCCCCCATCAGGATGATCTTGGCCAGCGCCACTGATTTCAGCAGGGTTAAGCCGTAGTGGAAGTAGTCGATCTGGTACTCTTCGAGGACCAGGCGGGTGTAGAGCCTGAAGATGGCGAAGAATCCGAAGAGGTAGAGGGAGATCACCAGGAGCTGGCGAAGCTCGTGAACGAGTTTCTGTTTCACGCCATGCTGTTTGGTGCCCGAGTCGTTCATGGGAAGCCGCGCCCCATGCTGTACGGCCCACGAAGTCATGCCCAGTTGACGAACACCGGGTCCGTCCTGGTCTCCGCGAACATCACCAGCGCGCCAGGCCGTCCGTGAAGTACGGGTCGCCGGTCAGGTTGTGCCGCGGGGCGGCCCGGCTGGCCGGCTGCGCGCCGGGCACGTAGCCCACGAGCGCGACGTGGCCGGACTCCAGCAGGTCATCCAGGAGGTAATCGCGGGCATCATCGACATCCGGATCGACCGTAACGCCCCGGCGGATCACGTGATTGACATGTGATTTATGGTGGATGGCATCCGTTCCCTTTTTCGGAGGATGTCACCATGTCCGCCTTGTCCTCTCGCTCCCGTTCTGACGCCGCTGCAACCCAGCGCTGGACCGAACGCCTCGAACGCTTCGCGGCCGGCAACCGTACGGTCGTCGCGTTCTGCGCCACCGAAGGCGTGTCCGAGTCCAACTTCTACCTGTGGCGCCGACGGCTCGCTCAACCGTCCATGCCCACCCCAAACGAACCGAAGGTGGTGCCCATCCGCCTCACACCACCTCCCGCCCCCGCGACGCCCATCGAACTGGCCCTCCCATCCGGGGCCGTTGTTCGGTTCCCCGCCGATGTCCGCCCGGAACTCCTCGTCGCGATCCTGCGCGGATTGGAGGAGCGACCATGTTGACCGTTCCACCTACCACCAAACTCTGGTTCGCCTCCGCCGTTGATCTACGCCTGGGATTCGACGGCTTGTCCCAGTTGGTCCGCACCCAACTCTCCGCCGATCCGCTCTCGGGCCACCTGTTCGTGTTCACCAATCGCTCGGCCGACAGGGTCAAGGTTCTGTACTGGGGCGGTCATGGTTTGTGTCTGTGGTGCCAGCGATTGGAAGCCGGGCGTTACCACTTCCCTGAAGCCACGGCCGCCGGGATCGAACTGACCGCCGCCCAGTTCGCCATGATCCTCGACGGCATCGACCTGTCCCGCGTCCGACGCTTCAAACGCTTCTCTCCACCCGAAGCAAAATCTTCGCGCTACCCGCCGGCCTGATCGGTGTTCAAAGGGCATGGATGCCGCAGCACCACTGGTCGATTCCTCTCTGCCGGCCGACGTTCCCACGCTCCAGGCGATGGTGCGGGAGTTGCTGGCCCGCAACCAGCAACTCGAAGCCCGGATCGCCGAACTGACGGCCAAACTGGACGCGGCCCTGAAGCACCGATTTGGTCGCCGCAGCGAGCGCCGCCCACCACCGCCCACGACCGCCGCCGGGGAGCCGCCGCCCCGGCGCGATGAACACGGACGCTCGCCGCTGCCCGAACATCTCGAACGTCGCGAGGTCATCCACGACCTGACCGAGGCCCAGAAGTTGTGCCCGTGCTGCGGTCGGTCGCGGGCGTGCATCGGGGAGCAGACCACCGAGCAACTGGACCTGGAACCCGCTCGGTTTTTCGTCCTCCGCACCGTCAAGAAGAGTTACGCCTGCCGGCACTGCAATCCCCAGACCGTGCCGGGCGAGCAACGCCTCCAGACCGCTGGCCCCGCTCAGGTCGGCCCGATTGCAAAGGGGTTGTGCGGTCCGGGGCTGTTGGCCCACGTCGTCACCGCCAAGTTCGCCGACCACACGCCCGTGCATCGACTCGCCGGCCAACTGGCGAGGTCGGGCGTGACGATCGCGTCCTCGACGCTGGGTGACTGGCTGTTCCGGGCGTCGGAGTTATTGACGCCGCTCTACAAGTTGATGCATCGGCGGTTGCTGCTGTCGCGTGTGATCCACGGCGACGACACCGGTGTGAAGTTGCGGGTGCCTGGTTCGAATCGCACCAAGAAGGCGCACCTGTGGACGTGCATCGGGGACGCGGACTATCCGTACGTGCTGTTCGACTTTACCAGTGACTACACGGCCCAAGGGCCGGAGCGGTTCCTGGCCGGGTACGCGGGTTACTTGCAGGCGGACGCGCTGGCCCAGTATGAGGGGCTTTACCGCGACGGCCGGGTGAAGCACGTGTGTTGCGTCGCTCATGCCCGGCGCAAGTTCGTGGCCGCCGGCGACGCTGGCGACGAACGGGCGAGCAAGGCGCTGGAGATGATCGGTCGCTTGTACGCCGTCGAACGGTCGTTGCCGCCGTTGCTGCTGCCCTCGGACGACCTGGCGCAACGGGACCAGCGCCAGCAGCGTGAAGAGCAACGTCGCCAATTGCGGCAACGCGACGCCGAGCCGGTGTGGGGAGAACTGTTGATGTGGCTCGACGAGCAGAAGCCAGGCGTGTTGCCGAAGTCGCCGTTGGGGAGTGCGATCGGGTACGCCTGGAACAACTGGGATGCGTTGAAGCGATACCTCGAACAGGGCTTCCTGGCGCTGGACAACAACCTGAGCGAAAGAACGCTTCGCGTGATCGCACTGGGCCGTAATGCCTGGGGCGTCATCGGAAGCGAAGTGGGCGGGCAGACGGCAGCGGTGTTGTACTCCGCCGTCGGCACCTGCAAGCATCTGGGGATCGACCCGTTCGCGTACCTCCGCGACGCACTGCCGGGGTTGTTCGCGTTGGGCGAGACGCCGACGGCGGAGCAACTGCTCGACTGGTTGCCGGATCGTTGGCTATTGAAGCGGGCGCGAGGTCAACTCGTCCGAGATGCGACCGACAAGTAAACCTCGATCCATCAACGCGCATTCAAACCCGCTGGTCTACGATCAGTGGGTCCAAGCCCCGTGCGCGTACCAGCCGACGAGCGACGTGATTCGCCGGGGCGTTACGATCGACCTTGTGCGTGGTCAGGTTCCAGGTCTTCGGTGTGAGGCGGACGCCGATGTCCCGGCTGATCTGGCCGACCCAGACCGGCTGTCCCCGGAAGCGCAGGAGCGTCAGCCACAGCCGCAGGTGAAGCCTTTGGTTAATGACGTGCCGCGCCCTCTGAAGGGCGAAGTCTTGCCGGCGCCCGTCCACGAACAGCGAACTCACGGGGGAGTACCGGTAGGTTCTGCCGAGGGAAAAGGCCTTGAACGTCCGCAAGCACGACCGGAAGGTGATGGCCTGCGTCTCGTCCCAGCGCGCCGAAGCCGCTGAGCACGGTGTCAAAGTCGCCGATTACCACCAGGTTGAGCGGGTCTCCCTCGACCGTGCCCTTCCGGTTCGTGGTGCTCCGAGGCAGGGCCTCGAGGCGCTTGCGGAGTTCCGGCTCGTCGCACGCCACCGGCTCCCCCAGGTGATCGGGCGCCTCGAACGACCGCTCGGCGTGATCCACCTTCAGGCCGGGCACGGGGATGGAAAAGGCAAACTCCCTGGCCCCGGCCGGCCCGAGCAGCCGGACGGTAAACTGCTTTGTTCCCTCGTCCAGAGTCGTAAAGACGAAGCCCGCCGCCGAGGTGCCGGGCCGGATCAGCCCCCAGCCCAGGCCGTGCTCCTGGAAGGAGACGTCCATCCGCCGGTTGGCGATCCGGGCCGCCAGGATCTTGAAGGGCAAGAGAACCGCCAGCGGCAGGAAGAGCCAGGCGAGCACGCCGAAGCCCAGGATTCGCCGGACGATGTGAAAATGATTGGCATAAGCCGCCTCCAGGGGCGGGTAGTAGTTGGGGTCAAGGCTGGCGAGACGGGGGCGGTAGGGATGTGGGCCGTTGTTGGTGATCTCAAGCCAGACCGGCTGAATCCCTCGCCGCGCCAGGGGCACCCCGAAGAACCGTTCGCTCTCCCGGTTGGCCAGCACCGACGCCCGGACGACGAGGGTGTCATCCTTCCGCACCTCGGCCCGTTCGAGGTACCACACGTTCCTCGGATCGAGGCGAGTAAGGAACGCCCAGCCAGCGCGAGTTCCAAAGACTCATGAGAAACACCATTCTCCGCCGCGTCGCTGATGGCGGGGCGGCCCCCAAGGGCCGCCCCGCCGGTGACATCACGCCGGCCTCACGGCGTTCATCGCCTGCATGGCTGCCGCGGCCCGATTGCACCGCCTTCAGGATCATTTCGAGGTTGAAGGTTTCAGGCGCTTGCAGAGGCGGAGAATCCTTGAAGGTCATCAGGTGCTTGTACCACATCTGCCGGCCGATCGGCGGGATGCCGGTCGAACTCCTATCGCAGCAGGCGATCGATCAGGTAATCCGTGCTGTTCTTATACTTCGGGTGGGGGTGGCCGGGATAAACCAGAATCACATCCATCCCCTCGGACGTGAGCTTTTCTGCCAATTTGATGCCCAGAACGGGCGAATGCGTCGGATCCTTTGGGGAATCGCCGACCTTCGCGTTTGCGTCGCCGCTGTAAAACAACCCGATCGGCGGATCGTCATTGCTGACGTGTTCGATCGGCGAATACTCCTTGATCCATTTCAAGACCCTTTCACGATTGTCGAGCAGGCTCTGGAAGTTCGGCAAGCCGAAGGCATGGGCACCGTAGCCATAATTTGGCATCCACGCGCGCAATTGCTTCGGATCGAGGGAGGTCTGCGCACCGTTGACCGCCGCGCAGTAAAGGCGTGTGGACTCGCGGGCGATCGGATCCGTGCTTTTGGGGTCGGCCAGGTCGTCGTGGAAGGCCAGCCACAGCGACGAGCAACCGCCGGCCGAACCACCCGTGGCACCGATTCGCTTTTTGTCGATGTTCCATTCGACAGCCTTCGAGCGGACAAACTGGAGGGCATGAGCGGCATCTTCCAGCGGCGCCCGGACCGGCGGCTCGATCTTCTCTTCGACGCCGTTCTTGACATAGCGATAGTTGATGGCCACGACGGAGATACCCTTGTCGAGGAACGGTTGCGGGTTGGTCTTTTTGTCCCCGGCTTGCCAGCCGCCGCCGTGGATGTAGAAGACAACCGGGGTTGGCTTTTCCGACTTGGCCTGGAAGAAATCGAGGACCTGACGCGGATGCTTGCCGTAGGCAACACCGATGAGCTTCTTAGGCTCGTCGGCCCGAACTCCCAGCCCCGCAAGCAGCAGAGCTACCAAGGGTAGGACGCGTTTCATGAGGCACACTCCAGGAGGAAGTTATCGTCTGGACATTGTATGGAGGCGCGGGGACCGTGCGATACATCGGAGATTCTCGTGCCTGTCCGCTTATCCCGACGGTGAACTGCGAAACGATTCAGTCAGCCAATTCAAAGCAGGCTTCGCTTGCTGGCGCCGCTTCGAATCCGGCCGCGAATCCGAGTGGTGAACAATCGCGAGGCTGTGGCCAACGCCTGGAGTAAGCGTCGGCAAGATCGACCGCGGTGGTTCGGTCCTCCGCGCACTGCGGACTTTGGCTTGCGCGCTTTTGTCGATAAAACCGGAGCTTTCAACCGTGATCCGTGCCGGACATCCGTGGTGTGCCCGGCAGGGTCGGTTCGCCGACTCCGAAGCGGCGGCAAGGCGGCAAGGGAGGCGCCTGCCGGAACCATCGGCAGCCGATCGGCGTAGCGGCCGAGCGGAAGTTCGGTTGTTCTCAGCTATCCGCAGCGATAAACTCATCCTCCGGAAGTAAATTCGCGCATGCAAAGAGCGTGCATCCGAGAAAGTCGCGTCGGAGGGAATATGACGAGTGAAAGCAGAAGCCCAGGGACGAACGGGGCTCACGCAACGAAAACGTCTCGGGCCCGGTCGAATCGAGACTGGTGGCCCAAGCAGTTGAACCTGGAGATACTCCACCAAAACTCTCCCCTGTCCAGCCCCCTGGGCGAGGAGTTCAACTACGCCGAGGAGTTCAAGAAACTCGACCTCGATGCCCTGAGGAAGGACATCGAAGCGGTGATGACGACGTCGCAGGACTGGTGGCCGGCCGACTACGGCCATTACGGGCCGCTCTTCATTCGCATGGCGTGGCACAGCGCCGGCACCTACCGCATCGCCGACGCCCGGGGCGGCGCGGCCTCCGGCAGCCGGCGCTTCGCGCCCTCAACAGCTGGCCCGACAATGCCAGCCTCGACAAGGCCCGGCGCTTGCTTTGGCCGGTCAAGCAGAAGTACGGCCGGAAGCTCTCGTGGGCCGATCTGATCGTCTTCGCCGGCAACTGTGCCCTGGAGTCGATGGGGTTCAAGACGTTCGGCTTCGCCGGCGGGCGTGAGGACATCTGGGAGCCGGAATCCGACATCAACTGGGGGTCGGAGATCGAGTGGCTCGGGGCCGAGCGTTACAGCGGCGACCGGCAGCTTCAAAAACCCTTCGGCGCCGTTCAGATGGGCCTGATCTACGTCAATCCGGAGGGCCCGGACGGCAAACCGGATCCGCTCGTCGCGGCCAGGGACATCCGGGAAACGTTCGGCCGCATGGCCATGAATGACGAGGAGACCGTGGCGCTGATCGCGGGCGGCCACACCTTTGGCAAAGCCCATGGGGCTGCCAACGCGGCTCGATACTGCGGCCCCGAACCCGAGGCTGCCAGCCTCGAGGAGCAAGGCCTCGGCTGGACGAACACTTTCGGAACCGGTAAGGGGCCCGACACCATCACCAGCGGCCTGGAGGGCGCCTGGACCTCCAACCCGGTGAAGTGGGACAACGGCTACTTCGAGAACCTGTTCGGCTACGAGTGGGAGCTGACGAAGAGTCCGGCCGGTGCGTACCAGTGGACGCCCAAGGACGCGTCGGCACGGGACACCGTGCCCGATGCGCACGATCCGTCGAAGCGGCACGCCCCCATGATGTTCACGACGGACCTCGCCCTGCGAATGGACCCGCTCTATGCGCCGATTGCCAAGCGCTTCCACGAGAACCCGGACCAGCTGGCGGAGGCCTTTGCCAGGGCGTGGTACAAGCTGACCCACCGCGATATGGGCCCCGTCTCGCGGCTCCTGGGCCCGCTGGTTCCCCCACCGCAGTTGTGGCAAGACCCGGTGCCTGCCGTCGATCACGAACTGATCGGGGAGCAGGACATCGCTCACCTCAAGGCCAAGATCCTCGCCTCCGCACTGTCCACTTCGCAACTGGTGAGCACTGCCTGGGCCTCGGCGTCCACGTTCCGCGGCACCGACAAACGCGGCGGTGCGAACGGGGCGCGCATCCGCCTGGCGCCGCAGAAGGATTGGGAGGCCAACCAACCGGCCGAGCTCGCGAAGGTTCTGGCGGCCCTCGAGAAAATCCAAAAGGATTTCAACAACTCGCAGTCCGGCAAGCAGGTCTCGCTCGCGGACGTGCTCGTCCTGGGCGGCTGTGCCGCCGTTGAGGCAGCCGCGAAGAAGGCCGGGCACGCCGTGCAGGTTCCCTTCGCACCGGGGCGCACCGACGCGTCGCAGGAGATGACCGACGTGGAATCCTTTGCCGTGCTCGAACCGACGGCCGACGGGTTCCGTAACTACCTGCGCAAGGGAGACGGTCGATCGCCGACAGAGCTGCTGGTGGAGCGGTCACGGCTGTTGACTCTGACCGCTCCGGAGATAACGGTGCTGGTCGGCGGGATGCGCGTGCTGAAGGCCAACGTCGGGCAGTCCGAACTGGGCGTCTTCACCGAGCGGCCCGGGTCACTAGAGCGCTTTCGATTTTGATCTAGCGCTATCGGGGAGGGGTGGGTAGACTTTGCAGGCATCCTCAAAGGAGATGCCATGCGAGCCTACTCACCCGACCTCCGCCAACGCATCCTCGCCGACTGCGACCGCGGCCTTACTACCCGCGTCGTCGCCACCAAATACAGCGTCAGCGAGTCGTGGGTCCGGCGGCTCAAACAACGACGCCGGCAGACCGGCGAGGTCACCCCACGCCCCTGTGCCCACGGACCCAAGCCCAGCTGGGACGCCTACGCCGACCGGCTCCGCGAAGCCATCCGCCAAACTCCCGACGCGACCCTGAGCGAGCTACGCCAAGAGTTGCGACTGACCGTCGCCCTCTCCACCCTGTGGCGAGCCGTCGCCGCCCTGGGACTGAGCGTAAAAAAAAAGTCACGCGGGCCGCGGAACAGGACCGGCCCGATGTCGCGGCCCAGAGGCAAGCGTGGCGGGCCGAGCAGCCGGCCCTCGACCCCCAACGCCTCGTCTTCGTCGATGAGACCTGGGCCAGCACCGCCATGAGCCGGTGCTACGGCCGGGCCGCGGTCGGCGAGCGCCTGATCGGCACGGTGCCGTGCGGGCATTGGAAGACGACGACCTTCGTGGCCGCCCTGCGGGCGTGCGGCCTTACGGCGCCGATGGTGATCGACGGGGCGTTGGACGGGGACCTGTTCGTGGCCTACGTCAAGCAGGTGTTGGTGCCGACGCTGCGGGCGGGGGATGTCGTCATCCTGGACAACCTGGCTAGCCACAAGCGGGTCGAGGTGCGCGAGGCGGTTGAGGGGGCGGGCTGCACGCTGCGTTATCTGCCGCCGTACAGCCCGGACCTCAACCCGATCGAGTTGGCGTTTGGCAAGCTCAAGGCGTTGTTGCGCAAGGCGTGCAAGAGGGACGTGGAGGAGTTGTGGAGTTTCCTGGGCCAGGCGCTGGATGCGTTTACTCCCCAGGAATGTCGGAACTACCTCCGGCACGACGGCTACTCCGCTACACCATCCTCGAAAGCGCTCTAACGAACGACTTCTTCGTGAACCTGCTCGACATGGGCACGCAGTGGCGGAAGTCTTCCCAAGGCGAGCACGTCTACGAGGGGCGCGACCGCCGGACGGGTGCGGTCAAGTGGACCGGCACCGCCGTCGACCTCGTCTTCGGCTCGAACTCTCAGCTCCGGGCCATCGCGGAAGTCTATGCCTGCGACGACTCGCAGCAGAAGTTTGTACGTGACTTCGTGGCTGCGTGGGCCAAGGTGATGAACCTTGACCGCTTCGACCTCGTCTGACCCGTGCTGGGATGTTTTCGAGCCGGTGGCGGAGCCTCGTGCGGGTGAACAGACTTCGGGTGGCGACACGAACCGAAGCTGCTCCCCCGCACGAGGCTCCGTTCACTCCCGGCCTGCCTCTCGTGTTCGCCCCCGCAGGGGCCGCCCGAAATTGCGCGTGCCGGTCTGCAGCGCCGAGGTGAATTCGCGCGGAAGCCTTTTCTGCTGCGGTCCCCTTGACTACGTGCTCGGGCCAGAGTCCACCGGGCGCAGAGACCCGACACGCCGACGTACCTCGGGGGGCATGCGCTGCCCGGCACCAGGCCCGATCGCGGCGCCGGCCTTGCACAACCCCGCCCGCTCACGCCCCGGCGTCGCCCAGCCAGCGGACGGCGTTCTCCACGACCCGCAGCGGCTCCCGCTGCCTGTAGACGGCGAAGGTCTCGTGGCCGGGCCGGAAGTAGGCCACCCGCCCCTTGCCGATGCGCCAGGTCATGCCGCTGCGGAACCACTCACCCCCCGCCCACCGCTCCTCGAAGACCACCTCGTCGGGCGCGGGGACGTGGAACGGCTCGTCGTACATCTCCGTGTGCGCAATCTCGAACTCCGCCGGCAGCCCCTTGGCCAGCGGGTGCCCCGCCTTCAGCACACGCACCCGGCTCGGTTTGCCATCGGCCCGGTAGGCGGGGAAGCAGCAGTAGGGGAGATGGATGGTCACCTTCACACGGCTGTCGGGGTACTTCCGCTGCTCTGCGTAGGGGGTCAGCCGCGCATCCGCCTTCGGCACGACGTAGCGCTGCGCCGGCGCCCGATAGGTGATTTCGACCTTCTCCTTGCCGCCGGCGTGGAACTCCTTCTCGGCGTCTTGACGGGTCCGCTCGTTCATCGCCTCGACGAAGGGGGTGGACCAGTGCGCCGAGTGCAGGGCGAGGAGGCCCAGCGTCCCGGCCTTGATGCGCTCGACGACCTTCTTGCCCGTCGCCGGCCTGACCTCAGCCTGGCGGACATGGCCCCACCAGACCAGCACGTCGCAGGTGCCCAGCGCGTCGGCGGACAGCCCCTGTTCGGGGTCGTTCAGCCGGACCGACTGGACCGCCAGGCCGGGCCGGCCTTGGAGGTACTGGGCGATGGCATGGCCCAGGAAGTTGCCATAGGCCTCCTTCTGCTGCGGCTGCTGCTCGTCCCAGACGACGACGCGCACGGGCTTGGCAGGCGGTTTGGGCTCGGCGGCCGGGAGGAGAGTGGCGGCGGCCGCCGCGGAGGCGGTGAGGAAGTTACGGCGGGTCGGGGAGTTCGGCACGGGGTGGCGCCCTCAGGGTTGTCGGTAACAGGGCGACGTGCCCCTTATGATCGGGCGCCGGCGCCACGGTGTCAACGTGTGAGCGGGGGCGGCCCTGTCGGGCGGGGAGGTCGTCAGAGTCCCGACAGAGCGAGGGGAAGGCGACCGCCGGGTGAGCACGCGGTGGACGAAAAATCCGGGCGCCTCGATTTGCGTTACTTTACGTTTTCAACCCTGCGTGTCAAAGCGGAGGTCGATGGGTTCTCCGCGCACAACGGTTCGCCAACAACTTACGCCGGTGTGGCGATGCGACCGCAGCACATAACTCGTCGTTTGTGGCATCGATACACGGCATGATCTCGGATGCGGAGGCGAAGCCACCCAAGAGCGGGGCGGCCTCGAACACCGGCGGCACAGCATCGACCCGGATTCCAGGACTCTCGTGACAGAAGCATCGACTCCGTATAGTAATCCCGATCGCTTCCCCAAGGGGTAAGTCATGGCCGGCAATCTTGCAAAAATACAGCACGTCGTGGTCGTGATGCTCGAAAACCGCTCCTTCGATAACATGCTCGGGTTTCTGTACGCCGACCAGGGGAACGCGCCCCCGCTCAATTTGCCGTCCCAGGGTCGTCCGTCGTTTGACGGTCTGCTCCCGCCTACCGTTTCGGACGCCTTCTGGAACCCCGCCAATGCCGCCTTCTTCTCCACCCCGGGGACGGTGCCAGACAAGGCATTCGCGTCGGAAGGCACGACGGGGCCCTCGCCGTTCACGGTTCCCGACCCCGACCCGAATGAACTGTTCCCCCATTTCAGCTTCCAGATTTTCGGCACCCAGACGCCCACCGAGAATCAGTCGGCGACCATGCTGGGCTTCCTGGTTGACTACCTAGCCGCGGCCGGCAACGACCTCACCACCGCGAAGCGCATCATGGAGTCCTACAGCCCGGGCCAGGTGCCGGTGCTCAGTCAACTCGCCAGGAGTTACGCGGTGTGCGATCGGTGGTTCGGCTCGGTGCCGGCCCAGACCTGGCCCAACCGCGGCTTCGTGCATACCGGCACGTCGCGCGGCCAGGTCAGCAACTCCGGCCCGTTCGCCTACAATACGGAGACGATTTTCGAGGTGCTACAAAAGACGGGCAACAGCTGGGGGATTTACAAGGACACCGTCGTCCCCTCGCTGACCAAGCTGATGTACCCACGCCTCGGGCTGTTCCCGCTCCACTTCCACCAATTCGACCAGTTGAGGGCCGATGCCAAGGACGGCACGCTCCCCCGTTACTCCTTCGTCGAGCCCAGCTTTACGATCGAGCCCAACGACCAGCACTCGCCGCACAACGTCATCGTCGGCGAGCGCTTCCTTGCCGAGGTGTGGGCCGCCGTGAGCACCGGGGCAAACTGGGCGCAGACCCTGCTCGTGATTACGTACGATGAGCACGGCGGTTGCTACGACCACGTGCCGCCGCCCTGGGGAGCGATCATCCCCGACGCCGCCAGCTTTCCGGGGGGCCAGGGATTCCGCTTCAACCGCTTCGGCGTGCGCGTGCCCGCCGTGGTGGTCTCACCGCTGATCGAGCCCGGCACCGTATTCCGCTCCCCGACCGGCGTGCCGTTCGACCACACCGCGATCCTGGCGACCCTGCGTGACTGGTTGGCGATCCCCGTGTCGGTGATGCTGCCCAGTCAGCGGATCAAGGCGGCACCGACGCTGGAATTGCTGCTGACCCGCGACCAGCCGCGCGACACTCTCCCCGACGTCGTACCGCTCATGCAGCCTGGGACGATGCTCGCGGTCGCCGCCCCGCCGGCGACGCCGGTGAATGCTTTGCAGCTGAGTATGATCGCCGCGGTGGAGGCGGTTCGCCAGCAGCGCGAGTTGCAGCCGCAAGAAGTCGAGCACCTTCGTCAGCGGGTTCCCACGGTCGCCCACATGGCACAGTATTTCGAGGAAGTCGGCATGACGAATCCGTGACCCAGCTGGTCGATTCGACGAGGCGGCCCTCGGGTCGATGGGTTGGTGGAAGAGGGGGTGTCCGACGAGGGCCACGATTTTGAGGAGGGCTTCCACCTTGCGGACCCACGTGGCGCTGATGGCTAAAAAAAACAGGATCCTCGAGGCCGCGGGCAATTCCGCGGCCTCGAGAGATCCTCTCCGGTCTTCCGAGAAGGCCAGTTCTGCCTCCCTGTTTCGGCCGTCGTCTGTCAGCACCGTGTACGAGTTCGCGGTCGGGCGGATAGCCGGGCGGCAAGCGGCAGATCACTGCGCGGGCTGATTCTTTCCCCTCCCGACGTCTGCAGCCGCCCGGAGGGGAGGGATGGACCGGCCAGTCATCTTCGACGCCACGCCGCCTCGGCAATCAGGTTCCTCCCAGCGCGAACACCGGCAGCAGGCGGACCAGGGCCGCACCGGCCCTGTGCATCAGACGTTTGCCCGCCTGGTACACCGTGGCGGCGGCGGAGGCGATCCTCCTGCGGGCCGCGTAGGCGGCGCTGGCGATCACGCCGCCGACGGCCAAGAGCGTCAGCCACACGCGGCTGCCGAGGCGACCGCCGGCTTCCTTGACCGCGCACGCCGTCCGCCGCAGTCGCCGGGTCGTCGAGTCCCACAGCCGACGCAACGAGCCCTTCGGGCCCGAAGGCTGTTCCGGGGGCGGGTCGTTCGGGGCGACATGTTCCAGCTGTTGCTGGAGGGTTTGGTTGGTGAGGACCTCGCTCAAGACAGCCCGGACGGCCTCCTTGACGGCGGTGGCGACGGCGTCCTGCACGGCCCCGGCCAGGGCCTCCTCCAGCCCGTCCAGGATGCCGTCCAGACGGTCCAGCTGGCTGGCCAGCGTCTTACGAGGCTGACCATTGCTATCGGTTCGAGTCGTCGTGGTCATGACATATTCTCCGAGGGAACTGACAGGAAATGCCTGCGACCAACTGTTGTTGGCCGCGGGCGGGATGGCGGACTTCCGCTGGTTTGGTTCAGAGGGTGTTGCTTGGGCCCAGCAGTGCGCTAGTCGAGCGCACCAGTTCGAGGAGATAGGCCAGGCCGAGGGCCGATGCCACCAGGCCGACGATTCCGCCGCCATGCCCGGCCAGGGCGGCCAGGCCGGCGACCGCTCCGACGGCCAACGCCGCCACGAGCGAGACCCGGCCGGGGTCGCCGCAGCCACCAGGCGGCCACATGAAGCCCCGCGGCCACCGCCCGGGGCCAGCGCGCGGCGGGCGGTTCGACGCCGGCTACACGCCGGTCCTCCGGCTCGGGGTCGTCACAGCCGTCGTAATCGTCGTAGCCATAGGGGTCCGGCCAGGAGGAGGCGTCCGACTCCCGCCCCCAGGCCCCATCATCCCACTCCCGCCGGGGCGCCGGGGAGCGGCCGGTCGACCTGGCGAAGGAAGAGGGCAGAGGTCTGGACGGGTCCGCGTAAGGCAGCAGGGCGTCGTAGACAGCTTCGCCGGCCGCCTCGGCGAGGGTGCGGCCGACGGTCTGGGCCACCGCCCGGCGCACCTGCTCACCCACCGCGTCCAGACTCCGTTGTAAACGGCTCAGGTGACAGGCCAACCGGCCGCGTGCGGGCGATGCCCGCGGGGAATTCCAGCTCATGAACAACCTCCGGGTCCAGGATTCCAGGGTGCGAGGCGTCAGCGGTCCAGCCGCAGGTTGCGGAGAGAATGCACGGCAGCGCACAGGGTCCGGCTGTGCCGCTGCTGCTGCCGGAGGCCGGCCAGCAGCCGGCCCAGCCGGACCTGGGCGTCGTGAAGGATCGTTCGCAGCGCCTCGGCCTCCCGGAGCGGGTCGGGCGCTGGGACTGCTCCCGCGGGGGAAGGGGGCGGTGGCGTGGGGGCAGCCCCGTTGCGGGGCTCGCCCTCGGGGGTCGGCGTCCGGGGCATGGCTTCTCTTCTCCTCGGGTTTTGGGATTTCGGTTTCGTACGGATGGCGGCGAGAGGGGCCGCGCCGAGACCAGGCGGACGGCGTCCACCGCCGGCGGCAGCGGCCTGTCCAGGGGCATGAACAGGTACGTCCGCGTCGGGTCGCGGCACAGGAGTGGAGTGTTCGCGTTACAGACCTGAACCTCGCGGAAGCCCAGCTGAACCAGCCGGGCCAGGTAGCGGCGGTTGCAGGCCAGGCGCACCGCCGGCCCCGCGCACGTCGAGCCGGACAAGAACACCTCGTGCATCTGTGCCGAATCGTCCGCCCGCGTGCGCAGGACGGCCTGCTCGCCCAGATCCAGCGTCACGGGCGCCAGGTCGTCCGTGCGGCCGGGCAGGCGGGGCAGGACGTGCAAGAGGAAGCGGGCATCCTCCTCGGACAGGTGCAGCCGGCTGGCCGTCCGGTCCATGCGGGGGATGACGCCGTCAACCTCGGGATAGCGGCCGCCGTCGTCGATCTCAAGCACGAAGGCCCACGGGCCGACGCGCAAGCCGACATGGCTCCTGGTACGGCCCAGAGCGATCGGACCCTCGCTGGGCAGGTCCCGGCTGACGAAAAGCGGCAGGGCCGGTAGGAGGACGTCGTCGGCCCAGGGCAGGGAGAAACCGCCCTGCACCAGCAGCTGGCGCCCGTCCGTGGCCACCACCCGCCCGCCCCGGCCGCGCAACTGAATACGAGCCAGGGAATAGCGGACGCCGTCGCGGGCGGTGGTTCGGGTGGCCTCGGCCAGGGCGCGCAGGAACGCCGGCTCGACCGGCTGCCAGTGCGCCGGCAGCTCCGGCAGGGGAGGCAACGTTTCGGGAGACACCGTCTCGAAGGCCCTTCGGCGCGGTACGCCGCCGTCGTCCCAGCATGCCTCGCCCCGGCCCGCACCCGTTTCCACGAGCGTGACGGAGCCGGTCTTGCCCTCAACGTCGGCCAGCACATCGGCGGGCAAGCCGAGCGTCTCGGGCGGGAAGGAGCCGGGCTGCCGGTAAACGAGAGAGCATTGCTGTTCGCGCGCGGCCACCTCGAGGCCATCGGCGCTGGCGCCACTTGAATCCGCGGCGGTTCGCGTGGCCCCGGCGGCTCGAGGCAACGGCGCAGCAGGACCCGGAACTGTCGGGCCAGCGAACGGGGGAGCGTGATCAAGGATATTCCTCCGGGAAGAAAGCGTTTGGTACGAGGGGAAGGAACGGATCGTCCGGGCACCGGAACGGAAGAGCTGTCCCGCGAGGCGGCAGCTCGGCGCCGCTTCCGCCGGCCCTGCGCGGATGGCCCGGCCGAGCCGGGTCGCGGGCCGGCCGTGGCGGGCAGGATCCGATCGGTGTCGGTTCCCTGCCAGGACGTCTGCGCCTTCGTGATGCTGGACAGAGGCTGGTGGAGGTCCAGGGCCTGGGCGTGCTGGCGCAGCTCCTGGGCGACGGCGTGGAGCTTCTCGCTCTCGTACTCCTGGGCCTGGCGCAGAGCTCGGCCTTCTGCTGGGCGTGGCGGGCCAGGGCGTCGGCCTCCAGCTCCAGGGCGGCGGAGGTAACCAGCAGAACCCTGATGCGGTCGATCACGGTCCGAAACAGGTGAAACATGGTAGTCCTCTGCGAATGGGGAAACGGGAGAAAGCAAATCGGTGGGGTGTTAACGGACGGTTTCAGTCGACGCGCCAGCCGGCCGCGGCCATCTCGTCGCAGGTGTCGAACACCTCCCTGGGCAGGGCCAGGAACTCGGCCTCGGTCGTGGGCATCAGGAGCAAGTTGCACAGAAATACCGTGGAGCTGTAGCCCGTCAGGCCACTCACGTGTACCGCGTCGTAGAGGACACCGTAGTCCACCTCTCCGCCGGCATGCCGGCGGACCACGGGTAGAAATGGCCAGGTCTCCCACCGCTGGGGGTGGGCGAAGAAGAACAGATCGCGGGCCGTAGCCTTCCGCGGCTGTTCGGTCGGGGTCGTCATGAAACCCTCCTCCGCAAGAAGGTTGGAAAAACAAGGCCCGCGCTCCCTCGGCCGGAGGGCGGGCCACGGGCCGTCAACCCGCAGGTGACGGGCGGGCGCATTGTTCTCCTTATGCCTCCCGCCGCTTGGGCCCTGGGATGTAGGCGTTGACGCCGACGACGATCGTCTGGCCGTCGATGACGGCGTCCGTCTTCTGGTTGCCGTGGGTCGAGGCGACGACCAGCGTCTTGCCGCTGGCGGAAGGGACCGGCGTCCGGTTCAAGGGAATTCGGATGACCAACTCGCCGTCCTCGATGGTCGCTTTCATCGGCTTGACTCCTTGGCTAGGGTTTTAGTCTGCCGACGGATCGGGTCTTCGGGACCGGCTCGTCGGCTTGCGCCGGCCCCTTGTCGTGGTCTGCTGGGGCGGCCGTCTTGAAACCCCGGACTGGCCGGCTCGCTCGACCCAGCCGTTACCCTGCGCAGGCTGCGGCTCGGTGGCCTCGTGAGGCCTGGCTCGCAGCTCGTCTGCGCGGGAGGAAGGCCAGGAAGAAGGGGGCTAAGGCGGGGCGGCCGAACAGGCCGCCGCCAGCCAGTGCCGGCCTAGCCAACCCTGTTCGGCATCGAGGGCGTCCCGGCGCCGCGCGAACGGCCCCAGGAGCGGGCCTCCGACGGGCGCCAGGTTCGCCCACCAGCGCCCCTGGCCGTCCGGCTCGACCTGGCTGGCGCGCCGGATGTGGGGTCGTCCCAGGGCGTGCAGGTCGATGGCCTCGCCGTAGACGCAGCGGATCGTGCCGCCCGGAAGGATGAGCAGTTCCATCAAGTGCCTCCCTGCGCGGATCGGTTGCGCACCAGGCACCGCCGCGGCCGGTCCACCAGCAGTCCGTCCAGGACCGATTGAAGGCCAGCCAGCTGCGTCGCCACCCGCTGACGCAACCCCTCGCTGTCGCGCAGCTCCTGCGGTCCGATGCCACGCACCGCTCGCTGGGCCCGCTCCACCAGCTCGTCCAGCTGGGCGTTCGAGCGCACATTCAGTGCGCGGAAGCGTTCGAAGAACTCCACGAGGTTGTGGACGGCCGAGTCCCGGAAGACCTTGCGCCGGCCTTCGGGACCATTGTCCAGCCGCTCGGTGAGGTGCGCGACCAGCCGGGCGAACTCGCCCAGGAACGCCTGCTCGGCCAGCTCGACCGCCTCCTCGAAGCGGCGGGCGATGCGCTCTTGCTCCTGCGCGTAGACCTCCGGGGCGACCCGCAGGAGGTAGGAAGGCGGCTCGACGGAGGGGAAGTCCCAGTCCAGGCCGAACAGGCCCCGGATCTCCAGAGGATAGTCGGACGGGTCATAGAGCCGGCCCAGTCGCGCCTGGGCGTCCGCCCGGATGTCCTCGTAGACCGCGTTGAGTTCGGCCTCCGCCTCGGCCAACTCGTGGCGGAAGCCGGTCATGGTCTGAACAAAAGAGTCAATGTCGGCCTGGCGGATGAGTCGTACACCGGGTTCGACATAGGGCAGGGTCAGGCCCCGCCAGTACTGGCCGATGCGCGTGCGCAGCGACGTCAGACGTCGAAAGGCCTCGTGGCGGGTGTCGATCAGCTTCTTGCCGGCGGTCAGGAAGCGGGCGTCGGCCTCGTAGCCCTGGCCGACCTGCTCCCTCTGTTCGGCGGTGAGGGTGCGGTGCACGCCCCACCAGGTGAACTGCACGCGCACGGCCGCGGCCAGACGGCGCAGACGCGCCGCCGGGCCCTCCGACGTCAGCGGAATGTCGGACACGGTGATGGTGCTCATGAACGACTCCTTGGAAACAGGAAAGAGAAGATCAATGGAAGGCAGGAAGGGGCGGGAAAAAAGGGGCATCAGTTGCTGGACGGGTCCCGCCGGATGGTGCGGCCCGGCCGCGGCGCGGCGTTGCCCTCCCGCGCGTAGATGCCGGGCTGCGAGGCGCTGAGGCAGCGGCCCGAGGCCCAGGCCCGCAGACGTTCCACCGCCTCCGCGGCCGTGACCGCCACCGGCACGACATGATGAGCGGCCTGCGTCAAGGGCACCTCCAGAAGGGCGGCCAGGCGGCAGCACGAACGGACCTCCGCGCCCGTCCAGTCCGTGTCGTCGGGCCTTGCCTGACTCTCTGCAATGCCGAACTGCCGCCGGTACATCGTCCAGATGCAGTCCTTCTCCGGCCCCAAGGGCAGATCGACGAAGAAGGTGCCGTCGAACCGCTCGGCGCGGGCGAACTCCGGCGGCAGCCGGGCGATGTCGTTGGCCGTGCCGATGAAGAAGACGTCGGAGTCGTGGTCGGACAGCCAGGTCAAGAGGTGGCCGAACAGCCGGGCGGACACGCCGCCGTCGCCCTGGGAGCCGACCCCGCCCAGCGCCTTCTCGACCTCGTCGCAGAAGAGCACGCAAGGGGCCATGGCGTCGGCGACGCGCAGGGCCTGGCGCAGGTTGGCCTCGGACTGCCCGACCAAGCTGCCCAGAAGCATTCCCATGTCCAAGAGCAGCGTGGGCCGGCCGGCCTCTCGTCCCAGCGCTTTGGCGAAGCAGCTCTTGCCCGAGCCGGGCACGCCCAGAAGCAGAATGCCGCGCGCCTTGACCGGACGGCCCGGCCGCAGGGCCCGGCGGCAGAACTCCTTGAGGTTGTCCAGCCCGCCCAGGCTGTCGAAGCTCTCCGGCCCGCGGTAGAGGGTCAGGAGGTTGTTCTTCCGGAGGGTCTGGGCTTTTAACTCCCAGACGGCCTCGGGCCGCAGGGCATTGTGTCGGGTCAGGGACAGGGCGAAGGCCCCCTCGGCCTCGTAGCGCGTCAGGCCGGCGCCGGCGTCCAGGAGCCGTTCGAGCTGTTCGCCCTCGGGCAAGTCCTGGGGGCTGTCGCCGGTCAGTTCGCGGGCAATGCCCAGGAGTTGGCGCGGTCGGGCAGCGGGTGCTCGAGGACGACGAAGAGCTTTTCCAGCTCGACGGGGATCTGGACGACGGGGGACAGGACCACCAGGAAGGTGCGCTCCTGCTTGCCGGCGACGAGCCGGGTGAAGGCGGTCTGGATCACTTCCGGGTTGGCCAGGAATTTGTGGAAGTTATGCAACAGCAGCAGGGCGGTGCCGTCGCGTTCCGCCAGGGCGGGCAGGGCCCGCAAGGCGGCCAGCGGGTCGCCGGCGCCGCTTTCCTGGCGTGGTCCGCCGGCCTGGCCTGGCAGCCGCAGCCCGTTGGCGACGTCCCAGGCGGCGACCTTCCACTGCTGCTCATGGGCGTGTTGAAGGATCTCTCTTTCGGCCTCGTCGGGCTCCTGGGTCAGCACCCACAGCCCGGCGAACGCGGCATGCACGTAGTCGGTCAGCTGCTCGGTCAGGGTCATGTAAGGTCCGCTCCTTTCCGGAAAGATTCGGGAGGGGTCGGTATTGGTTGTGGGAAGGCGGCGCCCGCGCGGGCGTCGCGCTTGACGCGGGTGCCGCCGGGAGCGAAGAGGGCTACTGCGAGAGTTGCTGGCGGGCGGCCTCGGTCTGGTAGAACTCCGCCGTCTGGCGGTCGTTCACGATGGCACCGAGCGCCTGCTCGAGGAACCGGCTGGCCTCCAGGCAGTCGGTGCCGGCGTAGCCCTGGGTCGTTACGGTGGCCTCGCCCTGCGGCGAGACGATGACTTCGATGATGCGGGGCATTCGGGGTTCCTCCACGGTGGGGATGCGTTTGGGGTTGGTTGACAGGCCGGGCCGTTCCCAGTAATGGTTCGGTCGCGCGCTCACCCGGGAGAACAGGTGAGAGGACGGCCGAGGCGGGTGATCCGCCGCGGTCGGTGTCCCCGGCCGGATAAGGCTTGTCGGAGGCGCTTGATCCCGCCAGTCGGGAAGGCGCTCCTGCTCCCGCCCCACCCGCCGTGAGGCAGGGCCGTGCTGGACTGTCTGGCTGATGGAAGGCGAGGCCGCGGATCGTCCGGTACGGGTCCGGTGCGCTTGCGTCAGGCCCCCTCAAGAATCTGCAGTTTGATGGAGCCGTCCTGGAGGGCCTGTTCGCTGACGGCGTAGCCCTTCCTGCGCGCTTCGAGCCTGGCTTTCTCCACGGCATACATCTGCAGGAAGTGATCGAGGTGCCTCTGTTCGCCCCAGCGCTGTTCAAAGTTGTCGTAGCGGACGGCGCCGCTCTGGGTGTCGATGACGACGGGGTAGCGCCAGCCGGGTAGCTCCACCAGGAGGCCCTCGGCCTCGCCGCCGTAAAGCCGGGCGGTACCCTGGCGCGGGGCGGCGAGATGGAGCCGTTGGCAGGCGGCGGCCACGGCGGCCGGGTCGTGAAGCCTGGTCTGGATCGTGACGACGTGGGACATCCGGGGCATTCCTCCTTCGCTCGGGGTGGGTGACAAGAAACGCAGGTTCTCCATGTCCGGAGTGAGAAGACCACCGGGTTGTGATCGTGGCCCGGTCGGTCGGGCGGGATGCTTCGGGACCCTTCAGCGGGAGATGCGGAGCCGGACGGGGGCGAGGTCCGAGTACGAGCGGATGACTTGCCGGACGGCCCTCCGCAGGTCGGACTGGAAACGCCGACTCTCGAGGGCCCGCCGGATCGCCTCGCAGGCAGCCTCGGCCAGGTCCGGCGGGACGAGAACGCTCAGCTGTTAACCTAAGCGGAGGGATCGCTCCCTCCGCTCGGCTCCAGAACCGGACTTGCGAGTTTCCCCGCATCCGGCTCCTCAGTTGTCTGGTGATTGTCATTCACACCTTCATCGGATGACTTACCGTGCTTCCGCAGGTGGCAGTGACGGTGCAAGAGTTGGAGGTTGTCCGCAGCATCGGTGCCCCCTTGGGATTTGGGGACGATGTGATCGGCGTTCCACACGTCGCCGTGCCGGAAGAACAATCCGCACCACGCACATCTGCCCTGTTGTTTCTTGAGCAGCCGGGCCACGCCGGGCATGACACCGGGGTGTCGTCCCAGGCGGGCACTCGAATGGCGCTAGCATAAGCGAAGCGGGCGTGGAGTCATGCCTGGGCGTGAGTGAGGAAGGCTCGCCTGGCACGCTTCGCGAATGACACCGAACTGCCCTTGGCGCAGTAGTGGTGGCTTGGTGGTGGTGAAATCGGCCCCTGACGTGCCTGAACTCGTCCTGGAGGCGCGGCAACGCCCCGTCCGATGCCTCGCGGCCCGGTCCGTTTCTGCTCCACAGCATTTTCCACCTTGCTGAGTATTAATACCACTTCGCGCGGTTCCGGGCCAACTTGGCCTCATGCCGCGGCTGCATCAGGCGGTTTCCCGGCTTCGGTCTTCGCTTCCGTGCCCGCGGCTCCCAGCGTCCTGGCCGGTTGCCCACCCGGTGGTAGGCCACCGCCTTCAGCATCGCGTCAACCAGCTCCGCACGCTGCTCCGGCCGCGCTGCTTCCAACTTCGGCGCGAACGCCGTCAGCACCTGTTTGGCACCTTTGAAGCTGATCTTACGAGGCTCCACACCGTTCTCCCTCGCAGCGACCGCCATGACCGTGCGCAGCAGGTTGTACGCCAACAAGTAGGCCCAGATTTCCTTCTGGACCATCTCGGGCGTCTTGCAGCGCAGGATGTCCATTTTCATGGTCGACTTAATCGATCGCAGATCGACCTCTCCGTCCCACCTTCGCTCGTATAATGCACCGATCTGCACGCCGTCCATGGAGGCATCGAGGATCGTGGTGATAACCTTGAACTGCTCGGCGCGGTTGTTCTTGTCGCGGGCATCGACGCTCACCTGCCGCATGGTCATGGTCTTGGGGTAGCCGCAGTACGTCTGCCAACTCATGCCGCGCGGCAAGCCGGGACGCTGCCAGACGATGATGTCGCCGTCAGGCCTGCTCTCTACCGTCCGGCTCCCGACACGCTCCGCCTGCACGCGGGCGACCAAATCGATACCGCGTTGGCGCAGCTCCCAGGCAAGGAAGTAGTTGTCGAATAAGGCATCCGCGACGAGCACGTCTCCGCGTTGGAGCGAGCCGTACATCTGCCGCAGCAGCGTGGTCTCACCGGTGCCTTTGCCCGCGTAGGGCGCCATGGCCAGATCGAGGCAGGCACCACTGGCCAGCGACAGCAACACCATGAGCCTGGCGAGCGGGAATCCAAGCCCCGGTTTCTGTACCTCCGGCTGCGGATAGCTCGCCTGGTTCTCTTCGGTGTCGGGCATGGAGACGTGCGACCCATCGGCAATAAAGACAGACCGGCCGTGCCATTTCCACTCGTCGGGAAGGCTGTCGTGCAATTGCTGGGCAGTGCGCTTGGCCAACGAGCGTAGTACGGCGACGGGGAGGCGGGCGCGGGCGTTGCAGTAGCTGGCGGTGTTGGGCGAACAGGGCTTCAGGCCGGAGCAGACGCGGTGGGCGATGATTCGGGATACGGTGTCACGGCAACTGTGGTCCTCGCTGAGCACCTGACTGAGGAAGCCCCAGATGGTCGTGACGGGGTTAAAGAGGCGGTTGCGGAACTGAACTCCGTGTTCGTTGAGTGCGTCGAGGATGCTGAGTTCGCTCAAGGAATCGGCGAAGGGCAGCCCCTGGTCGCGCGCGAAGCGCGCGGACCTCCTGCAGATTCATCATTTATGGTCCAAGAGATTTCTAATTGGGGGCGGTGGAAGGCGTGTCGGGCCCCACCTGCGCGGAGAGAAGCAGAGGCAAGGATCACCTCCCACCTCCATTGTACACGGCTCGACTTGCAAGGCTCACTAGCCGCAACTTCACCGGGGATATGGCTTTGCGCTTATACTTGCAACATTCGGCGGGCACTCCAGTACAACCAGTCTCCGTCGAACGGGCTGCGGGCGCCCTGTACCTTGACATGACGGACGATCACCGTCCGGTCATGTCGGCACAGGCAGAGGTGCTGCCGGCGACAACGGAAGGTCCATTTCCGACCTCGTCCGATGTCCCAGTATTGGAGCACCACCCACCTCCTGGGGCGTCCAGGATGCCTCCGGTAAGCCCACCGGAGCAGCATCTGCATCAGCAGGTGGTCGAGTCTGTGGAAGGTCGCCTTGCTGACCTCGGTCGAGTAATACCTCGGCCAGCCTCGGATGACCGGGTTCAGGCGATTGATCAAAGTCGCCTGCGGGGCATGCGAGTGATTGGCGACAATTTCCCGTAATCGATCCACCTGTCGCTGGATCGCCTCCTTGCTGGGTTTGATGAGGGTGATGAATCCGAGGGCTTTTCCCTGGCAGTTACGCGGCGACCTCGTTGCCCCCATGGGGAACTGACGGACCGTGAAACCCAGGAAGTCAAACCCGACCCGCCCGCCCACTTCCCGCAGGGTGTGGCCGATGCGTGTCTTATTCGGTTTCAATTCCAACCCCATTTTCTTCAACCATGCGGCGATCACCTCCTGGGCCTCCCGCACCACGTCTTCCTTGTCGTGGAGCACCACGAAGTCGTCCGCGTAGCGAACCAGGGTAGCGGCGATCAGCCGTTCCCTTTTCACTATGCGGGCGGGGAATCGCCGACGGACCAGTTCCTCTAGCCCGTGCAAGGCGATGTTGGCCAGCAGCGGTGAAATGGCCCCTCCCTGGGGTGTGCCCTGTTCCGACGGGAACAGGGTTTCGCCGTCCAAGACCCCTGCCCTCAACCAGGCCCGTAGTTGCCGGGCAATGGTCGGGGCGGTGTTGATCTTGATGAGGAGTGCCTCGTGGTCGATGCGATCGAAGCATTTGGCGATGTCGGCATCGAGAACATACTTGTTCCTGTGACGGATCATCGCGTAGATGGCCTGGATCGCGTCCCAGCAAGACCGACCAGGTCGGAAGCCGTAGCTGTTCGGCTCGAACCTGGCTTCCCATTCGGGTTCCAGGGCGAGCTTAACCAGGGTTTGCAGTGCCCGGTCATGGATGGTCGGGATTCCCAATGCGCGGAGTTCATCCGTCCCCGGTTTGGGGATGTAGACCCGCCGTACGGGAGCCGCCTCCCCGTCCAACCGGAGAGAGTCGGCCAGCGCCAGGCGCTGGTCCGGGGCGATGGGTTTGACCCCATCGACCCCGGCGGTCTTCTTGCCCATGTTGTCCTGGGTGATCCGTCGCACCGCGATCAGCTTGGCTGCCTGACTGGTCAGCAGCAGTTTCTGGAGTCTGCGAAGAACAACAAAGTCATCACGTTTCGAGGCTCGGTAGATCCGCTTCTGGAGTCGGAATAGGTCTTGCTCCAGGGTGAACCAGGGCAGGTTGTTCCAGCCATCATTTACTGGCATGGCCTGGACTCCATCGGTCGGCTCTACCATCCAGACAACCGTGCCCACGTCAGCGTATCCCTGGACTTTCTCCGGGGCATTGGCTTCTTGGGCAATCCTTCCCTCGTGTGGCATGTGGTTGGCACCTACTCCCGTGGAAGGGAGAGCACGCACGGGGTTACTTCGTTCCTCGACCTCGTCTTATGCCGGACGTAGGGTCTGACTACCCGCCGGATGAGTCATTGGGATGCACGGTCGGGCAAATTCCGCACCCGACCCCGGCTCATCGTGCCCATTTTGGACCAAGCCTGTTAACCCGTGTAGGCTTGTTTTCGATGACGACGGTTAAGTCAGTTCGTGTTCCTACCCCTATCCGGCCGTGCTAGATGGGATTCGCGGTCGGGTTCCGCGTTACCACCGTTTAGGCCCGCTTCAGGGATTGAGGGCCAGTCGCTACCCTGGAGCCTACGCTTCACTCCTGCATCGGGAGGGCGGGAGTCTCATGTGAATGCCGATCGAGAAGTGCAGCGCCGTGACGACCGAGATGTGCAGCGCTCGGGTTCAGGGTAGCAGACGACTGCGGACACCGACAACGGCGTCCAACGCGCTTCGCCATCTGCTCTCCTCATTTACTTCTCCTCATGGGCACCTCTTTTCGCCGACGCCTGCCGCCGACGCCGCGCCTCCTTCAGCCGGTAGCTCTCCCCCGTCGCCTCCAGTAAGTGACAACGATGTGTCAGTCGATCCAGGGTCGCTGCCACCAGCCGCTCATTACCCAGCACCTCAGTCCAACGCTCGAACGGTAGGTTCGTCGTCACCATCACGCTCGTCCGCTCGTACGACGTGCTGATCACGTCGAACAAAAGCTCGGCGCCGACCTGGCTCGCCGGCACGTAGCCGAACTCATCCAGCACCAACAGGTCCAGACGCGCCAACTGACTGCGCAACCTGCCCAGCACACGTTCCTCCCGCGCCTCCAACAACTGCGTCAGCAATTCCGTCACCCGGAAGAAACGCACTTTCTTGCCACGCTGACAGGCGGCCGGTGGCCAACCCGATGGCGATGTGCGTCTTCCCTGTGCCCGGACCGCCCAGCAGGAGGACCGACTCGCGGCGGTCGATGAACTCGCAGCGCGACAACTCCACGATCAGCGCCCGGTTCAGCGACGGCTGGGCCGTGAAGTCGAAGTCATCCAGCGACTTCATCTGCGGGAACCGGGCCGCCTTCAGCCGGCGGGCGCACGCACGCCGCTCCCGGTCGGCCAACTCTTGCTCGCACAGCCGCAGCAAAAAGCTGAGATAGTCGCCGTTTTCACTGGCACATTGGCGTGCCACCGCCTCGCACTCGGCCTTGATCGTCGGCAGGTGCAAGGCCGTCAGGTGATGCCGCAAGAGGACAAGGTCGGCCGCGGCCCCGGTCTTGGTTTTCATCGCTTCACCCCCTTGGCCGAGGTCAAAGCGCCATAGGCGGCCAGGTCGGGCGGCGGCACGTGGACCGCCAACAACTGCGGCCGGCCCGTCAAGTCGAAGCCTGCCGCCGGCCGCTCCCGGGCACGCTCCACCAGCAGACGCACCGCGTCCGCGTCGCCGACCGCCAGGGCCAGGGCGCGCTCGACGGCTGCCGTTACCGCCGTCAGGTCGTACGTCTCCAGCAGACGCAGCACCCGGATGTATTGCCGTGTCCCCCCCTTGGGATTGGCCTCTTCCAGACGCCGCCGTAACGCCGCGAAGGCGTCGGGCAACGACCAGCCGGCCAAAGGCCGGGCATAGTCCAGCGCCCCGGGCTTGCGTTCCAACAACGCTAGGTAGTGCAACGGCTCGAACGTCACCTGCCCCTTGCTCCAGCAGCGGATGTGCTCCGCCACCACCGTTCCGCGCCGGTGGAAGCGCACGCGGTCGATGGTGCCGATGGCCGTCAGCGATTGGTAGGCGCAGGCCGTCGGCACGGAGTAGTCGTTGCCGTCGAAGCGGCCCAAGGACAGCGAGTTGATGACGACGGGCTCGACCCGCCGGGCCTCGAACGGCTCGGCCGGCAAGGATAAGAAGGCCGCCCGATCCGCAGCCAACAACTCGGCCGTCGCCCGGTCACGGCCGCCGCCGGTGCCGCGAACTCACGCCGGCAAGCGGCGGCCAGTTGGCCGTTGAGGTCGTCCCACGAGTCGGCCTGGGGAACCGGCACCAGGAAGTTGCGACGCACGTAGCCGACGCCGTTCTCCACATGCCCCTTCTCGTGGGCCTGGCGGAGCCGACAAAAATGGGCGGCGAAGCCGAAATGGGACTGGAGGCGGAGGAATTCCCGGGTCAGGCGACGTTCGTGGGGGCCGGTCAGCTTGACCACGGCAATCTTGCTGTTGTCGTAGCTGATCCGCGTCGCCACGCCGCCGAAGAAGGCGAAGGCCCGGGCATGGCCCTCGTGGAAAGTCTCGGTGCATTCCCGCGGGAACAGGCAGCCAAAGCGTGCGTTGCTATGCGGCAGGGTCAGCACGAACAGGGCGGCCTTGTGCGGCACGCCGGCGACGACGACCTCGGCGCGGCCGAAGTCCACCTGACCTTCGCCGGGCGGGTGGAGCAGGGGCACGAAGACTTCGGCCTGGGACTGCTTGTAGGCGCGGACGGCATCGCGGACGATGCTGGGACAACCGGGATAGCCATGTTCATCGCGTAAACGTTCATAGATGCGTCGTGCGGTGTGACGCTGCTTGGGCGGTGCGTGGCGATCCACGTCGATGATCTGCTGGACGATGGCGAGGAAGGGGCCGAGGACGGGCTTGGCTCGCGGCCGGGGGGTGTGGAAGGACGTGGGTTCCGGTTGGTGGACGATCTTGCGGATGGTCCGGAAGTTGAGGTGGTATTGGATGCAGGCTTGTCGCATGCTGATCTCGCCGGTGCGGATGCGTCGGCGGATCTGGGACCAGAGTTCCATGTTGGTGAGCACTCCTGCCTCCCGCAGTCAGGGTCCAGGGCAACCCTGAGCGTAGCGGGAAGGCGGTTAGGAGCGCTGCACATCTCGGTCGTCACGGCGCTGCACTTCTCGATCGGCATTCACATCTCACCCGCACAAGGTTGAAGTTACACGAGCCAAAGCCCGTGTCGGTTGGTCGTGATAGTGGTCACTTCCCAACCGAACGAATCGCACGAAATTCATCGAATAACACATCGTTACCCATGATCCCTCCTTGCTCAAGCGACGCCGACGGCCGGGGACCGGGTGGGTGTGGGCAGCTCACCACGGAAGGCCCTCCAGCCCTGGCAGAACTCCCTCCTCAGCTGTGAAATGCGTCCGGCGCTGAGGCCGTACTTGTGGGCAACGGCCCGCGTCCGCTCGCCAACCATGAGGTCCAGGGCGATGCCGCGGTTGCGCTCGGCCAGGCTCGCCAGCCAGGCGGCGAAGTCGAGCTGGGAGCAGACGGCCTCGTCGGGCGGCGGCTGGGTGTTATCGGCCAGGGCCTCGCCCGCCGGGTGGTCCGTGAGCGCCTCGAAGTCGGGCAGCCTGCCGACGGCAAAGGGGTGCCGCTGCCGGGCCGGCGGGAAAAGCACGTCGTGGCTGTTTTCCGGGCCAGCGAGGCGGTGCCCGCTGTGGACGCCCCGGGCGGCGCGGGAGGCGAGGACGCTCAGAAAGCGGGTCGCATCCTTGCCCCGTCGGGCCAGCCGGAGGTGCCACTTCCAGGCCAGGGCGATCATCTCCTGGATGGCGTCTTCCCGGCGGTGCGGGCAGCGGATGCCGCGGAAGTACACCCGGCCGTGCGACAGGATCCTGGGCAACACAACGGCCACGAAGGTGGTTTGCAGGCGGGCGAGTGCGGTGTGAGAGGAGGGTGTCGTCATGGGAGCGATCTCCGTGTGGGGACCGCCCCCTGCCCCGGGCGGCCCGATTCCAGGGAACCCGTACCGCCCGGGCACCCATGCCGGGCCAAGGGTGGACGGGGCATGCCGCGATCGGCGCGGGCAGGGTGCGAATCGCGGCCGATCAGACGGAAAGCCGACCCGGCCCGGAACAAGATGTCCGAGCCCTAAGTTTCTTCACCCCATCTTGCGGCAAAAAGAGGCTTATTTTAGGTCTTTCCAGGTGTTCCCCCACAGAATCCGGATTCTGGAAATCGGTCTCGAGGGAGAGGGCGAGCCGAGGGATCACGGCCGCGGGCAATGCATGGCGGGGAGTTGGTTCGGGGCAGACTGGAATGCATCCATCCCGGCCGGCATTGGTACTTGACCGTCCGGGACGGCGACCGGCGGGAGGCAGGAAGGGAACGGTCGAGCCGTAGGGCGTCCGCGCATCACCGGCACGGGCGGCTGCCCCCGGCGGCCCGCGAGCGCATCGACGCCTTGCTCCGGCGTCCGGGGCCGACCCCATCGACCTACCCTACCGGCATCGAGTGGATCCCGCGTCGCCGATCGCGAACGCGGGCGCCGCTGCGTCCGGGGCGGTACGGTCGGGCCAGGTCCGCCGCCCGGACGTTGGGCCGTGCTCATGCCGTCCACCCGACCGGCGCCTTGCAGCCGGAGTACCCACCGTGGGGACGGGGCGTGGAAGGGGAGATACGACCGACCGGGAACTGGGTATCGGCCGGGCGACCTACAGCCCGCCCGGGCGGATCTCGTTGGTCAGATAGGCGGGCCGGAGCACGGCCCCGGCGACGTACGCCGCAACCCCCCGCGGTCCCGGGGCGACAACTTCGACCGTCACCGGCAAATCCGAGGGGCGGTGCGTCGTCCGGTTGCCCGCAAGGACTGCCCCAACTCCGCGGGGCCAAACCGGGCCACCGGGGCGCCCACCCGTTCTCCGCTGAACGCGCCGCTCGGGAGGGAAGGGATGGGTTTCGTCTTGTGAAAGACTTGTGAAAAAGTGCCCCCGAAACGGGGTGGACGTGCGGGAACGTAGCCTTCCGAGAATGAACGAGCGTGAGACCGTAAAGAAAATCTGCAAAAGAGTTTACGTCATAACATCCTGAAATAATTGGCTTTAGGAAAATGAAGGGCTCGTTTCCCGTCCTCTCCGCTAGCCGCCTCCCTGCCTCGGCTGGGCGCGCTGGGCGTAGCTACGGCCCCTCCATACAGGGGATCGACACCTCCCGGGCCTCAGCCGCCCTTCGAGATACTCGTGCGCCCGGGGATGGGGTGCCGGCCGACGGGTTCAGGTGCGCGTGGACGGAGGGGACCACCTGCCCGACCGGCGAGGTCGCTTCGGAAAGCGAAACCTGCGCGGCACTTCGCCCCGGGCGCCCCACGCGGCTTCCGCTCCGATCGGGGGACGCGACGCCCGGTCAGTCCCTCAACCGCCTCGCGGTGAACGTGACTCCGCGCTCGTCTCCGACCTTCAGGCCCTTGCCCGCGTCCCAGATGATCGTTTCCCCCGGCAAGACCACCTTCGCGAAGTCGGTCTTCTCCACCTTCGCGTCGCTCACCTGGTACGGCAGCAGGTGGCAGAAGATCCGCCACCCGTCGTACTTTTCGGCCGTCCGCTTGTTCCCCTCACCGACGAAGTTCACCTTCACCTTGTAGGTCATCCGGACGACGTCCTTGTCCCCGGTCTCCCGGACCTCCAGCGTCTCGGCGAGGGCCGGCTCGCGGGCCTTCTCCACCCGCGTCTCAAGGGCCGGGTCGCCGTACAGGACGAAGATGCCGTCGGTGAACTCCGTCCCCTCCCGGTCCCGGCCGGCCACGACGTTCTCCGCCAACAGGTATCGGGACCACTGGCGGAGCAGGAACAGCGACTCGGAGAACGTCCACCGCCCCTCCTGCTTCAGGAACCAGTCGGCCATGTTCCAGTTGAGTTCGTACCAGGTGGACTGGACCGCGCCGACGTACTGCCTGGCCCCGTTCCTCATCCAAGCCAGGGCGTAGGAGTCCTTGAAGCCGCTCCGGCCCGAGTTCACCACGCCGGTCAGGCAGTTGCCGACCGCCCAGTAGACCTTCGGCCGCGACACGGCGAGCGGCAGGTCCACGCCCGGGGCGGTCATGGTGAGCTTGCCGTCCTTGGCCGTGAGATAACCCTTTCCCCTGGGGTACATGAGCATCCAGTTGTGATGGCCGCCGTGGCCGGACCCGATGATCAGGTCGAACGTGTCGCTGGACAGGAGCTTATGGACGTACCGGGCGTCGTCCGCGTCGCTGGTCGGCCCGCCGAACTTCACCGCGAAGTCCTCCCCCGCCTTCTTCACCCCCAGCTCACCTCGGTCGCGGGTCCACTCGGTCACGTAGTCCCCCTCCGGCGCCCAGTTCAGCCACGCGCCGAGCGTCTTGGTGAACACCCGCCGGATCACCACCGGCCCCGCCTTCGCGAGCTCCAGCGCGTGCCCCTCGTCAAACCCGGTAAGGATGCCCCAGATCGCATCGACGTATGGGTCGTCGTCGAGCGTGCGGCAGAACTTGTTCGCCACCAGGGCGAATTCCGGGAAGTCCTCGGTCGGTGGGCAGACGAAGCAGACGTAGCGGGGGTGGTACGCCCCGACGCCCTTGCGGACGTCTTCGGGGGACCTGTCGTAAGCGAAGACCTTCCCCTTGTGCTTCGCTTCGAGGAACCGAACGACCTTGCCCCACGGGCCGGCCGCGACATCCTTCTTGACGACGACCGCGTACCGCCCGGCCGGCTCGGCCGCCCCGGCCGACGTGACCCAACCGGCCACCGCCGCCAGCGTCGCGAGGAACATCCGAGTCATGGCAACCCTCCCAGGTGGAAAAATGATCCCGACCGGCCACTACCGATCATCCCGCTCGGCCGGGTGGGGGCGCAAAATAATTCTCCCCCGGGCGTCGCCGACGCGACGGGGACGGGCTGGCCCGGTTGGCACCGCCCGCGTCAAGCCAAACGAATACCCGCATGGGGCAGATACGGCCTCTGACCGAATTCGCCGGGGGTGAACCCGAAGCACATCCCTCCCAGACCGCGCGGGTCGGAATACCTTCTCAATCAACGGAAGTGGGGCAGCGCGTCCTCCCACGGGAAAGCTGGTATCGCATCGCAGGGCAATCGCCTGGCCGGCATGACCTTACCATCAATTCGCCGCCGCCGGGTGGAAGAGAACCCCCATTCCGCTCCCCGCCTGTGTGGTCCTGTGCCCCTGCAGCCTACGGTCACCCATCGCACGTCCTTGAGCCGGTCTTTCCCGGACGGACGCCCTGCCAAGCCTCAGCGGCGGCTTCCGGAGTGGAGCTTAATCACCCGCAGGAACGGTTGCAACAATATCTCCCCACAACGCCGCCGGGCGCCGCGTCATCGCGGCCGGAGCCGACCGAACAGAACACTTCTCTTCCGCTGTGCTCCCGAAATCCAGCTGCCGAGCGCACCCGGGTCGGCCTGCCGACCCCGCAGCCGGCGACCACGGCCAGCTCGCGAAGTCGGCGCAGAGGCTCCGCAACGCCGCGAAGCTGGAGGCGCCGCTGGCCGTGCAAGGACATCCGGGCAACGCCGGAAAGCCGCTCCAGCATTTTCTTCCAGCCGACCTCAGCTCGGGGACGCGAGAGGGAATCTGAACCTGGAAAGTCGCAGGTCTCCGGCTATCCGAGATTGCCGCCAAGAGAGCGCTACTTTCTCCGGTCCCATCCGCCTACGCGCAAGGCGAGGTCGTCAGCGCGCGGAGGATTCTAGGAGAGAGTCACCTGGGAAAGTCATCATGCCGCGTTGCGGCTCACGGAGACCATGAAAATGGGGTGCAGGGAAGCTATCTTGATCAGCGGACCTCCGCCGCCAGTTGTGGCCGCACCGATCTGGTGCTTAATGCCCGTGGGAAAGTCTGGCCCGGACAGCGTCACGACCACAAGACTGTCGCCGCCATCTTGGCGAGCACGTAGAGCAGATTGCTTGTATTTCTTGCTGTCCTCGCGGCGGAGGCCCGCGGAGGAACGATTCATGGATACTCTCTACCCCCACTGCGCCGGCATCGACGTGCACAAGCAAACGGCCGTCGTCTGCGTTCGCCACCACGACGGCCAAGCCCCCGCACGTCAGCACATTCGCACGTTCCCAACCCACACCCAGGCCCTGCTGCAACTGTCCGACTGGCTGGCCCAAGAAGGCGTCACGCACGTCGCCATGGAGTCTACCGGCGTCTACTGGAAACCCGTCTACAACTTGCTGGAAGGCCGCTTCCAACTGCTGTTGGTTAACGCCCAGCACATCAGGCAAGTGCCCGGCCGCAAGACCGATGTCAAGGACTGCGCCTGGATCGTCCCGCTCTTGCAGCACGGACTGCTCAAGGCCAGTTTTGTACCGCCCAGTCCACAGCGCGAACTCCGCGAGCTAACCCGGCAGCGGGCGCAGCTGGTCAACGAGCAGACCGGTGTGGCCAACCGCATCCAGAAGGTACTGGAAGATGCCAACATCAAGCTGGCCAGTGTCGCCAGCGACATCCTCGGCGTCTCCGGCCGGGCCATGCTGGAGGCGTTGATCGGCGGCGAAGAGGACCCGGAAGAGCTTGCCAATCTTGCGCAACGACGGCTGCGTGGCAAGATCCCCCGGTTGTGCGAGTCCTTGCAGGGTCGGGTAGCCGAGCGCCACCGCTTCCTTTTGCGGCTCTTGCTGGATCACCTGGACCACCTGGAGTCGCTGGTGGGCCGCCTGAGCGTTCGTATCGAGGAGTTCCTCAAGGCACATGGGGAGATCCTTGAGCGTCTGACGAGCATTCCCGGGGTGAAGCAGCGGGTGGCCGAGGTAGTCTTGGCGGAGCTTGGCCCGGAAGTGGAGCACTTCCCGACCGAAGCTCACTTGGCATCGTGGGCGGGTCTATGCCCGGGTAATAACGAGAGTGCCGGCAAGAGACGAAGCGGCAAGACGACCAAGGGAAGCCAGTGGCTGCGGGCAACGCTAGTGCAGGCGGCCTGGGCGGCGGCGCACACGAAAGAGACGTACGTGGCCGCGCGGTATCGGCGGCTGGCGAAGCGACGTGGGGTGAAGCGGGCGTTGGTAGCGGTAGCTCATACGCTGCTGGGGATCATCTACCAAGTGCTGAAGCGGAGAACGACCTACAGCGAGTTGGGGGCGGACTACTATGACCGTCTTGAGCCGGAAAGACTGAAGCGTCACCTGGTGCGGAAACTGGAGCAGTTGGGGCATAAGGTCACTCTTCAGCCCCAGGAGGATGTCGCGTAAACCTGTAAATTTTCCGAGCAGGGGTCATGCGGCCGCGCCGCACCCTGAAACGATGAAAATGGGCTGCGTGGCGACTACGTTGGCTGTAGCCGTGGCTCTGGATGAAGGCCGATTCTCACTTGGTGCTTCGAGCCCGCAGAGCAGGGTGGCCTGGACATCGCCACGAACCCGAAACTGTCGCCCCCGACCGTCGGGGAGCACGCAGGGTAGACTGTTGTTTTTTCCGATGTCCTCCAGGGCCTGGCCGAACCCGGAGGCTACCATGGACATTCTCTACCGTTGTTGCGCTGGACTCGATGTCCACAAGAAGACTGTGGTCGCGTGCGTGCGCCGGGTCGATGCGGCCGGGAAGGTGCATCAAGCGGTGCGGACGTTCGGGACCATGACCTGCCACCTGCTCGCCTTGTCGGATTGGCTGGCCGAGCAGGGCGTGGAGCAAGTGGCCATGGAATCGACCGGCGTCTATTGGAAGCCGGTGTTCAACATCCTGGAAGGCCGCCTGGCCGTGATGCTGGTCAATGCCCAGCACATCAAGCAAGTGCCGGGGCGCAAGACCGATGTCAAGGACTGCGCCTGGATCGCGCAGCTGTTGCAGCATGGCCTGCTCCGCGCCAGCTTTGTGCCGCCCCTGCCGCTCCGAGAGTTGCGCGACCTGACCCGGCAGCGGGCCCAGTTGGTCGCCGAGAAAGCGACGGCGGCCAACCGCATCCAGAAAGTCCTGGAGGACGCCAACATCAAGCTAGCCAGTGTGGCCACCGACGTTCTGGGGGTGTCCGGCCGGGACATGCTCGAGGCGCTCATTGCGGGCGAGGACGATGCGGCGAAGTTGGCCGACAAGGCCCGCAGGCGCCTGCGGAACAAGATCCCCGAACTGCAAACGGCCTTGCAGGGTCGTGTCACCGCCCATCACCGCTTCCAACTGCGGCTCCTCCTGGACCATGTGACGCATCTGGAAGGGTTGATCGCTCGGCTGGGGCTGCGCATTGAGGAAGTGATAGCCCCTTTTGCCGAGGCCGCAGAGCGGTTGACGACGATCCCAGGCGTGGAGCAACGCACGGCGGAGACCGTGATCGCGGAAATTGGCACGGACATGAACCAGTTCCCGACGGCGGACCATTTGGCGTCGTGGGCGGGGATGTGCCCAGGCAATAACGAGAGCGCCGGCAAGCGTAAGAGCGGGCGGACGACCAAGGGAAGCCGATGGCTGCGGCGGGTACTGACCCAGGCAGCCTGGGCGGCCAGTCACACGAAGGACACCTACCTATCCGCGCAATTTCGGCGACTGGCAGCGCGGCGGGGCAAGAAGCGCGCGTTGGTTGCTTTGGGCCATACGTTGCTGGTGATCGTTTATCATCTGCTCAAGCATGGCGTCACGTACTGTGAACTCGGGGGCGACTTCCTGGAGCGATTGGAGCCGGAGCGGCTGACACGCCAACTGGTTCAACGTCTGGAGAAACTCGGCCATAAGGTCACCCTCGAACCGAAAGAGGACGCCGCTTGAGGGTAATTTTCAGGGTAGACCCGCTGGCAGCTGATCTGGCTCCTGCTCCGAACCGATGCCGCGCTCAGCTGCGAGCAGGCCGCTCCTCTGGTCGGGCTGTCCGATGTCTACGCCCGTGTCGTCCTCAAGCGCTAGAACGCCTACGGCCCGCCGGCCTGGCCGACCGACGCAAGGCCAACAAGAGCCAGGGCAAACTGACCGCCACCCAGCAGGCGGAGTTGTTCGACACGCTGCGGCAAGAGCCGCCCGACGGCGGCCTGTGGTCCGGACCCAAGGTCGCCGCTTATGTCCGCGACCGCTGGGGTATCGTCGTCTGCCCGCGGAGCGGCTGGCGCTGGCTGAAGAAGCTCGGCTTTCGGCTGGTAGTGCCCCGGCCGCGTCATCCCAAGGCCGCCAGCGCCGACGAGCAGCGGAGGTGGTTTTGAGTCCCTGGAAGCCTTCCTCGTCGACCTCCGTCGGCAGGAGCCAGCGCGGCCGGTGGAGTTGTGGGCCGAAGACGAGGCCCGCCTGGGGCTGGTGCCGGCCGCTGCGGGTCTGGGCGCTCAAGGGCACACGCCCGACCCGCAGCGGCCGGCCGCGCTATCAGGCGTTGTACATCTATGGTTTCTGCCAGCCGGCCAGCGGACGCAACCGGTGCCTGTTTTTGCCCAAGGTCAACACAGGGTTGATGGGCGAGGCGTTGGAGCAGTTCGCGAAGTGGGCCGACCCGGAGGGGCGGAAGGTGCTGGTGCTGGTGGTGGACAACGCCGGCTGGCACGTGGCCAAGGAGTTGCCGGTGCCGGCCAACGTGTGACTGTTCGGTCTGCCGCCGTGTACGCCGGAGTTGCTGCCGGCGGAACACCTGTGGCCGCTGGTGCGGGAGGCGTTGGCGAATCGGGACTTCGACCACCTGGTCGGGCTGGCGGCCAAGCTTCGTCGTCGCTGCGACTGGCTGGCGAGCCATCCGGAAGTGGTACAGGGTCCGGTCGGTTTCCACTGGGCCGTCAATCTGTGAATGGTAAAGCTTCATTGCAACCTGGTATAAGGACGGCCCTCCCGGTTGGGTGCCGACCGGGGGCATTCTTGCCGCACCCGGGTCCCAGGTGGGGCTGGACCGAGGCGGCCATGGGCCTGCCGGCGACCAGGGTTTCATTGCAGCGCCCTGACGGCCGCCTGGGAACTTGGGTTGCCCCCGGGACAAACAGGCCGATGACGCGAACGCCGCGTACCAGCTTAAATCCAATGCCGAACGCGGCTTCATGCCGACCAGCATGGCCCGATCCTCTGCATGACAAGTCCGTCTCGGCGAACGTATGGACCCAAAATATGGCATCGATCAATCCGAACGGCGACAGGACCAACGCACCGACCTTTCGGCTCAACCTCTTCCCGACTCCCGACCCACCCCCTCCCCGCCTCGTTCCGTAAACATCGGTTAACAGGACCGTTAACGGCTGTAAATCTTCCGAAACACTCCCCTCCTCAGCCGGGCATGGGAGATCGCAGATATTGCCCCCTCGATAAAGTCGTAAGTTGCGTGCCGACTGGGAACTCCGAAGAGTCGCCTCCGCTCGTCCACCCCGCCGTGGGAACCTGGCATCGCATTTGCGATTCTACCCTTACCGATTCGCAAAGGGTGATACCGGCACGACCGCAAGCAACGCCTGGCGGTGCGATTCCACCCATCCCCAGTGTTGGGAATCGGAGGAGGACCCACGAAGGCCCGCTTCACCCTGAACGAAAGGAACTTCAGGGACAGAAAAACTCGATGGCGTGTAGGGCAGAGGTCGTGTTAAGGCTCAAAAGCGCCAGGGACAAGACGTTTCCCGTCTTGCCCTGGTTTTGCTAATTTTCCGAGCGACACATCACTCCTGCCGGCTCCGGTTCAGCGTTGTACCCGAGGCCGTGCTGAACCATTTCCGAGCTTTCCGCCGCGTTTTGCTGGTCCCCTGTCCCCAAAGCACGGAGGCTTGGCGTTCTGTTGGGGTGGGTTTTGGGAACCCACGGGCACGGAGTGCACGCCGGTGCTCTTGGAAAAGCAGTTGGGTGTAACCCACGGGCACGGAGTGCGCGCCGAGAGTCGGACCAAGGGGTTGGAGGTTTCGTGATGGCCCGTTCCTGTGGCGAGTTGCAGACGGAAAGACGCTCCTTGTTCTCCCTGCACTCCCTGACGGCGCGGACCCTGGCGTGGCCCGTGCTGATCGGTCTGGTGATCGGCTGGGTCTATGCCGCCACCTTCGCCTACCTGATGAAACGCTGGTCCGTGGATCCCGAATACTCGCACGGATACCTCGTGCCGATCTTTTCGCTCGTCATCCTCTGGTACAACCGTTCCACGATGACCAAGGCGCCTGGGACTAAGGCGCCCGGCGGGCCAAGTTGGTGGGCTCTCGTCCCCCTGGCCGCTGGCGCGGCGTTGTATGTGGTCGGCACCTACTTCTACTTCACCTGGTTGGTGCAACTATCCCTCATACCCATTCTGCTGGCCGTCTGCCTGGCCCTGGGTGGTTGGCCGGCGTTCCGCTGGGCGTGGTCCGCGATCGTGTTCCTGCTCTTCATGATCCCACTGCCGGCCCGCCTCGATTCGCTTCTGGCCTCCCCCTTGCAGCGCTGTGCCACCCTGGCCAGCACCAACGCCCTGCAAACGCTCGGCTTCTTCGCCCACGCCGAGGGGAACGTCATTTTGATGAGCCAGGCCGAACTGGGCGTCGTTGAGGCGTGCAGCGGGTTGCGGATGCTAATGGTGTTTTTCGCCGCCTCCACCGCGGTCGCCCTGATCAAGCGCCGCTCCCTGCCTCAAACCGGCCTGATCCTCCTCAGCGCCGTCCCGATCGCCCTCTTGTGCAACGTGATCCGGATCACGCTGACCGGCGTCTTTCAAGAAATTGTCAGCAACGAGGCCGCCGACTTCATTTTCCACGACGTCGCCGGCTGGCTCATGATTCCCATGGCTTTGCTCTTTCTTTCTTTGGAACTGACCTTTCTCTCCCACCTGTTCGTCCCGAAGGAGTCCGAACGGGTGGACACCGAACCCGTCGGCCAACGGGTTCCTGGCTTGAGGCAGGCGGCGTCCGCGCCCCTGTTGAGTCCGAAATCGTGATCGCGCCTTTTTGTCGCAGACGATCCGACGATCTTAACAGGTAAAGTAGCCGATCATGCCGATCGATCATGACAGCCCAGAGCTTCCGTCGCCTTCCTTCCCCTCGGACAAGGGGCCGCCGTCGGCTCTTCAACCGGGACTCATACCGGTCCCCGGTCCCGAACTGGTCGGGTATTCGGATCGGGGCCTGCCCCCAACGCGACCCACCATGAAGCTGGCCCCCGGCGCTCTGCTGCAGCGTTCGCCCGTCGTTGGTTCTTGGCCCTGACCCTCGGTTTGCTCTTGGGCGGCGCCACGGGCGCCGCCTTCTGGTTCTTGCGTCCGCCCACTTACACCTCCTACGCCTTGCTGCGCATCGCGTCCGACCCCGTGCAGCTCCTCCCCAGCAACAACGGGTTACGGTCTGACGACCAGAGAAGTTATCAGCGGACCCAGGTGGCCCTGATCAAAAGCCGGCCCATCATCCTGGCGG
Source organism: uncultured Planctomycetota bacterium (assembly GCA_963767535.1). GTDB lineage: Bacteria > Planctomycetota > Planctomycetia > Gemmatales > Gemmataceae > JAJPHU01. The sequence goes on from CAVYEC010000004.1 coordinate 859,094, forward strand.
CTTTTTTGGGCGACGCCGGCAAGGAGATCCGGCAGACCGAACTGCTTCGCCGCGAACGCGACCCCGAGGAATGGTTGGAGAAGGAACTCCAGGTTGGATTCGTGGAAGGCACGGAAATCGTCCGCATCTCCCTCTCCGGCCCCAACCCCGCCGAGTTGCCCAAGATCATCAACGCGGTCAAGGACGCCTACATGGACAAGGCGGTCAAGGACGAGCACAAGCAGCAACTCGCCCTGCTGGACGAACTCGAGAAGGCTTTAACCACCTCGGAGGAAAAGATCCGGGACCAGCGCAAGATTCTGGAAAAACTTACCAATGCACTCGGGACCAACGATTCGACGGCCCTGACCATCAAACAGAAGACGGTCCTAGAGGAGTATGCAGCCCTCAAAAAGGAGATCGCCAATATCAGCAGCCAGCTGCGGCAGATCCAGATTAAAGTCCTGGTCCAAAAGGCCAAGGCCGGTGCCCCTGAAGATGTGCCCCTTCCGGAATCCATGGTCGAGGACGCCTTGAACCAGGATAAAGTGATCCACGACGCCTACGCGAAAGTGCGCCACATCGAGCAAGAGTGGAACAAAGCGAAAGTATTTCTCAAGGAAGGCACCGCCACGGCCGCGAAGTACAACCGCGACCACGCCGAAGAATTGACCAAGGCGAAGGAAGCCCATGCCAAGCTCCGCGCCGGCGCCGCGGAGATGTCGAGGCGATCCTTCGGCTCCGGGTGCGCGAAAACATGCGGCAGCACGTCGGCCAGCTAACCGAGGAGCAGGCCATCCTGGAGAGGCAAAAAGAGTCCCTCCAGAAAGATGTCGATCTGATGGCCAAGGACGCCGAGCGCATCGGCACCACGACGTTTGAGTTGGAAATGAAGCGCAAGGAGATCGAGCAGGCGGACGCCATCATCAAGGACCTGCGCAAGCAGAAAGCAGTCCTGTCTGTCGAAAACCTGGGGACGCTGAAGCGCATGACGAACCTGTACAACGCGGAAGTGCCCCAGGGGTCTAATTTCAAAACGCGGATTCAGATGGCCATCGCCGGCGCCGTGGGCGTCTTCTTGCTCACCTGCGGCCTGATCTCGTTTCTGGAACTTCGCGCCCGGCGCATCTTTTCGAGCGACGAGGTGTCTCACGAACTGGGGATGCGCATCCTCGGCAGCCTGCCCAACCTTCCGGCTCGGTCGCGCGACACCCAAGAGGTTCGGGTCGGCGGGGTGGACGCCGACGCGCTGTTGACCGAGTCGATCGACAGCATCCGGGCGATGCTCTTATGCGACGACGACCTTCGCGCCCATCGCGTCCTCATGGTCACGAGCGCCCGCAGCGGCGAGGGCAAAACGACCCTCGCCTGTCACCTGGCCGCCAGCATCGCGCGGGGCGGCTACCGGACCTTGCTCATCGACTGCGACTTCCGCAAGCCCGCCATCCACCAACTGTTCGGCATCCCCTCGCAGGTGGGGCTGAGCGAGGTCCTGACGGCCCAGATGGACGTGGCCCAGGCCATCACGCCCTCGCCCATCGATGGCCTGTACATCCTGCAAGCGGGCGCCCCCCGGCGGGAGACCGTTTCGCTTCTGGGCAAGGATTGCTTCCGCAAGACCCTGGAGACCCTGCGCGGCCAGTTTGACTTTCTCGTCGTCGATTCCTGCCCCGTGCTCCCCGTGGCCGACTCCCTAATGGTGGGCAAGCACGCCGACTCGGTGGTGCTGTCCGTCCGCCCCAACGTCAGCCAGGCCCCTCAGCTGGCCGCCGCTTACCAGCGCCTCACCGCGCTGCGAATCCTGGTGCTGGGCGTCGTCGTCACCGGCGAGAGCCTCCGCTCCAAGGCCTACGGCGACCTTTATCCCATGTTGGAGTCCCAACCTAAATGATTGCCCCCGCATCGCCTCCCCCGGAACGCGCGTCGAAAGCAGGCCCTTACGTCCTGACCTTGCTGCTGGCGATCCTGATCGCCCTGGGACTCTTCCAACACGTCTGGGCCCAGCGTCCCGAGAAGGCCAACGACCCGGCGGAGATCACGGCCCGGTTGGCGCGTATTCCGTTGCGCATCGGCTCCTGGGAGGGCCAGGATGAGACCGAGAACCTCCCCGCCTACCCGCCCGGAAAGGTCGGGCCGATCCGAACGATCCGTTATGTGAACCGGCAGAGCGGCGAGGCCGTCAGCATCCTCGTCACGGCCGGCCCGACCGGGCCGATGCTGTTCAACCACCAACCGACGAACTGCTATACCGCCGTGGGCTATGAGTTGGTCTCCGGGCCGATTCGGCACACGGTCTCTTCCGCAACCTCTTCCGCGGACTTCTTGGTGGGCCAGTTCACGAAAACGGCGGGGGCGACGCCTAGTTCGTTGCGCATCTTTTGGTCTTTCAGTGCCGCGGGAGCGTGGCAGGTGCCGGCCTCGCCCCGGTTGGCCTTCGCCCGCTACCCCGTGCTCTTCAAGGTGTATGTCACCCGACCCCTGCACAAGCGCGTTGATCCCGTGGAGAAGGATCCGGCCAACGAGTTCATCCGTGAGCTGGTCCCCGAGTTGGACAAGGCGGCTCTTTGCCGCCCCGCAAGACCCGGTCGCGCAGAAGTGAGTTCCCGCGCTCCGGCCGCGGACCCCGCTACCAGTCGGCGGAAGGTGGCGGGTGCGGCGTTCCACCGCCCGGTTTCCCAACCAAGGTTCTCCCCTCGTGACGAGGCACGGTCAACGACGACAAGGTGTACTCTATGATGACCCTGGGTGCCATTCTTCTCGTCAGCTTTGCGGCCAGCTTGATACTCACCCCCCAGGTGCGCCGGCTGGCGACTCGCTACAATCTGGTGGACCGCCCGGACGGACGGCGTAAAATCCACGCCCGGCCCACGCCGGTGGGCGGGGGGATCGCGCTTCTGCTATCCAGCTGCGTGGCCCTGGGTGCAGTCCTCTTGTTCTACCCGTCCGCCCAAGCCGAACTCGCCGAGGGGCAAGGAAGGAGCCTGCTGGGCCTCCTGCTGTCCGTCCTCGTCATCTGCGGCGTGGGCGTCCTCGACGACTACGGGCTGCTGCGCGGGCGCCACAAGCTGCTCGGCCAGATCGTGGCGACCGGCATCGTCATGGAGTTCGGGGTCGTGGTGCGGCAGGTGCAGATTTTCCAGTGGTCCCTCGACCTAGGCCTGTTCGCCTACCCCTTCACCCTCCTGCTCCTCTTGGGGGCCATCAATTCCCTCAACCTGCTGGACGGGATGGACGGCCTGCTCAGCAGTGTGGGGATCATTGTCCTGTCGGCCATGTCGGTGATGGCGATCCTGGGCGGCCACATGGCCCCGACCCTGGTGGCCATCGCCTTGGTGGGTTCGCTGCTGGGCTTTTTGCGCTACAACTACCCGCCCGCCACGATCTTTCTGGGCGACTGCGGCAGCATGGTGATCGGTCTCGTCACCGGCGTCCTGGCGATCCAGTGTTCCTTGAAAGGCACCGCCACCGCCGCCCTCGCCGCCCCTCTGGCCACACTGACCATCCCCATCCTGGATACGACGGCGGCCATCATCCGGCGCAAGTTGACAGGGCGCAGCCTCTACACCAGCGACCGCGGCCACCTGCACCACTGCCTCCTCAGTCGCGGCCTGTCGGCACGCTGGGTGGTGCTCTGCATTTCGTCGCTGTGTCTGTTCACCGTCATCGGCTCGCTGGCCAGTCTGGCGCTGAAAAATGAGCTGGTGGCGATCCTGTCCGCCCTCACGGTGGTCGTCATCCTGGTCGGCGTCCGCGTCTTCGGCTACACGGAGTTTTTGCTGGCTCGCCAACGGCTGGTGGGGGCGGCCAGTTCCTGGCTCCAGCTTCGGCCCAAAGGCAAGCCGCAAGCGACCGAACTGCACCTGCAAGGTTCGTTGTGCTGGCGCGAATATGGGCCCGGTTCACCAACGCCGCCAAGGAGTTAAACCTGAAAACCATCCATCTCGATCTCAATGCTCCCTTGATCTACGAAAGCTACAACGCGCGTTGGCATTGTCACGAGGAAGAACCGGAGTTGCCCAGCCTGTGGTTCGCGGAGATCCCGTTGATGGCGCTGGGCCAGGTTATCGGGCGGGTCGAAATCGCCGGCTGGCGCGACGACCGGCCGGTCTGGAACAAGATCGCCATCCTGACCAAACTAGCCGAGGATGCTGAGACGATCGTGACCGAACGTGTCGAAGAAATGCGAAAACCGGCTGCGCTCCGGCCTGTTTTGGCCGCCGCGACGGCCGAGGTGGATCCGGCCCGGATCAGCTAAGTCCAAAGAGGCAAACCGATCAATGCTCGAATCGCATACGAAGAATGGGGCAACAACCGCCGGCTGGGACCGGCAGCGCAGAAGCGCCTCCCGCGACGCTGGGTCGCCGGCCCGATTTGGGCCTCGTCATCGCAGGGTGATCAAACCCCGAAAGGGTTGGCAGACGCTCAATTGGGCCGAACTCTGGCGCTACCGAGAACTACTCTATTATCTCGTCTTGCGGGACGTAAAGGTCCGCTACAAGCAGACCGTGCTCGGTGCCGCTTGGGCGGTCCTGCAGCCCGTCCTGACAATGGTGGTCTTCAGCATCTTTTTCGGCAAACTCGGCGGCATGTCCCAGCAGACGGCGACGGCCTACCCCGTTTTCGTGTATGCTGCCCTGTTGCCGTGGACGTTTTTCTCTACCGCCGTTAGCGCGGCCGGGATCAGCCTGCTGAACAGTACCAACCTGGTGAGCAAGGTCTATTTCCCGCGCCTGCTGGTGCCGCTGGCCTCGGTCGGCGGAAGTTTAGTGGACTTCGCCATCTCCTTCGTGGTCATGCTAGCACTCATGATCGGCTACGGCATCTATCCCGGCCCATGCATGCTCCTTCTACCCCTTTTCATCCTTGAGTGCGTCTTGCTGGCCGTGGGAGTTGGGGCGCTTCTGGCAGCGTTGGTGGTAGCCTACCGCGATTTCCGCTACGTGATAACCTTTTCCGTTCAGTTGTGGATGTTCGCCAGTCCCGTGGCTTATAACCTGGAAGTTGTCCCGCCCCGCTGGCAGATCCTTTATTCGCTGAACCCGATGGTCGGTATTATCAGTGGCTTCCGGTCTTCCATTTTGAACGAGCCGTTCCGCTGGGATTGTATTTCGATTTCCCTGGGTGTGACCATGGCGGTCGTGGCGGTTGGCCTTTTCTATTTTCGGCGGGAAGAGCGGAAGTTCGCGGACATCATATAAGAGGCTGGGAAGGAGTGAATTGTGTCGGAGTCTGTGATTCGGGTCGAACAACTCGGTAAACAGTATCTTATCGGCGGTTCCGTTGAACGGTACAGAACTCTTCGAGAGTCGATCGCGCACGCGGTTGTGGAACCCTTTCGCCGGTTTCGCCAATTGTCGGGCGCGAAGACCGGCAAGGGGACGTTCTGGGCGCTCCAGGACGTTACTTTTGACATCAAGCCGGGAGAGGTTGTAGGAATCATCGGTCGCAACGGCGGGGAAAAAGCACGCTGTTGAAGCTTTTGTCCGGCATCACCGAACCGAGTGCCGGCTGCATCGAGATCGAAGGCAGAGTAGCCAGCCTTCTGGAGGTCGGCACGGGGTTCCATCCCGAACTGACGGGCGCGAAAACATCTACCTCAACGGGTCAATACTCGGCATGATGAAAAAGGAGATCGAAAGCAAATTCGATCAAATTGTGGATTTCGGCGGGGTCGAAAAGTTCATCAATACGCCGGTGAAGCGATACTCCAGTGGCATGCAAGTCCGGCTCGGCTTCGCGATCGCCGCCCATCTTGAACCGGACATTTTGATCGTTGACGAAGTCCTCGCCGTGGGCGATGTCGAATTTCAGAGAAAATGTATTGGGAAAATGGAGAAAGTTGTCGAAAGCGGTCGAACTGTTCTGGTCGTCAGCCACAATCTGGCGACCCTGCAAGCGCTCTGCTCCAGGGCGATCGTATTGGACCAGGGGAGGATTATCTATACGGGAGAAACTCAAGAGGCCATTGGCGTTTATTTGCGGTCGTTCAACACGCCATCGCCGGAGGTCAAACTCGCCCACGTAAAACGAGACGACCGCTACCAATCGGTCATCACCAAACTCGACTTTTTGGACCAGACGGGGCAGTCGTCAAGCCAGATCGGGGCGGGAACGCCCTTAACGGTGATAATCCATTACCGCCATAGTGAGCCACTGCGCTCCCCTTTTTTCAGCCTGACCTTTACGACCACGACGGGAATCAACGTGTTTTTTGTCCAAAATCACATTCAATCATTGGACATTCAGGATATCGACGCGCAGGGGGTCGTTACCTGTCACATTCCGCAAGTTCCCCTGGTGCCCGGAAAATATTACATAACGTGTGAATGCGGGGCACGGGCCAGACTACTAGACCGGATCCCTCGCGCCGCTGCCATTGAAGTCGTGGAGCGCGACGTCTACGGCACGGGGCAGATCCCGAACGATTCGGAGGCGTTGGTATTAGTCGATGCGACATGGTGTTTGAAAGCGAATACCGGTCAACTCGCTGCACAATAATGAATACGGGGTTCTTCCGACGCATCGGTCTAAACCGATCCGAAAGCATCGGCAAATCGAACTGCTATCGGTCCTGCTTATCGCTTTCGGGCTCGTACTGGAGAGACTGGACATGTGCGGCATCGCCGGCATCTTTCACTTCGACGACCGACCCGTCGAGGCCGATACCCTTCGACCCTTCACCCGCCCCTGGCGCACCGGGGTCCGGACGGGGAGGGCATCCACCTGGACGGCCCCGCCGGATTGGGACACCGCCGTTTGGCCATCTTGGATCTTCGCGAGTCGGCCGGCCAGCCCCTGGCCTGTCTGCGCAGCCGTTACTGGGTTAGCTACAACGGCGAGATCTACAACTTCCTGGAGTTGAGGAAAGAACTGGAGCTGTGCGGGTATCCCTTCCACACGGACACCGATACGGAGGTGATCGCGGCCGCCTACGACCGCTGGGGCGAGGAATGCCAGCTGCGGTTCAACGGCATGTGGGCTTTCGCCCTGTGGGACTCGGATCGCCAGACCCTTTTCCTGTCGCGCGACCGCTTCGGGATCAAGCCGCTTTTTTACGCCACGTTCGCCAACACCTTTGCGTTCGCCTCCGAGTTAAAGGCCTTCCTCTCCCTCGAAGGCTTCTATGCCCGCGAGAACGAAGAGGTCCTGCGACGGATGCTGGTCGATTCGTGCGGGCTGGAGGCGACGGAGCAGACTCTCCTTGTGGGTGTCCATCGGCTCGGCGCCGGGCACTCCATGCACGTCCGCCGAACCGGCGTCACAGTTTCGCGCTGGTGGAATACGCTGGATCACCTGCCCCGGCAGCAGCGCACACTGGCCCAACAGGCCGAACGGTTTCAGGAGTTGTTTCTCGATTCCTGCCGCCTCCGCCTCCGCAGCGACGTGCCGCTGGCTACCTGCTTGAGTGGCGGTCTGGACTCCAGCTCCGTCCTCTGCTCTCTGGCCGCGCTCCGCGACCGGGCCGGCGGCTCCCTCGACGCCGAACGCCGCCCCTCCGACTTCCAGCGCGCGTTCGTCGCTACCTTCCCCGGCACGCCCTGGGACGAGCGCGAATACGCCGAGATTGCCCTGGGCCACGCCAAGGCCCTGCCGCGCATCCGGCCCATCTCGCCAGAAATCGCCACGGCGGTGCTGTATCGCTTCGCGTTCGACTTCGAGGAATTCGACCGCGAACTGCATGTTCCCCTGTGGCTTTTGTACCGGGAACTTCGCCGCGACGGGATAATGGTTTCGCTCGACGGTCACGGTTCGGACGAGATGCTCGCTGGCTACCTTCACGACCTAGACGCCGTTCTGAAATGCGCGGGCAGTCTGTTCCGGGCGCCCTTTACCACGGTGTCTTGGGTACGGGCGCTTCACGGCATGACCGGCGCCTCGGGTGGCTCGAGCCTGCTAGGCCTCCTGATCGCCAGCGACCCGACTCTCCGCCGGATTCACGGCTTCGCACGGTCTCTCGGTTCGCGCGGCCGGGCGGCGTTGCCCGGACGAGCTGTCCCGCGGCTGGAGGAACACCGCCCGTGGGTGAACGCGCCGGCCGACAGCCTCCTGCCGACGCCCTCATCGGAAGAGGCGGCCCTGGCGACCCTCGGGGCCCTTACGAGCCGACTCTATCGGGCGTTTCATCGCACGATGCTGCCCAAGATCCTCCGCAACTTTGACCGCTGCTCTATGGCCCATGGGATCGAGGTGCGGATGCCCTTCATGGACTGGCGCTTGGTGTGCTTCGCCTTTTCGTTGCCCGATTCCAGCAAGGTCGGCGGCGGGTTTAGTAAACGGGTCTTGCGCGAGGCCATGAAAGGCATTCTCCCGGAAACGCTGCGGACGCGGCGCAGCAAAATCGGCTTTGCCTCCCCGTTGCCCAACTGGTTCAGCGGCTCCCTGCGCGAGTGGGTCTGGGAGGTGTGCAACGATACCGACTTCGTTAACAGCCCTACCTGGGATGGGGCGGCCATCCGTCGATTCGTGGCGGAACGAAATCAGGCGGCTTGCTGGTCCCGTCGGGATTGTATGCGCGTCTGGCCTTTTCTTCACGCTCATCTTTGGCGCAAAGCGTTTCTTGAGAAGAAGGGCAAACGCGATGGAAAAACTGAGACAGAAGTATTGGTCTAATCCTTGAACCCCCGGCACTTCTCCGAAGTGACGAGGGTTGTTTCAGCTATTCACCGGCAAATTGGCGCGTTCTGATTATGAGGCAACCATGTGCATCCGAGACGAGGAGTATAACGCCGCAACTGCGCTTTCCGTGGGGCACATCAGTCCTCGCCCTGTCACTCGAGTTGCGACCGAGATAGGTGTGTCGGGAGATTGGGCGTGAAAACTCTTTCCTGGAAAAGACGATTGCTGGAGGGTCTGCGCTATGGCCTACCGCTGCCGCGACGCCGGCGCTTGCCGGCCCCCGTCATCCTGATGTATCACGGTGTGATTGCGCGGTGCCAAGACCCGATATTGGACCGTTGGGCCCTTTCCGCAGTCGAGTTCGCCAGGCACCTCGATTACCTCGAGCGGCATTATCGAATCGTTTCCCTTAACCGTCTGATGGAGGCAATCCACGCTGGTGAGCATCCGGCCGACTGGATCGTCCTCACATTTGACGATGGCTTCGCCAATCTTTACACACAGGCCCGCCCGCTGCTGCGTGCGCGGGGCTTGCCGTATGCGGTGGCTATAAGCGCTGGCCTTTTAGGGACCGAACGCACGATTTGGTCTCTTGAATTGCGGCTTAGTCTCTTACGCACACGCATCGAATCGATTCGGTTGTTTCGAAACAACCGTTTTGAATTGTTCTCTCTGCAAGGTCGCAGCCAACGGCAGCAGATCGCCGACCGCATGGGCAAAGAACTTCTCGCTTTGAACGACGAAGAACGGCAGCGACGCTTGGACTCCCTGCTCGATGCCTTGCCTTCCGGTGAATTCGAGCGGTTAATGCGGGACTACGGGGAACTGCGCTTAATGAGTATCGAGCAGATTCGGCAAATGCACGCCGAGGGTGTTACCATCATGGGGCACGGGTTTTCCCATGCTTATCTCGGCGACGACGAGTCGCCGGATGTGCTGGATCGTGAAATCTGCCTATCGCGAGAGAAACTCTCCGATCTTCTGAATGCGTCAGTGGACTGCTACGTTTATCCGTTCGGCAGGGACACGGAATCGGCTCGGCGGGTGGTTCGCGCAAGTGGCTACAAAGCCGCTCTGGGCGTCCAACCCGGCTTTGTCGGAGCGAACGCCGACCTTTTGAGTTTGCCGCGCGTCCATGCCGAATGCAGCCTGAATCACCTCCGCCATCAGTTGGCCCGGCTTGCGAATGGAGGAGGATCATGAAGCAGGTTTCCATTCTTCTGGCGACTTTCCGGCGCTCCGATATTCTCGCCCAATCACTCACGGCGATGGCCAGCATGGACGCGCAGAAACTGGATTGGGAAGTGATTGTTGTCGATAACGCCGGCGAAGAAGCGACCCGGCAAGTTTGCCAATCCTTCCAGGACCGGCTGCCGCTGCGATACCTTGTCTGCACCAAGCCGGGCAAGAGTGCCGCGCTGAATCAGGGCCTCCGGGAAGTGGACGGCGAGTTGATCGTACTGACCGACGACGACGTGCTGCCGGAGGCGGGCTGGCTGCGGGCGATGTGGCAGGGCACCAGCCGTTGGCCGAATCATGTGCTCTTTGGTGGTCGAGTGCTTCCCCACTGGCCGGCCGAACCGCCGGCCTACGCCCTCAACCCCAGCTGGGACCGCTGGACGTTTGGCGTTTATGACCCCGGTCTGCCGGAAGGGCCGTCCCCCTCCTCCTATCCTGTGGGCGTCAACTTCGCCGTCCGGCGCTCCGTTTTTCGGGAGAAGACAGCCTTTAACGAGCACATCGGCCCGAACGGCAGCAGTTACGCGATGGGCAACGAGACGGATTTCTTTCTCCAGTTGGGCCGTAAAGGCCACCAGCCCGTTTTCCTGCCCGGGTCGCTTGTGTATCACATAATCCGGCCGGAACAAGTAAACCGCGACTGGCTCATCGGCCGAGCGTTTCGGCAAGGGCGGGGCGAGTCCCGCTTAAACGGCGAGGTTTCCTGGTATTCCGTCGCGCGGTTGATGAAGAACGCCATCTGGAGGACGGGTGCGTATTACGGCGCGTTCGTTCGCAGAGGCCGCACTGGGGCTTTCCCGAAGCGAATGGCCTGTTCGCTTTCACGCGGCCGGTTGTACGAGGCTCTGCATCAGAAACTGAAGGGACAATAACACGGTTCTCTGGCAATGAAGGCCAGCCACCTATGCCAAGTCTTGAGCAAGGCGCACTCTATCGTTATGCATCGAATGACAAACATCAGAACTTGCCTCCGCCTGGCATGGCCTTTAGTACTCGCGCTCTTGATAGGCGCGGGGGTCCGCTTCGCCTGGTACGCCTACACCTACGGTCCAGACGGCGAACGGTTCGTTTATCAAGCCCATGCCCTTATGCGCGGAGAGGGCTTCTTGTTTGACGGGCGCCCGACCACCCTGCTCCCTCCGGGATATCCCCTGCTGCTTTGCGCGGTGTTCACCTTCCACGATGATCCCTTCGCTTTGATACCCGTGCAGTTTCTTCTCTCGCTAGGCTCCATCGCCCTCGTTTACAGCGCCATCGCCCCCTGGAGCAAACGAGGGGCGGCTCTCGCCGCCTTCGCAATGGCGCTCCACCCTTACTTGGCCCTTAAAGTTTCCGAAGTTCGCTCGGAAACATGGGGAGTCTTCCTTACTAGCCTGCTTGTCTACTCCATATCTCGAGCGGAGCAGCGAGACTTAGCACAGGCACGACTGGGGCAGTTGTTTAGCATCGGCTTTTTGTGTTTGGCGGTATTGCTTACCGTCCCTGCACTAGCGTTTTTGTGCCTGGCCTTATGGTTGGTCGTGGCCGCCCGCATTCGGGCTAGCGGCGCCAGGCTCGCGACCTTGACTCTTGGAAGCTTGGCCCTGGCGCTGCCCTGGCAATTGCATTGCTACCGTGCCGTCGGTCATCTTGAGCCTTTGATGTTCGGCAGGAACACGGGCGTTTCCATACCGGGGCCTAACGCTGGAGTACTAAACCCCGAGAGCGGCTTTGGCCGTTGGACGCGGAGTTGGATGACCTCGGATACCCAGATGGGTGTCTGGTGGTGGTCGCACTCCTTCGCGAGCGTTCCGGAGGACGTCTTTGAATCCGAGCAACAGAAACGCGAACTCCACCGCTTGCATACGCTCGCTTGTGAAGACAAGGTCGATCCGAATCTGCTCGATCGCGCCTACGGGGAGGCCGCCGATCGCCGATACGAGACGCTCCCCCTGCGGACGCGTGTCGAATTCCCCTTGCGGCGGGCGCTCCTGTTATGGATGGAGATGCCGCAACTTCATCACGCCCAAATGGATCGGATCGCGGCCCTTACCCCCCAGGCCTTTCAGACGGACAAAGCCCAGCTTGGCACGCGCAGGGCTTGGCTGCGGCTGGCGAAGGCTGCCTGGTCGCTGGCCGTCTACGCGCTCTACCTTGCCTACCCCGCCGGGTTCGTCGTGCTTCTCGCGAAAACCTGGAATGACCGGCGCCTCGTTCCGCTCGCTGTCCTTCTCGGGGTGCTCGCGTACACCGCGGCGAGTGCCTACCTCGCAGTGTGCGAAGTTCGTCGCAACTTGCCGCTCTTCCCAGCGCTGCTGTTCTTGTTAGCCTACTACCCGACCCGAAATCACTTTCGCATCTTTCCCCTCGTTTGGCGTAGGCCGCACGCGCTCGTTGGGGAGCACTCGGCCTGTCATGAGACGACGCCTGCCGAACACTAGGAGACTCATTGATGACGCCGCACCAGATTCCGTTTAACAAGCCTTTTATCGCTGGCAAAGAGCTGTACTACATCGCCCAGGCGGTGGCCTTCGGCAACATCGCCGGGGATGGCCATTTCACCCAGCAATGCGCCCGACTGATGGAAGAACTCTTCGGCATTCACCGTGTCCTGATGACGCCTTCCTGCACCGCGGCCCTCGAAATGGCCGCCATGCTGTGCGACCTCGGGCCGGGTGACGAGGTCATCATGCCCTCGTACACGTTCGTCTCGACAGCCAACGCCGTGGCCCGGTTGGGGGCGCGGCCTGTCTTTGTTGACATTCGACCCGACACGTTGAACCTGGATGAGGGGCTGATCGAGGACGCCATCACACCCCGTACCAAGGCGATCTTTCCGGTCCATTACGCCGGCGTCGGCTGCGACATGGCCCGCATCATGGCCATCGCCGACAAGTACGGCCTGCTCGTCGTGGAGGACGCCGCCCAGGGGGTCAATGCCTGGGTGGAAGGCCGGGCGCTCGGTTCCATCGGCCATCTCGGCGCCTACAGCTTCCACGAGACGAAGAACTACATCTGCGGCGAGGGCGGGGCGCTGTGCATCAACGATCCCAAGCTGGTGGAGCGGGCGGAAATCATCCGCGACAAGGGGACCAACCGCCGCCAGTTCTTCAAGGGGTTGGCCGACAAGTATACCTGGGTCGATCTGGGCAGTTCCTACGTCCCCAGCGAAATCTGCTCTGCCTTCCTTTACGGTCAACTGGAGCTTCTTGACCCGATCAGCCAGCGTCGCCGGGCAGTCTACGAAACCTATCGTACCCACCTCCTTCCACTGGAGCAGGAGGGTCTTGTCCGCTTGCCTCGTGTTCCGGAGGAATGCGACAGCAATTACCACATGTTTTATGTGCTGCTGGGCGACCAAGCCGGTCGGGATGCGGTGATGCGTTCGCTGAAGGAACACGGCATCCTGGCAGTGTTTCACTACGTTCCGCTTCACTCGTCGCCGATGGGCCAGAAGTTCGGCTATCGAGAAGGAGATCTGCCGGTCACGGAGGAGATGAGCGCGCGCTTGTTGCGTCTGCCGATGTATTACCAGTTGACCGAGGCCGACCAAATGCAGGTCGTGCGCTGCCTCACCGAAAGCGTCCGCGCAAAAAGCGCACCGGCCTTGCAGCCCTCGTTGCCAGCGATGATGGAAGTTGGTTCGTAAGTTGCACCCTCGGCTGAAGACGGTTCGAGACGCATACCAAAGCGGAGCGAGCGAAGCATGTTACGAGGCAATGAATTCAAGGGACGGCGACTGTTGTTCCTCCCCGGAGGGCTGTGGCAGGTTCCCAGTCTCCAACGGGCCAAGGCAGCAGGCTTCTACGTCACTTGCGGCGATTAAAGAAGGAGGAACACGGTAGATGTCTAAAGCCCAACCGAGATTGGTTCCTCTTTCCTGGGACTCGGCCCATTTCGGCTTCCCGGTAGGCCGGATGGAGTCTGCGACAGATATCGCGCAGGCCGCTGCAGTTCTCAAGCAAGCTCGTGGCGATGGAATCGAACTTGTCTACTGGCAACCACAGGCGGATGAAGAGGTCTCCGCCGAACTTCTCCACGAATTTACCGGAAGCCTTGTTGATCGAAAAGCAACTTATCAAATCGACCTAGCCTACTCTGGCTGTCCAGCACTAGGGGAGGTTTCCGTTGGACTAGGGATCCGCGAATATCCACGGGGTCCTGCATCAGCCGCTCTGTGCGAGTTGGCCATTGAGGCGGGCGCCTGGTCGCGCTTTCGTCGTGATCCGGTGTTCCCCGAGGACATCTTCCGCAAGCTGTACACGACTTGGATCGAGCAATCCTGCCGGCACGAATTAGCCGACGCCGTTCTTGTAATCGAGGCACCCGATGAAAGAGGTGTCCTGGGGATGGTCACTGTCGCAGCAAAAGGCGGCGAGGCGAGTATTGGGTTAATGGCCGTGGCTGCCCCGGCTCGCGGCCAAGGAGTCGGTCGCTTCCTGATGCAGGCCGCTCACCAATGGATGGCTACCCGTTCCTTCCCGAAAGCTCGCGTCGTCACCCAACTAGCCAATCAGCCCGCCTGCCGATTGTATGAGCGCTGTGGCTATCAATTGGCGCTGGTGCAACCTTTCTACCACTTTTGGCCGCGGGCAGCTATCCGCTCGTTCGCGACGTATTCCTCGGAGCCAGAGCATGAGCCAGCACGTCGAATCCTGTCCGGGGCTGCGCTCCCGGCCAGCGGTCCCCGCCACGGCGACTGAAAAGATCAGCATACTCATCGCCAAGAAGAACATGGATTTATCCGTTGTCATCCCCGTCTATCGTTCCGCGGCCACGCTGCAAGCTCTGACTAAGAGATTGATAGCGGTCCTGGAGCATAGTGGTATGCGCTTCGAGATCATTTTCGTCGATGACGGAAGCCCGGATGGCTCCTGGGAAGTGCTGCAGCAGATCCATGCCGCATCTCCCGAGCGCGTCATGGTCATCCAGCTGATGCGTAACTTCGGTCAGCACAATGCGCTGATGTGCGGCTTCCGTCATTGCCGGGGGCGGTACATAGTCACCATGGATGACGATCTCCAGAACCCGCCGGAGGAACTTCCCAAGCTGTTAAAAGTGATCCAGTCGAAAGATCTCGATCTGGTATATGGATCGTATGGCTCCAAAAAACATGGGGGCTGGCGGAATCTGGGCTCGTGGTTGGTAAATGTTTTCTTTCGCTTGGTGTTTCGCACCTCGATCACTGTGACGTCCTTCCGGGTTATCCGCCGGGAACTGCTGGAAACGATCTTTCCATACAACTTGAATTACACGTACATAGACGGATTATTGGCCTGGAACACCCAACGTATCGCCGAAGTGCCCGTTGAACACCATCCACGGGCCGAAGGCCGCTCCGGTTACTCTCTGGCAAAGTTGCTGACGTTGGCATTCAACCTATTCACCAATTTTTCTCTGCTGCCGTTGCAGTTTGTCTCCGCGCTGGGAGTGGTTGCGGCCATCTCGGGGTTTGCCCTGGGGGTACTTTTCCTGATCCTCCACTTCCTGACCCGCATCACGGTGCCGGGCTATGCTTCGCTGATGGTATCCATTTTTGTGCTGGGAGGGATCCAGTTGCTCTCCTTGGGAGTGATGGGCGAGTATCTGGGCCGGCTGCACCTTAATATGAACCGCAAGCCACAGTATGCGGAACGGAAAGTATTGGGTTCCTTGTTTCAAGAGGATCCAAGCGGCGATCGGCTGGGATAAGCCGTCGAGGAGTGTGTGGTGCCGCAGCGTGCTGTATCAATGAGGGAACCATGTACAGCCTGAATGAGGCGGGCATCTGGACGCCAGAGCGGCCAGTGATGCACCGCGACGACGAGTATGACTCGGCCTTGTTCTCTCTGCTGGCCGCCATGCAGCAAAGGCACTTTTGGTACGCCGGCCGCCATCGCTTTCTGCGGGCTGCCTTGATGAAGGCGCTCGGCAGCGGCGCGTTGGCCCCGGATCGCCTGCGGGCAGTCGATGTGGGGGGCGGCTGCGGCGGTTGGGTTCGCTTTTTACGGGAAAATTCGGGGATCGACTTCGCGGAGCTGGCGCTGGCGGACTCATCGCTCCGAGCCTTGGAGCTGGCGCGGGAGAGCTTGCCGCCCGACACGCCTCGCTATCAGGTCGATCTTTTCGATCTCAAGTGGCGGGACCGCTGGGACCTGATCTTCCTGCTGGACGTACTGGAGCACATCGAGGAGGAGAAGCGGGCGCTGGTTGAACTGCAAGCGGCGCTGCGGCCCGGCGGGTTATTGTTCATCACCACTCCCGCCTTGCGTTTCTTCTGGAGTTGGAATGACGAAGCGGTGCAGCATCACCGCCGCTATTCTCACGCTGACTTCCAACGCCTTGCGGATGCCGTGGGGATGGAACTGCTGGATAGCCGGTACTTCATGTTTTTCTTGAGTCCCCTGTACCTGCTCGCGCGATGGAAGCGGCCATCCCCGCAAGCCATGACTCGCGAGCGAGTCGCGGAGTTGGTAGCTCGGACCCACCGCATCCCTAACCCCATCGTCAACATGGCCTGCCGTGCCGTCTTTTGTGCCGAGACGCCGCTGGGCCTGCGGCTGCGATTCCCGTGGGGCACCTCGATACTGGCCGTGTTGCGCAAGCCGGGGCCGAAATAACGGCCTTCCATGTTCTCTCGACAGATAATGGGTTCCCGAGAAACAAAAGTCAGCGTTCGTTCGCGGTCTGCCGGCTGCTTGCGTGTCCTGGTGTCCGCGCTCAGCTGCAATCCGCGTTTCGGCAGCGAGGCGCTGGTTGGCTACAAGTATGCCGAATCCCTGGCCCGGCGGCATCATGTGACCGTGTTCGCCGCGCCGCCGGCCCAGACGCCGGCTGGGGCCGTCCTGCGGCCGGTCGCGGCCGGGCCGTGCAACTTCAACGACGTGTCGGCGGGGCCGCTGCTGCGTTTCGAGTTCGGCCAGTTGTCGCGGGCCTGGCCGCTGCATCGGTGGCAGAAGTTCGACGTGATCCACCGGGTCACGCCTTCCTGGGTCGGCAACACGACCCTGCTGCCGGCCCTGCGTGCGCCGTTCGTCATCGGCCCGCTCCTGGCGGCGGAGCGTCCACCGGATAGTTTTGGCCCCTATTTGACTCGCGTGGCCGGCCGGCCGGCCCAGAGACGTTTCCACCCCTTTCGCATCGCGGCCGGACTTGCCGGCCGGCTGAATAACTGGCTTTCCCGGCGGTATGTCCATCTGCGTAGCGCCCGGAAGATCCTGGTCGGCAATCAGGACGCCTTCGAGCGCGTTCCCGCGGCCTGGCGGGGTCGGTGCGAGTTGGTGCCGTATGCGGGTGTGGAACACGATTATTTCGTTCCCCCGGCGTCTCGGCCGGCGAGCGGTCCCGTGCAACTTCTGTACGTCGGCCGCATCGTGCCTTACAAGGGACTGGAACTGCTGCTACGAGCCGTGGCCGTGGCTGGCCCTCGGTGCGATCTGCAACTGCGAGTCGTGGGCGACGGGAATCCGGCTTACGTCGCCTTCTGCCGGCAGTTGACAACGGATCTCGGTCTGGCGGAGCGCGTGCAATTTGTGCCCGGAGTGCCGCGACCGCACTTGCGGGAGCTTTATCAGCAGGCCGACGTCTTTTGTTTCCCGACGCTTTGCGATACCTACGGCGTCGCCCTCCTGGAAGCCATGAGCTGTGGCTGTGCGGTGGCCGTCAGCGATGTCGCCGGGCCGCACGAAATCGTGCCGGAGGGGTGCGGCCTGAAAGTGCCGCTCCGCGAGCCGGAGCAATATATCGGCGAATTCGCCGACGCCCTGACCGCTCTCGCCCGCTCTCCGCGTTTGCGGGCCGAGTTGGGGAAGGCGGCTCGCTGTCGAGTGCTTGCCCACCACGATTGGGATGCCATCACCGGGCAGGTATTGCGGATCTACGAATGTTTGTAGTCCGATCGGTCGAGTAGTGCTTGCCGTATCCGTTCACGGGCCGAGGGTGACAAGCGTATAGTCCCGGAAATCCACAGGGAACGGCTGGAGGCCCAGCATTTCGGCGGAAACGACTAGGAAGAGGCGGGAAAGAATTTCTCTACTTGTTTCAGCCTTTTCAGCGGCCAACATTACGGCAAGCAGGACAGTGTGCCACATACGTTATTTTGTCCGTTTTCCGGGGCTTAATCTGTAGAGGAATTCGTCCATCGGACCATACCAGATAGTCGAGCGTCTCGGATGTCCGCCCCTGCTCGGTCGTCTCCCTTCGGCTCCGCATCGGCCTCGTCTTCGTGCCATTCCACGCCGAAGTCCAGCCCCCGGCGATTGCTTGGGACTCGGCTCCTCGCTGTACGCTTGTCACCCTCAACCCGTGAACAGTTACGTGCTTGCCTCACGGTTCCGTGATGCGTTGGCGAGGAAAAGTTTTTGCTCAAAGACGAGTTCAGTCGCCGGATGAACCGGGAGATCGAAACCGCTCGGAGCTGCGCACAATGACAACGACGTATCGGCCAGCTATCGATGGCTTACGGGCAGTCGCCGTGCTATCGGTGTTTGTCTTTCATCTGAACAACCACTGGCTGCCGGGCGGTTTCCTGGGGGTGGACGTCTTTTTCGTCATCTCAGGGTACTTGATCACCTCGATCATCCTGAAAGACTGCGACCGCGGCAACTTTCGACTGAGCGTATTCTACCAACGACGCATCGCGCGCATCCTTCCCGCGTTCGTCACGGTGGTGCTGGCGACGGTGGTCCTGGCCCAGTTCATCTATACGCCTCAGGACGTGGCCTCGGCGGGGCTCGCGCTGGCAGCTGCGGCCCTGTCCGTTATCAACCTGAAGTTCCTCTTCCAGGGAAACTACTTTGCAATCCCTTCGGATTCGCAACCGTATCTCCACTACTGGTCACTGTCCGTCGAGGAGCAGTTCTATCTGGTATTCCCGTTATTCTTCGTCGCGATCACCCGCCTCGGCCAGCGCTGGCGACTCTGGATACTCGGTATCCTTTGGGCCGCCAGCTTCCTGGCCTGTGTCGTGGTGACGCGGCTGAAGCCGGAGTGGGCGTTCTACCTGTTGCCGACCAGGGCGTGGGAGTTGCTGGCGGGAAGTTGTCTGGCCGTGTTCGCCGGCGGCGCCAACCGCGGCAGTGGCCTGTGCCTCGCTCCCTGGGTCTCGACGACGTGCCTGGCAACGATTATCGCCTCATTCTTCTTGATTAGCGAGGCGCTCAACATCCCCGGGTTTTGGCCGCTGCTGCCGGTGCTGGGAACGGTTGGGGTCTTGTTCCCTCAATCAGGAATGGCCAGGGGGAGCGAGAAATGGCTGGCCACACCTGTCCTGGCCTTCATCGGCCGGCTGTCGTATTCGCTCTATTTGTGGCATTGGCCCATCTTTTCCCTGGTTGACTACAGCATGTATCTCGCCCCCGAGGCGACGCGGATCGTCTGGAAAATCAGCCTCAGCTCGATGGCGGCGCTGGCCAGCTATGCCTTGATTGAGAACCCGGCGCGCGTATGGCTGAATCGGCCGCAGTTTCGGCCCATGGCCTACGGGTTCCTGGGTGGTGCGTTGGCCTTGTGCACGGTCCTGGGGATCACCGTGCGCAAAGAGAATTACATCAGTTCCAACCTCGGTAGTGTGTTCAAGGGCGGGCCTCTGGTCTTTGAAAGGCCCAATGCAACCGGTTGCGTCGTCTTGATCGGCGATAGTTATGCGCCGATGTATGCAAAAATGATGAAGGAGGTCTGCGCGGAACTCGGCAAGAAGCTGATTGTGATTGGCCAACTCGGCGGCGAGCCCCTGCCCGCTCCCGACGGCAGGCACAGCCCGTTGTGGCTGGTGGCACTGGCCACGGTCGAGAAGGAAAAGCCGGAGTGCGTGATCCTCGCGTGCCGATGGGTAAAGCGGGGAGATACGGAATGGGATCGGTTCGCCCTCGCGGTGAAGGCCCTAGAACCTCACGCCGGCCGGGTGGTGCTGCCGAATCAACTGCCCGAATTGCCCGCCACGGCGACACGCGCTGCCATGCGACAGGGAGTGCGGCCGCCGTTTTTTGAGGAGCCGGAGAGCCGGTGCCGCCGCCAGAACGTCAACGCGCTGCTTTCGACCTTGAATTCGGAAAAATGCACCGTGATTGACGTCGCGTCCCATTTCGAAAAAGAGAATGGAGAACTGGCCTTCCTGGATGAGGAAGGGCGGCAACTATACCACGACAGTGACCATTTGTCGGCATTCGGAGTGGAGGCGGTTCGATCTGACATGGTGAAAGCCATGATCAGGGGGCACAGCGAACACGCCGTGACTCCGGCACAACCTTCATTGTTCTCGAATCCAGCTCGGGGTCCTGGAAGGAAATAATGCAACGAAGGCTCGTCCCTTGCCCGCCGGCCGATGTGTCCTCTCTCCCTGGCACGTCGATCTTTATTTTTCCAAGATTTCTCCTCCCTTACGCGACCAGTCCCTCTTGATGAACGCAGGTGCCCCACCCCGGTTCACACAAGCCCAGGAGTGACAGGACCAACGCACCGACCTTTCGACTCAACCTCTTCCCGACCCCCGACCCACCCCCCTCCCCACCTCGTTCCGTAAACATCGGTTAACAGGACCGTTAACGGCTGTAAATCTTCCGAAACACTTCACCCCTCAGCCGGGCATGGGAGATCGCAGATATTGCCCCCTCGATAAAGTCGTAAGTTGCGTGCCGACTGGGAACTCCGAAGAGTCGCCTCCGCTCGTCCACCCCGCCGTGGGAACCTGGCATCGCATTTGCGATTCTACCCTTACCGATTCGCAAAGGGTGATACCGGCACGACCGCAAGCAACGCCTGGCGGTGCGATTCCACCCATCCCCAGTGTTGGGAATCGGAGGAGGACCCACGAAGGCCCGCTTCACCCTGAACGAAAGGAACTTCAGGGACAGAAAAACTCGATGGCGTGTAGGGCAGAGGTCGTGTTAAGGCTCAAAAGCGCCAGGGACAAGACGTTTCCCGTCTTGCCCTGGTTTTGCTAATTTTCCGAGCGACACATCACTCCTGCCGGCTCCGGTTCAGCGTTGTACCCGAGGCCGTGCTGAACCATTTCCGGGCTTTCCGCCGCGTTTTGTTGGTCCCCTGTCCCCAAAGCACGGAGGCTTGGCGTTCTGTTGGGGTGGGTTTTGGGAACCCACGGGCACGGAGTGTCGCGCCGGTGCTCTTGGAAAAGCAGTTGGGTGTAACCCACGGGCACGGAGTGCGCGCCGAGAGTCGGACCAAGGGGTTGGAGGTTTCGTGATGGCCCGTTCCTGTGGCGAGTTGCAGACGGAAAGACGCTCCTTGTTCTCCCTGCGCTCCCTGACGGCGCGGACCCTGGCGTGGCCCGTGTCATCGGCGAATTCGCCGGCGCCCTGACCGCCCTCGCCCGCTCTCCGCGTTTGTGGGCTGAGTTGGGGCAGGTGGCTCGCTGTCGAGTGCTTGCCCACCACGACTGGGATGCCATCGCCGGGCAGGTGTTGCAAATCTACGAGCGGATATAATGCGGCAGGTCGGAGAATCAACTCTTTTCCACGCGGATTCAGATTGATGATGCCGGCTTCACACTTGTCCGGAAACGGTCGCGTCCCATCCCTGGATGGGCTGCGCCTGTTTCAATCCTCCTCGTGATAATTGGGCACTCTCGGAACACGTTTGATGTCGATTCCCGGTTCGCAAATATTATACTGGATCTGATTGGGAATCAGACGCTGGGTGTCAGTATCTTTTTCGTGATCAGCGGTTTCCTCATCACCGGCCTGCTCGTTCGGGAAGCGGAACGCCGAGGGACGATAAGCCTTAAAAGGTTCTACCTAAGGCGTGCTTTCCGAATACTTCCCGCCTATTTTTTTTTCCTTTTCGTCATGATTATTATCGCATGGATGGGAATAGTGGAGTTACCCTTACGTTACGAATTAAGCGCGGGTCTTTTTCTCACTAACTACCGTCATATTTTCCTCTCCAACTACTCTTTTAGTGAAACGTGGTGGCTGGGACATTCCTGGTCGCTGTGCGTGGAAGAACAATTCTACTTGCTCTGGCCGTTGACCATCCTCCTGCTCGGTATTTCGAGATGTTATTGGCTCGCGCTAGGGGTTATTACCGTTTCTCCTTTCGTGCGAATCTCGTGCTACTTTCTCTTTCCCGATTGGCGTGGCGCCATCGGCATGACGTTACCTACGCGAGCCGATCAACTCATGTTCGGATGTGCTGCCGCCCTTTCGTATCGTTCGGCCAAATTTCAAGCCGTTCTCGATAGACTGTTCCGCTACAAGGCTCATTGGGCCGCCGCCATTTTCATCTTTTGCGCCTCCCCGCTCTTAGAACAACGCTTTCGCGGCGTCTACATGCTGCCTTGCGGTTGGTCTCTCGATGGCCTGGGAATACTTATCTTTTTGCTGTGGGCGGTTCGACATCCCCAAGGCCGTCTGGGGGTGATCCTTAACTCTCGACCGGCCGTCTTTCTCGGTGTGCTTTCTTATAGCCTTTATCTATGGCAACAACCTTTTTTGACTTACCTTAATAAGACGTTTTCGGGTGCGGTCCCGTGGAACATCTTGTGTTCCTTTATGGCGGCCGCGTTCTCTTATTTCGTTGTCGAACATACTTTCCTGCGCTGGCGGGATCGAATCTGCGTCGGAGGAGCACCTCCGTCGAAAGCTCCCTCCCTGTCCGCGGAGACGATGCCCATCGTTTCGGAGGAGGCCTTGGCCGTACAGCCCTCCCAAATGCTGACTTGAACTTGGTCCTATCGCTTCGCTCAGAGTAGAGAAGAGACACCATGAACATTCTCGGAATCGGTTTTTCGATGCACGAATCGTCGGCCTGCCTGGTTCGCGACGGCGAACTGGTGTTCGCCTCGGCCGAGGAGCGCCAGAGTCGCAAGAACAAGGACGGCTCCTTTCCCGTCCGCGCCATCCGGGCGGCCCTCGATTTCGCCAAGCTCACGCCGGCCGACGTGGACCATGTGGCCATCGGCTGGTCCAAGCCGAGCGTCACCTTCAAGCACAACGTCAAGACCATCCTGAAGGGCCAGTGGCCGTCGTCCTGGCAGCGCTGGGAGCGGACCCTGGCCGGGTTTGCCAAGGAGTTCCGCCACCGCGGCGGCGCTGTGGACTATCGCCGCGCGTTCGGGACGCCGCGCCAGCCGGTCCACTTCATCAATCACCACCTGGCCCACGCCCTCAGTTCCTACCTGATGTCCGACTTCGACGAGGCCGGTGTCCTCGTCGTTGATGGCCGCGGCGCCGAGGAAGCCACGACCCTGTGGCACGCCCGTGACGGCAAGCTGCGCCTGCTGGAGAAGTACAAATACCCCAACTCGCTGGGCGTTTTCTACGCCGGCATCACGTCCATGCTCGGTTTCACGCCGTTCAGCGATGAATGGAAGGTGATGGGCCTGGCCTCTTATGGCGAGCCAACTTACGATCTGTCGCCGCTGCTGCGTTCGGGCGATGGCCGTTACCACGTCGAGGGCTGGCGCTTCTTCGGCCGCACCGATGGGGACGACCGGCGGCTGGCCGAGGTGGTCGGGCCGCGCCGTGGCGATGAGGAGCTGAGTACGAAACATCAGAACCTCGCCCGATCAGCGCAAAGGGCTTGCGAGGAGGCGATGCTGGAACTGCTCAAACGGGTCACGAGTCTGACCGGCAGCCGCAAGCTCTGCCTGGCGGGCGGCGTGGCCCTCAACTCCAAAGCCAACGGCGAACTGCTCCGCTCCGGCCTGATCGACGACATTTACATTCAACCCGCCGCCGGCGATGACGGCGCCGCCATCGGGGCGGCCTACGGCGTCTACGAGCGCCTGGGGCTGCCGCTGCCGCAAAAGCCTGTCGGCCATACCTATCTCGGCAACAGCTTCTCCAACGAGGCGATCGAAAAAGTCCTCAACGTCTACAAGCTGCCGTACGTCCGCGAAAAGGATGCGCCGCGGCGGGCGGCGGAACTGCTGGCCCAGAATCGTCTGATCGGATGGTTCCAGGGGCGCATGGAGTTCGGCCCGCGCGCCTGGGCAATCGGTCGATCCTGGCCGACCCGCGTTATGCAGAGAACCGCGACCGTGTCAATGACGCCGTCAAGTTCCGCGAAAACTGGCGGCCTTTCGCCCCCAGCGTTCTGATCGAACGTGCTCCTGAGTATTTCGACGACTTTTATCCGTCGCCCTACATGATCCTGACCTTCTGGGCCAACAAGGAAAAGGCCCACGAGATCCCGGCCGTGGTTCATGTGGACGGCAGCGCCCGCGTGCAGTCGGTCGAGCGTTCGGTCAACCCGCGCTACTACGATTTGATCGAAGAGTTCGGGCGGCTGACGGGTGTGCCCGTGGTGCTCAATACGTCGTTCAACCTCAAGGGCGACCCGATCGTCTGCACGCCCAAGGATGCGGTCCAGACGTTCTACACCTCCGGGCTGGATGATCTGGTCATCGGCGATTTCGTGGTGAGCAAGTCGGCTCCCCCGCGGACGAAGGCCGTCCCGACAAGCGTCCTGGCTCACTGTTGACAACTCGCCGGGCGTTCTTCATTCTCGCGTCCCCCTGAAGGAAGATTTTACGGCATGCGGATCAGTTTTCTCGCCCCCCAGCTCCCCCCGCCGTTTGCGGTATCGCGGACCATACACGATGCCTGGCAGCGGAGTTGCGCTCGGAGGGAGTCGAGGTCGGCTTCATCCACCGTGAGCCGTCGCGGGCGGGAAGAGGGCTGCCGGAAGGGCCTATCGACGCTTGGGACGGCGGCGCGCGGAGCCTGCAAGAATGTGTGCGGCGCCAGCAGCCGGATTGGCTGTGGGTGCAGCTATCGGGATACGGTTATTCGCGCTGGGGCGCCCGTTGCGGCTTGGACGCGCGTTGCGGGCAGCTGCGCCGCCGTCTGCCGGACGTGGGTTTGGCGGTATTCGCCCATGAAACCCACTGCCAACCTCACCAGCTCGGCCGCAAGGGACGATTGCTGTCCCCCTGGCAACGCTACACGGTCGGCACCGTGGTTCGCCAGGCGGACCTGGTGTTCACGAGCATTCCGAAATATCTGCGCCAGATCACCCACGATTACGACTTTCCCTCCGACCGCATCGTGCGCCTGCCGATCGGATCCAGCATCCCGCCAGTTTATCTGACGCAAACCGAACGCCGGCAGCGCCGCAAGCGGCTCGGGTGGGGGTCGGAGGAACTGGTGGCGGTGACGTTCGGCTCCTTCGGCTCGCAACTCCGCGCCTGCGCGGTTGTGGGGACTGCCTGGCACGAGGACAGGCCTCGGGGCAGCTTCAACGGGTCGTCTGTATCGGCGGTGCGGGCGCTCCCCCCGCGAAGTTGATGGGTTGGACGGAACGCCTGGGAGGACCGGCTCGGTTTCAAGTGCTGGGCCACCAACCCGACACGGACGTGGCCGAGGTGCTGGCCTGTTGTGATTTCGCCTTTACGCGCATATCCCACCGAATTGCTGGGAAAAAGTACAGTCTTTTCGGCCTTTGCCCTGGCGGGGTTGGCGGTTTTGGTGTCGGACGGTTCGACCGCCCGACCCGACCCGGACAGTTTCCCGGTACTCCCCGTTTCTTCGTGGGATTGGGGCAATGCCCGGTCGGCGCAAGTGGAGCAACTACGCCAGGACGTCCGTAACTACGCTTTGACAGACCTGAGTTGGCCGTCGATCGGGCATCGCGCCCTGGCGGCCTTGAAGACTTCGGCGGGGCCGAGAGGGGAGCAGCGGGGATGGGCAGTGACCAATTGAAGATCGTTTACATCGCGAGCAACGGACGATCCGGATCGACCGTCCTGGATCTTCTGTTGGGCGCGCATGCCGCCTGTTGGACGCTGGGCGAATTTTATGTCCTGCCGTGGGAGCTGCGGACCCACACGAAACCTTGCGGCTGCGGCGTCTCCGTCGAGCAGTGCCCCTTCTGGGGCTCGATCGTCCAAGAGCAGCAAGAGGTGCTGCGGCACGGATCGATCGATCGGTTTCGCGACTCCTACAACGGAGGCCGTCCCGTCCGCTGGGGGGAGTATCGTTTTCTGTCTTCCGCATCCGCGCGGCATCGCGAGAGGCGACGGCAGAGCCTGGAAAAGTACGGCCAAGATAACCTCAAGGTGTTGGGCCGGGTGCTGGAGAAAGCTCGGGCCGTCAAAGGCGAACAGGTTCAATGGCTCGTGGACGCCTCGAAGTCGGTCTACCGGTTGCTCTGGTTAAAAGAATCGGGAATGTTTGACGTGCGTGTTGTCCATCTGGTGAAGGATCCCCGCGCCTACGTGTACTCCATGTGTAGAGGAATGTCCGGACTGAGCCGGGCCTCGATGTTCGCGAAAGCCGTTCTGCGCTGGAACATCGAGAACCACCTTTTCAACTCGGTCCTGCGGGCACATTTCAAGCCGGAAGAGTGCCTGCGGCTGCGCTACAACGAGTTGGCGACCGACCCGCGGAACACCTTGAAACAGGTGAGTGACTGGTTGAATCTTCCCTCCGATGACGAGTTGGCCGTCAAGTTTCGCGACGAGAATCATGGGATTGCGGGCAACCCGTCGCGGTTCGAGGCGACGGGGGTTCGGCTGGATGAGAAGTGGCGCTTCGAGCTGGGGCGCGGTACTCGGCATTTCGTCCGACTGGTCTCCGCCCCCCTCGCCGCGCGGTACGGGTTCCCCTGGCAGTAGGCCGGCGCCGCTCCGGGATCACAACGGCCTCCGGCGTAAAACGGAAAGGGGTCTGCCTCGCGGATTGCGCCGGGAGGTGGATGCGTCACTCGATCCGAGAAGAGAGTCGCGATGCAGCGCAATGTAAAAGTCCCCGGGAAAGCACTCCGTGAATCGGATCGTTCGGGGGGCGGAAGAAGCTTGGCTTCGCAACCTCGTGGGGTGGGGAGGACACTACCCGCCGATACAGGTTGGGGCGGGAAGTTAATCCTCGCGACCTTTTTGCTAACGATTTTCGAGGGAGCGTTTCGCAAATGGGTCTTCGGGGGTTCGCCCCCGCTTCGCTATGGCATGTACTTCTCCAAAGACCTCGTTTTCATTTGTGCGGGCCTCGCGGGGATGGCTCAGGCCCGCTCAACAAGGCTAATTGGCATCCTGCTAACGGTCAGCCTTTTCTCACTCAGCGTACCGACGCTGGTTAATCTGCCCAACACGACGGCGGTGGGAGCCATCCTCTCGATTCGGGCCTTTCTTGTTCTTCCCGTGTGTGCGTTCCTGGCTGGCGGCGCCTTACGTTCTGTACGCGACCTCGATCGAATCGCCTTCGCCGTCGGCGTCAGCACTCTCGTGGTGGGGGGTCTCGGCGCTCTCCAGTTTTCCCTGCCGCCGACGCACGTCCTCAACCGCTACGATACGGGGGAGGAAATCTCGCGCGCCATTGCCGATTTTTCTCACGTCCGCGCGACCGGAACGTTCTCCTTCATTTCGGGCATGGGAATTATGGCAGGTGTGGGAGGCTGGGCGGGGATTTATCTATTTCTCACGGCGCGTGGGCTGCTGGGTCGTGCTTTTGCGACGGCGGTTCTTTTCGCCGGCCTGTGCTGCGGTCTGGTTTCGATGAGCCGCGGCGGGGTCGTGCTCCACGCGGTCACGGTCCTCGGCGGCGGAATTCTATTCGGCAGGAGCCGCGAATTGATCTACCTGCTTCTGGTGTTTGTCGTCGGATACTCGCTGTTCGGGGACCCGTCCTCGGAGGAGAGCGTGGATCCCGGCATGCAGGGGGCGGTGTTCCAACGCTTTGAGAAGCGCGATTCGGTGGGTGACCGACTCGGTTATGTGTTAATGAATCTTGAATTAGGGCTGACCGGGCACCCTTTCGGCGAAGGGCTAGGGCGCGGGCAGATCGGCGGCAACTATGCCGAATCCGGGGTAAGGTCCTGGGGAAGTGGATATGAGTCGGAGTTAGGACGAATCGGCTTTGAGGTCGGCCCCCTCGGTTGGATCGGCGTCGTCGCCTGGCGGGTGGCGGCCGTCGTCTTGATGTGGCGCGAACTCCGCCGTGCCAAAGATCGGCACGTCCGGGCCGCGCTCGCCGCTTCTCTGCCCCTATTCACCCTGCTCGCCCTGAATTACATGGCGTACAACCACACGGGATCGTCGTTCGGCTGGTCGTTCGTCGCGCTATCCCTGGGGGCCGCGACCTTGCAGCCCCAACCGGTCCCTCTCGCCACCGAGCCTCGAACGCGCGGCCCGCGGCTTGCCCGCGCCTGATCGGTAAGTGCCCTCTCGATCTCCACCACGTGCCAACTGAGAGTTGTATGAAGACGCATAAAGATATTGTGACAGAATTAAGGGACATCGCCCGCAAATATCCCAACGACTGGATTAAAGGGCAGCTCCAGGATATCAAGAGGATTGCGTTCCACATCGGCTTGGTCGCGGCCCGGAAGGGCGTCTCCTGTCGGCTATGCGATCTGGGAGGCGGACTGGGACTTTTTTCGATCGGCTGCGCGGCGGTCGGCATGGAAGCAACTCTAATAGATGATTTCCGCGACGAGATCGTCGGGAAGACCGCCGAAACCATATTAGACTTACACAGATCCTATGGCGTGAAGGTAATCAACCGGGACGTGATTCAACAAGGGTTAGATTTCTCCGACGGCTCTTTCGACGTAATAACCACTTTTGACTCGATGGAGCATTGGCACCACTCACCAAAGCGTCTTTTTGCTTCCATCATGAACGCCCTCGCTCCCGGAGGACTGTTTATATTAGGGGTGCCTAACTGTGTAAACCTCCGCAAGCGTCTGACAGTCCCCTTGGGAGTCGGCTCGTGGTCGCGCATGGAAGATTGGTATGAGCCGGATGAGTTCCGAGGGCACGTCCGCGAGCCGTCCGTCGGCGATCTGAAGTACATCGCCAAAGACATGCGGCTTGTAAACGTGGAAGTGGTGGGGCGCAACTGGCATGGCTATTCTTCAATCTCCCTGGCCATTCGCTCGCTAACTCGGCTTGCGGACCCTCTAATCTCTCTTTTCCCGTCGCTCTGTTCCAATATTTATATGATCGGAACAAAGCCCTGAACTATTTTCATGATGCAAGCCCTTCGAGGCATTGTGTTCCCCAGTCGCTTTGCCCCGACCTTCCGAATGACGAGAAAGATCGCAATGAGTAGCCCCGCCCCGGCCGTCTCGACCCGCGATGCCGTGGTAACTGCTCCGGTATTTCCCCAGCGAATCCGCCATTACACGCAAGCCCTGGAGGATGGCGGACGTCTGCGCACCTTCGTCACCGGCTATATTTACCGACCGGCCGGAACCCCCGAAAGGATTTGCCGGCTAGCCGACCGGCTGCTGGGTTCGCACCTGTCTGACGCCCTCCGTACCCGCGCGATGGCGGGCATCAGCCCCGATCGATGCCATCGCGCCCTGTTCCCGGAGACGTTCTACGGCACCGGCCGCCGACTGCCTTTGGTGCGTCGACTCGCGATTTTTCGGCACTTTTTCCACCATGACTTTATCGATCGGTTTGCCGCGAATCGCGTACTCGATGCCGACACGCGGTTGGTCGTGGGGCGCGAAGACGGGGTGCTCCACAGTTTCCGGCGGGCCAAGCAACTCGGGGCGCACACCGTCTACGACCTGCCGACCGCGCACTACCGAACGGTTCGCCGAATCCTTGAGCGAGAAGAAGGCGAGTTCCCTGGAGTATGTCAACAACCCGGCGTGTGCAAGGTGTTCACCCCCGCCCGCATCGAACATAAGGAGGCCGAACTCGCCGTCGCCGACCATGTGATCGTCGGCTCCGAATTCGTCCGGCGGTCGTTGATCGAGTCGGCGTGTCCTGCCGCCGTCACCGTGCTTCCTTCGGCGTGCGAGTCGGGCTGGCAACTGGAGGCGGTTGGGCACGAGCAAGGGAATCGCCGGGGCCTGGTCTTGCATGTGGGCTACCTCAGCCTGCGCAAAGGGACGCATCGGCTGCTTCGGGCCTGGAAACGGCTCGGCGCGTACCGCAGCCATCGCCTCCGTCTCATCGGAGAGATGTGTCTGTCGCCGCGCTTCCTGAAGGATTATCAGGGCTGCTATGAGCATGTGCCGCGCATGCGGCGCGAGCAGCTCAAGGCCCAATATGGGGCCGCCGACCTCCTGGCCTTGCCCGCCGCCGCGGAGGGGTTCGCCGCCGTCATCCTGGAGGCCCTTTCGTGCGGTTTGCCGGTCGTGGCCAGCCGCAACAGTGGGGCCGAAGGCTTCCTGGAACCCGGCAAGGAGGGACTACTCCACGATTTCGAGGATGAGGACGGTTTATGCACCCACCTCGACTGGATGTTGTCGCATCCCCGCGAGCGGATCGAGATGAGTCGCAATGCCCGGGCCAAAGCGGCGGCCTGGACCTGGGCGGACTACCGTCGCTCGTTCCTCCAGATCCTGGGCGGCCTGGAACAGAATTCATGAGGTGTCCGTCATGTGCGGTTTTGTAGGACGACTGAACCTCGCGGATCGACCGAACGAACCGGGACCAGTTCCGTTAACGCGAGCCCTGAGCTTCCTGAAGCGCCGCGGTCCCGACTCGTGGCACCACTGGCAGACCCCGGACACTCGTGTCCAGTTGCTGCATGTTCGTTTGGCCATCGTCGATCAGGACGAGCGGGCCCGCCAACCGTTCGAGGATTCGGTCTCCGGCTTGACGGTCGTCTTTAACGGCGAGATCTACAACTATCAGCAACTACGGCGGGAATTGTCGGACTATCCTTTCCGCACGACCTCGGACACGGAAGTGCTGCTGGCCGCCTTCGCCCGTTGGGGGGCCGCGGGGCTGAAGAAGCTGCGGGGGATGTTCGCCTGCGCCATCGTCGATGCCGCGGCGCGGCGAGTGATCCTAGTCCGGGATCCGATCGGCAAGAAACCGCTCTACTGGGCGCGCTGGCCGGGCGGGGTCTGGTTCGGCTCGTCCGTACTGGCGATGGCGGCCACCTGCGTCCAACCGACCGCGTTGCGCCCCGATTTGCTGACCGATTATTGGCGCTTCTCGTACATTCCCCCCGATCAAGCCCTCCTGGCCGGTTGCGCCGCCCTCGCTCCGGGCGAAATACTCGAACTGGATTTCGAGGGCGATCGGCGGGGGCGAATGACATGCCGACCCGAGCCGGAGTCCTTCCCGGCGATGGGCCGGGAGGAGATCCGCGAGCGTCTGGCCGACCTGATCCAGGAAAGCGTCGCCCGGCGACTGCACAACAACCCCCGGCCGGTCGGCCTGCTTTCCGGTGGGATCGACTCCACGGTGGTCGCGCGGGCCATGGGACGGGCCCGCGGCTCCGCCATCACCTTGCGGAGCATGGTTCCCCTCACCCTCGACGAGAAGTACGCCCGCTATGCCGCGTGGCGCATGGGCATCCCACTTGACCTGGTTAGCGCCCGACTGTATCGCCTGGAAGACGAGGTGGCCTGGGCGCTGGACCTGCAAGACGAGCCGCTGGGTATGATCTCGTTCTTCCCGCTGGCCCTGCTCATCAAGCGGGCAAAGACTTATGGGAAGATCCTCCTAACCGGGGACGGGGCGGACGAGGTTTTCCTGGGCTACGGCCGACCGGCCGACTGGACTGATCCGACCCGTGGGGCGGGAGAGTACGGTTCGCGCGAACTTGGCCTGGCCGTCGGCCCGCCGTTGCCGTGCTGGTTTAGCCCCTGGGGCCGCTGGGCGGCTGGTCATTCGCTTTTGGGGCACATGTTCACCAAGGTGGACCGCGCAGTCGGCCGAGCAGGGGGTGGAGGTGCGCTGTCCGCTGGTGGATTGGGATTTGATGGCCTTCGTTCGCTCCCTTTCGCCGGAACAATTGTGTTTCGACGACCGCTCCAAGGCTCTGCTCAAGGCGCAATTACAGGGCTGGCCCGGGTGGTTCGTGGAGAGGCCGAAGCTGGGGTTTCCTTACCACTTGCGCTGGGCCTGGGCCGTGCGACGCTTCGCGGGATTGCGCGAGCTGGTCACACCCGAGAGCATCGAGGCGTTCGGGGAGAAGGTTCCCGCGGCGCTTCGGCTTCCGCCCTACCGCTGGTCTTTCCTGGCCATTTTGAAGCATTTTCCTGAGGCGTGGAAGCTGCTGGCCTGGTCGCGGTTCACCGACCGGTTGGCGCTGGCGGCGGAAACGGCCGCACGGGACGGTGGAGAGAATTCCGGGTCGTCCGCCGAACGGGAGTGCGCCGCTCTGGGGGCGCGAGCCGCCGAGGGATCCCCCGTATGAAAATACTCCTGTTGACCACGGAGGTCAGCGGCGCCGGCGGCATTCAGTACGTCGGACGTTTGTTGTCGCGCGCCCTCCGCGACGGTCTCGGGACGGACAGTGCGGTAACACTGGTCACGATCAAGGACCACGAACCGATCAGCCTGACGGACCTGTCCGGCTGCCGGGTTTTCGTCGGCGGCGGCAGCCGTGTGCGTACCAGTCTAACAACCTGGCATTTGCTGCGCCGCGAGCCTTGGGATCTGGTGGTCCTGGGACATCTGAACTTGGCTCCTTTGTTGCTTGTGGTTCGCCGGCACCGGCTTCCGCCCCTGCTCGCGATCATCCACGGCATGGAGGCGTGGCAGCCGCTGAGCCGCCTCCGCCGCCGGGGCCTGTCCCGCGCGGATCGCCTGCTCTACGTGTCCGATTATTCGCGTCTACGCAGCGAAAACACTAACCCGTGGCTCCAGGCCCTTCCGAGCTCGATCTGTCCCTGGGGCCTGTTGCCCGCCGAGACTGCTTCATCCCGACCGCCGATGCCTCCGGGCGGCCCGTTCGCCTTGATGATCGGCCGCATGGCCCAAAGCGAGCGCTACAAAGGGCAGGAAGAAATGATCCGCGTCTGGTCGGCCGTGCAGCAGCACCGCCCTGGCTTGCGGTTGGTTCTCATCGGCGATGGGGATGATCGGCCGCGCCTGGAGGCTCTGGCCCGCGAACAGGGCGCCGACGTGACGTTTTTGGGACGAGTGGAGGATGGCGTGCGCGATGCCTACCTGAGCGCCTGCCGGTGTTTCTGTCTGCCGTCGCGCGGCGAAGGCTTCGGGCTGGTTTACCTGGAGGCCATGCGCGCGGGCAAGCCGGTCTTGACCAGCAACCAGGACGCCGGCGCCGAGGTGATCGTGGACGGCGTGACCGGCCGGGCCGTCGATCCCGCCGACCCCGACGAAATGTTGCGAGGCATCCTCGAACTCACGGGCCCGAGGGCGGAGGCAATGGGCCAGGCGGGACGGGAATGCTTCCAGGAACAGTTCTGCTACGAACACTTTGTGCGGCGCTTGATGGGGCAGGTGGAAATGGTCCGCAACCGGGTCGGGGCAACGGTGTGATGAACATCCTCCATGTCATTCCGGGTTTGACCTGGGAACGGGGCGGTCCCACGACCGTGCTCTGCGCCCTGGCGCGGCACCAGGCGGCGGCCGGGCACCGGGTGAGCGTGCTGACCACCGACCAGGGGGCGCGGCACGGCGAGCAGCCGGCCGATCCGGGCGACGCGGTGGATGTGGAGCGGCTCTCCGTGTGCGGTCCTGATCGCGTGGCGTATGCGCCGGGGTTTGCCCGCGCGGTACGGGCGCGGCTTCGGACCAGTGACGTGGTCCACGTCCATTCGATTTTTACCTACCCGGTACATGCCGCCCTGCGTGAGGCGCTGGCCGTGGGAGTGCCGGCGGTGCTGCGGCCGTGCGGGCTATTGCATCGCTATGGATTTCGCCGCTCGCGCTGGCCCAAGCGAATCTATCTCGGACTCCGCGGCCGAATGGTGCGCCGTGCTTGCACGGCGTGGCACTTCACCTCGGCCAACGAAGCCGAACAGAGTTGGCCGTGGGACCACAGTCCCCATTTCATTCTGCCCAACGGCATCGAACCGGATGAATTTGCCCTCGATCGGGTCGAAGCGCGGGCGGGTGTGGAGCGCTTGTTACCTGCCTTGGGCGGAGCACCTTACTTGCTCTTTCTTGGCCGATTGCATCCGAAGAAACGTCTGGATATCTTGCTTCCCGCGTTCTTGGCAGGCGCTCCGGCCTCCTTCAAGCTGGTGGTCGCCGGGCCGGACGAGGCCCGGCTCTGGGACGGTCTGGCCGATCGTTGGCTCCGCGACCCGCGCGCGGCGGAGCGCGTCCTCCGCCTCGGCACGGTCACGGGACGCGCGAAAGCAGAACTTCTGGCCGCCGCCAGTCTCTTCGCCCTGCCCAGCGAGCATGAGAATTTCGGCGTCGCCGTCCTGGAAGCCCTGGCGAGCGGAACCCCCGTCCTGCTCTCCCCTCAAGTGGACCTCGCCGAGGCAGCAGCCGCCGCCGGATTCGCCGCCACGGCGCCGCTGGATGCCGACGCCTGGCGTGAACGACTCGCGTCGCTCTTGAGCGACCCGACGCCGCTCGGCGCAGTCGGTGAACGCGCCCGTGGCTGGGCGGCCGAGAATTATGCCTGGAGCGGCATCGCAGATCGGCTTGTGGGTCATTATCACGAACTCCAGGGCCGGCGGCAGGCGAGCTTTTCGGCGAACCGACTCGCTCACCCCATGCCGGAAGCCGTCCGTTTTGGCCCCACCTCGTGAGGTACTCGACTTCGCTTGCTATGAAACAGTCCCATTCGCTGCTGTTGTCGCCACGCCATCCCGTCTCGTTAACCGCGTCCGTCCCAGAAGCGGGAGACGTATCGTACACACCGCGCCTTGGCTCTCACCTCCCGGCGCTCGACGCGATTCGCGGATTGGCCATCTTGCTCGTCATGAGCTATCATTTCAGTTCGGGACCGCCCGTGCCTTCCTCATCGCTCGGTAGAGGTTTCTTCTTCTTACCTCGCCTGGGCGGATGTGGGGTGGACTTATTTTTTGTCCTATCCGGGTTTCTCATTACCGGAATCTTGTTTGAATCCAAGGGTTCGCCGCATTATTTCCGCCGGTTTTACGTGCGGCGAGCGTTGCGAATCTTTCCGCTTTACTACGGCGTTCTATTTTTCTTTTTCGTCGTTCTTCCGTTCCTGAGTAACGCTAACCAGCCGGCCTCCGGTGCGGCATCCTCCAACCAGATTTGGCTCTGGCTTTATGGCACCAACTTCCTCCAAGGTTGGGAAAGGTCGTACACCCCGTTGAGTGGATTCGCGCACTTTTGGTCCCTCGCCGTGGAGGAGCATTTTTATCTCTTGTGGCCCTTTGTCATTTACTTCTTCAATCGCAGGTCCGGAATAATAGTCTGCGTCTGTTGCATCTTAACCGCGATCATTTCCCGGACCTTAGCGGTCTATTGGGGGAATAACGCTGTCGCGGCATACGTACTGACTCCTTGCCGGATGGACGGGTTGGCCACGGGTGGACTGCTCTCGCTGGTCGTGCGCGGGTCGGACGGTATCACTACCATCGGCCGTTGGTCCTCTCGCGCCACGTTATTATGTATAGTCGTGCTGGCGGGTGTCTATGGTTGGAAGCGGAACCTGACTCAAATGGACGCATTTTTACTGATATGGCGTCCCACGTTGTTCTCCGCTACCTTCGGCATGGCCCTGATTTGGGCGATCACGACCAATCCCGTCACGTTCGTGGGTCGCTGCTGGAATAACCCGATTCTCTGCTTTTTTGGCAAGTACAGCTACGGCCTCTATGTCTTCCACGAGCTACTACATCCCCTGTACAAGCATTTTTTCGGACCCGACTTATTATCGGGCCAACTGGGGTCCGTGTTTATGGGGAAGCTCTTGTTTGTCCTTTTGGCCATTGGTGCGTCCTTGGCTGTTGCACTGTTAAGCTGGCACCTTTTTGAGAAGTATTTTCTAAGATTGAAAGACATATTCGCGGGCATGCCGGCGTTGTCAAAGCACGGCACGAGCGGCGTTGTCGGCATGCGACGCCCGAGTGATTTGTCTCCCAGGAAGTAATATCTCAAGAGTTCTTTCCGGTAACCAGGCAAACCCGCATTTTCTCCGGGCTGAAGACATATCCATGTGTGGCATCGCCGGCCTACTGACAGATCGAACCGACCTGGAACTCGCCCGCCCCCTGCGGAGCATGTTGGCGGCCCTGCGCCATCGGGGCCCGGATGACGAGGGCTTTGAAGAAGTCCGTGTCCGCGGCGGCGTCCGCCTGGGTCTGGTCCATACCCGGCTGTCGATTCTCGATCTCAGCCCCGCCGGGCACCAGCCGATGTACGACGCGGCTTCCGGTTCCTGGATCGTCTATAACGGTGAGGTTTACAACCATCTGGAGGTCCGCAAAAGGCTGTCCGCCGCCGAGTACTGCTCGACTTCCGATACGGAAACCATCCTCAAAGGCTGGGTGGAACTGGGTCCGGAATTGTTGCCGCACTTGCGCGGCATGTTCGCGTTCGCCGTGTACGACGGCCGCCGCAATCAGTTCTGGCTGGTCCGCGATCGGCTCGGCATCAAGCCGTTGTATGTCAGCCGGGTGAGTTCCGGAACCTGGGTGTTCGCCTCGGAACTGCGAGCATTGCTGGCCTCCGGCCTGGTCTCGCGACGGCTGAACGCCGAGGCGGTCGAATCGTACCTGGCTTTCGGCGCGACGACTGCCCCCTGGACGCTTCTCGACAGCGTCGAAAGCCTCTTGCCGGGGGAATGCCGGCAGTTTGATCTCGACCATTTCGGGGATGCCGGCGAACCTCGCCGTACATGCTACTGGCGGCCGTGCTTCGCGCCGGCCAACGGCCAGCGACTCAGCTACGACGAGGCCGTGGAACGAATCCGCCCGGCGCTATTGGAGGGCGTCAAACTGCGGATGCTCTCGGATGTGCCCGTGGGCGTGTTTCTGTCCGGCGGCATCGACTCCAGCGCCGTCGTATCGGCCCTGTGCGGCCAGGGCTATTCGCTGCGCACCTTCGCGGTGGTCTTCGGCGAACGCGCCTACGACGAATCCGCCCACGCTCGCCGGGTGGCCGAGCGGTTCGGCACCGATCACACCGAGTTGTTCCTGCGTCCCAGCCGCGTGCTCGATGAGTTTGATGACGCGGTGGCATCCTACGATCAACCGTCGATCGATGGCCTGAACACCTATTTCATCTCTCAGGCTACTCGCGGCGCGGGGATCAAGGTTGCCCTGTCGGGTCTGGGCGGAGATGAGCTGTTCGCCGGCTACTCGTATTTCCGATTGCTGGCACGGCTGGAAAAGGGCTTGCCCCGCCGCATGGCCTGGCTGCTGCACGGCGTCCTGCGTTGGCTGGCCCCGCGCACCGCTCGGACCACCAAACTCGGAGCCATCCTCCACGGCAACGGCTCGCGCCTTGGCAACTACTCTGTCTGCCGACTGGTGATGGATGGCCAACGTCGAGCCAGCTTGTTCCGCCGCGGGGGTAGGTCGATCCTGCCCCTGCCCTCGGCCTTT
Organism: uncultured Planctomycetota bacterium; assembly: GCA_963767535.1. Classification (GTDB taxonomy): domain Bacteria; phylum Planctomycetota; class Planctomycetia; order Gemmatales; family Gemmataceae; genus JAJPHU01. The sequence goes on from CAVYEC010000004.1 coordinate 896,039, forward strand.
GCGGCGGAGCTGGAAGCGTCGGTGGCGGAACTCGATCCGATCAACGCGCACTCGTTGCTGGAATTGTCACTCTACATGGCCAACATGCTCCTGCGCGACACCGATCAGATGAGCATGGCCCACGCCCTGGAAGTGCGCGACCCCTTGCTCGATCATGTCCTGGTCGAGACGGTCGCGCAAATCCCCGGCCCCTTGAAGTTGCAAGCGGGCCGGCAAAAAGCGCCAAGGCGCTGCTCGTCGATGCGCTGCCGGACTCACTGCCCGACGCGGTGCTGCATCGACCCAAGATGGGCTTTGTGTTCCCCTGGGAAAACTGGCTGCGCAACGAGCTGCGGGGGCGGGTAGAGGAGACCCTGAGGGATCGCGAGACCGTGACCGCGACCGGCCTCAACACGGAAGCTGTTCAAGGACTCTGGCGCGATTTCCTGGGCAAGCGTCCGGGCATCCGCTACACCGATGTGCTTGGCCTGGTGCATCTGTTCCGGTGGGTCCGCCGGCACGGCCTGGCTGCCTAGACATGGCAAGCTGGGGCTGGTGGGCGGACAAAGAGCGACCATTCTGCATCCTTTTTGAGTTAATGCCACAACCAACGGAGGTTTGTATGAAGAATGATCTCATCGTCGTCGCCGGCGGCGGCGGCTTCATCGGCGGGCATCTGGTGGCCGACCTGATAAGGCAAGGGCATACCCACATCCGCGCCGTGGACATCAAGCCCCTGGACGATTGGTGGCAACGGTTCCCGCACGTCGAGAACTGGTCGATGGACCTGCGGCTGCGCAAGAATTGCGAGACCGCCCTGGAAGGCGCGGCCGAGGTGTATAACCTGGCCGCCGACATGGGCGGCATGGGCTTCATCGAGAACAACAAGGCCCTGTGCATGCTCTCGGTCCTCATCAACACCCACCTGCTGCTGGCGGCCAAGGAGCATGGGGTGCGCCGCTACTTCTACGCCTCGTCGGCCTGCGTCTACGCCGCCGACAAGCAGAAGTCCGCCGAGGTCGTTCCCCTCAAAGAGGAAGACGCCTACCCCGCCATGCCCGAGGACGGCTACGGCTGGGAGAAGCTGTTCTCCGAGCGCATGTGCCGGCACTTCCGCGAGGACTTCGGCCTGGTCACCCGCGTCGGCCCGCTTCCACAACGTCTACGGCCCGCACGGCACCTGGGACGGGCGGCCGCGAGAAGGCGCCGGCCGCCATCTGCCGCAAGGTCATCGAGGCCAAGCTGTCGCGGCCGGCACGAGATCGAGATCTGGGGCGACGGCCAGCAGACACGCAGCTTCATGTTCATCGACGACTGCATCAAGGGCACGCAGTCGATCCTGCACAGCGACATCCTGGAGCCGATCAACCTCGGCAGCGACGAGCTGGTGACGATCAACGGCCTGGTGGACATCGTCGAGGACATCGCCGGCATCAAGCTGCGGCGCAAGTACAACCTCGAGCGCCCCCAAGGGCGTCAACGGCCGCAACAGCGACAACACGCGGATCCAGCAACTGCTCGGCTGGGCGCCGGGCATCCGCCTGCGGCAAGGACTGGAAAAGACCTACGCCTGGATCTACGACCAGGTGGCCAGCAACAAGCCGTGTCCCGCGTATTAACGGAATTGTGCTGGACGTGAGAAGAGGAGGCCGAATGAGTCCGCCCAAAGTGACCGTCCTTTATCATTATTTCCACCCCGACGACGTGGTGAGCGCCCGGCATTTCGAGGACTTCTGCAAGGGCCTGGTCGCGCGGGGTTGGCAGGTCGAGGCGATGCCGTGCAACCGGGGCTGCCGCGATGAGCGGCAGACCTACCCGCGCCGCGAGACGTGGTGCGGCATCAGCATCCGCCGCGTCTGGCGGCCGCGCTTCCGCCAGGCGTCCAACCTGGGCCGGATGCTCAACGCCGCCTGGATGATCCTCGCCTGGAGCTTCCTGCTGGTGATCCGCCGCAAGCGGAACCTGCCGGACGTTCTGGTCGTCGGCACCGATCCGGTGCTGAGTGTGCTGGTGGCGTGGATCGTCAAACGGCTGCGGCCGAGCGTGCAGGTCGCGCACTGGTGTTTCGACCTCTATCCCGAAGCGCCGATCGCCGAGGGGATGCTCCGCGAGAACTCGCTCGTCCGCGTTCCCTCAAACGTCTGACCGGGATGGCCTACCGTTCCTGCACTCTACTGGCCGACCTGGGTGGCTGCATGCGTCGCCTTCTGGAGCGATACCATTCTCCGGCTCGCCAGGTGACACTGGTTCCGTGGGCCTTATCCGAGCCGCCGGAAGTCGTAGCAGTAAACCCCAAGGTGCGAGAGGATCTCTTTGGGGGAGCGGCCCTGGGGTTGCTCTATTCGGGGAACTTCGGCCGCGCCCATACGGCGGAAGAATTCCTTGAGTTGGCTCGCCGCCTGCGCGGCGAGTCGATTCACTTCTGTTTCGGCGTGCGCGGCAACCAGGCGGAGGAATTGCGAGCGGAGGTGCGGCCGAATGACACGAACATCGGCTTCGCCGGGTTCGCGCCCGAGGCGGAGCTGGAGCAGCGGTTGGCCGCGGCGGACATCCACCTGGTGAGTCTCCGGCCGAGTTGGACGGGACTCGTGGTCCCGTCCAAGTTCTTCGGCTCGCTGGCCGCCGGCCGGCCGGTACTTTTCGCCGGCTCCGCGGATGCGGCCATCGCCGAATGGATCCGCGAGCACGGCGTCGGTTGGGTGCTGGATCGGGAGAGCTTGCCCAAAGTGGCGGCGGAACTGCGGCGCTTGGCCCGCGACCCCGAGCAGCTCTACGCCCTGCGCCGGCGATGCCATGAGGTGTATCATACTCATTTCGCACGGCAGCGAACGATGGATCGCTGGGACGAAGAGTTGCACGCCTTATTGAGGCGATCGCCCGATCAAAGACCTCCGCTCGTATTGGTCCATCCCAAGGCAGTGCTGTCGCACCGTGTGGCGGTATCCGCACGGAGCGAGAATTGACCTGGCCGGCTAACCTATTCCGTTCACCGACGCTAAGTTATCCAATACAAGGAAAGTTTCTGATGATCGTCCTGGGTATCAATGACGGACACGATTCGGGCGTCTGCCTCATGCGGGATGGCCGGGTTGTTTTGTGCAGCTCTGAAGAGCGGCGCTTGAATTCCAAAAATCATGCCGGCATCCCCGAACAGTCCATCAAGGCGGTGTTCGAGCGATCCGGAATCGACCCCAAGGACGTCGATCTGGTAACGCTGTCCAGCCGGATCCGCACGACCTTTCCGACGCGCGGACCCAAACCGATCTACACCGTCCTGCACTCCCTCACCTCACTGGCCCGCAGCGAGTGGGCCACGAACCTGGGCCGCTGGCTGTTGCCCAAGCTCCGCAAACGCCACGATCTGCTGCGCTGCCTGACCGAACACGGGCTGGCCGAGAAGCCACTCTTGCCGTTCGATCACCACCTGTGCCACGCCGCCACTGCCCACTACCATCGGCCGTGGTCCGGCCCCGCCACCGTCCTCACCCTGGACGGCGCCGGAGACGGCATCTGCGCTTCGGTCAACGTCGGGCGGGAACACGACATCGACGTGATCGCTCAGACGCCGAAGTACCACAGCCCGGCGGACGGCATGTACTCGGCCATCACCGCGCTGCTCGGCCTGAGACCTTACGAGCACGAGTACAAGGTGATGGGCATGGCCCCTTACGGCCAGCCCCAGTACTGCGTCGAGCAGATGCGCCGGGCGTTCAGTGTGGACGGGCTGAAGTTCCGCAATCACACGGGTCGCTTCGGTCCGGGGATTCGCCATTACTTCCACAAGAAGCTCCAGTTCCAGCGCTTCGACAACGTCTCCGCGGCCTGCCAGCAGGCGTTCGAGGAGATGATGCTCCAGTGGGTCAAGAACGCGATCGCGGCCACGGGAGTTCGCAAGGTCGCCGCGGCCGGCGGCGCGTTTTTGAACGTCAAGGCGAACAAACTGATCCGGGAGATGCCCGAAGTCGAGTCCCTCTACGTCTACCCGGCCAGCGACGACGGCGGGACGCCGGTGGGGGCGGCCATCCTGGGGTTCCTTGCACCTGTGCCGTCAGCGCGGCCTAACGCCGCAACTCGACCTTCCCAAAAGCATGTACCTGGGGCTGGAATTCTCCGAGTCGGAAATGGAGGCGGCGGCCCTGGCCAGCGGCCTGCCCTACCGGCGCATGGCCGACCCGGCCGCGGAAATGGCCGAGGCTGCTGGCGGCGGGCAAGATCGTGGCCCGCTTCGACGGCCGGGAGGAACTGGGTCCCCGCGCCCTCGGCAACCGCAGCATTTTGGCCGATCCGCGCGACCTGCGTTTCATCCGCAAGCTGAATTTCGCCATTAAGCAGCGCGACTTCTGGATGCCGTTCGCGGCCTCGGTCCTCGAAGAGGACGTGCCGCGCTACATCCGCGATATCAGCCCCTGGGCCTATTACATGATCGAGGCGTTCGACACGACGCCGGAGGGGTCGGAGAAGCTGGTGGCCGGGACACACCCGTTCGATCAGACCATCCGCCCGCAGGTGGTCAACGATCTGAACCCCGGCTACCGCGACCTGATCCGCGCCTTCCGGCAGCGCACCGGCGTCGGCGGCATCCTCAACACGAGTTTCAACCTGCACGGCTACCCGATCGTCGGCACGCCCGAAGTGGCCATCGACACGCTGAAGAAAAGCGAGTTGGACGCGGTAGCCCTCGGCCCGATTTTGGTGAGCAAGGATAATCCGGCGAATAGATAATAGGGCCGCAAACTCGAATTAACATTGAAAGACGTTGTTGTGGACATGCCGGACTCGGTGAGGAACGGTGCCGTCTCTTGAGAAAAATGGTTAGCGCCATCGATGATAGCACAAACTGGCCATCTGGATAATCGAGGTGTGAAATCTTCCACTCTGCCCGTGACGGTCCTCATCGCGGTTCGGAATGAGGAGAAGAACCTTGCCCTGTGTCTGGATTCTCTCGGGCGGGCCTACCGGGTAATCGTGATCGACTCTCACAGTGTGGACCGGACGGCGTCGATAGCTGCCGCTGGGGGGGCGCAGGTGACTCAATTCACCTACCTGGGAGGCTATCCCAAGAAGAGGCAGTGGGCGCTGGATACGCTCGACATTCCCACGGAGTGGGTGCTGCTGTTGGACGCCGACGAAGTTGTACCCCTGTTACTCTGGGAGGAGATCGCCGCCGCCGTCTTGGCGCCGAATGGCCCGGATGCATTCCTGATAACCAAAGGATTTCACTTCCTCGGCCGCCGCTTCCTTCATGGCGGGTTCTCTTTCGCCGCGGTATTGCTCTTTCGGAAGGGCAAGGCGCGATTTGAAAAGATCCTCGGCGACGCCGGAGACGGGCTGGATATGGAGGTCCACGAGCGTGTTATTGTCGATGGCCCTGTCGGTAAGCTCCGTACCCCGCTGATCCACGAGGATTTCAAGGGGTTGCACGCTTACATTGACAGGCATAACCGCTACTCTACCTGGGAAAGCGTCCTGCGGTTTCGTTTTCTGAGTACGGGGAGATACGGCGAAGACACCATTCGCCCCCGTCTGTTTGGCAATACGCAGGAGCGGCGGCGGTTCCTCAAGTACTGGATTATCCGCCTGCCCTTTGAGCCCCTTCTCTGGTTTATCTACCACTTCTGGTTCTGTTTCGGGTTCCTCGAGGGCCGCCCCGGTTTGATTGCCAGTCAAATCCGTTCCGCCTACATCCGTCAGGTCCGTGCCAAGGTCTACGAAATGGGGCTGGCCGCTCGCGGTAAACCCCTAGGGCTGTCTGGACCCGAGCAACCCTCGACGGCTGCCGATCCGAAAGAAAGCCTTGGACAATCCTGAGACAAAATCGAGAATTCCACGCTGAAGGATAAAACGAGGAGTCTTTTCTCTCGCGCCCGCATCTGGTGAAAACCCCGCCGAGCTTCTTCCTCGGTCGGCGGGACGGCTGGACGGGGCGGGCGGAATTCTGTTTGACGAAGTTTCTCCAACCATTTATCCTCATTAAACACAATTTGCGTTCTTGAAATCCTCGTTGTGCCGCGCCCTGAAGGGTCGTGGTGTCCGCGTTTTCCTTCGGGGCGCGGGGGGTATCAACCCATGTGTGTGCGCCGCGCCTCGCGCCGGCGCCCATCGACCTTAGGATAAGGATCGCCATGAACGAACGAGTGAACCTCAAGTTTCTCGGATGGTCTCTGGCCGCGCTCGCCGTCGTCGGGGGTGGTTGGTTCGGCGTACACGCCTTTCAGATGCGACAGCACCGGGAAGCGCTGCTCGCCCAGGTGGCCCGGGCCGAGGAGCAAGGCAAACCCGAGCGCGCGGTTCGTCTGCTGGGCCAATATGTCAGCCTGGCCCCGGACGACGTGGACGCCCGGGCGCGTTACGGCCTCATGCTCGAACAAATCCCCGGCGGCAGGAACATCCTGACGGCCGCCGCGGTCTACCAGCAAGTGCTGATCCGCGATCCCGAGCGCCTGGACATCCGCCGCCGGTTGGCGCGGCTGGACATGCTGCTGCGCGACTTCGACGACGCCCTAACGCACCTGGAGGTTCTCAAAACGGCCTTCCCGGAGGACGCCGAAGTGGCGGAGTTGCTCGGTCAATGCTACGAAATCAAGACCGAGTACGCCAAAGCGGACAAATTTTATTGCAACGCTATCAACTTGGATCCCCAGCGCATCGGCTGTTACGTGCGCCGCGCCTTGCTGCTCCGGCGACGGCTCGAAAATCCGGACGATGCCGACAAGCTGATGATAGAAGACCCTGATGATAGAAAAGACATAGTGTCCAAAAACAAAGGCTCCTACCGCGCGTACCTGGAGCGGGCCGCCTACCGCAAGGAGTTCCGCCTCGCCAATCTCAGTCCGGCCGACCGTGCCGACGAATTGGCCAAGGCGGAGAAAGATGCCGCCGACGCGCGGCGGCTGGCGCCGAAGGAAGCCGAACCGCTCCTGCTCTCCGCGGACCTGGCCCGACAGAAGGGCGATCTCAAGGCCGCTCGCCAGTTTCTGGAGCAGGGCATCCAGGACCATCCCCAGAACGCCGGTATGTACCAGGCCCTGGCCGGCGTGGAGAGCGCCGACAACAGCCCCCAGAAGGCGATCGCCGTCTTGCGCCGCGGACTCGAGGTGGCGCCGGAAGGGAAAATCCTGCTCTTCACACTCGGGCAACTGCTGATCCAGAAAGGCCGGAGCCAGGAAGTCGGCGAGGTCATCGACCAGCTGACGAAGCTGAAGGTGCCGAGTGTCTATCCCGATTACCTGAAGGCCCGCCTGGCCTTCATCGAGGGCAAATGGTCTCAGGCCACCCTCCAGTTGGAGGCCCTTCAGCCGGCCCTTGTGGAGGCCCCCGAACTGGCCGTCCAAACCTACCTGCTGCTCGGCTCGTGCTACGAACACATGGGCGCGATGAATCGCCAGCTGGAAGTCTATCGCCGGGCCATTCGCGGCGATTCGCTCAATCTGGCCATCCGCTATGCCGAGGCCGTCACCCTGGCCCGCCTGGGCCGCATCGACTCCGCCATCGAACAGACGCGGCAGTTGATGAACTTCTCCAACGCACCGGCATCGGGCTGGATCCTGCAGACCCGACTCCTGGTCGCTCAAAACCTCAATCTGCCGGCCGAACAGCAAGAGCCGAACTGGCCGGCCGTCGAGGCCGCCCTCGTTCAGACCTGGAAAACCAACCCCGAAGCCGCCGAGGTCGCGATCCTGGAGGCTGAGGTTCTCGTGGCCCGGAAAAAACCCGACGAGGCGTGTCAGTCGCTCGTCGAAGCCTGCTTCTGGCAACCGGAGGAGATCGACCTGTGGGTCGCCCTGAGCGACCTGGCCCTCCGCCAGAACAAGCTGGAGGAGGCACGGAAGCTGCTGGACGACGCCGAGAAAGCGGCCGGCGACAGCGTGCGGTTGCGCCTGCGCGGGCCAGGCATGTGCTGCGGCAAAAGGACAAGGCCGATCCGCAAAGTCTGGCGCGCTTGGCCGACGGCGCCGACAAGTTTGAGCCGGACGATCGGGCCAGGCTGCTGCGCGGGTTGGCGGACGCCTACCTCGTGGTCGGCAAGCCGGAGGAAGCCCGGAAGCTGTGGAACCAGGTCTCGGAGCTGCTCCCCCAGGATCTTCAGGTGCGCCTGCTCCTGTTCGACGCAGCCATGCGGGCCGAAGACGAGGACGCCATGCGCGAACAGCTTCGGGCCATCCGCCGGATCGAGGAGGCCGACGGGCCGCTGGGCCACTTCGTCGCCGCCTCGCACCTGTTTTGGCAGGCGCGCAAAGCGAAAAAGGACGGGCTGGACGAGGCGCGTTCCAAGTTGGCGGACGAGGCGCGTTCCGAGTTGGCGGCGGCGGCCAAGCGCCGGTCGGACTGGGACAAGATCGTCCTCCTCCAGGCCGCCATCGCCGAGCTGGAGGAGCGCGAGGACCAGGCCATCGAGAACTACCTCCGCGCCGTGGAGTACGGCAACCGGCAGTTCGAGGTGATCCGCCGTCTGGTACTGCTCCTGCAAAGGAACGGTCGCAGCGACGACGCCTACCGGGTCTTCCGCCGGATACCCGAGCAGACGGCGTTCTCGGCGGAGTTCCAGCGCGTGATCGCCGAGGTTTCTTTGCAAGCTCGCGACTGGGATCGCGCCCTGGAGGCTGCCCGCAAGGCCGTCAAGGACAACTCCACCGACTACACCGATCACCTGTGGCTGGGTCAAGTGCTTTGGGTGTCGGGACAGACCAAAGAAGCCGAGCCGGCCCTGCGCCGGGCGGTCCAGCTCTCTGGGGAGAAGCCCGACCCGTGGGTGGCCCTGGTACAATTTTTGGCCAGCACCAAACGCGTCAAAGAGGCTGAGGCCGTGCTGCACGAGGCCGAGGGCAAATTGCCCAAACAAAAGGCGATCCTGGCTTTCGCCCAGTGCTACGAGGCCATCGGCAAGCCGGAGGAGGCCCAGAAGCGCTACGAGGACGCGGTGAAGGCTGAGAAGGACAACGTGGCCGTCCGCCAGGGCGCCGCCAACTTCTACCTCCGCGTCGGCCAGCGCGCTAAGGCCGAGGCCGAGCTGGAAGAGATCCTTGATCTTGAGAACACGTCGGCCGACATCAAAGCGAGGACAAGACGCGTTCTTGCCGTGGTGAAGGCGGCGCAGGGTGATTACAAAAAATCGCTGGAAGCCCTGGAGCTGTTGGATCTAGGGCTGAAACAGCCGGAGGTCAAGGCGGTCGATCCCGAGGATCTGCGCGCCAAGGCCGTGGTGCTCGCCAACCAGCGGCCGCGCACACAGAAGCGGCAGGCCATTCAGTTGCTCCAGCAGTTGGCCGGTCTGCGCACGCTCCCGCCGGAGGAGCAATTCTTGCTCGTGCAGCTTTATGAGGCGGTCGGCGAGACGGCCAAGGCGCGCGAACAGATGTTGCGCCTGCTGGGGACGCGCGGCGAGGACCCGCGCTACCTCGCCCACCAGGTGCAAATGCAGCTTCGCCAGGGCGAACTCACAGACGCCCAACTCTGGCTCGATCAACTGGAAAAGCGCGCTTCCAAGGCGCCCCGCACCGTGGAGCTGAAGGCGCGCTTGCTCAAGGCCCAAGGGGAAGGGGAGCAGGACAAGAAGGCGGAGCAGGACAAGAAGATCGTCCAGCTCCTGACCGCCTATCAGCGCGACAACCCCACCCTTCCGGTCCTGGTCGTTGCCGCCCTGTTGGAGAACCTGAAGCTGGGGGCAGAGGCCGAGAAGATGTATCTCAAGCACGCGGCCGAGCCGGGCAAACCGCGCAACGCCCTTCAGTTGGCCGAGTTCCTCGCCCGGCAAAAGCGCACCCGCGAGGCGCTCAATGTGTGTCGGACGGCCTGGCCGACCTGCCCGCCCGTGGAAGTGGCCAACACCTGCACTACTGTGCTCCGCATCTCTCCGGGCAGCGCGGAAGATATTCAACTCGTCCGCGGCTGGTTCGAGGAGGCCCTGAAAAAGAAGGACGCCCCGACGGGCCTGCTTGTTTGCCTGGCCTACCTGCATGACCTGGCCGGAGATTATCGGCAAGCGGAGTCCGTCTATCGGGAGGTGCTTCGCCGCGAACCGCGCAACATCGTCGCGCTCAACAATTTGGCCTGGGTCCTCAGCTACCAGGCCGGCCGAGGTGAGGAAGCGCTCCAGTTGGCGGACCAGGCCGTGAAGGTCGTTGGCGGTCCCCTCCCGGAGCTGGCCAGCACCCGCGCGGCCGCCCTCTTGTCCCTGCACCGCGGCGAAGACGCTATTCCCATTCTCCAGGCCGCGCTGGATCACGTCGGCCTGAGCGCGGAAGTGAATTTCTCGCTGCAATTCCACCTCGTCCAGGCCCTGCACATGGCCGGCCGGAAGGCGGAAGCGGTCGAGAGCCTGAAAAACGCCAAGGTCGCGGGCCTCGATGAGAGCAAATTGCATCCGCTGGAGCGCCCGCTGTTGCGGCAGCTCCTGAGCGAGATGACCACGCCCTGATCGGAAGGCTTTCTTCCTCCCTCCCCCCTTGTGGGGGAGGGTGCTTTTGCTCCCTCCCCCTTGTGGGGGAGGGTTGGGGTGGGGAGTGCCCCATGTAAACTTCCGGATGCGCTCGTTAACGGTTCGCTAACCGGAGTTTACATGGCCGATGGAATCGCATGAGGTTCCTTCGAGTGGAAAAGGTTGCGAGGTAATGAGTTACGGAAAATGACGAGCTAGGGATTCTCAGGGCGCGAAATTTGCGACTTAGTTGATACCCGCATTCTTAGGGTCTGCGCGAACACCGCGCTTTGAAGTGACGTAACATGAATTCGGTTCACTCACTCAATCAGGTTTCGAGGGCCAGCGCTGGTTGCCGGCGCATGGCTCCGCCTGCGCATCGAGCGAACCGAACGCGGCCCTTGGCGTTCTTCCTGGGCATTTTCGCCCTGCTGCTCGTGCAGGGCGATGTCTGGGCCGTATCGCTGTCGCCGACGGATTCGGCACCGACGCCGTCGGCCGCGAAAGAGACGGCGTATGACGGGCTGTCGCTGTGGAACTTGCTGAACTCCTGGTCCCCGTCGGTTGCCGACAACCGCCTGGCGCCTTGTGCCGAGGGACGTTTGCCGGCGACCGAAGAACAAACGCGAACTGCTTCCGACGAGAATCGCGATTCGGATCAGGAACGCAACAACGAGCCGGTGCGCAGCCGGCTTCTGCCCGCGCTGGCCGCCCTGCTGGCACCCGGCCACTCGACCGGAGCGGGAACGGGCACCTCCGCCCCTTCGCATGCGCCGGGATCTTCGGTGGCCCTGGTCGATAAGGCTGAGGATTTGTCTCCGCAAGTCGTGGCCCGCCTCGCCTGTGAGCGCGGCTCGCCGCATCCCATCCTGAAACCCAGTTCGATCTTTCATCCTCCGCGCCGCTAAAGCCGCGCCCTCGGAAGCGATCCGCGCGGGACTGGCTCCTGTGCTCGGTCCATATCGCGTGATGTGCTTCCTTCGTTGTGCTTTAGTGTGAGATTGCTTGGTTTAGCGCGTTTTCTTACGAAAAGGATGATGGACGATGAAAAAGATTGCTTTTCTCGCCGCAGCTGTGGCGCTGCTGGCGATGTCTACAGCGGCCCAGGCGCAGAATCTGCCTCCTGGTGCTTCGCTCGTTCCTGTTCCGCCAGGGCTCGAAACTGGAACGTTTGTTCCCGGCACCGATATCACGCTGTCAGGAAGCCTGAATACCCTCAGTGCAACGGTCCAGGAAAGCGTGTACAAGGAAACTAACGGCGCTCTGGACTTTGTTTACCAAGTCACGAATTCCTCCGCACCGGGGGGGGACATACTTGAGCGTCTGACCGTTAGTAGCTATGCTGGGGTTAGCGTAAACGTCGAGCAGAGCCCCACTACGGCCGGTTCTTCTTTCGCGGTCGGCTCTGTGCCAGCTTTAACGGCGGATCGCAGTGCCAGTGGGGCAGTTGTTGGCTTCAATTTCATACCACCACTGCCATCAGGAAATATTCCGCCTGGGAGTACGAGTTACACTTTGATTGTTCAAACGAACGCCACCACGCTCGCGCCTGGCCAGGTCTCGGCGATCAACGCTAATACGGTGACAATCACGGGTTTCCTCGCGCCGAATCCCGCTGGCCCGTTACTGGGCGCTCCCGAGCCGGCGAGTTTGGTGCTGTTCGGCGGACTCGCCCTCGGCATGGGCGGCGCCGGTCTGCGTCGCTGGCGGCAACGCAAGGCGGTGTCCGCGTAACCGTCTCACCTTCCGATCGTAAAACGTAGATTCTCATGGCCTCCGCCCCTCATCGGGGCGGAGGCTTACCACGATCTCCGTCCGCGCAGGAGGGCTTCTCAGAAGAAAAAAACCGTGAACCCCTCTTCGGGCACGTAAAAAGTTTCCGTGTGGGTCCGTCCGGTGGAGCGCAACCAGCGGACGAGTTCTTCCGCTTCGTCGCGCGTCAGGGCCGAAACGCTGGAGCAACGCGAGGAGGGAATGAGCGGGCGCGCGGCAATCTCTGGGTCCACCGCGCGAATCGGGTTCCGCCGATGTGAGACGGCCGGACTCCGCGTGCGGGACAAACCCCACAGGGCCACGGAGGCCAGACCTGCCATCAAGGAGAAAACCCTCAACGCACCGTTCATCGACGCACCCTCGATTCGTTGGGTGGGCGCCAGCGAGTTTTGCTCGCCCACAATCATAAATCAGGAGGGAGTTTAAGTCCAGCGGATCACCGGAGACGGGGAACGGGGGAGATGGTCAAGCGGCGTAGCTCCGGCGGCTGGGTGCGCAAACTACCGGGCCACCGAGTAAAGGCCGTGGATCGGGCCGTGTGAAACCACAACTACACAAAGATGAAGGAGAGACTGATGTCTCGCTTCGGATTCGTTTTGGCGGTTCTGCTGGTAACAGCCATACCTGCTTCGGCGACGGAGTACATCTCCTTGCAGGCGTTGAGCAACAGCTCGACCGGAAGTCTCGAGTGGGGGAACAGCGTCCCACTGAATATGGTGAACGCTTACATTTCGCAGTTTCAGATGAACTACTATGCGAATGGACTTTCTAACCCTTCAAGCCTCCTGTACACCTATTGTGTCGATCTGACGCACGACGAACAATTCAAAACCCCTTATGCGGTCTCGGCCGTTTCACTAACCGGCTTTTTCGGCAACACCGTCGGGAACGAGATCGGGTGGTTGTTCCAGAATACGCCCGCGAGTACGAACTTATCCGGGTCGGCAAATGTGGTCAAAGACGTCGCCCTGCAATTGGCCTTCTGGACGTTGAGTGAGAATCAAGACCCCAACAACACGCGTCCCCAGAGCGACTTCAACTTCCAGTTGACGGCTGGTAAGCCATCTACGGGTTACACCGGTGTTTCAAACTTTGGGGTCAAGAACCTGAACCTCGACCCGAATGCTTCGGGCAATCCAATCATGCTGACGAACATGTTCCTCTCCGAGGCGTACAACGCCGTTCAGGGAGGTTACTCGGTAGGCAATTCCGTACAATTGCTTGCGAACGTCCCGAACTCAAACGACCCGCAGCAGAATGTCCTGCTGCTGGTGGGTGGACCGAATCTCGCCACGCCTGAGCCGCCGGCCCTTCTGCTATGGGCGGCGATTGGGGCGGCCCTGGGTTGCTTCGCACTCCTGAAGGGGCTGAAAAGGCGATCCGCCTCGCTCGCCCTGGCCGCACGACCATGAACACAGGCGGATTGTGTCGCGGCGATGGGGAACCGCGGCCGGTAGAATTGCTAAACAGCCCCTTATCGCCCGACGCATCCGCCAGCGCCCGCCCTCCGAAAAAACGCCGCTGGCGCCGGCGATTAATCGCCGGCGGCCTGGTCCTTCTGGCCCTGTATCTGTTCCGCGAGCCGTTGCTGCGAACGCTGGCGGAAGTCGTGGTCGCGGAAGATCCTCTGACACCGGCCGACGGCCTGGTGGTCCTCGACGGCGACCATGTCCGCGAGCAAGCGGCCCAACTATATCACGCCGACTATGCTCGCCATGTCCTTTTGATCGAGCGCCGTCCTCGGCGTCTAGAGCGGCTCGGCATTCTCCCGTCTGATCTGGAATTGGCGCGGCATCGGTTGCACAGCCTGGAAGTGCCGGACGAAGCGCTGGCGGTCCTTCCGGGCCGGGCCTTAAACGACTGGGACGCCTTGCGTCTTCTGGGCGATTGGCTGTCGCACCATCCGGGCGAGCGGATCATTCTTCTCTGCGATCGTTTCAGCAGCCGGCGATTGTCCCACATCCTCCGCCGAGTGCTCGCCGGGGAAGCCGGCCGAGTGTACTTGCACCCGCTGCCTTCTCGACGTTACGACCAAACGAATTGGTGGCGGACGCGTGAGGGAGTCAACGCGCTGGTCACGGCCTACCTGGGTTTGGGCTACGTCTGGGTTTACGGCGAGGAGTCCGAGGAGGCGAGGTGCGAATTCGATTTGGACGCCTACGAAACCAACCTGCGCTGACGACCGCGTCCGGCCCTCCCTCGCGCCGGCGGGTGTGGACGCGCCGGCTGATCGTCGCGCTGGCCGTCTTCGCCCTCGCCTATGTTGTGCGGCTGCCGGCGCTGGCGGCGCTGGGCGGATGGCTCAACGTATCCGAGCCGCCCAGGGTCGCGGATTACGTGCTGGTGCTGGGCGGCGACCGGCAGACGCGGCCGTTCGCGGCGGCCGCCCTTTATCGAGCCGGCCTGGCTCGAAACGTCTTGCTCCCGACCGCTGGCCTTGCCGATGAGGAAGACGATCTGGTCCCGCCGGAGCACGAGATCGCGCGGCGCGTCCTCCGTCGCGGCGGAGTGCCCGAGGACGCGGTGATTGTGCTTCCGGGCGTGGTCCACAGCACGTTCGACGAAGCCCGCGCCCTGGCGCATTTTCTCGACGAACGGCCGAACGGCTCGGTGACGGTGCTGACCTCGGATTACCACACGCGGCGGACGCGGTGGATTTTTCGGCGCGTCGTGGGCGAGCGCCCTTCGGTCCACTTCGCCGGTGTCCCGCCGGACGGCTACGGGGCCGGAAACTGGTGGCGCTCCGAGGACGGGTTCCGCGCCTATTGTTTCGAGTATTTGAAATTTGGCTATTACCGTCTGCGCTACTGATTCTTTCTCCCTCCCCCCTTGTGGGGGAGAGCCCCCCCCACCCCTCCCCCACAAGGGGGGAGGGAGAAAGAGCGCTCTCGCCCACAAGGGGGGAGGGAGAGAAGAGGGAGGATCGCCCGCGGTGTTGCGGGTTGGCCAAACAGTTAATCGGTGGTGGATTTCGGAGGACAATTGGGAGGAAAAAAGCATCAAAGGAGATGAACTATGTGTAAGTACGATCACTCGGAGTATCTTATCGAAGAAGAATTGGAACGAGAGTTGAAAAATCCACCGCGGGAAGCGCTGGCCGAGGCCCGCGTGTTCGTGGAGTTCGCCTGCCGGTGCTTGCGGGAAACGCCGGTCGGCGGTGGGAAGACGGCCGTCGATCTGTTGACCGACTCGCGCCTGCGCACGGCGGTGGAGGCCGCCGAGACGTGGGTGCGGACGGGGGCGGTCGCGCGGCTGACAACGATCATCGACGAAGCGCTGTCGGCTGCGGACGAGCCGACGGACGTTCGGGAAAAGACGGCGGCCGACGCCGCCGCCACCGCCGTGTGGGCCGCCG
Organism: uncultured Planctomycetota bacterium; assembly: GCA_963767535.1. Taxonomy (GTDB): domain Bacteria; phylum Planctomycetota; class Planctomycetia; order Gemmatales; family Gemmataceae; genus JAJPHU01. The sequence goes on from CAVYEC010000004.1 coordinate 911,560, forward strand.
GCGACGCGGTGCATGTGCCGTCGCTGGGCGCCAACCTCGCCGTGGCGGCGGCGGCGAAGGTGCGGCGGACGGCCGCGACCCTGCTCCACGATTGCGTGCACTTCCAGTGGGAACTGGCCCGGCAACTTTGGCCGGGGCTCATTCGGGACTTCCCCCTCGGGGCGCCCCCGGCCGATCAGCAGATGGACCTGGCACCGCCACGCTACGCGATGCCCGGGGCCGTGCCGATCGGCTTCCCGTCCGGCTTGCGGGGCTAGGGGTCGTGCCTCTACGAGATTCCCCCTGGCTCATTCCGTGACTTTAATGGGAAAGACCTGTTTCACTCTTCGCAAGTGCAGATCTCTGCTCCGACGCCGATTCTTACTGGTAGGCGCTGTTCTCCTCTTCGCGGTCGTCGGCATCTACTGGTTGAACCTTCGCCATCCGGTTCCGCCGACGGAGATTTATCAGGGTGTCACGTACGGCTGTGAGCGGCTCGAAGACGACGAGCAAGGCAGCGGCCTGATGCATTGGGTCCGCGTCGATCTGACCGCCCCCGGCATCGAACTGTACGTGACACCGCTCGACCCCCAGGCGGTGGAGCGGGGATGGCAATATCGGCTCCGGCGCACCGCAACGGTCGTGGAGAAAGAACAACTCGCCGTCGCCGTCAATGGGACGTACTTTGGCGCGGACGCCCGCTGGATCGCGCTGTCGGGGGATTTTGCCCGTTCCATGGAGGCCACCATCGCCGATTACGTCGTGAGCCACATTCCCCAGTACACGTACTTGCTCTGCTTCGATGACCACCTCGTTCCGTGCCTCGAAACGGCCAGGCCGCCGAATGAATCGGTGCTGCGGCGATCCCGCTGGGGACTGGGCGGCCGGGGCGCCGTGTGGCTCAGGGATGGGCAGATCAGGCCGGATCTCCCGCAAGAACCACCCGATGCCCGCACCGCCGTGGGTGTCGATGGAAAAAAGCGACTGCTATTTCTGGCGGTTTTCGAGAACGCCTCAAGAAGGCGGGCGGTGGACAAACTGGCCCAACTGGGTGCCGTGGACGGAATGTTGCTCGACGGGGGTGGCTCCACGACTATGGTGATCGGTGAGAAGGCACGCGGCGTGCGGCCGGGGGTTTTGATGGGACGCTGGCGCCCGGTGGCAACGCATTTCGGTGTCCGGGCGCGCATACTCCCCAGGAAGTGAGAAAACGAGCCCCGCGATCCGGGGAACGACCTGGGCGCACGGGTGGGACAAGGCCGGCTAGCCATTGGCTGTCACCGCGGACTATCGGGAGGTTTCATCATGACAGAGTTGCTAATCGATGATTCTCCTTCTCCCATCAGCGAAAGCTGGCAGTGCGGGATTCTCCTCGCCATCCTGATTTCGTTGGCCGGCCCCGGCCCAAATGTCCGGGCCGAGGCGCCCGCGCGGGTGAAGCATCCCAACCTTCTCCTCAACCGTGAAGAGATCGACCAGGTTCGGGAGAAAATCCAAAAGCACGATTGGGCCAAGCGCCTGCTGGATCGCGTCAAGGAACTCGCCGCCGACCCGAGCCGCGTGGGTCGAACCCCACGGGAGGCGGCCCTCATGTATGTCCTCACCGGCGACAAGAGCTGTGGTGATGCGGTTCACCGGGCGCTGGTGGACGGTGCTCGCAACGAGTTGGCGCAGCTCGAAAAAGTCAATCTGCAACTCAATCCGGATTATGGGGCCTGGGGGCCGTGGGCGACGTGGGCCTGGGCCTACGACCTGACCTATGAACTCTACACCGAGCCGGAACGGGAACGGATCGAGAAGTTCTTCCGCTCCATGGCGAGTACGATCATCGCTGGACTCAAGCTGCGCTCCACGACGCCCAACCTCGTCTTCGAGAAGCACTGGAAAGTCGGGCTGATCGGCTACTGCCTGGGCGATAAAGAGCTGATCGAATGGGGGCTGAATGATCCGGGCCATCACGGGCGGACGCACGGCGGCTTCTATCCGGTCCTCGACACGATGATCAAGGACCAGTACTTCTGGGGCGAAGCGCCGATTTACGCCCTGCACTTCGACGTGCATGGGATGCTGGCGTTGGCCGAGGCCGCCCTGCACTACGACGGCACCGACCTGTACCGTTACAAATCCCCCAAAAGCGGCGCTTCCATCAAGGGCCTTCTCGACGGCTATCTGCGGTTGGCGTTCCCCCTGGAGAAGACGGGCCTGGGCGCCGGCTCCATCCGCCTAGCCACCTTCGGCGACGGCTCGACCTCGTACGGCCCAAGCGGGGTGTTGCACGATACCTTTCTGGTCAACCCGCCTTCGACGGCGCTGGGCGATCCCACGCTCAACGGCGAGTTGGAAATCGCCTGGAAGCGCTATCGGGAGCCGGGCTACGCCTGGCTGGTCAGCCTCAACCGCAAGCGTGATCCGTATATCGGTTCGGCGGGACAGGGCTACAACCGGCCGATCTGGGGTTTCGCCGCTCTGACGCACGGTGAAGCGCTGCCGGACCAACTTACACCGCCGCCGGCGCCGGGCGGACTCTATCCGAGCCAGGGCTTCGCCATGCTGCGTTCCGAGGAATCGCCCGCCTACTGGAACACCGGGGCGATGGCGGCCGTGCTCCGGCTCGGCGCCCTGACGGGCCACGGTCACAAGGATTACTTCCACCTGATTCTGCACGGCAAGGGCCGGCTGCTCTACCCGGACCTCAACGTCATCCAGTATGAGCCAACCTATCTGAACTGGACGCACGAGGGCATCGCGCACAACACGCTGCTGGTGGACCAGCGCTCGCCGAGTCCGGGGCCATTCACCACCCGGCAAGACTTCACTCCCGAAGCCAAGTTCTTCGCCGTCCGCGGCAGCGCCTTTGCGGATGTCGTGCAAACACGCGCCCTGCTGATGACGCCGGAATACCTGGCCGACGTTTTCCGAGCCGACGCCCGTTCGGGGGAAGAACATACCTTCGACTGGGTGCTGCACGGCCTGGGCCGGCTTCACCCTGGCAACCCGGCCACCTATCGACCGACGGAAACGCTCCTACCGCATTACTGGTGGGTGGACAACGAACGCGGCCGATTCACCGACGCCACCTGGCAGGCCGACTGGGTCCAGAAAAGCGCCGGCGTGACGGCGGGGCTACAACCTTTCGGTGACGAATGGTTCACGCAGACCATCGGCGTCCGGCTGACGATGCTCGGCGCCAAGGACACGCAAATCTATCACGGCGACGCACCGATCACGGACGGCCCTCCCTACCACCGTCTCGACGGCAACCCGGAAGGCGCTTCGCCGATGGTGCTCGTCCGGCGGCGTGGCTCATCCGTCACCTTTACGCGCGGTGCACGAGCCCTACGAAAAGAGACCGGCGCTGCGCGATCCGTCCGATCCAGGAGACCGAGGACGCGGTCGGTCTGGTTGTGGAAGGGGCCGGCTTCTCGGATCGCGTGCTGATCGCCGCCGAGAGCGACCGCGAACACACGCTCCGATCCGAGGACGGCGAGACGTTCGCGTTCTCCGATCACGGGTATCTCCGCCGGACAGCCGAGACGATCGTGGTGCGGGGACGGCTGAAAGGCTTCCGCCTGCGGGCAGAGAACGCGACCAAGCTCCTAGTCAATGGCCGGGAGGAGACGGGACGGCGCGATGGGGATTTTCTCCTCTACGGCGAAGCGCCGGCCCCGGCGGACGCGGCGCGCAGGCCGGGCCGTCGTGGAGGATTCCGCCGAGCAGAGTGCGGCCGTCCACTACTTCTTTCAGCCAGAGGAGGCGCACTTGAAGGCGGGCGGGGCCAGGGAGGTCACCCTGAACCTTCGCTGTGTCGGCGCGGGCCGGATGCGCGGACGCCTGCGCTTGACGGCCCCCAAGGGGATCACGGTAGAACCGGCCGACATCGAGTTGGCCGGCCTGAGCGAAGGGCAGGAGAAGACCGTGCGTCTGAGCGTTCGGGCTTCAGCCGACGCGGCCAACGCCCGGCATCGGATCCGCGTTGAGGCGGTGGAGGGAGCGAACGCGGCGAGCGCCATCCTGCCTGTTTCCGTCGGGGTCGTCCGAACCGAGGACAAGCGCGTTCCCCTGGCCGCCCAGTTCATCGTGCGAGCGCCGGGCTACACCATGAAGGTCGATCAGTACAGCGGCGTGTCGTACTATCTCCTGGACGCGGACGGTCATCGCCGGCACGGCTTCCTACACAACACCAACTACTGCAACGGCATCGGAGCCGCCGAGCGCGAGGGCCAGTGGTTGTTTCGCTATGGCGTCCCGTGCCGGTTTCTCTGGGAGGGCAAAAACAACCTGACCGCCGGCTCGGCCAGCACTTTCTTCGATGCCCGGCTGCGTTACACGTTCGCGGAGGACCAGATAGCGCTGGAGCTGATACCACCGACGCGGCCGAAGGCGGAGCAAACAATGTGGCTGGGCAACTTCGACGCGCTCGGCCCGCCCCGGCACAACGGGACGCGGAAAGCACACAACGAACCCTTTGTCGCCGACTGGTTCTTCTTCCCCCACCCCGTACACCGCCAGGGGCTGCTGCTGCTTTTGCCGGACAAGCGGCCCGTCGAGGCGCTCGGCACCGCTGCCCGCTTCCCGCTCCGCGCCGGCCAGCGGATCGTCCTTCGTTTCGCCACGGCGGAGGAGTTGCCCGGCCTCGTGGGAGAGAAAAAGGGTGCGTCCGCGGCGGGCCGAGAAAAATAGGTGCCGCGCCGCCCTCCGGTTGCACTTGTCTCACCTGTCCGTCAGCAGGGATTTGTATGGGTTACTCCTCTTGCGTTTGGGGTTCTGATGCGGACTGCAATCAGTATCCGAACCGCCGGAGCGAGGTTGGCTCACTTCATAGCTTCTCCTTCCAGGTTGAGGGCGATTGCTGCCTTAGGGTGTGCGTCCCGGAGTCGAGAAAACGGCCCGAACCTCGGCCGCCCACTTCTCGTAGTTGTTCCGGCCGCCGCTCACCCGCGTCACGCCGGCGTCCCGCGCGACGGTGTCGAAGCGGTTAAAGATCTCCTGGAGTTGCCGGGCGTCCTGCTCCTGCCAGCGCGGCCCCTTCGACTTGTTGAGAAGTCGGCCTATCTGGACGTAGAGGATGGGCAGGCGGGCAATTTGCACGCGGCGGCGGAGGGCGCGTTTGTCGGCGACTCTTTTCTCGGCCTCGTCGAAGAGGGCCGCGGCGCGGGGGAGCAGGTCGCCGGCAAACAAGGGCGAGGCCGGGCCGCTGTAATTAAAGAAGTGGATCCCGTCCCTGCGCACCTTGCCGTGAACGAGGTCGATGTAACGGCGCAGGGGGGCGGCTGCCTGCTCGTAGTAGCCGTCGAGAAATTCGTCGATGGCCCGGTCCGTGTCGTAGGCGGGATCCCACAGTGTCTTGGCCAAAAGCCACGCCCTCAGCTCGGCAAACTCACCCCCCGTGCTGGACGAGTTGGCCTGCTCGAAGACTCCCTTGACCCCCCGGGCGATAAAAAAGTTGACGTTCGGTTTGACGACGTAAAGGTTGGGGTAAGGCAGCACGAGGTGGGAATAATTGATGGCGTAATCCCAGACGTACAGGCGCGGCGAGATTTCCCCCCAGCGGCGCAGGTGGCGGGCGAAGTCCGCATTGGTTTTGTCGCCCTCGCCCCCCGCCGCGATCGGGTGGGAGAAGCAGCAGTCGATGTCGCAGGCGCGCACGATGACGTTGCGGTGCGGCACCGTCTTGACCGGCGGCGGTAGCGTGAACTGGTAGGCCAGCATATCGACGGCCTTGTCGGGGAACTCCGGCCGCAGGGCATCGGCGATGGCGTTGACGAAGCGGAGGTAGGGGCCGCTCGGGGAGCCTTCTTCCGCGGTGACGCGGGCACAATCCGGACAGGTGCAGTAATTGCCCCAGTCATTTTGGCTGACGGAGAAGATGGCGGCGTCGGGCTGCTGCCGCATCCAGCGGCGCACCGTGTCGGTGGCGATGTGGAGTACGTCGGGGTTGGAGAGGCAAAGTTGCGTCCGCTCGGCCAGGCGTTTGCCGTTGACCTCGGAGAAATATTCGGGGTGCAGCCGAAAGGAGTTTTGCGGGTTGAGGATGCGGGCGAACGTGTGGACGAACGGCCCGTAGAGCACGCGGCCACCGCGGCGCTCCTCGCGGCGGAAGTTGTCGAGGCGGACGCTCCGGCCGTTTAGCTTGTTGCGCGGCCCAATCGGGGTCCCGCGCATCGACATAGTCCAGGTCGCGATACTCCAGGCGCGGGACGAACATCCGGTCAAGGGGACGGACGGCGAGGCTCTTTTTGTGGGGAATGCGCGTGACGTGGGGGGTGAACCAGCGGCACCCCAGATTATCCTCCAGGAAAGAGTAAACGCCGTACAGCGTCCCTCGGGGGCCGCCGCCGGCGATGGCCAGGGAAGTTCCTTTCGTCCGGAGGATGTACCCCTCCCCACCCAAACGGGCGATCTCCCCCGGGGCGATGAATCGGGCGGACGCTCCGGGTCCTACGTACAAACTCGGACCCGTGTCGGCGGAAGAGTCTTCGACGACCTGAATAGGGAAGGCCGCCCCGCTCACCTCGCGGAGGAAATGGGCGAGTTCCTCGGCCGCGTACCGTTCGGGTGGTGTCGCGGCGCGGTGGAGACGGATGGTGTACGTCGTGCGTCCGCCTTCCGCCAACAATAGTTCAGAGGCAGATTGCGGCGCTGCCGTCAACGTCAGAAGTAGGGTCAGTGCGGCAGAGGGCATGGTTCGGCTTTCTCTCCCGGCGAGAACGGACAACGGGCTGGTCCCCCGGGACGCGCGGGACAGGCCGGGAAGAACTGGATGCGCCCATTGATCCGGAGCAATACCGCGTGTTTGGAATAATTATCATAGCAGTCCAGGGGCTGGCGAGGAAGGAGCGGCCCCTGTTCCGACTATCCTTGAGCGTGTTTCTCCTTCTGCTCGTCTTGCCGCGGCCGATGGCGTCCCGCGCCGAGGCGGGACGGCGGTGAGTCTCCCCTTGCAGGCCGGCCAGGAGGCGAGCCAGCGGTTCGCCGCCGAGTAGGAGTTGGCGGATCTCCTCAAAGAAGAAAGGGCGCGGCGGGGCGCGTCCAAGTAACCTTATATTCCATTCCCTTCAAGGTCGCCATTCAATGCTTTCGGAAGCCGGCAATCCGCGTTTACAACCCTCCCCCCACCGGGAGCAATCCTTCGCGCCGGGGCCACCCGAGGGAGATTCGGACGCCCGATCCCCTTCCGGGGGGCTACGTGGATTTGCTTCCTGTTTGCCCTGCTCCTGGCCGAGGTGCTCGGGCTTTCCCTAATTGCCGTCGTCGGATCCTCAGCGGCAAAGGTTGCCTGGCAAACAGCGGTGGCCGCCCTGGTCCCTTCCTTCACCCGCCTCGCCGTCGTCATCGGCGTGACGACCCTTCTCTTCGGGGCGCGGTTGCGGGCAGCCTATCGAGATCGGCCGGCGCCGAGCCATTCCCGGAGCGTCCGGTCCTTTCTGGCCGGCCACTTCACCGCCTTCGCCGTCCTCGCCTTGCTGACGGCCTTTCCGCCGGGAGCGGAGGCGCAAGCGCTGCTCCGGACCCAAGCGGGGATGATGGCGTGGTTTCTGCTGGCCGGCTTGACACTGGGGCTGTGGGCGGCGGCCGTGTTGTCGGCCCATCGCCGGCCGTCCCTGCTGCGCGAGGCGGTCTTCTTTCTCCTGTGCGGAATCGCTATCGGCGTGCTGGCCTGGACCGCAGCGAAATTGACCGACCGCCTGTGGATCCCTCTGAGCCGCAGGACTTTTTGGGCCGCCCGCGGCCTGCTCGAATCTCTGGTGAGCGACCCGGTCTGCGAGCCGCACGACTTCGTCATCGGCACGCGGCAGTTCCATGTCTACATCTCCCCGTCGTGTTCCGGCTATGAGGGGATCGGACTCCTCTGGGGCTTCCTCGCCATCTACTTCTGGCTGTATCGTCAGGAGTTGCGCTTCCCACGGGCGCTCTGGATCCTGCCGCTGGCAACCGCCGCGATCTGGTTCGCCAACGTGGTTCGCATCACCGCCCTGATCGCCCTGGGGAGTTGGGCCTCTCCCGAGGTAGCGCTGGGCGGATTTCATTCCCAGGCGGGCTGGCCTTCAACGCCATCGCCCTGGGCACCGTGGTCCTCACGCAGCAAATCCGTTGGTTCCACAAACGACCCGAAGAACTCCCCCAGCCCGAACGGCCACAACCGCCTATCTCCTCGTCCCCCTGCTCGTCCTGCTGGCGACGATGATGGTGGCAGGCGCTTTCCAGGGCGGGTTCGATTGGCTCTACCCAACGCGCGTGCTCGCCGTCGGGGCCGTCCTGTTCTACTTCCGCCGCCGGTACGCGGGCCTGTTCCGCTCGTGGTCCTGGCCGGCGGTCCTGATCGGCGCGGGAGTCTTCCTTCTCTGGTTGGCCCTCGAACCGGCTTCGTCCGAAGAGACGAGGCCGGCGTTGCCCCCGGCGCTGGCCGAAGCGCCCGCCGTCTGGGCCGCCGTCTGGCTCCTCTTTCGCGTGGTCGGCTCGGTGATAACCGTGCCGTTGGCCGAGGAGTTGGCGTTCCGGGGCTACCTGCCGCGCCGACTCCAGGCGGCGGACGTTGAGGCCGTGCCGCTGGGCCGGTTCACCTGGCCGTCCTTCCTCGCCTCCTCGTTGCTGTTCGGCTTGTTGCACGGCCGTTGGCTGGCGGGGACGCTGGCCGGAATGTTCTACGCCTGGGAGCTGTACCGCCGCCGCAACCTGTCCGACCCGGTGCTGGCTCACGCCGTCACCAACGCCCTCATCGCCGCCTACGTGCTGACCACCGGGACGTGGTTGCTGTGGAGTTGAGAAAAACCGACCCGCGGCGTCAGCCGTTCCGATCCGGCAATAGGACGTTGCCGGATCGGAACGGCTTTCTGTCGTCAGGCAACCTCTGACGCCGGCCCCCTCTCGACCTCCATCGCCCGCAGTTTATCCCTGTTCAGACTCCCCGTCCGGGAACGCCCTAGAAGGACTTACCGAGGAGCGAGCTGTCGTGCTCCACCATGTTGGTGAGCTTAATCAACAGCGAATCAAACAACTGTATATCGGCCAAGATCATGTCGATAAGCTGCTGCCACGGATTAATACCAGTTGATGGAGCCGTCGCCGCTCCGGAAGATTGTCCACCGACTGTTGTGGGTGAGTTTATCCCGCCTCCTCCACCACCTCCGCCGCCGCCACCGCCGCCGCTCGTTTCGGAGATCGTTGCCGTGGCCACGTTGCTGTAGGGCGAGTTGCCGAAGCTGTTGCTGGCGTAGGCGCGATAGGAGTAGGTGGTGTTGGCGCTCACCGCGGTATCGGAGTACGAGGTGGCGGTGCCGGCGAGCGTGGCCAGCGTCGTCCATGTGGTGCCGTCGGTGGAGCGTTGCACCACCAGGCCCGTCGCGTTGCCGGCATTGTTGGCCCACGCCAAGTTGATTTGGCTCGTGGTCGCCACCGTGGCCGTCAAGTTCGAGGGAGCCGCGGGGGCGGAACTGAACGAGACCGACGCGGTGCCCGATCGTCCTGCGGCTGCCGCTTGCACCGTGGCGGTGCCCGTACCCGCACTCGGTGCGGTGTACAGTCCCGCGCTGCCCAGGGAGCCGGAACCGCCGGCAAGCGTCCAGGTGAAGCTCGGCTGCGTGCTCAGGACGTTGCCGAACTGGTCCTTCCCCGTCGCCGTGAACTGCTGCGTGTTGCCGTCCGTCACCGAGGTGCTGGCGGGGGAAACCACGATGCTGGTCAGCGTCTGGTTGACCGTGACCGTCACCGCGCTGGTGATGGAAAGTCCCGATGTATCCGTGATGGTGGCCTCGAAGGTGTAGGCGCCGGCCTCATAGAAGGTGGCCGTGCTGTTCTGGGCGGCGTTGCTGGCGTTGATGCTGAAGGTCGGCGTGCGGGCGCCGGATGGTTCGGTGACGACCGACCAGGTGTAGGTCAGGCTGGACGGGCCGCTGTTGTCGCCGCCGAGGACGCTCAGGTTGGTGGTCGTGCCGGTGACCGGGTTGGGATTGCCGCTGGCCGAAGTCACCACCCACGGACCCACAACGTCCTTGACGCTGGCCACGTTGCTGTAGGGCGAGCTGCCGAAGCTGTTGCTGGCGTAGGCGCGATAGGAGTAGGTGGTGTTGGCGCTCACCGCGGTATCGGAGTACGAGGTGGCGGTGCCGGCGAGCGTGGCCAGCGTCGTCCATGTGGTGCCGTCGGTGGAGCGTTGCACCACCAGGCCCGTCGCGTTGCCGGCATTGTTGGCCCACGCCAAGTTGATTTGGCTCGTGGTCGCCACCGTGGCCGTCAAGTTCGAGGGAGCCGCGGGGGCGGAACTGAACGAGACCGACGCGGTGCCCGATCGTCCTGCGGCTGCCGCTTGCACCGTGGCGGTGCCCGTACCCGCACTCGGTGCGGTGTACAGTCCCGCGCTGCCCAGGGAGCCGGAACCGCCGGCAAGCGTCCAGGTGAAGCTCGGCTGCGTGCTCAGGACGTTGCCGAACTGGTCCTTCCCCGTCGCCGTGAACTGCTGCGTGTTGCCGTCCGTCACCGAGGTGCTGGCGGGGGAAACCACGATGCTGGTCAGCGTCTGGTTGACCGTGACCGTCACCGCGCTGGTGATGGAAAGTCCCGATGTATCCGTGATGGTGGCCTCGAAGGTGTAGGCGCCGGCCTCATAGAAGGTGGCCGTGCTGTTCTGGGCGGCGTTGCTGGCATTGATACTGAAGGTCGGCGTGCGGGCGCCGGATGGTTCGGTGACGACCGACCAGGTGTAGGTCAGGCTGGACGGGCCGCTGTTGTCGCCGCCGAGGACGCTCAGGTTGGTGGTCGTGCCGGTGGCGGGATTGGGATTGCCGCTGGCCGGTGTCACCACCCACGGACCCGGCGGCGGAGCGGGTGGAGACGGCGGCGGGGATTGTGTGCCATACGAGACCAGACCGGCGACAACGGAGTTGGCCACGGGAGTACCCAGTCCGGTGACTAGATCGTAACCCGTGCCGGCGGAGTAACCGCCATTGCTGCCGCTCGTGATGTCGTGGAAATCGTTGCTGGGGAGTTGATAGAGGGCCGGTAGGGTTTGCGTGGCGCCGTCGAGCGTGTTCAGCCCATCCAAGGCCCGTCCCTGGTCAGCGATAGCGATGAGTGCGGCCCACTGCGGGGCACAGGCGCTGGTTCCGCCCTCGACAGTCCACCCGCTGGAGCCGGAGGTATTGTAGACGGCATACGACGAGACGTTGTAGGACACATCGGGCGTCATGCGCATGGTGGACGTGCCCGTGGTCGTGCCGTTGCTGTAGGTGCTGGGCTGGTAGCTGGGCCGCGTCTCGTAGGCGCTGACGCCGCCGCCGCCGCTGCTCCAGCCGGTTTCGCTTTGGTAGTTGCCGCTGCTGTCGGTGCTCAGCTGCGTGCCGCCGACGGCCAGGACGTTGGGGGAGGAAGAGGCGAAAAGGGGCGCGCCGGACGAGCCGCTGTCGCCGGACGAAGCGACGAAGGTGACGCCGGTATGCCCCGAGGGCGTGGTGAAATAGCTGTCGTAGTAATTCTCGCCGACGAACTCCGGCAGGCCCCAACTCAGGGACACCACCGAGACGCCCGGCTGATGGCTGGCATAGAGTATCGCGGTTGACAAGTCCGTCAAGCCGCCGCTGTTGGCCTCGACGAGCAGGATGTTGGCCCCTGGCGCCATGGCGTGTGCCCACTCCACGTCCAGGGCCTCCTCCATGCCCCAGGTGTTATTGGAAGCTGGCAACGAGCTGCCGCCGCTCTGGTTGACCACGGTGAAGCTAGGCGGCGCGGCGAGGCCGAACGTCGAGTCAAAGGTTGCCAGATCGCTGGTGATAGTAGGCTCACTGTAGGCGTCCACGATGGCGATGGTCTGGCCGCTGCCGTTGCCTTGGACGGCACCGTTGCTGAACTTGATTTGATTGAAGCCGTAAGCCTGACTGATCTGCTGGGGACTGAAGCCGCTGGGCAGTATCAGCGGCATGACGGACGGCGAGGCCGTGCTGGAATTGACGACAGAAACATTTGGCGTCGCAACGTTGCTGAGCAAGTCGGCCGATGGAGCCAAACGCATTTCCAGTTCTTCTACCCACAGTCGCGGTCGGGCGCGGTGCTGACGCCGAGGATCCCGGGCGGATGCCGAAAGAGACCAACACTTTCGCAAGGAACGGCAAATAAGACGCATCATGTTCTTCGGATCCCCTGAAAGACAGAAAGCGAGTCCGGAGCAGCAACACGAGGTCTGCCCCGAGTGGTTCCGGCAACAGTTGTCGCGGCCCCTATTCAGGGTCGTGAGCGGCGCTATCCGATTGGAGGTTTCAGGAGGGGAAGGCTCTCCAGCGCGAGTCCGATTCTCTGGAGATCCTGGGACGGGAGTGTCCAAGGGACAAAAAACCTTAGTTTGCTTCCCGCAGTGCGTCAAGGAAGAGCTGCTGATTTCTCTGATACACGTTGGACGTGGTCGCTGTGGAGTTGAGAAGGACCGACCCGCGGCGTCAGCCGCGCAGGCTCCGGGATGGTTCCGCGGTCCGGTTTGGAAACCGCTTGTCAGCGGACAGGGCCGCACGGCCGCCCTCGTCCTGGTCCCGGCCCGGCCGCTGTGGAGATAGGGAGTCCCAAATCCCCTGTAAGTCGCGGCGTTCCGAGGCCAGCCGCCGCTCCTGGGCCTCCAACTCCTGGCGAAGACGCTCTTCCAGCTCATCGACTTCCGCCATGCGCCGCTGGATCGCCTGCTCCGCCTGTTCCAGGGCCAGGTAGCGTTGCTCCATCTCCGCCTGGCGCCGGCCAGCGCCGCCTGCTTTTGCTCCCACGCCTTCTGGCGCTCTTTCAGTTCGGCCTCACACCTCTCGAACTTCCGGCGGGCTTCTTCTTCCTCTTCTTGAAGAAGGGTTGTCTCGGCCAGAAGTCCCTCCAGGTACGCTCGCTGCGCCTCGGTGTTTCTTTGCAGGTCCTTGCTGGTCTGCTGGACGGCAAGGAACTCTTCCTGCGCCCGAGAGAGTTTTTCCATCTGCTCGGCCAACACCGCCTCGCGCTCCGCCAGTTGGCGCGCGCGGGCCTGCACGATCTGGGTCTGCGAAGCGAGGAAATGAATCTCCCGATTCACCTCCTGCGACCGCACGACCAGCGCCTCCTCGCTGGCATATTCCTTCGCGAGCAGGGCTTGGTGCTGTTGGTGGATCAACGCCATCTGCTGGCGCGTGAACTGGTCTAGCCGGTTTCGTTCGTTTTGCAGCCATTGCTGCGCGGCGCCGAGGTCGGCAGGATCCGTCAAGTCGGGAGGGGGCGTGGCGTCCGCCATCGGGCCGCCGAGCGCTTCGAGGGGATTACGGGAGACGACAGGGTTCAGCAGGGGGGAGGCGTTTAGGCCCCGCAAGGGCGAGCGGGCGCCGGCAGGGTGCTGTTCCGATAGCAGCGTAAACAGCGAATCCAGACTTTTCGTCTGTGGCGAATTCAGCTTGTTCGATTCGGGCATAAGCTCCCCCGAAGAGTTCGGCCTTGCGCCGAACGGGCCACGGCGAGGTTTTGCCGCAAGTATAACTTACGTTTGCCCCAGGCGCTTGGCCACGACCGGGCCGCCCTCTGCTTGGCTCCGCCAATCCGCGCATTTCGGCTTCCGCCTGCTGAATGTCGGACCACCCGACTGTGCAGGATCGACGCCCCCTGGGGAAATGAGAAAAACAAGACGGTGGGCCGTGCAGCCACAAAAAACGGTATGAAGGATCGTAAAAGTCAATGTATTCGAAGGTTAACATGTAAATGTTAACCCCTGTTAATATCCGACAACGCTTTTGTTCCAGGCCGAATTGCGGCGACGGCGGAAATATCATTTTTCTCGGTAAATCACAAGTCCGGCGACGCAACCGTCGATCACGGCCTCGGTCAGCCGGGTGTTGGCGGCCGTTTTGGGTCCGAGCGGAGTTCTCTCGTCCTCGTCCGCGGGCGACGATCTGACGACGTTGACCACGAATCCGTTCGTCTACTCGGCGAACGTGAGTCAGGTCCGGCAAGATTCTCACGCCGGCCCAGCAAGTCGTCGGCTTCACGAGCGCGAACGGCTTCTCCGCCGAGACCAGCCCGTTCGGCGGCAAGAGCCTCTCTCGGTTCTCGGATGCCGGCTTCGGCCAAGGCGGACTCCACAACGGCAGCGGAATCACCTCCACGGTTGCCGCCCCGACCACTCAGAACGATGCGGTTGCCGAAGCCGGGGACGGCGAAGACTATTTGCTGAATCCCACTCCCGAAACGTTCGAGATCGGGAGCGACGGTTGGCAATCCCCGGAGGGGCGTTCGAGCGTGGACGCGGTGTTCGCCGGCAATTCCTTGCTCGCCTCCGCCAGTGACTTCCGTTGTGCGGGCCTCGTCGTCCAGGAAGACGACACGACGGGGAATGAGGGTTCCGGGATTGTGAAGCTGGCCCTGGTCCTGGCCCTGATGATCGGCGCGACGACCCGGGAGGAGGCGGACTTGCGATCGCGGAGACGGCACGCTTTCCAGAAGATTTAGGAGTTGGGCGCCGCCGAGGTGCCCGTATGATGATCGGACGGTGAAAAGGCCGTGAGAAGCGGCGTCCAGGTATAGCTCACGGAAAGGAACAAGGGCCCGCGTGAAGAAAAGTCGGCTGGGGTGCAGGAAAAACGGCCGACGGACAGCTCGAGTCAGTCCGGCGGGCGGGAAAAGTCGCGGCTACCTGCGGCGCCCAGCCCTAGCACACGGAAACGAACACGGCCGCCACCCGACTATCGCTCAGCCGGGCCGGGACTACCGTGCCGAGGACGATCCGCGGAGTTGACCACTCATTAAGTGGTACTCCTTTCGACCGACCACCGATCAGGCACCGCTCGGTGCATTACTCGAATGTTATGGGAATAAACTTTTTCTAAGCGGAGAGGACGGGACTCTCCGTGGAGGTCATTCCCTCGTACCTGCTGATCTCATCCGCGAACACAACCTGACGCACAAGACCATGAAATACCGTCACTTACGTGACGACCTCTGACAACCGACCTCCAGGTTCTTACACCGAACACTTTATTCCGTGTGCACCCATCGTGTACCATCCGTGCACCAGGGCTACCGGACTTTTCTCCGCAACAGATCGCGAAGAATTCGTCATGGTTCAAGTGTACTCGACACCGATTGTAATTGCCCTATCAGCAGCCGTGGGTCAGTTCTACCAAGCCCTTGGCTCGCCCAACATCGTCGCACTTGGCGTTGGGTTCCGTAGGTGGCGTGAGTCAGCCTGACCACATTTAATTCTATCACTCCTGGAAAATGATGCCATGCGACTGATCGAATGGCCGTCCTTTTTTTGCCCTCAGCTTTCTCTCGAGCGGCCTCGTGGGCACCGAGGAACTTCCGCCACTTCGCCAACTCCATTATAGCAAGAACACTAGCGGCCGATGTCAACCTGGTCTGCTTGACCAGGGAAGTATTCAGAGGGAACGGGAACCGAGAGAGCGAAACACAGCGGCGTTGCTACACGGCGAGTTTCAAGCCACCGGTAAGCCGACGATCTTGCTCTGCCGGGCGATCGCATCCAGCAACGGGCGGATGGTTTCAAAGTACCTCCGCATGGCCCCGACCGGGTCGAGGCAGACGTACTCGGCCAGGATGTCGCGGGTGGCGTGGCCGGTCATGTACGTCAGCTCCAGGTGCGGCATGCCGGGCGTGCGGTGCATCGCCGTCGTCACGGCGTGGCGGAGCGTGTACAGGCTGACCCCTCCCACCGGGCCGCGAGCCTGGAGGAGGCCCCGGAATTCCCTGGACAG
The DNA here is from genome assembly GCA_963767535.1 of uncultured Planctomycetota bacterium. Classification (GTDB taxonomy): domain Bacteria; phylum Planctomycetota; class Planctomycetia; order Gemmatales; family Gemmataceae; genus JAJPHU01. The sequence continues at coordinate 927,234 of CAVYEC010000004.1, forward strand.
CTGGTCTGTCGAAACGCCGCCCAACTCGCGCAGGAGTCGGCGGAACACGCGCTTTCGGTCCTGCTCGGTCAGCACGCTTCCGCGCGGTGCCTTGTCCAGCCTCGCTTGGTACATCCGAAGCAGTTGCTCCGGCGAGGTGACCGACCGCTTCCTCCGGCCCTCCCAAGCGGACCGCCGCCGCAACAAGGGGCCCGTGCTCCGGCCACCCACACAGATACGCAGGAGCGGGCGCAGCTCATCGGGAAAAGGCACCACGAAGTCCTGTCGCCCCTTGGTGAAGTCGGACCCGCCCAGGCGGGTGCCGAACTCCAGCCAGCCTTTCTCCCAGTTGACGTCCGTGACCAGCAACCCCGCCGCCTCCTCGGGACGCAGAGGCAACGTCAGGAGCAACGCCAGGTGGCAGAGTTGCCAGCCGTCCATACCACTCACCAGGGCGATACGCTTCTCCAGCGGCAGTTTGTCTTCGCGCAGCGGGTTCTTTCGGGGCCGCTTGCCGACCACGTCTTCGGTCAGCGGGTTGCCCCAGTCCGCAGGCAACTTGCGTACCTCGGCCCGGCGTGCCCAGGCCAGCATGGACCTCAGGCACTCCAGCACGTTGTACACCTGCCGGGCGGAAAGGGGTTTGGGGGCACCGCCGGCCCGCCCGTTCCGTGTGGTCCGGTACTCGTCATGCAGAAAGGCGCGCAGCCTGACCGCGAAATCGTGGTCGACGGACGACGCCAGGGGCCAGCGCTGGCGGGCCGCGGGCCGCTCGGCGAAGTCCAGGACCGGCATCAGCCGCGAGCGGTAGGTGTCGGCCGTGCGCTGGCCGCGGAGCTTCCGCCGGTCGCCGAGGTACTCGTTGGCGAGCTGCCGCAACGTCATCCGGGGCAGGTTCCCTCTGGCCAGCGGCCGCTGGCGGGCCTCGGTGGGGCGGACGAAGCTGCCGTCCTCGATCTCGTTGAGCAGGTGTCGCAGGCGCGATGCGGCCTCGACCTCGTCGTCGCCCAGCGTCTCCCCGTACCGCTGGCCGAGGTACGACCCGCGGGCCAGGTAGTTGCCGCCCCGAATCCAGACGTGGACGCGGACACCGCTGGTGGTGCCGTGCGAGTGGCTGCCCATCAGTTCCGCGCGGACCATCCGGCGGTCCTTGCCGGCGCTGACGGACGGCTTCAGAGTCTTTGGAGTAGAACTAACCATACCTGCCGCCCGCTTCGGACGGGCATCGTCCCCGTGAGGCCGAGCTGTGAAACAGCCACGAAGTCGGCCACGATGCCGATATCGGCCTCATCATCGCGGGGGCGGGTATGGGAAAGAAGGGAAGTCGCGCCGGCGCGGTTTACCTATTTGGTGCGCGGCGGGGGGCCTGGGCCGGAGGCGGCTGTCGATCCACTGGCGGAGCTTGCGGACCGTCTCCTCGTTGCGGTCCCCGAAGTGCTCGGCGAACACCTCGTCGAGTCGCCCGACTCGGCGGCGGAAGCGGTCGCGGTAGCCGCTGTAAAGGACGACGTTACGCAAGAAGTGCAGGTGGAGGATGCGCCGTAGCCGGACGTAGTTGAGTCTAGCACTCGCCTCTAATCACACTTTGCAGTGACGAGAGGAGTAAAGGCTAGCCCGGATTGAACACCGTGTCTGCGCAAGATGAGCCTCACGCACTATCTAAACGGTGATTTCCCATACCTATAGCATCGTGCGGAGGCTCAAGATCATGGTTCGCGATCCATGACAGCATTTTAACCTGTTCCCCGTCGGCTTAGAACAACTCCACATCGCCTTCATGGCGGACGCATCGTCTCCGATGCCGGACCGCTCACCGTACAAGCGCGGGAAAATCCCCTCTGTGTCATCGCCGACCTCGCCCAATGTCCCCAATCCCCCAAATATATCGAACACTCCGCTGAAGCCTTTTTCACCCACGCCGTCTACCAGATCCTCGCCGTCTATCCCGACTGCAACGACGCCCAGCAGCTCCCTGATAGCCCGCTCTTTCTGATCCTCGCCGACGTCTCGACGTTTCATTCGTTCACCACCATTTTGCCGGACTTCCTGATGGGAAGGGCGAACCGGCCGACCATCACCCTCCTGCCGAGCGGAGAAGCGGAGGAGGTCCGGCAATTCTTGTCGCCCATCTCCCACGAGACGCTTGCGTTCCTCGGCTCGACCAGTTGGCTAACCTCCACCATCCTGCGGCTGTGGGTTGAACGCCTCAACGGCGTGCCCAACGCCGTGACGGCCAGCGGCCCCCAGCGGGGCGTGATCTCGGATTTCGCCCGCTACCAGCGTGTTGCCGAGTTGCGCCAGATCGCCCAGGACCGGGAGTTGGCCTTCATCCACGTCGAGGAGCGCTTCGAGGAGGTGGGCGCCCCGATTCCGGCGGAGTCCGTCACCGCCGCGGCTGAGGTGGAAGCCGCCAAGAACGGCATGGAATACCGGGCCGGCGGGGACGCCAAGTTCGCGCGTTCGTCCGCCTGGAGTGCCCGCTGGTGTTCGAGGTCAACCCCGGCGCCGAGGGCAGCCCGGAACTGACGGAGCTGACCGCGCTGTTGAATTTGATCCCCGACCAGCGCCGCTATGACCTGATGGTCGGCGAAGCCCCCGACCCCCTCCGTTATCCCGCGAGCCGTCGGCCAACCTCCGCGTCGTGCCGCGCTCGACGGCGCAGGTGTACTTCTACCTGGCCAACGGCGTCGAGGTGCCAGTCGAGCATTTCAACTGCGGCCTAGTCCAGCCCCAGGTGGATGCCGAGGCGAGGGTGCTAGACAGGTGGGAGGTGACGCGCGGGCTGTTCGAGGTCCACGTTTGCGGCGGGCACAAGCCGCCGGCCAACGCCTTCGTCGCGGTCCGCTACCGCGGCTACTGGTACTACATCGACGACGCGGATCAGCCGACCAAGACGACGCTGGCCCTGGTGCTCCTGCTCAGCCGACTCGACTTCACCCGCCACCGGCCGGGCGGCGGGCCGTTCTTAACCCTTCCGGTCGGCCGGTAATTGGCCCGCGCAGGTCCACGCCGTCCGCGAACATCGTGCGCTTCAGTCCTGGAAACTTACAGTCTCTCTGACGTTTAACCGGGTCGCACGACTTCTAACATTCCGTCCGTGAAAATCGCTTCCTCCGACAAGTTGAGTGGTTTGCCCACACGGGTCGATATGCAGATTGTGTCGGGTAGGCAATCAGACGATCAACAGGGAACTATCCGGAAGGCGAGGCCTAGCCTCTGGCAACGGGGCTAAACCGTCCGAATCCCGGACGCACGGGCCATCCAAGAAAGGAAGTCTCCAGAATGCTTGGCAGGAACATGTCTATCTGATCTGGCTGGCCGTCGTATGGACAATCTTCCACATTGGGGCAAGCGGCGGAACACCATCCGGGAGCGGAAGACGATGGCGAGCATGGCGTTGCTTCAACTGCATCAGACCGAGGCCGAGGTGCGGCAGAAGGCCCAAAAGGCGTTCCGGGAGTTAGCCGAGGCCGAGGTTGCCCGCCAGACGGCCCAGGAGATGGCGACATTACGAGTGGAGGCCGAGAAAAAGGCGGGTGGCCCGGCGGCCATGATGGCGGCGGCCAAGGCTCGGATGCTGGCGGACGTGGACTTCGTGAAGGCGGACTTGGCGTTCCGGGAGGCTTACGTCCAACAAATGAGCCTGGTCGGGCAACCACAGCCGGCCAGCTACAGGACCGGATTCTCTTGTGGTCCCGAAATCCTTCCATCAGGGATTCATCCTCGAACCGATGTTCCGGGTCAAGTCGAAGTCCATTTCATTCCTGTCACCCTTTCTTACTCTGCCGGTACGCGGATGTCTTTGTTCGCCCACGTTCAAGTTCGGCGTAGGTAGTTAGAGCGGTAGCCGAACCGACCGGTAAATGGGTTATAGGCGCTGAACGTCGGTGGAGTCGATCTGACCGTCGCGCCTTACCTCATGACACGAACCTACGCAGGCGTGTCCGTCCTGAGCGCGCTGAGGAGCTTGGTGTGAACACGCATGTCGATGTGACCTCGGCGCCTACCACTACGACACGAACTCACCTCGGTGCTCCGGATCGGAGCAGGTAACATCGGGGTTGCAGACGCCTCCACGGGTGGCCTCCGATGGTCTGCAACTGCGAACACGGCCGACCCGCTCATCGTCGGGATCATTCGGCCGCCGGGGGCCTGGGATCCTGGTCGGCGGCAGCGCCGTCGCCGTCGCGGGCACGCAGGACGTCCAGCGCGGCGCGGTGGCGGGACAGCACGCCCGGCTGGGGGACGAGCCCGCCGCCGAGGATCAGGGCGGCCAGCGTGAGTATCGCCAACCGCTCGCGCGGGCCGACCCGCAGTCGGACGCCGGAGGCGTGCCGGGCGCCCGTGAACAGCAGGAAGTAGACCCGCAACACGGCAATGCCGTTGAGCGCGGCCGCGGCGCGACGGCCAGGGCGACATACGGGCTGGCCTCGGCCGCCCCGTCCACCAGCAGCTCGGCGGCCACGAACCCCAACGTGCCGGGGAACCCGACGCTGGCCAACCCGGTCAGCAGGAAGCACATCGCCAGGGCGGGGGACTGCTCGTACAGCCCGTGGAAGTCCGCCAGCGACAGCCGGCCGAAGCGGGCCTCCAGGGCGCGGAGGGTCAGCCCGAACCCGTGCAGCGCCAGCGCCACGGCGACCCACAGGGCCAGGGAGCCGGTCAGGCTGACCGGCGTGTGCAGGCCCAGACCGACCAGGACGAGGGAGGCGTGGCCGAGGAACAGGTAAGCGAAGAAGCGGCGGGCCTCGTGCTGGACCGTGGCCATGCCCGCGGCATAGACGGCCGTGAGCAGGGACGCCACGCCGAGGCCCTGCAGCGCCCAGTCCGGGGCGACCGGAAGGGCCAGGCGGACCGCCGCGTAGACGCCGGTCAGCGGGGTCACGAACAGCAGGGCGTTGCCGAACGAGGCGTGTCGAACCAGTCGGTCAGCCAGCAGTGGGTCGGCACCCCGCCGCAGCGGATGAGGACGGCCGCCAGAAGCGGCACCGCCGCCCAAGCGGTCCGCGTCAGTCCCCCCCGCGGGTAGAAGGCCCACCCCAGGGCTAACAGCCCGACGAAGAGGGCCATGTGCAGCAGGTACACCCGGGTCGGCTTGCGGCGGTTGAGCAGCTCCAGGTACCCGGGCACGGTCCCCAGCGCCAGCAGGCCGATGAGCAGCCCCGGCTCGGCGCAGCCGAACGCCGTCAGGCGGATGGCCTCGGAGGCCAGCGACCAGCTGAGCGAGCAGCGCCGCATCTTCGTCCGGCCCGTGGCCAGGGCCGTCAGAAAGTGCAGCAGCGCCGCCATCGGCAGCAGCGGGGCGTTCAGTTCGTCGATGTGCAGCAGCCGCCGGCCGAGGAGATCCGCGTGGCCCCCCCCGTCCGCTTCCAGGCCGTCGGCCCGGCCCAGGTAGTACCCCAGGCAGGCCAGCACCGCGCAGGCGAGCGCGGCAGCGGTGAACGCCAGGCCCCAGCGGCCAGGCGCGGAGGGGGTCGCGCAGCGGGCCGACGCACAGCGCCCCCAGCAGCGCGGCGAGGATCGCAAGTTCCAGCCACAGCACCGGCTGCGCGAGAACACTCATGGCAGGTCTTCCAGAGGCCCGGAATGTGGTTTGACCAGGTCCGACTCCCGCGACGCCCCGCCCGGCGTCAGGAACTCGGTCCAGCGGCGCTCCCGCGCGTCGCACCGGCGGAAGAACCGCACGAACGGGGCGACGACGCACTCGTCCATCAGGGCGTCCAGGTAGCCGCGCTCCAGGGCGAAGCGGTACAGCCAGCCGCGCGGGCGGCCGGCGGGAGTGGCCCCCGCCATGGGCAGGAGGGTGCCGGGCGCGGCAGGTGCTCGCCGAGGGCCTTCTCCCGCAGGTGGTAGTCATGTAGCAGCGCCGGCGCCCGGATGAACTGCAGGGTCCGCAGGCAAGCGTGGCCCAGGAGATGCACCAGGGCGACGTAGCACAGCCCCAGGCCGATCTCGGCGACGATCAGGCCGACCTGCACCAGGGAGGCGAAAGCCAGGGCGGACTTGACGTCGGTCTGCACGCTGCCGACCAGGTAGGCGTACGCCGCCGTCGCCAGCCCCAGCGCGACGACCGCCCCGGACAGCGCGGCCGACGTTTCCAGCAGGGGGCCGGCCCGCAGCAACAGGAACGCCCCCAGGTGGACCGACAAGGCCCCGTAAAACACGGCGCTGGACGGGGTCGGCCCCTCCATGGCCCGCGGCAGCCAGCCGGAGAACGGCACCAGCGCCGATTTGCCGGCGGCGGCAACGACCAGGAGCAGGCCCACGGCCAGGGCGGGGCCCCCGGACACGGCGGCGCGACCCTCCGGCCAGGGGGCCGACCCCAGCAGCCCGCCGAGGTCCCCCGCCCCCTGGAGGTGGTGCGTCGCGATGGCCGCCAGCAGCAGGGCGGCGTCCGAGACGCGATAGACCGCCCACACGCGCAGCCCGTTCCGTACCGGGGCGGGCCGCTCCTGGAAGTAGGCGACCAGCAGGGCGCTGGACAGCCCGACCAGTTCCCAGCCGGCGAACAGGGTTTCGATCGTCCCGGCCAGGGCGGTCAGCACCATGCCGACCACGAACAGCGCGTACAGCACGAAGAAGCGGTTGTAGCCGCCCTCCCGGTGCATGTAGCGGGAGCTGAAGGCGGAGATCGTCCCGCACAGCACGAACGACAGGATGCCGAACGGCACCGACAGCCGGTCGAACACCAGCTTCACTGCGAAGTGGTAGTGCGGGATGGCGACCCACCGGCCCAGTTCGATGGCCTCGCGGCGCGTCCCGTGGAGCAGCATCAGGGCGAGGACCGCCAGCGAGGCCAGCAGCCCGGCGACGGTCGCCGCCTGGCAGGCCGTGGTGGTGGCCTGCTCGCTGAGCCGGCGGCCGAGCAGGGACGGCAGGCCCAGGACGCACAGCAGCAGGACCGGCGCCGCGACGGCGAGGAGACCCAGCAGGGCGATCAGCGAGGCGTGGTCGAACATGGCCCCCTTCCCCGTCATGCTTCTTCCGTTATGGAGGCGAACTCCAGGTGGTCGCGCCAGCCGCGATACCAATCGACCGAGGAGCGGGCCCGCGGCAGTCGCTCGGCCTCCGGCCGGTAGGCGTGAAACGCCCCGTCGCGGTACAGGTGAACGGCCGGGGAGTCGGGGTCCAGGGTGGCCAGCTGCACCCAGCCGTTGCGGACCAGCCGGCCGATGGCCGGCTCGCGGTCCAGGATGCGGAGCATCGTCTCGGGCCTCGTCTCGACGACGAAGAGGATGCGCACCGGCTCGTGGATCTCCACCATCTGCCAGGGCAGGCCGGTCCGCAGGTCGCTGGCCGCCCCGTCCATGACCCCCACCAGCGCCGCGATGTTGTGCGGCAGCTTGGTGCCGCAGCCGAAGCCGGCGTTATCGACGTGGGAGAAGTAGTACTCCAGGCTGATGCCCGCACAGACGGGGACGGCGGCTTGCAGGACGCGGGTCAGGACGGACGCCTCGGCGTCGTCCTGGGTGGGGTCGTAGGAGTTGAGGAACGCCCGGCGGTCCAGGAACAGCCCGCGCGTCCGGAGCCGCCGGCCCACGACGCACAGGGCGTTGGTCGCGTGCCCCCACTCCGGGCGGACCTGGGCGAGGTCTTCCGCCCGCCCCTCGACGTGCTGCCGCGCCGCGGCGAAGCCGAGCGTCAAGGGCGCCGACTGGAAGCGCCGGCAGCGCTCGTGGGCATCGCGGTCGGCGGCCTCTTCGATCAGCGCCGCGCCGCCTCAAACTCCTGGCGGTGCGACTCCGGCAGCAGGTCCAGGTCGAAGAACGTCACGGCCTCGCTGCTGGTGTTGTGCTTGCCGCCGACAAACACCGTCTCCGGAGGCACAGCCAGCCCCCGCCCCCGCAGCCGCTCCCGGACGCGCGGGTCGTTGAGGATCTGGGCGATGGCCCGGGCGTTCGGCCCGCCGCGGGCGCCGCCGCAGGCGCCGCAGTCGTGCGCCGACTCGTGCGGGTTGTTCAGGCTGGTCGAGCCGTGCCCGAACGTGAACACCAGCCGGGCGAACCCGGACGTCAGCCCGGTGTCGCGCAGCACGCGCTCGGCGATCGCGGTCATCTCGTCCAGGGTGTAGCCGACCTGGCCGTCCTCCGGGCCGGGGGTCGGGTCGCGCCGCTCCAGCTGCAACCGGGTCGGCGGCGCGGACGGCACGGCCCGGCCGAACGCCTTCCGCAGCCGCGCCGTTAGCCGCGGGAACAGGGTCCGCGAGATGAGCGGGGCCGAGGCCAGCACGCCGACCGCGGCGGACAGCAGCGCCCCCAGCCCGGGGGTCCGGCTGCCGACGTGGACCAGGTGCCAGGCGGTCCCCAGCGCCCGGCGGCGCGGGCCCGGCGCTGGTGGGCCGCACCCGCGCCCGCCAGCGGGCGCTCGACGACCCAGTGCCGGGGGCGCATGACGGCCGGGCAGAGCGGGACGAAGTGGGCGTCCTCGGCGCCGCGATAGTACATGTCGAGGAAGTAGAAGCCGGCGATGCCGAACGTGACCCCGTCCGGCGCCAGCTCCTCCAGGTGGCGGCGCATCGACTCCTCGCGCTCGTCGATGCAGAAGATCGCCTGGAAGCGCGGGGCGGCCGGCCGCGGAGGGGAGACGCGGGCGTGGAGGGCCAGCGCGTCCAGGGTCTGGCGGGTTAAGTTGTGCTCGTAGGCCAGGTGAAGGACGCGGCGGCGATCGATCGCCGTGAACATCTCGACCTCGTCCACGAGGGTGGCCCAGCCGCCCTCGCCCAGCCGGTGCAGCTCCTCGGGCGCCCAGCCGAGGACCTGCGCCAGCTGGAACACCAGGAAGGCCCGCTGCTCGACGCTCCGCGGCCGGGGCGGCGCGATGCGGCGGCGGAGTTCGCCGCGCAACGCGCCCAACGGGCCGGTAAACCCGAGGGCCTCGCGGGCCGTGTGGGCCAGCGCCAGCCGGTCCAGCAGGAGCCGGACCGCCAGGAACTCGATCAGACTGCCCTGCGGCACCGGTCGCACCGCCCGGTCGCCGCGCTCCTCCAGGAAGCGGAGCATGCCGGCCCAGCCGCGCAGGGCTAGCAGGGTGGCGGGGAGGAAGTCGTCCCACTCCTCCGCGGCAACCCCGAGGGCGTCGAGGGACTCTCGAATCGACTCGAGCGGCCCGACGTGCCCGGCCTCCAGGCGCGCGAGTTCCTCCGGCAGGCCGCGCATCCAGCGGTCGGGAGGCCCGGCCGGCAGGCCGTACAGCGCGGAAGGCCCGGTAGAACCCCTGCTCCCGCCGGGGAAGTTGCCAGTGCGCCAGGCCCTGGTCCAGGAACGCCCCGCAGAAGCGGGTCAGCAGGTCGTGGACCAGCAGGTCGGTGTCGGCCCCCGTCGCCAGCAGGAGCAGGTCGCGGTGCCGCGGCGGCAGCAGCGGTGGCAACGAAAGCTCCGGGATACCGGCGATCCGCTCACAGCACACCCGCCACAGCGCCTGCAGGGTAAACGCCTCCCAGACGTCCTCTCCCCACTCCTCGATCCGGGACTCGCCGAAGCGCTCGAGCAGCGCGGACAGACCCGCCGTGGCCCCGCGGCCGGCCTCGCCCCCGCGGAGGTCGCGCATCACCCAGCGGCGGGTCTCGGCGACCAGCCGCCCGCGGACGGCCGCCGAGACGCCGTCCCCCATCCGCCGCTGGGCATCCGTCTCCGCCACGAACCACAGCAACTCCTCGGTCGGCCCGAAACGCAGCGGATACTGGAGCATCGCCAGGCGCAACTCCAATCGGGTGCAACAGCCGAGAACCTTCTCGTCCGCCAACGGTCCCAGGTTCTCCCGGACGACCGCCTCCAGGTCGGCGAAGCGGATCCGCCCACGCCCCAGTTCCTGGCGATAACGGTCCTCGCTCAAGTAGGGCTGACAGCCGAACACCCGGGCGGCCCGCTTGACCGCCTCGGTGAACGGCAAATCCTCGAAGGCGTGGAGGGTGTTGTGATGGATGAAGACGGTGATCGGCCCCTGCGCGGGCAGCAGGTGGGCCGCGTGGTCGATCGCCCGGCCGAGCTGCCCCAGGCCCGGCTCGGCCCCCTGGTCTGGGACGGGCTGCTCGCGGGAGGGGGGGCGATTCCTGGCCTTTGTGCTCATGGGTTCCGACCGGGCCACGGTCGCTCGCGAGGACGGGGACGCCATCCGGTTGCCTTATCCCAGGCAGCCAGCGATGGTCAGGCGCCCCTTCTTGCCGGCCGTGGGGGAACGGTGGAAAGTCAACGATGCCCTCTTGGCGCTGGTTTGTCTTCCGTCTGCATGTCCTCGAGCAACTCAAGGGCTTCGCTGAGGTGCGCCTGGAAGTACTCCCGCATCAGGTCGAGTACCTTGCCGAGGATTGGGTCCCGCAGCGAGTAGAACACCTGGTTCCCGTCCTTGCGGCCGACGACGATCTGCCGGGAGCGCAGCACTGCCAGGTGCTGGGACACGTTGGCCTGCTCCAGATCGAGCCGCTCGTACAGCCTGCTGACCGGCACTTCTCCTTCGTCGCGCAACAGTTCGACCAGGGCGATGCGCGTCGGGTGGGCCAGGGCTTGAAAGACCCCGGCCTTGAAACGCCGAAGGCTGTCCCGCATGGAACTCCTCCGCCTGGTCGGGTTGGTTCGGCGGCCAGGCTGGTTTCTACGTTATTAACAATATGCGAAATTCCGAATATTGTCAAGTGCGCCCCATTTCGCGTACGCCGGTCTCTCGACATCGGCGCAAGCCGCGTTACCAGCGCACTTCGGTCCGAAACACGAATGGCGCTAGCATAAGCGAAGCGGGCGTGGAGTCATGCCTGGGCGTGAGTGAGGAAGGCTCGCCTGGCACGCTTCGCGAATGACACCGAACTGCCCTTGGCGCAGTAGTGGTGGCTTGGTGGTGGTGAAATCGGCCCCTGACGTGCCTGAACTCGTCCTGGAGGCGCGGCAACGCCCCGTCCGATGCCTCGCGGCCCGGTCCGTTTCTGCTCCACAGCATTTTCCACCTTGCTGAGTATTAATACCACTTCGCGCGGTTCCGGGCCAACTTGGCCTCATGCCGCGGCTGCATCAGGCGGTTTCCCGGCTTCGGTCTTCGCTTCCGTGCCCGCGGCTCCCAGCGTCCTGGCCGGTTGCCCACCCGGTGGTAGGCCACCGCCTTCAGCATCGCGTCAACCAGCTCCGCACGCTGCTCCGGCCGCGCTGCTTCCAACTTCGGCGCGAACGCCGTCAGCACCTGTTTGGCACCTTTGAAGCTGATCTTACGAGGCTCCACACCGTTCTCCCTCGCAGCGACCGCCATGACCGTGCGCAGCAGGTTGTACGCCAACAAGTAGGCCCAGATTTCCTTCTGGACCATCTCGGGCGTCTTGCAGCGCAGGATGTCCATTTTCATGGTCGACTTAATCGATCGCAGATCGACCTCTCCGTCCCACCTTCGCTCGTATAATGCACCGATCTGCACGCCGTCCATGGAGGCATCGAGGATCGTGGTGATAACCTTGAACTGCTCGGCGCGGTTGTTCTTGTCGCGGGCATCGACGCTCACCTGCCGCATGGTCATGGTCTTGGGGTAGCCGCAGTACGTCTGCCAACTCATGCCGCGCGGCAAGCCGGGACGCTGCCAGACGATGATGTCGCCGTCAGGCCTGCTCTCTACCGTCCGGCTCCCGACACGCTCCGCCTGCACGCGGGCGACCAAATCAATACCGCGTTGGCGCAGCTCCCAGGCAAGGAAGTAGTTGTCGAATAAGGCATCCGCGACGAGCACGTCTCCGCGTTGGAGCGAGCCGTACATCTGCCGCAGCAGCGTGGTCTCACCGGTGCCTTTGCCCGCGTAGGGCGCCATGGCCAGATCGAGGCAGGCACCACTGGCCAGCGACAGCAACACCATGAGCCTGGCGAGCGGGAATCCAAGCCCCGGTTTCTGTACCTCCGGCTGCGGATAGCTCGCCTGGTTCTCTTCGGTGTCGGGCATGGAGACGTGCGACCCATCGGCAATAAAGACAGACCGGCCGTGCCATTTCCACTCGTCGGGAAGGCTGTCGTGCAATTGCTGGGCAGTGCGCTTGGCCAACGAGCGTAGTACGGCGACGGGGAGGCGGGCGCGGGCGTTGCAGTAGCTGGCGGTGTTGGGCGAACAGGGCTTCAGGCCGGAGCAGACGCGGTGGGCGATGATTCGGGATACGGTATCACGGCAACTGTGGTCCTCGCTGAGCACCTGACTGAGGAAGCCCCAGATGGTCGTGACGGGGTTAAAGAGGCGGTTGCGGAACTGAACTCCGTGTTCGTTGAGTGCGTCGAGGATGCTGAGTTCGCTCAAGGAATCGGCGAAGGGCAGCCCCTGGTCGCGCACGAAGCGCGCGGACCTCCTGCAGATTCATCATTTATGGTCCAAGAGATTTCTAATTGGGGGCGGTGGAAGGCGTGTCGGGCCCCACCTGCGCGGAGAGAAGCAGAGGCAAGGATCACCTCCCACCTCCATTGTACACGGCTCGACTTGCAAGGCTCACTAGCCGCAACTTCACCGGGGATATGGCTTTGCGCTTATACTTGCAACATTCGTCCGAAACACCGAAGTACGTACTCGAACGGGTTGGGACTGCTGTTCTTCCCACTGCTCCGGCATTTGGTTCGAAGAAGTTCTCGACCAGGGACCCGGATGATCGGGCCGCGAACAATCTCACAACAAGAGTTAACACTTCAGGCGAGAGGCTCCTTGCTCTGCGGCGGCCGAATGGCGGATGCGGCTCCCGAAACGACGATGCAGAGGAATGCGTCTTCCGTGGGACATTGTTCGACGGTCTGCGCCACCACCTTCACGCCGGTGTTGCCAGCGATCACGATCTCTTCGCCGATCCGTCGTGTCCACACATCGCTTTTCAATATCAGCTCCCAAACCCGAGTTTCCCGTTCTACGAGACCTGGAGCAGTCGTTGTGCGAGGGCGAAGAGCGGGGCGGCCGGCGGATCCAGGGTCACTGCCAGGTTCGCGATCAGGCCCAACTCCTCGCTGAAGAGCTGATCCACGGCGGCGAACCGCGGGTCGTTGCCGAAGGCCGCCACCAGTGCGTTAACGTCCAGGGAGCCGATCAGAGTCATCAGCAGCCCTTGACCGCTGCTCATCACCAGGTCGAGTACCGACGCGACGGAGGAGGCGGAGGCATTGCCGGCATCGACCACCCCGGCATTCAGGACGCCTATGCCGGCGAAACTCACCTGGATCAACTTGCCCCCTGTCGTCAGCACGAAGTCGGCACCGATGCCCCCGCTGCCATCCTGGAAGACGTTGACTACCCAGCCGTAGTTGAACACCGTGAAGCCGCCCGGCGTGCCGGCCAGCGTTTCCTGGTTGCCGTCGGTGTCCACCAGCGTCACCTGACCGACGGCGTTGAAGGCCGGGCTGACGTTGAACAGGCCCTTGCCCAAAAAGTACACGCCGGTCGGATCGATGGCGAAGGCGGCCCCGCCGTTCTGCAAGACGAGGACCAGCCCGATCTGGCCCTGGGCGTTGGTATACAGGTTGGCACTGAGGATGCCGGTGTCGATGCAGCCGATGAAGCGGGGCAAGAGGAGGTAGAGGTCGCCGTTGGAGTAGACGGCGATGGTGGCAATCAAGCCCTGCGAATCGAAGGCCGTGCTGAGTCCCACCAGCACGGGGCCGATGGTGCGGGCAGTGGGGCCGACGGCGCGGGCGCTGGAGCCGGTGGCGGTGGCGCGGGAGGGACGCCGCTCGGGATGGGATTCGGCGTGGACGCCTGGAGCGTGGCCGCGGGACCAGGCCGACGGCGTTATGCGCGGCCACGACCAGGAAATAGCTCGTGCCTTCGTTCAGCTGACCCAACACGGTCTGGAGCGACGCCGCGGCCGGGTTCGTGACCGGGATCGTCGCCGTCACTCCGTTGGTGAAGGGGTTACCCAACGTCGTGAGGTCAAACGCGCGAACGACGTAGCTGTCGATGGGCGGTCCCCCTTCGGAAACCGCGGCACCCCATTTCAGCGCGGCCTGACCATTGCCAACGGTGGCGGTGAGGTTGACCGGTGCACCGGCACATCGGGCAGCGTCGCCGTGGCGGGATCGGAGGCCGGCCCGGCGCCTATGGCGTTGACGGCCCGCACCGTGAACGTGTAAGTCGTGCCGTCGCCGAGTCCCGTGACCGTGGCGCTGGTCGTGTTCCCCGGGACATCGAGCGTGTGAACCCCCGTGCCGTCCGTGTACTGAAGGACATAACGCGTGACCGGGCTGCCGCCGTCGGAGGCGGGGGCCAGACAGATCACCGTAGCCTGGTGGATGCCGGCCGTGGCGGTCAGGTCGGTCGGCGTGCCGGGCGTCGCTGCCGGGGTGACGGCAGTGGTCGCCGCCAGACCTTGGCCGGCGCGGTTATGGGCGGTCAACGCGATGGTGTAGTTCGATCCGTTGGCCAACCCGCCCACGACGACCCCGTACGCCGCCTTGACGCCTCCCGCCAGGGCCTCGGCTGCCAGGTCGTTGACCTGCACCGTCTGGGAATAGCTCGGCGCGGAAATGGTGATGGTATAGCCGTCGATGGCCGAGTCCCCGTCGGAGGGGGGCGGGTTCCAGAGCACCGTGGCATGGCCGTCACCCGGCGCCGCCGTGAGCATCCCTTGGCGAGTGGGGGCCAGGCCGCTCATTGGGCGTTGCACCCGAGAGTGAGCACTCCCCGCGCGATGTCTGCAAGAACCCCGGGCCTAGGCCATGTCCAGGAACTCGTACAGGTCTTCGCCGCTCAGCGGATGGCCAAAGCGTTCGGCGAAGGCGGTGCAGATCGTGTCGGCATCGGCCTCGCCGTCGAGTTGGGTTATCAGGAAGTGCTCCTCGTCGCCGAGGTGATAATAGGCCCCGGTGCGCGGGTCCTCGACCACATACGGATCGTTCTCGCCGAGCGGGCGGATGACTAGCTCGGAACAGCGACAGGGCAGCGGTAAGGCGAGATCGGACATGGGGTGCCCCTGCCGGGAGTCGGGAGTCGGCAATTGGGAACTCGATTGCCGACTCCCGATTTCTCGCTTCGGCTTCTAACCGTAAATGTCGTTGTTGCTGGTCGAGGCGTGGTTATGGGCGATGAGGGTGGCGAGGTCGCTGAACGAGCCCAGGTTGTAGACACCGCCGCCGATGCCCTGGCCGTCACTGCCGCCACCTTTGCCTTCTCCGCCTTCGGCCACGTTGTACGTGATCGCGCTGCTCGAGACGTTGACGGCGGCGCCGTCGGCGACGTAGATGCCGCCGCCGAAGCCGTTCCCGCCGTTACCGCCCCAGCCACCGTCGCCACCCAGCACCTGGTTGAAAGCCAGCGCACTGCTGCTGATTGTGGCGCTGCCGCCGACAGCTCCCAGGCCGCCGCCCCAGCCGTCGCCGCCGTTGCCGCCCGGTTGGCCATCCCCCCCTTGCGCCACGTTGCCCAGGAGCGTGCAGCCGGTGAGAGCCAGGGACGACGTATCCGGGGTGGCGAACAGGACGGCTGTGCCGAGCGAGATGGCGCCGCCGATGCCGGCACCGCTGGAGCCGTTCGCCGCGAGGGAGACGGCGGCGTTGGACCCGGTGCCGCCGACCGCCTGATTGCCGAGGAACGCGGTCCCGCTAACCGTGGCGGTCGTGTTATAGGAAACGTCGAGGCCGCCACCGAAGCCGTCGCCGCCCGGTTGGCCGCTGCCGCCCGCGCCGCCCACGGCCGAGTTGTCGAGGAAGAGGGAGTCGGTTATCGACGCCGACCCGCCGGAGAAGTCCTCGATGCCTCCGCCGAAGGCGGCGATGCCCGGGCCGCTGATACCCCCGGCGCTTGTCCCGGCCCCGCCGACGACCTTGTTGCCGATAAAGGCGCTGTTGGCGACGGTCAGAGTGGCGGGCAAGTCCATGCTGAGGCCGCCGCCGCGCTCGGGGCCGTCGCCGAGGCGGAGCGCCGGGCGCCATCGCACCGTCCACGGACTGGTTGTTCATCAGGACCGAATTCCGAAGGGTCACGTTCCCGCTGCTGTCGATGCCGCCGCCCTGGGCGAAGCCGAAGGTGGTGACGCCGTCGCCGCCGGCCCCGCCGAGGGCCTCGTTGCCGGTCAGCGTGCAGTTCATCAGCGTCAGACTGGGTATGACGCCGCTGGCGCCGTAGAGATTGTTTTCGAAGGCGCCGCCAAAGGACAGGGCGCCAGGCCCCTTGCCGATAGCCTGGTTGTTGCAGAAGGTGCTGTCGGTGACGCTGGCCGTTTCGGCTTCATCATCGATGGCACCGCCGTCGGCTTTGGTGAAGCCGATGGCCTGGTTGCCGGTGAAGGAGCTGTTGGTCACGCTGAACGCCGTGTCGAGAACGCTCCGGATGGCACCGCCGACGGCGACGGTGGAGTTTGCCAGGGCCTGGTTGGCCGTGAACGTGCAGTCGCTGATCGTCACCGAACTGAGGAAACTGCCGATCGCGCCGCCGCTGCCGTTGAATGTGCTGAGGCCGTCGATGGACTGGTTGCCGGTGAAGATACTGTTGCTGACGGTCAGGGTTGAGCCATAAACGCTCGCGATGCCGCCGCCGTAGCCGACGCCTCCCGTGCTGTCCGGTTGAAGGGGTTCACTGCCGCCGGTGGACACGTTGCCGGTGAACGTGCTGGCCGTGACACTGGCGGTGCCTTCGTTCAAGATACCGCCGCCCCAGCCGCGGCCGACGTTGCCCACGGTGTAATTGCCGGAGAAGATGCCGTGATCGACGTTCAAGCTGGCGCCGGCTTCGTTGAAGACGCCGCCGCCGATACCGCTGGTGCCGGTGTCGCCCAGGGCCTCATTCCCGGACAGGGTGTCGTAGCGGAGCGTCAGGCTACCGCGATTGTCGATGCCGCCGCCCTGGTCGCTCAGGCCGTTGGCAATCGTCAGGCCGCTGATGCCGACGTTCGTGCCGGCGCCGACCGCGAAGACCCGCCTCGCGTGGCCGCCGCTGACGCTCAGGACGTTGGCGCCCGGGCCGTTGATGGTCGTAGTGCTTGTGATGTTCAGCGGGCCGCCGGTCAGCGTGATGGTGCCGTGCAGGCCGGCGGCGAAGTCGATGGTGGATCCGGGATTGGCGTCGGCGGCGGCGACGGCCGCCCGCAGCGAGCCGGGGCCGTGGTCGTTGAGATTCATCACGGTAAAGGTGCTGGGCAGGGTGCGGTCTTCGAGTCCCTCAAGGCGCGGCGCGAAGCGAGCCGGCCGAAACCCGGCCCTCGGGCGACGTTTGCCCGGTGCCTGTCTGGATTGTCGTTCTACCATCTGCCGCCAACGGATGATCGAGAAGCGCGACATGGGACAACTCCTTTGTTGCGGACACAACGGAAAGGCTTCGGGAGGGAACACCCCTCGCCGATGGAAACGGGGATCGGCGACCGCTTCTCGGAACCGTTGACAGCCGGCTCGCCCTGCCAGGGAGAGCGGTCCGCGGTAGAAGGAGAAAACCATCCGACCGGCGCAGACCGAGCGCTGGGGCGATGGCGGGCCGGTAAGGGCTTGCTTGGCGGCGAGGACTCACCGGCCGATTTTGTTCTCCTGGCTGCTTCTCTTCTCGGCCCTGGATGCGTTCGCTTGTCTCGTTATCCGGGTCTTCGTACACTTCAACCGAGGTACACGATGATTCGCATCCGCTTTCCGACTGACCAAGACCGCGTGCGGGGCAACTATCTGCTGGCGACCCAGAGCGTCGTCCGCTGCCTCCGCGGTCAAGTTTTTGAGATTTCCGAGGCCGCCCGCAAGCTCCTCGATGAGCAGCACATTCCTTACCAGACTCTTCCGATATCCTGAGCCGTCCGGCTCGGACCAAGAGGTTCGAAATCCTCTTACCGCGAAGTAGTCGTTGAAGGCGGTGGTGTCGCCCTATTGCGATCATTACCCAATGTTCGTGAAGCCTAGGCTAGAATCCGAAGCCGCCACCCCCGCCCCCTCCGAAACCAAATCCGAAGCCGCCCCCGCCACCTCCTAAACCGACAGGAAGACCTCCCAAGCCTCCGAAACCGTATCCGTAGCCGACCCCTGACGACTGAAGCTGGGAAGCACTCGAAGAGTGCGGGGACGACGTGAGAGTGTTCCAGAAATCGTTTAACGCCGCGGAATACATACCCGCCGCGAAGAGTTGCGGGTAAGGCAGGGGGACGAACGCCGAGAGGGGAGGGAGTGACAGGCCAGTTTCGATCAGTGTGGCGGTGCTAACCACACTGATGTCCGCCAGGATGTGAGTCGCGGTGCTAGTGGCATTCCCTTCGATACTCAGGTTCGCCTGGTCCACGCCCGCCTGGTAGGCCGCCTGATACAAAGCGATCTGTCGTTGGATAGCTTCCTGAATGGTCTGAGCAACTTGTTGTAAGTCCGGCGGTAGGCCGCCCAAGGGCGTCAGCGACGGCGCCGCCAACACCTCACGGGCCTCCAACGGCTCTAATGCGGGCCGGAACGTCCGATCGGGTCGCTCGACGCGGCTCCGCCCAAAGAGGTTGTGCCAGAACATGTCTCTCTCCCTTTCTGATAGCCGTGTTGGGCGGTGTACCGACATGGCACCCGCCGTCGCCGCAAGCAGGACATTCGCCGGCGTCCCCTGCTCCTCCGAATCCCCACGATGTCGCATCCGTGGTACTCAGTGATCCATGCCAGCTGGCAATCACAGCCGGTCGCGGATGAGTTGCTCCCGGACGGATTTCGGCACCTGGGATCGCCGCCGGAAAAGGCAACCGCCGGCCAAGCCCAGCGCCAGCGCCAGCGCCGAAGGCTCGGGGACGGCGGGGGGCGCCGACGGCGTCACCGACCCCGCCGGCGAACCCCCCGGCGTGGCCGGGAACGTCAACGCCGTCGTCGTGCCGTCCGGGTTGAGGTCGACCGTGGCCATGCTGCCGTTGGGGTCGGTCGTTTCGGCCACTTCCTGGCAGTTCCGGCGCCATCGTCCCCCGCTCCCACCGCACACGGTCTGCGTTGCAAGCACACTCCGTCGTGCCCGGCGCGAGACCGAGCGCCGCGGCGCTGCGAAGACAGGTGAGAGGCTCGGCGGTGAAAACTCACCGGCCGCCGTTGCTCTCCTCCGGCGATACCATCCTCTCTCCGTGGGGGATCACCGGCGCCTGAGTCGGGAAGTGGGGCGACAGGCCGCGCTGCCTGCTCAGGGCCGGATGGGGCGACGGTCCGTTATCGTTTCTCAGGCGCTGTCTCCTTGGCTTTCGTCGGGGATGCGTCCTTGATTCCCAACAGAGACGCCGCCTCGGCTCGGAACTGGCGCAGGTCGGCGGCGTTGGGGGAGTGCTTGTCCATCCATCGCACTGCCTCGTGGTAAAAGCGGCGGGCTTTGTCGCGTTCGCCGAGATGCCAGTAGGCCATCGCCTCGAAGAAGCGGTCATGGCTGTCGGGCGGACCCGGCTTGTTTTCGAGCTGCCGGGACTTCTCGATGCACGCCAGCGCTTCCTTCCAGTGGCCCAGCCGGAAATGGGCCACCCCCAGCGTGTGCCACCAGTCGTGATAGCTCGGTTCCAGCTCGACCGCTTTCTGGGCGTGCTCCAGGGCACGGGCGGCATGATGCGGCTGGCGGTCCAGGCGAATGCAGAAAAACCAGGCCAGGTTATCGTGGCTTTGGGCCAGGTCTGTTCGTTGGTCCCTTTTCTGGGGGAACTCGGCGAACAGTTGCTGGGACACGCCAGCGAGCGTCGCAGGGCCTCCTCGGCCTGCGGGTATCGGCCCTGGCCCCAGAACAGCTTCCCCAGCATGCCCCAGCAATACCAGACTCTCCCCAGGCACCGGCGCTTGTGCCACGCGGCAGACGCTCTTCGATTCGCTGCCTCGTAATAGTCCACGGCCTGGCGAAACGCCTTTTCCGCCGCCTCCCGGTTCCCGTCCTCCCGGAGAAGGTTGCCCAGTTCGATCTGCGCCCCACCGGCTTCCTCGGCGTAAGCGGGGTCGTCCTGATTGTCTTTCAGGATTTCGCGCCAGCCGGCGATGGCCTGGGCCAGCAGCTCGCGCCCTTCGTCCCGTTGCCCGCGGATGCAGAGCCGAATCCCCAGCTCCTGTTGGACCCGGGCGAGCCATTTCCGCGCGGTGAGGGTGTGGGGAAAAGCGGCTAGCAGTTTGCGGGCTTCCTTGAGGGCGTTGCGGTAGGCGCCCTCCGCCTCGGAGGGCCGTCCCAACTAGTGCAGGTAGCTGCCCAGGCAGCACCAATCAGCGACCACGGCTGACAGGGAGCCGAAATCGGAGAAAGCTGTCGCCAGCTTCTGATGCGCGGCCAGGGCCTGGCGG
This sequence comes from uncultured Planctomycetota bacterium, assembly GCA_963767535.1. Lineage (GTDB taxonomy): Bacteria > Planctomycetota > Planctomycetia > Gemmatales > Gemmataceae > JAJPHU01. The sequence continues at coordinate 947,366 of CAVYEC010000004.1, forward strand.
GCGAGTTGCTCGGCCTCGGCGCGGCGGCCGGCGTCCCAGAGGCAGCTGGCGAGCTCCCGCCGGCATCCGGCCAGGTCGTGCTGGAACAGCGTGTTCTCAGGAAACTCTCTCGCCAGGCCGAACCAAAGCTCCAGGGTGGCGCGAGCCTCCCTCGCTCGTTCCTCAAGGGGGTATCCGTCCGCTGCGAGGCAATCGTCGTAGGCCCGGCGGCAAAATGCCAGCGCCCAGCGGTAGTCCTGCGAGTCCGGATCCTCCGCCACCAGTTCTTGCGCCAGGTCTATGCCGCGACGCAACGTCTCCTTCGCTTCCGTGAGCCGGCCAAGATAGGATCGGAGGATTCCGGCCTGGAAATAGGCATGGACCATTTCCAGTCGGAGTTCGGGATCGGTACCGACTTCCACTTCTGCCAGAAGCCGCTCATAGAGTTCCAGGGTCTCTTTATAGTTCCGCATCTTCAGCGATCGCATCGGGGGCGTATCGTACAGGGGGTCATGCGTCTGCGCCATCATGCTGTTCAACACCTGCCGGGTCAGCTTCAGGCGGCGGGTGGCGGCTTGCTGGTTGGCCCGACTCTGCTTGAGCGCCTCGTCTTTCTGGTTTTTCTCTTGCGTGATGCGGCACGTTGCTGAGAAGCAACGCGGCCACGGCACCGATCAGCAGCAGGACGAACGAAATGACCCCCGTTGCCACCGCCGCCCGGTGCCGCCGCTCCCATTTCCGCATCCGTTGCGTCCACGTCGGCCGCCTGGCCCGGATCGGCCTGTCCTCGAGGAAGCGACGCAGGTCGTCGGCCAACTCCTGGGCCGTGGCGTAGCGCTCGGCCGGCTCCTTGGCCATCGCCTTGAGGACAATGGTCTCCAGTTCCGCCGGGATGGCCTTGTTGAGCCGCCGCGGTGGTCGAGGCTCCTCGAAGGCGATCTGCCGCAACAGCTGCTGACGGTCGATGCCCGCGAAAGGAGGCTCCAAAGTCAGCAGTTCGTACAGCGTCACGCCCAACGAATAGATGTCGGTCCGGTGATCGATCAGCAGGCGCTGGGCCAGGGCCTGCTCCGGACTCATGTAGCGCAGCGTGCCCATCAGGTCGCCGCTCATCGTCAACCCGGCCTGGCTCTGGCAATGGGCCAGGCCGAAATCGGCGACCCACAGATTGCCGCGGCCATCCACGAGCAAGTTGGCCGGCTTGATGTCCCGATGCACGATGCCCAGCTGATGAGCGTGCTCCAGCGCCTCGGCCGCCTGGATGCCGAGCCTGGCTGCGAGTCGAAAAAAACTGGCCTGACTCGTGGCACGTTCGGTCGCAAGCCTCGCGATCGGATTCGTTTCCCGCAGGGCCATCGGTGGCATGGCAAACGGCGCGGCTGCCGGTGAGGGAGCCTGGCTATCGACGACAGGCGACTGCTCGGAGTCGGATAGCTCGTCCGGGGCTGCCTGGCAGTGAATCGTGCGCGCCTCCGCCGGCTCGGGCTCCCGCCGCGCCTGCGTACGCAGTTCGGCGATGAACGCGGCCAAGGTGTGCCCTTCGATAAACTGCATGGCATAGTAATGAACACCGCGCTCGCAGCCGGTGGCATGGACCTGGACGATGCTCGGATGGTGCAGATGGGCGGCGGCCTGGGCCTCATTCTTGAAGCGCTGCAGCTGCCTGGCGTCGAGCGTGGAGGCGAACGGCAGCACTTTCAAGGCCACGCGGCGGCCCAGCGAGATTTGCTCGGCTTCGTAGACCACACCCATGCCGCCGCGGCCCACCTCGCGAAGAATGCGGAAGTCACCCAGATGGCCCAGGGAGAGCGGCTCGCCGGTCGAGGCCGCCGCGGGCGGCGGACCCGAGACGCGCCACGAGCTGGAGAGCCTGCAGCACTTCGCGGATGACGGCGGAAGCCTCGGGATGGCGTCGGGCGTACTCCTCGACATCGGGCCGCTCCCCCTGGTCCAGCCGGTCGATGAACTCATCGACCACCCGCCCCACCAGGGCGTCCAGCGACAGGCTTTCGCTCACGGGTGTCATGGTCGGGACTTCCCCAGGCCGCCTTCCAACAGCAATTTCCGCAGCCGCAGTAAGGCCCGGCCGTGCCGCTTGCTGACCGTGGCGGCGTCCAGCCCCAGCAGGTAGCCGATCTCCGGGTTCGACAGCCCCTCGAAGTTCCGCATCACCAGCACCTCGCGGTCGGCCTCGGGCAGTAGGGTCACGGCCTGCCGCACCCGGCGGGCGACTTCACTGCGGTCGAGGTGCTCGCTGGGCGTCGAGCCGGAGGCCAGGAGTTGCCGGCCCAGGACGAGAGACGATTCCGCCGGCAGCGGCACCTCCCGCCCGACGGCGCGCGCCCGGCCTCCAGGTGCCGGTGCCGGATCTTGATCAGGCGCTCGTCGGCCGTCTTGCGCAGCCACAGGCGGAACGGCATGGGCCGCCGCCGCACGTAGTCGGGCAGGCGGCGAAACGCTTCGAGCTGGACCTCCTGCACGACATCCGACGGATCGAGGCGGGGCGCAGGCGCGGGTCCAGGCGCAGCTCGACGACCCGGTGAAGGAACGTCCGGTGCCGCGCCAGGAGCTGGTCGGGTGCCTCGGCGTCGCCGGCCTGGACCCGCTCCAGCAGCGTTTGCGTTTCCGCAGAGTCCGGTTCGGCCGCCATGATAGTCCCTCTATAGTCCTACCGCCGAAAGAGGGAAAAGATGGACACCCGGCAAAAAATTGAGCAGGTTTCGCGGCCCGATCCCGCCGAGTCTACCGCCCCGCCGGCCGCGGGGCCACACTTATAAGGACGAGAAGTCGGGCGGTGTCGTTCTCACGGCCGAGCCATCCGCTGCCGGGCTGTACACGGGAGCCGTACTTGTGTCCCGCTGACCGTCGCGCTGGTTCAGCGGGGAGTGCTGTCGCCCATGTGGTTGACCCTGTCAGGAATGAATGCCATCCTAGCCCGAATTGCGCACCGAGTCTATGTAAATTGAGCCTCACGCACTATCTAAACGGTGATTTCCCAAGCCGTTAGAAACATGCGGAGGCTCAAGATCATGGTCCGCCAGCAACAAGAGCACTTTACCCTGTTCCCCGTCGGCTCACAACAACTCCACATCGCCTTCGACGGCGGGCGCATCGTCTCCGATGCCGGACTGCTCGCCGTCCGCGCCCTGGAAAAGCCCCTCCGTGTCATCGCCGACCTCGCCCGACGACTCCCCGACCCCCGATCCCCCAAGTACATCGAACACTCCGTCGAAACCCTACTCACCCAGGCCGTCTACCAGATCCTCGCCGGCTACCCCGACTGGAACGACGCCCAGCAGCTCCGCGGCGACCCCCTCTTTCAAATCCTCGCCGATGTCTCGCCCGATGCCGACAACCCCCTGGCCAGCGGCTCGACCCTGGCACGCTTCCAGTACGCCTACACCCGACGGCAGGCGGAAATGCCTTTGCCAGAACGTCCGGTCTTGCGGGAGGTCCGCGCCGCCCAGACTGGCCGCATCAAGATCCTCAACGACTACCTGATCGACCTCTTTATCCGCACGCGTCGCAGGCGGCCCGAGGAGATCATCCTGGATGTCGATGCCAGCGATGATCCGGTGCATGGCCATCAAAAGCTCAGCGGCTATCACGGCTATTACCGCCAGCATCAATACCTGCCCTTGTTCGTCTATGACGGGGCCACCGGCTTTCCGCTGGCGGCCTGGCTACGGCCCGGAGCGGTGCATGCCAGCCTGGGAGCCGTGGATATCCTCAACGCCATCGTTACCCGACTACGGAAGGCCTGGCCGGGCGTCCGCCTCAAGGTGCGCTCCGACAACGGCCTGGCGGTGCCCAGCCTGTATGACTATTGCGAGGCCAACGACCTGCCCTACGCCCTGGGCTATGCCAGCAACCCCGTGTTGCAGCGGGCCACGGAGCAAGCCTTGGCCGACGTGGAGTTGTATCACCGCCTCTACGGCCGCCGCGAGCCGGTGGTGCAACGCTTCGAGTCGTTGGCCGGTTATCAGGCCGACAGTTGGCCGCACCCCCGGCGGATCGTGGCCAAGATCGAGGTGACGCCGCAGGGCAGCCAACGACGCTTTGTCGTCACCAACCTGCAAGAAGAAGCGTCGGCGGTGTACCGGGATTTTTACGTGCGGCGGGGCAAGGTGCCGGAGCAGCCGATCGGCGAGATGAAGAACGGCTTACGGTCGGAGCGGCTGTCGGCCTGCGGCTTCTGCGCCAACGCCTTCCGCTTGCTGGTGCATACCTTGGCCTACGCCATCGTGGTGCTGTTCCGGGAGGCGTCGTCGTCGGTGCCGGAGGTGGCGACGGCGAGCGTGAGCACCTTACGTCAGCGCTTGTGGAAAGTAGGCGCGGTGGTGGTGACGGGGGTGCGGAGGATCTGTTTTCATTTTTCCGAGACGTGGCCGTATCGTGGGGCGTGGTGCCGGGTCTTGTCGGGAGTGACTGCCTTTGTCGCCGAGGTGGCCTCTGGTTGAGGCGTTGCGAGCAGCGGGGTCGGAATGGGGAAGGGGAGGGAAGCGTCGTTGGCGGACGATGCCGTATCGGGGTGCGCGCGGGAGTGCGAAAAGGGGTAGTCTGGACAGCTGCCAGCGAGGGATGGCGCGTTGGCAGGAGCGAAGGGCGGCTCGACAATCACGATGACAACCTCTCGACAGCGTCTGACGCCTCCTCTGCTGAGACTCGGTGCGCAATTCGGGCTAGCAGCCAGGGAGGCGGTTGAGCAGCATGAATGAGGAACTCGGCGCGGGGATCTTTCACCGAAAGGATCGTTGGATCACACCCGGACGGGGTAAGGTAGACGCGAACAAAGGACAGGGGCTATCGCAGCGCCAGGGTCGGGCGAGTGTAAGCGGCCCGGTAACGTCCGATCACGGGCGCCGCCGGATGGGACAAATCGGGCGTTCCAACTAAGGGCTTTTCCAAGTCGAACGGGCCGCCGTTCCGGATGGGACGCCTCGAGCCATGGTCGGCTGACCTATTCCTCCGCGAGGTCAAATGTCGCTCCCGGGGAGCGGCTCAGCAGAAGTCGTATCGGGATGCATCACTGGGCGAGTGGATACTGTCCTCAAGGAAGGACTCTCGTAGGATGCCTCCATGAAGCCTGCGCAATCCATCGCGGTGTTCTGGGGGCTGGTCGCGGCAGGATTGCTGGGGGTTGCCATCTTCGTCGGCTCGCGCAACCTGCAGCACATCGACGCCGCCCTGGTCGGCTACACCTTCGCCTGCCTGTTCGCCGCCTTCGGGCTGGGCTACCGCTACGCCATGTGGCTCCAGCGGCCGCCGACGCGCCTGTACTGGCGGCGGGGCTGGCAGTCCTTTCTGCGGCCGGGCCGTCTTCGGCAAACGGTGACAGATTTTATCAGACGGTTCGTCGGCGTGTTCCTGCTCAACCGATTCATCTGGCGGCGCAACCGATCGCGCGGCTTGACGCACCTGCTACTCATGTGGGGATGTCTTCTCGCCGCCGCCATCACGTTCCCGCTGGTGTTCGGCTGGATCTATTTCGAGACGGTGCCCGGCGACCTGACGAGCTATCGCGTCTTCGTCTTCGGCTTTCCCACCGTGGCGTTCGGTCATGCGTCGCTGGTCGGCCATCTTCTCTTTCACGGCCTGGTCTGGGCGTCGTTTCTGGTGATCGCCGGCGTGCTGCTGGCCCTGCACCGCCGGCTGCGCGACCACGGTGCGGCCGCCCTCCAGGATTTGCAAGAAGACCTCCTGCCGCTGTTCATGCTCTTCGCCGTCAGCGTCACCGGACTGCTGCTGACGGTCAGCTACACCTGGCTGAAGGGCTACGCCTACGAGTTCCTGGCCATCACGCATGCCGTCACGGTGATCTTCACCCTGTTGTGGCTGCCGTTCGGCAAGTTCTTCCACATCTTCCAGCGGCCCGCCCAACTCGCCGTCAAGTTCTACAAGGACGTGGGACAGGAAGGCGAACAGGCCCGCTGCGCCGCTGCCGGCAGCCGTATCGCGACGACCCTCCACGTCGAGGACCTGATCGTCGTCGAACGCCAATTGGGCTACCAGTACGAATGGCCCGATCATCCCGCCGGCCACTACCAGCGCGTCTGCCCGGCCTGCCGGCGCAAGATGCTCGCCCTGGCACAAGGACATCTTTGGGCCGCCGCGACGGAGGAGAAACCAGCCCATGGCCGTTGAACCACCCCTGACCGCGGAACTGCTGGCGAAGTTCGGCCCGCTGAGGTCTTACCCGACCGGCCAACGGGTCGATACCTCGGTCGATCCCGATCGCGTCGTCAAGACGCACTGCTGCTTCTGCGGCCAGCAGTGCGGCATCCAGCTGAAGGTCAAGGACAACGAGGTCATCGGCTTCGAGCCGTGGGAGGACTTTCCTTTCAACCGGGGAATGCTCTGCCCCAAGGGGGTGCGCCGCTATCTTCAAGGCTCGCACCACGACCGACTCACGCGCGCCTACTTCCGCGACCCGTCGCTGCCCGAAGGGTTCCGGGCCGTGCTCTACGACGAGGCGATTCGCCGCGTCGCCTCGGAAATCGCCCGCATCCAGTCGCGGTACGGCAACGATGCGTTCGCCGTCCTCGGCGGGGCGAGCATGACGACCGAGAAGTGTTATCTGCTCGGCAAGTTCGCCCGGGTGTGCCTGAAGACGCCGGCACATCGACTACAACGGCCGGCTGTGCATGGTCAGCGCCGCGTCGGGCAACAAGAAGGCGTTCGGCATCGACCGGGCCGGCAACCCCATGAGCGACATCCCGCTGGCGGAGGTGATCTGGATCGGCGGCGCCAACGTCGCCGAGTGCGCCCCGATCACCACGAGCTACGTCTGGCAGGCGCGCGAGAACGGGGCGCGGATCATCAACGTCGATCCGCGAATCACGCCGCTGGCCCGCACCTGCGACCTCATCTTGCCGATCAAGCCCGGCCGCGATGCCGCCCTGTTCGCGGGCATCCTGCACCTGATGATCGAGAACGACTGGCTCGACCACGCCTTCATCCGCGATCATACCGTCGGGTTCGACCAGGCGGCCGCGGCGGTTCGGGAGTGGACGCCGCGGCGGACGGCCGAGGTGACCGGGATCAAGGAGGCCGCCATCCGGCAGGCGGCCGAGTGGTGGGGGACGGCGAAGACCAGCTTTCTGATGCACGCCCGCGGGATGGAGCAGCACATCCACGGCGTCAACAACTGCCTGGCCTCCATCAACATCGTCCTGGCGTCGGGGCGGATCGGCCGGCCCGGCTGCGGCTATTCGACGATCACCGGCCAGGGCAACGGGCAAGGGGGCCGAGAGCACGGCCAGAAGTGCGACCAGCTGCCCGGCGGCCGCGACATCGAGAACCCCGAGCATCGCCGGCACATCGCGGCCATCTGGGGCATCGGCCGAGGAGGAGCTGCCGCATGCGGGCGTCGATTGCTACGAGATCTTCCGCAAGGTCGAACGCGGCGAGATCAAGGGGCTGCTGTCGTGGTCGTTCAATCCCGTCGTCTCGCTGCCGGATAGCGCGTTCATCAAGCGGATGCTGGAGAAGCTGGAGTTCGTCGCCAACGTGGATTTCTTCCTGAGCGAGACGGCCCGTTTCGCCGACGTCGTGTTGCCCGGATCGCAGCACGAGGAGGACGAGGGTACCGTCTGCTCGACCGAGGGGCGCGTCATCAAGATCAACCAGGCCGTCGCGCCGCCCGGCGAGGCCCGGCAGGACTGGCGAATCTTCCAGGACATCGCCAGGGCACTGGGGCAGGAACAGCGGATTCACCTTCGCCAGTCCGGGGGAGATTTTCGACGAACTCCGCCGTGCCTCGCAGGGCGGCATCGCCGACTATTCGGGCATCACCTACGAGAAGATCGAGTCCCAGAAGGGCGTGTTCTGGCCCTGCCCGGCCTTGGACGCCGAGGGCAAGCCCGTCGATCACCCCGGCACGCCGCGGCTGTTCGAGCCGGGTTCGTGGAACCCGGTCGCCAGGGGGGCCGGACCGTTCTACTTCCCCGACGGCAAGGCTCGGTTTCACGCCGTCAAGTACGAACCGCCCGACGGAGGACGTGGACGCCGATTACCCGGTGATCCTGACCACGGGCCGGGTGGTGAGCATGTTCCTGTCGGGCAACCAGACGCGGCGCATCGGCCCCCTGGTGGACCAGTACCCCGAGCCGAAGCTGGAGCTGCACCCGATCCTGGCGAAGAGACATCGGATCGCCGACGGCGACTGGGTGACGGTCGAATCCCGGCGCGGCAGTCTTACGGTCCGCTGCCAGGTGGTGACGACGATCCGCCCGGATACGGTGTTCGTCCCCTACCACTGGGCCGGGAGCCAAGAGCATCAATTTGGTGACAATCGCCGCCCAGGATCCGGTCTCGAAGATCCCCGAGTACAAGGTTTGTGCCGTGCGCCTCCGCAGGGCGGAGGAGCCGGACTACGCCCGCCGGTTGGAGCCGCAGCAGTGAAACGACATCCGAGGAGTCTTCCGTGAGAGCAGAGATGGAGTTCTTCATCGACCCGGCCCGTTGCATCGGCTGCCAGGCGTGCGTCCACGCCTGCTCGGAGTGCGAGACGCACAAGGGGCACTCGATGATCCACCTGGAGTACATCGACCGCAGCGAATCGGTGCAGACAGTCCCCGTGGTGTGCATGCACTGCGAATCGCCGACCTGCGCCGACGTCTGCCCGGCCGACGCCATCAAGCGCTCCGGCGACGGGCGGGTCATGACCGCCCGCAAGCCGCGCTGCATCGCCTGCTCCAATTGCGTGCTGGCCTGCCCGTTCGGCGTGCCCAAGATGATGACCGAGTTCGACCTGATGATGAAGTGCGACATGTGCTACGACCGCACTTCGACCGGCCGAAAGCCCATGTGCGCCACCGTCTGCCCCAGCGGCGCGCTCTACTACGGCACCCGCGCCGAGGTCGAGCGCCCAGCGGAAACGATCACGGCCGCTCAACCAGTTTCAGTTCGGCCGGCAAACCATTCGCACCCGGGTGAACATGATGGTGCCCCGAGCAAAGCGCCGTGGAGCAGCTGGACGTTACCGCGGCCATGCACGAGCCGCCGGCGGGCCGGACCCTCGCGCTGACCCTTCTGAACCCGGACGAATGAAGGAGTTGCCATGAGCCTTTCGGAAGGCGAAGCGGTTCGCGAATTTCCCGACGGCCGGCCCCTTTCCGGGCAGCCGCGCTGGCGCCAGGATTTCCCGACCGACATTCCCGAGGACGATGCCCTGGCCCGCCGGGAGTTCACCAAGTTCCTCGTCCTGACCAGCGGGGCGTTCGTGGCCGGGCAGTGCTGGATCGGTCTGATGAGCCTGCTCCGCGACGACACGCCGTCGCCCGAGCTGCGCATCGCCGCCGAGAAAGACGTGCCGCCGGGCGGCGTGGTCGAATTTCGCTATCCGACGGACGACAATCCCTGTCTGCTGATCCGGCTTGAGGATGGCCGGCTGGTCGCCTACGGGCAGCAGTGCAGTCATCTGTCTTGTGCCGTCATTCCCGAGCCAGAACAGGATCAGACTGCGTTGCCCGTGTCACAACGGCTTTTTCGAGATCCACGAAGGACGGCCCATCGCCGGCCCGCCGCGCCGTCCTCTGCCGCGGATCAAACTGGAGGTCCGCGAGGGAGTCATCTACGCGACCGGGGTGGAGCTGCGCACCGTATGAAACCGAGACTGACTCGCGCCGCAGAAGGCGACGATTTTCAGCGGCATCAACCTCATCGTCACCCTGCTGGTGGTGCTCCAACTCTGGCTGTTGACGGCGACGATGAACGCCTGGCTGGGGGGCGACACCTCGGTCGTTTGGCCGGCGGCGCTGGCCAGCCTGGGCTGTTTTCTCGTCAACCTGTGGCTGTTACGCCGGGTCTTTTATCTTCAGGAGGTGGGGGAATGACATGAACCGTGCCGTGCCCGCGATACCCGCGTACAACGTGCGCGACCTGCCGCCGAACATCTTCGCGATGGTGATGGCCACGGGCATCGTCTCGGTGGCGGTCAACGCCGCCGGGTTTCGTCTTCTCGCCTACGGTCTCTTCTGGCTCAACGTCGGCCTTTATACCATTCTGTGTTTTCTCGTCCTCACTCGCCTCGTGCATTATCCTGCCAACCTGGCCGCCGATCTGCGGAGCCACGCCCGCGCCCCCGGCTTTTTCACGCTCGTGGCCGGGCCGTGCGTCCTGGGCAACCAGTGTGTGTTGCTGTACGGCGTCGGCCGGGCCGGCCTGGCGCTGTGGGTCGTCGGGGTGATCTTCTGGCTCGCGCTGACGTACATGATGCTGCCGGGGCTGATGGAGGGGTCGGCCAAGCCGAAGCCGGAGGAGGGGCTTACCGGCGCCTGGTTGCTCGCCGTCGTCGGCACGCAGGCGGTCAGCGTGCTGGCCTGCCTACTCAGTCCCGCGCTGGACGAAGGCGCGCGCCGAATCGCTTCTTTTCGTGGCCCTGGCGTTCTGGCTGGTCGGCAGCATGTTGTACGTCTGGCTGATCGCGCTGATCTTCCACCGCATCCTGTTTCTGCCGCTTACCGCCCAGAGATCTGACTCCGCCTTACTGGATCAACATGGGGGCGATGGCCATCTCCACCCTGGCCGGCGTCCGACTGGTCGAAGAGGCCCACCGGATGCCGATGCTTGGCGAGGTGGCGCCGTTCGTCAAAGGGATGACGCTGCTGTTCTGGGCGACGGCGACGTGGTGGATTCCGATCCTGCTCGCGCTGGGGGCCTGGCGCCATCTGCGTCGGCGTTTCCCGCTGAGCTACGAGCACGGCTACTGGGCGGCGGTCTTCCCCCTGGGCATGTACACCGTTTGCACGCAGAACCTGATCCGGGTGTTCCAGCTGCCGTTTCTCGGCCCGATTCCGACGTTTTTCGTGTGGGTCGCCCTCGCGGCCTGGGGCTTGACGTTCGCCGGCCTGTTGCACCACCTCGTCAAGTTGCCGAACGAAAATAAGCTGCCGGCTCATCCCGCCCCCGACGAGAACTCGGCCGGCGTTCCCTGGCCCAACAGCCACGGCCGCGAGTAGTTTCTTCCCAGGTGGGCGGATCGGGCACAAGGCCGGGCTGCTCTTCCCGATGACTGTGCGATTGGGCACGCCGGACTCGCGGCAGCGCCACCGCCGTCTAATAGCGAACCGTCATAAATCGCTTGAATGTATGGTTTAATGGCCAAAACCGTGAACAGTCACGCAGCGGCATTTCCTTTGCTAGCTCCTAATTCGAGTATTTGGAGGACTTTATCCAGAATCAGCCGGAGGAGACGGCGAACCGTCCGCGACTCGCCCTGTCGCGACTCGTGCGAGGAGTGATAACCATGTTTGAACACGTAATTCTACGGGCCATCAATGGCAACCAGAAGGGCCGGGAGTTCGTACTGGACGACGAGGGCGATTACACCCTCGGCCGGGCGCGGGCGTGCTCGTGTGTGCTGGACGACCCCTTGTCTCTCGTCTCCCGGCGTCATTGCCGGATCAAAGTCCACGCCCCTTCCGTTTGCGTTCAAGACCTGGGCAGCCGCAACGGCACCCAGGTGAACGGCACGAGTATAGGCTGCCCCGGGAAGAAGTCCTTGTTCGAGGAAATCCCGCAGGAGCCGTATGCGGAACATCCGCTGGAAGATGGCGATACCCTCCGCATCGCCGGGTATGAATTCGAGGTGGAATTCGAGTCGGCCCCGCCGTGCACCGAGGCCGAACCACGCGACCAGGAACAACTCTGGTCCTGCAACTGCGCGTCGTGTTAAGCCTCCGGACGTATTTCGATGCCGCTTTCGCTCCAGGCTTCCGAGGCATTCACGAAGACGACCAGCCTTGCTTGCACGAGAGCGGAAGTCGAGGAAGCCCAGGTCCACCGGCTTCTTGATCTTGCAAGCGTACCGCCCCGCCGGGAAGACCACGGAGATGTGCGTCTGGCGAACCAGCACCTCGCCGGGCCGGTCCTGGTAGGCCGCGGGGCGGGACAGGCCCTCGATCAAGCGGGTAAGGTCCACCGCGCCCACCTCTCACCCAACTCGGACTCCCCCGGGTGCGGCGTCAAGCGGCCCATGCGCACTTCGCGGACGTACTTGTGACATTTCACGCAGGTCAAGGTCATCTCCACGTAGGCCAGGGCGCAGGCGTCGAGGTTTTCGTCCCCGGCGCCCTTCATCAGCCCCTGGACGTTGCGGCGAAATTCGTTGCTGTGGTTTTCATAATCCGGGGTGCGAAAGACTTTCCACTCTTCCTCCTTCGCAAGGAGAAGCAATTCGTCGGCGCTTTTGCCGATCTTCTTGAAATCCTGCAGGGCGACGCCCTCCAGCACCTTCTGCGCGTGCTTCAGCTTCTCCCGCATGATCTCACGGACCTTTCTCGGTTCCGCGCCATGTCCGCTCAGCACCGGGATGCCGGCGAGCAGGGTCAGCACCGTCAGAACGTAGGATGCACGTTTCATCGCTCGATCTCCCTAGGGTTCTCCGGTTCCCGCCAGGCCAAAACAAGGGCCGCGGCGATTCCCGACCTGTCGGCCTGGCAAACGTCTTCCCCGATCCGTCCGGAATGGGAAGGGGGCAAAGCGCTCGCCACCAGTTCAGCAATGGAAGTGCCAACCGGATCGGTACGGGGTTAGGCAGCGGAAAAGCAGTGACAAGAATTCTTTTTGGGGGTGAGAAACTCCTTAATTCAGACAGGATCGTGAGCGGGGGTATGCGGTTTCGCACGACGGTTAACTGTTTTTCGCGGGGTGGTGAATGACTTACCGAAGCCATGAACGATCCCGGGAGTGTGCCACAATTCGTTTATCCTGTGCCGACTCGCACATCTCCGCACTCCCCTCCTCCCTCCCCGCAGGTAATTGGCAGCCCTTTTTCGATGTTATTTCGGGTCGGGAAGGGCTTTTTGGCACCGGCATCGTGTTTGCAAATCCAGTCGGTGAAGCCGTGGCACGGTCTGATCCGCCCCCGCCCGCGGGCCGAGAAACGCGGCGGCCGTGGCGCCCGCGGTTCGGCCGACAGACCGCGTCACGACAACCACGAGGAACCAATCCATGAACATACCCACGGTTCGTAAGTGTCCATCCCGGCCGTTTGCATCACTCCGAGCCAAGGACTTGATGTCGCCCAATCCCGTATCGATCCGCCACGACGCCACCATCCGTGATGCTCTCAACCTGCTGATGGATCGGGGCTTTGGCGTCATGCCGGTCCTCGACGAGGCGGGCCGGCCCGTCGGCGTGGTGAGTCGGACGGATATTCTGAGCCGCGAGCGGGAGTACGTTCACCACAGCTACCGGCGCGACGACACCGGCTGGGACCTGTTTCCCGAACCGTGCCCGCCGCAGGAGTCATCGGTCGAGGTGACGGACCCGACGACGGTGGCGGAGATCATGACGCGGGCGATCTTCACGGTGTCGCCGGAGACACCGGTGCGGGTGGTGGTCCGGCAGATGTTGGAACTGAGGGTTCACCAACTCTTCGTGGTGGATGCGGATCGGGCGCTCGTCGGTGTGATCAGCCCCGTGGACGTCCTCCATCATCTGGAGCAATAGCCAGGGGAGTGCAGTCATGTACCGCTCCATCTTAGTGCCCCTGGACGGCTCGTTGCCGAGCGAGCAGTCGTTGCCGTATGCCGCGTCCCTGGCCAGGCGGTCGGGGGCGTCCTTGCAGCTGGCCTACGTCCACACGCCGCTCATTGTGGGCGAGGGCGTGATGTACCTCGGCACGCCCGGCATCCAGCTGTGGGAGGAGGAGAATAATTACCTCCTGAAAGTTACCGATCGACTCAAGAGAGGCGGCCTGGACAAGGTTTCGGCGCCGCGTGCTGGAGGGGTCGGTCGCCGAGGCGCTGCTGGAGCACGCCCTGGGCGAGGGAAGCGACCTCGTGGTGATGACCACGCACGGCCACGGGCCGGCGTCGCGCTGCTGGCTGGGCAGTGTGGCCGACCAGCTGGTACATATCTTGCCGATCCCGCTTCTCTTGGTCCACACCCGGGAAGGAGTGCCTCTGCCAGGCGGCGAACCTGCGGTCCACAAGGTCTTGGTAGCGCTGGACGGTAGCTCGATGGCGGAGCAAATTCTGCAACCGGCCGGGTCGCTGGCGAAGTTGATGGGGGCCTCGTGTACCCTGTTGCGCGCGGTGTCGGCTGTGGTGTCGTACACCGTCTACACGGAGGGGGCGGTGGACGCCGCCTTGGCCGACAGGCTGCGGGCCGAGGCGCACCACTACCTCCAGCGGGTGGCAGGTTCGCTGCGCGGCCAGGGCTTCGACGTGCGGACGCGCGTCCTCGCCGATGCCCATCCGGCCACGGCCATTCTGAACGAGGCGGCCGGCGGCGAATATGACCTGCTCGCCCTGGAGACGCACGGACGCCGCGGCCTGCCGCGTCTGTTCCTGGGCAGCGTCGCCGACAAGGTCGTCCGGGGCGCCACCGTCCCCGTCCTGGTGCATCGCTGCCTGCCCGGCTGAGCCAGGGATGGATTGTAATACAGGCATCTGAAATCTTTTTTGTGAAATGCTGGGGGTCGAGAGGTTTTACGGAAGGTCGGTGCGTCGTGAACGGGGGAGCGATGGGAGAAATTCTGCAACTACAACCAATGATCGCGGCGAGCGGTTGTGAGCCGGCGAGGTCGGACGGCGCCTGGGGCCAAGGTCCGGCTACGCCGGAGGTCGAGCGCTTCCTTCGCGGCCCCCAACCGCGCGGGTTCGAGCTGGGTCAGGCGGTGCAGATTTTCGCGGAGCTTCTGCGCGGCTTCCGGGCGTTGCATTTCCTGGGACCGTGCGTGACGGTGTTCGGCTCGGCGCGGTTCGCCGAGGAACATCCCTACTACCAACTTGCCCGGAACGTCGGTGCGTGCCTGGCCCGCGCCGGCTTCACGGTCATGACGGGCGGTGGCCCGGGCGTCATGGAGGCGGCCAACCGCGGGGCCAAGGAGGCGGGCGGCTACTCCGTCGGCTGCAACATCGCGTTGGCTCACGAGCAGCGACCCAATCGCTACCTGGACCGATGGATTACCTTCCGCCATTTCTCCGTACGGAAGATGATGCTCACCAAATACTCCTACGCCTTCATCGTCATGCCCGGCGGCTTCGGCACCCTCGACGAGTTCTTCCAGACCGCCACCCTCATCCAGACAGGCAAGATCAAGGATTTTCCGTTGGTGCTGATGGGGCGCGATTACTGGCAGCCGCTGATCGGGCTCTTGCAGGATCGTTTGATGGTCGAAAGGACGATCGACCGGGAAGATTTCTCACGCCTCGTCGTCACCGACTCTGCGGAGCAAGCCGTGGACTCGATCACCCGAACCGTGATACGCCGATTCGGACTGACCTACGGGCCCCGATTCCGTCGCCGCTGGTTTTTGTGGGAATGAAGCCGCGGCGCCGCGAGAGGCGGCAGCGTTATCGGCAACCAAGCATCCGCCAGCCGATGTCTAGCTCTGGGGCCGACAAACCAGCATCGGTGTGGTGCCGCCGCGCAGCACCCTGTCGGCTACGCTGCCCAGCAACAATCGCCGGATGCCGCCGCGGCCATGCGTCGCCAGGGCCAGAAGATCCACCCCTCGTTCCCGCGCCTCTTCCAGGATGCCATAGGCGGGATGCGTATGGAGCACGGTGCGCGTTTGCACGGCCAACCCCTGCCCCCGCAACCGCTCGGCGACCCGATCCAGGTATGCTCGCGCCTCGTCGAGCGCCTGTCGCGTCAGCGTCTCATTCACTCCGGTCATGGCGGGCCATCCCACGTTCGGATCGAGCATCACGGCCGGCCTGACGACGCGCAGCAAGGTGTAACTGGCTTCCGTGAGCCGGCCGAGTTCAACCGCCGGCCCCAGCGCTTGCTCAGCCAAATCGGAGCCGTCCAGGGGGACCAACAGGCGACGGAAAGGAGGGGCGAGGGCAAACGGGGGCGGTTGCTCGCCAGGCGCAAGAGCAGCAGCGGTACGGCGGCCGTTCGCACCAGGGCGTCGGCGACGCTGCCCATCCAGAAACGCGAAGCCGGCCCCCGACCGTGTGTGGCCATCACCACCAGGTCCGTCTCGCCGATCATTTGCTCCCGCAACACCTCGGGAGGGAACCCCTCCAGCAAGACGGTACTCATCCGCACCTCGGGTGCGACGATCGTCCAACGGCGCACCATCTTGTCGAGGTAGGTCCATTCCTGGTCCTTGGCTCGCTCGTCGGAGCCGCTGTCGAGGATGGCGATCCCCGTGGCGTGGACGAGGGGCGTGTGAACATGAAGCAGTTGCACGGCCGCGTTCGCTCGCCGGGCGATGCCCACCGCGAAGGGCAACGCATGTTCGCCGAACGAGGACCCAGCGAGCGGCACGAGAAGGGAGCGATACATGGGACACCTCTTGAGGCAGGAGAGAGACCTCTTGCCCCTCTTACCTACTTAGGCACGGCGATATCATCTTTAGCGACTTAAGCTACCCTCTTCCTGCACTTGCGGGTGAGCAAGTTCAATACCTTCCGTGTAAAACTCGGTGGAGGGCACGCTCGCTCTCATCGATCGCCTGGAAAATGTCGCCGGGCGAAGTCCGTTTCTGTTACCGAGCACGCGACAGCATGCGGGCTTCTCTCCCAGCGTCGAGGGAAGATGGGCCGTTCCGCTCATCGAGTGTGCGAGATTGCACCGCAAAGCAGACTGTTCCCAGGGATCCGTTCCAGCACAGTCGCTGCCGCACGTCATCTCGCATCCTTCGCGTCGTCGGCGACCGCGGCATCGAGTTTGCGACCAACCGACTTAAGGGTTCCGAGACGGAGTCCCTCCATGGATCGCATACAGTATCGCCCCGTGACGGATAGGGTCCGGCGCGGACTCCTGGCGATTCGCAGGGCCATCCCCTTGGTGACATCTCCGATTCAAAGACGGAAAGCGCCACCGTCGAGCGGCGGCGTGCCGACTGCCGAGCCGAAAATGGGTTCGCCTTCTCGACCACCCATCGTGGCGGCCATCCAAACGGCCTTCTGTGCCATGCTGATTCTGGTAGGCTGGGCGCTCCGGCGGCGCCAGCTTCCACAACGGCATTCGTCGGCGCTTACCTGGCAGGTGGAGCAGGGCCGGTTATCACCATGCTCGCAGCCCTGCGTCGCCGGCAACTCGGCGTCGATTTGCTCATGATCGTCGCCGCCCTGGGAGCGGCTTACCTGGGAGATTGGGCCGAGGGTGCCGTGTTGCTGTTTCTCTTCTCACTCAGCGGTACTCTGGAAACTTATGCGTTCTACCGCACGCGCCGCTCCATTGAATCTCTGATTCGGCTTCGCCCTCAGGAAGCTTTGTGCGTGCGGAATGGGGAAGAGGCCCGTGGGGCCATCGCTTCCCTCCTGCCGGGGGATGTGGTCAGAGTCCGGCCCGGGGAACGCATCCCCGTGGATGGTGAAGTCATCGAGGGAGAGACCTCGGTCGATGAATCGACCCTAACCGGGGAGAGTCGCGCCGTCGGCAAATCCGTCGGCTCGCCCGTGTTCGCCGGTACGCTGAACGGCCCGGGCAGCGTGCTGGTGCGCATGACGCGGGCCGTGGCGGACACGACCCTGGAGCGGATCATCCGCATGGTCCGCGAGGCCCAGGCCGAGAAGGCGCCGACCCAGCGGTTCGTGGAATCCTGGCAGCAGCCCTACGTCGTAGGCGTCCTGGCCGGCTCGCTCCTCACCTTCTGGGCCGCCCGTTTGCTTCACACGGAGGACTGGGACGACGCCTTCTACCACGCGATGGTCCTGCTGGTGGTCGCCTCGCCCTGCGCGGTGGTCGTGGGCACCCCGGCCGTGGTGTTGTCGGGCGTCGCACGGGCCGCCCGGCGCGGCGTGCTCTTCAAGGGCGGTTATCACCTCGAGCTGCTCGGCCGGGTCGAGGTCATGGCCTTCGACAAGACGGGCACCATCACCGAGGGGAGACCGGGTGTCACCGCGGTCTGGTCCCCCTCCGCACAGCAGACGGAGCCGTTTCTCCGACTGACGGCGGCGGTCGAGCAGCGGAGCGAGCACCACCTGGCCGGGGCCGTTCTGGACGAAATCCGGCAGTGCGGGCTAACGGTTCCGCCCGTGCAAGACTTCGAGAGTCACACGGGATTGGGCGTGCATGGGCGGGTCGAGGGGCGCTGGGTGGGCGTGGGCCGCGAGGGCTTGTTCGCGTTATACGACGTGGCTATTCCGCCGGAAGTGCTGGAGTCGGCCCGACACTTTCGCAGGCAAGGGCAGACCGCGTTGCTCGGAGTCGAGGATGGCAGCACGGGCGGCGTGATCGCGCTGGCCGACCGTCCCCGTTCCGACGCCGCCGCGGCCCTGGCCGCCCTGAAGCAGATCGGCATTCGCCGCAACGTCATTCTGACGGGCGATCACGAGCGCGTGGCCCGTGCCGTCGCCCGGGCGGTCGGCGCGGACGAGGTTCGCGCGGGGTTGCTGCCCGATCAGAAGGTGCTGGAACTGCGTGGCCTGATGGAGGGCGGGCGGCCTCTGGCCATGGTTGGCGACGGCGTCAACGATGCGCCCGCGCTGGCGGCCTCCCCGGTTGGCATCGCCATGGGCGGGGCCGGCTCGGACGTCGCCCTGGAGGTAGCGGACGTGGTTTTGATGCGCGACGATTTGATGTCCTTGCCTTTTGCCGTCTGGCTGAGCCGTCGAGCATGCCGGCGTGTGCGCGAGAACATGGTCCTGGCTTTCGGCGTCATCGGCTTCCTGGTCCTCTTCAGTTTCCTGGGTTTGCCGTTGTGGCTGGGAGTGATCGGCCATGAGGGAAGCACGCTGTTGGTGGTCCTCAACGGGCTGCGCCTGTTGTGGGAGGAACCGCCTACCTTGTCCTCGCCGGGGCAGGCTCGAAGGGAGAGACCTGGTTGGCCGACCAGTTCTGGATGTGGTACGGCCTGGCGTTTTTTTTAAGTCGCGCCGACGAAGCGGGACTCAAGCTGGGGAACGTCCGTGAACTCGAGCAAGGACGCAACCTCAACCCTGGCTGGATCGCCGACCTCGCTCTGTGCGGAGTGTTGCGAGTCAAGCTCAACGCCTTCGCGCAGGAGCCTGCGAAGAGACCCGCGCTGGCTCGGGGCGTAGCCATACAAGGGTTAACGGTGACGACCGCACACGAATGCGTAGGCCTGGTGATGGTCGGGGCAAACCTCGTCTGCAGAATACCCCGGCCGGACGGGGCGGCTGGCAGGCCCAGGGCAGGCGTTCCGGCCCAGTTTTTCGCCTTGCACACGACCGTGATTCCGCCGAGGGCACATCGGCAACTGGCCTCGATCGGTGGTCAATGTGCCCGAATTCCTGAACCAATTATGGCGACAAGGACCGCCAGAATTCCGTAGAGGGCACAGCTCAAGGGGGAGGAGGAAAACTGCTGAGATAGTCGTTAAGGCGGCAGCAAGCGGAAAGGTTCTCTCGCCGTCCGTGCGTTCCTGCGCAATCCTGGACGGACTGGCGGGGGCGTGAGCTATCCGAAGAATTCACTCAACACCGTGTCTCGGGCCGCCTGCATGACATAGGGGTTGGATAGACTCAACAGCTCCACCAGATAGGGCTGGCCGCCTACCAGGAGCTCGCCCACCATGTTGGAGTCCAACAGCACTAAAAGGCGGCGCAGTCTCACGGATGGCTAAGCGCCGTGGCGGCGTCCCGGATGACGTTCCAGAGGGCTTGCCATGTCAACGGCATGTGCTTCCAGAGCGGTCGGAGGCGAACTCCAGAAGCAAGGCGTGGCGGGCATTTTCGACGCGCCTCGCCCCATTCCCCAGCGTTGGCCGCGGCCGCGGCCCGGGCCGCTTGCGCTTCCGCCTGCCCGGCATTGTGCTCCACCTGCGCCAGCCACGCGGCCGCCGCCGTCCAGTCTTCCACTTCTTCGGGGTCCACGGATTCGACCGCCATGCTCTCCGCCTCGGCCGCTGTCCAGCAATCTAGGTCCAAGTCGCTGTTGCCAAAGTGCGTCGTCCAGTCGCAGCCGGTCCACTTCCCCACCCCTTGCTCGTAGGCGCGGCGAATCGCTTCGCCGGCGGAGTGGTCCCTCCGGGGCAGGCCGGTGACGAACTGATGCCCACGCGCCGGACTTCCCGGCGCTGATCGACCGTCTGGATGACCTGGACGATGGGCACAAACCAGTAATCCATCGAACACGGACAGGCGTTGCTGTGCAGGTAAGCGCAGGGGCGCAGACGAGCCGCTGTTTCATCTGGCGGTACGGCTCGATCACATCCCCCTGGACTTCGCGGACCGCCTCGACCAGTTCCGGCAAATACAAGTCCACGCCACAGGCCTTCCCCAACGGCGCGCAGGGTGGTCCCTCCGGCGGGCGGTCCTTGAAATGGGCACACACTTCCTTGCGGATCGCGGCCAGAAACTCTTCACGTTCGGTGTCCGTAATCATGATCCACCCCCGCGGAGGACTTCATTTGGAGTCCGGTGACTACCTTTTCTCCAACTGCTCGATGCGTTCTTCCAGATGCAGAAGCCTTTCGACCTGGACTACCACGATCCCGGCAAGCACGAGGAGCAGCACGATAAGCAAACCAATGAGCAAGACAACTCCGGGGCGACAATGCCGGGCGCGGAGGGTCCAAGGTGTGGGCGGCGTTGCGATCGGTTTGAGCGCCTCTTCGGAGAGGCAAGGCTCGGGTTGTTGTGTTCTAGACATGGCGCTTGCTTCTTTCCGGCCAAGGCGTCGATCAAGCAAACACGATATTCATCCTTCCAGGCCCAAGTACTCGGAGGGAACATCGCGGATCACCTCCTCGGCCGTCGTCTCCGCGTGCGCCACCTTGAGCAAGGCGGCTTGCCGCATTTCAATCATTCCCTCGTGCCGTGCCTGCTCCTGTAGCACTGGGGTCTGCTGCCCTTCCGCGATCATGCGTCGCAACATCGGACTTATCCGCAGGATCTCGAACACCCCCGTCCGGCCGCCGTAACCCGTCTGGTAGCAGGCCGTGCACCCCTGGGCGGAGAAGAGGGTATGTCCCTCGTCAGGCCCCAGCCAGGGCGTCACCTCGGCGAAGGGGTGCGGCCCCTCCTCGGGCAAGGGAAAGGGCATCGGCACCGCGGACACAGCGTGCGCACCAGGCGCTGGGCGACCACGCCGAGCAGGGTATGACCGAGAAAATGGGGATTCACGCCCCAGCCGCACATGCTCTGCACGGCGCCGGCGGCTACCGGCGCATACACCGTCGCCAGCACGAGGTGGCCGCTGTTGGCTGCATGCACCGCCGTCTCGGCCGTGCCCGCGTCGCGGACCTCACCGACCAGGATGACATCCGGATCTTGCCGCAGCACGCCGCGCAGCAGATCGGGGAAACCGAGGCCGATCCGCGGGTTGACCTGGGATTGGTAAATCCCCGCGATCTCGTGCTCCACCGGGTCCTCGATCGTGTGGATCTTCCGCTCGCCGTCGTGGAGGTAGCGCAGGCACGCATACAACGTCGTCGTCTTGCCCGACCCGGTCGGCCCTGTGACCAGGATCAGCCCGCTGGGGCTGTTGAGCATCGCCACGAGGTCATTCAGCTGGCCGCGGATGAGGCCGAGGTCTTCCAGAGTCAGCGTGGGAAGCTCCCGCAAGAACAGTCGGAGGGCGCAGGCCTCGCCGTGCAAAGTGGGCAGCGTGCTGACGCGCAATTCGATGGGACTGGTTGCGCCCGGTGGATCCAGCGGCCGTCCTGCGGCCGGCGTCGCTCCGCCACGTCCATGTTCGCCATCACCTTGACGTGGGCGATGCAGCGATGACCCAACTCCAGGGGCAGCCGGGCCAGCGGGCGCATGATTCCCAGGTGACGGAAGGAAACATCCACCCCATCTTGGCTGCCGGCCAGAAACAGGTCGCTGGCATGGAGTCGCGACGCCCGTTCCAGCAGGGCGGCGACGGCCTGTTCGGGCGTGTGAACGTCCAGTTCGGGTGACGAGAACTCCTGGACGGCGGCACTCATCTTATCCCCCCTTCACGGCAATCGCCAGGGCGGTCGCGATGTCGGCCGCCGTGTGAAGTAGGTGTTCCATCCGAAGCAGCTGAAGGACATCGCGCACCCGGGGCGGGACGGCGTACAGGACTAGGACGCCGCCCGCGCGGTGACACTGTTCGTGGCAGGAGATCAGCCAGCTGACCCCGCTCGTATCGAGGAAGTTTGTTTTCTCCATGTTGAGTAGCAATTTGCGGGAGTACACTTGCGGCCCCAGGAGTTTGACCAACGGGTCGTTCTCGGGCCGGAAGTCCGGGAGGCAAACATCCCCGGCGCATTGGACCTGAAGGAAATCCGGTTCGTCCTCCCGGACGCTCAGCACAAGGTTCCACTCCCGGTGCGTGGGTAGGGTCGCCGAGTTCATGGTCGTTTCCTTTCAGCGGCTGGGGTCTCCGCCGGCCGGTACACGAGTACCGGGAGAGAAGATCCGCGGATCACTTTGTCGGCGATGCTGCCCAACAGCATCCGCCGCAGTCCGCCGCGTCCATGCGTCGCCAGGGCGATGAAATCGCAGCGCCGCGTCCGTGCCTCCTCCAGAATGGCGGGTGCGGCGTGAGGGGCGACGACAATGCGCGTCTGCACCGCCGTGCCTTCCTCGCGCAGCCGTCCGGCGATCTTCTCCAGGTACGCTTGTGCCGCCGCCTCTTGTCCCTGTTCCGGCGGGCGCGGTCCGTTCGGCCGTCCGACGGTGGTTGCCGGGCTGGCTTCGATGACTCGCAGCAACGTACAGCGACCCTCCCACAACCGCACGAAGTCCAGGGCCGGTCCCAGAACGCCCTCGGCCAAGGAGGAGCCGTCCAGCGGAACGAGTACGTGCTCCAGCAGCGGCTCCGGCACAATGCCGGGAGCAGAATCTCGTGGGCGAACCAGCAGCACGGGAACGGCTGCTTGTCGGATTAACTCATCGGCCACGCCGCCCAGGAAGAAGCGGCCTAGCGGTCCACGGCCGTGCGTGGCCATCACGATCAGGTCTGCCTTGCCATCCTGCACACGCCGGAGAATGCCGTCGGCGTCCAAGCCGCTGACTACGGCCGCAGTCCACCGCACCGGTGAGACGGCCGCCAGCCATTTCGCCGTGCCTTCCAGATAATGTTGCTCCTCCCGCTTCTGTTCCTCATCGACTTCGGGATCATACGAAAAACGAGCGACGTGCTGTCCCTCCGAGAAATGGAGGACATGGACGTGGACCAGATCAAGGGTAGCGCCGGCGCGGCGGACGATACCGAGGGCGTGCGGCAGCGCCTGCTCGGCGAAAGGAGAGCCGTCAAGAGGCACTACTACCGTGCGGAACATGGGATCGCCTACTTTTTTAATCGCGGACGCAGCACCATTTCGACAAAAGCTGGGGCTGCTTTCAGCCAGTGCCTCCCTCGAAAGCAACTGATGTGCCGCGACCGTCCACGAGCCTTCTTGCCCACGAAATCTCCCGATTCTCCCACGATTTTCAACAGCCGCGCCGTCCACTCGTCGAGCGGGAAGTCCGTCACCGTGCGAGACCGCCCACCGGCTGTGCCAGAGCCGCCCAGGACGCGACCGCCTCAAGGAGGATTGCTTCTTTGTGTTTTCCCCTTCCCCAGAAAAAAGTACCTGAAAAATCGGGTAATTTGAGCAGGGCGTTTTCACTTCAGTGCTTCACCGGATACGGCATGTCCCTTGCTCTTACATTCGGTGGAAACGAGAGAACAAAACGAGGAGCGCGGGCCTTCTCCGGGTGGTTCCTCTCTGCGAAAGGAGGTGACACCATGTTCGGGCTCATTCCGCGGAGGAAAGAGAAGGGGGTGGAGAGGTTTTGGCCGTATGAGCCGCCCATCGAGCTGTTGCGGCGCGAGTTCGCCCCGCTGTTCGAGCGGGTGTTCGGCCGCTGGCCGGCTTTTGCCGAGACCGAGGGCGTTCCCCCCTATGGTCCACAGTTGGAGGACACGAAGGAGGCGATCATCGTCCGCGAGGCGGTGCCCGGCTTCGAGGCCAAGGAGATCGAGGTCAAGATCAGCGGCAACCTGCTGACCGTCCGCGCCGAACGGAAAGGGAAGGAAGGTGAGGCGGAGAAGGTGTGGGGCGAGCTGGAGCGCACCGTCCTCTTGCCCGAGGGCGTGGATACGGAGCACGTCGAGGCCGTCTATCGCAACGGCGTCCTTGAGGTGCGGCTGCCCAAGCTGCCGGAGGCGAAGGAGAGACGTATCGAGGTGAAGACCTGACGCCGGTCGGAGGGGAGCGCCCGCGAGGGCGCGCCGACGGGCGGAGGATCGGGTCGAAACCGCAGGGCGCGAATTGGGGGCGCGTGCGGTTTCGCCACTCTTGACGAGGGTTCGAGAAGATACCCAACGACAGCGCGACAAGCAAAGGAGCACGCCATGTTGCCTCTTGCGACCATCTTGCACCCGACGGATTTCTCGGAACATTCCGAGTTCGCATTCCGGCTGGCCTGCGCACTGGCGCGGGACTACAAGGCACGGCTGGTCCTGCTGCACGTCTTGCCGCCGCCGATCATCATCTACGGGGGCGGGGCCGTGCCGCCCGACCCGTGGCCGGCCATCGCGGGGGCGAAAGCCAAGCTCCGAGAACTGGAAGGGCGTGCCCACCGCGCCCGCGTGGAATCGCAGGTGATGGAAGGCGATTCAGTGGACATGATCCTGCGTGCGGCCGAGGAAACGCAGTGCGACGTGATTATCATGGGCACGCACGGCCGGACGGCGCTGACGCGGCTGCTCTTGGGCAGTGTGGCCGAATTGGTCATCCGCAAGGCGCCTTGCCCCGTCTTGACCGCCAAGCATGTTCCGGAATGGAAAAAGGTCATTGCGGAGGGCGGAGCGAAAGAGGAGGCCGGCGTCGCCGTGGGAACCCATGCCGAGTAAAGGCGTGGGCGAAACAGAGGGCGACAACCGTTTGGGTGAGGTTGCCATGTTAGCGATGAAGAAAATCCTGTATCCGACCGATTTATCCGCGAACGCACGGCCGGCGTTCGAGGTGGCGTGTGCGCTGGCCAATCATGGGTGCGGCCGGCTGGTGGTCCTCCACGTCGGGCAGCAGCCGTTGGCCACGCTGGGCGGCACACCGATCGTGCCGCCCTTGCCCGGCGAATACGACTGCCAGAGACTGGAGAAGGAGTTGAAAGGCCTCCGGCCCGCCGACGCGGGCGTTGCCTTCGAGCACCGCCTGGAGTACGGCGACCCCGTCGCCGTGATTCTCCGGACGGCCCGGGAGGCCGGCGCCGATCTGATCGTCATGGGCACGCACGGGCGGACGGGACTGCGGCGCCTGCTGATGGGCAGCGTGGCCGAGCAGGTCGTGCGCAGGCGCCCTGCCCCGTACTGACCGTTCGCACCCCGGTGCAAACACTGTCGTTACTGCCTTCCGCCGCCGGGGAGACCGTGTCGAACTGAGTGAGCGGGCAAGAAATTGTCTTTGTGGATGGGTTCGATGACCTATCTTTTGGGCCGCCCCGTTCGGAGATATTATCATGAAAGAAACTCGTCTCACCTTACCGGAACTCGCCTTGATCGCCGGCACGCGCGCCGCCGGCGGCGCCGGTCTCGGCCTTCTGCTGTCGAATCGTCTGTCGGAGAGGAAGCGACGGGCGATCGGTTGGACGCTGTTTCTGATCGGCGCCCTCAGCACCGTGCCGCTCGCCTGGGAAGTCTTCGGCCGGTCCCGGACCGTCCCGCCTGTCGGAGGGGACCGAATCGATGAGGAGCCTCGATCCGAAGCCGGCGTCCCCCCCGACCAGCCGAGTGTGCTGGCGCGGGCCTGAGTAGCATACCCCTCCGTGGAAGGCGCCTTTACCTTCGTCGGCCATCGGCAAAAACGGAGTGCCGGTGGCCGACGCATCCGACGCCCGCCATCTCCGAGCCGGAAGTTCACTTTGTTTGCTGATTCAGAACACGTCGATGTTGTTCGCCTGAATGGGGAGCCTGCTGCGTTCCATGACTTCGTGCTGGGCAAGTTGCTTGCCGTAGTACGTCCGCGTCCGGCCGTACAGGATCAATCCGCCGTCTCGAACGGTCATCCGAAAGTCGCGGACGTAGTGCCGCAAGTGTCCCTGGATGTCCGCTTCCAGCAGCGCCAATTCCTCCTGCCCATCGCATGAGATCGATGAGTCCATCGTTTGGCTTTCCATGATAGGTCCCTCCGCCCGCGCCCGCGTTGTCTGTGACTGGCCTGAATAGTTAACTCAAGTTGAGCAAAAGGAATGCCACGAAGGAATCACCGCGCCGGAGGAAAAAGCAGCATCTTCTCGCGGCTGCAATTCTCCGGGGTGCAGCTGCCTGACTGCAAGTCCTGTTCATGCTGCTTCCGGTACGCTAATGGGCTGGTGGGAGCGGATCTCGATCACCAACAATTCGCCGTCGAGCTCCGGAAACGGCGGTGCCGAATCCATATAGGCCGCCGCCTCCCGGCCTACCCCCAACGCCTATTGCTCGACCGTTTCCGTCGCGGGCAACCAATCCCAGAACGCCTTGAGCACCAGCGTCGTCTTAGCGTAACTCAAGTAGGCGGTCAAGCGACACGCGAGGGACATCAGCCAGGGCGAAAAACCATCGCTGGTCAGACCCAACTCGCCATCGAGCGGATGAAAGCCACCTTGGCCCTTCTTGCGAACCCAGTAGTCACGTCAGTAACGCACCTCACTGAACACAGTTCGCAAGGTCCGCGGCAGACATTCGGAAAAGCGGAAGCCTGGAAAGTCTTGCAGCGACCGTTGCCAACGTAGATGCCGCGCCAGCAGGAACAAGGCAACCGACAGCCGCCCCAAGGCCCACAGCCGGTCCTTGAGGTTTTTCTCGAACGCAAAGAAGCGGCCCTCGAAGGTCTCGCAAAGGTCGGCAATGCGGTCCACTTCTTCGTGCAGTTGTTGCCGCAGCGCGGCGGGCGACGCTGGATAACCCTGGCCCGTGGGATTGCTTTCACTCATGGGGCATACTCCTGTTGCCACCGTTGCGTTTACGGCTTCAGGATACTGCCCCCTCTGTTCGCTTGTCAGCTGCCCGCGCCGCCTGGCCAGCATTATTGCGAGTTTCGAGACGACAAACGCTCAGCCACCGGCCGCACAAGAGCAATCCATCATTTGGCAACACAATACTTTGCGTTGCCGGCCAAGGTTGCAGTCACAGCTGCTGCACCCAATTCTCCGTCTGTTTGAAGTGTAGCGCTTCCGCACACCACTGGTTCCCAACCGCACAGGACGGGCGACCATCCCGGCCTCCGGTCGGGGTGTGCGGGCACGGTGGAACATTTCCGGTCACGGTTACGGCCGTCAATTCCGTCGGCATTTGCCGAGGATGCCGCCTGTTCGATACCCCCGAAGGGGATGGGAACAAGCCGAGACGTTTTCCCTCGCGCGGCGGCAGGCCGCTTGCTCTCAGCCGGGCGATCGTATCCTCCGTTGCTCCAAAATAACAGAGGCCCTACCCATGACCGCACAAACCAAGCTCCCCCCCATGCCCTCCGTGACTCCCGAGGTTCGGCCGGAACCTCGGCCTTGCGCCCCGACGAAGGAGACGAAGGCAGTCGGCCGGGGTGTGTACTGGGGCGACCGGCTGACTCTGAATTTCTGGTTCCTTTGCTTCGGCCTGATGCTCGCGATCAACCTGATCGAGTTATTCCAGTGGTTCGTACTTTTCCTGCTGGGCCGTTCTCCCGTCCCGTGATCTGCTTCCTGCCGGTCCTGCCCAGCCCGGTAATTAATCCGCGGACAAACACTGTTCATTCAGACCACCGATTCCCGAGCGCCGCAGAGGATCTGAAGGCTCCGCCGGGTTGTGCTTGACCCGGCGCGAGTCAGTGCCTAAGATTACTTTGCGTCGCAAAGCTCAAGCCCCTCGCGGACGTAGGGAGGTGGCGATGTTAAAGGCCCTCTTGCCGGTTGCACTGGGTCTCGGCCTGCTGATCGCCTACGTGGATTCACGGCCCAATTGGGACGACACAGGCCTGACCGCTGTGGCACTTCTCGCCTGCAGTGCCCTGTGCGGGGTGCTGGGGCCCGACCGGCCCTGGCTGTGGGCCTTGGCCGTCGGGGTTTGGATACCCTTCCTCGGGATCGGATCCGCGCGAACTATGGCTCCCTCCTGGCGATCCTCTTCGCTTTCGCCGGGGCGTACTCCGGAATGGCCTTCCGCAAGATGTTCCGACCGGTTTGTTGACTCTTCCCGTGGCCCGTCAGCCGATGCCCCCGTTGCCGCCCTCACCGGGTTCGGCTCAGGGGTGTCTGCGCAGGAGGAAATCGATGCGACTGCCCATGATCCTGTTGGTTACGGTATTGGCCGGCGGTGCTCCGGCCGGCGAGGCTGGCTGCCGGGGCGGCTCGGTCGAGTTGGACGTTCCCTATGCGGAAGGAGGCGACCAGCACAAACTCGACCTGTACCTGCCGGGGCAGAAGGATTTTACTACCATCGTCTTTACCTACGGCGGCGGCTGGCACACGGGCAGTCGCAAGTCCGTCACACGAATCGGCGAGCAGCTTCAGCTTCTCGGTTTCGGCTGTCGCCCTGCTCAGCCATCGCCTGGGCCCCAGGGATAAGTTCCCTGCCCAAGCCGAGGACGTGGCCGCCGCCTTCGCTTGGGTCAAGAAGAACATCCGGGCCAAGGGAGGCGACCCGAAGCGAGTGGCCCTCATGGGGCACAGCTCCGGAGCCCATTTGTCCCTACTGCTGGCGACCGACCCGCAATACCTGGCCAAGCACAAACTCTCCTCCGCGGACATCGCTGCCGTGGTGGGTTTGAGCACGCCGGTGGACTTGGAGCCGTGCGCAGACCAGCGCGGGTTCGGCGACGCCTTGATGGCCGGCAAAGGCGCCGATGTCTTCTCGCGGGATGCTGCGGTCCTGAAGGCGGCCAGCCCGATTCAGCACGTCTCCAAGGATTTGCCCCCTACGCTGCTGGTGGTTGGAGAGAAGGATTTCCCGATGCTGGAAAGGGACGCCCGAAAGTTTGCCGAAAAGGCCAAGAAAGTAGGCCGAGGGGTTACCATTTTTGTCGGCAAGGGGTGTAACCACATGGGCGTGGTTCGCAGCCTGTTGGAGGACCGCAGTGCCATCCGGGAGCAGGTGTTGGCATTCTTAAAGAAGGTGGGGGATGAGGCGAAGTGACGGCCCGATGGCTCCAGGACCTTTATAAATTCTTTTGGCCGAACCGCAGTTAGGTCTTCCCTTCGACCGTCGGGTAATCGATCGGTAATTGCTTCAATGGGCCCACACCACGGCCAGATACTCCTCCGCTCGGCAGCCCTAGCGGGCTAACGGAACTTGCCGGACCTGTTCCTCTCACCAATCAGCGGACTGAGGTTCGGCTGATTCCCAGCTCCGCCAGGCCGGCCTCGACGTCTCCACCCGGGCCGTCGCCGAACTGCTGGACAAGCACAACTTCCACCGCCTGCAGCTGTTCAGGGCGCGGCCGTTGGGCCACTTCCCCCAGCGCATGGATAGCGCTCTAAGCTCGGCGTGCGCGGATGCCCTAACTCCGCTGCGCCGCGTGCGAGGCCGATGTGACCGACGCGCGCAACCGAAAGTCTACATGCTGGAGGTACCGACCAGCCCAGGCGACCTCGGCCGCACTGGCGCAGAAAGCGTTCTCTTCCCGCCGGGCAGACCGTTAGAATGGATACGGAGTGGGTAGGTTGGGCAGGCGTGCATGGGGTTCATTTCCCCTCGCGCCGTTTCCTGGAGGTCCACTCGATGCAAAGCGAACCGATCGACAACGGTCCGGACTTCCGCGCCTTGGAGGCCCATGCCGACGCTGTCCTGAGCGCCAGAGGCTACCGACGCCTGCCCGGGAAGGGTTCGACCTCGTGGATCGACCCGCGGAGCGGCCCCCCCCGCGCCGCGACCCGCTTCACGCTGTGCAGCGTCCCAAATGGCATGTTCGCCGTGCCGGATAGCATCTTCTTCGGTGCCCGGGAGGACTGGGCGATGCGTCTCGGCATCGCGCCGACGGCCGTCGGCCCGGTGTCCGAGATGTTGGGCTCGTCGGCGGCCGTGTTTCGGGGGAACTATGTGCGGAACAATGCGGTGGGCCAGCGCTGGATCGACTCCATCATCGAGCAGGTCCAGACGGTTTACGACGCCGACGGCAACGCCTTGGAGACGAGCCCTGTTCCCGTTCGCGGAGACAGCGTCGGCGTGGTCGTCGTGGTCCAAGCCTAGTTGGGGAAGTTATTTCGTAACCGTTGCTAGGCAAGGAGAAGGAGGGGCACGGCTGTCCCGAAACGCCCCCCCGGTGCGCGGAATGGCACAGTGCCCCTCGCCAGTGTGTCCTTCCTAACTGACACCTGGTATTCCAAACCGGCAAAAAACCAGCGATTCAGAAGTATTTGAGCCCAAACACATCCGGCCCTCGATCCTGGCACGACGGTTGCTTTCTTCTGGGGTAAATGTCAGAGCACCGCGACAACCGGGAACACCCCTGCGCGTGTTCCCCGGGAGATCCTGTCGGCCCACTTCCGCCCGCGCGACGCCCGGTCGTGCGCCGGTACGCTTCCAACGAAAGGCAGGCGAGCGCCATGCTTCCCATTCACACGATTCTCCACCCGACGGATTTCTCGGACTGCTCGGACGGCGCGTTCCGGCTGGCTTGCGCGCTGGCCCGGGACTACGGCTCCCGACTCGTCGTCTTGCACGTCGCGGAGTTGTCCACGGTCGTTGCCGGAGACGGAATGCTGATGATTCCGTACCCGATTGATTCGGAGCCGCTCCGAGAGCAGCTTCGACAACTTAAACCGGACGACCCGAAGATCCCGGTGGAGCATCGCCTCGTCGAAGGATATGCCGCCGAACAGATCTTGCGGGTAGCTGCGCAGACGAACTGCGACCTGATCCTGATGGGGACGCACGGCCGGACGGCGCTGAACCGGCTTCTGATGGGCAGCGTGGCGGAGGAGGTCGTGCGCAGGGCGCCTTGCCCCGTGTTGACCGTGAAGACGCCGCGGCGACCCGCCCCGTCATACGGCAAGCGCGCCACGGCGGAGGCCCGCGAAGGTGAGCCGGCCGCAACGTAGTCCGTCCGTTTCGTGAAGATTGTGAGCGAGTACCGGATAGGAGAGTGTGCCATGAGAACGGAGATCGCGGTCGCCGAGTCCCTCAGCCAGGCCCATGCGACGCTCCTCGCGGATCTGCTCGAGCTGGAGCAAGCGGCCCACCCCTCCTCGGGGGAG
This sequence comes from uncultured Planctomycetota bacterium, assembly GCA_963767535.1. Taxonomy (GTDB): domain Bacteria; phylum Planctomycetota; class Planctomycetia; order Gemmatales; family Gemmataceae; genus JAJPHU01. Next base: position 978,319 of record CAVYEC010000004.1, read on the forward strand.
AGCCTGGCGGAGTTGCGTGCGCGGCTCGGGGAGGCCCGTGCCGACATAATCAAGCACTTTCGGTTCGAGGAGCAGAACGGCTACATGGACGTGGTGAGGAAGCGGGAGCCGCGCCTGGAACGAAACATCCAACAACTCGCCGACGAACACCGCCAGCTGGTGGGGGCCCTCGACATCCTCGTCAGGAAATCCGGCACGGCCACGAGGCTGGACGATACGCTGCGCCAGGGGGTCCGGGCGTGGGTCGAGCGCGTCCGGCGGCATGGGGCCCGCGAACACGACCTGGTCCAGGACGCCTTTAACCTGGACATCGGCACGGAGGATTAAGGGTTCGTCTTGGGTCAGGATCCCGGGGTGAGGGCGCGTGTCGCCGCTGTTATTCATGGCGACCGGATGGGTCCATTCGGGGTGATTCGCATGGGTTCTGTTGGGGGAAGGAGGTTGGCGATGATAACTCTCCACGCACCGCTGTTGGGCTTCGAGGCGGGGGTACGCTGGACGGCCAGGGTGTTGTCGGCCCTCCTCGTCGGCCTCGTCCTCGTGTTTTTCATCAGCCTCTCCATCGACGCCGGGTTCCGCCCGCCTCGGCTAACGGGGGTCGAGATCGTCCAGATGATCTTCTTCTGGACCGCCTGCATCGGCATGGTGGTCGCCTCGCGCTGGCAGGTGATCGGCGGGGCATTCTCCCTGGGCGGGATGATCCTCTTCTTCGCCGTCGAGTTCGCCGTGAACGGCAGATTACCGGGAGGATTTGTCCTCTACCTGATGCTGCTGCCGGGCACCCTGTTCCTGCTGAGCAGCTTCCTCAGCCGGCGCACCGGGGCACGGTAGCATTTCGGTCCAGGGGCAACTGAAGCCGTGGACTTACGGGATCAGAGGGGCAATACATGTGTAGGCATCTGAGAATTTGTGAGAAGAGGAACACAAACATGAAGCTCAACGAGGTCTTTACCCGGAGCGTGGTCACCACGAGACCGGAGGAAACCTTGGCTGCCGTCGCACTCCGCATGCAAGAACACAACGTTGGCACGGTGGTCGTCGTGGAGGACCGGCGGCCGGTTGGCATCCTCGCGGACCGCGACCTGGCCCTGGCGCTGGGCGCGCGGGGGCCAGCCGGCAGGCCCCCGCCCGGGAGGTGATGACCCGTCACGTCCTGGCCATTCCCGAGGACACGGGCATCTACACCGCCAGCCAGTTTATGAGGGAGCGCCAGGTGCGCCGGCTGCCGGTCGTGGACCGCGAGGATCGCCTGGTCGGCATCGTCACCCTGGATGACCTGCTGCTCTTCCTGGGGCGAGAACTGTACAACCTCGCCGAAGGGATCAAACATGAAATGGAAGTGAAGGAGCCAAACCCGCCGCTGCCGGATCGCGATCTTTCAGGCGGTCAAGACCCGGAGCCGGGTTGCGGACCATTGTCCAATTGTACGAGGATTCCAGCCAAACGAAGAAGGCAATTACCATGACGGCCGCGAACGAACTTTCTGGGCTGTTTACCAGCCACACTTTCCTGCACGGTCTGGAGGAGCGGCACCGACTGCTGCTGGCCTCGGGGGCGCGGCCCTTCAAGGCCGGACCGGGGCAACTACTGCTAAGACAGGGTCAGGAGGCCGACGCCTTTTACCTCATCCAGTCGGGGCAGGTGGCGCTCAGCGTCACCACCCCGAGCGGCGAGGAGGTCCCGATTCAGAACGTGGGACCCGGCGAGGTCGTCGGTTGGTCCTGGCTGGTGCCGCCGCACCGCTGGCAGTTCAACGGCCGGCCCGTCCAGGAAGTTCAGGGCATCGCCTTCAACGCCCAGTGGCTGCGCGACCTGTGCGAGCGCGACTACTCCCTGGGCTACCACCTGCTGCGACAACTCGTCGCCGTCATGGCCGAGCGGCTGGCGGCGACCCGGCGTCAACTGACGGGGCAGGGGACTTCGGCGTGAGAGAAAGACTCTCTGGCTCTCGCATGCCCGTCGGACGATCCCTTTCGGCGCAGCGAACCAGTCCGGTGAGGATAACAAGAGGGGACGTTGTATGCGGTTCGGCACATTTTCGGACCGATTCCGCACAGTACCGTTTCCCGAGTGCCATGTCCTCGTCTTTGGGATTTCCGGAGAATGACGGAAGATACCCACGAAGGCAGGATTCTTTTCGCCCTTCATGCCTTCGGTAGACTATTTGCATGTTTCCGACTGCTTGGGATGGAGAGTGAGGCGGAGCGGGGGCGTCCGCGCGGCCTTCTCTTTTACTCTCTCACATTGGTTTTGCACCCCAGGGGCGGACGGCGGTTGTGAACATCGACGAAGTGTATCGCCGTTATCAGGAGTTGCAGGCCTGGGTGGGCTGGACGGAGGAGTCCGCGCGGCGCGTGGCGGCGACCGCCGAACTGCTCGCCCCACACCTCACCGCCCTGATCGACGATTTCTACGACGAGATCGGCCGCCATCCCAACGCCCGCAAGGTCATCACCGGCGGGCAGGAGCAGATCAACCGCCTCAAGGGCACTTTGATCCAGTGGTTGCGCGAATTGCTCGCCGGCCGCTACGACCAGAAGTACGTCGCCCGCCGCTGGCAGGTCGGCTGGCGGCACGTCGAGATCGGACTCGAACAGGTCTACACCAACGCGGCCCTGTCGCGGCTGCGGCTGGGGCTGGTGCGCGCCCTGCACGAGAACTGGCAGGGAAGCTTGAAGGAGCTACAGGACACCGTCCGCTCGCTCAACAAGCTGCTCGACCTGGACCTGGCCATCATCGAGGACGCCTACCAGGCCGAGTACGCCCTTCGGCTCCAGCGCAGCGAGCGGCTGGCGGCCATCGGCCAGGTGGCCGGCGGCGTCGCCCACGAGCTGCGCAACCCCCTCAACGTCGTCAAGACCTCGGTGTACTACCTACTCAACGCCCGGAACCCCTCGCCGGAGAAAAAAGCCGAGCACCTGCAACGCATCGAGAAGCATGTGGTGCTGGCCGACGGCGTCATCACGGCCCTATCGAACTTCGCCAAGCTCGCGGTGCCCAACCGGATGCCGTTCCCCGTCGAGCAGTGCATCCGCGAGGCGCTGGACACCAACCCGTTACCGGATACGATTCAGTTAACCCTCGACTGCCCGTCTTCCCTCCCTCCGGCCCTGGCCGACGGCGATCAGGTGCGCATCGTCTTCGCCAACCTGATCCGCAATGCCCGCGAGGCCATGCCCCCGGGAGGACGGCTCGCCATTACGGCGCGGGTGGCCGACGGGAACGTCCGGGTGGACGTGGCCGACACTGGGGTCGGCATTGCCCCGGAGGTACTGGGCCGGGTGATGGAGCCGCTGTATTCGACCAAGCGCGGGGCCTGGGCCTGGGCCTGGCCATCGCGCGGGCCATTCTAGAAAAGAACGGCGGCAGCCTGGGCGTGGCCAGCGAGCCAGGCCAGGGCAGCACCTTCACCGTGTTTCTGCAAGCGGGCCGAAAGGAGAACCGCAGCGCATGACGCCCCCTGCTACCATCCTCGTCGTCGATGACGAGATTGATACGTGCCGGAATCTCTCGGATATACTCACGGACCTGGGCTATCAGGTCGATACCGCGCCTGACGGCTTCGCCGCCCTCGAATTGGCCCGCAAGAAGCCTTATGACGTCGCCCTTTTGGACCTGAAGATGCCCGGCATGGACGGGCTGACACTGTACCGAGAATTGCGCAAGCTCCGTTCCTCGACGGTGGCCATCGTGGTGACGGCCTACGCCAGCAAGGCCACGGCCGAGGCGGCACTGGCGGCCGGGGCGTGGCAGGTGCTGGCCAAGCCGGTGGACCTGGGACGACTGCTGCCGCTGGTGGACGAAGCGCTGGGCCAACCGTTGGTGTTGGTGGTCGATGATGATCCGGATCTGTGTGCCAACCTGTGGGACCTGCTGCGCGAGCGCGGCTACCGCGTGGCCGTCGCTCATGACGAAGACGATGCGTCCCGCCGCCTCCAGGAGCACGACTTTACCGTTGTGCTGATCGACATGAAGCTGCCGCGCGGCGACGGGAGTCAGGTGTTCCGGCGTGTGCGGCAGCGCAATCCGCAGTCGCGCACGGTGGTCATCACCGGCCATCGCGCCGAGATGGATCCGGTCGTGCAGCGCGTGGTCGCGGAGGGCGCCGACGCGGTGTGCTATAAACCGTTTGACGTGCCCCGGCTGCTGTCCACGCTGGAGCAGTTGACGGCCGATAAGGCCGGCGGCGCCGGCCCCGGCAAGCCGCCGCACGCGGAGGAGGGCGAGCATGTCGGCGGACACTGATTTCCTCGTGCTGGTGGTCGATGATGATCCCGACACGCGGAGTAACCTGCGCGACATCCTCGAGCTGGATGACTACCGCGTCGAAACCGCCAGCACCGCGGCCGAGATCCTGAAACGCAACGACTGGGGCCAGGTCGCGGCCGTCCTCCTCGATCGCCGCTTACCCGACGGCAATGCCGAGGAACTGTTGCCGCGCCTGCGGCAACTGGCCCCCGAGGCCGCCATCCTCGTCGTGACCGGCTACGCGGATTTGCATGGGGCCATCGCCGCCCTGCGGCAAGGCGCGGCCGACTACATCCTCAAGCCCATCAACCCCGACGCCCTCCGCGCCAGCCTGACGCGCATCGCCGAAAGGCGCCGTCTGACCCTGGCCAAGGAACTCAGCGAGACCGCCTTCCGCACTCTCGTCGAGGCGGCTCCCTGTCTGATCGTCATCCTCCGGGCCGATAACCGCATCGCCTACTTCAGCCCCTTCGCCGAAGCACTGACTGGCTACCGGGCCGGCGAAGTGCTGGACGACAACTATGTAGAGCGTTTCCTGTGCGGCGAGTGTCGGTCGATGGTCTGTGAGCACTTGCGGCGGGTGCTGGCCGGTACGCCGGCCCGCGGCTTTGAGAACCCGGTGCGCTGTCGGGACGGCTCGCACCGCTGGTTTTTGTGGAACGCCCAGCGCCTGGCCGATTACGAAGGCGCCCCGGCGGTCCTGAAGGTGGGCCAGGACATCACCGCCCTGAGACACGCCCAGGAACGGACGTTGCAGGCGGAGCGCTTGGCGGCCATTGGGCAGATGGTGGCCGGCCTGGCCCACGAGAGCGGCAACGCCCTCGCCCGCAGCCAGGCCTGCCTGGAAATGCTGGCTCTGGAAGTCGAGGACAGACCGGAAGCGCTCGACCTCATCGGCCGCATTCAGAAAGCGCAGAACCACCTGCAGCAGCTCTACAGCGAGGTCCGCAATTATGCCGCCCCGCTCAAGCTGGAACGCCAAGGGCAATCGGTGCGCTCGATCTGGCGGCAGGCCTGGGCCAACCTGATCGATCAGCGGCACGGCCGCGCGGTGACGTTTCGGGAAGAGTGCGAGGGCGTCGATCTGCATGGCCTGGTCGATGCGTTCCGGCTGGAGCAGGTCTTCCGCAACATTCTGGAGAACGCCCTGGCCGCTTGCCCTGACCCGGTGGAGATCACCATCTCTTGCTCGGCGGCGGAACTGGAGGGACAGCCGGCCCTGCGGGTCGCGGTGCGCGACAATGGGCCGGGCCTGGGCGCGGAGCAGCGGCAGCGCATCTTTGAGCCGTTCTACACGACCAAGACCAAGGGCACCGGGCTGGGCATGGCGATTGCTCAACGGATCGTCGAAGCGCACGGCGGCCGGATCGTGGTCGGAACGCCCCCCCCGGGTCGCGGGGCGGAAATTCAACTGCTTCTGCCGCGAGGGAACGTATGACGCCAGCCTTACGCATCGCCGTCGCCGACGACGAACCGGACATGCGCGATTATTTCCGCAAAATCCTACCCCGGTTGGGGCATACTGTCGTCGCCGCGGCCGAGACGGGCACCGACCTGGTCGCCCAGTGCCGTACCCACCAGCCGGACCTTGTCATCACCGACATCAAGATGCCGGACCTGGACGGCATCGACGCCGCCATGCAAATTTATGACGAGAGGCCGGTCCCGGTCATCCTCGTCTCCGCGTACAGCGATGCCAAGCTCGTCGAGCGGGCGGAAGCGGATCACATCATGGCCTACCTGGTCAAGCCGATCAAGCAGGCGGACCTGGAGCCGGCCATCAGCCTGGCCATGCGGCGGTTCGAGCAGTTCGAGGCGTTGCGGCGCGAGGCGGCGGACCTGCGGCATGCGCTGGAGGACCGCAAGGTCATCGAGCGGGCCAAGGGTGTCCTGATGAAAGAACTCGGGCTGGGCGAGGCGGAGGCATTCCGCCGCCTTCAGAAAACGGCCGCGTCGAAGAACCTCAAGCTGATCGAACTGGCACGCATGGTTCTGACGACGGCAGGGATCCTGAAGGAGGCTTGAAATGGGGCACGGTAGACATCCTGTCCTGTGCCACAATCTGTCCCTCCTGTGCCGACTCGCACACTTCCGCATCGATCCCTTCGTCCCGAACAAGCGGAATGCCGGCTTTTCCCGATCGCAGGCCTGAAAAACGACATCACCGGGGACGGCATCGCGTTTGCCAATCTTCCAACGGAAGCCGTGACAACGTCTGATCCGCACCCGCTCGCGGGCCGAGGGATCTCGGAGGCCGTGGCGTCCACGGTTCGGCCGGTCAGATCCGGTCACGACAACGAGGAATCAAATCATGAATACCCCGACCGTCCATCCGAGTCCGCCCCGGCCGTTTGCATCGCTCCGGGCCAAGGACTTGATGTCTCCCAACCCCGTGTCGATCCGCCGCGACGCCACCATCCGCGAGGCGGTGGAACTGCTGACGGATCGGGGCTTCGGCGCCACGCCCGTGATCGACGAGGCCGGCCGGCCCGTCGGCGTCGTCAGCCGGACCGACGTCCTCATCCACGAGCGAGAGTACGTCCACCACGCCTACAGGGCCGACCACGCCGATTGGGACATGTTCCCGGGGCCGACCTGGCCGGAGGGGTTCTCCGTCGAGGTCACGGACCCGACGGCGGTGGCGGAGATCATGACCCCGGCCATCTTTACCGTGCCGCTGGCGGCCCCGGCGCGGGAAGTCGTGAGGCGCATGCTGGAGCTGAAGGTCCACCACCTCTTCGTGGTCGATGCCGACCTGGCCCTGGTCGGCGTCATCAGCCCCCTGGACGTGCTGCGTCACCTGGACGAATGACCGAGGGGTATGGTCTCTCCCCCGGGCACCGGGACGGCCTCCTGATCGAGAACTTGCCGCCTATGCCGATTCTCCCGCATGACAGGTTCCGGCACGGGGTCAAGGAATTGCCGGCGCCGCTCGTGGACTTCCTTGCGGTCCACTGCGACGGACGGCGGGGCATCAATGCCGAGGCGGATGCGATCCCCCTTCAATGACACGATGGTGATGCGGATCTTACCATCGATGACGATCTCTTCGCCGGGGCGACGGGATAGTACCAACATGAGTGTCCCTTCTTGCTGTGGGGTTGGATCTTTCACCCGTTTCATCTCAGGAGAGGCGAAGACCATCTCGCCTCATGATGACCCTGGGCGCGAACCCGGATGAAGTCGCCCCGGGCCAAAAAAAAACCTCCCCCGCCTTGGAATGCGGGGGAGGCTGTCATAGCCGGGTTTCAATTGTTTGTAGTGGGCGAGGGTGTTTTACCCGAAACCCGGTGTCCGTGTCAAACCCACTTTTTTCCGCAGCTTCAGCCCGAGGATGCGTGAAAAGGCACTCTCGTCCATTGCTCTAGCGAGAGCATGCGCTGTATGCTGGGGGAAAGGCTGCTTAGAGTCGAGCGACCTTTTTCGTCCTGTGCATATCACACTGGGGGACGTATGCCCGGCGTGACGCATCCTCCCATCCGGCTGCTGCTCGTCGATGACGACGACGACCTGCGGCAGGATCTGATACAACTGTTCCGCAGGCAGGGCCACGAGGTCACCGCCGCCGCCACCGGCGAGGACGCCCTCGCCAAGGCCGACCACGCCCGCTTCGACGTCGCACTCATTGACCTGCACCTGCCCGGCATCGACGGCATCGACGTACTGGCCCGACTCAAGGAACGCCAGCCGGAACTCGAGGCGCTCATGCTGACCGCCCACAGCAGCGTTGAGACCGCCGTCGAGGCCATGCGCCGGGGTGCCTACGACTACCTGACCAAGCCGTTCCGCGCCGCCGACCTCGAGGTCCACGTCCAGAAAGCCTTCGAGAAAGTCCAACTGCAGCGCCGCGAGCAGCAGTGGCTACGGCAGCTCTCCTACGAGTCGCCGCGCTACCGGCTGGTCGGCTCCAGCCCGGCCCTGCGCAAGGTCGTCGCCCTGGTCGAGAAGGTGGCCACGACGGACGCCACGGTGCTGGTCCACGGCGCCAGCGGCACCGGCAAGGAACTGGTGGCGCGGGCGCTGCACGGCAACAGCCCCCGGCGCACGCGGCCGCTAGTGACGATCAATTGCGCCGCCCTGCAAGAGAACCTGCTGGAGAGCGAGCTGTTCGGCCACGAGAAGGGCGCCTTCACGGGGGCGGTGGCGGCCAAGCCGGGTCTGGTGGAGGTGGCCGAGGGCGGCACCCTGTTCATCGACGAGATCGGGGAGATGGCCCCCGGCTTGCAGGCCAAGCTGTTGCGCGTCTTGGAGGACGGCCACTACCGGCGCGTCGGCGGCACGCAGGAGATGAACGCCGATGTGCGGGTGGTGGCGGCGACCAACCGCGACCTGGCCGAGGAGATCAAGAACGGCCACTTCCGCGAGGACCTGTTCTACCGCCTCAACGTGGTGTCGATTTACCTGCCGCCCTTGTGGGAGCGGCGCGGCGACATCCCGGAGTTGGTCGAGCACTTCCTGGCAACGCGGCAGGTCGGCCCGCTGCGCTCGCGGGTGGATGCGGAGGCGCTGAAAGCTCTGGTGGCGTACTACTGGCCGGGCAACGTGCGTGAGTTGGCCAACGTGCTGGAGCGGGCGCAGATCCTGGCGGAGGAGCACGTCATCACGCGGGAGGACCTGCCGGAGAACGTGGCGTCGGCGGCGCCGGCGGCGGAGCCGGGCGACCCCAATCACCTTAGCGAGGTCGAGCGCCGCCACGTCCAAGCCGTCCTCAAACAGGAGAAGGGCAACCGGGTCCACGCCGCCCGCGTCCTCGGCGTCAGCCGGCGGTCACTCTACCGGCTGATCGAAAAGTATCACCTGGAATGACCCCGAAAAACGCTCGCGGAAGCGGGTCGCGAGAGTGAGTCTGGATCGCTCAGTTCCATTCCGGAACCGCACACTCCTCGGCCGCGAATGCCGATCTTTCTCTCCTACCTTAAATCCACTGGGCAGACTAGAGGCCGCCAGGGACGGCACCAAAGGGCCGTTTCGTCGTTCCCGGCGGCAGCCTTCCCGGTAATTCGCCCCTTGGCACATCGCTTGCCCATACGCCATGCGCCTCGGAAGGAGTACAAGCGCATGATTACCCTGGACGCCAATGAGGCCGCCGCGTCGGTGGCTTACCGGACCAACGAAGTTATCGTTATCTATCCCATCACCCCCTCGTCGCCGATGGGCGAATGGTGCGACGAATGGTCGGCCCACCACAGGCCGAACGTTTGGAACACGGTGCCCGAGGTCACGGAGATGCAATCGGAGGCCGGCGCCATCGCCGCCGTCCACGGCGCCTTGCAGGCGGGCAGCCTGGCCACGACTTTCACGGCATCGCAGGGCCTGTTGCTCATGATCCCCAACCTGTACAAGATCGCCGGGGAACTGACCAGCTTCTGTATGCATGTGGCCGCACGCACTGTCGCCCCGCATGCCCTGTCGATCTTCGGCGACCAGTCCGACGTCATGGCCTGCCGTCAGACCGGCCTCGCCTTGCTCTGCTCCAACTCCGTGCAGGAAGCCCATGATTTCGCCTGTATCGGCCAGGCGGCCACGTTGCGGCGCGCGTGCCCTTCCTGCACTTTTTCGACGGCTTCCGCACTTCGCATGAGGTTGCCAAGATCGAGGAGCTGAGTGACGACGACCTGCGGGCGATGATAGACGAGGAGCTTATCGCCACCCATCGCCGACGAGCCTTGACGCCGGATCATCCCGTCCTGCGCGGCACCGCCCAGAACCCCGACACCTTCTTCCAGGCCCGCGAGGCCGTCAACCCCTACTACCTGCGCCTGCCCGGCATCGTCCAGCAGGTCATGGACGACTTCGCCCTCCGCACCGGCCGACCGTATCACCTGTTCGACTACGCCGGCCACCCCGAGGCCGAGCGCGTGATGATCCTCATGGGGTCCGGCGCGGAAACGGCCCAGGAGACGGCGGAAGACCTGAACAAAAAGGGCGCGAAAGTCGGCGTCCTGAAGGTCCGGCTCTACCGGCCGTTCTCCATAACCGATTTCCTCGCAGCCCTGCCGAGTACGACGCGAGCGATCGCCGTCCTCGAGCGCACGAAGGAAGCGGGTGCCCTTGGGGAGCCTCTTTATCTCGACGTGGTGACGGCCCTCCATGAGGCCGCCGAACAGAAGTCCGACCGATTCGTCACTCCGCCGCGCATCATCGGCGGGCGTTACGGCCTGTCATCCAAGGAATTCACCCCTGCGATGGCCAAGGCCGTTTTCGACGAGTTGGCCCGGCCCGCCCCGAAGAACCATTTCACCGTCGGCATCATGGACGACGTGACGCACACCTCGCTGCCTTACGATCCGTCTTTCGTCATCGAGCCGGACGACGTGGTGCGGGCGGTGTTTTTCGGCCTCGGCGCCGACGGCACCGTGGGGGCCAACAAGAACTCGATCAAGATCATCGGCGAGGAGACCGACAACTACGCGCAGGGCTACTTCGTCTACGACTCCAAAAAATCGGGTGCGATGACCATTTCGCACCTGCGCTTCGGGCCGCGGCCGATCCGCGCCCCTACCTGATCAGCTCGGCGAACTTCGTCGCCTGCCACCAGTTCAATTTCCTGGAGAAATACGACGTTCTCGACTACGCCGCGCCCGGCGCCGTGTTCCTGCTCAACGCCCCGTATGGGCCGGACGAAGTGTGGAACCGTCTGCCGCGCGAGGTACAGGAGCAGATTCTCGGCAAGCGTCTGCGGTTTTACGTGATCGATGCGTTGCGCGTGGCCAAGGATACCGGCATGGGAGGGCGCATCAACACGATCATGCAGACCTGCTTCTTCGCGGTCTCCGGCGTCCTGCCGCGCGACGAGGCGGTCCGCCAGATCAAGAAGGCGGTCGAGAAGACCTACGGCAAGAAGGGCGAGGAAATCGTCCGCCGCAACTTCGAGGCCATCGATCACACCCTGGCTCACCTGTATGAGGTTGCGGTACCGGACAAGGTGACGGCCACGTTGGGCCGGCCACCGCTGGTGTCCGAGTCGGCACCGGATTTCGTCCGCCGCGTGACGGCGGTGATGATGGCGGGCAAGGGAGACCTGCTGCCCGTCTCCGCCTTCCCCGTTGACGGCACCTGGCCGACCGGAACCACCAAATGGGAGAAGCGTGCAATCGCCGACGAGGTGCCGACCTGGGACGCCAAGATCTGCATCCAGTGCAACAAGTGCGCCTTCGTCTGCCCGCACGCGGCCATCCGTGCCAAGGTGTACGAACCGGGCCACCTGGAGGCGGCCCCTCCGGGCTTCCAGGCGATGGAATACAAGGCCGCCGAGTTCAAGGGTTGCAAGTACACCATCCAGGTGGCCCCCCAGGACTGCACGGGCTGTAACCTGTGCGTCATGGTCTGCCCGGCCAAGGACAAGGCCAACCCCAAGCACAAGGCGATCAACATGACGCCGTTGTTGCCGGTGCTGGAGGGGGAGAAGAAGAATTACGACTTCTTCCTCGGCCTGCCCGACCCGCCGCGCGACCGGGTGGCTCACATCGATGTCAAGGCTTCGCAGTTCGCTCTGCCGCTCTTTGAGTACTCCGGCGCCTGCGCCGGCTGTGGCGAGACGCCGTACCTCAAGCTGTTGACGCAGCTGTTCGGCGATCGCGTGCTGATCGCCAACGCTACCGGCTGCTCGTCCATCTACGGCGGCAACCTGCCGACGACGCCCTACACGACTAACGCCGAGGGTCGGGGGCCGGCCTGGAGCAATTCGCTGTTCGAGGACACCGCCGAGTTTGGCCTGGGCATGCGACTGAGCGTGGAGAACCTGAACCGTCAGGCGGCCGGCTTGCTCCGGCGGCTCGCCCCGCAGTTGTCCGAAGAGTTGGTGCGAGAAATCCTCGGGGCCGACCAGTCCCAGGAGAGCGGCATCGAGGCGCAGCGCGGCCGGGTGGCCGTCCTGCGTGCCAAACTGGCGGAGATGGACGCACCGGAGGCGCGGCGGCTGGACCTGCTGGCCGACTACCTGATTCACAAGAGCGTCTGGTTAATCGGCGGCGACGGCTGGGCGTATGACATCGGCTACGGCGGCCTGGACCACGTGCTGTCGATGCACCACAAGGTCAACATCCTGGTACTGGACACGGAGGTTTATTCCAACACGGGCGGCCAGGCCTCCAAGAGTACGCCGCTAGGGGCGGCGGCGAAATTCGCCACGGCCGGCAAGCAGGTGCCCAAGAAGGACCTCGGCCTCATGGCCATGAGCTACGGCCACGTCTACGTCGCCTCCGTCGCCTTCGGCGCCAAGGACAGCCAGACCGTCCAGGCCTTCCAAGAAGCCGAGAGCTACAACGGCCCCTCGCTCATCATCGCCTACAGCCATTGCATCGCCCACGGTTACGACCTTCGCTATGGCCTGGATCAGCAGAAGTTAGCCGTCGGATCGGGCGTCTGGCCGCTATACCGCTACGACCCGCGCCGGACCGAGCGGGGCGAGCCGCCGCTACTTCTCGACGCGCTGCCGGGCAAGAAGCCGGTGGAAGAGTACATGCGGAATGAGGCGCGCTTCCGCATGGTGGAGAAGATCGACGCCGAGCGCTTCCGCCGCCTGGCGGCGGCGGCCCGCGAGCAATCCGCCCGTCGCGTCGCCCTCTACGAGCAACTGGCCCAGATCACCCTCCCTCGTGCCGGCGAGCGCGCCACACCCGCCAACGACAACGCGCAGAAATAGGAGGAAGCCGATGGACCTGTCCACGACCTACATGGGTTTCCAGCTGCCGCACCCACTCCTCCCCGGTGCCTCGCCGATGGTGGACAACCTGGAGACGGTCAAGCCCTGGAGGACGCCGGCGCACCGATGATCGTGATGCACTCGCTCTTCGAGGAGCAGATCGTCAACGAGGAGTTGTATTTCACGTGGGTGCTGGAGCACGGCGACTTCTCCACCCCGGAGGCGATGAGCTACTTCCCGCGGCCGACCGACTTCGCACTGGGGACCGACGAGTACCTGGAGCAGATCGCCCGGATCAAGCTGGTCGTGTCGGTGCCGGTGATCGCCTCGCTCAACGGCACGACGGAGGGGGGCTGGCTCGCCTACGCCGGGCTGATCGAGCAGGCCGGGGCCGACGGCCTGGAGCTGAACATTTACGACCTGGCGGCCAACCCCGACGAGAGAGGCGAGCAGGTGGAGGCCCGCGCCTTGCGCGTCGTCCGGGCCGTCCGCGACTCAATCACCATCCCCATTGCCGTCAAGCTGTCGCCGTTCTATTCGTCCATCTCGAACTTCGCGAAACAACTGGATGATCTCGACATCAACGCCCTGGTGCTGTTCAACCGCTTTTACCAGCCCGACATCGACATCGAGGAGTTGCAGGCCGTGCGCGTCAACCTGTCCAGCCCGTCAGACTTGCTCTTACGGCTGCGCTGGCTGGCGCTATTGCACGGCAAGCTGCGGGCCTCGCTGGCGGCCACCGGCGGCGTCCACAGTGCCACCGACGCCATCAAGGCGGTGATGGCCGGGGCCGACGCGGTCCAGATGGTCTCGGCCCTGTTGCAGCGCGGCCCGGCCTATTTGAAGGAAGTGCGCGAGGGGATGGCCCGCTGGCTGGAGGAGCACGCCTACGAATCGCTGGCGCAGATGCGGGGCAGCATGAGCCTGGCCCGCTGCGCCGACCCGAAGGCCTACGAGCGTGCCAACTACATGCGGCTCCTCCAAAGTTGGTAACCGGTGTCGAACTCTTGCAGTCCCGTGGAACGAGTCCTACGCCGGTGGAGCACTCCTGCGGTGTTTGCACAGGCAAATGCAGTTTCCTTGCTCGTTGTGACAAACTCCCGACAGGTACGACCGCATCAATAACAAGCCGCGGCCCGACGGTCGTTCCAGGTTTTCGGGGGCGAGCGGGTCCGGCACCGACTCCGGATTAAATCCCGGTCCCTGGTCCTCGACCTGGGCCACCACGCCGTCCGCGCTTACGTGGTAGCGGAGGGTGATCGGCTTGCTCCAGTTCCCCTCGTGGCCATGCTTATGGGAGTTGACGATCGCCTCGTCCAGGGACAAATGCACCCGAAAGCATTCCGTCTCCGAATACCCGTAACGGGCCATCTCGGCCGGAATCGCTTCCAGAAAGCGCTCCATGTCCGCAAGGGACGTGATCGTCTCCCGCCGCCACACCGGGGCGCCGACCTCGTGCGGGACGAGTTCCAGCCGGCACGCCTCCAGTCGGCTACAAATCATGCTCCACCTCCTGTGAGAAAGACTTCCAGTTTCTGAGCCTCGTTCGAGGATTGTAGGGGCCATTTCTTGGTCCGCTTCTTCAGGCGTTGTCCGGTACCCGCGAACCTCCATGTTAAGGATGAAAGTCCCTATCTCTTGTCTGCGGTTAGGGGGGAGGATGCGATCGAGCGCAAGTAGATGGCCTGGACTAGCCCTGCCTCGACGGCGACCTTTCGGGTCTGGCTGACCCAGTGGCCCTCCTCGATCCAGGCTGCACGCACGGTGTAGCTGTACTTCTTGCCGCGGTCCAGCGGCGGTGACTGGAAGTAGTTCGTCTGGACCTTCAGAGGGGTCCGTCTTTCGTCAACCCCAAATAAGGCGTGCCCGGGGAGGTGGACGATTAGCATCGCCGCCTCCGATCTTCCTGCCGGCGATTCCAGGGGCAGGGGAGTTGTCTCCAGACTGTATTTGCTTGGCGAGGAGAATGACGAATCGGGAGGTATTTCGCGGGGATCGTCGTACACCGCGAACCCTACCCGGTTCCAGGGCAAGGCCGCGGCAGGGATGCCGTAGGGCGACTCGCCTGCCGGGGAGGAAACCGTGCGCCTGGTTTCTCTTCCTGGGTCGTAGGACCGGTAGGGGTACTCGTGCATGTAGAGATCGTTGTCGGGTGTGTTGTGGGAGGCCGGCGCCTTGGGAGAGGACGCCTGCTGGGCGGCCAGAAACCTGTCCAACCAGATCTTCCCCGGATCATACTCCCGGGGCGGCAGTTCCTTGTTGAACGCCCAATATTGGGCTTGGCTCTCCGGTAGGCCGGTCAGTGCCAGACCCAGCGGAGCCAGGATCATGCCGAACCAGATCTTCCGCCATCGCTTGGCCTCCATCGCATCGTGGTATCGCATTGGTTCCGCCTCCGTTAATAGAGGTCCGAACTGCTGGGGTCGATGTCTGCACGAAGCAGGGAAACCCTCGCCGAACGGTCACTCAACAATGTTGCTTGCCGCCGTAATGGAAGCAGTTTCCGTACCGGATAGGGAGAACGTCTCCGGATTAGATCGTAATCGGTTGCTGTATGGCCTTCCGGACGCATCTTCTCGTCCCTGGCCTGGACGACCCTTGAAATAGGGTTGTCCGAGTAGGTTGGAACAGCACATCACAAGGCCCCAACCGCACAGACCGAATCGCACTGTGCGGAATCGACCCGACGCTGTGCCGGATACGGACCACCATTCGAACGTTCCTGTCGCCCCGACCGACCGCACCGACCAACTGTCGTCCGTGGGCGGGGATTGGGTCGGTTGAGACGCTTGCCGCCGCCTGCGGAGGGCCGAGGGCTTCTCGGCACGCTTCTTGCAAACGGATTACGGCGCTGTGAGACCTATTTACGACTTTCCGTGTCTCGATTCTTTCCAGGAGTCGAATTATGAACGTACATCAATCGGCGAGTCAGGAGTTGGCGAAGGGGACGGGCCGTTTCGTGGCCCATGCCGTCGCTATCGTGGTGGGCATGATCTTCATGGTCACCGGCATCGCCATGGGCGTCACCATCGCCATGCTGCCCATCGGTATCCCGCTCGGTTTCCTCGGGCTGGCCCTGTTCTTCTGGGGGTTGTTCGGCGGGACCGAAGGGAAGGAACCGCCCACCCAGCTGCCTGCCCAATCGCCCCCCCCGAAGTGAGGCACTGCGCGAAGGCGGCTCAGATTCGGGAGTGGGTGCCGCTCGAATCAGGCCCAGATGGGAGAAGTCACGATGAACGCGACCGGAGTCATGGCCGCACTCGGCACCGTCGAACAGGATCACCGGCTGGTGCTGGACCGGATGCAAGCCCTCAAAGAGACCGTGAACTGTCTGACGGATCGGCCCGCCGATGACGTTCGGCAAATCCTTCTGCAACTCCGCGAAATCAACAACTATTTCGCGACCGAGTTCACCTGCCATTTGGAGGAGGAAGAGCAGACGTTGTTTCCCCTCCTAGAGCAATACAGTCCGGAGGGGACGGAAGTGGTGACGCGCCTCCGATCGGAACACGATACGATTCGCCGCCTGTGCAAGGAGTTTGACAATGGCCTGCAGGTCGCCCTGGATCTGGAGGAAGGCCTCAACAAGACGGTGCTGAGGGACGTGTTCATCTACGGCTGGCGGCTGTGGGAACTGCTGGATGACCACGCACATCTGGAAACCCAGGCGATCCACCGGTGCCTGGAAAGTTGGTTCCAGAACGGCGCGGCCGCAACCCAGAAGTAATTCATCCGAACGGGGCGGGCGGGGCGTGTCAGTCCCCTTCCCGGAGATACGCATCAATCGACTTGGCCGCCTTCCGCCCGGCGGCCATGGCCAGAATCACGGTAGCCGCGCCCGTGACAATGTCTCCCGCGGCGAACACGCCTCGTTTCGAGGTGCGCAGCGTCTCGGGATCGGCCGCGATATAGCCCTTGCGATTGGTCTGCAAGTCGGGCGTCGTCGATTGGACTAGTGGGTTGGCACTGGTTCCCAGCGCGATGACGGCCATCTGGATGGGCAGCTCAAACTCCGAGCCGGGCACTGCCACGGGCGAGCGCCGGCCGGATTCGTCTGGCTCGCCCAGTTTCATCTTGATGCAGCACACGCCACGGAGCCGCCCCTGCTCGTCGCCGAGAAAGGCAACTGGGTTGGTCAGGCAGAGGAATTCAATCCCCTCGTCCTTGGCGTGTTTCACTTCCTCGGTCCGCGCCGGCATCTCGGCCTCGGAGCGGCGGTAGATGAGGTAGCTCGTGCGGGCGCCGAGACGGCAGGCGGTGCGGACGGCGTCCATCGCGGTATTACCGCCGCCGACGACGGCGATGTCCTTGCCCCGGCAGTCGAAGACCGGCTCGTCGAAGGACGGGTCGTTGGCCTTCATGAGGTTGACGCGGGTCAGGAACTCGTTCGCCGAGTAGACCGCGTTGAGGTGCTCGCCCGGCACGCCCAGGAACTTGGGCAGCCCCGCGCCCGTGGCAATCAGGACGGCGTGGTAGCCTTCCTCATTGAGTAGCTCATCGATGGTAACGGTTTTGCCGATGACGACGTTGGTCTGGAAGTCGATGCCCATCTGTCTGAGGACGTTGACCTCGTGACGGACGATCTCCTTGGGCAGGCGGAATTCGGGGATGCCGTAAATCAGGACGCCGCCGATCTCGTGCAGCGCCTCGAAGACCGTGACCGCGTTGCCCCAGCGCACCAGGTCGCCCGCGGCGCTGAGGCCGGCCGGCCCGCTGCCGACGATGGCGACCCTTTTGCCCGTCGTGGATGCCCTGGCGGGCAGGCCGAACTGCCCGTGGGCGCGCTCGTAGTCGGCCACGAAGCGTTCCAGGTAGCCGATGGCGAGCGGATCGAACTTGTTGCCGAGGATGCAACAGCCTTCGCACTGCGTTTCCTGCGGGCAAACCCGGCCGGTGATGGCCGGCAGGACGTTATCCTCGCGGATCTTGGCTGCCGCCGCCAGATAGTCGCCCGTCCCGATGAGACGCACGAATTCGCGGATGTTGACGTTGACGGGGCAGCCATGTTGACAGTGGGGTTTGGCACACTCCAGGCAGCGCATCGCCTCCGTCGTCGCGCCCAGGACGGTCAGCCCCCGGTTGACCTCGGCGAAGCTGTGCCGCCGCTCCTCGGCCGGCTCCTCCGGCATGGGCTGGCGGGGGATCTTCATCCGCTCCTTGGGCGACATCTTCTTCTCGCTCATCGGACCCCCTCCTCCAGGTGCCGAACTTCCGGGTGGGCGGCCTCCAGCCGGCACGACTCGCGGACCTCCCGCACGAACTCCTCAGCGTGCACCCGGAACTCCCGCAGTTCCTCGGCCTCGTGGTCGGCGTAGGTCCGGTTGCGCCGGGCGAGGGTGTCGAAGTCCACCGTATGCGCGTCGAACTCGGGGCCGTCCACGCAGGCGAATTTCGCACCCTCAGAGGTAATAATCCGGCACCCCCCGCACATGCCGGTGCCGTCCACCATCAATGAGTTGAGGCTGACGACCGTGGGGACCTTATAAGGGCGCGTGACCTCGGCGACCGCCTGCATCATGCGCACCGGCCCTATCGCCAGGACAAGTCTGACGGGGCGCTTGCTTTCCAGCAGCTCGCGCAGCGGGTCGATCACCAGGCCCTTCTTGCCGTAGCTCCCGTCGTCGGTCGTGACGAAGACTTCGTCGCTGATGACGCGAATGTCCTCTTCGAGGATGACCAGGTCGCGGGAGCGGCCTCCGAGAATGGAAATCACATGGTTGCCGGCCTCGTGCATGGCCTTGGCGGTCGGGTAGGCGATCGCCGCCCCGACGCCCCCGCCGATCACGACGACGGTGCCGTAATTCTTGACCTCCGACGGCTTGCCCAGCGGCCCGACCACGTCGATCAGGGCGTCTCCCGCCCCGAGCAGGTTCATCAGCTTCGTCGTCTTGCCGACGCCCTGGACGATTAGCGTGATCGTGCCCCGGGCGGGGTCGCCGTCGGCGATCGTCAGGGGAATCCGCTCGCCGCGCGGATGGACGCGAACGATAACGAACTGGCCCGCCTGACGTTTCCGGGCGATCCGCGGCGCCTCGATCACGAACCGCTTGATATCCTGGGCAAGAAATGCTCCCTCTACGATCCGAAACATCGGCTGCCCTCACACGCAAAGGATTTCGTCTCATCGTCCTACCGCTGCTACAGCACGCATCATGCCGAGCAACGGGTTCGAGTCGCTTCTTCCTGTCGATGACTTGCGGTAGCACGCAATTTGGTTGCGAAATGCGAGGTTACGGATCGTCGGGAACCGACGGAAGCGCGAGTCTGTATGGGCGATTTGGCGATTCAACTTTGCGGAATTGTGCCCCGACCGCACAGGCGCTGGGCGGAACAGGTCGTCCCGCCCGGCGCGAGGGCAAGGGTCTGGTCAAACGGGGAACGTTTCCTGATTACCGGCGGAGATGGCCCGGCCGACGCGCTCGATGGCCTCCCGCCACTGCTCCATCAGGGCCGGATCCCAGTCCGCGCCGTGAAACTCGCGGAGCGTCTGCAACAGGTCGTCGGTGAATTGCGCGTAAATCGCCAGCACCGCGCCCCATTTCCCTTGTTCGACGAAATAGACTTCGTGCCGGCCGCTGAGGGCGACCGTAAAGAACCGGTGGGTTACCGCCTGCTTCTGTTCCAGGATACGACGCAAACTTTCCTTGATGTCCATGGCAATCCCTCCCGGAGGGATCCCGAAGGAAAGACTCCCTTGCGAAGAACCCTGATCTACCTCTGTTCAATTCCTCATCACGCTTGCGACGTACGGCGCTCATCGACCGCCTTGACCGCGTCAACGAGCAAGGGCGCGAGCGAATGCACCGGGCAAGGGCACCAATGGGTCTCTAACCGGGAGCAGTGCGCGCAGACCCTGCGGCGGTTATTCAGCAGGTAAGGCAGAATCCACTGGCTCCGCACCTCGTGGATCGCCTCGATCAATTCCGGAAGAAACACTTCGATGCCGCACCACTTCCCCCGGGAAGCGCAGGGCGGCCCGCCCGGGGGGCACTCGACACAGTAGCGACAGACCTCCCGGCGGATCTCCTTCAGGTACTCGACGAGATCGGTTTCCGTCAGCATGGCCGGCTCCTCCGTGAAGGTTGAGGGCCGCGCGCTCCTTGCCCGAACCCAATCCGCCTGGCATCCCCTGAGCCAGGCTCCCAGCGATATCGAGGAACTCCGCTCCTCCCAGTAGCACGACTCATGCCGGACGATTGGTACTCCTGTCGTCGCGGATGCACAATTTTCTTGCGGAAAGTTCGTGTTTGCTAGGGCCGGCAGACCCACCGTAACGTCTTTATTGTGCGATCCCGGTTAGCGGCTGTGCGGTTCCGATGCAGAAGAGTTGCGCCGCCCCTCTTGCGGGCTGATGAAAAGGCGAAAAGAGAAGCGTTGAGTGACCTACGTAACGGTGTTTTCCATCTGGCATTCCGATTGCACCTGCGCATAGCCAGACGCAAGCGATCTCAAGTGTTTTTCATGGGGCAAGGTAACGAGACGCACCCGGAGGAGGGTCTCATGAGCGAACCCATTTACTCCCCCGGTCTGGAGGGTGTCATCGCGGGCGAGACGGCCGTTTCCACCATCGAGGGCGGCCTGCGCTACCGCGGCTACCCGGTCGGCGAGCTGGCGGAGAACGCAGGCTTCGACGAGGTGGCGTTTCTGTTGCTGCACGGCAACCTGCCCAACCGCTTCCAGCTCGGCAAGCTTCCAGCGCCGCCTCGCCGCCGCTCGCAGCCTGCCGCACCCTTTACTGGACCTTCTGCGCGTCCTGCCGCCGGCCATCTCGCCGATGGACGTGGTGCGCACCTCCGTCAGCGTCCTGGCCCACTACGACCCGGAGACCGAGGACGGTTCCCACGAGGCCAACCTGCGCAAGGCGGAACGGCTCGTGGCCCAGATCCCGGTCGCGGTGGCGGCCCACTACCGCCTGAGTCGGGGCCTGGAAGCGGTGCCCGCCCGGCGCGACCTGGGCAACGCGGCCAACTTCCTCTACATGCTGCGAGGCGAGGAGGCGCGGTTCGACACCGTGCGCGCCCTGGACGTATCGCTGATCCTGTACGCCGAGCACGAGTTCAACGCCTCGACCTTCACCGCCCGCGTCGCCTCCTCGACGCTGGCCGACCTGCATTCCGCTGTCGTGGCCGCCATCGGCGCCCTGAAAGGCTCCCTGCACGGCGGGGCCAACGAGAAGGTGATGGAAATCCTGGAGGCTGCGGGCGGGCCGGAGCAGGCCGAATCCTGGCTGCGCCAGGCGCTGGCTCGCAAGGAGCGGATCATGGGATTCGGCCACCGCGTCTACAAGACCGGCGACGTGCGGGCCGGCATCCTGAAGCCCTACGCCCGCAAGGCGGCAGAGGCGGCCGGCGTGCTGCACTGGGAGGTGACCGCCGACATCATCGAGCGCGTCCTGGCCGAGGAGAAGCACCTGTTCCCCAACCTCGATTGGCCCGCCGGCCGGCTGTACTACGCCCTCGGCCTGGAGATCCCGCTGTACACCCCGATCTTCGTGATGGCCCGCGTGTCCGGCTGGTGTGCGCACTTCATCGAGCAGCACGAGCACAACCGGCTCATCCGCCCGCGGTCGCGCTACATCGGGCTGGAGGTCCGCCACGCCCTGCCGCTCGCCCAGCGCGGCGGGGAGACCGCCTGCCAGGGGGGCGGACTCAATAATAACTACGCGACTCCACCCTTTGGGGGGCCAGATGAACCGTAATATCGCTGCTTGAGGCCCGGATTGAACCTTCGGCCGCGAGTGGCGGGGAAGATTGTCATGAGCCTCGGGGTGTTTCACATTGATCCACAGGAGTTGGCGGCGGTCGTGCCCGGCTGCTACGCAGAGTTCCGGCCGGTTGTGGCCGACGGGTTGGCGTTCTTTCTGGAACACCTTTCGCCGTCGCGACTGGCCGAGGTTTTTCAGGCGCAGGCCGGGCTGCCCGCCGACGCCGGTCTGCCGCGCCGGCTCGTCCTGTTCCTGCACGCCTGCCCAGCCCTGCACAAGATCGGGCAGATCGTCGCGCGCAACCGCCACCTCGATCCGGAACTTCGCCGGCACTTGCAGGAACTGGAGAGCCGGGAGCCGTCCACGCCGGCCGAAGAGTGGAGGCCTATTCTCGAACGCGAGGTGACTCCCGCGGTCGAGAAATACCGCATCCGCGTGGCCGACCGCCCGCTAGCCGAGGCGAGCGTCGCGATTGTAGTGCCGCTGACATGGTGCGATCCGGCTGACGGGCACCGAGCGCACGGCGTGGCCAAAATACTCAAACCCAGCGTCGTGGGCCGGCTCAACGAGGATCTCGCCATCCTGGGCCGGTTGGCGGATTACCTGGGGGAGCGGTGGGAAGCGTACCACCTGCCGCCTTTGGCCTACCGGGAGATCCTCGACGAGGCGGCCGAGTTACTGACGAACGAAGTGCGGGTGCCACAAGAGCAGGCGGCCCTGCGCCGGGCGGCGGAGCAGTTTGAGGGGCAATCGGACGTTCAGGTCCCCCGGCTCTTGCCGTTCTGCACCGACACGATGACGGCCATGGAGCGCGTCTTCGGCCACAAGGTCACCGCCCCGCGGGCACGAACCGCCTGGCAGCGGCCGGCCCTGTTCCTCTCGGCAGTGCGCGCTGTTGTCGCGCGTGTTGTTCAGCCGCGACGAGTCGGTGCTGTTTCACGCCGACCCGCACGCCGGCAACCTGATGGCCACGTCCGACGGCCGGCTGGCGATTCTCGATTGGAGCCTCACGGAGCGTCTGACGACCGACGACCGCGTACGGATATCGCAGATCCTAGTGGGCGGCCTCAGCCTGGACACCGCGAGAGTCGCCGCCGCCGTCACGGCCCTGAGCGTGAGAGGTGCCGACGAGAATTTGATCCGCCGTCACGTCCGAACGGCAATAGCGGAACTGCGCTGGAGCCGGTTGCCGGGGCCGGCCTGGGTTGTCGGGTTGCTCGACGCGCTGGTCGGTGCCGGCATCCGTTTCCCCTCGCGCTTATTGCTGTTTCGCAAGGCGTTCCTGACGCTGCAAGGTGTGCTGGCGGACCTGTGGCCGGCCGGCTTGCTGGAGGAGACGCTGACGGCCGAGGCGCTCGTGCGGTTCGCGTGGGAATGGCCGCTCCGTTGGTGGAAGCCTCTGGGCGACCGCGACTACGCGACGCACATCAGCTCGGCCGACCTGCTGAACCTGGCCCTGCGCCCTGCGCGTCAATTCTGCTCAGGAATAATCCCTGTCCGTTGATACCGACCGTTCGTCCTCTATCGGTATTCTTCCCAGTCGATGCTGCGCATGTCGCCGTGGCGCAGGTACTGGCGGTGCATGGCCAGGCCAAGCGAGAGCGACAGCGGTTCATGTCCTTCCTTGGTCAGTTTCAGGTAGTGGCGGAGTTGGTCGCGGTAATCGGGGTGGTGCAGTTGTTGATGATGAGCTGCGCGCGCTCGTGCGGGTCCTTGCCGCGCAGGTCGGCGATGCCCTGTTCGGTCGCCACGATCTGAACCGAGTGCTCGCTGTGGTCCATGTGCGAGGCCAGCGGCACGATGGTGGAAATCTTGCCCTCCTTCACCGTCGAGGGGCAAGAGAAGATCGATAGGTAGGCATTCTGCGTGAAGTCGCCGGAGCCGCCGATGCCGTTCAGCATCGACTTGCCCATCACGTGCGTCGAGTTGACGTTGCCGCCTAGGTCCACCTCGACGGCCGTGTTCATGGACACGATTCCCAGGCGCCGCACGATCTCGGGATGGTTCGAGATCTCCTGGGGCCGCAGCAGGATGCGGCGTTTGAAGAAGGACACGTCTTCGGCCACGTGCTTCATCATCCTAGGCGAGAGCGTCAGGGCGCACGTGGACGCGAACGTGCAGCGCCCCTGCTCCAGGAGCGGGATCGCGGAATCCTGCAAGACTTCCGTGTACATCTCGAAGTCCGGGATTTCCTTTCGTTGGGCGATCGCCGACAGCACGGCATTGGCGATGTTGCCGACGCCCGATTGCAGGGGCAGGAAGTGAGGAGGTATCCGTCCGCGTTTCATCTCCTGAACGAGAAAGTCGGCCAGGTTCTGCCCGATCCGGTCCGTGGCCGGCGTCGGCTCCTCGAACGGTTCGTTCTCGTCTTCCAGATCGGTGCGTACGATTCCCGCGATCTTCCGTGGGTCCACAACCCATACGGGGGAGCCGATCCGGTCGTGGACGTGGTACACGGGGATTTCTTGCCGCGCCGGCGGATCCTTCGGCTCAAACAGATCATGAATCCCCAGCAGCTCCGGCGAGTGCTTGCCGTTCAGCTCGATCAGCACGCGTTCCGCCAGGCGCAGAAAAGTGGTGGACGCTCCGACTGAGGTCGTGAGCACCACGCCTCCCGCGGAGGTCAGGTCGCACGCTTCAACCACGGCCCAATGCACGGGGCCAAGAAACCCGTAGCGGACCACCTGCGGCACCTGGGACAGGTGCATGTCCACAAACCGCACCTGCCCCGCGTTGATCCGCTTCCTCAGCGTACTGTTGGACTGGTACGGTGTTCGGAAGCTGATCGCGTCGGCCTCCGCGAGCGCCCCGTCCAGCGACGGTCCCGTCGAGGCGCCAGTCAGCACGCCCACCTTGAACTCCCGGCCGGCGACGTGTTCGCGCTTCGCTCGCGCCGCCAGGGCCTTCGGGATCGCCTTCGCCGAACCCGCGGGCGAGAAACCGCTGAAGCCGATGGTCGCCCCGTCGGGGATAAGTTCAGCCGCCTCCTCGGCGGTCAGAATCGGAATCGAGTGATGCATCAACATTCCTCATCTTCAACCGGACGCGCTTCCGGGCCGGATGCCGAACGCTTCCAGGATGCGCCGGGCGGCCGCCTCCGCAGGGGTGGCGCCGGCCAGCACGTCGCGCTCCAGGTCGTCGCGGATCGCCCGCACGGCCGGGTGGGTGCGGACGGCCTGGCGGAGCTGGTCCTCAACCAAGGCCCACAGCCAGCGGAGGTTCTGCCGCCGTCGTCGCTCGGCCAATTGCCCGGTCGTCTTCAATCGCTGCTGCCGCCGCTCGATGATCTCCCAGACCGAATCCACTCCCTCGCCGTGCAGGGCCTGCACGTCAGCACCGCGGGAGGGTTGTCGGCCCGCCCGGCCAGCGACTGAAGCGCGTCTCGGTACTGCTGGGCCGCCACCTCGGCGGCCGATCGCAATGCGCCGTCGGCCTTGTTGACGGCGATCACGTCCACCAGTTCGAGCAGGCCGCGCTTGATACCTTGCAGCTCGTCGCCGGCGCCGGGCAGCATCAGGGCGAGGAAGCAATCGGTCATGTCGGCCACCACCGTCTCCGACTGGCCGACGCCGACCGTCTCGATCAGCACGGCCTGGTATCCGGCCGCCTCGCACACCAGCATGGCCTCCCGGCTTTTGCGGGCGACGCCGCCGAGGGTGCCGGCCGACGGGGAGGGGCGAATGTAAGCGGCGGGGTGGGTAGACAGGCGGGCCATCCGGGTCTTGTCGCCAAGGATGCTGCCGCCGCTGATGCCGCTGGACGGGTCCACGGCCAGGACCGCGATGCGCAGGCCGTGGAGAACGAGGTGCAAGCCGAATGTCTCGACAAAGGTGCTTTTCCCGACCCCCGGCACGCCCGTGATGCCAATGCGCACGGACCGGCCGGTGTACGGCAAAAGCCGGGTGAGGACTTCTTCCGCCAGGGGTTGGTGGCGAGGGCTGCTGGATTCGATCAGAGTCAGCGTGCGGGCCAGGACGGCCACGTCGCCGGCCCGCACCCCGGCGACGTACTCCTCTGCCGTCAGCTGGCGGCGGGGAACGGGTCGGAAGGATGGATCGACACCCGGCATTCTTCATCCTTCCGATAGGCGGATACCCAGCCGATCGGCCAACGCGCGGATCAACTCAGCCGCGGCTTCGCTGATCACCGTTCCGGGGCCGAAGACCGCCGCCGCACCTGCCTCGTACAGGGCGGGATAGTCCTGGGGCGGGATCACTCCGCCGACAACAATCATGATGTCCTCCCGGCCGAGTTTCGCCAACTCCTCCCGCAACTTCGGCACCAGCGTCAGGTGCCCGGCCGCCAGGGTGCTGACCCCGACGATATGGACGTCGTTCTCGACCGCCTGCCGGGCCGTCTCCGCGGGCGTCTGGAACAGCGGGCCGATGTCCACGTCGAAGCCGAGGTCCGCGAACGCGGTGGCGATCACCTTCTGCCCCCGGTCGTGGCCATCCTGCCCCATCTTGGCGACCAGGATGCGCGGCCGGCGTCCCTCGGCCTGCTCAAACCGCTCCACCAGACGGCGCATTTCCTCGGTGATGGCCTGCCCCTTGCCGACCTCGGAAGCATACACGCCGCGCACGGCCCGCACCGGTGCCTCGTACCGGCCGTACACGAGCTCCAGCGCCTCGCTGATCTCGCCCACCGTGGCCCGGGCCCGCGCCGCGTCGATCGACAATTCCAGCAGGTTCCCGGTCCCCGACCGGGCCGCCTCGGTCAACCCCTGCAAGGTCGATTCTACCTTGCCTTGATCCCGCTCCGCCCGCAGTTTTTTCAGGCTGGCCATCTGCGCCTCGCGCACGGCGGTGTTATCCACTTTCAGCACCTCGATCTGTTCGGCCTTGCTCGGCCGGTACTTGTTCAAGCCGACGACGGTTTGCCGGCCGGAGTCGATGCGGGCCTGCGTACGGGCCGAAGCCTCCTCGATGCGCATCTTCGGAATGCCCGCCTGGATGGCCTTGGTCATGCCGCCCAGTTCCTCGACCTCGCGAAGATGTTGCCAGGCCCGCCGGGCGAGGTCGTGCGTCAGCCGCTCGACGTAGTAGCTGCCGCCCCACGGGTCGGCGACGTTGCAGGTGTCGGTCTCCTGCTGCAAGAACAGTTGTGTGTTGCGGGCGATGCGGGCGGAGAAATCGGTCGGCAGGGCCAGCGCCTCGTCCAGCGCGTTGGTGTGCAGCGACTGGGTGTGCCCGTGCGCCGCGGCCATCGCCTCCAAGCACGTCCGCGTCACGTTGTTGTACACGTCCTGGGCGGTCAGGCTCCAGCCGCTGGTCTGGCTGTGCGTCCGCAGCGACAGGCTCTTGGGATTCTTCGGACTGAGTGTCTTGATCAGCTTCGCCCACAGCATCCGGCCCGCCCGCAGCTTGGCGACTTCCATGAAGTAGTTCATGCCGATCGCCCAGAAGAACGACAGGCGCGGGCAGAAGGCGTCCACGTCCAGCCCGGCCTTCATGCCGGTGCGGACGTACTCCAGCCCGTCGGCCAATGTGTAGGCCAGTTCCAGGTCGGCGGTCGCGCCGGCTTCCTGCATGTGGTAGCCGGAGATGCTGATGCTGTTGAACTTCGGCATCCGCCGGCTCGTATAGGCGAAGATGTCGGCGATGATGCGGATGCTCGGCTCGGGCGGGTAGATGTAGGTGTTGCGGACCATGAACTCCTTGAGGATGTCGTTCTGGATGGTCCCCGACAGCTGCTCCGGCTTCACCCCCTGCTCCTCGGCCGCGACGATGTACAGGGCCAGCACCGGCAGCACCGCCCCGTTCATGGTCATCGAGACGCTCATGCGGTCCAGCGGGATGCCGTCGAACAGCGTTCGCATGTCGAGGATGCTGTCGATGGCCACGCCGGCCATGCCGACGTCTCCGGCCACGCGCGGGTGGTCCGAGTCGTAGCCGCGGTGCGTCGCCAGGTCGAAGGCGATGCTCAGGCCCATTTGCCCGGCCGCCAGGTTGCGGCGGTAAAAGGCGTTGGAGTCGCGGGCCGTCGAGAAGCCGGCGTACTGGCGGACGGTCCAGGGCCGCAGCACGTACATCGTGGGGTACGGCCCGCGCAGAAACGGCGGCACGCCGGGCATGGTGTCGAGGTGATCGACCCCGTTCAGATCCGCGGCACTATAGAGCGGCTGAACCGGAATCTGCTCGGGCGTCTCCCAGGTGAGCGCGTCGGCCGGTACGTCCGCGGCTTGCCGCCAGGTGTCGAGGGTTGCGCCGGCTCCGCGGTTTTGCAGCGGCAAGTCGGCAAAGTTCGGAATCACGGTCATGGTGTCAACACCCCTTCCTCGCGGAGCATTTCCCGAAGCGTGGCCAGCACGTCGCACTTGATGAAGATGAAGCGGTCCACGCCGGCTGCCCGCCAGGCGGTCTCGTTCACCCCCGGATTGCCGGCCAGTACCACCGTACGCGCCCCGGCCGCTTTCAACTCGGGAGCTACCTGCGGCACAACCTCCGGGTAAAGCTTGTCCGAGGAACAGATGACGGCGATCGTCGCGCCACTTTGGGCGAACGCCCTGGCCGCGGCGCGGGCGTCGCGGAAGCCTTCGTTGCCGACGACTTCGAAGCCGCCGGCCTCGAAGAAGTTTTTGGAGTACGTCGCCCGGGCGGTGTGGTGGGCGACGGGACCCATGTTGGCCAGGAACACGCGCGGGCGCTTGCCGTGGGCGGCCTGCCAGGCGTCGCTGGCCGCACGCAGCTCCTCGAACGGCTGGGCGAACGGGTGGGGCGTTAGCGGCGGGATCACCGTCGGCATCTTGTGGAAGCCCAGGACGCGGGCCATCTGTCCCAGTGACGCCCCGGCCACGGCCGCCTCGACCGCCAGCGCCGCGGCAGGGTCGGAGGGATGCGTGCCGGTGACGGAACCCGGAGAGGCGCAAGACGATGCTGCTGCGGCGTGCCTTCACCACCCGCGCCACCGCCTCGGCCCGCAGGGTCATCCGGTCAGGTGCCGGGCGCACGACCGGAGGCTCGGCGACGTTCGGGAACTCGCTGACGCCCGGTGATTCCTTCCTTGCGACGGGCGAGATTTTTCGCCCGTGGGGCGAACGCCGAATCAATTTGCCGGGCGACCCAGCCGTCCTGGATCGCCCGCAGCATCCCGCCCTCGCGCTCGATCTCCTGGAAGATAGCCCCAGGCCTTCTGCGCGATTTGTTCGGTCAGCCAGCCGAGATACCAGCTCCCGCCCGGCGGGTCGATGACCCGGTTCAGGTGGGCCTCCTCCTGGAGGATGAGCACGGTGTTGCGGGCGATGCGGCGGCTGAGGGCGTCCGGCAGGCCGGCCACGGAATCGAACGGCACCGACGTGATCACCTCGGCCCCGCCGATGCCGGCGGCGAAACAGGCGACCGTATTGCGAAGCATGTTGACGTACGGGTCGCGCAGGGTAAGGACGCGCTTGCTGACCCGCGAGTGGACCCGTATGGCCGAGGCATCCGGCGAGCCGCCGCACGCCTCGACGACCCGCGCCCACAGCCGGCGGGCGGCCGCAACTTGGCGACTGCCAGGAAATGGTGGGTGCCGAGGCTGATGCTAAAGAGAATCTGCCGGGCGGCGGTCTCGACATCCAGCCCGCCCCGGTTCATCGCCCGCAGGTATTCGACGGCGGTGGCCATGCCGAAGGCCACGTCCTGGGCCGCGGTAGCGCCGGCGTGGTGATACGGGGCGGTGCCCACGCGCACGGCGGTGGCGTGCGGATAATTCTTCGCCGTCCAGGCCGCCAGGTCCGCCATCTGCGAAAGAGCGTCCGTGGGCGAAACCGGCAGCTGGCCGTCGCGGGCCAGCACGGCGAGCGGGTCCGCGTTGAACGCGCCGCGGGCCTGCTCCGGGGCAACTCCCCGCCGCCGCCACAGCGCGATCAGCATCGCCGCGGCCGGCAAAAACGCCGCCCCGGCCTCCAGCGTCACGCCGATCATGTCCAGGTGGACGTTGGCCAGGGCGGCGTCAAGGTCGTCGGCGTGGTAGGCCATCAACCCGTCCCGGCCGGCCAGCTCGGCCGCCGCGGGGTCGTCCGGGTCCAGGCCGTTGCGGGCGGCGATGTCTAGTCGCAAGAGCAGCGATGTCACCCCGCCCTGGAGGTCGTCGAGGATCGCCAGGTTGGTGACGGCCGGGTCCGGGTGGCCGTGCTCCTGGCGGAGATCCCAGCCGGTCTGCACCGCTCCGAGTGGACGAGCCCCGGACGAAGGGCGAAAAACCGGGGAACCCGTCCGGGTCGTTCTCGCCCGGCCAGTCGTTGCGCGGGTGTAGACCGGCTGGATGTCGATGCCTTCATAGGCGTGAGTGACGAGCTTCTGCTCGAACGGTGCCCCTTCCAGGTCTGCCTCCGCCAGCGACCGCCATGCTTCGTAGCTGATCGGCGGGAAGTCGTCCCGGAGGGTGAATTCGGGTGCAAGCATGAGGTGTGTTTCTCTCCAATCCTTCCTTCCCTGCTTTCCGGCAAGGGGTTGTCACGCGCCCTTGCCCGCCGGTTCGCACAATTCGGTCAAGACGCCGAACGTGCTCTTGGGGTGGAGAAACGCAATTCGCATGTGGTGGGCGCCGGGGCGGGGAACCTCGTCGATCATCCGCATCCCCGACTTTTTCAGTTCGGCAATCCGGGCCTCTAACCCTTCCACGGTGAGGGCGACATGATGTAGTCCTTCGCCCCGTTTTTCGAGGAAGGCCGCGACCGTGCTGGACGGCTCGGTCGGTTCGAGCAGCTCGAAACGCACGTCGCCGACGCGGAAGAAGCCGACGCGGACCTTCTGGTCGGCAACGACCTCGACGCCCTCAAACACGGCCCCGAGGACGCCCTCGTAGAACGCCCGCTGGGCGTCGATCGAGCGGACGGCGATTCCGATGTGGTTGACGGCTTGGACCGGTGTCATCGATCACTCCTTCCCGGCAGCCCGAGATGGTGAGGGAACTCAATGGAACCGCCGCCCTTGGGGTGAGAAGGGAGGAGGAATAGCCCCGGGGGCGGCTAAACGAAGGGTTACTCCTGCGTTCGCCCTTGGTTTAAGCAAGTGGAGTGCCGCGGTCGGAAGCCTATTCCCGGCTCCCGTCGGAAGCCTTGATTTTCCAGGGTTTGCACCGCCTGGGATCTGGTCTCCTTTTGGAGATGGGCATTCCCGCGAAACGGAACCGCACAGGAAGCTCCCCCCCTGGTCCAAAACCGCACAGCAATGTTACGCGGCACCGGCCCATTGCGGAAGGGAGGAGGATAAGATTCACTCGAATTCGACGAGCACTTGTCCGCCCTGAACGAAGTCGCCGACGTTGGCGTTGATCCTGGCGATCTTGCCGGCGATGGGGGCGGTTATGACCGTCTCCATCTTCATCGCTTCAAGGACCATCAGGACGTCGTTGACCTTGATGGTCTGGCCGACCTGGATCGGGATCTTGGCGACGGTGCCGGCGATCGGGCTGCGGCAGACCTTACCCTCATCGGCCACGGATGGAGGGCCGGCCTGGGTCGGAGGCGCGGCGGGAGGCGAGGCGGCGGGGACGCGGGCCTGGCCGACGGGCGGGACATAGGCGGGGCTGAGGGATTCCGGCTCGGAGACATCGACCTCGACTTCATACACCTTGCCGTCAACCGTGATCTTGAGTTTCAAGGCGGTCTCCTCGTTAGGCTAACCTTAGAGAGCGTGCGACGCCTGGATGGTGGCCCGGCCCTGCTGCGCCCAGGCGTCCGAGCGGAGCAAGCGAATCTGCCGGATAGGCGGCTTTTTCCCCAGATAGGCTGCGATGGCCGCACTGATGACCAGAAGCATTTCCTCACTCAGCCCCTCGGCCGAGTGGCCGGCCGCCCTCGCTTGAGCGTTGGCGGCCGTGCGAGCCGACGGCCCGGCCGCCGCCTCCAGGGCCGCCACCCGTTCGCTAAGACGTGCGACTTCCTGGCGCAGCGCCTCCAGGGCTTCCGCGACGCAGGCCGAATCCACCGATTCCGTTCTCATGCAAACCTCCGGATCACAGCGGGATCAGGCCGTGCTTCTTCGGCGGGCGGCGGTTCGCGCTTGGTCGTGCAGGTACTCCAGCGCCTGCGCCAGGTGCTTGCGCGTGTCAGCCGGCTCGATGATCTCATCGACGAGCCGGCGGCCGGCCGCCACGTAGGGCGTGGAGAACGTGTTGCGGTATGTCTCGATCAGCTCGGCCCGGCGGGCGGCCTTGTCCGCGGCCTGTTCCATTTCCTTGCGGAAGACGATCTCCACGGCGCCCTCGGCGCCCATGACGGCGATCTCGGCCGTCGGCCAGGCGAAGACGCGGTCGGCCCCAAGGTCCTTGGAACACATCGCCAGATGGGCGCCGCCGTAGGACTTGCGCAGGATCACCTGGATTTTCGGCACGGTGGCCGCCGAGTAGGCGAACAGCATCTTGGCCCCGTGTCGGATGATGCCGCCGTACTCCTGCTGCACGCCGGGCAGGAAGCCCGGCACATCCACCAGGGTCACGAGCGGGATGTTGAAGGCGTTGCAGAAGCGGATGAAGCGGGCGGCCTTGGTCGAGGCGTTGATGTCGAGCACGCCGGACAGTACTGAAGGTTGGTTGGCGATGAAGCCGACGGAGCGGCCGAGGATGCGGCCGAAGCCGACCACGATGTTCATGGCGTAGCCGGCCTGCACCTCCAGAAAGTCGCCGCGATCGACGACGCCGACGATCACCTTGCGCACGTCGTAGCCCTGCTTGGGATCGGCCGGGATGAGCGTGGTCAGCTCCGGGTTGGGATCGACGTTGTTCTCGAACGCCACGCGCGGCGGGTCTTCCAGGTTGTTCGAGGGCAGGAAGCTGAGCAGCCGGCGGCAGAGATAAAGGGCCTCCTGGTCGTTTTCGGCGACGAAATGGACGACGCCGGAGTGCGTCATGTGGGCGTCCGGCGCCGCCCAGCGCCTCGGCGCTGATCTGCTCGCCCGTCACCTGCTTGATGACCTGCGGCCCGGTGATGAACATCTGCGCCTGGCGGGTCTGGATGATGAAATCGGTCAGCGCCGGGGAGTAGACGGCTCCGCCGGCGCACGGGCCGCAGATCAGCGAAATCTGCGGCACCGCCCCGGAGAGCATGACGTTGGTATAGAAGACCCGGCCGTAGCCCGACAGCGAGTCGATGCCCTCCTGCACGCGCGCCCCGCCGGAGTCGTTGATGAAGACGAAGGGGCTGCCCGTCTTGAGCGACAGCTCCATCATGTCGGCGACCTTGTGGGAGTGGACCTCGCCGGCCGAGCCGCCCAGCACGGTGAAGTCCTGGCTGGCGAGGTGGACGAGCCGGCCGTCGATGGAGGCGGCGCCGGTGACGACGCCGTCGGCGGGGATCTCCTTGCCGGCCATGCCAAAATTGGTCTGCCGGTGCTGGGCGAACAGGCCGATCTCCTCGAAGCTGCCAGCATCGACGAGGGTGTCGATGCGCTCGCGGGCTGTGAGCTTGCCCTGCTCCCGGTGCTTGGCCAGGCGATCCGCTCCGCCCCCCGCCTGCAAATGTTCCTTCTTCTTGCGGAGATCCTCGATCAGGTCCTCCATCTGCGTCCGCTTATCGGCTGGCATCGTGGGCTTTTCCTTTCTCCGCGGCGGGTCACGCCGGCTCGACGGTCACTTTATGGGACTTGTTGCCGATCTTGATCTGGTAGCTCACGGGGGTCGTAACCGGAGGTTTGCCATCGCCGGCCTTAGGAGCCGGGGCGGCCTTGGGCGGCTCCGGCGGCGTCTTGCGTGGGATTCTTCGGACCCTCGGCCCGGCTGGCGAAGAACTTGGCGGCCACCTGCGGGAACATGGCGTAGGTCAGAACGTCCTCGTCGGAGCCGTTGCAGCCCTTCAGGGCCAGCGCCTGGGTCGCGCAATTCGTCCCACTCCGGCTTGAGCAGGTCCGCCGGCCGTCCGGTGATGGGTGTCTTCTTGGCGTGCTTGGCGGCCAACTCGAGAACCTCTGGGTCGCGCGGGCCGATGGCTTCGCCGTAGTAGCCGAGCATGAGGTCGGCGAACTCGCCGGTCAGAACCTTGTAGCGGCCCATCAACACGTTGAAGACGGCCTGCGTGCCGACGATCTGGCTGGACGGCGTGACCAGCGGCGGATAGCCGGCGTCCTTGCGGACGCGGGGCACTTCCGCCAGTACCTCCTTGATGCGGTCGCCAGCCCCCTGTTGCTTGAGCTGGCTCTCCATGTTGGAGATCATGCCGCCGGGGATCTGGCTGTCGAAGATCTCCGTCTCCACGCCGATGAATTTCGACTCGAACGGGGCGTAGCGCGGGCGGACCCTGGCGAAATGCTCCTTGATCTTGAGCAGCCGGTGCTTGTCGAGCCTTGTCGTGTAGCCAGTGCCCTCGAGCATTTCGACCAAGGCTTCGGTGGGGTTGTGCCCGGGGCCGAGGCTCAGCGACGAGATGGCGGTGTCCACGATGTCGGCGCCGGCCTCGATCGCCTTCATCAGACTCACCATCGTGACACCGGTGGTAGCGTGGACGTGGACATGGACGAGCGTGTCCTTGCCGCAAGCCTCCTTGATGCCCTTGACGATGTCATAGGCCGGCTGCGGTTTAAGGAGAGCGGCCATGTCCTTGATACAGATGGAATCGCTGCCCAGATCCTTCAAACGTTTGGCCATCTCGACGAACTGCCCGACGGTGTGAAGCGGGGAGATGGTGTAGCAGATGGTGCCCTGAGCGTGCTTGCCGGTGCGGCGAACGGCCTGTAAGGCCCGGCCGAGGTTGCGGATGTCGTTGAGGGCGTCGAAAACGCGGAAGACATCCATGCCGTTCTCGGCCGACTTGTCCACGAAGCGATCGACGACGGTGTCCTCATAGTGGCGATAGCCGAGCAGGTTCTGCCCGCGGAGGAGCATTTGCAACCGCGAGTTCGGCATGAGCTTGCGGAACGTACGCAGGCGCTCCCAGGGATCTTCGTTGAGAAAACGGATGCAGGAGTCGTAGGTCGCTCCGCCCCAGCACTCCACACTCCAGTAGCCGGCCTGGTCGATGTCTTCGCAGACGGGGGTCATGTCTTCCAGCGCCATCCGCGTGGCCAACAGACTCTGGTGCCCATCGCGGAGGGCCAACTCCGTAACTTCGATAGTGCGGGTCATGGGGTGAGGGCTCCTTCTTGTAACATGGATGATTGATGATTATAAGAGCGGCCTTTCTCTCAGCAACCATCAATCCGAGCGGACCGCGAGCCAGCCCTCGATGTGCGGCCAGGTCGTCCTCTCGGCGCCGCTGCCGGCCATGATGCCGATGTGGCCGCCGCGCACGCGGAACACCTCCTTGTCCCGGCTGCCGATGCGGTCCATGATCCCCTCGGACTGGCAGGGCGGCGTGATGTGATCGCCCTCGGCGATCACGTTCAGCAGGTTCGCCTTCAATTGGGCCAGGTCCACCGGCTCGCCGCGCAGCACCAGCTTGCCCGTCATCAGCCGGTTCTCCTTGTAGAACTCGGTTATGAGCTGGCGGTAGGCGCCGCCGGCCATCGGGATGATGTCGCGCACCCAGGTGTTCATGGCGTGCCAGGATTCGACCACCTTCGGGTTGTCGATGTTGTCCCACAGGTTCAGGTAGCTGCCGATAAAGTTCTCGACCGGCTTGAGCGCCTTGGCCCCGTAGTCGATCATCTCGCCCGGCACGTTGCCGAAGGAGTCCACGAGCTTGTCGGGGTCAAACGCCTGGTTGCTCGTCCAGCGGATAAAGCCTCCGGCCATCTTGTCCGTGAAGTCGAGCGGCGCGGTCAAGAGGGTCAAGGACTGAAGCCCGTCGTCGGGACGTAGAGAAGAGTAGAGCGTGCTGATGAGCGCCGCCAGGCACCAGCCGAGCATGTTGAACCGCTCCGAACCGGACACCGACTTGAGCTTGCGGACCACACGCGGCAGGTACTCCAGCGTGTAGTCGTCGAACGTGAGGTTACGGTCCTCCGCACCGGGCGCCCCCCAGTCGAGCAGGTAGAGGTCGTAGCCACGCTTGAGCATGTACTCGACGAAGCTGTGTCCGGGCCGCAGGTCGAGGACGTACGGCCGGTTCATGATCGCGAAGACCATGAGCAGCGGAATCTTGTGCCGCTGTTCCTTGGGCACCACCGGGACGTAGTGATACAGCTTGGCCTTGTTGAGTGTCCATACCACCGTTTTCGGCGTCTGGGCGATCCGTGCGTCGGTCGTCACGAGGCGGTTAAACGTCTTGGACTTCTCGTAGATCTTTTGCAACTCGGCGCAGACGTCGGCCCACGTCGGCGTGCGTATCTCGGTTGCGGTCATTTCGGTCCCTCCTCCGTCCGGGGCTTGTGCTTCGGGGCGCTAGGCCGGTGCGCGGCCCGTAGGCTCTCGTCGAGCTTGGCCTCCATGTCGTCCAGCCGCATCTCGATGTTGGTCAGGCGCTCGGCCAAGCTGATGACCTCGGCCCGACTGGGCATGTTGAGGTTGGCCAGCGCCCGCGTCAGGGCGGCCTCGACTACCTTGCGGAAGGGCGCCGAATTCGACAGCCAGGCGTCGAGCATCTCGCCGGTGCCGCGCGCGTAGGCGTCCGTGTTGACCAGCTCGATCATCATCTTCGACCAGGCGTCCATGTTCGCATCCCGGATGGTCTTCAGCATCCCAGTCGGGTCGAAGGGGTTGAAGTTACCGTCGTTCCCTTGAGTCATGGTCGGTCCCTTGAAGGATGACCTCCGATGGCGGATAGATGATTGAGAAAATCCTTCATCTGCCATCGGAAATCATGAAGGCTACATGTAGGCGCCGCCGTTGACGTTGATCTGCTGCCCGGTGATGTACGCGCCGTCGGCGGCCAGGAAGGTCACGGCCTTGGCGATCTCCTCCGGGTGCGCGAAACGTCCGACCGGAATGCGGCCCTTGATCTGCTCCTGAATATTGGCCGGCACCTTGGCGAACATGTCCGTCTCGGTGAAGCCGGGAGCGATCGTGTTGACGGTGATGTTGGCCTTGGCCAGTTCCAGCGCCGCCGTCTTGGTGAAGGCGATGATGCCGCCCTTGCTGGCGGCGTAGTTGGCCTGGCCGAAGGCACCGATCTGGCCGTTCATCGAACTGATGTTCACGATGCGGCCGAAGTTTTGTTCGATCATGATGGGGATGGCCGCCGAGGTGCAGTAGAACATGCCGTTCAGGTTCGTCTGAATCACCTCCACCCAGTCCTCGTCGGTCATCTTGCGCAGCGATTTGTCGCGGGTGATTCCCGCGTTGTTGACCAGCACGTCCAGCCGGCCGAACTGCGTCGCCACGCGCTTGACCATCGCGCGGGCCTCCTGCGGGTTGGCCAGGTTGGCCTTGGCGAGCAGGCAGGTTCCGCCGAGCTTGGTGATCGCGTCGGCGACCTCCTGGGCCTTGGCATCGTTGTTTTGGTAGCTGACCGCGACCTTCGCCCCCTCCTGCGCCAGTTCCAGGGCGATCGCCCGCCCGATCCCGCGCAACGCGCCGGTGACCAGCGCCGCTTTCCCTTCCAGTCGTCCCATCGTTCTCCCTCCTCATTGGGGATTTATCGTTGAGAATCGGGACTCCCCAACGAGGTCCGCAATTCTCGGATTAGGGTTTTAGATCCGCTCGAAAATCGCCGCGATGCCCTGCCCGCCGCCGATGCACATCGTCACCAGGGCGCGCTTGCCGCCGACTCGTTTCAGTTCGTACAGCGCCTTGATGGCCAGGATGCAGCCGGTGGCGCCGATCGGGTGTCCGAGAGAGATGCCGCTGCCGTTGGGGTTGGTGCGATCCGGGGGCAATTCCAGCTCGCGCATCACCGCCAGCGCCTGGGCCGCGAAAGCCTCGTTGACCTCGAACACGTCGAATTCTGCCAACTTCAGACCGGTCTTCTTGAGCAGCGCCTTCACGGCCGGCACAGGGCCGATGCCCATGTGCTTGGGATCGACGCCGGCGAAGCTGTAGTCCACCAGCCGGCCCAGCGGTTGCAGCCCGCGCTTGGCGGCCAGGCCGCGTTCCATCAGCACCACCGCCGCCGCCGCGTCGTTGATGCTCGACGCATTCCCGGCCGTCACCGTGCCGCTCTTGTCGAACACCGGTTTCAGCTTGGCCAGTTTGTCCACCGTGCTGTCGCGCCGGACTGTCTCGTCGGTGTCGAAGAAGGTGCTGCCGGTCTTGGCCTTGATCTCGACGGGAACGATCTGGTCCTTGAAGTAACCCTTGTCGATGGCGTTGGCGGCCCGACGGTGACTCTCGGCCGCGAGCTTGTCTTGTGCCTCCCGTGTGATGTTCCACTTCTTGGCCACGTTCTCGGCCGTGACGCCCATGTGGCAGTCATCGAACGGGTCGCTCAGGGCCGCCACCATCGCGTCCACCATCGGCGTGTCATTCATGCGGGCGCCCCACCGCATCGTGGTGGAGAAATAGGGGCTTCGGCTCATGTTCTCCGCGCCGCCGGACACCGCCACGTCGGCGTCACCGAGCATGACCGTCTGGGCCGCCGTGATGAT
Source organism: uncultured Planctomycetota bacterium (assembly GCA_963767535.1). GTDB lineage: Bacteria > Planctomycetota > Planctomycetia > Gemmatales > Gemmataceae > JAJPHU01. Next base: position 1,016,291 of record CAVYEC010000004.1, read on the forward strand.
GGCCTGCAAGCCGCTGCCGCACAGCCGGTTCAGCGTCAGCGCCGGCGTCTCCACGGGCAGCCCGCCCTTGACGCCCGCGACCCGTGCCAGGTAAGGATCGTGGGCGTCGGTGTGGATGATGTTACCGAAGACGACGTGGCCCACCTCGCCCGATTCGACGCCGGCGCGCTTGACGGCCTCGCGGACGCACAGGGCCGCCAGGTCGCTGGGCGGGAAATCTTTCAAGCTTCCCCCGAACCCGCCGATCGCCGTCCGTGCGCCGCTGAGAACGACGACCTCTCGTGTGCTACTCATCGCCAACCCTCCTTTGATCGAGATTGTCGGGGCGAAGCACCCCGGCGCCGGGGGTGATTGCAAGCCTCATACCAAGAGGATCGCTATCCTCCATCGCCCGCCTCGTCTCCGTCGAAATCGGTGGAAATTCACCTCGCGGACTCTCGAAATTCCACGGAAAGCGAGATTTGGTGCATTCGCGACGTTTGCTACCGTCCATCCGCACATGGCCGGCTCAGGGATCGTTGCGGCCGGATGAACTTACCGCTGTGCGGAAACAGACTTCGGAGTGCCGTAACTGTGCGGATTCTTCACGGAGCGGAAAAATCAGTAGATCCTTCGCCCCCTGAGCGAAGGATCATCGCGTATGCGACGCGGGGAGAGTTGCGGATGTGCAGTCTGCAGCCGGTTAAAGCTTCCGGTCCCCATGCAAGCTGCGCAGGTGAATGGTTTTGTGTTCTAGGTCGTGCTCGGCCCGAATGTGACGGATGGTGCGGCTGCGGGCGCGCATGAGGATGGACTGTGTGATCGCCGTCTGGCCGGTGAGCTTCACACCCGGCAACAGCGAGCTGTCGCTGATGCCAGTCGCACAGAAGACGGCGCTGTCCCCTTGCACCAGATCGTCCACGGCGAAGACGCGGGTCAACTCGGCCTGGCCCATCTCCGCCCGGAGCCGGCTGCGTTCCGCGTCGTCGCGCGGCCAGCAGCGCAAGAGCATCCCGCCGCCCAGCGCCTTCAGCGCGGCGGCCGTCAGCACGCCCTCCGGCGAGCCGCCGATCCCGTAATACAGGTCCACGCCCGAATCCGGCAACGAGGGCGCGACGGCGGCGGTGATATCGCCGTCGCCTATCAACCGTAGGGCCGCCCCCACCCGCCGTACTTCGGCGATGAATTCGGCGTGCCGCGGACGATTCAGCATCACCACGACCATGTCGCCGACCCGCTTGCCCAGGGCCTCGGCGACGCGGCGCACCACCACGGCCAGCGGGTCGTCAATGTCGAAGGGAGGAAGGCCCGCGGCCAGCGCCTTGGCGACTTGCGGCCCGAACGCCAGTTTCATCGAGTAAAAGGACGGGATACTTTTCATGGCCGGCAGGCCGTCGGGACGGCGCTGGCAGGCTGCCATGACGGAGATGGAATTGGGCAAACCGTTGGCGAGGTTGGTCGTGCCGTCGATGGGGTCTACGGCCACGTCGAAGCGCGGCGCGCCCGCCTTCCAGGTGCCCAGCTTGTCGCCGAGAAAAAGCCCCGGGGCGTTGTCCTTGGCACCTTCGCCGATCACCACCTCCCCGGCGATGTCCACCAGGTCGAACACGCCGTTGATGGCGTCGCAGGCGGCCGCATCCGCCTTCTCCTTCTCGCCCCGGCCCAACCAGGGCAACACGTTGAGGGCGGCGTTCTCCGTCGCGCGGACGAACTCGAACTCGACCGTGCGCTCAACGTCCGTCGGCACCAATGCTCTGTCCATGGTTCGGCTCCGATAAGATGGTCGCCGGCCGCTCGCCGCGGCCGCTGTCGGTCACGCTCGATTCAGCCTGTCCCCCTCGCCATCAGTCGCAGCCGAGCAAAGTCCCAGTCTCCTCCTCGTATTCGCGATACCATTCTATCAGGTCCAACTCATACTCCCGCAGGTTGTCGAAATGCCGCTCCCACGGCCGAGAGTAATCGCCCGCCGTGTTCTCCTCGCCGCGCCGCATCGCCTCCACATACGCCGTGATTTCCATCTGCGATAACATGGCCCACCTCCGTCGAGGGATGGATGAGTGTGTCAAAAGGAGTCACCGCCCCGGTGACCCTCCCGTTGACCGGGACGCGAAGGGGTTTGCACTTCGCGTGCCGAGCACGCTGAGGGACTCAAGATGACGTGTCGGTCGGAGGGAGCCGTCCGGGTGGGATCGTCGATGTGCTGAAACGGACCATCCGGGTGCGCCATTCCGGCGCACTCGGAACACGGCCGGTCAGGAAACGGCCTGCCCCGCGTCTTGGTAGGTTTGGAGTAGTTGCAGTCGCGTCGCGTTGAGGCGCCGGGCCAGCGTGATCGCCACCCGCCGCATGAACTCCAGAACAAACTTCGGATCCTCTTCGGCCATCGACAGAATGCGCTCCGCGTCGAGCGCCAGCAAATGACAGGGGGTAATGGCGCGGGCGGTGGCCGTCATGACGCCCAGCCCCAGCACCGGAGACCAGCCGAGCAGCTCTCCCGGCCCCACCATCTGGAGGCGCATCGGATCCTGGCCGGGAATAGAGGTCTCCAGGATCACCTGCCCGTCGGCCAGAAGGTAGATCTCCTTGGAATTTTGCCCCTCGAAAAACAGACGCTCGCCCGGCTGATACTCTTTGATCTCACCGGCCGCGAAGAGACGCCTCTGGTACTCAAACGACAGCCCCTTGCAGAAGTTCAGTTGGTCCAGCTTGTCGAGTACGAGCATGGGAACCCTCCGGTAATCTCTCGGGGTTGGATCAGGGTCTGTATCTCTGTGAATCCCTCAAGCGGCGGTTAAGGGCACGGACCCGGACTGGCGCCACGGTTCATGTCGCACGACAGACCGCCCGCGGCCGGCAGGTAACACTGGCGCACGTAGTCCATGATCATCCGATCCGAGTTGAAGCGCCAGCCCAGGGTGCGGATCGCCCATTTCATGCGTGCGATCCAGGATCGGGGTAGCCCCTCGGGGTCCCGGTCCTAGTAGAGCGGGATCACTTCCCGCTCCAGGGTGCGGTACAGGGCCTCGGCGTCACGTGCGTCCTGCACTTCCGGATCCACATGCGCTTCCCCACGGCCGATGGCGAAGCCGTTGGAGCCGTCGTAGGCCTCGGCCCACCAGCCGTCGCGCACCGACAGGTTCAAGCCGCCGTTGAGGACGACCTTTTGGCCGCTGGTGCCCGACGCCTCCAGCGGCCGGCGCGGCGTGTTCAGCCACAAGTCCACACCTTGCACGAGGTGCCGTCCCACATCGATGTCGTAATCCTCGATGAAAACCACCCGGCCGGCGAAGCGCGGGTGGTTTCGCAGCCCGCCGGCATGCCGCAGGGTCGCACGCAGCGTTTGAATAAACGGCTCATATCCGGCCGCACGCAGCTTGTGGGGAATGAAAGGAGGCAAACCCCAATCTTGACCGAGCCGATTGTACAGGTCGGGCGGGGCTGCTACCAGCAGCCTTGGGCGTATAAGTCGCGCCAGGCCCAGGCATCGGCCCCACCTGGATCCACGCCGATCGCCAGATCTTGCACCAGGGTCAGGGTGCGAGCGCAGCGGGCCAACTGCTCATCGAGCAACCATTGCAACCACTGATGGAAGCGAAAACGGTCGCGACGTTGTTCCACAAACCGGTCTACCGCGGCGTTTTCCGCAGATTGGAACTCGGCGGGCCAGGCGTGCCAGTCGCTACCCAACGTTTCGGCCAACACGCAGTAGGCCGCGAACTGCCGCAGCTCGCGTCCGCGCACCGCACAAAAGCCATCGAATGCGGCGGGCGGCGAACTTCCACGCCAGATTTTGGCAAGCGCCTCCATCTTCAGCCGAAAGACGGAGTCACGATCGATCATCCGATGGTTGTTCAGCGCCCGGCCTGTCGAGGCCAGCGTTTCTAAATCGCCGGCCAGATGGCCCGCCGCAGGAACTTCTTCAATTCGCAAATAGAGTGGATTGAGAAAACGCCGGCTGCTGGGATAATACGGACTCGGTTGTTGGGGCAAAGCCGGCGCCGCCGCGGAAAGCGGATTCACCAACACCAATCCCGCACCCTGCGACTTTGCCCACTCCGCCAAGCGACGCAGGTCTGCCAAATCCCCGAAGCCCCAACTCTCCCGGCTGCGAGCGGCGTAAAGCTGCGCCGCCCAACCCCACAGCCCTTGGATCGGCAGTGGGCAACGGCCCGGCGTCACAATCAGACGCGTAGGCGTTCGTTGTGCATCGTCGGGCTGAAACTCGTGATAACCCGTCGGCAAGTCGGGCGGCAACTTACCGCTGCGCGCCTGGATAACGGTGCCGTCTTCCAGCTTCAACGTTCCGCCCGGCACCTCGGCGGTCTCTCCTTCAAGCAAGATGTGAACGTCGGGGCCGCTCGCTGAGGGCTGACCGTCGCAGCGCATCGAGGTGCGAATCGCGGCAATGGTCTCTGGCGAGACGTCTTGCCAATGACCGGCGGCGTCTTCATAGCCGTCGTCAATACCCCACATGTCCGTCGGCATCAGTTTGCTTCCTCGTGCCCTTGAACACGGTCAACTTCGGCTACCGGCCGCGTGTCTTGAAGGACGGCTTCTCCAGTTAGCAATCCTCATGCCATGATCCGGGCGTCGTTATTGCACAGGTCCAGCGAGATGACGCTCTACCTGCTCGTGTTCGTACCGGCGGCCTTGGCGCTGGATTGGTACGATTTCAACCCCATTCTCGTCTTCTTGGCCGCCGCCGCCGCTGTGGTGCCGTTGTCGGACCTGATCGGACAATCGACGGAAGACCTCGGCACGAAACTCGGCGAGACTTTGGGTGGAATGCTGAATGCAACCATGGGTAATTTGCCCGAGTTGATCATGGGGCCGTTTGCTTTACGCAAAGGGCTGCAAACCGTTGTCAAAGCCTCGCTGACCGGTTCCATCCTGGGGAACATTGTTCTTCATCCTGGGCCTCTCGATTATCGCAGGCGGCATGCGGCGGCCGACATTGCACTACAACGTCTATCTGGCGGGCATCAATTCTAAACTCTTGTTGCTAGCCGCCATTGGCCTGATTGTGCCCGCCCTGGCCAATTACGCTTCATCCAGTTAGAACAAGAAGATCGGTTTGAGGAGATCGCCGTGATCTTGTTCGCGGCCTATCTGGCCAGCCTGGCGTTTACGCTCGTCACGCACAAGCGACTGTTCCAGACACGGCAGGCCGAAGGTCCGATGGAGGGCGAACGCCGCACTCATGGCCCGCTACGGGCCAGTCTCGTCTTAGCGGGCTCCGCCACACTGTTGGCGGCGGTCAGCGAGACACTGACCGGCCCCGCACTCGAGCCCGCGGGCAAGCAACTTGGATTAACGCCGGTCTTCGCCGGCATTTTTTTATTGGCCACCGTGGGCAACGCCTCGGGGCTGCTGAACGCCGTGCGACTGCGAGGCGCGACAAGATGGACCTGGCGACTTCCATCACCCTCGGCACCGCGGCCCAAGCGGCCCTATTGGTGGCGCAGGTGCTGATTATCGAGCTACCTGGTGGGGCACCCCATGGACTTCCTCTCTCGCAGTTTGAGGTGGTGGCCATTTGTCTGGCCGTGGTGATCGGCCGCACCATCACAGTCGACGGTGAATCAAGCTGGCTTGAAGGCGTGATGCTCGTGGCCGTGTATGCCATGCTCGGCGTGGGATTTTTTTATCTCAAACCGACCGCGTGAGGTATCGGAAACCATTCA
>CAVYEC010000005.1:0-1137605 GCA_963767535.1 uncultured Planctomycetota bacterium
AGTCCGCGTAGCCCTAGCCGTAGCAAATTGCCGATACCCAAACGGAAGGCGGGTCCGATGGCAGGCAAGGGTGCCAAGAGCGCGCAGCTGCAGCGGTCGCCCGTACCGGGGCCTGCCACTCGGCCAGGCGCCGCCAGGCCGGCCCGTCGGCACCGAACGAACGTGCCGTTTCTTCCACGTCACGGGAGATGGTCGCCACAGTGCCATCCGGCAAGGGATGGCAACTCTCGCGGCGTGCGTTGCCCCAGCGGAGTCCGGCACCGACCAGATCGAGCGAACGGAACGCGGGGCTGTCGTCGGCGAAGGGGAAAAAGGCGGCGACGACATCGTGCAGATAGCCGGGGATCGTCCGTTCCTCCGGAATACACGGCCCCGCCCGGCCGCGGCCTCGCGCCTCCAAAACGAGCACATCCCAGCCATGACGGGCCAGCGTCGCCGCCGCCGTCAGGCCGTTCGGCCCCGCGCCAATCACCACGGCATCCACGCTGTTCTCCGATCATCAGAGGAGAGTTGTCCTTCCCGCCCGTGAACGAACGTCGCTGGGAGATCGGCGCCACGCTCTTGCGAAGGCGCCCGAACTGAAGCCCTCCGTGCGAAGAAAGGTCGTCGCGCTTGCCGCGGTTGCCCTCCGGCGACTCGGGTTACAGTGAAGAGTGATCCTCACGGCAATCCGGCATGTGAGCGCCGGTCTTCTCGATTGATCTTTATTCAAGGAGGGCGTTCATGTCGCTTACCTCCCTCTCGACCGACCGGATGCGCCGGCGTTCCTCGCCCTGGCGATGCCTGCTTGCGTTGGTTTGGCCCTCGCCGGTATACCGGCGAAGGCCCACGCCCAGGGCAACGCATCAAGGCCCCCGAATTCGACGGCGCCACCGGTCCTCGGCTCCGACAAGCCGATCAAGCTCAAGGATCTGCGCGGCAAGATCGTCGTCCTCGATTTCTGGACGCTGTGCTGAATTAATTGCCTGCACCTCTTCCCCGACCTGGTCAGGTTGGAGAAGAAGTATCCCAACGAGGTCGTCGTCCTCGGCGTCCACTCGCCGAAGTTCGAAAACGAAAAGCGACTCCCAAAAGCATCCAGAAGGCGATGCTGCGTTACGAGACTGAACCATCCGGTCGTCAACGACGCCGATCGCAAAATCTGGATCGCCTACGGCGTCGAATCTTGGCCGACCGTGGCGTTGATCGATCCGGAGGGCTTCGTCGTCGCCGGCTCGAAGTCCGAACACATTTACCACGACGCCGTTCCGGTCATCGACAAGCTCATCCGCACGCATCGAGGCCAACCGCACGCTCAACGAGAAGCCGATCTACTTCACGAAGGAGCAGGCGGAGAAGGCGTCGAACAGTCCGTTGTGGTTCCCCGGCAAGGTGCTGGCCGACGACGCCGGCAAGCGGCTGTTCATCGCCGACAGCACGCACCATCGCATCGTCATCACGGACCTCGACGGCAAGAAGATCGCCGTCGCCGGCACCGGCAAGGCCGGACCATGCGGACGGCGCGTTCGAGCGAGGCGTCGTTCAACGATCCGCAGGGTCTGGCCCTGGACGGCGATACGCTGTACGTGGCGGATCGCAAAAATCATCTGATTCGCGCCCTCGACTTGGAGAAGCAGACGGTCAAGACCATCGCCGGCATCGGCCATCAGGGCACGGACATCCGCCGCGGCGGCGTGGCCCTGCGCACCGGACTTGAACAGCCCGTGGGGTTTGCTGCTGCCATCAGCGGCTAGCTGTACATCGCCATGGCCGGCCACCATCAAATCTGGCTGATGGACCTGGCCAAGCGCACCGTCGTTCCCTTCGCGGGCAACGGCTATCGAGAACCTGATGGACGGCCCGCTCCTCGGCCAGTCGCTTCGCGCAGCCCAGCGGCTTGGCCAGCGACGGCGTCACGCTGTACGTGGCCGACAGCGAGGTCAGCGCCGTCCGCGGCGGTGCCGCTCGACGGCAGGGGCCAGGTTCGCACGCTGGTCGGCACCGGCCTGTTCGACTTCGGCGACGTCGACGGCATCGGCGTGCAAGGCCCGGTTGCAGCACGCGCTGGGCATCGTCTACGTCGATGGCAAGCTGTACGTGGCCGACACCTACAACAGCAAGATCAAGGTGATCGATCCGCGGACGCGCGCCTGCACGACGTTCGTGGGCGGCGACAAGAAAGCGAAGCTGTTCAACGAGCCGGGCGGCATCAGTTACGCCAACGGCAAACTGTACGTGGCCGACACCAACGCCCATCGCATTCAGGTGATGGACCTGGAGACGAAGGCGGTGACCACGCTGAAACTGCAAGGCGTCGAGCCGCCCAAGCGGTGAGAAAGCATTACCAGCCCGCAGGCCAGCAAGGGATCCCCTCAAGAACACACCTCGAACGGACGATTTTTCCTTTGGATGGGTTCGGGAATGCTCCCTCCGTGGGTGGCGTCCGCGCCTGTCTTCGGAATAAGAGGAGACGCCAGCCCATGGACGGGCTTGATTACACGGCGTTCCGGGCCACGCCCCTGACCCGGGAGCCATTTCCCTTTCTTGTCATTCCCGAATTCATCAAGCCGAAGGCGCGGGCGGCGATCCACGCGGATTACCCGCGCATCGACAGTCCGGGCAGCTTCCCCGTGGCAGGGTTGACTTACGGACCCGGCTTCCAGGGATTGCTGGACGAACTGCGCGGCCCGGCATTCCGGACGGCGTGCGAGGAGAAGTTCGGCATCGACCTGGGCGGCCGATCCACCATGATTACGGTGCGCGGCCGCTGCGGCACACGCGACGGCAACATCCACACCGACGCCGTCAGCAAGATCATCACCGTCCTGTTGTACATGAATCCGACCTGGGAGCAGGCGGGCGGCAGGTTGCGACTGCTGCGCTCGCCACACGACATCGAAGATGTCCTCGTCGAGGTCCCGCCCACGGAGGGGACGCTGGTGGCGTTCCGCCGCACCGACAATTCGTACCACGGCCACAAGCTGTTCATTGGGCCGCGCCGCGTCATTCAGTTCAACTGGGTGACGCACCAGGGATTCGAGCGGCGAGAGATGATCCGCCATCGCGTGTCGGCGTGGATGAAACGGACGCTGGCGATGTTCCGCCGTTCGGCGTGACGAGTCGGCGAGCGGGGGGATCCGTGAAAACGCCATCGCTCCGTGGCCGGTCCTTCGAGCGCATCCTGCTTATCAAGCCCTCGGCCGTCGGCGATGTCATTCACACCTTCCCCATCCTGGCCAAGTTACGCGCGCGCTACCCGGCGGCGCGGATTGACTGGCTGCTGACGCCGCCCATCGCCGAACTGATCGGCCATCATCCTGCCCTGTCCAACGTGGTGCGGTTCGACCGCGGCGCGCTCGGCCGCGACTGGCGTGAGTGGTGCGCCGGCATCGTGCGAATGCTGGCCGGGTTGGTGCGCAAGCGCTACGATCTGGTGATCGACCTGCACGGCCAATTCCGCTCGGCGATCCTGACCCTGGCGACGCGGGCGCCGGTGCGAATCGGCTTCGACCGGCCGCATATCGGGCCGCGTTCGCCGACGGATCGCCGGCTGGCGGCCAACGCCTATCGCCACGGTTGGACCGGCGCCCGCGAAGGCGCCTGGTTGGCGTACACCCATCGGATTCCCCTGCCCCGCTCCGACGTTCATGCCGTGGACCGTTACCTCTGGCTCGGCCCGATGCTGGGGCTGGACGAAGGGCCGCCGGAGTTTCATGTCCCCATCCCACCCGCGTCGGGAGCGCGGATCGACGCGCTATTATGTGAAGCACGATTTGCAGGGCCGATCCTTCGCCGTGTTGGTGCCGGGGACGATTTGGCCGACCAAGCACTGGCACATCGAGGGTTTCGCGGCCGTGGCCCGTCACCTGCGAAATACCGGTCGAGCGGTCGTGCTGGCCGGTTCGGCGAGCGAGCGGCAGCGCTGCCGGGCGGTGGCGGACTTGGCTCCCGGGTCGGTGGACCTATCGGGTCAGACGAAGCTGTCGGAACTGGCTGCCCTAATTCGCCGGGCGGACTTGTGTGTCACCAACGATTCGGGCTCGATGCACCTCACCGTCGCGCTGGGCCGGCCGGTCGTCAGCGTGTTCGGGCCGACCGATCCGCTGTGGATCGGGCCCTATGGCCGGCCCGATGCCGTGGTCCGGGCCGATCGCCCTGCGCCCCGTGCTACTTCCGCCAGCTACCGCCTGCCCGCACAATCACGCCTGTATGAACGGGGTCACTTCCGGCATGGTGATCGACCGCATCGAGCGCATTCTTGCGCCGAACGCCGAGAGGCTGTTTAGCCTTTCTTGCGCCTGCGCAGCTTGCGGTCGTGGCGGCGCTGGTAATTCCACGCCTGGAGACGAATGATTTGCCGCAGCCAGCGGATCGTTCGGTAACGGCGTGCCTTCCCGAAATAAAGACGCCCAAACCACAAGCGATCGCGGTCGTCCACCCCGCGCACGTGCGACGAATAAAGCAGTTGACCCAGATCCTTGATGCGCCACCACGGCCAGGTCCAGGGGTGATGGCCGAGCCGGTGCAGGTCGATGAGGCGCACTCGGCCGCGCCAGTCGGGCAGCCGGCGCGTGTCTTCCTCGGCGATGTAGAAGTGACAGAGGTAAAGATCTTTATGGAACCAGCGGCGGCCGTGCAGGCTCCGCGTCAGCGCGACCATTTGCCGTATCAGACCGCGTTTCCAGCGCCGGAACGTCTGCGGATCGAGCCGGCCGGCCGCGAGCGGGATGGCCTCGTGCAGGGCCAGCATGTCGGTCAGTTCTTCGATGGCGAGGAAACTTTGCAGCCGTCCCCACGGTCCGATGAACTCGCCGCCGGCCGCGGCCACCGGCACCGGCAGGCCCGCCGACTTCGCCCATTCGAGATGTTCCCACTCCTGCATGGCCGGCGACCAGTCGCCGTTGGGCCAGAGCAGGGCGAGCAGGCCGTGCCACCACGGCAGCCGATAATGACGCTTCAGGTAAACCACCAGCCGCCGGCCGTCCGCGCCCAGCGTCCAGCGGGCGATGGTGCGGCCCTGCTTGGCGTGGAAGCGATCGGTGACGGCGGCGTGCATGATGTGTTCGGCCCAGTCCGGCCCGGCGAAGTCGGGCCAGTGCGGCTGATGACGCAGGCGGCGGACGCCGTGAAAAAGGCGTTGCCAGAGTGTGCCCGTGCCTGTCACCAACCGTCCTCCTGCAATCCACGGCTCGCTACGCCGCCAGCGGCGGGGCCGCGTCGCGGCTTGGCGTCAACTCCGCCCGCGGCTTCGCCGCCGCAACAGCACGATCCCCGTCAGCCACAAGAGCCAGGCTGCCGTACATGGCCGCGCCGCAATCGCGCAGCAGGTTCATGCTCGGCAAGTTCGGCAACAGATTGGCGATCGTGAATATCCCCAGCAGCCCCAGCAATCCGCCATCCCAGCGACAGCCCCTCGCGCCGCTGCCAGCGCTCGGCGAGCAGGCGCCATCACGAGCGGCAGGGCCAGGCTGAAGTAGTGCAGGTGGCAGACGGGGCTGATAAGCAGCATGTTCAGCACGAGCAGACCGAAGAACAGCACGATATCCAGACCGTCGTCGCGCCGCCGCCAGCCGGCCGCCCACAGAGTCGTCAGCGTCAGCAGGCCGCCGAGCAGATGGCTGACCAGGCGCACGGTCGGCGACGCCTTGGGCGGCCGCGTGGCGAATGGTAGTGCAACGTATTGTGCATCGCCGTCAGAATGGACTGGCCCTCAGTGGCGGTCTGGTTGGTCAACTCCTCGCGCGCGATCATCCGCGCCGCTGCCGAGTCCGGGCAGCAGGACGGCATGGGTCATCTCGTGGTAGCACTCCACGGTACGGGCCGGGCCGAGAAAAATCAGCGGGATGATCGCCAAGCCCGATCACCAGTCCCGCGGCGCAGCCGGCCAGGCAGCGTCCGTCGCGCCGCCACAGCGGCAAGAGCAGCAGATAGGCCGGGATGATTTTCAGGCAGATGGCGCCCGCCAACCACAGCCCGGCGCGAAAAGGCCGGCCGCGAAGCAGATCGGCCAGAAACCCGGCGAACAGTGCCAACGAGTAGCAGGTTCACCTGGCCGCGCATGAGCGTATGGCCGATGGGGATGATGCACGCCAGGACCGGCAGCCAGCGCAGTGCCCACCAACCCCGACTGCCGGGTTTCCGAGACAGCGGCAACCGCCCGCCGCCGTCTCCTCCAGCGCCCCGGCCAGGCGGTGGACGGCGAAGGCCAGGCAAATCAGGTTGAGGACGTAGCACAGGGCGACCGAAATGGGATAGGGGAGCATGTCCGTCCGGTCAGCGCCTGCGGGCGGATCGGCCAGCGGCGCGGCGAGGATGGCCAACAGCGGCGGATAGTGATAGTGAAAGCCGTTGTCGTCGGTCACGGCGTACAGGTCGGCGCCAGTGCGGATGGCCCAGCCGGCCCGCAAGAAAACGTTCAGGTCGCCCTTGCGATGTTGCAGGAAGGCCGAGCGGAACTCCACCAGTCCTGCAAAAGTATCAGGACGGCGAAGAAGGCGCCCAGGGCGAGACGTTCTCCGCGGCCCGGCGACGCTTGCCGCGCGTCGGTCGCTGGCGATCCATCCATGACGACGAGACCCTCCCTGGTCGGACTACGCCCGGACGACCCCGCGGGGGCGGGGCCATAGGTGATACCCCCTGGACTGTCGGCGTGTCAATCCGGATCAGATTGGCGGCAGGTCGTTTCTTGTTTGCGTTGAGGTAAGGGGATGGTCTGGAAACGGTTCTTGCGTGGATCTCTCAGGGTCTGTTGGCCCTTGGGGGCGGGAGCGGAGACCCCAAGGGCAGGGAGGCGACTTGGCCACCTTGCCAAATGGCACGACCGTTTGGCAAGGTGGGGTTCGAGGCGCAAGTCTTATTAAATGAAGGATTAACGTCACGAAAAAGGGGCGAGATTGCCAGATTGCCAACTTTGCCAACCCCCATTTGGAGAAGACACCTTCCCCGAATCGGAAGGGAAGTCGCTCGACCTCAAGCAAGCCTGCTCCCAAAAGGTGCTGCCTTCCTGCCCAAGTGAAAAGGCCAGTCGGAAGACCTACGAAACAGGAAATAACCCCAGATCGGAAGGTGATTTCCCCCTTGCCAGGTGTCGTGGTATTTGCCATAAATCCTTAATGATCCGTGCCCCCTTTAGCTCAATTGGCAGAGCAACTGACTCTTAATTGGAGCAAATGATATACGCTACTCGTCATTCCCTACTGGGACTACGACCGCATCGAGGAGATCCTCGACGACTTCTTCGCTGGCCGCGAGCCGATCATCTCCGAGCCGCCCGCGATCGTCAAGAAGTACGAGCCGATGCGACGGAAGATCCTCGAACGGCAAGAACAGGCCGGGCGGTATCAATCTTAAGTGTGGTTTGGTAAACAGGTCAGTCGCATTTTGGCCTTTAAGGTGAAGTTTCTGTCCCCTAAAATGTTCCAGTGCTTATCTACTATTTTCCCATCTTTAATGTAGTAGATGTTGTCCTTGGACTCCAACTTCCACGAAAAAACGTCGAATAGGCCATTCAAGGTCCATTCAACGTGTTCGTGGTCGAGCTTCTCGATGTCCAGCAGCACCAAGTCGCAGTTTCGAATTTGATAATGCTCGCCGGGGGATAGAGAAAGCAGGTCGTCCATGAAATGGTCGGCGAGTTGGTTCTCGTCCATCTCCGTCTCGCTCTTACCCTTTACCACGAGGAAGCGGCGGGGCACAAGGCGTTTCAGGTCCGCGCGATCAAGAAAGAAATTGGCGAGCCATCCGAATTCCTGCTTGGCATCAATGATGCCGCTGCGAACAGGGATTTCGATCCCGCTGGGGAGCTTGATCGTCCCTTTAACCTGTTGGGCCTCGATAATGTCGTGATAATTGCTCTGCACCAAGGCGCATTTGCTTAATTCCTCAAGCGCCTCCGGGGAGCAGATTTCCCTCCGAATGAGGTTGTCGTAGTCGTCGGCCTTGAGGTCCGGGTTGATATGGTGATTGTCGAAATGACGCAGCGTGCCCCATCGGGCCAGTTCGTCCTCGACCTTCAGGCCGCTGACTGCGCACTTGCCGCCAAGGAACTGACATTGAGCCAGTTTCCGTTTTGTGGATTTTCGCATACCAAACGTCATCGCGGAAAATGCCGATTTGCTTTAGCGACGGCCATCACGTTTATCCGCCGAACCAACCGGCGACCACCTTCCAGCCCGCCTTGACTTTGCCCCAGAGCAACTTCCAGAAGCTCTCCGTTTGTCCGACCTGCACCTTGTTCTCGTCGCCGACCGTCTGCACGGTGCCCCCTTGCTGGGAGATGGCGACGTTGCCCGAGGCCCCGGTGATCTTGTAGTTGTTGCCCGAGTCGCTCAGTTGCTCGATCTTCGAGTTCTCGATGTTGAACTCCGACATGGCTCATCCTTTGTAGTTGTTCCCGGAATTGTTCAACTGCTCGATCTGGCTGCCGCTGATGTTGATCTGGACGGAGTGCGCGACCTGCCTCTCCTCCGCGCTGAAGGATTGGCCCTCGCCCTTGACCCCCGCCTCTTCCAAGGCGCACGCCCAACCGAGAACCTTGTCCTTGATCTGGTCGGGTATCGCCAAGACCTGACAATCGTTCAGGTGCAGCATGAAATCGACTTGGTTCCTGATCATCGGGTGGAAGTTGCGGCGAAGTAAGCCGTCGAGTTCTTCGGTTCTATCAAGCGCGTTATAGATGCCGTTGCCTCGGCCGATGCTCTCGATCCACGACATGACCGTGCTGATCGAGTCGGGCACCGGGATCTCCGGGTTGACGCCGAAACCGTGAAGTTCCTGCATCCCCCTCACCCCATAGCCGAACCCGGCGGGGATGTGGCTGTTCGAGTGCATGGCGAGGGTAGCGCGGATGCGGCGATACTGGGGGATGGCCGGGGTGGAGGTGTATCCTTCCATTTCCGACCGGAGCCACTCGGAGATGTCCGTCCGACCCAACTTGGACGCCAGCCGGCGCAGTTTTCCGCAGGACCGTCAAAACGTCGTCCTTCTCCGCGCTGGCCTGAAGCTCATTCACGAGGTTCATCGTTTTCGCCTCTTGGTTGAACCACTTTGTTCATTCGTCCACCTCTCATTATACCCCAACCTGAGCAGGTTTCTCAAGCAGGGCCTCAATATTCTTAAAATCTTAAAAATCAGAACCACGGTTATCTGGATGACTCCGATGTGCTCGCCCTGCTGGCCTTGGGCAACGTCGTTCCCATCCCTCCCAAACCCGCCTTCCGGGCAAAACCAGCCGAAAAGGAACAACGAGTGCTGGTCGGATCGCCGGGGACTTGTTAAAATACCGATGCCGTAGGAGAGTCGCCCTGCGGCCAGACCTTAAAGATCAGGCGGCCATATTAAAATTCGTGGCGGCTTGGACTTAAGGAATGTGCCACAATTTCGGCGGTGTCCCAATTGTGCCACAATTTCGGACGAAGGGCCAAGCGAAATCGTGATGGTTTGTTCAGTACATTAAAGTCTTAAGTTTAATATTGCCAATGATTTCTGGCGGTTTTTACGGCTTTTTCGGACTTTAGCCCCTTTAGCTCAATTGGCAGAGCAACTGACTCTTAATCAGTGGGTTGTAGGTTCGAGTCCTACAAGGGGCATTGGCAGGCCTTGACAGACTTCGCCCAGGCGAACCATCCTGTGCGGCGGAGCCGCGAAACGCGCCTTGTACTTGAGGCTGAACTTCTCCCCGCCCCATCTCGG
Source organism: uncultured Planctomycetota bacterium (assembly GCA_963767535.1). Lineage (GTDB taxonomy): Bacteria > Planctomycetota > Planctomycetia > Gemmatales > Gemmataceae > JAJPHU01. Next base: position 9,670 of record CAVYEC010000005.1, read on the forward strand.
ATCGATGGATGGCTGCCGTGCTCTCCACCGTATGCGACTCATAAAATCCTGACTCGGCTGAACCTATTTCGCACGATCGGGGGTGACGGCCCAAACCGTGACCTTTCGATCGGGCGACCGCTGGATCGTGCCGCCCGCGGAAAGCAGCCGGCTGCCGTCCGGGCTGAAGCGGACGCGGATGACCCACTCCGGTGCCTCCAGCTCCTTCAGCGCCGATAGGTCGCGCGGGTCCCACAGGATGATCTTCCCCTCCCGCCCCGCCGTCGCCAGCACGTCTCCCTTCGGGGACCAGTCGAGGGTGTAGACCTCCTTGGCGCCGGAAGCACGGGCGCGGAGCAGCTTGCCGCCCGCCACGTCCCACAGGCCGACGCGACCGTCCACGTAGGCCACGGCCAGGACGTTCCCGTCGGGGCTGAACTTCAGCTCTTGGGTCATCTTCTCGGGCAAGACGTGCAGCAGCTCGCCCGTCGCCACTCCATAGAGGCGCGTGACGGAGTTGCGGTTGCCAACGGCCAGCGTCTTACCGTCCGGGCTGAAGGCCACCGTCAGCCCTGCCGCCTCGCCAGCATCCAACGACCGGATGAGTTCGCCGGAGGCGGCGTCCCATAGCTTCGCCTGCGTGCCGCCCCCGCCGGTCGCCAGCAGCTTGCCGTCGGGACTGAAGGCCATGTTGGGCTGCCGGTTCCCTGTCTCGATTTCCACGACCTTCTCGGTGCGGAGGTTTCGGACCTCGACCCGGGTGGTATTTTCGCACCAGGCGATGGTTTCCTTGTCCGGGCCGATGGCGAAGTAGACCAGGCGGCGCTGGTCGCCAATCTTCCCGATCGCCTTGAAGGTGTCGGCGTCCACAACTTCGACCGGCTTTTCCCAGCTGAGCAAGGACACCTGCCGGGGCTTCGGCCCCCATACGATTTGCCATACGTCTCGGGAGTGTTCGGCAAGTTTTCGCACCTCCGCGGCGTTGTCGGCCGAGATGGCCGGACGCTTCCGAACCGGGACAGGAGCGGCACTGGCCAGGGCAGTACACGACAGGAGGATTACCGCGACGAGAGATTTCGGCCGTGTGGACATGTTTTGTTCCTTCCAACCGAGAGAAGCGCGACCGTGTGATCCACCCGTTTCCCGTCAAAGTTCCACCTTGAGAAGATCCAGCTTCTTCTTTAGTCCCTCGACGCGACCCCCTGTCACTTGCGTCTGTCGCAGATCCAACTCGACAAGTCCCGTGATAGCCTCCAGAGAGGCCAACCCCGCGTCCGTGACCCTCGTCCGAGCCAGGTTCAGTTTGCGCAGTCCCTTGAGCCTGCCGAGATGGATCAGTCCCGCGTCCGTGACCTTCGTCCCCGACAGGTCGAGATCCTCCAGCTGGGGCAAGTCCGGGAAACGGGCCAGGCCGGCGTCCGACACCCCGGTCCCGCTCAAATCCAGAGAATGCAGCCGCCGGAAGGCTCCGATAGGATTCAGCACCCTGTCGGTGATCCTTGTGCCCGAGAGGCGGAGGGCGAACATTTCGTCGAGGCCCCGAAGGCGTTCGACGCTGTCGTCGGTGATCCGGGTGTGGGACAGGTGCAACACAGTGAGTTTTTTGGCCGCGGCGAGGTGGACCATTCCGGCGTCGGTGATTCTCGTTCCAGAAAGGATCAAGACGCCGAGCGACCCCGATCGGCCAAGAGGGGCAATCCCGGCATCGGTGACGTGGCTCTCGGAGAGATCGACATGGAAGAGATGCCCCAGGCCCACCAGATGTTTCAGCCCCGTGCCGACAACCTTCGCGCCCGCCAGGTTCACGCCGCGTAGCTCCTTGAGCGAGCCGAGGTGGGCCAGCCCGGAATCGGACACGGCCGTCCGGGCCAGGCCGAGGGAGTGGAGATGGCCATGAGAGCGTAGGTGCTTCAGGCCGGCGTCGGTGATGCTCGTGTCGTTCAGTTCCAGCACGCCGAGCCGGGGCAAAGCGTCCAGCCGGGCCAGCCCCGCGTCGTTCACGCCAGTTCGGGAAAGGTCCAGGGAGGAGAGTTCGGCCAGCCCGACGAGATGTCTCAGCCCGGCACTGGTGATCTTGGTGCCGGCAAGGTTGAGCGTCTGGAGTCCCTTGAGGGCCGCGAAGGGTGCCAGTCCCGCGTCGGTTACGTTCGTCGCGGGGGAGTTCCAGACGCCGGAGCAGCTTCGCCCACTCCAGCGGGGCCACGTCCCTGTCGCCCAGTCGCCGGCCGGCCAACTGCACTTCGACGACTTCTTCGCCGGTCGCGGTCTTCTTGGTACGCACTCGTCCCCCGAGCCGCCGGATGCGATCGGGCAACTCCGCACGCAGTCGCGTGACGATGGTTTCTCGCAGGGCCGTGGCCCGAAGGCGGATTTCGAGGTCGCCGTCCAGAGCTTTTTTCAGGGCCGGCAGGGCGTCCTCACCCACTTTTTCGAGGGCCTTCGTCGCGGCTTCCCGTTCTTCAAACTTCTCGCTCCCTAGCTGCCGCACGAGTCGCTCGATCCGCGCGGTATCCGATCCGTCGGCTCGGGCGTTACCCGCCAGTCCCGCCACCACAAGCGCCGCCATTCCCACCGTGTATCTGTGCATCTTCGGCCTCCGTGAACGCTTCCCGACAGCGATCATAACCGGGGCCGGTCGCCGCCGCTACGAAATCACGGACGCTCAAAGAAGCGAACGAGCGGGCGCGGGCGGATCATAACCGCCCGCGCCCGCTCGTCGTTGCGGACCAAGTCTCACTCCGAAGCGGCCGCGGCGCGGCGGCGCGATCCCTTGGGGGTGGTTTCCGGCTCGGCGGCGGCAGCAGGTTCCTCGACCTTGCCGTTGTCGGCCGCGCTGGGCGCCGGCGGCAACAGGCCGCGCTTTTCGAGAACCTTGCGGCTGATCTCGTCCACGACGGCGGGGTTGTCGCGCAAGAACTGCTTGGCGTTCTCGCGGCTGTTGCCCAGGCGAATCTCGCCGTAGCTGTGCCAGCCGCCGCTCTTCTGAATGATCTCGTCGTCGATGCCCAGGTCGATCAGGTCGCCCTCGCGGCTGATGCCGCGGTCGTGCATCAGATCGACCTCGGTCTGCCGGAACGGCGGCGCCACCTTGTTCTTGACCACGCGCACCTTGACGCGCGAGCCGACCGTCTCGTCGCCTTCCTTGATGCCCGTCACCTTGCGGATGTCCAGACGCACCGAGCTGTAGAACTTCAGGGCCAGGCCGCCGGAAGTCGTTTCGGGATTGCCGAACATGACGCCGATCTTCAGGCGAATCTGGTTGATGAAGATCATGCACGTCCGCGTCCGCGCGATGGTCGGGTTGAGGATGCGCAGGGCTTGGCTCATGAGGCGGGCCTGGATGCCAACGTGCGAATCGCCGATCTCGCCCTCGACCTCGGCCTTGGGCACCAGGGCGGCCACCGAGTCGATGACGATCAGATCGACCGCGTTGGACTTGACCAGCATCTCGGCGATGCGCAGCGCCTCCTCGGCGTGGCCCGGCTGGCTGACCAGCAGGCTCTCCAGATCGACGCCGATGCGCTTGGCCCAACCCGGATCCAGGGCGTGCTCGGCGTCAATGTAGGCGGCCACGCCGCCCTGTTTCTGGGCCTGGGCCACCGCATGCAGGGCCACGGTCGTTTTGCCGCTCGACTCCGGCCCGAAAATCTCGATGATCCGACCGCGCGGCAGACCCCGCCCGCCCAGCGCGATGTCCAAACTCAGCGCCCCGGTCGGGATACCCTGCACGTCCAGCGCGGACGCCTCGCCCAATTGCATGATGGCGCCCTTGCCGATGTCTTTCTCGATCTGCGCCAACACGTTCTTCAATTCCTTGCTCTGCGACGGTTCGGCCATGTTTTTCCCCTCGTGGATCGAATGGATGGCAGCGACGGCTGCGTAATGTTCTAAATCGGTCGTTGTCGTTTACATCTGTACAGATACCAGTATAACCGAGGGAGAAAGCGAAGCCAGGTTAGCAGGGAAAAAAATCCGCCGCTGGCTGGTCCACACTGTATCGCAGCCGCGCACCCGGCGAAACCCACAAACTTACCGCGACAAAAAAATCTTCCTTCGCCTCGCTGCTCGGCATCGCTGTCCGGAAAGCAACGTTTCGCAGAAGCGATTCAACCTGACGCCTCGCGGGAGCGTCATCAATGGCGTGGAGGTTTTCGCCGTTAGGGGCTTTCCCCCACCGCCTTGGGTGTGGTAAAAGAGTTAGAGCGTCCTTCTTGCCGAATGGGCCTCACACCAGGATACCGAACTCGGTATCGCCTTTTCCTCCGCTGTTGGGGTTGGAGGCGGATTGCAACTATGGGCATTTACGACCGCGACTACGTCCGCCGTGAAGGGCCGAGCTTTTTGGGATCGTTCGTGGAGCGCGGCCAGGTCTGCCGCTGGCTGATCGGCATCAACGTCGCCGCTTTCGTCGTGCAGATGTTGACCTTGCCGCGCGGCGACGAGGCGGGCGGCCTCGGCTGGTTCACCGAGGCGTTCGAGCTGAGCGTCAACCACGTCAAGCACGGCGAGGTCTGGCGTTTGCTCAGCTACGCCTTCCTGCACGCGCCCGGAGACATCTGGCACATCCTGTGGAACATGCTGTTTCTGTGGTGGTTCGGCAGCGATGTCGAAGACCTGTACGGCCCGCGCGAGTTTTTGGCCTTTTACTTGACGTCGGCCGTGGTGAGCGGCCTGACATTCTTTTTCACGTCCCTGGCCGGGCACACGGCGGGAGCGTGCATCGGTGCGTCGGGGGCCGTGATGGCTGTGTTGCTTTTGTGTGCCATCCACTATCCGCGCCGGAACATTCTGCTTTTCTTCTTGCTGCCGGTGCCGATCTGGGGCTTCCTGGTTTTCTATCTCGCCAAGGATGCCTACGTCTTTCTCAGCCGGATCGAAACCGGCACGGCGGTGGCGGCCCACCTGGGCGGCGCGCTGTTCGGCTACGTTTACTATCGTCTCAATTTTCGGCTCATCCACTGGGCGCCGGACTGGCAGGCGTGGCGTCGCCGGCTGTTCCGCCCGCGCTTGCGCGTCTACCGCGAAGAGGAAGTACGCACACCCGTCGGCGTGCCCGCGGCCGCTCCCGTGGAGGACGAGCAACTCGAAGCCAAGATGGACGCCATTCTGGAAAAGATTTCCCGCGTCGGCAAGGAGAACCTCACCGAGAACGAGCGCGAGCTGCTGATCCGCGCCAGTGAGGCCATCCGCCGCCGCCGCAGTTGACGGACGAGGAGGTAATCCCATGCCGCTTTACGAATACACCTGCCGCGATTGCGAGCACGCCTTCGAGACGCTGGTTTTCGCCGGCGACGAGGTGGAGTGCCCCGAGTGCCACAGTCCTCGGCTCCAGCGCCAGTGGAGCGTGCCGGCCCGGCCGCGCCGAGGAATCTTCGCTGCCGATGAACTGCAATCCCAACCTGCCTCCCTGCGGTCCCGGCTGCCGTCGTCTCCCTTCGCCGGAGTAACACTCGTCCCCATAGCCCCCGGCTTGCCGGGGGTTGGCTTTCCCCCGGCAAGCCGGGGGCTATGTGGCGTCCGAATAGGGTGTTAGTTCCGCCGTCCCGGTTCGTCCTTACGGTAGGATCCGAGCAGGGGATTCCTCTGGCCCACGGACGGGGGCGGATGAATAATGGAACTATGAAAGCGACGCCGCCACCGGCCGATGCGCACCGAGCGGACTTCGAGGCGCTGTACGAACGTCACAGCCGCGAAGTCTGGGCGTTGGCGTACGCGCGGTGGATGAACGCCGACACCGCCATGGACATCACGCAGGAAGCGTTTTTGCGGCTGTGGAAGCAGTTCGAGGGTGGCGAAACGATCCTCAACCCGCGGGCCTGGCTGTTGCGCGTGGCCCGCAACCTGGCGGAAGACCACGCCAAAAGCGCCTTCCGCCGCAACGGTACGCATCCGCCGCAGACCATGAACGGCGTGCAGGGGCACGACCCGCTGCCCTTGGAAAGCCTGGAACGAGAAGAAACCTTCGCGCAGCTGCGCGAGGTGCTCGGACAGATGCCCAAGGCCGACCGCGAGATCCTGACCTTGCGGTACGCACTGGAGTACGACACCGGCGAAATAGCCCATCTGCTGTCCATCAACACCACGGCCGTACACATGCGTCTGAGCCGCGCCCGGCAGCGCTTGGCCGAGCGTTTGAAGTCTCAGGGTGTCGGACAGCTGCCGTGAACCCCAGGCCCCCGGTCAGGCGGAGGCCGCTCTCACGCGAGTTTTTTCATGAACCTTGTTCCCTCACCACCCCGGCAGCCGGCCGACGACCTGGAGGGGTTGCTCCGTGCTTTCTACCGGAGCCAGATGCCGCAGCCGTGGCCGTCGCCCCAGCTGCCCCGCTTTCGCCCCGCCCCAACCCCGCGACCCGCGCCGTCGGGACGCCCCCTGAGCCGCAGCCGATTGGTGCTGGCCGCCTCGGTCGCCCTCTTGTTGCTCGGCTCGCTGTGCCTGCCCGGGCGGTTCACTCAGGACGCCAAGCCCGGCGCCGGCACGGAGCTGACGCCGACCGCGGATAATCTGGAACGCTTGCGGATGAAGAAGGAACACGAGAACAAGAACAAACCCAACCTCCAGGCCGACGACGATTTCGAGAACGGTCTGGGTCTTCGATGAGAGAAGCACATAGCCCCCGGCTTGCCGGGGGGTGAATCACTCCCCCGGCAAGCCGGGGGCTATGTGAAGCAATCCACGCAAGGTCGCCAGATTCATGTCGTCCATGTCCTTTTCCTCGCCATCCTCCTTCGGCGTCTCCAGGATCATCGGCCGGTTGTGGAAACGGCGGTCGTTGACCAGCAGACGGAACGGCTCCAGCCCCATTTCGCCGCGGCCGATGTGGGCGTGACGGTCCACCCGGCTGCCTTGTGGTTTGAGACTGTCGTTGACGTGGAAGGCACACAGCCGCCGCAGGCCGATGGTGCGATCGAAAGCACGCAGGGTCGCCTGATACTCCGCGGCGGGGGCCAGGGCGTAGCCGGCCGCGAAGACGTGGCAGGTGTCGAAGCATACCCCCAGCCGATCCGGCTCGGCCACCCGTTCCAGGATACGAGCCAAATGCTCGAAGCGATGGCCCAGCGTGCTGCCCTGTCCAGCCGTGGTCTCCAGCAGCACGCGCAGCCGGCCTTTGGGGACACGGGAAAAGATCTCATCGAACGCGGCGGCAACGCGGGACAGCCCCACCTCCTCGCCGCTATCAAGATGTGCTCCGGGATGCATGACGAGATAGCGCAATCCCAGGCGCTCGGCGCACTGCAATTCGGTGAGGAACGTCTCCATCGAACGGCGATAGAGCGCCTCATCCGGCGAGGCGAGATTGGTCAGATAGCAGTCGTGCGCCATCGGCCAGCGCAGCCGGGTTTCCCGCAGCGTGCGGCGGAACAAGCGCACTTCGTCCTCGCTCAATTCCCGGCCGCTCCACTGGCTGGGTGCGCGGGTGAATAGCTGAACGCTGTCGCAGCCGTGCGCCCGCGCTTCGAGCAGGGCGTTGTGACATCCGCCGGCGATGGACATATGGGCGCCGAAAAGCGGCATGGGGCCTCCGGGGAAGATTGGAGGGCCGATCACCACACGCCCGGGAACAGGCGGTAGCGCACTTGTTGAACGTAGGCGACATAGCCCTCTAGTTGTTCGCGCAGAATACGGTCCTCCCGGACGGTGCGCGGCAGTAACAAGAAGAACATAAGCAAACCGATCGCCGCCGCCAGCCAGGAGCCGAGCGCCAGGCCGCTCCCGACCAGGAGGAATGGCGCGGAAGCGTAGGCCGGGTGCCGCACGAAGAGGTAAGGGCCGCCTGTGACCAGATGGTGCCCCCGGTCGGTCTGAATACGAATCACCGACGAGAAGAAACGGTTTACCGCCACCGCCCAGATCTGTATCGCCAGCGCGGCGATCGTCGCCAGCAGTCCGATCGCCTGCACGACGGGCGGCACGCTGTCGCTCCAATGGAACCGGCCTACATCCAGGCCGGCCGCGACATACTGGCCTACCCAGAGGGGAGTGAGGACGAACACGGTCAAGTAATCCTCGCCGCCAGGGCCGGGCCGGAGGCGTTCCCTGGCGAGGGTGGGGTCCGCCACGACCGAGCCGGCCAAAACCGCCGCCGCCCAGACGCCGAGATAGGCCCAGTACAGGGGCAGGTCCCAGCGCCCCGCACAGGCGAACAAGAGGACGCCGATCGGCACCACGAATCCGATGGCGGTCAGGATGCCGAGGAAGACCTTTTTCGCCATCATGTACCGCCTTGGTTCGTCGGCTGGCGAACCTCCCCATCCTTCATTTGGGTTTGCGTGTTCGGACGCGAATTCGGTGGCGCGGTTGAATTGTTTCGGCCGATGGCGAGGATAATCCCGATGAGGAAGAAGAGACCGACGATGGTGCCGACGGTTTTCACGTCCTCCCACTTCTCACCGCCTATGCGCCCGCTAGGGTCGCTGGATTTGCGTACCTGACGGATGCGTTCGGCGAATTTCTCCTCGTAATAGCGCCGTGCCGCCGCGCCCAGCGGCACATCCTTCTCGGACGACATGGAAGCGATCTCCTCATGCGAAGGCCGCGGCGTCTCCCCGTGCAGATTAGCCGAGCGAACGCTTCCAAGCAACAGTGGGCGCTCGGTTGACGAATGGCCGGCGGGCCTCAAGTCCGCGATCGGCGGCGGGTGCGCGACGCCGGCAAAAAGGGACTGCTCTTGACGCAAAATGCCCTTCGCATTCAAATCGACCCATCCTCTCACTCCAAGGAAGGAGAATGATGATGGCTCGATTGCGATTCGTGGCGGTCGGTTTGTTGGCCCTGGCTTTGGCGGGCAACTCAACCCAAACGGGACGGTCGGCGGGACAGAACGGGGGCGGTTGGGACCAACCCAACCGCGCCCCGCGCAACACGAAAGTTACCGAGGCGAGCGATCCGTCCTGCGTGATTTATCCGCTGGCAACGATGGGCTATGACTCGGACCTCGGCCAATGGATCGCCGAAACGATCCCGTTAATGGTCGAGCCGAGCAGTTGGCAGGAGCGTGGCGGCTCGGGCGCCTTCCGCTATTATGCCCCGAAGAACATCCTGATTATCAAGAACTCCGCGGCCGTTCAGACGAAGGTAGACGGTTTCCTCAAGGATCTGAAAACGTCCCTGCCGCGGACGCCGCAGACGGGCATCGCCGCCAACAAGAAAATGCCGACTGCCCATGTCGTTCCCGCCGGCTACAATGTGCCGGCCCCTGTCCATGCTGGCGGCACCGTGCCCGAGTCGTCTTCGTATCCGGTGCCCGCGCCGGCCAAGCCGCCCAAGCACCTTTTCCACTTCCTCATCCGCTATGAAGGGGAAGGCATCATCGACGACAACGTGGTGCGGTTCATGAAAGTGCAGAGCCAATCCGCAAAGAAGGACAAAACGGAAGTCGATCAGGCAGCGGATTCGCCCCCGGCAACGAGCGGCAACGCGACTCCCTCCGCCGGGACTTCGGCGAACCAGCCCCCCGCGACTTCATCCTCCCCTCCGTTCGCTTCGGGGCGACCCGACGGCCCGAAGCAGAAAGAAGACAAAAACGACGGCAAAAAGGAAAAATAGGATTTCGGGCGATGATCCTGAAAGTAGAAACGGTTGGTGGCGCTCCGCCGAGCGCCTCCAACCGTTTCTACTTCTGCGCACCGCGGATGGTTGGTTGACGAAGGGCCGGCGGCTTTCTAGGGTGTTCTGCGGAAACCGACTTGCGCCTGTCGTGCCGGAGGAGTGAAACCGTGTGGGAATGGCCGGATGGATTGGTTCGCGTCGTGTACATGCTGCCCTGGGTCCTGTGGTGCATCTGGTGGCTGTGGGGCGTCAACTGGCGGAAAGCCTGGCCGATGCTCGCCGAGGGCGGCTGGGCGCCGGTCGTGTTGTTGATGATTATGACAAGCCTGGCCTGGACGGCGATCGACGCCCGTTCGTGTGATTGTCTGGGCATCGCCACCCTCCCCAACGGCTGGTGGCAGCTCGGCACCGTCTGCACGCTGGCGGTGTTGGCGCTCTTCTGCGGCTGGCTGCAAGGCTATTTCGCCTGGACGCCGCAAGAAATAAGCGTCGAACCACCGCCGGATGCCCACGATTCGCACGACGGCCACGCACATCATTGAATCGACATAGCCCCCGGCTTACCGGGGGTTGTTTTTCTCCCCCGGCAAGCCGGGGGCTATGTGGTTTCGCGCACGTCTCAGGAGGATCCTCTCATGTGGGTACGCCAGTGTGATCTCGACGCCCAGGCGGAGGCGCCTTCGCCGATCCCGACGCGCATCGCCTCCAACGAGGAGTTCATCCCGCCGCCGCAGTCGCCCCAGCAAAAAGAGTTCGAGGCCCGCCTGACCGCCCTGAGCGAACAGGCCGCCCAAGGTCAGGGACTCAGCCGCCGCGATTTCCTGCGCACCGGCAGCGGCATGGCCGCCGCCCTGACCGCCCTCAACGAAGTGTTCGGCCCCGTCTATCAAGTCTCCGCCGACGAGGTCAAGGACCAAAAAGCCTTCGCCGAGAAATGGCCGAAGGACCAGTTCATCTTCGACGTGCAGACGCATCACATCGATATCAGCCGCAAATGGTACGAAGAGACGGCCGACGGCAAGGCGGTGCTGCGGTTCCTGGCCATGCTGCGCGGCGCGAAGTCATCGAAGGAAGCGCTGGAACTGCTCAATCGCGGCCACTACGTCAAGGAAATCTTCGGCGACAGCGATACGACGATGGCCGTCATCAGTGGCGTGCCCAGCCGCGATTGGGACAAGAACCCGCTGCCGCCCGATCAGATGGTGGCGACGCGCAAGTACGTCAACGACCACGCCGGCTCGCAGCGCGTCCTGTCGCACGGTCTTCTGCGTCCCAACCTCGGTGCCAAGGAACTCGACGAGATGGAGCGCCAGGTCAAGGAACTCAAGATCGACGCCTGGAAGATGTACACCGGCGCCGAACTCGGCGAGAAAGCCTGGTTCATGGACGACGAGAAGGTGGCCTATCCGTTCTGGGAGAAGACGAAGAAACTCGGCGTAAAGAACCTGTGCGTTCACAAGGGACTGCCGCTGGGCGCGTTCAACGAGAAGGGCTGCACGCCGCACGATCTGGAGAAGGCGGCGAAGGATTGGCCGGACCTCAATTTCATCGTCTACCACTCTGCTTTCCGCGGCTTCGGCCCATTCGCCAAGGGCACCGGCGAGAAGGTCAAGGACAAGGAAACCGACGACCCGCAAGAGATCCCGTGGGTCAGCGACATCCTGCGCATCCTCAAGAAAAACCCGAAGATCAAGAACATCTATTTCGAGCTGGGCGGCACCTTCAACATGACCTCGGTTTATCTGCCGAAAACGTGCCTGCACATGCTCGGCCAGATGATCCAGACGGCGGGCGTCGATCATATCCTGTGGGGCACCGATTCCATCTGGGGCGGCAGTCCGCAGAGCCAAATCGTGCGCCTGCGCAAGCTGAAAATGCCCGATGAATTGCGCAAGAAGTACGGCTATCCCGAGTTGACCGACGACGTGAAGAACCAGATCCTCGGCCTCAACGCGGCGAAGGTGTTCGGCATCGACGTGAAGGCGAAACGCCAGGCGATCAAGGCCGATAAGCTATCGCAGTTGCGCGAGGAATACCGTCACAATCCATCGCCGAGCAACACGCAGTACGGCTGGGTGTGGGTGGAGGACGGTCAGGAACCGACGGTGCCGGTCGGCAACGGTTAAAGGCACATTGAATCGGCGAACGAGGGCTGTGGTACAATCCGAGCATGAAACGGAACCACGGCAAGAAATCGAAGCCGGACAGCGTGCGCCGCTATTGTTCGCCGGACATCCCGATGGCGGTCATCCGCCGTTACGCGCGCCAGATCGCGGAGCGCTTCCGTCCGCAGAAGATCATCCTGTTCGGTTCGTATGCCTATGGCCAGCCGCACGAGGATAGTGACGTGGACCTCCTCGTCATCATGCCGGCGCGGAACCAACTCGATCAAGCGTTCAAGATCCGCTGGCAGCTTCCCGCACCCTTTGCGATGGACCTCATCGTCCGCACGCCGAAGAACCTGAAATGGCGGCTGGAGGAGGGCGAGTCTTTCCACACCGAAATCATCTCCAAAGGCAAGGTCCTCTATGAAGAGAGCCACCGGAGAATGGGTACACAAAGCCGAGGCCGATCACGTCGCCGCCAGAAAGTGCAGCCGAAACGCGACTCCCCTGCATGACATAGTCTGCTTCCATTGCCAGCAGTGTGCCGAGAAGTATCTCAAGGGGCTACTGGAAGAATTGGGCCTGACGATCCCCAAGACGCACGATCTCGATCGGCTCTTGACCATGCTGCTTCCGCATCACGCTTCCTTGCGGTCGCTGCGACGCGGGATGCACTTCCTTTCTAACTTCGCGGTTCCCGTGCGGTATCCTGGTGACAACGCTTCCAAGCGTCAGGCGGCGTCCGCCCTGCGCTGGGCTGAGCGAACACGAACCGATGTCCGCGTCCTCCTCCGCGTTCGCGCGTGGCGACCCCGGCGCAAGAAATCACCGTGAGCATTTCTTGATTCAGCGCTTCAGTCCGTAGCCCTTGATCTTGCGATCCAGCGTCGAGCGCTCGATGTTGAGAATGGTGGCGGCCTGGCTCTTGTTCCAGTCCGTGTGCGACAGCGTTTTGAGGATGTGTTCCTTCTCGACTTCCTCCAGCGACACGGGCCGATACATCGCCTCGGCACTTCCCTGCGATGTGCCGCCAATTTCCAGAGATGACAGCCAAATGTCATTCACGTCCAGAAGCGGTCCCGTGCCCAGGGCGACGGCGCGTTCGACGACGTTGCGCAGTTCGCGGACGTTGCCCGGCCAGTTGTAATCTTCCATCTTCCGCAGCGCCGCCGGCGTGAAGCCGCGGATCTTCCGGCCGGTCTCGCGGATGAAGCGACGCAGGAAATGCTCGGCCAAAATCGGCACGTCGCTTTTGCGTTCGCGCAAGGGCGGCACCCGGATTTCGACTACTTGCAAGCGGAAGAACAGGTCGCGCCGGAATCGGCTGTCCTGAATGGCCTGCTCCAACGGCTGATTCGTCGCCGACACGACGCGCACATCAACACGGATCGGCACGCTGCCGCCGACGCGCTCGAACGGATGGCCTTCGAGGATACGCAACAATTTGGCCTGCGTGCCGACGGTCATCTCGCCGATTTCGTCGAGGAAGATCGTGCCGTGATTGGCCGCCTCGAACTTGCCGATCTTCTTCTCCGTCGCCCCGGTGAACGAGCCTTTTTCATGGCCGAACAGCTCGCTCTCCAGCAGCGTCTCGGTCAGCGCGGCGCAGTTGAGGCAGACGAACGGGCCGTCCTTGCGCGGGCTGGAGTAGTGGATGGCGCGGGCGACCAGTTCCTTGCCGGAGCCGCTCTCGCCGCGGATCAGGCAGGTGGCGTTGGTGCCGGCCACGCGGGCGATTTGCTGCTCGATCTCCTTCATCACCGTGTTTTCGCCGATCAACTCGCTCTCGACGTGCAACTGTTCGCGCAGCGAGCGGTTCTCGGCGGTCAGCGACACCTGCCGCTGCATCTGGTGGATGACGCCGCCCAGCTGCTTGGCGACGGCCACGGCGAATTCGAGATCCTCGGCGTCGAGCGCCTTATGCGGGTCGGTGCAATACAGGTGGATCAGCCCCAGCACGCGGTCGTCGAAGACGATGGGGGCGCAGATGAGGCTGGTCGCGCCCAAGTCGCTGAGGCTCTCGCGGTTGCGCAGGTAGCGATCGCGGGCCACGTCCTCGGCGAGAATGGCCTCGCGGCTGGCCAGAACTTCGTTGCTGACGTATTCGGAGACGCGCTTGTATTCGTGCAGACTTGGATCGCGGTGACGGTGGGCCGTCACTTCCAGATCGAGGCCGCGCAGCGACTTGCCGGCCCCGCTAGGTTCGACGCGGACGCCGGCCGGCGGCCCGTTCGCGCCGAGCCGTTGCCGTCGCGGGTGACAGACAGGATGGCACCGACCTCGGCCGGGATCGCTTCAAGCAAGGCATCGAGGACGATGCGGCACAGCTCCTCATAATTGGACGCCGACCCCATGTCCAGGGCCAGACGGTACAGGAGCGACAGGTCGCGGCTCAGGGCGTGGCGCTGGGCTGGGGCGACGGTACTTTCGCTGTCGCCCGTCTGGGGCGGGGCGGACGGCTGGGGCGTCAGGAAGCGCGTCTGGTCGAGGCGCTTGCGGATGGCCACGCCGTCGGCTTCCGGCTCCTCTTCGTGGTGCGGCAGGTCCGGCAGTTGATTCATGTCCTCGACGAACAGCAGGTGGGTGCGGCCCAGGTACAGGTCGTCGTGCGGGGCCAACTCCCATTCGCTGTCCAGTCGGACGTTGTTGACGCGCGTGCCGTTGAGGCTGTTGAGATCGCGCACGCGCCAGCGGCCGCCGCGGAAGCCGACCTCGGCGTGCTCCCGGCTGCACAGGTCGTCCTTGAGGACGATGCGATTGGACGTGGCGCGCCCCAGGGTGTAGGTCTGCCCCGCGGCCAGCGGGAAGACGTCCCCGAAGCCATCGTCTCGACGGACCACCAGATACGCTGTCGCGCCTGCGGACATAGTCGGCCAACGTTAGAGGATCATCACCCGACCGGGGCGGCCGCCGCGGCGGCGAGACCGCCCTTCCTTGGGTGACACTCGTTATTCGTTCGACGAGTCTGGGACTTTATCATATGGCAGTATGACACGCCGATTCGTTCGTTTCAAGGAGCGCCGCGCCGCATCCGCCGTCTGCCCCCTTTCCGATGGTAAAATCCGCGGGCCGGCCGGCTTCGGCGCCGCCCGCTTGCCGCCTCCTTATCTCGGCTCCTTGTGCGGTTTTTTCAGTCGTAGTCGCGGAATTGGAACTAGAGTTGAAGAGGAGGAAGGTCGCCAACAAGGGCTTCTTACCCAGGAGATGCCGTGCTGAATTACCGAGTGGCCTACCGTATGCAGATGGGAGCGTTCTTCGCCGAGGTGCTGGATTTCCCCGAGGCGACGGCGATCGGTGCATCCGTCACGGAGGCGCGATACAACCTCGCCAGCGCGCTCCGCTACGCAGCCGAAAATCGCCTTCGCCGCGGCGAATTTCTGCCCATGCCCGACCCGAACCGTGCGGCGCCGGACGCCTACACGCTGGAGATGGCCACCCTGGTGCCCAGCATGGACAACCGCGTCGCCGTGCAGATCGGTTGACACCTAGCCCCCGGCTTGCCGGGGGTGAAGATTCCCCTGGCAAGCCGGGGGCTAGGTGTCAAAATCGGAAGTTCAGGTTGGTGTTCACTTCGTAATCGTAGGGCTTCGGCCCCGTCAACGGTGCGCCGACGGCAACGCCCAGCACGGCGCGGCGGAAGAAGAAGTAGAATCCGCCGGTGAAATCCAGTGCGTCGGGAAAGCCGATGGGCGTACTGCCCAGGCCCCGGTGATTGAGCGGCGTATTCAGGTGCAACTCCGCGTCCGGCACGATGGCCGTCAGCATTCGGCCCGGTTCGTTCGCTCGATAAAGCCAATAACCGACGGCCACACTTTTGAAAAACAGCGTCGGATCGCGCGCGTCGGTGGGCACGGCCAGGGCGATAAAATGCTGCACGAACAGATCGCGCCAGTTCCAGATGCCGCCGTGCCAGGGCTGAAAATAAGTCGGGTTCATGCTTGATTGTCCGGCGAGGTGCAAACTCGGTCCCGTCGGCGCCGTCACCACCAGACCGCCTGAACACACATTGCCCGTGGCTCGATTGTTCACGTAAGCATATTTGAAAAGAACGCTCACGTCGCCGATGCGCGTTTCCTGAATCTGCGGATCGCCCGTCACCTGGAAGTACGGCAGACGCACGCCTACCGAGGCGTCGCCTTGCAGAAACGTCTTCTCGAAGCCGAACATTTCGCGGTAGACGTTTGGGATAGAACTGCCGGACGCGAACAGGGAACGCTCGACGCCACTGTAGAAATTGCCGGTGACGAACACGCGATCCAGCGGTCGGGGGCTTTCATTTTCGGAAATCTTGAGGGAGCTGACGAACGCCAGAGGCGGCACCGCCGAGAGACCGCCGCCCGGACGAACCGCCTCGATCACCAGCAGATCGCCGAACATACCGGGGTGCCAAAGGGCGGAGGACGGATCGCTCGGCTGGGGTTGGGCTGTGTCCGTCGCATCGGGAAACAGCGGATCGACTCCGGTTGCGCCAGGAGACACAAGATTGCCGTTGTAAGGCGCGACGGTCGGGCCAGCGATGGAGGATGGTTCCTGGGCCGGAAGAGGATGGGCGAGCAGACTGATGCAAAAAGCGAAAGGGAACAGGCCCAACGGAGAAAGCCGCGAACTCAGGCTCGGCATGGTCTTTCCCCTTTGCGGCATTCCCTACGGAAACATCGGCACAAGGAGGAAGGCAAGTTTAATCCATACCGTTGGTGCGCTCGGTGCGAGCGCATAAAATGGCGGGGCCGGTGCCGTCGCGCCGGAATCGTGACTCACCACGAGGAGACCTGCCATGAGTGACGCACCGAGCAATCGCCGGGAATTCCTGCACGCTTCGCTGGCCGCCGGGGCGGCACTGGGCCTCGCCGCGGGAACCAATGGCGCCGACGACGCTTCGGCCAAGGGGTTGCCGACTCGGCCGCTGGGTAAGACCGGCGTGAACGTGTCGATCCTCGCCCTGGGCGGCTGGCACATCGGCTCCGTCAAGGACGAAGGCGAAGCCATCAAGATCATGCACACCGCGCTGGACGAAGGGTTGACCTTTTTCGACAACGCCTGGGATTATCACGACGGCGGCAGTGAGGAGATCATGGGCAAGGCGCTGGCCGTGGAGGGCAAACGGCAGAAGTGCTTCCTGATGACCAAGAACTGCGGCCGCGACGCCAAGACGGTTCGCCAGCACATCGATGACAGCCTGCGCCGCCTGCGCACCGACCACATCGACCTCGTGCAGTTCCACGAGATCAATTACGACAACGACCCCGACTGGATCGTCGAGCGCGGGGGGCTGGTGGAGATGCAGAAGGCCCAGAAGGCCGGCAAGGTCCGCTTCGTCGGCTTCACCGGCCACAAGTCGCCGCTCATTCACTTGAAGATGCTGTCAGTCCACAAATGGGACACCGTGCAGATGCCCATCAACATCTGCGATTATTACTACCGCAGCTTCCAGCGCGAGGTTGTGCCGCGCGCGAACGAGCTGGGCATCGGCGTGATTGGCATGAAGAGCCTCGGCGGCGGCGATAGCCATAAGGGTCGCTTCGTCGTCGCCAAGGTCTGCACCGCCGCCGAGGCGCGGACGTATGCCCTCAGTCAGAACATCTCCAGTCTGGTCGTCGGCATCGACTCGATGGAGGTGCTCAAGCAAGACCTGGCGGTCGCGCGCAACTTCAAACCGCTCGTTGAGGAGGAACTCAATCGGCTGCGCGACAAGGTCAAGGAAGTTGCCGGCGACGGCCGGCACGAACGGTTCAAATCGACGCAACTCTTCGATGGGCCTTACCACCGCATTCAGCACGGACTTACTCAGAAGGAGGTCGAGGGCAGCTGAGCACCGGTTAGCGACGCTTCACAGAAGCGCCTTGCAGAACGCTTCTGCGAAGCGTCGCTAATCGCCTATTTCCTCTGAGCTTGCCGGCCATACGATATACATGAGTATCGGCGCGAACCCTCGCACCTGGAGGCAAGGACTGCATGCCGACTCGCTCGGTGAATTTTCGCCTGTTTTGTCACCGCGAGGACTCCGCGTTTCCATCTTTGCCAGCCGAACCGAGGTTGCGGATCGTGCCTGGCACAGCACCCTCCGCGCCCATCCCACCGCGATTTTGTTCCCAAAACGCTAAAGCGCATTTGCTTCGCATCTGTTAAATTTGGATAAGCTGCAAGTTTTGGTGGATTCGGTAAGATGATAGGGAGAGAATAAAATGGGTCGAGAGTTGCGCGGGACTCGCATTCTCGTCACAGGAGCATCCAGCGGCATCGGCCGCTGTTTGGCCGAACAAGCGGCCCAAGCCGGCGCTCGGCTGGCTCTCGTCGCCCGCTCGGCCGACAAACTGAAGGAATTGTCCGAACACCTAGCCGTCGGAGGGGCCGACGTGCTGGCCCTGCCCGCCGACGTGACCCACGAGGGCGACCGGCAACACATTCTCTCCGCCGTCGTGGATCGCTTCGACGGACTGGACGTGCTGATCAACAACGCCGGCGTCGGCAGCTGGGGGCACTTCGCCGAAAGTTCGGAGGAGATTTTACGGCAGGTCATGGAGGTCAATTTCTTCGCCCCGGCCGAGCTGATTCGCCTGGCGATCCCGGTACTGCGCAACGGCAACCAGCCCGCCATCGTCAATGTCGCGTCGATGTGTGGCCGGCGGGGGCTGCCGGCCTGGAGCGAATACTCGGCCAGCAAGTTCGCCCTGTGCGGTCTGACCGAGGCGCTGCGCGGCGAAATGGTGCGCTTCGCCATCGACGTTCTCCTGGTGGTGCCCGGTCTGACACGCAGCGGACTGGGGCAGCACTTGCTACGCAACACCGGCCGGTATCCGATTGACTTCGACAAGGGGATGTCGCCGGAAAAGGTGGCGGCCGGCATCCTGCGTGCATTGAGGAAAAATCGAACCGAGACGGTGCTCGGCTGGGATGCGCGCTGGATGCTGCGCGTCAACCGTTTTCTGCCGCGTCTGGTGGACGGCCTTTTGGCCCGGCAGGTTCGCCGGCTGTACGCATCGTGAATCGAGAAACACGATCCACGGCTTGAGGGACTTTGGATGTGCGGTATCGCGGGGATCATTGACTTGTCAGGACAGGGGCGGACGGTCCCGGCGGACACGATCCGGGCCATGGCGGACGCCCTGTTCCACCGCGGGCCGGACGAGGAGGCTTCCTCGAACGGCCCGGATTGGCGTTCGCCTCGCGCCGCCTGAGCATCGTCGGCCTGGCCGACGGCCGGCAGCCGATCCACAACGAGGACCGCTCCGTCTCGGTCGTCTTCAACGGCGAACTGTTCGACTATCCCGAAATGCGGGCCGAGCTGAAGGCCGCGGCCATCGCTTTGCCACCCACTGCGATACCGAACTGATCCCGCATCTCTGGGAAGACCATCAGGAGAATCTGTTCCCGCATTTGCGCGGCCAGTTCGCTTTCGCCCTGTGGGACGGGCCGCGACGCGCGTATCGTGCTGGCCCGCGATCGCTTCGGCATCTGTCCGCTGTACTGGACGCGACGCAGGGGCGATTGGCTGCTGTTCGCCTCCGAGATCAAGGCGCTGCTCGCCTCCGGCATGGTTGCGGCCCGGCCCGATCCGCGCGGCATCAATCACCTGTTCACCTTCTTCGCCCTGCCCGGCCCGATCACCTGCTTCGAGGGCGTCCAACTGCTGCCGCCCGGCCATTACCTGAGTCTCCAGCTCGGCGCCGCGGGCGAACCGGCACGGATCGGCGAACGCACCTACTGGCAGATCGACTTCCCCGATCGCGGGCACGAGGACTACGAGAGCAGCGGGCGGCAGCTCGCCGATCAGTTCGAGCAGGAGTTGCTCGGCGCGGTGACGCGCCGGCTGCGGGCCGACGTGCCGGTCGTGTCGTACCTGTCGGGCGGCGTCGATTCGAGCCTCGTCGTCGCTCTGGCCCGGCACGTCCGCCGCGAGCCGATCCCCACCTTCACCATCCGCATCACCCGGCCGGACCTCGACGAGACAAGCGAGGCGTCGGTAGTGGCCCGCCATGTCGGCGTCGAGCCGATCGTGGTCGATTGCGGTCCCGACGAGGTGCTGGGCAACTATCCCGCCCTCATCCGCGCCGCCGAGGGGCCGGTGATCGACACTTCCTGCGCCGCCCTGCTGATGCTGGCGCGCGAGGTCCACAAACGCGGCTACAAGGTGGCCCTGACCGGCGAAGGCGCCGACGAGTGGCTGGCCGGCTATCCCTGGCACAAGCTCAACTGGCTCATGAGCTGGCTCGACATTGTTCCCGGCCTGCCGCTCAGTCAGATCAGCCGCCGGGCTTTCGTCCGCCTGACCGGAGGCGCCGGTCTTCTCGTGGGAGTACTTGCGGCGAGCGCAGGCGGCGGTCGGCGGTCACAACGCCTGGCTGGACGTCTACGGCCTGATGAGCATGTCCAAGCTGCGCTTCTTCAGCCCGTCGATGGTGAAGATCATGGACGAGCATTCCGCCTACGAGGACCTGGGTCTCAACCCCGAGCGCATGCGGCGCTGGCACCCGCTCAACCGCGAACTGGCCTTCGGTGCGCGTGTTCAACTGGCGGGACTGCTGCTCAACGCCAAGGGCGACCGCGTGGCCATGAACTCTTCGGTCGAGACGCGCTATCCGTTCCTCGACGAGGACGTGTTCGATTTTCTTGCCCGCGTGCCGCCGCGCTGGAAGCTGCGCGGTCTGCGCGACAAGGTGCTGCTGCGCCGCGTGGCCGAGCGCTGGCTGCCGCGCTCCGTCGCGCGTCGCCGCAAGGCGATGTTCCGCGCCCCCTTCGACAGCTTCCACCTGGAGCAAGCGCCGCCGTTCGTCGGCCAGCTTCTCAGCGAGGAATCGCTGCGCCGCACGGGCTATTTCCAACCGGAGGCAGTGCAGCACTGGCGGCAGAGCTTCCATCATCTGCGCAACGGTCGGCCCAGCGGACCTCGATCGAAATGGGGCTGGTCGGCGTCCTGGCCACGCAGTTATGGCACCATACGTTCATCGACGGCAGCTTGGCCGACTTGCCGTCCCTTGCCCGCTCCGCTCGTGAATCGCGGCCCGTGAACGGCGAAGCGAAGCGACACGGGCCGCACTTTGTCGGCCGCGATTCACGAGCCGCGATTGGGTAATCGGTGAGGTAACATGGCATCGTATTCCCTGGCAACCCTGTGGTACGAACGGCAGCGCTATCTGCCCGGCGTGCTGGCGGTGGCGTTCAGCGCCCTGCTCATCGCCTTGCAGTGCGGTCTGCTCCTGGGGCTGTTCTCGATCACGTCCATCCCCATCGACCACACGCGCGCCGATGTCTGGATGGGCGTCCCCGCGTTCTCTCCGTCGATCTGGGCGATCCCATCTCCGAAGGAACGCTGGCCCGCATGGGCGTGCAGCCGGAGATCGATCGCTGCGAGCCTTATATACAAGGCTTCGCCTACTGGTCCAAGCCCGGCGGCGGGCGCGAATTGTGCATGGTCATCGGCTCGTTTCTGCGTCCCGATTCGCTGGGCAAGGTCCGCGAACTGACGCCGCAGCAGTGCGGCCAACTCGGTGAGGAAGGGGCCGTCATCGTGGATGAATCCGACCTGGAGCGGCTGGGAATCAAGGGCGTCGGCTCGGTGGCGGAGATTTCCGGCCGTCAGGTTCACGTCGTCGGGCTGACCAGGGGTCTCAAGAGCCTGGCCGGCCCTTACGTCTTCTGTTCGATTCCGACGTCCCGGCCGCTGCTGCCGTCGCTGCGCGGCGAAACGACCACCTACGTGCTCGGCCTGTGTCGCCACAAGGAGGACGCCGCCGGGGTGGTGGATCGGCTGCGGAAGTATGGCGATGTGTCCGCGTTCACGGCGCGCGAGTTTTCGCGGCGGACGCAGCTGCACTGGCTGACCAAGACCAAGGCCGGCGCCGCCCTGGGTTACGCGGCCGCGCTGGGCCTTTTGGTCGGCGCCGTCGTCACCAGTCAGACCCTGTATGCGGCGACGGTAGCCTCGCTGCGCGAGTACGCCGTCCTGCGTGCTCTGGGCATTCCGCGTTGGCGGATGGCATTTATGGTCGTGTCGCAATCGTTCTGGATTGGTATTATTGGGATTATGCTGGCTTTGCCGGCGGTATACGGTCTGAAATGGGTCGCCGACCACCTGATGAGTGTTGAAATCACCCTGCCGTGGTGGTTGCAGGTCGGGGCGGCCGTGGTCACGCTGGTGATGGCCTTGCTGTCGGGGCTGTTCGCTCTCCGCTCGCTGCGGTTGATCGAGCCGGCCATGTTGCTGCGCGAAGTGTGTCGGGAGGAGCCGTTGCGATGCTTGATGATTCGCCATCAACGCCGGCCCTGGAGGGCGTGCATCTGTCGCGCAGCTTCGGCGAGGGCGAGACGAAAGCGACCGTCTTACACGACGTGTCGCTCGAGCTCTACAGCGGACAGATCACCTTGTTGATGGGACCGTCCGGCAGCGGCAAATCGACCCTGCTGGCCATCCTGTCGGGACTGCTGCATCCCGACGGCGGCCGGGTGCTGGCTCTCGGCCAAGATATGTGGGCGCTGTCCGATCAGGATCGGGAGCGCTTCCGCCTGCGTCACTGCGGGTTCATCTTTCAGGGTTACAACCTGTTCGGCGCCCTGACGGCTCGGCAGCAGTTGGAGATGGTGGTCCGCTGGGGCGAAGGGCGCGACGGCCCGCGATGCCCGGCGCCGGGCCGACGAAATGCTCGACCTGCTCGGCCTGACCAAGAAAGCGCATCTGCGGCCGGCCGAGATGTCCGGCGGCGAAAAGCAGCGCGTGGCCATCGGCCGGGCGCTCATCAAGGATCCGAACTTCTGCTTCGCCGACGAGCCGACCAGCGCCCTCGACTGGCGCACGGCCAGCAGGTGATCGAACTGTTGCGCAGCGCCGCCCACGACCGCGGCGCCACGGTCCTGGTCGTCGCCCACGATTCGCGCATCATCGAGCATGTGGATCGTGTCGTTCACATGGAGGACGGCGTGTTGCGGCAGCAGGACGAGCGGAAGGATGAATCCGTCATGCATTCGGTGGAAAAATAACTTCGGTTTAGCCGCGAGCCGCAGGCGAGCGCGCTCGCCTGCGGCTCGCGGCTAAACGGTGAATTTCGTTGAGGTGCGTCCCATGGAGCTAACCCGTCCGGCCTCTTCGCCAGTTCCGCGCTGGCGCATTGCGCTGCCCGTCTGGCTGGGCATCGTCCTGCTCCTGTCCTCGGTCGCTATCGCCGCGGTGGAGTTGCGCTCGCACGCCAGCGATAGCTCTTCCACGTCCAGCGTGCCCGCGTCCAATAGCGGCGAACTTCGGTGGATGTCGATCGGCTACGCGGATGTCGAGGGAGGCGTCACGGCGCTTTATCCCGTGGTGCCAGGACAAGTCAAAAGCA
This sequence comes from uncultured Planctomycetota bacterium, assembly GCA_963767535.1. Lineage (GTDB taxonomy): Bacteria > Planctomycetota > Planctomycetia > Gemmatales > Gemmataceae > JAJPHU01. Next base: position 32,615 of record CAVYEC010000005.1, read on the forward strand.
TCCTGGCGCACGAGAATGAGCCAGTGCAAGCTGGTGCGGAACTGCTTCGGCTCGACGATTCGGCGGCGGTGCTGGTGCTTCGCAAGGCCGAGAAAGGCGTGGACATCGCCAAACAACAGGTGGTTGTGGCAGAGCAGAAGGCGAAGCAGTACCGCGAGCAAATCGCCGCCCAGGAGGAGGTTGTCAAGGTCGCCGCCAGTGACGTGAAGCGGGCACGTATCAATCTCGACCAGCAGAAAAGGGACTTCGAGAAGAAACTGATACTTCAGCTAACACTCCAGGACGCCGAGGAATTGCTCCGGAAGGCCGAGGCGGGGTTGGAGGGCAAGAAGAAGGAACTGGCGGCCCTGAAAGCCATCGATCCCGAAGAAGGTGTTAAAGTGGCCCGCCTCAACGTCGAACTCCGCGATATTGAGGCGCAACAAGCTCGCGACGCGGTGAACAAACACGTCATCCGCGCTCCGTATGCGGGCATGCCGCTGAAAGTCTCCGTCAGCGTCGGTGAAACGCTCGGTTCCAACCCGCGCCAGCCGGCCATCCAGTTCTGTCCCGACCGGCCGATGCTGGTCCGCGCCGAGGTCGAGCAGGAATTCGCCAGTCGCATTCACAAGGGCCAGGCCGCCCGCATCCAGGATCATATCACCGGCGAGGATCTTGGCCGGGGCACGGTCGGCAGTATTTCCCGCTGGTTCACGCACCGCCGTTCGATCCTCCTCGATCCGCTGATCTATAACGACGTGCGGACTCTCGAATGTGTCATCGAGCAGGTTTCCAGTGCCCCGACCTTGCGGATCGGCCAGCGCGTCCGCGTGCAGTTTCAGGATTAGGGTTTAGGGTTTAGGGTAAAGAGACGTACTTGCGCCTGTCTTCCCCCTAAACCCTAAACCCTGTGATTATGAACCGCTCATCTCCGGTCGTCCCGATTGCGAAACTCGTCGTGCTGGTAGGGGCGGGAAACGCTCATCTGGTGTTCCTGCGCCGCTGGGGGATGCGGCCGGTGCCGGGCGTGGCCGTGACGCTGGTCAACGAATCTCCGGTGATCCCCTATTCGGCGATGGTTCCCGCCCATCTCGGCGGCGACTATGCTCGCGACGAAATCACCATCGACCTCGTGCGCCTCTGCCAATCGGTTCAGGTGCGGTTCGTGGCCGAGCGCGTGAAGGGAGTCGATCCCGCCGCGCGGCAAGTCCTCTTCGCTGACCGTCCGCCCTTGGTCTACGACGTGCTGTCGCTGGGTCTGGGGTCGATTGCAACCTGTCCGGTGGAATTGGTCTCATCCGATTTCTCCTGGGGACTGCGGCCACTCGGAACGCTCGTGAATCGACTCGACCGCCTGGATCACGAATTGCAGCGCTCGCCGAAACCGTTTCATCTCGCCGTCGTCGGCGGCGGTGCCAGCGGTTGCGAATTGTCACTGGCCATTGCCAAGCGTCTGGGTCAGCATCCGGGTTTCCGCCTCACGTTGCTGCAGGCGAACCCGCGACTTTTGCCGCAGTTTCCCGAAGCGGTCGCCCGCGCTTTCGAGCAGGCATTCGCCCAGCGCGGCATCAATTTCCGCGTCAACGCCCGTGTGACAGGCGGCGAGAATGGCTCACTCCGGCTGGAGAACGGCGAACGAGTGGCGTGTGATGCCGTCCTGTGGGCGACGCAGGCGGCGGCGCCGCGGATTCTTCGCGAAAGCGGATTGCCCGTGGATTCGGCCGGCTTCCTGCGGATCGAGGACACGCTGCAAACGGTTCGCCACTCCGCCGTTTTCGGCACCGGCGATTGTGTCGCGTTCGAGTCGTATCCCGAACTTCCTCGCAACGGCGTTTACGCCGTGCGCGAAGGGCGCATCCTGTTCGATAACGTGATTTCATTCCTGCGCGAACAGCCGACGTGCCCGTTTCGGCCGCAGCGCTATTGTCTGTACCTGCTCAACACGTCGGACGGCCGGGCCGTGCTGAACTATGGCCCGCTGGTCTGGAAGGGGAAAGCGGCGCGCAAGCTGAAAGACCGCATCGACCGCGCCTGGATGGCGAAATACACCCTCTTTGCTTCCCCGAGCGGGGGGCGTCAGCCCCCTGAGGAAGAATCGCCGATGCGCTGCGGCGGCTGCGGCTCGAAAATATCCAGCGACGTGCTATCCGCCGTTCTCAAGCGAATCGACATCGCCGACGATCCGCGCATTCTTCTGGGCTGTCGGGCCGGCGAGGATGCGGCCGTCCATCGCGTCCACCCGGAACTGTTCGGGCCAGAGCCAGAGAAACTGCTCGAAGTTCAGACGGTCGATTACTTCAAGGCGTTCGTCGATGATCCCTACCTGTTCGGCCGCATCGCCGCCCTGAACGCGGTCAGCGATCTCTATGCGATGAACGCCCGCCCCTTCTCGGCCCTGGCCATCGCCACGCTTCCCTACGCGCGCGGGCCAGTTCAGGAGGCCCAGCTATACGAGTTGCTCTCCGGGGCGGTCGAATCCTTACGCTCGCTCGGCGTGGTCCTGACGGGAGGCCACACCACCGAAGGCAGCGAGATGGCCCTCGGCTTCGCCGTGACCGGATTCGCCGAAGAGGGCCGGCTGTTTCAAAAGAGCAAGCTGCAACCGGGCGACCGGCTGATCCTCACCAAACCGCTCGGCAGCGGCGCCCTCCTGGCGGCGTGGATGCGCGGCGAGTGCCGGGCCGATTGGTTCGAGGCACTGATCGCATCCATGCTGCGGTCCAACGCGGCCGCGGCCGAGGTGTTCCGCGCGGCAGGTGTCGTCGCCTGCACCGACGTGACCGGCTTCGGTCTGGCCGGCCATCTGCTGGAGATGCTGGATGGCAGTCGCGTCTCGGCACGGCTCGACAGCAAGGCGGTCCACCTCTATGCGGGGTTCGACGAGGTGGTTTCGCGCGGCATTGTCAGCTCGCTTCATGGCGACAATGCGAAACTAGCTTGCCGCGTGCAAGGCACTTCCGCACCTGCCTGGCTCTTCGACCCGCAAACTTCGGGAGGATTGCTCGGCGCGATTCGGCCCCAGTCTGTCGCCCGGACATTGGAACAACTTGGGGAAGCCGGATACCCGGATGCCGCGGTGATCGGCGAGGTCATCCCACTGGGGGACGAGAACGTCCCCCAGATCCTTGTTGAATAACCCAAACGATTTCCTGTTAACCCGTATTACTCCTTCAGAGGGGACGGTTGCGGGAGCGGGTCGGGCGGCGCGGGCCGGGTGAAGTCGATGCGGAACCAGTCGTTGGCGCGGACGTGGATGGTGCGGGTGTCGTTGACCGGCTTACCGTTGGCATCGGTGTAGCGAACGGAAATCCGGTAATTGTAGCTACCCGCGCGATCCAGTGGCGGCGAGACGAATTCGCGGACGGAACCGGTCTGGTTGGTTTTCTCGCCGTCGATAATAACCACTGCATTTTGCGGTACAGCCAATTGCAGATGGGCGGCGTTGTCGGGCGGCGGTTGCTGCGCTGGAGACGGCGCGGTGCCGTTGGCATACAGATTGGAAGGAGGTGTGCCACCAGGGGCCGCGGCATACACGGAGGCGCCGTAGTAAGGGACGTAAGCTCCATACCCGCCCAGACCATATCCCCCGAGTCCATACCCGCCCAGACCATACCCACCGAGTCCGTAACCGCCTAATCCGTACCCACCCAAGCCGGAACCAAGACCTAAACCCAGGCCGTAGCCGAGTCCGAAGCCCCCGAGTCCGTAGCCGTAGTAGGGCCGATAGAAACCATAGCCGTAATAGGGACGGTAGAAGCCTCCGTGATAAAGGCCGCCGTGATAGAGACCACCATGATACAGGCCGCCGTGGTAGAAGCCGCCGTGATAGGCACCCGCGTGTCCGCCGCCTCCGTGACCACCGCCGTGTCCGTGCGAAGAGGGTGTTGCGTTCAACAGCAGAAGCAAGGACGCGGTGCCAAGCATGGCCGCACGGAGACGCGGGAAGAATTGCCGAGGCATAGGGATTCTCCTGTTTGTACCGGCGAACGGATCCGGTGCGGTCCTGTCGAGAAGGGAAACGCCGGCAGGGTGGGGCGAGAGATAAGGGCGATCTCGCTTCCGCGCCAGGCCCGCGAAAGCGCCGCCAGGATACTATTCCACGGGTTACTGTCGTTCGGGGGCAATTCCCCAAAGAAAGCCGTCTCTTTTCTTCGCGCGACGAGGTGAGACCTGATTTATCCGCTGCAAAAGCGGCTTCGGGACAGCACGTCAGAATTGGTCGAACTTATCCGCCGACGGTAAGCATGCGGACGATCGAACGGCTGCCACCTATACTGTCGGGCGGGGTTTAATCTCGCGACCCAATCCAGTCATATCCCGATCGGGAGGGGTGGACCCTCCCGGCGTTTTCCGCAACCTGGGAGACAGCGATGACCGTACATCCGTTGCGTCTACCGACTCGCCTGGCGGGGCTGACGGCCCTGGCCTTCCTTCTGCTCGGTTCCGCCCGCGCCGCCGAGGTCCGCCTGGCCCGACACCCCGATTACCACGGCGGCAAGATAGTCTTCAGCTACCGCGGCGATCTGTGGCTCGTGAAAGAAGACGGCTCCCAGCCGCGGCGGCTGACGGCCCATCGTTCGCCGTCGGTCCATCCGCGCTTCTCGCCGGACGGCAAGTGGATCGCCTTCTCGTCGGCGCGCTACGGCAACCACGACGTTTTCGTCCTCCCCTCCGAGGGCGGCGAGGCGCGACGACTGACGTACAACAGCGCCGGCGATACCGTCGTCGGCTGGACGCGCGACGCCAAGCGCGTCGTCTTCAACTCGGCGCGTGGCCTGCTCTATCCCGGCATCCCCAGCCTGTACACCGTGCCCCTGGACGGCGGCATCGAGGAGCCGCTACCGACCGGCTGGGGCTACTGGGGTTCGTTCTCACCCGACGGCCAAAAGCTCGCTTACAACCGCCATCCGATGGTCTGGTCGCGCAAACACTACCGAGGCAGCTATGCCGCCGACCTGTGGGTGATGAACGTGACCGACCGCACCTCCCGCAAACTGCTCGACGGCGACCTGCCCGACGCCGAGAAGCCGAATAACTTCTGGCCGATGTACGGCAACGGCGCGATCTATTTCGTGTCCGACCGCGACGTGCGAGCCAAGGCCGGCAGTCCGCGCGTCATGGACTCGAAAAACAACATCTGGAAAATTTCCGAGGAAGGCGGCCCGCCCGAACAGGTGACGCGGCACACGAGCGGTTCGCTCTTCTGGCCGTCGATGTCGGCCGACGGCAAAACCATCGTCTACGAAGAGAATTTCGGCCTCTGGAAGCTCGACACGGCCACCGGCCAGACGCAGGAAATCAAGATCGACATCACGCCCGACGAGAAGGAGAACAACCTCGAAACGCTGACCGTCAGCGGCGAGGCGGATTCGTACTCCCTATCGCCGTCGGGCAAGCGGGCGGTGATCGCGACGCACGGCGAACTGTTCACCATCGCCACCGATCGTGGCGAGGTCCGCCGGTTGTCGCGGACGGCCGACGTGCGCGAGGCGCAGCCGGTCTGGTCTCCCGACGGCAAGCGCATCGCTTTCGTCAGCGATCGTAGCGGCCGGGAGGAGATCTGGACCTGTGACGAGATGGGCGGGAACCTGAAACGACTGACCAACAGCGATACGCAGAAGGGCCAGCCGGTCTTTTCGCCGGATTCGCAGGAATTGCTCTACACCGCCAGCGACCGCGCTCTGCACAAGTACAGCTTCTCTTCAGGGACCGACACGGTGCTGACGCGCGGCGAGGTCGTCGGCTTCGGTGGCTCGGCCGTCAGCGGCGTGCAATGGTCGCCCGACGGCAAATGGGTCGCGTACACCAAGTCCGGCCGGGATCTCTTGCCGCACGTCTTCGTCCTGCCGGCGGCGGGCGGCGCCGAGAAACGCATCACGGACGCGGAATCCTACAGCGATAGTTCCGCGCTGTGGACGCCCGACGGCAAGGCGCTCGTGTATCTGTCCGGCACCGACGTGGGCAACATCGGTCAGGGAGGCCGATCGTCCGCGCAGATTTTCGTGGTGACGCTTGCGCGTCAGGACAAGGAACCGGGCGAACGCGGCATCGACAGCGAGGCGGAGGCCAGCGCCGACCGGCCGCGCACCGGCATGAGGCAGCGACCCGAAGGCGCCGCGGGCAAGGTGGATGTCTCGATCGACTTCGACCGCATCAGCCGGCGGGCGCGGCGGGTGACGCGATCCGGCGACTCGGTCAGTGCGATGGCCGTCGCCCCGGACGGCAAGAGCCTGGCGTTCGTCACGTCCGGCGTCGAGGGCGGCCGATCCGTCACGTCCATCTGGTCGGTGTCGCTGGAGGGCGATGCGACGCCGCGTCGTCTGAGTCAGTCCAGCGCTCCGGACGCTGGAGACGGAGCGCCCGCCTTCCGCGGCCGATTCGGCGGCCTTGGCTCGCTGCAATTCGCCAAGGACGGCCGGACGCTCTTTTACCGTCAAGGCACTGGCATTTACGCGCTAACCGTGGGCGGTGCGGGAGGGCGCGGCGGGGCCGAGGGTGCTGCCAGCGCGGCACCTTCTTTCCCGTCTCGTCGCGGTGGAGGTGCGGCCGCCGCCGCGGGTGATGCTTCGGCCGGCGGCGCGCCGGCTCAACTTCACGACGCGCGTTGAAATTGATCATCGCGCCGAACGAAAGCAAGTGTTTCAGGAAAGCTGGCGGATCATGAAACACCGTTTCTACGCCGCCGACATGCACGGCGTCGATTGGGCCAAGGTCCGCGACAATTACGAAACTCTGTTGGCCCACGTCGCCGACCAGGAGGATTTGCACGACGTTATCAGCATGATGATCGGCGAATTGAACGCCTCGCACACCGGCATCAGCGCCGGCGGCGGACGCGGCCGGGCACGCGACGCCGGCGGCGATCAGACCCGCTATCCCGGTTTCGAGTTGGAAGCCGACGCCAACGGCTTCTACAAGGTGACGCACGTCTACAAGAACGGCCCGGCCGACAAGGATTACGTCAAGATCAACGCCGGCGATTTCGTCCTGGCCATCGACGGCCAGGACCTGAAGGCCGGCGACAACTACTGGAAACTGTATACCGAATCGCCCGGCGGCAAGTTCGAGCTGCTGGTCAACAACAAACCCACCAAGGAAGGCGCCTGGACCTCCAAGGTCCAGCCCGTCAGCAGCGCTCAGTACGGCACGCTCCAGTACGAACGCTGGGTCGCCGACCGGCGGGCGATGGTCGATAAACTGTCCGGCGGGACGGTCGGCTACCTGCACATCCGGCAAATGAACGAGCCGTCGCTGCGCCAGTTCGAGCGCGACCTGGCCATGATGGCGGGCAAGAAGGCGCTCGTCATCGACCAGCGCTTCAACCCCGGCGGCGGCATCGACCAGGAGCTGCTCCAGATTTTGCAGCAGCGGCAATACCAGTACACGCGGGTGCGCGATTCCGTGCAAGTGACCCGTCCGCTGCGCGGCTTCTTCGGCCCGATGGTGGTCATGGCCAACGAGCGTTCGACCTCCGACGCCGAGGTCTTCCCGGACGGCTTCAAGACGTTGAAGCTCGGCAAGGTGGTCGGCGTGACGACCTACGGCGCGGTGATCGGCACGGGATCGTACACGCTGATGGACGGCTCGACGATCCGCACGCCCGGCACCGGCCTGTGGAACGTCAACCACACCAACCTGGAGAACTACGGCGTGCCGCCGGACGTGTACGTCGATAACACGCCGGAGGACTTCCTCAAGGGCCGCGACGCCCAGATCGACAAGGCGGTGCAAGTGCTCAAGGAGGAGTTGGCGAAGAAGAAGTGACACCCTTGTTAGCCCGCAGCGCAAGCAAGGACTCTCCCTTGCTGGCGCTGCGGGCTAACAAAATAATCCCCGGTGTTTTTGCCACTCTGCCAAATCGACCCTGGATGTTGGCAGAGTGGCCTCAGCGCGTAAATTCTTTCTGGGATAAGAGTAGCGTTCAATCAAACCCGCGAGACTGCCAGACTGCCAAAATGCCAACGAGGCCGGAAATCGTCTGCCGGAGAAGGCAACTTCCCCAAAAATCGAGAACGAACTTCCCTCCATCTCTACCGGCCCGATCAAAAAAGTGAAATCCCTTATCGAGTGTCGCGGTCTGACACGAGAGGTTCCGTCCATTTTCCGCATGACAAAGCGAGCGGGCTGAGATACGAAGAACCTTCCGGGGAGATCGAATCGTTTCACACCAGTGAGGCAATCATGGCCAAGCGCGTAGCGGTGACGACGGGCAACAGTCTGGAAGGGTACGAGATCGAGGAGTATCTCGGCATCGTGCGGGGCATCGTGGTGCGGGCGCAGACGATCACGCAGGGCATCCGCGGCGCCTTCTCGAGCATCCTGGGCGGCAACATCCGGGCGTATGAGGAGGTTTGCGAGCAGGCGCGTTCGGAGGCGTACGCGCGGATGGTCGAGCACGGCCAGGAGCGCGGGGCCGACGCCATCATCGCCATGCGTTACGACGCCACGGAGTTCGCCCAGGGCGTGACGGAGGTGCTGGCCTACGGCACGGCGGTCAAGCTGCGGCAGCCGTCGTGAAAGAAAAAACCCCGCTGAACTTCCTGCAAGCAGGCCGAACAGCGGGGCCGGAACAGAGAAGAGGCCGCAAAGATGGTTTGATAGTACAGTGACCGCGAGCCGTGTCAAGAAAAATCGCCGGAATTTTTTTGCCGTGTAAGTGATCTGTTTCCGCGTTGGCGGGGCGTGAACCGTTTAGGTATTCCCCTCTTGGACGCGGTTCCCGTGCCCGATATTACATGTCACACAGAGGATGAGATTGTCCCCCGTACAGCTGGCGTGCGGCCGGGCGGCGCAGGAGGGCGAGAGTATGACTGGGGCCTGGAATGTGATCGCGAAGACGCTCGTCATCTCGCTGGTCCTTTGCGTGGTCGGCCTGGTCGGCTGTAGCCTGTTCGCGCTCTCCAACAACGTCTCGGAATCACTCGAGATAGCATGGAGTGTAGTGTCGCTCACCGCCATTGAACTCATGGCGGCTGCGGGCGGACTGGCAGGCGTATATCTCGTGGTTTTACACCTCCGGCTCCGCATTCACCGGAGCCGCCCGCCCTTATCGGACGAAGCATTCCTTGCCGCGCTTCCCGGTAACGTCGCCGTTGACCTTGAGGTCATTCGCCGGGTGCGTCGGCTGGCCGCGCAATGGCTTTTGCCGAATGACGGCGAGCGCGTCTACCGCGTCTACCCCGATGACCGCGTGGGGGATGACCTGTATCGGTCCGACCTTGCCCCCGTCTGGGGACGGCACTTCTTTTGGCGTGGCCTGTCGGAGTACATCGGCTGCGCGCGCAGAGACCTGATGGCATGCAGGAGCGAGGTCGTTACGTTCGGGGATCTTGTTGTCCTGGTAGACCGCCTCCGTCGCGGCACATCCGTGCAGTGACCATCGACCACGTTTATCGTTGCAGAAAATCGAAACTCGTTGCAGACGAGCATTTTAGACGCAAGCTCTTCGAACTGGTTCCACTCGCGAGACATTTGCTTACCAAGAGGCAATCGCTTTCATGTCCACTAAACGTGGCGGCGAACCCCCTTTTCCCGTGCCCGATTTGCATGTCCCATAGAGGATGGGATTGTGTCCCCCGAACCGCTGGCGTGGGGCCGGGCGGCGCGGGAAACGGGATGGCAGGGCCACGCCGAAGACCGGAGGTATCGCCATGTCCAGGCTTCGGGTGTACGTCGCGGTTTTCTTGGGTCTCACCGTAGTTGCCGGCGTTGCGTTCTGGTGGAATGCCGACTGGTGGGCTTACTACATGCCCGTAGGAGCGGAAGATTGGAAGCCGAAGTTCAAGATGCCGATCTGGTTTCAGGTCATCGTCAGTGCGTTCGTCGGCTCGCTTGCCAGCGCGGTGATAACGCTCTCAATCGTTGCGGTAGATCGAACCGTTCACCGGGTTCGGCGCAGGCGCATGTCCCCCTCTGAAGTAACGCGCGTGCCGAAAATGTGAGATACACGAAGAGGGATATTTCAAATTAGGCCATTCCCCCAGCGTGCTTCAGCTTGACGTGCGTGATCTGCCTATAGTACGAGTTGGGCATTGTTCCGTGCGAGGGGATACCGAAGGAGGAGGCGAGTTGTCCCCAACAATCTTGCCACGAGCAGGCCGGGTCCGGCACTCGAATCGGAGACAAATTCATGGAAGACTTTTACGGTATCCTCTACTTCTGGCGGTTAGCCGTCGCTTACCTCACCCTACTCGGTGTACAACTCATCCTGTTGGGCGTGGCTGTTGGAGGATGGGACATGGCCCGCAAGCAGCGAACGCAAAGGGGGCAGCCTGATCGGCTAAAGTGACTTGCAACGATATTCTGGTCGAAGCGCACTAGCGGCATAGGGCGAAGAACAGGAGCAGCGGCCCGACACTCATGCGGTACAATAGCGGTCGCGGCCTTCGTCCCGCCGGCCGGAGCCATCTCGATCGCGAGACAAGCAATCACCTCCTGCGGGAGACTCGTATGGAAACCTTCGCCTTGAAGACGACGCGGCGCTGCGAGTTCATCGACTTCACCAGCGCGTCCGGGACTCGCTGGCGCACAGCAACCTCCAGGCTGGATTGTCCGGGCAATCAGCACCTGCTCACCCTGTGCGTCCAGCCGACCAGCCCGACCACGGCCGCGGAGATGTGGAGGGCCTATCCAATGAAGCGATCTCCCTGAGACGCAAGCCACGATACCTTTTTCGTTTTCTCATCCCGTGGTAGACTGAATCAACGAGCAGGAGGGGAATCGCATGGCCAGCGGAAGGGCCGGCCCGTGTTGACACGCAACCACCGACAAGAAGTCCTGTCCCGCGCCTACGTCCAGGCGATCGCGGGGTGTTGTGGGTTGACGTGCAGCCTCCGCGATTTCGACTACGGCATCGACTTGACGCTCCATGACATTCGGCGTCGCGGGCATCGCTACATGGAATCCGGCTTCAAACTGGACATCCAGGCGAAGAGTACCACGGCGGGGAACCTGTCCGCCACGGATGTTGTGTACGACCTTGATGTCCGGAACTACGACGACCTGCGCGATCCGCAGGTGGGCTGCCCGCGAATCCTCGTCTTGCTGGTCCTCCCCGAGGAGGAGGGGCGGTGGGTCGAGCAGACGGAGGATCGTCTCCTTATGCGGCACGGCGACTTACTGGTCGTCCTTGAAAGGACGGGGGCCGACGGTGAACCAGAAAACCGTGCGCGTGTTGCTCCCCCGTGCCAACTTGTTCTCGGTACAGGCCCTGGAAATCCTCATGAGCAAGGTACGCGGGAGAGAACCCTTATGAGCAATCGCGTCTGGATCGATCCGCGCATTTCGCTGGTTCGCGTGGCCGGTCTCCGCTCTTACCTGCTGGGCCGGGGATGGCGTCCGCAATCTTATCCGGGACCGGAATTGCTCGTGTTCGAGGGGCCGGCCGACGATGACGGACGGCCGATCGTGCAGGTGCTGCCTTCCTCCGAACAAATGCGCGATTTCGGCCTCCGCGTCGAGGAATTGATCGCCGCCCTGAGCATCCTGGAGGATCGTCCGCCCCGTGACATCCTCAGCGACATCCTGAACGAAGGGGCCGCGGAACCACCGCGAGCGGGGGCTGAGGAAAACGGAAGCAATGTCCCCGCCGACCCTGTATCCGGCAATCGAGGCCCCTCCGCCTAGCAGCGGCGGCGTATCGTGATCTGCTCGACGGGTATCAGCGTGTTTGCTGTCCCGGCCGCGTCCGAGGTTGGCGTCGTACTGGGACATTTGCAACCGCCGCCGCAACTCGATCCCTTGCCGCGCCATGCGCGCAGCGTCCGCCGGCCCAGGTACGCCAGGGCCGACAGCACCAGCACGCCGACGATCCAGAGTTGCCAGTCCATATCTCTCAACTAAATAGCCGACCGACCTGATAGACGATCAGCGCACCCACATACGCCAATACCGTCATGTACGTGAAGGTGAACGCGGGCCAGCGCCAGCTGCGCGTCTCGCGGCGGATGACGGCCAGCGTCGAGGCGCACTGGCAGCACAGGGCGAAGAAGACCAGCAGCGACAGCACCGTCGGGATCGTGAACACCGGCCGCGACGGGTCGTCGTCCCACGTCGCCTCCTTCAGCCGCCCGGCCAGCGGCGTGTCGGCGACGTTCTCCGCCTCGCGGATGCTCTCGCTATCCAGTTTGCCCTCGCTGTAGATGATGCCGAGCGTGCCGACCACGACCTCGCGGGCCGGGAAGCTCGCCAGGGCGGCCATGCCGATCTTCCAGTCCCAGCCCAGCGGCCGCACCGCCGGCTCGATCGCGCGGCCCATCCGCCCCAGGCAACTCTGCCGTTTCCACTCGGCCGTCACGTCGTTGATTTCACGTTCCTTCGTTTCGATCGCCGATTCGTCTCCGCTTTCCTCCTTGAGATTGTCCAGCTCCTTTTGCATCCCGGCGACGCGGACATCGTAGGGTTGGCCGTCCGTGCCGGTGCGCGGGAAGTAGAGAAGCGCCCAGACGACGACCATCGACGCCAGGATGAGCGTGCCGGCCCGGCGGACGAAGGCCCAGCCGCTGTCGAACATGCGACGGAACACCAGGCGCGGCGCGGGCAGTTTGTAGAGCGGCATCTCCATGACGAACACCGGCGTCTCGCCGCGCAGCAGCGTTCGCTTGAGCAGAAGCGCCACCAGCGGGGCGATCACGAGACCGAGCGCGTACAGCAGGAACATGGCCACGCCCGGCAGCCACCACGGGTAGGGCGGGCCGGACAGAAACGCGCCGATCAGGAGGATGTAGACCGGCAAACGGGCCGAGCAGCTCATCAGCGGGGCGACGAGGATGGTGGCCAGGCGGTCGCGGCGGTTCTCGATGACGCGCGTGGCCATGATGCCGGGCACGGCGCAGGCCATCGACGACAGCATCGGGATGAACGACTTGCCGCTCAGGCCGCAGCGGGACATCAGCTTGTCCATCAGGAAGGCGGCGCGGGCCATGTAGCCGCAGTCTTCCAGCACGGCGATGAAGCCGAACAGGATGAGGATCTGCGGCAAAAAGACGACCACGGCGCCGACGCCTTCGAGGACGCCGTCGAGCAGCAGGCTCGTCAGCGGGCCGGGCGGCAGGTGCTCGCGCAGGAGATCGGCCAGGACATCCTTGCCGGCGCTGATGCTCTGCATGAGCGGTCGGGCGCCGGTGAAGATGGCCTGGAAGACGAGGAACATCAGGGCCAGAAAAATCAGCGTGCCCCACACGCGGTGGGTCAGGACGCGGTCGATGCGGTCGGTCCAGGTGACGGGGCGCTGGGCCGGGCGCTCGACGCAGCCGGCCGTGACTTCGCGAATCCAGCCATAGCGCGCCCGCGCCTCGACGGCCGGCACGGGACAGCCGGCCTGCGCCAGCCGCTCGCGGGCCTCGCGCACGCGCTGGCGGATCTCCTCGCCGAGTTGCTCGGCCAGGCGCTCTTCGGTCTAGCCGCCCACGTCGAGCAGGAGCCGGCGGACCAGGAAGACGGGCACCTCGGCACCGATGGCTTGGTGCAACTCGCCGACCTCGCGCTCGAACGCCTCGGGGAAGGGAGTCTGTCGCGGCCCCCCCTACGCCCCCATTTTGGGGGGGCGGGGGGGGCGGCCGCCGCGACGATGGCCGTGCGGAGTTGATCCAGTCCTTTCTTCTTGTTCGCCTGGATCGGCACGACGGGAACGCCGAGCTGCCGGCCAGGCGCTCGGCGTCGATGCGGATGCCCTGGCGCCGGCCACATCGATCATGTTCAGGGCCAGCACCACCGGCACGCCCAGCTCCAGGCTCTGCGTGGTCAGGTACAGGTTGCGTTCCAGGTTGGAGGCATCGACGATGGACACGACCACATCGGGCCGGCTCTCGCCCTTCTGCCGGCCCAGGATGACATCGACGGCCACCATCTCGTCGGGGCTGCGGGGCGCCAGGCTGTAGGTGCCCGGCAGGTCGATCAGGTCGAACGTCTGACCGGGGCAATGGACCTTGCCTTTCTTGATCTCGACGGTGACGCCGGGATAGTTGCCGACGTGCTGGCGCAGGCCGGTCAGGGCGTTGAAGAGCGTGGTCTTGCCGGTGTTGGGATTGCCGACCAGGGCGGCGATCAGCTTCTTGACGGACATGGCTTTGACCGGGGCCGGGGGAGCGGCCGAGTTCGATGGAACGGCTTGCCGAGTTTCCATCGCTCATCGCTCCTCGATCTCAACGATCAGACACCGCGGGTAGCGCTTGGATTTGCACGCGAGCGGCCTCGGTGCGGCGGAGGCTGAGGCGGTAGTCGCCCAGGCGGATTTCGAGCGGATCGCCCAGCGGGGCCAGGCCGACGACCTCGACCTCCTCGTTTTCGAGCAGACCCATTTCCATGAGGCGCTGCACGAGCGCATCGCCGCCCTGGATGGCCGTGATTCGGCCGCGCTGACCCGGACGTAACTGGTCCAGGGAGGGCATGGTTCAGCAAGCCACGGGACGGACGAGGATTTGCGCGTTGGCTCGCAGCGACAATCGGCTGCCGCCGATCTGGAGCAGGCACGGCCAGCCGGCCTGAAGGAGACGCAGGCGGCTGCCGGTTCGCACGCCGAGTTCGGCCAGCCGGCCGACCCAGTTCGGCTCGCCGTTGATCTCGGCCACATCGGCCCATTCGCCCGGACGCAGCAATTCCAGGGGGAGAAGCGTTTCCCGATTCACGGTAAGCACCTTCAATCAATCGGTGGGAAGTCCCAGCAGTCCTTGTTGAGACTGAATCTCAATCTAAATCTATCCGGTCGCCCAATAATGTCAAGAGTAATATCCAGAATAAAAAGTCAAGTTTTCCGCGGCACGAGAAATGTCCTCGTTTCGTCTTCACTTGTCGGAAGATTTCAACAACTTCAGTCCTTGCACGAGGGGTGGGTATTTCGGCAGGGCCTCTTTGGGACCGGCTGCCCCCCAGGTCGTGAACAGGTGGCCCAGCATTTTGGGCGAATCGACCTTCCGGCTGTATTCAATGAGCGCCTTGGAAGCATCGAGTTTCTTCCAACTCGCCGGCAGGACGCGGAAACCTTTTTCCACGAACAGCGGAACGGACGGATACGCCTCCATGCGCTCGTAATGCCACGGACAGAGGATGATGTCCTTGGGAATCATGTCCAGGGCGGGGGCCGTGCCGTTCTTGGCGGCCTCCCATTCGCCCCAGTGGTATTTCTGGGCGTCGAACAGGCGGTCGGCCCACATCAGCATCTCGACTTTGCGCTCCTTGACGAGATGGCCGTGCAAATCGTTCACCGCCTTGGCGAACAGCTTGGCCGGGTCTCGGCCCCGGGTCGAAGGCGACTTGTCCGAGCCGAGCAAAAACACCTCGTCCATGCCGACGTGCAGGGCGTCCGCCCCGAACGCATCCAAAATGTCGTCGAGCAGCTTGAAGACAATCTCGTTGACTTTCGGGTTGAGCGGATCCCATTCGCGACAATAAATATCCTTGTTGCCGGGGAAAGCGCCCGGCGTGAGATCCAGCTCAGGGTACACGGTCAAGAGTGGAAACGTTTGCGCCTTCCAGGACTGATGGCCGAGGCACTGAAATTCCGGGATCAGGCGGATGCCGTGCTTTTTGCACAAGGCCGCCAGCTTCGCGGCCCCTTCGGGAGTGATGGGGTCGCGGCCCTGGCGCAGCTTCGGGTAGGACCGAAAGCGAAGGTGATAATCAACCTCCAGGACAATGACGTTGAGGCCCTTCTCCGCGAGCGTGGGGATCTGGCCGCCGAGCGTCTCCAAATCCTTATCGGTGTCGTAGTTCAACAGATGCACGGCCCGCCATGGCTCGCCCTTCTTTGGGCCGGGTCGAACCCCGTCGGCGCGAGCGACGCTTGCCGTCAGTAATAGAACTATTGCTACCCACAATATCCGCAACATGGTTGCTCCTTGTCGAAGCGCCAGAACCCATAAACGGGGCAAGGGCATTGTGGCCGTCCAGCTCGGTCGGGACAAGCCCCTCAAAACAATTGCCATTTTCTCTTAATTATTTGTTTGACGCGTCCAGGTGTCTTGTGTACTATGACACTGTTACACCTAGGGTCGTCGCCGCTCCGGCGCGGTTAGGAAAGCTTGTCTGAGACGTTTATTCTGCGGACCCCTCTTCGCCTTGCGCCGGCGAACGCCTGGCGGCCCGACCGTCAGAACATGAAGGAGCGCAGCATGGGACGATTTCGATTGTGCCTCGGTCTCGTATGGCTCGCGCTGGCGTCTTCGGCCGGGTGGGCCGGACCTCCTCCCCAGGCGCCGCCCTCCGATGACGTGGCCGTGCTGGCAGCGCGAATCGATCAACTCATCGAAGCGGGCTACGCGGAAAACCAGGTCCAGCCGGCGCCACTCGCCGACGATTCCGAGTTCATTCGCCGCGTCTATCTCGACCTGGCCGGCCGCATTCCACGCGTCTCGGAAGTCCACAAGTTCCTCGACGACCCCGCGCCGAACAAACGCCGTGCCCTCGTGGACGAACTGCTCCGCGGGCCGCACTACGTCACCCACTTCACCAACGTCTGGCGCGCCCTGCTGTTGCCGCAGAACAACAACGAGCAGGTGCAGTTCCTCACCGGGCAGATCGAATCCTGGCTCCGCCCTCGCCTGCGCGAGAACAAGCCTTACGACCAGATGGTGCGCGAATTGTTGACCGTACGGGTGGCCCTTCGCAACGGCTTCCGGCAGGCAGACGGCACGAACGCCGACGCCATCGCCTTCTACCAGGCCAACGAGAGCAAGCCGGAAAACCTGGCGGCGTCCTCGTCGCGGCTGTTTTTGGGCATCAAGCTCGAATGCGCCCAGTGCCACAATCACCCGTTCGCGCGCTGGAGCCGCAAGCAGTTCTGGGAGTTCGCCGCCTTCTTCTCCGGCATCCGGCAGCAGCAGCCGCAGGCCGGCATCTTCTCCGGCGTCCTCGATAACTCGTCCAAACGTGAAATCGCCATTCCCGGAACGGATAAAACGGTGCAGGCCCATTTCCTCGACGGCAAGGAGCCGACCTGGAAGGCCGGCGCCGACCACGCGCGAGACGCTGGCCGAGTGGCTGACCTCGGCCGACAATCCGTTCTTCGCCAAGGCCATCGCCAACCGGATGTGGGGGCATTTCTTCGGCCTGGGCATCATCGACCCCGTGGACGATTTCGGCGAGGCCAACCCGCCGAGCCATCCCCAACTGCTCGACGAGCTGGGCCGGGCCGTGGTGCAGCATCATTATGATTTGCAATTCCTCATCCGGGCCATCACCGCCAGCCGCACGTACCAGCGGGCCAGCCGGTTGACCGACCCGACTCAGGAGGATCTGCGTCTGTTCGCGCGCATGCCCCTCAAGGGGCTGACGGCCGAGCAGATCTTCGACAGCCTGGCGGTCGCGACCGGCTACCGGGAGAACGCCGGGCAGAGGAACCGGGGCTTCTTCGATCGCTTCGGCGGGCCGCGCGGCGAGTTTTTGAACAAGTTCGCCAACAGCAGCGATAAGCGCACCGAGTTCCAGACCTCGATCTTGCAGGCGCTGTCGCTGATGAACGGCTACTTCATCGCCGACGCCACCAGCCTCGACCGCAGCGAGACCCTGGCCGCGCTCCTCGACGCACCGTTCCTGGACGACCGGCAGCGCCTCGATTCGCTCTACCTGGCGGCGCTGGCGCGTCCGATGCGCGAACGGGAAGCAGAACGGCTGGTGCCCTACGTCGAGCGCGGCGGACCCAGCGGCGACAGGCGCCGCGCCTTCGCCGACGTTTTCTGGGCCTTGCTCAACAGCAGCGAATTCATCCTCAATCATTAACCGTTCACCCGAGGGTGGGCCGAGTCTTCGAGGCCCACCAACGGGAGCATGGTGGGCCTCGAAGACTCGGCCCACCCTACGGTCTACGCAAAAGGAGATCTCAACCATGTCTCGTTTATCGCGTCGCGATTGGCTGCGTCTGTCGTCCGCGGGCGTGATGGCTCACTCGATGTCGGGCTGGCTGGAAACGCTGGCCGCCGACACCGCCACGAACCCCAAACGCAAACGCGCCTGCATCCTCCTGTGGATGAACGGCGGCCCCAGCCAGATGGATACCTTCGATCTCAAGCCCGGCCACGCCAACGGCGGCCCCTTCAAGGAGATCAAGACTGCCGCGCCGGGCCTGCGCATCAGCGAGCATCTGCCGAAGATCGCCCGCTTCGGCGACCGCATGGCCGTCATCCGCTCGATGAGCACCAAGGAGGGCGACCACGGCCGGGCCAGCTTCCTGATGCGCACCGGCTACCAGCCGACCGGGCCGATCCAGTATCCGACGCTCGGTTCGCTGGTGGCCAAGGAGACTCGGGGCCGAGGACGCGCCGCTGCCCAACTTCGTCAGCATCGCGCCGTACCGCTTCTTCAACCCCGCCGCCTACGGCCCCGGCTTCCTGGGCCCGCAGTACGCCCCGCTCATCGTCGCGGACGGCAATCAGTTCTTCCAGCAGCAGGGCCGGACGCTACGAGCAGGCGCTCAAGGTGCAGGACATCGACCTGCCCGGCGGCGTCGATCGCGCCCACGCCGACGCCCGCATCGACCTGCTGGAGCAGATGGAGAGCGATTTTCTCGCCGATCATCCCGGCGTCGCGTCGCTGAGCCACAAGACCGCCTACGACCGCGCCGTCAAGCTGATGAGGACCGACGCCAACCGGCGTTCAACCTCGACGAGGAGCCGCCGGCCCTGCGCGACGCCTACGGCCGCAACCTGTTCGGCCAGGGCTGTCTGCTGGCCCGCCGGCTGGTCGAGCGCGGCGTGCCGTTCGTCGAGGTGACGCTGGCCGGTGTCGCCAACAAGGCGCCTTCGGCTGGGACACGCACAACCAGAACTTCGAGGCGGTGCAGCCGGCTCAGCGAGGTGCTCGACCCGGCCTGGGGCACGCTCATGGAAGACCTGAAGCAGCGCGGCCTGCTCGACTCGACGCTGATCGTGTGGATGGGCGAGTTCGGCCGGACGCCGAAGATCAACGCAAGACAGGGCCGCGATCACTTACCCCAACGCCTGGAGCACCGTGCTGGCCGGCGGCGGCATCAAGGGCGGGCAGGCGTTCGGCAAGACCAGCCCCGACGGCACCAAGGTCGAGACCCGGCCGGTCTCCGTCGGCGATTTCCTCGCCACCATCTGCCTGGCCCTGGGCATCGACCCGCGCAAGCAGAACAACTCCAACGTCGGCCGGCCCATCCGCATCGCCGACAAGGACGCTCAGCCGATCAAGGAGATTGTCGCATGACCTCGTTCGGTGGTTGGGTGGTGAGGTGGTTGGGTGGTTGCGCGCTGGCTACCTGCCTCGGCGTGAGTATTGCCCGATCCTCTAACCACCTAACCACCCAACCACCTGACAAACGCGCCGATCCAGGAGCGGCCGAGGACGTGCAGGACATACTGTTCTTCAGCGCCAGCCGGCCGGTGCTGATCCGCCTGCATCTGGTCGTGGACGGCAAGCCCTATGCGCTGCGATGGACCGAGCATGTGACGAGCTGGTTTCACTTCCTCGACCGCGACGACGACGGCTCGCTGGACCGCACCGAGGCCGGCCTGCGCCCCCAGCACCCGCATGATGCGGCAGATGCTCGCCAACCCCTACGCCTTCATGGCCGGCGACATCCCGTCCTTTGAAAATCTCGACCGCGATCTGGACGGCAAGGTTTCTCTCGCCGAGTTCCTCCGTTACTATCGCCAATCGCCGGCCGGCCCCGTTCAGGTGGCGACCGCCGCGAACGGCTTCGTGCCCGGCATACCGCAGGATTCCGTGTCCACGATGTTGTTTGCCATGCTGGATACCGACAAGGACGGCAAGCTCTCGCAGTCCGAGTTGGCCGCGGCGGAGCGCGTCCTGCACAAGTACGACTTGGACGATGACGAACGGATCACCATACAAGAACTAATTCCCGAAGGGCAGGCCCCACCCGGCAATCGAACGCAGGTGCGCATGGTGCCGACGATGCAAGCTCCGGACCTGCCGCTCATGCTAGTGCCCCGCGAGGATGCCACCCGGCGGATCGACGCCAGGCTGCGCGTCGCCAAGGAAGTGCTGGCCCGCTACGACAAGAACAAAAACGGCACGCTGGGCCGCGATGAAGCCGGCATGGCGAAAACATTGTTCGGCCGGCTCGACGCCAACGACGACGGCGAACTCGACGCCTTCGAACTGCTGCGCTGGGTCATCGTCACGCCGGACGCCGAGGCCGTCCTGCGGCTGGGCCGCGTCGAGGACAAACTCGATGTCGTCGAGGTCCGGGGCGAGCCGAAGGTGCTGCGCAAGACGGCCCCCAACGCCCTGGCCTACTCGACCGACGATTGTTGCCTCCACCTCGTCCCCGCGCCGGCCCTGATGAGTCCCGCAGACCAGTCGATCCGGCAAATCCTCGTTCGGCAGTTCGAGACGGTGGATCGCGCCGGCAAAGGTTACCTGACGGAAAAGCAGTTGCAAATGCGGCAGTTCATTCAACTGCATTCGATCCTGTTGGTGGCGGATCGGGACGGCGATGAGTGCCTGAGCCTGGAGGAACTCAATGGCTGGCTCGACCTGGTGGTCAGCGGCATGAATTGCCAGACGACGGTGACGCTGGCGTCCGGGGGGCATGGTCTGTTCCCGATCCTCGACGCCAACCAGGACGGCTGGCTGGACGTGCGCGAATTGCGCCATTTCTGGGCGCGGCTGGAGCCGTTTGATCGCAACCGGGACGGCTGCGTTTCGCCCAACGAAATCCCGTTGCAATACCAGATCGTCGTCAATCCCGGCGGGCCGAATTACGGCGCGGGACAGCCCCAACCCGGCCGGCCCGCCGTGGCCGCGACTCCCGCACGAGGTCCGTTGTGGTTTCGCAAGATGGATCGCAACGGCGATGGCGAGCTGTCGCCGCGCGAATTCCTCGGCACCTCCGAAGAATTCCACCGTCTCGACACGGACGGCGACGGACTCATCAGTATCGCGGAGGCGCTGCGGGCCGATGCCGCGCTGCGTAAGAAGTGATTCTTGGCGGAGGTTTTCCGTCTAGACACGCGACTGCCAGATGGCGGGATCTCGCGCGGTGTGAAAAACGGCGATCACGACGACTTCCCCTGCGTCTTCAGGGTACAGCACTACATAGGGGAATTGGGCTACGACCGCCTTCCGCACGTCTCCATAGACCGTCGCATGTAGTTGGGGGTTGGCCGCGATACGATTCAGGACTTCACGGACCCGCGCGACAAAATCGACGCCGAGTCCGGGACGTTGTTGCTCGTACCAATCCGCCCCCGCGTCGAACTCGGTTTTGGCCTCGGGGAGCAGCCGAATGGGAAAACTCATCGGCGCAGCCGGGCCAGCGCCTCCGCCTCCACCTGCTCCCAGGAGATGGCCGCTTTGGGGTTCGCTTGATGGGCGGCCCATCGACGGTCCACTTCCTGCCGCTGCGCTTCCGTGAGGGGAGACGATTCGACCTCGCTTGCGATGCTATCCCAGATCACTTGCACCAGCGCGAGACGTTCCGCAACGCTTAATTTGTCGATCCCAAGAGTTTGCAGTTGCTCGGACATCGGATTCCCTCCCCAAGACATCGACCTCTACGATACCTGAATGAAGACATTCTTCGCCGCTAGGACAGTTTGACGGGAACGAAATAGCTGTCCGGGTACAGGTAATCGTCGTCCGATTCGTCGATGATGCGGACGAAATGCCGCACAGCGGCGCTTTCATCCGGAATCGCTTTATACACCTTACACATTTCGAGCGATGCCAGATAGCTGCCGTTTTTGACACAGAGGAGCAATACAGGGGGAGATTTTCTCGTGTCCATAGATCACTCGTCCAAGAATCGCCTGATTTCATCCCGTTTCAGCCAAGGCCGTGCGCTTTATCCCAGTGCAACCCGGCCTTGACTGCTATCCCGGATTGCCTCCAGGACTAGACGGATCAACTCCTCCCAGCGACCAAAGTATCCTTGGGCTTCGCCTTCCAGCTTACTGGCGACTATCGTTACGTCCCTATAACACAATCCGAGAATCGCGGTGTACCACAAGTCAAAACATCCCTTGCTGTTCAGATACGTACTGACGCAACCAGCTATGGTTGAGTCCAGCAAGACCAGATCGACGCCCGCGACCTCCTGGCCACGGCAGCCAGGAGGGAACGGCGATGCCGACTGAATCTTCCAGAACTCGGCAATCCGAGACGACATTGGTAGGTTGCTCGGGTTACTGCCCCTTCATGCTCTCGATCAAGATACGTGCCGTCGAGGGCCGCATGACGCGCGGGTCGGGCAGCTCACCCTTGCGCAGCGTCTCGCGGAGGATACGGCCGGCGATGGTGACCTGCTTGTACCCCTTCGGCTCGTTCTCCTCCACCAGACCGACGCGGCCCAGTTCCTCGTAATACGCGGCGAAGCCGATCTTCACCGGCTTGATGAGTAGCTCGCCCTTCAGTGCGTCGAACTTGCGCTGGGCGGCCAGGCCATCCCAGATGTCCTTGCCGTCCTCATACGGCGCGTCGGCGTGCTTGCGGCCGATGATGATGTCGGTGAAGCCGAAGTTCTGCCGGTAGATGGCGTGCATGATCGCCTCCTTCGGCCCGCCGTAAAACATCTTGATGTCCATGCCCAGAAGCAAAATGCGATCCGTAATGTCGCATCCCGCCTTCTTCCACAACTCCTCGTCCTTGTCGCCTTCGCCCAGCGCCTTGCTCTCGACGAGCGCCCGGTAGGTGCGCATGCGCGTCACGGCGTTGACATCATCGCCCTTGGTCTCGCCGACCAGAGGGTTCAGCACGGCGCCGGCGAAGTGCCCTTCGCGCACCAGGCGTTCCAGCCCGGCGACCAGGGCGTATTCGTGGGCGCGGTGCAGCGGATTGCGCGTCTGGAAGGCGACGACACGCTTCCAGCCCTTCTTGTGAAACAGCGCCCGCGTCTCGCGCGGCGACAGGATGAATTGTCCGTATTCGGGATGCTTCGGCTGCGGCAAGACACGCACCGTGCCGCCCAGCAGATACGTGCGCGAGTCGCGCTCGACCATGCGGCCTCCCGGATGATCGAAACGCTCGGTGCCGTAGACGCTGCGCACGTAATGGGCCTTGTCCCACGGAAATACGTCGCGGATCGTCAGCGAGCCAACCACCTCGTTTTGCGGATTGACCAGCGCGACCGTCTGCCCCGCCTTCAGTGTCTTGGCTTGCCCTTCGTCCACGGGGAAAGAAAGCGGAATCGTCCAGGCGTACTTCTTGCCGTTGCGAATAATGACTTCCTCATCGAGGACACGGCGGAAGGTCTCGCCGTCCATCGGCCCGTCGAGCGGGCTGAGGCCGCCATCGCCGAGGCGGTACAGCGTCGAAAGGTCGGCCTCGCTGACGGACACCCGCGGCAGCGAAGCGCTTTTGGCACGAAAGTCCGCCACTCCCTCGGCGGGCACGTTGTTGTTGACGGGTTCGCTCAACCCGCCGTGCGGCGGAATCAGGTCGCTCATTCTCGAAACCTCTCCTTAAATTTGATACGACAGGGCGTGGTTCTCTTGACTGCGGCGGACCAGTTCCGCCAGGGTGATGCGTTCCAGGGCGCGTTGCTCCTGGGCCTGCAAATCCTGCCAGATGGCCAGCAGGACGCCGACGGCGGGCGAGCGCCGGCCTTCACTCAGGGCCGAACGCGGGGCCAACGTGCGATCGTCGATGGCATTGATGACCGACGCCAGCGTGATCTCCGCGGGCGGCCGAGCCAGTTGATAGCCTCCGGCCGCGCCGCGCACGCTGACCACCAGTCCGGCTGTCTTCAATTGCAGCAAAATCTGCACGAGGAAGCGCTGCGGAATCCCCTGGGCGTCCGCGATGGCTTTGATGCGCAACGGCTGCGGCGCCGCGAAGTTGCTCGCCAACTCCAGCATGGCCACACAAGCATACTCCGCCTTGGCAGAAATACGCATTCCATCATTCCTCCAAAGGAGGAAGGAGGAAGGATGAAGGATGAATCAAAACCTGTCTGATTCATCCTTCATCCTTCCTCCTTCCTCCTTTGTCAGATGCCGCCGCCGTCCTGAACTTCGATGACGTGCAGGCCGCACTCCTTCTTCATCGAGCCGGCCCAGCGGCCGGCGCTCGTCGTCGCCCTCGGCGACCGCCGCCGTGCAGGGCCAGCAGCCGATGCTCGGATAACCGCGATCGTGCAAGGGATTGTACGGGATGTCGTGCTTGAGGATGAAGTCCCACACGTCCTTGCGCGTCCAGGTCAGGAGCGGATTGACCTTCACCAAATCGAATTTGGGGTCCCACTGCACGACGCCGGCCGCGGCGCGATGGTTCGTCTGATCGCGGCGGATGGCGCTGATCCACGCCTCGTAGCCAGCCACCGCCTGACGCAACGGCATGAGCTTGCGATCGTGACAGCACTGGTCCGGCCGAATGCGGTACAGCGGCCCGCCGTGCTCGGCCTCGTACTCGGCCACCGTCATTTCGGGACGGATGAACTCGACGCAGATGCCGTAACGCTCCTTGATGCGCTCGCGCACTTGCAGCGTCTCGGGGAACTGGTAGCCGGTGTCGAGGTTGAAGATGCGCAGGTCGGGGGCGATGTCCGCCAGCATGTGGATCAAACAGCAGCCCTCCGCCCCGAATGCCGTCGCCATCGTCAACTTGTCGCCAAACGTCTCCACCGCCCAGCGCAGAATCGTCTCCGGCGACGCCTCGGACAATCGCTCGTTCGCGGCGGTAATCTGTTCGGCAGTCCTTTCCGATACGACCATCGCGTTTCCCTTCATTCCTCGATCCTTGTCCGCGCCTGATAGGGTTGGACGCGAGCTAACTATCTTTATCAGTATAATAAAGATTTCGGCAAGAGGAAAGAAGAACTGAAGCAATCCGCATAGCCCCCGGCAAGCCGGGGGAGCGAAGACCCCCGGCAAGCCGGGGGCTAAGTTATTTGTCTTTCTTGATTTCCGGAACGGGTTCGAGGATCACGACGACCTTGGTTTCCAGCGGCGGGATGCGTTCGGTGAAGGCGACGAAGACGAGATCGGCGTTGTCCTTGGGGCTTTGGATCGGCAGGTCGAGCAGGGCGGTTTCAAAGTTCGATACGCAGATGACGTCGCCGCCGTTGGCCTGATAAATCTTCTTTTCGGGGTCGAGAGGGTTCTGGTCGAAGCGGCTGCCGGCGAAGACCCAATCGCTATCCAGTTCCTTGCCCGAATTCATGTTCTTGATCCACGAGCGGGCCGGCACCGTCACCAGCTTGTTGTCCTTGTCCATGTACTGCACGCTCACCCGAATCGTGGTGCCGGAGGCGGGACGGTATTTGGGTAGATATTGGACGGGCGATCCTTCCGTCGCGCCGGCGAGAAGGAGGGCTTCGTGGATTCTGCGCGTCCACGTCGGCGGTCAGGATGGCCTCGTGCTCCTTGGTCTGCTTGCGACACATCAGCAGTTCGAGCTGCCCCTCGCGCAGACACACCTCGGCGGAGACGAGGACGCGCCGCGCCTTGCCCGCGCACTTCCAGAAAGATGTTCTTGGCGACCAGCACCTTCTTCGCTTCGGCCGGCTTTTCCTTGTCGCGGGCTTTCTCTTTTGCCTTGGCCTCCTCACGTTCGGAGGAAGCGCTCTCGCAGCCCAGCATCAGGCCGGAGGCCAGGAGGGTCAGGCCCAGCAGAGCGAACAGGGAGCGTCGCGCCAGTGTTTTCATGTTGATTAGAA
Source organism: uncultured Planctomycetota bacterium (assembly GCA_963767535.1). GTDB lineage: Bacteria > Planctomycetota > Planctomycetia > Gemmatales > Gemmataceae > JAJPHU01. Next base: position 58,167 of record CAVYEC010000005.1, read on the forward strand.
ACAGCGAAGTAAGCTCTTCGGAGCCTGAAGCGTAAGCGAAGGTTACTTTCCCTTCGCTTACGCTTCAGGCTCGGACGGAAAGCGTTTTCCCTTCCACCCTTAGTCTAACAAAGGCGGGCGCGCGGGAGAACAAAAAAGCGAGCAGCCGGCGTGAGACGGCTGATAGATGGCCTATCAGCCGCTCGCGCCGGCCGTTCGCCGGGCGTCACTCCCCGGGGTAACTCGCGGATGACAACAGGCAACCGCGAGTGTGGAGGGTGTTAGTTGCAGCAGCCTCCGGCGGAGGTGTTGCAGCAGGTTTGGTTGCAGGGCGTGCAGCAGCGGCGATGGCACAGCCGACTCAGCCAACCCGCCTTCTTGCAGCAGCACGGCGAGCAATTGCACGGCGTGCAGCAGTTGTTAACGGTGCAGGAGGGTTGCTGGCACGGTTGCGGGCAGGCCGGAGCCTGGCACGCCGGGGCGGCCGGGGCCGGGCACGCCGGGGCGCACTCGACCGGCACCTTACGGCAGCGCTTCACGCACACCTCGACCGGCACGCACGTCTTGACGCGCTTGCAGACCACGGTGGGCACGCACTCGTTGACCGTGTACGGCACGCGGACGTTGACCGTGTACGGCACCTGCGTGCAGCTGGTGTACGGCACCCGCTTGGTGTAGGTGCAAGGCACCATCTCGCAGACCGTGTACGGCACCATCTTCTTGACGGTGTGCGGCACCATCCGGCAGACGGTGTAGGGCACCGTGCGGACGTGCTGCTCGGTCACATTCCGCCACACGGTGTAGGGCACCTGCTTGCGGACGACCTCGGGAACCATGCGGCAAGTCGTCGTGGTGTAGGTGGTGGTGTAGGAAGCACCTTCCACGAACGACCGGCCGGGGCCGGGGCTGCCGTAGGCATTCCCTGGAGGCACACCCGCACCGGGACCACCGGCCGCACAGCCACCCGGAGCCGCACCGGCACCGGTGCCAGTACCAGCACCCGCGCCGGCGCCCGGAGCCGCGTTTTCAACCCACGCGCCGCGGGCCATGCGGACCACCGTGTACGGCACCTGCTGCCGGACGACCTGCGTCTCGTAGCGCGTGACCGTATAGGGGACTCTCTGCATCGTGGTCACGGGCACCATCTTGCAGACGGTGTAGGGCACCTTCTTGACAACCGTGTAGGGCACCTTCTTGCAGACCGTGTACGGCACCATCTCGGTGACGCACTCCTTGACCATTTTGGTGCAAGGAACGGTCTCGCAGATCGTCCGGGTCTTCATGACCTGGCGGGTGCACATCTGGTCGGGGCACTGCGTCGTGCAGCGCTGCCAGTGGCCTTTCTGGTGCTTGCAGGTGCAAGTGCAAGGGTCGAAGCAGCAGGTGTCGCAGGTCCGCTGCCATTGGTGCTTGGTCTTGCCCTTGACGCAGTACGTCTCGGTGCAGCACTCCTTGACCTTGCGCTGGACGGTCTTGCAGGTCGTGACCGGCTTGCAGACCGTCTTTTTGCACGGCTTGTAGCAGGTCTGCACGCAATCGCGGTAGCAGGTCTGGCAGCACTCCTTGTAGCACGTCTCGTAGCACGGCTTGCAGGTGTGGCAGCACACTTCCTTGTAGCAGGTCTGGCAGACCGGCTTGCAGACGGTGTGGCAGCATTCACGGCAGTGCTGTTCGCAGATCTGGTGGCAGGCCTGGTGGCAGCACTGGTGGCAGTGCGTCTGGTAGCACGGCTTGCAGACCGTGTAGCAGCACTCGCGCATGCAGCACTCCGGCACGCGCTTGCAAGTCGTGTAGCAGCACTGCTTGTAGCAGGTCTCATAGCACGGCTTGCAGCAGGTCTGACACACTTCCTTGTAGCAGGTCTTGTAGCACGGCTTGCAGGTCGTGCAGGCCACGTTCTTGTAGCACGTCTGGTAGCACGGCCGATAGCAGGTCCGGCACTCGTTGCGGTAGCAGGTCTTGCACACCTGTTTCATGACGGTCTCTTGCACCGTCTGGTAGCAGGTCTGCCAGCGCTTTTCCAAAACGGTGTCGTAGACGAGCTTGTAGCAGGTCTTACACTGTTGCTGACAGGCGGGGAAGCAGGACTGGGCGTCGCAACACGGCTGTTGGCAACAGCCGTAGTTGGAACTGCCGCAGTGCGCCGCGGCCGCATATTGGGCGGCCGCCAACAGACCGACCAGTGCGGCCCAAAGCGGCGCTCCCAAGCGCATCCTCATGACAATCGCCTCCTCATCGACACGATGTTGTGTGGAATCCCAGGGGAGAAGTTCTGCCGGCGTGGGGCTCTCCAGCCGGGCTGCCGGGTGGAAGGCAACGCCCCTCCGTCCCATGGCAGCCCCACCGTACCTAACGAGCGGGTGGGTTCACTCCATGCTGTGCGTCCACCGACGCGGACAGCTTTTCTGTCGTCTGTTATCGGCTCACCATTCTGCCTGGAATAATGCTCCTTGGCAGATTACGGCCCTTACCCCGTCTTCGCCCCTTCCGCCCGCAACGGCAGTAACAGGAGTGCGGGACGATACGAATGCGCTACCAGCCCGCAGCGCCAGCGAGGGACAATCCCTCGCTGCGCTGCGGGCTGGTGAGCGCGCAAAAAGAGGCCGGCGACATCTTCACGTCGCCGGCGTAAGGAAGGATTCGCGGGATTGGGTCGGGGAGGGGAGACCGCCCACCGAGACGCCTCTCGGTCTACCTGGGTCAGGCGGCGGCCGGGGGAGTGCGGGGGAATTGATTTGTCAGGCGACCGCCTCCAGGCAGCAGCGCCGGCGCATGCCTTCGCACAGACGCTGACAGCGGATCAGGTCGCGGATCATGTTCTCCGTAATCAAGTGAATCGCTTCGGGGTCATCGGTCCATTCCAGCCGCTGCTGGCTGACCGTCAGATGCTCCAGGGTGTCTCGAAGACACAGGATATTCGCATCGCGCTGGCTCATCGGCATGTCCACCGGGATTGTTCTTGGACTTCTCATCACGAGCGTTGTGGAAAGCAATCGTCATGCCAAGAAGCGAGAGCATTCGGACGTATCCTCGCAAGTGTTAACGATGGGAGCGGTTAGAACGGAACGGAAGGCGCTCGGAGGACGGCCGGAAAGGATCGGCGGTTGCAATTCTTACCGCGGCCGAGGCCCGAGTTGTGAAAAAGTTGCTCATCAGGCGGCCTGCGCTGGCGGCAGCCGATCCGCGGACGAGGCGACATCCCCACGGCGCAGTTTGCCCCAGACCCACAGGATGCCCGTCACGCCTAGATTGCACGTCAACAGCGCGAACAGACCCACCAGCGGCAGCCGATAGCGATTCTCGACGTGCGTGAGAAGGTAAGGAATGCTCGCGCCCAACACGGCACAGATCAGCAGGCGACCCGCCGGTTGGCGCCGCCACAACAAATGAGCCAACTCAAGGAGCGCCGCGAAACCCATCAGGCCGTAGACGCGAACGCTCAGCCGCCATTTCGGATCGAGTTGATACCAACGCTCGTCGGGAGAGAACCAGTACAGGCAGGTCCGCCGCAGCGTCAGCCAACCGAATTGCGACGGATGGGCCGTGATCCAGGCCACCGCTTGTCTCTGCTTGTCCTTCATGTACGCCCGCTCTCCCATCTGAATCAACCGATCGCGCTCGGCGGCACTCGAAAACGGATGCATCTCCCCCAGGCCCGGGGCATAGGTGTGGCCGTTCGCCCACGGACGGTTACCGGCCGCCAGTTCCAGGCCGAAGTTGCTGCGCAGCGGCACAAATCCGCCCAGCACGAGATAATTGCGCACCAGCCACGGCGACACCACCAGAAGACTGATCGCCGACAGGAGGAGAGCGCAGCGGAAGATGCGCAGTGCTCGCCCGCCCCGCGCAGCCATTCGACCGAGAAAAACAGGGCGGGAACGAGCAGCAAATTCGGACAAAGCAGGGCGGTCAATCCCAGGAAGATACCGGCCCGGAGAACGGAACGGCGGCCCGACCAGCTGGATTGCCGCAGGTCGGCGAAGACCCAGAGCAATCCGAGCAAGGCCAGCGCGCCGGCAACCTGATCGTGATGGCCGGTGACTTCATCCCACAAGTGCGCCGGCAAGCAGGCAGCCACAAACGCCGCGACCCAACCCGCGGCCGAGGATAACCCCAGTTTGCGTGCGACGGCAGGGAGCATCAGCAAGACGAGAGTGGCCAAGCCGATCGACAGGACTTGCTGGGCCATCCGGCCGGGCAAGGTTTCATAGGTGCCGCACAGCCGATAGATGCCGGAGAGAAGTAACGGATAAAGAGGGGCCACGCTGCGCCGTTGGCGGAGTCCCTGGGCCGAAGACTTCCGAAAATCCGCGGCCGGAAGCCAGCGCGGCCGCCACGCGCTCGTTTTCGGTGCCGAACCAGGCCGCCTCGGGGATTTGCAGCAGCGTTTTTACCCGCATGGCGATGGCCAACAGACAAAGGGCCACGGCCAACAGCACGTTTCTTCGCATCCGGTTGGCCCTTGCGCAGAGGGACAGGAAGGCAACGGGAATGCGAATCTTTTCGGCGGAAAGAGTCCTCCAAGTCAGACGGGACGGCCTAATCCGAACATTCGCGCGGACCACCGCCACGCACATTCGGCATTACCGGCAAAAGTTCGCCAAACGAACAAGCGGTTACTTCTTCGCAGTCTTCGTGATCTCGGGCACGGATTTGAGGATGTCGTCGATGCGTTTGCTGTTCAGCTCGCCGGCCCGGAAGGCGAAGGTACGAACGACCTTCTGCTTGACGTACAGAAGGACCGTCACCTCGGCATCGCGGTGGAGCAGGTAGCTGGGTGGGCCGACCACGTCCTCGAAGACGGCGAGGGGGACGTTGCGAAGCGCCTGTTTCTTGCTCCAGGCGACGACTTGCGGATCGAAAGCGGTCTGGTCCTCGCTCAAGAAAGTCACCCAGGCGCGCAGCTCCGCACCTTTGTGATCGACGAGCGCCTTGTCCAGACCGCGGACGAGTTTGCCGAGCGGATCGCTGAGCTTTCGGGCGAACACGATGACGGCGGGCCGGTCGGCCGTCTCGCAAATGAAGCAGTGCGATTGGCCGCGCTGGGGGCCGACGGAGACCAGGGAGGAATACGGTCCCGGCCGCTGTCCCGGTTTCAGCCCCGAGAGGGGCGGTTCCGCGCCCAGACAGGCGGTGCCGGCGAGGACCATCAGGACGGCAAAAAATCGACCGTTGCCTTGCACGGATACTCCTCCGGAGGGCCGGATTTTCCGGTGGGAACGGGAGTGACCTATTCATTATCGTTGGTCAATGCCCAGATGCAAGGGAGTGTCCTTTCGCCGGAGGGATTTCACTGAATTGGACTGCCACTTGCAACGAGATGAGATGTGCGCAAAGCCGAGAAGTTTTGCGCGAGCCGTACCGGTCCCGAGTGGTTCGGAAGTGTTCTTCCTTCAGACCTCAGGCAGAGACGTGCCGGTCGCTAGGTATCCCTGTTCCTGCCTTCCCTTCTCAAAAACTGCTTCGGGAAAGTTCATTCCCTGACATGGGCGAAACGAAACGACCGGCTCAGCAAAGATCCCGTCGATGTTACGAAGCCCTGAAAAGAGCGTCCTCGGCGGTAATGGACATGCGTTCAGGAAGACATATTTCTAAAATCCTTTTATTTTAGTGCTTTGTGCAGCCAAACCTGTTATGACTGTATGACGCAAGGCTGCTTCTCGCATCGCGGCTACGCTGGGTTGTGTTGCGGGTGTGAAAATGTAGGGGTTTTACGGCCTCGCTTCGGCGGATGGCATGTTCCTTGCTTTCGCAAGATAGCCCCCTGCATCAATCCCGGCGCAACGGCGGGTCGGAACCGCATGCAGGTAGTTGGTTCTCGCAGCGTGGCCTATCAGAAGGTCTCATGAAGTAGGAGGGGGTTTGTCATGCGTTTGATTGCATGGAGAAGCGCGAACAGAGGGGGGGGCCGCCGCATGGGCTTGCAAGTCGGCCTCGTACTTGCGCTCGCCGTCTTGTTGGGCATGGGCACACCGGTTCACGCCGGCTACGCCTTCCCCAGCACGCCGGCGCAGATGATCAGCTCGTTCGAGGCATTCGTCGCCGACTTCAGCTCGTGGAACGCCAGCCTGAACAACCAGCCGATGATGGAGTTGCAGGCGGCGTCGGCCAATGGGCAGACGACCAACATGGTCCTTATGCTGTGGCTGGAGTGGTTGCAAGGCGGTGGGAACTCCTCCGCTACGCCGTCTTCGATGCAGTCCGGCACCGGTTCCGGCACGCCCGGAACGCCGGGATCGGGCAACGGTGTCACCGGCGGCAGCAACCTGTCTAATTCCGGCGGATCGCTGGCCGGGGCTTCCGAGTCCCCGCTGGGTAATCCTGGCCAAGGGGGTCCCACCTCGGGTCCCGGCAACGGCGGTGTCGTCTCCAGCGGCCCCGTGGGTGGCGATCCTCCCAATGGCAACGTCGGCAATTTCGCGGCCAATCCGGAGCCTGCCAGCTTGACGCTGTTGGGCACGGGCTTGTTCGGGTTCCTGACGTATGGCTACGCCCGTCGGCGGCGTGCCCGCGCCAGATCCGAAGCGACGACCGCGCAGACTGATCCCCGCGGACACGGTTTCATGCCGCTGTCCCGGGGACCAGTCTCCTTTCTTTTTGGACCGGCCCCTTTGAAAAGCTCAACTCGCGCCCCATAACCAGAGTGCAAGAAGAACGATCACACTCACGCCGCCGAACACCAGCAACACGGCGAGCAGCAGCGCTTTGCGGATCGACCGGCGCGATGCCGCGGCGCCGGCGGCTTCTTCGTTTTCCGCCGACAGATCGACCTCCGCCGTGGAAGTCCCCGGCAAACTGTAATCCGTCAATCCGTCGGCGGTTTGCAGGACCGCGATGGATTCCTCGTAGTGTTCGTCGCCGTGGCGGTCCAGCGGCAGGCTGGGATCGCCGCTCGCCCAACTCCGCAATTCCTCCTCGACCGCAGCGGCCGACGATGGCCGGGCGTCCCGATCCTTGGCCATCATCTGCCCGATGAACCGGGCTAATCCGGGCGGCACGGACGGCGCCAATTCCAGCAGCGGCGCCGGTTCCTCCCTGCGATGCCGGCGGACTTTTTCTCGCCCCGTTCCGCCCGGAAACGGCGGTTGACCGGACAGGGCGAAGTACAACGTGCAGCCCAGCGAGTAAATATCCGATCGGCGATCGACGCCGGCCGCATCGGTGGTTTGTTCCGGCGCGATGTAATCCATCGTGCCGACGATGTAGCCCTGTCCGCCGATCACCCGCTGATCGGCCTGCTCGCCTTGCATCAGCGCCAGGCCGAGGTCGAGGACCTTGGCGTGATCGTTGGGCGTCACCATGATGTTGGATGGCTTGAGATCGCGGTGGATCAGTCCTTGATTGTGAGCGTGTTCCAGGGCCGAGGCGACTTCGGCCATGAGCCGGGCGGCCCGCGCCGGCCGCAGCGGACCCCCCGACGCCACGACGCGCGAAAGGTTCTGACCGGGGATGTACTCCATGGCGATGTAATAGATGCGCTGAAAGAGGCCGCTCTCGTAGGTCCAGGCCAGGTGGGGATGGGCGACGCGGCGGCTCAGCTCCATCTCACGCTGGAAGCGGATGAGTATGCGTTCTTCGTTAACCCAGCGGCTGGGCGGCAGCAGCTTGAGGGCCACCAGTTGGCCGCTGCGTTCGTCGCGGGCCAGGTAAACCGTGCTCATGCCGCCGCGCCGAATGGGCGCGAGTACCTGAAAATGGCCCAGCAAAAGGCCCCTGCCGGTGCCCCGGAGAATCTTGCCCGCCTGAAAGCGCGACAGCTTGCCTTTGCGCACGAGATGGTCGGCCAGGGCGCGCGGTCGTGCGCTGATCGAGCGGGACATCGCGCAGTGCTTCTTGCAGTTGGCGCGGTCCATGAGGCCGCTGCGAAGGACGGTCTTGAGAAAGCCCTCGACCGCGGGAAGATCGGCCTCGGAGGGCGGGACTTCCGCCATACGTCCCTCGCCATAATGATCCATATAGCCCCCGGCTTGCCGGGGAACACCCCGGCAAGCCGGGGCTATATGCTACTTGCCGCGAATCTGGGCCTTGAGCATGTGCTTGAGGCGGTTCTCAATTTTCTTGTGGGCCTCCTCGACATCCTTATCCGTCAGGGTGCGGTCATTCGCTTGATACGTCAGAGCGTAGGCGAGGCTCTTGTGCCCGGCCGGAATGCCGTCGCCGCGATACAGATCGAACAGGCGCAGATCGCGGAGCAACTGTCCGCCGGCGGCGCGGATCTCACCGGCCACCCTTTCGGCGGGGATGGATTCCTCGACGATGACGGCCACGTCGCGCAGGGCGGCCGGGAAACGCGGCACCGGTTGATATAGATGCCGGGCCGGGATCGCTTCGCGCAGCGCCTCCAGATCGAACTCGCCGGCCAGCACCGTCCGCCCGCTCAACTGGAACACCTCCGCCACCTTCGGATGCAACTCGCCGAAGTAGCCGATCACTCGGTCGTTGACGACCAGTTCGGCGGCACGGCCCGGATGCAGGGCCGGAACCTGGACGGGCCGATACGTCCTATTGGGCAGGTGCAGGTCCGCGGTCAGCGCTTCGAGGACGCCCTTGATATCGTAGAAATCCAGCGGCTGCGCCCCCCTACCCCCCCCCGTTCCGGGGGGGGGTAGGGGGGGGTATCGGACCAGAACTCCTGCTGCCGCACGCCGCACAGAACCAGAGCCAGCCGGCGCGGTTCGTCGGGCAATTTGCGATCCGGTCTGGGCAGATACACCGAACCGATCTCGAACAGCCGCACGTCGCTGGTGTGCTGCAAGTTCGCCGCCGCGATGTCGAGAACGCCGGACAGAACGCTGTGCCGCATGACTTCGCGTTCGCTGCTGATCGGGTTTTGCAGGCGGACATACTCGCCCGGCGGCAGGCCCAGCGGCTTCTCGTGTTCCTCCGTCGTCAAGGCGTAAGTGATGACCTCTTGCAGTCCGAGGCCGACGAGGCGATCGCGCATGCGCTCCTCGAAAACGAGCGGCGCATTGGTCCGCTGCGGCGGTAACTCGTCCGCGAGCAGGGTCGCCGGCAGGCGGTCGTAACCGTGAAGCCGAATCAGGTCCTCGATCAGGTCGGCGGGCCCTTCCTGAATGTCGAGCCGATGCAGCGGGACCGTGGCACGCAAGGCGTCGGCGCCGGCCTCCTCGACCTGGAACTCGAGCGCCCGCAGGATGCGAACACACTCCGCGCGCGGCAGATCCATGCCGAGAATGCGGCGAACCTCCGACATCTTCAAGTCGATGACCTGTTTCGGCAGCGGGCTGGGGTAGACATCCACGAGGCCGCGACAGACGGTAGCGCCGGCGTGCTGGCGCATCAACTCCGCGGCGCGCTCGGCGGCCGGACGAACCGTCTCGGGGTGGATGCCCTTGCTGAAACGCACGCTCGCCTCGCTAGGCAGGTTGAGCACCTTCATGGTGCGGCGGATGCTGATGAAGTCGAAGTTGGCCGACTCCAGTAGGACGTTGCGCGTGGCGTCCGTGACCATCGTGTCGGCACCGCCCTTGATGCCGGCCAGGGCGATCGGCCCGGCCTCGTCGGCGATGACCAGCATGTCGGTCGTCAAGGTCAAGGGTGCCGCTTTATTCCCTTCGTCGAGGGTCGCCAGCGTTTCGCCGGATCGGGCGGAGCGGACGATGATGTGCGGCGTCTTGCCTTTGGCGCGGGCGAGCAATTTGTCGTAATCGAAGGCGTGCAGCGGTTGGCCCCACTCCAGCAGCACATAGTTCGTGATGTCTACGATGTTGCTGATGGGCCGCATCCCGGCGTAGCTCAATCGCCGCCGCATCCAACCCGGCGAGGGGCCGATGCGTACGCCCTTCAGCAGCATCGCGGCGTAGCGGTGCGCACAGTTTCGGGTCTTCGATGGAGACGCTCACCTGTTTCTCGACGGCCGGCGCTTCCGCCTTCGCCTGATGGGGCGGCAGACGCAGACTCTGCCCGGTCAGCGCGGCCACCTCGCGGGCCACGCCGATAAGCGACAAACAGCGGGCCAGATTCGGCGTTACCTCCAGCTCCAGCACGACATCGCCCATGAAATCGACGAGTGGCATTCCGACCGGGGCGTCCTCTTCGAGGAGAATAATGCCCGCCTCCTTGTCGTCGTCGATGCCCAGCTCGAAGGTGGAGCAGACCATCGCATCGCTGGGGATGCCGCGGATCTTGGCCGGTTTCAACTCTTGCAGCACCTTCTCGCTGCTCTTGGCGTGGTGGTTGAACAGCACCGAGCCGGTCAGGGCTAGGACCACTTTCTGGCCCGCCTCGCCGACCTTGAGGTTCGTCGCCCCGGTCACGAGCTGCTTGCTCCGCCCTTCGCCGTAAGTCACGGTCGGCAGCTTCAAATTGACGACGACCGGATCGGGGTGCGGCTCGATCTTTTCGACGCGGGCGATGACGATCTTATCGCGCTGCCACACGGGACCGGCCTCGGCGGACTTGACGCGCAGCCCTTCGGGTGGCGGCACGCCGATCAGTCGTACGCCGGACACTTCCAGCCCCGCCAGCGTCAGACGCTCGGCCAACTCCGCGACCGGCAGGGTCAACGGGACGTATTCTTCCAGCCATTTCAGGGGTATTTTCATCGTGGGTTCTCGAATCGACTTCTGGCATTCGGCACACGGTTGTTATAGGGGGCGTGCATCGAGGAGGACAACGGAGGGCAGACGGCGGTTCAGGTCGAAGAGGAGCAACCGCGCGACCAATTATGATAGCCCAGAGATGACCCCAGGCGTGTCAGGATGGTTTGATCTGGTGGGAAGGCAGCTGCCACCTTGCCAAATCGTAGGACGAATTGGCAGGGTGGAAATCGCTGAAAAGTACGTAATAATAAGCAATTTCGGAGGCCAGTCTGCCAGAATGCCAACTTTGCCAACAAGGCCAGGGCTTGCACGCTTGAGAAGTTGTTTTCCCAAATGGGAGTCGAGCAAAGGAACCTCTTTGCTGCCTCACCGCAGGATTAACCGCAGGTTGGCCATGCGATGACCTCGTGCCTTGCCGCGGTAGATCTCGAAGGCACCCAGGACGCCGACGAAGCCAGCGTCGATCTGCTGTTCGCTTCCTTCGGGCAGCAACATTTCGGGAGTAAGTTCGCGGCGCGGCAAGCAACCCTTGAGTGTCTTGCAGATCATCTCGACGTGCCGGCGCAGAGCGTCGCCCCGGTTGTTCCGTCTGCGCACGACCGAATCGAGATCCTGGTTCCAAAAAAGGGCGAACTCGCCGAACTTCTCCAGGCCGCGACCAACCAGCGCACGGATGAGCTGAAAATCGCCCATCGTGTCGGCATCTCCCACCTCACCGTATTCGTCGAGATTGAGGACGCCGACGTTGGCGAACTCCGGCGCATCGAGCCGCTCGTAGAGGTTGGCCGCGAGCCATTTCAAATCGGGCCGTTGTTTGCGGAACTCGTCGATCCGTGCGGTATCGAGATCTACGCCGACGAAGCCACCTGGCGCAAGCACGCCTTCCCCCTCTAGCAGTTCCAGGGTCCGCATTCCCGTCGCGCCCATCAGTTCGCACCAATCGCAGCGCAGCCGGGTTCGCTCCGCATCCTCCCAGAGCAGAAAGGCGGCTTCGCGGAGGACACGAAGGTTGCCTTCGCGGCAGGCCATTTTCTCGGCGTTATCGAAGACGTCGTGCTGGCGGTCAGAGCGGTTGATCATGATCGGCCTACGGCAGTCAGCATCCGGTCAATTTATCCAGTATCGCGAAGATCTGATCGAGCGTCGTCGGGTCAAGGACGCCGAGGAGTTGTAGGCAGTTACGTTGGTCGATGGCGGTCAACTGGAATACCAAAGCCACCGAGGGCACTGTCAGGCCATTTTGTGCGTCGGGTTGAACCGACACCGTACCTGGGAAGCGAGTAGCGGCTTTTGTTCCCGTGAAGGGCACGATCAGCACAGTTGGCAACGAGGTCGTGGCCTTGTCCTCCTGCACGATGACGGCGGGCCGTATACCTGCCTGAGTATGACCGGGTACGGAGGGAAGCTGGACGCGCCAGACCTCACCTCTTTTCATCGGCTTCGCCCTCTCGAGCCAGACGTTCAACCAACTCCAAGGCTTCCGCGCCAGCGAGTTGCCAAGCGTCGAGTTCGGATTGTAACTCCGTCGGCACTTCGATCGGGCTGTGAATGACGTGGACCTCCACGAACGCCCCCTCCGGCAAGGGCGAGTTCGGCACGACGACGCCGTTTTTGACGAACCCCGCGACGATGACCGACATAGCCTGGCCCTCCTGAATCATCTGCGCGGATTGTAACAGACCCGCCAACTCCTGTCAGTGCGTCTCACCAAGCCGGATTCGCGGCACGTAGAAAATGTGAGTGGTTGGGAGCGATAGCCGAGAACTGCCATCGCCGAATCAGACAATGGTTCTTCCATTTTGCTTTCCCTCTGCACTCTTTTCAACAAGCTGAAGCTTGATCGCACGAAGGCTCGACCCGGCCTTCTGTAGTAACTTATTGAGAGCATTGCCGGACAAACCATCGTAACCATCGGCCTCGGCCGAGCGAATGCACGCGGTGATGACGGTCGGCCATTTTCCCGTGGCTGTGAACTCTTCCACGACCCACCGTTCCGCCATTGCGACGCTGAAGCTAGTGCGACTGGACCGTCGGAGCGTCTCCGCGAGGGATTTGCCGTGGTCCCGCAGTAGCAGGGAGTTGATTTTACTTCCCGACAGCGGATAGCCGTCCACCTTGGCCGACTCCACCGCAGCGGTTCCCGCCTTGGACAGGGCTGGACGACCTGCCTTCAGTTCTGCCTCGTTCCACTTCCAGACCAGGTTGGGGTTGAACGCTGGCCTGATGTCATCGCGCAATTCGCCAAGAGGGAAACGCCTGTTCACAGCAGACCAACTGATGCCCCTGTAGCCGTACCCATCCTCAATGGCCTCTTGGACAAGTTCTTGGTCGACTTTTGGGTATTCCCCATGCTTGTGGTAGAATCGTGCGAACCAGTCGAGGGCAAGCTCTCGGGTGATGATTTCCGCGTCGAACAGACCATTGAACCCTTCCCGCCTGGCGATTTCGTCCATCTCAGGATACCAAGTCCCGCTCGCTTTTTTCGCTTTCACACGACGCTTGGCCGCAAGCCACTGGCCATCCTTCCTGTTCGGATCCGCCGGCATTGCGGTTGGCAGCCCCTCGTTGCGATACTTTCGGCAGAATTCCCGCGTCTGGTCCAGCATGCGGGCCTTCCGGTCATCGAACAGGCCGGGTAGACCGTAACGTTCTGCCACTTCGTCCATCTCTGGCAGGTATCGGTGCTTGCCAGATCCTTGCTTAGCCATCCGGATAGCACTGACGAGCGTTGCGTCGGCCCGCTCTTCTTCGTCACTGCTGTTCTTGCTCGGCCACTCACCCCGCTGCGAGATCCGGTGACACAACGCATCTACACGACCGAGGCTTACTTCCGGAGACTGCTGGGCGGCGGCCTCCTTCAGACGACGGGCGAATTCCAACATTTGTCCACCCGTAACGCCATGCACTTGACGGCCCACGCTCTCTAGGACGACCGACTGCCGAAGCGTCACATCTCGAAATTCTTCAAGCACGGCAACGAACGCCTCTTCCATCGCTTTTTTGACTGTCGGATGTATTCGCAGCTGCCTGGCGATCTTCTGCCGAATCGCTTCCCCGACCTTCGCTCCTCGTTCCGGCTGAGCAGCCAGGATTTCGGTCGCCACTCGGCTAAAAGCGACTTCCGGCAGGTCGCTCCGATCTTGTACGGCCAGCCGCTTGACCTCAGCGAGCGTCGGCTCATGCCCCTCGGCAATTATTTGCTCGCGGGCGTTGGCCAGCGCGAGTTCGACCTCGCTACGTATTTCCGGAGCGAGCGGTTCATTCGCCTCGTTCTCCGCGTCGGCCGCTGCCAGGTTACGCTCACGAGATCCAAGGGCGTCTTCGATCCCGCGATGAACTTGTCGCAGAACGATCCACTCCTGCCCGACCTCATGGTCCGCCAGGAAGCAGCAGGTTAGAAGTGCGTGCCGGCTGTGGTCAATAGACAGGTCGGCGAGCGCGGAACCGCCTCCGCAGGGAACGAAAAACACCAGCCGGCGCGATCCCTGTGCGGCTCTGGGTAATCCTTGCCCTTGGGCCGCATCGCCCGCCCCAGAAGTTGGACAACCGTATTGAGTGAGCCGGGCATGCCGATGCAGTAGATGGCGCCGCAGACCGGCCAATCCGTGCCCTCCATGATACGCTGAATCCCGACAACCACGTCGAACTGGGAATCCGCATGGGACCGCTTCTTCTCGGATTCGAGCGCGTCCAGGAATCGTTGCTTGTCCATAACACCCGTTCCAGTGGCGTCGAGGACGCGGGCGCCATGAGAGGTGAGAGCGTGTATCAGTCGGGCAACCAACCCACCACTGCCGCCACGCATCGGCGGCACGCGCACGATCGCCTTCGGGCGTCCGTCTTCTATCCAGCGGCGACATACCGAGGCAATCAGTTCATCGAAGTACGGAGCCGGCGGCGCCTCTTCACCGGTGAACTGACTGGAGGTGATTCTGTCACCTCGGTGCCCCAGGGCGACGATTTCGCTCTCCAGATGCCGAGGGGCAAATCCTTCCGCCATGTGCTCGGCCAGTGATCGACGGTATAGCCTCATGCCGTCCAGCGCGACGGGACGGCCATCGCCGCGGTAGGGAGTCGCCGTGAAGAAAAAGAGCTGCCCACCGCGTTCCCGCCACAACGAGACGATCTCCGACAGGCCATCGGCGGAGGCGTGGTGTGCCTCATCGAGGAACAAAGCTCTGCCCGAAAGGTCTTCTGGCACTCTCTCTGGTGTCAGGCGGTTCAGGGCCGCGTGCGTACAGGCAAGGGCATAATCCCAGGGGCCGCGGTGACGGAGGTAGGCGATCAGATGCCTCGCGGAATTGAGTTGCTTGCTGTTGCGAGCGCCATGGATTAGCCCTTCAGGAACCTCGATGTCCGGCGTGGCTACTCCCTGGCAGGTTGGGAACCCTATCAGCCGATAATCACGGTGGACGAACGCATGTTCGATTTGTTGCTGCGGGGCCGCGATCACGGCATGCGTGAACCGCTTGCCCAGTTGCATCGCCACCAGCGTCACGATCTGTATCGTTTTGCCGGAGCCGGTGGGCTGCTCGACAAGAACATGGCCGTTGGATCGGCATACATCGGTGATCAGGCGAACTTGGTAGAGACGAAGGGCTTTGCGAGGCGTGGCGTTCAAGGCTGTTCCTCCGGGCGAGCTGAACCACAACAGGATTTTACCCTGAACCGGGTTACAGCCAAAGGTCCGTTGTGCGACGGAGCCGTATCGTCCTCTGTCGCCTTGCGAGTTGCGAAGAATGTAAATTGTGGGGTTTCGACGGAATGATGGCAGTGATTATTGATTCCGCGGCGTCACGTACCGAACTGGCGCAAGAAGCGCAGGTCGTTGGCCCAGAACTGGCGGATGTCGTCGATGGCGTAGCTGAGCATGGCGATGCGCTCCGGCCCCATGCCGAAGGCGAAGCCGCTGTAGCGTTCCGGGTCGTAGCCGCCGTTGCGCAGCACCACCGGATGCACCATGCCCGCGCCGAGGATCTCCAGCCAGCCGCTCTTCTTGCACAGGCCGCAGCCCTTGCCGGCGCAGACGATGCAGTCCATGTCCACCTCGATGCTCGGCTCGGTGAACGGGAAGTAGCTGGAGCGGATGCGCACCTGGCGCTCGGTCGCCGAACAGGCGGCGGGCGAAGGCGATGAGCGTCCCCTTGAGGTCGGCCATCGTCACGTGCTCGCCGACGGCCAGACCCTCGACCTGGTGGAACATGATCTCGCTGCGCGTGCGTGATGGCCTCGTAGCGGTAGCACATGCCCGGCAGGATCACGCGGATCGGCCCGGGACACAGCTCGCGCATGACGTGGATCTGGCCCGGCGAGGTGTGCGTGCGCAGCAGGACGCCGGGCTTGGTCGTGTGGAAGGTGTCCCACATGTCGCGGGCCGGGTGGTGCGGCGGCATGTTGAGCAGGCCGAAGTTCGTCTCGTCGTCCTCGACCTCGGGGCTGCGGTAGATCTGGAAGCCCAGGTCGGCGAAGATGGCGTAGATGTCGCGCAAGGTCTGCGTCGAGATGTGCAGTCGGCCGCGCGGCGCCGGCCGGCCCGGCAGCGTCACGTCCAGCGCTTCGGAGGCCAGGCTCTGCTCCAGGGCGCAGTTCCTTGCAGTGCGGCTACGGCGGTTTCGATAGGCCTGCGGTCAGCTTCTCCTTGACTCGGTTGGCTTGTCTGGCCGTAGGCCTGGCCGTTCCGGCCGGCGGCAATCCTGCCGATCGCCTTGACTGCCTGCTCACCTCGCCCGTTTGCCGAAGTAGCGGGTGTTCCAGGCGCGCAGGGCGGCCTCGTCGGCGCAGGCGTGCAGGTCCGGCGAGGGCGCGTTCTTCGAGGGATTGGCAAGGTCGGACATGGTGGTGATCTGTTACCAGCCCGCGAGCGCCAGCAGAGGGCTTCGCATTCGCCTTGCTTACGCTGCGCGGCTAGTGACGTTTCCTTTACGTCGCCTGTCTTGGGCAGGTTCGCCCGCGCCAGCTCGACGAGCTTGGTGAACGTGTCGGGGTCGTGGATGGCGAGGTTGGCCAGCGTCTTGCGGTTCAGCTCGACCTGGGCGCGTTGCAGGCCGGCGATGAGCTGGCCGTAGCGCAGGCCGCGCATCCGGCAGGCGGCGTTGATGCGGACGATCCACAAGCGGCGGAACTCGCGCTTGCGGACGCGGCGGTCGCGGAAGGCGTAGACGCGCGCCGCGATCAGCGTGACCACCGACTGGCGGTACAGGTGGTGCCGGCTCAGGCGAGAAGCCCTTGGTCAGCTTCCGCATGCGTTTGCGGCCCCGGAGGACGGTCTTGCCGCTGCGTGCTCGTGTCATGGCTCTCACTCCGTGAGAGTCCGTAGTTCGTAGTCCGTAGTCCGTAGCAAAATCAACAGATGATTGTTGCTACGGACTACGGACTACGGGCTACGGACTCTTATGCTTTGCCGCCCATCATCAGGATGTATTTCTGCGACAGCTTGCCGCCGTCCACGATGACGCCGCGCAGGCTGGCGCTTGCGCTTGCCGGTCTTGTGGCTGAGCAAGTGCTTCTTGCCGGCCTGCCGGCGTTTCAACTTGCCCGAGGCGGTCACGCGGAAGCGCTTCTTCGAGGCCTTGTGGGTCTTCATCTTCGGCATGGTCGTACCCTGTTTCTATCCTTCTCCGCCGGGATGTCCGGGGAGAAAGCATCATTGTAGGAGGAAAACGCCAGGGCGGGCAGGGGGAAAAAGGACGGCGTCATGTTTTCGCCGCCTTCGGGGCGAGCATGGCCGTCATGCGCTTGCCTTCCATCGAGGGCGCTTTCTCGATCTTGGCGACGTCCACCAGCTTCTCCAGGATGCTGTCGATGATGCGCCGGCCCTCCTCGATGTGCTGCAGCTCGCGGCCGCGGAACAGCACGTTGACCAGCACCTTGTCGTTGTGTTCCAGGAACTTGCGGGCCTGGTTGATCTTGGTCTCGACGTCGTGCTCGCCGGTCTTGGGCCGGACGCGGATCTCCTTCAGCTTCTGCTGGTGGACCTTGGTCTTGGTCTTCTTGCGCGACTGCTGGTAGCGGAACTTGCCGTAGTCGAGGATCTTGCATACGGGCGGACGCTCGTTGGCGGCCACCTCGACGAGGTCGAGCTGGGCCTCGCGGGCCATCTCCATCGCCTGCGAGGTGGGCACCACGCCGAGCTGCTCGCCGTTGACGCCGATCAGGCGGACGGGACTGATGCGGATCTGCTCGTTGATCCGTAAGCCGCGGTCGTGCTGCTGCTGCTGCTGCGAATGACGATCGAATGGGGGAATACGCCGATCTCCTTTCACCAATCGGAACGTCAACCTGCCGGACGACGCTTGCCGGACGGATCGCTCGATCCGCACGAGCCGGCACGCTCTGATTCACTCCGCGTCGGCCGGATGGCTGTGTCCTATACGGTTTCCTGGCGTGCCGGACCTTCCCAATAAGACACGACGGCGTGGGAAAGTGTTCGCCGCCGTTCCTTGGACAACTTTAACACCCGGAAGCGGCGCAGGGAAGAGCCTTCCGCCGCCACATGGCCCCGGCTCGCCGGGGGTGCAATTTCCCCCGGCAAGCCGGGGGCTATGTGGAACTACATCTCTTCGATCTTGATCGAGGTGCAAATCGCCCGCAGCACCGGCTCGAACTCTTCCAGTTCCAGGTCGTTGCTTTGGCAAAGCACCAGCACGGTGCCGGCGTCGCTGTAAATGCTGCGCGTCCAGCAGGTGTTGGTCAGGTCGAGGCTGAAAAATTGAATGTCGTGGCCGACGGCCATCTGTCCGGCGAGCGTATCGACCTGGGGCTGGGCGTCCAGAGCCGGATAGTCGGCCCGCAGCGCTTCGAGCGTCGCCTCGGCGACCTCCTCGGCGCTGGCCCCGCTTTTGTCGCAGGTCAGCGTCAGAAACGCCGTGCCGGGACTTTGCAGCAGCACGGTCCAGCCGTCCTCGCTCTCTTCGCGCTCCATCTTCCAGCTTTCGGGATAGCGAAAAGAGATGCCGTCGTCCTGGTATTCCCGGCTCATGGTCCACCGCAGGTCAGGGTTTTTTCTTCACTTCCAAGATACGCACCGCCATACCGTCCGCGCGCTCCGTGGCGGCGTAAGCGCGAAGGATCAGGCGCGGCCACGGCAGTTTCGCCGGAGCGGTCAGTTTGGCCTCGAAGTGGCCATCCTTCGCCACGCCATCGCACGTCGCCAGCACGAAGCGATTGGCGCGATCGTGATTGATGAGCATTGCTCGATCCCGGGCCGCACCGCCCCCTATCCCCCCCCGGAACGGGGGGGACAGGGGGGGGCATCGGCTCCAGATCGTCCGCCACGCTGTTGACGGTGCGCTCCAGCGTCACGCGCACCCGCGCTCCCGACAGGCGTTCCGGCACTTCGCCGCGCACCGTCAGCGCTTCGCCGGGCGCAACGACCGCTTCCGACTTCATCACGACATCCGCCGGTAAGATCGGCAGCCGCAGGGCCGGATCGCCGAGCAGCACGAACATTTCGAGATGTTCCTGGCGCTGGGTCGCTTGCGGAATGGTCTTATCGCCGTCCACCGAGTCGAGGAGACGAAACGTGAAATCGTCGATCTTGCCGTGGGCCAGACCGTTTTGGATCGCCAGCCACGATTCGCCCAGATACTTCGGCGTCTGGTGGGCAAAGGTGCTCTCGAACAGACCGTCGGCCGCGAGCTGCACCATCGCGGCGAAACAGATGCCGTGCGAGCCGACGACGGCCACGGGGCCGTTGGGATTGCGCACTGCCGCGACGCCGTACCCCTCGCCGTCCGTGCCCTTGAGTTGGCAGCCGTTGCAGCCGAACGTCAGGAATACGCCCTTGCCGTGCCCGATGCGCAGCCGCGACCAATCCTCGCGGTTCAGGTAATGCGCCTCGCCGCCGTACAACCCCTCGGCGCTGGAATGCCCAAGGTAGACGGTGAACGCCTCGCCCTCCTGCACGTATTGCAGCGCGCGAGCGTGGAGCAGATTATCCGGCAGGCTGAAGCGCGATTGGGGATTACTGTAAATCGCCCGGCCGGTCCACACGGGCGAAAGCCGGGCGAAACGCGCCAGGGCCATGCTTTCGACCAGGCGATCGATCAGCGGATTGTAGGCGGGAATGCCGGCCAGGATGGTGAGCCGTCGCCGCCACAAACCCGGCCGCGGATCGCGCTCGTATTCGAGCGTCTTGGCGACCATGCCACGTGCCTCTTCTTCGGTCCTGGCCGGAAAGCGCCCGACCGCCACCGCGGGCAATCGGCTATCGTCAAGAGATCCGTAAGCGTTATCGCTCGGCTGGCCCTTCATGCGGCCGATCGTGCCCCGGAGCGCGGGCAGCACTTTGCTTTCCGGCTCCGTCAGGCGCCCGGACTCGATCGCGCCGACCAGCAGGACGAACGACGGCCCGTGGTGTTCGCGGCAGAGTTTGTTGATATGAGCGCGCAATTTGCGAGCGTCGCCGGTGAGGATCTCTTTCGGGCTGAGAACATCCGTGGTTTGCACGAGGACGACTTGCAATCCCTGCGCCTTGCGCTGTTCGCACAGAGGTTCGACGGCCTTCTTGAAGGCCGGCGCCGTTACGATGACCCACTGTCCCTGCGGTGCGGCGCAAGCCGATGTCGAAGCCAGCAGGAGCAAGGCGATGGGCCATCCGTAGCGGAACATGCTTCGTCCTCCTCTCGCGGTTCTCAGAACTTGCTTATCTGGATTCCTCGATCGAGCAGGGCAGCGCGCAGATGACAGACGAATGCTAGTGCCTGCGGATTGTCGCCATGCACGCACAGGGTGCGCACGCCCTTCTCGCGCAGCAGCCATTCCGCTTGCCGCACCGCCTCGGCCGGGTCCGCCACGAACGCATCCGTCCGCGAACGCGGCACCAGCGAGCCGTCCGGCAGATCGCGCCGATCCGCGAAGCCCTCGCGCACGAACCCACATCGTCCGGCGCTGAGCGCCTCCAGGCGCGAGTCCGGCAACGCCATCAGTTCCAGGCCGAACAGAGCGACCGCCTCGACAATCGGGCGGGCATAGGCATCCTCGCGGCAAGCCATGTTGTACAGCGCCCCGTGCGGCTTGACGTAGCGCAGCGGGACGCCGGCTGCCCGCACCAGGCCCGCCAGGGCGCCGATCTGGTAAACACACTCCGCGAAGATTTGCGCCTCATTCTGCTGCAATTCACGGCGGCCGAAGTGCTCACGGTCGGCGAAGCCGGGATGCGCACCGACCTGGACGCCGTGCTGGGCCGCCAGTTTCAAGGTGGCATGTGCCGTCGCCGCATCGCCGGCGTGGAAACCGCAGGCGACATTGGCCGAGGTGATGAGCGGCATCAACTCGGCGTCGTGTGGGCAGCCCTCGCCCAGATCGCAATTGAGATCAATTTCCATTTCAGCTACTCTTCGGGCGAAACGCCTTGACGACGCCTTCGTTCGTGGTCAAATATGGCCCCTCGATCAGGTCGATGCAGTACGGAATGGCCCCGAACACGGCGAGCAGACAATCGCGGATAGCGGCGGGCTTGCCGGGCAGGTTGACGATCAGAGACCGCCCGCGGATACCGGCGATTTGCCGCGATAGGATCGCCGTCGGCACGAACTTCAGCGATACCGCACGCATCTGTTCGCCGAAACCGTCGAGCAGTTTGTCACACACCGCCTCGGTCGCCTCCGGCGTCACGTCGCGCCGCGCCGGCCCCGTGCCGCCGGTCGTCACCACCAGACAGCAATTCTCTCGATCGCACAACTCCTTCAAGGTCATTTCGATCAGCGACCTCTCATCGGGGATGACGCGCGGCACCGGCTCCCACGGACACGACAGGATTTCACGCAGACAATCGTGGATGGCGGGGCCGCCGAGATCCTGGTACTCGCCGCGGCTGGCCCGGTCGGACACGGTGACAATGCCAATGCGAACGGCTTGATCCGCGCTCATGAAGACCAACCCCCGCAAAAAACCAAATTCCAAAACCCAAATCTCAAACCTCAAACAAATCCCAAATCAAAATACCCAAAAACGAAACCTTTCGCCGCCCCGATTTGAGATTCGATTTTGGAATTTGTTTGAGGTTTGAGATTTGGGTTTTGAGATTTACCCAAGGGATAGTTGACCTTGGGGCCATCGCACGGGACAATACCGCCTGCCCCCGTGACTTGCACGACTCCGATGGATTGCTCGCCCACGGGAGTAGACGATGCGCACCACCTGGACCTTCCACTCCGCCAGCCAATTGATCTTCGGCCGGCATGCCACCCAACAACTCGGCGACATCGCGGCCCGCCTCGGCGCGCGCCGTGTCCTTCTCGTCACCGACCCGATTCTCGTCAAGGCCGGGCTGGTCGAGTCGGTGCATGTGCCGCTGACCGAATCGGGAGTTGTCGTCGAGGTGTTCCCCGGCGGCGAGCCGGAGCCGTCCACCCGTGCCGCCGAGGAGGCGATCGCTCTGGGCCGCGAGTTTCGGCCCGACGCGATACTCGGTCTGGGCGGTGGCAGCAACATGGATCTCGCCAAGATCACCGCGGCCGTCCTCACGCACGGCGGAAAACCGCTCGACTACGCCGGCGATGATAAAATCCCCGGCCCGGTCATGCCGTTACTCTGTCTACCGACCACGGCCGGCACCGGCTCGGAAGTCTCCGCCGCGAGTGTGCTGACCGATACCGAGCAGAAAATCAAGGTCGGCGTTCTGAGCAACCACCTGCGGCCGAGGGTGGCGCTGGTCGATCCGCTCTTGACCGTCTCGTGTCCGCCGAAGGTGACGGCCGACAGCGGCATCGACGCCCTGACACATGCGATCGAGGCGTATTCCGCCGTGGACAACGCCCTTTTCCCGCTGCCGCAAGGCGAGCGCTCCGTCTATCAGGGTCGGCATCCGTTCGGCGATATGTTCGCCGAAAAGGCCGTGGCGCTGATCGGCAAATACCTTCGCCGCGCCGTCGCTCATGGCGCCGATCTCGACGCCCGCGAGGGCATGGCGCTGGCGGCGACCTTGGCCGGACTCGCCTTCTCCAACGTCGGCGTGGCGGTGGTTCATGCCCTGGAGTATCCGGTCGGCGGGGCCACACACTGCTCGCACGGGGCTGGCAACGGTCTGTTGCTGCCGTTCGTGATGCGCTACAATTTGCCCGCCCGTCGCCATCAGTTCGCAGTCCTGGCGCGCCTGCTCGGCGCCGACGTGGAGGGCAAGGGCGAAGCGGAAGCGGCCGAGGCGGCGATCATGGCCGTCGAGCAGTTGCGGGCAGACATCGGCATCCCGCTGCGGCTGCGCGACCTGGGCGTCACCGAAGCGCAATTGCGGCCGTTCGCTGAGAAGGCGTTCGGCATCAAACGCATCCTGCGCGTCAATCCGCGCACGCCGACGGTGGATGATCTCGAAGGCATCCTGCGAGCGGCGTTTTGATCGAATCGAGCGCAGCGCTTGGGTCGATGGGAGGGTACAATGAAATCGAGGAGGCAATCATGAATCAATTGTCTATCGTCCCGCATGGAAACGGTGCCGCTGTCGTGATCCCCGCCGAGATGCTCGAAGCTGCTGGACTGCGGATTGGGGATGTGGTTGATGTTACGCTGTCCGATCGGCAGTTGATCCTGCGACCGAGCGAGGATGCGACTCGCCGCCAACAGATTGAAGAAATCACCCGCGAAGTGCTGGAACGGCGGCGCGACGCTTACCAGCGACTTGCGTAAACCGGTCCGTCATCTCAATGGGAGGTGAAAATGCGTCCCATTTGGCTGATTGAGGCCGGCGTATATGGAGCTGAGGCCGATCCGTTGTTAGGGGAAATCCAGCGGCAGGGGATGGAGATCGAGGTTGTGCCCTATCGGGCCCTAAAAAAAGGAGTCGAGCTGACTATCGGAAGACGAGTTGTTTCGCCCGACGAATGTGTCATCGGCTATGGGACGTTTCCTTTCGCAAGGCAGATTCAATTACATCATTCCTGGGTTCCCGGTGCCTGGTGTGACCCGGAGAACCTCGACTGCACGACTTATTATGCCTACTTCGGAAAGTTCTTGCTAAACCAGCAGTACTTTATCCTACCCGGTGTGGAGGCAATTCGCCTTCAGGATTGGTTGTTCTCACTGTTTGGAAGAAAGAATGAGGTATTCGCCCGCCCGACCTGTTGCCATAAGTTGTTCACAGGTCGGCGCATTCCTCGCGAGGACTTTGCAAACGCCTTGGCTCCGGCTCGCTACGATCCGACGACAATGGTCGTCGCCGCCGCGCCGAAGATGATTCGCGCGAATGGCGTTTGGTGATCGTCGGAGACCGTGTCGTCGCAGGTAGTCAATACGCCAAAGACGGTGAGCGGTCCATCAGTTCGAGTTGCCCGGCAGAGGTTCGAGGCTTCACGGAGGAAATGCTAGCGGAGATTCGCTGGCGTCCCGATCCGATCTTCATGGCGGATGTGGGAGAGGCCGAGGGCCGCTTGTGGTTGGTGGAGTTGAACGGCTTTAGCTGTTCCTGGCTGTATCAATGTCATTTACCTACAGTCGTTGCGGAGGCAAGTCATTTAGCCAGTCAAATATGTGAAAAGAGCGGGATGGGATAGGGCCGTTTTAGTTCGTCGGAACAGGCCCAGATGCTCCTCAAATAACGCGCAGGAACTCCGCCGCAACCAGTTCGTTTAACTCCCACTCGTGTATCAATTTCTCGGCGACGACGGTGGTGAAGATCGCGCCGCACTGCCGGCAGGCCTGATGCCAGTTCTGCTGATGGCGCGCCAACGCCTCCCGATAGCGGCGAACGACCACCGTATCCACGTCGATTTCGCGGATCTGATCGGTTTCCGCATCCACAAGACGAAGGGCACCGTCTTCCGGCGGATTCACGTCGGCCTCGGCGAGCAACTGGATCACCACGGCGGCCGAGGCCCCGTCCGTGAACGGCCGGAGCGCGAGTAGCGGCTCGCCCACCCACAACAAATCACTCACCAGCACGCGCACACCGCGCGGACGCCATGCCGGCGCGCCTGGGCCAGCAATTGCGCCGGACTGCCGCGATGATTCAACTCGAAATCGCCCCACGCGCTCGGTAGAGCATTGCCGTTGGGCACCGGCCGAAAGTCGGCACCCATGAGCCAGGCGGCATGGCTGTAACCGGCGTTGGCCGCCGCCGTGGCGAGCAGTGCCGTCAAAGCGAGTGTGGCCCGTTCCTTGGCGCTGTCTTCAAGGGTCATCGACCGCGAGCCGTCCAGCACCACATCGACGTGCGGTGTGATTTCTTCGCGATAGAGCTTGATCGAAAGTTGATCGGTACGCGCGAAGGCGTTCCAGTCGATGTGGCGCAGGTCGTCGCCGACCTGATAATCGCGATAATCCTTGAACTCCAGCGAGCTGCCGGCGCGCTGACCCAGGGCCGTACCCGTCGCCCCGCGCGGCGTCTGCCGGGGCAGGCCCAACGCATAGCGCTGCCCCGCCCTCTCCCCCTCGGCCAGGTATTCCCGCAGGTTCTCCATGAACGCGCACCCCCGGCAAGCCGGGGGCTATGTGGACGGTGGTGGACGAAATCGTGCAAGTTGACGCAGCATCCACGGCAGGCACAACACCATCACCAGCCCCGCCCACAGACTCAAGAAAAACAGGCACCCCAGGGGGAACCCATCGGCGGATCGATCCGGCCAGTCTCTCACGAAGATGAAGATCGTCGCGAACGGGTTGGTGATCTGCGACCACGGATCGAGGTTGTTTTCCCGCAGGGCTTCGTTGTTGAACAGAAACAGAAACAGGTACGGCAGCGACAGGCCCATTCCCCACAAGAGCAAGGCGAGCACCCAGGTGAACGCGGACTTGACCCGATCGCGGAGCAGCACGTTGCGCAATAGCACGGCCGACATGCTGTAATTGAAGATATACAGGACGAGGAGCAGCGTCACGAAGGTGTTGCGCTGGCCCAAGGCGGTTTCGTGGAGCCGGCCGAGCGGTGCGAAGGAACCCTTCCAGTACCAGGAGGCGAGATTGGGCAGGCTTAACGTCAAGGCCAGGAAGATGGCCGCGAACAGGATTCCGCCTGCCGAGCCGCTATAGAGCAGAAACGCCGGCCCGCGCAGCCACCAGCGCCGGGGGATGGTCCGCGTCACCCGCACGCCCCACTGCTCCCGTTCGTTGATCGAAGTCAGCAGTTGCACGCAGAAGAGCGCGGCGAAGGCGTCCATCCAGATATAGAGGGGGACCGGCGTCAGAAAGTCGCCGCGTCAACAGCCAGGCCACGCCCGCCGTCACCAGCCACGCGGCCAGAAGAAAGGCCCGCGGCGGAAACGCGCGGTTGGCCGAGGGCGGGCTGACCAGGGCGATCGACCAGGTGAACAGCAAACCGACGACGGCCGCCGTCGCCGTCACGATCGCGCCGGTGAGCAGCCAGAACTCCACTGTATCGACCCGCCCTCCCATGCCGGTCTCCAAGAGACCAATGCTGCCGCTCAAGGTCAGGCCGAACAACATGCCCAGGCCGCCCAGGCCGAGCAGCCCCAACAGGATTTTCAGTCCCCAGTTCGCCGGCACCGCGCCGAGGAAAATCGCCAGTTGCGTGCCCAACAGTACCGCCAGAAAATCCAGCCCCAGCACCAGGAGAATGCTGGGAATGTCGATGCCGCGCAGAGATACGTGAACGTCATGAACGGGGCGCAGGCGCTGAAGATGAGCAGAATCAACACCACGGCCGCCAGGAACTTGCCGGCGATGATCGCCCGCGGCCGCAAGGTCGAGATGAACAAGAGATCCACGTTGGTGTCCGAACGCTCTGCCGCCAGGCGAACCCCCGCGTAGGCCGGGATCAGCACCATGCACGTTCCCAGCAGGAGGCCTTGCAACACCTGGAAAGTCCGCAGCCCCTCGTTCAGGCTGACGGCGGTGACGTTGCGGTATTCGTTCTGAAGCAGGATGACGAGCAGGATGCCCAGCTGAAGCACCAAAAAAATGAGCAGGGCGGCGATGACGATACGGCTTTTCACCGCCTGGCGCAGCTCCTTGACCACGATGGGATTGAGCCAATCATCCATTCGCCGAGCAAGTCGGCCGACTTCATTGCACGTCTCCGCTGCGTGACATTCATAAAGAGCTGCTCCAGCCCGGCACGCTGCTGGTGGAACTCGACGATGCGATGGCCGTGCTTTACCAGATCGGCGAGCAGTTGGCAGCAGTTTTCTTCCGCGCCGGCGACATCCACCTCGACCGAATGATCGACGAGCCGGGCCGCCTCGATGTTGGGCAAAAGCAGAAGGTGCTTGTACAGGATCTCCGGATCCTCCAGCGACCGGATCAGGACGGTGCGATGCGGTACGTCCTGGTGAAGGATCTGCGTCAGGCTGCCGGCCCGCAGGATTTTGCCGCGTTCGACGATGACGGCCCCGGTGCAGATCTCGGCCAATTCGGTCAGGATGTGCGAGCTGATGAGGATGGCCTTGCCCTGGCCGGACAGCACCTTGAGCAGCTCGCGCAGCTCGATGCGCGCCGCGGGTCCAGGCCGGCGGCCGGCTCGTCCATGATGAGCACGATCGGGTCGTGGACCAGGGCGCGGGCGACGCTGACGCGGTTTTTCATGCCCTTGGAGAGCGCGTTGAGGTGCTTCTCGCGGATGCCGGTCAGGTTGGTGAACTCCTCGATGCTCTCGACGACCTTCTGGCGCGAGGGGTTGGCGATGCCATAGGCTCGCGCGAAGAAATCCAGATATTCGTGAACGGAAATATCCCGATGGGTCGGCAGCGCGTCGGGCACGTAGCCGATCAGCCGATGCGCCTTCTCCGGCTCCTCGACGACGGAGATGTCGTCGAGAAACACATCGCCGGCCGTCGGCTCGTCGAGCGTGGCGATGATGCGCATGGTCGTGCTTTTGCCGGCCCCGTTGGGTCCGACGAAGCCGATGATCTGGCCGGACGAGAAGGTAAACGAGATGTCGTCCACCGCGCGGGTGCGGCCGTAGTGTTTCTTCAGGTGCTCGATCTTGATGTGCATTGTTTGTCGTCGCGGTCGGGAAAACACGCTTCTGCGAAGCGTCGGCTAAACGAATCAATCTCCCTCACCATCCTCTTTCAGCACCCCCAGAACCAGGGCGTAACACTTCCGTGTCTTGGCGTTGCGCAGGGCGTCCTCCAGAAACGGTGAATCGTCCAACTCGGCCAGGTAGCTGCGCGGCCTCAGACGTTGCGCCGGGTTTCGCGTCATGCCCTCGATGGCACTCAGCCAGTTTTCGTTCACGAAAATCTGCCGCAGGGTATCGGACCTGCACGGGAGGGGCTTCCTTGTTCTCCGCCTTCAGAATGGCACGCGCACCGGCCGCGACTCCGGCGGCAGTGTAGATCTGGCCCTTCTCGTCGGCGTACCAGAAGCGGCGGATCTCGGCGCCCAGACCGTTGACCATGCTCAGCTGCTGATCCGGCTCGCGGTGGACGGTGACGCGCTCGCGGCGTGACCTCGCTCTTGCGGACCTTGAAGTGGGCCGGCACACGCGCTTCGACCCAGCCTCCGGCGAAGTGCTGATCCTGGCTCCAGTCGAGGGTGCAGGAGCGGACGCCCGCGTGCCGGCCCTCGTTCATCCGCTGCGACACGACTTCCGTCTCGTAACTGAAGTGCAGGCCGTCGCCGGGTGTCAGGGGCGAGTAGAACGCCGTCCAGCCCATCGTCGTCGCCCGCCGCGATACCGGATCGAGGAGCGTTAGCGTCTCGGTGCGCAGGTGGCCCTGCCAGCCCTCGGAAATCAGCATGTAGCCGAACACCACCAGGCAGGTAGCAGCGAGATAACCGGCGTCGTCCACAGCAGCCAGATGCGGCGTTTCTTGCGGGCCAGGACCATCAAATTGATCGGCCCGATGGCCAGGACGAACAGCAGCATGAGCAGAAAAAGGCCCTTGACCGGGATGCCGATGTCTTCGATGACCGGGAACTTCACGTTGGCCTCGTAGGTGCTGCGCCGGTAATGCCCTGAGCCGCCCACCTGCCACGGGCCGGCCGTCTGAGTCCAGGAGCTGCCCAGCATCGTCAGACGGTTGGCGTCCCATTTGTCGAGGTTGTCGTCGGGGCTGACGAAGCACTGCCGAAACCCGGACCGGATGACGGTCCAGCCGTCTTTCTTCTCCCTGGTCCGATTCGGAAAGGCCGCTCAGATCGGCCGCTCCCAGCACGAGCAGCGAGCCGCCGGTCTCGACATACTGCCACAGTGCGGTTCGCACGGACGGGGTCATGACCTTCAGGTCATCGGCGGTCACGACGATGCCGTCGTAGCGCGAATAGCCGAGCCAGTTGGCGCTCCAGTTTTCGACAGGCTCGGCCGGAAGGAGTTGGGTGCCCGGCGGAATACTCGTCAGGTGAGCGGGCGGAACGGGTGCTGGCATCGTCGCTATCGGTGCTCCGCCCGGACCCGGCATCATCAGGCCCGACCCGCGGGGGGCGCCATCCTGGCCCCGGCGGGTTGGGGGAACGATCTTGTGGATCGACCGGCTCATGAGCACGAGTAGCTCGTTGCCGGGCGGACCTCCCCGATAACCTCCCCAATAGCCAGAACCGTAGCGCCGTCGTCTGGTTGGGCCGCAGCGGCACCTCGTATTCTTGCCGTCGGCCGTCGATGGAGACGGACACATCCGACCCGCCGATGGGCGGATGATCCGGCTGGAGCAGGGAGACGCGCACGCTTTCGCCCGCACCGACCTGCACGGTGCGCCGCAATTGGCGGATGGTGTCGCTGTGCAGCGCGAAGCTTCTCGTGCGGCAGGATCAGTCCAACCGTGTGCGGCTGCTCGCTGGAGCGGTTGGTCACGAGGAACACATACTCGAAATAGCCGTGCTTGCTATCGCCTTTGGGTTCGGAGGCGACGACCACGTCGATATCGCCATACGACGCGGCCCACGCCGCCGGCGCGATCGCCAGAAGCGCCAGTAAACAGAGCAAAAGAGCGGCAGCCTTCTTTCCCCCTCCCCCCTTGTGGGGGAGGGTTGGGGTGGGGGGTGGGAGCCTTCCCCCCCACCCCAACCCTCCCCCACAAGGGGAGGGAGGAAGACATCACGACCCTGTCCGACCGATCAGTCATGAGCCACCTCGGTTATCTTCATGTCGGCCGGCAAATTCAGTCCGGTTTCCTCGATGCCGGCAAGCAGGTCGCGGATGACGGCGAACGTATCGACCTGATCGAGCCGGGCCTTGTAGTTGAGAATCAGCCGATGGTTGAGTACGGGCGCGGCCACGGCCTTGACATCCTCAAAGCCAACGGTCGGCCGGCCTTCCAGCAGGGCGCGTGCGCGGGCGGCCTCGGCGATGGCGATGGCGGCGCGCGGCGAAGCCCCGTGGGTGACGTAACTGCGCACCGAGGGCGGCGCCTCGGCGGCGCGGGCGTGCGTCGCCGCCACCAGGCGGGCGATGTAACGCGACACCGGCCTCGGCAGATAAATCCGATCGACCACCGCGAACACCTCTCGCAATTCGTCGCCGCTCATCGACCACGTCGGCGCCGGCGGCTCGCCGTGCCGCCGCGTCGAGATGATCCGATCGAGCACGTCGATCTCGACCGTCGAGACCACCAGCTTGAACAGGAAGCGATCGAGTTGCGCCTCGGGCAGCGGATAGGTGCCTTCCAGCTCGATGGGATTTTGCGAGGCCAGCACGAAGAACGGACTGGGCAGCGGCCTCGTCGTGCCCAGCAGCGTCACGGCGCGTTCCTGCATGGATTCGAGCAGGGCCGACTGCGTTTTCGGCGAGGCCCGGTTGATCTCGTCGGCTAACAGCAAGTTGGCGAACACGGGGCCGGGACGGAACATCATCTCGCGGCGTCCTTCCGGCGTCTCTTGCAGGATGTGCGTGCCGAGGATGTCGCCCGGCATCAGGTCGGGGGTGAACTGGACGCGCTTGAAATCCAGGTGCAAGAGTTGTCCCAGAGCCTTGACCAATGCTGTCTTGCCGACGCCCGGCACACCCTCCAGGAGCAGATGTCCTCGGCTGAGGATGGCGACCAGCACCAGGCCGTGCAGTTCTGAACGGCCGAGTAGCTGCCGATCGAGTTGTTCGCGCAGCTTGGTCATCCGCTCGACGGCCGGGCCGAGTTCTTCCGGTTGCAGGAGGGGCGACGCTGGGGATTCGTTGGACATGGACAATCAAAACCTGGGGCCGCGACGATCCAATGAGGTTAGCGACGCTTCGGTGAAGTGTCGCTAGCCGGGATGATGGACTTGCGCTCGAAATAGCGTTCCACGGCCGCGCGGTGGCGCGGCAAGAGTTGTTCCGTGTTGGCCGACCCGCTGCCGGCCGCCGCCTTGCCGAGCGCTCCGGAAGAGGCCGGCCCGCCGGCCTTGTCGTGAATGACGATCTGAGCCGGCCGGTTGGCGGGCAGGTTCGTTTGCGGACCCTTGAGCGAGGCCAGCGCCCCCGGCGGCAGCACTTCCTCCTTGAATTTGAAGCCGTCCTCCGAACCCTTTTCCTGCCACGTCATCTCCGCATCGGCACGGCCGCGCGTGATACCACCCCGACCGGGATTTTTGCACAACGCTTGAGGTCGCTCAGGCACGCCTGCAGTTCTTCAAATACTCCCGCAATCCTTCGCAGTTGCACTCACCTGCTTTCAGGCATTTCGACAATAACTCCGCGTCGATGAGTCCGGCCTTGTGCATGCTTCTCGACCTGACGGGCCAGATCGAGCTTGCCGTCCCGGATCATGTCGGCCAGTTTCTTGAGTTGCTCGGGATCGAAGCGGGCGGCGAGTTCCTTGCCGTCCAGTCCGCTCTTTTCGAGCAAGCCGGCCAGGGCGGACAGCGCCTCCATCTGGAGCTTGGGGCTGAGCAGATCGGAGTTTTTGCTCAGCACCTCGGCCAGCGCCTCGGCCTCGCTCATCTGTTCGTTCCGGCGCGTGCGTTCCTCGGTCGCTTCACGGGCTACTTTGCTGGCGAGATTTTGCAGATGGTCGAGTGCTTCGAGGGTGCGTGCGGGATCCTTGCCGGAGGCGTGTTCGCGCAGGTCCGTCAGTTTTTCCTTGAACGACTCGGCCCGCGCCGGGTCGAGGATCGACTCCGCCTTGAGCAAGGTAATCTGCTCGATCAGCCGGGAGACTTCACGGTCGATCTCCAGTGGTGAGCCGGAGGTCAGATCCGCCAGTCCTTGCGGGGCCAGGAAACTGATGAGGACGAAGCCGGCCGCGATCGCCAGGAGCGTCCTGGCCCGCCGGCCATCCCAGCGGACTTGCGGCAGCGCGAGGGCCGGCATCTTTTGCCGCCACGCACCCAACTCCTGTTCTTCACCGGCCATGAGCAGTCCGCCGCATCCGCTTTGCTCGTCGAGCAGGGCGCGGATGGCGCTGCCGGCCGGCAAGCGCCGCCGGGCCAGCACGACCGCCGCCCCGACGCACACGGCCAGACCAGCCAGGCCCCACAATAGCGGCGTTCGCTCCACCCCCGCGCTGCGCGCAGCACCAGCACCGCCGTTCCCCATACGAAGGCCCACGCGGTCGCCAGGGGCAGGGCATATTTGAGGACGAACAATGTTCCCAGATGACGCCGGAACCGCCGAATGGTCCTGTCCTGTAGATTCATGAGGCGTGCTCTCGCTTTCCTGCGTGGGGACTTGCTCTCCCTTGATGAGACTGGACGCGAGCGGGCCTGTCAAGTACTTTGCCGTTTGAGCGGATGCGTCTCAAGATGATCCCGAAGAAACGCCGATCCCTGCGTTGACTTCCCCCCGACGCGACCTTACGCTAGAAGTGGGTTTGGCATACGAGGTAAGATCGGCGTGTTGCAACTGCGCACCATTCTGATGGTCCTTATCGGCATCCGCATGTTGATGCCGCCGGGGATCTGCGTGTGCAAATGGAACTCGCCCGCCGCCCGCTTCCTCGTCGCGCTGTGGCAAAGCGATCGGCAAGTGCCGGCCGAGGAAGAGCGCGACGACGACGATTCGCCCGGTTGTCCCGCCTCGCCGTTGGCCGTCGGCATGGGCGTCAAGCCGCCCTCCGAACCGCTCCTGCCGCCCCACCTGTCTCTCGACCCGCCGCCCTCCGAATCGACACAACCGTTCTCCTCGGTTTGGTCCGACGCGGTAGACTCCGTTCGGTTCGACCACCCGTCTAGTCCTCTGTACGTGACACTCCGCATACTCCTCATTTAGACGCGGTTTGCAATTACTAGCCCGCGGTGCGAGCAAGGGTTGCTCCCTTGCTGGCATGTTGGGTTGGTTGGCAAACCATGCTCTAATCCGTTTTTGAGGAGATGCCGATGCCTGCCCGGATACCCAAGCCGCTGTCGATGCTTTTGGCCCCGTTACCGACCTTGCTCACACTTGCCGTCCTCGGCGGCGTGGCCTGGTTCGGTTATCACTACGAGTGGAAAGTCCCATCCCTGAAGGTGCTGCTCGGTCAGCGCGACGCGAGCAAAGCCGAGGAAGAGAAGAAAGAAGAAGAGAACAAAGCGGAAGGACCGGAAGCACCGCTGGCCCGGGTGGAACTCGATTTGGAGAAGCTGAAGACGGCCGGTGTCAAGGTGGAGGCCGTCAAGCTGCAATCCGTCGGCGAGTACGTGAAGGCCAACGGCGAGATCGACTACGATCAGAATCAGTACGCCCACCTGTCCACCCGCGCCAGCGGCACGGCCTGGAGCGTACACAAGAACGTCGGCGAAAAGGTCAAAAAGGGCGAGGTGCTAGCCCTCATCGCCGCCCCGGAGCTGGCCCGTCTCAAGTTCGATTTACAACAGACCCTGTTGCTGGTCGATACACGCGCGAGCCTGCTCGACCGCATGCAGGTCGCGGGCAGCTCCATCCCGCCGCAGCAGCTCTATAGCGCGCGGGCGTCCCTGCGCAAGGCGCGCATCCGTCTGTTCGGCGATCAGCAATCCCTCCAGAACCTGGGGCTGACGGTCAACACCGAGGAGCTTACCAAGCTGACCGACGAGCAAATCGCCGTCCGGCTGCGCACACTGGGCATCCCCGAATCGCTGTTGCAACAGCAGCAACTCGACCCCACCACGATGACCAGCAATTTGCTGCCCATGTACGCACCCTTTGACAGCGTGGTCATCAAGCGCGACATCGTGATCGGAGAAACGGTCAACCCGACGACTCCGCAATTCATCCTCGCCGATTTGAGTCAGTTGTGGATCATGCTCTACGTCCACCTGGAGGATTCCGGCAAAGTGAAGCGCGGTCAGGAAGTCACCTTCGAGCAGTGCGAACCCAACAAGTCCGTTCCCTCGGCGAAGATCACCTGGATCAGCGACGAGGTGGACGAAAAGACGCACACGGTGCTGGCGCGAGCGAACGTGCCCAATCCCGACGGGCGTCTGAAGCCGCATACCTTCGGGACCGCCCGCATCCGGATCAGCCAGACCGACCGCCTGACCGTGCCCAACGAGGCGCTTCAATTTGACGGCAAGTCGCACCTCGTCTTCGTGCAGGGCGAGTCGGCCACGGAGTTTCAGCCGGTGCGCGTGAAACTCGGCCCGATCCACGACACGTTCACCGAGATCGTCTCCGGCGTGCAGGCGGGCCAGAGGATCGCCACGGCCGGCAGCCATGTGCTGCTGTCGGAGATGCTCAAGAGCCGCATCGGCGGCGAGGATTAAGGTCCGGCTGGTTGGATAATGTCCGGTAGAGGTTGAGCAATACGGCTGGTCTCGATTTGGGATACCTCTTTCCCAAAAGGAAGGTTTTCGGCGACTGTGGCAAGGTGGCAATCTGGCAAACTCGAGGTACGTTACGGACGTAAGTTACTGAAATAAAAAGAATTGCGCGACATGCCCCACTTTGCCAATCGTCGGGCGATTTGGCAAAGTGGCAAGCGGCCCTCAGGGCCAAGATCGGTCGGTTTGTCCCTCAGGCGGTTCAAAAAGACAGAGCCGTTTGGCGATTCGAGAATCATCATGCTCAATGCCATCATCGACTGGTCGCTGCGCAATCGCTTCCTCGTCCTGGCCGGCGCGCTGGTCTTCATCGTGCTGGGAGCGTGGTCGCTGTCGCAGCTGGACATCGACGCCTTCCCGGACACGACGCCGGTGCAGGTGCAGATCAACACCATCGCGCCCGGCCTGGCCCCCGAGGAAGTCGAACGGCAGATCACCTTCCCGGTCGAGCAGGCCATCAACGGCCTGCCGCGCCTCCAGCAA
The DNA here is from genome assembly GCA_963767535.1 of uncultured Planctomycetota bacterium. Taxonomy (GTDB): domain Bacteria; phylum Planctomycetota; class Planctomycetia; order Gemmatales; family Gemmataceae; genus JAJPHU01. Next base: position 92,705 of record CAVYEC010000005.1, read on the forward strand.
CTGCGCTCCATCTCCAAGTTCGGCCTGTCGCAGGTGGTCGTCGTCTTCACCGACGGCACGGACATCTACTTCGCCCGCCAGATGGTCAACGAGCGCCTGAGCATCGCCGCCATCCCCGAAGGCATTCCGCGTCCGAGGATGGGCCCGGTCGCCACCGGCCTGGGCGAAGTCTTCCACTACATCGCCACGCCGAAAGAGCGTCCCGCCGAGGCCGACCCCGGCGCGGAGCAGGTTCAGGAGTTGACGCGCCTGCGCACCGTGCAGGACTGGGTCATCAAGCCGGTCATGCGCACCGTGCCGGGCACGGCCGAGATCAACGGCTGGGGCGGCTACGAAAAGCAGTATCAGGTGCGCATCGACCCCAAGGAACTGCTGCACCGAGGCATTTCGTTCGACCAGGTGGTCCAGGCGGTGCGGGCGAACAACCTCGTCGTCGGCGGCGGCAACCTCCAGCAGTCGGGAAGCATGTACCTCGTCCGCGGCCTGGCCCGCACGGTCAACGTGGACGAGATCAAGAAGATCGTCGTGGCCACACCGCAGCCGGGGGTGCCTATTTACGTCGGCGACGTGGCCAAGGTCGAGATCGGCCACGACATTCGCCTCGGCGGCGTCACCAGCCAGGGCCAGGGCGAGGTCGTGCTCGGCCTGTGCTTCATGCTCATGGGCGAGAACAGCCACGACGTCACGGATCGCCTCAAGGAGAAGCTCGACGAGGTGAAAAAAACGCTGCCCGCCGATGTCGAAGTGACCACCGCCTACGACCGCACCCAACTGGTCGATCGGGTCATTCACACCGTCTACAAGAACCTGTTCGAGGGCGGCCTGCTCGTCATCGCCGTGCTGTTCATCTTCCTCGGCAACCTGCGGGCCGGCCTGATCGTGGCCCTGGCGATCCCGATTTCCATGCTGTTCGCCTTCTGCGGCATGTTGCGCTTCGGCATCGCCGGCAGCCTGCTCAGCCTCGGCGCCATCGACTTCGGCCTGGTGGTGGACAGCTCCGTGGTCATGGTCGAGAACGTCGTCCGCCACCTGGCCCACGACAAGAACGACCGCCGCAGCCGATTGGCGATCGTCCGCGATGCCGCCGTCGAGGTGCGGACGCCGACCATGTTCGGCGAGCTGATTATCATGATCGTCTACCTGCCGATCCTGACGCTGGAAGGCGTCGAGGGCAAGATGTTTCGGCCGATGGCGCTGACGGTGATCTTCGCCCTGGTCGGCTCGCTGGTGCTGTCGCTGACGCTCATGCCGGTGCTGGCGAGCCTGCTCTTGCCGCGGCGCATCGAGGAGAAGGACCCCTGGCTGGTGCGTCTGGCTCGCTGGTTTTACGCCCCGCTGCTGCGGCTCGCGCTGCGGAATGGCCTGGCCGTGCTGATCCTGGCCGTGGCCGCCCTGGTCTTCGGCGGTTTGCTGGCACTCAACCGGGGCGGCGAGTTCGTGCCGCAGCTGTCGGAGGGGGCGCTGGTCATCAACATCCGCCGGCTGGCCGGCACCGACCTGAACGAATCGATGCGCTACAACACGGCGATGGAGAAGCTGCTGTTGAGCAAGTTCCCCGACGAGGTCGAGCGCGTCTGGAGCCGCTGCGGCACCGCCGAGGTGGCCACCGACCCGATGGGGCCGGAAGAAACGGACATGTTCATCACCCTCAAGCCGCGCGAGACGTGGACCGCCAAGGGCGAGGACGGCGAACCGATCACCACGCAGGATGAGTTGGTGAAACTGATCCGCAAGGAGTTCAAGGACTTGCCCGGCCAGCGCATCTCCATCACCCAGCCGATCCAGCAGCGCATCGACGAGATGATCTCGGGAGCCAAGGCGCAGGTGGTCGTCAAGCTGTTCGGCGACGACTTGGAGATGCTGAAAAGCACCGGCGACGAGATGGCTCGCGTGATGCGTGAGCATCCCGGGAGCGGCCGACGTCGCCGCCGATCAGATCACCGGCCTGCCGGTCTTGCAGATCAAGGTCAAGCAGACCGAACTGGCCCGCTACAACGTGCCGGCCCGCAGCGGTGCTGGATCTGGTGGAATCGCTGGGCGGCAAGCCGCTCGGCGAGATCGTGGAAGGACAAATCCGTTACACGCCGGACAAGCCACTCGGCGAAGTCGTGGAAAGCCAATTGCGTTTCCCGCTGGCGGTGCGTCTGCCGGACTACGTGCGGCACAGCCCGCAGGACATCGCCGCCCTGACGCTGACGACGCCGGGCGGCGAGCGTGTGCCGCTGTCGCGCCTGGCCGACGTGAAGCTGGTCGAGGGACCGGCGCAGATTTCCCGCGAGTGGGGCCAGCGGCATCATCCCGTGCAGTGCAACGTCGGGACCGCGACATCGAAAGTTTCGTCGCCGAGGCCAAGCGCAAGATCGACGCCGAGGTCAAGCTGCCGGGCGGCCGCTACCGCCTCGAATGGGGCGGCCAGTTCGAGAACCTGGAGCGGGCCAAGACGCGCCTGCTGATCGTGGTGCCGGTCGGCGCTGGCGCTGATCTTCGTGCTGCTGTACATCACCTACAACCGCCTCGCCGACGTGCTGCTGGTCTTCACGGCGTGCCGTTCGCCAGCGTCGGCGGCGTGCTGGCGCTGTGGCTGCGCGAGCTGCCGTTCTCGATCTCGGCCGGCGTCGGCTTCATCGCCCTGTCCGGCGTGTCGGTGCTCAACAGCATGGTGCTGGTGACGTTCATCCGCCAGCTCCGCGACCGGGGCATGCCGCTGGACCGAGCCATCGAGGAGGCGGCGCTGACGCGGCTGCGGCCGGTGCTGATGACGGCGCTGGTGGCCAGCCTGGGCTTCGTGCCGATGGCCCTGAGCACCGGCGTCGGCGCCGAGGTGCAGCGGCCGCTGGCCACGGTCGTCATCGGCGGCGTCATCAGCAGCACGCTGCTTGACGCTGCTCGTGCTGCCGGTGCTCTATCACTTCTTCGGGCCCTCGCAGGACAATCGAGCGGCGGTCGAATCGGCCGATGGACGATTCACATCCGGCGGTCGGTAGTCTGATCGCAACCGTTGAGGAGCCAGCGCATGAATTTCATCCCCTGCCGTGTCTTCCTTGTCTGCATCTTCTGCTTGCCCCTGGCCGCTCGCGCCGATGAGAAGAAGGAGTCTGCCGTGCCTCCGAAATCCCGCGAGCCGGTGAAGCTGACCGAGGAAGCTTTGCGCATCCACCGCGAGGCGCTGCTCATCGACGGCCACAACGATTTGCCCTGGCAGTTCCGCGAGAAGGGCGATCTGTCGTTCCGCAAGATCGACCTGCGCCAGCCGCAGAAGGATCTGCACACCGACATTCCGCGTCTGGTCAAGGGCGGCGTCGGCGCGCAATTCTGGTCGGCCTACGTCCCGGCCAGCACCGGCAAGAAGGGCACGGCCGTCCGCTGACGCTCGAACAGATCGACGTGATCCAGCGCATGGTCGCGGCCTACCCCGATGTTTTCGAGATGGCCTACACCGCCGACGACATCGTGCGCATCCGCAAGGAAGGCAAGATCGCCTCGCTGATCGGCGTCGAGGGCGGCCATTCCATCGACAATTCGCTGGGCGTGCTGCGGATGCTGTACGCGCTGGGCGTGCGCTACATGACGCTGACGCACTCCGAAACGCTCGACTGGGCGGACTCGGCCACCGATGTGGCCGAAGCATCACGGGCTGACCGAGTTCGGCGAGCAGGTGGTGCGCGAGATGAATCGCCTGGGGATGCTGGTGGACATCTCGCACGTCTCGGCCGAGACGATGCGGCACGCCCTGCGCGTGACCCGGGCGCCGGTGATCGCCTCGCACTCTTCCGCCTACGCCGTGGCCGACCACCCGCGCAACGTACCCGATGACGTGCTGGCGATGGTCAAGAAGAACGGCGGCGTGGTGATGGTCAACTTCTACCCCGGCTTCGTCGTGCCGGAAGGAGCACGGCTAACCCAGGACATCTTCCAGGTGGCGCGCGAGCTTCAGAAGAAGTATCCGGACGAACGCGAGTTCCGCTCGGCGATCCGGCAGTGGCACAAGGAGCACCCGATCCCCAACGGCAGCGTGCATCACGTCGTCGATCACATCGAGCACATCATCAAGGTGGCCGGCGTCGATCACGTCGGCCTCGGCTCCGACTACGACGGCATCACGACGGTGCCCAAGCAACTCGAAGACGTGTCGTGCTATCCGTACATCACGCAGGAGTTGCTCAATCGCGGACATACGAAGGAGGATATTTTGAAGATTCTCGGAGCCAACGCGCTGCGCGTGCTGCGGCGGGCGGAAGAGGTGGCGAAGGAGAGCAAGAAGTGAATCAGCGAATGCGCAGCACCTGACAGGTTTCCTCGTAAGCGGCTTCCAGGTCCACCATGAGCGAGTAATTGCTGGCGAGGAACAAGGGCATGGCCGGCAGGACAGCACCCACCGTCAACCGCTCCGGCCAAACGTCCATCCGCCAAGAGTCATTCTCCTTGGTCGTACGATAGGCGGCCGTGTGAAGGTGCATCTCACCCGCCCCGCGATCCGCGTCCGTTAGCAATAGCAGTTCGAGCAGCTGCGCATACATGTCCGCCTGACGATTCGTGACAATATCGACCACGATGAGGGCGACCCGCTCCTGTAAATAGGAGGCGCACTTGATCGTGAAGGCGTGACGCGCCTCCGGACGGTCTTTATTGCCAGGGCTGACCAATTCGATGACGGCGACGAGTCGCGACCCGCTCTCCTCATCATAAACGCGGACTTCAAAAAGATCCTGAGCGGGGAAATCGATGGCGAACGTCTGCGGAGGCTGAGGAGGGGCCGCCACCGCCATTGCGATACCGTTGCTGGTGCCCCCTTCCCGCGTTTCCGCGGTCTCACTCTCGAAGTTGGCAATATCTGCTTCGACCTGGATCCCAAGATGGATGTGCGGCTCGACGTAACAACGGGGTGGAAGCTGCCGGGCCAGGTGTCGGACGATAGTATTCGCCCAGGCACTATGAAAACCTTCCCAATGTCTTCGCGATTTCAGCGGAGGATGAAAATGATCGCGCAGAGGCATGATTCACTCCTCGTTCGCCGATGGCGGTTGGCTGACAGCTTATGATACCGCGCTTTCGACATAACCGTCAGTCGTCTTCTCGGCGATCAGCTTCTCTGCCTGTTCCCGTGCGGTCGCCTCGTCCTTGAAGGATTTGGTTTTGCTCTGCCCGGCGCTGCCGAGGCGACCCCAGCGCGTCGTCATCTCGTTGTCATCCACGGACACCTCCCAGAACTTACTCGATGCGCCTTCGACGAACTCGAAATAACGCTTGCCGGATGGCGAAGCCGCGACGGGCGCGGATGCCGGGACGGGCTTCGGTTTGGCGACAGGCGTTGCTGGTGGCGGGGTTGGCGGCACCGTCAATTCTACATCCTCGCGCTGTCCGACATAGGTCGGGAAGCGCGGCACGCCGGCCTCGGAAAGCTCCTGATAGCGGAACGAGATGATGCTGCCGACCGGCGGCGGGTCCTCACGCTCGGCGTCGGAGAAGCCGGTGCCGACATCGACGCGCGTGCCGTCGGCCAGCTCGACTTGCAGGGCGCCGAGCCGGCCCTTGTGCCGGCCCGCGCCGGCTTTGTGACCGACGACCCGGCCTTCGGCGTCGAGGAAACTTTTCACCTTCAGGAGCGTCGCCGAACGGCCGATCTCGTACTTCGAGCGCGGCTGGCGCAGCATCAGGCCCTCGCCGCCCAGTGCCTCCACTCGGGCCAATTCCTCACGCAAATGATCCCCACCTCGGCATTCCTCATGCGGATGGGCGGAGGCGAAAGGCGGTTTGCGATCAGCGAGAATCTCCTGGAAATACTCGTGGCGCTGCTCGAACGGCCCACCGTGAGCGGGCGCGTCGAAGACGAGATAGCGGACTTCGCGCCACAGCTCGTTCTTGTCCTGGCTGCGCACGATACTGACGGTGCGCTGAAACATCTTGCGCGATCCACAACTCGCCGTCGAGCGGCAGGTCGGGGAGTCCCTCGACGAACCAGTCGGGGGCGTGATAGAGGTTGCCCAGGCGCGAAAGAAACTGTTTGCCGTCCCAGTAGGCCCGCACGCCGTCGAGCTTTTCGCTCATCCACCAGCCGGACAGGTCGGCCTGATGGTCCCAGCGCTCGGCCAACAAGAGCGGCGGTCCTTCCTTTGCCTCAGTCGATTTCGCGCGAACCGGCACGGCCCCGCCGATGCGTGCCTCCTCGGCCTCGTCGCCGCGTAATTTCCGCAGGTGTTTGCACGTCCGCCGCTCGATCGCCAGCGATTGATTGCGCCAGGCGGGGCAGGTGCAGGAGTAAACCCCGCCGACGTTCTTCAGAATGTAAGGCTTGCTGCCGGACCCCTTCATCTCGATCGACTCACCGTCGTTTAGATCAGGCATGACGCTCTCCTGTCTTCGCATTGGGCGTGATTCCTGTTTATAATCGACGCTTCGGGTTTCTGCCAAGCATGGTAGGCGCGTCACGGGTGAGGAGGTTTTGCTTGAATGTCCTGGAATTCACGGCCCTCGTCGGCCTGGGGGCGCTGGCGGCCGGCTTTTTGGGGTCGTTGACCGGCCTGGGCGGCGGCGTGGTCATCGTGCCCCTGTTGGTGCTGATGAAGGTGGACCTGCATTACGCCATCGGCGCCTCGCTCGTGTCGGTGATCGCCACCTCGTCGGGGGCGGCCGCCTCCTACGTCAAGGAAGGCTACTCCAATATCCGCATCGGCATGGTGCTGGAGATCGCCACCACCCTGGGAGCGCCGACGGGCGCCTACCTGACCACGATTATCGACCCGCGCGCGATCTCCATCGTGTTCGGCGTCGTCCTCCTCATCTCCGCATACCTATCGTTGCGGCCGCGCTACGATCGGGCCGTGCGCGACAAGGCCGATCCGCTGGCGGTTCGCCTGAACCTGGACGGAACCTTTCCGACTCCGGAGGGAAAACAATCGTACCATGTCCATCGGGTGCCGGCGGGCTTCGGACTGATGTACGTGGCCGGCTGCCTGTCGGGACTACTCGGCATCGGGTCAGGGGCGCTGAAGGTGCTGGCGATGGATCAGGCCATGCGGATACCGTTCAAGGTGTCTACGACGACGAGCAATTTCATGATCGGCGTCACCGCCGCCGCCAGCGCCGGCATCTACCTGCATCGCGGCTACATCGATCCGGGCCTGGCCATGCCCGTCATGCTCGGCGTGCTGACGGGATCGCTGTTGGGGGCGCGCGTGCTGATGGTGGTGCGCACGCGTCTTTTGCGGCGTGTCTTCAGCGCGGTCATCCTCGCGATGGCCGTTGAGATGATTTACAAGGGCTGGACGGGGGAGTTGTGAGATGTCCGAAAAACCGCGGCACGGTCCCAGCGATGAGCGCGTCGAACAGGTCGTCGGCAACCTGCTGCGTATCGGCGTGCTGGCTTCCGCGCTCGTGGTGTCGGTCGGTGGCTTGTTGTATCTGATGCACGAGGGGCGCTCGCCCGCCGCCCACCCTCGCGAATTCCGTGAGGAGCCGGCGGAGTTGCGGAGCCCCGTGGGCATCTTCCGCGAGACCGCCCGCCTGCACAGTCCGGGCCTGATCATGCTCGGCCTGTTGCTCCTCATCGCCACACCGGTGGCGCGGGTGGTTTTCTCCGTCGTCGCCTTCGCGCTGCAGCGCGATTACCTGTACGTCGTCTGCACGATCCTCGTGCTCGCCGTTCTCCTTTACAGCCTGTTCAGCGGCTACCTGTCCTGAACCGCTTTAGCTTCCGAGTTTGCCGCTCATCTGCTGTTCCCAGGTGTTATTCTGTCGGGCGGCACGCAGCAGAGGGCGCCGCCGCATCGAACTCCTTGGGGTTGAAGCCGGCGTTCTGGAGATAGCCGCGCGCCAGCTTATCCGGGGCCACGAGCGGCGGCAGCGTGGACTCGGCTTGACGCTGTTCTTTTTCGTAGCGGCCCAGGATCATCTGGTCGGTACGGCTGGCGTCGCCGATATCGTTGCCGATCTGCGGCGTCATCATCGGCGGACGCGGGGCGGCGGTGCGCGCCGAGCGCGCCTGGGCGGCCTGTTCCGAGGCGATCTCGCCCAACTCTTGACACAAGAGTGCCGCTAGCTGGTCGTCGTTTTTGCACTGGTTGACCAGCCCTTGCGTGATGAAGATCTGGCTGCCGTCGCGCTGGACGAGGTGGAAGATTTCCGGCTTGGGATCGCCGATCGTCTGGAAATGGACCGGCAGCTTGATCCGCGGGTTGGCCGCCAGGATCTTGCCGCCGAGCTTCCAGACGCGGTTGGCGACCTCCTCGGTCGCTGGCGCGTGTGCCACCTTCGTGCCCTGCACGGTCCCGGCCCGGCCGAACGGATTTTGTGAGACGGTCGTGAGCTTCGGCTCGTCGGAGACGCAGCCCGACACGCCCAGCACCAGCGTTATCGCCATCGGTAAGACACGAACGGTCATGAGCCACCTCGCCCGTCCGGTTAAAGAGAAAACCGGCTTCTCGGGGGGCGGAAGGTAGCGATCGGGCGGAACGGTGTCCAGACCGAAATTCACCTAGCCCCCGGCTTGCCGAGGAATGAACACCCCCCGGCAAGCCGGGGGCTAGGTGAAGCGCAGCAGCACCTTGCCCTGCCGACCCGGCATCGACGCCTGGCGGACGGCGGCGTGGATGTCCGTAAGGGGCGAAGCTCTTGCCCACGTCCGCGGCCAGCACGCCGGCGCGGATCAGTTTGCCGATTTGCCGAAATAGCCAAAGCATCGTCCACGGTTTTTGTTTGCGCACCCACTCCGACAGCCAGAAGCCCTCGACGCGCTTCTGGCCGACCATGAGCGCCCGCGAATCGAACGTCAGCGGCTCGCCGGCCAGCGTGCCGTAGACGACCAGCCGGCCGCCGGGCGCCAGAGTGCGTATGACCTCGGAACCCGTCGCCCCGCCGACCGCGTCGATGGCATACAGGATGCCCTCACCGCCGGTGATGGCTGCGCACTCGTTCCGTCAGCGATTCGGTGTTGGTCGCGACGGACGATGTGCCCCCCTGAAGCATCAGCTCCTCGGCCTGCTCGGGCCGGCGGACCACGTTGAGCGTGCGAAAGTCGAAGTGTTGCCCCAGGCGGATCACCATGCGGCCCAGGGTGCTGCCGGCCGCCGTTTGCAAAAGCCAGGCGCCGCGCGGGACCTGGAGAAGATAGCGCGTCAGGATGAAGGCGCTGGCGGGGTTGACGAAGAACGTGGCCGCTTGCTCGTCGGTCAGCGCTTTCGGCACCGGCACGGCCTGGCGCGCCGGGACGACAACGTGTTCCTGCCAGTTGCCACTGCCGCCATTGAGAACGGCCACGCGCCGGCCCATGACCCGACGCGCCAGTAAACCTGAGCCGGCCTCGACGATGCCGACGCCCTCGAAACCCGGCGTCGCTGGCAAGGGAGGTAAGTATCCGTACTGGCCGCGCACCATGAGCAGGTCCGAGGGGTTGATCGGACTGGCGAGCATGCGCACGCGCACCTGGCCGTCTCCGTGCGTCGGCTCCGGAACCTCGCGGACTTGCAGTACTTCTTCGGGATCGCCCCAGCGATCGCAAACGACGGCCTTCATGAGTTCGTGATCCCCGATCCTTCGCTGGATGACGAACTCATCCTATGGGACGCGCCGGTGCGAATCTAGTTCGCCGTCGCCTCGCCGAGCAGGGCGTCCAGTGCCTTCTCGAACATTTCGTCGGGCAATCCCTTGCAGCGGATCACGCCTTCGCGATCGAGGATGAAGACCGTCGGCCAGCGACTCACGTCCCACTTCTTGGCGATCGGCCCGTCCTTTCCGTCCGCCCAAGAGCGCCAGGTGTAGCCTTCCTTTTTCATTGTCCGTTTCCATTCGCCCGGATCGTCGTCGCTGTTGACTTCCAGAAGCGCGAACGGCTTACCGGCGTAGCGGCGGATTAGCGCCTGCTTGTGCGGGTTCATCGCCCGGCACGGCCCACACCAGTAACCGCAGAAAACGAGCAGGACCACTTTGCCGCGAGAGTCGCTCAAACGGAACTTGCGGCCGTCGAGGTCGGTGCCGTCGATGTCCGGGGCCGTCTTGCCGATGGCGAGGTTGCGTAAGGCGAACAGTCCTCGCTGGGCGACCTCGCCAAGCGTGGCGGGTTGGGAGTCGTATTGCTTTACGTCGGCGTAGTCCTTGTGCAAGCGCTCGTAGATCGCTTCCGCCTGACGGGTCGTTGCTTCCGGGTCGATAGCGCGCAGTACGGCCAACGCTTCCGACTGCTCCTTGAGGAACGGATGGTCCGCCAGTCCGGGGAGCTGGTGCAGCAGTCGGGCGGCGTCGGCTCGATCCACCAGCGATTGGGCCAGGTGATAGCCGGCCCGGCCGCGTACGGTGCGATGGGGACTGCGTTCGAACGCTGTTCGCAGCAAGTCGTCGGCCGCCTTCGTATGGTGTGCGACGATCCAGTGCAGGAACCGATCGAGCGTGAGGGAATCGAGGTAATCGCGCCGCACTTGCTCGATGGCGTCACGTCCCAGCTCGCCGAGTTTGCCGCCCATGCCTGCGGTCATGCGAAGGGCGAACTCCAGGGCATCGACGGACGCCGGATCGTGCGGATCCTTGCGAGTGATTTCCAGGGCGCGGGCGGTGAAACCTTCCAGGGCGAGGATCCTCTCCCGTTGCACCGGCTGCCGATCTTTCTCGGACTTCGCGGCCGTGAACTTCTCGGCGAAACCACTCTCGACGTTCTCGCACTCGCGCTTCAGTGCCTCGTAGGCTTTCGCGGCAGCCGAGGACGGTTTGGGCGGCTCTACTTGTTTCGGTTCAAGGGCGATCGGTTCGCCGCGCGTCTCGGCGGTCAGGGGCACGGCGGCCCACTGATAAATCCGAAGCTCCGCGGGGAGCGGCTTGCCGACCACGCCTCCCGGCAGGAAGAAAGTGAGTCTCAGGATCTTGTTGTCCGGGGAGAAGGACATCATGGGATGAGAATCGACTTCCCGCGTTCCGGGCACGGAGGGCAGAGGCCGCCCCGTGGCCACGTCCCATAACCTCATGGTGGAGCGACCATGCGGGCCGGATTGGCTGAAAAGGACGGTCCCATCCGGGCTGAACGACAACCCATCCAGGCCGTCTTTCGTGCGGAGAACCAGCCGTTCCTTGCCCGCCGCCACGTCCCACAGCACCGCCTCCATGAGGTAGCCCGGCTCGTCCGTGAAGCGCTGGTAAGCGATGGTTTTGCCGTCCGGAGAGAAAATGCCATTGCGGCAGTTGTCGATTTCGCCGGGCAGGCGGAGCAGTTCGCGCCCGGTCGCCGTCTCCCAGAGGCGTACATCCAGCGGACGGCGCTTCGGTCTGTACGGCTGCCCTCTCTCCGGCCATTCGATGTCGCCGTCCGGCTTAAGCCCGAATTCCGAAACGCTGGTGAGCAGCAGTCGGCCATCCGGCGAGAACTCGACCTGGCAGCCCCGCTGGTTGAAACCCTGGAGCGTCGCCCGCAGCTTGCCCGTGGGCAGATCCCACAGTTTGACCAGCGGGCCGGGCAGCACCGTCGCCAGCGACTTGCCATCCTTCGACCAGACCGCCTTGAAGCCTTCCAGCGTGGCGATTTCCTTGCCGGTCGCCACCTCCCACAGTTTGCCGGTTCCCTGGGCCATCGGCACGTACAGGAACCTCCCGTCGGGAGAGAACCATTTCTGCCATTTGACCGGCATCCCGGCGAGGACGAGAATCTCGGCCGCCTTCGCATAGTCCCAGAGCACCAGATCGTTGTCGCGCCGAAGCGCCACAATGTTGCTGGCCGGGATCAGCTGCGGGTGACTGCCCGCGACGACATGGCGAACCTTGGCGGTGGCGACTTCGATCAGCCACGTTTCCACGCGCGGCTTGGCCTCCTTGCCCTTGCCGGGCACCCGCCACCACAGGGTGAAGAGCTTGCCGTCCGGGGAAAATGGCTGCCCGGTGGCATACTCATAGGAACCATCCGGATATTTCGTCAGCTCACAACGGGCACGCTCTTGCCAGGTCGTCGTATCGAGGAAACGCAGGACGCCCCGGCCGTCGATGGTCGCCATCAGCTGCCCATCAGGAGAGAAGTGGCAATATGCGCCGCCGAGGTAGCCGCGCAGCCGCAGACGTTCCTGCCAGCGCGGCGACGGCGGGTCCGCTTCCGGAGGCGGCTCGGCCACGACCGGAACAGCGGCCGACACGGTCTTGTAGTAAACCGCGCCCGCGGCGGCGAGAAGAAATAGGCCGCTGGCAAGGACGGAAATGAGGAGCGTGCGAGTAGGGAGTCGCATGGAGCCTATCACCTCCTGGGCGAGAACGGCGGAGAACAGGGTCGGAGAGAGGGGGCGTGGCACAGACATTTCGCGGGCTGCGAGCAGCGTGGCGGCGAGTAGGCGTCCGGGGACCGCCGTGGCGAGCGTCGGAATGGTCGCGGCGGCTGTCAGGAGTCCGCGCCGCGCCAACCGCTCTCGAAGTTGTTGGCGAGCGCGTCCCAGCCGGCCGGAGACGGTGCCTTCCTTCCAGCCCAGACGCCGGGCCGCTTCCGCCTTGGTCAGCCCTTCCAGACCGCACAAGAGCAGCGGCAAGCGATGTTTTTCCGGCAGCCGGCGGACTTCATCGAGAATGATCTCGCACGCTTCCGCCGAGGACGCTTCGTCGGACGGGTCGGATAGGGAAACCGGCTCGCGCGGCGGTATCGGGCGATTGGCCCGCTGGCGGATCAGGAGGGCGCTGCGTCGAGCCACGCCGAAAAGCCAGCTCGGCAAGGACTCGCCGGTGCGGATGGATTCGGCCTTGCGCGACAGCACCAGGAACGTCGCCTGGAAAGCGTCCTCGGCGTCCTGCTCGCGGGTCAGGGAACGCCGACAGACGCCCCAGACCAATCCGCCGTGGCGCCGCATCAATTCGGCGAAGGCCGACTCGTCTCGCCCGGCCGCGTAGGTGCGCAAGAGTTCGCTGTCCGTGCCTTCCGGCCGGCCCACACTGAGGCCGCGCAGCCAAGCGACGATCCGATCCAGAGAGTGTGCCGGCATGATTTGTCCCCTCGCGCTAACGTACTTCTATAGTGGGAGGGATGGGCCGATTCGGTACACTTTTTCCCCTTACCAGCCCGCGGCGCCAGCAAGGGCAACCCTTGCTAGCGCCGCGGGCTGGTCATTCGGTATATGATGACAAGGACGGGCTGGCCGTCGCTCGAATACCGTGGCGGCCCGCCGATGATTCAAGGAATGACCCCGTGCGCGACGAGAAGCCGATAACGGCCTCGTCCCACCATCCGGCAAGGAGGCTACTCATGCCCTCCGATCGCGCCGCCCAGTTCACCGCCCTGATGGACGATATCCAATCGTTTCGCCATTACATCCAGTCCGAGCGCGGGCTGGCGAGCAACACCTTGCTGGCGTATGGCCGCGACCTCGACCGCTTCGCCCAATGGATCGCCGGCGACGGCCTGGCCGCGTACCTGACGCCCACCTTGCGCGATCTGAGCCACTACCTCGAATATCTGCGTGCGGAAGGGCTAGCCCCGCCGAGCGTCGCCCGGCACCTCGTCGCCCTGAAGATGTTCTACCGCTTCCTCCGCCTGGAGGAACGCACCACCGAAAACACGGTCGAGTTGCTCAATTCGCCGGCCCTTTGGGAACGCATTCCGCATGTCCTCAGTCCCGATGGCGTGAACAAACTACTGGCCGCGCCGCAGCCCTTGGACCGCTATTATCTGCGTGACCGGGCGATCCTCGAAACGCTCTACGCCACCGGCAGCCGGGCGTCGGAAGTGGTCGGGCTGAAGCGGGAGGATTTGTACCTGGATGCGGCCTTTTGCAAGTGTTTCGGCAAGGGCAACAAACAGCGCATCGTGCCGCTGGGCCGGCCGGCGATCAATGCGCTGCGCGACTACCTGGAGAAACTGCGGCCGCGCCTGACGCGGACGGCGGCGGACGCGCCGTGGGTATTCGTCAGCCGTGGCGGGCGGGCGCTGTCGCGCGAAATGCTGTGGATGTTGGTCAAGAAATACGCCCGCCGGGCGGGGCTGAACGGCAAGATCAGCCCGCACACACTGCGGCACAGCTTCGCCACGCACCTGTTGGCCGGCGGGGCGGATCTGCGCACCGTGCAGGAATTGCTCGGCCACGCCAGCATCCAGACCACGCAGCAATACACCCACGTTGATCGCGAACGGCTGCGTGCCATTCACCGAAAGTTTCACCCGCGTGGAAATACTTAGGTGGTTAGGTGGTTAAAACAAACCCAACCACCTAACCACCTAACCATCTAATGAGCGTCAGCGCGAGAATCCCAGGACCACCGGCGGAATGGGGGCCGACAGCTTTTCGCCAGCCACCTTGGCGGTCAGCCGGGTCCGGGGTGTCGCCACGGAAGGCAGCGACCAGTAGTAACGGCTCTTCTCTTCCTCGCGCTTCTTCCACTCCTTGCTGCCGCGATCCTCCATGATGTCGTTGAGCTTGCTCACAATGAACGGGATCGTCCCCAGCCGATCGCTGAGCAGCTTGCTGCCGCTCAGTTCCGTTTTGGGGATGGCCTTCTCGCCGGTGTTGCGCAGCTCGATCTTTTCGCCGCGTTTGCCCCTGCGGATGGCGTTCAAGTAGTTGAGGGTCATGTCGCCGGCTTTGGTGTCTTTTTGACCGTAGATGAAAATCGTGGGCACCTTGCCCTCGCGGGCCTCCTCTTCGAGGTCGGTGCGGAGGACGGACGATACATTGCGTCCGTTCGGCCCGCCGAGCGTTGGGCTGATGCTCAACCAGATGCCGGCCGCCAAGTCCTTGCCCTCGGCATCGTCCAGTTTGGGGATGAGCGGCTGGATCGGCCGGCCCAGCTCGTCCACGCCCAAATTCGTCGGCGTCAGGTCGCGCTGGCGGCGCATCTCGGCGGCCATCCACAAAGCGCCCAGGGTCGCTCCCTCGCCGGCGCCGACCAGGATCAGGTTCGATGTGTTCAGCTCGCGCGCATCGTTTTTGCGATCCAGAAACGCCCTTGCGGCCGCGATGTCATTGACCAGCGCGAGGTAGTACCCCAATGGGAAATCCTTCTGGTCGATCGTGTCCGGTTTTCTTGAGGAACCCCGGATAGCCTGGTTGTGTTGTTTTTTCCAGAACGCTGAGGTGACGGCTTTGCTGTTGCCGAAGCCGCGGAAATCGAAGCTGAGGACCGCGTAGCCCTGGGCTTGCAGTTTGGCGGCCAGGGTGTCCCAGCCGTCCTGATGGCTGCCGCCGCCTTTCAGCGGATCGATATTGTGCAAGAGCATGACGACGGCGTCTCTCTTGCCGTTGGCGTTGGGGTAGAACGTCCCAGCCAATTCGATGCCGTCGATGGCGGGCAACTGGACGCGCACCGAGTTCCCCTTGTCGTCCGGGGCCGAGCGCGCATCGGTCGCGACCCCAAGCGATATAGCCAGGCTCATCAGCACAACGAGGCGTGGCGGCGACAAATATCGCATATCGGTCCCCTCCGATAATGAGGAAAATCCTCTCCGGGCATTTCTGATCTTAAAGTCTTATTTGGCGCGGGTCAAGCAACAGCGGGCCGAGATGCGCTGGCCTAACCGCGTAACCGCACCATCTTATCGTCGCCAGTCACCCCCGGCGCCTCCCGCGGTCGGACGGTTCGCCTTGACGGCGCGACTCATCTTGAACAACAATCAACTACTCTTAAAAAGAGACAAGAGATCGACAGGGATGTTCGGGTATCGACCCGACACCCGATATCCGAACCCCCGATCCCCTACGGAGTAAGCATGACGACGGCCACCAAACAGCGTTGCGACATCAAGGATTCCAAACTGGCCCCGCAGGGCAAGAAGCGCATCCTGTGGGCCGACGGCGACATGCCGGTGCTGGCCCGCATCCGCGAGCGCTTCGCCAAGGAGAAACCGCTGGCCGGACTGCGGATGTCGGCCTGCCTGCACGTCACCTGCGAGACGGCCAACCTCATCCGCACCCTGCAAGCCGGAGGGGCCGACGTGGTGCTGATCGCCTCCAACCCGCTCAGCACCCAGGACGACGTGGCCGCCAGCCTCGTGCAGGATTTCGGCCTGTCCGTCTTTGCTATCCGCGAGGAAGATAACGACACCTATTACAAGCACATCGTCGCCGCGCTGGCCCACGAGCCGCATGTCACGATGGACGATGGCGCCGACCTGGTCTCGGCCATGATCTTCGTCGCCCTGGAGCGTCTGGACGACGTGCATCCACAAGTGCGAGCCTGGGCGCAAAAGCTGCCGCCGGCGGAGCGGCAACGGCTGATCGGCCAGATCGTCGGCAGCATGGAAGAAACGACCACCGGCGTCAACCGCCTGCGCGATGGAGCGCGACGGCGTGCTGCGCTTCCCGGTCATTGCCGTCAACGACGCCCAGACCAAGCACTTCTTCGACAACCGTTACGGCACCGGCCAGAGCACCATCGACGGCATCATCCGGGCTACCAACGTGCTCTTGGCCGGCCGCAAGGTAGTTGTGTGCGGCTACGGCTGGTGCGGCAAGGGCGTTGCGCTGCGGCGCGCGGCCTGGGCAGCCAGGTCATCATCACCGAGGTCGATCCCGTCCGCGCCCTGGAAGCGGCGATGGACGGCTTCCAGGTCCTGCCGCTGGCCGAGGCTGCCCCGATCGGCGACGTGTTCATCACCGTCACCGGCAACGCCGGCATCATCCGCCGCGAGCATTTCCTGAACATGAAGGACGGCGCCCTGGTCTGCAACAGCGGCCATTTCGATGTCGAGATCGACATCCCCGCCCTCCGCGCCGAGTGCGAATCCGTCACCTCGAACGTCCGCGCCAATGTCGATGAATACAAGCTCAAGAAGGGCAAGCGGATTTACCTGATCGGTCAGGGCCGGCTGGTCAACCTGGCCGCCGCCGAGGGCCATCCGCCCAGCGTCATGGACATGAGCTTCGCCACGCAAGCCCTGGCCACCGAGTACTGCGTCCGCAACAAGGGCAAACTGACGCCGGCCGTGCATACCGTGCCGACCGAGGTCGAGGAGTTCGTCGCCCGCCATAAATTGGAGTCGATGGGCATCAAGATCGACGAGCTGACCTCGCAGCAGCGCAAGTACATGAGCGGTTGGGAGCAAGGCACATAAGTTCACATATCGAAATTCGTTTAGCCGCGACCCGCAGGGGAGCGCGGGGTTCGCACGCCCCTGCGGGTCGCGGCTAAACGAGGATTGCGACACCCTGCCCGGCGCTTCCGCGTTGTTTGACAGCCTTTCATTTTCGACCTACGTTAGAAGTGAACCCCTGGAATACGCGGCCCCCGTCCCACCGCATCCAAAACGATCCGTCCGGAAACATCTCCCCTGCCCTGGTCTCGGAATGTTGCGATACGACCTTCCGAATCACTGCAACGCCTTTGGAACAGGCAAACCGTGCCGGCTACACACATCTCGCCCTGATTGACACGCTGGCATGATACAAAAGCGAGAAATGCACATGAGCATAAGTTTATCCCATCGCCGAAGACGGCGCGGTGCCACGACCGTCGAGTTCGCCCTGGTCGCGCCGGTCTTCTTTCTGATGACGCTGGGTATCGTCGAGATCGGCCGCGCGTGCATGGTGACGGAACTCTTGACGGAAGCGGCGCGCTGCGCCTGCCGGCAAGGCGTCATCGAGGGGACCGGCTCCAGTAACATCCAGACGACCGCCACCAACTACCTGAGTAGTGTGGGGATCAACGGCGAATCGGCCAACGTGTTCGTCAATGACACGCCGGCCGGGAACACAAATGTGGCCGGCATGCCGGCTTACACGGAGATCACTGTCATTGTCACCGTGCCGATCGGCAACGTGACCTGGACGCCTCTCTGGTTCGTGAACGGGAGTTTGTCCGGCCAGTACACCATGCGGCGCGAGTAACAACGGGGAGCAACAGAGCCATGAGAGCAACTATCAATCCCAGTCGTCGCTCGGGCGCCGCGGTCGTGGAGATGGCCTTCATCGTGCCGATCCTCGCCCTGCTCATGATCGGGATGTTCGAGCTGAGCCGGGGGGTGATGGTCAAGCAGATCCTCACCGGCGCCGCTCGCAAGGGCTGCCGCACCGGCATCCTCCAATTGTACGGCAACAGCAACATCACGAGCGACGCGACCAATGTCATGCAGGACAACGGTTTCGGCAGCACGCTGTTCAATCCGCCGTCGATCGGGGCCATCAACATCACCGTCACCGACCCCAACGGCAACACGTTGCCCGACGCCCTCAACGCCCCGTCGGGCAGCACGATCTCCGTGCAGGTGGTCATCCCTGTCACGTCGGTGAAGTGGCTGACCTCGTACTTTTTGACCAGCGGCATGTTTGAGTCCGACACCGTGGTCATGATGAAACAATAACGAACTTTGCGGGGGTCGCGATTTTTCCGCGAACGTCCGCATAGCCTCCGAGGAGTACAGGCATGAAAAGTTATCGCAACCACACGGGGAAACGCCGCGGGGCCGTGGTCCCGCTGGCGGCCCTGTTGATGACTCTGCTGGTTGGAATGCTGGCGTTTTCCATCGATGTCGGCTACATCTGCTCGGTGGAGGCGGAATTGCAGAACGCCGCCGACGCCGCCGCCCTGGCCGGCGCCCAGCAGCTTCAGAATTCGTTCGTCCAGTTCTACGCCCCAGGCGTGTCCTCGTCGCAACAGCAGCAGATTTACAACACGGTCACGACCGATACGTCCAGCTCGAGCAGCCCCATCCCCACGGCCCAGCGTATCGCGGTCGCCAATCAAGCGGGCGGCGTGAATGTCCAGTTGCCCACCAGCGACATCAGCTTCCAATACTACGACGGGACCAACGCGCCGGTTCCCGCTTCCATCGCCTTGTTCCCCAACACCGTCAAGGTGACGACCCGCCGTGACACCACGGCCAACGGCTTGCTGGGCTTGTTCTTCGCCCAGATATTCGGCATCACCTCGACCAACTTGACGGCCACCGCCAGCGCCACGATCTATGCCGGCGATATCTCCAGCCTGCAGGTCATTCAGGGTGTCAATGCCCATATTCTCCCCGTGGCCCTGGATGTGAACGTGTGGACGAACTATGCCAAGGGCAATTTCTCATCGCCCTGGCTCTCGGGCAACACCTCCACGGGACCCAACGGCAGTCCGCAGCTCCAGATTTACCCCTTTGGCACCAATACGCCCGGTAGTTTCGGACTGCTCGACATCGGCGTTCCCTCCAATAGCGCGCCGGCTTTCCGCAATTGGATCGATAATGGGTCCACACCCAACGATATTTCATACTTGCTCAACAATAACCTGCTGCCGGTATCCGCGAGTGCTCCCGAGCCGTGGAAGTGCGGTCCCGGCCTGAAATCGACCCTGGTCAGCAACTTCCAACAGGAGATGGGGGTGCCCAACCTCATCCCCATCTTCCAACCCGTCAACCCGCCGGTCTCCAATCCCCCGCCGGTCAGTCCGGGTTCCAACTACGTGGCCGCCACAGGTAATGGACAAAATGCCACTTACGCAATCATCGGGTTCGTGGGCGTGACGATCACGCAGGCCAGCGGCAACGGCAGTAACATGAACATTTCCATCCAGCCCTCGGCCATCGTCGATCCGACCGCCGTGTTCTCGAACATCTCGCCGGCTCGGGCGACGCAGACGACGCAATTCGGCGCGTCGCAGACGACCTTCGTCTCGGCCAAGCTGACGCAGTGAGACTCTGGTTCAGCTTGCGTAAAGCCGTGAGCCGGTAGCGAACGCTCGCTGCCGGCTCACAGCTTTCCATACCGGCCTTTCGCTTCTTTGGGCGGCGCACTTTTTGCAGATGTTTATTTCTTGATGGATACCGGGAGGCTTCCGGCACCGTCCTCGGGTCGCGTGACCTGACGGTTCCTACACCAAAGGAGAGAGTCGTGAAAGTGCGCACAGGTCTCATGGCGGCGTTGGTTCTGGGCGTGATTGTGGGCGCCTTCGTGGCGGGCAGCTTCGCCCCGCCGGCGTTCAGCCGGGCCGACGAAAGGGGAGCGGGAGGGTTCCCCCACTTTAACGTGGTGGAAACCCAGGGACACAACCTCATCGTGACGGACAATCGAACCGATACCGTCTATTTCTACTCGATCGATCGCGAGAAGGAGGTCGGCACGGAACTTCATCTCCGCGCCAAGGTCGATCTGAACCAGGTCGGCAGAGATGTCATCAAGCCGGAGGGCCTGCATCGCCGGAACCTTGAGAAGTGAGTTTTCCGTTCGTCGCCCGTTGGAGGTAATTGTTATGAAACGTATCATCGCAGGGGTCGCCGCGCTACTGTTGACCCTTACGCTCTCCTCTAGCGCAAAGGCCCAGTACTGGGGCGGCCGTTACTACTACAATCCCTGGACGGGCGGAGGTATGTACGGCGCCGGCGCTTACAATCCCTGGACCGGCGGATATTACTACGGCGGCCAAGGTTATAACCCGTGGACCGGAAGGTACCACAGCGGCGGAGCGTTTTACAATCCGTGGACGGGTCTCGGAGGCTATTCGCGCGGCGTGTATAATCCGTGGACGGGAGTCTATGGCTATCGCTATCGCTACTGGTAACGGCTGAGGCCGCACTCGGTTAGCGACGCTTTGCAGAAGCGTCGCTAACCGTGGACTATTTTCGTTCACAGCAACATGCTGCCCACCAGCGCCCGCAGGTAGTCCTTCACCGTTACGGGCAGCCGTTCTTTCACCTCCCATTCCGGGTTGAAATCGACCTGGAACACCCGTTCTTCCAACTCTTGAATCACCGGCCCGTAGCCGATGGCCAATCCTTGCTCGTGATTGTGGCGCAGGCTGAGACGGTCGAAATTGCCCGTGCCTACGTAGGCCCAAACGCCGTCCACGGCGGTCGTCTTGGCGTGCGTCATGCCGGGGTAGAGGTACACGCGCACGCCGGAGCGGACCAGCCGGTTGATGTTGACCTTGTTCGAGCTGTTGATGGTTTCGCTCTCGTCGTCGATGGTCATCACCAGGCGGACATCCACGCCGCGCCGCCGGGCGTCCACGAGTTTGAGCAGGATGCGATTGTCGGTCAAATACGGGTTTTCCATGTAAATGTGATGGCAGGCCCGATCAATGGCGTGGTAGACCGCTTGTTCCAGGGCGAACTGGTGCGGGCCGGTTTCCACGATGCGCGCCAGGACATTGTGCTGCGGCAACTCCGGTGGCGGCGGCAGCGGTGCAGCCGGGCAGCCGCCCTGTTCCTGCCAGTACGACTCGAAGATCTCCTCCATCTGACACGTCAGGGGGCCGACCACACTGAAGGACACGTCGCGGTCCTTGAAAAAGGCGGGGTAGGTGAAGTTGCGCCCTCCGCTCCACGCGACCCGGCCATCGACGACCACGACCTTGCGATGATCGAAATGGAAGTTGGGATCGCGGTGGCGGATCAGGTGGATGTTGGGCTGCCGGGCCAGCCAGCAGACGACGCGCTGCACCTCGGCGGAGGTCGCCTCCTTCGGTTCGCCTTGCGAGAGGTTAGCTCCGCCGTCGATGAGGATGCGCACCGGCCGATCCGGAGTGGCAACGGCGGCGAGGTGGTGCGCCACCTCCCAGCCCAGCGGATCGTTGTCCCACAGATACATTAGGATGTCGATGCGGCAGACGGCCAGGTCGATGACCTGATGCAGCGCCGCCAGCGCCTCGTCGCCGGTGGGATAGAGTTCAACCCATCCCGGTTGTAGCTCGCCGCCGGACTTTTGTTTCAACACCTGTTCCAGGGCGTCGGAATCGAGGGTGGGGCGTTCGGGGTCGATGGGCGGTGCTTGCCGGCGGATCAGCCAGTCGAGCCGTCGCCGCATCGCCAGTTGCTGGATCGCGATACCATAATCCAACGGTAAGGACAAGAACGCCCGCACTTCCTTGAGCGGGTGCTGCGTCGTTTCGACAGCGGTATCGCGCACCACCTGGCGCACGAACAAGCCCTTGCGCGACGGCGACCGCTCGTCCGGCTCGCAGGGCGTGACATGACCGGGTAAGGGCCGGCAACCGATCAGCACGACCAATCCCATGAGATACAGACAGCGCACAGCCATGATTAGCCCCTCGTCGGCAGAGGTTGCAATCGAGTCGTCTTCACAAGGGGCCAATCGCGGTGGTGTGGGAGTTACTCGAAAAGGATCGGTCGATGGTCCCAATAAGGACAAGGGAAAGGGGTATTTTGGATGGTCGCATCCTTTCTTTTAGGGCGGTCGCAAGGGTCTTCCGGTTGAGGACGAGTTTGCGGGAGGGCGTGCGGGACAAATCGGGAAATCTGAGCAGAAAAGGCAAGAATTATCGATCCGGACGTTTTCGGCGGGGCCGACTTTCCGGAGCGGCGGCCTGGGGATCTTCCGGCCAGGCATGCCGGGGATAGCGAGCGCGAAGCTCCTTGCGGACTTGCGGATAGGTATTGCGCCAAAAGCTGGCGAGGTCGTCGGTGACTTGCTGCGGCCGATAGTTGGGGGCGAGCAGGTGCAGTAAAACGGGCACGCGGCCGCCGGCGATGCGCGGCGTCTCGCGCAGGCCGAACATTTCCTGAATGCGCACCGCCAGAATCGGCGGCCGGGTCAGCTCGTAGCGCAGGGGGATGCGACTGCCGGAAGGAACGTGCAAACGCTCCGGCGCTTCGCGTTCGACCGCCTGTCGCTGGATATGCGTCAATCGACTCTGGATCGCTTGCAGCCAGTCGGCTTGGCGAAGATCCGCGAAGGATCGGCATCCCGGACACAGCCAGGACAGCAGCTCGCGCAACTCCGCGTCGCCGAGCGCCGGCAATCCCAGTTCCGGCATCCACTCGCGCAAACAGCGGACGCGCGTGCGGTACAGTCTGGCCGGGGAATCGTCCGGTGGTAGCACGCGCTCCAGCCGTTCGGATGCGGCGTCGGCGAGCACGCGGGCTATTTGATCGTCATGGGGCAACGCGGCCTCTGTCTCCTCGATCACGAGGTCGGCGAAGCGGACGCGCCGCCGGGCCGTGACGCGCTCACTCTCCGCATCGAACGTCACCTCGATGGCCGCACTCACTTGCTCAAGCGGCAGCCAGTCGCGCGCGATGGCGGACGCCTGCCGAACCAGTGTTTCTTTTTGCCCCGCATCCACATCAATGCACAGAAAAAACTCCGGCTCCAGCACACCGCTGCTGGGGGCCAATCGTACTCCGCGGCCGCCGACCATGACACCGCGCCGGCTGCCCCCTTCGCGCCGGCGCGCGACCCGATCCGGAAATGCCGCCAGCAGCGAACGCAATACGATTTCGTCTTCCGATTGCGGGTTGGAAGCGCGAGCGGTTCGTGTTTGTCGGACCAGGCGGAGCAATTGATCGCGGGCGCGCAACACGAAATGCGCCGCGGCACGATTGAGGTTGCCCAGATGGAAATGCGTGCGACGGCTGCGCTCGTATTCCTCCAACGCTTCAATGCGATCGAGAACGTCCGATGGCGTGGCATGGCGCGGGCCGTGCGCGAAGGAGGGTTCATCGACGGGTCGATGGAAGGGATCGCGTTCGGACAAGAGCGCGGCCGCCAGCGCGACGCGCTCCGGTTGGCCGAAACGCTGGCCTTCGATGAGCAATCGGCCCAGGCGCGGATGCACCGGTAGCCGGGCCATGCTTCGGCCCAACTCCGTCACGCCCTGATCTTCGATCGCACCGAGACGCCGAAGGAGCGCCAGGGCCTGCGCGACGGTCGCTTCTTTCGGCGGCTCCAGCCAGGGAAAGTGCATCACATCCGTTTCGCCCAGACACAAAAGTTGCAACACCGCGCCGGCGAGATCGACGCGGCGGATCTCCGGCTCGGTTTGCTCGGCCCGGCCGCGGTGAGCACCGGCGCTCCACAATCGCACGCAAACACCTGGCTGCGTGCGTCCGGCCCGGCCGGCGCGCTGATCGGCGGAGGCGCGGGAGATTGGCGTTAACTGCAAGCGATCCAGACCGACGCGCGGATCGAACACGAGCAGTCGTGCCAGGCCGGAATCGACCACTCCCGTCACACCCTCGACCGTGACAGATGTTTCCGCCACGTTGGTCGTCAGCACGATCTTGCGGCGCGACTGCGGTAGCAGCGCCGCGTCTTGCTGCTCGGCCGGCAGGTCGCCGTGGAGCGGCAGCACGGCCAGATCGCGCTCGCGGGCCACGTCTTCGAGATGACGCATGGTCTGCCGGATTTCGCCCAGACCGGGTAGGAAAACGAGAAGGTCGCCCGGCGTGCGCTCGAGGGTGCGCTCGGTCGCCCGTGCCACGGCGATCGGCCACCGCTGCCGTTCCGGCCGCGGCTCGTGAACGACCTCCACCGGAAACAGCCGGCCCTCGCTGGCCACGATCGGGCAACCGCCCAGATACGCCGACACGGACTCGACCGCCAGCGTCGCCGACATCACGACGATACGCAGTTCCGGCCGCACCGTCTGTTGCACCAGGCGGACCATGCCGAGGGCGAGGTCGCTTTCCAGGCCGCGCTCGTGGAACTCGTCGAAGAGGACGACGCGGGTCGATTCGAGGTAGGGATCATCGTGCAAGAGGCGAATGAGGATGCCGGGCGTGACGACGAGGATGCGCGTGGCGGGACCGCATTGGCGATCGAAGCGTACCTGATAGCCGACTTCCTCACCGAGTCGTCCGCCGCGTTCGGCCGCCATGCGTCGGGCGGCGGCGCGGGCGGCAAGACGGCGCGGCTCCAGCATGACGATGCGGCCATTCTCCGCCAGGCCGGCGTCGAGGATGGCGGGGGGAACTCGTGTCGTCTTGCCCGCGCCGGTCGCAGCGCGGAGGACCACGCTCGCCTGTTGTCGCAGGGCGGCGAGGAACTCGGGGAGGACCGGATCAATCGGTAGGGGTACGCGAGTCACTGCAAGCAAGTTCCAAATATATAGGAAGTGCTTCTTGGGCCATTCCTCACGGGTTTTGTCAAAGTGAGGGGCGAAATCGGAAGATACGGTGCTTGATGACCTTTCCTTCCTTGTCGAGTAAGAAGTAGACCGAAATGTCATCGTCTCCGAAGAAGGATTCCCGGCTCGTGTTCCCCCGTATGATGCCGCTCAGGAGATCAGGGGGAATACCGTGGCCTTCCACGCCTGTGTCCTTCAGGTCCGGTCCCCATTCGGAAACGTCCATTCCCTGTGAGGTGAGCCAAGACTTGGCCGTCAGTTGATCGGAGCCGGGTGGGACCGCTGCGGCGATCTTGTCCTCTAGGGACTGCAGATACTCTTTGGTGTCGGATTTATCGAGATGGTCGTAGAGGAAGATTCCCCCGAGGAGCAGGGTGCCCCCGAGAACAATCAAACCCAGGCAAACCGCGCAGCCCATGTACACCGAAGTGATGAAACGAACATTCCTCTTCGTTGCCGGGCTGTCAGCCATCTCAGGTTACCTCCATCTGCCCACTCGGTCGGTGGGGCCGATAGCCTTATTTTAGCGATCATCGAGTTGAGCCGAGTGAGAGAGGGAATGGAAGTGACGCCGGGACGCGGCAGGCGGACGCAAAAGCCCCGAATGGATCGCCCGCTAACACGGCGGCGAGGACGATCCCAGCACCGCTTGCAATTCCGCGAAATTGATAGGCTTGGCCAAATGCAGATCGAAGCCGGCTTCCTGGATGCGTTGTTCCTCCTCGTGTCCGTAACCAACCAGCGCGATCAGGTAGACCGATCGTAGCGCCGGCTCATGGCGCAGCGCGTGGGCCACGGCGTAGCCGTCGGTCGCGCCGGGCAGGTCGAGCTGGCACAGCACCACTTCCGGTTGAAATTCGTAGGCCAGGGTCAACCCCTCGGTCGCCGAGTGCGCCGCCGCGACTTGATGGCCGACCAGCTCCAGGAGCATCTTCATGCTCTGCGTCTCGTCGCGGTTGTCGTCGATGACGAGGACGCGACACGACCTTTTGGGGAGGGTGCCGGAAGCGACCTTCGGCGGCACGGCTTCGCCTTCGAGGGGCAGACGGATGATGAACTCGGAGCCGTGGCCCAGGCCGTCGCTGGCTGCGCTCACGCTGCCGCCGTGCAGTTCGACCAAGCCCTTGACCAGGGCGAGGCCCAGACCCAGTCCGCCCCGGCTGCGCGTCAGACTGCGATCCGCCTGGCTGTACGGCTCGAACAGCCGGGCCAGCATTTCCGGCGTCATGCCGATGCCGGTGTCGCGGACGCGGAGGACGGCCGCCTTCTCTCGTTCCGTCTCCATCTGAACCGTGACCCGGCCGCCGCGATCGGTGAACTTGTTGGCGTTGTGCAGGACGTTGTTGAGGATCTGCGCCAGCCGCGTCGGGTCGCCCATCATCCACAACGGCGCGGCCGGCAGGTGCAGCTCCAGTGTCAGGCCGTTCGCCTCCAGGATGCTCTGATGATCCTTCAAGTTCGCCAGTACCAGGGCCGCCAGGTCGAGGCGTTCCTTGCGCAAAAGGATTTTGCCGCGCGCGATGCGCGACACGTCGAGCAGTTCGTCGATCAGCCGGGCCATGTGGCCGACCTGACGGTCGATCATCTCGCGCGCCTGAGACAGGGGAGGATCGGGCGGGGCCAGCAACCGGAGGATCTGAGCGGCGTTGCGAATGGGGACGAGGGGGTTGCGCAGCTCGTGGGCGAGCAGGGCGAGGAATTCATCCTTGCGCCGATCCGCCCGCGTCAGCTCTTCGATTCGCCGGCGCAACTCGATTTCCAGCCGCTTGCGCTCTTCGAGATCCCGTTCGGCTCGCTCCCGTGTGCGCTTTTCGGCGTGGAGAAGAGACGCAGTCTCTTCCAGATGCCGGCGCAACTCGTCGTTTTCGCGCAGCAGTTGCTCCAACGTCTTCGTTGACGCGCTCATGGGTGGGCCTCACGCGCTCCGCATCCTGTACCGCCGTCCTCGCTGTCCACGCGCCAGGCTATCGCCGTCTACCGGGCGGGACAAGTGGATGAGCAGGTCGAAGATGCGTGCGTGCCGGTATTGTAACCGGGCGCCGGGGGAATGGAAGCGATTCTCCGTCGGGCTCTCAGTAATTGAAGCGAAATTCCGTGCTGGTCAAGAGCGCCACACGACCTGCCGCCGCGCCTCGGCCGGCCGATCGGCCCGTTGCCGGAGGTACTCGCCGAGCAGTTTACGCTCTGTCGCGCGCGGCGGACGACACAGAATGGCCCGCACTGCCAAGTCGATCGCTTGCTCCGGGTCCTTGATCTGATTCAGACGGCCGAGCAGACGGTCGCCGCCCTCGGCCAGCAGATCCTTCTGGATACGGTCGCTGTTGCTGAATAAGAGCGCCTCGGCGACGCCGACCTGGAAATCGTCGCCGGGCTGCTCGAACAGCTTCGCCATGCCGCCGGCGCCGGCTTCCAGCCCTTGCAGCCGTTTGTCGAGTTCCTCCGGCTTAAGCGTCGCGGGCAGGTTGAGC
Organism: uncultured Planctomycetota bacterium; assembly: GCA_963767535.1. Lineage (GTDB taxonomy): Bacteria > Planctomycetota > Planctomycetia > Gemmatales > Gemmataceae > JAJPHU01. The sequence continues at coordinate 119,893 of CAVYEC010000005.1, forward strand.
GGGTCCATGACGGCCAGGCGTAGCGAGACAGCCAGCTGCATCGGTGTCAACGGCCTGACACGGGCCACGGCGCACAGTGACGGCCGGGGTGTTTCGCCCCTGTCCCAGCGACTCTCGCGCGCATAAGCGCGACTCAGCACGAGGCCGCGAATCAGGCGGCGGAGGTCGTAGTGATGCTCCACGACATCGCGGGCCAGCCAGTCGAGCAGGTCGGGATGGCTCGGCGGGTTTTCCGAGTGCATCTGATCGAGCGGCATGACCAGGCCGTAGCCGAACAGCCGATGCCAGGCGCGATTGACGATGGAACGGGCGAAGAAATCGCGCTGGCCCGGCTCCAGCGACAGGCTCACGAGCTGGGCGCGGGCGCTGAACTTCGGCGGCGGAGGAGGCGGTTCATTCGATTTCGTATTATTCTTACTCTTTTTCGGCTTCGGCTCGCCGCCGGGCGGTTCCTTCAGGGTGGACGTTTCCACCACCTTGCCGGTCAGGAACATCATCCGCGCCTGCCGTTCGACGCCCTTGGTCGTCTTGAACTTGACCACGCCGAACTCGCGCTCGGCCAGGTGGCCGCCGGCCTCATAGGTGCGGCTGAAGAATGACTTCATGCCGAAAAAGTGGTCCTGTTTCCAGTCAGGCACCAGCGGGTGATCGTGACAGCGGGCACAGCTCACGTTGACGCCGAAAAAGATCGAGCTGACCTCGGCGGTCAGCTTGTCGAGATCGCGGACGCGCTGGCGCAGGAAATCACCAGCGGCTTTCCGGTTGGGATCTTTCTCGTCGGGCAGCAGCAAATCGCGATAGATACGGTCCCAGGAGCGGTTCTCGGCCAGGGCAGTCAGCAAGTAGCCGCGCACACTGCCGCGCGTGCCGTTCATGAGCATCCCATCCAGTTCCGTGGCCTGGTGCCGCACGAAAGCGGGCGAGGCCATCAGCCGCTCGACTAGCTTGATGCGCTTGTCCGACGCTAGGGAAGCAACGAACGCCCGCGTTTCCTCGACGGTCGGGATTCGGCCGGCCAGGTCGAGCGTCAGGCGGCGGATCAGGGTGGCGTCGTCGGCCGGCCCGGCGGGCGCGATACCTTCTTCTTGCAGCCGCGCGTCGAGGTAATGATCGACGACCTGTTCGATGGGCTGGCCGGGCGGCAGCAACCCCTCGGCCGCGGCCAACGATGCGGCGGCGAAAAGCGAAAGAAGGGAGAGCGTCAGACGGAACGTCCGCATGGCTGGTTCCTTGCTGGTCGGAGTCGTCGTCAAGCGGCGCGAATCACTCGGGGCGGAGGGTGATTCCGGGTAGGCCGGGAAGGCAGGATCAAACTTCTCTTATTGTGCAGTCTGAGCAGGACAGTTGCAAGGGGCTTCTCGTCAATCGGACAAGAGGTCGGGGCGGAACGAACCGGGGTGTCTGCGAGGGTGCGAGAAGGCGAAGCACGTTTTTCTTTGTCGGACGCGCTCCGCCTTCTCGCCGCAAGCAAATGGGTTAACCGATGCTCGATGCGATGTTCACGAAGGTATGCACATGCGGCAATACCCGGAAGTTCCACACGAAGCCGGGGCCTTCCAGCCGCCAGAAGCTCCACGGCTGCGTTTCGGAGGTCTCGGCGTTCTCATACGGTCCTCCGAGTAGAAGGCCATGTGGACGTTCTTCATCCCGCCCATCGCCTTGATGATCGCCACCACCTCAGCTCCCGTCCTGCTGGCGGAACGGGGACAGGATGGTCTGCATCACCTTCTCGAACAAGTCCTGCTGGTCCTTCGTCAGCTCGGCGTAAGCGATGCCCGGCATCTTGCCGTCCTTCTTGAGGCGGATCGATCGGGCGCCCTCGCCGGGGTGGCCCATCGTCACGGTCGCCTGCTTGCGCTGCTTCTCATCCAGGGCCTGGTAGGCCTTCAGCATTTGCCGGGTCTGGTAGGAGAATACGTTCTTCGGGGAGTAGCCATTGGGGCTGTGGCCGTAGTAGATCGGCCCGCCGAAGGCCGCCCCCTCCTCGCTGTCGCCGTCACAGCGAACCGTCAGGTGATGGCCGGTGCAGAGGAACGCGAACTTGCCGGTGGAGGGGTCGCCGAAAATGTCGGCCCCCATCTTGTCGAAACTTTTGGTGGCGTCCCACGTCCCGTTGCGGGAGATCTGGTGCCAGCCGTTGTCGTCGGACGCGATGGCCCGAACGATCTTCTGGACGAGATCCTGCTGCGCCTTGGTGTAAACGGCGTCGAGTGGTCTTGTCGAGCGCCTTGTTGGGGTTGACCGACTTGCGGGCCGCGTGGTCCCAGGGTTTGACGACGGCTTCTTCTTCTGGGCGTCGGTCAGGCCGGCGAACAGTTCCTTGACGAGGTCCTCGGCGGCGGGGTTGGCGACGCGCGGTATCGGCTTCGTGTCGGCCCGAGCGCTGCCGGGCAGTAACCAGTTGGCAGAGCCGGCCGTGAGGGCGGCCCCGCCGAGGGCTAGAGTGCGGATGAACCCGCGGCGGTCCAGGGCGTCGCATTCCGGGCATGGAGGGGGGGTGTGGTCCTGCATCGAAGGCTCCTGTGCAGTTGAGGAAGAGGAACGCCGACGAGGCGTGTCCGTAGGGTCAATACTACCCGGTTGCGTGGCCGAGGGGGAGTATTATTCCCGGAAGTTCTCCCGATCCTTTCCGGGAGGGAAAAGGAGCCGGGAACGATTAGAGCGGAGGCGCGCACGGCGATTCTGATAAAGTAAGGGCTGATGGAAAGAACCTGAGCGGGGGCGTAAGCCCCCCGAGCGCAGACTCAGGGGGCTTACGCCCCCCGCTCCGACCGTTTTTTCCGTTAGAACTCTAAGCGAGTGATGTCCTCCCAACTGAACGGTATGCAGGGCCGCATTCCATGCCTTCTTTCGTATCGATCGTCCTGGCCTCCATCCTCGCCGCCGACGTGCTCTGGTGGCTGCTTGCGGACCACTGGGCTCGTCGATGGCACCACGCCCTCAGGTGGCGTCTGCTTATCGGCTTGTTCATGGGCGGACAGATCGCCCTGGTTCTCTGGATCCTCGGCGGCCGCGCTCCCGTGGCGTCTTCCTTCGGCCGTCCGCCTCAGTTTCTGATTGCCGAGGCCTACATCTGGCACTTGCTCGTGCTGCCGGCCGTATGCGCCTTCGTGGCGGCCACCGCGATCTTGTTCTGGGCGTGGCGCTGCGGGCGGCGCCTGGCTAGGTGGACCGTCTCCCGGCGCCGGGCTGCCTTGGCCGAATCGGGGCCGACCTCATCCGCCGCCGTCCGTAGTGAGGAAACGGCGAGTCGCCGGCAGTTCCTCGACATGCTGACGACGGCCGCGCCGGCGCTGCTCACCGGCGCGGCCGTGGCCTACTCCCGGACGCAGTTGCGCGAGTTCCGCATTCGGCCGATCGACGTGGCGCTGCCTGGCCTGCCGCTGGAGCTGGACGGCCTGCGGATCGCCCTGGTGTCCGACCTGCACGTCGGCACCTTCACCAACGGCCAGACCGTCAAACACATCGTCGAGGAGACCAGCCGGCTCGACGCCGACCTGATCCTGCTGCCCGGCGACCTGATCAACAACGCCCTGGCCGACCTGCCCGACGCCCTCGACGCGGTGTGCAACATGCAGTCACGCCACGGAGCCTACCTGTGCGTCGGCAACCACGACCTGATCGAGGATGACGTCGAGTTCGTCCGTCGCGTCAAGGCTCGCGCCCCCCTGCTGCTCGGCGAGTCCCGAGTCGTCCCGATCCGGGGCCGGCCTGTTCAGCTGCTCGGCCTGCCCTGGAACCGCGACGAGATCCGGATCGCGGACTCGGTACGACAGCTGGCACGCCATATCGTTCCGGACGCCTTCCCGATCCTGCTGGCCCACCACCCCCATGCCTTCGACGCCGCGGCCGCCGCGGGGATTCCCCTGACGGTCTCCGGGCACACGCACGGCGGCCAACTCATGCTCGGCGACTCGATCGGCTTCGGGCCGCTTCTGTACCGCTACTGGTCGGGCCTGTACCGCAAGCCGGAACACAATGGGGCGTCGCTGGTCGTCTCCAACGGTGTCGGCAACTGGTTCCCTGTGCGCACCTTTGCCCCGGCGGAGATCATCCACCTGACCCTGCGGCCGGCAGCCCGGTCATCGCTCTACGCTGCGCGACGGAGGGTGTCCCGCCCGCGGATACCGCCTTCTGGCTTGAGCTGAAGGAATTCGATCACTGGAGGTTCGGTAAACCATGAAGACGCGAGTACTCTTCTTGGTGGCTGCGGCGCTCCTCCCGGTCTCGTGTCAACGGCTCGGCCCGCCATCGCCCTCCAAAGACGACCTCCCATTGCTGGTTGGCAAATGGAGCATCGAGAGGGCTGAGTGTGATGGCGAGAACTGGTCCAATCCCTACCGGCTGGCGAAGTTGGAGATCACAGCCGGAGGCAAATACACGTTCGCCCTACCTGGGGTCGCCGAGGAGACCGGTACGATAACCGTCGCTCCAGCAAAAAGTCCGAAAGAAATGGACTGGAGGGCCGATAACGGGTTGGCCAAGAACCGAGTGCAGTCGGCGATCTATAAACTCGACGGCGATAACCTGACGATCTGCTTGAGCATGATCGAAGACAGGCGTCCGACAGAGTTCGAGACCAGTGCGGATTCCTGGCGGGTCTTCCTTACCTGTAAGCGAAAGAAACTCCCCGACAAACAAAAGGGCGAGATGGTTGTGGCGCCTTCCTCCGCAGGGTCTCCATCGCTGCCGCGGGAGGTACAGCAGCCGTGGGTGAGGGCAGGAGCCGAAGTCGGCTGGCTGAGAATAAGGAGCGACATTGTCACTTTGGACTTTCAGAGAAAACCGGAAGGATTGGTTGACGCGGTTCCCGCGTTTCGGTTCAAGGTCTGGAACGAGGGTACGCTCAGCAAGCTCCCAGCTCCGAAAACGCCGTTTGGCTTAGATCTTATAGGCACTGAAGCAACCGATGCCGATCTGAAGGAATTGGCGTCGCTCGAGTTCCTGCACACGCTAAACCTACCGTTTACTAAATTGACAGACGATGGATTGAATAATCTGTCCGGACTGAAGTCTCTGCACGTATTGAATCTCTACGCCACCAAGGTGACAGATGTTGGATTGAAAGAATTAGCAAGCCTAAAATCTCTGCATACGTTAGATCTGCGTGCCCTTCATGTGACCGACGTGGGCCTGAAGGACCTGGCTGGGCTGAAAACTCTCAAATCGCTGGATCTCGGTGGCACTAAAATCACGGACGTCGGTTTGAAGGAACTGGCCGGGTTGAGATCCTTGCAACACCTCGACCTTACTTCTACCCGGGTGACTGAAGCCGGTGTGAAAGAACTGAAGCAGGCATTACCGAATTGCCAGATCGTTCACTGAGGCGCTTACCCAGATCAGCCGGGGCTGTGACGGTCGGTCGTCGAGCCAGGATCGGCCGGTTGTCCAGGAAGCGCCGAGGGTCGTCGGCTAGCTCGCATGGCCCATGCGAGTTGGCTTCCCGCCAACCCCCTTACCTCGCCTCCAACAAGAATACGGCCTGGGGCAACTTCCGGCGGCCGAATTCCCCGCCCCAGATCACCAGCGTCTCGTTCAGAAGTCCCCGCTTGCGCAGCTCCGCCAGCAGGCCGGCCTGGCTCCTCGCAACAGGAGTACAGCTGGCACCTTCAAGGATGTCTGCCCCCAGATACCCGCGGCAATACGGCCGCAACGCCACCTTGCCGTGTTACCAAATTGTCCCCAAACCGATTTGCCACTTGTCACGTCCCTTAAACGACAATAGCCGCAAGTCTTTATCTTGCAGCTACTTCGGTTTAGCGAGGGCGACAGGACTCGAACCCGCAACCACCGGATCGACGATCCGTTATTTCAGTTGAAAAAACGCTGGAAAAACGCATGTTCTTGGGTAATATGTACCATCCAGCTGACCGTTTACCCAACCTTTTTCCCAAGTAGCGGCGTACCACGATGCGGAAGTACCTCATGAGTTGGGAGGGCAAACCCTACTACCGCTGGGTCAAGATGTTCAAGGGCGTTCGCTACCGGGTGACGTGCGAAACCTTGGGCCTGCGGCGGGACAGGTGGACAAAAGAAGACTCGTGGCAACCGGCGAACCAGTGGTGGCAGGTTCGGCTTGCCGAGTTGGGCTAGAAGTCCAAGGCCGAGCAGCAGGTGGATGATGTTATTGAGGCGGCAGGGGGTCTGGAGAAGTGGGTTGAAACCGCCGTCACGGGGCAGTCGGCGGTAGAGGAGTTGCAGAGGCTCGTCCACATGATCGGCAGTGAGGAGGCCCAGCCCGACCAAGACGTTGAGATTATGAAGGCTGTGCTGTCCAAGTCCGTCAAGGGACCGGCCATCAGCAAGAACCGGACAGTCGAGTACCAGACCGAGCAGTACCTTGCCCTGCTGCGCCCCCGGCTCAAGGTGAAAAGCTACAAGGAAATCCAGCTTTTCCTGCCGAGCCTCGTGAAGATCATCGGCAACGACATCGACGCCATCAACGAGGAGTCCGTCAAGGTCTTCTGGAGCCACCTGGGGGCCACCGGGCTTGGGCAGAGCAGCCGGAAGAAACTGATGGGCTTCTTTCGCCGTTTCGTCCGCTACCTCTGGGAACACGAAGGCATCACGCTGCCGAAGAACTTGGACAGCGAGTTATTCAAGGTGAAGCTGACGACCAAGGCCGTCAAGACCTGGCCCCTAGCGACGGTGCGGGCCGTGCTGAGGAAGCTGAAGCCCAACCTCAAGCTCTACGCCCTCTTGGGCCTGAACTGCGGCTTCACCAACATGGACATCGCCAACATCAGCCAGGGGGCGGTGGACTTGCAGAAAGGCCGGCTCGTCCACAAACGGATCAAGACGCACGAGCAGTCGAACGTGCCCACCGTGGAGTACAAGCTGTGGCCGGAGACGCTGGACCTGTTGCGCAAGTTCCGTTCTAGCCATCCCGACCTGTTCCTTGTGAGTAAGAAGGGCACGCCGTTGGTCAGCACCGTTTACGACACGGAAGGGCAGGCCCATCTGAAAGAGACATGGTGGTGCAGCAGTGGCGAAGGTACGCCGCCGACCTGCCCATCAAACTCAAGAACTTCCGAAGCATCGGGGCGACCCTGCTCGAAGAGCATCCCATCTATGGCCGCTACGCCTCTCACTTCCTGGGTCACAGCCCCAAGACAGTCACCGGCAAGCACTACGTCGCCCCGTCCCAGAAGAACTTCGACGAAGCGCTGGACTGGCTCAGCGCGCAGATTTTTCCTTGATCCTTGCCTCGGACTATGGCAATCACTGCTACCTGCCCTCAATACGGCATGGAGGCCGTTACCCTTCACCTGCGAGAAGCGAACGAGTTCGTCGCCCAGCACCACCGATACAACCCGCCCACGGTCGGCGGTAAGTTCGATGGCAATGCGAACTCATGTCACCCGCCGCACCACTAAGAACCACGCCTTCGGACCACCCTCGCTGAAAGTCAAGTCTTTCAGATCGGGTCGGACCTCGAATCGTGACGGCTCACTGGACTCGATGCTCCAGCCCTCGGAGAAGGCGTCGTGCAGTTCCTTCTTCGACACCCGCCTCGGCCCCTGCATCCCCGGCTCTTCATCCGAGAAGCACATCAGGAATAGACGACCGCTTGGCTTCAGGACAGTCGCCAGCCCCTCGACGTAGCGCCGGCGGTCCTCGTTGCTGAAGACATGGAAGAGGCCGCTGTCGATTACGTTGTCGAACCGCTCCGGCCAGTCTTTCAAGGTCAGGGCGTCCTTGATGAGAAAGGTGACGGCCAAGCTCCGTTCGGCTGCCTTCCGCTTCGCCCGCTCGATGGGCACTTCCAGAAAATCAATGCCCGTGACAGGGTGGCCTCGGCCAGCGAAGAACAGAGCGTTCTCGCCGGTTCCGCAACCAACGTCGAGGACCGAGCCGGTGAGAGCTATGATCGAAAGTTGTGGATGAAAGCTTGAAAAGGGCGGCGTACCCTGGGTGTATACGAACCCACCCACATGCCCACGAGGCACTGGAGTACGCCACCATGAACGAAGCTACCACGAATGCCCACGCCCTGCCAATGCCCAACCACCAGGACATCCTCACCGATGTCCTCCGCCACGGAGCCACGCAGCTGCTGACCCAGGCCATTCAGGCCGAGGTCGCCGCCTACCTGGAGGAACGCTCTCACCTCCGCGATGAACGCGGGCGGCGGCAGGTCGTTCGCAACGGCTCCCTGCCGCAGCGAACCATCCTCACCGGCATCGGCCCGGTCCAGGTGAAGCAGCCACGCGTGCAGGACCGCCGCCCACCAGAGCAGCGGGAGAAGTTCAGCTCAGCGATCCTGCCGCCGTACTTGCGCAAGACCAAGAGCATCGAGGAGTTGATCCCGTGGCTGTACCTCAAGGGCGTCTCCACCGGCGACTTCTCCGAAGCCCTCGCCGCCATCCTCGGGCCCAGGCCAAGGGCCTGTCGGCGACCACTGTCACCCGGCTCAAGGCCGTCTGGCAGGAGGAATACGATGCCTGGAGCAAGCGGCCCTTGGCCGACACGCATTACGTCTACGTCTGGGCCGATGGCATGCACTTCAACATCCGCCTGGAGGAGGACCGGCAGTGCATCCTCGTCCTGATGGGGGCCACCGCCGACGGCCACAAGGAACTGATTGCCCTGAGCGATGGCTTCCGGGAGTCGGAGCAGTCCTGGAAGGCGTTACTTTTGGACGGCCAGGCCCGCGGCCTGAGCGTGGCGCCGAGCCTGGCCGTCGGCGACGGGGCGTTGGGCTTCTGGAAGGCGTTGCGGCAGGTGTTTCCGACGACCCGAGAGCAGCGCTGCTGGGTGCATAAGACGGCCAACGTGCTGGACAAGCTGCCCAAGGCCCAGCAGCCCAAAGCGAAGGCGAGGTTGCACGACATCTGGCAAGCCGAGACGAAGGCAGCGGCGGAGAAGGCCTTGGACCTGTTCGTGGCGACCTGCGAAGCGAAGTATGCCAAGGCGGTGAGCTGCCTGGTCAAGGACCGAGCGGAGTTGTTGGTGTTCTACGATTTCCCGGCTCAACACTGGATTCATGTGCGGACGACCAACCCGATTGAATCGACATTTGCGACGGTTCGGTTGCGGACGGCCAAGACGAAGGGGAGCGGGTGTCGGTCGGCGTGCCTGACGATGGTGTTCAAGCTGATGGAGTCAGCCGCGAAGAAGTGGCGGCTGTTAAATGGCTCGCCGTTGTTAGCGAAGGTGATTACCGGGGTACGGTTTGTCGATGGGGTGGAGCAGACCAACGCCGCCTGAGCAAGCCGTCATCCACAACATTTGACAATTGCTCAGCCGGTGATCCGGTCGGCCATGTTGATGAAGGGCTTCTGCGGCTTGCCGATGTCCCACGGCGCTTGTCCGGCGTAGATGGCCTCAAAGGTGCTGCGGTCGGGTACGGGTGTCATGGTCAATCTCCAGATGGTCAGGCGGTGACTATTCTATCCTCACGGGCACGATGAACGAGACGCACCAGAAAACCGGAGCCGGTCATGGACAAGGTGAACCTCGGCGAGAAGCTGGCGCAGTTCAGCGACCAGTGGAAGCCGAAGATCGTCGGCGAATTGAACGGCCAGATGGTGAAGCTGGTCAAGTTCCAGGGGCCGTTCGTCTGGCACCACCACGACCAGGAGGACGAACTGTTCCTGGTGGTGAAGGGCCGCTTCCGCATGGAGTTCCGGGATCGGCACGTCTGGCTCGAAGAGGGCGAATTCCTGATCGTCCCCCGTGGGGTTGAACACCGGCCCGTCGCCGAGGAGGAGGCGCATGTCCTCTTGTTCGAGCCGGCCTCGACGCTGAACACCGGCAACGTCCAGAACGAGCGGACGGTCGCCCAACTCGACCGCATTTGACCGAGGGGTTCGATGGCGAAGCGCAGCGAGAAGACGGTCCTGTTCCTCTGCACCGGCAACTACTACCGCAGCCGGTACGCCGAAGTCCTGTTCAACTCGGTGGCCGGCAAGATGGGGCTCTGGTGACGGCCGCCGTTGGCGAAGGCAGCTGGGTGGACCTGCCGGAACCGATCATCGTGCGGGCCGGCGAAGCGTTCATCGTGGTGCCGGAACCAGAACCGCCTGCGGAGCGGCACGGCGAATTATTCCGCTTCAGGGCGGAGCCGGAAACCGAGGTCGATAAGCCCGGCTGACTGCTGTTGGGCTTCGGCCTCCCTTCGGCATCGGTCACAGATGATCCGCCCCTCGACCTCCGCTGAGTGCTTTTCACAGGCGGGTTTGAGGCACACGTCGCACTCCCTGTAGACCCATGTATCCCTGTCCCTCGGGTCTACCTTTAAGATCGGCTGAAGTTTTCGGTTACAGCCATCGACGCTGCACTTCACGAAGGGCATGGCGATTTCCCTTACTCCGCTGCGTGTTCATCTTTTTGAATTCGGCAGTTGGGGCAGTACCAAGGGGCCGGCGTCTTGACCGGCTTCGGGCTTCGCTTGCGGCACCTGGCACAGCGGTAGCGTTTGCCCTTCACGGCGGTTTTCGGGCGTGTCTGCTTGCCGGTTCTGAGAATGTTCCTCGCCATCATCCATCCCTCATCGTCTCGGCCAAGCGCAGGATTTGCCCCCGCATCTCGTTCGCCGGCAGAATGCACCTTCTGGCCGTGGCCGGGCAACACCCACTCGAAGCGATAATCCGCCAGCCGCCGCATCGACTCGGCCTGCTGCGGCCACGAATACCAGCAGTAGTCCTCGGAGGCCGCAAGGTGCTGCTGCGTCCCGGTCCCAATCCAGGTGGTCGCCGGTGAAGAGGAAGCGGTCCTGGAAGAGCAGGACGCAGTGGCCCTTGGTGTGGCCCGGCGTGGGGATGGCGAGAAATCCCGGAGCCAACTCCCACGGCCCTGCGCCGTCGAGGACGACTTCCGCACCGGGCTGCGACGACAACTCCTCCCGATGAATGATGCGGCGGCTCTGAAAATGTTCGGCATAGCGCTCGGCATCGGCCACGTCGTCCCGGTGGGTCAGGAAGATGTGGGCGATGCCGCCCAGCGCCTCCAACTGCCGCACCAGCGGCGTGACGAACTTCGGCGAGTCGATCAGCCAGTTGCCGGCGGGGTGCCGGATGAAGTAGCTGTTGCCGCCATACGACTTCGGCGAGTTGTAGCCGCAGTAGAAGACCGGCTCCTCGATGACGCAGCGGGAAGTCCTTCATCACCGCCTTCACGTCGTCGTCGCCCAGGCAGCCGATGGACCCGGTGGGACAGGCCAGCAGCGCCTGCAACGCCTGTCGTCGGTCGGTGGCGGAACCCGGCTGGGCCTTGACGAAGGACGTTTCCGCGGCCTCACCGAAGACCGCCGGGGCGATCTGCCGACAGGCATCGCAGTCGATGCAGGTCGAGTCCACGAAGAAGTCGCCGGGGACGTTTTCCGGCACCCGTTTTCGAGGGTTTGCCATGACCGAGCCTCCTCTTCTTCATTCTACCGTCACGGACCCGGCGGTGGTCTTTCGACCCTCCCGGCCGGTCGATCCCGTCTCGTGCGGGTAAATTGACAGGACGGAGGTCGGGGCCGATAGCAGCACGATTCGGTTGGCAACGGCGAACGCCGGATCATCAAGGGAGGCACCGATGGATTTGCAACTGGCGAACAAGAAGGCGCTGGTCACTGGCTCGACGGCAGGGATCGGCTTCGCCATCGCCTCGCTCCTGGCACACGAGGGAGCAGCCGTCGTGGTCAACGGTCGCTCGCAGGGTCGGGTCGAGGAAGCCGTCCGGCGCATCCAGAAAGACGGCAAGGACGCCCCGGTGACGGGGATCGCCGCAGACCTCGGCACGAAGGAACGGCGTGGACCTTCTCGACCAGAGCGCTGCCGACCTTGGACATCCTGGTGAACAACCTCGGCATCTTCGAGCCGAAGCCGTTCCCCGAAATTACCGATCAGGACTGGCAGCGCTTCTTCGAGGTCAACGTCCTCAGCGGCGTGCGCTTGAGCCGGTTCTACCTGCCGGGGATGCTCCAGACGGAATTGGGGCCGGGTCGTGTTCCTCTCCAGCGAGTCGGGGGTGAACATCCCGGTGGAGATGATTCACTACGGCGTGACCAAGACGGCGCAGATCGCCCTGGCTCGTGGTCTGGCCGAGACGACCGCCGGGACCAACGTGACGGTCAACTCGGTGCTGCCCGGCCCAACTCGCTCGGAGGGAGTCGGAGCAGTTTGTGAAGGATTTGGCGAAGGGCCAAGGGACGGACGAGGCGAGCGTGGAGAAGGAGTTCTTCCGCTCGGTGCGCCCTTCCTCCTTGCTGAAGCGGTTTGCCATCCCGGAGGAAGTGGCGGCTCTGGTCGTTTATGTATGCAGCCCACGGGCCTCGGCCACCAACGGGGCGGCGCTGCGGGTGGACGGCGGTGTCGTTCGATCAATTGTGTGAGAGGAAACAATGAAGCGAAAAGCCAGAACAACTCGACGGTCCAACAGCCGGAAAGAAATCGCCCGCCTGGAGGACATTCCCAACGTCGGCCCAGCCGTTGCCGCTGATCTGCGCCAGTTGGGGATCACGACGCCGGGCGAGTTGCCGGGCCGTGATCCGTATGCGATGTACGACGACCTGTGCCGCATTACCGGCCAGCGCCACGACCCGTGCCTTTTGGATACGTTCCTTGCCGCCGTCCGGTACATGGAAGGCGGGCCAAAGAAGCCGTGGTGGGAGTATACGGCGGAACGGAAGCAGACCTTGGCGACTCGAATCCCGCAGCAGTTGCAGGATTAGGTGTCGCCCTTCAACGTACTGCGTCTCCGTCGTCCTGGCTCACAGGCCGAACTTCCTCCCGTCTCGGAGAAGGACCAATGGGGAGTAACGCCTCCGAAATGCCACCGATTCGCCCCGGCAGTGTGCGGGCTGCGGTCGTTCAGGCGGCTTCTGTCCTGTTCGACACCCCCCGCTCGCTTCAGAAACTTGCGGACCTCGTAGCCGACGCTGTTCGGCAGCGGGCTGAACTCATCGTCTTTCCCGAAGCGTTCGTTGGCGGCTACCCCAAGGGACACGACTTCGGCGTGAGCCTCGGCATCCGATCACCCGAGGGCCGGGAGGAATTCCGCCACTACTTCGAGAGCGCCATCGAAGTGCCCGGCAAGGCGACCGAGTTGATCGGCAAGGCCGCCCACGATTGCGCCGCTCATCTTGTCGTCGGCGTCGTGGAACGGGACGGCGGGACGCTGTACTGCTCGGCGTTGATCTTCGGGCCGGACGGCCAGATGCTCGGCAAGCACCGCAAACTCATGCCCACGGCGATGGAGCGAGTCCTTTGGGGCACCGGCGATGGCTCGACCCTTGCGGTGATCTCGACGACCATCGGAAGGATTGGATCGGTAATCTGCTGGGAAAACTACATGCCCCTCTTGCGGACGGCCATGTATGCCAAGGGGGTCGAGTTGTATTGCGCCGTGACCGTGGACGACCGGGAGACCTGGATTCCGACTGTCCGCCATATTGCCCTCGAAGGTCGTTGCTTTGTCCTGTCGGCGTGTCCGTTTCTTCGGCGGAGCGACCTTCCATCCGGCTATCCCACCGAGAAGTTCGCTGCGTCCCAAGACGTGCTGATCCGGGGCGGAAGCTGTATCGTTGGCCCGCTCGGACAACTCCTGGCTGGGCCAAAGTATGAGGAGGAGTGCATTCTGGTGGCAGACCTCGACCGGGCAGACCTCGCCAGGGCGAAGTTCGACTTCGACGTAGTGGGGCACTATTCCCGGCCCGACGTTTTCCGGCTGGAAGTCAACGAACAGCCGATGAAAGTGGTGGTCTTCAGCAGCAAGCACGCATAGAGAGATCGCTGTTCCATTTGGCTGCTCCCTCTCCTCTTCCCACCTACCTCATCCCTGCTCGCTTCTCGGCCACGAACCGCAGGTGGTGGCGCAGATGGTTGATGGCGTGTAGGAGCAGTTGCCGCAGCGTCACCAGGCCGGTTTCGCTGTGGACGGCGGTGCGCTGCCAGGCATCGGGGGCAACGAGCCTGAGCGTGCGGGCGATTTGTCGCCGGGTGACGGCCACGAGGTCGAGTTCTTGTTCCAGGTCGTGTTCCTGGTAGCGCAGCGGCTCCGGGTAGCGGAAACCATCGACACCCAGCAGAAGCGGTCGATCCATCGCCAGGGTGCGTTTCATACGGTCGGCGAAGAACTGCTCGCAGTCGGCGATATGGCAGACCACTTCGAGCGTACTCCACTTGCCGGCGACGGGGCGTGAGCGCAGTTGCTCGCAGGTCATACCGGCCACGGCGACCCGCAGTTCTTCGACTCCCTTCTCGTAAGCCGAGATCAGGTCCGTGGCGGTGAGCGTGTCATCGTCCCTTTGGGCATCTTCAACCGCTGACGCTTGCATGACATCGACCTCCCAGGCTCACTTGAACGCCGCCGCCACCAACGCTTCCAGCTTGTTGTCGAGCATGGCAGCGGTGGGGCTGATGTGGTCATTGCCGAACTGACCGAACAACGAGGATGGCTTGTCGTATTCCACGCAGGTTTTGCCCTCGTCGCTTTCGTAGACGAGGACACGCAGCGGGGCATACAGGCTCGCCCGGATGTCGTGCTGAGTCATCTGGAGGGCGAACAGCGGGTTGCCGATGACGTACTGCACCGCCTTCCGCTTCTGGCCGGCGAGCCGCAGCAGCGCCCCGTGATCTTGCGTGCCAAACAGCATGAACCCGCTCGGCCCGGCCATCGCCCCGATCTTGGCCTTCGCCGCCTCGGTGCCGCCGCTTTCCGTTGCCGCTCTGCGCACGTCGGGGTCGAACGTACCAAGCCGCCGCTCGAAGGCTTTGGCAACTTCCTCGAACGGCCTGTTCGTTTCCAGGCGAACATGGTCAACAGAAATGCGAGTGGTGTTCATTTCATGCCCCTCTTGGCGCTGTGTCGCAAAGCTACCAAGGACGAAAACGCCACCGAGCACGGCGGCGCAGACGACCACCGGGCAAACCAGAACGGTCCAGCGCCGTTGAGCTATCATCGTCGTTCTTCACTTGTCGTTGGCGGGCGTTCCTGGCGCAGTTTCATGCAGGTACTCGACGCCCGTGCCACCAACTTGCTGGCCTCATCCCTGACATCGCATTCGACGTAGCCCAAGGTGCTGCCTGACCTGACGACTTCTGCCTCGGCGGTCAACCGCCCCTGGCGCACGGGTCGGAAGAAGTTGATTTTCAACTCGACGGTCGTGAACGTCTCGCCTTCGCCCAGCGTGGCGGCGTAGGCGTAACCCATCGCTGCATCGGCCAGGTCGCAGTAGATGCCGCCGTGCAGCGTCCCCATCGGGTTGTGATGGCGCTGGTCGGCCTCCATCTCGAAGACCGCATGACCAGGCTCGATTGCCTTCAGCACGAAGCCAAGCAGTCGGCCAATCGGGGGTGGGGGCGTTTCACCACGCTGCACCTTCCGGGCGTTTTCGAGGATCGTCGTCATGGTTCATCCTCTCACGAAGTAGCAGTTGTCAATTCGGCCAGGCGGGTCTGCCCTCGACCTTCTGGCCGTCAGCGGTGCCGCCTTCGATCACGCTGTCCGCCCGGTACTGGAGGCACAGGAAGTACAGCGGGGCATCGGAGTTGTTGCGCCAGGCCCGTGCCGCTGCCGGGGAGAGGCGCAGGACGGAGCCTTCCTGAACGTCGATGCACTCGCCGTCCACGAGGAACTGCCCCCGGCCCCCGACGACGACGTAAACCTCGTCATTCTCCCGGTGCCGGTGCAGGAAGGGGATGCTCTTACCGGGTGGGACGGCGTTCAGCGACATCTCCAGGCCCGCCGACCCCAGGAGGTTGCGCAGGAACAGCTTGCCCCTGGCCGGCAGCGGCACGTCGGGCGGTTCCAGCCGGAACTCGGCCCAGCCCTCCTTCGGGCCGACGTGTAAATAGGTAAAGTTGGTGCCCCGAACCGTCTTGGTGTTCGGCATCGTCCGCCTCCTTTCAGGATCGAAGATCGTCCTCAACAACCCCCTGTTTACGACGGGAAACATTTGCCAAAAGCGAACAGCAGTCTTGGCGAACCCTTGATGCGGATTTTCCTTCGGAGCAGTGCCCACAGCAGGCTCCGTTCTTTTGCCAAGAACCCCAACCACGTCTCGCTGTCGGCGGTCACTCGCAGGTCGGCGGTCCCCTCGTGTCCGTCCGCCACTCGGATGTTCTTGTCCCGAATGACGACCGTGGCCGTGCCGGGTTCCTTCCCCGTGAACGTGAAGTGGAAAGTGGCGCTCAGCCCCTCCGACTGGCCCCGCTGGAAGGTATAGCGCATCCCGCTGAGAAATCCGGCGATGGTGCGTGGGTACAGACCGCCCCGGACGTGCCTGACGGTCTTGTGGGGGAACCGCTTCCGAACGTGGTCGTCCGCATCGGACTTCGGCACGACGTAGACCGTCTCCTCCTTCTCCTGAAGAGGTTTCACGATCTCGTTCAAGAAGCCCCTGCGGTCGGTCTGGAACGGCCCGATCACGTCTTCCCCGGCGGGGCAAACGGACAGGCAGTACGCCGCCTTGTAGTTCGGGCCGAAGGCGAGGCTCTGCCAGGTCGAGACGGTTTCCTGCCGGGTGACTTTCTTGCGCAGGTCGAGGCCGCTTCTGGCGTCGGCGACGTGTTCTACCCAATCGCCGAATCCGCCCATGAACTCCCGGTAGTTGTGGGCGAAGCACGAGGCGAGGTCGAACTGGCCATCCGGTGAGATCGCCCCGACCGGACAGGCCGACACGCAGAGTTTGCAGGACAGGCACGGGTTGTAAGAGATTGGCTGGTCGTACTCGGTCGCCTCCACGCCGATCAGGACCGTCCCCAGCAGGATAAAATTGCCGAACTTCGGGTGGATTACGTTGCGGTGAATCCCCATCATGCCCAGGCCGGCGGCGACGGCCACGGGCTTGTGCGAGACGACCCACATCTTGTCCGGCCAGCGGTCGGCCTCCATCGGGAAGCCCATCGGCGGGTTGATGGCCGGAACGCCCTTCCGCTCCAGGGCGGTCACGACGGCCCGACAGACCTCGTTCACGTCCTCCCCGGTCGTGTGAAACTCCAGGTTCGCCACCGACCGGGCCGGGTTGCGGATCGGCTCCCGGTTCATGCGGCAGACGACGGCGAGCAGCGCCTTCGTCCGGGGGTAGAACTTCAGGATGTCCGCCCGCTGGTCGTCCAGTAGCGGATGGCCGATCTCGACCAGTCCGGCGTCGTCGGCCCCGCAATCGAGGGCAAGCTGCCGCAGGCGTACGGCGTCAACGGCGGCCGGCGTGCGAACGCCATTGAGAACGGGTAGCGAGGTAGCCAACACCGGCCCTCCAATATTTGTGTATGCAAATATACTCCGAAAAAAATCAGCCCACATGGGCCGTCTTGACCCGCTGGATGGCGGCATCAAGCAGGCGCAGCCCGTCTTCCCCCAGGAGTTTTCTCGCCTCGGCCTGCGCCCTCTCCCACACCGGGATCGCCTTCTCCATCAGCCGCCTGCCCTGGTCCGTGAGGCGGAACGGGTGAGACCGCCCATCGTCGTCGGGCAGGATTTCGAGCCAGCCGTTCTCCACCATCCGGTCCACGGTGCGGCTGAGGGTGGACGTGTCGAGTTGGAGGATTTCGCAGACCTGGGCGGGCCGGGCCACGCCGAGTTTGGCGGTGACGGCCAGGATATTGCCTTGACTTAGTTTCACGCCGAGCGGACGGAGGGCGTCGTCGTACAGGTTGGTGACGACTCGGTTGAGCAGCCGCAGCCGCCCGGCGATGCAACTCGTGGCAATCGTCTCGATGGTCGTCGCTGGTTTCGTCATGGTGTCGCTCTTCCTTTTATTTGTATACACAAATATCGTCCCGGTCAAGGGAGATTTCTAAGGAATTCCTCGGCCTGCCTCGTCGAAACCTCCCTGCGGACTGGGCAAGCAACTCGACAGCGTGACGATGGCGAAATGGCGCTTTTTGAGACAAGCTGGAAATCAACCACCCCGCTGCGCCGCCTCCAGGGAGTAGGTAGGGTCGGCCTCGTCCCACTTCACGTCGCCGGACGGCCCGTAGATGGCCAGGATCGGCTCGTGCCCGGCCAACCGCAGCCACGTTTGCACCTGGGTCCGGTGGTGGCAGGTGTGGAGGACACGCCGCCAGAACACCCATATCCGCTCCCGCCGAAAACCACCGAAAAAGGGCCGGCTCTCCAGCCACCAAGCGGCGGTGCCTTGGGCAAGTGTGAATGCCGATCGAGAAGTGCAGCGCCGTGACGACCGAGATGTGCAGCGCTCGGGTTCAGGGTAGCAGACGACTGCGGACACCGACAACGGCGTCCAACGCGCTTCGCCATCTGCTCTCCTCATTTACTTCTCCTCATGGGCACCTCTTTTCGCCGACGCCTGCCGCCGACGCCGCGCCTCCTTCAGCCGGTAGCTCTCCCCCGTCGCCTCCAGTAAGTGACAACGATGTGTCAGTCGATCCAGGGTCGCTGCCACCAGCCGCTCATTACCCAGCACCTCAGTCCAACGCTCGAACGGTAGGTTCGTCGTCACCATCACGCTCGTCCGCTCGTACGACGTGCTGATCACGTCGAACAAAAGCTCGGCGCCGACCTGGCTCGCCGGCACGTAGCCGAACTCATCCAGCACCAACAGGTCCAGACGCGCCAACTGACTGCGCAACCTGCCCAGCACACGTTCCTCCCGCGCCTCCAACAACTGCGTCAGCAATTCCGTCACCCGGAAGAAACGCACTTTCTTGCCACGCTGACAGGCGGCGGTGGCCAACCCGATGGCGATGTGCGTCTTCCCTGTGCCCGGACCGCCCAGCAGGAGGACCGACTCGCGGCGGTCGATGAACTCGCAGCGCGACAACTCCACGATGAGCGCCCGGTTCAGCGACGGCTGGGCCGTGAAGTCGAAGTCATCCAGCGACTTCATCTGCGGGAACCGGGCCGCCTTCAGCCGGCGGGCGCACGCACGCCGCTCCCGGTCGGCCAACTCTTGCTCGCACAGCCGCAGCAAAAAGCTGAGATAGTCGCCGTTTTCACTGGCACATTGGCGTGCCACCGCCTCGCACTCGGCCTTGATCGTCGGCAGGTGCAAGGCCGTCAGGTGATGCCGCAAGAGGACAAGGTCGGCCGCGGCCCCGGTCTTGGTTTTCATCGCTTCACCCCCTTGGCCGAGGTCAAAGCGCCATAGGCGGCCAGGTCGGGCGGCGGCACGTGGACCGCCAACAACTGCGGCCGGCCCGTCAAGTCGAAGCCTGCCGCCGGCCGCTCCCGGGCACGCTCCACCAGCAGACGCACCGCGTCCGCGTCGCCGACCGCCAGGGCCAGGGTGCGCTCGACGGCTGCCGTTACCGCCGTCAGGTCGTACGTCTCCAGCAGACGCAGCACCCGGATGTATTGCCGTGTCCCCCCCTTGGGATTGGCCTCTTCCAGACGCCGCCGTAACGCCGCGAAGGCGTCGGGCAACGACCAGCCGGCCAAAGGCCGGGCATAGTCCAGCGCCCCGGGCTTGCGTTCCAACAACGCTAGGTAGTGCAACGGCTCGAACGTCACCTGCCCCTTGCTCCAGCAGCGGATGTGCTCCGCCACCACCGTTCCGTGCCGGTGGAAGCGCACGCGGTCGATGGTGCCGATGGCCGTCAGCGATTGGTAGGCGCAGGCCGTCGGCACGGAGTAGTCGTTGCCGTCGAAGCGGCCCAAGGACAGCGAGTTGATGACGACGGGCTCGACCCGCCGGGCCTCGAACGGCTCGGCCGGCAAGGATAAGAAGGCCGCCCGATCCGCAGCCAACAACTCGGCCGTCGCCCGGTCACGGCCGCCGCCGGTGCGCGCGAACTCACGCCGGCAAGCGGCGGCCAGTTGGCCGTTGAGGTCGTCCCACGAGTCGGCCTGGGGAACCGGCACCAGGAAGTTGCGACGCACGTAGCCGACGCCGTTCTCCACATGCCCCTTCTCGTGGGCCTGGCGGAGCCGACAAAAATGGGCGGCGAAGCCGAAATGGGACTGGAGGCGGAGGAATTCCCGGGTCAGGCGACGTTCGTGGGGGCCGGTCAGCTTGACCACGGCAATCTTGCTGTTGTCGTAGCTGATCCGCGTCGCCACGCCGCCGAAGAAGGCGAAGGCCCGGGCATGGCCCTCGTGGAAAGTCTCGGTGCATTCCCGCGGGAACAGGCAGCCAAAGCGTGCGTTGCTATGCGGCAGGGTCAGCACGAACAGGGCGGCCTTGTGCGGCACGCCGGCGACGACGACCTCGGCGCGGCCGAAGTCCACCTGACCTTCGCCGGGCGGGTGGAGCAGGGGCACGAAGACTTCGGCCTGGGACTGCTTGTAGGCGCGGACGGCATCGCGGACGATGCTGGGACAACCGGGATAGCCATGTTCATCGCGTAAACGTTCATAGATGCGTCGTGCGGTGTGACGCTGCTTGGGCGGTGCGTGGCGATCCGCGTCGATGATCTGCTGGACGATGGCGAGGAAGGGGCCGAGGACGGGCTTGGCTCGCGGCCGGGGGGTGTGGAAGGACGTGGGTTCCGGTTGGTGGACGATCTTGCGGATGGTCCGGAAGTTGAGGTGGTATTGGATGCAGGCTTGTCGCATGCTGATCTCGCCGGTGCGGATGCGTCGGCGGATTCTGGGACCAGAGTTCCATGTTGGTGAGCACTCCTGCCTCCCGCAGTCAGGGTCCAGGGCAACCCTGAGCGTAGCGGGAAGGCGGTTAGGAGCGCTGCACATCTCGGTCGTCACGGTGCTGCACTTCTCGATCGGCATTCACAGGCAAGCTGCGGCAGCCGGCGCTTCACCAGCCAGACGTACTTCTCGATGTACGCCCGGACGATGGACTTCTCGCCGGGCGGGAGAAGTTCTTCGACGGGCGGCTCCTCGGTGCCGACGAATTGGGCGAAGAAGCGGCGCTCGGAAAGAAGCTGGTGGGCCAGGATGATGCGGATCGGGTTGGTCTTCTCGTGCGGCTTGAAGTCGAGCAAGTCGTCCGGGACTGCTTTCCACACGCTCGCCGTCTTGTTCGTCTCGCTGGCGTAGGTCTGAAGAATGTGCTGGAAGGTGGGATCGACCGCCAGCGGCACGTCCGCATCGGGGATGGCGATGAAGTCGTAGTGCATGGCAAGGTTCCTTAACGGCGACAAGGAAAGGACGCTACTTGGTTGTCGTATGCCTTCGCAAAAACTGACGCATGAGGCTGGCGATCTTGTCGTCGTCTTCCTCCAGGGCGAAGTGGCCCGTGTCGAGCAGATGGTATTCGATATTCTGCAAATCCCGCTTGTACGGCTCGGCCCCTGCGGGCGGGAAGATGGTGTCGTTCTTGCCCCACACGATGAGGGTCGGCGGCTGATGCTTGCGAAAATAGTCGTGCCAGTGTGGATACTGCGCCGGGTTGCTGCCGTAGCTGTAGAACAACGCCAACTGAATCTCCTGATTGCCGGGCCGGTCGAGAAGCGCCTGGTCGATGGTCCAGGTGTCGGGGCTGATCGTCTCGATGTTGCGGACGCCGTGCGTGTACTGCCACTTCGTCGCCTCCAGAGTCAGGAACCTTCGCAGCGGCTCGGCATTCTTCTCGGAGCGGTCCTGCCAGTATGCCTTGAGCGGCTTCCAAAAATCGTTGTCCAGCCCCTCTTCGTAGGCGTTGCCGTTCTGCACCACCAGAGCGGTGACACGCTCCGGGTGTCTGACCGCCAATCGGTAGCCGACCGGAGCGCCGTAGTCCTGGACGTACAGAGCGTACTGCTTCAGCCCGATTTCCTGGGCGAATTGCTCCACCACGTCAGCTAGCTTGTCGAACGTGTAGTCGAATTGGCCCACACGTGGGGCCGAACTGTAGCCGAAGCCAGGGTAGTCCGGGGCGACCAGCCGGAACTCGTCTGCCAGAGCTGGGATCAGATACCGGAACATATGCGAGGAGGTCGGGAAACCGTGTAAGAGCAGGATCGTCGGGGCGTCTTTCGCACCTGCTTCCCGGTAGAAGATGTCCAAGCCGTCGATGTTCACCGTGCGATGCGCCACTGTCGGAATCGTCATGGTCAAACTCCTTGCGAGGGAAAGATCGTCGTGGGCAGCCGTCCCTCGGCGACGCCCTGAACGGCAAGGAATCTCCCTGGACCTGGATCGTCTCAAGCGGGCGAGGGGCGTGGCTCATGCGCCTCTCGTTGCACCAACTGCGCCTCCAACTCGCCGATACGCCGCTGGAGTTGTTCAATGACGGGCTGCACTTCTCGCACCGAGAAGCGCTTGTGGACGTGCTGGGGGCAGTTGATGTCCCACGCTTCGATGGAGAAGACGATGGCCCGCTCCACCCTGCCCGGATAGTCCGGGTCACGCAAGCGCTCCAGCAACTCAGGGTCATCCTCGACCACCCTTGCGGTGCCCCACAGCTTGACCCGCTGCTGGTTGGCGTAGTCCATCAGGAAGATGAACGCTTTCGGGTTCTCCGACAGGTTGCCGAGCGTGATGTACTGGCGGTTGCCGCCAAAATCGGCGAAAGCCAGCGTTCGGTCGTCCAGCACTTTCAGGAAACCGGGCGAGCCGCCCCTGTACTGGATGTACGGCTGCCCCAGGGCGCTGGCCGTCCCAAGGTAGAACATATCCAGCCCGGCCAAGAACTCGGCCAGGTCCGCTGTAACACGGGTCCGCCAGCCCCGGCGTTCCACCTTGGCGTAGCTCGCCCGTGAGCCTTTCGCCGTCTGGATGCTCTTTATGGCGGGAGTGAAGGCGATGTCGCTCGGATACTGCCGCATGGTAAGCCCTCCGATGACACGGCCCGTCGATCAAGGCAGGCCGTGCCAATCTCTGTTCTTCAAGCGGAAAGGTCAGGGACTTTGGGGAAGTCGATGAGCGTGCCGGCGACGTTGTTGAAGTAATTCGTGAAAATGTTCAGGGCAACGTGGGCAACGACCTCGGCGATCTCGGCGTTCCCGAAGCCAGCCTCCCGCACGGCGGCGATGTCGGCGTCCTCGATCAATCCTCTCTTCTCCACGACCGTCCGGGCGAACCGGAGCAGCACGTCCGTCTTCTGGTCGGCGGACGCTCCTCGCCGGCTGTTAAGGACTTCCTGATCGGTCAGCCCGACTCGCTTGGCGATGGCCGAGTGCGCCGACACGCAGTAGTCGCAATGATTCGCTTCTCCCACATCCAGGGCCAGTTGCTCCCGCACCCGTGCCGGCAGGACACCGTGGGCGAGTGCGCCGCTGAATCCCAGGTAAGCGTCGAGGACGGACGGCGAGACGGCCATCGCACGGGTCATGTTCGGGACGATGCCCAGCTTCGCCTTCACGGCGTCGAGCAGTTCCTTGGCTCGGCCCTCGGCGGCTTGCAGGTTGATGGGGGTAATGCGTTCCATATTTGGACTCCTCAAAGGGCGATAAATAGGATAATGTACAGACAGGTCTGTATATGTTATTCAAAAAAAAGAGAGGGGTTACACGCCCTTCTCTTCGTCCACCAGCTTCAGGGAGGCGTCACGGGCCACGTCGGCGGCGTCCGGCTTGCCCTGGATCACGGCGGTTACGATAGCCCCTTCAACGAGGATGGTCACAGCGGGGGCGATCTTTGCCGCCGCCTTGCCAACTGCTTCTTCAACCAACCCTCGCAGGAACTCGCTGAAGCGCTGCTTGTGCCCTCGCACAAACTCGGTGCCGGGGTGGACGGGATCGGCCAGTTCGACGGCGGCATTCTGGAAGGCACAGCCCCGGAACCCTGGCGACTCGAACCAATCCTTCAGGGATGCAAAGAACGCCCGCAGCGGGTTCTTCGTCTTCTTGATGTGCCGCTCCATCGCCGAGCGGAAGAACGCCAACACGGTTTGCTCTCGATGCTTCAGGACGGCCAGGATCAGGTCATCCTTGGACGGGAAGTGCTTATACAGGCTCATCTTGGCGACCCCGGCCTCGGCGATGATTCGGTCGATACCCACCGCCCGGATGCCGTCCTGGTAGAACAGCCGGTCGGCTGTTTCCAGAATGCGTTGGCGGGCTTCAGAAGTCTCTCGTGTGCGTCCCATGACTTAAATATACAGACCTGTCTGTTTATTGTCAAGCACCTGTCGGCTTTTTTCCCATCGCTTGAAGTCAGCGATGTTCCAGCTTTCGTTTACTTCGCCGCCAATGTCCCGACGAATTGCACCGCCCGCTGTATCCAGCCGCCCAACTGGTCATCGTCCTCGACGCCTTCCGGCTCGACCCGCACCCAGCCCTTCATCGGCCTGCCGGTGATGTCGAACTCCCGGACGTGCGGTTCCAGCAGTGCCTCCTCAGCCTGATCCGGGCCGAGCCGCACGCAGAGGAAGTCCTTCCAGACGCCCACGAGCAGGTTCCCGTTGAGGAGGAAGCCGACGCCGCCGAACATCTTCTTTTCCTCGACGTTCTTGCGCCGGGCCAGCCGTTGCCGGATGCGTTTGGCAAGTGCTTCGCTGAAGGCCATGAGCGATCTCCGGGGAGCCTGGTTGTCCCGTTCTGCGTATTTTATCTGGATGGCGCACAAGGACTGTAGGCCGAGGTCTTGGAGGAGTTTGGCATGAACCTGTCCCCCGTCGAAGCCATCCACCGGCTCACGCTTTCTGCTTTGCCAGCTGGCGCAAACGAACCCGGCCTACCCGAACTATCCACCACAGCCCGTGGTCCGGTGCGAGGGCTACCGGGAAAAGGAACAGCCCGGACAGGTCGTTGAGCGAATTCTATTACAGAAAGGCATCTGGATGACCACCGATGACCGCCTCCTATCCGAGCGATTTCCTCGTGCTTCGCAGTACCACCTTGAATGGGTCATCGCCAACGCCAGCGGCGGGGCCAATTCGCTGTGGCTGACCGAGTGGCTGACAATGGTGCTGGACTTGCGGCCCGGAATGCGGGTTCTCGACCTCGGCTGCGGCAAGGTGTCCTCCTCGATCTTCCTCCACCGAGAATTTGGCGTGCAGGTTTGGGCCACGGACCTGTGGATCAGCGCCTCGGAGAACATGGAGCGCATCCGGGATGCGGGCCTCGAAGACGGTGTTTTTCCCCTTCACGCCGATGCCCGGTCGCTACCCTTCGCCTCGGACTTCTTCGACGCCATCGTTTGTGTTGACTCCTTCCCCTACTTCGGGACCGATGACCTGTACCTGAACTACCTCGCTCATTTTGTGAAGACGGGCAGCCAGATCGGAGTTGCCGGGGCGGGAGTCATGCGAGAGGTTGAAGGGCCGATTCCCGATCACCTGCAAGCGTGGTGGACACAAGATTTGTGGGCATTCCACTCGGCAGCCTGGTGGCGGCGGCATTGGGAACGGACAGGCATTATGGACGTTGAAGTGGCCGACACCATGCTGGACGGCTGGCGATTCTGGCTCGACTGGCTGCGTGCCGTCGCTCCTGACAACGCCTCAGAGATCAACACGGTAGAAGCCGATGCAGGCAAATATCTCGGCTACGTCCGCCTCGTCGGTCGTCGTCGGAACGGGGTGAAGCTGGAAGAATACTGCTGGCCCGATACCCTGCGGTCGTTTCCCCCGCAGTACACCAAAAAGCCATTGCTCCGCAGCCAGGACAAGTGAGCCGAGGAACCTTGAGCGACTTCCGATGAAACGCATCCTTGAAACCGACAGGTTGCTACTTCGAGAATTCGTCCTGGAGGACGTGGAGAAGTTTTTCAGGATGGTGAGCGATCCCGACGTGACTCGCTACACCGGCGATGACTGTAAAACCCTGGAGGAAGCGAAGCAAGGGCTGGAGGAGCGGCTGTTTCAGGACTACCGGAGGCACGGCTATGGCCAGTGGGCAGTCGTTTACAAACCGACCGGCGAGGTCATCGGCTTTGCGGGCCTCAAGTACCTGGACGACGTGGGCGAAGTTGACCTGGGCTACAGGTTTTTCCAGGAGTATTGGGGCCAAGGTCTGGCGACCGAGGCTTGCAGGGCGGTTCTCGACCACGGCTTTGGCGTGCTTGGCCTCCGACGTGTCATTGGAATCGCTGCCATCGAGAACACCGCTTCCATCCGTGTGCTGGAGAAGGTCGGCTTCACGTTCGAGAAGTTTACGACCTACCGGGATCAGGAGGTCGCCTGGTACATCCTTGAGCAACGACCGGCATGAGCCTTGCACGGAAGAAGCGGGGAGATCATACCATGAGCCTGAAGATCAAGGTCTATTCGGATTACGTCTGACCATTCTGCTACCTAGCGGAGTTGCCGCTTCAAGAGGCGGTCCGAGGCAAGGATGTCGAGGTCGAGTGGATGCCGTTCGAGCTACGGCCCAACCCCAACGAGACGCTGCGCCCCGAAGGGGACTACCTCCAGCGGGCGTGGCAGCAGTCGGTCTACCCCATCGCCCGCAGGATGGGCGTGCCGATCAAACTGCCCACGGTATCGCCACAGCCGCACACGCACCTGGCCTTCGAGGGCTTTCAGTACGCCAGGGAACACGGCAAGGGCAACGACTACAACCATCGAGTCTTGCAGGCGTTCTTCGTCGAGAGCCAGGACATCGGCGACATCGGCGTGCTGACCATACTGGCGGGCGAGGTCGGCCTGAACGAGAAGGAGTGCGAGGAAGCGCTGCGGACTCGGAAGTTCCAGGAGGCGCACCAGCGGGCGCTGTGTCACGCCTACCAGGAGGCGGGCGTCACCGGCGTCCCGATGTTCGTGATCGGCGAGCAGGTGTTGACCGGCTTGCAGGACCGGGAGACGCTGGAGGCCGTGATCGAGGAGGAGCGGAAGGCGGAAAGGTGACGGTCGAATGCCGAACTACATCTGCACGACTTGCGGGACACAACACGCCGAGGGCGAGCAGCCACCCCCGGTCTGCGCCGTGTGCCAGGACGACCGGCAGTACCTCAAAGTGACCGGCCAGCAGTGGACCACGCTCGACAAGCTGCGGCTCACTCACCGCAACTCGATCCGGTTCGAGGAGCCGGGCTTGACCGGCATCGGCGTCGAGCCGCACTTCGCCATCGGCCAGCGGGCGCTGCTCGTGCGGGCGACGGGCGGCAACGTCCTGTGGGACTGCGTGCCGCTCCCGGACCCGGCGCTGGTCGAGATGGTCCAGGCGCTGGGCGGCGTCTCATCCATCGCCATCTCGCACCCGCACTACTATACGTCGATGGTCGAGTGGAGCCGGGCATTCAGCGGCGTGCCGATCCACCTGCACGTCGCCGACCGGCAGTGGGTGATGCGACCGGACAAGGCCATAGCCTTTTGGGACGGCGATACCAAGCCGCTGGGCGACGGCCTGACGCTCGTGCGCTGCGGCGGTCACTTCGATGGCGGCACGGTCCTGCACTGGCGGGGCGGCGCTGGCGGCAAGGGGGCACTCTTGAGCGGCGACATCATCCAGGTGGTCGCCGACCGCAAGCACGTCAGCTTCATGTACAGCTACCCCAACTACCTCCCGCTGTCGGCTGCCGTGGTCGAGCGGATCGTCCGGGCGGTCGAACCGTTCGAGTACGAGCGGGTGTACGGGGCGTTTTGGGACACGGTGATCGAGCGGGACGGGAAAGCCGCAGTCGCCCGGTCAGCAGAGCGGTATCGGCAGGCGATCCGGAGTGATACGCAATGAGTGAATGCGATCTCGATACGTCTGTCCCCGATTGGGTGATCGACCACCCCGAAACCCTGGCCGTGTTTCAGGAGTTGGAGATCGACACCTGTTGCAGCGGAAAGTCGCTGGGGTTTGCGTGCGGCCAGCGAGGGCTGGACGGGGAAACAGTCCTGGCGCTACTGCACCGTCGCCTCGATGCCGGTCGGCAGGACGACTGCCGTGGAGGACTTTCCTCCGACACGTCGCCCAGGAAGGAGCAGGGTCGGCAAGAACATGACCAAGCGTAGCGTCAGCGACGACCTGTACCATCCACGGAACGGAGGCTAGGCGATCCGCACGCAACGGCTGGACCTGGGCCATATCCGATTGAAATGTATCTCAGGAGAGATTTCGTTCAGATAACGCTGGCACGGCGGTTCACCGAAGAAGAAATAGCTGAAATCGTGCGGGCAGCGTAGCGCCGACTCCGTGAGTCCCTAGTCCGAACTCACGGCGTCATCCCAAATTTGCTGGCGACGTAAGACTGGAAAGCTGACGTTACCGGCGATCAGCGAATGTGCGGCAGTTTCTCAACAGGCAGGGTGAACCCAATAGTGGTAGCCCACGCAGCCGAACACACACCCATTGCGATTCCCCCGAAGAGGGTGTAATCCCACCAGTCGAGAGCATAAGACGCTCCAACAAAGCCGAGGGAGGAAGCCAAGATGATTGCCACCCACATGAGAATTAGTCGGGGCCACCGGACAACCCGTCTCCCACCATCATTCACGAACGGAAGGAAACCCATCATACAGCCCTCCGACTACACACTTATTCTCCATTGTCACCCTTGGCGGCTTTCGACTTGGCGGCTTTCTGGAGGCTCATCAGGACGTTGTTCGTTCCTTGCTTCGTGATGAACTCAGCAGGGCGGTCTATCCCCTCTGCTTGTTGCTTTCCCCCATCCTGTTGCCCTTATCGGGCTTGTCGGCATCCTTTTTCGGCACTCGCTTGAAAACGTACATCTTCTGGGAGGAATCGGGCTTCGTCTTGAACTCCGTTGGCCGCTCTGGGCCGTAGCAAACCTTCAAGGTGTCGCCCTTGCGTTCGTAGATGCCCTTCACGCCGGGTGTCTTCATCACACCTTTGGTTTTCGCAAACTCTAAACGACCGTCGTGCAGATGGAACCGCAATGGCAGCGTGGTCGAATCGAGTTGGATTGTCCCTGCCCAGGTCACTTCGCCACTCTTGTCCAGGGCGGCAGTAGCAGTGAATTTGTCGCCGGAAATCACAAGGGTAGGTTTCAATTCCGTGAGCGCTTTGTCCGAGAACTGGCGTCCATTCGCTTCGACAGACACCGCCAGCCATGTGCCTTGAAGTTTCGAGATCGCAGTATTCCTGCCTGTTCCTTCCTCCTTGCCGGTATCCTTCTGCTCGGTCTTGCTCTGGGCGGACGGCTGGTCGGCTGGGCCGTGTTGTGCCTCCGCTATCGGATGGGTGTACAGGCCGCCGAAGCAGATCACGGCCAGCACGACCAACGCCGCAAGCGTCGTCTTGAGTTTGTTCAGCAACATGGCCTTCATCACTCCTTCCGTCAAGGCGGCGGCTTTGACCGAGACGATGCCCACCGCCGTTTCGCCCGCCGCCACCAGGCTTGCCGCTTTTATTGTCAAAGACACCACCGAGCACGGCACGCCCGCCGACGCAGCCTTCGCTGTCAGAACCATCGCCAACGCCCCGCCCGACCATGCCAGGCCGTGCCGAGCGAGCCGCTTCGCCAGCATCCTTCTCGCCCTTGCCAGCCGACTCCCAATAGTGCCTTCCGGCAGGCTGAGTTGCTGAGCCGCCTCCTTGCGGCTCTTGCCCCCCAGATCGCACAGCACGATTGCTTCCCGATACTTGTCCGGCAGGCGGCTTAACTCCTGATCGAGTAGAGGTCGCAGGTCATCCCAGCGGTCTTGCTCCACTACGGCTGGTTCGGGCATCTCGGTCACCTGCTTCTCCCGCGCCCGCCTTCGAGTGGCGTTCCTTCTGGCCTGCAATGCCGTTTGGTGGGCTACGCCGTAAAGCCAGTTGGCGACCCTTTCCCTCTGCACGATGGAAGCCGCCTTGCGGACAAGGACGAGGAACGTCGCTTGAAAAGCGTCCTCGGCGTCTTGCTGAGAGAGCAGGCGGCGGCAGACGCTCCAGACCGTCGAGCCGTGCCGTCGCACGAGGGCAGCGAAGGCGGCTTCGTCCCGTCGCTCGATGAAGGTAACGCCCCGGCGGATCACGTGATTGACATGTGATTTATGGTGGATGGCATCCGTTCCCTTTTTCGGAGGATGTCACCATGTCCGCCTTGTCCTCTCGCTCCCGTTCTGACGCCGCTGCAACCCAGCGCTGGACCGAACGCCTCGAACGCTTCGCGGCCGGCAACCGTACGGTCGTCGCGTTCTGCGCCACCGAAGGCGTGTCCGAGTCCAACTTCTACCTGTGGCGCCGACGGCTCGCTCAACCGTCCATGCCCACCCCAAACGAACCGAAGGTGGTGCCCATCCGCCTCACACCACCTCCCGCCCCCGCGACGCCCATCGAACTGGCCCTCCCATCCGGGGCCGTTGTTCGGTTCCCCGCCGATGTCCGCCCGGAACTCCTCGTCGCGATCCTGCGCGGATTGGAGGAGCGACCATGTTGACCGTTCCACCTACCACCAAACTCTGGTTCGCCTCCGCCGTTGATCTACGCCTGGGATTCGACGGCTTGTCCCAGTTGGTCCGCACCCAACTCTCCGCCGATCCGCTCTCGGGCCACCTGTTCGTGTTCACCAATCGCTCGGCCGACAGGGTCAAGGTTCTGTACTGGGGCGGTCATGGTTTGTGTCTGTGGTGCCAGCGATTGGAAGCCGGGCGTTACCACTTCCCTGAAGCCACGGCCGCCGGGATCGAACTGACCGCCGCCCAGTTCGCCATGATCCTCGACGGCATCGACCTGTCCCGCGTCCGACGCTTCAAACGCTTCTCTCCACCCGAAGCAAAATCTTCGCGCTACCCGCCGGCCTGATCGGTGTTCAAAGGGCATGGATGCCGCAGCACCACTGGTCGATTCCTCTCTGCCGGCCGACGTTCCCACGCTCCAGGCGATGGTGCGGGAGTTGCTGGCCCGCAACCAGCAACTCGAAGCCCGGATCGCCGAACTGACGGCCAAACTGGACGCGGCCCTGAAGCACCGATTTGGTCGCCGCAGCGAGCGCCGCCCACCACCGCCCACGACCGCCGCCGGGGAGCCGCCGCCCCGGCGCGATGAACACGGACGCTCGCCGCTGCCCGAACATCTCGAACGTCGCGAGGTCATCCACGACCTGACCGAGGCCCAGAAGTTGTGCCCGTGCTGCGGTCGGTCGCGGGCGTGCATCGGGGAGCAGACCACCGAGCAACTGGACCTGGAACCCGCTCGGTTTTTCGTCCTCCGCACCGTCAAGAAGAGTTACGCCTGCCGGCACTGCAATCCCCAGACCGTGCCGGGCGAGCAACGCCTCCAGACCGCTGGCCCCGCTCAGGTCGGCCCGATTGCAAAGGGGTTGTGCGGTCCGGGGCTGTTGGCCCACGTCGTCACCGCCAAGTTCGCCGACCACACGCCCGTGCATCGACTCGCCGGCCAACTGGCGAGGTCGGGCGTGACGATCGCGTCCTCGACGCTGGGTGACTGGCTGTTCCGGGCGTCGGAGTTATTGACGCCGCTCTACAAGTTGATGCATCGGCGGTTGCTGCTGTCGCGTGTGATCCACGGCGACGACACCGGTGTGAAGTTGCGGGTGCCTGGTTCGAATCGCACCAAGAAGGCGCACCTGTGGACGTGCATCGGGGACGCGGACTATCCGTACGTGCTGTTCGACTTTACCAGTGACTACACGGCCCAAGGGCCGGAGCGGTTCCTGGCCGGGTACGCGGGTTACTTGCAGGCGGACGCGCTGGCCCAGTATGAGGGGCTTTACCGCGACGGCCGGGTGAAGCACGTGTGTTGCGTCGCTCATGCCCGGCGCAAGTTCGTGGCCGCCGGCGACGCTGGCGACGAACGGGCGAGCAAGGCGCTGGAGATGATCGGTCGCTTGTACGCCGTCGAACGGTCGTTGCCGCCGTTGCTGCTGCCCTCGGACGACCTGCGCAACGGGACCAGCGCCAGCAGCGTGAAGAGCAACGTCGCCAATTGCGGCAACGCGACGCCGAGCCGGTGTGGGGAGAACTGTTGATGTGGCTCGACGAGCAGAAGCCAGGCGTGTTGCCGAAGTCGCCGTTGGGGAGTGCGATCGGGTACGCCTGGAACAACTGGGATGCGTTGAAGCGATACCTCGAACAGGGCTTCCTGGCGCTGGACAACAACCTGAGCGAAAGAACGCTTCGCGTGATCGCACTGGGCCGTAATGCCTGGGGCGTCATCGGAAGCGAAGTGGGCGGGCAGACGGCAGCGGTGTTGTACTCCGCCGTCGGCACCTGCAAGCATCTGGGGATCGACCCGTTCGCGTACCTCCGCGACGCACTGCCGGGGTTGTTCGCGTTGGGCGAGACGCCGACGGCGGAGCAACTGCTCGACTGGTTGCCGGATCGTTGGCTATTGAAGCGGGGCGAGGTCAACTCGTCCGAGATGCGACCGACAAGTAAACCTCGATCCATCAACGCGCTTCAAACCCGCTGGTCTACGATCAGTGGGTCCAAGCCCCGTGCGCTACCAGCCGACGAGCGACGTGATTCGCCGGGGCGTTACCGATGAAGCACCCAAGAAGTTGCCCATCGGTCAGTCCAGACCCATCCCGCAGAAGCACGGTCCTGCGAAGGTGCTGCATGACCTCGCTCATCTGGCTTGCCGCCATGTTCCTCCCTTCGCAGGTGTCGCCTTCCACCCTCTATCTATTACCTCCCACACGAGGGCTATTTGATCCACGATTTTCCGTGACCAGGCCAACTGAGGCAACAGCGCTTGCACTCGCCGTGCTTGGGGGGTTCACCGGGGCCGAAAAGTTCCGCAGAGGCGCTCTGCCGACGAGACGGGGGTGCTACAAGAAAGGCAGTAGCGCTACTCAAGTGAAAAGCGCCTTCTCACCTGGGTAGGTCACTCTTCCGCCTTCGATCACCGCACCTGGCGTCAGCGTGTGCGGTCGCAACTCGCCGGTAGGCATGATGTGCTGAACCTTCATCCCCTTCGCAACCAAGAAGTCGCTGACCAGCCGTCGATGGCAGCGCCAGAACAGACCCTCGGGGCACATCGAGACCGTGCGCTTGCGATGGGCAGTCTCCAGCAGCCGAGCCACGCCTTCCTGAAACTCCGGGGTCAGCATGTAGTCGGCGTAGTTACGGAAGCTGGCGTTGTGCAGGCCAATGTTCGGGGATTCGTCCCGCCGCTTGTGCCGACGACCTCCGAGGGCTTCGAGCCAGTGGTATTCCATGCCTGTCTTCGGCAAGGACGCAGCGAGGTTGTCCCGGTGGAAGTGGGGATGCTTTCTGGAGCCGGGGAAGCGTCGGATGTCCACCAACCCCTCGACCTCATGCTGGGCGAGCAGGGCCAGGAAGCGATCCAGAGGATGATTCGAGTGACCGATGGTGAGAACGGCTGGCGGCATGGCGTTCCTTTTCGGCTCATTGTACCCCCCACCGCCAGTAGAATAGCCGCTGGGGATCGACGGCGGGCTGAAGCGTAGCGGCGAGGCGACCCGACGAATGCCTTGGGCTTCGAGGCCGAGGAACGGCACGAATCAGCAGTGCATGAGGGCGAGTCTCAGGAGCAGTGAATCGACATGCTTCTTACCCCACAGGATGTCGGCCTGTTCTTCAAGCTGCACCGGGCGCTCATGTTCTTCGTGAACCAGCGCCTCCAGGTGGTCCCCGACGACGTTGCTTCGGCCGAAGCGTTCTCGTCGCTGTCGCCGGAAGTGCGCCTCAAGGTCCGGGACGCCTTTCTCCAGCACACCGACCTGATCCAGCAGTTTGTCGAGGACAACCCGGCCCACCTGACAGATGACGAACTCGACATCGTGCGCTCCTGGCGGCATCTCGTCCACGGCAAGTTCTACGTCTTCCGGCAGTTGAAGAAGTACATGGTCTTCCTCTCGACGACCGATCCAGCCTTCGCTTACGGCGTCCTGGCGCTGTCGCAACCCTTCGAGGAATTGGTCGGTCCCTACCTGCCGGTGCTGACGGAGACGGTGCTACTGCCGTTCAACGGCATGATCGTTTATGACGGCCTGATGAGCAGCTACCGCATTTCCTTCGGCCCCGGCATCCGGCGTTCGCTCAACGACAGCTTCAAGGAGGCCAAGGCCCGGCATGGGATCGTCACGTCGCTGCCGATGTCGAAGGAGCCGTTGCCTGCAAAAGTGCCAAAAGCCAAGCCGATGCCGAAGCTACCGTCAAAAGAACAAAAGGACGAGGCCGTGCAGATCGTCATCGGCCTCATCGACCAGTTTTGCAAGGAGCATCTGAACGACGAGTATGCCGTGCTTTGTCGCAAGCTGGCCGAAAAGCTGGGCCGCAAGCGACCATCGCCCTTGCTACACGGCAGCCCGAACACCTGGGCCAGCGGCATCGTGCGGACCATCGGCTGGATCAACTTCCTGCACGACAAGAGCCAGACTCCCCACATGCGCCTGAGCGACATCGACGCCAGGTTCGGCGTCAGCGAGAGCAGCGGAGCGGCGAAATCGGCGGCGATCCGAAAGATGCTGAACCTCCACCCGCTGGACCCAAACTGGACTCTGCCCAGCCGCCTGGAGGACAACCCGCTGATCTGGATGGTTGAGGTCAATGGGCTGCCAATGGACATTCGCCATGCACCCCGGCAACTGCAAGAAATCGCCTTCAACAAAGGGTTGATCCCGTACATCCCGGCGGATCGGAAGTAGGGAGAGTGAAATGGCGAAGAAGACGAAAGCAACGAATCGCTTCACCGGGCGTTGGCGGATTGTATTGATGAGCGCCTGGGACGAGGACTACATTGACGCAGAAGAAGAAGGCTTCTTCGAGTTTGACGACAAGGAAAGCGGCGAGTTCCACTTCGGCTACGTTCACGGACACATGGACTGCCGGCTCACCACACGGGACGGAGAGCCAACGGTGGAGTGGACCTGGGACGGCAACGACGAAATGGACCCGGCGCAGGGCCGAGGGTGGGCCGTGGTCAAGGGCGATGAACTGCACGGGATGATCTTCTTCCACGGCGGGGGTGACGATTCCGAGTTCGTGGCGAAGAAAAAAAATCGAAACGGTAGTGGCTGAGGTCTGCGAATGAAGCAAGTATTCTCCATACTTGTCGCCACGCTCGGTATCTGCTTCCTCCTGGCCCCAGCCATAGCCCAGGAGAAAAGCGACATGCCGTGGATCGCCGTCTCCAAGAACAAGAAGGGATTCGTCCTCGAACCATCCGGCACGCAATTCATCCCCTGGGGCTTCAACTACGACCATGACACCGATGACAGGCTCATCGAGGATTATTGGGACGAGGAGTGGCAGACCGTCGAGGCCCACTTCGGCCAGATGAAGAAGCTGGGTGCCAACGTCGTCCGGGTCCACCTGCAACTCGGCAAGTTCATGGAAGCGCCAGACAAGGCGAATGAGAAGGCGCTGGGCCAACTCGACAAGTTGCTGCGGCTCGCCGAGAAGGAGCGTCTTTACCTCGACCTGACGGGCCTGGGCTGCTACCACAAGAAGGATGTGCCCTCCTGGTACGACAAGCTCTCCGAGAATGAGCGCTGGAACGTGCAGGCCCGCTTCTGGCAGGCCGTGGCCGGCAGGTGCAAGGACAGCCCCGCCGTCTTCTGCTACGACTTGATGAACGAGCCGGTCGTCGCCGGTGGAAAACGCAAGGACGGCGACTGGTTGCCAGCGCCATTCGCCGGGAAGCACTTCGTTCAATTCATCAACATCGACCAGAAAGATCGGCCCCGGCCCGACATCGCCCGACAGTGGGTACTTCAGTTGACCGTCGCCATCCGGGAAAAGGACAAGCGGCACCTGATTACGGTCGGCCTCGTGGACTGGAGCCTGGATCGTCCCGGCCTGACTTCGGGCTTCGTCCCCGCCAAGATCGCCGACGATCTCGATTTCATCAGCGTTCATCTCTATCCCAAAGCGGGCAAGGTGAAGGACGCGCTGGACACGCTGTCTGGCTTCTCGGTTGGCAAACCCGTGCTGATCGAGGAGACGTTCCCGCTGGCCTGCTCGCCGAAGGAAATGGAAGAATTTATCGAGGGATCGAAGAAGTTCGCCACTGGCTGGATCGGCTTCTATTGGGGCAAAACGCCCGACGAGTTGCGCCGGTCGAAGACGATCTCCGATGCCCTGACATTGGGCTGGCTGGAGTTTTTCGAGAAAAAGGCAAAGAAGATGGGGAAGGTCCGTCCATGAGTGAGATCATCATCGGTCGCTACCGGCACTACAAAGGCAACGAATACACCGTCCTCGGCACGGCCCGGCACAGCGAGACGCTGGAAGAACTCGTCGTCTACCGGCAGGAGTACGGCGAACACGGCCTGTGGGTGCGCCCGAAGCAGATGTTCTCGCGAGACGGTGAAGGTCGATGGCCGGGACGTGCCTCGATTTCAGCCCTTGGGGTCGAGCAGCGAGCAAGTCGGCGAAAGCATCAAGAACATCTTCGATGACCTGCCGCAGCACTTGCCCAAGGAACTGGTCCAGATTCTCGTCCGTGCCGCCGACGTGCGCATCGAGCGGATCATCTCGCACGGCCACGCCTCGCCCGCCGACTTCTGGTACGACCAAGCCCAGCACGAGTGGGTCATCGTGCTGAAGGGGGCGGCGAGGTTGCAGTTCGAGGATGGCATGGTCGAGATGAAGCCCGGCGACTTCATCAACATCCCGGCCTTCAAGAAGCATCGGGTCGATTGGACGACGCCGGACGAGCCGACCGTGTGGCTGGGCGTGCGTTATGGGGAGGCCACATGATGCGACCGCAGCCGTTGATTTGCGTTCGGGATGTCGAGGCCAGCAGCCGGTGGTATCAGCGCTTGCTCGACTGCGAGAGCGACCACGGCGGGCCGAACTACGAACGCCTCGTCCATTCCGGCAAGCTGGTGATGCAACTTCACCGCTGGGAAGAGGAGCATCACCACGGACGCATCGGCGATCCGAACGACTTGCCTCCGGGAAATGGCCTGCTCCTGTGGTTCGAGGTAGACGACATCGACGCCGCAATCGCACGGGCCGAGGCGCTGGGCGCTGAAGTCATCATGCCCCGCCACCGCAACCCGCCCGATGGAGATGGAGGCCCGAACCATTGGGAAATCTGGCTTCGTGACCTCGATGGCTACAAGGTCGTGCTGGCGAGTCCTGACGGTACGGCAGACGGCACTTGGCGACCTTGATGGATGCTGAAGCTGCATGAGCAACATCTTCTCCCCAGGTCCAAGCCCGAACGCCGTCCGTTCCGCCGATGGCCGAATCCTGACCGTCCCGGAGGGTTGGGCGCTGCTTCTCCCTGGTGACGCCGCCCTGAACCGCCGGGTGAAGGAGGCTGGCGACCATTGGATCGTCCAGGAAAAGAAAGGCCGGAAGATCTTCTCACGAGGCGTTTGGGCACCCGCAGCGACCATCGACTGCATCCGTGTCGAACTTGAAGCAGAGCGAGGCACGGAGAGCTACGCCAAGCGTAAGGAGGCCGACGCTCGCCGTAGGGATAAGGCCCAGGCCGAGTACGTCGAGGATTTCTTCGGAGCGGTGATAAAGTTCCTGGCCTTCCATCCGCATTACGCCGACCTAGCCGACCGCCTGGCACGAGCCGTGAGCGATCATGCCACGCCGGTCGGCAGTGGGACTGTGGCGAGGACGAAACGCATCCCCATCGAACGGAGGGCCGAAGCTGCTGTCATCGCCTGGCTCCGACACCAGACGACAGCCTACGACACGATGACGATTCCCAGAATGAAAGGCAAACGGCGAGAAGTCCGGCGAATATTGGCCCAACGGTCGCAGGAGTTGCTGGCTCGCTATCGCCGTGGGGAGCCGGTTCTGGAGGGATGTCCACTCAGCAAGGCGTTGGCTGGTCAGGTCGATTGATCGTAAGAAAATGGTGCCGTCACCTTGGCGGCGAAGCGAGGTTGAATATGAATTGGCACAAACTACTCACGCTGTTGATCGTTTGCGGAGCCATCGCTTCTCCGGCCTCAGCGCAGGAGCAGCCGGTCGTTGGCCTGATCCCGAAGGCACAGAAGCAGATTGCGATGGACGGCAAGCTGGACGATTGGGACGGTGCTTTCGTCACGCCGGTCCACGTCGGCCATCCTGATTACGCCAACCGGGGTGGGCAGTTCCTCTTCCTGTGGGACGAGCAAAACCTCTACGTCGGCCTGCGCTGCCTCGACCAGAAACCAGCGCACGTCGGCCTCGACACTCAAATCTGGAACGGCGATGCGGTTGAGTTCTACCTCGACACCCGGCGTGGGGAAAAGCTCGGAGCCAAGGAGTTCGGCCCTGGCACCCTGCACTGCTTTTACACTCCGTTCACCAAGACCGAGATCAAACCTCGCATCCAGGTGAGGGACTTGCCCGCCTTCAAGGATTTTAAGCTCCGGGGGGCCGAGGTTGCCGCCGAGAAGATGCCGTGGGGCTGGACCGCCGAGTTCAAGCTGCCGTGGGCGAACTTTCCCGACTTCAAGGCCAAATCAGGGCAGATCATCGGCATCGAGTGCGAACTGTGCAGCAGCGACGGAGGGCAACGGGTGGATCGCACGTTCGTTTATTCTGGCCCCGCAGCTGTAGGTTCCCCGTCCGCATTCGGGCGTGTGAAACTCGTGGACAAGATCAAGGCCGACGATCTCAAGCCGCTGGGCCGAGTGATGCTGCCGTTGAGCCTGACCCGATCTACCAACTACGCCTGGCTGTACGGCACCGTCTGTGTATCGCCGACCATCGCAGGATCAGTCGCCAAGTTGGAAGGGAAACTGCTTGATGCTGACGGCAAGGTTCGCAAAACTTCGACCGGCAGCAAGAAGAGTCAGGATGGCTTCCTCCTCTGGACCGGCGGTTGGGAGTTGTTCGATTTGCCGCCCGGAATCTACACCCTCGAATTCGTGGCGACCGATAAGGCAGGTGAAGTGATTACATCGAGGACCGAGAAGGTGCTGCATGGAAATCCAAAGTAAACGATGCTGACAAGCACTTGTAGGAGAGGTACAGCAAATCGACCTCGGTACTGAGATGCCAGGGGCGACCTCGATGCAATTACCAAAACAGAAGTGTTGTGTCCACGGAGGAATCCCGTCCGATGGCAAAGGACATCACCAGACCCGACCCCGGAATCGTCCTCGATCTGCTTCAAGCCTTCCGCTGTTCCAAAGCCATGTTTGCCGCCGTCTCCCTGGGCGTGTTCGATGCCCTCAGCGCCGGACCCAAACCGCTGCGAATGCTGGCAGACGAGTTGAAAGCGAACCCGGACGCCCTGGAACGCCTGCTGGATGCCTGCGTCGGCCTGCAACTGCTCGACCGAGACGACCAGGGCTACCGCAATACGCCGGCGGCCTCGACTTACTTGTGCCGCAGCAGCCCCCATCGGCTCACCGGATACATCCACTATTCCAGCGACGTGATGTGGAAGCTGTGGGGCAACCTGGAAGATGCAGTGCGGGAGGGCAGCCACCGCTGGAAGCAGACCTTCGGC
The DNA here is from genome assembly GCA_963767535.1 of uncultured Planctomycetota bacterium. Taxonomy (GTDB): domain Bacteria; phylum Planctomycetota; class Planctomycetia; order Gemmatales; family Gemmataceae; genus JAJPHU01. The sequence goes on from CAVYEC010000005.1 coordinate 158,877, forward strand.
TGGGACGGCCCGATCTTCTCCCACTTCTTCCATACCGACGAGGCCAAGCGGGAGTTCCTGATGGGAATGCACGGTTACGGCCTGATTAGCTCTCCGCAAGTCGTCGCCGCTTTCGACCTGAGCAAGTACCGCTGTCTGGTTGATCTGGGGGGAGCCACGGGTCATCTCGCCATCACCGCTTGTGAGCGCTACCGGCAGCTGCGGGCCGTCGTTTTCGACCTGCCCGATGCCGTGGCTCTGGCCCAGGAAATCGTAGACGCTTCCGCTGCGGCCGAGCAGATCAAGGTCGTGGCCGGCGACTTTTTCGTGGACCCGCTGCCGGAAGGCGACCTCTATGCGTTGGGCCGTATTCTGCATGACTGGACCGAGGAGAAAATCGTCCAGCTGTTGCGTCGCATTCACGATCAGCTGCCGCCCGAGGGTGCTGTTCTTGTTGCCGAGAAACTCCTGGAGCAAGGCAAGCGTGGTCCTCGGTCGGGCGCAAATGCAGAACCTCAACATGCTGACTTGCACAGAGGGCAAGGAGCGGACTCTATCGGAGTACGAGGCGTTGCTAAAGCGGGTTGGGTTCGCAGACGTGTTCGGCTGTCGAACGTCGTCGCCCCTGGATGCGGTGCTGGCGGTCAAGCGCTGAGCGGGCGAAGATGCGGCCCGACAAGAACGGCTAAGGGAGCGAGAAATGCCCTCGACGAGTGGTTGATCGAGCCGATGGCGCAACGGAAGTGAGACGAAAGGAATCCGATGAAGCTGGGATTATTGGCCGACATCCACGAGCAGGCCAAGCAACTGCGCAAGGCCATCGCCGTGTTGCAACAGCATGGTGCCGACCGCTTCGTCTTCCTGGGCGACGTTTTCGAGATGGGCAAGCAGATCGAGGAGACGGTCAGCCTTCTTCAGCGAGTGCAAGCCGTGGGCGTCTGGGGCAATCACGACATTGGCTTGTGTTTCGATCCTGATGAGAAAGTATGCCAGCGGTACAGCGCCGCCGTCCTCTCCTTCATGGGCAGCCTCCAACCCCGACTGGAAATCGACGGCTGCCTGTTCACCCATGTCGAACCCTGGCTCGACCCGCACAAGATTGAAGACCTTTGGTATTTTGATGGCCCTCCCGATTCACCCGAGAAGCTCGCCCGGAGTTTTGTAGCAGTCCCGCACCGGGTCATGTTCATCGGCCACATGCACCGCTGGTTGCTTGGCACGCCCGACGGCCTGTTACCGTGGCGGGGGGAGGCTCCGGTGCGCCTGGACGAACGGGAACGCCACCTTGTCGTCGTCCATGCCGTCTGGGATGGCAAATGTGCCCTGTTCGATACCCAAACGAACGAACTGGTGCCTTTTGAGGGGGTGTGAGATGGTCCATCCGGGAAACGATGGGCGGCGAGGATGATGTTCGGAGGGCGGCGATGCTCTTACTGCGGAAGCCATCCGTGGAGCGGCTGCGTGACTTCCTCGCTACGCAGTCCAAACTCGACTTCACCTACCCGGCGGTCGGGGCCACGGCTGCTGTGCCGCCTGCCGGTTTCATCGTGGACCACGCCCGCATCGAGATCGGTGCCGGGGCCAAGACTTTCGCAGCTGCCAAGAATGCCCTGCGGCGCTGGGAGCATTTCCGCCTCGGCTGGGTGGAGGCATGTCCCCCGGAGACGCCGATCCAGGCGGGACAGGTCGTGGCGGTGAACGCCCGGCTCTTTGGCCTGTGGTGGCTCAACGCCTGCCGGATTGTGTACGTCGTGGACGAGGAGGGGCCGGTCAAGCGGTTCGGCTTCGCCTACGGTACGCTGCCGGAACACGCCGAGTCGGGGGAGGAGCGCTTCACCGTGGAGGGGCACGAGCAGGAAGATGCGGTGTGGTATGACATCCTGGCCTTCTCCCGCCCGCAGCAACTCCTGGCACGGCTGGGCTATCCGTTCGCACGTCGGCTGCAAAAACGTTTCGCCAGAGATTCGGTGGCGGCGATGCAGAGAGTGGTGGCCGAAGCACAAAGCAAAAGCCGACCTCCATCGTGAGGAAGACCCGATGGACTTCGATACTTTGATTGAACAGTACCTTGCTGGGCCTGACCTGCTGCGGCGTGCTATCGCCGGGATGAAGAAGGAGCAACTGCTCGCCAGGCCGATGCCCGGCAAGTGGTCTACCCAGGAAGTCGTTTGTCATCTTGCGGACTACGAGCCGATTTACGCCGACCGCATGAAACGAGTTATCGCCCTGGAAGAACCCGAATTGCTCAAGGGCGATCCTCAGCTATTTGCCGCACGCTTGGCCTACGATCACCGGGATATGGAAGAGGAACTGGCAATCATCGAATGGACTCGGAAGCAGATGGCTCGGATTCTTCGAACTCTGACACCTGTGGATTTTCAGCGGAGAGGAGGACATTCTCGTGATGGGGTGCTGACTCTGGAGAATTTGCTGCAACGGATCACGGCGCACATCCCGCACCACGTTCGCTTCATCGAGGAGAAGCGGCGGGCGATGGCGTGAGCAAGTGGTAGCTGCCGAGGTCGAGTTTTGTTGCGCAGGGGGTACGATGGAGCGTAGGGACGGTTACATGGCGGCAAACCGTGGAGTATGCCGATGGGAACGAAGAGCAGGTCGTCATCCACGGACCAGAACATCGTCCCGGACTTGGAACTGTGACGACGACTTACTCTCTGCTCATGCTAAGGCGTGGGAGTGATTTCCTGGCGGTGAACCATGCGCATTGAATACGCCTGTGAAGATGGCAGCCGGACGCTCGCCAAATGGCCGTCGATGGCGTTGCAGCACTGGCTCGGCCGATCACGTCCCACTCGTCCCATCGAGAACCCGGAGCCGTTCAAAATCTACGTCGTCGGCCCACCTGTTCCGAGTGACGACCACCAGATTTTCCTGACGCTCGTATACGCCGAAATTGAGCGCCGCTGGAACAAGATGCCGCCGTTCGAGATCGTGCCGCCCGACCCCAAAGAGAAGCATGGCGGCGAGGAGTATCAGGCTCGGTGTCTGGAAATCCTGCGGTGGCTTCATGCCGAGGGAGATATTACGAGCGTGGAAGTGTCGGAAGAGTCATGATTCACAAGGGAGACTCAGCATGAACGCAACGATTACTGCTCGCAACACTTTCGCCGCCCGCCTTTATAACAAGCTGGCCAGTACCCAGGCGGGCAAGAACCTGTTCCTCTCGCCGTTCAGTATCCAAGTGGCCCTTGCCATGACTGCTGCAGGCGCAAGAGGCGAAACACGCCGGGTGATGGCTGACCTGATCGGCGCACCGGAGAGCGTCGAGGAGCAGAATCGTCAATATGCCCGGCTGCTGAAGTCGATCCACGGCGAGGGCGAGCGACCTTTTCAACTGGTCACAGCCAACGCCCTGTGGGGACAGAAAGGCTATCACTTCAAACCCGACTTTCCAGGAGGCCGTCGCTGATTTCTACGATGGGGCCATGCACGAAGTCGATTTCCGTGTCCAACCGGACGAGGCGGTGAAGACGATCAACGCCTGGGTCAGTGCCAAGACTCGTGAGAAGGTCAAGGAGCTAATCCAGCGCAACCTCATCAACAAAGACACATGCCTGATCCTCACCAACGCCATCTACTTTAAGGGCCAATGGGAGAAGACCTTCAAGGAGGCAGATACCCGAGAAGAGGAATGGCACGGCCCGGAAACCCGCAAGGTGCCGATGATGCACCAGCGGGGCGGCTACCTTTACTACGAGGGCAACGGCTTCCAGGCGCTCGATATTCCCTACCAGGGCCGGCAACTATCCATGCTGATCGTGCTTCCCACGAAAAGGGACGGCCTGGCTGCGATAGAACGCCAATGGGCGGCTGGAGATACTTACCGCCAGGTGACGGACGGCCTGGACTACGAAGAAGCTGTTCTCGTCTCGCTTCCCCGTTTCAATCTGGAAACGGCGTTCCTGTTGAAGCCGATATTGTGTGGTTTGCACGCCGAACTGGCCTTCAGCGACGAGGCTGATTTCAGCGGTATCGGAGAAGAGCCGCTGAAGATTTCCGAGGTGGTCCACAAGGCGTTCGTGGAGGTCAACGAAGAAGGCACTGAGGCGGCAGCGGCTACTGCCGTGGGGATGGTTCTTTGCGCTGGCATAAGTGGTCCGGCACCACAGCCAAAGATATTCAAAGCCGACCACCCCTTTCTCTTCTTCATTCGGGACAGGAAGACCAACGCCGTGCTATTCTCCGGGCGTGTTCTCGATCCGAAATGAGTGACAGGGCTGCATCGCCCAATCAATGTCGTCCCTGCTGGGAGACCAAGCCATGCGCAAGAAGAGGAAGCCGCACTCTTACCTCATGAACTGCCGCAGCGTTTCGGGCTTCTCCAGGGCCAGCCGCTTGAGCCGTGCGCCCAGGTGCTTCTCTACGAACGCCTCGACATTGACCGCCGGAGCCTCGACGGTCGGCATCAGCCCCGCCTTTACCAGCTCGGCTTCGGTCCGTGCCTCGATCTCGTCAGGCTCGATCCACAGCCGCTCAGTTCCCGTTTTGGAGTCCCGGAATCGCTTCACTGGTCCTCCTCCTTCTTACGCTCCAGCTCTTCGGCTTCCTTCAGCATCTTGCGCAGCACATTCTCAGGGGCGTTTGTCTCAGAGAGCTTGCGGAACAGGGCGCCGGCGGTCGGGTGACGTCGCAGGTAACGCTCCGCGTCTTCGCCGAACCGTCCGCCGAGGGCCATCAGTTCCTTGAAGTCGAGTTTGAGCAATTCGGCAATTTTCTTGAGAACATCCTCGGAAGGGATGCGGCGGTCGTTTTCGATGTCGCTCTGGTATGAAGGGGTGATGCCCAGGGAGCGGGCAAATTCGCGCAGGCTCGGACCTGCCGCGACTCTCGCGGTTCGGATGATGTCGCCAAGGGTTTTGTACTCGTTCGCCATGTTCGCCGACTAGCTTACACCATACCGGGTCACTCTGTAAAGAGGCCACAAGCCCACACCCCCGCGCTTTCCCGCCATCGGCAGCCGAATTCCCCGGCCAGGTGGCCCTTGATTCTGTAAGAAAAATAGGCTAAAATTCCTTACATGATGGCAAGAAGAAAATCACCGCAATCCATTGATTCAAGGATACTTGCGGCCATCCACAGCCGCGGACGCGGTTCCGTGTTCGTTCCGGCAGACTTCCTGGACCTCGGCAGCCGCGAGGCGGTCGACATCGCCCTGCACCGGCTCGCCCGGAAGGGAACGATTCGCCGCCTCGCCCGCGGGGTGTACGACTTCCCGAAAGAGCACCCGGTGCTCGGCCCGCTCTCGCCGTCCGCCGAAGCCGTGGCCAGAGGCCCTGGCCGGCCGCGACCGCACCCGCCTGCAACCAGCGGGAGCCTACGCGGCGAACACCCTGGGCCTGTCCGAGCAGGTGCCGGCGAAAGCGGTGTTCCTGACCGATGGCCCGAGCCGGACGGTAAAGATCGGCCCGACGACGATCCAGCTCCGCCGGACGACCGCGCGGAACATGGCGGCGGCGGGGCGGCTGAGCGGTCTTCTGATCCAGGCCCTTCGCGAGCTGGGCAAGGAGCATGTGACCCCGGAGCGGCGCGAGCACCTGAAGCGGACGCTCCCGGCCGACAAGCGGCGGGAACTCATCAAGGATCTCAGGCTCGCCCCGGCCTGGATGCACCCGATCTTCCGGGAACTCGCCGAGGAGGACGCATGAGGCTCGGCTTCCTCGAACTGCCGGCCGAAGAACGCCGCCTGTACATCGAGCAGGCGGCGATCCGGCGGAACGTATCCCCGGTGGTCCTGGAGAAGGACTTCTGGGTGTGCTGGCTGCTGGGCATGCTGTTCGAGTCGGAGTTCGCCGGCAGCCTGGTGTTCAAGGGCGGCACATCGCTGTCGAAGGTGTTCGGCGTCATCGAGCGGTTCTCGGAAGACATCGACCTGTCGCTGTCGCCGGAGTTCCTGAAGCTGCCGGAGGCGGGGACGAGCCGGAACCAGGCGAACAAGTGGATGACGAGGGCCGAGGCCGCCTGCGCGCAGGCGGTGAAGACGCAGATCGCACCCGCCCTGGAAGCGGCCGCGGAGGCAGTGCTCGGAAAGCGCGACGGCGGATGGTTCGAGTTCCTGACGGACCCCAACACGAACTCGCCGGTGCTCCTGTTCCACTACCCATCGTCGCAGCCGGCGGGGTTCGAGTACCTCAAACGCTCGGTGAAGCTGGAATTCGGCTCGCTCACCGACCAGCAGCCGGTCGGCCGCCATCCGGTGCGGCCGTGGGTGGCCGATGTCCTCCCCGACGCATTTCCCGACTGGCGATGCGAAGTCGTTGCCCTGGAAGTGGAGCGGAGCTTCTGGGAGAAGGCGACGATCCTCCACGCCGAATACCACCGGCCGGCCGAGAAGCCGACGCCCGACCGGTTCTCCCGCCACTACGCGGACACGGCGGCGCTGGCCGAGCACCCGACCGCGAGCAGGGCCATCGACCAGCACGACCTCCGGGACCGGGTCGTAGCGTGGAAGGGCCAGTTCTTTGGCAGTTCGTGGGCGAACTACGACCTGGCGAAGCCCGGAACCTTTCGCCTCGTCCCGCCGGCAGAGCGCTTGCCTGCCCTGCGGCGAGATTACCAGGCGATGCGGGACATGTACCTCTCTGAGCCGCCCTCATTCGACGATGTGCTCGCGACTTTGCCAGACCTGGAAAATCGCATCAACCGGACGGAGAGCGCATAGCACGTGCCGTCGGGCAGTGCTGAACCAGTTCGCCCTCCGCAAGGCGAACCCGGATTCGCTCTTCGCTGGCTCCTCGCAGCAGGAGTACGGCGGGCAGCTTCAAGCATATCTGCCCCCCCCAGCAACGCGACCGCAATGCAAGCGGTGCAGTGTTGCCAAATTGTTGCCAAACCGATTTGCCACTCGTCATATCCCTGAAACGACAGTAGCCGCAAGTCCTTAGCTTGCGGCTACTTCTGTTTAGCGAGGGCGACGGGACTCGAACCCGCAACCACCGGATCGACAGTCCGGTACTCTAACCAATTGAGCTACGCCCCCAAACACGCCACCCCAGCGGCCAATCGGAAAGTTTTTATAGCAGGGCCATTGCGCCCCTTCAAGGGGTCGGACGCAAATCGGCGGATTTGCGGGAAAAGGGCAAGTCAGGCAGGAGCAACGTCGCCGTCCTCGACCTGGCGGAAGTCGGCGGCGCGACGGAGCAAACGGTAACAGGCTCGCTCCAGACCGAGCAGCTCGTCGCCGGTCGCGGAGACCAACTCGTAATACATCGCCTCGACCGCCTCCATGACGAACGACTCGTCGCCGTCGAAGGCCAGCAGCGTCGCCGGCTCCGGCCGCAGCGTCGCGTACAACAGCAATCCATCCAGCAAACAACGGATTGTCACCAGCGCATCTCCTGCCATGCTCCTGCTCGCTTCTTCTCCCCTCTCTCAAAGTACGGCAACGCCTACCTCGGTTCCAAGGTCGGTAGTGGACGGGATGCTTCTCAAAGCGGGCAACCGGGCGTATGATGGACTCGTTCTCGGTCAGCTCTTCCTCGTACCAGAGCCGCGGAACAGGGACGACGACCGGGTAGGAGCCAGCCCATGAGCGATATGCCCGAATCGACGAGCGGACCTTCCTCCTCGGCTTCCCCGCCTTCCGCCGATGTGCCCCTGGGATCGGGAGGTTATCGGCCCCGGCGTCCCCCGCCGCCTCCGCCGCCGCGCAACTCGCCGGTGCTCGGCTGCGCCTTCGCCCTTTCGTTCGGCCTCAATATCCTGGCCGGGATCGTGATCCTCCTCGGTTGTCTCGGCTTTGTCGCCCTGCGCAAACCGGATACGTCTATTCTGCCGCTCTCCGAGCAGCACTACGCCGGCAAGTCCGGAGTCAGCGACAAGATCGTCGTCATCACCCTCGATGGCGTCATCCTCGAAGGGTTGATGTCCTACGTCCACAAGCAGATCGAACAGGCGGCCGGGGACAAGCACGTCAAGGCCGTGGTCCTGCGCATCAACAGTCCGGGCGGCAGCATCACGGCCAGCGACGACCTCCACCGCCGGCTCGTCGAGCTGCGCGACGGCAACGCCAAGAAGAAACGCGGCGCCCGGCCGCTCGTCGTCTCGATGGGCGCCCTGGCCGCCTCGGGGGGGTACTATGTCGCCATGCCGGCACAGACGCTCTTCGCCGAACGCACCACCCTGACCGGCTCCATCGGCGTCTATTCGTCCTTCCCCAATTTGAAGGAACTCGGCTAGAAGATCGGCGTCTCGCTGACCACTATCAAGCAGGGCCAAATCAAGGACAGCGGCTCGCCGTTCAAGGACATGACCGCCCACGAGCGGGAAGTCTGGCAGGACATGGTCGATGAGGCATACCAGAGCTTCCTCAAAGTCGTCGAGCAGGGCCGGCCCATGTTGGCCAACGGCAAATTGCTGCAACCCTTGAAGATCACGCCGCTTCGGGCGGGGCCAGACTTCCTCAAAAACGGCGAGGAGCGCAAACCCTATGAACGCTATCTCGCCGACGGCGGCGTGTGGACCGCGGAGAAGGCGCGCCAGTTCCAGCTCATCGACCAGATCGGCTCCCTCGACGACGCCATTCAAGCAGCCCACGACGCTGCCCATCTCGATGACGATTATCAGGTCATCAAGTACGAGCGGCCCAGCACGCTGGCCGACCTGCTTGGTCTCGGCGTGCATTCTTCCGCGCCGCCGGCTGGCAGCCTGCTTGACCCGGCACGTCTCGAAAGCGGGTTCCTGCCGCGCTTGTGGTATCTCGCCCCCGGAGCCGAAACATCCGTCTTCCTGGCGGCCACCCGCAACGGAGACGCCCCGCGATGAAACAACCGCACCGATCTCTGTGGCTCCTGATCGGAGTAATTGGGTTCGCAAGTTGTTTTCGGACAGAGGCTTTCTCGTTTGCCTTCGTTCGGGAGCCGGCCTCACCCTTTGCCAAACTGGAACCCGGCATGACCGCGGAGCAGGTCCGCCGGCAGGTCGGCCCCCCCAAACGGATCGCCCGCCAGGTGCTTTATCACCGCCACCTTGAGCAGTGGATTACGACCAGCCCTCCGCTGCCCGCTTGCTTTTCGACTGTCATCGGGGAGAGAAGCCGCAACTCGTCTGGAAACAAGAATTTGCGGAGGAAAAAAACGACCACTAGTCGGAATCAGTCCCTTGTGTTTCCGCCCTCGTCTCGGCCCCCAAGTGTCGGCGTAGGGTGTCATCCGCCCACTCTTTCCGTGAAGCGAATAGTCTCATTCTGCCAACTTTTCCGACGAATAATCCGAAGAAAAGGTCAAAAAGATTCAAGAATGCAAGCGCAAACTGCGCTCTCTCGACATTTTGTCGGATATACTTGGATCGACTGTTTCCCGGCTTCGCGGTGGAATGGGAAGGTTGACCCCCCTCTGGTCGAGAAACGAGAGGGTGCGTTTCCGCCAGGCAACCTCCGCTGACTGCAAATCCGGCAGGGATGTGTTCAATAATCGCTCAGTCGGCCTGGAAACGCCGAGAAAGAGAGGAAACGAGGGTTGGACGCAAATTCTCTCCTCTAGGCAACTTGCGAAGGATATCGCAAAAACTCATTAAGATCGGTTAACGGCACGAAGATTGCAGAATGTAGGTGGAGATAGGATCTTCACTTTCCTTTTTCTTCTTAGGGAACCGAGCAGAGCGCGAGCGACTCAGATAATCGGATCGGGCGAGCGGGATATCGCAACGATCGGGCGATATCTGAGGGGTGGGGCGGACGGCCCAACCCGGCTAAGCGACGTGGCACCTTTTGAGACGAGGTGGTCAGTTATGGCACGACGAGACGCATTATTGCGACTGCATAAATCCCTCTTGAGTCGCCGGGCGGACATTCGCAAGAAGCTGGCCGACGAGTTGGACGGGTTGCGCAACCTTAAGGGGGCGGACGCGACGGGCGATTCGGCGGACGTGGCCTTCGAGTCGGGCAGCGAGGAGATGGCCTCGCAACTGGCCGAGCTGGACTCGCGCGAGTTGCGCCAGATCGATCGCGCCCTCCTGCGGCTGAAGCAGGGCACCTACGGCGTGTGCGAGGGCTGCGGCTGCAAGATCCCGATCGGCCGGCTCAACGCCTTGCCCTACTCGACGCTGTGCATCAACTGCCAGCGCGAGATGGAGAAGTACCCGGACTGGGCCGACCGGCGCTCGGCCGGCAGTTGGGAGAAAGTCTATGACGCCGCCACGCCGCTGGAAGAGCAGCGCGAGGTGGACCTGTCCGAAATCGAAATCGATCTGTCGAGCAACCGCTGACAATCGCTCGGCAAAACGCGAAAGGCGGTGGGCAATCCTTTGGGGTGCCCGCCGCCTTTCGCGTTTTTCGGAACGGTTGCAAACCACTGGATGAATCAAGGTTCGGTAAATAAAACAGCGTTTAGCGACGCTTCGCAGAAGCGTACTCCCACACGCTTCTGCGAAGCGTCGCTGAACGAATACCAATTCTCATTTACCAGGCGGGAACACCGGGAGTTGCGGATGACCGAGATCAAGGCGACGAACATTACCTGGCACGAGGGCCACGTCGGTCGGGACGAACGAGCCAAGTTGCTCAAGCAGAAGGGGGCGACGCTGTGGTTCACCGGCCTGTCGGGGTCGGGCAAGAGCACCATCGCCTACACGCTGGAGCACGCCTTGGTCCAGCGCGGCCGACTCGCTTACGTGCTCGACGGCGACAACATTCGCCACGGCCTGAACAAGAACCTCGGCTTCTCGGCCGCCGACCGCGAGGAGAACATCCGCCGCATCGGCGAGGTGGCCAAGCTGTTCGCCGACTGCGGCGTCCTGACCATGACCAGCTTCATCAGCCCGTACCGTGCCGACCGCGATAAGGTCCGCGCCCTGCACGTCGAGGGCAAGCTGCCGTTCATCGAGGTCCACGTCAACACACCGATCGAGACGTGCGAGCAGCGCGATCCCAAGGGGCTGTACAAAAAGGCCCGGGCCGGACAACTCAAGGGGTTCACTGGCATCGACGACCCCTATGAAGCTCCTCTTCAGCCTGAGCTGACGCTCGATGCCACCAGTATATCGCCGCAGCAGGCGGCGGTTTTGCTGATGGAATACCTGGAAAAACAGGGGATTCTTTAATCGACCACCACATAGCCCTCGGCTCGCCGGGGGAAACTCCCCCCGGCGAGCCGGGGGCTATGTGACCATACCATTCATCTCCGCCCTCCCACCTACTTCCCCTAACCGTTGCATTCCGAAGCGGAACGGGAAAAAAGTCTTGATTTTCGCGGACTTGGACTCATAGCCGCGTTGACACCCTGCGCGGGCAAACGTAGACTTGGCCGGTCAGGTGGGGCGTCCGCCGCAGTTTTGGCTCAAGGCGTTGGGGGCCATGGCCTTACAACTCCTACCATCGGCGGAATCGCTAGATCCGGAATAATCGGGTATCCCATGGCACAAACCGATTTGCCCGCCTTTTTGTCTCGCCCGCCCGAGGGGTTTTACACCTCGGAAGTGCCCGCCGCGCAGGAACGCCGCGGAAGCTGGCCGCTGCGGACCTTCTTGCCGACCGGCTACGAACCAAACTATCCGTACCCACTCCTGGTCTTCCTGCATGGCCACGGCGGAAGTGAGGAACAGATCCTCAGCCTCGCCCCGCAGTTGAGCCGGCGCAATTACATCTGCATCGGCCTGCGCGGGCCGCGCACCCTGGGTTTGCGCGACAATGGCCGGCCGGCGTTCAGTTGGGGGGCGGAAGGCCAAAACGACGCCCGCATCGAAGAATATGTCTTCCGCGCCGTCGAACAGACCCGGCGCCATTTCCACGTCCATTCCGAACGCATTTATTTGGCCGGCTTCCACGAAGGAGCCACGCTGGCGTACCGCCTGGGTATGTTGTTCCCCGAGCGCTTCGCCGGGATCATCGCCCTCAATGGCGTGATGCCGCGCCGCGGCGGGCCGCTTCTGCGCCTGCCCGATGTGCGCCGCCTGCGCGTGATGATCGGGCACGGCATCGCCAACGCGGTGGTGCCGCTGGAACTGGCCCGTCAGGATTTCCGCCTCCTCTACACCGCCGGCCTGTCCGTCCGCCTGCATACCTACGCCGCCAATCACCGCATTCATTGCGACATGCTCCGTGACATCAACCGCTGGGTCATGCAGGCCATCAGCGACGAAGACCACCCCTGATTCCGATTTTCACCGCGGCATTACCAGCCCGCAGCGCCAGCAAGGGCAACCCTTGCTGGCGCTGCGGGCTGGTTTATGTTGCGCGGGTCGGGCGGTGGCATCGGGCCATTCTTCCGGTAAGATAAATCAAGTTTGGGACGCCGCGGGACATCGAGGCGAGCCATGCAGCCAATCACGCAACCGGCCAGGGCGACTGCGGGAGACGAGCCGGTCGGCTCGAAGGCGAAGATCCTGCTGGTGGACGACCACTTGCCCAACCTCCTGGCCCTGGAGGTGCTGCTGCAAGATCTCGGCCTGGAGCAGATCGAGGCCCGTTCGGGCGAGGAAGCGCTGCACCGGCTGCTCAACGACGACTTCGCGGCCATCCTGCTCGACGTGCAGATGCCCGGCATGGACGGCTTCGAGACGGCCCGGCACATCCGCACCCGCCAGCGTTCGCGGCACACCCCCATCCTTTTCGTGACGGCTCACGAAACCGACCGCCAGGCCATCGAGAAGGCGTATGAACTGGGCGCGGTCGATTTCCTCATCAAACCGCTGATCCCAGCCATCCTGCGGGCCAAGGTGGGGGTGTTCGTCGAGCTATACGAGAAGTCGCGCGAGATCCGCCGGCAAGCCAACGAGCTACGGCAGCGCGAACGGCAGGGGTTCGAGCAGAAAATGGCGGCCGAGCACCAGCGGGCGGAGCTTCTCCGCAACGTCCGGCTGGCCGTCACGCAAATCCTGGCCCAGGCCGGCGCGGTGGCCGAGGCCGCTCCGGAAATTCTGAAATCCGTCTGCGAGGCGCTCGATTGGGACATGGGCGCCCTGTGGGCCGTGGATCGGCAAGCCGGCGTCCTGCGCTGTCAGGAAGCCTGGCGTCGCCCCGGTGCGCGGCTGGGGGAGTTCGAGACGGTCACGCGCCGGCAGACGTTCGAGCCGGGCCGGGGGCTGCCCGGACGGGTCTGGAGCAGCGGCCGGCCGGCGTGGGTTCCCGATGTCGTTCACGACGCCAACTTCCCGCGCAGCCTGCTGGCCGCGGCCGAGGGCGTGCATGGCGCGTTCGGCTGTCCCATCTCGCTCGGCGGCGCCATCCTCGGCGTTATGGAGTTTTTCAGCCGGGAAATTCGCCCCCCCGACGCCGACCTGTTGGAGATGATGTCCACCATCGGGGGGCAAGTCGGGCAGTTCATGGAGCGCCGCCGCGCCCTGGACGCCCTCCGCGCCAGCGAGGCCCGCAAGACGGCCATCGTGGAGTCGGCGCTGGACTGCATCATCAGCATCGACCACCAGGGCCGCATCATCGAGTTCAACCCGGCGGCCGAGCGGCACGTTCGGCTACCGCCGGGCCGACGTGCTCCATCGGCAAGTGGCCGACCTGATCATCCCGCCGGCGTACCGCGACCGCCACAACCACGGCCTGTCCCATTACCTCGCCAGCGGCGAAGGCCCCATCCTCAACCGCCGTATCGAGGTCCGCGCGATGCGGGCCGACGGCGCGGAGTTTCCGATCGAGCTGGCTGTCACCGCCATCTCCGGCGGCGAGGTGCCCCTCTTCTCGGCCTACTTGCGTGATATCACCCAGCGCAAGCGGCAAGAAACCGTGATCGAGGAACAAACGCGCCTGGCCGCGTTCGGCCGGGACGTGGGCCTGGCCCTCAACGAGGGCGGCCCCCTGCCCGTCATGCTCCGCGCTGCACGAGGCGATGGTCCACAACCTGCACGGGGCGTTCGCCCGCATCTGGACGCTCGATGAAAAAGAGAACGTGCTGGTATTACGGGCCAGCGCCGGCATGTACATTCACACCGACGGGCCGCACAGCCGAATACCCGTGGGCCAGTTCAAGATTGGCATGATCGCGCAGGAACGCCAACCGCACCTGACCAACGCGGTCGTCGGCGACCCGCGTGTTCACAACCAGGACTGGGCCAGGGAACAGGGCATGGTCAGCTTCGCCGGCTACCCGCTCGTGGTCGAGGGGCGCGTGCTGGGCGTCATGGCCATGTTCGCCCGCCACCCGCTCTCGGAAGCGACGCTCAGCGCGATGGCCTCGGTCGCCAACGGCATCGCGCTGGGCATCGAGCGGAAGCAGTCGGAGGAACAGTTGCGCGAACAGCGCGAGCTGTTCCGCACGATGGCTGACTCCATCCCGCAACTGGCGTGGATGACCCGGCCGGACGGACACATCTTCTGGTACAACCAGCGCTGGTACGATTACACGGGCACGGCGCCGCAAGAGATGGAGGGCTGGGGCTGGCAGTCGGTGCATGATCCCGCCGAGTTGCCGCGCGTTCTGACCCGCTTCAAGGCCGCTATCGCCAGCGGGGAGCCGTGGGAGGACACCTTCCCCCTGAGGCGGCACGACGGGCAGATGCGCTGGCATCTGTCCCGCGCCCTGCCGGTACGCGACGAACAGGGACGCATCGTGCGCTGGTTCGGGACCAACACCGACATCACCGAGCGCCGGCAGATGGAGGAGGACCTGCGGCGGGCGCGGGAGGAGCTGGAAGATCGGGTCCTTGAGAGAACAGCCGAGCTGAAGTCGGCCAACGAGTTGTTGCACCGCGAGATCCGCGAGCGCAAGGAAGCGGAGCAGCGCGTGGAGGCGTTCGCCGCCGAATTGCAGCGCAGCAACCGGGAGTTGGAGCAGTTCGCTTCCGTGGCGTCGCACGATTTGCAAGAGCCGTTGCGGAAAATCCAGGCGTTCGGCGACCGCCTGCAAGCCAAATGCGGCGAGATGTTGAACGAGCAGGGGCGGGAATACCTGGAGCGCATGCGCTCGGCCGCCGCCCGCATGAGCACCCTCATCAACGACCTGCTCGTCTTCTCGCGCGTGACGACCAAGGCCCAGCCGTTCGCCGCCGTCGATCTCGCAGCCGAGGCCCGGCAAGTCGTTTCCGACCTCGAAGCCCGCATCCAGCAGGCGGGCGGATGGGTGGAGATCGGCTCGCTCCCGACGATCTACGCCGACCCGATGCAGATGCGGCAATTATTGCAAAACCTGATCGGCAATGGGCTGAAGTTCCACAGGCCCCAGGAGCCGCCCGTGGTTCGCGTCGAGGGCCGGCTCCTCGACGGTCCCAATGGCGAAGGGCCGACGGCGCCGCTGTTTGAACTCACCGTGCGCGATAACGGCATCGGCTTCGAGGAGAAATATCTGGACCGCATCTTTCAGCTATTCCAGCGCCTGCACAGCCGCAGCGAGTACGAGGGCACAGGGATTGGTCTGGCGATCTGCCGCAAGATCATCGAGCGGCACGGCGGCACCATCACGGCCCGGAGCGCACCGGGACAGGGGGCGACGTTCCTTGTGACACTGCCGGTGCGCGAACCAACCAGCGAAGGGACACCATGAGCAAGCAGCCCAAACCGATCACCATCCTGATGGCCGACGACGACGCCGACGACCGGCAGATGACCCGAGAGGCGTTCGAGGAGAGCCGCCTGGCCAACGACCTGCGCTTCGTCGAGGACGGCGAGGAGCTGATGGATTATCTCAAGCGGCGCGGCAAGTATGCCGACCCGGAGAACTCGCCCCGGCCCGGCCTGATTCTCCTCGATTTGAACATGCCCAGGAAGGACGGGCGGGAAGCGCTGCGCGAGATCAAGGCGGACCCGCATTTGAAGCACATTCGCGTCATCGTCCTGACGACCTCGAAGGCGGAAGAGGACATCTTCCGCACCTACGACCTCAGCGCCGCCTCGTACATCACCAAGCCCGTGACGTTCGAGTCCCTGGTCGAGGTCATCCGGGCGCTGGGCAAGTACTGGCTGGAGATCGTCGAACTGCCCAACGGGGGGAGGGAGGTTGAATGACGGCCCGCACGGTCCCTCCTTGTCCGGAAACCGCCATCCCGCGCGACGAGACCGCGCTCCAGCGCCTGCGCGTGCTGCTGGTCGAGGACGACGAGGACGATTACGTGCTGACCCGCGATCTGCTCGAAGAAGTGCCGGGCTACCGTTTCGACCTGGAATGGGCGTCCAACTACGAGACCGGCCGGGCCGCCCTGCGGCAGGACCGGCATGATGTGTACCTCTTCGACTACCGCCTGGGCGGACACACCGGCCTGGAGTTGCTGGCCGAGGCGGTCGCGCGCGGCTGCAAGGCCCCGGTGATCCTGCTGACCGGCCAGGGCGAGCGCGAAATCGACATCGAGGCCATGAAGGCGGGGGCGGCGGATTATCTCAGCAAGGGCAAGATCGACGCCGCCCTTCTGGAGCGCTCGATCCGCTACGCCATCGAGCGCAAGCGCTCGCAAGATTCGCTGCGGCAGATGCACGCCGTTCTCGAAGAACGGGTGCGGGAGCGGACGGCCGAGCTGGAGCGGTTGTATAAGGAAGTCAAGGACGCCGACCAGCGCAAGGACGAATTCCTGGCGATGCTGGCCCACGAGCTGCGCAACCCCCTGGCGCCGATCCGCAACGCGCTGCACATCATCGGCATGCGCGGCAAGGAGCGCCGGGAAGGCACCCGGCAGGCGTGGGACATCATCGACCGGCAGGTGGAACACATGTCGCGCCTGGTCGATGACCTGCTGGATGTGAGCCGGATCACGCGCGGCAAGATCAACCTGCAAAAGGAGCCGCTGGACGTGGCGACCATCGTGGCCCGCGCCGTCGAGGGCAGCCGGCCGCTCATCGACGCCCGCAAGCATACGCTGGAGGTGGCGATGCCCGCGGATACCGGGCGCGTGGAGGGCGACCCGATCCGTCTGGCCCAGGTCCTGTGGAACCTGCTCAACAACGCCGCCAAGTACACGCCGGAGGGCGGACGCATCGCGGTGAACGTGGCAAAAGGGCAGGGCGAGGTCGCCATCCGCGTCCGCGATACGGGCATGGGCATTCCGGCGGACGTGCTGCCGACCGTCTTCGACCTGTTCGCGCAGGGCGAGCGCACCCTGGACCGGGCCGAGGGCGGCCTGGGCATCGGCCTGACGCTGGTTCGGCAACTGACGGAGATGCACGACGGGACCGTGCAGGCGTTCAGCGAGGGGCCGGGGCGCGGCAGCGAGTTCGTGGTGCGCTTGCCGCTGCTACCGGACGATGCCGCCGTTCCCGACAGCGGCGAGCCGATCCATGCCGTCGAGCCAAGGACATCCTCCGCGTCCCGGCGTATTCTAGTGGTGGACGACAATCGCGACTCCGCCGAGAGTCTGGCCACCCTACTGCGGCTGATCGGCAACGAGGTCCGCACCGCCCACGACGGCCGGCAGGCGCTGGAAGTGGCGGCGGAATATCAGCCCGACATGGTGCTTCTGGATATCGGTCTGCCGGTGCTCAACGGCTACGAGGTCGCCCGGCGGCTGCGGGCCGACCCTGTCTACGGCCGGGCCGTGCTGGTGGCGCTGACCGGCTACGGCAGCGAGGAAGACCGTCACCGTTCGCAGTCGTCGGGGTTCGATCATCACATGGTCAAGCCGGTGGACTTCGACGCCCTGCAAGCGCTCCTGGGGTCGCCCGCCACGTAGGGTGGGCCGAGTCTTCGAGGCCCACCACGCCCCTGCCGGTGGGCCTCGAAGACTCGGCCCACCCTACAAAGGGTGGCAAGCCGGGGGCCATGGGACCGGAGGAACTGTCATGCTGAGACACTGCACGTCCGTGGCCGTTCTCTGGATTGGTCTGGTTCATCCGCTATCCGCGTCCGAGCCGATCCGCGATGCCGTGACGAAGGCGTTGCCGCTGATTCGCAAGGGCGGCGTCGGACACATGGAGCACCGGACCTGTTTCGCCTGCCATAACCAGGCCATCCCGGTCCTGGCCCTGACCACCGCGCGGTCGCGAGACGTTTCCGTCGATCAAGCGGAGGTCCGCAAACACCTGCGCTTCATCGCGGACTTTCTGGACACCAACCGGGAAAACTACCTGAAGGGACTCGGTCAGGGCGGTCAGGTGGACACGGCCGGCTACGCCCTCTGGACCCTGGAAATGGGAGGCTGGAAACCCGACGAGACGACTGCCGCCGTTGCCGAGTATCTGCTCCTCCGCAACAAGGAGGTCGATCACTGGCGCGGCACGTCCAACCGTCCGCCCTCGGAGGCCAGCCGTTTCACCGCCAACTACCTGGCCGTGCGCGGCCTGCAAACTTTCGGCACTGCCGAGCAGAAAAAACGGATCGGCGAGCGTTTGGGCAAGGTCCGCGGCTGGCTGGCGAAGACGGCGGCGACGGACACCGAGGACCGCGTTTTCCGTCTCTGGGCGCTTCAGCGTGTTGGCGCGGATGTCGGTACGGTGCGGACGGCGGCGAAGGAATTGATCGACACGCAGCGGCCGGACGGCGGTTGGGCGCAGATCGACACGCTGGAATCGGACGCCTACGCCACGGGCACCGCCCTGGTCGCGCTGCACGAGGCGGCCGGCCTGGCGACGAGCGATCCAGTTTATCAGCGCGGCGTCAAGCACCTGCTGGCAACGCAACGCGCGGACGGCACCTGGTACGTGCGGTCGCGCAGCAAGCCGTTTCAGACCTATTTCGAGAGCGGTTTTCCCTACGGCAAGGATCAGTTCATCTCATTGGCCGCCAGCAGTTGGGCGACGACGGCCCTGGCCCTGGCGCTGCCGTCCTTGGAGCGCTCGGCCGGCCCGATCGAGAGAAGCACACGCGACCCCATCGCTTCGACCGGTCGCTAGAGGGCGCAAGCCATGAGTCTGTCGGAGGGCGAAAAACGCCGGCTGGATGAGGAGGGCTATCTCCTCCTCGACGGGTTCCTCGATCGCGCTCCGCTCGCCGTGTTGAAGACGCGGCTGGAGGAACTCTTCGATGCAGA
Source organism: uncultured Planctomycetota bacterium (assembly GCA_963767535.1). GTDB lineage: Bacteria > Planctomycetota > Planctomycetia > Gemmatales > Gemmataceae > JAJPHU01. Next base: position 177,702 of record CAVYEC010000005.1, read on the forward strand.
GGGCGAGACGGCGGGCGCGGAGTTCAAACAGGAGCCGGGTTGTCGTCGCCTCGCCAACCTCGTGGACAAGGGCGAAATCTTCGTCCAGGTCATCGCCATGCCCCGGCTGCTGGCGTACGTCCGCCACGTCCTGGGGCCGGACATCAAGCTGAGCAGTCTGCATGCGCGCTCGGTCAAACCCGGCGGCGCCGGTGCCCAGCCGCTGCACGCCGACATGAGTGCCGTCGCCGACGAGCGCGGCTACTGGGTGTGCAATACGATCTGGATGCTGGACGACTTCACACCCGACAACGGTACACTCCGGCTGGTCCCCGGATCGCACCGCTTGGGGCGGCTGCCGCAACAAGAACTGGTCGACCCCCGCGCCGATCACCCCGACGAGATCCGGGTCACGGGCCGGGCGGGAACCGTGATGGTGTTGAACGCCCACCTGTGGCACGCCGGCACCGCCAACCGCACCGCCTCCCCGCGCACCGCCTTGCACGCCTTCTACTGTCGCCGGGACAAGCCCCAGCAGGAAGATCAGAAACGGCTGCTGCGTCCCGAAGTGCAACAAGGTTTGTCCGCAGCGCTACGCCATCTCCTGGCCCTGGATGATCCGCCTCCCGTCAGCACAGAGCCAACGATCCGAAGTGGATTCTTGAAGTGAGAGCCATCTCTCAGGATGCCGCGTCCGGCAGAAGTGCGGCCAGGGGTTCCGCCGTCCGACGCGCCAATCGGCGCAGGGCGGTACGGATGTTGAACGCTGCCGGATCGAGGTCATCGCGCAGCTCGCGCCAGGATAGCGGCATGGAAACCGGCGCGCCCGGCACCGCCCGCAGCACGTAGGGCGGCACCGCATGATGGCCGCGAGCGTTCTGCAGAACGTCGAGGTAGACGCGGCGCCCGCGCTTCTCTTTGCGCACCTCCACCGTCGCCTGTTCCGGCATCGACTCGGCCACGCGCACCGCCAATCCTTGCGACCACGCCCGCGCCTCGTCGAAACCACCCTCGTCGCGCCAGGGCACCAGCACATGCAGTCCGGTCTTGCCCGATGTCTTGACCACGGCCTCGTGTCCCTCGCTTTTCAGTTCTTCGCGCACTCGACGGGCGACAATGCAAGCGTCGGCGAAGGACGCTGGGCCGGGATCGAGATCGAACAGCACGAAGTCCGGCCGATCAAGGTCGGCGGTGCGTGACAACCACGGGTGGAAGGTCAGTGTTCCCTGGTTGACCAGATAGAGCAGCGCGTTGAGATCGTTGACGAGTGCGTAATGCACCGCCTTGCCGCGCCCGCTGGGCAACTCGATGCGCGGCAGCCAGGCGGGGTAGGAATCCGGCGTGTTCTTTTGCCAGAAGTGCGGTTTGCCCTCCCCCAGACCGTCGGGCAAGCGTTCTAGCGTCACCGGCCGGTCCTTCAGAAACGGCAACAGGTGCGGCGCAACGCGGCGGTAATACTCGAAAACTTCCCTCTTGGTGATGCCAGCATCGGGGTAGAGGATCTTGTCCGGGTTTGTGACCTCAACGCTTTTTCCCGGTGCCGGCGCGGCCTTGACGACGGGTGCCCGAGTAGCCGAATGTTTTTTTCGGCGAGGCGAGGACTTGTCGCCGCCTGCTTCGCTGCGGGCGAACTCGTCGCGCGATTTGATCAGCAGCCAGTTCTCCTTGCCGCGTCCCTTTCCTTTCATGCGGACCAGGCCGAACCGTCCGTGCAACCGCTCCCCTCGCAGGGAAAACTCAAGCCGGCCGGCCGCGATGCCCTCGGTAACGGTTCGGTCGGATAGCAAGTTATCGTAGGTACCGTGGTCCCAGATGAGGACCGTGCCGGCCCCGTAATGGCCTTCGGGGATGGTGCCGGCGAAGGTGGCGTAGGCGAGCGGGTGGTCCTCGACGCGCACCGCCAGGCGCTTCTCGGTCGGGTCGAGGGACGGCCCCTTGGGTATGGCCCAGCTTTTCAGGACGCCGTCCGCTTCGAGGCGGAAGTCGTAATGCAGGTGCGAGGCGTGGTGTTCCTGGATGACGAAAATGGGCCGGGCGTGTGGGGGAGTGTCCTCGCTCGCCGGCTCCGGCGTTTCGGCGAAGTTACGCTTCGCTCGGTACTCCTCCAGTTCGGTGGAATCGCCGGATGGAGTGCGGTGGGCGCCTCGGCTTGGTTTCGCTCCGGCCATGATGTTCCTCCGTGTTTGGCAAGGACCGCGCTCACGGCGGCGGGACGAAGACGCTGCCGGCGCCGGGCGCGGAGTCGCCCTCGTAGGACAGCCGTGACAGGCTGCTTCGAGAATGGCTGTGGCCTTGCGTCGCGCGCGCTTCCTCCGCCCTGCGCAGGATGGCCTCGGCTTCCTCAAACCGGCTGCCCGCCTGCACCGTCACGAGAGTGCGACCGGAATGAAATGCGCGCTCGTAATGCCTGGCCCTGTCCTCTGGAATGCGCAGGCCGATGAGCGCCCCGAGAATGCCGCCGCCCGCCAGCCCCGTGACCGCGCCGCCGAGCGCCTCCCGCCAGCAGTCCGCCGGCGATCACCGGGCCGACGCCCGGGATGAAAGCGGTGGCCAGGGCGGCACCGAGCAGCCCGCCGAACGCCGCCCCCGCCGCCGCGCCGGCTGCGGCGCCTTCCTCGGCTTTCGTGCTCGGAGGCAATGGCGGCACCTCGACCCCCGACGGCGCATCCGGCGTCAAAAACCCGATCTGCTCGGCCGTGAACCCGCCACGGCGCAACTTCTTCGACGGCCTGCTCCGCCTGGCTGCGATCGGCGAAGACACCCACCGCCGTCATCCCCTCGGTCGGTTGCACTATCGGCCTCCTTTCGCCAGAGTCATTGCCCCGGACGGAACCCGTTGCTGGGTCTGTGTCCTACTTTCCCAGCAACAATCGCGCCGTACCGACTTGGCACATTGCTTGCGAATAAAGTTGTGGTTTAATTGCCAGGGCGGTCGCCGACCCTGCCCGATACAGTCTCCCGTTGCTCTCCCAGCATCCGGAAAGCGAGCGGCTTCCATGCGGATCGCTATTCTCACCAACGAGTATCCCCCTTACATCTACGGCGGCGCCGGCGTTCACGTCGAGTACCTCACGCGCGAGCTGGCGCGACTCGACAACGGCGAGCATTCCGTGACCGTGCTGTCGTTCGGCGACCAGGCGATCCGCGACGGCAACCTGACCGTGCGCGGCGTGCGACCCGATTTCGTCCTGCCCTATCAGGATCCGCGCCACCAGAAATTCATGGACACGCTGGCCCGCGATCTTCTCATGGCGGGAAGCCTGCGCGATGTCGATGTGATCCACTGCCACACCTGGTACACGCACCTCGCCGGTTGCCTGGCCCGGCAACTCACCGACGCCCCGCTCGTGTTGACCACGCATTCGCTGGAACCGCACCGTCCCTGGAAAGTGGAGCAACTGGGCACCGCGTACCAGGCCAGTACGTGGATCGAGCGGACGGCGTATCAGAACGCCGACGGCGTGATTGCCGTCTCCGAGTCGATGCGCGAGGACGTTCACGCTCTGTATGGCGTACCGCACCCGCGCATTCGCGTCATCCCCAACGGCATCGACCTCGACCAGTACAAGCCCACGCCCGACCCCGCCGTCCTGTCCCGCTACGGCATCGAACCCGACCGGCCCTACGTCCTGTTCGTCGGTCGCATCACCCGGCAGAAGGGGATCATTCACCTCGTTCACGCCGTCCCGCACATCTGCGCGGGGCGCAAGTGGTCCTGTGCGCCGGCGCTCCCGATACCGTGGAGATCGGCCGGGAAATGACCGAAGCGGTGGAGCAGGCGCGGCGGCGGACGAACAACCCGATCGTCTGGATCGACCGCATGGTTCCCCGCGGCGACATCATTCCGCTGTACACGCAGGCGGCGCTGTTCGTCTGCCCTTCGGTCTACGAGCCGTTTGGCATCATCAACCTGGAGGCGATGGCGTGCGGGACGCCGGTCGTAGCCTCGGCGGTCGGCGGCATCCGCGAAGTGGTCGTCCCCGAAGAAACCGGCCTGCTGGTGCCGTTCGAGCCGCGCGGCGGCACCGATTTCGAGCCGCGCGACCCCGAACGCTTTGTCCGTGATCTCGCCGCGTCCATCAACCGTTTACTCGATGACCCACCCCTCCGCGAGCGCATGGGCACTCTCTCGCCGGCGCGTCGAGCAGCATTTTAGTTGGACGAGTATCGCGCGGCGGACGTGCGACTTTTACCGAGATCTCACCAACGCTTCGCGCGCTTCCCATCCAGGGCGATCTTGACGCCGGCTCGGGCGGGGGATATATCGCATCGCGACTTCCCGATCGACCTGACCGCAACGGCCGGAGACCGCGATCATGGCCCGTGTTTCGCTCGCCTGTTGCTGCTGCGCCGCCCTCGCAGGATGCCTGGGTGTACCGGCCCCCTTCGCGAAGCCTCCCCCGCCGGTGCCTCTGCACACCATCCTTTTGTTCGAGCCGGTCGAGGCGGAGCGCGAAGCGCTTCGGCAGGTCGTCCTGCGGCATATTCCCCTCGGCACCCCTCTCGACCAGGCTCGGGAGATACTGGGACAGCAAGGTTTTATTTGCCGGCCGGATAGTTACGGGGCCACCGACCTGATTCCGCGCGGCATTTCCCTGCCGCCGGAGGTCCGCCAGCGCCTCCTCGCGGCGCGGCTTCGATGTCTTGGCGAGGACAAATCCTCCCTTTCCATTTTTGAGATCCACCAGCACCTTTTCGCGGCACGGAACCGATTGTCCGTGTATTGCCATACGACCCGGCAAAATCTCCAGGAGTGGCATTTGCAGTCCTACGATGTCCTGGTCGTTCTGATCCCGGGCGACGGAGAGAAGGTCGAGGATGTGGAGGTCGGTCTCGGCGGCAAACGTCATCCCAACGCCGAGTTCTTCCAGCGCCGGCCGGAACTCCAGGAGCCGGTCGGCATGCCGGTCGCGGAGGCGCAAGCGCGGATGGAGTTGGCCGGCTTCCGCTTCACCGCGTCCGAGCCGGATCACTCCGACAAGGGGACCCGGCCGCACTTGTTTTGCCAGGCATATGACGAGAACCTGCTGGGCGGCCAGATCGTCCGCGTGAATCTGTACCCGGATGAATCCGGCCTGATCCGCGGGGCGAAAGTGCTCGACCGGGGCGAGTGGTTCGACGCCGAACAGTGCATTTTGCCGCACGGTGAGGAGTCGGCCTCACGGGCCGTCTGCAAGGCAACCCTTTTCCCCGTGCGGGTCGGGTGCCGTTACGTGCTGTATTCGGTCGCCTTTCTCATGGCGCATCAGCGCGATGCCTTACGGACTTCATTAGAGCTAACGGAAAAAACTCTCTGAGCGGGGGGCGTAAGCCCCCTGAGTGCCGCGAGATCTCAGGGGGCTTACGCCCCCCGCTCGGGTGAAGCGCAGACTCATCTGAGCGGGGGGCGTCATCCCCCCGAGTGCTGCGAACTCTCAGGGGGCTTACGCCCCCCGCTGAGGGTCTTTCCGTCAGCCCTTAGGGTCGCGCGTCAAAATGGTGCGGCACAGACCCATACCGGCGCTTGCGTTGCTTCCTCGGCGGCGGCATAATCGGCAGTTCGGACGCGCTTGTTCCCGCCTCGCCCCCAACCTCGGAGAGACAACCATGCGCCGCACCCTCGTTGCACTAGCTCTGGCCGCACTGCTAAGCTCGTTCTCCGTCGCACGACCGGATGAAAAGGACACACCGGAGGGTTTTGAACCGTTATTCAACGGCAAGGATTTGCGGGGCTGGAAGGCGTACGGCGGCAAGATGGAGGTGTGGGGCGTGGACAAAGGGTTGCTGTTCGCCTCCGGCCCCGGCGGCGGCTGGCTTTTGACCGACAAGGAATATACCGACTTCGAACTGCGGCTTGAATACCGCTGGGAGAAGGACGGCGGCAACAGCGGTGTGGCCCTGCGTGCTCCCTTGACCGGCGACGTGCATACGCGCGGCCTCGAAGTCCAGCTCATCGACGACGCCGGCTACGAGCGCGTCCACAACTACAAGCTGAAACCGACGCAGCACACCGGCTCGATTTACGGCGAGGCCGCCCCCTCGAAGCTGCCGGGCAAAGGCCCCGGCGAGTGGAACAAGATGCGCATCGTCTTCAAGGGTCGCCGAATCACCGTGGAGTTGAACGGGGAGATGGTCAACGACGCCAACCTCGACGACTACAAGGCCCACGAAAAAGAGCATCCGGGACTGCTGCGCGAGAAAGGTCATCTCGGAGTGCAAAGCCACGACGGCCGGGTCGAGTTCCGCAACCTGTTCGTCAAACCGCTGGAGCCGGCCAAATAATAGCCTACAGGCCGTTACTTCGTCCAGTGCCACAGGCGGACGATGCCGTCCTTGCCCGTCGTCACGGCGTGGTGGTTGTCGGGCAGCACGGCGACGCTGAGAAAGCCCTCGGCCACCGGCTCCGACGCGAACAATTGCTTGCCTGACGCCACTTCCCACAGGCGCACCGTGGGATCCTGCTCGGCACCGCAGGAGATCACGCGCCGGCCGTCCGGTGTGAAGGCGGCGCCCTCGATGCGGTTGGTGTGCCCGGTCAGACGCTTGATCTCCTTGCCCGTGGTCACGGTCCAGAGACGCAGCGTCTTGTCAAAACTGCTGCTGAGCAGCATTTTGCCGTCAGCGGAAAAGGAAACGCTCGTGACCTCAAGCGTATGCCCCTCGAAGGCGCGGACTTGCTCTCCTTTTTCGATGTCCCACAGCCGGATCGTGCCCGGCCCGTTGACCTGGGCGAAATGGCCGGCGGCCACATACTTGCCGTCGGGCGAGAGCGCCAAACAACGGACGTTGCCGCGAACCGCCTTGAAGGAACGAATTAGTTTGCCGGTTTCGACGTCCCAAAGGCGCAGCGAATTGTCCCACGCCCCCGTCACGGCCCGCTTGCCGTCGGCCGACAGCACCGCGCCCCAGATGGCATTGCCGTGGCCGATGAGTTGGCGTAGCTCTTGCCCGGACTGTACGTCGAACACACGGGCGACCCGGTCGTTGCCGCCCGCGAGGACGCGCCGGCCGTCCCGTGAGAGAGAGACGGCCCAGTAGCCCTGGTTGTTGCTGCCAAAGCTGCGGATCTCCTTGCCGGTTGTGAGATCCCACAGGCGCAGGGAATCAAAGCCGGCCGAGACCGCTTGCTTGCCGTCGGCCGTCACCGCGACGCGGGTGGCCCAGCGGTTATTCTGTCCCTGGTGCCCCTCGAAACGGCGCTCCTCGCCAAACCCCGCCTGTTCGATCTGCCGGATCGCCCGCGCCGCCCGCAGCCGCACGTCGGGGTCGGCGCCGCGGTCGTCGGCGACTTTACGGAGCATCGGCAGTGCGGTTTCGCCGACGGCCACCAGCCGTTTGATCGCTTCTTCGCGCGTCTTGAACATGGGATCATCGAGTTGCTTGATGAGTGCGCTGATGGCCTCGGGAGTCGGCGGCGAGGGCGCTTTCGCGGACTCATCTCGCGCCGGAAGAGCCGCCGAGCAAGGAAAGGCCCAGCAGCACAACCGCTCCGAGCCGAAATAAACCGCGCAGCATCATGGGCGTTCCTCTCTCTGTTTCTTCCGGCGCTCAGCGAAACATCTTGTTGGTGCGGTCGCCGCGGGACAGCAGGTAGGCCACGAGATCGAGGATTTCATCCTCCTTCAAGGTATCGAGCAAGCCGACCGGCATCATCGACACCTTCGACTTCTCGATCGACTCCACCCTTTTCGCGTTGACGCGGGCCTGGCCGTTGGGGTCGAGCATGTTGGTCATCACGGACATATTGTCTCCCGCATAGTTGACAATCCGGCCCGTGACGACCTTGCCATCGGTCGTGGTGATGACGACGGCGGCGTACTGGTCGCTGATCTCCTTGTTCGGGTCGAGGACCGACTCCAACAGATCGCGGACGTTAAACCGGCCGGACACCATCGTCAGGTCCGGCCCCTGGGCGCCGCCCTCGTTGTCGAAGCGGTGGCAGGCGAAACAGTTGGCCTCGCCGAACAGACGCCGGCCGCGGTCGAAGTCGCGCTTGACCAGCCCCTTCTCGACGAGCGGCGCCAGTTCGTCGAGCTTCCACTGTTTGACGACCGGCCGCGGTTTGCCGGTTACGGGAGTGGCCGCGATCGGCTTGGCCTCCAGGATGGGCCGCAGCTCCGTCTTCTCTGTCTCCGCCAAGGTCGCCACGGCGTCGCCTTTCATCAGCGCCAGAAAACCGCGCAGGCTGGCGCCGCCCTTGAAGTTGGCCGCCTTCAAATACCAGCCGAAATACTCCGCCCGCTGGGCCGGCGTCCAGCCGGTGTGCAGCACGCGCAGCGAGCGGGCGTATTCGAGTTGTTCTTCCTGCGTCGGCGCGTCGGCCATCAGTTTCAAGAGCTTGCCGGCCACGCCCGGCGCTTCGAGATAGACGAGTAGTTGGCCCAGTTCGGCGTTCAACTCTCGCCCCTTCGCTGGGAAGAGCGGGTCGAAGCGCTGGATGAGCCGGGCGCGGGCCACGCGATCGGGCCAGCCGGCGCGGTTGAACAGAATCGCATAAACGCGCAGCATGTCGAGTTGCTGCGAGACGGTCAGTTTCTTCCAGTCGATACGGGCGAGCGCTTCGAGGATAGGCGCTTTCAGGGCCGCGCCTGGAACCGGTTCGCCGGGCTTGCGCGGGTGGTGAAACGGGTCCTGTCCGGTCGCACGCACCAGTGCCAACAGAGCGCCGAGGGCTTTGGCGGGGTCTTTCTCGCCGAGGGCGCGTTCCTGCCAGGTCTTCGGATCCTGATGCTCGATCGCCACGCGGGCGGCGTAGCGGATGTAGCGGTCCTCGTGCCCCAGGTACGGCCAGACGGTCTCGACCGCCTTGGGATCGCTCTTGCCGTGAAACGCTTCCAGTCGATGCCGCAGCGCCCGTGCCTCGGCCCCCGTCGTCTCGTCACCGTTGGATGGCGAAGTCGATTCCGTGCCGGTGTAAGTGATGCGATACAGCCCCGACTGCGTTTTGCGGCCGCCGATCGTGAAATACAGCGCCCCATCCTTGGGATTGATGACCACGTCGGTCAGCGGCAGCGGCGAGCCGCTGACGAACTCCTCCAACTCGCCCTTGTAGGCGCTACCCTCCGGCGTCAGGTGGATGGCGTAGAGCTTGCCGTAGCTCCAGTCGCAGATGAACAGCGCTTCCTGATACTTGGCCGGGAAGCGGGCGCCGTAGCCGAAGCAGATGCCGGTCGGCGAGCCGGGACCGACGTTGAAGACGGCCGGCAGGCTGTCGGGATAATACGGGGGCCATTTGCCGGCGCCGTTGCGCCAGCCGAACTCGCTGCCGCTGGTGGCCAGGCAAATACGCGTCGGCCGATACCACGGCGTGTTCATGTCCCATTCCATGTCGGCGTCGTAGGTGAACAGTTCGCCCTGTCGGTTGAAGGCGGCGTCGAACTGGTTGCGGTAGCCGGTGCTAATCAGCTCCCACTCCTTGCCGTCGGGGCTGACCTTGTAAATGCAGCCGCCCGGCCCCAGGACGCCGGCCATGAAGCCGTTGCCGTCGCGCATGCGCGGCAGCAGGTGATCCTCGCCCCACAACTTCGGCACGCGCGAGCCGGCCAGCGGGCGGACCATCTGGGTGGCGTCGCCGCAGACGACGTAGAGAGACTTGCCGTCCGGGGCCAGCAAGACCGCGTGAGCGCCGTGCTCGCCCCGCCCGTTTACTTCGTGCAGGAACTCCGGCTGCTCAAAGGTGTCGCCGCCGTCGTGCGAACGGACGCGGTGCAGGCCGCCCTTGGGCCGGACGCCTTCCACGTTCACGCCCTCGTTGACCATCACGTAGAGGCTGTCGAACGCCCAGAGCAAGCCGTGGCGCCGCCCAGGGTGATGTTGAGTTTTTCGACCTTCGTCTGCTCGGCGCTGCCGACGGGGGGTGGGGTGATGCGGTAGAGCGGCCCATACTGATCCGAGACGATGAGCCGGCCCTTGGGATCGACGCACATGTTGACCCACGAGCCGCGCTTGTCCTTGGGCACCGAGTAGAGCAACTCGGCCTTGAAGCCCTTCATCACGGTAAGCGCCCCGGCCGGCGTCGCGGTCGGCGGCTTGTCCCCCGCTATATCGGCCTTCCCATCCTTGAAAAGCCGCTGCGACAGCAGATACAAATCGTTCTTCCAGACCGGCCAGGTGTGACCGCCGGAGTCAATATGCCAGACGTGCGTATCTTCTTTTCCTCCAGCTCCGCGTGCAAGGTCTTGCTGATGTCGAAAAGCCGATCCTTGTCGCCGCAGGAGATCCACAAGAGCCGCAAGTTCTTGAGGGCGGCCGGGTCCTTCAGAAGTTCGCTGGACGGTTTGGTGTTGGGAGCCGAGGAGAAGCCGCCCACCCAGGCGAATGTGTCCGGATGCTTCAGGCCGAAATTGAGCGACTGCCCGCCGCCCATCGACAGGCCGGCCAGGGCGCGGTGGGCGCGATCGGCCTGGACCGCGTAATGTGCTTCGACATAGGGAATCACATCCTTGAGCAGATCGTTCTCGAAGGCCGCGAACGCCGGGAACTGCTTGTCCCAGGGCGTGCGGATCGAAACATCCGCCGCCGCCCGGCCGTTGGGCATGACGACGATCATGGGGACGATCTTCTTGTCGGCAATGAGATTGTCCAGGATGACGTCGGCCGACCCTTTTTGCTGCCAGCCCGTCTCATCGTCGCCGATACCGTGCAGCAGGTAGAGGACGGGGTACTTGCGGTCCTTCGAGTAGCCCGGCGGCGTGTACACGAGCATCTTGCGCTTGGCACCGACGCTCCTGGAGTCGTACTCCACGGTGTCCACCTTGCCGCGCGCGATGTCGGCACGGCGGGCGTCGAACCCCTTCGCCGCCGCCTTCGGATCGTCCGCCGCCCCGAGGGGATACGCCGCAGCCAGAACCACTCCCACCGCCAGACGCCACGCCGCTCGCATCGCTCACTCCTCCCGCACAACTCAAAACGAATTTGTTTAGCGACGCTTCGCAGAAGCGTGCGAATACACGCTTCTGCGAAGCGAGTGAATCAACTACTTTGGTTCGGTGAACTCCTTGGGATCCGCCTTGTCGAGCACCTTGAACTCGGTGATCTGCACTTCCAGTAACTTCGCCCCGTCGCGCTTGCTCTCGGTCTTGGTAGCCTTCTTGATGCCGCCCATCTCCTTGTAGTCGCTGAAGGTCGTCTCCTGGGTGTACTCGTTGCCCTGGAAGTCCAAGACCTTGGCCACCATCCTGACCGGCAAGCCGCTCTCCTTGTCGAAATAGAGCGTGAACTCCTTGCCGTCCGGCGGCGTGACCTTCACGCCGATCGCGTCCTTGCCGCCGACCTTCTGCTCGCCGGCCAACTCGGTTTTGTAGCCCTCTTGCCGCAACGGGACGATGGTCATGGGGATGACCTGGAGGTAGACGTTACGCTTCTCGTTGGCGACGGCGTCCTTGTCCAACTCCATGCTGTTGTCGCCGAACTTCCGCCAGCCCTTGTCGCTGGCCAGGACGGTCACGACCTTAATTTCCATGCCGCCGAAATCACCCTCGAACTGCGAGCGGAAGTGATCGAGTCCCTGTGCCGTTGACTGGGTGGTGAAGGCGGCCTCGTTGTCGTTGAAAGTGAGTTTGCCCTTGGTCTTCCAGGTGGCCGCCTTGATATTGCTCAACTTGTCCTGGCCGCCGAGAGCCTGGATCGCCTTGTCGAGAACGGCCTTGGCGTCCTTGGCGTCGGCCGCCCGGAGTGGGAAGACCAAAGCACCCAGGAGCAACGCCGCCGACACCCCGCCGAGGAACCGTGCCATGAGATCACCTCATCTTGAGACAGGGGACCGCCGAACGCGGACACACCACGTTCTGGAGTGATGATACATCTCGACACGCCGATCACATAGCCCCGGTTTGCCGGGGGAACAATTCCCCCGGCAAGCCGGGGGCTATGTGAAGAGCGAGCCAAGCTACTCGCGGAAAAGCTTCGGGGCGAACTCGTTGAGGTAGTGGCGCCAGTTGATCCAGGTGTGGCCGCCGCCGCTCATGTGGAGTTCGTTCTTGATGCCCCGCTTGTTCAGCAACTCCGAGAGGTCTTTCGAGCCTTTGCTCGCGAGAACATCCTTGTCGCCGACGTTGATGGAAAACAACTTCACCTGCTTGTTGACCTTGTCGGCATTCTCCAGGAAGGTCGCGTTCCGCTTCTCGAAATCCGCGGTGTTGCGGACGCCGGCACTCCAGACGCCGACGTAGGCGAACTGGTCCGGATGGCCGGTGACGACCGCGAGAGTTTGGCCCCCGCCCATCGACAGTCCGGCGATGGCCCGATTGTCCCGGCCCGGCATCACGCGGTAGTTTTTCTCCACAGCCGGAATGATGTCCCCGAGCAGTTCATTGGGGAACAGTTCCTGAAACTTAGCCATCGCGGCGGCGGCTTCGGGTGTCGGAGTCGTGCCCGGCGCGAAACGCGGCAGGTTCGCCGGCCGCGGCATCATGCCGTTGGGCATGACCACGAGCATCGGCTTGACCTTTTTCTCCGCCAGCAGGTTGTCGAGGATGAAGCCGGCCCGGCCGATGGTGCTCCAGCCGGAGTCCTCGTCGCCGCCGCCGTGCAGCAGGTAAAACACGGGGTAACGATCCGTGTTCTGGTCGTAGCCGGGCGGCGTATAGACGTGCATGCGCCGCTGCGTGCCGAGCGTGGACGACTGGTACCAGACCTTGCGGATTTCGCCGTGCGCGACCGGCCGGTTGGCCTGGAACGCCGCCTCCTCACCGGGCAGGAAGAACATGTTGTCCAGGCTGGAAAAGCCCTGTTTGATCTCGCCGTTCTTGGGGTCGAGCGTCTTCACGCCGTCCACGCTGAACGTGTAACTGTAGTAATCCGGCGTCAGCGGGCCGACGGTGGCGGACCAGACGCCCTTGTCGTCCTTGGTCAGTTTGACGGGTTCTGCCGTCTGCATGAAGTCGCCGCGGACGGTCACTTCGGATGCTTTGGGGGCGTAGATGCGGAACGTCACCTTGCGATCCGATTGAATCTCCGGCGATTTCAGCGTGTCGTTGGGAGTGGGCTGTCTCCGTTGGGGCTGCGCTTCCGCCGGGGACACCAGCCAGAGCAGGCCGATGATCATTCCCCAGCGCACCGTCTGTTGCCGAGTCATGCACTCACCCTCCTTTTGGAACAACGACCCCCGGCTTTCCGGGGGCTATGGGAATAGTTCTGGGGCAAACGCTGACGGTACTCGCCGCCGGCGCTATAGTCCAAGGAAAAAGAATGAGAAATGACAGACAGAATGGAAAACGCCGCCGTTATTTCGCGTCGGCGTTTTCCGGCGTCACCTTGTCCATCGGCGGGCGGCGCAGGTGGTGGCCGGTCGCCTGCTGGTAGGCATGGGCCACGGCCAGCAGCTCCGTTTCGCCGTACAGCCGGCCGCTGAACGAAAGCGAGGTCGGCAATTCAACGTCTCCCGACTTGCGGAAGCCGTTGGGCAGCACGATGGTCGGGTGCCCCGTCAGGTTGGTCAGTTGCAGATCGTTGCCGCCGACGTACAGGTCAACTTGTCCCATCACCTCTTCCATCTCGCGCATGAACAGGGTACGGAGACGGTTGGCGCGAAGATACTCGACCGCCGGCACGAACTCGGCCTGCCGGAAGATGCGCATCCAGGTATCCAGCCCCTCGCCGCCGCCCTGGCGCGTCAGCTCGTCGAAGGCCGCCGCCGCCTCGGTGTCGAGGATCAGCCGTAGCGGGCCGAGCGGATATTTCGCGGGCAGCTTGATCGGCACGAGACGCACGCCGAGGTCGTGCAGGACCGTCAATTCCGGCCGTTTCTCGGGGGGAATCTTGCTTTCGATGTAACCAACTTTCAGCGAACGCAGATCGCGGCGCGGCGGCCAATCGAACGGGCGATCGACGGCGCTGGCGTCCTGGCCGTCGAAGCCGTGGATGGCGGCGAAGACGAGGGCGCAATCCTCGACGGATCGGCACATGGGACCGAGCTTGTCCATGCTCCACGACAGCGTCATGCAGCCGTGACGGCTGACCCGGCCGAACGTCGGGCGCAGGCCGGTGACGCCGCAGCGACTCGACGGCGAGACGATGCTGCCTAGCGTCTCGCTGCCGATGGAAAAGCCGACCAGGCCGGCCGCTGTCGCGGAGCCGGGGCCGGCCGACGAACCGCTGGAGCCACCCTTGGGGTTCCACGGGTTGCGCGTCATGCCGCCGAACCAGCGGTCTCCCATCGCCAGCGCCCCCAGCGTCAGCTTGGCGATCAGCACAGCGCCTGCTTCCTCCAGCCGCCGGGCCACCGTCGCCGTCGTGTCGAGGACTTGCTCCTTGAACGGGGCCGCCCCCCAGGTGGTCTTGTAGCCAGCCTGCGCGATCAGATCCTTGGCGCCCCACGGGATGCCGTGCAGCGGCCCGCGATAGCGACCGGCGGCGATTTCGCGATCGACACGCTCGGCCTGCTTGAGGGCGAGGTCTTCCGTGTAGCTCACCACGCAGCGCAGGACCGGATCGTACTTGTGCAGCCGTTCGAGATAGAGCTTGGTCAATTCGACCGAGGACACCTGCCGGGTGCGAATGAGTGCCGCTAACGCCGTGACGGGCAGGAAGGCCAGATCCTCGGCCGAGTCCGGTTTGCGCGGCGGAGCCTGCACGATCGACTCGGCGCTGCGGCGAACGGGTTCCGTACAGGGCGGCAGCCAGGGCGGGGTTGAACGATAGCGCCGGTGGGACGTGATTGGCAAGGGAGATCGCACGCATCGTCTCGAAGTCACGCCGCTGCCGGGTGAGGCGATCGGCCAGGTCCTTGCGGTCGTCGTCGGAAAGTTTCAGTCCCGAAATCCACTCCGCTTGGCGAATCATGTCGGCGGTGACTTTGGAGGCCTTCTCCGCCTCCGCGGCAAGGGCACGCTGGAACACGGCCGAGCCGATGCCCAGTCCAGCGAGCATTTGCAATAAATGCCTACGCGTGGGCGACAGGTCGTCCGTCCGGATTTCCGCACTCACGGGATCGGCGTTGATCGTTTGTCGGGCCATGAATCGCGGTCTCCCTCGGGTTCGTGCTGAGCGGCGCGCTCGGGCCGGAAGCCCAGCAGGTTGCGCGTGATGATGCCGCCGAATTCCAGAATTTCCCGCATCGCCTTGGTGAAGTCGTCGCTCGTGACGCGCAGCGGCTCGGACTGCTCGCCGCGCTCGGCGGCGAACAGGGCGGCCTTGCGAAACAGCTCTTGCAGAAACGCGGGGCTGGCTCCTTCGGTTCGCTCCAGCAGTGCTTCGAGATCCACACCCGCCAGGTCCAGTCCGTGCGCGAACAACGTGAACAGGCGCCGCCGGCAGGCACGGTCGGGCAGCGGGAAATAAATCGCCTGATCGACGCGGCCCGGCCGCGCCGCCAGGGCCGATTCCAGTAGCTCGGCCCGATTGGTCGTCAGCAGGAAGATGCAATCCGTCTTCGGTCCCAGGCCGTCCATTTCGTCCATCAGCTCGTGCAGGATCGTATTGTGTCGATTCTGCCGCCGATCCGTGGCGACGAGATCCACGTCCTCCAGCACCACCAAACTCGGTGCCATCAACCGGGCCAACTGGCACGACGGACGCAACAGCTTCATCTCGCGTCCGGTCAGCAGGATGACGGTATAGCGCGGGCAGGCACACGCTAGGTAGCGCGTCACCAGCGTTTTGCCGGTGCCCGGCGGCCCGTACATCAAAACGCCGTGCCGTGTGGTCCGGCCCGCCCGGCGGAGAATGTCGGCGTGGGCCAACAAGCCCAGGACGTTGCGTTCCACCACGGCCATCACTTCTTGCGGCAGCACGATGTGGTCGCGGTTGACGGGCGGCAATTCGTGAAAGCGAATGGAGTATTCCTCACGTTCATCTTCCGGCGCTCCCAGAGAGAGCACGGCCCCCCGGTAGACGCTTCGGGTGCGGGCCGTCTCCAGGACCACGGCCAGGGCACGTTCGGCCGCCTCGCGCCCCACCGCCAGGATTTGCAGCTCCATCTGCTTGCGCGACCGCTGGGTGCGCGGCCGGACGTAGGCGCAGAACGGCAGTCCTTCATAGCGGAGCAAATAGAGCGCGTTGGTGGCACAATTCAACTTCTGGTCGATCGAGCGCGGGAAGCTCTCCCATTCCAGGGGCGTGGGAGTCGAGTTGACGCGGTACAGGAGGGCCAGATTCCCGGACCCGCTGCCCATGCCGAACACGGGCGGCGGATTCGGCATCTCCGCGCGGAGATGATCCAGGGCCAGCTGCACGTTGACGCGCTCGCTCGTCGGGATGACGTGGTTGACGACCTGCCATTTGTCGGTGTCCCGGCCGAGGTGCTTGATGAGGTGCCGGCGAATGCCCAGATACCACGACGAGAAGGATCCCCAGCCGATCCACACGGCGAGCGCGCAGCCCCCCACAGCGAACGCGGCCGGGGGCGAGACCGCCGCCGCGGTCACGACGACGGCGGTGATGCCGACGATAATCAACACGGGCCAAACACACGAGACGGCGTTCTTCGACATGGAACGGTCTCCCGCCGACTAGCGACTCGGCCCCGCGGCGATTTGCCCGGCCTGCGCGACATCGCGGCGCAGCTGCTCGACCAGTTCGGCGACACTTCCAAACGGCCGGGTGTCCCGCAGTCGCTCGAGAAAGTCCACGGCCAGCGTTTGGCCGTACAGATCGCCCCGGAAGCCGATCAGATGGACCTCGACCTTGCGCGCGTTTTCGCCAAAGGTCGGGTTGGCTCCGACGTTGGCCGCCCCCGGCCAGACCTTGCCCTGGTAAGGAACGGCCACAGCATAGACACCGTCGCCGGGGGCGAGAGTTCGCAGCTGTTCGAGGTTGGCCGTCGGAAAGCCGAGTTTCTCCCCGCGCCGCTGGCCGGCGCCGACGGTGCCGCGCATCCGATACGGCCGACCCAGAAGCGCCGCCGCCTCGCGCACCGAGCCGTCCGTCAAGAGCGAGCGGACCCGGCTGCTCGACACCTCCGCGCCGTCGAACACGACCGGCGGCACGACCGTGAGCCGAATCCCGGCTGGCTCGCACAGCCGGGCCAGCGTCTCGACATCGCCCTCCCGACCGCGGCCGAAACCGAAGTTCGTCCCCTCCACCAGTGCCCGCGTTTGCAGTTGCCCCCGGATCACGCTGCGCGAAAAACTCCGTGGCCCGCAGGGCGAGCATCTCCGGCGTGACGCGCAGAACGAGAACGTGATCGGCCCCCAATTCGTGCAGGAGTTCCGCTCGGTCCTCCGGCGCGGTCAAGAGCGGCGGCGCCTGCCCCGGACGCAGCAGTTCGAGCGGGTGCGGGTCGAAGGTCAGGGCGACGGCCGGCACGTTGTCGGCGCGGGCCTGGCGGCGCAGCTCGGCGAGCAGGGCGGCATGACCGCGGTGGACGCCATCGAAGTTGCCGATGGAGACCACTCCGCCCCGGCAATCGTCGGGCGGCGTCGCGTGCCAGTCGATCATGTGGGCCGTCATGTCTCCGCCCGTCCTCCCCTTTCCGCGCGAACCTTCTGC
Source organism: uncultured Planctomycetota bacterium (assembly GCA_963767535.1). Lineage (GTDB taxonomy): Bacteria > Planctomycetota > Planctomycetia > Gemmatales > Gemmataceae > JAJPHU01. Next base: position 195,087 of record CAVYEC010000005.1, read on the forward strand.
GCATTCCTGCACGCTATAATAGGGAAAGTCCGCAGGTCGGCCGGACGGTCGCTGCCCGGAAAGCCGCCGAAGCGCCTCGGCGTTCTCGGTGGGGGACCGGGGAGAGGAAAGTCCGGGCTTCATAGGACGCGGTGGTGGGTAACGCCCACCGTCCGAAGTTCCTCCTCCCTTCGGGAAGGGGCGAACGAAGGACCGGGAAAGTGCAACAGAAAGAATACCGCCCTCGAAAGGATGAAGGATGAAGGAGGAAGGATGAATCAAGACAACTCTTGTTCATCCTTCCTCCTTCATCCTTCATCCTTCGGGAGTAAGGGTGAAATGGTGGGGAGGCTTCGGCCTCTTAATGTAAGAGCCCACCAGCAGCCTGGTGACAGGCTGGCTCGGCAAACCCCACCGGGAGCAAGACCAAATAAGGGGGCAGGGCTGGTCCGGCCCGCTACGACCCTCGGGTAGGTCGCTCAAGCCGTCGGGCAACCGACGGATTAGAGAAATGACCGTCGCCGCGCTCGGCGCGGGCACAGAACCCGGCTTACAGGCCGGCCTGCGGACTTTCTTGCGATTTCTCGCAGCTGAACGATCTCGTTCGAGGCGGCCGGGAGAAATACTCCTGCGGGGTCGATCCATCCTCCTTGTTTTCGGATTAAACGGCAAATCTCGACCCGTCTTCTTCGACTCTTCCCGAGCGCGGCGCAAGGGGCGCTTGGGAACGCGGATGAGTCGCATTTATAATTGAACGCGGAGTGAGGTCCGCGTGTTGGCACCAACGCTCCTTTCTCTGCCACGCCAACCGGGAGAAGGGTCCACTCATGAGCCAGTCCAACGCTGATCGTCCGGACATGCCGCGTCGGCCCAACCACCTCGGCGCCCAGAACTGTCCCGTCCAAAAGCAACGCCCGCTGCCGCGCTACAAGGTCATTCTGCACCAAAGCGCGATCGACGACCTGATGTTCGTGGTCCGCAGCGTCATGGAATTGACCCGCTTCCCGCGCGCCGAAGCGACCCACAAGATGTGGGAAGCCTACCACTGTGGCCGCTCCGTCCTGTTGACGACTTATCTCGAAAGGGCCGAGCTGTACGTCGAACAGTTCGCCACCAAAGGATTGACCGTGTCGGTCGAACCGACCTGACGTTTTTCGTTTAGCCGCGAGCCGTAGGCGAGCGCGAGAGCGCTCGCCTACGGCTCGCGGCTAAACATCTGTTTTCAGCAGGCAGTGCAGCAGGCAGTCGATCGCCTGGGGGATGTAGTTTTCCTCGGTGAAGGTCGGGATGCCGAGGGGAAGAGTGAGCGTGTAGCCCAGGGCGGTGCGAATCATTTCCCAGGCGCCGACGCGCGGGTCCAGCGAACGGCGGAAGACGCCGGTCTGCTGCCCTTCCGCGATGATCCGCGCCAGGAGCATCTCGCTGTCGAGATAGAAGGAACGCAGCAGGACGACGATCTCCTCGTCGTCGGTCTCGACGAGGGTTCGGTGCATGATGCGGAACTCGACGGCGTGTTCGCGGGTCGAGCCGAGATACATGTCGGCGATGGCGTGCAGCTTGGCGAGCGGGTCGGTCAGGCCGGCCGTCTCGGCGTGCCAGCGCTCGAGCGTGGCCGCCCGCACTTCTTCGAGCACTTCCAGAAACAGGGCCTTCTTGCTCTCGAAATGGCGATAGAGCACGGGTTCGGTGACGTCGGCGGCCTGGGCGATTTTCTCGGTGGTGGTGGCGTGATAGCCCTGGGTGACGAAGAGTTGTTTGGCGTGGGCGAGGAGTTGGCGTTTGCGCTCGGCTTTGGTCATGCGCGCGCCGGTCGGGAGGCGTCGGATCGGCGTCGTTGCGGCGAGGTCATCGGTTCCACCTGAGAATCCATCCGCGGCTGGGGATCGCGGAGGTATCTTAGCGGCGGGGCGGAACGCCTCCCAGAGCAAGTTGACGGGCATGACCAGCCCGCCGTGCGAGAAGTGGCCACGCTTGCGGGGAGTACTGAATGGTCAGATTGCCTGCCGGATGACCTCGCCGCGGCTGATGACCAGAGGCCGGCCGAGCGTGTCGCGAACCTCGGTGTCCGGAGAATGGCCCAGGCAGTGAAAGACGGTCGCCGTCAGGTCTTGCGGCTGCACGCGGCCCTCGCGCGGCAGACCGCCGGTCTTATCGGACGAACCGAGGACCTGCCCGCCGCGCACGCCGCCGCCGGCCAACGCCACGGAAAAGACGCGTCCCCAGTGGTCGCGGCCGCCGCCGGGGTTGATCTTCGGCGACCGGCCGAACTCGCCCATCCCCACCACCAGCGTTTCCTGCAACAGTCCCCGACTTTCCAGGTCTTCGAGCAGGGCGGAATAGGCCAGGTCCATCGGGGGCATGAGGTTGTTCTTGAGACGCTGGGCGTTGCGGTTATGCGTGTCCCAGGCGGGGCTGTCGTCGGTGTCGCCGGGCATGCGCGTCCAGTTGACCTGCACCAGCGACACGCCGGCCTCGACGAGACGGCGTGCCAGCAGCACGCTCTGGCCCCAGCGGTTGCGGCCGTAGCGGTCGCGCAACGCAGGCGGCTCGCGCTCCAGATCGAAGGCGCGACGGGCCTTGCCGGCGCGGAGGAGGTTGAAGGCCTGCTGGCTGCGGTGATCGAAGCGCGTCAGTGCGTCGCTGCGCTCCACATTGTCCAGGCGACGGTTGACTTGATCCAACAGCGACAGCCGGCCGTTCAGTGCGTCGAGGACACGTCGGCGGAAAGGCTGAGTCCGGGGATGCGGAAACTCGGCGAGGACGGATCGCAGTGGATCAGCCAGGGGTCGGCGGTGCGGCCGAGGAAGCCGCCGTCCTGGCCCGGCCAGGACAACATGCCGGTGTTCCAGATGTGCTCCGGCAAGGTGATCGCCGCCGGCAACCCGCCCTTGGGACGGCGCAGGTGGTTGACGAGGGCGGCGGTGCAGGGCCAATCGTTGGGCGCGCCGGGCTTGGCGTTCTCCGAGTTCATCGGCTGGTGCGGCACGCCGGTCAGCATCCAGTAGCCGCTCGACGAATGGGCGTTGTCGTCGGTGGCCATCGCCCGCAGGACGCAAATGCGGTCGAGCAGGCGCGCCGTGCGCGGCATCAATTCGCCGACGCGGATGCCGGGGACGTTGCTGGCGATGGATCGCAGGTCGCCGCGGATCTCGACGGGGGTGTCATCCTTGGGATCCCATGTCTCGTGCTGGGGCGGCCCGCCCAGATAAAAGAGCAGGATGCACGCCTTGGCCTTGCCGAAAGAGGAGCCGGACGTGGACGCCGCCTCAGCTCGCGCTCCGAGCAAAGCGGACAGCGACAGTCCGAACGCACCGAGACCGCCCACGCGCAGCCATTCCCGCCGCGTCAGACCGTCGCAGAGCCGCGTCCCGTTGTCGTACAGGCTCAACATCCTTCGTCCCTCGCCGGACTGCGCCGACCGCACCACCAAACGAAGTGTAATCGAAAAAGGCCGTTGACCCAAGAAGAAATGGCAGGCATCCCTTACCAGCCGCGAGCGCCAGCGAGCGGAATCGCGTCCGCTCGCTGGCGCTCGCGGCTGGTCTCTTTTCTGAATCGGCACGAGACTTGCTTTTCAATCTTACCAAAAGAGAAGCGTGCTCCTGGAGACGGCTCCGGGAGAGAATCCTCGCCTCTCACCCGTCGGACAGAGAGTGGAAAGGTTGGAAGATCATGTCAAACAATCTGGGACTGCTGGAACTGGAATGCGACGCCCCCTCTTATCCCATAGTGCGTGCGTGCCGGAAACTCGGGATGAAAGTTCCCGAAGATGTGCGCTGGTGCCGAATGAGCCGATTCCTTCGCGCCGGCCACGGTTGGGTCAGTTTCCTGACCGGCCAGACCCTCGGACGCTTGCTCGGCAAGGGCCAGCAAGAGGAACAAGTTTGCTCATGCGGCCATCGGCTTCCGAACCTGGAAGGCTATTCGTTCGCCTTCAGCACGGGAGAACAACTCGATTATCAGCTCGGCCAGTGCCCGCGCTGCCGCACGATCTTCTGGGACAATATCTAGGGTCACGGTTTGTGCCGTAGTGCCCTCCCCGGTCGTGCCTCCGTGCGCTTGCCCTTCTCTAGGACGACCTGCCCGTTCACGAGGACGTAATCCACTCCCTCGCTGTAGGCGAACGGCATGGTATAGGTCGCCTTATCGAGGACGCGGTGCGGATCGAACAGTGTCAGGTCGGCGTACTGTCCGGCCCGCACCAGGCCGCGATCCCGGATGCCGAGCTTGGCGGTGCTGAGCGAAGTCATCTTGCGGATCGCGTCCTCCAGCCGCAACAGTCCGCGCGAACGCACGTAGACGCCGAGGATGCGGGTGAACGTTCCGAAACTACGCGGATGAGGAGTGCCGCGACGCAGCGGCCCCTCGACCGCCAACGCCGACCCGTCCGAACCGATCGAGCACCACGGCTGCACCAGGGCCAGATTCATGTCCTTCTCGGTGTGATGCTCGTAAATCGTCGGCACCGAACCTCCCTCTTCGATCAGCACGTCGAACAGCACATCGAGCGGTTCCTTGCCCTTGCCCCTGGTCTCCAGGACGCGATCCATGGTCAGGCCGGAGAATTGTCCGTTCCCGCTGACGAGCATTCGGCTCCAGTCGCCGCCGACGGCCGTGTAGTGGTTGTACCAGCCGGGCAGACCGTCCCGGATGTCTTTCTTCATCTTCGTCCGCTCGGCGGGGTCTTTGAGGCGCTCCAGCATCTTCTTCGTGCCGCCCTCGTGTGCCCAGGGTGGGATAATACTGCCCAGGTTGTTGTGCCCGCGTGTATAGGGGTACACATTGGCCTGCACGTTCACGCCGCGTTTGCGGGCGTCTTCAATGAGGGCGACCACCTCGTTCATCCGGCCCCAGTATTTCTGGTCCGCGATCTTGAGGTGAATGATGTCTACGGGGACGCCGGCCCGTTCGCCGACGGCGATGGCTTCCTTGACGGCCTCGAAAACGCCGGTGCCTTCGTTGCGGATGTGGCTGGAAAAAATCCCCCCGTGCCGGGCGACCGGCGCACAGAATTCGACGATGTCGTCCGTCGTGGTCAGCGAGCCGGGTGGCATCGCCAACATGCTCGACAGGCCGAACGCACCGTCCTTCATCGCCTCGTCCACGAGCGCTTTCATCCGCTCGCGCTGCTCGGTCGTGGGGTGTTCAAACGAGTTGCCCATGACCGAGCGCCAGACGTTATCGATGCCGACATACGAGGCGATGTTGACGGAGATTTTCGCGTTGTCGATGGTCTCGAAATATCCGCCCAGCGTGGTCCATTTTTTTGCATCGCCGTTGATCGTGACACGGCGCGGCGGCAATTCTCCCTGATACGGCCCCGCGGATTGGCCCTCGCCGAGAACTTCGGTGGTGACGCCTTGCCGGATCTTGCTCTCGGCCCGGGCGTCTTCGAGCAAGGTGAAGTCGGAGTGCGAGTGCATATCGATGAAGCCAGGGGCCACGATCAGCCCGTGGGCGTCGATTTCACGCCGGCCCGATCCCTCCACCACCCGCCCGACTGCGACGATGCGATCGCCCCGGATGGCCACGTCGCCGTAAAACCACGGATTGCCGGTGCCATCGACGATCTTGCCGTGGCGGATGACCACGTCGTAGGCGGGATCGGCCGCGCTCGACCAACCCGGCCGGCAGACGAGGATCAGCGCGACGTACAACCAGACGATTCGGCCCCGAAGGCGGCTCATGGGAACCTCACGCGATCTTCCATTTCTTGCGGATTGGCTTCAGGTGGCGCAGCCATTTGTTGCGAATTCGCCGCCGCTTCCGCATCATCTTGCGACTGGTCTTCGCCATGTTCGTCTCGCTCCTCTGCTTGAGAGTGTGCAATGTTTGTCCGTCGTATCATCGCGGACGGAAGGGTGATCGGCAAGGGCGCGGCAAATAAGTGTGCGCCGCGCCCGGCGGCGGGGATTACCATGAGGACAAGCAAGCCTCATGCAGGCGAGGATGTTCTCATGGCCCCGCGCTTCGAGCGACTGCTGCCCCACCTCCGCCGTCTCGTCTCCGAGCGCGAGCCGGAACCCGATGCGGTCCTGCTGAGCCGCTTCGTCAAGGAACGCGATGAGGCCGCCTTCGCCGAGTTGGTGCGGCGCCACGGCGCGATGGTCCTGGGCGTGTGCCGCCGCGTCCTGCACGACGAGCATCAGGCCGAGGATGCGCTGCAAGCCACGTTTCTGCTTCTGGCGAAGAAAGCCGCCAGCGTTCGCCCCACGGCCTCGCTGGCCGCCTGGCTGCACACGGTCGCCCGTCATCTGGCCCTGAAGTGCCGCCGCACCGAGGAACGCCGCCGGCTCCGCGAGACCGCTCGCGCACAATCTCCCGCTGTTGAACCGCCGCGCGATCCCCTGGACGAACTGACGGCGCGCGAGCTTCTGCACATTCTCGATGAGGAAATCCAGCGGTTGTCGGAAGCGTATCGCTTGCCGCTGATTCTGTGTGCGCTGGAAGGACTTTCGGTTGAGGAGGCGGCGCATCGACTGGTATGGGCGCCCGGTTCGGTGCGCGGCCGGCTGGCGCGGGGCCGGGCGCGACTGCATGCCCGGCTGGCGCGACGCGGTGTGATGTTGCCCGCCGGCGCGGTCGCCGCGCTGCTCGCGCCGCGGGTGGAGGCATCGCTATCGGCCCTGACGGTAAAGACGATGACCAACGGCGCGGGGGTGTCGGCGCGGGCGGCGGAGTTGGCCGAAAGCGGGCTGCGAGGCATCACGCGAACTAAACTCAAGATCGGGATAGCGCTCCTGCTGTCGGCGGCGTTCGCCGGCGCGGGTGGATTGGCCTATCAGGTACCGCCGGCCGAACAACCCGTAACGAATCAACAGGCCGAATCCGCAAAGAGCCAGGCCATCCCGAAAGAACGCACGGATCTTTACGGCGAGCCGCTGCCAAGAGGCGCGGTGGCCCGTTTGGGTACGGTTCGCTTCCGGCTGGGCGGGCTGTTCTATGCCTGTGCCTACTCGCCCGACGGTAAGACCCTCGCCGCGGGCAGCGATGACGCCGTTCACCTTTTCGACGCGGCCAACGGCAAGCCGATCCGACAACTCCGCTTGGGAGGTTACATCACCAGCGTCGCTTACTCGCCTGATGGCAAGACCTTGGCCGCCGGGCGGGAGTGCGGTCTCATCCAAATTTGGGATTTGGCGACGGGCAAATTTCTGCGCCAGTTTGGCGATCCCACCAATTCGATTTTCCCTCTGCGGTCTCTGGCATTCACCCCCGACGGCAAGAAACTGATCTCGGGAGGAGGAGGAAACCGATTGGTCTACCTCTGGGATCCGGCTACGGGCAAGGAGCTGCGCCGCTTCGCCGGCCATGCGGAATATGTGCGCTGCATGGTTCTATCGCCGGACGGCCGGACCATCGCCTCGGCATCCGCCGATGAAATCCGGCTGTGGGAGACGAACACCGGAAAAATGATCCGCCGCCTCGCGGGACAGAAGGAACCCATCCGTGCCCTGGCTTTTTCTCCCGATGGCAAGTGGCTGGCCTCGGGAAGCGAAAACGGCCCGGTCTGCCTGTGGGAGATCGCCACGGGCAAAGTCTGCCGCCGCTTCCCCGAAGATTCCAAGAAGCGGTGGCGCCCGAATCGATCGCTCGCCTTCTCGCCGGACGGGAAAATCCTGGCCAACGGTTACAGCGATCACACCTTGTTCTTATGGGACGTGGCCACCGGAGCGAAACTCCGGGAGATCGCCGGGACGGGGTCCGAAACCTATCAGGGTTGGAACGATGGCGGCATCCAATGCGTCGTTTTTTCGCCCGATGGCCGGCGGCTGGCGTTCGGACAGGACAATCGGCTCGCCCTTCTCGACGTGCAATCGGGTGAGGAGGTGCTTCCGCTGCCGTCTCACCGGGTGCTCTAAACCGTGTACTCTTCAGCCCCGATGGGCAACGCCTCTTCACGACCAGCAACGATCCGATCCGGCAGTTTCTGGAGTGGGATGCGGCATCCGGGCGTATGATCCACCCGGTGCCGGGTAAGGCTACCTTTGCGAGCCTGGCGGATTTCTCCCCCGACTGGAAGGTCCTGGCAACGAATTGGGACGGCCAAGCACTTTATCTATGGGACGCAACAACGGGGAAGGAAATCCGCCGCGTTCCGCTGCCGCTCAAATCACTCTCCGGCACTCCCATGACGATCCGCTTTTCCCCGGATGGCAAGTTATTGGCCGTGTCTGGTTCCGAGGGTGATCGGGCCTGGCTCTACGACGTGGCCACGGGCAAACAGATTTGCGCGGTGGAGGGCGGGCAGGAGGGCAAGCAGTGGGCCGGCATCCTGACCTTTTCACCGGATGGCCGACGGCTGGCGGCGGCGGGATACGGATCGGACGCCGTCTATCTCGCCGAGGTTCCCTCCGGACGGCTTTGGCTGCGCATCGCCTTGCCGAAGGATCGCGGCTACGTCTCCGCCCTTGCCTTCGCCCCGGATGGCCGGACCCTGGCCGTTCCGCTCCCCGGCTTTCTCAAGCCCTCGACAATGACGCTCTGGGAGACTGCCAGCGGCAAAGAACGCCTGACCTTTACGGTCAACGGGGGCCAAATGCTCAGCGCCGACCTTTTCCCCCGATGGCCGCTTGCTCGCCACGGGAGGTTACGATTCCATCGTGCATCTGTGGGATACGGTCACGGGGAAACTGGTCCGCAAACGGGAGGGGCACCAGGGCCACATCACGTCCTTGACCTTCTCGCCGGACGGCCGCCGTCTCGCTTCGGCCAGTAGGGATACAACCGTCCTCGTCTGGGACGTGCCTCCGACGCCGAAAGAATCGCTTCGCTCCGCTCCGTTGGCCACGAAAGAGCTGGAAACGCTGTGGGCGGACCTGGCTCAGACCGACGCCGCCAAGGCGTATCAGGCCATGCTCAAGATGGAAAGCGTTCCCGAGCAGACCGTGCCTTTGCTCGCCGAACGCTTGCGTCCTAAAACCAATCCCGACGCCGAGTCGCATTGCTCGCTTGCTGAACCAACTCGATAGCGATACCTTCGCCGAGCGCGAGTGCGCCATGAAAGAATTACGGCAAATCGGCTGGGCGGCCGAGCCGGCCTTGCGCAAGGTGCTGGAGGAGAAGCGTTCCCTGGAGATGCGGAAGCGCGTCAACGAACTGCTGGCCGCGATCCGAGGGACCGGACTGCCGCCGGAGGTGTTGCAGCTCTTACGCGGCGTGGAAGTGCTGGAACACATCAACACGGCGACGGCCCGGCAGCTTTTGCGAAAACTGGCGGAATCGCCGCTGCCGGAAGGTCTCGGCCGCGACGAATTGCGCCAGGAGTCCGGTATCGCCCTCCATCGGCTTGCCACTCACAAACCCTGACAGGCTTGCCAGAGCGCGGTCTGCCGGGGAGGATGAAACGGGAGGCCGGGCACCATGAGGCAAACCAAACTCACGCTCGTGATGCTGTTGTCGCTGGCGGCGATTGCCGAGGCGAGCGCGCAAACGCAACCGGCGCCGCCGATACGCACGGATCGCTACGGCGATCCGCTGCCTGCGGGCGCCCTGACACGCCTGGGAACGGTTCGCTTTCGGATGGACGGCCTTGTCTATGCCTGCACCTATTCGCCCGACGGCAAGACGTTGGCCGCCAGTGCCGACGACATCGTTTACCTTTTCGATGGGGCCACCGGGAAACCACTCCGCCGACTGCGCGGCAACGGTCCCGGCGACCTTCTCAGTCTCGCCTATTCGCCCGATGGCAAAACCCTGGCCGCCAGCAGCGCCGATAACACCATCCTCTCGTGGGAGCCGAACACAGGGAAATTGCTGCGATCTTTCGGGACTCCCCTCAAGGGGTTTCCGGTTCGGTCTCTCGCATTTACTCCAGACGGGAGAGGTCTGGTCTCGGGCGGTGAGGCATCCGTGATCTACCTTTGGGATCCGGCGACCGGGATGAAGCTGCGCCGCTTTACGGAATTCAAGATTGAAGTACATTGTCTGGCCCTCTCCAAGGACGGCCGAACGATTGCGTCGGCAGACCTCCATGAAATTCGGCTGTGGGAGACGGCCAGTGGCAAAAGGGTCCGCCTATTGAAAGGAACGGAAGGCCGCATCCGCGCTTTGGCCTTCTCTCCCGATGGCAAGCTGCTGGCCTCGGGCAACGACGATCACACGGTTTGGTTGTGGGAGACGGCCACGGGAAAGGTGCGCCATAAACTTCCGGGAAAACGTCAAAAGGGTGTGCCGGGCGAGTTCGGCGACGTATGCGCTCTCGCCTTTTCCCCAGGCGGGAAAACCCTGGCGACCGGAAGCACGAACCACACTCTTCGCTTATGGGATGTGGCGGAGGGGAAACTGCTCCGAGAGGTTCCGGGGATCAGGTCCGTCTCGCGGGACGGATACCACGAGGGTGGCATTCCGTGTGTCGCGTTCTCGCCCGATGGGCGGAAACTGGCTTTCGGACAGGACAAGCGGCTGGCTCTGCTCGACGTGCAGTCGGGCGCGGAAGTCCCGCGCTTGGCGGCCCACGGCGGAGCGGTGCGACGAGTGTTCTTCAGCCGGGACTGTCAACGCCTCATCACGATCAGTGACGACGCGGTTCGGCGCATTCTGGAGTGGGATGCGTCTTCCGGGCGGCTTATCCGAGATGTGCCGGGCAAACCGTGGTGGGCGCGTCAGGCGACCCTTTCTTCCGACCGGAAGATTCTGGCCGCGACCGGCTTTGGTTTCGGGCTTCAGCTCACGGATACGGAATCAGGAAGAAAGCTCCGCGAAATTCCCGTTCCGAACGCCCCGAGCGGCGGCATCCCCCATGCCGTGGCCTTTTCTCCGGACGGCCAATTGTTGGCGATGTCGGGAATCAATGGTGAGGCAGTCTGGCTCATCAACGCCGCCACGGGCAAGACGATCTGCGTCGTGGAGGGAGCCGGACGACGCCCGTTCCAAGCAGTGCTTCTTACCTTCTCGCCGGATGGCCGATTGTTGGCCTCGGCGGGCTGGGATACGATCCACCTCGCCGACGTTCCCTCCGGGCGACAACGCTTCAAAATCACTTTGCCGAACGACCATTCCGTTACCGCTTTCGCCTTCTCTCCGGATGGCCGAAGTCTGGCGGCGGCGCGATTCGATACGTCGTTGGATGAGCCGATTGGCACGATCACGGAATGGGAGATCGCCAGTGGCGAGGAGCGCTTGCGGTTCCGTGCCCCTCCGGGCCGGCTCTCCGCCCTGGTTTTTTCGCCGGATGGCCGTTGGCTCGCCGCTGGCGGGGAAGAGCGTTCGGTCTATTTGTGGGACAGCGCCACCGGCAAGCAGGTGTGCCGGCTGGAGGGACATCGGGGAACTGTGGAGAGCCTGGAATTCGCCCCGGATGGCCGGCGTCTGGCCTCGGCCAGCGCCGATACCACCGCGCTGATCTGGGATGTACCCGTTTCACCGAAAGCACAAGCCTCCTCAACCGCTCTCACACGGGAGGAACTGCGATCATTGTGGTCGGCCCTGGCGAGCAACGACGCGAGCAAGGCGTATCAGGCCATGCACAAACTGGAATCCGTGCCCGTACAAGCGGTGCCGCTGCTCGCCGAACGCTTGCGTCCGAAAGCCGCCGCGGATGCCCGGCATGTCACCCGCCTTCTCAGCCAACTCGATAGCGAAACCTTCGCCGAGCGCGAATGCGCCACCGAAGAGTTGCGAGAACTTGGCTGGTCGGTCGAATCCTCGCTGCGCGAGGCGCTGGAAGGCAAGCTGTCGCTGGAGATGCGCAAACGCATCAACGACCTACTGGCCGGCATCCGCGGCGTTCGTTTGCCGACGGACTTGTTGCGGATGCTGCGCGGCGTGGAAGTGCTGGAGCGCATCAACTCCGAAGCATCCCGGCAGCTCTTACGGAAGCTGGCCGACCCCTCGCTGCCGGAGGGTCTAGGCCGCGACGAACTGCGCCGCGAGGCGGACGCCGCCCTGCGCCGCCTTGCCAAATCCTGACTAGAGAATGCCTTACCAACCCTTGCTGGCACTGCGGGCTGGTAAGGCCTCGATCGCAGGGTCATTTCCTGTTCTGTGGGACTTGGGGCAGTCCCTTGTTTGGGCAAACAGGCCGCAATTATTGGGAGCGGACTTGCTTGAGGTTGAGCAAATGCCCCTCCGCTTTGGGGAAGGCGTTTTCTCCCCAAAAGCGGTTGGCAAAGTGGCAATTTGGCAATCTCGCCCTCTGGAATCGACGTAAGATATTGAAATCAAATAGGTTGATATGTGAATCCCACTTTGCCAACCGGACCTCCCGTTGGCAATGTGGCAAACGCTCCTCCTCTGCCTTTTTGGCAGGCCGCTGCCCTTGCATGAGGTCCACGGATCGGCGACCGTCTCCGTCCCGCACGCTTCCCGCCAACCCCCTTACCTCACCTCCAACAAGAAATAGCCCTGACCTCAATCGCAATCCGGCTTGACACCCGTTGCTTGCGCTGGCATAACCTCGCCCCTTAGTTTGCAGGCCAGATTGCCGAGGCGGGAGCGAGTTGCCGTCAGCAGGGACAAGCGGAAGGTGCCGCCGGACGTTCGGCCGCGCTGGACGGCGCGGCCGGCGCGCCTTGCGGCGAGGGAGCAGTATGGGGCGAACGCGGAGGACGGCGTGGATCGCGGCGGCGGCCCTCTGGCTGGCCGGTTGCTCCACCGGGCCGTTGCAGGAGAACCCGGTCCTCATCGGGCCGGATCGCCTCATTCCGCAGGAGAACCCGCTCTACGTCCCGCAAGGGCCGGGCGCGCTATCCCAAGGTCTTCGAGAAGGCGCTCGACGTGCTCGACGACTTCTGGGAGATCGCTTATTCCAACCGCTACGAAGGCCGCATCGAGACGCATCCGTCCATCGCGCCCGGCCTGGAACAGCCGTGGAAGCCGGGCAGTCCCGATTTCTACCAGCGCTTGCTGGCCAACTTTCAGACCATCCAGCATCGCTGTATCCTCGTCATCAGCACCGCTGACGACGGGGGCTATTACATCGACGTGAAGGTGCTCAAGGAGCTGGAGGATTTGCCCGTTCCCTTGCGGGCCACGGCGGGGGCGGCCAGCTTCCGCCTCAACAGCACCATCGAGCGGCAGTTTGAAGTGATCGAGCCGACGATCTACGCCTCGAACTGGATACCGATCGGTCGCGATTACAAGCTCGAACAGGTCATCCTCGAACGGTTGGCCCACTGCAATTTCAACGACGTGCCCCAGCCCAAACCGATCGTCGGGCCTTGAAAGGCGCGATCGTATTTACCAGCCCGCAGCGCCAGCAAGGGCATCCTTGCTGGCGCTGCGGGCTGGTCGGAATCCGCTTTCTAGTTCGGGGGTAACGGAGCCGGGGTGCGATAGCACCAGATGCCGAGCAGGCGGAACAGGAAGGTGCCCAAGAAAAGGATGCTGCCCCAGCAGCAGGCCAGAACGAGAAGGCCCGTCAGCGCGTGGTGGTGAAGTTGAATCAAGGCCCAGAATCCGACGTACAGATGGGCCATCAGCACGACGGGGGCGACAAGGACCGGGACGGCGGCGCGATAACCCAGGCGATCCACCAGACGCAGGACGGCCAGGGGGTTGGCATCGCGGAAGCGGTTGCTCTCCGTGATCGCCACGACCGCCAACAGCCAGTAGCCGAACGCCAGGATGCCCAATTCTCCCAGGATCAGCCAATCCAGGCTCGCGAAATCGCCGGCGTTGAGCCAGTAATAAAAGGCCAGGACGATCAGCACGACCGGGCCGGCGAGGAAGCAGAAGAGCCAGCGAAAGCCGCTCCGCAGAATGAGTCCCAACTGCCGGATCGAGTAATACGCCCCGCGGCCCTGGCCGGCCAGCGCGGAGGTCAGCGCACATTCCACCGAACCGCACGCACAGGAAATCAGGACGACGGGAATGAGCAAGGCCGGCGCGTACAGGAGCCATTCGTTGGGAGTCATTCCGGCGAAGCGGTGCAGTTCTGGAATCAAAAGGACGATACCGGCGGAGAGCAGCGTCAAGGCCCACATGAGAGACAGGAGCGCGCGCAGGGAGAAAAAAGGATAGGAGACGCACTCATACCAGTGCGCCTCCAGGTGGCGTATGCGCCGCAAGCGCCGGGCCAGCTTCCGATCCGTAAGCGCGGCCGGAGGCTCCGGCGGGGGGGCGGCCGCGATCTGGGTCGAGGAGTTGGTGGGGAAGGTAGTGTCCGGCGCGTGCGCGAACGGATCGTCGAGGCGGTGCCGGAGCCGTTCCTGGGGCGTCATCGGGGCGGCCGCGGTGCCGGCGTGGGTCGGCCGCATCGACGGGATGCCGACAGGCTTGCCGCAGCGCGGACACATGGAGCGGCGCGCCGCCATCTCGTCACGAGCGCAGGCGCTTCCCGCAGCTGCACACGAACTTGATCGACATGATTCACCGCCCCCGCCGGTCACGGGGCGCGCAAGGTCTCCAGGAACTTGACGAGATGGGCCTGCTCGTTCTTGCCCAACTCGCTGAATTGCCGGGCCGACCGGGCGGCCTGACCGCCGTGCATCTCGATCGCTTTTTCCAGCGTCCTCGCCCGGCCGTCGTGCAGATACGGCGCGGAGTCGGCCACACCCCAGAGCGGCGGCGTGCGCCATTCGCCCGGTTGCGGGCCGTCGCCCGGCGTCCGATCCGGCAGCGATGGCGGCGGATCATTGTACGACCCTCCGCCTTCCAGCGGTTGGCCCATGTCGTGCAGGAGCAGATCGCTGTACAACCCCTCGACGCCGCCGACATTGGGCGTGTGGCAATCCGCGCAGCCGACGCGCTCGAACAGGCGCTTGCCGGCATTCACGCGGTCGCGCTCGATGCCGGACTCGGGCAGCCGTTCGACTGGGCGCGGCAGGGAGGCGACGAAGGACGTGATTTGATCGCACTGTTGCTGGCTCAGGTCGAGGCCGGCGGGCCGGTAGTACGGTTTGCCGAGCGGTTGCGGCTGTGCCTGCCCGGGGTTGCCCAGACCTAGCTCGTTCGCGCAGGCGGCCTGCACGAACGCCGACAGGCTGGCGCTTTGCGCCTTCCAGCCGAAGTGTCCGACGCGACCGTCAGACAGCCGCATGCCCGGCCGACCGGCAGGTCCTCGCTCTTCTTCGGGGCCAGACCCAATTTGAGCTGTTCCTTGCGCTCGTTGGCGATGATGACCCGATCCGGGATGGCGTCAATCAGGTTGGCCCCGAACAGGGCCGGCGTGTTGCGCTGCGACAGATGCACGCCCGAAGGCATGGGAATGCGGCTGCGATCCATGCCGGCTTCGGGTACGATCAGCGCGGGAGATGGTTTGACCGCCGGCAAATCGGGATGGGCCTGCTTCATCGTTTCCTGGTAGCCGTCCAGCGCCTGGGAATGGATGACGCCTTCGCGGACGACCTCACGCTGTCCCGTCCGACAACCCGGAGTCATCTCGCGGACGACGAACGTGGTGACGTTGTGTTCGTTCTTGCCGGCCCCGCCAGTGCCGCCCTGGTTATGGCAGGCGACGCAGGAGTTCGCGTTGTAGACCGGACCCAGGCCGTCGCCGCCGGCCGAGAGCGGGTCGTCCTTTGTCCACACATGGGCAAACAGCGTTTGCCCCGCCTGGGCCATCTCCGGATCGACCGGCTCGGGCCGATACTTCGACCACGTCAGTACCCGCGCGCCCACGGGTGCCAGCGCCACGAATCCGACCACCAGATACCAGCCCCAGTGCAGCCCTTTCATGGGTCGCCCCTCCACCAGAGATGTGTTATCGGCTCTCCTCGGACCTTCCTTTCGATTATCACCGGGCGGGGTGGCGTGAACAAGTTTTTTTTCACCAATGTCAGGCGACATGGTCCCTTCTTGCGACGGAAGCCGTTCCGCCACGGAATGCGGAAAGCACTATTTCACGCCATCACGTATCCACCTGGATGAATAGCATTCGTCTTTGCTTGTCGAGTTTTTCGAGCACCGGAAGCAAGGCGTCGTAGTCGCCGATCGCTTGCTTGTTCCGAGATCCCTCGATGGCCGGCCCGATCGACGCAGCTCCTCCAGCATCTTCCGCACCTCATCGGGCGTGTGCATGCTGTGCGCAGACCATTCGTCTCCGTAAGACTCGTCATCGTCTTCCGGCTCATCACCCTCCTTGTCCGCGGTGTCCGTGGGGGGATGATAGTGGTAAGGACGCCTGCCGAAGGCGGACAACGCCACGTCCGGCACGATCTGATTCGGTTCGACTTTGAGGAGCTTCCAGGCGAGTTCGAGCAAGTCCCAGTAAATGCCGTCGTTATCGACGCGAAACCCGACGGTCTTGCGGTCGGCATTGCGGCAGAAGCCGTCCACGGCCGAGGACCAGATCCTCTTGCCCACGTCGGACAGGTCGCCGTACCAGTCAGGCCGGGCCAGGCGCTCCTTGACCTGATCGCACAGTTCTTCCGGCTCGCTCGGCCAATCGCGAACCGGATCGTCGTCTTCCATCTCCGCATCGTCTCCGTCCAGACCGTCCGATACAATCTCGGCGAACGCGAGGAGTTGTTTGCGGGTGGGGTTGTTGACAAAGTTCTGGAACTTGTCCCAGTCGAGCGAGTAGATGATATAGCCGGCCATGATGCGTCCCCCGATAGTGGGCGATTTCCGGAAAAGACAAAGGTACGGCCAAAGTCCGGATTTATCAGTGTCGGCAGTCTTGAGGAAGCGATACCCACGATGAGAGCGCGAAAAGGGCCGATCGAGCGAGAACAGGTGGCGGTGCGCCACATCGTGGCGAGCAAACGCAAGGACATCATTCACCTCGATCCGTTGCTCAAGGCGCCGTTTCCCATTCAGTGCGCTTCCTTCATGGATGGAGGTTCGAAGGACATTTCCATTCTCGGCTATGCGACGGGGTCTTTCCTGATCGCGGCGCGATTCGCCCGGCAGTCGTGGGCGGTCCTGTACTCGAATACGGTCAGAGCCGAGGAGATCTTCCAGGCGAACACCTCCGGCCGCCGTTTGGAAGTCGCCTGGCTCGGCTGCCGTCCGGGAGTAGGCTGGTTCTTCAAACTCAACCGCGCCGGCAAGCCGGTCGTGGACTTCGCCCAGGATCTCCAACACCGACTCCCCCTCGATGTGCAAACTGGTCGGCGTCGATCCGGGCCTACTCAAGAAAGGCGAGTCGGGCGAACAGGTCATGACGCGCCTGTGCAAGCACTTCGAGATCGTCCGACCCGTGCCGGAAATCCGCGGCTCCGAAGACGGATTTGAAGTGATCGGCGTAACCGGCCAGCCGGTGAAAACCAGCCTGCGCGGCTACGTCCGGATCGACGGCCCAAAAATCGCCGAGGGGGACTCCGAAGCCGCAGAAGCCCTGGCCGAGGCCATCGACGGCTGCGACGCCAAGGGCATCCGCGCGGCGGTCGCCCAGGGAGCGTCCCTGACGGCCGAGCTGCCGGACTCTGCGAGGTCGCCGCTGCTGTCGGCCCTTTACAAATGCGACGAGCCGGGCTGGAAGAAATGCGTCGAGCTGCTCTTGGAGTTGGGTTGCCCCGTCAACGGAACCAAGAAGGAGCCGCCGATCGTCGTTTACGCCGGGGAGGAGGACATGGACGAGCTGTTCGCACAGGAAACGGTGGAGCTGCTGGTGGCTCACGGCGCGGATGTCAATGCCGCCGACCGCGAGGGGGCCACGGCCCTTTTCGCGTGCGTTGTCAACGGAAATGTCGAACTCGCCCGGTTCCTGATGCAACACGGCGCGGATCCGGCCATCAAGGACCGAAACGGCCTGTCCGCCCTCGCATGGGTGCGCAAGCGCTACGACGAGGAAACGGGGTTCCAGCGCCGCACGGAGTACGCCAAGCTCTTGAGCGTGCTGACGGGCCAGCCCGTCGCGGAGCCTGTGGCGACTCCGTCTGCGCCCCGAACTGCGAGCCGAGAACGAGCGCTTCAAGCTGTGCTTGCAAGCGCGACGACTTCTCGCCATCACGGCCACGAAAACCAAGCTCAACCGAGATTGGGTCTCCCTGTTTGCGCGGCTGACTGGACACTTCGATTTGCAAGAGGAACTGTTCGACTTGAGCCTCCCGTTGAGCGAAGTCCGCGAGCGCGCCGAGCGCGTGCTCCGGACGCCGGCGATTCTCCTCGACGGCTCTCCCCCCCGCTTCGAGCGCGTGGGATTCTATTTCGATTTCTCCGGCCGCGACGACCCCTCCTATTCCACCGAAAAAGAGGCCCGCTACTGGGCCGAGTGCTTCGCCGAGGCGAGTCGGGAATCGCCCGAGAACGCGGGGGACGCGACCGACGCGGCCATGAGACTGGCGGCCCTGCGTCACTTCCAGTTCGCCGGGGCGCTCGACCCGCGTCCTTTCCTCGCTGCCGCCGGCGAGCTGGCACTGGCTTATCTCCAGGCGCAGGCCCGCATTTCCAGGGCGAGCGAGGATTCGGGTTGTCTTCAGATCCGACGGTTGCTGCACGGACTGCTCTTGTGCGCCCTCGCTGGGCGCTGGCAGACGTTCAAGCAGATCTGCGACGCCGTCCGGCCCAGGCTGATGTCGGCGGATAGGGCCGGCGAAGAGGCCGACGACTACGCACAGGCGCTCCTTCTGTTCGTCTCGGGCTACCGCGATCAAGCGCTGCCGAAGGCTGCGGCCCTGGAGCAGGCTATCCAAAAGCGCCGGTCCAGACGTCCCCGCTTGCTTCAGGATGTGTGCCGTGCCGTCGGCGCGAGCCGAGAGGCGGATCTGGAAGAATCGCTGCGGCGGTCGCTCGAATATTTTCTGGAAATACGGCCGGAAGAGAAGTTCATTCCAACTTCAAGATCGAACGCACCCTTCCGATACGTGGCCCTTCCCGAGAGCCTGTTTCACCTGGCCGCGCGAGATCGCGGCTTGAATCCCGCGCCACTGCCGCCGCACCTGGCGGATTTGCTGATGACGCCCGAGTCGGTCGGATGCCGCTGATAAACGCACCCGTAGCATCGAGGACCGCCCAATGGCCAGTTACCGCGGACACCTGGCATTCGCCGGCGCACTCGGCGCCGCCTACGGCAGCCTTTCGCTCTTCAAATGGGGCTACGACTGGGGACCGGCGCTCGTCGCGGCGGGCCTGACCACGCTGGGCGGACTGCTGCCCGACCTCGACAGCGACAGCGGCGTGCCGGTGCGCGAGCTGTTCGGCATCTCGGCCGCCGTCGTGCCGTTTTTGCTCTTCCGCCCCGTCTACGAGACCTACGGGTCCACGGAGCAAACACTGGTCATCCTCGCCGTCTTTTACCTCTTTATCCGCTACGTTTTGTCCGGCGTATTCAAACACTGGACGGTGCATCGCGGCATGTTTCACAGCGTCCCTGCGCTCCTGATCGCCGGCCTGGCAACTTATCTCATTTACCCCAGCGACTCCACGCACCTCCGCGCTTTTCTGGCCGGGGCCGTCATGCTCGGTTTTTTGTCGCACCTGGTGCTCGACGAGATGTACAGCGTCGATTTCATGGGCGCACGCTTGCACCTGAACAAGTACGCCGGCAGCGCGGTGAAGTTCGTGTCGCGCTCATGGTCGGCGACGCTGACGGCGTATCTGCTCTTGGGATGGCTGGCGTGGCGCGTCTGGCTCGACGCGGCACGTTAGCCCCCGGCTTGCCGGGGGTTTGAATTCCCCCGGCAAGCCGGGGGCTATGTGAGTAAATTCACAGGATTTTACTTGACAGGTCAGACGCCGTGTCTTAAATTCACGGCTGTTCATTTCACGAAGCGGGTGAAGGAACTATGAGCGAAAGGCCGCCGGACGTTACGGATGCGGAGTTAGCTGTCCTGCAAACCTTGTGGGAGCGGGATACGGCGACGATCCGCCAGATAACGGAAGTCCTCTACCCGGAGGGCACGACGGCGCAGTACGGCACCGTGCAGAAACTGTTGGAACGGCTGGAGGGCAAGGAGTGCATCCGCCGCGACCGCGACACCTGGCCGCACCAATTCTCCGCGGCGATCGACCGCGAAACGCTGATCGGCTGGCGGCTGCGCGCCACGGCCGAGAAGTTGTGCGGCGGGTCGATGGCGCCCTTACTGCTGCACTTGCTCAGGACCGAACAATTCAACCCCGCGGAACGGCAGGAATTGCGATCCTTTCTCGATCACCTCCAGAAGACCCCTCGATCCGGGGGACGCGGGGGCAAGGAAGCAGGCCCCCAGTGAACCCGGCCGGTGAAAGGAGCCCAGCGTGCGCACCCTTGTGGAAATCGGCTTGTTCAACGCCCTCATGGCCGCCGTCCTGGCGCTGGCGGCACTGGCCGCGCGGCGCTGGAGTCGCCGCCCCGCCCTGGCGCACGCCCTGTGGGTGCTGGTGCTCCTGAAACTGCTGACGCCTCCCATGATCCCGGTCCCCGTACTGTCCCCGGAGAAAGAACCGGCCCCGCCCGCCGTCGTCCCCGCGCCGCCGCCGCGCCTCGTCGCGAGAGCAACGACCGTGATGCCGAACCTACCGCCGGCGGTCGTCGGAAAGTTCACGCTCAGCAAGGCGCTGGCCCAGGCGGCCGAGACGGGCACGCTGCCGCCGCCACCCGAGATGGCCAGGGAACCAATCGCCGACAACGCGGACGTAAGTTCCACCTTCGTTTTCGTGGAAGAAATCGAAGCGCCGGCCGAGGTGCCGGCCGTCGCGCCGGTTCGCAAGGAAGGCTTTTCCGTGCCGGCGTGGGTCTTCAACGTCGCGGGAATGTGCTGGCTGGCCGGTTGTGCGGCCTGGTTCATCGTGACCGGGAGGCGGATCGGTGCGCTTTCATCGCCTCTTGCGCTTCGCCGAGCCAGCCCCGGCCGCGCTGCAAATCCGGGCCGCCCTGCTGGCCCGTCGGTTGGGTCTGTCGCGCTGTCCGGTGATCTGGCTGGTTCCGGCGCGCTGCCGCCGCTGTTGTGGGCAGTGGGCGGACGGGCGCGGCTGTTCTTCCCGCGCACGCTCTTGCAACAGCTCGACGAGGCGAGCCGGGATACGCTGCTCGTCCATGAGCTGGCCCACCTGTGCCGGCGCGATCACTGGGTGCGCGGCGTCGAGTGGCTGGCGCTGGGACTGTACTGGTGGAACCCGCTAGTCTGGTTTGGCTGCCGGGCGCTGCATGCGGTCGAGGAGGAGTGCTGCGATGCCTGGGTGGTCAGCGAACTGCCGGGGGCTGCGCCGGCGTATGCGGGGGCGCTCCTGGAGACCGTCGATTTCCTGGCCGGGGCGCGGACCGTCCTGCCGCCGGCGGCCAGCGGCTTCGGACGTATGTACTCGTTGAAGCGACGACTGACGATGATTATGCACGGCAGAACGCCGCGCGGATTGCCGTTGGCCGGCCGGATCGCTCTGCTTGTGCTGGCCGTCGTCCTCCTGCCGCTCGTACCGAGTCGCGCCCGGCCCGAGCCGCGCTCTGCCGAAGAAACCGCGAAGACGAAGCAAGACGAGTTGAAAGCCAAGACCACTGAGGAGGAGTCGCGAACCATCGAGACGCGTCCGAGGACGCTGCTCGGCGGTGGCGGTGAAGTGTGGTCGGTAGCCATCTCTCCCGATGGTAAGTTTCTCGCCGTCGGCAGCGGCGGCGTCGGCTCCCAGCCCGGCGATCTGCACGTCTGGGATCTGGCCAAGAACGAGGAAATCCTCGCCGTGCGCGAGGAACAACCGATCCGCCGCGTCGCCTTCTCACCGGACGGCAAGACGCTGGCCACGGCCAGTTTCGACCAGACCGTCAAGCTGCGCGACCCGCGCACCGGCGCCGTCCGGCGCGGTGCTGCGCGGCCACACCGCCGCCGTCAACTGCGTCGTCTTCACGCCCGATAGCAAGACGATCATCACTGCCGGCCTCGATAACACGGTGCGCTTGTGGGATGCGACCACGGGGGCCATAAAGCAAACGCTGGACGGCCACACCGATTGGGTGCTGTCCGTGGCCGTCTCTTATGACGGCAAGTTCATTCTCTCCGGCAGCAAGGACAACACGGCCAAGCTGTGGGACACGGCGACCGGCAGGGAGTTGAAGACGCTCAAGGGACACTCTAACTGGGTCGAAGGCGTGGGTATCGCGCCGGACAGCAAAACGGTGGCCACGGCCAGTCAGGACATGACGGTCAAGCTGTGGAACGCGGAATCGGGCGAAGAGTTGAAAACGCTGGCCGGCCATACCGGGGCGGTCAACGTCGCGGAGTTCGCGCCGGATGGCAAGACCATCGCCACCGGCAGCCACGATTACACGGTGCGCCTGTGGGAAGTTGACAGTGGCGAAAACGTCGCCGTCCTGGAAGGGCACACGGGCATCCTCTACGGTCTGGCGTTCAGCCCCGACGGCAAGACGCTCGCCTCCGGCAGCTGGGACCGGACGGTCAAGGTGTGGGACGTGGAGGCGCGCAAGGAGCACGCCACGCTGCAAGCGCCCATCCACCGGACGGAATCGTCGTTTCCCCTGCTGTCGATCGCCTGCTCGCCGGACGGCAAGACGCTGGCCCTGTGCGGTGAGGAAAAGATCATCAAGCTGCTCGACACGGCCAGCGGTAACTTGCTCCACACGCTGGTGGGCCATACCGATGTGGTCTCCAAGGTCGCGTTTTCGCCGGACGGCAAGCTGTTGGCCTCTGCCGGCTTCGACCACACGATCAAGCTGTGGGAAGTGGACACGGGCAAGGAACGCGCCACGCTGCGCGGACATACCAACTGGGTCTTCAGCGTGGTCTTCAGCCCCGACGGCAAAACGCTGGCTTCCGGCAGCTACGACAAGACCGTGCGTTTGTGGGACGTGACCGACGCCCGGTCGCTGGCCGTATTGAAAGGCCATCGCGGCGGCGTGCGCGGCGTGGCGTTCAGTCCGGACGGCCAAACGCTGGCCTCCGCGGGCAGCGATCGCACGGTCAAGCTGTGGGACATGACGACGCATGAATTGCTGTCCACGCTCAAGGGCCACGAGGGCGCAGTGCGCTGCGGTGGCGTTCGCGCCGGACGGCAAGACGCTCGCCTCGGGCGGCGAAGACAACACGGTGCGCGTCTGGGAAGCGGGCGGTTCGACAAGCCGCGAACGCCAGCGAGCGGATGCCTCCGAGGGCAAGCAGATCGCCTCCTCCCAGATGGGCGACATGGTGTTGGCCGTGGCCTATTCGCCGCGCGGCAACATGCTCGCCTGCGCCGGCCAGGACCAGTCGATCCGCATTCTCGACCCCGCCAGCGCCGCCCAGCGGACGGACCTGCGCGGCCATCAGGACGCCGTCACCTGCCTGGTGTTCGCACCGGACGGCCGGTCGCTGTACAGCGGCAGCGCGGACAAGAGCGTCAAGATCTGGCCGGCCGCCCGCCCGCCGATGCGCCCCGGCGCCGTCGCCCACGACCACGGCAACCAGACCTGGGTGGCCCTGTTCATGCCCGACGCCAAGGGACTCCTCACGGCCGGCGCCGACGGCACGGTGCGCATTCGGCCGCTCAATCAAGTACGCCAGGAAGTGTTCTTGCAAACGGCGACCGGCAACGTCTACGCCCTGGCCTTCTCGCCCGACGGCAAGACGTTGGCCGTCGGCAGCGGCGATCACTCGATCCGGCTGTTCGACCGCGCCACCGGCAAACTGCGGTCCACGCTGCGCGGCCATGCCAACTGGGTCTGGAGTTTCACCTTCTCGGCGGACGGCAAGAAGTTGGCCTCGGCCGCGGGAGGCTGGCAAACGCGGCAGGAGCCGGGCGAACTCAAAATCTGGGACGTGGCCACGGGCAAGGAATTGCTGTCGTGTCAGGGACACACGGGGGCGGTGTTCGGCGTCGTCTGGTCCGCCGACGGCAAGACGCTGGCCTCGGCAAGCTGGGACCAGACCGTGCGCGTGTGGGACGTTGCCACGGGCAAGGAACGGCTGCGCCTCGACGGCCACACCAAGGCGGCGCGCTCGCTCGCCTTGACGCCGGATGGCAAACTGCTTGCCAGCGGCGGTTTCGATGGCACGATTCGGCTGTGGAGCACCGAGACAGGCAATGAAGTCGGCGTGCTGCGCACCCCGGAGGCGGCCATCAACGGATTGGCCTGTTCGCCGGACGGCAAGACCCTCGCCGTCTGTTACAATCCGTATTCCGGCCCCGACGACAATCCGCTGGCCGGCTCGGACAACAAGCCGGGCGGGGTGCAGTTGTGGGACCTGGCCACGCGCAAGGAAATTCGTCAGCTGAAAGGATTCCAGGCCAAGGTGCTGTCGCTGGCATTTTCCGGCGACAGCAAACAGCTCGTCACGGGCGGCGGCACGATGCCGTCGGCCCAGAACAAATACGGCGAGGTCAAGGTCTGGGAGGTCGCTTCGGGCCGGCTACTGGACGATCTGCCCCGCCCGCGCTACTGGGTCGAGGCGGTTGCTTTCTCTCCGGACGGCCGGATGGTGGCTGCCGGCGGCGGCACCGCTGGCCTGCCCAGCGATGTCAACCTGTGGAACTTGACCGCCTGGCGCAACCGAAGCGGCCTCACGCTCCGGGGGCACAAGGGCACCATCGCCTGCGCCACACTGTCGCCGGACGGCAAGCGGCTCGCCACCGGCGGGTATGATAAGACGATCCGTTTATGGGATTTGGCCGGCGGCAAGGAAGCCGCCGTCCTGACCGGCCATGCGGATGTGGTCCGTTGCCTGGCCTTTTCGCCGGACGGCCAAACGCTTGCCTCGGCCAGTACCGACAAGACCGTGCGCTTGTGGGATGTCGCGAGCGGCAAGGAAAAGAAAGTGGTGGCTCGCTTCGAGGTCGGTGCGGCGGGCGTGGCTTTCTCGCCCGACGGCAAGCTGCTGGCCCTGTGTGCCAGCCATGACAGCAACGCCTCCCTTCCGGGCGGCATCATGCTGTGGGACCTGGCCGCCAACTCGGAGCGCACGCCGTTCGCGGGTTCCAAGGTGTCGGCCCTGAGCGTGGCCTTTTCGCCCGACGGCAAGCTGCTCGCCTCGGCCTCGCCCTCGGCCAACGCGGTCAACATCTGGGACGTGGCCAGCGGCCGGCGCGTGACGCGGATCCAGGAATCGACCTCGGTGCGCTACGTGGCTTTCTCGCCGGACGGGAAACTGCTGGCGACCGGCCACGGCACCGGCGGTCGCCGTGGCGCGGGCAGCGTGCAACTGTGGGACACGACCACCTGGAAGGAAGTCGCGTTCGGTCAGGCGCAGCGCGGTGTGGTCGTGTCGATCGCGTTCTCGGCGGACGGCCGATCGCTGGCCACGGCGAGCATGGACGGCACCGCGATGCTGTGGGATTTGTCGGCGTCCCGGACGGTGGTGCGGAAAGACAAGTAGATTACAGGGCCACGGCTTCAAGGCACATGAGGAGGATCGCTTCATGAGTACAGCGCATTCTCTCCGCCGGGGTTGGATATGCTGTGCTCTGGCGTTTGGAAACCTTGGCCTGGTCGGGGCGGTTGTTCCGTGCGAAGCTACCGGTGGGCAAAGGGCGAAGCAGCTTCGCGACGGGCAGGTGACGGAGCGAGATGCCAAAGAAGCGGCCAAAATGGTGGAAGCGATTGCTAACCGCAATAAGCCGCCAAAGATCGTGAGGCGCCGAGAAGATTATCCGAGCAGGTTTCCCCTTTTCCCCAGGGATTACGACTGGCAGGAGGAAGGCCGAGTCCGCGAGGCACTGACGAAACTGAAGCAGGACAAGAGCATTGAGATATGGGAAGCTCTAGTACAAAAGGCAAATGACCGGCGTTACTGTGTTACCTCCTATAGCGGGAATTCCGCGGATGCGGAGATCTATTCCGTCGGGGATATTTGCCACAGTCTTGCTTATGACCGTTTATGTGAAGTGTTTGAGAAATACTTGCCCTCTTTGCCCCCGAAAGGTCGCCCCTTTTTCTTGGAGAGCGTCTCGAAGGACTTGGTGGCCTGGCGCAAAGAACGAAAGGATAGGCCATTCTATCAACTGCAAATCGAAGTGTGTGAAATGGCCCTCCGCGAACTCCCGAAGGTGCCCGCCGATGAGATGTCGGACAAGCAGAAAGCCGAGGCGCGAAAGAAGATCGAAGCCGGGCTGGAAAAGCTGCGTGGGACGAGGCGGCCGTTCGCGGGAGAAAGCTCCGGGTATACGCCGGCCTCGTATCCTCGCGAGGAAGCCGAGCGGGTTCGCGTGGCGTATGAGAAAGGGAGCCTGGAAGAGTTTAGGAGTGGCCTGAACAAATGAACTTTCCGGGACAGGGCTTGGAGCGAGAGAAGTAACGAACATAGCCGACCGAGACAGGCAAGAGGCACGCGACGGACTTATGACTTCAGCGCGGAGGAAAAGACATGATTCGTCCTCGATTCGGAATTGCGGCGCTTTTCGCCGTCTGCCTGACGACGCCGGCCTGGGCCGATACCGGCTCCGCGGATGACGCCCGCGCCCTGGCCGCACGGATCGATCAGTTCATCGGCGCCCGCTGGTCGGCCGAGAAGGTGACGCCGGCGCCCTTGGCCGAGGACGGCCCGTTTTTACGCCGGCTGACGCTGGACGTGAATGGCCGGATTCCCTCCGTGGCCGAGTCGCGCCGCTTCCTCGCCGACCCCGCTTCGGACAAGCGCAAGCGCGCCATTGAACGACTGCTGAACAGCCCCGGCTACATCACGCACTTCAGCAACATCTGGCGCGACCTGCTCTTGCCGGAGGCCAACGCCGACTTTCAGCAGCGCTTCCTCAGCGCCAATATCGAGCGCTGGCTGCGCAAGGAGTTCGCCAACAACGTCCCCTACAACGAGATGGTCCGCGAGCTGATCACGCTGCCCCTGAAGGCAGACCCGCAGCAGTTTTTCTATAATGTTCGCGGCGAAAGCGATCCGACGCCGATGGCCTTCTATCAGTCGAAGGAAGGCAAGCCGGAAAACCTGGCCGCCACGACCGCCCGGCTGTTTCTCGGCGTCCGCCTGGAGTGTGCCCAGTGTCATAATCACCCGTTCGGCCGCTGGACGCGCGAACAATTTTGGGGTCAGGCCGCCTTCTTCGGCGGCATCCGGGCGCAGGGCAATAACGGCATCTATTCGCCGCTCAGCGAAATGACCGACCGCCGCGAGCTGGGCATCCCCGGCACCGAGCGCGTGGCCCAGGCGCGCTTCCTCGACGGCAAGGAGCCGCGCTGGAGCTACAAGGTCAGCGCCCGCAAGACGCTGGCCGAGTGGATGACCGCCAGGGACAATCCGTTCTTCGCCCGCGCCGCCGTCAACCGCCTGTGGGCGCACTTCTTCGGAGTCGGCATCGTCGAGCCGGTGGACGACCTCAGCGACGAGAACAAGCCCAGCCATCCCGAATTGCTCGATGAGCTGGCCCGCCAGTTCGCCGCCCACGGTTTCGACCAGCGCTTCCTCATTCGGGCCATCACGCTGAGCAAGACGTACCAGCTCTCCAGCGTTCACCCCGGCCCTGCCCAGCCCGACGTTCGCCTGTTCGCCCACATGCCGGTCAAGGGCTTGTCGGCCGATCAACTTCTGGAGAGCTTCCTGCTGGCGACAGGGAGCAACGACATCAATCGAAACCAGCGCCGCTTCGCCTTCAACCCGGACACCTTGTCGTTCGAGTCGAAATTCGCCGGCCAGGAGAAGCGGACGGAATACCAAACGTCGATCCCGCAGGCGCTGGCGCTCATGAACAGCAAGATGGTCGCCAAGGCGACGCATCCGGTCAACGGCCAGTTCCTGTCGGCGGTCATCAACGCCCCGTTCCTCGACACGGCCGGCCGCATCGAGACCTTGTACCTGGCGACGCTCTCGCGCAAGCCGCAACCGGAGGAGGCGGAGCGCTTCCAGCGCTATCTCGCCAGGGCCGGCGCGAAGCGCGAAAATGATGCCCTGGCGGATGTTTTCTGGACGCTGCTGAATAGCCCGGAATTTTTCCTCAATCATTGAAATTGCCTTACCAGCCCGCAGCACAGCAAGGGACTCCCTTGCTGGCACTGCGGGCTGGTAAAAAACGAAGGAGTTCCCCATGTCTCGATCTCCCTGGCAACTGACCCGGCGGGAATGGCTGCGCTTGTCGGCGGCGGGCGTGTTCGGCGCTTCGATGTCGGGCTGGCTGGAGCGCCTCGCGGCCGCCGCGGCCGATAGCCCCCAGCGCAAACGAGCCGTTATCCTCCTGTGGATGAACGGCGGTCCCTCGCAGATGGATACCTTCGATCTCAAACCCGGCCACGCCAACGGCGGGCCCTTCAAGGAGATCCAGACCGCCGCACCCGGCGTGCGATTCAGCGAGCATTTGCCCCGGCTGGCCAAACAGGCCAAGCACCTCGCCGTCGTGCGCTCGATGTCCACCAAGGAGGGCGATCACAGCCGGGCGACTTACTACCTGCGCACCGGATATCTGCCGCAAGGGCCGGTGCAATATCCCCCCATCGGATCGCTTTTGTCGAAGGAACTGGGCGATCCGGATGCGTCGCTACCGAGTTTTGTCAGCATCGCCCCGGTGACGTTCATTAGCCCGGCGGCGTTCACGCCCGGCTTCCTCGGGCCGGAGTACGCCCCACTCATCGTCGGCAACCAGGGCTTCGGCTTCAACCAGATTCCCGATTACGACAAGACCCTCAAGGTCGAGGACATCCAACCGCCCAGCGACGTCAAGTCGCCGCGGATGGACGCACGCATCGACCTCTTGCAAGGCTTGCAGCGCGATTTTGTCGCCAAGCATCCCGGCGTGCCGGCGCTCAGCCATCAGGCCGCCTACGAGCGGGCCGTTCGGCTCATGCGCACGGCGGCCAGTAAAGCATTTGACCTGCACGAAGAAAGCCCCATGCTGCGCGACGCCTACGGTCGCAACCTATTCGGTCAGGGTTGTTTGCTAGCCCGCCGGCTCGTCGAGCGCGGCGTGCCGTTCATCGAGGTGACACTCAGCACCGCGCCGGGCGCGCCCAACAACTGGGACACGCACAACCAAAACTTCGAGCAGGTCAAGAAGCTCAGTGAAGTGCTCGACCCAGCCTGGGCGACCCTGCTCGAAGACCTGGACCAGCGCGGCCTGCTCGACACGACCCTGGTGGTGTGGATGGGCGAGTTCGGCCGGACCCCGCAGATCAATGGTCAGCAGGGCCGCGACCACTTCCCCAACGCCTGGAGCACCGTCCTGGCCGGCGGCGGCGTCAAAGGCGGCTGCGTCTACGGCAAGACCAGCCCCGACGGCATGACGGTCAAGGACAACCCTGTGACCGTACCGAACTTCTTGGCCACCGTGGCCACGGCGGTCGGCGTCGATTCGACCAAGCAGAATATGTCCAACGTCGGCCGGCCCATCCGCATCGCCGACGCCGGCTCCAAACCGATCCGGGAGGTGCTGTCATGAAGTCCCTCCGGCACGGCTGCCTGTTGGCCCTGACGAGCTTGGCCGCCATCCTCCCCATAGCGGCCCAGGCTCCCCCGGCGAAAGCGCCGCCGACAACCACCACGAAGCCGGACGACGATCGCATGGATTTCGTCTTCCTGGCCAGCGACCGGCCTGTGTTTTTGCGCTTGCACATGCGCCACGACGGCCGGCCGTATTCCGCCGCGTGGGACGACTACATGAAGAAGTTCTTCGACTACTTCGATAGAAACCGCGACGGCAAGCTCGACAAGGCCGAGGCCCAGCGCGTTCCCAACTATCAGTTCTTGCAATTTCATCTGCAAGGCTCGATCGGCTTCCAATATGAAGGGCAGACGCTGTCCCTCGATCAGTTGGATATCAACAAGGACGGCAAGGTCAGCCCCAGGGAGTTCGCCGACTTCTACCGGAACGCTGGCTTTCGGCCGCTCCAACTCTCGTTCCCTTCCAACAAGGCCGCCACCGACAAGGTGACGAACACCTTCTACAAGCTCCTGGACGCCAACGGGGATCACAAGCTGTCCGCCGAGGAGCTGGCGAGGGCGCCGGAAGCGCTGCAACGGCTGGACCTCGACGAAAACGAGATGCTCGAGCGCGACGGAACTCACTCCCGGCGGCGACGACAACAACGGGTATTTCTTCTACGTGGACGGCAACATGGCCGGGCCGAACTCCATGAAGGATCTCCTCGAAATCAAACCCGGCGGCATGGACGGCCTGGCGGGGCGCGTCCTGAACCACTACGACAAGGACAAAAACGGCAAGCTCGGTCGGGCCGAGATCGGCCTGGAACCGGCGCTGTTCGACCGGCTGGATAAAAACAACGACGGCCAACTGGAAGCGAAAGAATTCGCCGGCTTCTTCCGGCGCGAGGCCGACCTTGAACTAATCGGCCGGCTGGGCAAGGTGGACGCGAAGGAAGTGAAAGTCACCACGTTCTTGCGCAACATCGGCCTGGGCGGGACACCGCTGCGGGCCGAGGTTTATAACCCCACCAAGCGCGATATGCCGCTGGCTGCGAAAATGCAGCGCGTATGACGGCTCGGCGTTGTCCTTCACGCTGGGCGACGCCCGTATCGGCCTCTCCGTGTCCGATCAGAACTTCAGGCAATTCAGCGGCATCAAGGGGTTTTACGAGCAGCAGTTCCAGATGGCGGACACCGACAAGAAAGGCGTCGTCGATCGCAAGAAGGCGAAGACGGTCGATTTCCTCGACCAAATTTTCCCGCTGGCCGACCGCGACGGCGACGGCAAGCTGACGCGCAATGAGTTGGTCTCTTACCTGGACATGCAGGTGGAAGGGTCCGGCTGCCAGATGGCGCTGACGATCACCGACGAGGGCCGCAGCCTGTTCGACGTGCTGGACGCGGACGGTAACGGTCAACTGTCCGTGCGCGAGCTGCGTTCGGGTTGGTCGCGGATCAAACCGCTGTTGCGCGGCGAGGGTGGTCTGGCCCGTGCCGACATCCCGCGCCGCCTGGAAGTATCGGTCGGCCAGGGACAGCAGCGGCACTTCCGTCCGGTGCAGACCACTCGCAAGGTGACGAACAGCACGGTCCCTGCGGCCAAGCCACCGCTTTGGTTCTCCAAGATGGACCGCAACCGCGACGGCGATCTCTCCCGGCGCGAGTTCATCGGCAGTGAGGAGGACTTCGGCAAGTTCGACGCCGACGGCGACGGACTCATCAGTATCGAAGAAGCAAGACGATTCGAGGAGCGGGTGAAGAAGGAGCGCAAGCCTTGAGCGTCTCGCTTCCTCTTTAGGAGTGCCTTTCTGCCCATTTTGGGAATTATAGCCTCCCAAAATGGGCAGAAAGGCTCTGTTGGCAAAGTTGGCAATCTGGCAATCTCGCTCTCTCCGGATGACTTTAATCCTTAACATAAAAGCACTTGCGTTGCAGAACCCACCTTGCCAAATGTAGTGCCATTTGGCAAGGTGGCAAACGGGTCTTGGCCAATTTGGCAGCTCCCTTACCACCCTACAAGGGATGAAACTGCGCATCCGTCCTCACACTCCCCCCGCGAATCAATTGCTCCAGGATCGCCGGATGCGGCGCGACCCGCTCGCGCTCCATGTGCTTGATGAGGCCGTAAACACAGCAGTTGAGCGGACAGGGACCGTCGCCGGCCAGGTCGATGAGGTGGCCGTTGTAGTAGTCAATCTCCGTCCGGCCGTTCGGCAGGTCGCCGGACATCGAGCAGTGGGTCCGGTGTAAGCTCGGATAAAAAGCCCAGGCCAGGGCGTGAGCGATCAGCGGCCGTCGCAGAATGACGGACACGGTGGACGGCCGGAGCGGCCCGACCTTGCCCAGCGGAATGCCAGCACGGCGGAGGATGGCGTAATTCTCGCGGAGCAGGTCGAAAAACAAACCGCGCGCCCGCCGCTGCCATAGGAGCTGTCCGTTGTCCACGCCGGCCGCCGACGCCAACGGACTGATGGCCGCGTTGTACATCAACTTCGTGTACTTGTACGGCAAAATCTCCTCGACCATCTCGACGCGAATTCGTCCCCCCGCGATCGGCCGTCGGCCCTCGGCCAGCATCCGAATGCAAGACGGCATTTCGGGCCGATCACCGACAGCCGATCGCCGATAGCCGAAATGGAGTCGTCCGGCCCGCGTGAGGCGGGTGTGCGTCCGGTGCGGCAGGCACTCCGAGACGAACGAGGCGATCCCCTCCAGCTCGTGAGTGCGGGCGTCCAGGAGCGGATCGAAGCCGTTCTGAATCGGGATCAGACAAGTCGAGGATGGAATGCGAGCGAGGACGGCGGCGTTATCGTAGCACTTCGTGCAGAGCAGGATGATGCTGTCGGCGGAGGGCTGCCAGTCCGCAAAGGCGACGAACGCGGCGGGGCACGGCGGCAAGCGATCGACGGCGACTCCGTGCCTTCGACCCCAGTCGATCTTGGCCGGGTCGGCGTCCACGAAGGTGACGCGCACTCCGGCGGTGCAAAGGGCATGACCGACGGCACAGCCGATGCCGCCGGAACCGACGATGTGGACCGCTTCCATGCCGTCCTCCTTGCGGGCTGTTACTATCCCTTCAAATCCCCTGCGCGACGACGTTGCCGGCCTCGGCCTGCACCGCCGCGTTGGGGTCGTGGGCCAGCTTGTCGATCGCCGGCCGCAGGCGCGACAGGTCGAGTTGCGGCCGTTTGCGGTGCAGCTCGGCGGTCGCCTTCAGCGCGTTGAGGATTGTCTGGACCACGACCGCCTCGTCGGGCCGTTCCGCGCCGCTTTTTTTCGCTTGCACGATGAAAATGCCGCGCAGCTCGTCCTCGTCGAGCATGGTTTGCAGTAAATCGAGCCGAACTTTCGGACTGCCCTGGCGCGCCAGCGCGATGGTGGCGTTGACCTGCACACGGAAGCCGGGCTTCTTGACGAGGCTGCGCGTCTCTTCCACGTCGATCAATTTATTGAGAAGTTTGCTCGATTCCGCCGGGTTCTGTTCCTCCAGCTTGGCCAGCTCGTCCTCGCCCTTGCCGGCGTCATACGACAGCCGAACCAGCACCTTCTCCATGCGGGCGTCCTCGGTCGCGGTGCCGTTCCAGAAATTGCAGACGAACGCGGCCAACTCCCGCAGCGAGGGATCCTCCGCCTCGGCGCACTTCTCGACGACGCGATCCACACCCAGGGCACTGGGGTGGCCCTCCCGCCGACGTTTGAGATATTCCAGGGTGTTCCTTGCCGGGGTGGGTTGCTCGCCCGATTCAGCGGTCATCTCCAGCCGCGCCTGGACGGCATCCTGTTGCTCGGCCGAGAGGTTGTCGAAGCGCTTGACGTTCTCGCCGAGGTTGGCCAGCGCCACAGCGCTTGTCGGCGGCGTGTACTCAGGGCACGCGGATCGAGACCGCTCTCCTGCACGGCCATCTCTTCGAGTACGGGCGTTCCGGCCGGGACCATGAAGTGACCGAGGCACTGCGCCAACAAAAGGATGTAGTCGCGTTCGGGAGTGAGTTTCGCCAGCTCGCGCGCCTCGTCCTCCGGCTTCAGCGTGGCGAAATGCTCGGCGTGCGCTTTCTCGAACGGGGCGCTGGCGTCGAGCGCCTTGCGAAGTCGGCTGGTGAGTTGTAAGGCGAAGTTGGCGTCGGAGGCCAGCGTATCATCGCGGAGCAGCACCTGGGCGAGGTCGTTGGCGGCGCGCAGCGCACCTCGGCGTTGGGGTTGTCGATTTCATGCAAGAAC
This sequence comes from uncultured Planctomycetota bacterium, assembly GCA_963767535.1. Taxonomy (GTDB): domain Bacteria; phylum Planctomycetota; class Planctomycetia; order Gemmatales; family Gemmataceae; genus JAJPHU01. Next base: position 228,365 of record CAVYEC010000005.1, read on the forward strand.
TGTTCCGGGGTCCGCGAGGCGCCCAGGCATGGCCGAGCAGGAACTTGGTGGCCCGGCCGATCAAGGGTTGCGCGACAATCAGGAGCAGCACCAGGCCGCCGACGATGAGCGCCGGCACGCCGAACAGTCGCAGGAACATGCCGCCGGTCGGCGGCGTCACGGTCGGCAAGCCGGGGTCCGGCTTGGCCGCGCCGTTGGACGAGGGAGGAACGGGAGTATCCGATGGCATGGAGATGCCTCAAGGTCGTGAAGAGGATGGTTTCGAGGTTCTTTGTGTATTTCATAGATGCCAATGCCGCGCCGTCAAGGCGAACTGGCGAGCCGGGAGCGTGAGCGACCGGAGGAAGAACTCCGGTCGCTCACGCTCCCGGCTCGCCAGGGTTTCGGCGCAGCAGCCGCAGGGCGTTCGTGCGGTACACCGCCTCCAGCACGTCAGGCGGCAGATCGACGCCGCGCAGAATCGGCGTCGTCGCCGTGCCGTCCGGCGGCGGTGTGAAGTCGGGATCCTGAATGGGACTCAACCCCTCCCAGTCGCTTTCCCAGAGCGTGCGCTGGCACCAGTACCGGCTGACGTAGTGCTCGCGCGGCAGGGCCGGGCGCGTCACGAGGTCGGAGCCGAACAGGAAGCGCGTCGGATGGCGGCAGACGAGCCGCGGATGGCGTCGCGGTGGGCCGACACCTCGCGGACCTGCCACTTGGTCGCGCTCGTGTCGAAGTACAGGTTCGGATATCGCTCCAACAAGGCTTCGAGATGATCGGCGTGTTCGGGATTGCCTCCCAAATGCGCGCCAATCCAGGTCAGATCGGGAAACATCTCCAGCATCCGTTCGAGACCGACGTACTGATCGGTCTTGGTGCCGTAGCGCGCGGTGTCGGTGTAGACCTTCTCGAACCAGAGGTCCGGGTCGGCGACGTGGACCATGACGATGCGGACGCCGGCCGAGCGGGCGCGGCGGGCCGCCTCGATGCGCCACGGGGCATCGACAAAGAGGCCGCGATCTCGGCCGCGCAGCGCCGCCCAGAATTTGATGATCTCGACGCCCTCTTCGAGAAAGCAGTCGAGCAATCGGTAGGCCACGTCATCCGGCTCGTCGCGCTTCTTGCTGATGGGACCGTTGAAGCCGAGGCGGTCGCCGAAGGCTTCGCGGAGAAGCGGAATGTCTTCGACCGGGCACATCGAATAAGTGCGGCCGATATTGAACTCCTCGGCCACCGCGAGCATGATACGGGCTTGCTCGACATTGTCTTCGACAACGACATCTGGCTTCTCGAAGTTGCGCGGCCGCATGACGTGGGCGTGAATGTCAATGATCGGCGGCCCGGCGTATTGCAAATGCCGGCGATTCCCGTAGTCGATGCCGGTGACGTTGTGTTCCAATACGGCGCTGGCGCTCATCTCGGCTCCCGCAGTTTCAAAGCCCCGAGCGGGGGGCTTACGCCCCCCGCTCAGGATCGTGCATCACATCAAAACGGGCTTGCCCAGCTTGCGGCGGATGACGGTAAATTGGCCGCCGTGCATCAGCGTGTGATTGGAGAGCAGCACCAGCAGGGCGCCGACCGTCGGGGCGATTTTGGCCATGCTGCCGGTCGATGGCCGGTCCAGATCACTATCCGAAAGCTTGGCCACGGCGGCCTTGGTGGTGTCGCGGACCTGGTTGAATAGCTCCATGTATTGCGCTTTGCGGAGGAAATTCTTCGGAGAATCATCGCCGGCCCCTTCCTTGCCGTACTGCTGCGCGAAATTCGACGGTAGGTCGGGATACTTGATGACGGGGAGCTGTGGCCCGGCTAAATGGCACTCGGCGAAAATCAGATGCCCGAGTTGCCAGGCGATATGGTTGGCACCCGGAGCCGGACGGACGAGCAGATCGGCATCCGACAGATCGCTCATATACTGGTTGAGAAGATTTTGGGTCGAACTCAACGCCGTCTCGATCGCTTTACTGCCATTCATGGTCAATCCTTTCTTCCTAAGAGGAACACATGAACATCCTGGCACGGAATCGCCGTGCCGATTCATTGTACGGTCGCGCTGGCGAAGCGGCTCGCCGGCGGATATATCAATGCCAAAGCAACAACCCGTCGCTCGCGCTCCGGCGCTCGTAAAGGAGATCGCATTCGTGACCGAGCCGCTTCGCTGTGTGCCCGCCGATCGCATCGTGGCGGGCTGGGATTTCAGCACGGGCGCCGTCAAGTGCCTGGCCTTCGACCTCGACGGCAACAAGCTCGCCGAGGCGCGTCTGCCGACCGACCTCTGGACCGAGGGCGGCGTGTCGGAGCTGAACCTGATGCAGCTGGAAGGGCAGGCGATGGCCAGCCTGCGCATCCTCGGAGCGCAGCTCGGCGCGGAGGGGCGCGGCGCTGGGTGGCCGGCGGCATCTCGGCGACGCATCACACGGCCGGCCGCATCGACGAAAACAACGTGCAGGTGCGGCGGGCGATCTGCTGGAACGACCACAGCCTGGCACCGTATCACGCCCGCGGCCTGGAACGACTCGGCGGACAGGACAAGGTGATCCGGGCTATCGGCGGTCCATGGGCGATTCGCTACACGCTCAGCCATCTCGTCAAGGACGAGGAGTTTCTGCCGCTGGAAGACTGGAAGCGCACCAAGCGGATGATGCCGCACGGCCCGCTGGCGGCGGGCTTTCTGACCGGCAACTTCGACGCCGTCAGCGTGTCGGCGGCGGCCTCGACGGGGATCATGAACTTGCGGACGTGCAAATGGTCACGCTTCATGCTCGGTGCTTTGAAGTCCCCGGCCATCCGTCAACTGACGTGGAAGCACTTGCCGAAGATCGTGAGCGGCGACGAACCGCTCGGCGAGTTGCTGCCCAGCGCGAAGCTATTCGCACACATCAACTCATCGAAACGCGGTCCGCTAATCTTTCCGACCTCGGACGATCAGGCGGCCGGTCTCGTCGGCGGCGGGGCCGTCGATGCCGGACAGATGGCGATCATTCTCGGCAACTCGGCGGTGGTCAACTCCTCGTCGAGTAAGCTGCCCGCCTCGGATCGTCTGGACGCCATGCGACTCAACTGGGGGCCGTACCTGTGGATGCGCTGCTACAACAACGGCGCTCAATTTCTCGACCGCATTCTCGGCCCCAAACCCGACTGGCCGCGTCTGGAGCGCGAGGGCCGCGCCTGCCCACCGGGAGTCGGAGGCGCGATGGTCCTGCCGTTCATCGCGCCGGAACCGTCGCTGGGCGTGAGCAAACCGCGGTTGGAGTGGATACCGGGCGAGCCGAAAGCACCGGGCGAGAAGTTCCGGGCGTCGCTGCAAGCGCTGGCGTACCTGATCGCGCTCGGCGTGCGCGCACATGAGGACGCGGGACAGAAGATCACGCGCATCACCGTGTCCGGCGGCATCGCGCGGAGCGATCTCATGTGCGAAATCCTGGCGAGCGTACTGGATCGGCCGCTGGAGCGCTTGCAATCGTCGGAAGGGCCGGCGCTGGGTGCCGCCGTGACCGCGCTGGCGGCTTGCGAATCCCATCTGCGGCGGGCGCGAAAGATCGACACGCCGTACACCGTGGCCGACGCCGTGGCGCGACTGGTCAAGTTCCGCGCGCCGGTCGCGCCGAACCCGGCGTGGCGGCAGGTGTACCGCGAAGGATTGCGCACCTTCGAGAAACGCTTGTGATTGGGCAATCCTCCCGGCGATTTGGGGGAGTTGGGCGGGATGGGCCGGGGCTTGTTGCTATTCCACCCCATCGGGGGGGATAACTATAATGCCGAAGAACGCCTCCCCTCTCAAGGAGTCCCCCATGCAGGATCGGATTGCCTATCAGGGCATCACCTTCGATGATGTTCTCCTCGAACCCGCTTACAGTGAGGTGGTGCCCCGCGATGTGGACATCCGCACCCAACTGACCCGCAACATCCGACTCAACCTGCCCATCGTCTCGTCTCCCATGGACACCGTGACCGAGAGCGACCTGGCCATCGCGCTGGCCCAGGAAGGGGGCATCGGCATCATCCACAAGAACCTGTCCATCGCCGATCAGACGCGCGAGGTGGACAAGGTCAAGCGCAGCGAGAACGGCATCATCACCGACCCGATCACGCTGCCGCCCGACGAGACGGTCGGCACCGCCCGCCGCATCATGGAGCAGAACAAGATCAGCGGCGTGCCCATCACGGTCAACGGCTTTTTGAAGGGCATCCTCACCCGCCGCGATTTGCGCTTCCTCACCGACAACAACCAGCGTCTCGCCGAGGTGATGACGCGCGACAATCTGGTGACGGCCGCGGAACATACGACGCTGGAAGCGGCCGAGCGGATTTTAACGAAAAATAAGGTCGAGAAACTCTTGCTGGTGGACGATAACTATAAACTACGGGGTCTTATCACCATCAAGGACATCGACAAGCTGACCAACTTTCCCAATGCGTGCAAAGACCCCAGGGGCCGGCTGCGCGTCGGGGCGGCTGTCGGCGTACACGATTTCGAGCGGGCCGAGTCGCTGGTCCGAGCCGGGGTGGACGTGCTGGTGGTCGATTCGGCGCACGGCCATTCTTCCAACGTGCTGGACACGGTCTCCGAAATCAAACGGCGCTTCTCGATTGACGTGATTGCCGGTAATATCGCCACGGCCGAGGGGGCGCGGGCGCTCATGGAAGCCGGGGCCGACGCCGTGAAGGCCGGCATCGGGCCGGGGGCGATTTGCACGACGCGCGTGATTTCCGGGGTTGGCGTGCCGCAGATAACGGCGGTCTCGCAGGCGGCCAAGGGCGTCGGCGGCGCGGTGCCGATCATCGCCGACGGCGGCATCCGCTATTCCGGCGACATCACGAAGGCACTGGCCGCCGGGCGCACAGCGTCATGCTCGGCAGCCTGCTGGCGGGGTTGGCCGAGAGTCCGGGGCAGACGATCATCTACAAGGGTCGCAGCTTCAAGACCTATCGCGGCATGGGATCGCTCGGTGCCATGGTGGCCGGGTCGAAAGATCGTTATCGACAGGGAGAGGGCGGTCGGGACAAGCTCGTCCCCGAAGGGGTCGAGGGGCGCGTGCCGTACAAGGGGCCGCTGGCGCCGTTTATCTATCAACTGGTCGGCGGATTACGGGCGGGCATGGGTTATTGCGGGACACGGGACATTGAGGAACTGCGCAGGCGCAGCCGCTTCATCCTGGTGAGCGCGGCCACGGTGCAGGAGAGTCATCCACATGACATCGCCATTACGCAGGAAGCGCCCAATTACAGTTCGCGTGCCGAGTACGGCGGCTCGGACGGCCTTTAGCCTGTTCGTGCTGCTCGTGGGCGGCCTGGCGACCGCCCAGACCCCGCCCAACACGAACGTGTCCCCGTACACGGCCTGGCCGGCCCCGGCGGCGCGGCTGGATACGCCGCAGCAGATGGCCCCGTCGGTCCCGGCCCTGCCGACCTCGCGCAGCGCAATCAGCAGCCCGGCTTGCTTCCGCCACAAGAACGCGGCGGGCAACTGCCGGAGAACCTCGATGTAGAGGTGCGACCGCTGACGGCCACTGTCGAGCTGGTGCCGCCGGGAATCGAGCGCATCGCCCAGTCGGTGCAGTCCGATGAATCGCTCTTCGAGCGCATCCGCCAGGAGAACCGCGAGCGCAGCCCGATGGAGCGTGTCGTCTTCCCGCCCGACCCGGTCCTGACACGCGACACCTACCACGGCCGCGGCAACTTGTGGCCGCCGATGAAGCTCGAAGTTGCGCCCTACTACGTCTGCCACGGGCGGATTCCCTTCCAGCAGATCAACTTCGAGCGCTACGGCTGGAGCTTCGGCGTCCTCCAGCCGCTTATTTCCGGCGGCATTTTCCTGTGGGATTTCGTGACCTGGCCTTATCAGATGGCGATGGAGCCGTGCCGCTGCTATGAATACAACACCGGCTGGTGCCTGCCCGGCGATCCGGTGCCGCTTTTGCTCTATCCCATCGAGCTGAGCGCCACCGGCTTCGTCGCCGAGGTCGGCACCATCGTCGGGTTGGTCGCGATCTTGCCGTAAACGCAATGTTTAGCGACGCTTCGCAGAAGCGTGTTTGCGCACGCTTCTGCGAAGCGTCGCTAAACGACGATCATTTCTTCTTGAAATCTCCCGCCTGGATGATGACGAGCTTCTTCGGATCGACGCGCTTGCGGAAGGCGCTGTTGACCTCCTCGACGGTCAGCGACTCGATCTTGTGTTCCAGGTCGCCGTAATAGGCGATGGAGCGGCCGACGTACAACTCGCTCTGGAGGATGCCGGCCAGGGCGGCGTCGCTGCCGCGCATTTGCTTGAGCGAGGCGAGAAACGCCTTCTTGGCCTCGTGTAGCTCCGCCTCCGTGATGCCCTTTTGGTGCATTCGCTCCAGTTCTTCGAGAATGGCCTTATCGAGCCGGTCGATGTTCTTGGGATTGCAGATGGCGGCGACGTGGAACAGGGCCGCCTTGTCCTGGGCGTCGGCGGAGTAGCTCGACTCGACCTCGTAGGACAATCCCTCTTTCTGGCGGACGCGCTCGCCCAGACGCGACGACAGCCCCTCGCCGCCGAGAATGAAGTTGGCCAATTCCAGCGGGGCGTTGTCCGGATCGATGTCGCGCAGCGGCATCATCAGGCCGGCGAAGTACACCGCGTTGGCCTTGTCCGGCGTGTCGATGGCGATGCGCTCGGGTTTGACGTTCTCGGCCGCGTGTTGCTCGATCCGCCGGTAGGGGACGGCGGCCTTCCAGTCCTTGAGCGCATCGTCCATCTTCTTCAGCACCAGCTCGGGATCGAAATCGCCGACCACGACGAACTCGCCGTGCTGTCCGCCGAGTTGCTCGGTGTACAGCTTGCGCACCTCCTCAACCGTCACGGTCTCCAGCCGCGCCAGCGATTCGTCGAGCGTGGGAGTGTAACGAACGTCGTCGGCCGGGTAAGGCGCCAGGCGGCGCTGCAGCGCCAGCGAGGCGAGGATGGCCGGCTCGGTCTTGCCCTGTTCGCGCTGGGTGCGGGCCTGCCGTTTGAAGATGCTGAACTCGTTTTCGGGGAAAGTCGGCTCGCGCAGGATCTCGGTCAACAGGTTCAGCACGTCGGGGAGCGTTTTGCGTTTGCACTCGATGGCGAAGGTGACGGAGCCGCGGTCGCCGCCGGAGACCAGCCGGGCCTCCAGGCGGTTCAGCTCGTCCACCAACTGCTGGCGGGTGTGCTTTTTGGTGCCGCGCCGCATCAGGCTACCCAGAAACTCCGAGGCACTGGCGTGGCCCTTGAGCGATTCGGCGTTGCCGTAGTGCAGGGCCAGGTCGATCGTGACCACGGAGTTGCGCGTCTTGTGCGGCAACAGGGCCACCTTGACGCCGCTGGACAGCCGGCCCAGCCGCACGCGCTTCTGGATGTTTTCCACCGTCGGGTCGAACGCCTCGCCTTCGGCAATGGTCTCGGCGCTCTGGTAATCCTTGAGCAGCCTGACGATGTCCGGCGCGGCGGGGATAGCGGTGCGCTCGGCGCCTGGGTGGGGATGTACAGGCCGACGGTGCGGTTGTTCGCGCTCAGATATTGCCGGGCGACCCGGGCGACATCGCCAGGCTTGACCTTGGCGACGCGGTCGCGGTGCAGGAACATCAAGCGCCAGTCGCCGCGCGCCGCCCACTCGCTCAGCACTAGGCCGATGCGGTTGCTGTGGGCCATGCCCAGCTCCCAAGTCTTCCGCAACTGAATTAGGGCGCGCGTGACTTCTTCCTGAGTGATTGGGCCGGCGCGCACCTCGTCGAGCGTCCGCAGCAGGGTGTCGCGGGCCGATTCGACGGTCGCCCGGTCATCGACCGTGGCGAGGATGACCAACAGTCCCGGATCGTGCAGCGCCTCCGCCGAAGCGATCACGGCGGTGGCCTTCTTGCCCTTTTCCACGAGTGCCTGATACAGACGGCCGGACGGCTTCGCGGTGAGAATACGACTGAGCACGTCCAGCGGGGCGCAATCGGGATGGGCGGCGGCCGGGATGTGGTAGACGGCCCCGATCGCACCAATCCGGCCGACGCGGCGCAGAACCACCGTGCGCTCGCCATCCTGCGACGGCTCCTCGGTGTAGGTGTTGTCGAGCTGGCGCTCCGGCTTTTTGAGCGCGCCGAAATACTTGGCGATCAGGGCGAGCGCCTTGTCCGCCTTGAAATTGCCGGCCACGACGATCATCGCGTTGTCCGGCTGGTAGTGTTTGCGATAGAACGCTTGCAGCTTTTCGATCGGCACGCGCTCGATGTCGCTGCGGTTGCCTATCGTGGATTTGCCGTAGTTGTGCCACTCGAACGCCACGGCCATCATGCGCTGGTTGAGGATGTTTTGCGGGTTGTTCTCGCCGCTCTCAAACTCGCTGCGCACCACGGTCATTTCCGAGGCGAGATCCTCGCGCTTAACGAAGCTGTTGACGAGGCGATCCGCTTCCAGGCGGATGCCGAACTCCAGGTTGTCGTCGTTGGCGTTGAGCGTCTCGTAATAATTGGTGCGGTCGTAATTGGTGGTGCCGTTGAAGTCGGCGCCGCGGTCGCGGAGGGCGCGGGGGATGTCGCGGTGAGAGGGCGTGCCCTTGAAAAGCATGTGTTCGAGTAGATGCGCCATGCCGGTCTCACCGTAGCCCTCGTGGCGTGAACCGACGAAGATCGTGCAGTTGACGGTGACTTTGGGGGTGGAGGAATCGGGGAAGAGCAGGATGCGCAGGCCGTTGTCGAGCCGGTATTCCGTGATACCCTCGACGGAGGTGATCTTCTTGGGTCCGGCGGGCGCTTCGGCGCGGAGTGCGCCGGCGGGAACGAAAACGAGGGCCAGGAAGGATGCGAGGGCGGGCAAAGACCGGAAGGTCGTTCGGCATCGTGTCATGTCGAAGTCTCCTCTGGACCGATAGGGTAAAGTAGGGTTGTCGGCGCTTCCGGTTGCCGCATCCGGCGGCCGTCCGGCCCGCACCCGAACGGGGTTGACGGGGGAGAACGGGGCATGGTATTGACCCCGATGCGTCGTTTCGTCGGGCCTCTCTGCCCGGCACGGCAGCGCCGGGCGGCGCCCTCCGGAACCATAAGGAGTTGTTCTATGGTACTTCTACGCGGGCCGCAAGCGTTGGGTTGGGTCCGTGCGCTGTCCGTGGTCGGCTTGCTGGGCTTGCTGGGGGTCGGCGGCTGCGAGTCGGCGGCCGGCACGGGAGCGGTGGCCGGTGGAACACTCGGGGCCGGCATCGGCGCACTGGCCGGCCGTTGTCCCGGGGCGGCGATCGCCGGCGGGTTGATCGGTACCGGAGCGGGACTTCTGGGCGGGGCGGCCGTGGACGTGGCTCGCCAGAAAAAGGCCGACCGCGCCGCCGCGGTGGGTGTGGCCATGCGTGCGCCGAGTCTCGAAGACGTGGTCAAGATGACGCAGGCGGCCGTGCCGCCCGGACAGATCGTCGAGCAGATTCGCACCAGCGGCGTCGTGTACACCCTGAACGCGGACCAGCTCGTGTGGCTCAATCAACAGGGCGTGCATCCGTCGGTCATCCGCGAGATGCAGGACACCGTGTACCGCACCGGCCGGCGCGTGGTTTACACGTCCGCGCCGGTGATCGTGGAACAGCCCGTTTACGTCGCGCCTCCCGCGGTGGGCGTCGGCGTCGGCTTCGTCGGCCGGTAAGTTCGGATTCCCCGTCCGAGCATCTCCGTTCAGCCTTCGGTCACGTTTGAGCCTCGCGAATGCGGTTCGCGAGGCTCCTCCTTTTCTCATACGTCTCCTCCAGCGAACCCGGAAAAAACTGGTTCAGCGCCGACACTTCGTTTATAACAGCACGCGAATCAAATCAGCGCCCTTGTCGCGTTCAACGGTCCCTGACCCCGAAAGAACACCAACGCGGGACGAGCGAGGACCACAACACTCGACTCGTTTTACGACTCCCGGAGAGAAATCCGCTACGGAGACCAACGCCATGTCTTGCACCAGATTCGTCGGCTCGCTGGCCGGAATAGCGATCCTGTTCACTTCGGTCTCGCCCGCCCTCGGCCAACCGGGTCGGGGACAGGGGGTGCGTTACCCCACCACCGGCAAGGAGGCCCCCGGCCTGGAGCCGCTCGACGCGGCCGTGATGGCCATGATGAGCCGGCACGGTATTCCGGGGGCGTCGATGGCCATGGTCAAGGACGGCAAGCTCGTCTTCGCCCGCGGGTACGGCTGGGCGGTGCTGGAGGCACGGAAGAAGACCCAGCCTGACACCCTCTTCGGGCTGGCCAGCCTGTCCAAGACCCTCACCGCTCTGGCTGTCCTCAAGCTGGTCGAGCAAGGTAAACTCAGTCTGGAGGGCCAGCCCTTCCGGGTTCTCGACCACATCAAGCCCCTGCCCGGCGCGCACGGTGGATCCGCGAATCTACCGGATCACCGTCCGTCAACTGCTCAACCACTCCGGCGGCTGGGACCGCCAGAAGAGCGGCGACCCCGTGAACTGGACGACGAATGTGAAAGTGAAGTTCGGCGGCCTCGCGGTGATCACGACCGAGCACCTGATCTCCTTCACGATGGGCGAACCGCTCGACTTCGAGCCGGGCACGGAGTGCCGCTATTGCAACTTCGGCTACATCGTCCTGGGCGAGGTGATCGCTCGAATTTCGCGCCAGTCCTACGAACAATTCGTGCGCGACAACGTGCTGACACCCTTGGGCCTGGCGAAGGTGAGGGTCCATCCGGGCAACGGCCGGTACGCCGCCGACGAGGCCCGCCGTTATCTCTCCGGGGCGACCGGTGAGTTGCCCGGCTGGGAGCAGCCGTACCTGAACGCCTCGGGCGGCTGGGCCGCCTCGGCGGTGGACCTGGCTCGCCTGTTGACCGCCGTGGACGGCAGCCGCGGCAAACGCTTCCTCGGCGACAAGATGTTCGCGGAGATGATCTCCCCGCCGCCGGGGATCAAGCCGAAGGCCGACGGCAGCTACGTCGGCCTGGGCTGGGACATTGTCAACCGCGACGACAAGACGTTCACCTACGCCAAGGACGGCAGCTGGTACGGCATGCGCTGCTTCATGAAGCGCCAGCCGACCGGCGTCAACTGGGTTCTTCTCTTCAACGCCAGCATGGACCCGGATGTGTTCGACCGCCAAACCGCCACGGAGGCGGTGAAGGAGGTCCGCCTCGCCGTCGAACGCATGGGCAGGTATCCCGACATCGACCTGTTCGAGGAATATCGTTGAACGGGATCGAACATTGCCCCAGGGGAGAAACCGGCCCGGTATCTCATACTCAGGGAGACGACACGATGCGCACGGTCAAGAGCGATGCGGACACGGAGGAGATTTTCCTGGCAAAGGCTTTGTCCCGGCCGCAGGGGCCGAACACCGGCTCGGCCCGGGTGCAAGTGGACCTCGCGGCCCAGTCCCACCAGGGCTTGGTACGCAGCGCCAACGAGGACCATTACCTCGTCATACGCTTCGGGCGCACGCTGGAAACCCTGCGGACAAGCGTGCCGCCCGACCAGGTGCCGGCATGGGCCGAGGAGGTGGGCTACGGTCTGCTCGTGGCCGACGGCCTGGGGGGCGCGGCCGCCGGGGAGACGGCCAGCCGCCTGGCTATCAGCACCCTGATCGGCCTCATCCTCCACACGCCGGACTGGATCCTGAGCGATGACGCACGGGACACCGAGCGGGTGATCGAGCGCCTGGCGGAGCGCTACCGGCGCATCCACGAAGCCCTGCTCGACCAGGGCCTCGGCGACCCGAACCTAGCGGGCATGGGGACGACGATGACTCTGGCCACCAGCCTCGGCGCCAGTGTCGTCATCGGCCACGTCGGCGATTCGCGTGTCTATCTCCTTCGGGACGGCAAGCTACATCAACTCACGCGCGACCATACCTGGGTGCAGACGCTGGTGGATCTGGGCAGGTCTCCGCGGAGGAAGCGATTCGGCACCCGATGCGCCATGTGCTGATCCGCTCCCTCGGCGGGGGAGAGCATAACCTTGAGGGCGACTTCCAGCGCTTCTGGTTGGCCGACGGCGATCAACTTCTGCTCTGCACTGACGGGCTGACGAACATGGTGGACGACGCCGCCATCGCATCGCTGTTGGCTGGCGCGGCCACGTCGGAGGAAGCCTGTCAGGCACTCGTGGCCGCGGCCCTGGACAAGGGAGGCAAGGATAACGTGACGGTCGCCCTGGCTCGCTACCGATTTCCTCCGTGATGGCCCGCTCGCCATCCCTACGGTTGCCCGACCAAGCTCATCAGTTGAACGTAAGCCTGCCGGTACGCGAGGTCAGCTTTCACAAAGTCTACTTCCGCCAGCATGCGCGCCTTGGCCGCCGTCATCAGGGCCGCCGGATGCCGGCCTTCTTCTCGCCCTCGGATCGCAGAGCGAGCATTTCCTGGGCGGTCTTGCGCCTCCTCGGCCTCGGCCAATTCCCGAAACGCCTTCTGGGCCTTCTGCCGGACCTCGTCCTCGGTCTGGTGGAGTTGCAGCGATGCCATGGCCGCCAGGCTCTTCCGCTCGCGGATAGTGTTGCGGCGCTTGCCCCAATCGACGAACGTGTAGGTACCTACGATGCCCAGGTAGCCGATGTCCTGCTGGATGTAGGAGGCCGCCGTCTGGTTGAGATATCCCCCAATCGCGGCGATGCTCGGCACGTAATCCAGTTTGCCAGCGGCGACGGCTGCCTCCGCCTTGGCGATGGTCTGCTGCGCCTTGCGGATCTCCGGGCTGGCCGCCAGCGCCAGGCCGATCACTTCCTCCACACACTGAGCGGGCGGAATCGGCAGGGGCGGCTCGACCAGTTCCAGCGGGGTACAGAGCGGTAAGTCGAGTAGGCCATTGAGCTGTTCTTGCAAGTCCGCGACCTGCTTTTCCACTTGCTGGAGCGCCTGCCGGGCTTCGAGCAGGGCGGTTCGTGCCTCCAGCGTCTGCGTCTGGGCCAGCAACTCGGCCCCGCGGACGCCTTCCGCAGCCCCCGCCTGGATGCGCTTGGCGGCCAGGAGTCCCCAATAGAGTTGCTGGACACCGCTGAGCAGTTCGCGGGTCCCCTTTTCCTGGTCGGCCTTGGCAATCTGCTCGTCGGCCTGGGCGATCTTAACTCCCTGGCGGACCTTGAGCAGGTCGGTGATCGGCTGCGTCACGTTGACGTTGGCGAACGAGCTGTTCTGCTGGAGGATGGACGCCTGAATGGTCGTGGGCGGGAAGCTCAAGAGCGGAACCCCCGACGGCAGGCTGATCGATCTGCCCTGCGTCGTCAACACCTGGCCGAGGTTGTCGTTGAAGTGGAAGTACAGGACGGTCCCGCTGATCTTGGGGAAGTAGTCGGCGCGGGCGGCCTTGATGGCATACGCCTTGCCCTCGGCGTTCATGGCGGCGAGATTGAGCAACTTGCTGGACGTGAGCGCCCGTTCCTTGGCCTCTTCGAGGGTCAGCCTCCGGGCCGCCGGAGCCTCTGGCGCCGCGGCAAGGGGGGCAGGAAGTTCCTGTGCCGCGAGCGTAGCCGTCCGATGAGTCACCATGAAAAAGACGAAGAGGGCTGCGAGGAGCGGCACACACCGCCGGGGGGCTTTCGTCATGGGTCCATCCTTGGACAAATGAATTCTGTCTCCGATCGTATCGACCTGCTCGCAGGGAGAATGCCATGAATACCCGTTGGATTCATTCCTCCCGATGTAACGCTGCTGCCAAAAGTATGGAAGATAGCGAGAGGACGTATTGCGTAGACGGGGCGGAGTTAATCGACTGGGGAAGGAGGATTCGGGTGGTTCTGTTTGGCCGAATGGGGCACACGGAAACTACGTTCGCCCCGCGGCGTCATCTCCCGACCGGCAGAGTCAAGAACGGCCCGCCGCCCGGCCGCCGGCGCGTGAAGTCGAGCCGGCTGAGCTGTAGCATAAGGGCCAGAGTCGTTTTGGTCGGCTGGTCTGCGTCGTCGATGTAATACCAGTAGCCACGGTAGCACACGGCGACGTAGGCGTTCGCGGGCGGCTTGTGTCCGCCGCAGACATGGACCTCGAACAGCCCGCGCATCAACTCCCGCCCGTCGAACACCCTCCCCTCGGCATCGACCTGGGGCTGAACCAGGCCGCAGTTGAGGTGTTCGATCGGCACCTCGACACCGTTGGCCAGGTAGAAATACACCTGCGCCGTGGAGCGCGCTACGACGCGGAGGTTGGCCGACGGCTCGCGGGGATAATGCAACGGGTCGGGGACTTCGCCGATGATCACGTCATAGCGGCGCTGGCCGGAGACCAAGTTCAGCAGCGCGGTCAGCTCCACTATCTCGGGGCTGCCCTCGGCGCCGGGGTTGACCTCGAACACCAACCGGCGCTCCCGACGGACCAGCACGCGCGACTTGCCGTCTGGGCCAGCCCGGTATTCCATGCCGTTCTTGGCAGCTTCCACTTCCGCCGCGGCGGTGATCGACTCCGCCGGCAACGGAGCACCCACTTCCTCGAAGCGCTCCTCGGAGTGGATAAATCCCAGTTCGCGGTCCTGGGCGAGTTGGCATAGTTCGGCGATCCGCAGGAATCGGGTGTAGTCCGAGATAATGCCCCGCTGGGGTCCGCTGGCGGTCACGGCGTTGGGCACCCCGTTGGCGCGTTCCACCCACAGCCGCAGGATGGTGGAAGTGGGCCAACTGGACGAGCCGAGAAACGCGAGGGTTTCGGGGGAGATGGGCGTCAGGAACTGGCGGATCGAGTCCGCCTCGTCGCCGGGCAGGAGCGTGATGGTCGGGCGGTTCGCCCCGGACACCAGGAAGTCCGGCAGGATTGATGTAAACGTCTTGAAGATCACGTTGCTGTTGCTGGGGTTGGGCGAAAGAAAGAACGGACGGGCTTCGGCCGAGCCGGACAACTCGTATTGCGCCGCGATGGACGAGACGTTCAGGGCAAAGGGATATTCGTTATAGCGCAGGTGTATCAGATTGCGGAGCAACTCCTGCTCATTGACCTGACGGATGGATTCGTAATAGCGGCCGTGCGTGCGCTCCAGCACCCGAGGGCCGAAAGAACAGCCGCTCGCGGCGAAGACCAATGTGATGCCGAAGAAGACGATGCTGACCCGGACGCATCGCGGACGGAAGGACAGAGGACTCGTCCCGACCGCGAGGACGCTTCGGGTCATCGCGCACCTTGCCACAAGGGTTTGAATTCTTATCGGACGGCAGGGTGGGGGAACTTGATGAAGAATGCAGGATTTGCCGATTGGATGACTTGAACGGGTGGTCTTAGACGGTCCTCGGCGCCGGCAAGGAAAATCCCTTGCCGGCGCCGAGGGCTGATTAGGCACACCTTGCAAACGTCGGTGCGGTTACATGAACTCCTCAATCAACTCCTTTCGCTGTTCCTTCGTCAACAACGGCGGCTTGCCGGCGAGGGGACCGTTCTGCAAAGCCGGGTCGATCTGATCCAGCGACGGTTTCGGATTCAAATTGCGATAGAACAAACCGATCGGGATCTTCGCGCCCATTCCATCGCGCGGTCCATCGCCAGGTGGAAGTTGCTCGGATCGTGGGCGTTGTCTTCCAGCCGGTAGACGTGATCGCGGAACCAGTGATAGGTGTTTTGCTTGTTGAACGTCACGCACGGGCTGAACACGTCGATCAGCGCGAAGCCGGGGTGCTGGATGCCGTCCATGTACAGCTTCAAGAGGTGCTTGGGATCGCCGCTGAAGCCGCGGGCGATGTAGCCGCAGCCGGACGCCAGGGCCAGCGCCAGCGGGTTGAGCATGTGCTCCAGGTTGCCTCCCGGTGTGCTTTTCGTGACCATGCCGTTCTCGCTCGTCGGCGAGACCTGCCCCGTCGTCAATCCGTAAATCTCGTTGTTCATGACGATGTAGGTCAGGTTGATGTTGCGGCGCATGGCCTGGATGAAGTGGTTCAGACCGATGCCGTAGCCGTCGCCGTCGCCGCCGGTGGCGATGACCGTCAGCTGATGGTTGGCGAGCTTGGCCCCCGTGGCGAAGGCCAGGGCGCGGCCGTGCAGGCTATGCACGCCGTAGGAGCGGAAGAAGCCCGGCAGGTTGGACGAGCAGCCGATGCCGGAGACAACGAGCAATTCGTGCGGGCGAATTTCCAGCTCGGCGCAGGCTTTTTGAAGCACGTTGAGAACGCCGAAATCGCCGCAGCCGGGGCACCAGTCGGGGGCCACGTCCGATTTGAAATCCTTGGCTTCGAGCTTGCGAGGGGTCACAGTCAGGGTCGTCATTATAAAAAACTCCTTCGTTAGGCGCTCATCGGGTGAAACCATAGGGTGGGCCGAGTCTTCGAGGCCCACCAAGCCTATGCTGGTGGGCCTCGAAGACTCGGCCCACCCTACGGCGAATGGTCGTGAACAATCAGGACCAAACTGGCCGCGTCTTTTCGCGGCGGAAGATGATACACAGGTGCTGCGTGTCTTCCTCGGGCGGGAAGGCGCGCAGGCGGTTGCCGGTGCCCGGCTCGGCCGGACACCAGATGAGATTGTCGCCGTCCAGTTCGTAGATGATGAGCGACGTCTTGCCGCGGTGCTTGTCCGGCCCCTCCGAGATGGTCATGTCCATCATTTTCGGTTTGGTGGTCGGGTCGAGCGTGTAGGTGCCGACGTAGATGTCGCCGTTCTTGAACTTGACGGTGAAGTGGTCTCCGGCGATGAGCATCTGCGCCTCGCGGATGCCGGAGAGGAAATTCCACGTTCCTTGCAATCGTTCCCTATCTTTTCCGGCGGCGGTCTCCCGCGCCAGATCGGGGTCGAGGACTGCGGTTTCCATGAAAAAGCTCCCTTGATGGTTCGTTTTTCATATAGCCCCCGGCTTGCCGGGGGTGAATGCTCCCCCGGCAAGCCGGGGGCTATGTTGCGTGGGCGACGCCGGACAGCCGGCCCGCCCAATCGCCGCTGGTGCCGCTGGGATGGTCGGTGCGCCAGCCCGGCTCGGTCGATTGCGCGATCACCGTCTCGGCCTTGCCGTCCAGGATGTCCCGGACGCCGGCGACGATGTGTTTCGGCTCGAACGGCTCGCCGTCGTACTTGCGGATGTGGCCGTTGGCCGCGATGCCGGTCTCCGCCCGCAGGTGCCGGGCGAACTGGCCGCTCTGGTTCTGCTCCACCACGATGATGCGCCGGCTGCGGCCCAGGATTTTTTGCACCTCCTTGACCTGGAACGGCAGCAGATAGCGGATTTGCAAATGATTGGTGGAGACGCCCGCCTTATTGAGGCGTTCGACCGCCTCGGTCAGCACCCCCCAGGTGGAACCCCAGCCAACCAGCGTGACCTCGGCGTCGGCTGGGCCGGTGAACAGGGGCGGCGGCAATTGATCGACCACGCTGCTCATCTTGCGGACGCGCTTGTCCACCATCTTCTGACGGCGCACCGGGTCGGTGTAAATATCGCTGACGAGGACGCCGTCCTCGTCGTGCTCGTCGGTGCCGGAGACGTAGAGATGACCCGGCACGCCCGGCACAGCCCGCGGCGAGATGCCGGACTCCGTGTTCTTGAAGCGCAGATACGGCTCGCCGTTGGCGTGGTGAGCCGCGCCGTTGGCGTGGCCGTCGCCGTTGCCCTCGCCATTGGCGTGCGGCAGGATCAACTCGCCGCGGTCGATGTCAAGCACCTTCTCGAACACGACCGGATCGACCGTCTCGTTGCCCTCGCTGATGAGTAGGTCGGAGACGATAATCACGGGGCACTGATAGTGGTCGGCCAGGTTGAAGGCGTGCTGGACGCAGAAGAAGCAATCGGGAATGCTCAGCGGAGCGATAATAATGCGCGGGAAATCGCCCTGGCTGGCGCCGAACGCCTGGTTGAGATCGCCCTGTTCGGTCTTGGTCGGCACGCCGGTGGACGGGCCGGCCCGCATGACGTTGATGGCCACCACCGGCGTCTCGATGATGCCGGCCATGCCGATGGCCTCCGTCATCAGCGCGAAGCCGCCGCCGGAGGTGGCGCACATGCCGCGGACGCCCATGTGGTTAGCGCCGATTGTCATGTTGATGACCGAGATTTCGTCCTCGACCTGGCGGACGCAGATGCCCAATTGTTTGCCGTGCGCCGCCATCCAATGCAGGACGCCGGACGCCGGACTCATCGGATAGGCACAGTAGAATTTGCAGTCGGCCATCGCCGCGGACATGGCCAACACCTCGTTGCCGGTCACGAGCGCCCATTTCTGGTCGGTGTGCTTCAGCTGGCGCGGCAGGGCACGAAGTTGTCGCCGGCGTAGTCGAAGCCGGCCTTGGCCGCCGCCACGTTGGTGCCGATGACCATCGGCTTCTTGGCGAACGTCGTGCTGATGACCGATTCGAGACCGGCGAAATCCAGTCCCATTAGCCGCATCATGGCGCCGACGGCGACGGTATTTTGCATGACGGGCAGGTCTTTATAGGAAGGGGCCAGTTCCGGCACCGGCAGCGGGCAGAGGTGGACCCCCTTGGGCGGCTCGTAGCTGGGTTTGACCTTGGCACTGTTGTACAGGGCCACCCCCCCAGGCCCCACCTCTTGCAGATGGCGGTCGAGCGTATCCTGATTCAAGGCGATCAGACCGTCGATCTGGTCGCCCTGATTGAGCGGCTTGTGCGCCGATACGCGCAGACGCAGCCAGGAATGTCCGCCGCGTATCACGGACTGGTAACTGTTGTAGGCGTAAACGCCCTGCCCTTGCCGGGCCACGGCCAGGGCGAGCGTGTTTCCGGCCGAGGCGACGCCGTCGCCCGCGGCCCCACCGATACCGACGATCAGGTTGGCATGGTCCATTACTGCAATACCCCCCGCCAAAGTGAAACGACCGAGGCCACGCACCGACGAACGGCCGCACGGAATGTCCGGGCGGGTCGTGGCCCAAAAATGTGGAGTGCGCTCTGCTCTCGAACCGTCGTTGTTGCGGGTGCCGCCGGCGCGAACGGACACGTTCGGATAGGAAAAGGCGTCGCGGCTAAAACCTGAATCTTCCCCGATGATAAGCGGTTTTTCGCGCTCTGCAACCAAATTACGGACGCGATTTCAATTTCTCGATGGGAATGAGATGATCTTACGGTTAGCGACGCTTCGCAGAAGCGTTTTTGTCACCCACGCTTCTGCGAAGCGTCGCTAACCAAAAATGAGTTCGGACGGGTTCTATATGTCCACCGGATTGAGCTTGCCGTGTTCCAGGCGCTGCTCGGCCCGGCTGAGGAGACTTTTGAGGGTGGTGGTTTCGGGGGAAAAGCTGGCCAGCCCGAAATGGACGCGCGGCGATCCGGCCGGTTCCGCGCTCTGGACGGGCTGCTGGAGAATGGACCGCAAGCGCCGGCAGCAACCGGCCGCGCCGGCCTCGTCGGTGTGCGGCAGGAGCATGATGAACCCTTGCAGGCCGTATTGCCCGGCCACGTCGGAACGCCGTTTGACTCGGCTGATCCGGTCTACCGTCCACGGACTCGCCTGCCGCACCTCCCCGCCCGGCACCTCGCCGGTCGGCGGCGCTTCCACTTCGCCCAGGAGAACCGACAGTGGGCCACCGTAGCGGCGAGCGCGGCTGACTTCCTCTTCCAGTCGTTCGAGCATGTAGCGCTGCGTGAACCAGCGCACGCGGCCCTCGCCCGGCACTGCTTCCCAGAGCAGGTTGACCAGGCGCGTGACCTGACGGCGACAGTCTTCGAGGGCGTCGCTGGTTTTTTGGCCACGTCGCTGCAAGTCGCCAAACTCCGCTGCCTGCTTGAGCATCACGGCCAGGACTTGCGGATGGTGCCGGGCCAGATCACACGGCAGCCAGTAGGGCGTCGCATGGCGCGGCAATATCCCCGCCGACTCCTGCTCGCCGGGAACCAGGAACAGCACCGGCACGCGCCGCTGGCCGGCCAGCCAGGACCAATCGCTGCCGGCCCCGACGCGATACAGGCTGCAATCCACTAGCAGCACGTCGCAGGGGTCCAACTGGACCATGAAACGGGCCTGTTCCAAACTGTCCGCCTCGATGATCTCCCACTCGCGCAACGGCTCCGTCTGAAACACAATACGGAACTCGGTACGTTCCTTATCGGTCGCCACCAACAGAACGCGCCGACATGCGACCTCGTCCGCCATTCGACTGTTCCCCGGTCTGGCTCGATCGATGAGAAAGCATTCCCACTGTAGCCAAACCGTCCTTGCAAACGAAGCATCTCCCGCCCTCTACGCAGCTTTTCCAGCTTCGCGAGACATTACATTTGTTAAGGTCGGCAGAATCGGTCGAATCGCCCCGAGCGGGGGGCGTAAGCCCCCTGAGCGCAAACTCAGGGGGCTTACGCCCCCCGCTCAGGAGGTTGTCAGCACCGTCAGATCGGCGAACAGCGCCGGTTGCAGGCTATTGTATTCTTCTTGCCGTACTTTCACGTAGCGCCACGTCTGCCCCGTCAACAGCGTCGCGTTCTCGCACCACAAGCACGCCGCCCGGTCTTTGTAGATGACGTTCACGTCTTCCAGCCCCTTCGTCTCGATCAGATGATGCCCGCCCTCCGTAACGGCCACGAAATCCGGCTCGTAATAGCGCAGGTTGCCGGCCGCGTCGGTGTATTCGATGGCGAAGCCGAACTGCTCAGGCAACTTGGCGAAGCAGGTCACGTCCTCGGCACTTTGCAAGAACTTGGCGAACTCCTTCTCGAACTCGTTGTCGCACGGCACGAGGTTGAAAACGCACTTGGAGGCCACCAAGGTCGGTCGCGACCACGGGAAACTTCGGCGTCTCCGACAGGCGCCGGCCGGCGTCGAGCAAGCTGCGGCTCCGATTCCATCACAACCACCTTGCGCAGCTCGTGCACGAACGTCTTCACCGTCACGTACTGGGCGACGTTGCTGCCGATCGCCTTGACCATCTCCGGCGTGTCCAGGTCCACCGGGCCGCCAAACGCCTTCTTCTCCAAGAACTCGCGCACCTTCGGCACCAGCGCGGCGAACTGCGACGGCAGTTTCACATCCTGGGCGATCCGCCGGGCATAGTAGCCGATGACTTCCTCGGCCGTCTGCGGGGCCGGGATGGTGTAGTCGCGCTCGATCAACTTTTGCAGCGTCACCAAATCGTATCCCTCATAGTGGAAATTCTCGGCCGCCTTGTCGTCCTGCTTGCGGGGCAGGATCGGGCAGTGAAAGCCGGCCACGTCCAGGGCCGCGATCTCCTCGGCCAGCGATTTCTTGCGCACCAGGATCGGGCTGAGCATCGGCAGGGCGATGTCCTTGTCGAGCTTGTCGGCCACCGGCTCGATGGTGACGATGCACACCTTGTCCTTGCCGAGTCTCGAACGTCGTCCAGCTGCAGGTCTTCCTCGCTGCTCCAGCTGCTCGACGAACTCGATGAACTTCTTGTTGCCGATCACGTCCACGCGCTCGGTGTAGCCGCTGCCCTGGTCGCGGAACATCAGCCGCAAGCCCCGGCCGACCGTCTGCTCCGGCAGGATGTTCGCCTTGGCCGTGTAGGGCCGCAGGCCGACGATCACCGTCACGCTCTGCACGTCCCAGCCCTCGCGGAGCATGACCACGCTGACGATGCAGTTGACGGGACTTTGCGGCGCCGTCCACGTCGCGGGCCACGGTCCGCGCTTTGTCCAGGTCTTTTTGCGACGACGTCGCCGGAGCGGTTGGTGTGGATGATGAGCAGCCGTTCGCCGCCGAACTCGGCCGGGTACTTCTTCTGCAGCCAGTCGCCCACGTCGTCGGCCTCCGCCGTGTCGTTCATCATCACGAACAGGACCGGCTTGCGGCCCAGCGGCGCGAGCTGGTCGCGGTACTCCTTCCAGCGCTCGACGCCGGCCGCCAGGTACGCCTGATAGCGGATGCTGGCGATCTCCGACGGCTGTTCGCGCGATGCCCTTGGCGATGCCCTTGAGCGGCCGCTTGACGATGTTGTCGAGGATCGCCTGCTTGAGCGGATAGTCGTACACCGTCCACGAGAACAGCTGCCCCTTGGTGTGCCGCGGCGTGGCGGTGAAGTCGAGTTGCGCCGCCAGGCCGCCGGGCGTCGTCGGCGTGCAGGCGGCGGATGCGTCTTGTTCCATTCGCTGTCCTCGTCGTGCGTGTGGTGGGCCTCGTCGTTGAGGACCATGCACGGGACCGCCGCGGGCCGCGATGCGCGGGAAGAAGTCTTCGACTTCCAGCGTCCTGCGCCGGCGGCTTCGGGGCCCAGCATCGCCGTCATCACGTCCGGCTCGTCGTCTTCCGGCTCCGGCCGATCGTGCAGCTGCTGGAGTTGGTCAGGTACAGCGCCCCGAGCGAGCTGGCCCGCTCCCCCTCGCCGCGCAGGTAGCACTGGAAGTCCCAGTAAATGCGCAGCTCGTCGGGGATGACCGGGATCGAGGCGGAAGATGCGCCCGCCGGCGAAGTCGGTGCGCAGCCGCTCGAAGACGATGACGTTGGGGGCGATGACCAGGAACGTCTTGGCGAAGTCGTCGCGCGCCTCGGCGACGGCGTTGAAGTACTGCCAGGCGATGGCCAGCGCCATCACTTTCGTCTTGCCGCTGCCGGTGGCCATCTTGACGCAGTAGCGGGCGAAGTCGTCGAATTGCAGCAGCTTCAAATCCTGCCGGTGGCGAAGGTCTCGATCAGCGATTTCTGCCGGCGCACCTTGGCGACTTCGTAGAGATAGATGAGCGTTTCAATGGCGTGCTGCTGCGAGTAGTGGTAGGCGAACTTGCGGCCATCGGGCAAGCGGTGGTCGGTCTGGAACCAGTAATTCAGCAGGCGGCGTGTGGTGTCGGACGCGCCGGGTAGTCGCCGGCGCGCCAGGCGTCCACCTTGTCGCGGATGGCCGGCACGCATGGGGCGGTCGTCAGTTTCACGTCGAAGAGGGGGGCGGCGGTGGTGTCGGTTTTTTTCTTGCGGGCCATGTGTGTTGACCCAATTACTTGTTCTTACCAGCCCCGAGCGCCAGCGAGGGGATAACCACACCGTTCGCTCGCGCTCGCGGCTAGTGGTTCATTGCAGCTCAATTGTTGGTAGGTCCGGCGAGCCGAGCCGGACTCGAAGTGCCGCTCGGCAAGCGGCACCTACACCAATCAGCTGCGAATGGACCACTAGTTCGTTGTGTTTGTAATTACTTCACCTGCACCGTCAGCGTCTTCGTCGTGTCGTTGCCCAAAATGTCGATCACCTTCACCACGACCCGATACTTGCCCGCCTCCTCGTACGTGTGGCTCGCGCTCGACACCAACTTCGGCTCCTTGCGCGTGCGGAACGTCTGCCATTGGTTGTGAAACGTATCGCCCTGGTTGTTCCAGTCCACCGCCCAGTAGTCGATCCACTGCGACCAGTGACGCGACCGCCGAACGCACTTCCTCCGGTACGTCGTCCGGCGGGATGACGAAATCGCTCAACGTCAGCGTCACCTCGCGGCCCTTGACCTTGTGATCGACTCCGAGCGCGGCCAGCTCGAAAAACGAGATGTCGCCCTGCTCGACGGCGCGCTTGTCCATCACGTCGCGCGGGATGCGCTTGAACTGCATTTTGATGTTGGCGTCGGCGGCTTGCTGGCGGGCCACTTCGTTGATCTCGAAGGCGAAGTCCCAGCCCAGCACATCGACGCCGTTCGTCGTCGGCGCGTCCTTGCCGCTGCCCATCGCCTTCTTGAACTCCGCGGCGAGCTGGGTCACGTCGCCGGCCGTCACCGGCCCTTCGACGCCGCCGACGTGGACCCTGCGGCCGCCCTTGACGCCGTGCAGCCAGGTGCGGCCGTGGATCGGCGTGGCGTGATAAAGCTGCAAGATGAAGTCGATATAGGCGCGATGCCGCGCGGCGACATCACCAGCCGCGAGCGCAAGCGAGCGGTCTTCCAGCCACAGCTGCCGCTCGTATTTGCCGAGGTTCTGCACGACGAACGGCCGCACGTCGGGGATGCTCAGGAGGCGTTTGCGCGTGGTGTGGATGGCGAAGCGCCCCAGGTCGCAGGCGATCCAGCGACGATTCAGCTTCTCGGCCACCGCCGCCGTCGTGCCGGAGCCGACGAAGCAGTCGAGGACGAGGTCGTTTTCGTTCGAGGAGGCTTTGAGGATGCGGTCGAGGAGGGCTTCGGGTTTTTGCGTTTTGTAGCCGGTCTTCTCATGGGACCAACCTCGGATCATACTGATATCGTCCCACCATGTCCCGACTTGGACGCCTTTCGATTCGTCCAGATATTTCTTTTGCATGGGAACAGCGCCCGGCCTTGTTTGCACCACAAGACCGGCAGCGATTAATGCCTGCATTTTCTCCTTAGAATATCTCCACGACCTTATAACTCCCATTACTTCGTAAACAGGATTCCCTTTTGCAGCGCCGCCCGGACCGAGCATGTTTTCGAGTTTCCAACGCCTGCCGTCAGGATCTTTATGCTTGTAGAAGTTGTCCGTGTATTCCGCGCTCAACGGAACGTATTGTGCGTTCCATGGAGTTCCCCACGAAAAGTGGACACGGAGTTAAGGCGTGCGTGATTGCTCGTACTCCGCCGGGGCCACATATCCCAACGAGGAGTGACGGCGTTGGTTGTTGTAGAAGACCTCGATGTACTCGACGACCGCCGCTCGCGCCTCCGCCCGCGTGACGAAGTCCGCGTCGTGGACCAACTCCTTCTTGAGCGAGGCGAAAAAACTCTCCATCGGCGCGTTGTCCCAACAGTCCGCCCGCCGGCTCATGCTGCAGGTGATGCCGTACTTGGCCAGCAGCCATTGGTAGTGTTCACTGGCGTATTGGCTACCTCGATCCGAGTGCGCCAAAAGCCCCTCGTCGGGCAGCCGCCGTTGCACGGCCATCGCCAAGGCGTCCACGACGAGGCGGCTCTCCATGTGTTGGGCCATTGCCCAGCCGACCACACGCCGCGAGTACAGATCCTCGACGGCGGCCAGGTACAGCCAGCCCTCCCGCGTCGGGATGTAGGTGATGTCGGCCACCCAGGCTTCATTCGCCTCGGAGGGGTTGAACTGCCGGTCCAGAAGGTTCTCCGCCACGGGCAAGTCGTGGTCGGAGTCCGTGGTGGTACAGCGAAACTTCCTCGCGGTTTTCGCGGCAATACCGGCCTGACGCATCAGCTTGGCGACGGTGTTGACGCAGCAGCCGTGACCGCGAGCGAGCAACTCGGCATGGATGCGTGGGCTGCCGTAGCGTGCCTTGACCTCGGCGTGGACGGCCCGGATCGCCACGAGCAGGGCGTCACGCCGTTGCTCGGCCCGGCTGCGAAGAGATCGCCGCCAGGCGTAGTAACCAGCGGCAGAGACCTCCAACGTCTCGCACAGCCAGCGCACCGGCCATTGGTCCTTGTGTTGGTCGATAAAGCGGTAGGTCATGTCGCCTCCCTGGCGAAGAATGCCGCCGCTTTTTTTAGGATGTCACGCTCGGCCAGGAGCCGTTTGTTCTCGGCCCGAAGGCGGTGGTTTTCCTCCTCGAAGGGAGAGAGTTTACCGCGTCCGGGGAAGGCGTGTTCGCCCTGGTCCTGGAATGCTTGCTTCCAATTGCGGATGAGGTTCTCGCTGATGCCGAGTGAGCGTGCGGCCTCGGCGACGGAGTAGCCCTGCTGTGTGACGAGTTTGACGGCCTCGGCCTTGAACTCCGGTGTATAGGTGCGTCGCGTTCGTGCCATTGCTGGACCTCCCAGGGTGATTGTACACCCTTAACTGGGTGTCCACGAATCGTGGGGAAGTCCACCAAGTACAATCCTCAGTTTTCGTATAATAGAGAATCGTGTCAGGGACTCTTCCGTAGTGTTCACTTCCTTGCTTCGCATCCCCCTTTGCGTCGGATCGCTTCCACACAATCTCGTTACGGAAGTGGTCTGCTCCAAACACCTCATCCATAATAGCCTTACAATAATGAATTACATGCCAATCTAGGTGTACATAAATACCCCCCCCCGTCCTCCGCCAGCAACTCATGCAGTATTAACACCGTTTCATAAAACCACTGCAAATACGAATCCAGCCCCCGTCCCCATGTATCCCGATACGCCTTCTGCTCGATGATGCTCGGCTCCTTGGTGAACGCCAGCGCATCGTCGTCCTCCTCGTGTTCGGGCACCGTGGCGGTGAACGAGAAATCGGCCCCGGTGTCGAACGGCGGGTCGATGTAAATCAAATTCACCTTGCCGGCGAACTCCGGCAACAGCGACGGCAGCACGTATTTCTTGTCGCCCCAGATGAGGCGGTTGCGCCACGGCTGCTCCTGCGCCACAGCCTGGAACAGGTTGCGCTGGCGGTCTTGGGCCGTCTCGTTGATAGTCTCGACCGTCTGAAACGGCAGCGGCACGCGCAGCGGGGCCACCCGTTTGCCGTTGCCGTCGTACTTGCCGTCCCAAACCAACTCCGTTCGCACGGGCATGGTGAGCCTTCCCCCTAGTGGTCAGATGTTCCGTGAACGATGCGATTATGGAGCCAGGGCGGGAATGGTGCAAGCGAAATCGACCTGCAACAGGCACTCGGGAATCCGGAATGCTCACATGACACCAATTCCCCGACAGCCCGAGCAAACTTGCAACGAATTAAATGTCGAATTCACAAGGGCTTATGGCTAAAACAACTGTTTCATTGGCGCTTGCGCTTTCGTTGCGCCGACGGCTTTGCGTGGCTTTGCGTAAATACCTCGAAAGCGCAACGAAACCTCGGAGGTCTGCAACGAAACCCCCGCGCGGTCACTTGGCGGGCTTGACGCGGTGGAGGACAAACACCCACTGATTGTCGTTGACTTGAAAGGAGGTGGGGTGACGGCCAAAAAGACTCAAACAGATGATAAGGGAATCGCCTTCGTACTTGTAAATGGCGAATTCGTCCCGGTAGCTCATCTTCCCGCCGCCCTCATCGACGATACGTGGCGTGTACTCTTCGACGTAGCCGTCCAAGAAAATGATCTTCCACTTGCCGTGAGCAACCCGAATCTCGACGAGGCGGTGGACAACCTCTGCGGTGTGCACGAACCCTTCCCACTCGCCACGCATGTCCAACCCCCGCTCGGTCTCCCCCGACACCTTTTCCGGCCCGATACTCGGAACCGTGATACCTGCCGCCAAGACCATCGCCAGCGCTGAAGACATGGTGTCCGCCCTCCAAGTGCCCCCCTCTCTCGTTTACTGTGCATTCTCCGCGCCGCCCGGCCGCATGTCAGAGTTTTTGGAGAGCCTGCCTGGCTTGTGAGGCGGTATCTGAAACCAAGTGTCCCCATCCGTTGCCTTACTATCTCGCTCAACCAGCCTATTTATTCTCATTTCTGATTTTATCGACGGTTTTTCAAGTGTTTTCAAGTGTCGCATAAACTTGAATTGCTTGGAGCCATCTGCTTCCTATAATTCGCCGATGGAAGAGAATCCGATTTCGACCCCCTTGTTCTTCGAGGGATTGCATGCGCCCTGATCTTACCGCAGCGGAGGTAGTCGTCTGGCTTCGTTACCAGGCGCGGACCTTTGCGAACATGGCCGACACGATTGAAGCCACATTCAATCTGGCCCCTGCTCCTCAGCCACAAAACGCCACTTCCCCTGTCACTTCCTCCCCAAGTCCTCCCGCTCCTGAGCCTGAAAACACGGAAAAAACCGTGCAGGAAATCAAACGGATCATGGGGGGGCGAGCCAAGCGCCTGAGTGACATTGCGCTTGCGATGGGGCGGACGGAACAGAGTATTGAGCCGCTGTTGACTCAAGCGAACGGGTTCATAAAGGCGGATCGAGGCTGGTACAAAGCCCGAACGCCGGAAGACGATCAGGAAAAGAATGGTCAGCCGTTGTTGCTGACAGGAGCGGAAGAGAACTAGAGGTCGGGCCAGGAGCGTTGCAGCGCTCCTGGCCCTGTGGACCTCAAAACCTGCCTCGCTAAAGGAATGCGCCGATGTTCCGACGCACATGGTCGGGGTCCGTTTTTATTCTAGCGCGCGCCCCTCCAAAATCCAGGGGCATGGGTTAACGGCTGCGCAGGTAGTGACTGCGCCGTCGTTATCCCATGCCCTCTCGTTACTCTTGACTCCCCACCGGATCGCCTTACGGGAGGCCAAGCACAAACCCGATGTAGCGTTCGGCGGCTTGGCAACGGGGCGTCTCAACCGAGAAGAGGAAAAAGCGATGAAACGACCCGCCAAAAAAGGTGAGTCGTTGCGCTTTGTGACCGAGTTTCGGCACTATCGAACCGGAAAACTGATGCGTGCCCGCGACTACGGCCATAAAGCGTGGCCTATCCCCGCTGGGAAGAAGAAGTCCTAGCCTATTCTAGTACGGGGGACGGTGGAACGGAGTTCGCCGCCCCGTTTGTTGGACATGAAATCGACTACTTTTTGGCCAACAGTTTTCTCGCCAGTCCCACCAGTTCTGACCGCGCCCAAGTGCTTGTCTCCAAGCTCTTGACCTTCGCGGCCTCTTCCAGCAGCACGCGCTCCGCCTCCGTCATGCGGATGCGGAGCATGTAGGTTTTCGCTTCGCCCTCTGGCTTTTTGCGTCTTCCCGCCATGCGCGGATTGTAGCAACAAAAAGTTTCGCAAGTCAACTACCAACCTACAGTTGTAGCAACAAAATTGCTACTATTCAGGCGTTCAGTAATCGCCTAAAGTGAGGTAGGTAGATGGACGCACGGGAAGTAAAGTCTCTGGAGTTGACCGGCGACATGCGGATCACCTTCAAAAACGGCGAATGGCTGGTTCCGAGTCAGTCCAGTCCCTCTACGCGCTACAAGGTCAATCCGAGTCTGGCGAACCCATCTTGCGAATGTGACGATTTCCAGCTTCGTCAGCTTCCGTGCAAGCACATCGCCGCCGTCCGTCTGCTTCTCGACCGGCAGATAAAGGGAGAGCCACCCCCTCCCGTTCCCGAACCGCCGCCGCGCAAGACCTACGGCCAAAAGTGGAGCGAGTACAACGCGGCGCAGGAAAACGAAAAGGACCATTTCCAGGAGTTGCTGTATGACCTCGTGTCGGACGTGCAACCGCTGCCGATGAAGTCCGGCACCGAGAAGGGCGGGCGTCCGCGCGTCCCCATCGGCGACGGGCTGTTCAGCGCTCTGCTCAAGGTTTACTCCACGCTCTCGGCAAGGCGCTTCATGTCCGACCTGCGCGAAGCCCACGAGCGAGGCTACATCCGCCAGCCCGTATCGTTCAACATCGCCCTCAAGGTTTTGCAGAACCCCGACGTGACGCCGATCCTGTACGAAATGATCCGCCGCAGCGCCCTACCGCTCCGGGCCGTTGACGTGGACTTCGCCATCGACAGCACCGGATTTAGCACGTCGAAGTTTGAGAAGTGGTACGACGAAAAGTATGGCGTCACGCGCCAGAAGTGCGAATGGGTCAAGGCTCACGCGCTTGTCGGCACGCGGACGAACGTGATTACGGCCGCGTTCGTGGGCGACCGCTACTCGGCGGACTCGCCGCAACTGGCCGACCTGCTCAGGCAGACGGCGCAGGGCTTCACGGTCAAGGAACTGTCTGGCGACAAGGCGTATCTCGCCGTGGACAACCTGCAACTGGTGGAGACGGTGGGCGGGACCGCATACATCCCGTTCAAGTGCAACTCCGTGGTCGGGCAGACGCCCCTGTGGGACCGGATGTTCAACTTCTTTCAGGATCACCGGGAAGAGTTTTTGAAGCACTACCACAAGCGATCAAACGTGGAATCGACGTTCTCGGCGGTCAAGCGCCTCTTCGGCGATGCCGTGCGCAGCAAGACGCCAACCGCGATGGTCAACGAAGTGCTGGCCAAGCTGGTATGCTTCAACTTGACGTGCGTGATTCACGAATGGTACGAGTTAGGCATTGATCCGGGCGATTGGGGGATGCCGCGAAGGGACAAGGCGAGTCCGCCGGCTATCCTGCCGTTCGCCCGGAACGGATGAGGCGCAACGAAACCCGGTGGAATTGAAACGAAACCTATCCGGTTTATCCGGTATTTACGCAAAGCCTTGCGCCGACGGTGGGCGACATGCGCGCAACGAAATGGTGCGAATGGAAGGGTCGAGAAGTGCCGGAGAGGGAATACCCAACGAACCGGGCCGCGTCCGAGAGGACGTGGCCCGTTCGAGAGACACACCTTGAGGCCGCCACAGCTGATGGTGCCGGAGGCAAGTTTTTACTTGATGAACAGCATCTCGCGGTACGTCGGCAGCGGCCAGAGGTCGTCGGCGACCATCGTTTCCAGCTTGTCGCCCAGCGTGCGGACCGCGGCCATCGCCGGCAGGACGCTGTCGCGGAAGTGCTTGGCGTGGGTCGAGCAGGCTCGCCCTCGGCGTGGTGCGCCAAGGCCTTGTCCAGCGACGCCGTCGCCTTCTGGAACTCGGTGATGGTCGCCGTCAGGCTCTTGAGCAAGTCGGCCTGGGCGCTGTTGTCGACGCCGGCGGCCTTGGTGGCGTTGACCGCGTGCGGCCACCTCGCCCTGGTAGCGCAGCGCCGCCGGCAGGATCATCGTCTTGGCCATCATGCTCGTCAGCTGCGCCTCGATGTTGACCGTCTTGACGTAGTTCTCGCACAGGATGGCGAACCGGCTCTGCAGCTCGCGCTCGGTGTAGACCTTGTACTTGGTGAACAGCTCGATCGATGTCCTTGCGGACGATGACCGGCAGGGCGTCCACGGTGTTGCGCAGGTTCGGCAGGCCGCGCTTCTCGGCCTCCTTGTGCCATTCCTCGCGTGTAGTTGTCGCCGTTGAAGACGACCTTCTTGCTCTCCTTGATGATGGCCGGCAGCAGTTCCTGAATGGCCTTGTTGAGGTCCTTGCCTGCCGCCTTGGCCTTCTCCAGGTTGGTGGCGATGTAGTCGAGCGACTCGGCGACGATGGTGTTGAGGACCGTGTTCGGCCCGGCGATCGACTGCGAGCCGCCGACGGCGCGGAACTCGAACTTGTTGCCGGTGAAGGCGAACGGGCTGGTGCGGTTGCGGTCGCCGGCTTCCTTCGGCAGCTTCGGCAGCACGGTGACGCCGATCTCCATGAAGCCGCCCTGCTTGCTGGTCTTGGCGCCGCCCTTTTCGAGCTGGTCGATGATGTCCTGGAGCTGGTCGCCGAGGAAGATCGAGATGATGGCCGGCGGCGCTTCGTTGGCGCCGAGGCGATGGTCGTTGGCGGCGCCGGCGACGCTGACGCGCAGCAACTCGGGGTACTTGGCGACGGCGCGGATGACGGCGACGCAGAAGACGAGGAACTGGGCGTTGTCGTGCGGCGTGTCGCCGGGGTTGAGCAGGTTCTCGCCGGTGTCGGTGGACATCGACCAGTTGTTGTGCTTGCCCGAGCCGTTGATGCCGGCGAACGGCTTCTCGTGCAGCAGGCAGGCCAGGCCGTACTTCGGCGCCGTCGTGCGCAGCACCTCCATCATCAGGATCTGGTGGTCGGTGGCCAGGTTGCGAGTTCTCGAAGATCGGGCGCGATCTCGTACTGGCTGGGGGCGACTTCGTTGTGCCGGGTCTTGACCGGCACGCCGAGCTTGAACAGCTCGCGCCTCGCAGTCGGCCATGCAGGCCAGGACGCGCTCGGGGATGGCGCCGAAGTACTGGTCTTCCAGCTCCTGGCCCTTGGGCGGCGGCGCGCCGAAGAGGGTGCGGCCGGCGTTGATCAGGTCGGGCCGGGCGTAGTAGAAGTTCTTGTCGATCAGGAAGTATTCCTGCTCGGGGCCGACGGTGGTGAAGACCTTGCTTGGCGTCGGTGTTGCCGAACAGCTGCAGGATGCGCAGGGCCTGCGTGGACAGGGCTTCCATCGAGCGGAGCAGCGGCGTCTTCTTGTCGAGGGCTTCGCCGGTCCAGCTGAGGAAGGCGGTGGGGATGACGAGGGTGGCGCCGTTGGGGCTTTCGAGGATGTAGGCGGGGCTGGTCGGGTCCCAGGCGGTGTAGCCGCGGGCCTCGAAGGTGGCGCGGAGGCCGCCGGAGGGGAACGAGGAGGCGTCCGGCTCGCCCTTGACCAGTTCCTTGCCGCTGAATTCGAGGATCGCCCGGCCGTCGCCGGTCGGGGCGAGGAAGCTGTCGTGCTTCTCGGCGGTGAGGCCGGTCATCGGCTGGAACAGGTGCGTGAAGTGGGTGG
Organism: uncultured Planctomycetota bacterium; assembly: GCA_963767535.1. Classification (GTDB taxonomy): domain Bacteria; phylum Planctomycetota; class Planctomycetia; order Gemmatales; family Gemmataceae; genus JAJPHU01. The sequence continues at coordinate 260,169 of CAVYEC010000005.1, forward strand.
CGCCCTTCTCGATGGCCCAGTCCTTCATGGCGGCGGCGACGGCGTCGGCGATGGCCGGGTCGAGCGGGGCACCTTGCTTGATGGTCTTCTGCAGCGCCTTGAAGATCGGCTTGGGCAGCCGCTCGCGCTGGACCGCCTCGTTGAAGACGTTCTCGCCGAACAGGTCCTTCATGTGCGTTTCTTTGAAGTTGACCCGTTGCAGCTGGTGGTTGGCGGCGGCGACGGCCTGCAAGGCGATGTAACGCGGATTCATGTGGCTCATAATCGGCTCTCGGCTATCGGCCATCGGCTATCGGCCCTTGCCGATAATCGACAACCTCGGTTCACTATGAAGGAAACATTCCACTCATCCTAGTATCACTTTCGGCCATCGGCTATCGCCCATCGGCTACCGGAGTTGGCCGATAGCCGAAAGCCTAGAGCCGAAAGCCGATTCACGGGCCGATGGCCTCGCTGCCGCGTTCGCCGGTGCGAATGCGAATGCAATCGTCCATCGGCAGGACGAAGATTTTGCCGTCGCCGACCTGCCCCGTTTCCGGCGTGCGGGCGGCGTGGACGATGGACTCGACGGCGGCCTCGACGAAGGCGTCGTTGACGGCGATTTCGAGTTTCAATTTGGGCAACAGCCGCACCTGGAATTCGGTGCCGCGGTACACTTCGGTGTAGCCGCGCTGCCGGCCGCAGCCGCGCACGTCGCTGACCGTCATCAGGTACACGTCGTGTTCGTTGAGCGCTTTCTGCACCGCCTCCAGGCGCTCGGGGCGGATGATGGCGACAATCAGTTTCATCGGTTGAGTGTCCTTGAGATCGTCGGGGAGAGGCTTTTATACCAGCCCGAAGCGCTAGCGAGGGAGCGTCCCTCGCTAGCGCTTCGGGCTGGTAGGTTTGCACGGTCTCAATTTTCGACCCGTGCCTGGATTTTCTGGCCGGTCAGACGGTTCTCGAACAGGCGGGTGAGATGGGCACTCATGGTCGCGGGGTCGCCACCGCGGAAGTGGAAGCGGTTGCCCTTGACCGTGGTGACGAAGGGGTAGACGGCGCGGAACTCGGCCGACGGCGGCAGCGGGCCGCTCTGGCACATTTCCGACCACGAGTGCATCAACTCGCGGGCATTGGTGCCGTCCACGATGACCGTGAAACGACCGTGGCCATTGGGCGGCGCCATCGCGGCGCGCGGCTCGGTCGGCGGCGCCTCGGGCACCTGCTCGTAAGCGATGCTGAGATCGAAGCCCACTTCGCCATGCTGATTGCGATCGAGGCCCTCGTTCTCGGCCTGCGGCTCCAGACAGAAGCCCCATACCGAGTCGATGACCTTGACCAGCACCAGCGTGACGGCGAAGGCGAAGACGACGGCGACGACGGCGGCGATCCCCTGCGTCTGGAGTTGTCCGAGGCTGCCGTCGGCCCCGGCCTCGTTGATCGCCTTGGAAGCGAAAACGCCGGTCAGCAGCGCGCCGAGAAATCCGCCGACGCCATGAACGCCGAAGGCGTCGAGGGAGTCGTCGTATTTGAAGAACGGCTTCATGCAGACGATCGCATAGCAAACGACGCCGGCGAGCAGTCCGATGCTGAGCGCACCGAGCGGCTTGACGAAGCCGGAAGCCGGCGTCACGGCCACGAGTCCGGCGACGAGGCCGGAAGCCAGGCCCAGGGCGGTTGGTTTGCCTTTGTGCGCCCATTCGGCGAGCATCCAGCTCAGCGCGGCGGCGGCGGCGGCGATCTGCGTGGCCGTCAACGCCGAGCCGGCCAGCGCGTTGGCGCCGAGAGCGCTGCCGCCGTTGAAGCCGAACCAGCCGAACCACAGAAGGCCCGCTCCGGTAAGCGTCAAAACCATGCTGTTGGGGTGCATGGCGTGTTCGGGGTAGCCGAACCGCTTGCGGAGGACGAGGATGGCGGCCAAACCGGAAAGGCCAGCCGCGATGTGAACGACGGTGCCGCCGGCGAAGTCGAGCGCGCCGATCGCGCCCAACCAGCCGGCCGGTTTGCCGTCGGCGTTGACCGCCCAGACCCAGTGGGCCAGCGGATCATACACCAGCGTCGCCCACAAGAGGATGAACAGGCAGTACGGGCCAAACTTGATACGCTCGGCCAACGCGCCGCTGATGAGCGCGGGCGTGATGATGGCGAACATGCCCTGATACATGCAGTGAACGAAGATGGGGATTTTCGTGCCGGGGAACGGTGTGCCGGACTCGACGCCCTGTAATCCCAGGAAGTTGCTGCTCCAGCCGATCCAGCCGCCGTGCGTGTCGCCGAAGGCCAGCGCGTAGCCGAACAGCACCCACTGAATGCCGATGATGGCCAGGGCGACCATGCTGTGCATCATGGTGCCCAGGACGTTTTTGCGGCGAACCATGCCGCCGTAAAACAGGGCCAGGCCGGGCACCATGAGCAGCACCAACCCGGTCGAGGTCAACATCCAGGCGGTATCGCCCGAATTGATCTTCTCGGCTTTGGACGCCGGCTGTCCACCCGCATCCCCAGGCGCTTCGGCTCGGACCACCGAGCCGCCCATCAATAACAACAAACTAACGAATAAGGCCAACAAGAAATGCTTCACAGGCCACACTCCCACGATATCGCCATTCAGGCGCGACGGTTCGCGTCCTGAGTGGGGAGAGGGATCGTCGGCAAATGGGGCCTTCGTTGCAACGTGCATGCCACGAAGAATATCCGAGATGAAATGCGCTATAACTCCTTATTTCTCAGACATTAAAGACAGATGATCATCCGTGCGGGAAAGGAGGAGACTGGCCAGGTTGCCCCGATTCCCGGCATCCCGTGCATGCGAATTCAGCACAGCCAGGTTCCCTAACCCTTTCGGCCGCAATAACCTCAACGCCTTCGGGCTGGTGTACACGCACATCTTCAGCCCGGTGTTCAGCCACAACCTGAAAGTGGGTTACGGCCGCCAGTACGGCGTGCCGCAAGCAGCGCTGGCAGGGTTTTTGAAGTGTTCCCCTCCGTTCAGCCGATAGAAACGGTACAGCTATGCTCATCAGGCTGGCGGGGAAGAACCTGCAACTGTCTCGGCCTGGAGAGTTGTTGTCCGGTCCGCGGGCAAGACTTTCAGTCGCGAACTTCGATTCGACCGAGGCACTATGAATATCCTCATCGCCTTGTGCGCCGCCCTGACGCTGGGGCAGGCGCCCAATCCTTGCCCGGCCACGGCAGCCCGTCCCGATTCGGCGCCTTCGCTATTCCTCTGGCATTTACCCGAAATACCTAGCCCCGAGCCGGGATCGGCAGAGATCAAGCAGGCGAGCTTCTCGCCGTACGCCCTGCCGTTGTTCGGGGCTGGGGAGGTGATCGGCGTCCTTCCGATGACACCGACGCTGCCGGGAAGGGGACCGTATCGTCTAGCGGGGGAGGAGGAGCTCAAGGTAACCGAAGGGGAGAAGGGGCCGAAGCGGAGGGCACTGCCGCCTCCCTTGCTTTCGCCGCCGTTCCCCAGTTCCGACTACCAAGGCAGCCCGCCACTCGTCGGCGTCCCCGTCGGCCCCCCGGCCTACCCGCTTATGCTCGCGCTGCAGGGGACCGCGTACGGGACGGCCCTCAACGACAACCGGATCAGCGTCTACGGCTGGGTGGATGTCGGCGGCAACGCCAGTATCCAGGAACTCCAACGTCCCTCTGTCCTACAACATCGTGCCCAATTCGGTGCAGCTCGACCAGGCCATCCTGCGCTTCGAGCGCATCCCGGACTCGGTGCAGACCAACAGCATGGATTGGGGCTTCCGCTTCACCAACCTGTACGGCATCGACTACCGTTACACGACAGCCAAAGGATACTTTAGCGAACAGCTGCTCAACCACAACAACCTGTACGGCTACGACCCTCTCGAACTTTACGGACTCATATACATCCCCTGGGTGGCTCAGGGGCTGATCCTGAAAATCGGCCGCTACATCTCCCCGCCGGACATCGAAGCGCAGCTGGCGCCGGACAATTACTTGTATTCGCATTCGATCATGTACACCTACGATCCCTATACCTTCACGGGCATCCAGGCCGAGGTGAAGTGCAACGACAACTGGACGGTCTACGTCGGCTTTCACGCGGGCAACGACATGGCTCCCTGGTCCAGTTCCGCCCAACCCAACGGCGAATTCCTCGTCCGTTGGGTGTCCAAGGACAACAATGATTCCGTCTACTTCGGCCTGGACTCCATCGGCGACGGCCGGTTCAAGAACGAGCACGATAACCTCCAGGTGGCGGTCGCCACCTGGACCCACCGTTTCAGCGATCGAGTCCACACCGCTTCGGAAGGGTATTTCATTTGGCAGCGCGACGCTCTGTTGGGCGGGACCGTCATCAATGGGCCGCCCAAGCCGTTCTTCGAGGCCGTCGGCCCCGGGCCGTTGATCCCGGGCATTTCCCCGGATGTGGGACTCGTCAACTACACGATGTTCCTGCTCTCGCCCAATGACTACATCGCCGTCCGCAACGACATGCTGGACGATATCAAAGGGGAGCGGACGGGATTTATTAACCTCTACACGGAACACACCGTCGGCTGGGCGCACTACTTCTCCCCGAACCTCATCATGCGCCCGGAGGTCCGCTACGAGCGTTCCTACAACACGCCGGCCTATGACAACGGCACCCGCAAGAACCAGTTCACGGTCGCCGCGGATGTCATCATCCGGTTCTGAGATGGAAGTTTTACCGCCGCATCTCTCATTAAAATCTTGACTTGCAAATTTCGGGGGGTTAACCTCAGGTGGCATGGCATAGGGATTGTCAGCCATCGGACGGCGGCTTCCGAACGAGCAGGCTGATGGAATATTCTCCTCTAGGACTCCCTGTTGTCCACCTTGCGGACGATGAACCCTTCGCCCGGTCGCTCCAGTGCCGCCCCCAACGGTTGGCGACCACTATCGACCCTGAGGAGAAACTACTGGCTTACTTGCGGAAGAAGCTCGCTCTTTATCACCCCGGAAAGGGACCGTTCGCCCGCCCCATCCTGTCGGCCCTTCCCGCGATAACCGACACACATCCCGGCCAACCTGCTGACTTCTCAAAATCCCAGTCTGCTCCCACTCTCGAAAGGGAGGACCGATCATGGCATGGCGAAGTGTTCCCTTCGTGAAGGAGGCCGCGTTGGTCGCGGCGGCTTTCCTGCTGGCGATCCCTCCGGCACGAGCCGGCGACAAAGAACATGGTGCGACCCGGCGAACCCCCTCGGCCCAATCGGCGCACACGCACGTCGTGCGGGCAGCGCCCCAACCGGCGGCCATTTCCGTCGTGGTGACGACACCGGCCCGGCCCGCCCAGAAGCCGGTTTACGTGGACCTCCTCGGCCCGGATGGCCAGGTACGGCGCTTCCTCGTGGAGGGCGGTCGCGCGGCGATCCAGTTTCAACAGGTGGTCCTCCGACCCGGCCAATCGCTGACCATCCGGTGGCTGGCAGCGAAGTAGCCAAACGCAACGGGGATCACTTCCCAACCCGGAAGTGGACCTTCAGTACGGTCTTTTTATCCGCGGCCACCTCCATCCATACGATGCGGGCGTGTCCTGCCACCTCTTCATACTTGCATGGTTTGCCATTGAGCAGAACCTCCGTCTGTTCCGTCACCACGAATGCCGGGGTAGTTTCCCGCTCCGCTGATTCTCCCAGTACCTGCGCCGAGAATCGTGAAGTCGGTGTGCGCAAAAGCACCTTCCCCAGCGGGGGGCGTTCCTTGCGTGGTGTCAAGGAGGCGGAGCCCACAGACACAAGACTCAACCAGATGGCTAGCGCCAGCGTCAGCCGAGTCATGGATATTTTCTCCGGGCGAAATAGGGAACACGAACGCACGCCCTTATCCGGGGCAAACATCGTGCCGCCTCCGCAGCCCTATCGCATCGTCAATATGCACAAGATCTTCCGATAAACGCAGGGCAGAGAATCGCCGCCGGTCCCAGGCGGAAGCATGAATTTTGCACGATCGTCCTTGCAGATTGCACTGCGAGGAGAGATCCACACCGGGACGAGTGGGATCCTTCAAGGATTTCACTTTGCGAGCCGATAATTCAAATACCGTTCTTCACCGTTTGCTCCAGGTCCACCCCGCGCTCTGCTTCTCCGGTAAAACCCATCCAACAGGGCGGCCGAATGGTTCTTCGGTTCTCGGACGTTCCGAACCAGCGGCCATGCAAAACGAGAAAGAGGAACTGTGAAGACAGGGAGGTCAAATCATGGGGAAGGGTCTCCGCGGCTGGATCACGGTGCTGATTCCTCTGTCGGCCACGCTCGCTTCGGCTCGGGCGCCGGCCCAGGAACAGAAGACGATGCCGACCGGCACGCCGGTGACAATCACCGTCGCCCCGGCGGGGCCGAGCACCCCGCCGGTGTCCTTCATCCTGGGGCCGCGGCACGGCCATGTCACGCCGGATCGCCACGGCTGTACTCACACCGGGGGCGGTAACATCGACATCGCCCAACCATCGCCCGACACTCTGGTCATCACCATGAGCGGCGTGGCCGTGGCCTACGGCTCTCTCTGCGATGCCTCGGCCGCGCAAAACTTCGATCTCAACCAGACTTTCGAGATCAGCTTCGACAATCCCAAGCTGAAGAAGGCCAAGCTGACGCTGGAAGGGCGCGTCATCGGCCTGTTGCGCAGCCACGGCAAGAACGACACGGCCGGCTACGACAACGCCTGCGCCAGTGTCCTCGCCGGCCCGACGCCGATCCTGAACCTGTGCGTGCCGCCGCATTCGGTCGGCGGTGGCGAGAACCTGTCGGTCAACGATCACGACGGACCCGTCAGCGTGCCCATCGTGGCCGGGAAGTACTGTCTGCATCAAACCTTTGTCGTGTCGGCGTCGGCGCACAAGTGCGTCTTGTGCAAGGGGCCGTCCGCCGAGTTCGCTCCCGACCCGGCCCTCGACCCGCTCTGGATCAGCTACCGCGAGCCGTTCCACGGGGCGGCGAAAAAAGACTTTGGCTTCCAGATCACCCTCAAGGTCGCCGAGGACACCGACACGCCGGCGAGCAACGACAAGGACAAACTGCCCGAACCGAAGCTGGTGAAGTGATATGTCAGCTCCTTGCCACTTTGCCAATCGCGGAAGCGGTTGGCAAAGACGAAAAATGCCGAAAAACACGGAAAAATAAGCGATTTCCGAGGCCAGTTTGCCAGGTTGCCGCTTTGCCAACAAGGGACGGTTGACACTCCTTGACACGAGTTGACACGACCGGCGTACCGGAGCGCCAGTCGTGTCAACTCGTGCCAACCACCCATTCGTTCCAACAAGGTGATACCCGCCTCACTGGGCAGCTCTCTTCCCGTATGCACTCATTCCTTGGGGAAAGCCTGGCTTGGCAGGGATTTGTTTAGCTGGTTTGCGCAGGCGTTCACGATCTTCCACGCGGCGGACTCGGCCTGTTTAATGTCGCCATCGTTCGAGGTGACGGCGACCACCATATTCTTGCCGGGGATGAACACAACCAGCGCGTACCACATCGTGTTCGATCCGTTGTGCCAGTACACTGTGTAGGGGATTTCGTTGGTTGGCTGCTTGACCACCCAGCCGCACGCATAGTTTTGGAGCGCGGGCGTATGCAGCCGTTTGTAGGTCTCGGCGGCGAGTAGCTTGCCCGCTCCAAGCTCGCCGCGCAGGTGTTCCGTTGCGTACTTGCAGAGGTTGCCAAGCGTCATGTGAACGGCGCCGGCGGGGCCCATGATCGGAGTGTTGTCCGCGTCGTCGTTCGCGCTGACTTTCCAGCCGAGAACGACGCGGTGCCCGCGCGGTTGATCGAGCGTTTCGGACGGGCTCTTGGGCGGACCGAACCCGGCGTCGGTAAGCTCCAGCGGCTCAAAGACTTCCCGTTTCACGAGGTCTTCCCAAATCACTCCGGTCGCGCTTTCGGCCATCGCCCCGGCAATCGTGTAGCCGACATTCGAGTAGGCATACTTCTCGCCCGGCGCGTGCGCTGGTTTCTCGGCGATCACATCCAGAACCGCTTTTCGACGCTCCCGGGTACATTCGGGACCGAGCGCGGGCTGTTTCAGCATCACCCGGATTGAGAAGTTCGCTGGCGCGCCTGAGGTGTGGGTCAACAGTTGTCGGAGCGTGACCGGCTTCCAATCCTCGTGGATAGATGCGTCAAGAAAGCGTTCGCCGATGGTGTCCGTCCACTTCATCCGACCCGACTCGACCAGTCGCGCGATCATTGTCGCCGTGATGGACTTGGTGATCGAACCCAGGTGCCAGCGATCGCCAAGCTCAATCGGCACGCCGCTGCCTTTCTTCCGCTCGCCGTGTGCCGCGGAAGCAATGACTTGCCCGTCGATCATAACCATCGCGGCCAGGCCGACAAGCTCCTTCTCTTTGCGGAGGGCTGGGATCAAGTCGGCCAGTAGCGCTTCGGCACCACCGATGGGAACGGCGCTCGGCGTTTCCCGCTGTTGCTCGCCGCGCTCACGGTCACGGGCCTGGAAGACGAAAAAAGCGGCGGCAGTTCCCAGAGCAGTGAGCGTCACCAGCAGGGCCACAAGTAAAAAGGGATGTCCGCGTTTCGACAAGCGCTCTGCTGGTTGCTTGATCGAGCGCAAGGTATCGGATCCGACCCCCTCCAACTGGCTGAGGAGGTTAGCGAGTTCATTGCGAGCGGGCAACAATTCCTTTGCGACGGCTCGCCTGTTGAGCGCATACAACCACCAGGCGAGCAGCAACGTAAAAAGGCCGTAACAAAGTGAAGCAATTCCCAATGCTATGGTACCGACTCCCGATGGTAACAATGAACCGGTAAACACAATGTTGACACCAACCATGCACGGAGCGATGTACCACCAGAGCACGCTGCGCAGGAGCTGAATCTGGCGGTCTAGTCGGTCCAACTCGATTCGGCAGAATTCACACACGGGAGCGTCAAGCGACGCCGGCTGTTGAATGGTCCGCGTCCGATGCAATTTGTAGATGATGAACAGGGCCCAGCACACCAGAAAGCCAGCGCCAATCTTTGGAACAACGTAATCGGTCGGCGCAAGGTAGCAATACAGGCCAAAAAAGATAATCACGAACACGGCCGCGATTGTCTCTCTGACATCGCGACCGAAAATGCACCCCCACAGCCGTTCGACACGGCGGGAGGTCGCCGCGATCAATTGCTCGCGTTGCTCCTTCGTGGCCGCCGCCTCGTTCGTCGCTCGCCACTCTCTATCAAGCTCGTCCAGAGTCATGGAACGGATTCCTCTTGACGGTGGATTTCCTCGAAGCGTCGCCGTACCCGGTGCAACCGTGTACGGTACGCCCCTTCGGAGATCCCAAGGACCTCGGCCGTGTCGGCAGGAGACAGACCATCAAGATGCAGAAGCAGCACGGCGCGGTCGCCATCGGAGAGTGAGGCGAGAAACCGGTCGAGCACCCGCTGCACGTCCCCCTCGCTTCCCCGGTCGTCCGGCAACTCGGCGATGTTGGCCGTGGATTGCGTCAGTTTCTTCGTTCGCGTTGCGGCCTTGCGACGCCACGCCAGCGCTGTGTTCAGGGCGACGCGGTAGGCCCATGTGTCAAGGCTCGACCGCCCCGTAAATCGATCGAGGTTCTGCCACACCCGCAAGGCGATTTCTTGCACCAGGTCGTCTCGGTCCCGCGCCTCGGCATACGCGCGGGCGATGCCGGCCCAGCGCGCGTGGCTCCGCTCCAGGAGCTCGCGGAACCGTGCCTGACGTTCGGGAATGGTCATGCGCCTATCTCGAAGGGATCGGCCGCCGGCCGTCGTCTCGTTGGCTTCTTCCCCGTATTAGTTGCGCGGCCTGGCAGTATGTTACACGAGGGTGACATTTTTCTAAGATCGCCCCAATCCGCCTGAATTCCCAGACCGCCGCGCCGACAGAGAAGGAGGGATATTTCCCCCTCCCGCAGGAAGCGAGGCACCTCATGGGTTTCTTCTCCGGGCGCGTCACCTTCGGGCGCTATCGACTCAAGGGGCCATCGCCGGGCCTGTTTGGCCCAGAACACCTGGAACGCCTGCAAACGCACGCCATCGGCAAACAGAAAATCGCCACCGCGGATGGCGTCGAGGTCGGCTGGACCGCCGGCGATCACCTGCTCGATACCTCGTTTGACCTGGCCAAGAACATCGTCAACGACGCACTGCATTTCTGCCTGCGCGTCGATAGCATGCGCATCCCTGCGGACCTGCTCAAAGCGTACACGCAGATCGAGCTGCAAGGTCTGGCGGCCGGCAATCCCAGCGGCCTGCCCAGCGCCCGCCAGAAGCGCGAGGCCCGTGAGATCGCCCGCGAGAAACTGGAAAACGAAGCCCGCGACGGCCGGTTTCTCAAACGAAAAGTCTATCCTCTCCTGTGGGACGCGCTCTCGAACGAATTGCTTGTCGGCACCACGTCCGTCACCGCGCTCGATCGCTTGCACACGATCTTCGAGGACACGTTCGGGCATGGCTTCGAGCCGCTGGGCGCGGGGCCGCAGGCGTTTCGGCTCTCCGAGCCGCGCCAGCAGACGCGCGGCATTGACGACGCCACGCCGGCTCCGTTCGTGCCCGGTTCGTCGCCCTCCGAAATCGCCTGGCTGCCGGACGAAAATAGCCGCGATTTCCTGGGCAATGAATATCTGCTCTGGCTGTGGTACATGCTCGATGCCGATTCGGAAACCATTCCATTGAGCGATGACTCCGAGGCGGCAGTCATGCTGACGCGCACGCTGCTGCTGGAATGTCCGCGCGGTCAAACGGGCCGGCAGAGCATCAGCAGCGATGGCCCGACGCGTCTACCGGAAGCTGCGCCGCGCCGTTCAGGCCGGCAAGCTGCCGCGCAAGGTCGGACTGACAATCGTCCGTCACGATCATCAGTACGAATTGACGCTGCAAGCCGAGACCTTGGCCGTCAGCGGGGCACGGCTGCCGGCCCCGGAAGCCACCGAGGAACGCGCTCGGCTGGAGGAGCGCATCACGCAGCTGCGTCATCTGCTGGAAACGCTCGATCTGCTTTACGACGCCTTCAGCGCCAAACGCGCCAGCGACTTGTGGGCGAAGGAACTGCCCAAGATGCAGAAATGGCTTCAGCGCGAGGAACGCGGCCGGGTGTCGGCGGTCGGATGAAAGCGACTCACACCAGTTCCGCGATCGGATCGCCATCGTCGAGCAGGCGGCGCGGCCGGCCGGTGAAATCCGGCAGCGTTTGCTCCGGGTCGATGCCGAGGACGTGATAGAGCGTGCCCAGCACATTCTGAGCGCCGACGGCCCGGCTGCGCGGCCGTTCGGCCTTGCTGTCGGTCTCGCCGACCACCTGCCCGGTTTTCAAACCGCCGCCGGCGAACAGCGCGAAACCGGCGTCCGGCCAGTGATCGCGCCCTTCCACGTTGTTGATCTTCGGCGTCCGGCCGAACTCGCCCCAGACCAGGACGGCCACTTCCTTATCCAATCCGCGATCGTGCAGGTCGTTCACCAGCGCGGCGATCGAGCGATCCAGGAGCGGCAGCTGCGAACGTAGGCCGACGAAGATGTTGCCGGTGCCGGATGTCTTGCCGTGGTAGTCCCAGGTGCCGATGCGCATGGTCACGACCGAAACGCCCGCCTCGACCAGCCGGCGGGCCAGCAAGAACTTGTCGCCCGGCCAGGGGTTCGTCGGCTTCGGATCGTTGCCGTAGGTGTACTTGTCGCTTTTGCTGCCGTAGCGCTCGCGCACCCGATCCGGCTCCCGGCTCAGGTCGAACGCTTGCCGAGCTTTCGGCGACGTAATCATCTCCAGCGCCTGCGCGGAAAACGTATCGAGGGCGCCCATGTCGCCGTGGGCGTCGATGTCGCGGCGGAGGGTGTCGAAGGAGTTTCGCAGCTGCTTGCGGTCGTCGAGCCGGCCGAGGGTCAGGTTGCGCGACAGGCTGAGGTTCTTCACGCCTTCGCTGCCATAAAGGAACGGCCGATGGGCGGTGCCGGCGTAGCGCGGGTTCTCCAGCTCGGCGTGGTTGCCGTAGTATTGATCGAGACTGACGTAACTTGGAATGCGCCGGTCGCCGCCCTGGAAGCGACTGATGATCGAGCCGAACGCCGGCCGTTTCTCCGATTTGGGGAAACCCGTATAGCACTCTTCCAGCTCGTGCTGCATCGGCTCGACGAACTGCACGGTACGGACCAGGGCCAGCTTGTCGGCGATCTGGGCCTGTTTGGGGAACAGTTCGCAGATGTCGAAGCCGGGAACGTTCGTTCGGATCGGCTTGAATTCGCCGCGATAGTCGGCCGAGGCGTTCGGCTTGAGGTCGTACATGTCGATATGGCTGGGGCCACCGGCGAGGCAAATCATGATAACGGATCGGGCCGGCGTTTGCGTCCCGGCCTGGGCACGCAGACGAAGCACGTCCGCCAGGGTCAACCCACTCAGACCGAGCGCACCGACGCGCAGGAAGTCACGCCGGCTGATCTGATCGCAGAAACTCCGGCGGGCACCCCAAATCGTCAACATGGAGGATTCCTCAATCTCGGTGGGTGGGCAGGCCTGGCCGGCCCGTCGTAGCGGTGGGATTCGTTGGGGCGATTCCCGAATCGATTGTACCACCCACCGGGCAAGGAGGAAGCCAAAAACACCCTCCTCAGAGCCGCTTGCGATGTTGGGAAGCTCTCTCGTTCTTGGACTTACGTTCGTGGTTTTGAACGCTTACCCCAGCGCGCCTCTTGTTTTCCTGCTCTGGACATCCCCGCTCAACCCTTTTTTCGCTTTTTTACCCCAGCCGGCCCCTCGCCGGGCGTTCCCTTGCGCTGTAAACCAGCCCCTCGCTCTTCCCAACCGCAACGGAGCTGCGCTATGAAAGCCATCCACGCCGCACAACCGCTCTTCGCCTGGGCCGAACTGGAAGACTATCCCACCCTCGCCACCCTCCGCGACCTGCTCCACAGCGTCCCCGATCAACCCCTCCTCGACGGACTCCAGGCCGCACGCGGCAAGGGACGCGACGACTTCCCCCTGCCACGGCTGTGGCGCATCCTGCTGTTGACCATCGCCCTCCGCCACGCCCATATCAACGACACCCTGGCCGAGTTGCACCGTAATCCTTCCTTGTGTCGACTGCTGGACATCACCGCCGCCGACCAGATTCCCCACGACTGGAATCTCTCCCGCTTCCTCGACGTGCTGGGCCAACCGCCCCATCGGGATAACCTCCACGCCCTCTTTGACCACCTGGTCCGACGCCTGGGCCTGGCCGTGCCCGACCTCGGCCGCAATAGTGCCGGCGATTCGACGACCCTCAACGCCCGGCCCAAGGCCGCCGCCAAGGCCGTCGCCGCGGAAATCGCCCAGGGACTGCCACAACCGTCCGGCGGGAAAAAGGAGTACCGCGACGAGGAGGGCAAGGTGGTCAAGGTCGTCGAGTGGTTCGGCTACAAACTGCACTTGCTGGTCGATGTCGCGCATGAGGTGAGCTTGGCCTACCACGTCAGCGACACCGCGACCGGCGACAACGAAGTGGTACCCGTGCTCGTGCGTCAGGCGCAGGCCAACCTGCCGGCGGGGCGGATGAAGACGCTGGCTTACGACAAGGCGGCCGACGACGAGAAGGTGCATGAGGCCTTACACGCCGCGGGGATTAAGCCCTTGATTCAGAACCGCGCCTTGTGGAAGGAGGAGTCAGAGCGGCCGCTGCCGGGCGCTCGTTACCCGCTGCATCTGGTACACGACGAGGCGGGCACGGTGTACTGCTATGACACGGTCAGCGTCACGCCGGTGCGTCACCGCATGGCGTATGTCGGTTACGAGGCGGGGCGTGACAGCGTGCGTTACCGCTGCCCGGCGTTGCACGAGGGCTGGGATTGCCCCAGCCAGAACAAGTGCAGCGCGGGCCGGTCGTACGGTTTGACGGTGCGGGTGCCCTGTGCGGTGGACCTGCGCCGTTTTCCGCCGATCCCGCGGGCGACCAAGGAGTTCGAGCGTCGTTACAAGGGCCGCACGTCGGTGGAGCGTGTCAACGGCCGTCTGAAGGTGTTTTGGGGGGTGGACGATGGGAACGTAACGGGTGCTCGTCGCTTCCATGCCTTCGTGGGCGTGGTGATGGTGGTGCATGGAATGTTTGCGTTGTTGTTGGCGCGGGCACCGCGTTGGGAGGGGACGTTGGGGCAGACGCGGTTGGGACCGATCGCGGAGGCGTTACGCCAACCGCCAGCGGCTTGAGTCGCTGCCAACAACGCAACCGCCTCCCCTCCTCACACCGACAACCCGAAAGGATTTGCTCTCTTTGGCCGGATATGATACCAAAGAGAGGGAGACTGCGCAGAAAATCCGCAATCCGCTCGGCCGCCACCTTTCGCCCCAAGGGCGGAGCGAGCCGCGATTGCGATGAGTTGACTTCAGGTCCCCGCATGGGCACGATGACGTTTCAGCTGCCGAACGCTCTTCCCCCGGACGCGGTTCGGGAGTTGAAACGTACTTGCATGGCCGGGGGGCCGGACAACATGCCCTGGCCGACCGACCTGCACTTCGCCGGGGACCAGCTCAGCGTCAGCCGGGTCGTGGACGAGAGCGGCTACCTCGTGGTGCCCTGGGCCATTGACGGCCGCGGCCGGATGATGGGCACCTCCGCCACACTGATCGAGCGCGAACGTCCTTACAACCTGCTCGTGGAGCTGGCGCGCGGCAAGGTCAACCAGGTTCGCGGCCAATCGTTCGATTGGCGGGCCGGCGGACTGCACCTGGGGACCGACCTGGAAAAGCTCATCCAGGACGCCAGCCGGGCGTTCGGCCGGGCCATCACCGGCGTGCCGCCCGAGGAAGCCAGCCAACAGGCCCAGATCGCCCTCGACCTCGGCTACCAGGCCGCCGAGCAGTTGGTCCGCGCCTACGTCCAGCAAGTCTTTCAGATTCGCCACCAGCGCCAGGCCCGACTCGATACCCTGCTTGCCTGCCGGTTGGGGACGGTCGTGCCGCCTCCGGCCCTGGCTTCCGAGTTGGCGCCGGCGTTCAACACCGTCTGCCTGCCGTTCTCGTGGAATACCATCGAGAACGAGGAGGCGACCTATCGCTGGGAATCGTGCGACGCCTTGCTCGACTTTGCCCTGAAGCAAAAGCTGGAGGTGATCGCCGGGCCGCTCATCGACTTCTCGTCGGCGCAGCTGCCGGCCTGGCTGTGGTTGTGGGAGCGCGACCTGCCCAGTCTGGCCGCGTTCATGTGCAAGTTCGTCGAGACGGTGGTGCGCCGCTACCGCAACCGCATCCGCCGCTGGCAACTGACCGCCGCCAGCAATTGCGCCAACGTCCTCGCGCTCTCGGAAGATGACCTGCTCGGCCTGACCTATCGCCTGTCCGAGGCCGCCCGGCAAGTCGATCCGACGCTGGAATTGACCGTCGGCATCGCCCAGCCGTGGGGCGAATACATGGCCCTGGCCGACCGCACCCATTCGCCGTTCATCTTCGCCGATACGCTCATCCGCTCGGGGCTGAACCTCAGCGCCCTCAACGTGGAAGTCGTCATGGGCGTGATGCCGCGTGGCAGTTATTGCCGCGACCTGCTCGAAGTGTCGCGCCTGCTGGATCTCTATGCCCTTCTGGGCGTCCCCGTGCGCCTTACCCTGGGCTACCCTTCCCTGTCTCGGATCGACCCCGATGCGGACCCGGACTTGCAAGTGGAAGGCGGTCATTGGGGCAACGGCTTCACGCCGGACGTGCAGGCGGTCTGGGCCTCCGACGTGACGGCCCTGGCCTTGTGTAAGCCTTACGTCCAGGGCGTGCAGTGGACTCATTTCCGCGATGCCGAGCCGCATCAATTCCCGCACTGCGGCCTCGTCGATGCCCAGGACCAGATCAAGCCCGCGCTGCGGAAAATCCGCGATCTCCGCGAAGCGCATCTCAAATAAGTCGTTCCGCGAAACGGCGTCGAACAAGCTATAGTTGCGCTATGGCGCTACCTTCTGATCGCTGGACTCGATTCCTGCTGGCCCCGGCCCTGGTGTTCATCGCCACAGCCGTCGATCGGAACTACCAGACTGACCTGTGGCACCACCTGGCTCGCGGCCGGGTCATCGTCACCGAGGGCCAACTCCTCAACACGGATCGTTTCACGTACACCGTTCCGGGCCGATCCTTTCAGGATGTGAACTGGGGTTGGCAGATCCTGTTCTACGAGCTGCACTCGGCCGGCGGATTGTCGCTGGTGCAAGCGGTCAACTCCGCCATCCTCGCGGCGATGATGGCCGTGCTTGTCTGGCTGGCGTGGCGGCGTTCCGGCTCGCTGGTCGCGTCCACGGCTTGTTGCATCCTGGCGTTTTTCGGACTCTGGCAACTGCTCATCATCCGGCCGCAGACGTTTTCCTTGCTCCTGTTTGTGGTACTCTACGGCATTCTGGAAGCCGCACCGCGCCGGCCGTGGCTGTTGTCTTTACCTCCGGTCATCATGGCGGTGTGGGTCAACGTGCATGGCGGTTTTCCCATCGGCTTGCTGCTCATCGGCTGTTATGTGTTCGCCGCGCTGATCGAGACGTTTTGGCCTACCAGCCCGGAGCGCCAGCGACGGGTTTCGCCGCCACGATTGGGATCGTGGATGGCGTGTCTTCTCGGCAGCGTCGCGGCGACGTTGGCCAACCCCTACGGCTGGCACGTTTACGAGTACGTCGGCCTGACCTCCAACGCCGCCTCCGGCCGGCACATCGACGAATGGATGCCGCCGTCGCTCGATCTGCTCACGGGCAAGGTCTGGGCGCTATCGCTGCTTCTGCTTGTGGTGCTGTTCGCGCTGTCGCGTCGGCGGCCGAAGGTGACGGAGATTTGCCTCATCTGCTGTTTTTTGCCGCTGGCTTGCGGTTCCGTCCGCATGGTGGCGTGGTGGCTGCTCGTCTGCACGCCGATCCTCACGGCCCAGTTGGCCGCCCTTTGGCCACGATTGACCCAACTCGACGCCACGGAGGACCGCCCCTCGTTCGGCAACGCCGTCGCCTGCGGAATCATCTCCGTGGCAATGGTCCTGAGCCTGCCGTGGCTGGAAGCGTTCAACCCCGTCCTGTCCCGGTCGGGACGCGCCCATCGCACGGAGACCGACCTGCAAGCGATCGCCGACCAGCTCAGCACCGAGGGCCACGGCGGGCGCATCTTCACGCGCTTCGCCTGGGGGGAGTACCTGGGCTGGAGTCTGGCTCCGCGTTACACCGTTTTCATGGACGGCCGCATCGAGATCATACCGGATGAGGTTTGGGCGCAATACGGGGCCATCACGCGCGGCCGCGGCGATTGGGAAGACATTCTCGCTCGTTACGGAGTCGATTGCCTCCTGCTGGACACGAGCGGTTATCATCACAACCTGTTGCCGCTGGTGGAACGCTCCTCGGCGTGGCGGCAAGTATGCCGGCAAGGGGATGGGGTTCTGTTCGTTCACTGCGGCGCCCGGTAAATCACGCCTCCTTTCATCACGAATCGCACCTTGCACAGCGCCTTGATGTCGCGCGTCGGGTCGCCCTCGACTGCGATCAGGTCGGCCAGCAATCCCGGCTTGACCGCGCCGAGGCGATGGTCGAGATGCAGGACTTTCGCGTTGACCGACGTGGCCGACCGCAGTGCCTGGGCCGGCGTCATGCCGTACTCCACCAAGAGTTCCAACTCGCGGGCCTCGTCGCCGTGGGCGAAGACGCCGACATCGCTGCCGTTGGCGATCACCACGCCGGCCTCGAGCGCTTCCTTGAAGCTGACGCGTTTCGCCTTGAGCGGGGCCGGCTCCGATTCGCTGCCACCGCGCCAGCCGCGGTAACGACTCATTGCCTCGCCGGCCGCCAGCGTCGGACAGAGCGCGACGCCGCGGTTGGCCATCAGGCGAAAAACCTCCAGGTCGCCGCCGTCGCCGTGCTCGATGGTCTCGACACCGGCCAGCGTCGCCCGGCGCATGCCCTCTTTCGAGGTCGCGTGGGCCGCCACGGGGCACCCGGCCGCCTTCGCCGTCTCGACAATCGCCTTCAGCTCTTCGATCGAGAAAGTGGGTTGGGCCGACTGGCCCGGACCCCATCGGTAATCGGCGTAGACCTTGATCCAGTCCGCCCCGTGGCCGATCTGGTCGCGCACCACGCGCCGCAGCGTGTCGCCGTCCGCTTCTTCCGCCCCCTGCGGCACCCGGAAGCTGGGCGCGAACCCCTTGGGGGCATAACTGCCCGTGGCCACGATGGCTCGCGTCACGACCAGGAGGCGCGGCCCCGACACGATCCCTTCGTTGATGGCCTGTTTCAAGCCCACGTCGGCATAGCCGGCCCCCTCGGTGCCCAGGTCGCGCAGCGTCGTGAAGCCGGCCCACAGCGTTTTGCGCACATGGTTGGTGGCTCGGCAGACGCGCAGGGCCAGCGATTCTTTAAGCACCTGATCTTCCCACGACGTTTCGTTGTACGGGTGCAAGAGCAAATGCGAATGCGCCTCGATCAACCCCGGCAGCAGCGTCGCGCCGGTCAGTTCCAGCGTGCGGGCACCCTCCGAGCGCACCTCGTCGGCCGGCCCTGCCGCGAGGATGCGCTCGCCGCGGACCAGCACAGCCCAACCTTCGCGCGGTTTGGGGGTGACGCCGTCGAACACCCGCGCCGGCTTGAGCAACACGGCCTGGGCCGGGTCGTCCGCCCGTACCATCACGGTCGCGCAACCGAAAATGAGAATAACGCTGATCGAGCGAGACATGACATCCTCCCCGCTGGCTCTCGGATCGAGAATCGTTTCACGCCGAATGCTGCAAAATAAGCGGAGACAGGCCGTCTGTCTACAGGCTCGAAGGGTTTATCCGTTTGGATCCGTGCCCCGACCCACACCACTGTACAAGCTTGAATCTGTCCGTGGGGATTCTAAGATGAGGACAGATTCTCTTCTCTGGCAGGAACCGATCGTATGCTGGCACGGAAGTATCTCTTCCCGCGAGTCATCGAGATGAACTACCAGGCCGGCCGGCGCCTGGGCGTCAACGTTTATCTCCTCGACGGCGGCAAGGAGTTCCTGCTTATCGACATCGGCTACCTCGACGCCGTGGACGAGATCATCGAGCTGATCCGGCAAATGGATTTCAACCTGTCTACCTGCAAGATGCTCGTCGCCACGCACGCCGACGCCGACCACATTCAGGGACTCGCCCGCGCCAAGGAAATCCTCAAAACGAAGGTGGCCGCCCACCCGCTCAGCGTCGAACCGTTGGAAAGCGGCGACGAGATCATCACGTTCGCGTCCATCAAGGCGCAGCACCTGGAAATCCCCATGCCGCCCTGCAAGATCAATGTGCTGCTCAACGAGGGCGACACCATCGCCGTCGGCGACCTGCGCCTCAAGGTCTGGCACACGCCCGGCCACACCGAGGGACAGCTCAGCTTCAAGATGGGCAACCTGCTGTTTTGCGGCGACAACATCTACAAGGACAGTTGCGTCGGCGTCATCGACGCGCATCACGGCTCGAACCTGCCGGACTTCATCGAATCGCTCAAGCGCATCCACCGCGACGACGCCGAGTTTTTGCTGCCCAGTCACGGCCCCGTCTTCCGACGCGACCCGCGCATTCTTCAAAAAGCCATCGACCGCCTGTCGCAGTACCAGTACATGGCCGACTTCGGCACCTGCGCCACCGGCTGGCCGCTCTTGGACGAGTGGGAGCGCGACGTCTGCGAGGGCCGCATGCCCGACCTCGGCCAATCGTAATCACGTTTTTTCGGCCGACGGTTCGCCGCAGCGATTGCTTCGTTGACTCATTTCTTTCGCGCCGATGTCCGAAGATCGATCTTCGCCTTCTCGGCAGCTTTCTCGATTTCCTTTCGTGTTGCTTCTGGAGGGAATGTGAACCCTTCGATCGGGTGGGTCCAAGAAACGCGTTCCCCAACGGCCAAGCGGGCGAGCGCCTTCTTGAGATCCGCGACGTTTTTGATCCGGTTCTTGGCTCCCTTGATTTCCTCCTCGGTCTTGAGCCGGTTGGTCCCGTTGAGCAGCACGAACACCCAGTTGTCACCCTTTTCCGTCCAGCTATAAAGCTCGACCCCCTTGAACCGAGGTTTCTCTTCCCGTTCATCCTCCGCCCGACAGACACTCTGAAGAACGATCAACGTCAAGACGGTGGTGACGAGGCACGGCAGTCGCTTCATGGATTGCTCCTCGATGAGATAGATGATCGCTACACGAAATTTTACCGGGGTCGGAAGGAGGGAACCGTAACCTGCTTGTAACAACAGGGCCGTTAAACCTCCATTCGGTTCGGATTCGTCTGGCTATGCTCCCGCCAGCTATAATAGCGGTTGCTCCCGGACAGGATTCGCCGCCCTGGAGCGGCAGGAAATGCAGACGGTTTCGCCCGACGGACGGAGACGGTCCCATGAATCGCATGTCGTTGTCCCTCTGGAATGAGCGCTACGCCGCGCCGCTGGCCCCGACGACCGGCGCGGAGATGCGGCGCGCGGCTGGGATTACGTCGATGTCGTCTTCGTCACCGGCGACGCCTATGTCGATCACCCAAGCTTCGCGATGGCGATTCTGGCGCGCGTGCTGGAACACGCCGGCTTCCGCGTTGCCGTGCTCAGTCAACCGGACTGGCATAGCTGCGTGCCGTGGCGGCAGTTCGGGCGGCCGCGCCTGTTCTTCGGCATCAGCGCCGGTAACATGGATTCGCTCATCAACCACTACACCGCCAACAAGAAGGTGCGCAACGACGACGCCTATTCGCCCGGCGGCCGTATCGGCCTGCGCCCGATCGCGCCACGCTGCCCTATTGCCACCGCGCCCGTGAGGCGTTTCCCGGCGTGCCGATCGTGGCCGGCGGCGTCGAGGCGTCGCTGCGCCGGCTGGCCCATTACGACTACTGGAGTGACACCGTTCGCCGGTCTATCCTGCTCGACAGCAAGGCCGACCTGCTCGTTTACGGCATGGGCGAGCAAACGATTGTCGAGATCGCCCGGCGGTTGGCGGCGGGAGAGACGGTCAAGGATTTGCGCGATATGCGCGGCGTGGCGTATATGCTGGGGGCGAAGGAGTCGGATGCGCTTTCTCCCTCCCCCCTTGTGGGGGAAGGCGCACACCCCCACCCCTGCCCTCCCCCACAAGGGGGGAGGGAGGAAGAGAGGATCGGCTCACTGATTTCCTTCTTCTGCCCAGCTTCGAGCAGGTCAAAGCCGACAAACTCGCCTTTGTCGAGGCGACGCGCCTCATCCACGTCAACACCAACTCCTACAACGCCCGAACGCTCGTGCAGTTCCACGACCGCCAGGCCGTCGTCGTCAATCCACCGGCGCTGCCGTTATCCGAATCGGAGATGGATCGCGTCTACGGCCTGCCGTACACGCGCCGGCCGCACCCGTCTTACACCGAGCCGATCCCGGCTTACGAGATGATCAAAGATTCGGTGACGCTCATGCGCGGCTGCTTCGGCGGCTGCACCTTCTGTTCGATCACCGCGCACCAGGGCCGCATCATCCAGTCGCGCTCGCAGGAATCCGTGCTGCAAGAAGTGCGCAAACTGGCCGACGATCCCGAGTTCGCCGGCGTCATCAGCGACATCGGCGGCCCGACGGCCAACATGTACCGGATGCGCTGTACTCGGCCGGAAGTCGAGGCGAAGTGCAAGCGCCTGTCGTGCGTACATCCCACCATCTGCAAACTGCTCGGCACCGATCACGGCCCGCTCGTCGAGTTGATGCGCCGCGCCCGCACGGAGCCGGGCATCCGCAAGGTACTGGTCGCCAGCGGCATCCGCATGGATCTCGCCCAGCTCTCGCCCGAATACATGCGCGAACTGGCCGAGCATCACGTCGGCGGACATCTGAAGGTCGCCCCCGAACACACCGACTCGAACGTCCTGGCGCTGATGAAGAAACCGGAGAATACGAATTTCGAGAGCTTTGCCCGCGATTTCCGCACGGCCTCGCGCCAGGCCGGCAAGCCGAAGCAATATCTCGTGCCTTATTACATCGCCAGCCATCCCGGCTCCGACCTGCACGCGATGATCGACCTGGCCGTGTTCCTCAAGCGCAACGGCTACCGCCCCGACCAGGTGCAGGATTTCATCCCCGCCCCGTTCGACATTGCCACCTGCATCTACTACACGGGGATCGACCCGTTCACCAAGCAGCAGGTCTACGTGGCCAAGGGGCTGCGGGACCGGAAGATGCAGCGGGCGCTGATGCAGTTCTTCAAGCCGGAAAATTGGTTTACTGTGCGTGAGGCGCTGATCGAGGCCGGGCGGCAGGATCTCATCGGGAACGGTTGCGACTGCCTAATTCCCGCGAACCCGCCGAGGGAAGCGCTGGAAGCGCGACGCAAAAGGGCGAACCAGCAAACGCGAGGCGAGGAAGTGGAGGACGATTATTACCATACTGTCGCGAACCCGGCAAAGGGAGAGAAGCCCGGAGAGCGGGGCCTGAACAAGGGTTACCGGCCGGGTCGCAAGTCGCAGGCACGACGGAAGCGGCGCGGGAAGTAGAATGCGTGCAGAGATCAGCTACGACCTGGTCATGAACGACGACATGGAATTCGTTGAAGGGACGTATCGACTGCCGGGCGAGGACTGGCAAGTGGTCATCGTCTTAGCATTCGACCGAAATGTGCCCGAGCCTCAGGTTGATCGGCAACAGTGGGAAAGCGGTGTGTCCGGCGTGTTGGTCCGCTTGCCTCGCGCGGAACGGATCAACGCCGCAACGATCGAGCGAGTTCTGTCGGCCGCACTGGGCGTCTCGGAGTGGGTACGGGTGCGTGGCCCAGACTCCATGCAACTCCGATAAACCACCGTTAGCCGATCGAGTCTCTAGACAGGTGGGCGCGATGTTTCTGGTCGCCGTGTCACGAAACGGTATTTTTCTCGGTACGATTCTCTTTCAGAGAGTCGTGGGCGACGGGCCACTTAGTGCGGATTGTGAGCCGCCCGTTTTCCCTGACGACGTTCTGCAACGCATCGCCTCTTGCCTCGCAGACGGTAAGGCTGAAGGGCTGGTGGCTGGCTACGAATGGAATGTACAGGACCTGGAAGCTCTGATTTGGCGACCAACATCCCGCGAGCCTGGCTAACCCGAGGCGCAAGAAGTGCCTGCGCCGTACTTCATTCGCAGCCGCTGCGATATCGCCATAGCGCTTTACTACACCGGCATCGATCCTTTTACCGGGCAGGAAGCGTATGTCGCCAAGGCCATGAAGGACCGCAAGATGCAGCGGTGCTTCATGCAGTTCTTCAAGCCGGAGAATTACTTCACAGTGCGGGAAGCGCTGATCCAGGCGGGACGGGCCGACCTCATCGGCAACGGCTGCGATTGCCTCATCCCTGCCAACCCGCCGAAAGTGGCCATCGAGGCAAGACGACGGCGGGCGAACGAGGCGGCCCGTGATGACCATTGCCATTCCGTGGCAAACCCGGCGAAGGGTGAGCCGGTCGGCGAACGCGGCTTGCCGAATCCGGGCTACCGGCCGGGACGAAAGACGGCGCGTCGCCAGGACAAGAAGCGCAAGCAGAAGGGCGGCGGTTCCGGCCCGCGCCCGTAGTCAACAACTCGGCATCAGAACGGTCAGCCAAAAACCCGCGGCGCCACAGCGGCGCCGGCTTCCGCTGCGACTTCTGAACGGAGGCTACATGAGCGATCATCCGACACCGCTGAGCGGCACCTGCAGCGCACGCTTCGAGCCTCTGCGCGAGCTGTTCGCCTCGAAGCTCGAATCGGGGGAAGACCTCGGCGCCTCGGTCGCCCTCAACATCGACGGCGAGATGGTGGTCGATCTGTGGGGCGGCTGGGCCGACGAGGCCCGCACCGTGCCGTGGGGCGAGAACAGCATCGCCAACGTGTTCTCTACCACCAAGACGATGACCGCGCTCGCCGCGCTGGTGCTGGTCGGTCGCGGCGAACTTGACCTCGACGCGACCGTCGCCAAGTACTGGCCCGAGTTCGCGGCTCAGGGCAAGGCGGGGATCAAGGTCCGCCATCTGCTGTCGCACACCTCGGGCGTCTCGGGCTGGGAGCGGCCAATCACCCTCGACGACGTGTACGACTGGGACAAATCGACCGCCCTGCTGGCCGCCCAGGCGCCCTGGTGGGAGCCCGGAACGGCCTCGGGTTACCACGCGCTGAATTACGGGCACCTGATCGGCGAAGTGATCCGGCGCATCACCGGCCAGCGCCTGGGTGAGTTCTTTGCCGCACAGATTGCGGGGCCGCTGGGCGCCGACTTCCACATCGGCCTGCCGCCCTCGGAGTTCCATCGCGTCACCAAGGTGGTGTCGCCGCCTGTCCCATCCGACGCACCGCCGTTCGACCCTACGCAGCTCGACCCCAACAGCGTGGCGTTCAAGACTTGGACCAACCCGACCATGCCGGGGCCGGAATACCACTGGACCGAGCGCTGGCGGCGCGCCGACATCGGCGCGGCCAACGGCCACGGCAATGCCCGCTCGGTGGCGCGCCTCCAGTCGGCGGTGGCCTGCGGCGGCGAGGTCGATGGCGTCCGGCTCCTCTCGCCGCGGACGATCGACCGGATCTTCGAAACGCAAAGTGACGGGATCGACCTCGTGATCGGCATACCGTTCAGGTTCGGCGTGGGTTATAGCCTGCTCCCGGAAGGCCGGGTGTGTGCCTGGGGCGGCACGGGCGGCTCCTGTGTGATTATCGACGCGGATCGCCACATTACCTTCACCTACGTGATGAACAAGATGGCGCCGGGCGGCGGCACCATCGCACCGGTGCTGGCCGAGCGGGTGGCCGACATCGTGAAACGCTAAAGCGGACCCCTCGGGCGGATCGATCGCATTCAGCGCCGGAAACGGATGAGCGGGTCTGGTTTCCCGAACAGGGACTCAACCTCTCACGGCTGCATTGGCAGCTTCAGCGCCACTTGCCTCCCTTCGCGCCAGACGATCACATCCACCTTCTCGCCCACCTTGTACTCGCGCAGCGCCCCGGCGATCCAGTCCGTCTCGCGCGCATAATCGTCGTGCTTGTCCACGGCAAGGACGACATCGCCGGCTCGGAATCCTGCCCGCTTGGCGGCGCCGTGCGGCCCCGACTCGCCCAGGTACTTGATTTTGAGCGCCATCCCCGTCGCCGGCAGGCCGGCTTTACCGCGCTCGTCCGGCGGCACCGTCTCCAGCACCATGCCACCCGTGACCATGCGTCGCAACGCCCACGTCGTGACCCGCCAGGAGATGTCGTCGCGCCGTCGCCAACCTTCTTTCAGGGTCAGCTTCAGCCCTAGCTTGCGCCCGCCGCGCCGCACCTCGGCCGGCACCTCGCCGCCCTTGGCGTCGGTCTGGTGGAGCACCCACTGCACGTCGGCCATCGACAAAAGCGGCTGCCCCGCCAGCCTGAGGATCACGTCGCCCTTCTCGAAGCCGGCCCGCGCGGCCGGCGTGGACTCCTCGACACCCTGCACCGTCGCCCGCTCGCGCGGGTCGAGAATCAACCCCAGCGTCTTCGGATGCGGATACGAGAACAACACCTGTTCGGGAATCGCCTCCCGGCGATCGCGATACTGTTGACGCTGCGCGTCGCCGATCTGATGGCAGTGGATGCATTGTTTCACCACCGGGACATCGTAGCTTAACCTCGCTTCGTACCTGCCGCGCAGCAGGGCGTATCTCTCCGGCGACGGCACGTCCGGTGCCGCCCCTCTCTTGCCGGCCAATTCGTCCCTGTTTTTCGGGTATTGCTCGTGCAGCGCCAATGCGCCCTGCAACGCCTTGGCCAGCCCCTCGATTGATACGTCGTCCGACCAGCGCGTCCGGTGCGACCGGGTGCCGAAGCGCCCGTAGATCGTGCCGTCGGCGTTGAGGAAGAACACCGCGAACGATTGGTCGTAATCGAACTGGAACAGCGACAGGTCCAGGCCGTTCGTCGAGACCAGCCGCACGCACACGAACTTCTCCAGGAGCGGCCGCACGCGCCTGTCCTGGTTGACCAGGTCGTCGTCGAGCTTGACGCACTCCTCGCACGGGATGCAGCGCAGCACGACGACCATCGGCTTGCCCGATTTCTTCGCCTCGGCCACGCCCCTGGCAAAATCGTTGTAGATCCAGAAGCCTTCCGCCTCGACCTTCTTCCGGTCGTTGCGTACCTTTTCCTCTCGCGGCTGCGCCCGGCCGCGCCGAGAAGGGTGATACTGCAAGCCAGGGTTAGAATGACGCGAACCATCGATCTGCCTTTCTTGATGATGCCGCCTTACGTCAACCGTGTGTGCGAAATCGCGACACGCACCCAAACGGCGTCGAACTTTATCCAAACAGTGCCATAACCGGATCGCCGCTTGTCACGCGATACGGCCGGTTGGTCAGGTCGGTGAAATGCGTGTCGGCGGGGATGCCCAGGGCGTGGAAGAGTGTGGCGGCGAGATCACCGGGCGTGACCGGGCTGGACTGCGGGTACGCGCCCGGCGATCCGACGCGCCGTAGACCGCCCCGCGACGGATGCCCGCGCCGGCGAGCAGGATCGAGTAGCATTGCGCCCAATGCTTGCGGCCCGGCGAGACGCCTTTGAAGTTCTTTTCGACGGCGACCAGAGGCGCGCGCCGAACTCGCCCATGCAGACCACCAGCGTGTCCTTTATCAGGCCGCGCGCTTCCAGGTCTTCGAGCAGGGCCGAGAGGCTGTGGTCGAAGCTCGGAAGCAAATGCTCGCGCATCGCCGCGAAGATGTCGTTGTGCGTGTCCCAGCCGTATTCGTCGGCCAGCTCGGGGTGGTCGTCCTGGCCACGGATGTTGTGATTGAAGAAGACGGTGATCCACGGCACGCCGGCCTCGACGAGCCGTCGCGCCAGCAAACAGGCCTGCCCGCCCCGAGAGCGGCCGTAGCGGTCGCGCGTGCGGTCAGACTCCTTGCCGAGGTCAAAGGCATCACGGACATGCGGCGTGTCGATCAGGTCATAGGCCTTGCGCAACAAATCCTGATGAGCCGATGACAGCGCGGGGGCGGAAGGCCCGCGCCGGTCGAGTTGCTTGAGGAGCGCCCGACGCGCGGCCAGACGGCTCGGCGACAAATCGGGGCGCCTCGTCATCCCGTTCAAAAGCGACCCGCCGTCGGCGACATCGCCGATTTGTAACGGGTCGTAGCCGTGGCCCAAAAATCCGCCGTATTGTCCAGGCCCCGGCTCTTTGGGGATGAGAAGCGGCCCGTTGACGTGAAACGCGGCGTGCGGGAAACGATCCGACGGCCGCACGCGCTGCAAGACCGCCCCTAGGGCCGGAAAGTCCGTGACGCGCGGCGGCGGGTTGGAGGACTTGAGCGGGTGGAATTGGCCCGTCAGCGCCAGGTAACACGCCGACCCGTGATCGAGGTCGTCGTGCGTCATCGAGCGGACGATCGTGTAGCGGTCAGCGAGCTTGGCCAGGCGCGGCAGGTGTTCGCAAATCCGCACGCCGGGAATCGCCGTCGGCTGGCTGCCGAACGCGCCGCGCACCTCGGCCGGCGCGGACGGTTTCGGATCCCACGTTTCCAGTTGGCTTTGGCCGCCGCTCGCAAAAACGACGAGGACCGATTTGGCTCGCGCGGCGGGGGCGGGTTCCGCGGCGCCGAAACCAGGCAGAAGCGCGCCGACGGTAGCCGGCACGCCGATGCGCAACCAATCGCGCCGCGAAGGGCGCGAGCCGGCCAACGAGGGTTGCGCCAGGAAAGGATACATGGTGCAGGAATTCAATCCAGGGGCGGGACGATCAAGTTACTTATTGATCGTGAAGAGAACTTATCACCCTTTGGCTGCCTTCGCCAGACAAAAACGGGGCCGGAGATTCATGCCGTGCGGCGATTTCCCGGCCCACTTTTTGCCGGGGTAGACCGGGAAGTGGACGGCGTAGGGGGGGCGAAGTACAGCAAGAAAGTTCGGGACTCGTTCGACGCGATGAATACCACGCCCTCCTTCGTGCGACGGTGGGAGAAACTGTCATCGGCATTCCTCCCTTTTTCGACTCGGTCTTGGGTGCTGGCGCTGCATCCTTGGTCGCAAGCGCGACGTAGCTCTCGAACTGCCGGGTCCAGATCGCCGCCAAGCGGCGGACTTCGTCGGGTCTTTCCGCGGCGAGGTTCCTCGTTTCGGAGCGATCCGAGCGGAGGTCGTACAACTCCCACGGGCTGTCCTTCCCCGCCGCCACGATCTTCCAGTTGCCCATTCGGAGCGCGCGATTGCCCTCGTGCAACCACCAGAGGGAATCGTGGGCGACCGTCCCATCCCTGGCGAACAGGGGCACGAGGCTCCGCCCCGGAGCCGGGGGCACGGGCTGCCCTCCCCACGTCGCAAATCGCTTTCCGCCGGCCGCTTCGAGGACCGTCGGCACGAGGTCAATGACGTGACCGGGGGTGTGCCGTAGTTCCCCTCGGGCCGCGATGCCCGCGGGCCAGCAGACGATCAGCGGGGTCGAGATGCCGCCTTCGTGGACCCAGGTCTTGTGCCGGCGGAACGGCGTGTTGCACAGCGACGACCAGCCCGGCCCGATGCTGAGGAACGTTGCCCCCGTACCGCATTCGGCGTGGGGGTCGTGTCCGTCGCCGCGGACCATGATCTCGGCACTCGCGCCGTTATCGGACAGGAAGAAGATGAGCGTGTTGTCCATCGCGCCCATCGTCTTGAGTTGGGCGAGGACGCGGCCGATCTCACGGTCCATGCGATCCACCATCGCCGCATGAACCGCCATCTTCTTCGCCTGGAACTCCCGCTGCGCCGCCGTCAGGTCCTTCCAGGCGAGGGGGCGGTTCAACTCGTTGGGTCCGAGCTTCTTCAGGGCGTCTGGAAACGCATAGGGCGGCCCAACGTCCCGTTCCACGGGAGACAACCGGCTGCCGCCGATCTTCAACTCGGTCAGCCGCTTCCAGCGCTCGTCGCGCAGGGAATCCCAGCCGGCGAGGTACGTCTTGCTGTAACGGGCGACATCCTCGGCGGGGGCGTGCAGGGGAAAATGCGGTGCGGTGAACGCGAGGAACTCGAAGAACGGCCGGTCGCGGTATTTCTCCGCGTGTTCCTTCAGGCACTTGACAGCATGATCGGCGATCGCCGTGGTGGAGTAGTAATGGGCCTTGGCCTCGACCGGCGGGAGTGGCTTGTCGTCCTCGGTGTGCCGGCGGGGGGTGAAGTGCCGGTCGTGGTCGTTGAGGCTGTAGGAATGGTCAAATCCGTTCTGGAGCGGCAAGCCGTCCACGTGCCATTTCCCCGAGTGATACGAGCGATAGCCGAGCGGTTTGAGCATCTCGGGCAGGAGCCTGGCCCAGGAGGGCCGGGTGCCCCGCGTGCCGCTGGGAACGCCGGGGGATGGTGTCGCGCCGCACCTGCTGGGCGTAATAGCCGGTGAGAAGCGCTGCCCGCGTCGGCCAGCAACGGGCCGTGTTGTAGAACTGCGTGAACCGGAGGCCATTCCTGGCGAGGTGATCGAGGTTGGGCGTGGCGATCTCGCCGCCATAGCATCCGGCGTCGGAGAAGCCCATATCGTCCGCGAGGATGATGAGGATGTTGGGCTTGTTAACCGGAGGATCGGCCGCCCGGATCGGGTGCGCCAAAGCGAACACGACCGGCAGGACGAACAGGAAGCGTGTCATGGGTTTCTCCCGACATTGCGTGGACGGGGCGGGTGATTTGGCGGCGCGGGTCGGCGACAGGGATGTCGGCTTCCTTCGTCGCCCGGATGGTCCGGTTCCTCGTGTATGTCTGTTTCATGGGGCCATTATAAGCCGGGAGTACCGAATCGGGGCGAAGAGCGGCCGCGGTATTGCCGCCTCCACCAAACGGAAGGTCACGTACCGGGCAGAGGACCCATCAGTCCCCGTAAGCGTTCACGGGCCGAGTGTAGCAAATGTATAGTGGCACCAAAGCCGGGGCCGAGTTGCGTCGCACTGCGAGTGCGGGCGAATACCTCGGTCGAGATGGCAGTTCAAACAGACGATTTCGAGGATTTCATCGTGTGAGCGGTCCAGCGCGTCGATCCGGAACTTGAAGCATAACGGATCCTCGCTGATTTGCGCGAAGGGACTGCCATGCCGCCCAGGCGTACAAACCCACACCCCGCATGGCGCAGACGATCGCCAATGCGATGAACAAGCCGTACACCATATGCTCGACCAGGAGCAGGCCGTAGACCGCTGCGATGGCGATGGCGAAGAGCGCCTGATGCAGCGGCTTGACCGGCGTCGTTGCCGGGTCTGGGATCATGTACAGAGTAAATACCATGAACGCCGCACTTGTCATCGGCGTCAGGGGCACGATCCAGGACGTCCCGAAGTACCAGCTCCGCAGCTGACCCTGGATGATAAACGCAACCAGCCAGGTCAGAACGAGCGTCAATCGGCCCGTGAACAGCCCATGGACGACGATGCCCGTCGCCAGCACGAAGCCGGGCAGCGCCCAGTGCCACATCCCGGTCAAGTTCTCCGTGAAGTGATACGGGGGTGCCACCCCGATCGAGGGGAATAAGAGCAGCGTGGCGACAATCCCAAGGTTCGACGGGTTGAAGATGTGCTGTGTTTTGCCGTCACCCACGGGGGCACGGAAAATCACCTTCGAGCAGATGGCGACGCCGACGCCGAACATCACCGGCATCAGCCGATCGCGTTGGGATACAGGAGCATCGTGACAGCCAGGCCCGGGATGATGGCAGGCGGCAGGAAGTTGACGAGGTCCGCCCACGAGCCGGCGTACCGCGGCTTGCGGTCGCTGGCTCGCGCGTCGATCCACTCCAGCAGGAATTGGAGGACGATGGCCGTCGCCACGCCCGACGAGCGGTTGGATGTGGGACTGCTCGAAGCCGAGGAACAGATGGCCGAGGATGTTCCAGACGATGAGTAAAGTGGTGAAGTACCAGAGGGCGAAATAGCGACGCACGGCGCTGCGCTTGGGGTAAAACTGCAGCGTCGTGATCGCGTCGGCTGCTTGTGGCTGTCGTCATCAAAGCCCTCCCTTCCTGTCTGCCGGCCAACCGAGTCGGATGGTGTGCCAACCCGCCTTCAACGTGAAACGTTTCCTCATGGGGATTGCCGTCCGGGTCCCGCCAGCGAATCTCCACGGGAGCTTCGGTCGATCGTACCGAGACCCAGGTGAACATCCGGGGCACGTTTTCCGGCATAGCCGCTTCCGCCATCGACCTGGGCCACCCGCTTACGCCCGTCCGGCAACCGGATGGTCACCGCGGCGCCGACGGCCGGCCGGCCCGGGATTTCGTGCGACCGGATGACCGATACCCGGCTCGACGAGCGTTGCCTTTCCCTTTTCCAGCGGGAGCAACAGGTGCAGCCCCATGAAGTTGCCGGGCCTGGGGCACTCGTTGTGGTAGAAGTAAGACGGCTGCCATTGATTCGCGAGGGCGAAATCGAGCCGGCCGTCGCCGTCCACGTCGGCCAGGGAGATGCCGCGCGTCACCATCGCCTCGGACATGGACTGACCGTCCTGCAAGGTCAGTTTGGGGGCCACGTCGTAATAGCGGCCGTCCCCGGCCCTGGACGAAGAAGGCGAAGGTGTCATGGCCGCTGACGTCGTCGCCCGGCTGGAGGTCTCGGCCAGAACTTCGGGTTGTGCAAGAGTTGGTTGTTGCTGGTGCCAAGGCTTTGCAGTTCGGGCCACTTGTTGATTTGCCCCTTGATGAAGCCATTGGCCTGGAGCGCCTCGAGGACGCCGTCGTTGTTCAAATCCGCCAGCCGGCAGTCCCACGACCAGCCGCTGCGTGCCAGGCCCAGTTCTTCGCTGGCTTGCCGGAACGGAGCGATCCCGTCTTTCATGCGCTCGGTCTGGCCGGTGTTCAGCCACAGGAAATGGCTCTCGGTCAGGGCCCAACTGGGAAGTCAGGTTGCTCACGTAGATATCCAGCAGCCCATCGCCGTTGATGTCGCCGATGTCCACGCCCATGCCTTTGAAAGAGTCCTGGTTGATCACGCACGAGGCCGGCGTGTCCATCGTGCGCTCTCCGTGCAAGGCCGCGAACTGAAAGTGGCCGGGGGTCGAGCGATTATGCAGCAGGCGGTCGGGGCCGAAGTCGTTGGAAACGTAGATTTCCGGCAGCAAGTCGCCGTCGAGATCAACCGGCCCGATGGCGTAGCTCCAGCCGTGGGTCAGTTCCTCGGCGATCGCATCCTTCTGCTGGTCGAATCGGACCGTCGGATGCCGGCCCGAGGTCGCGCCCACGAACCGGAAGAATCGGAGGCCACCGCCGTTGCCGGACCTCGCCAGCGAGTCATGCAAGGTTTCGAGCCCCTGGGCATTCGCGTCGAGCATTCGGGAGCCGTCGGGGAAGTAATTGCCGATGATCAGATCGAGGTGCCCGTTGCCGTCCAGGTCGGCCGCGGCCGCCGTCGAGGAGTACCAGCGGTCGCCGCCCGCGATCAATTCCTGCGCTTCGAATTCGGCGGCCGAAGGCGGGGTCTTCGAGTCGGCCGGCGTTCTGCGCAGATAAACGATCGGGCTACGGCCCCAGTGGACGACGAGCACGTCCATCAGACCGTCCTCATTCAAGTCGGCGATCAGAGGGCCTGCAGGGCACATCGTCGCGGGGTCCCAGTTGGGGAACGACGATCCGGGGTCGAGTGCGAATGTTTCGTAACGCGCCCCGGTACCCGGTACGGGACCGCAAATGACCTGGTCGGTGCGTGGATCGACCCAAACGACGTCGTTTTGCAGTCCGTCGCCGTCGAGATCGCCCAGCGCCACACTGGCCCCGAGTGTGGACACGTAGGCTCGGATGTGCTGCACGCTGGGGTGGACCTTGCGGACATACTTGTACGGCGGGTGGTTGGCCACTTCGGGTAACGGCGTCCGGCTAAACCGGAAGGTGTTGACGACCTCTTCCGACTCGGCCCTGGATAGTGACCGCTCGCGAGTCATCACGTACAGGCCGACGACAATGGCCGCCGACACGAGCAAGGTGGCTCGGCGCCGGATCGATCCTGGCGGTCGGTTCATACTGCAAGTTCCTCTCTTAATGCCGATGGGCCTTGACCCTCTCTTACGGCTGCAACTTCCGCGTTCCGGCGATCGGTATTCGGCGCGACGACCGCGCCGATCGGTTCGATGATGGCCAACGCCGAGAATAGCGCAGCGGCGAGGGTGAGATCAAATAGTTCGGCGTCTCCAAGCCCAAGCGCGGACATCTTGCCAATCTGTTCATCGGTAATCGTGTAGGCCGCATTCGCCACCTGCCACGCATATCGGCGACACGCGGACACGAGATCCGAATCGGAGGCGACACCCGACGGATCAGCCCCTGTGCGAGGCGTGCTCCCATTGGGCAACGATCCCTGGGGCAACCACGGCTCGACCGCCCTCCTCAGGCCGGAACCCGGCATTGCCCGAGATGCCACGGCAATCGCCACCGCTTCTTTCAAAAGGTCGAAACGGACCTCGGCGCTCGTGACGTTGACTTCGAGCATCTCAAGCACACCCTCAAGCACCACGGGCGATTGACTTAACCAGTTGAAGACGTCGGGCACAGCCGGCACACCCAGACGCTCAAACAGAACACGCAGCCGATCCAGCAGTTCTGCCGGCGAGTGACGGGGCTGATGCTTGTAAGACAAGTCGTAAGCGAGACCGGTCAGCGACGCCAAACGACGCTCGACCCAGCCCCGAATCGGCTTCAACTCGCGCAGGAAGCGGTATTCCAGCTGGACCTGGCGTGCGCTGGCGATGCGATTGATGGTGTTGAACGCGAACACGACGCCGGCCATCTCGAGCAGGAGGCCCGCGTCCCCGATACAGGCCGCGGTCGAGGCGATCCAGGCGACATCCACGTCGCTTAAGGGTGAGGCGATGGTAGCGTGCGCCGCGAGTGCCACGAGCAAGCTTTCGGGACGCTCACAACCAGCACGCTCGACGCGCTCCGCGATCCGCTCCGGATTCACTCCCCGGCGCCGGGGGGCCAACCCATTCCCTATATTGGAGTTATGATGTCGCATATCTCCGGGTGCCGGTTCGTCGTGTGGGGCTCGGATGGCCTCCACGACGGCAGCGACCAATTCGTGTGCTGTAACAAAGTCGGATCCTGCAGCCTGCAGGAAAAGCAGATGCTCGGACGTTCAGTAGAAGCACTGATTCGCCGCCGAAATGGCTACGGCGACTGACTCCCGCGATCGCCGCGTCCCGGCTTCGCCGCCCCACATGAGAGACAGCCAAGTCTTCTTGAATGAATCTTGGTACGTCGGCCGACAGCGAAACGACTGGGCGATGTTTGGATGCGTCCAGATATAACGCTCGGCGAATTGCCTGGTCGCGCGAACCAGTGTACTGGTGATCAAGCTGAGCATCGTCAGGTGAACCTCAGAATCTTTCGTCGTTGGAAGACATCCGCCGGCAGGCGCAGGACCGGCGTTAGCCGACCCTGCCGCGGACGGGACTTTGGGCACTCGCAATACCCGGCTCTGGCCTCTATGCGTGCGGTTACGCACGCTGTCAGATTGTCCACCGGAAGGCGGAACTCCGAGTGGGTGGGACGTGGCGCGCAACGTGCCGAAAGGCGCACCGGGCGCGCAATAATCCACCGAGAATGCCGCGCGCTATCGGGGCGGCCTGAGAATGCTCAAGCGGAAACCGTCCGTGACAATCGGAAGAGGCTCCGCGAGCACGTTGGAACAGGAGACGAGGTTCGGAAGTGTGTCGCCGGGTGCCAGCGCCCAACGATCAATCGAGACCGTGATCTCTGGAGGAGGCGCCTGCAACGGAACAGAACCATTCGAGCAACCCGGCCCCTGACACGGTCGATGAGGCCGGCTGTGGTCCGCTCCGTCCGCTGAACTCCCGTGGGTCGGCTGGTCCGGCATTGAATGGGCCATCGGCGCGTGACGACCGTCAATCGGAACATAGTCGCCGCAACCGGCTTCGGATACGCGCGGACTCAGCAGGAAACCGGCAAGGATCGCCACAAGGGCGACCCCTCCGTTCCGATAGGACCGCGATAAGCCAGACGGGACCATGCACTCACCCGCAGAAATCGGTGCTGCCGGAAGAGTTCAAACGACCGATCCTGAGCAGTGCGGGACGATACCTATCACGCAGCATACCAGCGTTGCGCGTAAACGCAAGAAAAAACCTCGAAATCCGGGTAGTGGCCCAATTTACGTTGGAAGTTGTTACGGCATCCTGGCCGAGACGGACAAACGAGGCCACTACCCTCCATCTCGCTCTTATCTGAACGGATGCCACCCTCGGCCCATGAACGCGAACCAGCCCCCTTGTCCCTCATCGGAGGCTCGGATACCTTGGAGCCATCGTCCCCCCTGTTGTCCGGCGGACCTCGCCCGCGGATCATCGCCTCGCCGCTTAAGCATCCTGGATTCGGAGGTGTGGATGAGACGCTTCCTGCTCCTTCTCGCCGGCGTGGCGGTCTTGCCGTCACGACTGGGCGCGGGCGAACCCGTCGATTACCTCCGCGACATCAAGCCGGTGCTGAAGGAGCGTTGTTTCGCCTGCCACGGCAGTTTGAAGCAGCGGGCGAAGCTGCGTCTGGATGCCGCCGCGCTGATCCGCGAGGGCGGACGCCACGGCCCGGCCGTCAAGCCAGGCGACGCCGGCAGCCTGCTCGTCGAGCGGATCACCGATCCCGAAGAGTCCACGCGGATGCCGCCGCAGGGCAAGCCGCTGACGGAAAAGCAGATCGCCTTGCTGAAAGCCTGGATCACGGCCGGGCGCCGGCTCCTACCGGGGAAAAGCCGGAGGAAGACCCGCGTAGCCACTGGGCCTTCCGGAATCCCATTCGCCCGTCTTTGCCCGAAGCGACGAGCCACGCTGACAGTCGTAACCCGGTCGATGCCTTCCTCAGCGCCGAGCGTGGCCGGCGGGGTGTGCGGGTGAATCCGCCCGCGGATCGTGCCACCTTGCTGCGCCGCATCTACCTGGACCTGATCGGCCTGCCGCCGACCCGCGAGCAGTTACACGCCTTCCTCGCCGATCGCGCGCCGGACGCTTACGAGAGGGTGGTCGATCGGCTGCTGTCCTCGCCCCAGTACGGTGAGCGCTGGAGCCGGCACTGGATGGACGTGTGGCGCTACAGCGATTGGTACGGCCGGCGCTCCGTCCCCGACGTGATGAACAGTTACCCGCGGATCTGGCGCTGGCGCGACTGGATCGTCCGTTCCTTGAACGAGGATAAGGGCTACGACCGCATGATCGTCGAGATGCTGGCGGCGGACGAGGTCAGCCCGGACGACGAGGACAGTCTGGCGGCCACGGGTTTCCTGGTGCGCAACTGGTTCAAATGGAACTACAACCAGTGGATGCGCGACAACGTCGAGCATACGGGCAAGGCGTTCCTCGGCCTCACCCTCAACTGCTGCCACTGTCACGATCACAAGTATGACCCGATCACCCAGCAAGAATACTTTCAGTTCCGCGCCTTCTTCGAGCCTCTGGAGCTACGGCACGACCGCGTGGCGGGCGAGCCGGACCCCGGTCCATTCAAGAAATACGTCTACGGCGTTGCCTACGGCCCGATCGCCAGCGGACGAATTCGGGTCTTTGACGAGAAACTCGACGCCCCAACCTTCTTCTACACCGGCGGCGACGAACGCAACCGCGTGACGGGCAAGCCTCCCGTCGCACCCGGTGTGCCGGCCGCGCTGGGCGGCGATCAACTGAAGATTGAGCCGGTAAAGCTGCCGCCGCGGGCGTGGTATCCCGGACTGAAGCCGTTCGTCCAGCGGGAGGAGACGGAGCGGCGACAGGCTGCCGTCGCCTCGGCCGAGGCGATGCTGGCGAAGGCACGGGCAACGTTAGCGGATGCCGAGCGCTCGCTGGCGGAGGCGCGCGGCCCGGCGGCGGTGAAGGCCATCGAGAACGCTCGCCGAAGCGTGCGCCTCGCGGGAGCCAGACGGACGGCGGCCCGCTCGGACCTGACCTCGATCCTCGCCCGCATCGCGGCGGACAAGGTTGTTCACCTCGGCGTTAAGGGGAATGCCAAGGAGATGTCCCGCGCGGCCAGCCGGGCAGAGCGGCAATTCAACCTCGATGCCGCGCTAGCCGCCCAAGTGCAGGCCGAGAATGCGCTGGCCGTGGCGCGTGAACAACATGCGGCCGCGGCGCAGATTCAGTCGCTGGAGAAGCAACTCGCCGGCGCCCAGGCGAAGGCCGCCTGCTGCCGGACCGCTCTCGCCGCTGAATCGACCGTGTACACGCCGCTGTCGCCGGTTTACCCGCCTACCAGCACGGGCCGGCGGGCGGCGCTAGCTCGCTGGATCGCCAGCCCGGACAATCCCCTGACCGCCCGCGTTGCGGTCAACCACCTCTGGGGCTGGCACTTCGGCCGGCCGCTCGTGGATACCACCTCCAACTTCGGCCGCAGCGGCGCACGGCCGAGCCACCCGCAACTGCTCGACTGGCTGGCCGTCGAGTTGATGGAGAACGGCTGGCGCTTGAAGCCGCTGCACCGCCTGATCGTCACCAGCGAGGCGTACCGCCTCAGCTCGCATTTCGGACTCGGAGATCCCAACTATAAGATCGATCCGGAAAATCGCTTGCTCTGGCATTTTTCCCCGCACCGCATGGAGGCCGAGGAGGTACGCGACGGCCTCCTCTTCGTCGCGGGCGAACTAGACCCGACGATGGGCGGGCCGGAGATTCCGCAGGAGCAGGGGCTAACCTCGCGGCGACGCAGCCTGTATTTCGCGCACCACGGCGAAGGTAAAATGGAGTTTCTGGAACTGTTCGACGCGGCCAACGCTTGTGAGGCCTACCGGCGCTCGACCTCGGTCCTGCCGCAGCAAGCCCTGGCCCTGAGCAACAGCGAGTTGGAACTGCATCAGGGCCGCGTGCTGGCCGGCAAACTCTGGCGGGCCGTCGAGGCCGAAACGGCGGAAGCCGACCGCGAAACGGCTTTCCTTTGCCGGGCCTTCGAGCAGGTCCTCGGCCGCTCCCCCTCGGCGGCGGAACACAAGGTTTCGGCGGCGTTCCTGGCCCGGCAGGTGGAGATATTCCGACAACAAAAGGCGGAGATCGCCGCGGCGGGTAAGGCCGCCGGCGCCGGCGGCCCCTCGACAGACCCCGCCATGCGTGCCCGCGAAAATTTCATCCACGCCCTGCTGAATCACAACGATTTCGTGACGGTGCGTTAACGCGCCCCTTCACGACCTGCGCGAGGGAGTAAGGATGGCCAGTCGATCCCGAACCTGTGGCCCCGTCTGTGGGCGCATCAACCGGCGGACCTTCCTCGCCGACGTGGGTCTGGGCTTCACCGGGCTGGCAATGGGCGCGATGCTGCACCGCGACGGTATCGCTCGCGCGGACGCGCCCGCCGCCTGGGCGCCGCCCGACGGCCGGCCCCACTTCCCGCCGCGGGCCAAGAGTATCCTGTGGATCTTTCTGTCCGGCGGGTTGAGCCACCTGGAGAGCTTTGATCCCAAGCCCGCCCTCACCAAATATGCCGGCAAGACCTTCGCCCAGACGCCTTACGCCGACCCGCTCCAGTCGCCGTTGTTTCACGAGCGCTCGCGTGCCGTCGTCGGCGGCGAACGACCGTACCCCAAGATTTTCCCCCTGCAAGTCGGCTTCCAAGAAGCACGGCCGGGCCGGCGTGGAAATCTCCGACTGGTGGCCGCACCTGGCGACCTGCGTGGACGACATGGCCTTCGTCCGCTCGATGTACACCACCGATAACGATCACAACGCCGAGTTCCAGATGCACCACGGCCGGCACGCCCTCGACGAGAAGCAGCCGGTCCTCGGCTCCTGGGTCCACTACGGCCTGGGCACGCTCAACGAGAACCTGCCGCAGTTCGTCTTCCTCGGCCAGTACAAGGACATGCGCGTCAAGCAGAACTTCGCCCCGGACTACCTGGGGCCGCGGCACGCCGGCGTGGAACTGTCCCTCGACCCCGCCAACCCGCTGCCGTTCGGGACGCGCGGCAAGGGGGTCCTGGCACGGGAGCAGCAGGAGCAGTTCGCTTTCGTCAACGAACTTAACAGCCTGGCGGCCGCGGAGTGCCCCGAAGACGAGCAACTGCGGGCGCGGATCAAGTCGTATGAACTGGCCTTCCGTATGCAGAAGGCGGTGCCGGAAGTGCTGGATCTCAACCGGGAGACGCGCGAGACACAGCGACTCTACGGCATCGATAACCCGACCACGGCGGTCTACGGCCGCCGCCTGCTGGCGGCCCGCCGCCTGGCCGAACACGGCGTGCGCTTCACGCTGGTTTACCTGAGCGATTACGGCGAATGGGACTCGCACCTCGATCTGCGAAACCTGCACGCGCGCTCCTGCGGCCGGGTGGATAAGCCCCTGGCCGGGCTGCTGAAGGATCTGAAGCGGACGGGCCTGGATCGGGAAGTGCTGGTCGTTTGTTGCAGCGAATTCGGCCGCACGCCCGGCCTGGAGGTCCGCGACACGTACAAGATGCCGACCGGCCGCGACCACCACCCTCACGGCTTCACGGTCTGGTTCGCCGGTGCCGGCATCAAGGGCGGCACGGTCCACGGCGCGACCGACGAGCTGGGTTTCCACGCGGTCGAACATCCGCATTACGTCACCGACA
The DNA here is from genome assembly GCA_963767535.1 of uncultured Planctomycetota bacterium. GTDB lineage: Bacteria > Planctomycetota > Planctomycetia > Gemmatales > Gemmataceae > JAJPHU01. The sequence continues at coordinate 299,470 of CAVYEC010000005.1, forward strand.
TTCACGCGACGGTGTTGCATTGTCTGGGCCTTGACTCGCGCCGGCTGGACGTTCCGGGCCGCAAGCGCCTGGAAATCGATCACGGCTCGCCCATCCGGGAAATCCTGAGTTAAATCGTGCGGATTGTCGTTACTCTCTTCGGGGTAGTGTTTTGGGGTCTGGCACGCTGGCAGCGTGCCCTACGTAGGGCACGCTGCCAGCGTGCCACACAAGCGACCACTACCCTCTCCGGGATACTCCTGACGCTTGCCCTGGCGGCGTCGTTCGTCCGACCGCAGGGGTACAGCCCCGAAACGGCCGCGAAGAAGATGCGGCCGGCCGAGGGGTTCGCGGTCAAACTGGTGGCGAGTGAACCGCTCGTGCGCAAGCCCGTGGCCCTCGAGTTCGACGACCGCGGCCGGCCCTGGGTGATTCAGTATCTGCAATATCCCAATCCCGCCGGTCTGAAACGCGTGCGCGTGGACCGCTACTCGCGCACCGTTTACGATCGCATCCCGGAGCCGCCGCCGCGCGGCCCCAAGGGGGCCGACCGTATCACGATCCTCGAAGGAATGAACGCGGAGGGGCGGGCCACGAGAGTCAAGGATTTTGTCACCGGCCTGAACCTGGCGACTGGACTTGCCTTCGGCCACGGCGGCGTCTTCGTGCTGCAAGCTCCTTACCTCCTTTTCTACCCCGACCGAGACGGCGACGATGTCCCCGATGGCCCGCCCGACGTGCTGCTCGCCGGCTTTGGCATGGAGGATGCGTCTTCCGTGGCCAACTCTTTGACCTGGGGGCCGGACGGCTGGCTGTACGGCTGCCAGGGCAGCACCGTCACCGCCCGCATCCACGGCATCGAGTTTCAGCAAGGCGTCTGGCGCTATCATCCGATTACCCGGCGTTTCGAGTTGTTCTGCGAGGGGGGCGGCAACTGCTGGGGTTTGGATTTCGACGCCCACGGCGAACTGCTCTACAGCACCAACGTCGGCGGTTACGTCATGGTTCATGGCGTTCAGGGCGCCTATTACTGGAAGCAATTCGACAAGCACGGCAGGCTGAGCAACCCGCACGCTTACGGCCATCTCGATCACGTCCCGCATCGCCGCTTCCACGGCGGCCACGTCACGGTCGGCGGCGTCGTCTACCAGGGCGCGTCCTTCCCCGAACGCTTCCGCGGCAAGCTCCTCGCCGCGGACCTCCTCGGCCACACCCTCTACTGGCACGACCTCGAACCGCATGGTTCGAGTTTCCGATCCGGCCACGGCGGAGAACTGCTCCTGGCCAACGACACTTGGTTCGCGCCGAGCGATGTGACCGTGGGGCCGGACGGCTTCGTGTACGTGTGCGACTGGCACGACAAGCGCACCGCCCACCCCGACCCCGATGCCGAGTGGGACCGCAGCAAGGGCCGTGTCTTCAAGATCGAGTCCAGGGGCACGCGGCCGTATGTCGGGCAGGATCTGCGTAAACTATCCAGCACTCGGCTCGTGGCCCTTCTCTCCGATAAAAACGATTGGCTCGTCCGCAGGGCCAGGCGCGTCCTCGCCGACCGGCGCGACCCCGAGGTGATCTTCCCGCTCCGCCGCCTGGTACTCGAAAGCGGGGAAGATGCCCTGGCCCTGCAAGCGCTGCTGGGCGCTGTACGTCAGCGGCGGGTTCAACGAAGTCTTTGCGGTGGAGGCACTGGGCCACCGCAACCCGGACGTGCGCCGCTGGGTAGTTCGACTGCTGGGCGATGAGGGACGCGTGTCGGCGGCGCTGGGCGAACGGCTGCGCGAGTTGGCGGCCCATGAGCCGGATGTGCGCGTCCGCTGCCAGCTGGCGTGCAGCGCGAAACGTTTACCGGCGGCGGATGCCCTGCCGCTGATCGAGCGCCTGGCTCTGCGAACGGAGGATGCGAAGGATCCCTACATCCCGCTGCTCTTGTGGTGGGCGCTCGAACGCTACGCCGTGCCGGCCCGCGAGCGGGTTGTGGATTTCTTCTCCTCGCGGGCGGCGTGGGACGCTCCCCTGATCCGTGAAACGATTCAGGAACGTTTGCTGCGACGTTATGCGGCGGAGAGAACGCCAGACGGTTTCCGCGCCTGTGCCCGACTGCTCACTTCCGCGCCCACGGCCGCCGAGCGCGACCGCCTTCTGACCGCGCTCGACCTGGGCTTGCAGGACCGCTCGACTCCACGGCAGCACAAGACGACGGGTTCGCTGCTCGCGCAGTTCGCCCCAGCGGAGCTGAGACCGACCGAAGGGAATACCCCGAACGACAAGATCCCACCCGTCCTCATGGATTACCTGCTCGCCCGCTGGACGGACGGCACCAATGACCCGACATTGATCCGCCCAATGATTCGCCTCGGCCACCGGCCGGCGCAGGATCACGCCGTCAAGCAGGCCCTCGATCCGGGCACACCCTCCGAGGTGCGTCTCGACCTGTTGCGGACCCTGGGCGAAGTTGCGACGCCCGAATGCGTCGAGCCGTTACTCAAGTTGCTGGGCGCCGGCGAGACCGAGGCGGTGCGACTGGCGACCATGACGGCGTTGCAACGCTTCAACGACCCGAGGATTTCGGACGCCCTGCTGCGCGTCTACGGCAAGATGAATGTCCGGCTTCGATCTCGTGCCCGTGCGTTGCTGTTCAGCCGGAAGGAGTGGGCACTCGCCTTCCTCGACGGCGTGGACCGGGGGATGTACCCCGACGCCGAGGTCGCGGTCGAGGAACTCCGGCCCTTGTCGCTAATCAAGGATAAGAAGCTGGAGGAGAGGGTGCGTAAGCACTGGGGCAACGTGCGGCCGGGGACGCCCGAGGAAAAGTTGGCCGAGGTCCGCCGGCTGACGAACGATTTGCGTGCCGGCACGGGTGACGCCCGGGCGGGGCGCGAACTGTACCGCAAGCACTGCGCCGTGTGCCACCGCCTGTTCGGCGAGGGCGAGACGCTCGGCCCCGACCTGACGCACGCCAACCGCAAGGACCGCGATTTCCTGCTGGTCAGCCTCGTGGACCCCGGTGCGCTCGTTCGCAAAGAATACGTCAGCTACGTCGTCCAGACCACGGACGGCCGCGTCCTCACGGGGTTGATGGCCGCCCAAACGCCGGGCAGCATCACGCTGCTGGCGGCCAAAAACGAACGGACCACCCTCGCGCGGGAGAAGATCGAGTCGATCCAGGAATCGCCCGCTTCGTTGATGCCCGAGGACCTTCTCAAGCCGCTGAAGCCCCAGGAGCTGCGCGACCTGTTCCGCTATTTGCAGAGCGAGCAGCCCCCTCCGGTGCGGGAGTAATGGTCCAACTTATCAGTAGAGACTGTTTCAAAACGCCAAACTCGTCAGGATCCGCAGGTATCTCGGGCTACCAAAAGGGCATTTTGAAACAGTCTCTAGTACCTGCTTTTTCTCTAACGGTAATGAACAGATGATCTCAGCGAAAAATTCCTTCGAGTTCTTAGAGCCACTAACAAAATGAGTGTTCCAGATAACGGAAACATATAAGCGCGAGGCCCAGGTTGAAGAAGGCGAATTGCATATCCTGGCCTTTTTCGGTCACGAAGCGCAGCTTGCGGAAGCCGTGCAGCCAGGACAGCGTCCGCTCCGCCACCCAGCGAAACACACCCAGGCCGCTACCATGTTTCGTATGCCGCTTGGCGAACTTTGGCTCCATGCCACGCTGGCGCAAGTCCTCGCGATGCGGTTCCGAGTCATACGCCCGATCGGCGTACAACTTCTCCGGACGACGCTGTGGCTCCCCGTCCTCATCCTGCGGCCCGCAACTGTCCACCAGCGGCAACAGTTCCTTGACTTCGGGCACGTTGGCCGGCGTGATGTCCCCGGCCAGCGGTACGCCGTTGGCATCGACGAGAATGTGTTGCTTGACGCCGGGGCGTCCGCGATCCGTGGGGTTTTTGCCGCTGCCTTCTACACCCCCGAAGGCACGGGCGAAGGTGCTATCGATGGCCGCCCGCCTCCAGTTGATGAGGTGGGCATCGTCCAGGTGGGTAAGCAGAACCTGGTGCAGGCGGGACCACACGCCGGTCTCATTCCAGCGGCGAAGCCGCCGCCAGCAGGACATGCCGCAGCCACAGCCCATTTCGACGGGGAGGTCTTCCCAAGGGATGCCGGTCTTGAGGACGAAAAGGATGCCGGTCAGGGCCTTGCGGTCGTCGATCGGCTTGCGTCCGGGATAGCGGAAACGTCGCGGTTGGCGTGGTGGTAGCAACGGTTGCAGCAGAGTCCAGAGTTCATCGGAGACAAGCGGCTTGGCCATGACAATACCTCCTCGGACGGGGGAATCGATCCAGGGAGATAAAAATGCGAATGTCATGCCGATTGCCTCATTCTGTTAGTGGCTCTAAGTAGGTTTCTGTCATCTGACATGGCGAGATATTGAGTTTGGATTGAGTCGCAACTACATCTCGCCGACAGTTGCGATTGATTTCGCATGCTCAAGGATATGCGATGATAACGATCCTGATCCAGATGAGCTAACTATTGCCGAATGTTCAAAGGATGATCCCATGTTAGAAAGAGTCAGCATTCTCGCCGCACGAGAGGCAATTACCGCCTCGGGTGATGTGGCGCAAGGTGGCTCCGAATCTTGTTAGCTTGGCTCTACGAGAATAGGGCGATGTTCCAAGATCCACTCGGCATGGTCGAGGAAATCTATATAGATTTTGATTACCCTGAGGAAATCGCGCATCTGATTAGGTACATGCCCAATGCTGAGCCAGACCTTGGAAGCAAAGAGGCGAATCTTGCTAGGCTCTTTACCAGATGGGGCGAGTTCGTATCGAAAGAAAAACTAAGAAGTGAATGATATGCTCATGATTCGCGGATGTTCGCGGCAGGCGAACGCCTTGAGGGCCTTCCTCCTTTTCGGGAGTGTGCTGGCCTCGCTGGTGTTGAGTGCGGTGCCGGCGCTCTTTGCGGAGGAGGCGGCCGTCCTGCCGGGCACGGAGCCGCTGACCGCGCAGGGCGACCTGTCGGCACGGATGCGCGCCGGGATCGAACGCTTCATCACCCGTGAGACGGAGCGAGCGGCGAAGGAACGCGGCCGCTACTGGAAGCGCGATTTCTCTTCGGCCGAAGCGTACATGCGCTCGGTCGCGCCGAACCGGGAGCGGCTGCGGCGCATGATCGGTGCCGTCGATGCGCGCGTGCCGTTCACGGCGCTGGAGCTGATCGCCAGCACGGACGCCCCGGCCCTGGTGGCGGAAACCGATACGTTTCGCGTCTTCGCAGTCCGCTGGCCCGTTCTGGACGGCGTCCACGGCGAGGGATTGCTTCTCCGGCCCAAAGGCGAGCCGCGGGCTTGCGTCGTCACCCTGCCCGATGCGGACCGGACGCCGGAGCAGCTCGCCGGGCTGGCGGCCGGCCTGCCGCCCGAGGGGCAGGTCGCCCGGCGGTTGGCGGACGCCGGTTGCCTGGTGGTCGTGCCCGCGCTCATCGACCGGGGCTGCGAGTTCTCCGGACGGCCGGATGTGTGGATGACGAATCAGCCCCACCGCGAGTGGATTTATCGCCCGGCATTCGAACTGGGCCGGCACGTCATCGGCTATGAGGTGCAGAAGGTCCTCGCCCTGGTGGATTGGTTCCGCAACCGCCAGGGTAAGGAACCGAGGAAGGTCGGCGTGGCCGGCTACGGCGAGGGCGGGCTGCTGGCGCTGTACGCGGCCGCCCTGGATCCGCGCATCGACACCGTACTGGTCAGCGGCTATTTCGACCGGCGCGAAAAGCTGTGGCGCGAGCCGATTTACCGCAACGTCTTTGGCCTGCTGCGTGAGTTCGGCGATGCGGAGATCGCCGCAATGATAGCCCCGCGCCCTTTGGTGATCGAGTACAGCCCCTGCCCCAGGGTGGACGGGCCACCGCCCGCCGGCCCCGACCGGAAGGCCAATGCCGCTCCCGGTGCGATCCGAACGCCGCCGCTGTCGGCGGTGCGAAGCGAGCTGGAGCGCGCCCGCTCGTTCTTTCCAGCAGGCACGGCGGTACAACCGGCTTTCCAGCTCATCAGCGGTAAAGGGGACACGGCCATCGGCCCGTTCTCCGCACCGGCCCTCACGGCCTTCGCCAGGATCCTCGCGGTGACGATCGCCACGGACGCCGGCAAGGAACGCACGCCGTCGAAGGGGCACCCGGCACCGGACGCCGCCGCCCGCCGGCGCCGGCAGGTGCGCGAGCTGACGGACTACACGCAAACGTTGATCCCTCGCTCGGCCAGGGAGCGCGCCCGGTTCTGGGGCAAGGTCAAACCCACCTCGGCCGGCGCCTGGCCCGCGGCCTGCAAGGAGTACAAGGACTATTTCTGGGAGGAGGTTGTCGGCCGCTTTCCACCCGCTAGCGAGCCGATCCATCCGCGGACGCGCAAGCTGCTGGAACGGCCCAAATGGACCGCCTACGAGGTGATGCTCGACGTGTGGCCCGATGTCTTCTGCTGGGGCATCCTGGTCATCCCCAAGGGTATCAAGGACGGTGAAAAGCGGCCGGTGGTGGTCTGCCAGCACGGTCTGGAGGGCGTGCCCTGGGATACGCTCGATGACGATCCGAAATCACAGGGGTACGCCGTCTACCGGGCCTTCGCCGCCCGGCTGGCCGAGCGCGGCTTCGTCACCTTCGCCCCCCACAACTGCTACCGGGGCGGCAACGACTTCCGCCAACTCCAGCGCAAACTCCATCCCCTGAAACGCTCACTGTGTTCGATTTTCCTCGCCCAGCACGACCGGCACCTCGATTGGCTGTCGAGCCTGCCGTTCGTCGATCCGTCCCGCATCGGCTTTTACGGCCTGTCTTACGGCGGCTTCACGGCCGTCCATGTGCCGCCGCTGCTCGACCGCTACGCCCTGGCCATCTCGTCCGCCGAGTTCAACGACATGGTGCGCAAGGCCGCCGGCACCCGCGACCACTACAGCTATCCGTTCTACAACACCTACGAGATCTTTGAATTCAACAAGGCGAACACCTTCGGCTACGGCGACCTCGCCGGCATGATGGCTCCCCGGCCGTTCATGGTCGAGCGCGGCCATCACGACGGCGTGGCCCCGGACGAATGGGTGGCCTCGGAATACGCCAAGGTGCGCCGCCTGTACGCGGCCCTCGGCATCCCGGAGCGGACGGCAATCGAGTTCTTCAACGGCGGCCACGTCATCAACGGGGTGGGTACTTTCGCGTTCCTCCACAAGCACCTGCGCTGGCCCCAACCGAGAGAGTTGCCATGACGCTCCCCCTGTCTGCCGCCCTGTCGCGTCGGGAATTTCTGGCCTGCGGCGCCGGCTTCGCCGCCGGCGCGAACCTGGCCGCGCGGGAGAAAGAGCCTGCGAAGGACGGCGGCCGGAAGGCCCTTGTCGCCATCACCCTGGACCTGGAGATGTCGCGGAATTTCCCTACCTGGGAGACGACCCGCTGGGACTACGAGAAGGGGAACCTGAACGCCGAGACGAAGAAATACGCGGTCGAGGCAGCCCGCCGCGTCAAAGCGCACGGCGGCCGCCTGCATTGCTTCGCGGTCGGACAGGTCTTCGAGCAGGCCAACGTGGACTGGCTCAAGGAGATCGTGCGTGCGGGCCACCCGGTCGGCAATCACACCTACGATCACGTCAACGTCCGGGCGACGCGCCCGGGCGACATCCAGTATCGCTTCAACCGCGCCCCCTGGCTGATCGAGGGGAAGAAACCCCACGAGGTCATCCGCGAGAACATCCGGCTGTGCAGCGCCGCCCTCAAGACGCGCGTCGGCATCGACCCGGCCGGCTTCCGCACGCCTGGCGGCTTCGCCGACGGCCTCGCCGACCGCCCGGACGTGCGCAAGATGCTCCAGGACCTGGGCTTCTCCTGGGTCAGCAGCAAGTATCCCGCCCACCCCAATAGCCAGGCGGGACTCGAACCGGACGCGAAGGTACTCGACGGGATCGTGCAAGCGCAGCGGCAGGCTCAGCCCTTCGTGTATCCCGGCGGACTGGTCGAAATTCCCATGAGTCCCGTCAGCGACATTGCCGCCTTTCGCACGGGCCGGTGGAAACTCGAATGGTTTCTCCGGGCACTGCGGTCGGCCCTGGAGTGGGTCCTCGCCAACGGGGCCGTCTTCGATTTCCTCGGCCACCCGTCTTGCCTCTACGTGATGGATCCGGAATTCAAGGCGATCGAGTTGATCTGTGCCATGACCCGTAAGGCAGGCGATCGGGCCGCTCTGGTTGACCTGAGGGACGTTGCCCAACGCACGCGCGTGGCAAGTTCATGAAGGGGGGCCGGCAAAACACTTCGATCTGCCGCGAACGACCCCCGAACCTGTGGGGTACACGTTCACGGGTCGAGCCCACACGGAGCACCAAGCCGGGAGGTTTTAACGTCTATGGTTTATCACTGAATCCGTCGCCCGGATTAACTGACAAATCGTCGGCCGTCTTCCGAACGGCATCATCACATTTCCTTCCAACTTCCCCTGCAACAAGGAGTTGAGCAGCCGAGAGGCGACGATAAACCTTGTATCCAAACCAAATCATGGCCCCAAGTGAAGGCATGGCGGCGATCAGAGAGTTCACCTGAAACCAATTATCCCAAAGGAAATTCACGTTCACATGATCCAGGATCGTCCTGACGATGACCGCGGACGCATACCACCCCAGAAGCCAAAGAACTGCTCCGACCCATAGACTGGACAGCATCGAGACGATCAGTTTTTTCGACACCGAAATGCGTTCGTTTACGACGGGAGCTTTCCGGACTGTACTTTCCGCGACTTTCTATATTTTCTACCAGTTGTGTAGGTTACTAGACGAAAGCCGGTCCTTCAGGAACGATGGCGGTTGCCAAACTGCCTCGAACTCCCAAAGGACCGGCCATGTCATTCTCCCCGACAAACCCCGCCTCGTGCCAGTGGTTTTCCCACCTGGCCGCCCTTCTCGACCCACGCTCCGCTCCCCGCCTTCTCCGTCTCTTGCTCGGGGCCGTCCTCGCCACCGGCCGGCGCTGGGGCCGCAGCAGGTTGCACAGATTGACTTGCGCTATTCGGTCGAGAGGACCGGAGCCAGCTAGGCGCTCCAGCGAGTGACCGAGCCCTTGGCGTGTCTGCCCCATGACGGCGCACGGCAAAACAGGACGCCGATCTTGCCGGGCGGCAACGCGGGGCATAGGCTGCATTTCAGTCACCTCGTGCATGTTGAAGAGCATCGACAGGCGGCGTGCGTCCGTGGCCCATCTAGCGCTCGGATAGCCATCCGGGAACAGCGAGTAGTGCGATCAATGCAAGAGGCATTCAGGCAGGCGTGGGACGATCTTTTCGGTCGTCTGGACGGACCAATGAGCTTCCGGCTGATCATCCAGCCAGTCATGGCGACGTTTCTCGCCATCCGCGCAGGTTGGGCGGATGCCCGAGAAGGGCGGGCGATCTTTTTCTGGACCCTTGCACGTGATCCGGCGCGGACGCGGGTCATGCTCAAGAACATGTGGAGAATCGCCGGCAAGGTCTTTCTCGTCGCTGTCGTCCTGGACTTGATTTACCAGATCACTGTCCTTCACGGAATTCATCCCTTTCAGACTTTGATCGTGGCAATTCTGCTCGCCCTTGTCCCGTGCGTGATCGTGCGGGGCATCGGGAATCGCATTGTAAGCATGGCACACGCGAAGCGGTCCTCGGCGAACAGCGAAGCGTCGCGCACTGACTCGAACGAAACCCCTGGCAAATCCGAGACCGCTCAACAACCCGACAACGTAACTGGAATCCGCGAAGACAAGTAACCACCAAGAAAGGAAGACTTCCATGCAAAACGACTGGACGAAACCCGCAGCAATGGCCATTCCCGAAGGAGGAGTCCCCAAGGACAAGGCGGAACAGGGACGATATGGCCCCATTTTCCCGAGGACTCCGGCGTGCTATGGCTTCTCGATCATCGCGAAACTGATCCCTGGCCGTGAACCTGCTGTCTATGAGCACGCCAGGAAAATCGAGAAAGCGGTGGCCGCGTCGCCCGATTGCCTCTCGATCCTCAAACTGCACTATCTCCGCTGGCAACTCTTCAAGATCAACGGCGAAACCTACTTCCAGTACCAGGGCATCTTCGACACGGATTTCGACAAGTACACCGAGGATGCGGTTTCACTCTTCTCGGCAACCGGCATCGACACCGTCTTCGAGAACCTCGAAGGATTTCCCAAGGACTGGAAGACGAACCCACAAGCCTTCGTAAAGTTCGTTCGTGACCATCACCGCCCTAGCTTCCTCGAATACGGCGAATACCCGTATGTGAGCGCCGACGAAATCAAGAAGGCCCTCAAGGTTAAGGCATCACTCTCCACCATGCTCGACCAGATGCAATAAGACAAAGAGACAAACATGGGCGCGAAAGATCCTTTGGCGGCTGTCCACCAGTACATTGGTGCTTTCAATCAGGGCGACGCGAAATTGATGGCGGACACGTTCGCCGCGCAGGGTTCAATCCTCGACGGCATGCCACCGCATCTCTGGGTGGGGCCAACGGCCGCCCAGGACTGGTATCGGGATGTGCTGATTGAGGGCAAGGAACATGGCGCGACCGAGTACTTCGTGACTCTGGGCGAGCCAGTGCATAACAACGTCACCGGCGATAGCGCCTACGTGGTCGTTCCTGCGACCATGACGTTCAAGGTGCATGGCCAGCAGGTCACGCAGACCGGCGCAGTTCTTTACGGTGGCGCTTCGCAAGGTTTCCGATGGGTGGCGAATCGCGGCCTGGGCGTGGGCGAAAGGCACTCGAAAGTAATCGGCCTTGGAGTAGGGTGTCTCAAGGAAAAACCGGTATGCTCGAACTCGAGGACATTCAGCATTTCCTTTTGGCACGTCCGCGCGCCATGGCGGCGCGCTACGGCTTCCTCACGTTTCGTGAGGCCGCCGCCGGCCGAGCCTGGCTTTCGGGCATTGTTGACAAGGTAGGAACCGGGAAGACGTTCGCGGCCGGCGCTGCGCTCGACTCCCGGTGGGTGACCGTGGCCTTTACCTGGAACGGATTGCGTGCGCTCGGCGTGGATGAGTCCTCGCTCGCTAGCTTTCCGGACGAGTTCCGCCAGGGAATGGTAGCGCGGGCGCAGATGCTCGGTGACACGGGGCCGAATCACCCGGACCACTGGGTCGGCGGTGTCGCGGGCCCGGACTTGCACGGCATCGTGATCCTTTTTGCCTGCGATGTCGCCGAACGGGAACGCTGCGTTCGCGAACATCAGCAATACGCCGCGAAGTTCCCGGGCGTCCGAGCTCTCTCGACGCTGGACCTGGAAGCGACGCCGCCTCTGGACTACGCGCACGATCACTTCGGCTATCGTGATCGCATGTCGCAGCCGGTGATCGAGGGAACGGGTGACGTCCCGACGCCAGGTTCCGGCGACTCCGCTCAAGGCGGGTGAATTCATCCTCGGCTACCCCGATGAGGCCGGCATCATTGCTTTGCCGCAGCCTGAGGTTCTCTGTCGCAACGGCAGCTTTCTAGCGTACCGCCGCTTGCAGGAACACGTAGGCGCCTTTCGTGCCTTTCTTCAGCAGCACGGCAAAACGCCAGAAGAGCAGGAACTGATCGCGGCGAAATTGATGGGACGGTGGCGCAGGCGGGGCGCCGCTGGTGTTGTGCCCAGACAAAGACGATCCGTTCCTCGGCGCTGACCCGCAGCGCAACAACGACTTCAACTATGCTCAGATGGATCCGCACGGCTATGCGGTCCCTCTCGGCTCACATATTCGGCGGATGAATCCACGCGATACGGCCGCGAACATGAATCGTCGGCACATGATCCGCCGTGGCGGCACCTACGGCCCGCCGCTTCCAGAAGGCGCTCTCGAGGGCGGTGTCGAGCGAGGCATCGCCGCCTTCGTGGGTTGCGCCAGCCTTATCCGGCAATTCGAATTCGCACAGAACGTCTGGGCCAATGACAAGAATTTTCACGAACTCGGCAACGAACGCGATCCGGTCATCGGCACGCAGGACGGCACCCTGGAGTTCAAGATTCCAAAGCGTCCGATCCGAAAGAAAATCACCGGCCTGCCCGCTTTCACGACAGTCCGCGGCGGGGCTTATTTCTTTCTCCCCGGCATCAAAGCGCTTCGATACCTCGCGGCACTCGGAGAGGATCGAGGATGACAGACGTCATCGTTATTGGCGCTGGCCCGGCGGGCGTGGTTGCCGCGCTACGTGCAGCCGATCTGGGCGCGCGTACGACGCTGGTGACCCGTGCCGAGTTTGGCGGCATGGCGGCGAACGATGGGCCCGTCCCCGTGCGGACGCTCGCCCACGCGGCCCGGCTGATCCGAGAAGCGCGACAGCTCGGCCAGTACGGCATCACGGTATCCGAGCCGGTGCTGGATTACCCGCGACTACTGGCGCGGGTGCGCGAGGTCGTCCGCGATGTGCGCTCGCATTCTGCGTTTCGCGAGCAGATTGACTCTTTGGGAGTGACCATCCACGAGCACGCCGGCGCCGCACGCTTCATCGGGCCGCACACGATCGAGACTGATAGCGGTCTAGAGCTCGGAGCCAAGGCGTTCGTTTTGTGCACGGGGGGTGTGAGCCGGCCCATCTCCGTGCCCGGCTTCGACTTGACCAGTACTCACAGCGACGCCTGGGGACTGACATCGGTTCCCCCCTCGATGCTGGTCATCGGTGCCGGGGCAACGGGGGCGCAGGTTGCCTCCGTTTTCAACGCCTTCGGGACGCGAATCCAACTATTTCAGCGTGGGCCCCGTATCCTGCCGACCGAGGACGAAGATGTATCGGCAGCAGTCGCCGCCGCTTTTCGTGCATCGGGTATCATGGTGCATGACCACTTCGGCACCATCGAATCGTTCGAGAAGTCGGCGAGCGGAGTGCGGATGAACTTCGCAAAGAATGGCGAGCGGCACAGCGCCGAGGCAGCACTGGCGGTGGTGGCGGTAGGCTGGGCGGCCAACACGGCCGGACTGAGCCTAGCCGCGGCGGGCGTCCAAACCGATCAGCACGGTTTCGTGCTCGTTGACGGATACTTGCGGACGACCATGCCGCATATCTTCGCGGCCGGTGACATCACCGGTCACCTGTTACTGGTCCCACAGGCCATTCAGGAAGGATTCGTGGCGGCGACCAACGCGGTGCAAGGCGCAACAACGATGCTGGCCGAGCTGGTGAGTCCGATCGGCAGTTTCACCGACCCCGAGTATGCGCAGGTGGGCCTCACGGAAGCGAAGGCTCGTGAAACGCATGATGTCATTACCGCCGTGGTGCGCTTCGACTCGACCACGCGCACGATCATCGACGGACGCACCTTCGGCTTTTGTAAACTGCTCACCGACCGTCCGACTCATAAAATCCTGGGCTGCCACGTTGTCGGCGAGCGGGCGGTCGAGATTACCCAGGTGGCGGTGCATGGCCATTGCTGCCGGTATGCGGGTGGACGACTTGGCCCATGTTCCGCTCTCGTTTCCAACTTATGCGGGGATGCTCGGTCGCGTGGCCGCCAGCTCTGCCCGTCAACTCAATCGCAAAACGAACTGCCCAGGATACGAGGCGGAGACGCTTCTGCCCATAGGACCTGAAGTCACAACATGATGAAAGGGAACTCCATGAGCACATCCAGGCAAACGGGGCGAACGTACAACCAGAACCATGTTCCGCGGAAATACACGGCGGGCAAACGCCGGTTCAGCATTTACTGGACCTGGAGCTATCCGTGGGAAGTAAACCGAGATCCAACGGAGCTGGACAATCGATTTTCGACCATGACCGAAGTCCGCCGGGTCGCATGGCCGGCCTTTGAGGGCACCGAGTGGGACAGGATGAACTTCCTGCAGGGCATCGCGGGCACTCTGGAGTTGTTCCACCGATCCACTCTTGCTTTTCAAGACACCGTCGGCGAGACGACCGGTCACCCGGTGGCCGTTTACCAGCGCATCGACCAGGCAGGCTACAAACTCCCGATTGATGAAAAAGTGCTTGCCGACACGGACACGCTCATGGTCTTCGGCTTGGATCACCTGGTATCCGAGCAGGCCGCCGCGCAGGGCGAGATCGACGCAATCCGCGATTGGCTCAAGCGCGAAGGTACTTGCCTGCTGCTGGCGCCGCACCACGACGTCGGCTTCACCACCGACATGAAACAACGTCAGATGGAATACAAGCATCACGGAGATGAGCTTGTGCCGCGCCAGCAGCGCTTCGGGCAATACACGCGCTCGCTCATGACCGCGCTCGGCGTTCCCGTCATGAATCAATTCGGCCTCCGCCCCGCGGTGGTTCAGGGAACGAAACAGATCACGCCCCTGAATATCAACAAGGATCTGGACAAGCACGGTCTGCTGAACGGCGTGACCACGTTCAATTTCCATCTGCATCTGCCCCACTATGCGCTCACGACTGATGACACGAAGTCAATTCACGTCTTGGGCAAGCAACCGATCGACATGACTCGGCCGCATCCGTTCAGCGAAGCGGGGAATCGCGAGTTCAACTCGCTCCTCTGGATGCCGCCCAGCACCGGTCGCGCCGGCGATATTCTGCTTGCCGACTCCACGAACTTCACGACTCTGTTCGGCGGGACGGAGAGCCTCGAACGGTTTTGGAGCAACATGGCGAAGATGTAGGGGGCCAAGACGTCATGCCATGCGAGTGGGGACGCTGGGCGCGCGAAAAGATGATTCTTTACGCGATAGGCTGCTCCGGTCAAATCGCCCGAGCTATCCGGCGTCGGCGAAGGGTCGCCGGCAGCAGGGGCACTCGCCTTCATGCCCATGGATCAGGGCCGAGAACGCTGTCGGCTGCGGGATGGTCATGATCGCCTTGAACGCCAGCGGGGCGCGATGGGCGTAGTGGAGGTAGGTGATGCCACCGACCGAGTGGCCCAAGATCTCCACCGAAGACTCGGGCAAGTGCTCGTCGTAATACGTCGCGCACGTCTTCCGCAGGTCCTTCAACTCCCACGGCTCGTCCCGGCCAGTCTCGACATTTGTCCTCGGCCTAATGCCGGCGAGGGCGCACAACTCTTGGAGGCGAGCGTTCGGGCGCGCTCCCCGCCAAGGAAGACAGGCGCATCCGGCACACGTTCTCCGGCAGGATGCTCTTGAGGTGCGCGTGCACGACGTGATTCATCGGCCGGTAGAAACTCTTGCCCGTCTTCACCCGGCGGTAGAACAGCCACCCCCACCGCGACCGCTCCTTGAGTTCTCGATCCGGCGACAAGGGCTCCCACGTAACATGACGCCAGAGTACCGGCTCGTGAAAGGGGGCCGACTTCCAAACCGTACCCGTATCGACCCCGTAGTTGAAGAACACGACGAGCGCGGCCCGCCAGTACCGCCCCACGGGGAACGGGCTGTCCCAGCCCCGGGGTCGCTTCATCTGGTGGGTCGCGAAGTAAAGGGCGTTGATCTCGGCCTTCGTCAGGTAGTGCCGGCCAGCGACGTCGCGCTGCTCCCTCGGCCCAGGGACGCGGGGCAGCGCCTCGATCAGTTCCTGCTCCCACGCCCAGGAGAGGACCGCGCAGGTGTTCGCGGGCCTTATTCGCTGTGCGGCCCGGATTGGTTCCTTGCTCGGCCAAGGCGTGTTCGTGAACCCAGTCCAAGAACTCGCGGATCTCCTTGTGCTCCAGCGCCTCGATGGGGGAGCCGCCACCCCACTGCTCCCATTTCCGGACGGTCGAGCGGTACTCGTTGTGGGTCCCGCGGGACAGGGTTTTGGCGCGCAGATAGCTATCGACAGCAGCCTTGAAGGTAGTTGTCATGGGGCGGCTCCATCGCCGCCGGTGCGAGCCTCCTTGCTTAAGCCGCTCGACCGGTGGCGTCACGTGTCGTGCCCTACCGCCGGGACCTCCGGCCGAGGTCGCGGCAGATTCATTGGCGGCGCTGGTTCGCCGGGGCCATACGAAAGCCTACCCTATTAGGTGGTTGAAATTGGACTGCACGGCGAGGCTTCCATCTGCATTCCGTGAATCGATCCCCGCAAAAGACCTATTTCAGGCACCCCGGTCGCCACGGTGTGTCGGCCACACCTGCGCAAGGTCGCGTCAGAGTGTGAGGCCTGCGGGCTAATCGACCGCGGTATCGTACCGCCGTGAAGCAGCGGACAGTCGTGGGCAACGCAGAGGTGGACCACGGACTGCGGAGTTCATCGGCCTGTTTTGCGGTGAGGGGTCCTCACCGCCTGACGTGTCAACCAACGAGGCGAGAGCGTTCGGGGTCCGATCAACCGGGCTCCCGGACAAAAACAGATTCAGATAGTGAACAACCATCCTTGTGGAAGGGAGACGCCCTTTGTTAGCATCTGTATTGAAGGGGACCACCCATCACCTGTTAGATCTGCTTGCTCCTTGCTATCGGACGACTGATGGCCCGCATTCAACCCTTGCCACCCACGCTCGTCAACCAGATCGCCGCCGGGGAGGTCGTCGAACGGCCCGCCAGCGTCGTCAAGGAACTGCTCGAAAACGCCGTCGATGCCGGTAGCACACGTATCGACGTCGAGGTCCGACACGGCGGCGGCGAACTCATCCAGATCGTTGATAACGGCTGCGGCATCCAGCCCGACGATTTGCCCCTGGCTTTCGCCAGCCACGCCACCAGCAAACTCCGCAGCGTGGAGGACCTCTTCCGCATCGATACCCTCGGCTTCCGCGGCGAGGCGCTGGCCTCCGTCGGCAGCATCGCCCAGGTCACCTTGCAATCCCGTCCCGCGGACCAGCCCAGCGGCGCGGCCATCACCTGCCACGGCGGACAGCTCTCCCCGGTCGTGCCCTGGAACGGCACGCCGGGCACGCGCATCGAGGTGCGTCACTTGTTCTTCAACACGCCGGCCCGGCGCAAGTTCCTCAAGGGCGTGGGCACCGAGATGGGCCACGTCAGCGAGGTTTTCACCCGCCTGGCCCTGGCCCAGCTAGGTGTACACCTGACCCTGCGCCATAACGGCAAGCTGCTCTACGAGGTGCCCGCCTCTCTGGGCCTGCTCGACCGCATCGGACTCTTCTTCGGCTCGGAGGTGCGTAATGCCCTCTACCTGGTCGAGGCGCAAGAGGGCTCCGTGGCGCTGGGCGGCTACGTCGGTGACCCGTCGTGCGACCGGGGCAACAGCCAGACGCAGTACCTCTTCCTCAACGGCAGATGGGTGCGGGACCGAGGTTTATTCCAGGCGGTACAGGACGCCTACCGGGGACTGCTCATGACGGGCCGTTACCCGGTCGCCTTCCTGTTTGTGGAAGTGCCCCCCGAGCAGGTGGATGTCAACGTCCACCCCACCAAGGCCGAGGTCCGCTTCCGCGACAAGGACAGCCTCTACCAGCTCATTCAACAAGCGGTATCCCAGCGGCTGCGAGCGGCGGACCTGACCGCCCGCCTGCAACTCAAGACACGCACGGAGGACCTGCCCGGCTCCGAGGCCAATCGGCGCTCGCCACTGTCCGAGAATCGAACCCCTCCGGCGACGCCCGCCGGGGAGGAAACGTCCCTCTCGTCCCGGCCCAAGGAGATGCCGTCGGCGGCGCGGTCCACGACACCGCCGCGCACGCCGGCCCCGACGGAGAAGAAATCCGTGTCGCCGCCGATCTCGGTAGAGCTGTTCGCGCCCTCCACCAGTCAGGTGCAACCGGCTGCCATCCCGGTCCCGCACGATCTTGGGACCGAGCCCGACGCGGACTTTCGTTCGCCCCGGGCGTTGCAGGTGCTGGATTGTTACCTGGTGGTGGAGGTGCCGCCCGACGAGGTGCTGTTCATCGACCAGCACGCTCTGCACGAACGCATCCTCTTCGAGCAGTTGCAACAGCGCCTGCACTCGGGTCGGCTGGAAACGCAACGCCTGCTCATTCCCGAGACGATAGAGTTGCCGATCCGGCAGGCGGCGCTGGTGCTGGAAGAGCGTGCGGCTCTAGCGGAGTTGGGTTTGGAAGTGGAGGACTTCGGCGGCGGCACACTTGTCTTGAATAGCTATCCGACGTTACTGGACAGACGCTCCCCCAAAGCCGTGCTGCGGGCCGTGGTCGATTATGTGCTCACGAAGGAGCGCGTGCCCAGCCGTGAGCAGTTGCTCAACGATCTGCTCAGCCTGATGGCCTGCCATGCCGCCGTGCGGGCAGGCGACCGTCTGACGCCCGAAGCCATCGCCGCGTTACTGGCCCTGCGCGAGGTGGCCCAGAACTCGCACCACTGCCCCCACGGTCGGCCCACGTCGTTTCGTTTGAGTCGCCACGATCTGGAACGCCACTTCAAGCGTGTGTGAAAGCGGAGCCGCAGCCTTCCGTCAACGAACTGCGAGCCATTCACCTCGATTCGGCTTCAGGCGGCAGCGCCCAGTCACACCGCGAGGCCAGCGAGCATCGAGGACGAAAAAAAAGCGACCGGCAAAAGCGTAGACGATCAATTCAGGTTTTGGCCTTGGTCTTCTTGAGTCGGTAACCCTTGTCCGGCAGGTAATCGACGTTGTCCATCTCTCCCAGCTTGTTCCCCACGACTTTCACGAAGTTCGCACTGTTGGTCCGATAGCCGCCGGCCCGTGCCTGGGCAGCCAGCTCACGGGCAGAGAGCAGCTTGGTGCTTTTCTTGAGCAAGGTGGTCAATACTTCTCGCAGGGGCGGCTGAGACCCCGGACCCACCGGCCCGGTCGCCTTGGCCGCTCCCGAAACGGTCGCGCTCGGACGGCTGTCCTTCTTGGCGGCCGCTCCTGGCTTGGCCGGCCGAGCGGCCTGGGCAGTTGCTTTTTTCGTCTTTGCCGGTGCTGGCTGGGGAGTTGAAATGGCGGCCAAGGCGGCGATCTCAGCCTCGACCTGACGCAATTGCGCCTGCAAATCCTTCTTGCGGCTTGTCAAGCGGGCGAATTCGTTCTGTCGGTTTTCCAACTCCTGACGCAGGGCTTGCAGTTCACGTTCGCGTTGCGTGATCTGCTTTTGGAGGTCTGTCAAAGAGACGACAGGCATGGTGGCGTCACACTCCGGGATAAGGAAGCCAGTGAAAAACGCTTGTAATCAACGTAGTGTTCCGGCCCCCCCCGACGCAAGGGTCTCTGCCAGAGCCGGGAAGTGAAAAAGGGAGGAGAGTACAGGTTGGGAGGGCCGTAGGGAGGGGGAGTGCCAGGCGATAGCCACCCGGAATGAAGTTGTCCTTTTCCTGCACCGATGAAACAGAGAGGTCGTCGCAGAAGATGTTTTTGCTCAGGAGGTCGGCATGAACGCAGCGGGGCGAGAAGCGACGCGGGCTCGCTTGCAGATACGTCGCCAGCAGATCGAACGGGAGTTGGCGCGGGTAGATCGGCAGATCGCGCGTGCGAGGGATCAGGTCTTCTCCATCCAGCAGCGGATCGCTACCCTGACTTCAAGCCACCGGCGAGCGGCCTGAATACAGCGTGGGGGGTCCGGCAGAGGGTGCGTGCTGTGCGATGGGTTGGTGTTGTTCGCTGCGGGTGATCCACTCGCCGAGCGTTTCCAGTTCGCCGAGCGTTCCCGGTTCGATGTCCGTCCGTACCTATCACGGAGGCGAGCCGTCACCGCATCGGGTCCACCCTCGTCCGGAGAGAATCGACGGCGTTTGACCGCCGCCTTGTGTTCCCCTTTCTTTCTCGGCGGCAATTCCCGTCGGTGTCTCCCTCTTCCGCTGCGATCTCGACCGAAATCGTCTGTATACGTTTACCCGTCAGTGCGCCGCCTTCGTGATTTCCCACTGGTCCGGTAGCCAAGCACACCGATTGTCCAGAATCATGCGCAGTTCGAGTAGGGCGTCGTCTGGGTTGGCGGTCGTCGGTCCGGTCCTCAAATCACTTCCGCGTCCGGATCCGGTGAGGTTCGGTGTATGACGACGGCGTTGTGGGCGGGAGAGTCAAGCCCCGGTGCGAGACGCCCGCTCCCAGATCTTCCGGGCACCCGGATGATACGTTGCTTGAGTCGCGTACTCCTTGAGACTGCTGGCGAGATTGCCTACTGGGCCGGTAGGCAATCTCGCCCACCATTTCGAACGAACCCCTGTTGCCGCCATTACGCCCGGCGGAGACAATGCCGGCAGTCAAGGTAGTGCTCACGCAGGACGGCAGCTATCCGAATTAAGGCCTGGATGCCAAATCGCTCATGGCCCGATAGAATCCTCTTTTGAGTGAAGGCTTCCCTGTAGGTCTATTCGTTCTCACTACGCATGGTATCCGCGCGGCCTCCTTTCCGGCGAACTCTCCGACACCGCCTCGTCGCGGCCGTCTCGCTCCTCGCCTACCTCGGCGTCACGTTCGGCTACCCGCTGCCGGCCGCCCCGGTCCACAAGGACGCCAGCCAGCCCTTCCCCTGCCAGGACCACCCCTGCGGCTGCCAGAATGCCGAGCAGTGCTGGCGGCAATGCTGCTGCTTCACCCCCGAGGAACGCTGGGCCTGGGCCAAGGCGGCACCACGTCGAGCCACCCTCTTACGCCGAGAAGCCCGCCGCCGAGGGCTGGAGCGCGGCACCGCTCCGCGAGCGGGCAGGGAGCAAGCTCAGGGCTTGTGCCGGCGACTCCTGCTGCCTATCGCACCGGAGCACATCTACCATACCGACCGTCCAGACGACCGACCGCACGCGCGGGGCACGAACCTGCGCCGCCTGCTCCAGCCGAACAACTCCCGGTGACTCTGCGGTCACGACACGCCCGGCCCCCAAAACCGGCTTTCGCCTGGTGCCGGGACTAGCCGCCCAGCGTTGTCAGGGGCTGGCGACCCTGTGGATCAGTGTTGGCGCCGTCCTGCCTGTCCCGCAGCTGACCGCCTGGTGTCCGGATTGGGTGCCGCCTTCTCCGCTGCCACTCACCAACGCGAGCACCTGCGCCTTGCCCCACGTCCCTCTCACTCCACCTCCACGGTTGGTCCTTCCTAACCTGTAGATCCGGCCGGAAAGCTGGACCGGCGCGCTCACGCCGACGTTTCCTCGCCGGCCGATCCGTAACCTCCTCGCTTTCGTCTCGCCGAACCTCGCGGTCCGCGCGGATGCCGCGCCGCCGGGTCCGGCGCCGTCGCCTGTGCGGACAGACCGAATCACCCAAGGACTCTTGGACTGCGAAAGGACCCTGCCGTGAGAACCCGCCGTGGATTCACGTTGATTGAATTGTTGGTGGTGATCGCCATCATCGCCATCCTGATTGGTTTACTCCTGCCGGCCGTCCAGAAGGTGCGCGAGGCCGCTGCCCGCGTGCAATGCGCCAACAATCTCAAGCAACTGGGCCTGGCGTTGCACAACTATCACGACGCCCTCGGCTCGTTCCCCGGAGGGCGCGACCCCTGGCCGGCCCCCTTCTCGGCGCAGGCACACTTGCTGCCCTTCGTCGAGCAACAGAACCTGCAAAACATCGTCAACTTCACGCTCTCCACTTCGACGGGTGTCAACCTGGCCGCCTCCCAGACGCCGATCAAACTGCTCATCTGTCCCAGCGATCCGGGCGGCGGTCGCGTGCCCGGCTCCGCCTTTGCTGGCAACAATTATGCGGGAAACGTCGGCACCGGCATCAACGCCGGAGACTACGTCACGGGCGACGGCGTCTTTCTGCTCAACCATCGCATCGGCATCAAGGATATCACCGACGGCACCTCCAACACCGCCGCCTTCAGCGAGCTGTGCATCGGCAACGGCACAACGGGCGGTTCCGGGCCGACGGACCCGCGCTTCCAGTTCATCCAGCTACCCGGGAGCACGCCGACGACGCCCGCGAGTTGTACTCCCGGCGCCGGGACCTGGGACGGCATGCGCGGCGATCGCTGGATCAACGGCGGCTACCTGTCTACCCTTTACAACCACTCTGTCCTTCCCAACGCCCGCAGCGTCTTCGACTGCATCAACGCCGCCAACAACTATGGTCTGGCTGCCGCCCGCAGTTGGCACACCGGCGGCGTTAACGCCCTGTTCGTGGATGGCTCGATCCATTTCATAAGCGACAGTATCTCCCTGCCCACCTGGCTAGCCCTCGGGACCCGCGCGGGCGGAGAGGTGCCGGGAGACTATTGAGGCTGTCCGCGCGGAACAATTGCTTAGTGAACGACCTGCAAAGGAGGAATATACTGATGGTGAGATTCATTTGTAGTGGCTTGATCGTGCTGGCGTCGGCGGCGGCACTGTCGGCCCACGATACCTGGGTGCAAACGAACACCAATGTGATTCGCGTCGGCGACAACGTCCACATCGACTTGATGCTGGGCAACCACGGCAACGACCACCGCGATTTCAAGCTCGCCGGCAAGATCGACCTGGAAGGCTGCACGCTGACCGTCGTGGCCCCCGACGGCAAGCGCTATGACCTGAAAGACCGACTGGCGGACACCGGCTATACGCCGAAGGAAGGCTACTGGACGGTGCCATTCGCGGCTGCCAAGCCGGGACTCTATCTGGTCGCGCACACCTCGGACAAGGTCGTCAGTTACGCCCCCCAGCGCTCGATCAAGAGCGCCAAGGCTTATTTCTTGGTCAGCAAGAGCCTGGACAACGTGCCCCGCGACAATCCCGGTTTCGACAAACCGCTGGGCCACGCTTTGGAGTTGATGCCGGAAGCCAACCCGGTTACGCCGATGGGGCCGGGCACGCCGATCAAGGTGAAGTTGCTATACAAGGGCAAGCCGCTGGCGGGCGCTGCGGTGTCGTTCATCCCACGGGGCACGGCCCTGGCCGAGGGGTTCGACAAGCGCTACGAGCGTAAGACGGACGCCGAGGGTCGGGCCAGCTTCACGCCGGCGGAGGGCAATTATTACCTGGTCGTCGCCCACTACTTGGAGCCGAAGGAGGGGGGAGAGAAGTACCAATCCACCAAGTATTCGGCGACGCTGACGGTGCTGGTCCCGCAAGTGTGCCCCTGCTGCGGCGAGTGATCGAGAGTTCGACAGTAGGCCGAGAGAGGCCAATGGTCTCCCTCGGTTTGCGCGCGTCGGTCATCGGATGAGTTGGCGCTGAGTGGAAGTTTCTCCTAACTTTCACCTGCGTCTCCCCCTCAACCTGTTACCGTCACAGAACAGAATCGAACCGAGGGACAGGATCATGACCCGTCGCGCCTTCACACTGATCGAGCTACTGGTGGTGATCGCCATCCTCGCGGTGCTGATCGGACTGCTCTTGCCCGCGGTGCAGAAAGTGCGCGCGGCCGCCGCCCGAACCCAATGCCAGAATAACCTCAAGCAGTGGGGGCTGGCTCTTCATAACCACGAGTCCGCTCTCGGCTGCCTACCCGCGCAAGGAAATGTCCCCGTCGGCCAGACCGGCGACCCGTGGTCGGCGCAGACGCGGCTGCTGCCGTTCGTCGAGCGTGACGACCTGGGCCGGCTGATCGACTACTCCCAGTCCAGCGACGGCCAGGCGATGGCCGTCCACCGCGTGGCCCTGCTCCTGTGCCCTTCCGAGGTGAACGACCACCCGCCGGCCAACCCGGCCTCCCCCTACCCGCTCAACTACCTGATGAACGTGGGCGGCTGGTTTGTGTACGACCCGGTGAACGGAACCAGCGGGGACGGTGCTATCGGCATGAACCGCAGGACGCGGCTGCTCGACGTGACCGACGGCACGAGCAACACCCTGGGCATGAGCGAGGGCAAGGCGTACACCCCGATTCTCCGAGACGGTGGCCTCCCGTCGGCCGCCGGGGCGGCAGTGCCGGCGACCCCGGCGGAGTTGTTGGCCTACGGAGGCAGCTTCAAGTTAGAAGGCGGCCATGCGGAGTGGATCGACGCGAGGAGCATTCAGTCCGGCTTCACCGCCACCTTCCCGCCGAATACGAAGATCCTTTACGCCAGTGATGAGGTAAGCTACGACGTGGACTTCACGAGCTATCGCGAGGGGAAGACGGCGGCGGTGCCGACCTACACGGCTGCCACGGCGCGGAGCTTTCATGCGGGCGGGGTGAACGCCCTCTTCTTAGACGGCAGCGTCCATTTCGTGCCCGACGCGATCTCGCCGGGGGTGTGGCGGGCGTTGGGCACGCGGATGGGTGGCGAAGTGCCGGGCGATTTTTGACTGGGCACTCTGCGAGGGAACTGAGGAAGCGGGACAACAACTGTCCAGAGAAATTCAAGGACCGCCCAGAGCTAGAAGAAGTAGTCCCTACAATTATTCACGGCTGGGTGGCCCTTCCCTCTTGCCGGCCTGGGGGATCGCTGGTGAGGCGTTGACCAGGGCATCCTGCCCTTCGCCTTCGTCGCCATGGAGGCCAACGGGGTCGTGTGGCCCGTCCATCCCCCCCGACGCCCGCTCTCCCTCTGCCGATCTCTTAAATGGGATCGCCTCGCCTTATCGCTCCCCAGAAGGGAATGCTTTCGGCCCTGTCTTCTGACTCCCCGGCATGGGAAGCAGTCCACTGCCCAGAATCTGCCGGGAGCCCGGCCGAGCGTGTCCTGAACGCTCTCGCCACATGGGTTCCTACGCCGTAAACGAGAGTCTTCCCCTTTGTGCGGGCAGGAGTCGGCCGGGGAGAATCCCCTGCGTTGGCGACGTCGGCAGTGCCCGCGACGCGCAACGACACGACCGAAGGCCGCGTGGCTGAGCACATCGGCTTGCCGCGTCATGGTCGGGGGGCGCCGCTGGGACGCCATCCGTGCGCACGACGGGAGGCCGTGCGGATCCGCGACCAGGCCGCAACAGGAGAGCCGCTCGTCCCGCGCCGCTGCCCGACTGCTGGGCGGGGCAGACAGGCCACACCACCATCCCGGACCTCCCCAACGGACCGGGCTCGTCGTTCCGGCCAAGGTCGGCGGGCCAGGGGCTATCCCGGCCCAGTCGAACGCCTGCTGAGCAACGAAAAAAGTTTATCGTCGCCACGGTTTGGCGGTTGAAAATCGACGCGGGGGATCCTTCTCCCTTCCCCACTGGCTTTTCCGCGCACATAATCGATGGTCATGAGCCCCGAACCCTCTACCGAATCCGATTTGCGCGAACTGCTGGAACGGGCCGCGGCCGGCGATGGGGAAGTCTGGGGCAAACTCTTCAGCCGGTATCGCGACCGCCCCCGCGGCATGATCGCCCTGCGCCTGGACCGGCGGCTCCAGGGTCGCATCGCCCCGTCCGATGTCGTCTATGAAGCGAATCTCGACGCCTCGTGTCAGCTGGCCGATTACGCGCAAAAACCGGACATCCCGTTCTACACATGGCTCCGCCTCGTCGCCGGCCAGAGACTGGCGGCGCTGCCCCGTCACCACCTCGGCACCAAGAAGCGCGACACTGGACTGGACGTGTCCCTTTTCGCCGGAGGAATGCTGGGAGCCAGTTCCGACGCGATGGCCGACCGGCTGGCGGGCCTCGGCCCCCGGCCGAGCGAGGACGCCATGCTCGCCGAGCGCTTCCGGCACCAGGGAGAGGCGCTGGCCCGCATGGACGAGCTGGATCGCGAGGTCCTGGCCCTCCGCAACTTCCAGCAGCTCAGCAACGGCGAGGCCGCCCGCGTGCTGGGCCTGAGCCAGTCGGCCGCCAGCAAGCGCTACGTCCGCGCCCTGGGGAATCTCAAAGCGATCCTCACCAGACTGCCCGGCGGCCGCGAGGAGGAGCCATGAACGCGCCCAGCGAGGAACGGGACCCGTTTGAAGTGCTCGTGGAGTCCTTCCTGACCCACTACCGGGCCGGCGAGCGGCCTTGCCTGAGCGAGTACGTCCGCAAGCACCCGGACCAGGCGGACCTGATCCGCGAGCTGTTCCCCGCCTTGATGGCGATGGAGGAACACCGCCCGGCCGCTGAGGCGCCCGTACCGGCCGGCAAGATCGAAGGGGAGACACCGCCCGAGCGGTTGGGGGATTACCGCATCCTGCGTCTGATCGGCCGCGGCGGCATGGGCGTGGTGTACGAGGCGGTGCAGGAGTCGCTGGGGCGGCTCGTCGCGCTGAAGGTCTTGCCCGCGCCGGCCGGTTCGGACCCGCGCTTTCTGGGCGCTTCCGCCGCGAGGCGAAGGCGGCGGCCCGGCTACACCACAGCCACATCGTGCCGGTCTTCGGCGTCGGCACGGACGCGGGCGTCCACTACTACGCCATGCAGTTCATCCAGGGCCAGGGGCTGGACGCCGTGCTCGAGGAGGTCAAGCGCCTCCGCGCGGCCGGGACGGCGGCGACTCCGCCGGACGAGAGGGAGTCGACTCCGGACCAGCGCGCGGCCCAAGGGCTGGCCGGCGGCACTTCCGCCGGCACCCCGGAGACGGTCCCCGGCGCATACCCCGAGGGGAGGACCGGCCCGGTATCGACCCTGATCTTTCAAACGCCGGGGGAGGAGCCGGTTGTTCCGGCGACCGTTGGTGATTCGATTGGGACGAAGGGGGAAGATGCGACGCTGGCCGGCCTGCCGGAAGCCCCTTACTTCCGCGGCGTGGCGCGGGTCGGCTTGCAGGCGGCCGAGGCACTCGCCTACGCGCACCGGATGGGGATCGTTCACCGGGACATCAAGCCCTCCAACCTGCTGATGGACACGGCGGGCGAGGTATGGGTGGCGGACTTTGGCCTGGCCAAGGCCGAGGGCGCCGAGGGGCTGACGGGCACCGGCGACGTGGTGGGGACGCTGCGCTACATGGCCCCGGAGCGCTTCGACGGCGTCACCGACCCGCGCGGCGATGTGTACGCCCTGGGCCTGACGCTGTACGAACTGCTCACGCTGCGGCCGGCGTTCGACGAGGCCGATCGTTCGCGGCTGATCCACGCTATCTTGCGCCAGCAGCCGCCCCGGCCGAGGGCCCTCGTCCCGCGCCTCCCGCGCGACCTGGAGACCATCCTGCTCAAGGCGAGCGAAAAGGAGGCCGCCCGGCGGTATGCGTCGGCCGGCGAGTTGGCCGACGAGCTGCGCCGCTTCCTGGCCGGCGAGCCGATCGCGGCGCGGCCGATCGGCTGGGCCGAACGCCTGGGCCGCTGGTGCCGGCGCGAGCCGCGGCTTGCCGGGCTGGCGGCGGGGCTGGTGCTCTCCTTGGCGGTGGGGTTGGCGGCCGCCCTCGGACTATGGCGGCGCGCCGAGTACCACCGTCAGATCGCCGAGGCGGAGCGGCAAACGGCCCGAGAGAATTTCCTGAAGGCCCGGGAAAGGCTGGCCTTGGCCCGTCAAGCCGTGGACGAATACAGCCTCAAGGTCAGCAGCGACCCCCGGCTGAAAGACGCCTTCCGGCCCCTGCGGAAAGAACTGTTGCAGACAGTCGTCCCCTTCTACGAGCGTTTCGTCAGTCAGCCGGACGCCGACCCCGAGACCCGCGCCGAGTTGGGACGGGCCTGCCTTCGGCTCTCCCTGGTCCTCATGGAAATTGAAGGGATGGACAAGGTCGTCGCCTACGTCGAACGCGCGCGGGACCTGTTCGCCGACTTGGTCCGCGACTACCCCGATGAGGCGGAGTACCAGGCCGGGCTGGCCGATTGTTACCGGGACATGGGGGTACTTTACCGATTGAGGGGCAAGCCTGCAGAGGCCGAAGCCATTCTGCAAAAGTCGGTCGAACTCCGCAGAGAGCTGGCCCAGGGCCACCCGGATGAACCGCTGCGCCAACGCGAGTTTGCAGACGGTCAGCTCAACCTGGGAGTCTTTTACCACTTCGTGGGCGAGTTAGCGAAGGCGGAATCGAACTGGCGAAGCGCCCTGGCCCTTTATCGACCGCTCGCCACCCAGCATGCCAGCGACGCCGAGTACCTGCGGCCGCTGGCCCGATGCCTCGGCAACCTCGGCGGCATTTATATAGATACCAACCGGCTCTTGGAGGCTAAAACATCCCTCGAAGAGTCAGTCCGGCTGCGGGAGCAAATGGTGGACCAGGCGCCCACCGATCAACAATGCTCCGTCGAGCTGGCGAAAGGCCGGCTCAATCTGGCAAACTTATTGCGGCAACAGGGCCTTCGGCGGCAGGCTGAGGATCACTACCGCGAAGCCCTGCGAACCTTGAAGCAACTTAGTGCGCGGAACCCGGAGGTGTTCGAGTACAAGAATAACCTGACCACCGCATACTTCAACCTGGCCGCCTTCCACGCTGATCCGGGAGGGGACATCGAGCAAGCCCGCGGTGCCTTCGAGGAGGCGATCGCCATCCTGGAAGGGTTGGCTCGGGATCGCCCGGAAATGACGGACCTGTCCGCGAAGCTCGCCTTCGCCTACGTTCAATTTGGCGAACTGATGCGTCAGACGAACGAGCCGCGGAAAGCTCTCGCCTGGTTTAATAAGGCCGCGCCCCTGCTCGAGTCGATCCTGCGGCGCGAGAAGAGCCATGCGTTGGCGCGGATGGCCCTCCTCGACGCCCTGCGCGGGCGGGCCGCGACCTGGACCGCGCTGGGCCGCCACGCCAACGCGCTGGCGGACTATGACCGCGTGCTGACGCTGTGTGATGAGCCGGACCGGAATCAAGTCCGCCTCTGGCGCGCCAACACGCTCGTCCGGCACGGCGATCACGCGCGGGCCGTGGCCGAGGCCGAGGAGCTGGCGGCCCGCAAACCGATCGCCGGATCGACTTATTATGACCTGGCCTGCCTTTATTCCCTGATCGCGGCGGCTGTTTCCGCCGATACCGGCCTGCCGATGCCGGAGCGGAACGATAGGGCCGAGCGCCACGCCGCACGGGCGGTCGCGTTGCTGGCAAAATCCCACGAGGCGGGATACCTCAAACAAGCGCGGGCCGCCGCTCACATGATGGAAGATAAGGACCTCGCCCCCCTCCGCGGGCGCGCGGATTACCAGGAGTTCCTGCGCGCGCTGAAGACAAAAGGGCCCTGAAGAGGCTGTGGTTCCGCCCCGAGGGAGACCGCGCCTCCCCGCCGCGCATCCGACCGCATCGCGCCGCGCTCGACATTTCTTCGGATTCTTGTACTGAAATCCCCCGGCCCGCAGGTTCCAGACTTCAACGTTCCATTTGCTGCGTTCTCAAGACCAGTGGGCGGCGCCGAGCGGGCGATAGATTGCGTTGCCCTTGCGGATTGATTCTCGGTACACAGCCGTTGCAATCGGCCCGGCTCAGCACGTCATCGCCGCCCTCGACGGGGCGGCCAGCCATGGCGGAATACAACTCGCGGGTCGTCAATCACCTCGCCGGCGGCCTACACAACCTCGGCCGGGAACCCAGATGATCGAGCTGCGAACGCTCTCGACACATGGGTTAACGATTCAGGTAGAGGTTTT
This sequence comes from uncultured Planctomycetota bacterium, assembly GCA_963767535.1. Lineage (GTDB taxonomy): Bacteria > Planctomycetota > Planctomycetia > Gemmatales > Gemmataceae > JAJPHU01. Next base: position 328,436 of record CAVYEC010000005.1, read on the forward strand.
TCTCGATGGACCTCGCAGTCTTCTTGCGTTTGTGGCGAACGTGACCCTTTCCCCGTGGGGGTGTCGCCACGCCGCCGGCGATACTTCGGCCCTTAGTATTTGTTTAGCGTGTCCAGCTCAAACTGCTGCAGGTTACCGGGCCGGCGGTCTATCGACTCCGGTGCAGGCTTGTCCGGCTTATCCTCACGAGACGGTCCGGAGCAACGCCTTAGCCTCCCGTAAGTCCACGGTGTCAAACCCCTCCGTGAACCAGCCGTAGATCTCCACCAGCATCTGGCGGGCGTCCTCCTTCTTTCCTTGCTGGCAGTACAGACGACTTAAGCTCATCACGGCCCGCAGTTCCCACGATTTGGCGCTCTGATAGCGGGCGACCGCGATAGCCTGAAGAAAACAGTTTTCAGCTTCGGACTCGTCCTGGGCCTCCCGCATCAGCAGCAATTCCCCCTTGAGCCGATACAACTCCGCTTCGTAAAAGTGCTCGCTACTGCGCTCGACTTCCGTCAGCGCCTCGTTCACCAGCCCCAGCCCTTCGTCCGCTCGTCGCGCCCGGCTCAGCGCCTCGGCCAAGAGGCCAAGATGGTAAGGATGAAAGGCATTGAGGGCCTTGCGCCACCCGGCAAGCCCCTCGCGGACGTACTCAACCCCCGTCTCCGCCTCCCCCTGTTCGGCTAGCGCCATCCGCGCAGGAGGGCCCCGCTAGCCGCCCAAGTCGCAACCCCGTTCTCCTGCGCGTGTGCGCTACTTCCTCGGCCAACGCCTGAGCTGCCTGCACCTCCCGCCCATGCTGGTGAAGCATGGCGGCCCAGTTGAGAGCGTAGTACAAGCTACGATGGTGGGCGAGCTCCCGCGCTTGGCTCAGGGCGGCTGTACTCAGGCACAGGGCCTGCGCCGGATAACCGAGCAGCCACCGTCCCAAGGCCGCCCAGGACCGACAGATCACGGCCTGATCCTCTCCATAACCGAAGGCCAGGGAGCGGTGCGCTTCGGGCTGGTACAGTGCGACGCGCCCGATCGAGGTGTGTCCGGGCCACGGCCGGTTCCCCCCGGAAAGACAGGGTCTGACCGACCACGCGGTGTGCCAGGAGGAGGAGCGACGAGTCCTGGACACGTTCGGCTAGCCCGAGAAGTTGCTCAGCCAACTCGTAAGCGGCCTGCCACTGCGCACGCCCCAGATAGAGGTACCAGAGCCCCCACAGCACCGAGAACAACTGCGGCGCGTCTCCCACTTGCTGGCAGAGCGCACGCGCCCGAGCGTAGGTCCGTTCAACTTCCGGGGCGCCGTAGCCACTCATGACCATGAGCACCGGGCCGAGGGCGATCAGTAGCCTCAGTTCCAGTTGGTTGCGTTCGGGGGTGTCTGGAAGTATCTGGAGCAATGCCAAGCCCCGGTGTGCGAGCACAACCGCTTCCTGTTTGGCGAAAACGGCGACTGCGTTATAGGTCGCCTGCAGGAAGTGGCTGGCAGCCCGCGCAGGATCGCGCGCCGCCTCCAGGAGGAGCGCCAGGTCACCGGCTATCTCCGCGCTTCGCTGCCCATAATAGCTCAACAGTGCCTTCGCGACCGCCGCGCTGAGCTCTGCCCTTCGTGTCGGTCCCAGCGAACTGTACAGGGCATTTTGATAAAGCACATGGACGAAGCGGAACCGCAACGTCAGCGTCTGGTCAGGAAATTCCTGCTCGCGAACGAGCCGCACGAAGGCGTGAACGCGGTCCAGCATTTCCAGCCGCTCCTCCACTTCCGCCGCATCCCGCGCCAGCGCCTGGGCCACGACTGCGGAGTCAAACTCGTAGCCCTGCACGCTCGCCGCCACCAGTAAGCGGCGGTCGTCCTCGCCGAGCTGATCGATCTTCTGCTGGATCATGCTGCGGACCGATTCGGGTAGCTCCCGCTGGAGGTCGGGGATCGATTGTCCTAACGTCCAACGGCCCTGCTCCTGGACCGCCACCCGCCGGTCGCGCAGGTAGCGCAACAGGTCGGCCATGAAAAGTGGGCTACCCTCCGTCTTGGCGTGGACCAGGGCCGCGAATTTCTCTGGGGTAGCCGTTCACGACCCGAACTTGTCCGTGCCTCTACTGGCCGTAAAATGTTGATATGCCCCCTGTTCCACCAATTCCTGCTGACCTCTGGGACCAGATACCGCCTGCCGCCCAGGCGGCCATCTTGGCCCTCATCCAGCAATATGAGCAGCGGTTGCAAGCCCTTCAGCGGAAGGTCGATCAACTTGCCGAACGCCTCAACCAGAACTCCACCAACTCCTCCCGCCCGCCGTCCAGCGACCCGCCCCACGTCAAACGCCGACCGCCCGAGCCCTCGTCGGGCCGCAAGAAGGGAGGGCAGCCCGGCCACGCACGCCAGCAACGCTCCCTGGTGCCCCCCGAGCAGGTCAAGCAGACCATCCCCCTGATGCCCTCGGCCTGCCGCAAGTGCGGGCAAGCCCTTCACGGCGAAGACCCGCAGCCCCGCAGGCACCAGGTCGCCGAGATACCGCCCGTCCAAGCCGAGGTGACGGAGTATCGCCTGCACCGGCTCACCTGCCCGGCCTGCGGCACCCGCACCTGCGCCTCGTTGCCCACCGGCGTGCCGGCCGGGGCTTTCGGCCCCAGGTTGCAAGCCCACCTGGCTGTCCTGGCCGGGGGCTACCGCCTGGGGAAGCGTCCCATCCGGCAGTTGGCCTACGACCTGTTCGGCCTATCGATCTCGACGGGGATGGTCGCCAAGCTGGAGCGGTCCACTGCCGACGCCTTGGCCCAGCCGATGGCCGAGTTGCAAGAGTATGTCCGCACACAGCACGCCAACGTCGATGAAACGTCCTGGCGAGAGGCAATGCACAAGGCGTGGTTGTGGGTCGCCGTCACGCCCCTGGTGACGGTCTTCCACATTGCGGCTACCCGCAGCGGGAAGGTCGCCAGGGCACTGCTCGGCTCAGCCTATCAGCAGGTGGTCACGTCAGATCGCTGGAAGTCGTACAACGGATTCCGCCGCCGCCAGTTCTGCTGGTCGCACCTGCGTCGGGACTTTCAGGCGATGATTGATCGGCAGAACAGCGGGGCAGGTATCGGGAAGCAATTGCTGGACCTGTCCGACCGGATGTTCGCCTGGTGGCATCGAGTCCGAGACGGCACGCTGCGCCGTTCCAGCTTTCAGGTCTATATCAGTGGGCTGCGGGCGGAGGTCCGTGAGGCATTGGTCCAGGGAGCGGCTTGCGGCTGTCCCAAGACGGCGGCGACGTGCCGTGAATTGCTCGCCCACGAGCCAAAGTTATGGACCTTCGTGTGGCATCGGGGCGTCGAGCCGACGAACAATGCCGCCGAACGTGCTTTACGACACGCCGTGCTGTGGCGGAAGGGGAGCGGCGGTACGGATAGCAGCCGGGGCAGCCGGTTCGTCGAGCGAATCCTGAGTGTCCGGGAGACTTGCCGGCAGCAAGGCCGTGGCCTCTTGGGGTATCTGGCGGCGTGTTGCCGAGCCCACATGGAGGGCAAGGCTGCTCCCTCACTGTTGCCGAAGGTCGGCCCCCGCATGGCAGCGGCGTGAATTCCAGGCCGAATAAGCGTTGGCGTGACTGCCTCGTGTGGCGAAACACGCCATGCGGTGAGTGGTGACGAATGCGTGACAACGGGTTGCAGGCCGACCGCCAACATCAAGTCCCGTTCATGTGGCGAGAGCATCCGAGTGCGCAATGGTCTTGCGAGGTAGCCCAATGTGGACGAGAGATATGATTGAGGCTGTGAGAAAGGCTGTTGCTCCCTGGCAAGGTGGCAATGCCCGATTGTGGTATTATGCCGCCTCGCATTCGCAACTGCATTTACAGATCACGAAGACCGAGCGAGGTGGCCAGCTTCACTTGGTATGCGAAGGTTGTTCCCATATCACGTCGCCGACGGGCTGGGCAGATATGATGCTTGAAATAACTCCTCTCGATGACGAAGAGAAGCGCATCATTGTATCGGACCCGGTTGCTGGATTTCGGGTCGCTTGTTCCCTGATTTCGACTCGGAAACAGGTAGGTGATCAGTTTCATGGGCCTGAATAAGCTCGCCCCATGAACGGGTACTCTCTGGGAAGCCGTGTTCGGGGAACTCGAGCGCGAGATAACGTTCGACATCCGCGCGGGTCAGGAACTCCAACGCTACCTCGCGGCAGACGCCGCGTGCCTGAGCCGCTTGCGATGTTGGGAAGCTCTCTCGTTCTTGGACTTACGTTCGTGGTTTTGAACGCTTACCCCAGCGCACCTCTTGTTTTCCTGCTCTGGACATCCCCGCTCAACCCTTTTTTCGCTTTTTTACCCCAGCCGGCCCCTCGCCGGGCGTTCCCTTGCGCTGTAAACCAGCCCCTCGCTCTTCCCAACCGCAACGGAGCTGCGCTATGAAAGCCATCCACGCCGCACAACCGCTCTTCGCCTGGGCCGAACTGGAAGACTATCCCACCCTCGCCACCCTCCGCGACCTGCTCCACAGCGTCCCCGATCAACCCCTCCTCGACGGACTCCAGGCCGCACGCGGCAAGGGACGCGACGACTTCCCCCTGCCACGGCTGTGGCGCATCCTGCTGTTGACCATCGCCCTCCGCCACGCCCATATCAACGACACCCTGGCCGAGTTGCACCGTAATCCTTCCTTGTGTCGACTGCTGGACATCACCGCCGCCGACCAGATTCCCCACGACTGGAATCTCTCCCGCTTCCTCGACGTGCTGGGCCAACCGCCCCATCGGGATAACCTCCACGCCCTCTTTGACCACCTGGTCCGACGCCTGGGCCTGGCCGTGCCCGACCTCGGCCGCAATAGTGCCGGCGATTCGACGACCCTCAACGCCCGGCCCAAGGCCGCCGCCAAGGCCGTCGCCGCGGAAATCGCCCAGGGACTGCCACAACCGTCCGGCGGGAAAAAGGAGTACCGCGACGAGGAGGGCAAGGTGGTCAAGGTCGTCGAGTGGTTCGGCTACAAACTGCACTTGCTGGTCGATGTCGCGCATGAGGTGAGCTTGGCCTACCACGTCAGCGACACCGCGACCGGCGACAACGAAGTGGTACCCGTGCTCGTGCGTCAGGCGCAGGCCAACCTGCCGGCGGGGCGGATGAAGACGCTGGCTTACGACAAGGCGGCCGACGACGAGAAGGTGCATGAGGCCTTACACGCCGCGGGGATTAAGCCCTTGATTCAGAACCGCGCCTTGTGGAAGGAGGAGTCAGAGCGGCCGCTGCCGGGCGCTCGTTACCCGCTGCATCTGGTACACGACGAGGCGGGCACGGTGTACTGCTATGACACGGTCAGCGTCACGCCGGTGCGTCACCGCATGGCGTATGTCGGTTACGAGGCGGGGCGTGACAGCGTGCGTTACCGCTGCCCGGCGTTGCACGAGGGCTGGGATTGCCCCAGCCAGAACAAGTGCAGCGCGGGCCGGTCGTACGGTTTGACGGTGCGGGTGCCCTGTGCGGTGGACCTGCGCCGTTTTCCGCCGATCCCGCGGGCGACCAAGGAGTTCGAGCGTCGTTACAAGGGCCGCACGTCGGTGGAGCGTGTCAACGGCCGTCTGAAGGTGTTTTGGGGGGTGGACGATGGGAACGTAACGGGTGCTCGTCGCTTCCATGCCTTCGTGGGCGTGGTGATGGTGGTGCATGGAATGTTTGCGTTGTTGTTGGCGCGGGCACCGCGTTGGGAGGGGACGTTGGGGCAGACGCGGTTGGGACCGATCGCGGAGGCGTTACGCCAACCGCCAGCGGCTTGAGTCGCTGCCAACAACGCAACCGCCTCTCGGGCGAACATCCTCGGAACAAGGGTCAACGAGAACATGCTATCCGCGGCCCGCTAGCGCCAGTAACATGGCTGCTACGCTCTCTTATTCCGAAAGCGTCCGCCCTCCCGAACAAGGATTCTCCCATGACCGTCCTGTCTTCCCCGCGCCGTCATCTGCTGCTGCCCTGGACCGTCCAGGAGCGCGAAGATCCCGTTTTGGAATTCGAGCGCGGCGAAGGGGTGTACTTTTACGACCGGCACGGCCGGCGCTATCTCGATTTCCTGTCGCAACTCTTCAACTGCAATCTCGGCCACGGCAACCGTCGCGTGATCGAGGCCATCACGCCGGCAGGCGGAGCGGGCGTGCTGCGTGACGCCCCAGTTCGTGACGGCGGAGCGCGTCGGCGCTGGCCGAGGCCCTGACGGAGCGGACGCCGGGCGATTTGAGCAAGTGCTACTTCGTCAACAGCGGCAGCGAGGCGGACGATCAGGCGTTCATCCTGGCCCGATTGGTCACGGGCCGGCCGAAAATCTTCGCCAAGTATCGCAGCTATCATGGCACGACGCTGGGCGGCCTCGGCGTCGGCGGCGACCCGCGGCGGTCGGCGATCGAGCCGGGACCGCCGGGCACGGTGCGTTTTTTCGATCCCTACTGCTACCGCTGCGATTTCGGCAAGGAGTTCCCCGGCTGCGGCATTCACTGCCTGGACGCGCTGGAGCGGCAGCTGCAACTGGAGAACCCCGCCACGGTGGCGGCCGTGGTGGTCGAGCCGGTGACAGGGGCGGCGGGCGGCTTCCCGCTGCCGCCGGGCTATCTGACCCGGCTGCGGGCGCTGTGCGACAAGTACGGCATTCTGCTGATCGCCGACGAGGTCATCACCGGCTTCGGCCGAACCGGGGCGTGGTTCGGCGTCGATCATGAGGGCGTGGTGCCGGACATGCTGGTGCTGGCCAAGGGGCTGACCTCGGGCTATGTGCCGATGGGGGCCGTGGTGGTGCGCGCGCCGATCGCCGAGCACTTCGAGAAACGGATGCTGCCCCTGGGCAGCACGTACACCGCCCATCCGTTGGCCTGTGCCGCGGCGCTGGCTTGCCTGGAGGAATACGACAAGGGCGGATGGATCGAAAACGCCCGGCGCATGGGCGAGCGTTTGCTGGCGGCGCTTCGGGAGTTGGCCGGCCGGCACCCGTGCGTCGGCGACGTACGCGGCCAGGGGTTGCTTCGTTTGCCTGGAACTGGTGCGCGATCGGGCGACGAAGACGCCGCTGGTGCCGCCCAACGTCGATTCGCCGCTGCCCATGCAGATTCGCCGCCGGGCCTGGGACGAAGGGCTACACCTGATGGCCCGCGGCAGCATCTTGCTGTTGTCGCCGCCGCTGATTCGTCGGGAGGAACACATCGACGAGGGGGTGGCGAAACTGGAGCGCGTGCTGACCTGGGTGGAGGAGCAGGTAGAGCGCGAAAAGGTTGTCACGGGTTGATCGCTGACGGCTTCGTGTAGTGTCTTAAGGGGTCGGAGGCTTCTGGTAATGTTTGAAGTGGGTCCCGTTTCAACGAGGCCGCTACCATCATTGGCCCCGCGTCGGAGCTGCCTTGGATGGGGCGGGGAATCGGGCCGGATCGATGCGCGACAGGGCGATGCCGGCCGCCTCGCGGAGCCGAGGGTCGCGGTCGCTCAGCGCCGCCTGCAGGGCGGGAATGGCGTCCTTGGCTTGTTCGCCGAAATAACCAAGCCCGATCGCGGCGCTCAGGCGGATGTCACTCTCCTCGTCCTTGAGCGCCCCGATCAGCGCCGGCACGACTTGGGCCGCCTCGCCCTTTCGCTGCGGCAAGAGGCGAACCGCGATGAGCCGGTCACGCTCCTGGGACGACTTCAAATCCTCGATCAACTGGGCCGTCGATTTCTTGCCGCAGCCGCCGCACGCCAACAAGCAAAGCACCAGAACCAATCGTGTCCGCACCCGCATGGCCGAATTCCTCCGCCAAAGCGATCACCAATCGCCGAGCACCTCGCCGCCGGCCATGGTGCAGAGCCATTGATACGTGTTGGGATTGATGCTGCTGGAGAGGAAATGCACCGAGCCGTCGCCGAACAGGAAGTTCGCTCCCGTCGGAGTGTGCATGCTGTAAAACGTATCGGGGTCGAAGATCGGGAAGTCGGCGCTGGGCACATGGGTGGCGTTGCCGTGGGCGAGGACCAGGGCCTCGTCGAAGTCCGCATTGTCGTAGGCGGGACTGGGTGGAGGGGAGTAGGGGGCGGGCGGTTGGACCGCCATCCAGGCAGGGCACTGGCCTCCCGTCACGGCGCCGGTCCAGGTGCTGGGGGAATGGTTGCCGGAGCGCTCGCCGACGACGATGGTGTTGCTCAGCCCGTCGGTGATGCTGGCGGTGTTATTGCGGCTGTTGCGATAAAACAGACCGTTGCCGCCTGTACCCAAACCGCCAGAGAGACCGTCAGAGCCACCGCCGTTGCCGGCCCCGCCGGAGTTCCAAAAGCACTCCTCCCAACCGTTGCAGCCGACGTAGTTGCCGTGCGCCACCACCACATTCGTCGGCCAAACGGTGAAGTTTTGCTGGTAGGGATCGGAGGGGCACTGGTAGACCGGCAGGGCCATCTGGCTGACCGCCGTGTTACTTCCCAGCCCCACACCCACGTTGAAATTGATCTGGTTGAAGACGTTTTGCTGTTCGAGGTAGGGCAGCAGAAACGACGCCCAGCCCCAGCCCGGACCCACGTCGTTGTCAGGCGTGGCGGCAGGCTTGGTGTTGCCGTCAATGTAGCCGGGCGGAAACCACTTCATCGTGTCGTGGTAGTTGTGCAGCGCCAGGCCGATCTGCTTGAGGTTGTTTGTGCATTGGTGCGTGCGGCGGCCTCGCGGACCTTCTGCACGGCGGGCAGGAGCAGGCCGATCAGGATGGCGATGATGGCGATCACCACCAGCAACTCGATCAGCGTGAAACCTCGGCGACGGACGGGTCGGTTCATGGCCTGGCTCCTGGCGGTCTAACCGGGTAATACGGAGTTATACAAGGTAATACCAAAGATAGAAAGGAGCCTCGAGCCTGTCAACTGTTATCCTTTTTTTCACCGAACCCACACGTCTGTCGCGAACCGCCGGGACAAACGAAGCGGGCCGGATACGAACCGAGGTTCGTGTCCGGCCCGCTAAATTCTCGCAGCAATTCTGCTCAGGCGACGACGCGGTTGCGGCCCTGGTGTTTGGCGTCGAAGAGCTTCGCGTCGGCCTCGCCGATCAGTTCGGACGGCGACAGCGGTCGGTCGCCGTTGGTGGCGGCGACGCCAACGCTGACGGTCAAGGGATAGGACTTGCCTTCGTACTGGAAACTGTGTGCTTCGACCAGGCCGCGCAGCCGTTCGGCGACGATGATGGCGCCTTCGATGTTGGTCTCGGGCAGAACGACGATGAATTCCTCGCCGCCGTAGCGGGCGAACAACTCTTCCTTGCGAACAACCGTCTTGACGCAGGCGGCCATCTCGCGGAGCGTGAAATCGCCGCCGAGATGGCCCAGCTCGTCGTTGATCGACTTGAAGCGGTCGAGGTCGAACATGATGAGCGACAGCGGCCGGGCGTAGCGGGCCGAGCGCGACAGCTCGCGGTCGAGGAACTCCAGCAGATAGCGCTTGTTGTGGATGTCGGTCAGGGCGTCGATGATGGTCAGGCGATAGATTTCCTCGTGATACTCGGCCTCGACGTTGCCGCCGGCGAGGAAGCGGTAGATGCAGTTGCCGACGCGCAGGTAGTCGCCGTCCTTGAGCTTGCAAATGGAGGCGGGCACGTCGTTGACGAAGGTGCCGTTGGTGCTTTGCAGATCGACGGCGTAATAGCCGTCGGCGCCCGGCTGAATGCGGGCGTGGCGGCGCGAGACGGAGTGATCGTTGATGCGGATGTCGCAATCGTTGCCACGGCCCAGGACGACCGGCGAATCGGTGAGCGGGTAGCGCGCCCCCATGCCGGGTCCGGTCGGATAAATGTGGACGACACAGGCATCGCGGCGGGTGGTCGAGATCAACCGATCCGGTGCGGTCACCCAGGTTTCCGTTGCCTTCTCCATGCGTGCTCCCGCGCCCTCGGCGGCCGGCGGCCCGTGGTTTACGGTCCAAACCGTAACCAACGGACGAACGGCCCAGCGCCGATTGCTGAGTTGGACCTTCCGTTTCGATTGTAGTTCACGAATGAGGCGACGCCAAACGGCAAAATCGGAAATCGCACATAGCCCCCGGCTTGCCGGGGGAAATTCACCCCCGGCAAGCCGGGGGCTATGTGACGTTAGCGCGGCCCCGGCGCGACGCCGATGATGTTCGTCTCGGGCACGCTCAGATCAATCAGGACGGGAGTGGCGGTTTCGGCCACGGCGCGATTGCCGGCCTTGTCCTCGACGGTCAGACGCAGGTAGACGCGCGACGGCATGCGCTCCAGCAAATGCCAGCTGCACGCCCCGGTCATTCGCTCCGTGGCGGACATCCCGGCGGGCATCGAATTGGGCAGGCGGTCGCCGCCGATCGCGTTCCACGGCCCTTCCCGACGCTCGGCCCATTCCAGCGTGATCGGTTGGCCCTGCGCCGCCAGGTTACGATCGACGGCTTTCCAGGACAGGGTGAGCGTATCGGGCTGCGACGGATCGGGTCGCGGCTCGTGCAGCTCGGCCATGGGAACGGTGGTATCCAGTTCGACGCGGACGCGGGGCGGCTCGCCCGATTTCGGGGCCGGCCGGGCCAATCCAGCCCGGCTCTTGGCGGCCACGATGAAGCCGTAGGTAACGGCCTCGGCCGTCAGTTGCACCGTCACCGAGCCGCGCACCGGCATCGCGGCGTGCGTCTCGGTCAGGGGCGGCAGCGACACGGGCACTTCGCCCGGCCAGCGTTGCCAGGTGGCCCCCTCGTTGAGCGTGAAATAGACATCGGCCCCGCCCAGGCCGGACGGGCCGACTCGCGGCACCTCGAACTCGATGCGGACCTCGTGCTTGTTGACGATCTGCACCGGTGGCAGTGCGCCGCGGGCCGACTCCGGGGCGAAGGCGGCCGGCGGGGTGGTCAGGGCGGAACTCGTCGCCACCGGAGCCGGCCCTGTGGACGGTTGGCTGGGCGGACTCATTGGCATGGGCGACAACACGGGTTGGAACGTATCTTCGTGCCTGGGCGGACTCGGCGGCGGCGGATCATTGGGCACATGCTGCATCTGCCGGCTCGCCAGCAGTCCGGGCGGGGACGACGGTTCGCCGCGGTTGGTCGGAATGGCGTTGAACACCGGCGCGGGTGCCGGCACCGATCCTCCGGAAGCCGTGACGACCGCCTCGGTCTGGCCAAGGTTTTTGGCCCGGTCTTTGATCTGGACGCGCACGCGCAGCTCGCCGGCGCTGCGGGGATTGAACCGTGCCTCGTTGGTGACGGTCTGCGGATCGACGGGCAGGGGAGTCCACTGGTCGGGCGGCATGGCCTGCGTGTGATAATCGAGCCGGAGAGCTTGCGGGTCCGGGTACTGTTCGTCGATCGTCCAGCGCAGCAGCACCTCGCCGCCCGGCTGGCGCTCGGCCTTCACGATCTTCACCTTCGGCGGCACGGTGTCCACGACGACGCGCTGGTTGGGCCGCATCCGAAACGGGTCCTGGGGATCTTGTTCCCCTGGTGGTCCTCCTGCCCGACGATGAACCAGTATTTGCCGTCCTGCGTCGCATTGAAAATAAAGGCTTTCTCCGTCGGAGGCGCTTCTCTCCAGGTTTGCCAACTCCCCCCTTCGTCCTTGGAAAAAAACAGAATGAGCTTGTGGATGTCGGTCTGCTTCTTGTCCACGAGGACGATGGGGATGCGAAAATCGCGGTAATTGAGATACCACTCGTCGGCCGGTCCTTGATGGACGGTCAGCAACAAGCAAGCCAGCGCGATCGGTCCCGTACCCATCGAAGGCCCTCCCCCCTGCCATCGGCCGTCGGCCGGTAGCCGTTGTCGGACTTTATCGGTTGGTGGGACCGCGATCTTGAGAAAAAAGTGCGCGGCGAGAAAAATCATTCAAGGATTCGATTCCCGGACACGAGCCTTGACCCGGTCGGGTCTTCCGGCGTATACCAGAGAGTGTCGTTCGCCCGTTTTGACCCGCTTGCCGCACCGCCTCCGGCGCGGACGAATCACGGGGCCTGTTTATGAGCGAATCGCATCCGGAACACGGCATCACCACGCCGGGCGGCCACACCGCCCATCCCGAGCACGGCATCACGCTCCCCGCGGGGCCGGGCGGCGCCGTGTTGCACTTCTCGGAGCAGGAATGGCAATCCTTCCGCGACAGCGACGTGGCCGCCGGCCGGGCGGTGGTGCTGCTGATGGGCAGCATCTTCATCATCGGCCTGCTGCTCTACGGCACGATCGACTACTTGATTTCGTGAGAATGACCAGCCCGAAAGCACAGCGAGGGATGCCCTCGCTGGCGCTTCGGGCTGGTAATATTCAGCGCTCGCGTTGGGCACAACCAGGATCGGGATTTGCAAACGGTGCAGCACCGGCGCGACCGTTTGGCCCAGCGCCAGGTCGGCGAAGAAGCGATGGCCGTGCGTGCCCAGCACCAAGAAATCCAGCTTCCGCTCGCGGGCAAGCCGCACCAACTCACCCGGCGGGTCGCCGTAGCCGAGCTCCCCCTCCGCTTGCAAACCTTCCGTTCGCAGGTGCTTGACCAGCTCGCTGATCCGCAACCGATCCGCCCGGCTTTCCTGATCGTCCGTGGCCGGCCCGTAATAGTCGGCCCCCGGTCCCTCGACGACGTGAATCAATAACAGAGGCGCTTCATGAGCGCGGGCGATGGCGGCCGCCTGAGCCAGCACCGCATTATCGCCCCGCGCGAATTCGACGGCCACGCCGATGCGCTGGTAGCGCACGGAGGACAATTCGGGCACGGCCAGGGTGGGAAGGCCAGCCTCGCGATGGCGATAATGCGGATACAGCGTCACCCACCCGAGGAAGCCGGCCAGCGCGGCGGCCAGCGGGCCGACCGTCCCGTAAATCCACAGCGCCCGCCCGCCCGCCTTCTCAACCGCCCCCGCCCATTCGCCCATGTACATGCCGATCAACACGACATTCAAGCCGACGACGAGCAGAGCGCACAGCCAGGCCAGCATCTTGAGCCAACCCGGATTGGCGAACGCGCCCATGCGTCCCCGATCGCTGGTGAACTGCACGAGCGGAATGATGGCGAACGGCAACTGAAAACTGAGGATCGCCTGGCTGAGAACAAGAAGCTGCAACAGGCGCTCGTCGAGCGTCCCGGCGTCGGCATCCCCGGCGGAAGCCAGCCCGATGACCAGGAGCGCCGGCACGATGGCCGCCAGCCGCGTGAGCAGTCGGCGCACCCACGGCCGCACGCGCAGGCGGACGAAGCCCTCCATCACCACCTGACCGGCCAGGGTGCCCGTCAGCGTCGAACTCTGCCCCGAAGCCAACAGCGCCAGGGCGAATAGCACGCTGGCCGTGCCGCCCCAGACTGGCCAGAGCAGTTCATGTGCCTGTTGCAGTGTCTCGACTTCCTGCTCGAAGCGCGTCGCCGCCAGCACGAGGATGGCGGCGTTGATGAAGAACGCGCCGTTGAGGGCCAGCGTCGAATCGAGCAGGTTGTACTTGCACGCCAAACGCTTGCCCTCGGGCGTCTGCGGGAAGGCCCGTGTTTGCACGAGCGCCGAATGCAGATAGAGGTTGTGCGGCATGACCGTGGCGCCGAGCATGGCGATGGCGACGTAGAGACTGCCGGCGTGGTCGTGGGGTGCCAGGCCCGGTGCGAAGCCGCGCAGCACCGCCGCCCAGTCCGGCCGGGCCAAGACGATCTCCAGCACGAAACTCCCCGCCACCACCCCGATGAGCGCCAGTGTCAAAAATTCCAGCAAGCGCACCCCCCGGCGCTGGAGGGCTAGAAGCAGAAGCGTGTCCGCCGCCGCGATCGCCAGGCCGAGCAGATACGGAAAGCCGAAGAGCAATTTCAGAGCGATAATGGTGCCGATGACCTCGGCGAGATCGGTGGCGGCGATGGCCAGCTCGGTCAGAAGCCACAGCGCGAACACAGTGCGGCGCGGATAACTCTCGCGGCACGCCTGGGCCAGATCGCGGCCGGCGACGACACCCAACCGGGTGGCCAGACTCTGCAAGAGCAGGGCCATCAGGTTCGACATCAGCAAGACCCAGATCAGCCGATGACCGTACTTCGATCCCGCTTGCAGGTCCGCGCCCCAGTTGCCGGGGTCCATGTAACCGACACTGACCATGAACGCCGGCCCGGAAAAAGCCAAAAAACGCCGCCACCAGCGCTGCGGAATCGGCACCGAACCGTGAATTTCCTCCAGGGACGGTGCGCTTTTCAACGACGTTTCCGACGCGAATGCCATCGACGCTCTCCGGCGATGATAGTCAAACTCGTCAATTAGTTTAGACTAACTGGCTAGTTAGTCAAGACGAATTCAGCGTACAGAGTCGAAAACCGAAGCGCGGCGAATAAACTGTTTTTATGGCGAGCCGGGAGCGTGAGCGACCGGAGTTCGCGAACTCCGGTCGCTCACGCTCCCGGCTCGCCGGTTGGAGTTGCTTGCATGCCCCCCTTGCCGCTTTCCCAGATCGCGGTCCACTTGCGACCCGAGGACAACATCGCGGTCGCCGCACGGCATCTGCAAGCCGGAACCCCGTTCCAGTACGCCGGCCAAACTCTGACGCTCACGCGGCGCATCGGGATGGGTCACAAGATCGCCCTGCGTCCGATCCGAAAAGGGGAGGCGGTTTACAAGTACGGGCAAATCATCGGCTTCGCCAGTGAGAACATCGCGCCGGGCGATCTGGTTCACGTTCACAACGTCGCCGCCGACGCCTTTGAGCGCGATTACGCCTTCTGCCGCGATTGTCCGCCGCCGCCGCCGCGACCGGAGCCGCGCTCCTGGATGGGTTACGACCGCGGCGACGGACGCTTCGGCACCCGCAACTACATCGCCATCATCAGTACCGTCAACTGCTCGGCCAGCACGAGCAAATACATCTCCGAACGCTTCCGCGCCACCGAGTTACTCAAGCAGTATCCCCACGTTGATGGCGTGGTGGCCATCACGCACAAGGCCGGCTGTGCCATGCAGTACGGCGGCGCCGATCACAACCAACTCGACCGCACGCTGGCCGGCTTCGCCAAGCATCCCAACGTCGCCGCCTATATCCTCGTCGGCCTCGGCTGCGAGACCGGAGAAGCGATTCATCTGGTCGAAAATCAAGGTCTCATCCAACTCAACGGCTCGCGCAACAAACCGCTGGTCATCACCATTCAGGAATGCGGCGGCATCCGCAAGACGGTGGATGCCGGCGTCCGCGCCATCGCGGAAGTGCTGCCGCGCGTCAACGACGTGAAGCGCACGAAGCTGTCGGCCGACAAGATCATCCTCGGCACCAACTGCGGCGGCTCCGACGGCAACAGCGGCGTGACGGCCAACCCCGCCCTCGGCGTCGCCTCGGATTTACTGGTCGCCCAGGGCGGCACCTCCATCCTCGCCGAGACGCCGGAGATTTACGGGGCCGAGCATCTTCTCACCCGCCGGGCCGTCAGCCGGGCCGTCGGCGAAAAGCTCGTCGAGCGCATCAAGTGGTGGGAGTGGTACACGAGCGTGTTCGGCACGGAAATCAACAACAACCCCTCGCCCGGCAACAAGGAGGGCGGCCTGACCACCATTTACGAAAAGTCGCTGGGCGCCATCGCCAAGGGCGGCAGCACGGCTCTCGTGGACGTGGTCGGCTACGCCGAGCCGGTTCGGGCAAAAGGTTTTGTCGTCATGGATACGCCGGGTTATGATCCGGTGAGCATGACCGGCATCGTCGCCGGCGGCGCCAACGTGCTGGTGTTCACGACCGGCCGCGGTTCCGTGTTCGGATGCAAGCCCGCCCCGTCGATCAAGGTCGCCACCAACACGCCGATGTATGAACACATGATCGACGACATGGACATCAACGCCGGCGTCATCCTGGAAGGGACGCCGGTCGAGGAGGTCGGTCGGCGGATCTTCGAGGAGATCCTGGCCGTGGCGAGCGGTCAGAAGACCAAGAGCGAGTTAAACGGCGTCGGGGAGGAAGAGTTCGCACCGTGGGCGATCGGCCCGACGCTATGAAGTTGACCAGCCCGCAGCGCGAGCAAGGGTTCGCAATAACCCTTGCTCGCACTGCGGGCTGGTAAAGGGGGATGCTGTGAAGCTCAAACAACTGCTGTTGGTATGTGGCGTGATGGCCGGCCTGGTCGGGGCGGCCTGCCTCAGCAAAGAGGGTGAGACGCCCGGCGTTCAGATGAGCGATGCCGCCGCCAAGTTCGTCGGCAGCCTCAACGACGATCAGAAGGGCAAGGCACTGTTCGCCTTCGACGACAAGGAGCGGACCAACTGGAACTTCGTCCCGCTCCAGGACCGCCAGAAGAACCCGACGCGCAAGGGGCTGCGCTTCGAGCAGATGACGGCCGAGCAGAAGGACATCGCCAAGGCGCTCATCCGGGCCGGCACCAGTTCCTCGGGCTTCCTCAAGGCGACGACGATCATGAGTCTGGAGGCGATCCTGGCCGACCTGGAAAAGAACGGCGCGATGGTGCGCAATCCCGGTTGGTACTTCGTCAGCATCTTCGGCACGCCGTCCAAGGCCGGCAAGTGGGGCTGGCGCGTCGAGGGCCATCACCTGTCGCTCAACTTCGTCGTCGAGCGCGGCAAGATCGTCGCCTCCACCCCCGCGTTCTTCGGCGCCAACCCCGCCGAACTCAAGAGCGGCCCGGACAAGGGCAAGCGCACCTTGCCCGAAGCCGAAGATCTGGCCAAGGAACTGTTCGCCTCGCTGGACAAGGACCAGCGCGAGGCGGCTTTCCAAGCACGACCGTTCCCCGAGATCGAGCAGGGCAAGCCGGCCGCTCATCCCGGCGCCCCCAAGGGACTGAAGGTCGAGAAGATGAATGAAAAACAGCGCGACCTACTTTTGAAGCTGGTGCAGTCCTATGCCGAGCGGATGCCGGCGGAAGTGGCCCAAGAGGAAATGGCCGAGGTCAAGGGCGCCGGCATCGAGCAGATCCACTTCGCCTTCGCCCGCAACGACGACAAGCCCGGCAAGCCGTACACCTATCACGTCCAGGGGCCGACGTTCCTGATCGAGTTCCTCAACGTGCAACCCGATTCCGCCGGCAACCCGGCCAATCATATTCACAGTTGTTGGCGCAATCTCAAGGGTGATTTCGGAATCGCCGCCCAGTGACTCCTCCAGCCCCGCCTGAGCGAACGAAACGCTCAGACGGGGCTATTCTCCTCGTCTGCACTGCCGGATTTTCCGACAGTACTCCGAAAAATCCGGCGCTAACCGGAATACTTCCCTTCCCAAACCCTCTTCCCATCTTTTCCCGAAAATACTTATCCTGAAAGCACTTGGGAATAAAACGAGAAGAAAAACTAAAATTGGCATTCTGGATGCTATAGTGGGAGTGCATAAAACGACGACGCCCGGTCGTCCCAAGCGTTCAGAAGCCAGTCGAGCGGACTGGTTCGCACCCGAGTCTCGCCCGGGGTGCAGATACGGCGTTCGTCCACGCCGTCTTCGCCCCTCGCAGGAACCGTGGAGAGGGCCTCGCGCCCAGGGGGGCATCGGCAAACGGAGGGGTCAAAAGGTTTCAACGGCTACCCAATCGCCCATCGCCCAAAATCGCCCATCGCCCAGTCGCCCGTCTCGCCCATCGCCCAAAATCGCCCGAAGCCATTGAGACCTTTTGCCCCCCCCTGCTGATCTCTCCTTTCCCCGGCCCTCTTCTCCGAATCACTCCCCTCGTCCTCCAACCACACCACGACTACAACAAGAAGCGTTCCTTCGTCGCGGAGGTCCGTTACATGAGTGTGCTGGACTCGTTCCGTCTCGACGGCCGCCGTGCCCTCGTGACGGGCGGCAGTCGCGGGCTGGGCCGGGCGATGGCCCAAGCGTTCGCCGAGGCTGGGGCCGACCTGATCCTCGTCGGCCGCGAAGCCGATAGCCTCAAGCGCGCCCACGACGAACTGGAACCCCTCGGCCGCGATGTGCCGCGTTCTCGCCGCCGACCTGTCCAGCGGCGAATCGGCCGAGCAGCTTTGCGACGTATTGCTGCGCGATCATCCGCCCATCGACATTCTTGTCAACAACGTCGGCGGCCGGCGCGAGAACATCGCCACCGAGACGATGCCTCTGGAAACCTGGCAGCGGCTAATCGACCTGAACCTGACCAGCGCCTTCGTCTGTACGAAACGCCTGGGTGGGGCGATGCTGTTGCGCCGCTGGGGACGGATCATCAACATCGCGTCGATATGCGGTCAAATTGCCACGCGCAACATCGGCGGGCGGCATTACGAGACGGCCAAGGCGGCGCTGGCCGGTTTCACCCGCGCCGTCGCCGCCGACTGGGCTCCTCATGGTGTGACCGTCAACGCCATTGCCCCCGGCGGTTTCATGACCGACGCCAACCGTCGCTGGTTCCGCGAACGGCCGAGCTTCCAAAAGGAAGTCGAATCCATCATCCCGATGGGCCGGCTCGGCGAGCCGGAGGAGATCGGCCCGCTGGCGCTCTACCTGACCAGCGAGGCGTCGCGCTACATGACCGGCGCCCTGCTCGTCCTCGACGGCGGCTATACGCTGTGGTGAGCAATTCCGTCCCGTCTTCAGCGATGCGACGTGACGCCGACCTGCTGGCACATTTCCAGAAGTGGGCACGTCGAGCACTTCGGTCGAACCCCGGTGCAGACGTGCTTGCCGAACGGCACGAGCAGCGCGTTAATCTCGACCCAGTACGATTGCGGCAATTTCTCTTGCAGCGCCACCATCGTCTTTTCGGGCGTCTTGGCCTTCACGTAGCCCCAGCGGTTGGTGACGCGATGGACGTGGATGTCCACGCCGATCAGCGGCAACTTGCAGGCGATTCCGAGGGCGAGGTTGGCACACTTCGGCCCGACGCCCTTGAATGAAAGCAACACCTCCAGGTCACAGGGCAGATTGCCGCCGTGATCGCGGACGGTCTGGCGGGCGATGTCGCGGATCGTCTTCGCTTTCGGTTCGTGAAACGTGCAGGCCCCGATCAGGCGGTCGATCTCCTTTTCGGACAGGGCCGCGACCTCCGCCGGGGTGCGGGCCACGGCGAACAGTCCGCGTGACACCGGCAGCGTGGTCTCATCGCGCGTCCGTATGGAGATGATGCAGGCGATCAGGATCTCGAAGACGGAACCGTGTCCCTCGGCGGCCAGTTCGAAGAGCGCCGCCTTGGGATAAGGGGCCGTGGCCGTCCGCAGGAGCGGCATCGCCTCCTCGATGTCGAACGGGCGCTTGCCCTTTGTCGTCGTGCCGTCCTTTTTCCCCTTGCCCCTGGTCTTCTTCGGATGGCTCATGGCCGCGTACCTCGGCGGGAGGTCGCACGGGTTCACTCCCGTTCGAGTCGGCGCCTTATTTGGGAACGTCCCAGGTGAACCCGTTTTTCTCCTCCTTGTACGGCAGCTTACCGAATTCTTCGGGCATCGGCTTGGTCAGGAAAACGTGATCGGCGAAATCCATCACGTCGGCGCCGCGGGCTGGTCAAATGGTTATTTTCGTCCCTCTTTGGACGGCGCGGGGGCAGCAGGAGGACCGCCGCCGGGCGGCGGGAACCTCGGGGGAGGCATCTGCTTGTTCACCGCCTCGACGATGTCCTTCTCGACTAGGGCGCCATCCTTGTCCTTGTCCGCTTCGGCGAAGAGTTTGTCAGCGGCAGCGAGCAGTCCCGCTTCGGTCACTTTGCCGCCCTTGCCGTACTTTTCGACGACTACCTTGGCCAGTATTTCTCCCAGGGTCGGAAAGCCGCGTGGAGGACGGCCGCCGGGAGGACGCGGCCCCGGCATGATCTTGTCGAGACCGGCCGCGACGGCTTTCTCGTCCAACTCACCTTTGCCCTCCCCATCCATCTTCTTGAAGAGGGTCTTAACACTCGCCTGAAGCTCGTCTTTCGACAGTTTACCGTCCTTGTCCTTGTCGGCCGCGGCGAGGATCGGCTTGGCGAGGAACTGTCCCGGCCCGAAGCCGCCGGGCGGCGGACCCATGCGGAACGTCGGTGAGGTGCCCTTGCGCTCGCCGCTCAACTGGCCGCGGATCGAGTCCGCGCGCTTGGCGACAAACGTCTCCACGCTCGGCGCATTGTTGAACATGCCGCCGAACGGAGCGCCGGCAGGCTCGCCGCGCTCAGCGGCGGCTTTTTTCTCTTTCGCCACAACCGGGTCGATGGCGCGGTGGATCTCCGCCAGGTCGTTCTTGACTTTCTCGACGCTCAAGATCTTGGCGAGCGCGGTCTCCAGGTGTTTCGTG
Source organism: uncultured Planctomycetota bacterium (assembly GCA_963767535.1). Lineage (GTDB taxonomy): Bacteria > Planctomycetota > Planctomycetia > Gemmatales > Gemmataceae > JAJPHU01. The sequence continues at coordinate 348,499 of CAVYEC010000005.1, forward strand.
TAGGCCGTGTAAACCTCCTTGTCGGCCAGCAGGCGCTCGATGAGGCGGTTGCCGCCGGGGTAGGGCTTGCGGATGCTCAGATCCATCAACACCTCCGGCGAGCCGACGACCAGGAACCGGCCGTAGGCGAGATCGACATCCCAGGGAATGAAAACAAACCGATCGGTCTTCGGATGCAAATAGAGATAATAATTGTGGACGAAGCCGATGAAGCTGTCCATGTTCGACAGGGCCACGTTGCCGGCCAGGAAGCGGAGAAACTCGTCCACGTCGAGAAACTTGTTAATCTGCTCGGCGAACGTCTTGTCGTCGGCCTTCTGGACGAGGTGAGTGAACTCGATCAGCCGGCGCTTGGCCCGGGCGCTGGCCTCGGTCTTGGGCTGGTAGCGCTGCTCGTAGGTGGCCCACTCGTCGCCAAAATGCTCCAGCGCCCCGGCCCGTTCGGGCTTGAGCAAGAGGCCGTTGGCCGAGCCGAAGTGGTCCCGGAGAAAAGTCTTTTCGACCGACTCGGCCAGCACGTACAGGCCCAGGAACGCCTTGTCGTACTTGCCGGGCACGGTGAGCGTCAGGGCGGCGTAGGCCGTGCGCGGCGCCGGCACGTCGAGCGCGCGAAAGGCGGCGTAGGCGAGGACTTCACGGGTGCCGCTCGGCTCCATCGCGTTGTTATTGAGCGTCAGCTTCCGCAGCCCCAGGAACGACTGTCCCGGCACAAAGCGATCGAGGTCGATCTTGAAGGGACGTTTGGGGCGGCCTTGAACGGAGATGTAGGTGCCGCTGCCCTTGTAGCGCACGGCCACGTTCTTGTACGTTGCGCCCTCAATCTGCAAGGTTGCCGGCACGTACTCGAAATCGAAGCCAAACAGTCCGTGTTTCTTACGGTCGGCCGACTTTTCGGCGGGTTTCGTTTCGGCTTTCTCGGCCGGGCGCGGAGGACCGAACGGGTTGCCTCGGTTGGTCGGCTGCATCCGCTCCCAATCCTTGGCCGAGATGCTCAGGTGCATCGTCCACACTTTATCCAGGCCGAACACCTGGTCGGGCGATGGCTTCCGCGCCGGCTTGTCGGCCGCCGACAGTGGAGCGGGACAAAACAGAAGCGCCAGGAGCAAAACCACAAGTCGAATTCTCATGCTTGGCCCTCGTTGCGCGGCGGAGCGGCGGGTTCACGACCATTGCCAGCGAGAACGAACGACGCACGGAAGTTTAACGCAACACTCATCGCTTTTTCAGAATCCCGACCAGCCCGCCGCGCCAGCAAGGGATAGTGGTGGTTTGGATGGCACGCTGGCAGCGTGCCCTACGTAGGGCACGCTGCCAGCGTTCTACACCAAAACCACTACCCAGCAAGGGTTGCTCCCTTGCTGGCGCGGCGGGCTGGTGTAATGGGAAACCTCCTCTCATGCGGTGGGGTCGTATGTCCACGAGCGGATGTTTTGCGTGGCCGTCAGACCGCCCGTGCCGCCGGTGAAGCCGATATAGCCGGTGGCGCCTCCCAGGATGGAGACGATGTTCACTGTGTACGACTGCGTGGCCGACGCGCCCGTGCGGGCATCCGTGGTCGTCACGTTCAGGGTGTCGCCGTCATAGGTCATGGCGACATTGAACACATCCCCGCTGTGCAGGTCGAGGAGGCCCGATAGGTCGATGGCCGGTGTCGTGGGCGCGGCCCCGTTGACGTATAACCCCGTCGAGTTGATGCCCTCGCCGCTGTTGTTATACAGGTCGAACTTGACGGCGACGCTGTGGCCGATGCCCTGGTAGCCCAACCCGCCGCCCAGTCCGCCCACGGAATTGGCGCCCGCGGATTGGACGACGAACGTGAAGCCGTCCGCATTGGGGTTCGTGAGCTGGAAGCTGAACTGGGTGCTGAACTTGGCCACGTCCAGCTTGGTGGTGGTGAAGGCGCTGCCCGCCTCGTTGCCGTTGCCATCGGTCAATTCCAGATTGCTGCCACTGTGTTTCGCCGAGCCGTTGAGGGTCAGCTGCCCGCCCGCGCCGGTGAAACCACTGACGAAATGCACACCCGGCAACTCCTGGGTGATGTCGATGGCGTCGATCTTGTTGTTGACGGACCCTCTGGCGTTGGTGACGTTCAGGATGCCCGTGGTGACGGTAACGGTGACGGTGCCGTCGAACCAGTGCTGCGCGGCCGTCGGGGTGCCGTTGATAACGCGGACGCCGTTGACGTTGATCTTGTACACGCTGTCGATGGCGGTGGGATCGCCCGACAGCACATGGACGGAATAGGTGCCGTCGGGAAGGGCGATTTTCCAGGAAGCGTTGGGGTTACTGGGCTTCTGCATGTGCGCGAGGCCGTCGTGCAACTCGTCGGGCGAGAGCGAGCTGTCGCGGTCGCGCATGTTGGCCGTGTTGTCCTGGTTCCATCCGTAGGTGAAGCCGTTGCCGCGTCCCGCGAAGATGTGCCCCGTGTCGGCGACGTAGCCGGGAGGCACCTCCGCGGCATCGCTGGTGAAGTGGACGTGGGCCACGAACAGGGGTGTGGCCGAGGCTTCGTTGGACGGGGCGCTCTCGCCGGCGCTGTTGACCGCCGTCACCTTGTAGAAATACGTGGTGCCGTCGGCCAAACCGGTGTCCATGAAAGAGGTGCCGGTCACGCCGGTTTTGTAAGGCGTGGTGCCCTCGCCGTTGCCGCTGAGGGAGCGGTAGATGTTGTAGCTGGTAGCTCCCGGAGAAGCGGTCCAGTGGAGGGTTATGGTGGTGTTGCCGGCCGTGGCCGTCAGGTTGGTCGGGGCCGACGGGGGAGTGACCTGCTGGGGCGTGGCGGAGGCTTCGGCGGACCTGGCGCTCTCACCGCCCGGATCGACCGCGCTGACTTCGTAATAGTAGGTCGCGCCGTTGGTCAGGCCGGTGTCGGTGAACGACGTGCCGGTCACGCCGGTCTGAATCGGCGTGGCTCCCTCACCGCCGCTGGTGGTGGAGCGATAGATGTTGTACGTGACAGCCCCGGCCGGGGCCGTCCAGGTGAGGTTGACCTGCCCGTTGCCGGCCGTGGCCGTCAGATTGGTGGGTGCGACGGTCAAGGTGGTGACGGTGACGCTGGCCGGGCCGGAAGGGCCGGCCAGGTTGGTCGCCTCCACGTCATAGCTGTACTGCGTTCCGGGAGTCAGTGCGATGACAAGTCCGGTGTCGTCGAGGCTGGTGGCCGTGGGTGGCAGGTTGGCGATCACCATGAAGGTGTTGGCGCCCTTTTGCCGGAAGACTTCGATCCCAGTCGCGTTGGTGGCGTTGTTCGTCCAGGTGAGATCCACCTCGCTCGTCGTGATCTTCACGGCCTGAAGGTTGGAGGGAGCGGCCGGCGGGACGGGGAGAGTGACGTTGGCCGTATTGGAGTTGGCCGAGTCACCGGCCGCGTTGGTGGCGCGGACGCGGTAGTAATACGTCGCGCCGGCCGTCAACCCGCCGTCCACGAAGCTGGTGGCGCTGGCGCCGACCGACTGCGTGACCAGATTTTGCGTGAAGGCGCTGTCGGTGGCCCGGTCGATGTGGAAGCCGGTCTGGTTGGTGGCGTTGTTCGTCCACGTCAGGTTGACCTGCGTGCCCGATGCGGCGGTAGCCGTCAGGTTGGTCGGCGCGGCCGGGATGGTCGTTGCCGTCGGACTGTAAGTCCAGTTGAGGATGTCCTGCGTGGCCGTCAGGCCGCCGGTGCCGGCCGTGAAGCCCACGTAGGCCGTGCCGCCGCCCACCGTGATGGGGATGTCGATCGTGTGCGACTGGCTGGCGGATTTGTGCGTGATCGCATCGGTTTCGGTGACGACGAGCGTGGTGCCGTCGTAGGTCATGCCGACGTTGATCGGATCGCCGCTGTGCAGATCGATGCCGGTGCCGGTCAGGTCGATCGAGCCGACGTTGGTGGGCGCGGCTCCGTCGGTGTACAGGCCGGTCGAATCGACGCCCTCGCCCTGGTTGTTGTACAGGTCGAACTTGATCGCCACACTGCTGGCGATGCCGCCGGTGCCGCCGACGTGATCCGGGCCATAACCCAGTCCACCCCCGGTCGGGCCGAGGCGCGGTGTTGCCGACCCCCTGGATGGTGAAGGTGAAGCCGTCGGCGGTGCTGGCGCCGGCCGTCAACTGGAAGCCGAACTGCGTGCTGAAGGCGGTCACGTCCACCTTGTTGGTGGAGAAGGCGCTGCTGGCCTCGTTGGTGCCGCCGTCGGTCAGTTGCAGGGCCGTGCCGTTGATCTTGGCCGAGCCGTTGAGGGTCAGAATTCCACTCGCGTTGGCGAAGCCGTTGGAGAAGTCGAGGATCGGGGCCTGGCTGGAAGTCGTGGCGCTGGCGGTATTGGAGTAGCCGGAGTTGCCGATTGCGTTGAAGGCCCGAATGCGGAAGGTATACGTCGTGGAGACGGTCAGGCCGCCGACCGTGACGGAGGTCGAGCCGGCGTTGGCCGTGCCCACCTGCGTGAAGTTGACGCCGTCGAGTGATTGCTCGATGTCGAAGCCGGTCGCCGTGTTGGGCGCCGTGGAGTTGTCCGTCCACGTCAATTCGATGGACGAACCGGACAACGTCGAGGCGGACAGGTTCGACGGCGCGGCCGGCGGCTGAGTCGCTGATGCCAGAAGACCGTAAACGTTCAGCGCATCCGACGAACCCACGTAGACACGGCCGTCGGCCACGGTCGGTACGGAGAACTTGACGACCGAGCCGGTCAGGGCGTCGCGGTTGCTCGCCGCCTGGCCGCTGGTATACAACTCGGTGTTGTATCCCGTGGCGTTGTAGGCACGGAGCTGGCTGGTGCCGGTGTCAAGATCCCAAACGACGCCGTTGCTGGCGCCGTTGGCCGAGATGAAGGGCGTGGAACCGGGGTAGTTGTAGTGGTCCGGCCCCTGCGAGGTGGGCGTCAGCGACATCTGACCGCCGGAGATGGAGAAGGTCTTACCCACGTCGTTGGGGTTGCCGATGTTGCTGCCGCCCACGTAGTAAATCGTGTTGTTGAAATAAGCCGGCGTGTCGAAGGAGCCGCTGATGGTCGTATTATTCGTCTCCTGCACGACCTTGTCGGTGCTGGCGTTGAAGTGCCCCATGTTATCGCGGTCGATGAGATAGATACGCCCCTCCTTGCCCGCCCCGACCATCAAATGCGGGTGCGCCACGCTGCCGACGGAATCCGGCAGGAGCATGGGCGCGCCGGAGCCGAGGTCGAGGTCGCCGTTGTCAAGGTTTTGCTCATCGAACGGCGTGAAGTAATCGACCGCCTTCAGGCCCCAGCCGTTGATATTTTGATTCGTTGGACTAGTAGTCGGATCGACGGCGATCTTGACGAACGAATCGCCGTAGTCGCCCTTGTTGGGCATCCCGGCGGAAGTGAGCGTCGTATCGAAGGTGCCGTTGCCGGTCTCGACGTAGAGGTTTCCGGAAGAGTCCACGGCCACTCTGCCGCCCGCCTGCCAGATGCCGCCCTCGGTACCGTTGGGCGTGGTGTTGAACACGCCGTTCAATTGCAGGTTGGCGACGCTGTAACTGAGTACCCAGCCGTGGTAGGGGCCGTTGTCGCCATGTGAGGCGAAAGCGAGATAAAGGTTGCCGTTAGCTTCCGTCAAACCGGGACGTTCCATTTGCCGCAGGGCGTCGAAGTGCACGACGCCGCCGCTGCTGCCGGCACCCGTGCCGTTGATCGACGGCCCGCTCACGTAAGTATCACCGATCGAGTCGGCGATGACGACCGGGCTGCCGTTTACGTAGCTGCCGTTAGAGAGGTTGACGGCGTACAACTGGTGGATGTAATGCGAGCCGTCGCTGGCGACTTCCTTGGTCTTGGCCTCGACGTATAACGTGTTGGTGCCGGCGTCGATGACGGGGGTGGCCGTGACGCCGATCTCCGGGGAGATGTCGCCGCTGTTGGTGTCCCCGTTAGGGACCGTGGTGACGGTACCGCCGTGGACCGCGTGCAGCAAGGTGTCCTTCCACAAGAGCGTGCCGCTGTCGGCGTCGAGGGCGTAGAGGCTGTCGTGTTCGGTGGCCACGAAGACGACGTTGTGTGTGCCCTGGTTGGCGCCGGTGGTAATGTTGACCCCGGCGACGTACAGCGGCTGGGCGTAGACCTGGCCATCAACCCCGGCCGAGAAGAGCTTGCCGAAGGTGGTCGTATTGACGTTGGCCGGCGTCAGCACCGTCTCGCTGAGGTTCTGGCCCGTGCTCGCATTATCGTTGTGATAGGTGATGACGTTCGTGGAGGGCGTGATGCGGGATTCCAGCTCCTCAAGGGCCAGTTGGCGCGGCGAATGGGTTTGCGGATCGGCTTGCGCGTACGGGTAAACTGGAACGGGTGCCATCTCATGCTGCCTACTCCTTGAAGAAATGAAGACAACTTCCCTACGCGCGAGACGAATGGCCGGCGCCGTGCCTGCGCGGAGGACGGCGGGTGAGGGGACGGCAACCCCGCTCGGCAGCGGTTCGGGACCGGCATGGGCGCGGCAGCAACGGGCGAGATATGCGAACGAGAAGACGGGAAGCTGCGCTGCCTTCCTGCGTGCGAGAAAAGAGAGGGTGGGCCGTTCGACTTCACCCAATGTCAGGGTGATTATCCGGGCCGCCCAACCCATTGCAAGTCAATTCCCGGCCCATTGGCGATTTTTCTCCCGGCCCCCGGCAAGCGCGGTCTGTTGCTTTTCGCCCGGCATGACCTATGGTTCAGTGTCCGAGATGCTCTCCGCGGAGCCGAGGTGCCGGTCATGTTTGAAGAGAAAATCATCGCCCAGCCGCAACCCGCCGAACAATGGGATGGTCCGGAACGCCGGGCGACGAGCCGGCAACGCTGTGCGTGCGGATCGTTCGCGCTCTTTATCATCCGTCCGAGTTTTCAGTGCTTTCGGGTGCCCCTCTGGGACGTGTCGCCCGCGGGCATCAGCTTCCTTCACGATGTGCCGTTGAAACCGGATACGGTCGTGGCCTTGCAGGTGCGGGCCGGCTTGCCGGGTCTTTCGCGCGTCCGCACGGCACGGGTGATTCACGCAACCGAGCAAGGAGGCCAATGGCGCATCGGTTGTCAGGTCAGCCCGCCGTTCAGCGAGCGGGAATTGGAAAGCCTGTAACAGTTTTACCAGCCCGCAGCGCAAGCAAGGGAATGCTTAGCCTTGCTTTCACTTTTTTCCGCGTTTTTTCTCAGCCTGCCGCGTGAATGTTCGACCGAGGAAGCGCAGCGTGGACACCTCCGCGTCTTCGTTCATCTCGAAAACCACCGTCTCATCGCGGATCGCATCCGTGAGGCGATCTCCTTTCGGTGGCGTCACGAACGTGCTGTAATGAAGGCGTGTCAAGGGAAGCCGGAAGCTGCTCCAGCTTAATGTAAGGGATTCGCGATTCCGGCTGATCGTCACGACCCCGTAGGCAGGTTCGGAATACGTTCCCGCATACGCTTCCCACTCGCCCGGCAAGTTCGTACCGCCGATTGCACTCCGTCGTTTCGGTTTCTGGTTCTCCGCCGCCTTCTTGTGTTGCTTCATGAAGAAAGCGTTCCAGTCCTTTTTCTCCAGTCCCAGCAAGAGATCGAGCAGATCGTTGCCGACGGCTTGCACGATCTCCATGTCTTCCAGGTTCGTTAACACGACCGCTCCGAACCGTTTCTTCGGGTCATCCCGATCGACCAGAAGAACACGCGCCCGGAAGCCATCGACGGCGCCGGAATGTTCGTGCAGCGAATGGCCGCGATAATCGCTGATAATCCAACCCAGACCGTAGCTCGCCTGCGTCGCGCCGGCGGCTTTGGCGACATCGTCGAGCGGTATGGGGATGTGGCCCGTGTGCGTCGTCTCCAGCGCGTCGGCGGAAACCAGTTGCGTGCCGTCGTACTTGCCCCCGGCCAACTGGAAACGCACCCATTGGCTCATATCGTTGGCGCTCGCCTTGATCGACCCCGAGGCGCGGATTTGCTTATCGTCTTCATACCAGGGGATTGCGATCACCTTGCCGCCGGCATCGTGGCCGTGCGGGCAGGCGTGGTCGGGCGCTTTCTTGGCCTCGCCGCTGGTGAAGACGGCGCGATTCATATGCAACGGCACAAACAAACGTTCGCGGACGAACTCGTGCCAGGGCTTGTGCGCCGCCGACGCGATGGCGAGTCCAACAGCGAGATAGGCGAGGTTGTTGTACTCGTACTTCGAGCGGAACGAACTGCTGCGCGGGAGGAACGCCATGCGGCGGACGCTCTCTTCGATGCTCCACGGGGCGCGATACCAGAGCAGATCGTGCCGGCCCAGGCCGATGCGGTGGCAGAGCAAATCGCTCAGGTTGACTTGCCGATCCGCCAGGGGATCGTCGAGTCGAAACCAGGGCAGGTGCTTGCGCACCGGATCGTTCCAGTCGGCCTTGCCCTCATCGACCAGGAGAGCCAGGGCCGTCGCCGTGAACGCCTTGGTGCAGGAGCCGATCGGAAACAAGGTGTCCTTGGTCACTTCCCTGTCACTGCCGAGTTCGCGTTTGCCTCTGGCGAAGAAGTGGGCCTGATCATCCTTGACGACGGCGACTACGATGCCCGGAGCCTGCCACGCCTTCAGCGCCTCGCCGAGGATGTTTTCAACGGCCTTTCGATCCGGCGGCGAATCGGCCCTTGCTGTGGAGAGCGACAGCAAAAGAAACGCGATGGTCAGATTGGAGCCGCATGGACAAACCTCGCGGCGGTACTCAGCCACTTGCCGGGGACTTGTAGAATGGAGACATGATACCGTATTCTACAATGGACATGACAGAACCGCTCGTGACATTTTGTGGGGCCGCCCAATCGGTGACTGGCTCCATGCACCTGATCGAGGTCGGCTCGCAACGCATCCTGCTCGATTGCGGACTGGTGCGCGGCCGCCGCGAGGAGTCCCGCCAGCGCAACAGCCGTTTTCCTTTCGACCCGGCCCGTCTTAACGCCGTGGTCCTCAGCCACGCCCATACCGATCACTGCGGCAACCTGCCCAACCTGATCCGTCAGGGCTTCCGCGGCCCAATCTACTGCACGCCGGCAACCCGTGAGTTGACGGCAATCATGCTCGCCGACTCCGCACGCATTCACGAAGAAGATGCCCAGGTTGCCGGCATCATCGGATCGGGACGCGGTTCGGAACCGGCGCTTGCCTACACGCGCTCCAACGCCCATCGGACCATCGACCAGTGCATCCCCGTCCCGTATGACCATGACATCGCGATTAGTGCCGACGCGCAACTTCGCTTCGTGGATGCGGGTCACATTCTTGGCTCGGCCATTTCGGTGCTGACCCTGGACCACGCCGGCCGGACGTATCGCGTCACGTTCACCGGCGATCTGGGCCGGCGGGGGGTGCCGTTTCTGCGGCCTCCATCGCCGGTCCCCGCCGCGGACTTGATTATCAGCGAAAGCACTTACGGCGGTCGCAAACACGATACGCTGGAAGTCATGGCCACGAAGATGAGCGAAGTCGTGCGGAAAACCGTCGCTCGCGGCGGCAAGGTGCTGATCCCGGCCTTCAGCCTCGGCCGCACGCAGGTCGTCTTGTACTACGTGCAGCGCTGGATGCGCGATGGCACCCTGCCGCGCTTGCCGATTTACGTCGATAGCCCGCTGGCGACCGAAATCTCGGTGGTCTACCAGCACTATGCCGACGCCCTGGAATCGCACGCCGAGGTCGGTCTGCCGCCGGTGCATTATTTCGAGTCGGCCGAGGAGGCCCGACAGGTGAGCCTCCAACCGGAGCCGTGCATCCTCATCGCCTCCGGCGGCATGTGCGAGGGCGGCCGCATTATTCAGCACCTTCGGCTGCACCTCGACGACCCGCGCACGAGCATCGTGCTGGTCAGCTACCAGGCTCCCCATTCGCCCGGTGCGCAATTGTTGGAACTGCGGCCGACCGTGCGGTTCCACGGCCGCAACTGGAACAAGTGGGCGGAGGTCGGGTCGATCAACGGCTTCTCCGGCCACGCCGATCAGGATGATTTTCTGGCCCTGCTGGGACCGGCGCTCCCGGAGACGGGCAAGGTCCGTCTCGTTCACGGCGAGCCACCGCAAGCCGAGGCGCTGGCCGCCGGCCTGCGTCGCGCTCGGCTTCCCCGATGTGGCCATTCCCCATCGTGAGGAACACGTCCGCGTGGCGTGAGTGCCGGCCCTTCTACCCCGATTGCCCTCCCTGATTCCGTGACCTATTCTTGGGCAGCCGCACGGCCGTTCTCGCCGTGCCCGGAACGCCTACCGATCATCGGGAGAAATGAATCGGATGTCCTCGTCGTCAACCTGCCTGCTCCCCGCCGAGCAACTCATCCCCGCGTCCGCCGCCCCGCCCATCGCACCCAGTAAACAGCACGAGTGCGGCGAGCCGGCGACGAGCAAGCGCCCTTCGTCTGGCGATGGTCTTCGCGCTGTATGCGATCCCGATCGTGGTGGCGCTGCGGCCGGTGGCCGACCCCGTGATGGACCCGGACATCTGGTGGCATCTGCGCGTCGGACAGTGGGTTGTCGAACAGCATACCGTCCCCGTCACCGACCCTTTTTCGAGCTATGGACTCGACCGGCCGTGGGTCGCCTACAGTTGGCTTTATGAAGTGCTGGTCTTTCGCCTCTACAGCCTGTTCGGGTTGGCGGGAATCGTGGCGTATCGGGTGGCGATGGCTTTGGCGATCGTGGCCGCGCTCCATCACCTGATCCGCGGGCGCGAACGGCGCTTTCTCGTGGCCACGGGATTGACCGCGCTGGCCGCCCTCGCCGTGGCTCCGCTCTGCAACGAACGGCCCTGGTTGTTTACCATCCTCTTCACCACCCTGACGCTCGACATTCTCCTCGATCTCCGGGCCGGCCGGGGGTCTCTCTTGGCGTGCCTGTTGCCGCTCGTCTTCGTGTTGTGGGCCAACTTGCACATTCAATTCGTGTACGGTCTGCTCCTGTTGGGGTTGGGCTGCGTCGCCCCGTTGTTCGATAAGCTGCTGGCACGGCGGCGCGGCGACGTAGGCGGACCCGCCTTTTCCTGGGAGATATTCATCCTGACCGTGCTGTGTGCGCTGGGCACCCTGATTAACCCGTACACCGTGCAGCTTTATCGCGTTGTGCTGGAGTACGCGAGTCAGCCCGGGCCGTTTCAGTGCGTCAACGAATTGAAGGCGCTGGAGTTCCGCGAACCGTGCGACTGGGTGATGCTGGCCCTCGGGGCCGGCGCCCTGTTCGCGCTGGCCCGACGGCCGCGACTGAGCAGTTTCGAGTTGCTTCTGCTTCTGGGCGCCGGCGCTCTCGCCTTCCGGCGCGGCGCGATCTGTGGTTTCTGGTGCTGGCCGCTGTCGCCATCCTGGCGACTCAGAATGCCCGACCGATCACGGCCGCGGCGCGTTTTGTCCTGACGCCGCGCCGCCGGCTCGGCGTGGCGTTGGCGCTCGTCGGTCTCATCGTTTTGGTAGCATGGGGACGCGATCTTTCGACGGAGAACATGCAACGAAAGGTGGCGGGCGTCTTCCCCGTCGAGGCGGCGGCCGTGGTCGCCGAGCGCGGCTATGAGGGACCGCTCTACAACGATTTCAACTGGGGCGGGTTCCTGATCTGGAGCCTGCCGAACTTGCCGGTCGTCCTCGACGGCCGCACCAACTTGCACGGCGACGAACGCATCTTCCGCATCGGCAATACCTGGGCCGCCGGACCCGGCTGGCGCGACGATCCCGATCTGGCCGCGTCCAATGTGGTCCTTGCCGACGTGAGCAGTCCGCTCGCCGGTATGCTCGTCTTCGACGAACGCTTTCAACTTGTTTACGAGGACGCGCTGGCCCGCGTCTTCATCCGCCGCACAGGCCGGTAACGACTGAATTACCTTGCGGAAGCGCAAGCGGCCGGCACAGCCGACAGCGGATGCGGCACACCCTCGGGGCACTGTTTGCGGCGCTCGTGAATCTCGGCGCGGTCCACCACGATGGATGGCGGCGCAACGATGCCGATGCGAATGCGATCGCCCTGGACGGACACAACCGTCACGCGGATGTTACCGTCGATGACGATTTCCTCGCCGGGCCGGCGGGTTAAGACTAACATGGGGATACCTCCGTGCGGATGAGTCGGACTTCTCTCTTCCTGCTTGAATCGAGGTGGGGGAGACGGGGAGAGAAACGGCTCCTTCCACCCGCGCTTGGGGTCGGCGGCAATCCACACCGCCAACAAAAAAGCCTCCTCCACATCGAATGTGGAAGAGGCTTCCATAGCCTGCGAAAGCTGCCCTCTGGAGCAGCAGAAATTGATTTTTGCAGGAATCGCCCCTCTTGTCAAACTATTTTGCAAATTCCGCGTGGAGCGCTACAAGCCGCGAGCGCCAGCGAGCGGACAATCCACTCGCTGGCGCTCGCGGCTAGTCGCGTTACTTTCGTCCCGTCCGTCTCTCTCGACCTTGTTAGTTGCTAAACTCCGGCCGGCGCTGCGCGAGCTGGGCCTGCAAGCGGGCCACAATGCTCGAATGCATCTGGCTGACCCGCGACTCGCTCAGGTGCAGCGTCGCGCCAATCTCCTTCATCGTCATGTCTTCATAGTAATAAAGAATGATGATGAGGCGTTCATTGCGGTTGAGGCCGCGCGTCACCAGGCGCATGAGGTCGCGGTTTTGCAGGCGGTGCGTGGGGTCCTCGGCCTTCTTGTCTTCGAGGATGTCGATCTCGCGCACGTCCTTGTAGCTGTCGGTCTCGTACCATTTCTTGTTGAGGCTGACCTGGCTGACGGCGGTGGCGTCGCCGAGCATCTTGTTGAATTCCTCGATGCTGACGCCGAGCTTCTCGGCCATCTCGTCGGGTCGCGGCGGCCGGCCCAGGGACGCTTCCAGCGACTTGCGCGTCTCCTCCATCTTGCTAGCCTTGCTCCGCACCAATCGCGGCACCCAGTCCATGGTCCGCAATTCATCCAGCATGGCCCCGCGGATGCGCGGCACGCAGTAGGTCTCGAACTTGACGCCGCGGTTGAGATCGAAGGCGTCGATGGCGTCCATCAGGCCGAACACGCCGGCGCTGATGAGGTCGTCCAGATCGACTCCGTCGGGCAGACGGGCCCAGATCCGTTCGGCGTTGTACTTGACCAGCGGCAGATAGTGCTCGACCAGATGGTTGCGCAACTCGATGCTGGGCTGGCCTCGGTAGTCGCGCCAGACCTGCTGGATATCCACGTCCACATGCGTCACCATGGACTCCTCCCTGCTGTAAGGCAAGTAGTGGTCTTCGGTCCCGTCCGTATCCCCTCCGCGCGCAGGGCGGACGCCCTTGTCAGTCGGCGTCTTGGCCCTGGCCGGGAGAGAGAATCAGGAGAGGTTGTTGGACTGCCGAGCGATCAGCCGCGTCCCGTGCGGGCCGGTTGCCCGCCGGGGTGAAGCCGATCCGCGGCGCCGGGGTGAGCGGCTGGCTCGCCCGGCCGTTGGCGCCGGCCTGGGGCCGGCGGCGTCCGCGCTCTCAGTCCGTGTCGAGATGCCTGGCCGGACACCGTCCGCGCGCCGGGACTCCCCCGTCTCCGGCGCCGTCCGCCCGTGGCGGTCGTGTCTCCCCTGGTGGCCCGTGAGCATTCTCGTTACCGCCCTCGTGGGCACCGAACTCCCTATTGCCAAACCCCCGTCCGTGACGGCCCCCAAGAGGGGCCGTTTGCTATCCTTCTATCGACTGCCCGCCGCGCTCCCCTACAGAAAAAGCCGCGCGATTCGAGCCGTCTCGCGGGCCGCGTTTGCCGTCCGGCACGGCACGGCCGGCGGCGCCGATCGTGACGCCGCCCGTTTCTGCCGACCCCGTCGATTTTTCACCCCGTGGCATCGACGCGTCCCTTGGCGCACCCGCGCGGACCCCTCCGCGCCGGTCGGTACTTGTCTGGCGATTGGCGGCCAGCACGTCCTACCCTGGTGGGAAGGAAGCGCCAGACCCCGAAGGAACCGCCGCCCAGACAATCCCATGCGTTTAGTGTTGAGGCGGGGCTGATACGAAATGAGGGGCACGCTGTCAAGATCAGGTGCGCTCCGAACGCACCCGCGCGCCCGCACTTTCATAAGATGAATCCCGTCGCCGCGTCGCAACTCGTTGGTGGAAAACCATGTCGATTCTCGGGGCCGTGGCCAGTGCGGTGCTCATCCTGTGGGTCTTGATGGAAGCGTTCGAGGCGATGGTGTTGCCGCGGCGCGTGACACGGAAGCTGCGCTTCAATCGTCTCTTCTACCGCTGCACCTGGCCCGTTTGGCTGCTGCTGGCTCGCTGCTTCCGTTCGCCCAAACGGCGCGAGACCTTCCTCAGCGCGTTCGGGCCGCTGTCGATTCTGGGACTTTTCGCCAGCTGGGTGCTGATGCTGATCGCCGCGTTCGCCCTGATGCAGGGGTCGCTGGGCACGCCCATGCAAACGCCGTCCGGCGAATCGGGTCTGGCGGCGCTCTTTTATTTCAGCGGCATCACGTTCTTTACCATCGGCTACGGCGACGTGGTGCCGCTGGCCGGAGGGGGACGGCTGCTGGCGGTGATCGAGGGGGGAGTTGGCTTCGGTTTTCTGGCGCTGATTATCGGTTACATGCCGGTCTTGTATCAGGCGTTTTCGCGCCGTGAGGCGACCATCTCGCTTCTGGACGCGCGGGCCGGCTCGCCGCCCAGCGCCGCCCAGTTCCTCATCCGCGTCGCCCCGCATTACGATGCGGGCCAGGCCGACGCCTTTCTGGCCGAATGGGAACGCTGGTCGGCGGAGCTACTGGAAAGTCATCTCTCCTTCCCCGTGCTGAGCTTTTACCGCTCGCAGCACGACAATCAATCGTGGCTGGCCGCCCTGACGGCCATCCTGGACACCTGCGCCCTGGCCATCGCGGCCACGCCCGGCCGGTGCAGCTTTCAGACGCAGCTAACCTTCGCCATGTCACGCCATGCGGCCGTGGATCTGGCCCTGGTGTTCGGCACGCCGCCCGTGACCCCGCAGCCGGATCGCCTGTCTGCCGAGGCTTGGCTGCGTCTGAGCCGTCAGCTGCGCGAAGCGGGCCTCGAAGTCCGCGACGGCCCGGCCGTCGAGGCCAAGTTGGCCGAGCTGCGCGGCATGTATGAGCCGTTTGTCAACGCCCTGGGTCGCTATTTCCACTTCACCCTGCCGCCGATCGCGCCAGAGAAAACGGGCGTGGACAACTGGCAGACCAGCGCCTGGACGCGGCGCACGGCCGGGCTGAGCCGCCTGCCCGTCGTCTCAGACGGCGACGAGCATTTCGAGTGAATGCGTTTGACCCGGAGAGCGGTAGTGGCGGTTTGTTTGGCACGCTGGCAGCGTGCCCTACGTAGGGCACGCTGCCAGCGTGCCAAAACCCAAAGAGTGAGCCAACCGGGGCGATTACAAGTCGTCGTCTCGTTTCCAATGGTGCCGTTCCGTCGCTTCCTCGACAGAGTGCGATTCGGTCAGCTTCTCGTCCGTCTTGGCCAGCTTCACCAACTGGCAGTAGTAGGCGTGCAGGCTCTTGATCTCCTCCTCGGTCAGCCCCTCGACGTTGATGAGCCGGTTGCTCGCGCCCTTCACGGCCGCCACCAACTCATTCAGCTTGAGGTGGATCGCTTGCGAATCCTTGTTCTGGGAGCGCTGGATCAGGAAGACCATCAGGAAGGTAACGATGGTGGTGCCGGTGTTGATGACCAGCTGCCAGGTGTCCGAAAAGCCGAAAAGCGGCCCGCTGCCAAGCCAGACCGCGATCGTCAAGAAGGCCAGCCAGAACGCCGCGGAACTGCCCGACCAGTCGGTGGCAAGGCGGGACAACCGGGCCAGCATCGACTCTTTGTAGGTAGGCTGGCTGCATGAAGAGTTGTTGTGCGCGGACATGAGGGACACCTCGGAGCCATCGGCCAGGTGTAATTCCGGTTGGCGTCCTTCCTTTACCCCTTCCTCTTCCGTTCTCCTATCGAATGCAAATCCCGCGCCGTCTTTTCACCTAGCGGCGGAGGATGGCGCGGACGGGACTGGCATCGAAACCGACGAGTTTCAACGGCAGGGCGATCAGTTCATACAGACCTTCCGGCACGTCTTTGAGGAGCAGCCCTTCGAGGATCGCCATGTCATGCTTGAGGAATTGTTGATGGCTGGGCAGATCCTTCGAGTCAAACAGGTCCACGCTGGGCGTGTCGATGCCGACGAGCTTGACGTTCTGTCCGTGCAAATGTTCGACGAGTTCCGGCGCGAGGGCCGCGAAATCCTCGTTGAAATTTTCCGGGTCGGGATAGGTGCCGGTGGCCAGCAATACACGCGACGCTTGGATTGGTTCGGACAGCATCGCCGGCGTGATGCGCGTGCGGCGCGGCACACTCAGCCGCATGACCTGACAAGGCCCCAGATAATAATCGAGGTTGCGCTCGTGAATGGCCGGCGCGTCGGCACCGTAGTGACTCGGTGCGTCGGCGTGGGCGCCGAGATGTACCGTGGTGTGCAGAGTGGACAGCGTGATGTTATCGCCCCGGTGCAGGTCGCACAGTACTTCGCGCGCCGGCGGCGTGTCGCCGGGCCACACACGCAACCGGGGGGAGATGGCGGGAGTGATGTCAAAAAGAATCATAATTTGTGCCGGATGGCCCAGAGATCGTGAAAGACAGGGTGAAACAGCGACTTCTTGAGGAACTCGACGCCGAGCGAGCCGCCGGTGCCTTTCTTGCTACCGATGCTCCGCTCGACCAATTTAATATGCCGGTAGCGCCACTCCTGAAAACCCTCATCGAAGTCGGTCATCAACTCAAACAGAATCTCCAGGTTCGGCTGGCTTTTGTACAAACGCAAGATACCTTCCTCGACCGTGGCGTTGGGCACCGACGGCAGGGTGATGTCGCGCGACCGCAACTCGGCCGGGATGGTAACGCCGTGCTGTTCCAGGAAGGTGTAGAAGCAATCGTACAGGGAAGGTTCGTGCAACCGGCGCACGAGACGGTCATAGGCCGGCGTGCCCGCTTGCTGATAGCGCAGCATGTCCGCGCGTTTGTAGCCCAGCACGAACTCGAACTCGCGGAACTGTGTCGATTGAAAGCCGGACGCCGTATCCAGGCGATTGCGGAAACTGTTGAATGACATCGGCGTCAACGTTTCCAGGATATCGACCTGCTCGACCATCACCTTCATGATGGTGCGGACGCGCTTGAAGGTGGCGATGGCGCCGTACAAATGATTCTCAAGAAAGTCGCGCTTGATCTTGTCCAACTCGTGCAGCTGCAATTTGAACCACAATTCATACGCCTGATGGGTGATGATGAACAGCATCTCGTCATGTTCGGCCGGCTCGGAGCGCGGCGCTTGCATTTCCAGAAGTCGATCGAGGTTCAGATAGTCGGCATAGGTTAAATCCATGCGAGGCTCCTTCAGCGCGTCAGCAGCACGATCAGGGCGGCGAGGGCTGCGATCAGGGCGACGATGATGCCGCGTACAACCCAATCTTGCCGGCGGCGCGCCGCAAGGCGTCGGCGTAGGGGATGCGGGTGAATTCGATCATAACGTACAAGGGCACGTACCAGCGTGGAAACAGGCGATGCAGAAGCAGGCCAAATTTCTTGCGGAAGCGGAAGAGACGCGAGCCGACGCGGTCGCGCATCTCGATGAAGTTGTCGAGACACAGATCGGCCAGGACATCGAGGTGTTCTTGCGCAGGCCCTCGTAGGCAGCGAAGGCGGCGAAACCATCGGCGAAGCCGTGCAGACACTCGGTCAGGACGGTGCAATCCTCGAAGGCGGCATTCATGCCCTGGCCGAGAAACGGCACCACGGCATGGCAGGCATCGCCGAGCAAGACAACGCGATCCTCCCAATGCCAGGGCTGACAACGGATTGTCACCAAAGGGCCAGTCGAGTTGTGCAGAAAGTCGTGTGCCAGAGTCGGGATGAGCGGCACCACGTCGGGAAATTGCCGGCGAAAGAACGCCTGGATGGTCTCTTCGGTGCGAAGCGCGTCGAAACTGTTCGGTCCCGCGAACGGCCAGAACAGCGTGCAGGTGAACGAGCCGTCCTGGTTGGGCAGGGCGATCATCATGAAGCTGCCGCGCGGCCAGATGTGCAGGGCATGCTTGTCCAGGCGAAACGTGCCGCCCGGCCCGGCCGGGATCGTCAACTCCTTGTAACCATGATCCAGATAGTCTTGCCGGTAGTTAAACCGCTCCTGCTTCTGCAACTGGCCGCGCACAGCGGAGTAGGCCCCGTCGGCGCCGACGATGAACTCGGCGGGAACGCGAACGGGCGAATGGGTGGCGCTATCGAGAAATTCCAGCGTGCCGGTGGCGAGGTCGAGTCCGGTACACCTGTGCCCAAAGAACAGACGGATCGACGGGTAGCGCTCGGCCGCCTCGACGAGCAGGAGATTGAGGCCGGCGCGCGACACGGAATGCAGGCTCTGCGAATCGTCCTTGCCGTAGGGCTGAAACGTCTGCTCGCCGTTCGGCGCGTGGATCATCCGGCCACGCATGAGGATGGCGGATTTGAGCACCTCTTCGGCCAGGCCGATCTCGCGCAGGGCGTGGAGGCCGCGCACCGACAGGGCGAGGTTGATCGACCGGCCCTGCTCCTGCCCGTGGCGGCGGGTCGGGGCGCTTCTCGTACAAATCGACGCACCGGCCGGCATGGGCCAGCGAACAGGCCAGCAGCGTGCCGGCCAGACCCGCGCCGACGACGGTGACGGTCGGCTTATCGGATTGCGTCTCGGCCATGCCCGGCCTCGTTCGAGTGGCGGCAAAAGGAGACCCAAGCGCCAGAAAAACAAGTCAGCCGCGATCAAAGACCGCGGCTGATTGTGCATGGTAGCACGAACCCCGGTGGCTGTCGCCGCCGACCCGAGTGGCCGGCAGTCCCAAGAAATTTATTACCTATGCTCAATCGGTTATCTCGAAAGGCGGAAGAGTATTCGGACCCGGCTTGACCAGGGCGTGTAGCAAGGGACGTGTAACGTCCGCATAACGGCCCTTGAGCCGATCCGTTCCTTTGGTAGCTTTCCCTTTAGTTCGCTGCGGATATCGCCAGTGCAGAAGAACATCGTATTCGCCGGGCGGCGCTCCCTTGCCCAGTGTGCCGCAGTCGAGCGTGAAGGAGCCATCCGGCTGCACGATGCCCATGATCGTCTGTTCGCTCAGAGGGTCCGCGCCCCGGCGATGAAAGAACACGGCCGCGCCGACCGCCGGCGTCCCCTTGTACATCACCTTGCCGGAAACTGAGGCAAGTCCATGCGGGTTGCCGCACGAGACGCAGGCCAGGGCGGCCGCGCAGAGCATTCCTCTTTTCATGCCGCATTCTCCGGTTAGTAGTCGAAGGACAGGACCTCTCCTCCCGCCCGGCTCAGCAAGGCGGACATCTGGCTCATCGACAGGCCGGACCTCACGAAGCGCACGGAGCCGTCGCCGAACAACGCGTTGCATCCGCCGGTATGGAAGGCGAAGATTTCGCTGTCGTTGCTGCACAGAAGCGCAGGACCACGGGGCCGGAGGGATGCCGAGAAATCCGCCGCCAGCCGCGATGCCCGACCCGCTCGGATCGGCGCCGTTGGTGGCGATGTAGTTGAGCGGGTCGGCCCAGGCGCCGCCGCCCTGCGGCGCGGGACCGTTCGGGCCGGCCTGGTAGCCGCCCGCGCTCGTGACGAGGCCCTTGCTCCCGTACCAGGCCGGCCGGCCGGCGTCCTCCACCACCATGAGTGTGTTCGACGAGCCGTCGAGAATGTCGGTAATGCGAACCGGTCCGTCGGGGGGTTGGCAAAGGATCGAAGCGCCGGCGTTGATGTTGATGCCCGGAATGTCGGCCGACATGCCGGCGTCGGGCGCGTAGTCGGTTCGGCCGAAGATCAAACCGGGCGGGTAGGAAACGACGATGCCGAAGTTGCCGAAGCTGTTGGCCAACTCCGCGGAGTAGTCGGCCATCGGTTGACCTGGCGCGGACGGGCAGAGGAACGTTTTGATCGGGGTCGAGTAGGCCGGGTTGCCCGGCGGCATGTTGACCGGGCTGAGCGCCGCCCTGGTCACGTCGATGCGACGATACAGGTTGTCCTGTTCCAGGTAAGGCAGGATGAGGACGAACGCCGACGCCCCACAGGTTCCCGCGCTGGGACTGGGCACCGTCGGATCGGGGACCGCCAGGGGTTTGTACGCCTGGGGGAAGCGCTCGTTGGCTCCGTGATAGTTGTGCAGGGCCAGGCCGATCTGCTTGAGATTGCTGGAACAATGCATGCGCGCGGCGGCCTCGCGCACCTTCTGCACGGCGGGCAAGAGCAATCCCAACAGGACGGCGAGAATGGCGATCACCACCAGCAACTCGATCAGCGTAAAGGCGAGAGAAGCGCGTCGGTTGGGCGGATGGGAGATCGTGCGGCCCATGAATCTACCCTCCTTCCTGCGAAGGTTTGCAGGGCAACCTAAACCACGATTTAGTCTGGACTAAACATTACTTTAGATTCAACGAATTGATTGGCAAGGGATGAGAGTTTTTTCGGGGTTCGATTATCGTTTAGGCGTAAGGCCGCACCTTTGGGATCAGGCTTGCTTGAGGTTGAGCAATTATCTCTCCAATGTCGGGAAGTCGTTTTCTCAAAACGTGATGTTGGCAAAATGGCAATTTGGCAATCTCGGCCCTCTGGAAATGACGTAAGACATTGAAGTCAAACAAGTTGTTAGGTATGCCTCACTTTGCCAAACGTTCGTGCCATTTGGCAAAGTGGCCAACAACCCTCTCCTCCCTTGAACTCCACAATCCCCCTCAAAAGGCCAACAGGTCCAAGCGAAAGACGCTGGCTGGGGCAGATCGCGGGTTGACGCTCTGGCGGCGGAGGGATATGTTCGCCCCGCCCCTGCCATTGGGGCGAAAGCAGCATATCCGTGTTTCTCGGGAGATCCGCCCATGCAAGCCCTTCAGCCCCTCTTGTTCGCCCTGGGGATTCTGCTCGCGGACGACGGCGCAGCCAATGCGAAGGGGCCGGACCTGGCCCACCTGCAAGAAATGCTGCACGACCGCCAGCACGCGCTGGGGCAGGGACAGGCCGCCCTGCTGCTGGTCGAGAGCAAGCTCGACGGCGCGGACAAGATGATACGCGATGGGCTGCGAAACATCGAGAAAGTCGAAGTGTTTCTGGCCCTGGCCGCCGCCGTGCGGTTGCGTCAGGATCGGCGTTTCCTCGACGAGCTATTCGCCGCCCTGTCGGCCCGACAGCCGGCCGTGCGCGAAGGGGCCGCTCAGACGTTGGCCGTCCTGGCGGACGAACGCCTGGTGAAGCGCTT
Source organism: uncultured Planctomycetota bacterium (assembly GCA_963767535.1). Lineage (GTDB taxonomy): Bacteria > Planctomycetota > Planctomycetia > Gemmatales > Gemmataceae > JAJPHU01. Next base: position 369,631 of record CAVYEC010000005.1, read on the forward strand.
GCAGGACCTGGCGGCGGATCGGGAGGCGGAGCCGGCCCCTCGGCAGATGGCCCTGTGGACGCTCGGCCGCTGCGGCAGCAAGCAGGCCGCTCAGGTCTTGATCGATCATCTCGCCTGCGACGTGGAACCGCTACGCCATGCCGCGGCGTCGGCCCTGCACGAACTGAGCGGGCAGGATCTCGGCACGGATGTCGGCCGCTGGCAAAGTTGGTGGGAGCGCCACAAGGGCCTGACGAACGAGCGCTGGTTGGAAGCGCGGTTGGCTTACCAGACCAGCCGGGCGTACCGGCTGGAAGGCGACCTTACGCGGTCGAGAGCCCAGATGTTGCGCTTGCAGCAGCAGCTTTACGGCCGGCTGTCCGGGGCTGAGCGCGTCAGTCACATTCAGTCGCTCGTCGAACAGGACGACCCGGCCGTGCGCGTGCTGGCGGTGAACTGGAGCATCGAGTTGTTGCCGGCCGCGGAGGCGGCTGCCAAGCGCCGGCTGACCCAGGCGCTGATGCAGCTCACTCACGATAGCGCGGCGGAAGTACAGCGGGCCGCGGTGCTGGGATTGGGTCGCGTTCACGAAGCCGCGGTGTTCGAGCGATTGCGGCATCTGGCGGACGCCGACGCTCCCACGGTGCGCACCGCCGTCCTGCACGCGCTGACCCTGCACGCGCGCGGCGAAGGGGTGGACGTGCCGGTTCGGCGAAAGCAGGTCATGCCCCTTTTGCAAGGGGCACTCGACGACCCCGCCCTGGAAGTGGTGGTCGAGGCGGCCGAGGATCTCAGGGGCGCTGGGCGTGAAGGAAGCCGGCCCCGTTTTGATCGGCCTTTTGCGCCACAACTCCGGCCCGGTGCGGCAGGCGGCGGCGCAGGCGCTGGAGCGCGTCGCCGAGCCGTCGGTGCTGCCGAGTCTGCTCGGCGCCCTGAACGATCACTGCGCCACGGTGCGTTTCAACCTCGTCGGCGCAATGGCGCATGCGGCGAGCGACGCAGAAGGGTTAAGCGAAGACCAGCGCAAGAAACTGCTATCCCGACTGGAGGAATTGCTATTGCGCGACGGCGATCCGGGCGTGCGTAGCCGGGCCGCGACGGTGCTGGGCGAGTGCGCTTCGCCGGCGCAACTGGGAACCCTGTGGCGCTGCGTGCTGGCCGGTGAGGACGTCCGCGTGCAAGAGAAAGCGTGGTTGGCGTTCGTGGACATCCTCGCGCGGGCGGGCCAGTTGTCGTTGCTTCAAGAATGGGACCGCACGTTGACGGCCGCCCGCCAGGGGCCGCGTCGCTTGCAGATGCTCAATGAAATCGTGACGCGCTGGCAGAAACAGCCCCAGCATAAAGCCGTGGTAGTGCCGGCCCAGGAGATGCTGGTGCAGACGCAGCTGGAACTCGGAAAATGGTCCGCCGCCGCCTCGATGGTGCGCAGACCTCCTCACCCGCTCCACCGGAGATGCCGAACTGAATCGCCGTCTGAACTGGCTGTTGACGGTGGGTGAGCAGGCGCTGCGTGAGGGGAACCGTGCCGAGGCGCAGAAAGTTGTCGAGACGGCACAGCCGTTCCTGCCCCGAACGGGCAACCTGACCGACGAGTTCGAGAAATTGCGGCAAAAACTGTCGCAAAAGGAGTAACGCGGCCCAGTTGTCTGGTTAGCGACGCTTCGCAGAAGCGTGTTTGCCCTCACGCTTCTGCGAAGCGTCGCTAATCAGCTTTCTAACCCGCCAGCGATTTCACCGCCTTGACAATGTGCGCCGCATCAATGCCCGCGGCACCGAGGAGCTGCGCCGGCGTGCCGGAACCCGGCATGTCGCGCACGGCCAGTTTGACCACGCGTGGCAGCGCTCCCGCCGCCGCATACGCTTCCAGCACCGCATCGCCGAGACCGCCCTCGATCCAGTGGTCCTCGACGACAACGATCTTGCCGCCTGTGTCCTTCGCCGCCTGCACCAGCGTCGCCCGGTCGATCGGCTTGACGGAATATGCATCAATGACGCGGACGGCGACCCCCTCGCCCTTGAGCGTGTCGTACGCCTTCAGCGTCTCATGCACCGTGATGCCGGCGGCGATGACGGCCACCTTGTCCTGCCCCGACTGCTTGACCACCTTGCTGCCGCCTACCGGGAACTTCTCGGCAGACGGATAAATGATGGGCGTCTTCTCGCGCGTCGTGCGCAGATACGAGATGCCCTTCAAGTCCACCATGAGGCCGATCAGGTGGGCGGTCTGGTTGGCGTCGCACGGATAGAGGACGGTGCTGTCGCAAACGGCCCGCATCATGGCCAGATCTTCCAGCGCCATCTGCGACGGGCCGTCCTCGCCGATGCTGACGCCGGCGTGCGAGCCGCTCAGGTGGATCGTCGCGTTCGAGATCGAGGCCATACGGATCTGATCGTAAGCCCGCGTGAAAAAGGCGGCGAACGTCGAGGCGAAAGCGCGCTTGCCCAGAACGCCGAGGCCAACCGCCGCGCCGAGCAACTGCTGCTCGGCAATGAACATCTCGAAAAAGCGGTCGGGATACGCCTTCTTGAACTCGTCGGCGTGCGTCGAGTTGGAGACTTCGCCGTCGAGCGCCACCACGTCGGATCGGCTGGTGCCGAGTGCGACGAGGGCATCGCCATATGCCTTGCGCGTCGCCTCCTTCTTGCCGACCTCGTAGGTCGGCAGCTTGAGCGGTTGCGGTCCCGGACGCGAGGCGGGCTGCTTGTCTTCGGGCTTCGGCCCAGTGATCGTGATATGGCGCACGCCGCCGAGTTCGGCGAGGGCGGCTTTCTCCATGTCCGGCGGAAGCGCCTTGCCGTGCCAGCCGTCCTTGTTGACCACCTGCGAAAAACCGTGGCCCTTCTCCGTCTTGGCGATAAGGCAGGTCGGTTGGTCCTTCTGGTTCATCGCCTCGGCATAGGCGCGGTCAATGGCGTCGAGATCGTGGCCGTTCAACTCGATAGCGTGCCAGCCGAAAGCGCGGGCACGGGCAGCGTAGGCGGCGCTATTCCAACCGAGATCCGTCTCGCCGCGCTGACCCAGGCGATTCATGTCAAGAATGCCGCTCAGATTATTGAGCTTGTAATAGGACGCCTTGTCGAACGCCTCCCAGATGGAACCCTCGGCCATCTCGCTATCGCCCAGCACGACCCAGACGCGATAGGGCAGCTTGTCGAGATATTTGCCGTTGAGCGCCATGCCGACGCCGATGGGCAAGCCCTGGCCGAGCGAGCCGGTGGCGACATCGACGTAGGGCAGCACATGCGGATTGGGGTGTCCTTGTAACCGGCTGCCGAACTTGCGCAGCGACAATAGCTCCTCGTCCGAGACGACGCCGGCCGCCTTGAACATGGCGTAGAGCAGCGGGCAGGCATGGCCCTTGCTGAAGATGAGGCGGTCGTTCTGCGGTTTGTGTGGGTTGGCCCAGTCGTAGCGGAGGTATTTCGTCATCAGCACGGCCATCAGGTCGGCGGCGGACATGGAGGACGTCGGATGTCCGGAGCCGGCCGCCGTCGTGCAGCGGATGCTGTCCACGCGCAACTGGGCGGCCAGTTCTTTCACGTTCGTCATGGATCTCTCCTTCTGAAATCCCGATGCGGGGGTCTTTAGTGTGCGTTCTTCAGTTCGGGGGCGAACCAGTGCCGGCCATCGCGGGACAGCAACTCGTCAGCCTCTTCCGGCCCCCAACTGCCGGCGGCATAGTTGGGGAAATCCAGCGGCGGGTGGTTGCTCCAATCTTCGAGAATGGGCATCACCACGGACCAGGCCGCCTCAACTTGATCGTCGCGCATGAACAGCGTCGCGTCAGCGCGGATAACGTCCAGCAGCAGCGTCTCGTAGGCTTCCGGCGTCGGCGTCTTGAACGATTCCTTGTACGAGAAGCGCATGTGAACGGGCCGGAGGTGCAAGTTCGGGCCGGGCTGCTTGGCCTGGAAGCGCAGTTGAATGTCCTCGTCCGGCTGGATGCGGATGGCCATGCGGTTGGGCGCCCAGTTGCCGGTGGCGCTGGACGGGAACGAGCGGTGCGGCACCGGCTGAAACTGCACGAAAATCTCCGAGACACGGGACGGCAGGCGTTTGCCGGTGCGCAGGTAGAACGGCACGTCCTGCCATCGCCAGTTATCGACATGCAGCTTGACGGCCGCGTAGGTTTCCGTGGGGGAATCACCGGGCACGTCGGGTTCCTGGCGGTAGGCCGGGACGGTTTGGCCGTCGTGCGTGCCCATGTCGTACTGGCCGCGGACGGCGAACTGCGACACCTGGCCGGGCGGGATGGGGCGGATGGCATGGAGAACGTCGGTCTTTTTGCTGCGCACCTCGTTGGCGTCGAACGAAACCGGCGGCTCCATGGCGATGCAGCAGAGCACTTGCAGCAAGTGGTTCTGGATCATGTCGCGCAGGGCGCCGGCGTGGTCGTAATAGCCGCCGCGGTGCTCGACGCCGACCGCCTCGGCGACGGTGATCTGCACGTGGTTGATGTAGCGCCGGTTCCAGATCGGTTCGAGGAAGCTGTTGGCGAAGCGCAGGGCGAGGATATTTTGCACCGTCTCCTTGCCGAGGTAATGATCGATGCGGTAAATCTGCTCTTCGCGCATCTGGGCGCCGAGTTGGCGGTTGAGCGTGCGAGCCGATTCGAGGTCGTGGCCGAACGGTTTCTCGACAACCAGGCGCGAGCGCTGCACGTCGTCGAAGAGTTTGACCTGGCTGAGTTGCCGGGCAATGACTTCGATCATGCTCGGCGCGGTGGCGAGATAGAAAATATGGTGCGCCTTCGCCTGCCAATCCTTGTCCCATTTGCCGAGCTGCTCGGCGATCTTGGTGTACGTATCATTGGCCTTGAAATCGGCGGACAGGTAATTCAGGTGTGTGACGAACTTGTCCCACTCGTCCTGCTTGGTTTTGCCGCGGCGCGAGAACTGATCGACGCCCTCGCGGAGGTGCTTGCGGTAGGCGTCGTCGTTCATGTTCAGCCGGTCGATGCCGAGGATGGCGAAATGCTCGGGCAGCCAATGATCGAGAAAAAGGTTGTACAGGGCGGGGACGAGTTTACGATGGGTCAGGTCGCCGCCGCCGCCGAAGATGACGACTACGGTCGGTTCCGGGTGCGTGTGCGAATCCATGAAGGTCTCCTGCTCGTCGGGCGTATTTTCTCCCTCCCCCCTTGTGGGGGAGGGTAGGGGTGGGGGTGAAGGCGCTCCCCCACAAGGGGGGAGGGAGGAAGGGCCGTTGGACGCGCGGCCGTTATGGACATGATATGGCGACGTGGTTATCCCACATAGCCCCCGACAAGCCGCGGGCCATGTGACCTTACGGGAGAACGAAATGAGCAAAGCGAAGTGGCTGTGTGTGCTGGCGCTTTGCGCCGGCGTCGCGCCGGCGCGGGCCGGCGTCGTGGCCCTGGAAATTCACCGGCGCGAGCCGTTCGCCGGCGGCAAGGCGTTCGGCGACGCCGGCCCTTACGAGAAGATCACCGGTGTCGCACGCTTCGCCGTCGATCCTACTCATGAGCGCAACCGGATCATCGTCGATCTGGATCGCGCCGCCCGCAACGGCCGAAACCTCGTCGAGTTCGAGTCGGATTTGTGCATCCTGATGCCGCGCGATCCGGCCCGCGGCAACGGGGCGATCCTTTACGACGTGAACAATCGCGGCAACAAACTGGCCCTGAGTTTCTTCAACAGCGCACCCGGCGGCAACAACCCGACAAGCGAGCGCGATGCCGGCGACGGCTTCCTCTTCCGTCGTGGCTACACAGTCGTCTGGTGCGGCTGGATTGGCGAACTACTACCCGGCAACGGAAGGCTGTTGCTGCGCGCGCCGGTGGCCACGGAGGACGGCAAACCGATCCGCGGCCTCGTGCGCTACGAAACGAGTACCGATACGCCGACGGACAGCCTACCACTATCGCGCCGCGACGGGCATGGCTCGTACCGGCCGACGCGCCAGGGCGAGGCGGAAGGCGTTCTTACCTGGCGAATGCGTGAAACGGACGAGCGCGTGCCGATCCCGCGCGGCCAGTGGTCACTGGAAGCGCTGCCGGTGGCGGCCGTCAAACAGGGCGTGCCGGGCACGCTCAGTCAAGTTGGGCTGCGCCTGGCCGGTGGATTTCGGCCCGGTTATCTGTATGAGCTTGTCTGTGAAGCCGAGGGGCCGATCGTGCAAGGACTCGGCTACGCCGCCGTGCGCGATCTCGTTTCGTTCCTGCGTTACGAATCCGGCGAAACCAATCCGCTGTGCCGTGAGGGTAAGCCGGTCATCACGCGAACGCTTGGGTTCGGCGTGTCGCAGAGCGGCCGGTTTCTGCGCAACTTCCTTTACCTCGGTTTCAACGCGGACGAGTCCGGCCGCAAGGTGTTCGACGGTCTCATGCCGCATGTGGCCGGCGGCGGACTCGGTTTCTTCAACCACCGCTTCGCCCAGCCAACCCGCCACAACGGCCAGCACGAGGACCACCTTTATTCCGCCGATCGTTTTCCGTTCACCTACGGCGAATCGCAGCTCGACTATCTCCGCGCTGACTCGGGCAAGCCGGAGAAGACCGACCGCCGCGACGGCATCTTGCGGCGCACCGCGAGCGAGGATGCGGAGCTGCTGCCGAAGGTGATGCACACGCAAAGCGCCGCCGAATACTGGCACCGCAGCGGCTCGCTCGTTCACACCGATACGCTCGGCACCAAGGACGCCGTTATCCCCGACAATGTGCGCATTTACACGTTCGGCGGCACGCAGCACGGCCCGGCCAACTGGCCGCCCGGACGCGGCAACGCCGACAACCTGCACAACCCCGGCGATTATCGGCCGTTCCTGCGTGCGCTGCTCGACGCCCTCGACGCCTGGGTGAAGGGAAGTGGATACCCGCCGCCGAGCAGATACCCACGCATCGACAAGGGGACGCTGGTGGACTGGCATCAATCCAGCACCGGATTTTCGGCGCTGCCGGGCGTGCGCTATCCGCAGGTGATCCAGTGCCCGCCCGTCGCCGACTTCGGGCCGGACTTCGAGTCGAAGGGGATCATCACCGTCGAGCCGCCGCGCATCCTCGGCCATTACGTCGTCCGGGTGCCCAAGAGCGACGTGGACGGCAACGACCTCGGCACACTGTTGCCGGTTGAGGTGGAAGTGCCGGTGGCCACGTACACCGGCTGGAACTTGCGCCGCCGCGACGTGGGTGCCGAGGCGATGCTGGCCAACCTCGCCGGTTCATACATCCCGCTCCCGCGCACCGAGAGCGAGCGCCAAAAGACGGGCGATCCGCGCCAGTCGATCATGGGACGATACGGCAGCTTCGCGGGGTATTGCAAGCGTTGGGACGAAGTCTGCAAGGATCTCGTGAAGCGACGTTACCTGCTGCCGGAGGACGTGGAGCGCCTGGCGTCGAAGCGGGAAAGGGCACGGCCCCTCTTCGAGAAGGGAGATTAATGAAGGGACGCAATCCATTCGGCGGGTGGCTCTCTGTTCTATAATTGAAGGGGATAACCGTGACCTCAAAGGAACAGAGAGGTTCCCTTGGCTCGTATTCTTGTCATCGACGACCAGGAAGACGGCGCCAGGAGATTCGTGCCCTGCTCGCGCCTCGGCACCAGATCCTGGAGGCCAACAGTGGCGCGGAGGGCGTTCGCGTTTTCCGTCAGAATCCGCTGGACCTGGTGCTGTGCGACCTGTTCATGCCCGGCAAGGACGGCCTGGAAACACTCCGCGAGCTGCGTCGCCTCTCCGCTGGCGTGAAAATCATCGCCCTCGGTTCGGGCAGCTTTTGTGGCCGAATCGACCTGCGGGGAATCGCCCAGCTATTGGGCGCCGATCAGGCCATCAGCAAGCCATTCGATCGAGAGAGCTTGCTTGCCTTGGTGCATGAGACACTCGGAGAGAAAGTTCAAGAAACCATCGAAGCGGCCGGCTGATCACGCGCGATCAACCGGCCGCTTCATCGCTGCTCGTCGCCGGCTAGTTGCCGGGGTTCAGATGCTGGGTGACGTGCGCTTCCAACTGGGCCGCCGGTAGCGAGTGACCCAGCAACGTGCCGTCCTTGCCCACGAGGAAGGCGTGCGGCAACTCTAGAATGCCGTAACGCTCCGCCGCGGCGCCGGCCAGTCCGCCGGACTGATACAGATGCACGCCGGCCGTCAACTGCTCGGACAAAAAGGCGCGGCCCTTGGCCGAGTCGTCGTCCATGTTCACGTAGACCACCTCCACGCCGCGACTGCCATACCGATCTGTGAGCTGCTTCAGGGCGCGGAAATCGTCCGCGGCGTGCGCGGCGGTGCTGGACCAGAAATACACGACCACCAACTTGCCGCGCAGCTGGGCCAGGTCGAACGGCGCGTCGTTGGCTGCGGCGTAAAGGAGCGGCATCTCCAGACGCACGGGGCCGTCGATCTTGCCCAGCCGCCACAGGGCACCGCCGGCCTTTCGGCCCGCGGCGTGGCCGGGGAAGTTCTCGTTCAGGTAACGGTAGCAGCGGCACGCCTCGTCGGTCGATCCCAGCGACTCACTGATCTGCGCCGCCTCCAGGATCGCGCCCGGCGCCTCGGGAGACTGGATGTTCTCGCGAGCAAACCGCATCAGCCGAACGCGGCGGTGTTCCTGGGCCTTGGCGCGATCGCCTCCGCTTTTCTCCAGTTCGCGCACGCAATCCGCCTGAATCTCCTGAAGCATCGCGTACTGGGCCAGCGGGTTGCCCGGCAGGGCGCGGGCCAGATGCGCGGGCAAGTGCAGAAGACGTTCGTAGGCGGCCGGCTGATCGGCGGGGCTGAGGACGGCCGCGCCGTAATAGCTATCGATCGCCATTTTTAGGAGCTTGTCGCGTTCCTCGCCCTTGGAGCGGCTGGCGAGCTGGAGCAGCACTTCGGCTTGCTCCAGGGAGTAGCGCCAGGCTTGCGGCGACTGGGTGTTTTCGCTGATGAGCCGGCTCAATTCGCTCAACTTGTCCAGCAGCGGCTTCACTTCCCGATCCTCGGCGCTGTCGCCGACCGTGCGGGTGACGGCGGCGGATTCGTCGGGGCCGGCCGTGGGTGGGGAAGCCGGGACGTTGGCGGTGAACAGGAGAGTCATACCGACGGCAGGTATCCACTTTGATACGCGTATCATGGAATCCGTTCCTTTCTGGCAAGGCACGACGATCAGGCCAGTACGGGTGTCTGGGATGTTATCCGAAGGATCGCCGCTCCTCGCGAACACTACTGTTGTGTCGGCCGGTTCGCCCGTTCTCAAGAAGACAGTCGGGGCGAACGGGGGAGACATCTCTCTCAGGCCGTCGTATCTGCCGGCCGCCTTTGCCCGTTCCGCCCAGATTCTCTGAGGCGGGACAATACAATTGAGGCAAGACAAAAATTCGCATTCCAGACGGGTTGGCAAATCGGAGAGATCGTGTCTGGCTGGAACGAAAGCGGGAGAGAATCCCTTGACGAACTTGCCGCGCAGGTTCGCCAGCGGTATCCGTCGGCCTGGCCCTGCGGCCCGCTCGTCCCCCTGGGCAACGGTGGCGGCTTCAGCGGGGCGCGCCTGTGGCGCTATCAGGGGGCTGCGGGGACATTCTGTCTGCGAGCCTGGCCTCCCACCAAGACGGCCGCCTGGGTCCGCGGCCTGCATCAATTGATGGAAAGCGCCCGCCGGCAGGGACTCGACTTCATTCCTGCCGTATATACCAGCCGTGAGGGCGATACAGTCATCGAGGCGGCGGGGCGTGTGTGGGAGCTAACGCAATGGCTGGAGGGCCGGGCGGATTATGCCGACAACCCTTCGCCCGCACGCCTGCAGACAGCGTGTGAGGCAGTGGCCAGGCTGCATCGAACCTGGGAGGTTTTGGCCACACCGGCGAAGCCTTGCCCCGCCGTCCACATCCGACAGAAAGTCCTCTCGGAATGGCAAACCCTTGTTGCTTCCGGATGGCGGCCGCAAACCACGTCTACCCTGTTTGACATCCTGTGGCCGGTGGCTGAGCGAGCGTGGCGGGGATTGCCCCGCTTGTTGCCGGAAGTATCCCGTTGCCTCGATCCCTGGATCGACTTCCGCTGTCCCGTGCAGCCCTGCCTGCGCGACGTGTGGCATGACCATCTTCTCTTCGAGGGCGATCGTCTGACGGGGCTAGTCGATTACGGCGCGGTCAAGGCCGACCATGTCGCGGCGGACCTGGCTCGCCTGTTGGGAAGCCTCGTCGGTGATGATCCGGAAGGGTGGGAACGCGGCCTGCGCCTACCGCCGGGTGCGTGGGCTGAACGACATCGAGGCGCAACTCGCCCGCGCACTGGACCGAACCGGCACCATCCTGGCACTCGTGAACTGGCTCCGCTGGCTGTATCACGAAGGGCGGCCTTACGACGATCTCTCGGCAATCGTTCGACGTCTGGAAAGCCTGCTGAATCGGATCGAAAGCTGGGGTATTTAGAACGCTTTACGCGCTGGGGCATCGTTTGGCTTGGTTGTCAAGTTGGCAGGCGTCCTGTCGGACCCTGCTTGCCACTTTGCCAAATTCCGCGTGCATTGGCAAAGTGGGATTCAACTCGCAAGTCTCATCCAGATAAGACTTAGTGTCCGATTTGGAGGGCGACTTTGCCATTTTGCCACATTGCCAACACTCCCACATTGAGAAGACAGCTTCCCCGATTCCCGGACTCAATACGTCTCGTCGGGATGCAAAAGCGCTCGCAGAACGTCATCCGGCGCGGGCCGATATTTGTACGGTTCCATCGACGACGACGCCCGCCCCTGGCTGAGGCTGCGCACCTTGTCGGCGTAGTCGAACATCTTCGACAACGGCACGATCATCTCCAACTGGCAGACGCCGGCGCGGTTCTCCAGTTTCTTGATCTCCGCGCGCCGGGCGTTGAGGTCCGAGTGGACCGGCCCGAGGAACTCGTCGGGCACCGTCACCTCCAGCTTCATCCACGGCTCTAGAAGGACGATGTTGTCGCGCATGGCCCGGTGGACCGCGTCCGCGCCGGCTGCCTGGAAGGCGGTGTCGTTGGAAAACTGCTCGTCCATCTCGCCGCCCGTGATCGTGGCCTTGACGTTCATGACCGGGAAGCCCAATTCGCCCGAATCGAGGGCGCTGCGTACGCCCTGCTCGGCGGCGGCCACGAACGCCGGCGTCAGCACGTCTGGCTTGAGCCGGGTTTCCACGACGATCGACTCCTCGCCGCGGTAAGGCTCGAACGACACTTCCAGCTTGGCGAACAGGCCCGACTGCCCGGCCTGCCGGACGCACTCACCAGTCACGGTGATGGGGTTGCGGATCGTCTCGCGAAAGCTGACGCGCGGTTGGCCGACGCGCACCTTCAGGCGGAAATCGCGCTCCATGCGGTGCTGCTTGATCTCCAGGTGCAACATGCCCATGCCGTTCATCAAGGTCTGCCCGGTGTCCTTGTCGGTGTTCCAGGTGAATGTCGGGTCTTCCTTGCGCAGCACATTGAGGACGGAAATGAGCTTGTCCTTGTCGGCCGACGATTCCGGCTCGATGGAACGGCTGACGACCGCCTCGGCGAACTGGATGCTTTTGAGCAGGATCGGGTGCTGCACGTCGCAGAGCGTGTCGCCGGTGATCGACTCCTTCATGCCGATGATCGCCACGATATCGCCGGCATACGCCTCACCCACCTCGGTGCGCTGCCGGGGGTCAGCCTCGGTGTGATAAAGCTTGCTGACCATCTCCTTCCCGTCGCGGTTGGGGTTATACGGCCGGCTGTTGGCTTTCAAGGTGCCCGAGTAGATGCGCACGTAATACAGCTCGCCCTTGACGTCGGGGACGATCTTGAAGACCAGGCCGCAGAATGGCTCCTTGGGGTCCGGCTTGCGCTTCTCTTCCTTGTCCTTTTTCTTCGGGTTGACGCCCGTGACGGGCGGCCGGTCGAGCGGACTGGGCAAGTACCACGTCGCCGCGTCGAGCAAGGGCTGGATGCCGATGTGTTCGCGCCCCGAACCGCACAGCACCGGCTGGATGAGGAGCTTGAGCGTCTGCTCGCGCAGAACCGCCCGGATCGTGTCGGCGGAGATTTCCCGGCCTTCGAGATAGGCGCTAGTGAGCTGGTCCCCTTCGTCGTGCTGGGTCAGCGTGTCGAACAGTTTTTCGCGCCACTTCTGGGCCGCGGGGCGCAGCTTGTCGGGGATCGGCTCGGTGCGGTAGGTCTTGCCCTGGTCGGCGGGATCGAAATACAGCGCCTTCATCTCGATCAGGTCGATAATGCCGGTAAACGGCGTGGCGCTGTCCTTGACCGAACCGGAGCCGATGGGGATGTTGACGGCGACAGGAGTGCCGGCCAGGCGCTGGCGGATGGCCTCCAGCGCGATGATCGAAATTCGCCCCGACGACATCCATTTTGTTGATGAAGACGAGCCGCGGCACATGGTACTTGTCGGCCTGCCGCCACACCGTTTCGGACTGGGCCTCGACGCCCTTCTGGGCGTCGAACACGACGACGCAGCCGTCCAGCACGCGCAGGCTGCGCTCGACTTCCGCCGTGAAATCGACGTGGCCGGGCGTGTCGATGAGGTTGATGGTGCAGTCGCGCCACTGAAACGGAATGCAGGCGCTGTAAATCGTGATGCCGCGTTCCTGCTCTTCTTGATCGTAATCGGTGGTCGTGTTGCCGGCATCGACTGCGCCGAGGCGGTGCGTGGCGCCGGCGTAATAGAGCAAGTGCTCCGTGGTCGTCGTCTTGCCCGCGTCGATGTGGGCGATGATGCCCAGGTTGCGGAATTTGCTCAGGTCTAGCTTGGTGGCGGCCATGGCGTCCCTCGAACACATAGCCCCGGCTTGCCGGGGGTGATGTCTCACCCGGCTTGCCGGAGGCTATGTGAGTTCATTCTAGCAAAAACGGCAATCGGCCGAGGGGCTGCGGAGGATTCCGTAAACCCCTCGGCCGATTGCCGGGATCGGTGTCGCCGACGATTACCAGGCGAAGTGGGCGAACGCCTTGTTGGATTCGGCCATCTTGATGGTGTTCTCGCGCTTGGTCATCGCCTCGCCCTCGCGGCGGTAGGCGGCCATCAGCTCGTCGGCCAGTCGCAGGAACATCGGCCGGCCCGTCTTGTTGCGCGAGGCGTCGATGATCCAGCGGATGGCGAGGCTCTGCTGGCGCTTCTTGTTGACCTGCATCGGCACCTGATACGTGGCCCCGCCGACGCGCTTGGAACGCACTTCCACGGTCGGCTTGACGTGCTCGACCGCCTGGTGAATACGTCGATCGGCTCGGCGTCGGGCATGCGCTTCTTGATCTGTTCCAGGGCGCCGTCGAAGATGCGCATGGCCGTGGCCTTCTTGCCCTGCCACATCAGGCAGTTGATGAACTTGCTGGCCAACTCGGAGTAGCCGCTGTAGCGGGAGTTCTGCTTGAGGGTTTCCGCGCTGGCGGTTCGCTTTCCCATAGTTGAATCTCTGTCGGACGAATCGGGTCTTTCAGTTTACCGACGGTTCGGGCAGCGGCCGATAGCACACGCAGGGCCGCACCGACCGGACGGTGCCGTTGGTTTCAAAGGACAGCTGGTTGATCGCATGGCAATGGGGGCAGGGCACCCGGACGGCGGCCAGTGCCTCGTCGCGCAAATCCGCCCCCTTGCATTGGACCGTGACCGTGACGCATTCCTCGCAGCCGACGCAGGAAAATTCCAGGGTCACGTTCAGTTCCATCATCACGAGCATCCACTCCTCTTTGAAAGGATGAAGGATGTCTGAGCGGGGGCGTAAGCCCCCTGAGTGAGGACTCAGGCGGGCGTAAGCCCCCCGCTCAGGTTGGCTTACTTGCCTTCGCGCTTGGCGCCGTACTTGGACCGGGCCTGCTTGCGGTCGGCGACGCCCTGCGAATCGAGGACGCCCCGGATGATGTGGTAGCGCACGCCGGGCAGGTCGCGGACGCGGCCGCCGCGGACGAGCACGATGGAGTGCTCCTGCAAGTTGTGGCCCTCGCCGGGGATGTAGGCCGTCACCTCGACGCCGTTGGACAGGCGCACGCGGGCCACCTTCCGCAGGGCCGAGTTCGGCTTCTTGGGCGTCATGATCTTGACCTGCAAGCAGACGCCCTTCTTCTGCGGGCAGCCATGCAGGGCCGGGTGTTTGGGCCGGCGATACTGCTGCACGCGCGGCTTGCGGACTAGCTGGTTGATCGTCGGCATCGTCGCATTCTTTCCATCTACTCCCACCGAGGTGGGGTTTTCTTCGGGTTGCGCCTCGTAAAGAGATTACGGTAGTGGCAGACGGGGCGTTGGTCAAGATGGAAGACAAACTTACCAGCCCGAAGCGCCAGCGAGGGACTTCCCTCGCTGGCGCTCTGGGCTGGTAAAAGGGTTACTCCGTGGCGCCGGCCGTTTCGAGCTGGTCGGCGGCCTCTTCGCCGGCCTCCTCGCCGTCGGTGCCGATCCGCAAGGCCGGCGCGTTGAGCTTCACTTCCGCCTCCTGGTGCGAGTGGAAGCCGGTGCCGGCCGGGACCAGGTGGCCCAGGATGACGTTCTCCTTCAGGCCGACCAGGTAATCGACCTTGCCGGCCAGCGCCGCCTCGGTCAGCACCTTGGTCGTCTCCTGGAACGACGCCGCCGAGATGAAGCTCTCCGACTGCACCGCCGCCTTGGTGATGCCCAGAAGCTGCGTGCTGCACGTCGCCGGGGTCGGCGTCGAGTAGGTCGGCAGCTCCTTGCCCTCGGCCTCCAGGCGGGCGCGCTCTTCCTCGAACGCTTCCTTGCTGACGATCTTGCCGACCTCGAACTTCGAGTCGCCCGCATCCTTGACCCTGACGCACTCCTTCAGGCGGTCGTTGACCGCGCGGAACGCGAACTTGTCGATGACCGAACCGGGCAACAGGCCCGTGTCGCCCATCGTCTCGACCTTCACCTTGCGCAGCATCTGCGACACGATGATCTCGATGTGCTTGTCGTCGATGTCCACGCGCTGGCTGCGGTAGACCGACTGCACCTCCTGCACGAGGTAGTGCTGCACCTCCTCGATGCCGGAGATCTTCAGGATCTCGTGCGGCACCAGCGGGCCGAACACCAGCCGCTCGCCTTCCTTGACGCGGTCGCCGGTGTGGACCGACAGGTGCTTGCCGGGCGGCACCTGGTGCTCGCGCTCCTCGCCGATCGACTTGCCGCTGTCGTCCACCGGCTGGACGAAGATGAGCCGCTTGCCGCGCTTCTTCTCGCCCAGGCGGACAACGCCGGCCACCTCGGCCATCTTGGCCGGGTCGCGCGGCGTCCGCGCCTCGAAGATTTCCGTCACGCGCGGCAGGCCGCCGGTGATGTCCTGCGTGCCGGACACCTCGCGCGGCGTCTTGGCCAGCAGCGTGCCGGCCGACACCTTGCTGCCCTCGCGCACTTCGAGGAACGCCTTTTCCGGCATGTAGTAGGTGGCCAAGATCTGCCCGCGATCGTCCTCGATGATGATCTGCGGGTGCAGGTCGCCCTTGTGCTCCATGATGACCCAGCGCTCGGCGCCGGTCGCCTCGTCGCGCTCTTTTTGCAGCGTCTGGTCCTCGACGATTTCGTCGAAGCGGATGCGTGCCGCTGAACTCGGCGACGATGGGCGTGATGTGCGGGTCCCACTTGCACAGGACCTGCCGTTCCTGCACGGTCTGGCCGTTCTCGACCAGCAGCACGGCCCCGTTGGGCACCGCGTAGCTTTCCAGTTCCTTGTCGTCCTTGGCGCCGGCCCCCTTGGGCGAGACGATCTTGATCTCGCCGTTGCGGGCCAGGGCGATGCGCTCGCCCTTGTCGTTGATCACGTCCTTGATGCGCTCGTAGCGGATGATGCCGGCCTTCTTGGCCTTGACCTCGCGACTCGCCTATATCGCGCTTGACCACGCCGCCGATGTGGAAGGTCCGCATGGTCAACTGCGTGCCCGGCTCGCCGATCGACTGGGCGGCGATGATGCCGACCGCCATGCCCTCCTCGACCAAGGTCCCGGTGGCCAGGTCCATGCCGTAGCACAGCCGGCACACGCCCAGCGCCGCCTGGCAGGTCATCGGGCGAGCGGACCAGGATCTTGTCGATGCCCATCGACTCGATCTTGCGGGCCGCCTCCCACGAGATCATCTCGTTTTCATCGACGACGGTCTGACCGGACACCGGATCCTTGATGCTGTTGCGGCTGACCCGGCCGCGGATCGTCTCGGACAGCGGCCGTTCGATCTCCTCGCCCTTGTACACCACGCCCTTGCTGACGCCCTGCGTGGTGCCGCAGTCGTGCATGGTGACGACGACGTTCTGGGCCACGTCCGCCAGCTTGCGCGTCAGGTAGCCGGAGTCCGCCGTCTTGAGCGCGGTGTCGGCCAAACCCTTGCGGGCGCCGTGCGTGGAGCTGAAATACTCCAGCACGCTCAGGCCCTCGCGGAAGTTGGCCTTGATCGGCGTCTCGATGATGGTGCCGTTGGGCTTGGCCATCAGGCCGCGCATGCCGGCCAGCTGGCGGATCTGCTCGATGCCGCCGCGGGCGCCGGAGTTGGCCATCAGGAAGATCGGGTTCAGGTACGGCCGCAGGTGCCCCGACTCGTCCTTGCGCGGTCGTTGCGCAGGTCCTCCATCATCTGCTCGGTGATCAGGTCGCGGGCGTGCGTCCACAGGTCGATGACCTTGTTGTAGCGCTCGACTTCGGTGATGTTGCCGCGGTCGTACTGCTTGCGGTACTGCTCGACGTGCTTTTCCGTCTCGCCCAGCACCTTCTCCTTGTTGGCCGGCGTCCGCAGGTCGTCGGTGGCGAAGCTCAGGCCCGAGCGCGTCGATTCGCGGAAGCCCAGGTCCTTCATGCGGTCGAGCAGCTCGATGGTCTCGCGCCGGCCCAGCAGCTGGTAGCAGTCGGCGATGATGCGAGCCAGCTGCTTGCTCGACAGGGCCAGGTCGTAAAAGGCCATCTTCGAGTTGAGGATGTCGTTGAAGAGCACCCGGCCGACCGTGGTGGCGACCAGGCCGCTCGGCTTGCGCTGGATCTCCTCGACGCGCGTCTTGCTCCTTCTCGACCTTCACCTCGCTGATGACCTTCTTGTCGATCGGCAGGCGGACGTAGATGCGGGCGTGGACGCCGAGCTTCTTCTGGGCGTAGGCGGTGAACACCTCGTCGGACGCTGGCGAACGTCTTGCCCTCGCCGTGCCTCGCCCGATCTCGCCGAGGTCGCCGCGGGTCGCCGTCAGGTAGTAGCAGCCCATGACGATGTCCTGCGACGGGCTGATGATCGGCTGGCCGTTGGCCGGGCTGAAGATGTTGTTGGTGGACATCATCAGCACCGTCGCCTCGACCTGCGCCTCGATCGACAGCGGCAGGTGGACGGCCATCTGGTCGCCGTCGAAGTCGGCGTTGAAGCCCTTGCACACCAGCGGGTGGATGCGGATGGCGTTGCCTTCGATCAGCACCGGCTCGAACGCCTGGATGCCCATGCGGTGCAGCGTCGGCGCCCGGTTGAGCAGCACCGGGTGGTTCTTGATGACCTCTTCGAGGATGTCCCAGACCTGCTCGTCCTTGCGTTCGAGCATCTTCTTGGCCGACTTGATCGTGTCGGCGTGGCCCAGCTCCTTGAGCCGGCGGATGATGAACGGCTGGAACAGCTCCAGGGCGATCTTCTTGGGCAGACCGCACTGGTGCAGCTTGAGTTCGGGGCCGACGACGATGACCGAGCGGGCCGAGTAATCGACGCGCTTGCCGAGCAGGTTCTCGCGGAAGCGGCCCTGCTTGCCCTTGATCATGTCGGTCAGCGACTTCAGCGGCCGGTTGCTGGAGCCGAGCACCGGCCGCTTGCAGCGGTTGTTGTCGAACAGCGCGTCCACCGACTGCTGGAGCATCCGCTTCTCGTTGCGGATGATGACCTCGGGGGCGTTGAGATCGACCAGCTTCTTGAGCCGGTTGTTGCGGTTGATGATGCGGCGGTACAGGTCGTTCAGGTCGCTGGTGGCGAAGTTGCCGCTGTCGAGCAGCACGAGCGGCCGCAGGTCCGGCGGGATGACCGGGATGCACTCCAGGACCATCCACTCCGGCTTGTTCTGCGGGCCGCCGAGGCCCTGAATCGCGCAGCGACTCGACGACCTTGAGGCGCTTGACGAGATCGCGCAGCTTCTGCTTGGACGGCTTGTCCTTCTTGTTCTCGTCGTCGAGCTTCTGCGCGCAGCTCGCGCGGCCAGATCGACGAGGTTGAGCTCTTCGAGCAGCTTCTTGACGGCCTCGGCGCCCATGTCGGCCTCGAAGGTGTCGCCGTAGCTCTCGCGGGCCTTGCGGAAGTCCTCCTCGGTGAGCAGCTGGTGCTTCTTCAGCGGCGTGTCGCCGGGATCGATGACGACGTAGTCCTGGAAGTAGATGATCTTTTCCAGGCTGGTCGTCTTCATGTCGAGCAGCGTGCCGAGGCGGCTACGGCATGGCCTTGAAGAACCAGATGTGGACGACCGGGGCGGCCAGCTCGATGTGGCCCATGCGCTTGCGGCGGACGCGGCTGTGCGTGACCTTGACGCCGCAGCGGTCGCAGATCATGCCCTTGTACTTCATGCCGCGGTACTTGCCGCAGGCGCACTCCCAGTCCTTCTCCGGGCCGAAGATGCGCTCGCAGAACAGGCCGTCTTTCTCGGGGCGATAGGTGCGGTAGTTGATGGTCTCGGGCTTCTTGACCTCGCCGAACGACCAGCTGCGGATGTCGTGCGGGCTGGCCAGGCTGATGCGCACGGCCCCGTAGTCGTTGATGCGATCGTAGTTGATGTCGCCGTTACTCATGTTTCCACCCGCCTCCCGACGGTTCGGAGCGAAGGTCGCTTCCCCGTGTGCGGCTGAAGCGTTGTCGTCTCCCGCTCGTGTGCGGCCCGGCCTCGCTTCGTCATCGCTCTGACCGAAGCGGCCGGGACAGCACGGCCTTACGCACCGATCCGCGAATCGGGGCAGACCACAGATCGAACGTCGTTGTTGTCACGAGCTTCTCCCGCCGCGACGCGGCCGGCGGAAGTGAACGCAGGCACTCGCCAAAACTGCTGCCGCTGAGGGGCCGGATGGCTCATCCGGTCGCCGGCGCGGCATTCGAGGTAGACGAAGAACAGTGAAAACGACACGCGAAGCCAGGTTTCGATTCGGCGCATAGTCCGCTCATCTGAATCAGAAAAGTTGCTGATTGCAACAAGCAGAAATTTTCCCTTTGGCACGAAATTTTCGCAACACTCTCCTTCTGACCGCGGGGGTACGTCAGCTCCCCGAGCGAAGCCTCGGGCGGCTGACGCCCCCGCTCAGAAGGAACTCAAATCCGTTTCTTCTCCAGCTGCATGTTCAGCGCCAGGCCGCGGATCTCGTTGGTCAGCACGTCGAAGCTGGCGGGCGTGCCGGCTTCCAGCGTGTTCTCGCCCTTGACCATCGACTCGTAAATCTTGGTCCGGCCCTCCACGTCGTCCGACTTGACCGTCAGCAGCTCCTGCAGGATGTAGGCGGCGCCGTAGGCTTCCAGCGCCCACACTTCCATCTCGCCGAAGCGCTGGCCGCCGAAACGGGCCTTGCCGCCCAGCGGCTGCTGCGTGATGAGCGAGTACGGCCCGGTCGCCCGCGCATGCACCTTGTCGTCGACCAGGTGGTGCAGCTTGAGCATGTAGATGTAGCCGACCGTGACCGGCTGCTCGAACCGCTCGCCGGTGCGGCCGTCGTACAGGAACGTCTTGCCGGTCTCGGAAATGCCCGCTTCCTTGAGGCACTTGCGGATCTCCTCCTCGGTCGCCCCATCGAAGACCGGCGTGACGGCCTTGAAGTTCAGCTTCTGGGCCGCCCAGCCCAGGTGCGTCTCCAGAATCTGGCCGACGTTCATACGGCTGGGCACGCCCAGCGGGTTGAGCAGGATGTCCACCGGCGTGCCGTCGGCCAGGTACGGCATGTCCTCGACGGGCAGGATCTTGGAGATCACGCCCTTGTTGCCGTGCCGGCCGGCCATCTTGTCGCCGACCGAGATCTGCCGCTTGGTGGCGACGTACACCTTGACCATCTGCTGCACGCCGCTGGGCAGCTCGTCGCCGCGCTTCAGCGAGTTGAGCCGGCGCTCCTTCTCGTCGAAGAGGAAGTCGAGCCGCTCCTTGTGCCGGTGGTAGACTCTCGGCACACTGCTTCTTGCGCTCGGGGCTGCGGATGTCGAGGTGGTCCAGCCGGAACGACTGGGCCTGCTCGAGCGATGGCCTTGTCGTCCTTGTCCTGGCCGAGCGTCTTGTTCGTGAGCGTGTCCTTGAGCGTCGCTCTTTTCCAGCACGCCGGCCAACTCGGCGATCATGGAGCGGAACTGGTCGGCGATCTGCTTGTTGTAGCGGTTCTCCAGCTCCTTCTGCTCCTTGTCGAACGCCTTCTTCTCGTCCTCGGACATGCTGGCCCGGCGGCTGAAGCGCTGCGTGTCGATGACGATGCCCTCGACGCCGGAGGGCACCTCGAGGCTGTCGTTCTTCACGTCCTCGCCGGCCCGGCCGAAGATGGCGTGCAGCAGCTTCTCTTCGGGCGTCAGCTCGCTCTTGGACTTGGGCGACACCTTGCCGACGAGGATGTCGCCCGGCTGCACGAAGGTGCCGATGCGGACGATGCCGTACTCGTCGAGGTTGGACAGCGCCTTGGGCGAGACGTTGGGGATGTCGCGGGTGAACTCCTCCTTGCCCAGCTTCGTCTCGCGGATCTCGATCTCGAACTCCTCGATGTGGATCGAGGTGTAGGTGTCGTTCTCCACCAGCTTTTCGCTGATGATGATGGCGTCCTCGAAGTTGTAGCCGTCCCACGACATGAACGCGACCAGCACGTTGCGGCCCAGCGACAGCTCGCCGTTGCTTGGTGGCCGCCCCGTCGGCGAGAACTGTCCCCTTCTTGACCTTCTGGCCGACCTGGACGATCGGCTTCTGGTTCAGGCAGGTGTGCTCGTTCAGGCCGGTGAACTTGCGCAGCACGTACTCGCGTTCATCGACGCGGATGTGCTGGGCATCGACGTAGGTGACGGTGCCGGCCTTCTCGGCCCGCACCACCATGCCGCTGTTGTAGGCGACGTCCTTTTCCAGCCCGGTCGCCACGATGGGCGGCTCGGTGACGAGCAGCGGCACCGCCTGGCGCTGCATGTTGGAACCCATGAGCGCCCGGTTGGCGTCGTCGTGTTCGAGGAACGGGATGAGGCCGGCCGAGACGCCGACCATCTGCTTGGGGCTGATGTCGATGTACTGCACCTGGTCGGCGGGCACCGACGTGAAGTCGCCGCCGAAGCGGGCGATGACGCGGTCCGTGCGTGATCTTTTGGCCGTCGGTCGGGGCGTCGGCCGGGGCCAGGTGGGCGAGCGATTCCTCGTCGGCCCGCAGCCGCTTCACGTCGTCGGTCAGCTTGCGGTGCTTGACCTTGCGGTACGGCGTGATGAGGAAGCCGTACTCATCCACGCCGGCGTAGATGCTACAGGTGCGAGATCAGGCCGATGTTGGTGCCTTCCGGCGTCTCGATCGGGCAGATGCGGCCGTAGTGCGAGATGTGCACGTCGCGCACCTCGAAGCCGGCCCGCTTGCGGTTCAGGCCGCCCGGCCCCAGGGCCGACAGCCGGCGCTCGTGCGTCAGCTGCGACAGCGGGTTGGTCTGATCGACGACCTGGCTCAACTCGCCGCGGCCGAAGAAGTATTCGATGGCCGCGGAGATGCACTTGGGGTTGATGAGCGAGCGCGGCGTCATGTCCTGCTGGTCGCGGATGCTCATGCGCTCCTGCACGGTGCGGCGCAGCTTGAGGAAGCCCTTGCGCAGCTCGTCGGCGGCCAGCTCGTCGATGGTGCGCACGCGGCGGTTGCCGAGGTGGTCGATGTCGTCGATGTGCCCCTCGCCGGCCCGCAGCTTCATGATGTAGCGGATGGCGTTGAGGTAGTCGAGCGCCCGCAGCGTCATCTCCGACTCGGGCGATGTCCTGGTCGAACTTGCGGTTGATGCGGAAGCGGCCGACCTTGCCCAGCCGGTAGCGGTTGGGGTCCTGGAACTTCTCCTTGAACAGCTCGCGGGCCTTCTCCAGCTGCGGCGGGTTGCCCGGACGCAGACGCTGGTAGATCTTCAGCAGCGCTTCCTCGTGCGTGTTGGTCGGGTCCTCGTTCAGCGACGTTGAGGATCGAGCTCGTCCTTGATCTTGGTGAGCATCGTCGACTTCGGTGACGGCGGCTGGCGAGGATGATGTCGAGCTTCTCCTCGGTGAGCATCTCGCCGCTGTCGAGGTAGACCTCGCCGGTCTCCGGGTCGATCACGTCGCCGACGGCGATGGCGCCTTTGAGCTTGGCGCGGTGCGTCCTTGCCGTGGACCTTGACCGTCTCGGTGGGATAGAACGCCCGGAGGATGTCGGCGTCGGTGGAGTAGGTCGGGTCCATGGCGCGCAGCAGCGTCATGGCCGAGAACTTGCCGGACTGGTCGATGCGGACGCCGAGGGTGTCCTTCTTGGTGACGTTGATCTCGATCCAGCTGCCGCGCTCGGGGATGATGCGGCAGGAGTGGAGCTTGCTGTCGCTGGCCTCGGTCTCGACGACGAAATCGACGCCGGGCGAGCGGTGCAGCTGGCTGACGACGACGCGCTCGGCGCCGTTGATGATGAACTCGCCGCCGCCGATCATGATCGGCATGTCGCCGAGGTAGACTTCCTCCTCGACCGGCTGTTCCTTGTTCAGGCGCAGCCAGACGCGGAACGGCCGGCCGTAGGTCAGGCGGAGCTGGCGGCACTCGTCGGGGCCGTAGCGCGGCTTGCCCAGCTCGTAGCGCAGGTACTCCAGTGACAGGGTCTTGTCGTAGCTCTCGATCGGGAAGATTTCGCGCAGCACGCCTTCCAGGCCGGTGGGCGTGCGCTTCTCGGGCGGCGTGTCCAGCTGCAGGAAGCGCTCGTAGGAGCGGGTCTGGATGTCCGTCAGCGGCGGCACCTCGGCGGTGTCGCCGAAGCGGCCGAAGTTGCGGACCTTGTCGGGAATGATGGTGCGAACAGCGGGGACGGGCATAGAACGGTGCTCCTCCCAAGATTAGAACAGATACGGGCATGCGCGAGCCACACGGGTCGCGGTGCTTTTCGCAGAAGGCTGCGTCCGTCACCGCGTCCGCGCGGCGCGGGCCGCCGGCTAGTCTGTGGTTGGTCGTACAAGGGTGCGAGATTCGATCGTGGGAGCGCAGCGGGGTTGATCGCGTCGGACGGCGTCGCCCTGGCGACACGAACTCCCGTCCAGCGGGGGTATCGGTGCGAAGCTCCCCACGAGTTTGTTCCTGGTATCACGCCTGGTTTTGCCCGGATGGCGCGCGAAACTAGCCAGGCGCACGGCCTGGCGAGGGGACACCCGGGGGCGAGGGGGTCGGCTGAATTGTGGCACGCTGCATTCCACCGCATGAACCACGGAACTGCCTCGATCAGCGCCGGCGGTACATCCGAGCAACCACCGGCCGACCGTTGCCGCGCCTCAACTCCTCTTTACGGAGAACAAGCCTGTCTATTTCACCACAAAGTCAAGCAAAATACAAATAGAAAAAATCGGCGACCGGGGGGAGCGGCCGTCCAGACGGTTCCGCCCCCCGTTTTTCGCCTGTTTTCGCCGACTTTTTTCTCGATCAGGCCGGGCCGTGTCGCGCCGTGATTTTTTTACTTCACGGTGACCTTGGCGCCGCCTTCTTCCAGTTTCTTCTTGAGGTTGGCGGCCTCGTCCTTGGCGACGTTCTCCTTGACCGGCTTGGGCGCGCCTTCCACGAGTTCCTTGGCCTCCTTGAGGCCCAGGTTGGTGATCTCGCGGACGACCTTGATGACGTTGATCTTCTTGGCCGGGTCCGCCAGGCCGTCGAGGACGACGGTGAACTCGGTCTGCTCGACGCTTCTCGGCGGCCGGGGCCGCGCCGCCGCCGCCGCCGGGCGCCATGACCACGCCGCCGGCGGCGGGTTCGATCTTGTAGCGTTCCTTCAGATACTCTTTCAACTGGACGGCCTTGGTGATGGTCAAGGCCGCGATCTTGTCTCCCAGCTCCGTGATGTCGGCCTCGAAGCTGGTCCCATTGCCTTCTGCCATTGCGTATGGTCCTTTCCTGATGCGGTTGCTGCTTGAAGCGGAGCAGCGGCTTGCGTAATAGCTCGTCGTCGTTTGAACCAGCCCGCAGCGCCAGCAAGGGGGCGTCCCTTGCTGCGCTGCGGGCTGGCTGAAGTTTTATCCCGCCGCGGGCGCGGCCTCGGCGGTCGCGCCTTCGGTGCGTTCGCTGATGGTTTTGATCTGGCTGGCCACCTGCGAAATGGGGCCGGTCAAACAGCCCGCGATCGCCGAACCCGGCCCGAGGATGGCTCCGAGGATCTGGGCGATCGCCTCCTCGCGCGTCGGCCTCTTCAGTGCCATTTCGAAGCTGAGGACCTCGCCGTCGGCGATGGCGCCCTTGACCTTGACCTTGTCCTTGTACTGCGGAGCGGCCTTGGATTTCTTCAGCTCGTCGTCGATGGCCCGGCTCAGCTCGGCGACGCTGTTCGCGCCCCAGGCCAGCGTGGTCGGCCCGGCCCATACGGGCGAATCGACACCGATGTGGATGCCCATCTCGTCGAACACCCGCCGCGTCAGGCTATTTTTGACCACCTTCAGGCGGATGTTCTTCTTGCGCAGCGTGGCCCGCAGCGCCCCGTCGAGTTGGCAGTTCAGCCCTTGAATGCTCAGGACCACCGCGTCGCGGACATTGTGGAAGGTTTCCCGCAGCGCGTCCGATTTCCATCTGCTTGATGACTTTGCTCATGTCGCATTCTCAAGGGCGAGCCGGGAGCGTGAGCGACCGGAGGAAGAACTCCGGTCGCTCACGCTCCCGGCTCGCCGGATTACATGGTGACCGGAATGCCAGGGGTCATGGTGGCCGTCACGGTGATCGACTTCACGTAATGGCCCTTGACGCCGGTGGGCTTGGCGGCGCGGATCTGCTCGACGAAGGCGGTGATGTTGGCGGCCAGCTTATCGTCCTCGAAGCTCAGCTTGCCGACGCCGGCGTGGACGTTGCCGCCCTTGTCGGCGCGATACTCGACCTTGCCGGCCTTCTGCTCGCGGACGGCCTGGGCGACATCCTGGCCGGCGGTGACGACGGTGCCGGCCTTGGGCGTCGGCATCAGGCCGCGGGGGCCGAGCACCTTGCCGAGCCGGCTGACCTTGCCCATCATGTCCTGTGTGGCCAGCGCCACGTCGAAGTCGAGCCAGTTCTCTTTCTGAACCTTCTCGATCAACTCGTCGCCGCCGGCGAAGTCGGCGCCGGCATCCTTGGCCTTGGCGACGTTATCGCCCTGGCAGAAGACCACTACGCGTTTGACCTTGCCCAGGCCGTGCGGCAGCGGCACGCTGCCGCGGATCATCTGGTCGCTCTGCGTCGTGTCGATGCCGAGCGACATGTGAACCTCAACGGTCTCGTCGAATTTGGCCCGCTTGATCTGCTTGAGGAGCGCGATGGCCTGCTTGAGCGGGGCGGGACCGGCCTTGCCGATCTTTTGCCGGTCGTTCTTGATCTTGTTGAGGAGCTTCTTGCCGCGGCGCGGCGGATGACCGGGCTGCCGGCCCTTCTTCTTCGTACCGCCCGGCGCGGCAGCGGCGGTGGCTGCACCCGCCGGCGCGGCAGCGGGAGCCGCTTCGGCGACGGGTGCGGCAGCGGAGGGAGCATCCGTCGTCTTGGGAGCTTTGGCCTTGGCGGCTCGCGGTTTCTTCTCCGCGGCGGCGGGCTGCTCGGCCGGTGCGGGCTTGTCCGTCGCCTCGGCGGGCTGATCGGTTTGTTTTTTGGCCATGATGGAGCTACTTCTTGTTGCTGTCAGGGATCGATCCGGGGACCGATGCCGCTGATTTCCTCAGACATCTCGAAATCAACAAAGGTTCACCCGCCGGGATGGCACTCCCCATTCCGGTCTGGTGAAGCCCTTTCGTGTTTCCAGTGGAATTCGACCACATAGCCCCCGGCAAGCCGGGGGCTATGTGGTTCACCCCTCGACGGCCAGGCCCAGGCTGCGGGCCGTTCCCTCGATGATGCGCATGGCGTGATCGACGTCACGGGCATTGAGGTCTTGCAGTTTCTTCTGGGCGATGTCGCGCACCTGGGAGGACGACACCTTGAAGCCCTTGTACTTGCCGCTGTGCTTGGCCTTCTCCTCGGCGTTGATGACCTCGCCGCCCTTCTTCTTTTCCAGCGGGATGCCGGCCGCCTGCTTGAGCAGCACCGCCGCGGGCGGGCTTTTGATGATGAAGTCAAAGCTCCGGTCGGAGTAGACGGTAATCACCACGGGCAACGTGATGCCGCGCATCTCCTTGGATCGGTCGTTGAACTGCGACACGAACTGACCGATGTTGACGCCGTGCTGACCGAGCGCGGGGCCGACCGGCGGGGCCGGCGTCGCCGAGCCTCCGGGCACCTGCAACTTGATCTGCGCGGTTACCTGTCGCGCCATGCTGCTACCTTTCTAGCAGGGGTCAGGGGTCTGAGGTCAGAAATTCACTCTTTTTTTCTGACCCCGGACCCCTGACCCCTGACCCCTCTCTTATGCTTGCTCCACCTGCCAGTATTCAAATTCGACCTGCACCGGCCGGCCGAAGATCGTCAGCTCGACCGACACGCTGCCCTTCTGCTCGTGCAGTTCCTTGACATCGCCTTCCATGCCGGCGAAGGTGCCGTCGGTCACTTTGACACGGTCGCCGGGCCGAAGCGCGGCTTGGTCAGAATGATCTTTTCGCCCTCGCCGCCCTTGTCGGTGCCCTTCTGCTGGCCGTGCATCATGCGTTCGATTTCGCGATCGGACATCGGCGGCGGCGGCCGGTTGACCGTCCCACCCACGAAATCGCCCACGCCGGAGGTCTCCCGAAATAGATAGAGAATCCGGTCGTTGTATTCCACCTCCACCATCAAATATCCCGGATACAGCTTGCGTTCCTTCTGTACCCGCCGGCCACTGCGCATCTCGGTGACGCGCTCGACCGGGATGACGATCTGGCCGTAGTACTCTTCGAGGCCCTCGATCTTGACCCGGCGTTCGATGGCCTCCTTGATCGACTCCTCGCGGCCGCTCTGGACCTTGACGACGTACCAGTGCTTATTGCTGGGCTGCGGGGCCGGCGGCGCTTCCGGCTCGGCGGGTGCTTGCGCCTCCTCGGCGGCCTGCGCCGGCTCTTCGGCGGCCACGGGTGCCTCCGAGACGGGTTCGTTGGGAACCGTCGTCTCGGGCTGGACCTCGGCGGGCGGCGGCGCGTGCTCTTCGTGAGCGGATTCCGGCAGGGCCGGCGTCACCGGGGGAGAAACATCGGGGGTCGATACGTTGTCTGGCATAACGCGGACTCTTTTAGTCGGCGATCATCCGGGCGGCGGCGACGCTCAAAACGGTCGTTGTTCGACGTTGGTGTTCTGCTCGCTCTGTTCGTCGGGAACCTGTAGCACGCCGATCGGCTTCCAACTCAACAAGACGCGCCAGGACTGGTCCATGGCGAACAGGTAGAAGGCCATCAGGATCACCGTGACCAGCACGACGATCGTGTCCTGCACGAGTCGTTTCTGCGTGGTCCACGAGACCTTGTTCATCTCGGCCTCGGTGGCGATCAGGAAGTCGGCGAAGACGGGCATGTTGACCACGCGGTAAGCCAGCCACAGCGACGCGGCCAACAAGAGCAGCGGCACGGTGAACTGCACCGACGGTAGTAGCGTCAGCGCCCGATACGCCAGCGGCCCGCTCGCCGGCTCCGGCGCGGCGGTGGTCGGGAGCGGTTCGTTGCTCTCCTTGAGCTTCCTCGTCACCTCGTTGTACGCGCTGCGTTCCACGATTTCGTTGGTGTGGAAGTCGGAAGCGCCCGGCTCGAAGATTTTCACATGCGTGGCCGGATCAACGGTCTGGTTGATTTCGTTCAGCGTCTCGCGGTCCACGACCAGGGTTCCTTCCTGGAACCGCGCCTCCCAGTCGGGAATGCCCTTTTTGGCGAAGATGTCCTGAAGGGCGGTCTTGGGAGCGTCGCCGAGGCTCTTGACGGCCACCTGCCCCGTGAAGGGGATGTTCAGTTGCCAATCCGGCGACCCCTTGCGGAGCGTGTTGTGCGCGAGCAGCGTCCAGATGCCGGCGGCCACCAGCACGAGAATGCCGAAGATCGTGCCGCGGCGGACCCGCACGCCTTGAAGCGGCTTGTACGGCTTGGCGCTGAACCACCCTTGATCTTCCAGCCGGACCAGGAACCGCTCGAACCCCGGCCGCAGGAAAAAACGTCCCCCCACGAGCAGCAGCACCACGCCGACGATGGCCGTGAAGATCGCTCCCAGGGTGGGACTGAACCAATTCGCCTGGTAGCTGCCGTATTCAAACCACAGGCTGGCCCAGCGGGTCAGCATCAGAATGATCAGGAAGCCGACGATGCCGATGAAGATGCCGGCCCGCGTGCCGTGGGCGGTCCCTCCGCCCGTCGCTTCGCGGCTCGGTTTGAGCAGGCGAACGCCGAAGTTGATGAGGCCAGCCAGCACGGCCAGTTGAATCAGGCCGCGCACAATCCAGGAGATGTTCCCCGCCCAGTTCAGTCCCGCCCACAAAGACGGGATGAGGTAGAAGACGATTCCGAGCGTGCCCAGCGCGTAAGCCGTCCCGGCGAGACTGGCGACCGCCATGCGGTCGAGCAGGCCCGCGGAGGCAACTTCCGGCGTGTTCTTGACGGCCACGGCCATGGCTGTTCCTGTCCTTTCGGCTATCGGCTATCGGCTATCGACCATCCGTTGGGCGAAGGCCGATAGCCGCCCGAAACAGGGGCGGAGCGACTCGAACGCTCAACCGCTGGTTTTGGAGACCAGTGCTCTACCAATTGAGCTACACCCCTTCAAAGCTCTCAGCTCTCAGCGATCAGCTCTCAGCCAAACCATGTATCCATCCCGCAAAGGATGGGACGCCTTACCCAGCAGCTCTCGCTCCCTGCGAGAAAAAGCTGAAAGCTGACGGCTGATAGCTGAGAGCTATTTTTTCCGCGATTCCTTGTGCGGGGTGTGCTTGCGTTCCTTGCGGCAGAACTTCTTCCGTTCGAGCCGGTCGGCCCCGCGCGTCTCCTTCTCGGTGCGGTAGTTCCGCGCGCCGCAAACCGTGCATTCCAGCCAGACATACTCGCGCATGATGGATTCCCTGATGTCTCGTTTAGCGACGCTTCGCAGAAGCGTGGAAGCAAGCTTCTGCGAAGCGTCGCTAATCCCGGCGCACTCTCTCACGCCAGGATCTTCGTGACCACGCCGGAGCCGACGGTGCGGCCGCCTTCGCGGATGGCGAAGCGCAGGTTCTCTTCCATGGCGATCGGCGAATCCGCGATCAGCTCGACCGTCATGGCCACGTTGTCGCCGGGCATGCACATCTCGACGCCCTGCGGCAGCGTGCAGCTGCCGGTCACGTCGGTCGTGCGGAAGTAGAACTGCGGGCGGTAGCCGCTGAAGAACGGCGTGTGCCGGCCGCCTTCGTCCTTCGACAGGACGTAAACCTGCGCCTCGAACTTGGTGTGCGGCGTGATCGAGCCGGGCTTGGCCAGCACCTGCCCGCGCTCCAGGTCCGTGCGCTCGATGCCGCGGAGCAGGACGCCGACGTTGTCGCCGGCCACGCCGTACTCCAGCGTCTTGTTGAACATCTCGACGCCGGTGACGACGGTCTTCTTCGGCGCCTTCATGAGGCCGATGATCTCGACTTCGTCGCCGACCTTGCACTTGCCGCGCTCGATACGGCCGGTGCCCACCGTGCCGCGGCCCTTGATCGAGAACACGTCCTCGATGGACATCAGGAACGGCTTGTCCTCGGCCCGCTGCGGCGTGGGGATGTAGGCGTCCAGCGCGTGCGATCAGGTCGTCGATGCACTTGCAGGCCGCGTCGTCCTTGCCGGCCGACTGCATGGCAGCCAGGGCGTTGCCGCGGACGATCGGGATCTCGTCGCCGGGGAACTCGTACTTGCTCAGCAGCTCGCGGACTTCCATCTCGACCAGTTCGAGCAACTCGGGGTCATCGACGGTGTCCACCTTGTTGAGGAAGACGACGATGCGCGGCACGCCGACCTGGCGGGCGAGCAGGATGTGCTCGCGGGTCTGCGGCATCGGGCCGTCGTTGGCGGCGACGACGAGGATGGCGCCGTCCATCTGGGCGGCGCCGGTGATCATGTTCTTGATGTAGTCGGCGTGGCCGGGGCAGTCGATGTGGGCGTAGTGGCGGTTGGGGGTCTCGTACTCGACGTGGGCCACGGCGATGGTGACGGTCTTCAGGTCGTCGCGTTCGGTGCCGCCCTTGGCGATTTCCTTGTAGGTCTTGACCTTCGTCGAGCTTGTTCTTGGCTGCCGAGCGCATCACCAGCGCGGTGGTCAGCGTGGTCTTGCCGTGGTCGATGTGGCCGATGGTGCCGACGTTGACGTGCGGCTTGGTACGCGAGAAGACTTCCTTAGCCATCGTTCCTCCGCAGGTTTCAGATCAGGTGGCCCAGATGTCGTCTGGGTCTGGGGTGATAACTTTTCGCAAAACCAAGAGCTGCCGGTGGGGATTGAACCCACGACCTGCGCCTTACCAAGGCGCCGCGCTACCACTACGCTACGGCAGCAAATTGGGGACAGATTCTACCGTTTCTGATTCTTTTCGATACCTCTTGGGACAGTTTTGTTTTCGCTGATGAGTACGCTCCCGGTGACAGTTGGCGCAAACGACATCACACTTGGCCATTTCAGCGAGTAACCGCTTTTTGCCAACCCGACATGGACCCATGACATCGGCGATATTGAAGCATTTCGTTTCATCGTCGCGGTGGTCAAACTCCATTACGTAGTAGGGAAACGACTGCCCACAGTCCGCACAAGGCTTGGCTTTCGCGGCACGAATCAAAGTCCGCATTTCCGCATGGAACTGATCCGCCCTTTGAATAAACAAACTCTTATGTTTCTCGTAATACTCCCGATAGATGCGGCTGTAACAAGGACGGCAATAGGCCCGCAGATACGTCTCATCGTCACCGGGTCGGCGAGTACCGAATTCGGACGGATCCTTCATTTCTCCACATCGCGGGCAACGTTTCATGGGACTCTCCTGTCACACCAATAGCGGGTGACGGGAATCGAACCCGTAACATTCGGCTTGGAAAGCCGATGCTCTGCCAGTTGAGCTACACCCGCATTCCATCCACGTTTTTACATATGGGCAGAGCAGGATTCGAACCTGCGTAGAGGAAGCCTCGCCAGATTTACAGTCTGGTGCCATTGGCCGCTCGGCCATCTGCCCGTTGTCCTGCCTCCAACACCAGACCTTCCTGGGGGGAGTTGCCGCGTTGCCCGATCCGATCCGGCATGGAAGCTAGCGGCGGGAATCGAACCCGCAACATCCGCTTTACAAAAGCGGTGCTCTGCCTGGTTGAGCTACGCTAGCAGGCCCCGGCGTGCGGAAAGAGTAAGTATAGGAGGGCGGCATAAGCGTTGCAAGCCGAAATTCCCCTACGTCCGCACCCTGTTCGCCCGCGTTTTCAGCGGCTCGCTGGCCTCTCGGAAAGACACGCCGGCCTCTCCGAAAGTTCATCTTATTCCAGCATAGAGACGGCGGCACCCGAGGGGAACAGGAACACGCCGTCAGCGCTGAGACAGCCGTTGCAGGGACGCCTTCGCCTCGCGGGTCAGAAGGGCGGAGGGCGCGCCGCCGGCCAGGGCGACGAGGACGTGCTTGGCCTCGGTCGTGCCGGAATGCTCCAGCACTTCGAGCGAACGCAGGGCACGCAGCACGACAGGCGATGTTTGCGTGGTCGATTGCTCCAGCAGATGCTCCCTGCGCTTGCGGGCCTCCAGACCGGGTTTGCCGGCCAGCGCCTTTTTGAGGGCCGGCACCGCCTGCTCGCCGAGTTTTTCCAGCTCTTGAGTCGCCTGTTCGCGGACCTTGAAATCGTCGGCTTCCAGGTTCGTCAGAAGCGCCACGATCTCCTTGTCTTCGACAACGGGCATCGGTTTCAACTCCTTCTGAAACAGCGCCAGCAGCCGGCGAAGGCGCGGCGGATAGGCCGCACATGGCGCGGTAAGCGCGGGCGGCGTCCTCGCTGGCGAGGTCGGTCCAGAACTCGTCGAAGGCCGGTGTGCGCGGATGGTCCTTGACGGCGGCGAGATGTTCGAGGGCGGACTTGGCCGCGGTCGTCAGGCTGACGCCGGCCGCTCCCTGGGACAGCTTCTCCAGCACTTGCTTGGCCTCGGGTGTGCCGATCGCTTCGAGGATGCGCCACGGCCTTGAGGTCGCGCGCCGCTCCGGCGTGTTGTACAGGTCACGCAGCTTTTGCTCGAAGGACATGCCGAAGTTGTTGCGGCGAACGTTGCCGTTTGGAGTCAGGGCGCCGAGGGCCGCCTCGCCGTGTTTGGTGCGCAGCTCCATCATGGCCTTGCGGCGCACGGCGGCGCTGGCGTTGTTGAGGTCGGCGGCGAGCTGGCGGAGGCGGGTGGTATCTCCGGGCGGCACCGGCTTGAGCTGGCTACCCAGCAAGGCGACCGCTCGCTTCGGGTCCGCCAGCAGGTGACGCTCGGCCCGGTAAGCGCGGAAGGCATCGGTCTGGGCCAGTTCGGTCCACAACTCCGCGAAGGTCGATTCGCTCAGCGACGGCAGACGGGCGGAGTGAAGCCGGCGGATGTCGGCCATTTTCCAGGCCAGCCGGTTGCCTTTCGTATCCATCGCCAAAAGTTCCCGGCCGTCCGGAGAGAAGAGCAGCGCGCCGGCGTTGCCCTCGAAGCCGCTCAGGGAGGCCGACTCCTTGCCGGTGTGGAGATCCCACAAATGGATGGCCGAATCATTGCCGCTGGCGGCCAGAAATCGGCCGTCCGTCGAGAAGGCCAGGCCGTTGGCCCCCTGCGCGTAGTAGACGCGACGCTGGTTCGGCGCCTGCATCGGCGCCGCCGCCAGGCGGACGCGCAGCCGCTCCTTGCCGCTGGCCGTCTCCCATATCTGGATCACCGTGGACGGTTCAGCCGGCTGCGGAAAGCGGTTGAACTGGGCGACGGCCGCCAGCATTTTGCCATCGGGACTGAAGACGAGCAGTCGATAAAAGGTGTTCGGCTCGGTCGCGAAGACGCGCACCTCGTCGCCGTTGGCCGCGTCCCACAGTTCGATACGAGGGGGCACGGCGACCGCCAGAAAGCGCCCGTCGGGAGAGAACGAGAGTCCGTTGATATGCTGGTCGTTTTCGATTTGCCGGGTTTCCGTGCCGGTGGCGGTGTCGAAAAAGTGGATGGGCATGTCCTGGTTGCCGCCCATCATGGAGAGGACCGCCGCCGTTTTACCGTCGCCCGAAAGGGCGACGGTGGCGTTGTGGAAATAGAAGTTCTCCACACGCAGCGCCCGCGGCTGGCTCGGTTTGGAACCGGCCAGGTCCCAGACGTTCAACCCCATGTGGCCGCTCATGAGCAGGGTCTTGCCGTCCGCGGAAAACACCTGGCCTGAGACGCCGCCGCCCATCATTTGCAACCGCTGGTTACCCGCGAAGATCGGCGCGAGACGGGATCGAGCGGGTGCAAATCCTCGGCCGGCTCCTCGGCGGCCCGCAGGAAAGGGACCGCCACACCGCAGGACAGGAACACGAAGGGAACGCACGCCTTGATGAGTGGACGCATGGCGACACCGATTCCTTGAGGAGAACATCGGAAGAGGGTGGGCGAGGACGGATGTTCGCATCGTAAGGGGCGGTGCCGCGCGATGTCCAGAAAAAAGTCACATAGCCCCCGGCTTGCCGGGGGTATTCCAACCCCCGGCAAGCCGGGGGCTATGTGAGCCTATCAGGGTAGCGCCGGCGTGGAGATGGCGCGGCGCACGGGCTTGCGCTGGCGGAACTCCGACCACTCGATGCCCAGTCCCTCCAGGAGTGGACGGACCACATCGCGGTAGAAAATGTCCTCGTCGAAGATGTTCAATTCACGGATGGCCTGCACGCGCTGCTGGCTGTTGGCCAGCATGTCCACGGCCGGCATCTTGAACGTCTGCACGACGCGGCGCAGCTGCTCGATGGTGCCGTCGCGGTCGCGGTCCAGGTACATCTTCGTCACCTGCTTGTAGAAATCGTGGTGGGCGCGCTCGTCCACGCAGATGAGCGTGAGCAGCTTGGACAGGGCGGGGTCGCCGCCGTCGTCGGCGTAGCGGCGCAGGTTGCGATAGTGCAGGAACGTGGCCAGCTCTTGCGTCATGCCGTACAGGACCATGCCGATGGCGCTGTCGTGCGGCAGGTTCCACTCGTACTCGCCGACCTGCGTCTCGACATCGCGGAGCTGGTCCTCGGTGCGCTGGCCGGAGGCGGTCAGCCAGTCGCCCATCGCCATCGAATGCTTGGCTTCCTCGTAACCCCAGTTGGCGTGAAACCAGGCCCGGCCGCGGCTCTTGCGCAGCATCGGCATCGCCTTGTCGATGTAGTCGGGCAGGTACAACTCGACAGCGCAGAACGTCTCCAGCACGTCGCCGATGGCGGGGTTGAGGTTGCGGTTGACCTTGTCCCAAGGGATGTCGTCGCGGATCGACCAGCGGCGTTTTCTCTCGGCCAGGTCGAAAAAGTCGCGGAACAGGCGGTAATAAGCTTCTTCGAGTCCGGTGCTGTCGAGTTGCCTGGAAGCGAGCATGCGATTGGTCCTGGAAAAGCTCGATCGGATAAGATTCGCGAGTCCCGTTGAGAGAAGTGTATTCGGGGCGGCACAGGCTGTCAAAAGAAATGGGCAACTCCTTCGCTTCGAGACGCCGCCGACGTCCTTCTTTTCCCGTCGTATCGCCGGTGGCGGTCGGGCGGCCGGCGGAATTTTTCGCCGATCTGCTTGACGATAGCTTACGGTTTCTTTATATTCACCCTCAGGTCGGGAGTTGCACGCACTCTCGGCCGGAACTGACCTCTTCTTTCCTCATGCCTCGCGGAGATCCGAGAGTCTCCGCGAGGTTTTTTCATGGCGCCCGGACGCGCTGGCACCGATGTCCACCGTTTTTAACTTGCAAGGGCATCGCGGGGCACGCGGCCTTCGGCCGGAGAACACGCTGCCGTCGTTCGAGACCGCCTTTGACGCCGGTGTAACCAGCATCGAAACGGACGTGCATCTGACCCGCGACGGCGTGCCTGTGCTTTTTCACGATGCGCTCCTGCGCGATCCACCCTGCACGCCGCCTCCGCCACCGTTCCTCCTCGTCAGCCGGCTGACCCTTGCCGAGCTGCGCGGCTACCGCGCCGACCGCAATCCCGACCCCAGCCGATTTCCCGATCAGCACGCCGAGGTAACGCCGCTCGCGGAATTGTTCGCCCAAGAACGCGGACTCGATCCGTATGGCATTCCGACACTCGACGAGCTGTTTCAGTTTGCCTCGGCCTACGCCGATACACTCGGCCAGCAGGCCGGCAAATCGGACCAACAGCGCGAGCACGTCCGCGACCTGGGGTTCGATCTGGAACTGAAGCGCGTGCCGTTTCATCCTGAGACCATCAACGATCGTTTCGACGGCACCGCGCCGGGGGTATTAGAGGAACGCATTGTCGAGACGGTTCGCAGCGCGGGCGTGACGGCGCGGACCACGGTGCGGAGCTTCGATCATCGCTGCGTTCGTTATTTACGGCGGCTGGAGCCGGGACTGACGGGGGCGGTGCTGATCGCCGAGATGGCGCCGGTGGCGCCGGCGGAGTTGGTCGAGCGGGCCGAGGCGCAGGTGTATTGTCCGGGCTACCTGTTTGTCGATGCGGAGCAGGTGCGACAGGTCCACGCTTCCGGGGCGGCGTGCTACCCTGGACCGTCAACGAGACGGAACACTGGCAGCGCTTGCTGGACTGGGGCGTCGATGGCATCACCACCGACGTGCCCGACCGGCTGGCAGTCTATCTGCGTCAGCGGGGCATCGCGTTTTGAACATAGCCCCCGGCTTGCCGGGGAGAGAAGACCCCCGGCAAGCCGGGGGCTATGTGCGCAACGAAACGGGGCGAATCCGCGGATTCGCCCCGTAATTGCGAAGCTGCGAACACGGCTCAGCGCTGAGCAACGCTGGTCGTCGGCAGTGTCAAGGATGTGGGCGTCGTTTCGCCGGCCCGCACCGCGATGACGCGCTCGGCCGTGACGGTCTTGCCGTCGCGGACAGCCTGGGCCTTCAGGGTGTAGTGATACTCCCGGCCCGGGTTGAGGGTGGGGGAGACGAAGACGCGGCTGTCGCCGGTCGAGGTGGTCGCCTCGTTGTCGATCAGCAGCTTGGCGTCGGCAGGCAGGCGGACCAGGATGGTCGCCGAAGCGGGACCGGCCTGGGTCGTCTTGCCCGTCTCGGTCGGCGTCTTCTTGAGCTTCTCGGGGGTCACAGGCGTCGTTTGGTACATGCCGCCGCCGTAGCAGCCGCCGCCCACGCCCATGCCGCCGCCGTAGCAGCCGCCGTAGCCCATGCCGCCACCATAGCAGCCACCGTAGCCGTAACCCATACCGCCGCCGTAGCAACCGCCGTAGCCGCCGCCGCCGCCATAGCAACCGCAGCAACCGCCGCCACCACCGCGCCGGCCATGTTTGCGCCCGCCGCCGTGGCATCCGCCACCGCCGCCGCCACCGTAGCAGCCGCCACCACCATAGCAGCCACCACCGCCACCACGGCATCCGCCGCCACGATGACCGAGGTCGGGCGTGTCTCCGCCGCTCGTCAACGCCATCATCAGGACCACGCTGTACATCGAATCTTCCTCCCAAAAATGGAACAACCCATACAGCCCACGTGCGCGGAGAGCATCCTCCACGCCTCAAGCTGTCCGTCTGAGGCACGCAACAACAACGCTCATGGGCAAATGGAGAACAGGAACGGAGGCACCGTATCCCCGCGGGGTCCAACCGATGCCAGTCAGTGCGTCCAAGCTCTCGACCTCCTCGCTCCCGGGAGCTTGCCCTGTGGGGCACGTTGCTCCGAACGAGTCGAACGGTTGAGCTGAATAGTAAAGATGGACAATTAAAGAGTCAACCGCAATTTGGGTAATTTGAGAAGAATTGATAATATCGCTCAAGACGACGAACCGGCCGCGTAAGCTGCCGGGTGGGGTCTCACCGGCAGCTTACGCGGCCGGTTCGTCGGATTGGCACCCCTGACAGTCGGCAACGTGGCCAACTTGCGGACATCCGCTAGGAGCGCAAGGATCGCTGGATCGGGCGTTCTCCGTAATTAGAGGCCGACTCGCGCCCGCTCTGCCGAGATTTTTTCGGCCTCCCCCGTAGCTTGCCCAAACCAATCGGGTATCCTGAAAGAGAGAAAACCATTCACGTCCCAGTCGCCCGCGCAGCCGCCTTCGGCGCCGCCAGGGTGCCGCGACCGCATCCATGAGAGAGGAGTCTTTGCGATGGCGCGCGATCCCTTACCCACCGGTTCATCCGTCTCCCGCGCCCTGCGAACGTTCAGCCGTCCCTGGCCGATCCTGCTGGCCGGCCTGGCCTGTACCGTCATCGGCCTGGTGTTCATGGAATTGACGCCCTACGTGCCGCCGCGCGTCCTGTTCCTGGGCGCCGGCGTGCTCCTCGCCGGCATCGCCGTCTCGCGCCGTTTGCAAACGGCGAGTTGGGCGCTGGAGGATCGTACCGAGTCGGCCGGCCTGTTGGCGCTGGCCGCGTTCGTGGCCTGGCTTGCCTTCCTAGGTATGGACGATAAGTGGGACTCCGGACGCTTTTTCCTGGCGCGCTGCCATGGGCGTGGCGCTGATCGCTTCGTTCTTGGTGCTGTTGCCGAGCGTGCTGCGGAAAGTCATCCTCATCGGGCTGGTCGTGCTGCACTTCGGCGGCATTCTCACGTCGGTGACGGCGGTCGCTCCGCGCAACGACTCGCCGCCCTGGCTATCCATGCAAGCGTGGACGCACCTGTATCGCCACTATCTGACGTTCATGTACCTGACCAACGCTTATCACTTTTACTCTCCCGACCCCGGCCCGCCGACGCTGTTGTGGTTTTATGTCAAGTATGACGACGGCCAGTATCGCTGGATCAAGCTACCCAACCGGCCCGACAGTCCGGTCAACCTGCACCACCAACGGCTCCTGGCCGCGGCGGAGATGACCCACGCCCCCGCCGGCGCCGCGTTCACAATGGATTACATCCCCATCTGGGAGGAGAAATTCAAACGTAAATACGTAATCCTGCCCGGAATCCCCCACGAACCCTGGGAAGAGATCTGGAAACGGCGTCAGACGGGCGCCGTTCTCAAGTTCAAGGATGCCAAGGGAAATCCCGCGCCCATCCCGCCGATGTCGGACGTACTGCCGATCAACCAGTACGGCGAGCCGCAGGAAATCGCCCGCCGGCTGATCGCCTCGTACGCTCGACACATCGCCCACACCTCGCCGCACCCGGAAGATCCCACGATCCCGGTCAGCTACGTGCGCGTTTATCAGATCATTCATGTCCTCATCTCGCCGCGCCAGTTCAGCGAGGGCAAGGATCTGCTCGATCCGACGAACTACACACCGTTTTACATGGGCAAATACGATGCGGACGGCCGCTTGCTCGATCCGAAAGACCCGTTCCTCTTCTGGGTCCTGCCGATCGTGAGAGTACCGGAACGCTACCCCGGCGATCTTAGCAACCCAGTGCCTCTCCTTTCGACACCGGTGCCGGGGGCAACGAAGCTGCTCAACTTCGTGGACATCCATGCCACCCAAAGCGACGATGTTCAAAAGAAAGAATGATCGAGGGATCGCGAGGGCGTCTTTCGATTCACGATTCACGATTCACGCTAAGAGAATGCATCATGAAAACG
Source organism: uncultured Planctomycetota bacterium (assembly GCA_963767535.1). Classification (GTDB taxonomy): domain Bacteria; phylum Planctomycetota; class Planctomycetia; order Gemmatales; family Gemmataceae; genus JAJPHU01. The sequence continues at coordinate 408,170 of CAVYEC010000005.1, forward strand.
ACCAACGTTCACGACGCCCATACGGGACCGGCCGGCCACGGTGCGGAGGACGAGCATCCGCTGAAGTACTTCCTCCGCGGCGTGGACCGCTTCTTCTTCAAGCCGTCCGACCCGACCACGCTGGGTCTGATCCGCATCAGCGCCGGCCTGCTCGTGCTGTACGTTCACCTCGTCTACTGCATCGGCCTGATGAACTACCTGGGGCCGGACGCCTGGATCGTGAACACCGGCTGGACCGACAAGCCCGGCGAGGCGGGCGTGATGGATTTCGTACGCAACGGCAACGCCATCCAGACGCCCAGCTCGACCTGGGACGATAGCGCGGGCGACGTGATCTACGGTCAGACGATCTGGTCCATCTACTTCCACGTCACCGACCCGACCTGGATTCGGATCATCCACGGCGGCATCCTGCTCGTCATGTTCCTGTTCACGATCGGCTACGCTACCGACATCACCAGCGTGCTGACGTGGATCGGCTCGCTCATGTACATTCACCGGCTGCCGGGGATGCTGTTCGGCCTGGACACGATGACGAACCTGGCGTTGCTGTATCTGATGATTAGCCCCTGCGGCGCGGCCCTCTCGGTGGACCGCTGGCTGCAAGTGCGGCGCGAGCGCCTGCGCCGAGGGGCGGCGTATGTGCCGCGGCCTCCCGAGCCGCTGGCGCGGGCCACCTTCGCCACCCGCCTGTTGCAGATCAATTTCTGCCTCATCTACTTCGCCGCCGGCACCTCGAAGCTGCTGGGGACCTCGTGGTGGAACGGCTCGGCTCCCGATCGCTTCCTCTTGAACTACTCGTTCGCCCCGTTTGAAGTGCCGGCCTACATGACGTTCCTCAACCACCTGGTCAAGCACCGCTGGGCGTGGGAGCTGTTTTGCAGCTTCGGCGTGGTGTTCACCCTGTTCGTCGAGCTGGGTCTGCCCTTCCTGGTGTGGCACCGCCGGTTGCGCTGGTTCATGGTGAGCGCTGCCGTGCTGTTTCACACCATGATCGCCTTGCTGATGGGGCTGGTGACGTTCAGCCTCATCATGCTGACCCTGGTGCTGGCGTTCGTGCCGCCGGAGGCGGTGCGGCAGGGGTTGCACGATTTCAGCGATTTCCTCTGGCAGATCGTCCACCTGCTGTTTCCCCGTATCCGTCCCGCGGCAAAGAAACAGCCGGTCGCCCTATCTCCGTAGCGCTTTGTTTAAACAAATGCTTGTTGCCCACCCTCTCTCTTTTGCCTCAAGCGTGCCGTCCGGCGGGACGATAACAGGAGAATGGTGGATTCGGTGAGACAGATGGATTGAAGTCGCAACGAGAATCGGGTATGAGGCGCGCCAACGAACGAGCCAAAAACCGATGATCCGATTCCTCCGCCGGGCTGCGCCGACGCCCTCGGCCGGAGACGGGTGAAGCAAACATGGGCCGATTCATCCCCCGAGGCGCAAAGCCGCGAACGGGCCGAGCGAAGACAGCCTGGCACGTCCTGCTGGCGTGTTGTTGCTTCGCCGCCGCGCCCGCGGGGTTGTTCGCCCAGGTCCGCACGCCAGAGAGCTATTACGTCTCGAACCGCTCGTTTCGCATTCCCTTCGGGCAAAAAGGCCAACTCGACCCGCGCGTCCAGGAAATCCTCCTCCACGTCGCCACCGGCAATGATCAGACGTACCAGTACATCACCGCGGCCCGGCCGAGTGATCGCGCCTTCCTTTACCGCGCCGCCGCCGACGGCTGGTACAGTTTCGCCACGCAGACCCGCGATCAAGACGGCCGACTTTCACCCGCCGACCTGCGCGGCGTGATGCCGGACATTCGAGTATGCGTCGATACCCAGGCGCCGGTCATCACCGCGCAGCAGGTGCCTGCCAGCGACGGTTCGCCGGTAGCCATCCAGTGGTCGATCCAGGACGACAATTTCGACGACCTGCGGGCGGATTATCGCTCGGTCAACGGGGGCGAGTGGTATCCGCTCATCCTGCCGCGCAAGGCCACGGGCACGCAAGGCTGGACACCTGTAGTGCGAGGTCCGCTGGAAGTGCAGTTGCAAGCAATCGATAAAGCGAACAATCGAGCGCACCCGTTGACCATCAAGGTCAATCCCGGCGAGGCGGTGCCCGGTATGGCGCCGCCCAATCCGGGCGGACCCGGCAACGTCATGTACGTCAAGGGCAAGACGTTCAAGCTGACTTACCAGCTCGACAACGAGACGGTCGGCCCCTCCAAGGTGGCGAGCGTAGACATCTGGAAGACGCGGCCGGGCGGGAACTGGCAGAAGTGTTCGGAAACGGGCACCCCGGAAGGTCCGGCGACGGTCACGGTGGACGCGACCGGCCGCTGGGGTTTCAGCTTGATCCCGCGCAGCGGCGTCGGACTGGCGGAGCGCGATCCGCAGCGCGGCGATACGCCTGACATCTGGGTCGAGGTAGACGATCAAGCGCCGAAGGTGAAAGTCACCAACGTCGTCGTCGGTCAGGGGCCGGACAGCGGCACCCTGACCGTGACCTGGACGGCCAGTGATACTTTCCTCGGCTATCAGCCGATCACGATCTCCTATGCCACCGACCCGCAAGGACCGTGGACGGTCCTGGTGAGGAACCAGTCGCACTCGGGGGTCTACACCTGCAAACCCGAGGAGTTGAAACTTCCCTACCAGTTCTATCTCAAGGTCGAGGCCGTCGATGAGGCGGGCAACATCGGCGAGGACAAATGGCAGCAGCCGGTCAAGGTGGACCTGAAGATCCCGCGCATCAAACACATCGAGGTGAAAGCCGGCGACGCCTCGGCTTCTTTGCAACCGTCCCGGCAACCGTCGCTGACCGTCCAGCCGCCTGCCACGCCCACCGGCTTACAAAGCTGGGGGAAGCCGTGAGCGGTGAACCCATCCGATTTGCACAATTCGCCGCCGCTCGGCCTGTTCCGGCTTGATTCGCCGGCGCGGGATGGTAGCCTGAAGACTACTGGGAATCCCCTGTCACAGCCAGGCGGCGACAATCATGACGGACGAATTGAAACAGAGCCAATGTTTCCACATCGAACGGCACGGCGACATCGCGGTCATCACGCCGTCGCCGGAAGTGGAGAAGATGCCGGAGAACTTGATGGAGCAGGCGGCCCTGATGGTGCTGGCGCCGTTGCGCTCCGACCCGCCGGCCGGCCTCATCTTCGACCTTAGCCGGGTCGATTACGTCGGCTCGGTGTTCTTGTCCTTCCTGCTCCGCTGTCACAAGCGCGTCAAGGAGCACGGCAGCGAAGTGGTGGTCGCCGGCGCCTCGCACCGCGCCCGCGAGCTGTTGCACATGACCGCCCTCGATACCCTGTGGGCGCTGTACGACACCCGCGCCGAAGCCCTGGCCGCTTTAACCGGCGACTAACGAAAGGATGAAGGAGGAAGGATGAAGGATGAACCAATTCATCCTTCATCCTTCCTCCTTCATCCTTTAACGATGAACAGAGCTGCGATCCCATGCACAAACCACCCCCCGGCTCCGGCCGGCCTTCCCTCCACGCCTCGTTTGAGCACGTTCACGACGACGCGGCGACCGACGACCGCCAGCAGATCGGCATCGAGCAGTTGGCCCAGCAGATCCGCGAGACCGCCGACAAGCTGATCCGCGACGGTGCCACGCGCGGCGATGTCAAACTGCTCAGCACCGCCCTGAAGGAGCTGCGCTACGCCTTCAAGGTCTTCACGCCGTATCGACACCTGCGCAAGGTGACGGTGTTCGGCTCGGCCCGGCTGCCGGCGAGCAACCCGGCCTACGCCCAGGCGGTCGAGTTCAGCCGTCGCGTGGCCGAGGCCGGTTGGATGGTCATCACCGGGGCCGCCAGCGGTATCATGGAGGCCGGCCACGTCGGCGCCGGCCGCGAGAAGAGCATCGGCGTCAACATCCTCCTGCCCTTCGAGCAGGAAGCCAACCCGATCATCCGCGGCGACCTGAAGCTGATGCACCTGAAATACTTCTTCACGCGCAAACTGCTGTTCGTGAAGGAGTCCGACGCGGTCGCCCTGTTCCCCGGCGGTTTCGGCACCCAGGACGAGGGCTTCGAGGTGCTGACGCTGGTGCAGACGGGCAAAAGCCAGATATTTCCCATCGTCATGGTGGACCAACCGGGCGGCGATTACTGGATTCAGTGGCGGCGCTACATCGAGGACCAGCTACTGGGACGCAAACTGATCTCGCCGGCCGACATGTCACTGTTCAAGGTCGCCGATTCGGTACAAGACGCTGTCGCCGAGGTGTTCAACTTCTACCGCGTCTATCACAGCATGCGCTACGTCCGTGGCGAGTTGGTGCTGCGGCTCCAACACGAGCTATCCGGCGAACTACTGGAGCGCATCCGCACCAATTACGCGGACATCCTGGTTGCGGGCACGTTCGACCAGACCGAAGCGCTGCCGGAAGAGGCCAACGACACGCACATCGCCCACCTGCCGCGGCTGCGTTTCCGCTTCGACCGCCGCAGTCTCGGCCGGTTGCGCCAACTCATCGACGCAATCAACCAATCCGGCGGCTCGGAAAAGGCGACGGCGCTCCCCGGTTAGGGGCGCTTAGGGCGAAAACGCTTTGACAGTTCCACGGATCGGACATCGTGGGGTTCTCCTCAACGCTGTCAAATAGGCAGTTGGGGTGGAAGACTCGTTTGCCACTCTGCCAAATGGCACGATCCATTTGGCAGAGTGGGTCTATTACGTAAGTGCTTTTCGATTAACGATTAACGTCTTCAGAGGCGGGCGAGACTGCCAGACTGCCAACTTGCCAACGGGGTCTCACCCGCCCAATTTGAGAAGGCAATTTCCTGGGGTTGCGACTCCAACACGAAAAGGATCCCGACCAACAGGGCTTTGCAACGCATTCGACCAAGGCGCAACGCATTCGGCAAGAGGGCGAATCCTGCACCCGGCTCCGGGCGTGTCAACCCCAAGTCCCTGTCTTCGTAGGGAGGGGTTTACCCGATGACAACTCCTCTATCGTCTGAGCAGTCAACTCAACCGCCAGTTGAGTGCCGGTGCTTGTGCCACACCACCTTACTGGGAGCCTTGCACATTGCCCCCTGTTGCGAGGGGCAGTGCGAACGATGTGGCCGGTTCTTCAAATCGGGGTTGTCTCAGCACATCTGCGGCTGTCACGACACCGCCAACCCGCCGCTAAACACGATACTGAGATGATCTTCTAGCTACTAACTGGGCAATTCTGCGTAGGCGAAAGGTAGGAGTTTTTCTCGCAGCGATTTGTCCCAGTGGCCTAATAGTTCGTTGGCGTAGACCATGCCGGCGCCCAGCCACACGTCGTTCAGTCCTTGCGTAGAGGGTGGACGGCCTGCAATCCTTGCGAACGCCTTCTCAACGTCCACGAGCGACTGCGCGGCCACCTTGTTGAATGCCTGCATGAATTGATCGCCCCATAGCCTTTGAACGATACTGGTCGCACCGTTTATTGCCAACCACTGTCTGGCACGCCAAGGCGGGTGCGAAGTGGCAGCGTATTTGATTAGCGTGTTCCTCTCTAGCAGCTTCGTTCAGCGGGCCGTTAATCCGGTCGTCGCCTCACGCTTCTCGCTTCTTCGAGAGAATACTCCCGTCCGGTTGCATCTCGTGAAAAGTACCGTTTCCCCAGGTAATTGCTCCCATCTCGGCGTTGAATTGGGCAACAAATGTTTCCCTCAGCTCCCAACTGAGAAAACACTTCTTGTGCATTGCAGCGTCCGAGAATCGCCAAAGTGGGTCTTCTCGGCCTGTGATGAAATGCGTGGTTGCCACAATATCGTCCTCTTGCCCGATTACGTCGCCACAAATCGGGCAGCGGCTTTTACCCCTGAAAATGAGCGCCATAGCTGCCTTCTCCTGATCGCATTTGATTGGCGCATGGTATCAGCAGATAGTCGTTGGCGAAAGAACTTTTGCAAGTTGCGTGAGTTGTCACCAGGTGGGTCACGGGGGCAAGGATAGGATCACCGATTCACCGCGAAGGAACTGGCTGAGGAAGTCTAGGGCCGAACGTCCCTGCTGCCAGCATGTTCGCCATACCGACATCAGCACCGCTTGCGCTGGCGCTCCTACCCAAGTCCGGTTGCCTCCCCAGACCTTGCGTAAAATGACGCCGAAGCGGATGGCCAACTCCGCTCGCCAGTTGGTGGCGTCCAGACCCGGCACATGCAAAAACGTCAGGAGCTGATCGCGGTGGTTCCACAAGTGCTGCGCCAGCCGCTCGTTGGCCGCGTTGCTCTTGAGGGGGAATATGGCATCGGCCAGTTCGTTGTCCAGCCGGCCTCGCGCCACTGCCAGACCATGATCGCTGACCTGGCCCGCGGCATGGCGATCGCGCAGGCCCAGGGCCGCTAGCAGTAGCTCCTTGATCCGTCGTGGGAACCGCACCGCGCCGGCCGCGGCACTCTGGAGCATCTCGTGACAGCGACGTAGAAGGTGGCCCAGGCACTGTTGATGGCGCGCTTGCTCAAAGTTGTCGTAGGGCGACCAGCCGTCGTGAATCATCACTCCAGCGTAGTCTGCGCCGATCAGACGCTCGGCCACGGCACCGGAGCGGGTCGGGTCGATGACGTAGGCGGTCGCCTCGGCGCTTACCAGCGCATGCAGCCAGGCACCCCAGCCGCCGACATGCCAGCCGGTTTCGTCGGGAACAACCCAGGCAGACCGCGCGACCGACTGACAGATTGTTTCGTAGACCGGCTCGCAGCACCGCGCTGCTCGCAAGACGGTGTGGACGCTGCCGCCCGGTGTCAGGGAGATGCCAAATAAGCTCTCCAAGACGCGGCTCACCTTGCCGTGCGACAGACCCGCTTGCTTGTTCAACTCGACGACCGTGGCCTGAGCGTCCGGCCCCAGTTGCGACGCCGCAGCCCCCAGAGCGTCGGAGGTCTGCAAGGCATGTCGGCCCTGAACGCGCCGGTGGCACCGCCGACAACAGCCGACGTGGATGTTAAATTGGCGGTGGACCGGCTGTCGTGGGATCTCGACCTGATACTGCTGATCGACGTGAGTTGGCTCGATTGGACCCCCACAGTCGGGGCAAGCCTCGGGTAAGGGAGCCTCGTGGACCTCGTCGATGCGTTCCGGCGGCGGCCGATGCGCCTTGGTGCCGTAGTCCTTTCCGGGTTTGCGTCCCGGCTTCTTGGGGTTGGGCTTGGGAAGGCCTTTAGCAAAAGGGGCTGCCTGACGCTTGCCGGCGCGCTGCTGCTGTTCGAGCAGGCGGGTAAGTCGCTCGACCTGGGCTTCCAGTTCGGCGACGCGGCGTTGCAACGCCTGGCAGCCTGAACAAGCGGGTTCGTCCATGCAGGCAAGATAGCAAAAAACCCGGAGTGCAGCTGCGCTCTGTGGGACAGGTCAGTCGGACAAGGCGACCGAGGGCGCTAACCAATTGCGTGGCAGCTAAGTTGATCGCGGTCAGCCTATCGTCCCCGAACAGTCGCATAAAAGAGTTGATGGAGAATGCCCAGTCATAGGCAGATTGAATGGGATCACGGTAGAACTGGTGCCACCCTCTCGGCGGGTTTTTCTCCTTGGCGGCATCTAGATTCTGACGAATGGCTTCAAAACCACTTTTTACCGCCCGATTGTCTGCAAATAACTCCATTGTTTGCAAGTCACGCGCCTCGTCGGTGCTGCGCGGTCGGAACCCAAACTCCGGCATAAACCCAGCCCGGAGAACTTGAGCAAAATAGTCAACGTGTCCTTCGGAAATATGGCACACTTCGTGAACGCCCAGGAAACGAACTGCCGTAATCCACAGGTTTATAGCGTAATCACGTCGCGTTTCGTCTCGCGGCTCTGTAATCACCACACCGGCATCGATCAACGGTTGCGCATCCGGGCCGAGGGCGGGGAGGATCGGCAGGTTTGGGTTCTCTTTCGTCGGATCGCCGACGTGAGGCAGGACTTCTGGGTCTGCGAGCATCCGGTAAAATAGCGCGCACAAGGCGTCGATGGCCCCCATGTGCAGGGCTATAAAATAGCGACCTTCGTAGGTAAAGGCCCATGCCTGTAGCTCTGAATTGTCCACGAGGTCAAAGTAGATTGGCGGCAAACTCGGAATCGCTGCGTCCGCCCTCGCAATCGTCTTCCGTGTCTGGTCAATGTGGAGTTGGTACATGTGAGCGAGCGGGTCGATCGTCAGATCTACACGTCCGCCAAAACTCGACATTGCCTCTTGGAACAGATCGGCATCGTCCATTATTCACCACCATCCGGAGAAGGCGGCGAACGACACATCCGAAGTTGACCCGATGCGCTTCGGCGCGTAAGATGGGCGTGGTGATTTCGATGGCCGGGAGAACTCGCCGCCAAGCAGACTCCCGGCCATTTTCATTTCATTCCCGCAAATGAGCGGGATGGTCTTTATTTCTCCCGTTCGTACAGCTTGGGTCGGTCCCAGTTAGGCGATTTACACTTTGGGCAAACCCGCGGGCGTTCGGCCTCCCGCGTGATCCATTCGTGCCCGCACCGGCATTTACACTGGAAGACGGTGATCTCCCTTGCCCCTAACAGAGTCGGTGGCGGATTGACCTTCTTCCTCGCTTCTGACATGACAGACCTCCCGAAAATTGACCCTACTTGAGTATATACTATGGGCTTGACTCGTCAATATCTTATGGTATATACTATAGTAGGAATGGAGGAAGACCATGAATCCGAGAGAAGAACGCGGCCTCATCATCGCGGCGACTTGTCGGTTGAATTGGCTTGACGACGGCACTTGGCTTGTGCCGAGTCAGTCCAATAAGGACGGCAGCACCTACCGCGTCAACCTGCACACGAAAACCTGTACCTGCCCGGACCACGCCGAAGCCGGGAACACCTGCAAACACTTTTACGCCGCGTCATTCGTCCACAAGCGGGACGTTCTCCCGGACGGCACGGTCATCGAAACGAAGACGATCACGCTCACCGAAAAGAAGGTCTACAAGCAAGATTGGCCCGCCTATAATCTCGCACAAGCAACGGAGAAACGGCGCGTCCGCATCCTCTTGCATGACCTCTGCCGTCGATTGCCGGAACGCGAGCGCTCGCCCGACAAGCACGGCCAGAAGCCACACCTGCCCGGCGATGCCGTCTTTGCGATGGCCTTCAAGGTCTACTGCGGCCTCAGCGCCCGCCGCTTCTCCACGGACCTGTTGGAAGCGCATGAAAAGGGATTCGTCAGCAAGTCGATCCCCGGCGCAAAGTAACGGCCTTCTTTGAAGACGCCTACTTCACGCCGATCTTGAAAGAGTTAATCGGCTTCAGCGCCCGCCCGCTGCGCGCGGTCGAGAAGGATTTCGGCATCGACTCATCCGGGTTCGGTAGCAGCCGCTATGAAAAGTGGTACGACCAGAAGTACGGCGTCACCCGGACACGGTGCCAGTGGGTCAAGACGCACATCGCATCGGGCATCAAAACGAACGTCGTGACGGCGGTGCGCATCCTCGACAAAGACGCTGGCGACTGTCCGCAATTCGTCCCCTTGGTCAAGGAGACGTGCAAGCATTTTGAGGTAAAGGAAGTGTCTGCGGACAAGGCGTATCTGTCCGTGGAGAACTTTGAGGAACTTGCCGGGTGCGGGGCGCAAGGGTTCATCGCCTTCAAGTCGAATACGACGGGCGCGGTCGGAGGGGCATTCGAGAAGGCGTTCCACTACTTCCAGTTCAACCAAGAAGAGTACATGGCCCATTACCACAAGAGGAGCAACGTCGAAAGTACGTTCAGCGCCATCAAGCGGAAGTTCGGCGATAGCGTGATGAGCAAGACCGATACGGCGATGGTCAACGAAGTCCTCTGCAAAATCCTGTGCCACAACCTGACCTGCCTGATTCAAGAACAGGAAACGCTTGGCATCGTGCCGGTCTTCTGGAAAAATGAGGAGCGAGAGGCAGAGGAAGACGAGCGCATGATCCTTTCGATTGATCGACCCGCTGAGTAGGAAAGGGCGAACCGCCATGTTTCTGACGTTCACCGCTGCCGGCCTTCGCGTCCACTGGAACACCGATTCCATCGCCCAGATGATCGAAGAGGACGTAAGCCTTATCATCGTAGACGTTCACGGCGTCAAGCATCGCTACGCGGAAATCGCGGAGCCTTCGTGGTCGGATAAGCCAGATTTGAACTATTGGCAACCTTGGCAGCCACCCCCGAACCCGACCGTCCAGGTTGAAAGCGACAAAGACAGTTGCCCGGAGAGCAACGGCGATCCACCCGGATAATCGCGTCTGCAACGCATTCCATCGACCTGAAAAGCATTCGATTGAAAATGTGTGAATGCGTTGCAAAGCCCGACCAACAGGTTAGAGCCTCTTAGCGTCCCATCCGTGCGCGGCTGAGGCGTGCCTGCTCGGTTAGCCACGCCCGCGGCTCGCCCTTCGCCAATTCATCCATGAATTGCCGCGCTTCCGGCGTGTTCATATGCTCAACCGCTTCCAGAACATGGCCGGCGCGCAATCGTTCGCCCGCGAGTCTATCCAGTATTTTCTCGATGCGCCGGCGCGACTCCAGCGATGGCTTTCCGTCAAGCGCTTGATGAAGCGCCGGCTCGATCCGTGGCCCCATTTTCTCCAGTTCGCCTTCCGCCTGCTCGCGCGCGGTGAAATTCTCGTTATCGAGGTCCGCCAGCAGGCGCTTGAGCCGCTTTTGTTTGGACGCATCCAGGGCGGTAATGGGTTGCAACCGTTCGGTGAGAAAAGGCAGCGCCGAACGCGGCGATAGCGCCAGCCGCCAGATCGCCCGATAGGCTCGGCTGGCGTCTGGGCCAAGTAAATCGAGCCACAACACTTGCAACTGTTCCGCCATCAGCGCGGTATCGGGACGCGCCCCGCCGGTTGCATCCCAGACGAGGATGGTCGTATCGTTGCTGCCGGAGGCGATGCGGCGGCCGTCGCGGGAGATGGCCACACTGTTGATGGGACCGCGATGCCCCAGGAAACAGGCCCGTTCCTTGCCCGTCTCCACTTCCCACAAACGCACCGCCTGCATGCCTCGCCCGGTGCGATCGCCGTGCCCCGAAACCAGCGTCCTTCCATCGCGCAAAATGCCAATCGGGCTATCCAACTCTGATCGTCGCCCCAGCGCTGCCGCAACCGTCCGGTAGCCACGTCCCAGAGATGAATGCCGCTTGACATTCCCCCCGAGGCCAAGATGGAGCCGTCGGGACTGAAAGCGAGCGCGAAGTTATTGTTTTGGGACGTTGCGATGGAAAGTAGTTCCTTGCCGGTATCCGCCGACCAGAGATGAATCGTGCCATCCTGGTAGCTGCCCGCGGCCACGATTTTACCGTCCGGTGACAGATCGATGTTTCCGATCCCTTCCAGCTTTGCCTCGATCACTCCACGCGGCTTGCCGCTGGCGACGTCCCAAAGCCGGATGGCCTTATCGTCATTACTGCTGGAGGCAAGGAGCTTGCCATTGGCCGACCAAGCCAAGTAATCGACGAACCCGGTATGTCTCTTGAAGGCGCGGACCTCCTTGCGGCTGGCCACGTCCCAGAGACGAATCGAGTAATCCCCCAATCCACATGCGGCCAGCGAACTCCCATCGGGCGAGAGCGCGAGGCCCATCGCCCTGCCCAGGCGCTCATCGCCGAGCTGGCCGCGTGGCTCGCCTGTAGCGGCGTCCCATAGATAGATCCCGTTCGTGGTGGCAAAACCTGCGGCGGAGTAGAGGGTTTTCCCATCGGCCGAGAAAACAAGTCCAGTGATGGTAGACCGATGCCCGCGATCCGAGTGCAGCGGTTTGCCGCTGGCCGCATCCAGCAAATGCACAGCTTGCGTCGAGTTGCAGTGGGTGGCGATTATTTTGCTGTCGGGCGAAAAAATGGGGCCGTTGTAAGTATTCAACGCCGCATCGAAAGAGCGCAGGTGCTGGCCACTGGCCGCATCATAAACGTGCAGGCGGAAATCATCTTCACGGCCAGCGAGGAGCTTCCCGTCCGGGGAATAGGCGAAGTTCAGAGGGGGGTGGAGCGTGCGCTGCTCGCGGAGCTTGTTGCCCGTCGCCACATCCCAAAAGCGCAAGCAGCCGCCGCCGTGTACGTCGTATCCCGTCGTGACCAGCGTTTTGCCGTCCGGGCTGAAGGCGACACTCCGCAAGCCTCCCGTAGTCGTGAGACGGAACTTCTCCTGGCCGGTAGCGACGTCCCACACGTGGTCCTGCCGGTCCTTTTCGCTCTCCGTGGCGAGCGTCTTGCCGTCGGGGCTGAGCGCCAGGCTCCCCGGTATCCCTCTTTGGCCTTTCAGTTCGTGCCTTTTCTTTTTGCCGGCGAGGTCCCACAGTTGGATGGTTTTGCCGCTGTCGTCACCGACGATCAGCGTCTTGCCGTCGGAAGTGAGCAGAAGTTCCATAATGCGGCCTGGGATGGGATGGTGCGCGAGCTGTTTGCCCGTCTCCACATCCCACAGATGCACACCACCCTCCCCCGCCCAAGCCGGGGAAACCAGCGTCTTGCCGTCGCTGGAGAGGGCGAGGCAGGGGTATGCAATCGAGAGGTCCGTGCTGTTATACTGGCGGATCCTTTGGCCGGTGGCCACGTACCAGGAAATGATGTCGCCCGCGCTGTCGCTGACGATGACCGTTTTGCTGTCCGGCGTGAACACGGCGGCCCCAATGGGGGCGCGATGCCGCAGACGCACCGTTCCCAGGCGGGCCATCGCTCCTTCGGGCAGCGGATCGCCGTAACGATCCGTGCGAAACTGCTTAGCCTCCGCGGCGCGTGGCGGCGCACTTCCTTCGAGGTACCCGTTCATGGGGCGAGCTTATTCAGGCCCATGAAACTGATCACCTACCTGTTTCCGAGTCGAAATCAGGGAACAAGCGACCCGAAATCCAGCAACCGGGTCCGATACAATGATGCGCTTCTCTTCGTCATCGAGAGGAGTTATTTCAAGCATCATATCTGCCCAGCCCGTCGGCGACGTGATATGGGAACAACCTTCGCATACCAAGTGAAGCTGGCCACCTCGCTCGGTCTTCGTGATCTGTAAATGCAGTTGCGAATGCGAGGCGGCATAATACCACAATCGGGCATTGCCACCTTGCCAGGGAGCAACAGCCTTTCTCACAGCCTCAATCATATCTCTCGTCCACATTGGGCTACCTCGCAAGACCATTGCGCACTCGGATGCTCTCGCCACATGAACGGGACTTGATGTTGGCGGTCGGCCTGCAACCCGTTGTCACGCATTCGTCACCACTCACCGCATGGCGTGTTTCGCCACACGAGGCAGTCACGCCAACGCTTATTCGGCCTGGAATTCACGCCGCTGCCATGCGGGGGCCGACCTTCGGCAACAGTGAGGGAGCAGCCTTGCCCTCCATGTGGGCTCGGCAACACGCCGCCAGATACCCCAAGAGGCCACGGCCTTGCTGCCGGCAAGTCTCCCGGACACTCAGGATTCGCTCGACGAACCGGCTGCCCCGGCTGCTATCCGTACCGCCGCTCCCCTTCCGCCACAGCACGGCGTGTCGTAAAGCACGTTCGGCGGCATTGTTCGTCGGCTCGACGCCCCGATGCCACACGAAGGTCCATAACTTTGGCTCGTGGGCGAGCAATTCACGGCACGTCGCCGCCGTCTTGGGACAGCCGCAAGCCGCTCCCTGGACCAATGCCTCACGGACCTCCGCCCGCAGCCCACTGATATAGACCTGAAAGCTGGAACGGCGCAGCGTGCCGTCTCGGACTCGATGCCACCAGGCGAACATCCGGTCGGACAGGTCCAGCAATTGCTTCCCGATACCTGCCCCGCTGTTCTGCCGATCAATCATCGCCTGAAAGTCCCGACGCAGGTGCGACCAGCAGAACTGGCGGCGGCGGAATCCGTTGTACGACTTCCAGCGATCTGACGTGACCACCTGCTGATAGGCTGAGCCGAGCAGTGCCCTGGCGACCTTCCCGCTGCGGGTAGCCGCAATGTGGAAGACCGTCACCAGGGGCGTGACGGCGACCCACAACCACGCCTTGTGCATTGCCTCTCGCCAGGACGTTTCATCGACGTTGGCGTGCTGTGTGCGGACATACTCTTGCAACTCGGCCATCGGCTGGGCCAAGGCGTCGGCAGTGGACCGCTCCAGCTTGGCGACCATCCCCGTCGAGATCGATAGGCCGAACAGGTCGTAGGCCAACTGCCGGATGGGACGCTTCCCCAGGCGGTAGCCCCCGGCCAGGACAGCCAGGTGGGCTTGCAACCTGGGGCCGAAAGCCCCGGCCGGCACGCCGGTGGGCAACGAGGCGCAGGTGCGGGTGCCGCAGGCCGGGCAGGTGAGCCGGTGCAGGCGATACTCCGTCACCTCGGCTTGGGCGGGCGGTATCTCGGCGACCTGGTGCCTGCGGGGCTGCGGGTCTTCGCCGTGAAGGGCTTGCCCGCACTTGCGGCAGGCCGAGGGCATCAGGGGGATGGTCTGCTTGACCTGCTCGGGGGGCACCAGGGAGCGTTGCTGGCGTGCGTGGCCGGGCTGCCCTCCCTTCTTGCGGCCCGACGAGGGCTCGGGCGGTCGGCGTTTGACGTGGGGCGGGTCGCTGGACGGCGGGCGGGAGGAGTTGGTGGAGTTCTGGTTGAGGCGTTCGGCAAGTTGATCGACCTTCCGCTGAAGGGCTTGCAACCGCTGCTCATATTGCTGGATGAGGGCCAAGATGGCCGCCTGGGCGGCAGGCGGTATCTGGTCCCAGAGGTCAGCAGGAATTGGTGGAACAGGGGGCATATCAACATTTTACGGCCAGTAGAGGCACGGACAAGTTCGGGTCGTGAACGGCTACCCTTCGAGCTTATTCTCCGCTTGTTTCGCCGCCGGCCCTTGCAGGGCCGTCAGTCCGGCAGCAGCCGTCACGCAACCGAGCAGAATCAACAGGGCACTGAGCCTGAGCTTGGTTGTCAGCATGGTTTGCAAAGCTCCCCTGGCCAAGAGCGCCGCCCGAGTGGCGGCGAGGGCCGTGGTTTCGCCGGCCGTGAACTGCATGGCGGATTGCACGGCGGCACTTCGCAAGGCGGATGGGACCGCGCCGCGCGTCGCGCCCTGAGTCAACGCGGCGGCGAACAGCCCGGCACCGAGCGTGACGCCGCGCCGCTTCAGGCGGACGCGCAGCCGATCGCGGCCGCACTCCAGCCGGCGTTTGAGCGTCCCGCGCGGCCAGCCCAACCGCCGTGCCGCTTCGTCCTGGGTTTCGCCTTCGAGGTAGCACAAAACCAGCGGCAGGCGCAGTCGTTCGGGCAGGCGCAGCAATTCTTCGTCGATCAGGGCGCGGACCTCGTGCCAGGAGAGATCGGGTTCCTCGGCCGGCTCGGGCGGGACGATGGAACGTTCGCGCTGCCGCCGCCTGTCCGCTTCGAGTCGTGCCTTGAGCGCCAGCCGGTAGGCGACGCCGTGCAGGAAGCAGGATAAGGATTCGGGCTTGCGGATGCCGGCGGCCTTGCGCCAGCACGAGAAAGGTGGCCTGGAAAACGTCCTCAGCCTCATGGCGATCGTGCAGCACGCGCCGGCACACGCCGAAGACAAGCGAACCGTGCCGCGCCACAAGCTGCGTAAACGCCTCCTGATCGCGGTCGCGGACGAAGCGCTGCAACAGTCGCCCGTCATCCGTCGGCGCACTTGCTTCGAGTAGATGATGGAGTTGTCCCAGCGCCCGATGTGTGTGTGAGCCGGCCATGTCCACAGGTCTCCCGGTCCTAATCCTGTCCTATGAATTAGTGCCGGTATCGAGACGATTCGGGCGCGGCTTTTGGGTGCGGGTCGTGGAATTGCTCGCGGGTACAAAAAAAATCCGGCGCTTCCTCGCGGAAGCGCCGGACGACCAAGCTTACTTACGGGTCCCGTCCATCCCTTCGGTAGCCTGGCAGCCTTATCCGTCCCCCCTCGGACGGTTAAGAGCCCATAGCTTTGCGTCCCCGTCTCACGACGGGTTTGCCTTTGTCGAGGACGGCCAAAAGCGCCGCTCTCGTTCCGTGGCCGCGCGCCGGTTCATTGCACCGACCCGCGACACACCGGAACTCTAGAACGCAATTTCCGGTTGTGCAAGTGCTGGGCAATTTTTATTTGCCCGCATGTCGCTCCTTCGGCTCGGCTTTCTTGCCCTCGATCAGCGACTGCGCCTCGCGGTGGAGGAGCCAGGCGATGAGCCAGTCGTGGTGGTACTGGCCGGTAGACACGGGGAACCAGGTGAGGTCGGGTATGTGCTGCCGGAGCAGCTTGGCGCCCTCCGCCAGATGGGTCTGGGCGGCTTTCGCCTCTCCCCGGCGGAAAAGGGCCATCGCCAGGACCGCACGGCAACAGACGGACAGGTCCTCTCGGGACACGACCAGCCGCGACGGTGAATTAAGCCCCTCTTTGGATGCGATTTGGGTCAAGAGCGCGTCGAGTTCCTTGGCGGGGGCGGCGAAGTCGCCGCGGCGGTAGTCGGCCAGTCCCTTGCAGAAGATAAAGTAGGGTGCCCAGGGGTTGTTTTTCCCCACTTCGACGGCCCGATCCGCCAGCCGGCCAGCCCATTGGGTGTCCTCGTCGGCACGGGGAAGCAATAGCTGGGTTTTGGCGGTGCGCTCGGCCGTAAAGGCATCCTGGGGATCGCGGATTTCCTTCCGCATCTGGCCGCAAAGCCGCTCGTAGCCCTCGCGGTCGCCCGCCGCCACCAGCGCCGGGGCGACATGCAGCCAGTTCATGTCGGTGGGGGAAGGCTCCCGCTCCAGCGCGATCTTGAAATCGGCGGCCGCCGCCTTCCAGCGCGCCCGCCGGGCGTACCATTCGCCCCGTTGCCAGCGTTTACCCCGATCCTCCGGATCGCCTTCGATGTCCGCCGTCAGCTTCTTGAGGCGGACCTCACCGGCCAGCCGGGCGAACAGCTTCTCCGCCTCGGAGCCGGCCGGCTCGGAGGGTTCGGCCTTGTCGCCGAGCAATTCCACCGCCTTCTGGAAATCGTCGGCCGCCTTGTCTGTCTGCCCCAGCGCGAAGCGAAGCCGGCCGCTCTCCTTCCACGCGGCAGCACTGTCTAGCTTGAGAGCCTCGATCTTCGCCAGGGCCTCCTTGGCCTCCTTGGCGCGGTTCTGCCCGATGAGCTGGCGGGCATTCATCAGCCCGACGGCGGTTTCCAGGGCGCGGCGGCTCACCGTCAGATCGGCCTGATAGGGCGCGTTCTTCGGCTCTTTGTTGGCGAGTTCTTCGCGGAAGGCGACGGCTTGCTGAAAGTGCTTTCGCGCTTCGTCGATCTTGCCCAGGTTGAACAGAACCAGCCCGATCGCATGTTGGCTGGCTGACAGGTCGGCCCGGAGGCGTGGATCGTCGGGGGCCGACTTCCGCCGTTCAGCGAGGGTTGGCGTGCTTGACCGGCTCTTGTCCGGCGGCGTGGCGGCTGGCCGGGCGAGGAGTTCCGCTTCCAGGGCACGGAAATCGTCCCGCTGGCGCAGCGCGTTCAGCACCCTGGCGCTTTGGAGCCGGTCTCGGTCGCGGAAGCCGGCGGCGATCGCCTGGCGAAACGCCTCGACTGCCAGGTCCTCCTCGTGCTTTTGCTCGGCCTTCTCCTGGGCCGTCAGTTTCGTTTTGCCCTCAACAAGGACCATCGAAAATCCGACTCGGGCGGTGGCCAGGTTGAACAGGGCATCGGGTCCGTCGCTCGGCATCCGTTCGATCGCCTCGCGCGTCAGGCGCAGGGTCTTCTCATACGGCCGGGTTTGTTTTTGTTCGCGGTGATAGTGGGCGAGTTCCCGGTAGGCCATGAGCAGGGTGGCGTGCAGACTCGGGACGGCCGGGTTGTCCCGCACCAATTTTCGCCGCACTTCCAGGCCCCGCTCGTACGCCGCCACGGCCGCGTCCGCGTGTCCCAAGCGACGTTCGGTGATACCGGCGTTGGAATGATAGAGGGCCAAACTTGTCCCATATCCGATCGTGTGCGGCGCTCGGGTGAACGCTTCACCGCCGTACTCGGCGGCCCGATAGTAGAGGGCCAGGGATTCCGTCAGTCGTCCGTTGCGGTCCAACAGCACGCCGATGTTATTGAGCGTCTGGCTCAGATCGTAGAGGGCGCCAGCGTCGTCGGGTTGGAGACGGACCAGCAGTTCGCGGATGGTCAAGGCGTGCTGATAATCTTGCAGGCTCTCTCCGAACTTACCGGAGGTCAAACTCACGCTGCCCCGGCCGTTATAGGTTTCCCCCAACTCCTTTTGGAAGCGCGGCTGACCGGGCTGGATCAACTTCTCCCACAGGGCGATCGCCTCGTCATAGCGGCCCTGCGTCAGATAGCACTGGGCCAGTCCGTTTTGCCACTCTACTGACTCGGGCGCGTCCTTCCATAAGGCTTGATAAAGCGCCACGCCCTGATCCCGGACTTTGAGAGCCTCGTTCCATTCGCCCAGTTCCCCGCGTATCGTGCCCACGCGCAAATACGCGGCCGCTAATTCACCGCGCAAGGCGGGATCGTCGCCATGTTCCTTCAGAAAGCCCTGATAGAACGTCAAGGCCGATTGCAGCAGGTCGCGGCGCAGCGGCTGCATGCCCGGCACTTGCAGCAGTTGGTTCTCACTGATCTTCGTGAAGGAGTCATCCACCGCCTTGCGGGCCGCGGTGAAATTGTCTTCGGCGCGCTGCCGTTGCCGTTGGGCCTCCATTAAGTTGGACTCGGCCTGCTTCTGGGTCTCCTCGGCCTGCTGGCGCAGTTCCGTTTCCTGCTGCTTGGCCTGCCGCTCCCGCTCTGCCGCGACGAGCGACGCCGCCGTCACGCCGAGGAGGATTCAGCGCCAGAGCGCCGTCAGCGTCGCCACGCCCGGATGATGCCGGCACCAGCGCCCGAACAACTCGCGCCGGCTCGGCCGCCGTGCCTGGATCGGCTCGTCGTCGAGGAAGCGCTGCAAGTCGGCGCCCAACTCCTCCGCACTCGCATAGCGCCGGGCCGGCTCGCGGTCGATGGCCTTATGAACGATCGTCACCAGGTCGCGCGGGATAGAGCGGTTGAGCTTATCCAACCGCGGCGGTTCTTCGGTTGTCACGCGCTTGATGAGTTGATGCCGATCCTTGTCCTCGAACGCCGGCCGCAAGGCCAGCAGTTCGTACAGCGTCAACCCCAGCGAATAGAGGTCGCCGCGGCAGTCGCCGCGGCCCTCGAATGCCTCCGGCGGCATGTAGCGCAGCGTGCCCACGATGTCGCCGGTGTCCGTCAGGTGTTCCTCGTCGTCGGTCCGCGCCAGCCCGAAGTCCGTCACCCAGACCATGCCGCGCGTGTCGAGCAGCAGGTTGGACGGCTTGATGTCGCGGTGCAGAATGCCCTGCTTGTGCGCGTACGCCAGCGCGTCGGCCACCTGCACGCCGATCTGTGCCACGCTCTGCCAGTAGGTCGGCTTCCCGGTCTTGCCACGAGAAGCGGGCAGACTCACGGAGGACGAGGACAGCGTGAACGAATCGGACAATTTGCCGGTGGTGCTGGGGTTATCCGGCTCATCCTGGCCGTGCGGCTCCTCGGCCTGTTCCTTCGCCCCCTGGAACGCGCCGGTCACGAGCGAGCGGGCCACATCCGCCGCCGACACGTCCTTGCGCGACACCCGCAATTCGCCGCCGGTCGAAGCGTCGATCTGCGTGCCCTGGCCGCGGAGGCGTTTCAATTCGTCGAACACCTCATCCAGCCCCAGTCCCTGGATGAACTGCATGACGTAGTAGGGTAGGCCGTCGTGTTCACCGACGCCAAAGACCGGCACGATGTTGGTGTGGTGCAGCTTCGCCGCCGCCTTCGCCTCGCGCTGGAAGCGGCGTTTGCGCTGTGCGTCCAAGAGCATCTTGCGCGGCAGCACTTTCAAGGCGACATGGCGGCCCAGCGATATTTGCTCGGCTTCGTACACCAGGCCCATGCCGCCACGGCCGACCTCACGCAAGATGCGGTAATCGCCCAGCTGCTCCGGCGGCGCCGCCGGTCGCCGTCGCCTGGCCGGTGGGATCGCCGGCCAGGGATTCGTCGGCCAGGGCGACGTTTTCCATCATGGCCATGGCCGGGAACACTTCTTTGATCTCGTCGGCCAACTCCGGGTGGCGGTCGATGTATTCCTTCAAGGATGGCCGCTCGCCCTGACGGTAGCGCTCCAAAAACTCCTCGGCCAGCGTCAGAACGACACCCGAGTGCGATTCGGAGGTAGACATGCGGTCCCTCTCCCCATTGATGGGACTTGTGAGTTCGCGGCGAATCAACCTCTGTCTGCCGTCCGGAGTGGTTACAGTTCCCGGAATCCGGGGATTTGTTCGAGTATCTCGCGCAGGCGTTTGATGGCCCGCAGATAACGGCTGCCGGCTCCCGCCTTGGACAGTCCCAACACCTGCGCGATCTCGCTGGTGCTCAGCTGCTCGAAGTGCTTCAGGGCCAGCACTTCGCGGTCGATCGGGTCCATGCTGTTGAGCGCTTCCTGCACGTAAATACGCTGCTCCGCCTTGATGGCCGCCTGCGACGGCGTGGTTAGTTTGCCGAGCAGCTGCGCCGCCAGGGAGACCGAGTCGGCCTCTGGCAGTCCGCCGCGGTGCAGCGAGACCTCGCGGTCGGCGTCGCGCAGCTGCGTGCCCAGATGGCGGCGATGCACCTCGGCCAGCTTAAGGCCCGTCGTAGCCGTTCACGACCCGAACTTGTCCGTGCCTCTACTGGCCGTAAAATGTTGATATGCCCCCTGTTCCACCAATTCCTGCTGACCTCTGGGACCAGATACCGCCTGCCGCCCAGGCGGCCATCTTGGCCCTCATCCAGCAATATGAGCAGCGGTTGCAAGCCCTTCAGCGGAAGGTCGATCAACTTGCCGAACGCCTCAACCAGAACTCCACCAACTCCTCCCGCCCGCCGTCCAGCGACCCGCCCCACGTCAAACGCCGACCGCCCGAGCCCTCGTCGGGCCGCAAGAAGGGAGGGCAGCCCGGCCACGCACGCCAGCAACGCTCCCTGGTGCCCCCCGAGCAGGTCAAGCAGACCATCCCCCTGATGCCCTCGGCCTGCCGCAAGTGCGGGCAAGCCCTTCACGGCGAAGACCCGCAGCCCCGCAGGCACCAGGTCGCCGAGATACCGCCCGTCCAAGCCGAGGTGACGGAGTATCGCCTGCACCGGCTCACCTGCCCGGCCTGCGGCACCCGCACCTGCGCCTCGTTGCCCACCGGCGTGCCGGCCGGGGCTTTCGGCCCCAGGTTGCAAGCCCACCTGGCTGTCCTGGCCGGGGGCTACCGCCTGGGGAAGCGTCCCATCCGGCAGTTGGCCTACGACCTGTTCGGCCTATCGATCTCGACGGGGATGGTCGCCAAGCTGGAGCGGTCCACTGCCGACGCCTTGGCCCAGCCGATGGCCGAGTTGCAAGAGTATGTCCGCACACAGCACGCCAACGTCGATGAAACGTCCTGGCGAGAGGCAATGCACAAGGCGTGGTTGTGGGTCGCCGTCACGCCCCTGGTGACGGTCTTCCACATTGCGGCTACCCGCAGCGGGAAGGTCGCCAGGGCACTGCTCGGCTCAGCCTATCAGCAGGTGGTCACGTCAGATCGCTGGAAGTCGTACAACGGATTCCGCCGCCGCCAGTTCTGCTGGTCGCACCTGCGTCGGGACTTTCAGGCGATGATTGATCGGCAGAACAGCGGGGCAGGTATCGGGAAGCAATTGCTGGACCTGTCCGACCGGATGTTCGCCTGGTGGCATCGAGTCCGAGACGGCACGCTGCGCCGTTCCAGCTTTCAGGTCTATATCAGTGGGCTGCGGGCGGAGGTCCGTGAGGCATTGGTCCAGGGAGCGGCTTGCGGCTGTCCCAAGACGGCGGCGACGTGCCGTGAATTGCTCGCCCACGAGCCAAAGTTATGGACCTTCGTGTGGCATCGGGGCGTCGAGCCGACGAACAATGCCGCCGAACGTGCTTTACGACACGCCGTGCTGTGGCGGAAGGGGAGCGGCGGTACGGATAGCAGCCGGGGCAGCCGGTTCGTCGAGCGAATCCTGAGTGTCCGGGAGACTTGCCGGCAGCAAGGCCGTGGCCTCTTGGGGTATCTGGCGGCGTGTTGCCGAGCCCACATGGAGGGCAAGGCTGCTCCCTCACTGTTGCCGAAGGTCGGCCCCCGCATGGCAGCGGCGTGAATTCCAGGCCGAATAAGCGTTGGCGTGACTGCCTCGTGTGGCGAAACACGCCATGCGGTGAGTGGTGACGAATGCGTGACAACGGGTTGCAGGCCGACCGCCAACATCAAGTCCCGTTCATGTGGCGAGAGCATCCGAGTGCGCAATGGTCTTGCGAGGTAGCCCAATGTGGACGAGAGATATGATTGAGGCTGTGAGAAAGGCTGTTGCTCCCTGGCAAGGTGGCAATGCCCGATTGTGGTATTATGCCGCCTCGCATTCGCAACTGCATTTACAGATCACGAAGACCGAGCGAGGTGGCCAGCTTCACTTGGTATGCGAAGGTTGTTCCCATATCACGTCGCCGACGGGCTGGGCAGATATGATGCTTGAAATAACTCCTCTCGATGACGAAGAGAAGCGCATCATTGTATCGGACCCGGTTGCTGGATTTCGGGTCGCTTGTTCCCTGATTTCGACTCGGAAACAGGTAGGTGATCAGTTTCATGGGCCTGAATAAGCTCGCCCCATGAACGGGTACGGCCCGTCAAATGACGCAGCCAGAGAAAAAACGGCATTCCCGGCTCGCGCACATATTCGGGCAGTTTTTGGCAAACGTCCAGATACGCCTCCTGCACCACGTCCGAATCGTCCACTCGTCCCGACAAGCGACGGCTCAGGCGAAGGTGGACCATGCGTTTCAGTCGATCGCGATAACGCGAGAACAATTGGCGCAGCGCCTCCGCGTCGCCGGCGGCGGCGCGCCCAAGCAGATCGGAGACTTCGCCGGATTCGTCCGTCATAACAGCACCCATACTCTATTAAGTGCGAACGCCGGCCGATCGTCTCTATCGGAGACGATTTTTTCTTCAGCGTACCCTCCGCCCCGCTTGTGGAAAAGGAACAAGGGGCGCGGCACCCGCCGGGTGTCGCGCCCCTTGTATTCGAGTGGCGATGGCCGACTACACCACTTCGCGCAGGACCGGTGCATCGACGACGTGCTGCGGCCGGCCGGACGGATCCATGACGGTCGTCGTCGCGGGGTCGATGCCGAGGTTGTGATAGAGCGTGGCGAACACTTCGCCGAACGTCACTGGCCGGTTGCTGGCGTATTCGCCGAGCCGGTTGGTGGCGCCGATGACCTGCCCCGCCTTCATGCCGCCGCCAGCCAGGAGAGCGCAGCTGACCTGCGGCCAGTGATCGCGACCGGCGTCCTTGTTGATGCGCGGCGTTCGGCCGAACTCGCCCCAGGCGATGACCGTCACGTCATCGAGAAGGCCGCGCACGTCCAGATCGTCGAGGAGGGCGCTGAAACCTTGATCGAGCTTGGAGCCGTGGTCGCGCACCAGGTCGAAGTTTTTGCCGTGGCTGTCCCAGCGGCCATAGGACAGCGACACCACGCGCACGCCGGCCTCGACCAGCCGTCGGGCCATCAGCAGATGCTCATTCACGGTCGGGGCGCCGTCGTACTGATACTTGTACGGCCTGCCGTCGCCGTAGCGCGCCCGCACCTTGTCGCTCTCCTTGGATAGATCGAGCGCCTCGACGAGCCGGCTGGAGGTCAGCACGCCGAGAGCGCAGTTCGGTCATCGCGTCCACGGCCTTGAACGTGCCGCTGGCGTCGATGTCGCCGCGCAGGCTGTCGAAGCTGGACAGCAGGCGGCGGCGGTCCTTCAGCGTCTCGACCGAAGTGCCGTGCAGCGTCAGGTTGGACAGGCCGGGACCGTCGGGCTTGAACGCGGCATAGGCAGGCCCCAGGAAGCCCGGTTTTCCGGAGTCCGACCAGCGGATCTCTTTCGTCCGTTCCGCCAGCCCGACGAAAGGAGGCACCGACGGATCGACCGGACCCTGGATCTTGGCGACAACAGCTCCCAGGCTGGGATGGCCGCCGACGGCCTGTAGCTCCCTCGGCCTCCAACCTGTCATGCACTGAAAGGCGTCGTGGTCGGGGGCGGCATCGGCCAGGGAGCGGATGACGACACATTTATCCATGCGGGCGGCGATCTTCGGGAAGGTCTCGCCGATCTGGATGCCGGGCACGTTGGTGGCGATCGGCTTGAACTCGCCGCGGATGTCGGTGGGCGCCTCGGTCTTGATGTCCCACATATCCTGATGAGGCGGCCCACCACCAAGGAAAATATTGATGACAGACTTGTGACGACTGCCGGTGACGCCGGCGCGTGCCTCGGCTCGGAAGATGTCGGCCAACGTCAGAGAGGCCGCTCCGAAAGAGAAGGCACCGATCTTGAGGAAACCGCGGCGGGAGACGCCGTCGCAGTACGGCTGCTTCTGGCCGAAGATCGTCAACATGGACCAATCCTTTCGAGCAAGGCGGGAGGCTGGCACTTCGTCGTCGCTCGCCGATTTGGCGAGCCAAGGCGGGTATGTTGCGAGGCGCCGGGGGCAAAGGCGACCTCTGCCGTAGAGCCTAAACTGCTGAGGTAGGTGTGTCAAGCAAGAAGCGTTTTTTGCGCAACGTCGGGGAGGGATGGAAAAAAGGGTCTTGCAAGACACGCGGCCCCGGCGGAGATCCGCCGGGGCCGCGTGTCTTGTTCAATCAAATTCCCCGTCTAACGGGATAGACAGGGGCATCGAGAGGCGGAAGGGGGTGAGGCGGAAAGCCAGGGGGAAAACGCCTGGAGGTCGGCCGGTTTGACCACCTGGCCGTCGAAGCCCGCTTCGCGCACCCGCGTTTCGATTTCCGCCCCGTCGTAGGCACTGTAGGCGATGAGCGCGACCTCCCGTCCCAGCGCCTTGCGGACCCGGCGTGCGACCTGCCAGCCGTCCAGTCCCGGCAAACCGATGTCGATGATGGCCACTTCTGGCCGGGTGCGCAGCGCTTGTCGCACACCGTCGATACCGTCGGCGGCCACCGTCACGCGATGGCCCAAAAGAGACAATAGAAGTCTTAAAGACTCTCGACCGTCCTCGTTGTCCTCGACAAGCAAGACACGGCGGCCCGGAACATCCGGGCTTTCCGGTGAATCCGGTGACATGATGGCCTCTCCTTTTCGAGGGACGGACGGGCCGCCCTTCGTGACGGCCAACCGTCTTCTGTTCCGAGAAACAAAGGTGCGAACGCCGTGCCATCGGCTCCGGGCAGGTACAGCGAAATGGCACGGATGAGGATGAGCTAGTAGTAAACTCGATAAAATCGTAATTTTTCTATTTTCAATCGTAATCGCTTCTGTTAAGCTATAATCCACTACGCAGACAACCCTACCAGGGGATGCGGGGAGAGGCCGACGCACATGGCGACGGAACCGGCCGACTCCCTGTGAGAAGAGGCAATCTTCCACTCCGAACTCGCGTGATCTTCCCGAGCGCCTGGAGCATCTCACCACGGGGTTTGCACACGCCTGGCTCTACCACTCGCTCCCGCCGACAAACGCGAGTAGAAAGCAAGGCTTTCCTGCCAGATACGGACTCTCCTCCGTCCGACGGGACACGGCGAGTCCGCCAGGGCTTTCCCCGCGCCCGCGAGGAGTCCCTCGTTTGCACGACTTTTCCGAACCAGTGAACCAACGGTGACGGGCGGCCCAACCGCCCGACGGCCCAAAAGGAGGACGCGGATGAGGTCGAGAAAGCGCAACGGATGGTCGCGGTTCCTCAGGGTCGCCAAACCGTTTTTCCAGTCCGACGCCGGCCGGCGGGGCCTCGGACTTTTCTCTCTGATCGTTGTCCTCGTTCTGGTCGTCAAGGGACTCGACATCCGTAACAGTTACGTCTACGGCGACCTCATCACCTCCGCCACCGAGCGCAAGGCGGACCAGGTCTGCCACCTGGCCCTGCTCTACGCCGGCGTGTTCGCGTTATCAGCCGTGGTGGCCGCCTTCCTCCGCTTCACCGAGGAATCGCTCGGCCTGCGCTGGCGCGGTTGGCTCACTCGGCATCTGACCGACCGCTACCTGGCCAACCGCGCCTATCACCGGCTCAAAATGGCGGGCCAGCTCGACAACCCCGACCAGCGCATCACCGAGGACGTGAAGACGTTCACCACCAACTCGCTTTCCATCGTCCTCATGCTCCTCAATTCCACCGTCGCCCTGGTCGGGTTCGCCGGCGTCCTCTGGTCGATCACGCCGTGGCTGTTGGGCGGCGCGGTCGGCTACGCCGCCTTCGGGACGTGCATGACGATCCTTCTGGGCAAACGACTGGTCGGCCTGGACGTGCAGCAGTTCAAGAAGGAGGCCGACTTCCGCTACGAGCTAATCCGCGTCCGCGAGCACGCCGACCCGGTCGCGCTGCACCAGGGCGAGGCCAAGGAGAACGAGCGGGTGCGCGGCCGGCTCCAGAAAGCGCTGGACAACTTCCGCGTCATCATCGGCGTCAACCGCAACCTGGGCTTCTTCACCTCGTGGTACGGCTACATGACCTCGCTGATCCCGGTGTTGATCACGCTGCCGCTCTACATCAAGGGCGAGATCGAGTTCGGCCAGGTGCTGCAAGCGCAGGTCGGTTTCAATTTCGTGCTCGACGCCTTCTCGCTCATCGTCAAGGAGTTCCAGAAGATCACCACATTCGCCGCCGTGGTCGAACGGCTTGGGGCGTTTTACGAAGCGACCGAGGACGTGACGGCCGAGGCGGTGAAGGCCGGCATCGAGATCGCGGAGGACGAGACGCGGATGGCCTTCGAGCGGCTGACGTTGGCGACCCCCGACGACGGCCGGCTGCTCATCGAGGATCTTTCGCTGAATGTCCCCCAAGGGACGAGCCTCTTGATCCTGGGGCCGGACGGCTCCGGCCGGACCTCGCTCATGCGGGCCACGGCCGGGCTGTGGAAGAACGGGCAAGGTCGCATCCTCCGCCCGCCGGCGGAGCAGATGATGTTTCTCACGCAGCAGCCTTATTTGACGCTGGGCACGCTGCGCGACCAACTTCTGTACACGACCCCAGTCGATGCGACGATCGCCGACGACCGACTCTTGGCCGTCCTCGACGACGTGGGCTTGGAAGCGGTGGTCGAGCGCGTGGGCGGACTGGATGTCGAGCAGCGCGATTGGGAACACATCTTATCGCTGGGCGAGCGGCAGAGCCTTGCTTTCGCCCGGCTCCTTCTGTCCAAGCCGAAATTCGCCTTCCTGGACGAAGCGACCAGCGCCTCGACGAGAACCGGGCACGCCGCCTGTACGATCTCCTCGCGCGGACTTCGACGACTTTTCTGAGCGTGGGAACCGGCCGGGGGCTGATCGAGTACCACGATCTGCTGCTTCAACTCCGGGGTGATGGGACGTGGCACGTGACGACCCTCATGCAAGAACCCTTCCCCACCGAGTGGGACTCCTGTCCGGCGGACTTACTGGAAGTGCGAGCGAAGACGGGCGTTCCCGAAGTGGCTTGACCTCGCGGCCAGCCAGTCCGTTCGAAGAAAAATTCACCGGCATCAGAGTTGACGGAAAGCATTGTGGCGGCACGCTGCTAGCGTGCCTGAAAACCGGCACGCTAGCAGCGTGCCGCCACAATTCTCTCCGCTCGCTCTCAGTTCCGCGTGATCGTTTCGTGCAGGTTCAGGATGACACGGGCCACCGAAGTCCATGCAGCCAGTTCGGCGATCGGGATGTCCTTGGTCACCGGCCATTCTCCGGTATGCACCAGCTTCTCGGCCGCCTGCGGATCGCGCGCGAACTCGGCGCGATGCCGCGCGTGCAGCTCACTTAGTAGCCGCACTTCCTCAGGCTTGACGTTCCTTGAGACCGCGTGACGATACGCCCAGTCGAGCCGCTGGGGCAGCGTTTTGCCGCCTTCCTGGATGATGCGCTCGGCGAAGACGCGGGCCGCCTCGACGTAGGTGGGATCGTTGAGCAGCACCAGCGCTTGCAGCGGCGTGCTGGAGCGCGGCCGCTCCACGGTACACTCTTCGCGCGTCGGGGCGTCGAACGCCTTGAGACTCGGGTGCAGGAAGGTGCGCTGCCAGTAGGTGTACAGGCCGCGGCGATACTGGTCGGCCCCGTGGTCGGGGTAGTAGGTCCGCGTCGGGAAATTCAGGTAGCGCCAGTAGCCAGCCGGCTGATACGGCTTGACGCTCGGCCCGCCGATCTTACGCGACAGCAAGCCACTGACAGCCAGGGCATTGTCGCGCACCATCTCCGCGTCGATGCGGAAACGTCCCTGCCGTGCCAGCCATAAATTGCCCGGATCGCGCTGGCGCAGCTCCCGGCTCGCGTGAGACGATTGGCGATAGGTGTTCGACATCACCATCGTCTTGAGCATGTGCTTGACGTTCCAGCCGCTGTCGATGAACTCGATGGCCAGCCAATCGAGCAGTTCCGGGTGCGTGGGGAAGGCGCCTTGCGTGCCGAAGTCTTCGAGGCTTTTGACGATGCCCTGGCCGAAGGTCTGTTTCCACAAGCGATTGACGAACACACGGGCCGTCAACGGGTTGTCTGGCGACACCAGCCAGTGGGCCAGGTCCAGCCGCGTCGCCCGCCGGCCTTGAACGTCGAGAGGCGGCAGCGAACCCGGTACGGCCGGCGCGACGATTTCGCCGGAATCATCCAGCCAGTTGCCGCGCGGCAGAACCCGCATGACGCGCGGCGAAACGGAGACGGTGATGAGTGTCTTGGGAATCCGCAGGTCGAGTTGTTTCTTTCGATCCTCCAACTGCGCCAAGTGTTCGCGCAGCGTGGTTAATTCCGGGGCGATGCCGCGATAGTACGTCGAGAGCGCTTCCCGTTGCGAAGTGGTGCGTTTGCTTGGATCAACTCGCAGGACCGCGGTCACCGGAGCAGGCAACCCGGCCGGTTTGCTCCGCGCTTGGTCCTCCCAGGCGCTTTGACCGACCTCGACGGCCAGGCTCGGCCGGGCCAGCGCCGAACGCAGGCCGGCGATTTCCGCATTCAGTCGTTCGAGCTGGGCACGCTGTCCCGGTTCGGGCATGGCGACCTCTTCCTGCCGGCCGACCGCGCGCTCTTTCACGTCGGCGAAGAACGCTCCGAGGCTGTAGAAGTCCCTGGTCGTGAACGGGTCGAACTTGTGATGGTGGCATTCGCAGCAGCCCAGCGTCGTGGCCAGCCACACCGACGAGGCGTTGCGCACCCGGTCGGCGACATACTTGGCCGTGTACTCCTTGGCCTGGGCGCCTCCCTCTTCCGTCGTTTGCAGCAGCCGGTTGTATCCCGAAGCGATCTTCTGTTCCACCGTCGGATGCGGCAGCAGATCGCCGGCCAATTGCTCGATCGTGAACTGATCGAAGCGCTTGTTCCGGTTGAAGGCGTCGATGACCCAATCGCGATACAGGGCGATATCGCGGTGGTTATCGCTGTGATAACCGCCGGTGTCGGCGTAGCGAACCAGGTCGAGCCAGTAAAGCGCCATGCGCTCGCCGAAGTGCGGGGAAGACAGTAGCCGATCGACTACCTTTTCGTAAGCGTTGGGGCTTTGATCGCGGACGAACGCTTCGACTTCTTCCGGCGTGGGCGGCAGGCCGATGAGATCGAAGTTGAGCCGGCGAATCAGCGTGACGCGATCCGCTTCCGGCGACGCTTGATAACCGAGCTTGTGAAACTTCGCCGCGATGAACTGATCGATGGGATTACGCACCCATTCAGAATTCTTGACCTTCGGCGGCGTCGGGCGGTTCGGTTTGACGTAGGCCCAGTGAACATCGAACTTCGCCCCCTGCTCGATCCAGCGGCGCAGTAAGTCGATTTGCCCGGCCGTCAGCCGGTCCTTCTTGGAAGAAGGCGGCGGCATGACTTCCTCGGTGTCCTGGCTGCTCACGCGCTCGATCAGCGCGCTACCGGCCGGATCGCCGGGCTTGATGGCTTTTTTGACCGCCGATTCGCGCACGTCGAGCCGCAGTTTCGCCTTGCGGCGTTTCTCGTCCGGGCCGTGGCAGGCGTAGCAGCGGGCGGCGAGGATCGGTTTGATGTCGCGGCTGTAGTTCACGAGCGCCGCGTCCGCCGCCCGCGCTCGGCCGCTGACGGCCAGGGCGAGCAACAGACACAACACGATCGGGGTGAATTTCCGTCGCATGGCAATGCTTCTCTTGCGGCAACGCTCGTTGGGTGGGCCGCTGCTTTTTAATGCACGGTAGCGGCGTAGGGTGGGCCGAGTCTTCGAGGCCCACCCTACGCCGCTACGCTAACCGCTGTTCGAGATCCTCGCGGCGCGGCAACTGCTGATCGCGCCGGCCGTGAACCATTTCGTAGACGCCGGGCGATTCCAGCGTCTCGCCCGCAGTCAGCCGGCAGGCGGCTTGCTTGGCCCGGCTGCGTCGAAACGCCTCGGCCAAACAGGCCGGACAGCGTCAGGGCGTAGGTTTTTAGTTCCTGCGTGACGCCGTCGCTCCAGCGCGCGGCGATTTTGTAGACGGCCAGTTCCTCGCAGCCGCGCGTGTAACAGCGGACGGGGTAGGAGGGCATGGGCATGACGGCCGGCCTCAGTCGTGCTCGAACGGCACCGGATCGCCGTTGACTTGCGCCAGGGCGTTCATGGCGGCGCACTGCTCGGCTTCCTTTTTATTGCGGCCCCAGGCGCGGCGTAAGTGTGCCGGCCGATGACGGCCGCGATTTTGAAGCATTTGCTGTGGTCGGGGCCTTTCTCGTCGAGCATGACGTACTGCGGCGTGGCGTTGAACTCGCGCTGGGCCACCTGCTGCAATACCGACTTGAAGTTGCCGCCGTGGGCGCCCTCGGCCACCTCCTCGATCTCCGGGCCGAGCTGCTTGAGGATGAACGTCCGCGCCGCCTCCAGACCGCCATCGAGGTAGATCGCCGCCACCAGCGATTCGTACACGTCCGCCAACATGCTCGACGGCACCGCCGACGAGTGCAGATGATTCATTCCCTTGCCGAGAAATATAAATGCCCCCAGGTCGAGCGCCTTGCTGAAACGGGCGCAGGTGCGGCGGCTGACGACTACGGACTTGATCTTGGTCAGGTCGCCTTCCTGGTAATCGGGGAAACGCAGATAAAGCTGCTCGCACGTCACCAGGCCGAGCACGGCATCGCCCAGAAATTCCATGCGTTCGTTGGAGGCCAGGCGCGTGTTGGCGCCGGAGGCGTGGGTCAGTGAGGCGCGGAGCAGGTCCGGCTGGCGAAATTGATAACCGATCGCTTTCTGGCACTCTTCCAGAATGTCGGCTTCGCGGTTGGTGGTCAATTCCTGCGGCATGTTTTCTTAGGGTTCGGGCAAACGCGGTCTTGTTTTGGAAAGTACCACACGGCGCACCGCCTTGTCAACGCCGCAGTCCTCTTGACGATCGCGGCGCGCACCGGGCAATATGCACATAGCCCCCGGCTTGTCGGGGGAAAACGCACCCCCGGCTTGCCGGGGCTATGTGACTCCATTGGTGCCCCTCAGGAGGTCGAACGACCATGAAACGTTGTTCACTGATCGTCTGCTGCCTGATGATCGGAGGGCTGGCTGGCACGTTCCTCGCCGGGCCGCTCCTCAACGGACAGGCCCCGGTCGCCCCCGCCCTGCCGAGGGAATTGACTTCCTATCGCGACCTGGTCAAGCGCACTGCCGGCCGTCGTCAGCATCGAATCACGAGCCGGGGCCATGCCCGACAAGCAGCAGCACCGCCGAAACACACCGGACAATATCCCCGAAGAGTTTCGCCGTTTCTTCGACTTCGGCTTCGATGGCGGCGATGACGACCCCGCCCCGCGCGGCGGCTTCGGCTCCGGCGTCCTCGTCGATGGCAAGGGCGTCATCCTGACCAATTTCCACGTCGTCGATGGTGCCAGCCAGGTCATGGTCCAGCTGACCGACGGTCGCAAGTTCACGTCGAAGGATGTGAAAACCGACCCCAAGACCGACCTGGCCATCGTCCGCATCGAGGCGACCGACCTGCCGTTTCTGGAACTGGGCGACAGCGACGCGATGGAGATTGGCGATCGCGTATTGGCCATCGGCGCTCCGTTCGGTTTGGCGGGTACGGTGACGCACGGCATCATCAGCACCAAGGGCCGCAGCCTGCACCTGAATATGTACGAGGACTTCCTGCAAACCGACGCCGCCATCAACCCCGGCAACAGCGGAGGACCGCTCATCAGTCTGGACGGCAAGGTCATCGGCATCAACGCGGCCATCAAGAGCCGCAGCGGCGGCTTCCAGGGCGTCGGCCTCGCCGTCGCCAGCAACCTCGCCAAGAACATCATGCCGCAGCTGCTCAAGGACGGCGTGGTGCGCCGCGGCTACCTCGGCGTGCAGATCAAGGACGCTTTGGAACCCGACGTGGCCGCCCGTCTGGGGCTGAAACCGGGCGAGCATGGCGTCCTGGTGACGCGCGTTTTCGAGGATACGCCGGGGTCGAAGGCCGGCCTGCAAAACGGCGATATCATCACCACCCTCGACGGCAAGCCGGTGCGCGACGGCCACGAATTGCAGACCATCATTTCACGTCTGCCGGTGGGCAAGGTGATCGAGGTGCGAGCACTGCGCGACGGCCAACCCAAGACCTTCTCGGTGACGATCGAGGAGCAGCCCAAGCAGTACGGCACGACCCGCGTGCGGGTGCCCCGCCGCATTCAGCGCGAGCCGGACGGCGTGAGCATCGACAAGATCGGCGTCGAGGCGGTGGACCTGACGGAAGAACTGGCCGACAGCCTCGGTTACAAGGAGAAGCAGCGCGGGGCGGTCATCGCCCGCGTCGATCCGGACGGCCTGGCCGCCGACGCCGGCTTGCAGCGCGGGATGCTCGTCACCAAGGTCGATAAGAAGCCGGTCGCCTCGGCCAAGGAATTGCAAGAGGTGATCGCCTCGGCGTCGCTGGACAAGGGCGTGCTGCTGCAAGTCGAGACGCCCGCTGGCGGTAGCAACTACGTGCTGCTGAAATCGTCCAAGAAGTAACACCGTCCGCGCATCACCCCCACCAAGCCGGGGGTGATGCGGAACCGGCCCGCGTCCGAAGGCGCGGCCCGGTAGGGGAGGTTTTTCATGACAACATTGCTTCTGCCCCGTGCCGCCCGTGCCCATCTCGACTTGATGCGCCAGGAGATCGAGGGCCGCGCGGCCCACGGACTGACCGCGGAGCAATTGCATGAGTTGTTCGTCCTCTGCACGTACTTGCCGGACCTCGCGGAACAGAGTTGGGCGGCCATCCAAAGCGATGTGCGTTCCGGCGTCGAGGGGCGGGGACTGACGGTTCACCTCCAAGGTTTTCTCGGCACCATTGAGGAATCCGTTCATACCTGCAACCGACTCCAGGAGATGCTCCTGGCGATGCCGGATTCCGAAGAAGGAGCCATCAAAGTTTCGACCTTGACCACCCTGCGTCAGCGACTCCAACGCATCCAGCGGCCTGTCAAGGCACGCCTCGATTGGCTGCTTCAACCTCCTCCTATCGTGGACCCTTCCCAGTGGTCGCAGACGCCGGTAGAAGACTACGAGAAGAGTGATAAGGTCCGCGAACGACTCCTGGCCGGCGGGAACTCTTAACGGGAGGCAGCGTTGGCCTACGACCTCTCTTTGCATCCGGAACGAGTCGTGGCCTTTCTTCACCTTTTGGAAGGATTCACTCCGCTCGGCCGCATTCGGTTAATCGAAGCTCTGGAGCAGAACCTTGGCGAACACGGGGATATGTTCCGTGCGAAAGCCGAAATGCGTTTGGCGCCGGGATCGGAATACTTCTGGTTCGACTATGTAGCCGACGATGGGACGGGACGTTGGCGCTCGCTCTGGTTCCTGGTGAGCGATCGCGCGGCGGCCTCGGGGGTACTCCTGGTCGAATATGTGGAGGAGAGAACGGAACCAGTCTCGCCGTGAGACTCGCTTGCAGCGCGGCATGCTCGTCACCAAGGTCGATAAGAAGCCGGTCGCCTCGGCCAAGGAGCTGCAAGAGGCGATACAGCCTGCTGATCGACCGAAACGTTCGCAACCCGCTCGTCGTAAACCGAGTTGCCCAGCAAAATTTCCGTCAGAATGGTAACGCCCCGGCGGATCACGTGATTGACATGTGATTTATGGTGGATGGCATCCGTTCCCTTTTTCGGAGGATGTCACCATGTCCGCCTTGTCCTCTCGCTCCCGTTCTGACGCCGCTGCAACCCAGCGCTGGACCGAACGCCTCGAACGCTTCGCGGCCGGCAACCGTACGGTCGTCGCGTTCTGCGCCACCGAAGGCGTGTCCGAGTCCAACTTCTACCTGTGGCGCCGACGGCTCGCTCAACCGTCCATGCCCACCCCAAACGAACCGAAGGTGGTGCCCATCCGCCTCACACCACCTCCCGCCCCCGCGACGCCCATCGAACTGGCCCTCCCATCCGGGGCCGTTGTTCGGTTCCCCGCCGATGTCCGCCCGGAACTCCTCGTCGCGATCCTGCGCGGATTGGAGGAGCGACCATGTTGACCGTTCCACCTACCACCAAACTCTGGTTCGCCTCCGCCGTTGATCTACGCCTGGGATTCGACGGCTTGTCCCAGTTGGTCCGCACCCAACTCTCCGCCGATCCGCTCTCGGGCCACCTGTTCGTGTTCACCAATCGCTCGGCCGACAGGGTCAAGGTTCTGTACTGGGGCGGTCATGGTTTGTGTCTGTGGTGCCAGCGATTGGAAGCCGGGCGTTACCACTTCCCTGAAGCCACGGCCGCCGGGATCGAACTGACCGCCGCCCAGTTCGCCATGATCCTCGACGGCATCGACCTGTCCCGCGTCCGACGCTTCAAACGCTTCTCTCCACCCGAAGCAAAATCTTCGCGCTACCCGCCGGCCTGATCGGTGTTCAAAGGGCATGGATGCCGCAGCACCACTGGTCGATTCCTCTCTGCCGGCCGACGTTCCCACGCTCCAGGCGATGGTGCGGGAGTTGCTGGCCCGCAACCAGCAACTCGAAGCCCGGATCGCCGAACTGACGGCCAAACTGGACGCGGCCCTGAAGCACCGATTTGGTCGCCGCAGCGAGCGCCGCCCACCACCGCCCACGACCGCCGCCGGGGAGCCGCCGCCCCGGCGCGATGAACACGGACGCTCGCCGCTGCCCGAACATCTCGAACGTCGCGAGGTCATCCACGACCTGACCGAGGCCCAGAAGTTGTGCCCGTGCTGCGGTCGGTCGCGGGCGTGCATCGGGGAGCAGACCACCGAGCAACTGGACCTGGAACCCGCTCGGTTTTTCGTCCTCCGCACCGTCAAGAAGAGTTACGCCTGCCGGCACTGCAATCCCCAGACCGTGCCGGGCGAGCAACGCCTCCAGACCGCTGGCCCCGCTCAGGTCGGCCCGATTGCAAAGGGGTTGTGCGGTCCGGGGCTGTTGGCCCACGTCGTCACCGCCAAGTTCGCCGACCACACGCCCGTGCATCGACTCGCCGGCCAACTGGCGAGGTCGGGCGTGACGATCGCGTCCTCGACGCTGGGTGACTGGCTGTTCCGGGCGTCGGAGTTATTGACGCCGCTCTACAAGTTGATGCATCGGCGGTTGCTGCTGTCGCGTGTGATCCACGGCGACGACACCGGTGTGAAGTTGCGGGTGCCTGGTTCGAATCGCACCAAGAAGGCGCACCTGTGGACGTGCATCGGGGACGCGGACTATCCGTACGTGCTGTT
Source organism: uncultured Planctomycetota bacterium (assembly GCA_963767535.1). Taxonomy (GTDB): domain Bacteria; phylum Planctomycetota; class Planctomycetia; order Gemmatales; family Gemmataceae; genus JAJPHU01. The sequence continues at coordinate 443,648 of CAVYEC010000005.1, forward strand.
CGACTTTACCAGTGACTACACGGCCCAAGGGCCGGAGCGGTTCCTGGCCGGGTACGCGGGTTACTTGCAGGCGGACGCGCTGGCCCAGTATGAGGGGCTTTACCGCGACGGCCGGGTGAAGCACGTGTGTTGCGTCGCTCATGCCCGGCGCAAGTTCGTGGCCGCCGGCGACGCTGGCGACGAACGGGCGAGCAAGGCGCTGGAGATGATCGGTCGCTTGTACGCCGTCGAACGGTCGTTGCCGCCGTTGCTGCTGCCCTCGGACGACCTGGCGCAACGGGACCAGCGCCAGCAGCGTGAAGAGCAACGTCGCCAATTGCGGCAACGCGACGCCGAGCCGGTGTGGGGAGAACTGTTGATGTGGCTCGACGAGCAGAAGCCAGGCGTGTTGCCGAAGTCGCCGTTGGGGAGTGCGATCGGGTACGCCTGGAACAACTGGGATGCGTTGAAGCGATACCTCGAACAGGGCTTCCTGGCGCTGGACAACAACCTGAGCGAAAGAACGCTTCGCGTGATCGCACTGGGCCGTAATGCCTGGGGCGTCATCGGAAGCGAAGTGGGCGGGCAGACGGCAGCGGTGTTGTACTCCGCCGTCGGCACCTGCAAGCATCTGGGGATCGACCCGTTCGCGTACCTCCGCGACGCACTGCCGGGGTTGTTCGCGTTGGGCGAGACGCCGACGGCGGAGCAACTGCTCGACTGGTTGCCGGATCGTTGGCTATTGAAGCGGCGCGAGGTCAACTCGTCCGAGATGCGACCGACAAGTAAACCTCGATCCATCAACGCGCTTCAAACCCGCTGGTCTACGATCAGTGGGTCCAAGCCCCGTGCGCTACCAGCCGACGAGCGACGTGATTCGCCGGGGCGTTACGCATCAGGTGAGTAGTCTTATACCTCGTCAAATCGCCCCCGTGAGTCGGGGCCGCGCAACGGAGCGGACTAGCAGCGGCTAACGTTACTCGCTGCGTAGGAGTCATCCGAGGAGAAAGCAGTTGAGCGTTGAAGGCAATGATCTTGCGGCACCAGTTGCGTGGGGTAAAGCCTGGCTGTTAGCGACCCCCTGGGGTCTTGCTGGCATGGGCTGCAATACCCTCCTTTGGCTGTTCTGGATCGGGCCATCCGCTGTTGGTCCCGGTTACTTCCTATGCCTACTCGTGCCGCCCTGCCTGGTGGCCGTTCTCAGTGGCTTCATGCATCGTTCGCAACGGGTCGGCTTTCTGTCGGGTCTGGTTGCCATTGCTCTAAGCGCTCTGGCGTTCTTATTCCTTCTCGTCATGGCTCTTAACATCCATGTAAACCCCTGACAGTCACCCGCCAACAATCGGCAGGGTCCACGCCAGGAACACGCCACCGGCAGAAATGAGACGAAGAGGGCCGGGTAGTCATTTCCAGGATTGCCCCGGCTCTCTGTCGTCGGAGTTCCCGGCCCGTACCGGCTTGCCCTTCGTGGTTCCCCTCTCCCGACCCCGATGCCCGCATCCTGGAACTCGCTCCACTTGACAGCCAGGGACACGGCACGATTATTGCCCATTCGGCAGGCAGTGGAGGGTTGAGTCATGTTCCTTGATTTATTGTGGCTCAGCGTCCCGGCCTATATCGTCGTGCAGGTCGTCCTTCGGCGGGCATCGGGCTTCGGAAGGGTAGCCGCCGTCCTACCGTTGCTGGTCATGATCCCGGTCTTCGTGCTGACCATCGTGAACCTTGCCCTCGGAAAGAACCTCTGGCCGATCTTCCTGCTTCTCGCAAGCCCGCTGGCCTTGCTGTACGTCGTGGTCGTTTCCTTCGTCCTACCGTCGGCAGTGAAGCCATCGCCTTGACCATGCGGTTTTTCCGTTGGTCTGCCTGGCAAAAAAAGTGGAACACTCCAGCCGCCAGCGACCAATGTAAGGTGGATAGGAGCGGTCTCCAACATGGGAGAGGGGCGCATGGCAGTCGGCCAACTTTCTACCGTTGTTCAACAACTTCGCTGTCTCCTCGACCAGGGTGCCACAGAGGCCACGGACGAGTCCTTGCTGGAGAGCTTCCTGAAACGGCGGGACGAGGCGGCTTTCGAGGCGCTGGTTCGGCGGCACGGCCCAATGGTCCTGGGAGTCTGCCGCCGCATCTTGGGAAACGTCCACGACGCCGAAGACGCCTTCCAGGCTACCTTCCTCGTCCTCGTCCGTAAGGCGGCGTCAATCCGGCCCAAGTCGATGGTCGGCAACTGGCTCTACGGGGTGGCGTACCGCACGGCCCTGGACGCCCGGAAGATGGCCGCCAAGCGCAGGGCCAAGGAGGCTGCCGTGCTTCCCTGCATCCAACTGCCAGACCAGGACCGTGCCGACCTCCGGGCTGTGCTTGACGAGGAGTTGCAGCGCCTGCCGCCCAAGTGCCGGGCCGTCATCATCCTCTCCGACCTGGAGGGCAAGACCCGGAAGGAGGTTGCCCTGCAACTCGGCTGGCCCGAAGGCTCGGTGGCCAGTCGGCTGGCGAGGGCCAGGGCGAGGCTGGCGAAGCGACTGACGCGCCACGGCCTGGCCGTGTCGGGTGCTTCGGTGGGAGCGCTCCTGCCCGACGGTGCGGCGTCGGCCTGTATGCCGAACTCGCTAGTCGTGTCTACCTTGAAGGCGGCAACCGTGCTGGCAGCGGGGCAAGCGGCGGCAGGCGTGATCCCGGCTCAGGTCGTCGCCTTAGTGGAGAGAGGATTGAAGGCCATGCTACTCGACAAACTTCTAAAGACAACCGCCCTCCTGCTCACCGTCGTGGCGTTCGGGACTGTCGCCGGGCTGGCGCTGTCAAGCGACAGCGGCAAGGAGACGCAGGGAGGAAAATCAAGTGTTGCAGCCCGGAAGAAACGAGAGCCGGGTAGGGAGGTTCGTGCCAGTGTCCAGCCAGCGGAAGTCAAGAAGGAAGGCACCACGGTGAAGGCCCCAGGCAGTTACACGCTCGCCGTGGCACTGACGGCGAATGGAAGGCTGTTGGCGAGAGGCGGGGCGGATAACACAGTGGACTTGTGGGATGTCCCTTCTGGAAAGAGGCTTCACACGCTGAAAGGGCATAAGGCCCCCATCCTCCGGGTGGTGTTTTCGCCGGACGGAAAAGCCTTGGCGTCCATTACCGGAAGTTGGCTACCCGACGAGGTTCCTGGCGAAGTGAAGCTCTGGGACGTATCGACGGGTCGGGAGCGGGTCACACTGAAGGGCCATCCCACGAGGGGGTTATCCTTAGCCTTCTCGCCGGACGGCAAGACCCTGGCCTCCGCAAACGGCACTGTAAAACTCTGGGACATAGCTACAGGCGTTGAAAAGCTCGAACTCAGATTGAAAGATGGCCGCTTGCCCTGGTCCCTGGCGTTTTCGCCCGATGGGAAAACCCTGGCGATAGGATCGGGAGGCGGTCCAATGGATGTTACCCCGAGTTCCATCATCCTCTGGGACGTGGCTACGGGCAAGGAACGGGCTTCCCTGTCGGGGCACACGAACTCGATAACGTGGGTCGGATTCTCACCGGACGGAAAGACCTTGGCCTCGGCAAGTGGCGGAACATACGACGAGCCAGAGAAGCTCTTACCCGGCCAACTCAAGCTGTGGGACATGGCCGAGGGCAAGGAGCGGGCCTTCATACCTTTCCGTGTCAGCGAGCGCCAAACTAGGCCACCCGGAGGCGCCCTCAAAGTAGGCCACTTTGAGGAGACGACGATTCGCCAGTTATCCTTGCGCAGACCCAGCGCGTGGAGGACAACCATGGCGAATCAACTCAACATGGCCACGATCGACACCATTCTCGTTCTGCATCAGCGGCGCTGGTCCGTCCGGCGGATTGCCAAGACGTTGGGCATCCACCGCGATACCGTCGCCCGTCACCTCCAGCAGGCAAATCAGGCCGGGGCGCTCACCGGCTCGACCGAAGTCAAATTAGGCCAGGCGCCCACCGGCTCGACCGATCCCCCGCAGGCGTTGGAGGCAGCCGGCTGCGTCGCGCCCGAACCTCCGGAGATAGGCACGGAAGCGCTTCAACCCCCTACGCCACGTTCGCTGCGGCAACCCAGTTTGTGCGAGCCATTCCGCGCGCTCATCCAGACCAAGCTCGATCAGGGCCTGACCGCGCAACGCATCTACCAGGACCTGGTCGCCGAACACGGCTTCACTGGCAAGTATCACAGCGTCCGGCGCTTCAGCCGTCACCTGGCCCCGACTCAGGATCTGCCCTTCCGGCGCCTGGAGTGCGGAGCCGGGGAAGAGGCTCAGGTCGATTTCGGCACCGGCGTGCCTCTGCGGTTGGCCGACGGCAAACGCCGGCGCACGCACGTTTTCCGCATCGTCCTCAGCCATTCGCGCAAAGCCTACAGCGAGGCTGTCACCCGCCAGACGACCGAAGCCTTTGTGCGTTGCCTGGAGAATGCCTTCTGGCACTTCGGCGGCGTGCCCCAACGCCTGGTCATCGACAACCTCCGCGCCGCCGTCACCAAGGCCGACTGGTTCGATCCCGAACTCAACCCCAAGGTGCTGGCGTTCGCGCGCACTATGGCACGCTTTTTATGCCCACCAAGCCCTACACGCCTCGGCACAAGGGCAAGGTCGAACGCGGCGTCGATTACGTCCAGGAAAATGCCCTCCGCGGTCGGCAGTTCACCAGCCTGGACGCACAGAATCACTTCCTGCTCGACTGGGAACAAACGGTCGCCGACACGCGCATCCACGGCACCACGCGCCGCCAGGTCGGCGCTCACTTCGCCGCCGTGGAACGGCCGGCTTTGCAACGGTTGCCCTTGGAACGCTTCCCCTGCTTCCAGGAGGCACGACGCATCGTGCATCGGGACGGCCACGTCGAAGTCGAGCGGGCCTTCTACTCCGTGCCACCGGAATACCTGGCTCGATCGGTCTGGGTGCGCTGGGACGGCCGGTTGGTACGCGTCTTCAATGACCGCCTGGAGCAAATCGCGCTGCACGTCCGCCACGAGCCGGGACGCTTCAGCACCCAGTCGCAGCACCTCAGTGGCGCGAAGATTAGTGGCGTGGAACGCGGTGCCGTCTGGTTGTTGGGCCAGGTGCGTCGCCTCGGTCCGCACAGTCTGCGTTGGGCCGAGGCCATGCTTCAGGCGCGCGGCGTCGAGGGGGTCCGTGTGTTGCAGGGTCTGCTGAACCTGGCCCACCGTCATCCCTGTGCCGCCATCGAACATGCCTGTGACATCGCGTTATCACACGGCGCCTTCCGGCTGCGCTCCCTGCGTCATCTCCTCGAACGGGCCGAGCCACGCCAGGAGCACTTGCCGTTCCTGGAGGAACACCCGCTGATCCGCGACCTGTCCGACTACGGCCACTTCGTCCGCGACGCCTTCCACCAGGAGGTGCCGCCGCCGACCGTTGCCCCCGGAACGCCCCACGACGCCGACCACAACCCTGTCGCCCCTGTTCCATTCCCAAAGGAGGTAGAACGATGACCGAGTCGCTGCGTAACGCCCTCAAACGTCTGCACATGTCCGGACTGCTGGAGAGTCTGGAGGTGCGTCTGCACGAGGCCGCTGCCAACAACCTGAGTGCGGCCGAGTTCCTGGAGATCGTGCTGCACGACGAACTGGCGGTGCGGGCCGACCGCCAGTTGCAACGCCGCGTCAAGGCGGCGCAGTTCCGCGAGTTGAAAACGCTGGAGGACTTCGACTGGTCGTTCAACCCGTCGATCAAGAAGAAGCAGGTGTTTGAACTGGCCACCTGCCGCTTCATCCGCGAGGCCCGCGACGTTCTCTTCCTGGGTCCTCCCGGCGTGGGCAAGTCCTTTTTGTGCCAGGCGATCGGCTATCAGGCGCTCAAGGCCGGCTTCGGCGTGCTGTACCGCTCGATCTTCGATGTGGTGCGTGACTTCCTGCACGACGAGGCGTTGGGCGGCGAGGACAAGGTGCTGGCGCACTACCTGAAGCCGGACCTGCTGATCGTAGACGACATGGGCATGAAGCAGCTTCCCAAGCGCTCGGGTGAATACCTGTTCGAGATCATCATGCGGCGTTACGAGAACGCGTGCGACGGTGATGACGTCGAACCGGCCGCTGGAGGACTGGGGCAAACTCATCGGCGACGTGCCGAGCGCGACAGCGATCCTGGACCGCTTCCTGCACCATGCCGAGGTGGTGCAGATCACCGGCAAGAGCTATCGCCTGCGTCAGGCCAACCGCTGCGGAGGAGACGGGGACAGTGCGACCAAAGCAGGCCAAGTGGAAGAAGGTGTCGGGGCAGCAAAATAGGCCAGGCGCTCACCGGCTCTGCTGGAAGTCAAAATAGGCCAGGCGCTCACCGGCTCGGCACCCTGAAGGAGGTCGAGAGCAGGGGGTTGCGTGCCTGCTCCCCGTGCTGAGGGAGACACGGGACCAAGGTCGGTCGCCGAGGCAACAGGCCTGAAGAAGGATGGAAGGATAAGATGCTGAAAAGAAGTGCAGGAATCGTTGGCACGGAAGCTGAGAATACGGGGAACTGGGTGGCCTAATTTGAAGGCGCTCATGGGTGGCCTAAGTTGAGGCGCTCGGTGACACTTTCCGAACCACAACGCCCTTGCAATTCTTCGATCTAGCGTTCACGTCCAATGGGAGGACGCTGATTTCGGCAACTGAGTTCTACGGCCAGAACGACCATCAACGTGTTCGAGGGGTCGCCGTTCACTCTTGGGAGATAGCCACCGCCCAAGGCAAGTCAACCATGTGGGCACCCTTGCCTGCTGGTGGACCTCCCGGTGCCGGCACCAACGCTGGTGTCTTTTTCACGGCTCTTTCCGCTGACGGGAAGGGCGTGGCCTGCGGCGGGGCAGAGGAGCGGGACCGGGAGATCACGGGCACGGCCCACGTCTGGAGAGTGGAAGCACTGGCGAAGGCGACCTCCGAAGACGCCTCGGCCAATAGGGAAAGTGAGAAGGCTCCAGCAGTTGTTCAGGGCAAAGATGCTGCCAAGCAGATAGACGTTTCCAAGGAACTCGACAAGTTGAAGGGGGTATGGGTGTGCGTGGGCTACGAGCGGGATGGGGTGGAGCATCTCGATCAGCAGGCGAGGGAGGCCATGTGGAACGAGACCTTGTGGTTCCACAGCGGCCCGCCCAAGGGAGACTGACTGAATTTAAGTTGGGAGAGCAAGGGAAGGCAAACGTCGGCGCTGGTGGTCTTCACGCTTCGCCCTGCGACGACGCCCCAAGCGATAGACCTGATCTGGAAATCTGTCCCGGCACGGGATTTTATGCCGAAGGGCATTGATCCGGCCTGGGAGCAGGCCACATGGAACGAGACCAAGCTGGACCGGGCACAACCGGGCATTTATTCCGTCGAGGGCAACCGGCTCCGGCTGTGTTGGGGCGAATTGGGCGGCGAGCGACCCGCAAGCCTGAAGACCAAGCGAGGCGATAAGCGGACGGTCCACCTGTACGTGAGGAAGGACTCGCCCGCCCCCGATGGGAGAGGCAAGAAAGAAGGCGAGAAGGAACCCGCAGATAGGAAGGACAAGGAGAAGGCAACGGACACGATCACCCGCCCGGTGGTCATTCTCATTGATGCGAAAACCAAAGGCATTCCGGCAGGGGCGAAAATCAAGGAGATCGACGCTCCGAAAGAGGCCGCCGGCAAGAAAGTGCTGCGTGATGTGAAGGACGGCAGAGGCCAGGGTAAGGCCGGGCTTGACCGCGAGTATGTCGTCAAGTCCGCGAAGATCACGCTAGCGGATGACACGGTCGTGGAGTGCAATGTTCTCCTATCGGCTGATGAGCCTGAGAGGATAACAATCAAGAACATCCAGAGGGCCGGGCAGGTGTTGGAAGCCACCAGCGATGGAGGAGCAGGGAAGTGGACCTACTGCCTCGGCGAGTACGAGATTGCCATCGACCCCTCAAAGGACCGTCCGGCCAAGCAACGAGACATCAAGGTATTGCAAGGACAATGGCGGGTCGTCGAATCCGCAATTGTTGGACCCGCCGGGGCCGAGAAGAACCCGGAAAATCAGGTCCGGAAGCACCAAGTTCTCGTGAGTGGTAACAAACTGGTGTATGAGTTCCATAATGAGCAGGCCGACAGGCATGAGGGAACCATCCTGTTAGACCCCGAGAGGAACTGGGTTGATTGGACGCAGACGGCGGGAGGCAAACGAATTGGAACGATGCTCGGCATCTATGAGATCAAAGGGGACGATGTTCGGCTCTTCTTCGGTGTGGACGGAATAGTGCGACCGAGGGGATTCGACGATGTGGGCTGGTTGCTAGTTCTCAAGCGGGATCGACCGGAGACGAAAGCCAACCGGCCCCTTCCTCCAGGCAGTGCGGGCAAGGACCCGACCAAGGCCGAAAAGGAAGCGCTCCAGGGGGCGTGGAAACTCGTCCGTGAGGAGTACAACGGCAAGCCCCAACTTATCGTGGAGGAGCGGCACCTGCTCGCCGGACCCCTCCAGCACCCAGACCTTCCCGTCGGGGAAAAGGAAATCCCGCATGGCCGATTACTCCGTCCGCTTCCCGGCCTTCTTCGCCAGCCCGGAAGGGCAAGGCAGGGGAAGGAACTCGATGGCTTGATTCTTTGGCATTCGGGCGACGAGCTTCGTCGCCCTCTTGCGCCGCTTTGCGTCGGCCGATCGCCTTCGGGTCTTCCTCGGGGCGATGCCGCGGAGTACGATCTCGCCTCGCGTTGCGTCGGTCATGATAACTCCCCCTAGAATGGCCGCCCCCGTCCGGTCACCAGGTCGGACGGCGGCCGGCTCCGGGATGAGTGAGTGTAGCGCACCGGGGGACGGGTCGCAAGAGCCAAGGAGACAGAGAAAGACATTCCCTGTCCAACACCTCTAGTTCCTCCGGGCAGGGCACGCCATTCGCAAGTTGATAACCGGGGCCGCCTCTCGTGGGAGGCCGGCCTGACCCTCGCAAGCCGGGCCGGCCCAAGCCTTGTCCGGCAATCCTGTCTCTTCACCGGAGGTCAGCCATGAGGCTTTACGCATTCACGGCCTTTGCCGGCGGACTGCTCCTCGCCGCCGGCCAGGTTTTCGGGTTACCGTCCTACGCCGACGACGCCAAGGGGAGTCCCCGGGAGCTGATCGTCGGCAGGTGGAAGCTCGTGGACCCCGAGGTGAATCAGACGGTCGAGTTCGCCAAGGATGGGTCGCTGAAGTTTACCACTACGCACCTCGTGGTGAACGGCAAGAAACTCCCCCTCGGCAGGAAGGACGGCAAGCCCATCGAGGCGACCCTGAAGGGCAAATACAAGTTCACCGGCGACGGCACCATCGAGGGGGAAGTGGAAAACCCGTTCCGGGACTCGGACGGCAAAAAGTTGCCGCTCCGTTGGACATCGGTGTCCGTCTCGAAAGAGCGACTGAGCTTCGATGCCGGCGAGAAGGATGGCGGGAGAATGAAGAACGCATACGAGCGGGTGAAGTAAGCCGGGCCGAAGAACCTGCCCGGCGACCCGGCGGCCGTTTTCATGCGCCCCCCTCCGATTTGCCTGGCGAGCCGGATGTGCCGGCGCCGATGAGACTCCGTCCCACTCGTCGTGGGTATCCATGCATCGGCTGTCAGTGCGGACCCGGCCGGCTTGATTGGTGCGCCCACCTCCGCGACTCAAATCACCCCACGGTCCATCCCATCATCCCGGTGCGAATGGTGCGATCCGTGGGGCCACCCCATCATATCCTCTCGCCGATGAGCACCGGCATCCATTCGCTTCCCCTCGTCATGGTCCGGTAGTGATGGCTGGCCGGCTCGCAGACCACGTACACGCGCGGGATGCCGCCCTCATCATGAACCAGCAAGCCACGGATGCCCTGCCGTATCCGATACCAGATGCCCTTGTCCAGCCCCATCGTCGCCGGGATGACCACCGGCTCGACGCCGCACTCGCCCCAGCCGCCACCCTCGACAGTACCCGTCTGCGTCCAGGCCGTGCAGGGCAGGTGAGCACTCTCGCCGCGCCGGTTGCCCCAGCGGAGAATTTCCAATCGGCCGTCGCGCCAGACCGGAAGCTGTCGTTCGGCGTCGGCGAACAGGAATTGCACTTCGCGCTCGCCGCCCCGTTCGTGGATGCGCCGCCCCAGCCCGTGCCGGTCGATCAACTCCAGGGGTAGTCCGCTCAACGTCAAGGCTACACCGGACAGCATGGGTGTCTCCAGCTGGCCCGATGGCTGGGAGGGGCAACGGGCCGCGGGAAGAATGTAACGCCCTGGCGCCGGGGAAGGGGAGGTCAGCAGGACTTGCACTCTGCAATCCGAATCCGCTGGCGTGCGGCCTTGCGGTGCCGGTAGGATGGCCGGGGGCAAGGACAGTGGGAGGGCGTGACCGTGACCGAGGCGGAATGGCTGGCCTGCACCGACCCGATGCCGATGCTGACCTTCCTTCAAGGAAGGTCGAGCGAGCGCAGGCTGCGACTTTTCGCCTGCGCCTGCTGCCGTCGCATCTGGCACAACCTCACGGCCCCGGCATACAAGACCGCCGTGGAGTTGGCAGAGCGGTTCGCCGATGGCAAGGCTACTCGCCAGGAACTGGACGTTGCGTCGGATGCCGCCGCAGAGGCCGCGAACCCCTATCACGAAGAGGGAGAGGACGATTCGGCAGGCTTCGCTTGTGTCTGGGCTTCCCGCACCGGTGGGTTCGGGTTTGACCGCAACTTCCATTCTTTTGCAGAGTCTTTTTGCTACTCCGAATCCTGGGAGGAGCAGACCACCTTATATCGGCAGCGCCATATACGATCCATTACCTTCACCTTGGAACTCCTCTTTATCTCGGGAAGCCTCCTCCTTGCTTCGGGAAGTCTTCGGCAACCCGTTCCGCCCCATCACCCTCGCCTCCACCATCCTGGCCTGGAACGGCGCCACCGTTGTCCGCCTGGGCCAGGCCGCCTACGACGAACGCCAGATGCCGGAAGGCACGCTGGACAACGGCCGACTGGCGGTCTTGGCCGATGCGTTGGAAGAGGCCGGCTGCACCGACGCCGGAATCCTGAACCACCTGCGCGGTCCGCGTAATCATGTTCGAGGGTGCTGGGTCGTGGACCTGCTGTTGGGCAAATCCTGACCGCCGTGGTAGACTACCGGGCGGACTGGACCCAAGGGGAAGCACGGAGGGCGGGCACAATGACGGCGCTGGCGATGATCTTGGCGGTGGGAATGGTGGTCGGGGACGGACTGGGAAAGGTGTCGGGGGAGATCGAGGAGCGGTTGGACTTCAGCGGAGAGTGGGAAGGTAAACTTCTTCACGCCTGCGGCACGTCCTTCACCGTTTCCTATCAGGGTGGAACGCTGATCGCAACCGACGGTGTGCGTGTTGAGACGATGCATGTCCAGTTTATAGACGAGCGCAACGGCAAGCTGCGAGGCATCGAACTAGGAAAACGCGACGGGCTTGGCATCTACAAGTGGGAAAAGCGGTCGCTGATCCTGTGCTTCGGACTCTCTGGAAAACCGCGCCCCTCTTCGTTCCAACAGGACGACGAACACTCCCTCCTCATCCTCCGCCGCGTCAAGCCCGCCAAGTGACCGCCTGCCGAGCTATCAATGCTGAATCGTGCCGATCGTTGCAACCAGGGGTCTTGCAACGCAAGGTTCCTCTGCGGGTCTTGCTATGCAACGTTGATCTGCAAGAAAACGCCTTGAAATGCAATGATACAGGATGGGATGCAAGGAAACTGGCGGCGGTCACTTGGCGGGCTTGGCACGACGGAGAACGAGACGAACCTCGTTGAGGTCATCCAGAAAAAAACCGGGACGGGGGCTTTTTTGGGCGGCGATACGCAAGTTGATTATTACCCGGTCCTCCCGCTGGTGGTAAGTGCCGGTGTAGGGGGTGGGTTCCTCGTCTCTCAGAGAGGGCAAGGCCATTCGGATTTTGCCTCCCCCCTCATCCTTGATGTGGAGAATGCGGGTCAATTCTCGCCGCCCAAGGTCATCCCGACAGGCGTATTGAGGATCGTCAGATCCCATTCGCCGCGCAGGTCTAACCTCGGTTCCTTCGTCTCCCCAGACGCCTTCTCCGGGCCGATGCTCGGCACCGTAATTCCCGCCGCCAAGATGATCGCCAGTGCCGTAGACATGGTGTCCGCCCCCCCAAGTTGACCTTCCCGTCATTCTCCCGCGCCGCCGGGGCGGGTGCTAGGGGAAAGCGGGGCGGCGGCAAGGGGAACGTGATCAGCAGTCCGACGGCAAGAGGCGAATGAACAGTGCCATCGGGAGGAGGAATAGGACAAAGCCAGGCCGTAGGGACCAATGACCACGGGGCGGCGGGGTTCATCGCCCGCCGGCCCGTTCTTTTTTTCGCTTGCGTTGCCGAAGCCACGTGGTTAACCTCATCCACATTCTCTATCCACAACCGACAGCAACGCCGGGTCAGTCCGATCCGCCCCGCTGCCACGGACCCTCCAACGACAAAAGGAGACTGGCCGATGAAGCGTTCACCTCTGCTGGTGGCGGCTCTGGCTCTATTGTTCGGGGACGTGGGGCGAGCCGAGGCGGATTACATCGCCACCGTGACCTTGGATACAACGGCCCTGACCAACAATCCGGGCCAGGGACCGTCGCACAGGTGGGCGTCCAATCTCACATTCGAAGTGAGTTGGAAAATGCACGGAGAGAAAGTCCTGCTTCGAGCCGTGAACGACTACCAATGACCCGTGTCCATTTACACCGAGGAGGTACCTTATGAAAAAGCTTCCCCAAAACCCCGGCGTACTGCTTGCGGTCGCCCTCGGCCTGTCGGCGTTTTTAGCCCTCGCCCCAATCGCTCCGGCCGACGACAGCGCGGCCAAGCCCTACAAGATTCTTGCCACCACGCAGATTCCCGCCGACGGGCGGATTGACTACGTCACGGCGGACAGCGTCAACCGCCGGGTTTATGTCGCCTGCGGGAATGTGGTGAATGTCTTCGACCTCGACACCTACAAGCTCGTGGGCACTCTGGCCAAAGCCTCCGGGCGTGGCGTCGCGATCGACCCGGAAAACCATACCGGCCTGGTCGCCGGCAACCCCGCGACTTTTTTCAACACCAAGACACTCGAGGTGATCAAGACCCTCCCGGCTCCGGGTGCGGACGGCTATGTCTTCGACGCCCCGACCCACCACTTCTTTATCGGTAGTCACCGTGCGCCCAACCTCCTCGTGGTCGATTCCAAGGACGGTTCGATCGTCGGCAAGGTGGAGGCCATCGGCCCCAACGGCGCCAATGCCGCCGTCGAGCAGGGCGTCTCGGACGGCGAGGGACATCTCTATTTTGACGTGGCCAACGCTCACCATATCGCCGTGGTGGACGCCAAAAGCCTCAAGGTGACCGGCCATTTCGACCTCGGTGAGAAGGGCAACGGGCCGGCGGGTCTGGCCATCGATACCAAGAACCACGTTCTGTTCGCGATGTGTCGCGGCGGAAGGGGCGGCACGCCCACTTGTGTGATCCTCAGTGCAGTCGATGGCAAAATCATCACCACCCTGCCCCTGGCCGGCGGCAGCGACGGTGCGGTATTCAATCCTCGCACCAGGGAGGCTTTTAGTTCGCACGGCAACGGCACGCTGAGCGTCATCAAGGAAAAAAGCCCCACGGAATTCGTGCTCGAAGAAACCGTGAAGACCAAAGCCGGCGCCAAGACTTGCACGCTGGATGCCAAGACCGATCGTGTGATCGTGATCACGCGCGAAGCCGCCCCCGGAGCCGGGGGCCAGGGCGGCCGCGGTCCGCAGCTCCTGGACGTTCTGTTTATTGGTCGATAAGTCTCCGTATCGAAAAAGCCGCGTGCCACGCATGGCACTCTTCACGGCTGATTGCGAGTAATTGGCGGTGCCATGCCCACGGCTTTGCGTGGGCATGGCACCGCCGCTCCCGAACCCGCCTCCCTCACCCTGCTCGGCATCGGCTCCCTCGGCCTCGTCGGCTACGGCCTGAGACGGCGCAAGGCGTGAGGGAGTTCACGTCGGGGTCTCACCCGAACAGCTAAGGCCGCGGGTTCATTGCCCGTGGCCCTTTTCCTTCCTGCTGTCCCCCGAATTCGTCCGATTTCCTTTTGATCAGTTCTTGCTTGACAACCGCAGCTTCCTCCACCAAACTCTCCTTTTCGTGGATGGAATTCCTCTTAACCAGGAGTCGCTCGATGCTGCAACGGATTGTGATCGTCCTGGCGTCCTTAACTTCGCTTGTGTTAGCGCCTCCCCCCTCGTGGGCAGGCCCCTTCTCGCAGATCGTCGTCTTCGGGGACAGCCTGTCGGACGCCGGCAACGACTTCGCCGCCACCGGCGGACTCTTCCCCCCGGCCCCCTACGACAACGGCCGCTTCTCCAACGGGCCGGTCTGGGTCGAGCAACTCGCCACCCGGCTCGGCGTGGCGGTGCCGACTCCCTCCCTGCTCGGGGGCACCGATTACGCCTTCGGCGGCGCCACCACGGGGCCGACGCCGTTGGGTACGCAGCTGGGAACCCCGGCGGGGTTTGCCCCGCTGTTGACCCCCTCGGGGCAGTTCGTGGCCAACGTCCCGACGCTGCCGACCGAGATCAACTCCTACCTCAGCGGCCTCAACGGCGGCCCACCCAAGCCCGGCACCCTGTTCACCCTCTGGGCCGGGGCCAACGACTTCTTCGATAACCAGACCAACCCGACTGTGCCCGCGCAGAACATCGCCAACGAAGTGACCGCCTTGATCGGCGCTGGGCGAAAAACTTCCTCATCGCGAACCTGCCGGACCTGAGCAAGACCCCCTTCGGGCTGACCAGCCCGGCAAGCACCCAACAAGGTCTTCAGGCGCTGTCTCTGGGCTTCGACGCCGCGCTGGCCGCGGATCTGGCCCAGGTCGCGGCGGCCAATCCGGGCGTGACGATCGACACCCTCGACGCCCTGGACTTACTCCGCCGGGCGGAGTCGAACCCGGCCCAGTTCGGACTCAGCGACGTGACGAATGAAGGGATCTTGAGCGGCAACCCCGCCGCGCCGGGCTTCCTGTTCTGGGACGACGTTCACCCCACGACTGCGGGCCACGCGCTGATCGCTGCCGAAGGGTTCGCGGCAGTGACCCCTGAACCCGCCTCGCTCATCCTCTTCGGCCTCGGCCTCGCTGCGATGGGTATCTACGGACGGGGGCGGTGGAAGGCGTGAAGCAATCGCATTAAGGAGATCTGACTCAGGCAACCAGGGCCACGGGTTCATCGCCCGTGGCCCCTTTCCCTTTCCGCCCTGCCCTCAGAATCGCACCGTTCCCGCCAGGACCGCACCGCCATTGCGAAACCCATCCGTCAACCCAGCGATGTCGGCCACTCGCCGCTCAGCTGGCTGCGGTCTATCACCAGCGGAGGGTAGAACAGGTACGTCCGCAGGCAGGGCAGCACCGCGTGCCACTGGTGGTCCACCGGCATACGCACCTCGCCGGCGCAGTCGAGCAGGGTCGGCAACGCTTCCCAGCGGAGCAGGTAGGCGTAGCTGCCCCAGGGGTACACGGGGGCGGGCGGAACGCACACATGGTCGTTGACGAGGTGGAGTTCCATGTCGGGGCGGTGCCAGCCCACGTAGGCGAACTGCCAGTCCCGTGGCAGGTGCGCCGTAACAGGTGGCGAAGAGGCCCGCGAAGTCTTCCGCCAGGAGCACGTCGTCCTCGAAGATCAACGCATCCCGCACGCCGTTGACGCACAGGTGTTGCCAGAGGGTGTAATGGGACAGGAAGCAGCCCAGCTGCCCGGGGCTGACCCAGCCGTTGGTTTTGCTGGCCTCAATGCCCTTGGTGCGTCCGTGGATGCCCCTCCACCAGCGGACCTCCAGGCCGTGTTCGGCCAGGTGCCCTTCTGTCACCCTCCGGCGCTCCCACAACTCTTCGCAGTAAATGCACCAGGTCTCCATACGACGCCCCCGCAGCAATCCGCAGCGGTGCGGCTTCGTGACGCGCCTGCCCTGCCACGTCCGAAGAGATAAACCCGATCTAGAAGTCACTGTGACTATCCTCTGCGCGATGCCGTACTCGGCGCACTCCGTGGCATCACGGGCAAGGATGGGAGGAGTCTATCGGACGGTGGCGTGAAGTGCTCGACAGTACGCAAAAGGGGGGGGCACTTTAACGCTTCCGCGATGCTCCGTGGCGGGCACTTTGGCAGGCGGTCACCTGGCGGGTTTTGCACGTCGGATTCAATCCCGGCGCCTCCCGTCCGGTATCCCGAGGCGCCGGCGCCGCGCGTAGACGGCCTTCAGGCTCCGCCGAGTCCTCTTTGCCACCTCCTCCGCCGGCAGGGTCATCACCCATTCGTCCTCTTCCGCCGTCCAGACTTTGATCCCCGGAACCAACGTCCCGCGCTTCCGGTGCGCCTCGCTCATCTTCCGCCGGCTCTCCTGGCTATGGTGCGAGCCGCGCCAGGCTTCGTGCATGGCCATGACGTGCGCCGGCCTCGGCTTGCCCCGGCGTGCCTCGGCAATCTTGCGGCGCCTCTCCAGGTCGCGAGCCTTGCCCTGGGCCTTGGCGAGTGCCTCGGCGGACCACGGCTCTTTGGTGTACTCGCGGTGCAACCGGCTTGTCCCCTCCGTGGCGATGCCCACGCCGAGGGCCTTGCGCCACTTCCAGACCGTCGTGGTGCGCACGCCCCACCATCGACAGATGGCCTGCTCCGACTCCCGCCGGACGGCCCTGGCCAGCCCCTTGTAGACCACCAGCGAATGCCGGCCGCGGCCGCCCTTGCCGACAGGCCACGGGATCGGCGCGTCGGTCATGTGCGTAATGACCATCTCGCCGCGCACCTGGCAGCACACACGCTGGCCGATGCGGAAGCGGGGCGTCCGGTAAGTGCCGATCAAACGGAAGAGTTCGGCATCATCCATCGGGCTACCGTCCTCGTGGCCGTCAAGTCGTGCTGGTAAGATGACGATGAAGACGGCATCTGTCCAGCGTAACGGAGCGGTGGCCGAGGCCAAGGAAGCGATCGCGTCCTTCACCGACAGAACGTAGCGCCCGCCAACAGCGGCCTGCCCGCGCGAGCAGGTTGGGGCGCTGGGTCGCCCTCCCGTTGACGGCTGCTCCACCTCGCGGAGGATTCTGAGTTGCCATGCCAGGTCGTCCACGGCGCGACCTGGCCAAACATTCGGCGGCAAGGAGTCGGGATGACGATCATGACCGCAGAAGAGATCGTGGGACAACTCAGGACGCTGGGCAAGGACTCCTACAAGAAGGTGCTGCTCAACCACGGGGTCAAGGAACCCTGCTTCGGGGTGAAGATCGAAGACCTGAAGAAGATCCAAAAGCGCGCCAAGAAGGACTACCAACTGGCGCTCGACCTCTACGACACGGGCATTTATGACGCGATGTACCTGGCCGGGCTGGTCGCCGACGACCCGAAGATGACGAAGGAAGACCTCCGCGCGTGGGCCGAGAAGGCCAACTGCGCCATGCTCTGCGAGTACACCATACCTTGGGTCTCGGCTGAGAGCCAGCATGGCCGCGAGTTGGCCCTGGAATGGATCGAGTCCCGGAAGGAGAATGAGGCAGCGGCCGGCTGGGCGACCCTCAGCGGCCTGGTGGCCATCAAGGACGACGCCGAACTCGATCTGGGTGAGTTGAAGCGACTCCTCCAGCGCGTGCAGAAAACGATTCACCAGCAGCCCGACCGCGTCCGCTACGTCATGAACGGCTTTGTCATCGCGGTGGGCAGCTACGTACAGGCCCTGACGGACATCGCGCTGGCGACCGCGACGAAGATCGGCCCGGTTTCGGTAGACATGGGGGGGACCGCGTGCAAAGTCCCGTACGCGCCGGAGTACATCCGGAAGGTCCAGAAACGTGGGGCTATCGGTAAGAAGCGCAAGACGACGAAATGCTGAGCGTCGCTCGCTATTTCATCGGCGCTCGGTTCGCGTATCGAAGAGCGGGAATGTCGGCGTCTCGGCGAAACAGTTGGTCCGGCTCGCTTCGCCCTATGGAATGCCGCTGAATCTGGTGTCTGTCCAGCGGAACGGGGGAGGGTATCCCATGTGCGGCCGTTTCGCGCGCTATGCCTCCGGGGAGGAGTTGCGGGAGCGCTACCCGTTCATCGAGGTCCCCCCGGTCGAGCCGCGCTACAACATCGCCCCCACGCAGTCCGTCGCAGTCGTGCGGGCCACGGCAACAGGTCGAGAACTAGCCTTCCTTCGCTGGGGTTTGATCCCTTCTTGGTCGTCCGACCCGGCCATCGGCAATAAGCTCCTCAACGCCAGGGCGGAGACCGTGGCGGAGAAGCCGTCGTTCCGATCGGCGTTCAAGCGGCGCCGTTGTCTGATCCCCGCGTCAGGCTATTACGAATGGCAGAAGGTAGACGCACGCCACAAGCAGCCCTACTTTATCCGACCGCAGGGCGGTGGATTATTCTCGTTCGCCGGCCTGTGGGAGGAGTGGCACGACCCACAGGGCGAGGTCGTGGAATCCTGTACGATCCTCACCACGGAGGCCAACGACGTAACCCGCCCGTTGCATGACCGGATGCCGGTGATCCTCGACCCGGCATCGGATGCGCTCTGGCTCGTTACCGGCGCCGATGCCGCAACCCTTCACTCTCTGCTCGTTCCGTATCCCTGCGAGAAGATGGAAGCCTTCCCGATAAATTCTTGGGTGAGCAACCCCAAGCACGAGGGACCGCGCTGCCTGGAATCCGCCTGACTTTAACGCGAGAAGTCGGAGGAGCCGGCTATCCCGCCATGCCCTACTTTTGTTGCTCGGAAATGGCCCTCTAGATTTCGTGTACACGGCCACCGGATCGGCGGCCCGATAGAATGACCTCCCCACCACCGTCCCGCGAGGTCGCCATGAACAGCCGGCAGAAGACGCAACTCCTCGAAGAGGTCTTGCACCACCAACAGCGGCAGCTGGCCGCCGCCAAAAAGGCTAAGGACGAACCCAACGCCAAGAAGCTCACCAAACGGATCGAGCATACCCGCGGCCTGATCCGCGCGATTGCGAATCTCGACTGAGTACCACTGAATGGGTCCGCGCCGCCTGCCGTGACGGCGCGGGGTTTATCGCTCACGCCGGGCCGGCCCCGGCACGCCGATTGCGGATAAAAGAGATGGCCATGAGCCGCTTCCCGTGAGTGGACGGGTCGCGGCCGACAATTCGTGTGGCCCGGCCTCTCACCTCTTACCTGGGGCCGGGCCGTTTTTACACCTTGCCCCTCTCGTATGGAGAAATACAATGCCCGCGTTCCGGCGTAGGGAACCGGAACCATCGACAGCCCCGCGCCGTCACGGCAGGCGGCGCGGGGCTTTTACTTTGTGGTCGGGTTGCCTTCTGCTATGCCCAGCGGCTTTTGCTTCGCTTGTGGATGGAAGCAGAAGAGAGGGCGGCGCGGTGCCATGCGATATGGATACTGGCCCCGTCGCCCCCACCGGCCGCCCTTTGGGGAACATTTTAGACTTTAGATGTATCTGATTCAAGCCGGCTTTCTTGCTTGCAATCTCCGGCTTCCTTTTTCCCGCCGACGCGAAGCCGGACAGCCCGTACAATCGTTGGAGTGCCGGCCCGTCGTCGGCAACACACCGCTTGCCGCCGGGACAGCCTGCGTCCTGTCCCGGCAGCTTTATTGCTGCACGGCGGACGATTCAGGGCTTGATCTCTTCTTGCCGCCAAAGGATTCGCTTCTCCCGGCCGCAGTGGACGCACAGCACGTAGAGATAGAGGCACCAGTGGGGCGTGCCGTCGTGTTCCTCTTGCTGGCCACGCCTGGCGCAGCGGAAGGGATCGTAGCTCGTCTGCTTCTGGCATGTCGAGCATGTGAAGACAGCGGCCAGATTTCCCCTCAGAGCCGACAAAAAGGGCCGGCTTCCGTCGAAGAAGCCGGCCATCATCCGTTCGTCGCGCCGTCGCCCAAACAGCGCGACGACGGCAATCATGCCCCGCGGCAAGCCGGGACGCAAGGCGGGGAAGATTACTTCTCCGTAAGGTCGTTATTGCCGGCCCAGCTAAGGCAGACAGCGTTTTTGTCCGGAGTGCCAGTGCGAGCCAGCAGAACGGCTGGCCGGCCTGGCGCAACGACAGAGCGGGGAGCCGTCGCTAGGTGTTGTCCATCCTCAGCCCATCGTTCAACTTCCTCGCCACCTCGGCCACGGACGCCTTCAAGGAGACTTCATTGTTGTCCCCGACCAGATAAGGGACGGCAGAGTCTTCGCCGTCCACAATCGGGCGCACGGTGGCCACCTGGGACGAAGCAACGGCTGCCGACCTTCCTGCGGAAGGGTCTCGCCCCTACTGCTGGGCTTGGCATAGCACTTGCAACGAAAGCGGCGAGGAAGGAAGGGCCGCCCGACACTGGCGGCGGGGGTCGATGTACGCCCATCACCGTGACACCTCAGCTCCGGTCGAAGCCGGGGTTTTTCGTTTGTCCCCCATGTCACACTGCCTGGGGAAAGGCGGGCGAGGGAGGAGTCTATGAGCGGGCGCAGGTCCAAACCCGGTTTCGGCTACCTCATCGCCGTCCTAGCGACGGTGGCAGTATTACTGGTGCGCCGGTGCGTCCCCGGAAACATCCTCGGCTCGGACGCCCCGCCCTATCTCTTCCTCTTCGCGGTGATGGCGGCGGCGTGGAACGGCGGGCTGAGGCCGGGCCTGCTGGCCACGGGCTTGGGCCTCGTGGCCGGGACGTACTTCTTCGGGCGGGACGGCTGGCCCATCCCCGACGCCGAGGGCCGGGTGCGGGTCGGGATGTTCGTGGCCGCCGGCATCGTCATCAGCTGGTTCGCTGAGGCCATGCACCGCAGCCGGGAGCGGGCCGACCGGCGGCGGGAGTCGCTGCGGGTCACGCTCGCCAGCATCGGCGATGCCGTCATCACCACCGACGCCGAAGGCCGGGTGGCCTCGATGAACCCGGTCGCCGTGGCCCTGACCGGCTGGACGACCGACGAGGCGGCGGGGCGACCGCTCGAAGAAGTCTTCCGCATCGTGAACGAGTGGTCCCGGCAGACGGTCGAGAACCCCGTCCAGAAGGTGCTGGCCCTCGGCAGGATCGTGGGGCTGGCGAACCACACGGTCCTCATCGCCAGGGACGGCACGGAACGGCCCATCGACGACAGCGCCGCCCCGATCCGCGACGCCGAGGGAGCTGTCCGGGGCGTCGTCCTCATCTTTCGTGACATCACCGAGCGGAGGCAGGCGGAACAGGCCCGCCTGCGGCTGGCGGCGATCGTCGAGTCCTCCGACGATGCCATCATCAGCAAGGACTTGCACGGCAACATCACGAGTTGGAACCGGGGGGCGGAGAGGCTCTACGGCTACGCCGCCGGGGAAGTCGTCGGCAGGCCCATCTCCCTCTTGCTGCCGCCCGATCACCCCGACGAGTTGCCGGGGATCATGGAGCGGCTCAGGCGGGGCGAGCGGATCGACCATTACGAGACGGTGCGGGTCCGCAAGGACGGCGGCCGGGTCGATGTGTCGCTGACCATCTCGCCGCTCAAGGACGCCGGGGGCAAGGTCATCGGGGCGTCGAAAATCGCCCGCGACATGACGGCCCGCAAGCAGGCCGAGCGGTCCTTGCAGGAGATGGCCGAGCAGCTGCGGCAGGCCGATCGCAAGAAGGACGAGTTCTTGGCGACGTTAGCCCACGAATTGCGCAACCCGCTGGCCGCGCTGCGCAACGCCCTGCAAATCCTGCGCATGGCGGGCGACGACCGGGCGGCGGTCGAGCAGGCCCGCACCGTGATGGAGCGTCAGATACAAACCTTCGTGCGGCTGATCGACGACCTGCTGGACGTGAGCCGCATCACCCGCAACAAGCTCAAGCTGCGCAAGGAGCGGGTCGATCTGGCGGCTGTCGTGGGAGATGCCGTGGAAATCTCCTGCCCGCTCGTCGAGGCGGCGGGCCACAAGCTGACGGTCACGCCGCCGGCCGAGCCGATCCATGTGGACGCCGACGCGACCCGGCTGGCCCAGGTCTTCGCCAACCTGCTCAACAACGCCGCCAAGTACACCGAGCCGGGAGGACACATCTGGCTGACGGTCGAGCGACACGACGGCGAGGCCGCCGTGAAGGTGAAGGATACCGGCGTCGGCATCCCCGCCGAACACCTGCCGCACGTCTTCGAGATGTTCGCGCAGGTGGATCGGTCGTTGGAGCGTTCGCAAGGCGGACTCGGCATCGGCCTGACGCTGGTGAAGCGGCTGGTGGAGATGCACGGCGGCACGGTCGAGGCCAAAAGCGAAGGCCCCGACCAGGGGAGCGAGTTCGTCGTGCGCCTCCCGGTGGCCGGCGGCGGCTTGAGCTTGCCGCAGGCACAGCGAGAGCGGGCCGAGAGGCGATAAGTGGGCGATCGAGGTCTAACACTGCTTCGGACCCGGCATGGATGTTGCAAGGAAGTTATTGGATCGGACACCTGATGGATTCACGGGGCAGCACCATGCGCATTCTCGTGGCGGAAGATAACCGGGATGTGGCCGACACTCTAGTCCTACAGCCGTAGTTACTAGAATAGCCCTCGCCCGGAGTTTTAACGAGGGCAAGCCATGTCAGGACGACCAACGCAGCGCAGGTCCACGGCTGGGCAGACGAAGTGATGTCCATCGGCGAACGGATCGGTCGGCACTTCGCCCGGTCTGAGCCACGAATGTTGCAAGTATAAGCGCAAAGCCATATCCCCGGTGAAGTTGCGGCTAGTGAGCCTTGCAAGTCGAGCCGTGTACAATGGAGGTGGGAGGTGATCCTTGCCTCTGCTTCTCTCCGCGCAGGTGGGGCCCGACACGCCTTCCACCGCCCCCAATTAGAAATCTCTTGGACCATAAATGATGAATCTGCAGGAGGTCCGCGCGCGCTTTGCGCGCGACCAGGGGCTGCCCTTCGCCGATTCCTTGAGCGAACTCAGCATCCTCGACGCACTCAACGAACACGGAGTTCAGTTCCGCAACCGCCTCTTTAACCCCGTCACGACCATCTGGGGCTTCCTCAGTCAGGTGCTCAGCGAGGACCACAGTTGCCGTGACACCGTATCCCGAATCATCGCCCACCGCGTCTGCTCCGGCCTGAAGCCCTGTTCGCCCAACACCGCCAGCTACTGCAACGCCCGCGCCCGCCTCCCCGTCGCCGTACTACGCTCGTTGGCCAAGCGCACTGCCCAGCAATTGCACGACAGCCTTCCCGACGAGTGGAAATGGCACGGCCGGTCTGTCTTTATTGCCGATGGGTCGCACGTCTCCATGCCCGACACCGAAGAGAACCAGGCGAGCTATCCGCAGCCGGAGGTACAGAAACCGGGGCTTGGATTCCCGCTCGCCAGGCTCATGGTGTTGCTGTCGCTGGCCAGTGGTGCCTGCCTCGATCTGGCCATGGCGCCCTACGCGGGCAAAGGCACCGGTGAGACCACGCTGCTGCGGCAGATGTACGGCTCGCTCCAACGCGGAGACGTGCTCGTCGCGGATGCCTTATTCGACAACTACTTCCTTGCCTGGGAGCTGCGCCAACGCGGTATCAATTTGGTCGCCCGCGTGCAGGCGGAGCGTGTCGGGAGCCGGACGGTAGAGAGCAGGCCTGACGGCGACATCATCGTCTGGCAGCGTCCCGGCTTGCCGCGCGGCATGAGTTGGCAGACGTACTGCGGCTACCCCAAGACCATGACCATGCGGCAGGTGAGCGTCGATGCCCGCGACAAGAACAACCGCGCCGAGCAGTTCAAGGTTATCACCACGATCCTCGATGCCTCCATGGACGGCGTGCAGATCGGTGCATTATACGAGCGAAGGTGGGACGGAGAGGTCGATCTGCGATCGATTAAGTCGACCATGAAAATGGACATCCTGCGCTGCAAGACGCCCGAGATGGTCCAGAAGGAAATCTGGGCCTACTTGTTGGCGTACAACCTGCTGCGCACGGTCATGGCGGTCGCTGCGAGGGAGAACGGTGTGGAGCCTCGTAAGATCAGCTTCAAAGGTGCCAAACAGGTGCTGACGGCGTTCGCGCCGAAGTTGGAAGCAGCGCGGCCGGAGCAGCGTGCGGAGCTGGTTGACGCGATGCTGAAGGCGGTGGCCTACCACCGGGTGGGCAACCGGCCAGGACGCTGGGAGCCGCGGGCACGGAAGCGAAGACCGAAGCCGGGAAACCGCCTGATGCAGCCGCGGCATGAGGCCAAGTTGGCCCGGAACCGCGCGAAGTGGTATTAATACTCAGCAAGGTGGAAAATGCTGTGGAGCAGAAACGGACCGGGCCGCGAGGCATCGGACGGGGCGTTGCCGCGCCTCCAGGACGAGTTCAGGCACGTCAGGGGCCGATTTCACCACCACCAAGCCACCACTACTGCGCCAAGGGCAGTTCGGTGTCATTCGCGAAGCGTGCCAGGCGAGCCTTCCTCACTCACGCCCAGGCATGACTCCACGCCCGCTTCGCTTATGCTAGCGCCATTCGTCTGAGCCACGGCAACGAGCGGTCGGCTCTATCCGCGGGCTGCTTAGCGACACCGAGCGCAAGAACGGCTGGCAGTTGGCGGAGCACCTGGGCGAGGCGACGCCGGATGGGGTGCAGCACTTGCTCGCCCGGGCCGACTGGGACGCCGACGCCGTCCGCGACGACCTCATCCGCTACGCGGCGGAGCACCTGGGGCACGACGAGGGTGTGCTGGTCGTGGACGAGACCGGCTTTTTGAAGAAGGGCAGGAAATCCGTCGGCGTCGCCCGGCAGTATAGCGGGACGGCCGGGCGTATCGAGAACTGCCAGATCGGAGTGTTTTTGGGGTATGTGACCGAGAAGGGGCGGGCGCTGATCGACCGGGAGCTGTACCTGCCCAAGGAGTGGGCCGGCGACGCCCCGCGTCGCAAAGAGGCCGGCGTCCCGGCCGTGGTCGGGTTCGCCACCAAGCTGGTGCTGGCCCGGCGGATGATGGACCGGGCCGTGGAGTCCGGGGTGCCGATGCGGTGGGTGACGGCGGACGCCGTGTACGGGTCGGATTACCACTTCCGCATCGCCATCGAGAAGCACGGCCTGGGTTACGTGGTTGGCGTGCGAACCGACTTCGCCGTCTGTTGGGGGTTGCGGCAGGTGCGGGCCCGGAATCTGCTTGCCGAAGTCCCGGCCGACGCCTGGCAGCGGCTGAGTTGCGGGGATGGGGCCAAGGGGCCGCGCCTGTACGACTGGGCTCTGTTGCGGACGAACTCCCCCGAGCCGGAGGCGTACGCCCGCTGGCTCTTGATCCGCCGCAGCGTCACCGACCCCTCGGAGGTAGCATACTTCGCCTGCGGCGGGCCGCCGGGCATCGGTTTGGAGGATCTGGTTGGGGTGGCGGGTGCGCGGTGGGCGATCGAGGATTTGTTCGAGTTGGCCAAGGGAGATTGCGGCCTGAACGAGTACGAAGTGCGTAGCTGGGTCGGGTGGCATCGGCACGTCACCCTGAGCCTGTTCGCCCTGGCGGCGCTGGCGGTCATCCGCTCGCGGGCGGCACGAGCGGCACGGGGCAAAAAAAGGGGTCTGGGCTCATCCCGCTGACGGTCCCCGAGGTGCGGAAGCTGCTGCTCAAGATAGTTTGGGACCGCCTGACGCTGGCCGAGCGGGCGCTGGCGTGGTCGGAATGGCGGCGGGCACACCAGCACCGCGCACGCGTGTGCCACTACCGCAAACGCGGGGCGCGGCCGCCTGATGGATAACTACGGCTGTAGGACTAGGCACCGTTTTGCGGCTTCGGGGCCATGAAGTCCGGGTCGCTTATGACGGGCTTTCGGCCCTGGCGATAGCACGCCGCTTCAAGCCCCGCGTCGCCCTGCTCGACATCCAGATGCCCAAGATGCACGGCGGCAAAGTGGCCCTCTCCTTACGGGAGCAATCGGGGTCCGAGGATATCCTGATCGTCGCCACATCGGCGAGCGATCCCGACGATGATCGGCTCTCTCGGTACGACGGAGTGTTCGATGCCCACCTCGCTAAACCGTGCGACTTGGACCGGCTGGAAGAGCTGCTAGTCGGTTGCCGTTCTTACGCAAGCTGCTGAAGCAGGCTCGACAGCGGCCTCCCCCTCCCTTCCGTTAGAAACGACCCCATAAGGTGCCAGGAGATCGGCCGGGAGAGTTACGGGCCGGCGTCGATTTCTCATTTTTGAACGCTGCTTGTGTCGGCTCGCCAGGCCGGATACGAGCCGTGCGGCTGGCGGACTACTTCCAGGGACATGCCCGCAAAGTGTACGCGGCGATCAACGCCGATCTGTAGGTTCGCGGAGGCTCGCCGCGTGGTGCGCTGGATCATCGAGAACGGCCGAGAGCGATTCACGAAGAGGGATGCCTACCGAGCGGTGCGCGGCACCTGCAAGACCGTCGAGGACATCGCCCGGCTGAACGTCGTGTGCGTCGGGCGCAGGCGGGATTGGAGCACCCGGAGAAAGTCGCAGGGCGCGAGGGTGCTCATGTGGGCGTTGTCCTTTGGGGGTGGAAGCCGCGGCGCCCCGGCTCTGTTCGCGTGGAAGGGGGACCGACCACGTGACCGAGTCTCCGCGGTCACACGTCCGGTTCGATCTCGTCGGAGAGGAAGACGATCGCGGGCACGAGGGCCTGCACGTCCATCGTAACGTGGTAGTAGACCGCCCCGCTGGGGTAGGTGTGCGGCCCGCTCGTCACCGTGCCGGTATCCCCCGGCCGGTAGCCGGCCATGCGGACGCGGCCCGTGACGCGCACGCGGTCGCCGGGCCTCAGCCGGTCAGGCATAGGCGAACCTCCACGACCGCTTCCGCGTCCTGTGGTCACACGTCCGGCTCGATCTCCTCCTCGGCGAAGGCCATCCCGGCGCCGACGAGGCGGTCCTTGTCGATGGCCACCACGTAAAAGCGCGTGTCATCCACGACGGGGCCTGTTAACACCTTCAGTACCCTGCCCGAGTCCCCGGCGTGATAGCCGTTTAGGAGCGCGTTCTCGGCCCTCACGCGCACGCGGTCGCCAACCTTGAAGGGGCGGCTCATGGCAACTCTCCCCGTCGCTTCCCTGTCCCGCGTTGAACCCTTCCGTTTCAACCCCACCCGCCCGGGGTGTCGTAACGTTCACACGTCCGCCTCGATCTCATCCTCGGCGAAGACGACCCCGCTTTTGGCGGGGTCGTCCTTGTCCATCGCCACCACGTAGTAGTGAGCGCCGGTCGCGCTCGCCGTGGACACGCGCAGCACGCTGCCCTTGTCGCCCGGATGGTAGCCGGCCATGCGGTTGCGGCTCGTGACGCGCACCCGGTCGCCGGGCTTCAGGGGGTGGCTCATCGTTGAGTCCCTGTTCGGAGGTGGGAGGGCGTTGTGAGTGCGGGAAGATCTTAAGCTTGACCGCAACGGTCCGGCAAGGGAAAAAGGAGAAATCAAGGAGGATTGGGATGAGCCTTTCGCGCCCGAGTCGCACGTTTCCTGTGAGACATGAAAAGCGACCGGAGGAAGTCCACTCCGTTGAGGGCGGACGAGGGATATGGGCCAGGAGGGCGGCGTTGAAGGCGGAGTCGCGTTGCCGTGCGAACCGCCCTCCTGTGGGGGCTGTCGAGGATGGCTATAACCCATCCAGGAGTATGGATGCAAGGCTGGCTGACGCGGTGATCGGAGCGCTTCCGATGCGGGCCTTCCCGTCGCGGCAAGTGCCGCAGCTGGAGATGGCGGGCGGGCCGTCGGAGGCAGATCGTCGCCGTAGAGACGGCAGGCGGGCATGGGAGGGACGGCGTCATGTGGGCGCCACGCTGTAAGGTTTCGGGCCTCGGCGGGCAGTATCCCCTCAGCCGCAGTGTCCGGTCCCGTGGTATGCACGGAGGCACGGGGTTGGCGCCGCGGTCACACGTCCGGCTCGATCTCGTCCTCGGCGAAGATGACCGTCGTGCCCGTGGCCCCGGCCTTGTCCATCGCCACATGATAGCGGGTGCCGCCGGGGGTGACCTCGACGCAATGCACCGTTCCCGTGTCGCCGGGCCGGTTACCCTTCACCGGACTACCTTCCGCGACGCGCACGCGGCCCCCGGCTTTCAACGGCTCGCCCATACTACCCCCGACCGCTACGCCCTCACACGGTCACACGTCGGCCTCGATTTCTTCCTCGGTGAAGACGACGGCATGCGGCGGGCGGTCCTTGTCCATCTCGACGTGGTAGTATCGCCTCCCGGAGCCGAACTGGTGCGGCCCCGCCGTTATCGTGCCCTTGTCGCCGCGGAGGTAGCGGGGCAAGCGCCGCTGGGCAACGACGTGGATGCGGTCCCCGGACTTTAGCTCGCCGCTCATGGTGAACCCCCCGGCCGCCCCCCCGTGTCCCGTGCTCACACGTCCGGCTCGATTTCCCCGGCCTTGAAGATCACGGCTTCCGGGGGGTCGTCCTTGTCCATCACGACCAGGTAGTACGTGCTGCCGTCCGCCGACGACTGCGGGCCGCGGCTGACCGCGCCCTTGTCGCCGCCGGAATACTTCGGCAGCCGGACTCCCGGCTTGACCCGGACCCGCCCCCCAACCTTCAGCGGGTCGCTCATGGGCGAATCCCCCGACCGCCACGGTGTCCCGCGGTCATACGTCGGCCTCGATCTCACTCTCCGTAAAGATGACCCCGCCTGCGGCCGGGATGTCATCGTCCATCTCCACCCAGAAGTACCACCTGCGACCTTTCGGGACCGCCGTCACCGTGCCCTTGTCGCCGGGATGGTAGCCCTCCACTTTCTTACGTCCCTTAACCCGAACCCGATCCCCTACCTTCAAGGTTACCTTCATAGCCTCCTCCTTTCCGGGGAGAGAGGGCAAAAATCGTTCCGGGCTCGCTCAGGAGGCATCCATATAGAGCAGGACGGGACAGCGCCGCGTTCATACGTCCGGTTCGATGTCATCGGCGGAGAAGACGGTGGAGGTGCTTCCGGGTCCGTCCTTGTCCATGGCCACGACGTAGGACGCATCGCCCGCGCCGGCATAGACCGTCGGCCCCTCCAACACGACGCCCTTGTCGCCCGGCTGGTAACCCTTGACTCGACTCCGAGCGGTGACGCGCACGCGGTCGCCCATCCTCAGCTCGCGATTCATGGATCGATCCTCCGTCCCCGAGGCCGCGGGCGGTCATTCGTCCGGCTCGATCTCCTCGGCGTTGAAGATGGTCGTCTGGCCGGGGTCGTCCTTGTCCATCGCCACGAGGTAGTAGACGACGCCGCTGCGGGCGGAGTCCTTCGGCCCGCCCCGGACCACGCCCTTGGCCCCCGGCGGGCAGTCTTCCACGCGGCTTCGCACGCTCATACGCATCCGGTCCCCGACCCGCAGTTCGCGGCTCATGCTGCCCTCTTCTCGTCGCGGCGTTGCCGACGATTCGGTGTCCAGTTGTCCGGCATGTCCCGGCGGCCAGGCACCCGAGTTACGGCGTGTCCGGTTCGATCTCGTCGGCGGGGAAGAGGGTCGCGTCCTCGGAGCCGTCCTTGTCCATCGCCACGAGGTAAAACGGCTTGCCGCCCTTGTCCGTCTGTGGCCCCGAGCGCACGATCCCCCCGCTGCCGGGCTGATAGCCGTGTACCTGTCTCTGCGTCGTTACCCGCACGCTGTCCCCCGCCTTCAGCTCCCCACTCATGTTGCTCCGTTCCCCAGGGCATACGCCTCTGGCCTTCCACTCCAGCATGGACCTGCCGTTACGCACCGGAGGGGCCAGGGCCCCGACCGCTCAAGCATCCACGCCCGCGGCCGCAGCGCCTCGGGAGGATGCACTCAAGGGGCGTCGGGGTCATCGGATTGCAAGACGACCCCTGTCGCGACGATTTGGTATCGGCCCTTCTGGATGTAACTCAGATTCCGGCCGTCCGAGGTGCAGAGAGTCCGGAAGCCGGCCACCTCGGGCGTGGGGTCGTCGGATGGTCCGGGGCGGGTGAAGTTGGCCCACGCTTCGACCGTGTAGGATCGCCCGTCATTCCCTTCGGCTGCATAGCTGCCGGTGCAACGTTGCATGGTCATCCTCCCCGTTCGGTCGTCGCTGATGGTGTACACGTAAACGCCTGCCACGGCCACCGACCAGGCGGTGTTCCGCCCTTGGCCAAGGCGAGCCGACTTGCGTTCCTCTCCGCGCCGAATCCTCGGACGCTGCTCCCCGCACCATCGGGAGGAAGGGATCTCGACCTGATGTGGTAACTTGTGTGCGGAGAGTGTTCTCATCCTGGTCGTCCGGGTTCCCAGCCCATCCTTCTCGAACCGCCGACCGCTGCGGTTAGCGACTCCACCGACGAATGATCGGTGTCCGTCCGGTGAGCCAAGTGGCACGACCACGAGTCCGCGCCGTGAGGTTGTAGCGACGACTGTGACTACGGACCCCTTTTCACCGATGCCGGTTCCACGCCAACGCCATCGGCGCCAGCGCGATTCGGAAAAGAGGACAGAACAGCCCCACGGCCAGAGCACAATTTCGCACATATTCTCGATAAGCCTTGTCGTCCGCCTTTTCGGGGAATACTAAATAGAGCGCGAGGAACGCACACCCCACGGTGACCCACCAACTCCCTATCAGTCCCGCTATGCCAGCGCCCGAGATCAGGCCGCGTTGATAGCCGTGCCGGAACGCCCATCCGGCAAGCAGCAGTTTCATCAGGAGGGCTGCCGTCGCCCATTCGATGATGTAATCCTCGACGATCTTGAGCGCACCCATCGCTAACAGGTTCGGAATGCCGCCCAGGTAAAGGAACAGCACGGCCAGCACCATCCAGGCGCGGCCCGTGAAGCTCACGACAAGGGTGCCTGCCATGAGGAACACGTTGAACCCGAAGAAGCCAATAACAGAGACGGCCATCATGACGAACAACCTGGCCGAGCGATGCTCCGGCGGAATGCGCATCAGATCCTGCCACAGCTCCGCGTAATTCCTGCCCCAGGCGAGCCAGATCGCCAGCCCCGCAGCCAACACCGACCACGCGGCCAGCAAGCTCATCGCGGTCATGCGCAGCTTGGCCAGGACCATGTCGCCAAAGCTGAGCGGCCGGCCAGCCGCGAAGGTGGGCAGGCGAAACGGACGCGACCAGACATCCGGCTTGCCCAGGAGCAGCCCGGCGACCGGCGCCAGGACGAGCGAGAGATACGGCGTGGCACCTATCATGGTCCTCGCATCGCCATTGCTCGTAAGAACCGCGAACAGCGCAACCAGCACGACCCAGAAGGCGGCCAGCAACGGTAACAAGCTGCCATTCCGCCGCCATTCGAGCCAGAACTGGGCTTGCTGAGGCGTGGCGAACTTGCGCTCGGAACGGATCCGCTGGCGAAAAACGGGCGCGAGCGCCAACGAGAAGCCGTGGCTTCGTCCGACGCGCCGAAGCCGGCTCACTCCGGCCGACCCCGCCACGAAGCCGAGGAGAAGGATCACCGGCAGGGCGGCGAACGTGACATCGTGCGTGTCATCAAGCAGCAGCCCTGTCCACAAACCCGCCAGGACAGCGCAGGCCGCCAGCGCCTTGCTGATAAAGCCGAGCGGCGACCAGTCGATGGCCTGAATCCAAACGAACATGCATGCCAGGCCCAGCGCCGGCCACACGAGCGGCACATCCAGACCGACCCTGTTCAGGGCGAACCATCCGACCGCCAGCCAGGTCGCCGCCACCGTCACGGCCGCGGACAACATCGGCCAGAGCACCAGCCACGGCGTGCGTACCGGCAGGGTGAACATCCAGGGCGGAAAGCCCGACGAAGCGGCATGCTTGCCGAGTTCGGCGTGGCTGAAGACGTAGCCCAGGTACAGCATGACAAAGCCGTACGGCATCAGGATCGTCATCATGAACGGCATGCCGGTATCACCGATATTGCTCGTCAGCTTGTCGGGGGGATAGGCCTGCGGCAGAGCGCAAATGCCCGCCACAATAACGGCCACCCCGGCCAGGCCCCAGCGGTGCCGGCCCCAGATCTGCCAGTTGAGGGCGAGTGCAGTCGAATGCATGGGAGGTTCTCGGATCAGTTCGCAGTTCGATTCGTTCCCGCCTGGGCCACAAAGATTTCATCCAGCGACGGCACGCGCTTGTCAACGATTCGCGCCCCAAGTCGAGTCGCCGCTGCCTCCAGTTCGCCGAACTGTCCGTTGCACAGGGCTGTCCATTCCTGGCCCCGGCCTTCGCACGCCAGCGCGCCGGCAAGCTCCGGCGCACTGTCCAGCTCCGTCTCGAATCGGAGCGTGAGCCGATGGTGGGTCTCCTTGATGTCGTTGAGACCGGCGCAGAACAGAACGTGCCCGCGGTGCAGCATGGCCACGTGATCGGAGACTCGTTCCACTTCGTCGAGCAAATGGGAGCTGAAAAGGACGGTTCGTCCCTGGTCGGCAATGGTGCGGATGATGGCGCCCAGAATGTCCCGGCGCACGATCGGGTCCAGACCGGACGACGGTTCATCGAGCACGAGCAAATCGGGCCGATGCGCCAGGGCGGCCACCAGGCTGACGCGGGCGCGCTGCCCCTTCGACAGGTTGCGCAGTCTGCCAGAGGGATCGAGGTCGAATGCCGACTGCAACTCGGCGGCGTAGCCATCGTCCCAGTTCGGGTAGAAAGCGCGCATATAACCGAGGAACTCACTCACTCGCATCCAGCCGGGCAGGTCGTTCTCCTCGGAAAGATAGCCGATCTTGCTCAGAACGCCGACGCAATCGCGAACGGGGTCGAGGTCGAAGACATGGACGGAACCGGCCTCCGCCCGCAGCAGGCCGAGGATGTGCTTGATGAGCGTCGTCTTGCCGGCGCCGTTCTCGCCCACGAGGCCGAACACGCTGCCGCGCGGCACCGTCAAGCTGACTCCATCCAGCGCTGCCTTGGCGCCGAAGTGGCGGGTGAGGCGATCGACCCGGATCACCGAGTCAACCCGATGGGAACCATTGGCTTGCATGATCTGTGCCTTTCGAGGTGTGCGTGCGTGCCAGGGCGATCACGACGCGGCACGCCTCCCGGACTCAGCTTTCCTTTGCTTGTTCGTTCATCGCATCCTCGCGCTGTCGGAGGAGTTCCACAATCTCCTCCGTGCTGATATGCATCTGGCGGGCCTCGGCGAGCAGCGCATCCACGCGTTCGGTGAGAATGCGCACGCGCTCGCGACGGGCCAGCGGCGAGCCGGCGCCGGAGACGGAGGTGCCAGCCGTCCGCCGCTTGGTAACCACGCCGGCCAGCTACGGCTCGCGATAGGCGCGGGCAACGGTATTCGGATTCACGAGCAGTTGCTCGGCGGGCACGCGAATGTGCGGCATCTCCACTCCAGGTGCGAGCCGACCGGACGCCACTTGATATTTCATCTGGTTGACTGTCTGCTCGAAAATCGGCGTATGAGAATTAAAGTCAATATCGCCAAAGAGTAAGGACATCGGCGCTCCAAATTCTGCACCAAACTCCCCAAGGTGATTCCGATCAAGGATTCCGACCGATTCTGTGGTCAGTCACAGTGTCACGTGTACCTATTACACCTGATCGTCAGAGGAAGGGCAAGTGAATTGCTGAAGATTGCCGGCGAGAAATCCCCTGATCCGCTCGGCCACGAGCGGCCTGATCTTCCGCTTCCCTAACGAGTCGAGTTCGTCTAAAAGAGCTTAAAAGAGATAGCATAATGCGAGTTTACGATCTCTCCTCATATGCTATGCGGAAAGGCCGCCAGGAAGCAAGTGTGCTCCTTCGCCCGCGCCGACTTGCTTCGGTAGTTTGGATCTCAGCAGGTTGGACAGATTGACTTGCGCCTCTTCGGTCGAGAGGGCCTCCGCGCGCTGCGCAATTCGACTTGCGCGCGTAGGTCGATGTGACGAATGGCACTCATTTCTTGCGAAGTCCGTTCAGCAGTTTACGTTTGGCCACGCTTTTCGGTTGTCGGAGAAAGGCATGGTGTGTGTGAACGTACGCTTTCTGAGACGCGGCTGATACCGGTCAGGGCAATTCTGATTGTCTACACCGGCGGAGCGGAAAATCGCGCATGAAAAGGAACCTGATCCCCTAATAAATAGGTAGAGGACACGGGACCCCCACCGGAAGGCAGGGTGCTTGATGGCGACCAGCCCAATGAACGAGATCCTCCCGCACCTCCGCCGGACCGCGTTGCGGTCTGATGGGGCGGCGATGACCGATGGGGAGCTTCTGGAATGCTTCGCCTTGGGGCGGAATGAGGACGCATTCGCCGCCCTGGTGCGACGGCATGCCGCGATGGTCTGGGGTGTGTGCCGTCGCGTCCTTCCTTGTCACCAGGATGCCGAAGACGCTTTTCAGGCCACCTTCCTCGTCCTCGTCCGCAAAGCGGCTTCGGTGACGCCTCGCCACATGGTCGCCAACTGGCTCTACGGGGTGGCGCACCAGACCTCGCTAAACGCTCGGGCTGGTGCGGCCCGCAGGCGAGCGCGCGAAAGGCAGGTGACGGAGATGCCCGAGCCGGCCCGTCCAGAGCAAGACCTCTGGCGCGATCTGCAACCGATTCTCGACCAGGAGCTGAGCCGGCTGCCGGCCAAGTATCGTTCTGCGATCGTGCTGTGCGATCTGGAAGGCAAGACACGCAGAGATGCCGCCCGGCAGTTCGGCGTGCCCGAGGGCACACTGTCGGGATGGCTGACGAGGGGCAGGGCCATGTTGGCAAAGCGGCTGGTGCGGCATGGTCTGGCGGTGACGGGCGGGGCGTTGGCGGCGGTGCTGGCGCCCGGCGCGTTGGCTGCCGGCGCGCCGGTTTCAACGGTGTCCACCACGATCCGAGCGGCAGGCCTGTGGGCGGGGGGACAGGCGGCGCCCGGCGTCATCTCCGCCCCGGTCGCCGCCCTGACGGAAGGAGTGCTAAAGACCATGCTGTTGAAGAAACTCAAGCTGGCAACCGTGGTGTTTCTCACGGTCTCCGCAGCGGGCATGGGGGCCGGCGGGTTGATCTACCGCGCTCACGCCGCGAACCCAACGGCACTAGCAGTCCCTCCGGCTGCCGAGCGGGGGGCGGACGACAAACCAAAAGCTCCCAAGCCCCCGCCCGCGCGGGCCGCGGGCCGGCAGGAGAGAAACAAGCCGAAATTCACGGTAAGCAAGGAGACGACGTACATCACCGGACCGCTGGACAACGACGGGTACGTGGACTACGAGACCGCGCTGAACGAGAAGCTCGGCAAAGGCGTCGATCCGCACAAGAACGCGAATGTTCTCCTGTGGCAAGCCTTGCGTCCCGAACCGAAAAGCTTCCCCATGCCCGCAGAGTTCTTCCGCCGGTTGAAAGTCGCCGAGCCTCCGCGGCGCGGCGCGTATTTCCTCGACTTGAGTCGGTATGCCAAAGAGGAACTCCAACTCGAAGCAGGCAAGCCGACCGAGGAAGTCTTCACCCAGCGGAGCTGGACGACGCAGCGGCCATGGGTCGCCAAGGACTACCCCTACATCGCCGGTTGGCTCAAGGCGAACGAGAAGCCGTTGGCGGTGATCCTCGAAGCGACGGGACGTCCGGATTACCACAATCCCATGGTGTCCAACAAGTCGGGCGACGAGGGGTGGTACGGGCTGATCGGGCGCTGATGCCCGGCGCGGTGAAGTGTTATCGCGAGGTCGCCCCCGCGCTGGCCGCTCGTGCCATGCTGCATGCCGGCGAAGGACGGTTCGACGCGGCTTGGCAAGATTTGCTCGCCTGTGAACGCCTTGGCCGACTGATCGCACGCGGGGCCGACAGCGATGAATACCTGCTCGGCATTGCCATCACCCAGGTGGCCTCCGACGCGGAGCTGGCGCTTCTGGACCGTGCCAGGCCGACCGCCAAGCAGGCCCGGACCTGGCAGCGCGACCTGGAGCGCCTGTCTCTCATCCCCGCGCTCGCCGACAAGGTTGAGCTGGGCAGGCGTTACACCTTCCTCAACATGGTCATGCTCGCCCGACGACACCCCGTCAAGACTCTGCGGTTGATGGAGATACTGTGGGGGCATCGCCGCCCACCGTTGCCCAACCCGGACCCGGAGCCGTCGCCGGACTTCGTCGCTTCGCTGGATTGGGATGCGGTTTTGCGCACCGGCAACGCGTGGTTCGACCGCGTCGTCGCCGCCCAGCGCATCACGGATCGTGCCCGGCGCCAGAAGGATCTCGACCGCGTCGAGGAAGAACTCAAGCAAGACGCCTTGCCCCCGGCCGAGGTCATCAAGGCGCTCCGCCGGGAGAGTGGCCGCGACAACGAGATCAGCAAGAAACTGATGGCGACTTTGATCGACTTCTCGCATGCTAGAATCCGCTGGATGCAGCGACATGCGGACTTGCACGAGCAGAGGCAGCGTAACATGCACCTGGCATTCGCCCTGGCGGCGTATCGCGGCGAGCACAAGCGCTATCCGGACAAGCTGGATGTCCTAGCGCCCAAGTACCTGGCGGAAGTGCCGAGTGATCTGTTCTCCGGCAAGGCGTTGACCTACCGTCCCTCGGAGAATGGCTATCTGCTCTACAGCGTCGGCCTCAATGGTCGAGACGATGGCGGGCGCTCCTCCGCCGATACGCCGCCCGGCGACGATCTTCCCGTTCGTATGCCGCTGCCCGCGTTGCCAAACCTGCACCTGGCGGACGCCCTTGCCCCTGAGTACCTGGGGGAGGTGCCGACCGATTCTACTCCGGCAAGGCGCTGATCTACCGGCCCTCGCAGAACGCGTATCTGCTGTACGGCGTCGGCGTCGGCGGCCTGGATGAGTAGGTCACGGACACGACGACACTCCGCCCGGGGACGATCCGCGTGTTCGCATACCGCAGCGGGAGTTGAAACGGAAGTAGTCCTGTCCTCGGGGACTCCAAGGCGAGAACAATGAGGCGCGTCGATGTGTACCTGATCTCTGGCAACCGAGTTGCGTAACGGCCGGTCAGACCCCTCCATGTTTTGTGCCCGGAGCTATCGTGATGAAAAGGCATTTCCAATCGTTCGTGGTCATCGCCTTGTTGAGTACCACAGCCTGCTCAAGGCCTCGCTCTCCGGTTGCGACAACTTCCGCCGCGCCCAGTAACCTGGCCAGGGAGGATCTGGACAAACTCCGGGGCACATGGCGGATTGAATCCTCTGTGTGGAACGGCGTGCCGGAGCGCGGCGTGGCGCTGAGCGTCACGTTAATTTTCCACGGTGACAAGCTCACCTGGGTGGACAAAGACGGCATTCATTATCAGGAGGACACGATTAAGCTGATGCCCGATCAGAGTCCCAAGGCCATCGACAACTGGGGCAAAGGTCGTGGCCAAGCCGCGCCAGGCATCTACTCATTGGAAGGGGATACCTTCCAATGGTGTTCCGCCGGGGGAGACAACAAGGTTCGACCAACCTCGTTCGCCTCGAAACCGGGTTCCAGGCAGAGCCTAATGCTCCTCCGGCGTCAATAGAAATGAGTCCATGGCTGGAGAGAACAGAGGGGCCTCCCATTTTCGCCGATTCCAGGAGATGACTCATGAGTGGATATTCGCGCCGCAAATTCCTTACGCAGGCGAGCTGTGGCGGCATGTCTCTTGTCGTCGGGGCCAGATCGCTTCGAGCGGCAGTCTCCGGAAACGAGCTTGATGAGTTCATCGAAGCCGAGATGCGGGCCCAGAGGATCCCTGGTCTAGCGGCCTGTATCGTCAAAGCGGGCAAGATCGTCTGGTCACGAGGCTACGGATGGGCCAGCGTGAGGAGACGTGTAGCGATGGACCCCGACCGTACGATTCAGAACGTCGGTTCCATCTCGAAGACGGTGACCGCCACGGCCGCCATGCAGCTCTGGGAAAAGGGCAGGTTCGAGCTGGACGACGACGTCAACAACTATCTGCCCTTTGCCGTAAGGAACCCTTCGCACCCCGAGAAACCCATATCGTTTCGCTTCTTGCTGACCCATCGCTCGAGCATCGCGGATGGCCCCGCTTACATGTCCAGCTACGCTTGTGGCGATCCGAGCGTCTCGCTGGAAACATGGATCAAGGGTTATTTGAGCCCCGATGGTCGGTACTACCGGAGGGAAGCGAATTTCCATCCCTGGAGTCCAGGACAGAAATACCGATATTCCAATGTCGGCTTCGGTTTGCTCGGTTATCTGATAGAAAAAGTATCTGGGGAACCGTTCTGGGAATTTACAAAAAGATACATATTTGATCCATTGGGGATGAAGACGACGGGGTGGATGCTATCGGAAATCGCCCCCGAATGTCATGCCGTGCCGTATGTTCCCGTTAACGAGGGCCAGGTCAACAAGGAATTGCAGGCATACAAGAGAATGGGAATCCTGAGGGGCGAGGTTGAGCGTGACCCGGCGAGAGGCAGCTACCAGCCGGTGTGCCTGTACAGTTTCCCGAACTACCCGGATGGCTCGCTGCGCACGGGAGTCAATCAGTTGGCCCGATTCCTCCTCGCTTACGTCAACCATGGTGCCTACGACGGGGCACGCATCCTCGAAGCCGACACGGTCCGATTGATGCTCACCCGGCAGAATGCGACGACGCCACATCAAGGGTTATGCTGGGCCACGGAGCCGCATGAGGGCCAGCCGCACTGGTCCCACGACGGCGCCGATCCAGGCATTCGGACGAGTATGTCGTTCCGGCCGTCAGACGGAGTGGGGGTGGTCGTGTTCATCAACAGGACCGACGTCGAGCT
Organism: uncultured Planctomycetota bacterium; assembly: GCA_963767535.1. Taxonomy (GTDB): domain Bacteria; phylum Planctomycetota; class Planctomycetia; order Gemmatales; family Gemmataceae; genus JAJPHU01. Next base: position 481,991 of record CAVYEC010000005.1, read on the forward strand.
GAAGAAGCTAAACGCTCGGCTCTTCCGGGAATCGGCTCGCTTCTAGCCCGTCGCTCATCGTCCTGAAACACGCTGCGCCGGTAGCCCTCCGTCCACGCCGCTCGCTGAGTTCGAAAAGGCCGTCGATCGGCGCCTCGCCGTCATCGACGTGGCAACATTGGTCCGATACCTCGGCCCCTGTTGTCGGTTACGTAAACGGTTTTCGCCCACCCCGCAAACAGTGGTTTGGGACGCTGCTCGCACGTGACTGTTGCGGACAGCAGTGCCGTTCGACACCGCCTCCGCCTCCGCGAAACCGACCATGCATTTGTCCTGGCTCAGTGATGGGATCGGTATCGCCACGGCGGCCGGGATCCGCATGTGGGTTCGGCTGACCGGACGGCGCGTGGCTAAGCTGGCGGCCCCCTGGCTGCAATGCCCCATGGGCCCGCCCGGCCGCATCGGGGCGGAGTTCTACGAACTCTTGGCCAGGCGCGAGAACCTGCTCATTCAGCCGTCGCCGGACGCGGGGCTGCTCCCCTCCTTGGACGCACTCACGGGGAAGAGCTTTGACCCCGCGTCCGTTCATCCGGCGATCCGCGACTTTTATGAGCATACCTCCTGTTACCGCCTGGAGGCCTGGAGCGAGGCAGGGACCTGGACACGGGGCTTCCTGTGGGCGCTGACCCGGTTCGTGAGCCGGCGGATGGACCAGCTGAACTTCCCCGTCTCGTCCCTTGAGCTCGCGGGCGGGATGAGCAGTAGCATTCTCCCGATGGTGGAAGTCACTTCCGGTAGGCGTCTCTATACCGGCTGGCTGCGACGCCTGAGCCTCAGCGGTCTTGTGATTTATACCGGCCTCTACTCGGTGGAAACGCCCGCCGCCTTCCCGGACCCGTGCGTGAAGGTCAGCTTTCCGCTGCCCTATGGAAGTGCTACTGTCTTGCTCCGCCCCGATTCTCAGCGGGACGGGTCATTCAAGCTCGTATCGTCCGGGTCTCGATTCGGGGAACCCGGGTTTTACCGCATGGTTGAGGTGGACCCGGAGCACTGGAAGGTGCGATATATCCGTACGTTGCGGGAGTACTTCCATGTATACGTTGATCGGGAGGGTACGCTCCGGACCGAACACACCGTGAGATTCTTGGATTTACGGTATTGCGGCTGCTCTACAAGATGGATCGGCTATTACCAGGCAGGCAAGCAGCGTCACTGCCGCCTCCTGGGAGCGGTGCAGGCGGTGCTTGATGGCCCGGCCCAGCCGCCGGGTCAGTCCGCCTGGGACGGCTGGGAAGGAGAAGAGACTTCCCGACACGTCGACAGGTATCAGCGGGATAAGCCCGAGTTCCGCCACGCGCTCCTTTCGAGGGGGCCACGGCCCCGCGTCTTCACCACGCGGTGTCCTCCCATTCGAGGCCCGGCCAGGTCCAGCCCCGCTTGGAGCAGGCCGGGCACGGGCGGCCCACGAAGCGCAGGTAGGTGACCGTCTTGGACAGGCCCACCAGCACCAGCCGCACCGACCACAACAACACGCCCAGCGCGACCACGGGCAGCAGCACGACTAAGTGGGGGACGTAGGCGGGCCGCTTCCAGGCCAGTTGGGCGGGGAAGACCGCGAGGGAGGACCACCAACCAAGCCGGGCGCAGGCGGCCTTGGGCCAGAACCTTGAATCATGCACCATGTTCCCGCAAGCGCGGCATCGCAAGAGCATTCGTTCCAACCCTTCCCGCCGGCGTCCGCACCTGCCCCTTGCCGCGGGCACGCCGGGCGGAGTCCAGGGGGCGCTGAGCCTTCCCGCGGCCCCACGTCGGCCTCGACCTCGTCGTCGAAGAGCAGGACGATTTGTTTCGGGCCGTCTTCACCCAATTCCACGAAGTAGCCGAGTTCCCCCTCGGACGTGCGGTGGGGGCCGCTCAGAACCACCCCCTTCCCTCCGGGGGCGTAATGGCTCACACGGCACCGGCCGCCGACGCGCACGCTCTGTCCGGCCTTCCACTGCTCGCGCACGGCTGTCGCCTCCGACCTGGACGCCGGGAAATCATCGGGCTATCCCGCAACTCATAACCGAGGTCGCGGGTGTACATAGGGAGACGACGGGCCGGCACCCAGGGAGATGGAGTGCATGGCGGTCCGGGGCTCGGTGTTCGGACGGGAAGAGTGAAGGGTTAACAGCGCAGAGGTCTGTCGAAACAAGCGCGCGCGAGTTGGCCCAGCAGGTGAGAAACGGGCGGTAGGGTGCGGTTGATCCCTGCCGAGCGCGGCGTGAGGGCGTTCGGGTTGCCTCCCCTGGCAGGAGCGGATTTTCTTGGCGCTCGGGTTTCTGGGCACTGCGTGAAGTCGCAGTTGGGGTCGTCCAACGGCAGGAGGTCTTCGGATGAGGATTCCGTCGGGAAGAAGACGATCCTACCGAGGTTGAAGTTATCGGCGCTGTCCAGCAGGACCAGCCAGCAGGCCAGGAGGGCGAGGGCACAGAAGCGGGTCTGTATCGTGGTCACGGTGGACGTCGCCTCGGCGGGGTCGGATGGTTACGGAGAGAGTAAATAGCACCCCTTCATGCGTGTCAAGGGCTTTCGAATGCCCTCTGGACCGGGGCGAGCCGCCCCGTCGACTTCGTGGCGCAGCACGACGAGAAGATCGTCGATGTCACCCAAGACGGACCTGATCGACCGCTGGCCAGACTGGTCGCCATTTTAGGTCCGTCATCGAGAATAGTGTACCCGCGGTGGGTGGAACGCCTGGACCTTGACCCCCAGACTGGAGAGTTGCGCGGCTGGGCGAGAGGTCTCGGAGCGAGTGTCTCCAACCGAGGCTTGACTCTCCCAGCCCAAGCAGGCCTCTCCAGACGTTGCAGGAGCGTACGAATCCGCATGGTTCACCGCGTGCATCGTGATCGCCGAGCCGCAGCGTTGGTAGCCCGTGCCGGCGTGGGCGTTGAGCACCATCGGCGCCAGGACGATGAGGTTGCCCAGGGAGATGGTCAGCACCGCCTGCCACCATCTCATGCCCCCTCGACGAGGGACGAGGCGAGCATGTAGGTCGGGACGCAGGCGGACAGGGAGACCCAGAGGGCGGCGACGTCCTTGAGGCCCCACCTGCGTGCGGAGTGGGGAACCGGCGCCAGGTCGGCGTTCCAGTAGCCCCCGCCCGCGGCCGCCTCGTTCAGCTTCTCGCCGGCGGCATCGGCCACGATAACCGAAGCGCCTTCCGCCGCAGTGTTGGCTATCTTCACCAGTGCCTCCGGAAACGGGAGCACCCGCCACCGAGCCCCGGGACTCCATTCCGACACTCTGTCGAACTTGGACAGCCTGGCCACGGCTTGCGGACGACGGGAGTGATTGCCTACGTTGCAAGTAGACAATCGCTATACCGCCGCAGGGCTTGGTCGATCGGCGACAACCGGCGCCGGTACCTTCCCCTTCGATGAACTGGCGAGAAAAGCTCTCCGATGAGATGGCATAGCGCACCCAAAAGTCTAGACGCGTATCATGGACCCTGGGGCGGGAGGTAGTTGCGGCGAATGTCTACTTCTTCTTCGTCCGTCGCCGAATGCATTAGCTTCATGTGCGGAGCCAGTGGCATCTGCTCTTTAATCCGTGCGCGGACCCGCTTGGAAGTATACTGTTTGGCGAGCATTTTCGACCCCTCGTTGCGCCAGGCGTTGAAATTCTGTAGGCTGATTGCCATCTGAAGGCTGGAATCTGTGGGTAGGCTGTGCTCGTCGAACCGCTCGCCGCACTTCAGGTTCTTGAACCAGCGCATCCACGCGTCCGAACCGGGTGTGGGCGGGTTCGTCTCGAACAGGGGGCTGATTTGCGACAGCTGCGGCGTCTCGGCCGCCATGTGGCAACTCATGCACGAACTCATCGCATTATCGACCGGGCCGTTGAGCCTTCCGTTCCAGCCCAGGTGGGTGGGGGGCACCTCGGTGGTGTCGGGATTGACAATCGTCTCTTTCAGCTTGTCGTTGATGACCGTCTTCACCGGCTGGGGATTCGATACATTCTCCCGATTGTCCGGGTCGTTCCCCCATTGCAGGCCGAGCGGGACGAGGTTATCCCAGAGATTATCGAGGTTCGCGCCCTTCCGCCGGCCGTTGTACTGGTAGGTGCCGAACAGCCATCCCGTCGGGTGCTCTGGTGGCGGACCATGATGTCCATCTGGATCAGGGACAGGTCCCGGATCGAGCGGCTATTGGACTCATAGCTGTCCGTGATGTACCCCTGCCAGGCCAACGGCGGGTTCAGGAAGGGGACCTGTTTCGGCGGCACATCGACGAACAGGAGTTTGCCGATGACGGTACCGATCGGGAACTCGATCTTGTTCATCCCCGCGGCGGGGTGCTGGGGGTCCTTCCACACCTGGCCGACGGTGTAGCCGCCGAACTCGTTGTAGAAGGCCACGGCGTAGGTCTGCCTGCCCGAATCGGTCTGCTCCCAGGCCAGCTGGCGCGGTTGGACGGGTGCCTCCTTGGTCAGCCCGTGGATCCCCTCGCGGCCATTTGGCCCATAGTGCTGCCACGGCATGTGATACCACCTGCGGACCCTGTTCTCCTGTACGCGCCAGTCGTCCTCCACATCGCCGCCCTGGATGTTGCCCTCGAAGCAGTAGGCGCGCACCGCCATCAGGAACTGCCTCCAGTTCTTGGTGACCTCGCCGAAGTCGCTCGTGCAGAAGGGAGGGATCTTGGCCGGGTCCGGTGCTTCCCTGGGATAGTCCTGGCTGAGTTGGAAAACCCTGCCCTCGTACAGGTGGGCCGCCGGCAAGAACCCGAAGTCCGGGTAGCGGTGGGCACCTTGGGGAGCGGTGATGACGGTGCCTTGGTTGGTTGCCCGACCGGCGGGGGTAATTAAAGCCGGCATCCCGATGACAAGGACGGCGATCAGGAAAAGCAGCAAATACGTGGCGGCATTTCGCACGAACTCTCCTTTGAGGTCGATAGTAATCTCATAGCCGTACATGGGGTAGCCGGTGTAAACGTGCGATTCCTTTCGCACCTTTGGGAGCGGCGGCCCCACGGGTGGCCTCCGGCCGAGTGTTCCCTTTTCAACTGCGGCCATAACCGGGAGGGATGCCATGAACAGTGTAGCTTACGTCCGCGAGGAGGGCGCCCACGACGGACCCGTGCGCTGAAGGCGGCGGAAGGGCAGCGCCCGGAGGTCACCCTTCTGGACATTAACTTGCCCGACCTGGACGGCTACGAACTGGCCTGACGGCTACGCCGGCATCTCGACCTGGAGCGCCCCGTCCGGGTGGTGCTGACGGGATGGGGCTAGGAGGACGACCGCCGCCGCTCGCGGGAGGCCTGCTTCGATCACCGCCTGTCAAGCCGGTGGGCCTTTCCGGCCTTCAAGGAGCTGCCAGCGCAAACGCAAGAATCGAACTGATAATCCGGGCACTATCGTCTTTCGCCCGCTCCAGCCGCGGTCGGCCTGGGCGACGAGACCGAGGGAGGGAAGAAGAGAGGAGGCATCTGTCCTCGCATCGCGAGTACTTGAGCTTATAGCCATCGCTCGATGCGATCCCAACAAGCTCGACGCTTCCCTCCGCCTCGAGAAATAGGTCGCTAACTCTTCTTGGGCAGCTCCTTCTTGGGAGGGGGCGGAGGGGGAGCCGGCTTCTTGGGTGGCGGCGGCGCTGGAGGGGCCGGAGGCGCCGGACGAGGCGACGCGACCTGCTTCGGGGGGGCCGGGGGCCGGGGCGGCTCGTGCGCGGGTACCGGCCTGTCCTGGTGGGGGGGAGGCGTCGGGACCGGCGGCACGACCTTGCGAGCCGGCGCAGGGGCGGGCGGCATCGGCCTCGGACTCGCCGGGGGGGTGACGGCCCTCTCACCCGGACGCGGGTTCGGGACCGGAGCCGGCCTCTCGGCCCGACCCGGCGGCGCGGGGATCACGGGCCTTTCGGCCGGCCGAAAGGCCTCTCCCGGCCGTGGGACCGGAGGTCTTTCCGCGGGGCGCGACTCTGGCGGTCGCGCGGCGGGCACCGGGTAATTCGCCTGCCGGGGCCTGTCCGTGACCCGAACCGGAGGGCCTTCCGACAGGATGCGGGCCTCCGTATTCCGACGCGCCTGCGCGACGGCGTGAACCTGCGCGGCCGCTTGCTGGTGCTGTACCCGCTGCTCGCGCGGCACCGGTTGCAGCCGGAAGACGTGGCCGGCCGGAGCCAGGCTGCGGATCTCGCCGCCGCGCGTGTCGGCCAGCGAAGCCAGGTTGGTCGCCCGCGTATTATTCACCAGCGCCAGCGGCGTCAGCACCGACACGTTTTGTACGTTGGTGAAGTTGAGGGCCTTGCTGACCGCCACCCCGCCGGTCTTGTTCCTCGTAATATTCTGGATCACCTGATTCTGCTGCACCAGCGTGCGAGGCGGCCGGGCGATGTCGCCGCGGAGGCGAGCTTGGTAAAGACCCCGCAGGCCGCGCTCCCAGCCGACGGAGCCGGCGAAGGCCGAGCGATAGTAGTTGAAATTCGGATCGTAGCCGGAGCGGCCGACGCGGTAATCGACCCACGGCACGAAGCCGGCCCTCTGGTAGCGAGCGCCGAAATAATCGCCGAAGTAGTAATGTCCGGCGGACGGCTGAACGAACAGGGCGCCGAAGAGGGAATCCGGCTGCACGACGTACTGCGGCGTGTACGCCCAGCCGGGGGCCGTCAACAGGCCCGCGGCCAGGCGCACCGGGGCGAACAGCAGGCCGCGCCCGTCGAGCGGGTGGTCCCAGTAGCCCTCGACGAAGAGGCAGCCGCCCGGCGTCCACACGTAATGTGCGGGGATCCACACCCAGCCGGGGTGATAGGCCATCCAGAAGCCCGGGCGCCAGAAGCAGCGCGCCGCGCGGTGGACCCAACACCCGGGCACATAACTACTGTCCGCCTGCGGGGCGGGTATCGACGGACCTTCGTCGATCGACGGGGGAGGAGGCGGGAGGTATTGCAGGGAGTCTTGCCCCAGCGGCCCCCAGAAGCCCGGCACCCAATGCCAGCCGCCCTCGACCTGCTGCCAGTTGCCCGGCACCCACTGCCGGCCCGGGGGCGGCGTGCGCCAAAATCCGCTGACCCAGAGGTAATCAGCTTGGTCCTGGTCCCAGCCCCAGTAGCCGGGTATCCACTGGACGTCCTCGCCCTCGGGCTTCTGGTCCGGGGGCAATTCGTTGATCGGCTCGGGCGGCTGCTTGGTGACGAGGGGCGAGGGCTGCGGCCGAACCTCGGTCGGTTCGGCGTAGGCCTCATGCACCGGGCCGCGGGCCAGGACCTCGACGCCCTCGGGTGCGGGCAGGGTCGGCGGGGGCGGCGGGGAGTCCGCCGGGCCTTGGGCGGAGGCATCGGCGACCAACAGCGTCCCGACGACGAGCGTACCGATGAACGGGATGCCAAAACCAGCCGTCATGGTGGGTGCCTCCTCTTGCCGCGTCCGCAGGGGAAAAAGTTGGGATAACAGGGCATCGTCGGATCTGGGAGAGGAGAGCTTCCTATCGCGGGAGGTATCCGTTCACGGGTTGGAGGATCTCGGAGCGGCCATCAAGGCATGGCGAGAAGCACGGCATAGGGGCCGCTGGGCAAAAGCCAGCGACCCGCCGGCAGAACCGCTGGCCGAACAAACTGCTCATTCGTCGAGCAACGGCCTCAGCCGTTCACGCCCCCAACCATTACCCCCAGAGTAGCCGTTCACGACCCGAACTTGTCCGTGCCTCTACTGGCCGTAAAATGTTGATATGCCCCCTGTTCCACCAATTCCTGCTGACCTCTGGGACCAGATACCGCCTGCCGCCCAGGCGGCCATCTTGGCCCTCATCCAGCAATATGAGCAGCGGTTGCAAGCCCTTCAGCGGAAGGTCGATCAACTTGCCGAACGCCTCAACCAGAACTCCACCAACTCCTCCCGCCCGCCGTCCAGCGACCCGCCCCACGTCAAACGCCGACCGCCCGAGCCCTCGTCGGGCCGCAAGAAGGGAGGGCAGTCCGGCCACGCACGCCAGCAACGCTCCCTGGTGCCCCCCGAGCAGGTCAAGCAGACCATCCCCCTGATGCCCTCGGCCTGCCGCAAGTGCGGGCAAGCCCTTCACGGCGAAGACCCGCAGCCCCGCAGGCACCAGGTCGCCGAGATACCGCCCGTCCAAGCCGAGGTGACGGAGTATCGCCTGCACCGGCTCACCTGCCCGGCCTGCGGCACCCGCACCTGCGCCTCGTTGCCCACCGGCGTGCCGGCCGGGGCTTTCGGCCCCAGGTTGCAAGCCCACCTGGCTGTCCTGGCCGGGGGCTACCGCCTGGGGAAGCGTCCCATCCGGCAGTTGGCCTACGACCTGTTCGGCCTATCGATCTCGACGGGGATGGTCGCCAAGCTGGAGCGGTCCACTGCCGACGCCTTGGCCCAGCCGATGGCCGAGTTGCAAGAGTATGTCCGCACACAGCACGCCAACGTCGATGAAACGTCCTGGCGAGAGGCAATGCACAAGGCGTGGTTGTGGGTCGCCGTCACGCCCCTGGTGACGGTCTTCCACATTGCGGCTACCCGCAGCGGGAAGGTCGCCAGGGCACTGCTCGGCTCAGCCTATCAGCAGGTGGTCACGTCAGATCGCTGGAAGTCGTACAACGGATTCCGCCGCCGCCAGTTCTGCTGGTCGCACCTGCGTCGGGACTTTCAGGCGATGATTGATCGGCAGAACAGCGGGGCAGGTATCGGGAAGCAATTGCTGGACCTGTCCGACCGGATGTTCGCCTGGTGGCATCGAGTCCGAGACGGCACGCTGCGCCGTTCCAGCTTTCAGGTCTATATCAGTGGGCTGCGGGCGGAGGTCCGTGAGGCATTGGTCCAGGGAGCGGCTTGCGGCTGTCCCAAGACGGCGGCGACGTGCCGTGAATTGCTCGCCCACGAGCCAAAGTTATGGACCTTCGTGTGGCATCGGGGCGTCGAGCCGACGAACAATGCCGCCGAACGTGCTTTACGACACGCCGTGCTGTGGCGGAAGGGGAGCGGCGGTACGGATAGCAGCCGGGGCAGCCGGTTCGTCGAGCGAATCCTGAGTGTCCGGGAGACTTGCCGGCAGCAAGGCCGTGGCCTCTTGGGGTATCTGGCGGCGTGTTGCCGAGCCCACATGGAGGGCAAGGCTGCTCCCTCACTGTTGCCGAAGGTCGGCCCCCGCATGGCAGCGGCGTGAATTCCAGGCCGAATAAGCGTTGGCGTGACTGCCTCGTGTGGCGAAACACGCCATGCGGTGAGTGGTGACGAATGCGTGACAACGGGTTGCAGGCCGACCGCCAACATCAAGTCCCGTTCATGTGGCGAGAGCATCCGAGTGCGCAATGGTCTTGCGAGGTAGCCCAATGTGGACGAGAGATATGATTGAGGCTGTGAGAAAGGCTGTTGCTCCCTGGCAAGGTGGCAATGCCCGATTGTGGTATTATGCCGCCTCGCATTCGCAACTGCATTTACAGATCACGAAGACCGAGCGAGGTGGCCAGCTTCACTTGGTATGCGAAGGTTGTTCCCATATCACGTCGCCGACGGGCTGGGCAGATATGATGCTTGAAATAACTCCTCTCGATGACGAAGAGAAGCGCATCATTGTATCGGACCCGGTTGCTGGATTTCGGGTCGCTTGTTCCCTGATTTCGACTCGGAAACAGGTAGGTGATCAGTTTCATGGGCCTGAATAAGCTCGCCCCATGAACGGGTACATACTCCTCATGCCGGGTCTCCGATCTCGTATCGTCTCGTCGCCCCGCGGTTTCAAACCTCTTCCTAGAGCCTGTTATTGACTTATCGCCTGCTGGGCGTGCATGTTAGTGGGATGAGCACAGCACGGAAGGCTTACCCGAGCGACGTCTCGGACCCGGAGTGGGAGTTCTTGGTCCCCTACTTGACCCTGATGCGTGAGGACGCCCCGCAGCGGGACTACCCCCTGCGCGACCTCTTCAACGCCCTCCGCTACGTCGTCAAGACCGGCTGCCAGTGGCGGTTCTTGCCCCACGATCTGCCCCCCTGGGCTGCGGTCTACCAGCAAGCGCGGTGCCGGCTGCACGCCGGGGCCTTCGAGCAGATCGCGCACGACCTGCGGATGATCGCCCGCCTCGTGGCCGAGCGGGAGGCGCAGCCCTCGGCGGCCATCTTCGACGGCCGCACCCTGCAGTCGGTGCCCGAGAGCGGCGGCCGCGCCGGCTACGACGGTGCCAAAAAGAAGAAGGGCTCGAAGGTGCATGCAGCCGTGGACACGCTGGGCCACCTGCTGGCGCTGGCGGTCACCCCGGCCGACGAGCAGGAGCGGGCCCAGGTCGCCGACTTGGCCGCGAAGGTCCAGGAGGTCACGGGCGGGGCGGTCGAAGTCGCCTTCGTCGATCAGGGCTACACCGGCGAGGAGGCGGCCGAGCAGGCGCAGGCGGAGGGCATCCGGCTGGTGGTCGTCAAGCACGCCGAGGCGAAGAAGGGGTTCGTCCTTCTGCCGCGGCGCTGGGTGGTGGAGAGGACCTTCGGCTGGCTGGGCCGCTTCCGGCGACTCGCCCGCGACTACGAGCGGCTGGCCAAAACGCTTGCTGGCTGGCACTGGCTTGCCTTCCTTACTCTGCTGCTGGCCCGAACCGTGGGTTCAAGTGCATAACAGGCTCTAGAATGTACCCGCCCGTCCCGCATTCGCAAGCCTTTCTGCGGCCCCCACGGTCGTCGATCGCGATCCCTTCGTTGGAAATAATCGTGGCTTCGGCCGCGCGGGGGGCGATACAATCGGCCCGTCGCCATCGAGGTCGATCGGCGCTTCCACACTTCCCGAGGTTTCTCATGCGCAGCACCCGCGCCCTGCTATTGCTCTTGGTGGCCGTCCCGTCGGCCGCTGCGGCCCAGCCCGGATACTTTCGCCAACCGGCCATCCACGGGGACACCGTCGTCTTCGTCGCCGAGGGCGACCTGTGGTCCGTCCCCTTATCCGGTGGCCGGGCGACCCGGCTGACCACGCACCCCGCCGCCGAGGGCCGACCCGCGATCTCGGCGGACGGCAAGTTCCTCGCCTTCACGGCCCGCTACGAAGGGCCGGCCGAGGTGTACGTCATGCCGTTGGCCGGGGGCCGGCCGCGGCGGATTACGTTCGACGCCGCCCGCATCTCACACGTCGGCTGGACCCCGGATGGAAAGGTGCTGGTCGGCACCGACGCCCACGCCGGGCTTCCCTCGCATCAGCTCGTCGCCCTCGACATCTCCTCCGCTGACGGCGCCGTGACCCGCTCGCGCATCCCGCTCGCCCAGGCCGCCCAGGGCTGCTACGCGCCCGACGGCAAGACCCTGTTTTTCACCCGCCTGGAGTTCCAGGGCAGCCACACCAAGCGGTACAAAGGCGGCACCGCCCAGCAGCTGTGGTCGTTTCGAGACGGCGACTCGGAGGCCAAACCGCTGACCGCCGACTACGCCGGGACGAGCAACGCGCCGATGGCCTGGGAGGGCCGGGTCTTCTTCGCGTCCGACCGGGACGGGACGATGAACCTGTGGTCGATCAAGGCGGACGGGTCCGACCCCCGGGAGCACACCAAACACCGCCGCTTCGACCTGGCGTCCCCGGCCCTGTCCGGCGGCAAGGTCGTTTACCAGCTCGGGGCCTACCTGCGCGTCTACGACCTCGCCTCCGACACGGATCGACCGATCCCGATTACCCTGGGTTCCGACTTCGACCACACCCGCACGAAATGGATCAAGGAGCCGATCGAGTTCCTGACCGACGCGCACCCGTCCCCGGACGGGTCTAAGGTGGCGCTGACCGCGCGGGGCCGGGTGTTCGTCCTCCCCAAGAAAGGCGGTCGGCTGGTCGAGGCCGGGCGCAAACCGGGCGTCCGCTACCGCGACGCCCGCTTCATGCCGGACGGCAAGACGCTCCTCGTCTTGTCCGACGAATCCGGCGAAGTGGAGTTGTGGACCGTCCCGGCCGACGGGCTGGGCGACCCCGTGAAGCGGACCTCCGACGCCGTCGTCCTGCGGCGGAAGGCGCGTCCCGTCGCCGGACGGCAAGTACGTCGCCCACACGGACAAGAACTTTCGCCTGTTCCTGCTGAACGTGGAGACCAGGGAGAATAAACTGCTCGCCGAGTCGGCGGTGGACGAATTCGACGACCTGGCGTGGTCGCCGGACTCGAAGTGGCTGGCGTTCGTCGAGCCGGGCGCGAACGACTTCCGCCGGGTCAAGTTGCACGGCGTGGCTTCGGGCAAGATCACGCCGGTAACGACCGACCGCTTCGACAGCTTCGGGCCGGCGTTCAGCCCGGACGGCAAGTGGCTCTACCTGCTGTCCGACCGCAACCTCAAGTCGGTAGTCCCGGGTCCGTGGGGGACGTACCAGCCGGAGCCGTTCCTCGACAAGAAGACGAAGATTTATCAGATCGCGCTGACTCCCGGCCTCCGCTCCCCGTTCACCCCTCCAACCGAACTCGATCCCGTCGAGAAGGACGAGCCGAAGAAGGACGACAAAAAGGAGACGACGAAAGTGCCGGCCGTCGCGATCGACCTCGACGGCATCGCCGCCCGGCTCGTCCCGGTGCCCGTCCCGCCCGGTAACTACCGCAGCCTGGCGGTGGCGGAAAAAGCTTTGTTCTGGCTGTCGTATACGGCGGGGGAGATGAAGGACGGGACCGTGCAGGCGATCGCCATCGACCACGATGACCCGGAGGTCAAGACCGTCGCCGAGAAGGTGACGGGGTTTGAGCTGTCGGCCGACCGCAAGAAGCTGCTGCTCGTGCGGGAGAAGGAACTGCTCCTGGCCGATGCGGCCGCCGACAAGCCGGACGTGAAGAAGTCGCGCGTGGACCTGTCGGGCTGGACGTTCGCGGTGGACCCACGCGAGGAATGGCGGCAGATGTTCGACGAGGCGTGGCGGCTGGAGCGCGACTATTTTTACGACCGCGGCATGCACGGCGTGAACTGGCCGGCGGTCCGCAAGAAGTACCGGCCGTTCCTGGCGCGCGTGACCGACCGTGAGGAACTCGACGACCTCATCGCCCAGATGGTGTCCGAGCTATCCGCCCTGCACATCTTCGTCGCCGGCGGCGACGTGCGCAAGGGGCCGGAGGAAGTCACCCCCGGCCGACTCGGGGCGGCGCTCTTGCGCGACGCGAAGGCCGGCGGCTACCGCGTCGAGCGCGTCTACCGGCACGACCCGGACGAGCCGGAGCGGGCCGCGCCGCTGGCCCGGCCCGGAGTCGATGTCAAGGCCGACGACGTGATCGTCTCGGTGGACGGCAGCCCGGCCCTGGCCGCGGCGGACCTCGGCGCACTCCTGGGCGGAAAGGCCGGACGGCAGGTGCTGCTCGGCGTCAAGCCAACCAAGGGCGAGTTGCGGAAGGTGGTGGTCAAGCCGCTCGGCCCGCGGGAGGAAGACGACCTGCGCTACCACGAGTGGGAATATACCCGGCGGCTGATGGTGGACGACCTCGGGGGCGGGGACATCGGCTACGTCCACCTGCGGGCGATGGGCGGCGCGACTTCGAGTCGTGGGCGAAGGGTTATTACCCGGCCTTCGCCAGGGGCGGGCTGATCATCGACGTGCGCAACAACCAGGGCGGCAACATCGACAGCTGGATCATCGCCCGGCTGCTCCGCAAGGCGTGGTTCTACTGGAACCAGCGCGTGGGCCGGGCCAACCGCTGGAACATGCAGTACGCCTTCCGCGGTCACGTCGTGGTCCTGTGCAACGAGTGGACCGCCTCGGACGGCGAGGCGTTCTCCGAGGCGGTCAAGCGTCTGCAATTGGGCACCGTCATCGGCACGCGGACGTGGGGCGGCGAGATCTGGCTGAGTTTCGGCAACCGCCTGGTGGACAAGGGCATCGCTTCGTCGGCCGAGTTCGGCGTCTTCGACCGCAACGGGACCTGGCTGATCGAGGGCCACGGCGTCGAGCCGGACGTGGTGATCGACAACCTGCCGCACGCCACCTTCCAGGGGGAGGACGCCCAGCTGACGGCCGCGGTGAGACTGCTGAAAGAGAAGTTGCGCGACCGGCCGATCACCCTTCCGCCGGTCCCGCCGTTCCCGAAGAAGGCAGTCGGGGGTTAGGCCCAGACAGTTGGAAGCAAGCTTCTTAGGGCTAGAGAGGGGGTATTGGGCATCCTGTAGCGCCCTTGTCAGCGTTATCGGATTCTCTGATGTCACCGCACGGAGGAAATTATCGCCCGGAGCCCGGCCGATCGACACCCAAACGCACTCTGCAGGGAAGTTGACACGTCAGGCGGTGAGATGGATCGAGTCAAAGAGTAGGACGGATATGGCAATCCGAGCCAGTGGTGATACGAATCGACTGGCTGCAACTGGCGGATGCCCCGAGTGATGTTTGCCGCGTCCGATGTGTCGGTCTGAATGTCGCTGTAGCTCCGCAGTGCGCTGGCCGTCTCTTTCGGAGAATACATGGGTGGAATGTCGGGTGCTGTAGCTTCAGCAAACTGAAGGAAAGTGGGAGGGCGGTACATCAGAAAAAAACATGGAAATCTCCCTTTCGTGAAGGTAGCATCAGCCCTCAGACTCGAAGCCACGCTTCCGGAGGGCGGCCTCTGCGAAAACCGGCTGTTTTCTCCTTCTCAGTCAAGGGTAGAGGTGAAGGGTTGACCTTCTCGCCCGAAGTAGAGGAGTGGAGGAGGAACTCGCCGGGGCTTGCAATTCGATGCGCCACCTCGTATTGGATGTCTCACTTTGCTGCTGTTAGAGATGCAGATTGAACCATGGATAAGGTATCGCTCCCACTCCAGGTCCCGCCTGTAGATCGTTTCCCAGCCTACCCGATCTCTTGGTATCTGTTCGCCCCCTCGAAGGCCCTGTGCCGCGGGCCGGTGTGCGCGCGACATGCTCGGCCATCGTCTGGTTGCGTTCCGCACGGCCTCTGGCCGCCTCGCCGTACTCGATGCACGCTGCTCGCATCTCGGCGCCGACCTCGGCCGCGGCTGCGTCGTCGGAGAAACCATCCGCTGCCCCTTCCACCACTGGGAATACGCGATCGACGGCCGCTGTACGCACATCCCGGTCACGGCCCACATTCCGCCCACGGCCTGGCAGGCAGGCTACCCGGCCGTCGAACGGCACGGCTGGGTGTTTGTCTTCAACGGACGCCAACCGTTGTTCGAGTTGCCGTTCTTCGCCGGGGTGAGTGCGGAAGACCTGACACCGGCCCAGCCCTTCGGCGCCGTGCTGACATGCCCCTGGTACATGGTGGGGTCGAATGCTTTCGACTTGCAGCACTTCCGGGCGGCCCACGACCGGCGGCTCGCTGGCGAGCCGCGCGTCGATTGTCCCTCACCCTTCGCACGTCGCGCCACCGCTCGCTTCTCCGTGTCCGGCGATTCCTTGCAGGATCGCTTGACTCGTTGGTTCGCTGGCGACGAGGTCGAGATGTCCATCACCGACTGGTGCGGCAACCTAATGTTCGCCACCGCGCGATTTCGCCGCACCTGTAGCTACGGCCTCGTCGTCACCGAACCGATGGCGCCCGGCGGCGTGGCCGTGCGCGTTATCGTGTTCGTGCCGCGTAGCCGCAGACTGCTCGGGCGAATGCTCCTCGATCCCCTCCATCGCTGGACACGCCGCTACTTTATCCAGAAGTTCCTCGGTTCCGATGCCTCCCGGTTGGACGGAGCCTGTTACAACCCGCACGGACTCATCGCGGAGGATCACGATCTCGCCGAATATTTCCGGTGGCTGTCCATCGTGTCTCATGGCGTTCCCGCAGACCCTCCGCGCTGCAATCAAGCGGTGGAGGAACGTCCGGACAATGCCCTGAGGGAGATCACCGTATGAAATGCTGGATGCCAAGAATCTTGGCCGCCGTCTTGCTCGCTACGGTGTCGCTTGGGGCGGACGAGGCGAAGACGAAGGAAGATCCCGTGCATAACGAGCTACGCACCCTGCGCGACGGCGTAATCAATGCGTTCAATAAGAACGACATCGACCGTATGCTCACTTATGTCCACAAGGACGCCGTCTTCACCTGGCAGAACGGCGAGGTCAGCCGCGGACACGAGGGCATCCGCGAGTATTACCGCAAGATGATGACGGGGGACCAGCGCGTCGTTCAGGATGTCAAGGCCACGGCCGAAGTGGATCGGTTGACCACACTGTTCGGCGACAAGAATGGACTCGCTTCCGGATCTCTGGCTGAGGATTTTCACCTCACCGACGGCCAGCAATTTCACCTCGACAATCGCTGGACAGCGCACCTTGTGAAGGAAGACGGCCACTGGCAGATAGTCGGTCTGCATGTGTCGGCCAACCTCTTCAACAACCCGATCCTGGAGATGGCAATCAAGAAGACGGCGTGGTGGGTCGGCGGCGGCGCGTTGGCCGTGGGCCTCTTGTTGGGGATCGTGATCGGCTTGGCGCTGAGCAGGAAAAGGAGGACCATTTAGCAGTGGCGAATTCCGAAGGAGTGTTGCGCGATCGTGTTTCCCGTTGGCCGACCGATCCTTCGTGGCGCGAGCTGACTGTGGATCGACTGCGCATCCTCGCCGATCGTGAGGGCATCGACTTCGCCACGGCACTGCTGTACGACCGCCTCGTCACTTCGTCCGAACATGGGCCTTTCGTCCGAAATATCAATGCCCTGGAGCCGCCGAGGCGCCTGGACCTGACGCTCGCCATCGTGCCGGGCGCGTGCCATGTCGAGTATCCGCACACTGGCGCGGACGGTCGGTGTCTGCGTGACATGGCGCGGGGATGGGGATGCGGCGTCGAGACGGTGCCAGTGGCCAGCTTCGGTTCGCTCGAAGCCAATGCGCGGACGATCCGTGACTGGCTGACTGCGCACACCGGGGGGCCGCTCGTCCTGGTATCGCTGAGCAAGGGCGGAGCGGACGTGAAGACGGCCCTGACCCTGCCAGGTGCGGGCAAGGCGTTTCGCAACGTTTCGACCTGGGTGAATCTGAGCGGGATCACGCGGGGTACACCTCTGGTGGGTTGGTTCCTCGCACGGCGGTTCCACCGGCTGACGGCCCGCCTATTGTGCTGGTATCGACGCTATGACTTCGCGGTTTTTGAGTCTTTGGATCGCCGCAGGGAGGGACCACTTGCATTGGCCTGGCAGGTCCCGGATCATTTGCGGATCATCCACGTCCTTGGTTTTCCGCTGCGCGAGCACCTGAGCGGTCGGCTGGCTCGGCGCAGCCATCGGCGGCTGGGGCACTGGGGACCCAACGACGGCGGCGGCATTCTGCTCGGCGACGTGAGTGGCTTGCCGGGTCAGATCTATCCCGTCTGGGGTGCGGACCATTACATGCAGCCGAAGTGGGATGTGCGATCCCTGATCGGACGCATCCTGCGTCGTGCGCGAGACACGGTGTCCACGCTTGTCTGCTGAATCGCGGTAGACACGGCATGGATCGAGCGTGACAGAGCGGCAGCAAGGGTACCTGGTTTGGAAGCAGGGAGAACAATCTATGAAGATCCAGCTGCTGTCACCGGCCGGCGAGATCCACCGCAACAAAAGCGGCATCTTCAAGACCTCGCTGCGCTACGCCCCATTGACTCTGACCACTCTGGCCGCCCTCGTACCCGAGGAACTGCACGCCGACATCACCATTCAGGATGAGGGTGTGCAACCGCTGGACCTCGATTTCGACGCCGACCTGATCGGCATCACCGCTATCACCGGCACTTCGCTGCGTGCCTATCGAATCGCCGACGAGTTGCGGGCGAAGGGGCATACGGTCGTCCTCGGCGGCGTTCATCCGACGCTCCTGCCGGAAGAGGCGGCCCTGCACGCCGACGCGCTCGTGCTGGGCTATGCTGAAATGACCTGGCCGCAACTTCTGCGCGACTTCGCCCGCAGCGAGTTGAAGCCGCGTTACTTCCATCCCACGGGACGTTCACTGGCAGGCGTACCGATCGCCCGCCGGGACTTGCTGAAGAAAGAACGTTACAGCACGATCAACAGTATCGAGGCGACGCGCGGCTGTCCGCACCGCTGCGATTTCTGCGTCGTACCGACCGCCTGGAGCAACACCTACGCTCACCGCCCCGTCGAAGAAGTTATCGCCGAGTTGTCCACCTTCGAGGGCCGCGTCGCCCTGTTCATCGACCTTAGCCCCGTCGAGGACGTTCACTACGCCAAGGCGCTCTACCGGGCCATGATCCCGCTGCGCATGCGCTGGGTCGGCCTGGCCACGACGCTCATCGCCGAGGACGCCGAACTTCTCCGCCTCGCGGCGCAGAGCGGTTGCAAGGGCCTGCTCATCGGCTTCGAGTCGATCAGTCAGGACACCCTGAACCAGTCGCACAAGCACTTTCACGCGGCGAAGGAGTACGGCGAGATCATCCAGAAACTGCACGATCACGGCATCGGCATCCAGGGCTGTTTCGTCTTCGGCTTCGACAACGACGACGGGAGCGTGTTCCAGCGCACGGTCGAGTTCGTCGATCGCACGCGGATCGACCTGCCCCGCTACGCCGTGGCGACGCCCTTTCCCAACACCGGCCTGTATCGCCGGCTGGAGGCGGAGGGCCGGTTGTTGCACAAGAACTGGGCGTTGTACGACGTCGAGCACGTTGTTTTTCAGCCGAGGCAAATGAGTCCGGAACGGCTGCAAGAAGGACTCGAATGGAGCTGGCGTCAGAGCTATAGCTGGCGCTCGCTGTTCAACCGCGTCCGGGGCGCGCCCTGGTCGATCTTGCCGCTGTGGCTGTCGCTCAATTACGGCTACCGCTATTACGCCCAGCATCTGCATGAGAAGATCGACGGCGTTTACCGCGACCCGGAGTATCCGGCTTTTCACATGGCCGCCAACACGACGGGGGTCTTGTGAAAGCTGCGGAATGATCCATGCGTCTTACCCTTATCTACCCTGCTGTTGGCCGCAACGAAAACAAACCCTATGTGCGCGCCTGGCAGATGCAGCCTTTGTCGATGGCCCTGCTCGCCAGCCTGACGCCTCCCGATGTCGAGGTGCGCTTCTACGACGACCGCATGGAGGACATCCCCTTCGACGAGCCGACCGACCTGGTCGCCCTCAGTGTCGAGACGTTCACCGCCCTGCGTTCCTACAAGATCGCCCGTGCCTTCCGCGCGCGCGGCGTGCCCGTCGTGCTGGGCGGCTATCACGTCACGCTGATCCCGGAGGAGTCGCAGCGCGAGGCGGACGCCGTCGTCCTCGGCGATGCCGAGCCGATCTGGCTGCAACTACTGGAGGATACCCGCCAGCGCCGCTTGCGGCCCGTTTACCACGGCATGAGCCGGCGCACCCTGGCCGGCATCCGGCCTCGGCGCGAGACCTTTTCGCGGGCAAGCCATACCAAAACATCACGCTCGTCGAGTTCGCCCGAGGTTGCAACTTCAAGTGCGATTTCTGTTCGATCACCGCCTTTCACAGCGCCGAACAGAACCATCGGCCCGCCCGCGAGGTCGCCGCCGAAATGGAGGCAACCGGCAGCAAGCGCTTCTTCATCGTGGACGACAACATCGTCAGCCAACCGGCCCATGTTCGCGAGCTGTGCCGGGAGCTGATCCCTCTGAAAATCAGCTGGGTCGGCCAGGCGAGCATCCACATCGCGCAGGATGAGGGACTGCTGGAACTCATGGTGCAGAGCGGCTGCAAGGGCGTCCTGATCGGCATGGAGTCGCTGGACCCGACCAACCTGCGCGACATGGGAAAGAGCTGGAACCTGGCCGGCGGCAGCTATGCCGACAGCCTGGCGCGCTTCCGCAAGCATGGACTGGCCGTCTATGGCACCTTCGTCTTCGGCTATGACAACGACGACTTAGAAGTAGTGCGGCGCAGCGTCGAGTTCGCCCGCGAACAGAAGCTCTTTCTCGCCGCCTTCAATCATCTGATTCCGTTTCCGGGAACGCCACTCTATCGCCGTCTGGAAGCGGAGGGCCGGCTGCTGTCGCCGAAATGGTGGCTCGATCCCCAGGGTCGCATCGGGGACGTGACGTTTCGACCGAAGAAAGTTTCTCCGGAGGAATTGAAGGAAATGTGTCTGGACGCGCGGCGGCAGTTTTATCGCTGGAGTTCGATCTTCGAGCGCCTGGCCGACCGCAGGGCTAACGCCCGCAGCTTGATGATGATCGGCGTGTATCTCGGTTTGAACCTGGGTGCGCACTTCGACATCGATCTACGGCAGGGACTGCAGCTAGGGGCCGGACGGACGGAAGGGAGCGAGGCGCATGAGTCGGTATCGGTTTGAGTTGGCCGGTCCCGCGGAGGATGCCGACTTGCGGCAGATCCTGGCCGCGACGCCGATGCCGGGGAAGATCTGCGTCTCGTTTCGCCGTGAGCCAAGCTTCTTCGCGGGCGCGCAGGTTGATGGCCGATTCCGGCAAGTGGTGGCCGCCCGTGATCTCGACAGCGGTCGGCTGGTCGGCTTCGGCTGTCGCTCACTAATGACACGCTGGGTCAACGGCCGGCCGGAGTCGATCGGCTATCTCAGCAGCCTGCGTCTGCTCGCCGAGCATCGCAATCGTGGACTGGTGGCTCGTGGGTATGCGTATTTCCGCCGGCTGCACCGCGATGGTCAATCGCGCCTGTACCTGACGACGATCGCCGAGGGCAACCGGATGGCGCTGGCGCTGCTCACGTCGGGGCGAGCCGGTTTGCCGAGATATCATTACGCAGGACGCTATCACACGCTGGCCCTACCCCTTGAAGGGAAGTTGCGCCGCCGGACGCGCCACGACGGGATCGAGGTCCGGCCGGCGCGAACCGAGGACATGGGGCGGATCGTGTCATGGATACATGTGAAGGAGCCGCGACGGCAGTTTTTCCCACTCTACGAGGCGGACGATTTCGGGACGGAGACGGGCATCTTCAAGGACCTTCGGCCCGACGACATTCTCCTGGCGTGGCGCGGGGATGAACTGGTGGGCATGCTGGCCGGGTGGGACCAGATAGGTTTTCGCCAGACGGTGGTTCACGGCTACGGGTGGATCCTGAACGGCTTACGGTTGCTACACGCTATCGCGCCGCGCTGGCTCGGCGTCCTCTCTCTGCCGCCGCCGGGCAAGGCGTTCCGCTTCCTGACCGCCGCCCTGCCCGTGGTGAGCGGCGATGACCCGCGCGTCTTCGCCGTCCTGGTCGAGACGCTGCGAGAGCGGGCCGCCAGAGCCTACAGCTATCTCTTGCTGGGACTGCACGAGGCCGATCCGCTGCTCGCAGCAGCGGAACGCTGGCAGGCCATACGTTACACGACGCGGTTGTACTTCGTGTGCTGGGATGATGGCGAGGAGTTGCACAAGGGGCTGGATGATCGGGTTCCCTACCTGGAACTGGGGTGTTTGTAGAGACCGAACGTAGAATCATGGCCGAGCGGCAGCTCAGAGAGCCGCGCAATCATCGAGGAGTCGGTAGGATGAAACTGGCGGGTCGCCTGATGCGTGTGGCCGAAGTGACGCGATCCCAGCGCGACGCCATGTTCGCCCTGATGACCCGTTATTACGAGAACGTCCGCCGCGACGTGTTCGAGGCGGATCTCGACGAGAAGCAATGGGTCATCCAGGTATTGCACCCGCGCGGCCGAGCTGTGTGGGTTCTCGACTCAGATGCTGCTTGAGGTGCCGATCTCCGGCCAGCCCGTCACCGCCCTGTTCTCCGGTGACACCATCATTGACCGCGCGCACTGGGGCGATACAGTCCTGACCCACGTCTGGGGCCGGCTCGCCTTGAGTCTCATGGACGAACGAGCCGACTCCCAATTGTACTGGTTCCTGATCTCCAAGGGCTACAAAACCTATCGCTTTTTGCCTGTGTTCTTTCATACTTTTTATCCCCATCCGGGGCGGCCGACGCCGGAGGGAGTGCGGGTGATACTCGACGGGTTGGCCCGAGCGAAATATCCACGTAATTACGACGTTGCTCGCGGCGTCATCCGGGCGGGGGCTGGGCACGATCGTCTGCGCGCCGGCGTGGCCGATATCACGCCCCAGCGGCTGCGTGACCCGTTTGTACGTTTTTTTCTGGAGCGCAACCCCGGTCACGTACAGGGCGAGGAGTTATGCTGCCTGGCCCCTCTGACCCGCGCGAATTTCACGCCGGCGGCCTATCGGGTGATCGGCGCGGGGCCTACTTTCGTGGAGGCTTCCGCTTGAGTCTAGCCGGTTTCCTCAACACGATCTGGATGCTGAAGTGCGCCGGCGAGGCACGTAGGTTCCTGCAAGCCACTCGCAGCGTTGCCGTCGCGCAGGTCGCAATTCTCCGCGAAATCCTCCAGCGAAACCAGGAAACAGAATTCGGCCGTGCTCATGGCTTCCCCGACATCCGCGATGCGCGTACCTATCAAGAGCGCGTGCCTCTCTCGCGCTATGAAGATTACGCCGAGTCGATCGAACGCATCGCGGCGGGACGGCAGGCGCGTGCTTACCGGCGAGCGTGTCTTGCTGCTCGAACCGACTAGCGGGACGACCGGCGGCGAGAAGCTGATCCCGTACACCGAGTCGCTGCGCCGGCAGTTTCAGCACGCCGTCGCCGTATGGATCGCCGATCTGTTCCGCAATCGGCCGGCGGTGCGGCGCGGCCGGGCTTACTGGTCGATCTCGCCAGCCCTGGCTCCGCTGTACCACACCGCCGGAGGTGTCCCCGTCGGTTTTGAGGACGATGCCGGATACCTGGGTACTCTCGAACAATTCGCGCTGCGTGCGCTTGCTTGTCGTGCCGTCGGCGGTAGCTCGCGTGAACGACATGGAGGCATTCCGCTACTGCACGCTCCGGTGTCTGCTCGGTGCGGAAGACCTGACGCTCATCTCCATCTGGAATCCGACCTTTCTGCCGGCGCTGCTCGCTCCTCTGGAAAGATGGGCGGAGCGTCTGTGCCGCGATTTGTACGACGGCACCCTCCGGCCGCCATCGCCGTTGCCAACTGCACTGGCCCGGCGGTTGACGCGAGCCAGTCGCGCTCGACATCGGGCAGTCGTTCTGACGAACCTTCTCTCTTCTTCTTTGCCGCTGGCGGAGAAGTTGCGTCGCATCTGGCCGCGGCTGGCGCTCCTCAGCTGCTGGGCCGATGCGGCCGCGGAGAACTGTCTACCGGAACTCCGTGAGTTGTTCCCGTCCGTCGAGATTCAGCCGAAAGGGTTGCTGTCGACCGAAGGCTGCGTAACGGTGCCCCTCGTGGGCCAGGCCGCGCCCGCGTTGGCGGTGCGCTCGCATTTTTTCGAGTTCCAAGAGGTGGACGGGACAGAGGAGCAGGCGAAGTGCCTGCTGGCGCACGAGTTGGAAAAGGGCGGACGTTACCGCGTGATCCTCACGACAGGCGGAGGACTCTATCGCTATCAGCAGCGCGATGAGGTGCGACGTCGTGGGCTTTTTGCACCAGTGCCCGCTGCTGCGCTTCCTGGGGAAAGCGGATCGTTGCAGCGATCGGGTCGGCGAGAAACTGTCCGAGCCACACGTCCGCGGCGTACTCGATCGTGCGTTCGCTGCCCTTGGAATCACGCCGCGCTTCGCGCTCTTGGCACCGGTCGTGGGCCGGCCGACGCGCTATCGGCTGTTCGTGCAGGTCGGCGGCGCAGCGCCAGTGCTTGCACCGGAGCTCCAGGCCGAGTTGGAAGATGGCTTGCAGGAAAACCCGTACTATCGCCAGGCCGTCCGCCTCGGGCAACTGGCGCCTGTCCAAATCGAGTGGCTGCATAACGGCGAACTCGCCTGGCGAATTTACGAGCGGCGTTGTCTCGCACTCGGACAGAAGGCCGGCGCGATCAAGCCGGCGTCGCTCGACGCCTGGACAGGCTGGGTCGATGAGTTTCGCTCGCTTCGGCTCAGCCCCCCCTTGGTCCAGCGGTCGTAGACGCAGCAGACTCCCGCCCACCCCAGGGCGGCGCCCGTCACCACATCGAGCAGGTAGTGCTGATGCAGGAGAAGCGTTGACAACGCGATGACACCGCCCCACAAGGTCAGCAACCCCTTACCAAGTGGGCCGGCACGGCGGGCGAACACGACGACTACGCGCCACACTCAGGGCGACGTGCAGCGACGGGATGTAATTGTTTGTCAGGGCGACGACCTTGGCGAAGCGCACCAGCGGCGCCCATGTTCCCATTTCGCTGGCCGGCGGAAACGCGGCCTCAGCCGGAACGAGCAGAAAGCCAATACCGGCACACAGGATCACGACGGCCAGCATCGCCGATAAGGCGCGGAGGTCTCGGCTCGTGCGCAGGACAAAGGCTGGCATGGCAAATAGGCCATAAATCGACAAGTAGCCCAGCACCGCCGCCGGGACGAACGGCATAGCCAACTCGGCGTCGAGGTGGATGCGCAACCGGAAACCGTGCCGGCTCGTGAGCCAGTCGGCGCCGCCATAGATCAACTCGAACCAGGCCCCGACGAGGAGCGAGAGGGACAAGACGTGCACAGCCGTCGCCAACCGGGCCAATGCCAAAAGGGTTCTCGGTGTTTGGTCATGAGTGAACGGACAGCGGCAGGTCGCGCAGCGATTCTGGGGCCGGCTCCGTTGCGGGGCGCGGCCCCAGCCAGAGACGCAAGTATTGCTTGACGTAACTGGGCCGCGGTTCGTCCCGAGGCGACAGACGCGGCAGGTAGTACCAGGACACGTCCGGTCGGCGATGGTGGTTGAGATCCCATTCGCCGTGCAGAAGCACCCACGTCATCAATCGGTTGTGCCGAAGGTTCCACGCCCCTTCGACAACATCGCGGCGCGAGAAGGCGTGGCCGATGTATTGCCGCGTGGACCAGTTGAAGGCGAAGCAGCCGTACAGGACGAAGGTGGGGAGCCAGTCCAGCGACAACAGCCCCCACAAGGCTGCGAAGAAAGCGATCAGCAGCAGCATCTCGACGCGGAGGGCGCGAACCTCGCAGGACTGAATGTCGCCGAGCAGGTAGCTGGACGAGCGGGACGTGCGGAAGGCGTGCATGCGCAGCAGCGGTGGACAAAGTCCGATGAGCAGTCCTCCCAGCGGGATGATGATCCAGAACAACCCCAGCAGGATCGAATACCACTGGGCGTATTTGATGAACCGGTTGTCCGACGAATAATAGAGATCGAACATCTCAAAATCGGTGCGGTTGCGCAGGTGATGGCCCTGGTGGGTGGTACGCACCATGCTAAACGGAACGGGGAAGAGAAAGCCCGTCAGGACGCCGAGGAGGTAGTTCACCCTTAGGTGAGAGTGCAGGTTGTTGTGTGTCGCCTCATGCAGCAGGGCGTAATTGGTCAACAAGACGTAGGAGAACACTACGCCGACGGCGAGGACGGACCACCACGATTCGACGCGGGAACCCAGCCACAGAAGGGCGAGAGCCAGGGTGAAGACGAAGCTGACTAGGGCGACGTTGAGGCGATCGGGGATCGGCATGCCGGCGGACGGAGACGAGTAGTCCGGACTCGCGGTGGCCGTGCTTTCGAGGGGATCAGACGTCATAAGACCTCCGTGGCTGGTCGCGATCCGGCTAGCTGAATCGCGAACACGACGCCAGTATAAGTCTGTGAAGAGGGGTGTCAACCAGCGAATCGCCCCTCGCCCCCGGCCATCGCTTCCGTTTTCTCCACATTCATTCGTGCCAGATATCCGCCCGAATCCTCCGCTTGGCCTCAGGAGCAGTACGTCGTGGTCGACGTCCGCAACTTGACCAAGAGCGCCGGTTGACGGGAGAGTATCAGGTGCCGCCGCCGAAGCTCCTACCCCCAGCCCCAACTCCGCCAGCGCTTTGTGTCGCTCGAGCACCTTTCGGGCCGACGCCGCCCGAATCGGCAACTCCCCCCGTAGACAGGAATCGAAAGGGTTCTCGAGCCGCATGCTGCTGTAGGCGTATCGACGCTCCCCGTGAAGAAGGAGCGAAACTTGTCCTCATCCTGTCTCACAATTTCTAACCCGAAGAATTGCCGGTTTAAGGAGCGTCTCGCCTGGGAACCCGGACGACCGGGCCGCGAACGCTCCCGACACATGGATTAACGATTCCGGTAGAGCACCGGCGGGGACCGCCCCGGCCTTCGGCTGCCGCCGCGCCGTTGGTGAGGTCGGTCATCCCCGTCCGCTACAGCGGTAACTCGAACAGGGACGTGACGTTGATCCCGAACAAAGTCACGCTCATGAGGTCGCCGCTGTCGTCGTAAGTGGAAATAAGCAGGGGAATGCCGAAAAGGCTGTCGATGACCGTTTCGGTCCCGTTGCCGTTCACCGTCTCGATTCCCCGGAGCAGCGCGTCGAAGAGCGCCAGCAGCGGCGGCGTATGCAATGTCGGCGGCGGTATCGGCGCCGGCGGCGGTGAGGGGGGCGGACTCACCGGCGGCGGAGGACTCACCGGCGGCGACGTCACGAGGAGCTTTTCACCGAACAGGTTGCCGCTGCTCGTCGAGCCGGCGCCGACGGTCACGTTGTTCGCCCCGCCCGCCGGAGTGGTGATCGTGAAGTCCGAGAACGATTGAAGCCTCACGACGTAACTTCCCGGACTCACCGTGAACGCAAAAGCACCCGCCGAGTTGGTGACGGCGGTCGGCTCGTTGGGCTGGCGTACGCCGTCGTTGTTCAGGTCGAGGTAGACGATCTGGTTGTCCCGGCCGGGTTCGGAGGCGCCTTGCGCCCGTTGCCGTCGGCATCGACGAAGACGGTCCCCGAAATCAGGGCGAGTTGGGTGTTCGCCAAATCGAGGTGAGAGAGCGTCTGCCCGGCCTTGAGCGTCACGGTGTAAGACCCCGAGGCTGGCGCATCGACGCGGAAGCCGCCCGGCACGCTTTCCGTCACACGGATATTGCCGGCAGGGGCGTTGGCGATGGTATAGACGCCCGAGGAGTTGGTGATGGCGGCCGGTTCACCGGGGTCGAGCTTGCCGTTGTTGTTCAGGTCGATGAAGACGACCTGGCCGGGGATGCCTTCCTCGCCCGGGTCCCTCGTGCCGTTGCCGTTGATGTCGTTGTAGAGGATGCCGGTGACGGTGCCCACCGCGGGGCCGACGACGGCGGTGGTGGTGGTGCTCGCCGACGGGCCTCCGGTCAGGGTGAAGTGGGTGATGTACGACTTGTTGCCAGCCGCGTAAGTATGGCTGCCGCTGAGGATGACCGAGCCGTCGCTCTGGAGCGTGAGCGTGCCGGTGGAAGTGGTGTTGTCGCCCCAGTTGATCGTGGCGACGTAATCGCTGGGGGCGGAGCCGGGGATCGGCAGTTGTAGCTGCGCGACGGTGCCGGAAAAGTTGGTGTTGGAGGTGATCTGGATGGTGTGGCCCTGGCCGGAGGCGGAGCCGTGTTCGGTCACGGTGACGACGACGGACTTGTTTCCGGTGGTGGCCCAGGTGTGCGTGCCGCGCACGGCGAACGTGCGTGCGGCGGTCGTCTGGAGCGTGCCGGCGGAGGTGGTGCCGTCGCCCCAGTTGATCTTCACGTCGAAGTCGCTGGCGACATCGCCGGAGGGGAGGTCGGTCAGCGTCGCGACCGTTCCGGTGAACGGCACGCCCGCGAACGCCGTGACGCCTACCGGGGCCAGGGTGAACTTGGTGTCGGCCACGACGGCCTCGCCGGTGGCCTGCCCGAGCGGGCCGTTGGTGTCGGAGAGCGTGATGCGGGTGGGGAAGTACCCCTGCTTGGCGTAGGTGTGCGAGCCGGACACGGTCACGTTCGCGCCGGAGGCCGCCACAGTCCCGGTCGAGGTGGTGCCGTCGCCCCAATCAATGACGGCACTCTTCCCCGTGGCGCTTTGGTTGGTGAAGCGCGCCACGGTCCCGGTGAAGGAGATGCCCTCCTTGACGTTCACCTGCAGCCCCGCCCCGCCGTTGGTCAGCGTCAGGTTCGTCGTCGTGCCGTTCGCGTGGTGGATGGCGACGGAGGCCGTGGCGCTCTGGATGTCGGCCCAGTCGCTGGGCAGCACATCGACGGTGTCGCCGGCGGCGAGGGTCATCCGGCCGGTGGTAAAGGTCTGCACCAGCCCGTCGGCGTCGGAGGTCAGGTTGAGCGAGAACGTGCCCGCGCCGACCGCATTGAAGACGACGTGGTCGCGCTGGCCGCCCGAAAATTGCAGCGTCTGCGCCGCCCCGCCGGCGGCGACCCCAGTGAGCTGTGCCTCGCGCTGGACGCCGGACGGCGCGTTAATCACCAGATCGGCGGTCAGGTTCTTCGTCGCGGCGGGGATGAAGGTGAGCCTGTCGTTGGAGGGGTCGAGGCCGAACTTGTCGGTTTGCCCCTGCGCCGTGGC
Organism: uncultured Planctomycetota bacterium; assembly: GCA_963767535.1. Taxonomy (GTDB): domain Bacteria; phylum Planctomycetota; class Planctomycetia; order Gemmatales; family Gemmataceae; genus JAJPHU01. The sequence goes on from CAVYEC010000005.1 coordinate 510,032, forward strand.
CACGCCCGAGATCGCCGCCATCGCGTCGGTGCCGAGCGAGACCGCGCCGTAGGTGCCGCCGCCCGTGCCGGTGATGGTTTGCATGAAACTGCCGTTCCCCTCGATCAGGTCGAGCGGCGTCGCGCCCTGCTCGGCGACGTAGCGTGCGGCATTGGGGATGTTGGTGTTGGGGTTGGTGTTGGGCGAACCGTCGGCGTCGAGCAGCGTGTGGCCGGCGGAGTCGGTCACCTGCGTCTCCGCCGCGCTGCCGAAGACGCCTAGCGTCAAGAGGCTCGTGAGGCTGCTGGAGAGCAGGGTGTGGGAGTCGAAGACGGAGAGCGGCGCGATGGCGATGCTCCCCAGGCCGCCGCTGGCGCTGGGGTTGCCGATCGAGTCCGGGGAGTTGTACGTCCAGTGCCCGCTGGAATCAATGGTGATCGTGCTTTGGAGAACGTGGTTGCAGTGGGCGGTGCCGTCCTCAACCCCCGGCACACTGGCGGAAGGGCTCCCGTTGTCTTCGCTCGCCTGGAACGGGTTGTTGGGATCATAAATGTCGAGTATTTCCGTTCCATTGCCAACGTCCTCGACGTTGTACGCCAGCACGCAGTGGCCGCCGAAACCTCCCTCCTGGAAGCAGACGGGGACCGGCCGCCCCTGGGCCAGCTCGCTCTTAACCCCGTTGATCAGATGACCCACGCCGAAGACTTCGTCGGCGGTGATTTGCCCGACATAGTTGCCGAGGAACTCATTGCTCGACTGCTCGAGGTGGGCCAGGCGAATGACCTCACGCAGATCGGTCGAGTTGGCCAGGTCCCACACCGTGGACCCGTCGGTGCCTGTCTGCACCGGGAAATCACTGATGGATTTCGATCCCAATCCCCAGGCTCAGCCGGGCCGACGAAAGGCTGAAGCCGAGGCACTCCCCATTACTGGGAGGCATCGCAGCGTTGATGATGGCGAGTTCCAGATAGGCTAGCGGGTTGGGGATGCCCGTGTCAACCGTGCAATTCTCAAGGCCGAGGGTGAGGAAGCCGCAGGGATCGACCGTGATGTCGGTCTGGTCCGCGCCGAATACCTTCGTCAACTCGTCGAAGGTGAAATCCGATTCTTGAGCGGATTCATCGGGAGTTCTACCGTCGTTGACGAACGAGTAGCCGTTGACGTTGCGGTAGCTGTCCACCGTGAACGCGGGCAGGAGCGTCGTGTACCGATTACTTTGGGGGGAGAAAACCACAAGCGTCCCGGTGGTGGCAAAAGCCGGAACTTGCAGGTCGAATGTCTGCACGCCATTGCCGTCGGTTTGAAAGTTCCTCGGGCCGGCGAAGGCCTGGTCGTTGCCAAAAAAGAAGATGTCGTTGGCAGCGAAGTTACGGCCGGTGACGTGCAGGACGGTCGCGGGCTGGTCGAACTGGGCGGTCTTGCCGTGGGCGTTGGCGAGGTTCTGGCCGGCGATGTCGGTGATCTGCGGGTCGGCCACATCGCCGAAGTCCTGGCCCGTCACGTTCTGGCCCTCACCCAGATGCACGAGATGCACGTCGTTCGAGGGGCTGGTGACGGCATGGGGAGGGTTCACAAGCTCCATGATGCGGTAGTCGCCCGGCAGCAGGCCGTGGAAGGAATATGCCCCGTTGGCGTCCGTCCTGGTAATGAGATCGCCCGCGTCGAACTTGCCGTCGCCGTTGTAGTCGAGGAAGACGTCGGTGTTCGCCGCGCCCCCTTCGCCCGCGTCTCGTATGCCGTTGCCGTTGGCGTCGTTGAACACGGTGCCGGACACCGACCCGCGCACCACGGCGATCGCCGCAATGAAATGGCCCAGAGTCCCGCCGGCAAGCGGCTGACCGGCAATGTTCTTCACTACGTTGTCGTTCAGCGTGATGGTGTAAGTCCCATTGTCGTGAAAGTCCCACGTCCCGCCGGGCGCATTGACGGTGTAGGTGGCTGCTAGTTGCGTGGGCGCTCCCGAGGTCGATCGGAGAGTCGCGGTCTGGGAGAAGCCGGCGGGGCCTGTCACCTGGATCGCGTTCTTCAGCGTGTTGGCGTCGATGCCGGTGTCGTCGGTGTAGGTGACGACGAAAGAATAGGTCGCGGCGCCGGAGACGTTGACGTCCGGCGCGTCGGCGAGCGTGGCCTGAGGCGGCGCGGCAAGGACCGGCGTGAGGCGGAAGGCATGCACCTGCCCGTTTAACAATCCGTTCGCGCAGATCTGCCCGGAGTCGTTGATACCGAAAGCCTCTTGCAGCGTGATGCCCGAGCCGGGCGACAGAAGATTGTTGAGCGACGTGACCGGGCCGTTAGGTTCCCTGACAAAAGCGGCAGCATGGCCGCTCGTGTCGAAGCCCGTCCCCACGACCTCCCCCTCCACGTTGACGGCAAATGCGGGGTCAGGGTTCACGGAGGATCCGGGAATGGTGGTCAGGTCCAGGACGGTGGCCGAATGAGGGTCCGTCGGGATGGTCCACAGTACCGCGTGGAAGTGTCCGGAATGATCGAATTCCTCTCCCGCGGCGAACTGTGTCCCCGAGCCGTTGGGCGTGGAGATACCAAACACATTACTCTCCAACATGTTGGGGAGCATGGGGAGCGCCACCTCGGAGTTGGGCGTGTTGATGTCCTCGACGACGGCTAGTGAGCGGTTGACGCCGTGATCCAGATAATCCAGGTTGGCTACGGCCCTTGTCCCGGCGACGGCGGTTGCCGCGCCAGAACTGACCTCGGCGAAATTAAAAGTACTGTCTAAATTAAGACCATTAAGCATATTGAGCGTGCCCGACGGCGGGTCATACGCATAGGATGCCTCCGCGTTGAGGTCGATGAGGTTGAACAAGCCTTTCCCGACGATGACGCCAGTGTCGCTGACGCCCCTGGCGGTGAGGAGGGAATCGCCGAAGCTGGACTGCGGCGGGGCGTTGGCGAGGTCCGTCATCGGCCCGCCGGGCTTGACGTCGAAGGGATGGGCCTGGCCGGACTCGGTGGTGGTGATGCCCACGACCTCGCCGAGTATGTTAATGGCGAGGGCATTGCTATTGGTGTCGGGCCCGCCGAGCGAGCCGAGATCTTGCGCGGGCTTTCCGGGTTCCCACAGGAACGCGTGAAACGAGCCGTTGGCGACCTGCGATGTGCCGACGACCGCGCCCTTGGCGTTGATGGCGACGCCACCCTCGGGACCTGTGTTGGGCGGCCCGACGATGCCCAGAATCCTCGACGATATAGCTGGAGAGCAGTTCGCGAGATTCCAGATGTTCGAGCGCGAGCCGCGCGGAGGTCCGACTTCGCCGCATCGCGCGGCGGGCGTGGCGATTGGGAGTGCCCGGAAAGAGGCGACGGAGTGCCTGAGAGAACGCGGAGGAGAGGCCGAGACGTGGCATGATTCCACCTTCCTTACCTTGTTCATCTTGTCTGCTGACGCAATTCACTTTTTTTTAAAGGCGGCAATGTTGACTGGAGCTTCCGTTTTCCGTTGGGATTAGCGCTTGGGAACAAACGATCCGATTCCTCGGCGGTTCAGGCGCAACCCCGTTAACTTTGCCGTCGTCGTGGCAGGAGAACTCTGCCCCCTTCAGCAGAGGGTGCGCCGGGTTTGGACACCGCGCGGGAGAGGAAACCGTTCAGGGGGAACGACGTGGGGGACTTTGCCGCTCTTGTCCCCGATTGGCAAACTGGCAAAGGCAAGTCGTGCTCATGAAGCGGGCGGTTTTCCTTGCAGTCATCGCGGTAATCTCCCCGTTGGCAGTGGAACCGGGTTCGGACAGGTCGGGAGGTTCACGGTGAACTCACTTTTCCCATCCGCCCTCACATAGGCGGCCAGAGTCCGGTTGTGACGGGAGACAGAAAAAAGCACGACAATAGTTGCTGCCCACAACTCCGACGCCGCTTGTGCGGCTGTTGAACTTGTTGCCAAACCGGCAGACCTACGCCGAGTGCGAGCACCTGGCGCATCGGGCTGCTTCATAATTCGCGGGGCCGTGCATCTGCTGAACCGCATCGTTCAAGAGGGGCGTACGCGGCCGCTGGTGGTGCCGTCAATTAGCAATACGGCCCTCGGGATCGCCGTCGGCGCCCGGGCGTTCGGCTTCCCGGAACCCGGTGGAAGGCGTCCCGGACGGCCTCGCCACGCGGGTTAGCATGCCAGGCCGCGTGCCCTCTTCTCTGCGATGGGCGAGAGATCGCGGAGCGAGCGTCTCCAACCGGAACTTGACTCTCCCGCTCGTAACTCTTTCGTCCTACGCCAGGCCCCTCCTGAGCCGTGACTGACGCAGATTCCGTGGTCAATTCGACGACCTCCCCACCGCCTTTCCGCCCCAAAAATCTCTCCTTTTTGTCTCTGATGGCCTTGAGTTCCTCGGCCAAACGAGGCTCACTGTCCACACGGGTTGACCGCTCCCATACACCCAGAAAGGAGAGTACCCTGTGGAACCGAACATCGTCAACGAGGTCGCGACGCTGGAGCGCCTCAGCATCGGCCAACTACGCCAGCGCTTCGCCGAACTGTTCGGCGAGACCACCGCCGCGAGTAATCGGACCTGGCTGGTCAAGCGCATCGCCTGGCGTCTCCAGGCCTTGGCCGAGGGCGAACTGTCCGAACGCGCCGAAGACGCGCCGCCGAACTGGCCCGCGACGCCGACCTCCGACTCAATCCGCCCCCAGCAAAACGGCCACCACTACGCCTCCGTCGGAGCCGGTCAACATCCCAGCGCCGGCCGATCAGCGGCTGCCCCCGCCAGGCACTATCCTGACCCGACCCTACAAGGGACAACTCGTGCAGGTGCAAGTGCTCACCGAAGGCTTCGCCTACGCCGGCCGTGTCTACCCGTCGCTCAGCGCCGTCGCCAAGGCGGTCACCGGCAGCCATTGCAACGGCTTCCACTTTTTCCGCAATACCCTCAACCGCAAGGAGACCGCATGAACCATCCCAACAAGAAATCCGCGGCCACGTTGCCCTTGGTACGTTGCGCCATCTACACGCGCAAGTCCACCGAGGAAGGGCTGGAGCAAGAATTCAACTCGCTGGACGCCCAACGGGAATCGGCCGAAGCCTTCATCCGCAGGCAGGCCCACGAGGGCTGGACCTGCCTGCCGGAGCGCTATGACGACGGCGGCTTCACCGGCGGAAACATGGAGCGGCCGGCGTTTCAGCGTCTGCTGGCCGACATCCGGGCCGGCAAGATCGACTGCGTCGTGACCTACAAGGTAGATCGGCTCAGCCGCTCCCTGTTGGACTTCGCCAAGATGATGGAGACGTTCGAGCGACACGGCGTCTCCTTCGTCTCCATCACCCAGCAATTCAACTCGGCCACCTCGATGGGCCGCCTGGTCCTCAACGTGCTGTTGTCCTTCGCCCAGTTCGAGCGCGAGATCATCGCCGAACGCACCCGCGACAAGGTGGCCGCCACCCGCCGCAAGGGCAAGTGGTCGGGCGGTACACCCGTGCTCGGCTTTGACCTCGATCCCCGCGGCCGACGGCTGCACGTCAACGACGACGAAGCCCAGCGCGTGCGTGCCATCTTCGCCCTGTACCTGGAGCACCAGGTGCTCTTCCCCGTCGTGCAGGAACTGGAACGCCGCGGCTGGGTCGGCAAGCGCTGGCAGACACGCAAGGGTCGTCAACGCGGTGGTCGGCCCTTCACCAAGACCAGTCTGTATCGGCTCCTGACCAACGTGATTTATACCGGCAAAGTTCGCTACAAGAACGAAGTCCACGACGGCGAACAACCCGCTCTGATCGATGCCGACACCTTCGGGCGCGTGCAGGCACTGTTGCGCAGCCACGGCCCGGAAGTGGGTCCTCCCAGCCTGCATCGCTTCACCGCCTTGCTCAAGGGCTTGTTGCGTTGTGGGGGGTGCGACTGTGCCATGACGCCGTCGCACACCACCCGCAAGGAAGGGCAGCGTTACCGCTATTACACCTGCGTCCATGCCCAGAAGAGTGGCTGGCAGTCCTGCCCCGCCAAATCCATCCCTGCCCAACCTATCGAGCAACTCGTCATCGAGCAGATTCAGCGGCTGGGCCGCGATCCGCTGGTGCTGGGGCAGATGCTGACGACGGTGCGGCAACAGGACGACGCCCGCCTCGCCGAGTGGGAAGGCGAACGCGTCGGCCTGGAGCGCGATCTGCTGCGGGGCCAGAGCGAAGTCCGCCAGCTGCTCGCCGAGGTGGGTTCGGACACACCCGGCAACGCAGCGGTGACGCGCTTGGCCGAGTTGCAGGCGCGGCTGGCTCAGGTCGAGCAGAGGTTAGGCGCGCTTGCGGGGGCAGATGGAGGCGTTGCACCAGGAGCGTTTGGACGAAGCGGCGGCGACCGAAGCGTTATCGGGCTTGGTTCCGGCCTGGGAGGCGATGAGTCCCGACGAGCAGGCCCGGCTGGTTCGCTTGCTGTTGTCGCGGGTGGACTATGACGGCCAGCGGGAAAAGGCGTCGATTACCTTCCAGCCGTTGGGTCTGAAAACACTGGCCGGAGAATTGCTCGGCCGTCGCAACGAGGAGCAGAGCGCATGAGCCTGACGATGACGATTGAGGTGCCGGTGCATTTCCAGCCTGTTGGTCGGGGCCGCCAGGAGCGGCCCTTCGACGAGGAAGCGTCGGCGTGGCCGCCGGGTCGGGTGCCGCGGGTGGCGAGGCTGATGGCGTTGGCGCTGCGTTTGGACGAGCTGGTTCGCACCGGGCAGGTCGCCAGTTACAGCGAGCTGGCATCGTTAGGCCAAGTGACGCGGGCGCGGATCTGCCAGATCCTGAACTTGCTATATCTGGCCCCGGACCTCCAGGAGGCGTTGCTGTTTCTGCCGCCGACGCTGCGGGGACGCGATCCGATCCTCCTGGCTGACGTGCAGCCCATTGCCGCCGTCTTGGACTGGCGCAAGCAACGTCGCCTGTGGCGGCAACTGGCTGGCGTCTGAAACACTCCCCCGTCGCCTCGTCCCACCGCCCACGACCGGCCCGCGCGGCGCTGACGTGGGCGCACGTCGCGTCCAGGCCTCGGCAGTGGAACGCGAGGCCCCCTGAAGAAGACAGGCCCCGACACGCGGGTCCTGGGGGCCATCTGGGCGACGGGATCGAGGAGCGGCTTGTGCCGCAGCCGTCGCGAGTCGGTCGGGGCGTCGTCGGCGTTGTTGTCAGGTTTGTGTCAAAATGCAACTTACGAGTATGAAAAGAGTTGTGGCAAATAATCCTCGGCAAATGTCAGGGCGTTCCGAGGTGGTTCGGGCGAATGGAAAGCGAATTGATTGACAGAAACTTAGTTTTGACAAAGAGTTACGGATAATGACGCCGTGCTTCCACGCCGCTTTCGCGGCGTCCAAAAGCCGTTTTATCCTGACAAAAGCTGCCAAAAACCTGCCAATTCTCATTTTTGGTCACCGGCGGAAGGGGCTAACTCGGCGTCTGGGTAGCACCGGTCAGAGTGGGAGAGTTATCGCGGTCTTTGGGGAACAGCAGGGGCCAAACGAGCAGATTGACGTCGGGTTGAGACGGCTCCCGTGCCTGCCCGGGAGAGGGGGAGACCGTAGGCCAGCCAGTGCGAAAACTCGCGGAAAGGTGCGTGGAAATGACCGACGCCGGGAGTTGTCCCTCCCGGCGTCGGGTGGTAACTGGTGGGGCGGCGGATCCGCTCCCGATCGTCAGGCTCCCCGAATGAGACACTCCTCGGTGCGCCTTGTGATGTGAGATTGGTTCTGCCAACAGAGGTTGGCCTCACTGGAAGGAGGTGAGTAAGGCACCGCCTTACGGGCTGAACGATAAGTTCTCCCCGGACACCTCCACCCGAAAGGGCTGAGGGGACAAAAGCAGGGCGGCAAAAGGCGAATAAGGCCCAGCATCAACGGCCAAGAAGTTCGTCAGCAAGGCTGTCCACGGGCAAGGCTATAACTGCTTGAACTCCAGTCCGCCGGGACCTGGTCCGTCCTTCGGGAAAGATGCTGAGACCCGAAATCTGGTTGTCGTTGACTCATTCGAAGAAAGCGGCGAACTTCCCAACCAGACGGTAGCCCAATGAGGGTGACAGAGAACGAACGGAGGCCCTACCGACAGACCGAACCGATCGTCGCAACCAAGGGATCGCCTACAGGTGGTAACACCCAGGGCTGCTTTTGCAACAAAGCAGAGACACGGCAAAACCGCAGAGGACAACGAGGAGGCGATCTGCGACGCTGGCTCTTCGCTGTCCTCTGCTTGTTTCGTCCCCTCTGCTACAGAACCGGGTCCGTCTCCTACGCATCGTCGAAGCTCAACAGATGACGCCTCGCCCTTTGCAAGAGGGAATTCGTCCCCTCGTCCAGTCCGGCCGCAAAGAGCTGATCCAACCGCTCCACGTTTACGGGAGTCGAGACCATCGGCGTCGAGGGGAGCGCGAACTGCCGGGAGGAGGTGGTCAACGCCGCGGCGAGGGAGGCGCCGGAATCGATGCCCACGGAAGCAGTCTGGCCCGCGCTTGAAAGCGTCGCCTCGACGTTGGCGGAGCCACCCGCGGACGCGGCCGGTTCCACGCGGCCGCCTCGGAAGGATTCTAGCCCGAATTGCGCACCGAGTCTCAGCAGAGGAGGCGTCAGACGCTGTCGAGAGGTTGTCATCGTGATTGTCGAGCCGCCCTTCGCTCCTGCCAACGCGCCATCCCTCGCTGGCAGCTGTCCAGACTACCCCTTTTCGCACTCCCGCGCGCACCCCGATACGGCATCGTCCGCCAACGACGCTTCCCTCCCCTTCCCCATTCCGACCCCGCTGCTCGCAACGCCTCAACCAGAGGCCACCTCGGCGACAAAGGCAGTCACTCCCGACAAGACCCGGCACCACGCCCCACGATACGGCCACGTCTCGGAAAAATGAAAACAGATCCTCCGCACCCCCGTCACCACCACCGCGCCTACTTTCCACAAGCGCTGACGTAAGGTGCTCACGCTCGCCGTCGCCACCTCCGGCACCGACGACGACGCCTCCCGGAACAGCACCACGATGGCGTAGGCCAGCGTATGCACCAGCAAGCGGAAGGCGTTGGCGCAGAAGCCGCAGGCCGACAGCCGCTCCGACCGTAAGCCGTTCTTCATCTCGCCGATCGGCTGCTCCGGCACCTTGCCCCGCCGCACGTAAAAATCCCGGTACACCGCCGACGCTTCTTCTTGCAGGTTGGTGACGACAAAGCGTCGTTGGCTGCCCTGCGGCGTCACCTCGATCTTGGCCACGATCCGCCGGGGGTGCGGCCAACTGTCGGCCTGATAACCGGCCAACGACTCGAAGCGTTGCACCACCGGCTCGCGGCGGCCGTAGAGGCGGTGATACAACTCCACGTCGGCCAAGGCTTGCTCCGTGGCCCGCTGCAACACGGGGTTGCTGGCATAGCCCAGGGCGTAGGGCAGGTCGTTGGCCTCGCAATAGTCATACAGGCTGGGCACCGCCAGGCCGTTGTCGGAGCGCACCTTGAGGCGGACGCCCGGCCAGGCCTTCCGTAGTCGGGTAACGATGGCGTTGAGGATATCCACGGCTCCCAGGCTGGCATGCACCGCTCCGGGCCGTAGCCAGGCCGCCAGCGGAAAGCCGGTGGCCCCGTCATAGACGAACAAGGGCAGGTATTGATGCTGGCGGTAATAGCCGTGATAGCCGCTGAGCTTTTGATGGCCATGCACCGGATCATCGCTGGCATCGACATCCAGGATGATCTCCTCGGGCCGCCTGCGACGCGTGCGGATAAAGAGGCCGATCAGGTAGTCGTTGAGGATCTTGATGCGGCCAGTCTGGGCGGCGCGGACCTCCCGCAAGACCGGACGTTCTGGCAAAGGCATTTCCGCCTGCCGTCGGGTGTAGGCGTACTGGAAGCGTGCCAGGGTCGAGCCGCTGGCCAGGGGGTTGTCGGCATCGGGCGAGACATCGGCGAGGATTTGAAAGAGGGGGTCGCCGCGGAGCTGCTGGGCGTCGTTCCAGTCGGGGTAGCCGGCGAGGATTTGGTAGACGGCCTGGGTGAGTAGGGTTTCGACGGAGTGTTCGATGTACTTGGGGGATCGGGGGTCGGGGAGTCGTCGGGCGAGGTCGGCGATGACACGGAGGGGCTTTTCCAGGGCGCGGACGGCGAGCAGTCCGGCATCGGAGACGATGCGCCCGCCGTCGAAGGCGATGTGGAGTTGTTGTGAGCCGACGGGGAACAGGGTAAAGTGCTCTTGTTGCTGGCGGACCATGATCTTGAGCCTCCGCATGTTTCTAACGGCTTGGGAAATCACCGTTTAGATAGTGCGTGAGGCTCAATTTACATAGACTCGGTGCGCAATTCGGGCTAGCGCTTCAGAGTCGTCGTGGTGGGACGTGCTCTCCCCATTGCCCACCAGCTGGCCGGTCCCCTCGTACAGCGTCCGCATTCGGTAGGTGCGGAACTCGAATAGCCCTTTGGTCTGTAGGACATAGGCTTTGCTGCCGTCCGGCCGCACTTCGATCGTTTGGGCGAACAGGTTGGGCGCCTGCCCCTGGTCTCCCGAGTCGAAGGAATAGTCTCCGTTCGAGAGCGTCTGCGCCTCCCCGACAGCGCTCGAGTAGTTGCCTAGGTCGGCATTGAACACTAAGGTCGCCGTCATGGTTCGCTCGTCGAGCTTCCACACCTGTCCGCGGCTGTCGGCCGTGGGATCGCTGGCCCGCCGTGTGTTGCCGTTGTCGAAGAGGATGATGGTGGAGTCATTGATATAGTGGACGTCGTGCTGGTGGGAGAACCACGGGTTCGGGTCGCTGGAGTTTACGGTGAAGTCGCCGTCCTTCCCCAGCCGCCAGACGACGTGTCCGTCACCGGCGCCGTTGCGGTAGTCGATCTTGATGACCCAATCCTGAGTGCGGAGCGAGAGAATAAGGTTGCCGTCCGCGGGGGACCAGGCCACCGAGTTGTTGTGCAGCCAATCGACCGCCGGGAGATTGGGGACGACGTTCACGGGTTGGTCGTTCGCGTCGTCGATCTCGCCCAGGACGGGCCCTCGGTTGACGTCAAGATGATCGAAAGCATCCCAGGCCCAGGTCACCTGGAAGTCTTTATCGAGCACCAGGACCATGGTGCCGACGTAATTGGTCGGTGTGCCGTTGATGTTGACCGTGCGTTCGGTGATGCCGAGCGCGACAGTGGACCCGTCGGGCAGATGCTCGGCTTCATGGTAGAAGCCGTAGATCGGTTCGTGCCCCATCGCCTTGAGTTGCGCATTGACCGCATCGAGGTTCGTCTCGCGCAAGGTGTCGCCGGCCAGGTCGATCTCGCGCAGCACGTTCTTGGGCAGCAATCCTAATGCATTCGGCACCGCGTAGCGGTCGGCGCCGAACCCAAGTATGGTGCCCCCCGGCTGAGGGGTCGAGACGACGAACGGATTGCCGGTCAGCAGGCCGGAATTCCGGGGATCGAAATACCACACGATGCGACCCTGCAGATCCGTAGCCACCGGGTCGCCTATGGTATGGTAAACCAGATCCTCATTGAGATCTGTCCCGGGGCCGGGCGGCTGGACCACCGTGAAGGTGGGAAATTTCAAAGCCGACGGGATGCTCCCGGTCGTGAACAGTAGAGGAGAAGACGTCGTTCCGTCACTGAAGACGTGCCCCATCTCGTAAGTGGTATTGGGCAGCATGCCCGCCACGAAGAAGTTGGTGCTCTTGTCCGGTTCGCTGGGCAACTCGTTGGTGCTATGCCATGCTGGCTGATCGCCCGCCACGGCGAACTCGACGTGTACCGTTCCCTTGTGGCCCGGCGGCCAACCGCATGAGCTGCCAGAACAACCTTAAGCAACTCGGCCTGGCCCTGTGTCTGTACGAAGTCGATCATGGCAAGTTCCCTCCCGGTCAGGTGATTGGTCCCTTGCCGGAGGCCGGCGTCCCGCTACCCGTCGCTCACGGTTGGGCACCGTTTATCCTGCGCCACATCGAGCAAGACAATCTCGCCAGCAGTTATCGCTGGGACCTGGAGAATACTGCCCCGGCCAACCAGGCGGCCGTGATCCGACGGTTGAAGGTTTTTCAGTGCCCTTCGGCGCCGGAACAGGACCGCTACTATTACGGCGGTCCCTTCGCGCGCTACGGCGGCAAGGCCGCTTGCGGCGACTATGGCCCCATCTGGGGGGTTGATACGGCCCTGGCGAATCGGCGATGGATCACTAGCCCCTCGGATTGCCCGTATTTCATCCGCGGTTGGCCCAATGCCATCCCCGATCTCTGGGTCTACCCGGGCGTGATGGTACCCAACCAGATGACGCGCGTGAGCCAGAATCCTCGACGGCACCTCAACCACCCTCCTGCTCAGCGAAGATGCCGGCCGGCCCCGGCTGTGGCAGGCGGGCCAGCCGGGCCCGGACCAGACGGTTATCGGTGGACCCTGGGAAGCCTTTTTCAGCGGGTTTATTGTTCGCGGATCGAATGCTGACGGAAGTTCCCCGGGGCCTTGCGCGATCAATTGCACCAACAACCGGGAGGTCTACAGTTTTCATCCCGGCGGTGCCAACGCCGTGTTCGCGGACGGCCATGTCCAGCTCCTGTCCGCCAGCCTGAGCCTCCGCACTCTGGCCGCGCTCGTCACGCGGGCCGGCGGGGAAGCGCCTTTTCCCAGCGATTACTGAGATCGAAGAAAGTCGAGTTGCAGCCCCGGCTGAAGTGATACTTGGCTGTCATTGGTCACGACGGCTGTGCCGGTTCCTCCCCGCGTGAGACCCTCTTGGGTGCGCCTTGTGATTGCGAGAACAGTCCCACCAACACAAGTGCCTCTCACGGGAAGGAGCCGAGTCGTCCATCGCCGTGGGAATGCGTGACCACTCCCCCTATACCTTCGATTGAAAAGGTCAAGGAAACAACAACGAGACGACACAGAGGAAATGAGGCCGAGCATCAACAGCCCACAAGTTCCGTCAGCCAGGCTGCCCACGCGCGAGGTTATACGGTTTGAACTCCAGATAGCGAGGTCCGAATCCTCACAGGTTCCACCAGTGATCATCGAGAACTAGAGATCCTCTGCCTGCTGCGTTAACCCGTATTGTGAGCGTGTTAGCAGCCTGGTCATCCGGGTTCCCGTCCGAATACCAAGCCCCGGGAACGCCCCGCACCCCGTTTCAGTGCCGGCTCGTTGCCCCCTTCATACGCACGCGACCTCGGTCTTCGGTTGCGGCAAAGCCCGCTGACCTCCTGGCATCCAGGACCGTGCCCGTCCTGTACCAAGCGAGGTGGACCTGGCCGGCCTTCGACTGGGACGACACCTCGATGTGAAGAAGCGCGGCCACGGCCCCCTCGAAAGGAGCGCGTGGCGGAACTCGGTCTCATCGCGCGGATACCTGCTGGCGTGTCGGGCGGGTGGACGCTCGGCGTGGACTGTTCTCGGCACTGCGTTTCGGTCGAAGCAAGGGGAGAATCCGTTCCGAGCAGGGGAGGGTCTTACACGCCGGATCGGCGCATGCCGGCGCAGCTTCACGCCGGTGACACCTTATCTGTCGGTGCGGCCTATCTGGGGATGTCGATACCCTTCGCCTTGGCCTGTTCGCGCAGGGCGCTCCGGACGGCCTCGTCGAACGCCCGCTGCGCCGAGTTCGGCGTCTTCTTCAATTCCTCTCGGATGTACGCATCCCGCTTGCCCGCCAACTCGCCGATCCGCTTGCGAATCGTCTCGCGCTCGGCCGCCAGCTTCTTGAGGTGCTTCTCGCGTTCCTCTGGCTTCATCTTCCGCAACTCGGGCGGCAACTCCTCGACTGCGACCTTCTTGACGTCGAACTTCGGGTCCTGAAGGAGGCGTTCGACCAGATCCTGGCCGCCGAAGCGGTACAGCCCGCTGGCCTTGCTCGTGGCCCGGCTGGCCGCCGTGACCGCCCCCAGCCTTCAGCGCGTTCTCGTCTTGCTTGCGCTGGTTGTCGGCTAGCGCCTTGCCGTCCCTGCCGGCAAAGCAGTAGGTGTTGTTGAGCTTGCCGCCCAGCTCGGTCAACTCCTTGTCGTGCTGCGTGGCGATGGTCACGATACCGCGATCCTGGTCGATGGCCGCGAAGCGGCCCTCGCCCAGGCGGGCGAACTCCCGCCAGGCCAGGGCTTCCTGATCCTGCGGGCTGCCGCAGTAGATGGTGTTCAGGATGATCCCCTTGCGGACGGCCGCCTCGGCCACCGCCTTCAGCTTCACCTGGGGATCCTGCTCGGCCGACTCGTTGCCGCAGACGAAGATCACCTTGAGCGCGCGAGCATCGTCGGACCAGCGGAGGCGCTCGACGGCCTCGCGGCAGACACGGGCAACGTACTCGTCGCCGCCGCGCACCGTGGTGGCCCGCAGGGCGAACAGGCTGTCGGCGACGCGGTCGAGGTCGGCGGTCAGATCGATTTCCTGGCGCACCCAGCCGGTCTTGGGGTCGTAGGCGTTGTTGCCGTAGCTGTACAGGGCGACGCGGAGGTCCGGGGTCGGCTTGGCTTTGGCGAGGTCGTTGACGACGTCCCAGAGCTTGCGCTTGGCCGAGTCGATCAGGCCGTCCATGCTGCTGGACGTGTCCAGGCAGAGGGCCACCTGCACGACCTTCGGCCCGGCCGGCTGCCGCGCGTCGGCTGGGCGGCAGCACGGGATCAGTATCAGTAGGACGCAAGGAACGAAGTGCCGACTTATGGGGGAAAAATGCTGATTCATCGAGTCCTCCGTTTCTGAGAGAGTTGGCCGGCAGGAACGCGCATTCATCCGCTAATAAGACGAACGAAAGAAGGTTTTGGATCAGACAAGTTACAATCGTTCCCTTCTTGCCCTGGCCGAACAACCCCCTGCTCGGGTAGCGGGCTAATGAGCGTCGCAGGCCGTTGCGATCTCGTGGCCCAGAGGGGCAAATAAGGCCGCTACCGAGAGGGACTTACTGACCCCCTGACGTGTCAACCACCGTGGCGAGAGCGTTTAGGGTCCAATCGACCGTGCTCCTGGCGGATTCCGAGCTGTACACCGCGACCTACTCCGGATCGAAAATCGTCGGCGAATTCATCTCGGCGAGCGACGGTGGCGGCTGCCCCGCCGAAACGAACGCTTCCAGGGCGGAGGCGACGAGCGGGCCTACTTTTACACGCCAGGGCTGACGCTGTACGAACTGCTGGTGCCTCGCCCGGCTTTCGATGGCCGCGACCGCCAACCGACCCACGGTCAGGGCGGAGGGGCCGCGTCTCCGCGTTGCTTCGACCAGACCTCGCGCGGTGTCTCGTTGATCATCCGCAGGTCGCGGAGGGAGCGAAGTACGGCGGTTCCGTTGCGGGCGACCCCGAAGTTGCACCGCAGGTTCCGCAAGGGCATCCCCTTCAGCGGCGACAGGTCCGTGACCCCCGTGTTGTGGCAATGCAGCTCGGTTAGGGGCTTGCCACGGAGCGGCGAGAGGTCGGTCAACGGCGTGTTGTCGCAGTGCAGCCAGGTCAGTTCTGTGGCGGTCAACAACGGCGCCAGGTCCTTGATGGGCGTCCAAGCGATGTCGAGGGATGTCAGAGGGGCGCCGCGCAGCGGCGACAGGTCTTTCACGCTCGACTTCCAACATTCGAGTTCCTTCAAGGGCATGCCCTCGAGCGGCGACAGGTCCGCCACCTCTGTGCAATGGATCGCCAGGCGCGTCAGCGGAAGTCCTCGCAGCGGCCGCAGGTCTGCCAGGCGGCTTGGTTCCTTGAACGAGACGCCCGGGCACTCGAGCTTGCGCAGCCCGCGCAGGGCGCGTAGCGGCGACAGGTCGGTGACGTCGGCCGAGGAGAAGGCACACTCCGTGACGACGCCGTCCACGATGTTGAATCGCACTTGCCCGTCGAAGCCGGGATTGAGCGCCCGCAACTGCTGTCGGACCGCTTCTATCTGCTGGTCCGCCGACCACGACCGGAAGGCGGCCGTTATAGCAAGCGCGAAGCCCGCCAGGACCAGCAGCCCGATGGCCGCCCACAGCCAACGGCGCGTGCGGCGTTTGGGGGCGGCGGAGCGGAGGTCGGACGGCGGGGCGACCTCGGACGGATTCTCGACATGAGTCAGGCACCGAGCCAGCAGGGAGAGTCCGGCGACGGCCCAGCGGGTGCGCCGACCCCTCACCCCCAGTCCCTCAACCCTTTGGTGAGAGGGACTGGGGGTGAGGGGAACGACGGGCCCCGCCTCGGTGGGCGTCATCGCGCCGGCCAGGCTTTCCAGCAGCGCCTTGGCATCCACGAGGTCCGGCGTCATGAGCCCTTCTGTGTAGGTGTCATAGACCGCTGCCAGCGCGGCACGGGCCTCCGCGGCGCGATCCTGCCGTTGCCAGAGCTGGGCCAGGCTCATCGTGGCCCGCAACTCCCACGCCCGGCTCTGCTGCCGCCGGGCGGTTTCGATGGCCTGGCGAAAGCAGGCCTCCGCGGCCGCGGCCTGCTCGGGCGACTCGGCCAGTAACAGTTCGCCTTTGAGGCGATGCAGCTCGGCCTCCTGGAAGCGCTCGTCGTGCTTCTCGGCGAGAGTCAGTCCCTCGTCCAGTACCTGCCGCGCTTCCGCGAACCGGGCGGCCTGAGTGTAAGCGTCCCCCAGAGTGCCGAGCTGGCCCGGCAGCGTCAGCTCCGCCCCGCTGGCCCGAAAGGCGTCCAGACCCTTCAGGAGCAGGGGCAATCCTTCCTCCCGCTTGCCCTGGACGAGCATTCCGGCGCCCTTGAAGAACGTCCCCGTGGCGGACCACAGTGCAAAGCCCTGCTCGGTGGCGATGGCGATCTCTTCCTGGGCAGCCGCCTGAGCCTCGGCCCCGAGCCGGCACAAATGGCACAGCCAGGCCGTGTGGTGTAGGGCGTAAGCCAGGCTAAACGGATGGCCGATGTCGCGGGCCAGCTGACACATCTCGCGATTTACCTTCAGCGCCTGGTCCGGGTAGCCCAGGTGCCACAGGCATACCGCCAGGTTGGAGCGGCAGGTGACGCCGGCGTCGTGGCTGGTGTGGTCGGCCCAAAATCGGGTCCGTTCCCGGTCGTCATACTCCGTTACGGCGGCGGCGAAGCGGTCGCAGGCGCCCACGAATTCCGCACGGTAGAGCAGCGTCTCAGCCGCCATGAACAGCGCTTCCATCTTCATGCCGGGGTCATTGAGCCGGTCGGCAAACGCCATCCCCTCGGCGGCCAACTCCATGCACAGCCCCAGGTCGGCGCGTACAGTGTGCCACTCCCAGATGCCCAAGAGCAGCGCGAACAACTGCGGGGGTTGCCCGACCCGCTCGCAGCGCTCCGCGCCCGACGGAACACCGGACCGACCTCGGGCGCGGCGTAGCCGCGTGCGGCGATGTAGGCGGTTCCGAGGGGGCTGAGCAGCTCCAACTCGCGGACGTCGCGCTCGGCGGACTCCGGGAGTGTTTCGAGCAGTGCCAGGCCGCAGGTCAAGTGGCCGATCGCCTCGATCTCCGCCGACCGCTCGCGCGAGCGTAACCCCGCCTGGAGCCAGTAGCCGATCGCTTTGTCAGTCAAGCCCGCCTCGGTGCAGTGGTGGGCGAGCAGTTCCGGCTGCGTCTGGACCGTCTGCGGAAACTGCGTTTCCAACACCTCGGCGATGCGGCGGTGAAACTGTTGCCGCTTGCCCTTGACCAGCGCGTTGTGCAAGGCATCTTCGAGCAGGGCGTGCTTGAAGACGTAGGTGCATCGGGGTGGCCGGCCCTTGACGTGGAGGATCTCCGCCTGCACCAGCCGGGCCAACTCGGCCTGGAGGGCCGACGCCTCCTCGGTGGCGACGGCGGCGAGCATCTCGTAGGTGAATTCGCGGCCAAGCGTGGCGGCGAGCTGGGCCAACTCGCGGCCGCCCTCCATGTGGTCCAGGCGGGCCATCACCAGATCGTGCAGCGTGGCGGGGACCTCGTGCGGCAGTACAGTCGTGGCCGGCGCGCCGCCTTCCGCCTGGCCCAGCACGCCCGACTCCTGCACGATCTGAGTGAATTCTTCGACGAACAGCGGCACCCCACCGGCCCGGTCGTAAATCTGCTCGACCAGGGCCCCCGGCACCGCACCGCCCGTCTTCTTGCCGATCAACTCGCCGACTTGGCGCCGCGATAGAGGGTCCAGGGCCAGTCTGGTTTGGTGGGCCAGCGCCGGCCACGGCGGCTGGAACTCGGGACGGAAGGTAAATGCGGTCAAGATCCGGTCATGCAGCCCCTCGGCCAGGAAAAGCCGTAGGAACTCGACGGTGGACGCGTCCACCCAGTGCAGGTCCTCGACGATGAACAGGATCGGCTTGCGGGCGGCGCGCACGTGCAGCCACTCCAGCATGGCCCGGAACGTTTCTTCCCTCTGCCGGGCCGGCGATAACGCCAGTGGGGGAAAACGCGCCGGGGTTGGCAGCGACAGCAGCGACGCCCACAGCGGCACGGTCTCTGGCCGAGCCAGGTCGTACTGCTCCAGGCGGTCCACGAGTCGATCGAACCGGGCCTGCGGCGGCTCCTCGCGGTCCAGGGCGAGGGCCCGCTCGTAGAAGTCGATGGCAGGGTACAGCCCGGTGTTCCGGAAGTGCGGCGCGCAGCGCCACTCGATGACCGGCGAGTCCACCTCCCCTTCGACCATGAGCCCCAGGACGTGCTCCTTCAGGGTGTGTACCAGGCGCGACTTGCCCAGGCCCGGCTCGCCGACGATCAGCACGACCTGGCCCATGCCCTCCTGGGCCTTCTCCCAGCGGTCCATGAGCAGGCTGATTTCGTGGTCGCGGCCGGTCAGCGGCGTGAGGCCGGCCCGTCCTGCCGCCTCGATTTGGCTGCGGGCCTGGCAGACTCCCTCCACCCGGAACAGCTCGACGGGCTGCGCCACTCCCTTGATCTTGCGGGGACCGAGGCTGGTACATTGCCACTGGCCCCGGAGCAGTCGGTGCGTGGATTCGGTACACAGAACCTGGCCGGGCTTGGCGGCATACTCCAACCGGCCGGCCACATGCCGCGCCTCCCCCGCCAGCACGACCGCGTTCTCCTTCGCCTCCACGACCGCCGGGCCGGTGTGCAGGCCGACCCAAGGATTCAGTTCCAACTCGTGTTCGCGGCGGAGCTGCTCGCTCAGGCCCCTGAGGTCCTCCAGGAGGGCCAGGCCGGTCCGCGCGGCACGATGGGCACCGTCCTCGTAAGCCACGGGGTAGCCGAAGCACACCAGGAGGCCCTGCTCGTTACACTGTACCAGAGTCCCGTCGAAGCGGCGCACCGCCTGCTCGCACGCCTGCTGGAAGACGCGCAGCACCTTGGCCTGGTCCTCCGCAAGGCTTTCCAGGTAAGCCTCGGACTCGAACAGGGTGCAGCCGCACACCAGGAGGGTCACCTGGCGGCGCTCGGCCTGGCGGGCGGTGTGCCCGGTCGAAGGGGGCGTCAGGCTGTCGGGACGGAAGGGCGCCGGCGTTACCGCATGCGAGTCCGCCGTCGGAATGGGAGAGGCGGGAACCTCTGCCCCAGGGCGCGAGGCCGGAGCCGGAGTCGCCGTCGGAAGAATGCAGCGCAGGTCGTCTGCGAAGTCGCCGGCGGTGGTGTAGCGATCCTGCTGCCCTTTCGCCATCGCCTTGAGGCAGGCGCGTTCCAGCTCCGGCGGAATGTCGCGGACGAGCTGCCGGGGAGGCTGCGGCTCGTCGTCACGCACCTGCCGCGACAGTTCCAAGTAATCGGGTGCTCGGAACGGCACGCGCCCGGTGAGCATCTCGTACAGGACCACACCCAAACTGTAGATGTCAGTGCGGCCGTCGATGCGGTGGGCGATACCCGCGACCTGCTCTGGCGACATGTACCACGGAGTGCCGGAGACCTTGCCCTTTTCCCGGCCGCCCGCCCCGGCGTCATCGAGGGCGAGGCCGAAGTCCACAAGAACTGGCGCGCGGTCGGCGGTGAGGAGGATGTTAGCCGGCTTGATATCTCGGTGAACGATGAGCCGGGCGTGGGCGTGAGCCAGAGCGTCGGCCACCGCAGCGGCGATCCGGGCCGCCTCCGGCCAGCTTGGGCGGTTGTCCCTCAGCCAGCGGTCGAGGTCGGGGCCGTCTAGGTAGTCGGAGACGATGTACAGCTGCCCCTCGTGGATGCCGACATCGTGGACCGCCACGATTGCAGGGTGGCGCAAGCGAGCGAGCCGGCGCGCCTCCTGCAAGGCCTGTTCGCCCTCCTCCTTCCGCTGATTTGATCCGGCGCAAGACTTTAATTGCCACGGGCCGGTCGAGTTGGGTGTCGTGGCCGAGGTACACGGTGCCGAAGCCGCCCGTCCCTAGGGCGCGCCGCACCTCATAACGGCCGAAAGCCGCGGGCCGAGCCGGGGCTGGATCGGCGGGTGCGGGCACGGTCGGCGTTCCGGCAGCCGGGTTCGGCGCGAGGTCCGTCGTCTGCTGGAACAGCGTCGCGGGGATCCCCGGATCTGGCTGGCGGTCCGGCAATACTGCCTCTCGCCGCTCAACAGTCATAACTCGCCCTCTCTGTCAGGTAAGAGTTTTTGGCTTCCAGCGGCCTGAGGACGATGTGTTTACACTTATAGATAGACTGGGGGCACTGGTATTTTATTTTGTGGGGGCACGACGCGGAAGAGCTGTTGCCGAGGCGCTCAGGCGTGGCCGGTGTGCAGGTGTCTTCATCGCAAATTCAATAGGTGAGCGTTGCGCGATCCGGCAATATCGACATGCGCGCGCAAGCCGAAAGGCCCAGCGCGCGGAGGCCGGACACACCCGAGTAAGTTCGCCTCATAGCGTGAGGCGCGGAGGTCGATTCGACCGCGGTATCGAACCGCCGGGAAGCGGCGGACAGCCGTGGGCAACGCAGAGGTAGGCCACGGACGGCGCAGCTCATCGTCCTGTATTGCGGAGCGGGCTCCTCACCGCCTGACGTGTCAACGCCGTAGGCGGCTGCGCCGCCAGACATCCGAAAGGAACGGGAGAGCAAGGGCTTTTAAGGAGTCTTGCCGTCGCTTAAGTTATGGGGTGAGGGCAGCCGGTCGAGGTGGCCGACATTTGATTGGTGCTACGTGCCCGTCTGTCAACTTGGCCCCGGGAGCTCGCGACGACATCATTGGCGGCACGGTCCTTCGTGTCCCCGTTTGGGAAACTGTTCCGGTCCTGTCCTCCCGCGCCGGCGGCCCTCCGTTGTGCTCTTGTTCCCCAACTAACGGAGGCTACCATGACACCACGCAAGCACAAGAACTTTCGCCAACGCCCTTCCGCCCAGTCGCTTCACCAGATCAATCCCCATGCCGCCGGCATCGACATCCATGCCGCCGTCCACTGGGTCGCCGTCCCCGCGGAGTCGGCCCCGCCGCCCCCGCCCGGCCACCCGGTCAACCTGCCCGCACATGTCCGCCGTTTCGGCGCCTGCACCGCTGACCTCCACCAACTGGCCGACTGGTTGACCCAGTGCGGCGTCAAGACGGTCGCCATGGAATCGACCGGCATCTATTGGATCCCGCTGTTCGAGTTGCTGGAGTCCCGAGGCTTCGAAGTCTATCTGGTCGATCCACGTCAGTCGCGGCACGCGCCCGGTCGGCCCAAGAGCGATGTGCTCGATTGCCAATGGCTGCAGCGTCTGCATAGCTACGGCTTGCTCACCGCCTCGTTCCGTCCCGCCGACCAAGTGGTGGTGCTGCGTAGTTACCTGCGGCAGCGGCAGATGCTTCTGCGCTACGCCGGACAGCATGTGCAGCACATGCAGAAAGCCTTGGAGCAGATGAACGTCAAGCTGGCCGAAGTTGTCAGTGACGTGGTCGGCTTGACGGGGATGTCCATCCTCCAGGCCATCCTGCGTGGCCAGCGGGATCCGCACAAGCTGGCCAAGCTGCGTAACGTCAACTGCAAGCGGACGGAGGCGGAGATCGCGCGGGCGTTGCAAGGCAACTGGCGTGACGAGCACCTGTTCGCCCTCAAGCAGGCGCTGGCTTTATACCAGTTCTACCAGCAGCAAATGCGGGAATGTGATGTCCAGTTACAGAGGCAGTTAGGCTGCTTCGCGGATCGTCGGGATGGCAAGCCGCTACCGCAGCGGTCGCGTCCGCAACACAAGAGGGCTCATGGCCCTACCTTCGACGTGCGGAGCGCGTTGCATCGGATGTCCGGCGTGGATCTGACGGTTCTGGAGGGAGTCGATGAGGGCACGGCGTTGGTGATTCTCAGTGAGGTGGGTGCAGACGTGAGCCGGTTCGCCACGGTGAAGCAGTTCACGTCGTGGCTGGGTCTGTGTCCGCAGCACCAGAGTTCGGCAGGGAAGATCAAAAGCCGGCGTGTGCGTCGCGGTGCCCACCGGGCGGGGCGTGCCTTCCGCCTGGCGGTACAGGGTTGCTATCACGCCAAGAATGCCTTGGGTGCGTTCTACCGTCGTATCCAGGCGCGTGCCGGGGCTCCCAAGGCGATTGTGGCCACGGCGCGGAAGTTGGCGGAGCGTGTGTATCGTCTGTTGAAATACGGGGAGGAGTACGTGCGTCAGGACATGGCCGTCTATGAGGCGTCGTATCGTGCGCGTCTGGTGAAGGGTTTGGCGCGTCGGGCATCGGAGTTGGGCTATCGTCTGGAGGCGGTGGCCGTGGCCGAGACGTGAGAGAAAGGGCGGTTGCGGGACAGTGGGCGTGTCGTTAGTCAATGAGGTGGTGGTTGGCCGAGGTCGGTGCGTTGACAGATGAGGTCAGCGTGGAAGATGCGCAGCGGTCGAGGCCAATCAGGAGAATGCCGTGTCCAGACCAGACGCTCTCCGGAGCGTTCCTTGGGAACCACCGTAGCGAGATCTTTTGGGGCCTGATCAACCGTGCTCCCGGCCGCGGTCTACTCGAACTTAGCTGCTCGATCTTCTGTATCCAAGGGCGCGTTCGCGCCGCGACCACCATGCTACTTCCCCCACGACAGCAATTGCATTCCCTTTTTTCCCTCGACCGTTACAGTATCCACAGATCGCGGCACGAAGCGGGTTGCACTCCCATCCGTCTTCAAGAAGCGACGAGGATACGGGTTCCGGCTTACACTGGCTTCGCCACCCTGCTGGCATCAAGCGCTCTTGGGGCGGCCGGGGACGGCGAGGGACCAGACAAAAGTGTTGCCGAGGAACCCGCTGTATCTTCGTTGCCTTCGGCGGGGCGGCAAGTACGATGGCAGCTGCCCTTTTGCGCTGCCCGCCCGACAGTCCAGTCCCGTCAGACGCACGAACCGAGGAGTCTTCCCATGAGTACCGCGACCCGCTTCTTGCGACGTGACCCGGCCGATGTGCGGCCGTGGGCAGAGACCTGCGGTCAGATCCGCTGCCTGATCGAGCAGAAGGACGAAGCGGCTGGCGAAGTCCACCACGTCCAGATCCAGGACGCCAAGCTGCACTACCACGAGCGGACCGACGAGTTCTACTACGTCATCGCCGGCCGCGGGACGATGATCCTGGACGGTGAGGAAATCGAGTTGCACGAGGGCGTCGTCGTCTACGTCCCGCGGGGCGTCAAGCATAAGGCCAAGGGTGAGTTGACGGTTCTCACCGTCTGTGTGCCCGCTGGTGTACTGGGCGACATCCACGAGGTGGAGTAACGGGCGGGTGGTTCAGAGACCACAGGATACACGGGATCGTTACGGCGGCGTTCGTGGTCGCCCTCCGGCCCCGATGGCGATGTGCGTTTGCTGGTAGAGGAATGTTTCGGTTCGACAGCGGGGAGGACAGGAAGAAGGGGTTGTTGCCCAGCGGGTCCATCACGAGGAGAGCACTGGGAGGGCCGCGGATTCGATGCCGATTTCTGCTCCTTCCACCGCCTCGCGCAATGCTATCTTTTGGTGTCGCCACGCAGTGGCCCGCAGGGGTTCAGTCTCGCCCCTTCCCCATAGCCTCCTGCCCGGCCTTCGCGCGGGTCACCGCGAAGTCTACCAGCTCCTGGCAGCGGAAGAACCCCTCCCAGAAGTTGTGCCCCTGGCCCTTCGCGACAATCAGCTTCACGAGTCCTTCCGCCCCCTGGGCCTTGTAGCGGGCCGCGAACTCGGTCGAGTTCTCCTTCAGCGGCACGACCCGGTCCTCGTCCCCGTGGATCAGAATCGCCGGCACCCGCGCCTCGGCCAGCGCCGACGCGCTCGATCGGGTTGTGGTCGCGAAGACGCGACTCCAGCTCCTTCGAGGTGAGTCCGTAGGCGGGGGCGGCCTTCGCCAGGCCGGGGTAGCTGCGCAAGTCGAACACCGGGTAGATCCCGGCCAGGCCTGCCACCTTGTCCGGGTTGTCGGCCGCCCAGTTCGTCACCCACAGGCCGCCACGACTGCGGCCCAGTAGGCAGGGTCGCGGCGCGAAGCCACGCCGGGCCGTCAGTTCCCGGTACAGTGCGGTGAACAGCTCCCGGCCTCTGAGGCTGCCGTACGCCTCGCCCACATCGATCCCCGCGACGGCGACCCCGGCTGCCAGGAAGCGCTCGTGCATCCACTTCTCGTGTTCGTCCGGGTAGCCCGGCAGTGTGGGGGCATAGAGGACCCACGGCTGCGGACTCGTCCGCTTCTCCCGGGGCGGCAGCAGGACGAAGGCGGGTCGGCCCTCGACGAGGAACGCCTCCCCCGGCAGGATCAGCTCCTTCACCGGCTTGCCACTCCGCTTCTCCGCGGGCTTGTCGCTCGACCTGTCTGAGGGTGCTGGCAGGTTCACGGCCAGCACCCACCACGGCCTGTTGCCGACCTCGTAAGTCTCCCGCTTCCTCAGCCGGCCGCTGTCGGGATCAACCGCGTAGGCGGCCAACTTCCCCGACGACTCCCCGGCCGCGAACAGGTACTTCCCCGACGGCTCCAGATCGATCGAGCGCGGCGTCTTCTCGGTCGGCTCCCGGCCGAGCGCCGACACCTTGCCGTCGTCATCGAGCGCGAAAGCCGCAATACTGTCGTGGCCGCGGTTGGAGACGTACAGGAACTTCCCCGAAGGATGGACCCGGACCTCGGCGCAGGCGTTGCGCCCGCGGAAGTCCTCTGGCAGCGTGGAAACCGTCTGGAGCGGCCGAAGCGTGCCGCCCTCGGGATCGAAGGCGTAGGCGGTCACGCTGCCGCCCTGCTCGTTGGCGACGTAGGCGACGGGCCTGGACGGGTGGAAGACGAGGTGCCGCGGGCCAGTCCCTTTCGGCGTCGCGAGCTTCGCCGGGGAGTTGGCCGTCAGCCGGCCCTTGTCAGGATCGAAGCGGAATTGGAAGATCGCTTCCGATCCGGTGTGCGGCACGAACACGAAGCGGCCGGACGGGTCGGAGACGACGGAGTGCGCCTTGTCGGCGGTGGCGATGCTTTGCAGCGGCTCGTCGCTGAGCCGGCCGTCTTTGCCAAGGGCGTGGACGGTCACCTTGGCGGCAACGTAGTACGCGGTCAACAGGTAGCGGCCGCTGCGGTCGGTCGAGAAGTGCGCCGGGTCAGGCCCGGCCGGGACGGTGTTGACGTGTGTCAGCCGGCCGGTCGCGGTGTCGATGCGGAAGGAGGCCAGCTTGCCCGTCGAGCGGATCGCCGCCAGAAGGAAGTGCTTGGCGGGATCGACCGTCAGGGCGCCCGGTTCACCGTCCTCGATTTTGCAATCGCTCCGGTGGGTCAGCTTGCCCGTCTCGGAGTCGAGGCCGTAGACGGCGATGCGCTTGTCGGCGGCGACGGAGACGAAGAGGAAGGTGTCGGCCCGGGCGGCGACCGCCGTCAGCAGCGCGGTGAGGATGGTGAGGAGAACGCGGCGTTTCATGTTCCTCTCTCCTGTGGTGGCGATGCCCTGATAGTATAAGCCGCGGCAGCAAGTTGTACGAGCACTGCGCCCTGCGCCCCGTGAGCCGAACCTCGCGCAGTCGAGTACGACTGCGCGAGATTCGGCGGTAGGCCAAGAGGTTGCTTTCGCTCACCCTCACACCAAGGGCTTGATAACACGGCCCGTACTGATCGGGAACGGACGCCCCAGGTTGTCGTAGATGAGTTGTTCCGGATCAAGGCCCATGCAGTGGTAGACCGTGGCGTGGAGGTCCACCGGATCGACCGGGTCCGAGGCAGGGTAGGCGCCGATGCGGTCCGATGAGCCATGCACCTGACCGCCCCGGATGCCCCCGCCGGCCAGCAGCACCGACTGACACAGACCCCAGTGGTCGCGGCCGGCCTCCTTGTTGATCTTCGGCGTCCGGCCGAACTCGCCCATGACCACGACCATCGTCTGCCCCAGCATTCCCCGTTGATCCAGATCCTCCAGCAAGGCGGATAGGCCCTGATCGAGCATCGGCAACAGTTCGTCCTGCAAAGCCTGGAAGTTCTTCGCGTGCGTGTCCCAGCCGTCGCACACCGTCATCTCGTTGAAGTGGACGGCGATCATCGGTACGCCGGCCTCCGCCAGGCGACGGGCTAGAAGTGACGCCCCGCCGAAACGGTGCCGGCCATAACGGTCGCGCAGCGGCGGCGGCTCCCCGTCGAGCGAGAATGTCCGAGCCGTGCGGCCGACGGTGCCAGTGAGTATGACGGCCCGGTCGCGCAGTTCGCCGTGGGTCCGCGCCCCCGACGACCTCGGGCCACGCTGTTCCAGCGCGGACAGCAGGGTCGCACGCCGTTGCAGCCGCTCGGCGGTGACTTCCTGCGGCAGGCTCAGGGCCGGTATCGCCTCGAGGGTGCCCGGCTCGCCGTTGATCGCGAGGGGATCGAACAGGGGGCCGAGGAATCCGGCGCCCCCGCCACGCAGCGGGGTGCGCGGCACGCTTGAATTCCCCCCGGTTGCTACTGCGAACCGCCACCTCCGGTAGGGCCAGGTAGCCCGGCAGGCCCAGCGGCGACCGCTTGAACCGGGCCAGCACGGCGCCGAGGTGCGGGAAATCCGTGCGCTGGGGCGGCCGGACATCATTGTCCTGGTTGGGCTGTTCCACCGGCCGGCCCGTCAGCGTGTAGTAGATCATGGGCGTATGGTTGTGGTTGTTGTGGCTGACCGACCGGACGAGGGCGTAATGCCGGGCGAGTCGGGCCAGCCGCGGCAGGTGCTCGCAGATCCGCACGCCCGGCAGGCTGGTCGGGATGGGACGGAACGGACCGCGCACCTCGGCGGGCGCGTCGGGCTTCAAATCCCACATGTCGAGATGAGGAGGGCCGCCGAGCAGGTAGACCAGGATGCAGGAACTGGTCCCTTTCGATGCCGAGCGTGGGCCGGCCGCCGGCATCGCGTGGGCAGAAAGTCGGGGAGTTAGCGAGGGCCACAGAACATCGGTGATCGCCAGTCCTCCGCCGATACGGAGGAACGTACGCCGCTCGCACCAGGTCTGCATGCTCCCCTGAACAGGAATCAGCATCTCGCTCCGTGGGATCAGCCCGTATGGAATGGCGACGAATATGATCCCAGTTTACGCCACGGCCCCGAGGAACACCACAGCCAACGTCCCACCGTTTGACCAACCCGCACGATAAAGCTTGTCCAACACCCAGGCGAATCCAGGCTGTGGGCGGAAACGCCGTGGCATAACGCGTTTTCCTCGGGGGATGAGGTTGACCGCTCCATGCGTCCAACCTGCCATTCCTTCGAGTACGGCGCGATTTCAGTTGGCCGGTACGACTGGCGCGGTTAACTTTGGAGGGTCGCCTCCTCACCCTTTTCCAGGGAGCCTCCCCGATGGAACTCGCATCGAGACGGTCATTCAACAAGACAATGCTCGGGTCCCTGCTTGCCTACGGTCTGATCGAAACCCTCGCGGCGGGCGACCTCTTCGCCGCGTCCGTCAAGCCGGTCCTGAGCAAGTGGCTGCGCGAACTGGCCGAACTCAGCCAGGACCTGAAAGACCACAAGCTGAAGGATGTCGATTTCCAGGCGAAGCTCGAAGCCCTGTACGAGCGAGTGGACCTGGCCGAGTTGGTCCGCTTCGTGGACCTTGACCACCTGGCCGAGAAAGTGAAATACCCTTCCCGCGGGGCGGCGAGCGTGGGCCTTGATCTGAGGAAGGTCGAAGGACTGCCGGCCCGGCTGGTCTTCGGCAAGCAGATCTTCGCCTGCAAGAAGGGCCGCTCGATCGTGCCGCACGGCCACGACAACATGGCGACCGGCTTCATCGTCCTGCGCGGCGACTGGGTCGGCCGGCACTACGACCGCGTCGAGGACAACGCCGACCACTACCTCATCAAGCCGACGATTGACCGTTTGTTCAAGCCCGGCGAGTGCTCGACGATCTCCGACCACAAGGACAATGTCCACTGGTTCAAGGCCGACAGCGAGACCGCCTTCATCTTCAACATTCACGTCATGGGCTACAACACGGAGAGCAAGAAGAACGCCGCACGGGTCTACGTCGATCCGGACGGCGCCCGGACTTCGGACGGTTTGATCGTGGCGAAGAAGATCAGCTCGTCGGAATGCCACAAGAAGTACGGGTGATGAGGTCGTTGCTCGCTTCATTCGTGCCGATGACGACTCCGATCGAAGCACCGCTACGCTCGCGGATCGACGCGCCGACGCGATTCAGCGGACCCTTGAGGCCCCCGGCAGCAAAGGAGAACGACCTGGGATAGCAAGAAAGGGTGGTGAGCTGAGATGAGGACTGCGTGTTCTTTCCTGGCCGTGGCGCTGCTGACTTCGGGCGTAGGCGCCGGGGACAACGCACTGTCCGAGAAGGAGAAGGCCGACGGCTGGGTACTGCTCTTCGACGGCAAGACGCTGGACGGCTGGATAACGAGCGGCGGCCAGCCGAGCCGGACGCAGGTGGAGGATGGTTGCATCAACCCGCACAAGTGTGGCCACTACATGATGGTCCACAAGAGGCAGTGGGGCGACTTCGTGCTGATGTGCGACTTCAAGATCAGCAAGGGCTGCAACAGCGGCCTCTTCATCCGCACCTTCCCGCTCAAACCTCGGCCCGGCAAGGACGTCGGCTTCAACGGCATCGAGGTGGCCATCGACGACACCAAGGGCATCGGCTACCACGACACGGGGGCGCTGTACGACCTCGTCAAGCCGTCCAAGGCGATGCGGAAGCCTACCGGCGAGTGGAACCACATCGTCGTCACCTGCGACAAGAACTTGATCGAAGTGGAGCTGAACAGCGAGAAGGTGACGCGGATGGACCTGGACCAGTGGACCAAGCCCAACGAGCGACCCGACGGCACCAAGCACAAGTTCGACATCGCCTACAAGGATCACCCGCGGAAAGGCTATCTCGGGCTCCAAGATCACGGCTCGCCGTGCTGGTTTAAGAACATCAAGATCAAGCCGCTGAAGTGAGAGGGCTGGCAGGCACGCCGACGAAAGCCCATATTTTCTGGGGAAAATGACCATCACACAAATCAAGGCGTAGCCATGACAGGTGCGTCTGAAACGGAGTCCCATGCCCGAAGACGTTCGCGCAGGACGTTCCTGGCCGCGATCGCCGGTGGCGCCCTGACTGGCGTTGTCCCGCGTCACGTCCTGGGAGGCCCCTCCTCGTTCTCCCGAGTGAGCGGATCAATCTGGCGGGGATCGGTGCCGGCGGCATGGGGGGCGACGACATCGCCACTCTCGCCCGACTCGGCGTGAACGTCGTGACTCAGTGCGATGTGGACGACGTGCGCCGCTGGCTCGTACAAGGCATTGCCTTCTGGGAACTCGGTGACCGTTTTGCAATGCGTTTCCGGTTCATTAGGTTGCCGGGCTCGCTGTCTGTTGCACAATCGCACCTGCACAACAGGTCGCCCCCGTTCGGCCACTCGGTGAGCGCCTACCGTGTGGGCGGCCTCGATAACAGCGGAACTCTTGGACGCCGCGGTTGCCGCCCAAACCGCGCGGCGGGCACCACGCCACCGCTGGGGGCCGGCGACCACGATGCACGAGGCGAGCCATGCGAATTCGGACGCGCCTACAACGTCTGGGGCAGCCGGCTTGGGCTGGGAGAGTCAAGCCTCGGTTGGAGACACTCGCTCCGGGATCTCTCGCCCACCCACTCGACCGTCCAAGGCGGCGCCATGGGGGACGCGAAGAGGCCCGTCAGCGTCTGGCCCTTCTGCCTCCGCTGCCGCTTGTCATTCGGGGTTGAGGTCGATCTCCGGGTTGTCGTCTAACTCAATCCGGTAGTCCAGGCAGATCCAGTGGCCGCACCCCGCGCACTTCAGGCAGTTCACCTCCGCCAAGGCGTCCGGGAAGGCGGACACCGCGGCGGTGAGGACTGGCCGCATTTCCACCTGCATGGTCTTCATGCCTGCCGTGCTGTTCGCGCAGCCGCACTGGGGGCAGACCTGCCTGTCGGGCGCCTTGGCCATCGGCACGGATTCCTTCCGCCGCGCCACATTTCGCCCCGCCCCGAGAGCCGGCCTGGGCTCGGCGGCCGGCACGATGGACACTCGGTCGTCGCTAATCCGCACTTCCCAGTCGCGCTGGCAGCCCGGGCAATGAAACCAGGCCCGCTGCATCCTCCCGACCTCCGCGTCCGCGCCACCGCGGAGGAGGGAAGGCACCAGGTTGCCGTCCCAGCCGCAGCCCTCATAAGGGCAAGACACCGGATAACTGGTCAGCATGGGAGAGCCTCCTCTTGGTAGCAGGGGGAACAGCCTGTCGGCGTGCGGGCGACCGGGGCAAGCCCCGACCACCACGGAGTCGCGCGGGGGTGGTCCCTCCCGCGCGTGGGCTACTTGCGCTCGTCCTTTTTCCCCTCCAGGGCGTCCACCGCGGCGACGGCGTCGTTGATGTCCTTAGCCTCCTGGACCCCTCCGGCCACCCGGAAGGGTTCTCCTCGTACTGCGGATGCCTTCGGACTGCCGCCGCGATTGTCTGCGAGAACAGTAGGAAACACGACATCGGGGTGATGTCGTACTAACGCATACCCGTCACCCCACGATCAGTCCCCGTTGCCGCTCGTGGACCAGGATGTAGGTGACGATGGATGCCCTCGCGGGCCTGATCCTGCCGCCTGCGGAATAGCGGGATGCAAGGGTTTCAAGTTGACTCCGCCCCTCCGGAGAAGAGAGCAGGGACTGTAACTCCTTCTCCCGCTGCTGGAGTGTCTTTGGCTGTTTCATCGCTGTTCCTGCTCGAGGGGGGCGTCACTCCCAGCGGTCGAGGAGTGCCTGGATGCCCGGGACGTCCGCGTATTTGCCCAGGGTGATGACATCCACGCCCGTGGAGGAGGGGCCGGGCTGATCGCAGGCGACGCAGTGGGAGCACAGATAAGCATGTAGCGACCTGGCCTGGTCCGAGGGAACCTGGATGAATTTCGTCATCCCCGAGCTGAAAAGTTGTGGCTTTTCGGGTCGGCTCACGGGAGCCTCCTGCCTGGTTGTTGGGGGTGCATAATATCCGCCTGGCTGCCCGGCACTGCGGTGACTCACCTCTCCCAGTCGTCCAGCACCGGCTGGACGATCCGGGCGTCAGCAAACGCTCCAGCTCCAGCCGGCCGAAGGGATCGCGGTGGGTACGCTCCGAGGCGATCCCGTGCGAGACGAGGTGCCGGCGCACATCCTCCCCCCCGGCCCTCAGGGCCATAGACGATGCGGCGACTGCCGAGGGCGTAGACCTTCAACTCTTGCGCGGACATGATCGCCATCGAAACTCCTTCGGGTCTACCTTTGATTGTAACAACAGTCGTGTAATACTGTCTAGATGGATAGGGAAAGTCCGAGAAATCTCTGCGCCGCCGGTCGTGCTATCCTGGCGGCATGAGCGAACCCCCGAGGCACCTGGGCGGACGCCCGTCGAAGCGGAGGCAAGAGTTCCTCGCCGCCTACCAGGTCATCAACCGGGGCAACAACGCCCTGATCTACACGGACACCGAGCTGCTGTCGCCATTAGCGAGAAGCCCCCATCGACCGGCTTCCTCGACCGTTTGAGAAAGTTACGGATGCGGTGAATAAGGACATCGCGGTCGCCCGTCAAGAGTACCTGGCCGACCATAGTTGTCGCACGGTAAGCAAAAAAGGCGCAAACCGAGATCTCAAACAGCCGGGAGCCCAGACGATCCGGCCGCTAACACGCTCGCCCCGGAGGTTAGCATCTTGGAGCGAGAGTGTTTTCACAGGAAGGAGAAGATATCGGTTGGTGGGGGCGCGGAGCGGGGTTTGAACGGCCCTCAAGATAAGGATCGAGCTAGACGATTTATTCACTACGAGAGGGAAAGAGCACCCGATTTATCAGCCTGTCGAACGGAGTCGCTCATGGGACGGGGGGTTCTCGCGACTCTGGGAGGATTGTTGGCTGTCGTCATCCCCGCCCTCGCCCAGTATCCCGCCGACCTCCCGGTCCCCAGCAGTGTCCGGGCGACTGCGGCCGCGGAGGAGAAGGGGAACCCGACAGGCGAAGCAACAGACGGCGATGCGGTAAACTCTGGGGACGCCGGCATGGGGAACGACACCGGCGCGGGCGATGGGGATGACGGCGGAAGCCAGGGAGAGTCGCGCCGTTTCTCCCAAGGGATCAGCGGCAACCCGGGGGCGGTCAACACCGTGACGGGAACCGGGGCCCTTGGCCGGCTGCTCGGTCTTGATGATTCGGGCGTCCGCCTCGGCGGTCTCTGGATCGGCGACGCCAACTGGCTAATGTCGGGTGGCTTGCGGCCGGGCGACTGGACCCTGAACAGTCTGACCCTGCTCGATCTGAGTCTCGATACACGGAGACTGGTGGGCCTGCTGGGCGGCCTGTTCGGGGTGCAATTCTTGCAGTTCAGCGGCCAGCCTACCAACGCCGACGCAGGCGTTGTCCAGGTGTACAACGGCCTGACCGGCCAGCCGCAACTGGTACGCCAGGAACTGTACCAATTGTGGTATCGCCAGGAACACTTCGACGGAAAAATGGTCGTCCGCGTCGGCAAGTCGGTCCCGACGTACGATTTCAACAACATCACCCGGCCGATCCCACTGGCAGAGCCAAACGAGTTCATCCCCGCGGTCACCGGCCTGATCTACACACCGATCTTCGTCAACCCGACTATACTGGGGAAGATGCCCGCTTACTACAACTCCGCCACGAGTGTCACCACGACCCTGGCGCCGATCGAGAGGTATTTGATTAGCGTGTGCAGCTCAAGATGATCTCAGTTCGCTGGCAGGAGTCAGTGTAGTTGCCGCTCCATTGACATGATGGCAACGGACGTCACTCGCCACTAAACGTACGACACAGCTCAGCCGCCGGGGCCGCGGGGGGAGCCGTTATGTCCCGAGGAGCCAGGATCGCGGTCCCGGTCGGCGAGAGCGCCCGGTTCGGCGCTACACCTACTCCTTGGCACCGGCCGCCTGGAGCAACTCGACCACCTTGGCCTGCTGGTTGGTCGAAGCCCACTTTAGAGCCGTCATCCCGTCCTTGTCCTTGGCGTTGACGTCCGCGCCGTGGGCGATCAGCACCCTGGCGACCCCGGCGTGCCCGTACCGGGCCGCCCAGAATAGGGCGACGAACCCCGAGTCCGTCCTGGCGTTGACATCCGCCCCGCGCTGGATGAGCAGCTCCACTACCTCGGGGTGGTCGGTCGGGTCGGGGTCGGCGATGTCCGGCCGGTCGCCCCGGGCGGCGTGCATCAGCGGGGTGATCCCGTCGCCGTCCCGGGCGTTGACATCGGCCCCCTCATCGAGGGCCGCTCCGACCGCCTTGGTGTCGCTTGAGCGCGCCGCGTCGATCAATGCCACAGCCCGCCGCTTCTGCTGCTGGCCGGGGGAGCACCACCAGACGATCATCGCCACGGCCGCGACGGTCACGACCCCGGCCAGCAGCCACCACCGACTCCGCCGCCCCTCCCCCATCGGATCACCTCCTGTCGCCGAACTTGTCATTATCCCGACCGGCCCATCACGGCTCGTTGGGCGCATCGGGCCCTCTTTAAGTTGCTTCCGACTCTGCGGATGGGGCCGCCAGCCGGTGGCCCAGCTCGTTGTTAGCCCGACCAGCGTGTCGGCCCAACACGGCCGGGATAGGTTGAACAGGCCTGCCCCGGCGGGGCGTGCGAGGGACGTTGCCGGCTGGGGCCGTGCCGCGCCCGGACCTCGGGCAACTCTCTGTCCGCCGCCGGAATTCTCCCGCGCCCGTCCGAGGACGCAAGCGAAAAGGCGCGGTAATTCATGGGGGGAAGGCCAACGCCGCCGGCGGGCCCCGCAGGAGTTGACTGAGGAAGTCCAGTGCCGAACGCCCCTGCTGCCAGCACGTCCGCCACACCGACATCAGCACGGATTGCGCCCGCGCACCTGCCCAGGTGCGGTTGCCGCCCCAGACCTTGCGGAGGATGACGCCGAAGCGGGTGGCCAACTCGGCACGCCAGTTGGTGGCGTCCAGTCCCGGCTGACGCAGCAACGTGAACAGTTCATCGCGATGGTTCCACAAATGCTGCGCCAATGTCTCGTTGGCCGCATTCGCCTTGGGCGGGAAAATCAGGTCGGACAACTGATTCTCCAGGCGACCGCAGGCGACAGCCAAGCCATGCCGACTTATCTCACCCGCGGCGTGACGATCACGCAGATCCAGGCCGGCCCGAAGCAACTCAGCTGCACGACGAGGAAAGCACACTGCTCCCCGCGTCGCCGTCGCCGCCATGTTGTCGGCACCCAGCGACGGCACCCACGCGGCAACGAAAACGATCGGCACCATAGAACACCACCATGCGCTTTATGCCTCGAAGTCCAGGTTCTCGGTGATCCTCGTCCCATTTTTGCGAAACGCCTCCGCGAACAGACGAATTCGCCGCTTCGCCTCATCCGGATCGTGGTTCTCAAGGTTGATGTTGAGTAGGTCGATGTACCACGGCAATTTGACAGCGTCCCGGACGTAGGCTTCGACGACCTCCCGCGCAATCGGCAACGTCGTGGCTTTCGACGCCTCGTGGACGTCGCGGTTGCCGGCGGCCACGAGTTCCTGGTACTCCTCGGCAAGGAGCCGTTGGAACAGTTCAGGCGCGAAGCAGTCGCCCGCCTGGATGCCGACCGGAGCATCGTCCGCGGTGAAGGACGCATTCTTGTGCAGCCATTCCCAGAGGATGCTGAGGCGAATTTCACCGGTCGCCATGTCTTCCATGAGGTACAGGACATCGTCGTCGCCGAAATAGTCCGCCGGTTTGAGCGCGGCAGCCTGGAGTCCGACCAGGAACGCGTTGCCGTACTGCAGCGCGACGCTCAAGAGATCCCGGGCGCCGCGTACCGTTCGCGGTGCCGGCTCGAGCAGGAAGAGAGCCTCGGCGTCGGCTGGGGTGTAGGTGAGCAGAGGGAATGGCCGTCCCAGCTGGTTGTCCTGTCCGGCGCGTTCCCAGACGGGCCGAACAATGTGAACCATCTTCCAGTGGGCGACCCACTTGCCGCTGGCGCCCTCGCGTTGTTCGCGTTCGGAGCCGCTCACGGCTCGCCTCATGCCGCTGCGGACGCCGGCTTCGGAGCCGACCGGGATGTTGGGCTCCATGCCGCCCTGCCAGAGAGCACACTGGCCCAACTGATCGGGTGTATTGCAGGCGCGGCGCACACGATCCTCGTAGACCCGCATGTAGCCATAGGTCATCGTGATCGCGTCGATGTTCGGGTTCACGAATTCCCGGTCCCAGGCCATGGCGTCGGCGACGCTGTTGATGTAATCCCAGCGGCCGGTGTTGAAGCCGACGAAGTGTTGGCCCAGGGCAGCGCGGATCTCCATCAACTGGAAGCAGGCTTCGACCTGTTCGACCAGCACGTACACCTGGACGGCGCCGACGGGGAGTCCCAGGTGTTGTTCGAGGGCCGACAGGATGTCGTTCCAGAGGGCTGCTTCCTCGGCAGTCTGGATTTTCGGCAGGTACAAGACCAGCGAGGCGCCTGTATCGCACAGAGGTCGGTGGTTATTGACCACGTAGAGAACGGCATCGACGATAGATGCGGAGAAGCCGGCGCCGCCGGGGTGCCGCACATGGCGGTCGTCCAGGTGCAGCCCACGCGCGCGAAAGATCTTGGTTGTAAAGTCGAGCTGCTTTTTCCAGTCACTGATGATGGGGCGGCCGAAAAAAGCTTGCCCCCATTGGTTCATTTCGCCCGTGACCTGTTCGGCAACTTTCATGAACACGGGATCGCGCCGGATGGCCAGCCTGAGGTTGCGCTGGTTGTCCAGAGACATGGTCGAGATCTGGCCCAGGGCGTCCTCGCCGTCGAACATCCAGCCGTCGGCGCCCGAGAGGAGCGCGTAGGCGACGTTGCGGATGCTCCTCTCCACCGGGGCATTCGGCTTCGCCGCCGGGCCGGTGCCTTGAATCCATTGGCGCCGGAGGTCCTTGGGAATCGCGGTGCCAAGAAAAATGCCGGCGCGGGCGTCTTGAACCTTGATCTTGGTTCGCGCGATGGTGGCCTGCGGGTCGAGGAAGTCGATCCGCTGCTTGTTTCGGGCTCGTGCCGCCCGCCGTTCGACGCGGGCCGTCATCAGGGCTTTGCGATCGGCATCCAAACCGGCCAGGGCATCCAAGGCGGCAACCGCTTGCGGTGTGAAGACGTCTGCGTAGGCGCTCTTCAGATTGCCTCGAATTTCCAGCATCCGCACTACCATGACTCCCCTCATCGGAAAACAAGCTTCAACAGCCTTGCAGGCTTTAGCTTGCAGCTACAATGGTCCCCGTTCGATTACTAAAACAGTGGCAGACGATAAACAATTTTTTACGTGGCCGAGCCATGAATTCCACCTTGATGCCCCTGTGGTCGCCGAAGTTCGCGTCCCAGCCTGCGTTATTTATTCCGGATGGCCCCGAGGGGACCTCCGGGCAACTGCAAGATCAAGTCGAAGCAGTGACAACGACCCAGCGCGAGGGGCGTCCAGACCGGGGAGCCGGTCGGCATTGTGCTACCCAAATAATCTGGAGTAGTTCGTCGCGTCCCTGTCCACGACCGGGGTGCGCGCCATCGCCGCCCCGCTCCATCCGGGGTACAAGGTCGGGAATTTCGCTTCTATCTTGGGGATTCGGGCGCCAGGGCGATCGTGGTGGCGCCGGGCGATCTTCCCGCACGCGAAGCCACCCGGCAGTTGCAAATACTGATCTGGGAATGCGGGCTCGATCCTGGCAGGAGGCGCCGGTCTCGGCTGAGCACAGGCTTTGTCCTCGAGAAAGGCGGTGGGCGATCAGGCGGGCGACGGCGGCGTGGCAGGAAAGGTCCGCACTCAAGACCTGTCCTAGAAAAACCCAGAGTGTGACCTAAGGGAGTAAAGAAGCGGACAGGCACACCCTCGCTGCGCGACAGCGTCTCCGCGCAGCACGCGCGTAGCGATAATGAGCTCGCACAATGCAATGTCTTACGAGCAATGCCTTTGCGAAATCAAAGCGGCAGGGAACCCGATGGAGGGCGCCGTGAACGGCCTCGCCACGCGGGTTAGCCTGCCATGCCGCGTGCGCTCTCCTCTGCGGCGGGCGAGAGATCGCGGAGCGAGAATCTCCACACGAGGCTTGACTCTCACTCGCGTAACTTCTTCGTATTACGCCAGGCCCCTCCTCAGCCGCATCGGACGCGGATTTCATGGTCCGTTCGACGACTTCCACCACCCCTTTCCGCTCCAAAAATACTCTCCTTTTTATCTCTGATGGCCTTGAGTTCCTCGGCCAAACGAGGCTCACTGTCCACACGGGTTGACCGCTCCCAAACACCCAGAAAGGGGAACCCTGTGGATTTGAACATCGTCAATGAGGTCGCGACGCTGGAGCGCCTCAGCATCGGCCAATTGCGGCAACGCTTCGCCGAAGTCTTCGGCGAGGCCACCGCCGCGAGCAATCGCACCTGGCTGGTCAAGCGTATCGCCTGCCGTCTCCAGGCCCTGGCCGAGGGCGACCTGTCCGAACGGGCCCGAAGACGCGCCACCGAACTGGCTCGCGACGCCGACCTCCGACTCAATCCCCCACGCAGCCAAACTGCCGCCGCGACCACGCCCGAGCCGGTCAGCGTCCCGACGCCGGTCGATCACCGCTTGCCGCCTCCGGGCACGATCCTGACCCGCCCCTACAAGGGACAACTCGTGCAGGTACAGGTGCTCACCGAAGGCTTCGCCTTCGCCGGGCGGGTCTATCCCTCGCTCAGCGCCGTGGCCAAGGCCGTCACCGGCAGCCACTGCAACGGCTTCCACTTCTTCCGCAACGCCCTCAATAACCGCAAGGAGATTGCATGAACTCTCACGCCAAGAAAGCCGCGGCCACACTGCCCCTGGTTCGCTGTGCCATCTACACCCGCAAGTCCACGGAGGAGGGGCTGGAGCAGGAGTTCAACTCGCTGGACGCCCAGCGCGAGTCCGCCGAAGCCTTCATCCGCAGCCAAACCCACGAAGGCTGGACCTGCTTGTCCGACCGCTATGACGACGGCGGCTTCACCGGCGGCAACATGGAGCGTCCTGCGCTGCAACGTGCTGTTGTCCTTCGGCCAGTTCGAGCGCGAGATCATCGCCGAACGCACCCGCGACAAGGTGGCCGCCACCCGCCGCAAGGGCAAGTGGTCGGGCGGCACGCCCGTCTTAGGCTACGACCTCGACCCCCGCGGACGACGACTGCACATCAACGAAAAAGAAGCCGAACGGGTGCGTGCCATCTTCGCCTTGTACCTGGAGCACCAGGCCCTCTTGCCCGTCGTACAGGAACTGGAACGCCGCGGCTGGGTGGGCAAGCGCTGGCAGACGCGCAAGGGCCGCACACGAGGGGGCCGACCGTTCACCAAAACGAGCCTGTACCGGCTGTTGACCAACGTCGTCTATACCGGCAAAGTTCGCTACAAGGACGAAGTCCACGACGGCGAGCAACCGGCGCTCATCGACGCCGACACCTTCGGGCGTGTGCAGGCACTCTTGCGTAGCCACGGCCCCGAAGTTGGCCCTCCCAGCGCGCATCGCTTCACCGCTTTACTCAAGGGCTTGTTGCGTTGCGTGTGCTGCGGCTGCGCCATGACGCCGGCGCACACTACACGCAAGGGCGGTCTGCGTTACCGCTATTACACCTGCGTCCATGCCCAGAAGAGCGGCTGGCAGACCTGCCCCTCCAAGTCCATCCCCGCCGGACCCATCGAACAGCTGGTCGTCGAGCAGATCCAGCGCCTGGGCCGCGACCCGCTGGTCCTGGAGCAGATCTTGACGAAGGTGCGCCAAGGGGACGACGCCCGCCTGGCCGAGATGGAGGCCGAGCGGGGCGCGCTGGGTCACGACCTGCTCCGGGGGCAGACCGAAATGCGCAAACTGCTGGCCGAGGTCGGCGCCGGCACTCCCGGCGCCGGGGTGGTGTCACGCCTGGCCGAGTTGCAGGAGCGGGTCGGCCAAGTGGAAGATCGGATGGCCCGCCTGAGGGCGCAGCTGGAGGCGGCGCAGCAGGATCGGCTCGACGAGACCGAGGCGGCGCGGCGCTGGCCGGGCTGGACCTGTCCTGGGAGGCGATGACGCCCGGCGAGCAGGCCCGGGTCGTCGGGTTGCTGGTGTCGCGCGTGGATTACGACGGAGCGGGCGGCAAGGTGTCGATCACCTTTCATCCCCTGGGCCTGAAGACGCTGGCCGGCGAGTTGCTCGGCCTGGGTGGCGAGGAGTACAGCGCATGAGTACGACGGTGACGATCGAAGTCCCGGTACATTTCCAGAGGTGTGGTCACGGCAGCCGCAAGCAGATGCTCCCCGGCGTGGAGGCGGCGCCTTTGCCGCCGGGCCGTGTGCCGCGGGTGACCCGGCTGATGGCACTGGCCCTGCGCTTCGGCGAACTGGTTCGTACAGGGCAGGTCGGCAGCTGCAGTGCGTTGGCGTCGCTGGGCCATGTGACGCGGGCTCGTGTCAGCCAGGTCATGAGCCTGCTGCACCTGGCCCCGGACATCCAGGAAGCGCTGCTGTTTCTGCCCCTGACCCAGCGCGGCCGCGATCCGATCATCCTGGCCGACCTGATGCCGATCACAGAAGCCTTCGACTGGCGCAAGCAACGCCGCCTGTGGCGGAGACTGGTGTCGGACTAAGGCAGCTCCGGGGACTTGTCCCGCCGCCCACCTTTGGCCGACGGATCGCCCACGTAGGCCCCCGTCGCGTCGGGGCCGCCCGGCCGGGACCGTGCCCCAAACGACGCGAGATCCCGACAGGCGAAACTGCTGCGTTTGTTGGATCAGGAAGGTTTCCGCTACGCCATTCGCATCAAGGCCGACGCGGTGCTGGAGCAGAGGATCGCCAGTTGGCTAAAGCGGCCGTCGCGCCAGCCGAAGGTCTTCTACTACAACTTGCGTTATCGCGCCGGGTCGTGGGAGTGTGCCCGCCGGCCTGCCGGACCCATCGGCAGGATGTCGGCCGATTGGCCGATTGTACAGGCAGGAAAATCGTTGAATACAGCCATTCGCGGGGGTATCGTCATTCCTCGAAGTCGAATCCGTGCCACCCGAAGGCGTTCATCCGGGGAAGATCGGGTAATGTATGTGCGGAATTGCCGGCGCAATCGATCTGACGGGGACGCGAACATTTCCTCGCGAGCGCATCCTGGCCATGACTCGGGCCATTGCTCACCGGGGTCCTGACGACGAGCACTTTCATTGCGAACCGGGCCTGGCCCTGGGCGTGCGCCGCCTGGCCATTATCGATGTGCGAGGGGGGCGCCAGCCGCTCTCCAACGAGAATGGTGACGTCTGGGTGGCCTTCGAAGGCGAGTTGTACGACTATCCCGAGCTCCGCAAGAGGTTGTTGGATCGCGGTCATACGCTGACCACGCATTGCGATACCGAGGCCTGGACGCACCTTTACGAGGACCATAGCGAGGAGGTGTTCGCTCGGACCAGCGGCCAGTTCGCGGTCGCCCTTTGGGATCGGCGCGCAGCGCACCTTGCTGCTTGCCCGCGATCGGCCCGGTATAGCCCCGTTGTTCTTCTGCCAGTCCGACGGCTGGTTGCTGTGGGCCTCGGAAATCAAAGGTCTGCTGGCCTCGGGACTTATGGACGCACGTCCCGATCCTCGGGCCATCGACTACTTCTTCAACTTTTTTTCCCTGCCTCCCCAGCGGACCTGCTTTGCCGGCGTGAGCTCCCTGGCACCCGGGCATTATCTCCGGGTGTGCGACGGCCGGATGATTTTCAAACGCTACTGGGATCTCGATTATCCGGACGCCGGGCAGGAGCGACACTTTTCCGACCCCGGCCGGGCCGCCGAGGAACTGGGAGAATTGCTTCGCAAGGCCGTGCGCCAACGTTTCATCGGGGAACGGCCCGTCTGTGCTTATCTCAGCGGCGGTCTCGACTCAACCCTCTTGCTCGGTCTTGCCACTGAGGAACGGGGCGAGCCCGTACCCTCCTTCACGATTGGACTGAACAGGTCCGGTCCCAGCGACGAAAGACTGCAGGCCGCCGAATCCGCCGCTTCCCTGGGATCCCCCCTGACCACGGTGGCCATGACGACGCGGGACATTGCCGAGGCCTATCCGGAATTGATCCGGGCGGCGGAAGGTCCCGTCCTGGACACCTCGGCAGCCTGTACCCTCAGGCTGGCTCAGGAAGTTCGCAACCATGGCTTCGTGGTAGCGCTCTCTGGCGAGGGTGCCGACGAGGCTTTGGCAGGCTACATTTGGTTCAAGCTCGACCGTTTGGGTCGCCGCCTCGGCCGAGTTGGCTACGGTACCGTCCGCTGGTTCCTTTTGTCCGGCCTCGCCGGCGGCGGTCGCGGGCACCGGCCCCCTTTTGCACCGACGGGAGGGCGGCGAACCTATCAGCAGTTCCCCTACGACATGATGGCCCAGTCGCGCGAGCGTCTCTTCGCGCCCGGCCTGTGGGAATCGATCGGCAGTCACTCCGCTTACGACGAGCTGGATTTGCCCACGGATCAATTCCGGCGCTGGCACCCGCTCAATCAGAGTCTCTACCTGGCCAACAAGGTGTTGTTGCCTGGCATGCTCCTGGCGGCCAAGGGCGACCGGGCCATGCACAATGCCTCCCTCGAGGGGCGGTTTCCTTTCCTGGACGAGGAGGTTGTCACCTTTTGCGCCGGCCTCGAGCCGCGCCTCAAGGTCCGAGGCTGGACCGACAAATGGCTGTTGCGTCGCTTGGCTGCCCGGGTGCTGCCGGCAGCCATTGCCAACCGGCCCAAGACGATGTTCCGGGCTTTCTTCTCCGGCACTTTCCTTACACCGGATAGGCCGGCGTGGGTCGATCAACTTCTTAGCCCCGCGTCGCTCCAGGCCACAGGCTATTTCAACGGCGACGGCGTTCAATTGGCCCGCGATGTCCAGAGTCGAAAGCAGCGAACCTCGTTTCAGCGTTATGTGCTCGACATGGGCCTTACCGGCGTCATTGCCACACAGCTCTGGCACCACACGTATTGCGGCGGAGGGCTGGCCGACTTGCCGACCTGGTCGCCGCCGATATTTGACAGTTTTGAAGGAGCCGTAAGCGGGCCAAAGATTCTTCCGGAGCAATAGGCATCAATTCAACAACCCAAATCACGGAGCCAAATATCGCCCTGAATGAGTCTTGCTAAGCCGCCTTGCGAGGCACAGTCTCCACACTTGGACGTACCTCACCCAAAAGGATGATCTCCTCCGAGCCGGCGGCGGCGATGGTGGTACCGTCCGACTCGGTAATCGATGAGGATCCGGGAAATTGGGCCCGATAGGTAAAGCCCATATAGGGAATGGGCGAAATGAAAGGGCCGGTCATGTTGCAGTAGGCAACGGGGACATCGAGTGTTTTGGCCAGGTATTTCGGCATGTGCACGGGTTGTCGGTCGAGCCATCCCTGGAAGCCTGGGATGGGCA
Organism: uncultured Planctomycetota bacterium; assembly: GCA_963767535.1. Classification (GTDB taxonomy): domain Bacteria; phylum Planctomycetota; class Planctomycetia; order Gemmatales; family Gemmataceae; genus JAJPHU01. Next base: position 552,408 of record CAVYEC010000005.1, read on the forward strand.
GGTTACCCGTCTTGGCGGCCGGCCATGCGGAGCAGATCAGAAGCAAATCGATCTGGCCTGCCATGGCTTTCCAGAGGCGGGCATGAACCATGTCCCAGCAAACCAATAAGCCGATGCGTCCGAGGGCCGTGTCGAAAATGCCCACCATCCTGCCTCGGTGGAAGAGGAGCAGTTCAAAAAAGGCCGGGTACTGCTTGCGATAGGAATGGATCTCCCCGGTTGGGCCGACCAGAAGGAAAGTGTCAAACACGGCTTCGCCGGCTCGCTCGAGGATTCCTGCCCCGATCCAGCATCCCGTTTTTCGGCTTTGGTGCTGGATCCATCGCGATGTCGGACCTCCCAGCGGCTCCGCAAGATCCAGAAGGCGCCAATCCCAGGTGCTGCCCGTCGGCAGGAACTCGGGCAGCAGGATCAGGCGTGCCCCCTGGGCGGCTGCCTTCCCGATAGCCTCGTCAGCCTTCTCCAGGTTGGCGATCCGATCGAACGGTGTGCAGGAAATCTGGACGCAAGCGATAGGAATCGTCATGGGTTCCATACCAGGATCCTCGGCCCCGGTGGACGTTATCATGGCGACCGAGCGAATTGCAACCCAGACCCCAAGGGTTTATCGCTTCGCGCTCACCCCTCCTCCCATCAAAGCCCCCCATCCTCCGGCGCCTGCCCAAACACCTGGCCTCCCGGCGCGTGAAAGTAGAACTGCGTCTTATCGACGTGATCCACCTGCTTGACAGCAAAACCGCAAGCCGCCGTCTTACGCTTTGCACATCTTTCGTTTAGATCTCGAGCCAGGCCGCCTTGAGGTGCTCGGCCTCGGAAAGGACCTCGTGATCGTCGCATTAGTGGTTCACTGCAGCTGAACTGAGGGATAGAGACGTTTGAGTTTGACCCGGGCGTCGGCGGTGGTGAATTGCCAATCGACCCTCACCACCGCCGCGTTGCGTCTCACCTCCCATGCCGCCACCTCCTGCGTGAGCGTCCGGAAGTCCGGGATGCGCCGGTCCAGGCACTGCCGCGCCAGCACGCTCAGTGCGCACTCCGCCACGTTCAGCCAACTGCCGTGCTTGGGCGTGTGGTGCCACTCGAACCTTTCCACGAGACGCCGCGCCTCGGCCGGCTCGAACGCCTCGTACAGGCAAGCCGGCGTGTGTGTGTTCAGGTTGTCGCACACCAGCACCACCTTCTGGGCGTCGGGGTACCACTCGTCGCTCACCCGCTTCAAAAACCGCGCGAAGTCCACCGCCGTCTTCCTCTCGGTTACCTCGACGTGCCTTTGGCCGCCCAGCGATTCGGCGGCCATGAACCGATTCGCCATGCCTTCCCGCTCGTACTCGTAGTCCTGCTTCGCGGGCGAACCCGGCCGCACCGGCAGCGGTTCGCGGATGTCGCCGATCAACTGCTTGCCGCCCTCGTCCACACACACCACCGGGTGATCCTCGTCGTAAGGCCTGGCGTACACGTCCAGCACGTCCTCCATGCTGGCCACGAAGGCCGCGCTCTGCTTGGGCGGGATGACCCACTGCTGTTTCAGCCACGGCTTGAGGTCGTTTTTTGAAGCGTCCGCCAGACGGTGGACGGGTCGATGGACGCGACCACCTCCAACTCGACCAGCTTGTCGGCCAACAGCCTCATGGTCCAGCGGGCCTGGCCCTCCGGGGGCTGGGAGCAGGCCCGGGCGATCAGCCGTGCCTCCTGGGCGCCGTCGAGCTTCCGGTACTGCCGGCCGGTGGCCTTCTTCTTGTGCAGGGTGGCGTCGAGCCCCTCGGCGGCAAACTGGGCGTGGACTCGCCAGACGGTGTTGCGGTTGATGCCCAGGGCCTGGGCGATGCGGTCGTCGGTCCAGTTGTCCGGGCCGTCGGCATCGGCTCTCAGCAGGATGGCGGCGCGTCTGCGGGCGTGGGCCGGGTGGGTGCCCGTGCGGACCAACCGCTGAAGCGTAGCGCGCTGGTCGGCGGACAGCCGGACCTCGATCTTGTTCGCGGGGATGGCCATGACGATCCTCTTGGGGGGCTATAGGAGGATCATATTGCTCCTCAGTTTAGCTGCAATGAACCACTATTACCACTTGCACGACGACGAGGCGCAGCGCCAGATGAGGCGTTTGCAGTTTCTGGATGAGGCCGGTGGCGGAGTTGCCGACGGCGAGGTTTCTTAATGTCGTGGAGGCTGCCGAGGCAGGAAGCGATGTCCTGAGGATCTTGACCATGGTGGGCGAACAGGTGCAGAAACGCAAGCCGGATGGGTTTCGCCGAAAGCCCCGGAATGGGCCGTGAAGTGGTGCGCGGGCGTGAGGATTGACCCAGTCTTGTCACACTCGACTGGGCCAATCAGATTCGCGATCGCAAACTACTTACTCCAAAGGATTTGGAAAGACCCATCGGTTTGAAGCGGAGAGGACGGGATTCGAACCCGTGGTCGGGTGTTACCCCGACACCGGTTTAGCAAACCGGCGCTATCGGCCACTCAGCCACCTCTCCAACGCGCGGGACAAACTCTTACTTCCCTTCACCTTCCATCTCCCGCACAAACCCTCCTCGGCAGGATACTCCACAGGATGCTCGGGGGCAAGTGTTCTCCGGCCGCCGCGAGCCGCTTGCGATGTTGGGAAGCTCTCTCGTTCTTGGACTTACGTTCGTGGTTTTGAACGCTTACCCCAGCGCGCCTCTTGTTTTCCTGCTCTGGACATCCCCGCTCAACCCTTTTTTCGCTTTTTTACCCCAGCCGGCCCCTCGCCGGGCGTTCCCTTGCGCTGTAAACCAGCCCCTCGCTCTTCCCAACCGCAACGGAGCTGCGCTATGAAAGCCATCCACGCCGCACAACCGCTCTTCGCCTGGGCCGAACTGGAAGACTATCCCACCCTCGCCACCCTCCGCGACCTGCTCCACAGCGTCCCCGATCAACCCCTCCTCGACGGACTCCAGGCCGCACGCGGCAAGGGACGCGACGACTTCCCCCTGCCACGGCTGTGGCGCATCCTGCTGTTGACCATCGCCCTCCGCCACGCCCATATCAACGACACCCTGGCCGAGTTGCACCGTAATCCTTCCTTGTGTCGACTGCTGGACATCACCGCCGCCGACCAGATTCCCCACGACTGGAATCTCTCCCGCTTCCTCGACGTGCTGGGCCAACCGCCCCATCGGGATAACCTCCACGCCCTCTTTGACCACCTGGTCCGACGCCTGGGCCTGGCCGTGCCCGACCTCGGCCGCAATAGTGCCGGCGATTCGACGACCCTCAACGCCCGGCCCAAGGCCGCCGCCAAGGCCGTCGCCGCGGAAATCGCCCAGGGACTGCCACAACCGTCCGGCGGGAAAAAGGAGTACCGCGACGAGGAGGGCAAGGTGGTCAAGGTCGTCGAGTGGTTCGGCTACAAACTGCACTTGCTGGTCGATGTCGCGCATGAGGTGAGCTTGGCCTACCACGTCAGCGACACCGCGACCGGCGACAACGAAGTGGTACCCGTGCTCGTGCGTCAGGCGCAGGCCAACCTGCCGGCGGGGCGGATGAAGACGCTGGCTTACGACAAGGCGGCCGACGACGAGAAGGTGCATGAGGCCTTACACGCCGCGGGGATTAAGCCCTTGATTCAGAACCGCGCCTTGTGGAAGGAGGAGTCAGAGCGGCCGCTGCCGGGCGGCTCGTTACCCGCTGCATCTGGTACACGACGAGGCGGGCACGGTGTACTGCTATGACACGGTCAGCGTCACGCCGGTGCGTCACCGCATGGCGTATGTCGGTTACGAGGCGGGGCGTGACAGCGTGCGTTACCGCTGCCCGGCGTTGCACGAGGGCTGGGATTGCCCCAGCCAGAACAAGTGCAGCGCGGGCCGGTCGTACGGTTTGACGGTGCGGGTGCCCTGTGCGGTGGACCTGCGCCGTTTTCCGCCGATCCCGCGGGCGACCAAGGAGTTCGAGCGTCGTTACAAGGGCCGCACGTCGGTGGAGCGTGTCAACGGCCGTCTGAAGGTGTTTTGGGGGGTGGACGATGGGAACGTAACGGGTGCTCGTCGCTTCCATGCCTTCGTGGGCGTGGTGATGGTGGTGCATGGAATGTTTGCGTTGTTGTTGGCGCGGGCACCGCGTTGGGAGGGGACGTTGGGGCAGACGCGGTTGGGACCGATCGCGGAGGCGTTACGCCAACCGCCAGCGGCTTGAGTCGCTGCCAACAACGCAACCGCCTCGGCCGCCGCCCCACGCCGTCCGCGAGAAATCATTTGTCCGCACGGACAAAGCCCCTTACATTGAGATAAAGAAAGGGCACGTTCGGCCCATGCCGAGGGGAGGGGACTTGATGAGCCAGCGAACCCTCTGGGACTATGCCGAGGACACGCGCGGCGAGCCGGAGCGCGCCGACATGGAGCATTCGCGCCGGGAGACGTTCAAGAAATTGCGCGCCAGCGGCCATTGGCTGACCTTGCTGCGCGTCGCCCGGTCCATCCCGCAGCCGTTCACGCTCAATGACATCTCGGTCGCCGTCTGGAAAGCCTGTCCGGAGTTCTTCGGGATGCGCGGCTACGCGTACCCGGACAACCACAAGGTCCACTACATCCTCTACGGCACGCGCGGCCTCATCGCCAAGGGGATCATCCAGCGCGTCCGCCAGGGGCTTTTCCGCATTCCGGACGGCCTACCGCTGGACGAATGGCTCGCCGGCAACGACGCGGAAGCGCCTGAGGAAGCGGAGTCGGAGGGTTGATGTCGGGCGAGGGCGTGGTCCTGCTCCTTTTGGCCGTGGTGTTCCTGGCCACGCTGATCCGGTCGGCCTTCGGCTTCGGCGAGGCGCTCGTCGCCGTGCCGCTGTTGGCCCTGTTCCTTCCCGTCAAGGTGGCCGTCCCGCTGGCCGTCCTCCTATCGATCACCGTCGCCGCCGTGATTTTGGTGCAGGATTGGCGCAAGGTTCATGTCGGCAGCGCCTGGCGGTTGGTCCTGCCGACTCTGGCCGGGATTCCGCTGGGCCTGTGGCTGTTGCGAAACGCGAGTGAGCCGGTCGTCAAAGGAATCCTGGCCGTCGTCATCCTCGGTTTCTCGCTCTATTCCCTGATGGGACGGATGCATTTCGAGTTAAGGAGTGATCGCTCGGCCTGGGCGTTCGGCTTTATCGCCGGCATCCTGGGAGGGGCCTACGGGATGAACGGGCCGCCCTTGGTGATCTTCGGCTCCTTGCGGCGCTGGTCGCCCGAACATTTCCGCGCCACCCTGCAAGGATATTTTCTGCCCGCCAGTGCGATCATCATGGCCGGCTACTGGCTGGACGGTCTATGGGTGCCGGCCGTGACGCGCTATTTTTTTCTGTCCCTGCCCGTGGCGCTGGCGGCGATTTTCCTCGGACGATGGATCAATCGACGCATGAAGGCCCACACCTTTATTCGGTACATTCATATCGGCCTGCTCGGCGTCGGGACGATGCTGCTCTTTCAAGCGCTGGGACAATAACATGCTGACGGCCGAGGGACTGATCCGGTTTCTGCGTCTGGAACCGTTGCCGCGCGAGGGCGGTTGGTATCGGGAGACGTATCGCTCCGCGCGGCAAGGGCCGGAGGCCGGCCGCAGCGCGGGCACGGCGATCTACTATCTGCTGACGCCGGACACGTTCTCGGCACTGCACCGTTTGCCGACCGATGAAGTCTTTCACTTCTACCTCGGCGATCCGGTCGAGATGCTGCAACTGGGACCGTCGCCGGCAGACGGCGGGCGGATTGTCACGCTCGGCCCAGACATTCTGGCGGGGCAGCAGGTGCAAACGGCGGTGCCGGCCGGGGTGTGGCAAGGGAGCGCGCTGTGCGAAGGTGGGCGATGGGCGCTCTTGGGCACGACCATGGCGCCCGGCTTCGACTTCGCCGACTACGAGGCGGGCGAGCGGTCTGTCCTTACCGAGATGTACCCGCCCTTCGCGGAGCGTATTGCGCGGCTTTGTGCGCTGGCGCTTCCGGCACGCTCCGAGGACTGAACGTCTGCCGATCCCGCGTGTCAGATGCTAAGATAAGGGGATTCATTCGTCCCGCGAGGAGTCGTCATGCCGTTCGAGAAAGTGGAGACGCAGCAGGTTAATTTCCCGGCCCTGGAACGCACCGTCCTGGAGTTCTGGCAACGCATCGACGCCTTCGAGAAGCTGCGCCGGAAGAACCAGAATGGGCCGCGCTGGTCCTTTCTCGACGGACCCATCACGGCCAACAACCCGATGGGCGTTCACCACGCCTGGGGCCGAACCTACAAGGACGCCTTCCAGCGCTACCGCGCCATGAACGGCTATCGGTTGCGCTACCAGAACGGTTTCGACTGCCAGGGGCTATGGGTCGAGGTCGAGGTTGAGAAAGAACTGAAGCTGCGCTCGAAGCGCGACATCGAGAACCTCGTGTCCGGCGACACCTTCGCCAGCATCGATCGCTTCGTGCGGAAGTGCAAGGAGCGCGTCGATAAATACGCCCGCGTGCAGACCGAACAGTCGGTCCGGCTGGGTTACTGGATGGATTGGGACCGCGACGACGACTGGAAGAAGCCGGCCGACGAGCGGCGCAGCTATTTCACGATGTCGGAGGAGAACAACTACACCATCTGGACCTTCCTCAAGAAGTGCCACCAGCGCGGCCTCATTTATCGCGGCTATGACGCCATGCCGTGGTGTCCGCGCTGCTCGGTCGGGCTGAGCCAGATGGAGATGGCCGAGGGCTATCAGCTCGTCGCCCATCGCGCCGTGTTCGTGCGCTTCCCGCTGCGCGGCCGGCCGAACGAAAACCTGCTTGTGTGGACCACCACGCCCTGGACGCTGTCGAGCAACGTCGCCGCCGCCGTCAATCCCGCGCTGACCTACCTGAAAGTGCTGCACAAGGACCAGATCTATTACCTGGCCAAAGGCGCGTTCACGGCGCAGCGGCTCGAAGAACAGTGGAAGCGGAAGGAATGGGTCGAGGGCGTGCCCAAGCTCAATCCGTTGGAGCAGCACTTCAAGGCCAAGGGCGGTTACGAGATCGTCGGCGAGGTGAAAGGCGCCGACATGATCGGCTGGCAGTACGACGGTCCGTTCGACGAACTGCCAGCCCAGCAGCATCCAGCCGGCTATCCCGAAGAGACTTCCCGCATCGCCCGCCAACAAAAATGGGCGGCTGAAAAATCGGCTCGTGATGTTCACCGCGTCATCGCCTGGAAGGATGTCGGCGAGACGGAGGGCACGGGCATCGTCCACATCGCGCCGGGCTGCGGCAAGGAAGACTTCACCCTCGGCAAGGAAGAAGGTCTGCCGCCGGTGGCGCCCCTGGACGAATACGGTGTCTTTCTGCCCGGTTTCGGCCCGCTGGAGGGCAAGGCCGCGGTCGATCACGTCACCACCGATTGGATCCTCGACAATTTGCAGAAAAAGGGTCTGCTTCTGGCGGTGGAGAAGTATCCGCACAGCTACCCGCACTGCTGGCGCTGCAAGACGGAACTGTTATTCCGCCTCGTCGATGAGTGGTTCATCAACATGTCCTGGCGCGACGAGATCAAGGACGTGGTGCGCCAGGCCCGCTGGCTGCCGGAGTCGATCAACGGCCAGGCTCGTGAACTCGACTGGCTGACGAACATGGGCGACTGGATGATCTCGAAGAAACGCTTCTGGGGTCTGGCCCTGCCGATCTGGGTCGATGAGAAAACGGGCGATTTCGAGGTCATCGGCTCGCGCGAGGAATTGAAAGAGCGCGCCGTCGAGGGCTGGGACAAATTCGAGGGCCACACGCCGCATCGGCCGTGGATCGACTTGGTCAAGATCCGCAATCCGAAGACGGGCAACCGGATGTCGCGTATCCCGGATGTCGGCAATCCCTGGCTGGACGCCGGCATCGTGCCGTATTCGACGATGGGTTACAACCGCGACCGCGATGAGTGGTCCAAATGGTTTCCGGCCGACTTCGTGACCGAATCGTTCCCCGGCCAGTTCCGCAACTGGTTCTACTCCATGCTGGCCATGAGCACGATGATGGAGAATAAGCCGCCGTTCAAGGCGCTGCTCGGCCATGCCCTGGTACGCGATCAGTGGGATCGGCCGATGCACAAGTCGGCCGGCAACGCCATTCCGTTCGAGGGGGCGGCCGACGAAGGCTATGACTTGAAGGATCCCAAGGGGAAAGTCAGCCATTTCCCTGCCATGAGTGCCGACCTCATCCGCTGGTTGTTCTCCCGGCACAATCCAGCGAACAACCTGGATTTCGGTCCCGAACCCGCGGACGAGCTGCGCGGCAAGTTCACGCTGAAGCTGTGGAACGTCTACGGCTTCTTCTGCAACTACGCCCGGCTCGACGGCTTCGACCCGGCCGCGCCGCCGGTACCATTAACCGAGCGGCCGGACATCGACCGCTGGATCTTGTCGGACTTGCAGCAACTCATCGGCACGGCCCGCGAGTCGTTCGAGAACTACAACCTGATGGCGTTTTGCCTGGAGGCGGAGAAGTTCGTCGATGACAAGCTGAGCAACTGGTACGTGCGCCGCAGCCGCCGCCGTTTCTGGAAGAGCGAGCAGGGCCAGGACAAACAGGCCGCGTATCAGACGCTCTACACGGTGCTCGTGACGCTGGCGAAGCTGTTCGCGCCCATCGTGCCGTTTTTGACCGAGACGATGTATCAGAACCTCAAGACGGCGGACCAGCCGGAAAGCATTCACCTGTGCGACTTCCCCGCCGTCGAGGCCGGCCTGATCGACAAGGATCTCTCGGCCGACATGGATCGACTGCTGGAGCTGGTGTCGCTGGGTTTGGCGGCGCGCAACAGCGTCAAGATCAAGGTGCGTCAGCCGCTGGCCGAGCTGAAAGTACAGCCGGGCAGCGACAGCGACACACGGGCGGTGCAGCGCTTCGGCGACCAACTCCGCGAGGAGCTGAATGTCAAGGCGGTGTCACTGCACGATCCGGTACAAGGTCCGCTGCTGAGGCCGGAGGTCAAGCCGAACATGAAGACGCTGGGTCCGCAGTTCGGCCCGCGTCTGAAGGAAGTCACGGCTGCCATCGCCGCGGCGGACCCCGCCTTGCTGGCCGCGAAGGTGCAGGCGGGCGAGGCGATCGAACTGCCCTGCGGCGGCGAAACGATCACGCTAAACCCGGCCGACCTGCTCGTGCAGATGAAGGCGGCCGAGGGATGGGCCGGCGTGGTCGATGGCAAAACGCAGGTGGCGCTCGACACGCGCATCACCGAGCAGATGGCTGGCGAAGGCATGGCCCGCGACATGGTGCGCCATATCCAGAACCTCCGCAAGGAGGCGGGCCTGGAAATGGAGGATCGCATCGAACTGTATCTGGGTACGGAGTCCAACAAGCTCCGCCAGGCGATCGAGGCGCATAAGGAATATATCGCCGCCGAGACGCTGACGGTTGAATGGTCCGGGCATCCGCTCACCGGATCGGGAGTGCATCGCGCCGCTGTCAAGGTGGAGGGCCAGCCGTTGACGATCGAACTGCGCCGGTCAAAATCCACATAGCCCCCGGCTTGCCGGGGGTACGTCTTCCCCCGGCAAGCCGGGGGCTATATCTCCCGTGCGGATTTGCTCCGGCGTGCCTCTATACTCCCAGAGGTTTCGCTTCTTCAGGGAGGTGCTGCCGTGCCTTTTGATTCTTCCGTCAATCATTTATCTCCGTCCTGGGGTATCTTATCCGAGTAAAGAACTCGCTGAGGAGAGCTAATGGGTACATCGCCAGGAGCAGAACGAAGATGAGGTAATAGATTTCCTTAAACGGGTACAAGGCCCAGAACATCAAAACGAAAATGGGACAGCCGAGAAAAATCAGACAAAGACGCCAGAGGCTTCGGATCTTGATCTGTTTTCCGCACATACCACAGCGAAAGTGCATTCTCTTGCCGGACGGGATGACACCGTTGAGGTACATGTTCTCGCAAAGGTGCATGGCCATGGTCGCGCCGCATTTGGCACATCTGCGAAGCGGCCGTCCGCCGATCGGTATTTCGGACGCCAGTTCGTCGGGTTGCTCTTCCCTCCCTTGCGTTTGCACCAACGTGTTGGTTGGGAAGTCGTGGCCGCAACGGCATTGTCGTGCGTCGGCCGTATTCTCCGCACCGCATTGTGGGCATTCCATCGTTCGTCATCCTGTTCTTTCCGCGGATTGGTCGCCGCCGAAACAGCCCGAAATCTACCGGCTCATAACTGCCCTTTCAAGCATTATTCCGAAAAAACGACACCGCAGTCAGCGAGGATGCTCGGGCGCATGGAGCCGCTGGAGGCGCGGCGCCGGCCGGAGGCGATGGCGAAAGGTCCAGAGCCGGCGCGCTTGACGTGCCAGGCTCGGGCGCCCCTCAGGGTGGAGACGAAGCGATAGCGGCGGCGCGGCAGGCGGGGTCGGCTTCGATGGCGTCAAGCAGAGTCAGGGTGTCAGCGACTTCCGTGAGGGCATCTTGGGCGAGGTTGTCTGCGGCGAATTTCACCAACGCGGCCAGGTTGTAACTGGCATCGTTGCGATGGCGGCACCAGGGATCGAGAACGTTGCCGATGGACTTCACGCCCGCATTGGTCGCATAGACGAAGCGCAGGCGTACCGCCGAATGCACATTCTGGCGGGGCGGGAGAGCGATTCCCCAGCGCGTCAACGCATCGCGGCATTCGAGGAACAAGGCGTAGTAGGCGTGAATCACCGTCGCGCGCGAGTGAGCCTCCGTGCCGCCGGCGATCACTTCCCGAGCGATGTCGAGGAAAGCCCTACCTTGCATGGGGATTCCCGTAGGACGGTAAAATGCACAAATGCTCCAGCACTTGCGGCGGAAATGTCTCCACGGCCCAACCAATCAGGTTCCGGGAGGTTTTGTCCTCGGGGTCGTAGGGTCCGTCCCTATAGGCTTCGATGCTAACGCCTGTCTCATCTCTCGAATCGTAGCACTCGGCAATCTTCACTTCGATCGCCACCAGCCCTTTCATGACCTCGCGGACTTGCGCGATCATCTGCTCCAACTCCTTTTGCATGCCCAATTCGGCAACGCGGGCAGCGGCCTCGGGCGTGATCATCAGCGGAACCTCGGTGGATGCGCTCATGACGGAGACTCCTCGCGGAAGCCGAAAATCGGCCGACGGTGAATATCCCTGCGAGCTTAACAGATCGGTCAGGACCGCGTCTGCGCTGGCGCTTGGGCCGGCGAATCCTCGGCGGATATGAATGTTCGTTCACCCCGCCCGCAAAGTCCGACTACCGACCTGGGATCGGCCCCTCCTTTCGCGCAAAATATCCTTGCCCTCGTGATGGGGCGAACCCATAATCTCGGCATCTTGGTTGCGAACGATACAAGCGATGCATGCATGTCCAACCGTGAAATCGCAACCGGATGAGCGGACTGGTGACTTTCTCGTTTCCGACACCCTTGCGAGACTACCTCATGGCACGTCCACGCACAGCGTCCGGCAGCGGCAAGCAGACCACCAAGGCTCCGGCCAAGGCCAGGACCGTCAAGAAGGCGCCCGGCGGCGAAAAGCCGGCCACCCTGGAGGCCGGGTTGCGCACCGACGCGCGCTCCAGGTTCACCCTCTACAACTTGCTCGGCAAGGAACGCGCTTACTATCAGGTCGATCGCGTCGAGCTGGACAAGCCGAAAAAGCCGCCCAAGGAAAAGTCGGTCGCCCACAGCATCCTCATCATCGACCGCTCCGGCTCGATGTATTCGTACCTTGAAGACCTCAAGGACACACTCCTCAAGCTGTTGACGCTCGACGAATACAGCCAGTATGACCTGCTCGTGACCTTGATCTCGTACTCGTCGGAGGGCGATTGCCAGGTCCACTTCCAGCGCCGGCCGATCCAGGAGATCATGAAGCGCGATTCCAAGGAGCTGAAGGAGATCAAGAAGATCCACGTCACCGGCCTGACGTGCATCTCGCAGGCGGTGCAGCTGGCGTCGTCGTTGGCCAAGGACGAGGAATTGACGGCCATCACGCTGCACAGCGACGGCTACGCCAACCACCCCAGCCCCAACGCGGAGGCCAAGACGCTCGAAAAACTGTGCGACGAGATGAAAAAACGGCCGGTCTTCGTCAACACCATCGCCTACACCGATTATTCCGACTTCCGCCTGCTGTCGAAGGTCGCCAACAGCGTGTCCGGCTCGTGCCTCAAGGCCGGCAACATCAAGCAGGTCTACGATTCGCTCTACAGCACGGAAAAGCTACTCGGCAGCTCCGTGACGCCGCCCCTGGAGGTGCCGCTGGAGAAGGGCTACGATTATCAGGTGTTCGTCTCGCACCAGGGCGGCAAGATCAACGGCGCGGCCGGCACCTTGCAAATCCGCGGCCTCAAGGAGGACCACGACGCCGTCGTTTACAAGTACAAGAAACTGACCGAGGCCGAGTACAAGAAGCTCAAGGACGTGCCGGAAGTGCAGACCAGCGAGGCGGTGCTGGCCTTCGCCCGCACGCAGCTTTCCGAGGGGGCCATCAACACGGCCAAATACGCCCTGGCCAGCACGTATGATGCCACGCTGGTCGAGCGGCACGGCAAGGCGCTGACCAACCTGCAAGTGGCGGCGATGGCCCAGGATCTCGACACGGTGATGTTCCAGCCCGCCATCCTGCAAGAACATGAAGTGCTCGACCGCGTGCCGGTCAACACGCGCATCAGCGTGCTGGCCCTGGCCCACCTGCTCGGCCAGCACAAAAACGAGTTCGTCGTCAACCTGGAGCATTTGAAATCCAACTACGTCCGCCGCGGCCTGCGCCGCGTCCAGGGCGTGCGCGACGACAGCGGCAAGGTGGTCGAGCCAACCCTGAAGACCGAGTTCACCGACAAGGGCGATTACGCTCCGGTGTCGTCGTTCGACATCAACCGCAACACGGCCAACCTGAACGTGCTGATCGCCCGGCCGGTGCAGCTGGTGCCGCGCAGGCGGCAAGCCGATCAAGGATGTGGCCGGTATCAAGCTCGACAAGCTCAGCACATTCAACAACTACACGATGATCGGCGACGGCGAACTGAATGTTCCGACGTTGCAAATCAAAATCAGCTCGAAGAAACTGTTCGACCTGCTCAAAGACGAGGGCATCCTGGAAGTGGACGGCCAGCCGGCGACGAACTACGACGCCGATATCGATTACACGCTGCGGCTGGATCTGTTGCCGCTCGTGCCGCCCTTCGAGGGAGCGGTGAACCTGGACGGCGTCTTCGAGGATCTTGCCGAGATCAAGGTGCTGTCGAGCATCCTCGCCGCGCACCTGAAGGAAGAGTCCGACCAGTTCACGCCGGAGCAACTCGAGGAGTTGAAGAAGCATTACCTGTCGAAGAGCCTGTACATCAACTTCCCGACAACGACGGAGTACACCGACTTGCAGCAGGCGCTGGCCGAGGGCAGCGTCGATTCGCGCGTCAGCTACAAGATCGACATCGGCAACCACCAGATCATCAACATGAGCAAGGTGATGTCGGCCAATAAGTTCCTCGATCGTCTTTATGAGGTGATCGACAAGGACGGCCAGAAGATCGACAAGCCGACCTTCGAGAACTTCCTCGACGGTGACGTTACCGTGCGGCACAAACAACTGTCGGCCCGGACAAAGATCATGGCCGTCGATGAGTTCATGCGGCGCATCTTCGACGACTTCTTCGGCCTGACGAGCAATGGTGTCGTCAGCGGCATCCTCAAGCGCGTGGGCGTGACCGACCTGATGAAAGTGCTGCAAGAGAAGCACAAGGGCAAGAAGGTGTCGCGCGCCGATTACGTGGCCGCGCTGAACGACGCACGGCGCAAGCTGGATGCGTACGCGGAGGACATCTACCAGGAGAAGGTGTCGCCGCTCGTCTTCTACATCGGCTCGACCGGCGTACTGCCCGACGAGATGGACGCCAAGGCGCTGACGGCCGAGCAGTTGACGGCCAAGTATCCCGACCTGGCGCTGTCGAAGGACGAGCAAGAAGGCATGTTCTTCGAGCTGGGTGACACGATTTTGAGCGTGTACGCCAAGAACGAATATTTCTCACGGTGAGGCAGACATCCACTTGCCAGTCCACGGCGTAAGCAAGGGCAAATAAAGATCCTTGCTTGCGCCGCGGGCTGGAAAGACCTCACTTGAGACCCCCCAGAAAGAATTATCGCACCCCGATGGCTCAACTTGTCTTTCGTTGGTCGCTGTGGTAATCTCGCGGGCCGGAGAAGGATTCGATCCCGCGGCTTGACACTCGCTCCCTGTCGGTTGATCTTGAGAAGATCGCCCCAGAGACGAGAGACGGTGAAAGAACATGCTAGTCCGTACCGTAAGACTTCGCGGTTCTAGACTGGCGGTGGCCGTTGCTTTTGCAGTTGTCCTAGTATTTGTCGCGATCGCTTATGCCATCCTGCGTTACCCCGCCGCCGTGAGCGAAGGGAATCTTTCGAGCCTCGTCTGGTCTGTCCTCCTGCTCCTACTGTATGGGGTAGGAGCGATAGGGGTGATACGCCAACCCGATGGAGCGGGGAGAACCGCGCTGGGACAGGGAGCTTTAATCGGCCTCGTCATTGGAACGGTCTCCATCGTACACCTTTCCGTGGAACACTTCGTGACCATGTCCCCTTGGCTGGACGTTGTTTCGACTTTTTCCGTGATGGGGTTCCTGTTCGTGTTGTTTGGGACGGCAGGCTTTCGCGCTGTTCAGCGCACAGACTCTCTCCTCCTCGGCATCGTGGCGAGTGTTTGGAGCGCGATGATCGGTATGGTGATCACCTGCCTCTACGGCTTTCTGTTCAACTTCACGTTCATGTCACGATTGGAAAACAACCTTCGCGCGGCGTACGTCCTCAGCGGGATGGACGACTTGCAGGCGTTCACTATCCGGATCACGCTGGAAAGCGCGGCGGAACACTTGTTCCAGGCACCAATCTACGCTGCATTCTGGGGACTCATCGGGGGCCTTCTCTGTCGTGGCCTCACCCGGTTCGTGCTTCGTGGAAGCCGCCCCGTCTGACACCCCAAGGAAGAAGATCAGAAAAAATAAACGAGTCTTATGCTTCCCACCGTAATTTCAACACACCGGTACGCCCCCTTAATTCATTGACAACGGGCGGCGTCGGCTCATCGGTGCGCTTGCCGTGCCAGCGCACCTCGCAGCGCAGCGTGCGTCGTCGCGCATGGGCTGGCCCCCCGAACACTACCTTCCAGGTAGTCACCTCGAATCCCGACGTTTTGAGGGCGTCACGCACGTCTTGCTCGGTCGGCCCGTCCGCGCTGGCCCACAGAGTCAAGGTCGCCTGGCGGTCTTGCCCCATGCTGTCTTCCCAACGCTTCAAGCCGTAAAGCACAATCAGGCCCAGCGCCAGTGCCGCCAGGCCGAGCACCTTCTGCCCGCCGCCGAAACAGAGGCCGATCACCGTGACGAACCACATGGTGGCGGCGGTGGTGACGCCCTGAACCCGGTCGCCTTGCCGCAGGATCGCCCCGCCGCCGATGAAGCCCATGCCGGTCAAAATACCCAGCGGCAGGCGCATCAGGTCGAGATGCACGAACGAATCGTCGGCTTTTCCCGCCGTGGCCAGGAGCAGGTTCGCCTGGATCATGGCGACGGAGGCAGCCAGGCACACCAGCAAGGTCGTGCGCAAACCCGCCGCTCGGCCGCGCTCGGTGCGGTTGATCCCGATCAACACGCCCGCCACGATCGTCAGCGCCAGGCGCAAGGCGATGTCGTGCCATTGCAGGGTAAGGGGCATGAGGTCCGCTCCCAAGTTCCGCCTGCATTACGGCCCACCATCTTGATGGCGGGGGATCAAAATGGGCTGTAGATCGCCGCAGGCTCGCTCCAGGGAACCGACCGATGGACGAGCCGTTTCCACCACGACCATAACTCCGGCCGCTCAGGCACCGAACGAGAATTGTACTCCAAACGCTTGCAGCAGACTTGCCCCTTCGCGTTATAGCCGACCGACAGGATACCGTAGCTGTTCCCCCAACGGGACCAGCGCTGAGGGGCGGCCCACTCCTGCGATAGCTGTGCGCCAGGCCCCCAAAACCATTCGTAACCGCCGGGCCGGGCGCCGACCATCCGCTCGATTTCGCCCTCGGGCATCCCCTCTCTAATTCGCTCGTAATTCTCGCGGGAGATCAATGGGGGAGGGGAGGTGAAGTGCAGGTATGCCAAGCTCAACGTAATTAAGACCAGCACACAATAGACAACCCAGCCGCGTGTCCGCTGTCGCTTCAGGCGGCGGAACAGGGCTAGCTTGTATCGATTCGGCCCCGCTGCAACCGACTTCTCGTCCATGAGAGGCCCGCTTGGTAAAGCCAGTCATTATCCAACAACGCGCACGCCAGTCTATCCATTCTCGCCTCCCGGACCAAGCTGTTATTTGCGATGGGAAATCGGACAGGGCATTTGATACGATCGGGAAGAGAACAAAGGAGAACGACCATGCGGGCAGCCCCTATCGCCGACTGCGAAGCGGCCATCTGGACCCGGGTTATCGAGCCTGAGAAAAACAGCCTCGCTCCCGCGGCTGCCCGCTCTCTGCTGGAACTAGGGTTCAGCGAGCGGGACCAGGCCCTTATCAACGAGTTGCGCAAAAGAACCAGGAAGGACGGTTGAGCGACGCGGAACGACAAGAACTCGAAGCCTACGTTAAGGTAGGCGATGTGCTCTCGCTGCTTCACCTGAAGGCCCGGAAGTCGATCCAGAGCCGAAAAGTTTAACGATGCTCCCAGGATAGGCGAAACCATCACGCATGAGGTCCAAGACGGCCCAGGCGTTTCGCATGCGAGGGAATTCATGTCCGTCACGTCGGCCACCCTGCTCGAACGACTGCGCGACCGCGACGACGCCGAGGCGTGGCGCACCCTGCTGGATCTGTACACGCCGCTCCTGACCGGTTGGCTGCGGCGCTACGACCTTCAGGGCGCCGACGTGGACGATCTCGTGCAGGAAGTCCTCGGCGCCGTCGTGCGGGAGGCGGCGGATTTTCGGCACAGCGGCCGGGCCGGAGCGTTTCGGCACTGGCTGCGCACCATCCTGGCCAACCGCCTCCGCAAGTTCTGGCGGACGCGACGCTCTCAGCCCCGAGGCACCGGCGACAGCGATTTCGTGCAGATGCTCGATCAGCTCGAAGACGCCGACAGCGGCCTTAGCCGTCTGTGGGACCAGGAACACGATCGGCACGTCGCCCGCCGGCTGCTCGACCGGATCGAGCCGCAATTCGCACCGTCCACCTGGCGGGCCTTTCGCCGCGTCGTCCTCGAAGAAGCACGGCCCGATGTCGTCGCCGCCGAACTGGGTCTGACCGTCAACGCCGTCTTCATCGCCAAGTCGCGTGTGCTCCAGCGACTTCGGGAAGAGGCCCGCGATCTCCTCGATTGACATTTTTCTGAAAGAAACGTCGCCCCTTCGTCCTTCTACTGAAGAGTTGGTGAGTTCGGGGCAACGCACTTGCCTGCGCCATCTACTCCGAGGGAGGACAATATGCCAGAACTGTGGTTTGACCCCAATCATTGGGCGTGGCTTCCGGGCACGCTCCTGGGATGTCTGGGCGGTCTGTGGGGCAGCCTGATCGGCGTCCTCGTGCCGCTGGGCAAGGGACGGCCCGTGACCTTCGGGTTGGGCCTACTCTTGGCCGGGCTGGCGACCGCGTTCGGTATCGCCGGTTTGATCGGCCTCGCAGCCGGCCAGCCGTTTGGCGTGTGGTTTTTCTTGGTGGTGCCCGCCTTGCCGTTGGATATGCTCATTCTCGTCGGGCTATATTTTCTGCCGCGGATGTATCGCATTGTGGAAGACCGACGCATGAGGGCGGGACATTTTTAGCAACAGGAATCAGGAGGCCGACGCATGAGTGCGGGCCAGCACATTCATCCCGACATGGCGCGGTTGCGAGCCTTTGGCCTTGGGCAGCTCGACCCGGCGGAATAGTCCGCCATCGAAAGCCATGTCAACGGATGTCCGGTATGCTGCCAGACGCTCTGGTCGCAACCCGACGATCAACTTGTATCGCTCTTGCGGCAAGCCTTCCACAAGCCGCCCGAGGCCGCGCCGTCCACGGAAGCGACGACGGTGTTGCCGTCCGCCGCGCCCACCTCCGTGGAGATGCCGGCCGAGCTGGAACAACACCCGCGCTATCGGCTCCTCGAAGTGCTGGGCGTCGGCGGCATGGGCGTCGTGTACAAGGCGGAACATCGGCTCATGGAACGGCCGGTCGCGCTGAAAGTGATCGACCGCAGCCTGACCGACAAGCCGGCCGTCGTCGAGCGCTTCCGCCGCGAAGTCAAGGCGGCCGGCCAGCTCAATCACCCCAACATCGTCCACGCCTACGACGCCGATCAGGCCGGCGACAGTCATTTCCTCGTGATGGAGTTCGTCGAAGGCACAACGCTGGCCCGGCTGGTCGAGCAGCAGGGTCCGCTGCCGATCGCCGAGGCGTGCGAGTATGTCCGGCAGGCGGCGCTAGGTCTTGAGCGCGCTCGACGAACACGGTATGGTCCACCGCGACATCAAGCCGCACAACCTGATGCGCACACCGCAGGGGCAGGTCAAGATCCTCGACTTCGGCCTGGCCCGCCTGGTCCGCGAAGCATCGCCGGCCCTGTCGCTGGCGGAGGAGACGACTTGGCCGGATACCGCAGCGTCGCGGAACCTGACGCAGATGGGCACGGTCATGGGCACGGCCGACTACATGGCCCCCGAGCAGGCGACCGACGCCCACGCCGCCGACATCCGCGCCGACATCTACAGCCTCGGCTGCACGCTGTATTTTCTGCTCACCGGCCGAACACCGTTCCCCGAAGGCACGGTGCTCGACAAGCTGCGGGCGCACGGTCACGGCACGCCGAAGCCGCTGTCCGATTTCCGCACCGACGTGCCGGCGGACCTGGCTCGCGTGGTCCAGCGCATGATGGCCAAGGATCCGGCCCGCCGCTACCAGACGCCGGCGGAAGTGGCGGCGGTGCTGCGACCTTTCGCCACGGTCCCGCCGAAGTGGCGACGCTGGCTCCGTCCGGTCGCCGCCCTGTTGCTGGCCGGCGCATTGACGGCCGCCGCCGCGATCATCATCGTCCAGACCGATAAGGGCGAGTTCGTCATCGAAACCAGCGACGACAACATCGCCGTCCAGATCGACAAGGCTGGCGGGGTGAAGATCCACGATCGCGCCGCCAACCGCGAATACCGGCTCAAGGTGGGCGAGCACCGGATTCGTTCCGGCGAATATGAAATCATCGCATCCGAATTGCCCAACGGGATCGAGATGACCGGCTCCGACTTCAAACTGAAACGCGGCGAGACCGTGCGTCTGACCGCCCGCGCCCACTTCTTTCCGGGAACCATCAAAATCTTCGGCCGGGACGAGCTGGATAAGCCGATCACCCGCGACGGCGTCTCGAAGGACCAGGACGGTTGGCGGATCGAGGTCAAGGAACCTCGGACCATCCGTCTCTTCGAGGTTGTGAACAGGGACAAAACTTTGGAAGAGTGCCAGGTGTTATACCGGGCCAGGCTGAAGACGGAAAAATTGAAAGGCAAAGCGTACCTGGAGATGCTTTGTCACTTTCCCGGCGAGGGCGATGCCTTCTCCCGCGATCTGCTCAACCCCGTTAGTGGGACGACCGATTGGGCTACGTATCAAACACCGTTCGTCCTGCGGAAAGGCGAGCGGCCGGACCTCGTCAAACTGAACCTGGTCGTCGAAGGAACCGGCACGGTATGGATCAAGGACATCGAACTGGGCAAGGAGCCGTTTCCGCCGGGGATGAAGGGGAGTCGGTGAACAGGGGATTCAACCTGATTTTACCAGCCCGCCGCGCCAGCAAGGGCAGAACCCTTGCTGGCGCGGCGGGCTAACTCACTCGTCCGCCTCGATCTCCTCGGAGTTGAACACGACGCCGGCGTGGGCGGGGTTGTCTTTTTCCATCGCGACGAGGTAATAGCGCGTGCCGCTGGGGGCGCGGATCGCCTCGCGGACGATCGTACCCTTGTCGCCGGGCTGGTAGCCGTACATGCGGTTGCGGCCGGTGACGCGCACGCGGTCGCCTTTTTTCAGACGCGAGCGGACCACGGAAGGCATCTCTCGTGCAGGACCGACTTCCAGTTCGATCTCTTCGACGGTGAAGACGGCCGGGCGGGGGCTGTCGTCGTCGTCCATCGCCACGACGTAGTACGGTTCGCCCTGCGCGGGGACATACGGCCCCGACAGGATCGTCCCCTTGTCGCCGGGTGCGTACTTCTCCGTCCGCTCCGTACTCCGGACGCGGATTCGATTGCCTCTCCGCAGTTCTCGTCCCATTACCCTGCTTCACTCACGGTTGCGCTAGGGGTTTGTTCAACCTTACGCTTTTTTTCGCCGTCATGTGCCAGCGGTTCCGAGTCGGGAGGCAGACGCGGCGCCCTAGGCGTGAGTTAACCCATTGGAGCAAGTCCAAAATAGGTTTGACCCGGTCTCTTCGGGCTATCAAGATTAGTCTTATCTTGTCCGGGCAAGGTTCCCAATAAACAGACGATCAGCAAATCCTCTTGCCGGCGGCACCGAGAATTGTTCAGGAGAAGGAGCCATGACTCAAGGCATGCGTCGTCGGGCGGCGGGACTGGCCGTTGTGGCCCTCGCCATGGCTGTCGGATGGGGATGGGCCGCCGACACGCCGGCCCGCAAGGCGCCGGAGAAGAAGGCGGCCCCCTCGAAACCGGCCCTCATCCTCAAACCGGGCAATCCCTCCGCCCACGGCATTCGGGAGGCCAACCTGGAGGGGCTGCGGGCCGTCCTCCGAAAGGCCGTGGACGATAAGACCGTGCCCGGCCTCTCGCTGCTTTTGGCGCAAGGGCGAGATCGTCTTCAAGGAGGCGTTCGGCGATCTGAAGGTCGAGGACGCGGTCAAGATCGCCTCGGACACCAAGCCGGTCGCGGCCACGGTGGTGATGGTCGTCGTGGATCAGGGCAAGCTGCGCCTCGACGATCCGGTCACGAAATTCATACCGGAGTTCAAGGGGACGAAAGTCGAAAAAGCGACGGTGCGTCAACTCCTCAGCCACAGCGCGGGCGTCACGGACCAGTTTACCGGCGGTTGGCCGCGGGCGAACACGCTGGCCGAGTTCGCCGCCGGGGTGGCCACGGCGGGGTCATTGCAGGATCCGGGCAAGTTCCGCTACAGCAGCGTGGGCATCGACCTGGCCTGTCGCTGCGCCGAGAAGGCAGCGGGCCGGCCGTTCGAGGATTCTGATGCGCGAGAACCTGTGGGAGCCTTTGGGCATGACGCACACGCGCTTCGTGTGGGGCGGCAACGCGGAGGCGATCCCGAAGGAGGCCCGCGAGCGCGGCGAGGGCCGTTACGTCAGCGGCGGCGGCGGGTTGTCGGCCACGCTCGACGACATGGCCGCGTTCTACCAGATGCACCTCAACGGTGGCCGCTACGGAGACAAGGAGATCCTCAGCCGCAAGGCGGTCGCCGAGATGCACAAGAAGCAAGCGACCGCACCGGGCGGCATGGGTTACGGGTTGGGCTTTTTCCTGGCGGGACCGATGCGGAACGGCGAGTCGCGGACGTTCCAGCACGGCGGCGCGTTCGGCACGTTTTGCTGGGCCGACGCCAACCGCCAACTGGTCGGCGTCTTCTTCAGCCAGGCGGGAATCCAGAAGACGGGGCCGTTGCAGGGTGCCTTGCTGAAGAAGCTGTACGAACTTTTCCCCGCGGGGAGATAGGATTCTTCGCGCCTGCGCCAACTTCAGGGAGCCACCGTGGACCGCGAGTCCGCAGCCATGACGCATCCTCCCTTCGACCCGCTGACGCCGCCGCCCTTGTGGACGGCGGACCTGCCCGGCATCGGTGGCCGTATCAAGACGCAGCCGGAAGATTTCGAGGTCGAGGAAATCCCTGCTTACCAACCGTCGGGCACGGGCGATCACCTGTTTTTGTGGATCGAGAAGCGCGGCCTGGGCGCCGAGTATTTCGTCCGCCAGGTGGCCCGCCGCCTTGACATTGGCGTGCGGGAAGTCGGCACGGCCGGGCTGAAGGACCGCCATGCGGTGACGCGGCAAATGGTCTCGGTGCCGGCCCAGGCCGAGCCGCGGCTGAACCAACTCGACGGCGATGGCATTCGCCTCTTGAACGTGAGCCGGCACGGCAACAAGCTGAAGCCCGGACACCTGCACGGCAACCGCTTCCGCATCCTGGTGCGCGACGTTTGCGCCGGGGCCGGCGAACGCCTTCCGGCGTTGGTCGAATTCTTGCGCCGGGATGGGCTGGCCAATTTCTACGGGGCGCAGCGCTTCGGCCGCGAGGGTGAGACGGTACGGCTCGGCCTGGCGTTGTTACGACAAGAATCGCCACCCGCCGAGATCAAAGCCAATTCTCGTAATCCTTTTCTGCGCAAGCTCGCGCTGTCGGCGGCGCAATCGGCGCTCTTCAATCATTGCATTGCCTGCCGCATGGGGGATGGTCTCATGCGCCGTGTCTTACCGGGCGACGTGATGGTGCGCTGGCCGTTTGGCGGCCTGTTCGTGGCCGAGGATGTGGTGCGCGAGCAAGAGCGTCTGAACGCACGAGAGATCGTCCCGGCCGGGCCGATGTTCGGTCGCAAGATGTTTCGCACCGCCGCTGTCGCAGCCGAGCGCGAAGAGAAGGTGCTGCAAGACGCTGGCCTAACGGCGCACGCCTTCGGCGCCTTCGGCAAGCTGCTGGCCGGAACGCGACGGCACAACATCGTCTACGTGGACGACTTGACAGCGACGGTCGATGCTGAGGGCGTGCGTCTGACTTTCACGCTGCCGGCCGGAAGTTACGCCACCGTTTTGCTGCGCGAGATCGCCAAAGGAGATGTCCTTGACGGGCAGGAAGCAGCGTGACACCACGGCCCGTTCGCGGGTAGTGGCGGCTTGTTTGGCACGCTGGCAGCGTGCCCTACGTAGGGCACGCTGCCAGCGTGCCAAAACCACTACCCGTTCGCTCAGCGATTATCGCCGACTTTCTCCTTCGCCCTCTCGCCGGGTAGCACCTTGCGCTCCTTCAGGTCGTAGCGGCCTCCCGCCGGCACGGCCTCGTAATCGGGACCGCCTTGCGGCACGGGTTTGTTACGGTCATAAAAGTGGACTTTTCCTCTCCCTAAAACGTTGCCGACGTGGCCGTGGACGACGAGAGCGGTTGATTCGTCGATGCCGATGCCGAGGATCTGCGGGTACGCTTTCATCAAGGCGGTCATGTCGGCGAAGCGGTTTCGCCGCGTGAAGTGCTGATCGACGGCGACGACCGGCAAGAAGCCCAGGCCGCGCTCGTAGCCCTCGCACATCATCTCGGTGTTGCCCAGCGGACTGCCGCGCACGAGGTAGTCGGCCTGGATGGACTGCGCCGGCCGAGCTGCCGCCGATGACGCCGCCCTTGCGCAGCACGTCCCGGATCAACGGCTCCGCCTTCGTCCCCTCGTAGGCGTCGAGGAAGCGCCACTGCCGCCCGCCGCCGAACCAGATGCCCCTGGCCTTTCGCAGCACTTCCAGATTTTTCGGGTCTTCCACGTCTTTCAATTCCCGTCCGGGGAGCATTCGGACATTCTTGGCGCCGGCCTTCTCGAACATGGTGATTTCGCCGTAGCGGGCGGGAATCGGGTCGGGCTGAGCGGTCGGCAGAATGACGATCGGCGCGTCGGGCCCGCCGGCCGACTCGATGAATTTGCGGAGGATTGGCGCGGACACCCCTCCGCCGCCGACGATGACGAGCGTTCCGTGTGGCACCTCGGGGATGGGGGCCGTGGCGGGAGGGAAGGCCGGCCCGTTGCGGGCCAGCGCCGCGCGCCGCCACATGGTGAAGTCCGATTCGCTGTTTGCTTTCAGCGTGACCGTTCGGGCCGGGCGCGCCGGCGAGGCTGCCAGGCACACGCTCACCGCGCCGTCGCCCAGAACGCGCATTTGACGGCCCCTCACAATAAGTGCGGTTCCCATGGGGATGCCTAGTCCGACGAGGCCGGGGTTCTTGTCGAGGAAGGAGAAGAGTTTCTGTTTGCGATCATCCCGGAAGTGGGGGACAAGCACGCTCCCGGGCAACAAATCCAGGCCGTCGGCTATGCGTGCGTCTTCGTCGAGTACTCGTTTCGATAATGCAGCTGTCCCGCCGAGGACGCCGCCGCGCTTTAGGAGATCTCGCAGTTCTTTTTCGAGCGCTGGAGTGGGATCATATCCCCCCTCAAGCCAAACGCCGGTCGCCTGGGGCAGCGGTTTGAGGAAGGACTTGTCCTCCTCGCCTGTCTTGGACGCCGGCGGAATGTCCCGCTCGACCACGGACGCCGGCTTGCGGGCCTGCCATGATTCGGCATTCTCCCTGGATCCAACCTCCCGTAGGATGACGAGCTTCGCCTTATCGCCGCCCGCCAATTGCACGAAGCGATCGCGCACGGCATCGGGCACTTTGTTGCCGCCGCAGATCACGAGTGCTCCGTCGATCCCGGCCGGGCGTAGGCGCTCGGCCGGCTTTGGCTCGGCGCGGAGCGGGATGGCGACGAACAGGGCGCAGGCGGAAAGCAGGAAAGTCTGTCCGATCATTTGCCGTTTCATGCGGGATCCTCAAAGAGACACACGGTCGGCGAAATCGGATCGTAAGGGAGAAAGCGGGGGGCGGTCAAGAAAATCCATACCGGCCACATGGGAACTCACCCGGCAGCTTTCGTAGCCGGTTCACCGGCTCGGGTCAGCACGCGCTCGACTTCCCGCCACAGGTTCTGCCACGCTTCGCGTTCCGTCAGCGGCCGTTTCGCCAGAATGGCCGGATCGCGGACACAAGTCAGCTCGGCGTGGTGCTGCCAGATCCGCAGCCGTTGCTGAACGGCCGCCCGAACCTGGGCCTGAGGACTTGCGGCTTGCTTGGACCACAGCGCCAGCTCGGCCTGGAGCCAGTGGAGCGCCTGAAGCCGCAGCCGCGCTTTTTCCGGTTCGTCGAGGCGGCCGGTATCCTCACCCTGACCACATCCGGCGGCCGCGGCTGCCAGGACCGCGTGGAATCGGTGGGCGGTCCGGGGATCGTCGGCCAAGCTTTCGTCCGTGCGAAAGGCGTCGGCGTAGAGGCGGGCGGCGAGAGCATAGCGGCGCTGGGGCGGCTGCCGGCAAAGGTCCGCCAGCGCCAGCCGCTCCGCGTTGTCCCCCGGCTGATCCCGCCCGGCAATCAGGTCCGGCAGACGCGGGCGGAGCGCCTGCATCCGTTCGCAGCTTTGCAGTAGTGGCCGCGCCTGTTGCTCTCCCAACTCCACGGCTTGACGATACTCGGCCAGTGCCTCGTCCAGCCGGCCCTTCTCCTGGAGAGCCACGCCCAGGTTTTTGTGGAAGGAAGCCTCGCCGGGTTCGAGGGCGACGGCCCGGCGGTACTCGGCGATCGCCTCCTCGAAACGGCCCAGGAGGACGAGCGTGATACCGAGGTTGTTGCGGGGCCGCGGGTCGTCAGGGGCGAGATCGACGGCCCGGCGGTATTCCGCCTCCGCCTCCTCCAACCGGCCGAGGTCGCCGAGCAATTGGCCCAGGTTGTTGTGCAGCGCGGAAATGCCGGAGTCGAGGTCGAGGGACTTGCGCAGCTCGGCCTCCGCTTCGTCCCACCGGCCCATTCGGACGAGCAGGTTGCCCAGCGCGAAGTGGGGGCTGGCAAGTTCGGGGGCGAGGTCAATGGCCTTGTGATACTCGGCGGCGGCCCGATCCAACAGACCCGCCTCGACGAAAACGTTGCCCAGGTTGACGTGGGGCACGGCCAACTCCGGGGCGAGCGCCACCGCCCGTTCGTATTCCCTCCGGGCGTCGGAGAGCCTGCCCTGTCCCTGGTAGCAAAAGCCCAGGTTCATGTAGGCGACGACGTTCTCGTCCGTCGCGCGGACGGCGTGCTCCCACAAGTGCTGGGTGCTTTGCCAACAACCCACCTGGAACCAGGTCCGGACGACGCAGGCGGAGAGGACAAGAGCGGCCGCCGCGGTCGGGTAAGCGCGTGGCAGACGCCACGCCGCCGCCAGGTCGGCCGCGCCCCAGGTCAGCAGTACAAACAGGCCGATAAGGGGTATATAGGTGTAGCGATCCGCCATGCCCTGGCGACCGACCTGCACGAGACCGATCACCGGCACCAGGGTCCCCAGATACCAGAGCCAACCGACGGCGAGGTACGGCCAGCGGCGGCCCGGACCCAGCACCAGCACCGTGAGGGCGACGAGCAGCAATGCCGCCCCGAGCACCTTCGCCCAGGGCACCGCCGGGCCGGGATGCGGATAAAAGGCCGCCAGGCGCATCGGCCAAAATGTCTTGCCGAGGTAGCTCACGTAGGCCAGCACGGCGTTGCCGATGCGCGCGGTCAGAGGGAACATCTCCAGCGGCGCGACCGCCTGGCTCCGGTGCTGGGCGTGGAAGGTGACGACACACGAAGCCAGCACCAGAGCGAACAGCGGTAGTTTTTCCACGACCAGACGGCCAAGCGAGACGGAAATCGGAGCTGGGTCCGAAGCGCGCCGCCAGCGGCACAGCGGCCAGTAGTCCAGCAGGAGCAACACACAGGGCAGCGTGACCAGCATGGCTTTGGCCATCAGCCCCAGGGCCAGTGCCAGCGCCACCTGCAAATAGCGGCCCAGCCCAGGCCGCCGGCCATAATTCACGTAGGCGGCCAGGGTCAGCATCCAGAAGAGCGTGCTGAGCACGTCCTTGCGCTCGGCCACCCAGGCGACCGATTCGACGTGCAACGGGTGCAGGGCGAACAGTGCCGCCACGACGGCGCTGCGGCCGATCGCGCCCGTCATTCGGCTGAATACGAGGAACAGCAGCAGGGTGTTGGCCGTGTGCAGCAGCACGTTGGTCAGGTGAAAGCCGCCCGCATTTTGTCCGCCGTAGAGCGTGCCGTCCAGTTGGAGAGACAGCCAGGTCAGCGGGTGCCAGTTGCCGCCCTCGAACGTCGTGAACGCCCAACGGACGCCCTCGAGGGTCAAACCCGACCGAACGTGGGGGTTCTCCGAGACGTACACCGGGTCGTCATAGATGACGAAGGGGTATTGGAACGTGGGGGCGTAGACCAGCAGCGTCAACACCGTGAGAGCCACCGTGACGGAAGCCGGCGTGAGAGAAACCGGCTGGATAGGCTTATCTTGGCTCGTGGACATCGGGTGGCCCCTGCCCCCATCTTATCTCCTTTGCACCAGGGCGGAGAGCGATTTCTCGCCGGCGTCACGGCCCAACCAGTGCGGCCGGCGGCGCCGCGAGGGCCGGCTCAAAGATCTCCGTGCCGTCCGGTGCAGGGGCGGCGTGCGCTGCCCCGCAGTGTTCGCACAGGTCGCGCGTCACCACGCGGGGTCGGCGACACTTCGGGCAAGGGATGCGCGCCGGCCATTCCTGGAGCGCGAGTAGGAGCAGCAAGCCGGCCGGTCCCCACAGCAATCCACACAGCGCCCAGCCGAGGCGGTGCGGGCGGGAAAAGGCATAACGGCGCGTCAGCAGGAAACAGACGAGCGCGGACGCCCCGGCCGAGAGCAGCATCAAGGCTCCGTAGCTGAAAACCAGGCTGGCATGGGTGCCCGGAAGCCAGCGAACCCCCGGGAGGAAAAGCTGCGTCATGGCGAAAAGGAACGGCAGGAGCAGCTTCATTTCCGTGCCGTCGTTTTCTCGGGCCTCGGATTGGAGAATGCGCGTCGTTCCCTTCAGAATGGCGGCCTCGGCCGGCGACGTGACCAGTCCAAACCAGACCTGGGCATACGACGGCTCGACAAGAGGCATCGGCGGGGCGATTTCGCGTGCGCCTCCGGGTCGTGGAGGCACCACGACGCGGGGAGAAATCTCGCGTCCCGCGCCGTCATATTCCAGCACATAAGCGGGCGTGGTCTCCAGGCTTTCAAGCCCCAGGTACCAGGAAGGTTCATACCAGACCCAGTATCGCCGAGGATTCTCCAGCCGCCCAACGCTCCGGATTTGATAACTCGCCCGGTCGAAAGCCAGCGGAATGGATAGCACCTGGAAACCCGCCTCGTCCACGACGTGGATCGACTGGTCGGTGCCCACAAACGCCAGGGATTGTTTTTGTTTCTCGTCCTGCCACCGGCTCGCCCAGAGCACGGTTTCCCCGGCCGCGGGAACAAAGAGGGCTCGCAGGGTGCGTTTGCGAAAATCCACGCTGTACACGCCGCCGGGGAAGGTCAGGTAATCCCTGGCCCGCGACAAGTAATCCCGCGAGACATGATACATCTCGCCCTCGAAGCGCTCCCGCGGCCGTTCGTCCGGCGCGGCGAAACCGTCCGGGCCGAAGCTGCCGATCAACCGTTTCGAGTGCTTGCCGTAGCCCAGAAGCCGGCCCTCGGCGGGGACGTACCACCAGTCCTCGCTGCCCGGTTTGGACTCGTTGCCGTATTTCACCAGGGACCCGTAGGTATTTCGATAGCTCCGCGTTTTGGTCCAGCCGCCGGGCGCCCACGGGGCCACGGCTTCCTTCAGCGTGTAATAATCCAGCCGCTCGCCCTGGAGTTCGTGCGGCACTCGCCCTTCGAGGTCGGTGATGCTCTGGAGCTGGCCCTTTTCTTCGTAGGCGATGAGTACCCGCCCCCGGTGATCGAGCCGGTAAGAATACTGCGACCTCGACCAGGTCCACACGCCGAGCAGGACCTTCCCCGTAAAGCCGAGGGTCGAGAGGCCCATCAAGAAAGTGAGGGCCAGGGCGATTTTGGCGCGGCGCGGTTGGGCGCGTACGCGCCGCCCGTGAGGAAGCTGCCCCACGCCGCCACTCCCACTAGCCCACCCACGAGGAGGATCGCCATGAGCGCGTGCCAGAACTCCGGCAGGGTCCAGACGAGGATCGAAGCAAAAAGGCCCGCGGCCAAACTCAGGCACCGGCTGGCGTACCAGCGCGCCTCGCGCTGGGCCGCGAGCATCCCCGCGAAGTAGTAGACGAGACCCGTCAGCACGTCCGCCAGCCAGGGCAGCACCATCGGCCAGCCGAACGGTTCGGCGATGTGCCCCGGCGTGGCGGCCAATCCCACGGCCAGCGCGAACGGTACGCCGAGGGCCAGCAGGTACAGTCCCACACCAACGCCCGCCTTCGCCAGAAAGATCTGCGAACGGCCGAGCGGCCGGTGCAACAGCAGCGAACGCTTGTCGCCGTGCGCCTCCGGGAAGACCTGGAGGAAGCCCAGCACGGCGCCGAACACGGCGGCGATGAGGGCGAAGATGAGCAAGCTCCCGTTGTCCATGAGGGAAGGGGGCGCGAGGACGACCATGAGTCCGCCGATCACGAGGGTCGGCAGCGGGACCCACTTCAGGTTCTCCCGGAACTCTTTCCAGATCAGCTCTTTCATGGTGAGGCTCCGGACTAACTCGCGGTCAAAGCGATGGGTGCCACAGTGCCGGCCGATTCAAAGATCTCCGTACCGTCCGGTGCGGGGGCGGCGTGCGCTGCCCCGCAGTGTTCGCACAGGTCACGCGTCACCACGCGGGGTTTGCGGCACTTCGGGCAAGCAATCTGGGCGGGCCATTCCAGCAAGGCGAGCATCAGCAGCAGCCCGGCCGGCCCAAACAGCAGGCCGCACAACGCCCAACCGATACGCCGGGTACGGGAAAAGGCGTGGCGGCGGGGCAACAGGAAACAAGCCAGCCCGGAGGCCACGGCTGCTAACAATACCGAGGCAGCGAAGCCGGCAACCAGGCCCGGATGCGCCTGCCGGTCCCAGCGGACGCCGGGAAGATAAGCCTGGGTCGTAAACCAGAGATTTTGCAGGAGGAGGGGGAGTTCCGAAGGGTCTCTGTGCGTCTCCGCTTCCAAGTAACTCGTCGTTGTTTCCAGAGCGATGACCTCGGCGGGCGATGTCGCCAGGCCCGAAAGCGCTTGAAACAAAGATGGCTCGACTAACATCTCGCTGTAGTTCACGGGGGTAAGGCGGGTGACGCCCGGTCGCACCGGCGGTTGTTGGCAGGGCTGACATTCGCGACCCGTGCTATCGTAAACCACCACCGTCGCTTCCGGACGGGCTGCCTGGGTGTGGAGCGGCAGGTGCCACTGGGGAAAATACCAGACCCAGTACCGATTCGGGTTCACCAGCCGGCCGACGACATTGATTTCCTCCGTCGCCACGTCGTAGGCCAGCGGCACGGCCAGGAGCGGATGGCCGGCCTGGTCCAGAAAATGAACCGTTTTGTCCGTGCCCACGAAGACCATCGACCAGTTCTCTTCCTTGTGCGACTGCTTGCTCGCCCAGCGAATCTTCTCCCCCGAAGGGGGGACGAACAGTTCTCGAACGACGCCCTTGTGAAAATCCACTGTGTAGGCGCCGGTCGGAAAGGCGAGGGGATCGCGGGCGTGTGCCTCGTAGCCCAGGGTTTTCTGGATGACATCTCCGTGGAACCGCTGTCGGGGTTGCTCGTCGGGCGGCACGAAACCGTCGGGGCCGAAGCTGCCAAGGAAGTGCTT
This sequence comes from uncultured Planctomycetota bacterium, assembly GCA_963767535.1. Lineage (GTDB taxonomy): Bacteria > Planctomycetota > Planctomycetia > Gemmatales > Gemmataceae > JAJPHU01. The sequence goes on from CAVYEC010000005.1 coordinate 582,673, forward strand.
CAAACCCTTGTCGTAGCCGAGAACGCGGCCGCGGGCGGGGACGAACCACCAGGCTTCGTGGGGCGGCGTCGTTTCGTTCTTGTAGACCAGGAGACAGCGGCCGGGATTGCGGTAGCTTCGGCCCCTGGGAAAAGGTTCCGCGTTGGAGGGGCGGGTCTTGATGGAGTTGATCGCATACCAGTCCGGCCGCTGTCCTTTGAACCCCTCGGGCACGCGCCCTTCCAGGTCCGTGATGCCCGTGACCTTGAGGTTTGTTTCGTGGATAACAAACAGACGCCCGTGGCGGTCCAGCTCGTAGGGGTAGTCAAAAGGCTCCTCGACCCACAGGCCGAGCGTGACTTTTGCCGCGAACAGGAGCACCGACAGGCCGGCCAACAGCGTGACGGCCAGGGCGACCTTGGCGATGCGCGGTTGCGGTGCGTAAGCGCCGCCGCCGAGGAAGCTGCCCCACGTCGCCACGGCGATGATGCCACCCAGGACCGCGATGGCCGCCACGGCGTGCCAGAACTCCGGCAGGTTCCAGACGAGGAGCGACGCAGCAAAGCCCCGCCGCCAGGGGCAAGCATCGGCTTGCGTACCAGCGCGCTCGCGCTGGGCCGCGAGCATGCCCGCGAAGTAGTAGACCAGGCCCGTCAGCATGTCCGCCAGCCAGGGAAGTGCCATCCGCCAATGAAAGGGGGCGGCGACGTGGCCCGGCGTGGCGGCCAGACGCCACGGGCACGCCGAGGGCACCGGAGGGCCAGAGATAAAGGCTGACACCGGCGATCACTTTGGCCAGGAAGATCCGCGAAGGGCTGAGCGGCCGGTGCAAGAGCAGCGAACGCTTGTCTCCCGCCGCCTCGAAAAGATCTGGAGAAACCCCAGCATGGCCCCGAACAGTCCGGCGACCAGGCTCACGAAGGCGAGATACTTCGGCTCCATGAGCATGGGCAGGGCCGAAGGGTGATCATGGGGCCGAGGATCAGGACGCCCGGCAGGGCGGCCCACTTGAGGTTCTCCCGCCACTCTTTCCAGATCAGCGATTTCATGGGCGGCCTCCGGCGGCGTTGAGGAGGAAGCTCTTGTCACCCTGCCGTCCGACATGGGCGATCAAGGCGTCTTCCAGACTGAGGGGTTGTTCGTCCACGGCGACGGCGCCGAGCGATTCGAGGTCGCGCTCGGTTCGTCCGTTGAGGTTAGCCACGATGAGAGACAGCTCGTTGTCATTTCGCGTCACGCGGAGCAGGCCGGGGATGGCCGGCAGCTTGTGTGGCGGTTCGCCCGGGAAGCGCACGACGAGCCGGCGGACGCGGTCGCGGAACGTGTCGACGCTGGCGCAGGCGCGCAGGACGCTGTAATCGAGCACCGCGACGTAGTCGGCGACGCGCTCCACGTCATCGAGCAGGTGGGTGGAGAAAAAGATGGTGCGTTCGCGACTGCGCGTGAAATAGATCATCGCCTCCAACAGCGACCGGCGGGCGGCGGGTCCAGGCCCGTGGCCGGGTCGTCGAGCATCAGAATCTCCGGCTCGATCGCCAGCGTCATGGCCAGGTGCAGGCCGGCGCGCTGGCCGTGCGACAGGTGCCCGGCCTTGGTGCGCGGGTCGATGGCGAAATAGTCGATGACGCCGGCGAAGATGTCCTGGTTCCAGTGCGGGTAGAAGCCGCGCTGAAAGCCGGCGTACTGGCCGACGCGCATCCAGCCGTAGACGGGGTGGCCCTCGGCCATGTAGCCGATGCGGGCGCGGGCCTCGGGCGGCAGGGCGGCACTGTCGTGGCCGAGGATGCGGGCCGAGCCGCGCGTCGGCTCGAGAAGGCCCAGAATCATGCGGATGGTGGTGGTCTTGCCGGCGCCGTTGCGGCCGATGAAGGCGAAGACGCTGCCGCGCGGCACGTCGAAGGTGACGCTATCCACGGCACATTTGCGGCCGAAGTAGCGGGTCAGCCCGCTTGCCCGGATCACCGGGTCGTCTTGAGCGGGTTCGAGAAACTCGGAGGGGATCATCTTCAGGCTCCTGATTTTTTGGTCGCCCATTCCAGCTGCGGCCAGTTTTTCGTCCACGGCGGCGCGGATTTCCTCGGCCGAAAAGTCGAGGAAGACCGCCTCGTGGATGAAAGCGTCCGCGGCGTGGCGCAGGCGGCGCAGACGTTCGGCCTTGCTGTAGATTTGCCGTTTCTCGGCGACGAAGAAGCCCTTGCCTTGCAGCGATTCCAGCACCCCGTCGCGCACCAATTCGCCGTAAGCCTTGGCCACGGTGTTGAAGTTGACCAGCAGCTCCTCGGCCAGGCTCGCGCACGCTGGGCAGGGCCTGGCCGGGCGCGAGCTCCCCCGTGGCCGCGGCCAGGCGCACCTGATCGACGATCTGCCGATAGATCGGCGTGCCGGCCCCGGTCGTGACGTGAATGCGGAACGAGGACATCGTTCACCATCTGTACTAGTTGTTGTAGTACAGATTAAACAAGGAGATCCACGATGTCAAGAGGGCAAATACATTTTTTATGGGTGAGGGGAGGACGGGGCGGGCGGCGGTCTTACGGCACGGAAGCGGGGATACCGTAACCTTCTATGCCTTGCGAACGCTTGCCCCGCGGCCCGAAGTCGGCGATGGCTTGCCGAAATTCGCCCTGGAGAAGAAGCAGGGCAGCCCGAAGGGCGCGGCGGTTGTGGCGAAACTCGTACCGTTCGGCAGCGGCCTGGCCATCCGCCAGGACCAAATCGCGCTCTCCCCGCAGGACGTGGAGCAACGCGCGCCCGGCGCGTAAATCGCCTTCGCAGGGGTAATACTCGATTGCTTTGGTACACTCCTTCACGGCCGCGTCGAAATCTTTTTTCCAGAGGTATACCCAGGCTCGTTGGCCGTACAGGTGCCCCACGTTATATCGGGAGTTTTCCCGTTTATTCTCTAGGCGAATGGCCTCGGCGTAGTCGGCCAGGGCCTGGTCGAAAGCCCTCGTCCGCACGAAGAACTCCGCGCGGATCGTGTACCGAATCGCGTCGTCCGGTTGGAGGTGAATGGCCTCGGTGTAATCGGCCAGTGCATGCTCCTTGTCTCCCTTCGTTTCGTAGAGCGAAGCGCGCTCGCCGACCCAACGCTTGCCCTCCGGATCGCGGGAACAGAGCCGGATCAGTTCCGTGCAATCGGCGATCGCTCGATCGTAGTCCTTGCTGTTGCGGTAGGCCAGCGCCCGAAAATGATAGGCGTCCTTCCGGTCGTTCGGTTGCAGCCGCATCATTTCGTTGCAATCGGCGATGGCTTTCCCGTTCTCGTCACTTTGCAGGTACATTTCCGCCCTCTTGCAGTAGGTGGCGGTGTCGCCTGGCTTGAGCCGCAGTGCCTCGGTGTAGTCGGCGATGGCCCGGCGGAAATCTTCCGCGTGGGTGTCGAGCAGCGAATGGCGGCGGAAGTAAGTCCGGCGGGCCTGACGGCCCCGCTGGTAATACGCTTCCGCGCGGTCGCAGTAGACTTGTGGGTCGTCGGGACGCAGGCAAACGACAGTGGCGAGATCGGCGATACCGTGGTCGAAGTCTTTCTGCTCGAAGTATGCCCGGGCGCGGCTGCGATACGTCTCGACGTGGGCGGGGCCCAGGCGGAGCGCTTGGGCATAATCGGCGAAAGCCTGCTTGCGGTCGGCTTTGATGGGCGCGTCGGGATCGGGCGGCGGGCCGTTGCCCAAGGCCCTGAAGTGATCCTTTATCAAGGAGGCCGGGTCGTCGTGGAACAGGCGCTGCAACCGTTCCTCCGCCGCCCAGCGCGCAAGCGGTGCAGTTCGCCGCGCAGCCGGTAGTCTTCCGCGTCGTGCGGCTCCATCCGGCGAAGGAAATCATTGGCGTCGGCCAGGGCGTGCTCAACGTCCGCCTTTTCGTAGTAAGCCTGTGCGCGCAGGGCGAGATATTTCAGGTAGTCAGGCTCCTGTTTCAAGAGCGCGGTGCAGTCGGCGATGACCTGGTCCCAGTCACCCATTTTGCCGCACAGTTGGGCGCGGAGGCCGAGGGCAACGATGTTGTGCGGGTGCGACCGGAGGACCTCGTTCAAAGGGGCCAGCACCTTGTCGTACTCGCTTCGATCCCCGTCCGCGCCACGCGCCCGACAGCAGGCAAGGCGAGAATTGAAACGAGGACAATGATAGTGTTCCGCACCATGATCGGGGCCTCGGGGCGAGGGACGGATCGGGAATGCGCCGGGAAGGATCGTCCGGTTATCGACGATCCTCTGGGCAATCCTCCTATAGCAACAGCGATTTGTTTTACCACCCCAATCTCCGCACCTTGGTTCGTCGTCCATTCGGGTTAGCGAATACTGGCCCTGTGGGAATGGGTGGACTGTGGCAACTCTCCCCGTCCGGCTGTAGGATGGGCACAAGAAGCGCACGCTCGACGCACTATCTTTCGGGAGATCAGCATGAAACGCTTGGCCCTTGTGAGCATCATCCTTTCGGTCGCCATCGCGCTGGTTCCGGCGGCGGGACCGCAAACCGTCAAGACGCATACGGTCGAACTCAATGGCCACACCTTCACGCTGCCGGCCGATTTCAACATCGAGCTGATCGCCGGGCCGCCGCTGGTGGATCGGCCCATTGTCGCCGACTTCGACGAGGAGGGCCGGCTCTACGTCGCCGATTCGTCCGGCTCCAACGAGCCGACCGCCGTGCAGGTCGTCAAGAAGCCGCATCGCATCCTTCGTTTGGAGGACACCGACGGCGACGGCAAGTTCGATCGCCGCACCGTGTTCGCCGACAAGATGATGTTCCCGGAAGGATGTATGTGGTTCGCCGGCTCGCTGTACGTGTCGGCCCCGCCGAGCATCTGGAAGCTGACCGACACCGACGGCGACGGCGTCGCGGACCAGCGCGTCGAATGGTTCCAGGGCAAGACACTGACCGGCTGCGCCAACGACCTGCACGGCCCTTACCTCGGACCCGACGGCTGGATCTACTGGTGCAAGGGAGCGTTCGCCAAGCAGACGTATGAGCGTCCGGGCAAAACGCCCTTCGTCACGCGCGCGTCGCACATCTTCCGCCGACCCCCCACCCCAACCCTCCCCCACAGGGGGGGGAGGGGGGAAGAATGCTCCCTCCCCCCTGTGGGGGAGGGTTGGGGTGGGGGGGATATTGAGCCGGTGATGACCGGCGGCATGGACAACCCCGTCGATGTCGTCTTCACGCCCGGCGGCGAACGGATTTTCACGACGACGTTTTTCCAGCACCCCGGCGGCGGCCAGCGCGACGGTCTTATCCACGCCGTCTACGGCGGCATCTATGGCAAGGACCACGATGTTATCTACGATCGTTCGCACCAGTGGACCGGCCCCGCGCTGATGCCGGTACTGACGCACCTCGGCGCCGCCGCCCCGTGCGGCTTCACGCGCTATGAATCGAATGCGTTCGGCGCGGAGTATCAGGACAACCTGTTCGCGTGCCTGTTCAACATGCACAAGATCACGCGGCATGTGCTGACACCCGAGGGGGCGAGCTTCCAATCGCGCGATGAGGACTTTCTCGTTTCGAGCAATCTCGATTTTCACCCGACGGACATCCTCGAAGACGCCGACGGCAGCCTGGTGGTGATCGACACGGGCGGCTGGTACAAGCTGTGCTGCCCGACCTCGCAGCTGCACAAGCCGGATGTTCTGGGAGGGATTTATCGCATTAAGCGAAAGATGCCCCACGCATTGATGATTCGCGCGGCCGCAAATTGGCGTGGGCGAAAATGACGCCCGCGGAACTGACGGGATTACTCGGCGATGCGCGTCCGGCGGTGCGGCGGCGCACCGTGGAGACATTGGCGCAGAAGGGCGAGGCCGCAGTGCCGGCGCTGGCGGACGCGATTCGCTCAGGCGCATCGGCCGAATCGCGGCGGAATGCGGTGTGGTCGGCGACGCGCATCGACGATGCCGGCGCTCGCGCCGCGGTGCGGCAGGCGCTAGGCGATGCCGATGAAACGACGCGCCAGGCCGCGATTCATTCGGTGAGCGTGCGCCGCGATCGTGAGGCATTGCCCGCGCTGGTGACGTTGCTGAAAAATCCATCTCTCCAGAACCGGCGCACGGCGGCCGAGGCGCTGGGGCGTCTCGGCGACAAATCGGCGGTGCCGGCGCTGCTCGACGCGCTCGGTCAGCCGGCGGATCGGGCGCTGGAACATTCGCTGACGTACGCGCTCATCGAAATCGGCGACCCGCAGGAAACCGCAGCCGGGCTGAAGAGCGACATCGCCTCCGTGCGGCGAGCGGCGCTGGTCGCGCTCGATCAGATGGACGGCAGCGATCTGAAGTCAGAGGCGGTGACGCGCAGCGTTCACCTCGGCCGACGCACGGCTGAAGGAGACGGCCTGGTGGATCGCCGGCCGGCATCCCGAATGGGCTGTTATGGTGACGGGATTTCTCCGCGCCCGGCTGTCCGAGGCGGACAAACTGTCGCTGCCCGCCCAGGACGAATTGGTGCATCATTTGACGCGCTTCGCCCGCGGCGCATCCGTTCAGCAATTGTTGGCTGAGCGTCTGGGGTCCGGCGACGAACGCATCGCCCTCCGCGCCATGGCGCGTGCGAATTTGAAAGAGACGCCGGAAGCGTGGCTAACCCGTTTGATGGACGTGCTGAAGGGCGACAACGGCGACCTCGTCGCCGAGGCGATCGCCACGGTTCGCGCCCTGCGGATTGCACCGAAGCACGCCGACAAACTGGCCCCGGTGCTTCTCCAAATCGGTAGCAACGTCAAGGCCGACGACAAGGTGCGTATCAGCAGCCCTCGCTGCCGTGCCGGGCGGACTGAAAACGATGCCGCCTTCGCTTTTCGACTTTTTGCGCTCTCATTTGGATGCGGAACAGCCGGTCGCCGTACGCAGCGCGGCTGCCGAGGTGCTGGCGAAGGCGAAGCTCACCAGCGAGCAACTCGCGACGCTGACCGAAGCGCTCAAAAACGTCGGCCCCATGGAGATCGACCGCCTGCTCGATGCGTTCGCCGCCTCGACCGACGATAAGGTGGGTCAGAGTCTCCTTTCCGCTCTGAAGGCGGCGTCGGCCCGGTCGGGACTGCGCGTCGAGACGCTCAAGCCGCGGCTGGCGAAGTTCAGCCCGGCCGTGCAGCATCAGGCCGAGGAGTTGTACGCCGCCCTCGACGTGGACGCGGCCAAACAGCGTACGAAGCTGGAACAGATGCTATCGTCGCTGAAGGACGGCGATGTGCGCCGCGGTCAGGCCGTGTTCAACGGCACCAAGGCGGCGTGCTCGTCGTGCCACGCCATCGGCTATCTCGGCGGCAACGTCGGCCCCGACCTGACGCACATCGGCAAGATCCGCACCGAGCGCGACCTTTTGGAGTCGATCGTCTTCCCCAGCGCCAGCTTCGTGCGCAGCTACGAGCCGGTGCAGGTGACGACGAAATCCGGCAAGGTCCACAACGGCCTGTTGCGCAAGGACGCGCCGGACGAGGTTGTGTTGGCGACCGGAGCGAATCAGGAGGCGCGGATCGCCCGCGACGACATCGAGGACGTGCAGCCGAGCAAGGTGTCGGTGATGCCGGCGGGACTCGATCAACAACTGACGGTGCGCGAGCTGGCGGATCTGGTGGCGTTTTTGAAGGCGTGCAAGTAAGCGGATAAGACGCGGGATTGGATTGCGTTAGATAGGTTGAGATAAGGAAGAAGAGGCCGAATTTCGGGAGGGCGTTTTGAAATGACATTGCACGATTTGTTGCCGGACGTTCAATCGCTATCTCGGGTCGAAAAACTGCGCCTTATTCAGCTACTTGCCCACGACCTAGCCCAAGCCGACGAACCGCGTCTCCTGGAGGCCAATCAAGCATATCCCGTTTGGTCGCCGGATCGCGCCTTCGATGCCGCCGCCGTCCTGCTGGATGCGCTGGAGACGGAGAAGGTCAAGCCATGACCGACCGCACGGAGCCGAGTGTTTCAAAAGATCGGTATTTGTAAATATCTACCGACCTTTTGCACCCCGGTGTCTTCCGATTGAGAAACCGCCAACGCGCCCCCAAAAATCCTATCCGCCGGGATTACCGGGTCGGTATAATCTCCAAGAATCCTTCTATCCCCGGCGACGAGCGCAGCAGACGAGCGGAGCCATGTCCGAAGCGAACCGGCTGCCACTGTCTTCCGAACCCACGGCCGACGCCCCGCCGACGGCCGAGCGGGCCACGGAGCCTTACCTTCCGCCCCAGGCCCCCGAAGTATTTTTGCCGGACGTGCCCGGCTACGAGATCGAGCGCGAGCTGGATTCCGGCGGCATGGGCGTGGTCTACAAGGCACGACACCGGCGCCTCAACCTGCCGGTCGCCCTCAAGATGATTCGGGCCGGCCGGGCCGCCGGGCTGGGGGAGCTGGCGCAGCTTCATATCGAGGCCCGGGCCGTGGCCGCCCTGGATCACCCCCATGTCGTGCGCATCTACGACTACGGCGAATACCAGGGGTTGCCTTACTTCTCGATGGAGTTCCTCGACGGCGGCAGTTTGGCCGACCGTCTCCGCGGCCGTCGTCTGGCCGCCGCGGAGGCGGCCCGACTGATCGAGACGCTGGCGCGGGCCATCCACGCCGTCCACCAGCGCGGCATCATTCACCGCGACCTCAAGCCGGCCAACATCCTGTTGACCGCCGACGGCGCGGCCAAGATTGCCGACTTCGGACTGGCCAAGCGGCTCGACGAGGATCAGGGGTTGACCGAGACCGGGGCGGCGATGGGCACGGCCAGCTACATGGCCCCCGAACAGGCCGAGGGCCGGAAAGATCGGATCGGGCCGCTGGCGGATGTGTACGCGCTGGGGGCCATCCTGTACGAGACGCTGACGGGCCGGCCGCCGTTCCTCGCGGCGACGCGCGAGCTGACCATCTGTCAGGTCCTATTCGACGAGCCGTTGCCGCCGTCCCGCCTGCAAGCGGACGTGCCCGGGGAGTTGGAAGCCATCTGCCTGAAGTGCCTGGCCAAGGAGCCGGCCCGGCGCTATGCCGACGCCGAGGCGCTGGCCGAGGATCTGCGCCGCTATTTGGCCGGCGAGCCGATCTCGATCACCGCGGAGGGAATATTCGACTGGCACGTCCGCTGGGCGCGGCAGGCCGGCTACGAGATTTTGGAATTGCTGGCGTGCGGGCGAACCGGCTTCGTCTACAAGGCGCGGCAGGTCCGTCTCAACCGCACGGTCACGCTCAAACTGTTGCCGGCCACCCCTCAGTCCGATGCGGCGGCACTGGCGCACTTCCGCCGGGAGGCGGAGGCGATCGCGCGCTTGCATCATCCGCACATCGTGCAGATCTACGACTTTGGCGAGCAAAAGGGCCAGGATTACTTCGCCATGGAGTTCGTGGACGGCGACAGTCTGGCCGAGAAGTACGCCGAGGTGCAGCTGCCCGCGCGGGAGGCGGCGGGGCTGGTGGCGACGCTGGCGCGGGCGCTGCAATACGCGCACGGGCAAGGGGTCGTGCATTGCGGCCTGCGGCCGTCGAGTGTGCTCTTGACCGTGGAGGGGTCGCCCAAGATCAGTCGGTTCGGCCTGGCCCGGCTGCTGGAAGAAGGAACGCTGGAGGCCGACCGCGGCGGCAGCCGGCGCGAGCCGAGCTATTTGGCACCGGAGCAGCTGCACGGCACGGCCGGGCCGGTCGGCCTCGCCACCGACGTGTACGCGCTGGGCGCCATCCTGTACAAGCTGCTGTCCGGCCGGTCCCCGTTCCGGGGAGAGACCCTGCGCGAGATGCGCGAGCAAGTGCTATCCGCGGAACCGATGCCGCTGGCCGATGTGCCGGAAGCGTTGGCGACGATCTGCCGCAAGTGTTTGGCCAAGGAGCCGGGGCGGCGCTATGCCAGCGCCGAGGCGTTGGCCGGGGAGTTGCAACGCTTCCTGGACGACGACAGCAGGGCCGTGCCGGCGGAGGAAGTGATCGGCCGGTTATCCATCCCGCACTACGAGATACTGGGGCGCCTGGGCCGCGGGCGGATGAGCGTCGTGTACCGGGCACGGCAGCTTCCGTCCGGCCGGCTCGCCGCCCTGCGCGTGATCGCGCCGTGGGTCCGTACCGGAAGCGAGGCGTTGGCCAACTGTCTGCGCACCGCCCTCACCGTGGCCCGGCTCGATCATCCGTCCATCGTTAAGGTTTTCGAGGTGGGCGAGCAGGGCGGCCATCCGTTCATCGCCCTGGAATACATGGAAGGCGGCACGCTGGCCCAGAAGCTATCCGGCACGCCCTGGCCGGCCGCCGAAGCGGCCGGGCTGGCGGAGACGCTGGCCGTGGCCCTGGATTATGCGCACCGGCAAGGCGTCATTCACCGCGACCTCAAACCGGCCAACGTCCTGTACACGGCCGGGGGGTTGCCCAAACTTTCCGACTTCGGCCTGGCCCGGCAAGTGGACGAGGACTTGCAACAGACGATGACGGGGGCGTTCATGGGCACGCCGACATACATGGCCCCGGAGCAGGCCCGCGGCGAGTTGTCGGCCATCGGGCCGGCCTCGGACGTGTACGCGCTGGGGGCAATCCTCTATGAGCTGCTGACCGGCCGGCCGCCCTTCCGCGGCGAGACGCTGCTGGAGATGCTCTATCAGGTCGTGTCGGCGTCGCCGGCCGCCCCTTCTCGACTGCGCCCGGAATTGCCGGCGGAGCTGGAGGCGATCTGCTTGCGCTGTCTGGAAAAGGAACCGCGCCAGCGCTACGCCAGCGCGGCGGCCGTCGCCGAGGAGCTGCGCCAATTCGTGAACGCCGAGTCCGTGGTCGGGCGGCCGCCTGGTCGCTGAGGTTGGGTGGGTTTGGAAATGGATCGCTCTCATTTTTTCCCGAAAACCTCATCTTATTTTCCTTGCAAACCGCCGGGCCGCCGACCACAATCTTTATGAGAGAACCCCTTGCCGTATCCGTTGCGTGGCCATTTGTGACTCGCGGGAACGCGGTCACGCGCTGAGGGCGTTTGCCCGCGCCGGAAACACTTCGACCTCTCCGGTCTCCGGCGAACGGTAGCGGCCGGGTTCGCAACGGGCCTTTCGTCTCAATCAAGGCTTGCGCGTCATGAGCGCCACTAGGGGACTTATTGCGTTCCTGTGGCTGGCGGCCGCCGGTGCGTCCGGCTGCCGTCCCGCCGCGGGTCCGCCCTCGGATACCGAACCGACCGATCCGCCCTGGTTTCGGGATGTCGGTCTCGACTTCGTTCACGACGCCGGCCCGCTGCCCGCCGAGCGCTATTTCCTGCCGCAAATCATCGGCTCCGGCGCCGCCCTGTTCGATTACGATGGCGACGGGCGGCTCGACATCTACCTCGTGCAAAACGGCGGGCCACGCTCGGACGTACGCAATCGACTCTTTCACCAGGAAAAGGACGGTAGCTTCACCGATGTCAGCGCCCGTTCGGGACTCGATGTCGCCGGTCACGGGATGGGCGTCGCGGTCGGCGATGTCAACAACGACGGCCATCCCGACGTACTGCTGACCGAGTACAGCGGCATTCGTCTGTTCGTCAATCGCGGCGACGGTACCTTCGCCTATGTTACGCGGTCGGCCGGACTGGTCCATCCGCATTGGGCCACGTCCGCTTGCTTCGTCGATTACGACCGCGACGGTTGGCTCGATCTGGTCGTGGTCAACTACGTGGACTACGATCCGACGCGCGTCTGCGACGCCGGTGGCAAGGCCGATTATTGTCCGCCGTGGAGCTTTCAGGGCACCGTGACCCGGCTCTACCACAACCGCGGCAAATCGGGAAACGGTGGGGTGGCGTTCGAGGACGTGACCGTGGCGGCGGGACTGGGCCGGACACCGGGACCGGGGCTAGGCGTGTTGGCCGCCGACTTCGACGGCGACGGCTGGCCGGACATCCTGGTGGCCAACGACGCGCAGCCCAACCGCCTGTGGATCAACCGTCATGACGGCACCTTCCGCGACGAGGCGGCCCAGCGCGGGCTGGCATACAACGGCCTGGGGCAGCCGCAGGGAAACATGGGCATCGCCCTGGGTGACGTGGACGGCAGCGACCGATTCGCCGTCTTCATTACCCATCTGAACGAAGAGCTGCACACGCTGTGGACGCAGGAGTCGCCGGGCCGATTTCGGGACGGCACGGCCGCGGCCGGACTCGCCGCCTCGCGCTGGCACGGCACCGGCTTCGGCACCTTCTTCGGCGATTTCGACAACGACGGGGCGCTCGACCTCGCCATCGTCAACGGCAGTGTCTCGCGGGTCAAGCTGTCTCTCTCCGGCCAGGGTGGCGGCCAATTGCCCCCGTCCTGGCGTGCCTATGCCGAGCGCAATCAACTGTTCGCCGGCGACGGGGCCGGTCATTTTCGAGACCTTTCGCCCCGGCAGCCGGACTTCTGCGGCACGGCGAACGTGGGGCGCGGCCTCGCTCTGGGGGATCTCGACAACGACGGCGGACTCGATCTGCTCGTGACCCGCGTGGCGGGGCCGGCCGGCCTGTACCGCAACGTGGTGCCGAATCGCGGGCACTGGCTGATCGTTCGCGCCGTCGATCCGGCCCTGAAGCGCGACGCCTACGGGGCGGAAATTATCGTCCGGGCCGACGGCCGGCGTTGGCGCGGCTGGGTGAATCCCGGTTCGAGTTACCTGTGCAGCAACGACCCGCGCGTTCACTTCGGCCTGGGCGGGGCGGCGCGGGTGGAGTCCATCGAGGTGCGCTGGCCCGACGGCACGGTCGAGCATTTCCCGGAACGGCCGGCTGATCAGGTCGTGTTGGTGCGCAAGGGGGAGGGGAAACGGCGCTAGCAGGGAGGGGTCGATGACACGTCGTCGAATCGTGCTCGGTTTGGTTGTCGGTGTGGTCCTGGCGGCGGGCGCGGCGGGGTACTGGTGGTATCGACCGGGACCGCCTCAGCCGCCAGAGGTGGACACGACTGGATACGACCCGGAAGTCCTCGCCGCCGTCGCCGGGGCCATGCAAGCGGTGCGGCAAGAGCCAGGTTCGGCCGCGGCGTGGGGGAAGCTGGGCTTGAGGCTGCTAGCCCACGGCTTCCATGCCGAGGCGCAAATCTGCCTGGCTCGGGCCGGGCAACTGGAACCGGACAACCCGCGCTGGGTTTACCTCGAAGGCCGATTGATACAGCTGGGCGACCCGGAGGCCGCTCTGCCGCTGTTGCGGCGGGCCGCGGGGTTGGCCCGCACCACGAGCATGCCCCGGTTGCACCTGGCCGAGACGCTGCTCAGCCTGGGCCATCTCGACGAGGCCGAGGCCGAGTTTCAGCGCGTCCTGAAAAACGAGCCGAACCATCCGCGCGCGAACGCCGGCCTGGGCCGGCTCACCTACCGGCGGGGCGACCTCGACGCGAGCCTGAAGCTGCTGAACCTGTCGGCCCCGCACCGCCACAGCTGCGGGCCACGCACGCCCTATTGGCCGAGATCCACCAGCGCCGCGGCGACCGCCCGGCCGAGGAGTTGGAGCTGGAGCTTCTCGCACAAAGCCGGGATCTCAATTGGCCCGATCCGTACATGGCCGAGGTGGACGAGCAGCGGGCCGGCAGCGCCGGCCGCGCCGACCTGGCGTTCAAGCTGACGGAGCAAGGACAGCAAAGGGAAGCCCTAAGGGTGCTCGTCGAGGGTGTGCGCGATTATCCCAACTCGTTCGCCCTGCGCCTCATGCTGGGCCGGCAGTTGTGCGCTTGGGTGACTTCGCCGGGGCCGAGCAGCAATTGCGGACGGCCGTGCGGATACGGCCGGACTCCATCGAGGCGCTCGGCGAACTGGGATTGGTCCTGCAAAATCGGAAGGAGCATCGAGAAGCCGGCCGCTGCTACGAACGAGTCCTCGCCTTGCAGCCTAGCCACGCTCTGGCCCATTTCAACCTGGCCATCTGCCGAAACCAGCTCGGCGACCGGGCCGGCGCGGTGGAATCGCTGCGAGCGACCCTGCGTGCCAACCCCGAATTCGCCTGGGCCTATCGCACGCTGGGCCGGCTGCTGCTGGAGATGAACCAGGGCGCCGAGGCCAAGGGGTATCTCGAACAGGCGTTGCGTCTGGATCCGCGTGACACCGAAAGCCAGGAGCTGCTGGCTCGCGCGGGCCGGTAGCCAAATCCTGACGGCCCCGCCCGAATCATCGGAGCTTCGACAGGGAAAATGTTCGCCTCTCCGCCGCGCTCTCGGTATGATGCCGTCACCCCACATTTCTGATTCGATAACCCCCGAAAGCCGGGGCTACGCGAAAAATCGCTGATAGGTTTGGCCAGGCGGCCAGAATTACTCCTGGAGACCGTTGCATGGCCGAGCTGCCCATCACCCGGGCCAGCCTGCTCGTCCGCATCCGGGACGCCCGGGACCAAGAGGCCTGGCGGCAGTTCGTGCGGATCTACGCGCCGGTGGTCTACGGCTACGCGCGCGAGCGCGGCTTGCAGGACGCGGACGCCGCCGACTTGACGCAGGAGGTGCTGCGCGCGGTCAGCGCGGCCGCGGGACGGTTGAACTACGACCCGAAGCGCGGCTCCTTTCGGGGCTGGCTGTTCACGGTGGCTCATCACAAGGTCTACGATTTGCTGGCCCAGCAGAGGCGGCAGGGCCGGGGGACCGGCGGCGCCGACGGCCAGGAGCGGCTCGAAGCCCAGCCGGCCCGCGATGAGGACAAGGCCCTGTGGGACCGCGAGTACGAACAGCGGCTGTTCAACTGGGCCGCCGAGCAGGTGCGCGAACACTTTCACGACTCGACCTGGCAGGCGTTCTGGCAGACCGCCGTGGACGGCAAGAGCGGCAAGGAGGTGGCCGAGCACCTGGGGATGACGGTGGCGGCGGTCTACCTCGCCAAGAGCCGGGTCATGGCCCGGCTGCGCGTGCAGATTCAGCAGCTAGACGGCGACTGACCCTTGTTGCCGTGGAGGGAACGCATGACAGAGTCTGTATCCTGCCCCGACTCGGCCCGCTGGGAGGAGCTGCTGGCTGCGGAGCTGCCTCCGGAGGAGCAGTCCGTGCTCAACACGCACCTGGAGACGTGCGCGAGCTGTCAGCAGACACTCGAGCGCCTGGCGGCCGGCAGCGAGACGTGGTGTGGGGCGGCGCGGCACCTGGGCGAGACCGGACGAGGCGGCGAGCCGGCCCTTCAGCGCGTGGTGGCCGAACTCGAAAGCGAAGAAGTCCAGCCGCCCACGCAAGCCGAATCCGTTCTCAGCGAGGAATTAAGCCTCGATTTTCTCAGCCCCGCGGAGAAGCCGGGGCTACTCGGCCGGTTGGGGCATTACGAGATCCTCGAAGTCATCGGCCGCGGCGGCATGGGCGTGGTGCTCAAGGCGTTCGATCAGACACTTCAGCGCGTGGTGGCAATCAAGGTGCTGGCTTCCGCGTTGGCCACCAGCGGCACGGCCCGCAAGCGCTTCGTCCGCGAGGCGCAGGCGGCCGCGGCCGTGCGCAATGAACATGTCATTGACATTCACGCCGTCGAGGGGGCGGGCGAGCGGCCCTACCTGGTGATGGAATACATTTCCGGCGTCTCGCTCCAGCAGCGTCTCGACCAAAGCGGCCCGTTGGAGGTCAAGGAGATCCTGCGCATCGGTCTCCAGACGGCCACCGGGCTGGCCGCGGCCCACGCCCAGGGGTTGGTCCACCGCGACATCAAGCCGGCCAACATCCTGCTCGAAAACGGCGTCGAGCGTGTCAAGATCACCGACTTCGGCCTGGCCCGCGCCGTCGATGACGCCAGCCTGACCCAGAGCGGTACCGTCGCCGGCACGCCGCAGTACATGGCCCCCGAGCAGGCGCGCGGCGAGGCGGTCGATCACCGCGCAGATCTCTTCAGCCTCGGTAGCGTCCTCTATGCGATGTGTACCGGCCGGGTGCCCTTCCGGGCCAGCGGCACGATGGCCGTCCTCAAGCGCGTCTGCGAGGACACGCCCCGGCCCATTCAGGAAATCAATCCCGAAGTCCCCGACTGGTTGGCCGCGATCATCACCCGTCTGCTTGCCAAGGACCCGGCCGACCGTCTCCAGTCCGCCGCCGAGGTCGCCGAGTTCCTGAGCGCGCATCTGGCCCCCTTGCAGCAAACCGCCGTGGTACGGATACGCCGCGTGCCGCGACTCCCCAAATCGCCGGCGAGCGATCGTGGCGGCCCTGGTGTTGTTGCTGGGGGGCCTGACGTTGACCGAGGCCGCCGGCGTGACGAGGATCGCGGCCACGGTGCTGCGCGTCCTGACGCCGGACGGCACGCTGGTGGTGGAAGTCGAGGATTCCAACGTCAAGGTGACGATCGAGGGCGACGGCGGTCTCGTCATCACCGGTGCCGGCCCGCAGGAGGTCCGGCTTCACCCCGGTAGTTATCGCGTGCGGGCGGACAAG
The DNA here is from genome assembly GCA_963767535.1 of uncultured Planctomycetota bacterium. GTDB lineage: Bacteria > Planctomycetota > Planctomycetia > Gemmatales > Gemmataceae > JAJPHU01. The sequence continues at coordinate 598,900 of CAVYEC010000005.1, forward strand.
GACGGCAAACCGATCCAGACGGAGTTGGTCACCATCACGCGAGGTGACAAGCAGGTGGTCCGGATCAGTCTGGAGGCCGCCGGACTGGCAAGGTCTGCGTTCCAGTTCAAACCGCCGCCGCCCGGCCCGTTGGACCGACTCGATCCGGCCAAGATTCCGGCCTGGGAGCGCTTCCCCTGGCAGCCCAAGGAGTTGGTTGCCGTTCTGGGCGAGCACCGTGGGCGGCAGTGGTCCGCTCTGCGAAATGTGACCGTCAGTCCCAACGGCAAGCTGGCGGCCAGCTCCGGCGAGGACTCGCTCGTTTATCTCTGGGAGGCGGACACGCTGCGGCTGCGGGCCGTCCTCCAGGGGCATACGGGCGCGGTCTGGAGCGTGGCTTTTTCTCCCGACAATCGCCGCCTCCTGTCCGGGAGCGATGACAACACGCTTCGGCTCTGGAACCTGGAAACGGGGCGGGAAGTGCATTGCTTCAAGGGGCACGCGGGAGTTGTTGGAAGCGTAGCCTTTACTCCGGACGGGCATAGCGCTCTTTCGGGCAGTACGGACCGAACCGTTCGCCTCTGGGACATCGGGACGGGCAAGGAACTGGGGCGGTTTGAAGGTCACACGGACGGGATCGCCTCCGTGAGTTTTTCCCCGGACGGCTCGTCCGCCCTTTCCGGCAGTGGCGACCGAACTATGCGCCTCTGGGACGTGAAGAAGCGCAAGGAGGTGCGGTGCATCCGCGGACACACGGACAATTTCCGGATCGTGTGCTTCCTGCCAGACGGCCGCCGCGCCCTGTCGTGCAGCCACGACAAGACCGTGCGCCTATGGGATCTCGGTACCGGGGAAGAACTCCGGCGCTTCGAGGGGCATACGAGATCTGTATATTACGTGGCCCTCTCGCCCGACGGCCGGTTGGCCGTCTCCGTGGGCAGGGACCAGACCATCCGCTCGTGGGATGTGGAATCCGGACGGCAACTGCACTGCGTACCACACGCCGCCGTACCCAACTGTGTGGCCTTCACACCCGACGGCAAACAGGCGCTCGTCGGCGACTGGTACGGGGCCGTCCACCGGTGGGACGTAACGACGGGCCGGATGCTCGCCCGGAATGGTCCCGTCTATGATGTCCGGAGCAGCGCGAGTTGGAAGTTGGCCTTTTCCCCGGATGGCCATTACTTGCTCTCCTGCACGGCGGAGGAGGCAGCGCGACTTTGGGACGTGGAGAGCGGCAAGCAGTTGCACGCTTTCGGAATGCCCAAACATGTTTGGGGTGTGGCTTTTTCTTCGGGTGGCCGCCAGGCCCTTTGCGCGGGAGGGGAGGGCCTAATCCTGTGGGAGGTCGAGAGCGGAAAAGAACGGCGTCGCATTCGGGTGCCTCATGGCATTTGGGATGTCGCCCTTTCCGGTGATGGACGCCGGATGCTCACGGCCCACGGCGATGGCACCATGAGTTTATGGGATACCGAGAGCAGGAGGGAGTTGCTCCACTTTCGACACACGGATTCGGTTAACGCCGTCGCCTCTCCCCTGGAGCAACGCCGAGCGATTTCCGCCAGTTGGGACAAAACCGTTCGCCTGTGGGACCTGGACAGCGGAAAGGAGCTATTCCGTTACGAGGGACACCGCAGTCGGGTGTGGGGCGTGGCCTTTGCCGCCGACGGTTCCCATGCCGCTTCCGGCGATGACGACGGGTTCGTGCGCCTCTGGGACATGACCGAAGCTCCTCCCCGAGTTCGGATCCTGCCCAAGTGGCATAGTAGCTGGGCGCGTTCCGTCGCCTTCTCCCCGGACGGCAAGGTGTTGGCGTCCGCGGGTGGCGATGGCCGGATCATCTTGTGGGACGTGGCTGCCGGCCGGAAGCTGCACGAGTGGCAGCTGCCCGGTCCGGTCCCCGCCGTTCGCTTCGCGCCCGATGGCCGGCATCTGGCCTTCGCCAACCTCAACGGGACAATTTACCTCCTCCGCCTGCCGGCGTTGAGCCGGTAGGGCGTGACCCGTCGTCGGCTCTGAACAAACAGCGGACGGGCGAGATCCGGACAGGAGAAGAGACGCGGGACAACGTACCAGGAGCAAAGCGGCCGGTGAGGCTCCGCCGCCAAGCAAAGCCCTCACCGGCCCGGCACCGCCCCGGCGCCCGGTCTGCGCACCGGCGGCGATGGTCCCTTCATTCTAACGCGGACCACACCTTCTGACAGGAGACACGAACGATGTGGTTCCCTTCTCGCATTCACCGCCGGAAGAACAGCCGGAACCCCGCACCCAAGAGGCGATTCGTGCCCCGGCTTGAGCACCTCGAAGATCGGACCCTGCCCAGCACCTTGACGGTCCTGAATACCCTCGAAAGCGGGCCGGGATCGCTGCGGGCGGAGATCGCCGCCGCCCACAGCGGCGACACCATCCGGTTCGCCCCCAGTCTCGCCGGCCAAACCATCACCTTGACCAGCGGCGAGTTGGCCCTCAGCAAGAACCTGGACATCGAGGGACCGGGCGCGAACCAGCTGACCGTCAGCGGCAACAACGCCAGCCGCGTCTTCGATGTCGGTAACGGCGTCACCGCCACCCTCGCCGGCCTGACCATCGCCGACGGCCTGGCCGACCACGGCGGCGGCATCCTCAACGAGGCCGGTGCCAACCTGACGCTCTCTCGGGACACCCTGTCGCACAATCAGGCCGTCGGCGGCCTCGGCGGGGGCGCGATCTTCAATGACACCGGCGCCAGCCTGAGCATTACCGACAGCTCGCTGACCAATAACCAGGCGACTACCGCGGTGACGTTCGATCCGACCACGGGCGGCGGCGGGGGCGGTGCGATCTTCAATAACTTCGGCGCCAGCCTGAGCGTTACTGACAGCTACTTGAGTAGCAACCAGGCCCTCACGACGGTTGGCTTCGATAACTTCGGCGGCGCCATCTACAACCTGGGCGGCACGGCAACGATCACCGATTGCACGCTGGAGAACAACCAGGTTTCGGGCGGCGGCAGTTCGACCATCTTCAATGGAAGCGGCGGCGGCGCCGTGGAGAGCAGTATCGGGGCCACGCTGACGGTGACTGACAGTCGCTTCACCAACAACCAAGCCATCAGCGCCGCTGGGGGTCACAACGCGGTAGGCGGTGCGCTCGACAATGAAGTCGCTTCGACGGCTACCATCAGCAACTCCCAGTTCAGCAACAACCGGGCAACCGGAAGCGGCGGCGTCGGCAGCCCGGGCGGCTTCGGCGGTGCCATCGAGAACGACCTCCTTTTTGTTGGGGCGAACCTCAACGTCACTGACAGTACATTTACCGGCAACCAGGCCATCGGCGGCCCCAACGGCGGGGACGGCGGCGGCGGTGCCATCGACGCTGCCGGTACCACGACCGTCAGCCACAGCACCTTCACTGGCAACCAGGCCATCGGCGGCGACGGGGGCGTTGTCAGCAACCTCAATGTCTTCATCGACCAGGGCTATGGCGCCGGGATCGCCGTTGAAGGTGGTACCGCCACGGTCGATCAGTGTACGTTCACGGGCAACCAGGCCATCGGCGGGAACGGCGGCAGTGGCGGAAGCGGCGCGAGCCCCTTATACGCCCTAGACGACGCGGCGGGTGGTGGCATTGCGAATGGCGGCACCCTGGTCCTGAGCGGAAGTACGTTTGCGGACAACGAGGCGCTTGGGGGTTCCAACGCCACTGGTGGCACGAACGGCGTGGGTAATGGCGTCGGATTAGGTAAGGGCGGGGGCCTGGCGAATACTGCGGCCAGCGTGGCCACAGTCACGAACAGTACCTTCGACCACAACGAGGCCCTTGGAGGCAGTGGCAACACGGCTGGCAGCGGCGTCGCGCTGGTGGGCCTAGGCGAAGGCGGCGGGATCTACGATGGGCCAGGAAGTTCTTTGACTGCCAGCGGCCTCACGCTCAGCCGCAACCAGGCTCTCGGCGGCGCCGGCAACACGGGCAGCCTCTTGACGGGCGACGGTCTCGGCGGTGGGCTCTCGAACGACATCGGGGCCACGGCCACCGTCAGCAACAGCACGCTGGACCACAACCAAGCTGCCGGTGCCGCGGGAGCGGCTGGCAGCAACGGGACCGATGGGCAGGGTGGCGGCATGGCCAATCTCTTCGGCTCTACGCTCACTGTCAGCAACTGCACGGTGGATCATAACCAGGCCATCGGCGGCGCGGGCGAGGATGGCGGCAACGGTGGCAACGGCCTGGGTGGCGGTGTCTATAACGACGGCAGCACGGCCTTCGGTGTCAGCTCGCTCACCATCACCGGAAGCACGATCACGCATAACCGCGCCATCGGCGGTGAAGGCGAGAACGGAGGCCAAGACGGCCAAGGCATCGGCGGCGGCGCTGATCTGACACCGGGCGGGAACGTGTGCTTCGACGTCTTCACGCAGAAGCACATCCAAAAGAACAAGGCCTCTACCAGCAACGACGACGTGTTCGGCGATTTCACGATTTGTCCGTGAGGCGCAGGCTTTTCAGGAGAGCGTCCCGCAGAATGCAGGCTCCCTCCTGCTCCGCGGAACGCAGTCGAGGGAAAAACAGAAGCGGCCGGTGAGGCTCCGCCGCCAAGCAAAGCCCTCACCGGCCCGGCACTGCCCCGGCGCCCGGTCTGCGCGCCGGGACGATGGCCACTTCATTCTAACGCGGACCACACCTTCTGACAGGAGACACAAGCGATGTGGTTCACTTCTCGCATTCACCGTCGGAATCCCGCACCCCCGAGGCGATTCGCGCCGCGGCTTGAAAGTCTCGAAGATCGAACCCTGCCCAGCACCCTGACCGTCCTCAACGCGCTCGATCATGGGGAGGGGTCCCTGCGCGATACGATCAAGGACGCCAACAGCGGCGATACCATCGTCTTTGATCCCCGCCTCAATGGCCAGACGATCTCGCTGACCAGTGGGCAGGTAGTCATTCAAAAGAATTTGGATATTGAGGGACCGGGCGCCAGCCTGCTCGCCATCAGCGGCAACGACACCAACCGCGTCTTCAACATCAACGAAGGATTCACCGTCACCATCGCCGGCCTGACCATCACCGATGGCCGGGCCGGGGGACACAACGGCGGCGGGGGCATCTTGAACGCCGGGAGCGCGCTGACTCTCAGCGACGATGTCTTTTCCAACAACGAAGCGGTCGGCGACAATTCGAGCGCTTCCTTCGGTGGCGGGGCCATCACCAATCGTACGGGTGCCGGACTCAGCATTACTCATTGCCTCTTCATCGGCAACCACGCCATCGGGGGAGACGGCGGCTTCGGCGAGGGCGGCGCCATTTGGAACCTCGCATCCGCCACCGTCAACGACAGCACCTTCTCCGGCAACCAAGCTTCTGGAGGGAACGCGGGAACGGTGAGCACCGGCCAAACCCTCATCGGCATTGCCAACGGCGGGGCCATCTTCAATCAAACGCAGGGGGCGAACCTGACCATCGTGAATAGTACGTTTGCGGGCAATCAGGCCGCCGGCGGCAATGGGGGTAGTGGGGGCAAGGGCGCGAGCACCTACGCCGTAGACGGTGCCACGGGCGGTGCCGTGACCAACGCCGAAAATGCGACGCTGGTCGCGAGCGGATGCACGTTCGCGTACAACCAGGTCGTCGGCGGTTTCAACGCCACCGGCGGCAGCACCGGGCAAGGGAGCGTCGGTACCGTCGGCGGCGGGGGCCTGGCGAACCTGAATGGGGCGGTGGCCACGGTTACGGACAGTACGTTCGATCACAACCAGGCTCTGGGTGGCAGCGGCAACAGCGGAGGGGGCGGCTTCGCCATCATCGGCGCGGGTCGCGGCGGTGGGATTGCCAATTTCGAGTCCGGCCTTCGCTCGACCTTGACCGTCGGCAATTGCACGTTCACCAACAACCAAGCCGTCGGCGGTGCCGGTAACACGGGCGGTCCCTTTACTGGCGACGGCATTGGCGGTGGGCTCTCCAACCAGGGCGGGAGCACGGCCACGGTCACGGGGAGCGCCTTTATTGGCAACCAGGCCATCGGCGGACAAGGAGGCGCTGGCGGCAACGGGGGCGACGGACTGGGTGGCGGGATCGCCAATATCTTCGGCTCTCCTCTTTCTGTCTCAGGCTGCACGCTCGCCGGCAATCAGGCCGTCGGCGGCGCCGGGGGCGTTGGCGGCAACTGCGGCAACGGCTTCGGCGGCGGGATCTACAACGATGGCCTCTCGACCAATCCCGCGAATGCCGGCACGCCCAGCACTCTGACCATCACGGGTAGCACGATCACGGGGAACCAGGCGACGGGCGGAGCGGCCGGCGAGGGCGGCAGCGCCGGACTCGGCGAGGGCGGCGGCGCGTACTTCGCCTCCGGCGGGGATGTGTGCCTCGACCTGTTGACGGCAACGGACATCTTCGGGAACACGGCGTCCACGAGCAACAAGGACGTGTTCGGGGCCTTCACGATTTGCTGACAGAGATCCGGCTCGAAAGCCGGACGTTAAAAAGCGGCCGGTGAGGCTCCGCCGCCAAGCAAAGTCCTCACCGGCCCGGCACCGCCCCGGCGCCCGGTCTGCCGCCGGGACGATGGTCCCTTCATTCTATCGCAGACCGGCTCGTAGATGGAGATTCGTATCATGGCATCCTTTCTCGTTTCACCGAGATGCCGGAGTCCGAGGCGGAGAACGATCCGCCTCGTGTTGGAACGGCTGGAGGACCGTTCGCTGCTCAGCGGCTACCAGCAGATCAACCTGGTCGGCTATCAACCCGGCATGGCGCCCCATACCGATCCCAACTTGAACGGCTGGGGCATGGACTTCGCTCCGGGTGGTCCGTTTTGCGTGGCGAACAACGCCACCGGGGTGGCCACCTTCTACGACCACTCGGGCCATGTGCTGCCGCTGGTTGTGACCATCCCGGCCGCACCAAGCCAGCCGCTCGGGCCGACCGGCCGGCCCACGGGGGTGGTCTATAACCCCACCTCGGATTTTGTGATTTCCGAAAACGGCCGGTCGGCCCCCGCCCTGTTCCTCTTCGACGCGCGAGACGGCACCATCAGCGGCTGGAACCCTTTCGTGGACCCCAACCATGCCATCCTCATGGTCGATAACTCCACGGAGGCCCCCTCGCGCGCCGATTACACCGGGCTGGTCATCGCTCAGAACGGCCACGGACAGAATGTCCTGTACGCCGCCGACTTCCACAACAACAAGATCGACATGTTCGACGGCGGCTTTCATTCCCTCGGTTCCTTCACTGACGCGGCCGTGCCCGCGCAATACCCCGTCCACACCGCCTGGCAGGTGGAAGCGATCAACGGCCAGCTGTGGGTCACGTTTGCCAGCCACAAGCCCGGACCTTATGGGGGCGTCGTGGACATTTTCGACACCGACGGCCACCTGCTGACCCCGAACCACTTCGCCGCCAACGCGCCGGGCGGCCCGCTGGAGAACCCCTGGGGGATCGTCCAGGCTCCCGACGATTTTGGCCCGTTCAGCAACGACATCCTGATCGGCAACGTGGAGGGGGCCGGCAATATCAACGTCTTCGATCCGGCGACCGGAGCGTATCTCGGTCAACTTCAGCACCCGGACGGGACGCCGATCGCCATCGCGGGCCTGTGGGATCTGACCTTCGGCGGCGGCACCTCCACGAACGGCCTTCGCAAACAACTCTACTTCGATGCGGGTCCCAACGTGCCCAATCCGGCTGGCAATGGTCTCTTCGGGCGAATCATCGCGGCAGGACATGGAGATAGGCAGGACGAGGGTGGAAGGGGCGATGGGTCCGATTCGGACAGCCGGCGAACGGCGGACAGCGATGCCGTCTCCCTCGGGGGAACTCTGGTAATATCGCCGTCCGCCGGCCCGATGCTCCTGTCGGCTCCGCACGCGGATGCCCTCGCCTCCACTCCGGTCGGCAAGGATGAATTGTTTCGACCCGTTTTCGCGTCGGCTCTGCTGACGACCGCAGCGCCGCGCCGGACGCTCGATCCGGTGTTGGCTGACTTCTGGTACTGAGGTGATCGAGCGATAACCTGGGGCCGGTGAGCATTCGCCGCCGAACGAAGGGATCACCGGCCTAGCAGCGTCCCGGCGCTCGGTCTGCGCGCCGGGACGATTGCTTTTCATTCTAACGCAGACAGCACCAGAAAGGTGACACCAACCATGTTACTTTCTTCCTCGCTCGGATTTCCGCGTCCTGCTTCCCGTCGAACCGCACGGGAGCGATACCCGGCCCATCGGCTGAGTATGGCGCGACTCAGCCCGCGATTGACACTCGAACGGCTCGAAGACCGGACGCTGCCGTCCAACTTCACCGCCGCGACGGTCTCCGACCTGATCGCGGACATCAGCGCCGCCAATCAGCAGGGCGGCTCGAACACCATTACGCTGGTGGCCGGCAACTCCTTCCCGTTGACTGCGGTGGACAACACCACGGACGGCCCCACCGGGCTGCCGGTCATCGCGGCCAACGACAGCCTGACTATTATGGGCAACGGCGACACCCTCCAGCGGAGCACCGCCACAGGTACGCCGGCTTTCCGCCTGTTCGATGTGGCCGCTGGGGCGTCGCTGACGCTCCAGAACCTGACACTGCAAGGCGGCCTCGCTTTCGGCGCTGGAGTATCGGCGGAAGGTGGGGCCGTCTACAATCAGGGCACGATGGACCTTAACGGCGTGACCGTGCAGAACAACATCGCTCAGGGCGGCGGCGGCCGTTTGAGCCATTCCCGAGGCGGAGACGGCCAGGCCGCCTGGGGCGGTGGCATCTACTCCAGCGGCGCGCTGACGCTGGAAGGCGGCACCCAAGTCCAGAACAACCAGGCACTCGGCGGCCAGGGCGGTCCTGGCCGTCCCGGAGGCAACGGCGGCAACGGGCTAGGGGGTGGGCTGTATGTGGCCGGTGGCACCGCAACCGTGACCAGCGCCACCCTAACCGCCAATACGGCCCAGGGCGGTTCGGGCGGCCATGGATTGGCCTCCACCAGCGTCAAGTTCGGCGCCGGTGCCGGCGGCAACGGCGGTAACGGATTGGGGGGCGGGCTCTATGCGGCAGGCGGCACGGTCACGCTGACCAATTCTTCGCTGTCCGCCAATAGCGCCCAGGGCGGCCAAGCCGGCCGCGGCGGGAGGGGAGCACGGAACGGCAACCCCGGCCTCGGGGAAGGCGGCGGACTCGACATCAATCCCGCAGCCGTGGTCGGCCTGGACGCCTTCACGGTCGCGCACGTCACTAACAACACCGCCTCCAGCGGCGCTCGCTATGACAACATCGTCGGGCCGTACACGCTGAAGCCCCAATGGGTCTCGAGCGCGGGCTACCAGCAGATCAACCTGACAGGCTTCCAACCCGGCATGGCGCCGCACACCGACCCCAACCTCAACGGCTGGGGACTTGCCTTCGCTCCCGACGGCCCCTTCATGGTGGCCGCACGGCGGCGGATGCTCGATTCCGTGTTCGCCAACCTCGATGGCAACCTGTCGTGACCGTTCTCGTGTCGATCCGCCGGGGCGGACACCCGGCGGATCGACCCATACGACATCTGGAGGGATGATTCGCCCGATGAACCAATTCATGCCGGCATGAGATGAGGTATGGCAATCGAGGGCGAATGCGACGCACGGTTTCGCGGGGTGCGCGACGAGTTTGAACACAACTTCGCCGAGCGCGGCGAGGTCGGCGCGTCCGTCTGCGTGATGATCGAAGGACGAACGGTCGTCGATCTGTGGGGCGGCCTCGCCGAACGACATACCAGGCGACCGTGGCAGCGCGACACCCTCGGTGTCGTCTGGTCGTCCACCAAGGGGGCGACGGCCCTGTGCGCCCACATGCTCTGTTCGCGCGGCCTGCTCGACCTCGACCGCCCGGTCGCCCATTACTGGCCCCAGTTCGGGCAAGCCGGTAAGGAGAGCATCACCGTCCGTATGTTGCTCAATCATCAGGCGGGATTGCCGGCGATTCGCCGACCGCTCGCGCCGGGCGGCCTGTACGACTGGCACTACATGATCGACACGCTCGCCGCCGAGACGCCGTTCTGGGAGCCGGGCACGCGGCAGGGCTATCATGCCACGACGTTCGGCCATCTCGTCGGCGAAGTCGTGCGGCGCGTGTCGGGTCAGCCGCTGGACGCATTTTTCCGCGCGGAAGTGGCGCGACCGCTCGGACTCGATTTTCACATCGGCTTGCCGGAAGAGCACGAACCGCGCGTCGCCCCGACCATTCGTGCCGACCCGCCGCCTCCGGGCGAGCCGCGTTCGCGCTTCCTGGCGCAGATGGCCGACGATCCGGCGAGCATCCAGGCGTTGACCGTCAAGAACACCGGCCGGCGCGAAGCCGTCGGCGATCACGATTCGCGCGAGGCGCATCAAGCGGTGCTGCCGAGCCAGGGCGGGATCACCAACGCGCGCGGACTGGCCGGAATGTACGCACCCCTGGCGGCGGGCGGCGGACGGCTTGTCGATGCGGACACGCTGAAACAAATGGGCACGGTCAGCTCGGCCCTCGGCGTCGATGCGACGCTGCTGGTCGGCTTGCGGATCGCCCTGGGGTTCTGGAAATCGTCGGACAATCGACGGGGACCGCCGGGGGCGCGCGACAGCCTGATTTTGTCCGAGGAGGCGTTCGGCCATCCCGGCATGGGCGGCTCGCTCGGTTTCGCCGATCCCGGAGCGCAAATGTCATTTGGCTACACGATGAACAAGCAGGGCCGCGGCGTCTGCCTCAACGAGCGCGGTCAGAGTCTGGTCGATGCGGTGTACCGGGCGCTCGGCTATCGCTCGGACCAGTCCGGCCGGTGGCGGTGAGCCGCCGCGATCAGGCGTTCGTTTGCAGCCATTTCTTGCATTCGTCGAGGATGGCCTTGGTCGCCGTGGCGCCGACGCGCGTGACGCCCAACTCGCGCACGGCACGCAAACGCTCGAAGGTCCGCACGCCGCCGGCCGCCTTGACTTGCACCCGCGGCGGCGAGCAGCGACGCATCAAACGCAAATCGTCATCTGTTGCCCCGGTCGCGCCGTAGCCGGTCGAGGTTTTGACGAAATCGGCACCCACCTCGCCGCAGATGCGACACAGTTGCTCCTTGTGTTCGTCGGCCAGGAAACTGTTCTCGAAGATGACTTTCACGAGGGTGCCGCCCCGATGGGCCGTCTCGACGACGGCCCGGATGTCGTCGGCCACGAACGCCCAAGCGCGGTCCAGTACCTTGCCGATGTTGACGACCATGTCCATCTCCTTCGCGCCGTCGGCCATCGCCGCCCGCGCCTCGGCGACCTTGATCCCCGTCAAGTGGCCACCATGCGGAAAGCCGATCGTCGTGCCGACGGCGACGGTCGAGCCGGCCAACAGCTCGGCCGCCCGCGCGACCGCATACGGTTTGATGCACACCGACGCCACGTCGTATTCACGGGCCAGCAGGCAACCCTGCTCCAGGTCGGTGTCGGTCAGGGTCGGCTGGAGCAGGGAATGATCGAGCATCGTGGCGAAGTCGGCGTATCGGAGCGTCGTCATGGTTTCCTCAAAGGGGCTGTCGCGTTCACGACGGCTGGGGGATATGCTCCCTGGCCCAGAAGATAAAGTCGGTCTCGGCCTGCTGGATGCCGAAGCGCTTGAGCTTCGAGGAGACCTGGCCGCGGTGATACGTGCTGTGGTTGACGATGTGACGCAGGATCGCCCAGGGCGGAAGCGTTATGGTACGGCCGCGGCGCTGGAGCGTAATCGGCGTCGCCAGTCGCTCCGGTGTGAGCTGGGGCAGAAGCTCGTCGAACCTCCGATATGCTCGTTCGAGCAGTCGGGCCACATCCTCGACCGTCGGGAAGTCCGCTTCCGTCGGATAGTTCGGATCGGGATCAGACGCCAGGCCGCGCAGCCAGCCATCGGTCGCCCCGGCGATGTGGAAGACGGTCGAGCGAATCGGCGACCAACCGGCGACTGGCTCGGCGGTGTACTGCTCCGGCGTTAGCTGCCGGCAGGCGTCGAGCATCTTGGCGTTGGCCCAGCGGTTGAACGCGAACAGCGAGGCGAAATCGTCGTGCATGAGAATCCTCCTCCTGCTGGGACTCGAACATTATACGAATGACAATACGTCCCGGTTAGCGACGCTTCGCAGAAGCGTTCTGCAAGACGCTTCTGCGAAGCGTCGCTAACCGGGCATCTACCGTATGCCGTTGACAGTGCCTTCCCTATGCCACCATAATGCGATTCCTGGACAGGCTTTGTCGTCCGCAGCAACCCAACCGTGATGGATCATGAACGAAAACAATCGTTTGAAAGTCTTCAGTGGCCGGGCCAACGTCGCCCTGGCGGAGAAAATCGCCCGGCACCTCGGCGATACGCTCGGCAAGATCACGCTGTCTAACTTTCCCGACGGCGAAATCTCCGTGCGCATCGAAGAAGACGTGCGCGGCCGGGACATCTTCCTCGTCCAGCCGACCTGCCCGCCGGTCAACGAGAACCTCATGGAGCTGTTGATCATGCTCGACAGCTTCAAACGGGCCAGCGCCGCCCGCATCACGGCCGTGCTGCCCTACTACGGCTACGCCCGCCAGGACCGCAAGGACGTGGGCCGGGTGCCGATCTCCGCCAAGCTCGTCGCCGATCTTCTTTCATCCGCCGGGGCGCATCGGGTGCTGGCGCTCGATCTCCACGCCGCCCAGATTCAGGGCTTCTTCGACATCCCCGTCGATCACCTGCACGCCGGCCCGGTCATCAACGAATTCATCCGCGGGCTGAACATTCCGACGAGTGACCTGGTCGTCCTCAGTCCGGACGAGGGCAGCATCAAGAAGGCGCTGCTACACCAGAAAAAGCTCGGCGGCGCCATCGCCATCGTCGATAAGCGCCGCTCCAGCGCCACGGAGACGAAGCAGGCCAACCTGATCGGCAGTTCGCTGGAGGGCAAGATCGCGGTCATCTTCGACGACATGATTTCGACGGCCGGCAGCGTGGTGGGCGCCGCCCATGTGGCCAAGCGCAACGGCGCCGCGAGGTGTATGCCTGCGCCACGCACCCCGTCCTGTGCGGCCAGGCCATCGAACGGCTGCGCAATGCGCCGATCCGTCAGATCGTCGTTACCGACAGCATTCCGGTGCCGCCCAACAAGCAGCTCTCCAATCTCATCGTGCTGAGCGTGAGTCACCTGCTGGGGGAGGCGATCAAGCGGATTCACTACGATCGGTCGGTCAGCGAATTGTTCGAGTAGATTTGATTAGCCCGAAGCGCCAGCGAGGGACGCCCCTTGCTCGCGCTGCGGGCTGGTCATGCGCCGTTTACCGCGGCGTCGGGTGGACGATCTTGCCCCACTTGTCCTTGAACGGATCGTAGGTCGGCGTGTGTTGCCACGTCACGTCGTTGTCGGTGTCGTGACAGGTGAGGCACAACTTGGTCTCGATCTCGAGATCCTTGCGGTTGGGCGGCGCGGCACGCCAGAGCTGATTCATGCGTGCTTTCCACTCCTCGTTTTGCGGGTTCTTGGCGTGCAGGCTGCCCGGTCCGTGGCAGTTCTCGCAGCCCACGTTCTCCAGGTGCTTCGTCTTGACCGCGTCGGTGAAGCCGGACTTGTAGCCGAAGCCGACCGTGTGGCAGACGATGCACTCGCCGTCGTACTGGCGCAGCGACGGGCGCTTAGCATCGACGAGCGTTTGGTAAGCGTGGCTGTGCGGCGTCTTCTTCCAGACATCGTAAGCGTCCTCGTGACACTTCCCGCACGCCTCGGAGCCGATGTAGGTGGGGACGCCGTCGCCGGGGTTGCGCAGTCCCGGCACGGGATTCATGGCCTGCAACAGATGGTTCCTGGGTCCGTAGCGGGCCAGATAGTTGCCTTTCTGGAGGTCGTGCGTGTAATCCTCCATCATCTTGACGATGGGGTGGTTGGCCTCCTGATCCGGCGGCGTCAGGTAGTCTTCGCTCATGTCCACGAGCTGATACTTGAAGGAGAACGGCCGATTGCCCTGGGGATTGCGATACACCCCCACGACGCCGACGTACTTGCCCTTCTGGCCGAGGCGGACGAGGTAGCTCGTGGTCCCCCCGTCGTTCTTCACGTCCATCATGTTCATGGGCGGCTCGTCCTCTTCACTCAGGCACAGGACAATGGGGAACTGGTGGAAATGCTTGGCGCACTTGATCGCCAACTGATCCCCCGTCGCGTGGCCTTGATAGAGCAACAGCGGCAGGTCCACCTTCTGCTGGCCCATTTCCCTCAAGACTTCCTCGACCGCCGGAAGGGTCTCCGCGAATTGCACGGCGGGATCCTGCGATCTTCGCCGCGATCGTCTTGCCGATGAGGTTCGTCACGCCCACCTTGAGATTGGAGCCGGAGACGGTTTGAATGGCCAGCGGCTTGAAGCCGGGGAAATTGGCGGCGTTGGCGAGGTTGGCGACCAGGACGGCCGGCGTGTCCTCGTTGAGCGCCCATTCGCCCAGGATGGTGCCCAGTGACAGCGACGCCTCGTTCCGTCCGAGGCCGACGCCCAGGTAGCTCATCTCCTTGAGCGCCTTCATCGAGTAGGTGTATTTGAGGAGTCCCTGCACGTTGGGCAGTTTGGCCGGGCCTTCGGTCTGCGGAACTTCGCCCAGATCGACGGCAACGACCGGCCAGCCGCGTGCCTTGAGGAGCTGCATGAAATTGTAACGGCGTTCCAGGCCGCCCTTCTGGGGACGTGAGCAGCCGCACGGCAGCATGTAGCCGTGCTGCTGGGCGGACAGAAGCACCACGAAATCGGGCTTCCCCCAGTTTTGAAACAGCCGGGCCGGGATCGCCATGCCGGTATTCGGCTGCGGCGGTTGCGGCTTGAAGCGCAGGGCCAGGCCGGTGGCGAACAGGGCGCTGACCAGCATTAGCGCCACGGCCGCCAGTTTGAACCTCAGTCCCTGCGATAGGGTCGGCCGCGGGGGGAGTTGCGGATTCTGCTCGTCGTTCGGCCTGTTCATGAGCGGCCTTCCTCCGTGAGAACTTCGTTTCGCCGCGATCCAAGGGGGAAGCTGTTTCCGTACAGCCCCTTCTGGCCCCCTCCCCCCTTGTGGGGGAGGGTAGGGGTGGGGGGGAGGCTCTCACCCCCCACCCCTACCCTCCCCCACAAGGGGGGAGGGAGTTTTTCTGTCGGCTTAGCCTGCGTTGGCCACGCCCCGCACCGGAATGCGGATCGAGCGCGACGGCTTCTCGTTTGTTTTGACATAAATCGCGCTGTCGCGGAAGACCGGATCTTCCGGGCGGGGAAATTCGCCGCTGGCCGCCGACGGCGGGACCTCCACGCGCAGCACCCACATGCGGTGTCCACCCAGCGATTTCTCCGGCCCCTCCAGCTTCGCCTTCACGAAGGATGGAACGCGCGTGTCGTCGAGCGTCAGCTCCAGGCCGGGCCGATCCGATTGCAGCGTGACATCGCCCTTGGCCCCGCGGCTGCTGGGGAACGGACCCAGCAGGACCGCACCGCCTTCCTTCGGCCCACCCACTTTCACGTCGCCCTCAACCAGGCCCAACACTTCGACCTCCACCGGCTCGATGCCCTCGTCGGGGCTGGTCAGCTTGACGAAGCGGCGAAAGTGCCCCATCTCGAACGGCGTGCCGTCCTTGGCCTTGGCATGGAGCACAATCGGAATGCGGTAGCCAGACAGGATGTGTAGCATGTGCCGTTCCTTCGATTGCTCCAGGCGGCGCAGGTTCTCGTCCGACAAGGCCCTCGGTTGACCCACCTCGATGGGGTCCGACTCCGGTTTGATGTTCTCGGTGGCGCGCTCGGCCCGCACCTGAAACGCCGGCCGGGTGACGGAATAGCACACGATGTCGATTCGCTTGCCCTGCCGGTTCTCCAGGTCGCGGATGTTGAAGGGTTCGACGGCGACTTCCCGGCCCACGATCATCGGCTCGGAGATG
Source organism: uncultured Planctomycetota bacterium (assembly GCA_963767535.1). Taxonomy (GTDB): domain Bacteria; phylum Planctomycetota; class Planctomycetia; order Gemmatales; family Gemmataceae; genus JAJPHU01. Next base: position 614,705 of record CAVYEC010000005.1, read on the forward strand.
ATGGTGCCGACTTCGAGGGCGGCGATGACGCTGCCGGCCCTCTGATTCATCCAGAATTCGGCTTTGAGGAAGCGCGGCTCGGGCTTTTCGCCACGCCAGCTCAGGCGCACCCAGCCCAGCGCGCCGGGCGGCACCTCCGCGGCCTCCTCGGTCGTCAGCGCGACGGTCTTGCCCTCGTTTTCGGGCATGGGACGGAACACCCGTTCGTGCTCGAACGTCGCCGCCAGGACGGCCAAGTCCGGCAACGACCGCGTCGCCCGCTGGATCACGCGGGCGGCGGCCTCGGTCGCCAGGTACGGTCGCCACGACTCCGGCGCGATCGTCACCTCCACGTCGGTGCATTTGCAGCTCTTCTCGATCAGGCCGATCGGCACCGGCCGGCCTGTGTCATTTTGGAACCAGAAGTCCTGGTGTCCCCGTTGACCCACCTCCGTGGTGATCGCCTTGGCCCCTTCTTCGGGATAGCGCTTGGCCACGAAGGTCAGCGCGTCCAGCGGGGCCTGCCGCACCTCGTTCGTTCGGCTGCCGCCGAGGTAGACCATGACGAAGGTGATGCCGCCGACCATGGCCGCCAGGACCAGGACGGCCGTCCACTGTGCTAGTTTCATGACAGCATCCCAAGACGAGGCGTGTAATCACGGTGAAGAGGGGGGCTGTAACGGACTCCATTGTAATCGGGTGGCGGGGGGGGTCAAGTCCGCCCAAGCAGTGGTCAGTGGTTAGTGGTTAGTGGTCAGAAAATCAACCACTAACCACTGACCACTAACCACTAACCACTAACCACTGACCACTAACCACTGCGTTTTGCGCCGAACTTCTCGGCCACGGCGGCCAGGATCTTCTCGACCGCCCCGTCGGTAAAGTCGCTCTGCGGCAGCGCGAAGACGGCGACGATCTTGAGTTTGTTGTACAGCACGACCGTCGCCACGTTGGCGTCGCTGAGGTGATACCTCTCCAGGTCGGCCTTGCTATCCAGGCACAGGACGACGTGCTTGAGCTTCCAGTCCGCCGCCTTGTCCGCCACCTTCTTTTCCAGCCCGCGCCGTGCGTCGTCGCCCTTGTCGTCCTGGCCGACCACTTCGGCTAGGTCGTCGGGCACAAAGACGACGAACGCCCCCAGGCGCGTGCCGGGGTTCTTGTCTATTGCTACGTCCAGTTGCTTCACGAGGTTCGGCAGCGGGTCGGCAAAATCGACGTTTTTGTAAAAGATCATCACCATCGGGTCGAGGTCGTGCTCGGAGACGAGACAGTGAAAATGCTCCTTGTGCGGCCCGGTGACGTTGTAGGGGTGGAACGAGCCGGGCAGATCCTTGCCGACCTGCAACGGCTTATCGTCCTTGCCGGCGGGGGCGTCTTTCTTGGCGGTCGGCGTGTCGGCGCCGAGCGCCATCACGGCGAAGAGAGCCAGGGAAAAGACAAGGGTGCGCATCGCGGAAACCTCCCTCAAGGGACCGAAGCGGGATCGGTTCTTTCAGGATGTGGCGCGGCCGGGCGGCGTCAATGGCAGACATCGATGGTCGGACAAGATAATCCGAACGAAGGGTCGTCGAGATGTTTTATTCGTTTAGCCGCGACCCGCAGGGGAGCGCGGGCAGCGCGCTCCCCTGCGGGTCGCGGCTAAACAGGGCACTCAGCGCTTGCCCGCGACCTTGCTTGTCGCGGCGGTTTCGGAACACCCGCAGGCGATCGGGGTGTTGTTCATCATCACGCAGCAGGTGCAGCCGGCGTTCATCATGCAGCTGAGGCAATCGCAGCAGGCCTGGATCATCTCGCCGCACTTGCTGTCGCCGGAGGTGCAGGTGATGCAGATGCCCTTGTCGGTCATCTCGCACTTGCACATGCCCATGGTGAGGTTGCAGCAACAGACCATCATGCCGTTCATGGTCATCGAGCAACTGCACATGCCCCCTTGCAGCATCGTGCAAAGGTTCTGCATCATGCTGCACGCCATCTGGTCGTCGCACGAGCAGGTGATCTTCATCCCGCCCTGGCACTTCTCGAACTTCATCGTGCAACGGGGCACCATCAGGTAGCCGCTGCTCGGCGAAACGCCCGTGGGCGCGCCCATCGTCGTGGTGCCCATGCCGGGAACTCCCATGCCCGGCACCCCTAACCCTGTTCGCTCCATCATCATCGTGCTGGACATCCCTACAGCTCCTTTCCTGCAACTATCCCCTCCCCTGTGAACGTGGGGAGAATGGAAGGCCCGTCCGTCGGGTCTTCAGGGTTGGCAGATTATAGACAGGTAGGCTGGGGGATTGCAACGATTTTGCTGGGCTAGGGGAAATAAAGTCGGCCCGGCGGACCTGTTTGCACGCCGCACCCATTCGATTCGGCGACGATACTTGGACCAAAGATGTCCACCGAGGTATCCCGCCATGCTCAACAACCGATTGCGCTCCGCTCTGCCAGCCCGCCGCGTGGTCGATCCCACTCCCTCACCGACGGCGTTTCTGCTCTGCCCGGTGGTGTGCCTGCCGGTGTGGTCGCCCGCGCAGGTCCAGTGGCAGCAGAGCCTCTACGAATGGGCGCTGGCGCAGGCCAAGGCGGTGGTAACGCCCTCTCTGCCGGAGCGCGACCTGCTGGCGGTATGGAATTGATCTTGCTGCTATTTCTTCTGCCCCGACTCCGGCTGTTGAAAGGCGGGATAAGTTTCCGTCGAGATGCGGGCGGCGTCGGTGCCGGCGGTGGCGTCCGTCGCCTCGGTCTGCGTCACTTCGGCAGGATTGGGGAGGGGCGTGTCGCTGCGGCGCTGCTGGGGAATGTTGGGCACGCGCACTTCGAAGACGAGCGGGCCGAGCTGGACCTGATCGCCATTTTGTAATTGCAATTCTTCGCTCAAAAGGACGCCGTTGACGAGCGTGCCGTTACGGCTGCCGAGGTCGCGCAGGTAAGCGCCGGCCGGGGTGACGCGCAGCAGGCAATGCTGCCGGCTGATCCATTCGTTGTTGGAACGGACGTGGCATTCTTTACCCCGGCCGAAATAATATTCGCCGGCGGGAAACTCCACGGTCTTGCCGGACGGCTTCCCGCGGACCACGACGAGTTTGACTTTCATTGCCGTTCTCACGCCTCGATCGCCTGCCGGGCCACCCACTGGGTCTTCTTGGGACAGTTCGAGGCTAGTGGGCGTATCCGAGAACCATCCGTGTATGGTGTATTGTGATTCGCCCGCGGCGCTTTGGCAACAAAGAAGTGGCCGAATTATCGGAGGACTGGATAGGGTGCGGTAAATTGTTCTGGTGCTTTAGCTGTCTGTCGTAGGGTGGGCCGAGGGACGAGGCCCTCCGGCGACATGGTGGGCCTCGTCCCTCGGCCCACCCTACGCTTTCGAGAAATGGCCTCAAACCGTCCGTGGCCCGGCGGTCGAGAACAGCCGGGTCGCGGACGGTTGGGAGGAGGGGTCACGGATCGGACAGTATTACAGGATGCCGGCACCGAAGCCCTCGGAGCGCTTCTCGTTCTGCGCGGCGGTCGGACTGGGCGGCGGATTGCCGTGCGTGCCGCGCGGCGTGCGGTAGCCGCGAACCGGGCCGTTCATCTCGGAAACGATCTGCGTGTAGCTCGTGGCCGCGTCGTAATCGCTGTCGAAGTCGTCGTAGGTGCAGACGTAGCCGGGCTGCTTGGAGCGTTCCCTCTCGGCATTGTACGCCTTGAGGACGGCGGTCTGGATGACTTCGCGGCAGGCCGAGTTGATCGGGTGCGCGATGTCGGCATGGAGCTTGACGCGGCCGTCGGCGTCGCGGGTGGCGCGGTCCTCGTCGAGCTTGCCGCCGCACTGGTTGCAGAAGCGGGCGCGCAGATGGTTCTTGCAGCCGCAGCCCGGACAGCGGTCGGTCAGCTTCCGGCTGGGCATGGCCACGAACGAGCCTTTGGTGCCCTCGATGATCTTCAGGTCGCGGACGACGAAGGCGTCATCGAACGTCACCGAGCAAAAGGCTTGCAGGCGCTCGTTCTCGTTGTTGTCTTCCATGAGCTTGATCCGAACTTCGGTGATGACCACAGTTGTTCTCCTTTTTTTCTGTGGCACACTCAATCGCAACTCCGCACGATACGAACACGCGCGCCGCCCGGCTCTTCCCGGGCCGAGGCGAGGGCGCGTGCGAGGGACAGGGCCTCGCCGGGGTCGCGGCAGAGGGCGAACACGCTGCTGCCGCTGCCGCTCATCAGCCGTCCCGTTGGCCCCAGGCCGGCCAGTCGTGTCAGCAGGCCGGCCACGTCAGGACAAAGCCGCTCGGCCGCCGGCTGCAAACGGTTGTGCAGCAATCGGCCGAGTTCTCTCACGTCTCCCATCTCCGCGGCTCGCCGGATCGCCTCCCCCGAGATTGGCTCGGTAGGCACCGTCAGGCCGCGAAACACATCCGCCGTGGACAGTTCCACGGTCGGCGACACCAGCACGAAATCGAGCACTCGGCCCAGCCGCATCGGCTCGATTCGCTCGCCGCGCCCGGTACACCACGCCGCCCGGCCGGCGAAAAAGAACGACACATCACTGCCCAACTCGGCGCCGAACTGGACCAGTTCGTCGCGGTCCCAGCCCAGCTTCCACAGGCGATTCAATCCGGCCAATGTCGCCGCCGCATCGCTGGAGCCGCCGCCCAGGCCGGCTGCCATTGGGATGCGTTTCCACAACCGTATGTCCACGCCGCCGGTTCGCCCGCTCTTCCGCCGCACCAACTCCACGGCGCGACAGATCAGGTTGTCGGGTCCGGTCGGACAGCGCCGGCTGATCGCAGCGCAGCCGGGTCGTTCCCTCCGGCGTCTCGGCGATCTCCAGCGTGTCGTACAGGCTGACGGCCGTCATCAGGGTCGCCAGCTCGTGATAGCCATCGGGCCGCCGTCCCAGGACTTCGAGAAACAGGTTCACCTTGGCCGGCGCCCAGACGCGCACGCCCGAAACCGTGCGTCGAATCAGCATGAATGTTCGGTGGTGAGATCAAAGGATGCCCGTCCGTGGGTGGCCGGCGAGTCCAGCGGCAGTACTCGTGGGAGTCCTTGGGTTTTTCGTCTTCTCACCAGCCGCGAGCGCCAGCGAGCGGAATTTCATCCGCTCGCTGGCGCTCGCGGCTGGTGTAGAGGGAGGCAACCGATCCGCTTTGCCTTGGTTGCGTCTCCCCTCAAACCGGGGTCGATAATAACCAGCCTCCATCCCAGCGTCAAGCCGGCTCTCCGGGACGATGGCGGCAACATTTTTTGCCGCGTCGGCCGCACCGCGCCTCCGTTGCCGGGCTGACATTCGCGCGTGGGGGTGCTAAGATAGCGTGTATCCACACGGACCCTCTTCGAGAACGATCGGCACGAGGTTTATCATGGCCAAAGGCGCGGGAAAAGCACGGAAAAAGCTGCCTAAGGAATTGGCGGTCGTGAGGGCGGACAACTGCACCGGCTGCGAAGCGTGCATCGAGGTCTGCCCCGTGGACTGCATTTACAAGGTGCCCGGCGAGGACCAGCCGTCCTTGCAGTCGTTCGTGGACATCGACCTCGAACGCTGCATCGGCTGCGCCCTGTGCGAGCGCTGGTGCCCCTGGGACGCCATCGACATGGTGGATTCGCCGACCATCGCCGAGCACGTCGCCGTCAAGGGCGGCCCGGAGGATTACGTGGCCAAGAACCAGGAACGGCTCAACGCCGTCGCCAAGATGCTCGCCGACCTCGCCGCCGAGCAGCGCGCCGCCAGCACCAAAAAATAGGGGTCAGGAATCAGGAATCAGGAGTCAGGAATCAGGAGTCAGAAAGAACTTTCGCTCGTTTTCCCTGACCCCTGACTCCTGATTCCTGACTCCTGATTCCTGTTTTGGGAGGGATTCCCGTATGCGCAACCTGAATGGGTTCGCGCGCTGCGCGGCGGCGCTGGTTTTGATCGCGCTGGCCGGAGGATGTCAGAAGGCCGAGCGCTACGGACCCCGACCCGGCGTCGAGCCGGTGCGACACACCGAGCAGGCCCAAATCACAGCTGAACCGCTGGACCCCGAGATCCAGTGGATTGATATTGTTCATCCGCCCAAGCCGGACGTGCTCATCGACTTCGTCCATGCGGAAGTGCGAGCGGACGAGTGGGCCAAGCTGCCGGCGTTCTGGAACGCGCCGGCCGTGAAGGCGGCTACCGTCGTCGGCTTGCCGTCCCTGGCGGTCGCCGCGGGTGGCACGTCGGTCGTGCAAATCAAGGTGCCGCTCGGTCTGCCCGATCCGCGCGAATACGTCCCCGCCGGCAATACATTGAGCCTGGCCAAATGGGAGCTGGGCAAACGACTTTTCTTCGACGATTCCTGGCTGGAAGCCAAACCGGGCACGGCCTGCGCCGGCTGCCATCGGCCCGACCACGGTTTCGCCGACGGCGTGCGCGTCCACCCCGAGAGCTTCAACACGCCCACGCTCGTCAACTGCGTCTTCAACCGCACGCAATTCTGGGACGGGCGGGCCGGCGGACTCGAAGCGGTGGTCCAGCGCACGCTCGAAGACGAGCGCGAGGGCAACCCGCCGGGACCGTTCCGCCACGTCTGGGGCGGCGTCATCCGCCGGCTGCGCAACAAGCCGAACTATCACATTCTCTTTAACGAAGTCTTCGGTACACCGAGCGGCGAGGAGGACGGCAAGGAGAAAGCCAACATCACCCAGGACACGCTCGGCCGGGCGCTGGCCACGTATCTGCGCACGATCCTGTCTGGCGATTCCATACACGACCGGGCCTTGCGCGTCCGCGACGCCAAACATAATCCGAGCCTGAGCGCGGAGCATTACGAGGCGGTACTGGATGACGCCGCGCTGACCACGCTGAACCGCGACAAGGAGAGCAAGGCGAAGGTGGCCGCCGACCTGATGCGCGGCTATCGGCTCTTTTACAACCTCGACAAGGATCGGCCGCTCATGCACTGCTTCCGCTGTCACGGCGGGCGGACGTTTAGCGACAATCAGTTCCACAACCTCGGCATCGGCTTTCCGTCGCGGCCCGGTCAGGAAGTCGGACGCTTCGCTCGCGTGCCGGTCGGCCAGAAGGATCGCTACCTCATTGACGCCTACAAAACGCCGACGCTGCGCAATCTCCGCGCACCGGCCCGTATTTCCACAACGGCGAAAAACGTACCCTGCGCGAAGTGGTCGAGTTCTACAACCTGGGAGCGCAACGCAACAACTACCTGGATCCGGAACTGCTCGGCAAGGACGGCCGGACGCACCTGCTGGAGTTGAACGACGCCGACATCGACGCGCTGGCCCTGTTCCTGGCCGCGCTGGCCGGCGGCGAGGTCGATGCCGTCGTCAGGACGCCGCCATCGGCCGGCCGATGAGCGCACTTACGAGGTTGACCCCATGAAGCCCTGGTATCGCCTGACGGCCGCGCTGTTGCTGTCCCTGTCTCTCGGCTGCGCACGGGCGCCGGTGGCGAGCGATCCGCAACCCGCCACGACGGAGAAGCCAACCACACAGCAGGTGGCCGGGAAAGCCATGTCAGAGTCGAAAAAGACGCTGGAGCGACTGCCGCCGCCGGCGCAGGATGAAAACCCCGTGGTCATCACGAACAAGGAGGCTGGCTTCCTGCGCGTGGTCGTCCGCTGGGAGGGGCCGGAGCCGCTTCATGCGACGCCGCGCCTGCGGATCGACCCGACCACGCACGGCGTTGCCGACACCGTGATCCGGCTGCGTGCGCTCGGCAAGACCAAGATCGCGTCGCTGCCGGGCGATCCGGTGCGGCTGGTCGTCGATCGCGGCGAATATCGCCCGCATATCGTACTGGCACAAAAGGACAGTACCCTCGAATTGCGAAGTATTGAGGAACGCGCGGATTTTCAGGCATCCGGCGCTGCCGCCTTCAGCGAGACGATCCGGCGCGGCGAGAACCGGATGTTTCGCCTGTCGTCGCCGGGATTGATCGAGGTGCGTTCGCAATTGCAACCGGATCGTGTCCCGGCCTACATCTGGGTGCTGGACGGTGCGCTCGGTGCGCTCACGGGAAGTGACGGACAATTCCGTCTATCCGTGCCGCCGGGGGAGTATGAGCTGACGCTGTGGCACGAGGACTGGCACGCGGACGAACCCGCTCCGCCGCGCACGCTGCGGGTGCGGATCGCGCTGGGCGAGGGCGAGGGGGCGGAAGTGCGCTGGACGTTGCCGGAACGGTAATTCACATAGCCCCCGGCTTGCCGGGGGAAACAAAACACCCCCGGCAAGCCGGGGGCTATGTGGAATTGACACGCGCCGCCGTTTCGGGTTTGAATACGGCGACCGAAGTGACGGATGGACACATGGACAACAAACTGCGGGCCTATCTCGCCGAGCTGATCGGCACCTTCATCCTGGTCCTGGTCGGCGCCGGCACCGTGTGCGCGTCGGGCCTGACCAGTCCGCCGCTGTCGGAGTTGGCCCCGGCGCTGGCCGAGGGCTTCACGCTCGCCGTGCTGCTCACCGTCACGTTCCACGTCTCGACCGGCTGCCTCAACCCGGCCATCACGATCATGCTCTGGGTGTTCAAGCGCCTCGACAACGTCCAGGCCGGCTGGCTGATCTTCATGCAACTGCTCGGCGCCACCCTCGCGGGCCTCGTGCTGCGCCTGATGTTCCGTCCCGATGTCCTCATCGAAATGCACCTCGGCGCTCCGTATTTGAAAGCGTTCAACCCGGAGAACGCTTCCCTGGAGGCGAGCCAACTCGTCAGCGGGACGGCGTTCGAGCTGCTCCTGGGATTGCTCGTCGCGCTGGCCGCGTTCGCCACGCTGTTCGACCGGCGCGCCGCGGCTGGGTGGGCTGATCGTCGGTCTCGCTCAGGCCGCCGCCGTGTTGTTCGGCTATCGTTTCACCGGCGGCTCGGCCAACCCCGCCCGCTGGTTCGGCCCGGCCCTGTGGGAAGCGACCGTGCAGGGCGGGGCGCGGCCGCACTGGCTGGCCGAGTCCGTTATCTACATCGGCGGTCCCGTCCTCGGCGGCGCTCCTGGCTGCCGTCCTGTACGTGAACCTCATTTTGCCGCCGGAAAAGGGAACGGAGTCCCTGCGATGAAGGCGCTGACGTTGGACGACGTGTTGCCTTTAGACGAATACGCTCCCCGCCGCCGCGAGTTCTTCGCCGCGCATGGCCGTTACCTCGACCGCTATCGCCGCGTCCGCATCGGCTCGGCGCTAACGCTTCTTTTCGAGAATCGGCAAACGCTGTGGTTTCGCGTGCAGGAAGTTCTGCGCATCGCCCGGCTGAGCGAGCCGGCGCGGGTGCAGCAAGAATTGGACCTGTACAACCGCCTGTTGCCGCGGCGCAACCGCTTGCAGGCGGCGTTGCTTTTGAAGATAGACGACCGCCATTTGCGCGAGGAACTAGCGGTCTGGCAAGACCTTCGCGGCGACGAGTTGTGTCTCCACATCGACACGGCCCGCTATCCGGCCGACCTGCTCACCTGCCGTCCCGAGGACCGCTGCATCGGTACGGCCCACTGGGTGCAATTCGTCCTCGACGAGCGCGGCCGGGAACTGCTGGCCGACTTCGATCGGCCGGCTCACTTCGCCGTCCGCCGGGCCAACTATCATCACGAGAGCGTCCAACTCGGCAATGAGGTTCGCCAAAGTCTGCTCGACGATTTGCAGATGTCGGATCGCGACGAGTGAAGTGTCCGTCGGCGTGGGGTCCGAAATACGATGGGTAAGCTCATTGCCGCAGCCGAGCGAGGGTTTGGGCCTTGACCTGCTCCCAGGGGATCACGTCGTCGGGGAAAGCATCATCCGCGGCCGCTCTCCGTTCCAATTCCTGACGTTGAGCTTCCGTCAGGAGGGAACCCGGCTCTGCGGCGATGGTGTCCCAAATCTCTTGCACGAGGGCCAAGCGTTCCTCGCGGCTTAACCTATCTATGCCCAAGGATTTGAAGGTCGGTGACATGCTAATACCTCGGAGAAGGATTAACTTCATCTCGCACGATACCAAAACCGGCAGAGGGTTGGCAGCCCAGTCAGAGCGGTTTCCCTCCCCAATTCCTCGCCAGACACGGCGACGGAATCCGCTCCTGTCATTTCGTGCCAATCTTGCCCAAATTAACAAAAGTGTCTCCACTCCACCGTCACCAAACGGTGATTCACGGTTCCGGTCCATGCCGAAAATACACGCAGACCCGCGCGATGCGGCCAACGGAGCTAGGAACAATCGCTCCGCCAGGGTAAACTGTAAGGGTGAACAGTTAATCCCAGAGGCCACATCCGGGAGTCGCCCATGACACAGACCATGCAACGTGATCTGTTTAGTCCCGAATCCGGCACGGCCGAACAGACGGCGAGTCTGTTCGCGGATGTCGTCTTCGACCGGCCGCTCGATCACGCCTTCACCTACGCCGTCGGCGAGGAGTTGCGCGAGCGCATCGCCGTCGGCAAGCGCATGCGCGCGCCGTTCGGCCGCGGCGACAAGGCGACGGTGGGATACTGCGTGCGCCTCAGCGAGACGCCGCCGGAACGGCAGGTCAAGGAACTCGTCGGCGTACTCGACGACGAGGCGCTGTTGACCGACAACCTGTTGCGGCTGACGCGCTGGATGGCGGATTATTATCTGTGTGGTTGGGGGCAGGTGCTCAACGCGGTCGTGCCGGCCGGGGCGCGCGACAAGGCGGGGACGCGAACGCGGACGTTTGTGGAGGCGGTGCCGGAAGCGGGGTTGATAGAATTGCCCCCCCACCCCAACCCTCCCCCACAAGGGGGGAGGGAGCAAGAGGGAACTCCCTCCCCCCTTGTGGGGGAGGGTTGGGGTGGGGGGTATGAACTGACGGCCAAACAAAAGGCGGTGCTCGAACTGCTGCGGAAGGTCGGCAAGCCCGTCGAGCTGCGGCAGTTGACGCGGCAGGCCAAGTGCGGATCGGGTCCGGTTGAGGCGCTGGTCCTCAAGGGGTTGGCGCGGCGGGTGGCGCGGCGGATCGATCGGTTTGTCGATAGCACATCGGAAGAAACGGCGCCGGCCGGGCCGATCACGCTGAACGCCGATCAGATGCAGGCGTGGTCCAAACTGGAGCCGGCGCTGGGCAGGGCGGATTTCATGCGTTCCTTTTGCACGGTGTCACCGGCAGCGGCAAGACGGAGATTTATCTACGCGCCATCGAGGAAGTGGTGCGCGCAAGGCAAGGAAGCGCTGGTGCTGGTGCCAGAGATCAGCCTGACGCCGCAGACGATTCAGCGTTTCCGGGGTCGCTGCGGCGAGGTGGCCGTGCTGCACAGTCATCTTGGCAACGCCGAGCGCGGCGGACACTGGCGGCGCGTCGCGGCTGGTCAGGCCCACGTCATCGTCGGCGCCCGCAGCGCCGTCTTCGCCCCGGCCAAAAAGCTGGGACTCATCGTCATCGACGAGGAACATGAAAACACATTCAAGCAAGAAACCACGCCGCGCTACCACGGCCGGGACGTGGCCGTCATGCGGGCGCGGCTGGAGAACATTCCGATTATCCTCGGCTCGGCGACGCCGTCGCTGGAAAGCTGGCACAACGCCCAGCGCGGCCAATACACGCTCTTGAGTCTGCCGCAGCGCGTCCTCGACCGGCCGCTGCCGCAGGTGGGCCTGATCGATCTGCGCCATGAGCCGCCCAAGCGCGGCCGGCCGTCGGCGCTGAGCGACGGACTCGAACACGCCATGCGCAACGCCCTGAAGAATGGCGGGCAGGTGATGCTCCTTCTGAACCGCCGCGGCTTCTCGACGCATGTGCATTGTCCGTCGTGCGGCCACGTCGAGTCGTGCCGGTTTTGCGATCTGGCGCTGACCTACCACAAAGAGCGCGACATCATGCTCTGCCATTACTGCGGCTTCGAGCAGGAGCCGCAGCGCAATTGTCCCTTGTGCGGGCAGTCGGCGGTGCGCTATCAGGGACTTGGCACGGAGAAATTGCAAGTCGAGATCGAGGAGCGCTTTCCCAGCTACGTGGTGCGGCGCATGGACAGCGACACGATGCGCAAGCCGGGCAGCCATGCCCGCGTGTTGGCGGCGTTCCGGCGCGGCCTCATCCACATCCTGCTCGGCACGCAGATGATCGCCAAGGGACTGGATTTTCCCAATGTCACGCTTGTGGGCGTGGTCAACGCCGACGTGGGGTTGCACATCCCGGACTTCCGTTCGGCGGAGCGGACGTTTCAACTCTTGTCGCAAGTAGCGGGACGTGCAGGCCGCGGACCGCAAGGCGGGCGGGTGCTGGTGCAGACCTTCACGCCCGACCACCCCTGCATCGCCCTGGCCGCGGCGCACGATTACGCCGCCTTCGTGGATGCGGAGATGGCCCACCGCCGCCAGCATAATTACCCGCCCTACCAGCGGCTGGCCCGCATCATCATCCGCAGCCGCGATCAGCAAGCCGCGTCCGCGTTCGCCGATCAACTTGCCGACGCTTTCGCGCGGACGATGCAAGCGCTGGCCGTCCAGGCACCGCCGGAAGTGCGATTGCTCGGCCCGGCCGAGGCGCCGGTGTTTCGGCTCAAAGGGTATTATCGCTTCCATTTCCAGTTGCAATCGTCCAGTCCGGGAGTGCTGCATCAAGTCCTCCGCGCCGTGCTGCCGGCGCAGCGCCGCCGGCCGGCGTCGAATTCACGCTCGATGTCGATCCGTTCAACATGCTCTGAGCCGGCAAGGGACCGTTCATCTCGCCTATTCCACGGGGCGGCTCTCGGCTAGGATGGGGAAGTTAATTCTTCACGTCACGCTGGTCCAACGGAGGAACCGGGACATGGATTATCCAGATCAACCGCGTCGGCTCAAGCGCCTGTGGATGCCGCTCGTGACGGTCTTGCTGGCCGGGCTGGGGCTTACGGGCATCTTCCTAGCCGACGTTCTGGAGCCGCATAAGCAATTTATCAGCGTCGCCCTAATTGTCTTGCTGACGCCTTTGCTTTTGGCCTTCTGGGTGCTGTTTTTCAGCGGATTGCGCTGGGGGCAGCGTTTCGCCCTCCTTGGCTGCGGGGTCGTCCTGCTGGTCGGCGCCGGCTTCGCACTCAGTAAAGCCGTGCGCCAGGAAGGTTCGATCAACGGCGCGGGCACGCCGCGCTACGTCTGGTCCTGGACGCCGCCGCGCAGCGAGGCGTCGTTGTCGGACCTGACGATCGACTCCAAGGGGAAAGAGGCTGGGCAAGTCGATTTGAGCGTTAAGGAGGACACGGATTATCCACAATTTCTCGGTCGGGATCGCGACGGCGTCGCCCACGGCGTCCGGCTGGAACGCGACTGGAAGGCCAAACCGCCGAAAGAACTATGGCGGCAGAAGATCGGCCCGGGTTGGTCCGCCTTCGCCGCTAGCTGGGGATTACGCCGTCACGCAGGAGCAGCGCGGCGAAAAAGAGCTGGTGGTGTGCTACGAACTCAAGACCGGCAAGGTGCGCTGGACGCACGCCCATGACGTGCGTTTCCGCGACAGTCAGGGCGGCGACGGGCCTCGGTCCACACCGACCGTCGTCGGCGATCGCGTCTACACGGTCGGCGGCACCGGCATCCTCGATTGCATCGACGGCCGCACCGGCAAGAACCTCTGGTCGCGTGACACGCTGGCCGAGATCAAGCGCGACAACCTCGTCTGGGGCAAGTCATGCTCGCCGCTCGTCCTCGAAGACAAGGTGATCGTCACGGGCGGAAAGGACGGCGGGCCGTCGCTGTTGGCGTATCACAAGGACACGGGCGAACCGTTGTGGAAGGCCGGCGACGACGAGGCCGGTTACAGTTCGCCGGCCCTGGCGACGCTGGCGGGCAAAAGGCAAATTCTCAGCATCAACGCCCACAGTATCACGGCTCACGATCCGGCGGACGGCAAAATCGTTTGGCACATCGATTGGCCGGGCGAGTGGATTCCGGCGCGGGTGTCGCAGCCGGTGCCGCTGCCGGGCGACCGCGTTTTCCTCTCGGCCGGCTACGGCGTCGGCTGCATGATGTTGCACATCACCAAAAACGCCGACGACACGCTGACGGCCGAGACGCTGTGGCACAACAAGAACATGCGGACGCAGTTCTCCAACGTCGTCGTCACCCGTAATTGCGCCTTCGGCCTCGACGATCGCTGGCTGTCGTGCGTGGATCTGAACACCGGCGAGCGGAAGTGGAAGGGCGAACGCTACGAGTATGGGCAAGTCCTGCTTGTCGGCGATGTCCTGATCGTGCAGGCCGAGAAGGGGGATGTGGCGCTGGTCGATGCCAATTCCGACGAGTTCAAGGAACTGGGCCGCATACCGGCTCTGAAAGTCAAGACGTGGAACAATCCCGCCCTGGCCGGTCCTTATTTGCTGGTGCGCAACGATGAAGAGGCGGTTTGCTACGAGCTACCCATTCGATCGGAGCGCGCTGATCCACATAGCCCCCGGCTTGCCGGGGGTGACATCCACCCCCGGCAAGCCGGGGGCTATGTGGATCACTCACCCTCGATGCAATACAGGTGCTTCGGCCCGCGCAGGAACATCTGCTTGCCGACCACAACCGGCGAGGCGTCAATCGGCTCGCCGAGGCGGTTGGTGGACAGCACCTTGAACTTGTCGCCGCGTTCGAGAACCAACGTCGTGCCCTCGCGGTCGGTAATGTAAATACGTCCGTTTGCCTCGACCGGCGAAGCGTAGAGATCGCCCAGTCCCGGTAATCGTTGCCGATCAAAAATAACCGCGCCCGTCTTGGCATTCAGGCACGTCAAGAGCGGCTCATTGGACTGCGTGAAATACAGCCGATCGCCGGTCAACAGCGGCGAGGGCACATACGGCGTGCCGCGCTTGTACGACCAGAGGATCTTGTCCGTACCGGTCACGTCGCCGGTCGCGTCGAGCGGGATGGCGAAGACGGCCGCACCGCGGTAGCCGCTCATGCAGATGGCGGTGTCCTCGAAGCGAACCGCCGACGGAATGCAGTTGACGGTCAGTCCACCGCACTGCCACAACTCCTCACCGTCGGCCAGGTCGTAACTGCGGACACGGTTGGTGGCATTGACGATGATTTGCGTGCGGCCCTTGTAATCGACCACGAGCGGCGTGTTCCAGGTGGTGACTTCGTCGCGCTTCGCCTTCCAGCGCGTCTGGCCGGTGCGGGCATCGAGGACGTAGAGGTAAGACGGCCCTTCCTGGTCCCAACTGGCGATCAACGAATCGCCGTGGATCGTGGGCGACGCGCCTTCGCCCCAGCCGAGGCGCGTCTCCAGCCGGCTGAGGTCGCGGCGCTTCCACCGGAGGTTGCCGGCGAAATCGTAACAAAAGACACCGTGCGAGCCGAACGACACATAGAGATATTTGCCATCGGTGCAGGGCGAATAGGCGGCGTAGGTATGCGACGGATGGCGTCCTTCGTGCGGCACCTCTTCCGCCGCGACCTTCTGCCAGCGAACTTTGCCTGTAGTGCGCTCGACGGCGAGGACAACGAATTGGTGATACGTCTTGGGTGGCGTGGTCTTCTTGGGCAAGCCGGGGGCGGGTTTGGGCAGGTCGCCGGCCGCGGCCTCGCGGCCGGTGTCGATGGCGGTCAGCACGAAGACGAGATCGCCCCAGACGATCGGCGTCGAGCTGCCCAGTCCGGGCAGCGGTGTCTTCCAGCGGATGTTCGTCTTGTCGTCCCATTTCACGGGCGGCTTGCCGTGCGGCGCGGAGCCGTTGGCCAGCGGCCCGCGCCACTGGTGCCAGTTATCGAGCTGGTCGTCGGCGCGGACGGAAGCCGGCAGAATCAAAAAAAGGATAGCGAGAGTAGCAAAGTGTTTCATGAGGGAAGGCCATCTAGCGAAACCAGGGATGAACAGATCACTCGCTGCTTGAAAGAGGCGGTCCCTGCGAAGCCTTGACCGTTCTTTCACGATTGCCGGCGTACTCCAAATGGGCCTGAATCGCGACACGGAGTTGCTCGTCTTCAACGTCCCAAATATCGACATCCGCCCAACCCGAGACGTTGGCAACCAATTGGCCGAACCTCCAGTTCGGATACCGGCGGCATAATTCGGCGAGGGCTTCAAACAGGGCAGCGCGATCGAGAGGGATCATGGCAAGACCTCCTTTATTTTTGGCGTCTTGGCGACATCCAGATTCGGGAGTTCCTGGATGACCTCGACCGGGACTTGTTGACCCGGCCGCAATTTCGCGGCCCGAGTGGCTCGGTTGAATCCATCGTTGATACGCAGAAGACCATCCTTGCCGCGAACCACCTGGAGCGGAGGCATTTCATCGAGAGAGTTGCCGTGCAGGGCGATCTGCCTGGCCAGTTTGGCTGGATCGGCCCCTTGGGGACGACTGGGCGGGACATGAAGCTCTTAGGGATCGACAAGAATTACCTCCGGCTTCGGGGTCGCGGGTAGAGAGGACGGATCACTGTTATTCGGCACAAGTTCCCCTCTGGCCTCGGCCCTGAAATGTACCGTCTTCTTATTGTAGGAGAGATTCTTTTGGAGGACGATCCGAGTTAGGGTTATTTGCCCGGCCCTTGGGTTGGCGGCGGCAACGGAACCTGGCCGGTGCCCGACACATAGGCGATCAGGTCGCGAACCTCGCCCAGACTCAGCGGCGTCAACAGGCCGTCGGGCATCATCGACTGCGGCGAACGATGGCGTTCCTCGATGTCGGACTTGGCCAGGCGCACCACCTCGTTCTGCGTCTGCATCGTCAGCGTCTTGTCTGATTCCTCCTTGACCAATCCGCTGATGGTCCGGCCGGCGGTCGTCGTCACGACGGTCATTTGATAATCGCGAGCCACGACGGCGCTGGGGTCAATCAGTTTGGACAGCAGGTAGTCGGGGTTGGTTCGCTGCGAGCCGGTCAGGTCGGGTCCGATCTTACCGCCGTCGTTGAACAGGGTGTGGCAGGTGGCGCAGTTCTTCGCGAATAGCAAGCGGCCGTGGCGGCGGTCGGCGTTCTTGAGGGCATCCGGCGGCACCATCGCCTTGTACTTGGCTAGCAGCGTCGCCTTGTCCCGCGACGGCGGACGGATCGACCCCCAAACCTTGATGAGCCGATCCGTCAGCTTCTTATCGTTGAAGGCGAGAAGCTGGCGGGCATGGAAGGCGGACAGATCGCGACGCGCCACTCGGCCCTTTTCCATGGCGTCGAGCAGGGCGAGGGCGTACGCCGGCCGCGAAGCGAGCGTGGCGACGGCGTCGGCTTTCTCCGCGTCGGTGAACGTGGTGTAACGATCGAGGATGAGGGCCGGCGTGCCCGGATCGCTGTAGGATGCCAAACCGCGCAGGGCCGCGCCGCGCACGGCGGGATCGCCGACGAGCTTCCGCAACAGCGGCAAAAGATCGGGCGGACGATTTTCTATGAGTGCTTGCAAGGCGTTTCGGCGGGTCGTCGCGTCCGCCTTCGGATCGGCCGCCGTCTTGCGCATCGCGACCAGCGCCTGCGGATCGCCGAACAACACGGACAGTTGCAGCACTTTCGCGCGGATCTCGGCATTCTGGCTCTGGGCGAGCTTGCCGTAGACGGCGGACCATCCCCGCGGCGCGGCGACATGCCTTCGGCCTTGCAGGGCTTCGTGCATCCCGCGCAGCACGTCCAACTGCACGGCGGCGTCATCCGATTCGACCAGCACGCGCACCAGCGGAGTCAGGCTGCCCGTGGAGGTTGTCTGGCCGTTGACCGATGCCATGACTCCGAGGAAACTAGCGCTTACCAGCAGCCGGCGAAACATGCGTTGCCCTCGCAAGATTCGTGTCAACCGGAGAACTTTGCTCTCGGATCGGACTAGATACCTGCAGCAACTCCTGCACGGCCTCGGCATCGTCCAGGCGCTCTTGCCACAGCTCGTTCAGTTGTTGCCAGAGCCAATCGCGGCTCAATTCTTCGGCATCCCAGGAGTGCACGAAACGGAACACAGCGGCGGGATCGGCACCGAGTTGACGAGCGGCCAAATCGCAACCCTGTCCCAGCTCGGCAATCTGTCCCAGGACACTCAGTCGCTGCACCTGCTGACCGGCCGCCAGTCCGTGCGCCACTGGACACAAGAGCCGATCGCTCGCCCACGATCGCCGCGCCGTGCGGTCTTGTTGTAGGTCGTGCAATAACGCCAGCAGATTCAGGTTCTGAAAATGGCCAAAGACATCGCGGATGATGGCGGAAACGGACATACTCGATTACCTCCTCGGATGTTCGGCGAAAGGTCGCAAGGTCAGCCGTCCAGGATGCGCCGGTTGTCCAGACGGTCGAGCACTTCCAGCAACCGCCGTTTGCGGCGGTTGGCGTCGCGGAGTTGGGCGAGGTAGCGCGACCATTCGGCCTCACGGTCCTGTCGTTGCAGTAGATCGCGCAGCTTACGAAGATAGGGGCGAGCCGACTCATAGGCGGAAGGACTGGTCCGCGCGATGTGCTCCTCGATAATCTGCTGGTACAAAGCGATCGCCCGATCCGGATGCGTGGCAGCGACCGCATCGGCGACTTGGCCGCTCCGTGAGTCGATGCCGTACCAGGCGGGGGAACGCGATCGCCGTCCGGCAGTCAGCTGATCGTACCAGCGCAGCACATCATCCGGCCGCTTCTCCTCCAGAGCCAATTGGAGCAAAACGTCGAAATGGGGTTGAGACGGAGAACCGGCCTGGTTCGTTTTTGTCGGCGCGGACAGCGGCCAGGTTGAGGCTGATTTTCGGCGCGAGGACGCCTTGGCGAGCGGGGCATTCGCACGCCCCGGTTGAGGACCGGGACGAACGCCTGTTTCCAGGAAGCGCAGCGCCGCCGCACGGACTTCCGGCCCGTAGCCGGCTTTGTCGGCCGCCTGCTCAAGTTCCCGGAGCGAATGAAGGCTCGGATGCGTGAAAAACGCGTCGGCCCGCATCGCGGCCACGCTGCTCCAGTCGCCCTCGCGCTCGGCCAACTCGCGTATCTGCTCGCGGAGCCTATTCGCGATGCCCGGCCACTGCTTCTGGGTCTTCTCGATCCCTTCCCGTGCCCATTGTTTGGCCTCTTCCCATCGTTCCTTCTCGATCAAAAGCGCCACCAGCCGCTGGTAGCTGTGAGTGAGGCGTGCCTCTTCCTGGCACAGCGGCAGAATTTCCTCATCGCGTCCGGCGTGCCTCAGGCAGGCGATCAACCAGTTCGCTAGCTTGTCGCGTTGGTAACCATCGTGGAAATCGCTCGCTTTCGGTTTGGGCAGAGCGCTCAAACGGCGCGCTAGTTCGTCCGCCGCCTGGGACCAGGCCGCTGCGGGCCACGGCCGATCCAGCAAGAAATCCGCGCCATGACAGAGTTCGTACTCATCGCGCAACACTATGTCGATGACGTACATCAGTTTCCGCATCTCAGGCAGACTTGACGCCGGCACGGCGTGAAACACGAGGCTCAGGCAGCCGGTGATGCCGGAGGCCGTTTCGCCCTCGTCGTGGGAGGATCCGACTTGCTGGTGGCCGGCCTCAAACAAGGTCTCGCCCAACTCCAGGAGGGCGTCGGCCCGGCCGACTTCCAGCAGTTGCTCGAAGCGATGTTTCAGGTCGCTATAATCGGGCAGCTCGCCCTCGCCGCTCCAGTGGTTATACCAGGCCGACTGCGACGTCAAGTGCCGGATCTCCTTGCGGGCCTGACGAACCAATTCCCCCGTTTCGCCGCGGGCCAGGGCGGCACGGTTCTTCAACTCACGCGCCACCTCGGGATAGCGCTCGGCCAGTTGCGCGACGTAGGCGGCCAACTCGGTCACGGACAAACTATCGAGGTAATCGCGAACATTCCCGCTCCCTTTGCCCTTCCGTGTGCAGCCGGTCGGCGCGACTCGCTGGGAGCGCTCGCGGGGCCGGCGGGTCGTCCATTCCTCTTCTTCCCAATCTTCTTCCTCGTCGTCGAACGCCTCTTCGTCCGCCTCTTCCGTTTCCACGTCGCGCAGTCGCCGCCAGCGCCGGTCCTCGGCGTCCGCCGGAGGGAGCGCCTTGCCCTGTTTGAGCGCCTCCAGATACGCAAGGACCACGGCGACGCCGTGCTTGCACCCGTCGATACCCAGGGGACAGGTGCAGCGTGAGGACGGCCGGACGCGCTCACCCGATTCCGCGATCAGCTCCGCCTGCGTGGCGTAGCGCTCGGTCCCCTGCACCCACGCCAGCAGAACGCCGTCCGCGGAGCGGGCCAGGTCGCGCACATGTCCGGAGCGCTGGTAGCTGCGTCCTCGTTCCAGGGAGCGCGAGCCGGCCCATTCTTCCAGGTCATCCCAGGTGAGATCCCGCCAGCGAGCGTCGCCCGCAGTGGTCTTTGGAGTCTTTTCGGCCATGTTAATCTTCCAGGATTGGAACTCCCACATGCGGTGCTGAAGCTCGAAAAACCGTTATTTGTATTGGCGTCACGCGAGCAGGTCCGCTACTCGCACCGCCGCCGGCACGGCCAACGGCGACACCACGTCTGCCGGGCTGAGTCGCCTTTTGGATAGCGTAATCGCCGGCCTGGGGGTCGCGGTAGAGGAGCAGCCTCCTCCCATTGATGTCCACTACCCAGTACTCGCGGATGCCGGCCCTGGCGTACAGCAGCCGCTTCTCGTTCGTGTCGAAGTTCAGGGAAGTATCCGCCACCTCGACCACCAAATCCGCTGTCGTTGGGTGCGCCATGTAGTCCCGCGGCCGGCCGGGAACGACGGCGAGGTCAGGCTCCGGATCGGTGTCCTGGCCCAGGATGAGCGGCGATTGCTG
Source organism: uncultured Planctomycetota bacterium (assembly GCA_963767535.1). Taxonomy (GTDB): domain Bacteria; phylum Planctomycetota; class Planctomycetia; order Gemmatales; family Gemmataceae; genus JAJPHU01. The sequence continues at coordinate 635,227 of CAVYEC010000005.1, forward strand.
TCGCGGCCACCAGCCGGGTCCGAAGGCCGCTCGGATCGATTCTTCGACCAGTCCGAGCGTGATCGCGTGCGGCGGGTTCATCGGTCCTTGCTCCAGGATGACGCCGTCGATAAGCATCGCCCGCCGGCCCTCGAACACACCCAGGTCGCCGAAGCGGTGGAACTCGCTACACGTCCAGCGCAGTGGCCGAGGGCCAGACGGTGCGGGACGTGATGACGGAACCGATATCGTCGTCACAACAATCCCTCCTGCTTTGCTATGGCCTCTGGGTTTATACCGGAACGTCTTCCCTAAGCCCAAGCGGGATCGCCGAACACCCAACCCAGCAACAGTCTTACGTGTGAGAAACCGTTGAAGCACGAACAAGTGCTAATCGCGTGGCCGGTCTGTTGCAGCGCCTTGATCGGCCTCTGATGCCTCCGCTTGGGCACCAACGAGATTAATCGACCTCGTTTGCGCACCGGCCGAGAGCGCGGTAGTTAATCTGGCCGTCCTCCAGCCGCCCTCCCGCTTGCAGCCATAACGCATCGGGGTCCAACTCGATCTGCCGAGCGCGTCGCTGATGCTGGTAGTTGAGCGGGGCCGCCGCTGGCTCCGCGTACTCATATTCCCCTACCACCTCCCAGACACCCCGCCGTCGCGACCCGTCGCTGACAATGACCAAATGGCCTGGCCGCATCTCGTAGCAGAAGTCATGCAACGAGTCGCGCCGTGCTGCACATTCGCTTCAGGCCTCCCTACATGGTCGGGGTGGTTCGCGTTCCTCTCTCGGATTGCGGCTGCGATGGCGTCGAATGTGCCGAGTTGCCGGATGTCGCCGATCTCACCCCAACCGATGGCAATCCGCCCGTTGTCCGGGTCCAACATCCAGGGCAGAGTGATCTCCGGCTCTTCGATCAGGATTCGCCAGACGGTTCTCATCGTGCCGCCCTCCGCAGCCGAACAAGTGGTTGTACAGATTTCAACCGCATAATACACCGTAGGAGTGTGTTATTCCCAGATCCCTTTTCAGATCTGCAGGTTAGCAGGCGATCGACGGCTTGGGTAGGAAAACAGCATCTTTTGGGAGCGGGCTTGCCCGAAGTTAAGCTATCCCCCTTGCGCTTTGGGGAAGTCCGCTTCTCGGCAAGGGCCGTTGGCAATGTTGGCAGCCTGGCAGTCTCGCCCTCCGAAAATGACACAAGTTGTTAACTCAAAGGCGATTGGGATATCTACCCTACTCTGCCAAACGGGTCGTGCCATTTGGCAGACTGGCAGGGTCGCCTGCCTTCCTTTTGGGATTCCCACTCCCCTCCCAAAGAGGCAACAGGCTTCCCTGATGCCCAGTAAGAATCGCTCCCGGCCAACCCCCTTTATTCCGCCGTCGCCGCGATGCGGCGGGCAATGGATTGACGCACCAGCGGAATCCGACATTTCGCCAACAACTTTGCGGCGCGATCCGGATCGCTCGGCACCAGCGGTTCGATGCCATACCAGATCATCAGCGGCAGATTATCGTCTGACGCATCCTCCGCGTGTCCGGCCAACCCCTCGGCGATGGCCCAGCGCTGCGCGAACGGCAAGCGCTGGAGAGCCGAGGCCAACGCCAACCGCACCGACGCTGACTTGTCATTGCGGGCCATCTCGGAGAGTCGCTTGGCGGTATCGTCCGAAATGCGGCGATCCTCCGCCAGCAGACGCACCACCCAACCGCGAATGACATCGTGCGGACTATCCAGCAGACCGAGCAGGGTTTTCTCATCGAGTGGACCCGTGACGTGCAGTGCCCACAAGGCACGCAGCTTTCGCGGCACACTGTTTTCGTCGCGGAGCATGTTCAAAAGCTGCGGGCGGACCCCTTTGCCGAGCTTGCCGGCGTGGGCACGCTCTTGCAAGCAGACGCCGGGCTTGCCGTACCCACCAATCGTTTTTGTGCCGTTGCAGACGCACCAGTTGCTCGTCGCTCAGCGCGGGCAGATCGGCTTTCAAGGCGGCCGGTTGGCCATAGGTCACCTTGTAGATGCGGCCGCACGGCTCGACGCGGTCGTAATCGTGGCATTCGCCGGTGTCGTGCCAGTCGCTGACGAAGACGCCGCCGTCGGGGCCGTACAGCGAGCGACAGGCCGCGGAACCAGGGATCGTGGGCCAACAGGAAATCCTTGCCGTGATGGGCGACGTAGCCGGAGCCGTGGCGCTCGAGCACGTCTTGGTTGACGCGGTTGCCGTGGAGGTTGCACATGAACATGTGGTTGCGATAAGCGTCCGGCCAGTTGTCGCCGAGGTAGACCATCGCGCCGGCGTGGGCGTGACCGCCGCCGGGCGCGTCGTGCGACACCCTGGCCGCCGCGCGAGGTCGTCCAGTCGCCGCCGCCCCAGTGGATGTGGTCGGCACAGCTCGCCATCAGGCCGTAGCAGTTGGGATCGAGATCCTGGCCGAACATGCGGACGTAGTGCGCGCCCGGTATGACGTGAAAGAGATGCTTGATGACGCAGTTGGTGATGAACATCTCGCCGTAATCGTCGAAGTCCAGGCCCCAGGGGTTGGTCGTGCCCCAGGCGAACACCTCGAAGCGTTTGCTTGACCGGGTGATAGCGCCAGACGCCGCAGTTGAAGGCGACGCGCTCGGTGTCGGGCGTGCCCGGCTTGCCGATGCGCGAAGTGGACAGGATGCCGTTGCAGCCGTACAGCCAGCCGTCCGGCCCCCAGGTGAGAGCGTTGAAGACGTTGTGCTTGGCCTTCAAGCTCCAGCCGTCGAGCACGGACGCGCGGCGGGCCGGCCGGTTTGTCCTCGCCGGGTCGCATCGGGATGAACAGTAGATTCGGCGTGGCGCACAGCCAGACGCCGCCGAAGCCGACCGCGATGCCGGATAGGTTCGTGCCGCGGTCCCAGAAGACCTTGCAGGAGTCGAAATGGCCGGTGCCCTTTTTGTCCTCGAAGATGAGGATGCGGTCGCGGCCTTCCTTGCCGTCGGGCAGCCAGTTGGGATACGAGTGCGATTCGACGACCCACAGCCGGCCGCGGTCGTCGGTGGTCATGGCGATCGGCTTGACGACATCCGGTTCGCCGGCGAACAGGCTGGCGCGGAAGCCTTCCGGCAGCTCGATGCGCTCGACGGCGCGCTGGGGCGGCAGCGTGGTTTCTTGCGCGAAGGAGAGGGAGGGAATCGTCAGGACGAGAAGCGAACCGAGGATCGAGCGCGACATCGTGGCGGGTCTCCGGCGATGACATAGCCCCCGGCTTGTCGGGGGAAGAAAGACCCCCGGCAAGCCGGGGGCTATGTGGAGTCAGTGTAGCGGTTCAGGAGACGTGTTCCCAGCGAACCGAGGTGACGGTTGGCTCGATGTTCAGCCGCGACATGAGATCCTCCATCGCCCGGTCGTTGCGGCGCACCGAGAAGACGTCGGCCACCACGGCCGTCCTGTCCGGATGGTCGTCTTCCTGCGTGGAAATGCCCTGGATGGTCATGCCCGGATGCGTGTTGACGTGGCGCAAGAGGATGGTGCGGATGATGCCCTCGTGCTTCTGGTCGCAGAGGACGCGCAGGCGGTAGGACATCTCGACGTTGACAGCGGTGCGGACGTGGCCGTCGATCCAGTGGCCGACCGGCCGCAGGGCCAGATGTACGATCAGGACGGCCAGCGTGCCGAGGACGGCGTGGAGGAGGAAGCCGGCACCGGCCAAGGTGCCGACCGCGGCGCTGCACCAAAGCGTCGCAGCCGTGTTCATGCCCTTGACGTTCAGCCCCTCACGCAGGATCACGCCGCCGCCGAGAAAGCCGACGCCGCTGACGATGTACGAGGCGATGCGCGTCGAGCTGTCGTGGTCGCCCATCAGGTGCGTCAAGGACACGAACAGGGCCGCGCCGACACAAACCAGCGCGTTGGTGCGCAGGCCGGCCGGGTGCTGGCGGAACTGGCGCTCCAGGCCGATCAGCACGCCCAGGAACAGGGCGATGGCCACGTTCAGGGTGAAGTGCAACACCTCCATCGCGCGATCCTCCGTCTCCCTCTTCCAGTGTACGGACGGGAGACGAACGAGGAGGCGCTCAAGAGGGCAAATCCTACGGCGATTTCTTCTGCACGGGTTTTTGCGTCGGAACCCCGCGCGAACGCTTGGTGTCTTGCAGCATTTCCTCCAGGAGCTTTTGCTTCGCTTCCAGCAAGCGGTTCACCTGCTCGCGGTTGCGTTCCGTTTCTTGCAGCAGCTTCTCGTTGATGCGGAGGAGTTCCTTCAAGCGGTCGCCCTCGTCGCGGAGTTGCTGTCGCAGATCCCCGACCTCGGAAGATGGCCGGGCCTTACCTTCCTCGATTTTTTCCAATTCCGTTATCTCGCCCGCGTTGGCGGTGATGGCGGTGCGTAGCACTTTTTCGTCGAATTTCTTCGTCAGCGTGCGGACATACCCGTCGGCGAAGGCGGCGTGGAAGACGTCGGGGAACAGGCCGCCGAGTTCGGGCAGCGGCTCGTCATCCGCGTAACGCAAATCCTCCGGCTTGGTCCACGGCACCGCGTTGCCCGCCTCGACGATCAGGATGGTGTTCGATGTGCCGTCGGTGAAGAATGCTGGGAATTGTGCTTGTTGTCCCTTCACGAACGCCGCCGGGTTGCTGATCGTCACCCTCGGCGCCCCACTGCCGGGCGCCCTGCCGCCCATCATCCCCATCCCCATCGGTGCGTCGCCGGTGCCATGAGGCCGACTGCTCCCTCCCACCGGCGGCGCACCGCTACTGCCGGGAGGCACACCCATTATCCCTCCTGCCCCCGAACCGCCGCCCATCGGCTGGCTGGATCCAGCAGCGCCGCCCGACATCCCCGAACCCCCACCTTGTCCGCCGGACGGTGTGCTGACGAAGACCTGATAGTACGTCCGCCAGCGCGGGGTGTCGGTCTTGCCCACCGGCGCGTACACCTTCGGCACATTCGTCTCCATCAATTTCCGGTTATGCGGGCTGTCCCAGGGTTCATTCAGGTGGAACTGCTTGTACAGGCTGTTCTGATCGAGATACGGCAGAATGGCCACACGCCAGCTGAGCAGGGCCTTGCCATCCTTGCCGTAGATGGCGGGTGCGGTCATCCGTCCCTGATGGACCTCCGCATAGTTAATCATGGCCAGGGCAAGCCGCTTGAGGTTTTCCTCGCTCTGCTCCTTGGCGCCGGCGAGCTTGTCGATTTCCGCCGGCTTCGATCTCGCCGCGCCGCCGGATGCGGGAGCGGCTCCGGCCGACGAAGCCGATTCGCCGGGCTGCTCCTCGGTGTTTTGCTGTGCCGGCCACAAGGCCGCACTCGCCCCGCCCAGGCCGACAATTAGCAATACGGCCATCACGATTTTCACACGGGTCCAGTACATCGCGGTCAACACTCCTTCCGCCAGGGCGGCGATGCGCGGCGACGCCAGGACGGTCACCGATTGCCCCGCCGCGAACAACTTCGCCGTCTGAATGGTGGTCTCGATCAGTCCCGACAGCGCCGCCTGCGTCGTTCGCACCGAGAGGGCCGCGGCGAACGCGCTCGCCGTCAGTGTCACGCCGCGCCGCACCAACCGGCGATGCAGCATGTCTCGGGCGCGAGCTAGCCGACCGGCAACGGTGCCGCGCGGCCAGCCGAGTTGTTGGGCCGCTTCCTCGTGCGTCTTCGCCTCGAAATAACAGGCGATGACCGGGGCGCGATACTTCGGCGGCAGGCGGTTGACTTCCTCGCAAATCAAGCGGCGCAGATTCGCGCTGCTCGCCGTCATCCGCCTCCGGGGCTTCGATGCGATGCAGTTCGGCATCGGTGGAGGCGTGTTTCTTGGCCTGAGCGTGGGCCTTGAGCGCGATGCGATAGGCGACGCGGTAGAGCCAGCCGCCCAGCGATTCGCGGTGGCTGATGCCGCCGGCCTTGCGCACGAAGACGAGAAACGTGGCCTGGAAGGCGTCCTCGACGGCCTGATTCTCGCGCAGCACCTGCCGGCACACATGCAGCACCATGCCCGCGTGACGCCACAACAATAACTCGAACGCCGCCTCATCGCGGTCGGCCACGAAGCGGCGCAATAACTCGGCATCGGCGACGCCGCCGCCCGCCTCGGTGCCCAGCACCCGGCGCAGGTAATTCAGGATCGGGTGATGTCGTGTCTCGGCCATCGGATGCTCGTTGCCAAAGCGCCTTCCATACTAATTGATCCCGTTGGACGCGGAACGCATACACTATTTTTTATGGCACTCCTCCTGAGCGGGGGGCGTAAGCCCCCTGAGTTTTCCCTCAGGGGGCTTACGCCCCCCGCTCAGAATCTTCGTAATATCGCGTTGGCTTTGGAACCTACCATGAACAGCTTCGTCACCCACCTCGAAAGCGCCCTCGACGGCACCAAATTCCCCACCGGACAGGTTCACACGGTCCATCAGGGACGCCCCCTCTGGGTCCGCTACGACCTGCCGCGCCTGTACCGCGCCGTCACGCCGGATGCCTTCACCACTCGTCCGCCGACCCTGTGGCGCTACCGCGAGTTGCTGCCTTTGCCGCCGGACGCTGAACCCGTGACGCTCGGCGAGGGGATGACGCCGTTGTTGCCGTGTCCGCGCCTGGGGCAAGCGCTGGGGCTGCGCCGGCTGTTCGTCAAGGACGAATCGCAGCTGCCGACCGGCAGCTTCAAGAGCCGCGGCATGACGCTGGCCGTCAGCATGGCCAAACAGCTCGGCCTGCGCCGCTTGGCCATCCCCACAGCCGGCAACGCCGGCGGCGCTCTCGCCGCCTACGGCGCCCGCGCTGGCATGGAGGTTTATGTGTTCATGCCCCAGGATACGCCGATCATCAACCAGATCGAAGCGCACCTGGCCGGCGCCCGCGTTTTTTTGGTCAACGGCCTCATCACCGATTGCGGCCGGCTGGTCCGCGAGGGCACGCCGAAACTCGGCTGGTTCGACGTATCCACACTGAAGGAACCCTATCGTCTGGAGGGCAAAAAGACGATGGGCCTGGAGTTGGCGGAGCAGACCGGCTACCGCCTGCCCGACGTGATCCTGTATCCGACCGGCGGCGGCACGGGTCTCATCGGCATGTGGAAGGCATTCGCGGAGCTGCACGAACTGGGCTGGCTGAAGACAAAGCGTTTGCCGCGCCTCATCAGTTGCCAGAGCGACGGCTGTGCGCCGATCGTGCGGGCTTTCGAGAAGGGCGAGCGGTTCGCGGAGCCGTTCCCCAACGCGCACACGATCGCCAGCGGTCTGCGCGTGCCGGCGGCGGTCGGCGATTTCATGATGCTCGACGCAATTCGCGAAAGCGGCGGCTGCGCCATCGCCGGCCGCGAGGAACGCATCGTCGAATGGATGCGCCGCGGCATGAGCCTCGAAGGCATCTCCTTCTGCCCCGAAACGGCCGTTTGTCTCGATTGTCTGGAAAGCCTGATTGCGGCAGGCCAAATCCAGGCGGATGACGAAGTAGTCGTGTTCAACACGGGGGCGGCGCAGAAATATCCGGAGACGGTGTCGCTCAAGCTGCCGCACATCGACAAGGATCGGCCGGTGGATTACGAGGCCCTCCTCTCCTGAATTGTTCGGCCCCGGTCCTCAAACTCTGTCCGGGACCGCACGCCCGGAAACGCGATTTGACAACGACGCCACCGCAAGTAGACTTTTGCGTGGCGCATAACGCGGCCGTTCCGGAAACGGAGGGGAATTGTGGAAGATTGGCTTGTGGCCGACTGGACAGGGGTGCTAGATTTGCTGGATGAGTCGCGGGTCACGTCCTTCCTCCACCTGGGCGGGGACGGACGTTACAAGGACGTGGTCCGCCAGCCGGACGGAACGGAGTCCGTGATCCAGGGCAGCTGGACGTATGAATCCGCCAAACAAATCCTCCACTTTCAGCCGGACGCGGAGGCCCTGCAACGAGACCCACCCGTCGCACTGGGGCTGGCGGCGTGCGACCTGCGCTACCAGCCCGCCGCCAGAGGAAAGGCAGGGCGGGCGACCGCCTGGATGGTCACCAATCACGCCGGCGCGCTGGGACTGATGTGCCTGGACCCGCCCAAACTCCTCGCACCGAATCTGTATTACAGAAGGCTTCCCGCGCCTGCCCCGAAGCGGGCCGATGTGGCGCCCGAACGCATCGTGCGGTGGGCCGACGACTTCCTGGGGGAACTTTCCTGGGACGGGCTTAGTTATTCTTGCGAGGGGCAGTTGCCATTCCAGGGGCGGACCGTCCGCCTGGATCTCTGGCTCATCGAGGGCGCCCCAACGGCGGAGGAGTTCCAGACCCTCATCAATATGTGGCGCGAACTACCGGAGAGACTGCCGGCGGCGGAGCCCGCGTTGCGACGCCAGGCGGCCGAACGGCTCGCGGAGGCAGTCCTGGATTATGGGGCGGAGAACGGGCTGCCCAGGGAAGAGTTCTTGGAAAACCTGGAACTGCTCCTGATTCGCCTCTCCAACGATGGCGAAGGCGAGTTGCGCTACATCAGCCCCAAGTTCTTCGGAATTCAGCCCATTACCATCTCCTGCGATGTGGATCTGTCATTCCAAGAGGTCGAGGTAGGTTAGCGAGTCCGTTCGCCACACATCGACAAGGATCGGCTTGTCGATTACGAAGCGCTGGCGTCCTGATTTTCAGTTAATCCGCGCTCGCCGGGACGGTTGTTATCGCGACAACTCATTCGTCCCGGAGATGAGCCATGATCCGCGACCGTCTGCGCCGTAACCTGGCGTACATCCACGAAGCCCTGCGTCAGCCCGAAGAGTTCGCCGTCCGCTGGCACGTCGAGGGCAACCCGTATTCCTGGGGCGTCTTCGCGGCCCTGGCCCTGACCGCGATTGTCGGCACCACGACCTACGGACTGATTCTCGGCCTGACCGGCGGGCCGCGGGAGATGTTCCGCTGCGGCGGTGCGTTCACGCTCGCCGCTGGCATCGCCTGGAGTGTGCCCCTGCCGGCGCTGTACATCCTCAACAGCCTGGCCGGTTCGCGTCTGCGGGCCAGCACCACCTTCCTCGCCGCGCTCGTCACCACCAGTTGGGGCGGTCTCGCCCTGATCGCCGCCATTCCCGTCGCCTGGTTCTTCACCGCCGCGCTGCCGGAGAAGGTTGCCATCTTGCTCGTCGTTCACCTGGCCGTCTTCGCCAGCGTCGGCGTGGCGATGGCTGACGTGTTCAGCCGGGTCATGGAGCGCTTGGAGCCGCGGCGCGGCCGGCGGCCGGTGTGGTGGCTGCTGCTTGTCGGCGTCCTCGGTGGCGAGCTGTTCCACGCACTGGGCCTGTTCGATTTCTTCCTGCGTTCGTCAACCTGGACCTGGATCACCGGATGAGGTCGTGAGCCGCCGTTCACTTTGGCCGTGAAAGGGAAACCATGAACACCCACTCGCTTTCCGAACCTGAATCCGTGATCCTCGACGCCCTTCCCGGTGACGAGATACCGCAACCGCCAGAAGATGTGCCGATTCGCGCCGACGATCGCTCCCTCCTGGGGCTGGCAGAGATGTTGCTCAAAGCGCCGGCGCAGCTCGACGCGCAAACGCGCGATCCCGTCCGGCAGCCGGAGTTGATTCCGCGCTTGCTGATTCTGGCGCTCATCAGCGTCGGCCTGTTCGCGGCCATCCTGGTGATGCTACTCCGCGCCGCCGATCGTGAGGCCGTGCCGGGTATTCTCACTAGCTGGAACGATTCGGCAGGTCCGGCACTGGCCCTCGGCTTCGCCTATCCGGTCGGCATGGTGGCGGCCACGGGCATCTGTCTGCCGACGTTTTATTTCTTCGGTCTGCTCGCCGGCGTGCGCATCACGGTCCTGCAAGTGACGACGCACGTCCTCAAGGGCAAGGCGGCCACGTCCGTTTTCCTTCTCGGCCTGACGCCGATCTACCTCGCGATAACGCTCGGCCTGTTGATCTTTCACGCGCCGGCCGAATTCATGACGGCGGCGCTGACCGTGGGCCTGGCGCTGCCGTTCCTCGCGGGGTTGTGGGGCGTGCAGTCGATTTATGTGGGCTTTCTCGGCCTGGCCGACACGCTGCCGGCCGACTGCCGCCATCAGCGGACGTGCTTTCTGCGCCGCCTCACGGTGGCCTGGGCCGCCGTCTACACCGCCGTCACACCCGTCATGATCTGGTCGCTCTATCAGAATTTGGCCCAGCGGCTGGGGTGATTGCCATGAACCTTCTCGGACCTACCTTGGTGCTTTATCTGCTAATCGGCGTCGGCGTCGTGGCCGCGCTGTACCTCACCGATACGCCGCGTCCCGCCGGCGAACGCCTCTTGCGTCTGGCTACGGCGTTGCCGTTCTGGCCGTTCTATCTACCGATCCTGCTGGCCCGGCCGGCCGGTGTCGCTGTCGCTTCCGAAGACGGACTGGAGCAGACGATCGCCGTGGTGGAGCGCGAACTCGATGCGGCACTGGCGAGCCTGGATGGCTGGATGGAAGAATTGCCCGAAGAACAAGGTCAGCGCATCGACGAACTCCGCGCGGCCTGGAAGGCGCAGCACGAACGCATTCGGGAGATGGATCGGTTGTTGGCCCGGCCCGAATATGCGCCGTCCGCCGCGGAATCCTCTGCCGAGGCCGGATCGCGGGTGCGGCAAAGCCTGGCGGCGCGGAATCACAATCTGGAGCGATTGCGGCAAATCCGCCAGCGTGCCGAGGCCGACCTGCTCGCCTCGCTGGCGTCGGTGCGGGAACTGGCCTCACGCATCCACCTGGCCCGCTTCACGGACGCTCCCGCGCCGCGGGTGCAAGAATTGCTCGCCGAGATTGCCACCGCCGTGGAAACGCTCACCGCGCCGCCCGGCCTACCGGAGTCGGTCCACCTCATCAAGAAAGCGGAATGAGCGTCTCAGACGACGACCATATGCCCCGCGTCGTGCGGTGGGGCTGCGGGCGGATCGGCCGAGTTTTGACCGCGCACGCCTTCTATTTGCCGCAGGAGTGTCATCGCCCGCTCCCAGCGGTTGTGCCCCTCAATGTTGGTGATGGGGAAAAACGGAAACTCCCAGCTGCCGCTGCCCAGGCGGACACGCAGCACGACGACCCAGACCGAGGCCGTGGTTGCGCCCACCGCGCACGGCGCCTCGACCTCGTAGGACTGAATCGCGGCGGCCGGGATCCAGTACGCGCTCGTAGTCGCCCTCGAACAGGATGCCCCGCCGCTCGCTATCCACGAGCAACAGCCCCTGGTTGTAGTCGCCGCACTTGGACTTGGTGCCCGACCAGAGCCGTCTCGGACTCATCTCGGCGAACACGGCGCGGGGGTCGTCGGCCGGGACCAGCGGCTGCGGCCGGGCCGCCACCGCCCGCCGCAGCAAGCCATAAATGTAGCGCGTTCGCAGCATCAGCGGCACCGTTTGTCCCGGCCGATACCACCAGCGAAGAAGCTCCACACAGGAGAAGCCGACCGCCAGCACGTAGACCACCAGCGACCAGTTCGGCAGCACGTTGTTGGCAACGGCGAACTTCCACATAAGCCAGGTGCCACCGGGCAAGAGGAAGGCGACCACGGCCCCCGGCAGCAGCATCAACACCTCGGTCATGATCCGGCCCAGACGCCGGTTGCGCGGGTTCTGCGCCTGCCCCGCGTAGGGTGACGGCAACGGCCAAACGCGCACCGAAGTCGGATCGTTCGACTGCTCCGCCTCGGCCGCCAACTGCCGCAGCGTCGGCCCTGCCAGATCCCGCAATCCGGGCAAGAGCGTTACCAGCACCGCCGCCTCTTCCGGCAAGAGCAGCACGGGCCGTGCGGTGCCGATGGAAAGGAAGACGGCAGCGTCCGCCTCCTCGCCTTCCTCCGAGGGAGTGTACCACACCACCACCGTGCCGTGCGGCTGATGGGCTAGTCCTACAGCCGTAGTTACTAGAATAGTCCTCGCCCGGAGTTTTAACGAGGGCAAGCCATGTCAGGACGACCAACGCAGGCGCAGGTCCACGGCTGGGCAGACGAAGTGATGTCCATCGGCGAACGGATCGGTCGGCACTTCGCCCGGTCTGAGCCACGGCAACGAGCGGTCGGCTCTATCCGCGGGCTGCTTAGCGACACCGAGCGCAAGAACGGCTGGCAGTTGGCGGAGCACCTGGGCGAGGCGACGCCGGATGGGGTGCAGCACTTGCTCGCCCGGGCCGACTGGGACGCCGACGCCGTCCGCGACGACCTCATCCGCTACGCGGCGGAGCACCTGGGGCACGACGAGGGTGTGCTGGTCGTGGACGAGACCGGCTTTTTGAAGAAGGGCAGGAAATCCGTCGGCGTCGCCCGGCAGTATAGCGGGACGGCCGGGCGTATCGAGAACTGCCAGATCGGAGTGTTTTTGGGGTATGTGACCGAGAAGGGGCGGGCGCTGATCGACCGGGAGCTGTACCTGCCCAAGGAGTGGGCCGGCGACGCCCCGCGTCGCAAAGAGGCCGGCGTCCCGGCCGTGGTCGGGTTCGCCACCAAGCTGGTGCTGGCCCGGCGGATGATGGACCGGGCCGTGGAGTCCGGGGTGCCGATGCGGTGGGTGACGGCGGACGCCGTGTACGGGTCGGATTACCACTTCCGCATCGCCATCGAGAAGCACGGCCTGGGTTACGTGGTTGGCGTGCGAACCGACTTCGCCGTCTGTTGGGGGTTGCGGCAGGTGCGGGCCCGGAATCTGCTTGCCGAAGTCCCGGCCGACGCCTGGCAGCGGCTGAGTTGCGGGGATGGGGCCAAGGGGCCGCGCTGTACGACTGGGCTCTGTTGCGGACGAACTCCCCCGAGCCGGAGGCGTACGCCCGCTGGCTCTTGATCCGCCGCAGCGTCACCGACCCCTCGGAGGTAGCATACTTCGCCTGCGGCGGGCCGCCGGGCATCGGTTTGGAGGATCTGGTTGGGGTGGCGGGTGCCGGTGGGCGATCGAGGATTTGTTCGAGTTGGCCAAGGGAGATTGCGGCCTGAACGAGTACGAAGTGCGTAGCTGGGTCGGGTGGCATCGGCACGTCACCCTGAGCCTGTTCGCCCTGGCGGCGCTGGCGGTCATCCGCTCGCGGGCGGCACGAGCGGCACGGGGCAAAAAAAGGGGTCTGGGCTCATCCCGCTGACGGTCCCCGAGGTGCGGAAGCTGCTGCTCAAGATAGTTTGGGACCGCCTGACGCTGGCCGAGCGGGCGCTGGCGTGGTCGGAATGGCGGCGGGCACACCAGCACCGCGCACGCGTGTGCCACTACCGCAAACGCGGGGCGCGGCCGCCTGATGGATAACTACGGCTGTAGGACTAGTACCTTGCGCGGCCTGGAATCGACCCAGCGACCGACCGTTCCTTCCGCCAGCGCCCGCTTCAGGGCCGCGACGTGGTCGGGCGCTAGCGTCAACGACTCCTGGCTGCACCAGCACCGTCGCCGTTCGCTGTACGGAGCGCGGGCCGACGCGAAGCCGGTGGCCAGCGGGACCAGGGACAGAACCAACGCCTCGAACGCGAACCCGGCCCAGTTCCAGGACCGAACGTTTGCTTTCGCCAGTGGCCGCTGTGGCCGGACGCCCGGCCTCGGCTGTTGCGGGCGGAGTAGCGCCCCCTTGCTCATCCGCTCCCAGTGGTCCGTCTCCATGCGGAAGGCGATGTAATCGGGCAGCCGATCGACGGCCGTCCACGGTTGGCCCCAGCGCACGCACTGGTCGATGTGGAAGTAACCGAGGTAGCCGGCCAGGCCGCACGCCATACCCAGCGTCCCCGCCAGGACGGGGTTGCGCCAGTGGCCACGCTTCACGGCCGCGCCGCCCCTCCGGCCACCAGCAGCGTCGGCACGAAGACCGACATGCCGGAGAAATAAAACGCGATGAGAATCTGGCCGTAATAGACGGCCGCGATACCGGCGGCGGTGGCAGCGAGTACCGCCAGCGCACCGGAAAACCGGGCGGCGTCACAACGGCCGCTCGGTACGTAAGCGGCACGGACGAAAGGCTGTTCCACAGGACGTCACTCCGAGAAAGGGGACGCCCAAGTATAGGCCACGGACGAATTGTTATCTCGGCGCGATGGCACGACATCGTTACAATCCACTCCCGCCCTGGTGGTGCCGCCGTGTGACGATGGCGAATCGAATCGTGGGGCTATTCGGCCCCACTCTTTTCCTGTCGAGGGTTCTTTCATGCGTATCATGCAGCACCCTTGCCGGATCATCCTTGGTTTGACGCTCTGCTGTTTGGCGACCTTCGTGCAGGGATGCCAGAAGGACGCTCCCCCGGCCCCCGCTGCCGCGGCCAACGCTCTCGATGCGTCCGTCAAGGGCCAGGCCATCTCGGAAACAACCCCGGCTGCCGAACTGCCCGATTGGGGGCGACCCATCGACCCGGACCAGGATTGTAAGTTCACGCTCGGACCCCGCAGCCTGACCGTGGAGCTACCCGCCTCGTGGCACGACCTTGCCGGCCCTCCTCTTCTCAAATTCAACGCCCCGCGCGTCCTGCGCGAAGTGGACGGCGACTTTGTGCTTACGGTCAAGGTCAGCGGCGATTTCAAGCCGCGTCCGCCAACGACCAGCTTGTTGAGTGTCCCTTATCTCGGGGGCGGCATCCTTCTGTGGAGCGATTCCGATAATTTCATCCGCCTGGAACGAGCCACCCTGGTGCGTGACGGGCAGGTCGTTCCCCACATTGCTTTCCTGAAACAAGAGGGCGGCGAGGGCAAGCCGGTTGACTACGTGATGCCCTTCGAGGAGAACGACTGCTATCTGCGACTGGAGCGCAAGGAGGGCCAAATTCTCGGTGCCGTCTCCGGCGATGGGGCCGACTGGAAGCAGCTCAACCCCACTGGCACTCTCGGGAAGCCAGAGGCCAGCGCTATTATGCCGGACTATATGCGCACGGACACGGTCTGGTCGAGCAAGCTGAAGGTGGGCTTGCTGGCCATCAGCACCAGCAGTGATCCCTTCTCCGTGAAATTCGAGCAGATCGAGCTAAAAACGATGGGAGCGCAATCGGAACAAGCACTGCCTGAGAAAGCCGGGCCGCGACCGTAATCTAGCCCAAGGATAGCCTGACCGGCCTTTGGTCGGCGCATAGGATCAGCGGATAGGCATGGGCTTATGCGTGCTTCGCTCCCTATTTGTTGGGAAACGACGTTCTCAAACCGACAAACCTGGCTCCTTGTGGCAAAGTGGCAAACTCGTCTCAGAATTCGCTTGTTTTCCTGTGTTTTTCAGCATTTTTCACTTTGCCAACCCCTTTCGCGATTGGCAAAGTGGCAAACCGCCTTCCGCACAAGGCCGGCAATCTGCTTCCCTTACTTCTTCGGTGTTCCTTGTGGTGCCGTTTTGGAAGTCTGCAAGCCGGGTGAGGCATTGAACGATTTCACCAGGCTGCCATCCGCCACCTTCCAGATGCGCACTTCGCCATCGAACGCGCCGGAGGCGATCAGGTTGCCATCGGGACTGACGGCCAGGGCGTAAACGTAATCGGTGTGGCCGCTCAGCGTGCGCACGGCCGAGCCGTTGTCGGCGTTCCAGACGCGCACGGTCTGATCGGCGCTGCACGTCACGAGCAACGGTTGCTTGGGATGGACGACGAGCTTGAGGATGACCTTGCCGTGGCCGCCGGAGTTGCGGATCTGCTTGCCCTCGGCGATGGGCTTCCACATGCGCAGCTGGTTGTCCTCGCCGGCCGAGTAGCCGACGCTGCCGTCCCGCTTGACCGCCACGGCGTAAACCGGATTCTGGTGATCGGGGAAAGTCAGGATCGACTCCTTCGCTGCCAGGTCCCACACTTTGGCTGTCTTATCGCGACTGCACGTGATGAGCCGTTTGCCGTCCGGCGTGAAGGCCACGCCGAAGACCCAATCGGCGTGGTTCTCGATTGGAGTCTCCTCCTTGATCTTGGCGTAGCCGCCGCTGAGATCCCAGACGTGAACGATCCGATCGCAGCCGCCGGAAGCGAGCTTCTTGCCGTCGGCGCTCAGAGCCAGGCACAGCACTTCGTCGTCGGCGTCGAGTAGTTGCTTGACCATGACGCCTTGGTCATGGACGCCGTCCAGCATGACAACGCCGTTAACGTTTTTCTTCGCCCCTCCGTTGAGGTCGTAAATGCGCACGTCGCCCTCTTCGCCGGGCCGGCCGCCGGCGACGGCGAGCTTGCCGTCGGGCAAAAACACCATCGCCATCGCCCGCCGGGCAGCGCGTGGCGATGCGCTTCTCCAGCTTGCCGCTGGCCACGTCCCACACCGTCAGCTCGTGATGGCCGCTGACGACTAGTTTCTTATTGTCCGGCGTGAAGGCGACGGCCGTCACCGTGACGGGGAAGGGATAGACGGCCGGCGGGGCGGGCGGGTGCCAGCGGATGCGCAGCTCGCGCAGCAGGTCGGACTCCGGTTTGAGACCGGCGTCGAGCTTGGCGCCCTCCGCGATCCAGCGTTCGATCAACTCGATCTGCTGTTTGGGCAGCGGATCGCCGCTCTCCTTGGGCGGCATCCGCTTCTTGTCGGTGGCCGTCAGCACCATCAGGATGTAGCTGTCGTCGGGGTTGCCGGGCGCGATGGGGTCGTCCTTGGTGCCGCCCTTGCGGAAGGTTTCGTACTTGGTCATGTCGAGCTTGCCCTTGGGGTTTTTCGCCCCGTGGCAGCCGAAGCATTTCTCCTTGAGGATGGGGGCCACGTCGTTGATGAAGCTGACCGGCGCCGCGGCGTGCGCGGACTGCGCGGCCAACATCATCATGGCCAGCGCCGCGGCCAGGGCGGCGCACAGGATACAAAAGCAACGGTGCGATCGAAACATGGACGGCATGCTCCAGGGTGGGAAAGTCAAACGGAGGGCGTTCGGCAGGTTGGACACGATCATTATAAAGAGTTCGCCGGCTTCGGGGTGAAAAATTCTCCGCGACATCGCCTGGGATTACTTACGTCGATCAATCTTCTTGGGAATCGGATCGGTGGCGAACGGCCAATCGGTCGGTTGATACCGGATGTCCAGGTGCGGCGTCTCGACGCGGCGGTGCTTCTCGGCCCGGCTCGTCATCACCGCGTCGAGGATGCCCGTTGTCAACAGCGTGCGCTCGACGGGATAGGGTGCGTGGCCGGTGCGCATCATCGAGTCGATGGCCTTGACGAGATAGGCGAAGTGGCCGAACGGGTCGGGCTGCTGCAAATAAAAATGGGTGGAAACAAGCTCGTCCTGGCCTTGGAGTCGGCCGGCGAAGGTGAAAGCGCCGCCGTCGCCCTCGTGGACCCAGCCGTTGGCCATCAACACCGCCGCCCGGAAGCCGTCGCGGTACTCGATGAGGAACAGTCCGGCATCCTTCGCCCTGGCCGTCGGCTCGCGGTAGTCGCCCTGGGCGTGCGCCGGCACCCGCGCCAGCGCCGCCTCCAGAAGCGACTTCGACCAGCGGCCGCTGTCGAGCGCCTCCCACATGGCCGGCCCTTGCAGACATTGCACTGCCTTGACGCCCGTCTCGCCGCCCTTGCACCGCTCGGCCAGGCACTGCAAACCTTCCAGGGCGTGAAAGCCGTATGCCTCGAAGGGGCCGTAGCCCACCTGCACCGCTTCGATCAGTGGGCAATTCCTCGGCAGTTTCAGCTCCGGCCGGCGCCAGGTCAGCGGAATCGACGAGCCGGCTAGAAACGGCATGAACAGCTCGCGGGCCTTGTCGAACATCCATTTGGCGTCGGCCCACGTCGCGGACAGGTGCTTGTCGTTGAAGACGGGGACCGATTTTTTCGACTTCTCGAAGACCTTGCACACTGCCTCGAAAAAGCGCCGCCGTGGGTAAAGAATTTGCCCCTTGGCGTTTTTCGGATAGTCGCCATGCTCGCCGATGCACAAAACGCCATCCACCGCCAGACGCTCGCCGCCGAGCGTCAGGGCGGATTCGATGGTGGGGTAAATCGTAAAGCCGTGCTTTTTCGCCAGGTCGCGGCTCATGTCTTTCGCGGGCGTCTGATCAATGTACATCGACGCCAGTTTCATGTCCGGCCCGGCGCCGCCGTCGTAGTTGTAGCCTTCCAGGATCTTGCCGACGATGACGTCGGCGTGCGACCAGTGCGTGTACACGGTGATGACGGCGGCGACCTTTTTGGGTTGGTTCATGGAGCGCCCTTCGCGTCCTCGACGGGATGCAGCTTCGGGAAGTTCTTCGACACGAACGTCTCCAGGCGGACCATGCGCGCGCTGGCTCCCTCGTGCGCCTCGATGAGCTTCATGCCCTTCTCGGGACCGAGCACGGCCGCCACCTTCGTCAGACTGTCCGAGTCGATCCCTTTTTTCGCCACCACGGTCACGCTCATGCGTCCCAGCAAGCCGATACCCGTGCGCGGATCGACGATATGCGAATAGCGCTGGCCGTCGATCTCGACGAACTGCTCGGCGTCACCGGAAGTTGACACGGCGGCATGGTGCAGAATGAGCCGGCCGCTGTCCTTCTCGCCGGGCAGTGGGGCGATGGCGATCTTCCAGCCGTCGGCGTCGGGCGGCGGGCCGCTGACCGCGATGTCGCCGCCGGCCGCGACCAAAGCGCGATCCAGACCGTGTTTCTTCAGCACATCGAGCGCCTCGTCGGCGGCGTAGCCCTTGGCGATCCCGCCCAGGTCGAGCCGCATTCCCGGTTTGAGGAGCTGCACGGTGCGTTTTTTTTCATCCAGAAGGACGTTCTTCCAACCGACGAGCGCGCGGGCCTCGGCCAGTTTCGCCGGGTCGGGCAGCTTGCGGCGTTTGCGGGCCGTGCGCCACAACTGCACGACGGGACCGACCGTCACGTCGAACGCGCCGTCCGATTGTCGGGACACTTCTTGCGCACGGGATAGAACAAAGAATAGTTCCGCGCTGACCGGCACGGGCGGCCCGCCGGAGGCGGCGCACAGGCGCATCAGCTCGCTGGCCGGGTCGTAGTCGCTCATGATCGCGTTCAGGGCCGCGATGCGAGCGAAAGCGTCCTTGGCGGCTTTCTGGGCCGTGTCCTCGTTCAGCGCGTACACGAGGATCTGAAACCGCGTGCCCATGTGCGGTTCGGTGAATCGAAAGCGCGACAGGGCATTTTTCTCCCTCCCCCCTTGTGGGGGAGGGTAGGGGTGGGGGGTGAGCGTCTTCCCCCCACCCCTACCCTCCCCCACAAGGGGGGAGGGAGAAAGAGGGGTCTCCCCCACAAGGGGGGAGGGAGAAAGAAGGGCCAGCGCGAAGACAGCCAGGAACCCCAACAGGCACGGACGCATGGCAGGAACCTCGGGGATCGACAACTTCGGACAACTTTGTGGAGCTTAGCACAGATGCGGCGTCTGATACAGTTTGCGGTTTTCTCTGGGGCGTGCGGGCTGCTGCTGGGGATCTGGCAGTTGGGTGAAACTCCCGAGACCGGCGCCATCTGCGCGGAAGCGCCGGCGACGGGGCACAAGGCGTACAAGGAAACCATTCCCGATACCAAGGTCAGCTTCAATATGGTCGCCATCCCCGGCGGCGAGTTCGCGATGGGCAGTCCGGCCGGCGAAAAGGGCCGCAAGGACGACGAAGGCCCGCAGCACCCCGTCAAAATTCGCCCGTTCTGGATGGGCAAGTGCGAAGTGACCTGGGACGAGTTCGACCTGTTCTGGCGCGCCCGGCCGGGCCAGAAGGAGGACAAGGAGCCGGACAACCCCAAGGACGCCGACGCCGTGACCCGGCCGACGCCACCCTACGCCGACGAGACGTTCAAGAAAGGCCGCGAGGGCAAGCCGGTGCTGTGCATCACCTGGCATTCCGCCATGCAGTATTGCCGTTGGTTGTCGGTCAAGACCGGCAAGTTCTACCGCCTGCCGACCGAGGCGGAGTGGGAGTACGCCTGCCGGGCCGGCACCAAGACGGCCTACTTCTTCGGCGACGACCCCAAGGACCTCGGCGAGTACGCCTGGTTCACGGACAATTCCGACGACAAGACGCATGATGTCGGCACGAAGAAGCCCAACCCGTGGGGGCTTTACGACATGTACGGCAACGTCTCGGAGTGGTGCGTCGATCACTACGATGCGAAATACTACACGAAGTTTTCGCTGGACAAGCCGGCCCTGTCGCCGGTGCTGTTGCCGGGCGAGAAGGTGTTTCCACGGGCGGTGCGCGGCGGCTCGTGGGGCGACGACGCGGCCGGTTGCCGCAGCGCCTCGCGGTTGGCGTCGGAGCTGAACTGGATGGCCCAGGACCCGCAGCGGCCGCGCAGCATCTGGTGGTTGACCGACGCGGATTTTGTCGGTTTTCGAGTTGTGCGCGCGGTCGAGGAGCAGGACAATTTGAAAGGACTGCGTTCCAAGATCACGCGGCAAAGCCCGGTGGATTAACGCTGCCGGCCCCCGCGCGCCTGTTATGGTGCGGGGCGCGGGTCGATTCTTTCACACCAGGGGAGGTAGGACATGAGCAATAACGACTCGACGCGACGCGATTTTCTCAAGGCGACGACGGTGGCGGCCGCCGGCGCCGTGGTAAGCAACTTGGCCCCGTCGGTCCACGCGGCCGGCAGCGACCAGATCAAGGTGGGCCTCATCGGCTGCGGCGGCCGCGGCAGTGGCGCCGCCGACAACGTCTTGCACGCCGCCAAGGGCGTCACGATCCACGCCCTGGGTGATGTCTTCCAGTACCGAGTGGACGGCTGCCGCAACCACCTCCAGAACCTCGCCCAGAACGACCGCATCAAGCAGAATGGCAACACGGTCGATGTCGAGGGCCGTTGCTTCACCGGACTGGATGCCTACAAGCAAGTCATCGACAGCGGCGCCAACTACATCATCCTGGCCACGACGCCGGGCTTTCGGCCGATCCACCTGCAAGCCGCCGTCGCCGCCGGCAAGAACATCTTCACCGAGAAGCCCGTCGGCGTGGACGGTCCCGGCATCCGCAAGGTGTTCGAGGCCTACGAGGAAGCCCAGAAGAAAGGGCTGCACATTGTCGCCGGCACCCAGCGCCGCCATCAGGCGCCCTATGTGGAGACGATGAAGCGCATTCACGACGGGGCCATCGGCGATATTGTCGGCGGCCGCGGCTACTGGATGCAGGGTATTCTGTGGCAGCGGATCAGCGAGTTGCCCAAGCACCCGGAGATCCAGAGCGAAGTCGCCAAGCAAATCTTCAACTGGTACAACTACACCTGGCTGTGCGGCGACCACATCGTCGAGCAGCACGTCCACAACATCGACGTGCTCAACTGGGCCATCGGCGGGCACCCGACAAGCGCCGTCGGCATGGGTTACCGCACCCGCACCGACCCGCGCTATGGCCACATTTACGACTTCTTCGCCATCGACTACAAGTGGCCCAAGGACGTGCATACCCTGTGCATGTGCCGGCAGATCAGCAATTGCAAGAGCGAGGTCGGCGAATATCTGGTCGGCACCAAGGGCAACTGCGTGCCGCACGCCTACACGATCAACGGCAAGCGGGTCGCCCAGCGTGGCGGGACTGACCCCTACGTGCAGGAACACACCGACCTGATCGAGAGCATCCGCTCCGGCAAGCCGCTCAACGAGTTGAAGAACGTGGCCGAAAGCACGCTGACGGCCATCATGGGCCGAATGTCGGCGTACACCGGCAAAGAAGTCACCTGGGATCAGGCGCTCAACTCGCAGGAGGACTTGATGCCCAAGGACCTGACCCTGGACATGAGCCTGCCGGTGGCGCCGGTGGCCGTGCCCGGCTCGACAAAACTGGTTTGATGGGTCGATTGTCCGCGGCGCTGTTTAGCCGCGATCCGGAGGCGAGCGCGTGGGTTTCGCGCTCGCCTCCGGATCGCGGCTAAACGAATGCGCTCAGCGCCGGCGCTGAAACGGCGGATTGGGATTGTTCGGCGGAGGCGGTTGCCAGTTCCGCGTCGGCACCGGCTGCGGCGGCGGGCTGATCGGGCGATTGTTTTCGGCCAGGATAACCAGGGCGAAGAACGCGCCGCAGGCGAGCGTTGCCAGGCCGTTCAGTACCGTCCCGATGATGCCGCAAATCCAGCCCGCCTGCGTGGTCCCCTCGCCAGCCGGATCCATATCTCCCTTTCGGATCTTGCGCAGATCGCGCTGGCCCATGATCCAGGCGGCCAGACCCAGGATCGCCCCGACCGGCACGCACGAGATCGTCAGGCAAACCAGGCTGATGATGCCCAGCACCAGCACCATCGTTCCCCGATGAGGTTCGCTGTCGCGGCGCGGCCCGCGCCGCCGGATGGACGGGAAGTCCTCGTCGTGTTCGTTCGCCAAGCGCGGCAGCTTCCGCCGGGGCGACTCCAGCGGCTCGGATCGCGGCGGCGCTTCTTCGGGCGGCGCGGGAGAACGCGGCGACGGCTCGTCGTCATCCAGCGACAATTTCAGCTCGACCGCGCCAACCAGGCCGGGCGTGCCGGCGGGGTCCGACTTCGGTTCCTTCGCCGACTCGTCGATCGTCAATTCCAGAGGTAGATCCTGGGGATCGGGAGGAGATTCGCTCGCCGGCGCAGGCGGAGCGGACTCCAGCGTCGAGTCGAAGGTTTCATTGCAGGCGGGACAGCGCACCATCTGTCCGCGCAACTCGTCGGTGACACGCAGCTTCCTTCCACAGAACGGACACGCGAGGATGCTGGACATGGACACCTCGACAGCTCAGCGCCGGAAGTAACGTTTCACTTCCTCATCGCTCAGGAAGACAAGCACGAGAATCCCCATCACCAGATTGGGCAGGTCGCCGTTGATGATGTTGATAATCATCATATTCGCGATGCCGTAAGGGGGTGCCTCCCGGTAGGCTTTGTCGCCGAGCAGTTTCGCCCCTTTGATGATGGCCATGATTCCGAACACCCAGCCGTAATACAACCCCGGCCATAGACAACAGCCCAGGCCCGAAAGCAAGGT
Organism: uncultured Planctomycetota bacterium; assembly: GCA_963767535.1. GTDB lineage: Bacteria > Planctomycetota > Planctomycetia > Gemmatales > Gemmataceae > JAJPHU01. The sequence continues at coordinate 657,916 of CAVYEC010000005.1, forward strand.
GCAGCCGGCACACCAGACACACGAGAGAATGCCGCCGACCAGAATCAGGACCGAGATCGCCTGGACTTTGCCGGGCTTCTCACGGCCGGCGCGGCGGCGCGGTTGCTCGTCATAATCCTCATCATAGTACGATGCTTCCTCCTCATACTCGTCTTCGGGCGGCGGCGCGGTGGGCCGTGAGGGTTTCTCCTCGATGCTGTCGGGGACCGCGAAAGTGGCCGAGCAACTCGGACACTTGACCGTCTGACCCAGCAGGTCCTCCGGCACGCGCAAGGGCCGTTCACAGGACGGGCAGGTAATGGTGAAATTCATCGAGACGCTTCCAGCAAGAAAGACGGATCGCCGCGTTCCGCTCGTACCGGATACTTCGTTTTTCCGCGAGGTCCATTTAGCCCCCGGCTTGCCGGGGGTCTTCTTCCCCCGGCAAGCCGGGGGCTATGTGACCGATCCTACGACGCCAGGTAGCAGACGGCGTAGAAGGCGGCGGAAACCAATCCGAGGATGATGCCGACGACGGCGAGGGTCCGGCCGGTCTCCGTTTCCCGCTTGCCGGCCGGGTCCATGCGGCCGGCACTCATGTATTCCAAATCGCGACCGGCCATCAACCAAACGACGATGCCAATCGGTATGCTAAGGATCGCGCCAAGGCCGAACAGGCACAGCGACAGTCCGCCGACGATCAGACCGAGGTTGCCCAGGCTGAGGATCAGCGATCCGCGGTGCGGCTCGTAATCGCGGCGGATCAGATTGGCGACCCGCCGCCGCCAACGCCCGGCGTCCTCTTCCAGCTCGAACTCCTCGCCGCAGGCGGGACAGCGCGACGCATCCCAACCGATGCGCCGGCCGCAGCCCGGACAGAAGGGCCGGCCGTCTCCGTCGGCGGCATCCGCTTCGCCCCCCCCACCCCAACCCTCCCCCTGCTGAGTATGTGCCGCCTGGCCGGCGGGAGAGGGAGAAAGAGGCTCCCCCTCCCCCCTTGTGGGGGAGGGTTGGGGTGGGGGGTAGGGCGATGCGGGCCGATCGGGGGCGGCGATGAAGCGATGGTCGCATCCGATACAGCGGATGCGCTGCCCTAGCAGGGTGTCGGCCACCTGCACGCGGCAGCCACAGACCGGACAGGGCACGAGTTCCATGCGGTGCGCGTCCAACGCCTTGCGGCATCACTGTATTCGTGGTTGTTCCGGCAATCCTGGTTGAGTTTAACGAGCGGACGGTCGGATGTATAGGGCGCGGGGAAATCGTTTCTACCAGCCCGCAGCGCGAGCAAGGGCTTCTTTCTCCCTTGCTGGCGCTAGGGGAAGAAGATCTCCCGGACGGCCTCCGGGCTTGGCCCTGCTGGGGAGGACATCCAGAAGGAAGCAATCTACTCGGCGTGCTCTCCGGGAAGCGGCGGCGACCGTTTCGGGTGTGTGGCGATGTCTGGGTCAAGCTGGTAATCGGGCTGCGCGCACCAACCACGCACAAACGACCTCGATACCGAGCAAGAGCGGTATCGGTAGGATACCGCCCCCGAAAGCCGCTCGCCCCATTTTCATGGTTTCAGGGTGCCGCGAAGCGGCATGACGGCTGGCAAGGGAAATCAACCACCCGTCGAGGAGGCAACGGCCGTCATTTCGTAGGTGCGGCCGTTGACGCTGCCGTTGCGGTGCCGCAGCGAAAGTTGATACAGCCGTTCGCCCGTCTCGGTGGGATATTTGCCGGTCAAACAGCCCCGGCAAAGGCGACCGGCATCCAGACCGATGCAGCGCGCGACCGCCTCCAGCGGCAGATAAAACAGTGTGTCCGCTCCCAACTCGGCGGCCATCGCGTCTTGCTCGGCCTCGGTCAGCCGGCTGCCTTTCATGAAGCGCGGCGCGAACAGCTCGCGGATGGTGGACATGTCGATGCCGTAAAAGCACGGGGCCACGATCGGAGGGCAGGCCACGCGCACATGGACTTCGCGAGCGCCGCCGCGCTGCCGCAGGTCGTGCAGCAGCGTCTTCATGGTCGTGCTGCGGACGATGGTGTCTTCGATCAGCAGCACGCGCTTGCCGGCCAGCACTTCGCGCAGCGGCGTGTACTTCAGCTGCACGCGCTCGGCCCGATTTTGTCCCTCAATAAATGTCCGGCCGATGTAACGGTTGCGGATCAGCCCTTCCACCGACGGCACACCCAGCTCGAACGCCATCGCGTCGGCGGCCGCCTTGCCCGTGTCCGGCACCGGCACGACGATGGTATCTGAATCGAGCGGCACCTTGTTCAGCAAGCGTTCCTGCTTGGCCAATTCCTTGCCCAGCGCCGCCCGTGTCAGGTAGACGCTGCGTTCGTCGAGCGTGCTGGCCACGTTGGCGAAGTAAATCCACTCGAAAAAGCAGTGCGACGGCGTTCGCCGTTCGGCGATGCGTTCGATACGAAGATCGCCATCCTCAATGAGGATCATCTCGCCCGGTTCGAGTGAGCGGACGTTCTGGAAGCCGAGGTTGAGAAGCGGCACGCTCTCGCTGGCGGCGGCGAACAAGGGGCCGTCCTGGGCGTAGCACAGCGGCCGAAACCCATTGGGGTCGCGCAACACCACCATGTCGCCCATGGCGTTGAGAAACACCATGTTGTAGGCGCCGTCGAACTTCCGGCTCAGATTGCGGAACACCTGCACCAGGTCGGGCCGGTCGTCGCCCCACTGGCTCAGCTCGTTGCTGAGGTAGTGCTGGATGATTTCGGTGTCGATGTTGCGCGTGAGGTGGTAATCGGTCTGGGTCAGCAGCTGGTCGCGCAGCTCGGCGAAGTTGGCGAGTTGGCCGTTGAAGGCGAAGGCGAACCATTTCCATTTGCAGCCGTGCTGGCGTTCAAAAGGCTGGGCGTAGCTGCGTTCGGAGGCGCCGCAGGTGGCGTAGCGGACGTGGCCGATGGCGGCCCGGCCCGCGTACTCGCGCATGATGCTTTCGTACTTGGCCTGGTGGTTGAGGCGGAACGCCTCGATCACGGTGCCGATCTGTTTGTAGGTGTCCAGCAGCTTCTCGCGGCGGGGGTTGAAAGTGGCGAAGCCGGCGGCGAGCTGCCCGCGGTTTTGCAGATCCAAAAGCAATCGCGGCATGAGCCGCGATACTTGGTCCGCTCCCGCGAGTGGGGCTAAGAGCGAAGCCTGCGGACTGGGCAAGTGGTACAGCGCGGCTACGCCACACTCGTGTTGCAATTCGTCCATGCGCGATTTCCCCGGCGAGGGATGAGGGTCATCTCAGGCGGCGTGGGCAATCCGTTGTCCATTATGGGACATCAGTGATTATAGGGACTCCCGCGTTCTCTCACAAGAAAATCACACGCGGATTGCTCGTTCCCTCCTCTCCGGGGGCGGGCGCGTCAGGCGCGGACGGCAAGGGCAGCACAATTTACCCTTACTGCGGCCGCGGGCCGGTCGGGAACAGGCTGGCGACGGCCGCCGGTACGTCGGCCTGGACCTCAAAAGCGGCCGGGGGACCGCCGGGACCGCCGATCAAGCGCGTCACGGTGAAAACCTCATGCACAACCGGCCGGAGATTGCACAGCACCAGCCGGCCGTTCTGCGCCCGCACCTCGCGCAGAAGGCTCAGCAAGGGGCGAAAGCTCGCGCTGGACAGGTACGTTACCGGCTGGAAGTCCACGACGACGTGCCGGGCGCCGACGAGTTGACGCGCCCGCAGAAATTCCTCGCGCATGGCTTCGGCGAGGACATCGCCGACGAGTTGATCCGGCTCGACCCGCAGCACCACTACGGGGCAGCTGAGGTATTTGAACGGTTGATCCGGCATGTTCCACCTCGACCCTCAGGTCAGCGGCAGGCGAGTTTGCGGATGAGTCTATCGCACGACATGCCGGAAAACAAACGGGAAATGCGCCACATAGCCCCCGGCTTGCCGGGGGAGACTTTACCCCCGGCAAGCCGGGGGCTATGTGGTCGATCAATAGTCGATGCGGGCGAACCGCCGCGCGGACAGAACGAGAGCGACGACCGCGAACACGAGCGAAGTCAAGAGAGAAGCGGCCAGGTGAGCGCCGCCCTGCTCGCCCAGCAGGTTGTATTGGAGCAGCCGGCCGAAATACTGGTCGGCGTGCAGCAGCTCAAACAAGAGGCCGCTGAGGTCGGCCGGTTTGGGCAGCAGCCAGTACGCGGCCCCCAGTCCGAGGGAGCTTTCGCCGGACGATCCGGCCGCATGGGCGGCGTTCCAGCTGTGATTGACGCTCCAGCACAGAATCCAAAACGCCAGTGTGCCGACCAGGCAAATCGTCGTATTGCGCGTGCGGACGGCCAGCCACGCCGACAGCCCGAAAAAGACGGCGAAATGCAAAATCAGGACCGGCAGGCATAGCAGATAAAGCGGAGCCCAGGTGCCGGTCGCCAATCCCAGGGCCAGCCAGGTGCCGAACACGAAGACGCCCGCCTGCACGGCGAAAAACGCCAGTATGCCCAGGTACTGACCGGCGAGCAAGGCCCAGCGCGGCGTCGGCTTGGCCAACAGCACCGACGACCGCGCCGGGTCGAGGAAGCTGGGCAAAAAGCCGGCCGTCCAGATCAGCGCCAAGAGTACGCCGATCGTGTCGGCCACGAAGCCGGCCAAGAGAAGCTGCACGAAGATCACCGCGTCTTCGGTGTAGTGCCGGTAGGGAAGGCGGACGGTCCCGAACAGGAAGCTCACCTGACTGTACGCCACATCCATGCCTACCGCCTTGTCGCGGCCCACGCGCTGAATCTCCTCCAGCGGCAAACGCATGGGGGTCTCGCCAGCCTCGACCGGCAAGGGCGGCTCGCCCGAGACCCGCATGGTCAGACAAAACAGGATGCAGATGCCGCTGACCAGGGAAGTCGCCGCGAACAGCCGCGTCGCCATCGCCTCGCGGAACGTCGTGTACACGACCCAACCGACCAATCGCAACAAAGTAGGGGAGTTCATCTTTTGGTGCCTCGGGAAGATAGAAACTAGCCCGAAGCGCTAGCGAGGGGTGTCCCTCGCTAGCGCTTCGGGCTGGTGAGATTTACTGAATCAAAGCGATCTGCACGCCACTCTGCATGATGCGCGACATGGCCTGCTGGATCAGGTTGATACGCTGCTGATAGCCTCCGACGATGATCTTGAACGACTGCGTGCCGGATGTATAGCCGCCGCTCGCCGAAGTGTTACCATCGCCGCCGGCGGTCGGCGTGCCGGGATAGCCCCAGCAGCTTTGGATGGTGTCCGTGCTCGGTGACGTGTTGCCGTATTGCTGGATGTTGAGCAAGAACTGCAAGACGCACTGCTGCATCGGGCCGGCGGTCGTGTTGTTGGTCATGGACGGCTCCATCAACTGACCGAAGGCCAGACAGTGGATGCGAGCCGGTTGACGGGAGGTCGAGTAGCCGGGCGGGCTGGCAACCGTCGAGGCGCACAACTGCTGGGCCACCGTGTACGTCGCCTGCTTGGACGGCGAATTGACGTTGGAGTTGACGGTTTCACCGGGGTCGTTCGCGGTGATTTGATAATAGGAGTTCCATGCTCCGCTATTTTGCATGGTGTACGTGAAGTAATCGTGCGTCACGCCATCGGTCTCCAGGATGACCATCTTGACGGCGCCGCGGCGTCCGGTGAAGCCCTGGCTGCTATTGGAGCTGAACTGATTGTAGGCCACCGCCAGGCCGGCCGACGAATTCGTGCCGCCGTTGGCCGTGGGAACCACACCTTGCGTCAGGTCGTTGAAGTTGGCATCGTAGGGCCGCATCGTGCCGCTGACGCTGCCGTCCGTGGGGCTGATGAGACTGTAAGGATACCACAGGGCGTTGGTCAGATAGGTGTAGTTCTGCCCCATCGGCACGCGGGCCGTGTTGTAGGCCGATAGGGTGGAAAAGAAAATCAGCGACATCTGATCGTTGGGGTGGTTGGTCTGGAAGTCCTGAATGGCCGACTGGATGCCGGCCTTGAGCTGCCAGTCGTGCGCCTCGTGGCTGGTGCCCGGGTTCCAGTTGCGGCCGTATTCCGGCCGGCCGACCAAAAACGCCATCATCGACAAGCGGGCCGAACCAGAAGTGCAGCCGCGGCTGGATGGGGTTGTCGCCGTAGCTCATGTACGGTGCGGGATTGTTCGTGAGGGAACTGGAGGCGGTGATTTGCACCGAGGGGCCAAAGGTATAGCCGCCGAAAGTGTTGTTGCTGTTTTGGCCGTAGAGTGTATTGATGGGATTGTAGGTGGTCGTCTCCGAGTTATACCCGAGGACGAAGTCGATGTACTCCTTCCAGAAGCGCTGATCGAGGTTACTGGTGTAATTGTTAACATTTGTCGGGATGGAGCTGTAATAGACGACGCGGCCGGACTGGAGGTTGGACGGCAGCGTTTGCGGTCCCGACGTGAGCCAGGCGAGGACGTTGGCATAATTGATGGTGATGCCACTGGGGCTTGAGTTCCACTGGCCCGAACTGTTCCACAAGACGGAATTGTCGCTCGTCCCGAAGTAACGCTGGCGCCAGTCGCCGGCCACGTAGCCGCTCTGCCCCGGCGTGCTGACCGGCGTGCGCGGGTCGGGCGGCCAGATGTAGAACGTCTTGCCGTAGTAACCCGGACCTACGGTGTAGCCCTTGAAGGCGCCGGCCGTCGTGGCCGCCGCTGGTCGGGTTGTAGTCGTAGCCGGAGCCGACGTGCTGGCCGTTCACGACCTTATCAAAGGTGCCGTCCGGCCCGCTGCTACTGGTCTTGTTCGTGCCAAGGTAATCATTCACACAGCCGGCGTAATCGCTGGGGCTGGCGGCGCTGGTTTTGCCCTTCTTCAGCGGCCAGCGGTCGCCATCGACGGGAGCGGACAGCCAGGAAGAGGCCGGCGTGGGTGTCACCACGGGGGTCAGGCTGGCGCTATAGCTGGCCGGGTTGCCGGCGACGAAGGCGTTGACGTAATTGCCGCTGCCCGTGGTATCGCACAAGAAGTCGCCGACCATGGCCGGGCCGTTGCTGCCCGCCAGGGTGAGGTTGCTGGGGGCGTGCGCCTCACCGCGCAGGTCGCCGTAACCGTCCAGGCTCATCATCGGGTTGGGGCTGCCCGGCGCGACGGCGGACGCTTGGAAGATGGACCACGGGCCGAACTGCGGATAATTCGGGTCGGGATTCATCGACCCGGCGGTCGGGTCGGTGGTCAACTCGTTGACGCCGCGGATGTTGACGTTGCTGCCGTACTGCATGGAGGTCGAAAAGTCGAGCACGATGGCAACGTCGCGCGGCCGATGCACGGCGACGGCCGTCGCGCCGACGGCGATGGGGCTGATGCCGAACACCTGGGCGAAGTAGGTCGGCTGCTGGGTATTGATCTGCACCTGCATGGCCGTCCACGATTCGGTTGCGGCCTTGGAGCCGCTGAAGTCGGCGGCGAACTGCTGTGCCGTGCTGTTGTACCGATAGACGCCGGTGGTGACGGTGACTTGGTTGGTCGCCACAGGCACCGACAACACACTGTTATTGGTCGCCACGGTGACAGCGAACGTCTGGGCGGCGGGACGGTTGTTGTCGGCCGTGTTGCCGTTGAGCAGGCGCGTGCCCGCCAAGGCGGAGAGGTCGGCCGCATTCTGGCACTGCGTCCGCGCCACGGCCAGCATACCCAGATCGACGCCCAGGGCGATCATGCCCATGAGGGCCACCAAGGAAATCGCCGCCAACGGCACAATTGAACCGCGCCGATACGTATAGTCACGAAGCAACATGATCGGTTACTCCTCAGGCGTGCGGGACCGCCTTGTTCAGTTCGCCTCACTGTTCATCATCGCCGTCGCCTGGATCGACAAGTTGGCGTTCATAAACAAAAACGACGGCAGGATCGGTTGATAGGTCCCGGTGATCTGCACCACGATGGGGCTGCCGAAGGCGGCCGAGTTCCAGCTGGAGCCGGCCAGCGGTTGAATCGTGGGGGGATAGATGGCGGCCCCGGTGCTGCTGTTGTAGATGCCGGTGGGGTCGGCCGAGAACACGTTGACGTTGTAGCCCTGAATCTGGGCGTCCACGCCGGCCATTTTCGCGTTGACGACGCTCGTAACCTGGCTGAGGGTGGTGCCGTCGCCGGTGTGGGCCACGGCGTAGCGCCGCCCCTTCGCGGGCCGCGTTGTTGGCCGTATGCAGCACCATCAGATAGCGGCCGTACTCCAGAATGCCGCACAAAAACAGCACCGCCAGGCTGATGACCAGGGCCATCTCCACGATCGTGACCCCGCGGCGCCGGCTGCTTCCTTTTGCGTAGCTCATCGCTGCGACTCCTTTTTCTTCAGAACGGGCCGGGGACTCACGGATTCCAACCGGGGATCGTGGTGTTGACGTTGAAGGGAGTGTCCACCAGGATCACCCAGGTCGTTTGCGCGACCAGGTTGCCGCTGGCGAGGAAGGGGGTCCAGTTGACGTCCTGCGCCGGCAGGGCCACGGTGATGAGGAAACGTTCGCCCTGCAAACCCTGATACGGATCGGTGCGCGTCAGGTTGCCGTCGAGAAACTGAAACGTCACCTGTACGTCGTTGACCTGGCTGGCACTGATGACGCCCGCCGTGACGAGATATTCGCGCACGGTGTCGCGCACGTTGGGCAGCCCGCTGGAGGTGTGAACCAGCGTGTAGGCACCGACCTGATTGATGATCTCCGCCTGCGACGCCAGCCGCGCCCCCTCGCGGGCCGCATTGTCCATGAGCTGCATCACTTCCACGGCCCGGCCCACTTGCCACAGGCCGAACAGCAGGATCAACAGGAGCGGCGCGAGGAAGGCGAATTCGACCGCGGCCACCCCGGATCGACGCGAGTTTCGTTGGGGCGATGGAAATCTTGGCATGGCGAGGATCCCTTTCATCCCCGAGACCTATTTCCGCAAGCTGATAGGCATTCAGCATGTCGGAAGCGCACCCAACCGCGAGGAGGGGGAGAGGGGGCTTGCGGTCATTCCGTGCCGCACGAGTCGAAGACGGGAGCAGGGGCTTGACTGGGCCATATCTCCACATCTTGGAGAAATTGTGCCGACGAGTCACACATTTTCCATCCAAACTATAGGTTGAAAATTGACGATTGCAAATCAAACGGCGGGGCGATTCCGCTGCCGCGGTTGCCTGACGGATTTTTGTGAGCTAGGCTCCTGAAGGATTGGTGTGCGCGGTTTTTTTCCGACTCGTCCCCACCGCACAGGATCGTTTCTCCCCCGAGACCGGAATGATTGCCATGACTGTCGCTGTCGAACCGATTGTTTCCGCCTCCGCCGCGTCGGAGCAGGGTCCGAAGACCGTTCCCGGCGCCAACATCGCCGCGGTCGAATTCCGCCAGGTTTCCAAGACGTATTGCAGCGCCATCTTGCGCCGGCCGCACGTGCAGGCGGTGCGGGATGTCAGCTTGCGCATCGAGTCGGGCGAGGTCTTCGGCCTGCTCGGTCCCAACCGCGCCGGCAAGACCACGCTGGTCAAGATGCTCCTGTCGCTGTGCCGGCCGACCGCCGGCGAAGTGTTTCGCCTCGGCCGGCCGCTGTCCGATCGCTCCACGCTGGCGCAAGTCGGCTACGTCCACGAAAATCATGCTTTCCCGCGCTACCTCAGCGCCGCCGCCCTCCTGGAGTATTACGGGGCACTGACGCTGTTGCCTGCCGAGGTGGTCCGCGAGCGCGTGCCGCAGCTGCTCGAACGAGTTGGCCTGGCCGACCGCAGCCGAGAGCCGATCGCCCGCTTCAGCAAGGGCATGCTCCAGCGCCTCGGCATCGCTCAAGCGCTTCTCAACACGCCTCGTCTGTTGGTGCTCGACGAGCCGACGGAGGGATTGGACCTCAACGGCCGGCGGCTCTTGCGCGACGTGGTCCGCGAGGTGCGTCAGGGCGGCGGTAGCGTGCTGCTCATCACGCACGTCCTGTCGGAAGTCGAGCATCTGTGCGACCGCGTCGGCGTGCTGGTCAACGGCCAACTCGTCCATGTCGGGCCACTGGCCGAACTGACCCAAAACGCCGACGGCTCCCCGCGTTCGCTGGAGAAGACCCTCAAGGATCTGTACGCGAAGACGACTTTATGAATCCCCTCGCATCCTGCTCCGCCATCCGCTGGCTGGTCCGCGATACGTTCCGTCAAGCGCGGAGTTCCGGCATCTTCTGGCTGATGCTCGCCGTCAGCCTGGTTTCCATCGCGCTGTGTCTGACCGCGACCATCGTCCCCGGCGGGGACGACAGCCCCGATCGCCTGGATGTCGCCTTCGGGTCCGTATCCATCGCGCTGGACCAGGGGCCGGCCGTCGCCGTGCGTGCGCTGGAAGCGTATCTGGCCGGCGGGATCGCCGATGTGGTGGGGTTGCTGCTGACGCTGATCTGGACGGCCGGCTTTTTGCCGTCATTTCTCGAAGAGGGCACGGCTTCGGTGCTTTTGGCCAAGCCGATTTCGCGTGGGTGCCTGCTGACCGGCAAGTGTGCCGGCGTCCTCGCCTTCGTGGCCGTGCAGGACGGCCTCTTCGTCGTCGGCACCTGGCTGGCGCTGGGTCTGCGCACCGGCGTTTGGGATCCAGCCTATCTCCTGTGTGTTCCCCTCTTGTTGATGCACTTCGCCATCTTTTTCAGCTTCTCGGCGATGCTGGCGGTGGCGACGCGCAGCACGGTGGCCTCGGTGTTCGGCTCGATCTTGTTTTGGCTGTTGTGCTGGGCGATGAACTTCGGCCGGCACGCCGTGCTGTTGTTGCCGGACCTGCAAGCCGCGGCGTCCGGTTTCGGCCACAGCGTCGAACTGGGTTACTGGCTCTTGCCCAAGCCGCTCGATTGCCATCTCATCCTGATGGGCACGCTGCAAGAGGATCACGTCCTGTCGCGTTTCCTTGACGTGAACGTCTTGGCAGCGCAAGGCGCCTGGCAGCCGGTCGGCTCCGTGCTCGCCTCCTGCGCCTGCGCACTCGTGCTGCTGGCGCTGGCGGCGTATGATTTCGTCACGGCCGAGTATTAACCGCCGCGCGATTGCGGCCTCTTTCGTTGCGCATCTGTCGCCTACCGTCCCTCACTTCCCGTCCCTCCGCACCGACGCTTGCGGAAGGAACCCCCTCCCTTGCCGGCCTCGCCAAAACGGGGGAGGACTCAGGCGCTCTTGGGGTTGATCCGTTGGCGTCTTCGAGTACACTTTGACCCGCACCTCGCGTCTGCCCCCTTCGAGGCAGATTTCTCCTCGTACCGTGATCCCCCCGCTGCCCGGGGGACGAGGTTCGTACCATGCTCTTTTGTTCCTGGACGTTCGCCCAGTTCTTCGCGCTCGTTTTCGCCGTGTACTGGCTCGTACCGTGGCGGCGGATGTCCCTGCGCATCCCGTTGCGTGGCGGACGGTCCTGGACGCTTAGCGGCCATGAGATGCGCGTCTGGTGGATCCTGGCGGCCAGCTTCTACTTTTACGCCTCGTGGAACCGTAAGCTGGCGCTGATCATCGTCGCCTCGACGATGCTGGATTATTTCATCGGCCTGGGACTGGAAGCCTGGAGCGCACCGCGCCTTCGCCGCGCCCTGCTCGGCCTGAGTCTGACCGCCAACCTCGGCCTGCTCTGCTATTTCAAGTACGCCAACTTCTTCCTCGAATCCCTGCAAGAATCCCTGCGCGCCGCCGGTGTGTCAGCCTCGATGCCAGTCCTGAAAGTGATCCTGCCGGTCGGCATCTCGTTTTACACCTTCGAGGCGATCAACTACACCGTCGATGTCTTCCGCCGCCGCGTGCCGGCCGAGCGCAACCCAGCCCATTTGCTTTTCTTCATCCTGTTCTTCCCGCACCTGATCGCCGGGCCGATCGTTCGGGCCAAGGACTTCTTGCCGCAAATCCGCCGCACCAAGCGCTGGAACTGGGCGCGCTTCCATCTCGGCATCGAGTATTTCCTGCTCGGCCTGGTCAAAAAATGGCTGGTCGCCGACCAACTGGCCCTGTTCGCCGATCCGGTCTTCGAGTCGCCCGAAGCGTTCGGCACGCTGGCCAACTGGCTCGCCCTGCTGGCCTTCACCTTGCAGGTGTATTGCGACATCTCCGGTTATTCCGACATGGCCCTGGGCACCGCCCACATGCTCGGCTACAAGCTGGCCATGAATTTCAACATGCCGTACCTGGCGACGAGCGTGGCCGACTACTGGCGGCGCGATCACATCTCGCTGTCCACCTGGCTGCGCGATTACCTGTTCATCCCGCTGGGCGGCAGCCGTGGCACCGGCTGGAAAACCTGCCGCAATTTCCTCATCACGCTAACGCTCGGCGGGTTGTGGCACGGGGCGAGCTGGAACTTCGCCATCTGGGGCTTCCTGCACGGCATGGCCCTCTCGATCAACCGTTTCTTCCGTTCGTTCTGCGACGTTCGGCCGCGTCTGGATGAGTTCTTGCAGCGCGTGCCGGGCACGGCCCTGCGCATGGCACTGACGTTCTTCTTCGTCTATCAGGGTTTCGTGCTGTTTCGGGCGCAGACGTTTGGCCTGGCTCGCGCCATGTACCACCGCCTGTGGGTGCCGGCTGACGGCCTGGGCGTGGTGCATCCGTATGGTTACGGGCTGTTCTGGCTGATCGTCGGGGGCTTCGTCCTGTGCCACGTCGCGGCCGTCCGTCGCTGGTGGGACCGCTTCAGTCTGCGTGTGCCGGCCCCGGTGCTGGGCTTCACCTACGTGCTGACCCTGATCGTGTGCATGGCGGCGGCGCCCTTGAACGAGAAGCCGTTCATTTATTTCCAGTTTTGAGAGGCCGGCGAGCGATGTTGGTCATGTCCGTGGCGCGGCCGCGCCGCCTGAAGCATTCAGCCCGATCGGTCCTCTTCTGGTCGCTGGGTTTCTACGCCCTCGCCGCGACCCTCTTCGACAGGGCGCTCGATCGTTGGTGTCCGGCCCCGTTTGAGAAAGTGTATCGCCTCAAATGGCGGGACTTGTGCCGGTTGGCGGCGGAGGAGCCGGGTCGTCCGTTGTTGGTGATGCTGGGCAGCTCGCGCACGCAGGTGGGCTTCCAGGCGGGCCGGCTCGACGGCATGGCGGGGTCGGACGGCCGACCCTTGGCGGTTTACAACTTCGGCGTGCCCGCCGCCGGACCCATCCACGAATACTTGTATTTGCGCCAGATGCTGGAAAAGGGCATTCGGCCGCGTCTGCTCCTGGTCGAGTTCCTGCCTCCCCTGTTCAACCGGACACACGATCGGATTATCTCCGAGGAAGGCTGGACGCAGTCGGAATGGGCCAGCGCCGGCCAACTCCTGCGGATGGCGCCCGATTTCGCGCAGCCGGGACGCAAGGCCGGCGAGTGGCTGGAGGGCCGAGTTGCGCCGTGGTTTTCCCAGCGCATGTCGCTGCAAGCCTGGATGCGCGCCGCGGTGGGTGCGGTCAGGGAACACCAGCTGGCGCCGTATGCGCACGACCGCTGGGGTTGTCGCTATCCCGAACCGCTCTCGGCCCAGCAACGGGCCGAGCGCGCTGCGGTCGCTCTCGAATACATGCCGTCGCTGGCTCGCTTTCAGCCGGGGGCGGGTCCGATCCAGGCGATGCGGGACTTGTTGGAGTGCTGCCGGCGCGAGGGCATTCCCGTGGCGCTCGTCGTCACACCGGAATCGACGCGCTTCCGCGGCTGGTACTCGCCGCGCTGCCAACAGGCCATGCGCGACCTGCTCGACGAGCTGCGCGCCGCCTACGGCGTCGAGGTCATCGACGGCCGGCAATGGCTCAGGGACAGCGAGTTTAGCGACGGCCACCATCCCGATGAACGCGGCGCCTACGCCTTCACCACGCGCTTGAGTGAGGAGGTTCAAGCCCTGGTGAGTGCGAAACGTGAGCGCCCCTGATCGCATTAGGGGCGCTCGCCGTTTGGAAAGGTCGGCGGACCATGAACGCTCCTTCGTCTCTTATCTCGACCGGGACAATACCGCGTCCGGCAGGCGGCCGACGTCCGCTGATTGCGTGGCGGTGGTTCCGGAGTCTAGCGGGAAGTCGTTCGCGCCGGCGACCGGAGCCAATTTTGTCACTGGCCCGCCCGCGACGGATGCGACGGTGCGCGCGGGCGGTCCTCTTGTGGTCGGTATTGCTCTACGGCCTGGCCGCGCTGAGCTTCGACGTGTTGATGGACCGCTGGTGTCCGGCGTTGTTCGAGAAGGTCTATCGCATCAAACGGGAGGGACTGGGCCGGTTGGTGCAAGAGGAACCCGATCGTCCACTGTTGGTGATGCTGGGCAGCTCGCGCACGCAGGTGGGCTTCCAGGCCGGCCGACTGGACGGCATGACTGGCCCGAACGGCCGGCCCCTGGCCGCCTACAACTTCGGCGTGCCCGCCGCAGGACCCATCCACGAATACCTGTACCTGCGCGAGATGCTCGACCGCGGCATCCGCCCGTCATTGCTCCTGGTCGAGTTTTTGCCGCCCTTTTTCAACGACGCGCACAGTCGCTATATTTCCGAGGAAAACTGGACGCAACCCGCCTGGGGGAGCGCAGAGCAACTGCTCCGCATGATGCCGTACCTGGCCCGTCCCGGCCGCATCGCGGGCAACTGGCTGAAAACACGCCTGTCGCCCTGGTACGCCTATCGCTACGAACTCAACGGCTGGCTGCTGGTGCAGCTGGGGCCGCCGAGCGATTATCGGCCGGTGAATCTCGCGCACGACCGCTGGGGCTGCCGTTGTCCGGAGAAGCTAACTCTCCGGGAGCGGATCGAGCGGACCCTGCTGGCCCGCGATTTCATTCCCGCGTTGGAGCGCTTTCAGCCGGGCGCGGGTCCGATCCGGGCGATGCGGGACTTGCTGGAGTGCTGCCGGCGCGAGGGCATTCCGGTGGCGCTGGTGCTGACGCCCGAATCGTCGCGCTTCCGCGGCTGGTACTCGTCCCGCTGCCAACAGGCCACGCGCGAGCTGCTGGGCGAGTTGCGCCCGCCTACGGCGTCGAGGTCATCGACGGCCGGCGCTGGCTCAAGGATAGCGATTTCACCGACGGACACCATCCGGATCGAAGCGGTGCCGATATCTTCACGACACGCTTATGCGCGGAAGTGCGCGACAGGCTGGTCAAAATGTTAGAGACGAAACGATGAAGGTGCTTTCTTCCACTACCCCATTTGAGATGCGACCCTCCGTCGGCAAGCCGGACGAGGCCAAGTCACTGCCGGCTCGCAAGCGTCTGCTCCTGCCGGGCGGCTGGGGGTGGTTTTTCGGCGCGTGGCGACGCGATCTTGAGCATCGCCCTCCTCCGAAGGCTGCGACCGCGCTGGCGCGGCCGCGCCGCATGAAGCGGTATGGCCGCTCGATCGTGCTCTGGACCCTGGGCCTGTACGCGCTGGCCGTCGTGGCCGAGAACATCGCGATGTACCGCTGGTTTCCCGGCCCGTTTGAGCGGTTGTACCGCGAGAAGTGGGATCAATTGCGGCAGTTGGCGGCCGAGCCGGGCCGGCCGCTGGTGGTCATGCTGGGCAGCTCGCGCACCGACGGTGCCTTTCAGGCCGGACGGCTCAACGGCGTCCCCGGACCCGACGGCCGGCCGCTCGCGGCCTACAACCTGGGCGTTCCGGCCGCCGGCCCGCTGCACGAGTATCAGTATGTGCGCGACATGCTCGTCGAGGGCATTCGGCCGCGCCTGCTGCTTATCGAGGTGCTGCCTCCGCTGTTCAACGAGCCGCACAACCACCTCATCTCCGAGGAAGATTGGCCGGTCGCCGATTGGATGAGTCTGCATCAATTTCTTGTGATGCGTCCGTATTTCGCGCGTCCGGGCCGCAAAGCCAACGAATGGCTGGCGGCGCGGTTGGGTCCGTGGTACACGCGGCGTATCTCCCTGCATTCCTGGCTGCCGCTCATGCTCTATGGCCGGGAAAACCTTCGGCCGTGCCCGTTCCCTCACGACGACTGGGGCTGCCGTTGTCCGGAGGAATTGACACCCCGGCAGCGCTTCGATTGCATTGTGGCAGCGCGGGATTATATTCCATCGCTCAATCATTTCCGCCTGGGTAGCGGGCCGGTGCGCGCCTTGCACGACTTGCTGGCCCTGTGCCGGGACGAGGGCATCTCCGTGGCGCTGGTGCTCACGCCCGAGTCCAGCGCCTTCCGAAGCTGGTATCAACCGCACTGCCTGAATACCATGCGCCGGCTGCTGGAAGAAATGCGGGCCGCCTATGGCGTGGAGGTCATCGACGCCACCCGCTGGCTGGACGATGACGACTTCATGGACGGACATCATCTCGACAATAGCGGCGCCGCCAAGTTCACCGCCCGCATGGGCGAGGAAGTGCAGCGACTGTTGCGCCGAGAACCAGCGCTCGGCGCGGGTCTCCGACCCCGCCGACGGAGGACGAACGATGAGCGTACTCACCAGCGCTCGGCGCGGGTCTCCGGCCCCGCCGATGAAGCCGCCTGCTCCACGCGGCTGGATATGGTTTCTCCGAAACCGCGGTCGTGAACCGCTCGCGCTGCCGCAGCCGATCTTCACGCTGGCGAGGCCGCGACGCCTGCAACGATCCGCCCGCCCGGTCCTGCTCTGGTCGCTGGCTTTGTATGCGCTGGCCGCGCTGGTCTTGAACGGCGTTATGGACCGCTGGTGTCCGGCCCCGTTTGAAAAAGTCTATCGCATCAAGTGGGAGGGTCTGAGTCAGTTGGCGCGGCGGGAGCCGGATCGTCCGCTTTTAATCATGCTGGGCAGCTCGCGCACCGACGGCGCCTTCCAGGCCGGCCGGCTCAACGGCGTCCCCGGACCCGGTGGCCGGCCGCTTCTCGCTTTTAATTTCGGCGTGCCCGCCGCCGGCCCCATGCACGAATACCAGTACCTGCGCGACCTGCTCGACGAGGGCATTCGGCCGTGTTTGCTGCTGGTCGAGTTCCTGCCGCCGCTCTTGAACGAGCCGCACAGCCATCTGATTAGCGAGGAAAACTGGGCCGCGGCCGACTGGATGAGCTTGCACCAGTACGTCCGCCTGTACCCCTACCTGCGCGGCCGGGGCGGAAGGCGAGCGAATGGATCGCGGCCCGTGTGGCGCCGTGGTACGACCACCGTTTTTCGCTGCACGGCTGGATCCTGGAGCATTTGCACCCGCCGCACGAACCGTCGCCGGTGCCGTATCCCCACGACGACTGGGGCTGCCGTTGCCCCGAGCCGTTGACGCGACAAGTTAAGGCCGCGCGGCGCAGGTGGCCCGCGAATACATGCCGTCGCTGGCTCATTTTCGCCTGGGCCAGGGGCCGACGCGGGCGATGCGCGATTTGCTCGAGTGCTGCCGGAACGAACGGATTCCCGTGGCCCTCGTCCTCACGCCGGAATCGACCACCTTCCGCGCCTGGTATCAACCCGAATGCCTGAAAACGATGCGCGACTTGCTGGATGAGCTGCGGGCAACCTACGGGGTCGAGGTCATCGACGCCACGCACTGGCTCGACGACAACGATTTCATGGACGGCCATCATCTCGACATCAGCGGCGCCGAGAAGTTCACCGCTCGAATGGAAGACGAGGTACGGCGTCTCCTCGATCGGCAATGAAAATCACTGCGACCAGTCGGCGGGACGCCGGTCCCAGCGGTGCGGCCGCAATCGGGCCAACAACTCGGCCGGAAGAGACCCGGCATCGCTGGCCGCGAGGTTGCTCTCGACGTGCCGAGGCTTGCGCATACCGGGAATGATCGTGCTGACATCGGGGTTGGACAGGATGAAGCGCAGCGCCATCTCCGGCATGGTCGAGCCGGCCGGCACCAGCGGCTTGAGGGCGTCGGCCCGCTCGACCGACGCGGTGAGATTTTCCGGCACGAAATAGGTATTGCGCCAGTCGCCCTCCGGCCAGCGGCTATCCTTGGTGAGTGTGCCCGTCAGCGTGCCCTCGTCGAACGGCACCCGCGCGATGACGGCGACGTTTCGCTCGCGGCAGAGCGGAAACAGCTCATCCTCGGGCGCCTGGTCGAAGATGTTGTAAATCACCTGCACGGCGTCGATGAGTCCGGTGCGCAGCGTGCGCAGCACGTTCGCCGGCTCCCAGCGGTTGACGCTGACGCCGACGGCCCCAATTAACCCTTCGCGCTTGAGATCCGCGACGACCCGCTGCCAGCTGTCGTCCTCGGCCCAGTCGTCTTCCCAGACGTGAAACTGGAGCAGATCGACGCGTGGCCGGCCGAGGTTGGCCAGGCTTTTCTCGGTATACTCGCGGACATAATCGGGAGGAAATACGTCGGCGAGGGCGAGGCCGCGCCGCGACGGCCAGCGGCGGTTCTTCGGCGGCACCTTCGTCGCCGTGTACAGCCTTTTGCCGGGGTTGGCGCGGAGCAGCTCGCCCAGAAATTGTTCGCTGCGGCCCTCGCCGTAGGCGAAGGCGGTGTCGAAGAAGTTGCAGCCGAGGTCCACGGCGCGCTGAAGCGCCTGCCGCGACTGCTCGTCCTCGGAGCCGGTCCAACCGGCCAGGCCCCACATGCCGTAGCCGATCTCGCCGACCTGCCAGCCGGTGCGTCCGAACTTCCGATAACGCATCATTTCTCCTTCGCCGGCTCCTCGGCGCGGGGAACGAACGTCAAGGCTGCGGAATTCATGCAATAGCGCAGGCCGGTCGGCGCTGGGCCGTCCTCGAAGACGTGGCCGAGGTGGGCGTCGCAGCGGCTGCAACAAACCTCGGTGCGGACGCTGAACCAGCTCCGGTCCTCGTGCAGCGACACGCTATTTTCCTCGACCGGCTTCCAGAAGCTCGGCCAACCCGTGCCGGAATCGAACTTCGTCGCCGACTCGAACAGCGGCAGACCGCAGCAGACGCAGCGATACTGCCCCGCTTCGTGATTGTTCCAGTACGCGCCCGTGAAGGCCCGTTCGGTACCCTTCTGGCGCGTCACGCGGTATTGCTCTTCCGTCAAGGACGAGCGCCATTCGGCGTCGCTTTTTTGAATTGCCTCACCCATCGGTACTCCCTTTCGTTCGCGGCCCTCGCGGGGCCATATAAGCCAGGCTCCCCCGAGCAAAGCCAAGACCAAGAGGCCGGCGAGGATCAGGCGAATGCGCATGAATCATCCCTCCCTACTTTATTGTAGGCGTTACCCTGATTAGCGACGCTTCGCAGTAGCGTTTGGCGAAGAACGCTTCTGCGAAACGTCGCTAAACGGGATTTCAGCGACGGCGGATCTGGCACGGGTGCCCTTGCGCCTGGCGCCGGGCGATTTCCTTGCCCGCGCGATCGAACTCGACCAGCACCATCTCCTGACTGGACACCAGCGTATGGCCGCCCGGCAGGCGCACGGCGCAGAGCGGCCGGCTCGTGTTCGCCTGCCAGACGACCTTGCCCGACGGATCGAACTCCTGAACCGTGCCGCCGCCGTAGGACGTGATGAGCAGGTGCCCCTGGGGCAGCAGCGTCAGCGCATTGGTCGTGTAAACGCCGGTGCCGACCGCGAAGCGCTTCGTCTCCCGGCCGCCGGCGTCCAGCTCCAGATAGGAACCCCTCTCGATGCAGCCGACGCGCCCGTCGCGGAAGCGCCGCGCCGTGATGATCGTCTGCGGAGAGTGATAGCGAACGACTTCCTTGCCGGAGCGCTCCACTTCGAGGAGCAGCCGGCGCGTGGCGATGAACGTCGCGCCGGTCGGCAAACGCTGGGCGTGGATCGGCGGGTCGCTGAATTTCTTTTCCCACAGCACCTCGCCCTTGAGGTTGCGCTCCGTCACGCGCTTCGTGTCGTGCTCGGCGATCAGCACGCGCCGGCCGGACAGCACCTCGGCGTCCAGGGGAGAGGCCAGGCCGTCGATCTGCCAGCGCGGTTTGCCGTCGCGGTCCCATTCGACGACGCGATGCGCGTTGAGCAAAACAAGCAAGGTGTAACCGAGCGTCCGCTCCGTGTCGCGCAGCACGGCCAGGTCCACATGCTCGCCGTTCTTGTTCCACCAGCTTCGCCAGGCGTCACGGTAGAGGCGGCGATCCGTCGCGTCCGTGTTTGAGGGAAGCGAGGGCATTTCCGCGCCGGCCAGACGGTAGAGAAGCTCCTCGATCGGCCCCGCCTGCTCGGAGGACACCTCCGTAAGTACCTCGATGAGGACGGGCACGGCCGTCCGGTCGCCGGCAATCGCCAGTGCCTGGCCGACCTGAGCACGCACCGCCGGTTCTCGATCCGCGAGCAGCTTCCGCACCGTCATTCGCTGTGAGACATCGCCGAGACGACAGAGCGCGACGCCGGCCGCGCCGCGCCGGACCGGCGCATCCGCAGTCAGAGCGGCGACAAGGGCGGGATCGACTTCGCCGCCGACCCGGCCGACCGCGACGAGCGCTTCCTGAACTTCCTCTTCCACGCTCTCCTCGTAAGGGCTGGGCAGGAAGGCCAAAAGCGTCTCGGCCGCCCCGGCCGGTTTGCGCAGGGCCAGCAGACGGACAGCGGACGCGGCGACGGCCGGCGTGTAATCCGTCTGAATCTGCTCCACACAGGCGCGGGCGCGGCGGCGCACTTCGAGGTCGGAGGCGTTCCGCATCTCGTGGCGCAGCTGAGGCAGAATGACCGGCCCCAGTGTAACGAGATTGGTGCTGGCCTGTTCGCGGACCTGGAACGAATCGGACCCCAGCTGGCGGATCAGCTCCCGCGCTCGTTGCCGAATGTCTTCGGTGGCGGTTTGACTGCGAAAGAAGTGGAGGAGAGATCGGCCGTCCGCGGCGAGGCCGGCCGATTGCAGGGTTTGCTCGTCTTCCGTGCCGTCCGCGGCCGGGCCTGGAAGGGCGATGATCGCGCAGCCGCAGACGGCGAACAACCAGACGCGGGCTTGCCGGGCCATGAGCGTTGTCCTTGCGGGAACGTCCTGAGTTGCGCTGGCTCCGTGCCGCGCCGGCCGGCGCGGCGTGCTTCATTTTATCACATAGCCCCCGGCTTGCCGGGGAAAAAATGCCCCCGGCAAGCCAGGGGCTATGTGATAATCGTTACGAACCGAACAGCGCGTGGGCAGGCCGTCCGGCCGAGATGGGCATGGGGCGATGCAGTTGGTCGTAGATGATCGTCTCCGGATCGAGGCCGAGGGCGTGGAAGAGTGTGGCGGTGATGTCGTCGGGGCGGAGCGGTTTATCCACCGGCCGGGCGCCGATGGCGTCGGAGGCGCCGTAAACCTGGCCACCGCGGATGCCGCCGCCGGCCATCAACACCGTCTGGCACTGCGGCCAGTGGTCGCGGCCGGCGTCCTTGTTGATCTTCGGCGTCCGCCCGAAATCGCCAGTCCAGTACACCAGCGTCTCGTCGAGCAGGCCGCGCGAGTGCAGGTCTTCGAGCAGGGCCGAGACGCTCTGGTCCGTGTGCGGCAGCCGGCTGTTTTTGAGGGTGGCGAAGTTGTCCTTGTGCGTGTCCCAACCGCCGATGCCGCGCGAGTAGTACACGGTCACGAAGCGCACGCCGGCCTCGACAAGCCGCCGCGCCAGCAGCACGCTCTGGCCGTACGTGTGTCGGCCGTAGCGGTCGCGCAGCCGATCGTTCTCTTCATGCAGGGCGAACGCCTTGCGCGTGGCCGGCGAGGTGAGCAGGTCGATGGCCCGACTTCGGTACGCCTTCATCCCCTGCACCGCCGCGACGCGCTCGGCCATGCGGCTTTGCGCGTCCAGATCCCGCAGGATGGAGCCGCGCTCGTGGACGCGCGCGACATCCAGCTCGCCCGGCAGCGTCAACTGCTCGACGTTGAAGTTCGCCGCGTTCGGGTCGGCCAGCACCCAGAGCGGGTCGTAAATCTTGCCCAGAAAACCCGCGAATTCGCCGGGCGTGCGGAACGGTCCGTCGGCGATCATGGTAGGCAGTGACACGAACGGCGGCACCTTGCGCTCGCCGCGGTCGAGGTAATCGACGATCGATCCGGGATGCGGAAAGTCCGTGGCCGAGGCGTTGGCCGTCACGAGATCGCTCAGCGGCTCGCGCCCGGTTAGCGAGTAATAGGCCCCCGGGTTATGACTCGACCGCGTGTGATGCACACTGCGAACCAGTGCGAACTTGTCGGCCATGCGTGCCAGTCGCGGCAGGTGTTCGCTGACCAGAATTCCCGGCACACGCGTCTTGATGGTGGCGAACTCGCCACGGATTTCGCGCGGGGCCGACGGTTTGGGATCAAATGTATCGAGATGACTCGCGCCGCCGAATTGGAACAAAAGGATGACGCTGCGCGCGGTCGCTTTCTTCTTCCGTGGATGCTCTTCGGCTTGCAAGAGAGACGGTAGATTCAGTCCCGCCAGGCCCAGGCTACCGACCTTCAGCAGGGTGCGACGGCTCAGTTTCGCGCGCAGGAAATCGGCACAGCCGAGGCGATCGGGGTGGAGCACGGGAGGTTCCTCATGCGAATGAGTCGGGCGGTTGGCTCTTCCGTTCGATTATTAACGGCAAGGGCCGCGAACGCAAGGGCGCGCTTCCTCGCTGTATTGTCTTCCCCCTCCCCCTTGTGGGGGAGGGTTGGGGTGGGGGTAGGGCACTCGCACCCCCCACCCCAACCCTCCCCCACAAGGGGGGAGGGAGAAAGAACGCCAGATGCCATTACCGCATCCGAGGGAATCCGTGAGCCGATTTTCCTTGACGGGCGAAATCCTCCGTGCGATACCAGGCGACACGGTGGCTACTTCTTGTCTGCTTTCGTCCGAAGGGTTTCTATCGGGAGATTGCAACGATGCGCGCTTTCGTCCTTGCCCTGTTCGGGATGGCCGTGTTGACGGCCTCGCTGCCCGCGCAATCGTCGTGGGAGACCGTGACCTCGGAGGAAGGTTAATTTACCGTCGAAATGCCGGCGAAGCCGTCGTTCACCCGCTCGCGGACCCGCACCAGCCGCGGCGGACGGGTCAAAATCATCATGACCGGCTGCGAGTCCGGCGGCGCCGTCTATCTCGCCCTCAAGGTGGAAGTGCCGACCCGCATCGTCCGCGGGGCCGAGGATGCCGAACTCGACTCGGAGCGCGACTCGATGGCCGAGCAGTGGCACGGCAAGGTCATCAGCGAGAAGAAGGTCCGCGCCGAGGGCCGGCCGGGACGCGATTTCACCATCCGGGGAAAACCCGACGAGGGGACGGGTGTTTTGACGATCCGGGTACGGGAGTACCTCGTCGGCAACGCGATCTATCTGGTGGCCGTCGTGTCGCCACTCAACCGCGAACTGCCCGAAGATTCCGGGAGGTTCCTCGGCTCGCTGGCGATCGGCACGACCAAGGCGCGGGCGGCCGGGACGCCGGAGTTTGAACCGCTCACCGGCAAGGAACTGGCCGGCTGGGGCACGGCGATCGATCCGGGCGAGGATTGCGAGATTCGTTCCGAGACCAAGAGCCTGACCGTCAAGGTGCCCGGCACGTTTCACGACCTGAACCCCGACAGCGGCAAGCTCAACGCGCCGCGCATCATCCGGCCGGTCGAGGGTGACTTCTCCATCACGGTGAAGGTCGCCGGCGATTTCAAACCGGGCGGCACCTCGACCAACCCCAAGGGCGTCCCCTACAACGGGGCCGGTATCATCATCTGGAGCGATCCCGACAACTTCATCCGGCTGGAGCGCAGCGCGATGCTCCGCCAGGGCAAGATCGGCACGTACATCGCCTTCGAGGAACGCGAAGGGGGTTATCGCGGCGCCGTTCACAACGGGCACTTCCAGGCGGGCGACTGTTACCTCCGGGTGGAGCGCAAGGGCAGCCGGATCTTCGGTGCCGTTTCCATCGACGGGCGCAAATGGCTGAGCCTCAAGCCGATCGACACCGTTTGGCCGCCGCGACTGCGAGTCGGCCTGACGGCGATCAATTCGAGCAGCGAGCCGTTCACGGTGCGCTTCGAGGAATACACCTTCAACGGCAAGGGGGCCGGGAACAAGTAAACGACCCCGATTCAGACGGCCAGCGTCGCCGAGGGCTGTTCGGCCAGCACGGTGTCGAGGATGCGCACGGCCATCTCGACCTGCTCGGCGGTGATGCACAAGGGCGGGCAGAAGCGGACGGCACTTTCGCCGCATCCGAGCAGCAGCAGTCCGTGCCGGAAAGCCGACTGCACCACTGCGTCGCGCCGGGCCGGGGCGGGGCTGCCGTCGCGCTCGTTGGCCAGGTCCATCGCCACCATCAGGCCGAGTCCGCGCACCTCGCGGATCTCCGGGTGCTTCTTCTGAAGACGTTGCAATCCTTGCTTGAGCTGTTCGCCGCGCTGAGCGGCATTGGCGATGTAACCGCCTTCGAGCAGGTCGAGCGTGGCGAGGGCGGCCCGGCAGCTCACGGGATTGCCGCCGAAGGTGCTGGCATGGCTGCCACTGGGCCAATCCATCACTTCCTCCCGCGAGACGATGGCCCCCAGCGGCATCCCGCTGGCGATGCCCTTGGCCAGACAGATAATGTCAGGCTCGACGCCCCAATGTTCGACGGCGTACAGCTTGCCGGTTCGGCCCATGCCGGTCTGCACTTCGTCGGCAACCAGCAAGAAGCCGTGTCGATCGCACAGCGCCCGCAGGGCCGGCAAAAAGCCGGGCGGCGGCACATGATAGCCGCCCTCACCCTGGATCGGCTCGACGAAGATGGCGGCCACCTCATCGGGCGGCGCGATGCGGCGCAGCACTGTTTCCTCGATCTGGCGGACGCACTCACAGCCGTCGCCCGGCCCGTCGCAGCCGTGACAGCCGCGCGGGTAGACGACGTGGTGGATGTCGGGCACCAGGGGGGAAAAGCCGCGGCGATGCACGAGCTTGGAGCCGGACAGCGACATCGCCCCGTAGGTCCGGCCATGGAAGGCGCCGAAGAAGGCGATGGCGCGAGATCGGCCGGTGTGCCAGCGAGCCAGCTTCAAGGCCGCCTCCAGCGCCTCGGCGCCGCTGTTGGTGAAGAAGACGCGCTTGGGCGACGTGCCCGGCCCGCTCTCGGCCAGCCGCTGCGCCAGGTCGATCTGCGGCTGATAATAGAAATCGGTCCCGGACATGTGAAGCAGCTTGTGCGCCTGGTCCGTGATGGCGGCGGTGACATGGGGATGACAGTGGCCGGTGGACGTGACGGCGATGCCGGCGGTGAAGTCGAGGAACAGGTTGCCGTCCACGTCCTGGATCACGGCCCCGCTGCCGCGCTCGACGACGAGCGGATAGATGCGCGTGTAAGACGGCGAGACGTAGCGCGCGTCGCGCTCCAGGAGCGTCTGCGCCTTCGGGCCGGGCAGCGGGGTGCAGATGTTAGGGACGCTTTGATTATCGAAAAGCCACATCGATCATTCCTCTCTTTTCTGGTTCCCAAGCAGAGCTTGGGAACGCCGGTTGGGAAGCTCTGCTTCCCGTTGGAGTGGGGCGGGCCGCGAAGCAGAGCTTCGCACCGTGCGTTCCCAAGCTCTGCTTGGGAACGAGTAATATTCTTGGATCACTCCGCCTGCTCATCCAAGAGGTAGTCTTGACCGCTGGTTTTCTTTGCATTCGGATCTTCCGCCGGAGAATAGTCTCTAACACGGACTCTGCCGTGAAGAACTTGTTCAATGTACTTACGCACCTTCTCGTAGCACGATTCACAAAGGTGGCACTCGTGCCGAGTGAGATCCTTGCCATCCGACCAGAAACCCCAGTCGGCCGACAAGATGGCGTGTTCGGTGCTATGCAGGCGTTGGTTTCCTGTTTCCTTGAAACAGGAGTTGCCGCAAACATCGCAGAGGTAGCCGATCACTTCTTCAACTTGTTTACGTCGTCGCAACTCCATGCTTGTTTACCTCAAGCTGGCCCGCCTTCGATGTCGGTGGTCAACCCCTGGGCCATCTTGACCTCCGTGCCGTGGTTGACCGTCCACGCCGTCTTGTGCGTCACCGTCTCGATCAGTCCCGCGGCGGACGGGTGGCCGTTGCCGCTCTTCTTGACGCCGCCGAACGGCAGATGCACCTCCGCGCCGATGCACGGCAGGTTGACGTATCCCATGCCATATTCGCACTCGTCGCGGAACAGCCGCATGGCCCGATAGTCCTCCGTCACCACCGCCATCGACAGGCCGTAAGGCGTATCGTTGTAGATATGCACCGCGTCCTCGTTGGTGCGGAACGGTACGAGCGCCAGGTGCGGGCCGAACACTTCCTCGCGCAAGACGCGAACGCCGGGCCGGTGCTCCATGCGGTAGATGAACGGCGACAGGTAACATCCGGCCGCGTGTGTTCCGCCGGTCATTCGGCCGCCGTCGAGCAGTACGGTCGCCCCTTCCTGCTTGGCCAGCGCGTTGTAGCGCTCGATCTTCTCGACGGCGCCCTTGTGGATGACGGGGCCGGTGAAGTTGCCGGCGTCGAGCGGGTCGCCGATGCGCAGGCGTTTCGCCGCCGCGACGAGTTTGTCGGCGAACTTATCGAAGATCGACTCGGCGACGAGAATGCGGCCGGCCGACACGCAGCGCTGGCCGCTGGTCTTGAAACCGCTGACGAGGGCGCAGTTGACGGCCAGGTCCAGCCGGGCGTCGGCGCAGACGATGACGGCGCTCTTGCTGCCCATCTCGCAGGCCACGATGCGGTCGTAATGCTCGGCGGACAACTGCTGGATGCGATGGCCCACGTCGTAACTGCCCGTGAACAGCACGACGTTCACGTCCGGATCGCGCACGAGCGCTTCGCCGGTCTGGGCCTCGCCATGCACGAGGTTGACCGTGCCGGCGGGGAAGCCGGCTTCCACGAACAGTTCGGTCAGACGTTGGCCGATGGCCGGCGTGTCCTCGGACGGCTTGAAAACGACGGTATTTCCTTCGAGCAGGCTCGGCCCGAGCATCCACAGGGGCACGGCGAACGGGAAGTTCCACGGCGTGATGACGGCGACGACGCCCCACGGCTTGCGGCGCATGAAGGCGTCCTTTTCGGGGATTTCGGAGGCCAGCACGTCGCCGATCGGCATCCGGCCGGTGCCGAAGACGTATTGAATCATGTGCAAGCCTTCGATCACCTCGGCCCGGCACTCGCTGACGACCTTGCCGCACTCGCGGGCCATCAGGCGGGCCAAATTGTCTGCCTCGCGTTTGACGATCTGGGCGAGGTTGTCGAACAACTCGGCGCGGTGAATACGGCTAGTACGGCGCCAGGCGGGGAAGGCGGTGCGGGCGGCGACGACGGCTTGCCGCGCCGCCTCGGCGCTTGTGGCCGGGAACACGCCCAGGACTTCGCTCTCGCGGGCCGGGTTGTGGCTCTCGAAGCGAGCGCCGTCGGCCGGCTGCCAACGGCCGGCGATCCAGTTGCTTCCGGTGATCGTTGCGGACATGCTGCGCATCCTCCTGAACCTAGGAACCGGTCGGTGGACGATCGCCGAGGGTGATCGGGACGGAATGGGCGCGGTGGTTCGATCAGAACCAACTCCTTAATTATAGACGCGCAAATGGCCTCCTCAAACGCAAGGCCGTGCGGCGGAGTTTCAGGAATTATCTCCCGAGGCGGTATTGCATTCGGCCCGGCGGCGACGGACAATGGCGGCGCTAGGGGTATCCTTGCCACCTCGAGACCATGCGGGGGACACGGCCATGTGGACAGCCTTGGTGGCGGCTCTGGTGCTGGGCGCGCCTCCCTCTCAGGATGCGCCGGCCGGAACGGGGGAAGAGCGCGAGCTGAAAGTACTGGCCCGCGGCGTCTGGCCCGTCCGCAACAAACGGCCGACTCAATTGGTCATCCGCAACGCGGAAGAGCTGGCCCGTTCGCACGGCATCGACGGCGACGACGCCAAGGATCGCCGTTTCCAGACGGACGTGACGGCCGACGCCGCGCAGCTCCTCAACGTCAAGACGATCGACTGGAAAAAGCAAATGCTCGTCGTCGTGACGGCCGGCCCGCAACCGACCGGCGGCTACAGCGTCGAAATCCTGACGCTGCCCGTCAAGGACAAGACGCTCACCGTCCGCTGGAAACTCAACAGCCCGAAGGCGGGCGCGACCGTGCGGAAGGCGACCTCGTATCCCGGACAGATGGTTCTCATCGAGCGTTTTACCGGAACCGTCCAATTCGACCCGGCCGTCTCGGCCAAATGAGCATTGACTAGCCGCGAGCGCCAGCGAGCGGACGCGATCCCGCTCGCTGGCGCTCGCGGCTAGTATCTCTCACCTCGCGACTCCCCATCGGCCTGACCCGCACTCGTCAGAAGCGCACTTCTTCCGCGAACCGCTCGGCCGACGGCAGCGCTTGCCAGACCTGCTCCAGGTCCATGTGCGGCTGAAGGACCGGCTTGCCGCGCCACAGGAAATGCTCGCGGGCACGGTGTTCCAGGCTGGTCAGGATCGCCTTGAAACAGGTTTGCACGACCTGCCCGACCGTCTGTCCCGGCGGCAACAGCCACTTGCGGCCGCGCTGCTCCTCGACCACGCCGGACATCACGTCCGGCTCGTTGTACGAAACCTGCACATACACATGGTCGCCGAGCGCTTCCACGACAAAGGTGTAGCCGGGGAACTTCACTTCGTTCACGATCCGGCGAACACGGTTCAATTCGTCAGCACCACTCATGGTTTAGGCCCTCCGAAAACACCGTTCGTCCCCGCGACCCCATCGACGCGGAGAGCACAAGGCTCCTCTACCAGTAATTCGTTTCTCTTGGCAAAGCTTTTCCGCGCCATGTATCGTAAAATTCACGGCGACCCACTCGGTTCCCTGGAGGCAAACCATGCGCTGGCTCACCCCATTGCTGCTGGTCGCGCTTGTTGGTTCGGTCCTCGTCGGTGTGGCGCGGTCGCGCGGTTGCGCTATACGAAGGAGGATGTCGGCAAGCTCCCCGCCGGCTGGCAATCCATGAAGACAGGCCAGGGCGACGGCAGCGTCTGGAAGGTGGTGGCCGACGACAGCGCTCCATCGAAGCGCGGTTACGTCCTCGCTCAGACGGCGGAAGGACCGAACAGCCTGTTCAACGTGTGCGCCATCGAAGACGCGGATTATCGCGATGTCGAGGTGCAGGTCGCCTTCAAGGCCATGCACGGCAAGCTGGACCAGGGCGGAGGCCTCGTCTGGCGTTTGCAGGACGCCGAAAACTATTACGTCGCCCGCATGAATCCGCTGGAATCGAATTACCGCGTCTACAAGGTCGTCCACGGCAAGCGCACGCAACTGGGCACGAAGGAAGACCTCAAAGTCAACGCCAGCGAATGGCACACGCTGAAGGTGCGGCAGCGCGGCGAGCAGATCGAGTGCTGGCTGGACGGCACGAAATACCTCGAAGCGAAGGACGATACCTACACCAAGGCCGGCAAGGTCGGCCTGTGGACCAAGGCGGACGCGCAGACGTATTTCGACAACGTGCAAATCACGGCGCGCTAAGGGGATTTTCTCCCATTCGGGATTTCTCGTCATCTCTGCCCTTCGGGCGAACCGATCCATAATGAATCCGAACATTCTTTCGGCGCGGGGGCCGAAATGGCATCCTTCTCCGTATTTCGGCCATTCTGCCCCGTCCTCGCGGCTTGCCTGGCTCTCCTGTGCGTCAGACCGACGAACAACGCTTTCACTCAAGAAGAAGCACCCGCCCCCCGCCCGATGACGGCGAGCGCACCCGACGTTCCCTCGATTCCCAGCGCGACCTCGTTTCCCAGCGCCGGCGGGAAGCCGTACCCGATCAACCTGCCGACCGCGATGAAGCTCGGCAACGCCCGCGGCCTCGACATCGAGCTGGCCTCGCGGCGACTTCAGGCGGCGGGAGCCGAGCTGCAACGGGCCAAAGTCCTCTGGCTGCCCAATCTGCTCTTCGGCACCGATTACTACCGTCACGACGGCCAGATTCAGGACATCGAGGGCAACGTCTTCGGCACGAGCAAGCAAGGCTTCATGGTCGGCGGCGCTCCCTACACCGTGTTCGCCTTCGCCGACGCCATCTTCTCGCCGCTAGCCGTCCGGCAAACCGTGCGCGCCCGGCAGGCTGACGTGCAGGCGGCCGCCAACGACACCCTTCTGTCCGTCGCCCAGGCTTACTTCAACGTTCAGCAGGCACGCGGCGAGCTGGCCGGCACGCTCGACGCCCTTCGCTACGCCGACGATTTGCTGCGCCGGTTGGACAAACTGGCTCCCGAATTGGTGCCGGCCCTGGAGGTCCATCGCACGCGCGCCCTGGCCGCGCACGTCCGGCAGGCGCGCTTGCAGAACGAGAACAACTGGCGCATGGCCAGTGCCGAGCTTATCCGCGTTCTGTACCTCGACCCTACGCTGGTCGTGGAACCGCTGGAACCGCCGCATTTGCAAGTCGATCTGCTGCCGCTCAACGAGCCGGTGGACAATCTCATTCCCGTGGCCCTGACCAATCGACCGGAGCTGGCCGCCCAGCAAGCGCTGGTGCAGGCGACGTTGCAACTTTTGCGGCAGGAGAAAATGCGGCCGCTCATTCCGAGCTTGCTGCTGCGCGGTTTCTCGACCCCGGTGACGGGCACGCTGGGGGCCGGCTACTTCGGCGGCGGCCTCAACGGCAACCTGGACAATTTCAGCTTCCGCCAGGACTGGGACGTTCAAGTTTTGTGGACGTTGCAGAATTTCGGCCTGGGCAACCGGGCTCTGGTTCGTCAGCGGGCGGCGGAAAACAAGGTGGCCCTGACGGAACTGTTCCGCATTCAGGACCGCGTGGCCGCGGAAGTGGTCCAAGCCTATTCGTTTGCCCAGACGGCCGAGGGACGCATTCGAGAGGCTGAGGCGGGATTGAAGGAAGCTCAAGAGTTGGTACGGCAAGACCTGGCGGCCCTGGGGCAGACGCGCCGGCAGGCCGGTCCCGGAGCTATCACCCTTCTCGTGCGGCCGCAAGAAGTGGTGGCCGCCGTGCAGATGCTCCAGCAAGCCTATGCCGATTACTACACCAACATCGCGGACTACAATCGGGCGCAATTCCAGCTTTATCGGGCGCTAGGACAGCCGGCGCAGATGGTGCTGGAGAAAGATAACGCGAACTGCTGCACCGTGCCGGCCGAACCTCCCCCGTCACCCCTATCGCCGGCACGCCGATGCCTTGAGAACCAGGCCCCCCTGGGTGATTTTCCTTCGTTTTCAGCACAATCGCCGTTCCCTTCTCCGGATCACGGGGGATAATGGAGGCACCGTCCGCGAACCCCTGGGCGGGTAAACCGGCCGGATCGAGGAATGAAGATGAACCCGATCGTCTTCGCGCTGCGGCGTCCTTACACCGTCCTGGTAGGCGTCCTCGCCCTCGTCCTGGGCGGAATCCTGGCCCTGCCGGGAGCGGGCCTTGACTGGGTCCTGTCGCGACTGAACATCGACGCATCCCTGCCGGGCATGAGCATCGACATCTTTCCCAAGCTCAACCTGCCGGTCATCTACGTCGCCCAGCCCTACGGCGGCATGGACCCCGCCCAGATGGAAGGCTTGCTGACCAACTACTACGAATACCACTTTCTCTACATCGGCGGCATTCATCACGTCGAGTCGCGCAACGTCCAGGGCGTCGCCCTGATGAAATTGTTCTTCCACCCCGGCACCGACATGGCCCAGGCGATGGCCGAGACGATGGCCTACGTCACGCGCTCGCGCGCCTTCATGCCGCCGGGCACCGTCTCGCCCTTCGTCATGCGCTTCGACACCGGCAGCGTGCCCGTCGGCTACCTCGTCCTGCGCAGCGACACGAAGTCGATCGGCGAGATCCAGGATCAGGCGCTGTTCCGCGTCCGGCCGATGTTCGCCAGTTTGCCGGGCGTGTCTGCCCCGCCGCCGTTCGGCGGCAATCAGCGCACCATCGTCGTCAAGGTGGACCCCGACCGGCTGCGCGCCTATCACACCTCACCCGAGGAGGTGGTCGCCGCCCTGAGCGAAGGGAACACCATCAGCCCTTCCGGCAACGCCCGCGTCGGCGACATGATGCCGATCGTGCCCGTCAACGCCATGCTCAAGGACCCGCGCCAGCTCGGCTCCATCCCGCTGCGGCCGGGCGAGAACGTTTACCTGCGCGATGTGGCCGTCATCGAGGATGGCACCGACATCCCCACCGGCTACGCCCTGGTCAACGGCCGGCGCGCGGTTTACATCCTCGTCACCAAACGGGCCGAGGCGTCCACGCTCGCGGTCGTCAACGAGGTCAAGAAGAACCTGCCCAAAATGCAGGCCGTCCTGCCCGACGACATCGAAGTCAGCTTCGAGATGGACCAGTCGCCCTACGTCACCGGCGCCATGTGGGGCGTCGGCGAGGAGGGGTTGCTCGGCGCGGCCCTGACCGGCCTGATGGTGTTTTTGTTTTTGCGCGACTGGCGCTCGGTCCTGGTGGTCGTCCTCAACATCCCCCTGGCCCTGCTCGGCTCCGTGATCGCCCTGTGGCTGACGGGGCAGACTCTCAACCTGATGACGCTGGGCGGCCTGGCGCTGGCGGTCGGCATCCTCGTCGATGAGGCCACCGTCGAGGTCGAGAACATCCACACACAGTTCGAGCATACGCCCTCCATCGCCCGCGCGGTGCGGCGCGGCAATCAGGAGACGGCGGTGCCGCGTCTTCTGGCCATGCTGTGCATCTTGGCCGTCTTCCTGCCGTCCTTTTTCATGGAGGGCGCGGCGCGGCGCTGTTCATGCCGCTGTCGCTGGCCGTCGGCTTCGCCATGATCGCATCGTACTTGCTCTCCAGCACGTTCGTGCCGGTGGTATCTGTCTGGCTATCTGCGCCATCACCAACCGCTCGCGCACGGCGGCCACGGGCGATTCTCCTTCGTCCGCTGGCGCGAATCGTACGCCAGGATGTTGCACCATGCCCTGCGCTGGCGCTGGCCGCTGATCGCCGGTTACGTCGTGGCCGCCGGGTTGGTGATCTGGTTGGTCGGCCGACAGCTGGGTATGGAAATCTTTCCCTCGGTCGATTCGGGGCAGTTCCAGTTGCGCCTGCGGGCGGCCGACGGCACACGCATCGAAACGACGGAGCAGATCGCCAACGAGGCGCTGTCCGTCATCAAGGACGTGGCCGGGCCGGACAACGTCGCGATCTCGGTCGGCTACGTCGGTCTGATCGCATCCAGCTACCCCATTGACACCATCTACCTGTGGATGCGCGGGCCGGAAGAGGCGGTGCTGCGCGTGGGACTGAAACCCGGCTGCGGCGTCTCGGTCGAGGCGCTCGAAGCAGCGTTTGCGCGAGGAGTTGCCGCGACGCTTGCGGGCCTGGCTGGAGCCGAAGCTGCGCGGCGAGGGACTGTCGGCGGACCAGGCGACCGATCAGGCGGACGCGCTGAGGTTCTCCTTCGAGCCGGCTGACATCGTCAACGAGGTCATGAGCTTCGGCACGCCCACGCCGGTCGAGGTTGCCGTCAGCGGCCCGAAACTGGCCGAGAGTCGGGCCTACGCCGTCAAGATCTACGAACAGCTTGCCCGCGTGCCGTCGCTGCGCGACCTGCAATTCGTGCAGCCGCTCGACTATCCCGCCCTTGTGGTGAACGTGGACCGCGAGCGAGCCGGACTCAGCGGCGTGACGGCCGCCGAGGTCAGCCGCTCCGTCGTCAGCGCCACCTCGTCCAGTCGCTTCGTCGTGCCGATCTACTGGGCCGACCCCGAGAGCGGCATCGGCTATCAGGTGCAGGTCGAGATTCCACCCTTTCAGATGGACTCGGTCGCCGCACTGGGCATGGTCCCCCTCAAGGGCAAATCGGGCAAACCGCTGCTCTTGCGCGACCTGGCCGATATCCAGCCGGGGACGATGCCCGGCGAGTACGATCGCTATAACATGAAGCGCCTGGTGAGCCTGACGGCCAACATCGAGGGTGAGGATCTGGGCAGGGTGGCGAAGCGCGTGGCCCTGGCGCTGCGGGCGGCCGGCGAACCGCCGCGCGGTACAGTGGTCGATGTGCGCGGCCAGATCGTGCCGTTCCGGCAGATGTTCGGCGGGCTGACCCTGGGATTGAGCTTGTCCGTGATCGTGATTTTCTTGCTGCTCCTGGCGTATTTTCAGTCAGTCCGGCTGGCACTCGTTTCCGTCTCGGCCGTGCCCGCCGTCATCGCCGGCGTGGCCCTGATGCTGTACGCGACCGGCACCACGTTAAATATCCAATCGTTCATGGGTGCGATCATGGCCGTCGGCGTGGCCGTGGCCAACGCTATCTTGCTCATCACCTTCGCCGAACGCAGCCGGCGGGAGGGCTTATCGGCGTTCGCGGCGGCCGTGGAGGGATCGAGGCATCGGCTGCGGCCGATCCTCATGACGAGCTGCGCCATGCTCGCCGGCATGGTCCCGATGGCGCTGGCCTGGGGCGAGGGCGGCGAGCAAGTGGCACCGCTGGCCCGTGCCGTCCTCGGTGGCCTGCTCGCCGCGACGGTGGCGACGCTGCTCTTTTTGCCGTCGGTGTTCGCCGTCGTGCAGGGCCGCGCTCGCGTTGCCTCGGCGTCGCTGGATCCCGACGATTCGGAAAGTCCTCACTTCGATCGCGAGGCCGGGCATGACTGATAACATCCCCGTTACGAAGGCCCCGTTTAGCCGTGAGCCGGAGGCGAGCGCGGCACGCGCTCGCCTCCGGCTCGCGGCTAAACGAGGAACATCGTTCTTGTCCCTCGTACTTCTACTGGGTTGTTATCGCGCCGCCGGATCCCTCGTCGCAAACGCAATCCCTGCCCGCCGACGGGGACGCGATCCCTTTGGTTCGCGTCGTCACACCCCAACGCGCGGTCATCCATCGCGAGGTTTCGCAGCCGGGAACCATCGAGGCGTTCGAGGAGACGGCGGTGTTCGCCAAGGTCGCCGGCTACGTCAAGAAATGGCATGTGGACATCGGCGAGAGTGTGCGCGAGGGCCAGCTTCTGGCGGAATTATCGGTGCCGGAGTTGGAGGTCGAATTGGAACAAAAGGAATCGCTGATCCGGCTAGCCGACGAGCAAGTCAAGCAGGCACGCAAGTTGGCCCTGGTGGACGAAGCGGCGGTCAAGAGCGCCGAGGCCAAGATCCGCGAAGCCGAAGCCGCCCGCGAGCAAGCCGCGGCCGAGCGCAAGCGCGCCCAATCGCAATACGAACGACTGGCGCGGGCGGGGCAAGGCGGCGTGATCGAGAAGGAGAGCATCGAGGAAAACCGCCTGAGTTTTGACGCGGCCGAGGCCGGGTTGAAGCAAGCCGAGGCGCGCGTTCTGACGGCCCAGGCGATGCGCGACGAGAGCCGGGCCAAACGGGACAAGGCCCGCGCCGATGTGCGCGTTGCGGAAGCCAACCGCAAGGTGGCCCACAACAATCGCGATTACGTGAAAGCACAGTTAAAGTACACCCGTCTGACGGCCCCCTACGACGGCATCGTGTCGCACCACGGCATCAACACCGGCGATTTCGTGCAGTCGGTGACGAGCGGCAAGGGCAAGCCGATCTACATCGTGCAGCGGACGGACCTGCTGCGCATCTTCGTCCAGGTGCCGGAGACCGATTCCGATTGGGTGCGCAAAAGGGGCCGACGCGCGCCTCCGCGTCCAGGCATTGCGGGGTCAGACATTTACCGGGCGGGTGGCGCGGACCTCGTGGTCGCTCGATCCAGCGACGCGCACGCTGCGGGTGGAGATTGACCTTCCCAATGCGGACGGCCCGCTGCGGCCCGGCATGTACGCCTACGCCTCCCTGAGCGCCGACCGTGCGGATGTCTTGACCCTGCCGCGTTCCGC
Organism: uncultured Planctomycetota bacterium; assembly: GCA_963767535.1. Classification (GTDB taxonomy): domain Bacteria; phylum Planctomycetota; class Planctomycetia; order Gemmatales; family Gemmataceae; genus JAJPHU01. The sequence continues at coordinate 693,260 of CAVYEC010000005.1, forward strand.
CGTGGCGACCGAGGGCGAGGTGACGCGCGGCTACCAGACCTATTGCTTTGAGGTCGAGGATGGCAGGGTTCACCGCCTGCTGATCGAGTTGGGACCAGGCGACGGCGAGCGCGTCGAGGTGCTGCGCAAACAGGTCCGGGCGGGCAGGCCGTGGCAGCCGTTCAGCGGCACGGAGCAGATCGTGCGCGGCAACCTCTCGCAGGTGCGCGACGGCCTGACCGTGCGGACGAAGGATTAGCGGACGAAGCCGACAGGTTGTCTGAGGGCGAAGGGGGCGGAACGCCCCCGGCGCGGCACTTTCGACAAACCCGTTACAATTCCGGGATTCGGCTTGACATGAACCCCGAAACCTGCGACGGATGGATATATAGAATGTTTTCCACTCGCGAGGCAATCCAACACGGATTCGAGGCACGAGGGACGCCCTGTTGCTCTGTTCGCGGACAACGGGGAGGTTATGGAGGTCTTCGTTTCATGTTACACATTACGTGTGATCTTTGCGGCAAGCAGCTCCGGGCGGGAGAGGATCGTTATGTCGTGAAGATCGAAGTCTTCGCCAAGCACGATCCGGCGAAGCTGACCGAGGAGGACCTCGAAGAAGACCACATGGAAGCTATCAGCCAACTGCTCCGCGACATGGACGAGCAGCAGGTCGAAAACGGCGTCGAACCGACCCGACACAACCTGCGCTACGATCTCTGTCCGGAGTGCCGTCAGCGCTATCTCCGCGACCCCCTCAACAAGGAGTTGAACAAGGAAGCGGCCCAGAAGTTCGATTTCAGCGAGAATTGAAGAGTCGAAAAAATCCTCTCCCACATAGCCCCCGGCTTGCCGGGGGAATGAAAACATCCCCCGGCAAGCCGGGGGCTATGTACGGGTCGGCGCGCGTATTCTTCCGGGTGAACACTTTTGAATCCGTCTTGCCTCGGTTCGACATTGTGACGTAGGATTAAATTAGTACGGTTTCGGGGCATTGGGGCCTCGAACCGTCTCGTGCAACGTCGCACTTCCCTGGAGTCTGGTATGGTGCGTTGTCTGGTCGGTCTCTTCATGCTCACCGCGGGCTTATACGCTTTAACCTCAGCCGCCAAGGAAAACCGCTCCCCGATTGAACCAACCACCCCAACGAGCGGTGCCCGCTTCCGCGAGACGGAAGCCGTCGCGTCGTCCGGCGCCTCGCGCACTTTGCTCTTGCCCGCCCCCGTGTTTGGCGCCGCGTTCTCGCTCAATTAGACGCGACGGGCCGCGTTTGGTCCCGTTCGTAAGCTAGGATTGCTCTGACGAGGATTGCCTGACGGCCCCCGGCGCTGGGGAGGTTGCCGTCGTTGGGCCGTTTATCCCGGCGGTCCGCGTCCTGAGAGATCCCCTTATGCAATGTGCGGCGTGGGTGAAATTATTTCGCCATGTTCCGGCCGAGGAGCAGGGCAAGCTGATGCTGGTCACCATCGGCGGCACCGAGATTGCCATCCAGAGCTTCCTGCGCATCGACCCGGAAAGCATCGCCCTCAAGGGCCGTCTTTCTGGTAGCCAGGACGCCGGCCGGGTCTTCTTCATCCCCTATTCGCACATCGACTATCTGGGCCATCAGCAGCCGCTCAAGGAAAGCGATTTCCACGACCTGTACAGCAGCCTGGAACTTCCGGGTGCCGCCGTGGCCGCCGAAAGCGCCCGCGACCGCTCCCGCTACCGAACCGGCCGACTCACCGGAGCCTGCCCCTGAGCCGGAGCCGATCGTGCCCAGCGGAACGTCCGCGCCAGGCGTCCGCAATCCGCTGACAATCAAATCGACCGTGCTGGAAAAGTTCCGTGCCCGCTCGCAGACCAACCCCGGTACGACGATCCGGCCGGTCCTGGAAGAATAGGCGCTGCGGACAGACGTTGCTATGCTGACGGCTATGGCAACGATCGCACCGCTTCCGACCTGCCTGCAAAGCGCTCCCATTACCAGCATCCAACCCGGCGGCGGATTTTGTTTCGGACTGGAACGCGCCTGGGGCCGCTGGCGTCGCGCCTGGCTGCGCCGCTTCCGTCCCGGCTACGTCCGCCGCATGGCCGAGCTGCGCCAGGGCCATTGTCCCGGCTGCCCGCACGACATCCTCGACCCGCGCGACCTGAAACTCTATCGCAACGTCTGCGGCTACTGGTTCCGGCCCGAAGACGACCCGTTTGCCTGGCGCGGCCGGCTCCGCCTCGCCCGCGCCGGACTCGCCGAACTGATCTTTTTCAGCGGTGTGTTCTTGCTTCTGAGCGTGGCGTCCGTTCTGCTCGGCGTGCTGGTCCATCCGTTGTTTTATCTTCCGCTGGCCGTGGTGTTGCCGATCTGGTTATTCGTGCTGTCGTTCTTCCGAGACCCTGAACGAAGGATCCCGACCGAACCGGACGCGCTGCTCAGTCCCGCCGACGGCACGGTCACGCACGTCGGCGAGACGGCCGAACCGGATTTTCCGGGCGGCCGGGCCTTCACGATCAGTATTTTCCTGTCGGTCTTCAACGTCCACGTCAACCGCTTGCCGCTGGACGGTCGCGTTACGGGCCTGCGCTACTATCCCGGCGAGTTCCTCGACGCCCGCCACGCCGACTGCGGCATCCGCAACGAACAGTTCTGGATCGACCTCGCCGAGGCGCGAACCGGCGGCCTGGTGCGCGTCAAGCAGATCGCCGGGGCCATCGCCCGCCGCATCGTCTGCTGGCTGAAGCCGGACGAGGAAGTGCGCGCCGGCGAGCGTCTCGGCATGATCAAGTTCGGCTCGCGCACCGAAATCTCGGTGCCGGTGGATCGCGTTGGGGAAGCGCTCGTCAAGGTCGGCGACATCGTCCACGGCGGCAGCACGATTCTGCTGCGTTTGAAGTAGGGTGGGCCGAGTCTTCGAGGCCCACCAGCAAGGGCTTGGTGGGCCTCGAAGACTCGGCCCACCCTACTCAGGTGACGTTCATCCCATCGCGGCTCGCCTGCTTACATCTGCATTTCCAGCACGCGCACGATCTTGCGACAGTCCGTCATCAACTGCCGGAAGGCGGCCGGTGTCAGCGATTGATAGCCGTCGCTGAGCGCCTTGTCCGGGTTGGGGTGAATCTCCACGATCAAACCGTCCGCCCCCGCCGCCACCGCCGCCCGCGCCATCACCGCTACCAGGTTCGCCTTGCCGGTGCCGTGGCTGGGATCGACGACGATCGGCAAATGCGTGTGCTGGTGCAGATACGGCACGCTGGCCAGGGGCAGCGTGAAGCGCGTGTGGTCCTCGAAGGTGCGGATGCCGCGCTCGCACAGCATGACCTGCGTGTTGCCGGTCTTGAGGATGTACTCCGCGGCTAGCAAGAACTCGTCCATCGTCGCTGACGGGCCGCGCTTGAGCAGCACCGGAAGGCTCGATTCGCCGACCGCCTCCAAGAGCGGATAATTCTGCATGTTGCGCGCGCCGACCTGCAAGACGTCGGCGTAGCGCGAGACCAGCTCGACGTGCTCCTTGGCCATCACTTCCGTGACCACGGCCAACCCGGTCGCCTCGCGCGCCTCGGCGAGCATTTCGAGGCCTTTTTCCTTCAGTCCCTGGAAGCTGTAGGGACTGGTGCGCGGCTTGAACGCCCCGCCGCGCAGTCCCGCCGCGCCGGTTTCCTTGGCGGCCCGCGCCACTTCCAGGATCTGCTCGCGGCTTTCGACGGAACATGGCCCGGCGATGACGCCCAGGTGTCCGCCGCCGACGCGCAGGCCGCGCGACACGACCACGGTCGGCTCTTTCTTGACCTCGGTGCTTGCCATCTTGTACGGGGCCAGGATCGGGACCACTTTATCCACCCCTTCCAACGTCTCCAGGGCTTGCTTGGCCCCGTCGCGCTTCTCGCCCAGGGCGGCCACCACGGTCAACTCGGTGCCCTCGATGACGTGACTGCGCAGGCCCAGTTGCTCGATGTGCTCGATCACGCGATCGATTTGCCACTTCGGAGCGCCCTCTTTCATGACCACGATCATTGCCGGTGCCTCCAGCGTAAAAGTGCGGGCGGTCGGTGCCGGAGAACTCCCCGGAAGGAGAACCGCTCCGCGGACTCGGCGGATAACTCCGCCCTCCGATCCGCGACCGGAGTTCATAAAAAAAGCCCTCTGGAACCACGTGGGTCCCAGAGGGCTTTGACGATTCGCACTTGGCCGTCAGCGAGCGTCCGCACCCCCACAGGCCCACAAGGAGGGGCTAAAAAACCACCAAAACGCAAAAGACAATGCCCGGCCCAACCCTTCCCACCCAGAGGCGGGAGCGGTCGTCGCGTCCGGAGAGTAGCGTGCGCTTACCGACACCAGTTTTCCAAATCCGGATGAGGAAGAAGAGAGACCCCGATGAGATCGCATCGGGGTCTCTTACAATTGGCTGCATCCGACGGCAGCCCGTCGGCCGCGTCTAATGCAGCCTCACCTGGTCGCTATTACACACTCGGATCACCTCCTTTTGCTAGGGTTTCCCCGTGGACGACGACAAACCAGTTCGTCGCCCTTGGGCTCTAGCCCATCGCACCACGTTCGTGCGATTCCAACTTTACTCATTCTACCCATTTGGATAGCACGGTCAAGAAAGTGCGGCAAGAATTGGGGCCGCGTGAGTGCCTGTCACATAGCCCCCGGCTTGCCGGGGGAAAGCTCTTCCCCCGGCAAGCCGGGGGCTATGTGACGGATTTGCTCTGGCAGATGGACCCCGGAACGCGCACAATGACGGGGTGGCTGTCCGAAGCAGGTGCATGACCCCCCAGTCCAAGGGAGGAAACTCAGTTATGTGGGCTACCCTGGCCTTGATGTCCGCTCTCAGCTCAACCCCCGCCCAGGGCGGGCAACTGGAAGTCAAAAACGTCCGCGTCACCTACGGCATTCTGGGGCAGGAACGCAAGGACACCACCTACATGCAGGGCGACCTGGTTGTCCTCGCCTTCGACATGGAGGGCCTGCAAGTCGCGTCCAACGGCGTCGTGAAGTACAGCACCAGCATGGAGTTGACCGGCAAAGATTCCAACGGCAAGCCCAAGACGCACTTCAAGCAAGACCCCCAGGAAATGACGACCGTCAACACGCTGGGAACCTCGCGCCTGCCGTCGTTCGCCCTGGCGGAGATCGGCCCGGACACGGCCCCGGGGGAATATACGATGACCGTGATCGTCACCGACGTGACCGCCAAGAAGTCGGTGAAGCTGGAACGCAAGTTCGAGGTCAAGCCGATGCAGTTCGGTATCGTCCGGCCGGGCTTCACCTACATCGACATGAATGAACGGGCGCGCGGCGCGCCGCAGCTCGCCCCGCCGGTCGGCGTGCCCGGCCAGAATTTGTTGCTCAACTTCGCCGTGGTCGGTTTCGAGTTGAAGGGCCAAATGCAAGCGCCCAACGTGACGGTTCAAATGGAAGTCCAGGACGAGAACGGCAAGGCGGTGCTGGAGAAACCGTTTACCGGCAAGGTCGATAACCTGGAGGACAACTTCAAGAAGCTGCGTTACATTCCGTTCAATTTCCCCATGCAGCTCAACCGCAGCGGCAAGTTCAAGATCGTCCTCAAGGCGACGGACGTCCACACGGGCAAGACGGTCACGCAGCCCCTCGATTTGAAGGTGATCGAAGTGAATCCTTGATCATACCGGACAGGAGTGTCTTGCCGCCCGCCGCGCGAGACACTCCTGTCGCGCTTGGCGGGACCGAAGGAGCATACCCACGATGAGTCAGCTGCAAGATCGCATCGCCCAGTTCCGCAAGATGGCCAATGACGATCCGGACAACGAGCTGGGCCACTATCGGCTTGGCCAATTGCTGATGGAAGCGCAGCAGTACCCAGAAGCGATCCAGTCGTTTCGCCGCACCCTGGAATTGAGTCCGCGCTTCTCGAAAGTGTATCACCTCCTGGGACAAAGCCTGCTGGCCAACCAGCAGCGCGACGAGGCGATCGCCTTGCTCAAGCAGGGTTTCGAGGTCGCCGACGAGCAGGGCGACAACATGCCGCGTGAGGCGATGGCGCGCATGTTGGTGGAGCTGGGCGAGCCGGAGCCGGTGTCGAAGAAGAAGACGCAAGCGGGCGGCCCGTCGGCCGGCGTCGGCTTCCGCTGTCAACGTCCGGGCTGCTGGGCCGGTGACCGCGCCCACCAGCTCGACAAGCCGCCCATGAAGGACGAGATCGGGCAGCGCATTTACACGTCGATCTGCGCCGACTGCTGGTCGGATTGGATGCGTAACTACAGCGTCAAGGTCATTAACGAACTCCGCCTCGACCTGAGCACGGAACGCGGTCAGGAAGAGTACGACCGCTACATGCGCGAGTTCTTCGGCCTGGAATGAGGCGGCGAGCGATGCAATCGCAGGAATATCTGGTGAGTTACGGACTCGCCGGCGAGTTTGGCCGCTTCCGCGCCTCCGCTCCTCTGGCCTTGTGTCGGGGCGAGCGTGTGGTGGTGCGCAGCCCGCGTGGCGTCGAGATCGCCGAGGTGCTGCGCGAGGCCACGCCACGGCACGCGCAGTTTTTGCCCAACACTTCCGTGGGCCAACTCCTCCGCTCGCTCACCTCCGAGGATGAACGCACCGAAATCAACTGCCGATCTCGAGGCCAACAACTCTTCGAGCGCGGCCGGCGGCTGGCCGATGAGTTGAAGCTGCCGCTGGAGTTGCTCGATGTCGAGCTGTTGCTCGATAGTCAGCACGCCCTCTTGCACCACCTGCGCTGGGCCGACGCCGACGTGCGTCCTTTCGTCAGCACACTCTCGCGCGAGTTCGAGCTGCATATCACCCTGGTCGATCTGACGGGACCGAAAGACACGACAGACCACGAAGACACCGAGGAGCCGCACGGCTGCGGCAGACCGGACTGCGGCCGAACCGAAGGCGGCGGGTGCAGCACTTGCGGCAGCGGCGGATGCGGAACCTGCGGCTCCGCGAACCCGCGCGACGTGGAACTACACTTCGCCCAGCTCCGCGAACAAATGGAACGCCGCCGAACCGCTCTGCTCTAAAAAGAGTAAAACCACGAATCACACGAATAACACGAATAAAAAAAAGACAAAAAGACGGGCAAATAAAAAAGCAAAAGCGGACGGGTCCAGTGCCCTTCCGCTTTTGTTTTTTTGTCTTTTATTCGTGTTATTCGTGTGATTCGTGGTTTTACTCTTTCTTCGTGGTGTACACGTAATCGACGAAGCCGATCATCATTTCTTCCCACGTCTGTTCGCCCCAGTGGACCAGATTGGTCGGGTCGGGGTTGTTGGGGTTGTCCGCTGAGTTGTCGTAAGTGGGCCGTGCATTCGATGCGCGTTCCCGCCGGCAAGTCGAGCGGCTTGGCGAGCCGATAGTTGCTCTGCCAGCCGAAGTCGTAGCGCGGCACACACAAGAGGATGTCGCTCTTGCCGTCGGGGTAAACGACGCGATACTCGAAATCCTTGCCGCGCAGGTGCATGTGGGGAAAGAGACTCAGGAGCCGGACGTCGCGGTCGAACGTCGTGACGGACCTGGCTTCGTAGTTGTTCGCGCCCGGCGGGATGGCCAAACGCCTCTGGGTGATGGCACGCGTGAACACCTCGTATTGCGGCGGCTGCTTGGCGAAGATGAGGCCGACCGAGGAGCGGTCCTTCTGCTCGACGCCGTTGGGCGTGTAGTGCATCTGGAAGAGGAGGCGTGATCCTTTGGGGATCTTCTTCGCCGTACCCGGCGCGAATTGGGCGGGAAGTTCGCCGGGGGCGAATGCGACGAGCAACCCGTCGCCGATACCGTCGGGGCCTTTCCGTCCGGGTTCCTCGCCGGGTTTCTGCACGTAGACGATGATGTGATGGACCACGGCGCGATTGCCCGGCCGCGCCTCCGCCGCCTGCACCCAGCGGTCCTCGTCGAAGTTCGTGTCCACCTGGAAATACTGATAGCGAACGCCTTTTTTGCCGGCCTTGGCGGGGACGGTGAACTCGTCGGGCAGGAAGAACACCACGTCCGGGTTGCCGATGGTCCAGCCCTGCGGGAATCGCTTCGCGGGCGGCAGGTCGCGCGGATCCCCTTGGGGACAATCCTGCTGGATCCAGCCGAGCAGGGTTTCGCGCTCTTCCTTGGAGAGACTGCGATCGTTGGAGAATTGGCCGTGGCGCGGGTCGGCGTGCCAGGGCGGCATCCGGCGTTCCTCGACGACCTCGCGGATCGACTCCGCCCAGCCCAGGGCATCCTCGTAAGTCAAAAGCGCCATCGGGCCGACCTGTTCGGGACGATGACACTCCTGGCAGTTCTTTTGCAGGATCGCCGCGACGTGCTTCGTGTAGGTGATGGTGCCGTCCGCTTTCGGCTTGATGGTGCGCGAGATCGGGCAACCGGCCACCTGCGTAAGGGATTGCGAGACCGGCTTGCCGGCCAGGATCTCGTCGAGCACTTCGGCCAGATCGCGGCGCGTCGGTGCGGGCGCGCGAAGCCTCGGCCGTACTGATCGTCGATGCGTCCCTGGTAGAGGACCTTGCCCGAACCGTCGAGGACAAACACTTCGGGTGTGCGGCGCGCGCCAAACTGGTCGGCGACAATATTGGCGGTGTCCTTGAGTACCGGGAAGGGGATGCCGTATTCCTTGGCGTGCTTCGCCATACGGACGGGCGTGTCCTGGCTGTTGGCATTGATGGCGACGAAGGCCACGCCGCGCCGGGCATAGGCCTTGTGCAACTCGGCCAGGCGCGGCAGGTAGGCGTTGTTGATCGGGCATTCGGTGCCCAGGAAGATGACGACGATCGCCTTTTTCGTCCGATGATTCTTGAGCGACCAGTCCTTGCCGTCGGCGGTTTTGAGGGTGAAGGCAGGCACCTGGCGGGGGCCATTGTCTGATGGCTTCGGATCGGCACCGGCGAGAAACACCGGCAGGACAAACAGGATCGTACTGAGGAGGATCATTCGTCGCATGAAGTGCCCTTGCTCGAAAAAGAACCCCAGAGAGATCGAAACAAGCTCCTGCTCAACAATCTGTCTCTATTTTACTCCGCTCAGGGATTGCGCCCATCGCAAGATAGACCCCGGCGGAGGTTTTCCAAAGCGATTAAGCCGACTGTTGTTGCTGCGGGACGGGGATAGGCTCCAGACGAACGATATGCACCAACGATACGACTTCGTAGCGGTCGAAGTAAGGATCGGTTTCCGGGACGCGCAGCCCGATGATTACGGTTCGCTTGCCGACCAGCAGCAGAGGCCGGTCCTTCTCCGTGATGTCGTAAGTCTTGCCGCCGGTTGTGACGATGCGAAACGGCTGGAACGGTTCTTTTTTCAGTTCAGATTCCAGATCCTGGGGTGCCATCACGAGTATTGCTCCCTTGCTGGCGCTGCGGGCTGGTAACGGCTACGTCAATTTCTTGAGCAGCACCAGCGAACGCCGGCCGCTGCGTTCGTAGCGTTCGCGGCGGGCTGGCGGCAGGTCGTCCGGCGTGCCGGGCGTGAAGCCGCCCTTCTGCTGGAAATAGTTGAACGCCTGCGTGGACAGGCAAAACATCCGCTCCACGCCCGCGGCGCGCGCCTGCGTCTCGGCGTACTGCATCAGCTTGGCGCCGATGCCCTGGTTCTCGTAGCGCGAATCGACGCACACGCACGCCAGTTCCGCTTCTTTCCGCTGCGGATACACATGCAGGGCGGCGCAGGCCACCGGGTTGCGGTCGACCTCGAAGACGAAGAAATCGTCGATCTGCCGCTCGATCTCGCTTAACGTCCGCCGCACCAGTTCGTCGTTCTCGATGCTCGCCTGGATGAGCGCGTAGATGGCCCGGACATCGCGGCGGTGTGCACGGCGGATGGCCTGGTACTCGTTGGCGTGGACGAGCGTGCCGATGCCCTCGTTGGAGAAGACCTCGGCGAGCAGTCCCTCCTCGACCCGGCCGTCGATGATGTGGACGCGCGGCACGCCGCCGCGCGCGGCTCGCACCGCATGCTCCAGCTTGGATACTTCCGTCGCCGGCAGATCCGCGCGCTGCTTCTTGAGCAATCGATTCCGCTTCCTCGACGGACAGTTGTCGCAGCAATTGCGCTTCTCCGTCTGCTCCGTGGGCGGCAGGAGCCTGGATGCCCTCGAACGTGGTGAGGTAAATCAGCTTGACCGCCTGCAGGGCGCGGGCGACCTCGACGGCGACGCTGTCGGAGTTGAGCCGATACGAGCGGCCCTCGCCGTCGCAGCCGAGCGGCGGGATGACGGGCACGATGTCCTGATCGAGCAGGGCGTGCAGCAGCACGTATCGACGCGCTCGACGCGGCCGGTGTGCTGGTAGTCGACGCCGTGCAGGATGCCGGCCGGGTGGGCGACGAGGGCGTTGCCGCCGGCGCCGCGCAGGTCGGTGGCGGACAGTCCTTCGAGCATTTCGTGCGTGACGCGGTTGGCGGCGGTCAGGGCCAGTTGCAGCGTGGCGTCGTCGGTGATGCCGGTGCCGTCGAGGTTGCGAGGGCGTCTGCCCGTCTGCTCGGCGAGACGGCGGATCTGATGGCCGGCACCGTGGACCAGGGCGACGCCGATGCTCAGGCTGCGCAACAGGGCGATGTCGAGCAGCAGGTTGCGGAAGTTCTCGTCCTCGACGACGGCGCCGTCCAGGGCGATGACGAACACCCGGTCGCGGAAGCGCGGCACGTAGCGCAGGATCTCGCGCAGGTCGGTCAGACGAAGCATGAACCGCTTTCCTCCGCAATCCCCGACCCTCAAGCCGCGTTGACCGCCTTGTCGAGCGATCTACAATGGGGACACAATAGAAGTGTACCGCCATCCTCCTTCGCTGGGGAGAGAAGCTGTCCTCATCGGGGAGCGGCGAGAAATAAAGGACAAAGCATGACCGAGAAAGTAGTCATCATCGGTTCGGGCCCGGCGGGCTGGACGGCGGCGATTTACGCGGCCCGGGCGAACCTGCAGCCGCTCGTCTACGAAGGGGCGGTCATCGAGGAGAATCGTCTGCAAGGCACGCTGCCGCTGGGCCAACTCAACCTGACCACCGAGGTCGAGAACTTCCCCGCCTGGCCGTTCGTCGATGCCTCGGCCCTGGACAGTTCTCGCGTTCCGCCCTGCCCGCCGATCAGTCTGCCTTGCTGGAAGGTTATTACAGGGCAAACACGCCACGGGCAAGCGCACGGCGTTCGGCCCCGAGATGATGGAGTACATGCGCCAGCAGGCCGTCAACTTCGGCACGCGCATCGTCACCGACGACATCGTGAAGGTGGACTTCCAGCGCCGCCCGTTCGTGCTTGACCTCCCGCGAGGGACCGACGGTCGAGGCGCTGAGCGTCATCGTGGCCACCGGGGCGCGGGCGAACTACCTGGGCCTGCCGTCGGAGGACAGGTACAAGAACAACGGCGTCTCCGCGTGTGCGGTGTGCGACGGGGCCCTGCCGCGCTTCCGCAACAAGCCGCTGGTCGTGGTCGGCGGCGGCGACTCGGCCGTGGAGGAAGGCACGTACCTGAGCAAGTTCGCCAGCACCGTCTATCTGGTGCATCGCCGCGACCAGCTGCGGGCCAGCAAGATCATGCAGGCGCGGGCGCTGGAAAATCCCAAGATCACGCTGAAATGGAACCGCGCCCTGGACGAAGTGCTCGGCACCGACAAGGACGGCGTCACGGGCGTGCGTCTGAAAAGCACGGTGGACAGCCAGACCGAGACGCTGGCGGTCAGCGGCGTCTTCCTGGCCATCGGCCACACGCCGAACACGGACTTCCTCGACGGCCAGGTGCAGACCGACGACAAGGGCTACATCGTGTGGACGAAGCCGGCCCGGACGAACACGAGCGTCGAGGGCGTCTTCGCGGCCGGCGACGTGGCGGACAGCTATTATCGCCAGGCGGTCACGGCGGCCGGCACCGGCTGCATGGCGGCACTCGACGCCGAGCGCTGGCTGGCCGAGCATGGGCATTTGTGAAAATATTTCTCGCCATGTCGGAGACGCATTTCGAGGGACGCCCTTCATGGCGAAGATCAAGACCGAAAAGTCTTGGCTCAGCAGCACAACGCCTCATTCGCTGCTGTTTACGCTGAGAGGCAAACGCATGAAGCGACAACGGCGGCTCGTCGCCGTGGCGCTGTGCCGCCGACTGCTGGAGGAGATGATCGATCCGGAGAGCCGAGACGCCGTCGAGGTAGCCGAACGCTACGCGGATGGCCTGGCCGACACCAAGGAGTTGGGAGACGCTCATCGCGCGGCCCAGCGCGTCGCATCGCAGCGGATAGAGGCTAGCCAGACGGCGACCGCGAGCGAAGCGGGCCGGGCGTGGAGCGTTTGGCGTCTGGCCTACGCCGCCCAACTCACCTGTGCCCCGAGTGGGTTGTCGGACGTGGCAAGCGAGTTGATAACACGCGCTCTCCGACTCGGCAGCGAACAAGACGCGCAGGAACGGAAGCGCAATGTATGCGAATTCGGGACATCTTCGGGAATCCATTTCGTCTCCGACCCGCAGTCGATTCCGCCTGGCTATCCTGGAATGGCGGAATCATCCCCAAATTGGCCCGGGCGATTTATGACGAGCGGGAGCTGCCCGCCGGCACTCTGGACGGCGGCCGTCTCCTCATCCTGGCCGACGCCCTGGAAGAAGCCGGCTGCACCAACGCGGACATCCTGGACCATTGCCGCCGGCCGGGCGAGCACGTCCGCGGCTGCTGGGTGCTCGACTTGCTCCTGGGAAAAGAGCGGCCGCAATTTCAGAGATAGCGTTCACAGCGTCCAGGGCTTGCGATAGGACGGGCGCAGATACTTGTCCGCCTCTGGCTCGTTCGTCTTGAGGTTCCTGGCGTCCCACTCGATCGGCTTGCCCGAGCGGTAGGAGACGTTGCCCAGCAGGACGGCCTCGGTCAGTGCGCCGGCGTAATCGAAATGGCACGTCGTCGGCCCGCCGGTCTTGCACGCTTGCACCCATTCCTTGTAGTGGCCGACCGAACTCGGGATGAACGGCCGGGGCGGCGTGAAGTCGGCGAATTCCTTTTCGGGCAACAATTTGTGCTTGGTGTAATCGGCCAGCAGCATCCCTTTGCGCCGACGAACAGGACGCCATTGCCCCACTTCGGCAGCTTGCCCTGCGCGAACAACTCCGGCCGTTTGCCGCCGTCATACCACGTTAGCTGGACGGGCGGCAACTCGCCGCGGGCGGGGAACTCGTAACGGACGATCAACCCCCTGGACGCGCTCTCCGGCGCGGCGGCGGTCCTTCGGCGCGAACCTTCGTGGGATGGCGCAGCTTCAAGGCCCAGAAGGGCAGGTCCATGTAATGGCAAGCCATGTCGGCCAGCGCGCCGCCGCCGAAGTCCCACCAGCCGCGCCAGTAAAACGGAACATACGTCGGGTGGTACGGCCGCTCGGGAGCCGGCCCCAGCCAGAGATCCCAGTGTAAACCCGACGGCACCGGCGGCGTTTCCTTGGGGCGATCACCTGGCGCATAGGTCGTGCTGACCCAGGCATGAACCTCGCGCACCGGCCCGATGGCGCCGGTCTGAATCAATTCGACGACGCGGCGGTAGTTGTCGCCGGCATGGATTTGCGTGCCCATCTGCGTGACGCGTTTGTGCTTGGCGGCCGTCTCGGCAACCAGCCGGGCCTCATAGACTGTGTGGGTCAGCGGTTTCTCGCAAAAGACGTGCAGGCCGGCCCGCAGAGCGGCCAGCGTCGCCGGCGCGTGCGTGTGATCGGGCGTGGCCACCAGCACCGCGTCGAGTCCCTTCTGGTCGATCAGGCGGCGGAAATCGGTGTAAAACTTGGCGTCCGGGAACTCCGCGCGGGCCTTGCCCGTGCGCTTCTCGTCCACGTCGCACCAGGCGACGACCTCGGCGCCGCCGGCCACGATGTGCGTCCAGTCGTGTGCGCCCTGGCCGGCCACGCCGATGACGCCAACGGCAAGGCGCTCGCTGGCGGGTAGTTTCTTCTCGGCGGCAAGCGACAGACCGGCCGCACCGGCCAGGGCGGCGGATTGCAGAAAGCGACGGCGGGAGAGACGGTTCGACATGGCAGGCTCCTCAAGGCGGGGGAAGGCGACTTGGGGAGCATTGTAATGGCGCGGACTGCCGGCCGCCACAAGGAGCTGGCGAACATTGCTCGTCGCGGCTTACTCCTTGCGATGCTCGGCCGGGTTATTGGTTTGTCGAGTCAGGTTCATGGCGGTGTTGATGAGGCCGACGTGCGTGAACGCCTGCGGGAAGTTGCCGACCAGCCGGCGGGCGGTGGGATCGTATTCCTCGGACAGAAGCCCCACGTCGTTGCACAGGCCGAGCAAGCGCTTGAACACCTCCTCGGCCTCCTTCTGCCGGCCGAGCAACACATAATTGTCCGCCAGCCAGAACGTGCAGGGCAAAAACGCCCCCTCGCCCGGCGGCAGGCCATCGACATTGGATTCCGTGTTGTAGCGGCGGACAAACCCGTCGTGCATCAAATCGCGCTCGACGGCGGCGACCGTGCCGGCCACGCGCGGGTCTTCGGGCGGCAGAAATCCGACCAACGGAATCATCAAAAGGCTGGCGTCCGGTTCCTTGGCGCCGTAAGACTGGACGAACGAATTGGTCTGGGTGTTGAAGCCCTTTTCGCAGACTTCGCGATGAATCGTGTCGCGCAGGGCGCGCCACTGGTCGATCGGCCCTTCCACGCCGAATTTCTCGACGGTCTTGACCGCGCGGTCGAAGGCGACCCAGGCCATGACTTTCGAGTGCGTGAAGTGACGGCGCGGCCCGCGGACCTCCCAGATGCCTTCGTCCGGCTCGTGCCAGGCCGTTTCCAGAAACCGAACAATGGCCCTTTCGAGGTTCCACGCCGCTGGCTCCTTCTCCAGACCGATGCGGCGCGATTGATACATGGCGTCGAGCAGTTCGCCGTATACGTCGAGCTGAAACTGTCCTGAGGCGGCGTTGCCGACGCGCACAGGACGCGCTCCCTCGTAGCCCGATAGCCAATCCGCTTCCCATTCGGTGAGCCGGCGCTCGCCAGCCAAACCGTACATGATCTGGAGCTGATCGGTATTGCCGGCGGCCGCACGCAACACCCACTCGCGCCAGGCGCGGGCCTCGTCCTTGTAGCCGGCCGCCATCAGGGCGTAGAGCGTGAAGGTGGCGTCGCGCAGCCAGCAGAAGCGGTAATCCCAGTTGCGCACCCCGCCCAGCTGTTCCGGCAGCGAGGTCGTTAGCGCTGCCACCACCCCGCCCGTTGGCGCGTAGGTCAACGCCTTGAGCGTCAACAAGGATCGTCGCATCGGCTCGGCCCACGGCCCTTTGCACTTGTTGCCCTTGGACCATTTTCGCCATGACTTCTCCGTTTTGCGGAGGATCTTCAGCGGATCGGCCGGGGGTAGCGGATCCCGGAAGGAGGGGTTCCAGGACAGCGTGAAGGGGATTTCTTCGCCCTTGGAGACCGTGAACTCGGCCACGGTATGATGGTTCTCGCCGCGCAGCGGAACCTGGGTGCGCACAAGCAGCGAATCGGGGCCGGCTATGGCCCGGATGCCGCCTTCCTCCAGGCGCGTCACCCAGGGTACGCACGAACCGTAATCGAAGCGGATGACCAGGTGCATCCGCATCGGCACTTGCCCCTTTTCGCCGCGCACACAGCGGATCAACACCGGATGCTCGTCACGGATGGCCATGCCATCGATGAGGGTGACGACGCCGTCGGCCGTTTCGTAAGTCGTCTCCAGAATGATCGTGTGTTCGCGGTAGCAGCGCCGGACCTTCTTGATGTCGCCGGCGGGGGTTATTTGCCAGCGGCCGTTTTCGGGTGAACCCAGGAGGGCCGCGAAACAGGCTCCCGAATCGAAACGCGGCAGGCACAGCCAATCGAGCGATCCGTCCTTGGCGACCAGACCGGCGGTTTCGCAATCGCCGATCAGGGCGTAATCTTCAATCCGCGACGGCATGGCGTCCCCTCGGACAGTGGTTGGGCTGTTTGGAGAAGTGCAACTTGAGTGCCGATGACGGGACGTCTTGTTCAGCCGCGAGCCGAAGGCGAGCGCGATCTCCCGCTCGCCTTCGGCTCGCGGCTAAACTTTACCGGACGTGCGCTTCGCGGCGAACGAGGTTACGCATGTAGTCGAAATACTGTTTTTCAAAAGTCGCCAGGTCGGTCCCGAATACCTGCACCCAGTCGGCCAAACGATGCTCCGGCGTGCGGTGGGGATAGAGGAGGGTCAGGTAGTTGCGCAGGGAGCGCGGCTTCTGTTCCATGAGCATACGAAACAGTGCCCAACTCTGAGAGTAGCCGAGGAGCACCTGGCGCACGTCGGGCGCCTTGCGCAGCCAGTCGTCGCTCGCCAACAAGGCGCGGAGAGGGATGAACGTTCCCTGACCGCGGGCCGCACCGGCCAGGGTGTTGACGCGCTCCGGATTCGGCTCGCCGATGCCCTGCCAGGAGGCATTCTCGGTCGCCTCGCAGTAACAGGCCAGCCCCTCGGCCAACCACAACGGCACATCGCCCTCGCGGTTGAGCAGGCCGCCGTTGAACGACAGCTGATGGGCGACCTCGTGCATGATCGTGCCGATGTTGGCGTCGGCCCGGCGCGTCTGGGCGAAATGGCTGAATCGGCCGCTGATCCGTTGACGATCCAGCTGCGAACGGATCTGCCCCACCATTTGCTCACCCTGCTTCTTGTTGGCGAGGAACGAGCGGTTCTGGGCATAATCGTAGACCACGAGACGGTTGCTCGGCGGGTGGTAAACGCCCGTCGTCGCCGCCGACATGGTTCGGCCGAGGTATGCCTCGAAACCGGCCTGCGAATCGAAGACGGCCACCATCAGACGCACGCCCGGTTCGCGAACCCGGAAGCCCTTCTTGCGAAAATGGTCGAAGAACAGCGCGTAAATCGTCTCGCAGTTGTATAAGCGTTCTTCCGTGTATTCATCTGCCGCGTTGCCGATGGCGAGGAAATGCTTGCTGTCCAGGCGCGTCATCGGTGCCAGATGATGCGTCCGCTCCAAACCAGTCATCGTGGCGGCGAACTCCCGGCCGTTCCAGGCGTCCGCCGACAGGATGCGGAAGCCGCTGCAATAGAGGTAGCAGCCCGGTCGATCGTCCGCGTCATGAAGGACAATACGCACCGTTTGGCCGATGAGGTCCGAGACGGGCCAGAGGTATTCGTACGGTCGGCCTTTGACGAAGGGCAAGAGGCGGGGCGCCGGTTTCCAACCCTCCGCGGTGTGCATCTGTCGCGGGATGAAGCGACTTTCGGCGGCTTCCAGCGTGATGTCCAACGGCGCCCCGGCTGCGAGCTTGTCCGGCCGAACCACGGCGGCCGTGAAGAGAATGACACCGGCGCCCGGCGGCACCACGAAGGTGCGATGCAACAGGGCGGTTCGGCTGTCCGGCCCCCTGTCGCTGCTGCACACGCCGGGATGCAAGTTCGGCCCATCACTGCCCGTGGTCACGTAGAACCCCTCTCCGATCCACCCCGTCAGCCGTCCCTCGGCGAAATCGAGATTGGCAATCGGCGCGGCCGGCAGCACACTACCGACCAGCAAGGCGAGCGTGAGGTGCATCCGAATGGCTCCGTGAGGATGGGAAACAGAACCAGGCAGGTCAAGTATGGGACACGAAAGCGCGACTCGCCAGCCGATCGCGGCGAAGGAGTTTCCCGAAAGGTCCGGGCGTGGGCGGCGAATTATTTATCGGAAAGCAACCACGACCCGGAGGGCAATCCTTTGACACCCTTTTGCGCCGCCATCTATAATCACAGGGCAGACTCGGGTAACAATCTCGACCCCCGCACGGGAACCCCTGACTGTCGAAGTGCGTGCCCGCGAACAGGCTCCCCGCGCTGAGGTGCCGACATGAACGCCACTCTCCTGGAAATGGAGTCGCGGATGGGAAGGGCCGGCTGGCTGACCCTGGCGACCGGCTTCCTGCTGGCGCTCCTGTCGCCCGGCCGATTGCCGGCCGAGGAACGTCCCAACTTCGGCCTGGTCGCGCCCATTCCCCCGATCATCACCACCGAGGCGAACAGCCGGCTGCGCGGCGCCCTGTACGGGCCGCTGCGCCGCTACGAGGACCAGCGCAACCGCGAGCCGAACCGAACCGGGACGTTCTATCTCGTCTGCGATTTCAACCCGGACAACCGTGACAACGCCAGCGACGATTTCGGCGCGTGCCTGTCGCTGGCCCGCGACCTGCGCGACCTGCAAAAGAAGCAGGGCGTTCAGGTCATCGCCTACCTTCACGGCAAGGTCACGCGCCACGCCGTCTTGCCGGTGCTGGCCTGCTCCGAGATCATTCTGTCCAAAGATCCGCCCGCCCAGTTCGGCAAGATCACCGACGGCGAGAAGTCCCTGGAAAAACTCGATCGCGAAGCCTACGACGAGATTTTCCACAAGCCGGCCTTGTCCGCCCTTATCCGCAAGATGTACGACCGGAACGTCGAAGTCCTCAAAACCCGGCAGGGCGGCTACCGTGACGCCAACGAGAGGCCGCGGCCGCAAGGGGAGGCCGTCGGAGGACTCGGCCCCGGCGATACGGCCCTGTATTCCTTCGCCCAGGCCAGCGAGCTAGGGCTGTGCCAGCCGGTCCCGCGCAACAGCATCGACGAGGTGCGCGAGCGCTACCAGTTGCCTCCCGGCAGCCTCTATCCCGCGCTCGATCGCGTCGTCGCCTGGCGCGTCGTCGTGTCCGGGCCGATCACCGGCGAACTCAAAGAGAAGGTGAAGCGCCGCGTCCGCAAGGCGCTGGGAGAAAAGGCAAACTTGCTGATCCTGGAGTTGGCCTGCGGCGACGGCGAGAGCCAGGCGGCCCACGAATTGGCCGTGTTCCTGACCGAGATCAACGACAACCGCCGCGAGCCGGTCGAGACCATCGCGTATGTCACCGGCCGCGCCGACAACACGGCCGCCTTCCTCGCCTTCGCCTGCAACAAGATCGTCATGCAGCGCGAGATCCGGCAGGGTGCGAAGCTCATCCAGGAAGGCGCCAAGCTGGGCGGCTTCGAGCGCTACATCCAGGAACACCCGGCGCTGGAGCCGACGATCCGCAAGAACCTGGCCGAGATCGCCGCCAAGAAACACTACCCGGCCATCCTTGCCGAAGGGATGCTTGACCGCGACCTGGGCATCGTCGCCGTCGAGAGCACCAAGGAGGAGAGCGCCCGCAAATTCATCAGCGCGTCCGATCTGAAGGCGGACCAGCAAGGCGAGCGGCGCTGGCGCAGCGTCGGCGTGGTCAAGTCCACCGAGGGCAAGGGCCACGGCAAATATCTCACGCTGACGGCGGACGAGGCCCGCAAACTCGGTGTGGCCCGTACGGTGGTCGGCAGCTTCGAGGAAGTCTGCGAACAAGAGGGCATCAGCCCGTCCGATGTGCGCAACGCCGACTCCGACTGGCTGGACGCGCTGGTCGATTTCCTCAAGGACCCGTGGACGAGCGTGGTCCTCGTCATGCTCGGCATCACCTGCCTGATCCTGGAGTTGAAGATGCCCGGCGTCGGTCTGCCCGGCATCATCTCGGCGGTATGTTTTCTCTTGTTCTTCTGGTCACATTCGCAGGTCAGCGGGCAGATCGTCTGGCTGGCGTTTTTGCTCTTTTTGCTGGGACTGCTCCTCATCGGTCTGGAGATCTTCGTCATCCCCGGCTTCGGCGTCACCGGCATCAGCGGCATCGTGCTGGTCGTGGGCAGTATCGGCCTGGTCGCTTACGGCCACTGGCCGCGCAGCAACGAAGAGTGGGTCGGCTACGGTCAGGCGCTGGGACCGTTCACCATCAGCCTCCTGGGGGCGCTGGTGGCGGCGTTCATCCTGGCGCGTTACCTGCCGAACATCCCTTACGTCAACCGTTTGATCCTGAAGCCCCACGACGAGGCCGGCGAGTTTGGCGATGAGTTGTCCGAATCGGTCCACGCTGATATGGCCGCCCTGTTAGGCGCCATCGGCGTCGCCGCCACGCCGCTGCGCCCGGCCGGCAAGGTCCAGTTCGGCGACGATTTCATTGATGTCGTCGCTGAGGGCAGCTATGTCCTGCCCGGCACGCGCGTTCAGGTCGTCGAGATCGAAGGCAATCGAATTGTCGTCAAGGAGGTGTAATGAGTCCGTAGTCCGTAGTCCGTAGTCCGTAGCAAAGACAGACGAGGTTTTGCTACGGACTACGGACCACGGACTACGGACTACGGAAAGCATGGATTCGAGCACGCTGGTCCTGGGCTTTCTGCTGATCGGGGCGGGCTTCCTGCTCCTGGCCGCGGATTTGTTCCTGACCAGCGGACTGCTGGCAATCGTCTCCCTGGCCGGCATCGTCGGCGGTGTGGTTTTGACGTTCATGGGCGGCGGCGTCGCGGTCGGCGTCTGCACGTCGATCGCCGTCTTCATCGCCCTGCCCGTCACGGTGCGTTTTCTCCTGTATTTCTGGCCGCGCACGGCGATGGGCCGGCAATTTTTCTTGACCGGACAGCCGGAAGATGCGACAGTCGCAGCCCTGCCGGTCAATCAGGAGTTGGAGCAGCTGAAAGGACGCATCGGCCGGACCCTGTCCGCGCTGAGGCCGGCCGGCATGGTCGATTTCGACGGCCGGCGCATCGACACCATCACCGAGGGGATGATGGTCGATCCGGGCCAATTGGTGCGCTGCATCGACGTGCGGGCCGGCAAGGTGGTGGTCCGGCCGATCGAGAAGCCCGACCTCGGCGATCTGGAAACCGCGATTTTCAACTAACCGGGAGATACCAATGGGAGCTATCTTGTTCGCCGAAGTTCCGCAAAACCAGGGCGGCCTGGCCGACGCCCCGTGGTTGTTTATCGTCCTCATCATCGCGGGGCTGGCCGGCCTGGTCGTGCTGTTCGTCTTTTTCAGCTTCGTGCAGCTATGGATTCAGTGCCTCCTGACCGGCGCCCGGATCGGCATTCTCGACATGATCCGCATGAAGCTGTGTAAGGTCGATTATGCGATGATCGTGCGGCAAAAGATCGCGCTGGTGCAGGCCGGCGTCAAGGTGTCCACGCAGGAGATGGAGGCGCATTACCTGTCGCGCGGCAACGTGCAGCGCGTGGCCGGCGCCGTCATCGCCGCCCACAAGGCCGGCATGGACCTGCGCTGGAGCACGGCCGCCGCCATCGACCTCGCTGGCCGCGACATCTACGAAGCCGTCAAGCGCAGCGTCGATCCCAAGGTCATCGACTGCCCCGACCCGACCAAGGGCCGGGCCACCCTCGACGGCGTGTGCAAGAACGGCATCCAGCTCAAAGCGCGTGCCCGTGTCACGGTGCGGACCAAGCTCGACCGTCTAGTGGGCGGGGCTACCGAGGAAACGATCATCGCCCGCGTCGGCGAGGGCATCGTCAAGGCCATCGGCAGCGCCGAACACCATACCGACGTATTGGCCAACCCCAACCTGATTTCGCAGGCCGTGCTGCGCAACTCGCTCGATTCGCAGACGGCCTTTGAGATCGTGTCCATCGACGTGGCCGAGATCGACGTGGGCCAGAACATCGGCGCCAACCTGCAAGCCGACCAGGCGGCGGCGGACCTGCGCGTCGCCCAGGCCAACGCCGAGAAACGCCGGGCGCTGGCCGTCGCGCTGGAGCAAGAAATGCGGGCCAAGGTCGAGGAGAACAAGGCGCAGGTCGTTTTGGCCGAGGCCGAGGTGCCGCGTGCCCTGTCGCAAGCGTTCCGCGACGGTCATCTGGGCGTGATGGATTACTACAACCTCAAGAACTTGCAAGCGGACACCCAGATGCGCAACGCCATCAGCGGCGGCAACAACGATCGCGGTGATCGCAATCTGACCTGAGCGGAGTCGGCGCATGCACTGGGAAATCCTCATTATCCCGCTGATCGCGCTGGGAGTCTGGCTCCTCGGCACCCTGTTCAAGAACGAGAACGAGGTCGCCAAGCGCGGCCCCCGCCGCCCCGGTAGCCCAGCAGGTCGGCCGCCGGGCAGACGGCCGGTGACGGACCTCGATCGCTTTCTCGAAGAGGCGCGACGACGCCGCGAGGCGGAAGAGCGACGCAAGGCTCCCTCCGCTTCGCCAGCCCGCCCCGCAACTACGCGCACGCCGTTGTCCGAACGCCCATCGCGCAACCTCGATGTCCCCCACGCGCCCGGTCCCCACGGCCCGCCGCACCGAAGAAGCGCCCAAACCCGTCGTTCGTCCCGTTCCCCAACCGGCAACGATCCGCGAAGCCGCGGCCGAAGCCGCGCTCGTCGTGCCGCGCCCGCAACTCGTGGCCGAAGCACCACCGCCCCCGCCGCCCTCCGCTCCCACCACAACGCGCGATACGCGACCGTCGCCGATCGTGCAACAGGTGCGTTCGCTGTTGAGCAAACCGCAGTCGGCCGGCACGGCCTTCGTGCTGCGCGAAATCTTCGACCGGCCTCGCTGCCAGCGCCGACGCTAACACCGCTCCTTTTGTGTCCGTGGCCGAAACACGGGCATCAATCCAGTCCTTGACCGGCCCCTGCCACGTCCGCGCCGTCGTCCTATAACAGAGAACATCCCGCCCGCGGCGGAACCTGGCACACCCTCCGAGGACAGTCGCATGAAAATCCACGAATACCAGGCCAAAGAACTGCTCGCCCAAGCCGGTGCGGCCATCCCCGCGCGGCCTCGTCGCCTCGACGCCGGCCGAGGCGCAGCAGGCGTTCGACCAGCTCGGCGGCGGTCCCGTCGTCCTCAAGGCCCAGGTCCACGCCGGCGGCCGCGGCAAGGGACGCTTCAAGGGCAGCGGCAAGGACTTCGGCGGCGTCAAGTTCGTCACCAACCGCGCCGACGCCGCCGGCGTCGCCGAGGTCATGCTCAAGTATCCGCTCGTCACCAAGCAGACCGGCGAGGAAGGGCAGAAGGTCTCGAAGCTGCTCGTCGTCGAGGCGGCCGCCAAGATCGTCCGCGAGGTCTACGTCGGCATGGTGCTCGACCGCGCCGTCGGCCTGCCGGTGCTGATGGCCTGCGCCGAGGGCGGCGTCGAGATCGAGGAGGTCGCCGCCCACAGTCCCGAGAAGATCCTCAAAACCGTCGTCGACCCGGACGTCGGCCTGCAACCGTTCCAGGCCCGCCGCATGGCCTACGATCTCGGCTTCACCGGCGAGCAGGCGACCAAGGCCGAGGCGATCATCACGGCGCTGGCGAAGGTCTTTCTCGAGAAGGATTGCAGCCTCGCCGAGATCAACCCGCTGGCCGTCATGGACAACGGCGACGTGCTGGCCCTCGACGCCAAGATCACCTTCGACGACAACGCCCTGTTCCGCCATCCCGAACTCGCCAAGCTGCGCGACGAGACCGAGGAGAACCCGGCCGAATTGCGGGCGGGCCGTTCGGGCCTGAGCTACATCAGCCTGACCGGCAACATCGGCTGCCTGGTCAACGGGGCCGGGTTGGCGATGGCACGATGGACATCATCAAGTATCACGGCGGCGAGCCGGCCAACTTCCTCGACGTGGGCGGCGGGGCCAACAAGGAGCAGGTGACCGAGGCGTTCCGCATCCTCCTGAGCGACCCGCGCGTCAAGGCGGTGCTGGTCAACATCTTCGGCGGCATCATGCAGTGCGACATCATCGCCGGGGCGATCATTGCGGCGTTCAAGGAGGTCGGCTTCCAGGTGCCGCTGGTGGTGCGACTGGAGGGGACCAACGTCGAGAAGGGCCGCAAGATGCTGGCCGACAGCGGGTTGAACATCACGACGGCCGGCGGACTGACCGAGGCGGCGAAAAAGGTCGTGGCGGCGGCGAAGTGAGGCATGTCGAGGAAGGAGCATGAAGCGACATGGCAACGATTGCCACGAAACTGCTGACCGCGGAAGAGTTCTACGAGTGGGCCAACCACCCGGAGAACCGCGACAAGTATTGCGAACTCGAACGCGGGGAGATTGTGGAGATGTCCAGGCCAGGGAAGCTGCACGGACTGGTCTGCGCCAATGTAGTTCGCATCCTGGGTAATTTCACCGTGCAACGAAAGAAAGGTTACGTCTGCTCCAATGACACCGGCGTCATCGTCGAGCGCAATCCGGATACGGTTCGCGGGCCGGACGTGATGCTGTTTGAGGATGCCGTGCGGATCGAGGACGTGAGCGAGAAATACGGCGAAAAACCGCCGTCTCTCGCTGTTGAAGTGCTGTCACCCAACGATACGACGGGCAAGGTGACGGAAAAGGTCCTCGAACAGAAACGTTTCGGGACGCGCCTGATCTGGGTTCTTGATCCCGACGCCCGCAACGTCACCGTTTATCAACCGGGCAAGGAAGAGAAACTTGTCCGGGAGGCCGAGGAGCTGACCGGCGAAGATGTGCTGCCGGATTTGCGGGTGCGCGTCGCCGAGTTGTTCGCCCTGCCGGGGCAGTAGCTCCGATTTGCGGAAATCCTTCGTCCCATGAACGACAAGGGGAAACGGGAATGAGCATCCTCGTCGACAAGAACACCCGCGTCCTCTGCCAGGGCATCGGCAAGGCCGGCACCTTTCACGCCAAGCAGTGCCGCGACTACGGCACGCAGGTCGTCGGCGGCGTCGTGCCCGGCAAGGGCGGCACCACCAAGGAAGGCTTCCCGCTCTTCAACACCGTCGCCGAGGCCGTGACGCAAGACCGGCGCCGAACGCCACCATGATCTTCGTGCCGCCGGCCGGCGCCGCCGACGCCATCATGGAAGCCGCCGACGCCGGCATCGGGCGTCATCGTCGCCATCACCGAGGGCATTCCCGTCCTCGACATGGCCCGCGTCATGCGCTTCCTGGCCGGCAAATCGTGCCGGCTGATCGGCCCCAACTGTCCCGGCGTCATCACGCCGGGCCAGTGCAAGATCGGCATCATGCCCGGCTACATCCACAAGCCGGGGCCCGTCGGCGTCATCAGCCGCAGCGGCACGCTCACCTACGAGGCCGTCTGGCAGCTCTCCAACCTCGGCCTCGGCCAATCCACCTGCGTCGGCATCGGCGGCGATCCGATCATCGGCACGACGCAGATCGACTTGCTGAAGATGTTCCAGGACGATCCGGGCACCGAGGCGATCCTGATGATCGGCGAGATCGGCGGCACGGCGGAGGAGCGGGCGGCGGAGTACATCAAGGAGCACGTCAAGAAGCCGGTGGCCGCGTTCATCGCCGGCCAGACGGCCCCGCCGGGCAAGCGCATGGGCCACGCCGGCGCCATCATCAGCGGCGGCAGCGGCACGGCGTCGGACAAGATCGCCGCCCTGCGTGCGGCCGGCATCGCCGTGGCCGACAGCCCCGCCGACCTCGGCGTCACCATCCAACGCGCCATGAAGGGCAAGGCGTGACCGAGGCTTGGCCGAGACCGCCTACCGACCCCCACGATTCATTTGGCGATAGCGTCAATCCGGTCGCACGCATGGAAGGGGATCGGGGAAATGGCATGGCGTGACACCTTCTTGCGCTACTTCGGTCCCGGTCTCCTGGGTGGTATCTCGGCGGGCGATTGGGTGAAACTGCTCCGCGACAACCATTTCGCCGTCGCCCCCTCGTGCCTTTATCGGGCCGCGGCCATTACCTGGCAAAGCCTCCAGAACAGCGTCTTCCGTCGGTATGAGCAATGGCGTTATGGCCCCAAGTTGAAGGACGTGGCCGTTCCGTCACCCCTTTTCCTCCTCGGTCACTGGCGTCACGGGACGACGCACCTGCACAACCTCCTGACGGTCGATGAGCGATTCGCCTTTGCGAACAACTATCAGGTCCTCTATCCGCATAGCTTCCTTTCCACGGAGGCAACTGCTTCCCGGCTGCTGGCCTTCTTCATGCCGAAACGGCGTCCGATGGACAACGTCGAGTGGAACCTGCGCTCCCCCCAGGAGGACGAGTTCGCCCTCTGTATCGCCAGCGGCAAATCGCCCTGCATGGGCTGGGTCTTCCCCCGGCGGCAAGAATACTACGACAGGTATCTCACCTTCCGGGGCGTCTCCCCGGCCGAGGTGGCGTGCTGGCAAGAGGCATTTCTATTGTTCTTGAAGAAGCTGACGTGGAAATACGGACGCCCCCTGGTGCTGAAGTCTCCCCCGCACACCTGCCGGATTCGGATGCTGCTCGACCTGTTCCCGCACGCCAAGTTTGTCCACATTCAGCGCAACCCCTACGCCGTGTTCCCGTCCAGCAAGCGGACGTTCCAGGTAAACTTCGAGATGCACCGCGTTCAGAGCACATGGCCGGACCAACTCGACGAATGGGTGCTACGGCAGTACCGGACGATGTACGAGGTTTTCTTCGAGGAGCGGAAGTTGATCCCCCAGGGGAACCTGGTGGAAGTCCGCTTTGAACAGATAGAAGAAGACCCGGTCGGCCAGCTGCGGCGCGTCTATGCCGTCCTGGGCTTGCCGGACTTCGGCGTCGTGGAACCGGCCATCCGGCGCTACGTCGATTCGATCGCGGGCTACAAGAAGAACGCCTTTTCGGAACTGTCTCCCGCCTTGCGGCACCGCATCGCGCACGAATGGTGGTCCTGCTTTGAGGAGTGGGGTTATCCGGTATAGCCGCTAATCTTTATCCCCCGACGGCGAATTGCAGTAGGAAAACCTGGCACTCTTTCTCCGGCCTCGGGCACTATGATGTAATGACATTCGTTGCTCGCTAAACGATCGATGCCGAGGATGCCATGCCGGATGTCCTGGCCCGTTCGCTGATGTCTCTGACGCGCCGCCTGGCAGCGCGACACGAAAGCGATGCCGCCCTGCTCGCACGCTATAAGTCGGAAAGCGATGCCGCCGCGTTCGCCGAGATAGTGCGCCGGCATGGGCCGGTTGTGCTGGGCGTGTGCCGGCGGATGCTTGGCCACGTTCACGACTCCGAGGATGCCTTCCAGGCCGTCTTTCTCGTGCTCGCCCGAACGGCCCGGTCGGTGCGCAAGCCGGAGGCGCTGTCGTCATGGCTGTACGGGACGGCCGTGCGCGTGTGTCGCAAGGCCAGAGGGAAACGCGGCACTTTCCGGCCGCTGCCTGTCACAGCCTCCGGAGAGGACCCGTTCGCGGAAGTGGCGTGGAAAGAGGTTCGCGGCCTGCTCGATGACGAGGTGGGCCGGTTGCCCGAGGCGCTCCGTGCCCCCTTGGTTCTCTGTTACTTCGACGGACTCACGCGCGACGAGGCGGCGGAGAAACTCGGCTGGTCGCGTCGCACGCTGATGCGCCGGCTCGACAAGGCACGCGAGCGCCTGCGAATCCGGCTCACGCGCCGGGGCGTGGCGACGGTCGGTCTCGGTGCCGCGGTGCTGGCACCCGCGGAATTGTCCGCGCAGGTGCCCGAAGAGATGGTGAAAGCAGCCATCGCGGTCAGTACAGGGAGTTCCGTGCCAGCAGGTGTGCAAGCCCTGGCGAGCGGCGGGGCGGCGTTCAAGCTACTTCCTCTCGCGATGGGGATGGTGCTGTTGCTGGCGGGCGGCGGCATCGGCTGGGCCATGCTTTCCGGACAACCCGGCGAGAAACCGACGACGGCCGCACCAACGGCCGAAGACCGAAAGTCGCCACAAGAGAGCAAAACTCCTGCGCTCGACGGGGACGGCCGGCCGTTGCCGGCCGGGGCGGTTCGCCGACTCGGTTCGCGACGGTATCGCATCGAAGGCCGCAACGATTTCATCCTCCTGTCGCCGGACGGCAAATATATCCTCGCCCACCCGCATCCCTCCCTTTCCGCATACGCCGCCCAGGGGTTAATGCTGCTGGACGCGGACACCGGCCTGCGCGTGCGCTCCTTCGAGGACAGCCGGCGCGTGCCGAAATGCGGATCGCTGGAAGCCATCCGACCGGCCGCGTTCAGCCCGGACGGCAAGAAACTGTATGCCCTCGGCTGGCACCCGTCGGAGAAGGGCGGAAACGGGTTCGCCCAGTGGGCCTACCAGGACAATCCGTGTAAACGGGTACTGCTCGTCTGGGACGTGGCGACCGGCAAGCGGACGGCCGAATGGGACCTGCCGCCCGGTGGTTTGTTCGGACCTCCTCCTAGTTTGATCGGCGTCAACGTGTCGCCGGACGGCAAGCACCTCTATGTGTTCGGGGCCATCCGCATTGGCTCTCCCCTCAACCGGAACGTGCGCGGCGTGCCGGGTGTCCACGTCCTCGACGCGGCCACGGGCAAGACGCTGCACACCTGGGAAGGCGCCGGCTACCCCATCGGGACCATCGCCGGCGGTAAGGAACTGATTACGTTCCGAAGGGAGGCCGAGATCACGGCTCTCGATGTCCAGACCGGCAAGCCGGTGCGGACCTTCCCGCTGGCCGGGTACATCCCCAGCGCCACTCTCAGCGCGGACGGCAAGACGGTCGCCGCCGTGGGTATCGCCGGAGAAGCGGGCAAAAAGACCTGCGAGGTCAAGCTCTGGGAAGCCGCCACGGCACGAGAGATCCGCCGCTTTGCAGCCGATCTTACAACGGTCAGACATGGCGCCCGGCTCGTTTTCGCGGCCGACGGACGAACCCTCTATCTCGGGACGGGATCGGGACGCATCCTGCGCTGGGACCTGTCGAATGGTCAGGCGCTCCCGGACTGGTCCGCCCACAACGGCAGGGTAGCGGACTTGTTCCTGCGGCCGGGTAAGAACGAACTGGTCTCTTCGGGGCAGTATGACGGGGCGATTCGTGCTGGGATACCGGCACGGGTAAATGTCTTTCGGCCACCGATGCCTATGTGGGCAAAATCGCAGTCGCCCGGACGCCCGACGGCAAAGGGATTGTCGCGGTCGATGAGGACGGCCGGTTCGATGCGTGGGACGTGACGACCGGGCGAGTCACGAAGACGCTGCGAACGCCCGGACGCCAATGGCACGAAATCCTGTTTACGCCCGACGGCAAGCATCTGCTGGTCGCCGCCGAAAGCGGCCCGAATACCATCTGGGATTTGTCCACGGGCAAACAGGTCGGCGCGTTCGCTCCGCCGCCGAAGCTGGACCCGAAGGCGGACGAATACTACTGGGGGGCACTTTGCTTTAGTCCGGACGGCAGGCATCTCGTCTCCTCCAAGTTTGGCCGCGGGACCTGGATGTGGCAATGGCCGGAGAAAAAAATCCTCTGGCACCAGCCGCACGAACAGGAGTGTTTCTCCTTCCGTGACGCCGACAGGTTTGTTTGTGGGGATTGGCACAGCCCGATCGAAGTCCGCGACGCCCGGACGGGGTCCGTGCGGCGGACGATCCCGGCTCATGGCATCGCCCACGCCACGTTTTCTCACGACCGCGGCGGATGGTCACGGCCCACCTCGACGGCGCCTGGCGCGTCCGGGATGCGGTCACGGGTGCCGTGCTGAAGGAAATAAAAGGGTTTCAAAAGGTCTGGAACGTCGCTTTTTCGCCGACCGGCTGGCTGCTCGCGGCGGCCGGCGATAATTCGGTGCGCGTCTTCGACACGGCTTGCTGGCAGGAGGTCGCCCGCTTCGACGGGCACGAGGGAACGGTTAACTCCGTGTTCTTCGGCCGCGATGATGCGACACTGATTTCCGCGTCCGGCGAAGACGGGACGGTCCTGGTCTGGTCTCTGAAACCTCCGCGCGGAGATCCGCCCGACCCAACCAAACTTTGGGCCGGCCTGGTGGGCAACGGGCCAACGGCACGGCAGACCGTCTGGGCGGCAGCGCAACATCCGGACGTGGCCATCAAGCTATTCCGCCGGAAATGGCCTGTATCCGAACAGCCGGTCGATGTCCGACGAGTTCACAAGCTGATCGGCGAACTGGATAGCGCCACCTTCGCCGAGCGGGAAACGGCCCAGGCCGAGTTGGCGAAATTCGGCCGGCAAGTCGAGACGGAACTGCGGAAGTCGTTGGGAGAGACGAAATCTCTTGAGGTGAAACGACGGGCGGAGGCGCTCCTCGATCGCTGGTCGCCGCCAGCGGCCGCCGAGTATCCGCCCGACGACGCCCGCGAGTTACGGGCCGTGTGGTGCTCGAACTCGCCGGCACGCCGGAAGCGAAACAATTGCTCGAAGCCTGGGCGAAGGCGAAGGTCGGCAATCGGCTCTGCGAGGCAGCCGACGCCGCCCTGAAACGGCTGCGGCTCACGAAATGATCTGCTTGCGTCGCGCGATGTAATCCCACACCACGTAGCGATCCAGTTCGCGGCCGGCCGTGAAGAACACGCGGCCCTTGGTGCCCTCCGCCAGTTTGTAGGCGAACTGCACGTCCTCCGACGTTTGGTTCCAGCTCGACAAGAGGAAGATGTTGATCGTGATGCCTTCGCGAGCGCACAGCAACCCCTCGCGCAGCGTCGCCGATTCGGTAAGCGGATCGGGCGGATACAAGCAGATACAGCCACTCGCCCTCGAAGTGCGCCGTCGGCAGGCCGTCGGTGATGAGCATAACCTGCCGGTTCGGCGTGTCCTGCGCCATCAGGAACTTCCGCGCCAGTTGCAGCCCGTGCTGGATGTTCGTGAAGTGCGGCGGGATCATCGATTCCGTCCGTCGCGGGTCGCTCATGTCCACTTTCTTGCGCACGACCGGATCATACATCGTCACCGGCTTGGGCATCAGCGCCGCCACCTCCGAGACATGCCGCGGCTTGGCGAAGGTGTACATCTCGATGAACTGCAAGAAATCGCCGGGATATTCCGTGCGGATCAGGCCATCCAGGGCCAAACCCATGCGCTTGACGTTGATGTACTGCCCGTCGTAGCGCATCGAGCCGGACATGTCGAGCAATACGACGGAGGCACACTTGGGGTTGTTGCGCGTCTTGTGGATGACGATGTCTTCCGGCTTCATGCGCACCGGCAGACCAGGACCCGAGCGCAAGAGGGCGTTGGTGAACGAGGCCGGGATGTCCATGTGCGTGACGGAATCGCCGAACTCGTAGGGCTTCGTTTGCTGCATTTCGGTGGCGCCCTCGCCGATGATCGGGCCCTGGTGCCGGCCCGAACGCGACTCCTGCAACTGCTCGAAGATGCGCGTCAGCAACTTCGACTGGAATAGCCGGTAGGCGCGGGGCGTCATCTGGAAGCCGCCCTGCCGCGCCTGTTCCAACCCCTGCTGCTCGGCCAGTTCGCGCAAGTAATCCTGAATCTGCTGCTCGAGCGCGCTGAGTTGTTCGAGGTCGCCCGGTTCGGCGAACTGGGCCAGCTCCTCCAGGTCGATGACGCCGATCTGCGCCGTCTTCATCGCCTCTTCGAGCTGCTTGAGCAGCTTGTCGATCGTCTCCAACTCCTCCTTGATTGCCAGCGCCTGCGGAACGGTCATGGGCGTGCGGCCGGTGAATTCGTACTTGGCGGCCAGCTCGTCGATCTGATATTTCTCGCCCAGCGCCTCGGCCAATCGTAAAAGCTGGCGCGCGAACGGGCCGTGTTCGTCGCCGGAGCGATACCACAACTGCTCCAGGTCGTGCAGTTGTTCCTCGCGCACCGCCTCGTCAAAGGCGCGACGCAGCTTGGCCGGCGGCCGCGTCTCGGCGGCCTGGTTGTGGAAGTTGCTATGCGCTTCGCCCTGCACCTGGCCGGTTTCGTAGGTTTCGAGGATCTTGCGCTTGCGTTCCAGCAACAGGGCCATGAGCGATTCGAGACTCGGTCCCAGTCCGCGAATCTGGCTGGGATCAATGTGGACGGCACGGGCCAGCTCTTCCTCGGTGAGCCGGCGCATGCTGCCGTAGTAGAGCAAATGCTCGAAGGCCGGCGACACCAGGTCCGGCGGCGGCGCCGTCGGGCTGGGGAACTGCACCGGGTCGTACTTCTGATACGTATGGATGATACCGCCCAGGCGATCCGGCTTGCTCATTTCGACCTCTCAATATACCCAGCAGAAGCGGGCACCATGCTACTTCAGGCGTTCAACCCGTGTTGCCGTGACTAAGGCGGTGGGGGACTATTTTGGACTTCCCGCCACAATTCATGATAGAGAGCCTGCACAGCGGGATTGATTTTCAGGGCAAAGTCTTCCGGCAGATGAAGCAGACGGATCAGTTCCTGCACATCGCCCAAGTCTTTTCGCCGGCCCGGTGCCGTCCCCGACGCCAGTTTCAACTCGACCAACTGCGGCAGTCGCAAACAGCGAACGCCCTCGATGACTTCGCTGACTCCTTCGGGGTTGGGAAATGCCACGGGTTTGGGCTTGCCGTCGCCCGGATAATCCCCCGCAACCAAAAACTCGATGCGCACCCCGGAGTCCGTGTCGCGCAGGTTCTTGCTGTCCTCGAACGCCGGAAGGTAGCCAAGTCCTTCGAGTCGGGCATGAATTTCCTGAAGCCCCTCCGCGTCACCAGAATGTCCACATCTTCCGTGAAGCGGCGATAACCATGAAAAAATAGCGCCATGCCGTCCGCGAGGGCATAAGGAATGCCCAGTTCGTCGAGCCGCCGGGCGATCTTGGTCAGGGTTTTATGAATGGCGCTGGCCTTTTCAAAGTGCATACTGCCCTCCTGGAAGGCCCACCAGACATCCTGATTTAGACGCTGCTCGTAAGCGATCATGGCTGTCGGTTTTCGGCTACCTGATCTCGTAAGTAATCCGGCCGTGCTTTTGCGAGCGCGAGATGCGGTCGCTGGCGTACAGGCCGGCCAGCACGAACTCGACGCACGAGGCCCGCACCGCCTCGTTCTCCGAAGAGTTTACCTCGAACGCCTTGTCCCACGCCTTGGGCACGCGCTTGAGCCGCTCCGCGTAGTGCGATGACGGCAGCAGGTCGCCGACCTCGATCTTGACGCCCTTGCCGAAGACGCTAGCGATCTCCTCCAGCCCCGATTTCTCGACGTACTCCGCGAACACGATGCGGATCGCCTCGGCGGCGATCGCCTCCAGAACCTGCCGCTCCGACATCTGCTGGCTGCCCATCATGTCCAGCTCCAGCTTACCAAGCGACGACGAATACAGATGCCCCAGGTCGCTGATGCGCGGCACGGCCGGCCGTTCGCCCAGGCGCACGCCGCGCTGCCGAGCACTGGCCACCATCGTCCGGTAGTTGGCGATCGAGAAGCGGGCACTGACGCCGGACTGGTGATCGACGTACTTCGACTTGCGGGCACACATGCTGATCTGCTCGACGATCTCCTTCATGAAGTACGGCACCAGGACCGGGTAGTCGCCGCCCAGGTCGATGGCGGCCTCCTGCTCCATGATCTCGATACCCAGGGCGCGGTCGAGCGGGTAGTGCGTCTGGATCAGCGAGCCGATGCGGTCCTTTAGCTGCGGGATGACCTTGCCCGAACGGTTGTACGTCGCGGGGTTGGCCGAAAAAAGGATCAGCACATCCAGGTCGAACTGGATCGGGTAGCCGCGAATTTGCACGTCGCGCTCTTCGAGGATGTTGAACAGGCCGACTTGCACCAGCTCATCGAGTTCGGGCACCTCGTTCATGGCGAAGATACCGCGGTGCATGCGCGGGATGAGTCCGAAATGCAGCGCCTCCTCGGCGGCCATGCTCGTGCCGGCCGCCAGCTTGGCGGGGTCGATCTCGCCGATGATGTCGGCGAACTTCGTGCCCGGCGATAGCCGTTCGGCATAGCGCTCGGCACGCGGCCACCAGCCGATCGGCACGCGATCTTCCGGCAACTCGGCCAGGAGACGCTTTCCCGCCGACGTGATCGGATGATAAGGATCTTCGTGGACCGGACAGGACGGGTGGTCGATGTAGGGGATTTCGTCGTCGAGAAAGCGGACCAGCGCACGCATCAGCCGGCTCTTGGCCTGCCCTTTTTCGCCGAGAAAGAGCATGTCGTGTCCGGCCAGGAGCGCCAGGTTGATCTCGGGCAGGACCGTATTTTCGTAGCCGATGATGCCGGGGAACAGCTCTTCGCCGGTTTGCATCATGCGCAGAAAATTATCGCGCACTTCGTGTTTGACCGTTTTGGAGACCCAGCCGCTCGCCCGCAGATCCTGTAGCGTGATGGGTCGGGTGCCTCTGGACATATTCCGATCATCTCCGATAAGGGATGGAAGGCTCTTGCCTCGTTGCATTGATTGTATCAGGGCGAGGCGAGCCAGCGCCGGGACAGGTCGCCGTAGGCGTCGATGCGGCGGTCGCGCAGGAACGGCCAATTGCGGCGGACTTCCTCCAGACGGCGACGGTCGCAGGGCACCACCAGCACCTCTTCGCCGTCCTCCGACGTTTGTCCCAGGAAGACGCCGAACGGATCGCAGACGAACGAGGAACCCCAGAACTCCAAGCCGCCGTTGGCCGGCCCCTCGTGGCCGACGCGGTTGACGGCGGCGACGAAGACGCCGTTGGCGATGGCATGGGCGCGCTGCATGATCTCCCACGCCTGGCGCTGGGCCGAACCGTGTTCCTCTTTCTCGGCCGGGTGCCAGCCGATCGCCGTCGGATAAAACAGCACCTCGGCGCCCTGCAGAGCCGTCAGCCGGGCCGCCTCGGGGAACCACTGGTCCCAGCACACCAGGACGCCGATACGGCCGAAACGGG
Organism: uncultured Planctomycetota bacterium; assembly: GCA_963767535.1. Lineage (GTDB taxonomy): Bacteria > Planctomycetota > Planctomycetia > Gemmatales > Gemmataceae > JAJPHU01. The sequence goes on from CAVYEC010000005.1 coordinate 727,430, forward strand.
TGGCGAAGGTGCGAAAGCCGGTGTCGCCGGGCGTGAAGTAGTACTTCTCGAAGTACAGCGGGTCGTCGGGAATGTGCATCTTGCGATACAGGCCGGCCAGACTGCCGTCGGCGTCGAACACCACGGCGGTGTTGTGGTACACTCCAGGAGTGCGCCGCTCGAACAGCGAGGCCACGATCGCCGTGCCGGTTTCGCGCGCCGCCCGGGCCAGGCGTTCCGTGGTCGGGCCAGGGATCGGCTCGGCCAGGTCGAACAGGGCGGGGTCTTGCCGCTGGCAGAAGTACGGCGAGCGGAAAAGCTCCTGCAAGCAGATGATCTCCGCCCCGTTGCTGGCCGCCCGGTGGATGCCCGACAGGGCGCGCTCGACGTTGGCCGACGGGTCCGGCTCGCAGCGCATCTGCACCAGGCCCAGGGTGACAGTACTCACTTGTGCGGTTGGCATTGCGAAGGTCTCGAATCCGGAAAGACGAAGTCTCTCTTCATCGTATCAAGGGAACCCGGGCAACATAGCCCCCGGCTTGCCGGGGGTGAGGTGTTCCCCCGGCAAGCCGGGGGCTATGTGGGGAAAACGATGGCGGAACCATCCAAACAGGCACCCGAGGATATGAGGCGGCAACTGCGACAGCACCTGGACAGCCTGCGCACGGCCGGCGTTCACTGGCTGCCCGCCCAACCGACTGGCCCCGCCGAACCGACTCCGGCCACGGAAGGAGCGGTCCAGCCCTCCCTCTTTGCCGCGGCGAACGAACCGCCGCCGGCCGACGGTGTGGAACAGCGGCGGCGTGAACTGACCGTGCTCGCCGAGCGCGTGTCCGGCTGCCAGCGCTGCGCCGAACTGGTGGTGAGCCGGAGTCGAACCGTCTTCGGCGTCGGGCCGGTCGATCCGGAATTGTGCTTCGTCGGCGAGGCGCCCGGCGCGACGGAGGACCAGCGCGGCGAGCCTTTCGTCGGCGAGGCCGGACAATTGCTCGACCGCATCATTGCCGCCTGCGGTATGAAGCGTGAAGAAGTGTACATCTGCAATATCGTCAAATGCCGCCCTCCGGGCAATCGCCTGCCTTTGGCCTCCGAGGCCGGCAACTGCCGCGAATATCTCGAACGGCAGCTTGAGTTGGTGCGGCCGAAATTCATCTGCGCCTGGGGCTTGCGCGGCCCAGAACCTGCTCGGCACCAGCCAGGGCATCGGTAAACTGCGCGGTCGATTTCACGATTACAACGGCATTCCGGTCCTGTGTACCTATCACCCCGCCTTCCTGCTGCCGGGCCGCAGCCCGCACAAGAAAAAGGACGTGTGGGAAGACATGAAGAAATTGCTCGAGCGCATGGGGCGACCCGTGCCGAAGCACTGAGGAAACGCGTTCGGGACGACCGGACGGCCCTTCGCCGAGCCTGGAAAACGAAACGGGTTCGCTTGCCCCGTGGGAAGCAAGCGAACCCACTACCAAACGGCCGTCGCCGGCCCCTAGTCGCCGAATATGTCCTTTATGAATACCTGTTCGTCCTTGAATTGAATGATGATTTTGACCTTGCCCCGCTCCCACTTCATCATTTTGATAGATTTGTCGGCCTTGGGTGAGCTGGGATCTGCCATCGTCTCGCCCGGTCCCAGGATGTTTTCCACTTCCGCCACCGTCATGCCTTGGGTGACCCTGTCGAGGCTGCTTCGGGATATTTTGCCGGGCATCAGCAAGTAAATCAGCAGGGCCAAAACCGCCACCCCGAGACCGATGGCAACGCCTTTTTGCTTCGGGGTCCAACTGTCCCACATCTCTTTCCAGGATTTGCTCCCTTCCTGGTCTTTTTTGCCGAGCGACTGGGAAGGCGACCCCGCCTGGTGTCGCCAGGCGTGCGGGTCGGGCGGAGGAAACGGGTTCGCGGGATGTTCGTGCGCGACCGGCTTCATCGGCGAGCCGTGCGCCTGCCATGCCGGTACGCCCGGGTGAGGTTGGGGGGCGGCCTCTTCGTGGAAGAAATCTTCCAGCTCGCGCTCCGGGCCGGCGGTCTCCTCAGCGTGATGGTGCTCGACAGCCTCCGGCTCAGGATGGTCGTCGTGAGTGCGCCGGTCGGCTTGGGGCCTGTGCTCCTCGGCGGCGGACGGCGCCACCGGCTCTGGTCCATGAGCCGACTCCATCAATTCTTTCAACTTGCGCACGAGCGGCTTGAACGTGATGGGGTAGACCATCACGGCCGAATGCTCCCCCTTGGGCACCCGTGCCTCCCAGGTGGCCTGATCCTTGCCGAGAAGGAGGATGGCGGCGCACGGAAGATGCTTGCGGGCGGCTTCCTCGACAATGTGTCCGAAAATAATCAACCCTTCCTCGCCGGTCGTTTTCGCATCCACGATCAGGCCGTCGTAAGGCTGCTGGTGGAAGCGGTCCAGCGCCCGGGCCGGGTCGCCGGCCAAAAAGACGCGATAGCCCTTGTCCTTGAGGCCGTCGCGCAGGACATCTTGCAAATGCTCGTCCGCCTCGGCGAGGAACACGGAGCGCGCCGCCCGGCGGCCGCCGTCTCGGCCCGACTTGCCGTCCACTTCGCGGCGCACCGACTTGATCGCGTCGAGCAGCTGCGAGGGCGTTTGGTAACGCTGCTTGGGGTCCAACGACATCATCGTATCGACCAGTGCCAGCACAGAAGGCGGGCCGTCGATCTCGTTGGGGTTGATGGGTTGGACCTGCTCGAAACGCTCCTTGCGCATACGGGCGTGGCGATCGCGGGTCATGAGGATCGGCGACCGGCCAGTCAGGGCTTCGTACAGGACCACGCCCAAAAAGTAGATGTCGCTGCGCACGTCGCCGGTCTTGACGCCGGTGCCCCTCTCCAGGCCCGCGTAATCGACAGTGCGATCGACTTTCTCTTCCTCGCGGGCGAAGGAGGCGAAGAACTCGGCCAGCCCGAAGTCCACCAGCTTGCACTCGCCCTGGCTGGAGATCAGTAAGTTGGTCAGCTTGATGTCACGGTGGGTCATGCCGCGGGCGTAGGCATAGGACAGGCCATTGGCGCAGTCCTCGATAATGCGCAGCGACTCGGCCACGTTGAGTTTTTTGCGGATTTGCAGGATTTCACGGAGGTTGCCGCCCTCGACGAACTCCATGACCAGATAATACTGGCCGGAGGAGGAGTCGCGGTTGATGGCCATCACCTCGACGATGTTGGGGTGCTTGAGCGCCAGGCCCACCTTGCCCTCACGGATGAATAGGTCGATGCGGCGCTGGTCCTCGCTCCAGCGCCGCCGCAACACCTTGACCGCCACCACATTGCCTGTGCGCGGGTCGTCGGCACGGAAGACCCGGCCGAAACTTCCCGACGCGATCTTGTACAGCAGGCGATAACCGCCCAGGAAAAAGCCGTCAAAATCGCCCTTGAGCACCTTGCCGCGCTGCCAGGGCGTCATGATGCTCTTGCGCTCCAGGATGCTGATGAGATGGCCCAGGTCCGGGTTATCGCCGATCTCCTCATGGACCTCCGCCAGCTGATGTTCGCTCACCAGCCCCAGCTTGAGGATCTGCTGCTCGTAGGCAGTCGTGTCCATCGTTTCCATGGTGGTCTTTATCCGGACAAGTTCACATTGGGCGCAGTTAAGGGTAAAAAGTCGCCCTTGTATTTTACCTAACCTCGCCGCCATGCCAAGCGAAAGACGGGCCATTTGCCCTCTTGTCACCGCCAGGCACGCGTGGATTTACCAGCCGCGAGCGCCAGCGAGCGGCTCTCCCGCTCGCTGGCGCTCGCGGCTGGTAGAGGATCCCGGAATCGAGCCATCACGGCGACTCGCGGACGTCCTGACAGGCGTTCAGCTGCACGTTCGAGAGGTGCTGGCGCGTGCCGCTCGGCCAGGTGATCTCCACCCTGTCGATGGCGGGCTGGTCGCCCAGCCCGAAATGGACGATCCGGGAACCCTGGGAGAGATACCCGCCGCCCGACTGGACCTGCCGCGTCAGGATCTTCCCCTTCTGGTACAAGCGGACGACGGCGCCGATGGCGTCGCGGTTGCTTTTCGTCCCGTGCAACCGGAAAGCAACGTAGTTCCGCCGCGGTCCCTCGTTCTTGAAGAAATAAGGCTGGTCGTTGAAATTATTCACGACGAGGCTCAACCGCCCGTCCCCGAAGAAGTCCGCAGCCGCGGCCGTCCGCGAACTCCGAGGCGCTTCCTGGCCGGCAATCCGCCCGGGCAGGAAGCGGCCCCGCGCCGGAGGCTCGATCCCCATCGTCGCGGCCTCGTCCCGGAACGTGCCGTCGCCCTGGTTCATCATCAAGCTGTTGGGCCAGTAGTAGAAGGGGTAGCCCATCCCGGCCGTGATGAACAGGTCTACCAGCCCGTCGTTGTCAAAGTCGCCGTCGGCGATCCCCCACGGCCAAAACGTCTCCAGCCCCGCCTGGTCCGAAATCTCCGTGAATTTTCCGCCGCCGTCGTTGCGGTACAAGGCGTTGCCGAACAGCAGTTCCTCGGACTTCGTCCCCATTTTGGCGATTTCCTCGCGCTCCTGGTCGAGCGCCTCCAGCTCCAGGGACGCCCGCGGCCCGCACAGGTGGGGAAACTTCTTGTTCCACGACTTCTCGACGTACGGCAGCCAGCGATGAGAGAGGTCGAGTCCCATCCACATGTCCGAGTGCATATCGACGACGAAGAGGTCGAGCCGGCCGTCGTTGTTGAGGTCGAGCACTTTCGTCCCGATGGCGCCCCACGGGGTTCGGCCCAGCACCTCCAGGGTAACGTCGGTGAACCTGTCGCCGTCGTTGCGGTAGAGCTGGCAGCGGCCGAACATGCTCGTGACGAACAGGTCCATGCGCCCGTCGCCGTTGTAGTCGAACGCCGCCGCGTCGCCCGCCCACCCCCGTCCCTTCAGGCCCACCTTCTCGGTCACGTCAGTAAACGTTCCGTCGCCATTGTTGCGGAACAAATGGTTGAATTCCTTGGGGCTATCCCGGACCCCGCCTAATTGGGCTCTGCCGACCCAGTAGTGGCTGCCTTTGTCGTATTTGCCGCTGGTCCATCGGGCGGTGTTGGTCAGAAAAAGGTCCAGGCGGCCGTCGTTGTCGTAATCGAAAAACACCGCGGTCTGGGAATGGCCGACGTGGATTGTGCCGAGAACCTTCTCCGTGACATCCGCGAACTTGCGGCCGCCCTTGCCGTCGGAGACGTTGTGAAAGAGGACATTGCCGCCGCGCGTACTGGTCACGTACAGATCCCGGTGGCCGTCGTTGTCGTAATCCACGAAGGTGGCCGCCACGCAGATTCGGTCGCCCAGGGCGACCCCCGCTTCCGAGGCCACGTCTACAAAATTCCCGTCGCCCTTGTTGCGGTAGAGCGCGTTGGGTCCCAGTTGGTTGACGAGGTAGATGTCGTCCAGGCCATCCTCGTCAAAATCAGCGACGGCGACGCCGCTGCCGTGGTCGTACAGGTTAATCTTGAATTTCTCGCCCTGCTCGGAGGGAAGAAAACGCATTTGCCAATCAAGGCCGACTTCCGTGGCGCACTCCCGGAACCTCGTCGCCGCCGGTTGTGGGGACGACGGGGGACGACGGGGGAGTAGAAACCAAGTCACAAGGCCCCCGCTTACGACCAGGGCAAGAAGAAGGAGCCTCCCCCTCGAAGTAAACCGGGAAAACACTTGCCGATCCTTTCCTAATCTGCCTGTTTCATGGGGCTAAAGCGACAATTCACGGAGCCATACTTATCAACTGTTTATTCTGTTTCAGAATGTTTTCCCACTCGTCGTCGTACAGGTTGGCATTCTGGCCATGCACGGGGACCGCCGTCAACCACAGGTCCGGTTTCACCGTGGCAAGGCACTCCAGCGCGGTGCGATACTTCCCGGCACCCCCGCCGGCGCCGGTAAGCTCTCCCCACAGCCGTTCCGCCGTCGCATTGGTGAGCTTCACCGGAATGCGACCTGAGACGAGGACCGTTTTGCCTCGCCAATTCATCTGGTAAGCCGCCTCGGAGTCGTCGCGGCCGCCCAGGACAATCCCCCGCCCCGGAAACCAGCCCGTCTTGTCGAGTTCCTCCGCGGGGACCAGGGCGGTTCCCATCGGGCAATGGCGGCGGACCTTGGCAAGACAATCCCGGTTGGCGACGACCTGGCAGCCACTTTGGCGCGTCAGGGACGCCAGTCCCTCCGTCGCCTCGTCCGCGGAGGAAGTCAGAAGCACCGCCGTCGGCTTTCGGCCTTTCCATCCGATCGCGTCAAAACGCCGGGCGAGGAAATCGACAAGTGCCGGGCCGCCGGGCGCGTCGAAGAGGATCAGGTTCTCGGAGGCAGCCAGGCAATAGACGGGAGTGCGATTGCAATCGCCGAGGTAGTGCAAACCGGGGAGAAGCTCTTTCGGAACGCCGTCCAGGAAATCCGCGCCGTCCGCGTCGTATCGGGCCAGCAATTGTTTCATCTCGGCGATTCCTTTGTCGAGCAATGCCTGCCAGTCCTGGGCGGTCATGTGCGGATTTTGCGGCTCGGGGTCCATGCGGGGGTGTCCGGGGAGGATCAGGTCCGGGAGGGGGAGGTCGCGCAGGAACTGGAGCGTCGTCAGCGAATCGCGCACGTCGCCGCGATACAGTGGGGGTAAATAAGCGGTATACGTCCCCAGCGCGTCTCGAGTGGCGGTCGAAAGATGCTGGACGACGTCTCCGGTGAACAGGGCGCGTCGAGGTCGGACCGTTTCAGCAGATAGCACAGGCTGCCCGTCGTGTGGCCCGGTGCGAGGAGCACCTCGATGCGCGTCTCGCCGAACTCGATCGTCTCGCCGCCGCTTAAGTTCACGTCCACGGTAGTCGGGTGGAGAGCGTGCTTGGGCATGGAGTAGATGCTGAAGAACGCTTCGCGTGGCCCTCCCGAGCGGAGGGCGTCGCCATCGCCGCGGCCCGCGTAGACCGTGGCGCCCGTCAGCGCGCAGGTACTCCGCTCCCAAGCTGTGGTCGGCGTGGGCGTGGGTCAGCAGAATAGCACGGAGCCGTTTGACGTCAAAACCGAGATGGTTGATCTGTTCGCGCACCAGTTCGGCGTTCGATTCCAAACCGCTGTCAATGAGGACAAGCCCCTGGGAGGTCTCTATCAGGTAGACGGCGGCAGGGGAGTTTTTGCCCAGAAGATAGACTCCGGGCGCCAGGGCTGCTGGCCTGGACAGCAGGGACGAATAAACCTTGGAAGGACGCGGCGTAAACCCGGCGCGCGGGCGCCAGAGGGCAATGCCGGCGAACACCGCGACGACTGTGCCGAGGATGGCCAGTTTGGTCAGTCCCCGCTTCAAGCTCATGACAATTCGTCCTGGCCCCCTCAAGTCCAACGAGGAGTGGCTTTCCGATAAAACCTGGCTCTCCCTTTCCCGGAACGGAATTGCTGGAGGTGAATATACTCCCCCGCGAGACGCACTGCAACGACATTCGTTCCGGCCCGTAACCGCGCTGGCCGAACCGCGGCCCTCCGAAGATAATGCTTCGGGAACATCCCGCGTTGGCGCGAAGAATCCCCGAGCGGGGTGCGTAAGCCCCCGAGAGAAGACTCGGGGGGCTTACGCACCCCGCTCAGGATGAGGCGCAGACTCAGGGGGCGCTCACGCCTCCCGCTCAGGATAAGGAACGATCATCCCATGACCGCGCGCAATCTGGTCGAACTGCACCGCCGCCAGGCCGAGCGTCTCGGTCCTCGGCCCGCCCTCCGCAGCAAACGGCACGGCCTCTGGCACGATTGGAGTTGGTCGGACTATCGGGCCGAGACCGTCGCCGCCGCGGCGGCGCTCGTCGAGGCCGGCGTCCGGCCGGGCGATCGCGTCGGCCTGGTCGCGGAAAACAGCGTTGATTGGCTGATCGCCGACCTGGCCATCCTGACCGCCGGCGCGATCAACGTCCCACCGCACGCCGCCCTTGACGGCCCGGCAAATCCTCTTTCAACTCGCCGACGCCAAGGTCAACTTTCTGTTCGTCTCCAACCAGGCCCAACTCGACAAAATTCGGCAAATTCGCGCCCAACTTCCGCCGCTGCGAGGCTTTATCGTCTTCGATCGTACCGCCGTTGGAGATGATGATCTCGTCTCCTGGCTGACGTTCCGGCAGCGTGGCCGGCAGGTACTGTCACTCCATGCAGAGGAGTTGGCTCGCCGGGAGGCCGCCCTTGGTCCCGACGACCTGGCCACGATCATGTACACCTCCGGCACGACCGGCAATCCCAAGGGCGTGATGCTGACACACGGCAACCTGCTGAGTAACGTCCAGGCGACCCTGGAACGCTCCGGCCAGCATCCCGAGGACGTGGTGCTGAGCTGGCTGCCGTACTCGCACATCTACGCGCGTACCGTCGATCACTACAGCCATCTCGCCTCCGGCGTGCTGTTGTGCGTCGCCGAATCCGCCGACACGCTCGTGCAGGATCTCGCCGATGTGCGGCCGTCGCACATGGCGTCGGTGCCGCGCTTCTACGAGAAAGTGCTGACGATGGCGGCCGATCCGGACCCGAAGGTGGTGGCCAAGCGCCTGCGCGACCTGTTCGGCCCGCGCGTCAACTGGCTATCTTCGGGCGGAGCGCCCTTGCCTCCCGCCGTCGCCCGCGCTTACGTCGATGCCGGCGTCCTGGTGCTGCAAGGCTACGGTCTGACCGAGACTTCACCGGTCATCTCGTTCAACTCGAAGGAGGCGTACAAGTTGGAGACGGTGGGCCGGCCACTGTCGGGCGTCGAGGTGAAGATCGCTCCCGACGGCGAGGTGTTGACGCGCGGCCCGCATGTGATGAAGGGATACTGGAAGAACTCGGCCGCGACCACCGAGACGATCCGCGACGGCTGGCTGCACACCGGCGATCTCGGTGAACTCGACGGCGACGGCTTCCTCAAAATCACCGGCCGCAAGAAGGAACTGCTCGTCCTGTCCAACGGCAAGAAAGTGGTGCCCGTGTACCTGGAGGGCTTGTTGCAGGGCGATCCGTGCATCGACCAGGCCGTCGTGTGCGGCGAGGGACGCAATTTCCTGACCGCTCTCGTTGTGCCGCACTGGGGTAACATCCGCGCCGCTCTCGCCGCCGAGGGCACCGACTCGGACGGCGCGATCGAGGAGGCGACGCCGCCGGTCATGGACCTGTTGCAGCGCCGTATTCAGGCGGCACTGACTGACGTATCGAACGCGGAGCAGGTCCGAAAGTTCATCCTCGTGCCGCGTCCGTTCAGCGTTGCCGCGGACGAACTGACCGTGAGCCTGAAATTGCGCCGCAATGTCGTGTTGGGCAAATATGCCCAGCAGCTCGATGAGCTGTATCGTGATTGACGGGGCGAAGCGCTATTTTTTCCCTTCTAACTCCTTGACGACTTGGGCCACCAGTTCCGGCTTGTCCTGTTGCCGCAGGTGGTCGATGCGCGACTGCGGCACGCCGAGTTTCTGCATGGCCGTGCTGATCCGCGTCCACACGCCCTGGCGCTTCTTGCCCGTGCTCAGGTACAATTCGCCGACCAACTCCGCGAGGCGCTGGAGCTGCAGGACATCCTGGTTGTCGTAATAGCGTTTGATGATTTTTTGCTGATAGGGTGTGAAATCCGGCATAATCCCTCCTGTCCGGGACACTCCGCTCGTGTATCGTGAATCGTGGACCGTTGTCTTTTCGATCCACGATTCACGATACACGATACACGATCGGACGGTATAATCATCGTTCAATTGGCCGGTTGTCTTGATCTGTCGGCGGGCGGGAGTCCTCATGCGAGCGGTCTTGCAGCGCGTCAGCCGGGCCGCCGTCGTCATCGACGGCGAGACGGCCGGCGCGATCCAGCGCGGTCTGCTCGTCCTCCTGGGCGTCGCGCCAACCGACACGCCGGCCGACGCCCAATGGCTCGCGGAGAAGACGGCCGGCCTGCGTATCTTCAACGATGAGGCCGGCAAGATGAACCTCAGCGTGGCCGACGTCGGCGGCGCCGTGCTGGTGGTCAGTCAGTTCACGCTGTACGGCGATTGCCGCAAGGGCCGCCGGCCGAGCTTCATCGGGGCCGCACAGCCGGAGATCGCCATACCGCTTTACGAAGCGTTCGTGAATGCGCTCTGCGCCCTGGGATTGCCGACGGCGACCGGGCGGTTCGGGGCGATGATGCGGGTCGAATTGATTAACGAAGGGCCGGTGACGCTGATCCTGGACACGACGGAGAAGTAATCCCATGTTCTGGAAACAACTGTTCGCCACCAAGTCGCTGGAGATCCTGCAAGCGGAGGTCAAGGGCGAGAACCGCCTCCGCCGCGTGCTCGGCCCCATCGCCCTGACCGCCTCCGGCATCGGCGCCATCATCGGCTCCGGCATCTTCGTGATGACCGGCCGCGTGGCCGCCCAGGACGCGGGTCCGGCCGTCGTCCTGTCGTTCGTCGTCGCCGGCATCGGCTGTCTGTTCGCCGCCCTGTGCTACGCCGAGTTCGCCTCGATGGCCCCCGTTGCCGGCAGCGCTTATACCTACGCCTACGCCACTCTCGGCGAGTTGTTCGCCTGGATCATCGGCTGGGACCTGATCCTTGAATACGCCATGGCCTGTGCCTGTGTCGCCTCGTCGTGGTCGAAATATCTCAACGAGCTGTTGCTCGTCTTCGGCGTGCAGGTGCCGGCCTTTCTGTGCTCCGACCCGTTCACCACCGAGGGTGCCTGGTTCAATTTGCCCGCCTTGCTAATTACCTTGCTTGTGACTGGTATCCTCGTGGTCGGCATCCGCGAAAGCGCCAACGCCAACGCCATCCTTGTCGCCATCAAGATTGGGGTCGTTCTGTTCGTCATCGGCGCCGGTGTTGGCTACGTCAGCACGCGCAACTGGAACGAGGTGCCCGTCGCCGACCGCATCTTGCCGGAGGAAACGCTCATTCCGTCCCTGGTGAAAAAGGAAGTGAAGGACGAGAACCTCAAGGGGCCGGCGGCCGTGGACAGGACGCGCCAGCTCACGGAACAAACGTTGGCCGCGTATAAACTGGATCATCGCCGCAAGGTGGCGGCGCAGCTGCTCGCCGAGGGCAAGCACACCGCCGATAAGGCCGAGGAAATGGTCCAAAAGGCCGAGGCGGAATACAGCCCGAAGTTGGCCCAAAACGCCGACGACAAGGCGCGCGTGGACCGCATCCTCGCCGAACGCGGAACGAAGCACCGAGCAAATCCACGGAAAAGTGGGGAATCCTCGGCCTGATGGGGCTGAATCAGAAACTGGAGTCGATCGATGACTCCGTGCGCTCGCCGTACATGCCCTACGGCCTGGCCGGCATCATCTTCGGGGCGTCGATCGTGTTCTTTGCCTACATTGGTTTCGACGCCATCTCGACGCAGGCGGAGGAGGCAAAGAGACCGCAGCGCGACGTGCCCTTGGCGATCCTGGCCTCGCTGATCATCTGCACGGTCCTGTACATCGGAGTGTCGGCCGTTCTCACCGGCATGATGCCGTACCCGGAGATCAGCTCGGAAGCCGCTGTCGCCGCCGCCTTCCGGCAGCGGGCCGCCGGGGCGGGCAACGCCTGGTTCTTGCGCGGGCCGCCGTCCTGATCGCCGTCGGCGCCCTGGCCGGCATGACCAGCGTGCTGATGATTACCTTCCTCAGCCAGGCGCGCATTTTCCTGGCCATGGCGCGCGACCGGCTCTTGCCGCCCGGCATCTTCGCGGCCATCCACCCGCGCTTCCGCACGCCCCACCGCTCAACCATCCTGACCGGCTGCATCATCTCCCTGGTGGCCGCCCTGACGCCGATCACCAAGCTGGAGGAGATGGTCAACATCGGCACGCTGATGGCCTTCGTCATCGTCTGCGCCGCCGTCGTGCTGCTCCGCATCCGCCGGCCCAACGCCGAACGGCCGTTCCGCACGCCGTTTCTGTTCGTCTTTGGACCTCTGGGAATCTTCGTGAACCTCCTCATGATGTTGTTCTTACCGTTGGAGACATGGATTCGTCTGGTCGTCTGGATGGTGGCTGGCTTGTTCATCTACTTCGGTTATGGCATGTGGCGCAGCATCGTAGGGCGACGACTCAGCGGCCAACTCCCCGCCTTCGCGTTCGGCGACGGGGCCAAGGACAACCCATCGCTCCCCAACGGGTGCGCTCCCCCAGCAAGAAGACTATCTCCGCGACAAGACCTGAGATCACGCGTATCACCCGGCTTGACAACCAGCCACATCCTCGGAAGGAGGTTTGGGTCATGTGTCAACTGCGGAAAGGTTTCACGCTGTCCGATCTGCTGGTGGTGATTGCGATCATCGTGGTCGTCATCCTCTTTCTCCTGCCCGGCGCCCAGAGGGTGCGCGAGGAATCCGCCCGCGCCCGCTGCCAGAACAATCTTCGGCAGCTCGGTCTCGCGGTCCAAAACTGTGCCTTCAACAACCAGGGGAAACTGCCGCCCGGTAGAGGCGGTTTTCCCGAGGTCTTCTCTCACCGCGGGCGTTCCGGCCGAGTCGATTCCAACGGCGGGTTGTTGTTCCATCTGCTGCCCTATCTGGGGGAGCAGGAGTTGTACGACGCCTGCAAGGTCGCCAACGGGACGCTCCACGACCCCCAGCAGGGGGCTCTCCCCCAGAAGGCCGGCGGGGTTATGCAGGCCGTCGTGAAGTCCTATGTGTGCCCCTCCGACCCGACGGCCAACGGCGGATTCACGGGCTGGGCGGCGGTCGGCAGCTATGCCTTCAACGGGATGCTCTTCCAGGCCGACACGAACGGTTACGCCCACTAACCGGACAGCATCCCGGACGGCCCCTCGAACACCATCTTCTTCACCGACGTGTACGCGGGCGGGACGTATCAGAATAGCGACCAGAGCCTCTGGTGGTTGGATTACAACAGTTTCGAGACCCCTGCCGGCTCCAACCCCGATTGCGGCAGCCTGGGTTATTTCGGTGAGAAATACACTCCCATGATTACGCCCGATCCGAGCTATTGCCAGACTAACAAGATCCCTTGGGGATGGGGTGGCTCGGCCAGCGTGTGCATGTGCCGGGCGGTCTCACCGCATACCTTCGGCATCAATGTCGGCATGGGCGACGGCAGCGTCCGCGTGGTAGCCCAGGGCATCAGCGGCAAGATCTGGATGGCCGCAGTTACTCCGAAGGGCAACGACATTCTCGGGCCAGATTGGTGAGCCACGGATTTCAACCGAGCAACTGGAAGTCAATAATACCTGAGATCATGCGCATCACCCGAATCGACAACCACCTCCTGCACGTCCCGCTGTCTCGGCCTCGCGCCTCGCCAACCGAGGCCGCCGCGGGACGGCTCAATCACATCGTCGTCCTGCTCACGCACGTCCACACCGACGCGGGCCTGACGGGCCTCGGCTTCGCCTACGCCTTGCAGGGCAGCGGCCGTGCCCTGCTGGCCATCGCCGAGGACGATCTCGTCCCGCTGGTCGTCGGCGAGGACGCTCTCGATCACGAGCGTTTGGCGGCGAAGGTGTACTGGCGCTTGCAGACGGTCGGCCGGCGCGGCCTGGTGCAGCAGGCGTACTCGGCGATCGACCTGGCGCTGTGGGACCTCATGGGCAAGGCGGCCGGCCTGCCGCTCTACAAACTGCTCGGCGGCGCACGCGAATCGGCCCCTGTTTACGGTTCGGACACGGCCTGGTTGTGGATGAGTGTGGAGGAAATCCTCGACGCCTCCCGGCCGTACCTGGACCAAGGCATGATGGGTATTAAGGTGAAAGTCGGCGCCGATCCCGAGGCGGACGCCGACCGGCTGACGCGCCTCCGCGAAGCGCTGGGCGATGACGTCTGGCTGGCCGTCGATGCCAACGAGCGCTACGACTACGGCACGGCGTTGGCGATGGGTCATTTTTTCGAGGAAGAAATTGGGGCCGACTGGTTCGAGGAGCCGATCCTGTGTGAAGACGTGCAAGGCTACGCCCGGCTGGCGTCGAAGCTGGAAATCCCGATTGCCGGCGGCGAAATGCTGTTCGGCATCGACGAATTTCGCGCCTACCTGGAGCGCGACGCGCTCGCGGTGGTGCAGCCGGACGTGACGCGGCTGGGCGGCCTGACGGGCTGGCTGAAGACGGCGGCGCTGGCGGAGTTGCATCATCGGCCGCTGTCGCCGCACTTGTTGCCGGAGGTCGGCGTGCATCTGGCGTGCGGTCTGCCGGGCGTCACCAGCGTGGAATACATGCCGTGGCTGTATCCGCTCTTCACCGCGCCGCCGCGCATCGAGGGAGGGCGTCTGATGCCGCCGGCGCGACCGGGACTCGGACTGGAAGTCGATCCCGACGCCGTGGGGAAATATCGCGCGAAGTTCACATAGCCCCCGGCTTGCCGGGGGGCAATACCCCCGGCAAGCCGGGGGCTATATGGTTACTTCGCCACGTCGAGAATTAACTGACGCGCCAATTTATAGGCCAATTTGAGGGTCGTGACGCGCACTTCCATCTGTCCTTCGTTGAAGTGCCGGCCGGCTTCCGATTCGGGCAGACCGGCGATCTCGATGGTCAGGGGCAGCAGGCGCAAGAATTCCGTAACCTTCTGCTGCTGGCGATCGACCGAAACTTCGCTGCTCATGATGGGTTTCCTCTCGGCAACGGCCTCATGGGATGGGATGCGCTCCGTTGGATGCGCACGCGCCAGCATACCCCGCGCGCCGCCGCCCTCAAGCTAGTCTTTCACCTTGCTAGCCCGGCGGAGACGTTTGACAAGATCGAACATGTCCCTGGGCAGCCTTGAAGTCCAGCACCGGCGCTCGCCGGTGGCCGGGTGCGCGAATCCCAGAAGCGCCGCGTGCAGAGCGACGCGGCCGAGGACGCTGCCGTCGGGCAGCGGCTTGCCGTGCAAGGGCCGGTCGTAGATGCGTTCGCCGCAAAGCGGCGTGCCGGCCTCGCCGAGATGAATGCGCACCTGGTGCGTCCGCCCTGTCTCCAACTGACATTCGACGAGCGTGTAGTCGCCCAGCGCTTCCACGACCGAGACGTTCGTGACGGCCCGCTGTCCCTCGCCGGGCGTGGAAGAGCTGCCGCGCCGGCCGTCGCCGCGGTCGCGCACCAGCCACGACTCGATGCGACCCGGCTTGGCCTGCCCACGCACCACGGCCAGGTATTGCCGCTCGATCGTGTGAGCGCGAAACTGCTGGCCGAGGTTTCGCTCCGCCTCGGCCGTCCGCGCGAACACCACCAGGCCGCTCGTGTCCTTGTCGAGCCGATGCACGGCCCGCATGCGCTGGGGCACGGTCTCCCGGCCGTGTCCGCCGGGGTCAACATTTCCGGTAGCATGTCCGCCAGGGTCGGCGGCAAAAAACGCCGGGCGCGTTCGCCGAACTCGGCGACATCCTCGGCGTGGCGCATCGTGGTCAACCCCGCCGGTTTCTCGACGACGACGAGGTGTTCGTCGGCATAGCGAAGGACCGGCGGGGGTCCCTGCCAAGGAGACACCGGCGATCGTGAATGCGGAGTTGCTTTGTCTTTTTTGGGAGATGATCCGGGCAAGCGTACCTGCACGCGCTGGCCGCGCTGGAGACGGCGGTGCGGTTCGACGCAGGGGGTGCCGTTGACGCGCACTTTCTGTTCGCGCAACAGGCGCCGCACGTCTCGGCGCGACAGCGAGAAGCGCTCGCACAGGCAGGCATCGACGGGCCGGCCCGATTCGTTGCGGCCTACGATGAAAAAACGAATGCTCATCCGAGGATCTGTGTCAATTAGCCCGAAGCGCCAGCGAGGGTTCGTCCCTTGCTGGCGCGGCGGGCTAATAAGGTTTCTTCTCGTCGTTCTCACGGTTTGGCGAACTCGATGTCGTCGATCTTGGCGAACGTCTTGGCGTCGAGCAGCTCGGCCTCCATGACCGTCTTGCCGTCGCGATCCGCTTTCACCTTCGTGTAGCGCTTGTAGCCGCCGATGTCCTTGAAGTTGCCGAAAAAATAATGCTGGCGCACCTGCTTGCCCTTGCCGTCGTCGAGCAGAATTTCCGCCCGCACCATCAGGCCGAATTCCTTGTCGAAATAAAAACGCATCTCTCGCCGACCCCGCCCCGTCACGCGCACGCCGGCGGCCGGCCGGTCGTTGACCTTGACCTCGTCGAGCAGGCCGAGCTGATAGCTCTTGTCCTCCAGCAGCGGCTGCAGACGCTGGGCGCGCTGCAACTCCATGCCGTTGCGAATCTCGGACTGGGCGGCGGCATCCAGCTTCTGTTCCTTGCCGTTGATCGTGACGTACACGTTCTGACCGTTGATGATGTGCAGAATGGTGGTTTTTTCGGTGCCGTCGTTCATCTCGATCATGTACTTGTACTGCGAAGGCAGCTGCACGGTCGTCTCGGCGACGAACGGCACGTTATGACCGCGGAGGACGATGTTGCCCTTGAACTTGACCTTCTCGGCCCGGTTGCGGGCCAGTGCCTCGGCCCCGCCGTGGGCCTTGACGGCGCGCTCGATCAGTTCGCGGGCTGCGTCCTGCGCCGCGCCCTGCCGGCTCCGCCGAGCATGAGGGCAATCACCCCTGTCGAAACGATTAGCGTGCGCATCCAAACCTCCTGCGTAACAAGCGCCGGGAACCCGTCAGGGTCGGGCGAAAACCTTGTCGTCGAAGGCGTTAAAGAACTGGAAGTCGAATATCTCCATTTCCATCTGGAGCTTACCATCAATCCAGCCCTTGTGCCTGCCGGCGAGCTTGGGCGGACGGAAGAACAGTCGCCGTCCGGGTCGCCGGGCGTAGGCGCCGCCGTCCTTGCCCAAGGCGGCCATCGCGGCGCTCCGCCGCACCGGATTTTTATCCTCCAGCGCTCGGACGAGGATCGGGTCGGGCTTGCCGTCCTGGTGGACGATGGCGTACAGGGCCGCGTACACTTCGCCGGGTTCGGAGGCGGCGGGTAGATAATTCAGCAACACCTCGGCGGTGCCGGCCGGTTTGCGCAGCGCCAGCAAGCGAACAGCAGCCTCCGCCTGACTGCCGGGCGGATTCTTGATCTGCCGCAAACAGTCGCGGGCGCGGCGAGCCACTTCCTGATCGTCGCCCTTCGCCGCGTTGCGCAACAGGGGGACCGCGACTGCCCCCAGCCCCAGGAGATCCTTCGACGCCTGCTCGCGCACCGTGAAGTTATCGTCGCCGAGTTTGCGAATTAGGGCGCGGACCTTGTCGAGCGACTCCGTATTCGGCGTCTGTTTGCGGATGAATTCCAGCAGGGCCGGCCCGTCCACGGCGATCTTGGCTTCGCGCAGGATTTTCTCGTCGGCCAACGCCAGGTTCGGCTCGCGGTAGTCGCTCAGGACCGTCTCGTGCAGTGCTTCTTGCATGTCGCCCGTCTTCTTCGCCCGGTAGGTGTACTTGACCAGGAAGCCGCTCTCCTTGTCGAAATACAGGTGCGTATCTGGCTGCCCTTTGTACGACGCCTTGACGCCCCGCGCGGGCCGGCCATCCACTTTGATGTCGGCCAGTGGGGCGAGGATGAAATCCTTGTCGGACAAGAGCGCCGCCAGCCCCGTGACGCGATCCTGATGTTTCGACGCCTTTTGTGACTCGATCTCCTCCTTTGTGAGGGTCTCAATCTGGCCGTTGAGGTCACGCCAGGACTTGTCGCCGTCCGTGACGACCGTGACCGTCATGCGCTCTATGCGGGGACCTTCGAACTGAAAGATCATCTTGCTGCGCAGGCTGAACTCGAACATCTCGCCCTCGATGGGCATGTCCTGGTCGAGCGGTCCGTAGATTCTCCCGCCATCTTCGAGCGGACGGCGATGCCTTGCTTGACCACCTCGACCCCGCCCATCGCTTGCAAGGCGCGTTCGATGATCGCGCGCGGCTCATCGGCTGTGGCGAAGCTGATTGTGTCCAGCAGCACAAGAACGGACAAAGCGGGTGATAGTCTGCGCATGGTGAACTCCGGGGTTTTGCAGCGCTGACGTATCATCCCAAGAATCCGCACCGGGCACAATAAGCTCAGGCCGCGCGTGCCAGGGCCACCGCGGCGGACACTGCGCGGGCTGGCTGCCGCAACAGCACGACCAGCGCGGCCAGCAGCACGAAATAAGCCAGCACGAACGCACCGTAAACTTGCGCTTGCTTGGCGAACATTTGCGATAGTCGCCCATGATCGAGCGCGCCATCCTGCACGGTGATGCTCGTCGTGGCCATAAGGAGCGCGACCGCCGCCAGGGAGCCGATGAGGTAAGCCCGCAGTCCCCTACCCGGAGAGCAGGTCGCCACGTAATAGCAGACCACCGCGAACGGCAAAACGAGCGTGACGCAGTGGTGCTTCCACGTCCGCTCGCTGAAAAGCAGCATCCCCAGCAGCACGATGCTGAACTCGGCGCTCAATCGCCAGCCCTCGCGGGGCGTCGTCGGCGTCCGGCAGATCCACACGACCATCAGGGCGAACAGCCCCATGCAGCCCTTGACCAGCCAGCGCGCCGCCTCGGGGGGCAGGTCCAGCAGGTTGTCGTAGTGCGTCGGCGTGTACTGGTTGTTGACGTAGGTGGAGAAGGACGGGCTGTGCGTCGCCAGCCGCGCCACCAGGCCGGGCAGCGACTGGTTGTTGTGTTCGCTGGTGACTTTGCCGTCGATGACGAACGGATGCACCATGTCGTAGTACCAGCTCACGAGGTGCTGCTGATTGCGCTCCCAGCCCATGACGAGCGCGGGCACGAAGCCCGGCCACAAAAACAGGGCCAACCCCGCCGCGCACCCGGCCAGCGCTTTCCACGAGCGTTTCCAGACGAAATACGGCACGAACAGGGCCGGCGTCAGCTTGCAAGCGATGGCCAACCCCAGCACCGCGCCGGCCAGCCAATCGCGCTTGCGATGATACGCGGTCAGGGCGGCGACGATCAGGAACAGAATAAACAGGTTGACGTTGCCGTGTTGCAGGTCGCTCATGATCGGCCGCAGGGCGAGCAGCACCGTGACGCACCTGGCCCATAACGGGAATGGTCGTCCCGCCTCCTCGACGAGTTGGAAGACCCAGCGAAAGACCAGGAGTGTCAGACCAGCCTTGATGTAAAACCAGCACAGCGCAGCGAACACCGAGGCAGCCTGGTGTGGCAGGCCGACTCCCTGGAAGGCGTCCGGGATGCGGGCCAGCGGGTAGAGGAGCAGGGCCATGACCGGCGGGTTGGGATAGTTGTAGCGTTCGGCGATGTTCACGCTGTTACCCAGGTCGCTAATCTGCGGCTGCCAGCGCTCGAAGGCGGAGCGGTTGTGCCCGGCTTTCCAGGCGTACTGGATGCTCAGGGCCACGAAGAACAATACGAGAGCGAGCACGAAGCCGCGCTCGGCCGATAGGCGGCGGGAGAAGGGAAGCGACCATGTCTTCATGCGACGCGCATCCTTGCACATAGCCCCCGGCTTGCCGGGGGTGTTTTCATTTCCCCCGGCAAGCCGGGGGCTATGTGGGAACTGTACACCGGGCCGGCTCTCGGCCACAAGGCGAGTCCGGCCCGTGATGAAATGACCAGCCCGCAGCGTCCGCAAAGGAGTGCCCTTGCTGGCGCTGCGGGCTAGTAAGACGATCGCGTTGGTTAGACCAATTCCCGCACCGGCTCGCGGTCGTCGAGGATGTACATGGGCCGGCCGGTGCCGCTTGGGAACGTCTGCGACGGGTCGATGCCCATCGCGCCGTACAGCGTGCTGAGCACCTGCGAAGCCGTGTACGGCCGGTCCTTGGGATACTCGGCGCGGGCGCTGGTGGTGCCGACGGCTTGCCCCATCTTCAGACCGCCGCCGGCCACCAGGGCGCTCATGACCGGCGACCAGTGATCGCGGCCGCCGTCGCTCGTGTTGACCTTCGGCGTCCGGCCAAATTCTCCCCACATCACCGTCACCACGTCTTTTTCCATACCGCGGTCGTGGAGATCCTGAATCAAGTTGGCCACGCCGCGATCGACTTCCGGCAGTTGCCGGCGCAGCGTCTTGAAATTACTGCTGTGCGTGTCCCAGCCGCCGATGGCCAGCGTGACGCAGCCGACGCCGGCCTCGATCAGACGCCGTGCCGTCAGGAATTGCTCGATTCCCTTGTAGCGATCGCGCGAACGCGGCTCCTCGCGGTTCAAATCCAGCGCCTTGCGCACCGTGCCGGACGCGATCATGTCGAAGGCGCGCGACGTGAACGAATCGATGCCCTTCATCGTGCCGGTCGCGTCAATCTCGCGGCGCACGTCGTCGAAGCGCGTCAGCAGCGTTTTGCGATCGTCCATGCGCGACACGTTGACGCCGCCCGCCAGTTGCAGGTTGCGCAGGCCCTGACCGTCCGGCGTGAACGGCCGATGGGCCACGCCGAGATAGCCCGGTTCGGTGCCGACGCTCATGCCGCGCAGGCTGACATACGGCGGAATGTCGCCGGCACTGCCGCCGCGCAGCTTCGACATGACCGAGCCGAACGACGGGTGGTGGGCCGTGCGGTTGGTGTTCTCGCTATAGCCGGTCATCACCAGGGCGTCGGAATGCTCCTCGACGGCGACGACGGAGCGGACGACGGCCAGCTTGTCCCACATTCTCGCCTGCGCGGGAACAGCTCGCAGATCTGCACGCCGGGCACGTTGGTGGCGATCGGCTTGAACTCGCCGCGGAACTCCTTCGGCGCGTCCGGCTTCAGGTCATACATATCGAGGTGAGGTGGACCGCCCGGCAGGAAGATCATGATGGCGGACTTGTTCGACGAGCTTGTGCCCGCCTGGGCACGGCCGCGCAGGATTTCTGCCAGGGTCAGACCAGCGCCAAAAGCGCCGATCTTGAGGAAATTCCGCCGCGATAAGCCGTCGCAGAACCGCTGTCGTTTGCCCCACAGTGTCAACATGGATCAGCCCCCCTAATGGTTGGGATACGCCCCCCGGTCGCCCGAAGGGGAAACCACGGTGAGGTATTTAATGCTACTCTACGGCGGCACGGCTGAGCAAGCGCGGAAACGCGCTCGGTGTGGGGCAATTGTTTAGCCGCGAGCCGGAGGCGAGCGCGGCCGCGCTCGCCTCCGGCTCGCGGCTAAACTTGAAACTGCTCTTGTTTCTTCGTCCCAACTGTATTAAGAGTCGTGACACAGTTGAACGGACGAGGCGTCCACGGAGGGACCAGGCGTGAGATGGCACATCAGCACGGCGAGCCGGCTGCCGATCTACCAGCAGCTCGCCCAGCAAATCCGCGAAGCGATCGCGCGCGGTGAACTCCAGCCCGAGGCGAACCTCCCGTCCGTGCGGCAACTGTCGCGCGAACTGGTCATCAATCCCAACACCGTGGCTCGCGCCTACACCGAGCTGGAGCGCGAGGGCCTGCTCGTCAGTCGCCCCGGTCGCGGCATCTACGTCGCCCAGCCGCGCAACGACCTGACGCGGGCCGCGCGCGACCGGCGGCTGATGGAGCAGCTCGACCGCTGGCTGACCGAGGCCGTCCACCTCGGCTACGCCGCCGACGAGGTGCTCGCCCTGGTCGCCCTGCGCGTCCGGCAATTTCAGTGGCAAACGGATGGAGCAGCGTGAAAGGAGAAGCGAACGTCATGGAAGACGCGATCCGAACGCATCGGCTGACCAAGTATTACGGCGGCCGCAAGGTGGTGGACAGCCTGGACCTGCGCATCCCGCGCGGGACCGTCTATGGACTGCTCGGCCGCAACGGCGCGGGCAAGTCCACCACGCTGAAAATGATCACCGGCATGGTACGGCCCGACTGCGGCCGGATCGAGTTGCTCGGCGAAGACCTGGAGACACTGTCCACGCAGACACGCGCCCGCATCGCCTACCTGGCGGAAGGACACCCGCTCTACACCAACATGACCATCCGCGAGGCCGTCGCCTTTGCGACCTCGTTTTATCCCAATGCCGATCGCCCGCTGGTCGAACAAATCCTCGATCATTTCGCCCTGTCGCCCAAGGCGAAGATCGGCCGATTGTCCAAGGGGCAGCGGGCACAGGTGTCCTTGGCCCTGGCCATCGCGCCGGACCCGGAGCTGCTCATCCTCGACGACCCCACGCTTGGCCTGGATACCAACGTCCGCCGCGATTTTCTGGAGTCGATGATCCAGATCATCCAGCGCCGCGGCCGAACGATCCTGTTCAGCTCACACGTCCTGGGCGACGTGGAGCGCGTGGCCGACCGCGTGGGCGTCATGATCGACGGCGTGTTGCGTGTCGATTGCCCGGCCGAGCATT
Source organism: uncultured Planctomycetota bacterium (assembly GCA_963767535.1). Taxonomy (GTDB): domain Bacteria; phylum Planctomycetota; class Planctomycetia; order Gemmatales; family Gemmataceae; genus JAJPHU01. Next base: position 749,437 of record CAVYEC010000005.1, read on the forward strand.
TCAAGCGCTCGGTGCGCAAGGTGGTCGCCGAGTTCGGCCGGGAACCACCGACGCTGCCGCCGTGTGCGGGACTGTTGAGCGATTGGCGCGTCGGCACGCGGCGCGAGCTGGTGTTCGTCGGCTACGGGCCGCCCCAGCGAGCCGCCGTCGCGGCGCTGGCCCCGAAGCAGGTCGAGATCGTCGAGTTGAACCTGGAAGATGCGTTCATCGAATACACGCGCGGCCCGCGGCGGTCGCTGCCGATTTTTTCCCAAACCCCGGTCGATTCGCAAGGAGGACAGGCCGATGAAGGCGTTGGTGCGCAAGGAGCTGCGTGAGGTGGTCGGAATCACCGCCCTGGCGCTGGCCGGCTATGTGATGCTGGTGGCCAGCCTGATGGGGGCGCGGGTGTTCGACTGGTTCCCCGGCATGCCGCGCGGAACGAATGAGGTGCCGTTCGTCGGCAGCGAGTTCATCGTGTTCTTCACGATCGTATCCGTGCTGTTCGCGGTCGCACTGGGCTTTCGACAATCGGCGTGGGAGTCGTCGCGCGGGACGTTTTTGTTTCTGCTGCACCGGCCACTCCGTCGGGAGACGATCTTTCTGCTCAAGCTCGCGGTCGGAATGGGCGTCCTCGTCCTGTGCATGAGCTTGCCGATCGTGCTCTACGGCCTGTGGGCGGCGACGCCCGGCCGCCATCCGAGTCCGTTCGTTTGGTCGATGAGCGAACCGGCCTGGCAAATCTTGCTGGAGACGCCGCTTTTGTACCTGGGGGCGTTTCTGAGCGGCCTTCGCCCGGCCCGCTGGTTCGGCACTCGGTTATTACCACTGTGCGCCGTGGCGGCCATCATGCCGCTGGTGGATGCGGTGCCGTGGTGGTGGTCGCTCGGCCTGCCGTTGACGCTGCTCGTGTGCGGACTGCTGACGGCCAACATCTGTTACGTGGCACGAGAAAGAGACTACGCCTAGGAGTTTCCTCTCTGTGTCTCCGCTGCGCCAAACCTTGCCCCTTATTGCCTCACTCGCGACCCATTTTGGGGAAATCCGCTTCCCGAATGGGAGGGTCTGGACTTCGTTGGCAAAGTGGCAATCTGGCAATGTGGCCTCGGAAATCCCTTGTTTTTCCGTATTTTGCGACAGTTTCCACTTTGCCAACGCTTTTGCGAGTTGGCAAAGTGGCAAACGGCCATCGCTAGCGAACCACCCCTCCAGCACCCCGAACTTTGGGAAGAGGGGTGCCGACGTATCGCAGGTTCTTAACGGTAAGGAATCCGATGATGACGAAGAACGGACTTTTTCAACCCCTGATACTGGCCCTCGTGCTGGCCTCCGGCTTCGCGGTCGTCTGGGGCGTGGTCGGCCTGTGGGCGGTGGAAGTGGGCGAATATGTTCTCCTGGTGGATACGGAGATGGAACATCTGGCCTTTCGGATGGACGGCACGCCCTGCGTGTGGCACCGCATCGCCGGCCGAACCTTGTCGTGGCGCTATACCGATCTCGAAGGCAATCCCGCTGATCCGCCGGAGGATACCGATACCGCCTGGTTGAGGGGCGCGAGTATGCCCAGGAGGCTGTCGAACCGGGCGGATCGGGGTGAGACTCCGTGGGAGCAGCGCGTCTGCCGTATCGCCGACGGCCGGTCGCCGGCGATCCTGTGGTATTTCTTGACCGACGGCCGGCCCGACGGGACGGCGTATTTCGTCGGCTACGACAGCGAGAGCAAGGTCCGCATCGGCTACCTGGCGCGGCCGGCTTCCGCGACACGCCGCCGACGGCGGACGAACTCATTCCCTTCGGCGGCGCCACCTCGGGATCTCAATCCCGGCTGATCTGCTCGCAGAGCGGCCAGGTGGTCCGCTCCGGAGCCATTGTCTCCGAATACCGCTACACGCCGGGCGGCAGCGGACGCGCGCTGCGCGGCTTCCTTTCGCCGTGGGATGTGTTCATCCTCGGCCGCGGCGGAGTTGTCTACCACGCCGATCTGCAAAACCGCACCGTGCGCGTCGTCATGAACGATCCGACCGTCCGCTCGGCAGAGGTGCTTCCGGATCAATCGAACCCGGCGCGCGGTGTCCTATACCGGCTCGTCGTCCGCACCGACGATTCGCTGCGCGTGCTGGACGAACGCGGTCAGGAACTACACCGTTATACGATCCCCGAACCGGCCCGCGAGAAGACGTTCACCTTCGCGGAATCGTCCAACGGAGAGGCCGTGCTATACTGGACCCGACCGGCGAATGAGAATGCCGCGAAAGTGGAATATCCGATCTTCTGGGTGGCTCGCGACGGTCGTTGCCGAGAGACGAGGGCCGTCCTGGCGCCCGATCGCGTCGTCCTGGGACCGTCCACCTTGGGATTCACCATGCCCTCGCCCGTCTTCCTCGGAGGATACATCACCCTCATTCGCGTACCCACGTTGCTCGACGAGGGAGTGATTTATCCGGAGATTTTGGCGCGGATGCTGTCGGAATATTGGCTGGCGCTGGTGATCGCTCAACTCCTCGCTTTCGGATCGGCCGTCCTGTGCTATCGCCGGCAGGTTCGCTACGGGGCCGGCAGGGCCGAGCGCATCGCCTGGCCGCTGTTCGTGCTGTTTCTGGGCGTGCCGGGCTGGATCGGCTATCGCTTCGGGCGGTCGTGGCCGGTGCTGGAGAAATGCCCTGACTGCGGCGCCACCGTCCCACGCGACCGCGACGACTGCGCCCGCTGTGAGTCCGAGTTCCCCCGGCCCGCGCTCAAGGGAACCGAGGTGTTCGCCTGATGCCATACCAGCCCGGAGCGCCAGCGACGGGAAGAACCCGTCGCTGGCGCTCCGGGCTGGTCTGTCTTTGTTGAGAATTCGCGTCCGTCTCGTCCCACATCCCGCCTGCGGACCATCTCATCCTCGTCCGAGAGCGGTTGATCCCATTTGATTTTTTTCCCCTGGGGCGAGTGGGATGATGGCAGCCGGCTTGATGCCCCTCTCCCTTTGTCCATTAGTTCTTGTCGTTTATTCGTTTCATTCTGCCGAGGAGTGCCACCATGAATCCGCCCACGCGCGTCCCTCGTCCGCGTCGAGGTTTCACCCTGATCGAGCTGCTGGTCGTCATCGCCATCATCGCCGTGCTGATCGGCCTGCTCCTGCCGGCCGTGCAGAAAGTGCGCGAGTCCGCCAGCCGCATGAAGTGCCAGAATAATTTAAGGCAGATCGCGGTCGCCTTGCACAACTATCATAGCGCGGCCCAGTCCTTGCCGCCGTCCGCGGCGTTCGCGCCCAGACGCCGCCCCCCTACGGGGACAGCTTCGGCGTCGTGAACTGGATCACCCTTCTCCTTCCGTACATGGAACAGACGGCCCTGTACAACGCGCCCATGACCGCCCCGCCGTTTCGCAACCAGCAGGTCATCTCCCTCCTGGTCTGTCCTACCGACCCGCGCGGGCCTGTCATCATTGATTACTCCCGATTTGGCTTGACTCCCCCCCTGTGTGCGGCCACCTGCTACGAGGGGGTCAGCGGCATCGACCCGTTCGAGTTCCCGATTTTGGGCATGTTTAATGTCTCCCCGGTGCGCCTCACGGATGTCACGGACGGAACCAGCGCGACCTTGATGCTCGGCGAACATCCGCCGGCCCCGACTAGGGACTCCTCGGACTGGGTCGGCGAGTTCAATTTCGCCGCGGACGGCGTCGCCGCCCAGAACCTGTACTATCCGACCCAGACGTGCCCCTTTTTCTTCCAGTCCGACGGCGGTACGCCCTGTCCCTCGCCCGCCTATTTCGCACCGTATAACATCCAGGACCATTGTTCGGGCAATCATTTCGGCAGTTTCCACACCGGCGGGGCGAATTTCGCCTTCGGCGATGGTTCAGTACGGTTTTTGTCTTACTCCGCGAGCCTGCTCCTGCCCAAACTAGCGACCATCCAGGGAGGAGAAGTGGTCGATGCGTCGTCCTATTGAGTTTTCACCCTCCCCGCGAAGAAGTCCGAGGAGTCTCCCGATGTACCGACTCATTTTCGTCATCCCACTCGGATTAGCGATAGGCTTGCTAGAAGGGTGCGGCCCCGGACGGGGGGACGTGCATGGCCAGGTCAAGTTCCAGGGCAAAGTCGTCTCGCGCGGCTCCGTCGTGATGGTCGGCGGCGACCGAAAGCCGCTCGTCGGCAGGATTGAGCCGGACGGAACGTATTCGCTCAAAGGCGTGCCGGCCGGCATCATCCGGATCGGGGTTGTGAGTCCCGATCCGGCGGCCGCATCGAAAACAATTCGCCGGGCGCCCCAAAACCGAAAAGGTCCGGCCGATCTCAAGGCCAAATTCGGGACGCAAATGGCCCAGAACGATGAGACGGGAGCAACGGCGCAGGCGGCGCGAGGGAAATGGTTCCCGCTTCCCAAAGCATACGAGGATCCCGACACGTCGGGCCTCACGACGGAAATCGGTCAAGGCGAGAATCGTTTCGATATCGAGCTGCGATGATTTTCGCGCCCCCCTTCGTAACGACCACTGGTGCGGCTTTATCTTTCTTACGCCTGGCTCTCAGGCGCGCTGCTCTTTCGTCGTGACATCGGGGACGTCTTTACCCAGCGCGGTCGCCAGGTCGATCTGATGTTCCTGTTCGTTGACGAGGATGCCGCGAATATGTTCGGCCAGAGCGTATTCGCCCAGCGCCTCGCACTGGCGCACACGCTCTCGGTAGTTGCGGATGGTTTCGTTTTCGTTGTCGAGATCGGCTTGCAGCATCTCGCGGGCGTCCTCGGAGGTCTTGACCGGCTTAGGGGTGACGACCGGCATTCCGCCGAGGTAGTCGATCTGCTTGGAGATAATCAGCGCGTGCCTCAACTCCTCGGCGGCGTGCTTTTCCAATTCGCCGGCGATGTTCATGTATTCGGCTCCCTTGAGCACCTGGGAGTAAACCACGTAGGCGATGATCGCCTGGTACTCGCGGGCCAGGTCTTCGTTGAGCAGTTCGATGAGCCGTTCGCGCGTGATGGAGGAGCCGTCCTCGGACGACTTCTTCGGGGTGCTCGACGCCTTCGCGGTCTGTTGAGCCATCGCAACCTCCAAAGTGGGGAATAGAAAATCCGGCATATCGTTGCGACAAAAATGTCTTATCCAGAGACGGCGGCCATTTCTTCGGCTGATTCTTTCCGCGCCTGGGGGCCGTTCTTCACCGCCCCGGCGTGAGCTTGTTCGGCCAGCGCCGGTTGCTGCGCCGCATCGAGGAAGCGGGCGACGACGGCGGTGATATTGTCCCTGCCGCCCGCCTCGTTGGCCGACGCAACCAGTCGCCGGCATTGTTCCTGGGCACTGCCCCCCTGTTTTAGCAGCTCGATGAGCTTATCGTCGCGCAGCGCCCCCGTCAGGCCGTCGGTGCAGAGCAGCAGGGTATCGCCCGCGTTCAGCGTGGCCTTGTAGACTTCCGCGTTCATTTCACTCTTAGCCCCGCCAAGGCAGCTCCACAAGACATGGCTCCAGCGCGATTGCGGCGCGTCTTCGGCGGACAGGACGCCGCGGTCCACCAACTGTTGCGCCATCGTCTGATCGGTAGTGATCTGCTCCAATTTGGGAGCGCGGTAGAGATAGCAGCGGCTATCGCCGACATGAACCACGTAGAGCCTCGGCCAAAGAACGTAGGCCATCGTCAGGGTCGTGCCCATCCCGTGCCGTTCCGGGCGCGACTGTGCGGCGGCTTCAATGCTCTGCTGGCACGCTTCCATGGCGGCCTTCAATTCATCTTTGAGGTCACTCTCCTGACAGTGCTGGAGGTGGAAGAACCAGGGCATCGTATTGAGCACGTAATGTTCCAATGCCTGCACGGCGATGGTGCTGGCCTGTTTGCCGGCCGCATGACCGCCCATGCCGTCGGCCACCAGAAGCAGCGCTCCCTGCGAGCCGCCGAAAAGGCGCGTATGATCGTCGTCGGAGAGGCTCGTTTGATGAACGAGCATGGATTTGTTCAGGTCCGCGACGAGGAACTGATCTTCATTGTTTTCGCGGACGCGGCCGATGTCCGTCGTTCCGCAGCAATCCATCTTGCAACGCATGACAGACCTCCCTTTGTCTTCGACCAGAGAGGAAGCAAGCAAATGAAATGCCGATCTCAAACTTTGGTAGTGTCGGGTGGTGCGGCACGCTGGCAGCGTGCCCTACGTAGGGCACGCTGCCAGCGTGCCAAAACCCAAACCACTACCCAAACTTTTGACCAGCCCGCAGCGCCAGCAAGGGTGCCCTTGCTGGCGCTGCGGGCTGGTAAGAAGGTCAATCCGTGACCTGAACTCCCGGCAGCGCCGCCTTGAGCTTGTCGATGCCCTCCTGGGTGACTTTGCTGTCCGCCAAGGCCACCCGCTTGAGTCCCTTCATTCCGTACAGGCTCGGTAGCCCCGTATCGGTCACTTGTGTTCCTTCCAAAACGAGCGAATGAAGGTTCGCCAATCTACTCAGGTGCTTGATCCCCTCGTCTCGTAGGAGAGTACCACGGAGGTTGAGCGTTTCCAGGCTCGACAGTCCTTGCAGCCCTTCCAGCCCGGCATCGGTCATCCGCGTCTCATTCAGAGATAGGAGAGTCAGTGCCGTCAACTCTTTCAGGTTCGCCAGGCCGGGGCCGACCACGCGCGTCTGTTCGAGATACAGTTCCTTCAGTCCCTTCAACGGTTTCAGATGAACAAGGGCCGAATCGTTCACGAGGTTCTTATCGAGGATCAGCACGCGCAGTTTGGTCATGCCGGCGAGGGCGGCCAGACCGGGGCCGGCGATCCGCGGACTGTCGCCGAACGACGAGGCCAGGTTCAACACTTCCAGATTGGTCAAGCGGGCCAGCGACGAGAGACCGGCATCGGTGAATTCGCAATCCGAAAGATTGAGTTCCTTGAGCGCGGTCAGCCCGGCCAGGTGATCGAGTCCGGCGTCGGTGATAAGGCAGCGATGCAGGTCCAGCCGTTCAAGGTTCGGCACCTGCGCCAGAAGCGCGAGCGTGGCATCGGTCGTTTGTTGGGGTTGGAGACGCAGTCCCGTCACCCGGCCATCCGCGCCCTTGGTGATGTCCGCCTTCATTTGCCGCAGCGCGTCCAGGGTGTCGGCGGGAGGCGGCGTCTTGGGAGCCAGCGTGCCGCCGCATTTGAGCATGAGCAAGCAATCCGCTTGGCTGTGGTTTACCAGTTGGCCGTCCACGTTGTCGATGTTTTCGACGCAGAAATCGCGCTGACCCCTCACGAGACGCCGAACGAATTCGCAGCGAGCGGTCAGAAGGAGCGTTGAATCGGCCAGAATCAGATCTTTCTGATTGAGGAGGACTTTTTGCCCCGTCAGGCTTTGCTTTTTCCGGTCGAGACGCTTGCCGCCCAGGACAATACGCAAGACGAAGTGATCGCCCGCCGTTACTTGCACTTCCAGGGGGCCGTTGGCCACTTTCGCCCCTTCGGGAGCGTCCATGGTCAGCGGTATATCTCCCAGCAGCAAGTCGATCTTGGTGAGCTTGATGCCGGCGCCGGCCTTATCGATCTCCGCCTGGATATTGTCCGGCCCCAGCACGACGGCCTGCTCGGTGGGGGTGGACGGAATACTCATTTGAATCGGCGTGGTGGCGGGACTTGCACCGCCGGGGGAGGGGTCCTCGCTTTTGCCGCAGCCGGCGATCAGGGCGCTCGCGGCCCCGATGAGAATCAGCGCGCCAAGTTCGTATCGTAGCCGCATCCGTGTATCCTCCTTGAATTCGGGTTCGAGCCTTTTGACCAGCCCTTCGCGCCAGCAAGGGCACTTCCCTTGCTGGCGCGGCGGGCTAGTCAATCCTTGACTTCGTGATGCTTACTTCTTGGGTTTGGGGATCAACTCCAGGCACACGAGGCGATCGGCCCCGCGCACGTACAAAAGTCCGTGCGACAGGATCGGCGCCGCCCAGCAGGGTTCCTTAAGCATCGGTTCCCCGCGTGGATTGGGCTTGCCGTCCTCGCCCGGCATCTTCAGTTCCACCTTCGACACTTCCTCGTACCGATTCGGGTTCACTTTCAAGAGCCGCAGGATACCATCTTCGGCGAGGCAGATGAAGTGCTTATCGACGAGCAGCAGGGAGGTGCGCGTCAGGTCGCGCTCGCGCCACATCACCTTGCCGGTGGCCAGCTCGATGCAACGCAGCTGGGCCTCGGGCAGATGATAGCCACTGCAACCGTACAGGTAGCCCTCGACGTGGATGGGCGTGTTCCAGTGGCATTGCAGGCTTTTGTCACGAATTCCCTTGTCCCGGTCGGTCCAGATCTCCTTGTACTTTCCCGGCTCGACTTCAAGCACGGCGCTGCCCGGCCCGTAGGTTTCGGAGACGAAGACGCGATTGCCGACGACAACGGGCGTGCTGGCGTTGACGCTTTCGAGGATGCGAGCGCGCCAGGGGAACTGGAAATCCACCTTGCCCGTGGTCGGCTCCAGCGCGACGAGGCCGCCGCGCGCGAACAGAAAGCACCAGCGCCGCCCGCCGATGGTCGCCAGCTTCGGGCTGGAGTAGCTGGCGAGTTCGTCGGTGACACGATAGCGGACCTTGCCGGTATACTTCTCGAAGGCCACCAGGCCGCTGCCGTCCCCTTGGGGAAGATCGTGGGCCGTTCTGGCTCGCGTGCCCTTGGGGCTGCCGCCGACCTGGACGAGCAACAAGTCGCCTTCGATGACCGGCGTGCTGCCGACGCCGAAGAAATTCTGGACGACGCCGAATTCCGCTTGCGTGTCCACCTTCCAGATCGGTTTGCCGTCCTCGACTCGCAGACAATGCAACATCCCCTCAGCGCCGAAAATGTAGACGCGGTCGCCATCGACGACGGGAGAGCAGCGCGGGCCATTGTTATAGCGGTAGACGTCCACGTAATCGGTAGGATATTCGAAGGTCCAGAGCGATTCGCCGGTCTCGCTCTTACAGCAGTGGAGTTGGGCTTTGTCGCCGAGACGGTCGAATAGAAAGAGCCGGCCGCGGCTGACGGTCGCCGTGCCGTAGCCCGTACCCACTTCCCGATGCCAGACGATGCGCGGCCCCGCCTCCGGCCAGGGCGTTACGATGCCCTTTTCGGTGGAAACGCTGTCGCCGGTCGGCCCCAGAAACCTCGGCCAATCGCTGCCGGTGACGCGCATGCGCAGATCCGGCGGAAGTGACGCGGCCGGCTTCAACGGCGCGGCCGACGCCTGCGGGAGGGGTGTTTCCGCGACGCCGCAACCCAGGACGGGCATAACGCACAAGCAAGCGAGGTAGCGCATGGTTGGCCGTTCTCCCCGGCATCGGATTTCGATGGGCTTCCGAACGATTACTGTAACGGATGGAGGGAAATGAGGCCAGAACGATCCCGCCGTGCGGGATCGCGCTATTTATGCTCCAGCTCGATCACCGGATCGAAATGCTCGGGCGGTTCCTTCAGGGCTTGCGTGGCCCGCGCGAGCAGCATCACGGTGGGCCGGTCGTGTTCCTTGCGTCCGACGAGCAGGGAGTGAAGCGTGCCGCACGCCTCGACCAGTTGGCCGCTCTCGTACTGGGCCAATCCCTTCTCGTACACCGCGCGCCAATTCAACCACTCCTCCGGCGCGTCTTCGTCGTGAAGCTCGTGAAGTTCCGCGGTGCCGTCGATGCCTTCTAGACGCGCCCGGCACAGCCGCCGGGTGGCGAAACCGCTGTCGATCTGGGCGTGCGTCGAGCCGGTGATGAGCACGGGAATGCCCAGGTACTTGGTGGCACCCTCGACGCGGCTGGCCAGGTTGACGGTATGGCCCAGCGCGCCGTAGTGGAACTTCTTTTTGGTGCCGGTGTTGCCGCACAGGGCAAGCCCCGTGTTCAAACCGACCCCCAGGCGCACCGGCCCGCCCAGCAGCTCCTGCCATTGGGCGTCCACGTCCGGCATGTCGGTGAGCATGGCCAGGGCGGCCCGGCACGCCCTCACCGCGTGATCGGGCATATCTTTCGGAGCGTTCCACAGGGCCATCAGGCCATCACCGGCATAATGGACGACCACGCCGCCCGCCTCCTGCACGCGCGCCGTCAATCGCTCCATCACGTCCGAAACCAGCCGGCATATGTCCGACGGCCCCAGTTTTTCGGCCAATCGAGAAAACCCGCGGATATCGCTGAACAGGACCGTGACCTCGCGTTCCTGGCCGTCGAGGACGTGCGGGTTCTGCTCCATCTCGCGGGCCAGGTCGCCAGGGAAGAACTGTTCGAGCTGCACCAGACGATGCGCCGCCCGTCGTTCTTGCTCCTGCCGCGCCAGGCCGACGCCCACCACCGACGCCAAAAGCTGCATCACCTGCGCTTCGAGCAGACCGATGCCGATGCCGGCGTGAGACGTGATGTGGTTGCGCGAGCCGTAGACGGCGCCGACCACTTGATCGTGCAGGTCGAAAATCGGCGAGGCGGCCACGGCCTCGACGCCTTGCAGGCTCTCCGACGAGTTGGGGATCGACGCCGACGTTTGGTAGAACGTGCGCCGTTCGTGCTCGACGCGATCGAGAATGGTCCGGCTGAATTCCCGGCCGAGGTAGTTATCGTCGTCGGGATAGCGGGCCTGCACCATCCACCGGCCGTCGCGGCGCAGCAGGACCAACCCGCGATCCAGGCCGACCAGGATCACCACCGCCCGCGCCGTTTGCTGGTAGAACTCGGTCGATCCGGCGGCGGCGCGCTGCACGGCGATGACCGTCTCGAACCAGTGCGCCAGCGTTTCCGGCGCCGGCGTTCGTCCCAGCTCCATCAGGCTCTGTTCGGGAGTCTGGTTCGCCCGGCGGATGAACGGCGAGGCAATCGTCTCCAGCAGCTTCTCGCCGGAGTCGGTGTTGGGGCGGTCGATTTCCAGGCTGGTCTCGCCGACGCTGAGATGAATGGGCGGTTCCAACTCGCGGCTGGCCCCGGTGGCGATGACGCTGTTGTCGGCCAGGCGGATCGAGTTGCGTTGGCTCAGGTTTTCGACGCGAACCCGGCCCGAGTCCAGCTCCTGCACCTGGATATGGTCCTTGGAAACGTACAGGTCGGGGATGACGATGCGGGGGATGTTGTTGCGCGGCCCGCCGCGCCCGAACTCGATGGGGCCGGACGGATGCTCGACTTCCTGATGCTCCTGTTTGCTCCAGATGCGGATGCGCAGCATGACGGTACTGCTCTTTGGACGTTGTCACCCCGATGTCGGGCCTGCCTCTTCTCACCTTATCAAATCCGGCCGCGTTCCGAAGACCGATTCCGCACCTTTCGAGAGAGGATCCCTCATCCGCCGCGAGCCGCACGAACGAACGCCTCGAAGTTGGCGACCGGCGTGCCCCGATCGACGCCGTGGTTGAGGTTGACGATGTGCCTTCGTCCGCCGCCCGCCGCCACGCAAGCCCGCGTCGCCGCCGTTACTTGCTCCGGCGTACCGGAACGTAAAATCTCCTCATCCACGTTGCCCTGAAAGGTCAAATGCGGATACGCTCGCCGCGCCGCCGCCAGGTCGTGACGCACTCCCAGCGAGATCACGTCCGCCCCCGACGCGGCCATGAGCGGCAGATACGGTCCTTCCTTGACGAACAGGATGCGCGGCACGCCGGCCGCCTCGCGGAAGATGATCTCATGACGCGGTTGTGCCCACGCCTCGTATTCCGCCTGTTCGAGCAGGCCGGCCCAGGAATCGAATAGCTGATACACATCGGCCCCTTCGTCGATCAGCGCTCGCAGAAAATGCACCGTCGCCGTGGTGAGGCGATCGAGCAGGGCGTCCCAGACGCGCGGCTGCTCGGCGGCGAAACGGCGGGTGGCGGCGATGTCCTTGCCGGTGCCGATGCTGTAGGTCGCCACGGTGAACGGCGCATCCGGCGAAGACCAGCACCGGCAATTCGCCGTGCAACTCCTCGCGCACCAGGCGCAGCAAATCGCGGACATGCTGAAATCGCCGCGGATCGGGCCGCGCCTCCAGGCGCTCCACGTCAGCGAGGGTGCGGATGGGATGATCGGGCACCGGGCCTTGCGACGGCTGAAGCAGGAAGCGTTGGCCCATCGCCACGGGCAGCGTGGTGATGTCGTAAAAGAGGATGATGCCATCGACGCCGAAACGGCGCGGCAAAAGCGATGCTTTCGCGCTCCGCTCGACGTTCTCGGAGAATTCGTAAAAGGACAATCCGTTGCGGACGCGATTGAATTCGGGATCCCAGCGTCCGGCCTGGCGCATGGCCCAGACCGGCGGCCGCTCCACCGCCTCGCCGCGCACGGCCCGCACGAGCAGATGAGGAGAAGAAGCAGGGGAAGGCGAAGCGGTCGTCATGGGGTGTTCCTTCGCGGCGGGTCGAACGATGGTCTCATTCTACAGCAACCGGCGCGGAGCGGGATGGGCTGGTATCGACTCCTACGGTTCTCGTATGATAGGCAACCGGACGCGGCAGACACAGCCAGGAGGGCAATATGTTCAACATAAAATACGATCTGGAGCACATCGTCATCCCGGTGTGGGTGAAAGACTTGGCTTCCTTTCGCCGATGGACCAACAGCGACGATTTCCCCGAGCATGGACGGATTTGCTACCTGGCCGGCGAGGTGGACATCGACCTCAGCCGGCAAGATTTATTTACGCATGTTGCGGTCAAAGGCTGTCTCGCCTCCGTACTCGGGCGGCAAGTTAAGACCGCACGCATGGGTTTGCTACTCGGCGACGGAGCGAGATTGAGCAATATCAGAGCGGACATTTCCGTTATACCGGATGCGCTCTTCGCTTCTGAAGCTACCCTGAAGGACCGCCTTCGACTCCTCGATACGAGGGGTGAAGGATACGACGAACTGGAAGGCTCGCCCGACATGGTGCTGGAGGTGGTCAGCTCCAACTCGGTTCGCAAAGACACTCAAGTGCTGCTTCGGGGCTACTGGGTCGCCGGCATCCGCGAATATTGGCTGGTCGATGCACGGGAAGAGCCGCTCGCCTTCGACATTCTGCGGCACACGCCCAAAGGCTACCGAGTGACTCCGAAAAGAGACGGCTGGATCAAATCGGTCGTGTTCGGTCAATCGTTCCATCTGACGCAGCGGACGAGTCCGCCCGGTCATCCCGATTACACGCTGGAAGTGCGCTGATGAGTTGGTGCAGCGGTCGATTCACGGGGTAAGGCGCATCGGCACGCTCAAGATCTACCATCCGCTTATCGATCTTTCTCCAAGCCACATGCCATGCAACGCCGCGCTTGAGGTGTCCGCAAGTTCCGTCCACAACGCCGGCACGGTGGGCCGTATAGGATCGCACGGTGCTTGTACAGGTGGGACGGCTCTAACCCCTCCTCTCCCGACAACCGCCGGCATTCTTCCCGAAGCGGCCGCAGTATCTCGCTCCGGCGGGCCTCATCGAGTTCGCCGCGGTCAAGAGCTTCGTTAAGCGATCGTTTCGCCGCCGCGAACTGAGCGTCGTACATCATGTACTGGCATTCGCTCAGCGCGCACAAACCGACCGCAGCGCCAGCAATACACACGACGTTCGGGACGGCCGAAGAAGAATCGAAATAGCCAGCCGAGCATTGCTTGACTCGCTTACCCGCTCGGGGAACAAATCGGCCAGACGAGCGACCAATGTGGGCGACAGGTTTTGATCGAAGAGGAGTTTCACGGCGTCGTCACTCGCATCCGCCATTCGCGTTCTGCGGCAAAGGCCAGGCAGGCTTGAACGTCCTCCGCCGTCAGGTACGGGAAATCATCGAGGATCTCGGCGGTATTCATCCCCGCCGCGAGATACGAGAGAACATCCTGAACGGTGATGCGCATGCCCCGAATGCACGGGCGTCCCCCGCGCTTGCCCGGCTCCATAGTGATGTGCTTACGCCATTGCTCGTTCATGAAACGACCTCCTTCCTCACCACCTTCGTTCCAATATACAGCGTCGCAATGCCAAACGTCAGCGGATACCAGCGAACATCCGTCAATCCATGGCCGCGCATCTTTTCCGCCAGCGCCTCGCCGTCGGGAAACTCCATCACGCTGGCCGGCAGATAGTTGTAAGCATTATCGCGGCTGCGCGAAATGACCTGGCCGACGCACGGCAGAATCCAGCGGAAATACGCGCGATACATCCGGCCGAACAACCAATGGCGCGGCTTCGAAAACTCCAGTATCGCTACCCGGCCGCCCGTCTGCGTCACGCGCACCATCTCTGCCAGGCCGCGATCCGTGTCGGTCACGTTGCGCAGGCCGAAGGCCACCGTCGTTAGCTGAAACGTGTCGGCGGGAAAGGGCAGACGCTGCGTGTCGGCCTCGACGTAGCGGATGCGCTCGGATGCCTGTCGCCGATGCGTCTTGTCGCGGGCCGGCAAGAGCATCGGCAGGCAGAAGTCGGCGCCGACGATGGGGACACGCCGGTTCGCCGCTCGATCGTAGGCCAGCGCCAGGTCGCCGGTGCCGGTGCAGACATCGAGAATCGGCGCGACGGCTTCGCCGAGGTGCGGCGGGGCCAGGCGCGTCGTCCGCCAGCGCCAGTAGCGGTCGATATTCAGGCTCAGCAGGTGGTTGAGCAGGTCGTAGCGACGGGCGATGTTGCCGAACATGGTGCGGATGCGCGTCTCGCGTTTGTCGAGTAGGCTGCTGGACACGGTGGTTCCTCGGTGATGGCTGACCTAGAGCCGTTGCGGACGCCTGGCTCTGTCCATACTATAGCGCCACGGATGCCCGCGTCCCTTGCCGGCGCCGCGGCTGGTGAGAGAACCGAGGAACGGGCCGGAATGTCACTCGATTTCCGAGACGATCTTTGAAAGGATGAAGGACGGACGATTCGTTCTGCGGAGTCGCCCTTCCTCCATTGGTGCGGCATGTCGGACATCGCGTTGGCATTTTTGTGGCACCAGCACCAGCCGTACTATCCCGACGACGTGAGCGGGGAAAATCCGATGCCGTGGGTGCGGCTGCACGGCGTCAAGGACTATTACGGCATGGCCCTGCATCTCCTCGAATTCCCGGAGATGCGCTGCACCATCAACCTTGTACCCAGCCTGCTGCTCCAACTCCAAGCCTACACCGAACGCAACGCCAGCGACCGCTTCCTGGATGTGTCGCGCATCCCCGCCGACGATTTGCAGGAGGCCGACTGCCTCTTTCTGCTCGACCACTTCTTCATGGCCAACCCGGACCACATGATCCGGCCTTTCCCGCGCTACGCCGAGTTGTACCAGCGCCGCGCCGCCGGGCGCAACAGCGCCCGCGACGCCCTGCGCCGCTTCCAGCCGCGCGACCTGCGCGACCTGCAAGTATGGTTCAACCTCACCTGGGTCCACCCCCTGGCCGTCGAGCGCGACGATTGCCTGCGTGCCCTGCGCGACAAGGGCCGCAATTTCACCGAGGAAGACCGCGAGGCGCTGCTGGCCAAGCATTTCGAGATCCTCCGGCAAATCATTCCGCTGCACAAGAAGCTCGCCGAGAGCGGGCAAGTTGAGCTGACGACGACGCCGTTTTTTCACCCCATTTTGCCGCTCTTATTCGACAAGAAGCTGGCCCGCGAGGCCATGCCGGATGTCAAGCTGCCGCGCTACACCGGCGGCTACCCCGAGGACGCGGCACTTCATGTTCGCCGGGCACTGGAAGAGCATCAGCGTATCTTCGGCGAACGGCCGCGCGGCCTGTGGCCGGCCGAGGGGTCCGTGTGCCAGCCGATGCTGCCGTTGCTAGCGCAGCACGGTTTCCGCTGGATCGCCACCGACGAGGAGGTGCTCAGTGCCTCGACGCATGGTCTCGTCAGCCGTGACGGTAAGGGCCACGTCCGCAATCCCGACAAGATGTATCAGGCGTACAAGGTGCGCGAGGGCAACGCCGAGTTGGGCATCGTCTTTCGCGATCATGCCCTCAGCGACCTGATCGGCTTTCACTACCAGCGCAGCGACCCGGACGCTGCCGCCGACAATTTCCTGAGCTGCCTGTACGGCATCAGCCAGGTGGTGCAGCGCGACGAGCCGACCCTCGTCAGCGTCATTCTCGACGGCGAGAACTGCTGGGAGCATTATCCGGGCGGCGGCGTCGCCTTCCTGCGCGCCCTCTACGCGCGCTGCACGCGCACACCGGGCCTCAAGCCGATGAAAATCGGCGAATATCTCGAGCGTTATCCGCCACAGGACACTCTGCCGCACCTGTTCGCCGGTAGCTGGATCAGCCACAACTTCGCCATCTGGATCGGCCACGAGGAAGACAACACGGCCTGGGACGCCCTGCATCGCACGCGCGAGCATCTGAAGAAAAAGGATGAAGGAGGAAGGATGAAGGATGAACAAACAAAGGAGAATTCCGATTCATCCTTCATCCTTCCTCCTTCATCCTTTGAAAGGGCGTGGGAGGAAATTTACATCGCCGAGGGCAGCGACTGGTTCTGGTGGTTCGGCGACGATCACTCCAGCGCCCAGGACGCCCTGTTCGATTACCTCTTCCGCAAGCATTTGCAGAATGTCTACGTCCTCTTGGGCGACGCGCCGCCGCCGGAATTGGCCCGACCCATCAGCCGCAAGGGCCAGCGCGTCCACTACACCGCGCCCCGTGCCTTCCTCGATGTCAAAATCGATGGCCGCTATACCTTTTTCGAGTGGGTCAGCGCCGGTCGCTACATTTGCCAGAACGAACGTGGTACGATGGCGATGGCGACGCAGGGACCACTCGAAGAACTGTATTTCGGCTTCAGCCTGGATCTCTTGTTGATCCGCATTGACTGCAACCGTCCGGCCCGGAGCGCCCTGGCGGATTTCGACGTGTGGCGCGTCGGCTTCCTGGAGCCGGCCGGCTTCGAGGCGCGCGTGACGAATCCCGGCCGGCCCGATCAGCGTATCGAACTTTTCCGCGACGGTGCCCTGGTGGCGGGTATCCAACTGGCGGTGGGAGTCGATCAAATCGCCGAGATGGCGATCCCGTTTGACGCGCTGGGCGTGGCCGTCGATGAGCACATGCAGTTCTTCGTCGAGTTGCTGCGCGATGGCCAAGGTATTGATCGTGCCCCGCGTGAAGGTGCTATCGTGTTGACCCGTCCGTCGCGCGACTTCGAGCAGATCATGTGGGATGTGTAAATAGTTAGTAGTCCGTAGTCCGTAGTCCGTAGCAAAGAAATGTCTGTCTTGGCTACGGACCACGGACCACGGACTACGGACTACGGACGTGTTATGGATCTAACGCTGCAAGGTTTCGCCGCTTCACTGCGAGGGTTGCCGATGCCGGAATTGCGCAAGGACCCCATCGTCGGACGCTGGGTCATCATCGCCACCGACCGGGCCAAACGGCCGGTCGCTCCCAAGAATGAGCCGATGCCGGAGGGTTCTTTCTGTCCGTTCTGCGAGGGCAACGAGGACAAGACGCCGCACGAGATCCTCGCCTACCGCGATCGCAACAGCCGTTCCAACGAGAAGGGCTGGCGCGTCCGCGTCGTGCCCAACAAATTCCCCGCCCTCCAGATCGAGGGCGATCTGAATAAACGCGGCGACGGCATCTACGACAAGATGAACGGCATCGGCGCGCACGAGGTCATCCTCGAATGCCCCTTCCACGAGGCGAGCATGGCCAACCTCTCGGAAGAAAACATCCGCGAGGTGCTGTGGGTCTACCGAGATCGACTTGTCGATTTGAAGAAAGATCCGCGCCTGGTGTACGGCATGGTTTTCAAGAACGTCGGCGCGGCCGCCGGCGCCTCGCTGGAGCATTCGCACTCACAACTGATTGTCACACCGATCGTGCCGATTAACGTGTGGGAGGAGATGTCTGGCTCGCTGGAGTTTTTCAACTACCGCGGCCGGTGCATTTACTGCGACATCATCCACCAGGAATTGCAGGCCGAGAAACGCATCGTTTTGGACACACCGAATTTCCTTTGTTTCTGCCCCTACGCCGCCCGCTTCCCGTTCGAGACGTGGGTTGTGCCGAAAATGCACAACAGTCATTTCGAAAACATCCAGAAGAACGAGGTCGATGAACTGGGCACGGTGCTGAAGACGTTATTGTTGAAGATCGAGTCGGCGCTGGATAAGCCGGCTTATAATTACATCATTCACACATCGCCGTTCGATACGCAATTGTTGCCGCACTATCACTGGCACATGGAGATTATTCCGCGCTTGACGCGCGTGGCCGGCTTCGAGTGGGGCACGGGTTTTTACATCAACCCGGTCCCGCCGGAGCAGGCCGCGCAGTTTTTGCACGAAACCGAAGTCGATGTCACGGCGGGACGGCGGAAGTAGGGACCATCATGACGGAGGTGGAATGGCTGGAATGCAACAGTCCCGATTATCTGCTGGGGTTCTTGAGAGCGAAGACGACTAATCGAAAAAGGAGGTTGCTGGCCGTTGCTGCTTGTCGACGAATTTGGCACCTTATCAGTGAGGAGAAGAGTCAAGATGCAGTTGAGGTTGCGGAACGTTTGGCTGACGGAAAGGCAAACGAAGTGGAGAGGAGCAAAGCGGAAGAGGCTGCCCGAAATGTTGCGAAGAAAGCGTTCGACCGATGGGATGCGGAACTTACTGAAGTGGCTGCGGACAGCCGCGTAGCGGCTTATGCGCCTGGCAAAGTGGCAATCGGCCCTCCGGCCAATGAAGACAAACCCGGAACATTTCTCCATCCGAGTTCACCAAGCCGATAGATTTCCTCAAGTCACGCCCGGCGGCCGGACGATGCCAACCCTGTCCCCGCCCTCGCGGCGGAGCGGGGGGCACGTACACCCCGGCGATCAACACCCTGAACGCTCATGCCTCGGTGCTCTCCCCTGGTCACGGTCGTTCTGATCGCTCTGGCTGGTCTCGGCAGCCAGCCGCCCGCGCACGCGCCGGGCACTTCGCCGGCTGGCTGCTCCCGCCCGGCGTCGGTCCCGAAGACCGAACCGCCCCGCGCGAAGCCTACGTGCCGCAGCCCGGCGACCTCCTTCTGTATTCCAGCGACCACCTCCGCTCGCGCTTCCTGTACGCCCTGGCGCGCACCGGCCAGCCCTACCACACCGGCCTCGTCGTCTGTCTGCCCGACGGCAGGCCGGCCGCCCTCGAAGCGGGGCCTTACGACTTCTTCAACGTCTACCTGATGGACCTGCTGCCGCGCCTGCGCCACGCACGACGGAACGATCTGGGTGCGCCGCCGATGCGTTCCGCTCACGCCGGAGCAATCGGCCCGATTGACCGCCTTCGCCCTGGAACAAGCGGGCAAACGGTTCGCGCTGTTCCGCGTCATCCTCGAAGCGACGCCGCTGCGGGCGCACGGTGCCATCCATAGCCGGGTGTTCGGCAGCACCGCGCATCGATCGGCATCGCTGGTTCTGTTCAGAGTTGGCCGTGTCCGCCCTGGCCGTGGCCGGGGTCGTCGATCCGCGCGTCATCCGGCCCAACACGGTCTACCCGCGCGACCTGTTCCGCGATCACCCCTTTGACCTGAAGCCGTGCTGGGAGCCGCCGCGCCGGTGGGTGTGCGAACCCTGAGCGGGTGCGGCGGACCTCTTCCCCGGCCTACCCTTCCACTTTCCCTAAACGATAGCCGCGCCGTATCGCTTTCGACATATTCTCGTTTTTTTGCAAATTCGTTTCATCCGCCAACGCATTCCTTAATATACTGGCATTCGTTTGCCGTCCGGGTAGTGGCGGCTGGTTTGGCACGCTGGCAGCGTGCCCTACGTAGGGCACGCTGCCAGCGTGACACAACCCAAACCACTACCGCCGTCCGTGGGGCTTTGTTGTCCGGGTGATCCATGAATACCTCCCTCGGTATGATGCTGTTGGGAACCGGCAGCAGTCTGCCCACGCGGGTCTTCCGCAACGCCGAATTTCCCGCCAGCCTGGACACGTCCGATGAATGGATCCGCTCGCGTACCGGCATTCAGGAACGCCGCATTGTCGGTCCCGGCGACACCTCGGCCAGCCTCGGCCTCGACGCCGCCCGCCGTGCTTTGGAGGCCGCCCGCCTTCGCCCCACTGACGTGGATCTGATTATCTGCGCCACCGTCACACCGGACATGATGGTGCCGGCCAACGCCTGTCTGATTCAGGCCGGTTTGGGCTGTCGTCCCGTTCCCGCCTTCGACCTCAACGCCGCCTGCACCGGCTTTCTGTACGGCCTGACCATCGCCGCCCAGTTCATCCAGACCGGTACTTGCCGACACGTCCTCGTCGTCGGCAGCGAAACGCTCAGTCGCGTCGTCGATTTCAGCGACCGGGCGATGTGCGTGCTGTTCGGCGACGGGGCCGGCGCGGTCGTGCTGGGGGCCACGGAGGGGCCGGTGCGCGGCCAGCACTCCTTTCGCTTGTATGCTGACGGCAGTCGCGGCGAGCTGATCCGCCTCAACGGGGCGCGCTTGCGCCCGCCGGCCTCCACGTCGGCCGAGTCGCACCGGTGGACCATTTCGATTATTTGCGCATGAACGGGCGCGAGGTGTTCAAGTTCGCCGTGCGCACCATCATCGAATTAATCGGCGAGAGCCTGTCCGAGTGCGGCCTGACGCCAGCCGACATCGACTTGGTGATCCCGCACCAGGTCAACCAGCGCATCATCGACGCCGCCTTCGCCGACCTGAATTTCCCCAGCGAAAAGCTGATGGTCAACCTGGACCGTTACGGCAACACCTCGGCCGCATCGATCCCGATCGCCCTGGATGAGGCGGTGCGGATCGGCCGCATCGGTCCCGGCGACCGCGTCTTGCTGATCGCCTTCGGCGGCGGACTGACCTGGGCCGGCGGCGTGTGGACGCTGTGATGTCTTTCAGTCTGAGCGGGGGGCGTAAGCCCCCTGAGCGCACGACTCAGGGGGCTTACGCCCCCCGCTCAGGGTGTAAATCCTCAACTGGCCGGCACCAGCCGGCGGTAGGCGCGCATGGCCGCGTTGACCCAGCGCGGACTGGGCTTGGTGGCCAAAAACGACGTGCCGTTGATTTGCAGCGGCAACTCCTGCTCCGCGAAGAACTCATCGACCGCCCGGCGCACGCCGGGAAAATCGTTGTTCGTGTAATCGTGCCCGCCCAGGACGCCGCGGCGTTTGACCTTGGGGAACCATCGAGCGCAAGTCGCGGCGAACCGCCTCGAAACCGTGGTCGGCGTCGATGAACACGAAATCGAGCGTGCCGTCCTCGAACAGCGTCGCCGCCTTTTCCGACGGCATTTTCATGGGGCACAGCACGTCCTCGATGCCGGCGCCGCGCACGTTGCGCATGAAGTGCCAGAACACGTCTGCGGACTCCGGCATCGGCGTCTGCTGGCGGTAATCGTCGTAGAACCAGCCGTCCCACAGATCGACGACGTAGACGCGGATGTTCTTGCCGGACTGCTTGATGCGCGAGGCCAGGTAGACGGTCGAACGGCCGAGGTAGGCGCCGATCTCGACGAAGAGGGCGCCGTCGCGCGCCCGGGCGACCATGTCGTCGTAGAGGCCGGCGAAGTCAAACCATCCGGGGATCTGTTCGTGGTAATTCATCCAAACTCCCTACACTGGAGCACGAGGCTTCGGCCTGAAGGCGGGTCTGATCGAGCAAGGGGAGGGGCCGGCGCGTGAGGCGAGAATTGAAACGCGGGCCTCCTTGCCTCTCTTGCGAGGGATTCCTTCCATGATCCCGATGGCGCGAAATGCTAACTCGCCCTCAATTTCCTGTCAATCCAGGCTTGCCGACTCCGCTCCCCCGTTGACGGACAGTCTGGCGGGGTTACAATCGCGATTAGGCACCTCTTCAGGAGCCGTTCCGATGTCCTCGCGACCGGCCTCGCGCTATCCCCTGGCTAGACCCTCTCGCCGGGCGTTGTTGCGCAGGGCGCGCTGGCCTGGCTCGGTCTGGGCCTGGTCGATGTCCTAGGTATCCGAGCGCACGCCGCCGTACCAGAGCGACCGCGGCGAAAGATACGCGGCGTCCTCCTGGCGTTCTGTCCCGGAGCGCCGAGCCATCTGGAAACGCTGGATCCCAAACCGGATGCCCCCCTGGAAGTCCGCGGCGGCTTCGGCACCATCGCCACGGCGCTGCCGGGCGTGCGCGTAGGCGAACACCTTCCCGAACTGGCCCGCCGACTGGACCGCGTAACGCTGGTGCGGTCGATGACCACTACCAGTCCCGTGCATGAGTTGGCCGTCCATCGTCTCTTCGCCTGCGTCAACGAGACGCCGCCCAACACCGGCGTCGCTGCCTCGCGGCGCGATCGGCCCCACCTGGGTTCCCTGCTCGCCGCGGCGCGGCCGGGACCGCCCGGCCTGCCGCCCACCGTCGTCCTGCCGACGCGCCTGACGTTCGAGGGGGCCGTCTTCCCCGGTCAGAACGCCGGCTTCCTCGGTGCCCGATACGATCCCTGGCACCTCGTCGGCGATCCCACCGCTCCCGACTTTGGCCGCGTGGGTCTGACGCTGCCGGAGGGACTGGACCCCGGCCGGCTGCGCGACCGCTTTTCGCTCTTGGCCGCCGTGGACGCGCAGCGGCGCGAGATGGATCAGCAGACCGCTTGCGCCGACCTCGACGACCGCCGCCGGCAGGCCCTCGCCGTCCTGACCTCGACCGCGTGCCGCAACGCCTTCGACCTGGAGCGCGAAGATCCGCGGCGGCGCGACCGCTACGGCCGAACGTTGATGGGCCAGGGATTATTGCTGGGCCGCCGGCTCGTGCAAGCCGGCGTGCCGCTGGTGCAGGTCAATCTCGGCGAGTCCAACGTCTGGGACACGCACACCGACAATTTCACGCGCCTCAAAAACATTCTCCTACCCCCCTTCGATCGCGCCGTGTCCGCCCTGATCGACGACCTGACCGAAAGCGGATTGATGGACGAGGTGTTGGTGGTGGTGACGGGAGAATTCGGGCGTACGCCGCAGATCGGCATGCCGATCAAGGGCGGGGCGGGGGCGACCCCGACGGGCCGCGATCACTGGCCGGGTGTGTTCAGCCTGCTCGCCTTCGGCGCCGGCGTGGGCCGTGGTCAGGTGTTGGGCGCCAGCGACCGTTTTGCCGCCCACCCGGCCAGCGCTGCCTACACCCCCGCCGATCTCGGTGCCAATGTGCTGCAAGCTCTTGGCGTGGATACCACCGCCCAGATCCGCGATCTGTTCGGCCAGCCGTTCGCCGTCAACACGGGCACGCCCATTGCCTGGGGTGGCTGAGCGCGAACATCACCTCCCGGCCTCCGGGCCGAATTCGGTTACGCCTCCCGCAGACTTTTTCCTTGTGAAACCGAACCGCGTATCGTTTAGGCTTGTCCTGCCAACGAATGCGTTTGCGGACACCTGCTCGGTGTCGGCCGCGGAACCAGGGTGTCACTCTCCTCTACCCTTTTCCACCCCCTCCTTCGGTCGGGCCACCCTGCTAATGCCGAAAAAACTGTGGGTCCGAGCGTGTTTGCTGGCGACCCTATTATTCAGCCGCCCGTTCGGTAGGATACTCTATTGCGGCTGGTCGTCCCTTATCGGACTCGGACGCCTTATCTAAGTAAGGCGGGATGGGTGACGACAAGAAGCCGGCAACGGCAGCGGAAGGAATGACGATGAACGAGATCAAAAGCCAGACCAAAGAGGTTCGACTGGCCGGGAGGCCGCTCGACCGCTCCCGGCACGTCTGTGCCTTCTTCCACAGCAAGGATGAAGAGTATCAAGTCCTGCTCCCCTACATCAAGGAGGGGTTCGAGCAGGGCCACAAGGCGTTCCACATCGTTGATCCGAACCATCGCTCGGACCACCTGCGGCGGTTGGAGCAGGAGGGCATTGACGTGGCCGCTGCCGAAGCCCGTGGGCAACTGGAGGTCCGCCGCTGGGAGGACGCCTACCTGCGGGAAGGCCGCTTCGACCAGAACCGGATGCTCGCCCTGATCGAAGAAGTCCTGCAAGGCGGCAAGGTTCAAGGCTACCCGCTGACCCGGCTGCTTGCCAACATGGAATGGGCGCTGGAGGACCGCCCCGGCGTGGAAGACATCGTGGAGTACGAAACCCGGCTGAACTACATCTTGCCCAAGTACGACGACGCCGTGTGCTGAACTTACGATCTGGCCCGGTTCGGCGCCGACGTGGTCATGGACATCATGCGGACACACCCGATGGTCGTCATCGGAGGCATCCTGCAAGAAAACCCCTTCTTCGTGCCGCCGGATGAGATGCTCCGGGAACTACGGGAGCGTCAGGCCGAAGCAGTGTAGTGGATCAGCGATGTACACACCAGAGAACGCCCTCGAAGAGAACCGCCACCTACGGCGGACAATGAGGGACCTGGTTGCCCTCTCGACCCTGCCTGCCGTCTGGGCCGGCCTCAACCCCGACGGCATCGCCCGCAGCCTGGCCGACGTGCTACGGAACAGCCTGTCGCTCGACCTGATCTATGTCCGGCTGGAGGGTCAGACCGGAGGCGGCCCGGTCGAAGTCGTCCACAATAAGCATGGCCCCGACACTTCCCACGTCGAAGCGGTGAGGGCAGCGCTCGCCCCGCTCTTGGGGGCTGACCCCGCCGACCCACCTTCCACAATCCCCGACCCGTTTGGGGCCGGGACGTTGCACGTTGCCATCACCCAATTCAGCATCGCTGACGACATCGGGGTCCTGATCACCGGTTCCCGGCGTGCCGATTTTCCGTCCGAGCGAGATCGGCTGCTGCTGGGCGTCGGGGCCAACCAGACGGCCATCGTGATCCAGAACAGGCGGGGGGAACGGTTGCTCGATGAGCAGCGGGAGTGGCTGCGTGTGACCCTCGCCAGCATTGGCGACGGGGTCATCACGACGGACACGGAGGGCCGGGTCACGTTCCTCAACGCCATCGCGGAGTCCTTGACCGGCTGGACCCAGGGCGAGGCGGCGGGCCGGCCCCTCACGTCCGTCTTTAACGTCGTCAACGAACACACCCGCCAGTTCGTCGAGAACCCCGTCCTGCGGGCGCTGCGTGAGGGACACATTTGCGCCCTGGCGAACCACTCCGTCCTCATCGCCAGGGATGGCTCAGAGAGGCCCATTGATGGCAGCGCCGCCCCGCTCCGTACCAAGGAAGGCAAGGTAGGCGGGTCGGTCCTGGTCTTCCGAGACGTGTCCGAGCGGCGGAACCTGGAGAAGCAGATCGCCGCCCAACTTGCGGCCGCCCGCCTGCTGGCGGCCATCGTCGAATCTTCGGACGATGCCATCGTCAGCAAGTCACTGGACAGCATCATCCGAACCTGGAACGCCGCCGCCGAGCGGCTCTTCGGCTTCACCGCCGAGCAAGCCGTGGGGCGGCACATCTCCCTCCTCTTCCCCGCCGACCGGCTCGAAGAAGAAGAGGAGATCATCGCACGCATCCGAGCGGGAGAGAGGGTCAAACACTTTGACACGGTGCGGGTACGCAGCGACGGGCAACACATCCCTGTTTCCCTGACCATCTCTCCCATCCGGGACGAGACGGGCCGCACCGTGGGCGCGTCCAAGATTGCCAGGGATATAACCGACCGCAAAGAGTCCGAAAAACGGCTTTATGACCTGATGGCCGAACTGAAGCAGGCCGACAAGCGCAAAGACGAGTTCCTGGCGACCCTGGCCCACGAACTCCGCAACCCGCTGGCCACGATTCGCAACTCCCTGGAATTGATCCGCCGTGCCAAGGGCGATAGCGCGTTGATCGAAGACACCCGCCGCACGATGGAACGGCAGATGACACAGATGGTGCGGCTGGTGGAAGACCTGATGGACGTGAACCGGATTAGTCAGAATAAGCTACAACTTCGCAAAGAACGGATCGACTTGGCGGCAGTCGTGCAAGGCGCGGTGGAAACCAGCGGCCCGCTCATCGAACAGTGCGGGCATCAACTTACAGTGACGATGCCGCCGCAGCCGATTCTCCTGGACGGGGACTTGACCCGTTTGGCCCAGGTGTTTGCCAACCTGCTCACCAACGCTGCCAAATACACGGAGCCGGGCGGTCGTATTTGGCTGACCGCCGAGCGGGTCGGGTCCAACGCAATCGTGAAAGTGAAAGACACCGGCATCGGCATCCCCTCCGAGGCGCTGCCTACGCTCTTTGAAATGTTCACCCAGGTAGACCGCTCGTTGGAGTGGTCGCAGGGGGGGTTGGGGATTGGCCTGACTTTGGTGAAGCGCCTGACGGAGATGCACGGCGGGAGCGTCGAAGCCCACAGTGACGGCCCGTCGAAGGGAAGCGAGTTTACCGTCCGCCTCCCCGTTCTCACCGAGAAGCCCAAGCCGCTGAAGTCGGAAGTCGAGAAAGCAGCCGTCATGTCGGGACGGCGCATTCTGGTCGTAGACGATCTCAAGGATTCGGCGCAGAGCTTGGCGCTGCTGCTGAAGTTGATGGGTAACGAGGTTCGCACGGCCTACGACGGTGAGGAAGCTGTGCGAGCCGCAGAGGAGTACCGTCCGGAAGTGATTCTCCTCGATATTGGCCTACCCAAGCTGAACGGTTACGAAGCGGCCCGCCGTATTCGAGAGCGCCTGGGGCGTAACGTCCGGATGATCGCCCTGAGCGGATGGGGCGGGGAAGAGGATCGCAGGAGAGCAACGGAAGCGGGGTTCAACGCCCACATGACGAAGCCGGTTGAGTTGGATGTCTTGCAAACGCTGTTGCACACCTCCGTCCCTTGACCACGACGGCACTCATTCCAACGATTGCAAGTGCAAGAACGCCGCTCCGGTCATTTCGCCTTCATCGGTGCCTGCGGCCAGAAGGTGTTCTCTCCAATCCGGTGCGGTTGCTCAGGAAGACACCCGTTCTGCCTGGTGGGTCGGCCTCACGCAGTTCGGCCCGACGGAGATTTCCTTATCTACGGGAGTGTATGGGAATCGAACCCACAGAGAGCTTTGTTCAAACCCTCCACTGGTTTTGAAGACCAGGGCCCCCACCAGAGGTGCAAACACTCCCAGGGCGCGAACCCGGCCAGCCCGCGAGCTGTCAGCCAGACGGTTCGCCAAATCCTCTCCTAGAATAGTCGCCGAGAACTCGTCTCGCAAGAGACCCCGAACCGTTGGATCGGAGCGGCCATGTCTTATCCCCTGTTCGTCGTCGATGCCTTCACCGAACACGCCTTCGCCGGCAACCCGGCGGCCGTGTGTCTCTTGCCCGCCTGGCGGGACGAGCACTGGCTGCAAAACGTGGCCCGCGAGCTGAACCTCTCGGAGACGGCGTTCCTCGTCCGGGCCGGCGACGGCTTCGAGCTGCGCTGGTTCACGCCGGCGGTCGAGGTCGATCTGTGCGGCCATGCGACCCTCGCCTCGGCCCATGTCCTCTGGCAGCAAGGACTCGTCCCGCCGGGCCGGGAAATCCGCCTGGCCACCAAAAGCGGTATTCTCACCACCACCCGGAAGGACGACGGTATCGAGATGGACTTTCCGCGCACGGTGGAGCAGCCGGCCGAGCCGCCGCCGAAGCTCACGGCCGCGCTCGGCGTCGCGCCAGTGTACGTCGGCAAGAACCGTTTCGATTATCTGCTTGAGGTCGATTCGGAGGAGACGCTGCGTGGGGTGACGCCGGACTTCGCGCTCCTAGCGAGTCTGCCGGTGCGCGGCGTGATCGTCACCAGCCGGTCCTCGGACTCGCGCTTCGATTTCGTCTCGCGCTTCTTCGCCCCGGCCGCGGGCATCAACGAAGACCCCGTGACCGGCTCAGCCCACTGCTGCCTGGGCGATTACTGGCACAAAAAGCTCGGCAAGAGGGAATTCACGGCGTATCAGGCATCGGCACGCGGCGGCGTGGTCCGGCTGCGCGTCGGCGATGAGCGTGTCCACCTGGAGGGCAAGGCCGTGACCGTGACGCGGGGGGAATTGCTTGCCGGGTAGGCGCTCTTGCGCCTGAACCCGTCGCTGGAAGTGCAGTGATGGTTTCCAGCGGCACCGCGATTTGTCTTCTCCCTCCCCCCTTGTGGGGGAGGGTAGGGGTGGGGGGTAGAGGTGCTCTCACCCCCCCCACCCCCACAAGGGGGGAGGGAGAAAGAGCGCTGGCAGAGGATTACTCGCCGCGCACCGGAATCTGACGCGGTCGGGCCGCCTCGGCCTTGGGCAGATGCACGGTCAACACGCCGTTCTTGCACTCCGCCGCGATCCGGCCGCTGTCGATCGACTCGTGGATGGTGAAGGCGCGATAAAAATCGCCCTCCTCGTACTCCGCCAGCAACATCGACTGCGGGTTGTCCCGCGGCTGGACGCGGGCGTGCAACAAAAGCTCGCCTTTCTCGTAGTGCAGATCCACGTCTTCCGGCCGGACGCCGGGCACCTCGGCATATAGCGTCAGCTCGCCGTCCGTCTCGACAATGTCCACGCGGGGAGTGAAGTGAGCGCCGCCGCGCGTCGTCTCGGGATGGGCCACTTCACTGCGATCTTTCGTCGGGGTCGTCGTAATGTTTGCCATGTTCGTGTTCTCCTCGTAAATGCTCCTTGAATGGTCCCGTTACTCCGCCTTGACGGGGATCTTGCGCGGCCGGGCCGACTCGTGCTTGGTCAGCTGGACGTGCAGAACGCCGTTCTCCAGGCGGGCATCAACCTTATCGGCGTCAACCGCGAAGGGCAGAGTCAGCGAACGGCTGAAGGAGCCGAACGCCCGTTCCTGCCGGTGCCAAACGCCCTTTTCCGGAGCGCACGGTTTACGCTCGCCCTTGAGGGTCAACTGGTTGCCGCCGGTGACGTATATTTCCAGGTCGTTGAGGTTCAGCCCCGGCAACTCGGCCGTGACGTGGACCTGATCGCCGTCTTCCCAGACATTGAGGGGCGGAAAGGCGGCCGGGCCAGCGAACGGGTTGCCGTTGCCCCAGCGATCGAACAAACGGTTCATCTCGTCCTGGAACTGCTGCAACTGGTTCCAGACAGGATTGAATGACTGCCAGCGAGAGAATCTCATGTGTACACTCCTTCATTCCGGGTGTTTGCGTTCCGGAAGCGACGGTCGAGAGACCGGACTTCCCATGAAGATGTTTCGTGTGTTAAGCGTCTCTGTCCAAGGCGGCCCTGAATAGCGCCGTTGAAAGTGGATAAGCAAGCGACGTGCCAAGGCATTTCGCGTCCAGCGGACTTCGGAACAATGTTCGCAAGTGCTTATGTCAAAATGAGTTGTGTGATGGGAATTGGCGCGGTGGCGAGAAGGAGTTTGCTTGCCGATTGATTGCCGCCGCCATTTTGACAGCCGCGGCCCATTATTCGCATAGAGATCATGCCAAAACCGACTTCCGCGGGAGCTTCGGTGCGGGAAGCGAGACGTTTTTGACATTGCGCACGCGGCGTCCTTAGAATGAAGATCCAGAGAGGATCGAACCCTCCAACAAGGAATTGCACGGCATGAAAGTACTCACGGCCATTCCGGTCTATAACGAAGAACGGCATGTGGAGGGCGTCTTGCACGAGGTGCGGCGTTACAGCCCGAACATCCTCGTCGTCAACGACGGCTCGACCGATGGGACGGCGGACTTGCTGGCCCGTCAGGAGGGGCTGCACGTCATCACCCACCCGGCCAACCGCGGATATGGCGCGGCCCTGATGTCCGCCTTCTGTTACGCCCACCGGCAGGACATCGACGTGCTCGTCACGATGGATTGCGACGGCCAGCACGAACCGTCGCGCATCCCGGTTTTGCTCGAAGCGATTCACGACGCCGACATCGTTTCCGGCAGCCGTTACCTGCGTGACTTCCACCAGGACACGCTCGCGCCGCAGGACCGGCGGCGCATCAACCGGGAAGTGACCGCCGAATTGAACCGGCGTTTCGGCCTGCATTTGACCGACGCCTTTTGCGGATTCAAGGCGTACCGGCGCGAGGCGCTGGACCGCCTGCACATCACGGAGACGGGCTGGGGCATGCCGCTGCAATTGTGGGTCCAGGCCGCCCGGCTCGGACTGCGCGTTAAGGAAGTGGGGGTGCCGCGCTTGTATCTCGACCCCAACCGCGCCTTCGGCGGCGTGCTCGACAACGCGGACCAGCGTTTGGCGTATTACCGGCAAGTGATCGACGCCGCGGAAGCCGCGACGTTGGCCGTCCGAACCGACCCGGAGGCGGCGAAGGAAACGCCCTGCGGCTGGCCGGGCCTGTTCAAGCGGACCTGTTCTTGAGCCGGAACTGGGCCGGCCCGGTGCGACTCTTCATTGCGAATCGCGTACCGGGCGGCACGTTGATTGCGGATAAAAGAGAGGGTAGTCTGCCGTGGCCGTTCGCCGAACGGCCGCGGTTTTTTTATACCTTGATTCTCCGGTATCGGCGCGCCGATTGCCGCTATTCCTGTTAGCAACCGCCGCACTCGGGCAGGGTGCGGCGCTACTCTCTGTCCAATGCCCCGCGCCGTCCTGATTGGCGGCGCGGGGCGGTCCTTACAGACCCGGAGGGCAGGCACCATGACAACGGAACCGAGAGAGGAGAGGGAGAAGAGGCTCGACGCGGCCAAGGCGTCCATCCGGCAGTCGATGGCGATCATCCAGGAGAAGATCGACCGTGCGGAGGGCGATCTCTCCCGGCTGTACAAGGCGCGGCAGCGCCTGGCGGCACTGGAGCATCAGGCCGTCGTGATCAAAGCGCGAATCCGAATGTGAGGAGGGGCCGCGGGACTTTTGCATTGCTTCCGGTCGGCGGCGCGGTAGATTAAACCCGTTCCGTTCATCCAACGGCGTTCCGAGAGCGAGTCCCGGAACGCCGTCTTTTCGCGCCCGTCGTCCTCTAGGTCCTTTTATCCCCTTTCCTTCGGGACCCAGGATAAGGCAGCAAGCGGAAGCCGTTGCGCCAGTGCCAAAGCATGCTCGAATCGTTGCCGATCAGGAACGTGCTGGCCAGCTCGCGATAGCCCAGCGCGAGCAGCGCGCGCACGGCGGCGGATAAAAGCAATGTCCCCACGCCCTGACCGGCGAAAAACGGATGGACGAAAATCCACGTCAAATGCGGCCGGCCGATGCGCCGAGCCAGGGCGTCCGGCGGGGGCGGCTCTTTCCAGTGGTAACTATCCCACCCGCCGGGGTTGCCTTCGGGTAGCAGCGTCACGAGAACGCCGCCGATCTCCTGACCGTCCTCTCCCTCGGTGGCGACGAAGCTGGCCGGTTCGATCCACGGCCCATCGCCGCCGGAGCGGGTGTGCAGCAGGCTCCGCTTGGCCGCCGCCACCCGCCGTTCGCCCTCCAGGCCGCTGAACGGCTGCTGGCGCTCGAACGCCGCCGCGAACAACGGCGCCAGATCGTCCCAGTCCGCCGACTGGACCGGTCGCAGCGCCGCCGTGCGGCTCGTCCCTTCCGGCGGCCGGTGCGCCAGCGGTCCCAGGTCGAGCAGCGCGTGATAATACCGCGGTCGAGGATTCAGCCAGGCGACCTCGTCGAAATACTCGTACTTGTAGGCCGCGTTGCGGGGCAGCTGGTGGAACTGCTCGAAGGTGATCGGCAACTCCAAACGCGGCATCCATTCGTCACACATAATAGCTCTCAGCTTTCAGCTCTCAGCTCTCAGCCATCCCCGGTCTGTTCTCCGTAGCCAGACCAAGAGAATGGTAATACAGTGGCCAAGAGGACCTGCATTGATGATCCTCGATAACCTCGTCTCTGTCCATTGCCTGTGGACCGCGGACGGTGAGAGCTGAGAGCTGATAGCTGAAAGCTGAGAGCTATTATGAAAGTCGGCCTCGTCGGGTTCTCCGGTTCCGGCAAGGGCACGGTCTTCCAGTGGTTGACCGGCGTCAAACCCGACCCGTCCAAAAGTTCGCTCGGCCAGACCGGCGTCGCCAAGATCCCCGACCCGCGCCTCGATTGGCTGTCGGCGAAGTTTCAACCGCGCAAGACGACGGCGGCGACGATCGACTTTCTGGACACGCCGGGTCTCTTGGCGACGGAGCGGCGCGACAACCCGCGCCGGCTCGGCATCCTGCGCGAGTCCGGCGGACTGCTCGTCGTGCTCAACGGCTTCAGCGAAACGGACCTGGCCGACCAGCTGCGCCGCTTCCGCGAAGAGCTGATGTTCGCCGACCTGGAGATTGTCAGCAACCGCATCAGCCGGCTGGAGGACCAGCTGCGCAAGCCGCGCCCGGCCAAGCAGAAGGAGGCCGACCAGCAGGAAATCGACCTGCTCAAACGCATTGGATCGGCCTTCGAGCACAATCAATCGCCAACCACGCTCGGACTCAAGGACGACGAGGAAAAGTCCATCCGCAGTTTTCAGCTTCTCACGCTCAAGCCGGAACAGGTCCTCGTCAACCTCGGCGACGACCGGCTCAACGATCCGTTGCCGGCCGACCTTCTCGAACTGGCGCCCGGCGCCCTCGGTGCGCCGGCCAAGCTGGAGATGGAACTGCACGACCTGCCGGAAGAAGACCGGCAGATGTTCATGAATGACCTGGGCCTCAAGGGTTTTGTCCGCGACGAGGTGCTGCGGGCGATCTTCGCCGCGATGGGACAGATCGTCTTTTTCACGGTCGGCGAGGACGAATGCCGGGCCTGGCCGATGCCCAGGGGGGCGGATGCCGTCGTCGGTGCCGGGCAGATCCACACGGACCTGGCGCGCGGGTTCGTCCGGGCCGAGGTGGTCGGCTACGAGGATTTTCAGCGCGTTCGGCTCGATGAAGGAAGCCAAGACGCACGGCGTCTACCGCCTGGAAGGCAAAACGTATATCGTCAAGGACGGCGACATCATGCACATCCTCGCCAGCACATGAACTTTTTCCCGGCCCTCCGGTCCCATCACGGCTTGGCGAACGTGCTGTCCTCGATGCGGGACAGCATCTTGTAACGGGTGAACGTCACTTCGCTGAGCGGTTTGCCGTTGAGCAGGATGACTTCCTTGGCCGGCAGGCGGGCGCCGTCGAAATCCTTGTAATCGCTGTAGTAATACTCCTTATCGAGCGCCACGCTGGCTTGCTTGGCACGCCGGGCAATCTTGATGAGGTGATCGGTCTTCTTATCGAAAAACAGGGTGGCGTCGGGGTGTCCCTTGCTCGACACCTTGAGGACGGCGGCATCCTGGTCCTTGACCTTGGCATCGGGCAGGACCTTCAGCTCGAAGCCGTCTTTTTGAAGGGGCGTCAGCGTCATCAGCCACCAGACGTAGGGTTCCTCGCGCAATTCGTCGAAGAAATCCTTGTTGATCTCCTGGGCGGTGCCCCCCAGCGGCAAAATCCAGCCCTTGTCGCCGTTGAGGACGACGATTTGCCGCCGGCCGCCGGCCTCCAGGACGGTGCGGCTGCGGCCGGGCAACTGGACGGTCTCTTCGGTCGTAAAGGGCAGGTCGCCGCCCAGGGCGAGCTTGCCCTGGCCGGTGCGCGAACGCGATTGGGCCTTGTTGAGCGCCTCGGCTCCGCCCTGCGCCTTGATGGCCCGCTCGATCACCGCCAGGGCCTTGTCGCGGTCGTCGGCCCGCGCCGGGGCGGACCAGGCCAGCAATGCCGTTATCAGAACGATACCTACCGTGGCTCGCATTGCTATCCTCCTTAAGGTTGACGAAAAAGAACCCGAGCGGGGGGCGTAAGCCCCCTGAGCGACGACTCAGGGGGCTTACGCCCCCCGCTCAGGGGGTTCTTTCGGCCGATTGTCGTTGTACCCCGCCGGCGCAAGCCTGTCCACGCCGCCTTGCGGCCGGTAGGATGCCAGCAAGAGAAAAGGAGGAAGGATGAAGGATGAAGGATGAATTCAGTTCCTTCCTCCTTCATCCTTCCGCCTTCATCCTTCAGAGGAGTGCCTGCCATGCAGCAATTCACCCGGAGTCTGACGCGCGAGATCGAAGTGGGCGGCGAGCGATTGGCCGTCACCCTGAGCAAGGAAGGCCTGTCGGTTCGTCCGGTCGGCGGCCGCCGCCCGCCGCATAGCATGAGCTGGGAAGCGTGGCTGTGCGCCTGCGTGGCCCACGCTGCCGGGCACGAACCGACGGCCGAGGAGATTCAGAAAGCCTTTGAGGCCGTCAAGGCGGGCGGCCCCAAGCCGAAGGACGATACCGCTACATCCGCCAAGGCCGCCAAGTCGCCTCCCCCCGCCGTCCCCGAGACGATGACCGCTCCCTCCCACTCTTCCGGCCTGGGGCTGAAGGAATTGCTGGGCCGGCTCGATCGGTGGTTGTCCGCCCACCGGGAGCGCTTCCGCAACGGCCTGCTGCCCGGCGCCAGCGATGCCGATTGCGACACGCTGTCGGCCGCCCTGGGTCAACCGCTGCCTGCGGATTTGCGAACCTGGCTGAGCTGGCATAACGGCCAAAGCGCCGACGTGCCCGGCGCGTTCGAGCAGAACTGGCACCTGATGAGCACCCGCGAGATCGCCGACGCCAAGAAAGAACTCGACGCCCAGCCGCACGAGGGCTGGCAGCGCGGCTGGGTCCCGTTCCTCGACGACGACAACGGCAATTACCTGTGTCTGGACCTCGGTTCGCCCGACTGCCCGGTGCGCGAGTGCTGGCGCGGGCGATCCGATCATCCGGTGGTCGCTCCCTCGCTGTCGGCCTGGCTGTCCGACTTCGTCGCCGCCCTCGAACGCGGCGCCTACGCCGAGGACCCTGAGCGCGGCGCCCTGGTGCGGCACTGAGAATCGACGAGATGCGTCATGCTCAAACTGCTGACGTGTACGCAGGGCCATTACTGGGAGAAGCAAGTCGAGGACGGGGCGGGCGAGCAGGATTATGTCTGTCCGGTATGCGGCCAGGCTGCCGAGACGATGCCGCTGCTCGACCTGGCACCGTCGGAAAGCCAGCCGTCGCCCCCGGCCGAGCCGCCGACCCCGCAGCCTTTGCGCAACAAGGATGGCCGGCCCGTCGTCTCCGGCTATGAGATCCAGGAAGACCTCGGCAAAGGACCGACCGGAGTTTACGTCTACCGGGCACGGCAGGTGCTTATCAACCGCCCGGTCCTGCTCAAGGTCGTCTTCGCCCGGAACGACCCCGGCCAATTCGCCTGGGGCAGTTTGCGCGGCGAGGCCGCCGCACTGGGCCGGCTCTGTCATCCGAATATCGTGCAGGTTTTCGAGGCCGGCGAGCGCGATCGCCAACTCTTTTACAACGCGGTCGAATACGTGGAAGGCCCGACGCTGGCTGAAGCTCTCGGCGGCAAACCGCTGCCGTGCCGGCAAGCGCTCGCACTGGTCGAAACATTGGCACGGGCAATTCACCACGCCCACGAGAACAAGCTCGTTCACCGCGCTCTGAAACCGGCCAGCATTCGCCTGCACATTCTTCTGCATCCGCTGGAAGCGACCGACCCTCTCACGGGAACCCCTCCCTCATCTTGCTGCTGCCGAGTGAATGCCGGACTGTACCTGCCCAAGATCACGGATTTCGGCCTGGCCCGGCGCCTGGTCGAGGGCGACGCGATCGACGTGGAGCTGCAAGGCGATCTGCCGTGCTACCTATCTCCCGAACAGGCGTGGGGCCGGGCCAAGGAGATCGGCCCGGCCACGGATGTCTACGCCCTGGGCGCTATTCTTTACGAATTGCTCACCGGCCAGCCGCCGTTTCGCGGCGAGACGGTGCTGCAAACGCTCGACGCCATCCAGTACAAGGAGGTGGCGCCGCCGTCCCGTCTGCGTTCCGGCATCCCGCGCGACCTCGACGCCATCTGCCGCAAGTGCCTGGACAAGCAGCCGCGCCGTCGTTATGCCACCGCTCTGGACCTGGCTAACGATCTGCGCCGCTGCGCCGACGGCTATCCGACCAGAGCTAGACGCATCGGCGGCGGGGTGCGTCTGGCCAAATGGCTGCGGCGAAACTGGCGAACCGTCGTCCTGGTCTTGCTGGCGTGCCTGTTGCTTCTGCTGCTCGCCTAGCCACCCTCTACGGCTATCCGGTAGTGCGGCTGCGATCTCCGGCTCGAATTGGTAGAATAAGGGTGTGACGCACCGATTAGACATACCAGGATTCGTTGATCCGATCTTTCCGTAATGGATCATCCGAGGAAGCACTTATGGCGGCGAAGAAACTCTTGATGCTGGTCGGCGATTACGTGGAAGATTACGAGGTCATGGTGCCCTTTCAGGCGCTCCAGATGGTCGGCCATACCGTCGCCGCCGTTTGTCCGGGCAAGACCGCCGGCCAGACGGTGCGAACGGCCATCCACGACTTCGAGGGCGATCAAACCTACAGCGAGAAGCGCGGGCACAACTTCATCCTCAACGCCTCGTTCGCCGACGTTCGTCCCGAATCGTACGACGCCCTGGTCATTCCGGGCGGCCGTGCCCCGGAGTATCTGCGCCTCAACGAGGATGTCCTGCGCATCGTCCGTCACTTCGCCGCGGCGAAAAAGCCCATCGCCGCCATCTGCCACGGCGCACAGCTTTTAGCCGCGGCCGGCGTTATCAAGGGCCGGGCTTGCTCGGCGTATCCCGCCGTCGGTCCCGAGGTGAAAAGCGCCGGCGGCCGATGGGTCGATGTCGGCTTCGAGTCGGCCCATGTGGACGGCAACCTCGTCACCGCCGCCGCCTGGCCCGCGCATCCGCAATGGCTGGCCCGATTTCTCGAAGTCCTCGGCACGCGCATTGATCCGTGAGGTTGGTTCTCTCCTTCCGTGAAGAAAGGTCTTCATGCACGTTTGTCTCTTCGACATCGACGGCACGCTGATCGCCAGCGGCGGCGCCGGCAAGGCCGCCCTGGAAGCGGCCCTGGCCGACGAGTTCGGCATCCACCATTTGATCGAAAAACTGCAACTGAGTGGCCGAACCGACCGGGCCATCATCGCCGACCTGTTCCGCCTGCATGTCATCGACGACACGCCGGAAAACCACGAGCGCCTGCGCGACGCCTACCTGCGCCACCTGCCGCACTACCTGAGCGCCTGCGCCGGGCGCGTCCTACCCGGAATCGCCGAGTTGTTGCTTCACCTCGCCGGGCGCGATGACGTGGCCGTCGGATTGCTCACGGGTAACGTGCGGGCGGGGCGCAGGTAAAGCTCGGTTACTTCGGATTGCACCATTATTTCGCGTTCGGCGGCTTCGGCGATCATCACCTGGACCGCGACGACGTGGCCCGTGAGGCGCTGGACGCGGTACGACGGGAGTTGAACGGCTCGGTCAACCTCGAACGCATCTGGGTCGTCGGCGACACGCCGCTGGACATTCGCTGCGCCCGTTCGATCGGCGTCCGCGCCGTGGCCGTGGCCACCGGCTGGCACAGCTTGGATGAACTGTCCGAGCATCGTCCCGATTTGCTGCTGACCGACCTGTCCGATCCCTCGCCGCTTCTGGCCCGGATGGCCGGCGGGGCGGGGTGAAGACAAGAAGGGATTGAGGGCTGACGGAAAAAACCCTTCCGAGCCTGAAGCGTAAGCGAAGGGACATTCCTTCGCTTACGCTTCAGGCTCGGAAGGGTTTTCTCCGATCGCTTTTATTCTCTCCGGCGCGAGCGGCACATGGTGACGCAGTTGCCGGTGCGGTTGAAGCGCACCCACGACATGTAGCTGCGCATCAGCAATAGGCCCCGGCCGCAGGAGCGTTCGAGATTTTCCGGAGCAATCGGATCGGGCACGTCTTCCATATGGAAGCCCGGCCCTTGATCTTCAATTTCGATGAGGATGCGGTCGGTCGAGAGTTGATAGCGGAGATGGACTTCCTTATTGCGATCGCCCTTGTGGCCGTGCTTGATGGCGTTGACCAGGGCTTCCTCCAGCGCCAGGCGCACGCCGAAGGTGTCCTTGTGGGGATAGCCCGCCGCTTCCAGGGTGTGAACGATTGTATCAATGGCGGGCACAATCTCTTCCTGACCGCGCAGCTTCACCGATCGCCACGCCCCCACATCGCCGCCGTTTCGCGGCCTCGCTCCCTTCGAACAAGGAACCATAATATCCTCCCTCGTCCGGCGAACCGAGCGATAGGCGAGAACAAACGGTCTCCTCAAATCCAACCAGAATCATTCCGGCATCCTGGGCGGCTGGCGTCCGCGCAAGCATCAACGAATGGTAAGCATTTTTCGTGCCAACGACCCGGTGGGGCTGACAGCCGGGCGGCGCGGTGCTAGACTCAAGAAGTTGCCGGACACCGATTAACTGTTCCAACCCGACGAAACCGTATCGATCATGCAAAACGAGCCGAACACCTCCGAGACGCCTTTCCTAATCAACGTCGCCGACCGGGTCAAACGTCTTCCCCCCTATTTATTCGGCAAAATCAACGAGTTGAAATACCGGAAGCGCCGCGCCGGCGTGGATATTATCGACCTGGGCATGGGCAACCCCAGCGACGTGCCGGACCCGCAAGTCATCGACAAGCTGTGCGAAGCCGCCCGCGACGAGCGCAATCATCGCTATTCCGTGAGCAACGGATTGCACAATTTGCGCCGCGAGGTCGCCCTCCGCTATGCCCGACGTCACGGAGTGCAATTAGATCCGGATACCGAAGTCCTGGCCGGACTCGGATCGAAGGAAGTATTCAGCCATATGTGCCTGGCGCTGCTCGGGCCGGGCGATACGGCCATCGTGCCCGCCCCGTCTTTCCCGATCCACGTCTACGCCGTCGCGCTGGCGTCCGGCAACGTCATCAGCCTCGATTGCACGCACCCCGATCGCTTCCTGTCCAACGTCGCCATCGTCGCGGAGCACCTTTATCCCCGGCCCAAGGTGCTTATTCTGAATTACCCGCACAACCCCAGCACGACGGTGGTGGAGCGCGACTTCTTCGTCGAAGTCGTCGCCCTGGCCCGGCGCTTCGGCTTCATGGTCATCCACGATTTCGCCTATGGCGATGTGTGTTTCGACGGCTATCGGGCGCCGAGTTTCCTCAGCGTGCCGGGCGCCAAGGAGGTCGGCGTCGAGACGACCACGATGAGCAAGGGCTACAACATGGCCGGCTGGCGGCTCGGCTTCTGCGCCGGCAACCCGGAGATGGTGCGAGCACTGGCCACCATCAAGGGCTATTACGATTACGGCATCTTTCAGCCCGTCCAGATCGCCGGCATCGTCGCCCTTCGGCACTGCGAGGAACTGGTCGATCGGCAAGCGCTGGAGTATCAGAAGCGCCGCGACGTGCTGGTCGAGGGGTTGCGGCGCATCGGCTGGGAGGTGACGCCGCCCAAGGCGACCATGTTCGTGTGGGCGCGCTACCCGCGTGAATGGCGCGAGCGAATGGGATCGATCGACTTCTCCATGAAACTGATTGAGGAAGCGGGCGTCGCCGTCAGTCCCGGCC
Organism: uncultured Planctomycetota bacterium; assembly: GCA_963767535.1. Lineage (GTDB taxonomy): Bacteria > Planctomycetota > Planctomycetia > Gemmatales > Gemmataceae > JAJPHU01. The sequence continues at coordinate 788,297 of CAVYEC010000005.1, forward strand.
GCGGTTTCGGCGATGCCGGCGAAGGCTATCTGCGGCCTGGCGCTGGTCGAGAACGAACACCGTCTGCGCCAGGCGGTGCGGCAAATCGCGCGCTGCCTGCGCACCGAAGTAACCACCTAGCCTCCGAGGTCGCCGTGTTCGACTGGCTTTTCGAGGGCCGTCCGAGCGTTTACATCGCCCTGGTCGGGGTGATGGTGTTATTGCTGGTCCTGTGGTGGCAGCGCCGCAAGCGCGGCTTGCTCTTCGCCGCCGTCTTCGTCGCGGCCCTGGCCGGCCTGTACGCCGTTCTCGATGTCGCCGTCGAGACCGACCGCGAGCAGATCGTTCGCAAGATCAACGCCATGATCGCCGCGGTCAACGCTCACAACCTCGATGCCGCGTTTGCGCACATTTCCGATCAATTCCGCTCCGCCCAGGGCAAGAGCAAGGCTGAATTGCGAGCGGCTGCCGAGATGTTCCTGAAACAGAAGATCGTTGATAGCGTCAAGGTATGGGACATCACGCTGCCGGAGCAGCCCTCACGGGAGCATCCGCCGGCTCGCGTCTTTTTCAGCGTCAAGGCGATTGGTACTCAGGAGTACCCGCCCGCCGACTGCGACGCGACGTTTGATTTCGATCCCCAACACGGTTGGCGTTTAAGCGGATTCCGCCTCTTCATTCCGCAAACGACGCAAGACTACCAGTGGCAAGTTTAGCCGCGAGCCGCAGGCGAGCGCGTCCACGCGCTCGCCTGCGGCTCGCGGCTAAACAATTACGCCGCCTTTTCGACCGCACGCCGCAGGGTCGCGGCCATGTCGGTCTTCTCCCAGCTGAACGGAGCCAATTCGCGGCCGAAATGCCCGTGACGGGCCGACTCGCGGTAGATCGGCCGGCGCAGATCCAGCGTCTCGATGATGCCGCGCGGCGTCAGCTTGAAGTGCTTGCGGATCAACTCGGCGATGTCCGGATCGCTCAAGCCGCGCGCGGCGGTGCCGAACGTGCTGACCCAGATGTTGAGCGGTTCGGGATAGCCGATCGCGTAGGACAGCTGCACCTCGCACTGCGACGCCAGCCCCGCGGCGACGACGTTCTTGGCGATGTAGCGGCCCATGTACGCGGCCGAGCGATCCACCTTGGTCGGGTCCTTGCCGCTGAAGGCGCCGCCGCCGTGCCGGCCGCGCCCGCCGTAGGTATCGACGATGATCTTGCGGCCGGTCAGCCCGCAATCGCCGTGCGGCCCGCCTTCGAGGAAGAGGCCCGTCGGGTTGATGTGGCAGTAGATCACCGCGTCGTCGTGTCGCCGCGGCGAACCGCCCGGCGCGATCAACTCGATCTGCTCGCGGTCCTTGATGAGCTTCTTGTTCTCGGCCTGGAGCGTCGGGATGATGAGTTTCTTGATGAGTCTCCTCGCGGGCCGTGTCGGAGAAGATCTCCCGGCCGTCGCGGCGCTCGATGGCGCTCTCGTCGTGCTGCGTGGACAGCACCAGCGTATGAATGCGGTGGAACGTGCCGTCCTCGTTGTACTCGACCGTGACCTGGCTCTTGGCGTCGGGCCGGATGAACGGCAACTCGCCGCTCTTGCGCAGGCTCGCGTGGTTCTCGACGAGGCGATGGGCCAGGTAGATCGGCAGCGGCATGAAGGTCTGCGTTTCGTTGCAGGCGAAGCCGAACATCATGCCCTGATCGCCGGCCCCGCCGGTGTCCACGCCGCAGGCGATGTCGGGCGATTGGCTGTGCAGATGGCACTGCACCTGGCAGGTGTCCGCCGCGAAGCCGATGTTCGGATCGACGTAGCCGATCTCGCGGATGGTGTCGCGCACCAGGCGATCGACGACGGACGCGGCTGAGGTTGGCCTTGGTGGTGATCTCGCCGGAGACGATGGCGAGGTCGGTCGTCACCATGGTTTCGCAGGCGACCCGGCTGAGCGGATCGCTGGCCAGGCAGTGGTCGAGAATGGCATCGCTGATCTGATCGGCCACCTTGTCGGGATGGCCCATCGATACGGATTCGCTGGTGAACAGATAGCGGTTCGTGCTCACGGCACGGTTCCTCAAGAAGAGAGCGTAGTGCCGGCCATCACGGCCACTGGGCGGATTATATGTTATAGGTGGCATATTAGGCAATTTCAACCCATTCTCCTTCAATTGACCAGCCCGCAGTCCTAGCAAGGGACGTTCCCTTGCTGGGGCTGCGGGCTGGTAACGCGCTCACTCACAGCGGCGGAGTCGCGAGCAGCTTCGCCGCCACGCCGTGCTCCCACAGTTTTTTGCCGGATTCCAGATCGATCGCCTTCAGCGTCCGCGGCTGCAAGTTCGGCTGATCGAGCCGGCCGCGCAGCGATCCCGGCACCAGATAGAACACGCGTTTGCCGACCACCGCCAGGGCGTGCATGCCCGCTTCACGGGGATGCGGCCGATCACCTTGTCCGTCTCCACCGAAAACAGCCACCACCAGCGCGGCGACTTGTTCGGCGTCAACGAGGCGCGTTCATCGGGACTGGGACTGGCCTCGCGCAGACAAAGGATACGTTCGTCCAGCGTCTCACGGACGAGCAGCCGTTTGCCGCGGAGCAATTCTTTCGGCTCCTCCGCTTTCTGGGTCTCGCGGTCCCAGGCGTGCCGGACCAGATGTTGCCGGCCTTTCTCTTCTTCCAGGGCCAGGACTTTCCAGTGCTTGCCGACGATCCCCTGCCAGCGCACCGCTTTCTCTTCCAGATATTCCGGCAGCGGCGGGGTCGGTGACGGAACGACCTTCGCGGCGGGCCGAACCTCAATTTGTCCGGTGCGCAGGTCGATCCGGGCGATGCCGCTGGCGTGCTTGCGGGCGGCCGATTCCTCTTCCGGCGTCGGTTTCGTTTTGCCGACGTACCAGGCGGCCGCCTCCCAGTCCAGGACCAGCTGATGCTTTTCCACATGCCAACGGGCCGAGAAGGAATGGCCGGGCGCCTCGCCGGTCACGACCCAGGCGGGGAACACCACCGGATCGGATTCCAGATCGCACTCGCCCTGGCGCTTCAGGTCGAGGCGGAGAATGCGCAGACGATTGCGCTTGAGTCCCGCCTGGGCCAGGAGATGATCGCCGACCACGAGCAAGGGCCGCTGCGCTTCGTGGGTCTCCCAGAGCAGCTTGCCGGTGGCGAGGTCGATGGCCTCGATGTTCCCGGACGTGCCGGCGAAATAGCCGGTCGTCCGCTCGGCTCCGCGATTCCCACGGGTAGAAGCACCGTTGCGGCCCGAAGAGTCGGCCGGAATCCCAAGACCAAGCACCAGCAAACAACCCCATCGTGTGACGTGCCTCATGCTCACGCCTCCCTCAACGGTCGAAAATCTCTGTCATGGCACATTCTTTGTTATCGACAGGATCATTGTTACAACGCACGGAAATTGTCCGCTTCATAGAAGTGTCGCGGAACGATTAAAACGGATGTTCGATGCCGGCCCAGAATTGCATGGGGGCGGGGCTGTTGACGGTCTTGGCGGCGTCGAGGCGGAGGATGGTGCGCTCGACGAAGGTGAACCAGGCCACGTCCAGGCGCAGGCCGGCGCCGACCGCCTCGGCCATGCCGCCGACCGACTGGCCGAGCAGGTAAACGTCGCCCACGTCGCAGAAGGCCGCCGCGTAGATGTTGCGCAGACACCAGGGCGTGGTCGAACAGCCCCAGTTCAGGTTCCGGACCACGCGGCACGCGCCATTCCACGCTGCCGACCCACAGCGCGCTGCCCTGCCGCTGGGCCAGGCTGAAGCCGCGGAACAGCTCGCTGCCGCCCAGGGCGAAATACTGGACGTTGTTCGGCAGGCCGAACGCCCCATAGAGCACGGAACGCCAGCACGCGTGTCCGAGAACCAGCCCAGGCCGTCCGGCAGCGCCTGCACGTAGGTCCCCTGCCCCAGCACCTGATGCGAGCCGATCGATGCCTTTCGTGGACTGCCCGGGCACCTCCACGACCGCCGGCGTAGCTGACGTCCGCCGAGAAGCCGCCCTCGGGGTCCCAGTACGGCGTCAGGTAATTGATGTGGTAGTGCGGCGCCGGCCATGCCCTGATGCTGGAAGCGCGTCGCCCCCGGCACGCGTCTCGCGCGCGAACGGCAGCAGGTCGTCCTGGATCGTGCCGAACGCCTCGACGTACTGGAACGGCGGCAGGTACAGGCTGTCGCCGTAGTCGATGACGTAGCGGCCGTAGACCACGCCGCGGTTGGCCTGGTCCTCGCCCGCGTCAGGGTGCCGACCAGGCGGCGCTCGAAGACGAAGCCCACCTCGGTGTGGGGCCACGGCCAGTGGTCGAGGACCGCATCGACGCCCGTCGACGAAGTCGCGGTAGTCGGTGCGGTAGGCGGTGTAGACGCCGCCCTCGAACGCCGCCGTGCGGTAGGCGCCCGGCGCGCACGCCGAAGCGCGTCGAGCGCGTGAACCACGGGTTGTCGTAGGTCGGCGCGAAGATCCACGGGCCGAAGATGAAGTTCCAGCGGTCGTAGGCGTTGGTCAGGTCGGTCTCGTCGAGGAACGTGTACAGCGGCGTCGCGCGGAGGCGGAAGCGCGGCTTCCAGTAGTTGTTGGTCGGGTTGCGATCGACCAGCAGCTGGTCGGGATCGACGGCGATCTGCGTCGGCCGGCACGGCAGCTCGACCTCGACGCGGACGCGGTTGTTGTCCAAGCGTCTCGATGCGGGCCGGCGGGTACTCGGGCAGTCCGATCACGCCCGCCTCGGGCATGATCGGGATGCGCACCTGGAAATTCTCGCTGCCGTCCAGGCAGAAGCCGAGCACGGTCGGCTCGTTGTACTCGGCCTTCTGGCGCACGATGACCGTGACCTTGCACGGCGCTTCGGGCCGAAACCAGCTGCACACCTGGCGCGCTGACGTTGCGAAACACCGGCGGCGGGTGGTGCGAGCGCCAGCCCTTGACCGGCTGCACCTTGACGTCTTCCACGCACCAGTCGGAGACGCCGGCGCCGTAGACCCAGTTGCTCGAAGAACGCCTCCCAGGATTGTGCGTGAACGCCTCCAGGTCGCGCTGGAAGTCGGCCACGCGCAGGATGCGGAACTCGTAACGGCGATAAAGATAGCGCATGAACTCGAAGAACGGCTCCTCGCCCAGCTCGTCCTCGATCATGCCGACGATCTTGCTGCCGCGCTCGTAGCACATGCTGTACAGGTCGACGATGTGGCCGTACTTGGGGATGTCCTGCACGGTCGGCCGGGCCTCGCCGCGGGCCAGCGTGCCGTACAGGTTGAAATAGCGGTAGTCGTTGCGGCGGACGTTGGGCAGCCAGTTCAGACCCTTGGGTAGTTGACCAGCGGTTCGCTGCGTGCCGTACTTGGTCTTCATCAGGCGGTAGGCGAAGTAGGTGGCCGGCCCTTCGTCCATCCACGTCTCGCCGTAGCCGTGGGTGCCGACGACGTTGTACCACCACTGATGGCAGGTCGCCTGGGCGACGAGGTAATCGACGAAGGCCTTGGCCAGGTGCGGCATGCCGAAGATGCGCGCGTCGATCATGATCAGGCCGGCGCACTCGTTGCTGTTCCAGCCGAAGTACGACTCGACGATGGTGAATTGCGGGTACGGATAGGGGCCGAACCAGCGTGTGTAGGCGGTCAGGGCCTCGCAGGCGCTCTCGACCATGAAGCGGGCGTAGTGCTCGTGCTCGGGGGAGGCCAGGCAGCGGATCTTGATGGCGCCGCACTCGCCGATGAACTCCTGGTAGCGGGCGCTGCACACGATGGCGAAATCGCGGGCGTGGCAGGGGGCGAAGTCGATCTGCCGCCGGCCGTTGCCCAGGTCGCGCTCGGCCAGCACCGGGGCCGTGCAGGCGACCTGCTGGTCCGCCGGCACCGTCAGGCGGGCCGTGAACAGGCCGGCCTCGTTGAAGAACGGCTGATGCCAGGAGACGTAAGGCGTCGGCTGCCAGCCTTTCTCGTCGTAAAAGGCCAGCACCGGCAGCCAGTTGGTCAGGTACGTGATGCCGTTCCAGTGGCCCCAGCGCCCCTGCACGTGCGGCAGTTTCAGCACGAACTCCAGGTCGAGCGTGACGGTCTCGTCCTGCTTCACCGGCCGCGGCAGCGGCACGACGAGGGCCGAATCGTTGCTCTCCTGATAGTGAAACGGCAAGTCCTGGTTGAGCGGCTGCACCCTTCGCGGCGGCGGCAGCTCGTTGCCCACGTCGGGCTGATACGCCGTCTTGCGTGGCTGGTGCAATTCCTCCACATCCTCCGACCATTCGATTGCGACCAGGCGGACCTTGCGGACATCGAGGGCGTGCCCCTCGAAATCGAGCGATTCGCTGGGCATCATGCGCAAGATCTCGAAGATCTTGGCCGTCATGCCCACGTCTTTATCCGGCAACTGGTAATGACTGTGGGCGTTGAAGATCGCCTCAGCCGCCGGCCGGGTGTGGCGGTTGGTCCACACGACGCGCTGATGCACGAAGGCGAGGTGCTGATCGGTATCGAGCTGGATGTCGAGGTAGTAGCGCGGCAGCCAGGGCGGAGGGGTAGCGGCGGCCCGCCCGCCCCAGAGCGCGAGGGCCAGCAATCCGAGGGCGAAACGGATGCGGCGTTCGCGGCTGGGTCGTGGCTCGGGTCATTACCGCCCTGACCGTTAACTCGAAGTCGAAGTCAGCGATGTCCGCTCGGTGTCGATGCGGGGACACGACAGCGGAACCGGCGCGCAAAAAGACACAGCGTCGCAGCCGCATTACCACGCGAAGGGAGCGAATGTCCAGGGCAACTTTGGGCAAGATGGGAAAGGCTACGATTTGCCGACGACTTCCAGCGTCACCTTGTCGGCGATGAACGTCCGTTCGCCGGCCGTGGCGAAGCGAATCTTGACCTGGCGCAGCGCCCCCTGGCCGCTCACCTCGATGATCCGGCCGTTGCCGTAGGTGGCGTGGCGCACCAGCATCCCCTCGACGAACGTACGCTCGCCACCGCCTTCCGGGACGCGCGGCGGGATCGGGAGCCGGCTGCGGACGCACGCCGGCGTCGGTCCAGCCCTTGCTGCGCCGCCTCGCCGCCGCCGCGCCATTGCGTCGAGTCGCCGGCTGCGGCACCGCCCGACAGGTCGATCGCCTGCACGCCCTCCTCGGGCAATTCGTCGAGGAACATGCTCGGCACCGCGTACAGCGTGTTGCCGCGGAACTCGCGCATGCGGGCGTGGCACAGGTACAGCTCCTCCTTGGCCCGCGTCATGCCGACGAACGCCAGCCGCCGCTCCTCCTCCACCTCGTCTTCGCGGCCCAGGCTGCGCTCGTGCGGCAACAGCCCCTGCTCCATCGCCAGCATGTAGACCACCGGGAACTCCAGCCCCTTGGCCGCGTGCATGCGTCATCACCGAGACGCAGTCCTGCTTCTCGTTCCAGCCGTCCACGTCGCTGGCCAGCGTGATGTTCTCCAGGAAGTCGCCGATGGTCCGGCTGCCGTCCTCGGCCGCGAACTGCTTGGCCGCCGTGATGAGTTCCTCGATGTTGGCCAGGCGCTCCTGGTCCTCGCTGTCGTTGCTGTCCATGAGCATGCGCCGGTAGCCGGTCCGGTCGAGCACCTGGCGAATCACCTCGTCGGGCGGCGCCTCGATCAGCTTGCGCCAGTTCGGTCATCAGCTGAGGCGAAGTCGCGCAGGCCCGGACGCCGCCTTGCCCTTGATCGCCGGGATCTTGCCGACCTCGCCGGCCGCCGCCAGCAGGCTCATCTCGCGCGGCTCGGCGTAGTCGCGCAGGTGTTCGAGCGACACCTTGCCGATGCCGCGGGCCGGCTCGTTGACGATGCGCAGAAACGACAGGTCGTCGCGCGGGTTGAGCAGCAGCCGCAGGTAGGCCAGCACGTCGCGGTTCTCCTTGCGCTCGAAGAACGCCAGCCCCTTGACGATCTGGAACGGCACGCGCTGCTTGACGAACGCGGTTTCCAGGCCGCGCGACAGGGCGTTGATGCGCAGGAACATGGCGAAATCGCGGTAGGCGCGCTTGCCCGACTTCGACCGCCTCGCGGATGCGCCGGGCGATGCCCTCGGCCTCGTCCAGGCCGGTCTCGAAGGTCAGCACCGTGACCGGCTGGCCCTGCGGGTTGTCGGTGATCAGGTCCTTCGGCTTGCGCTGCTTGTTGTGGGCGATGAGGTGGCTGGCCGCGTGCAGGATCGACTTGGTGCTGCGGTAGTTGGTGCTCAGCGTCAGCACGCGGGCGTCGGGGAAGTCGCGCTCGAAATCGAGGATATTGCGGATGTCAGAGCCTCGAAATTTGTAAATCGATTGGTCGGGTCGCCGACCACGCACAGGTTCGGGTTGTCGCTGCGACAGGCCGCGGGCGATGGCGTACTGCGCCTGGTTGGTGTCCTGGTACTCGTCGATCAGCACGAAGCGAAAGCGCGCGTCGAGTTCGGCGCGCAGCTCCGCGTCGTGCTTGAGCGCCAGGGCCGGCCAGTAGAGCAGGTCGTCGAAGTCCAGGGCGTTGGCGTCGCGCAGCCGCTTCTCGTAGATCGGGTAGACGTGGGCGACGGTCTGGCTCGTAGAAGTCGTTGGCGCGCTCGGCGTAGCGTTCCGGGCTGAGCAGCTGGTTCTTCGCCTTGCTGATGGCCGCGGCGATCGTGTCGGGCGTGAAGCGGACGTTGTCGAGGCCGGCGTCTTCCAGGGCCATCTTGACGATGCTGGCTGCGGTCGGTCTGGTCGTAGATGGTGAAGTTGCGGTCGAGGCCGAGGCGGTCGGCGTACTGGCGCAGCAGGCGGGCGCCGAGGCTGTGGAAGGTGCTGATCCAGACGCGGCTGCCGGGCACCAGGGCCTCGACGCGCTGGCGCATCTCGCCGGCGGCCTTGTTGGTGAAGGTGATGGCGAGGATGTTGCCAGGCCGGACGCCCTGCTGCAGCAGGTAGGCGACGCGGCGGGTGATGACGCGCGTCTTGCCGCTGCCGGCCCCGGCGAGGATGAGCAGCGGCCCTTCGATGTGCGTGACCGCCTCGCGCTGGGCCGGCGTCAGGTCGGCGAGCAGGTCCGGTTCCGTTTCGTGCTCCATGCCTGGCCATCTCCCAACCCGGATGACGAGCGATTTCCTCCGACTCGAACCGGATTGTACCTTCGCGGCCAGTCTTTGCTAAGATCAGCAGGAGACGCTCTCCCACTGCAACCCGAACGGAGCTAGTCATGGAAATCGTTGGCATCGGCACGGACATCGTGGAATGCCTGCGCGTCGGCCGCATGATCGAGCAGCACGGCGAGCAGTTCCTCCTGCGCGTCTACACCGAGCGCGAGGTCCGCTACTGCCAGTCCGGCCGCGGCCGACGGAGCATTTCGCCGCGCGCTGGGCGGCCAAGGAGGCGGTCCTGAAATGCCTGGGCCTGTCGGTGGCGGCGCGGCCTGGCGTGGACCGACCTGGAAGTGCGCACCGAGCCGGGCGGCAAGCCCCAGGTGATGCTGTGCGGGGCGGCCAAGGACATTGCCCAGGGCCAGCGCATCGGCGATATTCTCCTGTCCCTCGCGCATTGCCGAACTTACGCGACCGCCTCCGCCCTGGCCGTGCGCGGCACACCCGGTTAGCGACGCTTCGCAGAAGCGTTGGGGGTCTAGAACGCTTCTGCGAAGCGTCGCTAAACCGTTGGGACTTGATCCGGTAGTACACGTTTCAGTATTCTGGAATAGAGGTGTACGGCTGCCGTACACCCCCCGCGTGAGCACGGCCGACCGGCCGTGGCGCCTCGAAAGCCGCTTCCATCATGCCGGACCCCGAACGCATCCTCAGCACGCTCCGCCGAGCCATCCAGAGCTTCCGCACGACGCCCGGTCGTCGCGGCCGGGTGGTGGCGCTCGACGGGGCGACCGAAGTGTTCGTCAGCGGCGATCTGCACGGCAACCTGGAGAATCTCCGTCAACTTTTGCTGCGCGCCGACCTCGCCCATCATCCCAGCCGGCATTTCGTGCTTCAGGAAGTCATTCACGGGCCGTTTTACTATCCCGCCGGCGGCGACAAATCGCACCAGCTGCTCGACCTGCTGGCCGCGCTCAAATGCCAGTTTCCCCGCCAGGTGCATTTTCTCCTGGGCAATCACGAACTGGCGCAGTACACCCAGCGGCGCATCAGCAAGGGCGATCTCGACCTGAACCAGAGTTTCCGCGAGGGGGTCGGCACGGCGTATGGCGGCCGGGCGTCCGAAGTGTATGCGGTGTATCAGGAGCTTCTGGGCATCGTCCCCCTCGCTCTGCGCACGCCCAATCGCGTCCTGCTGACGCACAGTCTGCCGCCGGCCTCGCGGCTGGCGGACTTCGATCCGGCCGTCTTGGAACGCGACGTGGCGGGGCATGGCGAATTGGTGCCCGGAGGGGCCGTGCATTCGCTGGTCTGGGGCCGCGACACCCGCGCCGAGACGGTGACCGCTTTCCTGGCCAAGATGGACGCCGACCTGCTCATCACCGGCCACGTCCCCTGCGACAACGGCTTCGACACGCCCAACGATCGGCAGCTCATCCTCGACAGTCTCGGCTCGCCCGCCTGTTACTGCCTGTTTCCCACCGACCGGCCGCTGACCCACGCGGAGCTGGTTCACCACGTAGGTACGCTGTAATTGATGCTTGCCATGAACGCCGACCTCCCCGCGATTCGGCCGCCGCTGCCGGCCACTCCCCTCGACGCCCTGGGACCGCTCGTCCGTGAACAGGTGATCGTGGAAGAGCGAACCTTTGTTATTACCCGGCCGGGCGAATCGGATCGTCTGCTCGATCATCCGAGCGTGCGCTCGGCGTTCGCCACCGACGAGTACATGCCCTACTGGGCCGACTTGTGGCCGGCCGCCCGCATGTTGGCCAAGGCGATTTTGCGCGAGAAATGGACGCCGGGAACGCGGGCGCTGGAGATCGGCTGCGGCCTCGGTCTGCCGGGCGTCGCCGCCTTGGCGATGGGCTTGCACGTCACCTTCAGCGATTACGACGCCACCGCCCTGCACTTCGCCGCCGACAACGCCCGCGCCAACGGCCTGGATAACTTCGACACGCTGCAAATCGACTGGCGTTATCCGCCCGAAAACCTGCGCTTCCCGATCCTCCTGGCGTCCGATCTTATCTACGAGATGCGCAACGTCGCCCCGCTGGTCGCGCTCATTCAGAAGATGCTGGAGCCTGGCGGCGTGTGTCTGCTGACGGATCAGGACCGCGTTCCGTCGCACGTCCTGCGCGATACGCTGACGGCGGAGGGGTTGCCGTTCAGCACGAAGATCATGCGTGCGGGTGAGCCGGGAGGGCGGCGCCTCAAGGGCACGCTGTATCGCATCACGCTGCCAGACCATCAAAGCGCTTCGTGATTTGCGGTCTCGTGGTAGAATCAGTCGGTTCCATCCCGAGGGAGGACAACCCATGCACGGCCTGGAAATCGAAGCCGTTTATGAACGCGGTACGCTCAAGCTGCCCCGCGAATTGCCTTTGGTGGACGGGGCGACCGTCACCATCACCATCCATCCTCCGGGACGGGAGGGAGTAATCAAACACCTCCGCACCCCCTGGACGGGGAGCCAAGAGGAGTTGGAGCATCTGGCGATGGATCCAGAATTTCTGCCCGAGGAATCGTGATGACGTTCGCGGACATCCTCGCGGGACAGGCCATCTTTGTAGACGCCAACATCTTCCTCTTCTATTTCCGCCCTGATCCCGTTCTCGGTCCTCCCTGCGACCAGCTACTTCGCCGGATCGAAAACGGCGATATCCAGGGATTTACCTCCGCGCACGTCTTGAATGAGATGACGCATCGCCTGATGACCGAGGAGGCCCACCAGCGATTCGGCTGGCCAATGACCAGCATGGCGCGCCGGTTACGCCAACATCCTGCCCAGGTCTGCATGTTGTCCCGACCGCGTCAGGCGATTGATGAGCTTTCCATGATCGGATTACACATTCTCCCGGTGACTGGCTCCCAGGTTTCGCTCGCCGTCGATATCAGCAACCAGCAGGGGCTGCTTTCCAGCGATGCCCTCCTTGTTTCGGTGATGCGACATCATGGCCTGCAAGCGCTGGCCAGCCACGACGCCGACTTCGACCGCGTGCCGGGTCTGACCCGCTATGCCCCGGTTTGAATCAATCCCTCGACTCACCCAGCGAACTCATCATTGTCACAGTCAGAGAAGCCAGGTAGGATCGAGGTGGACGTAAGGGTGAGACGACACGATGCTACTCCTGTCAGCATAAGGAGTGCTTGGAATGGGATCGCGATTGCATGAGACCGAAGAGCAGTTACACCGTACCTTCCTGGAATTCTTGACTGTTACCGGGCATCCGGAGATTGCGGCAGCAGCTTTGGAGGGCGGCGTCTCCTACCGATATAACGAATACGGCTAGTGCGGCCTCTATATCGATCTCACCCCTGCTGGATACGACTTCGTAGCGAGGGACAACGAACTCCAACAGGTCGCCAGAATGGCAATGCGAAACGTGGCGACTGGCCACTTGAGTAACCAAGAGGGTAATCTCGACGAATACCCCATCGAGTTTCGCATGAAGCTGTCCGATGTCGATGGAGACTGGAAGAGCATCGTTCGTTCGATGATTTTGAACTACAAGGGGTCCAACCAAGCCCTCATCAGTGACATCTGCGCCGCCAGGGATGGCCGGCCCGTCCAGACTTACAATGAGTTGAAATACGCTTCCAAGACCGAGATCAAGATCGCGATGGAGCTTGAGGCCAGGAAGGTGTTGTTCTTCCCTTTAGCGGTGGGCGTTAAGGCAGAAACCGGCATTCCGTGGAAGGACCACTGTGAGGCGGACTTCCTGATTTGCCACGACGGCGTTTGGGGCATTCTGGAAGTAGCTTGGCACCCTCCGGAGCGGTACGAGAAAGACGCTGAGAAAGCACTCTGGTTCAAAAAAGCGGGTATCCTCTGTATCGAGCACCGAACCGCGGAAGCCTGCCATGAAAGCCCAGCACAGGTTGTCGAGGACTTCCTGAACATTCTGGCAAAACACAAGCGTTGAGCCTTCACGAATACCGAAGAGGTGGCTGCGAGGTTGTGCTGATTTCGGGAAGTCAGCGAACTGTAGATCGAGGAACCTTTTCCCGCTTGCCGCTGCCTGCCTCGGACCTTTTTTGCGAATACCTTCATGTCTACTTCAAAGACCGCCGACCTAACCGACCGTCTTCGCGCCATCGTCGGCCGCGAAGCCATCCTGACCTCGCCGAGCGAACTGCTCGTCTACGAATGCGACGGCTTCACCATCGAGAAGAACAAGCCCGATGTCGTCGTCTTCCCGACCTCGACCGAGCAGGTCGTGCAGATCGTGCAGGTCTGCAACGAACTGAACGTGCCGTTCGTCCCGCGCGGCGCCGGCACCAGTCTGGCGGGCGGTTGCCTCCCCGTCGGCGGCGGTGTGATGATTACGCTGTCGCGGATGAAACGCATCCTTGAAGTAGATTACCGCAACCGCTTCGCCGTCGTCGAGCCGGGCGTCATCAACCTGTGGCTGACCAACCATCTCAAGGCGAAGGGCTACCACTTCGCCCCGGACCCGTCCAGCCAGGGCGCCTGTACCATCGGCGGCAACGTCGCCACCAATTCCGGCGGGCCGCACACGCTGAAATATGGCGTCACGGTCAATCACGTCCTCGGCGTGGAGTTCGTCCTTCCTGATGGACGAGTCGTGCGCACCGGCGGCCCGGCGGAAGACAATCCCGGTTACGATTTGACCGGCGTGATCGTCGGCTCGGAGGGCACGTTCGGCATCGCCACGAAAATTTGGGTGCGCATCACGCGCAATCCCGAAGCGTATCGCACGCTGCTGGGCGTGTTCGAGACCGTGGACGACGCCACCAACACGATCAGCGACATCATCGGCGCCGGCATCGTGCCCGCAGCCCTGGAGATGCTCGACACCTTGATCTTGCAAGCGGTCGAGGCCGCCTTTCACTTCGGCTTCCCGCTCGACGCCGGCGCGGTGCTCATCATGGAAGTCGATGGCCTGGAAGCGGGCCTGGACGGCGAGGCCGAGCGCATCACGGCCATCGCCAAAAAAAATCATGCCCGCGAGGTTCGGCGGGCGGACAGCGACGCGGAACGCTTGCTGTTGTGGAAGTCGCGCAAACAGGCGTTCGGGGCGGTGGGCCGGCTCGCTCCGAGTTACTGCACGCAGGATGGCGTGGTGCCGCGCACCCGGCTGCCGCACATCCTGCGCGAGATCCAGCGCATCGGCGCAAAATACGATTTGCGCATCTGCAACGTCTTTCACGCCGGCGACGGCAACATTCACCCGATCCTCCTGTTCGACGAGCGCGACGCCGACCAGGTGAAGCGCGTGCTGGCGGCCAGTCACGAGATCCTGGAGGAGTGCGTCCGCGTCGGCGGCAGCGTGACCGGCGAGCACGGCATCGGCGTCGAGAAGATCGACTTCATGCCGAAGCTGTTCACGCCGGAAGATCTGGGTATGATGTTGCGCTTGCGGGCCGCGTTCAACCCGGAGGGGCGGTGCAGCCCGCGCAAGATGCTGCCGACGGCCGGCGCCTGCATCGAGCCGAGCAAGGCGGGCCGGCGGGCGGCGTTGTGAGCCGAGCTTCGTCGTGTAACTTGTCGCCGTGGACAATTCCGAGGCTCCCTCCTAACCTGACTTTCGAGACATCCCCGCTCCCACCCCCAGCGATCCCGTGCCCGACGTGGAAGAGAACGCCTGTCAAATCGACGACCTCGGACCCTTGGCCGCCGTGCGGCCGCAGACCGTTGCCGAGGTCGGCGATCTGGTCCGTCGCGCTGCCGCAGAGGGCCAGGCCCTTTATCCACTCGGCGGCCGAACCATGATCGGCGTCGGTCTGCCGCCAACTCGTCCGGGGATCAGTGTCGATCTGCGTTCCCTGGCGCGCGTCATCGACTATCCGGCCCGCGATATGACGATCACCGTGCAGGCGGGTATCACCGTGGCCGAACTGCAAGCGCGGCTCGCCACGGAGAACCAGCGGTTGCCCATTGACGTGCCGCGTCCCGAACAGGCCACGCTCGGCGGCGTCCTGGCGGTCAATGTCAGCGGACCGCGGCGGTACGGCTTCGGCACGCTGCGCGATTACGTCATCGGCATCAGCACGATCAACGACGAGGGTCAGGAAGTTAAGGCCGGCGGCCGGGTCGTCAAGAACGTCGCCGGCTACGATCTGTGCAAGCTGCATATTGGGGCGCTCGGCACGCTGGGGATCATCACGCAGGTGACGCTCAAGTTGAGGCCGTTGCCGGAGGACAAGGCACTCGTCACGCTCGGTTGCGATACCACAGGCGCTGAGCCGATTGTTGGACCAGCTCCAGACGACGCGCACCCGGCCCGTTTGTCTTGATTTGCTCAACAACACAGCCGCCCGCTCCGTCGCCGGCCAAGCCGGGATCAATCTGCCCGAGGCGGCGTGGGTGATCGTGGTCGGCTTCGAGGACAACGGCGACGCGGTGCGCTGGCAAGTGCGGCAACTGCTCCACAAGATCGCGCCGTCCGACATCCAGGGCGTCGAAGCGCGGGCGGGCGACGCCAGCCAGGCGCTGTGGCGAACGCTCGCCGAATTCACCCTGAGCGGGGGCCGGCTTCTTTCTCTCTCCCCCCTTGTGGGGGAGGCGCTCACCCCCCACCCCTACCCTCCCCCACAAGGGGGGAGGGCGAAAGAAAAACCTCCCCCACAAGGGGGGAGGGAGATAACCTTCAAGGCCAACATGCTCCCGCAAGCCGTCGCCTCGTTCTGTCCGCTGGCCGCGACTTTTCCCGAAATCGTCCACCTACACGCCCATGCCGGCTCGGGGATCGTGCGCGGACATCTCGGCGGCGACTTGACCGTGGAGCGAGTTGCCGCCATGCTGAAGGTTCTGACCGACGCCGCGACTGCCGCGGAGGGCAACCTCGTCCTGCCGCATTGTCCCGTGATGTGGAAGCGCGACTTGCCCGTCTGGGGCCAGGAGCGCGGCGACCTCTGGCTGATGCGCCAGGTGAAAAAGCAGATGGACCCCCGCAACCTGTTTAATCCGGGCCGATTCGTCGGCTCGATTTGAGACGCCGACCGACGATTGAGATAGTCCCTTCATGAGCACCACCGCGGAACCCCAGCGTACCACCCTGCCGGTCGTGGCCTCCGAACCCAAGCTCGGCCGGAGCATCGACTACGAATTGTTCATGGACTGCGTCCACTGCGGTCTGTGCCTGGGTTCGTGTCCCACCTACGTCGAGACCGGCAACGAAAACGACAGCCCGCGCGGCGCATTTACCTGTGGCGGGCCGTCACCGACGGACGGACCGAACTGACCGACGCGGTGCGACAACACCTCGATTTGTGCCTGGAATGCCGGGCGTGCGAGACCGCCTGTCCGTCCGGCGTGCAATACGGCCGGATCATCGGCTCGTACAAGAAAGACATGGCCCGGATGGGGACCGTCTTTCCGACGCTCAACGCGGTACAGCGCGCGATGCTATTTCACCTGACGCCGTATGCCCGGCGGATGCGCTGGGCACTGGCCCCGGTGCGGCTGTTGCAGCGCGTGGGATTGGGAGGCGTGGTCCGCGGCATGAGTCGATTTTTGCCACGTTCGCTGCGCCTCATGAACGACATCGTCCCACGGTTGGCCCCGCACTACGGCCGGCTGCCGGAACACTTACCGGCCGAGGGCAAACGGCGGGCGCGAGTCGCGCTCTTTGTCGGCTGCGCCGCGGACGCCTTCTTCCCGCAGACGACGCTGGCGACAGCCCGCGTCCTTCAGCGCAACGGCTGCGACGTGTGGGTGCCACGAACTCAAGGTTGTTGCGGCGCCCTTCACTACCACGCCGGATTAGTCGAGCCGGCAGAGAGATTCGCGTCGGCCAACTGTGCCGCCTTCGGCGCGGAACTCGAAAAGGTGGACGCCATCATTAACAACGCCGGCGGCTGCGGTCCCGTCCTCAAGGAGTACGGCCATCTGCTGGAGAAATCGCCGGCCGCCGGCATCGCCTCGGCCTTTGCCGCCAAGGTCCGCGACATCAGCGAATTTCTCGTCGAGCTGGGTCCGGTCGCGCCACAACATCCGCTCCGGATCAAGGCGACCTATCACGATGCCTGCGGCCTCAGTCACGCCCAGAAAATCCGCCGCCCGCCGCGCCAACTTTTGGAGATGATCCCCGGTCTGGAGTTGGTGCCCTTGCCGGAGAGCGAATATTGCTGCGGCGCCGCCGGCAGCTACAACATGACGCAACCGGAGATGTCCGCGCAGCTGGGGCGCGCAAGGCCCGCAACATCCTCGACACCGGAGCGCAGGCGGTTTTCACGGGAAATGTGGGCTGTCTTCTGCAAATCGCCCGGCACCTGCGCGACGAGCGCCCCGATATGTGGATCGCGCATCCGGTCGATGCGCTGTGGGCTAGCTACAGCGGCGACACGAATCCATCCACATAGCCCCCGGCTTGCCGGGGGAAATCCAACACCCCCGGCAAGCCGGGGGCTATGTAACCCAAGGTGATCTCATGCACATTCAAGGCATCATCCCGCCCGTCGCCACGCCCATGCAGGCCAACGAAGACCTCGACCTGCCGCGCCTGAAGTGGTTCATCGACCACCTGATCGCCAGCGGCGTCCACGGCATTTTCGTCCTCGGCACCAACAGCGAGTTCTACGCGCTGGACGAGCGCGAGAAGCAGGAAGTCATCGCCACGGCAGTTGCTCATGTGAACAAGCGCCGGCCCGTTTACGCCGGAACCGGCGCGGAGACGACCCGCGAAGTCGTCCGGCTGACGAAGATGGCCGAGCGCGAGGGGGTGGACGGCGTGTCGGTTATCACGCCGTATTTCGTCAGCCCGACGCAGCAGGAGATTTACGACCATTACCGCCGCGTCGCCGAACACACCCGGCTGCCGGTGATCCTGTACAACAACCCCGGCACCTGCGGCGGCGTGAAAATCGACGTGGATACCGTGGCACGGCTCGCCGAGATTCCGAATATCCTCGCCATCAAGGATTCCAGCGGCGATTTGCAGAACACCAACGAAATGATCCGGGCGGTGCCGTCGCGTTTCTCGGTCCTCATGGGTCGCGACACGCTCATTTTCCCGGCCCTGATGTTCGGTGCGCGCGGTGCGGTGCCGGCGACGGGGAACATCGCTCCCGCGCTGTTGGCCGAGATTTACAACGCATTTCAGCGCGGCGACCTGGAAGCGTCGAAGGCGGCGCAGCTGCGGCTCAATCCGTTGCGCCTGGCCCTCGCCCTGGGCACCGCGCCGGGGGCGGTCAAGGCGGCGCTGCAAATGTTGGGAATGTCGATCGGTCCCTGCCGCGCGCCGGTTTCAGGAGTTAGTCCGGAGAAACTGCCGAAGATGCGCGCGGCCCTCGAAGCAGCGGGCTTGTGGCCCGGCTTGTCAAACGTCCCGTCTGCAGGATAGGGTGTGCCTCCCCGATCACTGGCCCGAGGAGTGCCTTCCATGAAAGAATCTTCGACGTATCAGGCGATTTTGGAAGAAGGCCGCCGCGAAGGTGCCATAATCGAAGCGAGGAAGTTACTCCGGCTTTGGGGAGAAGAGCCGTTAGGTCTTCCTGACGCCCGAATTGCCGCGGCTATCGAACGACTCAATGACTTGGCGCAAATCGAAGAGTTGTTCAAGCGTGTGCCAGCCGTAAGCAGTTGACAGGAATTACTCAGCGGACACTCAACCAGGCAGCGGAGAGGACGACGGCCGCCATCCTCTTAAAGGCGAACTCCCCGCGCCTGAATTGCCCTACTTTTCGATCACTCGGAAATGAAATGTACCGCTGTGCCCGCGCACGTCGGTCTGATACATCATCTCGACGTGGGCGGCGGGGACGAGGAAATCGCCGGCCATCTCCGCGTGCAGGATGCAGCGATCGACGATTTGTCCGTGTGTCTCATCGTGATGATAGGCCACCAGCTTTTCGCGGTCTTCGCGCAACAAACAGGCTGTTCCCTTCTGATCGAATCGGCCGTCGTCCGACGGCACCACCTCGCAGCCGGCCGGTCGCGGGTTCTCGACCAGCACGTAGCGCATCGTTCCGCCGGGATCGTCGGGCTGTGCTTCAATGACGCTTTCGAGATACGCGCCGCGCGGCACTTCCGCGCCGTACGATAATACCTGCGCACGCCGGCCTTTGTCATCGAGCAGCCAGTAACGCCGCCGCACCTGAATGCCGTGGTCGACCGGCGGAATGTTGCGGCCGGCCGCCCAGTAGCGGAGCGTGACGCGGTACATCATGCCGGGGGTGCATTCACCGAACGTAAGCCGGTTCGCGCCGGCCCGGATCTGCCCGGCGGGCACGTTGACCTTACGACTTTCCGCCATCTGCGCGAACGGCACCGTCTGATCCGGGCCGTCATTGCAGCGGAAGGCGGCGCTCGGCCGGCCGCGCGGGTCGAGTTCCTGACGGGCCAGGTAATCGCACAGGGCGTAGACGATCGTGGCCGTGTCCTTGGTCGAGTTCCAGCGGTTGTCGCGCTTGGTCGCCGCGAAATACGCCAGGATGCCGGGGATGAGCTTGTCGTCCTTGTCCAGCGCGACCAGCGCCTTGAGGGCGGCGGCCGTCACCTCGAAGGGGTCATCCGCCCACAGCGATAGACTTGCCGTCCGCCAATGGACCCGGCCGGCTCTGCTTGTGCCCGGCCGCGCAGGTCGTCGGCCAACCGAGCCGGTAATCGTGGCCGCTTCTGTTGCACCGCCAGCTCCAGGGACAGGGCGAGGGCGAAATCCGAGAGAGCGCCGGCGGCGCGCTGGTCCTCGATGAATTGCCACCACGGCTCCGGTAGCGGATGGCGCTGGCCGTAAACGTACATGCCGTAGATACGATCCGCCGGTCGATTCCGGGCATCCTCGATGATCTGTTTGAGGCGCTCCAGGCCGTGCTCGATCATGTTCGCAGAGCCGACGCGATAGCCGGCCTTCTCCGCCTCTAAAAGTCCATACAGGGCATACGGCGTCATGATCGGATGCGTCGCGTCCTTTTCCCACCAGCCCCAGCCGCCGTCGCCGTGCTGGAGTTCGAGCAGGCGCTTGATGCCGGCCTGCACGACGCCAGGGAGCTTCCCGTTCAGCGGGGCATTGTCCAGGTGCATTTGCTTGAGTATTTGCGCCACCTTGATCGCCGGCAGGAATCGGCTCATCGTCTGCTCGACGCAGCCGTAGGGATAATCGACGAGGTAAGGCAGCGTGTCGAGCAGGTCGGCCGTCAGCGACGGCGTGAAACGAACCTCGAAGACGACCTGCCGGGGATCGACGCCTTCGGGAAGCTGGATCGTCGCCGTGTCCTTGCAGAAGCCGGACACGGTTTCGATGTGTTCGGCGCTGGCGCGGACGACAGGCAGGCGCTTGAGCGAGGCGTCGGAGCCGGCCCTCGACTCGGCGCTCACGAGCAGTTCGGCGGACCCGGCGTCGCCGGCCTGGAAGTCCCAGAACACGGAACCGCTATCTTTGGGCTCGAGCGTGAGATCCTGCTCGGCCGGCGACTGGACCTTGCCGTTGTCGGCCTTGAGACGGACGCGGATGGTTTGGCGAGAATCGGTGCGGTTATGGACGCCGGCGGCGACGCGCACCTTGTCGCCCTCGGTGAAAAAGCGCGGCAGGAGGGGAGTGACCATGAGCGCCTTGGCGGTGCGGAAGGATGTCTCATGCCGGCCGACGTGCAGATCCTTGGAGATGGCGGTGACAACGACTTGCCAGCCGGTGAGCGAATCGGGCAGTTTGAACGCGACACGAGCTTTGCCGTCGGCGTCCGTGCGCAGCCGGGCGTTCCAGTAGGCCGAGTCCGAGAAATCGCGGCGGATTTGCAGGGCGAACCCGCCGGCCTCGGCCTCTTGCAGGGCGGTCCATTTTGGCTTGCGCGCCTCGGGTGCTTGCACCTTGCTCGGGGGAGCGGCGGGTACGCCGCCGACTCCAGCCACGCCCATCATACCGCCCATGCCCATCATCCCCATGCCGCCCCGTCCGCCGCCGAAGCCGACGATCCCGCCGCCGACGCCGAGGTTGCCGCTTCCTCCGAAACCACCCAACCCGACCCCCGCACCACCCATGCCGCCGCCGAACGACAGGGGATAGGGATAATAGACGGCGGCTTTGGTGTTCCACGGCGCGGGGTTCCGTGTGGGATGATAGGCGCTCACAAAGAGTGTGTCTTCGACCAGGGAGTAATGCAGACGCCAGCCCTGGTCGTCCTCCGTGTTCAGCCACTCCCAGAAGGTGAGCTTTGCCGGGCGCGACGGTTTGGCGAGCGCCCAAGTGTGCGAGACATCCACGGCGCGCGTCTTGACCCCAGCCAGGCGGAGCAACGTGGCCACGTCGGACGTGCGGAGTTGTTTCGTGTCCGCATTCGCGAGAAGCATCTCGATGTCCACCGATTCGCCGGTCAACCGCTCCTTGGCATGTTCCGTGAACCAGCCGCGGGCCTTCTGGAGCAGGTCGTTGATCGTCACCCTTCCCAGCCGCCGGCGCAGGATCTCGCGGGCATGATTTTGGTAAATGCGGTCGTCGGCGAGATAAAAATTCTTGATGTCCCTGGATTCGTCGGGCGCGATGTTCAACAGCGCCTTGTCGTAAACGGAAACAATCAGGTCCACCAGCTCCCGGCGGTTGACCTGCAAGTCCAGCACTGCTTTTTCGCCGGGTTGCAGCACCGGATTGATTTCGCTGTGAATGTTCAGCATTCGCGTGGTGGGTACGACGTGGAAGATCCGGCTGGCGATCTGAACCGGTTCGCCGGCCTGATCGGCATACAGGATCTCGACGGAACAACCGTAACGCAGGTCAGCGGGAAGGGTGAATTGCAAGTCCGCCCTGCCCTGGCGAAGACGCTGCGTCCTCCACATGCGGATTCCGAGGCTGTCGCGGACGGTCAGCAGCACCTGCGGGTCTGTGTACAGGCTGCGGATCGTCGCTTTCAGGGTGTCGCCCGCCTCGTAGGTGTCGCGGTCGAGTTGGAGACTCAGCGCCGGACGTTGTCGAGCCGGCCGCACCGTGCAACCTATCTCCTGCCGCCAGCGCGTGCCGTCGGGTTTGATCCAGATCGCCGTCAGCATGTACGCGCCCGGCTCCATCAGCCGCAGCGTGGCCGTGTCGCCCCGGAACACCACGGCCGTCGCCAGCTTGCGCTGGATCGCTCCCCAGTCGGCCATGACAAGCGGCTGCCAACCCATCATGCCACCGCCCATGCCGAGGTTTCCGAAACCGGCCGGCATCGACGGGGGCGAGGCCGACAAACGCATGGCCACGAGACTGGCCGAACCCGTCAGGCCGGATGGATCGTCGGTGCTGGCGGTGACGTAAATCGGCTCGTTGACCTGGGAGTTGGAGCGCGACAGACTCAATCGCAGTTTGTCGTCGGTCTCCGTCAAGGGGATGGTCTTGGTTTGCCGTTCCTCCCGGCCGTTGTTGTCGATCAGCACGCCGCGCACCACCACCGCCTGACCGGGACGCAGCCAGCCCTTGCGCAATTCGATGGGGTACGTTCCTTCGCCTCGTTCGTCCAGGTCGAGTTTGCCTTCGATCTGGGTGACAACTTCGCGCTGGCGGCCGACGTTCAGGCTGCCGACGAGCGCGGGGCCGTCCTCGGCCTGGGCCAGCAGGCGTTCCTCGGCGGTGAGGTCTTCGACGCGCAGCGCCGGCGGCTGATCCTCGCCGGCATAAGCGAACTGCTTGCCGTCCAGCACGGCCGGCGCCGGCCGCACCGGATCGCGCACGACCTGGGCGATAAACTGCACACGCGATCCTTTCACGGGCTTATCGAGGTAATCGCGAGCTTGGAAATGCATCCTCAAGCGCGACCCCTCGCGCCGGCCGAGAATGTCCAGATGATTCTTGGTTTTGCGATACTCGGCCAGGCGGAACGCGCCTCGCCCTTGTAGCCGGCGATCGACAAACGGTAGCCGTCGAGCGGGTCGGCGTCGGTGAAGGTGTATTCGCCGGTGATGCGCCCTTGTGTGTCGGCGGTCAGCTTGAGGCGGGCGGCGACGATGCTTTTCTGCTCGCCCGTCAGCACGACTTCCACGTCCCGCGCCGGCAGCGGCGTGAACTCGCCGCGTTCGTCCAGGGTGCGCAGAAAAGCCGGCGAAGCGCAGCGTCTGGTTGGGCCGATACACGCCGCGATCGACGACGAAAAAGACGCACGGCGGAACCTTGCCCGGCGGATGCAGGGTGATGGTTTGCCGATGCATTCCGCACACGAACACCGCTTGCGTGCTTTCCGCGACCCGATAGGGCCAGGTGAAGACATTGCCGCGCTGGAGCGTCCGTTTTTCCGTGTGATTGCCGAGGCGAACCGTGACCGTTTGGCCGGTGTGGTCGCGCTTGCCGCTGACCCAGCCGAGCACCTTCGTGGAGTCCAGTAGCAGGTGCAATCGTTCGGGATTGCGGGCTGGCTGGAGGGCGTCCGGTTGGGCACCTTCTGGAGCGCCGGCGTCCTGCGTCCCACCCGAACGCGCCAGGCGCTGTCATCAGCGTCAGCACGAAGACGACGGCGAAGAAGCCGAATCGTCGCGGCGATAGTGGGAACGAAGGTTGTGAGGTGGGACGCATGGGAGAGCACCTCCGGAGAATGAGGCGCACGCGCGTCGAAACAACCTCTCCTCTCCGCCGCGTTCGAGGAACGCCCGGATCGAACGCGACTTCGCGCGGGAAGTGCCGGAATTTCGGGCGGATAAAACATACCAGCCCGAAGCCCTAGCAAGGGAGCAATCCTTGCTGGCGCTGCGGGCTGGTAAGAAGAAGCAGTCAATCGCCGAGCCGATGCGGCGCCAGGGCGGTGTCGCGCTCCAGGTACTTCGCGCCCCACAGCCAGAGGATGCCGCCAATCAGCACCATGACAGAGACGAATTGAAACGCCCGGTCGAGGTTGGAAACGTCGGCAATGTAGCCCATGAGCGTGGGTGAAGCGGCATCCCCGAACAAATGGATAATCAGGATGTTGAGGGCGAAGCCGGGGCGCGGAGCAGCGGATGCGTGACGTTGGCGAGGATGGTGTTCGTCGGTCCCGTGTTGAAAAAGAGGAAGAAAACGAACAACACGAGCGGGATCCAGGCCAGCGGAAATGGTAAAGCGATCATCAAGAGGAGCATCGGGAACGCCAGGATCATCGCCGCCCCGGAGACGAGGAAGTACGAGCCGGGAAAGCGTGGCTTCAGGCGGTCTCCGGCAATGCCGCCGACGAGCGTGGCCGCCAGGCCGGTCAGGGCGGTCAAGCCGCCGAACGCGGTCGTCGGGTTGATGCCCCAGAGTGGGGCGACATTGCGATACTGGAAATAACCGGGCGCCCAAAAGGCCAAGCCTCCCATCGCGAACGTCATCGCCGTCATGCCCAGCGAGTTGAGCGTGTACGACGGCGTCCGGAAGAGGATGAGGTAATCCGACCAGCGCTCCCGTCTCTCGACGGAGGCCGCCTGTTCGGTTTGTCCGCGCTTGGGTTCGGCCATGAAAAAGCAGCACAACCCCAGGAGCAGGCCCGGCAGGACGACCAGATAGAAGGCTGTGCGCCAGCTACCTGTCAGATCGAGGATGCCCGCTCCCAGTGCATAACCGAGCGCGCCCCCGAACGGGATGGCCGCGAAGAACCAGGCCAACACCTGTCCCCGGCGCTGGACCGGGTAGAGGTCCGCGATCATGTCCGGGGCCACCGGACCGTAAGCCGCCTCGCCGAAGCCGACGCAGCAGCGCGTGAGTATCATCAGCAGATACAAGCCGACCAGGCCGGACCCGCCGCTGGCCAGACTCCAGAGGATGACGCCGATGCCGACCAGGATCCAGCGCGACATGCGGTTGGCCAGCCAGCCGAACACCGGGGCGGCCAGCATGTAGCTGAGCAGAAAAACGGTGGACAGAAATCCCATCCGGGTCTTCGCGTCGCGCTTCTCGGTTCGTTCGGGATACAGCGTGGCGGCGGTCAACAGGGGTGCCTGCCCCGAAGACGCGCTCAGTAGGCCGACCGTGCTGGCCACCGCCGCCGGGTCGGTGAAGAACTCGGTACGAATGC
Source organism: uncultured Planctomycetota bacterium (assembly GCA_963767535.1). GTDB lineage: Bacteria > Planctomycetota > Planctomycetia > Gemmatales > Gemmataceae > JAJPHU01. The sequence continues at coordinate 813,166 of CAVYEC010000005.1, forward strand.
TCGGCTCGACGGCGGCCAAAACCTGGCGGTCGATATAGTTAAAAAGGTTAATGAGCACCAGGAGGGTCAGCGCCATGCCGCGCCCCGGCACGGGCACATACCCGCCGGCCAGCTTGGTGGTGATCCCCGTGACGGCGGTCTCCGGGACGATGGCCGAGGCGGGCGGGTTGCCGGCGGGCGTGGGGCCGTGGGGGGTCATGCTGCCCTTTCCTGAAAAGGCGGTTCGGAGGATCGGTCATCGGTAGGCCACATGGTAAGGTCCGGCCCCGGCCAGGGGAAGGGGAAAAGGGCGATCGCGGAGGAACAAACGCTTGAAGTTTCGTGGCCGACGCAGTACGCCGCCGGGCGAGCATCGTCCGGTGCTGCTTGACGAAGTGCTGACCGCGCTCGACGTGCGCCCCGGTGCGGTCGTCGTCGATGCCACCGTGGGATGGGCCGGCCATTCCGTGGAGCTGCTGCGCCGCGCCGGGCCGGAAGGCCGGCTGATCGGACTGGACCTCGATGCGGAGAATTTGCCGCGCACCAGCGAACGGTTGGAAGCGACCGGACTTCCCTTTCGCCTGCATCACAGTAATTTCGCCGCCCTGCCCGCGATCCTGGCGATGGAGGGCGTCAGTTCGGTTCAAGCGGTGCTGGCTGATCTCGGCATGTCGAGTATGCAAGTGGACGACGCTGAACGCGGCTTTTCCTACGTGCGCGAAGGTCCGCTCGACATGCGCATGGACCGCTCGCGCGGCCGCAGTGCGGCGCAGTTGCTGGCAAGTATTTCGGAACAGGATTTGGCGAAAGCGCTGCGCGAACTGGGCGATGAACCCGAAGCGGAGCGCATCGCGGCGGCCCTCGTGGCGGCGCAAGCACAATCCGCTCGAACGCACCAGCGACGTGAGCCGCGTCATCCAGGAGGCGACACAACCCGCCGGCGCGAAGGCTCGCTGGAAGCTCCATCCGGCCCCTGGACGCTGGACCTCGCACCCGGCCGCGCGGACGTTTCAGGCGCTGCGCATCCTCGTCAACCGCGAGCTGGGAAATCTCGAACAGTTGCTGCGCGTCCTTCCTTCGGTCCTCGCCCCCGGCGGCGTGGCGGCGATCATCAGCTTTCACAGCGGCGAGGATCGGCTCGTCAAGTCCGCCTTCCGCGAGGGTTTGCGTTCGGGGGTTTACAGCGCCATCTCGACCGATCCCGTCCGGGCCGCGTTCACCGAAAGGACGGCCAACCCGCGTTCGCGCTCGGCGAAACTCCGCTGGGCGCGGCGTGGGGACGAGAAGTGAATTTGCGAATCGTTAACCGGAGTACGCATGAGATGTCCGGACGTCAGGCATAATCTGGTCAAAATCTTTCTGCCGAGCTTGACAGTGCTGGAGTACTGCGTTCCCATGAGAGTTGTCATCTCGTGGGCGAAGCAGGACCGCAAGGGTGGCCGGATGAACAGAGAGCCGCATCCGCGATAGGCTGACCGGCACGGTCAGCTCAAAAACAACTGTTCGGCGAAAAGGGAGACCATGTGATGCATTATTGCTTTCGGCCTCTCCAATTGGGATGTCTCCTTTTTCTCGCGGGGTGTCAGCCTCTCGTAGCTCCCCGCATGGGCCAACCCAATCCGACCGAAGACTATATTCATACACCTTCCGACTTCCGCTTCCCGCCAACGGTGGCAGGCTTCGCGCGAGAGACCGTTAAACAGTATGATCGCGAAGGACGGGATGTTTCCGTCGGCTATAATCAGGGCCAATCCATTGCTATGACCGTTTATGTGTATCCAATACCTGCAGAAGGTCCCGACAGCAGCCTGGAAAGCCATTTCCAAAAATGCAAGAGTGAAGTGGTGAGCCGACATCAGGGCGTCGAGCTTCTCTCCGATGGTCCGGTGACTGCCTCTCCCGGAGGCCAACAGCGATCCGGACGGCATGCTGCGTTCAAGTACAACGAACGCTTTGCCCAACGGCAACAGGACGTGCATTCCGAGTTGTACGTGTTTGTGAATGGTTCGTGGTTCATCAAATACCGCGTCACTTGCCCTGCGGGACAAAAGGGAACGGTCGAGCCAGCGATCAAAGCTTTCATCGAGGCGTTGAATTGGCCTATCGGAAATCAAGGCTGACACCGAACGAGGCGCTGCAGCCCGCCGGAGTATTGCCACAAGGGCTTATTCTCCGGCAGGATCAGGGACATTAAGCCGTCTTCTCCAGGACTGGAGGAGAGGCCGGGCAAGGTTCTCGCAGATGTAGGAATACAGCTCGCGGGCTTCCTCGATTTCGTTGTCGATGTTCGCAATCCGGTTGCGCGAGTTCTCGATCATTCCCAGCATTAACTTCCGTAGTTCTTCCGTGGGCGCGTCCTTCACCAGCCCGGACGTCTTGGCGATAAACTCGCGGGAAGCCCTAATCATGATATCCTTGTCCAGCTCGGCCCAGCCGAACCGAATGGAGAGGGTGTAGGAGACGATGCTGAACACCATGAAGGCTTCATTCAGGTTCGGCGGCAGGTCCAGGCACGCTTCCTTGAATCTCCTGTAGTTGGCGTAGTCGTCCCAGAGTCCCGCCCACGGCTCGCGATCGCCGGGTCGCGCCGTGAGAACTTCCTTTTGCATCTTCACGAACTGGCAGAAGGTATCGAGCATGGCCGCATCCCGTTTCTTGGGATCGAGCCTGTCGATAAGCCGAAACAACTCGGCAAAATCGTTGAACGGATGTCTCTTGACATAATCCAGGTGTACCGGGTGCATGGCATGTTCCTGGGTGCTTCCACGAACCGGCCGGGTTCCGGACCCGCGCCTGCCGGTGCTTACGTAAGCATAGCCCAACCCGGAACCGGTCGCATCGGAACGGCCTGTACACGGCCGCCGGTTTGCTGACCAGGGTGTTGCCGGAGCGTTTCATGCGGAAGGCTCGTGGGCGTGAAACGCTCAAGTTGCATGGTATCAAGAGGATGCGCGCTTTACCGGCGAGCGTTTCATGGTTCTCGCGAGCGTTTCAGGGGGTGTGAGGGGTGGCTTTGCGACGCCTGCGCAACTTGCAACGACGGCTCGATTTCTGCAACGACGGCGCTATTTGCAACGCCCGGACGACGAGTCAGTTTGTCCGAAAAAATTCGTCCCTGCAAGCTGGTTCCGATAATGAAAAAAAAAGAGGTGATCCCGGCGGCAAGGGCTTTGCCGCCGGGATTCCACTTGATAGAATGGCTGAGCTGACCGTCCGTAAGTTCTTGGCGGAACCGGATGGCCGTCAGCCATTCTGAAGGAGGCTCTGGTCGGAGTTCGTTGTTCGATTATTTGTCTTTCTGGGCTGGTGAGTCGCTCCACTTTTTCACCCGCCCCTCAGTCTGCCAGGCAAAGCTGCCTTAGCCGCGAGAGCGCCAACTCCGCGTCGGTCCGCTTACCGCTCCCGGCCCCTGCGTAGGGGAGCCGCGTTTTTTCGATCCGCAAGAATGAAGAACGAAGAAAAAGTCCCCCGGTGGACGTTCATGCGCTGTACCGCAGTGTCCACCAGGGGTGTCCCGCCCGAACGCAGGTGCAAACTGCTTTCGGGCATGGTAACGGTGCCAGCCGCCGTCTCCGGTATTGAGGGACAGGCTGGGCGCCGTCTTGGGAGGCTCTTTAATGGCCGCGAAGACAGATGAATCAATTCGGTTGGCTCAATTCACTGTACCCGAACCATCGGCTCGTCCGAGAAAAAAGCCCCGGAAGGTGCGTACAACGCCCTCCGGGGGAGTCCGTCAGCAAGCAGAAACGAAAAACCCAGACGACAGCCAACCCCGCCAGGGGAAAAGTGGCCGCGGCCGGCGACGTATCCGCACCGACCAGATAGAAAGTTGCACAGCCGTGGAATGCGAAACTTCGGAAACCAACGAAATCAAAGAGTCGTTGCGCAAGTTGCGAGCCTCTCTCGCCTCCACGCAAAGCGAAGCGTCGGAATCCGAAGGCTGGGCGGTCGAAGTCGGAGACCATGTGGTCGTCAAATACTCTCTGTACAACCACCACGGCATCTACTGCGGCGACGGCAAGGTGATCCACCTGAGCAAGGAATCCGGCACCGTGACGGAGACCACGCTCGACGAATTCGCGGACGGCTGTTCTCTTTACATCCAGCAAAACGAAGGTTTCGACGAACCGGAAGTCATCGTCCGGCGAGCACGAAGCAAACGCGGAGAACAGGGCTACTGCTTGTTCACTAACAACTGCGAGCACTTCGCCAACTGGTGCCAGACCGGGAGGGCGAAAAGCCGGCAGGTCCGGGATTGGACGTTAAAAGGTATCAGCTCGATCGGCACGAACGTAGCCGCCCACGGTCTGGCGGCGGTGGCGTGCCGGGCCGCGGCCTCGACCGCGGCGGCTTCCGGCGCGGTAGCTACGACTGCGGCGGCAAGCACCGCCGCAGGCACCGCGGCTGTGGGTGGCGGGGGCGTCCTGGCCTCGCTCGGCCTGTCGGCCGGAGGTGCCGCAGGTTTGGGTGCGGTAGTCGGACTGCCGCTGATGTTTCTGGGCGTGCGTTGGGGGCTGGCCCTCGGAAATGCCCTCTTCCCAAGCAAATAGCCCACCGACGAAACTCAGGACGGGGCCGGGGCGAGCGGTGACTTGCCCCGGCCCCTCGCATTGGCAGAGCTACCCTCTTCCCACCTCATTATGCGGCGTTTTGCTGTCGATTTTAGACGGGCAGGTTTGGCAGGACTTGCTCGCCCCAGGCCCGTTTCGGCTATCATGTAACCCTCTGTCGCCAAAGTCGTTGACACCAGGAGAGGAGCTGCTATGCTGAGATACACCACGTTCCGCCGCGAGACCCGCTATACCTTGCGCGGCCTGCCGTTCACCGTGAACAAGGAAGAACCCGTCGTGCCGCGTATCGACGACAGATTTCTGGATTGTGCCGTCTACCTCTACCACAATTTGGCCGAGGCGAAGAAGCGGGAGCGGGCCGGCGGATGCGGGTTTTTGGTCAGCGTCAGCACCGCCGTAGAGGGATGGCTCGCGTCCGGGAAATGCCCGGTGGACAACTGGTGCCATTACTACGCGGTCTCCAACCGCCATGTCGTACAGGCTTCTCCCGTGATCTGCCTCAATACGCATGACGGCAGTTTCGACGCGATTCCCTTACTACAGGACGACTGGACCTGCTCTGACAAGCACGACCTGGCCGTCGCCCCCATTGACCCGACCCGATACAAGTTCGCGGCCGTTGACATGAAGTACGCCGTGACGAAAGAAGTCATGGCGAAGCACGACATCGGCCTGGGTGACGACGTTTTTCTGGTCGGCAGATTCATCAGTCACGACGGCACACAGCGAAATAGCCCTACGTTGCGGTGCGGGAATATCGCCATGATGCCTTTCGAGCCGGTTCACCATCCCAGCAATCCGACCGGCCTGCAAGAAGGTTTTCTGGTCGAGTTCCGGATGATACCGGGCTACAGCGGCTCGCCCGTCTTCGTCCGGCCTTGCCCGGAGTTGAAGGTTGGGTTAGCCTGCTCTCCCGACGGGACTCAGCAACGCTCGCCTTACGACTCCTTGGGCTACGGCCCCTGGCTGCTCGGCGTCGAATGGGGAGTCGTACATTCCCACAACCAAGATACTAACAGCGGGATGTCGGGCGTGGTCCCCGCCTGGCACCTTTGGGACTTGCTGAACACGGAAAAACTCAGAGAAGAACGCAGGCGGGAACAAGAGGAGTTCCTCTTAAAGCAGGAACAGCGCGGGGTCACGTTGACTTGACGATCTGCCTACGACAATGTAGACTTCAGAAATGACCGACTCCAAGCCCACCACCGCGACCGTTCGAGCCAGCCTACGAAAAGCCGCGCAAGCCAGCGGCATGACGCAGGAAGAGATCGGTTTGCGCATGGGCTTTTCCAAAGACACGCCCGCAAAGCCGTCTCTCGCCTGCTCAACCTGGAAAACGAATACGACCCCCGCCTTTCGACCCTTCTCGCCTTCGCGGACGCAATCGACTGCCCGCTCAAAGACTTGCTTTAGAAGGCGGAAAAAACGAACAAAAGGCGAGAAAATACGCTAACTCTGTCAACGCTCTGGTTGACAATTGCGGCTCCGAAGTCTACAATGCAGTAGACGAATCGGTTATCCCGGAGATCGCAACAATGGACGCCAGAGAGCAGCGCGGCCTCATCATCGCGGCGACCTGTCGGCTCAATCGGCTTGACGACGGCACCTGGCTTGTGCCGAGCCAGTCGAACAAGGACGGCAGCACCTACCGCGTCAACCTGCACACGAAGGCTTGCACCTGCCCAGACCATACCGAGGCCGGCAATACGTGCAAGCACTACTACGCCGCGTCGTTCGTCCACAAGCGCAACGTTCTCCCGGACGGAACGGTCATCGAAACGAAGACCATCACGCTCACCGAAAAGAAGGTCTACAAACAAGATTGGCCCGCCTACAACTTGGCGCAGGCCACGGAGAAACGCCGCGTGCGCATCCTCCTGCATGACCTCTGCCGTCGATTGCCAATGCGGGAACGCGCGGGCAATCGTGACGGCCCGAAGCCACACCATCCGAGTGACGCCGTGTTCGCAATGGCCTACAAGGTCTACTGCGGACTCAGTTCGCGGCGATTCTCCACCGATCTACTGGAAGCGCACGAAAAGGGGTTCATCGGCAAACCGATCCCCGGCATGAAGGTGACGGCATTCATGGCAGACCCCTTCTATACGCCGATTCTCAAAGAGTTGATCGGTTTCAGCGCCCGCCCGCTGCGCGGTCGAGAAGGATTTCGGCATCGACTCATCCGGCTTCGGGAGCAGCCGCTACGAAAAGTGGTACGACCAGAAGTACGGCGTCACGCGGACGCGGTGCCAGTGGGTCAAGACGCACATCGCCAGCGGCATCAAAACCAACGTCGTGACGGCGGTTCGCATCTTGGATAAAGACGCGGGCGACTGTCCGCAGTTCGTCCCTCTGGTCAAGGAGACGTGCAAGCATTTTGAGATAGGTGAAGTGTCGGCGGACAAGGCGTATCTGTCCGTGGAGAACTTTGAGGAAGTGTCTGGCTGCGGCGGGCAGGCGTTCATCGCCTTCAAGTCGAATACGACGGGCGCGGTCGGAGGGGCATTCGAGAAGGCGTTCCACTACTTCCAGTTCAACCAGGAAGAGTACATGGCCCATTACCACAAGCGTTCCAACGTGGAATCGACCTTCAGCGCCATCAAGCGGAAGTTCGGCGACAGCGTGGTGAGTAAGACCGATACGGCGATGGTGAACGAAGCTCTCTGCAAAATCCTGTGCCACAACCTGACCTGCCTCATCCAAGAGCAGGAAACCCTTGGAATCGTGCCGATCTTCTGGAAGGATGAGGAGCAAGCGGACTGTGCCAAGATTCTGCCGATGACCCGGTCTGCAACGCCAGCCCCCTAGCTGCAACGCCGGCGCGAAAAACCGCGCCGACGTTGCAAAGCCGTGAGGGGTGTGAAATGAAACGCTGGCGCAAGCGGGAGAAAGCCGGAAAAAGCCTCTTGACGGCTCCTTGATTTGCCTGAAGAATGAATATAGTGGACTCACACCCGCCGAACGATTCGACCCCCTGCTCGCACAGGAGAAAGCAAGCGATGAAACGTATTGCGCCATTGGCCGCCCTCGCCCTGTTCCTCGCCGTCGCACCGCTGCCGGCCGCCGAACTGACCGGCCAGTACATCGAGGCCCGCACGACGGACGTGTGGACCGGCCCCTGCTTCGCCAACGCCGACGTCAACATCGGCGGCAAGCACGCCATCATGGCCTGGAAGATCGACAAGGGCACCTTCAACGATGTTAGCCTCAACGGTCTGGGCGTGGTCGCCGTCGTCGCGGCCCACGACACGCTGGGCACCGAGCAGACCGGACCGGCCAAGGCCGTGCTGATCGTCGATGCCGCGCCACCAAGGCCCAGCAAAAGGCGTTGGTCGCGATGGCCAAGAAGCAGAGCGGCGAATTGCTCGGCAATGTCGTGGCCGTCAAGAGTGCCCGCGTGGAGCTGACCGTCTGCGATTGCGAGGAGGGCGGTTGCGCCACGCTGCGGGCCGGCGACGCCCGCATCGAGACTAAGTGCCTCAATCACAAGCACGACAAGATCTGCGGCAACGAATCCGCCTTCTTCCCGCCGTTGGCCCAGGGCGTCAAGGGCAGGCCGCGCTGGCCGTCGAGAACACGTACAGCGGCAAGGACGTGGATAGCACCTGGAAGGACAGCGGCCGCCGTGGCGCGTACCTCGGCACCTTCGCCGTCCGCTAAGGGACCTGTCGAAACACCAATTCGCCGTTTAGCCGCGAGCCGCAGGCGAGCGCGACTGTCGCGCTCGCCTGCGGCTCGCGGCTAAACGGGATGGAGAATCCCGCGATGATCTTTCGTACCACGGTCTGCGTGGTCGCCCTGTTCGTTTTCGCCGCCCTGCCCCTCTTTGCCGCCGACGACGCCTACACCCTCAAGTCGGTGGAAAAATCGCCCGCCCCCAACGAACTGCAAGAGCCGATCCGCAAGCTCCTCGCCGAGCGCTCTGTGCAGTTTCTCGAGCGCCAAGGGCGATGTTATCGCGGAAATCTGGCTTCGCAAGGACGTTCCCGCCAAGGCCACCGACGCCCAGGTCAAAAACGGCCTGACCTACCGTGAAGTCCCCGAAACGACCCTCTTCGGCGCCATCCGCTTCCCGAACGGCACCACCGACTATCGCAAGCAGAAGATTCCGGCCGGCGTGTACACCTTGCGCCTGGCCAACCAGCCGCAGGACGGCGACCACATGGGCACGGCTCCCTACAGCGAATTTCTGCTCCTGTCGCCGGCCGCCGAGGACAAAAAGCCCGACACGATGGAGCCGAAAGCGCTGCAAGAGCTGAGCGGCAAAACCACGGCCGGGCATCCCGGTGTTCTCCTGCTCTTCCCCGGCAAAGGGGCGGCGGCCCAGCCGAAACTCGAAAAGAAGGAAGAGAACCACTGGATCGTTCTGTTCCTCCTCGAAGTGAAGATCGGCGACAAGAAGGCCGCGCTGCCGGTCGGCCTCACCCTCGTCGGGGCATCTTCCTCGGCCTGATCGTCTCTCGAAAACCGTTCGTCATGCCGCCCGTTCGGAGACTCCGCATGCCCACCGCCGCGCGCCGCCTGATGGTCGTGACTTCACTGCTTCTCGGCGTGCTTCCCGCGTGGGGCGGCGATTGGCCGCAATGGCGCGGCCCCACGGGCGATAGCGTCAGCACGGAAACGGGCTTGCCGCTGCGGTGGTCCGAGAAGGAAAACCTCGCCTGGACATGCTCCTTGCCCGGCCAGGGCGACAGCACGCCGGCCGTGTGGGGCGACGCGGTGTTCGTGACCGCTCAGGATGGCGAGGATCTGCTGGCGCTCAAGATCGACCGCACCACCGGACGCATCCTCTGGTCGTACAAGGTCGGCTCGGGTGTGGCCAACCGTCAATCTCCGGCCGGCCGTCCGCGCGGCGGACAGAAGTTTCACAAGCTGCACAACCTGGCCAGCCCGTCGCCGGTGACAGACGGCGAAGTCGTCGTCTTCCATTTCGGCAACGGCGACCTCGCTGCCTTCGATTTCGCCGGCAAGCAACTCTGGAAACACAACCTTCAGATCGAGCAGGGTTCGTACTCGATCTGGTGGGGCCATGCCAACAGTCCCGTTCTCCATAAGGATCTCGTCCTCAGCGTGTGCATGCAGGACTCCCTCGCCGACCTCGGCGGCGCGACGGCCCCGAGCTACCTGATCGCCCACGACAAGCGCACCGGCGAGGTGAAGTGGAAGACGGATCGTCAGACCCAGGCGAAGGCGGAGCAGTGCGATTCGTACACGACGCCGCTTTTGCACAAATTCGGCGATCGTCTCGAACTCGTGGTCATGGGAGGCAACCAACTCGATGCCTACGACCCGGCGACCGGCAAGCAATTGTGGGCGCTGCCCGGCATCGTCGGCGGCCGCACCATCACTGGCCCGACCGTGGCGCACGGTTTGGTCTATGCCACACAAGGCATGCGCGGCCCCCTCCTGGCCGTGCGTCCGGGTGAGGGCAAAGCCGAAATCGTCTGGAAACAAACCAAGGGCACGTCCGATAGCTGCTGCCCGGTGGTGTGGAACGACCTGCTGTTCTGGATCGCGGATAACGGCTTCGTTCACTGCTGCGACGCCCGCACCGGCGCGATCAAGTGGCAGGAGCGCTTGCCGGGCGACTACAAGGCGTCGCCGCTGGCGGCCGAGGGACGCATTTATTTCCTTAACCGTTCCGGCCTCTGCACCGTGATCGCCGCGGCGGCCGAGTTCAAGAAACTCTCGGCCAACGAGATCAAGGGCGAAACGCTCGCTTCTCCGGCCGTGTCGGACGGACGGATTTTTCTCCGTTCGCAGACGGCGCTGTACTGCATGAGAGGGGATGGGAAAAACAATTAAAGTAATTGCGGTTTTCCCGTAGCGTTTAGCGACGCTTCGCAGAAGCGTGGGAAGAACGCTTCTGTGAAGCGTCGCTAATCGAGAGTGGTGAGTCAGTGCGGCAGCGAGATGGACCATGACAAACGTGGTGGCGTCGCGCCCGGCACACACGCATAGCCGCTGAAATCCGTCACCCCCTCTGATCGCAAAAAGTCCTCATCCAGCAACGCCTGACCCGTGATCTCCGCCGGTTCCTTCCGCGCCAACCGAAGCACGCAATCGACGAGGATGTCCGGCTTGCGCCACATCTCCGGCTTGCCCAGCGCGTGATTGATCGACGCCTGGCTCTCGATGATCGTCGCTGGCCAGAGCGAATTGACCGCGATGTTGTGCGGCCGCACTTCCTCGGCCAATCCCAACGACAACAGCGTCATGCCGAGCTTCGAGATCGAGTAGGCGATGCGGCCGGGCACCATCGACAGATCGAGCGGCGGACTCATGTTGACGATGTGGCCCCATTTCCGCTCGATCATCGCCGGCAACACGGCCCGGCAGCACAGAAACGCCGCCCGCGCGTTGACGTTCATCACGAGATCGAAGCGCTTGGCCGGCGTGTCGAGCAGGCTGCTCCAGTGCAAGGCGCCGGCGTTGTTGATGAGCAGATCAATGCGGCCGAAACGCTCCCACGTCTTCGCAACCATGTTTTCGATCTGCTCCGCATCACGCACGTCCACTTGAACCGGCAGGGCCGCAGCGCCTAGCGCTTCGACCTCCGCGGCGACGGTGAAGATGGAGCCGGGCAGCTTATCGGTTGAGGTGGTGCTCTTCGCCGCGATGACGATATGACAGCCCGCCTTTGCCAGCCCCAGGGCGAGGGCGCGGCCGATGCCGCGGCTGGCTCCGGTGATCACGGCGACTCGGCCTTGCAGCGTGGACATGGTGCTACCGCCCTCCGTCTCGGATGCTTTGGCTCATCACGATCAAGATAGGAATTCGCCCGGGCCATGCTACGGTGCTTGCTTCCGGTCGCGCGGCGGGTTAGATTGCGTGGGCCATGAAACGCTTTAGGGCGCCGGAGACTCTCAGCATGGCCAAGAAAGAACAACCGCCGCCGCCGAAGAAACCCGAGGTGCTGGAAGCGGAAGTCGCCGTCCTACTCCTCGAAGAAAAACTCAGCGACGAAGAGCTGCGGCAGAAGCTGGAGGCGCTCGCCTCGGAGCCGGCGTTCAACGGCTTGACCTACCTCTGGGGTCCGGAACTGTACAGCCGCAATCGCGTGATGTTTCGGCCGTTCATCCTCAATCACTTCGGCCAGATGTTCCAGCTCGGCTGGAGCTGGAATCCGGTGCGGTGGGCCGATCATTCTTCGGAACTCAACGCCTGGCTCGAAGAAGTGGACCGGCGCAACGATGCCGAGTTGTTCCAGCGCCTCTATGCGTGGCGGCACGCCCAGAGTGAATGGGGCGGGTTGGATTCGGGGCAGTGGGCCAAGGATTTGCTGGCTCGCTTCCAGGCGGCGAAGGAACGCCACGAGCGCAACCAAGTGCTGAGCAAGTTCGACATCCGCGGGTCCGTGCTGGATGAAAAGACTGCCGTGTCGCTTTACCAACTCGATCCGGAAGCGGCACGATCCTTTATTCTCAAACATCCGACGGGCGGGGGGCGTTGGGGAGATAGGCGGGAGTTGCCGGCCAAGCTCTGCTCGGCGGCGCAGAGCGCGGCGACGACGGACTGTATTTCGCCCTGTACCGGAGGATGGTCCCGCAAAAGACGTGGGAAAAAGACATCGAATCGTTGGCGAAAACGGTGAAGGAGCCGGGGTGTTTCCTCGAAGAGTTGGAGAAGCGTCATCCGGTGCAGAACTGGGACGTGGATCTCGGCAACGGCTTCTACGCGCTGGCGAAGGCGCGCGGGCGGGAGGTCGCTCCCTATCTGATGAAGCACCTGGATAGCCTGTGGACCTACGGCTTTTACGGTCACAATAAACAGAACAAACTGCTGGAACATGCGCGCGGACAGGGCTGGTGGGATATTTGGAGCATCCTGGTCCGCAAATCGAACAACGAACAGTACAACGAGGAAGTGCTGGCCCTCGTCAAGGACCGCAAGCAACCGGACGAGGTGATCTTCCGCCGGCTGGTGATGCTCAGCGGTGCGTCCAGCGAATGGAACTGGGGCCGCTTCGCCTGGCAACAGATTCAGTATTTGAAGGACAACACCGCCGTCGCCCTGTACCAGCGGTTCCCGGAGTTGGTGCAAGGCCCGTTCCGCAAGCACCTGTCGCCGGGTTGGTGGGGGACGGACAACTTAACCAAGCTGACCGCGGAGGTGTTGAAGAAAGACGATACGGTTGTGATCGACTACCTGGCCAGCCAGGTGGTGCTAAGGGGCCGATATGCCTCTCAGGTCGAGAATCTCAAAAAGACGAGCGATCAACTCCTGAAGTATTACGAGAAGGTGCGCGCCGACGCGGTAGCCTTCGCCCGACGGGTGGCGTCGGTGCTGGGGCAGATACCGGCGTATTCGATCGGTCAAGGATACCAGGACTTGATCAAGAACAACGAACTGGCCCGTCTGTTTTTCATCGAATCCCTTTCCGCCCTGCTGCAAGACCCGCGCTCGCTGCGCGATCTGCTGGAGGGAGCCGAAATCCACGTCCAGTTGCTCGCCCTGCGCGTGCTGGCCCAGGACGATGAGCGAGCCAAACAGCTCGCGGCGAAAAACCTGGATCTGTTGCGGGCCACGTTACTGCGCGACATGCACCGCAAATCGCGGCTGGTGGCGCTGCGGGCCTTGTCCAACGCCGCGACGACGCTCGACAACGCCCGCAAAATTCTGAACCGGGCGAAACAGGCGCTCGACCTGCCCGGCAAGGGGTATCCCAGAGAGCATCTTTTCGCGCTCCTGGCCGAGTTGTGCCAGCGCTGGCCCGAGCTGCGCGGGCCGAAGGAACAGCCGATCGTTTACCAGGGCAAGACGAAAAAGAAACAATGAGCATGAGGCACCGGCCATGATCTCCGCCGTTCTCGATTACGCTGGACCCAGCAGCGTGCAGGTCGATGAGAAATCCTCTCGGCTCGGCTTCTCGACCAACCTGCGCCGCCCGGTTCGCTTTCACGCCCGCGTCAAGGACCAGGTCGTGCTGCTGCGCTACGCCCTGCAAGCGCTCGGCGAAGTCGTCTGGTCCAACGATATGTGGACTTCCGAGGCGGAATTCAGCACGTTTTTGCTCGACCCGATCATCACCGTCCACCCCGACCGCGTTTTCTTCGAGGCGTTCAGCAACGACCAGAGCACCTACGGACTCGTCATCGCCGACCGTGACCTGTTCGAGCCGGACGGCAAGGTGGGCTGCGGGACGACCAACGTGGACTTCACGTCCTGGCTGTGGCAGGCGCTGGGCGACATGCGTTCCAGCCGCGAGACGTGGTTTCACATCGGCCCGGCCGGTTTTCAGGTGCAGACCCAGGGCGCCGGGAGCCGGCTGGAAAAGAAGGTGGACATCCCCGATGCGTGGGTGCGCGGCTTTCTGCAACTGCAAGCGGCGATGGCGCTGCCCGGCACGCGCGTGATCGCCCGGCCCGTGGACATTCTGGCCGCCATCAGCTTCCTCAAACACAACAAGGCCAAGACCTCGCCGCGTGCGCTCCGTTACGAGTTCGAGCCGGGCCAACCGGCGCGGTTGGTGATCGAACCCTGGGAGGAAGTGATTCCCCTCAAGGAGACGGAACACAACTACGAGGAAGCGCACGTCATCCGCACCTGGGGCCGCAAGCGGTTGCGTCTTCTGGAGTCGCTGTTGCCTTACGCCGACGCGGTGGAAATCTATTTGAAGGGACGAGCGCTGCCGAGCTTTTACGCCGCCCGGTTGCCCGGCATCACGTTCCTGCTGGGCCTGTCGGGTTGGACGGCGCATCAGTGGACCGGCACCGGCAGTTTCGACCTCCTGTCCGATGATGCCCCCGTGGACAACAAGCTACTTGACAGGGGGTTGAAACAGTTGCAGAAGCAGACGGTCCTATCCGTCGAGGATTTGGCGAAACACCTGGAGGTGCCGCGGGCGACGGCCAATAGTCTGCTCATGCGCCTGTGCCGCCAGGGGCGGGCCGTGTACGACGTGCAGGGGCGCGAGTTCCGCCACCGGGAGTTGTTTGATACGCCGCTCGATGAGGAGAAGCTATTTCCGCCCGACCCGCGGCGCGACAAATCGCGCGAGCTGATCGCCAAGGGCCAGGTACGAGTGGAATCCTGCAAGGTGCAGGAGACGCGCAAGACGCGGAAGATCCAAACGCCCGAAGGAGAACGAGTCAAGGAAATCTTCTACCGCGATTGGAACGTCACGGGGAGAGCGCAAGAGACGTTGCCGGTCGAAATTGTCGTCAAGGACACGGGGCAGATCATCTTCGGCCGCTGCGCCTGCGACTTCTTTCAGGAACACCTGCTCAATCAGGGGCCGTGCGAACACATGATAGCGCTGTCGAAATTGAGCGAGAAGACGCGGAAGGATTTGCCGACGACGACGGTCACGGGAGAGAAAAAGGCGGTGATCGAATCCGCCCAATAAGGGGACGGCTAACTTTGACACGGGACACGAGGGAGGGTAGAGTAATCCCGATGCCTGGTGGTCTGGAACCAGCCGATGATGCCACGGTGTTTCGCCGTGGTGGCGCCTTGGACACTTAACAACGCCACAGGAACCCAGTACGAAACGACGGGTTCCTATGATCCCAGAGCCTTGTTAGTGGTCGGCCGCCAGGCATCTTTTTCGGTAGTGGCCGTTTGTGTGGCACGCTGGCAGCGTACCCTACGTAGGGCACGCTGCCAGCGTGCCAAAACCACTACCTCTTTTCCTCTCTCCTTCCCCCCTTGCGATTTCATCCACGAGGTTTCCCATCATGGCGGAGAAAGTCAAGCCGCTGAAACCGAAGCAGCGCCGCCTGGCGCTGCGCGACCCGCGTTTGCAACCCAAGGAGAAGGACAAGCGAACGCCCTGGTGGCAGCGCCAGAAGCGCGACAAGGTGCTGACCGAGGAGGAGGCCAATCGCCTCTTCGGCGACACCATGCGGACGCGCAACCGGGAGATCCGCGACCTCCTGCCCGACTTGACCCAGCTCAAGCACTACGGCTTGCCGCCCTGGAAAACCGAGGAGGAGTTGGCCGAGGCGCTCGGAATTTCGCTCAACGAGCTGCGTTTCTACGCCATTCACCGCCGAGCCGAGGCGCTATCCGCATTACGTCGCCTTCACGCTGCCCAAGCGTTCGGGCGGCCAGCGTCTCATCATGGCCCCGAAGCGCCGCCTCAAGGACATCCAGCGCCGGCTTGGCGACTTGCTCGTCCGCCGCCTGCCGGGCAGCGATCATTCGCACGGCTTTCGCGCGGGCAGTTCCGTCAAGACGGCTGCCGAACCGCACGTCGGCAAGCGGATCGTGTTGCACCTGGATTTGCAGGACTTCTTCCATTCCGTGACCTTCGCCCGCGTGCGCGGCCTCTTGATCGCCCTGGGTTACGGCTACCCCGTGGCCACGGCCTTGGCGGTGCTGATGACCGAAGCGCCGCGCCAGCCGATCGAGGTCGAGGGCACGATCTATCACGTCCCCGTCGGCCCGCGCCGCTGCGTGCAGGGAGCGCCGACGAGTCCCGGCCTCTGCAACACGATGACGCTGCGGCTGGATCGCCGGCTCGCCGGCCTGGCCGACAAGTTCGGCTTTGCCTATTCGCGCTACGTGGACGACCTGATCTTTTCCGGCGACGATCCAGACGTCGTCAACAAGCTGCGCCACCTGACGGGCCGGATCGTCCGCGAAGAAGGTTTCGAGATCAACGTGACCAAGACGCGTATCTTCCGCAAGGGCGGCTGCCAGCGCAGTCACCGGCGTGGTGGTCAACGAGGTAATGGGTCTATCGCGCCAGGAACGGCGGCGCTTGCGGTCCATGATTCATCATCTCAAGCAGGGGCAGGCCGCCAGCCAACCCGACGACGGCCGGCTGGCGTACCTGCGCGGCAAGCTTGCTTACCTGGCCATGCTCAACCCGGAGCAGGCGGAGAAACTGAGAGGACGGATGCCGTAAAGTCACAAAGATACGATCATTCCAGCGCGGCCAGGGCGGCGCGGACACGGTCGAGCAGTTCCGGATCACCGTAAAAGAGAAACGGCCCGGCCACCAGACAGCGATCGCCCCACTGTCGGGTCAGCCCGGACCAATCGTCCCCGAATGTACGTCCCACCCCTCCCAAATCGCTCACCTGTCCCCGCTCGCAATACAGCGTGCCCCGCCAGCGGCGGATATGTTTCTGGTCTTTGGGTAGGCCGTCCAGATCCTCCCACTCCTTGGCGGTGGTCGTCAGGAAGGCGGTCTGAACGCTGCCGCCGTCCCTCATGGTGGACACGATGCGCAGGCGCAGGCCGGCGTCGTTGAGGTGGGCGACCAGCCGTGGGATGTCCCAGTCGTCGAGCGGAACGGCCGAGGTTGCGAGGTCGTCGCGACGCAGCGCAACCCAGCTGAGCAACACCGGGGCCGCCAGGACGGCCGGCACCAGGAGCCGGCCCGCGCGACCGGAAAGTTTGCTTGTGCCCCACATGGATTTACCCTCATGAGGTCGTCAATAGTTGATAAGTTTCCTTCAGCTGTCCGGCGCGGCGCGCAACGGGAGGCGCCCGGCGCGGAGTCGGTCGATGGCGTTCGCTTCATCTACTGGGCCGAATCGATTGGGTTGAGCAAGCTCTGGACATCCGCCCAGAGTTGCTTGCACGCTTGCTGCTCGTCGGCCGGGAGCCGGGCCACGGCGTCCGGGTCGCGCAGGCTGACCAGAATCTTCGTCGCGTCGCCAGCGCTGGAGGCGTTGCCGGGCCAGCCGGCGGTTTTCCACCTTCGGACTGTGCAGCCACTTGCGCGACAAGGTCAGATCGGCCCGCAGCCATTCCAGGGCTTGCTTACGCCAGCGCGTCCGCCCTTGCTCGTCGAGCTGGCCGGCATCCGTGCCGTGACCGGAGGCGACCAGGGCGGCGGCGCAGGCCGCGTTGTAGCGGGAGGCTGACGCCAGGGCGTCGGCCAAGCGCGGGTCGGCCTTGAACGCGTCGGCCCACAAACGGATTGAGGCGACGTAGAGTTTCTTGTGAGAGCAGATCAGAGCATACTCATTGCGCTCGGCGGCATCGGCGGGCTGCGCCTCGTCCTTGAGGATGGCCGGCAGCCGGCCGTCTAGCTCGACTAACCGTTGGCATTTCTGCACCCACTGGGCCGAGGGATAGGGCCAGCCCCGGAGCGGGGAGCCGAGTTCGTGTCCCCGCTTGTAGGCGTCCAGAGAGGCGACAAACTCCCCTTGCTGTCGAAGACAGAAACCGAGATTGCAATACGCTTCGGCATAATCGGGCCTCAACTCGATGGTCCGACGGTAGGCGGCGACCGCCTCGCGAAATTGGCGACTCCGCATCAGGCCGTCGCCCAGACAGTAGTGCGCCTTGGCATATTGGGGCTGGTGCTTGATGGCCTTGCGGATGGTCTCGTTCGCTTCGTCGAGCCGACCTTGCCTGAGTAAGGCCCGGCCGAGGTCGAGAAGCGCGCCGGCACTGTCCGGGCGGAGGGCCACGGCCGCCGTCAGGTAGCGAATCGCCTCGTCGGACTGCGGAGGCCGGCTATCACGCAGGGCCGTGCCGAGATCGTGATTGATCCAGAAGTCCCCCGGAAAGACTTCGCGGGCGCGGCGCAAAAGCTTCACCGTCGCGTCGAGGGCGCCGCGCTGGCGCAAGGACGTATCGAGCAGGAACAGCGATTCCGCCGGCTCGGCGGTGACATCGACTTCCTGTGCCAACTTTTCCAGGGCCGGCCGATCGTTGCGCTCCCGCGCCGCCCTCATCCGTTGCCGCCAGGGGTCCGTATCCGCCACGGATAGCACACGCGCCAGCCAGTCCGTCTCCGGTGCTTTCTTGAAGCGCGCAGGATCAGCCAGTGATCCAGCGCGGCCATGCAGGTACCCCGAACCGCCGCGGGCCGGCGAGGAGTTGCGCCGCCGCTTCCTCCGGCGTCATCGTGTCCGGCCGCAAGCCGTAATCGTGGAAGGCCTGCCGATAATCGGGGAGCGCCCTTTGCAGGTGGAACCCCTCATCTTTGACCTCGGCCTGGAGAAGCCGGAGTTGTTCCAACTGGGCGACCAGCCGAACGTCGTTCTCCTCTTCGGCCAGCTCGTCCAGCAAACCGTGAACTTGCCCGACCAAAGCCGGATCGGTCGTGCCGTCCTGGAGCAAGGTCTCGGCGCGTCGGGCCGCCGCCTGCGCTTGCGGCCACTTGTTTTCCGTGCGCAACCGTTGCGCCTCCTCCAGGGCGACCTGAATGTCGCTGGTGTTCTTGGCTTGCCGTGCATCTCGATCGCGCACGAACCAGCCGACGCTGCCCGCCAGCATCACCAGGGCCACGATCAAACCCACCGTCGCCGACCCCACCAATGCCTGATGCCGCCGTGCCCATCGCCGCGCCCGCTGCACCAGCGTCGGCCGCCTGGCCCGGATCGGCTCGTCTTTCAGGAACCGTCCCAGGTCGTCGGCCAGTTCGCGGGCTGTGGCGTAGCGCTCGGCCGGGTTCTTGGCCATCGCCTTGAGCACGATCGTTTCCAACTCCACCGGCACTGCCTTGTTGATGCGCCACGGCGGCCGGGGTTCCTCGAAAGCGATCTGCCGCAGCAATTGCTGACGATCGTCTCCGCGGAACGCCGGTTCGAGCGTCAAAAGTTCGTACAGGGTGGCGCCGAGCGCATAGAGATCGGTGCGGTGGCTGACCCCGGAAGGGTGGCCGAGGGCTTGCTCAGGACTCATGTAGCGCAGCGTGCCCACCACGTCGCCGGTTCGCGTCAGCCGGGTGTCCGTCTGCACTTGCGCGAGGCCGAAATCCGTCACCCAGAGGTTTCCCTTCTCGTCAATCAGGAGGTTGGCCGGCTTGATGTCGCGGTGAATCACTCCCAGAGTGTGGGCGTGTTCCAGCGCCTCGGCCGCCTGCGTGGCCAGGCCGGCGACGGCGCGGAAAAAGCCGGGACCGGCCGCCGGCAGAGATGAACAGGCGAACCGAACGTGTACGGACGAAACCGGTCTTTGCGCCCCGCCCTGGTCTTCCGAGTCGAGTTCGGCCAACCCCCGCAGCGCGCCGATGACCTCGGCGAGTGTTTGACCGTCGATGAACTGCATGGCGTAGTAATGCACGCCGCGCTCGCAGCCGACCGCGTAAACCGGCACGATGTTCGAATGATGCAGATGCGCTGCCGCCGCCGCCTCGTTCTTGAAGCGCTGCAAATGCGTGGCGTCCAGCGCCACCGCGAATGGCAGCACCTTCAGCGCCACGCGCCGGCCGAGCGAAATCTGAATGGCCTCGTAAACCACCCCCATCCCGCCGCGGCCGACCTCGCGCACAATACGAAAATCACCTAATGGGCCTTCCGGCTCGATGTCCGCAGCGAGAACTTCGGCCGACCGTGCCGGTGCCGAGGCGGACAGGTGCAT
Source organism: uncultured Planctomycetota bacterium (assembly GCA_963767535.1). Taxonomy (GTDB): domain Bacteria; phylum Planctomycetota; class Planctomycetia; order Gemmatales; family Gemmataceae; genus JAJPHU01. The sequence goes on from CAVYEC010000005.1 coordinate 832,986, forward strand.
GAGCTGGAGCGTGGGCAGCATTTGCCGAAGGATCGCGGCGAGGTGTGGGTGCCGCCGGGTATACTCCTCGATTTCGGGCCGTTCGCCGCGCTTGAGCCGGTCGAGAAATTCATCGACGATTTCGCCCATGAGGGCTTCCGCCGAGGCATCCGGGACGTGGACGGCATGGCTCATAACTGCGACTCCGTCAGCCCGCCTTCAAACAAAATCCGGTGCAGCCGCAACATCGCCCGGCCGTGGCGCTTGCTGGCGGCGGCCGGATCGATGCCCAGAAGACAGGCCGTCTCGCGGTTGGATAACCCCTCGAAGTGGCGCAGCATCACGACTTCGCGGTCGCTCTCCGGCAGCTGGGCCACGGCCTGGCGCAGCCGGTGAACCAGCTCCCGATGATCGAGTTGCTGGCTGGGCGTCGAGTCGGGGGCGAGGAGTTGCCGGGCCAGGATGAGCGAGGACTGCTCCGGCAACGGCACTTCTTTTTCGAGGGAGCGCCGGGCCGTGCCGAGGTGATGCCGGCGCGCCTTCAGGGTGCGATCGAAGGCGATCTGCCGCAGCCACAGGCGGAACGGCAGCACGGGACGTTGCAGGTATCCGCTGAGCCGATTGAGCGCCTCCACGTACGCCTCCTGGACCACGTCCGAGGGATCGACGCGGGGACGCAATCGGGAGTCCAGCCGCAGCTCGACCAGCCGATGCAGGTACGCCTGATGGCGGGCGAATAGCTGCTCAAAGGCTTGCCGATCCCCGGCGCGAATGAGCCGGAGCAGACCCTGTGTTTGGGCGGAGTCCGGCTGAGGCTGGTGCATGGATGCGTTCCCCCGCTACCCTACTAACTCCCAATCGCCGTGCGAATGGACAGGCCGGGGCGAAAAAATCGGGAAATGTCCTCCCTGCATCCACGCCGCCCAGTCTACCGGCAAGCGGCCCGGCGGTCCACTTACTAGCCGCGAGCGCCAGCGAGCGGACGCAGACCCGCTCGCTGGCGCTCGCGGCTGGTAAGTCATTGCGCCTCAAGAGGACTTGACACTCGATGGGGCCAACCTTAGACTTTCAAACAGATAAGCTGATTTGCCTTCCGCAAATACGCGATCATGTCCTGTCCCTATCTTCACCCGAAGCGTTCCACCTCCGTGCTTGCGAGGTAGGACCGGCACTCCGTGAGTTCTCTCGTGAGGAATGGGCGGCTGTCCTTCGCCCGGAAAAAGCGTGTTCGCGGGGGCATTGACGCTCCGCAATGTCGTCTTTTGATCCCAGAAGCGCCCTTCGATCATGCGGCGTGCTGCGCCGCCCCGATCGTCCGGTCCTTGTGATGGTCCTCCAACCACCCGCGCGGACCCTGGGCTTGTGCCCTTGAGGCACTCCCGCCGCGCCGAACGTCTCGGCCGCCGCGTCGCGGCCGATGTCTGTGCATCCTTCACGCTCCCTCGCGAGCTAATTGTTCCCTCTGGATAAGCGGATTCGTGCCGTCATGTCGTCGGCCCCTGCAACCGGAAACCTCTACCTGGTCGATGCGCAGCGCGCTCATCTTCCAGGTCTTTCATGCCATTCGCGGCATGACCAGTCCGTCCGGGATGCCGACCAACGCCCTCTTCGGCTTCGCCCGCGATCTGCTGTTTCTGCGCGGCCTTCATCCCGACTATCTCGTCTGCGCCTTCGACCGGGCCGAACCGACGTTCCGCAGCGCCATTTTTCCCGAATACAAGGCCCACCGCGACGAGATGCCCAGCGACCTGCGCTTGCAGATGCCGCTCATCCATCGGCTCCTGGAGGCGATGAACGTGCCGGTCGTCAGCGTGGCCGGCTTCGAGGCCGACGACGTGCTGGCCACGCTCGCCGTCGCCGGCGCCCAGCGCGGACTCGAAGTTTTTCTGTGCAGCAGCGACAAGGATTGCCGGCAGCTCATCGGCGATCACATCCGCATGTACAGCCTGCGCAAGCGCCAGCCGTTCGGCCGCGAAGAATTGCTGGCCGACTGGGGCATCAAGCCGGAACAGGTGGTCGATCTGCAAACGCTGGTCGGCGATTCGGTCGATAACGTCCCCGGCGTGCCGGGCATCGGCATCAAAACGGCCGCCAAGCTGCTGCAAGATTTCGGCACCCTGGAAAACATCCTCGCCAGCATCGACCGAGTTCCCGGCGCCAAGCGACAGGAGAGCCTGCGCAATTCCGGCGACATTATCGAACGCACCCGCAAGCTCGTGCGCCTCGATACGAACGTGCCTCTCCAACTCGACTGGGACGCCTGGCGTCTGCGCGACCCGGATGCGGCTCGACTGAAGCAACTATTCCAGGAATGGGGCTTCCACAGCCTCGCCAATCAGTTCCGCGAACTAAGTCGAACGGCGGGACCGTCGCAGGGCGAGCTGTTCGCCGCCGAGGAGTTGTTCCCCTTCGGGGCCAACGCACCGGCGGAGACCGCCGACTCGGCCGAGCCGTCTACCCCGATTCCCAGCGCCGATAACTGGCAGGCGGATTATCAGCTGGTCGATACCGAGGCCAAGTTCGAGAAGTTTCTGCGCCAGCTCCGCAAGCAAAAGCGCATCGCCTTCGACCTGGAGACGACCAGTCTCAGTCCGTTGCAGGCAGAGATCGTCGGCTTCGCTTTCTCCTGGAAGACCGGCCAGGCGTGGTATCTGCCGCTGCGCGGCCCGGAGGGTTCGGCGTTGCTCGACCCGGATAAGACGCTGGCGCGGCTGCGTCCGATCCTCGAAGATGCCGGCGTGGCCAAGGTCAATCAAAACATCAAGTACGATTGGCTGGTGCTGCGCGGACGCGGTTTGCAGCCGGTCGGCGTGGCGGGCGATCCGATGGTGGCCGACTACCTCTTGCACTCCGGCGAACGCAGTCACGGCCTCGAAGAACTCTCGCGCCGCTATCTCAACCATCACGTGATCCCGATCACGGATCTCATCGGCAAGAAGAGCCGCAAGGCGCCGCAGCTGAGCATGGATCAGGTGCCGACCGAGCGCGTCGCGGAGTACGCCGGCGAAGATGCGGACGTAGCCTGGCGTCTGTGCGAAATGCTGGAAGCACAGCTCAACCAGCCCGAAGCGCAAGCAAGGGGTTCCCTCCGCAAACTGTACGATGACGTGGAAGTGCCGCTCATCGAGGTGCTGGCCGAACTCGAATACAACGGCATCCGGCTCGACATCCCCTTCTTGCGCGGCCTGAGCGTGGACATGGGCCGGCAGCTCGAAACGATCGAGAAGGAAATTTACGCTCTGGCCGGCCACCCGTTCAACATCGGCTCCCTGGTGCAGTTGCGCAAGGTCCTGTTCGAGGAATTGAAACTGCCGGTGCAAGGGCGAACCGGCATCACCGGCGCGGCCAGCACGGACCAGGCGACCCTGGAAAAATTGGCCGTGCTCGCTCACCCCGGCGCCGCCCTGCCGCGCAAGATTCTCGAATACCGCCGCATCGCCAAGCTCAAGAGCACCTACGTCGATGCCCTGCCCGAAATGGTCAATCCGGACACGGGAAGGGTCCACGCCTCGTTCAATCAGACAGTGACTTCGACGGGACGACTGAGCGCCAGCGACCCCAATCTTCAGAACATTCCGGTACGTCGCGAAGAGGGCCAGCAGATCCGGCAAGCGTTTTTGCCGGCCGAGGGTTGGGTGCTGTTGACGGCCGACTATTCGCAGATCGAATTGCGTTTGCTCGCCCATTTCTGCGGCGACGAGGAGCTGCGCCGGGCCTTCGCCGAGGATCGCGACATTCACGCCGCCGTCGCCTCGCAGATCTTCGGCGTGCCGGAGACGGAAGTCACGGCCAACATGCGCCGCATGGCCAAGACGGTCAATTTCGGCGTCATCTACGGCATCAGTCCCGTCGGTCTGGGGCAGCGGTTGGAAATGTCGCGCGACGAGGCATTCAAGTTCATCGCCTCCTATTTCGCGCGCTACCCGAAGGTGCAGGAATATCAGGATCGCTTGCTGAGCGAATGCCGGAAAAATGGCTACGTCTCCACGATCCTCGGCCGGCGGCGGCACTTCGACCCCGACGCCATCCGTGCCAACTCGACGTATCAACAGCGCAACGCGGCCGAGCGCGAGGCGATCAACATGGAGGTCCAAGGCTCGGCAGCCGACCTTATCAAGCTGGCCATGCTCAACGTCCATCGCCGCCTGCGCCGCGAGGGCCGGCGCGCCCGGCTGTTGTTGCAGATTCACGACGAACTGGTCTTCGAGACGCCGCCCGAAGAGTTGCAAGCGCTGGCCGAGCTGGTGCGCGAGGAGATGACGACGCCGGTGGCGAAGGCGCTGGGGCTGCAGGTGCCGATCAAGGTCGATCTGTCGTCTGGCCCGAACTGGCTTGAGGTGACGGAGATGAAATCGGCATGAAGGCCGCCAAGGACCGCAAACTGGTGGTGGGGCTGATCGGCGGCATCGGCAGCGGCAAAAGCCAGGTCGCCGCCGCCTTCGCACGCCACGGCGCTCGGGTCATCGCCGGAGATCAGCTGGCCCACGCCGCGTTGCGTGACCCCGGGGTGCGTGCCCGTGTGGCCGAGCGCTGGGGGCAGGAGGTGCTGGATGAAAAGGGCGAGGTCGATCGCCGCCGTGTAGCGGCTATCGTCTTTACCGACTCGGCCGAGCTGAAGGCGCTGGAAGCGATCACGCACCCGTGGATACGAGGGCGCATCCGGGCCGACATGGAAGACGCCCGCGCCGACGCGCGGGTGCCGCTGATTGTCCTCGACGCCGCCATCATGCTGGAGGCGGGTTGGAATGATGTGTGTGATCGTCTCATTTACATCGACGCGCCGCGGGAAACGCGCTTGGAGCGCGTGGCCCGGCAGCGCGGCTGGACGGAAAAGGAGGTGGCCGCCCGCGAACAGGCGCAATTGCCCTTGACTGAAAAGGTCATTCGAGCCGATCATGTGCTCGATAACTCCGCCAGCCTCGAGCATCTGAACCGCCAGGTGAATGACCTCTTGCATCTCTGGGGACTGGCCCGCGCCTCCGCCCGGAGCGAACCCGAACCTTAACCTGTCGGCCTCCCGGCCGAGGACTTTGTATCCGTGAGGAATCCCTAACCCTGATTGGAATGCCCGCCGCTCGGGCGCTTCCCCGCGCCGGATGCGACACGACGACATCTCCGCATCCGGCCGGCCACCCGCAATCTTTGCCCCAGCTATCTCTGAAGGAGAACGTGACATGGCTGAAGCCAAGAGCCGACGTGAGCTGCCCCCCCGACCCCGCGTGCGGGGCAAGACGGACCTGCCGGGAGACGGCGACGAGCCGCTGCCCGACGAGGGCACCTCGCTGTTGACCGAGTCCGACGCGGCGGAGCCGGACACCCTGGAGCCGCGCGGCGACCGCGACGCGCCGCCCGCGGAGGAGCCTCGGCCCGCACCCGCCGCCCCCCAGCCGAACCGCGGCCGGCGCGACGACGATTTCCCCGGCTTCGACGAGGAGATCAACAACCGCTACGAGGAGATCAAGCGCGGCAGCACGCACATCAGCGAACTCCAGCAGATGACCATGCCGCAGCTCCTCAAGGTCGCCAAGGATGAGAACCTTGCCGACTACACCGGCCTGAAGAAACAGGATCTGATCTTCAAGATCCTCAAGGAGCGCGTCAAGCAGAACGGCCTGATGTTCGGCGAGGGCACCCTCGAAGTGCTGCCCGACGGCTTCGGCTTCTTGCGCAGCCCCGATTACAACTACCTGCCCTGTCCCGACGACATCTACATCTCGCCGTCGCAGATCCGCCGTTTCGGTTTGCGCACGGGCGCCGTCGTCGCCGGCCAGATCCGCCCGCCCAAGGAGAACGAGCGCTATTTCGCGCTTCTGCGCGTCGAGGCCATCAACTACCAGGACCCGGAAATCCTGACGCAGAAGGTCGTCTTCGACGACCTGACGCCCTTGCACCCGGACAAGCGGCTGCACTTGGAGAGCGACCCGACCGAGATCAACATGCGCATCATGGATCTCGTGACGCCGATCGGCAAGGGGCAGCGCGGCCTGATCGTCGCCCCGCCGCGCACCGGCAAGACCATCCTGCTCCAGAAGATCGCCAACAGCGTCCTGCGCAACCACCCGGAATGTTACGTCATCGTGCTGCTGATCGACGAGCGGCCCGAGGAAGTGACGGAGATGGAGCGCACGGTCAAGAGCCAGCACGCCGAGGTCGTCAGCTCGACCTTCGACGAGCCGGCCTCGCGGCACGTCCAGGTCAGCGAGATGGTCATCGAGAAGGCCAAGCGCATGGTCGAGTACGGCACCGACGTGGTGATTCTGCTCGACTCCATCACGCGCCTTGCCCGCGCCTACAACACGGAGATCCCGCACTCGGGCAAAATCCTCTCCGGCGGCGTCGATGCCAACGCGCTGCACAAGCCCAAGCGCTTCTTCGGTGCCGCCCGCAACATCGAGGAGGGCGGTTCCTTGACGATCCTGGCGACGGCGCTGATCGACACGGGCAGCCGGATGGACGAAGTCATCTTCGAGGAGTTCAAGGGCACCGGCAACATGGAGTTGCACCTGGACCGCCGGCTCGTCGATAAGCGCGTCTGGCCGGCGATTGACGTGAACCGCTCCGGCACGCGCAAGGAAGACCTGCTCATGGACCCGGAGGAATTGCGCCGCATGTACATTTTGCGCAAGGTCCTCAGCGACATGAACCCGGTCGAGGCAATGGAGCTGCTTACCAATCGCATGGGTCGCACCAAGGGCAACGCCGAGTTTTTGATGAGTATGAATTTGAGTTGAATCCCCGTTTAGCGACGCTTCGCAGAAGCGTGAGCACGCTTCTGCGAAGCGTCGCTAAACCAACACGCGGTGATATGCCAACTCTATACGAAGGTTCGTTCGCGCCGCCGTCGGGGCGATTCGCCCTGATCGCGGCGCGTTTCAATTCCGCCATCGTCGAGCCGCTCGTCGCCGGCGCGCTCGATGGCCTGAAGCGCCACGGCGTCGCCGACGATGCCATCGACATCGTCCGCGTGCCCGGCTCGTTCGAGATTCCGCTGGTGGCGCAGCGCCTCGCTGGCGGCGGCAAATACGCGGCGGTGATCTGCCTGGGAGCCATCATCCGCGGCGACACGGACCATTACGATTACGTGGCCGGCGAGGCGGCCGGCGGCGTGGCCCGCGCCGCGCTGGCGACGAATGTGCCGGTCATCTTCGGCATCCTGACCTGCGACACGCTCGAACAGGCGATCAACCGCGCCGGGGCCAAATCCGGCAACAAGGGCTTCGACGCCGCCCTGACCGCGATCGAGATGGTGAATTTGCTGAAAAACCTGCCGAAATGATTTCTCCCCTGAGGGATCGCTTATGACCGTGGCCGAATTGCTGAAGAAGCTGGGCGGCATCCCAGCCGAACGGGTCTTACTCGATCCCCCGCCAGGAACCGCCACCGAAAAGGACGTTCTTGCCGTTGAGCAACGCGAAGGACGGATTTGCGAGTTGGTCGATGGCGTCCTGGTGGAGAAGGCTATGGGACTTGCGGAATCTGCTTTGGCCCTAGAGATCGCCTATTTCCTCCGGGGATACCTAAAGCAGCAGCACCTTGGTTTTTTGGCGGGAGCAGACGGCACTCTGCGTCTTTGGCCAGGTTTGGTCCGCATTCCGGATATTTCATTCATCTCGTGGGACCAACTCCCCGACCGCAAGATACCGAAAAAACCCATCCCGGATGTCTATCCCGATTTGGCCGTGGAGGTGATCAGCCGAAAGAATACCAAGGCGGAGATCGATCGCAAGCTCCACGAATATTTTCGCAGCGGCACCCGGCTCACCTGGGTGGTGGACCCCCGAAAGCGGACTGTCCGCGTTTACACACGCCCGATCAATCCCGCCTTGTCACGGAAGATCAAAGCCTCGACGGCGGTGACGTATTGCCGGGATTCAGTCTGCCGCTGCGTGAAGTGTTCGCTGAACCGGAAGCAGAACCGGCACGGAAAGCACGGCCGAAACGCTAGGCCCACGATCAATTCCACCGTGCCACCGACGCCCGCGCCTGCGTCAGCATTTGCTTCACCGTGTCCGCGTCGGTCGCTTCCGGCGAGGCCGATAGGTACGCCTGCAAATGGTCGATGGCCCGCCCTGCCTGGCCCGCCTGAAACAGCGTTGCCCCGAGATCGCGGCGTTGCAGGGCGTCGTCGGGACTCAGCTGGCGTAATCGTTCGATCACGCGCGCCGCCCGTATGTAATCGCCGGTTCGCAGATATACAGCCTTCAGGTTGTTCAGCATCCGCATGACGATCGCGCCCAGCGGCACCGCCGCGAGGGCCGCGTCGTCGATCTCATACGGCATCCCCGTCACCTGCTCGACCAGCCGCTGACACTTGGCCGGCGTCAGGACTCGGCCGCCGTGGAACGGATCGAACAGCACTTCCTCGCCGTCCGCGCTGGCCTTGGCGATGAAATGGCCCGGCAGGCCGACGCCGGCGACTTCCAAGCCCGCCCGCCGGCCGACCGCCATCGCCACGGCCGACAGCGTGATCGGAATCCCGGTGCGGCGGTCCAGCACATCGTTGAAGTAACTGTTGCGGGCGTCGTAATAATCCTGCTGATTGCCGCGAAATCCCATGTCGTGAAACAGGTAGCGACACAACCCCTTGACGCGCGTCACCAAGCCGCCGCGCAGGTGCGACCGCGCTTCGTGTGCCATGCCGTCCAGCTCGCTCAGATATGCTTCGACATCGAGAGTCGGATACTCGTCCCGCGCCAGCGACAGGGCCAACTCCGCCAGATCGAGCGGGGCGTCGGGGGTGTGCGACAGAAGAGTTAGAGCCATGTCGAGGTTCATCATGGTATTATAAGGGAGATGTCGGCGGGCCGCGAACGGTGGACTGCGGAGGCGGGCATGGAACTGACGGTGCAGAACGTCTTCGGATTGCTGCTGCGGAGCAAGCTGCTGCCGCCGGAAGAGACCAAGACTTTGTACGCACGCTGGCAGCAGGAAGGCGGGAGCGAGGTCGGCGACCTGGCGCGCTTCGCCTCGTGGATGGTGGCCCGTAAGTATCTCACCGAGTATCAGGCCAATCTTTTGGCGCGCGGACACGCCGACGGGTTTTTCCTCAACGAATACAAGATCCTCGATCGGCTGGGCAAGGGGCGCATGGCCGGCGTGTACAAGGCCCAGCACCAGCTCGGCCAGATCGTCGCCATCAAGGTGTTGCCGCCCTCCAAGTCCCGTGACGCCGACCTGCTGCGCCGCTTTCAGCGCAAAGCGCGTCTGGCCCTCAAGCTGAATCACCCTAATATCGTCCGCGCCTTTCAGACGGGAACCGCCGACGGGCTGCATTATCTTGTCATGGAGTATCTCGAAGGCGAGACGCTGGAAGAGGTGCTGGCGCGGCGCGGCAAGCTGCCGCCCGCGGAGGCCGTGCGCTGGTGTACCAGGCGCTCCAGGGCTTGCAGCACATGCACACGCGGTCGCTGGTCCATCGCGATTTGAAGCCGTCCAACCTGATGCTGGTCGGTTCCAGGCCAGACAGTACGCGGCAGGCCACGCTCAAGATCCTCGACATCGGCCTGGGCCGCACCCTGATCGAGCAGGGGGCCGGCGAGACGGTCGAGGGCGGTTTGACGGGTCAGGGCGTCCTGCTCGGCACGCCGGATTACATGGCCCCCGAACAGGCCCGCGATGCCCGTGGCATCGACATCCGGGCCGACATTTACAGCCTCGGCTGCGTTCTCTATCACCTGCTGGCCGGGCAGCCGCCCTTCCCCGATACGAACATCCTCACCCAGATGATCCGCCACGCCAGCGAGACGCCGCGGCCGGTGAAGGAATTCAACCCGGCGGTGCCCGACGGCTTGCAGCAGATCCTCGACTGGATGCTGGCCAAGGACGCCGCCCAGGCGCTATCCCACGCCGGAGCGCGCCGCGCAGGCGCTGCAAGTGTTTCTCGCCGCCGACGGCGATCATCCGGCCGCCACGGAAGCGGTTACGCCCATGCGCTCGTATTTGACCTGGCTGGAGGGAGAGAGCGGCAAAAAGCCGGCCGTCGTCCCACCGCCCGAACGGGTGCGAAAATCGGATCCGCCGGCGCGCGTGCGTTCGAGCAAGCGCTCCCGGAAATCCAGTCCCGCACGGCCGCCGGCGCCCGCTGTCGTACCGTCTTCCAAGCCGAATGATGCACCGATGGTCGAAATCGACGTGGAGCTTGTGCCGATGCCTCCGCCGGCTGTCGAAGTGGAGAAGATGCAAGGGTTGCGTCTGAACCGCCGCGATGCGATCGTGTTTGGCATTGGCGCCGGCGCGGGCGCTTTCGTCACGTTCCTGGGCTACCTGATCGCGCAACTGAGCCGGCCGAAATGATCCTTGCCTTCCTTGAGAGATTGACTCGATCGTGAACAGCTCTCCCTTGCGTCTGCGTGCCCGCCATTACGCCAGCGGCGAACCGCTGGATTTCGTTTGCGAACACGGCCGCATCGCCCGCATGGCTCCTGCCGGTAATGATCCGGCCGACCTCGAAGCGGGCTGGATCGCTCCCGCCCTGTTCGACCTGCAAATCAACGGCTGCGACGGCATCAGCTTCAACTCGCCGAAACTCAGCGCGGACGACATTCGCTGGGTGGTCCGCGTATGCCGCCGTCACGGCATCGGCGCACTGTGCCCCACGCTCGTCACCAACTCTCGCGAAGCGCTGCTGCACGGTTTTTCGACGCTGCACCGTGCCTGCGAGGCGGACGCCGACCTTGCCCGCGCCATCCCGGTGTTGCACCTGGAAGGGCCATACATCAGCCCGGAGGATGGCCCGCGCGGCGCTCACCCACTCCGCCACGTTCGGCCTCCCGACTGGGACGAGTTCCGTCGCTTTCAGGACGCCGCCGGCGGACGCATCCGCCTGGTCACGCTCGCCCCGGAACACGAGGACTCTTTGGCCTTTATCGAAAAACTCGTCGCGTCCGGTGTCGTCGTCGCGCTGGGTCATACGGCGGCGACGCCCGCGGTTATCCGTGCCGCCATCGCCGCCGGCGCCCGGTTGTCCACGCACCTGGGTAACGGCTCGCACGCCTTGCTGCCGCGTCACGAAAATTATCTGTGGGAGCAGCTCGCCGCCGACGAGTTGTGGGCCAGCGTCATCGCGGACGGCCATCATTTGCCGCCCGCCGTGCTGCGCTCGATTCTCCGCATCAAGACGCCGGCGCGGACGATCCTGACCTGCGACGCCAGCAGTCTGGCCGGCTTGCCGCCGGGCCGTTACCGCGAATGGGACCAGGAATTCGAGGTGTTGCCGAAGGGCCGCATTGTCGTTCCCGGCACGACGTTTTTGGCCGGCTCCGGCGTCTTCACCGACGCCTGTGTCGGCCACGTCCTCGCCACCGCGAACGTGTCCCTGGCCGACGCCGTAGACATGGCGAGCGCCGGCCGCGCCAGCTTCTCGGACTGGAACCTCGGCCGCTCGAAGTCGGGGCGGCGGCGGATTGCGTCCTGTTCGACCGGCTCGACAGTAATGCGTTCCACGTCCGTGCCACGGTCATTGCCGGCAGCCTTGCCGTCCGGCTAGAATAGACTTGTTTGCCTATGTCCCGTCCGTGGGCCCCGCCCGGCGGCGAGTGTCAACTTGCTGTCAGGCCGAACCGCACTCGCCAACCCGGTGTCTGACGCATTATGAATACCCAGCTCAAGCAGTACGCCGCCGACCACCGCTTCCTGCTCGAAACCGTCGCCCGCCAGGTAGGTTTCACGTCGCCCGTGGCGGTGGACATGGATGAGTTTTACACGCCACTGGTCAAGGCCGCTCGTCGCGGCGAACTGCTGCCCATCGACGGCGTCCTGGTGCGCAACTGGGATCCCGACAACCGCCATTCCATGCCCGGCTTGCAGATTGGCATGCGCCTGTACGAAATCGAGGGCGTCCGCTTCGTCCGCGTCCGCTTTGCCCACAGCGACAATCTCAACTGCTGGGGACTCGATTTCGCCGTCGTCGATCAGAAAGATTATCGCCGGCTTTACAAGATCGCCCTGCGCTGCCGCCGCGACAACGAACCGCCCTGTGTCGCCCCGATCCTGTCGCAAAACCAGCTCGACTTGCTGTGGAAAAACACGATCGGCTACCTGGAGGGGACCAACCTCGAACGCATCAAGGCGTATGGCGGAAGGGCCAAGCGCAGGCGTGCTGCTGACCGGCGCACCCGGCAACGGCAAGACGATGGCCTGCCGCTGGATCTGGGAGGCTTGCCGCCAGCGCCGCTGGGAGTATCGCCTGGTCACGCCCGACAATTATCGCGCCGCCCGTGCCCACGATAACATCGAGGCCCTCTTCACCGTCGAGCGCCGCGGCATCGTCTTTTTCGACGACATGGATCTCGCCCTGCGCGACCGCGACAAGATCGCCGAGACGGAGGACCAGGCGGTCTTCCTCAGTGCGATGGACGGCATCGAGATCAACGAAGGCATCGTCTTCGTCTTCACGACCAACTGTTCGCTCGACCTGATCGACCGCGCCTTCAAGCGTCCGGGCCGGCTCGACCTGGTACTTCACTTCAAGTCGCCCGACGCCGACCTGCGCCGCCGGCTCCTGGAGCGCTGGCACGAGGACATCCGCAAGCACCTCGACCTCGACACGGCCGTGGCCTCGACGGACGGTTACAGCTTCGCGGAAATCGAGGAGTTGAAGAACCTGCTCGTCATGCACTTCATGGACACGAACACCTGGAACTGGGGCTGGGCGCTGAAGCAGTTCGATATCAACCGGCACGAGTTGAGCGCCGGCCGCGCCGCCACGTCGGTTTCGGCAACCATCACGTCGAGCGCGAAGGGTACGACATTCCGTTCTGATTGTTTAGCCGCGAGCCGCAGGCGAGCGCAGGGACACGCGCTCGCCTGCGGCTCGCGGCTAAACGGGAATGACCTTTACTGATACCAATCGGCGCGGGTCAGCGGCAGGCCGCTGACGCCGCGGTCGGGTTTGACGAGCAACGTCTGATAAATGTTGCCGCGCGCGCTCCAGAAACCGTCGGCGGAACCGGCCATGTACAGCCGCCAGATGCGGTAGGTCGTCTCATTCGTCAGCCGTTTCGCCTCGTCGGCGCAGGCCTCCAGCGGCGCACCCAGTGCGTGGCGGTCAGCACATAGTGCTCGCGCAGGCTCTCCACGTCGCGCACTTCTAGTCCCGCTTTCTCTGCTGCCTTCAAGGTGAAGTGAATGGGCTTCAACTCGCCGTCGGGAAAAACGTAGCGCTGCGAGAACGCCTGGCCGCGCGGTTTCTTCTCCCAGCCGCTCAGCGCGATGCCGTGGTTGAGAAAGACGCCGCCTGGGCGCAAGCAGCGCGTTGGCCTGGCGAAAATACACCGGCAGCATCTTGCCGCCGACGTGCTCGAACATGCCGACGCTGACGAGTTTATCGAACCTTCCGGACACTTCGCGATAGTCCTGGAATTCAACGCGGCAGCGATCCTCCAGGCCCGCTTCGCGGATGCGCGCGCGAGCGAAATCGACCTGCCGTTGGCTCAGGGTGATGCCGAGAGCATGGACACCGTACTGCCGGGCCGCGTGAATCACCAGGCCGCCCCAGCCGCAGCCGATGTCGAGCAGGCGCTCGCCGGACACGAGACGCAATTTGCGACAAATGTGGTCCAGTTTGCGCTTCTGGGCGGTGTCGAGATCCTCGTCCCGGTCGGCGAAATAGGCGCAGGAGTAGGTCATGCGGCTGTCGAGCCAGAGTTGAAAGAACTCGTTGGACGTATCGTAGTGATAGCTAATGGCCTGGCGGTCGCGGTCCTGCGAATGCACGCTGCCGCTTAGCTCGGCCGCTTGCCGGCCTCCGCGCGGCCGGCCTCCGCCCGGAAGCGCGAACAGGCAACGCAGCCAGCGCAACCGCTGGACCAGACCGGGACGCATTTCGCGCAGATAGTTGATGAAGCGGAAAAAGGCGTGGATGTCGCCCTCGATGTCGATGTCGTCGTAGATGTAGGCTTCGCCGAGCGTGTACTGGCTGGGCGGCCAGAACATCCGGCGCACTGCCGCCGGGGTGTTGCAAAACCAGTGTGCAGCGCGCCGGTTGGCTGGCGTCCGGCTCCCATACGGCGCCGTCCCAGGCGCGCACGGCAAAGTCGCGGGGACCGTGGTTTTTCAGCAAGTCGCGCAGGAAATCGAAGCTCGCCTGGACGGCGGCATCCTTGCTCGTCGCGACGGACATGGACATGGCTTAACTCGACCTCCTTGCCCTCTCAGGCGTACCAGTCCGTGCGCATCAGGGGCAGTCCGCTGACGCCGCGGTCGGGCTTGACCAGGAGCGTCTGATACAGGTTGGCGCGGGCGGCGTTGAAACCATCGGTGGAACCGGCCAGATACAGACGCCAGATGCGATACGTCGCCTCGTCGGTAAGCCGTTTCGCCTCGTCGGCGTGGGCCTCCAGACGGCTCAGCCAGCTCTTGGTGGTCAGCGCATAGTGCTCGCGCAACCCCTCCACGTCACGCACCTCCAGGCCGGCTTGCTCGGCGGCCCTCAGCGTAACGTGGATCGGCTTCAGCTCGCCGTCGGGGAAGACATAACGCTGCGAAAACGCTTGCCCGCGCGGCTCGCGCTCCCAGCCGGCGAGGACGATGCCCTGGTTGAGAAAGACGCCGCCTGGCTTCAAGAGTCGATAAGCGCGGCCAAAAAATTCCGGCATCAGCTTCTCGCCGAAATGCTCGACGACGCAGATGCTAGCCAGTTTGTCGAAGGTGCCCGTCACCTCCCGGTAGTCCTGAAATTCGACCCGGCAGCGGTCCTGCAAGCCCATTTGCCGAATGCGCTCTTGCGCGAACTCGGCCTGCTGCCGGCTCAGTGTCACGCCCAGGACGTGAGCGCCGTACTGCTGGGCGGCGTGAATGGCCAACCCTCCCCAGCCACAGCCGATGTCGAGCAGGCGCTCGCCGGGACGCAGGCGTAATTTCTGACAAACGTAGTCCAGTTTGCGCTCCTGGGCGCGATCCAAGTCGTCGTTGGCGTCGGCGAAGTACGCGCAGGTGTAGACCATCCGGCTATCAAGCCAGAGCTGATAAAAGTCGTTGGAAACGTCGTAGTGATAGCTGATGGCCTGGCGATCGCGCTGGCGCGAATGAACGGCGCCCTGGAGCTGGACCGCCTGCCGGCCGGAGCGCGGCCGCTCGCCGCCGGGCAGCGCCAACAGAGGCGCCAGCCAACGCAGCCGCCGCAACAAACTCCCCGAACGCAGACCGTGCAGGTAGCCGATGAGCGCGAAATAGGCGAGGATGTCGCCTTCGAGGTCGATGTCGTCGTAGATGTAGGCTTCGGCGAGCGTGTATTTGCTGGGCGGCCAGAACATCTTGCGAACCGCGCCGGGGTGCTGCAAGACCACCGTGAAGCGAACCGGCTGGCCGGCGTCCGGCTCCAGGACGCTGCCGTCCCAGGCGCGCACGGCGAAATCGCGCGGCCCGTAGCCGGCGAACAGGTCGCGCAGAAACGCGAAACTGCTTTGCACACCGGGATCTTGTCTCGTAACGGTGGACATCGACATGGCGGCCATCCGAACTGCACGAGGTATGTTTACGCCTTCCCGGGCGGATCATTCCATCGGCTGTCGCCAGTGTAGGGATCGACGGCCGCGTTTCAACCGTTCGCCCGGCGTGCGCGGGTGTCGTATATTGCCGGCATGGATCATTATCTCAAAATCCTCATCCTGGCTCTCATCCAGGGGGCGGCCGAATTGTTACCCGTGTCCAGTTCGGCTCACGTCATCGTGGCCGAGCGATTGATGGGACTGGACCCCTCGACGCCGGAGATGGTTTTTCTTCTGGTCATGCTGCACACCGGGACGATGTTCGCCGTGCTAGTCTACTTCTGGCCACGTTGGCGGACGATCTGGCTTTCGGCGGCACCGCTTCAAGAAAACAACCCGAATGAATCGCGCTATCATTTCCTCGGCATGGTCCTCCTGGCGACGGCCATCACCGGCGCGGTGGGTTACGCGCTGAAGTTCTTTCTGGAAAAAGTGGTGCTGGCTCGTCTGACGGGGCGTTCGGGCGGCGAGGTGGAAGATCTATTCCGCGAGTTGCCGCTGGTGGCCGCCGCCCTGTTCGCGGCCGGCGTCCTCATCCTCGTATCCGGCTGGCGCAAACCGAAGACGGAGACGACCCGGCTGACGCCGCGCACGACGGTCTGGATCGGTTTGGTGCAGGCGGTGTGTCTGCCGTTCCGCGGCTTCTCGCGTTCGGGGGCGACGATCTCCACGGCCCTTCTGTGCGACGTGCAGCGGGCGCGGGCGGAGGATTTCAGCTTTGCCCTGGCGGTCGCCCTGACGCCGCCGGTGATCGGTGCGCAGGTCTGTACAAGCTCCTCAAGGCGCGCGAGTGGCACGGCGGCGGCGAGTTGTTCGATCTACTGTTGCCGGGACTGGTGGGGACGGTATTCAGTTTTGTCGCAGGGCTGGCGGCGCTGAAATTGTTGTCGGCCGCGCTGGAGAAGGGACGCTGGAAATACTTCGGCTATTACTGCGTCGTCGCCGCGACCCTGATGGCGGCCGGCATCGCCTCCGGCGTCCTCAACGCGCCGGAATAGATTCCGTCCGCTCCGACAACGGTTCCCAACGCACGTCGAGCCAGTAGGCGAGCAGGGCGAACGCCAATCCCGCTGTCCAGCCGCCTAGCACATCCGTGGGGTAATGCACGCCGAGGTAAGAGCGGCTGACACCGATCAGCACGGCCAGACCCAGGCCAAGCGCGACGACGAGATAGCGCACACCGCGGCGGCGCAGGCCGCGCGAAGCCAACAGCGCGATCATGCCATAATCCGTCATCGAGTTGAGCGAATGCCCGCTGGGGAAACTCCGATTGGTGGGCAGACCGATCAGCCTCCAGACGACATCGGGACGCGGCCGGTGGACCAATACCTTGACCGCCTCGGAGAACCCCCAGGCGGACAGGGCGAACACGATCACAATCGCGGCGCTGCGCGGCCGGCGTGCCAGAAGGAAGCCGATCACCGCCGCCGTCATGACCGGGAACAGCGCGTTGCGGTCGCCCAGATTGGTGACGGTCGTCATCGCCGCGTTCAGCCAGGGCCGGTGATGGTTCTCGAACCAGTACAGCGTCCCTTCGTCCACCGCTTGCACTAACTCCATGAGGACTCCCTTTCTTCTGGCCTTGCCGCCGTCCCGCCGTCATTCCTACAATAAAATATCTGTTTGTCTAGCAACGGAGGACCGTCATGAAGTCTGGTATCCACCCCGAATACGTCGAAGCCACCGTCACCTGTGGCTGCGGCAATAAGTTCGTCACGCGCAGCACCAAGAAGAACATCACCGTCGAAATCTGCTCGGCCTGCCATCCGTTCTTCACCGGCAAGATGAAGTACGTCGATACGACCGGCCGCGTCGAGAAGTTCCAGCGCAAGTACAACTGGGACAAGCGCAAGAAGCCGGGCGAGGCGGCGGCCGAGACCACCAAATAATACCCATCGGTTAGCGACGCTTCGCAGAAGCGTGTTCGCGGACGCTTCTGCAAAGCGTCGCTAACCAGCGAAGTGTCGCTAACCGAGTGGATAGGGGCCTTCGCGCATGTGGCCAATCTTCGAGCAAGCCCTGACGCGCTATCAGGAACTGGAACAACAGCTCGGCGACCCCGCCGTGGTCGCCGACCGCGCCCGCTTCACGCGCACGGCCAAGGAGCACGGCACGCTCGCCAAGCGCGTCAAGCCCTATCTCGAATACAAGAAAATCCTGGAAGACTTGGCCCAGGCCCAGGCACTCCTCGATGCCGAGACCGACCCGGAGATGAAGCAGTACGCCGAGCAGGAGCTGGCCGAGCTGCGCTCCGCCAGGCGGCGCTGCAAGCGCGGCTTGAAGATTTCATCCTCGCCGAGGGCGAGAACTACGATAGTCTCATCGTGGAAATCCGCGCCGGCACCGGCGGCGACGAGGCCGCCCTGTTTGCCGGCGATCTCTACGGCATGTACACGCACTACGCCCGCGACCACGGCTGGAAGGTCGAGGACATTTCCTTCAGTCCCGGCGAGCAGGGCGGCTACAAGGAAGTGGTGTTCGGCATCACCGGCGACGACGCCTTCAGTTTCCTGCGCTACGAGAGCGGCGGCCATCGCGTGCAGCGGGTGCCCAAGACGGAACAGCAGGGCCGCATCCACACCTCCGCCGCCACGGTCGCGGTGCTGCCCGAGCCGGACGAGGTGCAGATCGAGATCCGCGATCAGGACATCGAATGGGAGCGCATGCGCGCCGGCGGCGCGGGCGGACAGCACGTCAACAAGACCGAAAGTGCCGTGCGCATCTGGTACAAGCGCGGCACGCCGGACGAGCTGGAAGTGAAGTGCCAGGACGAACGCAGCCAGCACAAGAACTACGACCGCGCCCTGCGCATCCTGCGCAGCCGAATCTACGAGATTCAGCAGCAGAAATTGCACCGCGAACGGGCCGAGCAGCGCCGCACGCTGATCGGCTCCGGCGACCGCAGCGAGCGTATCCGCACCTACAATTTCCCGCAAAACCGCGTCACCGACCACCGCATCAACCTGAACCTGTACAAGCTCGACGCCATCATCGCCGGCGGCCTCGGCGAGCTGATCGGGGAGTTACGCGACTTCGACAAAAAACAACGCCTCGGACAGACGGAAAAAACAAACTAACCAGAGAGTCACAGAGAACACAGAGAAAAGACACAGATAGAAATGCAAAAGATTCGAAGCGAACAAGGAATGGTTTAAGAGCGAGCCTATTGAAGTCCTTTTTTATTCTTTCTTCTGTGTCTTTCTCTGTGTTCTCTGTGACTCTGTGGTTAGTTCTATTGGGAGCATGCCGTGAGCGCGGAGCAGCCGTGGACGATCGGCCGATTGCTCGACTGGACGACGAAGTTTCTCGGCCAGAAAGGGTCCGAATCGCCGCGACTGGATACCGAAGTACTTCTGGCGCACGCCCTGGGCTGCAAGCGCATCGACCTGTACGCCCGGCACACCGAAGAGGCGCCCGAGGCGGCCCGGCAGAAGTTCCGCGAGCTGGTTCGCCAGCGCGTCGAAGGTTGTCCAGTGGCGTATCTGGTCGGCCGCAAGGAATTTTTTTCGCTGGAGTTCGCGGTCAACCGCGCCGTCCTCATCCCCCGGCCGGACACCGAATGCGTTGTCGGGGAGTGTCTAAGATTGGCCAAGAGCGTGGCCGAGCCGCGCGTTCTTGACATCGGCACCGGCTCGGGCTGCCTGGCCGTGGCCGTCGCCCGGCATCACAAGACGGCGCAAGTGACGGCCGTGGACATCAGCCCGGAAGCGCTGGCCGTGGCATCGTCCAATGCGGGCAAAAACGGCGTCGGCGAGCGGATTCGCTTCGTGCAGGGCGATCTGTTCGCGTCCCTTCCTTCCGGCGAACAGTTTGATTTCATCCTCAGCAATCCACCGTACATTCCCCGCGAGGATCTGGATAAGCTGCCGGCCGGGGTGCGCGATTATGAACCGCGAGTGGCGCTGGACGGCGGGCCAGACGGCTTCGCCATGTTCGATCGCCTGGTTGCTGAGGCACCGGAGAGGCTGAATCCAGGCGGCTATTTGCTGATTGAGATTGGCTCGCCGCAGGAAGCGCCGCGCGCGAGCGGATCGGCCGGCACGCCGGCTACGAACTGGCGAAGACGATTCACGACGGTTCGGGACATCCGCGCGTGCTGATGGCGCGCTGGCGGGAGGAGAAATGACTTACCAGCCCGCAGCGCCAGCAAGGGAATGGCTCACCCTTGCTGGCGCTGCGGGCTGGTAAAAGAAGCGCTTACAGCGTCCAACCGTTACGGTATTCGTAGTGGAGCAACTTCTCCGCGTCGGGCGCGTTGGTGAACTTCATGTTCTCGCCGTCCCATTCGAGCTTCTTGCCGGCCCGCATGGCGACGTTGCCCAGCAGGATCGTCTCCGTTAGCAGACCCGCATAGTCGAAGTTCGAGTAGGCGATCTCCGGCTTGTTCTCCATGATGGCGTGGGCCCACTCGGCCTTCATGCCGTTGTCGCCCTTGCCGTTGCGCGGCAGGGTCGGCTGCGGCTTCTGGTAGCCCTCGAAATCTTTCTTGGGCAGCAGCTTGTAGGCGGCGCCGTAGTCGTTGGGCGAATAGAGAGTGCCCTTGTCGCCGACCAGGAGCGAGCCGCTGTCGGGCGGGGTCTCGCCGTGCAAGAGCTTCTTGTCGGGCAAATTCTTGACGCGGTTGCGCAACCCCTCGTACCAGACGAACTTGACCGGCGGCAGGTCGCCGCGGGCGGGGAACTGGAACGTGATGGTCGCCCAGGTCGGGAACGTCTCGGGGTTGATGTCGCCGTTCTTGGATTCGATGCTGATCGGGTAGCCGAGCTTGAGGGCGCGGAAGGCCATGTTCGCCGTATGGCAGGCCATGTCGCCCAGGGCGCCCGTGCCGTAGTCCCACCAGCCGCGCCACGAGAAGGGATGGTAGATGGCAGCGTAAGGACGCTCGGGGGCCGGCCCCAGGAACAGATCCCAGTGGACGTGCTTGGGTGCCTCACTGCGCGGCAGTTCGGTCAGGGGCTTGCCGCGCAGGGCGGCGTAGGCGGCGGCGCGGGCGGAATCCACTTTCAAGATGGCCTCCGTCCCCTGCGGCCAGATGGGGCGATTCGTCCAGACGTGGACCTCGCGCACCGGGCCGATGGCACCAGACTGAATGACCTCGACGGCCTCGCGCAGACCGTTCTCGGCCGATCCCTGATTGCCCATCTGCGTGCAGACTTTGTATTTCTTGGCCGCCTCGCGCAGGGCGCGGGCCTCGTAGACGGTGTGCGTCAACGGCTTCTGACAGTAGACGTGCTTGCCCATCTTGATGGCCATCATCGACGCCGGCGCATGCGAGTGGTCCGGCGTGCTGACCGTCACGGCGTCGATCTGCTTGTCCATCTCCTCCAGCATTTTGCGATAGTCGTTGTACTTTTTCGCCTTGGTGTAGGGCGTTTCGCCGGTCTTGCGGTTTTTGCCGTTGGCCTTGGCGTCGAGGGTCTTGTCGTCGATGTCGCACAGGGCGACGATGTTGCCCACCGTGTAGGCGCCATCGACATCGCTCGATCCCTTGCCGCCCACGCCGATGCAGGCGATATTCAGTTTCTCGTTGGGCGACTTGCTGATCCCCTTGGTCAGTCCGCCGGCCACCCAGAAACCGATGCCGGCCAGGCCGGTCTGCTGGATGAACTGGCGACGATTGCTCCGTCGGCTCATGAAAAGGACTCCCCGTGGTGTGGAAAAAATGACTGAAGGCGTACCGTGCGGAGGGCGAAGGTTGGAACCCTCAGACAGTCTAAGAGTCTAAGGAGGCGGGGCGCTGGTTGCAACAATTTCTTGGGCGATCCGGTTCTTGGGCGAGCCGGGAGAGTGAGCGACCGGAGGATTCCTCCGGTCGCTCACGCTCCCGGCTCGCCACAAAGCTCGCTCCGGTCGCTCACGCTCCCGGCTCGCCTTAAATATCGTAATACAGGTAAAACTCATACGGGTGCGGCCGCAGGCGGATGGCGTCCACTTCCTTCTCGCGCTTGTACCAGATCCAGGTGTTGATCACGTCCTCGGTGAACACGTCGCCTTGCAGCAAGAACTCGTGGTCCTTCTCGCAGGTTGCGCAGCGCCTCCTCCAGCGAGCCGGGCGTCTTGGGCACCTTCGCCAATTCCTCCGGCTCGAGGTCGTAGATGTCCTTGTCGAGCGGCTCGCCCGGGCTTGATCTTGTTCTTGATGCCGTCGAGCATGGCCATCAGCATGGCCGCGAAGGCGAGGTAGGGGTTGCTCGAGCCGTCCGGGCAGCGGAACTCGATGCGCTTGGCCTTCGCGGTGCGGCGAATAGACCGGGATGCGGATCGACGGCCGAGCGGTTGCGGCGGCTGTAGGCGAGGTTGACCGGCGCCTCGTAGCCGGGCACCAGCCGCTTGTAGCTGTTGGTCGTCGGGTTGGTGATGGCGCACAGGGCCGGGGCGTGCCGGAGCAGGCCGCCGATGGCGTACAGGCCGTGTCGGACAGGCCGGCGTAGCCGGAGCCGGCGAACAGGTTCTCGCCGTCCTTCCACAGCGACGTGTGGACGTGCATGCCGGTGCCGTTGTCCATGAAGAGCGGCTTGGGCATGAACGTGGCCGTCTTGCCGTGCTTGCTGGCCACGTTCTTGACGATGTACTTGTACTTGAGCACGTTGTCGGCCATCTCGACGAGCGGGGCGTAGCTTCATGTCGATCTCGCCCTGCCCGCCGGTGGCGACCTCGTGGTGCTGGGCCTCGACCTTGAGGCCGCACTCGATCATGGTCAGCATCATCTCGGTGCGGAGGTCGTGCAGCGCGTCGGAGGGCGGGCAGGGGAAATAGCCTTCCTTGTAGCGGAGCTTGTAGCCGAGGTTCGGCTTCTCCTCGCGGCCGGTGTTCCAGGCGCCTTCGACGCTGTCGAGGAAGTAGTAGCCGGAGTGCTGCGTCTGGTCGTAGCGCACGTCGTCGAAGACGAAGAACTCCAGCTCGGGGCCGAAGTAGGCGGTGTCGGCGATGCCGGTCGACTTCATGTAGTTGACGGCCTTGCGGGCGACGTTGCGCGGGTCGCGCGTGTAGTCCTCCTTGGTGAGCGGGTCCTGGATGTTGCAGATCATCGTCAGCGTGCGTGTCCTTGCAGAACGGGTCGAGGAAGGCGGTCTCGGCCACGGGCACGACGAGCATGTCGGACTCGTTGATGGCCTGCCAGCCGCGGATGCTGGAGCCGTCGAAGCCGAGGCCCTCCTCGAAGACGTGCTCGTCGAGCGCCTCGGCGGGGATGGTGAAGTGCTGCCACAGGCCGGGGAAGTCCATGAAGCGCAGATCGACGGCCCGGACTTCCTTTTCGCGGATCAGGGCCAGGACTTCTTTGGGTGTCACGGCGGACGCCCTCCACGGCCGGGAGTTCGTAACGGACGGATACTGAACGTGCTATGAATTGCCGGCCGATTCGTCGAGATTGCCACCGCCGGCCGCGTCTTTCTCCCTCCCCCCTTGTGGGGGAGGGTGGGGGTGGGGGGTGATTTACTCCCTCCCCCCTTGTGGGGGAGGGTAGGGGTGGGGGGTAGGCGCTCCCCCCCACCCCTACCCTCCCCCACAAGGGGGGAGGGAGATAAGAAGAACCGGCACCGTCTGAAACAATTACCGCACTCGTCACAGGCTCTCAATGGGCGCGTCGGCCGGCGGTTTGCCGACCGACGGCGATAGCGCGAACGAACCCGACCAGAACGGCGGAATCCGCCATTGGCCAAAAATCGTGCCCTCGCCGTCGTAGGTTCCTTGATAAATCACCTGATGTCGGCCGAGGTACTGTTTGACCATGCGAATGACGCCCTGGCCGTCATACCGTCCGGCGAACGTGAACGGGCCGATCACATCGCGGCCTTCGCCCTCGATTGTGCCGTCGTGGAAACGCAAGACAAGAGGCCCCATCGGCTGCCTGCCCCAACCGTCCGCATCCCAGTAACCACGCCATACACCCGATGGATACATGAGCGCTCTCTCCTTAATAACCGGCGGCGCAACCGTCCTTGCGCGCCTCCGAGCCGCCGTGCAGCACGTTCGTTTTCGGGTCGATCAAAATGCCCTGGTAACCGCCGCCGTTGGTCTTGACCGGCGCGACGGTGTGACCGCGGCGCGTCAGCTCTTCGATCAAGGCCGCGGGGATGCCGCGCTCGGCCTGCACCCGGCCGCCGGTGCGGCTGCCGGGCCGGCCGGTCGGCGTGGCCGAGCCGACGTGCTCCAGCCGCGGCGCTTCGCCGGCCTCCTGCACGTTCATGCCGAAGTCGATCAGGTTGACCAAGACCTGCACCTGCCCCTGCGGCTGCATGTCGCCGCCCATGACGCCAAAGACGAACCACGGCTTGCCGTCCTTTGTCACCATTGCAGGGATGATTGTGTGGAACGGCCGGCGGTGCGGTTCCAGGCGGTTGGCGTGTTTGGGATCGAGCGCGAACAGGGTGCCGCGATTTTGCAGCGCGAAGCCGAGGTCGCCCGGCACCAGCCCGGAGCCGAAACCGTTGTAATTGCTCTGGATCAACGACACGCAGTTACGGTCCTTGTCCACCGCGCACAGATACACCGTGTCGCCCTGCTCCAGCTTCGGATCGCCCGCCGGTATGCGAACCATCGCCTTGTGCATGTCGATCAACTTGCGGCGCTCGGCCGCGTAGGGTTTCGAGATCAGCTCGTGGACCGGCACTTTGACGAAGGCGGGATCGGCGTAGAAGCGGGCGCGGTCGGCGTAGGTCAGCTTCTTCGCTTCGAGAAACAAATGCCACCAGTCCGCCGAGGTCGGCCCCATGTTCTTGAGGTCGTAGGGTTCCAGAAGGTTCAACAGTTGCAACACGGCGATGCCCTGTCCGGGCGGCGGAATCTCCCAGACTTCGTAGCCACGATAGGTCGTGCTGACCGGCTCGACCCAGGTGGAGGTGTGGTCCTCGAAATCCTTCAGCGAAAACAGACCACCGTTTTTGTCCGAGAAATCGACGATGGCGCGGGCGATCGCGCCCTTGTAGAAGACGTCGCGGCCCTTGTCGGCGACCAAGCGATAACTGCGAGCGAGATAGGGGTTCTTAAACACTTCGCCGGCTTGCGGAGGGCGGTCGTCGATCAGGTACGTCTTGACTGCATCGGGATGGCGGCGAAGCCGGGCCGCTCCTCCCTTCCAGTAACCAGCGATCACCGGGGACACGGGGAATCCTTCCTCGGCGTAGCGAATGGTCGGCTCCAAAAGTTGGGCCAGCGTGCGCGTGCCGAAGCGTTTGCGCAGTTCCTCCCAGCCATCGACGCAGCCGGGCACGGACCAGCTGAGCGGTCCCGAGGTGGGGATCTCGTCGAGTTTTTGCGAGGCGAAATACTCGCGCGTGGCTTTATAAGGCGAGCGGCCGCTGGCGTTGAGGCCGTAGAGTTTTTGCGATTTGGCGTCCCAGACAATCGCATACAGGTCGCCGCCGATGCCGCAGCTCATCGGCTCCATGAGACCGAGGGCTGCGTCGGTGGCGATGGCGGCGTCGATGGCGTTGCCGCCGTTTTTGAGAACCTCCAGGCCGATTTGCACCGCCAGCGGATGGCTCGTGGCGACCATGCCGTGCGGCGCTATGGTGACCGACCGCCCGGCCCGGCCCGCCTCCGGCGTCAGCCGTTCGCCTGCCGTCACCGCCGCATACACCGACCACAGACCGCCGGCCATCAGGAGAAGAAACGTGGTTTTCAGCAGCATCGTCCGCCCTCGCGCCAGGACACTTTGGGTTTGCCGTGCCCTCAGTGTAAAGCGCCGGTGCGGCCGACAGAAGTAATTTCTGACACATAGCCCCCGGCTTGCCGGGGGAATTCTCCCCGGCAAGCCGGGGGCTATGTGTCAGAACGGCACGCCCACCCCGAACCAGAACTGGACGCCGGACGCGACGTTGATCGCCTTGGCAATGTCGAAACGCAGCAGGGTGCGCTCGACGAAGCTGAACCACGACACGTCGAAGCGAAAACTCGTGCCGACGCCCTCGGCCGTCGGGCCGACCGAGTGGCCGCTCGTGTAGATGTTGCCCATGTCGTAATACAGGGCGATATCGACGTTGCGCAGGCCGAAGATGTGATCGCAGGCGTCCAGGTGCAGGTTGCGGGCGACCGGCAGACGCCATTCGACGGTGCCAACCCAGACCGTGCTGCCCTGGCGCTGGGCGAGGTCGAAGGCCCGGAAATACATGCTGCCGCCCATCGAGAAGAACTCGCCGCGTCCGGGCTGGCTCGTGCCGCCGTAGGCCCGTAGCGCCAGGCGCGAATCGGACAGCCAGCGCAAGGGACCGTACAACCACGGCCATTCTTCGGTGCCCGGCGACAGGTCCGGCAGCGATTTGACCACCGAGAACTGACTCGATATTTTTTGAACGCCCACTTGCTCGGGCACCGCGGCCATGCCGCCTTCATACCACACATCGAGACGGAACCCGCCTTCGGGGTTCCAGTAGGGCGTCAGGTAGTCCTTACGGTAGTGAAAGCCGGCCGTCGTCGTGCGGTCGAAGCGCACGCCCTTGATGTTGGGGTTGTCGGCGAACGGCAGGAAGTTGTCCTGATAGGTGACGAACGACTCCATGAACTCCATCGGCGGGTAATACAGACTGGAGCCGTATTTGAATATGTAACGGCCGAACAGCACGCCGCGCTTGGCCGTGTTCTGGCCCGGCTGGAACTCCACGAGGCGCTGCTCCAGGTCGTAGCCGACCTGAAAGTGACTGTACGGCCAATGGTCGAATAAACCGTCCACGCCCACGACCACATCGCGATAGTCGGTGCGATAACCCGCGTAAGCGCCGCCGGCGAACGATTGCGTGCGATACAGGCCGGCCCGGAAGCCGACCATCGTCGCCGTCGTCCGCGTGTACCAGGCGTCGTAATAGGCCGTGCCGTAGATCCACGGCCCGATAATCACGTTCCAGCGGTCGTAGGACGTGGTCAGGTCACTCTCTTCGAGGAACGTGTACAGCGGCGTGACGCGGTAGCGGATCGGCGCTTTCCAGAAATTGTTCGATGGATCGCGGTCCACGAGAAGCTGATCCGGATCGACGGCGATTTGCTCCGGCTCTTGGGGCAAACATATTTCGACGCGGACGCGGTTGTCGGCAAGCGGCTCGATCCGCGCCCGTGGCTCATCCCAGTTGTAGGCCCCTACGCGCGGCAGGACGGGAATGCGGATGGGATAACCTTTCTGACCCGGCAGCGTGATGCCCAGCACTGTTTGCTCGTTGAGGTTGGCTTTCTGGTGCAATAGCACGTTCACGACAAACGACCCGCGGCTTGCACACTGGGCCGGCTGCTGGACGTGGACTTTCTCGACGCACCAGTCGGTCAGGCCGGGGCCGTACAGCCATTCCTGAAAAAAGGTCTCCCACGAATGTCCGGTATACGCTTCCAGCTCGCGCTGGAAGTCGGCGACGCGGAGGATGCGGTAGCGATAGCGGCGCAGGACGCCGCGCATGAAGTCGAGAAACGCGGCCGAGCCGAGTCGGTCCTCGATCAGGCCGACGACGCGCGAGCCTTTGTCGTAGGTCATGCTGAAGAGGTTCATCACATGGCCGAAGCCGGTGATCGACTGCACGACCGGGCCGTTCTCGCCGCGGCCCAGCGTGCCGTACATCCCATAGCAACGGTAGGTGTCGCGCTGGATGTTGGGCAGCCAGCCCAGGCCGCTGGGGTAACGCATCAGCAGGTTGTTTTTGCCGACTTTCTCGTTGAGCAGGCGATGGCTGAAGTAGGTGGCCAAGCCCTCATCCATCCAGGTTTCGCAGTGGCCGTTGGTGCCGACGAGGTTGTACCACCATTGATGGCAGGTCTCGTGCGAGACGAGCGAATCGACGAAGGCGGCGGCGATGTGCGGCATGTTGAAGATGCGCTCGTCGATCATCACCAGCGTGGAGCATTCGTTGCCGTTCCAGCCGAAGAACGCCTCGGCGATGGTGAAGTCCGGCCACGGGTAAGCGCCGAACCACTTGCTGTAGGTAGCGATGGCGTGCGAGGCGATGCGCACCATCTCGCGCGCAAAAACTCGTGCTGGGGGAAGGCGAGGACGCGGATGCGCACTCCCGGTCTTTCTCCCCTCTCCCCTGTACTCGGGGGAGAGGGGTTGGGGGTGAGGGGGCGCGGCGGCGGTAAGGTGTCCTCGCTGTCGGGTTCGCTGCGCGGTTTGTCTTGCGGCAGGGGCACGAAGCCGTCGAAGACGCGATAGCGGGCGCTGCACAGAAACGCGAAATCGCGGACGCCGGGAGCGTTGATGTCCACCTGCTGCCGGCCGTCGTCGAGGCGACGGCTGGCGATGACGGTGCCGGTGCAGGCGATTTGCTGATCAGCCGGCAATGTGGCCCGGACGCGGTAATGCGACGCCTCGTTGAAGAAAGGCTGATGCCAGGGAACGAACGGCGTCGGCTGCCATTGGCAGGAAGACGGGGAGGGGGGTGGTCCTTTCCCGTTGGCCGGACGGCGGGGCGGCCCATAGTACGCGAACACGGGCAGCCAGTTGCTGAGCGTGGTAACTCCCTCCCACTGGCCCCAGCGCCCTTGCTTGGCAGGCAAGTGCATGGTCAGTTCGAACAGTACCGTCACGGATTCGCCGGGACCGACCGCACGAGGCAGCGGCACAACCAACGTCGTCTTCGTGTCGCCCTCGTAGCGAAACTCCAGCTTCTCCGATTGCCGATTTTCTTCACCCCGCATTAGGGTGATTTGATGGATGTCGCAGGCCGGCTTCTTGACGCCCAGGACATCGCCCGGATCGACGCGCAGCAACTCCAGCGTCTTGGCGGTCAGACCGACTTCGGAAGAGGGCACGACGTAGCGCGAGTGGGCGTTGAAGAGCAGTTCGTGGGTGGGGACGGTTTGGGGATTGGTCCAGGTGGCGCGCAGGAGGACGCGGGCGCAATGGTTGGCCAGGTCGAGGTCCATGCCCAGCTCGTAGTGCGGCAGCCAGGCCGGCCAGGGAGGAGCCGACTCCGGCTCCGGCGGAGGTGGGGCCGCGGAAGCGGAGGCGGCCGCCAGCGCCAGCAGCAGCAGAGCGGCAACCCCTGCCGAGTGCTTGCGGTCGCACGTCATGCTCACGTCCTTGCGCTTCGCGGGTCAGGTGATCCGTCGCGTCGGCTACCGCCCCCAGGGAGAGGAATCCCTTCGCTCCCTTCTCCTCCTCATTTCCCCTTGCTCGATCACACCTGATTCGGCCCTCATAGCAACTGCGGCGCGGCACTGTCCAGGGCAACTGTTCGCGCCAAGCAAGCCGGCAACTTCTTTCTCGAAATGTTGCAAGTTCCGACCAGCCCGCCGCGCCAGCAAGGGTTCTTCCTTCCCTTGCTGGCGCGGCGGGCTGGTAGGCAGTGATTTTGCGTTTCCTGCTCGGCGCTTGTCTATGACCCGCAGGAAGGGAGATCCACCAAATTACACAGCCCGTCCGGTAAAACTTGCACAATCACTCGCCTTCCTTTCCTCTGGCGCGACCGTGCGAGTCCTCCTAACTGTTGAGTTTGAGAGAGCTTGTGACCCCTTTCGCCTGTCTCGTCCCGGTTCTGGCACGGTAGTTGCAATTTCATTCCGGCATGTGAATAACCCCGTCGGGCTGTTTCCCGCGGCCCGCTCCCATGCCTACGACCCACTTCCCCCCGCACCTTCCCGCGAGCCGGTGGCGCAAGTCACCGGCTTCTGTTCTTTTTAGGGACACGAGAACGCGGCTAAGGGAGGAGATTTGCCACCTGCGCGGAAAGATGCGTCGCCAATTCCAGCGCGAATCGGTTTAGCGCGCCTCCGGGGTCGGGGTTAGGGGGGCGGGCAGCCGAAGAGAGAAGGGCGAAGAGATGCGCGACGGCCGGCGCGGACATTCCCAGCCGATGTGTCCCGATTCCCGGTAGCGCTCCGTCGGCCCCAAAAGGAGAAACATCATATGGCCCGCGTTACTCTCCCGTTGCTGGGAGTCGCCGCCGTGCTGTTCGCCGCGTCGTCGGCAGTGGCACAGGCCCCCGAGGCAAGCCCCGCCGGTTCGGCAAATCCTGCCTTGTTGGAAATACTCCGTCTCCGTCTGGAAGAGGGGGCGAACCTCAACCCGGCGGACGGCGTGCGCCTGGAGGAAGCCAAATTCGTCCGCGGCGCGCTCCGCGTTCGCGGGACGGTCGTGTCGGAGGAGCAGGCGGCGGCCGTCCGGCGTGAGATCGAAGCGCTGCGTCCGCGTTTGGAACGCGCCGTGGAAGCGCCCATCACTTCCCTGGACTACACGGGACTGCGCGTCGCCGAACGCATCAAGGCGGAACCGCGTGCCGGCGCCAACGAACCGCCGGTCGCCGGGCAAGCCGGCCCCGGTGGACCGCCCGCCGCGGGACAGGCCGGCCAGGGACAGCCGCA
Organism: uncultured Planctomycetota bacterium; assembly: GCA_963767535.1. Lineage (GTDB taxonomy): Bacteria > Planctomycetota > Planctomycetia > Gemmatales > Gemmataceae > JAJPHU01. The sequence continues at coordinate 862,727 of CAVYEC010000005.1, forward strand.
GGGTCAATGCCTGGATTGCGTCGAAGAGTACCCCGGCTTCGTTGCCCCCGCCGCCCCCCAGGGACACAAGAGCCACTGGGGAAGGAAGAAGTCGGCCCAGGGTGGTGCCCAAGGAGCCTACGGCCCGTGGGGGTATCCGGACGGCGGGATGTGGCTGGACGACGGCCCCAATGCATTCATGGATCTCAATTGCCAGCAGCCCAAGAAAAAGCACGGCTGGTGCCATAAATGCAAGGGCGGCCACACAGGCGCCGCCCAAGGGCCGTATCAGCAGCCGTGGATGGGTGGCGGGATGTATTACCCGAATTGGTGAAATCCCGGCGAATGGGCTGCGTAAGCTGCCGGGTGCGACCAGCACACCCGGCAGCTTACGCAGCCCGTTCGCCAAGCCCGTGCCGGGCCGTGGGTTCTCCACCCGGCAGCTTACGCAGCCCGTTCGCCAAACATTTCGGCAAATCGCCAACATTTCTGTTGCACTCGCCGTCGTCGCCGCCACAATAAGGGGATTCAGGTTCCCCAAAAGTACCCGAACGGGCGATCGACGGTCTCTTTCGGGATGGTAATCGGGAGGCATCCCAACCGCCTTTCCGGATGCCAGGTAGCCTCTTCTCTCCTCGCAGGTCTCGCCGGAGACTCGCCCGTCTCTTGAGGAGTGCCCCATGACCGCATTTCTGCCCCAGTACGATCCCGAACCGCGTCAGCGCGAAGCCTCGCTCAAGCACGCCCGCGCCGACTACCAGTACAACCACGTCTACCTCTCGCCCCTGACCCTGATCGAGAACGTCCCCTTCCGCGAAGAGTTCTCGTGGAAGTGGCTCGTCCTGACGGGCGAGCGCGTGCTGCGGATGGTGGAGAACCACATCGAATGGGAGGGCGACGCGGCCCGGCGCGAGGCCCACAAGGAACGCCATGGCCGGTTCTTCGACCTGGTGCGCAACGCCGCCTGCGACGCCGGCGGCATCGTTCGCGTCATCAAGGAAACACTCTGTTCCCTGCCCGTGGAGGGCCGGTGGGAAAGCATGGAGGACTTCTCTGCCATCTTCCGCGCCATCGGCCTGCCAGGCATCGCCAGGGATTATCAAGAGGATAGCGTTTTCGCCGAGATGCGCGTGGCCGGGCCGAACCCTCTCATGCTCCGCCGGGTCAACGAACTCGACGACCGCTTTCCCGTCACCGAGGACCACTTCCGCACGGCGCTTCCCAACGATTCGCTGGAGGCGGCCAAGCAGGAAGGCCGGCTCTTTTTGGCCGATTTTCAGATTCTCGAAGCCATGGAGAACGGCTCCTTCGAGGGCGCCCCGAAATACGTCTATGCCCCGCTGGCCCTGTTCGCGGTGGACAAAAAAAGCAAACGCCTGGTCCCCATCGCCATCCAGTGCCAGCAGAAGCCGGGGCCGGACAACCCGATCTTCACGCCCGACGACGACTGGAACTGGCTCATCGCCAAGACGATCGTGGGCGTCGCCGACGGCAATTATCACGAGGCGATCGCGCACCTGGGGCGCACGCACCTGTATATCGAGCCGTTCGTCATCGCCACGCACCGGCAGTTGGCCCCCAACCACCCGCTTTTCCTGCTGATGCAGCCGCACTTCGAGGGGACGCTGGCCATCAACTGCATGGCCCGCAAGCACCTGATTAGCGAGGGCGGCGCCTGCGATCAGATGATGGGCGGCACCATCCTGGCCACGCGCAGCTTGGCCGCCAAGGGCGTGCAAAGTTACGAATTCGACAAGGCGCCCTTGCCCCTACGCTTAAAAGCACAGGGGTTGGACGATCCCGGCGTCTTGCCGAACTATCCGTACCGCGACGACGCCCTCCTGTACTGGGAGGCCATTCGGCAGTGGGTCGCCGACTACCTGGCGCTCTACTATCGCGGCGACGCGGATGTGCAGGAGGATACGGAAGTCGTCCACTGGTTCGCGGAGCTGGTTTCCGAGGACGGCGGCCGCGTTCCGGGACTGAAATGCAACGGGGCTGCCCCGACGCTGGCGTACCTGACCGACGCGGTCGCGACGATCCTCTTTCATTGCAGCGTGCAGCACGCGGCCGTCAATTTCCCGCAGTACGACCTGATGAGCTACGTCCCCAACATGCCCTTGGCCGGTTACACGCTACCGCCGAAGAAGAAGAAGGGCGGCACGCTGGGCGATTACTTGGCCCTGATGCCCAACCGGAACGCGACGAACCTGCAAGTGGGTCTGGGCTACGTGCTGGGTTCGCTGCACTACACGACGCTGGGACAGTACGGCTGGCGTCACTTCCGCGATGCGCGGGTGGCGAAGCCCCTGGAGGAATTCGAGAAGCGGCTGTGGACCATCGGCAAAACCATCGACGAGCGGAACCACAACCGCAGGCCGTACACGTTCCTGGTACCGTCGGGCATCCCGCAGAGCATCAACGTTTAGCTACCAGCCCGCAGCGCCAGCAAGGGAGCAACCCTTGCTGGCGCTGCGGGCTGGGAGGTCATTCGGCGGGGAGGACACCATGCGATTTCTTCAGCGAGTTTTCCGATCCTTCTTCGCTTCGCGCATGAAGCCGTTTGAAGGGATTCCGGGACCGACGCCGACCTTTCCCTGGGCACCCTCCTCGATTTCTGGGGGGCCAAACCCTGGGACGTTTGCGCCGGTTACGCCAAAAAATACGGCGGCGTCACGCTGATCTGGGTGGGCGAAGAGCCGGCCCTGGTGCTGAACGACCCCGAACTGATCAAGGAAGTGCTCGTAACCAACTGGAAGGACTATTACAAAGACAACCCCGTCAAGGCGTTCAAGCCGGTCCTCAAAAAAACCGTGTTCGACGAAAACGGGCCGGAGTGGGTGCGGATGAGGACCAATCATCCGCTCAGTATGCCAGGGCTGGAAGCGTGGCTCCCGACGCAGGCCGGCGTCATCAAGAAGGTCGTCGAGCAACACCTCGACCGCCTGTGCCTGGCCCGGCAGCCGGCGGACCTGCTCGACCCGATGGAGCGGATGTGTTACGACGTGTACAACGCCTGCGTCGTCGGCCGGCACCTCGACGACCGGGCCTACCGTTATTTTTACATCACCTCGAACATGGCCACCGAGCGGATGGTCTTGCCGAAATGGCTGTTGATCCCGCCCATCAACCCGATGTTCTGGTACGCCCGCCGCCGTCACTTCGGCGCGTTTGAACAAATCGTCAACGAGACGAAGCAAGATCTCGGTTCCGGTGCCAACGATTTGCTCCATGTCCTCCTGCGCAAAGGCACGGGCCTTTCCGACAAGGAGTTGGCCGACGAGGTCGGCGACATCCACGCGGGCGGCGTCTTCTCGGCCGGCACCGCGCTCGTGAACACCTTGTATTTGCTAAGCCATCACCCGCAGGTTGCGCGGGAGTTGGAGGACCAGTTGCGCGCAGCACATCCGCCCCGGAGAACTGCCCGCTCGTCGATCATGTTTTGCACGAGTCGATGCGCTGCCTCGCGCCGGTGCCGGTTTATTTCCGCAACGTGCTCCGGAGCAAATCGACCCGGCTCGGCGATCATCACCTGCCCGCCAATACGCTCGTGTTGATCGTCACGCAGGCGGCCCAGCGCTCGGCGACGTTCTGGGACAATCCCGATAAATTCGACCCGAGCCGGTGGGAAAATAAATCGCTGCCGCTCGACAGCGATTATTTCTTCCCGTTCGGCCGGGGGCCGCGCGTCTGCGTCGGGGCGACGTTTGCCATCTATTGCATGAAGGTGATGCTGGCGACGATGCTGTCGCGGGCCAGGGTCGAGATCGACCCGCATCCCCTATCGGCAGTTCTTTCACTGCGGCGTCGCCGAACCGAAGGGGATCAAGGGGAAGTTCGTCCCGCATCAATAAAGCGCGCCGTTTAGCCGCGACCCGAAGGGGAGCGCGAAGCTGCCGCGCTCGCCTGCGGCTCGCGGCTAAACGGGGGACTTGTGATGGGTCGGCCGTTATTCACTTCGACCAGCACCGGCCGGCGCTGGGCCAGCCGCTTGTGTTTGCCGCGGAATCGAAACATGCCAGTGAGAACGGCAAGGATCGTGGAAGGCCGGAATAACACGCCGGGCGGATCGAGGAAATTCAAAACGCGATAAAAGCGGAGTGCGATGGTCTTGTTCCAGGCACACGACTGAAACAGGCGGACCAAATACCAGTGCAACAGCCGAACGCCGAAGGGCCGCTTCCCGAGCGTTTGCGGATAGAGAAAATCTGAGGCGGTGGCCAACATCCACGGATTGGCCACGATTTTCGCCGCCTGATGGAAGAACCGTTTGCCGAACCCCGCCGGGACCTCCCGGCCGCATTGCCGTAGCAGGCGGTCGAGCAGATCGACTTGCAGGGCGGCGGTGCTCATGCCCTGTCCGTAAACCGGGTTGAAACAGCAGAACGCATCGCCCAGGGCGAGCAAGCCGTCGGGCAGGCGGGACAGTCGTTCGTAGCGCCGCCAGCGGTGGCAGGGAAATTGGAAGGTCGCGATGGGCGTGAGCGGTTTGGCCTCCTTGATCGCTTCGTAAAAATCGGGCACTTCCAAACTGCGGGCGAACTCCAAGAATCCCGCCTCATCGTCCGGCGGATAATCCCGCAAAAATCCCACGGCGGTCGCCAACCAGCGTCCGCCCTCGATGGGAAAGAGATAGCCGGTGCGCGTGCGGTCGGGCGGCGTGCCGTAGGCGGCGAGGATTTGCCAATCGCGCCGGCCGGGTTCGGGGCGCTCGTAAATACGGCTGGCGTAACCGATGTGGACCTCGACCGTGGATTCTTCCGGCGGCGCATAACCCAGCGCTTCGAGCCAGTACGGTAGCCGGCTGCCGCGGCCGCCTGCATCGACGATCAGGTCCGCGTGCAGTTGTTCCACCCGCCCGCCTTCGCCGCGATGCCGAACCTCGACGCCAACGGCCCGCGTCCGCGCGGGGTCGGCCAGCAAGCGGACGACCTCGCATTCATCGAGAAAGCGAATGTCCCGGTCGCTCCGGGTACGGCGGCGAATGTGCGCTTCGAGAAACGGCCGGGTTTGCCAGTACGATGTCAGATCCGAAGCGAGTGCGCAGTTTCCAGACGCCTTGATGATACCAGCACAGATCCTTGACGGTGTCGCAAAGGATGGCCCCGTCCGCGACCAGCTCGGCGAACAAGCCGGGAAACAGGCGCTCGATGACGTTGACGCCGCCGCTGAAAATGGCGTGAACGTGGTGTCCCTGCGGTACGCCCTTGCGGGGTTGCGGCGTTTGGGGAATGGCATCGCGCTCCACGACGGTCACGCGGTCGAAATAGTCGCGCAGCACCCGCGCGGCGAGCAAGCCGGCGATACTGCCGCCGATGACCAGGGCGTGTCCGCCCAGGCGATGGGTTTCGCTTTCGGTTTTCGGCGCGGGCATGGTCCTTACGCTTCCAGCAAGGTTTTCGCTTCCACAAGGTCCGCCGTCGCGAAGCCCTCGGTAAACCCCTGATACACTTCCAATAACCTCGGTCGTGCTTCCTCACCTCGGCCCTGTTTCCGGCGGAGCCGATACAGGCTCATGACGGCCCGCAATTCGCGCAACCGCGCCTGTTGCCGTTGGGCCGCGGCAACCGCCTGCTCGAAATATGCTTCGGCTTGTGTCTCGTCACCGGGCGAGCGCGCCAGGAGCCATTCGCCTTTCAGTCGCAACAACTCGCTTTCCAGGCAGCGCTCGTTGTGTTTCTCGATCAGCTCGAAGCCGCGCTGGAGCCACGGCTCGGCCTCGTCCGGCTGGCCGGCGTGCAGAAACGACTCGGCCAGGAAACTGGCCGGGTGCGTCAGCGTGCATTTGCACCCCGACGCTTGCAGCATTTGCAGGGCAAGATCGAATTGAGTGCGGGCCGCGTCCGGCTGGCCCTGGCGGACGAGCGCAGTCGCCGCGGGCCAGGATCGCGTGGGTCTCCCAGAAGCCGAAGCCGCGCTGGTGGCAGAGCGCGTATTCTTCCTCGATGCTCTGCCGCACCGACGGTTCGAGCCGGCAGTACTGGTGCAGTCGCCGCCGAAAATACAGCGCCATGGCCAGGCTGAAATGGTGTCCCAGCTCGCGGGCGAACCGCATCATCTCGTCAGCCTGCGCAAGCGCCTGGTCGGGATAGCCCATTTCCCAGAGCACCAGGGGCAGGTGGCAGCGGTAGAGGACGCCGACGTTCTGGCCGGTTCGCTGCGCGTGGGCGCGGGCTTGCGGGGCGTTGTACAGGGCCAGCCCCTTCTCGAAGTGCGTCCGGGCGGTGACGAAATCGCCGCCGTAGTACGCCGTGCAGCCGGGCAGCCAGTGGGCCTCGGCCATCAACTCCCAATCCTTCGGCGAGCCGGCCAGAAGCCGCATCGCTTCGTCGGCGAGTTGCCAGCACTGGTCTAGCTCCAGACGCAAAAGCCGAAACCCCCACAAGCCCCACAGGACGAAAAATTGGTCCGTCACCGAGCCAAGTTTCGTAGACAATTCGCGCGCCCGTTCGATGGCCGGCGGCCACCTCCGCGCGCACCCCAGCCGCGGGCGGCCGTCAGCACCACCGCCAACGGCGCTTGCAGGCCAAACTCCATCTGATCGCGCGCCGTGGTCTCGGAAAGGTTTTTCAGCACCTCCAGACCGCGGGTGAAGTGACTGATCGCCTCTATGTTGTCCGAATGCTCCTGCGAACGCAGGCCGGCCTTGCGCCAGTAAAACACGCCCTTCTCGTACAGGCCGGCCTCCGTGAAGTGATAGGCCAAGAGTTCCGCCTGCACGCTCTCGGCGAACTTCACCTCCAGGACCGTCGCGATCTTCTTGTGAAACTGCTGCCGGGTTTTCTTGAGCAGCGATTGGTAGGCGGCGTCCTGAATCAGCGCGTGCTTGAACGTGTAATTGCACCGCGGCGGCCGGCCCTTCTGAAAGAGGATCTCCGCCTTGACCAGCTTGGCCAGCTCCGCCTGCAAGGCCGGCTCGGTGAGATCGAGGACGGCGTGCAAAAGTTCGTAACTGAAATCCCGGCCCAGCGCGGCCGCCATCTGCGAGACCTCCGGCGCGCTCTCCATGCGGTGCAGCCGGGCCAGGAGCAGATCCTGAAGCGTGGCCGGGATCGTGTCGAGGTGAAAGCCCTCGGACAGCTCGACCCGGTCGCCGGTCTTCCGCAGCGAGGACGATTCGAGAAGGACTTGCGTGAATTCTTCGATAAAGAACGGCACGCCGTCGGTTCGCTCGGCGATCTGGCCGATCAGCTCGGCCGGCAGGTTGGCGACGCCGATCTTCCTTTCCATCATTTCGCCGACCTGCCGCCGGGTCAGGCGATTGAGGGCCAGCTCGGTTTGACACGCCTTGCTGTGCCAGGGTGTCTCAAATTCGGGGCGGAAGGTGAAGACGGACAGGATGGAATCCCCGCCGGCCTGGTCGATCAACAGCGAGAGGAACTCCAGCGTGGTCGGATCGACCCAGTGCAGGTCCTCGACGATGAACAGCACCGGCTGTTCCGCGGAACAAGCGCGGAGCCAATCGAGGCAGCGCCTCTTGCAGCATTTCCTTCAAGCGCTGCGGCCCGACGGCCGGCGCTTCGTAACGTCGATCCAGCGGCACCGAAAGCAAGGCGGCGAACAGCGGTACCGTCTCCGCGCCGGCAAGGCCATACTGTTCGAGGTGCCCGACCAGCTTATCCAGCCGTTCGCCGGGCAGGTCTTCGCGGCGATAGCCGAGTATCCGCTCGAAGAACTCGGCCGCCACATGAAGGCCGGTGTTTTGATGGTAAGGCGAGCAGCGCCACTCGATGACCGCCGTCTGAGCGGGGGGCGTAAGCCCCCTGAGGGAATCCTCAGGGGGCTTACGCCCCCCGCTCAGGAAACTGGATTCGCCCTGCGCGACGACCGCGCGTAGCTCGCGGACCAGGCGCGATTTGCCCAGGCCCGCGTCGCCGATGAGCAGCACCACCTCGCCCATGCCCTCGCGGGCATGTTCCCAGCGGTCGCTCAGGATTCCCAGTTCCATATCCCGGCCGGTCAGGGGCGTCAGGCCGGTCGCCTCGGCGACCTCGATCCGGCTTCGGACCTCGCTTTCGCGCAGCACGCGGAACAGCTCGATCGGCTGGGTGGCCCCTTTGATGGCTTGCGTCCCCAAACTTTCGCACACGAAGAACCCCTTGCAGAGCCGGTGCGTGGCCTGGCTGATGAGGACCGTGTTGGGTTCGTCGGTGACGCGCAGCCGGGCGGCCACGGTGCGGACCTCGCCGACCAGCGTCATCGGTTCGGCCGCCTTTTCGCCGGTGATCTCCTCGGCCACGGCCATCCCCGTATGGACGCCGATCCAGCAGGTGAGGTCGGCGTGGAACGCCTTGTGAATCCGCTTTTGCAGCTCGCGCAGGGCGTCGCGGATGTGCAGGCCGGCCTGCACGGCCCGCCGGGCCGCGTCCTCGTGCGTGACGGGATAGCCGAAACACGCGAGCAGCCCGTGACTAGTGAACTGCACGACCGTCCCGCCGTAACGGCTGATGGCCTCGTCGCACAGTTGCTTGTGCTCGGTCAGCACTTCATGCTGATCTTCGGGGTCCACCTCCTCCAGAAAGGCGTCCGACTCGAACAGGTCGCACTGACAGTAGAGAACGGTAACTTGCCGGCGCTCGGCCTGGCGGGCGCGCCGGGCGGTGGATGGCGGCAGTTCCGTGCGGATGGTGTCGGCCTCTCGACCCAGCGGCCCGCCGGGTCCGATGGGGTCGGAATCCGATCGGGACTCCAGCACGCCGCGCAGATCGCGGGCCATGTCGCCGGCCGTCGTGTAGCGATCGGCCTGGCGCTTGGCCAGCGCGTGGAGGCAGATGCGCTCCAGCTCCGGCGGTATCTCGGGCACGAGCTGGCGCGGTGGCTGCGGATCGTCTTCGCGGACCTGGCGAAGTAGCTCGAATGTATCCGCGGCATGGAAAGGCATCCGGCCGCACAGCATTCGATAAAGGATAACACCGAGGGCGTAAATATCCGTTCGGCCGTCGATGCGATGACCCTTGCCGGCGGCCTGTTCGGGCGACATGTAGCCGGGTGTTCCCGAGATGCCGCGGATGCTCGCCTCCTCCAGCACCTCGTCGCTGATCGCCAACCCGAAATCGACCAGAACCGGAGTTTTACCCTCCTTCATGATGATATTGTCCGGCTTCACGTCCCGGTGGACGGTGCGATGCGCATGAGCATAGGCCAGGGCGTCGGCCACCTCGGCGATGATGCGGGCGGACTCGCGCCAGCCGGGCCGGTGGTCTGTCAGCCAGGCGTGCAGGCTGATTCCCTGGACAAAATCGGAGACGAGGTAAAACTGTCCCTCGTGGATGCCGGTGTCGTAGACGGTGACGATGCCGGGGTGCTGAAGCTGGGCCAGTTGCCGGCCTTCGAGGAGGAACTGTTGCCCGGCTTCCTCGCCCTGGACGCGCGGCACCTTGATGGCCACCTGCCGGTTGAGCTGCGGGTCGAACCCGATGTAAACCTTGCCGAACCCACCCCGGCCGTGCAGCTCGCGCACCTGATAGCGGCCGAACAGGCGCGGCTCGGCCGGCTCCGGCGGCGTGGCGGGGGTGGGCCGGGGGGAGCCGATGAAATCGGTCGTCTGTTCGGAGTGGTCCGTATCGCCGCCGGGCCGGCCGGACGTGTTGGAGGGCGACGACTCCGGCGGCGGAGGGCCTTCGGGGGTGTCATCGGGGATTTCGCCCATCAAACGCTCTCCTACCCGCGGAACGCAGCTTCACAACGGCATGTCCTGATTCTACCCATTTCGCCGGCCGACGCTACCGCCCGGCCCGTTTCTCCTTGCGTCTATAAGGTGTTGGTCCGAGAATGCTAGACGCCCAGGACCGTCGAGTCGAGATCAACTGGCCCCATTGGAGGGACGCGCGATGGAAGAGGGGAAGCTCTTTTTCCACTACCTGGATGAAGAACAGGTCCGCTGCGAGCGGGAGGAAGACAGCCTGGGCGACGGGCCGCGCTACCGGCTGTCGATCGTCGGCGAGGACGAGCGCATCGAGCTGCGCAACTTCAGCCTCGCGGACCTGACGGCGCTGCGCGACCAGCTCGATCAGATGATCCGGAGTCACGCGGAAGAGCGGCCGCCGGACGACGAGCCGATGGAGCGCGTGGGCACGGTTTAGACTCGCCATTCAGCCCGGCGCGAAAATTTCTGTCCCGGTGCGCCCGATTTTGCCGGTTGTTACGCTTTTATCCATAGGCTCGCTTCATGAGTGAAGAATCCGAACGGCCGTTGGAGTCGTATCGCGACTACCTTCGGCTGCTGGCCCGCTTGCAGCTGGACCCGCGCTTGCAGGCCAAGCTCGATCCCTCCGATGTCGTGCAGCAGACGCTCCTGGAGGCCCACCAGGCGCGGGAGCAGTTGAACGGACGGAGCGAGGGAGAGCGGTTGGCGTTCTTGCGGCGGACCCTGGCGCATAACCTGGCGGACGCCGTCCGCAAGTTCGGGGCCGGCGTCCGCGATGTGGCGCTAGAGTCCTCGTTTGAGGACTCCGCGTCGCGGCTCGAAGCGTGGCTGGTGTCCGAACAGGCGTCGCCGCACGAGGAGGTTGAGCGTCAGGAACAGCTCCTCCAGCTGGCCCGCGCCCTGGCGGATCTGCCGGAGGACCAGCGGACGGCCCTGGAGCTGAAGCACCTGAAGGGCCTGTCGGTGGCCGAGATCGGCCGGCTCATGGACCGCACGGAGACGGCGGTCGGCGGTCTGCTGCGGCGGGGGATGAAGAAGCTCCGCAACCAGTTGCGCGACGAAGCGTGAGGGAGCGATGGAAGACCGAGACAACGACGCCTCGGATCGCGAGCAGCGGCTCGACGAGGTGGCCACCGTGTACCTGAAGGCCCAGGAAGCGGGCCAGGCCCCGGATCGTCAGGCTTTGCTCGACCGTTACCCCGAATTGGCGGCGGAACTGCGCGAGTTCTTCGCCGACCAGGACCGGATCGACCGACTGGCCGCGCCTCTTCGTCCGCTGGCCGTTTCATCCGGGCCAGGCATAAGTCCGACCCCACTACCAATGCAGACGGCCGACGAGACCGTTCCTCTTTTGCCCCCTCCGCCCCGCTCTTTCGGCGACTATACCGTACTCGCCGCCCTCGGCCAGGGCGGGATGGGCGTGGTCTGGAAGGCGAGGCAGCGACGGCCGGATCGCCTGGTCGCCCTGAAGATGTTCCGCGCCGGCGACCTGACATCGCCGGTCGATATCCGGCGTTTCCGCAACGAGGCCGAGGTCATCGCCCAGCTCGATCACCCGCACATCCTGCCGGTCTACGAGGTGGGCGAACACGACGGCGTCCACTTCTTCAGCATGAAGCTGCTCGAGGGCGGCAGCCTGGCCGACCGACTGGAATCGTTCCGCGCCGACCCCCGCGCGGCCGCGCGCCTGCTGGCGACCGTCGCCCGTGCCGTCCATTACGCCCACCAGCGCGGTGTCCTGCACCGCGACCTCAAGCCGTCGAACATCCTGCTCGACGCCCAGGGCGAGCCGCATGTCAGCGACTTCGGGCTGGCCAAGCGCGTGCAGAGTGACAGCGGCTTGACCCAGTCGGGGGCGCTGGTAGGGACGCCCAGTTACATGGCGCCGGAACAGGCCGGCGGCCGGAAAGAGGCGATCACCACGGCGGCCGATGTCTACGGATTGGGTGCGGTGCTGTACGCGCTCTTGACGGGCCGTCCGCCGTTCTGGGGCGAGACGGTGCTGGAGACGCTGGAGCAGGTCAAGGCCCGCGAGCCGGAGCCGCCGCGCAGGATCAACGTCAAGGTGGACCGCGATCTGGAGACGATTTGCCTGAAGTGCTTGCACAAGGAGTCGCAGCGGCGTTACGAGTCGGCCCAGGCACTGGCCGAGGATCTGGAGCGATGGCTGGGCGGCAAGCCGATCCGCGCGCGGCGGGCCGGTTCGCGGGAGCGCCTCCTGAAATGGATGCGACGCCGGCCGGCCCTGGCGGCGCTATCGGCACTGACCGTCTTCTCCGCGGCGGCCCTGGTCGCCGGAGTCCTCTGGCACGACGCCCGGCTACAAGCCGAGGCCGCGAGGACCGCCCGTGAGCGGGATAAAGCCCGCGAACAGCAGCGCCAGGCCCGCCGGGTGGTCGATGACATGTACACGCAGGTGGCCGAAAAGTGGCTGGCCCGCCAGCCGCACCTCCAGCCGATCCAGCGTGAATTCCTGGAAAAAGCCCTTCGCTACTACCAGGAGTTGACCGAGACGGACGACACGGACCCCGAGGCCCGCCTGGAACTCGGCCGGAGTTACCAGCGCGTCGGCAGTATCCAGACTTACTTCGGGGACAACGCCCGGGCCGAGCAGGCGTTTCGCCGCGCCGCCGACGTTCTGCAAGCCTTGACGGCCGAGCGCCCCGACGAGGCCGAGGTGCGGACCCTCCTGGCCCTGGTCTGGAGCAGTCTCAGCCAGGTGCTCGTCCGGGTCGGCGACAATCCCCAGGCCGAGCAGGCGGCCCGTCGGGCCATCGCGATCTTCAATCAGTTGAAGGACGAAGGCCTTGCTACCCCTGTGGAATCGGCGCACCTCGCCGATTGCTACCTCAAGCTCGGGCAAGCCCTGGAACGGACCCGGGGGCCCAGGGAGGCCGAAGAGGCCTACCGCATGGCGCTCCGCATCCTGGAGGATCTGGGCGCCGAGTCCTCCGCCGACCCCGATCGCCGGATGGCATTGGTCAATGCCCTCCAGGATCTTTCGGCGGTCCTCTACGCCACCCAGCAGTTCAAGCTTGCCCAGGAAGCGCTCGAACGCGGCGTCCGGCATGCCGAGCGGGAGGTACAGGGCGACCCGACCTCGGGCCAATACCGAGCGAAATTGGCCCTCCTCCAGCAGTCGTTGGGAGTCGTCTACTGCAGGACCAATCAGAACCCGGCGGCCGAGAAGTCCCTCCGCCGCGCTCAGAGATCGCAAGTCCGGCTGGCAGGCGAATACCCGGATTTCTCCAGGTACAAAGAAGAGCTTGCAGCGACTTATAACGTCCTCGGCAACGTCTGCGGGCCGAAAGAAGCGGAGGAGGCCTATCGCGAGTCGATCAAACTTAAGGAGCAGCTTGCCGCCGACAGCCCGAACGTCCCGTACTATCGACTGGACCTCGTCCAGTCGCTCAACAATCTCACGGGTCTGCTGACGGGCGCCGGGCGAATGCCGGAGGCAACGCGAGCCAATGCGGAGGCCCGGCGGCACGCCGAGCGGTTGCTCAGGGACTTCCCCGGCGTCGCGGACCACCAGAAGGCGTTGGCCCGAACATACCAGAGGCGGGCCGACATCGAACTGGCCGCGGGCCGAGCCGGGGCGGCGGCGGCGGAATGGAAGCAGGCCCTTGAGGTGAGCAGCGACCCCGACATTCGCGACGGGGCGGCTCAGTTTCTGGCCCAGTGTCCGGACCCGAAGTATCGCAACCTCGCACGGGCGCTCGAACTGGCCCGGGAGAATGTCCGGGTCGCTCCGGAGAATTACGGTTACTGGGAGGTGCTCGGCCTGACCGAGTATCGGGCCGGCCACGCCGCGGAAGCCGTCCGCGCGCTGGAGCGGGCCATTCGGTTGGGGAGTACGGACTCGGTGGCCCGCCTCCTGCTCGCGATGGCTCGGTGGGCAGCCGGTGACAGGAGCCGGGCGCAACGGGATTATGACGCGGCCAGGGAGCAGATCAAGAAGTCCGGTGAACCGGACACGGAAACCCGCGCGTTTCTCGCGGAGGCCGCGGCCTTATTTGGGTCGAAGGAGAAGAGCGCCCCCGAGGGTAAGCGCTGACGAAACTTTCTGGAATTCGGCGACAGGAGAAAAGGTAATCGAAATGCCTTGAGCGGCACCGCCCGCTCGACAATCAAAAGCTCGTAGTGAAAGTCGGCCGGTGAGTTCTCGCCGCCAAGCCAGGCACTCACCGGCCTCCCAGCGCCCGGGTGGACGGTCTGTGCGCCCGGCCCGCTGCCCCGATCCCTGCACGCAGGCCACCACTGCCCGAAAGGAAGGCACCATGCTCTCACCCCACCTCCTCCCCCGGCTCAGCCTCACCCTGGCCGCCGTGGCCGGCCTAACCAGCGCGGCCAGGGGCGGTTTCGCCGTCATATCCCAACCCAACGCCGGCTACCTGGCCTCCACCACCAAGTTTGCCCTCCCCAACTCCGGACCCGACGTGTCGTCCCTGGCTGCCGGAGACCTGACGATCGGCCTATCCTCGCCCATGACCCCCGGGCAGGCGGGGCCGGGCCACTTCGTCTGGAACAACCCGCCCCTCGTGGAGGACGCGGCGCCGGCGGTCCTGTTCAGCAAGTTCCAGACCTCGCGGGTGCTGACCTTCAGCGAGCCGGTGCAGACCTTCGGCGTGGAGATGGAGCCGAACCTGACGGTCTTCCTCCCGGCGACTTTCACCGCCAAGTTCTTCAACGGCACCACGCTGGTGGGCACGGTCAGCAAGGGCGTGTCCCAGCACGCCGCCCTCCTGTTCGCGGCGACCGACACGGACACCCCCTTCACCAGCGTGCAGCTCTCGACCGTCTCCTCGGCCCAGGGGTTCTTCATGGGCGACATACGGGCCGAGGTCGCGGCCCCCGAGCCGGCCAGCCTGGGGTTGTTCGGCCTGGGACTTCTCGGAGTGATCGGCTGTGGCCGGCGACGACGACCACAGAAGCAGTGAACACGACCGCCCGTAGAGCAACGGGTAGCAATAAACGGAACGGCCGGTGAGTCCTCGCCGCAAAGCAAAGCCATCACCGGCCTCACAGCGCCCGGGCGTACGGTCTGCGCGCACCTAGGTCTTGTCGTCTCCATTGTATCGCAGACCACGACTAAATGGAGAGCATTCATGCGCTTACCATCCTGGCTCCGCCCCCTCGCCGCCCGCCTGAACCCGCCCCGCAAACGGCGGGGGCGACCGCGCCGCTCTTCCGCCCCCGGGCGGAAGTGCTGGAAGACCGCGCCTGCCCGTCAGCCACACTGGTCCAGGACATCAACACAATAGCGCCCGGATTCGCCAATCTGGACGAACTTACTACGGTCGGCTCCCGCGTCTTCTTCGAAGCCAATGACAGGACGACCGGCAACGAACTCTGGGTCAGTGACGGAACCGCCGCGGGAACGCACGAAGTTCTCGACATCAACCCCGGCCCTAATAGTTCATCTCCTGGCGGGATGATCGCCCTTGGGTCGAATCTTCTCTTCACTGCTGATGACGGCGTCCACGGCAACGCGCTGTGGGTGAGCGACGGCACGGCCGCGGGCACGACCATGCTTCCAGTCGCGGGGTATCTTCAGGCGTCAGACACGTCAGACCTCGGGCCGCTGGACGAGGTTGTCGCGGGGCCGTGGCTGTATTTCGTGATGGGAACGCTGAACCGAAACGAGGTGAACAAGCCGAACGCCCCCGAGATCTGGCGCACCGACGGGACCGCCGCGAACACCCAGCGGCTCACCGACCTGAACCCCGGCCTGACCCTGTCATCGCCCCATGACCTCAGCGTCAGCGGTCAGTACATCTATTTCGCCGCGACCGGGAGCGATGGGTTCGCGGACGTCTGGAGGACTAACGTCACCGACGGCACCACCGTCCGCGTCACAGACGTCGCAGCCGGCAACCCCCAGGTCACCAGCTGGGTCCGGGCAGCCGGATCGACAGTCTATTTCCCGGCGTCCGACCCCGCCCACGGGCTGGAACTGTGGGCCAGTGACGGCACGCCGGCCACGACCCGCCTGGTCGAAGACATCGAAATCGGCGCGGGGGGCAGCAATCCCCAGTACTTCACAACGGTCGGCTCGACCCTCTATTTCACGGCACCTCTGCCTTTTTCGCCTGGTGACCCGTCACCCTCCGGCCCGTTCGTCCTCTGGGCGACCGACGGCACCGCGGCCGGTACGAAGCCGCTCACTACGGGTTCCAACGCGGAAGGTGTGGTACCCGATGCACCCCATGTCAATATCGCAGTAATCGGCTCCACGCTCTTTTTTGACGGTCACTTGGCCAGCCAGGGTTTCACGGACGGCTACGGTTGGTGGATGACCGACGGCGATACCCTCATGCCCGTCTCCGCCATCAACGCTGCTAACCCACCTCGCGGCGGCGGTGCGGTGACGGGAGGGGAGTACATCTACTTCCAAGCCACCGACGGAAGCATTTGGCGAAGCGATGGCAGTTCCGCCGGCACCTCCCAGCTTCTTGGCTCTGTCCCGCAGGGACTCGGCCTCGGGGTGGCGGTCGGCGCGGACGTCTACTGCGCCACGAACGACTACGGGGAAACCGGCGTCGGACTATGGAAGCTCGACGGCGCGACCGGCACCTTGGCCCCCGTCGTCACCCAGGTCCAGGGGGTTACCAAGTCGTCATACCCGTCGGACCTAACCCCGGTCGGTTCCACCCTCTACTTCATGGCAGACGATGGCGTGAACGGCCAGCAGCTCTGGCGGACCGACGGCCGCCCGGGAGACGCAGCCCGCGTCGAGGGTGGGCCGATGCCGGTCATTCAACAGGCCCAGATCGGTTCCTGGTTCTATTTTATCACCGACAACGGCGACGGCACCTACACACTTTGGCGGAACGATAGCACGGCCAATCCGAGCGGCGGCACCAGCCCGAGTCAAAGTGAACTGCTTAACGGCATTGCCACTGACCCGAACGGGGTCGGGCCGTACCAGCTCACGGCGGTCGGCAACGACCTCTACTTCGGGGCCTGGTCTTCCGCGGATGGGGCCTGGGAACTGTGGAAGGTGGCCGGCGCCAACGCGCCGGGCGGTACCATCCCGAGCGCTACACAGTTCCTGTACTCCGGCGAGGACTCCAATGGGCCGACCGCGCTCAAAGCAGTGGGGACGAACCTGTACTTTACAGCCTCCGCCCCCGACGCCCCCGACGCCGGCAACGTGCTGTGGTGGAGTGACGGCACGCCGAACGGGGCCGTCCCGGTAGGGGATGGCGCGCGGCGGTTACGTCCCCGGCGGCAGCTACGGCTACGGCCCCAGCGACATAGATCAGATCGCCGTCGGCACGGACTTGTATCAAATCGTGAACGACACCCTGTGGCGCATCAGCGGACTGCAACCAACCGCCATCGCGACGGTCGGAAGCCAAGCCCAGAACGGGGAAATTGATGTTCCGATTCCTGGTTATCACATGACCGTGGCGGGCAATACCCTTTATTTCATTAGCGATCCGAACGGGGACGCGTCCTCTTACGCCGTCTGGAAGTGCGTTGGCTCAACCGTGACGAAGATCTTCGAAGCCCCCATTGTCACAGGTATTATAGGTTACACCCCGATTGATTTGGTGGTCAGCGGATCGGATGTGTACTTCACCGACGGTACCCGTTCATGGGGCGAGCTTATTCAGGCCCATGAAACTGATCACCTACCTGTTTCCGAGTCGAAATCAGGGAACAAGCGACCCGAAATCCAGCAACCGGGTCCGATACAATGATGCGCTTCTCTTCGTCATCGAGAGGAGTTATTTCAAGCATCATATCTGCCCAGCCCGTCGGCGACGTGATATGGGAACAACCTTCGCATACCAAGTGAAGCTGGCCACCTCGCTCGGTCTTCGTGATCTGTAAATGCAGTTGCGAATGCGAGGCGGCATAATACCACAATCGGGCATTGCCACCTTGCCAGGGAGCAACAGCCTTTCTCACAGCCTCAATCATATCTCTCGTCCACATTGGGCTACCTCGCAAGACCATTGCGCACTCGGATGCTCTCGCCACATGAACGGGACTTGATGTTGGCGGTCGGCCTGCAACCCGTTGTCACGCATTCGTCACCACTCACCGCATGGCGTGTTTCGCCACACGAGGCAGTCACGCCAACGCTTATTCGGCCTGGAATTCACGCCGCTGCCATGCGGGGGCCGACCTTCGGCAACAGTGAGGGAGCAGCCTTGCCCTCCATGTGGGCTCGGCAACACGCCGCCAGATACCCCAAGAGGCCACGGCCTTGCTGCCGGCAAGTCTCCCGGACACTCAGGATTCGCTCGACGAACCGGCTGCCCCGGCTGCTATCCGTACCGCCGCTCCCCTTCCGCCACAGCACGGCGTGTCGTAAAGCACGTTCGGCGGCATTGTTCGTCGGCTCGACGCCCCGATGCCACACGAAGGTCCATAACTTTGGCTCGTGGGCGAGCAATTCACGGCACGTCGCCGCCGTCTTGGGACAGCCGCAAGCCGCTCCCTGGACCAATGCCTCACGGACCTCCGCCCGCAGCCCACTGATATAGACCTGAAAGCTGGAACGGCGCAGCGTGCCGTCTCGGACTCGATGCCACCAGGCGAACATCCGGTCGGACAGGTCCAGCAATTGCTTCCCGATACCTGCCCCGCTGTTCTGCCGATCAATCATCGCCTGAAAGTCCCGACGCAGGTGCGACCAGCAGAACTGGCGGCGGCGGAATCCGTTGTACGACTTCCAGCGATCTGACGTGACCACCTGCTGATAGGCTGAGCCGAGCAGTGCCCTGGCGACCTTCCCGCTGCGGGTAGCCGCAATGTGGAAGACCGTCACCAGGGGCGTGACGGCGACCCACAACCACGCCTTGTGCATTGCCTCTCGCCAGGACGTTTCATCGACGTTGGCGTGCTGTGTGCGGACATACTCTTGCAACTCGGCCATCGGCTGGGCCAAGGCGTCGGCAGTGGACCGCTCCAGCTTGGCGACCATCCCCGTCGAGATCGATAGGCCGAACAGGTCGTAGGCCAACTGCCGGATGGGACGCTTCCCCAGGCGGTAGCCCCCGGCCAGGACAGCCAGGTGGGCTTGCAACCTGGGGCCGAAAGCCCCGGCCGGCACGCCGGTGGGCAACGAGGCGCAGGTGCGGGTGCCGCAGGCCGGGCAGGTGAGCCGGTGCAGGCGATACTCCGTCACCTCGGCTTGGACGGGCGGTATCTCGGCGACCTGGTGCCTGCGGGGCTGCGGGTCTTCGCCGTGAAGGGCTTGCCCGCACTTGCGGCAGGCCGAGGGCATCAGGGGGATGGTCTGCTTGACCTGCTCGGGGGGCACCAGGGAGCGTTGCTGGCGTGCGTGGCCGGGCTGCCCTCCCTTCTTGCGGCCCGACGAGGGCTCGGGCGGTCGGCGTTTGACGTGGGGCGGGTCGCTGGACGGCGGGCGGGAGGAGTTGGTGGAGTTCTGGTTGAGGCGTTCGGCAAGTTGATCGACCTTCCGCTGAAGGGCTTGCAACCGCTGCTCATATTGCTGGATGAGGGCCAAGATGGCCGCCTGGGCGGCAGGCGGTATCTGGTCCCAGAGGTCAGCAGGAATTGGTGGAACAGGGGGCATATCAACATTTTACGGCCAGTAGAGGCACGGACAAGTTCGGGTCGTGAACGGCTACCACCGACGTAATGGATTTACACGTACCCGCGTACGCGTCCCACCTCTGGATGACCGATGGTACCCCGAGTGGGACCCAGCTCCTGAAGACTTGGACCCATTTCCCTGGATTCAACGCTGACACCTTCCCTTACGGGCTCACGGCTGTCGGGTCAAGTGTCGATTTGGACGGCCCAGATGGCTTGCTTTGGCAGAGCGGAGGCTCGGTCGAATCGACGCAATCGACTGGGGTCACGCTGGGGGCGATATACCAGTTCAACTTTGATCCGGGGGCAACTTCTTCCCCCCTATGCGCAGCCGGCTCGACGCTGTACTTCTCCTTCGACGACGGCATCCACGGCAATGAGTTGTGGCGGCTGAATAACCGGCCGGTGGCCAACACCGACGCCTACACCGCCGACCAGGACTCCGCCCTGACCGTCCCCGCCGCGGCCGGCGTCCTGGCCAACGACACCGACGCCGACCCGAACGACGTGCCGTACCTCACCGCGTCCGTCGTGACCGGACCGAGCCACGGCACTCTGACGTTCAACCCCGACGGCTCGTTCACCTACACCCCGGCCGCCGGCTACGTCGGCCCGGACAGCTTCACCTACCAGGCCAGCGACGGCATCGACCCGTCCAACGTGGCCACCGTCTCGCTCACCGTCCAAAGCCTGCAGGTCGCCCTCGATGGGTTGTCCACGGGAGGCTCGTTGACGGTCCAGACCAATACCTCGCAGCAGGCCCACGACGTCATCGCGGCCGCCAATGCCCTCGACCCGGCCACCACGCCGGCCTCAACCCTGGTCGTGGATCTCGGCGGGCAGACGATCCAGGACACGACCGTCAACGTCCCGCCGCAGGTGACGGTCCAGTTCGTCAACGGCACCTTCATCGGCGGCTCGCCCGCCCTGATCGTCAGCTCCGGCGTGGTCATCGTCAAGAATTCGACCTTCCAGAACGCCACCGATGCCCCGACCATTCTGGTCACCGGCGGCAGCTTGACCCTCCGCGGCGACACGATCCAGGAGAGCACGGGCTACGCCGACGCGGCGATCGCCATCACCGGCGGCACGGTGGACCTGGGCACCGTCTCCGACCCGGGCGGCAACACCATCAACGTCAACGGCGCGGGCAGCCTGGTGAGCAGCACGGCCCCCGCCGCCGTCTCGGCCGTCGGCAACACCTTCCAGAACAACGGGACGGTCATCAACCCCTTCAACACCACGACGGTAACGGCCTCGGCCAACCCCTCCCTGCTCAACCAGTCGGTGACCTTCACGGCCACCGTCCGTCCGCCCGTCGCCGGCAACACGCCGACCGGCACGGTTCAGTTCCAGATCGACGGGGCCAACGCCGGCGTCCCCGTCGCCCTGAGCAACGGCAGCGCCAGCTTCACCACCTCGACGTTGCCGTTAGGCCCTCACACGATCACCGCCCTCTACAGCGGGGACGGTTTCTACCTGGGCAGCAACGGCTCGCTCTCCCAGAGTGTGCAGTACAAGTTCAGCGGCTTTTTGCCGCCGTTGGGCAACGGCCTGACCTTCGCCGTCAACCGCACCATCCCCATCAAGTTCACCCTCAGCGACTACAACGGCAACGCCATAACCAGTCTCAGCGCCGTCACGTCGCTGCAAATCCAGGCGCTGAACGCCAACGGCAACCCCGTGGTCGCCCCCTTCAACCCCACGCCGACGGGCAGCACCGGCCTGAGCAACAGCGGCGGCCAGTACCAGTTCAACTGGCAGACCAAGGGGCTATCCGCAGGCTCCTACCAGATCGTGCTGACCCTGGCCGACGGCACCACGCAGATCAAGAAGCTCCAACTGACGGCCGGCGGCAACTCGGCGGGGCTGGTGACCGGCTCCTCCGGCGGTACGTCCACCGCCGGAGCCTTGCTGGGAGGCGAGGTGGACCTGTACGTCGATAACGGCAACGGCGATCTCACGTCCGACGAGCTGGCCCGTATCCAGGATGCCGTCATCGCGATCGATGCCACCATCGCCCCCTTCGGCGTGACCATCCACCCGGTCGGCGACCCGACGCAGGCCAACGTCATCCTGAACATGGCCGCGACCAGCGCGCTGGGTGGGGTCACTCAGGGCGTGCTGGGCTGCACCACGGACGCGGATCAGGTGACGATGATCCAGGGCTGGAACTGGTACGCCGGCAGCGATGCCACGCAGGTCGGCTCGGGGCAATATGATTTCGAGACGGCGGTGATGCACGAACTGGGCCATGTGCTGGGCCTGGGCCACAGCAGCGAGGCCACGTCCGTGATGTATTCGACGCTGGCGCCAGGCACCAGCGACCGCACGCTAACCGCTGCCGACCTCAACGTGTCGGATACCGATAGCGGCCCCAGCGCTTTGCAAGCGGGTGTGATGGCATCCCTGAGCGCTGCGAGCCGATCGCCGGCCGGTAGTGTAGGCATCGCCAGCAGCGCTCCCCTGTCCGCCGTGGATCAGCTGTTGTCCTCGTCGGACCTGGGCCGTCTGCTGACGGACATGCTCCATGTCTACCAGGCGGAGCTGTCCTCGCTTCTGTCCGCGTGGCAGCAGGCCGACGCCCTGTTCGTGCAGCGCTTCGACGCCCTGCTGAGCATGGGCAACGGGGCGTTGAAGAGGGACATGCCCTGGCTCAACTCGGTTTGAGAAACGAAAGCAGCCCGTGAGCCGCCTCCAGGGCGGTTCACGGGCATCGGACACCCTCGTCAACACCTTGCGAATTAGGAGACGATTGCAAGGTTGCAACCGTTGTCGTCCGAGCGTTTCAGGACAAGCGCGGGCGTGGTTGAAACGCTCAGGTTGAGTCAGGACAAGGACTTGGCGCATTTTCGCGAGCGTTTCACCAGAAGCGCCAGCGTTTCAGGGGGTGTGTGGCACGGCTTTGCGACGCCTGCGCAACTTGCAACGACGGCTCGATTTCTGCAACGACGGCGCTATTTGCAACGCCCGGACGACGAGTCAGTTTGTCCGAAAAAATTCGTCCCTGCAAGCTGGTTCCGATAATGAAAAAAAAAAGAGGTGATCCCGGCGGCAAGGGCTTTGCCGCCGGGATTCCACTTGATAGAATGGCTGAGCTGACCGTCCGTAAGTTCTTGGCGGAACCGGATGGCCGTCAGCCATTCTGAAGGAGGCTCTGGTCGGAGTTCGTTGTTCGATTATTTGTCTTTCTGGGCTGGTGAGTCGCTCCACTTTTTCACCCGCCCCTCAGTCTGCCAGGCAAAGCTGCCTTAGCCGCGAGAGCGCCAACTCCGCGTCGGTCCGCTTACCGCTCCCGGCCCCTGCGTAGGGGAGCCGCGTTTTTTCGATCCGCAAGAATGAAGAACGAAGAAAAAGTCCCCCGGTGGACGTTCATGCGCTGTACCGCAGTGTCCACCAGGGGTGTCCCGCCCGAACGCAGGTGCAAACTGCTTTCGGGCATGGTAACGGTGCCAGCCGCCGTCTCCGGTATTGAGGGACAGGCTGGGCGCCGTCTTGGGAGGCTCTTTAATGGCCGCGAAGACAGATGAATCAATTCGGTTGGCTCAATTCACTGTACCCGAACCATCGGCTCGTCCGAGAAAAAAGCCCCGGAAGGTGCGTACAACGCCCTCCGGGGGAGTCCGTCAGCAAGCAGAAACGAAAAACCCAGACGACAGCCAACCCCGCCAGGGGAAAAGTGGCCGCGGCCGGCGACGTATCCGCACCGACCAGATAGAAAGTTGCACAGCCGTGGAATGCGAAACTTCGGAAACCAACGAAATCAAAGAGTCGTTGCGCAAGTTGCGAGCCTCTCTCGCCTCCACGCAAAGCGAAGCGTCGGAATCCGAAGGCTGGGCGGTCGAAGTCGGAGACCATGTGGTCGTCAAATACTCTCTGTACAACCACCACGGCATCTACTGCGGCGACGGCAAGGTGATCCACCTGAGCAAGGAATCCGGCACCGTGACGGAGACCACGCTCGACGAATTCGCGGACGGCTGTTCTCTTTACATCCAGCAAAACGAAGGTTTCGACGAACCGGAAGTCATCGTCCGGCGAGCACGAAGCAAACGCGGAGAACAGGGCTACTGCTTGTTCACTAACAACTGCGAGCACTTCGCCAACTGGTGCCAGACCGGGAGGGCGAAAAGCCGGCAGGTCCGGGATTGGACGTTAAAAGGTATCAGCTCGATCGGCACGAACGTAGCCGCCCACGGTCTGGCGGCGGTGGCGTGCCGGGCCGCGGCCTCGACCGCGGCGGCTTCCGGCGCGGTAGCTACGACTGCGGCGGCAAGCACCGCCGCAGGCACCGCGGCTGTGGGTGGCGGGGGCGTCCTGGCCTCGCTCGGCCTGTCGGCCGGAGGTGCCGCAGGTTTGGGTGCGGTAGTCGGACTGCCGCTGATGTTTCTGGGCGTGCGTTGGGGGCTGGCCCTCGGAAATGCCCTCTTCCCAAGCAAATAGCCCACCGACGAAACTCAGGACGGGGCCGGGGCGAGCGGTGACTTGCCCCGGCCCCTCGCATTGGCAGAGCTACCCTCTTCCCACCTCATTATGCGGCGTTTTGCTGTCGATTTTAGACGGGCAGGTTTGGCAGGACTTGCTCGCCCCAGGCCCGTTTCGGCTATCATGTAACCCTCTGTCGCCAAAGTCGTTGACACCAGGAGAGGAGCTGCTATGCTGAGATACACCACGTTCCGCCGCGAGACCCGCTATACCTTGCGCGGCCTGCCGTTCACCGTGAACAAGGAAGAACCCGTCGTGCCGCGTATCGACGACAGATTTCTGGATTGTGCCGTCTACCTCTACCACAATTTGGCCGAGGCGAAGAAGCGGGAGCGGGCCGGCGGATGCGGGTTTTTGGTCAGCGTCAGCGCCGCCGTAGAGGGATGGCTCGCGTCCGGGAAATGCCCGGTGGACAACTGGTGCCATTACTACGCGGTCTCCAACCGCCATGTCGTACAGGCTTCTCCCGTGATCTGCCTCAATACGCATGACGGCAGTTTCGACGCGATTCCCTTACTACAGGACGACTGGACCTGCTCTGACAAGCACGACCTGGCCGTCGCCCCCATTGACCCGACCCGATACAAGTTCGCGGCCGTTGACATGAAGTACGCCGTGACGAAAGAAGTCATGGCGAAGCACGACATCGGCCTGGGTGACGACGTTTTTCTGGTCGGCAGATTCATCAGTCACGACGGCACACAGCGAAATAGCCCTACGTTGCGGTGCGGGAATATCGCCATGATGCCTTTCGAGCCGGTTCACCATCCCAGCAATCCGACCGGCCTGCAAGAAGGTTTTCTGGTCGAGTTCCGGATGATACCGGGCTACAGCGGCTCGCCCGTCTTCGTCCGGCCTTGCCCGGAGTTGAAGGTTGGGTTAGCCTGCTCTCCCGACGGGACTCAGCAACGCTCGCCTTACGACTCCTTGGGCTACGGCCCCTGGCTGCTCGGCGTCGAATGGGGAGTCGTACATTCCCACAACCAAGATACTAACAGCGGGATGTCGGGCGTGGTCCCCGCCTGGCACCTTTGGGACTTGCTGAACACGGAAAAACTCAGAGAAGAACGCAGGCGGGAACAAGAGGAGTTCCTCTTAAAGCAGGAACAGCGCGGGGTCACGTTGACTTGACGATCTGCCTACGACAATGTAGACTTCAGAAATGACCGACTCCAAGCCCACCACCGCGACCGTTCGAGCCAGCCTACGAAAAGCCGCGCAAGCCAGCGGCATGACGCAGGAAGAGATCGGTTTGCGCATGGGCTTTTCCAAAGACAGCGCCCGCAAAGCCGTCTCTCGCCTGCTCAACCTGGAAAACGAATACGACCCCCGCCTTTCGACCCTTCTCGCCTTCGCGGACGCAATCGACTGCCCGCTCAAAGACTTGCTTTAGAAGGCGGAAAAAACGAACAAAAGGCGAGAAAATACGCTAACTCTGTCAACGCTCTGGTTGACAATTGCGGCTCCGAAGTCTACAATGCAGTAGACGAATCGGTTATCCCGGAGATCGCAACAATGGACGCCAGAGAGCAGCGCGGCCTCATCATCGCGGCGACCTGTCGGCTCAATCGGCTTGACGACGGCACCTGGCTTGTGCCGAGCCAGTCGAACAAGGACGGCAGCACCTACCGCGTCAACCTGCACACGAAGGCTTGCACCTGCCCAGACCATACCGAGGCCGGCAATACGTGCAAGCACTACTACGCCGCGTCGTTCGTCCACAAGCGCGACGTTCTCCCGGACGGAACGGTCATCGAAACGAAGACCATCACGCTCACCGAAAAGAAGGTCTACAAACAAGATTGGCCCGCCTACAACTTGGCGCAGGCCACGGAGAAACGCCGCGTGGCGCATCCTCCTGCATGACCTCTGCCGTCGATTGCCAATGCGGGAACGCGCGGGCAATCGTGACGGCCCGAAGCCACACCATCCGAGTGACGCCGTGTTCGCAATGGCCTACAAGGTCTACTGCGGACTCAGTTCGCGGCGATTCTCCACCGATCTACTGGAAGCGCACGAAAAGGGGTTCATCGGCAAACCGATCCCCGGCATGAAGGTGACGGCATTCATGGCAGACCCCTTCTATACGCCGATTCTCAAAGAGTTGATCGGTTTCAGCGCCCGCCCGCTGGCGCGGTCGAGAAGGATTTCGGCATCGACTCATCCGGCTTCGGGAGCAGCCGCTACGAAAAGTGGTACGACCAGAAGTACGGCGTCACGCGGACGCGGTGCCAGTGGGTCAAGACGCACATCGCCAGCGGCATCAAAACCAACGTCGTGACGGCGGTTCGCATCTTGGATAAAGACGCGGGCGACTGTCCGCAGTTCGTCCCTCTGGTCAAGGAGACGTGCAAGCATTTTGAGATAGGTGAAGTGTCGGCGGACAAGGCGTATCTGTCCGTGGAGAACTTTGAGGAAGTGTCTGGCTGCGGCGGGCAGGCGTTCATCGCCTTCAAGTCGAATACGACGGGCGCGGTCGGAGGGGCATTCGAGAAGGCGTTCCACTACTTCCAGTTCAACCAGGAAGAGTACATGGCCCATTACCACAAGCGTTCCAACGTGGAATCGACCTTCAGCGCCATCAAGCGGAAGTTCGGCGACAGCGTGGTGAGTAAGACCGATACGGCGATGGTGAACGAAGCTCTCTGCAAAATCCTGTGCCACAACCTGACCTGCCTCATCCAAGAGCAGGAAACCCTTGGAATCGTGCCGATCTTCTGGAAGGATGAGGAGCAAGCGGACTGTGCCAAGATTCTGCCGATGACCCGGTCTGCAACGCCAGCCCCCTAGCTGCAACGCCGGCGCGAAAAACCGCGCCGACGTTGCAAAGCCGTGAGGGGTGTGAAATGAAACGCTCGCAATCGAAACGTGCACGTCCAAAAGATCACCCCGCGCCCGACCCCATCTGCGCCTCGCGGGCCAGGCGGGCCATGTGGACGTTCTCCAACTCGCGATCCGGGTGCGCCGCCATCGCCTTGACGGCCGGGTCGATGAGATGGCCCAGCCATTCGCCGAAACGCACCTCGCGCGGGCGGTGCTCGTACTCCTCGAACGCGGTCAGAAACACATCCTCGACGAGGTCTTCGATTTGCAGCCCGCGGCCGATGTGCGCGGACAATTCCGGGTAGCGCTCCACCCAGCGGCCGACGTGGCGCGAACGGGCGCCTCGTAGCCGGTCAGGGCGGCGCGGAAGGCCGGGTAGTCGCCGTCGCGGATGGCGGTGTCGATGGCCTCGGCGTCGGGGGCGAGGGTGGCGAGCAAGTCGTGATGCGTGCCCTCCTGCTGCTTGGCCCGTTCGGACACGTCGTCCAGCCGGTCCTTGTAACGCTGCAACTCGCGCATGAGGTTGTCGATACAGTGCTCGAAGGCCGCGTGGACTTGCGCGTGGTGGTCGCTGCTAACGAGCGTTTCGCCGGAAAGAATCAGGCTGGTGCGTACGGCGTAATCGCTGGTGCGCGGCCGATGGCTGACGAGGACGTGCAGCTTCGACACCGGGAAATTGCGCACCATGTCGCCCAGGGGCGACAGCGACGCCTCCATCTTTCGCAGGACGCCAGGCGACAGATCGCAGTGTTTCAGGTCCAGATCGACGAGCAGGTTGTAACTGAGGTCGGAGAATGGCATGACAGGCTCCTCGATGGTTTCGGGGTCCTCTTCGAGCAAGAACAAAAAGTGCAAATCGGATACCGCGGGCCGATCAGAACCGATGTGCTGGCAATCGGCCGGCGGATGCCTATCCTAACCGGGCCGTCGCCCGAACGCAACGAAAGGAGATGTCGTGGCGAACCAGCAGCAATTTCCGGCCCGCTTCGTGTACGCGGAACAGTCCTATCATTTCGGCGCGGACACCGCCCCGGAGGCGGGGCCGCAGTACCTTTTCACCGTCACCTGGAACGCGGAGGCCGCGGCGCCGCCCGGCGAGAAGTTGAATCACGATCAACTGCTGGCGTGGATGAGCACCACGGAAGCGGCCGGCAACAAAGTCCAGATGGAGAAAGCGCCGGAGCCGAAGCCCCCTGAGCCGGAACCGAAACCCGCGGCCGAGAAACCCGCCGGGGGATGACGGCTCGAAGTCCTGTGTTCAGCTCCGTTCGAGCACCGCATCGATCACCCAGCACCCTCTTACATGCTCGCTGCCCGACCGGCAGTGGGCGAGGATGTCCTGGTCCCGGCAGCCGGCTTCTTCGAAGGCATCCGCCAGGATCGCCAACCGGCCGTTGTCGAGTGTGCCCTCCGGCATCCGCCGCTCGTCGTAGGCAGACTGGGCCAGACGGACCACGGCAGAGTCGTTCCAGGTCAGGACGGCGGGGTCGAGGGTGACACGCCGGAAGGGGTTGCCGAAGACGCAGCGGATAATGTCACAGTGGGCGGCAGATTCGGCCGCGTAGGCCGGACCCGTGTACGTCGGGCTGCTCTCATCCTCCTCGAGCATGTAGTGATCCTCGGCGTAATAGTCCCTGCCGCGAAACACATCCTGGGCCGCGGCGAGGCGCTGCTGGAGTGTCGGGTCGGCCAGGGCGTAGGCTTCGCGGAATGCGGCGTAGACACGATCCCTGTCCTCGTAAAGCATGCGGTCGGCACGCGCCAATCGGTCCTCGCCGTCCAGGTACGCGGTTGCCGCCGCCACCCAGCGGCGAACGCCTGCGGGCATCGCCGGGCCGAGGGGAGCCAGGCAGCCCACCCGCGCCGCGACCGACCGCCAGGTCGGCGATCCGTCTTCGTCAGACGACCGATGATCGGCCTCTTGCATGAGTAGAAGGCCGAAGGTCGCCGTCCTCCATTCCGATTCGGTCATGCCGTCACCTCCGCAATCCCTCGTCCTCGCTCATTCTGTCGCGCCACCCGGCCGCTTGCTGCAACCGTTGTGTGATCCGCTGCCAGTGTGTCCCGTGCCAGAAGACTTGTTGGCAGCGGTCGCACTCCCAGAACCGATCCAGCCAGGCGAACGTCCGAGCCGGCACCCTGTCGCGAACCTCGTCCTTGGGCACTTCCACCAAGTTTCCCCCACACGCCATGCACCGGGGTTGGCGAAGAGGGAGGTTCCCTTTCACGAGCACATGGGCCAACTGTTCCTGCGGGTTGAGGCGAAGGGGCACGAACAGGGCGGGCAGCACATTGTCTCGGAGGAGGCGGTGGTGAAAGATCTTCGTGTCGCTGGAGAGGAGCATTCGTTCCTCGTCCCGCGACCGGCGGATTAACTCCTGGTCGTCGATGCGGTACTGCCAAAAGGCGTCGTAACCCGCGGCACGCAGCCAGCGGGCGAGGCCGCACAGCATCGCGTCACAGGCGAACCGAGGTTCGGGTCCGCTCGCCATGACTACCCCGAAGGAACTCATCCTTCCAGCAATACTCCTTCCGCCATGCGTAAGCCGGAATTGGCTTGCGAGTCCGGGCCGAAGGCGTCAGTTGTAGGGTGGGCCGAGTCTTCGAGGCCCACCACGCCCCTGCTGGTGGGCCTCGAAGACTCGGCCCACCCTACCCGCCAGAATCCCTTACTGCACCCTTCCGCCCCGCGTAAGCCCGAATTGGCTTGCGAGTCCGGGCCGAAAGCGTCAGACTCAATTCTAGGGAACCTCACGTCTTGCCTCCTTTCGTTCCTCATTTCGGAGGGATCGCCATGAGACGTCTCATCAATGTGCTTGGTAACGCCCCGGCGAATCACGTCGCTCGTCGGCTGGTAGCGCACGGGGCTTGGACCCACTGATCGTAGACCAGCGGGTTTGAAGCGCGTTGATGGATCGAGGTTTACTTGTCGGTCGCATCTCGGACGAGTTGACCTCGCGCCCGCTTCAATAGCCAACGATCCGGCAACCAGTCGAGCAGTTGCTCCGCCGTCGGCGTCTCGCCCAACGCGAACAACCCCGGCAGTGCGTCGCGGAGGTACGCGAACGGGTCGATCCCCAGATGCTTGCAGGTGCCGACGGCGGAGTACAACACCGCTGCCGTCTGCCCGCCCACTTCGCTTCCGATGACGCCCCAGGCATTACGGCCCAGTGCGATCACGCGAAGCGTTCTTTCGCTCAGGTTGTTGTCCAGCGCCAGGAAGCCCTGTTCGAGGTATCGCTTCAACGCATCCCAGTTGTTCCAGGCGTACCCGATCGCACTCCCCAACGGCGACTTCGGCAACACGCCTGGCTTCTGCTCGTCGAGCCACATCAACAGTTCTCCCCACACCGGCTCGGCGTCGCGTTGCCGCAATTGGCGACGTTGCTCTTCACGCTGCTGGCGCTGGTCCCGTTGCGCCAGGTCGTCCGAGGGCAGCAGCAACGGCGGCAACGACCGTTCGACGGCGTACAAGCGACCGATCATCTCCAGCGCCTTGCTCGCCCGTTCGTCGCCAGCGTCGCCGGCGGCCACGAACTTGCGCCGGGCATGAGCGACGCAACACACGTGCTTCACCCGGCCGTCGCGGTAAAGCCCCTCATACTGGGCCAGCGCGTCCGCCTGCAAGTAACCCGCGTACCCGGCCAGGAACCGCTCCGGCCCTTGGGCCGTGTAGTCACTGGTAAAGTCGAACAGCACGTACGGATAGTCCGCGTCCCCGATGCACGTCCACAGGTGCGCCTTCTTGGTGCGATTCGAACCAGGCACCCGCAACTTCACACCGGTGTCGTCGCCGTGGATCACACGCGACAGCAGCAACCGCCGATGCATCAACTTGTAGAGCGGCGTCAATAACTCCGACGCCCGGAACAGCCAGTCACCCAGCGTCGAGGACGCGATCGTCACGCCCGACCTCGCCAGTTGGCCGGCGAGTCGATGCACGGGCGTGTGGTCGGCGAACTTGGCGGTGACGACGTGGGCCAACAGCCCCGGACCGCACAACCCCTTTGCAATCGGGCCGACCTGAGCGGGGCCAGCGGTCTGGAGGCGTTGCTCGCCCGGCACGGTCTGGGGATTGCAGTGCCGGCAGGCGTAACTCTTCTTGACGGTGCGGAGGACGAAAAACCGAGCGGGTTCCAGGTCCAGTTGCTCGGTGGTCTGCTCCCCGATGCACGCCCGCGACCGACCGCAGCACGGGCACAACTTCTGGGCCTCGGTCAGGTCGTGGATGACCTCGCGACGTTCGAGATGTTCGGGCAGCGGCGAGCGTCCGTGTTCATCGCGCCGGGGCGGCGGCTCCCCGGCGGCGGTCGTGGGCGGTGGTGGGCGGCGCTCGCTGCGGCGACCAAATCGGTGCTTCAGGGCCGCGTCCAGTTTGGCCGTCAGTTCGGCGATCCGGGCTTCGAGTTGCTGGTTGCGGGCCAGCAACTCCCGCACCATCGCCTGGAGCGTGGGAACGTCGGCCGGCAGAGAGGAATCGACCAGTGGTGCTGCGGCATCCATGCCCTTTGAACACCGATCAGGCCGGCGGGTAGCGCGAAGATTTTGCTTCGGGTGGAGAGAAGCGTTTGAAGCGTCGGACGCGGGACAGGTCGATGCCGTCGAGGATCATGGCGAACTGGGCGGCGGTCAGTTCGATCCCGGCGGCCGTGGCTTCAGGGAAGTGGTAACGCCCGGCTTCCAATCGCTGGCACCACAGACACAAACCATGACCGCCCCAGTACAGAACCTTGACCCTGTCGGCCGAGCGATTGGTGAACACGAACAGGTGGCCCGAGAGCGGATCGGCGGAGAGTTGGGTGCGGACCAACTGGGACAAGCCGTCGAATCCCAGGCGTAGATCAACGGCGGAGGCGAACCAGAGTTTGGTGGTAGGTGGAACGGTCAACATGGTCGCTCCTCCAATCCGCGCAGGATCGCGACGAGGAGTTCCGGGCGGACATCGGCGGGGAACCGAACAACGGCCCCGGATGGGAGGGCCAGTTCGATGGGCGTCGCGGGGGCGGGAGGTGGTGTGAGGCGGATGGGCACCACCTTCGGTTCGTTTGGGGTGGGCATGGACGGTTGAGCGAGCCGTCGGCGCCACAGGTAGAAGTTGGACTCGGACACGCCTTCGGTGGCGCAGAACGCGACGACCGTACGGTTGCCGGCCGCGAAGCGTTCGAGGCGTTCGGTCCAGCGCTGGGTTGCAGCGGCGTCAGAACGGGAGCGAGAGGACAAGGCGGACATGGTGACATCCTCCGAAAAAGGGAACGGATGCCATCCACCATAAATCACATGTCAATCACGTGATCCGCCGGGGCGTTACTGTGCTTGTACTGGTGTTGGTGTTGATGTTAGCCGCCGGGATCGTGCTCGCCGCCATCCCGAAGGTCCAGGAGGCGGCGGCGCATGCGCAATGCCAAAACAACCTCAAGCAGATCGGTCTGGCCCTGGAAAATTATCGCGGCTCCTTCAACTCGTACCCATCCGCCGCGGTCGCCAACGATGCCTTGGCGTGCGGTAAACGCCTCAGCTGGCTTGTGAACACCCTACCCTTCATGGATCAGGTCGGGCTTGTGATCGATCGTGCGAGCGCATGGGACGCCGAGGTTAACCTCGTCCCCAGGGGGAGCTACTTGGACAATAACGATGCTTGGAAAGAGGAACCGCTCGGAGAAATCAAGCTATTTCGCTGCCCGGCTAACCCCGCTGTTGCGGATGCCGGTTGGCCCGGCCTGACGCACTACGTCGGCATATCCGGCGTGGGCAAAGACTCGGCCGAAATGGCCGTCGGCTTTCCGGGCGTCGGATTCTTCGGCTGCGACCGCCAATTGAAGTTGGAGGACATCAAGGACGGCACGGGCAACACGGTGGCGGTGATCGAAACGAACTGGCGGAACGGCGCCTGGACGGCGAGCGGCTTTCCGACCGTACGCGGCCTCGATCCGTCCGGCCGTTCTTACCTCGAACGAGGCGGCCCGTTCGGCAGCGGACACCGGCATGTCACGAACATGGCGTTCGCCGACGGCTCGGTTCGCGCAATGACGGATTCGATCCGCCCGGAGGTGCTGGAAGCGCTGGCCACGATCGCCGGAAGCGAAGAGATCGGATCGCTGGACGATTGAGATGCCCCACGCGCGAATCATTTGACCACGGCGAGCCAGGTCAGCTTGCCGCGCTTGGGGCCGCAGTAAATGCAGAACCAGCCAAACATGCGCTTGGGCTTGCGGTGCTTGTGATGCACGACGCCGCAACAGGCACAGCGGGCCTGCCAGCGCCCGTCGGGCATGTCCACTTCAAAGGACACGCGCTGAGGTTTCGCCCCCACTTGCAGACAGGCCCGCTTCCAGACCGCGTCATGGCCGTGGCCGGGACCCACCAGGGCGTGAGCGATTTCGTGCAGGAGCGTGTCCCGGATGGCCTCCGCGGAATTGCGGGCAACGAAATGGATCGACAGTTCGATCATCTTCGGGCCATAGCGGCACAGGCCCATGTCGCGCTTGCTGCGATTGAAGGCGAACGACCAGTCGTCCAGCCCGTGGACGTCCAGCAATTCGTGAGCGAGTTGGCGTGCGCGGACACAACAGAGAGGTAAGCCATCCCGTGGCGCAGCGGTCATCGTTGACATCGCTAACTCCCAAAATCGAAAGGCTCGTTCCGGTGGCGCTCGTCGGCGAGCGCACGGGCGGGCGGAGAAAGAGTCTCGTCCTGGACTTCACTCGTGGAACACAACGGTTGTACGGATGCACCTGCCGCCGGCAAGTGCAAGCCTGTTCGGTCCCCCGGCTCGTTCCCGCATCCAACAGAATATAGCATGTCGAGGGCGGCCAAGGCCAAACAAATCTTTCCCCGGTGGCCAGTCGCTTCGTTGACGGACTCGCTGGGGCAAAGTTATAATCAAATTCCGTCCGACTCCGCTCAGCAGGGATGCCGATTCTTACCAAACCTTCAGGGGAGCATCCGCCGGGAGAATCATGTCTTCGGATCCCGCCACCAAGGGGCCGCGCCGGAGCATCCGGATCGGCAAGTATGAGGTGCTGTCGCACATCGCGACCGGCGGGATGGGAGCGGTTTATAAGGCGCGCGATACGGAAACCGGCCGCGAGGTCGCGCTGAAGGTGCTGTCGCCGGAGATGGCTGCCAAGCCCGGCATGGTCGAACGCTTCCGCCGCGAGGCCAAACACGCCCAGAAGCTCCGCCACGAAAACGTCGTTACCCTCCATGAATTCGGCGAGGCCAACCATACCTATTTCCTCGTCATGGAGTTCATCGACGGGATCGACCTGCACGAATACAGCAACCGCAAAGGCCCGCTCGACCCCGCCGAAGCGCTGCAAATCATCCTGCAAGCGTGCCGGGCGCTGGCGCACGCCTACGAGCAGGGGATCATTCACCGCGACATCAAGCCGTCGAATTTCCTCGTCAGCAGCAAGGGCGACGAGCTGACGGTCAAGATGACCGACCTGGGCCTGGCCCGCGAGAAGAGCAACGAGGAGTTCCGGGTCACGAAGGCCGGGACGACGGTCGGCACGCTGGATTACATGGCCCCGGAGCAGGCGCACGACAGCGGCCTGGCGGACATCCGCAGCGACCTGTATTCGCTGGGCAGCACCTGGTATCACCTCTTGGCCGGCCACGCGCCGTTCCCCAAGGGCGGTTTGGGCGAACGGCTCCATCGCATCATGAACGAGGAGCCGCCGGACGTGCACAAGTTCAACCCCCGCGTGTCCGAGCCGACCCTCGCGGTGCTGCGCCGGCTGATGGCCAAGCGCCGGACGACCGCTACCAGAAGCCGGCCGACTTGCTGCGCAACCTGGAGAGGCTGGCCAAGGGCGGGCCGATTTTGTCGCCGAACGAACTCCTGGCCAACCTTGCCGCGGAAGAGGGCGAATCCTCGCGGCCGCCGTCGCGCACGATCAAGAAGCCGCCCCGTTCCACCGAGGGCCGGCGCACACCGCATTCGGTCCGCAGCCGTTCGCGGGCGGATACGGACGTGGGCAAGTCCACTGTCGAAGCGCCGCTGCCCGAGGCGGCGGAACCGTCCCGTGCTCCGCTCCGGCTCGCCCTGGCCGGCGCGGTTGCGATCATCGTGGTCGTGGGGTTGCTCGTCGTCCTGCTGATGCAGCGCACTCCCAAGGGAGATAAATCCGCGCGGGACACGTCCTCGGCCGCGACCGCGCCGGGCGACTCTTTCGTCGCTCCGCCGATCATACCGTCCAACCCGCCAACGGCACCGACCTCGACCGTGACGAAGCGACCCGAGGAAAGCGTCACGGCTTCTCCCGCGCCGAAGAAATCCAAATGGCCCGCTCTCTATCACCCCACGACGGCAATCGACGCCGGCCCCTTGCGCAAAGAAATCGAAGCGCCCTGGGCCGCCGCTCCCAAGCCGGGTCCGACCGTCGAGTTTGCCGTCGGCCGTTTGCCGCCCGATAGCTCCGGCAAGACGTTTCGTTCGCTGGCGGCAGCCTGCAAGGCGATCCCGGCAGGTGCCACGGGTATCCTCGAATTGCGCGACAACGGACCCTTTTACGATGTTCCCGCCGCCGTCGCCGATCGCAGTCTGATTCTCCGACCGGCCGCGGGATTTCGTCCCTTGCTCGTCTGGGATGTGCAGCGGACGCTGGATCAGCGCCGGCGGGGTCGGGTCCGGGGACAGCCGGCCGAGGATACTAGTCTCCTATCCTTCCTCGATGTCAAACACGGCAATCTGACGCTCGAAGGTCTGCACATCGCGCTCAAGTGGCCGGAGGCGCCCTCCGAAGGGGCCGCTCTGCTGCGTGTCGAGGACGGCGATTTGACGATCAACGGCTGCACGTTTTCGGTGGCCGGCAAACCGCGCGACGGCGTGACGCTGGCGCAGTCTGAACTCAACGAAGCCGGAGGCGGGCCGCTGTCGCCTGAGCAACTGCTATGCACGCGGAGCAGGGCTGTCGGTTTTGGATCTGAATTCGCCCGGCGCAGTCGGTGCTGGTGGAGAACTGCTTGCTGGTCGGCGGCGAGGCCCCTCTCTTGCAAGTTCGCGCCGGAGAAAATCGGCCAACCAGCGTGCCGCGGTGCGCTCGACGATGATTTGCGGCAAGAACCTGTTGACCGTGCGGCCGGCGAAGGCGGCGGAACTCGATCCCGCCTTCCACTGGCTGGGCTGGGACGTGCTGCTGGGCCGTAACAGCAAGGAACCCGGCGGCGAGCTGCTGCGCCTGGAAGGAGGCATAAGCAGCCGGCACATGACCTGGAAGGCGATCAATAGCCTGTACGCCGGCTGGGAGACCTTGCTGGCCGGCACGCCCTCCATCCCCGCGTCGGACATCGCCGGGTGGCGGCGTGGCTGGGGTCGCGTCGATGGGGATGTGGCCCAGGCCGAACCGTGGCCGACGGCCAGCTTCGCCGAGCCAGCCGAGGTGCCGCCCAGAAGTTATCAGACGGCCGGCAGCGATGTCGCTTTCGCCGCCAGCACGGACGGCGATCGACTGCTCGGCTGCGACGTGGACAGCCTGCCGCCCGTTCGGGACAACTGGCTACCTCTGACGTTTCGGCGCTTTGCCATCGTGGCGCCCGCCGTGCCCGACGATCCCGGCCCGCCGGACATTCCGCCGTCGAGCGCCAGGTCTATCAGGGTGAAGCGCTGAACCTCGATCAACTCGACCTGGGCGCTTATCTGCAAAGCGTGCAGGCGACGCGCCGGCTCGGCCCGCAGGTCGTGCTGCACCTGTCCGGCAGCGGCGAGCAGCTTTACCTCGCCCTTCCGCATCAAGGGCAGCAACCTTGTGCTCTACTTCGAGCCGACCAAGGAGAAGCAAGAACCGCTGGTCCTCGTTCCCGCCGGCAAGGGCGAGGAGGAAGCCTTTATTGACGTCGAGCAAGGCAATCTCGACATTATCGGCGGCACGCTGCGCATCACCAACGCGCGTGAAGCGCGGGTGCTGCCCTGGCTCATCAAAATGCGCGGCGGCGACGTTCGCCTGTTCCGCACGCATCTCGAAGTGTCGCCCAAAAATGGCGGCTCGGCGTTCCGCGGTCTGATCGCCTTCGACGGCTCCGGCGATGCCGCGGCGGAACGGTCGCGCGTGTGTGCCGTCAACGAATCGGTGTTGCTCTCGGCGCACGAAGGGATCCGCGTTCAGGGCATCGGCGCGCGTGTGCTCGTGTCGCAGTCGCTCGTGGTGGCCGGCGGCGACGCGGTCCAACTCGCCCTCGATCCGGGTTTCACCGGCAAGGCGAACGTGCAGTGTTTGTTCGACCATGCGACCGTGGCGGCGCGGGTCCGTGCTGCACATCCCGGATGTCAAGCTGACCGACCCGCCCGCCGAGCCGGTGGTCGTGCAGACGCATCACTGCGCCTTCCTCAATCCGTTCATCACGCGCGGCAGCCGGCCCGGCCTGGTGCTGTATGACGGCGCGGCCCTGGCTCGCGGACTCCTGATATGGCAGAGTGACACAGACGCCTTCGATCGCCGGATTTGGTTCGCCTCCGCGCCCGCCGCGGGACCGATGCCCGACAAGCCCGAAGACCATGCCTCCTGGGTGGCCCTGTGGGGAACGCCGGCCCTGTATCGTCCGATGTTGGATTTATTCGTCGTCCGGACTCTGGACGCCGAGCGCTGGCCGCTCGACAAATTCGCCGGGCTGAGAATCCCCGGCGCCGATCTTGAAAAACTCGGTCTCACCCGAACCGCGAAGAAGAAATAGGAGTCAGGGATCAGGAGTCAGGGGTCAGGAGTCAGGGGTCAGGGGTCAGAAAGAACTTCGCTTTGTTTTTTCTGACCCCTGACCCCTGACTCCTGACTCCTGACCCCTGATTACTGTGAGGATGACCGCATGCGCTTCGCGCTACTGGGAGATCACCCCGATGGAGTCGAACTGGCGTGCGCCCTCGCCCAATCCGGGCGTCATCGCATCCTCGCGTACACGGCAGCGCTGGGTGAGGAGATCGTGAATCGCTTGGGTGCTGAAGCGCGGCGCGTGAGCGATCCCGAGGAAATCCTGGCCGATCCCGCCGTCGAAGCCGTCCTGGTCGCCGGTCAACCTTCCGTTCGGCCGGCCCAACTCCGCCGCGCACTGCAATCGGAGAGGCACGTCCTGTGTGTGCATCCGCCGGACCAGACGCCGGAGATCGCCTACGAGGCGGCCATGATCCGGAACGACACCGGCTGCCTGCTACTGCCGATCTTGCCCGAAGCGACCCACCCGGCTTTCCGTCGTCTGGCCGAACTTGTGCGGCGCTCGCCGCGCCAATTCCCTCTCCCCTTGTGGGGGAGGGTAGGGGTGGGGGGTGAGAGCCTTCCCCCCCACCCCAGCCCTCCCCCACAAGGGGGGAGGGAGAAAGAGGATATGTCCCCGATCGGAGGGTTTCGTCTCCTCGCCATGGAACGCGGTTCGGCCGACGAAGTGCTCGACGGCATCTGGATCGCTGGGCAGAAACCCGCGTTTCCCGGCTGGGACATCCTGCGCACCGTGGGCGGAGAGATCCAGGAAGTGTCCGCCTTCGCCGAGCAGGAAGAGTTGCGCGAGAGCGAGCCCGTGCTGGTCGCCGGCCGGTTCGAGCAGGGCGGACTGTTTCAGCTCATCCTGTTACCGAAGGAGAGAACGCCCGGATGGCGCTTGATCGTGAGTGGCAGCGCACGGGCGGGCCGAATTGTATTTCCCGCTGGGATGGAATGGACCGGCCTATCTAAACTGGACCGGCGAAAATGGCGAGTCGCACGAAGAATCCTGGGAGCGCTGGGATCCGTGGCCGGTGCTGGTCGAGATGTTCGAGCAAATCGTCGAGCATCGCCCTGGAGCATTCCTGAGTTGGCAGGACGCCATCCGCAGCTTGGAATTGGACGACGCGGCCCGGCGCAGCGTCGAGAGGCGGCGCTCCAGTCTCCTGGAATATCCGGAAGCGACGGAGGAAGTCGGCTTCAAGGGCACGATGACACTGATCGGCTGCGGTCTCGTCTGGGCCGTCCTGCTGATGATGATTCTGTCGGTGTGGTGGCCGAAAGTCGGCTGGCTGATCGTGCCGCTGTTGGTGGTGTTCCTCGGCTTGCAATTGTTGCGCTACTTCTTGCCGCGCTCGAAGGAATGAGACCATTCGTTGAGCGCCGCCGCGAAATAGCTCCAGGCCGCATCCGTGAAGCGACTCACGAAATTGTCCGCGCCGGACTCGGCGCGGTCCTTGATGGCTTCGAGGGCTTGCTTGGCCGGCCCGGAATAAAAGACGTTCTTTTCCGCGGCCAGCTTTTCGAGCGGGACGACGCTGTCCCAGCCGCCGACCTCCGTCAGCACTCGGATGACCTCGCAGCGAATGGACGCATTGGGATCGGCGAGCAGCGGCAGGATGGCTCTCTCGACGATCCGCGGCTCCAGCGCCATCAAAGCCCGCAGCGCGTGAGTGCGGTCCCAAAAGTCGGGCAGGCGCCGGGCGATCGCCGCGATGCCGTCCTCGCTCTTTAACTCCGCCAGCAACTCGATCGCCGGCTGATGCAGGCTACCCTCGCCTTTCTCCAGCCGCTCGACGAGGATCGGGATCGCGTCCTTGCCGCCCCAGCGGGCCAACCCCTTGATCGCCGCGACGCGCACGTCGGCCGACAGATCGTTCAGCGACCATTCCAGACGCAACACCATCTCGGCTCGCCGCTCCTTGATCGGCGGCGTGACGGCGATGCGGCGGGCCGCCTGGGTGCGACGGCCGGCATCGTACGACTTCAAATCGTCCATCGCCTGCGGCCATTCTTCCTCGATGAGCGGCAGGCGATCGTGGAGGGCTTGCAAGACGCCGACAACATGAACCTGATCTCCGCCCTGCACCGCCGTCAGGGCGGGCAGGCTGGCGGCCGTGCCGATTTCCCGGATGACGCCGAACGCAGAAACGCGGGTGTTGCCGGCGTACTTGTTCGCCAGGTACGGCAGGACGGCTTTCTCGGCGCCCGGCCCTAGCGCCCTGAGTACGTCGCAAACCGCCTGCGGCTCCATCGGCAAACGTGCGGCCACCGCCTCGGCCACGCGCGCATCCTTCAACTCCTTCAATACCTTGAACACCTCTTGCCGCACCCGGGCCGCCGGGTCCGCGATCAGTTTCACCACCTGCGGGGCGGCCCCCTTGGGATCGCAGGCCACCAGCGCCAGCACCCCGGCGATGCGCGTGGAAGGATCCTTCGCGGCCAAAAGCTCCTGTAGCGCTCGGCGAACTTCCGGGCGGCGCTGGCGCGGCGGCGCTTGCTGCAACGTGCTGGCCGCACGCTGCCGGGTCGGCTCGTCCTTCGCTTTCAAGTCGGCCAGCAGTTTCGTCAAGTCGTCGCCGCGGGCTGGACCCGACGGGCGGGCTGCCACGACCGGCGGTTTCACGTTACCCGGCGGACTGGCCGGCGCGGCGTCCGCGCGAAGGCTCAGTGTGCGCGGCTCGCCGTAGAACATCTGCCCGGCGTCGGTCAGGTACGACACCTGGGCGATGATCTTCAATTCGCCGGCGGCGGCGCGCCCAGGGCCAGCGTGGCGCTGGCCTCCGTGCCCCGGATCGCCATCGGCATCCGCATCGCGCCGTTCAATTTTTCCCAGCCGTCCGCCGTCTTCGGCGGCATACGCACTTCGTGGACCCGGCCGTAGAGGAGCGTGGGCAAGCGCAGCTTGCCGAGCGGGTCGGCCGCACGAGCCAGGACGCGAACCCTCTTGATGCGGTTATTCATCACCGTCTGAATCGTCGCCGGCGGGTCGATACGGCCTTGCAAGAGGCGGATCAATTTGGGGACCGGCACCGCGAAGCCGATGCGCGAGTCGGCGTACTTGGCGTAAGCAACACCGATCAGAGCGCCCTTCTCATCCACCACCGGGCCGCCGCTGTTACCGGGGTTCAAATCGAGGTCGAGCTGCACCTCCGCCAACTTGTCGTCCGCGCCCCGCCGCAGCGACGAGATGGCCCCCTTGGTGACGGTGACGGCCGGGTTTTTCTTGGCCGGATCGAGCTTGGCGCCAAAGGGAAAGCCGAACGCCACGGCCGGCATCGTCTCCACTAATTCCGGGGTTTGCACGCATTCGATCGGCTTCGGCATGTCCTTGACGCCCGTCGCTTTGAGCACCGCCAGGTCGGCGTCCGCCTCGTCGCCGACGAGGACGGCCGGGAGCGTCTGTTCGCGCGGGGTGCCGCTGTGAAAGACGACGGCGAGTTCGGCCACCTGTCCGGGCGGCAAAATCTGGGCGATCCCGCACCGCGGCATGCGCGGGCCGAACGGGAGGCGCGGCCCGAACGGAAGGCGCGGGCCGAACGGCATTTGCGGCATGATCCACATGGGCGGCGGAGAAGGCGCGTTCTCCTTGGGCGGGGTGACGACGTGGTGGTTGGTGACGACGTAGGCCGTATCGCCCTGCGCCCGCACAACGAAACCGCTGCCGGTGGCGCTCATGGTGGTCGTCTTCGCCGTGATGAAGACGCTGGCTTCCTTCAGCGACCGCAGGGGCAACGCGCCCGCTTCGCCCTGGGGCGCGGCCGGCTTGGGGGCCTTCGACGGCTGGGTGTCCGCGACCGGCAGAGTGGCATCGGGAGTGGGTGCGGGCAGCATTTCGAGGTTGGCCTGCTCGTCTACCTTCGGTGCGGTGGATGAGAGCGAGTCGGCAACCGGATTGGCCTTGGATGCAAGAGCGGGGTCGGCCGCGTCGTTCGCCGGCCGGCCACCGCGCAGCGACAATTCCAGCCAGACCGCACCACCCAGCAAAGCCGCCGATACGGCAACCGCTCCGGCCGCGAAGGTCTTTCCGGTCATGGGCAATTCCTCGGAGGGAAAGGCTGCATCACTGTAGCCAAATCTTTTATCGCCCGGCCGTCCGCCGCTGACAAGCGAAAAAATGGTAGTGGCCTCATTTGAGTCGGAAGTCGTCACGGTATCATGGCCGAAAGGGGCAAATGAGGCTACTACCTGGCTGGGAGGGACATGCCATGAAGCGCGAACGCTATTCGACGGGAACGCCGTGGGAGCCTGTGGTGGGCTATTCCAGGGCCGTCCGGGCGGGATCGTTCGTGTTTGTGTCCGGCACGACCGCCACCGCCGAGGACGGCAGCATCGTCGGCCGGGGCGACCCGTATGCCCAGGCGATCCAGGCGCTCAAGAACATCGAAGCGGCGCTGAAC
The DNA here is from genome assembly GCA_963767535.1 of uncultured Planctomycetota bacterium. Classification (GTDB taxonomy): domain Bacteria; phylum Planctomycetota; class Planctomycetia; order Gemmatales; family Gemmataceae; genus JAJPHU01. The sequence goes on from CAVYEC010000005.1 coordinate 904,321, forward strand.
AAGCTGGGGGCGACGTTGCAGGACGTGGTGCGGACCCGGATGTACGTGGTGGACATCGACCAGTGGCAACAGGTGGGCCGGGCGCACGGTGAGTTCTTCAAGGACGTTCGCCCGGCGACCAGCATGGTCGAAGTCCGCCGGCTGATCGCCCCGGAAATCCTGGTCGAAATCGAGGCCGATGCCCTGGTGCAACCATGACCTCTTCGCCGGCCGCCCATTCGATCGCCGCCCGCATGGACCGCCTGCCCCCCAGCCGCTTTCACCGCCGCTTTTTGTCCGCCATCGCCCTGGGCGCATGGTTCGATTATTACGATAACTTCCTGGCCAGCTCTCTCGCCGTGATCCTGCCGGCCGCGGGCATCCTGCCGGCGACACGGGCCGGCGAGTGGTTCTCGCCGGTCGGACTGTTCACGGCGGCGCTGCCCTGGGCATGTTCGTGGGCACCCTCTTTCTGGGCATGGCCAGCGATCACCTGGGCCGGCGTTTCGGATTCCTGGCCATGCTGCTTCTGTATTCGCTAGCCACGCTGGCGGGCGGTGTGGGTTATTATCCCCTGACCGCCGCGGCGGGCGCCTCGGCCGGGTTGATTCTGCTGTTGGCCGCGCGCTTCCTGGCCGGTGCGGGCGTCGGGGCCGAGAATGTCCTCATCGACGTGTACGTCAGCGAGATGGTCCCCGGCCGGGTCCGCGGGCGTTCCGTGGCGCTGGCTCATGCGTTGGCCTTCACGGCGGTGCCCGTCGCCGCCTTGCTGGCCCGCCTCCTGGCGCCCCGCGAGGCGCCGCACGGATGGTGGCTGCTCCTGGTGCTGGGCGGGCTGGGAGCGCTCCTGGCCTGGTTTATCCGCCGACACCTGCCCGAGTCGCCGCGCTGGCTGGTCTCGGCCGGACGCGATGCGGAAGCGGAGTTCGTCCTGACCCGCATCGAGGACGCCGTGCGCCGCGAAACCGGGCCGCTGCCGCCGCCAGCGCCAGTGTCGTCGGCCAAGGTCTTGCGCCACTCGCCCTTCCGGGAGATCTGGTCGGCGGCGCTACCGGGGCCGGACGGTCTTGCTGATCGCCTTCCAGCTCTTGCAGACGGTGGGTTATTACGGTTTCATGCACTGGCTGCCGACCTTGCTGGAAGCCAAGGGGATGGGACACAACGAGGCCCTGACCATGCAATTTTGGGCCGTCCTGCTGGCGCCGGTGGGGCCGCTGTTGGGCGTGTGGTCGTGCGAGCGCTGGCAGCGCCAACGGCTCATCGTGGCTCTGACTTTGACGCTGGCGGCGGTGCAGGTGACCTTCGGACTGGCCGGCGGAGTCGTAGCCTTGACGGTGTTGGCGGCGACAGCCGTGGTCGGCTGCAACTGGTTCTCGGCCGTTTTCCACGCCTACCAGGCCGAGTTGTTTCCGACGGCGGCGCGGGCCACCGGCGTCGGCTTCACCTACGCCTGGAGTCGTGCGAGCATGGTGGCGATCGACCTGTTCCTGCCGGGGTTGATCGCGGCCGGCGTTCCGGCGGCGCTGGGGGTAATGGCCGTGGCGTTCGGGGGAGTGGCGCTGATAATCGGCCTGTTCGGCCCGCTCACCAACGCCCAGAGCCTGGAGGAAGTCGCCGGCTGATTCCGCGATCCCCGACGAAGAAAGGCGGTGAAACGCGATGGACTTTTTCTCCGATGCGATGCGCCGCGACCCCTACCCGGTCTACGAACGAATGCGAAGCACCGCGCCCGTCTTCCGCATCCCGCCGCCCTTCGACGCCTGGCTGATCTTCGACTACGAGGGCGTGAAATGGGCGCTGAACGATCACGACACATTCAGCTCTCGCGTGCCGGCCCCTCCCAACTGGTTCATCTTCTTCGACCCGCCGCGGCACTCGAAGCTCCGCGCCCTCATCTCGCGCGCCTTCACGCCGCGCGTCGTCACGAACCTCGAACCGCGCATCCGGGATTTTTCGAGCGACTTCCTCGACCGGGTGATTGAGCGGGGCCAAATGGACCTGGCCACGGATTACGCCATCCCGCTGCCCATGACGGTCATCGCCCATATGATCGGCATCCCGCCGGTGGATTGGGCGCGCTTCATACGCTGGAGCGACATGATCCTGAAACTCAGCCACACGCGCTCCGACAGCGCGGAGGCGACGGCCGCACTCGGCGAGTACACCTCGGCGACGGCCGAGATGAGCGACTATCTCACGGACATGATCGCGCAGAGGCGGGAGCGGCCGTTGGACGACCTGCTGACGCGACTCGTCGCGGCCGAGGTGGACGGGGAACGGTTGACGCACGACGAAATCCTGGGTTTCTTTCAGCTCCTCATCGTGGGCGGTCAGGAGACGACCACGAACCTCATCACCAACGCGATCCTATGCCTGATCGAACACCCGGATCAACTTGCCCGCCTCCGAACCGAGCCGGATCTACTGCCCTCGGCGATCGAGGAAGTCCTGCGCTACCGCTCGCCGCTTCAGTGGATGATGCGCACGCCCCGGCGCGAGGTGGAGCTGCATGGCCAGGTGATCCCGGCCGGACGGCTCGTGCTGGCGATGATCGGCTCGGCCAACCGCGATCCCCGGCAGTTCCCCGACGCCGATCGCTTCGACATCACGCGCGCGCCCAACCCGCACATCGCGTTCGGTCACGGCATTCACTCCTGTCTGGGCGCGCCGCTGGCACGCCTGGAAGGTCGCATTGCCCTGGCGGACCTGCTCGGCCGGCTGGGGAACATTGAGCTGGCCGGTTCCGAGCCGTGGCAGCCGCGTCCGGCGCTGCAAGTCCACGGCCCGGCCCGGCTGCCGATCCGCTTTGAGTCCGGCCAGCGGATCGGCGCTGGCTCCGCGGCTTTGACCGAATGATGGCAGCGGGTACGGAGTAATCGAGCGATTACTTGGCACGCTTCGCACGCTTGGCGAGGCGCTCCAGGGACGCCTTCGCCTGGCGCGTCAATTGCGCCCCGTCGGCCCCTTGTGCCAGTCGCTTGAGCAGTTCACCGGCTTCCGGCGTCGCGGCATGCTCGAGGCTCTCGAGCGCCCGCAGGACTCGAATGCGCTCGGCGGAAGGCGTTCGCTTCTCGACAGTCAACTTCTCCAGCAGTCCCTTGACCTGCCGGCCGACTTCGACCGAGGATGGTTTTCGCGCTGCCTCGCGGAGCGCGACGGCGGCAGACTCGCCGAGTTTTTCCAATTCCTCGCAAGCCCTGGTGCGGGCGGTGAAATCCTCGCTATCGAGGTCGCGTAGCAGGCGGGCCAGTTGTTTCGCATCCACGGCGGGCACCGGACGCAAACGCGCTTGCAGGTACGGAACGGATTGTTTGGGAGCATAGGCCAGCGTCCAGATGCTTCGATTTGCTTTGACCGCATCCTCGCCGGCCAGGTCGCGCCAGAGTTCGTCGAGTTGCCTGGCGGTGAGTTCCTTCGGCGGGTCCGCAGCAATGCCGTCGGTCAGATCCCAGACGAGGGCGGTGGTGTCCTGGCTGCCCGAAGCCAGACGCCGGCCGTCGCGCGAAAAAGCCAAGGAGAGGACGGAACCGCGATGCCCGCGCAGCAGGCCGCGTTGCCGACCGCTTACCATATCCCACAAGCAAAGCGAGCCATCCTCGCCACCCGAGGCGAGCGTCTTTCCGTCCGGCGAGATCGCCAGATTCTCAATGCTCTTCTGTCGGCCATCCAATAGGGGGAGCGGTTCACCCGTTGGGATGTCCCAACGCAAGACGACATGCTCGTCTGTGCCTACCAGAAGGGTCTCGCCATCCGGAGTGACGACAATACAAGAACCTTTCACAGACGTTCCCTGTTTCGGGTCGGAAGGTTTGGGTTTCGGGAAGGTACGAACTATTTTGCCCTCGCTGATGTCCCATAGAACGCAACTATCCCCTCGACGATCCGGGTTGATGACGTTCAGCACCAAGGAGCGGCCATCGGGAAGGAAAGCAGCACCCGCCGTCTGCCCATTCCCGAACCGACCCGTTTTCTTGCCGGTCGCCACATCATAAAAACTACCTCCCTTTCCAAAAGCGATTTCCGCCAGTGTTTTGCCATCGGGAGACAAGAGGGGAGGCGAACCGCCTTCGCCCAACTCGAAGTGATTGACTTCCTTGCCGGAGGCGGCATCCCAGCGGCAAATTTCACCACCAAGACCCGCGGATAGTAGCATCTTTCCATCGGGAGGCCCGTCCAGAAGGCCGGTCACTCCCCATTCGCAATGCGCAGGGAGTTGCCGAAGTTCCTTGCCCGTCGCCGGATCCCAGAAACGAATCATCGGCTCCAAGAATCCGCCCGTGGCGAGGAGGGTATCATTCGCCGCGAACGTCAGGGTCGCAACCGCATTTTGGGGATTGTGGGTGGAAATCCGTGGTTGGCCCGTGCGGACGTTCCAGAGCCGCACGACGCCATCCCAATCGGTCGAGGCGAGGGTTTGGCCATCGGCGGAAAAAACGACGTCCGCGATGTGGTGCTGATGGCCCTTGAATTGCCGCAGATCCTTGCCCGTGGACACCTCCAGTAAGTGGATAGCCTGATCGGCGCCTCCGCAGGCCAGCGTCTTGCCATCGGGTGAGAACGCCAGACGGGAGCAGTTTCCCGCCTCCTCTTTGAACAAGGTGCGAATTACCTCGCCGGTCGCCGCAGTTCGCAAAAACAGCAAACCATCATGACTCCCCGCGGATGCCAGGTATTGCCCGTCTGGAGAGAAGGCGAGCGCTCGCACTCCTTTTTTTTCTTGCTGTGCGCCTGAACGCGATTGATTTCCTTGCCGCTGGTTAAATCCCAGAAGTGAATCATACCGTCTTGGTTTCCCGCCAGCAGCGTTTTCCCATCCGGGGAAAAGGCGAGACAGTGCGTCCAACCGTATTTAGTTAGCGCCGAATTGCCGAACTCGCGGATCACTCGGTAGGTCTTAGCATCCCAAAGTCGGATGCTCTGGCCACACGAGGCCAGGAACTTGCCATCGGGAGAAAAGCCAATCTCGTAGTAAGCGCTCTGACCAGCATCGAGCTTGTGAAGCTGCCGACCGGTAGACAGATCCCAGAGCCGAATAGTGCTATCCTGGCTGATGGACATCAGCGTCTTACTATCCTTGTCGATGCGGAGAGCCATGACAGGACGCTCATGTCCTTGAAAGCAATGAAGTCCCTTGCCCGTTGCCGTGTCCCAACTCCGGATCGTATGGGGCCAGCCGCCGGAAACAACCGTCTTTCCGTCTGGGGAAAAAATCACACAGCCCAGGTAGGCACCGTGGCGCAGGCGCACGGTGCCGATACGAGTGATGACGCGAGAAGGAAGAGGATCACCGTATAAATCCGCCCGTATCGTCTGCCCTTTTTCAGCGACTGGTTTTCCGCAAACCATCCCGGCCGTCAAACAAGCTGAGATGATTAGCGATCCCCAGCAGGCAAATCTCACGCGCATGAATGTTCCCCAAGCAAAATAGAAAATGGCAACAGGCTGAGGCAAGTGTTTGACCGTCCAGCGATCAAATCGTCCTGCTTCAGCCTAATTGCCGGCCAGTTCTCGAACTATTTCCTCACAAAGTTGCTCACAAACTCATATCGAGGACCGATGATAGAGGACCGTCCATCCCATCCGCGTAAACCGCATCAAGGGACTGGTGCTGGAACTTGGCATTGTTCAACAGGGATCCTCCCAACGGTCCCAGGTTCGATCCAGCCATGTTGCTCCCCAAGAGTTGAGCGAGAGTGGGGAGATTACCCACCCCAGTCGGCTGAGAGAACACGGCGGTAGTTCCCAGGACGGCCGCACCGGCATTTGCCTCCGTCAGAAATTGGGAGATCCGAATCAGATCCGTGCCGAACACGCCGGGGAGGACACCCGTAACAGACAGGCCCTGCTGGATTGCACTATTGGCGACAGCTTGATTGCTCAGAGGGCCGCTAGGTGTGAGTGTCAAGGCGCCGCCATTGGTATAGATGCCACCGCCCGGTGAAGCGATGCTCGGCGCAGAGGCGGTCGTGAAGGTGGCCGTTTGCGGCCCCATTCCAGCACCACCGGCGCCGCCACCACCCGCTCCTCCCCCCACATAATAATCACCCGCAGTCAAGGATGTCCAAGTGGCGTAAGAGTTCACGCTGGGTAGGCCATCCGGAAAGCTTCCCGTGTTGGCGAAGGTGCCGAAGACCGCTCCTTGCCCCGTGCCGTACTCCCCTGTCCCGGAGAAAGTGACCCCTTGAGATGCTACGAGCATGAACGCGCCGCCACCACCGCCGCCACTCGTAACCCGAGCATTCCCGCCTTGTCCATCCGTCTCCCCTCCTCCAGCGCCAGTTCCGCCGAAACCACCACCTTTGGCGGGTTTCTTGTTCGGCACATCTGCATCACCGCCACCTCCGCCCCCACCGCCGCCGCCCACGGTTGGTTTTTTATTAGGAATCCCTTCATACCCTTGGTATGTCCCGTTCATACCGTCTTCGCCAGTGGTTGCCAACAGGCCGCCATCCCCTCCATCTCCTCCACTTGGAAACGTTCCATACACGTCTGCGGCACCTCCACCACCTTCACCTATTAGTCCACCCTGGGACTGTGAACCCCCAGCAGACTTTCCTGAACCGTTCAGGGTATTTGATTAGCGTAGGAGTTCAGTAGCGGCGGCCCCAGAGAGCCTTCTTCTCTCGAAGGGCCTGGTGGGCAGTCGCGCCTGCTGCAGCGATTTGTTCACGCACGAGAACCTACGCCATCCCCTTTTCACTGGTCTCATGCTCCTTTTCAGGATCGGCCGAGTCTGGGCATATCCAATTCGATAAAGACTTCATAGTTCCCTAGTCCCGCCTCGATCGTTAGAAAGGTCTTTCCAGTCGTTATGACAAAGTAAGGTGGAGGAAAAAACCTGTCGTTAACTGGCTGCGGCTCCGCCGGCGCCGGAGTGAGGGTTCCGCTCGACGTACCCGTTGTGTTACTTTCGCGGCCCGATTTCTTCTTGGGCCTCTCCGGCTCGACCGAGCGCTCGTAAGCCACAGTTCGCCCCTGCTTGAGTATGATCCGGCCACAGGGGAAGGCGATATCCAGCAGGACGCGAGCATCACGATACGGTGCGGTCTTTCCAGACCGTTCATCCGCTCGCAAGGAACTCGCCAAGAGTGCTAAGAGGAGCAGGCTGAAGGCAGTACACCTCATAAACACCTCCTGGCGCCAGGTTAGCGCTTGAGGCCGGGAGGCCACGGCTTCGTCAGCCACTCCCAGCCGAACGCCATCCCGCCGAGCAGGGCAATAAGGACCGGCTTCGCCACCAGATACAGGAACCCGTAACCCGGCGCGAACACCGGCACGAGCAGCAGGCCGAAATGGCCCAGGTAGAGGGCCGTCAGAATGACCTTGGTGCGAACCGTCAGGTCTCCGACCCACCAGCAGCAAACGAGCAGCGCCAGCGGGAACATCTCGCCGATCAACAAGAAGAGGGCCCAGATGAGGATGACGTTGGCGGCAGGCATGCTCACCTCAGGAATCGGGTCACGCAGGCCGGAATGCTTGACTGAGCGCATCGTATCAACGGCGAGGCGATGGCGAAAGAGCCCTTCGAGCTGCGCGGGCCCGCGCGATGGGTCACGGGGGCAGGGCTAGGCCCACCGGCGTGCCGCGCAGGAGTTGACTGAGGAAGTCCAGGGCAGAGCGCTCTTGCTGCCAGCACGTTCGCCACACCGACATCAGCACCGACTGCGCCGCGCACCTACCCAGGTCCGGCTGCCACCCCAGACTTTACGCAGGATGACCCCGAAACGGATCGCTAATTCGGCCCGCCAATTGGTGGCGTCCAGTCCCGGCTGACGCAGGAACGTGAACAGGTCATGCCGATGGTTCCACAAGTGCTGCGCCAACGTCTCGTTCGCCGCATTACTCTTGGGCGGGAATATCAGGTCGGACAGTCGCTTCTCCAAGCGACCACGGGCAACAGCCAAACCGTGCTGGCTGATCGCGCCCATCACGTGACGGTCACGCAGATCCAGGCCAGCCCGGAGCAGCTCAGCCACCCGGCGGGGGAAACGGACCGCTCCCCGAGCCGCGGCCGCCGCCATCTCATCGGCCCGTCGTAGCAGGTGTTGCAGGCACTGCTGGGTCTCCGTCCGGCGGATCGCGTTCTTGACAGCCGTGGTCCAATGTCTTCCGAAAGGAGGGCATCATCATGGCCCACGGCAAACCACGCGATCCGCGCAAAGAGCAACATTGGCGACGCTTGATCCAACTCTGGAACAACAGCGGTCTCACGGTTCGAGCGTTCTGTGCCCGCCACCACATTACGCAGCCCAGCTTCTACGCCTGGCGGCGTGAATTGCAGCAACGCGACGCCGCCACCACCTTTGTGCCGGTTCAAGTCGTGACCGACGATCAACCGGCTTCCTCCACTCCCATCGAACTCTTCTTGGCCGGCGGTCGCTCTGTCCGCATCACGCCCGGATTCGATCCCGCAACATTGAGGCAACTACTGGCAGTGCTACAGAAGGTGCCACCATGCTGAGCTTCCCCCCAGCCGTGCGCATCTGGCTCGCCCTGGCACCCGCTGATTTACGAAAGGGCTTCGACGCGCTGGCCGAGTTGGTCCGGCAACACCTGCGGGATGACCCTCTATCGGGGCATGTTTTGATGATGGCATCACTTTCCCCCTTTCGGATCACTCGTTCTCTTGTTCGTGTTTGGGGCCCTTCTCGCCTCCCTTGCTGTCGGTGTGGTCAGCTCCACCGGTGGCGCCTTACTCCGGTGGGCGCGCTCGTAGGCCCGCAGCCGCCGCAATCGCCGCCGTTCCACGGCGTTGGCCCACACGATCCAGCGGCTCTTGTCCCCTGCCAGCTGCCGACCGATGAGATACCCGGACCGTAGCCATCTGTGAAGCACGATCGGCTTGACCCCCAACTGGGTGGCCAGCACCGGCAGCCACCACTCGCCTTTGCCCGGCCCGGCCCCCGGCTTCCCCAACCCCGCCGGGATGCCGGTCAGGCCGAACCGTCCGAACAGACGCCTGACCGTGCCCTCCGTGAAGGCCTGGCCGCGTGGCATAATGAACCCTTCCCGATTGAGCACCGCAGCGATCTGTTGGCCCGTCATGCCCTGCCCGCGCAGGATGCTTACCCGCTCCTTCAACTCCTCAAAACGCGCTAGCCGCTCGTAGCTCCGCAGCCCCTGCCGCACGACGTGGTGCCCCAACGCCCCTCCCCTCCAGTAGACCACGACATCGACCAACTCGGTCTCGCCCTGCCGCGCAGCTCGACCCGATCGATCAGCAACCGGACGACCCCTCGCCGGTCCGTCCCGCGCGTCGTGGCCGCTTGCCATAACCCCGGCAGGTCGGTCGCCAGTGCCCGGATGCGCCCCGCTCCGCCACTGTCAACTCGCGCGGCTGCTCGGCCTGGAACCGGGCGTAGTCCTCCTCCACCCGCAGGGCCTCCGCCAGCCTCTCCTCCCAGCGCCTCTCCAGCTCCCGCGTTACCAGCCGGTTCTCCGGCTCGGCCGCGTCGTACTGCCGCCGCGCCCGCTCGGCCTCATAGCGGGCCCGCTCCATCTTCTGCTGCCAGGTGGCGTGCAGGCGGTCCCGGTCGCGGCCCGCCTGCTCGGCCGCCCGCAGGCTCAACTCCAGCGCGGCCGGCTGCACCGCTTCGAGCACCAGCGACTCGATGAGCCGGTCCACCGGCAGCGCCGCCAGGCTCTGACAAAGCGGCCCGCTGCCCTCGTAGTGGCCGGGGTCGCAAACGTACCGGGGTTCGCGCGGCTCGTGCGTCTTCGCAGCCGCCATCGGCCGACCGCACCGTCCGCACCGGGCGATCCGGTTGAGTAGCGTCGAGGTGCGGGAGCACTTCTTGCTCGTGCCCCGGCCCTTATCGTTCTCAGCCATCCGCCGCCGGTTCTCCTCGTACTGCTCCCAACTAATGTAAGCGGGGACCCGGTCGTGCAATAGGCACAGCCACTCCTCCTCCGGGACGGAACGCAGCCCGACCTTGCCCTCGGCCTGCTTGGTCCGATCGACCTGGCGCCGCCCGTACACGTACGCCCCGGCGTAGAACGGGTGGCGGAGCATGTCGTAGATGGTACTGAGCCGCGGCCGACGCCAGGTCAGGGCGCCCTTATCCGGTCCGTGGTACAACCGCACCCCCAGGCGGATGTCGTGGGCGATGAGGTAGGCATGCGCCTGCCGCGCCGACCCCAACTCGGCCACCTTCTCGAAGACGATCCGGACGGACGAGCGGGCCTGCTCATCGGGCTCCAGGGCAATGCCCCCTTCTGGCGTGCGGACATACCCGATCGGCACGAAGCTGAACAGCTCGCCGCGCCGGGCCTTGTTCAACTTCCCTTGATGCAGCCGCGAGCGCAGCACATGCAACTCGGCCTCGCTCATCATCCCGCGCAGGCCGAGCAGCATGCGGTCGTTGTGGTCGATCGGGTCGTACACCCCGTCGGCGTCCGCCAGCAGAACCTGGAACAAGGCGCACAGCTCGAGGAGTTGGTGCCAGTCCTTGCAGGACCGGGCCAGTCGGCTCATCTCCCGGCCGAACACGATGCCGACATGGCCCAACGAGACCTCGGCCAGCAGCCGCTGGAAGCCGAGCCGGTTTTCGACTGACTGGCCGCTGACTCCCTGGTCGTCGTCGATCACGAGGACGCGCGACTCCGCCCAGCCGAACTCGATGGCCCGGCGGCGTAGCTGGTATTGCAGGTCGGCGGATTCGCGATGGTCGGCGACTTGCTGGGGGGTCGATTGCCGGACATAAACGACCGCCAAGCGGTCCAGATGGCGGGCTAGGATCTTCTGGGCGGAGAGCGGGACGAAGGGCTTCAGCGCTGCTCATGGCTTTCCTCCTCGGTGCTGGCCGCGAGTTGCCCGGCGAGCATCCGGCCGAGGAGGCGAAGCAGCTCCTCCCGGTGCGTCGTCGGCAGGTCGTGCCACTGGGGTAGGAGAGGGGGTAGACGGGGCGTCAGGCGCGGGGGGGCGCAGGGTTGGGTGGGGACATGGTGTGGATCCTCCGTTGGGTGTCACTGCTTGTCGTTGACACCAGCGGGCCAGCTCCAGCAAGGCCCACGCGTCTACGACGACAGGTGTCGTTGTAGTGGTCTTGACAACGGTCGTCCCGACAGGGGGTTCCTGTCGGGACTGTCTTTGTCTTTCGCAATCGCCGCAGCGACCGAATCAAGCTGCTCTATTGGGACAGTGACGGATACGTAATTGTTTATAAGCGGCTGGAGGCTGGAACCTTCCGTTTCCCGACGGCGGCCGAAGGCCAGGCCGGCGTCACCTTGCGCGCCGCCGAATTGGCCATGCTGCTGGATGGCGTCGATTGGCAAAACGCCAAGCGGTCCAAACGCTACCACCGGCCGGCGACGGCTACGGCGTGAGCGGGTTGAGCAGGCGGGCGGCCAATGCTGCCCGCTTTTTTTTCTCTGTCGGGGAACAAAGACGATCCGCAATACGTCATAATAGGCATGAGCCTCGCGGACCCTGCTGCTACTGGCCTGCCGCCAACCGACGCCGAGCACTTGCCCGACGATGTAGCCACGCTCAAGCGCATGGTCCTGGAACTGCTGGCCTCGCTGCACGATCGCGATCGCGACATCGAGGGGATGCGGCACCGCATCCACCTGCTGCTGCGCCGCTTGTATGGGCCGCGCGGCGAACGCTTCGATCCCAACCAATTGCTGTTGTTTGTGGAGATGGCCGCAGGCCAGGACACGGCACAAGAGGCACCGACCGAACCGCCAGCGCCGAGCAAACCCCAGCGGCGGTGCCGGCCGCACGGTCGTCGTCGCCTGCCGGAGAACCTGCCCCGCGAGCCCCGGCATCACGAATTGTCCGAGGCCGAGCGTCTCTGTCCGAACTGCGGCAAGGTCCGCATCGACATCGGCACCGACCGGAGCGAGCAACTCGATTACCGGCCGGCATCGCTGTTTGTCGTCGAGCATTTCGTCCACAAATACGTCTGCCCTTGTTGCAGCCGGCGGCCAGCGCAGCCCAGGAACAGCCAGCACAGCAGGTCCAGGAGTCCGAGCCCATGCCGTTGCCAGAACCAGAACCCCAGCCAACGCCGCCGTCGGCCCCGGACCAACACCGAGTCCGGCGGACGCCGAACCAGAGCGGCTATCCCCCAGCCCGCCGCCTGCTGACTCCAGCCAACGGTCGCAACCGCAGGCGCAACCGCGTCAACCCTGGACCCCGGCGCGGTGGTGATCGCGGCGCCCAAACCGGCGATGCCCATTGCCAAGGGGCTGCCAGGGCCGGGTCTGTTGGCTCACCTGATCGTCAGCAAATGCGTCGATCACCTGCCGCTGCATCGGATGGAGCGTGTCTACCAGCGGCAAGGTCTGTTCTTGCATCGCTCGACGCTGTGCGACTGGATGGCGGCCTGTGCCCAACTGCTGCGGCCGCTTGTATGACCTGATGGTCAGCGTCGTGATGCAATCGCGGGCGTTGCACACCGACGATACCACGGTGAAGATGCAGGAACTGGTGACCCATCATCTGAGCACGGCGCGGCTGTGGGTCTACCTGGGCGACGCCGCCCACCCGTACAACGTGTTCGACTTCACGATCAATCGTAAGCGTGACGGCCCGCAGCAGTTCCTGGCCAACTACCAAGGTTACTTGCACGCGGATGCTTTCAGCGGCTACGACGGCCTGTATTTGCCGGACCCGCGCACGGCGGCGGCACGCATTATCGAGGTGGCCTGCAATGCCCACGCACGCCGCAAGTTCTACGAGGCGCGCGGCAGCGACGCCTTGCGCTCGCACCAGGCGCTGGCGTATTACCGGCAGCTCTATGAGCTGGAGCGGCAAGCCAAGGATTTCAGCGACGAACAGCGTCTCCAGATGCGCCAGGAGTTGTCGTTGCCGATCCTGGAGCAATTCCACCAGTGGCTGTTGGCGCAGCGTCCGGAGGTGCTGCCCAAGAGTCCGATGGGGGAGGCGATCGGCTACGCGCTGAACAATTGGGAGGCGCTGAGGCGTTATACCGAGGCGGGCTTCCTGGCCATCGACAACAACGTGGCCGAACGTGAGATGAAGCGGATCGCCATAGGACGGAAAAACTGGTTGACGGTCGGGTCGCCGCGCGGCGGCCAGACGGCGGCGGTGCTCTTCAGCTTCACGTCCACATGCCAGCGGCTGGGCGTCGAGCCGTGGGCGTACCTGCAAGACGTGCTGACGCGCTTGCCGACGACGCCGGCCGGGCAACTCGGCGACCTGCTGCCGGACCACTGGCAAGCGGCGCACCGGCCCGCGTTGTCGCCACCGCCGGCGGTGGCAACAGACGGAACCACTCTTTCGTCCGATCCGGTTTCGTGACTTCGGCCGTTCCCTGTTACTGCAGCCGATCTCCACGATGGCGATGACTCGCGCTCGCCACTTGACGGTGGGCAGAAGGGCCTGTTCAATCGGGAAGGGTGCCGGGACGCGTCGGGGGTGTCGGGAGCGAGTGCCCTCAGGGGGCACCCGGCGCCGGTCGGTCTCATCACTTGTTCGGCGAGGGGGCGCTCGAATGGTGCCGCTGAATCTCAATGGCGACCGGCTCATCCGTCTGCCGCTAGTGGACACCAAGGGGAACTACCTCGATGGGTTCTGGCGGTGGGTCGAGTTGCTTGCAGCCAACGACTATCAGGGGGCACTTGAATCGCTGTACTGGCCGAAGGGGACTTCGTGGACGCCCGAGGCTCTGAAGGACCGCATCACCACCTTCTGGGGCGGTGACGCCCCGTGGTCGGTCGTGGTGCCCAACGAGCGGTTGGTGGGTGCCATCAATGACGACGCCGAGTTCCAGCCGCGGAATCAGGACGGCTGGGGCTGGTTCATGGCGCAGGTGCCGGTGACGACCGAGTCCGCTGACCCGAAGAACGACGAGATCCCGCTCATGGGTGTCGCCAGTTCGTTCTTCGTGCGTCAGCTCGGCGAGCACTACGTCTTGGAACACGAGATCTTCCATCTGTGACTCCCAGGCAGAGACCAAACCCGGCGTCGCAACTAAGTGCGGTGGTAACTGATTCCCGAGTGCAAGCCCTCCCGGTCGCTGCCGCAGTTAAGCCAAGGCATTCGGCAAAGGTAGCCGTTCACGACCCGAACTTGTCCGTGCCTCTACTGGCCGTAAAATGTTGATATGCCCCCTGTTCCACCAATTCCTGCTGACCTCTGGGACCAGATACCGCCTGCCGCCCAGGCGGCCATCTTGGCCCTCATCCAGCAATATGAGCAGCGGTTGCAAGCCCTTCAGCGGAAGGTCGATCAACTTGCCGAACGCCTCAACCAGAACTCCACCAACTCCTCCCGCCCGCCGTCCAGCGACCCGCCCCACGTCAAACGCCGACCGCCCGAGCCCTCGTCGGGCCGCAAGAAGGGAGGGCAGCCCGGCCACGCACGCCAGCAACGCTCCCTGGTGCCCCCCGAGCAGGTCAAGCAGACCATCCCCCTGATGCCCTCGGCCTGCCGCAAGTGCGGGCAAGCCCTTCACGGCGAAGACCCGCAGCCCCGCAGGCACCAGGTCGCCGAGATACCGCCCGTCCAAGCCGAGGTGACGGAGTATCGCCTGCACCGGCTCACCTGCCCGGCCTGCGGCACCCGCACCTGCGCCTCGTTGCCCACCGGCGTGCCGGCCGGGGCTTTCGGCCCCAGGTTGCAAGCCCACCTGGCTGTCCTGGCCGGGGGCTACCGCCTGGGGAAGCGTCCCATCCGGCAGTTGGCCTACGACCTGTTCGGCCTATCGATCTCGACGGGGACGGTCGCCAAGCTGGAGCGGTCCACTGCCGACGCCTTGGCCCAGCCGATGGCCGAGTTGCAAGAGTATGTCCGCACACAGCACGCCAACGTCGATGAAACGTCCTGGCGAGAGGCAATGCACAAGGCGTGGTTGTGGGTCGCCGTCACGCCCCTGGTGACGGTCTTCCACATTGCGGCTACCCGCAGCGGGAAGGTCGCCAGGGCACTGCTCGGCTCAGCCTATCAGCAGGTGGTCACGTCAGATCGCTGGAAGTCGTACAACGGATTCCGCCGCCGCCAGTTCTGCTGGTCGCACCTGCGTCGGGACTTTCAGGCGATGATTGATCGGCAGAACAGCGGGGCAGGTATCGGGAAGCAATTGCTGGACCTGTCCGACCGGATGTTCGCCTGGTGGCATCGAGTCCGAGACGGCACGCTGCGCCGTTCCAGCTTTCAGGTCTATATCAGTGGGCTGCGGGCGGAGGTCCGTGAGGCATTGGTCCAGGGAGCGGCTTGCGGCTGTCCCAAGACGGCGGCGACGTGCCGTGAATTGCTCGCCCACGAGCCAAAGTTATGGACCTTCGTGTGGCATCGGGGCGTCGAGCCGACGAACAATGCCGCCGAACGTGCTTTACGACACGCCGTGCTGTGGCGGAAGGGGAGCGGCGGTACGGATAGCAGCCGGGGCAGCCGGTTCGTCGAGCGAATCCTGAGTGTCCGGGAGACTTGCCGGCAGCAAGGCCGTGGCCTCTTGGGGTATCTGGCGGCGTGTTGCCGAGCCCACATGGAGGGCAAGGCTGCTCCCTCACTGTTGCCGAAGGTCGGCCCCCGCATGGCAGCGGCGTGAATTCCAGGCCGAATAAGCGTTGGCGTGACTGCCTCGTGTGGCGAAACACGCCATGCGGTGAGTGGTGACGAATGCGTGACAACGGGTTGCAGGCCGACCGCCAACATCAAGTCCCGTTCATGTGGCGAGAGCATCCGAGTGCGCAATGGTCTTGCGAGGTAGCCCAATGTGGACGAGAGATATGATTGAGGCTGTGAGAAAGGCTGTTGCTCCCTGGCAAGGTGGCAATGCCCGATTGTGGTATTATGCCGCCTCGCATTCGCAACTGCATTTACAGATCACGAAGACCGAGCGAGGTGGCCAGCTTCACTTGGTATGCGAAGGTTGTTCCCATATCACGTCGCCGACGGGCTGGGCAGATATGATGCTTGAAATAACTCCTCTCGATGACGAAGAGAAGCGCATCATTGTATCGGACCCGGTTGCTGGATTTCGGGTCGCTTGTTCCCTGATTTCGACTCGGAAACAGGTAGGTGATCAGTTTCATGGGCCTGAATAAGCTCGCCCCATGAACGGGTACCGGCAAAGAAGTCATGCGCACTTGCACGCCATCTGAGTTCGTCAGGCGCTGGCCCGGAAGCCTACGCCCAATCGCTTTTCCAGAGCCGGGGCCTACGCTTCCCGACGACTGTCGGCGTTTGCTCACGGAGTTGGGCCTCCCCCGCGAACTAACCATTTACTGCTACAACAACATCACCCTGCGGTTCAGCGGTTCGGCGACGCCGCTCGCCTCGATCTGGGAACGGGACCTGAAGCTGGGCTTCAAGATGGGCACTATGCCGGCCGGATGGACCCGCTTCTGGCACCTCGCCGACCAGGAGTATGTTCAGGGGGGCGGCTGGGTCTGCATCGAGGAAACCAAGGGCCGATTGGTCGTCATCGACCTGGACCTCCACGAGCCGATCTACCTGCTCAATTCGAGCGTGGGCAACTTCTACACGACGCTCGCGCACTTCCTTGATTGGAGCGTGAAGACCGGCGGCAGCCCCACGGAAACGGTGCGCCTCCGCGACGCTCTCCGACGACAGCACAGCATTCCACCGGAGGAGTTGGAGCCGTTCTGGATGAACATCATTGACGCGACACTTGACAGCGACCCGATGAATCTCGTCGTTGCCCTCGGTCCCAAGACTGCCGAACCCGGCGCCGCAGCCACTCTCTAAGCGTCATAGCTGCTCCGATCTAGCCTGGCAGGTCTGATTCCTCACCTTCGCTCGCGCAATCTGCCATCGCGCCGGCCTCTTGCTGCCTTCTCGCTGCTTGGGCAGCTACGGGATCGACCGGACGGACACCTGCTGGTGCCGGGCGTCCTTGAACAGGTCGTAAGGCGACCAGCCGTCATGGATCAGGGTGCCGTCGTAGTCCAGTCCCAGGATGTCCTCGGCCACGGCACCGCTGCGCGTCGGGTCGATGACGTAAGCAGTGGCCTGTGGGCTGACCAACGTGTGCAGCCAAGCAGGATATCCGCCCACGCGCCAGCCGGTCTCATCGGGCACCACCCAGTCGGATTGAGCCACGGTTTGACGAATGGCCTCGTAGACCGGCTCGCAGCGCGAAGCTGCCGCAAGACGGTGTGGACGCTGCCACCGCGACTGAGCTGGATTCCAAACAGACTCTCCAGGCAGCGCGTGACCTTGCCGTGCGACAAGCCGCCTTGCTTGTTGAGTTCGACGACGGCAGCTTGGGCATCTGGCCCCAGTTGGGAGGCAGCAGCACCGAGAGCATCGGACGTTTGCAAGGGATGGCGTCCTTGAACGCGGCGATGGCACTGACGACAGTGGCCGACATGGATGTTGAATTGTCGATGAATGGGCTTGCGTGGGATCTCCACCTGGAATTGCTGGGCGACATGGGTTTCGTCGAGGGGCCCGCCGCAGTCGGGGCAGACGTGGGGCAAGGGCGCCTCGTGGACTTCGTCGATCTGTTCGGGGGAAGGTGGTTGGCGGTGGGCCTTGGTGCCATAGTCCTTGCCAGGCTTGCGGCCTGGTCTTGCGCGGGTTCGGCTTGGGTTGGCCCTTGGCAAAGGGAGCGGCTTGTCGCTTGCCGGCGCGGAGTGGCCTCGTCGAGTTGACGGCGCAGGCGCTGGTTCTCGGCTTGCAGGTCGTGAACTCGTCGCTGAAGAGATTGGCAGTTGGCACACCGAACCGATTCCATAAGGGAATTATACGCAACAGGGGGACTTGCAGCTGCATCGATGGCATATGGAGAATTGCTCAGGTTGAGGTTGGGGCGCTAATCAAATACCCCTCCGCTTTGGGGAAGGCGGTTTCTTACCGGGGAGTGTTGGCAAAGTGGCAACCTGGCAATCTCGCCCTCCGGAATCGACGTAACCCATTGAAATCAAATATTTTGATATGTGAATACCACTTTGCCAAACGGTCGTGCCATTGGCAAAGTGGCAAACGGCCCTGCCCGCCCTTTTGGGCTGGCCGTTGTCGCGGGATCGGATCCACGGATCGCGATAGCCCCCGTCCTGGATGCCGCCCGCCAACCCCTTACCTCATCCCCAACAAGAAACGGCCCTGCCCCGGAAGCGCGACGACAAGTTGACAGGTCGCGGCCGAGTTCCATAATGATAGTTTCGGACTCGATCAGGGGGCCACGCTCCCCCGGCAATGATGCTCACCGGGACGATCCCCGGGCTAGACAGTTGCTCCAGCCAAAAGGTGAACGCAATGGCCGTCGGTCTACTCGGTTTGAAAGTCGGCATGACGCAGGTTTACGACGAGGCGGGCAAGATCGCCCCCGTCACGGTGTTGCAGGTCGGTCCCTGCCCGATCCTGCTCGTGCGCAATCAGGAACGCGACGGCTACGACGCCGTGCAGGTCGGCTTCCTCGACAAGGCGCGGCGCAAGGCGACTCGGGCCGAGCGCGGCCACGTGTCGGCGGCCCTGGAATCGCGGCGTCGGCAGGGCCGTGCCAAGGCCGGCGTGCAGTTGCCGCCCAAGGCCGACTGCGAGCCGCAGCGCCACATCCGCGAGTTCCGCCTCGAAGAGCCGGGCGATTATCAGGTCGGCACTGTCCTGAAAGCGGCCGATGTGTTCAAGGACGTTCCCGCGGTCGATGTCACCGGCACCTCGAAGGGTCGCGGCACGACCGGCGCGATGAAGCGCCACAACTTCGCCGGCCTGCCGGCCAGCCACGGCGTGAAGAAGCACCACCGGCGCCCGGCAGCGTCGGCTCGCACGCCAGCAATCGCGGCAGCGGCCGGCCCAAACGCGGCAAGCGCATGGCCGGCCGGTACGGCGCCGAGCGCGTCACCATCCGCAACCTGCGCATCGTCCGCATCGACGCCGACAACAACCTCGTCCTCGTCGAGGGGGCCGTGCCCGGTCCCAACGGCGGGCTGATTTCGATCCGGCCGACCAACAAGAAGAAGCGGTAACGCCCGCCGTCTCCGCGGGAGTCGCCCGATGATGCGGTTCCGCTGCCCGCATTGCATGCAAATCCTGGAGGTGGACCAACCCACCGATGCCTTCCTTTGCCCCGCCTGTGAGGGCTGGTGCCGCATCCCCGTCCACCCGCAGTCCGCCGCGAGAGCACCGCCTCGCATCTCCCCCGGAGAGAGGACGATCGTTCCGAGCCGCGTCCGGCGAACACCGGATCGGAAGATTCCGCGCGAAAAGCCGAGGGAGTTCCGGAGCCGCCGCGCCCCAACCGGGATGCCGTCACCGACCGGCCGCTGGGAGGACTCCGTTTCTCCCTGCGCGATGAGGAGGAAATCGAATCGGT
Organism: uncultured Planctomycetota bacterium; assembly: GCA_963767535.1. Lineage (GTDB taxonomy): Bacteria > Planctomycetota > Planctomycetia > Gemmatales > Gemmataceae > JAJPHU01. Next base: position 923,547 of record CAVYEC010000005.1, read on the forward strand.
CGAGTTCGAGATCATCAAGGACGGGGACCAACGGCGGCGCACGGCTGGCCGGCTCGCCGGGGGCGAGGAAACTCTCGACGCCGGAATACGAACTCCCCGGCGGAAGGGGATGAAGGTCCGTCGCCGCATGGCGTTGGTCAGGCTGGGACTCGGTTTCTATTACGCCAAGTTCCTCTGCATCATTGCGGCGATCACCCTGTCGATTGCTTCCTTCATCTTCGCGTTCCTGCCCAGCGGCGCGACCCTGAGTACCGTGGCGAGCTGCCTGGAGCTGCCCACCCTCGCCGTTACCCCCCTACTCGGCCTGGTGGGGGGCTTGCTCTGTTTCTGGGTGCCGAAAAAAGCGCGGGCCCGTCTGCTCATCCAGATCTCCTTCGGCCTGGATGCGTTTTCCATCCTCGCCCCGTTCACCAGCATCATCTCCCTCTTGACGGGGGGCGCGGGGGCAGCCTTGGGCTTCATCATCGCGGGGATACTGGCCGGGATTGCCGCCTGCGTATTGTTCCTGTTGTTTTTGCGGGCGCTCGCGTATTACCTGGGGGATTCCGTCTCGGGGGACGCAGCCATGCAGGTGATGATTCAATGGCTTGTCGTCATGGTGGTGCCGCCCTCGCTGTTGCTCGTCGCCGTCGCCACGGCCATCAAGGGTGAGATCATCATCCTGGCGCAAATCTTTATTTTCGTGGGCTTTCCGGTGTGGATCTATTTCTACGTCCGGGCATCTTGAACCTGCTCAACCTGATCGTCACGATCCGGCAGCGCATCGCCTCCCACTTTGACCTCGACTGAGCCGCTGCCCCGTCACGCCAGGAGTTCGCGCAGCGGAGTGCCCCACGGCACCAACACGAAGGGACGCCCCAGCCGATCGGTTAACTCCAGGTTGGGATCGACGCCCAGGCAGGTGTACATAGTGGCCACGATGTCGCCGGGCGTCACAGGGTTGCGGCTGGGCCGGCCACCGATCTTGTCGCTGGCACCGTAGACGGAACCGCCCTTGAAGCCGCCGCCAGCCAGCATCAGGCTGTAACAGAAATTCCAGTGATCGCGCCCGGCCGCCGCGTTGACCTTCGGCGATCGGCCGAACTCCCCCATCATCGCCACGACCGTTCGCTCCAAAAGGCCGCGCTCCGCCAGGTCCGTCAACAAACTCGACGCTGCCGCGTCGAACTGCGGCAGGAGAGTGTTTTTGAGGCTGGCGAAGTTGTTGCCGTGCGTGTCCCAGGTGGCGTTGGCGTCCGGCGCCCACGAGATGCTGACCACCCGCGTGCCGCTCTCGATCAGCCGTCGCGCCAGTAGCACGCTCTGGCCGTAAATGTTCCGCCCGTAACGGTCGCGCACCACCGGCGGTTCGCGGTCGAGTCGAAACGCTTTTTGCGTCTGGGCTGACACGAGCAGATCGAACGCCTTACCCTGGAAGCCGGCCATCTCCTGAGCGGAGCGCTCGTCCGCGCCGGAGCGCAGGCGGTCGAGCAGTCGGCGTCGGTTGTCCAGGCGGGCCGGGTTCATCTCGGCGCCGAGGCCCAGTTCGGGCATGGCGAAGTTGGCCGCGTCGGGATTGCGCAGCACGAAAAGCGGGTCGCGCGTGCGGCCGAGCAGTCCGCCGAAGAAGCCCGGTTGAGGTGGGCCGCCGGCCCCTTCCTGCGTGATGTACGGCATCGACACGAACGGTACGACCGGCTTGTCCGGCGGCCGGCATAGTCCCATCACGGAGCCGATGGCCGGATGATCGGTTGACTTGGTGCCGCCGCCGATCTCGCCGCGGTCGTGGCCGGTCAGCCCGGTGTACACGGCGGCCGCGTGCGCGTTGTTGACGCTGTGATGTACCGAACGGACCAGCGTGCAGCGGTGCATGTGCCGGGCCAGCTTCGGCAGGTGCTCGCTGAACTGCACGCCCGGCAGAGTCGTGGCGATCGGCTTGAATTCGCCGCGAATCTCCTTCGGAGCCTCTGGCTTCATGTCCCACATATCGAGATGACTCGGCCCGCCGTTGAGGAAGATAATAATACAGGAGTCCGCCCTGCACGCCGCGCCGGCCGGTCGTTGCTGTTCGGCGCGGAGCAGGCGCGGCAGGCCGAGACCGAGCAGGCTGGCCCCGCCGACTTGCAGGATTTCGCGGCGAGACAGGCGGCGAGGTCCGGGACAGACGGCGGGAGTCCTTGACATGTCGTTTCCTCGATGCGAACGAAACCGGCAGGTGACGAACATCGTAATCGGCGACGGCGCGGCCGGACAAGCAGAAAATGGCGGCATCCGCGCAAGCGAAAGGCCGTCGGTCTCTCGAACCGGCGGCCTTTGCGGATGAACCGGATGGTCCTCCGCGCTCAATCGCGGCTGCTGGTGGACATGACAATTTGCAGGATGTACCAGAACAGCAGGGCCACGGACGCGAACAGTTCGAGGGCCGCGCCGACGTGCTGGTCGGTGCGATAGTGCAGCATCACCCGGGACGTGTCATAGAGGATGTAGCCCGAAGCGAGGGCCACCATCGCGAAGGAGAAGATCAACCCCAGGTGGATCGGCAGGATAATCGCGGCCACGATGACACCCAGGGCGATCATGCTGGCAACGCAGAGGATCGGCCGGAGGAAGGAATAGTCCTTCCGGGTCACGAAAACGGATAACGTCAGTCCTCCAAACACGGCCAGCGTCAAGATGCCGGCCGTGGGGATGACCGTTTTATCGATCATGTGATTGGCGACGATGAGCAGGGGCAAGAAGATGACGGCCCACGCCACGACGTAAAGCCCCAGACCCATGTATTGCATCGCGGAGGAGGTTTCGGAATGAGCCCACACGCGGGCGACCCAGCCGGCCGCCATGAAGGCGAGCATGACGACGAGCCAGCCGTAGCCGCCCATCATACGCACAACCTGGATCTGCGTCGCCTCGCTCATCAGGTTCAAAAACAGCGCTTCGATGCCCAGGAAAGCCAGGATCGCGCCGGCCAGATGGGCGTAGGTACGGCGGATAAACAGGGCACGCTCACTGCCGGCCGCCCGTGCGGCCACGGAATAATCGTAACCGTAACTCATCGTTCGCTCCCGACTTGGGTTATTCGACAGTGGGGCGGGGCGAGAACTTCGCCGCCATGCCACGCCCAGAGTCTACCTTATTGTATCCGGAGGCGAAAGAGCCATCAAGCAAGTCCGTTTGCTGCCAAAGCACCTACAATCAAAGGGAGGCTACTCCCTCTTCTTCCAAGGAAAGGATTCTTTCATGCTCACGTTCCTGCGCGATCTTCTGGCCCACGCCGAATGGGCCAACGCCGTGTTCTTCCACACCTGGGGCAAGTCGCCGGCCCGCGATCACGAGGAGATGCGCCGCCGGGTGGACCACATCATCGGTGTTCAGCAAGGGTTCCTGTCGATCCTGCGCGGTGAGTCGCCGGGTGGTCCTCCGGGTGGTCCGCCCTCGTCCTTCGACGATTTGAACAAGCGCGCCCCGGCCTGCCATGCCGGATTGCGCGACTTCGCCGCCGGTCTCGATGACGCGGGGCTGTCGCGCACCGTACGGATCGTATGGTTTCCCGACCCGCCGTGTGTCATCACGGTCGCCGAGGCACTGGTGCAGGTGGCGATGCACACGCAGCATCACCGCGGCCAGTGCATGACGCGGTTGAAAGATTTCGGCGGGGAGCCGAAGAACGTGGACTGGATCATCTGGCTGTGGAAGCAGAAACCCGCCGCCCGGTGGGATTGAAGCGAAATTTCCTCCCAGCCCGCAGCGCCAGCAAGGGTTGCTTCCCTTGCTAGCGCTGCGGGCTGATGATTCACTTTTATTGCGCCAAGTCCGGCCGGGGCCGGGCCGCGAACTCCTCGGCCCCTTCCGGGGCGATGGGTACTTCTTCCGGCACGGGCTGCACCTTACGCGGCGGATGGAACAAGAGCAGCAACAAGAGGGCGGCCACCGCCGCCGTCGCCGACGGCACGGCAAACAGGTTGTTGAACTGTGGCACGGACTCGCCCGCCTCCATCGTGGCGAACACACTACCCCCCAGCCACGGCCAAACGAAATTCCCCACGAACGGGCCGGCGCCCAGAATCAGGAAATTGAACAAGCCCTGGGCGCTGGAACGAGCATCCTTGGGGAAGTATTCGTCTACGAAAATGTACACGGTGGCGAAGAAAAAGGCGTAGCAGATGCCGTGAACCAGGTTGATCGCCACCGCGATCCAGATCTCGGGCAGCCCCGGCTGGCTCACGCCGCCCAGCCAGGCGAACACAGCGAAACGAGCCGTGTGGCCCAGGACGCCGAAAATCATCGTGGCCCGCCAACCCAGCCGGACGAGGAAGTAGCCCAGGAAGGCCATCGTGCCGATCTCGGCGAGCTGGCTGACCTTCATCGCCGGCATGACCCAATTCGCGGGCACATGGATGCTGCGGAGAAACGTGTCCGTCCAGATGAAATAGCACTGATGCACTGCGGAGTCCATGAAGGTGACGACGAACAGCACCATCAAGAAGGGCAGCCGCAAGAGCTTCATCGCCGCCAACCAGGCGAAGCGTTCGCCGGACTCCTCCGGAGGTTTAGGCGGCGTGTGGGGCAGAACGAGGCTGTAGGCGGCCAGCACGAGAGAAGAAATACCGGCGAGGATGAAGGTCCAGGTCACGCCTTGCGTCCGCGCCAGGCCCGACTTGCTCGTTTTCAAGGCCGTCCCCAGCCAGTCCACGAACCCCACTTGCCCCAGGTCCGGCACGCGAGCCCAGTCCACCAGGATGAAGATGAACGGCCAGCTAGCCGCGATCCAGCCGATGGTGCCCCACACGCGCACCAGGCCGAAATCGCGCTGGGCGTCCTTGAGGTTGGCGAAGGCGATCGAATTGGTGATCGAGATGGTCGGCACGTAAAACAGCGAGTGGATGAGCAGAAGTAGGAAGAAAAGCCAGAAGTCCGTGACCCAGCCCAGGGCCAGGATCGACAGGCCGCCGACTAGATGGCTGAAGGCCAGAAACTTCTCGGCAGCGAAATGGCGATCGGCGAACTGCGTACTGAAAAACATCGCCGCCAACGACGCAATGTTGAAGGTGGCGAGGGCCCAGGACTGCTGGTCCGGTGTAAATTTGAGGTCCTTAACGTAGCCGAAGACCAATTCGTACCACGCCCCCCAGATGAAAAACTGGAGGAACATCATCACCGACAGCTTGTTGCGGACGGAACCGGTCATGAACCTACCTCGTGCGGATATTCGGAGGAAAAGAGTATTGTGGCCCAGGACTCCCGGCCGTGCAAGCATCGAAACGTCGAGAATGGCGAACAAATCTCGCTCCCCTTGTTATTTCCGCGCCCGTATGATTTCCTCAGATATTCACCGGGAGTGGTTCGCACTCATGAAAACGCAGATTCGCATCGTGGCCGGCTCGTTGCGGGGCCGCAAGCTGACTTGTACCGTCAACGCCAACCTCCGCCCGACGCCGCAGCGCGTCCGCGAAGCCCTGTTCAGCATCCTCGGCAACGCCGTGCCGGATCGACCGTTCTTTGACGTGTTCGCCGGCACCGGCGTCGTCGGCCTCGAAGCGCTCAGTCGCGGCGCCTCCGTCGTCAGTTTCATCGAACGCGATTTTCGTCTCATCGGTGATCTGGAACGCCATATTGAGGCGTTCGGCGTCGCCGGGCAGGCGCGCATCGTGCGCAGCGACGTGTACCGCTGGATCGAGCGTTGGCAGGCGCCGGACGAACCCGTTACCGTGTTCCTGAGTCCTCCCTTCGCGGACCTGGAGCGTCGCCTGGACGAACTGCTCGGCGCGGTCGCGCTATTGCAACAAAGGGTCGGCACCGGCTCGGTGATCGTCCTGCAATCGGAGGATAAGGCCACGCTCGACGAATTGCCGAATCGCACGCACTGGGACGAGCGCCGGTATGGCCGCAATGTTTTGTTGATCTGGGTCAAGGAAGCCATATAGCCCCCGGCTTGCCGGGGGCTATGTGCGAGGAACCTCCGCATGGCCGCCATCACGAGCGAGCGCGACTTCGCCATCGACGTGGTCCGCCGTCTGCGCGGGGCCGGCCATGAAGCGCTGTGGGCCGGCGGCTGTGTCCGCGACGAGCTGCTCGGCCATACGCCCAAGGATTACGACATCGCCACTTCCGCTCATCCCGACGCGGTGCGACGCCTGTTTCGCCGCACCATCGCCGTCGGCATGAGCTTCGGCGTCATCGAGGTGCTCGGCCCCCGCACACCGACGGGACCGCTCAAGGTCCAGGTCGCCACGTTTCGTTCCGACATGTCTTACAGCGATGGCCGGCACCCAGACGCGGTTGTGTTCTCCTCGGCGCGAGGACGCCCTGCGCCGCGATTTCACGATCAACGGCATGTTCTTCGACCCGCTGGAAAATCGGTTGATCGACTACGTTGGCGGTCAGGATGATCTGCGGCGCGCATCCTCCGCGCCATCGGCGACGCGGCCCTGCGTTTCGACGAGGACAAACTGCGCATGCTGCGGGCGGTGCGCCTGGCCGCGCGCTTCGCGCTGCAAATCGAATCCGCTACGGCCGAGTCCATCCGCACGATGGCGGGACAGATCGGCGTTGTCAGCGCCGAGCGCGTGGCGGACGAATTGCGCAAGCTGCTGGTCGATCCACACCGGGCGCGGGGCATGCGTTTGTTCATGGACCTGGGGTTGGCCGATCCAGTCCTGCCGGAACTGATGCCGATGAGGGGACTGCCGCAGGGGTTGCCGCGAGCCGACGCGCCGGCGCTGCCGCCTCCGGGATTACCCGGTTCCGCGGCGTCGGGCGAAACGGATCTGTGGGAACACGTCCTGCGCGTGCTCGACCTGCTGGGGCCGGCACCGTCGTTCCCGCTGGCGCTGGCGACGTTGCTGCATGACGTGGGCAAGCCGCGCACGGTTGGCCGGACGCCGGAGCGTTACACGTTTTATTCGCACGAGCACGTCGGCCGCCGCATGGCCGGCGAGATTTGCCTGCTCCTGAAGCTGTCCAACGATGAGCGCGAGCGCATCGAATGGCTGGTCGAGAAGCACCAGATTCTCAGCGACGCCCGACAGATGCGGCCGAGCAAGCTCAAGACGCTACTGATCCATCCCGGCATCCGCGAACTACTGGAACTACACCGGGCCGACGCCCTAGCCAGCGGCCGCGGTATCGACCATGTTGAATACTGCGAGCAGCTTTTGCGCGAGTGGACGAAGGATGATCTCGACCCGCCGCCGCTCCTCACCGGCGAGGATCTGATCGAAGCCGGGTTCAAGCCGGGACCGATCTTCAAGAAATTGCTCGACGGGGTGCGCGAGGCGCAACTGGACGGGACCATCCGGACGAAGGAGGAGGCGTGGCCGTTGGTGGAGCGTTTACAGTCCTCCGGGTAGGGCGCTTTCTTCTCCCTCCCCCCTTGTGGGGGAGGTTCCCCCCACCCCTGCCCTCCCCCACAAGGGGGGAGGGAGAAGAAAGGATCGGCACCCAAATTGCCCCATGCTTATCTATCGCCTGCCTGAACGGAGATCTCCATGTCGCACCTCTCGCTCGTCCTGGGTGGGCTTTTGCTCGCCGCATCCTCCGGCGTGGCCGCCGCGCCGCCCAGCATGAAGGATCTCACGCCGGCCTTGCGGATGCGCATCGACCGCCTGGCCGACCAGCATCCGCTGGACACACTGCATCAGGCAAAGCGCAACATGGCGGGCAACGTCTCGCTGTGGGCGCTGAATCACCTGGCCCTGGCGCCGGAGGACGAGCGCGAGCACGCCGAGGAAATCCACAAGCAGATCCTCCGCCACGAGAAAACCGTCGCCACGCCGCCGGCCGCCCAGCGTGTCTTCCGCAAACTTCTCGACAATCTGCCGCCGCACCTGAAGCCGGATGCCTTCGAGTACACGTTGACCGTACTCGATCAGAATGAGGCGAATGCTTTCACCATTGGCGGCGGCTACGTGTACATCAGCCGTTCCTTGCTCGATGCCCTGGCGGACAACGAGCGCGGCGAAACCGCCCTCGCATTCGTCCTCGGTCATCAGCTCGGACACATTGGCCTCTTGCACTGTCGGTACGGCTGGCAGACGTTCGAGCTGCAACAGGAAATCCAGAAGGGCATCGACCTCCACATCGCCCGCGAACACCTGCGCGACGTGCTGCATACCGGCGTCGAGTCGGCCGGCGGGCGCATCACGTTCCTGTACACGCGCCGGCAGGTGTACGAGGCCGACCAGTTCGCCTGGCAACTGTGCCGCAATGCCGGACTCTCGCTCGACCACGCGCTGGACGGCCTGCGCTGGCTGGCCCTCGTCGAGCAGCCGCGCATCCGCACCGACGAGGCATATCGTCCCGACGGCGAGGAGACCGGCGGCGCGGGACCGCCCGCGCTACTGCGCCTCAAACGGCTGTTCATGGAACGCGATGGCCAGGTGGACGACTCCCACGATACCTATGGTCTGTTCGCCTGGGACACGCGGACGGATTCGTTGCAGCGCTGCGGCCCGAAGTCGATCCGTGCCGACGACACACCAATCGTCTTCGTCCACGGCTTCCACGGCAGCACGCGGACGTTCCGGGATTACTTGCATACCTTCGCACAGCAGCCGGGGCTGCGCGAACGCAAGCTGCTCGTATTTCGCTATCCCAACAATGCCAGCCTCAGTCGCTGCGGCAATTACTTGCACAACGAGATGCGCCGCGCCGTCACCGCCCCGGAAAAGGCCGTGTTCGTCTGTCACAGTGCCGGTGGCCTCGTTTTCCGCTGGTATGCCGAGGTACGAAAAGCCCCCTTCGACCGCGCGATCCTGCTATCCACGCCCAACGAGGGCAGTAGTCTGACCTCGCTGAAGTATCTCGCGGACCTCGGCGCGTTCGTCGATGAATTGAAAATGAACGGCCCCGGCGCACTCGCCCGCATGATCCCCGAAGGGGAAGGCCAGATCATTTACGACGTGCATGACGACAGTCTGTTTCTGCGTTATCTGGGACACAACGCCGAATTGGCCAGGCGCTATCACGTTTTTTCCGGCGATTTCCTGCGACCGGGGCAGGTGGCCATCTTAGGTGCGGGGATCGCGGCTGCCAAGCGGGTGATGAAAAATCGCGTCCTGCCGCACATCGAATCGCCGGTGCTGCGCCGCCAGTCAATGCGCCGCATCGACCGCTGGCGTCTGCCCCGCGAGATCTCGCACGGCGATCTCGTCGTGTCCGTCCAGAGCGCTCTGCTCAAGGACGCCGGGCGTTCGACGCGGACGCACCTCAATCACGAAGAGTTCAAGACCGATGAGCAAGTGATACGCGACGTGATGGAGTCGATTCAGGGGCGGTGAGTAACCGATTGTTCGTCCATCCGCCGCAGGGCCGTCTTGGCTTCGCGCGTGAGCCGAGCATGGCCTTCGCCGTTTGCGATCCCTTCTAGGACCTTCCGCGTCTCCCGAGTGCCGATTTGCTCCAAGACGCAAACGGCGCGGAGGCCGCGGAGCGTCCCCGTGCGCGGACGAATTCCGGCGTCAAGAGCGATAGAAGATGCTCGATTCGCCGGCGCAATTCGAGAGACGGTTTGCCGCCGAGCGCCTCACGCAAGGCTGACTCGGCCCGTTCGCCGAGTTTGGCCAGTTCGCGCGACGCGGCCTCGCGTTTCGCGAAGTCCGCGCTATCCAGATCCTTGAGCAAACGTCGGACGCGCTCGGTCGGTGGTGCGGCGGGGTGCAAGCGCGATCGCAAGAGCGGTAGCGTTTCGGCGGGCCGGGCGATCAGTCGGCCGATTGCCTTGTACGCTTCGGTGCCGTCGTCGCTCGCCAGCGCGGCCCAGAGGCGATCCTGTTGGTCGGCGGACAAGGGCCGCGAGGCTTCACGGGCAGCGGGCATCATGTCCCAGATCACGATGGTGGTGTCCTGGAGACCGACGGCGAGGGAGCGTCCGTCCGGGGCAAAGGCCATCGGATTGCGACCGTAGGACCACATTCCCACCTGACGCCCCGGAATCGACAGGTGAAACATTTCCTTTCCCGAGACGATTTCCCACAGACGGATCGCTTCGTCGCTGAGCGTGGCGAGGAAACGTCCGTCCGGCGAAAAGGCGGACTGGCAGAATTCACGGACGGGCAGACGCCTCCCCGGTTTGCCCGTGGCGGTCTCCCAGAACTGGATCCCCTTCACCTCGGGGAAACCCTGGCCGATCGGCACGTCTTGAAGAAGCTCCGCAATGATCGAGTCGCCCTCGGGAGAGAAAACAAAGGGGTGGCCGTTCCCAATCCGCGTAGGCCCCTCTGTCGCAAGTTGATAGCGCACCTTGTCGGCCTTCACGTCGTACAGAACGCCCGGATTGGAAAGGATGGAGTTGCCATCGGGGGCGATAACGGCCTGAGACGGCCCCCTGAGGCCGAGGGACCGGCTCAGGCGCCGTTCGCCGGTCTCCACGTCCCAGGTCTTCAGCCAGGTAGGCTGGCCCGCACTAAAATCCTGCGTGATGGCCGTCATGGTCTTGCCGTCGCGGCTGAGGCGGCCATTCGTCAGCCAGCCGAGGTCCTTCTTACCGACGGGATCGAAGGTGGGCCACTCACGGATCGGGCGACCCGTGGCGGCGTCCGTGACGCGGAGGATGTGATCGCTTCCACATACGAGGTATTTGCCATCGGGTGTGAAGGCGGTGAATCGCCAGCCGGGCCATTCGCTGCCGCTTTGAGGCGGCAGCGTGCGCAGGAGGCGGCCTTCCCATACCGACCAGACGTAAACCGAGGAATCATTGCCCCCTTCCATCGAAGCCAGGCGCTGGCCGTCCGGCGACCACGAAATCAGGTGGACCGTGTTCGTGTGGCCGAGCTTGCTGGTGTCTTCGTAGAGCGGTTTCCCGGTGGCCACGTCCCAGCGCTGGAGGACGCCCCCGAGGCTGACGAGGCTTTTGCCGCTGGGAGCGAAAGCGAACGTGAAACTTGCTCGATCAAGAAAATGGCGTTGCTTGCCGGTGGCCAGGTCCCAGAGTGCGATTCCTTTCTCCATGCCGATGGCCAGGGTCTTCCCGTCGGGCGAGAATTGCACGCGGTAGACCCCCCGGATGCCGGGGAATTTGTGTTCGTCCAGGGATTTGCCGGTGGCGGCGTCGATCAGCCGGACATGCGCGGGATCGCGTGGATCGCCCACGGCCAGGATGCGGCCGTCCGGCGAGAAGCCCATGCCGCGCGGCACCTGTGTCCGTTTCCACAATTCCTTGCCGTCGGTGACATCCCAGCAGACGAGCGTGACATCCAGGGCCAGAACTAACCGTTTGCTGTCGGGACTGAAAGCCATCAAGAAGAGGCGGTCATTTGTCTTGCCGAGCAGCTTTCCTTTGCCGGTGGTCAAGTCCCAGAGGCGGATGGCATGCATTCCGGAAAAGTCGGCCGTCGCCAGCATTCGGCCATCGGGACTGAACGCTCCTTGAAGGAAAAACTGGCCGGCTTCGTAGGGCAACTGATGCAGCCGTTTTCCGCTGTCCACGTCCCACACGGACACCCCCATCGTCCCCTCCGCTTCCATCCGAGCAAGCCGCTTGCCGTCGCGGGACAGGATCACCCGGTTGCTGCTTCCGCCGGGTAGCGGCTGGACCTTTCGCACCGTCCCCGTGGCGACATCCCAGAAGCGCACCACGCAGTTGGTGCCGCAGGTGACGAGCGTACGGTCGTCGCGGAAGGCCAATTCGGAGGCCATCGGCCGCAACCGGGTCGTACCCAGGCGCGCAATGGCTCCCGGCGGAAGGGGAACGCCCTCCCGATCCGCCCGCGGTTGCACCGCGCTTGTGCTCACCGCCTTCGGCGCTTCCGGCACAGGTTGCGGTTGCTCCGCGGAACGTGTCTGATGGGCCAGAACGCCCGCCCCGACAACACAACTCAATGCCAATAGCACCCCCGCAGCCAGTTTCGTGCGGGCCGCGCTCATGCTCTTCAAACCTCCCTCCACGAGCGCGGCGACGGCCAGCGTCACACCCTCTTTGGTTGTGTCACGCATCGCGGCCCGTGCCGTCACCGCCAGCAAAAGGGCGGAAGTCGCCGCCGAGGCGGCTTTCTGCGACAAGCCCGCTGCCAGAAGCGCGGCCGATAGCGTGATGCCGCGCCCGATCAATCGAGTGCGTAACAATCCCAATCCGCGTTCGAGTCGGCGGTGCAAAGTGCGCAGCGATAAGCCGAGTTGCCGGGCCGCCTGGTCGCGCGTCTGGCCTTCCAGATAGCACAACAAGAGCGGCTGACGATAGCGCTCCGGTAAACGCCGCAGCTCCTCATCCAGCACCGTACACAATTCCTGCAACGATCCCTCCGGCCGCGTCTCAAGGGGCGTCGGGATCCCCGCCTGTTTTTCGTGGATGTGCCGCCGTGTGGCCGCGGCGCACGATTTCACCGCGAGACGATGAGCGACTTCGTAAAGCCAGCCACCGATCGACTCGCGCCAGCGGATCGAAGCGGATTTGCGGGCTAGGACGAGGAAAGTCGCTTGAAAAACGTCCTCGACATCTTGCGTGTTGGGCAGGGTTCGGCGACAGACGCCCAGCACCAACGACGCATGGCGTCGCACCAGGGCGGCAAAGGCCGCCTCGTCGCGCTGTCGGGCGAAGCGGTGCAGCAGTTGGCGGTCGGTCAGATCGTCCGCGTCCGGCGAACCAGCGACGTGGCGCAGGTGATTGAGAACCGTATGCAATTCGCGCCGGCCCATGATCGGTGTACCCCGAAGAACGTCTCTCCCTTTATCATGCCGGGCCGCGGGCACGGTCTGCCACTTTTTTTGATCGAGCGTTGCGATTTCATTGCGATTGACGAGATTCGATCCATGCCGCATGATGGCTTCATCCACACCCATCCGTCCGCACCGAAGCGGGAGAGGAGTCGAGCCATCATGCAACAGCTATTGGTCCGCGGCGCCTGTCCGCACGATTGTCCTGATACCTGCGGGATCATCACCGAAGTCCAGGACGGCCGGGCCGTTGAGGTGCGCGGCGACCCGGACAACCCCGTCACGCACGGCTGGCTGTGCGCCAAGGTTCGGCCGTATCTCGATCATGTCTATCACCCCGACCGTCTGATGTATCCGCTGCGCCGAGTCGGGCCGAAGGGCGGCGGGCAGTGGAAACGCATCACCTGGGAGGAAGCGCTCGCCGAGATCGCCGAGCGCTGGAAGAAGCTCCTCGCCGAGTCGGGCGGCGAGGCGATCCTGCCGTACAGCTACAGCGGCACGCTCGGCGTGGTGCAGCTATCCGTGTGCGGCGCGCGGCTGTGGAATCGTCTGGGGGCCAGCCAGCTTTTGCGCACCATTTGCTGCGCCGCCGCCGTCACCGCCGTCGAGGCTACGCTCGGCAAACGCTGGAGTCCGCCCTATAGCGACATCTTGCATAGCCGGCTCGTCCTCGTCTGGGGACACAACCCAATCAGCACGGCCCCGCACTTCATGCCGTTTCTGAAGCAGGCGCAGCGGGCCGGCTGTCAAGTCGTTGTCATCGACCCGCATCGGACGCGGACGGCGCGCGGCGCGGACTGGCACCTGGCGCCGAAGCCCGGCACCGATGGCGCGTTGGCGATGGGTCTGGGGCATGTCCTCGTCGCCGAGGGGTTGCACGACGAGGATTGGCTGCACAAGCATACGGTCGGTTGGCCGCTCCTGCGCGAACGGCTCATGGAATATCCTCCCCAGCGCGTCGCGGCCATTACGGGACTTGCCGAGGAGGACATCACGAAGCTGGCCCGTCTCTACGCCGCGGCCCGTCCGAGCCACATCAAGATCGCCGACGGCATCAACCGCAACCTCAACGGCGGTCAGAACGTGCGGGCCATCTGCGCCCTGCCGGCGCTCACGGGACAGTACGGAATTCGCGGCGGCGGGCTGGCGTACAGCACGAGCGGTTACTATGCGTGGGATGACGAGGCCCTGAATCACTGGAGTGAATGTCCGCCCCCGGGACGCAAGGTGAACATGAATCGCCTCGGGGCCGCCCTGCTCGGCGAGATAAACGATCCGCCGATCCGCTCGCTGTATGTATTCGCCGCCAATCCCGCGACCTCCAGCCCGCATTCCAGCCGCATCATCGAGGGACTGTGCCGCGATGACCTGTTCACGGTGGTTCACGAGTTGTTCCTCACGGACACGGCCGATTACGCCGACATCGTGCTGCCGGCCACGTCGCAGCTCGAACAGGCCGATTTGAACCGCGCCTACGGCACGACGCTCTTGACCTACAATCACCCGGCCATCGCCCCGCAGGGCGAGTGCAAGAGCAACTGGGAGGTGATGGGCCTGCTCGCGTCGGCCCTCGGTTTCGAGGAGCCGTGGCTGCACCAGAGCGTCGATGAAGTGATCGACGAGCTCCTGACGGCGTCGGTCAAGAACATGCCGTGGCTGCACGGCGTCACGCTGGATCGCTTGAAAACCGAGGGCGCGGTGCCGCTCGAACTGGATGAGGCAACGCCCTTCGCAGGCAACCGCTTCCCGACGCCCAGCGGCAAGGTCGAGCTGTACTCGCAGGCATTGGCCGACGCGGGCGCCGATCCGCTGCCGGGCCGATTCACCGGCGAGGACGATGACGGCGGCGTATCGGCCGGCGATGCGGATTGGCCTGCCGATGAGGCGCTGCAACTACTGACAGCGGCGTCGCACCACTTTGTCAGCAGCAGTTTCGCCAATCATCCGGGCTTGCTCAAGAACGAGGGCAGGGCGTTCGTCGAAATTCATCCAGCCGACGCCGGGCGGCGCGGCATTCAAACCGGCGACAGGGTCGTCATCGCCAACGGGCGCGGGTGGTGTCACTTGCGCGCGGTGGTGACGGACGCGGTTCGTCCGGGGGTCGTGGTTTCGCCGAAGGGCCGCTGGGCCAAGCGCAACGGCGGCCGCAACGTCAACTGGACGACTTCGGATGTCCTGGCCGACCTGGGCGGGCAGAGCACGTTTCACAGCAACCGCGTTTGGGTGAAGCGGGCTGGCCCCGAGGAGAGATGCTCTGGGCTATTCCACTAACCCCAGGCCGCGCGTGTTGGCGGTCGGCTGGGTGCCGGCATTGATGTTGATCGCGGCGCTGCCGCTCAGGCTCAGGGTGTCCGCGATGATCTGGCCGCCCATCACGTCGGCGCTGGACGAGCCGGTCATGCGGACGCTCGCATGGGCGGCATAGATCGTCCCGGCCAGGTTCATGGCTCCCGAGCCGCTGATGCGGATCGAGGGGGCGGGGCTGGTCAGGGTGCCGCGCTTCTGAAAAAGGGTTATTCCCCGGTAAGGACCACTGGCTGGCGGAGAGAGAGTCAGACTGCCGCTGCCCGAAAGTTTGATGGCGTCCCCGTTGCCTTGCCAATCGTTGTAAATGAGAACTCCCGCCGTTTCGCCCGCCGCGACCGTGGCGCTGGAAGGGCCAGAGATAGTCATGCCGCCGCCTTGCAGGAAATAAATCCCAGGCGTCCCATCCGAATTGGCGTGCAAGGTGACGGCTGCCCCACCGCTGATACTGATGCCGCCGTTGTAAATGCCCGGATACAGATCCGCCGTGCCCCCGCTGACGTGGAGGTTCGTGCCCTGGAGTGATAGGCCAAGTTTCACGGGGTCGGGGTCGGGCAGGTAGCGGAGCGGGTCGGCGATGGGCGGAATGTAATGGACGGAAGGCGACCCACCGAGGATATTCTTCAGGAGGCTGAGGACCAAGCCCAGGATCCCTTGCACGGCCTGGTTGAAATTGAACTCGGTGGCCGACAGGGTGGAAAAGAACCCCAGGCTGACGCCGGCGGAAGAGCCGGAATTGACCAGCAATCCGCCGTTGATCTTGAGGCTACAGAAGCTGGTGATCGAAAGGGCGCCGGGGCGCTGAGGTTGAGCAGGATCACGCTGTTGCTGGAGGGAACCCATCGGCCGCGGGCGACGGAGCGGCCGCGAACGGGGATAGCGCCAGAGCCGAAGATGCCGCTGAAGGTTCGGCTGGCGTTGTACTGGACGATGACCTCGACGTATCCGGGCGGCAGGGCCGTGCCGGCGTTGGGCCCGCCCTGGTAGGTGTTCGGCGAGACGTTGACGGTGACGACCGACTGCACGCCGTCGTTGGAAAAGCCGTTGGCGGCGGCGATGGCCTGGGCGCTGGCGGCGGCGCTGCCCTTGGGGTCGGCACCGTTGTTGGTGCCGTAGTTGGTGTACAGGTCGGCGGCGGCGGCCAGGGCGGCGGCGTCGGCGGTGGCCTGCACATGACGCCGCTCTTCCATCAAACTCCCGCCATCCACCACCAGAGCCACCATGCTCACGAGCAACGTCATGCTCAAGACTGCTAAAGGCGTCACACCACCGCGCCGGGACGGGATTGAACGCGAAGGCAGGTGCGTTCGCATGGGCGAAGGACTCCGGGCCGAGAGGCCGGGGATACAATAGCTGTCCAAACAGAGCCAGGGTGGCCGAAGGAAGGCCACCCCGAGGATGAAACAAGGATATGTCTGGTTTCGCCTTCGGTCAAAAAATGAAGAACGATTCGCCACCCGCACCGTAGCGAGGATCGCGTCCATGATCGACTGGCAAAACATCCCCGCCTGGGTCCGCGATTACGCGGGACGGCTCGTCGGGGCGGTGCTGATCCTGCTCTTGGGCTGGATGGCCAGTCGCTTCCTGGTCGGCCCGCTGCAACGTCTGCTCGGCCGCAGCCGCCTGGATGTTTCCGTCGCTTCGTTCCTGGTCAATTCGGCGCGGACGGCGCTTTTGCTCGTCGTCTTGCTCGCCGTGCTTCAGCAGTTCGGATTGGAGACCACGTCGCTGTTGACGCTGCTCGGCACGGCGGGACTGGCGGTGGCGCTTTCCCTGCAAGGATCGCTGGCCAACTTCGCTTCGGGATTGCTTCTGCTGGCATTTCGCACCGTGCGCATCGGCGATTCCATCGAAGTCGGCGACGTGCGCGGCCGGGTCCGCGAGATGTTGCCGTTTCACGTCGTCCTGGAAACGCCCGACAATCAGCGCATCACGGTGCCGAATACCCTGCTGACCAACGGCCCGGTGCGCAATAACAGCTTCCTGCCGGCGCGGCGCGTACAATGGACGCTCCCCCTCGGGGCCGGTGAAAATCTCGACGCGGTGAAGGCCGCCTTGCGGGCGACTTGCAGGCCGAGCCGCGTATCCAGCACGAACCGCCGCCGCAGATTTACGTGCAGGACTGGAGCGCGGACAAGCGCACCTTGATAGTGACGGCGTGGACCGCGACCGCGGACTACCTGGCCGTGCAGCAGGAGATGCTCGAAGAATTGGGCAAGAGCATTCCGAAGTCCTAACCTTTAGGTTGCGGTGGCCTTCGTGCGGGGGTTTCTCTCATCCGATTGAGGAATTAGGGCGTCTCACAAGGCATACAGCTTTTTCCAGTGCCGCGCCAGATGTTCGAGTTTGCGACGAACACCCGCGGGCCGCAGCCAGCCATAGCCGGCGTACCCCAGCGTCTTGAGCAAGTCCTGGAAATCGTTCTCCGTCCACACCGGTGGGCCGTGTCGCGCGATCGCTTGCATGGCCTCTTCTTCCGTCGGTGTGGATCGGAACAAGCGCGCTAACGGCGATCGTCCTTTTTCCGCCGTCGTCTGTTTATGGTTGGGTGGCAGCGCGTAAGGTAAGTGGGACGACAGAAACATCTCCAGATAGGGCAGGGCGCCTTCCTCCCAGTCCGCCGGGGTATTGTCTCCCAGCTCCCAATCGAGGACCCACAATTTGAGCGTGCGATCGGCGCTGCCGGACAGGGCGTAACGGCCGTCGGCGCTGAACGTCACCGAGGTAACGGCGTCGGCGTGGCCGGCGAAGGTGCGCAGACACTGGCCGCTAGCGGCCTCCCACAGCCTGACCGTGGCGTCCGTGCTGCCGGACAGGACGTAGCGGCCGTCGAAACTCAGACCGACCGATGTGACCGCGCCGGTGTGCCCGATGAAGGTGCGCAGGCGCCGGCCCGTGGCCAACTCCCAAAGATGAATCAGGCCCGATTGGGCGAATCGGCCGTTGTCGCGGCGGATCACCGATTGTCCGCCGCCGGTCAGCGCATAACGACCGTCGGAACTGAGACAGACAGCGGTGACAGCCTCGGCCTCGCTTTCAAAAGTCGGCAAACAGCGACCGGTCGCCGTCTCCCATAACTTCATCTGCCCGCTGGTGAACAGGCGCTCGCCATCGTTGCGGACCACGAAGAGCGCGCTGCCGGTCAGGGCGAGATGGCCGTCCGCAAGCAGCGCGACGGAATGCACCGGGCCGGTGTGCAGGCGCAGAACGCGGAGGAGTTGACCGGCGACCACGTCCCACAAATGCACCGTGCCGTCGGTGCTGCCGGAGACGGCCAGCCGGCCGTCGGCACTCAGAGCGACAGAGGTAATCACATCCAGATCATCGCGACAGCTGCGCAGACAATGGCCGGTGCCGATTTCCCAGAGCTTGAGCGTGGCATCGCGGCAACCGGACAACGCCAGGCGTCCGTCGGCTGCCAGACACACCGAAGTCACGCCGCTCATGTCGGCCTCGAAGGTGTGCAGGGGATGGCCGGTGGCCGTCTCCCACAGCTTGAGGGTGCGGTCGGCGCTGCCGGATAGGGCCAGCCGCCCGTCGGCGCTGAGACAAACCGCTGTCACCGCCTCGGCGTGCTCGGCGAAGGTCGTGCCGCCCCAGCCGCCTTGAAGGGTCTGGCGCGGCAGGCGGGCATACAGGCTGCTCCACAAATTCATCGCTTCCGGCCGGCGACTGTGACCCGGCTGCGCCCTCGCCTCGCGGACGCACTGGGCGGCTTGCACCGCATCGCCGGCCGTGATTGCCTGCCGTGCTCGCGCCAGCGCCCGCTCGTAATCGGTCCACGCTGCCAACGCCGTGTCCGTGGGCAGCACGCGCGAAAGGACGTAGGGAGCGACGTGGTCCTCCGGGAGCGTCCACAAGGCCAGCGTCGTGTCCGCGCTGGCTGACAGCAGTTGGCGGCCAGCCCGCGCCAGGCAGACGGAGTGTACAGTGCCCTCGTGGCCTTCCAGGGTGGCGAGGCAGTGGCCGGTGGTTATCTGCCAGAGCTTGACGGTGCGGTCCTCGCTGCCGGACAGGACGTAACAGCCTCCGATGCTGAAACACACTGAGGTAACGCCGCCCTGGTGTCCCTCGAACGTGCGCAGGCAACGGCCGGTCGCCGTCTCCCAGAGCTTGAGCGTGCGGTAGGCGCTGCCCGACAGGGCGTATTGGCCGTCGGAACTCAGGGCCACCGCCAAGACCTTGTCCGCGTGCCCGGCGAACGTCGCCAGGCGCTTCCCGGATTCGACTTCCCACAACTGCACGGTTCGGTCTCGACTACCCGAAAGGGCGAACCGGCCATCGCTGCTCCAGCACAATGCGAGGACCGAATTTTCGTGCCCATCCAGATTGCGCAGGCACTCGCCGGTCGTGGCGTCCCAGAGTTTGGCGACACCCTCGCCGCCGCCCGAAAGGACGAGGCGCCCGTCCGCGCGGAGGGCCGCCGCCAACACCCAGTTGTCGTGTCCCTCGAAGGTGCGCAAACAGCGACCGTCAGTGGTCTGCCACAGGCGCAGGGTGCGGTCGGCGCTGCCGGACAGGGCCAGCCGGCCGTCGGCGCTCAGGCTCACCGACGTGACCCATTCGTCGTGGCCCTCGAACGTGCGCAGACAGCGGCCGCTGGATACGCTCCACAGCTTGAGGGTGCCGTCGGCGCTACCGGATAGGGCGGTGCGCCCGTCGCGGCCGGTACACACGGAGGAGACCCAGCCGGTGTGCCCCCGAAGACGGCGTACCAGCCGGCCGCCATCGGACAGACACGCCCGGGCTGCCTCTCGCGCGGTACGGACCTCATCAAGTTCGGCCCCCGCGCCCGCGACCCGTTGCAGCGTCTCGATGGCCGAGCGCCAGTTACCCTGTTCCAGTTGCACGCGGGCCAGAAGGCAAGGAGGCAGCCACTCGCCGGGATGCGAAATGCAGACATCGCGCATTTGTTGCAAGAGCGCATCGCCATTCAGCCGGCCGGAGCGCCACTGTGTCAGGCCGAGGTTGTACGTCGATTCGGGATGCTGGGCGCGGATCGTCAGTGCTTCTTGCCAGAGTTGTTCCGCCTCGGCGTGCTTGTGCAGATCGCAGAGCGATAGTGCCCGGTTGTTGAGGCGGTCGGCCAGCGCCTTGGCGGCCTGCGGCGGTTCCCTGCGGTGCGGCCGGCCCGTCGTCTGGGCATACAGCCGTTGCAAAACGGCCACGATTTCCAGCATGTCGCGCGGTCGTTCGTCGGGGTTGGGCCGGAAACAGAGCATGAGCAGGTCGGCCAGGGCCGGCGGCATCGTCGGCAAGCCGTCCTCGGACAGGCCGCGTTCCCGGTAATCGACCAGCACCCCCGCCGCCAGGTAGCCGGCCGACCACGGGGCCGAGCCGACGAACATATGTAAAAGCGATACGCCCCAACTCCAGATGTCGGTCTTGCGCAACACGGGCCGGCCCTGCACCTGCTCCGGCGAGCAGAAGGCCGGCGTCAGGCCGCCCGCGCTGACGAGGATGCTCTCGGAGGGGTCACCCCCCCCGCTCGGAGTCATCGTCGCCGTCGAAGTGCCGCGCGCCTTGGCCATGCCGAAGTCCGTGACCTTGGCGGTCCCCTCAGCCGTCATGAGGACGTTGCCCGGCTTGACATCGCGGTGGACCAGTCCTTGCTCGTGGGCGTGGTGCAGACCCCAGGCGAACTGAATCGCCACATCGAGAATCCGCTCCAGCGCCCTTCTCGGCCCACCCGCGTAGAGTTTGCGCGAACGAATCCACTCGGCCAGGCTGCCGCCGGCGACGTATTCGGCGAAGACGCGCGGGATGCCGCCCAGCCGGCGCACGTAGTAGCAAGTGACCAGGTGCGGATGCAGGCCGAGTTTGACCCACGTTTCCGCCTCCTGCTCGAAGTCGGCCTTGTCCTGTTCGCTTTGGAAGAACTCCGGGCGCGGGCACTTGACGGCCAGGTCCATGTTCCAGCCGCGATGGCGCACCCGATAAACCAGGCCCCGGCCGCCGCTGGTGAACACCTCGCGCACTTCGTACAGGTCGAGGATCACGTCGCCGGGCTTCCAGGTGCCCGCGACGGATTCCGCGACGACCTGCTTGCGCCCGTCCCACGGAACGGTGGTGGCCAGCGCCTCCCCGGACGGCACGTCCGACAGCCACGGCCACGGCGACGACCCGCTGGCGGATTTGCCCTCATCCGGGATCGGTACGAACGATTGACGGCATTGCGCACGCCGCCTCCCGTCCCAGGAGCGAATCGGGGACCTGGTAGGCGGCCTGACAATGAGGGCAGCGTACCGGAACGGTAGTCATTTTGGCGCGGGACCGTCCGACCGACGTACACGAACTCGGGTAATGGAGTGTTCCGCTTTCGTGTAGGGTAACGCAAGCGCTCGGATTGGTCTATGGGCTGGTGATGTGGAGAATGGACATAGCCTCCGGCTTGCCGGGGGAGTATCTCCCCCCGGCAAGCCGGGGGCTATGTGAAATCAATCCGCGTGCATGCTCTCGCTGAGTTTGCCCAGCGCCTCGCTCTCGATCTGACGGACGCGCTCGCGCGTCAGACCTAGACGTTCGCCGATCTCCTTGAGCGTCTTCGGCTCCTCGTCGTCCAGGCCGAAGCGCATGCGCAAGCACCGTCGCCTCGCGCTTGTCCATCTTGTCGAGCAGGTCGAGGACATGGTGCAAGTCGTCGGCCTCGACCATTTCCGTGTCGGGCGTCTTGGTGTGCCCGTCCATGAGCATCTCGTCGAGCGACCAGCCGGAGTCGGCCTGGTCGGTCTGCGGGGCCGAGTTGTAAACGCGGATGGCCTTCTTGATGATGTTGAGCTTCTTCTTCGGCAGGTTCAAGCTGCGAGCCACTTCTTCCTGGGTCGGCGGCCGGCCCATCTCTTCCTGCAACTTGGCGGTGGCGCGCCGCCATTTCGCCAGCAGCTCGACCATGTACGCCGGGATGCGGATGGTCTTGGCCGTGTTCACCAGGGCGCGCTTGATGGACTGCTTGATCCAGTAGCTGGCGTAGGTGCTGAAGCGCGTGTTCATCGTCGGGTCGAACCCTTCGACGGCCCGCAACAGGCCCAGGTTGCCTTCCTCGATGAGGTCTTGCAGGCCCAGCCCCTTGCCGGTGTAGCTGCGGGCGATGTTGACGACCAGGCGCAGGTTGGCGCGGACCATGCGGTCGCGGGCCTCGTTGTCGCCATCCTCGATGCGATACGCCAGCTGTTTCTCTTCGTCGGCGTTCAAGAGCGGCGTCTCGTTGATCTCACGGAGATAGGTTTCCAGCGGCGACTGGACCGAATCATTCCGTAGGCGGCGCGGTCGTGTCATGGGGAGTTTTTCCAGCGCGATTGAGTGACCTAGGCTACAGTAAATAGTCTAGGTCAAGTTCCAGGCCGATGCCCAAAATCGGCCTCTTTTCGGTGGGGCCTGATTTTTCGGCGGCAACAGGAGAGCAAAATCCGTTGCTCTCTCCCCCATCTTATCGACCTCGCCTCCGCGTCCTCTGGATGGCTCGGCAAGCGAGGCAGACCCGCCCTTGCAGACGGCCCCTCTACGAGACGAGCAACCGCTCGGATCGGCTCCCCCTCTCTTTCCCCTATCTCGCGGCCAGTCCCTACAACCCTCGCAACCGTTAACGCGAACGCCTCCAATTCGCGCCCGGCCTGAAGGGACACTCATGTGTCCAAACCGGATGCGAACGGGAGGCGTTGCTCGTCTATTGTTTAGCCGCGACCCGCAGGGGAGCGCTGTTCGCGCTCCCCTGCGGGTCGCGGCTAAACGAATGCTTACTCCTTCTTTTCCTCCTGAGGCGTCGCTTCGGGCATGGTGAAGAGTTGCCCGCCGCCGGAGCCGGTGCCGCCGCGCAGCTCGCGCTTCGGCGCCGCCTTGCTCTCGTCCGTCTCCTCGGTGACTTCCGGCTCTTCGCCTTCCTCGCCGGTCCAGTTCAGACGTTTGCGGCTCAGCCCAATCTTGCGATCGGCCGCATCCACGCGCAGGATCTTGACCTCGATCTCGTCGCCGACCTTGACCACGTCCTCGGGACTCTCGACCTTGTGGTCGGCCAGCTCCGAGATGTGCAACAATCCCTCCAGGCCCGGCTCCAGCTCGACGAAGACGCCGAAGTTCGTCAGCTTCGTCACCTTGCCCTTCTTGATCTCGCCGGGCTTGTAGCGTCCGGGGATGTCGCCTTCCCACGGGTCGTTGTTCATCTGTTTGAGGCCCAGCGCGATGCGCTTGCGCTCCTGATCGACGTTGAGGACGATGCACGTCACCTTGTCGCCCTTGTTGACGACCTCGCTGGGGTGGGCCACCTTGCGCCACCCAGCTCATGTCGCTGACGTGCAACAGGCCGTCGATGCCCTCCTCGATCTCGATGAAGGCGCCGTAGTTGGTCAGGTTGCGGACCACGCCGGTGATGACCGTGTTGGGCGGGTAGCGCTCGGCCACCTTGTCCCACGGGTTGGGCTGGACCTGCTTCATGCCCAGGGAGATTTCCTGCTTCTCCTTGTTGATGTTCAGCACCTGCACCTCGATCTGATCGCCGATCGAGACCAGCTCGCTGGGGTGGTTGATGCGCTTGGTCCAGCTCATCTCGCTGATATGCACCAGCCCCTCGATGCCCGGCTCCAGCTTGACGAAGGCGCCGTAGCTCATGACGTTGACGACTTCGCCGGTGTGCCGGCTTCCGACGGGATACTTGTCGGCCACGTTCTGCCACGGGCTGGGCGTCTTGTGTTTGAGGCTCAGCGCGATCTTTTCCTTGTCCTTGTCCACTTGCAGGATGTACACCTCAAGCTGCTGGTCGATGTGGACAACTTCGTGCGGGTTGTTGACCCGGCCCCACGACATATCGGTGATGTGCAAGAGGCCGTCGATGCCGCCCAGATCGACGAAGGCGCCGAACTCGGCGATGTTCTTGACGACGCCCTTGCGGATCTGGCCGACCTCGATCTCGCTGAGGAGCTTCTTCTTCATCTCCTCGCGCTGGTCCTCCAGCAGCTTGCGGCGGCTGACGACGATGTTGCGGCGGGCCTCGTCGATCTTGAGGATCTTGCACTCGATCGTCTTGTTGATGTAATCGGCGATGTCCGGCGGCCGGCGGATGTCCACCTGCGAGGCCGGCAAAAAGACGTTGACGCCGATGTTGACGAGCAGGCCGCCTTTGATCTTGCGCGTGACCAGGCCGGAGACGACATCGCCCTCCTGATGCTTGGCGATAACGTCTTCCCATTCCTTCTGCCGTTTGGCCTTGCGGTAACTGAGGACGATCGCGCCGCCCTCGTCCTCGACGGCGTCGAGCAGGACCTGAATCTCTTCGCCGACCTGCGGGGCGTGGACCTTGTCGTCGCCCTCATCGTACCACTCTTGCAAGGCGATGATGCCCTCGCTCTTGTAGCCGATATCGACGACCACATCGTCGCCGACAATGTTGACGACGCGGCCCTTGATGATTTTGTTGACCTCGAAATCCTGCTTCTCCGGCGGTAGCCAGGTCTCGATGTCGGAACCGGTGTCCTGCCGCGTGAAGGCGTCGTGCAGTTCTTGCTGGAGTTCGTTTTCGGACAGGTCGAACTGACGGAGCAAATTACGATTGACCATAAAACCAGGCATCCTCTCCGCCCATCCTGCCGCGACCGAATGGCCCCAGGGCAAGACGGACGATCTGCGAAAAAAATGGGGTTCTCGTTTCCCGCCGACCACCCTGGCCGGCTGGGGAGAAACGATCAATCCGGCATTATAGGGGCTGCTCAAGCGGGACACCAGGGTTGGGCGCGGAAAGTTGGACAAGCCTTGCCTGAAAGGATTGAGTGAGGAGGGAAAGCGCCTCAAGCGCAGAGATCGAGCCAGTGTTGAAGGTCGGTGATGTGAAAGGAGTTTGTCAGGGAGGGAACGGCGTCGCTCTCGAAGGCGGCCATTTCCCAGGCTTCCTCGATCGCCTCGTCTCGCCAGGCGACCAGGTCATCCAGTGGGGTGCCGCAGCCGGGTAGTTGTGCGGTCATGTCGGGCCTCCTTTCCCGCTCAGGGACGCCCGGCCCGGCGAAACTTGCGCGAGCCTGACGCGCATCCCCTACAATGAGAAAGTCGTCCCGCACATAGCCCCCGGCTTGCCGGGGGTGATTCGTTCCCCCGGCAAGCCGGGGGCTATGTACTCGCCAAAGGAACCGCACGGTGTCCACCGAGCGCATCAACGAATACCTGACCCAGTTCAGCCAGACGCGCAGCCTCATGCTCGACCAGCTGCGCCGCGTCGTCGTCGGCCAGAGCGAGGTCATCGAGCAGATCCTGGCGGCCATCTTCACGCGCGGCCACTGCCTGCTCGTCGGCGTGCCCGGCCTGGCCAAGACGCTCATGGTCAGCTCCATCAGCCAGATCCTCGACGTGGCGTTCAAGCGCATCCAGTTCACGCCCGACCTGATGCCGTCGGACATCACCGGCACGATGGTCCTCGACGAGCGCGAGCCGGGCAAGCGCGAGTTCCGCTTCGTCACGCGGGCCGATCTTCGCCAACATCGTGCTGGCCGACGAGATCAACCGCACGCCGCCGAAAACGCAGGCCGCCCTGCTCCAGGCCATGCAGGAGCGCGAGGTCACCGCCGGCCAGGACACCTACAAGCTGCCCGACCCGTTCTTCGTCATCGCCACGCAGAACCCCATCGAGCAGGAAGGCACGTATCCGCTGCCCGAGGCCCAGCTCGACCGCTTCATGTTCACCATCAAGGTCGATTATCCGTCCCTGGAGGAAGAGAAGCGCATCCTGGCCATGACGAGCAAGAGCGAGGCGGTCGAGCTGACGAAGGTGCTGTCGGGCAAGGCCATCGTCAACTTGCAGAAGTTGATCCTCGGCAGCGTGCCGGTGGGCGATTACGTCCTCGACTACATCGCCCGGCTGGTGCGGGCGACCCGGCCGTCGGACCCGACGGCCCCGGATTTCGTCAAGAAGATGGTCGATTACGGCGCCGGGCCGCGGGCCGGCCAGTTCCTCCGCGATGGCGGCAAGGCGATGGCGGCGATGGACGGCCGGTTCAGCGTGGCCATCGACGACGTGAAGAAGGTGGCCATCCCGGTGCTGCGCCATCGCATCAGCACGAACTTCCAGGCCCAGGCCGAGGGCAAGAAGAGCGAAGACATCATCCAGCAGTTGCTCGCCACCATCGGCGAGCCGGAAGTGGGCAAGTACGAAAAACGTCGGCGCTGACGCCCATGCGGTTCGCTCCTACCTATAAGTAGGGTGGGCCGAGTCTTCGAGGCCCACCACGCTCCTGCCGGTGGGCCTCGAAGACTCGGCCCACCCTACATTCCCACCGTCCGAGACTTTGGAGTTTTTTCCATGTCCATGCAGTTGAAATGGCTCGTCGGAGTCGGCGGCCTCGTCGCCGTTGTGCTCCTGGCACGTCCGTGCATCAAACCTGTGCTCGCCGCCGAGCCGAAAGATGCTCCGGCGTCGTCCCGGATCGGCGACGGCACGACCAGCACCGACTACGAGTGGCAGGTGCCGCGCGAACACTGGAAGATGCCCTTCAAGGACGAGCAGCCCATCCGCTTCGTCAATCGCAGTCAATCGGCCGCCGAATGGGACAAGCTGCCGCGGTTCTGGAACGAGACGACCGAGAAGGCCGTCGATCCGAAGACCGGCCGAGCAGGTGACGCGCAAGGCCGTCGTCATCAAGGTGCCGCTCGGCCTGACTGCCAATCCGCCGGTGCCGCCGGAGAACCCGCATGACCGTCGCCAAGTGGGCGCTGGGCAAGCAGCTTTACTTCGACGGCATTCTTTCCTCCGACGGCATCGATCTCCTGTTCGAGCTGCCACGACCCGAAGCGCGGCTACACGGATCGTTCGCCGTTCTCGACCGGCATCCGCGGTCTCAAGGGCGGCATGAGCGCCCCGACCGTTTTCAACTCGGCCTACAACGTCCCTGCAATTCTGGGATGGCCGGGCCCTGTCGCTGGAGGACCAGGCCCAGGGGCCGGTGCATGAATCCGGTCGAGATGTTCTCCGGCGAGGACCATGCCTGGAACAGCGCCGTCCTGCGTGTGCGGCGTCAGGAGAAATACGTCAAGCAGTTCCGCGCCGTCTTCGGCACCGATCCGACGCGCGACGGCATCGCCAAGGCCATCGCCACCTACGAGCGCACCGTCCTGTCGGGCAACTCGATCCACGACCGCGCCGAACTGGCCATGCGCGTGCGGGCCGAGGACGAGGGGACCGGCAAGTTCGAGTTCAAGGCCAAGGATTACGAGACCGTCCTGAAAGCCGCCTTCGACGCCAAGGACAATGCCGGCCCTGACCGCGCTCGGTCTGGACGCGGAAAAGGACGCCGCGAAAGTGCCGGCCGTGGCGCAGAGCCTCAACGACGGCCGGGCGCTGTTCTTCGGCAAGGCGCGCTGCAATAGCTGTCACGTCGGCGACAACTTCACCGATAACCAGTTCCACAACCTCGGCGTCGGCGTCAAGGACGGCCAGTTGCCGGCCGACACGCTGGGCCGCTTCGCCACCCTGCCGACCGGCCACAAGAACCCCGAACTGATCGGCGCCTTCAAGACGCCGACCCTGCGTCACCTGCTCGGCACCGCGCCGTACATGCACAACGGCAGCGAGCGGACGCTGGAGGAAGTCGTGGAGTTCTACGACCGCGGCGGCAACGCCAACGAGTTCCTCGATCCCGAAGATGCGCGACTACGAGGCCGAGAAGGCTTACGAATTGAGCCGTCTCCAAAAGACTCCCTACCAAGGGGCCGGAGGTGAAACTGTTCGGCAAGGACCAACGGCCCATCGTGCCGCTCAAGCTGAATTTGACTCCGCAAGAGAAGCGCGATCTGGTTCTGTTCCTGCGGGCGCTCGCAGGGCGATCCCGCCGACCCCATCGTCGGGGATCGCCACAAGATGCCGTGATGATTGTGGCGAGCCGGGAGCGTGAGCGACCGGAGGAAGTCCTCCGGTCGCTCACGCTCCCGGCTCGCCCAAACCTCTCAAGCCGCGTGGCGGAGTTGGCCGATAGATGGACTGCTGACGGCCCTTTGGCCAAGCGGCTAAGGCAACGGATTGCAAATCCGTCATCCCCGGTTCGAATCCGGGAAGGGCCTCTGACGAGCGCCGTGTCCGTACCGGACCCCTGTCCGATGCGGATGCGGCGTTCGTCGTTTACACTCCACCGCACAAGCCCGATCAAGTGGACAGGCGCAGGCGCAATCCCTTCGGCACCACGAAGCGCTCGATCACCTCGAACAGCGCTTGCACCAGCAACGCCATCACCACGGCCGGGATCGCTCCTTCGAGGATCAAGCGATAATCGTTGCGCATGACTCCGTCCATGATCGGTTGGCCATATCCTCCGGCGCCGATGAGTCCGCCCAGCGTGGCGTAGCCGACGTTGATGACCGCCGCCGTCTTGATGCCAGCCAGGATGGCCCGCGAGGCCAACGGCAACTCGATGAGACACAGACGCGGCCACGGCGGCAGCCCGAGCGCCTCGGCCGATTCGCGCAGCGGTAAAGGGATGTCGTGCAGTCCCGCGTAGGTGTTGCGGACAATGGGGAGCAGGCTGTACAGAAACAGTGCCGCGATGGCCGGCGCGGGTCCGATTCGATTCATCAGCACCAGCAACAACACGAGCAGGGCCAGGGCAGGGACCGTCTGCACGACGCCGATAGCGGCCAGCACGATGTAGCCGAGGCGCGGCCGTCGTGCTGCCGCGACTCCTAGCGGAATGGCGACCAAGATCGCCAGCGCCAGCGACACCGCCACCAGCACCACATGCTGACGCGTCCGCAGCAGTACTGCGCTCGGCGAGCGTCTCGTCTCTCACGTCCACGGATTTACCCATCGACCGGCCCAGGAACTCTGCCGCCGCCCTCCGCGGTGATTGCTTGTCAACAGCCACCCGCGCGTTGAGATCGATCATTGTCGGTTCGTCGATGGTCCCCTCCAGCCCCAGCAAGGCATCGACGACGTGCGGGACGAGGCGATCCAGATCGGCACGATACAGCACAACCGCGTCGTAGGACGGGAAGAAGTGCCGGTCATCGACGAGAACAATCAGATCGAGCTGGCGGATGGCCGCATCGGTGGTGTAAACATCCGTAAGGTCCAGCGTGCCGGCCGACAAGCTCGTGTAGGCGAGGGCGTGCTCCATGCCGTCGCGTGTGTCCTGCGGCAGGTCGTAAAACTTCCGCAGCGCCCGCCAACCGTCGGGCCGGTCGAGGAACGGCGCACTGAGGCCGATTTTCAACTGCGGATGTTTTCGCAGGTCCGAAATGGTGCGAACATCCAGCTCGGCGGCGCGTTTCTTTTTCATGCCCAGACCGTAGCTGTCGGAGAAACCCAGCGATCGGCTCATGCGCAGGCCGCGCCGGGCCAGCGCACGCCGCAGCTTCGCCGGAGTGTCCACGTCCTCGCCGGCCAGGACTTGCTGCGTCAGCGTGCCGGTGTATTCGCAGTAAGTGTCAATCTGGCCGACGAGCAGGGCATTCCACACCTTGCCGGTGTCGCCCAGGCTTTGCACGTCGTCCGTCTCCGCCCCCGCCTCCCGCGCCAAGAGCGCAAAATCTCGCCGAGGATCTGCGATTCGGTGAACGCCTTTGCCCCGATGCGTACCACAGGATGATCCGCGATCGGCTGGGGCCGTGCGCAACCGGGTATCATCACCACGAGGCCGGAGAGTCCTATCAGGATCCACCTCGTGCGCCGGAACATCAGGACGTCCCCTCCCGCACGCCCTGGGCGTGATGCTGAGCGCTCAGGAAGCGTGTCACGAAATCATCGGCGGGGGCGCGGATCAGGTTGGAGAGGCCGTCCTGCTGCACGATCCGGCCCGCCTGCATCAGCACGAGCGTATCGCCGAGAAAACCGGCCTCGGCGAGATCGTGCGTCACCAAGACGACGGTCTTGCGCAGCGTCTGGAAGATGCCGCGCAAGTCCGCTTGCAGGTCCGAACGGATGAGCGGGTCGAGGGCGCCGAGTGGCTCGTCGAGCAACAAAAGTGCGGGATCGAGCATCAGTGGCGCGCATGAGGCTGACGCGCTGGCGCTGACCGCCGGACAACTGCACGGGGTAGCGATCGAGCAGATCGGCCGCGAAGCGCGTCAAGTCCGTGAGTTCGGCAAGACGTTCCTCGATGCGTGGACGATCCCAACCGAGATGACGGGCCAGGAGCGTGACGTTGCCGCGCGCCGTCAGGTGGGGAAAAAGTCCGCCGTCCTGCACCACAAAACCAATGCGGCGACGAAGCTCGCGCGAATTGGCCGGCGTGACGGGAACGCCCGCGAACGTGACGATTCCGGTATCAGGCTGAAGCAGACCGGCCATCAGGCGGAGCAACGTGGACTTGCCGCAGCCGCTCGGCCCGATCAGCACGGTCGTCTTGCCGGCCGCGACGGTCAGGTCCGTCGGCCGCAGGGCCGGCGTGCCGCCGTAGGACTTGCTGACGCCGACGAGTTGCAACATGGGGCATCAAGAAGAAGGGAACCACGAAACACACGAAAAACACGAAAAAAAGACAAAAGAACAATATAGAAAGCGTCAAGCAACGGGTGCCGAGGAATTTCGGTTTTTCTTTTTTTCTTTTTTTCGTGTCTTTCGTGTGTTTCGTGGTTCCCTTCTTCCTCAACGGAAGCTCTGTTCGGGGCCGGGGAAGGAGCCGTCGCGGACTTCGCGGCAGTAACCCTCGACCGCCTTGCGGACGGATTGGCCCAGGTCGGCGTAGTGCTTGACGAAGCGCGGCCGAAGGTCGTCGAACAGGCCGAGCATGTCGGGAGTGACCAGGATCTGGCCGTCGCAGTGCGGCCCAGCGCCGATGCCGATGGTCGGCACCTTCAGCGTCGCCGTGATGCGGGCGGCCAACTCGGTCGGCACGCACTCGACGACCACGGCGAAAGCGCCGGCAGCCTCGACGGCTAAAGCGTCTTCCATCAGCCGCTCCGCGTCGCGCTGCACCTTGAAGCCGCCCAGCCGGCGGACGGACTGCGGTGTCAGACCGATATGTCCCATGAGGGGAATTTCCGCCCCGGTGATGGCGGCGATGGCGGCGGCGCTGCGGACGCCGCCTTCGAGCTTGATCGCGTGCGCCCCGCCTTCCTTGATGAGCCGGCCGGCGCTTTCAAGCGCCTGCTGCGGGCTGACCTGATAGCTCATGAACGGCAGGTCGGCCACAAGCAGACTGCGGCGCACGCCGCGGGCCACCAGGCGCGTGTGGTAGACCATCTCGTCGAGCGTGACTGCCAGCGAGTCGGGCTGGCCCTGCACGACCATGCCCAGCGAATCGCCGACCAGCAGGCTATCGACGCCGGCGTCGTCGAGCAGCCGGGCCATCGTGTAATCGTAAGCGGTGAGCATGGTCAGCCGATGGCCGCGCGCCTTGGCGGCGACGAAATCCGGCACCGTTACGAGGCGCAGCTCGCTGGTTTGTCCGACGCCGCTGCCGTTGCTGGCCGACTTTTTCACGGGGACCGACATGTGAGAATCCCTCACCCGATTTCCGAGAGAGACGCCGACGGGCTGGTCCCCTCTCCCGGCGCTTGCATCCCTGCGTGCGGCGGACCAGCCACTCCATTATAGTCGGCGGCCCCCGGCGCAGCAGCGTCAAGTCTCGGTCTCACACAGCCCCCGGCTTGCCGGGGAACTCAACCCCCGGCAAGCCGGGGGCTATGTGAACATTACAGAAAACTATCGGGACAAGCACGCCGTCTTGGTAAAGTGGAAAGCGGTTCTCTCACTCGTCCGGGGAGTCTGACCATGATGCACCGCATGTATCTGCTGTTGGTCGCGGGTTTGTCGTTGTTTGTCGGCTGTAGCAGGATGGAAGGGCCGCCAGCGGCGGATGGAATAAGGCAGGAGCGCGTGGCTCGTGAGAAGCAGAAAGGCGCGGATGCCGTACTCGCGGGCCAAGCGGCCGCTCCCCCTGCAAATCAGCCGGCGCCGCGCAAGATCATTTACACCGGCGTCGTGGACCTCATCGTGGACGACTTCGACAAGGCCGAGCAACAGCTGCGACAACGGGTTGATGAAGACGGGGGCTATCTGGCCAATTCCGAGATCCACAACCAGCCGGGCACGCCGCGCTCCGGGACGTGGACGGTGCGCGTGCCGACGAAAAACTTCGACGCCTTCGTGCAAGCCGTCGTCCAGTTCGGCGAGGTGCGCAGCCGGACCACCAACTCGCAGGATGTCACCGACGCCTATCACGACACGGCCGCCCGCGTGAAGGCCGACGAGACGGAAGAAAAAAGCCTGCTCGGTTTGCTGGAGAAGACGCAGGGCAAGGTCGAGGACATCCTCAAGGTGCGCGAGCAGCTGCGCGTGGTGCGCGGCCACATCGAGACGAGCAAAAGTCAGCTCCAGCGCTGGGACAAAGATACCGACATGGCGACCGTGACGGTCAAGCTGCTCGACCGCCGAGATTACAAGCCGCCGATCCTGCCGGACTTCGGCAGCACCATCGGACGGACGTTCACCGGGTCGATCGAAGCGTTGGTCCTCTTTGGCAAGGCGATCGTGCTGACCGTGGTGGTGCTGTCGCCGTGGCTTTTGGTGCTGGGCGTGCTGGGTGCGCCGGGTCTCGTGATGTGGCGCCGGCGGCGGATTGCCAGCGCGCGCATTCCGACAGCCGTACCCGAACCAGAGCAAGGTTCACGCCGCGGGGACGGCGGAGCCGGCCTTGCGGCGGAGACGCAGGAATAGCTTGACGACAGCCCAGATCACGAGCGCCCAGGGCAGCAGCACGCACAGACCGAGAATCAGAACCATCAGGCTCCACGAGAGAGCATGAAGGCTGATCGACAGCCCGCGGCGGATGGTCGGCCCGAAGCCCTCGTCGCTGGGCACGAGCAGGTTCTCGGTCGAGAGCGTCACGTCGAGGCGGGCGACGGCCAGGGCGCTTTCGGGAACCTCCGGGTGCTTGGCCGCTTTCTGCACGCGCACGACACCGGACGACTTCAGGCGGTCGATCAACTCATGCACCTTCGCCAACGGCACGTCGTAAACCAGGTTGGCGATCATGACCCCGTTGCGCTCGCGGGAAATGTTCGACTCGACGACCCGGCCCTGGCGCTCGCCGACCAGCGCCGACAGCATCGCGGCCGTCTGGTCCACGTCGGAAACCTCGATGCCAAACCGATACGTCTCGCGCGGCGGGATGTTGGCCTGGTTGACGAGCGTCACCTGCCAGCGCACCTTGCCGTCGAGGACGTTGTCGGTGTTGGCCGCCCGCGTCGCCTTGCGGGTATAAATGGCGCCGGCCGTCGTCAGGGCGGCGCGGATCACCGCCTCGTCCGTCCGGCGAAACTCGAAGTCGAGCGTCGCCGTCACGTTTCTCCGGTCCTGTTCGTTGAGCTGGGCGTTGAGCATCCGCCCCTTGGCCTTGACGACCGCTTCCTGCAAGGCGCGATAGCCGGCCGCCACGTCGGTCGAAGCGACCTGGATCTCGTCGGTCTCTCGTGGTGCCACCATGGCGGCGGCGAACAATTGCACGCGGAAGCCGCGTTTCTTGCGGGTGGTGTCCGCGGCGTTGGGGTTCTCCGTGACGTTCATGCGCATCACCTCGCCGGCACCCTTGATGTCCTCCAGCACCACCTCCGCGATGTCGGCCTTCACCTCGAACTGGATGTCGCCCTGAGTCTGATCGCCTTTGGCGCTGCTGAGGTTCGAGGAAACAACCCGCCCGGCCGCCTTGTCCACGCGGGCCAGGAGCTTCTTGTAGGTCGTCTCGACATCGACGCAGGCCAGGTTGACGAACACCGTTTCGCGCGGGGCCACGTTGGTCAGGTTGTAGATCGAAACCTGAAATCGGCTGTCGCTACGGCGCGTCTTGCCGTCGCTGGGTTTGCCGGTGCCGCCCTCGGTTTCTTCCTGGCGATCGACCTCCAACCGGGCCACGGTGCCCAGTTGCTTGAGGCGATCGCGCACGGGGCCGGCGGCGTCCGGCGACACCTCGAAATGCAACACGGCGCTGTACTGCCCGGCCGAGTGCTGCTTGAGTTCCGACTTGGTGATCCGCCCTTTCGCCTCGCGCACCGCCTTCAGCGCCTCGCACCGCCAGATCCACGTCGTCCGCTTCCAACGCCATCTGCACGCGCTCGCGCTCGACGATGCCGTAAGGAGCCTGGATTTCGCTTTCGTAAAGGACGATCGACAGCGTGCTGAGGGCGACCTGATTGGCGTAATAGCGCAGCTCGCCCTCGAACTCCTCGATGCGCGTCCGCCAGGTGCCGAGTTCCTTTTCGACGGCGAGCAGGTCCTTGATCTCGCCCTTGCCGCTCTTGATGATTTGCAGCAGGCGTTCTTCCATGGCGCGGGCGGCCCGCAGCCGACTCTCCAGGTCGGTGTACTGCTTGGTGATGTCCTGGCTGCTGATGCGCTGATTTTTCAGTTCGCCGCTCTTGCCGAGGTTGGTGCGCAGGTCGAGGATCAACTGATCGAGACTTTCCGGCGGCACGCGCACCACGACGGAGCCGCGCACCTTGCCGTTGGCGAGCTTGTCGCTGTTGACGGTGGCGATGAATCCGCCCTTGATGCTCTTGACCAGACGCGTGATCGTCGCCACGGCCGCGTCGAACGACTGCACCTCGTACTCGACCTCGCCGGTGCGGATGACGATTTTGCGCGGGCCGGCCTCCTGGGGTGGTTTCTCGGTCTTCTTTTCGTCAAACTTCGCATTCGCCTCACCCTTGCCCTGTCCCTGGTCGCCGAGAGGCTGCGACACACGCTCCGGTTGATTCGGAGTGGGCTTGGGAGTCGGCGCGACCCCTTTATCTACTTTGCCGTCAGCCGCTTTTTGGGCCACTTGGCTTGGCGCGAAATAACCCAGTTGTGTCCCGTTCTGGGAAGTCGGGGCCGGCCCGGTGGGCGTTGCGGTAGGGAAATAGTACGTTGAGGCTGCTCCCGCTTGATTTAAATTGATGTAGGGGTTAACGGGGAGGTTGTAGGTGCCCATTCCTCCGCCCGAGCCGGCCTGCCAACCAGGCATACCCATTCCGCCGCCCATACCCATCATGCCCATGCCGCCGCCCGGAGGTATTCTGCCGTCGCCCATGCTGACTTGTGGGGTCTCCACCAGCGGTTTCGTCGCTAACCCTAGTGTATTGGACGTACCATCCGGAATTTTGCCTTCCATTTTGGGGGTAAGCACTTCCCTCCAATGGACGTCTGGAGTTCGAAGGGACGTTCTGTCATCCAGTTGCTCCAAAGCCTTCTCCCGTGACTCCTCCGCCAGTTGTTGCACGTCTTTGGGAGCCTCTGCCTGATTCGATAAAAACCATCCATGCACAGACTTGGCCATGCTTCCGTTCGGAATGGATTCCGTACTCGCCTGGCCGCCCGGAAAAAGCAGATAGCTCGCAATGCTGCCGGTGAGAGCAATGAGCAGCAAAGCGGCGGCGGCACCGGCCAGCCATCCCGGCAAACGCATTCGGCTCGCTTGCGCCCGAGTCCGCAGCGATTGAATGACGCGATCTTCCAGGATCGGTCCCGGCCGAGTTGCGGCGAACAAGCCGGTCAGCGCGCCATCTACCCTGCGAGCATCGGCCAGCGCGGCGACGCACGTTTCGCACTCGGCGGCATGCCGATCGAGACGTTCGCGCTCGGCCGGCTCCAGACCGTCGGCCAGGTACGCGGCGAGATTTTCCAGGGTCCAGGAATGTTCCGACATTACGGTATCTCCGTTCACATAGCCCCCGGCAAGCCGGGGGTGTGTTCCCCCGGCAAGCCGGGGGCTATGTAGGGCCGTAACCTCTCGTGCAGCAGTTTCAAGCCGCGATGCAACAGGCCGCGCAGCGAGCCGTTGCTCACGCCCATCTGCAACTGAATTGTTTCGTAGTCGGCGCCCGTGAGATAGCGCAGCGTCAACGGCAAGCGATATTCTTCGGGCAACGAGCGGAGGACGGCTAGGACTTGGGCACGCAACTCACTCTGGGCTAGCTGCTCCTCGGGACGGGGCGATTTGTCCGCGATATGGGCCAGCGCCACCGTGCTGGATTGCACCGGCCCGGCGCGTTTTTGCCGCGCTTCGCGGCGGATCGCGTCGGTGAGCACGTTCTGAGCGATCGTCAAAAGCCAGCTCCGAAACGCCTTCGGTTCGGCCAGTTTGGCCAGCGACCGAAAGGCGATCAGCAGCGTCTCTTGCAGCAAATCCTCGGCGCGGTGCGGATCGCCCGTTTCCAGGTAAAGGCGCGCGAAGACCAGCCGCGAGGTACGGCGGACCAGCTCCTCGAAGGCGGCCCGATCGCCGCTCCGAGCATTTCGCACCAGGCTCTCTTCGGAATCGGTCATCGTGTCTCCATCATAAAGACGCGATTGGGACGCTCCGTGCGCGCGAAAATCGTGCCGCCAGACTCGGTTCGCTCGAAATTGGGATCTACCGGATCGCAAGCGGCGTTCCGGCCGGGAGGCATGTGCTAGAGTTGGGCGAGTTGCTTTTTCGCCGCATCACCCATTTTTCTCGTGGACATGGGGCACGGCTCCGCCTGGAGCGGCCGGCGACTCGTGAGAGGGTCGAAGCATGCAGTCCGGGCAAACGCCACTCATGTCCGCGCGATTCCTGAACAACTCTCCGGATTGGAGGGATCCCCGGACGCCTCCCGAACCGGCTCCCTTAGCCTCCGAAAGCAAGCCGCGCGGCGTATTCTTCTGGGTGAAACAGGTGTTTCTGTTCCCCTTCCGCCTGATGGGGTTGCTCCTCCTGGTCCTCCTCATTCCGGGCATGGTCGAGATGTGGCGGTTGCCGACCGTCGCCGCGGATAATGACCTGGAGCTGGCGCTCGTGACGCTGCGGGCCATCGACCAGGAGAGGACCGTTCGACCCCTGGCGCCGCTGGGATATTCCCGAACGACCAAACCGGCCGTGGTCGATCTGTGCCCTCACCCCCCTCTCGATTATCACATGCCCCTGATGATATTCACGGCCAACTTTTATCACCTGCGCGCCGTTCGTACATCGGTCGAGCGCACCTCGAATGGTCACTACCGCTATCGCGTTTTCTACAACCACTCCGACCCCGAAACAGCGGAGGCGACGACGCCCCATCTGACCTTGAACGAAGCCGATCTCGCCGACGCCCGCAAAGCGGTCGCCGGTTTGTTCCCGGACAAGCATCAGCGGCAGCAAGTGCTGGAGTGGGGGGAAAGTCTGTTCTGGACCGAGTGGCTGCGGCAAAACCCGCTCAGCAGCGTTCCCAAAAAGCTGATCCCCGAGCCGTTGGGCGGCACCGAGGACGAACGGCTCTGGCTGGCCTGGCAGGTCCTGCGCGGCGACACGGAAGAGGCCAAGGAGGAACTGCCGCGGCTACCGGAGTTGTTCCTTCAGGCGTTTTCCAAAGCGGAGGATCGGGAGGCGGCGCTGCAATGGGCAGGGGGACTGTACGACCGCTTTGAGGCCGACTTCGCCGCCTATCAGGACGGCCTTCGCCTCACCCTCGCACGCAACAATAAGCAGCAAGGCGGCAAGATCGAGGCGTGGGACGAGAACAATCCCTACGAGGCCATCTATGTCGGCCTGAAGCGGGTGCTGCCCCCGAAGACGGAGTGGACGTACCTCTGGCTGGTCTACCGCTACGCGGGTTTGACGGAGGCGTCGCGGACGGCGGCGCGGGCGAACTGGCTCGGCAAGTTTCCCGGAAGCGCCGAACCGGATGTACTGAAGTTGGGTGCCAAAATCGAGGCAGAGCGTCGCGCGGCGGCGGAGCCGTTGCCTCCGGTCCCCGAGACCCTGCCCCTGGTCTGCGTCGCCGAGCGCCTGGTCGGCAGCGACCCCTACGGTCAGCGCTGTCGCGAAACCATCAAGCGTGCCTTCGGCAGCGACGACTTCATGCTTCACTTCACGATCCTGTCCGCTTACCCCAACGACGAGATATTCTATCTCCTGGCTTCCCCGGACGGGCTACAGATGCACCCGAATAGCGGCAGCACGCAGGCGCCGACCCTGGGGGACCGGCTGACCCGCCTGACCGGCTCCGCGTTTTTCTCGCTGGTGGCGTCGCTAGCGTTCGGCACCCTCCTGCACTGGATCGTGGTGCCGCTTTTGATGCCGCGACGGTCCCGGCCGCTCTGGCAGAAGCACATCGAGGGCCGGGGAGGGGAAGCGCTGTGGCTGTGGGCCTGCAGCGTGTTGATCTTCGCGGCCCTGGGCGCCCTGCTGGCTCCGCTGGGACTGCCGGATGGGATAGGCGTGCAGATGGACTCTTACCTTACGCTGTTTTTGGGTTCGCTGGCGGCGACCCTCGTCGGTGGCGTTTTGATCGGCACGTTCCGCCGCCTGCTGGCCGTGGTCTTGATCGCCTGCGGCGTGGATGTGGAGACGACCTGGATCGACGAGGCGCTCGGCGTCGTGATCGGAGCATTCGTGC
This sequence comes from uncultured Planctomycetota bacterium, assembly GCA_963767535.1. Taxonomy (GTDB): domain Bacteria; phylum Planctomycetota; class Planctomycetia; order Gemmatales; family Gemmataceae; genus JAJPHU01. The sequence continues at coordinate 961,752 of CAVYEC010000005.1, forward strand.
TGTACCACTTCGGCAACGACTTGCTGGCCATCACCGTGTACGCGTTGTCCGACCTGGCGCCGGGGGTGGTCGGAGGCACTGCGGCACCGCGACCACGACCACTCTTCCCCAGAGCCGGCCGCCCTCCAGCTTTCCCGCGCCTAAGGTCATCTCGCGCAGGTTTACCTCGTGCCGGGACCGGATTACCTACTTTTGTCTGGTCCCCAAACGCCGTTCCCTCATACACCGATTCGGTCAATCCCCGAAGAGTTGGTCGAACTTGCTCTTGGCCGGGTTCTGTTCAGCGGATTTCGCGCGGGTGGTGAAATCGAACTCCTCGCAGAAGTTCGCCCCTTCCACGTCGCGGACGAACTCCGTGGTCGGGCTGAGACAATGGTTGTGCGAGCTGGGGCTGTACAGCCGACAAATGAGGCAGCAGTGCAGATAAGCATTACATTTCGGGCAGGTGGAGCGGAAGCCGACCACGTCGCTGATCGTCTCGCCGCACTGGTGGCAGGTGCCCATGTTCTTGTTCCTCACGGCGAAATCAGCGGCCGGGGACACCGTCCGGTCTTACGGAATCAGGCGAAACGGGTTGAGGTGTTGCCGTGTCCACGCGCGTCTCCGAGGTGTCGAGGCGAGTGGGCGTGACGGCGGGCGGCAGCGGCGGGCTGCCGGCGTACAGGCGCACATCCACGCGCTGCGCCTTGGACAGGTCGATGCCCTCGTGGGCCAGGTCGAACTCCAAGCGCGGCTCCTCGCTCAGCTGCATGGGCAGGCGGACGGTGAATGTGCTGCCGCGGCCCAGCTCACTTTGCAGCGACACCTCGCCGCCCAACAGCTTCGACAGCTCGCGGACAATCGACAGACCCAAACCGGTCCCGGCATGCTGGCGCGTCAGGGGATTGCCGGCCTGCCGGAATTTCTCGAAGATTAGCTCCTGCTCCTCCAGCGCGATGCCGACGCCCGTGTCCGTCACGGTCACGACGAGATAGCCGTCGCCGCCCCAGCGCCCGCCCGTCCCCAGGGGAGTCGCGCCCATCTCGGTCTTGAGATGCACCCGGCCACCCTCCGGCGTGAACTTGATGGCGTTGGAAAGCAGGTTCGACAGGATCTGCTGCAACTTGACCACGTCCTGACGCAACAGCGGCATGTTCGGCGCGAACGTGCCGCGCAGATCGATGTTCTTCTTCTCGGCCATCGGGCGGAACATCGTCAGCATCCCCTCGCACACGTCGTAGATGCTGAACTCGACCACGCGCACCTGCATCTTGCCCGCCTCGATCTTGGCCAGGTCGAGAATATCGTTGATGAGGTTCAAAAGCTGCTGCCCGCTCGACTGGATATTAGCGACCCACCGAGTCTGCTTTTCATTGAGGCCGTCGTTCGTCAACAACACCTCGCTGAAGCCGAGGATCGAGTTGAGCGGGGTGCGCAGCTCGTGGCTCATGGTGGCCAAGAAATCGCTCTTGAGGCGGTTGGATTCGTACAGGGCGAGATTGGCCTGGGCCAACTCATCGACCTTGCGGTCGAGGTCGGCGTTCACTTTGCGCAGGCGGTCCTGCATGCTGACGAGGTTGCGCAACATGCGATTGAAGGCATGGCTGAGGTCTTCAAATTCGTCGCCGGTCTGGATCTCGCTGCGGCACATTCAACTCGCCGGCGCTGATGGCGTCGCTGACTTCCTTCAGGTGCTTGACCGGCTTGACGATGACGTAGCGGACGATGAGATAGCTGCCGAGCATGATGAGCACGGCGGTGCTGAAGGCAATGGAAATTAGGATGGCCCGGTTGGTGTGAAATCCCGCCTCGATGGGGGCGGTCTCGGCCTTGATCTTGATGACGGCCAGGAGGTCGCCTTTTTGCAAGTCGGAGTTCTCACGCCGATGACAACCCAGACAGGACTCCGTGGCGCGGACGGCCCCATAGTAGTAATTCACCTTCGCGGATGCGTCCAGGTAATTCTCTTCCGACTTCTCCGGGTCGGCCTGGAATGCCTTGATTTGTTCCAGGCTCGCGGGGTCGGGGATGTCCTGCTGACGGGTGGCGTTCGGTTTGAATATCTGGGGTGGGGAGTCGAAAGGCCAATCTTTTTTCCAGTTATTATAAAACTCGTCCATGGACGCCACGAGCTGTTTTTTTTCGCCCTCGCGGTCTTGCTCGTCGCCGGGACGGCACACGGTGGCGAGCTGGCGCTCGACCACTTCTTTCATGGTCAACCGGCAGGCGGTTTTAATCTGCTCGTAGGCCAACGATTCCGTCTGGCGGGCATACAACCAAAAGCTGCTCGTGATAAGCACCAGAATACAACCGCCGAACAACCAGCGACACTTGCGTTCGAGGTTGGTCTCACCCAGCAGACGTTTGAAGGCACGGTAGGACATAAGAATTTGAACCACAGAGTCACAGAGATCACAGAGAAGACACAGAAGAAGAGAAAACAATCTCCAAGAACATGTATGGGTGATACGCCATATCACCGTCTTCTAAACTCTCTGATTTTTTCTTCTCTGTGTCCTCTGTGACTCTGTGGTTAGTTCCTGTTTTTGACACCGTGGACAAAAATGCGACGAGCGTCCGGCCAAGCGGGTCTGGACGATGGCGGTTTGGCAGCGCGGGCAGGGTTGGCCGGTTCGGCCGTAGACGCGGAATTCGTTCTGATACTCGCCGCGCAGTCCGGAGCCGCCCACGTAATCACGGATGCTCGACCCGCGACGTTCGATGGCCCGGCGCAGTACGGCGGCGACGGCGCGGCGCAGGCGGTCGGCCTCCGTGTCGTCAAGGTCGCAGCCGAGCCGGGCGGGATGCAGCCTTGCCCGAAACAGCGACTCGTCGGCGTAAATGTTACCGACGCCGGCCACCACGCATTGATCGAGCAGCACCGCCTTGAGGCAGCGCTTCGTGGCCCGCAGGCAGTGCCGCCAGTACGCCGGCCGCAAGTTGAACGGCTCCGGACCCAGCCCCGCCTCCACGAAAAAGTCTTCGAGTTCTTGCCTGTTGCGATACAACGTCGCGCTGCCGAAACGGCGGATGTCGCGGAAACGCAATTCCGTCGTGCCGTCGTCGAGCGGAAAAATCAGATGCGTGTGCGCGGCGACCGGCCCTGAGGCCGGCGTGACAACGAGTTGCCCGGTCATGCCCAGGTGGATGACGAGGTTTTTTTCGCCTTCCAGTCCGACGAGGATCCACTTGCCGCGCCGTTTGACGTGCTCGACGAGCCGACCCGCCACATCACGATTCCAGGCCGCGTCCCAGGGTTTGCGGAGCGCGTGACGGCTGGCTGGCCTGACGGCCATCAGACGGCGGCCGACCAGAAAGGGTCGCAAGTCGCGGACGATCGTTTCGACTTCCGGCAATTCGGGCACAAGTCACCTCTCCTGGCGATTCCTTCGGTTAAGATTATAAGGCACGGGGCGATGGCGCACCACATCGGTTGCCGGCGACCGTCCCCGCTTGGAAGTTCCATCACATCGAGGTGAAGCATGGCCGAGGACCTGGAAACCCTCCTTCGTTACCTGGACGGCCTGGACGGACGCGCGCCCCTGACCGAACTGACGGCCCGGCTCAAACGACTCGAACTGGACGCGCAAGACCTGGAGCGTTTCATTCGTTTCGGCGAGCCGACGTACCAGCGCATCCTGGTGCGCGGCGGACGCTGGTATCATCTGTGGGTGATGTGCTGGAAGAACGGCCAGCGCTCGCCGATCCACGATCATGCCGGTTCCAGTTGTGCCCTGCGCGTGCTGCGCGGCACGGCCACCCTCACCGACTTCGCCTTCGCGCCAACGGCCACGTCAAGGCGCTCGGCTCGCGCGACTGTCCGCCGGGTTCCGTGATCGGCAATCAGGATGACGACCTGCATCAAGTATCCAACTTGCAAGCCGGCTCGGCGGACCTTGTCACCCTGCACGTCTACACACCGCCGCTTTTGCGCATGGGCACTTACTCGCTGACCGACCGGACGCGCGGCGAGGACGTGTGGATCGAGGCGCGCAAGGTGGTCACGGCCTGGCCGGAGAACAGCGAGACGCCGCTGGAAAGCATCCAGGGCTGGGTCACACCCAACCGTCTCTTCTTTGTCCGCAACCACTTCGAGATGCCGACCATTGACCTGCCGTCGTGGCGGCTGCGCGTCGAGGGCCGGGTGGACCGGCCGGCCGAGTGGACGTGGGAGCAGCTACTCGCCCTGCCGCAACGAAGCGTGTTCGCCACCGTGGAATGCGCCGGCAACGGTCGATCGTTCCTGCAACAGAAGGCAGCCGGCGTGCAGTGGGGCGCCGGGGCGATCGGCCATGCGGAGTGGACCGGCGTGCCGCTGGCGCGGGTGCTGGAGCAAGCCGGCGTCCGCCCCGGCGCGGTGGAAGTGCTGTTTGAAGGCTGCGACCAGGGCACCGAGTCGGACCACCCCGAGCCGATACAGTTCGCCCGCGGTCTGCCCTTGGCCAAGGCGATGGACCGCGACACCCTGCTCGTCACGCGCATGAACGGCGAACTTCTCAGCGCCAGCCACGGTTTTCCGCTGCGGCTGTTCGTGCCGGGTTGGTACGGCGTCTCGTCGGTGAAATGGCTGCGCCGCATCGAGGTGCTGGATCGGCCCTTCGACGGCTATTTCCAGACGGTCAAGTACACGGTCCAGCGGGCCACGCCGGCCGGCTGGGAGAGGGTCGTGGTGGGGCCGATGGCGGTGAAGTCGGAAATGATCCGTCCCGCCGCGGGGAGCGAACTGGGTGTGGGGACCAATCGTCTTTTCGGCGTCGCCTGGGCCGGCGAAGAGGCGGTGGAGCGCGTCGAGGTGAGCACCGACGGCGGCCGTACCTGGACCGGCGCCGACCTGATCGGCCCGCGCACGCCGTATAGCTGGACGCCGTGGGAGTATCTGTGGGAGGTGGCCGAGCCGGGCGAATACACCCTGCTGACCCGCGCCGTCGCCGCCGGTGGCCGCGTCCAACCGACGCAGCACGATCCGCTCAACGGCGGCTACATGATCCATCACAGCCGGCCGATCCCCGTTTCCGTGCGGGCCGGCGTGCCCGCCCAGGCCCAGCGCGGCGACATCGAGACATTCCTATACGACATGAACGCCTATGCCGAGGAGAACACACGGGCGCCGCTGGATGTCGAGCTGGAGTTCGCCGGCGGGGGCGGCATCTGAGGCACGGCCACCGGCAGATCGCTCGATTCAGCGCCGCGCCTTCTCCTCTTCTTCCAGGGCGATACCGACCTGGCCGACACGCGGCAGCAGCGAGCGCTGGCACTCCGGGCAGGGCACTGCTCCCCAGGCGCGGAGGATGGCGATGCGGTCGGGCGCCTTCCACTTCTCGACGCGCGGCAGAGACGGCAAAAACTCGCTGAAGGCGTAGCGGAACCAGCGCTCCATGCGCAGGGCCAGGGCGTCGAGATGGCCGGGCGAACGGAAGCGGTGTTCGCCCAGCACCAGGTCGCTGTAGCGCCAGGCGCGAATTGACCTCGACGACGCGCGGCACCTGCGTGAACACGACGTCTTGCAGCAGCACGCCGCGAACCGCGAAGAGAATTTCCGCCGGCCCCGTCCGCGATTCGCCGGGGGCGGCCACCAGCCAATGCGGTTCCTCTTGCCATAACAGCAGGTCGGGGTAGCGGCCCAGCAAGCTGGCACGGCGGGGATCGGCGGCCAGATCGAAGACGGTCAGCGGATTGCCGCAGCGGTCCCAGGGCGCGTCGGCCGCAGCGACCAGAGCAGGCGCAGCGCGGCCAGGCTGGCAACGTCGGCGGTGGTCAGGACCGCTCCCAGGGCGGGGGCCGTCTGGCCGGCGTCGAGCAGGTTGCGCACCTCGAAACCGGCCTCGAAGGCGCGATCGCACAAGAGCACGCGCAGCCGGGCCAGGTTGCCGGCCGACCACCAATCCGTCCGCCACTGGGCCAGTAGGTCTTCGGCGAACTCCAGCGACCAGCGGCCCTCGAAGCAGCGCGCCAATAATTCGATAACGAGCGGCACCGGGTCGGCGCCGCGCGCGACGGCATCTTCGACCAGGAGTCGGCGCAGCGCCGCCAGGTGGCCGGGCGGTGCAGTGCCGGCGGCCATCGCGTTCTCCGTGCGCTTCGCCAAATCGAGGGCAAGGCCCTCGCGCAGCGGGCCGACGCCGTCGCCGCCACTGGCCTGAGCCAGACCCGCCAGGAACGCCGAGTCCGTCAATCGGAAGCCGTCCGCGTGCAGCCGCGGAGCCAGCAGCGTCCAGGCGTAATTGTGCGCTCGCTTGCCGAGAGGCACACGAGGCCGCCACTGCCAGCGGACCAGCAAGTCGGCCAACCCCGCCACGAACAGCAGGGCCAGGACAGGGCCGATCGGACGGACGCTCGTGCCGACCGGCAGAACCGACAGCATAAGGGCCAGCAGCACGACCGACCCGACGAAGACAATCATGGCGCCGCGTCGCGTCCAAAACTGTCCCGGCTCGCGGCTACGGTAGAGGACGGCCTCCGGCGTGACGATTTCCAGAAAAGTGCGTAGACCCCGTTCCGATATCTCGACGCGATACCCGCCGGCGGACAATCGGCCGCGATACTGGTTGAGGATCAACGGCGGCACTTCGCGGGCCATCGGGACCAGCCCGTAGCACCACGGGCAGCAAGCCGCGTGCAGCTCGGCGGCCTCCTCGGTCAGATGGCGCAACGCCTCGGCGTCGTGCACGCCGCGCGACAGCATCAGACGATAGAGCCGGTGCATCCCGTCGTCCGCATCGAGCCGCTGCGCCAGGATTCGGCAGCGATCGAGCAAGTCCGGATCCGGACGCTCGAGGTAAAACTCGATCCACTCTTCAATCATCCCCCAAGGCTCGCGCACGCGCCGGCCGTCGAGGACCAGCTGATGCTCATTCCACAGATGGACGATCATCTCCGGGCGGCGCAGCTGGGTCGGACAGCGCGGGCAGCTCATGCGCAGCCGATCTTCAAGCTGATTGCACATCGCCTCCAGCACGGAACTCGATCCGGAGAGCGTCTCGAACCGCCGCAGCCGTTCGATTGATCGAGCTTTGCCGAGGCCACTGATGAGTTTTTGCAGCAGCTCCTCGGCCAGTGGGCTGTCGTTCCCGAAGGTTCTCAGGACGGCGGCCAGGGCGCTCAGCTGCGGCTCGACGGGCAAGCGACGGTCCAGAAGCAGGCCGCGCAGGGGCGGCAACAGGACCGCGTCGATCGGCTGGGGCAAGTTGGCGATGACGACCAGGGCGAGTTGGCGGGCGAGCAGTTCCGCATCGGAGGCCAGGGCCGCGGCGAGGCCGGTCGCACCCTCCTGGCCGATCAGCCTCCCGAGCGACTTCGATGACCGCCTCGCGCCGTTCGGCGCTGACGCGCGTAAGCATCTGCCCCAGCGTCATGGCGAGAAAGATGTCGGCGCGCGGCCCCTGCTCTTCCTGGGCGATGGCGGCGAAGGTGCGCCACGCTTCCGGGTCGGGATGATCGCTGACGACAGCGGTGAGCAAGGCGGCGAAGGTGTCGTTGAACGAACGGCGGACGCCGCGGAACTGGTAGATGCGGTGGGCCTGGCGCAGGTGCGTCTCCAGCGCGGCCGGCCGAACCTTGGCGCGACACTCCGAGCAGAGCAGTGGCGCCTCGGCCGGGACAGCGGCCCTCGCTGGCCCGCGCGGGCGAGATCGCGACCTATCGCCGTCCGGCATGTTCGCTACCGCAATGGACGAAATGCGCACCCGATCGGTATTCCCCTCGTAGCAGCATACCCCCCCGACGCCCGGCCTGCAATCGCCTGTCGCCCCCGCCCGGTTGGACTATCACGCCCCTCCGGGGAGCGATTATAGTGGGGCCTTGTCTCTCATTTCCCTCCAGGAGGCGAACGATGTCCATCTCCAACCTACCCCCCGCGCTGATCGAAATTGCCTACGCGGAGGCCGCCAGGAAGTACCTGGAGAGCTTGCCCTTGGAGCATTTCATGGAAGCGACCGCTCAAGCCACGCAAAGAAAGATTACTCTGGAAAGCCTCGATCTCGTCCAGGCACGCCGGCCCGACGTGCAGGTCTTCAACGAGTTGCTCGTGCAGTATCCCCTGCGCGGCCGGAAAAAACCGGGGCAGATCGTTCCCGATAACATGGTCGTCCTCTGCGACCAGCCTATCAAGGCCGACGGCAGCTATGATGTGCCCGTGCAGCCGGTCGGGCCGTTCTGGGTCATGGAATACGTCTCCAAGTACAACAAACGCAAGGACTACGAGAAGAGTTTCCGCAAATACGAGCGGGAGTTGAAAGTCCCCTATTATCTGATCTTCTATCCCGACAACCAGGAACTGACGCTGTACAAACTCCAGCGAGGAAAGTACGTCTCCGTCAAGCCGAACGAGCGCGAGCGCTATGCGATTCCCCAGCTGGAACTGGAAATGGCGCTGGCGGATGGCTGGGTGCGTTACTGGTATCAGGGCGAACTGTTACCCGTGCCGGCCGAGTGGCAGAGCGAAATGGACGCGGTTCGCCGGCAGGTCGAGGAACAGCGCGAGCGCGCCGAAACCGCCGAACAGAGAGCCGAAACCGCCGAACAGAGGGCTGAAACTGCCGAGCAGAGGGCCGAAACCGCTGAGCAACGCATCGAGCAGGAACGTGAGGCACGCCGAACGTTGGAGCGCGAAGTCGAGCAGTTGCGACGGCGCCTGAGCCAGAAGCAGGGCAAATCGTGACTTCGCAAGGCCGCCCGGTGAGCGGGTACAGCCGGCCCTCCTGAAATCCCCTATTTGGACTATTGCAATCTCCTCGGCCGGGATCTATCATCCAACCTTCGCAGTTCCGTTTCGATCGCGCATCCTCCCGTAGCCATGCTCGTGGTCGCCACGTTCCCCGTTGCCCCCGTGCCGTGGTCGCGCCAGGAGCCAACGATCCGTGTGGCCGCGGGGATGTTTCTTTCACCTGCGAAGAGGAGAATTGCCCATGTCTTCCCCCTCGTCCGCTCCTCCGTCTACCTCATCGAACGGGCCGGCCCCCAGCGACGAATGTCTGGTGCAGCGGCTCCCGGCCCCCCCGAGCAAACGACATGACTTCAAGAACAACCTGGACAGCCATCTGTACTTTTACCTCGCCCTGGGCGCCGCTGTGGCGGTCCTCCTCCTGGCACCCCAAATCTACGCGATCTGGGGACCGCGCCAATGGCCTCCCATAAACGCCGGGATTCTCGTCTGGATCGAATTCGCCGTCTTCGTGATTTCGCTGTTCGGGTTCTATCTGCTGTCCATTTTCGCGGTCATGCGCCAATTTCCGATCCAGTGCGTCCACGACCGGGTGGAAGCGTGGGTGGGCCGGCAGATGAAAAAATGGGACGGCCCGGAGAATCACCGGTTTCGGAGCCTGTGGTTCTGGATTAGCGGGGCCACCTGGCGCCAGCCCGATCTCGTCAGCCGCTGGCTGGTGGCCTGGGCCTCGAACACGGATAAACCCGCCTTCGGTGCGAGCAAGCTGAGCCGCCGCATGGGTTGGGACGTTCGGCGCGTTACGCGCCCGGCTGCGCGTCGGCTCCGTCGTCCTGCTGTTCGCCGTCGGCGCGGCGGTGCTGGCCTTCGGCCCGGAAGCGGACAGCAACAACTTCTATCCCTTGTCGGGCGTCTTCTGTCGCAACTTCGGATGGTGGTGCCTCCTGGCGGGGGGCTGGCTCACCGTGCAAGCCTTCCTGCGCTGGTGGCGCAAAGACACGAACCCCGGCGGCCTGAGTGTGTATGTGGGCCGACTCCTCGCCTGGCTGCTCGTGACCCACCTGGCCGGCGAACTCCTGTGGGTGCTCGCCAATCTACCTCACCTGGAGACGATTTTCTCCTACCGTCTCTACACCATCTGGGCCGTCGTCCAGATGCTCACGACATTTGTCATCGTCGGGATGTTCGTGGACTGCTGGCACCGCCAGGCCCGTTGGCCGGTTCGGCAATTCATGGCCCCTCTCCTGCTGCTGCTCGTCTGGCAATTCACGCGGGCCGTGCCGTTGTCGCTGGGCGATGTGGCCCACGACCTGCAAGGCCAAATGCGGGAAGCCTGGAAAATGCCGCCGAGCAATCCGGGCGCGGAATCCTACTGCACCCGCGATTGTCGCAATAAGGAGTGGTTCGATCAGTTCTCCAAACGCCTCAACGAGGTGGAGGATGGTCCCTTCGTGATCGTGGCGGCCAGCGGGGGCGGCTCGCGGGCCGCGATCTTCACCGCCCTGGTCTACAAAGCCCTGGATCTTACTCCCATTAAACCCTCTGAGCCGAAGCCGGGCGACGCCCCGCGGCGGACGTGGGCGCAGAACATCGTGCTCATCAGCAGCGTGTCGGGGGGGAGCCTGGCGACCGCTTACTTGGTGAAAAACGGCGGGGCAGGCGATCAGCAGGAGTTCGCGAAACTGCGGAACACGACCCCGGACGAACTGACCGCCCGGCTGCGCGGATGGGCCAAACAACTGCTCCTGGCCCCCAAGCAGCAGCCCGCGGAAGTCGTCCGAAAATATCTCCCGGATTTGGAGGCCAAACAGAGCGACGAGGAAAGGCTCGCTTACCTCACGGACAAGACGTCGTATCAAAGCCTGAAGTCGGGCCTGGACCAACTGCGCAAGCAGCGAAACGGGCTAAGGCGGTCGTCGCCGGAAAAAGAGAAGGATCTGGCCGAAAAAGAGAAGAAGCTGGCCGACCTCGAGAACCAGATCATCGACCTGGTGCATTTCCTCGCCATGATGGAGGCGTATGACGTCATCCGCGCCCTTCCGCCCCACTCCGAGGAGTCCCAATGCTTGACCAAGGAGGACCGCCAGGATTTTACGTCCGTGCTCCAGAGCCGGATGTTCGATGAAATGGGCCTGGACTTCATGGCGCCGATCATGCGGGGCGCCCTGTCGCCTTTGAGCCTGGATCGCGGCGATAGCCTGGCCCGCTTCTGGACGCGGCGGTTCGATTGGTACAACTGCACCAACTTCGACGGCTACGGCGAGCGGGCCTACCAACCCGCCGACCCCCTGGTCGTCTTCAATGCCTCGGACGTGGCGCTGGGAACGCGCCTGGCCATCGGCTTCCCGACTTTGCCGAGCGACCTGTGGGGGCCTGTCTACGATACCAAGAAATCGACCCGTGCCCGGCCGATCTCCCTGAGCGAGTGGGGGCCGGATTACCGGATCAGCCTGGCCCGCGCGGTGCGGATGTCGTCCAATTTCCCGTTCGGCTTCCGGAGCATGGAACTGGCCGTTCAGACGCCCGCCCCGCCGGCCGACGGTTCGGCGGCCGACGCCGGACTGGCCGAGGAGCAAGCTGGCCTGCACCACGTTCTGGACGGCGGCGTGGTGGATAACACGGGCCTGGACACCCTTTATGCGTTGTTCTACGCCCTGGACACCTACGCCAAGAAGACCGACCGGGAGTGCGAGGCCGATGGCGAACTGAAGGATTACCGAGAGCGTTCGCGCCAGATCCTCGGCACGTTACGGCGGCGCGGCGTGGTGATCCTGGAGATCGACGCGGGGGCCAAACCCGACGAGACGGTCTCCGGCAAGCTCAACCCTTTTGCCGGCCAGACCGAACCGATCCAGGCGCTCAACAACGCCGCCTACACCGGCGCGGACCAGGACAAGGAATTGTACCTGAAAGAGATCGGCCGTATCCTCAACCGTGACCTCAGCGAAATAACCGGAGGCGACAAGGCCAAGGAGGCCACCGTGGCCTGGCTCAACGACAATCGGCCCGTCACGACCTTACATCTGGCCATCCAGTGCAACCACTACACGCCGGGGCAGGAGAAGCCGAACGCGGAGGTAATGACGGCCTGGGCTTTGGGGCCGCAAGACAAGGCGGAGGTGGTGCATCGTTTCCTGATGGAAATGGCCGGCTGGCGGATGAATCGCTCCGACGTGTGGGACGACCTCACCGAGGGCATGAATAAGTTCCAAATCACGATGGACCAGGCCCGCGAGCTATTGCGGAACCCGACGAACGATGTGGTCCATCGACTGTTCCCCCGGCCCCAGTCGTTCGGCCCGAGCAATCCCCAGTGGAAGTACGACCAAAGTTCCCGGCGCAAGCAGATGTTTGAGAAGTAACCTTCCGCGGGGCGAGCAGGGTACAGCTCGTCGTCCCTATCCAGGGACCCACTCGACCGCACCGCGAGCGGCATCCTCCGGCGTTCGCGGCTCGTCGATTCCTCGTTGACGCCGGAAGCGCCGGTCGCTATGGTAATACTTTCTTTTTCGGACAGGCTTTCGCACTCCCATTATGAAGGGCGTCAACCGCGATGGTTCGCAAGAAGCTCGGACGGAACAGGAAGAATCGCTGCCGGTTCTGCACCAAAGAGGGATGTCCGCGACCGGCGTTCGTGGACTACAAGGACGTGCAGACGTTGAAGAAACTCTGCACCAGCCAGGGCAAGCTGTTCAGCCGCAAGCGCAGCGGCAACTGCGCCGCCTTCCAGCGCGCCGTCAAGGACGCCATCAAGCGGGCGCGCTTCATGGCCCTCATGCCCTACGTCGGCGAGTAAATCTTAACCAGCCCGAAGCGCCAGCGAGGGTTGTCCCTCGCTGGCGCTTCGGGCTGGTGAGGAATCATTCACTCCGCGCGGCGAACGGACGTTATCACCACATCCTGCACCGGCACGTTCTCGTGCGGCCCGCGCCGGCCGGTCGCGACGGCCTTGATCTTGTCCACCACGTCCATCCCCTCGACCACCTTGCCGAAGACGCAGTAACGCGGCTTGTCCAGGCTGCGCACGTTATCGACGACGTTGATGAAGAACTGGGCCGTGGCGCTGTCCGGATCGGGCAACCGGGCCATGGCGATGCTGCCGCGCGTGTTGGACAGGCCGTTGGGCGATTCGTTCTTGATGGTCGCCTTGGTCTTCTTCTGCTTCATCCCCGGCTCGAAGCCGCCGCCCTGGATCATGAAATCCGGGATGACGCGGTGGAAGACCGTGCCGTCGTAAAACTGATCGTCCACGTAGGACAGAAAATTCTGGACCGTGACGGGCGCCTTCTGATCGTCCAACTCGAGCTTGATCGAACCGAGCGAGGTTTCCATGACAACGAGCGTGCAGGGCATGGGAAAGCCCTCCCCATAGGTTGGTGGATCGTTACTTGTCGGCGCGGCGGACGGATTTGATGAGCACGTCCTCGACCGGCACGTCCGCCATGACGGGCTGACCGCCGATCACGATACGCTTGGTCTTGACGTCCTTGATTTTGTCCACCACGTCCATGCCGTCGATGACCTTGCCGAAGGTGCAATAGCGGGCATCGTCCAGGCGGGAATTATCGGCGACGTTGATGAAAAACTGGGAGGTGGCGCTGTTGAGGTCATTCGTGCGGGCCATCGCAATGGTGCCGCGGGTGTTGGACAGGCCGTTGCCCGACTCGTTCTTGATCGGGTCGCGGGTCTTCTTCTGCTTCGACTTGATGTCGTCAACGCTCTTGGCGTCCTTCAAACCGGCCTCGAAACCGCCGCCCTGGATCATGAAGGTGGGAATGACGCGGTGAAACGTCGTATTGTCGTAAAACTTGTCGTCCACGTACTGCAAGAAGTTCTTGACCGTGGCGGGCGCCTTCTCGTCGTCCAGCTCGATTTTGATGGTGCCCAGGGATGTCTCCATGACGACGACGGGCTTCTTGCCGTCGGCGGCGGGGGCTGCCTTCTCGGCGGCGACGGTGTTCTTGTCCTCGGCGCAGGCGGTCAGGGCCAGGACGCCACAGGCGATGGTCGTGAGAATCAGACGCCTCATGTCGAAAATCTCCTTGGAATGGAAAGCCAGACCCGGCGCGGCCGGCCGCGCGTGGGAGATTGTAAGCAAACCGAATCCGGGCGGAGAATGCAAGAGAATCGAACCGTCATGGCCGGCTCCTGCTGCAAAGGCGGGCGGGCCACTTGACACCTTTTGAAATAGACAGGTAAACTTCTAAGTAGCCGTTACTCCGGAGCCTGCGGCCGCTTCACCGAACCACGGGGAGCGAGCGGGTCTGCCTCGGGCAGCGCCGCGACCCTGGGAGAGCCATGCGTGAAGGCGATCATCAGCGACATTCACAGTAACCTTGAGGCCCTGCAAGCGGTCCTCGCGGACATTGAAAAGTTTCCCATCACCGATATCTACTGCCTGGGGGATGTCGTCGGCTACGGGCCGAACCCCCGCGAGTGCGTGGATTTGGTGATGCAGTGCAAGATCGTGCTTCTGGGCAACCACGACCAGGGAGCGATGTTCGACCCGGATGGATTCAACCCCCCCGCCGAACGGGCCATCTTCTGGACGCGCGATCAACTGGAATCCTCCGAAGAGGTTCGCCAGATGCGCGAGCGCCGCTGGGAGTTCCTTGCCGAAAGGCCGCGCACTTTCCGCGAGAACGGCTTCCTGTTCGTCCACGGCTCGGCCCGCAACCCCCTTAACGAGTACGTCTTCCCCGAAGACATCTACAACCAGCGCAAGATGGAACGTATCTTCGCGCTGGTCGAACGCTACTGTTTCCAGGGCCATACGCACGTACCGGGCGTCTTCATCGAGCAGATGCCGGACGATCTGTACCAGTTCAGCAGTCCCGAAGAGATCGACTACAGCCACCACCTCGACGGCCGTAAGACCCTGTGCAACGTCGGCTCCGTGGGCCAGCCGCGCGACGGCGACTGGCGGGCGTGCTACGTGCTTTTGGACGACGACACCATTCGCTATCGCCGCGTCGAGTACGACATCGATAAGACCATCCAGAAGATCTACGCCATCCCCGAGCTGGAGAACTTCCTCGGCGATCGTCTCCGCGACGGGCGTTGAAGACGGCACATGGCCCCCGGCTTGCCGGGGGTATTTTGGCCCCCGGCAAGCCGGGGGCTGTGTGCTTTTAGGACACTACCATGCAGCAACGCAATCTCCTCCTGTTTTTCGCCCTCAGCCTGCTCATCTTCTTGGGATGGACAAGCCTGATGCGCCAATTCGGGCCGCAGCAGCAAAAGCAGGAGAAGGTGGAAGTCGCCAGCAAGGAAGACACCGACAAACCCAAGGCCGAGGACAAGAAGGCCGAAAACAAGAAGGCCGAGGACAAGAAGCCTTCCGAAAAGAAGGCCGAGAAGAAGAAGGACAAGAAGGCGGAGCAGCCGGCCGCGGCGTCGCTGCAACCCGTCAAGCCGACGCTGCCGAGCAAGCTGATCGCGCTGGGCGAGAAAGACGCCAACTCGAAGTTTCATCTGTACGTGCTTACCGACCCGCTTGGGGCCGGCTGGCGCAGCCTGACGTTCAACAAGTTCCAGTCGGCCGACGACTATGGCCGGCCGGAATGGGAAGACGCGGAGAAGACGAAACCTCGTCCGCTGGAATTGGTGCCGGCCGCCCACAACCGGCGCTCGCCGTCGTTTGTGCTGTACGCCTTCGATGTCGATACGCCGACCGACGACAAGCCGCTCGACACGCTGGGCCGGATCAACTGGAAGGTCCTCGGCGAAAAGAAAAAGGAGAAGCTGGCTGACGGACGACTCCGCGAGTCGGTGTCGTTCCAGACCGAAACGCAGGGGGTGTTCATCACCAAGACGTACAGCCTGACGGAGGGCGAGTACCACGTCGGCTTGGAAGTGCGGATGCGCCTCAAGGACGAGGCGGATAAAGCCGGTAAGAAGATTCGCTATCAACTGACGGGCGCGCACGGCTTGCCGGTCGAGGGCAAGTGGTACACGAGCATCTTCCGCAACGCCCTGATCGCCCGCACCGACAAGGAAGGCAATGTTTATCGCGATTTGCAGACGCTTCAACAAATCAGCCACTGGGGCGGCGGCAACGAAGTCCTCAAGGAAGGCAACCACTTCATCACCTACGCGATGACGGCCAACCAGTATTTCGCCTCCGGCATCGTGGTCGATAACGAGCAGCAGCAGCGCGGTTTCTTGCGCCAGGCCCGACCGACGTTGGAAGAGTCGCTGACTCGCGGTGTCATCACGAGCGTCGCTGAGGACGGGACGAGCTTCGTCCTCAAAACCGGCGGCGGGTCGGAAGAGACATTCTATTTCTCCCCGGACGACCCCTTCCATTCGCACGGGTTGACCAAGGGCGCGCGCGTTGCCGTCTTGCACCATACCGCCCCGTACAACGCCCAGACCAACGAATATCCCGAGGTCGCCACCCAGTTTTTCCCCGAGGATTCGCAGCCCGCGCTGTGGGTGGATGACATCACGGTGCGCGTGGCAACCGAGCCGGTGGAACTCAAGGGCAAGGACGAGGTCGTCCACAAGTATCTGCTCTACAACGGCCCGGTGAAGGTCAGCCAGCTGGCCGGCCCGCCCGGATTGACGGAAAAACCGCTGGAGCAAGGCGGCGTCGATCCGGCCCTGGTCAGCCGTTATCACGACGACCTGCACCTCAACACGCTGACGGATTACCACTCGCCCGGCGGCATGGGCAGCTTCGCCAGCGCGATTTACTGGACCGCGCTGGTCGTCAAATGCACGAACTTCATGCACGCGATCCTGGCGTACCTGCACGCGATCATTCCCAGCTACGGCCTGTGCATCATCGTCCTGACCGTGCTGGTGCGCGGCATGATGTTCCCGCTCAGCCGCAAGCAGGCGCTGATGAGCCTGCGCATGCAGCAGCTCGCCCCGGAACTCAAGAAATTGCAGGAGAAATTCAAGGACGATCGGCAAGCGCTGGGCATGGCGCAGATGGATCTGTACCGCAAGCACGGCGTCAACCCGTTCGGCAGCTGCTGGGTGCTGCTGTTGCAGATGCCGATCTTCATGGGGCTGTATTTCGCCTTGCAGGAGAGCATTCATTTCCGGCTGGCCGAGTTTTGGCCGACGTGGATCCCCAACCTGGCCGCCCCGGACATGCTCTTGAGCTGGAGCGAGAACATCCCGTGGATCAGCCGCGTCGAGGACTACGGCTCGTTCTTCTACCTGGGGCCGTACTTCAACCTGCTGCCGGTCATCGCCGTGATCTTGATGATCGTGCAGCAGAAGATGATGACGCCGCCGCCGGCCGACGAGCAGCAGGCGATGCAGCAGAAGATGATGAAGTACATGATGATCTTCTTCGGGTTGATGTTCTACAAGGTGGCGGCCGGGCTGTGCCTGTACTTCATCGCCAGCAGCGTTTGGGGCTTCTGCGAGCGCAAGCTGTTGCCGAAGAAGAAACCGGAGATCCAGGAGGTATCCGGCGAAGGGTACTTTCAACGGCTCCTCCGACGGGCCGGCGCCGGTGACCGTCTGACGCCCGCGCCGGCCGGCTCCTCGACCGCCATCCGTCCCGCCGACGGCGGCATCACGACGGCGCCGTCCCTCGAAGTCCGCGGCCGGGCTGGCGGCAAACGGGGGCGGAACAAGCGTCGGCAAGGTCAAACGGAGGTGCAGGATACCGGCGCCGAGACCAGTTCTGCGATCGGCCGATGGCGCAAACGGCTGCGCGAGTGGTGGGTCGCGGTGCTGAAGGAGGCCGAGAAGAAGAATCGCGGTTAGTCCGTAGTGTGTACGGTGGCCGGGAATGTAGGGTGGGCCGAGTCTTCGAGGCCCACCAGCAGCGGTGTGGTGGGCCTCGAAGACTCGGCCCACCCTACGGACTACGGAGGATTCCCCTCATGCGTACCCTTCTCGTAATTGCCCTGGCGACCTTGCTCCTCGCGGTCGTGCCGGGGCCGGCTCAGAATACCGATCGTTCGCCGTATCACATCGACATCAACGACAAGGTAACGGCCGCCTTCGAGGAACAGGACGGACGCCGAGCGCTGTACGTGACCGTGCGTTTCAAGGTGGCGCACGACGACAACAATCAGGCGAACGACCGCAGTGAAGACGAGGTGGTGGTCCGCGAAGACGGATACGTGGTCGCCACGGAGAAGCTGTTTCAGGCCAAGGCGCAGAACTTGACGACCGTGCTGACCCTGGACGTGAGCGGCAGCATGGCCGGCCGCAGCGGCAGCGCGGGTCTGAGCAAAATGGACCAGGCCAAGCAGGCGGCCCACGTCTTCCTCAACCTCCTGGGCAGCAAGGCCGACACCGGCCTGGTTCTGTTCGATCACGAGATCAAGACGCGCGAGCAGCCGATTCGCGATCCCGCCCAGTTCGCCGCCCATCGGCAGGTGATCGAGCGCCTGCTCGATTCGGCCCGCCCCGCCGGCGGCACCGCCTATCTCGACGCCGCCTCCGTCGCCATCCGCATGCTCAAGGGAGTCAACGGCCGCAGGGCCGTCGTCCTGATGACCGACGGCGTCGATGTCAACAGCAAGCGGACGCTGGCGGAGACGATTCAGGAAGCCAACGACAACGGCGTGCCCGTCTACACGGTCGGCATCGGCGAGCCAGGCCGGTCCTTCGCCGTCACCACGGTGCTTGTTCTGGATCACTCCGGCAGCATGCGCGGCAAGGCCGACGCCAACGACAAGACCTCGAAAATCGAAGCGCTGAAGCGAGCCGCCCAGCGGTTCGTCTCCCTGATGGGTCACGAGGCCAAGACGACGCTCTTGCCGTTCAGCAGCAACGTCGGCGTTCCCGATCCGTTCAGTGACAACCGGCAAGCCCTGAGCCAGCGCATCGACAAGCTGGAACCGGAGGGCGGCACGCTGCTTTACGACGCGACCTATTCGGGCATCGAAACGCTGGTCGCGGCCCGCCCGCCGGGACGCAAGGCCATCGTCGTCCTGACCGACGGCAAGGACGAGGCCCCCGGCAGTCGATACTCCGCGCAACTGGTGATCGACCGGGCCAAGGAGGAGCAAATTCCGCTGTACATGCTCGGCCTGGGCCGGCCCGAGGAGATCAACGAAGCCGTCATGCGGCGCATGGCCGCCGAGACGGGCGGCCAGTATTTCCATGCCGGCAACGAGCAACGGCTGTTCGAGATTTTCGAGAAACTGTCCATCGACCTGCACGATAACGGCATCGACGAGGCGTCGCTGCGTGCGTTGGCCGACCAGACGGGCGGCAAATACTACCAGGCCCGCGACGTTTCGCAGCTGCGGCAAATCTACGAGGAAGTGGCGGGCGAATTGAAATCGACTTATGAGATCAAGTACAAGAGCCGTCGCTCCAGCCACGACGGCACGGCCCGCGGCATCGACCTGAGCGTCGAGCGCAACGGCGTCCGCCTCAGCAACGTCGGCTCGGCCGACTACAACGTGCGCGGCGTCGTCGTGCCGGAAATGGACTACCGCATTTATCTCATATTGTTGGCGCTGGTCGAGCGCTTTGCTGATCGCTCCGAGGGGCGTGCGCCGGCTGCAACGCCGGTACGGCGGTTCGTAATGCACACCCGCGATACCATCGCCGCCCTGTCCACGGCCCCCGGTCCCGGCGGCCGGGCCATCGTGCGCGTCAGCGGTCCCGCCACGCTCACCGCGATTGCAAACCTATTCTCCGCATCGCAAGTCATCGAGCCGGGCCGACGGTCCTTGCATTCCGGGCACTTGCGCTTGCCCAACCTCGCGCCCTTGCCGGTGGATGTCTACTACTGGCCCGCGCCGCACAGCTATACCGGACAGGACGTGGTGGAGATTCACACGCTGTCCTCCCCGCCGTTGATGGAACTACTGATCGCACAACTGCTCCACTCCGGCTGCCGCGCCGCCCAGCCGGGTGAGTTCACCCTACGGGCGTTTCTGGCCGGCAAGCTCGACCTAACCCGCGCCGAGGCCGTGCAGGCGGTGATCGAGTCGGACACGCGCGACGAGCTGAAACAAGCTCTGAAACAACTGGCCGGCGGCATGGCTCGCCCGCTCCAGGAGTTGCGAGAAGATCTCCTCAACCTGCTCGCCGATGTGGAGGCCGGTCTCGATTTCGCCGACGAGGACATCCAGTTCGTGCGACCGGAGGAGATCCTGAAACGTCTGGCCAAGGCGCTCGCCCAGATCACTCTGCTCGGCAAGCAACTGAATCAGCGCGGCGTCGCCGACCGCGTTTTCCGCGTCGTGCTGACCGGCCGTCCCAACGCCGGTAAAAGCAGTCTCTTCAACGCCCTCGCCGGGGCGGATGCGCTCGTCAGCCCGGAGCCGGGCACCACGCGCGATTACCTCGTGCATCGTCTCGATCTTGATGGCGTTGTCGTCGAGCTGATCGACACGCCCGGCTGGCAGGCGGATACAGGGACCATCGAGACGCAAGCGCAGGCGCTGGCCCGCGAACAGGCTGAACAGGCCGATTTGCTGCTCTTGTGTCTCGAAGTGGGACAACCGATCGCACCCGAGGAAGAGGCGCTGTGCCGACAAACGCATCCGCCGGTCCTCCCCATCGCCACGAAATGCGATCGGGCGGCCGCTCCCGCCGGCCTGCCGGCCACCAGTGCGCTGACGGGAATGGGAATCGAATCGCTGCGGGCGATCCTTGCCGCACGTGCCCGGCGCCACAAGCAGCCGGCTCTCGCTCCGAGCCTGAGCCGCTGCCGCCATCACATCGAATCCTGTCTCGAACAACTTCGCCGCGCACATCACATCGTTCTGTTCGGGGATCCGCCGGAGTTGTTTGCGCTGGAATTGCGCGGGACGCTGGAGCAACTGGGCGAAATGGTGGGTGCGGTCTACACGGATGATCTGCTCGATCGCATTTTCAGCCGATTCTGCATCGGTAAGTGAATCGAAGTGTGTGTGTCAGTTGTTTATGGAGTCTTTTCGTTAGCCCAGCCATTCAGGGCTGGGGAATTGCGTGGAGAATGGCGGGTTTTTCAGGGCATCAGCCCTTTGCAGAGACCGCCTCGGAGCGCAGGCCGGAACCCCCGAAAGGGGCTGGACATGATATCCCTCAGAACAGTAGCTAGATTGCCGAGCAGTTGATCGGACAATCCTCATTTTTTGGAACATATCGACAGCTGATCCTCAACTCTTGGGTGGTTTATCGATCCGCTCACTGGCCTCACTTGTCTCTTTACCCGGCATCCTCATGATTTCGCGCGAGCAGCGAAAAATCACTATTCCCGAGCGTATCGTTCTTTGGAACGAGGCGGAGTAGTTCATCGCGTGTCAGCTTGGCGAGTTCGCGAATGAGGACTGGCGTCGCAGCTTCGCGGGATCGCAATTTGCCAGTTGTCGAGCCGGATCGATCAAGAAACCGCTGCACATCGCGAAGGTGTGGGAGGAATGTGCGATTTTGGAAAGCAATGGCAAGGCACCGAAGCGGCTCGGCGATTTCAGGATGCTCTCGGCACTCGGCAGACACAAGATCCATAACTGAAGGTCGGGGGCGCTTGCGCATCCGCTTCTCCTCTTTTGCCCGCAGCTGCTGCTCCAGTTCCTCGATTGTTTGCTCGCCAAGTCGAGCGAGGGCACTCAAAACTTTCTGCCGACCAAACTGCAAGATGAGCAATCGCAGTTCAAGCTCGAGGAAATGTTCATTCATGTTGTCACCTCTGCTACACCGATGAGGTGGAATACTTCATCCGCCAAATCACCTAAACTTGCAACCACATCACGACGAGCGTAGCTCGTCCGTGATAAAGGGGTCCCCTCACGCGCCGCTTTTGCAAACGAGGCGGAATAGCGCACCTGATTCTCACAGATATTCCATGCATGTTCTGTGGCCATCTTGGTGACTTCTTTAATCAATTGCTGCCCTTCTGGGCCGGACGTGTAGCTTGAAGAATGATTAAAAACCAAGCCAGCGATTTCGATCTCGTGGTCTTCGTTTAGGAGTTGAAAATCTTGGAGAGATCGGGCAAGCAATGGTAAACCAATCGTGGCCATAAACTCCGGTTTGATCGGGACGAGAAGATAGCGGCTCGCGAAGTAAGCTGCTTCCGTCAAGACGGACTCGGTGGGGGCGCAGTCAATAATTACAAGGTCGTATTGCTCGCTCACCTGCACCAGCACCTTTGCCAAATGACGTTCCTTACCATAGGGGTTTTTCAGCGTTCGAGACAGCTCCAGGCGGCTGGGAATCAAGTCCAAAGTACTGCCTCTCCAGTAGCCGACTTCCTTGAGGATGACCTCATTAATGTCAAGCAGGTGCGTGGAACCGGTGGTTTGTCGGGTCGGTACCATTTCGTCGAAGATCTGTACGACCGTTGGTTTGTCTGCGGCCAGATGTTCCACATAAGCCTTTGGTCCCATCAGAACTTGGCTTAGATTGGATTGAGGGTCAAGGTCAACAGCCAGCGTCCTGAGATCCATCAGGTCAGCCGCGTGGGCGAGTTGCATCGCCAGCGTCGTCTTGCCCACACCACCCTTCATGTTGATGAGGCCCAAAACCGTAGCCATCTTGTAGGCTCCTTTCTCTTGTGACTGAGCAGTACGATGACCTTGTTGGTACGCCGCCATTGCCAGGGAGTATTCCCGATCAATCTCGCGCGAGAAACTGGAGAGACGTGCTTCTTTGGCGAGCCGAAGCATATCGGCAGGACTCGCATCCAGCAGGCGACTCATTTCACAGATCAGTTCAGGAGTGGGTATCTCACCCTGAACCTCGATTTTTGCCAGGTACGCGACGCTCTTCCCCAGAGCAGAGGCCAGATTTCTAATCGTGAGGCCCCTTTCTGAACGAAGTCGCTTCACTTCTCTGGCAAAGACCGTGACGATCATGTTCACCATTTTGGGTAAACACAAACGATTTGTCAAGAGCCTGCGACTTTTTTCTTCGTTCCTAAAGTCCAACGCAATTCTTTCTCACCATCGCGATTCAAGTCCTGAAGGGCTGGGCTAGGGAAAAAACACCAGATTCCCCCACCAATCGAACCGAAGTCAATCGCGTTCCCCTTTCGGAGCGGCCAACCGGAGGAAATCGTATTTCATTAGCCAGGCCAGCGACGCACGGCCCGCACCGCATCCGACCCCTGACCGGCTCAGCAGCCCATCGAGTTCCGCGATCGTGCGCGGAGGGGCCGCTTCCGTCAGAACGGCTCGAAGCACCGCTTCCTTAGCGACACGCTGTCCTGACGCATAGCTCGTCAAAGGATGGGCCAGCACTCGTCCGAGAGCTTCCTCGGCACCCGCGGCCGTCACCAGCCGCGAATCCTCCACGAGCAGATGGATGGGATAGCCCGCGAAACAAACCTCCGGCGCGGGATAACAAGACGGCGTGCGTTTAATCCATTTTTTGCAGCAAGGCGCGGAACGCAGGCTCCTTCTGGAGCGCAGGCCAGGTCGGGGTCGGTTCGCAAGAGAACTGGATCTCGGAAATCAAGAGCAACTAGTGCCTGCAACGCCTCCAGCGCTTTGGCGGTAGGGTTTTGTTTCTGCCCGGCTGCGGCGGCGCAGACGGCATGACAGCGGGCGATTTGCAGGAGCAGCTCGGGGCTTTGCCCGGCCTGCTTCCGCAGATCCTCGGCGCGTCGCGCTGCGTCGGCGTGTTTGCCCCCGTGCGCCAGCGCCACCACATAAGCCCCCTGCCAGACGCGGTGATCCGGGTGCAGCATCGCCAGATCCTCGCGGATCTTCAGAGCCTCTTGATAATGCTTGTCCGCCTCCACGCGCTGCCCCCGGCGTTGGGCCAGCCCTCCGAGCCGCTCGTGGAGCAGCGCCAGGTACGGCTGCTGCTCGAGGTTGTCGGGATTGCGGGCCAGGCTTATGTCGAGATACTCGCGCCCGCTGATAGCTCTTTCCCGCTTCCTCATCGCGGCCCAGATGCGCCAGGGCGTCCCCCTCGGCGCCGTAGACCTGCACCAGGTCCTCCTTGAAGGAGAAGTCGCCCGGATGCTCTTTCACGAGAGATTCACCGAGCCGAAGGCCGTCGCGGAAGTATTGCGTCGTCGCCTTGGCGTCGCCGCGATGCCAGGACGTGGTGCCCAGCCACATGTACGCCTCGACCTGCCAGCTGCGCGACTCGGGGCTGTGCGCGACGGCTTCGGCCCATTCCTTGCGCAGCTTGAGCGCCTCCTCGAAGTGCTTCATCGCCTCGTCGGGTCGGCCCTGGGACAAAATCGAATGCCCGAGGTGGATGGCATGGTGCGACAGGTGGACCGAGGCGTTGACCGCGGGATAATCGGTGCCGTGCGGGTGGATATAGACTTCGTGCTGAAGATCCCAGCCCTTCTGGTGGTAATCCCGCGCCGTCTTCGCGTCGCCGTTCACTTCGAGGGCGACATCGCCCAGGCGCATCAGCATGATGCCCAGGTCGTGCCGCGCTCCGTTGCTGTCCGGGCGGTCCTCGGCGGACTTCTTGGTGATCCGGTAGCCCTCCTCGTACTGGCGCAGCGCTTCCGGGCCTTGACCCAGGCCGAGCAGCAAGTCACCCAACTGCTGATAGACGGCCGCCGAGCTGGACGCGCTTACGTTCTTCTCCTCGACCTCGCGGGCCAAATCCAGCATCTTCGTGCGCAAGACGGCCATGAGCTGATCCCGCAGCGTCCGGGCCTCCGGGCCGAGCTTTTCGGACAGGCGCCGGGAGTGCAGCCGCTTCTGAAACTCGCCGCCCAGCGCCACCATCTTCAGAAAAGCGTTCTGTTGCCGGTTCCCCGAGACGAGGGCATTTTGCCGGGCCGTTTCGGCATTCTTTTCCGACTCCTGGGCCGCCTCCTTCGCTTTCTGTTCGTTCGTCTCGGCCCTTTTCTCGTTTTGCACGGCGATGTACGCGAGGACGGACGAAGACGCCGCCCACACGATCAACAGCAGAACCACGGCCGCGCTCAGCCCGGCGACACGCGGGTTGCGGCGACACCAGCGCCAGAAGCGCTCGAAAACCCCCACCGGACGGGCGAGGATGGGTTCACCGGCCAGGAATCGTCTCAAATCCTCGGCCAATGCGGCGGCACTGGCATAACGCCGGGCCGGGTCTTTCTGCAAGCATTTCAGGCAGATCGTCTCCAGGTCGCCGGGCACCTTCGGTTGCAGCTCGCAGGGGGCCACCGGCTCGCGCGTCCGTACCATTTGCAGCGTGTCGAGCATCTTCGTCCCGCGGAACGGCGGCCGGCCGGTCAGCAGCTCGTACAGGATCGCACCCAACGAGTACACGTCGGCCAGCGGCCCGACCTTTTGAATCTCGCCCTCGGCCTGTTCGGGAGACATGTAGCTGGGCGTGCCCAAGACGGTGCCGCTGACGGTCTGGCCCGATTCGTCCTCCAGCTTTTTGGCCAGCCCAAAGTCGGTGATCTTGGCGATGCCGACCGGGGTCACGAGGACGTTGGCCGGCTTGAGATCGCGGTGAATGATGCCTTTCTGGTGGGCATAGTCGATCCCATGGGCCAGTTGCAGGAGGAACTCGGCCGCTTCGCGCGGCGGCAGCGGAACGCCGTTGATCCGCTTGGCCAGGCTGTCGCCCTCGATGTATTCCAGCGAAAAGAACGGCCGGCCCTCGTCCTCGCCGACTTCATAAATCTGGACGATGTTGGCGTGTTGAAGCTGGGCGACCGCCTCGGCCTCGACGCGGAAGCGGGCCACGTCGCGCTCGCTGGCTTGCGAGCCGGCCAGGATCATCTTCAGCGCGACCAACCGTTTCAGCCCCGGCTGACGCGCCTTGAACACGATGCCCATCGCGCCGCGGCCGAGAACGCTCAGGACCTCGTAGCCGGCCACCCGCGCCGCACGCCGCCCGCCGACTTCGAACGCGCGCCACTCTGCCTCTCCGTGTCGGCGGCACGAGCGCGTTTGCCCCCTGTTTCGCCACGGCGATAATCGACCGTGCTGGCGGCGGATTCCGCCGGATGATCCGTATCGCGGACGACCTCCGCCGCGCTCTCGTCGAGACTGAACGCCCCGGTCTCGGCAGGGTCGGCCTCCGCGGAAAGGGTCTCCGGATCGGCAGGCGGCACGGGACGCGCATAATCGACCGTCCCTTGCTCGACTCGCGCCGGGTCGGGGACGGTTTCACCAGGAAAATGAGCCGCATCGACGGTTTGGTTCGAGGCGAGCCGTTGGCGATAGCTCTGCTCCACTGCCTCCAACTCCGCCCGCGCTTGCGAACGCTCCGGCTCGGGGAGTTCGCCGAGATATTTTTGCAGCTCCGGCGGTACACTCCCATTCGTCAGGGAATCCTCCCAGTCGGCGACAAACCGCCGGCGCAGCTGCTCCACCGAAGACAACAACGGATCAAACGATCGTTCGTTGAAAAGAGATGGCTCGCTCATGAGGACCTCCCCATCGTCCTGTCACGAGGCGCACGGTTCTTCGTTCAGAGTTCGCTGAGGGCTGTTGCCGAGGTAATCGGCGCCGGCCGGCCGTCGCTTCCGGGGATGCGCGTCTGAGCGTCGATCCCCAGGAATCGGTAAATCGTGGCCGCGACCTCGGCGGGAGTGACGGGACGGTCGCGCGGCTCGGCGCCGATGCGATCCGACGAGCCGACCACTTGTCCGCCGCGTACGCCGCCGCCGGCGAACAGGATCGACCACACGCCCGGCCAATGGTCGCGCCCGCCGCGCGGGTTCAGCTGTGGCGTTCGTCCGAACTCTCCCATCGCCACCACCAACGTCGTCTCCAGCAGGCCGCGCTCGGCAAGGTCGTCGAGCAGGGCCGTGTACGCCTTGTCGAACATCGGACATAGCGTATCGCGGTAGTCGTCGAGCGTGGTTGCCAGCGGCCCGCCATCGGCGTGGCAATCCCAGGTGATTTGGTTGAACACCGTGTCGAACATATTCACCGTCGCCAGGCGCACGCCCTGCTCGATCAGCCGCCGCGCCAGCAAACAGGATTGGCCGAAGGTGCTTCGCCCGTAGCGCAAGCGCACGTCGTCCGCCTCGGCCGCGAGATCGAAGGCGTGCTTGGCACGAGAGGTCAACAGGCGATCGAAGGCGGGATCGTGCGCCGGGTTGGAATCCAGGGCGCGATGGGCGGCATCGATGGCGTCGAGCATCCGGGCGGGGTCCGCGTGCAGCACGAACGGTTCGTGGTCCGCGCCGAGAGGGCCGGCCCCCTGACCGTGTCCGACGCTGACGCCCGTGTTGCCCAACGGTGCCGGCAGCACCACGAATGGCGGCACCCCCAGGCGCGCGACCCGCGCTGGTGGGACAGCACCGCGCCATAGTGCGGATGTTCCCGGCCGCCGCGGAAGAGGTGGCCGGTCTGCATCAACTGCTGGCCGGTCTCGTGGATGGGCGCCTCTTCGTGATGGACCGAGCGGACGATGGCATAGCGATGCGCCTGTTGGGCCATGCGCGGGAAATGTTCACAGATGCTAATGCCGGGTACGTTCGTGGGGATTGGCCGAAAGGGGCCGCGGATCGTGTCGGGCGCGTCCGGCTTCAAGTCCCAAGTATCGAGCTGTCCGGGACCGCCGACGAGAAAGAGGAGGATACAGTTAATGTCTCGCTGGGGATTTCCGGCGTGCAGGTCCGCCAACGACAGTCCGACGGCGCCGGCGCCGAGCGTCCCCACGCGCAGGAAGTCGCGCCGCGTCAGACCGTCGCATGTTTTCACACCCTTGCCGCTCTCCAATCGCAACATGACCGCACCCTCCGCCTGGCGTCCAGGAGTTTTCCGACCGCAATACCCTGCCATCGTACCGGGCGGCAGCGCGGATGCAATCAGAAAGCGCGCGCAATGAGGTGGCGACAACCGCTTCCTGCCGCTGAGGTTGGACAGGGGTGTCCGTGTGAGCTAGGCTTGCCGTGCGTTCGGCGAACCTTCCTCAAGGAACCAATTGGGATCCAGCAAATGGAAAAGAGCTTTGCCACGGTCAGCAAGATGGTGGGTGTCTTCCTCCTCGCCTTAATTGTCGGAGGAGCCTGCTTCCACAAGAACTTACAGGGCACCGTGGCCGACTTGCTCTCCCGAGCCACGCTCACCGAGGAAGAGCGTGAAGTACTCAAGGATCCTGCGGCCGCGAACAAGGCGTCGTACGACAAGATGAGCCGCGAAGCTTATGAGCGCTCCCAGGCGACCCAAGGCCAATTCAACGGGATCCAAGGATGGAAACCGCCGACCATTGACACGCGCTTCCATCCACAGCCGCAGCCCCAAAATAACTGGAACCGGGGCTGGAAGAAGTAACCTCCCATCAAAAGATCAACGAACGAAGACCGCTCGATTCGGTCAAGTTGACGTGCGTGCTGAACGAGAGGAGGGGGAACGCCTCCCCGAACAGGCCGCCCCACAGGGACGCTTCCATACGCGCATCGCTCGTCAGGGCCGCTTGCTCGATGGGAACGATCAGGGCGAGGGTCATATCGAAGTAGCCCAGCACCGTCGGGTGGATGTAATCGAACTCCACGAGGTTGGAGATCGTGCCGTTGGCTTGTTCGAGGGCCGGCGCGATGTTGACGAAAGTGGCCCGCGTGTCGCCGGCCAGCATCTGAGCGACCAGCGCGTCGGTCTGTTCCGTCGCCCGGCGATAGGGGTCGTTCGGGCTGGGCGCACCGGGAGGCGTGGCCAGGACGAGAATTTGCGTCGCGGGCAGGTAAGCGTGGATGGTGTTGACATCGGCGAGGACGCCGGCGGCGGTCGCTTGGGGCGAGTCGCCTTCGATCAGGTTGTTGGTGCCGATGATCAGCACGGCCACCGAGGGGTTGATCCCCACCAACTGACCCAATGACAACTGAAACAACAGCGTTTGCGTCGTCTGACCGCCGACGCCATAGTCGGCCGCGCCCAACGGGGCCATGAAGGCCGACCAGACCGGTGTCCCCGTGCCGTAGTAGTAACCTCCGGCAATCGAATCTCCCAGAAACACCACGCCCGGATTGCCTTTGGGCTGCGAGGCGACGAACACATCGCCCGGACCCGTGAGGACAACGAACGGGTTGACGTCCGACGGCACCGTTGTCGCCGACAAGAGACAGCGGTCTTCCAACACTTCCAGCCTCGGCGGCAGCGAGTTGGTCGGGTGAGAGCGATTGCCGAAGGGCCTTTTGGTAATGGTCGAGAACAGGGAGGAAAGCATGGGGTGAGCAATCTTAGGAGCGAAGCCCGGCGCGAGGCGGCCGGCTTCAGGAGTTATAAAATTACCCAGATTGCCCAGCTTGACTTGTTCTATCCTTCCTGTCAAGTTGCGAACGCGGTTTTGCCGCGCGATACCTCCGCCGAGCGTGGAATAATCGCTACGGCAGAGTACGGGCGAACCGTCCGAAAACTTCGTTTGGCGATGCGGCTTGGCGGCGGAGAGTTCGCTCAGCGGACGGCGACGGCGATGCGGTCGAGGAATGCCGCGTTGGAGGAGTACTCGCCGATCTTCTTGACCAGCATCTCCATGGACTCGACGGGTTTCATGTTCACCAGTGTGCGGCGCAAGAGCGTGACGCGCTGAAGCACGTCAGGGGTCAGCAAGCGTTCTTCCTTGCGCGTGCCGGACTGGCTGATGTCGATGGCCGGGAACACCCGGCGGTCGGCCAACCGGCGGTCGAGCACCAGCTCCATGTTGCCGGTGCCCTTGAACTCCTGAAAGATCACTTCATCCATCCGGCTGCCGGTGTCGATCAGGGCCGTGCCCATGACGGTCAGCGAGCCGCCCTCCTCGAAGACGCGCGCGGAGCCGAACAGACGCTTGGGCACTTCCATGGCACGGATGTCCACGCCGCCGGACATGGTTCGGCCGCTGTTGCTGACGTTCTTGTTGTAGGCCCGCGCCAGCCGGGTCAAACTATCCAGCAGCACGAACACCTGCCGGCCCTGCTCGGCCAACCGCTTGGCTCGCTCGACTACCAACTCGGCACAGCGGACGTGGCTTTGCGAGTCGTGGTCGTTGCTGCTGGCGATGACCTCGCCGCGGATGGTGCGGCGCATCTCGGTCACTTCTTCGGGCCGCTCATCGACGAGCAGCATGATGAGGTGCATCTCCGGGTGGTTGGTGGCGACGGCCTGGGCGATGTGCTGGAGCAGGATGGTCTTGCCGGTGCGCGGCGGCGCGACGATGAGTCCGCGTTGCCCCTTGCCGATCGGCGTCAACAGGTCCATGACGCGCGTGGTCAACGGCTCGGCCCCGGTTTCGAGCCGGATGTGCTGATGCGGATCAATGGGGGTGAGGTCATCGAAGTTGCGTCGGCGGAACTGCTCGGGCGGTTTGCCTTCGATCTGCTCGATGCGGGCCAGGCGCGGGCCGGCAGCTTGCCGATGGCCGTTGTTACCCTTGCGGGGTCCGCCGTTGGCGTGGCCGATCTCCAGCGGGCCGGTCAGGAGCAGCCCTTCGCGCAGGCCCAGCCGCTGGATCAGCGGGGCGGGCACATACGGGTCGGCCGCCTGGGCCACGTAGTTGCGGGCGGCGTTGCGCAGGAAGCCGAACCCTTTGGGATGCAGTTCCAGGACGCCTTGGGTCGATTGTAGGTCGCGGACCATGGGGTTCTCGTAGGGGACAACAGGGAATTAGGCGGGAGAGAAGGAGCAAGGTGGGCCGAGGGACGCGGGGCCGCACCGGACGCGATCACGGTATTTTATTCGTTCTCTCTCACCGGGCATTTCGCTCAAACCTTGCGATGAGGCGTGGTCGCCTCGTAGGTGCCGTCGGGCAGGGGCACGAGTTGGTAATCGCTGAACAAATGGGGCGCTTCGGTCTGCATGATGCGGAGCACGCCGACGGCCAGCTTGCGGATCTCCACTTCGGCGTGCCGGCTGGCGCGCATCTCGATGAAATGCCGCAGCGCCCGGGCGTTGGCGGTGACGAAGATTTTCGTCTCTGTCGCGTTGGGCAGCACGCTGCGGGCCGCCTGCCGGGCCAGTTTACGGCGCAGCGTCTTGTCCGGCTCCTCCTTGTAATGCTCGGCCAACTTCTCAACCAGTTTCATGTACGCCTGATGGGCATGGCCAACCGCTTCCAACCAAAGGGCGTGTAGTTCGGGATCCCCGGCGATCGCATCCGGTTCAACGTACTCGGCGACGGACTCGTCCACGTAACGTTGACTTAACTGGGAATAAGCCCACCCAGCCCTGTGCCGGACCAATTCATGCGTGCAACTCCGGGAGATGCCCGCGAACACGAAATTCCAGGCCGCGTGTTCGAGGACCGAACCGTGTCCGACCTCCAGAATGTGGTCCAGATACGCTTTGTTGCCGCCCGGCCGCGGCTTGGCGAAGCTCATGTAGCAGAGGCGCCCCGCCACTTCGATCAGATGCTCGCCGGCAACCTCGGTGTCCGTCTTCCAGCTTACGCCATGATCGGCCAGAAAGCGATCCACGACCGACGCATCGACCGTCTGGCGGCCGACGAGATAGACGGATGGCTCGTGGATGATGCGGACGTCCCGGGCAGGATCGAAGCCGGTCACGTGGGCTTTCCCCAATTGTATCATATTCGGGAATCCTTTCCCAGAAGAAATGTCTGATCCCTGCTCCAATCCAGGGAGGTCAGTAATTTACCCCTCCTGTCCAGGTGTGTCCATCCCGCCTTGACGATCGGAGGCGGTATCTCCTCTATTTATTCCAGCTTACCGCAAACGTCTTCCACCGCCATCAACAAACTGCCCGAACGGATCAAGCGTTCGACGGCTTCCAGGTCGCGGTGCAAGGTGCGGTCGCGTCCCAGCGGCCGGACGTGCTCGCGCACATGGCGGTACGCCGCCTCGACACCAAGGCCGGGACGCAGAGCCTTGTGGAACTCCAACCCCTGGGCGGCGCACAAAACTTCGCAGGCCAGGACGCGCGTCGTGTTGGTGACGGCCTGCCGGCACTTGCGGGCGGCGCCGGTGCTCATCGAGACATGGTCCTCGCGGTTGGCCGAGGTCGGGATCGAATCGACGCTGGCCGGGAACGACAGCGCCTTGTTCTCCGAGACCAGCGCCGCCGCCAGCACTTGCACGAGCATCATCCCGGAATTGAGTCCCGGATGCGGCGTCAAAAATCCCGGCAGGCCGCTGAGGTCGGGGTTAACGAGGTTCTCGACGCGGCGTTCGCTGATGCTGCCCAGATCCGTGACGGCCGCGCACAAAAGATCGGCGGCCAACGCGATCGGCTGGGCGTGAAAGTTGCCGCCAGAGAGGACTTCGCCGGTGTCGGGAAAGACGAGGGGGTTATCGGTGGCAGAGTTCATCTCGCGCTCGACGACGGCCGTCACATGAACGAGGGCGTCGCGCAGACTGCCGTGGACCTGCGGCATGCAGCGCATGCTGTAGGCGTCCTGCACCTTGCTGCAATGGGCGTGCGACTCCATGATGGCACTGTCGGCCAGCAGGCAGAGCAGGTTGGCGGCACAGGCGCCCTGTCCGGGGTGCGGACGGATCGCCTGAATGCGCGGGTCGAACGGCCGCCGCGAACTTTTGGTGGCCTCCACCGTCATCGCCCCCGCCACATCCGCGACCCGCGCCAGCCGATCCGTTCGCACCAGGGCGTCGGCGAGAAGGGCGGTACTGATCTGGGTTCCGTTGATGAGCGATAATCCCTCTTTCTCCCGGAGCCGATACGATTTCATATGAACACGCTTCAGTGCGGCCCGGCCGCTCATCGGCTTTCGCCCGTCGCCGCTTGTGGAGCGGACGACGAAGGCGTGTCCTTCACCCATGACGACGAGGGCGAGATGGGCCAGCGGGGCGAGGTCGCCGGAAGCGCCGACGCTGCCCTGTTCGGGAATCGCGGGCACCACACCACGGTTGTACATTTCGATCAGTTGCTCGATCAATTCGGTCGTCACTCCCGAATGGCCCTTGGCTAGCGCCTGGATGCGCAGGGCGAGCGCAAGCCGGCTGACGCCGAGACTCAAGAGCGGCCCCATGCCGACGGCGTGGCTGCGGAGCAAGTTTTCCTGCAAGGCGAGCACTTCATGCGGCTCGATGCGCTGGCTGGCCAATTTGCCGAAGCCGGTGTTGACGCCGTACAGAGTATCGCCCTGGGACAGCAACTCGTTGAGACATCGACGAGCCTGCTCGACGCGGCGGCGCGCCGCCGAGGCGAGACGGAGTTGCTCGACCTGGCCGTGCAGGATGCGGCCGGCGTCGGCCAGGGTGAGGTTATCGCCGGTCAGTTCGAGAAAAGACTCGGTGCGTGCAGTGCGGTTCATGCACCTTATGATAGACACAGGAACTCGCCCCGGCGTTCGCGCCGGCTGGAGCGTGTTCGATTTTGCTGTATGGTTTGGCTTTAGACAGAAGGGTAAGGGGGCTGCATCCCTCCGTTAGGGGCAGTTGGCTTCCCAAAAGGGGGTGTTGGCAGTTTGGCAGTCTCGCCCCCTATTGTCAACGCTAACTATTACCGGGATGAAACTTGCGCCTTGGGGCCACTCTGCCAAATGGGTCGAGCCGGCTTTGTTCCTAAATTGGGAATTTGAGGATCATTTTAGGATCAAGTTCCCATTCTGTTCCTAAAATCGGCTCGATGCCGAACTCGTAAGCCGACTGGATGCAGCAGGCGATGTTGTGGCAGACGAACTTCGCCAGCACTTCGTTTTTCATGGCCGTTTCCGTCTTGCTCCGCACACTGTCTCCGAACTTCCGCTTGACCATCGAGAACGTGCTTTCCACGTTTGAACGTAAGTGATAATGCCGCAAAAACTCCTCTTTCCGCAAAGTGAACATGGCGTGCATCTTGGCCCAGAGTCCACCGGACCACCCGGTTGCGTTCGTCTTGAAGGCGATGTACGGCGTCGCGCCGACTTGTTCGGCTGCTTCGTAGTTCTCGATGGTCCCGTATGCCTTGTCGCCGGATACTTCCTCGATCTTGAACCCGGTGGCCGTCGCCTTGACGAGCGGAGGGAAGATCGGCCCATCGTGCGCGTACTGGTCAAGAATCTCGATGGCCGTAACGCAGTTGGTCAGAACGCCGGTCATAATGTGAACCTTGACCCATGCGTGTTCCGCGTGCATCCGGCCGTATTTCGCGTCGAACCAACGGTCAAACTTGCAAGCTGAGAACCCCGACGAATCCGCCGCGAACTTCGTTTCGAGAGCCTTCAAGGGGAGAGCCGTCTGCAAGACCATCCAGCGCAGAATCGGCGTGGCTTCGTCGGACTCGAAAAACTTCGCCATGCTGTTGTGCGCGATGGCCTGTACGACGAACCCCTTTTCCTCCGCGTCCCGCAAGTCGGACGTAAATCGCCGTCCGCTCAATCCGGTGAAAACCTTAAAGCAGGCCGCGAACGCTTGATCGGCGAGCGAGGCGGGCGGACGGCCGCGCGACGGCTTCCGCTCCGGTTCCGCGACGCCGCCGCACAATTCGGACAACAGGAGTATAAATTCCCGTTTCTCGTTTTTCTGCGCGGCATCGTAGGCGGGCCAGCATTGCGCGTAAGTTTTTCGCGGATGCTGGATCGGCTCTCCCGTCACCGGCTCGCGCGGCGGCTTGCCGAGTAGCGCATCGGAACGCTTCTGGGCGATGCTAATGCGAACCGCCTTGATGTGTTTGCAGGTATCCTGGCGCAGTTCAAAATCCGGGCAGGCGCAAAAAACCGGATATAGTGTGACCTTGTACTTCTCGGAAGACGAAAGCGAGAAGACGAGCCAGTGATCGTCTTGCTTGACCACGCGGCCACGATCGGCAAGCTCCTTTGCTTTAACCTCTCGCGTACTCATAACCCACCCACTTCTCGACCGGCAAACGCGGACGTAACTCCAAATCCCAATACTATATATTGCCATGACAATATACTTACGTTACAGGTTAGTAGGCTTGTTTTGCCAGTTTTTTGCCAGTACAATTTCTTCCATGAACAAGCGCAAAACGGAAGCAAGGCAGACCGCGAAAGCCCCCGGAGAAGGTCAAGGGGGAGTTGCTTCAGGTCCGCATGGCAACCGCCGAAAAGCAGATTTTCGCGGCTGCTGCCGAACTAGCCGGGCAAGAGTTGTCCGTCTGGGTACGGGACCAACTGCGCCGGTCTGCGCGGCAGGTGTTCACGGAATTCGGCAGGTCCGATCCATTTCTGGCTGACAAGCCTCCCGCTGAGAGTTAGACTGAGGGGGTAGAAAAGCCATCCCTGGCTCTCTGCCGTCCTTGTCGGTTTTGACGTGGCGAGCGTGCGTGCGGTAGCCTATGGCAAGAAGCACGCCGCTCCGGTCATGGCGCGGAACTGGCGGCGGGTTAGACCAAACCAGAACCACGGAGTCTGAAACGACAACATGGCCATTTCCTCATGACGGAGGAATGGGCACGGCTTTCCGGCTCCCCCTCGCTGGCCTAGGAAACTAACGAAGGGAGAGAACCTGAGGGACCGGCCCGAACCGACAGGTGTATGTTGACGGCCAGCAAGCCACTTGCTGGCCGTCTCTTTTTCATCTCTTCAGTGCGAACCCCTCCCCTGATTGTTCTTTTGGGACTCGGCAAGCGGAAACGATCATAACGCGCGACTTTTCGCAATTGGCCGTATGGAGGTTTTGTGCGTTTTTGCGTGGGGGATTTGGGGGGAAAAGGGCAAAAATGCCGGGATTTGTTCAAAGGGGCGCGTAGGGCAAATTCTGTTAGGTTTTGGCCCCGTTTTGGTCCGGTAGGCGAACCTCCCATGCGCCCTTGCCACCGAATCCGACGTGCCTGCATTGGAGACGAAGATGCTTCCTAGCGGTTTTGATCGTACTCGGACGGTAGCCTTTGCGCTCTGCTGGTTCCGTGAGCATGGCCACGGGTATCCAGCCATCCTTGAGCAAAGGTTGATACTTGACGAAAAGGGATCGGAGGAAATCGGCACACCGAGCAACCTTTGATCGCTTATCGGTCTTGCGGTTCAATCGCACTATCGCCCGTTGCCCCGCGCCCTGTGCCCCACGCCGCATCTTCCAGTATTTGGGGCGAATGAGGAACATCTTCCCCCTGCGCATCGTGACGCGCAGCGAGTAGGATTTTGCGATCATTTTTTGATTGAGCGAGTGCTGAAGAGTCCGCAACCGGCCGAGATACTTGGATTGCTTCTTTTTGCTGAGTCGGCCCCACTTGACCCCGTAAGCCGCCTCGACCACGCCCCCGCAGGGAGTCTTCTTTCCATCCACGGCCCGGAACAGCAATTCTTGGCGACAAGAGAGGGGGAAATACCGCCTTAAATCATCCCATTTTCTCTTGAGCCTTTCCCGCTGCCTCTGCGGTTCAAGCTCCTTTTTCCTTTCCCGCGCCCTCTCTAGCTGTTCAATCTTCCGGTCAACTCTGTCTATTTCTTCAAGGATGTCATCGTCATAAAACGGAAAGGCGTTTACAGGCGACGGATCGCCCACGCGCGATGGACGTGATGCTGGCATGGCGCATTCCCTTCGCCAACGGGCTGACCCAGACCGGAGCCGGCGCGGGAATGCGTGCGTCGTCACCGATCCGGGCCAGCGCGGGGAGCTACCCCGCGCACTTCCGATGGCGTCGGAGAAATTCTACCAACAGAAGACCACATTGCGATACGCTGCTGTGACAGGAAAACACAAGGGGCCGCACGCCTTGAATGGCGTGCGGCCCCTTGTGTGAAGCCTCCAGGCAATGTCGGCCGTTTTCAGGACAAAACCAACTCTCCCGGATCGACCTCTACTTCTTTGGCCCGCTGACCGAGTTCCACAAGGCGATTTCTGGATTCCTCTTCAGGCGCTTCAAAGGCCAGAAGATGGAAGAACAGTCCTAGTTTTACCTTGTTGCCCTTCTTGATGACCACCTTGAGACATCCATCGCTTTCAAGTTTACGTCGCAATCCCTTGACCTGACACCCGACCAATTCATGGTTTTCGAAGGAGAGGAACAAAGTAACTACATCGTCTAGCCGATGTGCATATGATTCGTCAGGGCGGAAGTAGAATAAAAGAGAATCTTCCTCCGCTCCGTAGTAGATTTGCGGCGCTTTGAAGGCGGGGGGTGGGGTTTTCTCCAACTCCCGCATGAACTCCATCACGTCTTTGGCCATAGCTGTGGTCCAAACCTGTCTTTGTAGTTCTGCGGATAGGTTAAATTGCTATCCGCTAACTCCCAATCCCACCGGATGAGAACGTCATCCGAGCGGATGTAGACGGCGAATGTCATCCCAGGCGGTGGCGAGACCGCGTTTCCACGGTTTGTATACCGATGAGAAGCGATCCCCGCATAACAGAGTGCCTCCTCTTGCCCATCCCGCTGAAGCCCCTGGAAGATTACGGCGGGGGCCAGCAGAATCTCCTTTGCTGAAAGCAGACCTTTGTACTTGTCCATCCAGCCCCGTTTGTAGAAGAACTGGATTTCGTCATTCTTGACCCAAAACTCCCGCGTTCCTTGCCCTGTCGGATCAAGGCCGGGAAGGGAACTGCAATTGTGGCGCGCTCGCACGACGATCTCCCTTTTCCGAGAGCGGTCCTCTCATCCGAATCGTACCGTGAAAAGGGATTAGCGCCTACAGCTGTTCAGTTGTCCGCCTTTGCCATCGCTGCAACAGATGCCCTGCCTGCAAAAAACCTAAGGCGTTGAGCCAGCTTGTTTTGCGTCAAGAATCGCTGGATGGCGTGGCTTTGCCAGATCGCCAGAGCGGTCTGGCAAGCTCTTCAGGCATCTTACCCCCTACCCCACCCTATGGCAAGCGGCAGGGCACCTCAGAAGTTCATCGCGTCCCTGTCATCTTGGCATTTTGGGAACAACCCGGCTATTTTAGGAACAAGTCGAATTTAGGGAACAAAGCCGGCATGACCGTTTGGCAAGGTGGGGTTCACCCGACAACTTGTTTGTCCTCAAGGATTTAAGTCGATTCCAGAGGGCGAGATGGCTTTGTTGCTCAGCCGGTTGTGCAACAGAGGTTGTGCAACAACCCGCCCGGCTGTGCAACAAGCTCCCGCTTTGAAGGTAAACACCAAGGGCCGGGGCGAACGTAACTCGCCCCGGCCCTATCCTGTCCTGGCTTTTGCTGGCGGATCGTCCGCCGCGTTGCGAGTACCACGCCCTCGCACGGCGCTTATGAACGGCCGCGACGTTTCGCGAACCGGAAACACTCCCTCCCTCGGAAACCACCCGACGATTACCTCCTACGCACTTCGACGATCATCGTCGGTCGGCCACGGAGCGTCCAAGCCCCCCAAGCACAGCAACCCAGAAACACGAGACCGAGGAAGAAACCGAACATCGTGCAACCTCCGTGA
Organism: uncultured Planctomycetota bacterium; assembly: GCA_963767535.1. Lineage (GTDB taxonomy): Bacteria > Planctomycetota > Planctomycetia > Gemmatales > Gemmataceae > JAJPHU01. Next base: position 999,416 of record CAVYEC010000005.1, read on the forward strand.
TAGAAGGTTTTTGACCGCCCGGTTCCTGCTAAGAACGCTCGGGCGATCAGACTCTCTATTTTACGGAGACTGACCCCGGCGGCAAGGATTCGCCGCCGGGGTCTCGCTTCTTGCTCTTATCCCTACTTGCGGGCAAAGCTCCTCTGGCTAAGCGTGCCAGATGAACGGTAGGATCGTCGGGCATTCGTCGCCGTTGGGGTTTCCGAGCCTTGGCTCCAAACCAAGTTCATAGATCGCATGAACGAGCAAAGTGATGTTGTACGCGAGCAGCTTGCCAAGGACTTCGTTCCGCATGGCCGTCTCGTTCTTGCTCCGCACGGCGTCGCCGAACAGCCGCTTGACGGCGCTGAAGACAGACTCCACGTTGCTGCGGCGGTGGTAGTACGCCAGATATTCGTCTCTGTTGAGGCAGAACAGGTGATACATCCGCTCGTAAACGCCGCCAGCTTCGCCTGTCGTGTTGACCTTGAAGGCGAGATAGCCCGTCCCGCCCGCGTCCTCAACGGCCTGGAAATTGTTCACGGTCGCATACGCCTTGTCGCCGCTCACCTGGCGGATGGTGAAACCCCTGGCCGTTGCCTTGACCAGCGGCGGAAACTGCGGCGTGTCGTTGGAGTTCTTGTCCATGACGATGACGCTGGTAATGGCCTGCGTCGTTGTCCCGGTCATCACATGGGCCTTGACCCACGAATGCTCCGCGTGCATCCGGCCGTACTTCGCTTCGTACCAGCGGTCGTATTTGCAGGCGGAAAAGCCCGACGAATCGACCGCGAATTCCGTCTCGATGGCCTTGAACGGCAATGCGCTGGCTTCGATCAGGCCAGTGAGGACCGGCGTTGTCTCTTCGCTTTCCAGGCACCGGGCGATGGTGCTGTGGTGAAGGGCGCGGGAGACGTAACCACTTTCCCGCGCTTCGCTCATTGCGGTGGCGAAGCGACGACCCGACTTGCCGGAGTAGATTTTGTAGACGCTGGCGAAGATAAGGTCGGACAGCGCGGCAGTGGCGTTGCCGCCCTTGGTTCCCTTTTGGGATGCGGGAGGCGGAAGGGTATCGCACAGGTCCGCGAGCAGACGGCGGAATTCGGATTCCTCGACCTGCTGAGCAAGATCATAATTCGGCCAGTCCTGCTGGTAGGTCTTGCGCGGGTAGATGACCGGCTCGCCATCGGGAGTACGGTCTCGTGGCGGCTTTCCTTGTCGGCGGTCTGTTTCGTCTTGCTGCCTGACCGAAAGGACGGCGCGGATGTGCTTGCAGCAATCCTGATTGAGTTCAAACGACGGACAGGTGCAACTGTGGCGGGTGTGCGCACCCGTCTTTGGGTCCATCGCGTTGAGAACAACCTTGTACCTGTTGGTCGATGTGAGGGAGAAGACGAACCACGTCCCGTCCGGGTTTTCCACACAGCGGCCACGGTCCGCGAGTTCGCGGGCTTTGTCCTTCTGGATGTCCACGGCGCGATCCCTTCCCACAACGGGGGCGGGTGCGCTAGAATGGCATGTGAGGGTGCTACCGGCGCTAACCCGCCCGTGGCAACTCGCCTCCGGGGTTGTCGTAAGCAACGCCGGAGGCTTCTTTTTGTACTGTTCAATTATATACTTGATATCGTCGTAAGTAAAGGTCAGCAGAGGATTTACGTCTTCTTTTCTCATGTCGTTCTGACCGGGAAGCAGAGCGGGAATGCCCTTCAATCGCGTCAGGATTGCGCTAGAGACATTCGGGAGCGTGGAACCTGTCTACGGCGAACCGATGGTGTTGTTAGGGTTGTTCTCCTCAAATCGCTCCTGTCTCGGTACAATGCAAAAAAGTGCGGGCAGGGGGGATCGAACCCCCAGGTGGTGAAACACCACGGCGGATTGAAAATCCGCTGCGTTTGCCAGTTTCGCCATGCCCGCGCGGTGCCCGGTAGCGTCGGTGTCTACTTGCCGGTGGAACCGACGCGCCGGGGTTTTTCACCTCTCATAAAAACGAAAAAAGCCCGAAGACCAAAAGCCGTAAGCCTCCCCTCGGCCCCAATCGACTGAGAGAAGGCTTTGCAGTTTTCCGGTCTTCGGGCTAGTGGCCCGGTTTGTCGCGGGGAGTAAGTCCCCGCGCTGGCAAATTACAAACGGGAGAATAACAGATGAGCAGTACGAACGTCAACGGTTTTTTGGGCCAAAAAAACCGATCCCCCAAAAAACCAGGCCGCCCAAGACTTAAGCCGGGCGAGCGGATGTCGGTGCGGCGAAGAGTTGACCTACGCCCAAAAGAGGCGCAATTGCTGGACGCGCTGGCGGAAAAAGCCGGTAAATCGTTCAATCTGTGGGCGCGAGAAATCCTTCTAACTGCCGCTGGCCGGTGAGTTCTTCAGAGAGAAGCGGTTACGGACGAGTGACACCGCTGCCCCAGCAGTGTGAACAGACTTTGAACCCGCTGCCGCCACAGATCAGGCAGCGACTAAGCAGCACTGGGTCAGTCCGGCGCATCCAGCCGCTCCCGTTGCAATCCCGACACCAGCCCATGCCGCGGCCGGTCCCGTCGCAATAACTACAAACTTGTGGACGGGGAGCGGCTACCGGCTCTGAGGGTCGTCGCTCGATGTTGAACTGGAACTGGATTTCGCGTACTTCCGGCTGTCGTCTCTCCGGCACTGGCTGGTAAACCGGCTCGCGGCAGGCTTCGTTGATCGCCCCGCCGATCATGGCCCCCAGGCCGACAAGGACCAAGGCAAGCACGACCTTGACCCAGCCGGGCCGGGGCTTGCGGGTTGTTGAGGGTTCATCGGGAGGGACCGGCACAAGTTCTAAGCCGCCGGGGAAGTCTTCGTCCGGCGCGGGGCCGGCTCGCCCGGCCGCGGGTAGAACAGGCTGCGGGCTGATTTGCTGGCTGCGATCCAGCCGGGGAACCTGAATCCGTTTCCCGCAGCGGCGGCACGGGTAGGCGCGAGTGGCGTAGTGGTCGGGGGCCTTGTAGCGTGCCCCGCAGTGGTCACAGCGATAATGGATCATGGAGGGTCTCCTGGGCGGAGAGGAGGCTAACTGCTGTTTTAACCCAAGCTCCGCTTGAGTCAAGGTATTTCCACCCATGCCCGACCAAAAAGACCAAGCAGCGGCGAACCCGTTCCTCCCCAAGCTCGCGTCGTTTGACGACTTCAAACCCAACGAGAACCTGTTCGCCACCAAACTCGAACTGGAGGATGACCTGCAACACGTCCAGAAGCAGGTCGCGGACCAGCGCTCGGCCGTGATGCAAGAGGTCCAGCAAATGGTCCACAACGAGTTGCGCGAGGTCAGGCGGCTCTTGGACGATTTCCGGCAACGGCTAGAGGTGCTGGATCGCCAGGTCGCCCAACACCAGAAACGACTAGATTCCCTGGAAAGTCGGGTCGCCGGATTCCAGAAGCGTTGAGTCAGAGGCTGTGCAACAGGCCGGAGAGGTTGTGCAACAAAACGAGGCTGAGCAACAAAGCCGGGCGAGATTGCCAGATTGCCAAATTGCCAACGGCCGGCTTGCGAAACCTGTCTTCCCACTACCGGGAGGGCATCTACTCAACCTCAGGCAACCCTGCTCCCAAAAAGTACGGTCTTGCTGCGCAAACAAGTGGACAGCCCGATGACCCACGCAACAGGAAACGACCCTGAGAGAGATGGGGCAATAATACCCGCGTCGGCGGGGTTCAGGGGGACAGTCGGTCGTCGGCCTCCTCCAGAAACAACTCCTCGCCCTGGCGCGCCAGGCGGGCGGCGATGCGGTCGCGCAGGATGCTCGGACGGAAGCTGCCGCGCACCTCCTCGTGGACGCGGTTGAGAAGGTAAGGGATCTCCCGGCCCGCATGCCAGCGCGTCCGAAAGTACCCCGTCCCCTTTTCCCGCCGCCGCCGGACGCTCTTCGGCCAGGGCGGCTCTGCCGAGGACAAGGGTGAGCAGAAGGGGGATGGAGGTGAATGCCTTCTTCATCGGCGTTCTCCCAGGGGGTCGGGTCGGTGGCTCCGGCGTAAGCCATATCAGACCACCCGATCCGCACGATTTCCATCGGATTCGGTCTTGGCACCGTCGGTTTACTCCCGGACTCCAAGAAACAGCCTTTTTCTCTCGTAACCGTTCACGCGCTGAGGGTGACGATAGGATGGCGAGATCGGAACAGGAGGCGCAACTCGCATCCGCTGTGAAATGGCTAGCCGGAGAGGCTCAACCACCCGGCGCCAGATGGGGAAGCTATTCGGGAAGGAAAGGAGGCAAGTTGACACAAATATCCTATTGAGGATTTAGAGCGCTTTCGATTTTGATCTAGCGCTATCGGGGAGGGGTGGGTAGACTTTGCAGGCATCCTCAAAGGAGATGCCATGCGAGCCTACTCACCCGACCTCCGCCAACGCATCCTCGCCGACTGCGACCGCGGCCTTACTACCCGCGTCGTCGCCACCAAATACAGCGTCAGCGAGTCGTGGGTCCGGCGGCTCAAACAACGACGCCGGCAGACCGGCGAGGTCACCCCACGCCCCTGTGCCCACGGACCCAAGCCCAGCTGGGACGCCTACGCCGACCGGCTCCGCGAAGCCATCCGCCAAACTCCCGACGCGACCCTGAGCGAGCTACGCCAAGAGTTGCGACTGACCGTCGCCCTCTCCACCCTGTGGCGAGCCGTCGCCGCCCTGGGACTGAGCGTAAAAAAAAAGTCACGCGGGCCGCGGAACAGGACCGGCCCGATGTCGCGGCCCAGAGGCAAGCGTGGCGGGCCGAGCAGCCGGCCCTCGACCCCCAACGCCTCGTCTTCGTCGATGAGACCTGGGCCAGCACCGCCATGAGCCGGTGCTACGGCCGGGCCGCGGTCGGCGAGCGCCTGATCGGCACGGTGCCGTGCGGGCATTGGAAGACGACGACCTTCGTGGCCGCCCTGCGGGCGTGCGGCCTTACGGCGCCGATGGTGATCGACGGGGCGTTGGACGGGGACCTGTTCGTGGCCTACGTCAAGCAGGTGTTGGTGCCGACGCTGCGGGCGGGGGATGTCGTCATCCTGGACAACCTGGCTAGCCACAAGCGGGTCGAGGTGCGCGAGGCGGTTGAGGGGGCGGGCTGCACGCTGCGTTATCTGCCGCCGTACAGCCCGGACCTCAACCCGATCGAGTTGGCGTTTGGCAAGCTCAAGGCGTTGTTGCGCAAGGCGTGCAAGAGGGACGTGGAGGAGTTGTGGAGTTTCCTGGGCCAGGCCCTGGATGCGTTTACTCCCCAGGAATGTCGGAACTACCTCCGGCACGACGGCTACTCCGCTACACCATCCTCGAAAGCGCTCTAGCCCGAATTGCGCACCGAGTCTCAGCAGAGGAGGCGTCAGACGCTGTCGAGAGGTTGTCATCGTGATTGTCGAGCCGCCCTTCGCTCCTGCCAACGCGCCATCCCTCGCTGGCAGCTGTCCAGACTACCCCTTTTCGCACTCCCGCGCACACCCCGATACGGCATCGTCCGCCAACGACGCTTCCCTCCCCTTCCCCATTCCGACCCCGCTGCTCGCAACGCCTCAACCAGAGGCCACCTCGGCGACAAAGGCAGTCACTCCCGACAAGACCCGGCACCACGCCCCACGATACGGCCACGTCTCGGAAAAATGAAAACAGATCCTCCGCACCCCCGTCACCACCACCGCGCCTACTTTCCACAAGCGCTGACGTAAGGTGCTCACGCTCGCCGTCGCCACCTCCGGCACCGACGACGACGCCTCCCGGAACAGCACCACGATGGCGTAGGCCAAGGTATGCACCAGCAAGCGGAAGGCGTTCGCGCAGAAGCCGCAGGCCGACAGCCGCTCCGACCGTAAGCCGTTCTTCATCTCGCCGATCGGCTGCTCCGGCACCTTGCCCCGCCGCACATAAAAGTCCCGGTACACCGCCGACGCTTCTTCTTGCAGGTTGGTGACGACAAAGCGTCGTTGGCTGCCCTGCGGCGTCACCTCGATCTTGGCCACGATCCGCCGGGGGTGCGGCCAACTGTCGGCCTGATAACCGGCCAACGACTCGAAGCGTTGCACCACCGGCTCGCGGCGGCCGTAGAGGCGGTGATACAACTCCACGTCGGCCAAGGCCTGCTCCGTGGCCCGCTGCAACACGGGGTTGCTGGCATAGCCCAGGCGTAGGGCAGGTCGTTGGCCTCGCAATAGTCATACAGGCTGGGCACCGCCAGGCCGTTGTCGGAGCGCACCTTGAGGCGGACGCCCGGCCAGGCCTTCCGTAGTCGGGTAACGATGGCGTTGAGGATATCCACGGCTCCCAGGCTGGCATGCACCGCTCCGGGCCGTAGCCAGGCCGCCAGCGGAAAGCCGGTGGCCCCGTCATAGACGAACAAGGGCAGGTATTGATGCTGGCGGTAATAGCCGTGATAGCCGCTGAGCTTTTGATGGCCATGCACCGGATCATCGCTGGCATCGACATCCAGGATGATCTCCTCGGGCCGCCTGCGACGCGTGCGGATAAAGAGGTCGATCAGGTAGTCGTTGAGGATCTTGATGCGGCCAGTCTGGGCGGCGCGGACCTCCCGCAAGACCGGACGTTCTGGCAAAGGCATTTCCGCCTGCCGTCGGGTGTAGGCGTACTGGAAGCGTGCCAGGGTCGAGCCGCTGGCCAGGGGGTTGTCGGCATCGGGCGAGACATCGGCGAGGATTTGAAAGAGGGGGTCGCCGCGGAGCTGCTGGGCGTCGTTCCAGTCGGGGTAGCCGGCGAGGATCTGGTAGACGGCCTGGGTGAGCAGGGCTTCGACGGAGTGTTCGATGTACTTGGGGGATCGGGGGTCGGGGAGTCGTCGGGCGAGGTCGGCGATGACACGGAGGGGCTTTTCCAGGGCGCGGACGGCGAGCAGTCCGGCATCGGAGACGATGCGCCCGCCGTCGAAGGCGATGTGGAGTTGTTGTGAGCCGACGGGGAACAGGGTAAAGTGCTCTTGTTGCTGGCGGACCATGATCTTGAGCCTCCGCATGTTTCTAACGGCTTGGGAAATCACCGTTTAGATAGTGCGTGAGGCTCAATTTACATAGACTCGGTGCGCAATTCGGGCTAGGTCCGTGAACAAAGGACTTGGTTAAGATAGGTCGGTAGCGGTTGGAGAATGTACTGGATACCGGTCCCAGCCAAGATTCGTCCAGCCATCGTGCATGTGGTCAGTAACGAACGCGACTGCTTGGCCGGCTGGGGAGACATGGCGGATGAGTTCAGGACTGTCGCGGGTCGCCAACCCGCCGCCCGCTCCATTCGAGGTTCACAGCGTTCACTTCAATTATCCGGGTGGCCAGGCAGTCAAGCTGAGGGATCCCGCAAACGATCAGGTTGTAGGCGCGACCCCGGAGTGGGTGCGAGGGTCGCGGAATGCGATTGCGGCATACGTCCGCGCTACCCGCCCGCAGTTGCGCGTTGTCTTCCAAGGGACTACCGCGGCGAATGGCAATTACGTTGTCGGAGCGACCGGAACGCTCTTCCAGTTGGAAGAGAGAACCGTTTCCCTGGTATTCGACGTCGTGACTGGGCTCTCAAATCCGGAAGACTTTCACGCTGACGTCGATCTGCCCGGTCAGATAGGGATCCACGATGGCGTGCTGGACTGGTACATCAGGGGCACTCCCGCTCCCGCGAACCGCCAGGCGGCTGGCACATCGACCCACCGCATCGCGACGAGTTGGCGCTCGTTAGCGACCGCGCCTGCTACTGAAATGGCCTTGGCTGATTGGGTATACTACCCATTGATGGAGTGGACGTGTCAATGGGCGGTCGGGCTGAACGATGAGAAAGCAATCTGCGACGCCATCATCGCGAATCTCGCAGGATCGGGGCTCCGGTACGGCGTATACGCGCACGATGCCCGCGAGATGTTGCTGAACGGGGGAGGGATGTGCGGCATTTGGTACAAGCTGTTCCAGCAGATGGCGCAATGCCAGGGCGTATACCTCTACTCCCGCAGTTACCGAGTGGACTGGAGGCAGCTACCCAACGGCGAGGAGCACTGGTGCGCGATTGTTATCCGTGCTGGAGGGCTGAACCAACCTGCCCCTACCCATCCCCCGAGCACGTTCCACGACAACGATAACGGGTTTCCGATTCCTGCTGGTACCTCGGTGGGGATCTCGACGCGGACGGAGCGAAGGTACCGATTCTGGGGGCTGCCCGGGTTCTGGTACGATGGTCACTGCATCAACTTCCTGGTTCATGACGGGCGACTGTATCTTTACGACCCTTGTTTCAATGTCGGGCCTGTCGAGATCCACGCTCCCTTACCGGCGGACAACCTGGCCATTGCACAAGGAGGTGCCGACTTGGCTCCATTCAAGGCTGCTTACCTAGACGGTACGGTTGACTACATGCTCGGTTCCATCTGGAACGGTGCCGCCTTATTACAATCTGTGTTCGTTCACGCCCTGAACCTGCCCGTCGCTAACGGGATGACCGTTCGTACTGTGAACATTCCGCAGGTCGTCAATGGGCGGGACGGGTTGACATTGCGATGGGGTGGTTAGTGGGGAGTTCCGCGATGCCTGTATCCGTCCAGTTCCTGACCCGAGCAATGGGAGGAGGACAAGGTCCGGACCCGACGTGGGGACAATTGATGGCGGAAGTCTGGCCGATCATCTCCTCACCGCTTTCCTGGGAAGGTGAGCGGCTCCTGCTACAGATCATCCACTTCGACGGGCGTCTTCGGCTCACAGAGACGCCGGAACTGCCACACAGTATGCCGCCCGAGGAGATGCTCAAGTCTCTCGCGGTTCAGGCATTGGCGAAGTGGACTGGATTGACTCACCTGACGGCAATGCAGCGCGTTGAGTTGATTACATCCTCCTCCGCCCTCCGGTCGGTGGTGAGCGCCGCCATCCACCAGGCAAGGACGATCCCGCCACCGATGCCCGAGGCGGACGCCATCGCAGAGGCGGAGCCAGAGGACGACGCGAACGAGTCCGCCGACTGGTCGTCTGAATGGGTCACGGACAGGCCGCAACCGAAGGCAGGACCCGTCCGGGTAAAGCATGTCGTCGGTCGCTACGGGGCGTTGACATTTATCCCCGGCCGACGAGCGAAAAAGGCGCGGTGTCATGAAGAGTACGAACTCATCAGTTCAGCTGGGATGGTCTGTGGATGAAAGAGTACGAATGTACCGGATTCTGGTGCCTGCCGGGTAACGACCAGTCGCTCGTCGCCGGTACGTTGCAGGTGGGGAGCGACGGGGATTTGCGTCTCTCGCTGATCGGCCAGTTGGGGGCTGCCGGCGAAGCCCCCTTGAGAAAGGATCACCGTGTCGTGCTCGGTTCGGTCGATGGGGCACCCCACGGCAATGACGTGACCCTCACCGGATGCGTCCTGACCCGGTCGCACATGGGATCCTTTCACGGAGTGCGCGAAGAGTACCGTGCCAGCCGTGGCTACTTCGGTGCCCACTTGGAAAATGAAGCGGACTTTAAGTTCCGTACTTTTCTGGTCAAACTCGGGGGGCTGTCTACGTGGGCATCTTCCCTCTCGGGACTGCATCGGGAGGCCGCCCCGCTACCCACGTCGAAGTACGAAGGGCAGAGCATCCCCATCGCGACCTACCATGTGCCTCCCAGGCCGTCCGGCCGTGTACCTGGCGGTACGGTGACTCTGAACATGGGTGTCAGTTCTAAGTCCGAAGTTCAGATGTTCTCATTCCGGGAGGAGGCAAACCTTCTCATCGAGTTGGAGGAGGCCCGGTCGGCCGACCAGATCAACGGCGGATACGTGTATCCTCTTCAGAACCTGATGACGTTCGTGTCCGACCGCCCTCAAGAGGTCGAAAGGCTGAGCGTGTGGCGGTCGGAAAAAATTTCCGACTGGGAGAGCAATCCCGAGATCCGCGTCATTGTCCCCCGTGTCCAGCTAGATGGGGAAGAGGACCGCAAGGACGTTCGGGACGACCAGATGCTCTTCACCCTCGCGAACGTCGATTTTTCAACGTTCCTAGAGCGGTGGCTCAAGCTCTCTGAAACGTATTTCGATGCGTTCAACATCTACTTCGGCATTCAATATGGACCGCCGTCCTTCATAGACATGACCTACGCCCTGGTGGCGCAGTCGATCCTTCTTTACTATGCACAGACCAAGGAGGGCCATGAACACCGCGACGCCGAGCAGCGCCAGCTCAAGTCGATTCTCCCATGCCTATCACTGCAACAGGCAGAGTGGCTGGTGGATCACCTGGGGCCGAAGCCGTACCCGCCCTTTCAGAACGTACTGCAGCGCCTCGTGGAGCGGCACGGAGATGTTCTTGATCCGATCCTGTCCAAGCGAAGGGACGCGTTCGTCAACCAAGTCACCAACACGTTACATTACATCGAACGGCGTAATCCTGCTGACTACCTCGCGGCTAGTCATGGAGCTGACCTGTACTGGCTGACTCAGAAGCTTCGGTTCCTCCTCAGGGCCTGCTTCCTGACGGACCTCGGATTCCCGGCTGATCAGGTCATCGCCCTGCTTCAGCGGAATGCATATTACCAGCACATCTCCGCTCTGGAGGCAGCTCGCGAGAAGGACCGTACCCAACAGCTTCCCCCAACCGCGTTAGGCTCGTAACAGATCGCCCGAACGCTGCGCAGATGTCGCTTTTAGGGTTGATTCTTGGCCTATGGCAGCCAGATCGACTCTGATACCGCTGAACCTTGTTCGCAGCTAACATCCTGTCGCTCTCGGCCGGTGAACCCCTGCTTTCTCTCCAGAACGTTGCAGTCCACGCGCGTCGGCGGGGTTCAGGGGAACAGTCGGTCGTCGGCCTCCTCCAGGAACAACTCCTCGCCCTGCCGCGCCAGGCGGGCGGCGATGCGGTCGCGCAGGATGCTCGGCCGGAAGCTGCCCCGCACCTCCTCGTGGACGCGGTTGAGAAGGTAGGGGATCTCCCGGCCCACGTAGTTCAGCTGGCAATCGGCCGCCAGGATGCGCAGCATGTCGGACAGGTGCTCCTCGTATACCTCGAAGGCGAACGCCTTTTTCGCCGGCCGGAACACCCCGCGCAAGACCCGGCGGGCCGTCCCTTCCACGAAGGAGTCGCGGACGAACCGCCGCACCTCGCCGGAACCGGCCTGGGCCGGCAAACCCTGGCGCAAATGGTCCGCCAGCGTCTCGATGATGAACACCTCGCCCGGATGCAGCGCCTTGGCGAAGCGCGCGAACAGGGCGTCGGCCTTGAGGCTCTTCATCACCCCGATGGCCTTCTTGCCGGAGGTGAATAGCTCCTCATACAACCTCAGCCCCTCGTTGGTCGCCGTCAGCCACTCCGAGACGAGCGTCCCGCCCAGCAGCAGATAAGGCTCGGTGATCTCCAGCCCGTGCCGGACGGTGAAGTAGCTGAGGTACGCGGCCTGCGAGATGCTGAACAGCCCCTGCTGCTGGCGGGCGATGTGCTCGTCGCCGTCGCGGCTCTCGGCCAGGTAGGCGCGGCTGGACCAGTAGTGGATGGAGTCGCGCATGGGCCGGCGGTGCGAGACGCTGCCGATGCCCACGCACAGCGCCTGGCCGGCGGAATAGAGCTGCAAGGGCAGGGCGGGGGTGCCGTCCACCGCGGCCACCAGCCCGCGCTCCAATTCCGGCGCCGTACTGAAGCGGCCGAACTCCAGGGCCTGCAATCGAGGGGTGCCGTCGGGCAGGGGGCGGGCGTCTTCCATTGCCGCGCGAGCCGCCCGCACCACCTGGCGCGCCTGTTCGCCGTCCAGCATCTCGATCACGTCCTCGGCGACGCCGCCGAAGTTGGCCGCGAACTCGTCGCGGCTGATGCGCCGCGAGCCGTGGATCAGCTCGGAGAACATCCTCGACATGGTTCACCCCGGTGGCGCAGATTCAGAAAGGGATGTCTTCGCCCGCAGCGGGTTCCGGCACGGGATCGAAAGTACGGGCCGGCGCCGGGACGGCCCGGCCGCCCGCACTTTCTCTGGGGGCCTGGGGTCCGGTGTTGTCCTGGCGGATCAGCTCGAACGGCGAGGGGGCCATCTGGCCCAGCACGGGGGCACGGCTCTCGTGCAGCGAAACCAGGGCGTGCCCGGTCCCCAGTCGCATCGCCTGGGCGGCGAAGTCGCGGCCCATCGCCTCGGTGGCGGCCTCGGCCTCCGCCCGGCTGTTCTGCCGCATGACCACCTTGCTGTTGAGATTGTTCATGACCCGGTGCGGGATCTGCGAGGCGTTCTGCAAGCTGAGCAGGATCGAGTGGTCCACCGACCGCCCCTCGCGCATGACCCGCTCGAAGGCGGCCGCCAAGGCCGGGCCGTGCCGCGACCGATTGTCGAACAGCCGGTGCGCCTCGTCCACCAGCTGCACCAGGCCCGGCCGTTCCAGCGGGCCAAAACCCATGCGCGGCTTGCGGTAGCGCTGGCCCTCGCGCAGGAAGTAGGACACCAACACCGCGTAGGAGTGGTCCTCGACGCGCGCGTAGTCGATGACCAGCACGCGCCCCGGCTCGACCAGCCGCTCCAGGTCGAACGCCGTCACCTGCCGCGCCCCATCCAACTCGGAACCCCGCAACCGGGACGGCCGGCCCGCGCTGCCGTGGGGGAAGGCGGGCTGGACCGGCCGGCCGACGGCGTCCAACCAGGGATACCAGTGCCGCCGCCGGCTCACCTTTTGCAAGATGGAAGGCCCCGTCTTGGCGTGGATCGTCTCCTCCGGCGGCAGGCTCGGTGCCGGGCCGTTCTCCGGGGCCGTCCGCCGGCGCACCTCGGCGAGGATGTTGTCCAGCGTGTAGCGGCGCCGACCCTCGCCCGACTGCCCCTGCCGGGCGAGGTGGTTGGCCGCCAGCACGAACCCCTCGAAGGCGTTCTGCTCGGCCGTCTCCGTCCCGGTGAAGAACAGGCCGGCCAGCATCTCGGGGTAGAAGTCCGACGAATGAAAGCCGACGACCTCGTCCACGGCCGCCGGGTCGCAGACGCCGAAAAAGCCGATGCGCTTGACGTTCTCCGCGCCGTGCGGGCCGAGGTGCCATTCCTCGAAGCGCTCCCAGATACTTTCGACGCGGGCGTCCGTGTTGGGGCCGCGGATCAGGCCGTAGTCGGGCTTGGCGTCGTGGATGAGGACGCACTTGCCGAACTTCAGCACCTGATCCACCAGGTTGGCGGCGACGTTGGACTTGCCCGAGCCGGTGCCGCCGGCGACCATGATGTGGTAGTTGAACTTGCGCTCGTCGATGCACAACGGCACGTCCTGGGCGTTGAGCAATTCGCCGATGACGTTGGTGCTGCCGTCCTCATGCTCCTCCAGCGGCGGGATCTCGATCACCTGGGCCGTCTCGGCAACGCCCAGCCGAGTGACCTGCGATCCGGGCAGCGGCCGCAGACGCGGCGTCAGCAACCGGCCGTCCTGATACTGCCCGAGGATGAGGATGTCGAAGACCTGGACGGACTGGACCGACTGCACGTCGGGGTGGGTCTGCATGAGGTGCAGTCCGTGCAGGATGGTGGGGTCGAGGCGGTTGCCGACGGTCGAGATGTTCTGGTTGGGCTGAACGACCTGGCCGATCCAGGAGGCCCCGTCGGGCTGGCGGATGCGGACGTAGTCGAACAGCGCGATGCCTTCGCGGATGTCGGCGATGGCCTGGATGTGCGTCAGGTCGGCCGAAGGGGTGTCGTGCAGGATCAGCATGGCACGCTCCGGTGCTTGTCTGCCGGCGTTGTGTCTTCCCTGTCCCCCTCCCGGTTTCGTGTTCATCAATATAGTAAGGGACACCAGTTCAGGAAAGTGCGTAAAGAGAGTGCAGGCCAGCGGATGTTACTACCCGCTTTCTGCCGGAGTCGCCGTCTGCTATGCTGTCCTCCACTCGCCCCGCTGACATCGAGGAGGTATCCATGATCCGCACGGCGCTCCCTGCCCTTCTGCTGGCCGGCCTGGCCGCGCTGCTGTCGCCCGCTGGTGCCGAGGACAAAAAAGAAAAGTCCGACGAAGGCTTCGAGTCGATCTTCGACGGCAAGACGCTTCAGGGCTGGCATGTCAGCGCCAAGAGTGGCCACAGCGCCGCCAGCAAGCACCGCTCGGGAGGCCGTTGGGTCGTCGAGGACGGGGCTATCGTCGGCAGCCAGGACGTGCCGGGCAACGGCGGGCTCATCATCACCGACAAGGCCTACGGCGACTTCGAGGTGGTGCTGGAGATGAACAACGACTTCGGCCCCGACAGCGGCCTGTTCCTGCGCAGCACGGAGGACGGCCGGGCCTACCAGGCGCTGATCGACTACCACAAGGGCGGCAACCTGATGGGCGTCTACGGCGAGGGCCTCCGCCCCGGCTTCCACGTCTACAACTTTCAGTTCCTCGGCGAGCCCGCCAAGATCAAGGAACACGAGTGCCCCTTCGCCCTGCCCGTCGCGCCGGAGAAGTGGCCGGACTTCTGGAAGCACGGCGAGTGGAACGAGCTGCGCGTCCGCATCGTCGGCAACCCGCCGAAGATCACGACCTGGATCAAGGGCGTGAAGTTCATGGAGTGGACGGATACGATGAAGCGCACCGCCGACAAGGGCGGCATCGCCCTGCAAGTCCACGGCGGCGGCGACTATACCAAGCAATTCGTCCGCTACCGCAAGATTCGCGTCAAGCAACTGGAACCGTAACGGAGAGGAGCGTACCGATGCCGACCGTGAAGCTGGTGGCCGAGAACGACCCCGACCCCACCGTCCAGAGAGTATTCGCGGACATCAAGGCGACGAAGAAAATCGACTTCATTCCCGCCATCTGGAAGGCGTTGGCGACCCATCCACCCCATTTGGAAATGTGCTGGACGCGCCTCAAGGAGATCATGCGGCCGGGAAAGGTTGACCTGCTCACCAAGGAGATCATCGCCCTGGCCGTGTCCTCGACGAACAACTGCCGCTACTGAATTAACTCGCACACCGCCGCCGTGCAGCGGCTGGGTCTGGACAATGAAGGGCTGGGTGAGGTGCTGGCCGTCGTCGGCCTCTTCAACCTGATGAACAGCCTGGCGGACGCCTATCAGGTCGAACCGGACATCCTGCCGGAAGCCCGCTGAGCCGGCGCAGGCCGAATCCGCTTACTTCGCCCGGGACGGTCTCTCCTCCAGGAGCACTTTCCCCGCCGGCTTCAGGTGGGCGTCGTCAAGCTTATCGACCGACCAGAGCAGGCCGCGGGCGACCAGGTCGAGGTAGCGCGTGTCGGCGACCGTGGCGTTGTTATGCCCCAGCGTCGTGGCGAACACGCTGCGCCTTGCCCTTGTAAAGGTTGGTCCAGGCGACCACCGTCTCACTCGTGGACTCCTTGCCGTCCTTGCTCGGAACCGTCTGCTTGCCGCGGGCCAGGGGGCGGGCGGTGTCCAGAAGCTTGCCCGCGCTGTTGTTGTAAAGCTCCTCCTTACCCGTCGTCCAATCCTTCAGGCCCTTGGTGATCGGACTTTCCACGTCGGTGAAGGCGACGGAGATCGGCTGCTGCCGGCCGTGGCCGGTGGTCGGCAGGCCGGTGAACTCGAACCAGGGCGTGACGGACTTGGGCCAGCCCTTGCTCCGGTAGCAGTGCATGCCGCAATGCAGCACCACGCCCGGCAGGCCCCGGCGGTGCGGCTCCAGGATGCGGTCGATGAGGCCCAGATCCTTGACGTCGGCGCAGCACTCGTCGTGGACGACCACGTCAAAGTCCTTGGCCCAGTCGGGCTTTTCGTAGACGGGGTTGAGGTGCTTGGTGCCGTTATCGGGGTCGTAGGCGATGGTCCAGCGGACGTTGGCGCGTGCGGAGATGCCTTGCGTGAGGATGTCCTTCTGCTTGGCGTAATCGTGGCAGCAGCCGCCGACGACCAGCAGGGCGCGGATCGGCGCAGGCTCATTCACGGCGGGGAGGGTAGTGCCGGTGAGGCCGAGCAGTGACGCAGACAGGATCGCGACGGCGACCGTGACGGGGGACCAGAGCTTCAGTCGGATCATGGAGGGTCTCCTTCACGCTTTCTGACGGATACGTTCCGACATCAAATGCCCGCGCCTTCCCTGACGCCCTGCTAGTCGATGATCGCCTGGCGCACGGCGTTCTCGAAGTCGCGGTAAATCTCCTGGCTGTAGCGCTGCATCATGAGGACGGCGATCATTCGCTCGCGGGGATCCACCTCGAAGATCGTCCCGAACGCCCCGTCCCAGCCGTAGCTGCCGTTGGAGCGTTGCCAGCCGGCCGTGACCGCGTCCCGCACCACCTCCACGCCCAGGCCGAAACCGAGGCCCTGCCGCGGCCGGCCCAGCTGGCCGCCGAACAGCGTCCCGACGTGATTGGATCCTATCAGCTTCACCGTCCGCGCACCGAGCAGACGTTTGCCTCGGAATTGGCCGCCGTTGACCAGCATCAGGGCGAAGCGGGCATAGTCTTCCGTGCTGGAGGTCAGGCCGCCCGCCCCGGAGAAGTAGGTCGTACCGGACAGGAAACCCGGGACCGGCAGCTTCTCCAGCCCCTTCGCCGAGCCGCGGTAAATGGAGGCCAGACGCGGCTTGCTGTCGTCGGGCACGACGAAGAAGGTGTCCTTCATGCCCAGCGGCTCGAAGAGGCGTTGCCGCAGGAAGCGGTCGAACGTCTGCCCGGACGCGACCTCCACGACGCGGGCCAAAACGTCGAAGCCCGCGCCGCCACTGTAGCGCCACTGCGTTCCGGGCTGGAAGTCGAGCGGGACGGCCCCCAGACGCGGGATGAAATCGGCCAGGGTGTCGGTCGGCTTCCGCGACCGCATCACCTTGGTGGTTTCCTTCGCGCCAGCGCCGCCGCTGCCCAGACCCGACGTGTGCGTCAGCAGGTCGCGGATCGTGACCGGGCGGCTGGCCGGCACCAGCTCAATTTCCTCGGAACCCGGTTTGGCGACGGCGACTTTGGTGTCCTTGAATTCGGGAATGAAGCGGGACACCGGGTCGGTCAGCCGGAGCTTGCCTTCCTCCAAAAGCATAAGGATGGCGACGCTGGTGACCGGCTTGGTCGTGGAGGCCATTCGGAAGAGCGTATCGCGGCTCATCGGCCGTTTCGATTCGCGGTCCGCCCAGCCGTGGGTCTCGAAATGCACGACTTTTCCGTTGCGAGCCAGCAGCGTGATCGCCCCCGCCAGGTGGCCGGCGTCGATGTGACGCTGCAGGGCGTCGGCGATGCGCGTCAGCCGCTCGGAAGACAGGCCGACCTCTTCGGGCTTGGCGGTCGGCAGGTCGGTGTCCCCGCGCAGGTCCTCCGCCCTTGCCTGGGATGGGCTGAGCGCGGCGAGCAGGAGGACCAGACGGCAAACCCACGGCAAGGATTTCGGCACGGGACGAAGCGCGGAGTAGCTCATGGGATCCCCTTTCATCACCCTTCCTTCTACCACAGCGGCTGAAGGTAACCCCCCGAGGGCGGGCTTGCAAGGAGTTTCGGCAAAAATCGAGCCGCTTGCGATGTTGGGAAGCTCTCTCGTTCTTGGACTTACGTTCGTGGTTTTGAACGCTTACCCCAGCGCGCCTCTTGTTTTCCTGCTCTGGACATCCCCGCTCAACCCTTTTTTCGCTTTTTTACCCCAGCCGGCCCCTCGCCGGGCGTTCCCTTGCGCTGTAAACCAGCCCCTCGCTCTTCCCAACCGCAACGGAGCTGCGCTATGAAAGCCATCCACGCCGCACAACCGCTCTTCGCCTGGGCCGAACTGGAAGACTATCCCACCCTCGCCACCCTCCGCGACCTGCTCCACAGCGTCCCCGATCAACCCCTCCTCGACGGACTCCAGGCCGCACGCGGCAAGGGACGCGACGACTTCCCCCTGCCACGGCTGTGGCGCATCCTGCTGTTGACCATCGCCCTCCGCCACGCCCATATCAACGACACCCTGGCCGAGTTGCACCGTAATCCTTCCTTGTGTCGACTGCTGGACATCACCGCCGCCGACCAGATTCCCCACGACTGGAATCTCTCCCGCTTCCTCGACGTGCTGGGCCAACCGCCCCATCGGGATAACCTCCACGCCCTCTTTGACCACCTGGTCCGACGCCTGGGCCTGGCCGTGCCCGACCTCGGCCGCAATAGTGCCGGCGATTCGACGACCCTCAACGCCCGGCCCAAGGCCGCCGCCAAGGCCGTCGCCGCGGAAATCGCCCAGGGACTGCCACAACCGTCCGGCGGGAAAAAGGAGTACCGCGACGAGGAGGGCAAGGTGGTCAAGGTCGTCGAGTGGTTCGGCTACAAACTGCACTTGCTGGTCGATGTCGCGCATGAGGTGAGCTTGGCCTACCACGTCAGCGACACCGCGACCGGCGACAACGAAGTGGTACCCGTGCTCGTGCGTCAGGCGCAGGCCAACCTGCCGGCGGGGCGGATGAAGACGCTGGCTTACGACAAGGCGGCCGACGACGAGAAGGTGCATGAGGCCTTACACGCCGCGGGGATTAAGCCCTTGATTCAGAACCGCGCCTTGTGGAAGGAGGAGTCAGAGCGGCCGCTGCCGGGCGCTCGTTACCCGCTGCATCTGGTACACGACGAGGCGGGCACGGTGTACTGCTATGACACGGTCAGCGTCACGCCGGTGCGTCACCGGAATGGCGCTAGCATAAGCGAAGCGGGCGTGGAGTCATGCCTGGGCGTGAGTGAGGAAGGCTCGCCTGGCACGCTTCGCGAATGACACCGAACTGCCCTTGGCGCAGTAGTGGTGGCTTGGTGGTGGTGAAATCGGCCCCTGACGTGCCTGAACTCGTCCTGGAGGCGCGGCAACGCCCCGTCCGATGCCTCGCGGCCCGGTCCGTTTCTGCTCCACAGCATTTTCCACCTTGCTGAGTATTAATACCACTTCGCGCGGTTCCGGGCCAACTTGGCCTCATGCCGCGGCTGCATCAGGCGGTTTCCCGGCTTCGGTCTTCGCTTCCGTGCCCGCGGCTCCCAGCGTCCTGGCCGGTTGCCCACCCGGTGGTAGGCCACCGCCTTCAGCATCGCGTCAACCAGCTCCGCACGCTGCTCCGGCCGCGCTGCTTCCAACTTCGGCGCGAACGCCGTCAGCACCTGTTTGGCACCTTTGAAGCTGATCTTACGAGGCTCCACACCGTTCTCCCTCGCAGCGACCGCCATGACCGTGCGCAGCAGGTTGTACGCCAACAAGTAGGCCCAGATTTCCTTCTGGACCATCTCGGGCGTCTTGCAGCGCAGGATGTCCATTTTCATGGTCGACTTAATCGATCGCAGATCGACCTCTCCGTCCCACCTTCGCTCGTATAATGCACCGATCTGCACGCCGTCCATGGAGGCATCGAGGATCGTGGTGATAACCTTGAACTGCTCGGCGCGGTTGTTCTTGTCGCGGGCATCGACGCTCACCTGCCGCATGGTCATGGTCTTGGGGTAGCCGCAGTACGTCTGCCAACTCATGCCGCGCGGCAAGCCGGGACGCTGCCAGACGATGATGTCGCCGTCAGGCCTGCTCTCTACCGTCCGGCTCCCGACACGCTCCGCCTGCACGCGGGCGACCAAATCGATACCGCGTTGGCGCAGCTCCCAGGCAAGGAAGTAGTTGTCGAATAAGGCATCCGCGACGAGCACGTCTCCGCGTTGGAGCGAGCCGTACATCTGCCGCAGCAGCGTGGTCTCACCGGTGCCTTTGCCCGCGTAGGGCGCCATGGCCAGATCGAGGCAGGCACCACTGGCCAGCGACAGCAACACCATGAGCCTGGCGAGCGGGAATCCAAGCCCCGGTTTCTGTACCTCCGGCTGCGGATAGCTCGCCTGGTTCTCTTCGGTGTCGGGCATGGAGACGTGCGACCCATCGGCAATAAAGACAGACCGGCCGTGCCATTTCCACTCGTCGGGAAGGCTGTCGTGCAATTGCTGGGCAGTGCGCTTGGCCAACGAGCGTAGTACGGCGACGGGGAGGCGGGCGCGGGCGTTGCAGTAGCTGGCGGTGTTGGGCGAACAGGGCTTCAGGCCGGAGCAGACGCGGTGGGCGATGATTCGGGATACGGTGTCACGGCAACTGTGGTCCTCGCTGAGCACCTGACTGAGGAAGCCCCAGATGGTCGTGACGGGGTTAAAGAGGCGGTTGCGGAACTGAACTCCGTGTTCGTTGAGTGCGTCGAGGATGCTGAGTTCGCTCAAGGAATCGGCGAAGGGCAGCCCCTGGTCGCGCGCGAAGCGCGCGGACCTCCTGCAGATTCATCATTTATGGTCCAAGAGATTTCTAATTGGGGGCGGTGGAAGGCGTGTCGGGCCCCACCTGCGCGGAGAGAAGCAGAGGCAAGGATCACCTCCCACCTCCATTGTACACGGCTCGACTTGCAAGGCTCACTAGCCGCAACTTCACCGGGGATATGGCTTTGCGCTTATACTTGCAACATTCGTGCGTCACCGCATGGCGTATGTCGGTTACGAGGCGGGGCGTGACAGCGTGCGTTACCGCTGCCCGGCGTTGCACGAGGGCTGGGATTGCCCCAGCCAGAACAAGTGCAGCGCGGGCCGGTCGTACGGTTTGACGGTGCGGGTGCCCTGTGCGGTGGACCTGCGCCGTTTTCCGCCGATCCCGCGGGCGACCAAGGAGTTCGAGCGTCGTTACAAGGGCCGCACGTCGGTGGAGCGTGTCAACGGCCGTCTGAAGGTGTTTTGGGGGGTGGACGATGGGAACGTAACGGGTGCTCGTCGCTTCCATGCCTTCGTGGGCGTGGTGATGGTGGTGCATGGAATGTTTGCGTTGTTGTTGGCGCGGGCACCGCGTTGGGAGGGGACGTTGGGGCAGACGCGGTTGGGACCGATCGCGGAGGCGTTACGCCAACCGCCAGCGGCTTGAGTCGCTGCCAACAACGCAACCGCCTCGCAAAAATCGGCAAGGATACGTCGGGGCGGATGACGGCTTGCGGTATTCCGCATTCCTGTGGCCGCACCCTACGACGACACCTGATCGCGGACCAACTCGGCGAACAGCTCCGGCCGGCGGGTCCGCAGCATGTAGTTGGCCAGGGCACGTTCCCGGCCCATCAACTCCGCGTCCAGGGTGGCCGTGATCATCTCCTCCCGAATCCGTTCCTCCTGCGTGGCGGCGATCAATTCTCCGTCGGGGCCCCAGATCAGGGCCGCCCCGGCGTGGTGCGGCTGATTCTCGGAATCGCGCGGCCAGCAATCCACATAGCCCGCCCGCCCCACCTGGTCCGTCAGGATGGCGAAACAGGCATTCTCCCGTGCCCGCAAGGCATATTTCTTCAGAAAGGCGTGGGAGTAACGCCGGGCGGCGGCCTCGCTCTCCGGCGTGTCGTCCCAGAGCTTGAAACGGCCGGCATGGGGCATGCAAATCACCTCGGCCCCGCGCAGGGCCAGCACCCGCGCCACCTCGGGGAACTGGTTGTCGTAGCAGATCACGATGCCGACCTTGCACGGACCGATGTCAAAGACGTTGAGGTCGCGCCCGCCCTTGTAAAAAAAGACCTCGTCGCGCGACAGGTGCAGCTTGCGCTGCTTGCCAATGTAGCCGGCGGGGCCGACGAGCACCTGTGTGTTGTAGACGATGTCGCGCTCCTTCTCGCTGAGGCCGGCGCAGAGGACCAGCCGAAACTGTCGCGCCAGCTGAATCAGACGTTGCACGCTAGGCCCCTCCGGCACCGGTTCGGCCAGCTGCCAGGTGTCGGGTGTGCAGTGCCCGTGGATCACCAACTCGGGAAACAGCACCAGCTCGGCCTTCTCGGCCGCGGCCCGCTCGCACCAGCGGGCGATGTCGGCGAGGACGCGCTGGGGCTGGCCCAGAAAGCCATTCATGCTCACCGCCGCCACTCGTGTCGTTTGCATGTCTGCCCTCTCTTCCCGACGGGCCGGATTGCCGCGCCGGAATAGGTCGATCCGTCCTATTTGGTTTTCAGCTGCGCCAAAAGCCACGCGGCGACCCGGCCGACCGGAGTTACTTCCGCCTTGATGATAAGTCGGTCTGGCTTACCCTCGTAGGCCGCGTGCGTCGGTTCAAACACCTTTGCTAGTGTCTCGTTGCTGACGATGCGGTTCAGACCATCGACCAGACCCTCCAGGCGCACCGGCTGCGGGGCGAGCAGCGCCGCCACATCGCCCAGGTCGCCGGCCGTCAGCGCTCCGGGCACGACCGCGTCGTGAGGTACGTAGCAGAAATAGCCGTGCAGGAGCATCTGGTAGCCGGCCAGGCCGCCCCGTGCGTAGATCGCCTTCACGTCCGGCTCGAACAGCGCCCCGAAGAGAGCCAGCAATTCGCCCAGCGGTTCCGCCTGGCCGGGCAGCTTCTCGGCGTCGAGTGGCACGTCCAGTCGCCGCCCTTCCGCGTTGGCCGGCGCAAACGAATCGCCCCACAGGGCGACCCGGCTCGCGTCCAGATCCGGCCGGCCGCGCAAATCGCGCAGCACGGAGCGCAGGTCGCGAAGCCGCGAACCGACCAGCGTTTGCCCGAGCATCAACTCGGTGGCGGAAAGGGAGGTGGCCGCACTGGTCCGGCCGCGTGAATCACCGGGACGAGATTCGCCGGTGCCGCGCAGGTCCGGCAGACAAACCGCCGCCCCACCTTTGAGCAACTCCGCGATGCCCTCGGCACTCTTTTTCAAGAACTCTTGCTTCCCTTCCTGGGCGAAGGCGACAACCACCGGCATCCGGACGCCTTCCTGGCGCGGCGGCAGAAGCAGCAACGTCGGTACCAAAATGCCCGGCTCCACTTCGAGGACCAGACGTTCGACCGTGACATCGCCAACCTTCCTGGATTCCTCCGCCCTCGTTGTAGGCGCCGCCCTGGGTTCCACCTCGCCGAGCAAGGCCGCCCATTCTTTCTGCATCTGCGCCAGGCGCATGGCCGGCCGGAGTTGGCCGAGCCGGTGCCGTGCGGCCCTCGTGCGTTCCTCACCCAGCGCCGCCGCCAGTTCGTACAGGGGCCGCAGTCGAACCGGCATGTCGGCCGTCGAGCAGAGCAGCTCTTCCGCCTTGTGCCGCGTCCGGTACTCCTTTTCCGGGCTGGCGCCCAAGGCGAACCACCTGTTCAGCGCGAGATACATCGCCTGGCGATGTAGCGGGCCGATGTTGTTGCAGTGCGTCGCCTCCGGCGGCCGGTCGGTAACCCGGCCGCGTCCATGCGCTGAGGCCAGGTGGTCCGGCGCCTGGTAGAACTCATAGATTCGGCCCAGACGCTTCCAGACCGGGTCGCGCTCCTTGTCCCAGGCGAACTCATGGGCGTACAGGAGCCGCCGCGGCGCCACGCCCCCGACGATGACCCACGGCAGAAACCCGTCGCGCACCGACAGACGCAGGTTGCGCGTCGATTCCCAGGAGCCATCCCCGGCGTAGTTGAAGATCGTTTCGGCGTCCGGCGGCAGCGGGTAGGTCGTCTCCGGCTGCGCGCCGCCGAAGTTGAACGGCACGACGGCGGTAATGCGCGGGTCGAGCGCGGCCACGACCGCGGCCGGATCGCCGCCGCCCGCCACCGAGCCAAGCAGCAGGATACGCTCCTTGTCGATGCCCGGCCGCGCCAGCAGCAGATCGACGCAGCGCATCAGGTCCCAGGCCATCCAGCCCATAAGGCTATCGCCGATCGCATACAGTTGCAGCGAGGTGTTGTAACGAAAGTAGTAGTCCTGGCGGCCAACGCGGAACTTTTCGGGGTAACGGCCGGCATCGGCGAACGGGTGCTGGCGGCGCTCGCCGTGGCCGAGGTTGTCCGGGACCAGGACGACGCAGCCCAGTCGCGCCCAGCTCATGCCCATGTCCTGTAGCTCGTCCTGCGTCCGGGGGTTGTGATGACTCGGACAGATGAGGATGCCCGGCATCGGCCCGGGTGGGTTCCCGGGCGCGTACAGGTTGGCCGTGACGAGCAGGCCGGGGCGGCTCTCGAAGACGATGTTTTCAATGCGATAGCCGTCGCCGTCGAGCGTTCGCGTGACCTTGACCTTGAGGTCCTTGGGTGGCTCCGGAAACGGGCCGAGCGATTCGCGCAGGGCATGGAGGCGGACATCGCGATACGCTTGCCAACCGGCTTTCGTTTTGATCTCCCGCCACCGCTTGCTTTCCCGTTCGTTGACGGCGCGGATGCGTTTTCGGGCGTCCGCGGAGAGCATCTCGGCCAGTTGCTTGGCCTTGCCGGTATCGCCGGCGAAAAAGTCGGCATCAAAGTGGAGAAGCTGAGCGGCCAGGTCGTCTCCGTTGTTCGCGCTGGACAGCGGCGGGGGTTGCGTGATACCGACCCAGGCGAGCGGGATCAGCAGGCCAAGACCAGCCAAGCGAAGGACGGACATGGAGGCACCTCCGGGAGCGTCCTATCGAACGTCGGGAAGAGAATGCGGCTCACCTTCAGGCGGGAAAACTGTACCTGGAGGTCTAAAAGAATTCAATCCTCTTGAATTCTGCATGTCGAGGTGTAGATATAGATGTGGAGGTGAGGCATGATCCCCAAGACCGCCGAGTATGCTCTTCGCGCTGTGGTGCTGCTGGCCCGCGCTCCCGAACAGGCGCATTCCGCCGAGGCGATCGCCGAGTCTGTGCGTGTGCCGCGGCGCTATGCTCACAAGGTCCTGCAAGCGCTGGTACGCGCCCGCCTGGTGCGCTCGCAGCCCGGGCCGGGCGGCGGTTACAGCTTGGTTTGCTCGCCGGAGGATGTCTCGATTCTGGATGTGGTAGCCGCCGTCGAGCCGATTCCTCGTATCCGCCACTGTCCTTTGGGATTGAAGAGTCACACCACTCTTTGCCCGCTCCATCGCGAACTCGATGAGGCGGCCGCGGCTACGGAACGTACCTTCGCCCGCGTCAGCATCGCCCAACTGCTCAACCAGCCTGATCGCGTCCCCCCGCTGTGTGAGCTGCGCTAGATGAAAGAAAATATTTTCCCATAAATGGAGTTCTTTACTCTACAAGACGGACAGGCGAACGGTCCTCCAAAAGGAAGGAAGACATCATGAGCGAAGCCAGCAAGAAGGAGAAGCCGCCATGACTGCTCCTAGCCTCAACGATTTCTTGACGGAGGATCATGATCGCCTGGATGAACTCCTGGAGCGCTTTCAGGAGCGGGAAGCCGGGATCTCTATCGAGGCGGCAGCAAGCTGGACGCGATTCGCTTTGACCCTGAAGCGTCATCTGATCTGGGAGGAAACCATCCTGTTTCCGCTTTTCGAGCAGAAGACGGGCCAGAGTGGACTGACGGACACCTTGCGGGCAGAACACGAAGAGATCCGCCAATGGCTGGCGGCGCTGGACGAGAAGGTCCAGCAGAAGGACGCCGACAGCGCTCACGAAGCGGATAGGCTGGTGAACGAGTTGGGCGGGCATAACGCCAGGGAAGAGTATGCCCTGTATCCGCAACTGGACAAGCTGTTGAACGAGGCGGAAAAGCAAGCAGCGTTTGCGGCGATGTCGGCAATTCCCGAAGGAACGACCTAAGTTCGGCCCAAACGGATAGAGGGTTATACAGGTAGTCACTTTTTCCGCACCTTCAAGTTGAACTCGCGAACCTCGCCGTCTTTTAGCGGCGGCAGCGCGATCCCCTCGCGCTTGCCGCGCCGCTCGGGAAGGAGCCACTGCGGCGAAGCACCTTCGTGCCAGGCGATCACAACCATCTCGGCCCCGGCCGGCAGCTTGGGGATGTCGAAGGTACCATCCTTCTTCGTCAGGGCGAAGTAGGGATGCTCGAAGGCCCAGGCCCAGCCCCGCATCCACAGGTGAAGGTTGCAGTTGATGCGGATGAGTTCTTCGCGGCCGGTTCGCCCGGTATGCACCGGCACGATGCGCTCGGACGGCTTGTCGTCCTTGCGCGGCGGGATCAGGACGTTCTCGCCGCTGTTGACGACCGGGGTGCCCGACCACAGGATATTGTGCGCGATGGGGGCGCTGTTGAGGATCTTGAAGACCTGCCCGGTCGGCTTTTGCGACTCGCTGCGCGGATCCCAGTAGCTGGGAAAGAGAACGACGCCGTGAGGCTTGAAAGCGCAATACGGTTGATCCATCTTCACCACGTCGCGGCGTTTTTTCATCTCGTCGGGGATGGGGAAGTATTTGCCCTTGGGCGGCCGGACCCAGACGACCACGTTGGCGACGCCGTTGTCCTCGCCGACGATCCAGGTCGGATCTTCGCTGTCGGCTTTGAGACAATACTCCTTGTCCTTGTTGCCGGCCATGCTGTCGCGGAAATCACTCGGTTCCGGCGGGTCGCCGTCGTAAGTCACTTTGCCCTTGAGCCTGGCCCAGCCTTTGGACGCCAGCTCCGTTCGTTCTGGATCAGCCAGTGCAGCTGCAGCTCTCGACGGTCCCTTCTCGAACGTCATACCTAGTAGGGGAGACAGCAGGATTGCCAACAGGATGGGCAGCCAGCGCGAGCCAGAAGACATGGCAGCACTCCTTTCACGGATCGACACTTCTCTCGGAGAACCCTTCCGGGTCGGTGTCATTCGATACGAACGGAAGCTTGGTTTCCCAATCGGAAAAGGTCAATGCGGTTCCTTCTGGCCGGGATCGGGAAGAACTCGTCCCCACAGACTTTTCGGGCTCGGCATCATGATGTCTTGCACACGCATGATTCTCTCCTCAAGGTAGCTCATCAAACGGATCTACTTTTACCCCAGCCAGTAGCCCGATGGCTCTGCTCCGGTTTCTTCCACGCCGACGCCCAGCTGCGGCAGCGGGACTCCCCGCTCCAGGCAGCCGCGAAGCACGCGATCCTTGAGCATCGCACGGAAGACAGGGAGGCGCCCCAGGGCCACCACATCCACCAGCAGGGGCAAGGCGCGAACACCGTTTCGCTCCAGGTGGACTTCGTCGCCGATGATTCGGATATAGTCGGCCAGCTCGTGGTCGCGCGGCAGATGCCGGAGCAGAGACCGCACTTCGGATGCCCCCAACAGATGGGAAATCTCTTCAATTATTTCCTGGAAGACCTCCGCGTACTTCTTATGATGACCCTCATTCCGCTCTTCCGGGAGTAATTCGATCCCCATTGGCAGACTTTCCAGCCGAGCCATGACCTCATGCATGAAATCGCCGGTCAGGACGAAGCCATGCTGCGGCGCGATGATCTTGACCGGCGGATCGAGGGTACGGATTAGCCGTAGGGCGCGGGCCACGACTTCGCGGGTGGGCATGTAAATCTGGTGGAATTGAGCGATCCCCGCCCAATCGTCCTCCTGGGCGTACAGGTGAATACGGCCGGGCGAGTTCAACCCGCCGAACAGATCGCCGCTGAACAGGATTTGGCTTTCGGGGTCGTAAAAGGCCACGGCACCGCGAAAATGACAGAACGGCGTGGGCGCCATCTGCAAGCGCTGCCCTCCCGGCAAGCGAATGGAGCGATTCTCCGCTTTGTTGGCGAACCAGAGTTCCTTGGGGATGGCATTGAGATGGCGCACCAGCCGCCAGGCATCTTCGGCGATCAGGCCGGTCAATTTCGGATTTTCGCGGGTGAAATTCAGCAGGTTGCCGGTCACGTCGGGGTCTTGATGGTTCATGCTCACCAGATTCAAGGCCGCGAACTCGCCGAGGCGATGGAGCAAATTGGTGCGGATGACGGGGTAATCCATCATGGAGCCGGGGTCCACGCACCAGTGGAAGTCGGTCCCTCCTCCGTGGAACGTGCGCAGATAAGTGTTGCATTGCAGCACGGAATCGGGGTTCCTCCGGCCGATCATGTAACATCCCTCGGCCACTTGCATGTCGGTTGGCATGGTGTCTGGCATAAATCGCTCGTTTCTGAGGTGGGCGGTATCAAGGCTGCTGAGCGGGGTAACCGCTTTCCGTGGCCGGAGAGGACGCTTGCTGCCAAGGGAAAAAAGAGGCCCTACTGCCGGCCTTCCCAGTTGTTGCTGGCCTGATCTCCGCTGGTAGCAACCCGCGCGCCGGCATCTCAGCCTGAAGTATTCGTAATGCCGCTTGCGGTCAGCCACCTCCGCAATACGAAAATCCTCCGTTGAGCGGAGCGGCTGCTTGGCCCGGATCGCACATCACTATGTCACTTCCGCACACCCGTAAGGCTCGCAATCGAGCGCGCGATGCCCTTCGCTTCGGAGAAGGGTAACATACGATGGCCTTGAGACCGGTAAGCAGGAGCTGTCATGGCCAAAGCGTTTAAGGAAGGCGACTGCGTGCGTCTGCCGGATGGCCGCATTGGCCGCAGTCGGGTAACGATCCGGTCGGCGCAATGGCGTCATCCTTGCTTCGAAGGGGCGCAGTAGCATCGGCGTGCTTGTCGAGCAGGCCATTCACCGGCTCGGCATCGACCCGGAGAAGGTCAGTCCCATGCGGGCATGAATGCGAGCAAGATGGCTCAGAGAGAACTCCCTACGAACGGACAACAATGGTGAATATCGACGAAATGTATCGCCGTTATCAGGAATTACAGGCGTGGGTGGGCTGGACCGAGGCGTCGGCGCGGCGTGTGGCGGCAACGGCGGAATTGCTGACGCCGTATCTTCCAACCCTCATCGACGATTTCTATGAAGAAATCGACCGTCATCCCAATGCCCGCAAAGTCATCACCGAAGGGCAGGCGCAGATCAATCGTCTCAAGGGCACGTTGATCCAATGGCTGCGCGAGTTGCTCAGCGGCCGCTATGACCGCGAGCACGTCGCCCGCCGCTGGCAGGTCGGCTGGCGGCATGTCGAGATCGGACTCGAACAAGTCTATACCAATGTGGCCCTCTCGCGGCTGCGGCTGGGGCTAATGCGGGCCTTGTACGCGAGCTGGCAAGGCAGTCCGAACGAATTGCAGGACACCATCTGTTCGCTCAATAAGCTACTCGATCTGGACCTGGCCATCATCGAGGACGCCTACCAGGCCGAATACGCCGCCCGATTGCAACGCGGCGAACGGCTCGCGGCCCTCGGTTTGGTGGCCCAGGTCAAGGAACGCAGTGAGACCGCCTTCCGCACCCTCGTCGAGGCAGCCCCCTGCCTGATCGTCATTCTCCGCGCCGATTACACCATCGCTTACTTCAGTCCCTTCGCCGAGGAACTGACCGGCTATCGCGCCGGCTAAGTGTTGGGCGTGAATTACGTCGAGCGCTTCCTGTGCGACGACTGTGAGGCGATGGTCCGCGAGCATCTGCAACAGGTGTTGACGGGAACACCGGCGCGCGGCTTCGAGAACCCGGTGCGCTGCCACGATGAATCGCGCCGCTGGTTTCTCTGGAACGCCCAACGACTCGCCGATTACGAGGGCGCCCCGGCGGTCCTCAAGGTCGGCCAGGACATTACCGCCCTCAAGCAGGCTCAGGAGCGGACACTCCAAGCCGAGCGTTTGGCGGCCATCGGTCAGATGATGGCCGGCTTGGCCCATGAGAGCGGCAACGCCTTGGCTCGCAGCCAAGCTTGCCTGGAGATGCTTCAGATGGAAGTGGAAGACCGGGCCGAAGCGCTCGACCTCATCGGCCGCATTCAGAAAGCGCAGAACCACCTTCAGCAGCTCTACGGCGAGGTCCGCCATTATGCCGCCCCGCTCAAACTGGATTGTCAGCGGCACTCGATTCGTTCCATCTGGCGGCAAGCCTGGGCCAATCTGAGCGAACAACGGCACGGGCGCACGGCCTTGTTGCACGAAGGGTGCGAGGGCGTCGATCTGGCTTGTCGCGTTGATGGGTTTCGCTTGGAACAGGTTTTTCGCAACATTTTCGAGAACGCCTTGGCCGCCTGCTCCGATCCGGTGGAGATCACGGTGCTTTGCTCCGCCGCCCAGCTAGAGGGGCAGCCGGCCCTGCGGATCGCCGTGCGCGATAATGGTCCGGGGCTGAACCCGGAGCAGCGGCAACGCATTTTCGAGCCGTTTTTCACGACCAAGACCAAAGGTACGGGCCTCGGCATGGCGATTGCTCGACGAATCCTCGAAGCGCACGGCGGCCAGATCACGGTCGGAACACCTCCGGATCGGGGAGCGGAAATTCAACTCCTTTTGCCACGAGGGAGCGTATGACGCCAGCTTTACGTATCGTCATCGCCGATGACGAACGGGACATGCGCGATTATTTCCACAAAGTCCTGCCTCGTTTGGGGCACACCGTAGCCGCCGCGGCCGAGAACGGCGAGCAGTTAGTCGATTTCTGCCGCTTCTATCAGCCCGATCTGGTCATCACCGACATCAAGATGCCGGACCTGGATGGCATTGATGCGGCCCTGAAGATTTACGCGGAGAGGCCGATCCCCGTCATCCTCGTCTCGGCCTACAGCGACGACCAGTTGATCGAGCGGGCGGAAGCGGACCACATCATGGCCTATCTGGTCAAGCCGATCAAGCAAACCGATCTGGCGCCGGCCATCCGGCTGGCCATGCACCGCTTCGAGCAATTCGAGGCGCTACGCCGCGAGGCAGCGGACGTGCGGCAGGCCCTAGAGGACCGCAAGGTTATCGAGCGCGCCAAGGGCTTGTTAATGAAGGAATTGAGCTTGAGTGAGCCAGAGGCGTTTCGCCGGCTTCAGAAGACGGCTATGAATAAGGGAGTCAAGCTGGTCGAGGTGGCCCAGCTGGCACTGGCGACCGCGAAAGCCTCGCCGAATCCGTGAGCGATTCAGGATTGTGCCACAAGTGGTTGTCGCTGTGCCGTGACGCCACCATCCGCGAAGCTCTGGGGTTATTGACCGATCCCCGGGCTGACAGGACCGCACACAGCCAGCCGGCGGATGCCGCAAACGCACAGGCCGAATGCGGAAAGTCGCCGCGGGATGATTGCCCATTGCTCGGAGGAGCCGAGGCGTTGTATTCTCGAAGAATAGCCGCTCGCCTGTGAGCGGCCGCCCCGCAACGCATCCCACCTCCCGAGAGACGTATGGCCGGCACCACTCACCCCATCAAACTGCTCATCGTCGATGACGACGAGGATATGCGGCAGGATCTGGCGCGCTTATTCCGCAAGCACGGCCATGAAGTGACCGCCGCTGTCAGCGGCGAGGATGCCCTGAACAAGGCAGCGCACGCTCGCTTCGATGTGGCCCTGCTCGATCTGCACCTGCCCGGCATCAGCGGCATCGACGTACTGGTCCAGCTCAAGGAAAGCCAACCCGAACTCGAAGCGCTCATGCTGACCGCCCATAGCAGCATCGAAACCGCCGTCGAGGCCATGCGCAAGGGCGCCTACGACTATCTGACCAAACCGTTCCGTGCTGCCGATCTGGAAGTCCACATCCAGAAAGCGTTCGAGAAAGTGCAGCTGCAGCGCCGCGAACAGCAATGGTTACGGCAGCTCTCCTACGAATCGCCGCGCTATCGGCTGGTCGGCTCCAGCCCGGCGATGCGCAAGGTCATCGCTCTGATCGAGAAGGTGGCCGGCACCGATGCCACGGTGCTGGTGCGCGGTGCCACGGGCGCCGGCAAGGAGCTGGTGGCGCGGCGCTACACACCAACAGCCCCCGCCGCAATCGACCGCTGGTGACGATCAATTGCGCCGCCTTGCAAGAGAACCTGCTGGAGAGCGAATTGTTCGGCCACGAAAAGGGCGCCTTCACCGGAGCGATCGCCGCGAAGCCGGGTTTAGTGGAAGTGGCCGAGGACGGTACGTTGTTCATTGATGAAATCGGCGAGATGGCTGCCGGCTTGCAGGCCAAGCTGTTGCGCGTGCTGGAGGACGGCCATTATCGGCGTGTCGGCGGCACCCAGGAGATGAATGCCCATGTTCGCATCGTGGCCGCCACCAACCGCGATTTGGCCGAGGAGATCAAGAACGGCCGCTTCCGTGAAGACCTGTTCTATCGCCTCAACGTCGTGTCGATCTTCCTGCCGCCCTTGCGCGAGCGGCGCGAGGACGTTCGAGAACTGTCCGAACATTTCCTCTCGACGCGGCAGATTGGTCCACTACGCTCGCGGCTTGATGCAGAAGTGCTGAAAGCCTTGATGGCGTATTCGTGGCCCGGCAATGTGCGCGAATTGGCCAACGTGCTGGAGCGCGCCCAGATTCTGGCGGAAAACCATGTCATCACGCCGGAGGATCTGCCGGAGAATATCATGTCCGCCACGCCGGTATCCTCGACGGAAGCCGGCGATCCGCGTCACCTCAGCGAAGTCGAACGCCGTCACGTTCAGGCCATCCTGCAACAGGAGAAGGGCAACAAGGTCCACGCTGCTCGTATCCTCGGCATCAGCCGCCGCTCGCTCTATCGGCTGATCGAAAAATATCGCCTGGAGTGAGAGTGACCGATCGGGGCGTCTTCCCCCGTTGCCGACCCTCGCTCGGTCAGTCAGGCCGCGCAGGCGACGCGGAAGGTGGCCCACGCCGGAGGCAAGGATTCGGCCTGGGCGGCGCGGAGCAACTCCTGCTGGCGGGCGACTTCCTCGACCGTCATGATCCCCAGCGCCGCCAGCCGGTCGCGGACCTCGTCGTAGAACAGGAGCATGTTCTCGATCATCGCCCGATCCGAGCGGCACTCCTCCCAGGCCGATCGCACGTTGCGATACCCCGCCCCCTCCAGGGCCAGGGCCAGCGTCGCCCCGACGGCCGGCGATAGGCGGCGGGCCAGGTAGAGTTGGTTGATGGCAACGGCCCAGGCCACGAGCGGCTCCAGCCCCGGCCGGCCCGTCGCCCCCAGGTAAGCCAGGCGGGCCAACGGTGCGCGGAAGTCCGGCTCCAAAAAGCCGACGCGGGTGCCCGGCCGCAGGGACGCGCGAAGCCGGCCCAGCACGAGTTCCGCCATCGGGACGTGGTGGAGCACCGCCCGCCCCACCACCACGTCCGCCCCGTCCAGCCACGGCCCCAACCCGGCGACGTCGGCCCGAACCGGCTCGAACCGCGCCGGCCCCGCCCCGGCCAGGGCGGCCCGCGCCTGGGACAGCAGCCCCTCGGTGGCGTCCACGCCGACCAGCACGCCACCGGCGCCCAGCCGGCGGAGGATGCGTCGGCTGAAGGTCCCGGGGCCGCAGCCGAACTCGACCACGCGGTCGCCCGGCCGCAGGTTCAGCTCGTCCAAGAGCCGCTCGGACGGCTCGGCGAAGTGGGCGTCCTGCACCGCCAGCCGCCGGGCGGCCTCCTCCGACTGTCCCAGCACGTAGCCCGATCCGTCGTCCACAACCATCTCCGACCTCTCGAGAGTCCATCGGTAAACTCGCCCGGCGGGCCGCGCCTCCCCTGGCCTTGCGGTCGGGGTTACCGGCCGGCCCTTGGGAGAGTTCTAGCCCGAATTGCGCACCGAGTCTATGTAAATTGAGCCTCACGCACTATCTAAACGGTGATTTCCCAAGCCGTTAGAAACATGCGGAGGCTCAAGATCATGGTCCGCCAGCAACAAGAGCACTTTACCCTGTTCCCCGTCGGCTCACAACAACTCCACATCGCCTTCGACGGCGGGCGCATCGTCTCCGATGCCGGACTGCTCGCCGTCCTGCGCCCTGGAAAAGCCCCTCCGTGTCATCGCCGACCTCGCCCGACGACTCCCCGACCCCCGATCCCCCAAGTACATCGAACACTCCGTCGAAGCCCTGCTCACCCAGGCCGTCTACCAGATCCTCGCCGGCTACCCCGACTGGAACGACGCCCAGCAGCTCCGCGGCGACCCCCTCTTTCAAATCCTCGCCGATGTCTCGCCCGATGCCGACAACCCCCTGGCCAGCGGCTCGACCCTGGCACGCTTCCAGTACGCCTACACCCGACGGCAGGCGGAAATGCCTTTGCCAGAACGTCCGGTCTTGCGGGAGGTCCGCGCCGCCCAGACTGGCCGCATCAAGATCCTCAACGACTACCTGATCGACCTCTTTATCCGCACGCGTCGCAGGCGGCCCGAGGAGATCATCCTGGATGTCGATGCCAGCGATGATCCGGTGCATGGCCATCAAAAGCTCAGCGGCTATCACGGCTATTACCGCCAGCATCAATACCTGCCCTTGTTCGTCTATGACGGGGCCACCGGCTTTCCGCTGGCGGCCTGGCTACGGCCCGGAGCGGTGCATGCCAGCCTGGGAGCCGTGGATATCCTCAACGCCATCGTTACCCGACTACGGAAGGCCTGGCCGGGCGTCCGCCTCAAGGTGCGCTCCGACAACGGCCTGGCGGTGCCCAGCCTGTATGACTATTGCGAGGCCAACGACCTGCCCTACGCCCTGGGCTATGCCAGCAACCCCGTGTTGCAGCGGGCCACGGAGCAGGCCTTGGCCGACGTGGAGTTGTATCACCGCCTCTACGGCCGCCGCGAGCCGGTGGTGCAACGCTTCGAGTCGTTGGCCGGTTATCAGGCCGACAGTTGGCCGCACCCCCGGCGGATCGTGGCCAAGATCGAGGTGACGCCGCAGGGCAGCCAACGACGCTTTGTCGTCACCAACCTGCAAGAAGAAGCGTCGGCGGTGTACCGGGATTTTTACGTGCGGCGGGGCAAGGTGCCGGAGCAGCCGATCGGCGAGATGAAGAACGGCTTACGGTCGGAGCGGCTGTCGGCCTGCGGCTTCTGCGCCAACGCCTTCCGCTTGCTGGTGCATACCTTGGCCTACGCCATCGTGGTGCTGTTCCGGGAGGCGTCGTCGTCGGTGCCGGAGGTGGCGACGGCGAGCGTGAGCACCTTACGTCAGCGCTTGTGGAAAGTAGGCGCGGTGGTGGTGACGGGGGTGCGGAGGATCTGTTTTCATTTTTCCGAGACGTGGCCGTATCGTGGGGCGTGGTGCCGGGTCTTGTCGGGAGTGACTGCCTTTGTCGCCGAGGTGGCCTCTGGTTGAGGCGTTGCGAGCAGCGGGGTCGGAATGGGGAAGGGGAGGGAAGCGTCGTTGGCGGACGATGCCGTATCGGGGTGCGCGCGGGAGTGCGAAAAGGGGTAGTCTGGACAGCTGCCAGCGAGGGATGGCGCGTTGGCAGGAGCGAAGGGCGGCTCGACAATCACGATGACAACCTCTCGACAGCGTCTGACGCCTCCTCTGCTGAGACTCGGTGCGCAATTCGGGCTAGCAGGTGCTTCTCGGCATTACCAGAGACTGCCTCCGCCCGAGCCGCTGACCCTGAACCTTACCTGGAATGGGTCCCACTGTCCCAGGATCGTGATTCCGTTCAGGAGCGGGTCCAAGACGACTCGAACCTCCACCCACGGGATTTAAGAGATCCCGATGCTGCCGCTAACATCCTGATCCATCGGGGTGAAGCCGCCGTTAGGGCTTGGCCGGCCGATGCCCTGTGGGACTCTCCGTTTTTGCGGTAATTGTGGGAACCACCTGCCCTCCGCCCGGCTGTTATCCTGTAGTCATCACCACCTGGGGGGAGTCAGGGCCATGACCACCGGGCAAGCGCAACCCGTCCTCCGCTACCTGCGGAAGCTCGTGGCCTCCCCAGGGCTGGACGCCCTCACCGACGGCCAACTCCTGGAGCGCTTTGTCGCCGCCCGGGAGGAGGAGGCGTTCGCGGCGCTGGTGCGGCGCCACGGGCCGCTCGTCCTCGGCGTCTGCCGCCGCCTGCTCCGCGGCCGCGCCGACGCGGAGGACGCCTTTCAGGCTACCTTTGTCGTCCTGTTTCGCCGGGTCCGGTCGCTGGATCGCCGCGGCTCCCTGGCTGGCTGGCTCTACACCGTTGCCTACCACGTTGCACTCCGGCGCGGGCCGCCGCCGCCCGGCGGCGCCTCCAGGAAAGGCGGGTCGCGGAGATGCCCCAAACCGAGTGCCATGCCGAGGCGGTCTGGCGCGACCTGCAGCCGGTGCTCGACGACGAGCTGAACCGACTGCCCGAGAAGTACCGCGCCCCCATCTTGCTGTGCTACGTCGAAGGCAAGACCAACGAGGAGGCCGGCCGGCTGCTTCGCCTGCCGGTCGGCACCGTCAAGAGCCGGCTAGCGCGGGCGCGGGAGACGCTCCGGCGCCGCCTGACGAGCCGCGGCATTACCCTCACCGGCGCCACGCTCGCCGCCGTCCTCGCTGAGAAGGCCGCTGCCAAGGTGCCGTCGCTGCTGGCCGCCTCGACCCTGCGAACCACCCTGTTGCTCGCGTCCGGCACGGCCGCGACCGCTTCGGTGCCGGCCGTGGCCCTCGCCGAGGGAGTGCTCAAGGCCATGTTTGTAACCAAGCTGAAGATCGCCACCGCCATTCTCGTAACCGCCGGCCTGCTGGCTCTGGGCATCGGAGTGATGTCCCGCCCCGCGCTCTGCGCAACGCACCGGTGCCCCACCGGCGCCGGCCAAAGCCAATAACACCGGGGCGACCGACCAGACCACAAAGAAAGCCCCGGAGTCCCCCCATGCGGAGTCGGACAAGAAGATCGCCATCACCGGCCGAGTCCTCGACCCAGACGGCAAACCCGTCCCTGGGGCCGAGGTGGCCGTGGTGTTGTGGGAGGTGCTGTGGTTCAGCAGCTGGGAGCGCCCCGCCATCGACGGGACCCGGCTGGTAGCCCGCACGACCAGCGAAGCCGAGGGCCGCTTCCGCCTGACCGTCCCGCAGCCGCTGCCGGTTTTCCGCCACCAATTGCTCGTGCTGGCACGGGCACCGGGCCACGGGATTGGTTGGGCGGGGGTGAGTTCCCAAGCGACCCGGACGGAGGCCGAGATCCGGTTGCTGCCCGAGGGGACCATCGCGGGCCAGGTGGTGGACCTCCAGGGCGGCCCGGTGGTGGGCCTCACGATCAGCGCCACCCACCTGACGTGGCACAAGGGCGACGACTGGCGCCACCTGCCGCTGCCGCCGAACTTCCTCACCGCGACCACGGACGACCAGGGCCGGTTTGCCTTCCGCGGCGTCGGCCGGGACCTGGGCGTTCATCTGGACATCAACGACCTCCACTGCGCCCCGAAGAGGTTGGACGTCAACACCGGGCAACCGGAAAAGTCCGGGCACCTGATCATCGGCGTGGCGCCGCCGGCGGTCATTGAGGGCCGCGCGGTCTGCGAAGACACCGGCAAGCCGATGGCGAACGCCCCCCTGGAGGTCTATACCGTCAACAAGTCGGAAGAGGGATACCTCACCCCCGCCGGCTCGGTATTCGGTAAGACGGACGCGCGGGGCCACTTCAGGGTGAGCGCCGTTCCGGGCACCACCGGCTCCGTCATGGTCCACCCACCGCAGGGCCAGCCGTATCTCGTCGGCAGCAAAGACTTCGACTTGCCCAAGGGTGCCGTCCGGCAGGAAGTGGAGGTCAAGCTATCCCGCGGCGTTATGCTGCATGGCAAGGTCACGGCGGCCCCCGACGATAAGCCCGTCGCCAATGCCTCGGTGCAGAACGGCGGCGACTGGCCCGGGCGCGTGTTGACCGCGGCCGACGGCAGCTACACTCTCGCCGTGCCGCCCGGCGGCGCCCGCATCCTCGTCACCGCCCCGACGCCGGATTACATCGCCCAGCCGGTCGGCAGCGCCCTACTGGATCTGGGCAAGCCTGGCGGCGACGCGCTGTACTACCACGCCGCCGCCACGCTGGACCTGAAGAAAGAGGAGAAGTCGAAGGAGCTATCCTTCACGCTGCGCCGCGGAATCACGCTCAAGGGTACCCTGGTCGATCCGGACGGCAAGCCGGTCAAGGACGCCATGCTGCTGGTCGGCCATTTCCGACCGCCGTGGGAGAAGGCCCTCAGCCCCATCGAGATCCACGATGGCCACTGGGAGCTGCGTGGCTGCGACCCGCAGCGGTCCTACCACGTCCTGTTCGTCGCCACGCCGGACAAGCCCCAACTCGTCCGCACCTTCGAGGCGGTCGGCTCCAACCTCCGGCTGATGCTACCGCAGCTGATGGGCCTGAAAATCAAATTCGGGGCGTCTCGGGAGGTTTCGGCGAAGAACGCGGGGAAGAAGCCGCTGGAAGTGCGCCTGAAGCCGACCGGCTCGGCCCGGCTGCACCTGGCCAACGCCCAGGGCAAGCCGGCCCCGCAGCTTGTACCAAGTCTGGAATTGGTCGTCACTCCAGGCCCCACGTTCGCCGCGGCTCTTGAAACCGGCGCCATGGCGGGGGAGACGGTTTACCTGGCCGAGCGACTGACTCCGGCCGGGAAGCAACCGGGTAACGGCGACCCGCCAGGCACGCTGACCATTCACGGCCTCATCCCCGGGGCGACCTACCGAGTGCGGCAGCTCCATCAGCCCAAGGTGCTCAAGGATTTCACGGCCGAATCGGGCAAGACGATCGACGTGAACGTGCCCGTGCAATGACCTGGGAGGTGCTTCCGTGACCAGCCAGCTCGGGCCGTGGGCGCCCTACGAGCCTACCGCGTCCGACCCGTGGGATTTGCGCAAGGCGGCCCACCTGCACCGGCGGGCCGGCTTCGGCGCGACCTGGGGCGAATTGCAGCGCGACCTGCGCGACGGTCCCGCCGCCAGCATCGACCGGCTCCTCCGCCCCGCCGAACCGACCGAGGAAGAGCAACAGGTCCAGGGCGTTCTGCGCCAGGGTGTCCTCGACTCGAATGACGCCGGAGCGCCTCAAGGCGTGGTGGCTGTGCCGTATCCTCTACGGCACCGATCCGCTGCGCGAGAAGCTGACGCTGTTCTGGCACGGCCACTTCGCCACCAGCAACCACAAGGTCCACAGCGTCCCCTTCATGCTCCGCCAGAACGAGCTGTTCCGACGCCACGCCCTCGGCAACTTCGCCGAGTTGCTCCGCGGCGTCTGTGCCGACCCGGCGATGCTCGTCTGGCTCGACGGCGGCGACAGCCGCAAGGAGCAGCCCAACGAGAATTTCGCCCGCGAGTTCCAGGAACTGTTCACCCTGGGCCTGGGCCATTACACCGAGAAAGACGTCCGCGAGGCCGCCCGGGCCTTCACCGGCTGGGTGGACAATCACGATTCCCGCTTTCCACCGCGGCGGCAGTTCCACTTCGACCGCGCCGCCTTCGACGACGGCGAGAAGACGTTCCTGGGGCGGACGGGGCACTGGCAGGCCGGCGACATCGTCCGCATCACCCTGGAGCAGCCGGCCTGCGCCGACTACCTCTGCCGCAAGCTATACCGCTTTTTCGTCTGTGAGGGTGCCGCCCCGCCGGCGGACCTGATCGCCCCCCTCGCCCGGGAGCTGCGCACCCACAACTACTCGATCCGCCATGTCGTCGAGACCATCCTGCGCTCGCGGCATTTCTTCGGTGCCGCGGCGTACCGGCAGCGGATCAAGGGTCCGGTGGAGTTCAGCGCCGGCCTGGTGCGGATGCTGGAGGTGCCGCGCGGCGGGATGAACCTGCTGGCCCTGGCCGTGGCCTGCGAGCGGCAGGGGCAGGATTTGTTCTACCCGCCCAATGTCAAGGGCTGGGACGGCGGCCGGACCTGGCTCACCAGCACCACGCTCCTGGAGCGCGGCAACTGGGTCAGCGACGTCATCTGGGGCAACACCACCTTGGGCGTCCTGCCGTATGACCCCCCGGCATGGGCGAGAGCTTACGGCCTGCGGCCCGACAAGGCGGCGGCCGCCCTCGTGGACCTGCTACTCCAGGGCGACCTCGACCCCCACGCCCGCGCTCTCATCGACCGCACGGCCGCCCCGGCCACCGCCGATGCCCTGCGCAGGGCGCTGCAGCTGGCCCTGCACACTCCCGACTTCCAGCTCGCCTGAGGAGAAACCATCATGCAACCGACTCGACGTGAATTCCTGCGGGCCGGCGTCGGCTCCTCGACCCTGCTGGCCTGCGGCCTGAGCGTGCCGACCTTCCTGGCCCGCACCGCCGCGCCCTGGCCGCGGTTCGGCCCGACCAGGGCGGCCGCGTGCTCGTCGTCCTGCAGCTCGACGGCGGCAACGACGGCCTGAACACCGTCGTGCCCTACGGCGACGACAACTACCGCAAGCACCGGCCGCACCTGCAAGTACGCGAAGAACCAGGTCCGCCGGATCGACGACCGCATGGGCCTGCACCCCGCCCTGACCGGCCTGGAGCAGCTCCTGCAAAAAGGGCGGCTGGCGGTCGTGCAGAGCGTCGGCTATCCGAACCCGAACCGCTCGCACTTCGAGTCGATGGCCATCTGGCACGCCGGCCGGCTGCACCCCGACGCCAACCGGCCCGGCTGGCTGGCCCGCGCGCTGGACGAGGGGCTGCGCCGTCCGGCGGCGACGCGCCGGCGCTGCACATCAGCGAGCGGCTGCTGCCGCACGCCCTGTACGGCGGCCAGCACCAGGTGCCGTCACTGCTCGACCTGGAGCAGTTCCGCCGCCGGCTCGGCATGCCCGAGGGCGCCGGCGCCGCCGGAGCAGCGGGCGGCCCTCGATCGGGTCGCGGCCCTGGACCGCGGATCCCCGGGTAGCCTGTTGCAGTTCGTCGCAGCGGAGCAGCCGTGCTCAGCTACGCCAGCAGCGACGCGCCTGGAGAACGCCCTGCGACGGCCAGGCGGCTCCGGCCGGCTACCCGGACAACAACGGCCTGAGCCAGCGCCTGCGGCTGGTCGCGCAGCTCATCAAGGCGGGGCTGGGCACGTCGATTTACTACACCCAACTCGGCGGTTTCGACACGCACGCCAACCAGCAGGGGACGCACTTCGGGCTGCTGCGCGAGATGGGCGACGCGCTGCAGGCGTTCTTCGACGACCTCGCACCGTCGGGCGACGCAGGCGGACCGCGTGCCTGGTGCTGGTGTTCTCGGAGTTCGGCCGCCGGCTGGCCGAGAACGCCAGCGGCGGCACCGACCACGGCACGGCGGCGCCGGTCTTCCTCGCTCGGCGGCAGCGTCCGCCCGGGGCTGCACGGCCCCTACCCGAACCTGGCCGACCTCGCCGACGGCGACCCGAAGCACGCCATCGACTTCCGCCAGGTCTACGCGACGGTGCTCGACCGGCTGGCTGGCCTGCCCCTCGCAGGCGGTGCTGGGCGAGAAGTTCCCTCCCCTGTCGGTCCTGGCGGGGTAGCCCCAACGGACGAAATTTCGTTTGGCAACAAAGCTGCCATGCCAAAGTAACTTGCCATCGGTTTGAAAGAGGGGGGGTACGACAAGATATGATATATCGCGACGAGCATGGCAACGCTCGGGTTGAGCAAGATTCTACCAGTCCCGACCCCTTTCTTCGTTCCTTTTCTCTGGTCGGCGTCCAGGGCTGGGGAGTTGAATTGCTGCGTATCGTTGGCGCAGAACCACGTAATGGCCGGACGTAGCGATCAAGCTCAGCAGTGGCGGCCGGGCCTGAACCGTCGAACTCCGAGAAACCGATATCGCCGCCGTCTTCGGCAGCGTCTGGTTCGGCCGGCTGTCAAACCGGCTTCGGCCCAAAAAGCCAACCCCATCGGTAGCGCTGATTGGCTTCCGGGCAAAGCAGCATCGGTGCATCCATGCTTGAGTCTTCGACGGCTATCTCAGCCCCCGCCTCACGTAGCAAGCTGGCCGCGTGGTCGGCGACCTCTCGGTCCACCCCCGCTACCAAAGTGCACGGCTCATGGTCGCGCAGGTAGTCCGATAGGTGCTTGGCATCCCCAAGCCCCAAGTCAGCGACAAGGCGGAGGGACTTGACAAGCGGCACGACCTTCACACCGGCAGACATGACCTTGACTTGGAATTTCGGCATTGTCCAGACTCCCCTGGCCTCTGCGGCCGGCGTTGCGTTTATTCGGGATCCAAACAAATCTATTGTAAGTGGTCACTTTTGGCTCGTCCACAGTCGCGAATGTGTGATCTCGACTTCGATCGCGGGCGGATCATCTTTTGCGTCGGGAAAGTGAAAGGAGAACGGTACCGGACATCGGCTGAGTTGGGCTCCGGCATCCGCGGCCACCCGGGGGCAGCCGCTTTATGAAAGGCTGCAATCAAGAGCCTGCGGTTAAGTTGCGGCTAGACTGACGACGGGATTTGAACTGCCCATCGTGCTACGGCAAAAGCAGTTGCGTCAACTCGCCTCGAACATAGGACCATCGAGTGCGCGATTTGAACTCGATCCTAAACGGTAACAATCTTGCCCCGACAATGAGGAAGCCTTTCGACGTTCTCGCCGAAGGGCTTCTTTCTGTAATAGTCGGGGCGACGGGATTTGAACCGAGCCCGCATTCGTCTCTTCCTGCTGTAGATTCAGCCGTGCTATTGCGTGCTTCGGGCCGAAACACCGAGTTGATTTTGTGCCGCGGCGTTCGGCGCAGGTCACCTCGACATGTGCGTGCAAGCTGAAGTGCCCAGCGCACTGCGGGGCGACACATCGACAGCAATTCGGTTCGTGGCGTTGCGCACTGCGGGCTAATCGACCAAGTTCATCACTTTTCGACGAGTCCCCTCCGGCAGCATGGACTCTCGCCATCGTAGCCCGTGTTCAGCGCCGCGATTGCCGTCGGTTGCGGAATTGTCATAATTGCCTTGAACTCCAACGGCAAGCGATGGGCTTAGTGACGATAGGGGGAGCCATGAGAAATGTACTCAGCGTAACTCTACGGCAGGCGACCTTGGCCATGACCGGCGTTCTCTTGTGCGTGGCGACGATCCAGGTCGCCAGGATATTTGCTGCGCAGCCGCCCAAGGCGGCCACCGCACTACCCCCTGCTCCAGCCGCTCTGGCTATTCCCAAGCCGGCGGAGGCGACCGACCAGCCCTACACGCCGCAGCCTATCCTCCAAGGGGGCATTGTCCTCACGCTGTATCCGCCCGACTCGCCCTTGCTCAAGAAGGAACACGTTCGCGAAGCCGAGAAGTACAACCTGAGCAAGGACGTTCCCGGGCGCATTGCAGCATCGTCAACATCCATAATCCCTCCATCGAGGTGCATCTCGTCGATCGGAGTCTCAATACGGGGTCGGCCGTGATCCTGGCGGCGGGTGGGGGACACCGAACGCTCAACGTCGGCTCCGAGGCCGCGGACTTCGTTCCCTTCTTCTACAACTACGGCGTCAACACGGTGATCCTGCGCAATCGCCTGCGGAGCGACGGCTACAACGCGAAGACGGACGCGGTCAACGACGCGCAGCAGGCGATTCGTCTGGTGCGCGCCCATGCTCGGGAATGGAGAATCGACCCCAACCGGATCGGTATCATGGGCTTCTCGGCCGGTGCCGAGCTGGCCGCGCCGGCGGCGCTCTTCTTCGACGAGTTTGACCGGAAGAACAAGGAGACTGGCGATCCTCTGGCCGGAATCAGTTCGAGGCCCGATTTCGTGGGGATCATTTATCCCGGCCCGACGCCGTTCGCTCGGGGCGGCACGCCCGCAATCCCGCGGAATGTGCCCCCCTCGTTCATCACCTGCGCCGGCTCGGGCGACCGGGTTCACGCGGTCTGGGCGAACGAATACTTCGTGGCCATGCTCAAGGCCGGCGTA
Organism: uncultured Planctomycetota bacterium; assembly: GCA_963767535.1. Taxonomy (GTDB): domain Bacteria; phylum Planctomycetota; class Planctomycetia; order Gemmatales; family Gemmataceae; genus JAJPHU01. The sequence continues at coordinate 1,042,338 of CAVYEC010000005.1, forward strand.
CCCAACGTGGAGATGCACATCTACGGCAACGGCCACCACCCTGGCAGCGGTTCCACCGGCGGTCTGACCGACCGGCTGGGCACGCCGTTCGGGACCTGGCACCATCGCTTCATCGACTGGTTCCGCGACCTGGGGTTCTTGCAACCTCCTGGCATGGAAACCAAGGCGGCCCGAGACCTCGCCGCCTACGCCAAGCAGACCCCCGCAAGGCCCGGCGGTGCCCGGCAGACGCCTCCGGCCGACAAGGACTGAAACCGGCGGCCACTCGATTGAGCAAGATCCCACGGCTGCGGAAAAGGCTTGGCCAGACTCATTCCATCGAGCGGAGGTGCAGCATGTCCGGTCTTTTCAACCTGACGGGAAAAGCGGCGCTGGTGACAGGCGGTAACGGCGGCATCGGCCTTGGGCATTGCCCGCGGCCTGGCGCAAGCCGGTGCCCGGGTCGCCATCATCGCACGCAACACCGAGAAATCGCACGCCGCTGCCAAGGCGCTGGCCGAAGAAACCGGCGTCGCACCTCTGGTCCTGACCGCGGACGTTTCTTCACCCGAGCAGGTGGCCACGGTCGTCCACGAGGCCAAGAAGGGCCTGGGACGCATCGACATCCTCTTCAACAACGCCGGCATCAGCATTCGTAAACTGCCGCAGGATCTCACCCCGGAAGAGTGGCACCGCGTCATGGATGTGAATCTCACCAGTGCCTTCCTGATGTCCAAAGCCGTCTACTCTCACATGAAGCAGGCCGGCGGCGGTAAGATCATCAACATCGGCAGCATGACCTCCTACTTCGGGGCGAGTTACGCCTCCCCTTACGCCACCAGCAAGGGGGGGATTGTCCAACTCAGCAAGAGCCTGGCCCTGGCCTGGGCGGCGGACAACATCCAGGTCAATGCGCTGTTGCCCGGCTGGTTCGAGACCGAATTGACCGACGGCGCACGGCGCACGTTCCAGGGCTGTACGAACGCGTCTTGGCTCGCATTCCGGCCGGCCGCTGGGCCAAGCCGGAGGACATCGCCGGGACGGCGATTTGGCTGGCCAGCCCTGCCAGCGGCTACGTCACCGGCGCCGCGATCCTGGTGGACGGCGGCTTTTCCTCGAGTTTGTTCTGAGCGCCGATCACTAGGGGTTGAAGGACGTGGATTTGAGACGGCGACCTCCGCTTGTCAGGCGAGGATGCCGCGAACGACTTCGCCGTACACATCCGTCAAGCGAAAGTCACGGCCCGCGTGGCGGTAGGTGAGCCGCTCGTGATCGAGACCGAGCAGGTGCAGGATCGTGGCATGAAAGTCATGCAAATGCACGCGGTTGCTGCCTACACGGGCTCCGATCTCGTCGGATTCTCCATAGACGATGCCGCCCTTGACGCCGCCGCCGGCTAGCCAGCTGGAGTAGACGTGCGGATGATGGCCGCGCCCCTTGGGGCCGTCGATACCCGGAGTGCGGCCGAATTCCGACGTCCACACGACGAGCGTGTCGTCCAGCAGGCCGCGCCGTTTGAGGTCCTTGAGGAGTCCGGCTATGGGCTGATCAATTCGCTTGGCGAGCTTGGCGTGCTCGGCCATGTCGGCGTGGGAGTCCCAATTGTTGTTGGCGCCGCTGTCGATCAGCTCGATGAAGCGGACGCCGCGCTCGGCGAGGCGGCGGGCGATCAAACATTGCCAGCCGAAGCTCGCCGTGTCCCCGCGCTGAATGCCATACAGTCGAAGCGTTTCATCCTTCTCGCGCGAAATGTCGAAGGCTTCGGGCGCCTCAAACTGCATGCGAAAAGCCGTCTCGAACGTCTTGATGCGGGCGGCCAGTTCCTGGTCATGGCCGTTGCGTTTCAGATGCGCAGCGATTGAACAGGTTCGCCAGGCCGAGTTCCATCTCCTGGAGATCGGGCGTGGTCGCCTGGCGCGTGACGTTGGGAATGGGATGCTTGCCGGGCGTCACGTGCGTTCCCTGGTGCTCGGTCGGCAAGAAATCGTTGGCCCAGACCTGCGCTCCCGCGAAGGGCAAGTACGGAGCGATGACGATAAACGACGGCAGGTTCTGGTTCAGCGTTCCCAACCCGTAGCTGAGCCAGGCGCCGAGGCTCGGGCGGGTGAAAAAGAACGAGCCCGTATGCACGGCCAGCGTCGCTTCGAAGTGCTCGTTGTTGTCGGTGGTCATCGAGTGGATCAGGCAGATATCGTCCATGCACTGCCGGATATGGGGAAACAGATCGCTGACCAGGGTGCCGCAGGCTCCGCCGGGGCGAAACTCCCAGCGCGGCCGGAGCAGCGGCCGGCGATCCAGCGACAAACCGCCGCCGATGCCCAGCGACTTTCCGTCCGCCTGAAAGAGCCTGGGCTTGTAGTCGAAGGTGTCCATGTGCGACACCCCGCCACTGGAGAATAGGAAGATCACCCGCTTGGCTTTCGCCGGGAAGTGTGGACCTTTCGGCGTTAGCGGATCTTCACTTCGCGGCGTGCCGTCTTCGGCGGCCAGCAACTGCGAGAGGATGCCCGGCAAGAGCAACGAGGTGCCCGCGAGGGAGCGAAGCACGGCGCGGCGGTTCAAAAAGCGTGAGGGCATGGGGACACCTGGGAAAGTTTTTTCGTCAATCGCCCGTGTCTGGATACGCAATCCCTTAGTTCACATAGACCAACTCGCTGCACAGGAACAGAGCACGCGCGAGACTCTGCCACGCCGAGAGAGCTTGGTGCTCGGCCGGCACACCGTCGGCCTGAACCTTCCGTCGCACCTGCACGAGATATTCTTGTGCGGCCGTTTCCTCGTCGCCGTCGGGCGGCCGGCCGAACAGGAGGAGATAGGCCCGGCGTATGCGTGCCGCATCATCCGGCCGGTCGTCGAGCAAGCGTGTCGCAAACTCCCTGGCCTGGGCCTGAATGAAGGGGTCATTCATAAGATAGAGCGCCTGGAGCGACGTCGTGCTGACGATCCGGCGGTCGGTGCTGGCGTTGGTGGCGGCGCCGTCGAACAGACCCAAAAACGGATGCCGATACACGCGCTGCGTCATGAGGTAGACGCTCCGGTGGTTGGTCTCGTAAACGGCTTTGAATACGTTGTGTTCGGTGAAGTCCCACTTCCGTGGGTCGGGAAACGGATGCGGGCCGGCCATGCTTCGGTCCAGCGTGCCGCTAGCGGCCAGCAGCGTGTCGCGAAGGCATTCGGCTTCGAGCCGGCGGCGGCGAAAATGCCACAGGTAATCGTTGGCCGCGTCGAGGCGGGCGTTGGCCGCGTCCTCGCGGCTGGAAAGCTGATAGGTGCGCGAGAGCATCATCAACCGGTGCATGGCCTTGAGCGACCAACCGCTGTCGATGAAGCGGCGGGCGAGATAATCGAGCAACTCCGGATGCGTGGGCGGCTTGCCCTGTTTGCCGAAATTACTGGGGGTCTGCACGAGACCCTTGCCGAAATGGTAGTGCCAGATTCGATTCACCATGACCCGCGCGGTGAGTGGGTTGGCCGGATCGGTGAGCCAGCGCGCCAATTCCAGCCGGCCGCTGCCTTGGGTGCCGTCCGGCAGTCTCATGCCGCCGAGCACTTCCGGAAAGCGGCGGGGTACCTCTTTGCCCAGGCGCTGCGGGTCGCCCTTGATCTGGATACAAGCGTTGCCGACCCGTTTCTTCCCGTCCATGCCTTCCTCGGAAACGGCATAGGCTGCCTCGTAGGGTAAGGGCTTCTTGGCGAAGTCGTCGCGCTCCTTTTCCGCGGCGCCAATGGCCTTGCCAATCTGGCCCAGGCGTTTGACGGTCTCGGCCACGCGCGTGGCGCGTTGCGCCTCGTCCTCCAGTTTTTCCGTGGCCAGAAGCGCCTTGTCGGCGGCTTCCTTGTCGGCATCGAGCTGAGCAAGCTTGGCCGCGAGGGCGGCCAGCTTTTGCCGATGTCCCCGCGCGCTCGCCGTGGCGCGATCCGTGAACTCCAGCGGCACCAAATCTTGCTGCGCCTTGTAGAGTTCTATTCCCGCCCACGGATAGCGCGTGCTCTGGAAGAAACCGTAGAGACCGTAATAGTCCTCGTTCGTGAGAGGGTCGAACTTGTGGTCGTGGCAACGGCAACAATTGATGGTCAGGCCCAAGAACGTTCGGCCCAGGTTGTCGATGGTGTCCTCGATCGTGAGATGCCACGGATAGCGCGGGTCCGGAAGCGATCCAAACCGGCGAGCGTTGGCCAGGTATCCCGTCGCGATGATCCGCTCGCGCCGCTCCCGATCATCGACGCCGCCCATCAAATCCCCGGCCACTTGCTCGCGCACAAACTGATCGTAGGGCTTATCCCGGGCGATGGATTGGAGGACCCAGTTGCGATATTTGTACATCTGCGGAATGGGATAGTCTGAATTGTCGCCAGCCGTGTCGGCGTAGCGGACCACGTCGAGCCAGTGCCGGCCCCAGCGCTCGCCGTAGTGGGGCGAAGCCAGGAGCCGATCGACGATTCGAGCAAACGCGTCCGGAGAATCATCCGCCAAAAAGGTGTCGATTTCCTCGGGCGTCGGCGGCAGGCCGATGAGGTCGTAGGTGGCGCGGCGAATCAAGCTCCGCTTGTCGGCCGGTTCAACTGGAGTCAGACCTTTTTCTTCCAGCCGGTGCAGCACGAATTGATCGATCGCATTGACGGGCCACGTCACGTCCTTCACGGAGGGGATCGGGTATTTCCGGATCGGGCGGAAAGACCAGAACTCTCCCGCCCGAGTGCGGTCCACGGCTTGGGCGAGACTCCCGGCGTTGGTTCGCGGAACGGGTGCTCCCATCCGCACCCACGTCTCCAGGTCGGCGATCTCCAAGGCCGAGAGCTTGGCCTTGGGCGGCATTTGCAGGTCCTTGCGGTTGTAGCGAACCGCCGAGAGGAGAAGACTTTCGGCCGGATTGCCAGGTACGATCGCGGGGCCGGAGTCGCCGCCTTTCCGGAGACCGGCAGCCGTGTCCAACCGCAAGTGCCCCCGAAGCTTCTTGGCCTCGCTACTGTGGCAACTGTAGCAATGCTGGATGAAGAGAGGACGGATTCGCTTCTCAAACAGCTCTACCCCCGCCGTTTCGGACGCGACGGGAGCCGCCCGTCCCGGTTTGTCCGCGGACCAGACGTTCGCGGCGAATCCCGCGAACAGGGTTATGGCGAGCCAATTGCGAACCCGGTCGAATGCCATGATGAGCGACCCTCACCGAGCAATGTCTCAAGGCGCCTGTCCATGATTCTACACCGCTTTCTCGTGGCTTCCACAATTGCTTGCGAACCGCGGCGCCATGCTTTGGCGCTCCGCTCTTGTCCAACTCTCCCTCGGCTGAAAAAAGGGGGCATTCTCTGGTTTCCCTCGCTGCTATCGTGTAGGCTAGGCCATCTCGGCAACCACTGCGCAGGCGCTATCCCAGGTCGCGGATGTTCGCAAAGCGCCGGCATTCCCGTTACGTTCGGCCTCGCTCCGTGCGATCTCACCACCCTCGCCAGGAGTACGCTATGTTCAAGCGTCTTGCCCTCCTCTCCACCGTCGTGGGCGCATTCACGCTGGCCGTCTATCTATCGAGCGCCCGATCCACGGCCGAACAAGGCGACCCGCCCATTCCGGAAATGAAGTTCAACGATGTCAAGGAATTGGCCCCCGGCGTCTTCTTCCGCTATTCCTCCATCTCCGCGACCGATCCCAAGGTCCCCTTCGGGGGCTGTAACAACATCTGGGTGGTGTTCAAGGATTACGTCTTCGTGGTCGATGCGAACTTTCCCAAGGAAGCCGGCGACGTGATCGCCGACATCAAGAAGACGACGAAGAAACCCATCCGGTACGTCCTCGATACGCACCATCACGGAGATCATGCCTACGGCAACTGCATCTGGGCCAGGGAAGGAGCGCGGATCATCGCCAGCAAGCCGACGACCCGTCTCCTCAAGGCCAATGGCCCGAAGCAGTGGGCCGAGGCCTCCACGGGTCCGATGGGACGCGCCGACCTCAGGAAGAATGAACTCAAGCAGTCCGACATCACCTTCGAGGATAGCTACGTGCTCGACGACGGCACCCAGTGCGTCGAGATCTATGCCTTTGGCCATGCCCACACGAGCGGGGATGCTGTCGCCTATCTTCCCGGGCAGAAGATCCTTTGTACGGGCGATGCCTGTGTGAACGGGGCCTTCAACTTCATGGGCCATTCCAACTCGGCAAGCTGGATCAAATGCCTCGAAAAGATGCAGAAGCTGGAAGTCGGTCTCGTGTGCCCTGGCCACGGCAAGGTCGCAACCCGAGGCCTGCTAGAGACTCAGAAGCGCTATTTTGCCGAGATGCGGACAAAGATCAAGAAGGGGATCGAGGACAAGAAGTCGCTGGATGACATCATCGCCGGCATCGACATGCCCTGGTACAAGGAATGGACCGGGAAGGAGGCCCGGGAGATCAAGGATAACATCAAGCACGTCTACGCTGAACTGAGTGGCAAGATCGACTACGAACGCATTGGTCTTGGCCCCGCTCCCCTGAACTGGAACGTCAGCCCTCCCGCCGTTGCCCGTGCCCGATCTTCCGGGGCAAGCGCCGCCAAGTGACGCCTGGTGAACGGGGTGGCTATTCCCGAGTTGACCGCCTCGGAGTGAGTGCGCCGGCCATGCGCGACGCATTCCATGCGTGGTCCGCTGCCGCGCCCGGTTCGCAAGCAGCGGCGAGGACACCAACTCATTTGCCCGGGTGAGAGTGGGGCAGGCGAAAGGCACCGATCCGCGTCGAATAGCTCGTCGCGCCTTTCTTCAGGTAATCCCCCACGTACCAGATGGTACGGTCGTCGCTGGGGTCGATCGCGGTCTGGGTGTAATCCTCCCAGCGGAACGTGTTCGTCTGCGCCGCTTCGCCCTCGGCCAGGACCACCTCGCGTAACGTCAGTTTGCCCGGTGGATCGTCCGCGAGTCGGCCCGTGAAGCGCTGGTCGGGGAAGTGCGAGGCCCCGCCGAACGAGTAGCCGATGCCGATGTTGCCCTTGCCGTCGATGGCCGGGCTGGGCATCCAGCGGTACAGGCCGTCGGGTGCGAAGGTGCCCTGCTGGTGGAGCTTGACATTGCGTTTCTCGTCCAGCCGGAATTCGTACCAGCGAATGCCGCCACCCCCCGCGGCCGTCTTCACCGAATGCGTCCCGACGAGGACCTCGCGGCCGACGATGCGCCGGTAGACCAAGCGCGACATGAGCTTGTCGCCCTGCACATCCAGGCGCCGGGTGGTCCCCGGCTGGGGAACGGTTTTTGTTAGCTGGCCCCCACCCAGGTATTCATAGGGCGCGACGGGAACTTTCACCGGACCGTCCAGCTTCGATTGGGACGGGTCTTTCCAGTCCACATGATGCTTCCAGACATAGATGCCGTCGTCCTTCACAATCTTCCGGAGTTGCGTCCCACCCGTCGCCAGCAGGATGTTCGGCGCTCCCGGCGGCGGGAGTTGTTTGCCGTCGAGGTCAGCAGGAATCAGGAAGTTCACCCCGTCGAGGATGAAGCCTTGTTCGGCCGCCGGCTCGCCCCTGAGCATCTTCTCGCGCTCGACCACGTAGACGTGACGCTGGGTCAGGTTGTCGCTCGTGCTGGTCGTCACGTAGTAGCCATCGGGCCAGACGGCCGGCCGGGGGTAGTCGGGAAACAGCGGCCGCTCGAAGAGGTAGCGGTAGTAAGGTCCCAGCGGATCGGGGCTGGTGCTGACGGCGTAGCAAATGGCGTAGGATCCCTCTCCTCCTTTTGGCCGCGGCCCTCTCTTTTTGCCCTCGACCTTCTCTGTCACCGGCGGCTGGTAGAGCGCTTGGGCGAGTCCGGGCTGCCCGTCCACCCCCGGTAGGCTCAAGTGGGCCGGGCGCCCGATTTGCCCGGCGGCGCGTTGTTCTTGAAGGGCAGACGCCGAAAGATCGGCAGGACGATCAGCCAGCGATCGGCCAGTTGATCATAGCGGACGACCGCGTCTGCGCCGTTGAGATCGCCAAAGTCCCCGAAATCCTTGAAGACGTTCCCGGTATTCACTGGGCCGTAGAGGACCTTCCCGGTGGCGTCGTACTTCTTGCCCTTCTTGGTGAAGATCGCCATCTTGCTGTTCACGGTCTGCACGATGTGGTCGGGACCGACCGCCAGGGAGTTGTCGGACGGGTTGCTCAGCGCGGCCGTTCCCTGCGGACCCTTGAAGCCGACACCGAGGCCGTCGAAGCTCACGACGAGTTCGGGGGAAGCCTTCGCGCCGTGGTCGGTCTGTTCCACGCCCGCCGAGCCGAGCGGTGGCGAAACGTCGTGCGCGAGGGCACGGCTCACCGTCACGCCCGTGGAAGACCGCCCGTTCAGCAGGAAAGCGACGACAACAACGCCCTGGAGGATGGCCACACAGAGAACGTGCCGGTTGAGGATCATCATGCCTCTCCTGAGGGCCAGCTGTTACTTTCCGTCCTTCTTCGAGGCCGCCTCGTCCTTCCTGGCTGGATCGGGGTGGCGCTTGTCATAGCGGACGTAGTGGAACTTTGAATGCTTGTAAACCTCGTCCACCAGCGTGAAGAGGTCGGGATCGTACCTCCGGAGCTTCTCACGCGTGTTGGCCCCATACTGCGGCCGCATGCAGTCGAAGTAAGCCTGAACGCCCTCCGCCCAGTATTCGCCGGCATTGGTGGCCGAGTAGGTGCCCTTCCACAGCTCCCTCGCCATCGCCTTTTTGTAGGTATCCCGCAGCCGCCCGTCGAACGTGGGATCGACCGAGCGCAGGCCTTGCTGGTGGACGGCGTGGTTGAACTCGTGAATCAGGATGTTCTCCCGGCTGTACCGATCCCCCTTGAGGTTGAGCAGGTTTTCCTCGCCACAGCTAGAGAGCTTTCCGCCCATGCCGCGCGCCCGCCGGTCCCAGTATTGCTTGTTCCAGTTCCGCTGCTCCGGCACGTCGGTGGTCATCTCCGTCGGGGCCATCACCATGAATCGGCAGTCGGCCTTGATCATCGCCTTGAGGATGTCCTCGCGCTCGCTCAGCATCTGGTCGATCAGGTAGCGGGCCTCCAGCAGGGCCGCGTCGGAGACCTTGGCCGAACTCAGGATCGAGAAGCCCTTGTAATCGACATGCTTCTTGTAGAAATCGGTATCGAGCTTGTACCGCTTGATCACGGCCTCGGGCACCGGAGTCACCTTCGCCTCGGCCTTATCCGGTTTCTGCACCGCGCCTTGAGCGTCCCCGGCTCGAAGTCCAGCACGGCCGAGGAAATCCCCAGCCTCCCGGGACCGTCCACGGGGTGCATCCACAGAACCGCCACCCGGCCGCCACGGCAGTCGAGGCCGAGGTAGTCGCCGAAGAACCCCAGTTTGTTGAGGTCGTAGGTCTCCTCGTTCAGCTTGAAATAAGCGAACGTCCGGCCGCCATCGACGCTGCGGGCCAGAGTCACATCGGTGAGCGTACCTTCCAGGGAACCGCGGTCGTAGTAGGCGATGTTGACCGAGCCGTCCACGGGATCGACGACCAGCCAGGGGAACCACTGCTCCTTGCCCTTGCCGTCCTTGTTGACGCGCAGCGGCTTGCTCCAGGTCTCACCGCCGTCGCGCGAGACGACGAGGAATACGTCGGGGTCGCCCTTACGAGTGTCGCCCCAGCACACGTAGATCGAACCGCGGTCTTTCCCCCTGGTGACATCCACTCCCACCGACGCACAACCGGAGGCACGCCCCAACCCCTTGACGGGGAAATCCCAGCCCGCGCAGTCGCTGATGACCTTGTTCGTGCCGAAGTTGAGTCCCGCATCGGTGGATTGGGTGAAGAATAGACTCTTGGGACCGGCCCAAACGACGTAGACCTCCCCTTTCGGCCCCACCCCGGGGCACGCCCCCATCACCGTGTCACTCTTGTCCTGGGCATCGCCGGGCTGGTCCGAGATCTTGCGGGGTACGGCAAACGACTTGCCCGAGTCGAGCGAGCGGGAAAAGTAAATGTGGCTCTTGTGCTCCGGCTTCTTGCTGCCGTAGACGTCGAACTTGGTCCAGGCGACGTACAGGTTCCCCCGGTGTGGCGAGTCGCCGGACACGTCGGCCCGGATCCAGGGCTTGTCCTCGTGCGGCTCGACGCTGTTGAACAGCTCGACGACGGGCACCTGTTCGCCCCAGGTGATGCCGTCGCGCGACGTGCTGGTGACGATGCCCGAGTGGGCCCGTTTCGGCCGCGTTTGCCGGATGCCGGCGAAGGAGATGAAGGCGTGGACGGCCAGGCCGTCAGGGGTGAACGTCACCACGTCGTCACCCTGCTGGACCTTGTGCGGGTTGGCGCGTGGTATCATTTTCCACGAGCGGCCCGCGTCGTTGGAGACGTAGGCGAAATCGGTGATACCGGGGTGGTCCTTCGACCGGGCGATCGACACGGCGATCAGGTGGTCGGGGTTGGTGGGGTTGATGGCCACGGAGGCCTCGACGGCACGCGCGGCCTGTGGGGGCGTCAAGCGGACGGGGCGGGAGGCCGGGCCTTTTGCCCTGTCCTCGGCGCGACCCTGGGTCTCACGAGGAGGGGCTGCGCCGAGAAGCCCGAAGGCGATCGTCAAGACCAGCAACAAGCCGCCGAGTTTGCGAGGCAGTGGAGTCATGGCTCAAACGGGAGGGGGTTAGGGAGAGTCTTTTGTCGAGTCAGCGGTCTGACGGGCGATTGTTATAGTTGTAGGAAACTTCCCCTCCTCTGGTCTTATCGATTTTCCATAGTGGTCGGCGTGCAGAGGTGGGATAATAACATTGCCTTCCTGTATCCGCCCCTAGCGACGATCCCTGGCCGGCAAGATCCCTGGTGGATAGCTTCTCATGTGGAAATAATATGTTCGCATTTGGCGATCCAAGAACTGCTGGTTGCAACCGGCGCGGCTTCCTCCGTATCGGCACCCTGGGGCTGGGGGGGCTGTCGCTCTCGCATCTCCTGGGGACACGCGCGTCGGCCGGAGCCAAATCGCTTTTGACCGGCCGATCCGTCATCTTCCTGTTCCAGCATGGCGGGCCAAGCCAGTTTGAGACGTTCGATCCGAAGATGACGGCACCCGAGGGCATCCGCAGCACCACGGGCGAGGTCGCGACGACGTTGCCCGGCATCACCTTCGGCTCGACCTTCACGCGGCTGGCGAAACTGGCCCACAAGCTGGCCGTGGTCCGTTCCTCCGTGCCGGGCGATGCCAACCACGACGCCAAGCCGATCGTCCACCGCGAAACGCTGGGGGCCAACCTCGGCTCGTTCTACGCGCGGGTCGCCGGCCTGAACCATCCGACCACGGGCATCCCGACCAACATGCTCCTCTATCCCCAGGCGCTAGGCCCCGGCGCAGCCGCCGGTGCAGGGGCTGGGCAACTTCCCGGCTACCGGCCCGCTGGGGAGTGCGTACGCGCCGTTCATCCCCGGCGGCGGCGGCGACCTGCAGAAGGACCTGCGGCTGACGATCGCGCGCGACCGGCTCGACGACCGCCGGGCGCTGCTAACCCGGCTCGACAGCCTGAGGCGGGAGCTGGACCGCACCGGGGCCATGGAGACCATGGACCGCTACACCGCCCAGGCCTTCGACGTGATCCTGCGCGGCGTGGCCGACGCGTTCGACCTGTCGAAGGAGGATAAGAAGCTCGTCGCCCGCTACGACACGGCACCGCTGGTCAACCTCGACGCCATCAACAAGAAGTGGAACAACCGCAAGTTTTACATCGACCACGCCCGCTCGCTGGGAAAGCTGTTACTGTTGGCCCGGCGGCTGTGCGAGGCGGGCTGCGGGTTCGTCACTGTCAACACCAACTTTGTCTGGGACATGCACTCCGACGCGAACAACGCCCCGCCCGCCGAGGGGATGCCCTACGTCGGCGGGCCGTTTGACCATGCGGTGTCGGCGCTGATCGAGGACCTGCAGGGGCGAGGTCTGAGCGACCGCATCCTGCTGGTCTGCTGCGGCGAGATGGGACGGACGCCGCGGGTCAACAAGAACGGCGGGCGTGACCACTGGGCCAACCTGGGCCCCCTCCTGCTCTACGGGGGCGGGTTGACCATGGGACGGGTCGTCGGCAGTTCCACGCGGGACGGTGGCACGCCGGCCTCCGATCCGGTCACGCTCCGCAACCTCCTTGCCACGATCATGCACGCGCTGTTCAACATCGGCGAGGTGCGGCTCCTGCCGGGCATCCGCGGTGACGTCACCCGAGTCATCACCGAGGGCGAGCCTATCCGCCAGCTCGTGGGATAGCGCGCGCAGGCGACGATCGGTAAGACGCCGGACCGGGCAACCCGGGGCCGCGGCGACCGAAGAACGCGCTGCCGACCGTGCCGCCCCGTTGCGGCGAGACAACGGCACGGGCCGGGATCAACTCATACTCGCACCCCCGGCTCCCGGCTTCACGTCACGGCCAGCCGCTCGATGCGCTCGACCTCTTCAGGCTCCAACCGGAAGGCGTACACTTCCAGATCCTCGCGCATATGGCCGGGGTCGGTGGTGCCGGTCAGGGGCACCATGCCGGCGTCCAGGGCGAACCGGAAGACGACCTGGGCGGCTGACCGGCCGTGGCGGTGGGCGATTCGGACCATCTCTGGGTGGTCCAGCACGTCGCGGTTGGCGGTCAGCAGGGAGAAACCCTGGTAGACCATCCCGCGGGCGCCATAGAACTCCCGAACGGCGCGGTCCCAGCCGCGGGAGGCGTAACAGCGGTTCTGCACGAAGCGGGGCGGCACCCGCGCCTGTTCGCACAGTCGCTGAAGTTGTTCGAGGGTGAAGTTGCTGACGCCCAGCAGGCGGACGCGGCCGCCGTCATGCAGCGCCTCCATCGCGCGCCACGCCTCCCAGTCGGCCGCGGCCAGGCCGGACCGCTGCGTGGGGCCGTGCAGCAGGTAGGCGTCGATGATTCCGGTCCCCAGGTGCTCCAGCGAACTGGCAAACGACTGCTCGACCTGCCGGCGGATGGGCGCCTTCGGGTCGTACGGCAGACGATGATCCTGACCTGCGCGGAAGGTGAACTTGGTCTGCAAGAACAGATCGTTCCGCGTCACCAGGCCGGCCGCCAGCGCCGCGGCGATGGCCTGCCCGACGGCGGCCTCGTGGTAGTGCTTGCGCTGGTTGGCGGTGTCGATGCCGCGGAACCCCTGGCGCAGAGCCAGCTCGGTCAGGCCTTGGGTCCGCTCCTCCTTCCAGGCCGTCCCGTACAGCAAACGCGGGACGCGAACGCCGTCGAGCGATACGGTTCGGTCGGACATCGGCTACCCCCGTCCGCGCTTGTTCCCGCACAGGTGACGTTTATGTACATCCTTGCAAAACGTTGTGGAGGAGCAAGGGATCACTTCGCCGTGGTGAGCCAGAGGTGAGGCGTGGGTGCCCGAAACCCCGCCAGCGGCGCGGTCGCAAGGCGTGTGTGATCCTCTTGTCCGGACACTCGGCCGACTATGCCAATGGCCCCCGACCGGGCGCCCCCTTCCCTTCGAGACGCAGGGTGGCCGACGTACCCGTTTTCGTCGCTTTGACGGGCGCCGCCGTCACTCCGGTGGGCAGTCCCACGACAGCGATCTCGATATCGCGATCGAAGCCGTTGCGGCGCTCGATGGTGACGGGGATGGAGAGTGGCTTGCCCGGCGTCAGCACGAAACGATCGGACGCGACCCCGAGGACGTAGTCCGGTTCGGCGAACACGGCCCGAAGCCGATAGAAGTGCCGAAAACTGCCGTGGCCGGTCTGGTCGCGCACTTCCAGGCGATACGCGCCGTCCTGCGGCACAGTGAAAGGCAATTCCGCCTCGCGCATGCCCGCCCTGCCCGTCATCGAAACTTCGGCCTGCGCGATCCGCTTGCCGGCGGAGTCGGTCAGCCGCAGCACCGGATCCAGCTGCGAGTCGATCGAGCGCGCATCGACGTGGAAGGACAGCCGCTGCCCCTTCTTCGCCGGGAACTCGTACACGTCGAGGTCCCCCGGCACGTCGATGCGTCCGCTGATAGTCGTCGGAAGCAGTGATCGTCTGGGGTTTGCGGGGATCGTTCGGTTCCGTTTCCACCACGCAGCGGTGTGGTTCGACAAGCACCTCCAGCGTGTTGGCGAGCTGCGGGTGCCAGAGCGTGAGCGGCCCCAAGACGTCGTGCTTTACCGTCAGCTTTTTCGCCCCGGCGGGGATGTTCCAGCCGACGACCTCGACCGACCCCGGATCGGCCGCGCGATACGGCGAGGGGGAAGGCGTGATCGGCGAAACCCCCGGTGGTCAGGGTCAGGCGGTAGATGTAAGTCGATCCGCCGGAGAAGCGGATGCTGGAGTCCGGCTGGGCGGGGAAGCCGAAGGCCCGAACGAGGTACAGGTCCTCTTTCGGAGCGGTGTAAGACAAGTTGCGGATCGAGCCCGTGGTCGTCGTGATTTTGCTCCAGCACGAAGCCGTCGGCGGACAGCACCTGCAAGATCGCGTCCATCGGCGAGGCGAGCGTGCGGTTGGCCTCCAGCGAGGCGACCAGCGTTTCGCCCTTGCGCAGGCGAACCGCGAAGGTGTCCACATCGCCGGCCTTTTCGAGCCGGCCGTTGACGACGACCGGCAGCGCGGGCAGGAGCTGCGGCTTCGTCGGCTCGTCGTTCGGCTCTGCTTCCAGGGTACTTCGGGCACCGTGCCGATGAGGAAAGGACGCAGGTCGCTGGCCCCTGCGTCATCGTGCAGGCGAATCCAGCAGAGACCGGGAATGGCATCGGGGAGCGACGCGTGACCGTCAGCTTGCCCTTTTCCTTCGCCGGCCTTGACTGCCGACGCCCTTGCGATCGGACCACGCCTGCACCGGCCAGCGCTCAAAGGTGCCGCCCGCCGTGACTTCGACGGTCTTGCCCTGCTGTGCGCCGGCGGGGAAAAGGTAGGTCAACGTCGGAGGCGCGGCATGACCGGCGGCGGGCGCCGACGAGCAAGACCGACCAGAGGATGAAAGACGTCTAGGCAAGCGAGTACATGGTGCTCGTGGCAGTCGGGGCACTTACCCCATCAGTTCGCTGATCGGCGTGGAGTCGCTGACCAGGTGCGTCGGCCGGCCGTTGGGGGCGTACAGGATCTTGCCCGGGTCGATGCCCAGCTTGGCGTACACCGTCGAGGCGAAATTCTCCGGCGACAGCACGCGCTCCACGGCCGCGTAGCCCTTCTTGTCGGTCGCGCCGACCACCTGGCCGCCCGGCGTGCCGCCGCCGGCGAACAGCACCGACATGGCGTTGGACCAGTGATCGCGGCCGGCGTCCTTGTTGATCTGCGGCGTCCGGCCGAACTCGCCCAGCGCCAGCACCAGCGTCGAATCCAGCAGGCCGCGCTGCGACAGATCCTCGATCAGCGCCGCGACCGTCGCCTCGAAAGGCGGCAGCCGCTGTCCGCAGCGACTTGAACAGGTTCGTGTGATGGTCCCAGCCGCCCTCGTAGAGCGTGATGAACGGCACGCCGGCCTCGACCAGTCGCCGGGCCAGCAGGGCACGCTGGCCGAACGAGCTTCGGCCGTAGGCATCGCGCACGCGGTCCGGCTCGCGGTCGATGTCGAACGCCGCCTGGGCCTGCTTCGAGGAGATCAGGTCGAAGCCCTGCTGATAGTGCTCGTCCAGCGCCGCGACCGGGTCGCCGGCGGCCTTGTCGTGCATGCGCAACATGCGATCGACCCGGACGCGGACCTGCTTGCGCGAGTCGAAACGGCCCGTCGCTCAGCTCGCGCGGGATGGCCACGTCGCGGACGCGGAAGCCGGGACTGTTGGGGTTATCGGCGACGACGAAGGGGGCATATTTGGCGCCGAGGAAGTTCGGGCCGCCGGAGCGCGACATCTGCGGCATCGAGAAGTACGCCGGCATGCCCGGCGGGGCGCCGCGTTCGTGGGCGACGACGGAGCCGAGGCTGGGGTGAAAGCTGACGAAGGCGCCGCAGCCGACCGGGATGCGCGGCGGAGCGCCGGTCATCATGTAGTGGTTGCCGGCGCCGTGGTTGCCCTGGTCGTGGCGGATGGAGCGCACCACGGCCAGCTTGTCGGCGATGCGCGGCGAGCCGCTTGCAGGTGCTGCGAGAAGAGCATGCCGGGCACCGCGTGTGCGGATGGCCTCGAACTCGCCGCGGATCTCCTTCGGCGCTTCCGGCTTGGGGTCGAAGGTCTCGTAGTGCGTCGGCCCGCCGTCCAGCCAGATGAGGATGCAGCTCTTCGCCTTGGCCGCCCGCGAGTCGACTCGAGCCGGCGAGCGCGCGCAGCCGCAGCGCGTGGACGAGTCCGCCGCCCAGCAGGGCACCCAGGCCCAGGCGGAGGCAATCGCGGCGCGTCATCCCCTGGCAGTTGGTATGTATCGGTCATTCGTCGCTCTCCTCGGCCGTAACGGCAATCTCGTCAATCTTTGAAGACAAACTCCGGCGTGTTCAACAGCGCCCACAATAAATCTTCCGTCGCCTGCCGGCGCGTTGCCGCCTTTGTCCTCGAACAACTTCACGCAATCGGCCTGCTCCGCGGCGGTCGGCAACCGACTGTACACCAGCAGGTAAAGCTCTTCCACGATCTCGCGCGGCGTTTTCGTGCTCTTGCGCCAGCAGCGCGGCCCGGCCCGTGTCGGCCGTCACCTTGCGATGCAGGTTCGGCGCGTTCATCAGGTGCAGCGCCTGCACGACCGTGGTATCGCTGGTCCGCTCGCAGGGCGGATCCTGGTTCGGGTCGGGCCGGCCGAAGCTGTCGAGAAACACCGACTGCGTCCGCACCGTCCACAGCTCCATCGCCCGTGTGCCCGGCGGCGCGGCGGCGAACGTCTCGGGCACCTGCGGTGATGTCGCTGACGGCATCGAGCAGCACCTCCGCCCGCAGCCGCTGGCGATAGTGCCGGGAGTAGTTGCGCGTGTCGGCCAGGTTTCGCGGCGTTCGGCACCGAGCTGAGGCCGTAGACGTGGGAAGTCATGATCGTGCGGATGAGCTTCTTCAGGTCGTACCGCTGCTTGCGGAACTCGGCGGCGAGCGCGTCGAGCAGCGGGCCGTTGCTGGGCGGGTTGGTGGCCCGCAGATCGTCCACCGGCTCGACCAGGCCGCGGCCCATCAGGTCGGCCCACACGCGATTGACGATGACGCGGGCGAAGTACGGGTTGTCGTCGGCCGTGAGCCACTCGGCCAGCACCTCGCGCGGATCGCGGTCCTCGTCGATCGTCGCGGGGCGACCCGCCGAGCGGTCGGGGAGCCAGCACCTTGCCGGTGACGGGATGGCGCACCTCGCCGCGGTTGCCGGCGAAGAAGATCTCCTCGCCGCCGGAGATGGGCGGCGACAGGCCGACTGCCCTTGCGGCCGATCCGGGCGAAGTAGGCGGCCAGGCTGTAGAAATCGTCCTGCCCCCAGACCTCGAACGGGTGGTGATGGCAGCGGGCGCAGTCCAGCCGCACGCCGAGGAAGAGCTGGCTGACCAGGGTGGTGATCTCGTCCGGCTCGCGGCGGTCGCGGAAGACGACCGCCGCGCCGTTGCGGAACGTGCTGCCCTTGGCCGTGAGCAATCTCGCGCACGAACTGATCGTACGGCTTGTTCTTGCGGAAGGCGTCGCGCAGCCAGGCGTCGAGGTTGTAGACCGCCTTGATGCCGACGCGATAGGGGTTGGGCCGCAGCAGGTCGGCCCACTTGTTCGCCCAGTAGTCGGCGTACTCCGGCCGCTCCAGCAGGTGGTCCACCAGCTTCGCCCGCTTGTCCGGCGACGTGTCGGCGAGGAACGCCCGCACTTCCGCGGGCGTCGGCAATCGGCCGATCACGTCGAGGTAGGCCCGGCGCAGGAAGGTGGCATCGCCGGCCGGCGTCCGACGGCGTGATGCCCAGCGTCTGGAGCTTGTCCCAGACGTGCCCGTCGATGAAGTTGGCTCGCGGCAGCTGGGCGTACAGCTCGGCGGGCACCTCGCCGGCGAGCGGGATGCTGACGTTGCAGACCGCGAACTTCTCCAGGAAGCGGGCCATGATGGCCGCCTCGCCGGGCAGCGGGCCGGCCTTGATGAGGCCGTCGGCGTCGACGGCGGCGATGACAGCTCTCGTTGGACTGGAACGTCGCCAGATGCGTCACATCCTCGGCGGAGCCGTCGCTGAAGTGGGCCGTGACGAGGAGTTGCTGCTCGCCGTTGGCGGCGAGGATGCGCTCGGCCGGCTCGACGCGTGATGCGCGCGAGGGTCGGGGCTCGTCTTCGGCGTGCGCGGCAGGCCGGCGGCGATCCAGCGGCGCAGCACGTCGTAGCCTGCGGAGCCGACCTCCAGCCGCTTGCCGCCGCCGTGCGGCAGCTGCGCCGACGCCTTGCGCAAGAGCAGGCTGTATTCCGGCGCGGCGGCGAAGACGCGCCGGCCGCGCGCCTCGTTGACGATGGCGTGGTAGTCGAAGTCGGCATCGTAGCTCAACAGCGACAGGGCGAAGCCGTTCTGCCCGCGTGCCTTGCCGTGGCAGGCGCCGGCGTTGCAACCGGCCCGCGTCAGGATCGGGATCACGTCGCGCTCGAAGGTCACGGGCGGAAGCCGGGCGCCGTCGATCACTCGCACGGTCGCCCTGGCCTCCCGGCCGTCGAGCCGGGCCGTGATGGTGGCCGTGCCGTCGCCGACCGGCGTCACGATCCCATCGCCGCCGACATGGGCGATGGCGGGTGCGTCGGAGCGGAAGGCCGCCTTCGCTGTACAATCGACAGCCCGACCGTTCTCCGTCCGCGTGACGACGAGTCGCTGCCGTGCCGTCCGGCCGCGGAGGACGAAGTGGTCCGGGGTGAGTGTCAACCCGTGCGGCGGGGCTTCGGCGCGGGCTGGCACGGCGGCGAGTGTCAGGGCGAACACCGAGCAGATCGAGACGCGGATGATCGGCATGGAGGCAACCTGCGGGCCAGTCGGCTGGGAGCCAAGGCGGGAGCGAGGGCGACGCTTGCGTGCAGTTAATGATACTGTACAGGATGGTCGGGCCAAGGGGCAAGCAGGTCGGCTCGTCGGAGCGCGGCGATGTCCGGGGTGCCGGTAGCGGGCGGTGGCCATCGTCCGCTCAGGGCAGTTCGCGGAGGCGGAGGTCGCGGAAGTCGATGGGCGAGCCTTCCGACTCCAGGCACAGGCAGCCCGTCCGCGGCTCGATGCCGTTGCCCCCCGACACTTCCTCACCGTTGACCCACAGGCGGACCTCACCGTTGATCGCCCGGACGTAGTAGTGGTTCCACTCGCCGAAGCCCTTGCTCAGGTTCTTCCGCGGGAAACTCCGGCTGCCGTTGGGCGAGGTCGGCGGGAACGGCTTCATCTTCGATTTGCCGACCGGGAAGACGTCGCCGTGCGTGGTGAACCAGTCCGGCTCCTTCTTCGTCTGCTTCCGATACCGCTCGGCGTAGCCGTGGTCGAGGATCTGCACCTCGATACCGTGGGGCAAGCGATCGCGCTTGAGGGTCTTCAGCGACTCCTCCGTCGCCCAGACGAAGATGCCCGAGTTGCCGGCGCTGTGCTCGTGCCGCCACTGGGCCACCAGCTCGAAGTTGGTGTAGGGCTTCTTGGAGCGGCAGACGCCGACCGGCTTGCCGGTGCAGTGGACCGCGCCGTCCTTCCACGTCCAGGTGTCCTCGTCGCAGTTGACGTTCACGAAGTCGTCGGCGCCGAGCTGCGTCCAGCCGGGGCCGGTACCGTCCAGAAACGCCTTCGGCTGCCCCTCTGGTCGGTCGGCCGGGACAGCCACGGAGACGAGGAGGAACGCCAGACAGACGACCGCCAACATTCTGAATTTCTGTGACTTCATGAGGCTCCTCCTAACGAATCGAATGCAATTTCCCGCTGGCCCGAGCCGGCGACCAGCTGCTGTGGGGGCGGCATGGCTCTGGCGGAGAACGCCAATGCAGGATAACTTCAGTGTTAGGGGAAAGCCAGAGGCTTTCGAGGCGTTCCGCCGTGAGGAGATGAGTCTGGGAGGCGATCGCCATGTTCACCATCTGGGACAGCCCACACCGCCACTGCGACGGCCTGAGCCGGCGGGGATTTCTCACCGCCGGGGCTGCTGGCCTCGGCGGGTTGACGCTGGCCAGCCTGCTGCGCGCTGAAGCGGCGGCGGGGATCAAGTCGTCTACCCGGTCGATCGTCAACATCCACCTGGATGGCGGCCCACCCCACCTGGACACGATCGACCCCAAGCCGGACGCGCCTGCGGAGATCCGAGGGGAGTTCCGGCCGATCGCCACAAAGGTTCCCGGGTTGCGCATATGCGAGCTGATGCCGAAGGTAGCCGGCATCGCCGATAAGTTCGCCTTCATCCGCTCGCTGGTCGGCTCGGCCGGCGCCCACGACGCCTTCCAGTGTCAGTCGGGGTTCCCGGCCGCGGACCTGTCGTCGCTGGGCGGCCGGCCCGCCGTCGGTTCCGTCGTGGCGAAGTTGCTCGGCTCGCCACGGGACACGGTGCCGCCGTTCGTCGATCTCATGCAGGGCCGGCCGCTGGTCCGCAACAGTGCCCGTCCCGGCTTCCTGGGGCCAACCTATGGCCCGTTCCGCCCCGACATCTCGAAGATGTTCGCCCGGGAACTGGAAGCCGGGATGAAGAAGGAACTGGCCGCGCGGGGCGGCGAGCATTCGGTAAGGCTGACGCTGGTGGAGGGGCTTCACGCCCAGCGCCTGCGCGAGCGCACGCGGCTGCTGGCCGACCTCGACGGCCTCCGCCGTGACCTGGACGCCAGCGGGACGATGGAGGCGATGGATCGCTTCACCCAGCAGGCCGCGACCATCCTCACCTCGGGGCGGTTCGCGGAGGCGTTGGACCTGAGCCGGGAATCTCCGCGTGTGCTCGAACGGTACACGCCGCCCATCGCCTACGAACCCGGCCGCTTCTACACCAGCGAGGATGCGTCGTCGGTTCGCAAGCTCCTCCTGGCCCGCCGCCTGGTCGAGGCCGGGGTCCGCTGCGTGAGCCTGTCGCTGAGCGACTTCGACACCCACGCGCGAAACTTCCCGCGGATGCGACAGCTGCTACCCATCCTCGACCACGGCTTGCACGCCCTGGTGACCGACCTGGACGAGCGCGGCATGCTGGGCGACGTCTCGATCGTCGTCTGGGGCGAGTTCGGCCGGACGCCGAAGATCAACAAGGACGGGGGCCGGGACCACTGGCCGGCGGTGAGTCCGGCCCTCCTGGCCGGCGGGGGCATGAGGGTGGGCCAGGTCCTCGGCGTCACCGACCGCCACGGCGGGACCGTCGTGTCGCGGGCCGTTCACTATCAGGACGTGTTCGCCACCCTGTATCACAACCTGGGGATCGACCTGGCCGCCACGACCCTGACCGACCCCAACGGCCGGCCCCATCACCTGCTGGATCACGGGCAGCCGATTCGCGAGCTGGTTTAACGACTCCTCCGGAGGCGGATCGGCCGAGTATGGTATTACTTGCGGTTCAGCGGTGGGTAAGCCGCGTGGCCCGAGACGTTGACCGGGAAACGAAACAGGGTCTTGCCCGCCGTCACGTAGAGCGTCTTGCGATCCGATCCGCCGAAGGCCACATTGGTGACGAGATCCTCTGGGATGGGAATGCGTCCGAGCAGTTTGCCTTCCGGTGCAATCACATAGACGCCGGCAGGAACGTCCAGCGATTCGCCCGGGTTGCCGCGTGGCTTGTTGATGCCGGCCGCCACCCAGAGGTTCCCGTTCCGGTCGATCCGCATGCCGTCGCCCCCACGGCCCTTCCCGAAATCATAGACGACACGCTGCCCGGACAGCGAGCCATCGGCAGCCAAGTCGAACGCCCAGATCTTGCGGTTCCCGCCTTGCTTCGGATGGCTATCGACCACGTAGAGGGTCTTGTCGTCGGGCGCGACGGCGATGCCGTTGGGGCGGTCCATTTCCTTCTGCGTCAGCACCCGCTTGACCTTCCCCGCGTTGTCGATGCAATAGACGGCCTCGACATCCATCTCCAGGTCGGTGCGGTCGGCGCCGTAGCGCGGGTCGGTGAACCAGATACGGCCCTTCCCATCGACGCAGCAATCGTTGGAGCTGTTGTAGCGCTTGCCGCCGTACTTGTCGGTCAGCACGGTGATCGTTCCCGTTTTCATGTCGGTGCGGACGATGCGGCGACGACCGAGACCTTGCTCGCCGCCCTCACAGCTAATGAGCCGACCCTCGGCATCGAAGCAATTGCCGTTGGTGCGGCCGCTGTCGGCACGGAAGACGGTCACCGCCCCTTTGGCATCCATCTTCAAAATGCGATTGCCGGCGATGTCGCTGAAAAACACATTTCCCACGGCATCCACGGCCGGCCCTTCCAAAAAGCAGACCACCGCGGCAGGCTCCGCGACCGTTTGCTTGGCGACCAACGCCTCCGGAAGCGGCGCCTTCGAGAGATCCTGGGCAACGCTGAAGCGGCAGCCCGGCCCGAGCACCGCGACAACCGGCAGAAGGACTGGGAAAACGTGATGCCATACCGTCGCCATGACAGCTCTCCGTAGGCGGAGCAAGGGTTTCATTTCCCGAGATGTACCAAGAGAAACGCGCGTATTTTCTTCAGGAGATGCGAGACATCTCGGAAGTTGCCGTCCTTCAGCATACGAACCGATGGATTCGGCGACGAGACGGTAGGGCACCAGCATGCGGTGACTGGTTTTCCGCTCGATCCGGCGTTATCATCGCAGTCATACGGGCCACGATCGGATGGCCCGCCTCTGCCGAGTCCGAACATCATGCCGACCTCGCGTTCCATGCCATTCTGTTCGGGGCCCCTCGACCGCCGCAGTTGGTTGAAGATCGGCGGCTTGAGTCTGGGTGCTCTCGTCAGCGGCCTGGAGCCGAGCCTGGCACGCTTGTTCGCGGCCGAGCGGGGAACGGGTCCTCGCAAGCTTGGCAGCGACTTTTCCGTCATCCTGTTCTGGGCCAACGGTGGTCCCAGCCACCTGGATATGTTCGACCTGAAGCCCGGCGCGCCCTCCGAGGTCCGCGGCCCGTTCCGGCCGATCCGCACGAATGTCACGGGCCTACACATCACCGAGTTGCTGCCGAGGCTGGCCAAGATGGCCGACAAGTTTGCCATCGTACGCAGCTTGTACCACAACCGTGCGGAGCACTCCGGCGGCACCCATCGCTTCCTGACGGGCTATCCCTCGGTGGCGGCCAATCTTCAGGACAGCGAGAACCCGGACGTCGGCTCGATCGTGGCCAAGGAGCTTGAAGGTCAGGCCGGCGAAGTTCCTCTGTATGTGGGCAACACCAAGTTTTACGGCGCCGGGCCGGGCTACCTCGGGCCGGCCTACAGCCCCTTCATGCCCAGCCCCAACCCGCTCTCCTCCACGGGCGCCAACACCTACGACCCGGTGCCCCTGTACCTCACCGAACACAACCAGGCCAATCTGGCTCTTTCCACCGAAGGGGTGGTAACGCTGCGCCGCCGCCAGCGGCTCTTGCAAACGCTGGACGCTTTGCCGCGACATCTCGACCGCCCGGGCGCCCGGGCGACGTTCGACGGCTTCCACAAGCGTGCCGTCGAGCTGCTCGCCGGCCACCGCACGCGCGCGGCCTTCGATCTGGCACGCGAGAGCCCGCGCACGCGCGAACGCTACGGCAATACCCACTGGGGCAAAAGCCTGCTGACGGCCCGGCGGCTCGTCGAGGCGGGCGTCCGCTTCGTCCAGTGTCAGGCCGGTTTCCGCCTGCGCCGCGAGACGGGCCAGACCACGACCTGGGACGACCATTCCGTCAACGCCGACATTTTTAAGGCGTATGAGGAAAGGCTGCCGTTGTTCGACCGGGCGGTCTCGGCCCTCATCGAAGATCTGTGCCAGCGCGGGCTGGATCGACAGGTGTTGTTCCTGTTCTGTGGTGAATTCGGCCGCACCCCGCGTATCGAATACCAGAATCCCAGACGGCGGCCCGGACGGGACCATTGGCCCCGGGCCATGAGTATCTTTCTGGCAGGCGGCGGCCTGAAAATGGGCCAGGTCGTCGGTGCCACCAACCCGCGCGGCGAGGAACCCACCCTCCGCCCCATGGACAGCAATTGTCTGCTCGCCACCCTCTATCATCGCTTCGGCATCGACACCCGCCACGTCTTCCACGACCGCGGCGGCCGGCCGATCCCCATTCTCCAGCATGGCGAGGCGATCCCGGAACTGGTCGGCTGATCGGAGGAGGGTCGCGATGGAGCGTCGGATCACGGGCTTCCACCAGGACGGCGAGGGGCACTGGGTGGCCGAGTTGGAGTGCGGGCACAACCAGCACGTCCGGCACGACCCGCCGTGGGAGTGCCGCCCGTGGGTCGTCACCGCCGAGGGCCGCCGCGGCCGGCTCGGGATCCGGCTCAACTGCGTCAAGTGCGACCGCGGAGAGCCTCGGGATCGGCCGAGGTGACTCCCGTCGACGGCTGGCCCCGACTCGACTCCTCGCCAACGGACCCGATCGGGAAGACTTTGCCGGAAAAATGGCGGGAAACAGGGTCGTCAAAGCACAAGGGCTTACGGCATTATTCACCGTAAGCCCTTGACAGAAAAGATGCCGGAGACAGGGATCGAACCTGCACTCCCAGTAATGGGAACCAGGCCCTCAACCTGATGGGTCTGCCAAAACGCCACATTGCAGTGACAGTGAATTGGCGTTGCAAAATGAGAAAGAACAGTTATTTACGGCTTATTGCCGTCCATACTGACATTATACTGGGGTAGTGGTCGTATTTCCAGTATGTGCAGAAGAATTGCAGAAAAAATGACCAATTTAAGAGTCGTCTGGTAGGTTAAGCGAGGCGATGGGACTCGAACTCACAACAACCGGCAGCGGCCCTGTGTTACGGCTGAATTTCCGGCCTCTCCCCGGATGCCGCGCTCCGCAGTTCCAGTATGCGACGGGTCCGGTCGATCTCGGCCTCGATCAGCGATTCTTCCGGCAGTGCCGTCCGGTAGGTAGCTGCCAATACCTTGTTCTCTAACCCGCCCAGGGCGTAGCGGGCCACGTCGTGCCCCTTCTCGGCGCAGAGGATAAGTCCGACCGGGGGGTTCTCCCCTACCCGCACCCAATGTTCACGGGCGTAATTCAAATACAGATTCATTTGGCCTGCGTCGGCATGGGTGAAGGCGCCGAGCTTGAGGTCCAGCAGCAAAAGCGCACGTAAAACCCGGTGGAAGAAGATCAGATCAACGGTGTACCACACGTTGTCGATCCGCAACCGCCGCTGACGGCCGACGAAGCAGAAGTCGTCGCCCAGCTCCAGCAGGAACGCCTCCATGTGGCGGATGATGGCTTCTTCCAGATCGCTCTCGCTGTACTCGGCCTTGAGATTAAGGAACTCCAAAAGGTAAGGATCGCGGACCTCCTCTTCCGGCGTCAGCGCGTCTTCGGGCTGCGGCGCCTGCCCTTTCTCCAGCATTGCCGCTTTCCGCTTTGACAGCGCCGTCCGCTCGTAGAATTGCGTGCCGACCTGCCGGTCGAGCTGCCGCACCGACCAACCGCCGCGCAATGCTTCGGCCTCATAGAATCGGCGAGCATTCACGTTTTCCACCGAGAGCAGGCGGACGTAATGGGACCACGGCAACGGAAATGCCGTGGCCAGGGCCACTACGCCGGCTGGGGCAGAAGGAATGAAGGATAACATCTGCCCGGATGACTCAGCCGCTGCGTCCGGCAGGATAATGGCCTGAGCCACGAATCCGGCAGACGGTGTCTGCCGAATCTCCCAGCCGAGGTAAAAAGCCCGCATCTGCCGCAGGTTGCGCTCCGAAAATCCGCGTCCCGCCTTGCGCGCGAAGTCCTGCGCGAGCCGTTGGATCAATGCCTCGCCGTACTCCGCCCGCGCCTTGCCCCCCTGCTCAAACTCGACGATGCGTCGTCCTATTTCCCAATAGGTGGCCGTCAAGATGCCGTTGACCGCGCGTGCCGAGGAGCGGCGGGCATGGTCCAGAAGATCGGATATGCCGGCGACGAGGCTGCCGTAGCCGGGATTAGGTGTTCGGGATTGGGCTTTCAACTTCCTGGGTTTGGCCACACGGCACCTCCTTGCGGGACCGTAGCTTACCATTGCTCGCTACGGTTAAGCAACCGGGATCAACGTTGCAGCTTGCCGCGTCGCTCAATCGCTGCGGCGGCATTCTGCGCGGTGCGGAAGGCATAGTCTTCGCCGTTCTCCTGGGCCTTGCCGCTTTCCTGCATCAGGCGGGCGGCGGTGTCGTGGACGGCCCATCCCCAATCAATCGCCAGCAGGCAGAAGGTGAAATCCGCACGGCTGATGTCGGGCCGTCCGCCTTCGCGGGCTTCCGGTGCGTTTTCCACGCAGCGCTGATAGCTCGGCCATCCTCTGGCTGCGGGGCGTTGGCGCAAAAAGGGGATCGTCGATGGTGCGTCTTTCTCCGGGGGAGCCACCACGCCGAGGGATTCCAGATCGGCTCGTGTTACCAGCCGGCCGGGGCTGGCATGGACTGTCTCGACGAGCGGGAAGGCGGGCGCGTACTTTTCCTTGACGTTCAGGCTGCCGCTGACGCGGGTGGCGCCTGATGCCGTAAGGTCAGCCCCGGCCTCTTTGCGGAGCCGCCGGGCGAAGCCGGCGTCACCATCGGTCACGGCGACCCAGGCTTGATAGTTTCGAGGGCTGGTGCGCAGGATCAGGAACGAAACCGGACGCAACCGCGCCGCCGAGTCCTCGCCGAGGTCGTCCAGCTGGACCAGTGTAACATTGGTTGAACGCGGGCGCACGATGACGTTGTGCAGCTGCTTGGCGGCTTCCTTGAGGATTGCGGACATGGCAGGACGCAGTTGCTCCAGAGGGCGATTGCCACGGAAGCCGACTTTCTCGCCAACAGCGTCGGTGAAGGTAAGGTCAAACCGCTGCGCTCCCACGCTGGCGAAGGCGTCGAGCATCCTCAGGGCCGGCCCGCCCCGTGTTTCTCTCTCCGGTGACGGCGGCATTTGTTTTTCATTTATTCTGGCTGCCTGAGCGATTTCGGAATGGATGGGAAGGCAGCGGCTATCAACGTTTCGGCCATTCGCATCGCCAGCTGTCAAGCTCCGCCAGCCGATCGTCGGCGGCATTCCATGTTTCTCACGGTATTCCTGGATGATTATCAGGAACTGCTCGTGCAGCGCGTCGCGGCAATCGCCGCGAGCGGTGGGATCATCCGGGGAGGATTTATCGAGTTGGCATATCCACGGTTTCTTAGGCTCGTTTGCCCGCCAGGTCCAGCCAAGCTCCTTGAATGGGTCGGTCAGTTCACGGCCCGGATTGGGGTCAACGCCTTCCGGCGCGGTGAACGTCACTTGCACTTGGGCGAAGCGGCGGTCGCGGTGGAAGTGGGCATAGCGGCCGTTGCCGATGTCGATGATGTCCTCGCTGGCGACTTGCGGCAGAGAACAGGTCCACTGGCGCCCGCGAGGCTGCTCCTGGCCTCTGCTTTGGTCTGGTTGCGACGGAGTGCTGTCATCGTTGGGCGTCGAGTCGCTGCCCTGCACGATCCTGGTTTTCTCAAGCGAATCATCAATCACGGCGCGACAGGATGTCAGGCGGCTGTATGAATTGCCTCGCAGGATTTCTGTCTGCGTTGTACCATGCATCTCCCATTCGCTTAAAAGCGATACGGATCAGCTATAGTCCTGGGTGTGGATGTTGTCAAAGCGTCCGTCCATTAAACACGACATTCGAGATGGCAAGCATGCTTGCAGGCTTGCCTACATGCCATCAAGAGGGCGCCGCATCGACACCGCCTGGCCGAACTCTATCTCCGTCAACGGCGCTGGCCCGAACTGGACCAACTGCTCCCCCCACTCCAAGCCGACCCGCACGCCGCCGTCGAAACCGCCGTCCTCGCCGCCCGCGCCCAACTGGCCCGCAAAGAGTTCACCGCCGCGTCTGCCTCCAATCTCCGGCATGAAGCTGGCAAGTCTGTCGCAGGCGGCTTCTGGAAACCCGCCCGTCGGCCCGGGTCTGATCGTACTGTCCGGCATTGCGAAAAACGTTATAGCGTTTAGGGATGAAGTACATATTTCGCAAAAGAAGCCCGTACAGAGGAGAAAGTGCTCGGCCGCTAGGGGTGGTAGCGGATAAGTGGAAATGACCTGTGAATGCCATTCCTATTGACCCTTATTCCCCTTCCCCAAGCACGGGGAGAGATTTTTCCTGCGAGTCGTTTTGTCTTTGCTCCTGCATGGGACGAAGGCTTACGCCTAATCGGCCAAGCAGCGACCGGAGCGATGCCGCGCAGGGAAGAGGATTTCTCGCCGGGACGCGCTTGCGCCCTGTACCGCAAGGAACGATTGAGTGACCGTGGCCGTTGGCAGATAATCCAACAGGTTGCGCCCTCTTCTGGCAGGAACAGGTAATGGAATCGCCCCTGTCCTACTTTCCGTAATGTTGGCCGCTTGAAAGACTGAAACCAGTAGAGGAATTCCCTCCGGGTCTTCTTCCCCGAAGGAGGGAATCATGTCTGAACAGTCCTCGAACGAGCCGGATCGGACACCGGTCCAGGATCCGCAAACCGCCGGGTTCCCGGCGGAAAAACCTGTCGGCGACTCGGTGCCGCCTGCTGGCGAAGCGGCGCCGGCCGAGGAGGACCGCGGCTTACCCCCCAGAGACCACGCCGACCCCGATCCGCCCCACGACCTTCGGCCGGCACCACGGTTGACCAGTCCGGCACGGCACGGCAAACGCCTGATCCCCGCCCCGGACGCCCAACGCACCACCCCGTTCACACCGCAGCAACGCCTTCTCATCCTCGACTCCTGGAGCCGATCCGGACTGCCAGCCGGCGACTTCGCCCCCCTGGTCGGACTCTCCAAGCACACCCTCTATGCCTGGAAGAAACGCTTCGACGAACTCGGACCCGTCGGACTGACCGACCAACCACGCGGCGGCTCCTCCGGCAGCAAACTCCCCGAATTGACCAAGCGCACCATTTTGCTGCTCAAGCAGTCCCACCCCGACTGGGGCTGCCAGAAGATCGGCGACATGCTCTTGCGTGGCCCCGCCCTGCCCGCCAGTCCCACCGCCGTGGCCCGTGTTCTGCGCGAGGCCGGCTACGTCCTCGACGACGTGCCGGCGCACCGGCCGCACACGCCACCCGATCATCGCTTTGAGCGGGCCATGCCCAATCAACTCTGGCAAACCGATTTGTTCACGTTTATTCTGAAGAGACAGAATCGCCGCGTTTACCTGGTTGCCTTTCTCGACGATCACAGCCGGTTCTTGACCGGCTTTGGCCTGCACGCTTCGCAATCCTCCGCCCTGGTTCTGGAAGTGTTGCGCGCCAGTCTGGATGCCTTCGGCGCCCCCCAGGAGATCCTGACCGACAACGGCTCGCAGTACGTGACCTGGCGGGGAACCAGCGCCTTGCGCGCGAGTTACACAAGCGTGGCATCCGCCAGGTGGTGGCCGCGCCCCGCCATCCGCAGACGTTGGGCAAGATCGAACGGTTTTGGGGGTCGTTGTGGCGGGAGTGCCTGGAGACAGCGGTGTTCGTGGACCTGGCCGACGCCCGCCGGCGGATCGGCCATTACATCGACTATTACAACTTCCAGCGCGCGCATCAGGGCATTGATGGGTTGGTGCCGGCGGATCGCTTCTTCGGTGCGGCCCAGGAGGTACGTCGGGCCTTGGAGGCGCGGGTGCAGGGCAATGCCTTGGAGTTGGCGCGGCAGGGTTTGCCGCGGCCGCCGTTCTACGTGGCCGGCCAGGTGGGTGGCCGGGGCTTCAGCTTACACGCCGAGGGCGAGCGGGTGATCCTGACCGACACGGCGGGGCAGCGTCAGGAAGTGGCGTTGGGCCGTCCGTCGTCGGAGCCGCCGGTGAGTTGGCCGGAGCCGGTGGGGCCGGCGGTGGTCGTGTCCGGCGAGACCCCGGCCGACGCGGAAGACGCCCAGCCGGCGGCCCCGGGTGCTTCGCCGCTGGATGCGGAGCTGACGCGCTTGCGTGAGTCGGGGCTGCTGCCCGAAGAAGGAGGTGAGTCATGAACGAGACGATGCCTCCGGGTGATGGCGTGGCTGGTAAGAACCGGCGGCGTGGGATGGCCGTCCCTCGGGAAGGACGCGAGGTGTCGCGGCTGGCGGCCTGTGTGTTGGAAGTGCTGGCCGGACTGCGTACGCCGACGGAAGCGGCGCAGGAGTTGGGCGTGTCGCTGCCGCGTTATTACCAGTTGGAACAACGGGCGTTGCAAGGCTTGGTGGCCGGTTGCGTGCCGGCCCGGCGTGGCCGGACGATGTCGCCGGAGAGCGAGAATGCTCGGTTGCGTCGGGACAACGAGCGGCTGACAAGGGAGTGTCAGCGTCAGCAGGCCTTGGTGCGTTTGGCCCGGCAGGCGGCCGGGCTGGCCAACCCGGTAGCGCAGCCGGGCAAGGAGTCCGTGTCGGGCGTCAGGAAGCGGCGGGCGCGGCGAACAGTGCGGGGGCAGGAGGCGGCACGGCGTCTGCGGCAACAGGCCCAGACCGTGCCCGCCGGGCCGGGCGGTGAGGAAACGGCGGCCGGATAACGAAGTCGTCGGCTCGCCGCTCCCTGGGAGGGGCGGCGAGCCCTTGCGGACGGGGGCGAGCCATGCGTGGTCGTACTCCTGGGGGTCCAGAAGGGGTGGAAAGGTTGGAAGGGTCGGCGTCCGCCAAGCAACGTTTGCGTGTGCTGTTGGAAGTGCTGACCGGACAATGCCGGGTGACCGAGGCGTGTGCCCGTCTGGGTGTGAAGGCGGCGCGGTGGGCGCAGTTGCGTCGGCGGGCGTTGCATGGGGCGTTGGCGGCGTTAGAGCCGCAGCCGGGTGGACGGCCGCGGCGTCGATGCCAGGCGACAGCGGACCACGTGGAGACCTTGACGGCGCGGATACGTGAGTTGGAGTTGGCGTTGCGCGTGGCGGAGGCGCGGGCGGAAGTAGCCGAGATCCGTGGCGCCGCGGCGTCGCCGACGCCGCGTCGGTCGCGTGGTCGCGGCAAGAAGCGCGCCGCGACAGGCCGGGACGAAGGGCCTGCGGACACGGTCGGCTCCGGGGTGGTCGCCCAGGATATTGCCCAAGGGGGAGCACCGTCTGTGGTTAACAGGAGTTGCCTCCTGGCGTGGCGTGACGAAGCGGTGAGACGGCGTCGGCGTGGTCATCGTGGGGTCCGCAGTGGGGCGTGTCAGCTACCACGACGACAGGCCGAGGCGGCGGCGCGGGATTGCCTAGTGGCGGCCGGCGTGTGGGCGCGGGAACACGGCTGGTATGGTCCGGTGGCGGCGGCCAAGCTAGGAGTCAGTGAACGCTCGCTGCGCCGTTGGTCGGGTCGGAGCCGGGGCGTTGTGACGCGGGGCCGTCCGGTGCTTCGCCCGGCGTTGGCCGTGCGGCGCGACGTCCTCGTGCAACTGGCGGAGTCGGGCCCGGGGATAAGTGTGGCCCGCTTGCGGGCGGCCTTCCCGCAGGTGCCGCGGGCGGAGTTGGTGGATCTGCGGGGGCGGTATCGGCGCCTGTGCCGGCAACGCGGGCGTGGGCGGATGGCGCGGTTGACGTGGACGCAGGCTGGCGTGGTTTGGGCCGCGGACTTCGCCTGGCCGCCGGAGGTGATCGAGGGGCGTTATCCTCGGCTGCTGTCGGTGCGGGACCTGGCCAGCGGGATGCAGTTGGCCTGGCAACCGGTGACCGGCGAATCGGCGGCTCAGGCGTGCAGCGTGCTGACGAGCTTATTCCGGGAACACGACGCGCCGTTGGTGCTGAAGATGGACAACGGTCCGGCCTTCCGCAGTAACGAGTTGGAAAGAGAGCTGTCGCACTACGGCGTGGCGGCGTTATACTCACCGGCGTACACGCCGAGCTATAACGGTTCCGCGGAGGCGGGGGTGGGGGCGATGAAAGGGCGCACGGAGATGCAGGCTTTGCTGCGTGGCGCGTCGGGGAGTTGGACGTGGGAGGATACCGACGCGGCGCGGCAAGAGGCGAATGCGGCGTGTGTGGGACGGCGAGGGCATTCGCTGAGGCGTGCGGAGGTGTGGGCCTGTCGTCCGCGGTTGGGCGAGGAAGCGCGGGCGGCGTTGCGAGCGGAAGTGTTGCGTCAGCAGCCCCGGAGTGTATCGCCAAAGACCGGTGCGGAGGTCGAGGCATCAGGAGAGGGCGTGTTGGACACGGGTTGTCCGTGGCGTGTAGTGTTACGTCGGGCGCTTGTACGCTCGGCCATCTTGTGTTGTCTTGGAGGCGAATTCCTCTACAGGTTAAGCCGCAAAAAACGGACAACATTACGTAGGTAGCACAATGTCAATGACTACCGCTGGGAGGATAATGGGCCGGCAAATGGGCTTGATCCAAGTGGATTGATCGCAACTTATGTGGATGGGACAGAGAAGAAAACAATTACTCCCGAAGCCGCCGTTGGCCTCGATCTAAGCAAATCTAATATGCCAACGGACGATTATCTCAAAAACCTAGGAGTGGATAAGATTACGACAGCGAAGAAGTTCGAGGATTTGGTTAGACAGATTATGAGAGAGATAGCCGCGAGTCCGCAGTACAAAGCGGATTTTGGGAGTCTAGCGCAATTCATCAATTATGCGAAGTATCTCGCATGGGTAACTGTATTTGCACAGCAATTACAACAGATAAGGCCGGGGTTTCCGAAAGACAATCTGGCGAGTTTCCCAGGTTCGGCGAATTGGGAATCGAGCAAAGATATTCCCATAGCGGTTGGAGGAAAAGAAGGAAAGGCTACTGGTCTCGTACTGAAACAGGATGCTAAACCATCAGACGGGATAAAGGAATTCTTCGGTGAGAATGGGAAGAATGCGGTTCTGGATTGCGCCAGCTTTCAATCCGTAGTGAGTCGCCGTGCGTTGCTTGAGGTTCTCGGTGAGGATGCGTACAATGATAAATATAAAGGAGTTGGTGTCGCTGGCCTCCATGTCAAGAATGATCCCTTCCCATTTGGCAAAACCCCTCTCGGAATCCTTAATTTAATCCCAGGCATGTCGCTACGTTTCAAATACGGGAATGATAACGACACGACTACCGGAGGGCCATACAATACGGAGAACACCATCCTCATTGGGGGTGTATTGCTAATCGGGCACCCTTTCAGGAATCCACTCAATCCAAGACAGATGAGAGAAGCCATCGAGGGTCGGACTAATATCAAAGGGACTAAGCCCGATATTGTGTCGTCGATTGAATTCGACAAACTACCGAAATAAGCGAGGAGGGGAAAAATGAGACGCTTAGGGCGGCCGCTTCCAGCCTTGATTGTTTGTGTCCTCGTTTGGTTTTTTATTCGAGCGAGCGGATTGCCTCAACTCGGGACCAGTGTCCTTAGCGAAAAGGATTCGGTCGCTAGCATTGTGGATTATTGCAGGTCGCTCACGCCGTCGGACGCGGACGTTTACCGCCAATATATCCACAGACTGGCAATTGAGCAGCAATTTGAATCACTGGAGGCTATTTGTAATGCCGACTTTGTCTTCAGTTCATGGGCCGCTGAAGAGATTGTGATGGCATCTCCACCGATAAAAGCTGTCGCATTTTGTAAACGATTGAGCTCTGGCTCAGCGGCATGGAGAGACGCCTTTATTGCCCTCCATTGCCACCCGAAAGAACATATAATCAATTACTTGATGGAGTGTGCGAGTAGTCAAGAACCAATTGTACGATCTGTATGCTATCACCTGGCCGGAGCAGCTGGGTGGGGTGACTTAGTAGAATATGCAATGGCAGATTATGACAACAGTACTTTTGTTGGAGGCCCCAATAGCGATGAGATGTTTCTTAGCCAGGTTGCTAAGAACTATGTGCAGAGAATTACTGATTGGCGTGATTTCCGCGTCGAATGTATTGGCACAATCGAGGATTGCCCTAATTGCATTGTCATTCAATTAACACCTGATGGAATAATGATGGACGACGCCGCCAGGAGGTTAACTGACTGTGACACCTCCTCTATTATGGGGTCGTCAGTTGGTGAGGAAACACTCATCAAATTAATTTTTGTTGATGAAAAAACGACCACGCTTGAAACTGTTAATCGTGCTATTACAAGAATTCGGTCGATGACACAGCCTCGACAAAAAACTGTCCTTTATATTGCTTCCCAGTTCTTTAACCCTTGAAAGGTTGTCCGCCAAACCTGATGGAGCGTTTCTTCTCAGCAATCTCGCGTTCCAATCGTAGACGATTGTGCCACGTTCGAGGACATGACTGAGACTCAGCTTACCGAAGTCGGGCCGAGTCGCGAGCGAGTCTGTTCGAGTACATCGAGGCATTTTACAACCGTGTGCGGCGGCACTCGGCCTTGGGCTATCTGCCCCCGGTCGAGTATCAACAGGCCGCGTAACGTTACCCCCTCGCGCTCATTTTTCGCGGGGAACTCCAGTCAGTCCACCGACTTTCCCGGTGCAATTTGTCCTTAGCTGGGCTAAGAGGAGGGGTGTGATGAAAGTTGAAACTGGCTCGGGACACGGCACCTCTTTCTAATCCCATGCTGCTCCTGGGCACAGCCTTAGCAAGCAACACGGTGGCTGGGCGAGGCCAGTCCAAGAATTACCTTCGACTAATATCTCTTCGACATGCTAATCGTCCCGTTCAGCCGTTCGGCTCGGCGAGGATGATGGAGATGCGCTCGACGACGTTCCTCGTCACGCGCTTCTGTCGGCGGTCGTACAGCCGGGTAGTGCGGGCGTCGCTGTGGCCGGCCAGGTATTGCACGTCGTCCAGCGGAACACCTTGGTTGAGCAAGTCCGTCACCGTGAACACGCGGAAGGAGTGCGGCGACAGGTGCGTGGGCAGGCCCGCGTCCCGGAGACGCCGCTTGACCATGCGGCACAGGTCCACGCCGGTCATGGGATTGTTCGCCAGCCGGCCGCTGGTGCGCAGGGCGCTGCGAAACAGCGGCGTATCTCCGTGTGCGTCCTTGAGCTGTGCAGCCTCGATGTACTCGCGCAAGAGCCGCTCCAGGTCGTGCCGGACGGGGATTTCCCGCGACTTGCCGCCCTTCTCCTCGAAGCGCAGCGTCCACTGGCTGCCGTCGTATCGAAAGTGCCTGAGCCGCAGCTTGGCGACCGCTCCGGCGCGGGCGGCCGTGAACACCAGGACGCCCAGGACAGCCCGGTCGCGCCGGCCGATGGCGGTGCTGGTGTCCAGGGACTCAAGCAGGCGCGTGGCCTGGTCGCGGGTGATCTCGGGGGTCTTGCCCTCGACGACCTCGTAGCGTTCGCCGCGAACGCAGGCGGCCGGGTTAAGCACCATCAGGTGGCGGGTGACGAACAGGTCGAACAGGCGACGCAGCACCGCCAGGTGCAGTTTGCGCGTCGGTGGGCTGCCTGAATGCTGATCGAAATA
Organism: uncultured Planctomycetota bacterium; assembly: GCA_963767535.1. Lineage (GTDB taxonomy): Bacteria > Planctomycetota > Planctomycetia > Gemmatales > Gemmataceae > JAJPHU01. Next base: position 1,077,418 of record CAVYEC010000005.1, read on the forward strand.
CTCGCCCACCATCGCGGGCGTAATCTCGTGCAGGGCAACGCCGGGGTACTGCCGTCCCATCCAGGCGAAGAAGCGGCGGGTGGCCAACTGGTAGGCGGCGCGGCGTGTGCGTGTTGCGCAGGCTGGCGGCGAAGAAATCCTCCCAGACGCGGCAGGCGGCGGGTCCGGCCGCAGTGACGAGGGCGGGGGCCACGGCTCGTCCGACAGGCGCCGGCGTTCGCGAGGTCGAGGCGGGGATAAGTTCCTGGCTCATAGCGGATGCACTCCTTGACGGCATCGATCAGGGTGAGTGGCTCTGATCACGCTGCTGGATGTCAGCGATGGCCAGGCGCGGCTGCTTGCTCCCGTTGCTTTCCGCGGCGTGCGCCGGCAGTGTCCGGCTCGGAATCATGCCTTCTTCTCCCGGATCAGGTGAATCTCCGGCTTATAGCCGTGCGCTTTCCAGTCGATCTCGGCCCAGGTCGATTCCGCCGTCAGGACTGGCCAGCCGTGTAAGATGCCGGCGGCCAGGCAGGCCCGATCGCCCAGAGACAAGCCCTTGGGGCGGGTGACCTGTTCCAAGTTGCCGCACAAGTAGGCTTGCTCGCGGTCGAATGGCAGTACCTCGGAGAAGACACGGAAGATGCGCTTCTCGATCCAGGCGCGCGTCACCTTATGCCGGGAGACGACGGCGACAATCTCGGCGACGTTGACCATCGTCAGGCGGATGCGGGCGATGCGTCGGCGCACCTCGTCGGCGCCCGTCTCGAAGTTGAGGTAGGCGATGACCGCCGAGGTGTCAGCGATGACGGGCTTCATCGGCGTCGGCGGCGCGCATCTGCCGCAGTTCTTGGGTCAGGTTGACGCCGGGGCCGAGCAGGTCGCGCAGTTCCTGGCGCATGCGTTCGGCCTCCTCCTCCAGCGGGGTGAGGACGATCTGGTGGCCCTGGCGTGTAAGCAGGAAGCCGTCGCCGGGGCGGATGTCGGCCTCCTTGCAGAACTGGGCCGGTATGGCGATGCGGCGGTCCTTGCCGATGTGGGTGTGAATGGGTGGTTCCATGACGTGACAGACTCTTTCCGTTGCGTGTATCCCTACACTGACACGTAAAGAAGGCTGTGTCAACGAAAGAGTTGCCAAGCGTGTGATGTTGGCAGAGAGGGCTTATAGCTATATAAAGGACGTTATTTAGCGCTACATTCTATCAGAATGCGATGTATTTTTTTCGCTTGCGCGATCATACGCCGTATGGCATCATCGTCTCAGTAATTGCAAAGGAGGGCACGTGACGGCAGAGAAAGTAAACGTTACCGTCCGCCTGGACCAGGACACCGTTGCCTTCCTGGACCGTCTGGCGGACGTCGAGGACCGGGATCGTAGCTATCTGATCAAGCAGGCCGTCGCCCGCTTCGTGGAGCTGCATCGCTGGCAGATCGAGGAAATCGAGAAGGCGGTAAAGGAAGCGGACGCCGGTTTGTTTGCGAGTGAGGAGGAAGTGGATCGGCTCTTCTCGACGTGGACCGCATGAAAGTGCGGTGGCTCTCTCCAGCCCTGGCTCAGCTGGACCGGGTCCATGACTACCTCCGGCAGAGAAATCCTCAGGCGGCCCGGGTCGTCTTCCTGCGCATTCGTCAGGCGACGAAGAACCTGACCCGTTTCCCGGCGTCCGGTCGCAAGGGGCACGTTGCTGGCACTCGCGAACTTCCGGTTAGCGGGCTGCCATATCTCATCGTCTACCGGGTCAACGGGGGTGCCGTCGAGATCCTGCGGGTCGTGCATACGTCGATGAACTGGGCAGCGGACAGGATGCAGTAGACCGTGGCGGTGCTTGATTTATCCGCACTGACTGAGTTCCTGCGGAATGACCGGGTGGAAGACAACGTGGCAGCCGTGCTGGCCCGCGTGTATCTCCGCCGTCAGCGTTGCGGAAATCTACGGCAGATGGTGGAGTACAGAAATCGCCTGGAGGACGAGGCCTCCAGTCCCCTAATGACACGGCGAGCACGATCCGCGATAATGATTCACACCCCGGACAAGAGACAAGGAGCAGTTTTTCCAGCGAAGCGAGCTTCGACGGCCTCCACCAGCCAGGAAAACACATTCCGCCTTTGCCGCCGGCAGGTTTCCACCACCGTCAGCAACCGCTCGACAAATCGGCTCCCCGCTGACGACTGCGTACCGAACGACAGCTTCCGCCAAATCACCGCCTGACGCAACGCCTGCTCCGCCGCATGGTTCGTCGGCTCGACTCCCTCCGCCTCCAACAAAGGTGCACAGGTTCTGCCGATGCTCCCACAAACCCTCACAAAAGCCAGACACGCGCCTTGAAGGAGCCACGCGACAACAGGCTCGTCGAGGCGGCATTCACATTATTAGATCATCGCGCCGCCTCAGCGCCATTGCAGGCAGATGCGCTGGTGCAGCTGGGTCAGGCAGCGCAGCGCCTCGTCGTTGGTCGGCTCCAAGACCAGGGCGTCGATGAGCGCCTGCTCCGCCGCGGCCGGGTCGATCCCTTCCGCCAGGTAGACCTGGGCCAGCAGCAGGCGCACCGCCACCTCGCCCGGCCAGCGGGCGATGGCCGCCCCCAGCACCGCCCTGGCGGCGGCGAATTCCCCCCGGGCCAGACGGCGTGGCGCCGCGCAACAAGGCGGAGGCAAGGGCCGCCTGCGGCTGGGCTTCCAACTCGGCGAGGAGGGCTTTCAGCTCCGCCCATCGCGACTGAGCCAGGTAGACGTTGGCTAAGGCCAGACGTGTAGCCGTCGGGCCAGGGGCGTTCGCAGGCACATCGGCGTCGGTGTCGGACATGGTTGATTCTCCTCGGGATCCCGTCGCACCATCACTCTCGGGCGGTTGCCGCGGATATCGGGATGCCGTTGACATGTTTTCTCTCGGCTCCAGGCCACTCCCGGCCCGCCCCCTCTTGGGACAGAAGGTGTGAAGGCGAGCCACCTCGGCTTTCCCCTTTGACGAGGAGGCTGGCCGGCTCGCTCCCGTAGTCCGGGTAAGCCTTCGGCTCTGCCTCCGGCGCACCCAACAGCGCGTTGATCCGCTGCTTCAGCGCCGCCCGCTGGTCATTCTGGAGGTAGACCGAGCGAGCCAGTCCGATAAACTCGGATCCGAAATCTCCGCGGCGTTCGCACAGCCGAAGACGATCTTCGCTGTCCCACAAACCCTCGTTGACCGACCGCAGCTCCTCCGTCAGCCGCGTCAGCTCCCCCGATGGGGTGATGTCCTCGTCCCGCGCCCGCCGCAGGGCGTCTAGCTCTTGCCGGACAACGGCCCGCTTGTCGGGATCGATCAGGCGCTCGCCCTTGATCTCCAGGATGGTGAGGCGGTCGATCAATTCCCCCGGCGCCATCCCGACCGCGATGCGCGACTTCGGCCGTGCCTTGAGGAGTTCACGGAGCTGGTTGGCCATGCGTGCGAAGACGGTATTCCAGTCGCCCAGGCGTTCCTGTCGGAACAGGCGCATGCTGGGATACCAGGGCGTGTCGTCTCGCGCGCACATCCAGCGCCAGTCGGCGATGCGTGACAGAGCCAGCCACACCGGCACGCCCAACGCCCCCGCCACGTGCGCCGCCGCCGTGTCCACCGTCACCACCAAGTCCAGCACTTGCATGACCGCCGCTGTGTCCACGAAGGCCCCGCCCGACTCGTCCAACTCACCGCCCAGATCCAATACCTCGAACCGCCTGGCCATGGCCTCGATCTGTTCACGCCCCGGACCTTTCTGCAAGCTAACCAGCCGCACCCCCGGCTGGCGCGCCAGCGGCTCCAGGCAGGCCAGCGGCGCCGAGCGGTGCCGGTCCCAGCCGTGACGCGGGTTGCCCTGCCAGACCACACCGACCCGCAAGCCCTCCACACCTGGTAGGCGTGCCCGCCAGCCGTCGATTCGGCTCGGCTCCACGCGCATGTAAGGCACCTCAGCCGGGACGTTGGCCAAGGTCGTGCCGCACAGGGCCGGCAGGCTCAGCAACGGCGCCTGCGCGTCGAAGTCGGGCAGCGGCTGCCCTTCCGCCACCGCTTGATCGACACCGGGGCAGCTGGAGAAGAGGGGTACCAGCATCGGTGGGCATTCCAGGATCACTCGCCCGACCCTCTGCTTGACCAAGGAGGCGTAGCGCACGAACTGGATGGCGTCGCCTAGACCCTGCTCGCACCACAACAGGACCGTCTTGCCTTCGCCTGCTGCACCGTCCCAACGCGGCTTCTGGAACGGCCGGGACGGCGTCTGCGGGCGCCGCCAACGCCACTCGTACTCCGGCCAGCCCTGCTCGTAGTCGCCTTTTTGCAGCAGAGCCAGGGAGCGGTTGTAGCGGCTGGAGACGGTCTGGGGCGCGAGCCGCAAAGCGTGCTCGTAGCAGGCCAGCGCCTCCTCCAGCTGCCCCTGCTCCTTGTAGGCGTTGCCCAGGTTGGCGTGACCCTCGGCGTAGGCGGGGTCCAATGCCAAGGCCCGCCCGAAGCTGGCCTCCGCCTCCGCGAACCGCCCCAGGTCCGTGTAGGCCAGGCCCAGGTTGTTGTGCGCCTCCTTCATCTGCGGTTGCAGGCGCGTCGCCTGCTGCAAGAGGACCACGGCCTCGTGGGGCGAGCGCTCCTCGGTCAGGGCCAGGCCCAGGTTATTGCAGGCGCCGGCGTGGCCCGGCTGCACTTTCAGACAGTCGCGGAAGCGGGCGATGGCATCCACCCGGCGGCCCTGCTGCTGGAAGACGCAGCCCAGGGCGTAACACGCTTCGACATAATCGGGCTGGAACTGGAGCGACTTCTCCAGGCTCTCGACCGCCTCGGGCAGCCGCTGCTCCTGGGCCAGCGCGACTCCGAGGTTGTGGTAAGTCGGCGCCGACTCGGGCCGCAGAAGAAGGGCTTGCTGGAAGTAGGAGATGGCCTCGCCGCGTCTTCCCTGCTCGGCCAGGACGAGGCCCAGATGCGCCAGCGCCTCGGCGTGGGCGGGCTGAAGTTGCACCGCCTGCCGGAAGTGAGCAGCGGCTTGTGGCCGTTGGCCCTGGCCAGCCAACGCCAGGCCGAGCTGGTAGTGGGAATCCGCCCGGTCGGGACGGATCTCCAGCGCCCGCCGGTGGGCGTCGCTGGCCTGCGGTAGCTCGCCGCGGCCTTGGAGGGCCAGGCCGAGCGAGTGCCAGGCGTCGGCATTCCGCGGCTCGGCACCGAGGAGCTGGCGACTCAGCCGTTCGGCCTGCGCGAAGTCGCTGGCCTGCTGGGCGCGGCGGGCAGCCTCCAGAACTGGGGAAGTGCCCTCGGCCCGCCCCAAGCGCCGGCGGCACTCTTTATCCAGTTGGGGCAGCATTCGCTCCAGGATGACCTCGCCCACCCGGAGCCGGAAGCGCTCGTCGGGCAGTTGGTTCTCGGAATACTCACCGGGCGGTCGGCGGAATTTCTCGTACTGTCGGTCGTAGGCGTTGCCCGGGTGCCGGCAGTACTCGACCGTCTCCTCCGCCAGCCGGCGTCCTCGGCAGAGCTGGCCCAAGAGCCGGTTGTAGAACATGTCCTCGACCTTGTAGAAGACGTCGGCCTCCGGCACGAGCCGCTCATCGACTCGGCGGAACAGGTGGTAGTCGGGGAAACCGCCCAGGGCGTCGTGGCAGCGCTTGCGGACCGCCAGGTTGATGACGATGCTGTTGGCGATGCGTTCCGCCACTCTGGATGTACCGGGGAGGCCAGCAGCGCGCCGGTCTTGACGTAGTCGAGGGCCTGGTCTTCAAGGGCATGGCAGCAGGCGGCCAGGTGGCCGGGCAGAAACAGGTCGTCGCCGTCGAGGAAGAACAGGATGTCGCCGCTAGCCTGTCGGGCGCCGGCGTTGCGGGCGCAGCTGGGGCTGCTGGCCTGCGTGCGGCGCACGATCTTCCAGTCGGGCTTTTCGGCGGCGAAGCGTTGCGCGACGTGCGGCGTGTCGTCGGTCGAGCCGTCGTCCACGACGATGACTTCGGCCTCCGGGGCAGCCGGTACGTCGTGCGCCTGCCGGAAGACGGCCAGCGCCTGCTCGACGCTGCCCAGGGCCTTGGCCAACAGCGGTGCGCAGTTGCTGCGCGGTGACGATGACGGCGATGCGCTGCATGGCTCCTCCTTCAGCATGACTCTACTGGGGCGGACGGCCTTTTTTGTCTCAGGGCATGAACACGACGTTGCCCTCGAAGACATCCCCGACCCGTCCGTCCCGAAACCGCACCCGATGGAATCCGGCGGGTACTTCCTGACGATGGTCCGGGAGGATGATACCGACTCGGCCGGAACGCGTGTCGCCGACCTTGTCCCCCGGACGGGGCTGGCGTCGGGACTGGATAGCATCCCAGTTGAGACAGAAGAAACGTTTGGCCAGTTCCAAGGCGCACGCGAGGCTGGGGTAGAGTCCGCCGGGCAGGACGAGCGGCCCGGGATAGCGTGGGCCGAGGGCCTCTGCCAGATCCGGCGGCGGCACCGCGGCGCAGAAGGGAAGGAAGGCGATCAGGCCGGTGTGTGGGTCGATCACCCGGTCGGCACCGACCTCGAAGAGCTGACCATCGTGTTGGAAGGTCGGCATGACTATCCCCCAAAGGCCACACAAGCACTCGCCTGTTGTGGCGGATGGCAGCCTGCCTGGCGACGCAAGATTTCGAGGTTGCGTTTGGCCTCGGCGTTGCCGGGGTCCAACTCCAGGATGGCCAAAAGGGCGCGCTCGGCGGCATCGGGATCGTGACCCTCCTGCAAGAAGGCATAGCTGAGCAGGATGCGCGCTTCGAGCGAGCGCGGCTCGCGTGCTAGGATGTCGTCCGAGCAGCCGCCGGGCCTCGGCGAAGCGGCGCCGGGCCAGGTAGACGCGGGCATACAGCAGCTGCGTCTCAGGGACATTAGCGTCCAGGCCGGCCAAAAGCATCTCGGCGTCGTCGGCGCGTCCGTCCGCCAAGTAGCATTCGGCCAGGCAGCGACGGGCCGTTGTCAGGCTGGGGTCTTCGGTCAGGAGTGCCCTCCACTGGGCGGCGGCTTCGTGCAGACGGCGCTGGCCCCGGTAGAGCAGGGCAAGGTTGTGCCTCGCCTGCCAGCCACGCCGCCGCGCATCACTACCGACGGCGGACTCCAGCACGCGCAGCAGGCACGCCTCGGCCTCGGCCGCCTGGCCGCACTCGCGCAGGAAGACGCCGTGATTGAGCAGCAGCTCGGGGTCGCCGGGGCAGTGGCCCAAGCCCTCGCGCGCAGCCGCCGCCGCCTCGCTCAGTCGCCCCCGTCGGCGCAATAGGATGGACAGGTTGCGCCACGACTCCACCTGGGTGGGGTCGGCCGCCACTATCTGCCGCATCAGCGGCTCGGCGGCGTCCTCGTCTCCCGACTGCAACATGACGTGGCTGAGGATCACGCGCGGCTTGAGGGCCTCGGGTGAATGGGCCAGGACGCCCTCCAGGATGTGTCGGGCAGCCGCGAATTCCTTGCGGGCCAAAAGGGCGCGGCGCGCAGCACGGCGGCCTCGCCGGCCAGGGGCGGCTCGCGCTCCAGTTCGTCGGCGACCTGCTCCAGTTCGGGCCAGCGGCCCTGCCGGAGATACATTTCGGCCAGTCCCATGCGGGCAGGCAGGAGGGCAGGAGTCTCGGCCAGGGCGGCGCTGCCAGTGCTTCTCGGCTTCGTCGTTCTGGCCCTCCTCACGGGCCAGCAGGCCCAAATGGTAGCGGACCAGGTGGCCACGTAGCCCGGCATCGACGCTGGCGAAGCTACCCGGCGCCGCCGGCAGCGTCGGTGTGCCGTTGGCGTGGGGTAAAATCCGTGTCCAGCAGGTGCGGGCGGCAGCGCGGTCGCCGCGCTGGTGGGCCAGCTGGCCTTCCAGGAAGAGCAGTTCCAGATCCTCCGGGCAGCGGCTGCGGCCGGCCCGGCAGGCGGACCAAGCTTGCTCGTGCTGGCCGAGCCGGCGGTGGCACTGGGACAACAGCGCGTACAGCTTGGGGGTGATGGAGTCGGCCGGATGCGAGTGCTGTAGGCTGTGCTGCAAGAGAGGCACAGCGTCGGCGTGTCGTCCGAGGTCGGCGTAGGCCCAGCCCAGGTTGAACAGCGTGAACGGGTCGTCGGGGCGGTCGGCCTGGTCCAGGTACAGAAGCCGCAGGTTGCGTTCGAGCTTCTTCTGCCGCAGGGCGGGATCGACGTAGCCGGTGTGGGCGATGGCGATGTCGGTGAAGCGCACCGCATGGCCAGAGCGGCGCAGGGAGAGCAAGATTTGCTCGTGGACGCGGTAGTCCCATCGTATAGCAGGATGATTACGGAAGAGGCGGATCTGATCGACCAGCATGGCCGAGCCGCCCTGATGGGAGGGCGAGGTCTGCTTCATGACGTAGGCGACGTTGTCCACATCGCACAACTCGGCTAGCAGGGCTTGCAGCTTGGCGCGGTTGTCGTCGTCGAAGTATTCGTCGCCGTCGAGCCAGAGCAGCCAGTGGCCGGTGGCGTGGCGGACGGACTCGTTGCGGGCAGCGGCGAAGCTATCGCACCAGGCGAAGTCAAAGACGCGGGCGCCATTCCGTAAGGCGATGTCCTTGGTGGCATCGGTCGAGCCGGTGTCCACGACGACGATCTCGTCGGCGATGCCCTGGACGGAGGCCAGGCAGCGGGCCAGGGTGTCGGACTCGTTCTTGACAATCATGGTGAGCGATAGGCGCGGTCGGCTCGCGGTGAGCGGGATCGCAACCCCGTTAGCAGTAGCCGGCCGGGGTGAGACGCCTTCGGGCAGGCAGAGCAGGTTGGTGAAGGCGTCCTCTTCCTCGGGCAACTCGCGCAACAGCCGGTCAGCCTCGATAGGTATGACGGCCCGCCGTGCCTCGTTGATGTGGTAGAGGCGGTAGCCTAGCTCTGTCAGCAGGCCCAGGTAGCGTTCGGCGCTGGCGCCGGCCCGTCGCAGCCCCAGCGGCCAGAACTCGGTGGCCAGCTTGACGCCGACGAGCCGGCGCAGCAGCTCCGCCATGCCTTCGAGCGCCGCGGCCTCTGCCCCTTGCACGTCCATCTTGATCAGGTCGATGCGGCCGGTGTAGTCGGCGAAAAGCTTGTCTAGCGGGATCGTCTCCACTTCGACGGCGGATCGGGGCGTGCCGGAGTCATAGAGGCGGTGGTCGCCCTGGTTATCGGCGCTTCGATAGAGTTGTGCTACGTCGGCGCGGTCGGAAGCTGCCTTCTGGACGAGCACCACATTCTGGTAACCGTTTCGCTGGACGTTCTCCCGGAGGAGGGCGAAATTGTCGGGGTCCGGCTCGAAGGCGAAAACTTTGCCGGTCGGCCCGACGCGGCGGGCGAACAAGAGCGTGTAGTAGCCGATGTTGGCCCCCAGGTCCAGCACTACGTCGCCAGGGTCGATGTGCTGGAGCAGGAGTTCGGTCTCGAATGGCTCGTAGGGCAAACCACGAGCCAACAAGCCGCTAATCCATCGATCGGTGGAGGGGTCGTGCAGCCGCAGGGTGTGGCCGTGGACAACGGCTGTCGTACCGGGAGCGTTCGCAGTTAGAGGGCCCTGGGAACGACTGCGGCGGGGCGGTCGGTCGGCCAAGACGCGCAGGCGCTCTTCGACGGCTAGGACGGCGTGGTCCCAGGTCAGCCGCTCAAGCACCCGCTGACGCCCTGCCTCGCCGCGTTGCGCGCCCCCGTCGTGTCGGCTGCCACGCGGCGGAGGATGTCGGCCAGTGCCTCGACATCAGGTTCGGCCAGCCAGGGGTAATCTACAGTCTCCCACTCGCCGACGCGCTTGTGAGGCAAGCGGCGCACTTGGGCCGGGACCAGATAGGCGTTGGCCTCGTCGCAATAGTCCAGGGCGGCGCCGTAGTTGGTGACGACGATGGGCAGGCCGCAGGCCATCGCCTCGGCGATGGGCAGGCCGAACCCCTCACCACGGTAGGGATGCGCCAAGCAATCGCAGACCGCGTACAAGGAGGCCAGTTGACTGTCGGTCAGGTCGGCGTCGAGGTACTCCAGCGCGGGGTTGTCCGGCTCGGCCTGGAAGCGGGCGATGCGTTCGCAGGCGGTCTGGCCGCGATAGAAGGATGCGCCTCCCAAATCCTTAATAATCAGGCATACGTCGTCCCGGCGGGTGAAGGCGCGGCGGAAGGATTCTAATAGGAGGTCGATGCCCTTGCGGTGGATAGTGCCGCCGACGAACAGGAACTTAAATCCGGCTCTGGTGTGCAGGGGCAAAGGTTCGAGGCCGGGGCGGAAGTGTTGGGGATCGACGCCGTTAGGGATTACGTGGACCTTGTCGGCGGGCAGGCCGGACTGGACGTAGCAGTCGCGGACGAAGCGCGAGGGCACCCAGACCTCCTCGGCAGAGTCGCGCAGGGGTGTGAGCCAACGAGAAGGCATGCTGCCGAACTCCCACGGCTGCATGACAATCCAGTGTCGACCGTCGGGCGGTTCGAGTCGCGGAGGCCAGCGGTGACTGACATGGATCGCGTCATCGGGCAAGGGACGACGGATATGTGCGGTGAGGTCGGGATGATACTCCAGGCTTGTGGAGTCTGATTCGCCCAGTCCAGCGGGGTGCAGAGCGAGGCGATAGCCGCGCCCGATCAGTCGTTGGCACAGAGCGCGGTTTACGAAGGCGAAGGAGTGGGTGGTGGCGAACGGCCCTTCCCAAACGACGCTGAGAGGGTCCGTGGTGGTGCTGCTCATGGTGGCCGATCCTCGGTAGCACGCAGTGAATGCCTGACGGGTTAGTCAGTAACTCTGCCGTAGAAGTTTGCCTTAAAGGGCAACAGTATCCAACGCCTCCGCTTTCTGAAGATTACCGATACCCTGCGTTCCCATTCACCGTTTACAACGGTAATGGCAGGGCACCATTAGGGGGGGCTTTAGCGAGGCTCAGCTTCGGATCATCATGCGACGAGCGATGGACACCCTGACGGCGGCGCAGGACTTCGAGATTATGCCGAGCTTCGGCATTCGCAGGGTCGAGATCTAGTACGGCCAATAGGGCGGACTCGGCCGAAGAGGGATCACGGCCGGACTCTAGACGGACATAACTGAGCAATATACGGGCATCCAGGCAACCCGGGGCGAGGGTGATAACCTCGTGCAGGACGCGTTCGGCATCGCGATAAGCGCGGTGGGCGAGATGAACACGTGAACGCAGGAGCATGGTGTCGAAAGCATCTGATGCCTTCGCCTCCAGGCAGGCCAGTAGCGGCTCCAACTCATCCAAGCGGCTTTGCGCCAGGTAGCACTCGGCCAGGCAGCGGCAGGTGGTGAGGTCGTCGAAGTTCTCAGCTAGGAGGGATGCGCCAGAGCGTGATCGCTTCATCCATTCGACCCATCGCGCGATAAACCAGGGCGAGGTTATGGCGGCCTTTGTAACGTCGCCGACTGGCGGCTTCATCTCCGGCATGGGTTTCTAACATATGGAGCAGGCAGTTCTCGGCGTTGATCAGATCACCCGCCTCTCGCAGCAACGTGCCATGCAAGAGCAGTAAGTCGGGATCGTCGGGGAGATACAACCGACCGGACTGAACCGCAGCGATGGCCTCACGCAACCGTCCCCGACGTAGCAGAAGGGCAAGGTTGTACCACGAGTCAGCTTGGCCAGGATCCATCGTCACGATGCGTCGCAAGATCGATTCGGCGGTGGCCTCATCGTTCGCTAGCAGAAGGACGTGGCTGAGAAACACGTAGGGATGAAGGGCCTGCGGCGCCTGGTGGATGGTGTCTTCCAGCACTTGACGGGCAGCAGTGAACTCCCCGCGAGCCAGATGGGCACGGCCTCGCAATACGGCTGCCTCTATGGCAGCATCAGGTTCGCGCTCTATCTCGGTGAGGGACTCATCGAAGTCGGACCATCGACTTTGATGCAAGTACAGTTCGGGCAATTGGTTAGCGCCCTCGGTCGCCTTGTCCGACTGACCTGTCCCACAGAGCGCAGCTGCACTCCGGGTTTTTTGCTATCTTGCCTGCATGGACGAACCCGCTTGTTCAGGCTGCCAGGCGTTGCAACGCCGCGTCGCCGAACTGGAAGCCCAGGTCGAGCGACTTACCCGCCTGCTCGAACAGCAGCAGCGCACCGGCAAGCGTCAGGCAGCCCCTTTTGCTAAAGGCCTTCCCAAGCCCAACCCCAAGAAGCCGGGACGCAAACCCGGAAAGGACTACGGCACCAAGGCGCATCGGCCGCCGCCGGAACGCATCGACGAGGTCCACGAGGCTCCCTTACCCGAGGCTTGCCCCGACTGTGGGGGTCCAATCGAGCCAACTCACGTCGATCAGCAGTATCAGGTCGAGATCCCACGACAGCCGGTCCACCGCCAATTTAACATCCACGTCGGCTGTTGTCGGCGGTGCCACCGGCGCGTTCAGGGCCGACATGCCTTGCAGACCTCCGACGCTCTGGGGGCTGCGGCGTCGCAACTGGGGCCGGACGCTCAGGCCACGGTCGTCGAGTTGAACAAGCAAGCGGGTCTGTCGCACGGCAAGGTGAGCCGCGTCTTGGAGAGCTTATTTGGCATCTCCCTGACACCGGGCGGCAGCGTCCACACCGTCTTGCGAGCAGCGCGGCGCTGCGAGCCGGTCTACGAAACAATCTGTCAGTCGGTCGCGCGGTCTGCCTGGGTTGTTCCCGACGAAACCGGCTGGCATGTCGGCGGCTGGGGTGCCTGGCTGCATGCGCTGGTAAGCGCCGAGGCGACCGCCTACGTCATCGACCCGACCCGCTCCGGTGCCGTGGCCGAGCGTCTGATCGGCGCAGACTACGCTGGAGTGATGATTCACGACGGCTGGTCGCCCTACGACAACTTTGAGCAAGCGCGCCATCAACAGTGCCTGGGCCACCTTCTACGTCGCTGTCACGAGATGCTCCAGAGTGCCGCGGCCGGCGCGGTGCGGTTCCCACGACGGATCAAGGAGCTACTGCTAGCGGCCCTGGGCCTGCGCGATCGCCATGCCGCGGGCCAGGTCAGCGATCATGGTCTGGCAGTGGCGCGAGGCCGGCTGGACAACGAACTGGCCGATGCCATATTCCCCCTCAAGAGCAACGCGGCCAACGAGCGGCTGGCGCAGCACTTGTGGAACCACCGCGATCAGCTCCTGACGTTTTTGCATGTGCCGGGTCTGGACGCCACCAACTGGCGAGCGGAGTTGGCCATCCGCTTCGGCGTCTTTTTACGCAAGGTCTGGGGAGGCAACCGGACTTGGGTAGGAGCGCGAGCGCAAGCGGTGCTGATGTCGGTATGGCGAACATGCTGGCAGCAGGGACGTTCGGCCCTAGACTTCCTCAGCCAGTTCCTTCGCGGTGAATCGGTGATCCTATCCTTGCCCCCGTGACCCACCTGGTGACAACTCACGCAACTTGCAAAAGTTCTTTCGCCAACGACTATCTGCTGATACCATGCGCCAATCAAATGCGATCAGGAGAAGGCAGCTATGGCGCTCATTTTCAGGGGTAAAAGCCGCTGCCCGATTTGTGGCGACGTAATCGGGCAAGAGGACGATATTGTGGCAACCACGCATTTCATCACAGGCCGAGAAGACCCACTTTGGCGATTCTCGGACGCTGCAATGCACAAGAAGTGTTTTCTCAGTTGGGAGCTGAGGGAAACATTTGTTGCCCAATTCAACGCCGAGATGGGAGCAATTACCTGGGGAAACGGTACTTTTCACGAGATGCAACCGGACGGGAGTATTCTCTCGAAGAAGCGAGAAGCGTGAGGCGACGACCGGATTAACGGCCCGCTGAACGAAGCTGCTAGAGAGGAACACGCTAATCAAATACCAGTTCGGCAAGGCCGAGGCGAGCATGCAGGAAGGTGGGCTTATTTGAAAGGGCGGCTTTCCAGTAGAATTCGGCGTTATCATCCTGGCCTTCCATGCGATTCAACACGGCCAGGTCATGACAAGCTAGTAAACACCGCAGGTTGGCATCGACACTGGGGAAGACGCCTTCACAAGTAACCTGTTGTTCGGCGGCCGACGAGTGTAGTAAACTCTCTTGCAAGAACTTGATGGCCTCGGCATGGTGTCCGAGTTCTGCGTAGGAACAGCCGAGGCTGAACAAAGTGAAAGGGTCATTTGGGCGATCGGCTTGGTCTAAGTGAAGCAGTTTCAGGTTACGTTCGAGCTTTTTGTACCGCAGAACGGGATCCTGATAGCCTGTATGAGCAATAGTGATATCAGTGAATTTGACTTCGTGACCGGCACGGCGAATAGCGGGGAGTATCTGCTCGTGGACGCGATATTCCCAGCGGATTGACGGGTGGTTGCGAAAGAGGCGAACATAATCGACAATCACGGTCGGCCGGCCAGCCTGGCCGGGCAGCCACAGGCACTTCATGGCATAAGCGTCATGGTCATCGGAGAGATTGGAAAGAAGCTTGTGGAGACTGTCACGATTGGACTGATCGAGGTACTCATCAGCGTCGAGCCAGAGTATCCAGTCGCCGGTGGCGTGGCTGAGAGTTTCGTTGCGTGCCACAGCGAAGCTCTCAGGCCAGACAAGGTCGAAGATATGGGCGCCATACTTGGCGGCGATGGATTTGGTGTGGTCGGTTGAGCCAGTATCTACTACGATGATCTCGTCCACAATTCCCCGGACAGAAGCGAGGCAGGCCATCAGGTTACTGCTTTCGTCCTTGACGATCATAGTCAGCGAAGTTCGGATGGACACGTTTGCGCCCTCAGTCAGTGGAGTACATCAAGGCAAGCCAGGAAGCAAATAGGTAAAAGTGCGGTACGTCGTAGTTACCGGCACTTTTCCTAGTCTGAGATAAAACCAGCTAGAGATGAATAATCTCATTTCGTTATCGCTTCAACGATAGTAACACTAGGCAGCGCTCGTCGCAAACGCTTAATGCCTTTATCCGTGAACGGAGTGTCAGCAAGTAAAAGGTAATGAAGGGAAGGAAAGTGTGAAAAGCATTCGATGCTGCCATCGTCTACTTGCGTATCGGCAAGGATTAGAACACTTAGTTGTGGCAAGTGCATTAGATGTTTCAACCCGGCATTAGAAATAGTGTTGTTTCCAAGACCCAAGAAATGCATTGATTGAAGTTTGTGCAGATGAGACAGTCCATCATCCGTGATTTTAGTTCTGGCAAGCCCCAGTTTTTCGAGTTTAGATATATTTGCGATATGCGATAGACCCTTGTCAGAAACATTCGTTGCAGATACGTCCAAGGCGGTAAGATTCTGAAGCTGTGTTAGACCCTTCAAACCATCGTCCGTTATTTTTGTCTTAACAAGGTTCAAATATTGGAGCTTAGGCAAATTGTTGGCAAGATGAATGAGACCTTCATCGGTAATAGCGGTATACTGGAGGTTCAAGAACTGGAGCTGGTCCAGATGAGCAAGGTATTTCAGTCCAGCATCAGATAACGCTGTTCCAAAAAGAATCAATTTTTGAAGACGTTTTAACCTTTGCAAAGACTTAAGGCCATTGTCAGTGATAGGGGCTTTCAAGAGCCATAACGACTCAAGGTAGGGAAACTGTCCTATAGATGCGAGGCCTTTGTCTGTAATAGATGTCTCTGATAAGTCCAAGGCTCGAATTTGCACGCAGTCTTTGAGTTGTGTCAAACCTTGGTCGGTAATGCACGTTTTCCCCAAATATAATTCCCGGAGATGCGCCAGTTTCTTCAGGTATCCTAATCCTCGATCTGATATGTGTGTATCGATAAGAATTAACACCTCAAGGTTGTTCATGTCCTGGAGGTGCGCCAGGCCATTATCAGTTATGCGGGTCGAGTTGATCGCCAAAAGACGCAGTCTGCCAAGGGAGCGAATGTATTTAAGGGCCTCATCAGTAATGCGTGTGTTGTTCAGAATCAATTCACGAAGTTCATTTAGTGAAGCTATCTGTTTGAGGGCCTCATCAGTAATGCTTGTATTGTTTAAGATCAGTTTATGTAGGCTTGACAAACTTGATATACTATGCACATCCTTGTTAGATACACTGGAATTGGACAAATCAACTGATGTCACTTTACCCCTACTATTGTTTTCGATTCGTCCTTTCTTTTGTTGAATCATGTAAATGGTTTGCTCGGGTTCAGTCGCCATAAGTGTATGACGAGGCATCTTCGACAAACAAGCAGAATACAAGTATAATAACAGATGTGACTTTGGCCAACAATAAACAATCACGAGAAGATGATCGGAACTGCGCAGCAATTTGAACACATGAACAATTCTCCTTTGATAGCAAGACCCATCAGTCCAAAACTGAGTAGGCTGTTGCACAAGATCGTTCTGGGGATGACTGACTCTCAAAGTCCCCAAGAAAACACATTCGTTTGGGCGTCAAACCACCTTCTTCAACAGGCCACAGGAACTAATCTCCTTGTTCTGCCGGTAATTGTAGCATTCGACATTCTCGAGTGTACATGCCATTCCCGCGTGAATCTTTGACTAGTCGGGCGATGGTGGAACAGGCGGAGCATTTTTGGGAGTCGGTACAAATCTCGTTTCAATTGGCATCGCACCTGTGATTCCTCCTTCTGTTGGTTTTCCACTAGGATCTTTCATTTCGGTAAAAACAGCACCTCTGACCCGAATCCATGTATATCCCCATGACCTATGGAGGAAACTATATTGCTGCATCCAAAATAGTACATTCCCATGAAAATCATAGAAACGAGGGTTCACCAACATCCACTCACTAGGTCGTGTAGAGCCTGCGTGCCCCTCTTCCCCGAACCCGGGTAGTGGCTCATGGCCACCACTGAATCCAGAAGACGAAACTGTTGGAATCCTGGGCATCGGTTGCAGCGGCGGTCCAAACATTCCCGGCGGCGGTAATGGAGGTCCAAACATCCCCGGTGGGGGCGGCGGCAACGGCGGTCCATAAGGACACGGACAACCGCCCCGACCTCTCCACCGCCCAAAGAAGCCGGTTGGGTCGCTCTCATCTGTCGGTGAGTTGTCCACATACCGGTATGGATTAGCGTCCGGCTTCAACCCCAGCGGGTCTTGACTGTTCCATCTTCCATCGCTAGGACCATAGAAGCGCTGCCCGAATTGATAATTACCCGTAATCGAGTCATACGCGCCACCAGTGAATTTGAAGCGGTCCCCGTTGGCTGTGTTGGTCTCGCTGATGATGCCGCCAAATGGGTCATAGGTCAGCGTGTCCAGCACCGCTCCGCTGGAACTTGCGATCTCCCGTATCGAGCCGAGGTTGTCCGTCACATACCAGTTGACCGTGCCGACAGCATTCACCCGCGCGTAGAATTGATTTTGTCCCTTCGGCTCCATCATGTAACGCTCAGTCAGCGTGCCGCTACCGTTGAAGTCGATGTACGGGTTCTTGCCGTCGTAGACCGTCCACGACTGCTGAGTGCCGTTGAGGGAGATACCGATGCGGTTGTTGTTCACGTCGTAGGTGAACTTCTCGTCGTTGATGACCGTGCCCAGGCTGGTCTCTACCTTCACCTCCGTCAGCCGGTTCCGGTAATCGTAGCTGTAGTACGTTACCGAGCCGGTGGCGATGGTCACCTGCGTCGTCAGGTTACCTTCATTGTCATACGTGTAGCTGTACGTCCCGTCGCTTTTCAACTCGTTGTGACTCGTCGAATAAATCGCTGTCGTCGGACTCCCGTTGAGATCGACCGTGGAGGTCAGGCGGTTGCCGTTGAGGTCGTACTTGTCGCCGCTGGAGTTGTAGCTGTAGCTGGCGCTGTAACTCTGACCGGCAAGCGTCCCGCTCGCCGTCAGCAACTCGCCAGACTGGTCATACCCGTAGCTCAGCGAGTTGCCCGCCGCGTCGCTGTAGCTGGTTATCTGACTGGCCTGGTCGTAGACGTACGTGAAACCGGCCAGCGTCGTCCCGCCGTTCTTGTACGTCAGACTCGTCAGCCGATCCGCGTTGTCGTAGGCCAGGCTATCCGTGATGGTCGCACTGCCCGTACCTGCCGTATCGGTCAAGCCTGTCAACCGGCTGGCCGCATCGTAACCGAACGTCACCTGCGCGTCTAGAGTGGAAGTCAGCGATAAGCTCATACTGGTCAGTCGGTCGACGGCGTCGAAACCGTAGCTGATACTGCCGCCCAAGGTGTCCGTCAGGCTGGTTTGGTTGAGGTAGCCATCGTAGCCGTAGCTGAGCGTCACCGTCGGCACCCCCGGCGTTCCTGCGTTGTACACCCCCGTCACCAGCCCGTCATTGTTGTACGCATACGTGTACGTCGAGAACGGATCCTGGGCCATCGTCACCTGACCGTCCTGGTTGTAGTTAAACGTCGCCGTGTAGCTGCCGCCTACCCACGTCTCGCCCGTCAGACGCTTCGCCGCGTCGAAGGCGTAGGTCGTCGTTCGCCCGTCGCGGTCGGTCGTGCTGGTCAACTCGTTGTCGGCGTCGTAGGCGTAGGTGGCCGAGTTGCCCAGCGGGTCGGTCATCTTGGTCAGCAGGTTGTCCGCGTTGTAGGCGTAGGTCGTCTGGTTGCCGTCGGGGTCGGTCACGCTCGTCTGGTTGCCGGCCAGGTCATAGCCGTAAATCGTCTGCGCGCCTCGCGGGTCGGTCACGGAGGTCTGCCAGCCCCGGTTTCTGTAGGCGTAGGTCGTCTGCCGGCTCAGTGGGTCGGTGACGCAGGTCTGCTCGCCGGCCGCGTTATAGCCGTAGGTGGTCTGATCGCCCAAGGGGTCGGTCACCTTCGTCAGCCGGTTGGCCGCGTCGAAGGCGGAGGTGGTCTGGTGGCCCAGCGGGTCGGTCACGCTCGTCCGGTTGCCAGAAGCGTCGTAGGCGTAGGTGGTCTGGTCGCCCGCGGGGTCGGTGGTAGCCGTCTCCTCGTTGAGGGTGTTGTAGGCCATCGTCGTGGCGTGCGGCGTCCCGCTGCCGGCCGGTATCTGCGTCACGCCCGTGGGGTTGCCGTCCGCGTCGAAGCCGTAGGCGGTCTGGTTGCCCATCGGGTCGGTGGCGAGAGTACGACGGCCCATGTTGTCGTAGGCGAAGGTGCTCGTCAGTCCGCGCGGGTCGGTGGTGCTCGTCTGGTTGCCGGCGGCGTCGAAGGCGTAGGTGGTCTGGTCGCCGGCGGGGTCGGTGGCCTTGGTCAGGCGGTTCAGGGAGTCGTAGGCGAAGGTACTCGTGAGGCAGCGCAGCGTCGGTGGAGCTGGTGACCAGCCCGTTGCTGTTATAGGCGAAGGTGCTGACGTTCAGCAGCGGGTCGGTGACCTGGGTCAGATCGCCCTTGGTGTTGTAGGCCGACGTGGTCAGATTGCCCAGCTGGTCGGTGTACTGCGTCACCTCGCTGAAGCCGTTGTAGGCATATAGCTGCTTGCTGTCGTCGGGAGCCACCACCGTCGTTGGGTTGCCCTTAGTGTCGAAGAACTCGCGCAGTGCGCCGGCCCAGCGGGTCGGAACTCATCCACGGCAGGCCGTTGGTGTCGCGGTAAGTCAGTGCCGCGTCCCCCAGCGGGTCGATGTCCTCGGTGTTCAGGCCGAAGCCCAGCCAGTCCAACTCCGTCGTCCACACGTTGCCCCGAGGGTCCTTGTACGTCGCCTGGTCGCCGACGGCCAGCAGCACGGCGGGAATGCTGTTGATCCCCAATTGATTGAAAGACGATGCCTTCAGGCCGCCCAGCTGCTCAAAGGCCAAGCTCGTCGTCGAGCCGTCGGGCTGGGTCACGCTTGTGACACGCTCGTTGGAGTTGAAGCTGAATGTCGCGGCGTTGCTGCGCGGGTCGGTCAGCATGGTCAGGTCGTTGGAACTGTTGTAGGCGTACTTCCACACCTCGCTCGCCGGATCGGAGATTGAGGTTAGCTGGGCGCCGCTGTAGGTCAGCGTGGCCGTGCGCAGTGCCGGATCCTCGATGCTCGTCAAGAGTCCCGAACTGTACGAGAGCGTCGTCGTCTGGCCGTTGAAGTCGGTGATCGAGGTCAGCAGGTTGCTGGTGTTGTAGGTGAAGCTCGTGGTGTTACCGTCGCGATCGACGATCGAGGTCTGTAGGCCGCTGGGGTTGAAGTTGATCTTGGTGCCGTCGGGCATCGTCCGCGTGTAGCTGCTGTCGCCATTCTTCACCAGGCTGGAGAAGTCGCCCGCCGGCGTGACGTAGCCGCCGCCCGTGCCGTTGGCGAACCACAGGCTGGAACCGCCTGGCTCCTCCAGGATCAGGCCGCCCGTCACCGACAACAGCTGCTCGACGTTATCCAGCGACCAGCCGGCGCCGAAGGGGCTGTTGTTCTGGTTAATGAGATCGACGTTGCCGCTGTAGCTGGTAGTGGCCGTGCCGTTGTAGATGCTGATCTGCCAGGGGTAGCGGCCGCTGCTCAGCCCCGAGGCGTTGACCTGCAAGGCGATCTGGATCCAGTCGCTGGGGTTGAGGCCGGTGGTGTTGTAGGTCGTCGTCGTCACGAGCGTACTGTTGAGCGTCAGCTGGGCCGTGACCAGGCCGGGCAGCGGCGAGGACAGCTGGTAATGCGCCAGGAAGATCGGCTTGGAGTCGGCGGCCGTCGAGGAGTAGTCCAGCTGGAGCGGATCGACGTGGGGATTGTACGACGGCATGGAGAACGACGTGTGCGCCGAGCCGTCGGTCAGGCCCAGGCTGGAGTACAGCCCGTCGGAGGTCTGCCCCTGGCCCGCCTGCACCAGGTCGGGGGTGAGGACGTTCTGCCAGGTGCTGCTAGTCGTCGGGCGGCTGCTGGCGTAGGCGGGCGAGTTGGTGCCAGTGACGACGAAGTTGAGCGTGACGGTCAGCGGGGAGCCGCTGGTGGGCGTCTCGGTGACTTTGATGGTGTCGCTGCGGGGTCCGCCGGTGCTGAAGGTGGCCCAGGTGCCTTGCAGGTTTGCCGTGGTCGTGCCGCTGACGCTGGTCAGGTCGGGGGCGCCGCTGACGTTCCAGGAGTAGCTGCTGACGGTGGCGCCGGAGACCTGGGCCAGCAGGTTCTCGCTCCAGGTTGAGAAAGTGTTAATGGTGGCGTTGTTGGGCAGCGTCAGGCTTTCGTTCATGTCCAGAACGTACAGCGGGTCGCCGGAGGCCAGGCCGGGCGTCACCGACCTGGGAGCGGGTGGCGCTGCGGACGAGTGCGCGGGAGCCGACGCTGCGCTCGATGCCTGCGTGGCGGCAGCTGTCGGGGCGTTGGAGTTCGCCGGCTGAACGGCCGGGGTTGCAAGGGCGGAAGTCGCTGCCACTGGCGCAGGTCCTGCCGGCAGGGCTGTCGCTTGCGGAGTGCCGGCGGTCGATACGGTGCCGGCCGCGCCGAGGTTGGCGCTCATGAACTGGTTGGCGTTGGTGATGTTCGCGGCTCCGCCTCCCCCGCCGCCCCCACCACCGCCCAGGTTGGGCGTGGAAATGCCTCCAGGTCCCCTGCCCGCACCGGCCAGCGCCTGCCGGTTGGCCATGTTATCGCCGAGTTTGGTGGGGCTTGTTCGCGGCAAGGGGGGCTGGTTTGAGAGCTGGTTGAAGGGATGATCCAGTGGCGACAAGTTCTCTTTCGGCGTGGGCTGTTCTTCGGCCGGTGCTAGCTCTGACGACGGCCGATTCGTGAGGGCCTCCTCGGCCGGCGAGGAGACCAGTCGTATGTCCTCCGTGGCCGTCACGCCGGGCCAGTCTTCCGACACGAAGGAGTCGGCGGAAGCGGTGCGGACGATGGCGTCCGACCGACCCACCGGCGCCTGGGAGAGCCGCGCGGCCTGGGTGGCGATGCCGAGGGCGGAGGCCGAGAAGCGTTCCTCCAGTTGCGTTAGGGTCGGGTAGACCTGACGCACCGGGGCGCGATAACCACGTCGCGACCCCTTCCGCCGGGGCAACCAACGATCCAGCCAGGACACCAGCCAGCGGGGCAGGGAACGTACGGCCATGAGACAGCCCTCCCGGCGCAGGCGGGGCGCGCCGAATATCGCAGGAAGCCGAACTCGGATGTCCAAGATGTGATGTCGGGCCTAATCGCCGCAGAAAGTAATCAATGCGAGCGCGGCGAGAAAGAGAGGTAGTAAGCCAGAGACGAGGGAGATAGCGAGAGTGACAAACTACACCACGGCGTAGTTCGCCACCTATGCCCCTCACATTATCAACACGGCTTACTTTCTCTACTATTAATAACGCTCAACTCGATCTATCTTCTCGCGCACTTTTCAAACATTAAGGAATTGTAATAGTTTGTCTCCTGAAATGATTCGCTTCCAGTGGAGTCGGGAAGGATTAAGTCGAGGCCGTAGGCCAATCCCGTTGCAACATCGTCCCCATACGATATTTCTTGACTTGCCGGTTCAGGCGGCAATAGGCCGCGCGAACGGTCATTCCTGTTTCGGCCGCCAACTCCACGACGGTGCGTCCTTCCACGTAGTGACCATACAGGAGCAGATAGTTCACGGCGTCCTTCTCGCGCAGTTCCTCCAGCCACCCACGGAACAGTTCACGTTTCTGCTCCTCCTCTTCAATGCTCCGCTGCTCACCCTCTTGGCGGGCTATCGGCTCTGCAGACAGATTGTCAAGTGATTGGACGGGATGTCGGCGGAGTCGGCGGAGCAGATCGACTTTCTTGCTCCGAGCCACCCGAATCATCCAGCGGCGGAGGTCTTGTGCTGCATCATCTCCCTGAAACCTGTCCCGGTACTGAATGACCCGGAGCCAGACCTCCTGGACGACCTCCTCGACTTGATCCGGCCGCAGCCGGGCGTCGGCCACGGCCCGCACGAGGCGCGGGGTCTGTTCGCGCACGAAATCGGCCCAGAGATCCTGTCCCGGTCGGTGCGGTCCCTGCATGGGAGACTCCTGGCAGCGGGAGGGACTCCTCTTCGGAGGCAGAGAAACCTACTGCTCGTGTGAATTGGCGCGATTCAGTTTGCAAGTGATGTGCCCGAAGTATTGCTAATGAAAAATATTACATTTGTTAACTGTAAGATACATGGATATTTCTGCTGGGAGATTGAACTTTCGCGTGGTAGCGGAAGGCAGGCAATATACTGCCCAAAGGTGAGGGAACTCTCCTTCCTTGGGGCCGTGCAACTCGGTTCCCACCGCCAAGGTAAGGGGAAGGGTTTTGTGAAGCGTAACGCCCCGGCGAATCACGTCGCTCGTCGGCTGGTAGCGCACGGGGCTTGGACCCACTGATCGTAGACCAGCGGGTTTGAAGCGCGTTGATGGATCGAGGTTTACTTGTCGGTCGCATCTCGGACGAGTTGACCTCGCGCCCGCTTCAATAGCCAACGATCCGGCAACCAGTCGAGCAGTTGCTCCGCCGTCGGCGTCTCGCCCAACGCGAACAACCCCGGCAGTGCGTCGCGGAGGTACGCGAACGGGTCGATCCCCAGATGCTTGCAGGTGCCGACGGCGGAGTACAACACCGCTGCCGTCTGCCCGCCCACTTCGCTTCCGATGACGCCCCAGGCATTACGGCCCAGTGCGATCACGCGAAGCGTTCTTTCGCTCAGGTTGTTGTCCAGCGCCAGGAAGCCCTGTTCGAGGTATCGCTTCAACGCATCCCAGTTGTTCCAGGCGTACCCGATCGCACTCCCCAACGGCGACTTCGGCAACACGCCTGGCTTCTGCTCGTCGAGCCACATCAACAGTTCTCCCCACACCGGCTCGGCGTCGCGTTGCCGCAATTGGCGACGTTGCTCTTCACGCTGCTGGCGCTGGTCCCGTTGCGCCAGGTCGTCCGAGGGCAGCAGCAACGGCGGCAACGACCGTTCGACGGCGTACAAGCGACCGATCATCTCCAGCGCCTTGCTCGCCCGTTCGTCGCCAGCGTCGCCGGCGGCCACGAACTTGCGCCGGGCATGAGCGACGCAACACACGTGCTTCACCCGGCCGTCGCGGTAAAGCCCCTCATACTGGGCCAGCGCGTCCGCCTGCAAGTAACCCGCGTACCCGGCCAGGAACCGCTCCGGCCCTTGGGCCGTGTAGTCACTGGTAAAGTCGAACAGCACGTACGGATAGTCCGCGTCCCCGATGCACGTCCACAGGTGCGCCTTCTTGGTGCGATTCGAACCAGGCACCCGCAACTTCACACCGGTGTCGTCGCCGTGGATCACACGCGACAGCAGCAACCGCCGATGCATCAACTTGTAGAGCGGCGTCAATAACTCCGACGCCCGGAACAGCCAGTCACCCAGCGTCGAGGACGCGATCGTCACGCCCGACCTCGCCAGTTGGCCGGCGAGTCGATGCACGGGCGTGTGGTCGGCGAACTTGGCGGTGACGACGTGGGCCAACAGCCCCGGACCGCACAACCCCTTTGCAATCGGGCCGACCTGAGCGGGGCCAGCGGTCTGGAGGCGTTGCTCGCCCGGCACGGTCTGGGGATTGCAGTGCCGGCAGGCGTAACTCTTCTTGACGGTGCGGAGGACGAAAAACCGAGCGGGTTCCAGGTCCAGTTGCTCGGTGGTCTGCTCCCCGATGCACGCCCGCGACCGACCGCAGCACGGGCACAACTTCTGGGCCTCGGTCAGGTCGTGGATGACCTCGCGACGTTCGAGATGTTCGGGCAGCGGCGAGCGTCCGTGTTCATCGCGCCGGGGCGGCGGCTCCCCGGCGGCGGTCGTGGGCGGTGGTGGGCGGCGCTCGCTGCGGCGACCAAATCGGTGCTTCAGGGCCGCGTCCAGTTTGGCCGTCAGTTCGGCGATCCGGGCTTCGAGTTGCTGGTTGCGGGCCAGCAACTCCCGCACCATCGCCTGGAGCGTGGGAACGTCGGCCGGCAGAGAGGAATCGACCAGTGGTGCTGCGGCATCCATGCCCTTTGAACACCGATCAGGCCGGCGGGTAGCGCGAAGATTTTGCTTCGGGTGGAGAGAAGCGTTTGAAGCGTCGGACGCGGGACAGGTCGATGCCGTCGAGGATCATGGCGAACTGGGCGGCGGTCAGTTCGATCCCGGCGGCCGTGGCTTCAGGGAAGTGGTAACGCCCGGCTTCCAATCGCTGGCACCACAGACACAAACCATGACCGCCCCAGTACAGAACCTTGACCCTGTCGGCCGAGCGATTGGTGAACACGAACAGGTGGCCCGAGAGCGGATCGGCGGAGAGTTGGGTGCGGACCAACTGGGACAAGCCGTCGAATCCCAGGCGTAGATCAACGGCGGAGGCGAACCAGAGTTTGGTGGTAGGTGGAACGGTCAACATGGTCGCTCCTCCAATCCGCGCAGGATCGCGACGAGGAGTTCCGGGCGGACATCGGCGGGGAACCGAACAACGGCCCCGGATGGGAGGGCCAGTTCGATGGGCGTCGCGGGGGCGGGAGGTGGTGTGAGGCGGATGGGCACCACCTTCGGTTCGTTTGGGGTGGGCATGGACGGTTGAGCGAGCCGTCGGCGCCACAGGTAGAAGTTGGACTCGGACACGCCTTCGGTGGCGCAGAACGCGACGACCGTACGGTTGCCGGCCGCGAAGCGTTCGAGGCGTTCGGTCCAGCGCTGGGTTGCAGCGGCGTCAGAACGGGAGCGAGAGGACAAGGCGGACATGGTGACATCCTCCGAAAAAGGGAACGGATGCCATCCACCATAAATCACATGTCAATCACGTGATCCGCCGGGGCGTTACCCTCCAGCTGGTGGCCGTCCGCTCGGCGCACCACCTAGCTATGCTGGACAAAGCCCTGGCGGAGGCGGACCCCGGGACCACCGGCGTCGTCGTGATATACGCCAAACTCAGCCCGCCGCTGGGCGACGGCGTACCGCCGCCCGCCCTGAACGCGCACGACCGGCAGCTGCTGACGGCGGTGGTGGAGAGGGCAGAGAGGGCGGGCAAGGAGGTGCGGCCCGTGCTGGTGCCGACGAACCATCCGCTGCGCGCGATCCTGACCGCGGCGAAGGCTCCGGGCCGAGGAGGTGTTTCTGGGCGCGCGCGGAACCTCTACGTGGCGGACGTGATGCTGGGGACGTCCGCCTGGCACAGCCGCCGCGGGCAGCTGCGGCGGATAGGCGAGCTGTGGTGTCGCCTGCACGCCGGACTGCCCGCTCCCCTCACCGTGCGCATCGTGGGGCCGGATCGCGAGGTGCGCCTGGATCTGGGTGTGGCACCCGTTGCCGCCCCCGCTTGAGGAGAAACTATTATTTCTTTGTTTCGCGGAAAAGAGGCGATTCGGCCAGGGTGAAGACCACGACTTCCTCGCCGGTTTGGGTGCTAATGTCGTGGTGCAGGCTCAACACCTTGACTCCGGTGGCTTCCTGGATCATCGCTTCCATGACCGGCCGTGACGTTTCGATCAGATGGGTCCGCACTTGTTTGAGCAGATCTCTCCCTCTCTCGGCAGGAAGCGATTTGACCAGCTGCTGCTCGGCCGCCGTCAACACGCCTTGGAGGCGGACCACGAGGAGGTCGCCGAGCAGGTAGGCGTGAATGTCCTTAGGGCCACGGCCCATGTATTCCTGTTCGAAGCGGCTGATCCCTTCGCAAATGGCCGCTTCAATTTCGCCCTGCGTTTTCATCTTTACCTCGAACCCATTCCCACCTGAGCCGGAGGCCCGCATAGGCGATAGCGTGGCTGTGATACCGGAACGGAAGCCGGCAATCCTCGGGCACTCCCAGGGTATTTGATACCTGGATCGAAACCGCAATTCACTTGCTTTCCCCGCTCCGAGCCATACAATCGTAATATGGAGCCTTTAGTAGTTAACTCCTAGTCGGTTCCAAGATCTACTTTTTTACGTGAAGCTGTCGGATGACTAACTGAGGGGCAATCCAGCCAAACTGGAGGGCCTGTTAAAGAGTAAGCCGACGCGGAGGAACACCCGGAACGGTGTTCTACCGCGTCGGCTTTTTTTTGCGCTACGCTCGACGGTCGCAATGCTCAGAGCCGATCGCCGCGGATGCGCTCGGGGAAATGGGATTATGAAGTTCGCATGGCTCTTTCGGCTTCTCGGTGAGGGCGGCAAGCCTGCCCGGCTCCCCGTGGCCTACGATCCCGTTTACGGGCTGGCGAAGTCAGAAATTGATGCCTGGCTGGCCCACAACCCTGAGTTGAGAAGACTGCACGAAGCCGAGTTGCAGCGGTGACGAGACGCGAAATAAAAGAGCCAGCGCGAGTTGTGTCTCCCGGCGGAGAAGCTTTCACCTTTCAAGGAGTTATTGTCATGGCGGAAAAAACCAGTCCGATTGATCGCGAACCGGAAACGCTCCAGGTGGGAGTCGAAGATCCCAGAGCGAGCCTGGCGGACAAGCTGGGAACCCTGGAAGAGGGAATCAAGGACGCCTGGCACGGCGCGACCGCGGCCGCCACTCGCGCAGTGGAGGGTGTCAAATCAGCGACCGGAACGACGGTTCATGCCGTACAAGGAGCGGCCGATTCGACCGTTCATGCCGTGCAGAGGGCGGCCCACAGCACCAGCAAAGCGATGGGGTGGGCGTTCGACTTGCCGGCGCATGTTCGCCGTAATCCCTGGGCCATGATGGGCGGGGCAATGCTCCTGGGCGTGGCGGCGGGCTACCTGATCGGCCGCCTGCGCCGCTGAGCGGCGTTCCATCCTTGTCGTTCGCAAGAGCGCAGGCCTCGACCTGGAGGTTCTGATCCGTGGTAAAGGCATCCGTGGCTCCCGGCTGGCAGCGTGCCCTGATCGCCCTGACCGGCACGGTGGTCGGCGTCGTCGTGGTCAGCTGTTTGTACTCGGCGCAAAGGGTTCTCATCCCGGTCGCGCTGGCGGTGTTCCTGACCTTTCTGCTGGCCCCCCTCGTCAGTTTCCTCCAGCGGCGGCGCCTGGGGCGAACGCTCTCGGTGGGTCTGGTCGTGCTGCTGGCGGCGCTGCTCCTGGGCTGGGGTCGTCTGGCTGTTCACCGTCGAGGTCACGAAGCATAGCCGACGAGTTGCCCAAGTACACCGAGAACATCAAGGAGAAGATCCGATCTCTCCGGGAGAAGGGTCAAGGGTCGGTCGTGGAACGTCTGGAAAAGATGATCCAGGACATTACCCGCGAATGGAAGTCGCAGCCGGCGAGCACCGACGGAGGGGCTGTGGCTCCTCCGGCCGCTGGCGCGCCCGGAGAAACCGCCTTCCGTAGTGGTGGAGGCGGATAGCCCGCCCTGGCTGTCGCGACTGCCCGCCTTGCTCAGCCCTATGATGGAGTCGCTCGGCAGCCTGGCGATGGCGTTGGTGCTGGTCGTGTTCATGCTCTTGAAACGCGAGGGCCTGCGCAACCGCCTGATCCGCTTGATGGGCCACGGCCGGCTCACCGTGGCGACCAAGGCGGTGGACGACGCCGGCCAGCGGATCAGCCGCTTCCTGCTCATGCAGCTCATCATCAACGGCGGCTTCGGTGTGGTGCTCACCATCGGGCTTTTCCTGATCCAGATGCCGCATGCGTTGGTATGGGGCTTTCTGGCCGCCCTCCTGCGCTACGTCCCTTACCTTGGCAGCTGGATAACGTCGGCCGTGCTGGTCGCGCTGAGCCTGGCCATTTTCCCGGGGTGGCTTCAACCCCTCCTGATTCTCGGTTTCATCGTGGTCCTCGAACTGGTCACGGCGAACATCGTGGAGCCGAGGCTGTTCGGCCACAGTATAGGCGTCTCGGAAGTGGCCCTGCTCGTGGCCGCCGCCTTCTGGGCCTTTCTGTGGGGACCGATCGGGCTGGTCCTGTCCAGCCCGCTGACGGTCTGCCTGGTCGTGCTGGGCAAATACGTGCCGCAGCTAGAATTCCTCGACGTGATCCTGGGCGATGAGCCGTCCCTGAGCGCGGACGTCAGCTACTACCAGCGGCTGCTGGCCCGCGACCAGGACGAGGCGGCGCAACTGGTCTTGACGCAGGCCAAGACTTTCCCGCCCGAACAGGTCTATGACAGGTTGCTGGTGCCGGCTTTGAACTACGTCAAACAGGACCGCGCGCACGACGACTTGACGGAAGCCGACGAGCAGTTCGTCCTGCGGGCGACGCGGGAGATCGTGGAAGACCTCGGCGAGCGTCAGACGGCCGCGGCCGCGCTGGCGGAGGAGGAGGGTTCCAAGGCGCCTTCGTCCTGCAAAGTCCGCATCCTGGGATGTCCGGGCCACGATGACGCAGACGCGCTGGCTTTGGAGATGCTGCGGCAGTTGCTCGATCCGGCCCGCTGGGAAATGGAAGTCTTGTCGATCGACATGCTCTCCGCCGAATCGGTGGCTCAGGCCGGGGACAAGGAGCCGGCGGTCGTTTGCATTGGCGCTCTGCCGCCGGGCGGATTGGCGCATACCCGCTACCTGTGCAAGCGACTGCGGCTCCGGCTGCCCGCGGCCCGAATCGTAGTGGGACGCTGGGGGCTGAAAGACGACCTGGAACAGAATCAGGAACAGCTGCGTGAGGCGGGTGCCGATCGGGTCGAGACGACGCTCCTGGAGACGCGGACCCATTTGAGTACCTGGCTGCCGGTGTTGACGCCCGAAGAGACGAAGAGATGCGCCAGCGACGCGGTCTCGGACGGGCGAATGGTCGCGGTGGGAGCAACGACGGGAGGAGAAGCGGCGAAGTAGCTGTTTGGAAAGAGGTTGATGGCGGTTCGGAGCCGCCGTCTCGCTTCGTGAGTTTCTGTCGAGAAAGGACACCAACATGTTGTATCGTGTTACTGCCACGCGCTGTTGCCGCGCTGGCTCTGGTTCTGCTCGTCCGCACTCCGGCCACGGCCGAAGAGGCGCGGCAGGGGCCTTCGGAACGGGCGACGATCCGGGTCGATCTGCCGGAGGATGCCCGCTTGACGTTTGATGGGGAACCGACCGCATCGACCGGCTCCCATCGTGTTTTCTTCAGTCCGCCTCTGGTCCGGGGGAAGGAGTTTTCTTACACGCTCCGCGCCGAACGGATGCAGGGAGGCGAACCCGCTTCCCTGAGCAAGACGATAACCGTCCGCGCCGGCGAGGAAACGCGCGTGGACCTGCGGCGGGGCTATGCGACTGCCGCGGGCCGGCGGCGAAGAAGCGGCCGAGGACCGCGCGGACAAGCAGGACACGATGCCTCCGGGGAAAGCCCCGCGTTTCGACCTGGAACGGTTTCTCAAGGACTACGACATGAACAAGGACGGCCGCCTGACCCGCAACGAGCTTCCGCCCGAGTTGCGGCCGGCTTTCGACCGCATCGATGCCGACAAGGACGGCAAGGTCAGCCGCGAGGAGCTCGAGCGCGGCATCGCCCACCTGCAACCGGCCCGCCGCCCCTCGGACCTCATTCACGTCCTCATCGAGATGAGCGACTGCGACGATGCTTGTCACGGCGAGGTTCAGCGGGCTTACGACATCCTGCGCAAGCTGGACAAGAACAAGGACGGCAAGATCGACCCCGACGAACTGAAGGCCGCCCGGGAACAGATCGTCAAGGACCGCGTGGATTACCTGTTCAAAGAGTTGGACAAGAACAAGGACGGCAAGATCAGCCGGGACGAGGCCAAGGGGATGCTGCGGCAGGACTTCGACGAGATCGACCGCAACAAGGATGGGTTCATCGACCGCGAGGAGTTGACGCACGCCGCCACGGCGAGGCAGGAGGCGGCGGACGCCGCCCCAGGCTCGCGGCCAAAGGCAGCGCCGGCCCAGGATAAGTGAACCAGTTCGGCGTGCGACGCTGGGCCCGCGGGCTGACCGCCGCACGTCCTTCCGCGTTACAATCGAGGAGACTTCCATGCGAAGCAAGCTCATGTTGGCGGCCGTCGCGGCTGCCGTGTTCGTGTTCGGTGCCGTCGTTCCCACGGCCTCGGCCCAGCACAGGGGCTTACGGCCGATTCTCGCGCGGCTACGGCGGCTACTACGGCGGCTACGGCTCCCGCGCGTACTCGTACAGCTACCGTCCCTACTACGCCGGCTATGCCGCGCCCTACGGCTACACTCCCTACTACGGCGGCTACTCCGCCGGCTACGTCGCGCCCTACGGCTACACCCCTTACGCCGGCGGCTACTCTGCCGGCTACGCGGCACCCTACGGCTACGCGGCGCCCTACGGCTACGGCTCGTATTCCTACGGCTACCGGCCTCACCATGGCAGCGTCTACCATTACGGTTGGTAGTGCGAGCCAGCAACAACTTCTCCGGGCCGGACGAGCGCCGTCCGGTCCTTTGCGTTGGGGAGGCTCCAGCGGGGGAAAGCCTGGACGTTCTGCCAGAACGGGAGTCCGTGGTCCCCGTCGATCTGGAGGGCATGATACAAAACATATAAATTCAACAATGCGAGGATCGGAGCACGACTCCCCTTGCTTTCCGCGTTCCGACCGCTACAATAGTAAATGGAGTTGCAGTTTACCACTAACCAACTCTCATAAATACTTGATGTGAGATTCGTCGGATGACTAGCTGAAGGGCAACCCGGCCATGCCGGGGGGGCTGTTGACGAGTAAGCCGGCGCGGGGGAACACCTTTCTGGGTGTTCTCCCGCGCCGGCTTTTTTTATCGACCGAGAGGATGCGATGGACTCAATCACCCGGGGCGAACCGAGGAACAGGATGAATTCCGAAGGGACGAAACAGCGGATGCAATCCAAGACGCCCCGGGTTTCGCCGCCTCTGCTGCCGATAGCTCCGAAATTGATGCTGCTCTTCTGGATGCTCCTGGGGGCTGTTGCGGGGATAACTCTCGCGCAGCAGGTGTGGCGATTGGCCGGCCTGACCGCCGGGAACTTCGCCATCGCGGTGCCTGTGGGGGCGGTTGGCGGGGCCGTGGGAGGGGCACTTGTCGGACGGATCACCCGTCCTCATCTGCTGGTGCTCGTCATGGCGCTTCTGGCCGGATGGTCCGTCGGAGCGCTGGCCGGAGGACTAGCCTGGGCGGAGATCGGACAGATCACCGGCGGCTTCACCGGAGCGCTCGTGGGCGGCCTCACTTGGGGGGTGTGGTTGCTAAGACGGCGAGGGGACGAAATCAAAGGACAAAACTCGGCTTCGGTTCCGGGGCCGACTCAGTAAGGAAACGCAATGGTTCCAACTATCAAGGTCGAAGCCGATGGACAGACCGGCTCGACGGCGAAACAGATCGCCCAGGCGGTGATCGAATTCGAGCGCCAGACCACGGGCCGCGTGCCCAAGTCGGTGACGGTGGTCCTTAGTGGCGACACACTGGTGATCACGCTGCACGGCGCGCTGACGCCGGCCGAGAAGGCTCTGGCCATGAATCCGGAAGGCATCGCCCAGGTGCAGGAGTTCCATCGGCAGCTGTTCGCCAGCGCCTCGGACTCGCTGCGGCAGGAGATCAAACGAATCACGGGAGTGGAGGTCCGCGAGGCTGCCGCGGAAGTGGAGACAGCCACGGGCACGGTAGTGAAAGTGTTCACCAGCGGCACCGTGGTGCAGGTGTTCCTGCTCGCCCGCGGGGTGCCCGCGGACACCTGGAGCGGGAACCGTCCGGCCAATCAATGAGGATCAGGAGGTTCTACTATGTCGAGCATCTGTCGAGAAGCGATTGGGGTGGGTGGATTGAGCGTTCGGGAACTGCTTGAGCCATCCGGGGATGTCGTGGCAGCGCGCCGAATCGGCGATTCCATTGCGTGCGTCCAGGACGGCGCCTGGCTGCTCCGCGTGTTGGTCGTCGATGACAACCACGCCTGCGCCGACAGCTTATCCACACTCGTACGCCAGTGGGGGCACGATGTACAGACGGCCTACAATGGGTCG
Source organism: uncultured Planctomycetota bacterium (assembly GCA_963767535.1). GTDB lineage: Bacteria > Planctomycetota > Planctomycetia > Gemmatales > Gemmataceae > JAJPHU01. The sequence continues at coordinate 1,109,792 of CAVYEC010000005.1, forward strand.
GCTGCCCTTCAAATGATGGGTACTCGTCAACCCGATGTCGCCCTGGTGGACTTGGCGATGCCGAAGATGGACGGTTGCCAGATGGCGCGGCAGCTTCGCCGGCAGACGCGCTTCAACCATACTCTGATGATCGCCATCACCGGGTATGCGGACCAGGCCCACCGTCTGCTCTGCGACGAGGCCGGCTTTGACCATTGCCTGGTCAAACCGATTGAACTCGCCGACCTGGAAAATCTGCTGTTGGGCGAACGAGATCGGCTGGCCCGGTTCAGCCGAAGAGAATGAAAAGACGCACGACCCTCGAACCGCACGAATGAAAACGGAGGTTCTTCATGTTGGTCTTAACGCGCAAAAGCCAGGAGACGGTTGTGGTCGGCGGCGCCGATGGCTTTGAGTGCCTTCTCAAAGTTACGGTGCTCCGCATCAAAGGTGGTTCCGTGTCCCTGGGCTTCGAGGCCGCTGCCGATGTTCCCGTCCATCGTTTGAAGGTGTGGGAGCGAATCCTCGCGAGCGGCACCCGGAAAGAAAACCCGACGTGAGCCGCCGCGAAGCGTGTTACATGTTAGCACGCTTGAGGTTCACGACGCCCTGAGATGGCAATCACGGCTCCGGCCGGCACTTCGCCGAGCGGAGCTTAATCTTCTCGAAGGAGAATCCGACCATGTTACGCTTGGCAATCTTGTTTCTCGTCATCGCTCTAATCGCCGCCTTCTTCGGCTTCGCGGGAGTGGAGCACTACTCCTGGGAAGGGGCGAAGATCCTCTTCTTTGTGTTCATCGTTCTCGCGGTGCTGTCTTTCCTGGGACATGGGTTCCGAAGGCGGTCGTATTGGGCATAACCGGCCGCCGTGGCGCCGCCTCCCGACTCCCGATGAAACAGCTTCGCCCTCTCAAGCAAAGGTGGGTGTCCCGTGAAACTCGGCTATGGACAACAGGAGCAACTCCCCGGCCCCAAAGCTCCGCGTCCCGCCTCCGCCCGCGCGTTGGATGAAGTTCTGATACCCGATGCCCGAGCCGGGTTGACACCGGCGGACATGGTGGAGAGCAGACTCTTGCATCTGTTGGGGGGGCAGTCGTGGCGGGTAGTCATGCACGGTGGGCAGCGTCGAGTTGGGGCTACACAAACGCCTGGGCATCAGCGCCGGCGGATTCTCCAACCGAACAAACGCGGCATCCAAGAGGAACATGTTATGCGAGTAATTCAGTGGGGTGACAAGGTTCAGATCCAGTATGTGAAGGTCTTCCAGGACGGCTCGGTGGTCTCGCTCGCATGGCAAGGCGCCCACGGAGTTGACCGTCGGGATCGATCATAAGCGGCTGCCTGGATTGGGCCTGGAACTGATGGGGCTGGCTGTGGGGGAAATCCGGACATTCATTGTACCTGCCCGAGATGCCTATGGGCCGTTCAATCCCAGACTGATCCGGCGCATCGCCCGCTGGCGCTTCGCTGAACACGAAGACCTTTACGTCGGGCAATGGGTGCGGGTCTGGGACCGTCAGTGCCGCCGCCGCCTGGTCCGTATCGTGACAATTGGAGAAGAGACGATGGTCGTTGACGCCAACCACCGCTGGGCGGGCCAGTCTCTGGAATTGGAAGTGAGGGTGATTACCATCCGTGGCCCGGAGATCGCTTCGGGCACGGACAAGAGCGGTGGGGTCACAAGCTCGACCGGGATTGCATTCCGAGAGCGAAGCCCTGGCGCGATGATGCCGGACGGCAGTAGAGAAGGAGAGAAATCATGTCCATAAACTGCGCGATCAGCCTGCGATGGGATTCGACGCCAGAACAACAAAGGGCGCTGGGAGCCGCGTTGTGGCGCTGGTGCCATCGGGCGACAAGGAGTGTCGGCATGTACCCGTACCTCGACAACCAAGCCTTGGCCGACCTGCTCGCAGGCAGGCTCCCGGCCTCGGGAACAACGGGGCGGGACGCTGGCCTGCCGTTTGTTCAGTTCACCGTTCCGGGCGACCCGGCCCGCGATGGCGAGGCGACACGGGAAAGCCTGCGGCGCGAGATACCAGGCGAGGGGGTCGCCGAGATCCGCGTGCAGGGCGGCAGCAGACGCCTTGCAGATGGGGCGAGCCTCATAACGGCGACCGTATAAGGGGTGCAAGGTGAGAGGGGTCCTCATGCCCGATCCTCGCCTCCGTGAAAGCTATCAGGAGAAGGACCATGATGCTTGTTGCGATGGAAATGACGCTTCAACCCGGTCACATCATCGCCTGGATCGCCGCCGGGCTGATCGCTGGTTGGCTCGCCAACAAGGTCGTGAAGGTCGCGGGCGGAGGCGGTTATGGCGTTGCTGCCGACCTTGCCCTCGGCGTGATCGGGGCGCTGGTCGGTGGGGCTTCGTTTCGCCTGCTGGGTGGGACGGAAACTGTGTTCTGGGGTGGCCTCGCGTTGGCCCTTCTCGGCGCCTGTATCGTCCTCGCGGGTGTGCGAGATCTTGGCCCTTGGCCGGAGAGTTTGACCTCCCCTGTGAGGGCTGATGAGCCGTTCTCTTGAAGGGCGAAACCTTTCTCCGGCGAAGGGAAGGTGAACAGAGGGGGATTCGATTCATGGCTACCTACTCTGAAGGAATCGGCCCACCTCAAGACGCAGCAAAAGGAGCTTTACGAGAGTGAACAATGACCGGCGCCGCGGTGTTAGCCCGTGCCTCATCGCCGGCGGGTGGGGCCGGACACCGTCACCTGACTGAACCGTACCCACAGAGGAACCATCGATGAATACCAGCGGCCCCTTCCGATCCTTTGACCTCGACTCGACGGGGCCAGACCCCTCCTTCGTCGGTCACACGCTGGCCCGATTGCGCCGCGAGCAGAACATCACCCCCGAGCAGCAGGCCCAGGCGCTTGGGATCGACCTGGAGCGATTGACGGCTCTCTCCTCATCCCGGATGCCGAGGGATGCGGCGGAGGTGAGAATGGTGGCCGCCCGGATGGGCTGGGAGGCGGGTAGGCTGGCAGACCTCCTGGGCGTCACTCTCGACCTGGGCCGCCAAAACTGAGCGGCTAGTGAACGGGTGACGCGAACTTTCGCTCTTCCGGGATGTCGAGACGCACGGGCATGTTCGGACGGCAACAATGGCCTCACTGCTGATAAGTCTGTGTGGACGACTAACGACACGCATCAAGTATGTTTACCAGATACGACACCACACAATACACAACTGGACGGTGAGAAATGGACAGAAGCGTTGAAGTCTTGATCGGAATGGTAGCGGCGGTGATTGCGGGTCTCGTCGCGTATGTTATCTATCGGTGGCTCCAGCGGAGGCGCGTTCATCGGGTCGAAGGATGGGTGAAGGAATACGTGTCCGATCGTTACGGCGAACTGCCGCCCTCCCTCCGCATAGCTTGCTCGGACGACCGGCTATGGCCCGTGTTGGTGGACTTCATCGGTCCGCGTACAGGAGTCCGGCACCGCCTACAGTTTACTTGTAATGGAACCCATTCGACTTTCGCACTCCTCTCGGACAAAGAGGAGGCCCGCTAGGGTTGCAGACCTCCTGGGCGTCACCCTCGACCTGTAGAGGAATAGCGGGAGAGAGGGCGGGGAACGACAATGCACGCCACCTCCGAACTGCGAGAATGGTTTCTTATGTGGCTCGATGGCGACAACGGGCATTTTGACGCCGAGGCTGTCGCCAAGCTAAGGGAACTGTGCTCCTGCACCGACGAGCTGCCCGCAGGCTATTGCCAGCATGGAAGGCTCCACGTGCCTTACGGTGTTTCCTACGGAGAAGCCCCACGGAAGATCCTCGGCAAACAAGATTGATGAGTGATGGAGATTCGGTCAGGCGAACCGCCTTGCCGGACAACCACGTTGGGAGGTTTCAGCTATGTGGATGATGGATACCGCAATTGGTTTGGGGAGCGCCCTGGCACTGGTCGCCTTGTACCTGTTGAGCTGCATCCGTGTCCTGAACGAATACGAGCGCGGGGTTATCTTCCGCTTGGGCCGGGCCATGCCCAAGCCCAAGGGACCGGGGCTGATCATGGTCTTCTGGCCCGTCGATCGCATGATGCGCGTGGACTTACGAACAATAACACGAGTCATCGAGCCGCAGGACATCATCACCCGGGACAACGTCTCGGTGCGTGTCAATGCCGTGCTGTATTTCCGGGTCGTGGATCCGATGCGGTCCGTTTTGGAGGTGGCGGATTTCTTGTTTGCCACCTCGCAGGTGGCCTTGACCACCTTGCGCAGCACGCTGGGTCAGGCGGAACTCGATGACCTCTTAACGGAGCGGGATAAGGTGAACCGCCGCTTGCAAGAGATCATCGACGGGCACACTGAGCCGTGGGGGGTGAAAGTCTCCGTCGTGGAAGTCAAGGACGTGGACCTCCCCGAGCCGATGAAGCGGTCGATGGCCCATCAGGCGGAGGCCGAACGCGACCGCGCGCCGAAGGTCATCAACGCGGAGGGGGAGTTCCAGGCCGCGGACAAGCTCCGGCAAGCCGCCCAGATCATGACGCCCTATCCCATGGCGATGCAGATGCGCTACCTCCAAGCCCTCGCGGAAGTAGCCTCGGAGAAGAATTCCACCATCATTTTCCCGTTGCCGATCGAACTGTTGGCGCCGTTCCTGAGGAGCGGCCGGGATGACGCGGGTAGTGGCGCGCTGGCGAATGGCAGAACCGAGGACGCATCTTGGGGGGTGAAGGATCCGGCCCAACCCGGGCAGAACACCGCAGCCGTAGTAACCCCTGCAACGACCAGGGGAAACGGCCGGTAGCATGCTGCTGAGGAAGGAACCCTTGGAAGATACCAGGCAAGTAGTTCCCGATCCGCCTTCGTTGGTCTTGCCCCACCTCCGGTCTTGGCGCCCGTACTCATGATGGTTTTGCGGGAGGCTCCTGGGAGGAGCCGCTCGGATCAACCGCTATTTGCTTTTTCGGTAAATGAGGCATCGGATGACGGAAGATGGAAATGCAACCTTTTCGGCAACACCTACTGGAGTTGGGGCGGCGCCTCCAAGGCGACGTCAGGAGCTTGGCGGACGAGGTGTTTTGCCGAATAGGGGTGGAGGTTACCGGATGGCGTCGGTCTGCGTAGTCAGTTCGCTGCACGACGGCATGAATCTCGCCGCCAAGGGGTTCATCGCGGCGCGGGATGATCTGCGGGATGTGCTTGTCCTGTCGCGATTCACGGGTGCCCCCGAGGAGTTGGCGGACGCCCTGTTAATCAACCCGTATGCCGCGGACAAGTTCACCGAGGCGCTGCGGCTGGCGCTGACCATGCCGGAGGAGGAACTGGAGCGTCGCATGCGCCACCTACGACAGCAGGTGGTTGATAACAACATCTACCGCTGGGCGGGCATGCTCCTCTCGGAGGCGGGCAAGCTGGTGGAGGCCAGTCCGCGGAGAAGCCAACGCCCGAGAAGCACAACCTCTGCCGCGAGGCAGATCAGTTCGCACAGGTCGAATAACGGCCGCAAGGAGATGCCACATGAATCCGCTCACAGCTCACACATCACCCAAAGTGGAACAGAATGACAACGGCAGGATCATCACGTTCACCGCTGATAAGGTTCGGGACGTGGAGAACATGCTCGCCAGAGAACTTGAAGGTCGCACCGATCGGTTAGGGGCGTGCCATCTGTTGCTGGACTTCACCAACGTCGAGTACCTGAACAGCCTCGAATTGGGAACGCTCATCACGCTCCACAAGCGTATGAAAGCCGCGGGGGGCCAGCTCACTCTGTTCAATCTCAATGCCCAGGTCTACGAGATCTTTACGACAACCCACTTGCAGACAGTCATGGAGATTTGCAGGGAGAGGAGGGCGAGCCCCGGCGGTTGTACGACCATCATCAAGAACAAGATCGATGGAGTCGAGACGACAGGGAGTGGCTACTCTGGTGATCCCGACAAGTACGTATACAGCGAGTAGGCTGACATGTGGACGGAGAAGAGAGCGTGAACCTTCCCCATCGCGAGGGTTGCTGAACAAGGCCGGCCGGTGGCTGGATCTGCATGAGGAGGAGATGCCGTCTCCGGCCTGGGAAACCCGGGGCGGAACCTACACAACGGGCTGGGAGTCCAACTCTTGTGCCGCGAGACCGAGACCCTTCTCAAACCCGACTGGGAGTCGCTGCCCCCGGACCGGCGTCCGTTTGCCTCCGCGGACAGTCCCTGCCGCGACCGGGTCCGAGAGGTCGAAGGAAAAATCTTGTTCTCGGACAAGAATACACTTGTTTTTCCTGGCCAACGGATATAGCATACTAAATAGAGGCTTTGAATGTTTAATCTGCCTCTTCGCATGAGATACTAATCAGGCTGTCGGATGACTAGATGAAAGGCACCCCGGTCATGCCGGGGGGCTTGTTGACGAGTAAGCCGACGTGGTCGAATACCTCATTAGGGTGTTCCACCACGTCGGCTTTTTTTGTAAGGAGGTCACAACCATGACGACGGCGATGAGAACGCAGAAAGAGGACCACAGAAAAACCGAGGCCGGGAAGGACCACAAGCGTGCCTCAACAAGCGCGGACCGCCAGGCCCTTATCGAGGGTCTCAATCACGACTTGGCCGGGGAGTACCAGGCTATCTTGATGTACACCCACTACTCGGCCAAGCTCACCGGACCGTACCGCAGGGAACTGCGAGCCCTCTTTCAGGCGGAAATAGCTGACGAACAGGGCCACGCCCAGTTCCTGGCAGACAAGATCGCCGCTCTAGGGGGCGAACCGACAACGGAACCCAGGCCGGTGCCGCACGCTGACCAGCCGCGGGAGATGCTGGAGCGCGCGTTGGTAGCCGAAGAACAGGCCATTGCGGACTACAACACGCGGCTCGGCCAAGCGGAAGACTTCGGTGACTTCGGGCTCAAGGTGGTCCTGGAAAATCAGCTCGCTGACGAGACCCGGCACAAGGAGGAGATCGAACGCATCACTGCCGGCTGGGACGAACGCTGATCGCGACCAACCGTTACGGCCGGACCACTGGCCACATCACACAGAAAGCTACCCACCGGTGACGGCATCGACGACCCGGCGCCAGTCAGCCGTGTCCTGCATACCGTCGAGCGCTGAGCCGGTCACTTCATTTGGCGCAAACGAGATACGGAGGCAATGTCGATGAGCGAAGTTATGCTGAAATTGCGACACATTGAACAGGACATTTTGGCCACTGGCAAGGTTGATGGCTCCAAGCTGGAAAGGTTACGCCGGGAGCTGTACACCCACGATACGATTGAGCGCCCGGAGGCCGACTTCCTCGTCGAACTGCACAAGCGAGTGCAACACTGCACGCCGGCCTTCGAGCAGTTCTTCTATCAGGCCATCAAGGATCACATCATGGCGCACGGCCGTATCGACGCCGAGAAGGCCACCTGGCTGCGGCGTATGCTTTTCGCCGACGGCAAGATTGAGGACGAGGAGCGCAAGTTCCTGCACGAACTCAAAGGCGAAGCCAAGGAGGTCAGCCGTGAGTTCGAGATACTGTTCCAGGAGAGCATGAAGCAGCCGCAGGAGCAGCACACATGTGGATAAGCCCGTTTACTGGCCTTCCATTGATCCTGGATAACAAGGAACGAATCATAGAATTCGTTCGTCCCGATCACTGCGTTCATGAAGAATGGAAGTCCTCGTTATGGCCGGCGCAAGAAGGCAGCCGTCACGGACAGGAACATCGGTAATCCCAGTCGCCCATAGTCGAGTCAGGACCATCCCAATTATTCTTTAGGACGGGGGATCTTCCCATGCTGAGTAGTTATCCGGTGGCTTGCCCGCACGCGAACTGTGGTTGGGCTGGTAACCTGGTGCCTTCCATCCTCCGGGGCGGCCCGGACGCGGAGATCGTATCCATGCACCGGGCCTGGTTTCGCTGCCCGCGCTGCCAGGGCGATTGGGAAGTGCGGATCACCGATGACAGAGTGACTATCCTGCCAGCCGTCGAGCGCGGCATCACATTCCGGGAAGGGGTGTCGTCCACATCCTTCCGGGCCGTCGCGTTCGATGTGGACACAGCCAGTCTGGCCAGCCTCCGGGAGACCCTCCCGGGGTGGGAGATCGACACAATCAACGGAGCCACCCCTGCCTCCCTGGTCCATAACTGGGATCCCGGATCAGTGGACCTTCTGGTCGTGAGCGCCAGCGGCGACGTGAAAGAGATCCTGGGCCTGTGCCGCTTCCTTTCATTTTGCGCGTGGTACTCGACAGATTCCCGGGAAGAGGTGGCCGCAGCCCTGGGCCCACGCAAGAATCTTCCGGCGTTACGGCCGGATGCCCCGGTTCTCGTCTTGGTGCCCGCCGAGCGGGGGCGCCTTGTGGGGGCCGCGTTAGAGGCGGGTGCCCGCAGCTGCCTCGTCCTGCCCATCCACCCCAAGGAAGTGGCCAGCATGCTGGCCCACGCGCGGGCGGGTAACCAGCCGGGACGGCACACGCTCAGCCTCGACCAGACGCAGCTTGAGGACCGCTGGCGTGACGATGGCGGCCAGGGGTAGAGCGCTTAAGCAGATAGCAATGTGATCCTCATTAGCAGGGGCGCATCAACATGGACCATTTGAAAATCGGCATCCGTCTGGAAGCGCTGGGGCTGCCGCTACGCCGCGCCCTCGGGGAAGTGCAGCGGCTCGGCGTAAGGGGCGTGCAGGCCGACGCGGGCGGCGAGTTGTCGCCGCACGCCCTGTCGCAGACCGGCCGCACCGCATTCCGGCACCTGCTCCAGTCCCATAATCTGGAGCTGACCGCGCTGGGCTGCCCGTTGCGCCGGGGTCTGGACAGCCCACAAGACCAACAGCAGCGCATCGACCACATCGAGGCGGTACTCGGCCTCAGCGTTGACCTGGGGGCCCGCATCGCCATCGTCCAGGCCGGCCGCGTCCCCGAGAAGGCCGACGACCCGCGCTCCCCTCCTGACCGAGGCCCTCCGGGTACTGGGTCGCCACGGCGATCGCATCGGTGCTGTCCTGGCCCTTGAGACCGGCTTGGAGTCGGGCGCCGTGCTGGGTGCCTTCCTGGACCGCTTCAACACCGGCAGCCTCGGTGTCAACCTTGACCCGGCCAACCTTTTGATGGGTGGCTTCGACCCATATGAGAGCGCCCGCGCTTTGCACAGCCGGGTCGTCCACTCCAACGCCAAGGACGCCCGTGTAAGCGGTGCCAGCCGAACCGGCCAGGAGGTGCCGCTGGGCCACGGCGACATCGACTGGACGTGCTACCTGGCCGCGCTGGAGGAGATCGAGTACCGGGGCTGGCTGACCGTCGCGCGCGAGGGTGGCGACAACCGCGTCGCCGATGTGGCGGCGGGCATTGCTTTCCTGGCTCGGTTCATGGGGTCTACAGAATAGCCGGCGGATCGCGATCCCAGACTGTGTGCGGATCCTCGGGACCAGAAGCCCTCGCACTTTGACCCTTTCTGGCCGGAAACGGCATGGTCGCCTCAGGAGTGTGGGAGGTATTCTCATGGCGTTGTTTCTGGTCACGTCGGTGTGTGATGAGGGAGTCTCTGCTACACGGTTTCGAGTCGTGGAGGCCAAGTCCCGCCTCGCAGTCGCAAAAGACATGCTCGCCGATCCCGTGAAGTGGGAGTGGGCGCTGCGCCCGACCGAGTTGTGGTGGGATCTGACGTACTACTCGTATAAGTACGGTCAGCCGCGGGGTTGGACTCCGGCCGACCTGTTGGCACGGATCGACCGGACGTGGGTAGATGGCGACAGCCGCAACCAAGTGCGGATCCACGAAATCGAGACCCTTCTTGATCTGGGGGTCGTGGTGAAGGCAAACACGCTCGGCCGAAAGACGCTGCCGGAAGTTGACCAGGGGACATTGTCATGTCAATGAACTGCGAAATCATCTTGCAATGGAGTGCGACGCTGGAACAGCGAACCGCCCTAGGAGCCGCTTTGTGGCACTGGTGAAGACTACCGGACCATTTGGCCGGTGCTCTCATGACTATTTGCTGCGAAATGCCGAGTTTGCGCGGAAGAAAACGCGCCTGACTCTGGGTCAGGCGCCATGCTCGTGATGTTGAGGACCAGGTTATAACCTGGCTTGAGTGGCAAAACGTGAGATTGCTTTGGCGTTGGGGTAATGCTGCAAGTTGTGAAAGAACAAGCGATTGCGAACTTTACAGACTACATTGATCTGGTACTCGCGTAGTGGTCAAATTGCCAGTGTCTTTACCATTTTTTTACCAAATCGCTTTACCATTGGTAAAGCCGATCCTCGACTCCACTAGCTAGAATAGCCAACCCTGTGCGTCCAGGCCAGCGAGGTACTCCAACGCTCCCAGCAGTCGGGCATCGGGGAACCAGGAAAAGCTGGTTCCGTCCACCGAGCTGCAAGCCCACGCCTGCGCGAGCCGCATCCGGCGGTGGGTGTTCACTCGTCCCATGTGCGTCCACTTGCCCCGACTCCTGGCCTCCTTGGTGAGACTCTCGGCGTGCCTGCCCAGCTTGAACGCGGTCGAGCCGCCGAGGAACAGGGCGTCGATCTCGTCCCAAGGCACGGGCAGCTGCTCCTGTCCGTCCTGGGCGACATAGGCGACCGGCAGCTGCCGATCTGCTAGGGTCTGAGTAACGCCCCGGCGAATCACGTCGCTCGTCGGCTGGTAGCGCACGGGGCTTGGACCCACTGATCGTAGACCAGCGGGTTTGAAGCGCGTTGATGGATCGAGGTTTACTTGTCGGTCGCATCTCGGACGAGTTGACCTCGCGCCCGCTTCAATAGCCAACGATCCGGCAACCAGTCGAGCAGTTGCTCCGCCGTCGGCGTCTCGCCCAACGCGAACAACCCCGGCAGTGCGTCGCGGAGGTACGCGAACGGGTCGATCCCCAGATGCTTGCAGGTGCCGACGGCGGAGTACAACACCGCTGCCGTCTGCCCGCCCACTTCGCTTCCGATGACGCCCCAGGCATTACGGCCCAGTGCGATCACGCGAAGCGTTCTTTCGCTCAGGTTGTTGTCCAGCGCCAGGAAGCCCTGTTCGAGGTATCGCTTCAACGCATCCCAGTTGTTCCAGGCGTACCCGATCGCACTCCCCAACGGCGACTTCGGCAACACGCCTGGCTTCTGCTCGTCGAGCCACATCAACAGTTCTCCCCACACCGGCTCGGCGTCGCGTTGCCGCAATTGGCGACGTTGCTCTTCACGCTGCTGGCGCTGGTCCCGTTGCGCCAGGTCGTCCGAGGGCAGCAGCAACGGCGGCAACGACCGTTCGACGGCGTACAAGCGACCGATCATCTCCAGCGCCTTGCTCGCCCGTTCGTCGCCAGCGTCGCCGGCGGCCACGAACTTGCGCCGGGCATGAGCGACGCAACACACGTGCTTCACCCGGCCGTCGCGGTAAAGCCCCTCATACTGGGCCAGCGCGTCCGCCTGCAAGTAACCCGCGTACCCGGCCAGGAACCGCTCCGGCCCTTGGGCCGTGTAGTCACTGGTAAAGTCGAACAGCACGTACGGATAGTCCGCGTCCCCGATGCACGTCCACAGGTGCGCCTTCTTGGTGCGATTCGAACCAGGCACCCGCAACTTCACACCGGTGTCGTCGCCGTGGATCACACGCGACAGCAGCAACCGCCGATGCATCAACTTGTAGAGCGGCGTCAATAACTCCGACGCCCGGAACAGCCAGTCACCCAGCGTCGAGGACGCGATCGTCACGCCCGACCTCGCCAGTTGGCCGGCGAGTCGATGCACGGGCGTGTGGTCGGCGAACTTGGCGGTGACGACGTGGGCCAACAGCCCCGGACCGCACAACCCCTTTGCAATCGGGCCGACCTGAGCGGGGCCAGCGGTCTGGAGGCGTTGCTCGCCCGGCACGGTCTGGGGATTGCAGTGCCGGCAGGCGTAACTCTTCTTGACGGTGCGGAGGACGAAAAACCGAGCGGGTTCCAGGTCCAGTTGCTCGGTGGTCTGCTCCCCGATGCACGCCCGCGACCGACCGCAGCACGGGCACAACTTCTGGGCCTCGGTCAGGTCGTGGATGACCTCGCGACGTTCGAGATGTTCGGGCAGCGGCGAGCGTCCGTGTTCATCGCGCCGGGGCGGCGGCTCCCCGGCGGCGGTCGTGGGCGGTGGTGGGCGGCATCGCTGCGGCGACCAAATCGGTGCTTCAGGGCCGCGTCCAGTTTGGCCGTCAGTTCGGCGATCCGGGCTTCGAGTTGCTGGTTGCGGGCCAGCAACTCCCGCACCATCGCCTGGAGCGTGGGAACGTCGGCCGGCAGAGAGGAATCGACCAGTGGTGCTGCGGCATCCATGCCCTTTGAACACCGATCAGGCCGGCGGGTAGCGCGAAGATTTTGCTTCGGGTGGAGAGAAGCGTTTGAAGCGTCGGACGCGGGACAGGTCGATGCCGTCGAGGATCATGGCGAACTGGGCGGCGGTCAGTTCGATCCCGGCGGCCGTGGCTTCAGGGAAGTGGTAACGCCCGGCTTCCAATCGCTGGCACCACAGACACAAACCATGACCGCCCCAGTACAGAACCTTGACCCTGTCGGCCGAGCGATTGGTGAACACGAACAGGTGGCCCGAGAGCGGATCGGCGGAGAGTTGGGTGCGGACCAACTGGGACAAGCCGTCGAATCCCAGGCGTAGATCAACGGCGGAGGCGAACCAGAGTTTGGTGGTAGGTGGAACGGTCAACATGGTCGCTCCTCCAATCCGCGCAGGATCGCGACGAGGAGTTCCGGGCGGACATCGGCGGGGAACCGAACAACGGCCCCGGATGGGAGGGCCAGTTCGATGGGCGTCGCGGGGGCGGGAGGTGGTGTGAGGCGGATGGGCACCACCTTCGGTTCGTTTGGGGTGGGCATGGACGGTTGAGCGAGCCGTCGGCGCCACAGGTAGAAGTTGGACTCGGACACGCCTTCGGTGGCGCAGAACGCGACGACCGTACGGTTGCCGGCCGCGAAGCGTTCGAGGCGTTCGGTCCAGCGCTGGGTTGCAGCGGCGTCAGAACGGGAGCGAGAGGACAAGGCGGACATGGTGACATCCTCCGAAAAAGGGAACGGATGCCATCCACCATAAATCACATGTCAATCACGTGATCCGCCGGGGCGTTACGGGTCTGACGCCACTCCCCGAACAAGGAAAGGGTTGCGCCGGCGTCGCCTACCACGTCCGGGCAGACCACGAAAAGGCAGCCGGGCTTGCCCTGAATGGCGTCGAGCATCCGTAGGAAGGCAGGAGGATCGAAGCCGGAAAACGCGCCGTTGTCGGCCGCCCACAGCAGGCCGGTGGAGAGGAACCAGTCGGGATCGTTGCGGGAGCGGGGGGAGACAAGGTGCCCCAGGTGGGGATGCGATTTGAGGTGTTCGACCGTTCGGGTTGCGCCGCTGACGAGCAAAAGCATAGGGAGACTTTGGCTGGTTATTCTCCCACCTAGCACTGCCTTTGGGGAAGAGTCAAGCGGTGTTCGGTCGGCATTTCCTGCCCAGCGTCTAGCGTTCCCAGCCTTGACCACGGTTCCCCTGCCGGCTGTCCTGCATCATCTCGGCGATGGCCTGCGCCATGATGGCGCCGAGGCCGACAGCAGTGATGACGGAGAACACCATGCCCAACTTGGTGCCCTGGCGCTCGCGGGCGAGCCGCTCGGTGAAGGACGCTACATGGAGCAGGTTGGGGTTGCTGGGGATGCTCATGGGCGACTCGATTGCTTGGTGATATGCTACTCATAGAGTAGCTTATTTCGCTCTCCTTGGCAAGCGCCATGAATCAGCCCCGGCCTACTCCCTTTGCTCCGCATGGTCTGCCTTCATTGCCGGCGCGTAGGGCAAGCGGGGCCGGATGGCCTCCGGCCGCTTGCCTCTCACGCCGTCGCCGTCGGTCGCCGTTTTTCGGGGTGGGTTCATAGAGGGGCGCCCACCCCGAAAAATGGCGGCCAGAGGCGAGGGCGGGCCTTTTCTTGTGTAACGCCCCGGCGGATCACGTGATTGACATGTGATTTATGGTGGATGGCATCCGTTCCCTTTTTCGGAGGATGTCACCATGTCCGCCTTGTCCTCTCGCTCCCGTTCTGACGCCGCTGCAACCCAGCGCTGGACCGAACGCCTCGAACGCTTCGCGGCCGGCAACCGTACGGTCGTCGCGTTCTGCGCCACCGAAGGCGTGTCCGAGTCCAACTTCTACCTGTGGCGCCGACGGCTCGCTCAACCGTCCATGCCCACCCCAAACGAACCGAAGGTGGTGCCCATCCGCCTCACACCACCTCCCGCCCCCGCGACGCCCATCGAACTGGCCCTCCCATCCGGGGCCGTTGTTCGGTTCCCCGCCGATGTCCGCCCGGAACTCCTCGTCGCGATCCTGCGCGGATTGGAGGAGCGACCATGTTGACCGTTCCACCTACCACCAAACTCTGGTTCGCCTCCGCCGTTGATCTACGCCTGGGATTCGACGGCTTGTCCCAGTTGGTCCGCACCCAACTCTCCGCCGATCCGCTCTCGGGCCACCTGTTCGTGTTCACCAATCGCTCGGCCGACAGGGTCAAGGTTCTGTACTGGGGCGGTCATGGTTTGTGTCTGTGGTGCCAGCGATTGGAAGCCGGGCGTTACCACTTCCCTGAAGCCACGGCCGCCGGGATCGAACTGACCGCCGCCCAGTTCGCCATGATCCTCGACGGCATCGACCTGTCCCGCGTCCGACGCTTCAAACGCTTCTCTCCACCCGAAGCAAAATCTTCGCGCTACCCGCCGGCCTGATCGGTGTTCAAAGGGCATGGATGCCGCAGCACCACTGGTCGATTCCTCTCTGCCGGCCGACGTTCCCACGCTCCAGGCGATGGTGCGGGAGTTGCTGGCCCGCAACCAGCAACTCGAAGCCCGGATCGCCGAACTGACGGCCAAACTGGACGCGGCCCTGAAGCACCGATTTGGTCGCCGCAGCGAGCGCCGCCCACCACCGCCCACGACCGCCGCCGGGGAGCCGCCGCCCCGGCGCGATGAACACGGACGCTCGCCGCTGCCCGAACATCTCGAACGTCGCGAGGTCATCCACGACCTGACCGAGGCCCAGAAGTTGTGCCCGTGCTGCGGTCGGTCGCGGGCGTGCATCGGGGAGCAGACCACCGAGCAACTGGACCTGGAACCCGCTCGGTTTTTCGTCCTCCGCACCGTCAAGAAGAGTTACGCCTGCCGGCACTGCAATCCCCAGACCGTGCCGGGCGAGCAACGCCTCCAGACCGCTGGCCCCGCTCAGGTCGGCCCGATTGCAAAGGGGTTGTGCGGTCCGGGGCTGTTGGCCCACGTCGTCACCGCCAAGTTCGCCGACCACACGCCCGTGCATCGACTCGCCGGCCAACTGGCGAGGTCGGGCGTGACGATCGCGTCCTCGACGCTGGGTGACTGGCTGTTCCGGGCGTCGGAGTTATTGACGCCGCTCTACAAGTTGATGCATCGGCGGTTGCTGCTGTCGCGTGTGATCCACGGCGACGACACCGGTGTGAAGTTGCGGGTGCCTGGTTCGAATCGCACCAAGAAGGCGCACCTGTGGACGTGCATCGGGGACGCGGACTATCCGTACGTGCTGTTCGACTTTACCAGTGACTACACGGCCCAAGGGCCGGAGCGGTTCCTGGCCGGGTACGCGGGTTACTTGCAGGCGGACGCGCTGGCCCAGTATGAGGGGCTTTACCGCGACGGCCGGGTGAAGCACGTGTGTTGCGTCGCTCATGCCCGGCGCAAGTTCGTGGCCGCCGGCGACGCTGGCGACGAACGGGCGAGCAAGGCGCTGGAGATGATCGGTCGCTTGTACGCCGTCGAACGGTCGTTGCCGCCGTTGCTGCTGCCCTCGGACGACCTGGCGCAACGGGACCAGCGCCAGCAGCGTGAAGAGCAACGTCGCCAATTGCGGCAACGCGACGCCGAGCCGGTGTGGGGAGAACTGTTGATGTGGCTCGACGAGCAGAAGCCAGGCGTGTTGCCGAAGTCGCCGTTGGGGAGTGCGATCGGGTACGCCTGGAACAACTGGGATGCGTTGAAGCGATACCTCGAACAGGGCTTCCTGGCGCTGGACAACAACCTGAGCGAAAGAACGCTTCGCGTGATCGCACTGGGCCGTAATGCCTGGGGCGTCATCGGAAGCGAAGTGGGCGGGCAGACGGCAGCGGTGTTGTACTCCGCCGTCGGCACCTGCAAGCATCTGGGGATCGACCCGTTCGCGTACCTCCGCGACGCACTGCCGGGGTTGTTCGCGTTGGGCGAGACGCCGACGGCGGAGCAACTGCTCGACTGGTTGCCGGATCGTTGGCTATTGAAGCGGGCGCGAGGTCAACTCGTCCGAGATGCGACCGACAAGTAAACCTCGATCCATCAACGCGCTTCAAACCCGCTGGTCTACGATCAGTGGGTCCAAGCCCCGTGCGCTACCAGCCGACGAGCGACGTGATTCGCCGGGGCGTTACTTTCTTGTTCTGGTCCTGGGTTCTGGCCCCCTCACGCTTGAGCCAGAGGGAGCCGGTGAGGGGTCGGGTGCCCTTTTGATGCCGCCCTTGGCTCATCCGGGATGCGACACCTTGCCTGGCTTTCCGCTGGGGAGCGCACCGATCATGGCGACGACAGCCAGAAGCCGGGAGAGGCTTGTTTGGCAGCGTGATCGGCATTGGGAGGGGATCGGAACCGTTCTGGACAACGGAACAATGTCGGCGGCTGCCGCACCAAAGGCCACGGATGGCCTGACTGCGGCAGCCCACCGCGTCGGCCCCCGCCAGGCCAAGGAGGGAGTAAAAAGAAGATAGATGGCAGATCGGAAGAGAAGGGCCAGTTCGGACAGAAGAGCCAACAGCGGGGATTCCTTGGCCGCTCACCCTTGCCTCGGTTCGAGTAGAAATCGGTCTATAAACCAACCTCTTGCCCCTCGTTCCGCCGCCGATTCCTTGCGACCCGTTCCCGGAAGGTCGAAGACTTGATGGATGAACCTCCGGCCGTGCTGGAGTGGTTGGAAGGAGTCTCAGAAGGCGTGAAGTCTTCGGGAACAACCTGGGGTGTGGATTCAGCTGGTGGGGATGCCTCCGGTGGCGATGCGGCGGCATCGGAACCAATCGTTGGGCCGGAAGTGGACGCTGGCTGATTTCGGCGGCGGATGCGGGCGGTGACTGGCTCCTCAGCGGAGGATGCCTTCGGTCTGTCCCGCTGTGGCGTGGCGTCGATGGTGTGCGCGGCCTTGAGTACCTTGATCCGCTCGGCGAGTTCGGCCGTCGTGGACTTGGCCTCGTCGCCTTTCGCCTGGGCCGTTGCGGACAGACTGTCTTTGAGTTGGTCTCGCAAGAGAGTCAGTTCAGACAGATAGGCGTCCTGGAGGAAGGGCTGGCCAAGGCGTGCCTGGTAGTCCCGCAGTTGCGCTTCCGCGATGCCAAGGTCTTGCCGGACGCGGGCGCAGTCGGTGCCGTAGGCATTGGCCAGCCGTTCCACCGCGTTGAAGACGGCACGCGGCCCTTGATGCTCTCGTAAGAATCCAGCTTGGCGCGTGGCCGCACCTTCAAGGTACACATCGGGCGCACCATAGGGATGCAAGACCAAGCCGAAGCGGAGGCCGCGATAGGTGCCCAAAGGGACGCGGCGGGTTTCGTGGACATTGCGAGGCAAAGAATCCAACTCGCTGCCCAAAGCACCCACTACGTCCTCTCGTGCATAACTACGCCGGCCAATAGTAATGGGATCGTTGGCATGAGCGGCGGCAGTATTCTCATCGGCGGTGAGGTTAGACAACCGCTCGGACAGGCTGGCAATGGTTGCCGGCAAGTCGCGCACCCTGCGGCGGGCGACGAATTGCTCGTCCAAGTAGTTCTTTTTCAGCAGAGCGAGTCGTTGCAACTCTGCGTCGGCCTCGGCCAGAGTCAGGACGGCCGGGTTGCCCGATGCAATCGCCTTGACTTCCGCGTAGGACAATTCCTGGCCGCCAATGTCCTCGGCGCGGCGGGCGGTACTCTCGCCGGTCATCACCTGGGCGATGAAGCGGGCCTTGGTTTCCAGCGCTTGCCACATATAGGCGTCGAACGAGCCTTCGGTGACGTAGCGGTAGACGGCCACTTCCTCGTTCTCGTTGCCCTGGCGCAAGATGCGGCCCTCACGCTGTTCGACCTCGGCCGGCTTCCAGGGGGCGTCCAGGTGATGCAGCGCCACCAGGCGTTTCTGCACGTTGGTGCCGGTGCCCATCTTCTGCGTGCTGCCAAGCAGTACCCTTACCGAGCCGTTGCGGACCTTCTCGAAGAGGGCCTGTTTCTTGGCACCAGAGTCGGCATCCCCGACGGCGGCGATCTGCTCGCGGGGGATGCCGCGGCCGACGAGCTTCCTGATGATGTCGTCGTAGGCTGAATAGCCCCAATCGGTCGGGTGAACACCCATGTCGCAAAAGATCATCTGCGTGCCGCGTGTCGCCGCCGTCCGCTCCCAGACAGCCGCGACGTTCTCCACCAGAGCATTGACCTTGGAGCCGGGGAAGTCAGGGGCGGTCGCGGAGAGCATCCGGGCATCGAGGGCGAGCTTGCG
Source organism: uncultured Planctomycetota bacterium (assembly GCA_963767535.1). Lineage (GTDB taxonomy): Bacteria > Planctomycetota > Planctomycetia > Gemmatales > Gemmataceae > JAJPHU01. The sequence goes on from CAVYEC010000005.1 coordinate 1,128,218, forward strand.
GCCGTCGGTGGTGATGGCCAGAGCGTTGTCTTCGCGTGGGTCCACCTTCTGCGACCGCAGCCGCTCGTAGCGCTCCACGAGCTTCTGCTGGAGGTCGTGCTGCTCCTCGGACATTGGACAGGCGACGACAATAGCCTTGCCGCTCTCCAGTCGCGGGCGGGGCAAGTCGAGCATCTCGGCCGTCTGCACGTCGGCGAAGGACCGGAACATCTGCTGGAGTTCCGGCAGGTTGGTAAAACGAGCAAACCGGCTGCGGGGCCGTAGCGAAGCACCGTCCGGGGAGATTTCCATCGTGTCGATGACTTCGCCGAAGGTGCCGGCCCAGGCGTCGAAGTGTTCGATGCCGCGTTGACGCAGCCCTTCGGGGCCCAGGAAACGCTGCATGGTGTACATCTCGACCATCGTGTTGCTGATGGGCGTGCCGGTGGCGAAGGTGACGCCGTGGCCGGGGTGCTGCTCGTGCAGGTAACGCGCCTTCATGTAGACATCGAAGGCGCGCTCGGAGCCGCCGGTCTGGATGCCGGCGACGCGCTCCATCTTGGTCGGCGTCTCCAGGTTCTTGAAGTAATGCGCTTCGTCGATGAAGATGTGATCGACGCCGAGTTCATCGAACACTAGCCCGTCGTCCTTCTTGTCCTCGGCGAGCAAGTCCGTGAGGCGTTCGACGCGGGCGGCCTTCTGCTTTTCGATGGTCTTGATGAGGTTGCGGTTGCTGCGGCGGTCGGCGGCGTGTTCGCGGAGCAGCTGGTCGTACTCCTCGATCTGCTCGCGCAAGAACGTCTCTTGGTACTCCCGCGACATGCCGATGCGCTCGAACGAGCTGTGAGTAACGATGATGCCGTCCCACTCACCACTGGCGATCTTGGCGGTCAAGTGCTTGCGGCGATCCCGCGATAAATCCTCCTTGGCGGCGACGAGCAGCTTGGCGTTGGGGTAGAGCTGCATGAACTCGCGGGCGAACTGTTCCAGCAGATGATTGGGCACGACGTACATCGGCTTGTGGATGAGTCCCGCCTGCTTCATCTTCATGCCGGTGGCCGCCATCGTGAACGTCTTGCCGGCGCCGACGGCGTGGGCCAGCAGCGTGTTGCCGCTGCTCATGCCGCGCCACACCGCGTCGTTCTGGTGCGGCCGCAGCCGGATGGTCTGGTTCATGCCGGGGAAATCCAGATGCGAGCCATCGAAGAGGCGGGGCCGGAGGTTGTTGTAGGTGTCGTTGTAGATGCGTACCAGCCGCTCGGTGCGGTCGGGATCGGCGAAAACCCAGGAGCGGAACCGCTCCTTGATGAGCTTTTGCTTCTCGCGTGCGGCCAGCGTTGCCTCTTGGTTGACCACGCGCTCCTCGCGGTCTCCGTGGTTGATGGTGTCGTAGATCACCGGCGTCTTGAGGTTCAGGGCCAAGTCGAACAGCCAGGCGCCGTTGGCGCGGGCCGTGCCGTACTCGGAAGTGGCAGCTACCGACTGCGTGGCGGCGTAGTCGGCGTCCAGGTTCCAGACGGCATCCTTTTTCAGGTGCGCGACGGGGACCGAAGATGGCTCGACATGAAAGAGATTTGCAGCAAATGCTTGGATGTCGCTCTCCGGTATCCACAGCGCGCCGAGGTTGGCGTCGATGTCGCCGGGCAGCACGTCTTCCGGCTGCACGCCGCGCAGGGCTTCGGCGTTGCGGGCATAAGTGGGGCCGGCGCGTTCGGCGGCGACGAGCTTGGCCCGCACGTTGCCGGAAAGATAGGCGTCGGCCGTCTGCCAGGTCTGCGATTCCGGGTCGTGAAAGATCAGGTCGCCCAGCTCCGTCATGATCTGCTCCTCCGGCTTGCCGTACAGGGTAGCGATGTACGGCAGGTCCACCGTGCCTCGCTGGTTGAGGGAAACCAGCAAGCCTTCCTCGGCACTGCGGACGTGCGTGATAGGCGGTGTCTTGCCCACCACATCCTTGGTCATGATGGCGGCCTTGCTGGCCTTGCCCGTTACCTCGTCGTAGTCCTCCAGGGACATGACCAGCATCGCGTCCGGGTCTTCGCGGAACTTCACCAGGTTGGGCATCCGGCGGATGGTATGGCCATCGGTGGTTTCGCCGAAGGTGGTCTTGTTGATCGGGCCGTAGGTGAAGACGAAGCGGTCGTAGTCCCAATTGAGCGCCCGGCGCGCCTCCTGGCGGGCTGGTTCAGGCCAGCCTTCGTTCTGCGATTGCAGGACGCGGCGGGCCAGATCGCGCAGGCGGATCAGTCCGGCCAAACGACGGCCGGTCAACGAACCACCGGCCGTCAGGGTCGTGCCGCCGTAGACCACGGGCACCGCCTGCCCGTCGAGGGATTGGCAGATGGTGCGGTTGTCGGCGATAAAGAAGCTGCCTTCGCTGATGTATCGCTCCGGCGGCGGGGGTGTGAATGCGGCGGCCGGCTGTTCCTGAACTGGAGTTGGTTGTAGCGGAGCGTATTCAGGTAGGCGGTGGATCGCCTCTTTCAACTGCTCGGTCAAGTCACCGTTGCCGAGGATGCTGTAGCCTTCGCCGTACAGCGTATCCTTGCCGGTCCAGGCGCCCAGGACCATTTCGGGATGGTTCAAAAAGTAGCGATTGATCGGAACTTCTATCCCCTCGATGGCCAGCGGAGCAACGCCGAGCCATTCGGGGTCGGCATGGCGGGCCGGCTCGTCCGGCGCTCGCTTGCGGAGGAAGAGGATGTCCGTCACCACGGCCGTGCCTTCCCGCTTGAAGGCGTCGGAGGGCAGGCGGATCGCTCCCACGAAGTCGGCTTTGTCGGCTAGATACTCGCGGATGGCGGCATTCTGCTTGTCGAGGGTGAAGTGCGTCGTAACCAACGCCAACACGCCGCCCGGCTTGAGGGCATCGATGGACTTGGCGAAGAAATAGTCGTGCAGAGCGAGCTTGTGCCCGCGATAGTCGAGCTTCAGGTCGGCGAAGGGTACGTTGCCGATCACAGCGTCGATGTGCCCTTCGGGCAGGCGGGTGTCGCGGAAGTTCTCGATGCGGATGTCCTGGTCGGGGTGCAGCGCTTTGGCGATACGACCCGAAATGCTGTCCAGTTCCACGCCGATGAAACGCATTCCTTCCGGCCCCTGGCTCATGAAGTTGCCGATACCGCAGCCGGGTTCGAGGGCGGTTGCATTATCGGCCACTCCCAGGCGGGCGATGGCGGCATGGATGGCCGCGATGACGGTCGGGGACGTGTAGAAGGCGTTGAAGGTGGTGCGCTTGGCGCTGTCGTATTCCTCCGGCGAGAGCAACGTCTTCAACTCCTCGCCGAGAGTCTGCCAGCTGGCATCCTTGTAACGGCCGGTGACAGGATCGGGGAAGATCGACAGGGCGACCGGGCCGAAGCCGGCGAAGCGGGCGAGGATGTGTTTCTCTTCCGGGGTGGCCGGTCGCTGTTCGTCCTCGATCCGCTTAACAGTTTGGATGGCGGCGAGAATGTCGCGGGCTTTGGCTTTTTCGCCGCTGGCGATGGGAGAAGGGAAGGTAGTCCAGGGCCGTTCCGCGGCGGCAGCGTCCCGGTCGGACGGCTCGCCGGCATCGGGCGGCGAGGGTTGCGTTGGGATAGCCAGCTCCGGCGTTTCCGTTGCTTTCGGTGGCTCTGGGGCGGCGAGGACCGGATCGGATTGAGCAAGGGAATCGAAGAGCGAGGGTTGACGCCGCGCCGCCTTTACGCGGGCGGCGTATGACGGCGAACGAACGCCATTGCTGCTTCCAGAGAGAGTGGGCTGGCTGCGTCTGGCGGAGACACGGGCGGCAAACGATCCTCCAGTTTCTTGAGGGCGATCTCCAGAGCCGCGCTGGCGATCTGGCTCGGATTGCTTTTCGGTTGCACCAGGCTGAGGAGTTCCTTCCAGACTTCGTGGTCGTTCTTCAACTCCTTGGCGTAGTGTTCCAGCGTCGGCAGGAAGTTCCCCGTCCTGCGGAGTTGCTCCTGCATCTCCGGTCGTTGCTGGAGGAGTTCGAGTACCATCGTCTTGTACAGCATTGTGGCTTCCTTCTGGATCGGGGGTAACGGTTTCTGGTGGCTCAGGCGTATTGCCTGGGCCGGGCGGGAAAAGCAAGCGTTGGCGCCAGGACGGCGGCTTCCGGGCCATCGTCAGGAACCATCATGGAATCGTCGTTCCCGGCCTGCTGCTCCGCTCTCGTGTCGCGGTTGGCCATCGGCCAGCAATCCATTGCAGAGCTTCGCTTGTCTTTCAGCTGCTGCTCGTCTCCGTCGATCGTCGCGTCTGGGGTGGTGACAAGGCCGCACCACGGCGTCCGTGCCGTGGTATAATGGCGGCCCGACACCCCAGACACGGTGGCCAGAGGCGATGCTGCCGCAGGGCACGCTGCTCAGAGCCGGAAGGAGTTGGGGAGGGGTAGGTGGGGCTTTGGCTGGGATACCCTGCTGCCAGGCATGGCCGGCGGGGACGTTACTCGGCGCAGTCATTTGGACCTGCCCTGCTTCCGATTATATAGGCGGTCGAGTCCTTCGCGTAGTTGCCAATAATCACTCGGAGCAGGTTCCTTGCGCCAGGTAGAGCTTAGGTCTTTGAAGAGGTGAACCGCTGCGGCCCCTGCCATGATAAGAATGCTTCCGATAGCAACATATTGAAACGCCATTGCCATGCGTTCGTTATTGCAGTTCTTCGCCATCTGCTGTGCTTGCGAGCCAAGGAGATGTAAAGCAGGATCGGTCATGGGATGGCCATGTCGAATGAAAGGGAGCAGTATAAGGCCGATGAGGCAAGATGAGGCTGGTTGTTGTCGTTGGGGATGTGCATCGCCGGCTCGATAGGGTTAGTAAAATGCTACTTATAGGATAGACTATTCCGGCATTCTTGGCAAGCGTCCTGAATCGACTCCTGGGTCGTTTAATTCTCGGTCCAGTTGAGCTTGGAGGTGGCTGCTTGCGACGTAAGTTATGAATCGGTCCTGCGTTCGTCGCCCTTTCCCCGGAATTGAACGGCCCGGAATCGACGCCGGCCTGTTCGGATTACCTGCATTCACTGCCGGCGATGGGGCAAGCGAGGGCCGGCCTGTCACTGCTTCCTCAGAGCAGGGAGCAGTCGGGCCGAGGTAAGGATGTGCGCTTCCTCCTTACGATCCGCTTCCTCGGTGCGAAGGTAGTGAATTTCGCCCTAAAGGTTATCCCCGCCGTGCTGCGCCGATCCTGTACCCGTCACGACCGTCCAGCTCGGAGCGTCGCTTGCCGGAAATGATTCCTCACTGGCCTCGTCAACGACATCCCTGGCCGGGCGCGACAGCGTCTGGGCACAGCAGGCATCCGTGGGAGGTGCAAAGGTCACCTCTTGATCTGATGGTTTCTCCGTCGCCCGGTTGCCCGATGAGATGGCCATGTGAGTCATCCTCCCATGAAATGATCGCAGGAACGGAGCGGCCCGCGTATTTAGGTTTCGGCATCAGCGACTCGTCCGGCGTGCAACGGTAGCACCCGGCGGTAGGTCGTGCCGTCCCAGCGGTCCACGGCGTTGTCTGGCTGGCGGCGCAGCGTCCAGACTATCAGGTCCGGGCCAAAAGGCGGTACAGGCTCCAACAAGAAGGTGTCACGATTCATGGCCGTAGACCCACCTTTCCGGGGAGACGGTGCGCGGTCGGCCGCTCCTCAAGGACGCTCGGGCGCCAGCCAAGTTGGATGACCAGCGGGATCGAACAGTTGCCCAAGACGACGACGGCGACCACCACGGCGCCGAGTCCGTGGACGAGTCGTGCCGAGCCGCGCCGGTCGGGCCTCATGAGCTGCAACCAACTCCTCGCCTTCAGTCGATCCGAGGGCAGGAACAGACTGTTTTCGCGGTTCCATCCCAGGTGCTGGAACCAACTCCAGCCCCCGTGGGTCAGATGCAACCCCAGGAGGATCTGGACGACGATGTAGCCTACGGCCACCGGGGTCTGGGAGAAGCCGCCAACCACCATCCCGACCACATCGTAGTGCCCACGAGGGTCGTTGGGAATCGCATACTTGAAGTGCTCAGGATCGGTGACGCCGAAGGTGAAATGGAGCAGGTGATAGACGACGAAGGCTAGGAGGAACAGGCCGGTCAGGAGCATGTGCCGGGCGGCCCAGCTGGACTGCAAGGGCTTCCAGCAGACATAACGGATCGGGCGGGCGGCCCGGCTCTGTAGGGTGAGCAGGACGCCTGTGGCAATGTGGATCACGAAGACCAGCAACAGCACCGCCCGCGCGGCCCATAGGAGGGCCGAGTGCTCCTCCAAACCGTAGGCGTAAGCGTTGAGGGAGTCCCGGCCGCTGAAGATCAACAGGTTGCCCGCCATGTGGACGAGGACGAAGAGCATCAGGATCAGGCCGGTGACGGCCATCACGTACATACTCGTCAGTGATGACAAGGCCGAGCGTAACGGCAGGTTCCTGCCAACGTCTTTTCCGTGTACACGGGTGGGAAGCGTTTGGATTGTCCGACCTTCCATCCCGCGTCCTCCAATCTTTCTCGATCCGGATGACTTTGAAGCGGCGGCTGAGGCATCCTACATGGAGAAGCTCTGGTCGCCGCCAAGGTGTCCTTGATAGACGAGGGCCGCCACGACAGCTAGGGCGACGAGCACATAGAAGAGGCCCGGCCAGCGGTTGCTCTTGAAGAACCACCACCGCCACAAAACGAGGCCGACAAGGAGCGGCGCCAGGGTAGTACCGAGCCACTTGTGGATGGTCATACCGATGACACCGTTGTCGTCTTCCATCCAGAACAGCCAGCCGGCAATTGCGGTGAATGGCGTGATGACTGCGGCGAAACACAGTGTCCACCAGCCGGTGTCGCGGAGCGTTTGCTTGCCAAAGACCCTGGCGAGGATGTCGCTGCCAACCGATACCGGAATCAGCGCGGCTGTGAAATTGACCAGGATCGGGTGGACCTTGTAGGCGCTAACGAACTGGCGCAGAGTTTCGTAGACCGAATCGGCGAGTAGGTAGTTCGGCATTGTCCCCTCCAGTTGTTCGGTTACGTGTCGGTCCAGACCCAGTCGCGGACTTCCGGCATGTCCTCGAAATGCTCGCGCGTGTAGGTCTGGTGCTTGGCCAGCATTTCCTGACACCATTCCATCAGCGGGCCGGCCTGGGGGTAATTGGACCGTCGCAGCGCCTCCATGCACAGGTGATAACGGCTGATCTTGTTGAGGACGACCATGTCGAAGGGAGTGGTTGTCGTTCCCTCGTCGATGAAGCCGCGCACATGGAAGCGTTCCGTGTTGGTCCGCCCGTGAAGGATCTCGTGGACCGCCCGTTGGTGGCCGTGGAAGGCGAAGACGACCGGCTTGGCGGCGGTGAAGAGATCGATAAACTTGGCCTCCTCCAGGCCGTGCGGATGAACGAGCGGGGGCGGAAGGCACATCAAGTCCACGATGTTGACCACCCGGACTTTCAGGCTCGGGGCATGCTTGCGGAGCAGCCAGGCCGCCGCGATCACCTCCAGGGTCGGAATGTCCCCGGCCGCCGCCAGTACGACATCCGGCTCGCTCCCCTGGTCGTTGCTCGCCCAGTGCCAAATCGACGCGCCAGCGGCGCAGTGTTGGACGGCCGCGTCCATGTCGAGCCACTGCAACTGCGGTTGCTTGTCGATGACGATCAGGTTGACGTAATTGCGGCTGCGGAAGCAATGGTCGGCCACCGACAGCAGGCAGTTGGCGTCCGGCGGCAGGTAGATGCGGCCCACCACTCCCTTCACGGCCAGGAGCGTGTCGATGAGGCCCGGACCCTGGTGGCTGAAACCGTTGTGATCGTTGCGCCAGCACGTTGAAGTCAACAGGAGGTTCAGCGACGGGACAGGCACCCGCCAGGGGAGTTCGAGCGCTTTTTCCAACCATTTGGTGTGCTGGACCACCATCGAGGTCGTCACCATCGCGAACGACTCGTAGGTCACGTAGATGCCGTGCCGCCCGGTCAGGACGTAGCCCTCCAGCCAGCCCTGACAGAGGTGTTCGCTGAGCACTTCCATCACTCGGCCGTCCGGGGCGATGTGGTCGTCAATGGGGATGATTGTGCCGACCGAACAGCGGTTCTCGACCTCGAAGACGTCTCCCAGCCGGTTCGAGTTCGTCTCGTCGGGACAAAAGAGCCGGAAGTTCGGTTGTCGCGCGGTTCGCTGGAAGATGTCTCGAATCATCTTACCGAGCTGGCGAGTCGATTCGTGCCGCTCGGTGGCCGGCTTCGTGACGGGGATCGCATAGGCGCGGAAAGCGGGCAGGTCGAGATCCACGGTGAGCTTGCCGCCGTTGGCGTGCGGGTTGGCGCCCATGCGCCGATCACCCTGGGGAGCGAGGGCGGCCAACTCCGGGACAAGCCGGCCGTTCTTATCGAAGAGATCCTCCGGGCGGTAGCTGCGCAGCCATTGCTCCAGCATCCGGAGATGGGCGGGGTTGTCCCTCACATTGGCCAGCGGCACCTGATGGGCGCGGAACGTCCCCTCCACCGGCAGGCCATCGACCTCCTTCGGCCCGGTCCAGCCTTTGAGGCTGCGCAACACGATGGCCGGCCAGGTCGGCCGCTTCGAGAAGCCCTCGGCACGCACTTCCTCCGCGACCGCGACTGCTGCGGCACGGCCGGGCCATGTCGGCCGCTTTGAAAAACCCTCGCGCGCGCCTCGGCCTGGATGGCCCGGATTTTCGCGTAGCAGGTGTCCAGAGTCGCGGCGAACGCCTGGTGCATGGGCAAGGGATCAACTCCCTCGACCAAATGGACCTCGTAACCGTGGGCTTCGAGGAGCTTTTGGATGTCCTCATCGCGATCTCGGCCCATCACGGTGGGTCCGGAGATCTTGTAGCCATTCAGGTGAAGGATGGGAAGCACGGCGCCGTCACGGGCCGGGTTGAGGAACTTGACGCTTTTCCAAGAGCCTTCGAGTGGTCCCGTCTCCGCCTCGCCGTCTCCGACGACGGCGACGGCGAGGAGGTCCGGATTATCGAAGGCAGCGCCGAAGGCATGCGCGAGGACGTAGCCGAGTTCTCCGCCCTCGTTGATGGAGCCGGGGGTCGTAACGCTGGTATGACTCGGGATGCCGCCCGGTGTCGAGAACTGTCGGAAGAGCCGGCGCAGACCCTCGACATCCTGCGAGACGTGCGGGTAGATCTCCGAGTAGGTTCCTTCCAGGTAGTCGTTGGCGACGAGCGCGGGTCCGCCGTGCCCTGGCCCGGTCAGGTAGATCACGTCGGCGTCGGTGTCCTGGATCAGACGGTTCAGGTGTACATAGATGAAACTGAGGCCGGGCGAAGTTCCCCAGTGTCCGAGCAACCGGGGCTTGATGTGTTCCGGCCGCAGCGGCTCACGCAGCAGGGGGTTCTCCTGCAAGTAGATCTGGCCGATCGTCAGGTAATTGGCTGCCTGCCAGTAGCGATGCAGGTTCTGCAAGCGGTTCGGATCGAGGTTTGCCATGATGTCCT